>NZ_JAELXV010000009.1 GCF_016427535.1 Hymenobacter sp. BT559 | reverse complement strand
CCCCCTTTTTATCTACGCTTATGGCTACTTCCCCCGCTCCCTCCCCCGCCCCGGCGGCCACCTGCATCCCCTATGACAAGGCGACCCCCGCCCAGCTCGCCCTCGCCCTGGCCTACCTGATGCAGGAGTTGGCCGACCACTTTCCGACGCTGGATTTCGCCACCTGGGGCAATACGATGCTTGCCTACAAGCCCGACCTCTGGGTGGCCGGCGAGCAGGTGTACCTCGACTATGCCGATGTCACCCTGCTGACGCAGCGCCTGGCCACTTCACCTAGCTTGCCGGAGCTCGACCCGCCTATTTACCCAGACCGGGCCTGCTACCTGGCCAAGCGGATGGTCAACTACCAGGACGAGGCCCTGGAGGCCCTGGACGAGATGGCGGAGAACCCGCTGGCCTACGGGCCGCGCGTCTTCGCGGTGGTCACGAGTCTGGCTCTGGGCAATTCGGTGGCGGATAACGTGTTCGCCGCGACGCACCGAGGTCCGCAGGGGCGGCCCGGCAGTGCCGACCCGGCCCTGGCCCGCGCCGCGGCTCCGGAGCGGATACGGGCGCTGCGTGCCGCCCGCGGCGCACTGGGTCATCTGCCGCTACCCTCCTCGCCGGCCGCCCCGGCCCCCGGCGCTACGCCCGGCCAGTAGCGGGGTGTCCTCCCGTGCCACAGCCCATTATAGGCGGGCGTCTGCGCTGGGCAGCCTGGCATTTTTACGTACCTACCCCCTTCTCTTTCCGTTTCTCTATCCCGCTTATGTTACTCATTTTCCGCGCTTCGCTGGTTACCACAATGGGCCTGACCCTGCTAGCGGGGCTGCTAACCGGCTGCTCTTCCCCTAGCCCGTCCACCAGCGAGGTCCCGGCAATCGTCGGTACTCCCCCGGCCCCCACCCCTCAGTTTCCCTTCGGCAGCCAAGTCGATTCGCTCAACGGCATCGCGGGCCACACGTTCGGCGAGCCGTTGAGCGCCTTCCCCCAGATGCGCCCCCTGCCCCCCACCCCGGGCGAGTTGACGCGCACCTACTCCTATGAAGGAAAAGAGGGCTGGTTTGGTAAGCACCAGGCGCAGGTATCGACTCAACTCTACTACTTTCTGAATGGCAAGTTCTGCCGCTTTCTGGCCATTGGTAACTCGACCCTGCTGCGGCCGGAAGTCACTTACTTGTTTGGCCCTGGCCAGGCGGAGGGCAAGTACCGGCTCTTCTGGGAGGGCCGCCGGGCGCGGGCCGCGTACGTGGAGCAGGCGCGCGGCTTTGGTATGGAAGGTCGCCTCGATGTACTGAGCAAAGCGTTCGAAGCCCAGCAGGCTGCCCAGGAAAAGGCCCGGCTCAAAGCCGAGAACGCGCAGTAGCTGCGCCTTCATTCTCCTGGCACTGCTACTAACGCAACCCCAGGAAGAACCCCTGCTAGCGGAACTGGAGACGTTGCGCCAGTTCCGCTAGCAGGGGTTCTTCCTGGGGTTGCGTTCTTTAAGCCCCCATTTCTTTGCCAGTGCTGTTTTCTGCTTGCCGGACAGCGACAAGTACCACGCCATCAAGGCGAGCGTCCTTGTTTTGCGGACTCTCCTTGACCTCCAGTCCCGCAACCGACGTACCCGCCACTTGGGCCAGCACCGTGTCGATGTCGCTGATAGTCGGCGCACACGTGTGATAGTGCACCTGCATGGTGAGCAGCCCTTGGTTATCGCGCGTTGCCTCACTCACGCTTGCGCCCGCCCGTCGCAACTCTTCCGCAACCCTTTCGGCGCGGGCCTGTCCCCTCACCGGGTCATCGACCACAATTTGCGCTTGGTTAAATTGCCCTTCTCGCGCCGGCCATTCCAAGTGGTCAGCTTCGGGCAATGCATGGGGCTGGTGCCAGCTATGCGGCTGCTCCTTGACTCTGCTGGTGCTAACTCCCTTGCTGTCGCAGGCGGCCTGTACATCACGCAGCACGGCGTTCACTTCCACTAACTGCGGCGAAGTCGGGTCAAAAGAGTACGGTAGCAGCGCAACCTTATTTCGTCCCATGGTTGGTGGCACAATCTCACCTACGGTGGCTCCAGCCGTAACCAGTGCTGCCTGCACCCGACTCAATCGCTCGTCGCTCGTCCATTTTTCAGTGGACAACATTTGGATAATTCCGTGCTGCCAGAAGGCCTTGGACTCCACAACCGACGCAGTCACGGCAGCGTTATCCAGCAAATTGGAATGGGCAGATGCGGGGACTTCTGCCGACTGAATCGCTGCAGCTTGCATTGACTTGCCGGGCTCTGAGCGCGGCGGCTGGGCAATGGCCTCCGCTGAGGAAACTGCCGCGGCCAGGTCTGCTGGCCCAACATGTCCCAGCGGCGAACGGTCGGCAGGTGAAGCAGGCGTCTCCCGCGAGCTAGCCAGCAGACCAGGCGCCCCCGCTAGTGGTGGCACGGCCGCGACGGCCAGCACCGGCGGCAGTACGTTTTGTTCAGGCTGAAGAACGGCAGGGGCCTGGTTGGCCACCGAGGCTGGAGGCTGCTTTTTATCTACCTCAGCTGACGCTACCGCTACCTCAACCCGGCCTTCCACCGATGCGGCGACTATTGGACGCGGGGCAACCGGCAGGGTACCCTCAGGTAGCGTTGCAGAAGCCATCGAAGTCGACTGCAGCGTCGCTGCTGGTTCGGGCACGGCGGGGGCAGCTGGTTGCTGGGGCAACTTGACCGTGGAGTCTGTTTGCGCCCGGTGTTTAGCTTGCGCCTCCATCGTTTTATGCAGTCCCACGCCGCTGTACTCCCGCGCCACCTCGGAGCCCTTCACGTGCAGCCCTGGATACTTGGTCGCCTCGAATACGACAGCTTGCAGCTGGCCACCCTGCTGCAGCGTCGCCTTCATCCGCACCCCCTCCGTGGCCAGTGCCTCTCGTAACTCATGCACGGTCGTAGCCGTGGGCAGGTGCTTTTCCAGAGCTTTTCGAATAAGGTCCTTGCATTGCACCCGCTCCGCAACATCCGCCGGCATCTTCCCTTCCACGACCTCTCGCAGCTTCGCGGCCGCCCCGAGTTGGGCCGCATCCTCGAACCCCATCGCGGCCTCGACTTTGCGGCACGCCTCGGCGCTGCGCAGGTGACTGCGTTTATCTGGCAACACCTGTTTGTCGTCCTTCACCCGGTTCAGAAGCAAATGGCAATGGGGGTGCTCCTGGTCGTAGTGCCGGACCAAGGCCCACTGCGTAGTCATTGGGTCGATGTTCCGTTCCTGCAGGTACAGCATGGCCGCCCGCCCCATGACTTCGTTGGTCAGCTTTTCTGTCTCCTGCGGTAGCCAAGCTAGCGCAATGTGTTCCACCGCTTGGCGCAATCCTGGTCGGGTGCTACGCTGCAACTCAAAGTCAGCGGCCATCTCGCCGGCACTACTCATGCGCACGCCATTCGCGGCTAGCACCTCTGGACGCTTGAGGTCTCCTTTCAAAGCGTAGAAGCACGGCTCCACGAAACTAGAATGCCGAATGATTTTAGCTATCATGACAATTCTTGATTTTGTTCTATCTCCTGCGCTGGCACCAGTTCCGCCAGCAACCGGCGCATGGAGGTAAACAGCGTGGTAGCCTCGGCCTGGAGCGTAGCGCCCAGGTGCGTCGCCTTAGTCAGCTGATTCAGATTGTTCATCCCGCCGACCAGTGCTTTGTAGGTGTCCCGTTCCGCATCGCTCCATGCCCGGGCCACGATGGCCCGCACACTCAGTCCCAGCGCGCCGGAACGCACGACAGTCGTCGGCGTGGTGCCCGCCAGCTCGGCGTTCTTCGCGATAAGGTCCCACTCGCCTTTTGTGAATCGGACAGTAAGCGACCGACTATGCTTCAGCTCCTTTGGCTTCCGCGGAGCTTGGTCCGGCTTGTCGGGGTTACGCTGGTAGATGGCTTTCTTAAGGCGCTTCCGTCCTTCCTGCCTTGGTCTTTTCTCGGGGTCTTCCATGATTTTGGGTTAGCGTTCTTGGCGTTAGTGCCCCAGCGGGGCGAAGTAGTGAGCCGCAGGCGAACGAGTATTGCATCGCAATACACAACTTCGCTCCCCCACTGCCTCACGTTTGGTTACGTTACTTATCGTTCCTTCCGTATTCTTCTAGTTGCGTTACCGTTGTACTGCATCACCCCACGTAACTACTGTGGCCTTTTCTTTACGGCTACTACCATACCTGTTCGCGCCTCATAGCTATCCCAATCATAGAAGCGCTGGTCCATATCGAAATCGGCCACTTCGTGCCTTATCTCATTATGAAAAGTGACGTGCCTTGACTGAGTAGCAAGCATCAATATTTCCTCAACTATCGCGCACTTCTCTAATTTTTCGGCAAGCCATTGCATCCTAAATATAGCAGAAACTGAATCTTCAAGTAACTTATTCAACACACTCTCCCGCTTAGTAGGCATCCAAGGTTGCTCAACAGGAACTGCACCCTCTGCCGGAGTACTGGCTGCTGTCGCTTTCTTCTCTCTTTTATGAGATTTCGCACGACAAGCATCTGAGCAAAACTTACTGGTTTCTCGTTTCGGCTCGTACTGTTTACCACAGTAGCCACACATCGTTATCATCGTTTTCATAATTTTTAACTTCTTAGTTGAGTACAAAACCCTACGTCGTTCCCAAGTTAAGCGTTTGATGTTGATATCTCCTATTCATGCGATAAAAAATTGTTGAACAGAACCACGATTTACAGAATATTTATTCTATTATTTTTATACTTATGTTTCTATATTTTTAGCTGGCGCTGATTAAAATTTTCGCCAAATGTTCATCGTAAGGCTTGTCAATAGTCTCTCTACAAAATGCCTCCGCTGTAAAAGGGTTCGTACTATATATACTAGGAACGGAAAACAACGGTAAGCCCAATTGACTACAAAAAACGAGTTACTCTTTCTTATCAAGTCGGTAGTTCAGGCTAAGATGAGCCATTGCTATGAGAGATGAGTAGAAGCTACACGCCAGCCTGACCAAAACCCACTTTGCTCAAGAACTGCTTCGGTAGCGTTTATAAAGTCCGTATTTTGAGACACCCTGCCCCCACCGCAATTAGGTCAATTAGCCTTAACGCTGTTTTCCGTTCCTACTCTAGTGATACCCCTAACAACGGACGAAAAGAAAAATGACCGGATTCCTACCACCGCTTTTCCCGCGACTTCTCAGACCACTTGGCCTTCGTTCACCCATTCCTTTTGCCACCATCTGCGTGAAGCCAATCCACTATAATTTCAACCAACTCGGACGATTTGTACTGCTGCTTCTTCCTAAATATCGTCCCCTGTCGGGCTGGCAAAATCCGGGCTAAATTGCAAAAAGTATCTCTCGGAATGCGTCGTTCTCTGTTGCTACTTCCGAAAAATTTGTGGCTCTGGCAGCTGGCTTTTGACAACCCGGCCGATAATAATCTCACATGAGTCACCCCTCCCGACACAAGGAAAAGCGAAATCACTCTTTGACTCCTTATCAAGTCTGTCCAGTCAGGTGGGAGGAATTTCAGACAAATAATACGCAAAGCAGGTAATCATCTTGGTCAGTTTTTACGCGATAAGGTTGGTTGCTGCTGTATCTATTGCTGGACCGATTAGCTTCCGGAATCTTCCGCAAGATGGTAGACACCCCCCCCCCCTTTCTGCCGACTGCCTCCTACCCTTCTTGACTAAATTGACGCTAGCTTTTTTACTTCCGCTGTCCTTTATAGCTACTCTACTTCACTACCAGCGCTTTCGTCAAGACAGTCCAGCTCCAACGTCAGGTCAGGGAAAACAGCGGGCCCACGGTAGTCTTAGCCCGGCCTGAGTCAGCTTATTTCCAACAGTCCAGGTATTAACTGAGAAGAAAGTCACCCGTCATCCAGCGCGCTTTTCGATACGTTTCGACTGACTGACGAGTGTGGACTGTACCCCTGGCCGTGACCATTTGGGGTATCTACGACGCCGCCACTTACACGAGGTATAAGCTCACCGTATACCGAAAAAGTCAGATGTTTCAACAGTCCTCAAGTAGGATTAAACGAATACGCTGGGTTGTACCTTCACCGGAGCTACCTTCCTTTAAATGTAGCAGCCGAAACTAGTAGGGGGTGCCCTACGCTCCCGAGCAACTAGCAATGGCACACACAGACCAGTCCTTTGTAGACAACGTCGCAGTGCAGATACCCTGTTACCCATTGGCAGTCGGCTGGCTTTCCGATAGCGTCCACGCCGAACAAAACACTCCGCAGACCAATCGCTTTTCACACTTTCGTATGCCTTCTTTCTCTGAAGCCCCAAATAGCGCGGCGGTTCGTAAGCAAGTCTTGCAGGACCAAGTGCTAGCCATCATCCGGAACCGGCGGTTGGCGGGCATCGCTTTGACTATGGGCCTGGGCAAAACGCTCATCGGCCTGCGCGATATGGACCGCCTGCTCACTGCCGGTAAGCTCCCCGAGCCGGCCGCCGGCAAGCATTTTCTGGTGGCGGCCCCCACGCAGGCTATCCTAGACTCCTGGCCCCAGGAAGCGCAGAAGTTCGGGCTGGCGCACCTGCTTGACCACATCGAGTTCACCACGTATCGCTCGCTGAGCAAAGCCCTGGCCGCCGGCACCTACCACAAACTCTACCTCGACGAGTGCCACGCGCTGAAGGACTCGCACGAGCCGGGCCTCAAAGCCCACGCGGCCAAGAAGCGAAGTATCCTAGGGCTAACGGGTACACCGCCCGCGCAAGCGAATTCAGAAAAGGGCCGGCTGATGGCTACCTACTGCCCCATCGTGGTGGACTATACCACCGACGAGGCCGTGCTCGCCGGCCTGCTCAACGACTACCGCCTGGTCGTGCACCGCCTGCCGCTACGCACTGTGCGCGACTATGTGCTCACCACCAAGTCCGGCAGCCAGTTCACCACCAGCGAGCGCGAAAACTATTCTTATTGGAGCAAGCGCTTGGCCAATGCCGCCCAGGACCAGCTGCCCATCGAGACGCTACGCATCCTACGCATGCAGGCGCTCATGAACTATCCCGGCAAGGGCCACTACATGCGCTACCTGGCCGACGAGCAAACGGAGAAGGTGCTGCTTTTTACTTGTAATCAGCAGCAGGCCGAAGAGCAGGTTGCTCACACCTACCATTCCAAGAACAAGCATAGCCAAGCCAACCTGGACCTATTCAACGCAGGTAACATCCAGCGCTTGGCCTGCGTGGCGCAGCTCTCGGAGGGCATCAGCATCCCGAATCTACGGGTGGGTATCATCTGGCACGCGTTCGGCAACGAGCGTAAGGCCGCCCAGCGCATCGGCCGGCTACTGCGCCTCAATCCTGACCAGACGGCCACGGTACATTTGCTAATGTATCAGGATACAGTCGATGAGCAGTGGGTAGCACAGGCACTGGAGTCTTTCGACCCAGCTAAAATCAGCTATGTCGACGCGCCCGCTCACGAACAGTTCTTCCAACCTGCGCCGGTTGCGTAACCGATGCTTCATTAACCGGAGGCAGAAGCTACTCTACCAATTGCCTTGGTTAAAAATTTGGTCCACAAGTCGCATTTGACGCGATAGACTCTTATACTTCAGTGGCTTCCCACTCCACGGTGAGGAACACGTTCAGGTCGAAGCGTAGGGCATCGGTGAGTGCATCGTCGGAGAAATCAAGCTCCCCTTGCAGGTTGATGTGCTACCAGCTCACGGGTGACATCCGAGCAATTGCATCGGCCAGGGCCTGCCTCTCGGTTACGGGAGTCTGAAACAACTGCTGGTTCAGATAGAGGCAGTTCCAGTACACAGTTACATTCCGCACGAGCCATTTTCAGGCATCGGCAACTTGTTGTTCTTTTTTGGGGTAGCGCAAGAGTAGGAACAGAAATTCCCGTTAGGGAAATGCAAAACGGGCTAATGCCTCAAAAAACGTCCGTTTTTGTGCTTCGTGCTTGTTTATCAGCTCGATAGCTAGACTGATGTAACATCTGTACCAAACTTTTAACTAAGGCCACTAGCCCCGGCTCTGCGCTACCTTTGGCCCATGCGCGCCGAGCAGCCTTTTTCAGCCACTACTCCCCGGCCGCCCCTGGTGGCGGGGCCGGTAATTGCGCTGGCCTGGCTGCTATTCAGCGGCTTCATGGTGCTGCTGATTTTTGGGCAAAACCTGTCGGCCGGCACGCCCACCGACTGGCGCGAGGCGCTGGGCGGGCGCTTGCTGCACGGGCTGATTTGGGGGCTGTTGACGCCAGTGGTGTTTGCGCTGGCGGCCCGCTTCGACCTCACCGAGCGGCGGCGCTGGCTGCCCAAGCTGCTGGCGCACGCGGCGGCCAGCTACGGGCTCACCCTGACCTACCGCCTCGTGTATGCTGGGGCGATGGACGCGGTGGGGGCCTTGCCGGGCGGCTTTTCGCTGGCCAGCGTGGTGGCCAATGCCAACAACTGGGTGCCCATCTACTGGATGCTGCTCTGCATTGCCTACGCCGTGCAGTACCGCGAGCGGTTTCGGGAGGGCCAGCTGCGGGCCGCCCAGCTCGAAACCCAGCTGGTGCAGGCGCAGTTGCAAGCGCTCAAAATGCAGCTCCAGCCCCATTTTCTCTTCAACTCGCTCAATGCAGTATCGGCTTTGATGAGTGCCGACGTGAAGGCCGCCCGCCGGATGCTGGCCCAGCTCAGCCAGTTTCTGCGGCTGGTGCTCGACGGCGCCGATGCCCACGAGGTGACCCTGGCGCAGGAGCTGCACTTAACGCGCCTCTACCTCGAAATTGAGCAAACCCGCTTTCCCGACCGCCTGGCCGTGGCCTACGACATCGCGCCCGGCACCGAGGGCGCGCTACTGCCGGCCCTGCTGTTGCAGCCGGTGGTGGAGAACGCCGTGCGCCACGGCCTGGCCCCGCAGGCGGGCGCGGGCGAGCTGGCCATCAGCGCCCGGCAGCAGGGTGGGCGGCTGCTGGTGCAAGTGCAGGACAACGGCCGGGGCACCACCAACACCGCCGCCCGCGGCATCGGCCTGCGCAACCTCGAAAGCCGCCTGGCCACCCGCTATGGCCCCGACTACGCCGTAACCGTGGACACCGCTCCCGGCCAGGGCTACTGCCTGCGGCTGTCGCTGCCCTTCGTGGCCGCCGCGCCAGCCAGCCAATCTCTCGTAACAGCATGAGCGCTAGCATCCGTACTCTGCTGGTCGATGATGAGCCGCTGGCCCGCCACTTGCTGCGCGAGTTGCTAGCCGACTTCCCCGCCCTGGCCGTGGCCGGCGAGTGCACCAACGGCCCCGAGGCCCTGGCTGCCCTGCAAGCCGGCGGCTACGACGTGGTGTTTCTGGACGTGCAGATGCCCGGCCTCGACGGGGTGCAGGTGCTGCAACAGCTGCGGGCCGTCGGTCAGCCCCTCCCCCTGGTGGTGTTCGTGACGGCCTACGACCAGTACGCCGTGGCCGCCTTCGGCCTGCACGCGGTCGATTACCTATTGAAGCCCCTCGACCCCGACCGCTTTGCCGACTGTGTGCACCGGGTGCAACTACAAATAAGCCAGCGCGATACCTACGCCGCCGGGGCCGGCCTGGCAGCCCTGCTCCGCGCCTGGCCCCCGGCCGCCCCTACCCCCCTACCCGACTATCAGGACCGTTTCCTGGTGAAGCAGCCGGAGCGGCAGTTTTTCGTGCCCGCCGCCGACGTGTGCTACCTCGAAGCCACCAGCAGCGGCGTGCTGCTGCACCTGGCCGGGGCCACCCACCCGCTGCGGGCCACCCTAAGCCAGCTGGCCGAGCGCCTCGACCCGGCCCATTTTCTGCGCATCCACCGCTCGGTTGTTATTCAGACCGAGCATATTGTGGAGTTTAAGCCGTGGGCGCACGGCGAGTATGTGTTTCGGATGGCGAATGGGCTGCACGTTACGTCGTCGCGCAGCTACAACACAGTTATTCAGCAGTTTTTAAAGCGGTTTGGGTGAGGGGCAGACTGTGCTAGCGGCCCGCCTCACCAAAAAAAAGCCAATTCAACCCGAAATAAGGCCAACTCACCGCCGGGCCGTAGCTAGCGCCCCGCGAAGCCCGTACGTTTGAGCGGCCAACGCTATTACCTGGTCGCCAAAACGAACGTGAAAAACACCCTCCTGCTTTTCGGCCTGTTGCTCGGGACCACCTCCGCCGCCCGGGCCCAGCACCACATGGCCGGCATGAGCCACGCCGGCATGGCCGGTATGACGATGCCCGCCGCCAAACCCGGCAGCCCGGTGGCTGCCTTCCAGCACGGCATGGACTCGGTAATGGTGGTGATGGACGAAGGCATGCGCCGCATGGACGGGGCCAACCCCGCCGACATCGACGCCAGCTTTGCGGCCATGATGGTGCCGCACCACCAGGGAGCCGTGGACATGGCCCGCCTGCAACTCCTCTATGGCAAAGACCCGGCGTTGCGCCGCCTGGCCCAAAGTATCATTGCCGAGCAGCAGGTCGAGATTCAGCAGATGCAAGCCTGGCTGAAGCAGCACCCGGCCAAGCCCTAGGTAGCGTTTAGCGTGAACTCTGCGAGTCCGCGCGTTGCCCGAATTACCCCACGCGCGGACTCGCAGAGCCCGCGCTACATTCTTATTGTCAATGAAATACTTTCTCCTACCCGCCCTGCTGCTGGCCGGCACCGCTGCCCGGGCCCAGGCCGTGAGCCACCGCGACCGGGTGTATACCGCCGACCAGATTTCCAACACCGTGTCCGTTATCGACCCGATGGATAACAAGCTGCTGGGCCAGGTGATACTAGGCAAGCCGCAGCCCGATTTAACGTCGGCCCTCTACCGGGGGCAGGCGCTGGTGCACGGCCTGGGGGCCTCGCCCGACCACCGGCTGCTGGCCGTGGTGTCGGTGGGCTCCAACAACGTCACGTTTATCGAAACGGCTACTAACGCCCTGAAAGGCAGCGTGTACGTAGGCCGCGCCCCGCACGAGCCCACCTTCCGCCCCGATGGCAAGGAGGTATGGGTGACGGTGCGCGGCGAGGACTACCTCTCCGTCATCGACGTGGCCACGCTGCGCGAAACCCGTCGCATCCAGGTGCCCAACGGGCCGGGCCAAATCGCCTTCAGCCCCGATGGCAAGCGGGCCTTCGTGTGCTCCAGCTTCTCGCCCGAGCTGGCGGTGGTGGACGTGGCTACCTATAAGGTTATCAAGAAAATACCTGTCGTCAGCCCGTTCTCGCCCAACATCTTTCCCACCAAAGACGGCCAGCAAATCTGGTTCACGCACAAGGACGTGGGCAAAGTATCGGTGCTCGATACCAAGACCTTGACCATCAACGGCGTGCTGACGACGGGCCCCATCACCAACCACGTCGCCACGGTGGACTTACCCACCGGTAAGCTGGCCTACGTGACGGTGGGCGGCGAAGACGTGGTGAAGGTGTACAGCCGCGAGGCGGGCTTTAAACAGCTGGCGACCATTGCGGTGGGGGCCAATCCGCACGGCATCTGGCCCGCGGGCGATGGCAGTCGGGTGTACGTGGGCCTCGAAAACGGCGATTCGGCGGTGGCCGTGCTCACGGCCACCAACCGGGTACTAGGCAAAATCAAGGTTGGCCAGGCCCCGATGGCGCTGATGTACGTGCCCGATGCCGTGCCCTCGGGTGTGGCCAGCGCGGCCAACCTCGGCCAGCAGCTCATCGACCAGGCCACGGTCATCCGTAACCTACGGCCCCCGACCCCTGGCCCCGCCGCCGGCACCATGAACCTGCGCTCGGAAGGCCTCGTGGACCTGGCCACCTTCAACCTGCGCGCCCTGGCCCCCAATACGGATTACGACATCTACCTCACCAACTCCACCCAGGCCCCCTACGCCCGCGCCTACCCCCTCACCACCGTGCACACCGACGCCAAGGGCGGCGCGATGGGCCAGGCGCTCGGCCCCGTGCAGCGCATTGCCAGCGGCGATTTGCACCCGGCCGGCAAGGCCTTTACGCGGGTGGTCGTGGCCCCCAAAGCAGCCGATGGCCCAGCGGCGCTGGTAAGCGAGTAGACGGGTTGTTCGGGCCGTTGCGCGGACTTTTAGCTCA
The DNA here is from genome assembly GCF_016427535.1 of Hymenobacter sp. BT559. GTDB lineage: Bacteria > Bacteroidota > Bacteroidia > Cytophagales > Hymenobacteraceae > Hymenobacter. Next base: position 91,638 of record NZ_JAELXV010000009.1, on the reverse strand, counting down.
TTGCCTACGTGATACGGCAGGCAGCGAGGTGGACCCCAGCGGCAACGTGCGCACCACCTTCGGCTGGGTAGTGGGCGGCACCTTGCAGCTGCCGGCCGGCAAAACCAGCGTCACCATCAAGGCCGCCGTGGTGGACAACGCGGGCAAAACCGGCAGCGCCACCCAAGTAGTGCCAATCAGCCCCGTAGACAACGGCTGATGCCCGCGGCCCGTTAAGGGAGTACCCCGCTCGGGGGGCGCATGGTGCGCTACCACGAATTTATTTACCGACTCCTTTATGGAAGAGACTACGCACGCACCGGGCCAGGGCCTGAGCCGCCGGGCCGTTTTGAGTGGCCTGGTGCCAGCGCTGGCCGTGGCCGGCACATCGGCGGCCTGGGCCAGCGCTACGCCCGTGGCTAGCCCCCCGGCGGCGCTGGGCCGGGGCACGTTCCCGGGCCTCATCACCCGCGAAAAAGAGCCGATGAACCTGGAGCTGCCCTTCCCCACGCTGGAGGACCGGCTGGTGCCCAACAACCGCTTCTACGTGCGCAGCCACTTCCACATTCCCACGATAGAGGCGGCGAGCTGGCAGCTCAGCATCGAGGGCGAGGTGCGAAATACTTTGAAAATCAGCTACGACGAGCTGCGTAAAATGCCTTCTAAAACCGTGACGGCTACCCTGGAGTGCGCCGGCAACGGCCGCGCCCGGCTAGCCCCTAAGGTCAAGGGCCTGCTCTGGGAGCAGGGCGGCGTGGGCAATGCCACCTGGACCGGCGTGCCCCTCTCGGCGCTGCTGGAGCGGGCCGGCGTGAAGCCGGGGGCCGTGGAAATCATCTTCGAGGGCACCGACCAGGGCGAAGTCACGGAAGAGCCCAAGTCGCCGGGTGCCATTCATTTTGCCCGCAGCCTGCCGCTGGCCAAGGCCCGCCAGCCCGAGGTGCTGGTGGCCTACCTCATGAACGGCCAGCCCCTGCCGCCCGAGCACGGCTTCCCGGTGCGGCTGGTGGTGCCCGGCTGGTACGGCATGGCCTCGGTGAAGTGGCTCAGCAAAATCATGGTGAGCGCCGTGCCCTACGACGGCTACTGGCAAACGCTGGAATACGCTTACTGGAAGCGCGAGCGCGGCCTACCCACCCTCACGCCCGTGACGGAAATGCTGGTAAAAGCCGAAATAGCCCGCCCCGCGCTGCACGAGGAAGTACCCGCCGGCCAGCCCTACCGCGTGTACGGCGCGGCCTGGACGGGCGAGAGCGAGGTCACCCGCGTGGAAGTTAGCACCGACAACGGCGGCAGCTGGCAGCCCGCCCGGCTGCTCGAAGCCGCCGTGCCTTTTGCCTGGCGCTTCTGGGAGTTCAGCTGGACGCCGCCCACTGCGCCGGGCCGCTACACCCTGCAAGCCCGCGCCACCGACCGCGCCGGCCACACCCAGCCCACCGCCCACGACCCCGACCGCCGTACCTACATGGTCAATAAAATCGGGGCCGTGGAGGTAGTCGTGCCCTAAAGTCAGCTCCGCTACTCCCCCCAAAGGCCCCTGCCGCATCCTGCGCTAGGGGCCTTTTTGGTGCTAGATTAGACCCGTGCCCCGGCCGCAGTGGCGCACCGCCAGCAGCTAGCTGGCCGCCTGCTGGCAGGCCGCTAGCTGCTGGCGGTGCGCGCGAAAGCGCCATAAGCCCACCGCCAGCACCACGGCCGCCACGGCCAGGGCCGTGTAGCCCAGCCGCCCGCCCCGCTCGGGGTGAAACTGAATGAGGGCCAGCCCAAAGCCTACCAGCGCCAGGCTGGTGCGCACATAGGTCAGCAAGGTGCGCTCGTTGGCCAGGCGAGTGCGTTGCAGGGCTAGCCGGTCGGACAGGGCCAGCTGCGGGGAGGAAGTGGGGGTAGTCATACAGAAAAGAGGCTACGCCAGCGTCACCGAATCGCCCGGCTCGGCTAGGCGCAGAAACCTGATGCCGTGTTTCTCGAAATAGGGCTCATAATTGTCGTAGCGCTGCTGCACGAAAAAGGGCTTGAGGTACCCGTCGTGCACCGGCAAAATCTGCTGGGGCCGCATCTTCAAGGCAAAGTCGGCCACCACCAGCTCCGTGAGGAAGGGCGCGGTAACGGGCAGAATCAGCAACTCTACCCCCGCAAACTGGAGCAGGTTTTCGGCAAAGGAATCGGCCGGGTTCAGCACCCGGCCGTTAACCAGCCAGGCCGTCATTTGGGGCAGCGGGCTGTCGAGAATGGCCTCGTGCCGCACTGGCAGGGCTTGCAGCTGAAACGCGCCCCGGTCGAGCGGGCCTTCCTCGTGGATTTGCACGGCTAGCCCCTGCTGCTTCAGCTTGGCGGCCACTTCGCCATTGGAAATAATAATGGCTCCGCTCTGCTCCACGATGCGCTGGAGGGCGTCCACATCGAGGTGGTCGGGGTGGTCGTGGGTAATGATGACCGTGGCCACGTCCTTGAACACGTCGGGCTGCACCAGCCCTTCGGTGAAGGAAAACTTGCCGGGGTCGAACAGCAATTGCCGGCCGTTTAGCTCAAACAGCAGGCAGGAGTGGATATACTTGGTAATGCGCATGGGGTAGGGAGAAGAGTGCCTGACATGCAGGATAATACCAATAAATTCAGTCGCCCAGCCAGCGGTCGGCCACCAGGCCCAGGGCATAGTTGAGCTGCACCAGCAGCAGCAGGATGGCCCCGGCGTACACGCTCACGAAGCACAATCCCGCCGCCGCCGCGTAGAGCACCTGCATGAGCACGATGCGCCGCACCAACGCCTGGCTCACGGCCGCATCCACGGCCCGCAACAGGCTGTGACGCTGGGCGTAGCGGTAGCTGCCCAGCAGCGCAGTGCCCACCAGCAGCAGGTTGGCCCAGTACACCAGCACCGCCCCGCGCAGCGGAAAATGCGTGGTCAGAAAGGCCGTTGAAAACGGCAGCAGGCCCACCACCAACAGAAAAGCAATATGCCACCAGGCCAGCCGCCGGTCGCTGTGCTCCAGGTACGTGAACTGCGTGCTCTGGCACACCCAGAAGATGCCCAGCGATAGAAACCCCAGCACGTAGCCCCCGATGCTGGGCAGCAGCCCCAGCAGGGCCGGCCCCACGTCGGCCTCGGTGCGCACGAGGTCGGCGGCCGGCACCCGCAGGTTGAGCACTAGCAGGGTCATGGCGATGGAAAATACGCCGTCGCTTAGCGACTCGATGCGGCGCAAGTTTTGGCCCGCCACGGTGGTGTAAGCCACGGGCGGGGCGTGCAGCCGGGCCACGGGCTAGCGGCGGGGCTTGGCCCGGCGGTGGTCGCGGCGGTCTTCCTGGCGCACCAGCTTCGGCTCTTCACTAAGGCTTTCGCCGTGCTTGAGGGTGTGGGCGCGGTCCATTTTGCGGTCGGCTCGCGCCTGCTTTTGCACGCCGCGGGGCGTGTTTTGGGCGGCGGCCGGGAGGCTGAGGGCGGCAAGGACCACCGCAGCAGCCAGGAAACGAAGAAAATTCATAAGCGTAAGAAAGAGCGTAAAAAAGGGCTTGCCCCCGCCGTGTACGGCAGGGGCAAGCCACTGGGTTGGGCCCGGCTACTCGCCACTGGCCTGGGCCAGCTGCACCTCCTCCCCGAGCAGGTTCGACTCGGGCGTGGCCGAGTAGGGCACGGTTTGGGGGATGAAGTCGGCGTCGGCACCGGGCTTGCTGTAGTCGTAGGGCCAGCGGTACACGGCGGGTATTTCGCCGGGCCAGTTGCCGTGGGGCACATCGATGGGCGTAGTCCACTCCAGGGTGTTTGAGTGCCAGGGATTTTGGGTGGCGAGGCGGCCCCGGAAAATGCTGTAAAAGAAGTTGAAGAGGAAGATAAACTGCGCGAAGAACACGGCGATGGCCGCCAGCGAAATCATCCGGTTGAGGTCGGCAAACTGCGAAAAGGCGTCGAAGGCCGTCCAGGAGTAGTAGCGGCGCGGGAAGCCGGCAATGCCCAGGTAGTGCATGGGCATGAAAATGAGGTAGACGCCCACGAAGGTGAGCCAGAAGTGGATATAACCCAGCTTCTCGTCCATCATCCGCCCAAACAGCTTCGGAAACCAGTGGTACACCCCGGCAAACATCCCGAAGAACGCCGCCGAGCCCATCACCAGGTGAAAGTGGGCAATGACGAAGTACGTGTTGTGCAGCTGAATATCGAGCGCCGCGTTGCCCAGCACAATGCCCGTGAGGCCGCCCGCGATGAAGAGTGACACGAACCCGATGCTGAAGAGCATGGCCGTCGTAAACCGGATGTTGCCGCGCCAGAGGGTGGCAATCCAGTTGAAGCTTTTCACGGCCGAGGGCACGGCGATAATCAGGGTCAGAAACATGAACACCGACCCCAGGAAGGGGTTCATGCCCGTCACGAACATGTGGTGGCCCCACACCGCAAACGACAAAATGAGGATGGCGAAGAGCGAGCCAATCATGGCGCGGTAGCCGAAAACGGGCTTACGGGCGTTGGTAGCCAGGATTTCGGATACGATGCCCATGCCCGGCATGATGACGATGTACACCTCGGGGTGGCCCAAAAACCAGAACAAGTGCTGAAACAGCACCGGCGAGCCGCCCTGGTTGTGCAGCGCCTGCCCGGCAATATAGATGTCGGATAGGTAGAACGAGGTGCCAAACGAGCGGTCAAACACCAGCAGCAGCAGGCCCGCAAACAGCACCGGAAACGTGAGAATGCCCAGGATAGCCGTAATAAAGAGCGCCCACACCGTGAGCGGCAGCTTGGTCATGCTCATGCCCTTGGTGCGTAGGTTGAGCACGGTGGTCACATAGTTGACGCCGCCCAGCAGCGTGCTCACCACGAAGAGCACCATGCTCACCAGCCACAGGGTCATGCCCAGGCCCGAGCCGTCGATGGCCTGCGGCAGGGCCGAGAGCGGCGGGTACACCGTCCAGCCCGAGGCGGCGGGGCCGGTTTCGAGGAATAAGGACGTGAACATGACTACCCCCGACAGGAAAAAGAACCAGTACGAGAGCATGTTCATGAAGCCCGACGCCATGTCCCGGGCCCCAATCTGCAGGGGAATGAGCAGGTTGGCAAACGTGCCGCTGAGGCCTGCCGTGAGCACGAAAAACAGCATAATCGTGCCGTGCATCGTCACCAGGGCCAGGTAAAACTCGGGGTTGAGCTTGCCGCCTTCAATCCACTTGCCCAGCAGCGGCTTAAGCCATTCCAGGGTGGCCTCGGGCCAGCCCAATTGCAGCCGGAAAAGCGTGGAGAGCACCCCGCCCACCAGCGCCCAAAACATGCCCGTGAGCAGAAACTGCCGGGCAATCATTTTGTGGTCCTGGCTGAAAACGTACTTAAAAAGCCAGTGCTGCGCCTCGTGGCGGTCGGGTCCGGCTAGGTGGTCGGCGTGGGTAGTGGCCGGAGCGGCGGCCGTGCCGATGCCCCCCTGCGCCTGCGAGGAGGCCGTGAACTCAGTAGCCATAGCGTTGTGCAAATTGCCCCCGGCCGGCCAGCGGTCCGCGCCAGGGAGTGAAAAGAATAGAGCCCCCTGGGGAAGTGTAGCTTAGACTTGATAGTCCGAGCACGAGCGCAGCGGGTAGTTGCGGGCGAGCGACTTCCGATGCCGGATGCCCGCTGCGCGAGCGCTCGGACTACCAAGTCCAAGCTACAGCAACTGGCCCAGGACAAACTTACCCGCCCGGCCTACCGGGCAACTGGCCGTTTTCCAGGTTTTTCTGGTACAAAGCCGGGTTTTGGCGGTAGGCCCGGGGCGAGCAGCCCGCGTGCTGGCGGAAGAAGCGCCCGAAGTGCGAGGCATCCTCAAAGCCCAGGGCATAGCCCACCTCGGCCACCGACAGGCCCGTGGTGCCCAGCAGATGCCGGGCCTCAGCCAGCACCCGCGCCCCAATGAGCTGGCGGGCGGGGTGGCCCAGGTACTGGCGGCAGCAGGCGCAGAGGTGGTCGGGGCTGAGGTGCAGGCGGGCGGCGTAGTCGCGCACCGCGTGCAGGGTGCGAAAGTGCGCTTCCAGCAGCTGCGCAAACTGCCGGGCCACCGCCGCCGCCCTACCCCCCTGCGGGGCTGGCGCGGCCGGGAAAGCCAACGCCAGCAGCAGGTGCAGGTAGGCGCGGGCCTGGGCGGGGTCGGCGTTAGGCTCGGCCAGGGTGCGGGCTAGGCCGCGCAGCAGGGCCGGCACTTCGGCCCGCTCGGCCGGGGGCAATACCAGCGCCCACGGCCCCGGCCCGGCCGGCAGCCCCGGCGCGGGAAAACTGGCCAGGTAGTAGTCGGCCAGAAAGCACACCACCTCGCCCCGGCCGCCGGCCGCCAGCGCCCAGCCCAGTACCGGCCCCGGCGGCAGCAGCACCAACTGCCCCGGTTGCAGCGCCAGCGCCTGCCCCGGCAGGTGCAGCACGCCCGCGCCCCGCGCCACGTGCAGCAGCAGCCAGAAGCGGTGGGCGTGGGCCACGCCCGGTGCCCGGGCCGCCAACGCTTCGAGGCGCTGCATCCGCAGCGGCTCGTCGGGCCGCCCGGTGGGGCACACCCGCCAGTCGAGCAAGGGAAGGGCCGTGGGGTTCATGGAGATGGGAGTTGGTGGAATAGCGCGCCAGAGACTATCCCCTAGGGGGCCGGCGTCAGCAGCTGGCCGTTGGCCACGGGGCTTATTTGCACCACCTGGGTGGCGCTGCCGGTTTTGCCCGCGTTGTCCACCACGGCGGCCTTGATAGTGACGCTGGTTTTGCCGGCCGGCAACTGCAAGGTGCCGCCCACTACCCAGCCGAAGGTGGTGCGCACGTTGCCGCTGGGGTCCACCTCGCTGCCGGCCGTGTTGAAGACCGGGGCCAGGTTACCGCCAGCCGCGATGACGTTGCCGTTGGGTTGCAGCAGCGGCACGTCGAAAGTCACGACCAGGCCCGGCGCGTAGCGGTTGGGACCCTTCGACGACTGGGTGCCGTCCACGATGGTGCCCCGGTCGGCGTCGGCCTTACCCAGGGCATTCTCGTTCACCCCGATGCCGTTTTTCGACTTATCGAGGGCCGATACCTGCACAAAAAACAGGGCGCCCTGGCTGGGTGGGGTGGGCAGCACGCCCGCCGTTTGGATGCCGGGGCTGACGCTGCTCGGGAGGCGCGGGGCCAGCAGCGTCACCGTGGGGCCGGCCGGGTCATCCGCGCCGGGCGTGAGGGCGGTGGTGAGCGGGGCCGGCGTGAGGGCCTGGCCGCTGGCCGCCCCGCCGGGGCCGGAGCCCACGCTTACTTTTTGGGTCGTAGTGGTGAGGCGCCCCGCGCGGTCCTTGAGGGCGGCCGTGAGGTTGAAGCTGGTGGTACCGGCGGGCAGCGATTCGAGCACGTGCCAGCTCACCCAGGTCGTGACGCCGGGGCCGGGCGTGTCGTCGGTGCCCGCGATGTTGAAGAGCGAGGCCAGGTTGGTGCCCTTGGCGATGACCACGCCCGCCGGGGTAGTCAGGTCCACGTCGAGGCTCACCGTCAGGCCGGGCAGGTTCACGTTGGGGCTGCCCACGGCGGCGGCGTTGCGGATGTTGAGGCCTTCCTTGGTGGGGATGGTCACCGTGTCCTGGGTCACGATTTCCAGGTTCACCAAAAAGCCCGCCCCGTCGAAGCTGCCCGCGCCCAGGCGGCCCACACCGGGTGCCACCACGGCATTCGCCACGGGCGACACGATATGCAGCAGTGGCGAAGTATCGGCCGCCTGAGTGTCGTCTTTTTTGCAGCCCCCCAGCAGGGCGGCGCTGCCCAGCAGGGTCGTGGCTAGCCCCAGGGCCAGCCGGCGCGGGGCGCGGGTAGAGGTGGAGAAAATGGTCATGTAGGAAAGGGGTAAATGGGTAATGATTAGGAAGAAATTGTTTTGGTGAGGGTGCTTTAACGCCCTTGCGTGGCGCCTCACCCCCTACTCCCACCCATTGCGGCGGAAAATGGCGTGGCCCTCGGCTGACTTTAAAAAGGCCACGAACTGCCGGGCGGTGGCCGCCTGGGTGGTGCGCTGGGTGAGGGCGATGGGCGTGCCCCGGTGCACGCGCTGGGCGCGGGGCAGGCGCACCAGCGCCGAGCCGGGCAGGCGCGGCTGCCACGAGGCATAGGTTATCCAGGCGTCGTAGCCCTGGGGCTGCTGCTGCCAGAGCGCCACGGCCTCGGCGCTGGTCTTCACCGAGGTGCGGGTATTGTGCTGGAGGTTGGCGATGAGGGCCGGGGTGCGAGCCATGTCCTCGGTCATGCCCATCTGGCCGGCCCCGTTCACGTCGAGCAGGCGCACGCCGGGCCGGGTCAGGTCTTCGAGGCGCTTGATGTGCAGCGGGTTGCCCGGCCGCACCAGCACCGCCGACTCGCGGGCGTAGAGGCTGGTGCGGCTGGCCTCGTCCACCAGGCCGGGGTGGGCCAGCGCGGTTTGGGTGAGCATGTACTCGGCCCCGCCGTACACCAGGTCGGCATCCTGCTGGGCCTGGGGTAGCCACTGCGGCTCGGGGCCGGCCGTGACGTCCACGGGGGTGCCCGTTTGTTTGGTAAAGGCGGCAGCGCACTCCTTCATAGCCGTGGCCGGGCCGCCGGGGCCGTACACGTGCAGGGTTTGGGGCGGCGTCTGGGCCAGGGCCGGGCTGGCGGCTAAGGTGCTGAGCATAAGGCAGCGGGCAACCCGGCCGAGCCGGGTGCGAAAAGGGGTTTGCATGGCGGAAAGGAGGTTATTTTACCGGGGGCAGGAAGCCGTACTTCTGGTACACGGCCTGCCCGGCGGGGCTGGTGAGGAAGGCCACGAAGTCCTCGGCGGCCTGGGCGTGGGGGGCGGCTTTCATCGTGCCGGCCACGTAGTTGGCCAGTATGTTTTCCTTGGCCGGAATCTCGACGCTCTCTACCGGGTGGCCCAGCATTTTCTGGTAAAAAGCCTCCGTGTACCATACCGGGGCGGCATCCGACTGGTCGTAGAGCACCCGCAGGGGCGATTGCCGGTGGTGAATCTGGGTCAGAAACGTGCTGCCAGCTTTCACCTTGGTCGTCATCACGGCCGTTTTGAGTGCCACGCCCCCAGCCTTTTCATACGACTCTTCGATGCGCTTGCCGATGCCCTCCCAGGCGGGGTTGGGCATGCTCACCCGCACCTCGGGCCGGCCCAGGTCGCGCAGGCTGGCCACCTTCTTGGGGTTGCCCTTGCGGACCATAATAGCCAGCCGGTTCTGGGCGTAGCTGCTGGTGCGTCCAAACCACTCGGGGGTCATATCCATGCGGTTTTTGCCGGCCGCGTACACGTCGGGCTTGAGGGCGATGCGCAGGTTGCCCACCACCAGCGCCCCGCCCTGCTCAATCTGCTTGGCCAGGATGCCGGGCGGCAGCGTTTCCACGAAAATGCGCTGGTACTGCGGGTAGGCCTTGCGAAACTCGCGCAGCAAATCGTCGAGCACCATGAACTGGTTGCCCCCAAAAAACACCACCAGCTGCGGGTCCACCACGTCGCCGTAGAGGTCGGGCACGTTGTCAATCCCGGGCACCGTAAAGGCCTCGCCGGTTTGAAACGGGGCATTCCAGGGCGGGTCGAAGCGGTGGGCCGCGTCGGGCGGCGTGGGTTTCTGCACGGGCATGGTCTGGGCCGAAAGGGCAGCCGGGGCCAGCGCGAGCGCAGCCAGGGCAAGCAGGTGAGGAAGGCGTTTCATGGGCGGGGTGGTTGGGAAGTAAGCGTATTGTGCAGGCGGAGCCAGGCCCTCCCCCTTAGGGGTGCACCAGCGACCAGCCCTGGGCCTGCCGGATAATCAGCTCCCCGTTGCCGCTGGGCACGTAGGCGATGAGCGGCAGCAGCTCGTCCTTGCTTATCTTCTTCTCCTTGAGTGTGTTCAGGCACTGCGACAGGATGACGCCCTTCGCCTTGAGGGCGGTTAGCGGCGCCTCGTAGGGCTGGTCCTTGCGGAAGAGGGCGGTGCCGTTGCCGAAGGCCACCAGTTCAATAGTAATCTTCCCCTTCAGCCGCGCGTCTTCCAGCGCGTTGTTGATGTTGCGCAGCGTTTGCTGAATGAGCTTGGGGTCGTCGCTATCGAGCTGGTACACGGCGTTGTAGTGGGCCTGGTCGGCGGTCGCGCCGGCGAAGGTGCCTTTCTGGAATGCCTCGGCATCGTGCATAGCGGCGGGGGTTTGGGCGCGGCCCGTGAAGGAAAGACCCGCGATGAGCGCGGCGGTCAGAAAGAAGCTTTTCATGGGAGAAAACTGGAAAGAAAAGAGGGGTTTTGCCGCACTTATTCCGCGCCTTTTTTGCCCTGGCTCATGGCGGCGTAGGGGCCAAACTGGTGCTGGTGCTGCGTAAACTGGTCGGCGTAAGGGGGGTAGGGGCAATCGACCGGCTTCTTGCTTAGGTTGGGGTAGTCTTTGGCGAGGTGGGCCATTTGGGGCCGGGGCATCGAGTTGAAATAAGCGGCCACGTCGTAGGCCGCCTCGTCGCTGAGGACGGTGTGCTCGGCGGTAGCCCCGAAGGGCATGTTAGCCTTCACGAAGCGGGCGGCCGTTTGCAGGCGGTGCATGCCGGCCCCGTCGTTGTAGCTGTCGGGGCCCCACAGCGGCGGGTACTGGTACTGCCCGCTGCTGCCGGCGCGCTGGCCCTGGCCGCCCGCGCCGTGACAGCTGGCGCACTGCTGGGCAAAAATGAGCTTGCCCTGGCCCAGGTCGGCGGCCCGGTTGGGCATCGTGAACTTGACAAACCCCTGGCCCTTCACTTTCTCGCCCACCGGTACCTGGCGGCCCAGCCATTTCATGTACGTCACCATGGCCTTCATCTCCTTGCCGTCAAGAGTCAGCGGCTGGCCGTTGAGGCTGCGCGTCATGCAGCCGTTGATGCGGTCTTCGAGGGTGCTGATGGCGTTTTCGCGGCCCTTGTAGGTGGGGTAAATGCCCCAGATGCCCACGTAGGGAGCCGAAAACGCCTTCTGGCCGGCTTGCAAATGGCAGTTCTGGCAGGCCAGGTTGCTGCCGGCCAGGCGCAGCAGCGGGTCCTTGGCCTGGGGCCCCAGGTACTGCGGGGTATGGGCAATCAGCTCGTGGCCGTAGCGAATCAGCTCGCCCTCGGGGTTGTTTTGCACGCTGTCGAGCAGGAAGCGCGCGGGCGTGAAAAAGTTAACCAGCTGCGCCCTAGCCGGCTGCGCCGCCGCACCGGCCGGCGGGGCCGCGGCGGCTACCGGGGCCCCGGGCTTGGGCGGAAACACCAGCACGTAGGCCGTCACGGCCACCACCAGCACCATCAGCCCAATAACCCAGGTGAGCAGCCCGGCGACCTTGATGAACACCTGCTTGTCTTCGGGTTGCAGGCGGGGCGAGGGCTCGGCGGGAGTTTCCATGACGAAAAGGGTGGGAATGGGAAGGAAAATTATCAGCAGGCAAATCCATGATTACTAAGTGATTCAGCCCAGATTGGTCGCCTTCGCCCCGCGGGCCGGGCCGCCTAAACGGCGTGCAAAATGACGTAGAGCGAGGTGGTCGAAATCACGACCCACAGCAGCACGCCCAGCACGTAGGGCCGGATACCCACCGAGCTCACCACCTTGGCCGAAAGACCCGCGCCGATAAAGAAGAGCGTCACCGTGAGGCCGATTTTGGCCAGGTTCACCATCACCGGGCCCAGCGCCTTGGCGGCGGGGATGTAGGCTGGGGCGAAGGTGTTGAAGAGCATCGCCAGGATGAAGCCGAAGATGAAGTAGGGAATCGAGATTTTAACTCCTTTCTGCTTGAAAATCATGGCCGTGCCGATGGCCACCGGAATAATCCAGAGCGCCCGCGCCAGCTTCACCGTCGTAGCTACTTCCAGGGCCTGGTTGCCGTAGGCCGCCGCCGCGCCCACTACCGAACTCGTGTCGTGGATGGCGATGGCGCACCAGAGGCCAAACTGGTTCTGGCTCATGTGCAGGGCGTGGCCAATGGGCGGGAAGGCGAACAGCGCAATGGCGTTCAGCACGAACACCGTGCCCAGGCCCACCGACATCTCCTCGTCTTTGGCCCGCAGCACCGGCCCGATGGCCGCGATGGCTGAACCGCCGCAAATGGCGGTGCCGCACGAAATGAGGTGCACTACGTGTTTGCTCAGCCCCAGCCACTTACCTACGAAGTAGCCCAGAAACAACGTACCGAAGATGGACACGACCGTGAACAGAATCCCTTCTTTGCCCGCCTGCACCGCCGCGTGGGCGTTCATGCCGAAGCCCAGGCCGATAACCGAGAATTGCAGCAGCTTGTGGGTGAAGGCTTTGGTGTGGCTGGTGAAGGGGTTACCTACCGTTTGGGCCAGCACCAGCCCCAGGGCCAGCGCGATGGGCGGCGAGGCCCAGGGCGTGAGGCAGAAAATGAGAAACAGGGCAAACACCACCTGCCGCAGCGTAAACGTGCGCCCAAACAGCTCGTGCGGCGTGTGCAGCGAGCGGAAGATGCCAGTGGTGGTTTCGGGCTCGTCGAGGGTGGTTTCGGCGTGCTCCATCTCGGCCGAAGAGGCGAAGAGCAGCGGCTCGGCGCTGTGCTCGGTGGCCGGCGCGGCGGGGGGAGTAGTATTAGGGTGCTGGGTCATGGGGGAGAGCTGGTTAACTGCTGTAAATTTACGGCAAAGCTCCCTGTTTAGATTATCCCATAATGTTATGAGCAATAACCATTGGTTATGAAAGGCAGTCGCAAGACAGGTCGCACAGCCGGATAAACTGTTGGGCAGCAAGCAGGAGCACCTCGCCCGTGCGCCACGCAGCGGCGAGCGTCCGCGCCAGGTACAGGCCCCGGATGGGTATTTCTTCCAGCTGCCCGCTCACCAGCTCGGCCATCAGGGCGCGGCGCGACAGAAAGCCCAGCGCGCCGGGCATGGCCAGCAGGTGGGCTTTGAGGGCCTCGTTGCCGGTGAAGTAGCGCGGGGCGGGCAGGTCGGCCAAGCGCACGCCGTGGGTGAGCAGCGCGGCTTCGACCACGGCCAGCGTGCCCGAGCCGGGCTCGCGCAACGCCCAGGGGTGGCCCAGGGCCTCGGGCAATGCCAGCGGGGCGGCGGGCGGCCCGGCCGGCGTGGCCCCGCGCACGGCCACCAGCTCGTCGAAGAGCAGCCGCTCGTAGCGCAGGCCGGGCAACCGCTCGGGGCCTTCCACAAAGCCCAGCGCCAGCTCGCCGCGCAGCAGCGCCTGGGCTACCTGCGCCGAGTTGGCGGGGTGCAGCGCCACGGCTACCGCCGGGTGCCGGGCCCGAAAATCGGCCAGCAGCCGGGGCAGCACGTAGCGGGCCAGGGTGGCGCTGGCCCCGATGTGTAGGGTAGGCATAGTAGAGAAGAAAGAATAACTAGCTTTTTGCCAACTAGTTGCCGGCTGCTTAAAACTAGTAAAGGCACCGGAGGGTGCCTTTACTGCTGGCGCTAGCCCGGCCGGTTGGCCGGCCGGCTAGAGACTGGTTTGCTCGTTTTTCAAGTCGTACACGTCGCCCCCAGCGTAGCGCGGGTCGTCGGCCGCGTAAGCAGCGCGCTCCACGTCCTCGTCTTTGCCCTGGGCGGCCTCAATGGCGGCGGTGTCCTGGTTTTGCTCCACGTGGCCGCGCTGCTGGCTGGGCTCGTAGGGGCCGGTCTCGCAGCCGCCGTGGGTGCCTTCGGGGTCCATATAGCCGCCCACGTACTGGCGGTTGGGGTGGTGCTCCGGGGTAGCAGGCACGTTGGCCGGGTCGCCAAAGGTGCCGTAGTGCGGCGTACCGGCGTGGGCCGCATCGGCTGGCTGCTCGGCGGGAGTGGGCTGCGAATCGGGGGAATCGGCGGGCTGGCTCATGGCAAAAAGGGAAAAAGTGAAGAACTAATGTACAGCAAACTGGCGGCGGCTAGCAGCAAAAGCCACTGCCGCTGGCAAGTGATACGGCAAAAGTAGCGGCCCTCATTGAATTTTGGTTATAGCAAATAGTTATTGCTAATAACCAAACTCGCTACCTTGCTTTGCTGCCCGCCTGCTGCTGGGCAAAGCTCCAGAAGCGCTGGGCGGTGCGCGTCAGGGGCTGGCCCTGCACCCACACCGCCTCGAACTGCCGGGGCAGCGTGAAGCCTTGCACAGGTATTTCTTCGAGCAGGCCCGCCGCCAGCTCGCGCCGCAGCGCCTGCCGCGACACGAAGCCCACGGCTCCCGGCGCGGCCTCCAGGTAGGTCTTGATGGCCTCGGTGCTGTCCAGGTAAATCGCGGTTTTCAGCTCGCCGAGCTTGATTTTACGCTCGCGCAGGGCCGTTTCCAGCACATCGAGCGTGCCCGAGCCGCGCTCGCGCAGCACCAGGGGGCTGGCCAGTACTTCAGCCAGCGGCAGGGGCCTAGGGGGCGAGCCGGCGGGCGTAGGCTGGCGCACGGCCACCAGCTCGTCGGGCAGCAGCAACTCGTAGTGCAGGTCGCGGTTTTTGGTGCGGCCTTCCACGAAGCCCAAATCCAGCTCGCCGCGCAGCAGGGCCTCGGCGATGCGCTCGGAGTTGACGTTGAGCAAGCTCAGCTGCACCCGCGGGTAGCGCGCCTGGAAAGCGGGTAGCCAGGCCGGCAGCACGTACTGGGCCAGGGTGGTGCTGGCCCCCAGGCGCAGGCGGCCGGCGGCCTCGTCGGGGTCGCGCAGGCCGAGCAACTGCTCGTCGAGCTGCTGGGCCGAGGCGGCCACGGCTTCGGCGTGCAGCAGCAGCAGGCGGCCGGCTTCGGTGAGCAGCACCTTGCTGCCGCTGCGCTCCAGCAGGCGCTGGCCGTACTGGGCCTCCAGCTCGCGGATGTGCTTGGTGACGGCCGGCTGGCTCACGAACAGCTCCTGCCCGGCCTTGGTGAAGCTCAGGTGCCGCGCCACGGCGGCAAATACGCGAAGGCGAAAATCGGACATGGGCGCGAAGGTCGGGGCTGTAGCGCGGACTTTGCGGCGAAAAGGCCGGCCGGCCCGTATGGGCCTTCCACTTCATTCGCTGCTGCATGTTCGCCCACTTATCCATTCCCCTTTTGCTACTTGCCTTCGCGGCGGCCGGGGCGGCCGTCTGGGTGGCCGGCGTTTACCTTGCCAACGCTACCTCGGTGCTGGCCAAGCGCTTCGGACTAGGGCAGGCGCTGGGCGGCTTGCTGCTGCTGGCGGTGGTCACCAACTTGCCCGAGCTGGCCATCACAGTCAGCGCGGCCCTGAGCCAGCACCTGGAATTAGCCATCGGTAACATCTTGGGTGGCATTGCGATGCAGACGCTAGTGCTGGTGGTGCTCGACGTGTTTGGCCTGGGCAAAAAAGCGGCCCTCACCTACCAGGCCGCTTCGCTGGTGCTGGTACTGGAAGGCGTACTGGTGCTGGCCGTGCTGGCGGCCGTGCTGGTGGGCAGCCAGCTGCCAGCCGCCCTTATCGTGGCCCGCATAACCCCGGCGGGCCTGCTCATCTTGGGGCTCTGGGTAGTGGGCCTATGGCTGATTGGCAAAGCGCAAAAGGGGCTACCCTGGCAGGCGCACGACGCGGCCCCGGCTGGCAGCCCGCCGCCCAAGCCAGCGGCTCCGGCCCAGCCAACGCCCCCGGCTAGCACCTGGCGCACGAGGCTGGTGTTCCTGGCTGCGGCCCTCGTGACGCTGGTGGCGGGCGTGGTGCTGGAGCGCAGCGGCGACGCGCTGGCCACGCATTGGGGCCTGAGCGGGCTGCTGTTTGGGGCCACGGTGCTGGCGGCAGCCACCTCGCTGCCCGAGGTTTCGACCGGCCTGGCGTCCATGAAAGCGGGCGAATACCAGCTGGCCATCAGCGATATTTTTGGGGGCAATGCCTTTTTGCCGGTGCTGTTTCTGGTGGCCAGCGCGCTCTCGGGCCAGGCCGCGCTGCCCCACGCCGGCAAGGCCGACCTCTATCTCACGGGCCTGGGCATGCTGCTCACCTGCGTGTACGTTTACGGGCTGGTTTTCCGGCCGCAGCGGCAGGTGGCCCGCATGGGCCTCGACTCGCTGGTAGTACTCGGGTTGTATGCCCTAGGTATGCTGGGACTGTTAGCTATCAGTACCTAACGAATACTAGTGCCCTCCTCACCGCCCTACTCCATGCCCGACCTCGTATTGCTGCGCCACGGCGAAAGCACCGCTAATTTAGCCAACGTATTCACCGGTTGGACCGATGTGAACCTCACCCCGCAGGGCGTGGCCGAAGCCCACCGCGCCGGCCAGCTGCTGCGCCAGCACGGCTTCCGCTTCGACGTGGGCTACACTTCCGTGCTCAAGCGCACCATCAAAACGATGGACATCGTGCTGGAAGAGCTGGACCTGCTTTGGATTCCAGTGCAGAAAACCTGGCGGCTCAACGAGCGTTTTTACGGGGCGCTGCAAGGCCAGAACAAGGCCGAGGCCGAAACTCAGTATGGGGCCGAACAGGTGCTTAAGTGGCGGCGCGACCCCTACGCCCACCCGCCCGCCATCACGCCCGCCGACCCCCGCTACCCCGGCCGCGACCCGCGCTACCAGCACCTCACCGACCGCGAATTGCCCCTGACCGAGAACCTGAGCGAAACCCTGGCCCGCGTGCTGCCCTTCTGGACCGAGACGGTGATGCCCGCCCTGCGCCAGCAGCAAAAGGTCATCGTCTGCGCCCATGGCAACAGCCTGCGCGCCCTGGTGCAATACATCGACAAGCTCACCGACGAGCAGATAACCCAGCTCGACATCGTGACCGGCGTGCCGATGGTGTACCAGCTCAATGATAATCTAGAACGGGTAAATCATTATTTGCTAACGGAATAGGGCTGCGGCAACGCCGCTACCTGCGCGGCCAGCTGGGCCAGCTCCTGCTTCATCAGCGCCACGCTAGATTCGAGCTGGTCGTAGAAGTTGGCCCGCATTTGCAGCTCGCTGGCCGCGTAGGTGCCGCCGCGCCCAAAGAGCAGGTGCAACAGGCGCTGCCGGTCGGCGGAGCTTTTGGCCCCTAGCTCGCCGGTGGTTTGCCAGCGGTGCAGCAGGGCTTCGCGCCGCGAAAGCGCGCCCGCCGCGCCAGCGGGGGCTGTGAGGTAGGCCCACACCGGTGCGGCCAGGGTGCGCGGCTGCGTAGCCACCGGCCCTACGTCAACCAAGCCGATGTCGGCCAGCGCGTTTCGGCGGTGCGCGTAGGGAATGCGCGTATCGGGGGCGTAGAGGCTGAGCAACCCCAGCGCTGCCCCGGCCAGGCCAAACACGATGCCGACCGGGCGGTAAATCGACTTGCGCACTTCCAGCAGCGCCAGCCCGCCGGTGACGACCGTGCCTAGGGCCCCGAGTACGATGGCCAGCAGCGTGTAGCGCCGGATGCGGCTAGCGGCTTGGTCGAGCAAGTAATCGGCCACCTGGTCGGCGCGCTCCTCCTCGCAGTCCAGTTCGGCGGTGGTGCTTCCCACCAGCAGGGCCAAGGCCGCCAGCTGCTCGCCCACGCGCTGCTGGGCGTTCAGGCGGGCCAGCGAGCCGGGTGGGGCCGCCACCAGTTGGTGCAGGGCCGGCCCCAGGCCGTAGCGGTTGGCGGCGGCCAGCGTGGGGGCCGTGAAGTGGCGGCGCAGCAGGATATCGGCCGCTAGCTGCGTGGAAGTCAGCACCGGGCCGGGGAGCGGGTAAGCCAGCTCGGCGGGGGCACACGCCACGGCTGCCGCCGGCGCGTTCAGCGCCCGCGAAGCGCCTACCTGAGCTACCACACAGCCGCTCAGCCAAGCCAGCAGGGCAAAGCTGGCCCCGGCAGCCGCCCGCCACCGCCGGGCCGCAGACAAAAAGGGGAAACGGGTCATGGCAGCAGGCTAAGGAGCTTCCTTAACGGCCGGGCCAGCCACAAGTTTTTTTGGCGATATCGCCAGCAGGTTGCCCTATTGCCACAACCTGCCCATCGCCGCTCCGTATAAGGGCGCAGTACGGTGATGGATTTCCACCGCGAACCGCCGGCGCCTGGTGCGCTGCGCTGATGATTCCTACGAGACGGCTGGCCCTAGTGGCTACGCCGAGTAGTTCATCCTAGCGTTCGCTCCCGTGGCTTATCCCCCTATTTACGCCCGCTTGGTACCCGCCCGCTTACGGGCCCTCTCCCCTACCCCCACGGTTTGGTTTATGCTACGCTGGCTGCTGCTGGCGAGCTTGGTCGGCGCGTTGGCCGGAACCGCTTCGGCCGGCTTTTTAGTCAGTCTGGAATGGGTGACGCGCTGGCGTGAGGCCCACTCGTGGGCCCTGGCCCTGCTGCCGGTAGGCGGTCTGCTAGTGGGCCTCGCCTACCACCGCTTCGGCAACCGGGTGGTGAAAGGCAACAACCTGATTTTGGATGAAATCCACGCCCCGAGCGAAGTGATTCCGCTGCGGCTGGTGCCGCTGGTGCTGGGCGGCACGCTGCTTACGCACCTGTTTGGCGGCTCGGCGGGGCGCGAGGGCACGGCCGTGCAAATGGGCGGGGCGCTGGCCGACCAGCTCTCGCGCTGGCTGCCCCGGCGCGAGCGGCACCTGCTGCTCATCGCGGGCATGAGCGCGGGCTTTGCGTCGGTATTTGGCACGCCACTGGCCGGGGCCATCTTCGGGTTGGAAGTGTTTTTACTCGGCTCGATGCGCTACGAAGCCATTCTGCCCAGCTTTCTGGCCGCCGTGGTGGCCGACGTGGTGACGCGCGCCTGGGGCGTGGGCCATACGCACTATCCCGAGCTAGCGGCCCTGCCGCTCACGGCCACGGGGCTGGGCTGCACGCTGCTGGTGGGGGCCCTGTTTGGCCTTACGGCCCGTAGCTTCGCTACCCTTACCCACTGGATAAGTAAGCAATTTGCTCGCATACAGTACGCGCCGCTGCGGCCGGTGGTGGGCGGCGTGCTGGTAGCGGGCACCATGTGGGGCCTGGGCACCATGCGCTACGCCGGCCTGGGCGTGCCGGTCATCGTGGAGGCGTTTGAGCACCCGCTGCCGCCCCAGGATTTTGCCTGGAAGCTGGCGCTCACGGCCCTCACGCTGGGCGCGGGCTTCAAGGGTGGCGAGGTCACGCCGCTGTTTTTCATCGGCGCAGCGCTGGGGTCGGCGCTGGCTCCGGTGCTGCCGCTGCCGGTGGCCCTGCTGGCGGGCATGGGCTTCGTGGCCGTGTTCAGCGGGGCGGCCAACACGCCGCTGGCCTGCCTTTTCATGGGCCTGGAGCTGTTTGGCACGCACGCGGGCATCTACCTGGGCGTGGCCTGCGTGGTGGCCTATTTGTTTTCGGGCCACAGCGGTATTTATACTGCCCAGAGAGTGGGCCACCCCAAGCACCCGCTGCTGGGCCGCCACCTCGGCCGCCGGCTGGGCGAGCTGCATCAGGCGGCGCGGCAGCCCTAGCCCCTCGGGCCACTCCCAGTATTCTTTCCTCTCTTACTGCCTGCTCGTGATGCTCCATCACCTTCAACTGCTGGATACGCGCCTACTGCTGCTGGCCAACTGCCACCACACCCCATTCTGGGATGCGGTGCTGTGGTGGGCGAGCCAGACGTTTACCTGGGTGCCGTTCTACGCCGCGCTACTGGCGGTACTGGTGGGCAGCTTTGGCTGGCGGGCCTGGGTGCTGGTGCCGCTGATTGCGGTGCTTATCCTGGCCAGCGACCAGCTGGCCTCGGGCCTGCTCAAGCCCTGGGCGCACCGCCTGCGCCCCAGCCACGAGCCGGGGCTGGCGGGGCAGCTGCACCTGCTGCACGGCTACCGGGGCGGCCCCTACGGCTTCGTGTCGTCGCACGCCGGCAACGTGTTTGCGCTGGCTTTTTACTTGTTGTTCACCGCCCGGCACCGGCTGCCGTGGCTGGCCGGGGTGCTGTTTCCGTGGGCACTGCTGGTGGCCTACAGCCGGGTGTACCTGGGCGTGCACTACCCCTCCGACGTGCTGGCACCCGTCCTGTTGAGCATCCCCCTGGCTTATGGCGTGAGTCGCCTCTACGCCTGGGGGGCCGCGCGCTGGCTACCGGTTGCTGCTACCACCCCTATTCTCCCCACTGCCTGATGCTCAGTCCACTGCCTATTCCGCCGGCCGGGGAGCCACTCCTCTCGCCTACTCACCAACGCGTACTTAGCTCGCTGGTGCTGCTGCTCGAAGACCGCCTCACCGCCTTGCAGGCCCTGCTAGGGCCGCACCCGCCCGGCATCGCCCAGGTATGGGCCGATGACTTGAGTACCGCCGAGCACGCCGGCCTCACCGCCACCGCCGAGGCTTTTCGCGCCGAACTGGCGGCCCTGCACGCCACTTACCGCCTCGATATGCAGCCCCGCTCGCCCCGCCACGAAGTGGCTTTTCGCGCCGCCCAGCTCTGGGAGATTCTGGGCGATGCGCCGGCCGCCAAGTTCAGCGGCTACGGGGCCCTACCCCCAACCCTGGCGCCCGACTGGGATGCCCGCGTGCAGCGCCTCACTGCCCTGGCCAACCAGCTGCTAGCGCAGGCAAACGCGCCCGATTCGGCCACTACGCCCGCCTGACCCTTGTACATCAGACTTTCCCCTTACCCTTTTTCCCTCAACCCCCCCATGAAAATCACCTCGCTCACCGCCCTCGAAGTCCTCGACTCGCGCGGCAACCCCACCGTGGAAGCGGATATTACCCTCGAAGGCGGGGCCACCGGCCGCGCCCTGGTGCCGGCCGGCGCCAGTACCGGCGAGAAAGAAGCCGTGGAGCGGCGCGACAACGACCCGAAGCGCTACGGCGGCAAGGGCGTGCAACACGCCGTAGCCAACGTGCAAGGCGAAATCGCCCAGGCGCTGCTGGGCCAAGAGCTGGCCGACCAGGCCGACCTCGACCACCGCCTGATTGCCCTGGACGGCACCGATAACAAGTCGCGCTTAGGGGCCAACGCCATCCTGGGCGTGTCGATGGCCTACGCCCGCGCCCTGGCCGCCGCCACTGGCCGGCCGCTCTACCGCCAGCTGGCCGACCAGGCCAGCTACGTGCTGCCCGTGCCCTGCCTGAACGTGCTCAACGGCGGCCGCCACGCCGACAACAACGTTGATTTTCAGGAATTCATGATTGCCTCGCACAACGCGCCCACCTTTGCCGAGTCCATCCGCATGAGCGTGGAGACGTTTCACGCCCTCAAGGCCCTGCTCAAGCAGAAGGGCTACTACACGGGGGTAGGCGATGAGGGCGGCTTTGCCCCCAACCTGAAGTCGAACGAGGAGGCCGTGGAGCTGCTGCTCGAAGCCATCACGCAGGCGGGCTACCGGCCGGGCACCGACATCTCGCTCTGCCTCGACCCGGCGTCGAGCGAGCTGTGGGAAAAAGGCCAGGGCGGCCAGCCGGGCCAGTACCGCTTGTTCAAATCGACCAAGCAAACCTTCACCTCGGCGCAGTTCAATGACCTGTGGGTGAGCTGGGTAAGCCAGTACCCCATCATCCTGCTCGAAGACGGCATGGGCGAGGACGACTGGGCCGGCTGGCAGCTGCACACGCAGGCGCTGGGCCGCAAAATCGAGCTGGTGGGCGACGACATTTTCTGCACCAACCCCGCCATTCTGCAAGCCGGCATCGACCAGCACATTGCCAACTCAGTGCTCATCAAGCTCAACCAAATCGGCACCGTCACCGAAACCCTGGAAACCGTGCGCCTGGCCCAGGCCAACGGCTATAATCAGTTCGTGTCGCACCGCTCGGGCGTTTTTTCGACCCGGTGGCCTCGCTAGTTTGAGAGGTGCCTGAGGCCAGCAATAAATGTCTCATGTGCTGTTCTCATGAATCAACGGCTCGCTATCTTTGCGCCCATTGACTTCCTGAGAATACCGCCTATGATTTTCGGCTATGCCCGCGTGAGCACCCCCGACCAGCAGCTGCACCTGCAGACCGATGCCTTGCAGGCCTACGGGTGCGCCGAGGTGGCCCAGGAAAAAGTGTCGTCGGTCAAGGAGCGGCCAGCGCTCCAGCACCTGCTGACCCGCCTGCGGCCGGGCGACGCATTGGTGGTCTGGAAGCTGGACCGGCTGGGCCGTTCGCTAAAAGACCTGGTCACGCTGGTGACGGGTTTTCAGGAGAAAGGCATCCACTTCGTCAGCTTGCAGGACCACTTGGACACGACCACGGCGCAAGGACGGCTCATGTTTAATCTATTTGCCTCGCTGGCCGAGTTCGAGCGCGACATCATCCGCGAACGGACCCGGGCAGGACTGACGGCCGCCCGCGCCCGCGGCCGACAGGGGGGGCGGCCAAAAGGGCTTTCCAAAGAGGCCTTATCGAAAGCCCAGGCCGCGAAGACCCTTTATCTGCAGCAGGACAAGACGGTGGCGGAAATTGGCCAGTTGCTCGGCGTCGGCCGGGCCACCATTTACCGCTACCTCGCGCATTTGGGCGTCCCGACGGGCGGCAGCCAGGCCAGCTAGTAAGCGCCGCCCATGCCCGTTGAATTTCTCAGTGACGAGCAAGCCGCGCGTTACGGTCAGTACCACGCCGACCCCAGCCCCGAGCAGCTCACCCGGTTCTTCTACCTGAGTGCGGCCGATAAGCAGTTTCTGGCGGCGCGGCGCTTGCCCCATACCCGCCTGGGCTGCGCCGTGCAGCTGGGAACGCTGCGGTTTTTGGGCACCTTTTTGGTGAACCCGCTGCAGGTGCCCCCCGTGGTGGTGCAGACCCTGGCCAACCAACTCGGCCTGGCTGCTGAGCAGCTGGGGCCGTACCGGGACCGCCTCAACACCGGCTACGAGCACCAGCCCCTGATTCAAGCCTATTTGCAGTACCAGTCGTTTGACGGCCGGCAGGCTTTTCGTCTTACCCGCTGGCTTTACGCGCAGGTGGCCACCAGCACCGTGCGGCCAAGCGTGCTCTTCGATTTGGCTACGGCCCACCTGGTGGCCCAGCGCGTGGTGCTGCCCGGCGTCACGGTGCTGGCCCGCCTGATTGCCCGAGTCCGCGAGCGCACGGGGCGTCACCTCTACCGCCAACTGCGTGCCCGCCTTAGCCCGGCCCAACAAGCGGCTTTGGAAGCGCTGCTGCAGGTGGAGCCGGGCGAACGCCTCACCCCGTTGGAAGTCCTGCGCACGGCCCCCACCCGGGTATCCGCCCCGGCCCTGGTAGCCGCCCTGCGTCGATTGGACCATATTCGGGCACTGGGCGTGAGCGAAGTGCCCGTGCAGGATTTGCCCGAAGCCCGGCTGGCGCGCCTGGCCCGGCACGCCCAACTGGCCTGGGCCCAGACCCTGCTGCGCATGAGCGAGGAGCGCCGCCTGGCCACGTTGCTCGTGTTCGGGCAAACGCTCGAACGCACGGCCACGGATGATATCCTCGACCTCTTCGACGGGCTGATGGCCACCTTGGCCCTGAGCGGAGAAACCACCCGCCGCCGCGAGCGCCTGCGCTCGCTCAAGGATTTGGACCAGGCAGCGCTGGTGCTGGAGCAGGCCGTGCGCCTGCTGCTCGACGAGGCCGTGCCGGACGCGGCCCTGCGCCAGCACGTGCTCGAACGCTTCAGCAAGGATGCCCTGCGCGCAGCGGCGGATGCCGTGCAGGAACTGGCCCACAGCGCGGAGGACCCGTTGGTGCAGGCGCTGAGCACGCCCTACGCCACGGTGCGGCGCTTTCTGCCGGCGCTGCTGCGCGGGGTGGTGTTTGAGGGCACGCCCGCCGCCAAGCCCCTGCTCGATGCCTGGTGCTTCCTGCAGGTCCAGGAGGCGGGTGGCCGGGGCTGCCCGAAGTGGGCGAGTGCGCCCCGCGCGGTGGTACCGCGCAGGTGGGCCCGGCGGGTGTTTCCGGCCAAAGGCCTGGTCCATCCGCCCGCTTACACGCTCTGCGTAGTCGAGCGCCTGCACCAGGCGCTGCGTCGCCGCGACGTGTTCGTGCGCCGCAGCGAGCGCTACGGCGACCCGCGGGCGGAATTGCTGCGAGGGGAGGCCTGGGAGCAGGTCCGCGACTCCGTGGCCCGGGCCCTGGAGCGAGCCACCGACCCGCAGGTCGAGCTGGCCCGCTGGCAGCAGCAGCTGGCCGCGGCCTATACCGAAGTCAGCACGAATCTGCCGCGCAACTCGGCCCTGCAAGTGCTCGAAGAAGACGGGCAGCCCTACGTGAGCCTCAGCGCGCTAGCGGCTCAAACCGAGTCGGACCAGCTGCGCACGCTCCGGGCGCAGCTGGCGCAGCGCCTGCCTCAGGTCGAGTTGGCGGCCCTACTACTGGAAGTGGATGCCTTCACTGGCTTCGCCCGTGCGTTCACCCACGCGGCCGATGGTCAGCCAGCTGCCCCTGACTTGCCGCTGAGCATTTGCGCCGTGTTACTGGCCCAGGCCTGCAACATCGGCCTGAAGACGGTGGCCCGGGCCGAGGTGCCGGCCCTGACGCTGCCGCACCTCTCCTGGGTCCAGCAAAATTACCTGCGGGTGGAAACGCTTACCGCCGCCAACGCCCGGCTGGTGGATGCCCAGGCCCTGTTGCCCTTAGCCCAGGCTTGGGGCGGTGGGGAAGTCGCCTCAGCCGATGGCATGCGCTTCGTGGTACCCGTGCGCACGATTCACGCGGGCTGGAACCGCAAATACTTTGGCTCGGAGCGCGGCGTGACCTACTACAACTTCACCAGCGACCAGTTCACGGGCTTCCACGGCATTGTCATTCCCGGCACCCTGCGCGACTCGCTCTTCATCCTGGCCGGGCTGCTGGAGCAGCAAACCAGCCTGGACCCGCGCGAAATCATGGCCGATACCCACGGCTACAGCGAGGTGGTGTTTGGCCTGTTTTCGTTGCTGGGCTTCCGCTTCAGCCCCCGCCTGGCCGACCTGCCGGACCAGCGCTTCTGGCGGATGAGCAAGGAAGACGACTATGGCGACCTCAACGACCTAAGCCGCCACGTGCTTAACACCCGACTCATCGCCGAGCACTGGGACGATATGTTGCGGCTGGCCGGCTCGCTCAAACTGGGCAAGGTCAAGGCCACGGCCGTTATGCGCACGCTGCAGCGGGCCGGCTCCCTTTCCGGTCTGGGGCGGGCCGTGGCCGAGGTTGGGCGGGTAGAGAAAACGCTCTACCTGCTGGCCTACGTGCAGGACGAGGCCTATCGCCGGCGCATCCTGGTCCAACTCAACCGGGGCGAGGGGCGCCACGCGGTGGCCCGGGCCGTCTTCCACGGCAGGAAGGGCGAACTGCGCCAGCGCTACCACGAGGGCATGGAGGACCAGCTAGGAGCCCTGGGTCTGGTCGTCAACGCTTTGGTGCTGTGGAACACGCGCTACCTGCAACAAGCGCTGGAACAGCACCAGGCGGCCGCCGAACCGCCGGAACCAGGCGACGTGGCCCGGCTCTCGCCCTTGCTGCACGAGCACATCAACATGCTGGGGCGCTACGATTTTACCTTGCCCGAGGGCATTGCGGCCGGACAGCTGCGGCCGCTACGCGACCCGACCAGTTTGGAAGAACAGCTCGCTCAACTGCCCTAACGGGAATTTCTGTTCTTACTCTTGCGCTACCCCTTTTTGCCGGCGTAGTGAAACTGCCCGTTTTGCCCATAAACCATGACGCGAGCGAACTGGTGCGTGCTTTCCAGCTTGTCAAACTGGTCATTAATGCGCTTGTGCAAGTCGTGGTCGTCCATGTAGCGCAGCATAAACTCGGTGCGCATGGCCCGCCCCAGTTCGCGTAACGCTAGCATAAGCAGTATCGAAGCGTCTCTACCGCTTCATTGAACGGCCTAGATGAAGTAGTAGATATACTTTGGCAAGCTCATTATGACGGTATGTTAAATTCCCAACCACCCTGTTAACTGAGAGCACTTAGGGTAAAACCAAGTGGTACTGTCTCTTATCTGTTCTATTGACAAAATTCTGTGTGTTCAAAGCAGAGTTTAAATTCGCTGCGAGCGGGGGCTGACTCTGCCTTCAGCTTTAGCTGTTTTATCCTATTTATCGTGCAACGTTCTGTCTAGGATAGGCTTGACTTTTTCTTGTTTTGCATTAGTACAAGTATGGTTAATTGTAGGATAACGCAACGGATAGAGAATGGGATGTAAAAGAACTCACCTATCTTAAGTATAGCAGTAGGATGTCATATTGATTGGCATGAAGAGGTGATTCTGAGACATCGTGTAACAGCTAAAAAGCAAGCAAACATGCCGTAAAACAAGTTGAATTAGATACGTACTATTTGTATAACCTACTAACCTTCAATAGTATGTACTGTAGCGTGTGCGCACATAGGCACAGACTTATAAAAAGTGGTTTTTCGCGTTTTAGACATTTAAAAACTCGTGAATAATTTGCACTATTCTTCTATTGAGGCTTGTTTCTCTTTGAAAAAATTGGCAAATTCATCCTATTCTAGAGCAAATGCAGGAAAAATTAAAATTATTATTATTATTATCCAAGTCCATAAGATTGACTTATAAAAAGTGGTTTTAACTTAGCATTGTTAAAAATATAATTGGAAAAGTGCAATTCCATTTTTCATCAGACTACGCTCTCGCGTATTTGTTTGTTTTTGTTTCTCCTGGGGGCACTCATTTCATATGTGGATAACTTACCAGACTCTAAATGCCTAAAAAAAAAGTCACAACAACTTGTGATATTTTTAATTATTTGTTCTATTTGTAGGGCTCACAATTATCTATAAATCAGTAGCTTGCAAGCTCGGAAAACCACTTTTTATAAGTGGAAAACCACTTTTTATAAGTGGAAAACCACTTTTTATAAGCGAAAAGCCACTTTTTATAAGTGGGAAAGCCACTTTTTATAAGTGGAAAGCCACGTTGTTTTTCAAATGTGGCTTTTATAAATGTGGATAACTTATCTTTGTTGCCCATTCCCTCTTGCTATGGACTACTCTCCTGTTGCTGAAGCGTCGCCAAGACCATATGAAATTCGTCAGCACAATGCTATCACGACCGCTCGCTATGATTATTCCGCTTGCCAGATGGATATCATGTTCTTCCTGCTGACCAGTTTAGGACGCGAAGACCCGCCTGATAAGGTCTATACGCTCTATCTGAAGGAAATGGAAAAAATTAGTGGCCGACAGTGGAACTACAGCCAGTTGCAGGAAGCGACAGAAAGCATGGGTTCTCGTATGTTCAACGTTAGGGAGCATGGTCAGGTCATCCAGCTTTGGATGATGGACCGAGTGGTGTACGTGCTCGGGGAAGGACGCATCGTCATTGAACTGACCAAATCAATCCGCCCCTACCTGTTTGATTTAAAGGAGAATTTTACCTCCTACGAGTTGCAGTCGGCACTGAAACTGACCAGCAAATACGCCAAGCGAATATATCATCTGGTTAGCCAGTGGAAGGATAAGGACGCTACCCAGGTTTACACGCTGGTAGAGCTTCGCTATATGCTGAACTTGAGCGCGGAGGAGCCCACTAAAGGCAAGACTAGGAGAAAAGCGAAGACCAAGGAAGCGGACGATAGGAATTTGGACGACAGGGAATCAAGCGGTGAAAATCCGGATAGCAAAAGCAAGGAAAAAGGCAAAAACTTGTTCACTAAAATCAGTCAACTCAAAGAACGCGTGCTGGACGTGGCCGTAGCACAGATAAATGAGCACACGGAACTCAATATATCCTATGAACTGCTGAAGAAGGGACGCTCCTTCGACAGAGCCCGCTTCAATATCACGCACAAGAAGTCTGCGTCGCCGGCTCGCTCCTTTCAGCAGCCAGCCGAGACTGACAAATTGACGACCGCTGCCAAATACTTGGATGACCTTGGTATCATGTTACCGGTCTTACGCGGCAGGATTCTACAAGATCCTGACTTGGTAACCAAGTTGTTTAAATTCATCTTTGACCTCAAAACGGACAAGCTAAAAGCCACTAAGAATCCTGGTGGCCTTTTCCTTACTATCGCAAACGTAGGCCCGGGCGCTCGAAAGCCATCTTGAGCACTCCATCTGCCCCTACGCAGGAGATTAGCGGCGTTGAAGAGTCGACGTTAGCCGTTGGACTACCATTCTCATCCTCCCACCTCGCCCCGGCGGTCCCGCTGAATACGCTGGCGACGTTGCTACTCCTGGACCCGCGTCCGGGCGGGGGTAGCACTGGATAGTAGTAAGTCGAGGGCCTCCTACAGGGCCTGCTTCTGCGAGTAGGACCTTAGTTGTATCCGATTAAACACTTCTGACTGCTTTCTGGTACTCTAATTCGGGTAAGTGGGCAAGCCATATAACATCTGTACCAAACTTGGCCTTGGTTAAAGGTTTGTTCCAAAAGCTAAACAGGTGAGTTAATAGGTAGCACAGACCAGTGAGTTGCCCGTCTGCCTGACTGGGAAATGTAGTGGCAGTTCACCCTGTCAACGACCTAGTATGAGCTGGCCACGACTAGGTTCCTGGGTAGGGCCAGCACTCCTCCCCCAGAGGGCGAGCGAATCTGCGCTGGCAGCTTACCGCTACTGGTCGAAATAGGTATGCGCCTCGCCCCAGGTAGCAACGAAGAGGGCAATGTAGCTATCCGGGCGAATTAGCATCAGACCATCGGAGCGTCCATACGCTTGACGTAGCACGTCATTGTCTACTTTGATGCACTTGAGGTAAATAGGGGCTGCTACTTCGGCCGAGTTGAAGAGCTAGAGCTTCCAGTCATTGCCGCTCAACTGGTCAGATAGCCACTAGCCCGTCGCTAGCTACACGTCGGGCGCCCGGTCACCGGCCCGTAGCCTGCTGGGGACCGCCGCGCTTGGCCTGGTCGAATACCTGAGCTAGTACCTCATGCGCTCGCTGGACGAGGCCGGCCAATATCCGGAGGAGCGGTGTTTCTCTACAACTACAAACGCTCCCATCTGAACTGTACCATGCAAAGCCCGAACGAGGCGCACCGCAGCTGGGCCCTCTAGAACGGCACTGGAAAAATTACTACAAACCGTCAGTAACGGAGCCGCCAGAATGAAGTACTTTTAGTACTACCAGCGAACTGGTTACCCCAGGCTCGGAATATCGTCAAACGGTCAACTTATTTCCGGACGAGACAAATCCTTAAATTCTAGACTCAGCCGAAACTTGCGGCAACCCCACCTTCTATTTATTGGGTGACATTTTCACCAGTTAACTGTCACGCACATCCACTACTTCACTAGTTTGAATCTGACCTGGAAATACTACTGAAAAGCCATATTTGCCAGAAAGGGAGGTAATACCAGTATTTCTGGTATTACCTCCCTTTCTGGCAAATATGGCTTTTCGATAACACCTTATTCTTTTTCGTCAGGCGTAGGTCGTTGAGCATCTGGGTGAGTAGCAAAATAGGCAGCCAAGGCAGCGTTGAAAATGTTGACTAGCTTCCGAGCTTCACCATGCCCCCAATAAGCTACTCGGTCCATGTGTAAGCGGTTTTCAGGGGTTATGCGGTCAGTAAATTTGAGATATTTAGGTTTGGCGGGGGGTAACGAGGCCGTCGTAAAGGCAGGCTGAGTCTGGGGCTCGTAGGATGCCGGGCCAATGAGGTCGGTGAGGTCCTTCGGCGCTTTGGATGCAGGCTTCTTCATAGATTTTCGAGGATGGCAGTTGTCAAGGTGGCGTAGTCGGCGACTCCATTGCAGTCCGGTTTATATAGGATGGCAGGCTCTCCGACCCGCTGCGCCTGAGCCAGCGACTGGTCGGCGCGGATATTAGGCAGTACTTTATCCGGATAGAGATGCTCAGCAGCGTCCACAATATCATGGTGTAGGCTACTGCGCTTTTTGGGATTGTATTTAGTAAAAAATACCCCGGCCATTTTCAGGTCAGGATTGATTTGTGCCTGAACACCACTCGCTAGATTGACAACTAGGCGCAGACCGTCGAAGGAGTATTTTTCAGGTTCGCAGGGCACCAGGTAGGCTGTTGCGGCAGCAAGGGCGACGTAGGTCATTGCCCCCAGCATGGGTGGGCAGTCAATAATGACGAAGTCATAATTGGACGCCACTGGGGCCAGCAGTTGCTTTAAACGCTGCTCATAGCCATCCTGACGATAAAGCTCTTCGCTCTGTTTGGCTAGGTGAATATTAGCTGGCATAAGCGAGAGATTCGCCAGAGAGGTCTTTACTATCAACTCGGCTGCCGCTGCTTCACCCAGTAGACCCATGCCCACGGTACGTCCTCCAGGCGCACCACGCTTAAACAGACCGGTAGTCGCATTAGCCTGCATATCCAGGTCAATGAGCAATGTGCGATAACCCCGATGAGCTAATTCAGCCGCCACATTCAGGGTAGTGGTGGTTTTACCCACGCCACCTTTGTTATTGGTGACCGCGATAATCTGTGGTGAGCGAACGGAGCCGGATGGCAGCTGCATAGGTCAGAGAAAAACAATGAGTTCGCAAGTTAGCAGAAATACCGGTAATGCCGGTATTTCATGTACTACCGTCTTTACCAGTACTACCACCTTTACCAGTAATAATAGTAATACCAGAAATACCGGCAATATCATAAATACCGGTATTTCTGGTAAGCAAGAGTCGTATACCTGCTATGAGCATATTATTAAGCTACTTAACAAAAATTCTGTGTTTGCACAGGAATTCAATGTCTCCTACCCCTCTACCCAGCTACCTGTTATTTACACCTCCTTATCGGAATTGGTGATGGCAGGGTCATTTACTAAATCCCGCACTTCCAGGTTCAACGCCCAATTCAGCGAGATAAGCAAATCCAAGGTAAGAGCCAGCTATACCAGTTCAATCCGCTTAATGGTGAACTGCAACACAGCTCAGAAAGGCTAGGTCACAAATCTATGCGCTCAAAACTTTCAGAACCCACTTCTTGACCCGCCAGAAAGCGTCTTTTTGAGCTATCTGGTGGGGTAGGGGAGGGGGTATCAGAATTGCGCAGTGGCTGTTGCAGAAGTAGATGACTGGCCAGTGGTATCTTAGAGCTATGCAGGGCCATAAACAGTTCGTCGATAAAGTCGTGCTGCGCTTTCGCTTGTCGGAGCGCGTGCCACGCCACAATCTCTACCGCCGATTGGCCGACCTGCTGGACTGGGACTTTCTCTATGCCCAGACCCAGGCTCTCTACAGCCATACCGGCCAGCCCTCTTTGGACCCCGTCGTGTTCTTCAAGCTGCTGCTCGTCAGCCGCCTGGAAAACTTGGTCAGCGACCGGCGCCTTATAGAGCACTGTAGCCTGCGGCTCGATATCCTGTATTTTCTGGGCTATGAAGTGGACGAGGACCTCCCTTGGCACTCGACTATCAGTCGCACACGCCAGCTCTATCCCACCGCCATCTTTGAGCACCTGTTTGACCACGTCTTTGCCCAGTGTGTAGCCGCTGGGCTCGTCACGGGCCACACCCAGGCAGTAGACTCCGCCTTCGTCAAGGCCAACGCCTCGTTAGAGAGCCTAATCGACAAGCAGTCCGCCGACGAATCGCCACCTGTGCTGCACGTAGCCGACAAGCCTGTTCAAGAGGCGCCGGCCGCCGCACCGGAAGCGCTGCTCACCAGCCCGGCCCATCACCTACGACGCGTAGCTTCCGCCCACGCGCGCTACCTGCGCAACGACAGTGGCCCTTTGGGGCGCAGTCGGCCGCAAGCGCGGCTACTCAGTAACAAAACGCACTACAGCCCCGCTGACCCCGATGCGCGCATCTCTGTCAAGCCCGGCAAAGCGCGGGCCCTGAATTACCTCTGTAGTATGGCCGTGGACGAGGCCCACGGGGTTATCAGCCACGTGCAGGCTGACTTTGCCGACCGGCGTGACTGCACGCTGCTGCCGAGCCTGGTCGAGCCCTTGCAGCAGCGCCTACTCGCCCAGGACCTCCCGCTAGTAGACCTGGTGGCGGACACCAACTACTCGAATGGGGTGAACTACGCTTTGCTCGAAGCCCGGGGCATCACGCCCTGGATTCCTGTTTTTGGCAAGTACAAGCCCGAAATCGACAGCTTTCGGTATGAAGCGGAAACGGACTGCTTTACCTGTTCAGCAGGCAAAACGCTCTCCTTCAAGAGCTTTTATAAGAATCAGGATGGGGGTCTAGCCAAAGTTTACCGCGCCGCCAGTCGGGACTGCCGCTTGTGCCCGCTCAAACCCTCCTGTGCACCCAACGTCAAGAAGCGACAGCTCATTCGCACCGCCTACGATGCCCAGTACCGCCGGGCGCTCGCCCGGCAGCAAAGCCGGCCCGGTCGCCACATGCGGGGATTGCGGCAGCGCACCGTTGAACCGGTTTTTGGCAGTCTGCTCCAGCACTACGGGCTGCGGCGCGTGAATACGAAGGGTCGCAGTAGCGCCCATAAAATGATGTTGCTGACCGCCCTCGCCTTCAATCTCAAGAAGCTGCTCAAGCACCAGCCCAAGCAAACCCCGCGCTCGGCTATCGCCCTGCCTGTTCCTCGGCTCCAGGGGCAGTTTTTGGCCTGTTGGCGGCAGCGTCACAGCCGGTCACAGCTGCTTGGAAACAGAAGGTAGCGCGGGAGCAGAGGCGGGCCAAGAGTTCTGCAACAGCCACCGCACGTTTCTGAACGTCTTAAGCTGTAAGAACTAGTTATAGCCAGCATCCTCTCATTGGAAGCAGGAACAGACAGCTGAAATTGGAAAAATTCACCTATGACGTAAACTTGCGTCATACTATGACGTATATTTGCAACATACTTCGCTTCTGAGGCTCCGCTTGTATGTCTTTTTCCGCACCTACCCAATCAGCGCTGCTGCACGTGCTACTCGAACGAGTGCTCCGCACGGAATGCCTCGCGTTGGAAAGTCTGCGCTTGCAGGCTAAAATCCATAACGGGCTACTAGGGGGAGAAATAGACACGCTCCTGCAAGCCGCTGAGCAACGGGCCTATCAACGGGCTGAAACCCTGCTCACGCAACTGCTGGCTGCTACCAGCGATTCCCCGGCTACCGCCACCGACTTTCCGACTGCTTCCCTATGACCTACGCTAAAACCGCAGCCTTCACCGAAGACCAGCAGCAGCTCGCTCGCCTAGCCAAAGCGCTCGCCCACCCGGCGCGGGTGGCCATCATCCAGTTTCTGGCCAGCAAGCAAACCTGCATCTCGGGGGACATCGCCGCTGAGTTGCCCCTCTCACGCACCACCGTTTCGCAACATCTGCAAGAGTTGAAAGCCTTGGATTTGATACGCGGCGAAATTGATGGCCTCACCGTGTGCTACTGCCTCAATACCGAGCTACTAAACAAGGTGCACCAGCAGTTTACGGCCTTTTTCCTGGAGGCCACCGCGGGCGCGGCGTGCAGTCCGGATGACGCCTGCGCTTGCTAAAGCACCTGCTCTTATTCCTTCTTTCCTAGTCATTTAACCAGCAACGTCATGAAGATTTCTGAAATAAAGCAGGCCCTAGCGGAAGTAGAAGCCGTTAACTTCCGTCTCCCCACGGGCGAGTATCTGCCCGCTCACTTCCACGTGACCGAAGTAGGCTTGGTAAGCAAGCATTTCATCGATTGCGGCGGCGTGGAGCGTCAAGAGAAAGTAGCCAACTTCCAGCTCTGGGAGGCGGGCGACTATGACCACCGTTTGGCGCCGGAGAAGTTTCTGCACATCCTGAACCTATCGGAGAGAATACTAGGCCGGGAGGACCTGGATATTGAAGTCGAATACCAGCAGGCCACCATCGGCAAATTTGGCCTGACCCGTGAGGGAAACGACTTTGTGTTGACTTCGAAGCAAACGGCGTGCTTAGCCCAGGATGCGTGTGGTATTCCGGCAGCCCAGTCGTTTGCCTTGCCTCAGCTGCAAATGGCCAGCTGCACGCCGGGCGGCGGGTGCTGCTAGGGTCTTGAAGGGCGGGGCTCGCAAGGGCCCCGCCTCTTAGAAGTATTCTTACCCCTCTCGCTTTGCCATGACGATTGCCTTTTTCTCCGATGTCCACGGTAATCTGCCCGCGCTGGAGGCCGTACTGGCCGATATGGAGCAGCGCCGGCCCGATATGATTTTCTGTCTGGGTGATTTAGTGGGCTACGCGCCCTGGCCCAACGAGGTAGTCAACGAAGTGCGTCGCCGGGGTATTCCCACGCTGGCCGGCAACTACGACCAGGGTATCGGCTTGGCCAGCAGCAACTGCGGCTGCGCCTACAAAACCGACACCCAGAAGGACCTAGGGGCCCAGAGCATTGCCTACACCAACCACGTCACTGGGGACGACGAGCGCCGCTACCTGCGCCTGCTGCCCAAACACATGCGCCTCGACTTTCAGGAGGAGCCCTGCACGCTCAGCCTGCTCATGGTACACGGCTCCCCGCGCAAAATCAACGAGTACCTGTTCGAGGACCGGCCCGAGGCCAGCTTCCTGCGGGTACTGGCGGAGGCCAACGCCGATGTGCTGCTCTTCGGCCACACCCACAAGCCCTACCACCGCACATTTGCCTACGAGGTGAACGGCGAAACCCGCTATCGCCACGCCCTTAACATCGGCTCGGTAGGCAAGCCCAAGGACGGCGACCCGCGGGCCGCCTACCAGCTGCTGCACTTGGATGAGCACACCACGCTTACCGACCCGACTAGCGTGCGCTCGGAGCTGATTCGGGTGGAATACGACGTGGAGAAAGCCGCCCAAGCGGTGGAGGCCTCGCCGCTGCCCAACGAGTACGCTGATATGCTGCGCAAGGCCTACTAAGGGCGGCGTACCTACCCACTGGCTTAGTGCTGCCATGAAATACCTTTCCTTCCTCGTGCTGCTACTGGCCGGGGCGGCCCTGACGACGCAATCAGCCGTCAACAGCCAGCTACGTGGGGGCCTGCACAGCGTGATGTGGGCCGTGCTCGCCTCTTACCTGGTCGGTACCCTGGCCGCCGCCCTCGTGCTGCTTAGCACGCAGGCCTCGCTGCCGACACTGGCCGACGTGCATGCTATCCGCTGGTATCAGTGGACGGGCGGCGCGTTGGGGATGGTCTACATCGCGGCCATCGTCTTTTCCCTGCAACGGGTAGGCGCGGCCTCGCTCTTCGCCCTGGTGGTGACCGGCCAACTGCTCACGGCCCTGCTCTTTGACCAGCTGGGGCTACTGGGCCTCGTGCGTACCCCCCTCACCCTGAGCCGGCTGGCCGGCGCGCTATTACTCGTGGCCGGGCTTACCTGCTCAACCGCAAATAATCCGGCTGCTCTCTCCCTTTCTACTTTCTCCTGATGAAGCTGCACCCCCTAACCGCCGCGCACTGGCCCGCCGTGCGCGCCATCTACGAGGAGGGCATTGCCACCGGCAACGCCACGTTTGAAACGCAGGCCCCCGAGTGGGACGCCTGGGACCGGGCGCACCTACCCCACAGCCGCCTGGTGGCCGTCGACGAGGCCGGCATGGTACTGGGCTGGGCGGCTCTCTCGCCCGTGTCGAGCCGCTGCGTGTACGGCGGCGTGGCCGAACTCAGTATTTACATCGCCGCCGAAGCCCGGGGCCAGGGCGTGGGCCGGCAGTTGCTGCAAGCGCTGATTACGGATTCGGAAGCGCACGGCATCTGGACGCTACAGGCCGGCACTTTTGAGGAGAATAGCGCCAGCATCGGCTTGCATACGCAGGCCGGCTTTCGCGTCGTCGGCCACCGCGAACGGATTGGCCAGCACCACGGCGTGTGGCGCAACACGGTGCAGCTGGAGCGGCGCAGCCCGACGGTCGGCGTCGCTTAACTCAACCCTTTCTATGGCAACCTTGAACCAACCCCCACCCGCCGCGCCGGCGCCGGCCGCCCTGGCCGAGAAGAAACTCTCCGGCCTCGACCGGGGCCTCACGCTCTGGATATTCCTGGCCATGGCGCTGGGCGTGGGCTTAGGCTACTTCGTGCCCGGCCTCAACGGGGCCATCAACTACTTCTCGGTGGGCACGGTAAACGTGCCGCTGGCCATCGGCCTGATTCTGATGATGTACCCGCCCCTGGCCAAGGTCAAGTACGAGCAGCTGCCCAGGGTCTTTAAAAACACCCGCATCATTGGCCTCTCGCTGTTTCTGAACTGGATACTCGGTCCGCTGCTGATGTTCTTGCTGGCCATCTGGCTGTTGCCGGATAAGCCGGAGTACATGATGGGCCTGATTCTCATCGGTATTGCCCGCTGCATTGCCATGGTGCTGGTGTGGAACGATTTGGCCGACGGCTCCCGCGAGTACGCGGCTGGACTGGTGGCACTTAACTCCATCTTCCAAGTGCTGTTTTACTCGGTCCTGGCCTGGCTGTTCATCACCGTGCTGCCACCCTACTTTGGCCTAAAAGGGTACGCCGTGAACATTGGTATTTGGGACATTGCGCAGAGCGTGCTGGTGTACCTGGGCATTCCCTTCGCGGCCGGCTTTCTCTCGCGCACTATCCTGCGCCGCCTCAAAGGCGACGAGTGGTATGAGAAAGTGTACATCCCGGCTATCAGTCCCATTACGCTGGTAGCGTTACTGCTCACCATCGTGGTCATGTTCAGCCTGAAGGGCGGAACCATCGTGCAGGTCCCGCTGGACGTGTTGCGCATCGCCCTGCCGCTGGCCCTGTACTTCGGTATCATGTTCGTGCTCAGCTTTGCGGCCGGCAAGTACTTAGGAGCCGACTACGCCGAGAATGCCAGCATTGCCTTCACGGCCACCGGCAACAACTTCGAGCTGGCCATTGCCGTGGCCATCGGCGTGTTCGGCCTGAACTCGGGCCAAGCCTTCGCGGGCGTCATCGGCCCGCTGATTGAGGTGCCGGCCCTGATTGCGCTGGTCAACCTGGCGTTCTGGTTTCGCCGCCGCTGGTACGGCGGCAAAAGCGTGGCCACCCCCGCTTAATTCACCTTCCTTTTTCCCTTTCTTATGTCTGACAAGAAAAATGTGCTGGTGCTATGCACTGGCAACTCCTGCCGCAGCCAGCTGCTGCACGGCTACCTCACGCAAGAACTGGGCGACCGCGCCGCCGTGTACAGCGCGGGCGTCGAAGTCCATGGCCTCAACCCTCGCGCCGTGCGCGTAATGGCGGAGGACGGGGTAGATATCTCCCAGCACACCAGCAACCACGTGGATGAGTATGCCCACGTGCCGTTCGACTACGTGCTGACCGTGTGCGACCACGCCAACGAGGTGTGCCCGGTATTTCCGTCCACCGCGAAAAAGCTGCACCACAACTTTCCGGACCCGGCCAAAGCCACGGGCAGTGAGGAAGAAATTATGGAGCAGTTCCGTGCGGTGCGCAACCAGGTGAAAGCCTACGCTCACGACTTCGTGCAGGCGCAGTTTCAGCCGGCATAGCGCTAGCGAGGTGCTGGCGGCTAGCTGGGAGTTTTCCCGTCTGCTAAGTCTGGATTGAGGTCAATCAGGATACGGAGCGGGGCAAAGCCATCGGGCAGAACATGGTCTAAAGCGTTATAGTCCCGGGAACTCGCGTCTCTTTTCTCCCGCGCATAGACCTGCCGGTAAGCAGGCGAGAATATCTCAGCCTCACTGTACTTTTTTGCAGTCGGCGGCAATGGGCGAGGACAGCAGAAAATGCTCCGTAGGGGTTCCACAAGGTCCGGAAATACGTCGCTGAATTTCATGGGAGTAGTCCGCGTGACCGTCTTATAAATGTCGAGCGCTTTCACCAAGCTCAGGCCATAGTCGCCAATGGGGGCCACCACCCCATGGCAATCTTGCTTCGTGGGTCGGGTTGGTGGAAAGTTGGTCTTCGACTTCCCCACGTACAATAAGTAAAAGGCCTGACTGCCGAACAGCCGCTCGTGCAACAGCAGCTTGTGCCACTGGTGTAGCTCGCCCTTGACCTTCACTTTCAAGTCATTGAACTCCCCTTCGTGCGACATCACCTTGGCTTGCAGCGCGTACCAGTCGTATTGTCCGGTTCCGTCCCCCACAAACAAATCGATGTCATTGCCAAACGCGGTTTCTACCGGCCACGACGTTTTGTAGACCTTGATTGTGGCTGGACTGCGCCGGTGGGCGAACCTAACCAAATCCAGGATGAAATGGTCAGTCATGCCCAACTCCGAAAAGCTCAACTCGTAGCGAAAAACATCCGACAGGTGCCGGTATACCCGTTGGGATAGATAGCTGGAGTAGTCGCAGAGGCTCATAGGCGGATAGTGACCGTGTAGAATGGCGGCAAGTATCGGGTCGCTTAACATTCGTAATAGCCTTAGGAAACCGTCCGCGCAATCTTGCGCATGGCCGCCGGCGAGTCGCCGAACTTGCACAGGGCCTCGCAGTGCTGGCGCAGCTCCGAGAACAGGATGTAGCGGATGGTAGCCCCGGCGGCCCGGATGGCGGGGCGCGACAGTTGGGCCAGCACTTCCTTTTCGCGGGCATCGGGCACTACCAAGTACAAGGCCGTTTCGTGCTCAGGCATGGAGAAGGCCAAGTCCGTCAGGCGCAGAATGCCCGAGTAGATGCTGGTGCTTTTCTCGACCTCGAAGGCGGCTACCACGCGGTTGGTGCCGGGCGCGAACCACACGATGTCAATCAGGCGGATGGTACTGGCCACCTCGGCGGGCACCGGCAGCTCGGGGTGCTGGTCGAGGCAGAGAAAGGACAACTTCTGCCCGCCGCAGAGGCGGTTGCGGTCGTTGATGGCCGTCGTCACGTCGCAGCCCAGCGCTTTGCCGATGCGCAGCAGGTGGTGCTGCATCTCCGTATGCTGGTTTTCCTCCTGCGCTTCGGTCTGCACCTCTTTATGACGCTTCTGAGCCTGCTGCTGGTATTTGTCGCGGTCCTCGTCAGTGGCAAACTGCTGGTCGCCGGCAATCATCTTCTTCACGCCCACGTCGAAGAGCAGGCCGCTGAGCGCGCCGTAGTCGAGGCTCAAGTGCTGGCGGTGCTCCTGGTTGAGGTCGCGCAGCCGGTCGCGCATCCGCAGGTATTCTGACCAGGAGCCCAGCTTGATTTTTTCTCCAAACAGCGCATTGAAGCCGTTGACGATGGCCGTGTTGCAGGGCGGCATCAGCGTGGGGTGCAGGAAGTAGAGGATGCTAGCCACGGCCGGGCCAAGGCCCTTAATTTTGCGGCGGTCGAGAATGTCGATTTCGCGCAGCAGCTGCTGCTCGGTGGTAGCGGCCAGGCAGCTTTCCAGAAATTGCCCGAAGGCCCGCTTGTTGTCCTCGTGCTCGTAGATGTCGGGGATGCGCAGCTTGGGCTTCCAGTAGAAGGGATGCGCCGCGCCCTGGAACACCTGCTTCTGCTCGCTGATGACGCTGAGCACGAATTCAAGCGAGGTGCCCTTAAAATCATTGCCGAAGCTGCCCGCCTTGATGTCTTTTACCACTTGCTGCACCCCGCGCCGAATGGAGCGGAAGGCCTTCAGGCGCTCCTCGTTATTAATAAACCACGTATTGTAAACGGACTCGGAATCAGCTTTGTATTGCTGAATAAGAGGTGGTAACGGAGCAGGCATAAATCGGGTGGGATAAATGGAACTACGAAGATGCGTTAATCTGCCTGGTTCGCAAGCCGGGGATAACGGAGCAGCTCAATCACCCGGATTGGTGAAAAACAAAAAAGGCGGTTCGAATGAACCGCCTTGCCTGCCAGGTAAGTAGGGGCTAGTACTTTTTATGCGCAAGCAGCCAAGTTTGCAGCATCGTAATCTCCGACTTCTGCTCGTCGATAATTTGCTGGGCCAGCGTTTTGGTAGTGGCCTGCCGACCGTATTTGAGTTCCGCATCGGAGTTCTCGATAGCGCTGCTGTGGTGGTCTACCATAAGCTGCGCAAAGTCAAAGTCAGTGTCACCGGTTAGAGGACGCAGGTCATTCGCCTGGCTCATTCGCATCATGTTGGCCATCTGCAGCGCGCTGAACTGGGGCACGGCCGGCGCCTGGGGCTGGTGGCTGCTCAGGAAAGCCTGAAACTGCGTTATCTCTTTTTGCTGCGAGTCGATAATACCCTGGGCCATCGCCTTCATATCGGTATTGGTACCGTTTTTAAGCTCTTCCTGGCTCATGTTAATGGCCCCCTGATGGTGCATTACCATCATCATAGCAAAATCGTTATCAGGGTCTTGGGTTGGCGTCATGGCGTCCATCTGCTTCATCATGGTGTGCATGATGGTCATCATGGTGCTGTCGTCGTGGGCCTGCACCTGCAATCCATCTACGTCGTCCTTTTTGCACGACACCGTAGCTAAGCCCAGCAGCAACAGCGACAGCAGGGGGAGTCGAAATATCCTTTTCATAAAATCAGGGTAAGGTGAAGTTTTCCTGATTTCTGAAACGGCTGTCTACTACCCAGGATTTGCAGGACAGCCCCCCCGACTTGCATAATTTGTGTGCTGCAAAACGCCGCTACCTCAACTGCGAGCCATATTTTAGCGCCGCACTAGTCTTCTGCCCCCCGGTTGATGATGGGCAGAATCTGGTACAGCATCTCTTTGGGAATGCCCAGCATATCGCGCTTTTCGGCGTAGTTCTCCAGGAATAGCGCGAAGGGATGAACACCCTGCATTTGCCGCTGCTCGTCCGCCGCCGGGCTGATGCCCGCCCAAGCCGGGGTATGCAGATAAGCGACGTACTCTTCCAGCATGTCTTCGAACACCAGCCGCCCATCCCGGAAGTCTTCGTGGTAGGCAAGCAGCGTGTCGACGTCGATAATAATGAGCGGGCGCACGTGGTGTACGGGTAGACCCTGCTGCGCCAGCTTGGCCAGCTCCTCCTGAAACCAGTCGTTGACGACCACATTCAGGCCGGGCTGGTTGTAGAGCCGGTCGTGCACGACCAGCACCGGGTAGATTATCAGCTCGGCCGGGTCAAAATCAGTATCGAACGGCAGCTGCTTGCGCAGCAGGCGCTCCACATTGTTAGCCAGCTGCCTTGCGGCTTTGGGGTGGCCCTCGTCATCTTCGTAAAACTTCTTCTTTACCTCGTCCAGATAGGTAGCGAAGTCGTGGCCCGCCTTGGCATCCTTGTGCACCAGCACGTCTTTCGACTCAAACAGCACGGCGCGGCTATCGTGGCGGAAATAATAGTCCGGCTCGGACTGCCCTTTCAGCTGCCATTCCTCGAAGATGGTCTTCCCGCTCAGGGCCAGGCCCCGGCCCCGAAAGGTGGCATTCAGCAGCAGGTACATCAGGTATTGCTCCGAAAACAGGTCGCAGTACACGGAGCGCCAGTCTGTCTCGCGCTGGCCTTTGGGTAGGGTTCGGTTTGCGGCGCTAAACTGGAAGTACAGGCCCTTATGCAGGGTTTCCAAAACCAGTACCGGGTACTCCAGCACGAAGGTACCCGGCGACTCCTCGCACAGCGGCGTTGTGCGCAGGCTGGTAAAGTCCGCCATATCCAGGGGCTGCCCTTCTGGTAAGGTGAAGTGCCGCAGGAATGCGCAAGCCTCATCATAATCTGGTCCTGGCGGCACCTCCACGGCAATACGGCCGGCGGTTTCGGCCTGAGTCACGGGCTTGATAATGCCGCTTAGCTGCCGGAAGAATGCTTGCCAGTTCTCGCAGTTGAAGCGCTGCAGAAAGGCCCCCAGCAACGGGGCGAAGCGGGGCTCGGCCTCCAGAAACTCGAATAGCCGCACCGACTTGATAAGTTGGAGCATGGCAATATGAGGCAAGCGGTGGTTTATCAACTCAAAATCCGAGAAGGTACCTGCCAGGGCAGCCGCCGCAAGGGGCTGGTGTGGCAGCAGCTGCCGGGCGACGGTCATGGCTTGGTATTGTTCCCGGATGTAGGCCCCGTTCAGCACCAGGCAGGCCGTGAACACGTTTCGTTCCACCTCCGCCTCCGTTTGAGTCACAGGGCCCTCCGGCATATCGAAGCAGTGGCCGAACAGCTGAAGCGTCGTTTTGGGGTGGAAGAAATTGAGCTTGGTGCTCTTGCGGCTTGCCAAGGCCAGGGTCGAATGATAGACCTGACCGCCAAAGGCCTCGTTGGACGGCCCGAAAATCTGCTGCATGTCCAGCACGTAGTCCCGTTTGGGGGCCGCTGTTTGGCTTAGGTAGCCGAGCAGGTGCGAAACGCCCTGTAAACGGTCCAAACGGCTAATGCCATCCAGCAGCACGGCAACGGGTGGCGTGTCGCCACGAAATAAGTCCTTGAATTCTACGAGTAGCTGTCGGGTCATGAGCAGGGTTGCGAGGGTGAGCCTAGGTTCTACCCTCATCAACATAAAAAAGCAGCCGCCCGTTAAACGAGCGGCTGCGCTTTACTCCTCAGATACTGGAATGGAAGGCACCCTGCAGCCCTAAATCAGCGAATCCAGACTGCGGCGGGCGGGGCTGGCGGGGCCTAGGCGCTGATACTCAGTGGGCGTAATGCCCGTGACCTGTCGGAATTGCCGCGAGAGGTGGGCGGGGCTGCTGTAACCTAGCTGCTGCGCCACTTCGGCCATGCTCAGCTCGCCGTAGCCAATCAACTCTTTGGCGCGCTCCACCTTCTGGCGGATGATGAATTTCTCAATCGTGAGGCCTTCGGAAGCGGAGAATAAATGGGAAAGATAGTGGTAGTCCTTGCCCAGGCGCTCCACCAAGTAATCGGAGTAGTTAAGCAGGCGGGGACCCGGCGAGGGGTAGTGAATCAGGGCTACCAGCAGCGTTTTGATGCGGTCTACCAATTGGGCGCGCGGGTCTTCCAGCAGCTCGAACCCGGCCTCCTGCAGGCTGGTCCGGATAGCGACATAGTCGGGCGCCGTGCCATCGGGCGTGGACACGTCAGCCTCCCCCAGCGCTACGCGGTGCACGCGCAGGCCCAGCGCCGCCAGGTCTTCGCCCACCACCCGGATGCACTGCGGGCACACCATATTCTTAATCAGTAGTCGGTACGCGTCGGGCGGCGGCAGCACCTGGGAAACACTGCTATCTGCTTGCATAGGATGCGCTAGTATTGGCCTTAGTTAAAGGCTTTTGTATTAGTAGTAACCAGGTACCTCAGCCACAGCAGCTACCGGGGCCTTGCACCTGAATGGGCGGGCAAGGCACGGAACCATAGGAACAGTATACACAGCAGTCGCCGGCTAAGGGCTTCAGCACCGTGTGGCAGCTCGTGCATTCATAGAAGTACTGGCAAGCATCGGTCGGCATCTGTTCCGCTTGCGCGTGGCCGCACACTGGGCACGTCAAAACGGAGGTGAGTAGGGGAACTTTTGGTTCGAGTGTGAGCATGATACAGCAGGAGGTTAATGTGTAGCCAGCACCCGGTAGCCGGTGCCATCAATGGCTTGCACCACGTGCGCGGCGGGGCTTTTGGCCGCATCAAAGCGGACCTGCGCGGTGCCCTGCGCGTAGGAAACGGTCACGGCCTGCACTCCTGGCAACTGCTGCACCACGTGCTCGACGTGTTTAGCGCAAGCTTCGCAGGTCATACCGCCGATGCGGTAGTTCGCCGTTTGCCAGACCGGCGCGGCCTCATTCGTGGCCAGCGGCGCCGGCGTAGCCGATGAGGGGTACAGCTTCGCGCCGTAGTAAGGAAAGGCCAGCAGCAGCGCCGCTAGCAGGGTAACTACGCCCAGAAAGCCCTTGGATTGGACAAAAGTTGATTTCGCATCCACCGCGCAGCCGCAATCATCGGCCGGCCGGGGTCTTAGCTGTTGGTACCAGGCGAAGCCCAGCACGCCCACCGTCAGCAAAATCATATAGGGCCGGAAGGGCTCAAGCCAGGAAAAAGACGAGGCCACGCCGCCCAGCCCGCCAACAACGGCCAGCAAGGGCGTAATGCAGCAGAGGGAAGCCGCGAGCGAGGCTAGCACACCCGCGCCCACTAGGCGCTTGTCGGCGGAGGGAGGGGACTGATTCATTGGGCGTAGTGAGAAACAGGAGCAGCCGGTAAGCCAGCTAGCAGGGGGCGCAGAATAGGTAAATGAGGCTGACTCAGGGCGTAGAACACCGTTTGGCCCACCTTGTGGGCGTGCAGTACGCCCCCATCCTTAAGCTTGCGCAGGTGCTGCGAAACGGCGGAAACGGTCATTTCTAGCACATCGGCGATGTCGCATACGCACAGCTGTTGTTCATCTGCCAGCAGGAGGAGAATTTTCAGCCGCACCTCGTTTCCGGCTAAAGCCAAGACCCCCGCCAACGACTGCAGGGCCGGCTCGGCGTGAGCCAAACGCGTTTTGCATTGCTGGATGTGCTGGCTATCAGCAAACACCCGGACGCACACAGTCTCTTTCATACAGGAAGTTTTGGCAAAGATAGTGTTAAAGTAATTAAGCAAAAGCTAAAATAATAGTTCAGCCTAATTGTCTCCACGACCCAGCAAT
Source organism: Hymenobacter sp. BT559 (assembly GCF_016427535.1). Taxonomy (GTDB): domain Bacteria; phylum Bacteroidota; class Bacteroidia; order Cytophagales; family Hymenobacteraceae; genus Hymenobacter. Next base: position 47,818 of record NZ_JAELXV010000009.1, on the reverse strand, counting down.
CGAGGAGTATGCTACGCTCTTAATGAATTTGCGTAGGGGCCGCAACCTAGGCAGCTGCCTTTTAGCCAAGACCGTTACTTCACTACCAGGCTACCCCGCAGCATGCCCATGCCGCAGGTAAACTCAAACTTGCCCGCCTGCTGGGGCAGCAGCTCCACCAACGTGGTTTTAAAAGCCGGCAGGTCGCGGCGAATGCTGAAATCGGGCATCAGCAGCTCCTCGGAGCAGCTGTTTTCCTCGTCGCGGTAAAAGCTCAGCTGTACGGGCTTGCCGCGCTCCACCTCAATCACATCGGGCGAATAGCCGCCCTTTACCGTGATGGCTACTTCCTGCACCCCGCCCGACGTGGACACGGCGCTGGCCGTCTGGCGGGCCGAGAAGAAGAAGTACCAGAGCACGAAGGCCGCTAGGCCCAGGCCAGCAACGGTTACGATAAGGGCAGTCGAATCCATAGCAAGCAACAATTAGTGGTTATCGAAAGCGCGCAGGCGCAGCGAGTTAGTCAGCACCGACACCGAGCTGAGGGCCATGGCCCCGGCCGCGAGCATAGGCGAGAGCAGAATGCCAAAGAAGGGATACAGCAGCCCGGCCGCCACGGGAATGCCCAGCGTGTTGTAGATGAACGCAAAAAACAGGTTCTGCTTGATGGTCCGAATGGTCTGGCGGCTTAGTTCGATGGCGGTGACCACCCCGTTCAGGTCGGAGCGCATGAGCGTAATGCCCGCTGCTTCCATCGCCACGTCGGTACCCGAGCCGATGGCCAGGCCAATGTCGGCCTGGGCCAGCGCTGGTGCGTCGTTGATGCCGTCACCCACCATGGCCACGATGCGGCCCTCGGCTTGCAGCTCCTTCACCTTACCGGCTTTATCAGCGGGCAGCACCTCGGCGAAATAGCGCGTGATGCCCACCTGCTCGGCCACCTGGGCGGCCGTTTCGGGATTGTCGCCCGTCATCATCACTACCTCAATGCCTAGCGCCTGTAGCTTTTTGATGGCGGCGGCCGAGGTGTCGCGCACGGTGTCGGCCACGCCGATTAGGCCCACGGCCTGGCCCGCCACGGCGATGTAAAGCACCGTTTTAGCCTGGCTCAATAGCTGCTCGGCCTGGGTTATCAGACTAGGGGAGAGGCTTGCGCCTTCGTCGGCCAGCAGGCGGCGGTTGCCAATCAGCACGGCCTGGCCGTTCACGGTGGCGGCGGCTCCCTTGCCTTCCACGGCCCGGAATCCGGTGGCACTCAGGCTCGCCCCGCCCTGCGCCTCCGCGTGGCGCACCACGGCCTCGGCCAACGGGTGTTCGCTCTGGCGCTCTACGGCGGCCACTACTTGCAGCAATTGGCTGGTCGGCTGGTCGGGCAGCGTCCAGAAATCCGTCACGGCGGGCTCGCCGCGGGTAATGGTGCCGGTTTTATCCAGCAGTACCGTGTTGACTTGGTAAGCCTTTTCCAGCGCCTCGGCGTTGCGCACCAGGACGCCATGCTCCGCGCCCTTACCGGTACTCACCATGATGGCCGTGGGCGTGGCCAGCCCCAGCGCACAGGGGCAGGCAATGATGAGCACGGCCACGAAGTTGACCAGCGCCAGTGGCAGCCGGGTGCCGACCGGGGCCAAATCAAACCAGATGACGAACGTGAGGATGGCAATGACTACCACCGTGGGTACGAAAATGGCGCTGACTTTATCGGCCAGCCGCTGAATGGGGGCGCGGCTACCCTGGGCGTCTTCCACCAGCTTCACAATCTGTGAAAGCATGGTGTCGGTCCCCACCTTAGTCACGCGGAAGCGAAAGGAACCGGTTTTGTTGAGCGTAGCGCCGAACACCGGGTCGCCCGCCTGCTTCTGCACCGGCAGGCTTTCGCCCGTAAGCATGGCCTCGTCCACGGCCGAACTACCTTCCATGATGAGGCCGTCGGTGGCCACCTTCTCGCCGGGGCGCACCACCACTAGGTCGCCCAGCTGCACCTGCTCGATGGGTACGTCGACTTCCGCGCCATCGGGCCGCACCACGCGGGCATTCTTGGCTTGCAGCCCAATCAGGCTGCGCATGGCGGACGACGTTTGGGTCTTCGCACGCAGCTCCAGCACCTTGCCCAGCAGAATCAACGCAATGATGGTAGCCGTGGTGTCGTAGTATACCTCGGGCATCAAGCCCCGACTGGTGAAAAAGCCGGGCACCACCGTAGCCGCCAGGCTGTAGAGAAAGGCCGCGCCAGTGCCCACCGCAATGAGCGTATCCATGTTGGCCGCCCGGTGCTTGAAGCCGTTCCAGGCCGATTCGTAGAACTCCCGCCCGCTGTAGAGCAGCACGGGCAGCGTAAGGAAGAGCAAGCCGTAGTTGAGCCACTGCATGTTCACGCGCTGCATCATGGCGGGCCAGAGCATGAGCATGCTCAGGGGCATGATGAGGAGGGCCAGCCCCACGGCTACCCCGAAGCGACGCTTGAGCTTCTGGTAAGCCAGCGCTTTCTGCCGGTCAATTTCGGCGCTGCGCTCGGCCGCGCTGATGTCGGGGGGGCGCTCCACCACGCCGTAGCCAGCGTTGATAACGGCTTCTTTTAAGGTAGCCGGGGAGGCCTGGGTGGGCACGTAGTCCACGGTAGCCTTCTCGGTGGCAAAATTGACCATGGCCCGCTGCACGCCCGGCGTGCGACTGAGCGACTTCTCGACGAAGGACGCGCACGAGGCGCAGGTCATGCCTTCGATGTCGAGGGTTTCGGTTTTAGTGGCAGGTTCCATAACTAGCAGAATAGTAGCAGATTGCTGAGTCTATCAGCCTCACGGCTTAAGCCCACAACTACTCTACAAAGCAACGGCTCTCACTCACCAAAGTTGGTATTAAATACTGTCGCAGACTTGCATAATTTGACAGACAAAGCGAGTGTGCTTGCGCTACGCACTTTCGTTGCCTCCTGAATACTCATCTTCGTGGGAAGTTGACGCTACGGGATTCCGAAAGAAGTACAAACTGGCCTGCTCTGCCAATTCGCGCTCGTTTTCCTCCCATACGCCGCCTTCGAAATACATCAAATCGTAGCTACTCAACGCGTCAAACCCACCGGCTTCCGTTGCAATGCCGAAGAACTTTTGCGTTTGGCCAAACTGCTGAAACTTGATGGCTAAACAATACCCCTGTAGCACCTCAAAGCGTCTCATGCGGTAGTCAGCAACCGTTTCTCCTTTCCTTCTGGGCAAAAGCAGGAATACGTATTGCACGCCGCTGTCTTCCACCGCGCCGGTATGCCGCACGTGGTACTCGTCCGGCTCTGATTGCACTATCATTTCCCGGAAAGACTTGGCCAGCATTCGGCGGCTCAGCCGGGACTCGCGCGCCATGATGCGCAAGGCCGCTTCTCGACTAGTGAATGAGGTGTCGAGGCGTAGAGCGTAGGCGTTGCCATCGTCGGTGTGTTCATAAATAAATTTTATCAAGCCATCCCATGCATAACTACCCTGGTCAGCTTTGCGACGGGCCTGATACTGAGGACTTGCTATGAAATCGCTCCAAAACCCTTCTGAAATGCGCAGCCCCAGGTAGCCCGCCGCAACCGGGAAGATGTGGCGACCAAAAGTAGGACTAGCTTCGTCGTGGTCCGTGTTACGCAGGTAGTAGGCTAGCAAATCATCCTCGCCAGCCGCCCACACTTTCAGGCTGCCCTGGGATAACAGGGCTTCCTTTTTCTCTAGGTATGCCACGAAATCCGTTATCGTATCCAACATCTGCATCACGGCCGCCAACGAGGCATCATCGAAGACGTGCACGTAAGCTTTCGCCGGGTCCACTAAGCCTATTGTGAACGGCTCGGGCTTGAAGCGCTGGGTATCGTAGTGAGCCGGCCCGTGCACCCGGTTGTCAAGCATTAAGCTTCCCGTTCCGCCAAACTCCGCCTGGCAGGGCTGCGAAGCACCATGCGCCACGACGATACGATGGACTTTCATGGCGGCTGGGGCTGGCAGGGGCACCGGGAAAGGATGCTGGCAGGCCTTGTCTAGGTATACCCGTTCAGGATGCTGCCTCAACCACCGCTCGGCCCCGTAGAGTTGGTCAGCGGCTGCCGCCACGGCTCGCTTGTACCAACGGCTCCAATTCAATGCCGAGTCAGGGGTAGTAGGATACTCGCAGTGCTTGCTCGAAAAGATGATGACGTGCTCATCGAACACCACCAGCATATCACACAACTCTTTTCCTTCGCTACCCTGCGCGCTGAAGCTTTGGTTGCGAAAAGGGCTGACGTAGCTCCATAGCGTTAAAAATGAATGCTCACCGAGTTCAGCGAGGTACTGCTCGGCCAACGTACCCCCTGGGTTTTTCGGTACTAGCGGCATGACTGCTTAAATAAGCTGGAAGATAAATCGCGAATACGCTTACCAAGCAGTTCGACTAAAGACGCAGTCATTGACAAGCTATGCTCAGTTGCCTACCGCAACCTGTTTACAAAATCACGCTGTACTCTTACATAATTTTGCTGTAAGCTCCCGCGTGCTGGTTGTCACTTATCTAAGCAGAAGAGCCTGAGTTGCTCAGAAAGGCCATTTTAGCCTTCCATCCTCAAAAGCCAACTCTAGCTACCGGAACCCTTTCGGGGCTTTGCGGGTAAAGAGGCAGCCCAAATGCTTCCGAGAGATAAGCCTAATTTTGCGGCTGCTTAGTGCCCCTCATGTTTCGTAGCCTGTTCCCTTTCCGCCGTTTGCTGGCGACGAGCTTCCTGCTCGTCTTCGTCAACGTGTTCGTGGGGCAGTGCTGGTGCGCAACGTTGAATCCGGTGCCGGCGGCTCCTCCCTCGGCAGTGGGGACCCATCACCAGGCCGAGAAGCCAGCGCACGCGGGCTGCCATGGCCATGGGGCCGTGGCCGAGCACCATACCAAGCAGAAGGGGCATTCGCCCAAGCCCAGCCGTACCCACGATTGCTGCAAGGATAAGTCTGCTTCGCTGCTCTCGTCGCTGACGACCCCTGCCCAGAAGCATCTGCTTATTCCGGCCCCGGCTATTCTGCCGACGGCAATTGAGTTTCATTTCCGGCCCTTGGCTGGCAAGTGGGACCGCACGGCTACGGTTGCTTTGGTGCCGCCCCGGCACTTAAAGCCCAAAATACCCGACATCCGTATTTTCATCCAGTCGCTGACTGTCTGATTCTTTCGACGCGCTAAGGCTCGCGCCGGCATAGCTATGCTATGTCCGGGGCGGGCCTTTTCGTTTGCTCGCCCGCGTGGCCCAGCCGCGCCCCCTTCCCCCATTTTCCTGGTTTTTCCTCCCTCGCAATGAAGAGTTGTTGCCAGGAGGCCGGTGCGCCGCTCCCCCGTGGGCCGGGCCGTCGCTGGCTGTCCTACCTGCTCTACGCCGGGTTGGCTGCCGCTCTGGGCTTCGTGCTTTGGCAGCAGGCGCAGGCCTAGGCCCTCACCGGCCCCGCCACTAGCTGGCCGCCGGTATTCGTTTATCCCCTATCCGTTTTCATGAACCGCTCTTTTGTTCCGCTGCTGGCCGTTGCCAGCCTGTTTACCGTTGCCAGCTGCTCCTCGGATTCGTCCAGCAGCAGCGCCACTAACACCGTTACCACGCCCACGGGCACCGTACCCGACAGCACAACCCAGCACGCCGGGGGCCATACCTACGCCTGCCCCATGCACCCGGAAGTGACCAGCACCAAGCCCGGCGAGAAGTGCCCCAAGTGCGGCATGGAGTTGGTCCACAACGACCAGGTCAGCAATGGCAAGAGCTATTCCATGCAGTTCGAGCCCAAGCCCATGCAGCTAGTGGCGGGCCAACCGGTAACGCTTACCTACACCCCGCAGGAAGTCGGCAACGAGAAGGCACCCGTACCGCTGGCTCTGGTGCACGAGAAGAAAATCCACCTCATCATCGTGCGCAAAGACTTATCGGCTTTCTACCATGAGCACCCCGAGTACACCGCTGAGGGCAACTACCGGGCTCCGTTCACCTTTGCCAAGGGCGGCGATTACGTGCTGTTTCAGGACTACACGCCCGCTGGCAGCGGCCACCAGCTCGGCCGCCAGGTAGTGAGCGTGCAGGGCGCCAAGTACACGCCCGTCAAGTTCAGCAAAGACCAGATGCAGTGGAGCCGGGACGGCTACCAGGCTACGCTCGCCTTTGATAAGGACCTGAAAGTGGGCCAGCTGCTGGGCATGAAAATCACGCTGAGCAAGAATGGCCAGCCCGTAACCGACCTCGACAAGTACCTCGGGGCGCTGGGCCACGTCGTAGTCATCAGCGAGGACACCGAGCGCTACCTGCACGTGCACCCCAACGACCAGGCCGACAAGGGTCCCGTCATCGGCTTCAATACCAACTTCGAAAAGCCCGGCCTGTACCGCGTTTTTCTGCAATTCAATCACGGCGGCCAGATTCACACCGGCGACTTCACCATCAACGTGAAGGCCTAATCCTCAGACCAAACACCTCACTTTTCACTTTCAACTCTTCCCTAACCCCATGAAAAAGTCCGCATTTCTCCTCGCTGCCCTCTGCTCGGGCACCCTGCTGCTCAACAGCTGCAACTCCGACAAGTCAGCCGATACCACGGCTACTACCACTGAGGCGCCAGCAACTGCAGATTCGGCTGTGACCGGCAACATGGCCGGCATGGACCATTCTAAAATGGCGGACGGTGCCGCGGGCACCTCGCCCCTGATGGCCTCCATGAACGACATGATGGCTAAGATGAACGCCCTGAAGCCAAAGGGCAATACCGACCACGACTTCGCCCACATGATGCTGGAGCATCACAAGGGGGCAGTTGCCATGGCCGACATTGAGCTGCGCGACGGTAAGGATGCCACCATGCGCCAGATGGCTGAGAAAATCAAGGCTGACCAGCAGAAGGAAATCGGTGAGATGGAGCCCATCGCCGAGCGCCTTGACTCCGCCCCGACCAACTATAAGCCCCAGGACCCGGCCGACCCCTTCACCGCCCAAATGAAGACGAGCATGGACCACATGATGAAAAACATGCCCGCGCTGGTAGCCGACCCGGACATGAATTTCAACATGATGATGACCGTGCACCACCAGAGTGCGATGGATATGGCCGAAGCAGAGCTGGCCCACGGCAAAGACACCAAGCTCAAGGAGATGGCGCAAATGATGATAGCCGCCCAGAAGAAAGAGATTGAGCAATTCAAAGCCTGGCACGCCCAGAACGCTGGCAAGATGAAGACGTCGGCCGCCGTGTACACGTGCCCGATGAACGACGGTGGCCAGAGCAACGCCCCTGGCAAGTGCCCCAAGTGCGGCATGGCCCTGGAGAAAAAAGCCTAGTGCCCGGCGGACTGGCAAGCCGCTTTTCCTGCCCCGAGTTCCTACCCGTCCGCCGGCCTCGCCCGGCGGGCGGGCCTAGGTCCAACCCTTACTCATGAATAACCTTCCCCTTTCTTTCCGGCTCTCAGGCGTAGGATTGGTGCTGCTCCTGCTGCTACTAGGGGGCTCCGTGCGGGCCCAGCAGGTGGTCGTGCGCCTGGACAGCGCCGAGCAGCAAGCCCTGCGCCGGCACCCGCGCCTGCGCCAGTCCACCCAGGAAATCGAGGAGCAGCGCGCCCTCAAACGCGGTAGTTTTGCGCCTACGAACCCCGATTTCCTCTTTTCCGCGCCCACCGGGGAGCGGTGGGCCCCGGGCGTGGTGCAAACCATCGACCTGCCTACGGTGTACCGGCGGCAGGCCAAGGTCGCGCAGGCCGGCATCATCCTGGCCGAGCGGGGCCTGGAGGTGAACCGCGCCACCGTGCGCCGCGATGTGCGCCAAGCCTACCTGACCCTGCAATTCGCCGAGGCGCAGGTGCGTCAGCTCACCTATCAGGACAGCCTGTTTCAGGCGCTGCAACAAGCCACCGAGCGCCTATTCAAGGCTGGTGAGGTGACGGCCCTGCAGCGGGTCAGCACCGAGGCCGAGGCCCGGCAAGTACGCAACCTGCTCGACCAGGCCGTAGTGGACCAGCGCTCCGCGCAGCGCCGGCTGGGCCTGCTGCTCGGGCAGCCGGAGGCCGGCCTGACGGCCGACACCGACCTGCGCCAAACCGGCCCCGAACTGGCCCGCACCGGGGCCGAGCTGCTGGGCACGTTGCCTAGTCAGGATAGTGCCGCCGTGGCCCTAAGTCCTACCCTGGCTTATTACAGCCAGAACGTGGCCCTGAGCCAGTCCGGCATCAGCCTGGTACGAGCGCGGCGCAATCCGGCCCTGACGGTAGGCTATCAGAATCAGGCCTATGAGAACTCACTGGTCAAGTATCGCTTCCAGTTCGGCGTGTCGGTGCCCGTCTGGTTCTGGACCTACCGCTCGCAGCTGCAAGCGGCTACGGCGCGCAGCAAGGCCGCCCAGGCCCAGTTGCAAGTGCAGCGCCTCGACCTAGGCACCCAGTACCAGCAGGCGGTGGCCGACACGCGCAAGTTCGCGGCCTCGCTCACCTACTACGAGCAGACCGGCCTGCCCCAGTCGCGGGCCATCATCAGCCAGTCGCAGCGCCTATTCAAGGCCGGCGAAATCAGCTACTTGGTGCTGATTCAGAGCTTAAACCAGGCTTTTACCATTCAGAATACCTACCTGACCACCATCCGCGACTACCGTCAGGCCATCGTTGCACTTAACTACCTGCGGGGACAATAATGAAAACCCTTCTCCTGCTGCTGCTAGGCCTCTTGCTGGCCACCGGGGCCCGTGCCCACGGCGGCGAAGACCACGGCGACGCGGCCAAGCCGTCGGCCGGGCCGATGGCCACTACCTTCTCGGTAGCCGCGCTGTCCGAAGCCTTCGAGTTGCTGCTGCGCTTCGAGCCCCTGACCAAGGGTAAGGACGCCGACCTGCGCCTGTTCGTGTCGGACTACGCCACCAACGCCCCCATCAAAGGGGCCAAGTTGACCGTGACCTGCCCGGAGGCGGCCGAACTGAAGTTCGCCGTGACCGAAAAGTCACCGGGGGTCTACTTGGTGGAGGGCGTTTTTCCGGCCAATCAGAAATACAGCCTAGCCGTCAACATCGTGGCCGGCGGCAAGGCTGATTTGATGCTGCTCTCCGGTATCGAGGTAGGCAAGCTGCTCCCGGCCGCGACTGCCCCGGCCGCAGCCGCGCCCGCTCTCATCGGCTCCTGGAAAACCATGCTGCTGCTCTTCGGCGCCTTCGCGCTGGGCATTGCTGCCACGGCTTTGGTCATGCGCCGGCGGCGCCCGGCGGCGCCCGTCCCCACTTCAACGCCTCCCGTTTATGAAAACCACGCATAAGCTCCTTGCGGCCACGGCCGCCCTCAGCTTGGCCTTTTCCGTGCTGCTGCCCCCACCCGCCGCGCTCTGGGCCCACGGGGGCGAAGACCACGGCGACGCGGCCCACGCCTCCACCGGCGTAGCCCTGACCGATGCCGTGGCGCTGCCCAAGGAAAGCCAGTTTCTCTTTGGCGTGCGCACGGCCCTGGCCAGCTATTCCGCTACCTATAACCGCCTTACGCTCTACGGTTCTGTATCCTCGGCCGCTGGGGGTGAGGGGCGGGTGGTAGTACCCCAAACCGGGCGCATCGTCAGTCTCTCGGCCAAAGTGGGCCAGCCGGTACGCGCCGGGCAGGCCCTGGCCGTCATCGACCAAACCCTCGACGCCACCCAGCAAATCGGCCTCAGTACCGAGCGCGCCAATGCCCAGGCCGAGCTGCGCGCCGCCCAGCAGGACTACGCCCGCCTGCAAACCATCGCCGACATCGCGGCCCGCAAGGACGTGGTGGCCGCCGAGCTGCGCCTGCGCCAGGCCCGGCAGAACGCGGGCATTCTCAACGGGCAGGCTCGCACCCGCCGCGTCACCATCACCTCGCCCATCAGCGGCACGGTGGACGTGTTCACCCTGGCCGTGGGCCAGCAGGTGACGCAGGGCGACGAACTGTTTCGGGTGCTCAACCCCGGCAAGCTGCGGGTCGAAGCCCAGGTATTCGCCCAGGATTTAAATAAGATTTCCGCCGGGGCCCAGTTCCAGGTGGAGGGTCTGCAAGGGCAAACCGGCAGCGCGCCCGCCCGGCTGGTCGTGTTCAGCAACGTGGTGAACCCGGTAAACCAAGCGCGTCAGCTAGTGCTCGAACTCGACAACACCGGCAGCAATCTGTTCCGCGCCGGCCAAGCCGTGAACGTGCAGGTGCTGGGGCGCAGCGACGGCGGCAAAAAGCAGCTCGTCGTGCCCACCTCGGCCCTGACCGACCTGAATGGCAAGCCGGTGGTCTTCGTGCACAGCGACCCGGAAACCTTTAAAATCCGCTACGTGCAGCCCGGCCCGGCCAACGGCGAGCAAACCGTGCTGCTGGCCGGCGAAGTGAACGAAAACGACCGGGTGGTGAGCGTGGGCACCTACCAGCTCAAATCCATCTACTTGAATCAATAGGGGATGCTCGATAAAATCATCCGTTTTGCCCTGCAAAACCGCCTGCTCATGCTGGCCTTTGCCGTGGGCCTGCTCGTGGCTGGAACCTACACGGCGCGCCAGCTGCCCGTGGACGTGCTGCCCGACCTGGACCGCCCCCGCGTGACCGTGTTCCTGGAAGCCGCCGGCATGGCCCCCGAAGAAGTGGAGGCCCTGGTGACGCTACCCGTGGAAACGGCCCTGAACGGGGCCACCGGGGTGGCGGCCGTGCGCTCCAACTCGGCCATCGGCCTGGGCATGGTGTTCGTGGAGTTCGACTACGGCACCGACATTTTCACCGCCCGCCAGATTGTGGCCGAAAAGCTGCAAACCGTCAGCGGGCAGCTGCCCACCGGCATCACGCCGGTACTAGGCCCGATTTCCTCCGTGATGGGCCAGATTATGCTGGTGGGGCTGTCGGGAAAAACCACCTCGGCCGCCGACCTGCGCACGCTGGCCAACTACACCGTGCGCCAGCGCCTGCTCAGCATTCCCGGCGTGGCCCAGGTAATCCCCATCGGCGGCGACAATCTGCAGTACCAGGTGCTGCTGGATATGCCCCGCCTGAACGCGACCGGCCTGACGGTGACGCAGGTAGAGGAAGCGCTGCGCCGCTCCAACCTCAACACCACCGGTAACTTCTTCGACCGCAACGGCTCGGAAGTGCTGATTCGCAACCTAGGGCGGCTGCGCTCGGTAGCTGACATTGAGAACATCATTGTCGGCTACCGCGAGGGCTCACCCATCAGCGTCAAGCAGGTAGCCACCGTGGCTTTCGGGGCCCGCTTCAAGCGCGGCGATGGCAGCGTGAACGGCAAGCCCGCCGTCATTCTCAGCATCGAGAAGCAGCCCGGCACTGCCACGGTGAGCTTGACTGACGCCGTAGAAAAGGCCCTCGTGGAACTGAAGCCTTCGCTGCCGAAGGACGTGCAGGTGAACACGCGCCTGTTCAAGCAGGCCGACTTTATCGAATCGTCGATTACCAACGTCGAGGAGGCGCTGCGCGACGGGGCCATTCTGGTGGTCATCGTGCTGTTCGCCTTTCTGCTGAACGTGCGCACCACCTTTATCTCGCTGGTGGCCATTCCGTTGTCGCTGCTGGTCACGGCGCTGGTGTTCCGCTTCGCGGGCATCAGCATCAACACCATGACGCTGGGCGGCCTGGCCATCGCCATCGGCGAGCTGGTGGACGATGCCATCGTGGACGTGGAAAACGTGTTCCGGCGGCTGCGTGAAAATCAGCACTCGCCCAATCCTCGGCCGGCCTTGCAGGTGATTTACGCGGCCTCTTCGGAAGTGCGCAATTCCATCGTGTACGCCACCATCATTGTGGTGCTGGTGTTTCTGCCGCTGTTTGCGCTCGAAGGCATGGAAGGGCGCATTTTCGCGCCGCTGGGCATTGCCTACATCACCAGCATCGTGGCGTCGCTGTTTGTGTCACTGACCGTGACGCCGGTGCTCTGCTACTACCTGCTGCCCCAGATGAAGCAGATTCGGGCGGCCGAGCAGGAAGGCGGGCTGGTGCGCTGGCTCAAGCGCAAGGATACGGGCCTCCTCAACTGGGGCCTGACCCACCCGAAAGTGGTGCTGACGGTGACCGGCCTGCTGTTCGCGCTGGCCGCCTCGCTGGTGCCCTTCTTCGGCACCGAGTTCCTGCCCCCCTTCAACGAGGGCTCGCTTACGGTCAACTTCTCGGCCCCGGCCGGCACCTCGCTCACCGAGTCCAACAAGCTAGGTACGCTGGGGGAAGAGCAGATTTTGCAGCTACCCGAAGTGGCTTACACCGCCCGCCGCACCGGCCGCGCCGAGTTGGACGAGCACGCCGAGTCAGTCAACAACTCCGAAATCGAGGTTGCCTTCAAGACCGAGCAGGAGTTGAAACAAGTGGGAAAAAAGATGCGCAGCCGGGAAGAAATCCTCACTGACCTGCGGGGGCGCCTAGCCCTGATTACCGGCGTCAACGTCAACATTGGCCAGCCCATCAGCCACCGCCTCGACCACTTGCTGAGCGGGGTACGGGCGCAGGTAGCCATCAAGGTGTTCGGCAATGACCTGTTGGAGCTGCGGCGCTACGCCAACGAAATCCGCACGGCGGCCGGTACGGTGCCCGGCGTGGTGGACTTGCAAGTGGAAAAGCAGGTGCAGATTCCGCAGCTGCTGGTGCGCCCCCGCGACGCGGCCCTGCGGGCCTACGGCCTGGAGCGGGGCCAGGTGGTTTCGACGCTGGAAACCCTCTTCCAGGGCGATGTGGTTTCGCAGATGCTCGACGGGCAAAAGCGCTTTGACCTCATCGTAAAGCTGCCTGAAGACCAGCGCAACGACGTGGCCAACATCGCCCAGACCCGCATCGAAACGCCCTCGGGGGCCCTGATACCCGTGAGCCAGGTGGCTGACGTGAGCTACGAGCCGGGCCCCAACACTGTCAACCACGAAAACACCCAGCGCCGCATCACCATCTCCCTGAACGTGGCCGGCCGCGACCTGGGCAGTACCGTCAAGGAAGTGCAGGCTCAAATCAAGCAGCGGGTAAAGCTGCCGGCGGGCTACTACCTGACCTACGGCGGGCAGTTCGAGAGCCAGCAGTCGGCTTCGCAGAAAATCCTCTGGCTGAGCTTGTTTTCGCTGGCTGGCATTTTCCTGGTGCTGTTCTCGCACTTCAAGTCCAGCTACATGGTAGGCCAGATTATGCTCAACATCCCGCTGGCCCTCATCGGCTCGGTGGTGGCCGTGCTGCTCACGGGCGGCACGTTCAGCATTGCCTCGCTGGTGGGCTTCATTACGCTCACGGGCATTGCCTCGCGCAATGGCATCATGATGATTTCCCACTACATCCACCTGGTGGAGCACGAAGGGGAGAAGTTCGGCAAGGAGATGATTATTCGCGGCTCCCTCGAACGCCTGGTGCCGGTGCTGATGACGGCCCTGGTGGCCGCGCTAGCCCTGGTGCCGCTCACCCTGGCCAAGGACGCGCCGGGCAAGGAAATCCTCTACCCGGTAGCCACCGTCATCCTGGGCGGCCTGCTCTCTTCTACCTTCCTCGACATCGTGGTAACGCCGGTCGTGTTCTGGCTCTTCGGGGAGCGCGCCCTGGCCCAGTACCAGCGCGGCCACCACGAAGTCAGCCTCGATGCCCACCCGCAGGAACTCGACGCCCAGCCCCTCACGCCACCCGCTGACCTGAACCCGGTGCAGCCCGCTGTTTAAGCTCCTACCTATGTCTGTTCCCTCACCCACTATGGCCGACGATGCCGACTGTGTGCTCTACATCAAGCACATCGTCTGCTCGCGCGGTATGCGGGTGGTGCGGCAGGAGTTGGAAAGCCTGGGGCTGCGTGTGCGGGAGGTGCGGCTGGGCGCAGCGACGGTAGCGGGTCCAGCCAGCCAATTGGATTGGGCGCTCATTCGCACCACGCTGGCTACCGCGGGCTTTGCCCTCCTGGAAAGCCCCGCGCACGCCCTGGTCAACCAGGTGAAACAGGCCGTAGGCGCGCTGCTGCGCCGCGCCGACATAGTACGGCACCGTGACTTTATTCCCACCCTGGCCCAAGAAATCGGGTTGAATAGCCGCCGGCTCCACGCCAGCTTTGCCCGCCTGGACGGGCAGGAAAGCTTGCTCACCTACATCACGCGCCAGCGGCTGAGCTACGCACAGGAACTACTCGTCACTTCCCGGCTTGACATCGGGCGCATCGCCCGGCAGCTGGGCTACGGTAGCTTGGCGCATTTTTCCGGCCAGTTCCGGCGCTTCGCGCGGTGCTCGCCCTCGGCCTACCGGCAACGGACCGGAGTAGCTAACCAGCTGCCCGCAGCGCCAAATGATGCAAGTCAGCGGGTGATTGATATAAAACCGGGGTGAAAATGAGGGGTATAAGAAGGTCTTACTGACAGTATTCCCTTTTTTAATTCCCCTCCCAATGCATACCCAAAATCAAGCCCTGCTCGACGCCCTCAATGCCTGCATCGCCTCGTGCGAACACTGCGCCACGGCCTGCCTTCAGGAAGAAGACGTTAAAATGATGGTCCGCTGTATCAGCCTCGACCGCGACTGCGCTGACATCTGCGCCCTGACTGCCCGCTACGTGGCCCGCGGCTCGGAGCACGCCCAGCATATCCTGGGCGAATGCGCCGAAATCTGCAAGGCCTGCGGCGACGAGTGCGCCAAGCACACCCACATGCAGCACTGCCAGGAATGCGCCGACGCTTGCCGCCGCTGCGAAGAAGCCTGCCGGGCCGGAATAAGCACCGCTGCCTAAGCCCGCTTTCCCTGACGGCTGGGTGAGTAGAAATCATGCAAGTCCCCTGCGCAATTATATACCCCTGGCGGGCCACGCTGGCCGCAGCTTTGCGTGTTGTATTTGCATGGGCCCGGGTCGGGTCCTCAACTTCCAATCGTCATGAAAACGCTTCAATTCAAAACCAATATCAACTGCGGCGGCTGCATCAAGGCCGTTACGCCCACCCTCAACGAGCAGGCCGGGGCCGGCAACTGGCAGGTGGATACGGCCACCCCCGATAAGATTCTGACCGTGACTTCGGATAAGCTCACGCCGGCACAAGTTGTGCAGGCCGTTGAGCAGGCCGGCTTCCAGATTGCTGCTGCCTAAGCGGCGGCTGTTGCTTAAAAAAAGCCCGGCCTAGCCGGGCTTTTTTATTGCGTACTACCAGCATGACGATAACCCAGGTGCGGCAAGCAATGAGGGCTAGGTAGCATTCGGTGCTAGGCGCGTTTGCTCCTAGCAGTTGCTCGGAATTATGCGCGGGGGCTTCGGCCGGCCTGGGCACTGATGCCGATAAGTTCACGGCCACCCTGGGCCTGCAGCACGCGTTTTAACCCTGGCCCCACCAACCTGCCGGCAGGTTGTAGCTTTCTTCTTAACCAATCACTTATCACTTGACCTTCCCCTTTATATGGAGAATAAAAAACCGTACTCGCGCTTTTTCCTGATGCTGGCCGTCTCGCTGGTGGCCATGTACGCCGTGATGTACCTGAACGTGTACGAGTGGGACCATGTGTATTTCAGCCTCACCCGCGTGTACATGGCCCTGCTCATGCTGGTGCCCATGACCCTGATTATGATCGGCTTTATGTGGAGCATGTACCCCGACAAGCAGCGCAACGCCCTGATTATGGGCGGCAGCCTGGTGGCCTTCGTGGTGGTACTGACGATGGTGCGCTCTCAAACCTTCGTGGGCGACACGCTCTGGATGAAGGCCATGATTCCGCACCATTCCATCGCCATCATGGTTAGCAAGCGGGCCACTATCAAGGACCCGGAAGTGCGCCAACTGGCCGATAGCATCATCAGCGCCCAGGAACGCGAGATTGGCCAGATGAAGCGGATGCTGGCCCGGCTGGAACGAGAGCGGGCGGCAAAGTAGCCGGTTGGCTTTGGTTTGCCGCGCTTGTGATACCGGGGGCCGGGACCCGGAAATTATGCCATACTTGCGCGGTAATTGTGTAAATCTGGGCTTAGCCCCCGTCGTACTTTTGTAAGTGGCTATTTATAAAGCCCATTCCTTCCGCGTGAAACGCTTCCTCAGCCTGCTTTTGCTTTTGAGCTACCTGTTATCCAGCCCTGGGCTGGTGTACAGCATGCACTTCTGCGGGCAAAAGCTAACGGAAGTTTCGGTGGCTAAGGAAGCAGCCTGCTGCTGCCCTGTGCCCAAAAAGCCCACCGGCTGCTGCCACGACCAGAAGGTGACCAGCACCCTCAAGGACGTGAAGCTGAACAGCGCGCAGCTCAAGCTGCCCGTGCCGGTGGCCGTGCCCGCCCCGGCCCCGCTGCGCCTGGCCTACCGGCTGCCTACCCCCACCTACCCGGCCGAAGCGCCGGCCGCGCCGCGGGCGGCTACGGCCGCCCCGCCCCCCGATTGCCCCGCCTACGTGCGGGGCCATGCCTTTCTGATATAGCTACTGGGTGCTGCCTTGTTCCCCCGGCCGGTTGGTCGCGGGGCTTTTGTGCGTGCGCTTAGCGGTAACTATCAGATGATTGAGCAACTTATTTCCCTGTCCCTGCGCAACCGGGGCATCGTGCTGCTGCTGGCGGCCGGGCTACTGGTCTGGGGCATTTTCTCCATCCGGGCCAGCAAGATTGACGCCATTCCGGACCTGTCCGAAAACCAGGTGATTGTCTTCACCGAGTGGGCCGGGCGGGGGCCCCAGATTATCGAGGACCAGGTGACTTACCCGCTGGTAACCAACCTGCAAGGGCTGGCCCAGGTGCGGGCCGTGCGCGCCGCCTCCATGTTCGGCATGAGCTTCGTGTACGTCATCTTCAACGATAACACCGACATCTACTGGGCGCGGGAGCGGGTGCTGGAGCGCCTTAATTACGCCCAGCGCCTGCTGCCGGCCGGCCTAACGCCCACGCTGGGCCCCGATGGTACGGGCGTGGGCCACGTCCTCTGGTACACCCTGAACGCCCCCAAGCTGGACCTGGGCGAGCAGCGCGCCCTGCAAGACTGGTACGTGAAATTTGGCCTGCAAACGGTGCCCGGCGTGAGCGAGGTGGCCAGCTTCGGCGGCTTCCAGCCCGAGTACCAGGTGACCGTGGACCCCACCAAGCTTACCTATTATAACGTGAGTTTGCCGCAGGTACTGGCCGCCGTGCGCCAGAACAACAACGAGGCCGGTGGGCGCAAGTTTGAGCAGGCGGGCGTGGGCTACATCATCAAAACCAGCGGCTATATCCAGGACGTGGCCACCCTGGAAAACGTGCCGGTGCTCACCCGCCCCGGCGGGGTGCCGCTGCGCCTGCGCGACCTGGGCACGGTGCAGATGACCGGCGAAAGCCGCCTCGGCATCTTCGACCACAACGGCCAGGGCGAGGCCGTGGGCGGCATCGTGGTGATGCGCTACGGCGAAAACGCCGACGAGGTCATCACCCGCGTGAAGGCCAAAATGACCGAAGTGGCCAAGGGCCTGCCCGCCGGCGTGTCGTTCGACATTGTGTACGACCGCAGCGGGCTGATTGAGGAATCGGTGGCCAACATCAAGCACACGCTGCTGGAGGAAATGGCCGTGGTGTCGCTGGTGGTGCTGGTATTTCTCTTCCACTGGCGCAGCGCCCTGAGCATTCTGCTGCAAATCCCCATCACCATCGCCGCCAGCTTCATCCTGCTCAATGCCTTCGGCATCTCCTCCAACATCATGTCGCTGACGGGCATCGCCCTGGCCATCGGCGTGATTGTGGACAACGGCATCGTGATGGCCGAAAATGCCTACCGTAACCTGGCCCTGCACCAGGCGGCGGAGGAAGCGGCTGCCGGGCCGCCCGGTGCGCCGCCACCCGTACCCGCTGCTGCCCTTTCCACGCCTGAACCCATTCCCCATGACTAACGACGAGCGCCTCGCCATCATCGAGAAATCCAGCCAGCAGGTGTCGCGGGGCATTTTCTTTTCCACGATTATCATCGTAGCGTCCTTCCTACCCGTGTTTTTGCTCACCGGACAGGAGGGCAAGCTGTTTCACCCGCTGGCCTACACCAAGACGTTTATTCTGCTCATTGACGCGGTGCTGGCCGTGACGCTGGCGCCGGTGCTGCTGTCTTTTTTCATGAAGGGCACCTTCAAAACCGAGGAGCAGAACCCCATCAACCGGGGCCTGGAGCGGGTGTACGCGCCGCTCATCAACTGGTGCCTGACCTGGCGCAAAACCACCATCGCCATTAACCTGGTGTTGCTGGCCATCAGCATTCCGCTGCTGCTGAGCCTGGGCACCGAGTTCATGCCGCCGCTTGATGAGGGCTCGATTCTGTTCATGCCCATCACCCAGCCCGACGTGTCGAACACGGAGGTGAAGCGCATTTTGCAGGTGCAGGATAAGATTATCATGCAGGTGCCCGAGGTGAAGGGGGTGCTGGGCAAGGCCGGCCGGGCCAGCACCGCCACCGACAACGCCCCGCTGAGCATGATTGAAACCATCATTCAGCTCAAGCCCCGCGCCGAGTGGCGACCGGGCCTGACCAAGGCCAAGCTGATTGAGGAGCTGAACGGCAAGCTGCAAATCCCGGGCGTGGTCAACGGCTGGACGCAGCCCATCATCAACCGCATCAACATGCTGAGCACCGGCATTCGCACCGACGTGGGCGTGAAAGTGTATGGCCAGCAGCTTGATACGATTTACAACATCTCGCAGCGGGTACGGGCGGCCCTCACCGGCACGCCCGGCGTGCAGGACCTCTACGTGGACCCCATCACGGGCGGCAAGTACCTGCAAATCGACCTCAACCGCGACCAGCTGGCCCGCTATGGCCTCACGGTGGACCAGGTGAACGAGGTAGTAGAAATGGCCATCGGTGGGGCGCCCGTGGCCAGCACCGTGGAGGGCCGCCGCCGCTTTGCCATCGGCGTGCGGCTGGCCGAAGACTTCCGAAATAGCCTGCCCGCGCTGGGCCGCATCCCGATTCAGACCACCGCCTACGGGCCGGTGCCGCTCTCGGCCGTGGCCACGCTGCGCTTCGAAAACGGCCCGCCCATGATTAACTCCGAAAACGCCCAGCTGCGCGGCGCGGTGCTCTTCAACGTGCGGGGCCGCGACCTGGGCGGCACCGTGAGCGAGGCCATGCAAAAGGTGCAGAGCATGCAGGGCCAATTGCCCGCCGGCTACTACCTGGAATGGAGCGGGCAGTACGAAAACCTCATCAGCTCGCAGCGCACGCTGCTCTTCATCCTGCCCATCGTGCTGGTGGTGATTTTCGGCTGCCTGTACTTCGCCTTTCACTCGGTGCGCGAGGCCTTGCTAAGCCTGGTCACCATCCCGTTTGCCCTCATTGGCGGGGCCTACATGGTGTATTTCTACGGCGTGCACTTGTCGGTGGCGGTGGCCGTGGGCTTCATCGCCCTGTTCGGACTAGCCGTGGAAACGGGCGTCATCATGGTCATTTACCTCAACGACGCCATGCAGCAGCTAGTGGCTGCCAAGGGTAATTCGAGCGAAACCATCACGAAGCAAGATTTGCGCGACGCCGTGTTTCACGGCGCAGCCAAGCGGCTGCGGCCCAAGCTAATGACCGTATCGGTGGCCCTATTTGGGCTGGTGCCGGTGCTCTGGGCGACGGGCACTGGCTCCGACGTGATGCTGCCCATCGTGCTGCCTATGATTGGGGGGGTGTTCACGTCTTCGACCCACATTCTGCTGGTCACGCCGCTCATCTTTCTGATGACCAAGGAGTATGAGCTGCGCAAGTTTGGCAAGCTGGACGTGCTGGCGGTCAAGCATTAAACATCCGTTGTCATGCGTTATAACCTACTTATTCTCACCGTCGGGTGTCTGCTGGGGCGCTTGGCCCTGCCCGCTGCCGCCCAGCGCCCGCTGCCGCTCGACTCGGTGCTGCGGGCCGTGCAAACCCGCAACCCGGCCCTGCGCCAGTACGACTACCGCGCCCGCGCCCGCGACGCCGCCGTGGCCGGCGCCAACACCTGGGAAGCCCCCAAGGTGAGCGCCGGCTACTGGATGACGCCCTACAACCAGCAGCCCATCAAGGAGATGAATAACGGGCAGGGCATGGGCATGCAAATGGTGTCGGTGGAGCAAATGCTGCCCAACCCGGCCAAGCAGCGCGCTAGGCGGGCCTACCTGGCCGGCCAGGCCGCCGTGGAGCAGGCCGGCCAGGCGGCGTCGCTCAACGAGCTGCGCGCCCAGGCCCGCACCCTGTACTACAGTCGCGTCATTCTGGAAAAGAAACTCAAGGTGCTGGACGAGAGCGCCTACCTGCTTGATTTTCTGCTGAAGATAGCCCGGGCCCGCTACCCCTACAACCAGACCACGCTAGCCAGCATCTACCAGGTGCAGGCGCGGGTGGCCATGCACGGCAACGACCACGCCGTGCTCTACGGTCAGCTGCGCCAGAACACCATCGCCCTCAATACCTTGATGGCCCGCGACGCCGCCACCGAGTTTGCCGTGGATACGCTGCTGCCTACCCCCCCGCTGGCCCCGCTGCCCGACACGGCCGCCCTGGCCGCCCGCCGCAGCGATGTGCGCGGCCTTAAGGAGTCATTAGCCGTGGTGCGCCTCAACCAGGCCGTGGAGGCCAGCCGCCGCCGGCCCGACTTTGGGGTGCGCTACGACCATATGAACGGCATCGGCAGCACGCCTAATCAGTTCACGGTCATGGGCATGGTCACGCTGCCGATGGTGCCCTGGGCCGCCCGCGAGTACCGGGCCAACACCGCCGCGCTCGGCTACGAGGCCCAGGCCGTGCGCCAGCAGCGCGCCAGCCTGCTCAACGACGCCGCCGGTCGCCTCAGCACCCTGCAATCGGATATGGCGACCAAGCGCGAGCAGGTCGAGAATTTCGAGAAGGGCATTTTGCCCGCCCTGCGCAAAAGCTACCAGGTGACGCTGCTGGCCTACCAGCAAAACACCGCTCAGCTGCCCGCCGTGGTCGAGGCCCTCAACACTTGGCTGCTCACCCGCCTGCAATACCTCGACACGCAAAATGAACTCCTTACTCTTACCGTGCGCTATGACCAGGAATTGGAGCAATAAGTCACCGCACCGCCGCTGGCTGGCAGCCGCAGTGGGCGGGGCGCTGCTACTGGCTGGCTGCCACGGCCAGGCCCACGGCCCCGCCAACGTGGCCACTACCCCCCCAGTATCCACCAATACGGCCACGCAGTACACCTGCCCCATGCACCCCCAAATCGTACGCGAGGCGCCCGGCAGCTGCCCCATCTGCGGCATGGACTTGGTATCCAAGGTACTGAGCAACAGCGCTGCGCAAGCCGAAGCCGGCCTGGGCAGCGTGGTGCAGGCCCCCAACGCCGCCGTGGTAGCGGCCGTGGCCACCGTGCGCCCCCGCGCCGAAGGCTTGAGTCCCGGTAGCCTGGCGGCCGACACACTCAGCCTACCCGGCCTGGTGGAATACGACCCGCGCCGCAGCCGCGCCGTGGCCGCCCGCTTCGGCGGGCGCATCGAGCAGCTGCTGATTCGCTACAACTACCAGCCCGTGCGCCGGGGGCAGAAGCTACTAGAACTCTACAGCCCCGAGTTGGTGACGGCCGAGCAGGAGTACATTTTCCTGCTGGAAAACGATGCCGACAACCAGCCGCTGGTGAGCGGGGCCCGCCGCAAGCTGCTGCTGCTCGGCCTCACCGAAGGGCAGCTGCGCGACCTGGCCCGCACCCGCCGCGCCAGCTACCGGGTGGCTGTGTTCAGCCCCTACGACGGCTACGTGGTGGAAACCCCGGCTCCCAACGCGCCGCCCGCCCCGGGCGGCGGCATGGGCGAGGTGGCCGCCAACGCCGGCGGGATGGGCGCGGCCAGTGGCGGGATGGCAACACCCGACGCTACCGCCGTGCCTGTTGCCAGCTCCCCATCCAGCCGCCTCACCCTCACCGAAGGCAGCTACGTAGCCACCGGCCAGACCTTGTTTCAGGTGATGAATACCGACCAGGTATGGGGCATCTTCCAACCCACGCCGCCCGAGCTGGCCCGCCTGCGGCCCGGCCAGCGCCTGCGCGTGGTGGCCGAGGGCACCGACCTGCCGCCCCTCACCGCTCGCCTCGATTTGGTGGAGCCCGAGTTCCGCAATGGGGCCAGCACGGCAGCCGTGCGCGTATATCTACCCAACGCCCAAGGCCGGTTACGCCGGGGCCAGCGCCTCACCGGCCGCCTGGTGCCCGATGCCGCTCCGACGCTGGCCGGCAGCTTCTGGCTGCCCCGCGCCGCCGTGGTCGACCTCGGCACGCGGCAGGTGGCCTTCGTGCGGCGCGGGGCCACCTTCGTGCCGGTAGCGGTGCAGGTGGGCCAGCGCACCGCCGCCCAGGTGCAGGTGCTGCACGGCCTCGCGGGCACCGAAGACGTAGCCGCCAACGGCCAGTATCTGGTTGACAGCGAGGGCTTCATCCAAAACGCGTCTAACAGCGCGACTACGCCCCCCGCCCATGAATAACCTGCCTTTACTACGCCCCATTAGCCTAGGTCGGGCAGGCCGGCTGCTGCTCGTGCTGCTGGCGTTGGCTGCTGGCGCTTGCCAAAAAACCAAGCCCACGGCCGAAACCGCTACTTCCAAGGCAACTCAAGCGGCCTACTACACCTGCTCCATGCACCCGCAAATCCACGCGGACGGCCCCGGCAGCTGCCCCATCTGCCACATGGATTTGATACAGGTGCAGCCAGTTCCGGCGGCTGCGCCGGTCGCCAAAAAAGCCGCTTCGGCCGCTGTCTATACCTGCCCCATGCACCCGCAGGTGCGCGAGGCCCAGCCCGGTAGTTGCCCCATTTGCGGGATGGATTTGGTGAAAACCTCCAGCCGCCCCGCCGTGAAAATGACACCCGCCGAAATGGCTGCCATGCCCGCCGGCAACCCGGCCGCCAACGACCTCATTCTCACGGCTCAGCAGTTGGAACTGGGCAATATCCGCGTCCAGACCATTGGCAACGGCACTGACAGTAGCCCGGCTGCCAGCCCGGCCGAGGCCCCCGCGCCGCAAGCCGTGCTCACCGGTACCGTCACGGCCGATGCCCAGCGCACCCAAAGCATCAGCAGCCGCGTGGCCGGCCGCGTCGAGCAGCTCTACGTGCGCCAGACCGGGCAGCTGCTGCGCCGGGGCGCGCCGCTGTTTTCGGTGTACAGCGAGCAGCTCGAAACCCTGCAACGCGAGTACCTGCTGGCCCTGGCCCAGGACTTGCAAGTGGCCGAGCCCACCTACCGGCACTTTGCCGAAGCCACGGCCCAGAAGCTGCGCCTGCTCGGTGTGTCGGCCGGGCAGCTGCGCCAGCTGGTCCGCAGCGGCAAGGCCAGTCCGCTGGTAACTTACTACAGCCCCGCCACCGGCACCGTGCAAACCCTCGACGTGGTGCAGGGTCAATATGTGGCCGAAGGCTCGCCGCTGCTCACCTTCAGTGATTTGCGCACCGTGTGGGTTGAAGCCCAGCTCTACCCCGTCGATGCCGGCCGGCTGCGGCTGGGCCAGTCGGTGGCCGTGCAGGTAGTAGGCCGGGCGCGGCCCTTACGGGGCAACGTGGTGTTCCTCAGCCCCGAGTTGAGCGGCGGCAGCCAGATTACCCTGGCCCGCATTCAGGTGCCCAACCCCAACGGCACCTTGCAGCCCGGCGCACAAGCCAACGTACTGCTCGACGCCCCGGCCTCGGCTACGAAAAGCACGCCCCCCACCGAAACCGCCTTGCGCGTCCCACAGGAGGCCGTTATGCACGACGGGGCCGCCAGCTACGTCTGGAAGCAGACCGGCGAGCGGCAGTTTCGCCGGGTGCGGGTGCGCACCGGCGCGGGCACGGCAGCCACGGTGGCCGTCACCGGCGAGGTGAGGCCCGGCGACCAGCTGGTCGTCAGTGGGGCCTACCTGCTGCAAAGCGAGTTTACCCTGCGCCAGGGGGCCGGCGACGACCACATGAGCGGCATGGCCATGTAGCCGCTCCCTAGCAGTAGCATCTTCAGTACCGTTTCGGGCTGCGGCTCAGCCTCTTTGTTTTTTACTTTTTACTCATCCCCATGTACAAGTTCCTAACCTATTGTCTAGCTGCGGGTAACCTCTTCCTGGCTGCCAGCTGCACCGAGCACGACCAGCCTAACCAAGTGCAGACGGAAACCCCCGCCGCTACCGAGGCCACTATGCCCGCCGACAGCACGGCCACCGACGGCACGGCCGCTAGCTATACCTGCCCCATGCACCCGGAAGTAGTAAGCAACCAGCCAGGTAAGTGTCCCAAATGCGGTATGACCTTAGTAAAGAAGTAAGCCGCGCGCCGTGTGCTTTTGTCCGGCTATCATCTCATCCCTTCTGACTTATCCCTGTGCTTGCAGGCGTTGGGTAAGCTACCTGGCTAACACCGGGGGCTTACCAAATGCATACAGATAAGTAAATCAACAAAGTAAAACCGCCCAAAGCAGTTAGTGGCGGTGTACGACGGCGCCGACATCCGCAACAACAGGCGCGAGGGTGGCAGCAGCGCTACTGACCAAGCCACCAGCGCCAAACCCAACAGCAAGGACTCCCGGCCGATTACCTTCCTGGGCGTCCGCTGCTTCCTGCCGCTGCTGGTCTGGTCCGAGTTATGCCCCGCCCACCAAGGCAAGGTGCGCCGGCAGCTCACCCGCGAATGCCTTTCCCTCACTGTGGCCTGCGGGCCGGCCTCATGGCCATTATATCGCATCGACTCCTATTATATACTGAGTAAGTACGTGGCCCTGCCGAGCAACTACAACAGTGCCTAACCAACTGGCCCGACCGCTGATACAACGGTATTGCTAAGCTATGCCAGCTCCCTGCTTAGACGCTTGTGGGAACCGGGCACCGCTTATCACAAGGCTGGCGTAGTTCTCGACGGCTTGGAGCCTCCTAGAACCGGCCAGCAACTTAGTTTATTTAGCCCCCCTCCTGCCATCGCTGAGCTCGGTAACAAAAGGGAAGAAAAGAGTCCGCCGGTCAGCTGATCGAGCTTAATGGCCAGCCTGGACGCCCTGAATTAGTGTTTCGGTCGCGGCACGGTGCACCTGACCACGGCATTGCCGACGCCAGGGCTGAGCCAGCCACAACTGAGGGCAGCAATCGGCCGGTCTGGCAAGGGAAGGCACAGTGGCGCTCTCCCGCTTTCACCACCCGACTGGAAGATTTGCTACTGGTCAACTAACCAGAAGCAAACGAAAAGCAAGGCAAGCTAGTAGCCTCTCGTCGTGCTTCCAGCAAGCTTACCTAGGACTGAACGCCCGATAACTGGCCCTTCCGTTTCGTACCTTTACCCTGATGCGCGTCCTGGCTCTGCTCTTTGCTCTTTACTTTTCGGTGCTCGGCTGCCTGCCCTGCTCCGATGTGGAGCCGAGTGCAACGCCTGTGCAGGGGACCATTGTGCGGGCCGCGCACCACCAAGGAGGCACTTCTCAGGGTAGTATCGACTGGTGCTCCCCTTTGTGTCAGTGCCACTGCTGCGCAGGCTTCGCCATGCCCCCGGCTCCGGTCCTGGCATTCGTTGCCAGGCCCCTGGCGCCCTACTCGGTGCAACGCTTCAGCGTCCGCGCGGCGCCGGCGCTCACGACCCGCGCCCCGGTCACCCCGTGGCAGCCACCCCAGGGGGCCTAACCATTTCCTGCTTTCCGGCTTCTGCGGCCGGCCCTGCCAAACGCGGGGCTGGCGGCCGTGCGTTTGCGTGCTATCTAGCTGATATCCAGAGCTGAGCGCGCCGGAAAGTCTTTCCTATGGTTAGGCTTTTTACTCCCCAGCGGCTTCATGTTCGACCGGCTGATTCATTTCTCCATCCACCATAAACTTATCATTGGGCTGCTGACCCTGGCCCTGGTGGCCTGGGGCGGTTACTCGCTCACGCACCTGCCCATCGACGCGGTGCCCGACATTACTACCAACCAGGTGGTAGTCTACACGGTGGCCCCTTCGCTGGCGGCCGGCGACATCGAGCGGCTCGTGTCCTTTCCCATCGAGCAGAGCGTGGCCACCATTCCCGGCCGCCAGGAGGTGCGCTCGTTCTCGCGCTTCGGCCTCTCGGTCGTGACCATTGTCTTCGAGGACAAAACCGATATTTACTGGGCCCGCCAGCAAGTCAGCGAGCGGCTGCTGGAAGCCGAAAGTCAGATTCCGGCCGGCATCGGGCGACCCGAGCTGTCCCCGGTTTCCACCGGTCTGGGCGAGGTCTACCAGTATTTGGTGCGGGCCGAACCGGGCTACGAAAAGCAGTATGATGCCCGCGAACTGCGCTCCATTCAGGACTGGATAGTACGCCGGCAACTGCTAGGTACGCCCGGCGTGGCCGATGTGAGCAGCTTCGGCGGCTTGCTCAAACAGTACGAAGTAGCCCTGGACCCGCAGCGCCTGCAAGCTACCGGCGTCACCGTGGACCAAGTGTACCAGGCCGTGAGCCAGGGCAACCAGAACGCGGGTGGGGCCTACATCGACCGCAGTCCCACGGCCTACTACATCCGCACGGAAGGCCTGGCCCAAACCCCCGCTGACATCGGCAATATCGTGGTGCGCACCACCCAAAACGGCTTGCCCGTGCTGGTGCGCGACGTGGCCACTGTGCAGCTGGGCTCCGCCGTGCGCTACGGGGCCATGACCCGCAACCAGGAGGGCGAGGTGACCGGGGGCATCGTGCTCATGCTCAAAGGGGCCAACGCCAACGACGTGATTAAAGCTGTCAAGCAGCGCATGGCCACCATTCGCCAAACCCTACCTAAAGGAGTGACGGTGGATGTGTACCTGGACCGCTCGGAGCTGGTAGGCCGCGCCATCCACACGGTCCAAAAGAACCTGCTCGAAGGCGCGCTCATCGTCGTGTTCGTGCTGGTGCTCTTCCTGGGCAACTGGCGGGCCGGGCTGGTGGTGGCGTCGGTCATTCCGCTGGCCATGCTCTTTGCCATCAGCCTCATGCGCCTGTTCGGCGTGTCGGGCAACCTGATGAGCCTCGGCGCTATCGACTTCGGGCTGATTGTGGACGGGGCCGTTATCATCGTCGAGGCCATCGTACACCGTCTGCACGGCGGCGGGGCCGGGCTCACGGGCCGGCTCTCGGGCGAGCAGATGGACGAGGAAACCTACCAGGCCGCGAGCAAAATCCGCTCCTCGGCCGCCTTCGGGGAAATTATCATCCTCATCGTGTACCTGCCCCTACTGGCGCTCTCGGGCATTGAGGGGCGCATGTTCCGGCCGATGGCCCAGACTGTGGCCTTCGCCATTCTGGGGGCCTTTATCCTCTCGCTCACCTACGTGCCCATGATGTCGGCACTGGCGCTGAGTCGCAACGCGGACCCCAAGGTTACCATTTCCGACCGAATGCTGGGCTGGCTTACCCGGCGCTACGACCCTTTAGTAACCAGTGCACTGCGTCACAAAACCCTGGTACTTGGCACAGCCGTGGCCTTGCTAGCAGGGGCATTCCTGCTGTTCCGCACCCTAGGCGGGGAGTTCATTCCCCAATTGGCGGAAGGCGACTTCGCTGTGGAACTGCGCACGCTGCCCGGCTCCTCGCTGGAGTATACCATCGAGAAAAGCCAGCAAGCGGCCGGCATTCTGAAGCGGCAGTTTCCCGATGAGGTCAAGGAAGTGGTGGCCAAAGTCGGCGCGGCCGAGATTCCGACCGACCCCATGCCGGTCGAAGCGGCCGACGTCATGGTTATCCTGCGGCCTCAGGCCGACTGGAAAAAAGCCGACAACCAAGCCGACCTGGCCGAGCAGATGGCGGCGGCCGTGGGCGTAATTCCCGGCGTCACCTTCGGCTTCCAGCAGCCCATCCAGATGCGCTTCAACGAGCTGATTTCGGGCGCCAAGCAGGATGTGGTACTCAAGATTTTCGGGGAGGACCTCACCCAGCTGGCCGACTATGCCCGTCAGGCAGGGGCCGTGGTGCGCGGGGTGCCGGGTGCCGAAGACGTGTACGTGGAGCAGGTCACCGGCCTGCCCCAAATCGTAGTGCGCCTCGACCGCGCCCGCCTGGCCCGCTTTGGGCTGAGCGTGAGCGAAGTCAACCGCACGGTGCAAACCGCCTTCGCCGGCCAGACCGCTGGGCAAATATTTGAGCAGGAGCGGCGCTACGACCTGGTGCTGCGCCTGCGCAGCGACCTGCGTCGCGACATCAACAGCGTGCGCCAGCTCTTCATCGCCACCCCCACCGGCCAGCAGGTGCCGCTGGAGCAGGTCGCCACCGTGGCCCTGGTTGAGGGCCCGAACCAGATTCAGCGCGACGACACCAAGCGCCGGGTGTCGGTCGGCTTCAACGTGCGGGGCCGGGACGTGGAAACGGTGGTGCGCGAAGTGCAGCAGCGCTTAAGTCAGCAAGTCCGGTTTGCGCCGGGCTACTACACTACCTACGGCGGCCAGTTTGAGAATCTGCGCGAAGCCACCGACCGGCTCAGCATTGCCGTGCCCGTGGCGCTGGGGCTCATTTTCGTGCTGCTCTTCTTTACGTTCAACTCCGTAAAGCAGGCCTTGCTGATTTTCACGGCTATACCCCTCTCGGCCATCGGCGGGGTGCTGGCCCTGTGGCTACGGGGTATGCCATTCAGCATCCCGGCCGGGGTGGGCTTTATCGCCCTGTTCGGGGTAGCGGTGCTCAACGGTATTGTGCTTATTGGCTACTTCAACCAGTTGAAAGCGGAAGGCGTAACCGACCTCTACGAGCGCATTCGCAAGGGCACGGAAGTGCGGCTGCGGCCCGTGTTAATGACGGCCACGGTCGCCTCCCTGGGCTTCCTGCCGATGGCGTTGGCTACCTCGGCGGGGGCGGAAGTGCAGCGCCCCTTAGCCACGGTGGTTATCGGCGGCCTGGTCACGGCCACGCTGCTGACGCTGCTGGTGCTGCCCGTGCTGTACGCCCTGAGTGAGAAAGGAGTGGCCAAGCCAACGGCACCCCCCGCGAGCACGCCGCGCCCCACGCTTGCCCAGACCGTATGCCTGCTGTTGGTCATGGGGGTAGCTACCCTGCTGCCGGGCCGGGTGCAGGGTCAGGATGTGCAGTTGCCCCCGACCGGCACCCCCCTGAACTCGGCCCAGGCCGTAACGCAGGCCTTGGGCGCGGGGGGCACCGTGCAGGCCGCCCAGCGCGCCGTGCAGGCGCAGCAGGCCCTGCGACGCGGGGCCGTGGATTTCAGTAAAACGACCCTCAACGGCTCGGTCGGCCAGTACAATACCTACCGGGTAGACAATCAGTTTTCTCTCGTGCAGCCCCTGGCCCTGCCCGGCGTGTACCGCAATGCGGCGCGGGTAGCAGGTCAGGTCTTGACCGGGCGGGAGCTGCAACTTGCCCAGGCCCGGGTAGAGTTACGCCGCCAAGTGCGCTTGGCCTATGAGCAGGCTGTCTACGCCCGCCACCGGCTGCGCACCCTGCGCGGGCAGGACAGCTTGTACTCAGAGTTTCTGCGGGCGGCTAACCTGCGCTTCAAAACCGGCGAAGTGGCGCGCCTCGAACCCGCCACGGCCCTGGTGCAGCAAGGCGAAACCCGCGTGCTCGTGCGCCAGGCCCGCACCGACTACGCCGTGGCCCGCCGGCAACTGCAAGCCCTGCTCCAACAAGCTGGTCCCGTCACGGTGGCGGACAGTGTGTTGCGCCCTCTAGTACCAGTTGCTACCGTAGCGCTGGATACGGCAGCGGAAGCGGCCCCCGCCCTAGGCGATACGGCGCTGCTCCAAACCAATCCCCAGGCGCGGGTACTAGCCCAGCAGATTCAGGAGCGCCGGGCGGAAACCCGCCTGGAACAGGCGCGGGGACTACCCGACTTCACGGTGGGGTACTTCAACCAGTCCCTGAAAGGCCCCCAAACTATCGGCGGCATCGGCGGGGCTGAACGTGACTACGGCCCGGCCGACCGCTTTCAAGGGGTGCAGGCTTCCGTGGGAATGCCCCTCTACCGCCGCCCCCAAAAGGCGCGGGTGCAGGCCGCGCGTTTGCAGGAGCAAACGGCCGAAATCAGCTACGCCCGTTACCGCGCCGAGCTGGCCGGCCGCCTGGATGAGCTGCTGGCCCAGCGCCGCGAGCAAATCGGGCGCCTAGGCTTCTACGAGCAAACGGGCCTGCCGCAAGCGGCTGTGATTGTGCGCCTCAGCACGCGGGCCTTCAAGGCCGGTGAAACCGGTTACGCGGAATACCTGCTCAACCTGGAACGCGCCCTGCGCCTGCGCACCGACTACCTGGCCGCCCTGCTGGCCCATAACCAAACTGTCATCGAACTGGACGCGCTGCTAGCCGGCGACGCTCAGTAATTCAACGCCTTACTGCCTAATGATTCCCTTATTCAATCAAGCCACTCCTCTACGCCCGTCGCGGCTAGGGAGAGTGGGACTTACCCTACTGACCGCGCTGCTGCTCACTGCCTGCGGGTCGGGCGGTGAAGAGAAAACAGCCGAGAAAACCGAGGCCACGCCCGAAAAGGCTGACGCCGACGCGCCGGCCGACGTCGTGCGCCTGTCGGCCCCCGAGCAGCAGGCCGCGGGCCTAGCGCTCGGGCACCTCGAAGAACGCCCCTTGGGCACTGGTCTAGCTGTCAGCGGCACGCTGGACGTGCCCCCCGAAAGCGCGCTGGCCGTGGCCGCCCCGCTGGGCGGCTTCGTGGAAAGCACCAGTCTGCTGCAAGGCTCGCGGGTGCGCAAGGGCGAGGTGCTAGCCGTCATCCGCAATCCTGAATTCGTGCAGCTGCAACAGGACTACCTCGAAGCCACCAGCCGCCTGCGCTACGCCAAAGCCGACCTAGACCGTCAGCGTGAACTCTACCAGCAGGAGGTAGCCCCGCAGAAGAACTTCCAACGGGCTCAGGCCGAGTATGATGCCCTGCGCACGCAGACCCAGGCCCAGGCCGCCCGGCTCCGCCTGGCCGGCCTGCCGGTCGGGGGCAAGCTCGTGAGCACGGCCGCCGTGCGCGCCCCCCGTAGCGGCTTCGTGCGGGCGGTGAACGTGACGGTGGGCCAAAGCGTAACGGCGGCCGATGCCCTGTTCGAGCTGGTGGACCCCACCCACCTGCACGTCGAGCTATCGGTGTTCGAGCGGGACGTGCCGCGCATTCAGGCCGGCCAGCTCATCCGCTTTGCGCTGCCCAGCGACTCGGCGGCGGGCCGCGAGCGCACGGCCCGCGTTTATCTTATCAGCCGCGCCATCAACGGCCCCGACCGCACGGTGCGGGTGCACGGCCACCTCGACCAGGAGAACGACCCGGCCCTGCTGCCCGGCCTCTACGTGCGGGCTACCATTGAAACGGGCCGCAACACCGTGCCGACCCTACCCGATGCGGCCGTGGTGCGCTACGCCGGCCAAACCTACGGCTTCGTACCTGCCAGCCCGGCTGGCTCCTACCGGATGATAGCCTTGCCGACCGGCCGCAGCGAAGACGGCTACACGGAAGTGAAGCGCCCGGCGAATCTGCCGGCAACCACGACGTTCGTGGTCAAGGGCGCGTATTCGCTGCTGGCCAAGCTCAAGAACACGGCCGACGAAGACTAATTGACTTGGCCCTCAGCCGCCATCTTATCCTCCTTTCACATGCTCGCTATCCTAAATCCCCTACTGCTCTTCTTGCTGGCCGGCCTCTGCGAAATAGGGGGTGGCTACCTCATGTGGCAGTGGCTGAAGGCTGACCGCCCGGCCTGGATGGGGGCACTGGGCGCGTTGCTGCTAGTACTCTACGGCTGGATAGCGACTTGGCAAATCACCTCGTTCGGTAAAACCTACGCCGTGTACGGCGGCATTTTCGTGGTCATGTCCATTGCCTGGGCGTGGTACTTCGATGGCTTCCGGCCCGACCGATTGGACATCATTGGGGGGCTCGTCTGCTTTACCGGCATCGGCATTATTCTATTCTGGCCCCGCTCCTAGTCGCTGTTATGCTCGAACTGCTCACCGGTACCCTGCTACTTAGCCTGCTGCACGCCGCTATTCCCAACCACTGGGCGCCGGTGCTGGCCGTGGCGCGGGCCGAGCGCTGGCCTCTGCGCCGGGCCGTGGGGCTGACGGCAATGGCCGGCCTAGCGCACGTCCTGAGTACCGTACTGCTGGGCCTAGCCCTGGGTCTACTGGGCTGGCGGCTGTCAGGCCGCTTTGCGCAAGTGGCCAGCTGGGCGGCACCGACGCTGCTTATCGGCATTGGGTTGCTCTACGCGCTGTCGGGTCCCGGCCACACGCACCCCGACCCGGCTACCCCCTCGCGTCGGGGTAAGCATTTCGTGCTCGGCTTGGCGCTGACCATGTTTTTGGCCCCCTGCCTGGAAGTGCAAACCTTTTTTCTAACGGCCGGCACGCGGGGACCGGCCGTGCTGGTGCTGCTGATGGCCGTGTACCTGGTAGCCTCCGTGGCGGCCATGTGCGCACTGGTCGCCGTGGCCTTTCGGGGCCTGCACCACCTGCCGCTGGCCGGCATTGCCCGCTACGAGCGTCGCCTGACGGGGGCGGTACTCGTGGGGGTAGGCATTGCCGGCTTCTTCGTGGAATGGTAGCCTAGCCGCGGCCTTTCCCTTCTTTTAACATCCTGGTAGCTACTATAATGCCTGACCCTACTTCATCCAATACCAACGAGGAGCTGAACACTGCTAAGCAGGTGAACCTCGACAACGTGGGCGCGCTCAATCGCGAGCAGCTCACCCCCCAAGCCGCGGTCGAGCCCCAGGGCCACGACGTAGCCGGCCATGACCATGCCCCCGTTGAGGGCAAGCCGGCGGGGCACGACCATAGCCATGCTGGGCATTCCCATGAGCCGGGCGAGTCAGACGAGGATGAGCACGACCATGACCACGGCCCAGCCAGCGCCAACCCCTACCTTTTGCCCGGCATCAGCCTGGTGCTGCTACTGGTTGGCCTGGCGCTGGACCACTTCCAGGTGAGCTTCTTTACCGGCTACGTGCGGCCGGTATGGTACGGGCTGGCTTTCGTACTGGTGGGCTGGAACGTGGTGAAGGCCGCCGTGCTCAGCATCCCCAGCGGCAACGTCTTCAATGAGTTTCTGCTGATGAGCCTCGCTACCATCGGCGCATTTGCCATTGGGGAGTACCCGGAAGGAGTGGCCGTCATGCTCTTCTACACCGTGGGCGAGCTGTTTCAGGACGCGGCCGTGAACCGGGCCAAGCGCAGCATCAAGGCGCTGCTCGAAATTCAGGCCACCGAAGTGACGATAGTGCGCAACGGGCAGAATCAGGTCCTCGACCCCAAAGCCGTGCAGGTGGGCGACGTCATGGAAATCAGGCCCGGCGAGAAAGTAGCCCTGGATGGCACGCTGAACGCGACGGCGGCCAGCTTCAACACGGCCGCCCTGACCGGCGAGTCGGCCCCGCAAACCAAGCAGCCGGGCGACGCCGTGCTGGCGGGCATGATTAACCTCGAAAGCCTGGTGCGGGTGACCGTCACAGCAGGCTTTCAGGACACCAAGCTCAGCAAGATTCTGGCAATGGTGCAGGACGCGGTGGGCCGTAAGGCTAAGACCCAGCAGTTCATCACCAAGTTTGCCAAAGTCTACACGCCCATCGTGGTGGGGCTGGCCACGCTGCTGGTGCTGGTGCCGCTGCTGGTGGTGCACGACTACGTATTCCGCGACTGGCTCTACCGGGCGCTGGTATTTCTGGTCATTTCCTGCCCCTGCGCGCTGGTCGTTAGCATTCCGCTGGGCTACTTCGGCGGCATCGGGGCCGCCTCCAAAGCGGGCATTCTCTTCAAGGGCTCCAACTTTCTGGATGTGCTGCGCGAGATTGATACCATCGTGATGGACAAGACCGGCACGCTGACCAAAGGTGTATTTGCCGTGCAACAAGTGCAGTCTGCCCCTGGCACCGAGCCCGCGCAACTGCTGCGGCTGGTCGGAGCCCTGGAAACGAAGTCTACCCACCCCATCGCCCGCGCCGTCGTCGCCCACGTCGGGGAGGCAGCAGCGGGCGTGGGCGTGGAAAACGTGGAGGAAATTGCCGGCCACGGCCTGCGCGGCCGGGTGGACGGCCGAGACGTGCTGGCTGGTAATACCAAGCTGCTAAGCAAGTTCAACGTCGTGTACCCGGCCGAAGTAGACCAGGTAGCCGACAGCATCGTGGTGGCCGCTCTTGACGGCGAGTACGCCGGCTACCTCACCGTGGCCGACGCCCCCAAGGAAGACGCGGCCCAGGCCGTCCGGGAGCTGAAAGCCGACGGCATCACCAAGCTCGTCATGCTCTCGGGCGATAAGGACAGCATCGTGCAGCGCGTGGCCAAGGAGCTGGGCATCACCGAAGCGCACGGTGGCCTGTTGCCCGAAGACAAGGCCCGGTACGTGCAGCAGTACCTAACGGAGGGCCGCAAGCTGGCCTTCGTGGGC
Source organism: Hymenobacter sp. BT559 (assembly GCF_016427535.1). GTDB lineage: Bacteria > Bacteroidota > Bacteroidia > Cytophagales > Hymenobacteraceae > Hymenobacter. Next base: position 13,724 of record NZ_JAELXV010000009.1, on the reverse strand, counting down.
GACGGAGTAAACGATGCACCCGTAGTAGCGCTGGCCGACGTGGGTATCGCGATGGGCGGCCTGGGCTCGGATGCCACCATCGAAACCGCCGACGTGGTTATTCAGACCGACCACCCCAGCAAGATTGCCACGGCCCGCCGCATCGCCCGCGCCACGCATAACGTGGTGTGGCAGAATATCTGGCTGGCTTTTGCCGTAAAGGCCATTGTCCTGGCCTTGGGCGCGGGGGGGCTGGCCACCATGTGGGAAGCCGTCTTTGCCGATGTGGGGGTAGCCCTGCTGGCCATTCTCAACGCGGTGCGCATCCAGCGCATGAAATTCTAATTCCATGCTCCTGACTATTCCTACGGCGGTTTCGCCCCCCTGGACAACCTTATTAGGCTTCTCGCTGCTGCCGGCTATTGTCATGATTGCCGGCGCGGCGCTGGCCGTGTGGCGGGCCCCCGGCCCCAAGCTGCGGAGTGCCATTCTTCACTTCGCGGCGGGTGTTATCTTCTCCGTGGTAGCTGTCGAACTACTGCCTGACATCGTGCAGCACCATGCCCCCTACGAAGTGGCTATTGGTTTTGGCCTGGGCGTGGCTACGATGCTCGGCCTGCGCTACTTTACCCAGCGCCTCGAAAAGCAGCAGGAAGCAACCTCTGAAACAGCAGCTACTACGTCAAACGCGTCACCACTACCGTGGGGCCTGCTGGTAGCTATTGGCATCGATATTCTTATTGATGGGCTGCTGCTGGGAATTGGCTTTGCGGCCGGCGCGAAGGAAGGTACTCTGCTGGCTATCGCCCTGACTATCGAGTTACTCTCGCTAGGCTTAGCCACAGCCGTGGAGCTGCGCGACGGCGGGCATAGTAAGGGGCGAGCCGTGGCCATCGTGGCGGGCACCTCCCTAATGCTGCTTCTAGGGGCCGGTATCGGGAACACCGTATTGCGCGGCGCTACCGGTAACTTGCTCGAAATTGTGCTTTCCTTTGGCCTGGCAGCGTTACTCTTTCTGGTTACCGAGGAGCTACTTACGGAGGCGCACGAGGAGACCGAAACGCCACTGCTTACGCTAGCTTTTTTTGTGGGCTTTCTCTTGTTCCTGCTGCTGGGCATGGTTGCTTAGTAGCCTTACTCTCGCTTTTCCTGCTGATGCACACCACCAATATCGACATAACCCTGACATCTATGGGTCGTCAGTTGACCTTCTCTAAGGAGTTCTTAGAAGTGGCCCACGTCTTCCGACGTGCGGGAGGCGAAGGTGCGCCCTGGCAGCGCGTGGCTGTGAATACCCGCTCGCCATTTCTCGATACCGATGTATTTGCTCCCAGCACCCTGCTGGCGTACTACGTGCATTACGAAACCCAGCAAGGGGAACCCGCAGACCGCAGCCACGTGGTCAGTACTACGCTGCCCTAGTACCTAATTATTGGGTTTCACCTGCATAACCGAGCACGGTGACAAAGAGCTATCGTACGCGCACGAGCAGACCGGCAGCTAGCTCTATTGTCTTAGAAGACCAGCTCTGTTGCCGGAACTGGCCTTTTTGTGCTTTCATCAGCCATTTTCCCCATGACGCTACCGGAAGAAATTGCTCAGACTGAAGCGGGGTACTATCAGCAGCTTTCTAAATCGGACCTAACGGCCGCCGAGTTTAATGCCTTTCTGTCCCACCTACCTTCTAAAGCTCAGTTGGCAGTGGCTGCTACCGGCTTCGAATCTAATCGTGACTTGCTGCCCTTTCGCCGCTACGTACTAGAGCAACGTGGCCAGCCACTAGCGGCTTACCTGCTGAAACAACTTTCTCCTATAGCCTTTGCCTACTGGGAGGCGAGCCATTAAAGCTTACCCTACTTTGGTAGCTATAAGTACAAGGCGGTAACAACCCGTTTCTAAAGTTGCCCGAATGGACTCTTGATTGGGGCCACTGATGTGCTTGGTAAGATTCTCGTCACAACAGGGAAAAAATTGCGGTAAGGGTTTCGCTATTTCAGCGACTGACTTTGCCTAGTTCGGACCTACCCTATTATGCTTAAACTTGCGTAATTCCTAGCTTATCGAATAGAATCTGATTTCGTTGCTTCGAATCGCCCACTAATTTGTCAAAAGAGATAATTTCAATGTACGCATTGTAATTAGGGTTAAATCCAAAGTAGCCGGCCTCATCTGGAGTTAAAGTCAATGTAGCCAAACGAGCTTGTTTGTGAATGTTTTTAGTTAAGTCGCAGATGATATAACAGTAAAACTTGCAGGACTTGGTTGGTATAATTGGTCGCCCGTCTTCCGTACGGGCATCGCCGGCCCGGATATCATCAATGTATCCTAGCACTTGACGCACTGGGTCACTTTCGTCGGTATACTCCTTCCGCATCGGGCGTTTGAACTCAATGATGGTGAAGGCATCATAAGGTGCTGCTCGTGCATCGGTGTACAGCAAGGCTTTATCGAAGCTAAGCAGGATATCTGGTCGGGGAGAACTTTTATCTCCTTCATTCAAGGGCTTATCCGACTGTAGAAATCGGTGATAGGCCAAGCGCTCGTCAATGAGCCATAGATTATGGTCTTCATAGTCTACCTCATCCGATGTCTTCTGCATTGGAAAGACAATTTTGTGAATCTGTTTTTCCAGCGCATAATTACCCTCATTATCACGGGTTAGCACGCTTTCAAATAGCCGCAAAATCATCTTTCGATGCAGCACATAATCGACTAGGCTGGCCTGGCCTGTATCCGTTATTTTACTCAGCAGGTGGGTAAAGTTCTCCGTGTAGGCCTCACTGCCCGGCAAGGCGTCCGATTGTGCGGCCACAATGTTATTCAACTCAATTTTTGACTCAAGGACAAGTTCATTGCGTGCCTTGTAAAGCTCAATATCTAGCTTATCGTCCGACAGCCCCGGTTTGATGCGGTCAATCAGATGCGGATATTTGAGCAGCGTCCGATACTGCGGGGCTTGGGTATTGACATAATGCTGCAAATACTGCTGCTTTTCGCGTCGCACCTCCGTCAGATAGCCATCGAGTTGCTGGTTTATTTGCTGTACAGTTTCTTCTTGAATCTCGGCTAATGACAGCAGTGGCTTGCCTAATACTTGGCTGGTCACAGGCTTGCTGGGAATATCCAGCTTGGTACGTTCTCGGTTTACATGCTGGTCTAGGTAGCTACCGCTGACCAGCGTGAAGAAATCAAAGCCCTCACCATTCTCGTGTTGAAGTGGCTGGTTCAAATTGGGAATAATAGCCGCGAGAGCCTCCGACGTCACTACTCGCTTATCCGCACAATACAGAATGGCATGACGCGGCTTTGTGCTTCCGCTTTTGACTTTCAAAAAAGCTAATTCAAAAGGGTAGTTGTGAAGTGTGAAAGAATCCGCGTCCGTCTCAATCAGAAACTCGTGGCGGAAGCGGTAGTTCAAATCATACTCCTCAGTACTACCGTCGGCTTTTTGCTCACGCAACACTAAGTGAGGGCAACTCTCATCCACCAAAAAATTAAGATGGTGCTCGATAATAAGGTCAGCCAGTTCTCCTAATGGCAAAGACAGCCGTTCTGCATACTCATCTTGCAGCTGGCAGAGCTTGACCGTCGTGCCGGTCGGGTGCGTCTCCCCGTTGACGCTCAGCGGAACCGTCCGCTCGTCCGCTAAGGGTGCCCGGTTGTTGAGCACAAACGCAAAATCTCGCCGGTAAAATTTCTGGTCAGTGTTACGGAACACTGAGCGCACCTCCGCCCGGTCAAATACCTTCAACCATAAAAACCGGCCGACGCCTTTACCCCCGCGCTTCAGTTTGTAAGTAGACTCCGCTTCTCGAAAAGACTTATAATTTCGGTTGTTGAACCCGACACCATTGTCTTTGATAACAATATCCTGGATGGGGGACAACCCTTCAGCGAATGGAATTGCTTGAAAGTCGCGCCGTACTTCAATAAGCACCTCTCCTACATCCGTTTTAGCATCGTCAATTGCATGCAGTGAGTTCACAATGGCTTCGTGCAAGGCCATAATACCCTTCTCCTGACTTAACGGGATATTGCGCACCTTCCCAACTACGTTGGTCTTTATCAGTGTCATAGCTTAGATGTAAGCGCGTTACGACCAATATATTGTTTGGCGAGGTGCGAAAATAGTCCTGACCTTTGCCGGTACGCGTACCGGCAAAGGTACGAAACATTTTACAAATAGTTTCTTCGTCAATTAGCTGCTTATCAATAAAAACGCTTGACAATGTTAAGAAAAACCTTTAACTTTGCTATTCGTAGAAGGTACGCGTACCTTCTACGAATAGCAGTAATTACATACCGTGGCTAACAAAAACCGCTTTCTAATTGCCCAAAGCGACATTATAGCGTTGCTGAACACGCTAGAGCAGGCAGTGTTTCAGCGCCGAGACTTGGAAAAGATTTTTGCCGAGCACCGAAGCTTCTGGCGTTTGGCAAAAAGCCTATTAGCCCGTGATTTTATTGCGCTTTTAGTGCGGCACACGGCGATGAAGCAGGTGGACCTCGTTTTTCCCACGGAAACAAAGACCTTGTACACTTGGAAAGTGGTTACTGCCTTTGAATTAGCTACTCATATACGCACTCAGGCTTACCTCTCACATTACTCGGCGTTGTATCTGCACGGTCTGACAGACCAGATACCGAAGCAGATTTATGTAAATGCGGAGCAGTCACCCAAGCCAGATTCAAATGTCTCATTGACGCAGGAGGCGATAGATGATGCCTTCGCTCGGCCTCAACGCCAGTCACAGGCCCACGCGCGCTACCGCGACTACACCTTAATCCTGCTCAATGGCAAGTTCACCGGGCGGTTGGGCGTTGTGGAGGTGCAGCACATGCAGGCGGGCCGTATCGCGCTGACCTCTTTAGAGCGCACCTTGATTGACTTGGCTGTGCGGCCAGACTATGTAGGAGGTGTATTCGAAGTAGTAGAAGCTTACAGGCGAGCTGCCTCCACAGTTTCAATCAACAAACTAGTTAGTCTATTGCCTAAGTTAGGTTACCGCTACCCCTACCACCAAGCCATCGGGTTTTACCTAGAGCGGGCTGGTACTTATCGCCCCGCACAGGTGCAACTGCTCAGAAAACAACCACAGGAACTAGATTTCTATCTTACCCACGACATGGGTGCTACCGATTACTCCCCAGAGTGGCGACTATACTTCCCAAAAGGATTTTAGCGCAGCAACTGGCCGAAGCGCGACACTACGTAATTGAAGTAAAAAGCAAATGGCTGAGTACCGCTGGGGTCCGTCACAGTGCTGCGCACTGCTGGAAAGTCCACTTCGTGGTAGTGCTGGGTCGTAGCCAACTGTCCTAAAAATTCTATCGGCACTTTCTTAGCTGCAAATACCTGCCGTAGCACATCTTGGCTTTCCACACTCTCCACGTCGATGTCGAATCCTTCCATCAACGAATAAATGTCGTAGAAATCGCGAGCCCGAGCTCGTGGATAATGAGTAGGAACAGTCAGAGCGTATTCGGGCAGTTGCTGACAGATAGCACGCACCTTCTCGAATACCAGCAACTGGGGCGGATACACATAATAGGTAAGTCCATCCAGCTCGTGCGCGACTTTATGACCACAATACTCATAGCGGCTAATATCTACCGAGAAACTCTTGCTACGAAATTCAGCAGTACCTAATTCTAAAGATGCTCGTTGAAGCTGCTTGGGGTCATGACCGTAGCGAGCGAAAATAGCCGCGTCAGCGACTTTAAATTTGATCCGGTAACCTCCCCAAAATGAGCGCAGCGCTACTGGCATCGTTCCAGGCTTTTCTTCCACTTTCACATCGAAAGCGTGCAATTGGTGGGCAGCAAAAGTTTCCGCTAGATTGGTCGCGATAGTCTGAACAGTCTGTTGCACATCCTCAAAATCCTGCTCCATTGAAAAATCCAGGTCGACGGAGCCACGGTTGCCTACTCCATATGCAATGCTTAGGGCGTTACCACCCTTTAGCACCAGTGTTTCCATTAAGATATCGTCCGTTACAAGGGCTACGATAACGAGCCGTTTGATTCTGTCTAGCAGGCTTAATTCCATCGTTCCAAGATACAATTCAGGTTGCAACTGCTACCTCTGTCCGTATTCATTTCGAGTCCTTCTGCGCCAAATCAAGATTGCTATCCGTCTTAAGTAACATCGGCAAAAGGCGTTGCACAGTTGTAGCCTGAAATTCCTTGCCGCGCCGAGTACGGTACCCCGCCGCATTAAGGGTGGCTGCAATTTGCCACAGCGTTTGTCCTTTGGCCCGCAACAGTTCGGCCAATTGGGCGGCCTGGCGGTTCGCTTGGTGCTCGGCCGCATTGCGCTGCATCGCCTGCTGCCCCTGGGCAATGACGGCTGCCGTAAAATTCTGCGGGCTGCCCAGCTGCGCGCCGCGGGCTTTCTTGGCGGCGAGCGCATCCTTGGTGCGTTTAGAAATCGTCTCTCGCTCATGCTGGGCAATGACGGCAAACAGCCCGACCGTTAAGGTATTCGCATCGGGCATGTCGCAACAGACGAAGTCCACCCCCGAGTCGCGCAAAGCGAAGATGAAGCCGGCGTTCCGGCTCAACCTATCCAGCTTCGCAATAAGTAGCGTCGCCCCCACCCGTCGAGCCTCCGAAATTGCGGCGAGCAGTTGTGGCCGGTAATTCTTCTTGCCACTCTCAATTTCGACGTACTCCGTCAGGAGTTGGGCCGAATCGGCGACAAAGGCGTGCACGGCGGCCCGTTGCGCCTCGAGGCCCAGACCTGAAGTCCCTTGCTTCTGGGTGGAGACCCTATAATACGGCGTGTAGAATTTGGCAGCAGGAAGGGCCGACATGGTACAAACAGGGCGGATTGGCACAAAACTGCTGCAAGGTACTGGATTTTACATATTGTAAACGCTCGTTTACAATATGTAAAAAAGCTCGGCTGTTTATGAAACAGGGCTGCCACGCTGGCAGTCTAGAAGGTGGTGATGCTTTGCGGATACATGTTTAGAAGAGATAACCTCGCCTGAAACGCCACTTGCAGAGATGACCATAGTCCCTGCTCTTGCGAACCACTCTTGATTAATACGCCCCCCCAGCTACCCACTGCACTCCCTATTATCGCATGAGCACTACTTATCAAGACGATTTTGATTTCAGGATTGAAGCCCACTAGGTCGCCGTAAGGTATGCGGTAGTGAGAAACCGCTTTTCTCTACTGCTAACTGGCTTTCGCTTTAGGGAAACGTACAGTACACAATAACTAGCCCCAGTAGTAGCTGGAGCTTTTTGCTTACCTTGTTTTCATAAAACTTGAAAATCAATCACCCTCAGCTCTATGGACGCGTCTTCTCTGATAAGCACGGCTTTGAACGAGTTGCTTACTCCGAGTATAAAGCTGTCGGATGTGCTGCTCAAGATTAAAGCGGTAGGTCACTTTATCAATAATAAAGAGCTAAAAGACTGGGCTCAATTGGAGTTAACTGGTTATCGCGACTCAGGAATGCCTGTTCCTGCCTATCGAAAAATTGGTGTTGTTCCACACGTCAATTTGATACATGAGGACTATGCGCAAAACAAAGGGTGGCAGGGTAATAAGCTAATGGCCGCTGAATACCTCGATAATGACCTGCGGGAAGCACTTACTCATCGGACCTTGGGGCAGAGCATCGCTGAAATCGAACAACTAGCTGAATCGGGAGAGAAAGCAGGCGAGAATCCACGCATGCACATTCCTCCTTCTATGGCTGCGCATGTTTCCAAGAAACTCTATGCGCATAATGGTTGGAGCATTTACAGCGCATGGCAAGTTGTTCCGTTAAATCACTTGACTGGCCTTCTGACAGTTGTTCGTTCGAAGCTGGTAGACTTACTATTAGATTTAAACCAGTTAGACTCCAAAATACCTCTTCAATCTCTACAGGGCCAGCAGGCCGTGAACGACACCGTGAGCAAAGCACTTCATCCACACATTACCGTAACAAACGGTAACGTTAACTATTCACTCGGCGATGGGGCAGTACAATCTGCCAATACTGGCCATAACGCCCAGCTCAATACGGCCAGTGGCGAAACAGTCACGCAGGCTACTTCTACTGCACAAGTTGCCTCGCTTCAGGAACTGACAGAGCAGCTCAAGCAGGCGATTGCCCGCGATAGTGCTTTCGATGACCACCGCGAAGAGATGAGCCAAGAGGTCGAGCGTATTGAGGTGCAGCTTCAAAAGCCCGAGCCGAAAAAAGGCATAGTGAAACGCGCTTTCGAGTCGCTGCAAGATTTAGCCGTCAAGGGTGCGGGTGTAGCGACAGGGCATGCCGTGTACGAATTGCTTAAACAAGCACCGCATTTGATAGAGGTAATGAGCTAGAAGAATGCTTGCTGATACCCCTTGATGAAATGCTGAAATGGGAAGCTGACAGCAGCAGTCTTGGTATTGGCTTCACTGGTTCGCATCGCTGAGTAGCAATTATTTAATCCTAATATTTTTTCACTTTCTAGGCGGCATTGAATGAATAAGTTAGAGGAAGCTTTAGCATATATTGAGACTCTCCAAAGTAAAAATGACGAAACTGATGTTTCATCAGCTCTCAAAAGCTTGTTACCCGAAGGAGAACAAGCAACCGGTGACTTACTTAAAGAATTAATTGCTTTCTCTTTTGGCGAACATAATGAGAAAGATGAGCTAGGCTGGAATACTTATTTTAGTCCTGGAATGATTTGGTATGATGGCGAAAAAACTCTTGTAACGCCGGACATCAGTCAAGTAGATGCTGACGCTATAGACTATTGGAAGAAGAGAGCCAATGAGACTAGTAATCCTCTGCTAAAGGCCAGATATGCCGGCCTAGTATGGGACATGGAGAAAAAAATAACTAATCAGAAGCCAAGTATTAATTACGCCATTGCAAATATTGAAAGTCTAATTATATTATCAGATGCTAATAGATACAAGTATGATGTTAGCGTTAAAGACAAACTTGAAAGAGCACTCTCGCTCGCAAGCAGTATTAATAAACCCGAATTAATAGAGAGTACTAGAAAAGCTATTTTAGCTTACGAGGACAAAATAGCTATTGATGATAAACCTGGACTCTGGGGATTTTCTTACGATTATCTAGTAGATAATAAAAAATCCTTGCTAACTGAGGAAGAAGAAGCTAACATAATTTCCTCCCTTGAGTCCCGTCTTGAAAGACTAACTGAATGTGAGAATTCAGACACGCACGCCGCAGAAGTTGCCGCCACTAGGTTAGCCGCTTATTACCAAAAGCGCTCTAAACCTGACGACGCTAGAAGGGTAATGCTGCAACTTGGGAAAGCCTATGAGGCAGATAAGGACCCTAGCGTACTTAACCGTAGTGGCCGTCTTGAGCACTTACATAAATTGTATGTGCACTACAAACTACATGAAGATGCTAAGGCACTTTTGATTAAGCTTCGTGCAATCAGTGCTGGGGCCAAAGACGAGCTAAAAACGTTTTCTCAGGAAATGACTTTTCCCAGAGAAGAAGTTGAGCAACTTATTGATAGCCTACTTAAATATGACGAGAAGACTTCCACAGCTAACGTAGTCAGTTATTTTAGTCCGGACAAAGATGAGAATGAGAAACAGTTAATGGCATTAGCCAAAAAACATCCACTTTCATTTATGATGGGTGTAAATATTATAGACGAACGAGGGCGTTCGGTTGCGCAGATTGGCAGCATTATGAATGACCTTGAAGGCAGGATAATACAGCAAATAAGTCAGCATCTTGACTTTACCGCGATGTTTCTACGTTTGGCGCTTGCTGCTTACATAGACAAGTTTCGGATAGATGCTAGCAAGTTTATTAATGACCATTTAAAGCTATCACCAGCTTTCATGTACGGGCGCTGGGAAATATTAGAAAGGTCATTGACTGCTTATCTAGCTGGTGACTATATGCTGTTCATTCATTTTGTAATACCCCAAATTGAAGATGCATTCAGAACGCTGGTTGAGGTTTCAGGGGGGCAAATCATGAAACTGCATCGTGGTGGTGCATTGCATCTAAAAACCTTTGACGATGTTCTTCGTGATGAATCTCTATTAAGAATATTTGGTGAAGACTTCATTCTGTATAGCAGGATTCTCCTCACTGAACAGCGTGGGTGGAATCTGCGCAATGATTTATGTCACGGCTTGATGAGCGAAGGAAAAATGGCCGTTATGGCTGCTGATAGGCTTTTCCATATTCTAATGACTTTGTCACTACTTACCACTCAGAGTAGCGAAACAAGTCCAGTGCAGAGTGACACACCGAATCCGCCTGAATAAAAAAGGCCCGGCTCATCAGCCGGGCCTTTTTTTATGATGTTTGAGGCCTCCATTTTTCGATGGTAATGTTAACAAAGGAGTTAATTCGCTTGAGCCTCTCAACTAGGGTAGGCCCTAGCTGAATTTGTGTTTCAGTATTGAAGTGTAGCCCGTTTCGTATCTGATTAAAGAACTTTATATCATCCACTATCTCATCATCGAAGTGGTAAAGAGCGCGGTAGTTCGGACAAAGAAGTGTGCTCACGCCGAGCGTAGTAATCTTGACGTGCTTGTGAGTGATTTTTTCTTTTGAAATATCAGTAACAAAGGGCTCTATGTCACCTATTTCACGCAATTTAATAGGTCGCTTACGTTGCTCCCTTGCTAATGCTTTAAAGAGCGTATCTGTGTCATTATAATGGATATTATGAACGCAACAGTCAGCCTTTATTAGCTCGGCCTTCATGTAACCTTCGAAAAACATCAGAATTCTTATGCAGTCTATTAAGTAGTCCCACATAAACTCTTGTGCAAAAGCCATGCGGTCGTATTCCAAACCGAGCTGAATAAGTCTACTATTGGTTTCTAATCTATCAAGCCCCTTGATAAGATTAGAACGCTTAAGGTTTTCAGCCCCGAATACAATCAAGGAGTATGCAGCACGATACTGCTGTTCGCCATTAGCGTAGAGCCAGAGATTATTATCCATATTACTTAGATCAAAAATTTTGATTGTGAGACGTTAAGAGGATGTGTACTCTTCCCTGTTTGGTAAGCCGGTATTAGGCAGAGGTTAAGCAGGAAAAAGTTGAATTTGGAAAGACGCTCTTCACTCTATGGAAATGTGTCTGATAATTTCCCATATGTTAGACGGAGTGCTACCTAAGCTAACAGATAGTACAATAAGGGTCAGCTAAGAACGCTCAAAAAAAGTGCCTCTACGCGCTGGAAATGCCCTTGTTAAAAGCGTCCAATAAGGGCCCCAATAACCAGCGCATTTCCTATGCGTTGAGATGAATCATGAACTCTATTCGTTTTCCAGACGGTACCCAAGTACCAGCACTTGGTCAAGGCACTTGGATGATGGCCGAACAACCTGCTCAACGCGCCGATGAGTTAGCGGCTCTACGCGTTGGCGTCGAACTTGGACTAACCCTTATCGACACGGCGGAGATGTATGCCGACGGCGAGTCCGAGCGACTGGTCGGCGAAGCGTTGCGCGGCATCCGAGAGCAGGTATTCTTGGTAAGCAAAGCCTATCCTCAGAACGCCTCACACCAACGGCTCCCGCAGGCCTGCGAGGCGAGTTTGAAGCGGCTGGGCACTGACCGGCTCGACCTATATCTACTGCACTGGCGCGGCCGCGTCCCGTTAGCCGAAACGGTGGAAGCTATGGAAAAGCTGGTCGCAGCGGGAAAAATCCTGCGTTGGGGCGTGAGTAATCTCGATACGCCGGACCTGCAAGAGTTAGTTAACGCCGGGGGCACGGCCTGTGCTACTGACCAAGTGCTTTACAACCTAACCCGGCGTGGCCCAGAATACGACCTGTTGCCATGGCTCGCGGGCCGAAACATACCAGTTATGGCTTATAGTCCCATCGAACAGGGACGGCTGCTCGCTAATATGCGGCTGCGAGAAGTCGCGGCGGACCTGAGCGCGACGCCGGCGCAAGTGGCGCTAGCCTGGGTGTTGCGTCAGGGCCAGATAATGGCCATTCCCAAAGCTGGAACTGTCGCCCACGTGCAGGAAAATAGGGCGGCGGCTGAGCTACATCTGTCGGCCAGCGACCTCGCTGCATTGGAAGTCGCTTTTCCCCGCCCCAGCAAGCGCCTGCCACTAGAGATGTTGTGATGCCCAGTACGGGCTAGTCCATCTGACCGACTTTCACAAGTGATAGTGTACCCTCAGAAAAAGCCCTCTCGACCATTTAGCTGAGAGGGCTTTTGAAATGGGGACAAAAACGAAATGATTGATTAGGCCTGGGCGTATCCAACGATTTTTATTACGATATGCCTAAACGGCGGGCTTCATCGTGCATAAGCGAGCGGGCTAATGCAGAAACTTTAAGGCCGCGCGCTTTACCTACCTTTTGAAAAAGCACCTTTTCCTCCTCCGTCAGCTTGATATTAATCTGGGGGCTACGTGGGGGGATCGAGGCGTTCTTTTCCATTCTGCAAATCTATAACTGGTCAGACAGCAAAAAAATAGATTTTATAGTGTCTTTTTCTTGTAAAGTCTAGACTTTAGTATACTTTTGTATTGTCCAAGTCGGACAAACTGAACTGTAGTACGCAAAAGAGACCATCCCCGGCAAGGGATGGTCTCCTATAGTAGCACCTGCTAGTAACAGGCACTACAGTTGGGTTCTTGTAAACCTTACCCCAAAATTACATGGAAACTCATGTAACCGGGCAACCTGTACTTGGCGAGCTCCGCCAGCACGTCCTACTGCCCCTCATCGGCCACCCCCTGTTCAGCGAAGCGGAGCAACTGCGGGCTAATCACTTCGTCCACGAAAGCGACGACATCGCCCGTCTTACCCGCTGGGGAGCGAACGTCCTGGCCGAAATCGCTCGTCGTCAAGCCGAAGCTGCCCGCCAGCGCCGCGACCTCGCCACGGGCGCCACGTTGCGTCAGCTGGGTTCCAGCAGCTTCCGCAGTCACCGCTCCCGCCTGCCCCAGGCCGCCCCGAGTTGGGTACCAAGTACCTTCTTCCCCGACAGGTCCGACCGCCGGGCCGGCACGTTCGACCGCTTGGCCGTCGCTAGCTTTCAAATGGCCGACGCGCTAACAGTTGCTGAACTACTTAGCCAGCGAGCACGATGAGCTACCGTCGCGACCTCAAGCTGTTACGCCGCGCCCAGAAGCAGGCTAAGCGCCAACTGCGTCAACTCGCCCAGCTGGAGCTCACCGGGCTAACCGCCGTCACCCTACATGCGCATACCCGGCAGGTGACGATTACCCTCGCTTCCGCCACGGGTGCCCCCTTCACGGATACGCTCCGGGAGGCTTTACGCGAGCGCCGCCAGGCCCTGCGGGCCGAAGCTCAGCAACTCCTGCTTACCTGGTTGGCAGACGAGCGGCTGCGCGAGCGCCCTGCCCCGGCCGCCGGCCCGGCGCTGCCCTAACGGCTCCCTTACCTCGACGCATACTGCTCCGCAGCTGGCTCCCCAGTGGCTGGCCCCCGTCTGTCCTTTTACTACTTCCTATTTATGCTTTCCTCCACTGCCTCCCCCCTACCCTACCGGCAGGCGACTACCGCACAACGTGCTCAGGTGTTACACTATCTGCAAGGGCGTTTGGTCTACCACTTTCCGACCCTGCCGGAACGCGCCCAGGCCCCTGTCCTGGCCCGCGCCCTGGATGAATTTCGCCCCGACCTGTGGTTCACGGGCGACCAGGTGGCGCTGGCCCCGCTAGATCTATGGCAATTTGTCCACCACGTGGCCGCCAGTGCGGAGCTACCCGCACTAGACCCGCCCATCCATGACCAGTCCACCCG
>NZ_JAELXV010000008.1 GCF_016427535.1 Hymenobacter sp. BT559 | reverse complement strand
TTTCGAGTGAGTCAGCCGCTAACCCAGTCTCTTTCGGATTGGGAGTGCAAAAGTACGATTTTATTCTTATAAAGCAAGCGCTTGCATCCTTTTACTATTTTTTGTCATCAGCCAACAAAGGAATGTTTTAAGGAAGATGACTAACCACTGTGCATCTAAGATGATTCCCTTGCAACTTTAATTGACCATAACTATAGCGAAGTTACCTCTACTAAATGGTGAAGGGACTTTCCTTCTCTTCGCTTATCAGGTTCGAATATTTCATATACAATAAGCCAATACTTGCATTTAAGAACTTGCTCTTGCTACCTAGGTAGCTGTAGACTTTGAAGAAGCTAGTATTAGCCGCCTGTTATAGGCAAAAGTTCTTTGGTGGCTATGATTTATGAGCTATTACTGTTATGCGCTACAGTCCAAGAGTTTTACACCCCATACGACTGACTCAACATACAGACCTCAGCTTCTTTAAGCCTATGCGGGATAAGTAGCCATACAGCAACGGTATTACTTAATTACCAATGGCTAGCGTAGACTGGGCCTATATAAGCGTACATTTAGGATATAGTGTAGATAAGTATGGAATGTATAATAGTTCTATTTAACACCCTAAACTATCCAACGTAATTTATGCCTACTTCATTCTACCCTACCAGTATGGCAGGCGGGTTAGCTAGGGCCAGCAAGCGCTCGTCTTGTAGGTGACGGTGCAGGCCGCTTTCTACGCTGGGCAATAAGGTACCATGCACGCTGCCTAGCACACTGTAGCGGGGGCGGCGGGCGGCCCACCCCATGCTGGCGGCCGGGCGTGGCACCACGCACGCCTCATCGAGGCCCGCCAGGCGCAGGGCCAGGCGGGCCAGTTCGGCCCAGGTGTAGGTACCAGCGTTGGCAAGGTGCCAAAGGCCGTAGGCGCGGTCGAGCAGCAAGTCGAGGCTGACGTTGACGAGGTCGGGCACGTAGGTAGGCGAGATGAGCAAGTCGTCGGCCGCCTCAAAGGCCTCGCCGCGGCGAGCGGCGGTGAGGGCGTGGTACACGAAGTTGTGCTCGTCCCAGGCGCTGAAGAAGGCACTAGTGCGCACTACCAGCGCGGTGGGCAGTTGGGTCAGCACCGTTTGTTCGGCCAGCAGCTTGCTATGGCCATACACGCTCAAGGCCTGAGGAGCGCTGTCCTCGCGATAGGGTGTAGCTTGCTGGCCGTCAAATACTAAATCGGACGAGAACGTGAGCAGTTGCACGCCACGTGCGGCGCAGGCCGCGGCCAGCAGACCGGGGCCAGTGGTGTTTTCGCGGTAGCAGCGGTCGGCATCGGCCTCTGCTTCATCTACGCGCACATAGCCTGCGGCATTCACCACAGCCCAGGGTTGATAGCGACCTAGAGCGCGAGCAATGGCAGCCTCATCAGCAATATCGAGGGCGGCGCGGTCGAGGGTGATGGTGTGCAGGCCCCGGATGCGGCATACCCGCTTGAAGGCCAGCCCTAGGGTGCCGCTGCCGCCAGTGATAAGGATGGGCGGGGTAGTTGCGAAAGACATAATTGCGTGCTGAAATACAAAGTACACCAAGCGCCCGTGCCAGGTAGGCGCGTGCGCCAGCAGCGGCTTGCTGCACCAAGCCTAGCCCTGCGGTGGCACGGCGGTTTGTGCGCGGGCGCTTCTGATGTACGCCAAGTGTGGCGCAGAGCAGTAGCCCACCAGCTTTAACCTGGCAGGCTACTGCTTATAGGTGTACTCTACTCGTAAGCACGGGGTTATTGTCGAGCCCTAGTATTTCTTACGGCACTGGCCGATAAGCCCTGCCTTGTTCGGCACCTATGTCCCCCACCCTCAGGCATGACGCAGCCGTCTACCCAGAAGGTATTTATTTTAGGGCTTCTACCGCGGGCTGCCACTCGCGGGCACCGCAATGGGGACAGTTTTGGGCGGGCGCTTGGGAGGCTTCTACCACCTGCCCACAGGGTAAGCAGGCAAATTGCCCCGCTGCTACTGGCTGCAGGTTGCGGAAGTCTTCGTCCCAGCCCGGCACAATAGATAAACCCGGCTTGGGCTCGTCTTCCTCTACTAGGCTAAACGTGCCGTTGGCCTCCATGTACAAGCGGCGCACCTGCCCTAGGTGCTCGAGGCTATCGCCGCGGAGCTGCGAAAACAGCCGCTCGCGCGAGAGCACCACGCGCTCCATGATGGGCAGTTGCATCACCCCATCAACGACTACCGTCGTGACGGTGCCTTGCAGCAAGTGCTCGGCGGTGGGGCGGCTGGCGGCCCACCGCGTCACGAACCGGTGCAGCAGCACCACCGTGGCCACAATGGCCACCGGTGCTAGCACCCCCCGGTCGGGCGAGAGCAGCGGAATACCGATGCTCACGGCTATTGACACCAGACCGGCCAGCTCAGTGCGGCTGATTTGGCCGGCCTGCCGCTTGCCCATCAGGCGCAGGCCCGTTAGCAGCAGCAGGTACATGGCCACTAGGCGCAGGGCACATTCGAGCAGGAAGCTCCAGGGCACATCGCCCATTAGAATGCGCATGTAATCAGTAATATGGGGAGGCGGGGGGGGCGGCATAACAGAACCTGCTAGAAGGAATTATAACGTGGAGTTTACTTTTGAAGGCGTGCTCACCTACCTAACACCTAGAGCATAGACTAGCGCGGCGCGGGTACTCACCAGCTTGTGGGGTCCCCTATTCTTTGCCTTCTTTCCCGGTTTTGACTAGCGAGGCGGGCACCCAGTTTTGGGCTTGGCAGCGCAGGCAGTGCGTGCCTGCATGGTCGGAGGGGGCAGGCACGTGGCCGCAGGTGGCGCACACCTGCTTGTTGTGGGCGGGGCCGCTGATGGCGGCGGGCGGCGCATCTTCCCGCGGCAGCACACTTAGGCCGGGCTGCGGCTCGGGCAGTTTGTAGAGGCTAAGGCGGCCGTTGGCCTCGAAGTACACGCGGCGCAGCTCGCCGAGCTGCGCGATATTCTCATTGCGGAGTTGGCCAAACAGCTGCTCCTGCGAGAGGCCCTGCCGCTGCATGGCGGCCAGGTCTAGGTTGCCATCGCGCACCAGTACCGCCGCGTCGCCTTGCTGCACCAGCTCCATGGGGCGCGACTTGTACGCCAGCCAGTTAGTGAAGCGGTGCATAAATAGCAGCGCTACTAGCACCGACACGCTGGGCAGCAGCCCCGCCGTCGGAATCTGCATGGGGCCGGCAATTACGGCGCCCAGCGTTAGTACCACGGCCAGCTCGGTTACCGACATCTGCCCCTTCATGCGGCGGCCCATCAGACGCATTATCACCACCATGATGAGGAAGATAAAAAACGCCCGCAGGGCCGTTTCGCCCACGAAGGAAGGCGGCGCCTCCCCAAATAGCCAGCGTTGCCAATCGCTGAAGATAATATCTTCCTTTTTCATAACCCGTTACCTAGGTGCCTTGCGTGAAGGAAGCTCAACGGCAGGCTATCGGCTAGGGTTGTGGCTAAATAGCTATCCAACAATACGGAGCACAGCGCAGCCACCTAAGTTAGCTGCACCGTGCTCCGAGCTAGTAGCTTCGTGGGGCTGTGATTAATTGCGCACCGCAATCAGCAGACCCAGCTCCTTATAGCGCATATTAAATTTCTTGGCAATGGCCGCATTAGTCAGCGAGCCCTTGTAGATGTATACCCCCGAGCGGAAATGCTCGTTGGTAAAGAGTGCCTCGTTGATGCCGCCTTGCTGGCTGATTTCCTGTAAGATGGGCGTGAAAATATTACTCAGCGCATTGGTGGCGGTGCGGGGCACGCGCGAGGCAATATTGGGCACGCAGTAGTGCACCACATCATACTTGCGAAACACGGGCTTGCTGTGGCTGGTGAGCTCGCTGGTTTCGAAACACCCGCCCTGGTCGATGCTGATGTCGATGATGATGGAGCCGGCAGCCATGCTGGCCACCATGTTTTCGGGCACCATAAACGGAATGCGCCCCTCTTCCACCGCCAGCGCACCAATAACCACGTCGGCCCGCCGAATCTGCTGGCTCAGGGCGAAGGTATCGAGCGTGCTGGTATAGAGCTGGGCACCTAGGTTGTGCTTAAGGCGGCGCAGCTTATACAGGTGGTTGTCAAACACTTTCACCTCGGCGCCCAGGCCAATAGCAGCACGGGCCGCGTACTCGGCCACCGTGCCTGCCCCCAGAATCACGACCTGCGACGGCGGCACCCCCGTGATGCCACCTAGGATGATGCCCTTGCCCTCGTTGGAGCGGGCCAGGTACTCAGCCGCCACCAGCATCACCGTCGAGCCCGCAATTTCGCTCATGGCGCGCACCACCGGCCGCGCCCCGCTGGGGTCTTTTATCAGCTCGAAACCAATGGCGTTGACCTTCTTACGGGCCAGGGCGTTGACGAACTCGGGCGTCATGGTGCCCATTTGCAGGGCCGAAATCAGCGTTTGGCCGGGACGCATCAACTCGATTTCTTCCAGCGTGGGCGGGGCCACCTTCAGAATGATATCGGCCTTGTAGACCTCCTCCGTGGAGTAGGCGATGGTAGCGCCCGCCTCCGAGTAGTCATGGTCGGAGTACTTGCTGGGCTCGCCGGCCCCACTTTCCAACATCACTTCGTGGCCCTCATTCACAAGGTGCAGCACGGCTTCGGGCGTGAGACCCAGGCGGTTTTCCTGCAAGGAGGTTTCCTTGGGCAGCCCGATAAAGAGCTTGCGCTTGCGCGTTTCCACGGCCAGCATCGACTCCTGGGTGAAGTAGGCGCGGCTGGTGGCCAGCGCACCGAAGCCGGGGGGTAGCTGTTCGGCCATATATTTTTTCAACTAGCAACGAATAAGTATCAATTATCGAAGAAAAATCAGCCCTAGGTGGGGCGTCGCACACCCCGGCAGGCCGGCATTCGATACGTGATGGGTACTGCGTGCTACTTGCTTAGTGATACTTAGTAATGAATAATCGTCTTGACTCTGAGCCCGTTACAACCAATTCAACCTGCAAATGGGCGGCGGGTAATAAACCAGCCACGCGGGCAGGCCATTCCACTAGACAAAGATACCCCGAATCGAAGTACTCAGCTGCACCCAGGCGAACTGCCTCTTCTTCAGAGTCAATGCGGTAAAAATCAAAATGATAAATGGGTTGCCCCTGCCCACTACGGTATTCATTGACCAGGGCAAAGGTGGGGCTGCTCACATCGTCGGCTACGCCCAGCGCGGTCCCTAGGGCCCGGATAAGCGTGGTTTTGCCCGCGCCCATCTCGCCCTCGAAGGCTACCACCGAGTGGCCGCTTTCGGCGATGGCGGCAGCTAGCTGCTGGGCTACGGCAGGCAGGGCCTCTAGGGTAGGAATATCGATTGTAAGAGTAGACATTTTAAATAGCTGACCGAGATGCTTGGTCATGCAGCGCGCAGCGAAGCATCTCGCTCGCACCGTTGTTAAGGTCATTAATTACTGCGCCACGCGAGATGCTTCGCTGCGCGCTGCATGACGACCATACACTAGTGCATGCGGTCGTTGCGCACGGGCAGGTTCACGATAATCTCGCCCTCTAGCTTGAGCAGTTCTTGCAGGCGGACGTCTACCTCGGCGGGGTCGCAGTATTCCTTGGCCAGGTCTACGTAGCTCACAAAGTGGCCGGCCTCGCTGGCCATCAGCTCGTAGTAAAACTGGCTGAGCTCGGGGTCGCGGTCTTGCAGGTGCAGCCATAGTAGCTTGAAGCGCTCGCAGCTGCGCGCCTCGATGAGCGACGACACCAGCAACTGGTCCATGAGCTGGCGCTCGCGGGGGCCGCCCTTGCGCACGTGGGCCATCAGCTGCACCACGTATTCGTCGCGCCGCGGGCGCCCTAGGGGCAGGTTGCGCTTGCGCAGCTCCTTAACCACGCGGTCGAAGTGCTCCCACTCCTCGGCCACCAGGGCCGTGAGCTCGTCCACGAGGCGCTCCTTTTCGGGGTAGTGCACGATGAGCGAAATGCCAGTGCTGGCTGCCTTCTGCTCGCAGTAGGCGTGGTCTACCAGTATCTCTTCGAGGTTTTTGCTGGCAATGTCAACCCAGCGTGGGTCGGTATTGAGCTTGAGCTTAAGGATGGTCTTCACCGCAGATTCGAACGGATTTTTAGGATGTAACGGATACGCCCGGCGGCGCCGGGCTGGCTATGCTTGCAGTGGCTGGAGATAGAAGCTGATTGGTCCACGCAGGCGCCCTAGGTGGTAGTAGTGCGCAAATTTCGGCAAGACCAAGGTATTATGCGTCGTGCGCAGCTCTTACAACACTGCGCGCAACGTTAGTGGCGGCCCGCCGCCGCGTCGTAGCGAGCACTTACACAGACTAAAAGCGTGACTGACCTTTTAAGTTTGGACCCTACTATGCTACGCAAGCTAACCCATACGCTACGGCTACCCAGTCAGCCCGGCGGCGCCGGGCGTATCCGTTACATCCTAAAAATCCGTTCGAATCTGCGGTCTAGGTGAAGAAGCGCCACCGCACGCCGAGCTGCAAACGGCGTGGGTAGCCGATGTAGAAAGGTGACGCGAAATAGCCATCGTGGCCGAGGCCCTGGTTGAGATAGGCCACCTTCAGGAAGATAGTAGCCGCCTTGATATCGGCCGTGAGAAACACGTTGGCTAGGGCGTAGTTGCGGATGGTGAAGCTGTTCTGTATGTAGAATTGCTGCACGCTAGGGCTGTAGCCGTATCCCTTGAAAGCCGACTGGTAATAGAGCTCAGCCCCTAGCTGCGCCAGCAGGGCTTTCTTAAACACGTGCGTCTGGTAGTACACCCGTGACTCGGTAACGAGCGTTGGAATGCGGA
The DNA here is from genome assembly GCF_016427535.1 of Hymenobacter sp. BT559. Lineage (GTDB taxonomy): Bacteria > Bacteroidota > Bacteroidia > Cytophagales > Hymenobacteraceae > Hymenobacter. The sequence continues at coordinate 107,636 of NZ_JAELXV010000008.1, read as the reverse complement.
GGACGGCACTGTCGGCACTTGCCCCAAGGGTATACGTGCCCTGGTTATCAAAAAATACCTTACCCACTCTAAAGCGATGCCGGGCAGTGGCAATGAGCAGTTGCGTACTATTACCGTTCTTCTGCGCATTACTCCCATCCTGCGTAGGCCCGAGCAAGGAGCTCAGCCGGTTGTATTCGGGGCTAATAGTAGGGTCATAGGTATAATAAACTAGGTCACGAATGTCGGCAAATGAGAAGCTGGCGTCGATGGAATGGTCGGCCAGCAGTGGCAGGCGCTGCTGCAAGCGTCCCGTGAGCTGGGTGACCTTTGTGTTATCGAACCTATTGTCTACATTCAATCTCTCATCCTTTTCATACCGCCACGTGTAGCGGTTGCCCAGCTGCCGCTGCTGCGTAAGCGTGGGAGCGTAAGATGTGGTGAGTAGCTCGGCCGAGAGCGGCCCAGTGCGGATGCGGCCACGCAACCAATACTCACCCAATGGATTATACCCGAAAGGCTTATATTCGCCAGCTACTTCCACCGCATAAATAGTGCGGTAGTTGAAGGATGCCGTGCCACCAAAAAAAATCTGCGAATAGGAATCGCGGAACCCGTCCGTAGGGGCCGGGGTCGTGGGATTGGTAGAGGTGGCTGGAATAGGCAACTGCGTGCTTTGGCTCAGCGAGGCAGCGCGGTAGCGAGCATACACGTCGTAGGCCACGCGGTCGGTACTACCTAGGAAACCCACCGTATTCTCGGCCTGCCGATAGGTTACGCGGTCGGCCGTCAGTGTGGGGTTGCGCAGCGGTGTGCGGCCCTGGTAAAACGCCCCGTCGGTGGTCGTCACTGGCGAGTTGAAAGTCGCCGTGAGGTTATTATCGATGTAGCCGTTGTACTGCCGCTGGATATCGAACACGTGGTAGGCTGTGACCCCACGCCCCAGCAGCCGGTATGTGTGGAAGAGGTGCAGCTGGTCGCGGTCGTCGGTATTGGTGGCGTAGGCCAAGTTGACCTGGGCGCGGTCGTACACGAATAGTCTATTCGGGTTGAGCTTACCCGGATAAAGTGTATCGCTGGCTAGCGGTAGCACGCCGCCCTGCTCTGCGGCACGGTGGCGGGTATCTACAAGGCTCACCATGAGGTGGTAGCGCTCGTCGTCGGTTTGGTAGCGGGCAAAAAACCGGGCGGCGTTGTGCTCCACCAATCCTGCATCGGCGCCGCCACTGGCGCCAGGCCCCACTATTCGGTTAGACGCAATACGCTCGTAGGCGGCCCCAATGCTAAAGTTTTTCTTGAGCGAGCGGCTGTAGCTGATTTCGAAGATTTGCTCGCCTGCCCCACTCTGGATAAAGCGAAAAAACGAGTACGGCGAGCGGCTGTCGTAGTACGGCACCTGACTGGCGTCGCGGGTGTAGCGGTCAAACACGTTGCGCCCTAGGCGGGCCCCCAGCGCTGTATTGGCCTGAAAGAGCAGCGGCCGCGAGGCCGAACCCATGGTGCCGAGCTCTTGCTGAAACGTGCTATCGTGCAGCCAATACTTTGCCTGGGGCCAGCGCACCAGCGAGGTATCGATGAGCACGCCGCGCGTGGAGTCGCGCCGCAAATCGGCCTCGTAGATGACGCGGGTCGTCTTGGGCCCGTAGAGCACCTTGGTCGAGTCGTCCACAATCTGGGCTTGCCCCAGCAGCGGCGCGCCCAGCACTAGCCCAAGCAGCAAGAAAAGCCAGCGGGTGGCGGCGGTCGAAGGAAAAACCATGCGGGGTAACAACAGGCAAATTAGGGCCGGCGCCGAATGGCAGCGCCCGCCTGAACTCATAAAAGTACCGGTGAACTTGGGCTTGCACCCGGCAGCAGCGCCCGCAGCCGGGCCGCGCCGGTGCCCAGCAACGCCACGCGCACCGGAATCGTGTACACCGGCAGGCCCGCCAGCGCCTCATCCAGCGCGGGAGCTAGCAGCCGGGTAGCATCCTTTTCGGTCGTAAAAATAGGCTGCCCGGCCCGCCAGCGCGCACGCACGGCGCCTAGGTCGGCCGGCGCGAAGGCGTGGTGGTCAGGAAAAATAAACTCTTCCGCCAGCTGAAAACCGGCCGCCAGCAGGTGCTCGCGCAGGGGGCCTGGCTGCGCAATACCCGTGAGCAGCAGCGCCGATTGGCCGGCCCTAGGTGCCCCAAGGGCCCGCGCGGCGGCCGTAAGCGGCTGGGGCGCGGTGTAGGCGTAGGCCGAGAACAGTACTGGTGCACCCGGCCGGGCATAGCGCCGCACCTGGGCCGTAGCCTCAGCCTGCGCCTCAGCCATTATATCGGGGGGGCACTTCGTAATAATCACTACATCGGCGCGGGCGGCTCCGGCGCGGGTTTCGCGCAGGCGGCCGGCGGGCAGCACGTAATCGTGGTAAAAAGGCCGGGCCAGCTCGGTGAGCAAGATGTTGAGCGTGGGGCGCACGCGGCGGTGCTGGTAGGCATCGTCGAGCACTACGGTCGTAAGCTCGGGATGATGCTGGCGCAAGAGGTCGAGGCCGAGCTGGCGATTTTCGGCCACCGCCACGGGCACGCCTAGGGTACTGAATTGCTCAAAATACTGCCACGGCTCGTCTCCTACCGTGGCGGCCGAGTCGGTGAGCGTGGCCAAGCGCGGGCCTTGGGTCTGGCGGCCGTAGCCGCGGCTCAGGATGGCCGGGCGCTGGCCCTGGCGCAGCAACTCCTCTACTACCCAAATTACGTGGGGCGTTTTGCCAGTGCCGCCCACCCGCAGGTTGCCTACCCCCACGAGTGGCACCCAGCCGGGGGCCGAGGCCTTCCAGCCGTGGTCGTAGAGCCAGTTGCGCACGGCTAGCACGGCCGCGTAGAGCCACGCAAAAGGCAGCAGGATAGTGCTTAGTGCTTGGTGCTTGGTACTTGGGCGCATGGCGCAAAGGTCGGCAGCAAACAACCAGCCTGCGCCACGGGCGTAAGGAGCTTCTTCATCGCCCAACAGAACCAGCCAGCCCGGCGCAGCTGGGCGTATCCGTTACATCCTAAAAATCTGTTTGAATCCGCGGTCTATGCCCGATTTTGCCACCCGCCTGCTGCACCTACTGCGCACCTTTCCTCTCCCCGATTCGCCCCTGCCGGGCAGCGTAGAAGTCCGCCGCTCGGCCGAAGACTCAGCCGTAGCGGGTATTATCACAGCGTTTGCACAGAAATACTACCGGGGCAATGGGCAGCGCGTGGGCATCTTCGGCATCAACCCCGGCCGCTTTGGCGGCGGGCGCACTGGTGTGGCTTTCACCGACCCGGTAGCGCTCACTGATATCTGCGGCATTGCCCACAGCCTGCCCAAGCAGCGGCGCGAGCTATCAAGCGAGTTCGTGTACAAGTTCATCGCTGAGCTCGGCGGCCCCACGCCCTTTTACGAGCATTTTTTCCTCAGCTCCATCTACCCGCTAGAGCTCACGCACGCCGGCAAAAACTACAACTACTACGACGCATCGGCCATCATTAAAGCTTTGTGGCCCGACATGCGCCTGTCCCTAACCCAGCAGGCCGAGCAGCTCAACCTACGACGCGACGTAGCCGTGAGCCTAGGCCGCCGCAACGGCGAGTTTTTGCGCCAGCTAAATGATGAACTGGGCCTCTTCGACCGCATTGAAGTACTTGACCACCCGCGCTTTCTGATGCAGTACCGCCGCCGGTTTCTGGCCGAAAACGTAGCCCGCTACGTGGAGGTACTGGGCGGGCTGCTGCCCTAGGTTAGCTCTGCGCAGCTCCCGCTACCTTTGCCTGCAACTCGCGTTTGGTACGTCCCCCAGCCCAACGGCTACTCTGAAAAAAGAGAAGCCCCGGCTGTTGGAGCAGCCAGGGCTTCGAGAAGTGTGGGGGTTTTCGCAGAACCCTTTACTTCATTCGGAACAATGGAAAGTAAAAAGGCGAAGCAGGAGTTTGACTTTAAGGTCCGGCTCCGAATGCCCCCTGAGCTAGTTAAATGGCTTGTCGGGGCTATCTTAATGGGTGGCGGCGCGCTTACCGCCGCTACGCATTGGGGTAACTAAGTTGGCAAAGGCCGTGCCGCGAGGTGCGGCCTTTGTTTATGCTGCAAATGTACGTAACCCGCAGAATAAAGTGCTTGGAATACACAGTTTATTCTCCTCGTTAACAACCCCGCTCCTACTCCCGTGCCTACCGTTCAAGACCTAGCGCGCCTCATCGAGGCCGCCGCCCCCCTCGCCTACCAGGAAAGCTACGACAACGCCGGCCTGCAATGCGGTCTGCCTAGCGCCGAAATTACGGGCGTGCTCATTGCCCTCGACTGCACACCCACCGTGGTAGCCGAGGCCGCCCGGCGTGGCTGCAACGTGGTACTGTGCCACCACCCGGTTATTTTTCGGCCGCTCAAGCGCCTTACTGGCAAGGGCTTGGTTGAGCAAACCATTATGGCCGCCCTCAAGGCCGACGTGGCTATCTACGCCGCCCACACCAACCTCGACCACGTGCGCCAGGGCGTAAACGCCAAGCTGGCCGAAAAGCTGGGCTTGGTCAACCTCCGCATTCTGGCCCCTAAAACCGGCACCCTAGGTCGCCTCAGTACCTACGTGCCCGCTACGGCCGCGTACCCTGGCCTGGCCGAGCAAGTGCTGCAAGCCATGTACGCCGCTGGTGCGGGCCAAGTCGGAGATTATAAAGACTGCAGCTTCCAGACGCCGGGCACGGGCACCTTCACGCCCGGCCCGGATGCCCAGCCCACCATCGGGTTGCAGCTGCAGGCCGAAGCTGTGTCCGAAATCAAGCTCGAAGTGCTGCTGCCTTTGCACCGCCAAGATGCCGTGCTGGCGGCCCTGCGCCAGGCGCACCCCTACGAGGAAGTGGCCTACGAGCTTGTGAAGCTCGAAAACCAACACCAAGACGTGGGCGCGGGCATGGTGGGCGAGCTGCCCGAAGCCTTGAGCCCGGCCGATTTTCGCGCCCGCCTCAAGCAGGCCCTAGGGGTGCCGGTGGTGAAATACACGGCCTTTGACCAAGACATTAAGAAGGTGGCCCTATGCGGCGGCGCGGGCAGCTTTCTGACCGGCGCGGCGGTGGGCAGCGGGGCCGATGCCTACGTGACGGGCGACGTGAAATACCACGAGTTTTTTGCTCCCGAAGGCCGACTGATGCTCTGCGATGTGGGCCATTTTGAGAGCGAGCAGTTTACGGGCGAAATCCTCCGCGATTTGCTGCTGGCGGCGTTCGGTCGTACTTTTGCGGTCTTATTCGCTGAAACTCCCACAAATCCCGTTCAATATGACTGCTAACTCCGCCGCCGTGGTCAACCCGGCTGATGCGCCCATTTCGGCCAAGCTCGAAGCGCTGCTCAATCTGCAACGCATTGATTCGCAGCTCGATGAAATCCGGCGTGTGCGCGGCGACCTGCCCGAGGAAGTCCGCGACCTGGAAGACGAGATTGCCGGCTACGAAGCCCGCGTGAAGCGCTTCGATGACGAAATCAGCGGCCTCAACGACCAGATTAAGCAGCGCAAAGCCGCTACCAAAGAAGCCGAAGGCCTCATTAAGCGCTACGAAGAGCAGCAAACCAACGTGCGCAATAACCGTGAGTACGAGGCCATTGCCAAGGAAATCGAGCTTCAGCGCCTGGAAATCCAGATTTCGGACAAGAAAATCAAAGAAGCTCAGTACCAGATTGAGCAGAAAAACACTGAGGCCAACGGCACCCGCCAGCGCCTCGACGAGCGCCGCAAGGACCTCGATACCAAGAAAAGCGAGCTCGACACCATCGTAGCCGAAAACGAGGCCGAGGAAAAAACCCTCATGACCGAGCGCGACGGTGCCACTCAGCCCGTAGAGCCCCGCCTGCTGACGGCCTACGACCGCATCCGCGGCAACATGCGCAACCGCCTGGCGGTAGTGCTCGTGCGCCGCGACGCCTGCGGTGGCTGCTTCAACACAGTGCCCCCGCAGCGCCAGGCCGACATCATCTCGCACAAGAAAATCATCGTGTGCGAGCACTGCGGCCGCATCCTGGCCGACGTAGAAGGCAAGCAGGCTGCCTAGGTCGCTAGTTTTTGTTTTTGAAAAAAGGAACGGCTTTAGTCGTTCCTTTTTTTATATCAGCTTGTTTATGAGTTTTCTCGCAGAGGTTTGCAGAGGGGTACGCAGCGGGGTGCAGCAGGTCGTCGGGCCTTCTGTGCTCTGCTGCGTGCTCTGCTGCGCCCCACTGCGGTCCAATTCTTACCAGCAACCGTCGCCTGCTGAACCAGAATTTGAAAATCAGAAACTAGAAACCCTCTCGCCCGCCGCCCGCCGTGCGTATGCCGAGCTCTTAAAGCTGAAAGTAACTACCTGCCGCCAGCTACTAGCCGCCGAGCCCCCTACTGCGCCCGGCACGCTGCTCGTGGCCGACTGCGCCGATTTTGTGGCGCTCATTATCAGCCAGGATGCCGGCCGCTACGAGGCCACGATGGCTGCCCATGATGCCCGGCTGGCCGCGCTAGATAAGGCACCCGCCAGCGCCCTGCGCGACTACGCCCAGGCCGAAATCAGCCTGCATCAGGCACTCGGCCAAATCGGCTTTCATCATGAAGTGCGCGGCGCCTGGAACCTACGCCGCACGGCCGGCCTCATGCAAGCTGTAGCTGCGCACTACCCGGCGTTTGTGCCAGCCCGCAAGACCCTAGGGCTGTGTCAGTTCGGTATTGGCTCCTTACCCGAGGGCTACCACTGGTTTTTGCGGTTGCTAGGGTTACGCGGCAGCGTGGAGGAAGGCCTGCGTAACCTAAACGCGGCCGCTGTGCAGCCCAATGACTTTCAAACGGAAAGCCAGATTTTACTAGCGCTCATTCGGGAATCGTACTACAAGCAGGGCTCCGAAAGCTTGGCCCTGGCTGGCCGCCTGGCCCGCGAGCAGCCCGACAATCTGTTATTTAATTATCTAGTCGTTAGCCTCAACAAGCGCCAGCACCACGGCGATGAGGCGCTGGCCGCCTACCGCGCCCGGCCGGTGGGGCCGGCGTATTACCCACTGGGCTTCGTGCACCACCTGGCCGGCGACTTGCTGCTATATAAGGGCGACTACGCCGCCTCGCTAGCCGAAAACGAACAGTTTTTGCGCGAGTACCGGGGTGATTATTACCGTAAGGACGCGGCCTTTAAGCTGTACCTAGCCGCCTGGCTGGGCGGCGCGCCAGCCGCCACCCAAGAGCGCTACCGCCAGCAAATCAACCAAGCCGGCCCGCTCACCATTGAGGAAGATATTTACGCTCAGCGCTTTTACCACGATGCACAGTCGCTCAACACCATCCTCACCCGCGCCCGCCTACAAACCGACGGTGGCTATTATGCGCAGGCATTGAGCACGTTGCAGCAGTTCCGGCCCAGCACCACCACACCCACCCGCGACCAGCTCGAAGCGCCATATCGCCGCGCCCGCGTGTGGCAAGGTCTTGGCCGCCTCGATTCGGCCCGCACCGACTACCTGCGCACGCTGCGCCGCTCGGCTGCCCTAGGTGAGCCCGCCTACTACTTCGCGCCCCAGGCGGCCTTACAGCTCGGCTACTTGGCCCAGGCGACCGGGCAAAAGGCGGCGGCCAAGGCGTATTTTGAGCGGGCCGTGGCCTATCCCAAACACGAATACAAAAACAGCACCGACCAAAAAGCCAAGTTGGCCCTGCGCCAGCTGTAACCCGCAGCACGCGTGGGCCCTGCTAGTCCGCATGTGCTGCGCCTTACTTTGCCTACCCCTACGCGGGCCCGCAGGGTCCACGGCATTTTCATGCTCCGCATTCCGCTTTCCGACTTACCTACCGATTTTTGCCACCGCGCCTTGCAGTGGGCGGCGCAATTTCCACATTGTGCTTACTACGAGCACAATGATTTGCAGCAGTCGGCCCCTGGTACCTTTAGCCGGTTGCTGGCTGTGGCCCCAGCCGCGCCCGTGGCCCCGGCTTCGCTGGTCGATTTGGCCGCCTATTTGCGCGCGGAGTCCGAACAGCCAGGACCATACTGCGGCTTTGTGACGTATGAGGTTAAAGATGAAATAGAGGCACTGCACAGCCAGAATTTCGCGGGCTTAGCCTGGCCCGCCCTGCATTTCTTTCGGCCCGAAACCTGGCTGCATTGGCAGGCCGATGCTGTGGAGCTACACGGCCACACGGCCGGCGTGCTGGCGGCCATTCTGGCGACTGAGGTGCCCGCTGTTGCTCTGGCTGCCGTGCCGCCGTTGCGCCCTCGTGTGCCGCGCGCCGACTACCTAGGGGCCGTGGAGGCCGTGCGTGAAGACATTCTAAGCGGCGAAGTGTATGAGTTGAATCTGTGTCAGGAGTTCTACGCCAAAAGAGTGGTGCTCGACCCGGTAGCTACCTTTTGGCAGCTCAATGCGGCTTCGCCAGCGCCCTACGCGGGCTTTCTGCGCCACCACGACCATTACCTACTATGCGCCTCGCCTGAGCAGTTTATCGCTAGCCAACAAGGCATCATCACTTCGCAGCCCATCAAAGGCACGCGGCGGCGCGGCCCTACCCCGGCCGAGGATGAAGCGCAGCGCCTGGCCTTGCTGCACGACGAAAAGGAGCGCGCCGAAAACCTAATGATAGTAGACCTGGTGCGCAACGACCTTGCACGCGTGGCCCGGCCGGGCACCGTGCACGTGCCCGAATTATTTGGTACCTACGGCTTTCGGCACGTGTGGCAGCTGATTTCGACCGTCGCGGCCGAACTGCGCCCTGGCATTGACCTAGGCGATATTCTGCGCGCTACCTTCCCGATGGGCTCCATGACGGGCGCGCCTAAAATTCGGGCCATGCAGCTCATCGAGCAGTACGAGGCTACCCGGCGCGGCCTCTACAGCGGCAGCTTTGGTCTGGTTTGGCCTGATGGCGGGTTCGATTTTAACGTCGTGATTCGCAGCCTACAATACCGCGCCGACACCGGCTATCTCAGCCTGCAAGTGGGCTCGGCTATCACCTACGACTCGGTGCCTGAGCAGGAGTACCAAGAATGTTTGCTCAAGGCGCAAGGCGTGCTGCAGGCGCTTTCAACAAATATCAATGAGCAATGAATAATTATCCGCCCGGCAAGCAGTGACATACCCAACAACGTCAGACTAGCTGAAAACTGCTCATTGATAATTGCTCATTGATAATTGAAAAACTGTCATTCTGTCATTTCCCAACGCTATTTTGTATCTTTGTTATGGCCTGGCTCCTAGCCTAGGGCCTCTTGCCTGCTATGTCTCAACCGCTCATTACCTTAGATTTTCTCGATAAAGCGCCCGTAGCCGACGCCCTGCCCGCCGACGTGCGGGTGAGCGCTGCCACGCGCACTGGCCGCGCCCGCAAGCTCTACATCGAGAGCTACGGCTGCCAGATGAATTTCTCCGACTCCGAAATCGTGTCCAGCATTCTGGCCGACGAGGGGTTTGATACCACCGAGGACCTCGCCGGGGCCGACCTCGTGCTGCTCAACACCTGCTCCATCCGCGAGAAGGCTGAGCAAACGGTGCGCATGCGCCTCAAGCAAATTAACTCGCATAAAAAGCGCAAGCCCGGCATGCTGGTGGGTGTGCTCGGCTGCATGGCCGAGCGCCTAAAGAGCAAGTTCTTAGAGGAAGAGAAAATCGTGGACCTCGTAGTGGGCCCCGACGCCTACCGCGACCTGCCGCAGCTTATCAGCCAGGTTGATGGCGGGCAAAAGGCGGTGAACGTGCTGCTGAGCCGCGAGGAAACCTACGCCGACATCACGCCAGTGCGCCTGAACTCGAACGGCATCACGGCCTTCATCAGCATCATGCGCGGCTGCGACAACATGTGCTCGTTCTGCGTAGTGCCCTTCACCCGCGGGCGCGAGCGCAGCCGCGATGCCCACAGCATTGTGCAGGAAGCCGCTGACCTAGTAGCTGCTGGCTACAAAGAAGTTACCCTCCTAGGTCAGAATGTAGACTCCTATAAATGGGCTAGTGAAGACGGCACTGAGCGCGTCAATTTTGCGCAACTGCTGGAGCGCGTGGCGCTCATCAGCCCTGCGCTGCGTGTACGCTTCTCGACCTCGCACCCCAAGGACATTACCGACGAGGTGCTGCACACCATGGCGCGGCACGAAAACATCTGTAAATACATCCACCTGCCCGCCCAGAGCGGCAACTCGCGGGTGCTGGAACTGATGAACCGCACCTACGACCGCCCCTGGTACGAAGAGCGGGTGCAGGCCATTCGCCGCATCCTAGGTGAGGATTGCGCCATCTCGACTGACATGATTGCCGGCTTCTGCTCCGAAACCGAAGAGGAACACCAGGATAGCCTGAGCCTCATCGACTTCGCGCAGTACGACATGGGCTACAACTTCTTCTACTCAGAGCGCCCCGGCACGCTGGCCGCCCGCAAGCTCGAAGACGACATTCCACTGGAAATTAAAAAGCGTCGCTTGCAGGAAATCATCGACCGCCAGCAGTTGCACGCCCGCGCTCGCTACGCCCGCATGGTAGGCCGCGTGCATAAAGTGCTGGTGGAGAACTTCTCGAAGCGCTCGCAGGAGCACCTGAGCGGTCGCAACAGCCAAAACCAGGTCGTTATTTTCCCCAAGGGTACTTTCCAGAAGGGCGACTACGTTAATGTGTTTGTAACGAGCACGACCGGTGGTGCTCTGCTAGGAGAAGCAGTCAGTTAGTTAGCATTTGTGAAGGCTAAAAAGACTCCGTGGAAAAAGAAGAAGGTTAAGTCTTTCTCTTTTTCTACCCTCTTGGGCAGCCTACTGGTACTAGGTCTTTTGGGGTACTTCGTTTATGTGCTCGGTATAGGAGCTAGCAGGCAGAAGCAGCTAGGAGCTACTACTACCACCACTTATGCAGTAGTCATCGACGAAAAAAACTACTTTGGCAATAGCCCTGTTAGCCACCAATTTTCTTACTCCTTCGAGTTTACAGTAGCTGGCAAAAAATATACTGGTAATACCGGTGACTCTAACTGCCAGGTTGGCGATATTATTAGAATAAAATATGTGCCTGCTAATCCAACTTTTAATGAGAAGTTGGATTCGGAGTAACTCATACAATAGCAAGACATCCAAGCCTTGACAAATCAGGAGATTCAAAGTATAAAGCAGCGCTTCGGCATCATCGGCAACGCGCCGGCGCTGAACTACGCCATTCAGGTGGCCGCGCAAGTCGCGCCGACTGACATGACGGTGCTCATTACCGGTGAAAGCGGGTCGGGTAAGGAGTCGTTTTCCAAGATTATCCACGCCCTGTCGCCGCGCAAGCACGGGCAGTTTATCGCTATTAACTGCGGCGCCATCCCCGAGGGTACCATTGATTCGGAGCTATTTGGGCACGAGAAAGGGGCCTTCACGGGGGCCAACGAGGCTCGCAAAGGCTATTTCGAAGTGACTGATGGCGGCACCATCTTTTTGGATGAAATAGCCGAAATGCCCCTAGGTACCCAGGCGCGCCTGCTGCGCGTGCTAGAGAATGGCGAGTTTATCCGGGTGGGTAGCAGTAAAGTGCAGAAAACCGACGTGCGCGTGGTGGCCGCTACCAATGTAAACTTGCTCGACCGCGTGCAAGCCGGCAAATTCCGCGAGGATTTATACTACCGTCTCAATACGGTGCCTATTATGGTCCCGCCGCTGCGCGAGCGCGGCGACGATATCTACCTGCTGTTTCGCAAGTTCACGGCTGACTTTTCGGAGAAGCACCGTGTAAAACCCATCTCGCTCACGCCCGATGCGGTGCGGTTACTCAACAGGTTTCGCTTCCCAGGCAACATCCGTCAGCTCAAGAACTTGGCCGAGCAGATTTCTGTACTGGAAATTGACCGCGAAGTAGATGCCACCCGACTAGCTACTTACCTACCGGCCACCCAAACCTCGCAGCTACCAGCGCTGCTGCCAGGGCACGGGGCGGGCGGCGCGGGCGGCGATTTCGGCTCATATTCGGAGCGGGATATTTTATACCGCTTGCTGTTCGATATGCGCCGCGACATGACCGACCTCAAGAAGGTGGTGCTGGAATTGGCCAGTGGCACGGGTCCGCGCCCTGCTACTGATGCGCAAGAGCTGCTACGTCAGAATAGCCACCTGTTTACTAACCTAGGCGAGTCGTCGCCCTACCCCGGCCCCGAAGGACCAGCTGAGGCGGGCGGTTACTTGCTCCCTCCCGCTTCGGGCCCGCTGCGCGTGGATGTGGCCACACCCGCCTCCTATAGCGACGAGGATGAAGACGCGCATACCGAAGACATTTCGCACGAAACGGAGGAAGAAACCCTGTCGCTAGATGCTATTGAGAAAGAAATGATTCTCAAAGCTTTGCGCAAGCACCATAACAAACGTAAATACGCTGCTCAAGACCTAGGTATCTCTGAGCGCACGCTGTACCGCAAGCTGAAGCAATATGATTTGGAATCGGCGTAACCGGGTTGCCAATGGTAAATTCTACCACCTAGGCAGGCGCCGCGCGGTGGCCAGCCTAGCCCTGCTAGCGCCTGGGCTACTACTCAGTGGCTGCGGTATTTACTCCTTTAACGGTACGAACATCGACCCGTCCGTTAAAACGATTTCCATCCAGACGTTTCAGAACAACGCGCCGAATGCCCCGGCCGCGCTGAGCCAACGCTTTACAGAAGACATCAAGGACTATTTTCAGCGTAATACCACGCTCAAGCTAGTGCCCCGCGACGGCGATTTACAATTCGAGGGCAACATCGTTGCCTATGACTACGCGCCGGCCGCTATTCAGCAGGCAGGAGCGATAAGCCAAGCAGGTAGCAACCGCCTGACCATTCAGGTACAGCTGCGCTTTACTAACACGAAAGATTCGAAGCAGGACTTCGAGCAGACCTTTCAGAGCCAAGCCGACTTTGCGGCAACGCAGGATATTGCAACGGTAAACAATGACCTGAACGCTATCCGTAATATCACGCGCAACATCATTAGCGACATGTTCAACAAATCGGTGGCCAACTGGTAGCTAGCTGCTAGTGTTATTTTTTTCGCTGCTATTAAGTTGGAAGTGCAAAGTCTTTCGAAGAAAATCCTTGCGAGGAATCCAGTAAAGCTGACCAGCAACTGACCCAATAAGTTAGGCACCAATTGGCTTTCGTACTAGAGCGCTGAGACACTGTTCAGCTTAGGAAAAAGCTCGCTAAGCCACCAATTTTTTCGGGGCTTTCTGAGCTATTTAAATATAAGTTTATTTGATTTTCATCGTTAGGCAGGGCGTGTGTTATTGCACCTGATTTTCAGCCTTTCTGATGAAGCACTTTACTACGCTGGGGTTACTGTGCCTGTTTGGGGCGCCACGCCTACATGCCCAAACTACGGCCCCAGCGGCCCGCCCTGTGGTGGCAGGCACGGGCGAGCTGCGGGGCAACGTGCAAGACGCCGCCACACACCGGCCCGTAGAGTATGCCACGGTATTACTGCTGCCGGCTACTGGCACCTCCCCACTAGCCAGCACTACGTGCGACGAGCAGGGGCGCTTTGTGCTGCGCAAGCTGCTGGCTGGCACCTTTCGGCTGCAAATAAGCTTTGTGGGCTACGCGCCTAACCTGGCGCCCGTGACGGTGACCAACCAAGCCACCGACCTAGGGACGCTGACCCTGGCGGCAGAAGCGCGGAAGCTTGGCGAGGTGAGCGTGACGGGCCAACGGCCACTGGTCGAGACGAAGCCCGACCGCTTGATTTACAACGCAGAGCAGGACGTGACCAGCACCGGCGGCACGGCCGCCGATGTGCTGCGCAAGACGCCCCTGCTGAATGTGGACGTAGATGGCAATGTGCAGCTGCGCGGCACTTCCAACGTGCGCATTCTCATTAATAACAAGCCCTCGGCCATGCTGGCGGGCAACCTGGCCGACGCTCTCAAGCAAATTCCGGCCGACCAGATTAAGGCCATCGAGGTGGTGACGTCGCCTTCGGCGCGGTATGATGCTGAGGGCTCGGGCGGCGTTATTAACATTGTGTTGAAGAAAAACACGTTGCAGGGCACTAATGGCAACGTGGGCGCCAATGCTGGCAACCGCAACCAGAGTCTAAATGGCTCGCTGAACGTACGCCGGGGTAAGCTGGGTATCAACACCCGGCTCAGCGGCTATTATAACACCTACCCCTACCGCTCTTCGCTGAGCCGCACCGATTTTACGCCCGCTGGCGAGGGGCAACTGACCCAGAACACAACCTCTAGCAGCCAAGGCGGCGGCGGCTACGGGCAGGTAGAGCTCACCTACGACCCCTCGCCGCTGCACAGCTTTACGCTTAGCACCAATGGCAACCTTTACCAAAGCAATTCGCCGCAGGCCCTTTTTAACCAATACGCGGGCATACCGGGCCGCGACACGCTGTATACCCGCGACATCCGGCAGCGCTACCTAGGGCGCAACTACGACTTCAACGGCGGCTACACGCGCACCTACGGCCCCGACCACCCGCGGCGCGAGTGGAGTGTGCTGGCCCAGCACACGCGCAGCACCAACACCGGCAACTATAATCTGGCGCAGTACCGCGCCCCTACCATCGAGGACGGACCGCTGGAGTACCAAGAGCGTAGCGACAACCTCGCTCGCAACCTCGAAACCACGCTTCAGACCGACTACATCCGCCCGCTTACGGAGAAAAATACGCTGGAAGTAGGTGCCAAGGCCGTGCTGCGCCAGGTGAGCAGCAACTACAGCCTCGACACCCTGCTGACGGCCCAGCAGCTTGATTTTGCTCACAGCCCCCGCCGCTCTAATGCCTTCAGCTATCACCAAAACGTGGGGGCAGCCTACGGCACCTACAATTTTGCCTGGGGCAAAAAATACGCCCTTAGCCTAGGGGCGCGCCTAGAGACCACATCCATCGAAGGCGAGTTTGCGGGCGAGGAAAGCCGTTTTACCAATTCGTATTTTAACGTGCTGCCCAACGTGAGTGCCACCCGCACTCTCAAAGAGCCGGGCCACACGCTGCGGTTCAGCTTTTCGCGCCGCATCCAGCGGCCCAATATCTACTACCTCAACCCCTACGTTAACCAGAGCAGCGCCAACAGCGTGTACTACGGCAACCCCACGCTCTCACCCGAGCTGGCTAGCTCCTACGACTTCAGCTACAGCACATTTGGCAAAACCAACTCACTCAACCTATCGGCCTACGTGCGCTACACGGGCAACTCGATAGAGCGCTACAACTTGTACAACGAGGCGCTGGCCCGCACCGAATCGACTTATGGCAACCTAGGCTCCAACGCCACCTACGGGCTGAGCGCCTACGGCTCACTCAAGCCCGTGCCAGCCTGGAACGTAAGCGGCAACGCCACCGTCAACTACAACCGCCTGCGCAGCGTGGCCCTGGGCCGCACCGCCAGCCAGGTTGCGGTGAACGTGAGCCTGAACACGTCTTTAAAAATGGGCAAGCTGTACACTGCCCAGGCTTACGGCGGCTACGGCTCGGGCAGCGTACTGCTGCAATCACGCTATTCGGGCTACTACTACTCCTCACTGGGCCTGAAGCGCACGCTGCTTAAAGACAAAGCAGACTTGACATTCAACGCCAGTAACTTCTTCACGCCGGGCCGCGAATTTCGCAGCAGCACTACCACCGACCAGTTTATCAGCGAAAGCGTCAGCTACCAATACCAGCGCACCGTACGGCTCGCGTTCAACTACCGCTTTGGCCAAATCGATGCCAGTGGCTCGCGCCAGCGCCGCTCCGTTCGCAACGACGAAAGGGCGGCAGCTCCGCGCCCTAGGCTGCCACACGCTCAGCAAAGCGGTTTTGTCACTTTGTCAGCGCGCCGTGGCTGGGCTGCCCTAGGTGCCTGGCCACGGCGCCACCAACTCAAGCCCTGCGCCTAGGGGGGTCATTGGGGCGCTGGTGCAGATGCGCGGTACTAGACATTGTATCTTTGGCCCCCTTCACCCTGGGAGGATGCACTAGTAGGAAGGCAGTGAGATGCCCATTTTGCCGCTTGTACGGCACCTAGGCACCTCTCCCAACGACTTGCTGCCCCATGACCCGGACTACCCTGCTTCACCTGCTTGCTCACCCCGCCACCCTGTCCGGGGACGACGTGCGCGAGCTGGAGCAGCTGGCCCAGGCTTTTCCCTACTGCCAAACGGCCCATCTGCTGCTGGCCAAAGCAGCCCACGACCAAGGTTCGATGCTGGCCAGCCAGCGCCTGCGCCGCGCGGCTACCTACGCCACCGACCGCGCTCGCCTGCGCCAGCTTATCGAGCTGGCTCCTAGCCCAGTAGTAGCACCTAGCGTGCCAGAGCCTGAGCTAGCTCCTAGTCCAGTAGCAGAGCCTGACCTCGTAATTGCGGAGCCGGCTGCCGACTACGTAGCTGCACCAGTAGCGGAACCCCTTCCCGAGCCACCTGCCGAAGAGCAGCAGCAAGCCGACGAGCCTGCCGCCGTGCCCATAGAGGTTGAACACTCGCCGCTGCCAGAGCTAGAGCCCGAGCTGCCGACCCCCGAGCCAGAAGCGCCGGCCGAGCCCGAGCTAGAACTTGAACAAACCCCGGCTACCGAAGAAGATTCAGCTATTGAAGAAACGGAAGTAGCTGTCGAAGCCGAAATTGAGGAAGAGCTGCCCGCGCAAGCCCCGCCCATTCGCCCGCCGGCCGAAGCCGAGCTGGCACACGCCGAGTTTGGCCTGGCTGCGCAGGAACCCGCCGAGATTACCGCCTACAGCCTGCCCACGCTGGCCGAAGTCGAACTGCCCCTAGGCATCACTATCGATGTTCTTTCGTCGCCGCTGCCCGCTTTTAAAGGTGACCCCAATGTAGGCTACGCTCCTACCGAAGGCAGCCGCCTCGGGTTTTGCCTACAGGGCCTGACCACCGAATACAGCCTCATGACTGGCCCCGCGGCCCTGCTGCCCAGCACGATACTGCCGCCGACTAGCGAGTTTTTTGCGCCCGATGCGCTGGTGCTGGCGCACCTGGCTACGCACCAGCCCCCGGCCCCAGCACCCGCCGCCAACGACCTTATCGACAGCTTTTTGCGCCGCACGCCGCAGGGTGCGGCACGCCGACGCTCGCTCCCGGCCCACCCCTCATCGGCCGATGAGGAGCAGACCGACCTATCGGGCCCTAGCACCCGCGTAGTACCCGACCTAGCCTCCGAAAACCTGGCGCAAATATTGGTGCGGCAGGGTAAGATTGAGCGGGCCATTGCAATTTATGAACGCCTTATGGTGAAACACCCAGAAAAAATGGCGTACTTTGCGGCTCAAATTGACTCCTTACGCCCCTCGGCGTAGTTATTATTCTCCTCATGTTCATCGCTTTAGTTGTACTTATCCTGATTGTGTGCCTGTTGCTATCGCTGATAGTGCTGGCCCAAAACCCCAAGGGCGGCGGCCTCAGCAGCCAGTTTGGTGCGGGCGGCGCGGCCAACCTCATGGGCGTGAAGCGTACCGGCGACCTGCTCGAAAAGCTCACCTGGGGCTTCGCTATTGGTCTGATTGTACTTTCGCTGGGCACCCACATGATAGGTGGCAGCGAGGGTCCGGCCCGTAGCATCAACCAGCAGCGCGCCCAGCAGGTGAAGCTACCTGCGCCGACTGCCCCCGCAGCCCCGGCTCCTGGCGCTACTGCTCCCGCAACGGCCCCAGCTCCCGCGCCGACTAATACACCGCAGCCCTAATAGCTTCGTGTTTTTAATTACAAAACCAGTGGCGACCGCGAAAATCACGGTCGCCACTGGTTTTTTGTTTGTGGCTGTTTCCAGTATTTTTCCTACCTAGGAGCCTGCGTGGCCTGCCAAAGGCACCTGCCATTATCCTAGCACTTGGGTTTGTTAGACTGATATTGTGCGGCCCTAGGTCCACATTATCGAAACATTTCTGCCAATCCGGCTCTTGCAGCTACACATTCTGTCAGGTTTGGCCGGTTGGCACATTTAGTGTCAGTCGGCGCCGTAGGATTCCAAAGTTTTCCGTTTCCCAAAACATCATTCCCACAATTCAACACATGGCACTGAGCATTAAACCGCTGGCCGACCGCGTAGTCGTTAAAGCCGCCGCCGCCGAAGCCACCACCAAGTCTGGCATCATCATCCCCGACACCGCCAAGGAAAAACCCCAGCGCGGCGAAGTGGTAGCCGTTGGCGAAGGCCGCACGGCTGACAGCGGTACCCTCATTCAGCCCCAGGTGAAAGCTGGCGACCAAGTGCTGTACGGCAAGTGGTCCGGCACGGAAATCACCATCGATGGGGAAGACTACCTCATCATGCAGGAAAAAGACATTCTGGCCGTTCTTTAAGCCGCGTCCGTTTCCGGTAGTTTCCTCCTATACCTTTTCATTCTCTCCTTTTACCCAGCAATGGCTAAGAACATTCAATTCGACGCAGACGGCCGCGACCGTCTAAAGCGTGGTGTCGACAAACTGGCGAACGCCGTTAAAGTAACCCTTGGTCCGAAAGGCCGCAACGTTATTATTGACAAGAAGTTCGGCGCACCGAGCATTACCAAAGACGGTGTAACTGTAGCCAAAGAAATTGAGCTGCGCGACCCCATCGAGAACATGGGCGCCCAGCTCGTGAAGGAAGTGGCTTCGAAGACGGCCGACCAGGCTGGCGACGGCACTACCACGGCTACCGTACTGGCCCAGGCTATCTACGCTGCTGGCTCGAAGAACGTAGCCGCCGGTGCTAACCCGATGGACCTGAAGCGTGGCATCGACAAAGCAGTACAAGCCGTAGTTGCCAACCTGAAGTCGCAGTCGAAAAAGATTGAGAACAACTCGGAAATCGCCCAAGTAGGTACGATTTCAGCCAACAACGACGCGGAAATCGGCAAAATGATTGCCGATGCCATGGATAAGGTTGGTAAAGAAGGTGTTATCACGGTAGAAGAAGCCCGTGGCACCGAAACCGAAGTGAAGACGGTAGAAGGCATGCAGTTCGACCGTGGCTACCTCTCGCCTTACTTCGTAACCAACCCCGAGAAAATGGAGGTTGAGTTCGACAGCCCCTTCGTTCTCATCTACGACAAGAAAGTGAGCACCATGAAGGAGCTGCTGCCCGTATTGGAGCAGGTTCTCCAGACTGGCAAGCCCCTGGTTATCATCTCGGAAGATGTTGATGGCGAAGCCCTCGCTACGCTGGTAGTAAACAAACTGCGCGGTTCGCTGAAAATCGCAGCCGTGAAGGCTCCTGGCTTCGGCGACCGCCGCAAGGCCATGCTGGAAGACATCGCTACCCTCACGGGTGGTACCGTTATCAGCGAAGAGCAGGGCTACAAGCTCGAAAACGCTACCTTGGAGTACCTAGGTACGGCTGAGAAAATCATCATCGACAAAGACAACACCACCATCGTCAACGGCAAAGGTTCGGCTGATGCCATCGCTGCCCGCGTAGGCCAGATTAAGGCCCAGATGGAAACCACTACCTCGGACTACGACAAGGAGAAGCTGCAAGAGCGCCTCGCTAAGTTGAGCGGCGGCGTAGCTATTCTCTACATCGGCGCTAGCACCGAAGTAGAAATGAAAGAGAAGAAAGACCGCGTAGACGATGCCCTGCACGCTACTCGCGCCGCCGTTGAGGAAGGCGTAGTACCCGGCGGTGGCGTGGCCCTCGTGCGTGCTCTCGACTCGCTCGAAGCCATCGACACCCACAACAGCGATGAGCGCACTGGCGTGAACATCATCCGCACGGCTCTCGAAGCTCCCCTGCGCACCATCGTATCCAACGCCGGTGGCGAAGGCTCGGTAGTAGTACAGAAGGTGCGCGAAGGCAGCGCTGATTTCGGCTACAACGCCCGCGAGGACCGCTACGAAAACCTGGTGGCCGCTGGTATCATCGACCCCACCAAAGTAACCCGCCTAGCCCTCGAAAACGCTGCTTCTATCGCCGGCCTGCTGCTGACGACCGATGCCGTTATCTCGGACGAGCCTGAGCAGGAGAAAGCCGGTGGTGCTGGCGATGCTGGCATGGGCGGTATGGGTGGCATGGGCGGCATGATGTAAACCGCAGATTCTAATGAATTAAACTGATTTTATAGATACGCCCGCTTGCAGTGGGTTGGCTTCCAAACTTCAGATTTGATTTGTTAGAAACTACAAAGAGCCCCGCTGGACAATGTCCGGCGGGGCTCTTTTGTGTTGAGAGCAGTGGTACCTACATCAATAAAAAGCCCCGCCGGACATTGTCCAGCGGGGCTTTTGCTTTGCCAGCTTACCAAGGAAGATACCTAGGCAGCAGCGGCTTCGCGGGCGTTCATAATTTTTACCAGCCTGCCGCTGATGAGGAGCAGGATGGCCGCAGCCACGGCCGCCGACACGACGAATACCATAAAGAAGTCGTACAGGTTGGTAATCTGATAGCCCAGTATCACCGGTGCGGGAGCCGTAGACTTGGGGTCGGGGTAAAGGCTACTCATGTAGCCAGCCAAGTAGTTGGCCGCTGCGTTGGCCAGGAACCACACACCCATCAGCAGCGAGGCAAACTTGACGGGAGCCAGCTTATTTACCAGTGACAGGCCGATGGGTGACAAGCACAGCTCGCCGTAGGAGTGGAAGAAGTACAGCGCTACTAGGTAGAACATGCTCACTTTCACGCCCGGCTGCAAGCCCTTCACGCCGAAGCACATCACGAGGTAACCTAGGGCCAGCAAGGCAAGGCCGATGGCCATCTTTACTGGGGAAGGCGGCTCGTTGCCGCGCCGACCTAGGGCCGTCCATACCAGCGCCATGATGGGCGCGCCGCTGATAACAAAGAAAGCATTCAGGTTCTGGAAGATGCTGGGCGGCAGCGTAACGCCAAATAGGGTGCGGTCCATATTCTCCTTGGCGAAGAACGTGAGCGAAGCCGGCGCCTGCTCGAAGGCTGCCCAGAAGAACACCACGAAAAACGACACCACGAAAATGACCAACACACCTTGAATATCCGATTTACTCAGAGATTTATCACTGAAAATCATGTATGTGATGCCCACCACAGCCAAGCCCAGCAGCGGCGCGATGGTCGGAAACTTAGCCGAGTCGAGGTACAGGATACCTAGGGCTAAAACCAGCAGCACGGGCAGCAAGGCATAAATACCGTTTATGCCGCCGGAGTGCGCGGGCGTGATACCGACCTGCTGGCCCTGGGGCGTGTGCAGGTACCGGCCTTTGCCCCAGTTGAAGACCACCGTGCCCAGCGTCATAGCAATGCCGCAGGCGAGGAAGGCCCAGCGAAAGTCGCTGGCGTGGCCCGTATCGCCGATGAGGCTAGTAATGGTGTTGCCGATGAGCGACCCTAGGTTGATGCCCATGTAGAAGATGGTGTAGGCCGCATCCTTACGCTTGTCGGTGGGCGAGTACAGCGTGCCTACCATCGACGAGATATTGGGCTTGAAGAAGCCATTGCCCACAATCATGGCCCCTAGGCCTAAGTAGAGCAGCAAGTGGCTGAGCGGATGGGTGCTGGCCGGCCCGTAGTTGCTGGCCGAGGCAAATAAAATAAACTGCCCCAAAGCCATTAGCAGGCCACCGGTCAGGATAGAACGCCGGTTGCCCCAGTAGCGGTCCGAGATATAAGCTCCGATGAGGGGCGTCAGGTAAATCAGGCTAGTGTAGCCGCCATAGAACTTCGACGCGAAGGCTTTGTCCATGAACATGGCATCGGTCAGGAACAGCACCAGCACGGCGCGCATGCCGTAGTAGCTGAAGCGTTCCCACATCTCCGTGGCAAACAGCAGGTACAGGCCGCGCGGGTGGCTAGAAGAGGTAGCTTCGACATGTTGAGGCGGCTGCTCGTGCAGGTCGACGGGAGTTGGGTGCATGAAAAAGAAATAAAATGTAAAAAATGCGTACCTAGCGCCCGGCCGCGACTAGGCTTGGTAAAGCTAAGGAAACTTTGGGGGATGGGCGCACGCGCGCCGCACAGGGCTAGCGGCCTCGCCTGCGTGCTTAGCAGCCCACTAGGCGCAAAAAAGCCTTGCTGCCGGCACCGGTAGCAAGGCTTTCAAGATGAACTTACTTGGTAGGGATAACGCGCAGGCCTAGTAGCCGAAACGAGCGGCTATCGCGAAACACGGGCATCACGAGATAGCGTCCCGTGCCAGCGCGCAAATGGGCCCGGCCCATAAGGCTGTCTTCGTGGTGGCCCAGCAGCAAGAAGTCGCGCACGCGGCGCGACTGCGCATTGTAGGTAGCCAGCAGCAGCAGGCCTCCGGTACGAAATACTAGCAGCGAGTCGAGCCGGCCCCGTGCCGTGTGGAGCTGCGCGCCGACCTCACTGCTCGCAAACTGCTTGGGCAGCGGCTGCGGCGGACCTAGGCGGTGCCGCAGGGTGTCGATAGGTAAGCCAAGCAGCGCGGGCACATCGGTGGTGGCTGCTACCTGCACGTTCCCCACCCGAGGAACTACCCTAGGTGGCTCGTGCGAGCCCGAGCAGCTCAGTACGCCTAGGCCGCTGCTCAGAGCGGCCACCCACCGCACCGGCCCAGGCCGCTTGCGGCGGGGTGAGAAGGACATTAGCCTAGGTCGTTTTGGCGGGTTTGCCGGCCATTTCGCTCAGGTAGTGGCGCACCACGAGGGCGATGGACGCATACGACTCTTCGATGCGCGCCAGCGCATCTTGAGGCGACATCCAGCGCACCTCCTCAATGTACTCCTCGGTTTGCGGGCGCATCACCGAGTCGTCGAGGCACTTCATCACGTACCAGCTAGTTTTCTTGAGCATTTTATTGCCCTTGTAGGCGTAGGAGTGCCAGGTGCTGGGCAGCTTTTCGCCCAGCTCCACCTTAATGTTGCACTCCTCCTCTACCTCGCGTATGGCGCCGAGGGCCACGTCTTCGTCGCGGTTGAGCTTGCCCTTGGGCAGGTCCCACTTACCTAGGCGGTAAATCATGAGTACCTGGCCGTCTTTCACCACCAGTCCACCGGCGGCTTTGGCAATCTTAAACTGGTCTTTGAGGTGCAGAATCAAGTTTTTCTTTTTGCGCACCAGCAGCGTCAGCGAGTCAAGCTTTTTTAATTTTTTGACTTCCATCAGCCGCAGTAGGCGGTCGAGAAAGGCTGCCGTAGCGTCGCGTACCAGTACATCGCCTACTAGGTCCTTGCTGGTAAACTCGTCGGTGGCTTCAAGCACCAAGTCGTATTTGTGCTTGTACACCTTCTCGCTGAGCTTCTTAATAATCAGCGGCACGTCGTTGATGAAAACGTTCATCGGGAGAAATTCGGGAATGGAAAGCGGAAGCCCGCTACAGCGGGCTCCGGTGTGCCCCCATACGGTGGGGCGCGCTGCAAGATACACGCCGCCCGGTTTTCGCGCCAAGCAAGGCCGCCCGCTGCATCTTTGTGGCCTATGACGCGGATTGGCTTGCTTTCTGATACTCACGGTTACCTCGACGAACGAATTATTCACCACTTACAGGGCGCCGATGAAGTTTGGCACGCGGGCGATTTTGGCTCGGCCGAAGTACTAATGACCCTGGCAGGCGTGGCTCCGGTGTTTCGGGGCGTGTATGGCAATATTGACGGCCCCGAAATTCGCGGCACCGAGCCGCTGGTGCAAGACTTCACCGTAGAAGGGCTGCGGGTGTTCATGACGCACATTGGGGGCTACCCGGGGCGCTACGCGCCGCCGGCCCGCCAGCAGTTGGCTCAGACCCGCCCAGGGCTGTTTGTGGCGGGGCATTCGCACATCCTGCGCGTGATGCCCGATGCCCGCCTCAATCTGCTGCACCTCAATCCCGGCGCGGCGGGCATGCACGGCTTTCACAAAGTGCGCACCCTGCTGCGCTTCGGCATTCACAATGGCCACGTGGTAGATATGCAGGCCGTGGAGCTAGGGCCACGGGCACTGCCGCCCACGGCAAAGCGGCCTGCCTAGGCAAGGGCAAGGGCCGGGCGCGCTAGCCCTAGGTCAACAAAAAAGCCGCTCCTGGTAAGAAGCGGCTTTTTTGTTGACCTAGAAATGGTTGCCTGCCGAGGCTAAACCCTTTGCTTAAGCTTAGAGATGAATTTCGGGCTTGGGGTGCTCGCCTTCCTGGCCATCTTCGTTGACCGGCTTGGTTACAGCCTCGGCCTCGTCAAAACCTTCGGTACCGGTTTGGTTAACCTTGGCTTCTTCGTTTTTGGCGGGCTCAGTTGGCTGGGCTTCGGGCTGCGGCTTTTCGTCGGTGTTCAGCACGTGCTTGGCACCTTCTACTAGGTTGTGGGCAGCCTCCTGCACGGCGGCGGTTGCTTTTTCAACTACACTGTTGTGCGTTACGGCATCAGCCGCGTCGCTGGCTACTTGCTTTACCTTGTCGGCAGCGGCCGAAGCAGCGTGAGCTACTTTGTCGAGCAGGCCCTCAGCCTTTACGTCAGACTCAGGCTTTTTTTTTTCGCCGGCCTCCGCTGCGGGAGCCGACGTGGCAAAGCGTGATTTCAGCTCGTCCAGGTCCACGTTTTTCAGCACGGGCGTACGCAGCAAGTTTTTGATTTTGCGCGTTTCATTGTTGGCACGGGCAATGTTTTTGCGGTGCTTGCGCTTTAGACGGGTAACGGACATGGTTTCCGGGAGATGAGAGTTCTGAGGGGTACTTCTGGCAAATGAGGTGCAAAAATAAGGCGCTAGATTTGGAATTCCAAACCCTGTGCTAATAAGCGGTTGGCTTTTAGGGGGTAGCGGTCAGCGTTCTTTAGCAACGGCCGCTTCAACCCACTAAAAGTCAGCTGTCACCAGCTAAAAGTCCCTAGCTAAATGACTACTATTGACCTGCGCTCCGATACCGTGACGCGCCCCACCCCGGCCATGCTGGCCGCCATGCACGCCGCCGAAGTGGGCGACGATGTATACGATGAAGACCCCACCGTGCGCCGCCTCGAAACCGAGTTGGCCGCGCGCTTTGACATGGAAGCTGGCTTGCTTTGCCCCTCGGGCACCATGACCAACCAGCTCGCCATTATGGCGCACTGCGCGCCGGTGTCGGAGGTTATTTGCGAGGCCACGGCCCACGTGTACCTCTGGGAGGTAGGCGGCATTATGCACCACGCCCGCGCCTCGGTGGCCCTGCTGCCCGGCAATCGGGGCCGGCTATCGGCCAGCCAGCTCCCGGCAGTGCTACGGCCCGCGGGCAACGTACACTACCCCACTACCCGGCTCGTGTGCCTCGAAAATACCCACAACCGCGGCGGCGGCAGCTGCTACCAATGGGCGGACCTGGAAGAAATTGCGGCCTTCACCAAGCAGCACGGCTTGGCCCTACATCTCGACGGAGCCCGCATTTTTAATGCGCTAGTGTCCACTGGGCAGCGTAGCGAAGACTATGGCCGGCTGTTCGATTCTATCTCGGTGTGCCTGAGCAAGGGGCTGGGCGCCCCGGTAGGCTCGGTGCTGCTAGGCTCGCAAGAGTTTATTACCGGCTGCAAGCGGCTACGCAAGCTGTTTGGCGGTGGCTGGCGCCAAGCCGGCTACCTAGCCGCCGCGGGCCTGTACGCGCTGGAAAACAACGTAGTGCGCTTAGCCGACGACCACCACCGCGCCACGCAGTTAGCCGAGGCCCTGCGTCCCCTGCCCTACGTAGCCGAGATTTTGGAGCCCGAGACTAACCTCCTGCTTTTCCGCCTTGATGAAAGCCGCCTCACGGTGGCCGACTTCCTAGGTCGGCTCGAAGCGCAGGGCATCCGGGCCAGTGGCTTTGGGGGTAGCTGGGTGCGCTTCGTTACGCACCTCGACGTAGATGATGATATGGTAACACGCGTGGCAGCAGCCGTGGCCGGGCTGGCAGCCTAGGCTGCACAGTGGCACCTCCTTTCGTAGACGGGGCCAGGTTGACCTGGCCTCGTTTTCTTGGGTTGCTCAGGCCACTACATACTAAGGTATTAGGGAAGTAATGGGCGCCGCCAGAGCTTCGGCCAAAACGATGGCGGCTTGCTAACAGGCGAGCACAGACATTCGTAGTGTGTGCAGTGGTTGGCAAGGGCTAGCGGGTGCTCGCTGTCTATATTTTCCGTGTGCTATGAATTTCTTCGTTATCGCCGACATCCATGGCTGCCTGCATACGTTCCAGGAAATGCTGAGCCACTGGCGCCCGGCTGAAGAAACGCTGGTACAGCTCGGCGACTTGGTAGACCGCGGCAATTACTCACCCGAAACGGTGGCGCTGTGCCAGGAGCTTAGCCAAGATTTGCCGGATAAAACGGTGTTCTTGCAAGGCAACCATGACTGGGGGATGGCCGAGCACCTAGGACCCGAAGGCCCGTTTCCAGACTGGCTATTCTGGGGCGGCCAAGGCACCTTGCGGCAATATCGGCAGTACCCCGAGTGGCTGGCCCCGCACGCCGCTTGGCTGGCTGCCCGGCCGCTGGTGTGGCAAACCGAGCACGTGGTGTTTTCGCATGCGGGCTTTGCCGGGGTGGCCGACCCGTATGACCCGCTCAACCGCGATGGCCTACTGTGGCGGCGCGGCCCGCTGCTCAATACAGGCCCGCTGCAAGTGGTGGGCCATACCCCCACTGCCAACGGCATTTTTCATTACGACCGAGTGGCCAACGCTATTTATCTCGATACCGGGGCGGTTTTTGGGCGCGCGCTCACCGGGCTGCGCCTTAGTGAAACCGGCCTAGTGCTCGACACTGTTGTGGTACCTACCCACCCCGAAGATATCAATCGGGCAGAGGGTCGGCTTTCGATTTAGCCGTTAGTTATTGCCTTTTCATTTTGGAAACCATTCCTTCTACTCCCCACTGGCACGCCGCCGGCCTCGCCCACCTCACGCAGGCTGACCCTATTCTGGCCCAGGCCATTGCCAAGGTCACCACTCCGGTGCGGCCCGCCGCCCACGAAGACTTGTACCTGGCGCTGCTGCGCGCCATTGTCAGCCAGCAGATTTCGACTAAGGCCGCAGCGGCCATTTGGCGGCGCTTTACCGCCCTGTTTCGGCCCGATGGCTACCCCGAGCCCCGCGAGGTGCTGCGCCTCGAAGAAGACGAGTTGCGCGAGGCCGGCCTTTCGCGCCAAAAAATCGGCTACCTCAAGGCCATTGCCGACTACCAGGAGCGCGGCCTGCTCGACTACAAGCACCTAAGCCAACTCGATGAGGAGGCTTTCACCAAGCACCTCACCGCCATCAAGGGTGTGGGGCGCTGGACGGCCCAAATGCTGCAAATGTTTGCCCTCGACCAGCCCGATGTCTTTAGTGAGGGCGACCTAGGTATCCAGAATGCCATGCGTAAGCTCTACGGCCTTGAAGAAACCGGCCGCGCCCTGCACAAGCGCATGCTGGCCCTAGCCGAGCCTTGGCGCCCCTACCGCACGCTGGCTTGCAAGTATTTATGGCGCTCGCTCGACCCCACGCCGCCCATTAATGCCGACCTAGGCTGGGATAGCTAACGCAAGTGTATAGACGTTGCAAGCCATATCCAGCTAGCGGCTTGCCTATGCCCGCGGGCTACAAAGTCCGCGCTGCCGCCGCGCCACGCCAACCCCTCGGCCTATATTTGAGCTTTAAGCCCACGTTACCCACTCTCCCCGCCCTGCCCCAATGGCCGATTCCCACGCCGCCACGCCCACCCTGTCTAAACTCGACCAGCTTGCCGCCAAAAACCAGGAAGCCCTGCTTGGTGGCGGCCAGGCCCGCATCGACGCCCAACACAAAAAAGGCAAGCTCACCGCCCGCGAACGCCTCGATTTATTACTCGACGAAGGCTCGTTTGAGGAAATCGGCAAGTTTGTAATGCATCGCTCCAAGGACTTTGGCCTTGATAAAGAGTATTACCTAGGCGACGGCGTAGTGACGGGCTACGGCACGGTGCACGGCCGCCTGGTATACGTGTTCTCGCAAGATTTCACGGTATTTGGAGGCTCGCTCAGCGAAACGCACGCCGAAAAAATCGTCAAAATCATGGACTTAGCCATGAAGAATGGCGCACCCGTTATCGGCCTCAACGACTCGGGCGGGGCCCGTATTCAGGAGGGGGTAGTGAGCCTAGGTGGCTATGCCGACATCTTTTATAAGAATACGCTGGCCAGCGGCGTGGTGCCGCAGCTTTCGGCCATTATGGGGCCGTGCGCGGGCGGCGCAGTATACTCGCCAGCCATCACCGACTTCATCTTAATGGTCGAAAACACGAGCTACATGTTCGTGACCGGCCCCAACGTGGTGAAGACTGTGACCCACGAAAACGTGACCAGCGAGGAGCTAGGCGGCGCCAGCACCCACTCGGCCAAAAGCGGCGTCACGCACTTTACCGCGGCCAACGAGGTGGTGTGCATTCAGCAGCTTAAGCAGCTACTGAGCTACATGCCCCAAAACTGCGAGGAAACAGCCCCTAGCCTACCCTACCAGCCCCAGGCCGACGAAAGCCGCCCGGTGCTCGATGGCATCGTGCCCGACAATGCTAACCAGCCCTACGACATCCGCGAGGTGATTGAAGGCATCATTGACAGCGGCTCTTTTATGGAAGTGCACCAGAATTTTGCCGAGAATATTGTGGTGGGCTTCGCACGGCTGGCGGGCCGCAGCATCGGCATCGTGGGCAACCAGCCGGCCGTGTTGGCGGGCGTGCTCGACATCAATGCCAGTACCAAAGCCGCGCGGTTCGTGCGCTTCTGCGACTCGTTCAACATCCCGCTGCTGGTGCTCGAAGACGTGCCCGGCTTCCTGCCCGGCACTGACCAGGAGTGGCGCGGCATCATCACCAATGGCGCCAAGCTGCTTTACGCCTTCTGCGAGGCCACCGTGCCGCGCATCACCGTCATCACCCGCAAGGCCTACGGCGGGGCGTATGATGTTATGAACAGCAAGCACATCGGTGCCGACCTCAACTTTGCCTGGCCCACCGCCGAAATCGCCGTAATGGGCGCCAAGGGCGCGGCCGAAATCATCTTCAAGCGTGAAATCGCTCAGGCCGACGACCCTGAGGCCAAGCTACAGGAAAAGGTAGACGACTATCAGCAGAAGTTTGCCACACCTTATCGCGCCGCCCACCGCGGCTTCGTCGATGAGGTTATCCTACCCTCGCAGACGCGGCAAAAGCTGATTCGGGCCTTCAAAATGCTAGAGAATAAGGTAGACACCCTGCCGCGCAAAAAGCACGGCAACATTCCATTGTAATTGACTATGGATAGTGGGCAATGGCAATTAGTCAGTAATCTTTTCCTAGTCCCAGGAATTGTTGGCTTAATCATCGGCACACTACTTCGCTTCGAGGTAGGCCGCTGGCTACTAGGATTCTTACTGATACTGCTGCTCGTTTTTTCACTAGTTGAGGGAACCGGCGATTTACCCAGCATTGGTTCTGATACGCCGCTCCACAAAGTCAGTCGTTTTTTATTAATTGTCGGCGGTTGCTGCGTGCTTTTAGCTTTGCTCATCCGTTCTTTCACTCACCGGTGAATTAATTATTCCCTTACAAGACATGCGCCCTGAATCCTTCAAGTTTCTTGAAAACTACTTAAATAACCCTTCTCCTACCGGCTTCGAAAAAGAAGGCCAGAAGCTGTGGTTGGAGTACATCAAGCCTTATATCGACTCCTATTTTGTCGATACTTACGGCACGGTGGTAGGCGTTATCAATCCCGTCGCCAAATACAAGGTTGTCATTGAGGCGCACGCCGACGAGATTTCGTATTTTGTAAATTACATCACCAAAGAAGGCTACCTGTACCTGCGTCGCAACGGCGGCTCCGATGCCCTAGTGGCACCTAGCAAGCGGGTTAACATCTTCGGAGAGAAGGGTATCGTGAAAGGTATTTTTGGCTGGCCTGCCATCCACGTGCGCAAAATCGAACAGGATAAGGCGCCCACCATCGAAACCATCTTCCTCGACTGCGGCGCCTCCTCGGCCGATGAAGTGGCCGAACTAGGCATCCACGTGGGCTCGGTCGTGACGTTTGAAGACGAGTTTACGGTCCTCAACGACAAGTACTACGTGGGCCGCGCCCTCGATAACCGCGTGGGCGGCTTCATGGTGGCCGAGGTGGCCCGCATGCTGAAAGAAAACAAGAAGACGCTGCCCTTTGGCCTCTACATCGTAAATGCCGTGCAGGAGGAAATCGGCCTGCGCGGGGCCGAAATGATAGCCCACCGCATCAATCCCGATGTGGCCATCATCACAGACGTGACCCACGACAGCCAGTCGCCGATGTACGAGAAAAAAACCGCCGGTGATATCAGCTGCGGCAAAGGCCCGGTTATCACCTACGGCCCGGCCGTGCAAAATAACCTGCGCGACCTCATCATCAACACGGCCAAGGAAGCGGATATCCCGTTTCAGCGCGCTGCCGCCACTCGCGCCACCGGAACCGACACCGACGCCTTTGCCTACTCAGGCTCGGGCGTGGCGTCGGCGCTCATCTCCCTACCCCTCAAATACATGCACACCACCGTGGAAACGGTGCACAAAGACGACGTGCAGAACGTTATCAACCTGATTTACGAAACGGTGCTGCGCATTGAGGACAAGCAGGACTTCCGGTATTTCTCGTAATTATTGATTATTACCTTAAAAAGCGGCTGCACGTACTGTGCAGCCGCTTTTTTTGATTACTTGCGACTGCCATGGCTTACAACTCACACCAGCGCTGGGCTACCACAGTTGACCAAATGGGCCGGGAAGTACGCTTCCCATATCCGCCGTTGCGCATTGTGTCACTGGTGCCCTCCCAAACCGAGCTATTGTTCGACCTAGGCCTGCGCAAGCGGCTAGAGGGCGTTACTAAATTCTGCATTCATCCGCACTACGCACGCCACGCGGCTAGCGTAATTGGGGGCACCAAAAATTTTGACTTTATCAAAATCAGGGCCGCTCAGCCAGATTTAATTATTGGTAACAAGGAGGAAAATTACCAAGAAGGTATCGCGGAGCTGGCGCAGCACTACCCCGTGTGGATGAGCAACATCACCGACTTGCCCGAGGCGCTCGACATGATACGTGGCGTCGGCGCGATTACGGGTACTACTCATTTGGCCGCGCCACTGGCCGCTACCATCCAGAATGGGTTTGACCAACTGCTGGCTCCGGCCTTGGTACCAGCGGCCTATTTTATCTGGCGCAAGCCCTACATGGTAGCGGCCAGCGGCACGTTTATCGACGACATGCTGCGGCGGGCGGGCTTTATCAACGCATTTGCCCACCTAGGGCGCTACCCCGAGGTAACACCCGCGCAACTGGCGAAAGCCGCCCCAGCGCGCATTTTTCTGTCGTCCGAGCCGTATCCGTTTAAGGAAAAGCACTTGGCTGAATTTCAGGAGATTTGCCCACAAGCCCAAATCGAGGTGGTCGATGGCGAGCTCTTCAGCTGGTATGGTAGCCGGCTGCGGCTATCGGCCGCTTATTTCCAAACGCTGCAAACCACACCAGCTGCGGAATAAGCAGACGGGCAATACCTTGCGGCCGTAACCCTGCCCTACCCCTCGCCTCATGGACCAGCGCATCATCAACCTCTTCGACGAGTACACCCACCGCCCCCTATCGCGCAAAGAGTTTCTGGACCGACTGCTGGTGCTGGCCGGCAACGCGGCCCTCGCCGCCACGGCCCTGAACGTACTTGAGCCCGGCTATGCCCACGCCGCCACCGTGCAGCCCCTGGCCGAAAACCTGACCGAAGAAACCGTGACCTGGCCCGGCGACGGGGCTACTGTGAGCGGCTACCTAGTGCACGCCAAGGGTAAGAAAAAACGCGGCGCGGTGGTCGTCATCCACGAAAACCGGGGCCTCACGCCGCACATCAAGGACGTGACGCGGCGGGTGGCACAGGCCGGCTACCTCGCCCTAGGGGTCGATGCGCTGAGCGTGGTGGGCGGCACGCCCACCGACGAGGACCAGGGCCGCACGCTTATCGGGCAGCTCGACCCGGCCAAGAACCTGAACAACTACCTAGGCGCCCTTACCTACCTGCGCGCCCGCCCCGACTGCAACGGCCGCACCGGCTGCGTGGGCTTTTGCTGGGGCGGCGGCCTGGCCAACCAGCTCGCCGTGCACGACCCTACCCTCAACGCTGCCGTGGCTTATTACGGCCAGCAGCCCAAGGCCGAAGAGGTACCTCAAATAAAAGCCAGCATCATGCTGCACTACGGCGGCCTCGACCAGCGCATTAATGCCGGCATTCCAGCCTATGAAGCAGCCCTGAAAGCCGCCCACACACCCTACGAGCTGTTCGTGTACGAAGGCGTCAACCACGCGTTCAATAACGATACCTCGCCCGCCCGCTACAATGCCGAGGCCGCCAAGCTGGCCTGGGAACGCACGCTCCATCTATTTAAAGAGAAGCTGGGGTAAGTATTACTAGAGATGAAGCTTATCAGACCCCTACTATTTCCTCTTATATTTTCAGCGGCTTCATGCTATAAACCTTCTACTTGCCAGGTATATAAGAAAAGATTCTACAGTAAAGAAACTAATATCATTGTCTTAGACAAAGGACCTATTGGGAATGTCTTTATAGTCAAAGGCTTAAATCCCATAACAGGTGAAGAGACAGTTTACACAGACATAGATGGTATTTACAATTACTTATACAATAACTTGGAACTGGGTGACACAATTATCAAGACAAAGAGTAGTGCAACATTTATTATAAAGAAGAAGAAATCAAATATTTTAATTGCATATAATTGTTTGAATAGTGTTCACACGGGAGTCGGCAAACTAGATACTATACCCGAATTCACCTATGGAAAAATGATTATTGATACTATACCAAAAAGTAATTTGCATTAAAATACTAGCTACAGCAGCTTATCCGGCGTAATCGGCAGCTCCCGCACTCGCTTGCCCGTAGCGTGATACACGGCATTGGCAATGGCGGCGCAGAAGCCAACGATGCCGATTTCGCCCAGGCCTTTCGCGCCCATCGGGTCTAGGTGCGTATCGGGCTTGTCGATGAACAGCACGTCGATTTGCGGCGGAATGTCGGCGTTTACCGGCACGTGGTAGTTGGCTAGGTCGTGGTTGGTGATGCGGCCGTGGCGATGGTCGAGCACAGCGTCTTCCATCAGGGCCAGCCCCAGGCCCCAAGTGATGGCGCCGTACACCTGGCTGCGGGCGGTTTGGGGATTCATGATGCGCCCTGCGTCGATGGCCGACACTACGCGGCTCACGCGCACCTCGCCGGTGTGGGCGTGCACCCGCACTTCCACAAAACTAGCCCCGAACGACTTGCTTGATTTCTCCCCTTTCTCGGGCACCTCAGGCGCTTCGCGCACCACCTCGGCGGGCGCGGTGGAGTTGTTTGCTACTTGCTGGCGCAAAGCCGTGCAGGCCGCGTGCACCGCCGCGCCCACCGAGGCCACTGTGTGCGAGCCAAACTGGCCGGGCGCGGGTGGAAAAGCTGCATCGCCGAGCTCGAAACGCACTTTTTCGGGAGTGGTGCCGAAGGCATCGGCGGCTATCTGGGTCATTATGGTGGCGGTGCCGGGGCCCACGTCGGCGGTGGCGCTTTGTACCAGCAGGGTGCCATCGGGCAGCAGACGGGCGCGGGCGCTGGCCTTGGCGCGCACGGCTTTATAAATGCCCATGGCCATGCCCTGGCCCACCAGCCAGTCGCCGTCGCGGGTGGCGGCGGGCGCAGGCTGGCGGGTGGCCCAGCCAAATTTCTCGGCGCCGCGCTCGTAACACTCGCGCAGGTAGTTGGTGCTCCAGGGCCGGTCGCCATTGGGGTCTAGGTCGGCAAAATTCTTGAGGCGTAAAGCCAGCGGGTCCATGTTTAAGGCGTAGGCCAGTTCGTCCATGGCCGACTCCAGGGCAAAGGAGCCCGTGGTTTCGCCGGGGCCACGGGCCCAGCAGGGCGTACTCAGGTCGAGAGGCACGAGGTGGTAAGTCAGCTCGGCGTTGGGACAGCGGTAGCCCGACTTGGTGGGGTGCAGCGTGCGCTCGGTAAACTGCTCGTAGCGCGAGGTAGCCCCAAACACCTCGTGCGACACGCCCACCAGCGTGCCATCGGCCTGCGCCCCTAGGGACACGCGCTGCACCGAGCGGGGCCGATAACCCACCATGTTAAACTCCTTTTCGCGCTCATTCACCACCTTCACCGGCCGCCCCACCACCTTGGCCCCCAAGATGGCCGCCATCTCGGGCGGCCAGATACGCGAAGCGCCCCCAAACGCCCCGCCCACAACCGGCGAGTGCACCCGCACGCTTTCCTTGGGCAGGTTCCAGAGCTGCATCAGGTCCTTTTGAGCCAGGGTGGGCGCCTGGGTTTTGTTCCACACCATCAGCTGGTTGCCTTGCCACTCCGCAATGGCGGCGTGCATTTCCAGGGGGTTGTGTACCTGCAGGGGCGTCTGGTATTCGTGGGCAATTTGCACCGGGGCCGTTTTGTAGGCCTGGGGCTGGCCGCGGGTGTAGTCTTCGCTGCGCTTGGGGGTGTAGCGGTGCCCTAGGTTCTTCGTAATGTCTGTTTGATGCGCGGCCTGCTCGTAGGCCACGCGCACCAGCGCGGCAGCGTGCTGGGCCTGCGCTAGGGTGCTGGCAATGGCCAGGGCCACGGGCTGGTTATTATAATGAATTTCAGCGTCAAAAAACACGCGTAGTTGCTGGCCCTCCACCCGCTCATCGGGCCGGGGATTTTCGTAGCCGGGCACCCTAGGGGAGTTGAGATGCGATACGATGGCTAGCACGCCGGGTGCCTGGGCAGCAGCCTGCGTATCGAGATGCGTGATGCGACCCGCCGCGATAGTGCTGGTTACTAATACCCCATGCACGCAGCCCGGCACGGCGTGCTCGGCGGTGTAGCGGGCCTGGCCGGTTACCTTAAGGCGGCCATCGACGCGGCGGTGGGGCTGGCCAATATAGGGGGCTTGCATAGTGGGGCGAAACAGAATTTGCGGGAATGGAGAGACGGATATTTGCGTTCAGACGTTACGGTGCAGTTTTGCGGCGGTGCTACCTGGTCTGGCCGCCCGCCTGCGCTTTTTATGTGTTATGCCTTCTTTTTCTGCCGCCCAACTTGCACTTACTGAAGTACTGCGCCAACGCCTAGCGGCGGCAGGCTGCCAGCACGGCCGCTTCGACGTGAGCGAGCCAGGCGCCTGCCTTAGCCTTTCGGGGCAAAATACCGAGGGAAAAACGCTTTATTTCTGGGAGTTTAGCAAAAAATTTCACCTGCTCGTAAACGACTATCTCGCAGAGCAGTACGACGAGGACACAGCCCAACTCACTATTCAGCTTGACGTGGCCACGGCGCAGGCGCAGTACCTGCGCACGCCCAAGCCGGCCACCGTGGTGCCCGCCGCGCCCGAGTTGCTCGCCTCCCACGACCACACCCCCTACGGCCTGGCGCTGGCCGCGCAGGTAGCCGCTCGCCTCGACCTAGGCAACACCCTCGCACACAGCTGCCGCGGCTACGGGGGCATGGGCCTGGCCCGCGGCGCAAGCGCCGGGTACCAATACGGCGAAGTATGGGATGGCGCCCTATCGCCCAGCAAGACGTTCCCTACCTGGGCAGCCTTTGTGGCCTGGCTGGCCGCGCAGTCCGATTTTTCGCTGGCCGGACCCGAACCCCAAGGCGCCACCATTACCCAAACCATTACCCGCCAGCGCCTCACCGAACTGGTGCAGCGCGCTTAGGCAAGCGTAAGTAATGAAAGTTTGACTAGCCCAAATGTACTGAGCTAACATAAGAGGCAAGAAAGAGTCCCCGCCGAATCTAGTTCGGCGGGGACTCTTACAGATTATTTCCTAGGTACCTACTGCGGCTTAGCGGGTGTGGGCAGCGGCTTGCGGGGCAGCTTTTGGTCGCGCATGGCGGCGTTGTATACGAAGGAGGCCACTACTACCGAAGCCTGCTTGAGGTCGTCGGCCACGAGGCGGTCGTAGGTGTCTTGGTTGGAGTGGTGGGTGCGGGCAAAGTAGTCGAGCCCATCCTGAATAAACTGGAAGCCGGGCAGGCCCACCGCGTCGAAGGCCACGTGGTCGGTACTGCCAGTATTGCGCGAGGTTACGGTGGTGGCCCCTAGGTCGACAAACGGCTGCAGCCAGGCCGTAAAGATGGGCTTCACGGCCTCGTTGCCCTGGGCGTATATGCCGCGGATTTTACCGGCGCCGTTGTCAAGGTTAAAGTAAGCAGCCAGCTTCTCGTGGTCGGGCTTGAGCTGCATGGTGGCCGGGTCAGCAAAGTGATTTTTTACGTAGTTACGCGAGCCGTGCAGGCCCTGCTCCTCCTCGCCCCACAGCGCAATGCGGATAGTGCGGCGCGGCTTCAAGCCGCTGGCTTTCAAGATGCGCACGGCTTCCATCATCACGGCCACGCCGGCAGCATTGTCAGTGGCGCCAGTGGCCGAGTGCCACGAGTCTAGGTGGCCGCCGAGCATCACTACTTCGCTCTTGAGCTTCTTATCGGTGCCCGGAATTTCGGCTACCACGTTATAGCCC
This sequence comes from Hymenobacter sp. BT559, assembly GCF_016427535.1. GTDB lineage: Bacteria > Bacteroidota > Bacteroidia > Cytophagales > Hymenobacteraceae > Hymenobacter. Next base: position 71,437 of record NZ_JAELXV010000008.1, on the reverse strand, counting down.
TTCAGGTCCTGGGTCTGGAAACGGGTTTTGGTTTCCATCTCTATCTCGACCGGGATGCCGGCCTCGGCAAGGCGGATGAGGCGTAGCTGGTCTTCGCTCGACATTTCAAGCTCGGGCAGCACGGGTTTGGCGTCGGCGGCGTAGGGCGCACCGTTGGTCGTGAACACAGTGCCATCGGTGCCGCGGCCAGCGCTGAGCACAGCGGCGGCGCCCTCGCTCATGAGCATAGCGCTGATTTTGGTGCGCATTTCACGCTGGGCCCGTAGGGTAGCCATGCGCTCGGCCATGGCGGGGTCGGTGGCCGGGCGGTTAGCGGCCGCGGCGGCTGTCGCGGCGGGGGCATCGGCCAGCTTCTGCAAGTCTTCCGCGGTCAGGCGCTTGGCATCGGGCTCAAAGCTGGGCTGCAAGGGCGCGGCCACGGGCAGCAGCACTATTTTGTCGCGCAGCTGGCCTTTGTATTTGTCTAGGTCAGCGTCGGTGGTGGCTTTTACCACTACCACCTGCTTGCGCAAGCTGCCGGGGGTGCTGGGCGTCCAGGCCTTGGGCACGCCTATCATGGCGTGGTAGTAGGGCGCGGTCATGGCCACGTAGCTCTTGTCAATGTCCCAGCCGCGGCCAAAATCACCCCAGGCCTCTACGTTGGCATTAGTGAGACCGTACTCGGTCAGGCGCTTTTTGGTCCAGGCGTTGGCGCGGGATAGGCCATCGGAGCCGGCCAGGCGCGGCCCGCACACATCGGTGAGATAGAAAGCGGTTTCCATCACCTTAGAGCGGTTCATGCCCTCGTCTTTGATTTTAGCTAAAGCGGCGGGGTCAACTTTCTCGGCCGTTTGGCTGGCGCCGTCTTTCGATTGGGCGAGGACTGGGGTGGCCAGCAGGCCAGCAGCGGCCAGCGCGAGGAAACGTTTCTGCATAAAAAAGTGGGAAGTGAATTGGTGGAGAAAAGCTACGGGTATTCCTAGAATGGAATGGACAAAAAAGCGGGCGCCCCGTTGCGTGGGGCGCCCGCTTTTGCTGGCTTTTCAATAAGCCATGCTTTATAGCTCCATAATGTCCTCATTCCAGAGCGTGGGCTCGGCTTCGATAAACTCCTGCATCATGGCCACGCACTCATCCGAGTCGAGGATGACCACTTCCACGCCGTGGCTTTCCAGAAATTCTTTCGACTCGCCAAAGGTGCGGGCCTCGCCTACTACCACTTTCGGAATCTTGAACTGCACGATGGTGCCGGCACACATATAGCAGGGCATCAGGGTAGTGTAGAGCACCGTATCGCGGTAGGTGCGCTGGCGGCCAGCGTTGCGCAGGGCGTCCATTTCGCCGTGGGCAATGGGGTCTAGCTCCTGCACGCGCTTGTTGTGCCCGCGCGATACCAGCTTGCCGTCGCGCACCAGCACCGAGCCAATGGGAATACCACCTTGCGAGCGCCCTAGGCGGGCTTCGGCGATGGCGGCTTGCATAAATTCATCCATAACATTTTAAGGATTTTGGTTAGAAATAAAGCTACCGTGTATGGTTTAAGCTTTGTTAGCGACTGCCATTTATTTGTGTATGCTCTTCTTAATCATTACGATAAGCAGAATAATTAGCACCATAAGTGCATTGAGCAGCAGTAGTACTGCCCAGGTATAGCGCGTGCGTAGCGGCGCGACTATGGCCCGGGCACTGGTCACGACCCACGCAATCACTACGAAAAGAGGTACTGTCGCTAATGCATGATTGATGACAAAATACGTGTTGTGCATCTGAATATCCAGCGTGCCTTGCCAGATGCTCCAAATGCCAGTTAGTAAGCCATATATCACCATTACCAAGGCGTAGCAACTGAGCAACCATAGCAGCTCAACTCTAATTGCTTTCAGACGCATCGCAAAGCGCTCTAGAAGCTCTGCACAATACTGTTATGCAGGGTACGCGGGCTCCAGTAGCCGCTGGCAATAATGCGCCGAATGGTGAAGAGCGGGTCTGTCTGGTCGCGCTTTTCGGCCAGCGAGAAGGCCGCCACGAAGCCGCGCTGCTTCAGCTCGGGAAAAGCCTGGGTGTTCCAGAGGCCGAAAGGATAGGCGAAGTACTTGATTTTCTTGCCCGTTATTTCCTCTAGCGTTTTGGTGGGCTTGTCGATTTGCGTCACCCAGTCCTGGCCCTGGTATTTTTTCACGTTGTGATGGTCCCAGGTATGCGAGCCGATGAGGTTGCCCTGGTCGGAGAGCTGCTTCACCATGTCCTTGGTCATGTAATGTGGGCGACCCAGGCTCACGGTCATCACGAAGTATACCGCCTTGTAGCCATACTTATCGAGCTCAGGCCGGGCGATGGTGAACTGGTCGAGGTCCGTGTCATCGAAGGTGAGCATGATGGGCTTGCTTGGCAGCTTGGCCCCCGTGGTGAGGTAGGCATAGAGCTGGTCGGGCAGAATGGTATGGTAGCCCGAGTCGGCCAGCATCTTTATCTGCGCCTTAAATGCAGCAATGGGTACGATGTAGTCTTTGGCACTCTTAGAGTCGCGCCCGGTCCAATCCCGAATCTGGTGATAGCACAGGATGGGCACCTGGGGCCGGGCCAGGATAGCGGCCGCGTCGGCCGCCTTAGCGGCCGGGATGGTGCTGGGGTCGGGCGCCGGGGTCGCGTTAGCTTCTTCGGCGGCTACGGCGGCAGCGCCGGAGGTAGGGGCCGTTTCCGGGTTTTTGAGGGCGGCCATCGCTTCGGCCGAAGGAGAAGTGCGGGCTTCGCCGGTGGTGGCGGTTTTGGTGTCGCAGGCAGTGAGGCTCAGCGCGGCCAGCAGGGCGGTGGCCGAAAATAAGTTTTTCAAGGAAATAGAAAAAGCGCCAACAAGAGGTGTGGGCGGTCGAAGTAGTAATTTCGTAACAAAACTAACGACCTCCGCAGCGGATGAACAACCTACACGGCACCGGCGTAGCCCTGGTGACGCCCTTTACCCCCAATTTTCAGGTAGACTATGCCGGCTGGCGCCGCCTGCTCGACCACACCCTGCAAGGCGGCGTGGAGTACCTGGTTATTAATGGCACCACGGGCGAGTCGCCCACCACTACCACGGCCGAAAAAGCCGAGCTGCTGCGCATCGCCAAGGAGCACGTGGCCGGCCGGGTGCCGCTGGTGTACGGCATCGGTAGCAACGACACCGCTGCCGCTGAAGCCATGCTGCACAGCACTGATTTAGAAGGCATCACGGCCATTTTGTCGGCCAGCCCTGCCTACAACAAACCCAGCCAGGCTGGCATCGTAGCGCACTACCAGCGCCTGGCCGATGCCGCGTCCCGGCCCCTGCTGCTCTACAATGTGCCCGGCCGCACCGGCTCTAATATGAGTGCCGACACTACCCTGCGCCTGGCCGAGCACCCCAACATCATCGGCATCAAGGAAGCCAGCGGCAACGTGGAGCAGTGCCTGGCCATCCTGGCTAAGAAGCCCGCCGATTTTCTTTTCTTGAGCGGCGACGACATGCTGACAGTTCCGCTCATCGCGTGCGGTGCTGTGGGCATTATTACCGTCCTAGGTAATGCTTTCCCACAGAAGTTTAGCGATATGACCCGCGCCGCCCTGGCCGGCGACTTCGCCCGGGCGCAGCAGCTGCTCTTCGGCTTCGTGGGCCTCAACCCACTCATGTATGAGGAGGGCAACCCAGTAGGTGTGAAAGCCGCATTGGCCCTGCAAGGCGTGTGCGGCGGTGAGGTGCGCCTGCCGCTGATGGCCGCCAGTGAGGGCCTGACAGCGCGCATCAAGGCGCTGCTATAATAGCCTAGGCAGGTTTTCTACGATTCCCAGCTGTTCGCCTTCGGGCTGAATAGCTGGGAATTCCTATTTTTGCTAACTCTATGAAATTTACCAAACTTACGGATACTATTTTCACTGTCGAAGACTTTCTAACGCGTCAGGAATGTCTCGACATGATTGTCAGAAGCGAAGGCGTAGGCTACGAACTGGCGCAAATTAATACAAGCAGCGGCAGCCGGGTGCGCACCGATATTCGCAACAACAGTCGAGCTTTTTACAAGAGCGAGGAGCTAGCCCAGGAGCTGTGGACGAAGATTCAACCCTTCGTTCTGACGCCACTGGCTGCCAGCACAGCTATTGGGCTCAATGAGCTGTTTCGGTTTTACCGCTACCAGCGCGGGAACCAGTTTAAAGGGCATTTCGACCAGAGTTACATCCGCAACGAACGGGAAGCCAGTTACTTCACCTTTATGGTGTACCTGAATGACAATTTTCAGGGTGGCAACACAACTTTCCAAAAGTTGCGAATACAACCTAAACAAGGTATGGCGCTTCTTTTCCTGCACGACCTCTACCACGAAGGCAGCGAAGTGACGCAAGGTGTAAAATATGTACTGCGGTCAGATATTATGTATCGAACTGACAACGAGCGCTCGACCTTTATCGACAACATCTAGCGGCTTAGCTTAACCAAGCGTAGTTTTCTAGCTAGTTGCCGGCTGATTAGCACCCGCCCGCTGCTCGGGTGCAAATGACTCGGCTTCCACAAAAATGCGCTTAAACTCGGGGTGTATGGCGCGGATGGCTTTTTCGAGCCGGCCCACGGCATCTTCTACCTGCTGGGCCGATAGGTCTTGCCGGAAGCGCACATCGAGCGCCAGAATGGCCTCGGCGGGACCTAGGTACATCGAAAGTGGCGGGCGCAGGCTGCGCACGGCGGGGTCGGCGGTGGCCAGCGCTTGCAGGCTGGCCAGAGTAGCCGCGTCTACACCTTCGCCCACCAGTAGGCCGCGGGTTTCTTTGAGCATGAACACCGCCATGCCGATGAGCAACACGCCAATGGCCACTGAGGCGCTACCGTCAAAGTACGGGTTATTAAGCAGATGGCCGAAGTACACGCCCCCTAGAGCAATGACCAGGCCCACGAGTGCGGCTAGGTCTTCGAGCAAAATGGCATACACGGCTGGGTCGCGGCTGGCGCGCAGGGCCTTCCAAAAGCTGGCGTCACCGCGCGTCTTATTAAACTCGCGGAAAGCTAGCGAGCAGGCAATGCCCTCGAACACAATGGCCAGGCCTAGCACCCAGTAATTCCAGGTGGGGTCGGTGAGCGGGGCAGGGTGCTGCAGGTGCGTGTAGCCCTCGTAGAGCGAGAGGCCGCCACCCACCGCGAAGATGAGCACGGCCACTATCATCGTCCAGAAGTACAGCTCTTTGCCATGCCCAAAGGGGTGCTCGGCATCGGCGGGGCGGGCGCTGCGCGAGAGGCCTAGCAAAATCAAGAGCCCGTTGCCGCTGTCGACGAGCGAGTGAATGCCCTCGGATAGCATAGCCGCACTACCCGTGAAAAACGCCGCCGCGAATTTGGCAATGGCAATGGCTACGTTGGCCGCAATGGCGCCGTACACCACTATTTTAGAAGAACTGCCTGCCATACTACTAGATGAGTTTTAAATGAACCGGTGGTACGCAGGCTACCTCGAAGGGTTATGGAGCGCAGCTGGCCTAGGCTAGCCTAGGTGCCCGCCAACAGACTATAGCGGCTGATACGCACTTCGGGCCCACCCGTCGCTTTGGGCCAATTGGTTTCGCGCAATCATTTTGGGCACTCGCTTGTTGTAGTAGCGCCCTAGGCTAAGGCCAGTGGGCACTTCACGCAACCGCTAGTAGGCGCAGCAATTGGCTTATCGGGCCGGCACAGCGCGTTTTTAGATATGAAAGCAGAATCTCCCTCTCAAGTAGCCTTTTCCGTGCTGGATTTGGCTGCCGTGGCCCAGGGTAATACCCCGGCCGACACATTTCGTAACAGCCTCGACCTGGCCCAACACGTCGAGAAGCTGGGCTACACCCGCTTCTGGCTGAGTGAGCACCACAACATGGCCGGCGTGGCCAGTTCGGCGCCGCCGGTGCTGATAGGCTACATCGCGGGCGGCACCCGCACGCTGCGCGTGGGCTCGGGCGGCATCATGCTGCCCAACCACGCCCCGCTGGTGGTGGCCGAGCAGTTGGGCACACTGGCTTCGCTTTACCCCGGCCGCATCGACCTAGGGCTGGGCCGCGCCCCCGGCACCGACCAAACCACGGCCCGCGCCATTCGGGGCGCGCGCTTCGGCGTCGAGCAAGATTTTCCGCGCGACATCCAGCAGTTGCAAACCTATTTCTCGGCCACCAATAGCACCAGCTCGGTGCGCGCCATTCCGGGCGAGGGGCTTGATATTCCGATTTATATACTGGGCTCCAGCACTGATAGCGCTTACTTGGCCGCGGCTATGGGACTGCCCTATGCCTTTGCCAGCCACTTTGCCCCCGGCCAACTGTTTGCGGCCCTGAAAATCTACCGCGAAAACTTCCGGCCTTCGGCCACGCTGGCCGCGCCGTACGTCATTACCTGCGTAAACGTGATTGCCGCCGACACCGACGACGAGGCCGACTACCTGTCTACCACCCTCAAGCAGATGATGCTAGGCGTGGTTACGGGCCAGCGCCAGCTCATGCAGCCGCCCGTTAAGGACATGAGCCAGCTCTGGTCGCCCGAGGTGGCGCAGTACGTGATGCAAATGCTCGCGGCTTCCTTCATCGGTAGCCCCGCCACGCTGCAAGAGGACCTAGGGGCCTTCCTGGCCCAAACGCAGGCCAACGAGATTATGGCTACCAGCCACATTTTCAGTCACGAAGCCCGCGTACACTCCTACGAGCTGCTGGCCGACACCATGCGCGTGCTCGGCCAGCTGCAAGCCGTAGAGCAGCTGGCTGCTTAACCTTATAAGCATAAGACAAACGACGGTCGGGCCACCCTAGGGTGGCCCGACCGTCGTTTTTTAGCGGGTACCGTTGACTGTGGGGCAGGCTGGCGCAGTACGCTTTCTTTGCGGCGCGGCCTCCACGCCCCAGGCTTTTCCGCTGCCCGCTCATTTATGAAACCCTCTTACTTTTTACCGGCCTTGCTGCTGGCTGCCAGCGCACAGGCCCAAATGCGGGTGAGCCCGCTGGCACCGGCGGCCGTGCCGGCCACTCTCAGGCATAGTGGCCACGTGGTGCAGGCCCTGCGCTATACCGACCGCACAGGTACCTACACCGTGCTGGCCACCGAAATTGGCCCCCGGCCCGACCCTGCCGCCCAAAGCACCGATGGCCAGCGCGCCGACCTCTACGCCTACCAGTACCCGGTCGCCGGCCCGGCGCCCAGCTGGCAGGTGCACGACTTCGTAGACGACTGCCCGCTTGACCTAGAGGCCACCTTTCGGCCCAACGGCCTCACCGTTACTGACCTAGACCAAGATGGCACGGCCGAGGTATGGCTGGTGTACCGCACCGTGTGCCGGGGCGACGTAAGCCCGAGCACCCAGAAAATTATCATGTATGAAGGCCGGCGCAAGTACGCCGTGCGCGGCACCAGCTGCCTCACCGTGGGCGGGCAGCCCGACGGCGGCAGCTACAGCCTCGATGCAGCCTGGCAAGCTGCCCCAGCGGCTTTTCGCCAGCACGCCGCCCAACTCTGGAAGCAGCACCGCGACGAAAAAATGGGCGACCAATAGGGAGAAAAGCCTGGAATACTAACGCTGCCTACCACGCGTTAACTAGCCTCACTTCTAGTACATTGCGCCTCGCTTTTCTATGCGCTCCATCCTTACTTCTGCGCTTCTGCTGGCGGCCCTAGGTGCCTGCCAGCCCGCTATCACCACCGCACCGCGCCAAGTGCACAGCGTGGGCTACGGCCACGTTACAGTATACCCCAACTACGCCGAGCTAACGGTAGATGCCGCCTTCACACGCCCGCGGCTTAAGGATGCCGTAGCCGAGGTGCAGCGCGTAGTAGACCAAGTGCTGGCGGTATCGAAACGCTATGCGCCGGGGCGCGACGATGTGCGCGTCAGCAGCACGTCGTCTAACAAAGAATTTGACTACGTAAAAGGCAAGGAAGTATTCACGGGCTTTAACTCCTCGCAGTCTGTTACGGTGCGCATCAATGACTTACGGCAGCTATCGCCTTACCTAGAGGAGCTGCTGGCCACGCCCATCAGCCGCATCAAGGACCTGAGCTATGGCCACAACCAAGCCGATAGCCTGCGCCGCGAAGCCGATGTGCTAGCGCTAGCCGACGCCATGAAAACTGCCGACAAGATGTGCGCCGCCCTGCACGTCAAGCGCGGTGCGGTGCTAGATATCAGCGACAGTTCTAGCCCCGAAAGCAGCAACGCCCCTGGCTGGGGGCGCCCCTCAGCCGACATTGAGCTCTACAGCAAGGGCTTCGGTGGCCGGGGCTTTAAACTGAGCCCCGAGTTGCTGCGCTTTGACAGCCAATGCCATTTGTCGGCGGCGCTGGAATAGCTGCTTCGTAGCTTGCTAGGGTCGCTTTGCGCAGGGCCTTTAGCTTTTGCAGTTCAGAGAAGCTGAGGCCGGCGGCAGCTTGGGTATGAGCCGTTACCTAGGTTATTAAGCGACTGATACGAGAAGCCAAGCGAGCCACAAGCTTAACACCTAGGCCCACTTCTATAGGAGCAACAAATAGGCTTGCTTAGCTAAACTTAAAAAGACGCCTGCTTTTCGAGCACGTGCACGTGTAGCCGCTTGCGCAGCTGAAAGCCGAGCTTCTGATACAGCGCGTAGGCGGCAGTATTATCCTCATACACGTGTAGAAACGGCGTATGCCCCGCCGCCAGCAACCGGCCTAGTTGGTGGCGCACCAGCAGGCCCGCATAGCCGCGGCCTAGGTGCGCGGGATGAGTGCACACGGCGCTGATTTCGACGTAGGGCACGGGGTGTAACCGCTGCCCGGCCATCGCCACTAGCTGCCCCTCCCGAAAGATGCCGTAGTAGCCGCCGAATAGCAGCGTGCGCGGCAGAAACGGGCCGGGATTGGTAAGCGCCGTGAGGGCCAGCATGGCCGGAATGTCTGACGCGTTCAGGGCTACCAGGCGCTCGTCGGCCACCGTGGGGGCCGTGGGTTGAGGGTACACCAGCTGCAGCAGCTCTTTGTGAAACTGCAGCTGCCAGCCCGCAGGCGGGGCCAGAGGCTCGGCCGTGAACAGCACCGTGGGGGCGCCGGCTGGCGACAGCTCGTGCAGGCGGTGCCAGGCCGCGGGCGAGTACTCGGCCAGCCCGGCAAAGGCGCCAATGTCGCGCGGCAGCACGCGGGCCAGCTCATCGCCAATGGCCAGCGGCTCGTTGCCGGTGCGCAGGGCGTGCCAGATGGGGTTGTCTAGGAGGTGCATCTGCAATCGTTTCTAACCTAAGTACGCTAGTAAGCTGGACTACCAGCCGCTGGCCAGCACATCGGCAATGTGCATGGTCTTAATAGCCAGCTTTTCGCGCCGGATGTACGCCTCTAGGTGCATCAGGCAGCTTACGTCGGTGCTCACTAGGTAGTCGGCGCCCGTAGCCAGGGCGTGCTCTACTTTTTGCTGGGCCATGGCCACCGAAATTGACTCAAACTTGACGGCGAAGGTGCCGCCAAAGCCGCAACAGGTAGTGGTTTCGGCCATTTCGAGGCGCTCCAGGCCCGCCACACCGTCGAGCAACTGGCGCGGAGCCGCCCGGATGCCGCACTCGCGCAGAGCCGAGCACGAGTCGTGGTAGGTATAGCGGCCCGCTAGTTGAGCCTTTGGTATGGCACTGATGCCCAATACATCCACCAAAAACTCCGTCAGTTCGTAGGTGCGCTGCTGCACGGCCCCACAGCGCGGTGCCTCGGGCGTGCCCGCAAACAGGTGCGAGTAGGCATTGCGCACCATGCCCACGCACGAGGCCGAGGGACTAACCACATAGCGCGTCTCGCTGGCCGGCGCCCCAAAATCGGTTAAGAACTTCTCCGCAATGCTGCGGCTTTCGGCCTTGTAGCCAGCATTGTAGGCGGGCTGGCCGCAGCAAGTTTGGGCGGGGTTATAATTGACCTGGCAGCCTACGGCTTCGAGCACTTTCACCATGCTCAGGGCGGTGTGCGGGTAGAGCTGGTCGACGAAGCACGGAATAAAAATATCGACGATAGGGGCAGCCGAGGGCATGGTACTACTAACAAAAACGGCAGAGCCGCGGTGACGAGCTCCACAAATAAAGCGCCTGCCCCGCGGATGCGCTCCCACGCCCAGCACACGGGCCCGGACGCCCGGCCAAGATAAACCCGACCATTACCCGCCTTATCCATAATATTATCAAATATTTTCCATAATATACAATAGAAATTTCCTATATTTACGAACCGGTCAACTGGGCTAGTCCCAGCCTAGGTAGCATCCACTTTTTTATTCCGCCTATTCTTCTGCTAAAGAACACCTTATGACTATCAATCCCGCCCAACGCCCACTTCCCGCCCCTACCTTGCTGGCCATAGACAAGCGTAGCGGGCTGTCGCAACAAGAACTGCTGGCCGAATACGTGCAGCCAGGCCTGCCCGTAGTGCTCACCGACGTGGCGCACCGCTGGGGCGCTATGGGCAAGTTTACTCCTACTTTTTTTAAGGAGCACTATGGGCACCTTACCAAGGTCATCAAGGGCCAGACCTATAGCATGGCCGAGGTGACCGACCTGATATTGACGTCGAGCCCCGCCAACCCCGCGCCTTACCCATTTAACCTCAATATCGAGGAGTTTTTTCCGGAGCTGCTAGCCGACTTGCAGCCGGAGATAGTATTTGGCAAGTCTGACCGCGTGAAGCACCCGCTGCTGCCTAAGCTGATGCTACGCGGCACGCAGGTTTACGAGCTGTTTCTGGGGGGCAATGGGGCGTGCTTTCCCTACCTACACGTCGATGCGCTGTATCTACACACCCAGATTACGCAGCTCTACGGGTCAAAGGAGTTTATTCTCTTTCCACCTAATCAAACGCCCTACCTCTACCCGAGGCCCGATAATGAGAAGGTATCGCAGGTCGATATCTTCAACCCCGACTATGAGAAGTTTCCGCTGTTCAAGCACGCCACACCAGTGCGGGTAATGGTTGAGGAGGGCGAAACCATCCTGTTTCCGACCAAGTGGTGGCACACCACCCAAATTCATGAGCCCTGCATTTCGGTGGGGCGTGTGCACCTGAACGAGTGGAACTGGGCCGATTTCAACCGTGACAATTACGAGCTACGCCGCAAAAAGCACCCGGCCGTGGCCCTGGCCACACTAGCTTACGGCACCGCCCTAGGTCACTTGCTGAAGCTGCAAGACAAGTAAGCGGCGGTCGGAGGCCGGGGCCTCCGACCACTCTCAGTGAGCTAGTCGCGAAACGGCTTGGCGCCAATGGGTAGCTTGTAGAGCTGCACCGGAAACTTCACCGTTTCGACGCCCTTCTGGAAGCCGGCCGTGCGGTTCATCTGGGGCACGGGCATCCAGAGGTTGCCGGCGTGGTCTATCCACATGGCATCGACCCAGATGAGGTCGGGGCTTTGCACCAGCGTGCTGCTTTGGCCGGTGGGCGTCACGCGCAGCACCCGCTTTTCGTTGGCGTCGGCCACGTAAAGATTGCCGTCGGCGTCGATGGTGGTGCCGCCGCAGGTGGGCGAGTTAAAGAAGTACTTCACCTGCTTGGCAATGTCGGCCGATGAGGTGCTGGGGTTGTCCAAGTACTTGGTTTCGACGCGATACATGGGTCCAGCGGCGGTCTGGAAATAAAAATACCGGCCATCGGGCGAGACTTCCATCTGGTCGGCGTGCAGCTTCACGTCGCTGCCGTCGGGCTTCAGCATTTTCTTACCCTCGCCCAGCATGGGGCGGCGGGCGGTGGTGCTGCTGTCGCCGTCGAGCACGCGGCGGCCCTGGCCGGTTTTCTGGCTGAGCAGGATGAGGCCCGGCGCGCCAGCATCGGTCACGTAAATCATGTCGCCGTGGAAGCGCAGGTCGTCCACAAAGCTCTTACGCTTTACCAGCTTCCCTAGGTCGATGGTTTTGACTACCTGATTCTTGGCGATGTCAATGGCTAGCAGCTTGGGGCCGTCGGTAATGGGCGGGGCGTCGCTCTTGGGCGTGCCAGTGTCTACTACCCACAGCAGACCATCAGGGCCGAAGCGCAGCGAATTGGCGCGTACGAAGGCCGTTTTGGCCGGGTCACCTTCTTTTTTCCAGCTGTTCCAGGTGCGGTTAGGGTAAGGCGTTACGACCCCATTTTTCAGCTCGCCGATGCGCGTGCCGGGGTGGCCCTCGTTGTGCGGAAACAGCACGAATACTCGGTCGTCGTCCGACACGGCCACGCCGTTCCAGATGGTATCCGACGTGGCTACCGATACGAGTTGCTTGGCATTGGCGGTGGCGGGCACGGGTGGCGGGGCAGCCACGGCGGTTGTTTTTTCGGTGCCGGGGCCACCGGTGCAGGCGGCCAGCCACACCAGCCCGGCAGGCAGCAGCAGGCGGAGAGAAAGCGATGACATAAATAGATGCAAGTGAAGGGGTACCCGAGCTTTACGCAAGTGCCCTTAGGCTGGGTTTCTAGCCTAAGGGCCACCTAGGAGGCAGGCACCGCGGCACGGCCCTAGGGGCAGCCCGGTCGGGCCGGTGGCTCTCATCTTTGCAGCCCACGTTAGCTGTTTTTGATGAACCGTCGAGCCTTTGTGCAGGGCGCGGGCCTGCTGGGCGCCTGCTCTTTTTTCAGCCAGCCGAGCCGGGCGGCCGCGGCTGGCTTTCCGGTGGTGCGGCCGGCAGTGGGGCTGCGCCGCTTCCGTAGCCGCGCCGTGGAGGCCGCCATTGCGGAGTTTAACCGTCAGGTGCCCGATGCAGAGTTGGGCTGGCTGTTTGGCAATTGCTTCCCGAATACGCTCGACACTACCGTGACGCCCGGCACCTACCTAGGGCGGCCCGATACTTACGTCAGCACCGGCGACATCGACGCCATGTGGCTGCGCGACTCTTCGGCCCAGGTGTGGCCCTACCTCACGTTTATCAAGCAAGATGCACCTCTGCGCCAGTTGGTGGCGGGTGTCATTCATCGCCAAACGCGCTGCATTTTGCAGGACCCTTACGCGAATGCCTTTTACCAAGACTCCACCAAAGTGGGCGAGTGGCACGCCGACCGCACGGCTATGCAGCCCGGCGTGCACGAGCGCAAGTGGGAAATCGACTCGTTGTGCTACCCCATTCGCTTGGCTTACCACTACTGGAAAACTACCGGCGACGAGCAGCCCTTCGATGCGCAGTGGCGGCAAGCCATTGCCCTGACGGTAAAAACCTTCCAGGAGCAGCAGCGCAAAACCGGGCCGGGGCCCTATCACTTTCAGCGCGCTACGGCCACCGCTACCGATACCCAGCCCCTAGGTGGCTATGGCTACCCCGTGCGGCCGTGTGGGCTCATCGCATCGGCCTTTCGGCCCAGCGACGACGCCACGCTCCTACCCTTTCTGGTGCCTAGCAATTTCTTCGCCGTCAGCAGCCTACGCCAAGCGGCCTTGATGCTCAACGACATTCAGCACGACGGCGCTGCCTACCAAAACCTGATGGCCCTGGCCGATGAGGTAGCCGTTGCCCTGCGCGAGCACGCCATCATCACGCACCCAGTGCACGGCCGCGTGTATGCCTATGAGGTCGATGGCTACGGCGGCCACGCCCTGCTCGACGATGCCAACGTGCCTAGCCTGCTCAGCCTGCCCTACCTAGGCGCGATACCCCTCAACGACCCTGTGTACCAAAACACGCGCCGCCTAGTGCTTTCGGCTGATAACCCCTTCTTCTACAAGGGTAAGGCGGGTGAAGGTGTTGGTGGCCCGCACGTGGGCCAGGATATGGTTTGGCCCATCAGCCTTGTCATGCGCGGCCTTACCAGCACCGACGACGCCGAAATCCGGGCCTGCGTGCAGCTGCTCAAGACCACCCACGCGGGCACTGGCTACATGCACGAGTCGTTTCATAAAGACGACCCCAGCCAGTACACCCGGCCCTGGTTTGCGTGGGCCAATACGTTGTTTGGCGAGTTTCTGTGGAAAGTGTACCAGGAGCGGCCGGCACTGTTGGGGTAGCTTTACAAATCAATAGATGCGCTTTATCTAGCCATTTACTACGGTTAGCTAAGCGCCTTATTCAGTACTAACCTGATGAAACAGGCTAACCTTAGCCTCATTTCTTTCATGGCCTTTGGCCACTCATTTCCCGTTTTCGTTGTTACTACTTACAACGAAATCAATCCGCCTTATTTTGTCCGATACCGTTTCCCCCTACGCCGAGCCCTACGCCATTGAGAAGGAGCTACGCCGCGTGCAGGCCATGCTCAAGTTAGAGCAACAAGAAGACCTAGAGCAGTTTAAGCTAAAAAATGCCAAGGCTAGCATACAAGAGCGCCAGCAGCGCGGGCTGACCTGGTACCCCGTCACGATTACGCAGGAAGACGTAGGCTTCGGCGGCAAAATCGTGCTGGAGCTGGAGCGCCCCGCAGGGCAGCAGGGGCTGCACCTGTTTCAGGTGGGCAAAAACGCGGCCTTGTTTGGCAACATCCCGGGCCGCGCCGCCACCGACCGCCCCACGCTCAGCGGCGTGATTACCAGCGTGCGGCGCAATAAGCTGCTACTGGCTACTAGTAAGGAAGACCTGCCCGACTGGGTACACGAGGGTGGCAAGTTAGGCATCGACCTCACCTTCGATGAGGTGAGCTACCGCGAGATGGACTACGCCCTAGGTAAAGTAATGGGCGCCTACGGCGACCGCCTGGCCGAGCTGCGCGACATCTTGCTCGGGGCCAAGCCCGCCCGCTTCCGCGCCGAAAAAGCCGATGACCTCTTCTACCCTAGCCCCCTCAACGAAAGCCAGCTGGCGGCCGTGCGCCACGTGCAAGCTGCCCAAGATGTAGCCATTATCCACGGGCCGCCCGGCACGGGCAAGACCACTACGCTGGTGCAGGCCATTCTAGAAACCATCCGGCGCGAGCGCCGGGTGCTGGTGTGCGCACCTAGCAACACGGCCGTGGACCTACTGACCGAAAAGCTGGCCGAGCGCGGCGTCAACGTTATCCGGATGGGCAACCCTTCGCGAGTGTCGGACCTGCTGCTCGAGCACACCCTCGATGCTCAGGTGATGAGCCACAAGCGCTACGGCGAGCTGCGTAGTATGCGTCAAACGGCCGAGCAGTACCGCGAAGAAGCCGGCAAGCACGTACGTCACTTTGGCTGGGAAGAGCGCGAACAACGCCGCCTGCTGAAGGAAGAGGCCCGCGCCCTGCACCAGGAGGCCGACGGCCTAGAGCGCTACATCACCGAAGACCTGCTCGAGCAGGTGCAGGTAATTACGTGCACCCTCGTGGGCGCTTCGAACCGTAACATCCGCCACCTCACCTACGAAACCGTCTTTATTGACGAGGCCGCTCAGGCCCTGGAGCCGGGCTGCTGGATACCGATTGCCAAGGCCCAGCGCGTGGTGCTGGCCGGCGACCACCAGCAGCTGCCGCCCACCGTGAAAAGCGAAAAAGCTGCCAAGGAAGGCCTGCGCGAAACGCTGTTTGAAAAGTGCATCAAGCGCCAGCCCGACGTGAGCCGCATGCTGACCGTGCAGTACCGCATGCACGAGCAGATTATGGAGTTCAGCTCCGAGCAGTTTTACGATGGCCGCCTGGTGGCTGCGCCCACCGTGGCGCACGTGGGCCTAGAGGCCTACGACCTACGCTTCGCGCCCGACCTGCCCGTGGAGTTTCTGGACACGGCGGGTTTCGGCATGCAGGAGATTACCATTCCGGAAAGCCGCTCTACGGCCAACCCCGAGGAGGCCGACCTGCTGCTCAAGCGCCTGGCCCAGCTACTGGAGCCCTATGACGCGCCCGACCACGAAGAAGACCCGCTTAGCATTGGGGTCATTGCCCCCTACCGTGCCCAGATTAATTATCTCAAAGACGCGGTGGAAGAAAACGACGAGCTCAGCGGCCTGCTGCTGCACCGGCAGCTCAGCATCGGCACCGTCGATGCCTTCCAGGGCCAGGAGCGCGACATCATCGCCATTAGCCTCACGCGCAGCAACGGGCACGGCGAAATCGGCTTTCTCTCCGACATTCGCCGCATGAACGTGGCTATGACGCGCGCCCGCAAGAAGCTGCTGCTCATCGGCGACTCTAGCACCCTAGGCGCGCATCCGTTTTATAAGGCTTTCCTAGAATACGTCGAGCGCGTGGGCGGCTACCGCACTGCCTGGGAGCTGCAAGAGTAAGCGCCATAGGTTGCTTCTTAACCAAAAAAGCGGCCGGCTGCCCTAGGGGCAGCCGGCCGCTTTTTTACTTTTCAGTCGCCATACCCACCCTAGGGCAGGTCCAGCACCGACTCGGTGTGCGGGGCGTCTGATTTGGTATTAACGAAGTGCTTTTCGGGCTTGTCGTAGTCCGACACTATCAGCTGCTTGCCTTTGAGCAACACTTCAGCGGGCTGGTCGAGCTTGCCGCCGGCACCATCCGTGTCACCGTTGCCGGCCAATATGGTGTGGGCATTGGTGTTGAGGTCGATGACTTCTATCGCGTTCAGGCGCGAATCACAGATGTAGGCCTTGTCGGTGGCGCGGTCGATAACGAGGCCATCGATGCACGGAATCTTGGGCGCAGCCACGGGCACCACCTCCTGCTTGGCGAGGCTACCATCGGGGTTGAGGGTGAGGCGGTGGAAGGTGCCATCGCCAAAAAAGCCCGTGTACAGGCGGCCTTTGCTATCGTAGTCGAGCCCGTCGGCGCCGTTATCCACACCCGTTTCGTTGACGGTGGTCGTGAACTGGGCCAGCACGTGCGGGTCCTTGGTTTTGGGCTTGAGGTGAATGGTAGTACCAGGCTTCAGCTCGGCCAGTGTAAAGCGCATAACGGCGCTGCCCTTGTCGTTGTCGGGCATATCCCACTGACTGTCCGTTACATACAGGGTGTTGCCTTTCCATACCGTCGCATTAGCGAGGCAAAAATTATCTACGGCCGTTTCGATGGTGCCGGTGGGCTGGCCGTTTTTCATCAGCACCCGCATCAGACGCGATTTATAGTCCTTGCTGTTTTCGTACTGGTTTTCGGCGTAGTAGAGGTTGCCGTCGGGGCCAAAGGCCAGGTCCATCGGCGTGGCCTTTTTGGTGGTCGGCTCTACCGGCAGGCGCCCGATAAACGGCTTGTAGCCAGTGGCCGTTAGCTCCACAATCTGGGCCGGATACTTATTGTTGGCCAAGTTGGGCACCGACAGCAGCACCCGTCCATCGGGGGCCAGCACGAGGCCATCGGGGGTGTTGAGCGAGTCGGGGAAGGTGGCCAGCAGCCGCGGCGTGGCGCCCTGGTTGGTCGTGTCGGCTTTGGCCTGGGTATCGGCCGCTTTGTCGGTAGCCTTGGCAGCGGCTTGCTGCTCAGCTGATTGCTGGGGGCCGCATGCAGCCAGCAGGCTGCCGCTGGCTAGTAGCACAGCCGCAACACGAAAGGAAGAAGAGAACATAGCGCAGGTAGAAGTAGCGGGATGAAATACTGCGTGCTGGTACGCACCCGCGGCCACCTAAGTTTTTACTACACCTTCATATTCACTTCATTATCACGAAGTGCCATCATCCGTTTCAGCTAGCAAGCTTAAATTTTGCTTAAAATTTAAGCACCTTTTTAAATAGGACTGTATTGCGAATAGGCGCCCTGGTGCTTAACAGATTATCCTAACCAAACGCCCTAGGTATGCTGCAACGCTCACCGCGGCGACACTAACCTTAACCGTAACGGTTCGTTTAGGCGCGTACTGTCACGCTTATTTCCTATTTCTTATTCGTATCATGCACGACAAACCTCTTGCCAAGCAAAATCACCAGGATAAGGTGAGCAACCCCAAAACCGAGCAGCTGGCCCAGCACAGCGACGACGGCTACGGTAAGTATCTGACCAGCAACCAGGGCCTGCGCATCAACGACGACCAGAACTCGCTGAAGGGCGGCGAGCGCGGCCCCACGCTGCTCGAAGACTTCCTCTTCCGCGAGAAGATGACCCACTTCGACCACGAGCGTATTCCGGAGCGCGCGGTGCACGCCCGCGGCGTAGGAGCCCACGGCTACTTCGAGGCCTACGGCAACGCCACCGAGCTGACCAAAGCCCACTTTTTGCAGCCCGGCGTAGTGACGCCCGTGTTCACGCGCTTCTCCACGGTGGCCGGCTCACGCGGTGCCAGCGACCTAGCCCGCGACGTGCGCGGCTTCGCCGTGAAGTTCTATACCCAGGAAGGGGTATATGACCTGGTAGGCAACAACATGCCCGTGTTCTTCATTCAGGACTCCATTAAGTTTCCCGATTTTGTGCACGCCGTGAAGCCGGAGCCGCACAACGAGATTCCGCAGGGTGCCTCGGCCCACGATACGTTCTACGACTTTATATCGACCAACCCCGAAAGCACCCACATGCTGCTGTGGGCCATGAGCGACCGCGCCCTGCCCCGCAGCCTGCGTATGATGGAGGGCTTCGGCGTGCACACCTTCCGCTTTGTGAACGCCCAAGGCAAGTGGCGCTTCGTGAAATTTCACTGGAAGCCGCTGCTCGGTACCCACTCGGTGCTGTGGGACGAGGCCCAGCAGATTTCGGGCAAAGACCAAGACTTTCACCGCCGCGACCTGTGGGCCAACATCGAGATGGGCGCCTACCCCGAATGGGAACTGGGCGTGCAGGTAGTAGAAGAGGAAGACGAGCACAAGTTCGACTTCGACATTCTGGATTCTACCAAGCTCATCCCCGAAGAGCTAGTGCCGGTGCAGGCCATTGGTAAGATGGTGCTGAACCGCAACGTAGATAACTACTTTGCCGAGACCGAGCAAGTGGCGTTCTGCCTCAGCCACATCGTGCCAGGCATCGACTTCTCCAATGACCCGCTGCTACAAGGTCGCCTGTTTTCGTACCTCGACACCCAGCTCAAGCGCCTAGGTGGCCCCAACTTCCACGAGATTCCGATTAACCGCTCGCTGGCCCCGGTGCACAACAACCAGCGCGACGGGCACATGCGCCAGACCATCAACAAAGGCAAAGTAGCCTACGGTCCCAACCTGCTCAACGACCAGTACCCCAAGCAAGCCCCGCAAAGCGAAGGCGGCTTCAACTCGGTGTATGAGCGCGTGGAAGGCCCCAAGATTCGGCGCCGCAGCAAGAGCTTTATCGACTTCTACAGCCAGGCCCGCCTGTTCTGGAACAGCCAGAGCGCACCCGAGAAGACCCACATTGTGAAGGCCTTGCGCTTTGAGCTGAGCCACGTGCAAACCGATTGGATTCGGGAGCGCACCATTGTGCAGCTGGCGCAGGTAGACCACGACCTAGCTAGCCGCGTGGCCGAAGGCCTGGGCATGGACGTGCCCTCGGCCGAAGGCATGCAGCTCAACTACGGCGCCATCGGTGCCGACGATAAGGCCGCCGACTTCCAATCGGCTCCGGCCAAAGCTAGCGTGGGCAGCTCGCCGCACCTAAGCATTGCCACCGACAGCCCCATCAACCAGGGTAAGGGGAGCGTAAAAACGCGTCAGATTGCCATTCTGGCCACCGACGGAGCCGACGTGGCCGCTATCAGCGAGTTCATGAAAACCTTTATGGACCAGGGCGCCCAAACGGCTATCATCGCCACCCACCTAGGTACGATTAAAGGCCAGGACGGCACGCAAATTCTTGTCAACTGGACGTTCCAGAGCACGTCGTCGGCGCTGTTTGATGCCGTGTACGTGGCCGCCGGCGCCCAAAGCGTGAGTAAGCTCAAGCAGGATTTTGACGCCGTGCGCTTCGTCAATGAGGCTTTCCGCCACTGCAAGCCGCTGGCCGCCTCGGCCGAGGGCATAGAGCTACTGCAAGCCGCTGCTTACCCCGGCGCCGAGGGCATCTTGGATGCCGATGGCGTAGTGACCAGCGCCGACACAAACGTGGCCGGCTTGGCCGAAGAGTTCGCTGAGGCCATCAAGCAGCACCGCTTCTTTAGCCGCGAACTAGAGGCTGTGCCTGCCTAGGCACGTTTTTTTGAATAACTGAATCCCCCGTCTCCCGTTAAGTGAGGCGGGGGATTTCTTTATGCCGTAGCTTGCGGCTACCGCCGGGCGGGCCACTTATGCAATTAGCGTAGTTGGTTGCTGCCCCTACCTTTGTTTTACACCCTAACCCCCACCCCATTTTATGGCCGCCGTTGCCCAAAACTCCGTCGTAACGCTTACCTACGACCTATCCGTCACCGACGACAACCAACAGAAAGTACTAGTTGAGCAAGCCGAAGCTGAAGAGCCCATGGTATTCCTCTTCGGCCACAGCGGCCTGCCCGAAGAGTTTGAGCGCCAGCTCGATGGCAAAAACACGGGCGATGCATTCAGCTTCTCGCTCACCCCCGACCAAGCCTATGGCGACTACGACCCCCAGGCCGTAGTGCAGATTCCGAAGCAGGTATTTGAAATCGATGGCAAAATCGATGACCAAATGCTGGAAATCGGCAACTACCTACCCATGGCCGACAACGAGGGTAACCACATGCAAGCCAAGGTAGTAGAAGTTGGCGACGAGATGGTAACCATGGACTTCAACCACCCGCTGGCCGGCATGGTGATGCACTTTGATGGCAAAGTGGTGGAGGTGCGCCCCGCCACCGCCGAAGAGCTCAGCCACGGCCACGTGCATGGCGAAGGCGGTCACCAGCACTAGACCAGCGCTCAACTAATTTTCTAACGGGAGCTACTTGCTAAGCAGGTAGTTCCCGTTATTCTTTTGGGCTCAGCCGACCCGCCAGGGACTCTCGTCTTGTTCTTGCTAGCGTTATTTTTCGCGGCTGGCCGCCTTCCGTCCTCTCGCCGCCTACGTGCCGCGCGCGCAAAGCCATCAAACACCGCTCGACTAACAGCATCTCGCTGCACACTTGCACAGTGCTTTTCTGGGAGCTTGCTAGTACCTAGAGCACGCCCTGCACCCCAATAATGGGCCTGTGCTAGCCTTCGATGCGGTTATCGCGCTGTTGGCGGGTGTTATCTTATGTTTAAAATTCAGGGCTTGGCTTCCTAGGGCCAGCTAGCTGGCCCTAGGTCGAAGAAATGGCGCAGTGGCGGCCCGGCCGCTACTTTTACGGCCGTATCTCACCTTTAGCCTCGTTGCTCATGTCGCTGCCCACTGCCCCAGCCACCACCCTACAAGACCAGGAAAAACAGCTTGCCGCCGCCGCCGCCCTGCGCTGGGTACGCGATGGGATGATACTGGGCTTGGGCACTGGCAGCACTTCGGCCCAATTTATTAAGCAGCTTGGCGTGGCCGTGCAAAACGGCCTGCGCGTGCAGGGCACCGCCACTTCGCTAGCCAGCGAGGCGCTGGCGCGCCAGCTGGGCATTCCGCTGCTTGAGCCCCGGCGCGGCCTGCGCTTCGACCTAGCCGTGGACGGGGCCGATGAGCTAGACTACCAGCTACGCCTCATTAAGGGCGGTGGCGGGGCCTTGCTGCGCGAGAAAACGCTAGAAACCGCTTCTGACTACTTGCTCGTTATTGCCGACTCCTCCAAACTGGTGCCCACGCTCGGCCGTTTTCCGCTGCCCTTGGAGGTGGTACCTTTTACCCTGCCCTGGGTGCTTGATGCGGTGGAAAAGCTGGGCGGCGCGCCCGTAGTGCGCCCTGCCGTGGGCGACCCCACCGCCGACTACCTCACCGACCAGCGCAATAACATCGTAGACTGCCACTTCGGCCAAATTGCCGACCCCGAGCGCCTGGCCCGGCAGCTAGAGCAAATACCAGGCGTGGTAGAGCACGGGCTGTTCCTAGGTCTTGCCAAGGCGGCTATTGTGGTGCAAGGCGGTCAGCCCATGGTGCTGAAGCCCGGCGAAGCCGCTCGTCCCGCCAGCGACTTTGCGGAGCTGCCCTAGATAAGTCCCTTGCTAAATCGCTTGTTTTGAGCAGGAGCTGGCTAGTTATTCTTGCGACAAGGCCCCAGTGGGCGCTTCCATACGATAGCATGGAAGCGCCCACTGGGGCCTTGTGTTTTAATAGTTATCACGCAGGCCACCGATAGGTCGCCCTCACCGAAAGTAAGCAGCGGCAGCGCTTACCAGGGCGTGGGGCCGTCCGCAGAGGAGGCCGTGCCCGTAGGGCCATCGGCCGGCAGCAGAGCCAGCCGGATAGCTTCGGCAGCTCCCTGCTCGGGGGTGTCGGTGCCAGCAAAGCCGTTGAGGTCGGTGGCCGTGTAGCCGGGGTTAGCCGAGTTCACTTTGATGGCCGTATCGCGCAGCTCGTAGGCTAGCTTCACGGTTAGCATGTTCAATGCCGCCTTCGAGGCAGAGTACCCGAGCAGGCCCCAATCGTGCTGCCCAACCAGGGTGAGCGAGCCCAACGGGCTGGATACGTTGACAATGCGCCCCGCCGCGGCCTGCTTGACGAGGGGCAACAGCGTTTGGGTGACGGCCAGGGTACCTAGGAAATTAGTTTTCATCGCCTGCTCGACGCTGCTCACGGCAACTGTACTAGCCTCCCCATCGCCAGCAACGTTGATACCGGCGTTGTTCACCAAAATATCTAGGTGACCCACCTCGCGCTGCAGCCAGGCAGCGGCTGCGTCGAGGGTAGCCTGGTTGTTCAGGTCTAGGTCGATGGCTACTACATCGCCTTCGGCCGCTAGAGCGGCTACGGCTTGCTGGCCATTGGCAGCATCGCGTGCCCCTAGGTACACCCGGCAGCCCGCCCGCAGCAGGCCACGCACTATTTCCAGGCCGATGCCTTTGTTGCCGCCAGTTACCAGCGCTATTTTCTTGTTTTCCATGTTTCCGATGTGGTTAGCCTCCTCCGTATGGCGGAGCAGGAATACCTCACAAAGGTCCGGCTAGGGTTCAGCGGGCAGACTTCGCCAGTCAAACCATCTTCTTTAGATTTCAAACGCGGCCGTACTTCGGAAGTCGCCCGGCGTCTGGGTTACCTGCCGCTTGAAAAACGTGCAGAAGTGCGCCACATCGGCAAAGCCGAGGCTATCGCCAATTTCTGAGATGGTCCAGTTGGTTTGCTTGAGCAATATTTTGGCTTCCTGCGCCAAGCGGCTGCTGATGAGCGCCGTGGTGGTTTGGCCAGTCGTTTCCTTAAGCACGCGGTTGAGGTGGTTGACATGCACCGCTAGTTGGTTAGCATAGTCGGTGGCCGTGCGCAGGCGCAGCGGCGGCTGCGGGCTCGTGCGCGGGAATTGCTGCTCTAGTAAGTCGGTAAACTGGGTCGCCACCCGCTCTGCCGCGCTGTGGGTAGCCAGCAAGGCCGGGGCCGGCTGCAACTTTTGCACGAGGTGTATCAGCTCCCACAAGTACGTGCGCAGGAGGTCGTATTTGTAAGCGTAGGTAGACTTAATTTCCTGCTCCATCTTCTGAAAAATGGCTTCCACGGCCGCGCAGTCGGCCTCGCTCACTTCCCACACGGGATAGGCCGTGGGCTGAAAAATGGGCAGCTCATCTAGCACCACGCCGCCCGCCCGGGCGGGAAGTAAGAAAGCCTCGTTGAAAATGCAGAAATACCCCTCGGGCGTTTCGGTCAGCGGCAACCAGCGGTAGGGCACGCGGGGCGTCACCAGAAACAAGGTATTCGGCCCGTCGTGCGGCGCCCGGTCGGCGTACTCCACCCGGCTGCGCCCCCGGCAGAGCGTTATTTTGTGGTAGGCCCGCCGGTTGAACGTCATTGGGGGCTGCTCGCTGGTGCGGGGCATAAAATCGGCCAGCCGAAACACATTGAAATGCCCCACGGCCTGCGCTATATCCGGCGGCGGCACGGTCCGGGGCTGGGAGGCGCTGTAAAACGTATCGAGCGTGTTAGGTTTCATCGAGATAAGGAGGGCGAGTTCGGCAGCTTCGAGTTAATACACAAGCAACTACAACCACGTGCTGCCGTGTATCAGCGCTGCGCATCTATACGCTAACTCAGTAGCATGTGTCTTACTGCTCAGCTGCATCTAAACTCCGCAGCTGCCCTATTTGTATGCTTCTTTCCACCGAAAAAGGCTCCCCGCATGACACGGAGAGCCTTCTTAATCAGGGCTGCTAATTCGCCTACCTAGGGCCTGACGTAGTGCTAGGCGCTGCGCTGCAAGTTCTTGGCAGCGGCCTCGTCCAAAAACCACGCTAGCTCGCCGCTGCTGGGCTCAATGAGCTGCGCTGGATATTGCTCGATGTCGCGGTCATGCTCCAGTATTTGCTGCACGGCTTCGGCCTTGCCGGCGCCATACACCAAGAAGGCTATGGCGCGCGCCTGGTTGATGAGCGGCGCCGTGAAGGTGATGCGGTACACTTGCTGCTCGGGCAACCATACTTCTTTCACGCCCACTGTTTTATCGTGCAGCACGGGCGTGTGCGGAAACAGAGAGGCTGTGTGCGCGTTGTCGCCCAGGCCCAGGAGCACAAGGTCAAACTTGGCTTTCTTCTCCCCAAAAAACTCTTCGATGTCCACGCAGTATTGCGCGGCAGCTTCGGCGGGCTTTAGCTCGGTATCGACGTCGAACACCTGGCTGGGGCGCACCCCTAGGGGGTCGAGCAGGGCCTTTTTCGCCATCAGGTAGTTGCTGTCAGGCGAGGACTGGGGTACGTTGCGCTCGTCGCCAAAGAAGAAATACGTTTGCTCCCATTGCACGCGCTCGCGGTAGGCGGGCGAGGCTAGCAGCTCGTAGAGCTTTTTAGGCGAGCTGCCGCCCGACAAGGCCACCGCAAACCGCCCGCGGCGCTCAATAGCTTGCGCGGCGCGGTCTACAAAGTACTCGGCCAGAGCAGTTAATACGTCGTCGGGCGTCGAAAGAATATGCAAATCCATAGGAAAAAGAACTAGGGAACAAGAAAGCTGGGTGAGTGGAGCAAGGGCAAGTAACTACCCACAGCCGGTATCTGCAGCCATTCTTATTCCCTAGGTCACTTATTTTTTGCTGCTGAGCGGAATGGTGAACCAGTGAAATCCGTCTTTAGCCACCAGCGCTTCGGCCACTTCGGGGCCCCACGAGTCGGCCGAGTAGTTGGGGAAGTTCTGGCTCGCGCGGTTCTGCCACGCGTTCAAAATCGGCATTACTAGGTCCCAGGCTTCCTCTACTTGGTCGGCGCGCATAAACAGTGTTTGGTCGCCGAGCATCACATCGAGTAGCAGGGTTTCGTAAGCCTCGGGGGCCTGCGCCACATAGGTGCCCTTATAGTCGAATACCATGTCCACGGTGTTGAGCACCATGTCCACGCCGGGGCGCTTGGCCTGCACCTGCAAACGAATGCTCATTTCGGGCTGTATACTGATAACCAGCCGGTTCTTGCGCATCGTATCCGCCATTTCGGGCGGAAAGATGGAGTGCGGCACATCCTTGAACTGGATGGTGATAATGGAGGCCGAGCGGTGCAGGCGCTTGCCGGTGCGCAAGTAAAACGGCACACCCTGCCACCGCCAGTTGTCCACGAAAAACTTCACAGCAGCGAAGGTTTCGGTGTTCGATTCGGGGTTGGCGCCAGGCTCCTCGCGGTAGCCGGGCACTTTCTCGCCCTCTATCCAGCCGGGGCCATACTGGCCGCGCACCGCCGAGTCGCGCACCGAGTCGGGCGTGAAGCGGCGCATGGCGCGCAGCACGTCTACCTTGCGGTCGCGCACTTCCTCGGCCGTGAAGTTCACGGGCGGCTCCATGGCCACAATGCACAGCAGCTGCAGCAAGTGGTTCTGAATCATGTCGCGCAGGGCGCCCGAGCCATCGTAGTAGCCCGTGCGCTCGCCCACGCCCAGCTGCTCGGTCACCGAAATCTGCACGTGCTCGATGTTGTTGCGGTTCCAGAGCGGCTCCATAATGGCGTTCGCAAAGCGGAAAGCCATTATGTTCTGCACTGTTTCCTTGCCGAGGTAGTGGTCGATGCGGTAAATCTGCTTTTCCTGAAAAATGCAGCCCAGCAGTTTGTTCAGCTCCTTGGCCGACTCTAGGTCATGGCCAAAAGGCTTCTCAATGACAATGCGCGTGCGCTCGACATCGGTAGTGAGGCCCGCCTTGGCGAGGTTCTCGGCAATGACGGGGAAGAAATTGGGTGCTACGGCCAGGTAGTAAATAACGTTGGCCTCCGTTTTCCACTCCTCTTCCAACTGCTTGATGCGGTTAGCAAATTCCTGGTAGGTATCAGCATTTTGCACGTCGGCGGCCTGGTAGTGGATGTTGGGGCCAAAGCCGGCCCACTTATCCTCTTTAGCCTCGCCGCTGCGCGAAAACTCGTTGATATCGCTCAGCATCCGCTCCCGAAACTCGTCGTCGTTGAGCTTGCTACGGCCCGTGCCGATGAGGGCAAACTGCTCGGGCAACCAGCCTTCGAGGTACAGGTTGTACAGCGCCGGCGCCAGCTTGCGGGCATTCAGGTCGCCAGTGCCGCCAAAAATGACGAAGATGGTCGGCTGCGATTTTATCTTGCTATTCATTTGGTTTAGTGCTTAGTGCTTGGTGCCTGGTACTTAGGTAGTGGTGCTCAGTGCATGGCGCCTAGGTCAACTTGTCCTAAGCACCATGCACTAAGCACTATGCACTAAACCTATTCCTTAGGCACGGGGGGCTTTTGGTTGGCTTGCTCGCCGGCCGGGGCCTCGGGCGTGCTGCGCAGGCCCGTCCACTGGGTGTGGAAGGTGCCTTCTTTACCAATGAGTTCGTAGGTGTGCGCGCCAAAGTAGTCGCGCTGGGCCTGAATGAGGTTCGAGGGCAGGCGGCCGGTGCGGAAGGCATCGAAGTAGCCAATGGCCGAAGTATAGGCCGGCACCGGCAGCCCGGCCGCGATAGCGGCCACGGCTACAGCCCGCGCCCCACCAGCCGACTCCTGCACCAGTTTCTGAACAGCGCCATCTAACAGCAAGTGCGCCAGCTCGTTATTACCTTTAAACGCATTATAAATGTCGTTCAAAAACTCGGAGCGGATGATGCAGCCGCCGCGCCAGATGCGGGCAATGGTAGCCAGCTTCAGGTCGTACTTGAACTCTACCGAGGCCCGGCTCAGCATGTGCATGCCTTGGGCGTAGGTAATAACCATGCTGAAGTAAAACGCCTGCTCTAGCTGACCTAGGAGCTCGTCGCGGTTGCCGGCCAGCTGCCCAGCGGCGGGCTGGTACTGCTGCCCCAGTTGCTCGCGCAGCTGCTTGTACTTTGAGAGGTCACGCATCGACACGGCCGTGTCCACGGTCGGGATGGGCGCCTGCAGGTCCATCGCTACCTGCGACGTCCACTTGCCAGTGCCCTTGGCGCGGGCCTCGTCCTTGATGTCGTTGAGCAGCAGGTGGTCGCTGTCGGGGTTTTTAAAGGCAAAAATGTCCTTCGTAATATCAATCAGGAAAGACTTGAGGCGGCCGTTGTTCCACTTGGTAAATACCTCGCCAATGGCCGCGTCGTCGAGACCTAGGCCAGTTTTGAGCACGCCGTAGGTTTCGGCAATCAACTCCATCAGGCCGTACTCGATGCCGTTGTGCACCATTTTCACGAAGTGGCCAGCCGCGCCGGGGCCCATGTAAGCCACGCAGGGCTCGCCGTTCACTTTGGCCGCGATGGCATCGAACACGGGCTCCATCACTTTGTAGGCTTCGGCGTCGCCGCCGGGCATCATGCTGGGGCCAAAGCGGGCGCCTTCTTCGCCGCCGCTCACGCCCATACCAAAGAAGTGCAGGCCTTTTGCGTCTAGGTCCTTATCGCGGCGCTCGGTATCGGTATAGTACGAGTTGCCACCGTCGATGAGGATATCGCCGGGGCTGAGCAGCGGCGTCATTTCGGCAATTACGCTATCCACGATGGCCCCCGCGGGCACCAGCATCATAATGGCGCGAGGCGTTTTGATGCTTTTTACGAACTCGGCGGGGTCGCTGAAGCCCTTCACAGGCTTGTCTTTACCTTCCTGGCCGAGCAGGTCAATCTGCTTCTGGCTCTTGTCGTAGCCGGCTACCGCGAAGCCGTGGTCGGCCATATTCAGTAGCAGGTTGCGGCCCATTGTGCCCAGGCCAATCATGCCAAAGGCGTATTCCGTGGGGGTGTCGCTCATCGGGAAATTAGGGATGTTGAAAGAAAAAGGGTGTCGGGAGATGCGTTCTATAACTGCCGCCCGAGGGTCCACCAGGCGGCTATACGTAAGAATGACCGGCCGTTGGCCGATTTTGGCTAGGGCGAAGATGGCCCAGCTTTGACAAATGCCAGCAATTCGGGGAAGAATACCCGAAAATCAGCCTCGTAGGCCGCGTAGTTTCGGCGTAGCTCCGCGCCCGCGGTTTCCATGCCCGAGCCCGGCGAGGCCCGGCGGCTCAGGCCCTGCAAGGCCCGCTCGATGCCTGCTATTTCGGCGTAGCCAAGCAGCCAGTTTTGCTGCACCAGATACGGAAAAAACCGCTGCACCGGGGCCGGAAACTCGGCCGCCCGGCCAGCCAGCACTGCATACACGCGCTGGGTAAATCCACCTAGGGCTTCGCCCGCATACTCCTCGAAGTTGCGCGCCAGAAAATGGTCGTAGAACATGTCGGCCACCACGCCGGCGTACTTGCCATAGCCCGCATCGCGCAGGCGGGCGGTGGTGCGGCGCACCACGGGGTGCTGGTCGGTGAAGGTATCGATGGCCCGGTGCATCCTGATACCAGCCTGCACTTCAGGTAAATACTGCTCAAACTGGCGGCCGGGTACCGAGTCGGCAATAAACTGCCCTAGCAGGTGGTCGGCGTAGGCCGGCGCGGTGGCGTCGGGGCCAGCCAGGTACAGATGAGCCAAAAAATTCATAGCAGCCGCACTGGTCCTAGTACCAGCGCTGAGGTAGTAACCGGGAAACTAGAAACCAGTTCGGCCGTAAGCACAACCCACCACCGGGCGGTGCCCTAGGCGCTTCCATGGTATTTCTTCTTTCAAAAATTCTCTTTCCATGTCTGAATCTCAAACGCCCGTCACCCACGACCTAGGCAAGCTGTTCGAAAAAATTAAGGATGTACGCATCGCTATGCTCTCGACCTACGACGAGGAGCACAAGCTGCACAGCCGCCCCATGGCCACCATCAAGCCCGACGCCGATGGCTCGCTGCTGTTCCTCACCGACAAGGACTCGGCCAAGGTGTACGAGGTGAAACAGGATAACCAAGTAAACCTGAGCTACTCTAACCCCAGCGACAACGTGTACGCTTCGGTATCGGGCACGGCCAGCGCTTACCGCGACGAAGCCAAAATCGCCGAGCTGTACACTGAGGACATGCGCGCCTGGTTCCCGAAGGGCAAAGAAGACCCAAACATCATGATTTTGAAAGTCAAAATCGAGAAAGCAGAGTATTGGGATTCGCCGAGCGGCGTGCTGTCGCGTGCTTATGGCTACCTACGTGCCGTAGCTACGGGCGAAGGCAGCGACTCGAACGACGTGAACCAACACGCTCAGGTAAAAGTGTAACTGCTTTCTGACCTGTCAGCTTTCGATTGCCGTTAAATTTTTGATTTGCAAGCGAAAGCGAGCCGCCTGTCTACAACATTACGAACAGCCACTGGAGATTCTAATCGAATTTCTAGTGGCTGTTTTGGCATTCTGCCATTTATTAAGAGCGTGTGTAGCATCTTAATGTTCGGTCATGCTAAGCCTCGCGAAGCATCTCTACTACCTTATCGAGCAGCTTTCCAGCGATGCAGTAGAGATGCTTCGCGGGGCTCAACATGACAAACAAATAAGGTGCTTTTTATAATTTCTAGACACGCCCTTAGCTAAGACCTTATGACCATTCCGCCAGAAGTAGCCGAGTTTATTGAACGAGGGATTGAGGTTGGTAAAATGTGTTTGCCGGACCATTACCCTACACCCGATAAATTCACTGAATTTCAGGCGGGTTATCGCTACAACGCCGTTACCGGCGAACCACTAACGGGAGAGCAAGCGGGCGATTTTCGGCCCTCGTGGTACGTAGTAGCGGCTAACTATTTTGATGACCCTTTTTACGTCGATTTCCTGGAGCAGGAAGCGGGCTTTCCGGTTTACTTTTCTTATCACGGGGCCGGCACCTGGACACCGCTCCGAGTTGCGGCTACGCTGCTCGACTTTACCCACCTACTTACCGAACTGGCCAAAACGGCGGACGATGCCGCGGCCTCCGTACAGCTCTTGCGCAGTATTCCTGACGCGAAAAACGAATTCTGGCAAGAAGTAATAGGAGAATATGAAACAAGTGAGCCGGAGTAGTAGGTTAGACAAAACGAATGCTCACGACCATTACTATTTTCACCCTGCAGCCCGGCCAGCGGCGCTGGGGCCTGGCCCAAATGGGCACCTCGCCCGGCACGCTAAGGAAGGTAGCGGGCCTGCGTTTTTTTCAGCTGCTGGGCAGCGGCGCGGCCAACGGCTTCGGCTTTCTGCCCAACCTCGACCGCTACGGCTTCCTAGGTGTCTGGGACACGGCCGAGGACGCTACGGCCTTCTTCACGGCGCACCCACTGTGGGCTGATTACCAGCGGCGCAGCCGCGAAATCTGGACCGCCGAATTGGCCCCCCTGCGCTCACATGGGCTCTGGAACGGTTCCAATCCCTTTGACTACCCGACCGATACCCTAGGCGACGCCTCAGAGGCCGGGCCGGTGGCGGTGCTCACGCGGGCCAGCATCCGGCTGCGGCGCGCAGCGCGGTTTTGGGGCTACGTCGAGCCCACAAGCCGGGCGCTGGCCGAGGCGCCGGGCGTGCGGCTAGCCATCGGGCTGGGCGAGCTACCGCTGGTGCGGCAGGCCACGTTCAGCATCTGGGAGTCGGCCGCGGCCATGCAGCAGTATGCCTACCGCGACGCGCGCCACCGTGAGGTGATTCAGCTCACGCGCCGCGAAGGCTGGTACGGCGAGGAACTATTTGCCCGCTTCCGGGTGCTAAGCAGCCGGGGTACGGTAGACGGCCAGGCTCCCCTGGTCAGCGACGTGGCGGCGCAGTAAAAGCCGCCCCGGCGCAAACCCAATTTCGGCCCCGCCCGTATCTTCGCATCAATCCCCGAAACCTCATCTATTCACTCTCTACTGCCCTTTTTAGCCATGCGACAGTACGATAACCTGGACGACGATAACCTCGACGACGACGATAACCTCGACACGTTTGCCCGCACGGGCGGCGCCAAAACCCGCGGCTCGGGCGAGGACCAGCTTTCGGCCAAGTACGCCGATTACCTGATGTGGCGCGACACCGGCTCCTCGCACGATGAGGCGCTGGACCTGGCCGCCATGACCGAAGAAGAATTTGCCACCGCCGAAGCCGCCGAAGACCCCGACGGAGCCAGCGGCCTTGGCCCCCTCGACGATGACGACGACCTCGACAACGACGACGATGATGACGACTTCGGCGGTAGCAGCTCATCTCGCAGCCGCAGCCGCGGCGACGACTACGACAGTGACTACTAAGCGCTGAATTTTTGAAATGCGAAAAGGCCCCGCTACTCGGTTGAGTGGCGGGGCCTTTTTTGCTAATCCTTTCCAGAACTGTCATGCAGAGCGCAGCGAAGCATCTCGCGTGGCGCAGTAAATTTTTACGTTATTAGTTACTGCACCACGCCAGATGCTTCGCTGCGCTCTGCATGACCTAGGTTACTTTTTGCCGAACACGCGCTGCAAAATGGCGGTGCTCTGTGCGGCCGGGTTTTGACGAATCTTGGCTTCTTGCTGGGCCAGCAAGATGAAGAGACCGTCCACGGTTTGGGCCGTCACGTAGTCGGTAAGGTTATTTTTGGCCGGCGTCATCAGCGGAATTTTGTTGTAGCGGTCGATGAGCTTGGCGTAGGCGGCGTTGGCGCCCACTTGGTCGAGGCTCTGCACGATGCTGGGGCGCAGGGCGGCCACCAGTGCAGCTTCCGAGTTTTTGCGCAGCAGCTGGGTGGCGGCGTCTTTGTTGCCGCTGGTCACGAGCGTGAGGGCGTCGGTGAGGGTAAGCTGCTGCACGGCATTGAGGAAGATGTCTTTAGCAGCGGGCGCGGCCACCTCAGCAGCGCGGTTCATGAGGTTAGTAGCTTGCTCCACAGCCACCTTGCCCACCGGGCCGGGCAGCGCGCTGAGAGTGGTAGCCACGAGCTGCGCATCGGCCGGGAACGGGATGCGAATGTCGTCGTTGAGGTTAAAACCGTCCTTTTCGGAAGCAAAGGCCACCGCTTTGGTTACGCCGGTAGTCAGGGCCTCTTTGAGGCCGGTATTGGCTTCGGCCTCGGTGAGCGGCGCTACGGGCGCGGGGGCCGGGGTGGCGACGGCCGCAGCTTTGGTAGCAGTGGTAGTTTTCTTTGTGGTCGTGGTTTTAGCAGCAGGTTTGGCTGCGGCTTTTTTGGTGGTTGTCGTTTTTTTGGTCGTGGTGGTCTTTTTGGTCTGGGCCACGGCCGGCGCGGCGGCGAGCAGGGCCAGGGCTAGTAGGAGATTTTTCATATAAATCAGTAGGAAAAGGCGGGCTCAAAAACCAGACGGCTCGTATAGCTGTCCTGCAAGCACCACTACGCAAAGTTGCCTAAAAAACCTTGCCAAACTCCGCACTCCCCCCTTCATGGACGTTGAAATCATGACCATCGGCGACGAGCTGCTCTATGGGCAGGTCGTAGACACCAATTCGGCCTTCATGGGCCAGCAGCTCGGCCGCCTCGGCTTGCGCGTGCGCCAGATAACCAGCGTGAGCGACCGCGCCGACGAAATAGTAGCTGCCTTGGACCAAGCCCGGCAGCGCGCCAAAGTTATCCTCACCACCGGTGGCCTAGGTCCTACCAAAGACGACCTCACCAAGCACGTGCTGGCGCGCTACTTCGGCCGCGAACTGGTGCTGCACGAGCCCACGCTGCACCACGTAGAGGAGATTTTCAAGCGCTTCAACCGCCCTATGCTCGACGTGAACCGCCAGCAGGCGATGGTGCCCGAGGGCACCGAGGTGCTGCACAACGCCGTAGGCACCGCCCCCGGCATGTGGATAGAAGACCAGGGCACCGTATTTATCAGCATGCCCGGCGTGCCCTTCGAGATGAAGCGCCTGATGCAGGATGAAGTGCTGCCCAAGCTCCAGCAGAAATTTGACCTCGCTCCTATCGAGCACGTCGTGGTCATGACGGCCGGCCTAGGAGAATCTTTCCTGGCCGAAAAAATTAAAGACTGGGAAAGCGCCCTGCCGCCCAACATCAAGCTGGCCTACCTGCCCAGCCTGGGCAGTGTACGCCTGCGCCTCACCGGCACCCCTGATGGCCAGCCCGACCTGCGCGTCCGCATGCTGGCCCTGCTGCCCGCCCTGCGCGAGCACATTGGCGAGTACATTTTTGCCGAAGAAGACTCGCCTCTCGAAGTGGTAGTGGGCCAAATCCTGAAAGCCCACAACTGGCAGCTCGGCACTGCCGAAAGCTGCACCGGCGGCGCGGTGGCGGCCCGCATCACCAGCGTACCGGGCAGCTCGGCCTACTTCCGCGGCAGCGTAGTGGCCTACGACAACGACATTAAGGAGAGCCTCCTAGGTGTGAATGCCGAGACGCTGGCCCAACACGGCGCCGTGAGCGAGGCCACCGTGCGCGAGATGGCCGAGGGCGCCCGCGCCCGCCTAGGGTGCGATTTTGCGCTGGCCACCAGCGGTATCGCTGGCCCCGGCGGCGGCACGCCGCTCAAGCCAGTGGGTACTATTTGCATTGCCTGCGCCACCCCCCACGGCACCGTGAGCCGGCAGATTAACATCGACCGCGGCCGGCAAACCAACATCGAGTACACCGCCCAGGCCGTGCTGATATTGCTGTGGCAGCAGTTGGCGGGGCATAAGGAAGCCGCGTTGCTGAAGGTGTAGCTAGTTCTAGCTTGCCTATTACCATCTGTCATTGCGAGCGCAGCGAAGCAATCGCACCTGAACGGCCGCGCTAAACAAATGCTGTTACTTTGCTCCACTACCGGAGAAGAAACCAATAAAAAACGGCTTTCAGCATCTGCTGAAAGCCGTTTTGCTTTTGTTGAAAGTCGTCCGGTTCTCTTTTTGAGAGAAGATTGAGGAATGAGGCGCGCAAGCCTGACGAGCAGCAACTTAGGCAGCCATCAACACTGGCGCTTCTACCTTGACTTCAACAGCCTGCGCTACTACCGGTGCACCGGCTAATATTTCCTCATTCGCAGCAGCGGCGTATTTCTCGAAGTTGGTGATAAACTTCGTTGCCAGCTGATTGGCTGCCCGGTCATAGGCCTCTTTATCGGCCCAGGTGCGACGCGGGTCGAGCAGCTCGGTTGGTATGCCAGGCACGGCGCCGGGCACCTGCACCCCAAACACGGGGTGCGGGCGGAACTTTACGTCGTCGAGCTGACCGGTGAGGGCGGCCGTGATGAGGGCGCGAGTGTAGCTCAGCTTCATGCGGCTGCCGACGCCATAGCCGCCGCCCGACCAGCCCGTATTCACCAGCCATACGTTTACGGGGTGCTCGTCTAGTTGGCGGCCCAGCATCTCGGCGTATTTGGTGGGATGCAGCGGCAGAAACACCGCCCCAAAGCAAGCCGAAAACGTGGTCTGCGGCTCCACTACGCCCATTTCGGTGCCGGCTACCTTGGCCGTGTAGCCGCTCAGGAAGTGGTACATGGCGTGGCTCTTATCGAGCTTGCTCAAGGGCGGCAGCACGCCAGTAGCGTCGGCGGTGAGGAAGAATATATTGGTGGGCACCGGCCCGATGCTCGGCACCGCGATGTTGGGAATGTAGTCGATGGGGTACGCCGTGCGGGTATTCTCCGTCACCGACTTGTTGGCGTAATCGACGGTGCGGGTGCCGGGCGCGAAGCGCGTGTTTTCGACGATGCTGCCAAACTTGATGGCGTTCCAGATTTCGGGCTCTTTCTCCTGGCTCAGGTCGATAACCTTGGCGTAGCAGCCGCCCTCGAAGTTGAAGATACCGCCCTGGCCGGGTAGCCAGCCGTGCTCGTCGTCGCCCACTAGGTGGCGGTTGGGGTCGGTGCTGAGCGTGGTTTTGCCGGTGCCCGAGAGGCCGAAGAAAATAGCCGTATCGCCGTGAGAGCCGATGTTGGCCGAGCAGTGCATGGGCAGCGTATCTTGCTCGTGGGGCAGCAAATAGTTGAGTACGCCGAAGATGCCTTTTTTCATCTCGCCAGCGTAACCCGTGCCGCCAATTAGAATCAGCTTTTTGGTGAAGTTGATGATAGCAAAATTCTTTTGCCGGGTGCCGTCCACGGCCGGGTCGGCCTCGAAGCCGGGCGCACAGATAATGCTGAAGTCGGCCGCCCAACTGGTATCCGCGCCTTCTTCGGGGCGCAGAAACATGTTGTAGCAGAATAGATTGTGCCAGGCCAGCTCATTCACAATGCGCAGCTTGAGCTGCGAGGCCGGGTGCGCCCCGACATAGCCTTCGCGCACGTACAGCTCTTTATCCTCTAGGTAGGCCACCATTTTCTGGTGCAGTTGGTCAAACTTGTCCGCTTCGAAGGGAATGTTGATGTCGCCCCACCACAAGCTGTTGGCTGTGTTTTCGTCGCGCACGATAAACCGGTCCTTAGGCGAGCGGCCCGTGAACTGCCCGGTGTCGGCCATTAGTGCGCCTGTGTCAGTGAGCACGCCTTCTTTGCGGCACACCGCGGCCTCTACCAGCGTGGCGGGCGGCAGGTTGAGGTAGGCATTGGCTAGGCGGCGGAAGCCTAGGGACTGCAAGCGGCTCAGAATGTTGGCGGTAGCTGACATAAAAGAGGATTGAGTGGTAAGAATGAGTTACTGAGAAGGCCATTGCGGAGCCAGGGTGATGCGTACCCCGGCCCCACGAGAGCGATAGGTGGGAATGGTAGTGGCAAAAGTACGCGAGCGAATTATAATTGTTAGCGAATTTTCGCTAACAATTATAATTCGCTCGAACTGCGGTAGCTTTGTCGATAGAAAAAAGCGGTTTAAATGCCCCTGCGGCACTTTAGGATGGCTGAGAATTTTTGAGCTGGGCTCGTGCGCGCCTTGGCTGGCTGCCTACTTTTACCTCCATCGCCCCTATCCTTATGCTAAACCACGGCCAGGTTGTCCGTCTCATTTTTGGCTTGAAGCTGCGCGAGCTGCGGCAAGAGCGTGGCCTTTCGCCAGCCGAGCTGGCCCGCGCCTGCGACTTGAGTGTGAGCTACCTCAACGAGATTGAGAAGGGCAAAAAATACCCCAAGGCCGATAAAATACTGAGCCTGAGCAAGTGCC
Organism: Hymenobacter sp. BT559; assembly: GCF_016427535.1. Lineage (GTDB taxonomy): Bacteria > Bacteroidota > Bacteroidia > Cytophagales > Hymenobacteraceae > Hymenobacter. The sequence continues at coordinate 35,551 of NZ_JAELXV010000008.1, read as the reverse complement.
TAGGTGTGCGCTACGACCAGCTAACGTCTACGGTGCTGCCGCGCCGCCTCGAGCCCATTGCCGACCTGCTGCAATCGCAGGCGCTGCAAGAGTTTCCGCTGGAACTGTATGGGCTGGACCCCATGCAGCTGTTCGAGCTTATCGCCAACGCGCCGGCCAAGATGAACGCCTTCATCAGCACGCTCTTCGAGATTGCGCGCAACTACGAGCTGCGCCAAGAGCATTTTTTCGTGGCCGCGCTGCGCTCGTACCGCGAGATGCACGACAACTATTTTGAGGACTTAGAGCAGGATGCGCAGGCATTTGTGGCTACTAACCACCTTACGGCCACTCCCCCCTTCGACCTAGCCCAACTCGAAACCCTCCTGACCCAGCACTACGGCTACACCATCGACCGCACCACGCTGGCCGGCAACCCGGTAGTGGTGGCCGGGCGGCTGCGCTCGGTGTTTCGGCCCGCCACCAAAACCCTGCTCATGATACCAACGCTGAGCCGAGGCCAGCAGGCGTTCGTCCTAGGTCGGGAGTTAGGCTTCAATTACTTAAAGCTGAAGGAGCGGCATTACGCCAGCCCCAACCCCCTGGAACCCCGCTCGTTTGAGGAAGTGCTCAATAACTTTCGAGCTTCCTATTTCGCGAGTGTGCTCTTGATGGAGGAAGACAGCCTGGTGCGCGACCTGCGCCAGCTGTTTGCGGCCCCCACCTGGCAGCCCGCCGCCTGGCTGGCCCTGCTCACGCGCTACGACGTGAGCCCCGAAATGTTGATGCAGCGCATTGCCACGCTGCTACCCAAGCACTTTGGGCTCAGCAGCTTATTCTTTCTGCGCTTCGACCAGGACCAGGCCGGCGCGCCCTACCGCCTCACCAAGGAGCTGCACCTTTCGCGCCTGCACAACCCCCACGGCAACGAGCAGCACGAGCACCTTTGCCGCCGCTGGGTGAGCCTGCAGCTACTGGCCGAAGGCCGCGCCCTGCCACCCACCGGCACCACCTTGCGCCTGGCCGCCGCCCAGCGCTCGCAGTACCTAGGCACCGACGACGAGTACCTGTGCTTCTCGCTAGCCCGCCTGGGCACCGCCACCGAGCCCGCCATGAGCGTGACCATCGGCCTGCACTGCGACGACAACCTGCGCCAGCAAGTAGCCTTCCTCCCCGACCCAGCCTTGCCCCTCATCACCGTCAACGAAACCTGCGAGCGCTGCCCCATAGCCGACTGCACCGTACGCGCCGCGCCGCCCACCCAGGTGCAGCAAGCCGCCCGCCGCGCCACCTTCGAGGCCGCTGTAGCGGAGTTGGTGCAAGGGTAGAATGGCCATAAGTAGACACTGCCCAAAACCGACGCCCTAGGTCTACTAATTTAGGCAGTTAGCTAGCTACGCGTGGCTTCTTCAGAGCCAGTAAGGAGTGCGTTGACACTTCGGCCACGATGGTATTGGTTAGCGTGCCGAGGCCTTCGATGGTCATGGTCACCTCATCGCCGGCTTGCAGCCACTGCTCTTGGTAAGCCGGGTCGCGGAGCCGGCCAGTGCCGTTAAGCTCTAAAAAGCAGCCAGTGCCCACGGTGCCGCTGCCCAGCACGTCGCCGGGGCGCAGGTCTACGCCGTAGGCGCAGCGCTCTAGCAGCTCGGCAAAGGTCCAGTCCATGTCGGCCACGTTGCCTTCGCTGACCTGGCGGCCATTCACGGCGCAGGTCATGCGCAGGTTGTAGGCGTGACCGGTATGGCCGGGCTTGGCGGGCAGCCGGTAAGAGGCCAACTCGTCGGGCGTGACCAGCCACGGGCCAAGGGTAGTGCAAAAATCCTTGCCCTTGGCCGGCCCTAGGTTCAGCAGCATCTCTTCCATTTGCAGGGTACGGGCGCTGAGGTCGTTCATTATCATGAACCCGCCGATGTACTCATCGGCCTCGGCCGCCACGATGTTGCGCCCCGGGCGGCACACCACGATGGCTATTTCCAGCTCAAAATCCAGCTTGTGAAAATGGTCGGGCATGCAGCGCACGGGGCCCGGCCCCTGCACACTGTGGTGGTTGGTGAAATAAAAAACCGGGTACTCGTCAAACTCGGGCAGCATGGGTACCCCGCGGTTGCGGCGGGCGGTGGCCACGTGCTGCCTGAAGGCGTAGCCGTCGCGGCAAGACATGGGCTCGTTGACGGGCGCCAGCAGTTGGGTGTCGGCCAGGGGCACGCCGGGGCGCGGGGTGCGCCGCAATAGCTGCTCAGCGGCCTGCGCCAGCGGCAGGCACTCATCCCAGCGCTGCAAAAACTCACGCATGGTGGCGGGTAGCCGCGCATCGAGGGCCTGCAAATCGTAGAGCTGACCTAGGTGCACTAGTGCGAGCCGCCCGCTGGCGCCGTGCGCATAGGTGGCTAGTTTCATAAGAAGCCGCGGCTGATTAAAGCTGATTAAAACAGATTACTGGTAAATGGCGAACGCGTTAACTGCCCGTCCCTTGCAACAAGACCCTAGGTACTCCTAACGCCCCGGTTCCAGCCAAGACTTGTAGTAGGCGCCATCGTCGAGGGCCAGCGCGGCTTCGGTGAGCTGCAAGGGGCGGAAGGTATCAATCATCACGGCCCATTCGTCGGTGCCGGTTTTGCCGATGCTGCGCTCGTAGGCGCCAGGCGCAGGGCCGTGCGGAATGCCGCCGGGGTGCAGCGTAATGTGCCCCTGCTCGATGTTGTTGCGCGACATAAAATTCCCGTCCACGTAGTACAGCATCTCGTCCGAATCGATGTTGGAGTGGTAGTAGGGCGCGGGTATCGCCTTCGGGTGGTAGTCGAAGAGCCGCGGCACAAACGAGCACACCACAAAGGCCTTGGTTTCGAACTGTTGGTGCACGGGCGGCGGCTGGTGCACCTTGCCCGTTATCGGCTGAAAGTTACGGATGTTCATGCCGTAGGGGTAGTTGTAGCCGTCCCAGCCCACCACGTCGAAGGGGTGCGAGGGGTATACCAGCTCGTGCAGTACACCCTGCTTCTTGATTTTCAGCACGAAGTCGCCGGCTTCGTCGTGCGTCTCTAGCTCGGTCGGCAGCTTGTAGTCGCGCTCAGAGTAAGGCGCGTGCTCGAGCAGCTGGCCAAAGTGGTTGCGGTAGCCCTTAGGCGTATAAATTGGGTGAAACGACTCGGTGATGAGCAGGCGGTTATCTTCCGACTCAAACTCGATTTGGTAGATAAGGCCCCTAGGTATCAGCAAGTAGTCGCCGGGCTCGAAAGCGATGTTACCCAGCTGGGTCCGCAGCCGCCCGCTGCCCCGGTGGATGAACAGCAGCTCGTCGGCATCGGCGTTTTTGTAGAAATACGCTGTGAGCGACTGGCGCGGCGCGGCCAGCGAGATGTGTACGTCGCTATTCACCAGCACCGGCGTGCGGGCCGCTAGGTAGTCGTCCTGCGGCGGCACCTGAAAGCCTTTGAGCAGCCGAGCTTTGATGTTCTTCGCCACTGCAATTTTCGGCGTCATGTCAGTTTCGCTCCGCACCTCCCGCACCGCCGTGGGCGGGCGCAGGTGGTATAGCAGCGACGACATACCCTCGAAGCCAATCGTGCCGAATAGCTGCTCGTAATGGAGCCCCCCGCCGGGCTTCTCAAACACCGTGTGGCGCGTGGCCGCCACCTGCCCCAGCTTATGATAGATAGGCATTGGTTTAATTGTTAATGGTGAATGGTTAATTGTTAATGTTGTTTAACTGGCCCTAGGTAGTCGCTGGGCAGCATTAACAATTAACCCTTAATGATTAACAATTAATCAAAGATTACCCCGGCGGTCTTGTTCACGCTCTAGGCTCTCAAATAGGGCTTTGAAGTTGCCGGCACCGAAGCTGCGGGCGCCCTTGCGCTGAATGATTTCGAAGAAGACCGTGGGGCGGTCCTCGACGGGTTTGGTGAATATCTGGAGCAGGTAGCCTTCCTCGTCGCGGTCGGCCATGATGCGCAGGCTGCGCAGGGCTTCCACGTCCTCGTCGATGTTGCCCACGTGCGCCCGCAGGTTGTCGTAGTAGCTGTCGGGGGTATGCAAGAACTCTACGCCGCGGTTCTTCAAGGCCCGCACCGTACTGATGATGTCATTGGTGGCCACCGCGATGTGCTGCACGCCCTCGCCTTCGTAGAAGGTCAGGTACTCCTCAATCTGCGACTTCTTTTTGCCCTCGGCTGGCTCGTTGATGGGAAACTTGACGTAGCCGTTGCCGCTGCTCATGACCTTGCTCATCAAGGCCGAGTATTCGGTGGTAATCTGCTTGTCGTCAAAGCTGAGAATATTGGTAAAGCCCATTACGTCCTCGTACCACTTCACGGCTTCGTTCATGCGGTTCCAGCCCACGTTGCCCACGCAGTGGTCCACATAGAGCAGGCCCGTGGGCTCGGGGTTGAAGGCCGACGTTTGGGCGGCGTAGCCGGGCAGAAAGGCACCGCGGTAGTTTTTGCGCTCCACAAAGAGGTGCACTGTTTCGCCATAGGTGTAGATGCCGGCCGTGCGCACCTCGCCGTGCTCGTCGCGGAGCGTACGAGGCTCCTGGTAGCTACGGGCACCGCGGGCCATGGTTTGCTCGTAGCTGGCGTAGGCATCATCAACCCACAGGGCCAGCACTTTGACACCATCGCCGTGCTGGCGCACGTGGTCGGAGATAACGTGGTCAGAATGCAGCGCAGTGGTGAGCACCAGCCGAATTTTGCCTTGTTGCACTACGTAGCTGGCCCGGTCGCGCACGCCCGTTTCGGGGCCGGCGTAGGCCACGGTTTGGAAGCCAAACGCAGCCTTATAGTAATAAGCTGCCTGCTTGGCATTGCCGACGTACAGCTCGAGATAGTCAGTGCCCAGCAGGGGCAAAAAATCGGTGACAGCGCGCTGCTTAAGTTCTTGGGCTACTAGGGGTTCCATGGGCGGGTGGGAGAAATAAGATGAGCTAGATGCCGCAATAGTACTGCCTGCCCCAGGGCATTGTCCAATATCAGTTTATGATAAGGCTGATAAGTATTTCTTATTACATTCGAGCATGGAATTTCGACAGTTGCGGTACTTCACAGCGGTGGCCACGGAGCTGCATTTTGGCCGCGCCGCCGAAAAGCTGTGCGTATCGCAGCCGGCGCTCAGCCAGCAAATCCAGCTCCTAGAAAAAGAGCTGCAAGTGGCGCTGTTCGACCAACACCAGCGCCAGCGCCAGCGGCGGGTAGTGCTCACGGAAGCTGGGGTCGTGTTCCTGGCCGAAGCCCAGCGCCTGCTACAACAGCACCAAGAAGCCATCGAAGCGGTGCGGCGCGTGGGCGCTCAGTCGCAAGTACTGGACCTAGGCTACTACCAGCTGCTGCGGCCCGAGCGGCTGGCGGGTATCATGCAGTGCTTCGCCCAGCACTGCCCCGAGGTGCAGTTTCACTTGCACGAGTTTCCTAACTACCAGGCGGTGCAGCACGCCCTGGCGGCGGGCCGCATCGCGGTGGGCCTTACCATGCTGCCGCTGCTGCACCCAGGCCTCACGGCGCGGCCCTTTGGGCAGGGCGAGCTGGCGGTGGCCCTGCCCGCCACGCACCCACTGGCCGCGGCCGAGGCAGTACTACTAGAACAGCTGGCGCACGAGAAGTGGGTAGAAATCAGCCGCCACCTGCACCCAGTCTACGACGAAATCGAGCAGCTTTGCCAGCGTGCGGGCTTCAGCCGGCAGGGGGCCATTGTGCAAGAAGCCTCGTCGCTAGAGCTGCTGGGCCACTTTGTGGGCCTAAGTATCGGCGTAGCCTTCGTGCCGTCCTTTTTCGACATGGGCACGCTGGCGGGGGTGGTTACGCGTCCGCTGCGGGTAGCCAATGGCTCGCCCGTGACGCTTACGCAGTGCGTGGTTTTCCAGGCCGCTCACTCAGCCGAGCCACTTTGGCAGGCCTTGGCGCAGTGCTGCCGCCTCGCTTAGGCTGAGTATTAAGAGTGTATGAGAACTGGCCATGCAGAGCCTGGCCGAAGCAGGTCGGATTGCAAAGCATTTTCCAAGAGCTGGGCACCCGCTAAATCACCTACCTCTACCTTGCCCTTACGGCCCTTTACTACCTACTTGGGGCTAGAAAAGCGACCTAGGGCCAACTCGGGCAAAACTGCGCCACCCACGCGCAACAAAAGTGCTGTAAGCGAGTATGATATTACTATATATTCATCATCCGTTCATTAACACGCTCCCCCTATGCGGCACCTACTAACGCTCCTGCTTCTGCTATCGTTATCTACTGCTTATGGGCAAGCAGTGGTGATAACGGGAATTGATAAATCTCATCAACGCACCATGGTGTGGGTTAACCAGTCGAATGGCTTCTCTGATGCGTCATATGTCAGGGCCCCTATGTATCAGAGCGTTTATACCAACGACAGTTTATTTACTATCACCACGGCGGTACTCAAGCAACCTACTTTCGCCTATTACAACGTATACCGTGGCCCAGGAGCTGACTGCTTGCTAACGCCGGGCGATAAACTAACGCTGACGCTATCGGCTGCTAAAAAACCGCAGACGCTTACTGTCGAAGGCAAAAACGCGCTTAACTATCAGTTTTGGCTAAATGCAGACCAAGTAGGTGCCGCCTTGCATTTCAATGAGAAACTGCATGCGGCCAAGAGCTGGCAGGCTCATCAGCGGGTACTTGGCCAGTACAGTCGGGCTATTGACAGCCTTATTAGCAAATATGCCGCGCGAGGGATGAGCCCACTGCTGCGTAATGCTGCCAACGCGACAAAGACAGGTATATTAGCCATACATCGAACATCGGGCTACTACAGGCAAAAGAACTGGGCTGACGCTCCGTTTCCCTCTCCCCTGGTAAAGTCGGATACGCTAAACTTTCAGCAACTCAACCAGCCCGCCTTACTTGGCTTTATGCTTTACCCAGTAGGCCTGTACGGCCTCATTCGGCTGACGGACGGCAATCGGGCCGAACACACCATTGCTAATTTTCAGGGCAATGCTCAGTTTATACGACAGCACTTTACGGGGCCAGTGCGCGATTACTTAGTGGGCATGCTTGTCAGGGATTACGCCAATGCCGAGAATAGCGGGCTAGATAAACGTACCTTGCAGCCGCTGATAGCCCGCGAAACAGCCCTTATTCAAGCACCTGCCTATAAGGCCTGGGCTACATTTAACTCAGAGTTTTATGCCAAAACCAACGAGCCGCTGCCCGCCTGGGTGCTGCAAAGCAAGCTGCTCACGGCCGATAGCACGCTGCTTTCGGTGCAGCAAGTACTAGATAAATACCGGGGCAAGCCTCTTATCATCGACTTTTGGGCTACTTGGTGTGGCCCCTGCAAGCAGGAGTTTCGGGCAGGCCGCGAGCAGGTAGCGGCCCTGAAACAGCAAGGGTACCAGTTCCTCTACATCTCCCTCGACGAGCCCAAGGACTACCAGCGCATGAAAGCCGAAGCCCGGCAGTATCAGCTTATTGACCACGCTTATAATGTAGTCAGCAATGGCAAGAAAGTGCCTCTAGCTACCTATTTCAATCTGATTGGTGGCGGCATACCTCGCTTATTGATGCTTGATGGCAATGGGGTTGTGAAGATGCTGCGTCTCCCTAATCCCAGTAACGCAGGGGCATTCAAGCAGGCAGTAGCCTTGCAGTAACGCCCGTGCACTAGTCGCTAACCTAGGCGCAGCCTTGCCAACGAGCTAGGTCTGCTCAGGAAGCCAGTACGATGCGCTTGGCCGGCATTTCCTCGGCGTAATCGTGGATGATTTGCCGCAGTATCTGCATATCCTTGGGGCAGGCCTCGGCAAATCCCTGCCAGTTGCGCAGCACTACTTCCTCCGGCATTTCTACTACCGCAATAATAGCGTCCCACAGCGCATCCCAGCTGGGGCCGTACCAGTCGGGAAACCCTAGGTGCTGCTTAAACGCTTGGTGAATGGCAACCTTGCTATCAATTCCTGCTAGGTCAATTGTTACAACATTGTTTGTCATTATTCTTGTTATTTTCTCGCTTCATTGCCTCACTAGCGTGCATTACGCTACGCTAAACTTGTAATTAATGCGCCGGCGAAGTAATGGTCTAAACTCGTTGCCTAAGCAGGTTTTATAAAAAGATAAGGGGCTGATTTATTTCTTTAAAAAAGGAATCTCTCTGGCTTGCACCACTAGGGTATCGCCGGCGACTAACTGATTGATAACAGCCGAATTAAACGTATTTTGCACGCCCTTGTAGGCCCAATAGGAGGTAGCGTAAGCAGTGGACGTCTGAATGAGCCAACTGAGCTGCGGCAGAAAGAGCTGGCCATTGTGGCGCGTAATAACTCGAATTGTTCGCACCCGGCAGTATAGGGATGGTATGCCACTGCTAGGCGGTAAAATTTGGCAGCGCTGGCCGGGCTGCTCTAGTTGCATCATACCGGATAGTTGCTCTGCCCTATCTGTTGATGAGCCCTGCAGTATGACCACAGAGTCTTTTTGTGCTAGCACCAGTCGTTGCGACGACTGGGAGGTGACGTCGGTCTGAATACTGTCTGTACGTGTTGGACCTTTATCCAAGAGTGTGACTCTATTATTCCCTCGGAAAGCCAGTATAAGAGATTGGGTAGTAGGCAGCGGTACCTCAACTCGTGAAAAGTAGGTACCAGCGTTTCTATTGCGCCGAGCTAAAAACTTATCAACCAGCATTTGATTATCAACCATCCCTGTACTGGTGTACATCATGATAGGGGCCGGTTTGATAACGGCCTCGGCTTCAAAGCTACCTACTAGCGCCGGCTGGGTTTCTCTGTCTTTACCGCAGCCAGTCAGTAAGCTAACGCTTGCGAGAAGAACGTAAAAATTATATTTCATCAACTTTATTAAATAACGCAGAATAGGTCAGTAACAAAGTAAATGAACACAGCCAAGACGAGCTAATAATTATCTTTTTTGACTGATACCTACGTAAGGCGCGTGGCAGCTACTGCCAAAATACAGCGCCGTATCCAGCACCTCGTCGCCATCGTCGGCCATTGTTTCGGCTAGTTTCTCGATGTTGAGGTTGCGCGCCGAGGCATGGAATATTTCGCGGTAGGTACCGCGCTTTTCGTAGAGCGCCAGGTGGGTGCCGCTTTCCATCCTCTCGCCATTTTTCATCACGTAGACGCAGTCCGAATCCACGATTTGGGCGAGGCAGTGGGAGATGAGCTAACGCCGCTGACAGCAGCAAAGAACAGCTATGTTACGCTGAACTTGCGCCTAAATATCTAAAAAGGCCGGCTTCTCGCGTTGAGAAGCCGGCCTTTTTAGATAAAGTCACTTAACAAGTTTCTCTACTGCGGGTAGATAGTTTGCACAGCCTTGATATCGCCGGTCGTGAAGCCCTGCCACGGTAGCACCGTTGCGTTCATCACCGAATTAGCATCGGTAGTGGGCGTGCCCGTGATAAAGACGCCCTGCGTCTGGTTGGTGTGGGTAAGGCCGTGGATGTGGCCCATCTCATGGGTCATGGTAAACTCCTTGTAGCTTGCGCTCAAGTAGTTGTACTTGGTGTTGATGGTCACCGTGTTGCCGGGGCGGCCATTGGAGTAAGGCAGGTAGGCGCGGGCAATCCAGTTTTCGTCGGCATAGCCTAGGTTCACCACCACATCGGCCGCGCTGCTGCTGGTTACCTCCCGCAAGAACAGCTTGGTACCGTTCACCGCGTTCCAGTTGGTGATGCTGGCGCGGGTCGCCGTTTTCCAATCAGCAGGCACGTCGGCATTGATGAAATAGTCGATGTTGGTGACGTAGGTGTTCGACACCAGGTAGTTCCAGCGCCACTGCTCGCCTTGCGCAGCGCGGCCGGTGCTGGCTGCCATGCGCTCCTGGGCATCGGCCGCCGTAATCAGCACGTCGCCTTCGAGTATGAAGCTTTTTTGCGCCTCATTGTACACGATGTCGCCGGCTTTCACGCCCGTCGAGGTCGCCAAAAAGGTGGTCAATTCGGCCACTGGCACGGCCGATGCGCTGTTGGGCGCCATCTCTTCTTTGCTCTTCGATTCGCACGAGAACATCAATGCCGCGCCGGCGGCCAGGCCCAGGGCCTTGTGCAATCCTACTACTTTGCGGCTCAAAATAGACTTCATCATAAAGGGGTGGCTAAGAGATGAAACGTTGGTGAATTGTCGGCGTAAAAGCTCCTCTTTAGCCAATTAGGTTCCGCCACATATCGGGCTAGGGTGCCATAACCCCACCGCCACAGGCCCAGCTTGCCACCTGCCTTTCCTCAAAACCACCCTCTACCCAAGTCCTGTGGTGTGCTCCTCTATACTAGACTATCTACTTAATTAAAAGATATTTATCTACATGATTGATAATAAAATCTCCAAATTTACGCCGCTCATTTTTCGCCGCTGATGCTTTTAGCAAGAGGGTAGCTATTTCCGCAAAAATTTTATTTCGTCTCTTCCTTTAGCTGAGCGAATGGCGTGCGTAAATCACTCGCCGACTGGCTACGCATGCCACTCCTTGCGTCCGCTCACAGCGCCGTATCCAGCACCTCGTCGCCGTCGTCGGCCATTGTTTTGGCCAGCTTCTCAATGTTGAGGCTGCGAGCTGAGGCGTCGAATATCTCGCGGTAGGTACCGCGCTTTTCGTAGAGTTGCAGGTGGGTGCCACTTTCTACCATTTCGCCTTTTTTCATCACGTAGATGCAGTCCGAATCTACGATTTGGGCGAGGCTGTGGGAGATAATAACCACCGTGCGGCCCTGCTTGATGGCGTCGAGGCTGTTTTTGATTTGCTCGGTGGCGATGGCATCGAGGCTGGCGGTGGGCTCGTCGAGAAAAATGATAGGTGGGTTTTTGAGGAACAGCCGAGCAATGGCGATGCGCTGCTGCTGCCCGCCGCTTAGCTGCTGGGCATCGCTCTGGTAGCCCCTAGGTAGGTCTAATATCTGGTCGTGGAGGTAAGCCTGGCGGGCGGCGGCTTCTATCTCGGCCTGGGTGGCGGCGAAGTTGCCGTAGCGGATATTCTCCTCAATGGTGCCCTTGAAAATGTGGTTTTTCTGGAGCACCAACCCGATTTGCTGGCGCAGAGCGTGCGTGTCGTACTCGCTCAGCGGCTGGCCGTCGAGCAGCACGGTACCGCCGTTGGGGCGGTAAAACTCGCAGAGCAGATTGATAATCGTGCTCTTGCCCGCGCCGCTGAGGCCTACGAGCGCGGTGGTTTTGCCCGCCTCGATGGTCAGGCTCACATCGTGCAGGGCGGCCGTGCCGCTGGGGTAGGTAAAATCGACGTGGTGCAGCTCAAAGCGGCCGTAGAGGTGCGCGGGCCGTAGTGGGCCGGGGCGCTCGGTCTGGTCGTCGGCATCGAGGATGGCGAAAAAGCCCTCGGCGTAGGTCAGGGCCTCGTTCATCTCGTCGTAGATGCGGTGCAGTTGCCGGATGGGCGCCGATACATTGTTGAATAAAAGTATGTGGAACATTATCGCCCCAATACTAATCTGCCCGGCCAGCACGAGGTAGGCCGTGAGCACGATGATGGCCACCACCCCAATTTGCTCCACGAAGGTTTTGAGGCCGTCGTAGCGAAAGTTGGTTCTGCGCGTCGAGAGTTGGGCTTCTTCCAGCCGGTCTTGCACGGCGAGCTGCTTATCACCCTCGTAAGCTTCACGCACAAAGCTCTTTATCACCACGATGCTGTCGATGATGCTGATGAGGCCGTGGTTTTTCTCCTCGCGCAGGCTGCGCAACTTGCGGCGGGTGCCGTTGAGGCGGTCGGCCTGCCGGTAGCTGAGCCAGAAGTAGACCGGTAGCACGGCCAGCGCCACCAGGCCGACCCACTTATTGGCAAAAAACATGACCACCAGCGCCACGATGGCGTTGGCAAAGAGCGGCAGAATATCAATAAAGAAGTTCTGCACCAGCTTCATCAGGCTCTCTACGCCCCGGTCGATGCGGGTTTGGAGCTTACCCGTTTGGTTGCCGCCCTCCGAGAAAAAGCCCAATTCATACCCTAAGATTTTGGTGACAGCCGCCTCGGCCAACGCCCCCGACACGCTGATGCGGATTTTTTCGCCATAGTACTTCTGCCCGAAGGTGATACCCGTATTTACCAACTCCTTACCCAGAAGCAAGCCACTCACCCACAGCAGCATATGCCAGCCTTCGGCCAGCCCCTGACCTCGGTTGAGCAAACCCTGCACCGTATCGACGGTGTAGCGCAGCACAAACGGGTTGACCTGCGCGGCCAGCGAGCCCACCAGCGTGAGCAGCAACGTACTGACAACCAGCGAACGGTAGGGCCGCACAAAGGGTAGCAGGCGTTGAATAATTTGCCAAAGGCTCATGGGCACGCGGGGCAAGGGTGAGCCGGTTAGACGGGCGCGCTAGCCAGCAGGTTATTTCCCTAGGTATACTAATTGGCACGCGCTTGGAGTTAGGAGCAACGTAGCAGGGCGCTACCGCTGGCTTGGCCAGCTGCTTTTCTCTCCTTTCATTCTGCTCTTATTATGTTACGGACTGCCCTCTTCATCAGCGGCTTCATTGGCCTATTGGCCACCGCCACCGTGGCCGCTCCTACCGAAAGCGCTTCTACTACCTGGCGGGGCCGGGGCTTTCGGCGCCACCGCCCCAGCCAGGGCGACTACGTACCGGTATACGCCACCTACCGCTACCACAGCCGCGAGCAGCGGGGTTTGTTTGGCTTTTTGCACCGCGGAAATCCGGCCGCTCGACACCATAGCAATAAGCCGCTTAAGCACGGTTCTAGCGGCCGCAAACACACCACGGGGCTATTTTAAGCCAACGAATTTCCATCCATTCGCAACGTTTATTCGTATGGCGGCTTATGAAAAAACTACTTTTTAGCACTGCTGCTGTTGCCTTGGCAGTAGCTGCTGCGGCCCCGGCCGCTCATGCTCAGTCGGTTCGCTTTGGCCTCAAGGCTGGTGCCAACCTCTCGAATCTTTCGGGTGACCTCGTGCAGCAGGACCAGTACAAAAACCGCTTTGGCTTCCAGGGCGGCGCCATCGTCAACCTAGGGCTGATAGACGACGACTTCCTGGCTATCCAGATTGAAGGCTTGTATTCGCAAAAAGGCTTCAAGTATGCTGACCGGCAGTACACGTTTCTTAACAACACCATCCGCAACACGGGCAACGTACGCTACGATTACCTCGATGTGCCCGTGCTCTTGCGCCTCAAAACGGGCGGTGTGTTCTTCGAAGCTGGCCCGCAGTATAGCTACCTGCTAAGCATCAGCAACAACCGCACCCAAACCCTGAACGGCAATACCGTGAGCTCTGTCAGCTCGCAGACTTCTGACCTCGACCGCGTGAAGCGCAACGAGCTAGGCTACGCCGCTGGCCTGGGCTTCCAGGCTGAGTCGGGCTTCTTGGTGGGCCTGCGCTACAACGGCGCCTTCACCGATTTTGCTAAGGATGGTTACAGCAACGACGAGTTTCGCAATGCCCGCAACTCGACCTTCCAGGCGTATGTAGGCTTCATGCTCGGCGGCAAATAGACCGCAGATTCAAACGGATTTTTAGGATTTAACGGATGCGCCGGCCGGCGGCAGGCTGACTCCGCAACTGCATTGGCTAGCTTAGGCTGCCTAGGTTGTTAGATTACACAAAAAAGGCCACTCCTAGGCAGGAGTGGCCTTTTTTGTGGCAGCTTGGGCAGCAGACAGCTTAGCTGGCGTTGGAGTTAGCTTTTAACTTCAGCTTACCGTCTTTGGCTTTGAGCTTGCCGTCTTTCATGCCGTGGCCGTGGTGGCGGTTGGCCGCCAGGGTGGTGTATTTTGCAAACTGCTCGGGCGTTAGCACTTGCTTGAGCTGGTCGCTGTACTTGGCGCGGTTGGCCTGCATCTGCTCGCGGGTGGGGCGGGTGCTGGCATCGGCGCGCAGGGCCTGCATTTCCTGGGCGCGGGCCGCCATAATCTGCTCTACTTTGGTTGATTGGTCGGCGGTCAGGCTCAGTTCCTTGCTGAGGCGCTTAGCCTGGTGCTGCGCCATTTCCTGGGGCGAGCGGCGGGGGTGGTCGCCCTTCTGGGGCGGAGTGGTTTGGGCGGCTGCGCTAAACGAGATGGCAACCACGGCGAGCAGGGGCAACAAAAACTTTTTCACGAAAAAAGATTGAGAAAGAGTGGAAGGATAGGGATATGACTACAGGCAGGCTTTCAGCAGCATAGCTTCATTACAAATAATCGGCAAGCAATTAGTTGTATCAGCCATCCATTGTTTATCACGGCCTGACCCAGCTTATACAAACCCCCGGCCGAAAATGACCAGCCCAAAAAACCTACGGGCGTATGCCCCCTACACCCCGACCAACAGCCCGGATTTCCAGACCTAGGCCGCACCAGTTCCTTTTTTCACCGCTCCTAGGTAGCTAAGCGGCCCTGCCACCAAGCCCAACGCCCCCCAGCTAGCGGCAAGCACTAGTTGGGGGGCGTTGAGGTCGCTCCCTGTTCGTTATTGGCTTAAGCACAGTCCCACAGACCGCTACGGCCCGCCATCAGATGCGCAACAGCACTTGCAGCTGGCAGCCCGGCAGGGGCTGCGGCAGTGCTCGGGCCGGCAGCTGCGATACCGACACGGTGCCCCAAATGGGAGCCGACGTTGCCGAAGTGCGCCATACGGCTGGGGTTGACCAATGTGCTCGTGGTGGTAAATGTGTTTTCATAACTAGGAAAATGGAGAATTATTACTGCCTGGGCCCAGGATACCATCCTACTGATTTATAGCACAAAGCCAGGTCAATACACAAAGCAACGACACATGCTGAAGCCATCCAATACCCATAAGCAGGTATTTATGAAGAATAGCTGATTAATGCAACGCAGCTGTCTACTTAGGCCTCTGACCTAGACATTTAGCTGGGCCACCACTCAGCTCGTGCGCGGTAGCGGCGGGGTATGAGGGGCGCCGTGCGGGGCCCGCTAACCTTGGCATACCAAACCCGGTTCACTTTACGGCTACCTTTGCAGCCACAAGCTCCCTCCCACTCTACTCTCTCTTAATCCCCCCGACCTTTTTTATGGCCCGAGTGGAAATGACGATGCCCAAGATGGGCGAATCCATCATGGAAGGCACCGTACTCAAATGGCTCAAGCAAGTTGGCGATGCCATCGAGCAAGATGAATCGGTGCTCGAAGTAGCTACTGACAAAGTAGATACCGAAGTACCCGCCCTGTACGCTGGCACGCTGGCCGAAATACTGGTGCAAGAAGGCGAAGTGGTGGCCGTAGGAGCCCCCATTGCGCGCATCGAAACGGATGCCAGCGCCGCAGCCGCAGCCCCCTCGCCGCTGGAGGAAAACAACGACCTGGAAGAAGCCAGCGCCAACCCACCCGTAGCCGACCCCGACAATATTCCGCCGCTGCCCACGGCGCCCCCCGGCCCCGCCGATGTGCCCTACCTGCCCAGCCCCGGCACTCCGGTAGGCGTGCCCGCCCCGGCAGCCCCTACCTCCGACGAGCACCCCGTGCAGGCTGGCCGCTTCTACTCGCCGCTGGTGCTCAGCATCGCCCGCGAAGAAGGCGTGAGCATGAGCGACCTAGAGCGCCTGCCCGGCACCGGCCAGGAAGGCCGCGTAACTAAGAAAGATATTCTGGACTACGTAGCCGACGGCAAAAAGCCTTTGGTGCCCACGGCCACCGCTCCAGCGCCCGCCCCTGCTCCGGCAGTCCCTGCGGCTCCAACGCCTCCAGCACCAGTTTCAGAGGCACCCGCCCCGCCGGCGCCCGCAGCCCGTCCTAAGGACCAAGAACCCACGCCGCAGCCAGCCGCCAAGCCCCAAGCACCTAGTCCTGCTGCCAAGCCCGCCCCCTCGGTATCAGGCAACCAGGAGCTGGTAGAGATGGACCGCATGCGCAAAATGATTGCGCAGCGCATGGTTGACTCCAAGCGCATCTCGCCGCACGTGACGAGCTTCGTGGAAGCCGACGTGACCGAGCTGGTGCACTGGCGCAACAAGCACAAGGATGCCTATAAGAAGCGCACCGGCGAAAACCTGACCTTCACGCCGCTCTTCGTGTGGGCCGTGGCCCGCGCCATTCAGGATTTCCCGGCCATTAACGTGTCGGTCGATGGTGATTATATCATTAAGAAGCGCGACATCAATGTGGGCGTGGCCGTGGCACTGCCGTCGGGCAACCTAATCGTGCCGGTCATTCACAACGCCGACCAGCTCAACCTTAATGGCCTGACCAAGAAGGTTAACGACCTAGCTAACCGCGCCCGCCAAAACAAGCTCACGCCCGCCGACCTAGAGGGCGGCACATACACGCTGAGCAACGTGGGCTCGTTTGGCAACGTCATGGGCACGCCCATCATCATGCAGCCGCAGGTGGCTATTATGGCCGTGGGCGCTATTAAGAAAAAGCCTGCTGTAATCGAAACGCCCCAGGGTGACCTCATCGGCGTGCGGCACTTTATGTTCTTGAGCCACAGCTACGACCACCGCGTGGTCGATGGCTCCCTAGGTGGCTTGTTTGTGCGCAAAGTGGCTGACTACCTCGAGCAGTTCGACCCAAACACGACGATTTAATTTCTTAAAAAAGGCTCAATAAACGTCTGTCATGCTGAGCCTGCGAAGCATCTTTTTACGGCTGAGATAATCTAGCGTGAAAAGATGTTTCGTAGGCTCAGCATGACAGACGTTTTTGGTACGGCCTTGCTACACTCATGAAAAATATTCTTTTTATCGCGGCCCTGGTCGTTTCCCTAGGTCTTATTGGGTTTCTCTACCAGCGCCTCAGTGCTACGGAGGCCGCGCTGAAAGAAGCGCAGAAGCACTTCAACGACTGCCAGCAAGTCACGTTTCAACTTCAAAACCAACTGAGTGCCGACGAAAAAAACGCGGAGGCCCAAGGGACCACCGCGCCTTCCGTCAGAAAGTAAGCCAGAGCAGCACTTCGTTTTGCACCTAGGTCCTACCCTACGCCAAACGGAGTGCCACTCGTTCTTGCTTATGATTTTTCGCCTAATAGAAGCAGCATAAACGCGTACTGCCGCGCTACATCGTGCAAGGCCTTGAAGCGGCCCGACGCGCCGCCGTGGCCCGCCTCCATGTCGGTGTGCATGAGCAGCAGGTTCTTGTCGGTCTTGGTCGCGCGCAGCTTGGCCACCCACTTGGCGGGCTCGAAGTACTGCACCTGCGAGTCGTGCAAGCCGGTGGTAACGAGCATATTGGGGTAAGCCTGTGCCTTCACATTATCGTAGGGCGAATACGAGAGCATGTAGTCGTAGTACTGCTT
Organism: Hymenobacter sp. BT559; assembly: GCF_016427535.1. Lineage (GTDB taxonomy): Bacteria > Bacteroidota > Bacteroidia > Cytophagales > Hymenobacteraceae > Hymenobacter. The sequence goes on along the minus strand of NZ_JAELXV010000008.1, from coordinate 18,395 downwards.
TTGGGCGGGGTTGCCCCACTGGTCGTACTCGCCAGTAGTAAGCGGAATGCTCTCGTCCGACATGGTCGTAACCACGTCTACAAACGGCACGGCTGCAATTACGCCTTTGTAGAGGTCGGGGCGCATGTTCACCACCGCACCCATAAGTAGACCACCGGCGCTGCCGCCCATAGCGAATAGCTTCGTGGGCGAGGTGTACTTCTGCTTCACTAGGTACTCCGAGCAGTCGATAAAATCGTTGAACGAGTTGATTTTGTGCAGCATGCGGCCATCCTCAAACCACTGGCGGCCCAGCTCCTGCCCGCCCCGGATGTTGCAGAGCACGTAGGCAAAGCCGCGGTCGAGCAGACTCAGGCGCGCGGCCGAGAAGGTTGGGTCCATCGATGCGCCGTAGGAGCCGTAGGCGTATTGCAGCACCGGGCTGTTGCCGTCCTTCTTGAAGCCTTTTTTGTAAACGATAGACACGGGGATGAATTTGCCATCCCGCGCCTTCACCATGAGGCGCTCTTCGGTGTAATTGTTCTTGTTGAAGCCACCTAGGACCGGCTGCTCCTTCAGCAGGGTTTGCTGGTGGGTGGCCATGTTATAGTCGTAGGTCGAGGTCGGCGTAGTAAACGACGTGTAGTTGAAGCGCAGCTGCTGGGTGTCAAACTCCGGATTGACCCCGATGCTCGACGTATAAGCTACCTCATTGAATTTCAGATACTCGTCCTTTTTATCCTGCCACCGAATCACGCGCAGCTGCAGCAGGCCGTCCTTACGCTCGTTTAGTACGAGGTAGTCTTTAAACAGCTCCATACCAGCAATGAACGCCTCAGAGCGGGCCGGAATCACGTCCTTCCACGCCGTCTTGGCCGTGTTGGTCAGCGGCGTGCTCACGATGCGGAAGTTCGGCGCCTGGTAGTTGGTACGCACGTAGAACTGTCCGTTGGCATCTTCTACCTCGTACAGATGGTCGGTTTCGCGGGGCAGAAACACCTTAAATTCACCGGCCGGCTTGTTCGCATCGAGGTAGCGCACTTCTGAGGAGAGCGAACTAGTGAGCGAGATTTGCAAGTATTTCTTTGACTTGCTACGGCTGATGTGCGTGTAAAAAGTATTGTCTTTTTCCTCGTACACCAGCGCATCCTGCTTGGGGTCGGTACCTAGGGTGTGGCGGTATATCTGGTAAGGCAAGAGCGTGTTCACGTCCTTTTTGGCATAAAAGAACGTCTTGTTATCGGCTGCCCACACGCCGGCTCCCTCCACGTTAGCGATTTCATCGGGGTATAAAGTGCCGGTTTTCAGATTTTTGAAGCGCACCGTGTAAAGGCGGCGGCTCACAATGTCGGTACTGTAAGCCAGCAGCTCATTGTTATCGCTCACCTCATAGCCCCCAATGGCAAAGTAGGTGTGACCCTTGCCCATCTCGTTGCCATTGAGCAGAATTTCTTCTGGCGCCTGCTGGCTGCCCTTTTTGCGGCAGTAGAGCGGATACTCGCCGCCCGCTTCGTAGCGGGTGTAGTAATAGTAGCCGTTGTCGCGGTAGGGCACCGACTGGTCGGTTTCCTTAATGCGGCCGCGCATTTCCTGAAACAGCTTCTCTTCCAGGCCCTTCACGGGCGCCATTTGCTGGTCGAAGTAGGCGTTTTCGGCCCGGAGGTAGTCGAGCACCTGCGGGTTTTCGCGCTCGTTGAGCCAATAGTAGTTATCAGTGCGCGTGCCGTTGGGCGACACGAGCTGCTTGGCCTTTATGGTGGCCACCGGTGGTTGGGGCATAGTCGTGGTAGTAGTGGCCTGTGCCTGCGCAGCGAGGGTCGCCAGCGTACCTAGGCAGCCTAGCCAAAGAGTAGGTAGTACGTTCATGGGCAGAATAAAAGTTGGTAAGCCCAAATAAACGACTATTAATTCGTTCTTACGTCTTATTTTTTACTTTTGAACTCTCACTATAAAAGGGCTAGACTCAAAGCAAATATCCCCCTCACACAGTGCCAGGGCCTGTATGAGGGGGATACTCAGTTAGGAAGCTTGCTTAGGTTACAGCGCACCTAAGGCTTGCTCCAGCGCCGCGATTTTGCTTTCGGCATCGGCTAGCTTCTGGCGCTCGCGCTCCAGCACGTCGGGCTTGGCATTGGCCACGAATTTCTCGTTGCCCAGCTTTTTATTCACCGAGTCGCGGAAGCCCTTGGCGTACTCCAGTTCCTTTTCGACGCGGGCACGCTCAGCGGCAGGGTCTACCTGCATGTCGAGCGGCACAAAAAACTCGGTGCTGCCCTGCACGAAGCCTACGGCACTGGCCGGCGCTTCACTCACAAATGACAAGTCGCTGAGGTTAGCCAGCTTGCTGATAAGGTTGGCGTACGCCTGCACCTCGGTGGGGGCGTCAGTTTTCACGGCTAGGTCCACCTGCTTGGTGGGGCCGATGTTCTTCTGGTTGCGCACGTTGCGCACGCCAGCCACGATGGCGAGGGTGCGCTCCATTTCGGCCAGCGTGGTGGCGCTGTCGGCGGGCGCGGTGGCTTTGGGCCAGTGCGCTACGCACACGTAGTCTTTAGGGCCGCGCTCGGCCAGCTCGTGCCACAGCTCTTCGGTGATGAAGGGCATGAACGGGTGCAGCAGCTTAAGCAGCGTTTCGAGGAAATCTACGGTGGCGCGCAGTGTCTCAGCATCGATGGGATGCTGGTAAGCAGGCTTCACCATTTCGAGGTAGTACGAGCAGAAGTCGTCCCACACCAGCTTATACACCGTCAGCAGGGCGTCGCTGATGCGGAACTTGTCGAAATGCTCATCGATGACCACCATGGCGTCGGCCAGCTTGGCCTCAAACCACTTCACAGCCTGCGCATTAGCAAAGGGCAAGTTATTGTCAGCTTCCCAGCCTTTCACCAAGCGGAAGGCGTTCCAGAGCTTGTTGTTGAAGTTGCGGCCCTGCTGCACCAGCTTCTCATCGTAGAGCAGGTCGTTGCCGGCTGGGGCCGAGAAGAGCAGGCCAGTACGCACGCCATCGGCCCCAAAGTCGCGGATGAGGTCCAGCGGGTCGGGCGAGTTGCCGAGCTGCTTGCTCATCTTACGGCCCTGGGCATCGCGCACAATACCAGTGAGGTACACGTTGCGAAACGGAATTTCCTTGCGGAATTCCAGCCCGGCCATAATCATGCGGGCAATCCAGAAAAAGAGGATGTCAGGCCCCGTCACCAGGTCGTTGGTGGGGTAGAAATAGTTGATGTCGGCGTTGTCAGGGTCTTCGAAGCCATCGAACACCGAGATGGGCCACAGCCACGACGAAAACCAGGTATCGAGCACGTCCTCGTCCTGGCGCAGGTCGCTGGCTTGCAAGCTGCTGTTGCCGCTTTGCTCGCGAGCTAGCCCTAGGGCCTCTTCCTCACTGAGGGCCACCACAAACGAGCCATCGGGTAGGTAGTAAGCCGGGATGCGTTGCCCCCACCACAGCTGGCGCGAGATGCACCAGTCGCGCACGTTTTCCATCCACACCCGGTAGGTGTTCTTAAACTTGGGCGGGTGCAGCTTGATGGTGTCATTTTCGACTACTTCGAGCGCGGGCTTAGCCAGGTGCTCCATTTTCAGGAACCACTGCAAGCTCAGCTTGGGCTCAATCACGGCGCCAGTGCGCTCCGAAGTCTGCACGATGCTGGCGTACTCCTCGATTTTATCGAGCAGCCCGGCTTCTTGCAAGTCGACCACGATGTTGCGGCGGGCCGCAAACCGGTCCTGGCCCACGTACAGTTCGGCCTTCTCGTTCAGCGTACCATCGTCGGCCAGAATATCGAGCACCGGTAGGTTGTGCCGCAGGCCGATTTCGTAGTCGTTGAGGTCGTGCGCTGGCGTTACTTTCAGCGCGCCCGTACCGAAGTCTACGGCCACGTAGTCGTCCTGAATAACCGGAATTTCGCGACCTAGGAGCGGAATGCGCACGCGCTGCCCGGCCAGGTCCTGGTAGCGCGGGTCGGTGGGGTTCACGGCCACGGCCACGTCGGCCATGATGGTTTCGGGGCGCGAGGTAGCCACCGTGAGGAAGCGACCAGGCTGACCCACTACCTCGTACTTGAGGTGGTACATCTTGGCCATCGTGTCCTTCGGAATCACTTCCTCATCGGAGATGGCGGTGCCGCCGCGCGGGTCCCAGTTCACCATGCGCACGCCTCGGTAAATCAAGCCCTTGCGGTACAAGTCCACGAACACGCGCAGCACGGCCTCGGTCAGCTTGGGCTCCATCGTGAAGCGCGTGCGGCTCCAGTCGCAGGAGGCGCCGAGCTGCTTGAGCTGCTCCAGGATAATGCCGCCATACTTGTCTTTCCAGGCAAAGGCGTGCTCCAGAAACTGCTCGCGGCTCAGGTCTTTTTTCTCGATGCCCTGCTCCTTGAGCATAGCCACTACCTTGGCCTCGGTGGCGATGCTGGCGTGGTCGGTACCGGGCACCCAGCAGGCTTCTTTGCCCTGCATACGGGCGCGGCGCACCAGCACGTCCTGAATGGTATTGTTGAGCATGTGGCCCATGTGTAGCACGCCCGTCACATTGGGCGGCGGTATCACGATGGTGTAGGGCTGCTTGCGAGGGTTGACGGTGGCTTTAAAAAAGCCCTGCTCCTGCCAGCGCTGGTACCATTTGGCTTCAACGTCGGCGGGCGAATAGGTTTTGGCGAGAGACATGCTAGGAATTTTCGGCTACTAGCAGGCAAAAGTACGGCGGGGTAGTAGCTGTTAATCTTAACAGCTTAACTAAGTACTCCGCAGCTTAGCCAAATTAAATGCGAATTGTAGTTCGAGTTCTGATACTGGCAACGTGCTAGAGCCCCCTAGCGCTTCGATAAACAGCAGTGCCCCTAACTGTAGCATGCGCCAGTTTTTCTCCGCTGTTTTATCGCCATTTCGTTGTGCTTCCGCAATCTGTGTATCACACAACAGACTGCCCGTTAATCGACGTTTTAAGGCCGCACTCTTCTGCAAGCGCTCGGTTTCGCTACCTATTTGAAAGGTTTCAAGGATAGTAGTGGCACACGCCTGTGCTTGCATTGGCTGACCAGCATCGATGCGAAGTTTCCACTCAAGAGCTAATGTCAGCTCAACCCACGTCCAGAGGTTATAGTTGTTCTGAAACGCAATATCATTGAGAAGCTGACACGCTTGGAGGCATAAATCTGGCTGCTCATGTACATATAATAGGTAAGCTAAATTTTTGGCCCGTTCCAAAGGGTCAGAAGCAGTGGGTTTGAAGCTCTTGGCTAAGCTAGTTGCCAAACGGGCCACCTTTGGTATGTTACCCATCTGAGCAGCAATAGCTGCAAATACTTTCCTCTTGGCTTCAATAGGCACTTCCATAACAAAAACTCTGATTTTATCATCGCAAATTCAAAATACATACCTCCTACCGCACTGTTTGCAACTTCGTATTACGATTAACCTAATGCCCCTTACTTTCCCCCCAGCCACCGCTGCCCGCGACGACCTCGACGGCCTACTTCTCCTAGGTGGCCAGCCTACCGTCGAAAACCTGCTAGCGGCCTACGCGCAAGGCATTTTTCCGTGGCCGGTGCCGGGGTGGCCGCTGGCCTGGTTTTGCCCACCTAGGCGTGGCATTTTGCGCCTAAGTGAGCTGCACGTGGGGCGCAGCCTAGCACGGGCGCAGCGGCAGTCGCCGTGGCGCATCAGCTTCGACGAGGCTTTTGGGCAGGTGATGCGGGCGTGCCAGGCGCAGCCCCGCCCCGGCCAGGACGGCACTTGGATTACGCCGCAGCTGGTGCACAGCTACGAGGCGCTGCATGCTGCTGGCCACGCGCATAGCGTAGAGATTTGGGACGGCTCCGAGTTGGTGGGCGGCCTCTACGGCGTGGCCGTGCGGGGCGTATTTGCGGGCGAAAGTATGTTTCACTACCGCCCCAACGCCTCCAAGCTGGCTATTTTGGCCTTGGCAGAGCACCTACGGGCCCGAGGCGCTAGCTGGTTCGATATCCAGCAGCTCACGCCGCATATGGCAGCCCTAGGTGCGGAAGAAGTGTCGCGCGACGAGTTCTTGCGGCTGCTAGCGGCCGAGCAAGACAGCCGGCGAAAACTCTTCTAACAATCGTGCTAGCGCTCTTACTCTCGAGACATGTTGTTGGTTAGCGCTGTAAGCAGCTTGAGCTTATCAGCAATGAGCAACAAAATAAAAATCGTAACCGAGAGCCCTAGCGAAGCGAAAACCAGGATTGCGAAGTACTTGACAGTCCACTCCAAAGCTACTTTCAGCCGGTGAATGAAGCTAATGCTTTTCTCAGTTGCGCCTTCATAAAGCGAGAATTTAACCGTGCAGAATTCATTCTCTGCGTCGAAGTTGCCAAGCTCTACGCCTAGCTCCTGCAGCTTCTCTTCTATCTCCAAAATTTTGTCGTTGAGCGACACAAAATCGGCAATTTGCCCGCCCTTCGATTTTAGCTCGTTCAACGATTGCAGCGTTTTCTCAATCGAAACCTTCTTCGCGTTGAGCTGCCGATACTCGTTGGTTTTATCAACTTTGGTGATTTCCGTGGCTTTTACCGAGCCTATTTGCTGAATTTCCTGGTAAAACTTATCGAACATGGCTGGGGGTACGACTATCAACAAGTGAATTTGCCGGTTGCCCTTCTGCCCTAGGTTTTGCTCATATTGAATAATAGCCTTGTAAGCCAGCGTTTTCGCTTTAACTAACTTCTCGTCCTGCCCAAACTCGGAAGTCTTGGATTTCACCGAAGCCGTTTTCTCAAACTTCTGGTTGGAGGCGATGCTGGCCGAAGCTGCTACATCCTTTTTCAAGGCTATTTTCTCGGGGGCAAACTTCTCAGAGGCGTAGTTGCGGCGCAAGTTTTCGATGCTACTAAAGAAGTCATCGCTGTAGTCATCGCCGCGGCCGGTGCTCGTGGCCACGTACCCATATAGCAGCCGGAAAGCCAGCAAGACGATAAAAATAGCCCCATACCAGCGGCCTACTTTCCAAAATTTTCCTTTGAGGTTGGTCATCGACGCACTGCGCAGCTAATGAAGCTGCAAGTTGCATTAGCTCATGCTTCTACCAAAAAAAACACCTTCGCTTGCCGCACCCGTAGGCTGGCAAACGAAGGTGTAGCTAAGCGGCGCGCAAAAACTTACGCGGCCGTTTTGTGCAGCCACGCCTGCTTTTGAGTTAGGCGCTCGCGGGTTTCGCGGTGGTCGGGGTCATCTACGCAGCAATCGACGGGGCACACGGCGGCGCACTGCGGCTCTTCGTGAAAGCCTACGCACTCGGTGCATTTATCGGTCACGATATAGTAGTATTCGTTCGATACCGGGCGCTGGGGGTCGGTACCACCAACTTGCTTGCCATCAGCCGTTTCTACTTCTTTGAGCTTGGTGCCATCGGCCCAGCGCCACTGGGCGCCGCCCTCGTAAATAGCGGTGTTGGGGCATTCCGGTTCGCAGGCACCACAATTGATGCACTCGTCGGTTATCATGATGGCCATTGCCGTCGTCTCCTTATGCTAATGAGTAATTTTGCTAGTCAAGCTGCCGCACTGTACGTAAAAACTACAGTCGCGGCTGCATTGCGCCCTCAAAGGTAGGGCGCATCCGGGCTTGCCGCTACCCCTTCCCTATGCTGAACCATGCTTCCCGCCTCGCCGCATTCGCGGCCCTAGGCCAACGCCTCGCTACCCTTACCGAAGATGAACTCACCGACCTAGCCGCTCGCGCCCGCAACCGCAACGGCTGGTTTGACCTGCCCAACGTGCGCGCTGCCATCGCGGGCATTGCCCACCTGCTAGCCGAGCCCCAGCTCAGCCAGTGGGCCGGCCGCTACCCCGCCGAGCCCACCGAGCCCCGCCAAGTAGGCGTGGTAATGGCGGGTAATATTCCGCTCGTGGGCTTTCACGACTTGCTGTGCGTGCTCGTCAGCGGCCACACACTGCTGGCCAAGCCCAGCAAAGAAGACACTGTGCTGATGCTCTGGATTGCGAAGGAGCTAACCGAAGTTGAGCCAGCTTTCACTGAGCGTATTCAGTTCGTGGAGCGCCTCAACGCGGCCGATGCCTTCATCGCCACCGGCTCGGATAACACAGCGCGCTACTTCGAGTATTACTTCCGCAACAAGCCGCACCTCATCCGGCGCAACCGCACCAGCCTAGGTATCCTTACGGGCCACGAAACGGCCGAAGAGCTGGCCGCCCTAGGTCCCGATATTTTTCAGTATTACGGCCTGGGCTGCCGCAATGTGAGCAAGCTCTACGTGCCCGAGGGCTACGATTTTGTGCCCCTACTCGACGCGCTGCAGCCCTACCACCGCGTGCTCGACCACCACAAGTACCAGAACAACTACGATTACAACAAGAGCATTCTACTGGTGAATGCGGTGCCGCACTACGATAACGGCTTTTTGCTACTCACCGAGCGCGAGGCTATCGTATCGCCCATTTCGGTAGTGCACTACAGCACTTACACCCAAGAGATTGACTTGCTCGACCAGCTCACCAACGTGGCCGCCCAAACGCAGTGTCTCGTGTCGGCTGGGGGGCGCTACCCCGGTTCGTTCCCGTTTGGCCGGGCACAGACTCCCGGCGTGGCCGACTACGCCGATGGTATCGATACTATGGAGTTCCTGGCCGCCGAAGTGTAACCAAAATTGGCCCTAGGTTGGTACACTATAAGTAATATTGCCCGCACCAAGCTGCATCGCGGCTAAACAGGCAACTTGGTTTTTGCTTCATACTAAAAGCAGAACTGCTTGCGTAAAGTAGTAGTCGCAACTCATTATTCACTTTCTGCCGCTGTTCCTCTATGTTTGCTCCCACCACCGACCAGCCCATTGAAACCGTTGACAAAGAGAGTATTCCCACGCTCCGATTTTCTCAAGAGGATGTCCTGACCGACCAGGCTGCCCTAGAGCGCCGCAGCGCCGATGCTGAGCGTGCCTCCCGCCTGGGCAATGCCTACCACGGCAAGCTGGATATCTTTTTTCAAACCGCCGACGGCCAGCCCAAGCGCGTACAAACCGCCGTGTGGGGCGCGCATCCCGAGTATCTTACGCTAAAAGCCGGCATCATGCTCCCACTCCGCGCTGTGCTGGGGTTTGACTTCTATTAATCGCAGATTCGAACGGATTTTTAGGATGTAACGGATACGCCCACTGCGCGGGCTGACTAGCTAACTGATGAAACCGCACACTAAAAAAGCCGCCCCGAAAGGGCGGCTTTTTCTGGTTGTTACTCGACCAGCTAATCAGCCCGCGCAGCGGGCGTATCCGTTACATCCTAAAAATCCGTTCGAATCTGCGATTATAGGAGGGCTAGGGTGCGGGCTATCAGACGGTCGACGATGTCGCCCGCGTCTTTGGCAAACTCGCCGGTGGCGCGGTTGGCCACGATGGCGTTGAGGCTCAGCACCTCGTGGCCCAAGAGCTGCCCTAGGGCATAGTAGCCAGCGGTTTCCATCTCGAAGTTGCTGAGGCGGAAATCACCTTCCGGGCTTTGGTGGCGGAAGCTTTGCAGGCGCTGCATGTAATCGGGCTGGCGCAGGTCAAGGCGCAGGCGGCGGCCCTGCGGGCCGTAGAAGCCGGGGCACGTCACAGTGTTGCCGATGAGCAGGTCGCCGGCCAGCTGCTCGCGCAGCAGGTCGGAGCCACGCACCACGTAGGGGGCAAAGGGCAGGTCCAGCGAGTTTTGCAAGTCCTTGGCTACCTGCGTTTCGAGGCCGGTTTCCATGAGCGGGTAAAATTGCATCAGCGAATCGAGGCCCACGGCGTGCTGGGTGGCCAGCAGCGCGCCCACGGGCACATCGGACTGGAGGCTGCCGCTGGTACCTAGGCGAATGATGCGCAGGTTCATGCGCTCCTCGTGGGGCCGCACAGTGCGCGACATAAAGTCGATGTTCACCAGCGCATCCAACTCGTTCATCACGATGTCGATGTTATCAGTGCCCATACCGGTGCTCAGCACCGTGAGGCGCTTGCCGCGGTAGTAGCCCACGTGCGTCACAAACTCGCGGTGCACGCCCTCAAACTCGATAGAATCGAAATGCCGGCTCACCTGCGCCACCCGTGCCGGGTCGCCCACCGTCAGAATAGTGTCGGAGATGTGGTCGGGCAGCAGATTGAGGTGATAAATCGTGCCGTCGGCGTTCAGAATGAGTTCGGATTCGGGAATCATAACTAGGTTATTACTTAAAAAAGTGTCATGCTGAACGCAGTGAAGCATCTCGCGTGGTGCAGCTATCCTTTATATTCTAGATTAGTGCACTACGCGAGATGCTTCACTGCGTTCAGCATGACAAACGACAAAAATCGCACTACCCTCTATACGACGCCAAGCCTTGAGCCGGTGTGTAGTGGTTGCTGATTTTTGGGTACGTGCCCGTGCCATCGTAGGGGCGCTTGTCGGGGTGCGCGGCGCAGGCCTCCGAGCAGGCGCCGGCCAACTGCTCGCCGCAGCTTTCGCACAGCGGCAGGTGGGCGTTGCAGTGCGGGTTGGCGCAGTTGATGAGGCGGGGCGAAGGCTGCTGGCAGTGGTGGCAGCGCGAAATGACGGTGGGGTTCACCGTGTTTACGTCCACGGCCACGCGGCCATCAAACACGTAGCACTGGCCGTCAAAGTCTTCGCCGCCTACCTCGTGGCCGTATTTGATGATGCCGCCGTGTAGCTGGTACACGTTTTCGAAGCCCTGCTCTAGCAAGAAGGCGCTGGCTTTTTCGCACTTCACACCGCCGGTGCAGTAGGTCAGAATCTTTTTATCCTTGAACTCCTGCAAGCGTTCGACGCGCTCGGGAAAATCGCGAAAGTTCTCGATATCCAGCGTTACAGCATTTTTAAAGCGTCCTAGGTTGTATTCGTAGTCGGAGCGCACGTCGACCACCACCACGTCGTCGCGGTCTTTTAAGGCCTTGAACTCTTGGGGCGTCAGGTGCTGGCCGGTTTTTTCGTGGGGCCGCACGTGGCGCAGGCTGCTGTGCACAATCTCATCTTTTAGCCGCACATGCAGCTTCTGGAAGGTGTGGCCTTCGACTTCGTCAATCTTAAACTCCAGCGCCGCAAAGCGCGGGTCGGCCTTCACGGCGGCCATGTAGCCGGCGCAAGCCTCGCGGGTGCCCGACACAGTACCATTCAGACCCTCGGCCGCCACGATGATGCGTCCGCGCAAGTCTAGGTCGAGGCACAGCCGATGGTGCTCGTCGCGGAACTGCTCAGGGTTTTCGAGAGGCGTATAGCAATAATAGAGAAGGACTTGATAGCTCATAGTTGTTAGTTGCTCGTTGTCCGTTATCAGTTTCGCTGTTGTCCGCTATTACAACTCTATTAGTAGGCATTAACAACGGACAACAAGCAATTGACAACAAAAATTTACACCTGCTTGGCCGGATTGCCGAATACAGTTTGGTTAGCGGCTACGTCGGCCACTACTACTGAGCCAGCGCCTACGCGGGCCTTGTCGCCCACTTTCACGCCGGCCACCAGCACTGCGCCGGCCCCTACAAACGCGCCCGCGCCTACGCTGGCTCCTACGCCTACCTGCGCGCCCGTACCCAGCTGGGCATAGTCACCGATGCTGGCCTGGCCTTCGACTACGGCATTGGCACCCACCAAAATGCCCTGCCCTAGCTTGGCCGTGGCAGCCACTACTGCATTGGGGCCTACGTAGTTGCCGTGGCCCAGCTCGGCGTGGGTCGATACGCTGGCGCGCTGATGAATACTGTTGACGGGCACCACTTCGTAGTCGTCGCGCAGCATCTTGGTGAGGCTGCGGCGGCTGGCGGTGTCTTCGGTGGCCACGAATACTTCGCACTTCTTGCCGAGCAGTTTTAAAAGCTCGCCGTCGTCGGTATTGCCCATTACGGGCACGTCGAGCAGCTCGGTATTGTGCAGCTTGGGGTCGTCGTCGAGAATGCAGTACACGACCACATCGTTGGAGAGAAACGCATCCAGGGCGGCCGTGCCGACGGCCTGCGCGCCGAGAATGATAACGGGGTTTTCCATAAAAAGCAAAGTTACGCGTTGCGTGCAGCAGTAAACAGCGCAGCCGGCCTATTAGCTCCCTCGTTTAGCCACCTAGGCCTAGCCGCCGCAGTAGCTGGCGGGCGTAGTCGTTTTGCAGCAGTAGCCATAGCAGCCACGGCAGCAGCACCGTGCGGTAGCGCAGCAGTGTTCCTAGGTTAGGCGTACTCAGGCCGATGAGGCCGGCTAGCACCACGCAGTACAGCAGCAGAGCCAGCACCAAGGCCGCCGGCAGCCGGCCAGGCCGGCCGCGCCACGCGGCAATGGCTGCCATGGCCAGCAGCCCGACTATTAATAGGTTTTCGAGCCCGACAGCCACATACCGCAGGGCCGCCGACTCGCCCAGCCAGGGGCGCACCAGGGCCTGAGCGGTAGCCAGGGGAAAGTGACTCGCCATGCTACTCACGGTAGGGCGTAGGCTACTGTATACTAAGTGCGGCCGCCCTGCCGAAGTGGCCAGGCCGTGCACGTAGTTTTCCCACAGCTGGCTCGTGACGAAGGCTTTCGACACTGGCTCGCCACCCACCGCTACAACCAGCGCGCCGGCTAGCACCAGCCCGCCTAGCAGCACCAACCCTTGGGCACGCCACCCGGCCTGCAGCCAGCCCCGGCGCTCGGCTAGCACTACCACGGCCAGGCCGAGTAAACTACCTAATAGCGGCAGCGCAAAAAAATAGCGCAGCCGCACGTGTAGCCAGGCCAAACCTAACAGCAGCATCCAATCTAACCATTTTGCAGTCACTGTTTTGCGGCTAAGTAGCAGATTGATTACTACCGATACTAACACTGCACCGCTGCCCAGCACCAGCGTTTCTTTAGCGATACCCGACGACCACCACACTACGGATGGCCACAGTAGAAAAGCGACTACACTCGCCCCTAGCGGCGCTACCGGCCACAGCTGGCGCAGCGTACACACTAGCCACCAGCAAGCCACGCCGCATCCTAGGCTTAAATACACGCCATTCAACCAGAAGCTACCGAGTGTAACAAGGTTTAGTAAGGCTAATATCTTGCTGATGAATAAAGTGTTAGACCATTGATAAACCTCCAAAGGGTAAGTGCCATACCACACGTGCCGCCCCTGCCATAGCGCAGTCCAACCAACGGCCGGCTGCGTCCAGAGTCGCGCTGTAAAGCCCTGTCCCCAAGCGTGCATAAACTGCGCATCAGAGCTGTGCTGGAGCACGCCAGCCGCTACGCGCAAGGCCAGCGCCGGCAGCAGCCAGCGCCGCAGCTCTGGTTCAGCCCGGCGGTATTCGCGGCGCAGCCACCACCCTAGGGCCAGGGCGGCGAGCAGGTTTAGCAGAATGGCTAAGATTAGCTTCATCGGCTGATACGCAAGCGTCCTGGGTCGCCGCCCACCAGCCGCCCGCCGATGGCGCAGTGTAGGCAGCGCCGCGGCTGGCAGTAGCCCTTATTCAGGGCCAGCAGGCCCTGCGAGTCGGCGGCCGTGCGGTGCTCAAACCCTAGGGCCTGGTAGAGGTCGGTGTACTGGTTGTGCTCGGCGGGCAGCTCGTTCAGCAGCGTTATGCTATTTTCAACCAGCTCGGGCTGGCCGGTGTGGCGGGCGTAGGCCACGCGCAGTGGCACTACCACGTTAATAATCAACAGCTCAATACTGCTCTTGCCCAGCCCTGGCACCTTGCCCGGCCGGCCGGGCCGGAAGTGCTGCTGCCAGTACGCGGGGGCCGGCGCACCCGCAAAAAACTCGCTAAGCGCCAGCACACTCTGCGCTGTCAGCAGGGCATCGAACAGCGCGGGGCGGCGGTGCAGCAGCCCCACCAGCTGCCCCAGCCGCACGGCCGGGAAATTGGCGGGCCGCAGGCGCAGGTAGTTCCACTCGTGGGCCGCCAGCGCGGTGGGCCCTAGGTTGTATTTATGGCTCAGAAAATCGTATTCCCGCCGCAGGTCATGCAGGTAGTCGTCAGCCGCGGTTTCGGAGGTTTCGACCAGCATACCGGCTTGCCCAAACAGCAGGGCTTCGAGTTGGCGTTGGTCGTGGCGGTGGCGACGCACCAGGGGCAGCGGCACCGCCTTGGCGAGGCGGGCCAGGGGCTCGCTGTTTTTTTGGAAGCCAAAAGCCGCCATCAGGGCGTGGTAAGTCGTGGCTTCCCAGTCGTGCCCTAGGTGCTCGTGCAGCGCGGCTAGCGTATCAGCCTTTTGCTCTATGCGCTCTAGCAGCGCCCGCTCGGTCATCATGGTGCGCACCAGCATGGGCACTTGACCGAGCAGTGGCGCGCAAGGTAGCGCGGCAGCGGTTGGCGCCTGCATCAGGGCCTCGTAGCGGCTTAGCAGGTCGGACGCCAGGCGCGGGGCCAGCGCCAGGGCCGGAATGAGGCTGCCGTTGGTGCGGTGCACGTCGGCATCGGCGGCGTGCACCACGTGCAGCACTACTTGGTCGTATTTCTTGTCAGTTTGGTGGTTATGCCGCTGCCAGTCGCTGGCCCGCAGATGGATTTCAACGGCACCGTTCCATTCTACGTCGCCGAGGCGCAGGCGGGCGTTGAGGAAGTCGGGGCCTGCGTCGGCATTGCGCTGGCCGGGGCGCAGCACCTGTATTTCCTCGCCGCCGGTAGTGCGCAGGTCACCCTTGTCGAAGTATTGGTGCTGCCAGACGTAATGGAGGAAATCTTCTTTCATTAGGACAATAAGAACCTAGGGCAATTTGCCAGCAATAGCGCTCCGTAAAAGTAAAACGCCCCGCTTCGGACTGAAGCAGGGCGAGTTAAAAATCGGCACCTAGGTGCTGGTTAAGCAGCTGGCAAGCGTCCTGGGGTATCCTTACCGCAGGTCAATTACCTTCACGCCAGGGTACTGGGCTTTGTCAAAAGCGAACGTGCTGGCCGTGACGGGCACATTGGGCTTGAAGTTATTGAGGGTGAAGGTAGTGCGCGTGCCGTTCTTCTTGAAGGTCTTCACGCTGTGGATGGCTTTGTCGGCCGTACCCACGATAATCTGCACCTTGAACACGTCGTTTTTACGGTCTTCCGGCGAGAGCTCGATGAGGTCGCTGGCCACGCCACCGTCCTTAAGCGACTTCACGTAGGTGTACTTGTAGCCCTTCTTGTACATGGTGTACATCTGGGCCGGCGACATATCCTGGTTGGTGGGGTCGGCCTCGGCGACGTTCACCTCGTTCTCGTTTTTGAGGTACGTCCAGGTGGTTTTGCCGTCGTTGATAACCTCTTGGCCATTCGCCTTGAGGTGGTATTTCTGGCCGCTCACGGTCACGTCGCCGCTCAGGTTTTGCTTGAGCTTAGCGGCGGGGTTTTCCAGGGTTTGGGTGAAGCCTGCCTGAAACGATTTGAGGGCGGTGTATTTGGCACTAACGGCATCGAGGATTTTACCGGCTTTAGGGTCTTGCTGCGCGGCGGCGGGCAGGGCCAGGGTAGCGGCCAGCGCCAGCAGGGAAAATTTCTGAGTCATGGGGAATAGAAAACCGGGCTAGTTGAGACCGGATGAAACTGCCTTACGCAAAAGCGGGGCCAAAAGTAATCGAACAAGCAATATTTACCAGTTAAGCAGCTAGCAAGCAACCTTATAGATAACGAGGTCTACTTCCTTTTCAGAAAGTAGACCTCATCTGTCACTTGCTATTTGGCAGCTATCAATTACTTGGGCAGCGTGTTCAGCAACTGCTCGAGTTGGTACTCGTCGGGGATGAGCACATCGCGCTGCTTCGAGCCTTGGAAAGGGCCCACGATGCCGGCGCGCTCCAGTTGGTCGACGATGCGGCCCGAGCGGTTGTAACCTAGCTTGAGCTTGCGCTGAATAAGCGAGGTAGAGCCCTGCTGGTGCAGCACAATGCAGCGGGCCGCTTCCTCAAACATCGAGTCGCGCTCGCTTAGGTCGAGGTCACCGGCATCGCCATCACTGTCGCCATCGGCACCGGCTACTTCGGGTAGCAGGTAAGCATCGGGGTAGCCCTGCTGCTCGCCGATGTAGTCGCACACGCGGTCTACCTCGGGGGTGTCGATGAAGGCGCACTGCACCCGGATGAGGTCCGAGCCCGCTGAGAACAGCATGTCACCCTGGCCAATGAGCTGGTCGGCCCCACCGGTATCCAGGATGGTGCGCGAGTCGATTTTGCTGGTCACCTTAAAGGAAATCCGGCAAGGGAAGTTGGCCTTGATGATGCCCGTAATCACGTTTACGCTGGGGCGCTGGGTAGCCACGATGAGGTGAATACCGATGGCGCGGGCCAGCTGCGCGAGGCGCGCAATGGGCGTTTCGACCTCTTTGCCAGCCGTCATCATGAGGTCGGCCAGCTCGTCGATTACCAGCACGATGAACGGCAGGAAGCGGTGCCCCTTCTTGGGATTGAGGCGGCGCTCCACAAATTTGAGGTTGTACTCTTTGAGGTTGCGGCAGCCAGCTTCCTTTAGCAGGTCGTAGCGGCGGTCCATCTCCATGCACAACGAATTTAGCGTGTTCACTACCTTCTTGGTGTCAGTAATGATAGCCTCCTCGGTGTCGGGCAGCTTGGCCAGGAAGTGGCGCTCAATCTTATTGAAGATACTGAGTTCTACCTTCTTCGGGTCAACTAGCACAAACTTGAGTTGAGCGGGGTGGCGCTTGTAGAGCAGCGAAGCCAGAATCACGTTCAAGCCCACCGACTTACCCTGGCCAGTGGCACCTGCCATCAACAAGTGGGGCATCTTGGCCAAGTCGGCCACGAACACTTCGTTAGTGATGGTGCGGCCGAAGGCCACCGGCAGGTCCATTTCGGAGCGGGCAAACTTCTCGCTGCCCAGCACCGAGCGGATGCTCACCATCTCTTTCTTGGTGTTCGGCACCTCGATACCGATGGTGCCTTTGCCCGGAATCGGGGCGATGATACGGATACCTAGGGCGGCCAGGCTCAAGGCAATATCATCTTCCAGACTCTTGATTTTGGAGATGCGGATACCGGCCTCGGGCACAATCTCGTAGAGCGTAACCGTGGGCCCGATGGTAGCCTTGATGCTGGCAATGGCGATGCTATAGTGCCCGAGGGTCTCGACGATACGGTCCTTATTGGCTTCTAACTCTTCTTTGGTTACCTGGGCTTTGGCTACACCGTAGTCATTGAGCAGCTCCAGGGTCGGGAACTGGTAGCGCGAGAGGTCGAGCGTGGGGTCGTAGTTGACGTCGGGCATGGCGTCGGCGTCTTCCTGCTCGTCGGCTACGGCCGCAATGTCGGCCCCGGCATTGGGGTCGAGGTCGTCGCGGCTGGGCACGGTTATCTCCAAGCTGGTGCTTGGCACCTGGGGCTTGGGGCTAGGCGTGGGCAGCGGCGCGTTGGCATCAGCCAAGTCGGCCAGCGAGAGCGGCGTCGGAATGCTAGGCGCTAGCGGCGCTGCTACTTCGGGCTCAGCCTCGGGCAGCTCGAAAGAGAAGGCCGGCCCTGCGGCGGCCACTGGCGCAGCGGCTGGTGCGCTCAGGGACGTGGTGGCCAGCGCAATGGGGGCTCCTACTCCACTCGCCAGGGGTAGCTCGGCACTGGGCTCGTCGGCAGGGTCACTAGCTATTTCCAGGTCTAGGCTCGGGCTCGCCAACGGCACGGGGGCTTTGAGCGGGCTGGGGCGGGGCGCGGGCTCATACTCGGGCTCACGGGTGGGCAGGGGCTCGTCGTCTTCCTCTGCTTCCAGCACCGCTACTTGGCGGGTGGGGGTTGGGGCGGGGCGGGGCGCAGCTTTGGCGGTGGGCGTAGGGGCGGTAGCGGGCATTGGCGCCAGCTCTTCATCTAGCTCCTCCTCTTCTTCGTCTTTGCCGCCTAGGTTGAGGTCCAGGCTAGTGATGTTGAAGAAGTACACCACGAATGCCAGCAGCCCAAAGGCTAGCAGCAGCACCGTGCCCCAGCCGATGAGCGACTGCAGCCAGAAAGCCATTTCGTAGCCTGCGCCGCCGCTGAGCCAGTCGAAGCGGTGAGCTTCCAGCGGGTCGGTGCCGGGCTGCTCCATCTGCACTACCACGTAGCCCAGCAAGGCGCTGGTCCACAGCATGGTAAATAGGCCCAGCGCCAGCACGTAGCTCACCGAGCCTTTGGCCCGCCGAAACACGATTTTGTAGCCTAGGAAGAATACTATCGGAATCAGGGCGTAGGCCGATAGCCCAAAGCCCCGGTAGATGAGCTTCTCGGAGAGCCAAGCCCCGAGCAGACCCAGCCAGTTACCCGACTCCTGCCCGGCTTCCTTCACCGGCATGGTACCTAGGGCGGCCACAATGCTTTGGTCGGCGCGCCCGCTGAACAGGAACGAAGTAAACGCGATAGTGAGGTACAGCGAGCTCAGCAGCAAGCCAAAACCCACCATGAGGTGAAAGCGCCGGTCGCGGAGCAGCGCCAGCACGTTGCCCAAGCTGGGGCGCGGGCCTGCTGGGCGGGCGGGCTTGGGGGCCGCAGCGGGGCGGGCTGCCCCACCGCCCGTGGCCCGGGCGCGGGGCGCAGCG
>NZ_JAELXV010000007.1 GCF_016427535.1 Hymenobacter sp. BT559 | reverse complement strand
GCCTTCACCGGTGGGAGAGTCGGTCGCCGCCAACTTTACAACGAGAGAGCCCCCTGCCCCTGCGCTTTGACCAGCGCTCGGCAGGGGGCTCTCCGCATTTTAGCCTGTCCCGCCTCTCACCTCTTGGATGAGGTGCTCTTGCAATGGAATGTTGCGAAATCTTAAGAGATTAGTCCTGTTGTTGGATTCTTATTTAGGTATAGAACAGTCATTCATCAATAAAAAGCCCCTTGCTTCATTGTGGAGCAAGGGGCTTTTTATTGATGAATGACTGTTCTATAGTTAATACAGCTCCGATGGTGCTTCGCTAACTATCAGTCTATCTCCTGAATAAATTGCGGAATCAAGATTAAGGTCTAATATAAGTACGCGTTGTGGGTCTTGGTTATCATGTACAACTTCTTCTATTGTACCCATTACTTTAATAGTAGGCTGTGTGCCAGGTAATATTATAAGCAGTGCTGTGTGTAAACTATGAGTGGCTAGCCAATGAGGTATTGGTTTTGCGGGTGATACTAGTAGCCCTAAGCCTGGCAGCCGGAAGGTGGTGTCCACTATAAAAGGTTCATGAAACTCGAGCATTGAGAACCTTTCCGCGTTTAGCCTTTGCCAGCTTGTTTAATAAAGCCCTTGTGCCTACCACGTTGCTTGATGCGCGTGCCTTCTAGTATTTGGAGTTCTATAGCTAGTGGCTCACAGCTAGTAATTAAAAACTCTTGAGGTGCAAAACCCGCCGAGCTAACCATGAGGTGCGGGGCCTGAGTAGGAACAGAGGGCAGGTCAAAGGTAAAATATCCTTCGTCGTTAGTGGTTCGCGCTACGTAGGTGCCTTTAACCATGATGGTCGCACCTACTAGTGGAGTACCAGTCGTAGACTTGACATGCCCGCTAAAGGAGCGGCAGGCTAGCTGGACTGGTACTGGCCCTGTAGGCTCTTGGCCGGGAGTGATAGGGCGGGTGGCTTGGGCGGACGCCGAAAAGGCGTGTAGCACTAATGAACAAGCCAATGGGAGGAGGAAAATGTATTTCATCGACGAAGGATATGTGCAATAGACAAGAGGTTAAATTCGCTAGCTGGTACTAAGCAACGAACTGTAGTGCTTACTAACAAGTACTTTGCCAAGTAATTTATACTAATACGTAATCTCCTAGGGAGTAGGTGAGCCGTTACACTAAAGTGTGGCAGTAGCTGCACTTAGGGTATAAGTTGCAATCTGCTCGGCCGAAAGGTTGCCGTTAAGCCATTCAGTATCGAGCTCAGCCCCTAGCTTCTTATAAAAATTAATGGCTGGCTCGTTCCAATCAAGTACCTGCCACTTGAGGCGTTGGGCACCAGTGCGGCGAGCCTCGGCGACTACGGCGTCGAAGAGCAGCCGGCCATAGCCTCCCCGGCGAGCGGCCTCAGTCACTACTAGGTCTTCGAGGTAAAGCATGCGGCCCTTCCAAGTAGAGTAAGCGGTGTAGTAGAGCGCCAGCCCTAGGAGCTCCTCGCCATTTTCGAGGACGAAGAAGCCAAATATGGGTGCTGGTCCGAACCCATCGTGGTGCATCATTTCTAGGGTGTTGGTTACGGCTTCAGGTGCGCGCTCATAAGCGGCAAGCTCTTGGATGAGCGCGAGTACCCGCGGTAGGTCTGCTTCGCGCCCGCGGCGCAGCTGGTAGGAGTTGGGTGTCACAATCAGAAAGGCAAGGTGATATAAATAAGAATGAGCAATGGCCAGGCACCTAGGCTCCCTTTTAATAGGAAGAACTAGCGCACCTGCCCATTGCTCATGTCTGGCAAAGCAAAGCCGATTACATCTGCGGCTGCATTTTTTTGATGTCCTCAGTGGCGTTGGGGGCCGTTAGCTCGCGCGTGGGGTCATTAGCGGCTGGCGCAGCTGCTTGGGCACCCTTAGTAGTGTCAGGGGCGGGGGGCAGGGGCGGCAGCGGCGTGGTGGCTACATCATCGTCGCCATCGTTGGTTGAGGGGCCGCAGGCGGGCACAGTCAGCAAGAGAACCGCCGAAGCAAGCAGCGCGGGCAGGAAACGTTTCGTCATCATGAAAGAAAGCCGGAATTAAGGCTGCAAGTTACGCAAAGCAAAGAGTAATGCCGGACTGAACTACGTAGTAGCAGCAGTTTAGGTGTGATGATGAGTAGTGGGTAGCCTCTGGGATACTCGGCTCAGAGGGCTTTACTGAGCAGCCAGCCGAGCCAACCAGCACGGGCGGTCCAGGCCAGGGTGCGCAGCCAGTTGGTACGCAAAAGGCCGTCGAGGGCAATGTAGTTGTAGCCCCCGGCTTCGAGCCGGTCATGAAACGGAACCGAAATAAAAAAAGTAACTGCCCATACCACTACTACCAGCGCAGCTTGCCCTAGGGCAGGCCCCGCGCCCCAAACCGTGTAGGACGTCCAGGCTAGCCAGCCTGCCAAGGCTAGCTCGGCTACCATGGGTGCACCTACCACCCAACCCATACCGCGGGTATGAGCAGCGTGATAGCGGAGAAATTCTTCTTTGCCGACGAGGACTAGGGCTGGGTAGGTGACGAGCTGCACTACCCAAATGACGCCGGTAAGGTAGGCTGCTAGGGCGAAGTTGAGCAAAAGCAAATGCGGGAGCGACATACCGGCTCAGCTAAAGGAAATGGTGCAACTGTCCTACGCAAAGTGCCGCCTCTTAGGCGATGCGCGCAACCTACTAGTAGCTTTGGCTATTTAGCTAGCGGGCGGCGCTGCTGGCCAGGCAAACACTCTTTCTATTCAATGAACAAAAACTTGTGGGCGCTGCCGCTGCTGGCCGCCCTAACGGTGGGCTGCCATGCTAGCTCGACCAATACGGCGGGCGCCACTGGCAAGCCCGATTTGCTATATGCCGCGCTCGACACAACGGTAGCGCCAGGCGATGATTTTTTTAGCTACGCTAACGGTACCTGGATTAAGAACCACCCAATTCCAGCCTCAGAGAGTAATTCGGGGATTGGCATTGAGGTGCAGAAGGAGGTATATGGCCGCCTGCGCCAAACCAGCATCGACGCGGCTAGGGCAAACGCCGCGGCTGGTAGCAACCAGCAAAAAATAGGTGATTTCTGGGCCGTAGGTATCGACTCGCTGAAAGCCGATAAGCTAGGTGCTGCACCCATCAAGCCCGAGTTGGACCGCATTGCGGCTATAAAGACGACGGCCGACGTGCCGGGCGTCATTGCTCATGAAATTCCGCTGGGCGTGCGGGCGCTCATTGGCCCGCGGGTGGCGCAAGATGACAAGAACAGTGATAAGATGGCGCTGTACCTGCATCAAAGCGGTTTAGGGCTGCCCAATCGTGATTATTACTTCAACACCGACACGCGCACTAAGAACATCCGCCGAGCGTATGTGCGACACGTGGCCAATACGTTCAAGCTCCTAGGTCAGGATTCGACCACGGCCAACGCTAATGCGGTGCGGGTGATGGCCCTCGAAACGGCGCTAGCTAAGTCGTCGCGCAAGCTAGAAGCCCTGCGTGACCCCTACAAAAACTACAACAAGATGACCCTAGTGCAGCTCGACAAGCTGACGCCCGGCCTCGACTGGAAAACGTGGTTTGCTCAGATGGGCGCCACCAGCGTGGATAGCGTGATTGTGGGCCAGCCCGAGTTTTACCAGACGGTGGGCCAGTTGCTCAAAACCAAACCCGTAGACGACTGGAGGGCCTACCTCACCTGGCAAGTGGCGCGTGAGTTTGCGCCCACGCTCAGCCAGCCGTTTGTGGACGAGAACTTCCATTTTTACGGCACCACGCTGCGCGGCGCCAAGGCCATGCGCCCCCGCTGGAAACGCGTGCTCGACATGGAGGAAGACGCCCTAGGCGATGCCCTAGGTCAGCTTTTTGTGAAAGAATACTTCAAGCCCGAGGCCAAGGCCCGCTACGACACGTTGGTGAAAAATGTGGTTTCGTCGTTTGCCGAGCACATCAAAACCGTGGACTGGATGAGCGCGCCCACCAAAGTAGTGGCGTTGGATAAGCTCCACAAAATCACACCCAAGGTGGGCTACCCTAATAAGTGGAAGGACTATAGCAACCTGGCCATAGATCGCAACTCGATGGCGGCCAACGTGATGCGCGCTAACCAGTGGCAGTATAACTACCAGCTCAACAAACTTGGCAAGCCCGTAGACCGCACCGAGTGGGGCATGACGCCCCAGACCTACAACGCCTACTACAACCCCAGCAACAATGAGATTGTGCTACCTGCCGCGGCCTTCGCCGTGCCCACGCTGCTCGACGCCGATGCCGACGACGCACTGGTGTATGGCTACGCCGGCGCCAGCACCATTGGCCACGAGCTAACGCACGGCTTCGACGACGAGGGCAGCCAGTTCGATGCCAAGGGCAACCTGCACGAATGGTGGAGCAAGGAAGACCGTAAGCGCTTCAACGACCGCGTGGCGGTTATTGTAAAGCAGTTTAATGGCTACACGCTGCTCGACTCGCTGCACATCAATGGCAAGGCTACGGCCGGTGAGAATATTGCCGACCTAGGCGGCATTGTCATTGGCCTGGATGCCTTTAAGAAAACGAAGCAATACAAAGAGGGCAAGAAAATTAACGGCCTGACGCCGGTGCAGCGCTACTTCTTGGGTTATGCCCTGGGGTGGCAAATGCACGTGCGCGACGAAGCCCTGGCCTCGCAGTTGCTCACCGACGTGCATTCGCCGGCCCAATACCGCGTGAACGGCCCAATGGCCGATGTGCCAGCTTTCTACGAAGCCTTTGGTGTGAAGCCGGGCCAAAAGCTGTACATTCCTGACTCAGCACGCGTAAGAATATGGTAGCGTTTAAAGCTGGAAAATGAACACTACAGTAGAATGAAAACCAGATGAATGTAAGCCCGGCCTGTGCGCCGGGCTTACTTTTGTAGGGCGTACCGTCGCTTCTGTTCTTTCGATTGATGTCTTTCTACTTTTTGCGGGTGCTTGCCGTGGCGAGCTTAGTCAGTATGGCTGGCCGCACCCTGGCCCAGGGCGGCGTGACACCCCCAGCCGGCACGTTTCCTACCCGGCAGCCGGCAGGAGCCTCGGCGCAGCAGCCTGTGCACTACGACCACGACGCGGCTAGCAAGTGGAGCGTGCATTTTCAGCAAACAGTTATCCAGCAGTGGCACAATAACTTTACGCCGCGCTACCAGGGCGATTTTAGCTTACAGGCCCGCGAGCAGGCCAAGCTTTCGCTTACTACTACCGCCTTTATTGGGCGCAAGCTATGGAAGGGCGCAGCCGTGTATTTCAATCCTGAGGTGGCGGGCGGCAGTGGCTTGAGCGGGGCTACCGGCATCGGGGGAGCGCCCAATGGCGAAACCTTCCGCATCGGCGACCCCTCGCCGCAGGTGTATCTGGCGCGGCTGTATTTGCGCCAGCTGTGGGCCTTGGGCCCGGAAACCGAGCAGTTTGAGGACGACAACAATCAGGTGGCCGGCCCGCGCCCCACACGCTACCTAGCCCTGAACGTGGGCAAGTTCAGCATTGCCGACTACTTCGACCAGAACAGCTACTCGCACGACCCGCGCACGCAGTTCTTCAACTGGAGCCTGATGAGTGCCGGCGGCTGGGACTACCCCGCTAACACGCGTGGCTACACCGTGGGTGCGGTGCTCGAATACGTGGCTCCCGGCTTTGCGCTGCGCGGTGGTCTCTCGGCCATGCCTACCGATGCCAACGGCCCAGTACTCGACTTCCACTACGGCAAGGCCCAAGCCATTACCCTAGAGCTGACCAAGCCTTACAGCATAGGTGGCCACCCCGGCGCTGTGCGTCTGCTGGGCTTCCGCAATCAAGCCGCGATGGGTAACTACCGCCTGGCCGTGAGCCAAGCCGGCTCCGCTGGCCCCGACATCACGGCCGTGCGCGCTGAGCGCCGCACCAAATACGGCGTGGTGCTGAATGCCGAGCAGGAGCTAACGTCCAACGTGGGCCTCTTCGGCCGCCTGAGCTATAACGACGGCCACAACGAAACCTGGGCCTTCACTGAAATTGACCATAGCCTGAGTGTAGGCCTTACGAGCGCGGGTACCCGCTGGCGGCGCCCCACCGACCGCCTAGGTGTCGCGGCCGTGGCCAACGGCCTCTCGCCCGAGCACCGCGCCTACCTAGGGGCAGGCGGCTCGGGCTTTATATTAGGCGACGGCCGGCTCGACTACGGCCTGGAGTACATCGGGGAGGTGTATTACAGTATTGACTTCCCGCGCTACCACGCCGCGCTGAGCCCTGATTACCAGATTGTTTTTAACCCTGGTTACAATACGAGCCGGGTGTCGGGTCCGGTGCACGTAGTTGCGTTGCGAGTACACGTCGAGTTTTAGAACAGCGGGCTGCATTTATAAAGCAGACCCATGCGCCCCCGGTTATTCAAGCGCCCTTCGGGGTGCGCCTAACCACCACCAGCGCTAACAGCTGAGTACACCGAGCCGGGGCCGATTTTGGTAGCTACGTAGCCAGGGCTAGCCTTGAAATGAGCCGAAATTCTACGGAAAGTTAGCCCTAGGTACCTCAGTTTCTTCATGCAACCACCAAGACCGATAGGCGTCCTTGCCGGTCTTTTAGTTTAATTACCGAATGCGCAAGCTTCTTTTTTCGCTGGCCTTGCTGGCAGTACTACCGCTCCGCCTGTGGGCCTGGGGCGTGGATGGCCACCGGGCCGTGGGCCTCATTGCCAACCGCCACCTCACTGAAAAGGCGCGCCGCCAGGTAACAGCCCTCCTAGGTACCCAAACGCTGGCCCTCGTTAGCACTCAGCCCGACGAGATGCGTTACCTGCCCGAGTTTAAGGAAACCGCGCCCTGGCACTACGTGAACACGGCTCTGGGCCTAGGCCACGACCAGTACCTGCAAGCCGTGAAAGGCCAGGCTAACCCCAACGCCTACAACGTGTTGGTGGCTAAAATAAAGGAGATGCGTGACCCTGCTAAAACCCCGGCGCAGCGCGCCGAGGCGCTCATCTTTGTGGTGCACATTGTGGGCGATATTCACCAGCCTATGCACACCGGCCGCGCCGAAGACAAGGGCGGCAATGACATCAAGCTAACCTACCGCGGCAAGGACACCAACCTGCACAGCCTCTGGGACAGCGGCCTGCTCGACTACCAGGGCCTCACCTATACCGAGATGGGCCAGCAGTACGACGCGGCCGTGCCCGCGCCGCTCGTCAAAACCTGGCAGGCCAGCACCGACCCCGCCGAGTGGCTGTTCGAGTCGTATACCGCTGCCACGCAGCTCTACGCCGAGGCCGCCCAAAACTCTAACCCTGACTACCGCTACTACCCCGCTCACGCCGACCTAATGAAGCAGCGCATTCAGCAAGCCGGCGTGCGCTTAGCGGCGGTGCTGAACGAGGCGTTTAAGTAGCCGAATGAAAAACGGAATAGCACTCCCTTTTTGCGTTCCGTTTTAAAGCATACAGGCCCTCCGCTTCAACTCGAAGCGGAGGGCCTGTTTCGCTACTAATAGCAGCTAACACAGCGGCTACATTATTAATACATTAGCGGAATAAACAGCCAAAGTTACGGCCGCTAGCGCCCGACGCGCAACCAGCTGAAAAAGGACTTAAATTTTTTCGGCTTGGCGAAAAGCGGCAAAGCGCGTGGTATTGACGGGTTTCAGCACTCGAAACCGAGCTGGGAAAGTTTTCGCGAGAAATGTTTTTTGCGGGCAAATTATTACACCGAAACAGGATTTTGTAATTTTGCACCGTGAACGCAGTCAACCACCAGTGGATGATGCGCGGAGCTACCCAATCGGCTGCTCTGCGAAAGGACTGGAAGGCTGTGGCTGCCGTTTCCGTTGCTTTTTGCGATTCGTTTTTTCGATTGCCGCCCCATTCGCTTGAGGCGGCTTTTTTGTGCCCGGTTGGTGCGGGTGCCAGCGTGCGTGCTGCCAGCACCCGCAAAAAATCCGACCGAGTAAATTATTACAAAGTGCTCTAACCTGCTGAATAGGAAGCGCCCGGTTGTGCCGGGCGCTTTTGTTTTTACTAAGTTATCGTTGTCAGTTGCTCGTTGTCTGTTGTCAGACAGTGGCTTGAAAAGCACTAACAACTGACAACGAACAACTGACAACTAAAGAATGCAAAAGCTCCTCACCCGCGTTGCCCAGGCCAATACGCTGCTCTGTGTGGGCCTCGACCCCACTGGCTCCGACGAAGACGTGACGCGCCGCCTGCCGCAGGTCATCGCTGAAACCGCGCCCTACGCCGCTGCTTTCAAGCCTAATCTGGCCTTTTTCCTAAGCCGGGGCAATGGCACGCAACTGCTACGCCAGGTGGTGGCAGCCGTGCCCGATGGCATCCCGGTTATCCTGGATGGCAAGTTTGGCGACATCGCTAACACGGCCATGCACTACGCGCAATTTGCTTACGACGTGGTGGGGGTCGATGCCGTGACGGTGAACCCCTACATGGGTGCCGATGCAGTAGTGCCCTTCGCACGCCCCGGCAAGTTCGTCTTCGCCCTAGCCAAAACCTCGAACCACTCGCCCATCCAGGAGGCGGTGCTGCAAAGCGGCGAGCCGGTGAGCGAGTTTACGGCTAAGCTACTCGCCGACCTCGACACGACGCACGGCAACATCGGTCTCGTGGCCGGCGCTACCGATGCGGCGGCCCTAGGTAGCCTGCGGCAGCTGTGCCCCACGCAGTGGTTCCTGGTGCCCGGCATCGGCGCGCAGGGCGGCGACCTGGCCTCGGTGATGAAAGCCGGCCTGCTAGCCGACGGCGGCGGGCTGCTGATTAACGCTTCGCGCAGCATCTGGCAAGCTGAAGATTCGGCAGCCGCCGCGCGGGAGTTGATGAATGAGATTAATGAGTACCGTTCGGTAACTGCTTAAATCACGATTTCATACGATTGTCATGCTGAGCTTGCGAAGCATCTCGCGTGACGCGCTAACCCTTTATAGTAGCTGCGAAGCGAGCGAGATGCTTCGCAGGCTCAGCATGACAGACGTTTTTCTGACTAATGAATAAGCACCTCACCCCCGACCTCCCCGCCGTCGAAGTAGCCACTATTCTCGAAGCGCAGCTGCGTGAGGAAGGCGCACTCCTGAACGGGCATTTCAAGCTCTCGTCGGGGCTGCACTCGGATACTTACGTACAGTGCGCCCGCTTTTTGCGCAAGCCCGATTTGGCCGCGCCCGCGATGGCGGTGCTCGCCCAGCGTCTGCGCGAGGCCGGCCTAGTGCCCGACACGGTGGTCGGCCCCGCGATGGGCGGCGTGGTAGTGAGCTACGAGCTAGCCCGGCAACTGGGCGTGCCGTCGCTTTTTACCGAGCGCGATGCGAATGGTGAAATGACCTTGCGGCGCGGTTTTACGCTAGCCCCCGGCGAGCGGGTAGTAATTGCCGAAGACGTAGTTACGACTGGCAAAAGCACCCTCGAAGTAGCACGGGTTTTGAAGGAAATGGGAGTCGAAGTGCTCGCGGTGGCCTCTTTAATTGACCGCACGAGTGGGAAAGCTGACCTTCCGTTCCCGAACTTTGCGCTGTTGCCGGTGCAGGCGGCCGTATTTGCGGCTAATGCGGTGCCGGAACACCTGGCCGGGATTCCGGCCGTGAAGCCGGGCAGTCGGCCCGACGCGAAATAATCCATTACCACCTGTCAACCTTACCTGGCATACGCTTGCGAAGGACCTTATCACACTCGCAACGTGGTGATTAGTAAATCTGACGGATGCAGCAGTGATAAGATGCCGCCTCCGTCAGCATGACAAAAGTTAATTTGGAAACCAACCAGCATTCCATCCTCCTCAGTCTCCAACCCGGCCGGCACGACGGCGACGGCCAGCGCGTGGCCGCCGACGCAGCCCGCCACCTAGGGCTAGCCACCGGCCAGGTGCGCAGCGCGGCGCTCTACGCCGTGCGCTACCCCGGCCTCAGCGAAAGCCAGCTAGCCGACTTCGCCGCCGCCTGCCTGCAAGACCCCGTGCTGCACACGGTAGTTATCGACCAGGTAGCCGCGCCCGCGGGCTTCAAAAGCTACATCTTGGTGGCCAAAGGCCCCGGCGTGACGGACGACGAGGGCACCTCGGCCCAGAATGCGCTCGGCGACTTCCTCAACGAGCCCATCGACACCCGCACGCAGCACATTTTCTCGAAGCGGCTGTTTTTCCTGGAAAAAGACCTGCCCGCCGCCGACCTTCGCCGGCTCGCTGAAGAGCTGCTGGGCAACAAGCTCATCAACCGCTTTGAGGTAGGCGCGGTGGCCGATGGCATCCGCGACTTCACGCCGCGCCCCGGCGGTGGGGCCGACGCCCGCACCGAAACCATCAACCTGACGGGCCTCCGCGACGAGCAACTGCTCCAGCTAAGCAAGGACAACGTGTACGCGCTCAACCTGCCCGAAATGCAGGCCATCCGCGACTACTTCGACCAAGGCAGCGTGCGCGAGCAGCGCCTCGGCCTAGGGCTGCCCGCCGACCCCACCGACTGCGAGATGGAGATTCTGGCCCAAACCTGGTCGGAGCATTGCAAGCACAAGGAGTTCAGCGCCGTTATCAAGTACAAAAACCTGGAAACGGGCGCGGAAGAAGAGATTGACGGCTTGTTCAAAACTTTCATCAAGGGCGCGACCGCCGAGGTAGACCGCCAACTGCGGGCCAACGGCAACGACTGGCTCATCAAGGTGTTTTCGGACAATGCCGGCGCGGTGCGCATCAACCCCGAGTCACTGTTCGTGTGGAAGGTCGAGACGCACAACTCGCCCTCGGCCATCGACCCCTACGGCGGAGCTATCACGGGCATCCTGGGCAACAACCGCGACCCGCTGGCTACTGGAATCGGCGGCGCGCGCTTGCTGTTCAATACCAACGTACTGTGCTTCGGTAACCCCGACTACGATGGTGAATTGCTAACCGGTCAATTGCACCCACGCCGCATTTTTGAAGGGGTGCGCAAGGGCATCGAGGACGGCGGCAACAAGTCGGGCGTACCAACCGTGAACGGCGCCATCGTATTTGATGACCGCTACCGTGGCAAGCCGCTCGTGTACTGCGGCACTGGCGCGGTGATGCCCATGCAACTAGCTGGCAAAGACAGCTGGGAAAAAGTGATTCTGCCCGGCGACCGCATCATCATGGCCGGCGGCCGGGTGGGCAAAGACGGCATTCACGGCGCGACCTTCAGCAGCATTGAGCTGGACGAAGCCGCGCCCGCTACGGCCGTGCAAATCGGCTCGCCCATCACCCAAAAGCTGGCGATGGACTTCCTGCTGCTGGCTACGCGGCGCGGCCTCATTCGGTGCAGCACCGACAACGGGGCGGGCGGCCTCTCGTCTAGCATCGGCGAGCTGGCTACCATCTCGGGCGGCGCAGTAGTGGAGCTCGAAAAAGTGCCCCTGAAATACCCCGGTCTGCGCCCTTGGGAGATTTTCCTGAGCGAGTCGCAGGAGCGCTTCACCCTGGCCGTAGAGCCCGCCAAGCTGGATGAGCTGCTGGCCCTAGGTCGTGAAATGGAGGTAGAGCTGACCGATATCGGCTTCTTCAACGCTGAGGGCTATCTCGACGTGAAGTTTGACAGCCAGCCCATTGCTGGCCTCTCGCTGGACTTCCTGCACGATGGCGTGCCGCGCAAAACCCTGCTGGCCGAGTACGTGAAGCCCGAAGCCCAGGAGCCCGCGCTACCCGCCGAAATCGACTACAACGACGTGCTATTCAAGCTGATGGGTTCGCTCAATATCTGCTCGCGCGAGTCAGTTATTCGGCAGTACGACCACGAGGTGAAGGGCCGCACGGTGGTGAAGCCCCTGATGGGCGCGACCGGCCAGGCGCCGCAGGATGCCGCCGTGGTGCGCTTCAATTTTGAGAGCTGGGAAGGCGTGGCCGTGAGCAACGGCA
Organism: Hymenobacter sp. BT559; assembly: GCF_016427535.1. GTDB lineage: Bacteria > Bacteroidota > Bacteroidia > Cytophagales > Hymenobacteraceae > Hymenobacter. The sequence goes on along the minus strand of NZ_JAELXV010000007.1, from coordinate 254,941 downwards.
TTTTGCCCCGCATGGGTGACCTAGATGCCTACCACATGTCGGCCGGCTCGTTTGACGAGGCCGTGCGGCAGATTATCTCGGTGGGCGGCAAGCTGCCCAACCTCACGCCGGGCGATGGAAATTTCTGGTCGGTAAACGACAATTTCTGCGTGCCCGATTCGGTCTACGACCCCGCCATCAACCCCGATGGCAAGCAGAAGCTCGCCAAGCTGGTGCAGATGTGCCAGGCTCTGCGCGATGCCTGCGCGGCCTACTGCATCCCGCTCACCAGCGGCAAGGACTCGATGAAGAACGACTTTAAGGCCGACGGGGTAAAAATCTCGGTGCCGCCCACGGTCCTCTACTCGATGACGGCCAAGGTCGAAGACGTGCGCCAGGTAGTAACCTCCGACTTCAAGCAGGCCGATGACGTCATCTATCTGCTCGGCGAAACCTACGACGAGCTAGGTGGCTCGGAGTTCTACCAGCTCTACAACGAGCTGGGCGCCAACGTACCGCAGGTGCGCTTCGAAGAAGCCAAAGCATTGTACACCCTGGTGGGCGAAGCCAACGCGCAAGGCCTCATCCAGAGCAGCCACGACCTGAGCGACGGCGGCCTCGCCGTGGCATTGGCTGAGAGCACCTTCGGCCGCGATGGCCTAGGTGCTGACCTTGACCTAGGTAGCGTGGCGGGCGACTTGTCGGCTACGGCGCTACTGTTCAGCGAGTCGCACTCGCGCTTCGTGGTAAGCATCGCGCCGGAAGACGTGACGGCCTTCGAAGGCATCCTAGGGCAGCGGGCTACGCGCCTGGGCCGCGTAACGGCCGATGGCCAGCTGCGTGTGGTGCACGGGACGCAGGAGCTGCTACATGCTTCGACCCACGACCTCCGCACCGCCTGGACCAACGGGCCCGTGAATCAAACAATTGGCTTGGAGCCCGCCGAGGCGCTACAGCACTAACGAGCAGTGAGCAAGGACCAAGTGATACCTACTAACATGGCAGACCTAGCCCAGGCCCCCAAAGCCCTCATCCTGACCGGCTTCGGCATCAATTGCGAAGAGGAAATGGCCGCCGCCTACCGCCTAGCGGGCGGCGAGGCCACCATCGTGCACCTCAATGAGGTGCTGCACGGTCGGGTGAGCATCCATGACTTCGATATTCTGAATTTTCCGGGCGGGTTCTCGTTCGGCGACGACCTAGGCTCGGGTGTGGTGCTGGCCAACAAGCTGCGCTACCGCCAGACCGGCGACGCGGGCCGCACACTGCTCAGCGACATCCGTGAGTTTGTGGCCGCCGGCAAGTTTGTGCTCGGCATCTGCAACGGCTTTCAGGTGTTGGTGAAGCTCGGGCTACTGCCCAACCTAGGTGGCGATTTCCAGCCCGAAGTGACACTGACGCACAACGCCTCGGGCCGCTACGAAAACCGCTGGGTTCGCCTCAAGGTGAATGCGCAGACGAAAACACCCACGCCCTTCCTGAGCGAGCTGACTTCCTTCGAAGTGCCCGTGCGCCACGGCGAAGGCCGCCTGGTAGTGCCCGACGCGGCCACCCGCGACCGCATCACCGACCTAGGGCTCAACTGCCTGACCTACGCCGGCCACGACGACCAGGAGACCGGCACCTACCCGCTCAACCCCAACGGCGCTGACCTCAACTGCGCTGGCCTCACCGACCCCACGGGCCACATTTTTGGCCTCATGCCACACCCCGAGGCCTATTTGGCCGGCTGCAACCACCCCGATTGGGGTATGAAAAAGCGCCGTGGCGAGCTGAAGGAAGAAGGGGAGGGGCTAGCGATTTTCAAGAACATTGTCACGCACCTCATTCGCCGGACCCAGGAAGCCAGCGCGCCTGCTACCCACGCGTAAGTTATTCGGTATGAACACGCTCCCGCAATTCGCCACCCCCCAGCTCCAGTTGTTGCACCGCGGCAAAGTCCGCGACAGCTTCCGCATCGACGACAGCACCCGCCTCATCGTGGTGTCGGACCGCCTCTCGGCCTTCGACTCGGTGCTCGAAACGGCCATCCCCAACAAAGGTGCGGTGCTGAACGGCCTAGCCAACTTCTGGTTCGAGAAAACGGCCCACATCATCCCCAACCACGTGAAGGGCATGGTGGACGCCAACGCCATGCTGGTGAAGGAAGCGCAACCGATTAAGGTAGAGATGGTAGTGCGCAACTACCTCACCGGCTCGATGCTGCGCGGCTACCAGAGCGGCCAGCGCACGTTTTCGGGCGTGACCGTGCCCGACGGCCTCACCAAGCACCAGCAGTTCCCGACGCCCATCGTGACGCCAACCACCAAGGAGGAGTCGGACCGCGAAATCACCCCCGAAAACCTCGTGAGCGAGGGCTGGGTAAGCCAGGAACTGTACGATAAGATGGCCGAAAAGGCGCTGGAACTGTTCAAAGTTGGCTCCGACTTGCTGGCTTCGCAGGGCATCATTTTGGTCGATACCAAGTATGAGTTTGGCTTGCTGGACGGCGAGCTGATTCTGATTGACGAAATCCATACGCCCGACTCGTCGCGCTTCTGGAGCGCCGCCGACTACGCCCAGAACCCCGAGGGCGCCGAGCAGATGGACAAGGAATACATCCGCCAGTGGCTCATTGCCAATAAGCAGGATGGGGCCTACCCCCGCGCCCTCACCCCCGAGGTAACGCAGGAGGCCGTCAATCGCTACCTCGACATCTACCAGCGCGTCGTGGGCCAGCCCCTAGCCACGGCCGGTGATGATGAAGACGTAACCGAGCGCCTGACCCGCAACTTGGTGAAGGCCGGATTACTAAAGTAGCCATATCGTGCAGAGCCAAGGACGGAAAGAGGGGAGTTTACGCCTTTCCTTCCGCTACTCTGTGAAACCCTTTTTTCTCTCTTTTAAACGCTGTGCCAACTTCCACCACCCAGCTCGTCCTCCTTGGTTCCGGTGCCCGCGAGCACGCTCTAGCTACCAAGCTTCGCCAGGATGGCGCGACCGTGCACGTGCTGCCCGGTAACGCTGGCATTCCAGGTAGCGTGCCTAGCATTAGCGCCACCGATTTTCCGGCCATTCAAAGCTTCTGCCAGGAGCACGGCATCAAGCTGATTGTGGTGGGGCCGGAGGCACCGCTGGCGGCGGGCGTGGCCGATTACTTCCTGGAGACGGACATCCGCGTGTTTGGCCCGCGGCGGCAGGCGGCTACGCTGGAAAGCTCGAAGGTGTGGAGCAAGGACTTCATGCGTCGCCACGGCATTGCCACGGCTCGCGCCTGGAGCTACCGCAGCGACCAGTTTGCCGAGGCGCAGGCGCAAGCTGAGGAACTCGCTGGCCACGTAGTTATTAAGTACGACGGCCTAGCCGCTGGCAAGGGCGTGTACGTGTGCAGTTCGGTAGCCGAGGCCACGGCCGCCCTCACCGAGTTGCGCGAACTACATGAAGGCTGGTTTAGCTTCCTGCTCGAAGAGAAGCTGACCGGCCCCGAGGTGAGCCTCATCGGCCTCACCGATGGCAACCGCATCCGGCTGCTGGCCCCGGCCCAGGACCACAAACAGCTGCTTGCCAACGACGAAGGCCCCAACACGGGCGGCATGGGTGCTTATTGTCCAGTGCCCTTTTTGGATGATAACTCGCTGGCCGCCATTCGCCAGGATATTATTGACCCCACGTTGCGCGGCCTCCAAAGCGAGCCGTTCGACTTTGTGGGCTTCCTCTATTTTGGGGTGATGCTGACGCCGAGCGGTCCCAAGCTGCTCGAATACAACGTGCGCCTAGGTGACCCCGAGGCCGAGGTTATCCTGCCCGCGCTGGAAAGCAGCCTGCTCGAACTGATAGAGGCGACGCTTGAAGGCAACTTGGCCCAAACGATAACCAAGCAGCGCGCTGGCGCCTTTGTGGGCGTAGTGCTGGCTTCGGGTGGCTACCCGGCAGCGCAATTCCCAACGGGCTTCCCCATCCACGGCATCGGCAACCAAGGCCAAGATACCCAAGTGTTTGTGGGCGGCGTGAAGGCAGGCGAACAGCCCGGCGAACTGCTCACCAATGGCGGCCGCGTGGCGGTGGTAGTAGCCCACGGCCCCGACCTGCCCACCGCTATCCAACTAGCTTACGCGGAGACAGAAAAGGTTTATTTTCAAGACAAATACGTGCGCCCCGACATTGGGCAGCGCCCCGCGCCGCTGCTCGAAACGAGCGCTTACTAGATGAACGACCAACGTCCTGCCCGTCTTGCCATCCTGCTTTCTGGCCGCGGCTCCAACATGCTCGCGCTGGCCGAGGCCGTGCAAACGGGCGTGCTACAAGGCCTGGCCGAAATAGTCGTGATATTCAGCAACGACCTCACCGCGCCGGGTATCGACTCGGCGGCCGCCCTAGGTCTGCCTACCGATAGCCTGAGCTCGAAAGGCCGCAAGCGCGAGGAGTTTGACCGCGACGTGGTAGCCATTCTGCAAGAATACCGGCCCGACTACGTGGTGCTGGCGGGCTACATGCGGGTGCTCTCGCCCACGTTTGTACGGGCGTTTGCGGGCCGCATCATTAACATCCACCCTGCTGATACGCACCAACACCAAGGCTTGCATGCCTACGAGTGGGCCTTCGATAACCGCTTGACGGAAACCAAAATAACCGTGCACTTGGTTGACGAAGGCCTGGATACTGGGCCGATTCTGGCGCAGCGTGTTGTAAATTTGGTAGGAGCTGATACCCTGGCCGAGGTGCAGCGCCGCGGCTTGGCTGTGGAGCACGTCTTATATGCCGAAACACTCGCGGCGCTAATTACAAAGTCTGCTCTCACCGCCTAGCTAGTGTTAGGTCGTTGCTCTACGCTCCCTACTCATCCTTCCCAAGATTACTAACTCATAATTTCTAACTCATAATTAACTGATTATGTGTGGCATCGTAGGTTTTCACGGCCCCGAGCGCGTGGTGGGCGATATGATTATCGGCCTTACCGCCTTGCAGCACCGGGGGCAGGATGCCGCCGGCATTGCAACGTTTGATGGCGACGCCTTCCACCTGCACAAGGGGCAGGGCTTGGTCAACGACGTTTTTAAACCCAAGCATACCAAAAAGCTGACTGGCAATACCGGCATCGGGCACGTGCGCTACACCACGCAGGGCGCGAATGACTCCGATTTGGCGCAACCCTTTACCACGAGCTACCCTTTCGGGCTGGCCATGGTGCACAACGGCAACGTTATTAACTTTCGTGATGTGGCTAAGCTGCTGCACGATAAGTACCACGTGCTGCCCAAGACGACTAACGACTTGGAGCTCATTATGTACACCTTCGCCTCGGAGCTGCGGGTGAAGGACCTGGACCGGATTTCAGTGGTCGATATTTTCGATGCTGTAGAAACGACTCAAGAGCTGGTGAAGGGTGCCTACGCTACCGTGACTATCATTGCGGGGCATGGCCTGTTGGCCTTTACTGACCCTCTAGGTATCCGCCCGCTAGTGATGGGCCGCCGCGACACGCCCGAGGGGCCGGTATATGCGTTTGCCTCGGAAAGCACCTGCTTCGACTACCTCGACTTTGAGTTTGTGGAGAATGTGGGGCCGGGCCAAGCCATTTTTATCGACAACAACTACCAGGTTCACTATAAAAACCAGAACACCGTGCCCAAGGCGTTCTGCGTGTTCGAGCAGATTTACTTCGCCCGCGAAGACTCAACCATTCACGGCCGCCTAGTAGCTCGCGAGCGCGTGCGCCTAGGTAAGATTATCGCCCGCAAAGTGGTTGATGCCGGTCTCAAGCCCGACATGGTAATTGACGTGCCTTCGTCGGGCTACTTCTCGGCCTCGGGCCTAGCCGAAGCCATTGGCGTGCCCTACCGCCGCGCCATGGTGAAAAATAACCACATGGGTCGCTCCTTCATCGTGCCAACCCAGGCCGGCCGCGAGGACGTAGTGAAGAAGAAACTGAATCCCATTCGCGCTTTTGTGGAGGGCAAAAAGGTGGCCGTGGTAGACGACAGTATTGTGCGTGGCACTACGTCGCGCCGTATCGTGCGACTGTTGCGCGAGGCGGGCGCCAGCGAGGTATACTTCATTTCGAGCGCGCCGCCCATTGTGTCGCCCTGCATCTACGGCATCGACATGGCCATGAGCACCGAGCTGATTGCGGCCAACTATACGGAAGAGGAAATCTGCCGTTACATCGAAGCTGATAAAGTCATTTATCAGGATTTGAGCGACTTACAGGACCTATTTGCCGAGGAGCGCGGCCACGGTGGGTCGTGCTTTGCATGCTTTACGGGCAAATACCCGACGGGCGATGTGACGCGCTACCTGCGCCACATCCAGGAGGAGCGCCAGAGCCACCGCATCGTGGACAAGGTGCCCTCGGTGAGCGCGAAAGCGCCGCTACCGACCGAGCATTAAGGTAGGGGCCGCCCTAACGTGGGGGCCTCACCCCCGGCTCCCTCTCATCTTCGGAGAGGGGGAGCCGGATGATTTTAGACTGTAAGAAATTAAGTAATCATATAACTCCGCCGTCTGGCTCCCCCTCTCCTTTTCGGAGAGGGAGCTGGGTGGTGAGGCGCCCCGCCTTAACCGCATGAACAACGCCCAAACCCCCGACGCCGGCTACTCCATCGACCTCGGCAACGCCGCTTCGAAAAACGCTTATAACTGGTCGAAAAAGACGTTTGCTACCCGCGCCGGCCTACCCGGCGAGCCCGCCCGCGACCTCGACGGCGGCTTTAGCAACGAAATTCGCTTTGGCCAGGAGCGCCTAGGTATCAGCTCGGACGGTATCGGCACTAAAATCGAGCTGGGCGAGCGCCTCGATAAATACGACACCCTAGGGTACGACTTGGTAGCCATGACCGCCGACGACCTCATCGCGGCCGGCTTCGTGCCTACCAACTTGTCGAACATCATCGACGTGAACACCCTCGACTACGACGTGGTAGACGAGATGATGCGTGGCCTGCATGATGCCTGCCAGTTCGCGAAAATCGCCATTACTGGCGGCGAAATTGCCGAACTGGGCAACCGCATCGGTGGCTTTCCTGGCGCGCGCATGAACTTCAACTGGTGTTCCACGGCCATTGGGGTACTGCACCCCAGCTTGGCCCAACCGCTGAGCGGTGCCACCGCTCAGGCCGGCGATGCCGTGGTAGCCCTGCGCTCGCCCTCGTTTCGCTCCAACGGCTACTCGCTGGCCCGCAAGACGTTGCAGCGTCTCTTCGGTGACAACTGGCACCAGCAGCCCTACGACGGTACCGACGCCGACCAGTACGCCACCTGGGGAGAGGCTCTGCTCGCGCCCTCGCTCATCTACGCGCCCGCCCTCACGGCGGTGCTTGATGCTGGTCTGCCCCTGCGCGGCGCGGCCCACATTACGGGCGGCGGCGTGGCCGATAACTTCAAGCGCGTGCTCAAAAACAACCTAGGTGCGGTGCTCGATAACCTCTTTGCACCTTTGCCCGCCATGCAGCGCCTCTGCGAAATCGGCGGTATTAGCCCCGAAACCGCTTACCTCTACTGGAACATGGGCAACGGCATGCTGCTCGTAGTAGCCCCCGAAGCCGCCGAAGCCACCATGCAGCAACTTGCCCAAAGCGGCTACCAGGCCCAAGTGGCTGGCTACCTCACCGCTGAGGCGGGTGTGACCCTGCGCGTAGGGGCAGGGGAGTTGAAGTATGCGTAGTGCTCAGTGATGGCATGAGCTACTCAAAGTCAATAGGTTTTGTAGTCATCCTAATTTGCCTGTTGAGCAGCTGCGAGCCAGCGAAAAATGCTACTATAATGCCTTCAATTGATGGTAGTCAGCTGGAATATCACGCAATCGGCAAGATGAACAAGGAAGAGTTTTGGCGAGTAATTGACTTTGCGCATCAGCAAGCAAAAGGTAATGAGCAGGTGTTTGAAAGCCTGCTCATTAAAAACTTGGGTCAGTATTCACCAGAAGGGATTGTGGAATTTGAATGCCTCTTGGAGCAGCAGCTTCTGGATGCAGATGATTTCAAAATCATGGCTGCGCAGAAAATCATCGAAGGCTCCGTAACAGATGACTCTTACCTATATTTTCGCTGCTGGCTGATTAGCCAGGGTAAAAGCGTGTTTGAGGAAGTACTGCGCAATCCTGATTCTCTAGCTAGTATTGATACGGAAGGAGCTATTGCAGAATTCGAACCGCTACTTTACGTCGCTACCCAAGCTTACGAGAATAAAACTGGCAAGAAAGAGGAAGATGCAAGCTTTCCGCGAAGCGTAGCCTCTGCGCGGGGATTGAACTACGACAGCGCGGCAGGAACTAAGGGCGAGGATTGGACAGAAGAACAATTGCCTACGCTGCTTCCGAAGCTCTGGGCGAAACACAACTAGCCGGCTAACTACGCCGGCCGCACTGACCGCTTCTCCAGCATGAGCTGCGTGCGAAACTCGTGCAGACCCTGCTCCAGGCCCACCGGGTACACGTGCGGGTTGAGAAAGCGCCGGATGCTGATATCGAGGCTATTGACTTCCTGACGCGCCAGTTCTCGGCTCTCTTCCAACGTTGGTAGTGGCTGCACAAGCTGGCCTTGGCTCAGCACCGGGGCCAGCAGGTCGCGGAAGGGCGCGCCGGGGTGCACGGGGCGGCGGCGGGTGAGGTCGGCGGGGTCGATAAGGATGGGCGTAGCGGGTAGCGTCTCAGCCGCGGCCACGTTGTAAATCATGTCGGCGCGGGGCTGGCTGTGCTCGCCTAGGTAGCGGCGCACCTGCAAGATGCCGGGGATACTGGTTTTGGCCTGCTGCTCAGAGAGCTTGAGCGTGAAATCCCAGCCTTGGCCGTCAGGCGTGCGGAGGGCTGCCAGTTTGTACACACCACCTAGGGCGGCTTGGTTATAGGCTGTGACGAGTTGCGTACCCACGGCCCAGGTATCGATGCGGGCGCCCTGCTGCCGCAGGCTGGTGATGAGGTTTTCTTCTAGGTCGTTGCTGGCTACGATACGGACGTTTGGCAGGCCAGCGGCGTCGAGCAGCTTACGGGCTTCTTTAGAGAGATAAGCTAAGTCGCCCGAGTCAAGACGAATGCCGCCTAGCTCGTGGCCGTGCTGGCGCATGTCGAGGGCTACTTCGATGGCGTGGCGCACCCCGTCGAGGGTATCGTAGGTGTCGACCAGGAACACCGAGTCGTTGGGGAAGGCGGCCGCATAGGTGGCGAAGGCCTGTTTTTCGTCACCGAAGGCCTGCACCCAACTGTGGGCGTGCGTGCCGCGCACCGGGATGCCGTAGAGCCGACCGGCCAGCACGTTGCTGGTGCCATCAGCCCCGCCGAGGTAAGCGGCGCGGGCGGCCCCTAGGCCGCCATCGGGGCCCTGGGCGCGGCGTAGGCCAAACTCTAGCACTGTGGCGTCGGGGCCGGCAGCATCGCGTACGCGGGCGGCTTTGGTGGCGATGAGAGTCTGAAAATTGATGACAGTGAGCAGGGCCGTTTCGACCAGTTGGGCTTGCATCAGCGGGCCCTGCACGCGCACTAGCGGCTCATTGCCAAATACTACCGTGCCTTCGGCCACGGCGTCTACGTTGCAGGTGAAGGTTAACTCTCGCAGGTAAGCTAGGAAATCGTCAGGGAATAGGCGAGTGTTTGTACTGCCTTCCAAGCTAGCTAGATAAGCGATATCCTCCTCTTCAAAACGCAAGTTTTGTAGGTAGTCAACAGCCAGCGCCAGCCCGGCCGCTACCGCATAACCGCCCTCAAATGGCGCTTTACGGAAATAGAGGTGAAACACGGCCTCACGCTCGTGCAGGCCCGCACGCCAGTAGCCGTAGGCCATCGTGAGCTGGTAGAGGTCGGTGAGCAGGGCGAGCGAGGGGCGGTAGAGGCCGGTGAGGGAGGTAGGAGTCATGGGCGCAAGTAGCACGAAGCGCTGCTTCGCAAACTGTTGGGTACGTAGGGGGGCAGTATTTGGCCATGCAGTGCGTAGCGAAGCATAATAAACGGGCGTTTAATATGGCAAATGCACAGCCGCAATAGGATAAAAACAGCCCGGCCCGCTCTATTCGGGCCGTACCTTTGTTAGTGGAAAGCTACTATTGCTAATCTCGCCTCATATCCCAGCTTATGTCGTTTAGATTCAAGCCCGCCGACGTGTTTGAAACCCGCCACAACGCGCCCGACCACGCTAGCCAGCAGGCCATGCTGCAAGCCGTGGGGGCCGCCGACCTGGCCCAACTCATCGCCGAAACGGTGCCCGCTGCCATTCGCCTGCCCCAGGCGCTGGCCCTGCCCCCGGCCCTTACCGAGCGCCAGTTCTTGAAGCGCTTCAAGCAGATAGCCGGTCAGAACAAGGTGTATAAGAGCTACATCGGCCTAGGGTACCACGATACCACGCTGCCGCCCGTTATCCAGCGCAACATCCTCGAAAACCCGGGCTGGTACACGGCTTACACGCCCTACCAGGCCGAGATTGCTCAGGGCCGCCTGGAAGCGCTCATCAATTACCAGACGATGGTGATTGACCTCACCGGCCTGCCCATTGCCAACGCCAGCTTGCTCGACGAGGCTACCGCCGCTGCTGAGGCGCTGCACCTGCTGCACTCGCAAACCAAGAAGAAAAACGCGACTAAGTTCTTTGTGTCGGAGCAGGTGCTGCCCCAGACCATTGACGTGCTGCGCACTCGCGCCACGCCCCTAGGTATCGAATTGGTTATCGGCGACCACCGCACGGCCGACCTCGCCGACGAGGCGCTGTTCGGGGCCATCGTGCAGTATCCCGGTGCCAACGGCACGGTGTTCGACTATAAGGAATTTATCGACAACGCGCACGCCAATAATCTGTTTGTGGTAATGGCGGCCGACCTGCTGGCCCTCACGCTGCTGACCTCGCCCGGTGAGCTGGGCGCCGATATCTGCGTGGGTTCGTCGCAGCGCTTCGGCGTGCCGATGGGCTTTGGTGGGCCGCACGCGGGCTTCTTCTCGTGCAAAGACCAGTTTAAGCGCGTCATTCCGGGCCGCATTATTGGGCAGAGCGTGGACGCGGCCGGCAACAAGGCCTATCGCATGGCGCTGCAAACTCGCGAGCAGCACATTCGCCGCGAAAAAGCGACCTCGAATATCTGCACCGCGCAGGTACTGCTGAGCGTGCTGGCCGGTATGTTTGCCGTGTACCACGGTCCGAAAGGCATCCGCCAGTTCGCCGTGAACACGCACTTGTTTGCTCAGATTCTGGAGGCCGAATTGAAGGCCCTAGGCGTAGAGCAGCTGAACAGCAATTACTTTGACACCCTGAGCTTGCGTCTCGAAAGCCACGAGATGCAGCAAGCGCTGAAAACTGAAGCCGAAGCGGCGGGCATCAACTTCCGCTACTACGAGGACACGCTGGTGGGCATCAGCCTGCACCAGAATGTGGAGTTCGACGACGTGCGCGACATCGTAGACATCTTCGCTAAGGTCCTAGGTAAGGAGGTAGCCACCACGGCCGCCCCTACCGCCGAGGCCGAGCTGACGCTGACCTGGCCCGAAAGCCTGCAGCGCACCAGCGAGTACCTCACGCACCCGGTCTTCAACACGCACCACGCCGAGCACGAGTTGCTGCGCTACATGAAGCAGCTCGAAAACAAAGACCTGAGCCTCGCGCACAGCATGATTCCACTGGGTTCGTGCACTATGAAGCTCAACGCTACGGCCGAGATGATACCGGTGACCTGGCCCGAAATCGGTCAGCTACACCCCTTCGCCCCGGCCGACCAAACGGTAGGCTACCAGCAAATCATCCGCGACCTGCAAGCTTGGCTCTGCGAGGTGACTGGTTTCGCCGCCGTCAGCCTTCAGCCTAACTCGGGCGCCAATGGCGAGTACGCCGGCCTGCTGGCCATCCGCGGCTACCACCTCAGCCGCGGCGACAACCACCGCACGGTGGCGCTCATTCCGGCCTCGGCCCACGGCACCAATCCCGCCTCGGCCGTGATGGCGGGCATGCAGGTAGTGGTGGTGAAAAGCACCGACGAAGGCAACGTGGATATGGACGACCTGCGCGCCAAAATCGCGCAGCACGCCGACCGCCTCTCGTGCCTCATGGTAACGTACCCCAGCACGCACGGCGTGTACGAGGAAACGATTATTGAAATCTGCGAGCTCATTCACCAGGCCGGCGGCCGGGTGTACATGGACGGCGCCAACATGAACGCCCAGGTGGGCCTCACCTCGCCCGCCAGCATCGGGGCCGATGTGTGCCACCTCAACCTGCACAAAACCTTCTGCATTCCGCACGGTGGTGGCGGCCCCGGCGTGGGCCCCATCGGCGTGGTAGAGGACCTCATTCCCTACCTGCCTGGCCACGTAGTAGTGCCGGTAGAAGGCCGCGACAGCGGAGCTGTATCGGCCGCGCCGTATGGCTCGGCGAGCATTCTGCCCATTAGCTACGCCTACATTTCGATGATGGGCGGCGCGGGCATCACGCGCGCTACTGAGCTGGCTATTCTGAACGCCAACTACATCAAGGCCCGCCTGGAGGCGCACTACCCGGTGCTCTACACCGGTGCGCAGGGTCGCTGTGCCCACGAGATGATTCTTGATTGCCGCCACTTCAAAAAGGCTGGTATCGAGGTCGAAGACATTGCCAAGCGTCTGATGGACTACGGTTTTCACGCGCCCACGGTGAGCTTCCCGGTAGCCGGCACGCTCATGATTGAGCCTACCGAAAGCGAGAGCAAGGAGGAGCTGGACCGCTTCTGCGACGCCATGATTGCTATCCGTAAGGAAATCACGGAGGTAGAGGAAGGCCGCGCCGACGCCAAGGACAACGTGCTCAAGCACGCGCCCCACACTGCCGCTATTGTGCTTACGCAGGAGTGGACGCGCCCCTACTCGCGTGAGCAGGCCGTGTACCCGCTGCCCTACGTGCGCAATGCCAAGTTCTGGCCCACCGTCAGCCGCATTGACTCGGCCTACGGCGACCGTAACCTCATTTGCTCGTGCACGCCGCTGGAAGAATACGCCGACGAGCCAGAGCAACTGGTTTCGACGGATAAAGGTCCGTCGTATTAAGTAGACCAAAATCGTCTGTCCTGCTGAGCTTGCGAAGCATGACAGATGATTTTATGAGCGCAATACAACGCCTTCTTTCGCGTTAAACCTGCGCAGTCAAACAACCATCTAACACACGCCAGACTGAGTTCGCGCAAGCACTCGGCCTGGCGTGTTGTAGTTTGGCCGGGTAGCTAATAAAAGTAGTCGGCTTGCCTACTTTTTTTGGAACATTGCCTAGGTGGGTGGCGTTAAGTCAGTACCTCCGCAAAGCAGGATTATCTCATTAATTTTTAGCCTTATGAACCGCATAACTCGTTTTCTGGCCCGCCCGGCCGCCCTGGCGGTCACGGGCCTGGCGCTAACCTTCGGGATGGGCGCCTGCACCACGGCCAACGTGGCTTCGACCAGCGATTTTGACCATGCCGTTAATTTCCGTGCTTACAAAACCTGGGCTTGGTACCCTAAGCAAGCCAACGACACGGAAGGCGGCCCGGCCCGCGGCTATGAGTCCTTTACCGACCAGCGCATCCGCGATGCCGTAACGAAGGACCTAGGTGCCAAAGGCCTCACCGAAGTAGCAAGCAACGCTACTCCCGATGTGTTCGTGGCTTATAGCGTACGCATCGAAAACCAGCAGCAGCGTGTGGGTGGTAGCCCCTTTGGCTACGGCTACCCTTACTATGGCTACGGCTACGGCGGGTATGGCTACGGCTATCCTTATGGCGGCTCGTATAACTACAAAGCTGGCACCGTCATTATTGATATTGTAGACGCTAAGCGCAAAGAATTGGCATGGCGTGGTACCGGTCAGGCCCAGCTCGATAAAAACACGATTACGGAAGAAGAAACCTATCGCATCGTGAATAGCGTGCTCGGCAACTACCCGCCCACCGACGAGCGTCGCCGCCAAGCTATTCGCTAAGCGAGAGCTTGACTAGTGGACAAGTACTAAAAAGCCCCGCCAAATTTGGCGGGGCTTTTTGCTTTCTGATATGGCTGATGACTGGGTAAGCGGCTGGGACCAGCCGTGCCTGCTACAGAGGCCAGGAGCTAGAGGCTAACAAGCTTGTTAAATAGGCACGTTGACGTGGCGCTCGGCGTGGTACGAAGAGCGCACCAGCGGGCCGCTCTCCACATACTTGAGGCCGCGGCGCAGACCTTCTTCCTTATAGCGGGCGAAGGTGTCGGGGTGAATGAACTCGGCCACTTCGAGGTGGCGCTTGGTGGGCTGCAGGTACTGCCCTAGGGTCAGAATGTCGAGGCCGTTGGCCACGAGGTCGTCCATGGCTTGGTGCACTTCGTCGGCGGTTTCGCCCAGGCCTAGCATGATGCCCGACTTGGTGCGGTGGCCGGCCAGCTTAGTGCGCCGAATCTGCTCGAGGCTGCGGTCGTACTTGGCCTGTGGGCGCACGAGGCGGTAGAGGCTGCCCACGGTTTCCATGTTGTGCGAAATCACTTCCTGGCCGCCCGAAATCATGACCTCCAGCGCCGCCCAGTTGGCTTTCACGTCAGGTATCAGCGTTTCAATGGTCGTTTCGGGGCTCAGCTCCTTGGTAAACACCACGGTGTCGCGCCACACGCTGGCGCCGCGGTCTTTCAGCTCGTCGCGGTTTACGGAGGTGAGTACAGCGTGCTTCACCTTCATGAGGCTGATGGCCTCGGCCACGCGGCGGGGCTCGTCGAGGTCGAGCTCGGAGGGGCGACCGGTGGCTACGGCGCAGAACGAGCACGAACGCGTGCACACATTGCCGAGTATCATAAAGGTGGCCGTGCCCGCGCCCCAGCACTCACCCATGTTAGGGCAATTGCCTGATTCGCAGATAGTATGCAGCTTGTGCTCATCCACCAGCTTGCGCACGGCGGCATAGTCGGGCCCAATGGGCAGCTTCACGCGCAGCCAGTCGGGCTTGCGCGGGCGAGCCGGAGCCACGGGTTCGGGCTGGGGCTGAATAATGGGCAGGGAAAGCAGCATCGTATCCATAGTGTAAAGTTAAACAACAAAGCCCCGGCAAAGTGCCAGGGCTTGGTGGTAGTAGTGCGCAGGTAAGGACCCTAGGTGGGGCTAGCTGCGGTGGCCCAGGTAAAGCGTGAGATAAACCGACGGAAAGAACTGCTTGTTCAGCACATCGGGTGATACCGGAGCGGCGGGCGTCGATGAGTCGAGGGTAACAAGGCGCTTGGTATAGGCTTCGAGCAAAAAGCCAACCTCGGCGCCGGCCACGGCATCGCGGTAGCGGCCGTACTCGAAGCTGAGGCCGCCACGTATGTGCACGCCCGGTACCACTTGAGTCTTGCTGATGCCCGCAAAGAACGGCGCCCGGTCTACGATGGCCTGCGGGGCCGTGTGCTTGCCGGGGTCGTACTGCTCGTTTACAATCACGTCGTTGGCGCTGGGCCGGCCCGTTTGGGCATACGTGTAGTCGTAGCTGATGTAGTAGGGCATCAGCAGGCCTATGGAAGGACCCGCGCTCAGCAGTCCGTTTACCTGCACGCCAGCCTCTGCGGCTTTATGAAACAGAATGCGCTGAATGCCCACGGAGGGCCGCAGTGCAAAGGCATAATTGGTTTTGTAGGCCGTGAACGTGCCCCCGAAGTCGCTAATGACGCTTTCTTCCTTGGGGTTCTTAAAAAAAACGCCTTCTAGGCTCCAAAACCAGAGCGTGTTGTTCGTCATCGTCCGGGCCGAACGCACGTTGACACCCCCAATGAGGCCGCCCTGGGTGTTGAAGTTGACGCCAAACACCGTTTCGCGCTGGTACGACTGCTCGTCGGACGGTGCGGCCGCGGGCACTACCGTAAGCACGGGCTGCGGCGGGGGCACGGGCTGCGCCACCGCTTGCGCCCAGGCTGGGCTCGCTGCCAAGCCCCCCAGGCCCACCAGCCCTCCAATAGTCATGAGTTTCTTCATAAGTAAGTCAAAAATAGTGCAGTTGGCGTGTGTTGCGACTGAAAATAACGAAAGAAGAAAAATGACTTTTCGGGCAGTTGGCAGCAAGTAAGTAGCTTCGCGGTATGATGACCGCTCCTACCGCCACTGCCCGCTACGAAGGGCAACTCCGCACCGAAGCCACGCACGTGGCCTCGGGCACCAGCATTCAAACCGACGCGCCCGTGGACAACCACGGCCGGGGCGAAGCCTTTTCGCCGACCGACCTGGTGGGCACGGCCCTAGGTACCTGCATCCTGACCACAATGGCTATTGTGGCCGAGCGCCATCAGCTTGACCTGAAAGGCAGCACCATGCAGGTGAAAAAAACGATGAGCCAAGATGCTCCGCGGCGCATAGTGCAGCTCGATGTAGACCTGCAGCTGCCCGCCAGCCTCGGCGAGAGCGACCGCGCCCTGCTGGAGCGCGTGGCCCATACCTGCCCCGTGGCGCTGAGCCTGAACCCCGAAATTCGGCAGGAGGTTCGCTTTAGCTATCAATAAGTAATGAACAGTGGGCAATGAACAAAGTGCAAGCTACTTATTCCATCTGCACCTTGTCCATTGCTCACTGTTTATTGATAATTAGCTTACGGCGTCGGCTACGTCGGCGAGGCGGATGCCCATGTGTGAGGCATCGTAAGTGCACTTGCCATCTTGGATGAGCAGCAGCTGGGGCGACTCGTGCTGCACGCCAAATTCCTGCGCAATTTGGTTGGAAATGGGGCGGAAGCGCAGCAAATCGAGGTAGTAGAGCGCCGTGCCTTCGGGCAGGGCGGCGTCGGGCCACTGGCGCTCAAGCTTAGCCTTGGCCGTGGCGCTGATAGAGCAGGTGGTGCTGTGCTTGAAGATAAGAACCGGATGCTCGTGCGATTCGCGCACAATATCAGCTAGTTGGTCGGGTTGCGTAAGGGGAAGCCAAGAGGTAGCCATAACTAAAACTAAAAACGAGAAAAATTACTTTTTAGGCTTACGTAACTGCAAGCCGGGGTATTTGGGTTCGGTTACGTGCGGCGTGCCATCGCGGTCGAAACGCGGCTCGTCGGCCGCCCCCACCACGGGCGCCGACGCCCCCCGCTTGAGCTGGCGGCGCGACACATCCAAGTGGCTGTCTTTGTAGGCCGCATCGGTGGCGCGGGCCTCGCGCAGGGCCCGGCGGTTGGCGGCGCGCAGCTGGCCGGGGGTGCTAGGTTGCGTTTGGGCGGGCGTAGCCAGCAGCAGCGCAAAAGCTAGGTGGATAAGCATGGGCGAGGTGGGGAAAAAGACTTAATAGTCGGGGCGTTCCTGCGTGGGGTCGGGCTTCGGCACCAGCGCTTTCTTGGCCTTTTTCTCCTTGGGCGCCTTCTCTTCCTTGACCTTCGGCGCTTTTGGCTCCTTCACTTTGGGCTCGGGTGCCTTGGTTTCTTTCACCTTGGGTGCCTTAGTAGGCGGGGCGAGCGTGGGCTCGTCAATGGGGCGGGCATCGGTAGGCTGACTTAGGGGCGCGGCATCGTCCTTGGTAGGGCGAGAGCGGTCGCCCTTGCCCTTGGAGTGCTTGCGCAGGCGGCGGTTTTCGCGGCTGGCTTCGCGCGGCCTTAAGGGCCTGGTTTCGTAATGGTGATACTGGCGGCGCTTGAGCTTGGGCTTTTTAACGAGCAACTGCTTGTCGTACTTTAGCTTGGTACCTTCGGGTAGCTCATTGTAAGTCAACTTATTGTCGGCTTTGTCCTTGGAGGCGCCCGCGGCGTTAGCGTCGGTGGCGCTGGTCGTGATTTCCTCCGTTTTCAGCACCTGGCCTTTGTGGCGCGCTTTTTCGGCCGCACGGTACTTGGCCTTGGCCTCGGCCGTCATGCTGGGCGAGGGAAGGCGACGCGGATGGAAGACATTATCGTACACCGAGCAGCTCGCCAGTAAGCCGAGCAAAAGCGGTAATACCGAGCGTAGAAGCGATTTCACGGAAGCAAAGAAAGTGCGTGAGCTGGAAGGTACGAAGCGCAACGGGTAATAGATAGTTATTAGTGCTTAGTGCCTGGTTGTTGGTATGCGTAACTATCGCTAAGCACCAAGTACTAACAACTAGGCACTCACTAACACCCTAGTACGCGCGCAGGGCGCGCAGCTGCTCGCGCAGCCGCTGCTGCGGCAAGAAGCTGGCTTCTAGTAGGGGCGCAAAAGGCACGGCCGTATCGAGCGAGGCCACGCGGCGCACGGGCGCATCGAGGCTGCTGAAGCAGTGCTCGGCCAGCCAGGCCGCAATTTCGCCACCTAGGCCACCCGTGAGGGTGTCTTCGTGCAGGATGAGCACGCGGCCAGTTTTGCGGGTGGTGCGGGCCACGGCCTCAGTGTCCCAGGGCAGCAGCGTGCGCAGGTCTAGGATATCGGCCATAATGCCGAGCTCGTCGCAGGCAGCCTTGGCCCAGTGCACACCCAGGCCGTAGGTGATAATGCTCAACTCGTGGCCCTCCGTAACCAGTGCGGCCTGCCCGATGGGCGTGGTGTAGTACGCAGCTGGCACTGGCCCGCTCAGGCCGCGGTACAGCAGCTTGTGCTCGAAGTACAGCACGGGGTTAGGGTCTTCGAAGGCGGCGCACAGTAGCCCCTTGGCATCGTGCGGGTTACTGGGGTACACCACTTTCAGGCCCGGCACGTGCGTAAACCACGCCTCGGTGCTTTGCGAGTGGAAGGGCCCCGCGGCGGTGCCCGCGCCAGTAGGCAAGCGCACCACCACATCGGCATTCTGGCCCCAGCGGTAGTAGCTCTTAGCTAGGTTGTTGACTATCTGATTGAAGCCGCAAGTCACGAAGTCGGCAAACTGCATCTCGACCATCGCCTTCTTGCCCCGGATGCTGAGCCCTAGGCCCGCCCCCACAATGGCCGACTCGCAAAGCGGCGTGTTGCGCACACGGCCTTTGCCAAACTCCTGCACAAAGCCTTCGGTAATCTTAAAGACCCCGCCATACTCGGCAATGTCCTGGCCCATGAGCACCAGCTCGGGGTAGCGCTGCATGCTCTGCCGCAGCCCGTCCGAAATAGCGTCGAGGAAACGCAGAGATGGTGCTTGGTCTGCAGTAGCAGGCTCCTGGTCGCCGGTAACGAGCGGCTGGCTGCTGTTAATTGTTAATTGCTCATTGTTAATTGATACTGGCGCGTACATATCGGCCAGTTCTTCGGCGGGGTCGGGGAGGGGCAATGGGGCCGTATCGGCTTCTTGCAGCGCGTCTTCTATTTCCTGCCTGATGCTTTCGCGGAGTTGCATGCGGGCCGTTTCGCTCACGATGCCTTCGGCCAGCACCCATTTTTCGTAGGCCTCAACCGGGTCTTTTTGGGACCATTCTTGCAGCAGCTCGGCGGGCACGTACTTGGTGCCACTGGCTTCTTCGTGGCCGCGCATCCGGAACGTGAGGGCTTCGACCAGCACCGGGCGCGGGCGCTGGCGTAGGTCTTCGGCCAGCGTTTTGATAAGGTGGTACACCTCCAGCACGTTGTTGCCATCGACTTGCACAGCCTCGATGCCGTAGGCGGGGCCTTTGTCGATGAACGACTTAACCCGGAACTGCTCGCTGCTGGGCGTGCTAAGCCCGTAGCCGTTGTTTTCGACCAGAAAAATGACGGGCAGCTGCCACACGGCTGCCACGTTCAGCGCCTCATGAAAATCGCCCTCGCTAGCCCCACCATCACCCGAGTAGGTGAGCGTCACGCGGGGCTTTTCATCGAGCAGGTCGGCCAGCGCAATGCCGTCGGCCACGGCCAGCTGCGGCCCTAGGTGCGAAATCATGCCCACGATGTGGTGGGCGTGGCTGCCGAAGTGAAAGCTGCGGTCTCGGCCCTTCGTGAAGCCCGTTTTCTTGCCTTGCCACTGCGCAAACAGCTGCCCCAGGGGCACCCCGCGGCTCGTAAACACGCCTAGGTTACGGTGCAGCGGCAAAATATACTCATCCTCCTGAAGAGCCAGGGTGCTACCCACCGACACTGCCTCTTGCCCAATGCCCGAAAACCACTTGCTGACTCGGCCCTGGCGCAGCAGTATCAGCATTTTCTCCTCGATGAGGCGCGGGCGCAGCAACTCGCGGTAGAGCTGCTTGAGCACGTCGTTGGAATAATCGCGGCGGTCGAAGGTGAGGGTGGCGGGGGCAGACGTCATGGGAGGAGGCAGGGGGCAATTAGCCAGCGCGAAGGTAACGGCTGCATTTTCCTTGCACCTAAGGCGACCAGGATTGAGGGGTACGCCGTAAGTTCGGGCAGCGGGGAGCGGCTAAGTGGCCGCGCTCGCGCAACTAGTCGCCCGCAGGCGCTGTTATTATCTTTTCGCGACTTCCCTAGGTGCCTTCCGACACGCTATCTATTATCTTGTAAATGATACACCACCAAGAGTTTACCCTAGCCAACGGCCTGCGCTGTTTGGTGCACGAAGACTTTACGACGCCGCTGGCCGTGCTCAACGTGCTCTACGACGTAGGCTCGCGCGACGAAAACCCCAGCCGTACGGGCTTTGCCCACCTATTTGAGCATCTGATGTTTAGCGGGTCCGTGAACGTGCCTAGCTACGACGAGCCGCTGCAAAAAGTGGGCGGCGAAAACAACGCCTTCACCTCGCAAGACATCACCAACTACTACCTCTCGCTGCCGGCTGCTAACATCGAAACGGGCTTTTGGCTCGAAAGCGACCGCATGCTCGACCTGGCGTTCTCGCAAAACGGCCTCGACGTGCAGCGCAAAGTGGTAGTAGAAGAGTTTAAGCAGAGCTACCTCAACCAGCCCTACGGCGACGTGTGGCTGAAACTTAAGCCCCTGGCCTACAATACGCACCCGTATCAGTGGAACACCATTGGCAAGGAAATAAGCCACATCGAAGAAGCCGAAATGGCTGATGTGCGCGCCTTCTTTCGCAAGCACTATGCCCCGCAAAATGCGGTGCTGGTGGTGGCCGGGGCCGTAGCCTTTGACGAAGTGAAGCGCCTAGCCGAGAAGTGGTTTGGTCCCATCGAAGGTGGCCCGCGCTACGAGCGCCAACTGCCCCAGGAGCCCATCCAAACGGAAGCGCGCCGCGCCGAAACCACGGCCGCTGTGCCGCTGTCGGCCCTGTACAAGGCCTACCACATGCCCGCCCGCCTCGACTCGCGCTACCACGCCGTAGACTTGCTGAGCGACCTTCTAGGGCGGGGTAAGTCGAGCCGCTTGCACCAGAGGCTTGTGAAAGAGCAGGCCTTGTTCAACAATATTTCAGCTTCGCTCACGGGCGCCCTCGACCCGGGCTTGTTCGTCATCAGCGGCAAGCTCAATGCTGGGGTGGCGCTCGAAGACGCCGACCGCGCCGTAGAGGCCGTAGTGGCCGAGCTGCTGCAAGCCGAAGTGCCCGCTGCCGAGCTAGACAAAGTAAAAAATCAAGCTGAAACCGGCCTAGTCTTCGGCGAAATAGAATTGCTGAATCGCGCCTTGGCCTTGGCCATCGGCAAGCTGCTCGGCAATGCCAACCTCGTAAACGAGGAGCCCGCGCTGCTGCAAGCCGTGACGCCGACCGACATTCGGCAAGCGGCGGAGCTGGTGCTGCGCCCCGAAAACTGCAGCACGCTTTACTACCGCTCGGCTAATCCGGAGTCTGTTGAGGTAGAAGAGGATGCCGAAGCGGCGGCTGTGTAATCGCTAGGCACCCAACTAAAGAGCCTACCCTTCCGATGCCCTAGGACGTCGGAAGGGTAGGCTTTTTAGTTGGGCGAAAGACTACTTGGGCGTAGCCAGCGTAGTGCCTTTTTTGGTAGGCGCGGCGGGGCCATCGTAGGGTGGCGTATTCTTGCCATTAACACCGGGCGGTGTGATGGGCTCGCCGGGGGCTGCGTAGCCCGACTGGCCTTTGTCGCTTTCGGCGGCGTCGTTCAGCCGGTTGGTGCGCCGCACGGTAGCGGCCGCTTTGGTCTTCGCCGCACTGGCTGTCGAGGCTTTAGCCTTGGTGGGCGTGGTTTGGGCCATTGCTGGCGCGGCAAGTAGGCCTAGGCCCAGCAATGCAAAACAAAAAGAGCGAAGCATAAACAAGAGGAAATAAGGCGAATTGCTAAGCCAGCTTAACCAGCTGCCTAGGCCCCTCTGTACGCAAAACGGCCACGGAAGGCTAAGTCCGTGGCCGTTGTAACTTACTGGCAGCTAGGTGCGCTTTAGCGTGATGTGGGAAGCGTAGTGCCCGACGCAGTAGTGGTGGGGCGACGCAGGGGGCGGCCATGGTAATCGGTAGATACTCCGTGGCTTACTTGGTTGAGGGGCATGCCGGGGGCCGCCGACACGTTGTTGTGGGGGTGGTACAGCGTGCCGTCATCGGGCAGGTTTACGGGGTCATTGCTCCAGCCGCTCCAGTTGGCTTGTTCGGCGGGGGTAGCCATAGCTACAACCTGGTTTTTGGCGGCAGCTTTGGCAGCGGCCTCGGCTTGCTTGCGCTCGCGGGCCGTGAGGGTGCGGCCGGCGCGGGGCGTGGTGCGAGCCGTTTTGGCGGCCGACGCGGGCGAAGCCGAGTTGACAGGCTGCGATTGGGCCGCAGCGGTTTCGGCGGTGAGCAGAGCCAGGCCGAGCAAGGGGAGGAGCAGTTGGCGTACCATAGTGAAAAGAAAAATAAGTGTGGGGAGAAGGGAACTGATTACCCTTTTGCAAAGGCAATGCCAGTTTTCAGCCAACGTGCTATACGGATAAATTGGTATTGCCGCCGGGGCCTTCCTAGGCCGGCGCGGGCCGCCGTACCTTTGCCAGCATCATGCAGGAATCTATTTCGAGCCTGGCCGCCGAGGTGGCCGCCGCCGACGTGAGCAGCGCCGCTGCCCTCGACCAGTTTCGCCTACTCTACCTAGGCCGTAAAGGCCGCCTGGCCGACCTCTTCGACCAGCTCAAAACCGTGCCCAACGAGCAGAAGCGCGCCGTGGGCCAGCAACTCAACGGCCTCAAGCAGCAGGCCCAGGCCCGCTTCGACGAGGCCCAGGCCGCCCTCGAAGCCGCCACGGCCAACCAGCCCGCCGACGCCACCTTCGACTACACGCTGCCCACGGTGCCCAACGCCCTAGGTACCCGCCACCCGCTGATGCTGGTGCGCGAGCAGATGCTGCGCATCTTCGCCCGCATCGGCTTTGCGGTGGCCGAAGGCCCCGAGATTGAGGACGATTGGCACAACTTCACGGCCCTCAACTTCCCCGAAAACCACCCGGCCCGCGACATGCAGGACACGTTTTTCGTGGAGCCCGCGCCGGGCGCCGAGGTAGCCCAGCCGCACCTGCTGCGCACGCACACCAGCACCGTGCAGGTGCGCGTGATGGAAAACGAGCCGCTGCCCATCCGCCGCGTGATGCCCGGCCGCGTGTACCGTAACGAAGCCATTTCGGCGCGGGCGCACATGCTCTTTCATCAGATTGAGGGCTTGTATATTGATGAGAACGTGAGCTTTGCCGACCTCAAGCAAACGATTTATTACTTCGTGCGCGAGATGTTTGGCGAGGACATCAACATCCGGTTCCGCCCCAGCTACTTCCCCTTCACCGAGCCCAGCGCCGAGATTGATATCACCTGCCTCATTTGCAAGGGCGCGGGCTGCAACATCTGCAAAGGCAGCGGCTGGGTCGAAATCGGCGGCAGCGGCATGGTAGACCCCAACGTGCTCGAAAACTGCGGCATCGACTCGGAGAAATACACCGGTTACGCCTGGGGTATGGGCATCGAGCGCATCACTATGCTCAAGTACCAGATAAAAGATTTACGCCTCTTCACCGAGAACGACGTACGCTTCCTGCGCCAGTTTGAGGCGCTATAAAGCACCTAAGTCGCTACAGTTACTTTCTAAAAGCCTCGAACTAACTACCTAGCGTGGTTGGTTCGAGGCTTTAACTGTTTGGGAGTCGTAAATTTGCAGGCTCTTTTCGCTAGTTATTTCAATGTTGCCCGCACTGAACCGGGCAGACTTCCGTGCTTTATGAAAGTTAGAACGCTTAAACAAAACAAGGTCAACGTTATCACCCTAGGTTGCTCCAAGAACCTCGTGGACTCGGAAGTGCTCATGGGCCAGCTGCGGGCCAACGACTTCCAGGTAACGCACGAAGCCAAGAAGCCGGATGCTAACATCGTCATTATCAATACCTGTGGCTTTATAGACAACGCCAAGCAGGAAAGCATCGACACTATCCTGCGCTACGCGGATGAGAAAGAAGCTGGCAAGCTCGAAAAGCTGTACGTAACAGGCTGCCTCTCGCAGCGCTACAAAGACGAGCTAGAGGAGGAGATTCCGCAGGTAGATGCCTATTTCGGCACCCTAGAGCTGCCTCAGATGCTGAAAGTGCTGGAGGCCGACTACAAGAAAGAGCTAGTAGGCGAGCGCCTGCTGACCACGCCCAAGCACTACGCCTACTTCAAAATAGCCGAGGGCTGCAACCGCCCGTGCTCGTTCTGCGCCATTCCGCTGATGCGCGGCAAGCACGTAGACCGTCCCATGGAAGACCTCGTAACCGAGGCTAAACGCTTGGTAGGTATGGGCACCAAAGAGCTGATTCTCATCGCCCAGGACCTCACCTACTATGGCCTGCAAGCCTACGGCGAGCGCAAGCTGCCCGAGCTGCTGGAGCGCCTCAGCGACGTGAGCGGCGTGGATTGGATACGCCTGCAATACGCCTACCCCTCGCAGTTTCCGCTGGCGGCGCTGGACGTGATGCGCGAGCGCGACAACATCTGCCGCTACCTAGACATGCCCTTGCAGCACATTTCGGATAACATGCTGAAAACCATGCGTCGGGGCATCACCAGCCGCCGCACCAAGGAGCTGGTGCGCGAGATTCGTGACCGGGTGCCAGGCATCGCGCTACGCACCACGCTCATCGCCGGCCACCCCGGCGAAACGGAGGCCGACTTCGAGGAACTGTGCGAGTTTGTGCAGGAATCGAAGTTTGAGCGCCTAGGTATCTTCACCTACTCGCACGAAGAGAATACCCACTCGCACACCCTAGTAGACGACGTGCCCGCCGAAGTGAAGCAAGAGCGCGCCGACCGCATCATGGAGATTCAGCAGCAGATTTCGCTGGATTACAACGAGTCGCGCGTGGGCCAGACCTATAAGGTGCTCTTCGACCGGCTCGAAGGCGGCTACTACGTAGGCCGCACCGAGTTCGACTCGCCTGAAGTGGACAATGAAGTGCTGGTGCTAGCTACCAACGACCTGCATATCCCGCAGGGCAGCTTCGCCAATGTGCACATAACCGGCGCGTCTGACTTTGACCTCTATGGCGAGGTAGTGCGCTAGTCATCGCACCACTACTTTTTGCATCTGTTCCTACGTTTGTCATGCTGACGAAGGAAGCATCTTATCACGGCAGCACTGGCTTGTAGATAATGCTTCCTTCGTCAGCATGACAATCTTTTTTATAAGTAAGTAAACAAGGTTTTATGCAGGTCAGAATCAATCAGCAAACCTTTACCTACGATGTGCAGGGCGAGGCCGGCCTCACCGACGACCGGGTGCTACTGGCCTCAGACGAAGACCTTTCGGCCGGTACCACTTGGGCCGCCGACGGCTATACCGTAGCCGATTTTCTGCCCGCCGCTGAGCAAGTCGCCCTGCGCGAAGGACTCGCTCAGCTAGTGCGCCAAGCCCTAGCCGATGCAGGCCGACCGGTACCCGCCGATTTCGACGTGGCGCACTACCACCGCGTGGTGGGCGACGACCGCGACCTGCACTTGGCCGTGGTAAATCGCACCAAGGAGTACCAGCAGGCCGATTTTCTGCCGCTGCCCGCCAGCGTGCTCGAGCAGCGTGTGGGCGAGCTGTGCGGCCGGCCCGTGCGGGCGCTCAACCCCTGGGATAACGAGCGATTTTTCCACTTGCGCATTATCCGGCCAGGCCGGGCCGATAATAACCCGCTGCACCGCGATGTGTGGATACCCGACTATCACAACTGCCTGAATATCTACGTGCCCGTAGCCGGTAGCACGGCACAATCGTCGCTGACACTGGTACCGGGCTCGCATCATTGGCCCGAAAACCGCACCCTGCGCACAGCCGGCGGGGCCGTCAGCAACGGAGTACGCTTCACGGTGCCGGGCGTGCTGGGCAGCGCTGAGCCGCTCGATATTATTCGGCCCAACCCAGAGCCGAGCGAAGTACTACTGTTTTCGCCGTACCTGCTGCACGGCGGGGCGGTGAATTTAAACGAAGATGAAACGCGCATCTCACTGGAAATGCGCTTCTGGGGCGCTTAAAGAAGTAGCGTAAACTTTATAGTCCGCGCACAAGCACAGCGAGTATCGGCGCCAAGTAGGAGGGTGCTAACATAGCTACTCATCGCACTCGTGCGCGGGCTACAAAGTCCACGCTACAATTGGGCGCAACTAACTTTTCGGGCCGTGCCGGGTTCTTGGCAGAATTTCGCGCCCTTTTTTCCTCGCGCTCATGGCTGCTGCCGATTGTATTACCCTGCCCTACGCCGCTACCGGCGCCTTTTCGGGCCTCCTCACTGACTACATTGCCGCTTCGCCGGCCTTGGCTCCTTTTTATAATCGCCGGCCTGAACTGGCTGCTTTTCGGGCGCAGCTAGAAGAAAAACAAGCTGCCTATTCGCCCGAAGCCCGGCAGCGCCTGGTAGCCGACCTAGGGGCGCAGTACGCTGAGTTAGGCGGCGAAGTGCCACCTGCCGTGGCCACTAACCTCGCCCTGCTGGCGAAGGACACGACCTTTACCATCACCACCGGGCACCAGCTCAACCTGTTTACAGGGCCGCTATATTTTGTATACAAGATAATTACGGCCATAAAACTTAGCCAGCAGCTCAAGGCCGAATACCCGCAGTACGACTTTGTGCCCGTGTACTGGCTGGCCACCGAAGACCACGACTTTGCCGAAATCAACCACTTCCAGCTGTTTGGCAAAACGCTGAGCTGGGCTGGGCCCGGCGAAGGCAGCCTAGGTGGCCCGGTGGGCCGCCTGCCGCTCGATGGCCTAGCTGAGGAAATCCTGAACCAGCTACCGCCCGAGGTACCGGCCGCGTTTAAAGATGCCTACGCCAGCAGCGCCACGCTCAGCGAAGCCACCCGCAAGCTAGCTACCAGTCTCTTTGGCGACTATGGTCTCGTCTGCCTCGATGCCGACCGTCCCGCCCTCAAGCAGGCGCTGAAGCCGCTGCTGAAGCAAGAGATTCAGGGCCAGCTTTCCAACCAAGCGGTGCAGGCTACCAACGCCCCGCTCACGGCCGCCGGCTACAAGCCGCAGGTGTATTCGCGCCCGCTCAACCTATTCTTCCTCACCGACGAAGGCAAGCGCGAGCGCCTGGAGCCCGACGCCACCCCCGGTGCCGACTGCACCCAAGTAACCGTGCGCGGCACCAGCCGCTGCCACTCGCAGGCCGAGCTACTAGCCTTGGCCGATAGCGAGCCCGAGCGCTTTAGCCCCAACGTGGTGCTGCGCCCGGTGTACCAGGAAATCCTGATGCCCAACCTCGCCTACATCGGCGGCGGGGCCGAGGTGGCGTACTGGTTCCAGTTGAAAGGCGTGTTTGAACAGCTAGGCGTGCCGTACCCCATTGTGCTGCCCCGCAACTCGGCCATGTACCTAAGCCGCGCCAACGCCGGTAAGCTGCGTAAGCTGGGCCTGGGCACGCTCGATATTTTTAAGCCCCTAGGTGAGCTAAAGAAGCAAGTCGGCGCCCAACTCGGCCAAGAAGAAGTAAATCTCGCTGACCAGCAAACGGCCCTCGCCGCCGCCTACCAGCAAGTGCAGGACCTAGCCCAGCGCCTCGACCCTACGCTGGTAAAAGCCGTGGCTGCCGAAGCCCAAAAAGCCGCCGGCAGCCTCGCCGGCCTCGAAAAGCGCCTCGCCAAGGCGTCGGAAGCCAAGCACGAAACCGCTTACTCGCAACTTACCGCGCTCAAAGACAAGCTTTTCCCTGAAGGCGGCCTTCAGGAACGCACCGACAATGTGCTGAGCGTGCTCCTCAACAACCCCGGCTTCATCGACCAGCTAATGCAGTGCTTCGAGCCGTTAGCGCTGGTATTTGCGGTGGTGGAGGAGGAATAACCTAGTTTTGGGCCAGAGTATACCCTATTTCGTTCCCATCTCTTGGCTTTCTTCCAGTCTCTGCGTGCGCTTTTCACAGGCTCCGGTTCAGCTGCCGCGACTAATGATTTGTCATTTGGGCTCGTTGATGCGTTGGCTGTTAAACCAATGCTTGAGCAAAAGCAGTGGCAGGCTTTCGAAAAAGTAGCCCTTGGATTAGCGCCCGATGAGTTAACGCGCCTACTCGATGGCCTGTGCCTGAGCGATTACTACGACCCCCTATTGGGGCAGTACCAAAAAAGTGGAACATCTGAACTGCGCAGATTGGTAGCGGCCGTACACGCTACATTTCGAGCCTGGGAAGCTAGAAGCGGTGCTTACGCGCGAGAATTGTCGCAGCAGCAGATAGATGGGTTTTCGCACTACCTAGCGCAGGCGCATGCGCAATTGATGCAGCCGTTTGCTACCCCGGTATTGCAGGCGCAGGCGGCAGCCCGGCTTGTGCGGGTAGCAATGGGTTTGGGCAACCCCGAACTAGCTCGGGCAGCCTATGAGCAGTGCGTCGCAATGCAGCCCACCAATTTACTGGCGCATATTTTTTACTTCAATGTTCTCACTCCAAAGTGGTTTGGTGATGAGGAGGCGCTAGAGGATTTTGTCGATGAAGCCTCTGACCCAAATCTGCGCAGTTTATTACAGGTCATGTATTTGGTTGAGCTGCAGTTTATAGTAGATGAGGAAACCAACATTGTTAAGCAGGAGATGCGAAGCAAGAACCAGCATCGTATCAAAGAGCTACTAGCTAAAAATCCACGAATTGACGATACGCTTCCCAGTATCTATTTTAACAATTACGTTGCCTGCCTGAGTGAGAACTTGGAGCAGACAGCCATCCGAAACCAATTTTTACAGGCACTGGGAAATCGAATAACTATTTATCCTTGGGCCTATTTCGGGCTTACGCCGCAAGCCGTCAGAAAACTCAATCCTTCTGTTAGTTAACTACCGCTCAACGCCCCACCTTCATGTTCGACTTCACGGAGCAACCCCACCGCCGCTTCAACCCCCTGCTCGATGAGTGGGTACTGGTATCGCCGCACCGCGCCAAGCGCCCCTGGCAGGGCCAGCAGGAAAAAGACGAGGCCGACGCCCGCCCCGCCTACGACCCCACCTGCTACCTCTGCCCCGGCAATACCCGCACCAGCGGCGACGTGAACCCCAAGTACGAGCACCAGTTCGTGTTCGACAACGACTTTGCGGCGCTGCTGCCACAGGGCGAGACCGGCACCTACGAGGAAGGTGGCCTGCTGCGCGCCGAGGCCGAAACCGGCCACTGCCGCGTTATCTGCTTTTCACCGCGCCACGACCTGACCCTGCCCGAAATGCCAGTGTCAGAAATCCGCCGCGTAGTCGATACCTGGACTGACGAGTTTCGGACCCTAGGGGCCGACCCGGCCATCAACTACGTACAGATTTTCGAGAACAAAGGCTTCGTGATGGGGTGCTCGAACCCACACCCGCACGGCCAAGTCTGGAGCGAGCGCACCGTGCCCGACCTGCCCGCCAGGGAGGCCCGCGCCCAGAAGGCTTATTTCGACGAGCACGGCCGCACCCTGCTGGCCGACTACCTCGCCATTGAGGAGAAAACCAAAACCCGCTTCGTGGTCGAAAACGACACCTGGGTGGTGCTGGTGCCCTTTTGGGCGGTGTGGCCCTTCGAAACGCTGGTGCTGCCGCGCCGCGCCGTGCAAGACCTCACTCAGCTCACTGAAGCCGAGCGCGACGGCCTGGCCGACATCCTGAGCCAGCTCACCATCAAGTACGATAACCTGTTTGAGGTGAGTTTCCCGTACTCGGCTGGCTTCCACCAGCGGCCCACCGATGGCTGCGAGTACCCCGAGTGGCACCTGCACATGCACTTTTTGCCGCCCCTGCTGCGCTCGGCCACGGTCAAGAAATTTATGGTGGGCTACGAGCTGCTGGCCAATGCCCAGCGCGACATCACGCCCGAGCAGGCCGCCGAGCGCCTGCGCGCCCTACCAGCCGTGCACTACAAGCAGGCTGCCCAGTAAGAGCGCCTTGGCCTAAAGCCTACCAAAAAGCCCCCCGCCATAAACTGGCGAGGGGCTTTTTAGTGAAGGATAAGAAGCTGGCAACCTAGGCCCGCTGGCGGCGCTGCCGCAAGCGGCGCAGGCCATAAGCGACGCCGCTCGCGAGCAGCAGCGACGAACCACCGTCGAGCGGTACCGCCGCGGGCGCGGGGGTAGTCGGAGCGGGGCCGGTGGTAGTAGGCGCCTGGGCCCGCACCACAGAGCTAAGCAAGCCCGTGAAGGTGATGAGGATTACTACCGTAAAAATAAACTTGCGCATAGAAAAGATTGGCTAAAGAGCCGGCCCCTGCCGGAGCCAGCTCACGAGATAAGTTACTTGATGATAACGCGCTTAGCGATAGTGGTAGCCCCGGCTTGTAGGCGCAGGGTGTACACCCCGGTGGGCAGGCCAGCAGCCTCAACCGTGAGGGTGGCGCCGGTGGCCGGCAGTGCAGCCGCCTGGCGGCGTACCACCTGCCCTAGTGTGTTGAGCAGCGTGGCCTGCACCTGGCTGGCCCCAGCTACCGCGGGCATCGACACCTTAAATCGCTCGCTGGCGGGGTTGGGGTAAACGGCTACTTCGGTCACGGCAGGCACCGCGGGGGTGCTGGCGAGCGGCGCAGCACCCTTGAAGGTGAGCGTGAAGCGACCCGTGAGCAGGGCTGTAGCCTCCGTGGCCGTAACGCTGAAAGAATAGCTATTTTGCTGACCTAGGCGCACTGTTTGGCCGGTGTGGGCATCGGTGAGGTAGGCATCGAGGCCGGCGGGTAGGTTGTGGAGGGCCGCGGCGGCCAGCGTGTAGGTGCCGGCGGCGGGCACGCCTACCGTGAGCGGCACTACTGTAGCGGCGGTGAAGGCGGGGCGGCCATCGATAGCAAGCGACTCGTTAGCGGCCGATACGCTGGCCAGGTTCAGGCCCGTCGAGTTCACGAGTTTACCGGCATCGTACTGAGTATCGAAGCCGGGCGTGGCGCCGGCCTCGGCGTACACAGCTAGGCCGTCGGCCTGGCCGGTGCTGGTGCGCAGCTCGAGCTGCACCAGGGGGCGCAGGTCGGCGGTGGGGCGGTACACAGGCGCTTGGCTGGCGTAGTCGGTCACGCGTTGGCTGTTGCGGAAGGTGAGCGTGCCGCTGGTTTGGCCGCTGCTCACCCGCACAAAGAAGCCCTGACAGGTGCCGATGAGCGGGCTATTAGTGCCGCTGGTCGATACGTTGTTGACATACGCACGGTACGAGCCGGTGTAGGGCCCGGTGCTTTGCACCACGTAGATGCTGCCATCGAGGTTGGTGCGGTCGGCGGCGTCCACTTGGCTCCAGTCGAGCGGAGCCGGGTAGGGGTTGCCCACCAGCGCCCAGCCCGCATCGGCCGCCGTGGCGTCGTTGTTGCGACCTAGGGTCAGTGTTTTAGTACCGGAGTTAAGCTGACCCGTGAAGTCCACGAGCTGGTCGGCCCCAATCTGCACGGCGTAGCCTTGGCCTACGGCAAGCAGGTCGGTTAAGTCGCTGGGCGAATAAAAGCCCTTGTCAAATGCGGAGTAGTTGCTGGTGGTAGACGCCAAGCGGCTTTGGTCGTAGCCATATACAGTGGGGAACGGCATAACCATGCCCGGCGTGGCCGACAGGTTATAAGCTTCGTTTACAGCCGGCGCAAAGCCCGTGGTAGTGGCTAGGTCGGCCACCGTCGAGCCACTTACCGGCGCACTGTAGTGGCGGTAGCCCATGCCCGTGTTAAAAGCGGGGTCGAGGTAGCGCTGCACAGTAGCCGTGCCGCCGCTCACAATGCCCGTGCCCGAGTTGACAACCAGGGCCGAGCCGGCACTGCCGGAAAGCAGCGTGAGCGCCTGGCCATTGAGGTCGAAGTTGCCGCGGCCCGCCACGGTCAGCACCTGGCTTATGCTCAGCGGATTGCTCAAGCGCACGGTGCTGGCATTGGTAGTCGTGAAACTGCGCACTTGGCTGGGCAGGCCCGAGCCGGTTACTTGCGAGTCGCCGCCGTTGTAGACGTAAGAAGCGTCGGGGCTGAACGAGCGAGCGCCCGCCAACTGCACCGCGCCGCTGTTGCCGCTAGCCGTAATACCGGCCAGGTCGCAGATGCCCAGGGTGCTGCCCGCTTCCAAATCCAAGCTGCCCGCGCCGGTCAGGGCTTGGCAGTTGGTATTGAGGGTGCCGCCGGCCTGCACCGTCAGAGTGCCGCTCACCGTTACGCTGCCCCCTAGGGTAGCCACGCCGCCGCCCGCCACGGTGATGTTGCGGTAAGTGCCGCCGGCTACCACATGCGCGGTGCTGACGACTAGGTCGGTAATGAGAGTAAAGGGGCTGGCCGACACGCCTGTGCCGGCCGGGGTCGTGACAGAAATAACCCCGGAGGAGGCGCCCACAGGCACAACCACGGTAATCTGGGTGGCCGAGTTAACGGCGAAGGCGCTGGCCGTCACGCCATTAAATTTTACGCTGGTGGCGCCGGAGAAGTTGGTGCCCGTGAGCACGACGCTGCTGCTCACCATGCCGCTGGTGGCCGAAAAGCTGCTGATGGTGGGGGCCAGCGCGTTGAAGAGCACCTGCGCCTGGCTGCCGCCGCTGTTGCCGCTGGCTAGCAGGTCAATATCGCCGTCCCCATCTAGGTCGCCGGTGGCTAGCAGGGCCGCGCCGCCCGTGCCAACCTCCGCCCCGGTGGCCGGGGCCGTGAAAACACCCCGGCCGTTGTTGAGCCGCACGCTTACCGCGCCATTGCTGCTGTAGGCGGTGGCCAATAGGTCGAGGTCGCCATCCGCGTCTATATCCGCCAAAACGGCCTGCAAGCCCGTGTTGGCAACGCTGATTTCGGCTACCGAGGCGGTAGCTGGGGCGGTAAATACGCCGCTGCCGTTGTTAAGGCGCAGGCTCACCGTTGATGTAGTAGTGTTAGACACCACCATGTCGGGGCTGCCGTCGCCATTCACGTCCCCCATCGCAATGCTGTATGGGCGGGTGGCCATCGCTAACTCCGCATTGGTAGCGGGGGCGGTGAAAACGCCGGCGCCGTTGTTGAGGCGCACACTCACTTTACCAGGGTCGGTGTAGCCCACCGAAAGCAGGTCTAGGTCGCCATCGCCATCAATATCTGCTGCGGCGGCGTGGCGGGCACCCGAGGATACCGCTACCTCGGCGTTGGCAGACGGGGTCGAGAAATTGCCAGCCCCGTCGTTGAAGCGCACGCTTACCCGGCCGGTGCCGTAGTTGCTCACTAGCAGGTCTAGGTCACCGTCGCCGTCTAGGTCGGCGGGCACCACGTAGGCTGGCCGGTCGCCGACCTGGGCGCCCGTAGTCGGGGCCGCAAAAGTGCCTTGGCCATTGTTGCGCAGCACCTTCACGGTGCCGTTGGTTACGTAGTCGGGCACCAGCATGTCCAGGTCGCCGTCGCCGTCGATGTCGGCCATGGCCAGGGTATTGTTCGAACTAGTGCCCACGTTCAGGGAAGTGGCCGGGCCAAACGTGCCGCTGCCATCATTGAGGCGTACCATCACGCTGGAATAGGCCGTGGGCACCAGCAGGTCCAGGTCGCCATCGCCGTCGATGTCGGCGGTGACTAGCTGCCCCGGGTAGCCGCTCGTCGGCAGGCTCTGAAAGCCGCTGAGCACGCCTTGGCCAGTACCGCCGGCTTTGCCCACAAACTGCGCCACCTGTGGCTTAGCCAGCCCCAGGCCGCCCATCGACTTGGCCGCCGTCGTTACAATAACGGTGGCCTGCTCGCCCGGTAGCAGTTCCTGCGCGGGGTCAAACGTAATGACGCTCGTGCCGCCCCCCGCAAAGGTGCCCGCCCGCTTGCCCGTGTGCGAGCCAAATACCTTAAGGGCAGCTTCGGAAGCCGCCGCACTATTCATGTTCTGCGAAAAGCCAACGGCGATGCGGCCCGTGAGCGGGGCACTTACGGCGTTGCGCGCCGGCGTAAAAGTGCTGACAGTAGGCGACTGCTCGGTCCAGTAGTTGTAGAGGGTGCCGTTGTAGCCGCTGGCCGCGTAGTCCTTTAGCAGGCGGGCCGCGGCATTGCCGGTGCCCAGAATACCGTTGTCGATGGGGTAATACGCCACCAGGCCGGCGCTGGCCGCACTCACGGGCGCCCGGTAGTTGTCTTGAATCTGGGCGGCGGTGCGGGCGGTGTTCCACACGCGCACCTCGTCGAGCTCGCCCTCAAAGTATTCGGCATTGCTCACGGCAGTGCCTTCCGTTTCGGAAACCCCAATCTTGAGGGTATAGCCCGTCCGGCTAGTGTTAATGCCGTTGCCCGTGGTACCGATGAGCACGCCGTTCACGTAAAACTGGGTGCTGGTGGTGGTCATTACCGCCGCTACGTGGTACCACAGCCCTTTGCTGAAATTGTACGACACAGTTTCGTAGCTACCGCCATTCCAAATACCTATTGACTTCATGTCATTGCCCATGTGCAAGCTAAAGCGCGTGCCCCCGTTAAGGCTAGCCCCCGAGCGCTCCGAAACCAGGCATAGGTTGGCGCCGCTGTGCGTACCCACCGTCCAGGTCGGCTTCACCCACAGCTCGACGGTGCCGGTAGTAAACTCCAGTGCTGCTGTATTGGGCACGCCCGCGTACTGGTTGGTGCCGTTAAACGGCAGGGAGTACTGGGGTAGTGTTTGAGCCTGCGCCAGGCTAGCCGAAGCCAGCAGTAGCGTGAGGCCCGCGCCGCCTACTGGCTGCCACAGCCGGCTTACTAATCGATTGGCGTAAGGTTTAGTCATAAAGAACAGGTAGGTGATGTAATAGAAGGAAGTAGATACTTGATGTGTGCTAGGAGCCTACAGGTGAGATGCTTGGATTGTAGATACACGCAGCCGGCCGAATAGAAGCTGGCTGGGTAGGCCAACAATAGAAAGCCCCCAGGGCCATCCCAAAATTGGGTAGTCCTAGGGGCACGCAGAACGTAGATGTCCGCCACCGGCTCGCCAAGCGCCGCCAATGGTCAGATTTTGTCCTTGAAAAAAGCCGGGTAGGTTAGCCCACCAGCCGCAGCTGGCGCAATAGGGCCTCGCGGTAGGCGCGCCCCAAGGGCAGCACGGTGCCAGCCACCGTAATAGTGTTGGCAGTGGGGTCGAGCTGCTCTAGGTACTCGGCATTGATGAGGTAGCCGCGCTGAATTTGCACAAACTGCTGGGCCGGTAGTTCCTGGGCCAGCTCGCGCAGCGAGAGGCGCACGGCGTATTTGTTGGCGGCCGTGACTACGGTACAGTATTTCTCGCCTGCCTCTACGTACTGAATATCAACTGGTAGTACCTTGATTAAGCGGCCCCGGTCGCGTAAAAACAACGCGTGGCGCAGGCTGAGGTCGGCGCCCAGGCGCAGGGGCGCGTCGTCGGCCGCGGCTGGCAGCTGCGTGGCCTGGATGCCGGCAAAGTTGTGCAGGGCCAGCGCTACGGCGTGCGCCAGCGTGCGCTCGTCGAAGGGCTTGAGCAGGTAGGCCGAGGGCCCCAGCACCTTGGCCCGGGCAAAGGTGACGGTATCGGCCCGCGCCGTGCTGAAAAGCAGGGGTAGGGGCTGCGCGGCCAGCAGTTCGCGGGCCAGGTCTACCCCATCAAGGTCGCCAGCCAGGTTGATGTCGAGCAGCGCCAGGTCGGGCGGCGGGCCTTGGTGATACAGGCGTAGCGCCTCTTCTGCCGATGACACGGGCCCTAGGGGCACATAGCCGAGGTTTTGGGCTGCCAGGGCTAGGTACTGCGCGTACAGGGGCTCGTCTTCTACGAGCAAGATGCGAATGGGCGCAGCTGCCATGCCGGTAAACTAAGTCAAAACCTAACGCAAAAGTACTTATCGCCTTGTTGCAAAGTACTTATAATCAATGTGGTTTATCAAAAGCCCAACCGTAGGTGCGCGGCCGGGCTTCTGATAAAAGGGTTATCTATTAAAATTATTTTCGCAGTGCGCCTTCGCAAAAGCTACGATTTAGTAGCCCGCACAAACCGCGCCCGGCCAAAAAAGTCGCTTACCACTCGCACCGCCGTAAAACTGACATCTGGGAAAAGCGCCGCTGTTTCGGCACCTAGGGCCTCGTTGATTTCGAGGTACACTACGCCGCCTGATTTTAATAACACGGTCGCCAACTCGGCCAGTCGTTTATAGAAAAGGAGCGGGTCGGCGTCGGGCACAAAAAGGGCCGTTTCGGGCTCCCAAGCTAGCACGTTGGCGCGCATCTGCGCCCGCTCGCTGTCACGCACGTAGGGCGGGTTGCTCACCAGCACATCGAGCGTGCCGGGCACAATGTCCGGCGTAGTAGTCAGAATATTAAGCTGCTGAAACTCTACCCCGGGCGCGTAGCGGGCCGCGTTGCGGTGGGCCACGGCCAGCGCTGCTTCCGAAATATCGACGGCTAGGGTGCGCGCCGGGCGCAGCGCCTGCGCCACGGCCAGCGCCAGGCAGCCCGAGCCGGTGCCCACGTCGAGCACCGCGAGGCCGGGGCGCCCGGCTTGCTCCTGCGCAATGAGTTGAGCTAGCTCCTCGGTTTCGGGGCGGGGGATGAGCGTGGCTGGCGATACCTCTAGGTCCATGCCCGCGAAGTGCGCCGTGCCCAGCACGTACTGCACCGGCTCGTGGGCCAGCAGCCGCGCCTCGATGTGGGGCAGGCGGGCGGCTACCTCGGCGGGCACGGGCGCCGCGCCCTGCATGCGCCGCTGCAAGGGGCTGAACCCCAATAATGTTTCGGTGACGAGTGCCGCGATGGCGGCGGCCTCGGGGGCGGGGTAGGGGCCTTGCAGGGCAGTGCTGAGCTGGGCGGTGAAGGCGGCAGTAGTCATCAGGCCAAAGGTACAAGCGGCCGGGGTGGGCGTACTTTGCGGGCTGGCTCCGGCCTGTGCGGCCCGCCGCTTTTCATTCTGCCTATGACCACCGACGAGCTATTCATGCGCCGCGCCCTCGACCTGGCCGCCCTGGGCCAGGGCACCACGCGCCCCAACCCCCTAGTGGGCTGCGTAGTAGTCGGCCCCGAGGGTACCATCATCGGCGAGGGCTACCACCAGCAGTACGGCGGCCCCCACGCCGAGGTCAATGCCCTAGCCAGCGTGGCCGACCAGGACTTGCTGCGCCAAAGCCGCGTGTTTGTGACTCTAGAGCCGTGCTCGCACCACGGCAAAACACCGCCCTGCGCCGACTTGCTCATTGCCAAGGGCGTGCCCGAAGTCATCGTGTGCAACGACGACCCTAACCCGCTCGTGAGCGGCCGAGGCCTAAGTAAGCTGCGCGCCGCGGACGTCAAGGTCAGTACCGGCCTGCTCGCCGCCGAAGGCCGTGCGCTTAACAAGCGTTTCTTCACGATGCAAGAAAAAAAGCGGCCCTATGTAGTGCTCAAGTGGGCGGAGTCGGCCGACGGATTTTTGGCCGGCCCGCACTTCCAGCCGGTGCAGATAAGCGGGCCGCAGGCGGGCCTGCTCACGCATAAGTGGCGCACCGAGGAAGCCGCCATCTTGGTGGGCACCCGCACGGCCCTGCACGACAACCCCCGCCTCAACGCCCGCGAGTGGCCGGGGCCGCAGCCCACCCGTGTCACGCTCGACAAAAACCTGAGCTTGCCGCCTACCCACCATCTTTTCGATGGCTCGCAGCCCACGTTAGTTTTCACACATCGCCACCGCGACGCGCGTCCCAATCTTGACTTTATCACGCTGCCGCCCGACATCGCCGCCGCGCCCGATGTGCTGCCCGCCGTGCTCGCCGACCTGCACACCCGCGGCCTCGAATCGGTGCTGGTAGAAGGCGGCCCCACCGTAATCGGCGCGCTACTGACCAGCGGCTTGTGGGATGAAATGCGCGTCTTTCGCAGCCCTAAACGCCTCGAGCGCGGCATCGCCGCACCTAGGGTAGGGCTGCGCAGTTGGCAGGCGGTCGAAAACGTAGGCGACGACAAACTGTTTTGGTTTGTGAATGAGCAGAGCGCCGCGCTGCCGCTGGTATAATCCAAACCGTTTGTCATGCTGAGCGTAGCGAAGCATCTCGCTCACTTCGTTGTTGACATCTGCGAACGTTAGAAGTTACTGCGCCACGCGAGATGCTTCGCTGCGCTCAGCATGACCTATCCTACACGCTACCTATTCTGATGGCCGAAAACCTCTTTATCACCGCCGATACCAAAGCCGCTCGTTACGCTGAGCTGCTACCTCAAATCGAGGCTCTTACGAGCGTCGAGCCCGACCTCACCGCTAACCTCGCTAACACAGCCGCCGCGCTGCGGCAAGCGTTTGGGTTCTTCTGGGTGGGCTTTTACCTGGTGAAGGGCAACGAACTGGTCCTAGGTCCATTTCAGGGGCCGATAGCCTGCACGCGCATCCGCAAGGGGCGCGGGGTGTGCGGCACGAGCTGGGCCGAGGCCCGCACCGTGCTGGTGCCCGATGTGGAGGAGTTTCCGGGCCACATCGCTTGCAGCTCCGACTCGAAGTCCGAAATCGTGGTGCCCGTGCTAAAAAACGGTGCCGTAGTAGCCGTGCTCGACGTAGACAGCGACCAGCTCAACGACTTTGACCACGACGACCAAGTGGCATTAGAGCAGCTAATGGTGCTGGCCGCCAAGTGGTTTTAAGAAAATGCTAGGTATGAAAAAATATTGCTGGGGACTGCTGGCCCTAGGGCTGGCGGCCTGCGGGCGGCAGCTCGACGTGGCCTCCGACGTGGCCCTGAAGCATCAGCACGATGCGGCCCTGCAGCGGCAGATAGAGCTGCTGGAAGCCGAGCAGGTGAAGGTATCGGCCGCGGCCAGCGGCACTGGTCCGGCCGTGCTCAGCCTAGACGTAATCAACCCCCTGGGCTCGGCCGAGCAGCCCGATACGCTGAAGCAGCGGATGCGCCAACTGGCTCGCCTGCTGGTAAGCGACCTAAAAAAACCTGCTGACTACCAAGTGGTAAATGCCCAGGCCTCGTTCAAGCCCGGCCTCCTTTCGAAGGATAAGAACGCCAGCTCTCTAGCCTTTATTTACCCGATAGCCAGCTTAAAATAGCGCCCCGCCGGGCCGCTGTTGCCGCTACCTTCACCGCATGGATTCTCCTTCTTCCTATTCGCCTGCCGCCGCCGTTGCCCCCACCGCCACCGAGCCGCTGGTTATCATGGGCGCGGGCTTGGTGGGCACGCTACTGGCCCTGTACCTGGTGCGGCGCGGCCACCCGGTGCACCTCTACGAGCGTCTGCCCGACCCGCGCAAAACTGGCTTGCGCGAGGCGCGCTCCATCAACCTGGCCCTCTCCGATAGGGGCTGGCGCGGGCTGGCGGGCGTGGGCGTTACCGATGATATTCAGAAGGTTGGTATTCCGATGTACCGCCGCGTGATGCACGACCAGCGCGGGCAGCTCACCTACCAGCCCTACGGGCAGGAGGGCCAGGCCATCTTTTCGGTGAGCCGCGACAGCCTCAACCGCACCCTGCTCGACCTGGCCGAGGCCAAGCCGGGCGTCGAAATCACCTTTGGTCAAAAGCTAACCCAGCTCGACCTGCCCGCCCGCCGCCTGCACCTGCGCGATGTGGCCAGCGCCCGCGAGTACGACGTGCCCTACCAGCGCCTGTTTGGCGTAGATGGTGCGTGGTCGGCGGTGCGCGGTGCCATGCAGCGCCTCGACCGGGCCGACTACTCGCAGCAGTACCTAGAGTATGGCTATAAGGAATTGACCATCGCGGCCGGGCCGAATGGCACCTGGCAGATGGAGAAAAACGCACTCCATATCTGGCCTAGGGGCAATTATTTGATGATTGCGCTGCCCAACCTCGATGGGTCGTTCAATGCCACGCTGTTCTTTCCCTACGAGGGGCCGCTGTCGTTCGACAGCCTGCGCACGCCTGAGGAGGTCGAGAAGTTCTTTGGCGAGGTCTTCCCCGATGTGGTGCCGCTGATGCCGGAGCTAGACACGGAGTTTTTTGACCACCCCACGGGCTCGCTCGTCACCATCCGGTGCTGGCCCTGGAGCTACCAAGATTCGGTGCTACTGCTCGGCGATGCGGCCCACGCCATCGTGCCCTTCTACGGCCAGGGCATGAACGCGGGCTTCGAGGACTGCACCGTGCTCGACCGCCTGCTCGACGACCTAGGCGAAGGCGACTGGGGCCACATTATGGACGAGTTTGAGCGCCTACGCAAGCCCAACACCGACGCCATGGCCGAGCTGGCCCTCTACAACTTCGTAGAAATGCGCGACCGCGTGGCCGACCCTCGCTTCCTGCTACAAAAGCGCATTGAGGCCAAAATCGCTGCCCAGTACCCTGATAAGTGGCTGCCGCTCTACTCCCGCGTTACGTTCTCGCCCGATACGCCCTACGCCGAAGCCTGGGCCGCTGGCCAAAAGCAAGACGGTATTATGGCGCGCCTCATGCCGCATATCCAAACGGAAGCTGATTTTGAGAAGCCGGAAGTGCAGGAGCTGGTGAAGTCAGTTATCAACGAGTAGCGCTTCAAAAAAAACCGCCTGTCATGCTGAGCTTGCGAAGCATCTTATCGCGTTGGAGTTACTAACCCGGGCGTGATAAGATGCTTCGCAAGCTCAGTATGACAGGCGGTTTTTGCAGCCTGTTTTTAGGCTTACTTGCTGAGTAGATGCTCGGCGCGTATGGCTTACGGCTGCACCGTAATCGTGCGCGTTACCGAATTAAACGGTCCTGGAATCAGCTTGCCGCCGTTATCAACCAGCTCCAGCTTGATGGTGGCTTGGCCGGCGGGTAGGCCTTCCATCATGTAAGGCAGCCACTGGTCAAGCATAAACTCAGTGCCGTTGATGGTGGCGCGCACCTTGTTGCCATCGGGAGCCAGGGTGGTGTTCACCAGGTAGAAGTCCAGCATGATTTTCTTTGCATCAGCGCCCGCGTAGGTGTCTTTAGGGCGGCTGTAGAAGAGGTGCGGGGCTTTCAGGTCAACCTTTGCGCTGGTTGTATCCACCTTGTTGCCTACCGTGATGGTGCGCAGGTCATAGGCCCCTAGATGCTTGAGGCTCTCGTGATACGAGCGCGACAGAAACGAGAGAATGACGTGCTGGCCCGGCTCCATGGGCTGCGAAAACTTAGTTTCGTACTGCGCGATGTAGGGCTTATTGTCGATGATGAGGTGAATGTGCTGACCCTTCATCGAGTTGGCCATGTGCTGGGCGTGGTCGCTGCCCGTCATTTTGGTCAACTGGAAGTTGGTGAGGTCGTAGTTGAACTCGACCGGGCTGGGCACCGACGAGCCCGCGATGGGCCGATTGAGGCGCAGCTGGGCAGTCGGAAACTTGGGCGAATCGTCGAAGGGCGTGAGCGTAATGCCGTTTTTAGACTGGGCCTCGCCGGCCACCGTGTTGGTGGTGGTTTGGGCACCTAGGGCGGTGGGGCGGTCGGCGGGGCTGGTGGTCGCGGTTTCGGTGGTTTGCGAAGCGCTGCAGCTACCTAGGGCTAGCGCGGCGGCCAGGGCCAGCGGACCGCCTAGGAGTGAAAAAGCAGATTTCATGGCGAAAGAGCGTCGGTGAAAGAGAGAGGATTAATCTGCACAATACGGCATTAACCCGCCTCAAGGTTTTGCCGTAACTTTGTGGTAGGTAACCATTGGTTTGCTGCTGGCGGGTTGGCGCGGGCGGCTGGTTGACAAGCGCAGCCGGTCAGTTGATTCGCTACCAGTGGTTATTGGTTGTAGAACCAATCAGCAAGTAATTCTTAACCCAATTACTTCCTTATCATGGCTGATAATCTGCCTGACCACATTCCGTCGCTCGACCTCGCCGACTTCCGCTCCGGCGACCCCCAGCGCAAAGCCAAGTTCGTAAAAGAACTCGGCGACGCCTACCAAAGCATCGGCTTCATCGCCCTCAAAAACCACGGCCTCAACGAGGAGCAGACCAAAGCCCTGTACAGCGACGTGCAGGAGTTCTTCCAACTGCCCGACCAGGCCAAGCAAGCCTACGAAGTGCCCGAGCTGGCTGGCCAGCGCGGCTACATCAGCAAGGGCAAAGAGCACGCTAAAGGCCGCAACACTGGCGACCTGAAGGAGTTCTTCCACGTGGGCCAGGAGGTCGAGGGCGAAGACCCGGTGAAGGACCAGTACCCCGCCAACATCTGGCCCAACGAGGTGCCCCGCTTCGCGCAGAGCACCATGAAGGCCTACCGCACCCTCGAAAGCGCCGGCAAAGACGTGCTGCGCGCCATTGCGCTGTACCTAGAGCTGCCCGAGAATTACTTCGATGACAAGGTAGTGAACGGCAACAGCATCCTGCGCCCCATCCACTACTTCCCCATCGAAGACCCCGACGCCGTGCCCACCGATGCGGTGCGCGCCGCCGAGCACGGCGACATCAACCTCATCACGCTGCTGATGGGCGCCAGCGCCGACGGCCTGCAAGTGAAGCGCCGCGACGGCCAGTGGATTGCCATCACGGCCCTGCCCGACCAGATTGTGGTAAACGTGGGCGACATGCTCCAGCGCCTCACCAACGGCGTGCTCAAGAGCACCATTCACCGCGTGGTAAACCCGCCCCGCGAGAAAATGAACACCTCACGCTACAGCATCCCGTTCTTTATGCACCCGCGCTCTGAAATGAGCCTGGCGGCCCTGCCACACCTCGTCACGGCCGATAACCCCAAGAAAGAAGCCGACATCACGGCCGGCGAGTTCTTGAACGAGCGCCTGATTGAGCTAGGTTTGAAAAAGGAGTAAATCAATAAGTTACTGTGTTGAAGCGGCTGGTCTGAAAAGGCCAGCCGCTTTTTATTTAGCGAGCGGCAGGGGGCACTGCTTCGCGTCGCTACATCCCGTTGATTTTCGTACTAAAAGCCCCTCCCTACATACTTCCTGTAATGAATCCAACCACCCGCATCGAGCACGATTTTCTGGGCGAACGCCATATTCCTTCCAACGTTTACTACGGCATCCAGACCCTGCGGGCGATGGAAAACTTCGCCATCACGGGCATTCCTATAAAGAATGAGCCGCTATTTGTGCAGGCGCTGGCCTATGTGAAGAAAGGCGCAGCGCTGGCTAATAAAGAGCTTGGCGTGCTGCCCGCTACCATTGCCGATGCCATCGTGGCGGCCTGCGACCGGGTGGCGAGCGGCGAGTTCAACGACCAGTTTCTGACCGACATGATACAGGGCGGTGCGGGCACCTCGGTGAACATGAACGCCAACGAGGTAATCGCCAACGTAGCTCTCGAAATGATGGGCCACGCAAAGGGCGACTACGACCACTGCCACCCCAACAACCACGTCAACTGCTCGCAGAGCACCAACGACGCCTACCCTACGGCCTTCCGCATCGCGCTCAACAACAAGCTCGTAGGCTACCGCCAGGCCCTAGGTGCCCTCGCCGATGCCTTTGCCCAGAAAGGCGAGGAGTTCAAGAACGTGCTCAAGATGGGCCGCACCCAGCTGCAAGACGCCGTGCCCATGAGCATGGGCGACGAGTTTCATGCCTTCGCCACCAACCTGCGCGAGGAACTGCTGCGCATCGACGACTCGCGCCGGCTTATCTCCGAAATCAACATGGGTGCCACCGCCATCGGCACTGGCGTGAACACACCGCCCGGCTACGCAGGCCTCGTGACCCAACACCTGCGCCAGGTAACTGGGCTGGACCTATTGCTGGCCGGCGACCTCATTGAGGCCACCTACGACACCGGTGCCTACGTGCAGCTCTCGGGCGTGCTCAAGCGCACGGCTGTGAAGCTGAGTAAGATTTGCAACGACCTGCGCTTGCTCAGCAGCGGCCCCCGCACCGGCCTCAACGAAATAAACCTGCCCGCCTTGCAGCCCGGCAGTAGCATCATGCCCGGCAAGGTCAACCCGGTAATCCCGGAAGTAGTGAACCAAACGGCCTTCTACGTGGCCGGCGCCGACCTCACCGTGACCATGGCCGCCGAAGCGGGTCAGCTTCAACTCAATGTAATGGAGCCGGTTATCTCGTTCGCGCTCTTTACCAGCATCAGCTACCTCACCAACGCCTGCCACACCCTGCGCGACAAATGCGTGCTCGGCATCACGGCCAACGCCGCGCACGCGGCCAACATGGTCTACAACAGCATCGGCATCGTGACGCAGCTCAACCCGGTCCTAGGTTACGAGGCCTCGGCCAGCATTGCTAAGGAGGCGCTGGCCACTGGCAAGTCGGTCCACGATATTGCCGTGACCGAGCGCGGCTTGCTGACGCAGGCCAAGTGGGACGAGATTTTCACGTTCGAGAACTTGATTCGGCCGGTGTTTATTCAGTAGGCATGTGTCAGAAGGTGCAAGTGCTTAGTGAGAGCCGGTATACACTGCTAGGTCTAATCAACTGCTGTGCACAATCCGCTCCATAGTAAAGCTCGTGGGTGACTTTAGGTGGATAAAGGCTGTAACCCTTGTTTGCAGGGCAAGTCTCGTGCTTTATGCCGACTTTTGATTGGTAGCACAAGCTAGCTAGCATAGGATACTCTGTATGTCTAGCTTGAAAGTATAAATCCTCTCGCCATGTCCTTTTCCACGGTTTCTGCTCCTGCCGAATCCAATATCTTAGAATTTCCCGCAGAAAAACATTGGTGGTCGGTCTACAGGTGGGGGGTGTGCCGCTGGGTATTGCTCCTGCTTGGGCATATGGCAATACTGACGGCGTTGTACTCCGTGCTTTACTGCTTCGACTTGGTTCAATTGCCCACCGAGCAAGTGCTAGCTCGCTGGGATTCTGGCTGGTTTCAATCTATTCGCGACCATGGCTATAGCTATGAAGAAGGCAAGCAGAGCAACG
Source organism: Hymenobacter sp. BT559 (assembly GCF_016427535.1). Lineage (GTDB taxonomy): Bacteria > Bacteroidota > Bacteroidia > Cytophagales > Hymenobacteraceae > Hymenobacter. Next base: position 210,339 of record NZ_JAELXV010000007.1, on the reverse strand, counting down.
TGGCTTTCTTTCCTCTCTTTCCACACCTATGGCGGGTTACGGGCCTGCAGGCATTAGGCATCAGTATTTTAAATCTGCTAATATGGATAGTGGGCACCGCCTTGCTATTAGCGGCGCTGCCCTGCACTCGTCGGCAAGGAATGCTGCTGGCTTCAGTACCCCTACTGATGTTTACCTGGGTGCCATACACAGAAGCTCTCTTTTATTTATTCGGAGCGCTGATACTCGTGGGCTTGCACCGGCAGCACCTAGGTTGGCTACTACTAGGGCTATTGGGCTGCTGCTTAACGCGAATAGCTGCCACGTTCTTTTTGCCAGCGCTTTGCCTTGCCGAACTCCTGAACTGGCTAGAGGCCCGGGCTGATTGGAAGGCTAGTGTGAAGGCAGTGGTACTAGGTACACTGGCAATGGCTGCCGCGGTAGGCAGCGTGCTCTGGTTTCAGCACTGGCAGACCGGTGAGTGGCTAGGGTTTTATAAAGCGCATCGGCATTGGCAGCACGAATGGCGCCTCCCCACTCTTTGGCTGCGCACATCAGCAAAGACGCGTATGCAATGGCTAGATACTATTAGCCTAGGCATATCGCTAGGTGCGATTATGGTTTGTATATATTTACTAAGTAGTCGCTTGTGGAATATGAGGAAAGTGGTGCCGACTAAGCCATCTTCCTCTAAAGCTGTGCGTTTCGCTCTAGGTTATTGTGTATGTATCGGTATCTTCACTGTCTTTCAGCAAGGAGGCGATATCGTTGGGATTAGCCGCTACACGCTAGGTACTCCGTTCTTTGGTGTATTACTGTGGGCTATGTGGCAGCAGCGCTATAGCTGGAGCACGTGGGTGGTTGGAGCAATAGTAGCTTGCCTCGTACTGTATTTTGTAGGGTTTCCTTATGAAGTAGAAGGCTTCAAGACGCCGCAGGCAGCGTGGTATTTCGGGTTAGCGGCTGCCTACGTGGTAGCCATGTTGGTGGCGGGAAATAGTAAGCTTAATAAGCTGCCATTTCAGCGAGAGCTAGGTGGTGCTATCTACCTATTCAATACTCTTATCCAAGTTTACATGTTAAACTGGTTTATGAGCGCAGTATGGCTGGGGTAAAAAGTTGTTTTATAAGCTGATTCTGTGTCATTCGTAATGCATAGGTAGGTAGGAGTTTATCGTAGTCAACTACTTGCCTCGGTGCAGAAAATGCTGCTCATTCTTTTATCTTCGACGTAGGTAACTTTTACCACTTCGTGCCTACCGACTCTCCCATTCGTGCTACTCCTGCCGTGCCCCTGGCGCCTTTGCGGCGGGAGGGCCGCCGGATGCGCCGAAACCGTAATTTTATCTTCCTCAAAGACGTAGCTGGGCTGGCTTGCACCGCCTTTGGCGGGCCGCAGGCCCACGTGGCTATGATGCTGCGCTTGCTCGTGGCCAAGCGCCGCTACCTTACCGCGGCCGAGCTGCTGGAGCTGCAAGCGCTGTGCGCGCTGCTGCCCGGCCCCACCTCGACCCAGACTATTACGGCCATCGGCTTGCGCCTAGGTGGCCCCAATTTGGCATACCTCACCCTGCTGATATGGTGCTTGCCGGCGGTGATTATTATGACGGTAGCCGGCCTGCTACTCAGCCACGTCGATGGCGGGCGCACGGCGCAGGTAGTGCAGTTCGTGCAGCCAGTGGCGGTGGGTTTCGTGGCGTTTTCGGCCTACCGCATTGCTGAAAAGGTCATTCACACCAAAACCTCGGTAGCCCTGATGGTGGTGGCCGCCATGGTAGCCTACTTCTTTCAGCTACCGTGGGTGCTGCCAGTGCTGCTGCTGGCCGGCGGCAGCGTCACCACGCTACGCTACCGTAAGCACGCCATCGTGCAGAATAAGAAGCCCTTGCAGGTGGAGTGGGCCAACTTTGGGCTGTGGCTCGGCATCTTCCTGGGGGCAGCGCTGCTGGGGCACTACACTGAGTGGCTGCCCATGCGGCTATTCGAGAATTTTTACCGCAATGGCTCGCTGGTATTTGGCGGCGGGCAGGTGCTGGCACCGCTACTCTTTGCTGAGTTTGTGGAGTTTAAGCACTACCTCACGAGCGCCGAGTTTCTATCTGGCCTCGGAATGGTGCAGGCCCTGCCGGGACCCAATTTTGCTTTTGCTTCCTATATCGGAGCGCTGGCTATGCGGCCGACTGGCCTAGGCACTACCGGGCAGCTTGTAGGGGCTGTAGTGGGCGCCCTAGGTATTTTTCTGCCCGGTATATTCTTGATATTCTTTGCCATCCGTTTCTGGGACGGCCTACGTCAATATCGCGTGGTGAAAGCCTCGCTCGAAGGCGTGAACGCCGTGAGTGCCGGCCTGGTGTGCGCGGCGGCGCTGCTGCTCTACCACCCGCTGCCCGACCGGCTGCTCGACATGCCCGGCTGCCCGCCCGGTTGGCAGCTGCCCCTCAACCCATTGCTGGTGGGCATCACCTTTCTGGTGCTGCTCTGGGAGCGCATTCCGAGCGTGGCTATTATCGGCGCGGCTCTGCTAGCCGGCTGGTTGGTGGGCTAGAAGTGGCGGCACCCTTAACGCAAAGGCCCTCAAACTAGCTACCTAGGTAGCTAGTTTGAGGGCCTTTGTTGGCGAGAGGTACTGAGAACGAAGCCTCGCTTAGCCCTTCTTCGCCGAAGCAAAGCGACGGTCGGCCTCGGGCCAGTTCACTACGTTCCAGAAGGCGGCCACGTAGTCGGGACGCTTGTTTTGGTACTTGAGGTAGTAGGCGTGCTCCCACACGTCGAGGCCCAGCACGGGCGTGCCGCGCTGGATGCCGGGCAGGTCCATGAGCGGGTTGTCCTGGTTGGGGGTGCTCGAAATGAAGAGCTTACCGGCCTTGTCCACGCTCAGCCAGGCCCAGCCCGAGCCGAAGCGCGAGGTGGCAGCTTTGGTGAACTCCTCCTTAAACTTATCGAACGAGCCAAAGTCCTTGGTGATGGCCGCGGCCAATGCGCCGGTGGGCTGGCCACCGCCCTTTTGGGCCAGCAGCGTCCAGAACATCGAGTGGTTGTAGTGGCCGCCCGCATTGTTGCGGATGGCGTCGGGCTGCTTGCTGGCGGTGGCGAGCAGGTCGGCAAGCGGCAGCTTTTCTTCGGGCTTGCCAGCTACGGCTTCATTCAGCTTCGAGACGTAGGTTTTGTGGTGCGCATCGTGGTGAATCTCCATGGTGCGCGCGTCGATGTGCGGCTCCAGCGCATTAAAGGTGTAGGGCAGCGGCGGCAGCGTAAATGGCCCATCGGCCATTGGCATGGCGCGGGCATCGCGCAGGAAGCGTTCTTCCTGAGCGCGGGCCAGCACGGCGGGGCTAACGAGGGCGCTGAGCGCGAACGCGGCGGCGTTCTTGATAAAATCGCGTTTGAGCATGAGTTATATACCTACAGGCAGAGGAATGGTTTAGCCGCTGTAGCGCGGACTTTCAGTTCGCGAAGCTAACCAAGTTGCCGCGCTGGAGTCGCGAATTGAAAGCCTACACTACAGCCGTCTAGCTTACTTATTCGTAATTTCCACATACGCTTTGCCCGTTACGGGCTGGCCGTGGTGGGTGCCGATTACTTTACACATGCCTTCCCAGTAGTACATGGTGAAGGCGTGGAAGAACTTGAGGGCCAGCTCTTGCTGCGGCACCAGCGGCTCTACTACCAGGTCGTAGCCCTGGGCGGGCACCTGCACGCGCCACTTGGCGGGGTACTTCTTCTTGGATTTAGGGCTGGTCCAGTAGGTGAGGGGCGTCAGCGTGAAATCGGTGCCGCCTAGGTGCATGTTTTCGTTGCTGGCGCTGAAAAACGAGCCGTTGTTGAGGCTCTGGCCGGTTTCGGTGTTGCGCAGCGTGTTCAGCATCAGCTCCTCGCGGGGCTGGTCGAGCTGAATGCTAAGCCAGTCCCAGCCCACGCCCTTAGCCACGATGCTGGTGCAGTTCCACTGCCGGTCGTACCACAGCTCACCGGTTACCTGATGGGTTTTGCCTGCCACCGTGAGGGTGCCGGTGGTGGCCAGGCGCGGGTAGCTGTAGTAGCCCGCCACAATGCCTTGGCCGTAGTTTTCGTAGCCGGTGCCGCCGTGCAGCAGCACGGGCTTGGTGGGCGTGGTGCTGAGGTTGAGGGCGTAGCCAGCGTTATCTTTTCCAGTAAGGGCAGCTTCAAACTGGTACTTGCCTTCCTGGCCGTCAAACTTCCAGACCTGACCGTCCTTGCGGTCGCGCAGGCGCAGCGGCAGCGAGTCGGTGAGCAGGCGCGGCAGCTTGCCGAGCTTGTAGTCGTAGTTGAATTTCTGGCCCTTGGGGTCGGTGATGGCCACGTTCACCATTTGGTAGTCGTCCTTGCCATCCTTCAGGTTGAAGTGAAAAAAGACGTACTCGATGCCGAAGTCTTCGCCAGTGGCCTGGTCACGCAGGTGGCCGGTGAGATACCACCACTCCAGCGAGTTTTTGGGGTGCACGGCCTCCTCGTGGGGTAGCTCGGCGCGGGTGGCAGGCGGGTTGAAGCGGGTGGTCGGAACCGGCTTAAAGGTAGAGCAGGCGGTAAAAAACAGCGTAACTAGCAGCGCAAGGGGTAGTCTCATCATACCCTCACACAAGGCTTTTGGCAGCCAAAAAGTTTGACCTAGGGTCGGCCGGTGTGCGAGCGCGAAGGGTACACGGGCGGCGGTATGGGCGGGGCCATCAGTCGGAAGCCGTGTAGGTTGGGTCGCCCGCGTCCTGGTGCCGAGGCCAGGCGCATCACTAATGGTTGCACCGGGTTATAAGTGCGCCAGTCGAGTCTTCGGCGTAGAGGCTTAAACGTGTAGCCCACCGGCACCACGAAAATGCGCAATTCGCCGCCTCGCACGTGTTTCCACCCGGTCGGAAAGCTGAACGAAAATTTGCCCTGCGCATCAGTTACGGCCCCGTATTTGGTTTCGTTGAGGTACAGCCATAGGTCGGGGATAGGCACGTTCAACGAGTCATCCATCGCTACTCCGCTAATTGTAAGCGTCTCCGGCGTAGTAGCAGCAGGTCGTGGCTGCGCCGCCGCAGTATGCCACCCGCAGAGGGCTGCCACTAACAGCCAATGTGGTGCGCGGCCCTGCCCCTTGCCCTTGGTAATAGACTGCGGCAATTGCCCGCCTAGGTGGTCGAAATGAAGCATAGCGGCTAAAGGTGTAGTCAGAGTAAATGAGACGAACAGGGTAAGCTTAGTTAAGGGCGAAAGGGCCGCGTGAGCCAGTATTTGCTCCAATTGAAAAAGCGCCTAGGGTGCCAGGGCCACGGGCGTTTGTAGCTAAAGCCGCCCACTACCACAATTCCCATTTCGCCCAGCATATGCGTATCGGGAGCCATTAAAATGCTCAGCGTAGGTGAGTTGGCCGTTATCGTGCGCTTTTGGCTGGCATAGCCTACACTGCTAAAGACAAGGTGCACTGGCCCAGCACTAGCCGCCAGTGGTAATGAAAATTCTCCGTTTACATCGGTCGAAGTGCCGATGGTAGTGCCTGCCAGCAAGACAGTTACTCCCGGTAGCCCTTCGTGGGTGGTGGAGTCGGTGACCGTGCCTCGTAGCACAAGGGGGCCACCAGGCTCCGTCTTCGTCTGGTTGGAACTGAGAGGCGGCTCGGCGGGCCGCAAGGGGCTGGGTGGTGCCACTGCCGGCCCGGTGCCCGCGGGGTGAGCCGCGGGTACCGGGCCCCCGTGGTAGTCACCTAGGGCCGATTGGGCACTGGCTCTACTGGCTCCCAGCACGCTGCCCACGGCCAGCATTGCCCCGAGCCAGGCCCGCCAGCGCGAAGGCGGGGTAGGGGGCATCAACGACCGGCCAAGCTGGTCGGCGCGCAAACGGCCGCAGGTGCCGCCGGCTGCTTGGCGGAGCACCGCCAAAATTTCGGCGTCGGTTTTTTGGGTAAAATCCACCACCGTTTTTTGACAGGCCGCGCAGTGGTGGCCTAGGCCAGTAGGCGTCATGGCGTCCCAGCTTTCGGCACAGGGGGTAGGGATGCGGATAATAGAGGTAGAACGCTGGGGCATAGCTCAGAAAGAAGAAGTCGCTTTTCCCCTTGATGCCGGCTTGCGGCCGATTGCACACGGCCCTGCCGTAACTTGGCCGTTTGCTATTTTGCCGCTCCAATTTTTTCTTGGCCAAATGCCCCCCCGCAACACCTCGCTCTTCCGCCGCAAAACCATCGAGTCTATCCTAGCCAACCCGCCCGCCGATGCCGATGGCCACGGTGGGGGCGGGGGCCTAGCTCGCCACCTCACCGTGCGCGACCTCACGGGCCTGGGCATTGCGGCTATCATTGGGGCCGGCATTTTTAGCACCATCGGGCAGGCCAGCCTCAATGGCGGCCCGGCCGTGTCATTGCTGTTTGTGTTCACGGCGGTGGCCTGCGCCTTTTCGGCGCTGTGCTACGCGCAGTTTGCGGCTACCATCCCGGTTAGCGGCTCGGCCTATACCTACGCCTACACCTCGTTTGGCGAGCTTGCGGCCTGGATTATCGGCTGGGCGCTCATCATGGAATATGCGGTGGGCAACATCGTGGTGGCCATCTCATGGAGCGACTATTTCACCGGCCTGCTCGATGGGGTGGGAATGCACATGCCTGGCTGGCTTACCACCGGCACCCAAAGCGCCTACAGCGGCTACGAGCAGGCGCTAGCTACCATGCAGGCCGGCGGCAAGCTCACGGCCGCTCAGCAGGCCAGCTACGTGCTATGGCAAAATGCTCCCAAGCTATTCGGTGATTTTCACCTGGTTATCGACCTGCCGGCCTTTCTTATTACCGTAGTTATTACGGCGCTGGTATATGTGGGCATCAAGGAAAGCAAGAATGCCAGCAACCTGCTGGTGCTCCTCAAGCTGGCTGTGGTGGCCGTGGTTATTGCCGTGGGCGTGTTCTACGTGAAGCCCGCCAACTGGACGCCCTTCGCGCCTAACGGCATTGGCGGCGTGCTCAAGGGGGTGTCGGCGGTGTTCTTTGCCTACATCGGCTTCGACGCCATCTCGACCACGGCCGAGGAGTGCAAAAACCCGCAGCGCGACCTGCCTAGGGCCATGATGTGGGCACTCATTATCTGCACCATACTCTACGTGCTCATTACGCTGGTGCTCACCGGCATGGTGAGCTACAAAGAACTAGGCGTGGGCGACCCGCTTTCGTTTGTGTTTGCCAAGGTGGGCCTAGGGTGGTTTTCGGGCCTGGTGGCCGTGAGTGCCGTGTTTGCCATGGCCTCGGTGCTGCTGGTGTTTCAGTTAGGCCAGCCACGCATCTGGCTCACCATGAGCCGCGATGGGCTGCTGCCGCCACTGTTTGCCAAGGTGCACCCTAAGTTTCATACGCCCTCGTTCAGCACCATTATCACGGGCATTTTTGTGGGCGTGCCGGCGCTGTTTTTGAACATCGACCTCGTGGTAGACCTCACCAGCATCGGCACGCTGTTCGCGTTTGCGCTGGTGTGCGGAGGCATCCTCATTCTCGACCCCTACGGCAAGTCTACGGCCCGCTTCACGGTACCTTATATCAATGGGCGCTGGCTGATACCAGCGTTGCTGCTCGTGGTGGCGGTTCTGGTGTACGTGTACAATGCCGATAGCAACCACGAGCTATGGCTAGATGTGAGCGGCGCGCGCGGCTGGCTGCGCGAAGACGAAACGGGTAAGATTATCGGTGGCTTTGCCCACCAGATTCCGTACCTAGTGTTCATTCTGGCCACGCTGACGCTGGCCGTGGTCACGTTTGTGCGCAGCTTGTCGCTGCTGCCGGTCCTAGGGCTCATCATCAACCTGTACCTGATGACGCAGCTTGGCGTCCGCAACTGGGCCATGTTCTTTGCCTGGCTACTCATTGGCCTGGGCATCTACTTCGGTTACGGCTACAAGCACTCGAAGCTAAACCGCAAGCTAGCTGCGTAGGTGAAGCCCGTGCTTCTCACGGTGGGCTTGGCCCTTTTACCCTTGCTGTTCGGTATTTGGGTAAATGCTACTGCTCCGCACCCGCCCACGCGGGCCTACAACCCGGTCCGCTGCACACGGTACTGCGCGGCCCACGGCTGCCGCCACGCCACACGCGCCAATAGCCCGGCCTACTTTCAGTTGCGGCCGGTGTATGCGGCTACTGTGCGGGGGCTCATGTTGGGCGGGCGGGCACGGTACGCAGCAGTTAATATAGGCTTTTACCTAGTGTGTATTCCCGCTTTGCTCGGGTGGCTGCTGCACGGTGCCCTGCGCGACGCGGCCCGCATACAGCAGCTCAAAAACCTCTTATGAGCACGCTACTTCAGGACTTGACGCGGCTTATACACCTGGCCTATTGGTACTGCTGCGATTTTATGGTGAACCTGAGCAATCTTACTCATTCCTCTTACAATGAGGCTAATACCTGGGTGCTGCTGCTAGTGCTGCCTGGGCTGCTGGTACTGCTCATCGGGGTACGGGTGGTGCAGTGGGTTCGGCTGCGGCAGCTGCGGCGGTAGTAGCCGGGCGGTAGCTTTGCGCCCATGCTGCCACCCGGCGAAACCGCGTTTATCACCCTCCGGCTGCACGGCACTATTCCAGCCGCCACCGCCCGCGAACTCAAGACGACTCTTGCCACCTCGCGCGCGGCTGGCCTCGACCACCGCCGGGCTCAGAAAAGCTTTTTTGCCCGGTTTGATGCCGTGCTCGACCGCATGCCCACTGGCCAGCGGTATTTCGATAGCGAGAAGCTTGCTGAGGTGCTGGCCGGCGAAATCATGATGCTCGAAGAAACAGGATTCGTGGTGCACGGCTTCGCCATTCTGCCCAATCATGCGCACTTGGTGCTGCATTTGCCGGCGGGTAGCCGCCTGTCTTTCGCCCCGGCCATCGACCTATTGCACCAGCGCACCGAGGCCGCCTGCCGCCGCCTTGTGCGCCCTAGGTTGCCGCCCGAGGCCCCGTTCTGGCAAGGCGGCTGGTTCGACTACCCCGTGGCCGATGCAGCCGAACTAGCCCGCATCCTGGCCTACGTGGCCGCGCAGCCCCAGCAGGCGGGGCTGGCGCCGCGCTTCCAGGTGTGGCCGTATAGTTTAATGAGCAATTAGCAGGGAGCAATGAGCAGCTTGACTAACGAGTCTGCTCATTGCTCCCTGCTAATTGCTCATTAAATCTATTTGGCTCGGTGAATAACGAAGACGCCGGCCAAAATAATGACCATGCCCAGCGCGTGCCACAGGTTGAAGGCCTCGCCGTCGAGCGCGCCCCAGCCCAGCGCCACAATGGGAATGAGGTAGGTGCTAGACGAGGCAAATAGCGCCGTAGAGCGCTGAATGAGCATATTGAACAAGAACGTAGCCACGGCCGTGCTCAGCGTAGCTAGCAGCACAATGTAGCCGAAGGCCGCCCACGCCCCCGGCACTGTAGCCAGCTTGTGCACAAAACCAGTACCTAGGAACAGAAACGCCAGCGCCGGCCCCCCAATGAGCAGCAGTAGCAACGACGTGACGGCCAGTGGCGTCATGCCGTGGAGGCAGTGCTTTATTACATTCACGCTGAGGCCGTAGCCTACCGTGGCCGCCACAATGTAGAGGCCATACCAGGCATTGCCCGCGCTGCTGGCCGGCGTGGCCGCGTCGCCACCGCTACCGCCCAGCAGCATCAGTACCACAGTGCCCAGCAGCCCTAGGGTGATGCCCAGCACCCGCAGCCCCGTGAGGCGCTGCCCGAACAGCAGCGCGCCCATCAAGAGCACAAATACCGCCGTGAGGGCATTGAGCACGCCCGCCAGCCCCGAGGCCAGCCGCGTTTCGGCATAGGCAAATAGAAAAGCCGGGATGAGCGTGCCCACCGTGCCGCTCAGCGCCAGCCACTTGAGGCGGCTGCGCTCGACGCGGCCCACCTCGCGCACCGCAAACGGCAGCAGCAGCAGCGCCGCTACGCTGACCCGCACGGCCCCCAGCTCGAGGGCCGAAAACACCACCAAGCCCTTCTTCATCAAGATAAACGACGTGCCCCAAATCAGCGACAACACCCCCAGCAGCCCCCAGGCCAGAGGCGGCACGCCGGGCGCAGCCGGGGCGGGCAGCACCTCGGGGGTGGCGGCCACGGCCGGCGGGGCCGGGACATTAGGTGGGAGAGCGGGTGATGAAAGGGGGGAGTGAACGGACATGCGGCAAAATTACGCCTTGCCCGGGCGGGCGGCTGAGGCAGCTACCTAGGCAACCCGGCGCCCCCAAGTAGAGTTAGGCCGCTAGTATGAAGCGCGTAATGAAAATCTTGCCCCTGGTCCTTGTAATCGTAGCCGTGGTAGTGGCTGCCGCCCAGGCGCCCCGCTCCATTGGCCTGGCCCAGCAATTGCGCACCAGCCACTGGCAAAAGCGTGTGCTGCTCGTGGGCGCGCCCACGGCTGGCGAGGCTCACTTTCAGCAGCAAAAAAAGCTGCTCGCCGCCGTACCCGACCAACTGCGGGAGCGCGACTTTGTGGTGCTGGAACTGCCCTACGACCAGCTTTCGGCCGCCGACCGCCAGTACTGGCAGCAGGAGCTAAAGCAGTCGCTCACGGCGTTTGCGGTCGTGCTCATCGGCAAAGACGGCGGCGTGAAGCGCGTCGAGTCCAAGCCGCTCGCACCGGCCGACCTGTTTGGCACCGTCGATAAGATGCCCATGCGGCGGCAAGAGGCGCGGCGCGCAAAAAAATAAAGCCACCCCAGGGGGCGGCTTTATTCCTAGGTAGCTCAAAAAGGACTTAACCTACCAGCACGGCGTCGCTGGCCGCAATTTCTTCAAGAATGGCGTATACCTGTTCGCCATCCTCGGCATCGACCAGGCGGGTGCGCCACTGCTTGGCGCCTTCGAGGCCGCGGAAGTAATGGGCGTAGTGGCGGCGCATCTCGAAGATGCCAGCCTTGGGTCCCTTCCACTCCAGGCTCTTGTCGAAGTGCATGCGGCACATGGCAATGCGCTCTTCCAGGGTGGGCGGCGCCAGCTTTTGGCCGGTGGCTACGTAGTGTTTCACCTCCCGGAAAATCCAGGGGTAGCCAATGGCCGCGCGGCCTATCATCACGCCATCCACGCCGTAGCGATTCTTGTATTCGAGCGCCTTTTCGGGCGAGTCGATGTCACCGTTGCCGAAAATCGGAATTTTGATGCGCGGATTCTCTTTGATTTTAGCAATCAGGCGCCAGTCGGCTTCGCCTTTGTAGAGCTGCACGCGGGTGCGGCCGTGCACGGTCAGGGCCTCGATGCCTACGTCTTGCAGGCGCTCGGCCACCTCTTCCACGTTTAGGGTGTCATTGTCCCACCCTAGGCGGGTTTTCACGGTCACGGGCAGGGGCGTGTTCTTGACCACGGCAGCGGTCATGGCCACCATCTTCGGAATGTCGCGCAGCAGCGCCGCGCCCGCACCGCGCATGGCCACCTGCTTTACCGGGCAGCCGTAGTTGATGTCGATGAGGTCGGGTCCGGCTTCGGTGCTGATGGCCGCGCACTCGCCCATGGTGTGCACATCGGAGCCGAAGAGCTGAATGCCAATAGGCCGCTCGTAGTCAAATACATCGAGCTTCTGCCGGCTCTTGGCCGCCGCCCGTATCAGGCCCTCGCTCGAAATGAACTCGGTGTACATGAGGTCGGCGCCATTGGCCTTGCACACAGCCCGGAACGGCGGGTCGCTCACGTCCTCCATCGGGGCTAGGAGCAGTGGAAACTCGGGCAGCTGAATATCGCGGATGTTAGGCACTGGAATAAGTTGATTTAGCGAGCTTTATAGCGTTTGTCATTGCGAGTAGGAACGACGAAGCAATGCTGGCTCCACGCCGACTAACTAAACGTATGCTAGCGTAAAAGGAAAGATTGCTTCGTCGTTCCTCCTCGCACTGACAAACGTATGCTTTCTGACAAACGAATTTTTATTGCGCAAATTTACACCCCCTTGAACACCTCCACCCTTATGAATGGTTTGCCTTCCCGCTCGCTGCATCCCCTTTTGCAAATTTTGCTGCTAATGGGGCTGGCCTTGGCGGGGCTGTGCCTAGCCAGTTTACTGGCGCTGGTGCTGGCCAGCTCGGTGTTTGGGTTGTCGCTGGCGCAGTTTGGCGAGCTAGGTACCACTCCTGAGCGGGTGCCCCACGGCTGGGCCGTGTCGATGCTGCTGCAGGGGCTGTCTTTGGCGGGCCTAGGGGCCGGGGCGGCCGTGCTGCCACTGGTGCTGCGCGCACCCAAGCAGCCGGCCGAGCGCTACTTTGCGCCGCGCCCCTTGCGGCAGGTGTGGTGGTTAGGGGCCGCGGGCTTATTGATTTTGGTATCGGCGCCTATGCAGTCGGCGCTGGTGGCGTGGAACGCCGACGCGCACTTTCCCGCTTTCCTGCGCGACTTCGAGCAGTGGGCCCGCGACAAGGAAAACCAAGCCGCCGAGCTCACAAAGTTTCTCACCGAGTTTACATCGCCCGCCCGCTTGCTGGTGGCCCTGCTCGTTATTGCCGTAATACCCGCCATTGCCGAAGAACTGGTGTTTCGCGGCGTTATTCAGCGCAACTTGGTGCGGTGGTTCAATTCTAAGCACGTAGGCGTGTGGCTCACGGCTGCACTGTTTTCGGCGGTGCACTTGCAGTTTTTTGGATTTGTGCCGCGCTTTTTGCTAGGGCTCATCCTAGGGTATCTCTACGAGTGGAGCGGCAACATACTGGTGCCGATGGCCGCGCACTTTACCCAAAACGCTTTTCAACTCCTCTTGCTCTACCTGGCGCAGGGCCGGCACTTGCCCAGCTCCTTCGACCCTGATGCCAACCAAACGCTGCCCTGGCCCGTGGTACTGTTATCGACCGTGCTCAGCGCAGCGCTGCTCTACACCTTGCACCAGCGCATGGTAGCAGCCGCACCACCGCTAGCCCCTGCCGACTCCTCTGCTCCCTTGCGCTAATATTCCTTTTTCGCCGTTGAACCCAGCCCTCGACTCCCCTCCTTCGCCCGACTCCCAGCCCAAAAAGGGACCTAGCAACCTGCGCCTGCGTGCCATTTGGGGTGCGTTGGCGGCGGTCCTACTCGCGGGCTGCACGTTTGGCGGGCCTATTCCCTTCGCCGTGTTTTTTGCAGCGGTGCAGGCCGTGATAATCAAAGAGTTTTACCGCATCATGCGCGCCAGCGGCCACAAGCCCGCTTTCTGGATTGGCCTAGTCATTGGGGTGCTCGTTTTTGCCGCCATCAATTTCACGGTTGGCTACCCCTACTACGCGCAGCTTTTTGGATGGTCGAGCGGCGAATCCGACGCCTGGTTTTACGCTTCCATCATACGCTCGGCTCCTTTCTGGCTTGGTGGGCTGCTGGTACTACTAGTACTGCTGGTACTGCGCGAAGTGCTGCTGTGGCCCGATAATAACCATCCGTTCGTCAATATCGGCGCTACCATTACAGGACTGCTGTATGTCAGCTTGCCCATGGCCATGCTAAGTCTCATTGCGTTTGGCGCGGGGCACTTCGAGCCGGGTCGGGTTTTTTGCCTTATTTTCTTTGTGTGGGCAGCTGACACGGGCGCCTACTTTGCGGGCAAAAACTTTGGCAAGCACAAGCTGGCTCCCCGCATCTCGCCCGGCAAAACCTGGGAGGGCTGGGCCGGTGGTGCGCTGCTGACGCTGGCCGTGGGCTGGGCCGCGGGGTATTTTCTGCCCGATATTCCGCTGAGCCACCGGCTAGTAGCAGCGGGCGTGGTGGCCGTTTTCGGCCCCCTAGGTGACCTGGCCGAGTCGATGCTGAAGCGTAGCGCGGGCGTGAAAGATTCGGGCACCTTCCTGCCCGGGCACGGTGGGCTGCTCGACCGCTTCGACGCCTTTTTGCTGGTGCTGCCGGTGCTGGCCTTGCTGCAAGTGCTGGCGGGGTAGGGAAGGTGGCGCGGACTTTGTAGGCGGCCCGCAGGGTGGGGAAAACGTAGCCCGCGAAGTCCGCGCGCCTGCGGATACCGTACCTTTGCGGCGCTTTTTCGTAAAGCGCGTTTTACCTCCCTTCCCACCCACCCTCACCAATTTTTTCTCAGATGGCAGCCACCACTGTGTACAAAGAGCCCGCTCCCAAAGTAGGCCACACCGAAAACCCGCTTGAGTCCATGATGTCGCGCTTCAATGTTGCGGCCGAAATCCTGGGGCTCGACGACACTACTTACGAAGTACTAAAGGCGCCCGACAAGCAAGTAATTGTAAACCTGCCTGTGTCGATGGACGATGGCCACGTGCGCGTATTTGAGGGCTACCGCGTGGTGCACAATACTATCCTAGGTCCGAGCAAGGGCGGTATTCGCTACGATAAGAACGTAAACCTCGACGAGGTAAAAGCCTTGGCGGCCTGGATGACCTGGAAGTGCGCCGTAGTTGACATTCCGTACGGCGGCGCCAAGGGCGGCATCATCTGCGACCCCAGCACCATGAGCGCTGGCGAACTGGAGCGCCTGACCCGCGCCTACACCAACTCGATGAAGGACGTGTTTGGGCCCGACCGCGACATTCCGGCCCCCGATATGGGTACCGGCCCCCGCGAGATGGCCTGGATTATGGACGAATTCTCCAAGACCGTAGGCCAGACCTCGTCGGCCGTAGTAACGGGCAAGCCCCTCGTAATGGGCGGCTCTCTAGGTCGCACCGAGGCCACCGGCCGCGGCGTAATGGTATCGTGCCTGGCGGCCATGAGCAAGCTAGACATGGAGGTAGAAAACACGTCGGTTGCTATTCAGGGCTTCGGCAACGTAGGCTCCTGGACGGCTAAGCTGATGTTTGACAAAGGCTTGAAAATAAAAGGTGTGTCCGACATTTCGGGCGCATACTGGAACGAAAACGGCATCAATATTGACGAGGCAATTGCGTACAAGAACATGCACGCAGGCCGCCTCGACGGCTTTCCTGGCGCCACGCCCATGGACCCCGACGAGTTACTGACCTCGGAGGTAGACGTGCTGGTGCCCGCTGCTGTGGAGGATGTTATTACTGAGCACAACGCACCGTACATCAAGGCCAAGCTGATTGTGGAGGGCGCCAACGGTCCCACCGCCGCCTCGGCCGACCCTATTATCTACGGCAAAGGCATTTCGGTAGTGCCCGACATTCTGGCCAATTCGGGCGGCGTGACGGTGAGCTACTTCGAGTGGGTGCAGAACAAGCAAGGCTTTAAGTGGAGCCAGGATATGGTGACGGAGCGCGCCGACCGCATCATGACCGAAGCTTTCGAGAAGGTGTATGCCGTAAGCCAGAAATACAACTGCTCGCTGCGCATCGCCGCCTACGTGGTTGCCATCGACAAAGTAGCCCAGACTTATAAATTCCGCGGCGGCTACTAAAGACCGCAGATTCAAACGGATTTGTCGGATTTAACGGATACGCTCGCCTCCGGCGAGCTAACGTTTAGGCGTTGACTTAGCTCGTTTGAGCTTATTGGTTAAGCAACGCTACACAAATCGAAGAAAGGCGCGGGGCGGGTTGGCCCGCGCCTTTCTATTTTTGAGGCCACTAGGCACGTTAAAGCTCCACGAGCTGTCTACCAACTACGCCTGCTCACGTAAACCACACAAATCCAAGCGCTGCGCTGCGCCCGGATAGCCAGCCCAGCACAACTGGGCGTATCCGTTAAATCCTAAAAATCCGTTCGAATCTGTGATTAAGATACACAAAGAAGGCCGCCGCATCCTGTTTGTGACGCTGCTGGTGCTGCTGGCCCTCAACTTGTTGCTGAGCCGCTACAATGGCCCCAATGTGGTGTTCAACCGCATTTTTGCCGGGGTGTCGGTAGTGGCTTTCCTAACGCTGCTTCAGTTTTTCCGCTCGCCCTTCCGGCGCCTGCTCACCCACGAAGACCTGCTGCTGGCCCCAGCCGATGGCAAGGTAGTGGTGATTGAAGAGGTATATGAGTCAGAGTATTTTGAGGATGCGCGACGGCAGATAAGCGTATTTATGTCGCCCATCAACGTGCACATCACCCGCAACCCCGTGTCGGGCATCGTGCGCTACTTCAAGTATCACCCCGGCAAATACCTGCTGGCTTGGCACCCCAAGAGCAGCACCGACAACGAGCGCACCACAGTAGTAGTGGAGAGCGACGCCGGCCCGCTCGTGCTTTTCCGGCAGATAGCCGGGGCCATGGCCCGCCGCATTGTGTGGTACGTGAACGAGGGCGACGAAGTAAGCCAGGGCGAAGAATTTGGCTTTATCAAGTTCGGCTCGCGCGTCGATGTCTTTGTGCCTCTCGATGCGGACATCAAAGTGACCTTAGGACAGAAAGTGAAAGGCGGCGAAACCGTGCTGTGCCAGCTAAAGGGCTAGCCAGTAGTTATCAAACTAAAAAGCCGGTACTTCCGCTAAGGAAGTACCGGCTTTTTAGTTTGATAGGAGTTAGCTGCTTATTGCTGCTGCAGTTGCTCCATTTGCTGCTTCATCAGTTGGGCCACGGTGGGGTTGAGCAGCAGCAGGTAGGCAAGGCCAAACTTGAGCAGCAAGCAGATACCTAGGGGCAGCAGCCAGTTGCGCGGCTGAAACTGGTAGGTGCCCACGTAGCGCGGCCAAAACCACCAGATGTAAGCCAGAATCAGGGGCAAGTCGAGCAGGAAAGCCATCATTGGCGAGAAGAGGTGCTGCGTTACCAAAAACCGCAGCAGCAGCGCCTCACCGATGAGGTACACCAGCACAAAAGACACTAAGCCCACGATGGCGCTGCCCCGCTTGAGCTTGTACATGTTGATGCCCAGCAAGAAGGCCCCAGCTATGACCGACACCACGGCCGAGATAACCACAATGCTCGCCGGCGAATACAGAGGGGGCAAGTCTTCTTCGGCGGTTTCGGTAGTTGCTTCGCGCGCGGCCTGGGTAGCGGCAGCTTGCTGCTGCACAGTGGCTTCAAGGGCAGGGCGCAAGGCAGCATCTTCAGGCGCGGGCTGGCCCCGCCGCCGCAGCTCGTCGAGGGCCGCCAGCACGGCCTCCTCGCGGTATTGGGCGTGGCCCGCTACGTATTCGCGCAGGGCTGCATCGGGCTTGAGGGCCATCTTGGCCGCATAGTCTTCCATAGGTAACGAGCAATTAGCAATGAGCAAGAAACTGGCTGTTCGATGGTTGCCTATCGAGCCTGCTCTTGTTTCATTGCTCCTTGTAAAATTGAGCTAATGCTGCGCCCGCCCGGCGTACATCCTCAAACGAATTATAGAGCGGAACGGGTGCAAGGCGAATGACATTCGGCTCGCGCCAGTCGGCAATAATGCCCTGGGCGGCCAAATAATCAAACAGCTCGCGCCCGCGCTCGTGCACCAGCAGCGACAACTGGCAGCCCCGCTCGGCCGGGTTGGCTGGGGTTATTATCTCCAGCTTGCTCTGGGGCAGCCCTAGGTCCTTAATCAGATACTCAAGGTAGCCCGTGAGTTTTTCACTCTTAGCTCGCAGTATTTCCATGCCGCCTGCCTGCTCAAAGAGGTCAACGCTGGCATCGTAGATGGCTAGGGTAATAATCTGGCCATTAGAGAGCTGCCAACCCGCCGCACCCGGCATAGGCTGGAAGCCCTTCTTCATCTGGAAGCGAGCGGCCTGGTCGTGGCCCCACCAGCCGGCTAGTCGCACGAGGTCGGGCCGGTGGGCAAAGCGCTCGTGCACGAAGATACCCGACGAGCCGCCGGGGCCCGAATTGAGGTACTTGTAATTGCACCAGCAGGCAAAGTCCACATCCCAGTCGTGCAGGTGCAGCACTACGTTACCAGCCGCGTGGGCCAGATCGAAGCCCACCGTAGCGCCCACCGCGTGCCCGGCCCGCGTGATGGCCGCCATATCAAATACCTGCCCCGTATAGTAATTGATGCCCCCAAATAGCACCGTGGCGAGTGAGTCGCCGAGCTCGGCTATTTTGGCCTCGATGTCTTCGGTGCGCAGCGTGTGTTCGCCGGACCTAGGAGCGATTTCAACGATGACATCGTCGGGGTTGAGGTTGTGCAGGCGGGCCTGGCTCTCCAGCGCATATTGGTCACTGGGGAAAGCGCCAGCCTCCATCAGCACCTTGTAGCGGGTGGCGGTGGGGCGGTAAAACGTGACCAGCAGCAAGTGCAGGTTCACGGTCAGCGTGTTCATGACCACCACTTCATCGGGCCGGGCACCTACTACGTGGGCCGTGGCCTCGGCCAGCGTTTCGTGGTAGGTCAGCCAGGGCCGGCTGCCGGTAAAGTGGCCTTCTACGGCTCGTTCTTCCCAGGCCTTAAACTCGCGCTCGGCGGCGGTGCGGGCCGCCTTGGGTAGCAGGCCTAGCGAGTTGCCGCAGAAATAAGCCACCGGCTGCCCATCGGGGCCGGGCGGAAAGTGAAATTCTTGCCGGAAGCGGGCGAGCGGGTCGGCCGCATCCTGGGCGGCGGCAAAGGTGGGAGAAGCGTTGTAGGTCATGTAAATAAGGAGCGCGGACCCAACGAGCCCGCGCAATCACTAACGAGAATAAGCGGCCTTAGGGCCCGCCCTAGGTTACATTTTTTCGAAAACCATGGCCGCGCCCTGGCCTACGCCCACGCACATAGTAGCTAGGCCGTAGCGCACACCCTCACGGCGTTGCATCTCGTGCACCAGCGTAGCCACGATACGCGCCCCGCTCGACCCAAGGGGGTGGCCCATGGCAATAGAGCCGCCGTTCACGTTCACTTTGGCCACGTCGAGGCCCAGCTCCCGAATAACAGCTACGCTCTGCGACGCAAAGGCTTCGTTAAGCTCGATGAGGTCTATGTCACCTAGGGTTAGGCCGGCGCGCTCCAGCGCCTTGCGCGTAGCGGGCACCGGGCCCATGCCCATAATGGCCGGGTCAACGCCTGCCACGGCCGACGAGATAATACGAGCCAGCGGCTTGAGGTTGAAGCGCTTTAGGGCGTCTTCGCTCACCAGCAACGCAGCGGCGGCGCCGTCGTTGATGCCAGCGGCGTTGCCGGCCGTTACGGTGCCGCCGTCGGGCTGGAAGGCGGGCTTGAGAGTGGCCAGCTTTTCGAGGGTCGATACACGGGGCTGCTCGTCGGTGTCAAACAGGGCCGCATCGCCTTTGGGCTGGGGCACGAATACCGGCACCAGCTCCTTGCGGAAGCGACCTTTTTCGGCCGCGCGATGATACTTGCGCTGGCTCTCGAAGGCAAAGGCGTCCTGGTCTTCGCGGCTGATATTGAACTGCCGGGCTACGTTCTCGGCCGTATGGCCCATGGTGTAGGGGAAGAACTGCTTGGCCAGGCGCTGGTTTACGAAGCGCCACCCTAGGGTAGTATCGTGGGCCGTAAAGTCGCGAGCAAAGGCGGTTTCCGACTTGGCCATGACGAAGGGCGCACGGGTCATGCTTTCGGCGCCGCCGGCTAGGTACACGTCGCCCTCGCCGGCTTTGATGGCGCGAGCGGCGTCCATGATGCTTTGCAGGCCGCTGGCGCACAAACGATTGACCGTAACGCCGGGCACCGTGACAGGCAGGCCCGCAAGCAGCGCCGCCATGCGGGCCACGTTGCGGTTGTCTTCACCGCTTTGGTTGGCCGCGCCCATGATTACGTCTTCGACGGCACTTTTATCGAGTCCAGGGTTGCGACGAAGCAGCTCGCGCAGCACGAGGGCCGCCAAATCGTCGGGGCGGACGCTGCTGAGCGAGCCGCCAAATTTTCCAATCGGGGTGCGCACGGCATCCACGATATACGCATTGGGCATTCTGGGTAGCGTTGAGGCAGAGCGAGTCCGCCGGTTGAGGGCTAATTTTGGCCTGGCCGCGCAGCATCGCCGTCGGCCGTTTTTCACAACCACAAAGATGATACAAAGA
The DNA here is from genome assembly GCF_016427535.1 of Hymenobacter sp. BT559. Taxonomy (GTDB): domain Bacteria; phylum Bacteroidota; class Bacteroidia; order Cytophagales; family Hymenobacteraceae; genus Hymenobacter. Next base: position 190,647 of record NZ_JAELXV010000007.1, on the reverse strand, counting down.
ATTCAAAGCGTGTTTTTGCTGCTGCTGGCCTTGTGCATGCTGAGTATGCTAGCGCTGCCTCTGTGGCACAAGGTCGATGGCCTTACGCACCAAGAGCTTACGATGAACGCCTTCGGCTTCGACGCCGTTGGGATGCCGACGCCAAAGGACCTAGGTCCCGTTTTTCTGATTGCCGCGGCTGCTATTGCTTCTGCACTTGTTGCTGTACGCGAAATTTTTCTATTCCGCAATCGCTTCGGCCAGCTCAAGCTGGGCATGCTGAACCTGCTGCTCATCGTGGCCACGTTTGGCCTGCAGTTTTATTTCTCCAACAAAGGCGAGGCCCTGCTCAACCCCAAGCTGGAAGGCCAGTTTGAGCCCGCTTTCTACCTGCCTACCTTGGCGCTCATGCTGAATCTGCTCGCCAACCGCTTCATCCGGCGCGACGAGCAGCTGGTACGCAGCGCCGACCGGCTGCGGTAATTTAGTTGGCAGTGCTTAGTTGTCAGTTGTTAGTGCCTAACTATCAATACTAGGCTTCTCTACTAATGAACAACTAAGTACAACAACACAAAAGCCCCGGTAGCTGCGCGCTACCGGGGCTTTTGTGTTGTTGTTGCTCTCAGGCTACTGCTGTGGCAACCCTAGGGCTTGCTGCACCTCCCGAATGCTCGATGGGTAGCGCAACGCATCATACACGCGGTAAAAATTTTGTGGGTCACTGAGGTGAGCGTAGCCGTATTCAGCTAGTTCGATGCGCGATTTATCAAAAGACAGCGTGCCAATGAGTTGCGCCAGCTCGTCAGCGCGCACGGCACTTTGGGCCAGGGCCTGCTTCACGATGGGTAAGCGAGTATCATCAAACGAGCGGTTGCGCAGAGCTTGGGTCAGGTCGGCCACCTCGGCAGGCGCTAGGGGGCGCAGGTAACTGCCAGCGGCCGGGCCGGGGTAGTAGCCCCCGTTGGGGGTACCGGGTGCAGTACCAGAGTTGTAGCCGCCAGGGTAGCCAGGGGCAGGTGCACCGTTGTTGCCGTAGTTGCCACCGTTGCGCGGGTCGTTGCCATAGGGCGTGTTGCCGTAGCCGGGGCCAGCGGGTGGGCCGTATTCGTCATCCTCGTCGTAGTTACCAGGGGTGTTATAAGGGGCGGGGCCCTGCGGTGGAGCGGGATACCCTTGCGGGTAGCTGCCAGGGTAGCCGCCCTGGGGGCCATAGACCGGCCGGCCCAGCGGCACGGCACCTAGCTGGCGCAGTTGAGGCCCGTAGCCAGGGCGCAGCACCAGCACGTAGTTGGTTTCGAGGCCCGGCTGCAACCACACGGCGGTGCGAAAGCGCAGCGGCGGCCCATAGCGGGTGGGCACGCTAAAATCGGCCCAGTGCTGGCCGGGCACTAAGCGGGCCACGCGCACCTGCCGGGCCACTGGCCGCGTGAGGGGCTGGCCATCTAGTGACAAGCCAAATACCTGGCCCCGCTCCGAAACGAAAGTGGCGCCGGCAGGCGGCGCGGGTGGGGCAGCGACAGCCGGAGTGCTGGCTACCCAAGTAAGTAGGGCGGCAGCCACAAGCGTAAAGAACGTTTTCATACCTAGAGGGGAGAGGGCCGGCGACGTATTTCGGGGACCTGCGCCAGCTAAATCCAAATGGCGTGCCAACAAAAAAGGCCCCCGCAGTGCGGGGGCCTAGGTCTTGCCAGAAGGCATCTACTTGTCGATGCGTGTCACTTTGAACTCGGTGCGGCGGTTGCGCTGGTAATCGGCTTCCGACTTGGGGTCTTTCACGATGGGCCGGGTTTCGCCGTAGCCTTTGGCCGTGATGCGGCTCTTAGTAATGCCCTTGCTCACAATGTAAGCCACGGCCGATTCGGCCCGCTGCTGCGAGAGCTTGAGGTTGTAGGCGTCTTTGCCGCGCTGGTCGGTGTGCGAGCTTAGCTCGATGTTAATCTTGGGGTTATCCTGCAGGGTTTGCACCAGCGTATCGAGGCGCACAGCGGCATCGGGACGGATGGCGTACTTGTCGTAGTCGTAGAAAATGTCTTTGACTTCGATGGCCTTGTTGACAATAATCTTGCTGAGTGTCAAGGTAATCGGTAGTCGTATATCCGTCTGCGGCTGCGTCAGCGACTCTTGGGTGGGGTAGCGGCCCACAGTGCTCAGTGAGCCCCGCGCCGTGAAGTCGCCCGGCCGGTCAGTAAACAGCGCGTAGGTCTGCGCCGAGTCGAGCTTGATGCTGAACTTGCCATCGGCGCCGGTAGGCACGTCCTGCTTGCGGCCGCGGCCGTCGGTGATGGTCACCGTTTCGCCCGCGATTGGCGTAGTTGTTTTGGCCTTATCGTCGCGCTCTACCACGGTCACGTCGGCGTAGAAGGTAACCACCTTGCGCGGATTCTTCTTGAACGTGTACAGGTCGTCGGAGCCCTTGCCGCCCTCACGGTTTGAGGAGAAGATGCCGAGGTCGGGGCCGGTGAAAAAGGGCGCAAAATCGTCGCCCGCCGAGTTCACGCCCGCTCCTAGGTTGGTTACCTTGCCGCCTTGGTACTTAAAGATGTCAAGCTTACCAAAGCCTGGGTGCCCATCCGAAGAGAAGTACAGCGTGCCATCGGGCGCAATGCCAGGAAAGTTGTCGTTGCCTACCGTATTGACTTGGTCACCCAGGTTCTCGGCGGGCGAGAAGCGGCCGTTGGCGCCTAGGGTAGCCTTGTACAGGTCATTGCCCCCTAGGCCGCTTTTGCGAGCCGAGGAAAAGTAAAGCGTAGTACCATCGGGCGCAAAAGCGGGCGAAAAGTCGTCGGCCGTGCGGTCGTTGATATTAGCCAAAATGGGCGTAGTCCAGGCGCCATCTCGGAAGTAGGAAATCCACAAATCGACGCTGCGGTAGCCTTTTCTCGACCCATCGTTCGAGCGGGCAAACACCATCGTTTTGCCGTCAGGCGTGTAAGTAGCGCTGGCTTGGTGCTCCTTGGTGTTATTGAAGATAGGCTCCAGCTTGCGGGCAGTGCCGCCGGTCATGGCCGTGGGGTCGTCGAACTTCTGCGCGTAGAGCGACAAGAATTTGCCACCGTTGCCTAGGTAGGTCTTGCCGTCGCGCCCCGAGGCAAAGACCAACTCGCCGCTGCCAGGCATGCGTGCCGCCGAAAAGTCAGATTCGGGCGTGTTCAGCGCATCGAGCGGCTTGATATCGTAGCCCGGGGCAGAGCCCACCAGCGCCTTGCTGGCCGTGGCGCTGCGGGCAGCGGCCTCGGCGCGGGCGCCTAGGGTGCGGTTGGTACCGTTTTGGGCGTAGGCGGTAAACTGCTTAGCAGCTTCGTCAAACTTGCCGTTGGCTTTCAGTGCCTCGGCGTAGCGGTAGGCCAGGTCGGCGTTGCGCAGGCCGCCATCGAGGGCTGCTTTGTAGAAAGACTCAGCTTGGTCGAGGCGGTTGGAGAGACGATAGGCTTCGCCAATGCGAAAGTTGGCAGTGGCGGCGCCTTTGCCCTTGGCTACGTCGGCTTTGTAAAGCACAATGGCCGGCTCATACTCGCCCCGTGCAAAGCGCTTGTCGGCCTTACTCATGCTGCCCGAGGTGGCGCAACTGCCAAGCAAAAGCACCGCGCCAGCCGCCGCCCCAATAACTGAAAAATTACGCATTGACGAATAAGTAATTAGAAAAGCCATGCAGCCGGAACGGGCGGAAGTATAATTTAGTAGGCAATAATACAACGCACCAAAGCAGCCCCCTAGTCTGCCTAAGGCAGTTACTACTTGAAATAAGAAGCCAACCAGGTTTGACCGGCTGGTGCGGGCCAACTATTGGCCAGCTCATCCTTAGTAGTCAGGGTGTTGTTGAAGTACGGCGTGTCGGCAGTTATTTGGCCGGCCGTAATAGCTTCGCGCAGTTCGCGCCGGCTGAGCAACTGCAGTTGGCCCTCGTTGAGAAAGGCCATGCGCGACTTTTCTAACAAGTCAACGCCTAGGCGTTGTTCCAACTCGCGCACAAAACGCACTGAGGCATCAATCGAGCAGCCGCTGGCGCCGGCCATGGCCTCATCGAGCCCGATTACCAAAAACTGCCGGTGCAGAAACTGCGCCGACGCTGCTAGCTGCCGGCCGTGGCTGGTCCATTCCTCGGCAAAGGCGGCGAGGCGCGGCAGCACCTGCACTAGCTCGGCCTCGTCGAGGGGGCGGCTGGCCTGGTAAATCCACACGCGGGCTTGGGGTGGCAGGTGGTCGAAGGTTACATACATAGACCGCAGATTCAAACGGATTTGTCGGATGGAACGGATACGCCCGCTTCCAATGGGCTAACTACTTAGACCAAAGGTAGCAGTCAGCCCGCCAGAGGCGGGCGTATCCGTTCCATCCGACAAATCCGTTTGAATCTGCGGTACCTAGGCGTTGATTCCTTCCGCCGAAGCAATCAGTTCGGCCAGGTCAAATACCTGCACCGCGCTCTCCTGCTCTTTGTTTTTCACGCCGTCACTCATCATGGTCATGCAGAAGGGGCAGCTTACTGCAATGATGGCGCCCTGCAGGCTATGTTCGCTCGGGGCGGTGCGCTCGGTTTCGACGCCGCGCAGGTTGTCTAGCGCCGCGGCCTGGCCGCTGAGGGTAGCTAGGGCCTCCTCGGTACGCTCGATGTTGATGTCCTTCTTGCCGGGCTCCGGCTCTTTCCACATTTGGGCGCCGCCCGCGCCGCAACACAGACCGTTGGCGCGGCTGCGCTTCATCTCTACTAGGTCAGCATCGAGGGCAGCCAGCACATCGCGCGGAGCCTCATAGATGTTGTTGGCACGCCCTAGGTAGCAGCTATCGTGAAACGTGATGCGGCGGCCCTGGAAGCTCTCGCCGCCCTTCACGGCCACCTTGCCCTCGTTGATGAGCTGTTGCAGGTACGTGCTGTGGTGAATAACCTCGTACTCACCACCTAGGGCGGGGTACTCGTTCTTAATCGTGTTGAAGCAATGGGGGCAGGCCGTCACGATTTTCTTGATGCCGTAGCCATTCATCGTCGTGATGTTCTGCATGGCCTGCATCTGAAACAGAAACTCGTTGCCGGCGCGCTTGGCGGGGTCGCCGGTGCAGCTTTCTTCCAGGCCCAGCACGGCGTAGTCGGTGCCCACGTGCTCCAAGATGCGGGCAAAGGCGCGGGTCACGCGCTTGTAGCGGTCGTCGAAAGCCCCGGCGCAGCCTACCCAAAACAGGATTTCGGGCGTCTTGCCCTGCGCCGCAAGGTCGGCCACGGTGGGCACAGTAAACTGGCGCTTGGCAGGGGTGGCGGGGGAGGAGGTAGGCGTCATAAAACTATAGGATGCTATAAATCAATAAACTATACGGTTGCCTTCTCCGCTACATAGAGGTCATCGGCCCAGTTGAGGCGGTCGGAGGGCGAGAAAGCCCACGGCGCGCCGTTGTTCTCAATGTTCGAGAACATGATGTTGAGCGAGTTGGGCGCGGCCGATTCTTCGAGCACCAAGAAGCGGCGCATCTCCACAATGCTTTCCAGCGGGTTGATGTTCACTGGGCAGCTTTCTACGCAGGCGTTGCAGGTGGTGCAGGCCCACAGTTCTTCAGGCGTCACTTTGCCGCGCAGCAGCGTGGCATTGGCGAGGTCGGTGATGGGCTCGTGCTTGGCCTCCTCCCCGTACACATTTGGGTGGAAGATGAGCGGCGAGTTGTACTTCTCCTCCACCCGGTCGCGGGTATCCATGATGATTTTGCGCGGCGAGAGCAGCTTGCCCGTCAGGTTGGCGGGGCACACCGAGGTGCAGCGCCCGCACTCGGTGCACGAGTACGCTTGCATCAGGTTGGTCCAGGCCAGGTCTTCCACGTCCTTCACCCCAAACGGAGTAGGCGCCAGGGCCGAGCCATCGGGACCCACGGGGGGGGCGGGCACCTCGTAGCTGGGGTCCATCATGGCCTTCACCTCGTGGGTGATGCTCTCCACGTTGGAGAACTGCCCCTGCGGCACTAAGCGCGAGTACCACACATTAGGGAACGCCATAATGATGTGGAAGTGCTTGGAGCTAGGCAGATAGTTGAGGAACAACAGGATGCCGATGATGTGAATCCACCAGCCGGTGCGCTCCAATACTTCCAGGGCCGTTTCACTGCCGGCTGGCAGCAAACCCGCCAAAAACTGGCTAACCGGGAAGGTGCCCGGCAATTCTTCGCGCCGTAGCTCGTGCAGCCGAATGTCGGCGGCGTTCATGAAGAGCAGCGCCACCATCAGGGCTACTTCTATGTAGAGAATGATATTGGCATCGAGCTTAGGCCACATGCGCAGCTCGGGCCCGGTGAAGCGGCGCACGGGCGGGTTGTGGTTGCGGCGCCACCAGAAGGCTGCTACCGCTACTATCACGAGCACTGCTAGCAACTCGTTGGTCGCCATCATCACATCGTAGACCGAACCTAGGAAGCGCAGCACCCGGTGCGTACCAAACAGGCCGTCGATGATGATTTCAATCACCTCGACGTTGATGACCAGGAAGCTCACGTACACCACTAGGTGCAGCAGGGCCGGTGTGAGGCGCTTAAACATTTTTTGCTGGCCAAAGGCAACAAGCACTGTTTTGTTGAGGCGCTCGGAAAAATGACCGCTCATGTCCCGGTCGCGGCCAACCAGGATGTTAGCCCTGATTTTGCGCACCTGCCAGGTAAACAGGCCGAACGCTACCAGCAACAGCAGCGCGAAAAGGATGGGTTGCAACATGAAGTAAAGGTAAGCTAGCGGGGTGGGATGAGGCTGCAATTTAGTAGGCATGACGACTACTTTCGCGGGGGCAAACAGCCGGGTTAGAAAAATTATTGCGCAAAAACTTGCGTGGTAACCATTCTGGCGTACCTTTGCGCTCCCAAGCCGCTCAGGTGGTCTACGGAAAACCCCGGCAACATAGCTCAGTTGGTAGAGCACAGCACTGAAAATGCTGGTGTCGTTGGTTCGATTCCAACTGTTGCCACGAAACCCGCCCCAGCACGTCGTTAGGGCGGGTTTTTTAATAAGTGTGTGAATAAGTGTGTTGATTGGTAGCCCTTGAAGTCATCACAACACAAATATCCTGCTCTGAATAGGCCACCGAACTTTCACTTTTGCCAACGCTATTTGCCCATATTATGAGCTATTCCGATGAGCTACATCCAAAGTGCAAGTCGCCTTTTATGATGCGAGCACTATAGCCTTCTCTCGGGCACACGGTTTGCATAAGGTACGGATGAAGAAAGTGTATCGCAACCGCTCAGCTTACTGAGTGAGGACACATCCGAACAAGCCTGCTTAAACGTAGAGCCTTTGTATCAAAAAAAGTGGTTGGAATGTGGATGGTGGAAGCAGTACCTATTGATTCGTCAGACCTCATTCCCATACCTTGCGGCACAGTCCGCGCTCATCCTTTGGGTGGGGCGTAACGTACAATGAAAGCCTAGGCCTGTACTTTTTAGCACCCACCCACTATATTTCAGTATGTTCGGTTTTCCTGTTGCGCAACGAACGGATGACTTTGTCTTGCGACAAAATCTGCTTAAGACTGTTGTTTTTCAGGTTAGATTCCCATCCGTCCCAGACATCTCAGCTCGATTCGCAGAATTTCAAGATTTACTAGTTGACACGTTTCCTATCGCACAGGAACGTAAAAAACAGAATTTTGCAATACAGTTTGTTGATAAAACGCCCATTGTTAGTCCTGTTGGCTCAACTGACGTAAATAACCTAGTTTTAATTAGTCAAAGCGGACAGAGTACATTCTCAATTAAAGAGGATGAACTAACTCTTACTATAGTAGGCAACGAATACGTAAATTTCAAGCATACTCAGGGAGTCCTTGATAAATCTGTTTATAGAATAGGTGAAGCTTTACGTCTTACAAATTTGTCTAGAATATCAATTAGAAAGATAAATATTCTAGCAATTCCAACAGAATTAAGCCTTTCCTTAGGAGTCTTTTATAAAGCGCTTTACCACAATTTATTAACCGTAACAGGAACATCGCTGCCAGCTTCTGCGTTTCTGTATTCAGGCGTTAGTAATTATAGATTTATAAATGACCCCTACCGTTTAGACTTGGTATACGGTATTACTCCAGAGCCTGGCCCCGATAAAAGTAGAGAATTTATACTAGATATTGATATACTAAATACGTCAGAAGAAAATAGCTTTTCTAACCTGAACGCAGTTTTTCAAACTATAAATGATGAATTATTCAATGTATTTAATTGGTCTATAAATCCTGAATTGTTAGAAATTATAAATAAGAACATAGACTCCTCTCCCACCTAGACAAACAAACGCCATGGACCGCTTCGATCAAGTTCTCACGATAGACCAGGTATCGCGAATCGAGCAAACGTATGCTTTTGCTTCCTTTACGCGTCCTTCGAACAATGGCTTGTCAAATGTTAATCGTAAGTTACCCTTAGCGGTACTATGCGCATTGCTTAATACAGCAGCACCAATTCCATCGCTTGCCACGCAATCAGTTGATGTTACCTCCGTGGTTATGACAACGAATTCTGCACTTCAAGCTACAACTGAGTCAGAAGAGTTTCGCAAAATGGTTCTCAGGGCCAGGTTATTCACTAAAAAGCAAAAAATTCGTGCCCATAAAATCAGTGAATTAGACCAAGAAGTGTCTTTAAATAATACTGATTTTAAAGCCTCACCTGTTAGCGATATGGGCCTCATTCCTCAGCGGTCACATAAAGCACGAGTTCGAGTACGTAAAACGGCTGTAGATACTCCTTCTAATATCAACTTGGCCGAGCTCACGTCATATAATATTGACCTAAGCATTTAGTTGATATACGGATGTCGGACTGGTACCAAATCGTTCCTCCAGAATCTACTTTGATGCAAGGGGACGTGGTTTTTAATTGCCCTCGCGTCGTTTTACCAGATGATTTGACCTTAGATTCCGTTGATAGAGGGGATTTTGAAGTTGATATTATTTACACGAATGCAGTAATTATAACTCAATCGTGTGATATTGGCTCGAAAGAAGCATCTGAGATATTGCTTTGCCCTATTTATCCATTTACTTCTTGGCTACAAACCGTCGATGATTATATATTAAATTCTGCGAAGGGTCACAATACCAAGAAAATAGTAGAAAAGGCTTACGAAAACTTAAGAAAAGGAGGCTATTCTGCTTTCCATTTTCTTAATAAGGATAATAAAGTAAGTTTTAATGACTTTCAGGTAGTTGCGCTCAATAGACCATTCTCTTTAAATACTGCTATTGTCAAGCAGATGCTTAAGGGGCAGCAGAAAATTGTGCGACTAAATTCTCCGTATAGAGAACATTTGTCGCAAGCTTATGCGACACTATACATGCGCGTTGGCCTACCCACTAACATTCCAAGGGATTTAGCTTCTCCTGAGAGTTATTTGCCCACTACAGATTTTGTAGAGGATGCAAAAAAGATTGTTAAAGCAAAGGAAGAGGCTGCAGAAGCTAAGAAGAAAGCTGAACAAGCATCTACCGCTGCAAGCTGAATAAAGTAAGAGGCCCCGCCCACCAGCGGGGCTTTTATTTGCACCATGAACACTACTACCGAAACCCGCACCTTCATTGGCGAGTCGGCCACCATTGTGGGCGACGGCTACGCTGGCTTTCGCCTAGGCCGCACCTATGAGCTGCGCACGTCGAGCATCGGGAGGATGGCAGCGTAGCCATTGCTATGAATCACCACGAGCACGTGAGCCCGGGGGCGCCGCCACTGGTGTTGACCAAGGAGCAGTATGGGAAGTGGTTTAGGAAGGCGTGAGTTATATTAGGATTTCATAATCTTCAATTCTTATGGCCGACCAACCAGCACCAGCATTTACACTGCTTTCGGAACTATGCCCTGTAGATGGGACAAATAAGGCTTTCAGCAATATAATGTCACAGTTTTTCAGAAACTTCCCAGGTCAAAGAATATTGAGTGTTCAACAAAGCACGGCTTTTGCCCCCGACGGCAAGAATGTATTGCTAACAGTGCTTATAACTACCGAAAGGAAATAGAGGCAGAGCCCGGCCGGTCAGGTCGGGGCTTTTATATTTATAGCAGAAAGGCAGCGCGCTGCTTTTCTAAGTTCACAATCTAAAAAGGCCAGCCCTGATAGGGCTGGCCTTTTTAATGGAAATGTGGAAAGCTGTGTGGATAGCTAGCGCGAAATGAGGATAGCTAGGAGGATAGCACCTACCAAGCTCACCACCCACACCACTAGCCGCAGGTGCTCTGGCTTCATGCCCAACTCGCCAGCTAGCCAGCGCAGGGCCCGGTCGAGTAGCGCGATGGTACCCACCTTAAACAGCGGCTCAGCTAGTCGGCCCTCACGGTAGTTGAACCACGACTGGCTCAAGCTTAGGCACGGGTCGAAGAGCAGCATCCGGGCGGCCGTGGCCTCGGCTAGCAGCACCCCCACCCCTAGGGGGGAGGGGTTGGGGGTGAGGTAGACCAGGTAGCCCACAATGAGCAGGTAGATGAGCACGCCGCCGTAGTGCAGCGCCGCATGTACCCAGTCCTTGCGCTTCTCGGGTACGTACTCGCGGAACAGCCAGGTAATGATGCCCTGCTGCGCCCCGTTCAGGATGGTATAGAGGGCGAAGAGCAGGCTAGCCATTGCGCTTAATCGTCGAGCCCTTGCGGGTGCCAGCCCATACGAGCAGGCAGATGAGCGATACCACGCCGTACACGATGACGGCCCAGGGCGCAATGAATTGATAGATGGGATAGCTCAGCGCGGCCCAGACGGCGGCGGTGAGGAGGTACTTTGTCATGGCAGAAAAAGAAGTAAATGATTTAAATGGCAGCCAGTAGCTTGTTGGCGGTGGCCTTGTTGATAGCAGCTAGTGAAGCCGGACCCAGCTTGCCGTCGACGCCCGCCGGGCCTAGGTCAAAGCCTAGTTCCAGCAGCCCAGCTTGAATAGCTTTGGCCGGCAATGGGAATAGCTCACGAGCTAGGGCCGTGTTAGTGACCCCTGGAATTAGGTCGTACCTGGCTAAGTCGTACTTGCGAATGCCAGCCAGCAGCGAAGCGGCCCACCCGTAGCCCAGGACATTTGGGAGCGATACGGCGGCCGGCTGCCAGTGAGCTGCCTGCAGGACTTCAACCGCGATATCAAGAAGGTGGCTAAGCTTGCCGGCATTGACCGGCCCGTGCTCGATGTAAGCTACAAGGGCACGGTGCGCATTGAGAAGCACTGGCTGATGCACGAGGTCATCACCTCGCACACCGCCCGCTATACCTATGCTACCTTGCTGCTCGATGGTGGGGCCGACCTAGGTACCGTGCAGCTCAACCTCGGCCACCAGAATATTCAGGTGACGCGCCGTTATGCCAAGACGAGGGAGGCCGCGCGACACGCAGACGCTTTCAGCCTTTGAGAAGCTGGCAGCTTCGCACACTTCGCACACTCCTTCCGAAAGTGTGCGAACTTCGGTGCAGCCAGAGGATAGCACAGGTAAGAAATGATAACATGGTTTCAGCCCGTAGCTAGTAGAAATGACATGATGCAGCATAGCCCTGCATAGCGTAGGCTCCAACTGTTGCCACAAAAAAAGCCTCGCTGACTACAGTGAGACTTTTTTGTGCACCTAGGGTACAAAGGCTAGTGCATTGAACAAAATAAAAAAAGCGCCCTGGCTACTAGCCAGGACGCTTTTTTTGGTACAGGCCGCGAGGCCACTGTCATCAAATTATTCGATAACGACGCGCTTGATGATGGTGGATGCGCCCGCCTGCAAGCGTAGCGTGTAAACCCCGGTTACCAGCCCGGCGGTGGGCACCGTGAAGTGCGCGCCGCTGGTGGGCAGTGCCACCGACTGTCGGCGCACCACCTGCCCTAGGGTATTGAGTAGCTCAGCTTCTACCCGGTTGGCGGCGGGCACGGCCGGTACCTCTACCGTGAAGCTAACGCGGGCCGGATTAGGATAGACCGTGACTTGGGCCGGGGCCAGCGGGCCCTGGGTGGCCAGCGTGGCAGATGGGCGCAGCACCAGCGCAAAGCGCCCACGGCCCGCCGCGGCAGTAGCCAGTGTAAAGCTGTAGCGCGTGCCTGCCGCCAAGGCCTGCTGAGTACCGGTAGCCGCATCGCGCAAGTACAGCGTCGTGGCGCCGAAGTTGGCGAGGTCAGCTACCTCGAAGGTATAGCTGCCAGCGGCGGGCGCAGCTAGCGCCAGCGGTAGCACTACTTCGGCGGTGCCGACCAGCGTGGGCAGGCCCTGGATGGCCAGCGGCGTGGTGCCCACAAGCGAGGCCAGGTTCAGGCCTGTCGGATTCGGAATCTTTACGGCATCGTACTCGGCATCGACGCTGGTCGTCGCGCCGGCTTCGACATAGAGGTAAGCATCGTCGCTGAGGCCCGCGCCCGCCACGCGCAGTTGCAACTGCGGGCGCACATCGGCAGTGGTACGGCCAAAGGCGTTCTGGCTGCCAAAGGTGGTGACCCGGTTGGCATTGGTCAGGTTAACGGCGCCGTTGGTGCCGGGCGCGGTCACGCGCACAAAGTAGCCCGAGCCAGCTTCGATTTGGGCAGCGGTGCCACCGATGCCATTCACATACGAGCGGTAGGTGCCCGCGTACTGGCCGGTGCTCTGGAAGACGGACATGGCCGCATCCAGGCCAGGGCGCTGGGTAGGCGTAACGGTGCTCCAGTCGAGTGGCGAGGGGTAGGGGTTACCTAGGAGTTGCCAGCCGGCATCGGCGCTGGTGCCGCGTGTGAGCTCGCCCGAGTTTTGGGCGCCCGTGTTAAAGGTGCCCGTGAAGCGCACTGGCGTGCCGGTGGCCGGCGCATTTACGGTGTAGCCGCGGTTGGGCTGCATGGTTTCGCTGAGGCTGGCCGGTGAGAACCAGCCTTTGTCGAAGTCGCTATACGAAGAAGTAGTTGTCGCAATGCGGCTTTCGTCGTAGCCAAATACCGTGGGAAAGGGAGTAGTCGCGCCCGGCGTTGCGCTGGTGTTATACGCCGCATTCACTACGGGCGCGGTGCCGCCTGTGCGCAGGCTGTCAAACGGCAGCGCGGTCACGGGCGAGCTGTAGTGGCGGTAGGCCGGTCCCGTAACGCCGCCCGTGAGGGAGCGCTGCATGCTGGCTGTAGCGCCAGTTACCACGCCCCCCGTGTTATCGACTAGGGCAGTGCCTGCGGCCGACGAGGGCAGCAGCAGCGAATTGCCGTTGAGGGTGAGATTACCGCGCTGGAGGCGTAGCACCTGGGCCACCGTCAGGTTGCGAGTAAGGAGAACGCTGCGGTTGTTGTTCACCGTCACGTTGCGGGCCCGCAGTGGCATTAGCGCGCCGGTTTGCTGAGTACCGGCCCCTGCAAACACATAGTTGGCATCGGTGCTGAGCTGCAGCTGGCTGGTGCGGGAGAAAAAGAAGCCGCCACTGCCGTTGATGGTAATGCCGGCTATGTTGGGCTCGATGAGCGTAGCCCCGGCCGACAGCACGAAGCGGCCCGGACCCTGGATGTAGTAGGCCACGTCATCGGTGCGCACCGCGCCGCCGCTGGCCACGGTCATCGTGCCATAGATGGTAAGGTTATCCGAGAGCGACACCGACCCGGTGCTGGTCACGGTCACGTTGCGATACGAGCCGCCAATGGCCCGGGTGTCGCCCACTACTAGGTCGCCGATGGAGGTAACGCACAGCGTGAACGTACCCGACACTACTTCCGTAGCAGAAGTAGTATAAGGGTAAACCCGCACGTAGTAGCGCGTGCCGGCCGTGAGGCTTGTCAGGCCTATGGTTTCGGTGCCAGACCCCTCTGCATCAGCGCAGCTCAGGCTGCTTAGCGTGCCGCAGTCACCTGTCATCACTTCTAGTACGCCATCGAAGGGGCTGTCGAGCTGCACAATGTGCAGCGGGGCTGCCGTAGCCACGAAGCTGTACCACACGTCATTGGCGGAGGCACCGCTGCATGAAGAAGAAGCAATCGACTCCGTAGCGCCGGTGACGGTGCCATTAGTGCCGGTGCACGTCATACTCGGCGTGAGGCTAATGGCAGCGGTGCACTCATCGTTGCTGGGGATGGTACCAAAGTCGACAGTGCTGGTGGTAGTGCCGCCGCCAGCGCAGTTGCTCACCACGTTTACTGTGTAGGCCGTGCCAGGCGTTAGCCCCACCAAGTTTATCAACGAGCCCGTGATGGTTTGGGTGGTGGTAACCGGCGTGGTGGTGATAGTATAGGTAGTAGTAGCCGCGGCCGGCGTAAACGTCACCGTGGCCGAGGTATTCGTGATGGCACTCACGGCTAGGTTCGTGATATCGGGGCACACAGGCGGGGGCGTGGTGGCAAAGCTCACACTGGCCGTGGTGGCCGTAGCGCCCGCCGCGCAGCTCGCCGCGATGCTTACTGTGTAGTTGACACCCGGAGCCAGGCCTGTGAGGCTCACCGGCGAAGTCGTTACCGTTTGGGTAGTAGTGGCCGGCGAGGTCGTGACCACATACGACGTAGCCGAACTGCTAGCCATGAAGCCCACCGTGGCCGACGTGGCCGTGATGGCGCTCACGCTGAGGTCGGTGGGGGCAGCGCAGGCGGCGGCTGGCGCGGTAATGGTAAAGTTGGCGTTCGAGATGTCGAAGAAGTAATTATCAGCTGCCTCTACCATGATGCGGGCCGTGGTAGTAGCCACGCTGGGCACCGTTACGGTGGCCGAGCCATTGTTGGGTGCGCTGGCCAAGAGCACGGTGGGGTAGGTGAGGCCGCCATCGGTGCTGAGGCGGATGTTCACGGTGGCGCAGTTCACGCCGTTGGCGTTGGTGCCGGCCACATCCCAGGTTACGGGCTGGGTGCTGCCGCCAGCCCAGGTTACTGCGGCTGTGTTGGGAGCAGATACCACAAACGGCCCGGCCGCGCGGGTGCTGTTCAGGCTCACGATGGCGCTGCTATTAACGCCGCCAATGATACCTAGGGGGCCATTGTGCTGGTCGCGCACTGTCACGCGGAAGCGCAGCTCGCGCGTCACGGTGGGCAGGCGCTCGCTCAGGCTGGTGGTGTTGTTGACAAGGTCGCTCAGGCGCGGGAAGTAGCGGGTGGGGCTGGCCACGGGGCTGAACGACCGAAACAGCGGCATCGTCACGCCATCCACCTGCGGCGCATCGAGCGAGGCGGCGCCGTTGGGAGTTAGGTCGTACTCTTCCCAGTTGTAAGTAAGGGCGTCGCCGTCGGTATCGTAGGCGTTGGCCGTAAGCTTAAATGGCGTGCCAATTGGCAGCACTAGGCCACTAGTGGGCAGCGAGATAGAGGGCGGGGCATTGCCGGTGCTGGCCGTAGCCGCGCAGGAAGTAGACCCTAGGTAAGCCAAAATCTGGTCGTAGCTGCCCACATGGAAGTAAGCGTCCGAGTTCAACTGCGTATTGGTAGCACCGCAAATGCCCGCGTAGGCCATAATGGTCGTGCCCGAGCCCGGCTCGAATGCCGTGTTGCCGCTGCGGTTACCGCCGCCGCAGCTGCCCGTGGTGCTGTCAAAGGTGTGGCTGCCGCCGCACTGGTGCCCTATCTCGTGGGCCACGTAGTCAATGTCGAAGGCGTCGCCAATGGGCGTGCGGGTGCCAGTGGTACCCTGCGCCTTCAGGCCGTCGCGGCACACCACGCCCAGGCCAGCTACCCCACCGCTGGCCGTGCTGAATACGTGCCCAATGTCATAACCAGCGGTGCCGATAATGGCATCGGTATTAATTTGGTTTTGAGCTAGCAGTGCGTTGTTATCATTGTCGTTGTCAAAGGGGTCGGTGGCCGCATCGGTATATACCAGCGAGGCATTATCGTCTACCAATACAAAGCGCACGGCCAGCTCCTTCTCATACACACCCACCACGCGGTTTACGCTCGTGACGATGGCAGCCAGCCCTAGGGCTACCGTGCCGCCGTGGTAGGCGGTGTACTCGGCCGTGGCGGCCATGGCTAGCCGGTAGGTGCGTAGCACGGGGCCGCTGGTGCGGCCCGCGGTGTTGTCTGCCCCCTTGCCTGCATCGGGGCGTAGCGCGCCTTCCTCCTTGGTATTGCACTCAAATTGCCGGCCCGGCATAGCCCGCTTCCAGAAGCTGAGGTAGTGCTGCGTGTCAGCTTTAGCGGCCGGGTCGATGAAAAAATCGCCGGTCTTGCTAGATAACACCTGGGCATGGAAGCCCCGCGGCGTTAGGTCGAGCCGCACCGTGGCGTGGGGGTCGTCGAGGCCCACGCCCACGTAGGTCTTGATGTTCGGAAATTTTGCTGCCAGCTTAGGCGCCATTATCGGCGACTCGCGCACGGCGAAGCGGGTGTTGGTACCGTCGGGTAGGGGCAAGGTTATAATCAAAGGCTTAATAGCGCTACCTCTGCTTTCGAGCGGTGCCGTAGCTAGCGCAGTGCGCAGGCCCGGCTCGTTCAGGGTGAGGGCGCGTGAGGCTGTCAGCGCCGCGGCTGCGGGCGAAGTAGCAGCTACGCGCCGCGCTCCCGCATCGTCGGTGAAGAAGCTCGCCGGAGCCGGCCCTTGCTGCGCCTGCGCGCCAAAAGTGAGCAGTAGCCCGAGGGCACCTAGCAGCAGTGGGGCTATGCCCATGCCCCCCGCGCTACGCCGGGCGTAGGCAATGAGTAAGCGTAAGTAATGATGCAGCATGAAATGAACGGGAAAAAGTTGGATTATAGAATGAGAGTGTGGGGTGAATATTGTCAAAGCTACGCCAGATGAGCACTGATTGCTTTAGCCATGCTTGTAAAATTCCAGGAATCGGCTGGTTGATTTTCCATAAAGCCACAACGGCTACCTAGGCCGCCTTTATAGCTTTTTACACTATAAGGCATTAGCCTAGGTAGCCGTTGTGGCTACTTGTCGCGAATTAGCGCTGGCAAGCAAGTGAGTGCGCTGAGCTTTGCTTAGCGTCCCCTTATTTGGTCAAAAAGATTGGTTTTGCGCTTGATGAACACATAGCGAATCGAAAATGCCGTAGGGAAGCGCGCATAGTCATCGCTGTTAATCTCGTAGCTAGGCTTAAAGTCGAAGCTGAGCACTACCGGCAGGAAAGCCACCTTATACTCCACGCCCACCAAGCCGTCGAAGCCGCCAAACCCGCCGGTATCCTTATTATTCCCTAGGTGGCCGCCCGCGCCAAAGTAGTAGTTGAGGCTAGGCCCCAGAATGCCGAAGTGGTACTCGCCCAGCACCGTGCCGCTGTACTCGCGCTCGCGCAGCCCGGCAATGCCCTCGATGGTTATGCGCGAGGCCACGCGCTGCTGCAAGGTGATGCCGTAGTTGCCGCCTCCCAGGCGCACGCCGGCGGCGGTATTGTATTTCTGGGCAGCTGCGGAATGAGCCATTAGCAGACTCAGCAACCCGCCAAACCCTAAAAATCGTAAATGCATAAAAAATAGAAGAAAACTGCCAGGCAGTAGCCTTGGCAAGTACGGTGCCAACGCCCCCGGCGCCGGTCCTAGTGTATATTTTCAACGGGGTTAGCGCCCAGCTAACGTATAAGATTACGGCTTTTGCGGGTTTTATTCGGCGCCCAGCGCGTGTTAGCCGGAACTTTGTACTGATATTCTACCACCCACTACCCACTGCGTGTACTTGCATCACGTGGCTGCCTACTTGCCGGCGGCCGTTGTTACCAACGAACATTTTACCCGTCTCAACGGGTTGGCCTCCGACTGGATAATCGAGCGCACCGGCATCCGGGAGCGCCGTAAAGCAGGCCCCGGCGAAAACGCCAACACTATGGGCGTAGCCGCTACCCGCGCCCTGCTGGCCGAGCTACCCGACTTCGACGCGGCCGGTATCGACCTCATCGTGGCGGGTACCTACACGCCCCACGATACCATCTACACCGCCGCGCACGCCGTGCAGCGTGAGCTGAACATCAATGAGATACCCACGATAAGTGTTTCGTCGGCTTGCTCATCGCTGCTCAATGCCGTCGAGATTGTGGAAGGGTACTTTGCCCTAGGTAAGGCTAGCCGAGCGCTGGTGGTAGTAACCGAGCACAACACGGCCTACAACAACGAGGAAGACACCATTGCGGGCCACCTGTGGGGCGACGGCGCAGCCGCTTTGCTCTTCACCAAAGAGCGCCTGGCTCCCGGCGATTTGCGGGTGGTGCAGGTGATGACCGGCGGGGCTGCCCCAGTAGGCAAAGCCGATGAAGCCGTCACGCTCAAGCCAGTCGAGAAAGGTATCGTAATGCCTTTCGGCCGCGATGTTTTTCAGCAGGCGTGCACCTACATGACGCGCATTACCCAGCAGCTGCTCGATAAAAACAACCTGACCGTAGAGCAGCTCACCTACCTGATACCGCACCAAGCCAACCTGCGCATCTCGGCTAACGTGGTGAAGCAGCTCGGCCTCGACCCTGCCCGCGCCGTCAACAACATCGAGCGCCTAGGTAACACGGGGTGCGCTGGCTCGGCCATTGGCGTAGCCGAAGTGTGGAGCACGCTTAAGGAAGGCGATAAGCTCATCGTGACCGTATTTGGCGGCGGCTACTCCTACGGTGCCATGCTGCTGGAGAAGTAAATCATTTAACAGTTATCAATTAGCATTTAACAGTTAGGCGGTAGTAATAACCGTCTCAGTTATTGTTCTTGAATTGTTAAATGCTAATTGATAATTGTTAAATGAGTCTCCCGCCCGCCGCTGCTTTTCTGCCCGAAATCACGTTTCAGACCAGCCGGGCCAGCGGGCCGGGCGGGCAAAATGTGAATAAGGTAGAAAGTCGGGTAGAGCTGCGCTGGCACCTGCAAAGCTCGCAGGTACTGAGCGAGGAGCAGAAACAGCTGATACTGGAAAAGCTGGCCGGCCAGCTCACCACCGAGGGCTACCTACTAGTAGTAGCCCAAGACGACCGCAGCCAGCTGCGCAACAAGGAAATTGCCCTAACGCGCTTTCGCGAGCTGCTGCAAAAAAGCCTGCGCCGCCCCAAGCCGCGCCGCGCCACCCGCCCCAGTGCCGGCGCCGTGCGCCAGCGCCTAGAAAGTAAGAAGCGCCAAGGCGAAAAGAAAGCTAACCGCCGCCGATTTGAGTAGCCAGAGTTACTTGGCTGTCTGAGGTGCCGCCGTGGGGCGCCACAGCAGCACCAGCAAACCCACCACCGGCAGCAGCGAAGCCAGAAAATCGAGCAGCAGACGACCTAGGCGGTACGTGCCCGCGCCCCCACCAGCGCGCCCTAGGGCCAGCAGCAGCAAGCAGGCGGCCCCAATGCCCGCGTAGCAAAGCCACGCCTGCCGCCAAGCGCGGGCCGGCAAAAGCAACCACAGCCCCGTGAGGCTGATAACGAGAAACAACCCTAGAAAAGCCACGCCCACTGGCAGCGCCAAGTGGCTAACACCCGCCGGCACATCGGCAGCCGAGGCGCCCGGCACGTAGTGCAGCCAGGCCGGGCCCGTGGCCAACAGCGCCGCCCAGCCCCGGCTGAGAGCCGCCACCATATTGCTCTGAAAAATGCTAACCAGCGCCAGCACTGCCAGCAGCACCACGCCCGCCGCGGCCCGCGCCGTAAGCCACGAGTTGGGGGCCACTGCGTTCGTTGGCACGGCTGCCGGGAGGGGAGTTGCTACCGCCGTAGCGGCCGGCGCTTGGCGCGTCCAAAGCAGCCAGAGGCCACCTAGGGCTGCATAAGCCACCGCGCTGAAGGCATAGTGGTGGTCAAAATCGAAGGTTTCGGGCGAGTAGCGGTGGTTGAGTGCCAGCGCCATAATGCGGATGACATTGAGCAGCCACAATGCCGCAATGCCCGCCGGAATAAACCACAGCCGCCGCTGGGTGGGGCCCGGGTAGGCCAGTACGAAACCTACCAGCAACACATACAGCACCAGGCCATCGCAGGGGGCGCCTACCACCACAGTCGGCTGGCCGTTTAGCAGCAGCAGGTTAGGCATGTCGGTGGCTACCCCAGCTTGCCAGCCTATAGCACGCAGGCCCCACACACTACCCACCGCCAGCTGCCGGCACAGCAAGGCATCTAGCGGACTATTGACCCCCAGGCCGTAGGCCATGCCAATAATCCAGAGCAGCAGAAAGCCGCCACTGACCAGGCCAAAGCGCCAAAGCTGGCGCGTGCCCGGCGCCGCAGAAGAGGAAAGAGTAGCAGTAGACGATGCCGCCATATTGTAAAGTAAAACCTAAGAGGTAGTTAAAGTTACAGCCCCCGCGCCAAAGCTGCCGTAGCGTCTTTGGCGCGGGGGCTGCCAACAGAGCCCCTAGGTGGCTACTTACAGCAGGGTGCCTCGTAGCATCACTAGGGCTACGGTGAAGTAGATAATCAACCCCGTTACGTCGACCAGCGTGGCAACAAAGGGGGCCGACGAGGTGGCCGGGTCGAGGCCCAGGCGGCGTAGTATCAGCGGTAGCATCGAGCCGGCAATACTGCCCCACAGCACAATGCCAACCAGCGCTACGCCCACCGTAAGCGCCACCAGCAGCCAGTGCGGGCCATATATCGGGCTGATGCTCTGCCAGATGGCGATGCGCCCGAAGCCCACCAGGCCCAAAATCAGGCCCAGCATGATACCGCCCGCTAGCTCGCGACGCAGTACGCGCCACCATTCGCCCAACGTAAACTCACCTAGGGCCATGGCCCGGATAATGAGCGAAGTAGCTTGCGAACCCGAGTTGCCGCCCGAGCTGATAATCAGCGGAATGAACTGCACCAGCACGATGGCTTTTTGTAGCTCGCCTTCGAAGAACTGCATGGCCGAGGCCGTCAGCAGCTCGCCCAAGAACAGCACTACCAGCCAGCCGGCGCGCTTTTGCACCAGCCGCATCAGCGGCGTGGTCATGTAAGGCTCGTCCAGGGCTTCAGAGCCACCGAATTTTTGGATGTCCTCAGTGTCTTCCTCTTCCCGGATGCTCAGAATATCGTCCAGCGTCACGATACCTAGGAGAATACCCTGGTCGGCGCTCACCACGGGCAGCGCGCCGCGGTCGTTGCGCCGAAACACGTCGATAGCATCTTCCTGGTCCTGGTCCACGGTGAGCTGCACAAAGCGGTGGTCCATGAGGTCGCGCACCCGCGTGGCGGGGTTGGCCAAGAGAAACTCCCGGATGCGAATGTCGTCGATGAGCACGCCGCGGGCATCGGTCACGTAGAGCACGTTCAGCGTTTCGGACTGCCCGCCGTGCTGGCGCACGTAGTCGAGCGATTGCTGAATGGTCCAGTTCTCGCGGATGGCGATGTAGTCAGGCGTCATGAGGCGGCCCACCGAGTACTCGGGGTAGCCCAGCAGTTGCAAAGTCACGCGGCGCTCGGGCTCCGAGAGGTTTTGCACCAGCTCGGCCACGAAGTTGGCGGGCAGGTACTCGAGCAGCGCCGTGCGGTCGTCAGGCGACATCTCGTTGAGGATGTCCGTAATCTTGTCCTGCGCTAGATTATCTAGAAAGTGGCGTTGTATTTCCAGGTCGAGGTACTCAAAGACCTCGGTGGCCAGCTGCAGCGGAAGTAACCGAAAAATAATAAGCTGCTCGCGCTCGTCCTCGTTTTCAATCAGCTCAACCAGCTCGGCGGGCTGAAAAGAACGCAATAGCTTTTTCAGCTTAAAAAATTCGCCCTCCTGGATTAGCGATGTAATATGGTCCACGGTTTCGGGCGAGGTCATAGGCAGGGCGTAAAAACCGAAAAATGTCGGTAGGGATGAGTGTTTCGCTAGGCAAGAGTTGGGGCGCCCGGCAAAATTACGGCCCAGTTACGTTGTAAGACACGGCCTAGGTGGCAATTTTGGCGTACTTCGTCTCTGCAACACTTCCTTCCGCTGCTTTGACTCCTGTTTCTGTGCCCTCTGCTGCCGCCGCGCCCCTAGGAACCATTGTGCTGCTGGGCGGTGGCTACGACGACCCCACGCTGGCCATGCTGGCTGGGCTGCTGCCCGACCGCCACGCGCCCATCGAGATACTGACCACCGCCACGGCCCACGAGCCGGCCGCCACGCATGCTGGCTACGCTCGCGTGCTGGGCACCCTAGGGTGCCCGCACGTGGCGCACCTGCAGGTAGATGCCGAGCACCCTGCCGACGCGCCCGCCACCCTGGCCCGGCTGCAAGCGGCCGGCCTGGTTTTCCTGACCGGTGGCAACCAAGAGCGGCTGACCGAGTGCCTGGCTGGCACGCAGTTCTTAGAGATTTTGCGCCAGCGCTACCAGCATGAGGCGGGCTTTTTGCTAGCCGGCACCAGTGCCGGCGCCTCGGCCCTGGGCGAGCAAATGCTGGTGGCCGGCCGCGGCTGGCGCAGCCTGCTAGGCGGCGGCATCGAGGTAATACCAGGCCTAGGGTTGCTGCCCAACCTGCTCATTGACCAACACTTCATCGAGCGCGAGCGATACCCGCGCTTGCTGCACGCCGTATTGGCTCACCCCCACCTGCTGGGCCTGGGCCTGAGCGAAGAAACTGGCCTGCTGCTGCACCCCGGCCGCCCCGCCGAGGTATTCGGCACCGAGGTAGTAGTGGTGGTCGATGCCCACCACGTAACGGCCAACAACGTGGCCACGCTGCCCAAAGGCAAGCCCCTAGGTGCCCGCGGCCTCAGCGTAGACCTACTAGTGGCCGGCGACACCTTAGTAATGAGCAATTATCAATGAACAATGAGTCGTTGATGGCGGCATAAAAGATGCTACAGTCAACTGTCCATTGCTCGTTGCTCACTACTCATTGATAAAAAGCTGGGCACCAAATAGGGATATATTTGCGTTGGGCTGCCGAATAAGCTTAGGATAATGCCGTTACTCCGTTTTGGGCCGCGCCTGGCCGTGTTGTTTGTCCTGCTGCTGGCTGGGGCCTGCATGCGCAAAACCGTATCGTTTAACTCCAAACTCGACCAGCCGCTGCTGGCCGGGGCCGCCGCGCCCGGCGATACCCTCACCACTACTGGCAAGAAAAACCCTAAGCTGAGCACCGCCGGCCGCAAGGCCGTGCTGACAAAAGAAGAGGAGCGCGCCGCCAAAGAGGCCGAAAAAACTGCCCAACGCAAAGACAAGGCGCCCAAGAAGAAAAAGCTTTTCCTGGGCGAGCGCATCAAGAAGGGCTTCTACAAGACGGGCACCGGCAAAAGCCAGGAAATCGTCATCTTCTACTACCTCAAGAACTTCAAGCAGCCTAGCGCGATGGCGCCAGCGGCTTACTACTACAACCCGCGTAAGCACAAAATATTCGCTGCTAACGGTGAGCTTGACCCCAGCGCCGACAAGGTGCTGCACGGCCCGTTTAAGCGGATGCGCAACAACCAGGTCATCGAGTCGGGCTACTACGCCCTAGGTACCAAGCACCTGCGCTGGGAGCGCTACGACGTCAAGGGCAACCTCACGGCCAAGTCGCACTTCGAGATGGGCTTCCCGCGCGATGCCAACATCAGCTACTACGACGGCGGCAACACCATGATAAAGGAGGTGGTGCCCTACGTAAATGGCAAGCTGGAAGGCGACTACGTGAAGTACACCGCCGACGGCAAGCGCGAGTGGAGCGGCCATTTCGAGAACGGCCGCCGCGTGGGCGAGTGGACCAACTACTGGGACTATAAAGGCTACCGCCACTACGTGTTTCAGTACGGCGAAACCGGCTACGAGCCCGAAGTAGCCGAGCCCGAACTTATTCGGGAGTACAGCCACGGCGGTTCACCCATCTACGACAAAGAAAAGAACCTCGACAAGCGCGGCGAGGCCGACCCCGACGCCACCAAAAACGACCCGCGCCGTCCCGGCAGCCACGGTCCCCCCGCCCAGCGGGCGCCCGTGCGTAAGGCTCAGGAGCGCCGCCCTGGTTACCACCCGCCCAAGGCGCCCGTAGCCACGCCGCCCGCCGTGCCGGCCTCGCCGACTACGCCCGCTCCCTAGGTTGTTGGAGGCCAAGGTCTGTCCTGCGGCAGTAAGTAAGGTCATGCAGCGCGCAGCGAAGCATCTTGCGTGGCGCAGTAATCTCTAACGTTAGCAGACGTCAGCACGCGAGATGCTTCGCTGCGCACTGCATGACCTTTTGAGTTTGCCTTGATAAAGGGAGCAGTGTAATGGTGCTGTCCGCAAGATTGATGAGCATAGGGCCTGCCTAGGTGCCAGGTAGAATGTGGACAAAAGGAAAGCGGCATCGGCTAAAATCTGCCAGTGTGCCTGTACACTTGAGCTAACCCGATGGGAATTCTTGCGTTGAAGCTCCTCGGTAACACTCACTTTCCCTTTCTATGTCTGACAAACCCACCATCTTCCCGCCCCAAAAGCAGGATGCCGGCGCCGGTCACCCCGGCCTCGAACACAAAATGACGCCCGAGCCCGAATACATCCGCGAGGGTTACAAAGGCGCCGATAAGTTGCTGAATAAAGTGGCCCTCATTACGGGCGGCGACTCGGGCATTGGCCGGGCCGTGGCCGTGCACTTTGCTCGCGAAGGCGCCAACGTAGCCATCGTGTACATGCCTAGCGAGCAGGAAGATGCTGAAAAAACGCAGCAGCTAGTGCAGGCCGAAGGTCGCCACTGCCTGCTGCTGCCCGGCGACCTCAAAGTACCCGCTTTTTGCGAAGAAATAGTAGAGCGCACCGTAGCAGAGTACGGCCAGCTCGATGTGCTCGTCAACAACGCCGCCGAGCAAAACTGGCACGATTCGCTCGAAGAAATCACTAACGAGGAGCTAGATAGCATCTTCAACCTCAACATCATCGCCATGTTCCGCATCACGCGCACGGCGCTGAAGCACCTGAAGGAAGGGGCGGCCATCATCAATACCACTTCGGTGAATGCCTACAAGGGCAACGAGCAGTTGCTCGACTACACCTCTACCAAAGGCGCCATCGAGGCATTTACGCGGGCTTTATCGCTGCAGCTTGTGAAGAAGGGCATTCGGGTAAACTCGGTAGCGCCCGGCCCCATTTGGACGCCTTTCGTAACGGCCGCAGGCTTGCTCAAGCTGCCCTTTTTTGGTAAAGACGTGCCCATGGGCCGCGCCGGCCAGCCCTCCGAAGTTGCACCTGCCTATGTGTTCTTGGCTTCAGAAGACGCCTCCTATTTCTCGGGCCAGACGCTGCACCCCAACGGTGGCTCGGTCGTAAATGCCTAGTGCCGACCTAGGCGCTAAGAATATTGGTTGCCAATCCGTTAATAGCGGGCTGGCAACTTCGTTCGTAGCGCTTCGTATCAGGCGCTGTGGCCTAGTGCCGCGCTTTTTTTTACTAGCTATTCTTTCCCGATGACTACTAAACACCTTCTGCTGGCCGCCGCTGCGGCCTTCGCCACTGCCTCTTGCTCGCAGGAAAAGACCACTGAGACTACCGAAACCACGGCCGTGCCCGGTGGCGAACAAACTACCACCACCACGACCATCGACACGGTTGCCTACCGCACCTCGGCCGATGCACTGGCCAACCAGGTAGCCGCCGACCTGAAAGCCTCTGACGCGGCCATCAAAACCCGCCTCCAGAATGCGTACTACACCCGCGGCCGCGCCCTGCGCGACCTCGACACGCGCTACGCTACCGATACTACTGGCCGCTACGCTGCCCTCAAGGCCGTGAATGACCAAACCACCAGCGAGGTAAAAAGCATCGTGGACCCGGCGCAGTATAAAACCTACACGGCTAGCCAAGGTACTTACTATGAGGGCCCGTACACGGCCACAGTAGTGACGACGACTACCACTGCCAAGCCCAGCCTAGGTGCCCGCGTGGGCCAGGGCTCGGGCATCAAGAAGCTGGAAAACGACGACGACGACCACAAAGTGAAGTATAACAACGGCGCCAAAATCAAGCGCAGTGACGATGGCTCGGTAAAAATCAAGCGCGCCGACGGCACTAAAATCAAAATTGACGAAGACGGCAACCGCACGGTGAAGAAAGGCTTGTTCTAAGCCACTCGCTGGGCAATTAACGCTTTGCCAAAAAAAGAGCCCTAGGTCAACCTAGGGCTCTTTTTTTGGCAAAAGGCACGGCGCTAATACTAATTCAGAGCTTCGCTATGTTGCTTATTTCTAAGTAGTAATAGGTGGTGCCGGCTGGCGAGGTAGGGGCCGACCGCCCATAGCCGCGGTAAATGCCGCTGAAGCGCACCTTAGTGTCGGCTGCTTTTAGGTGGGTGGGCAGGTCGCCGCATACCACGCCAACGTCTACCGAGTCATAGGTGCCAGGAATGGCCCGCCAAACCACGTATTGCTGCAGCGTTTGGTCGAGTCTGATAACTCCTTCCAGGTCAGTTACCGGCTTGGCATAGCTGCTGGTAGGCGCGCAGAGTAGTTCAGGGTCAGCATCTTTGGTGCAGCTGCCGGCGCCAAGCAGCAGCGCACCTAGGAGAAAGGATAATGTAGCAGTTTTCATAAGCCCAGAAAGGCAAGCTAGAAGGTACTTCTAGATGCCCGCCGGGCTGCCAATGGTTGCACCACTACCCAAAATCGCAAAGTTACCTAGGCATCCAGCTGACACTCAGGCCCTGAAAGGGCCCTAGGCTGTAGGGACTAAGCTGCGGCTGCCGGTACCAGGGGCGGGGGTGCTTAGGTGCTTGCCAGCCCGTGCCGCCCTCTAGGCTAGGGGCGGTGGGCTCGGGCACGCGGGTGCGGCCGTTGCGCACGGCTATCTTGGCGAAGCCATAGCCCAGGGCAATACCTAGGGGGTAGTCGCTGGCCCAGTGCACGCCGTTGTTGAGCATGGCGTAGCCGAGCACGCCCATGAGGCTGTAGCCTACCGGGCGAATGAACTTGTACTCAGGGTAGTTCTCGGCGATAACCGTGACCGTAGCCATGGCCGTGGCGAGGTGCCCGGTCGGGAAGGCATCGTAGTTCGATACATTATTTTGGTACGTGTTGTAGGACGGCAGGAAAAACCAGCGGCCCCGGTCCTGGGTGGCGCGGAAGGGACTTTGGCGGCCAGTCGTGCGCTTGAGTGCCTGCACCACCAAGCCCGTGCTCAGGATGGCTTCGCCGAGCTGCGAGGCCGTTTGCGAAGCGCGGTTATCTTTCTTAATTATCCCATAGGCCAAAAAGGAGGTGGCAATACTAAGGTGCGTCCAGCCATCACCAAGAAAATAAAACGTGGTGTTGAGGTTATCGGGCACCTGCATCTCTATCGGTACTTTGGTGCTGCCCAGGCGCACGGGGATGTAAAACAGGTTGCGCTTGACATCGGCATTGTCGAGGCCGATGTAGCGGCCAAAGCGCTGAGACCCGCGAATAATTTGGTCATCGAAAGCATACAGCGCTGCCGAGCCCAGGGCAATGGCCACAAACGCCGGTACGTTGTCGCGCTTAAAGTAAGTGCCCGGAAACTGCACTAGGTCGCGCGGAATGTGCAGCAGCCAGCGCAGCTGCCCCGGCCGCTCGTAGTGGTACGTGACGCCAGGCGCCACCGTGTAGTCGGTGCGCCAGGGGCGGTGCCCCGGCTTCACTTTTACTTTCAGCTTGCCCGAGTCGGCGGGGGCAGCCAGGTCGGCCGCGAGGCGGCTGGTGGTATCGGCGGCGGCTACCTGGCTCGAATCGGCGGGGTACGCTACTGCCGACCTAGGCGTGGCGCTGGCCGACACAGCCAGCGCCCAAAAAACTCCCAATAGCCACCGGCCCGGGTGGCAGGAAAACGTAAACTTTACCAAAACTTTTAAACTAAATAACTACTCACCCGCACGTTGCTTCGGGCCGGAACAGTGACGGACTCGGCCGTATAATATTTTGGCAAAGATAACTTAGGCATAATATCCTGGCGCATTTGCAAAGATGAAAACCAGATGTAGTAGGCAGTAATACAGGCAACTAGTGTTGAGGCTTCGCCGTTAGGAAGCGCTGTGAAGATGACTGCTGACCCCCTTGCTACTGCGCTCGCCGGCGCTCCCAATCGCTTTCAAGCCCAGTTCGACGCGCTGCGGGCACAGGCCCCAGCCCTGCGCCGCGAAGCTGCCACTGCCCGCCGCCAGCGCCTGCAGCGGCTAGCCGATTGGCTCACGGCGCACCGTGCTGATATTCAGCAGGCGTTGTACCAGGATTTTCGCAAGCCGCCCGCCGAAACCGACGTAACCGAAATCTGGGCCTCGCTGGTCGAGCTCAAGCACACCAGCCGCCACCTAGGGCGCTGGCTGGCGCCGCGCCGCGTGGGCACCCCGCTGGCCCTGATGGGCACCAAAAGCTGGGTGCAGGTCGAGCCCAAGGGCGTGGTGCTCATCATCGCGCCCTGGAACTACCCCTTTTACCTGGCCATCGACCCGCTGATATCGGCCATTGCGGCCGGCAACGCTGTGGTTATCAAGCCCGCCGAGCAAACGCCGGCTACCTCGGCGCTGCTGCGCCGGTTGTGCCAAGACTTGTTTCCCGCCAATGAAGTGTGGGTGGCCGAAGGCGGCAAAGAAGTAGCCACCGAACTGCTGCGCCTGCCCTGGGACCATATTTTCTTCACCGGCTCGCCCCAGATAGGTAAGATAGTAATGCGCGCCGCGGCCGAGCACCTCAGCAGCGTGACGCTAGAACTGGGCGGCAAAAGCCCGGCCATCGTAGACGACACCGCCAACCTACGCGACGCCGCCGAGAAAATAGTGTGGGGCAAGTTTCTCAACGCTGGCCAAACCTGCGTGGCGCCCGACTACGTACTGGTGCAGGCCAGCGCCCAGGCCGGCCTGGTGGCCGAGATGAAGGCGGCCATTGTTAGGTACTATAATGCCGAAGGCGAAGGCGTAAAGCAGTCCAAGTCTTATGCCCGCATCGTAAACGAGCACCACTACGCCCGTGTGGCCCGCTTGCTCGAAGATGCCGAAATGCGTGGCGCTACCGTGGCCACGGGGGGCGGCGTTGATGAGCAGCAGTGCTACATCGAGCCCACCATCCTCACCGATGTGCCCGCGGGCGCGGCCGTGCTGGAAGAAGAGATTTTTGGACCTGTCCTGCCCGTCATCGCCTTCGCTACACTGCCCGATATAGCCGCTTACGTCAACGCTCGCTTGAAGCCGTTGGCGCAATACGTGTTCACGACCAGTAAGGAGAATCGCCGCTACCTGCTAGATAACATCACGGCGGGTGGCGCGGCGGTCAACGAAACCATCATCCAGCTGGCGCACCCCGAGCTACCCTTCGGCGGCGTCGGCAACTCGGGCCTGGGCAAGGCGCACGGCCACGCTGGCTTCTTGGCATTCAGCAACGAGAAGTCGGTGCTGCAGCAGCGCATAGGCCGCACCGGTATCAAAACCATGTACCCACCTTACAACTCGGGAGTGAAGCGCCTGATAGGCTGGCTGCTGAAGTATTTGTAGCAGTAAGCAGAGTAAACAAGAACGAATGGAATTACGCTGGTGGCAGCGGGTATCAGACATTATGAAAGCCCGCTGCTACCTATTTGGCTGCCTCTCGCTAAAAGAGCCGTAATCCTTTACTGCCGCTGCTGCATCTCGGCCTGAATCTGGGCTTGCTTGGTTTGCAGCTCTTTGTATTTGGTGGGGCCTAGGAGGGTCCGTAGCTGGCTGGCTGACTTAGCATTGATGCGCTGAAGCTCGGCGTTGAGCTGAGGCGACTGGGCGGCGTACTGCTGGCGGGCGGCGTTGGCCTGCTCCACGGTGCCATTTAGAATCTGACGCAGCGGACCCGTTTTGTCGGCGGGCAGGCGCAGCACGGTGGTCATGGCATCGGCAAGGTCACGGGCGGCTTTGGGCGGGGTGGGCGAGTCGGGGGTGCGCACGGTTTCGACCACTACGGGTGGCGGGGCCGGTGCATCATCGCGGTGGCGGTGAAAAAGGGCGCAGCTGCTGGTAAACAGGAGCAGGGCCGCGTAGCTAAACTGGCCGAATAGACGAGGTGTAAGCATGGAAGAGCGAGGTGAAAAACCCTACTACGCAAAAAGCCGGCGCGTGGCGCGCCGGCTTTTTGCGTAGTACCTGGTGCTTAGTTGGGTGCTGCTACGAAATTTTCACCAGGCACTAACAACTAAGCTCCAGGTACTACGCACTAACGACTGAGCTTAGGCGGCAATGGTTCTGGTCAGCACCCGCTCTTCTTTCAGGTCGAGGTTTATTTGGGCCATTACCTCACCTAGGAGGCCTTCCACCGATTTTACAAGGCCTTGCAGGGGCTCGGGCTGAAACTCGCCGTCCCATTTGTTGAGTTTCTCCACAGGCGGCAGGGCCTGCCAAGCATTGAGGTGCTGCAGGCTAGGCTTGAGCATGTGGGCCGTGCCCTTGAGCAATGTGAGGTTGGCTTCGCGCAGGCCCTGGTGCAGCTCTTGCAAGGCCTCGTGGCAGCTCTCCAAGAAGGTGTGCAGCATGAATACCACAAACTCAGGGTCGCCCTGCCCGGCCTGCAGCAAGTCGTTGATGCAGTAGAGACTCGTGGTGTTGGCAGCCAGGCGCTCAGGGTTGGCTAGCTTGGGCAGCGCCACCGAGCCGGCATACTCGGCGGGTAGTAGCCAGTCGCTGAGCACTTGCAGCAGCTGCGCCTCCTGGAAGGGTTTGGCGAGGTAGCCGTTCATGCCAGCGGCCAGGCATTTTTCGCGCTCGCCATTGATGGCGTTGGCCGTGAGGGCGATGATAGGCGTGGTGACGCCCAGCTGCTGGCGCAGCACAGCGGTAGCGGCGTAACCGTCCATTATAGGCATCTGCACGTCCATCAGAATGAGGTCGAAATCCTGGCGACGCACCAACTCCACGGCGCGGCTGCCGTGCTCGGCCTCAGTTACCTGCACATCGGCCTGGGCCAGGAACGACTTCGCAATCTGGCGGTTAAAGAGATTGTCCTCTACCAGCAGCACGCGCTTATTACACAGGTGCTCGCGCAATACGGTAGCCTCGGCGGTGGGGTGCTCGG
The DNA here is from genome assembly GCF_016427535.1 of Hymenobacter sp. BT559. GTDB lineage: Bacteria > Bacteroidota > Bacteroidia > Cytophagales > Hymenobacteraceae > Hymenobacter. The sequence continues at coordinate 160,026 of NZ_JAELXV010000007.1, read as the reverse complement.
GCTGCGGCAGGTCGTGGGTAGCGCCCACGGGCAGGCGTAGCGCAAAGCGCGTGGTAGTGCCTTTGTGCTTGCGGCTGGCCACCTTTATCTCGCTGCCCATCAGCTGCACCAAATTGCGGCAAATGCTGAGCCCTAGGCCGGTGCCGCCAAACTTGCGCGACACGGACGAGTCGGCCTGGCTAAACTCGTGGAAAATCGTTTCTAGGTACTCCGGCTCGATGCCGATGCCCGTGTCCGACACCCGAAACTCGACCGCCACCATGCCGTGCGGCCCATTGAAGTCGGCCGCCTGCAGCACGCACGAGATGGTAACGTTGCCTTTTTCGGTGAATTTAATAGCGTTGCCGGCCAGGTTGAGCAGCACCTGCCGAATGCGGTAAGGGTCGCCGAGGAGCACGGGCGGCACCTGCGCCCCCAGTTCCATCACGAGGCTCAGGCCTTTTTCGGCCGCCTTAAAGTGCAGGGTCTGCTCAATTTGAGCAAGCAGCTCGGTGGGGGCGAAGCCAATGGTTTCGAGCGCCAGCTTGCCCATTTCGAGCTTCGACAAGTCTAGCACGTCGTTGATGATAACCAGGAGGTTGTCGGCCGAGGTGGCAATGGCCTGCTGGTAGTTGAGCTGCATGGGGCTGAGCGGCGTCTTGGCCAGCAGCTGGCTCATGCCCAAGATGGCGTTCATGGGCGTGCGGATTTCGTGGCTCATGTTGGCCAGGAAAGCTTCCTTCACGCGCACCGACTCTTCGGCCACGAGCTTGGCCTGCGTGAGGGCCTGCTCGGCCAGCACCTGCTCCGTGATGTCGTGCCCGTAACCTAGGAGCAAATACAGCGAGCCATCGGCGTGGAACACCGGCTGCAAAAACCGCATCAGGTGGCGCGTGCCCTCGGGCCGGGTAAAGCTCTCGGCGTAGGTCACGAGCTGGCGCTCGCGCACGGCCTGCTCGAAGCGGGCGTGGCGCTCCTCGGCCATGCTGCGGGGCCGGCCAGTGCGGGCAAAGTACTCAAAGTTGTCGCGCCCAATTACCCACTCACGTATTTCGGGGTCCGAAATACCGCGCTCATTCACAAATAGGTAGCGGAACTGAGCGTCAAAAATGCCAATGTCGCAGTGCAGCTGGTTGAAGATAAATTCGTAGAAGGCGCGCTGCTCTACCAGCTGCTTCTCGGCTTGGTAGCGCTCGGTCACGTTGAGGCCCATGCTGATGAGCAGGCGCAGCTCGCCGCCGGGGCCATACACCGGCCGCAACTGGCGCAGCATGCGCTGGGGGCCCGTGGGCGTCAGTAGCAGCTCTTCCCACTGCACCTCGCTGCGCTGCTGCACGGCCAGGTCAAAGCGGCGGTCGCGCTCGGCGGCCAGCTCCTCGGGCAGCTGGCGGTGGGTGCAGGCTGCTTGGTTGGTTTTGCCGATTATCCACTCGCGCACTACTGGGTCGCTCACCTCGCTGGCATTGGCAAAGCGGTAGCGATGCTCAGCATCAAGAGCGGCCACATCTATGGGCAGCTCGTGCAGGATGGTCTCGTAAAATTCGCGTTGCTCGGCTAGGCGCTGCTCGGCGCTATACACCGAGGTGCAATCGGTTAGGTAGAGCGTAGCGCAGGTTTCGCCGGGGCCGGGCGTGGCCTGCAGTAGATACCAGCGGTCGGCCAAGGCTATTTCCTGCTGCTGCGCGGTGCCCGTGCGCAGGGCCTTGCGCACCAGCGGCAGTAGGTAGCCATTGGGCTGCGACTCGTGCCGCAGGGCTGGGCCTAGGGCCTGGGCGGCGGCGTTGGCGTAGCGGGTTTCGCCGGTGGCTGTCAGCAGCAGCACAGGGTTGGGGTTTTGCTCGAGCAGGCGCGCAAGCAGCGGCATGTGCGCAGGGTTGGTGGCCAAGGGCGGCCCAGGCGGCGTACTGGGCGGGCCCGCTGCCTCGGGGCTGTACATGGGGTAGCACAGCACCTGGCCGCTGGCGTGCGGCGCCCTCGAGCCGGGCGGCAGCTGCTCGAGCAGCGCCCGGTAGCGATTATTCTGAAAAGCAATTTGGGCCTGCGCCTGCGCCAGAGCTTGCTGAAGCTCGGTTACTTGCAACTCAGCAGAGGCTTGTCGAGCATGCTCTTCATCGGGCAAGTTGGGTAGAGGAGAAATAGTAATAATAGTACCAGAATCAATTGACATAAAATAATAAATAGAGGCCTGCGAATAGCAAATATAAGTAACAGATATAAAGTTAAGAGGCTAGTTTTCTTGCATTTGAAAATATTATAATTTGCACTTTAAAGGAAAAATATTTGATAATAAAAGCTATGGTTAGTTGTACTCTGAAGCAACCCCATAGCTTACTGGCTGGCAGTGAAGCAATGGCACCTAGGCGCGCACGCCTGGGTGCCGCTGGCGCACCTAGGTGCCAGACCCAGAAAAAGGCTGGCAAGCGCCTCAAAAGGGTAAATTATTTTTTAAATCCTGCGCTAAATAGTGCGCCAGTGCCATAATGGTGAGCATGGGGTTGGCCCCGCTACAGGCTGGGAAAGCCGAGCCATCGGCCACAAAAAGGCCGCGTACTTCCACGGTTTCGCCAGTGGGGCGCAGGGGGTGGGTGGCCGCTTGGCCCCCTAGGCGGCAGCTACTCATTTGGTGGGCGCTGTAGAGGCCAAATTGATTGGGCCGCCAACCGAGCTGCGGCAATTGGGCCAGTACCTCGGGGTTGTGGGGCACGCCGGTAGTGGCGCGCAGCGTGGGCAGGGTGCCGTGGGGCAGGTGCACAGTGTGCGCCCCGGCGGCCACGTGGATGTCGGCCGCCGCCCGCATACCCACCAGCAGGTTGGCGCGGTCGAAGTCCGACAAGGTATAGTCGAGCAGGGGCGCGCCGTGCTTGTCGATGCGCACACGGCCGCCGTCGCGGTCGCGGGTGAGCACGATAAACGACCCTAGGTGGTCGGCACCCTGCAAAAGCTGGCGGTGCGCCTGGCCGCCGCGCCAGGGCAACACCATCGCCAGCAGGCCGGGGTGCGTGGGCGGGGTTTCGAGCTTCACCCCAAAGTTGGTGCCGTGCAGCCGGGTGTAGGTGTCGTTGACAATGCTCATGCTGGGGCCGTGCCACGAGTGCATGGCGTGCGGGTAGTGCGCCGCCACTACCACGGTGGGGTGCAAGTGCAAATGCTGCCCTAGGTGCGGGTGGCGCAGCCCGCTGCGCAGCAGCAGGGCTGGCGTGTGCACGGCACCCCCGGCTACCACCACTACCCGCGCCCGCACCACAATGCGCACCCGCTGGCCCGCAGCGGTGGTATGCACGGCTTCGGCACCGGTGGCCCGACCAGCGGCGGTGGTTACGCGCACGGCCTGCGTGCCGGGCAAAAGGCGCGCGCCGTGCGCTACGGCCGTGCGCAGGTAAGTATTCAGGGTGCCTTGCTTGATGCCCTGCGCATCGCCTAGGGAAGAAAACCCTAGGTTCTGAAAATGCGCATCGGAGTCGGTGAGTCCTTTTTCGTTGCGCGGAATTAGGTGTGTGGCTTGCCCCAACTGAGCCGAACCGTCGCGCAGGGCTTGGTTCTGGCCGTTGTGGCGCGCGTAGTCGGTGTTGATGCTTAGGGCCTGGCTCACGGCATCGAGGCTGGCTTGGAAGGCGGCCGACATGAAGTGCGGCGCGGCGTGCTCGCGGGCCCATTCTTCCAGGATGTAGTCGGGCGTGCGGAAGGCCCCGGCCCAGTTGACGGTGGTGCCACCACCCAGGCACGCACCCGCCAGCAGGCTGATGCCGCCATCTTGGGTGCTGAGGGCGCCGCGCGCTTCGTAGAGCCGGTTCAGCATGTCGGCCTCGCGCTGCGTGAAGTCGGCGCCGTCGAGGTACGGGCCTTTCTCCAGCACCAGCACGTCGTGGCCGGCCTGGGCCAGCTCACCGGCCACCACGCCGCCCCCCGCTCCCGAGCCAATGACCAGCACCTCGCAGTCGTAGGTAGTGTCGGCGAGCGGCGCTAGGGTTGGGAGGCGCCGGGCTGCGGCCACTGGCGAGCCATCCTGCCCCGGTGGTAGGGCTGGGCCGGGGTAGCCCAGCGCCGCCCAGGCCGGGTGGGGGCGGCCATCGGCCGGACTGCTGCCGTAGTACAAGAACATGCAGAGCTTGCGCAGCGCTTGAAACCCCTTGCGCAGCGTGGGCAGCCGCGAGCCGGCCCAGCTTAGCAGCACCTGCTCGCGCTGCGCTGGCGCGAGCTGCCCGAACGGCCGCAGCGGGCCCAGCCAGCTCAGACCCAGCAGGGGCTTGTCGAGCAGGTCGAGCAGCTTGCCAAACTCTTCCTGGGTACCTAGGGGCTGCGCCCGAATGGCTTGCGTAGCCTGCTCAAAATCAAGCAGCGCCGAGCCGGGCGGCAGCGCGGGCGGCCCCGCGCTGGCCGGGATAAACGCGTCGGCAACGGCGCTGAGGGTAGCTTGACGAGCAGGCGTGAGCGTAAACATATTTGGGACGCTTTTAAACAACCCAAAAGGTACGGCGCAGCTGCCAAAGTAGTAGGCGTGCCGAGTAGTTTAGCCCATTGCTACTAGCAGAATGAAGAATTAAAAATCCGATAGCTTAATTTTTAATTCTTCATTTTAATTCCCTCATGCCCTAGGTGGCGGTGGCGGCCAGGCCGCCGGGGTGCAGCCACTCGCCCAGGCGGCTCTTTACTTCCACGGGCGTCAGGTTGCGGTAGATTTCACCCTGGCGCACCAGGCTTACCTGGCCAGTTTCTTCGCTCACTACCAGCACAATAGCGTCGGTAGCCTCGGTGAGGCCCAGGGCAGCCCGGTGGCGCAGGCCTAGGGCGGCGGGCACCTCGGGGTTTTGGCTCACGGGCAAGATGCAGCGCGCCGCCCGCAGCCGGCCCTGCGCAATGATGACGGCGCCGTCGTGCAAGGGGCTGGTTTTCTGAAAAATAGCTAGTAGCAGGCGCTTGCTTACCTCAGCGTCGAGCAGGTCGCCCGATTCGGCGTAGGCGCTGAGGTCGGAGGCGCGGGCAAAGCAGATGAGCGCGCCGGTTTCTTGGGTAGCCAGGGTTTTGGCGGCCTCTACAAAGGGCGCCAGCGGCAGGCGCGTGTCGGAGCTGGTTTCGCGGCGCCACCAGCCTAGGGGGCCGCCGCCCTCCAGGGCCACCTTGCCCACATTCACTAGAAATCGCCGGATTTCCTGCTGAAACAAGATGACGCTAGCCAGCACACCCACATCCATGACCTCGCCCAGAATGGACGACAGTAGCCCTAGCCCCAGCACATTTACCAGCAGATACACCAGGTACACGCTGAGGCCCCCGAGCGCTACATTGAGCGCCACCGAGCCGCGTAGCAGCTTATAGAGCTGGTAGAGCAGCACCGTAACGAGCAGTACATCGGCCAAATCAACTAAGCCAACGTGCAGAAATCGAAAGGGATAAGGGAGGTCCATTGCTAGGATAGAAAGTAAGTAGATTGGTAGGTGTTGGTCTTGGGGTCGGGGTGCTCACCCCAATAATCCCTCATCCTACCATCTCATGTAGCCGCACCACTTGCCGGACTTCGGGCACGTCGTGCACGCGCAGCAGGCGGGCGCCGCCCCGTAGGGCCCAGGCGTGCAGGGCGGTGGTGCCATTGAGGGCTGCGTCGGGGCTTAGGTTTAAGAACTTGTGCACCATAGCCTTGCGCGAGAGGCCCACCAGCAGGCCGTGCCCTAGGGGCGCCAGCTCGGGCAAGCGGCGCAGCAGCTCGAAGTTTTGGGGCGCGTTTTTGGCAAAGCCAAAGCCGGGGTCGAGTAGCACATCGGCGGGCGGGTGGCCGCCGTTGGCCTGACGCAGGCGCGCGAGTTGGTCCCGGAAAAAGCGTAGGATGGTCAGCACCAAGTCCTCGTCATAGTGCGTGAGGGTGCGCATGGTTTGGGGGTTGCCGCGCAGGTGCATGAGGCAGTAGGGCACCCCTAGGCGCGCCACAGTGGCAAACATATCATCATCGAGGGTGCCGCCGCCGATGTCATTGACTAGGTCGGCGCCGGCGGCTACGGCCTCAGCGGCTACGGCAGCCCGGAAGGTATCGACCGAAATAAACGCGGCCGGAAACTCGCGACGCAGCGCCTCGATGGCGGGCAGCAGGCGGCGCAGCTCCTCGGCGGGCGTGATGTCGTCGGCACCGGGGCGCGAGCTGTAGCCGCCCACATCGAGGGCCGCCGCGCCGGCGGTTAGCATAGCTTCGGCGCGGTGCAGCAGAGCGGTTTCGTCGCTAGGGCTGAGGCGCGAGCCGGGGTAAAACGAATCGGGCGTGAGGTTGAGAATGCCCATTATCTGCGGCTGGCGCAGGTCGAGTAGGCGGCCGTGGGGGCTGCGCAGGGTGTGGGTGAAGCTAGGAAACAGGGTGGGGCTGGGCATGGGCGGCGGGGTGCGGCAGGTCAAATATCCGCTTTTAGGGGCGAACTTGCCGGGGCTTTCTTGCCGAGTACTCCCCACGCGCCGCCTGATTCTAACACTAGCCGAAGCCACGGAGGTACTCGCTCAAGGCCGCGAAAACCCTTCCGGCGCGCCTTGCCAGCCCATTCTTAGCTACTCCTGCATTCCCTTGACTACTGCTAACCACTACGACCTTATTCTGGCCCGGTGCCGCGAGCTGTTTCTGGCCAAAACCCACGACTACGGTACGGCCTGGCGCATCTTGCGCCTGCCCTCCGTCACGGACCAGATTTTTATTAAGGCCAACCGCATTCGCACCATTCAGGAGGTGGGCCAGCAGATGATAGCCGACGATGTAGACGGCGAGTTTGTGGCCATCATCAACTACTGCCTCATTGCCCTGATGCAGCTGCGCCTGCCCGCCGATGCGCCGCTTGACCTGCCTGCCGACCAAGTAGCCACCAGCTACGACGAGGAAAACGCCCGCAACCGCGACCTGCTGCTGGCCAAAAACCACGACTACGGCGAAGCCTGGCGCCAAATGCGGGTGTCGAGTATCACCGACCTCATCCTGATGAAGCTGCACCGCATCAAGCAGCTCGAAGACCTAGGCGGTGTGGCCCGCGTGAGTGAGGGTGTGGAAGGCGGCTACCGCGACATGCTGAACTACGCCGTGTTTGCGCTCATCTTGCGCGAGGGGGTAGCGAAGCAGGCCTAGGGCCCACCTTGCGAGGCAGAACGGCCAAGCAACCTTTCCTTTGTGTTGGCTCTTTTAACCCAAGCGTGCGTAAAGGGCGCTCCGCCGTTCCTGCTCGCACAGGCGTTATTCTCCTAGTATCTTAAACTTAAAAACTTTCATGCGCCTCTTCACCCGCATTTGCTGGGCGCTGCTTGGCATCGTCTTTATCTTCTCTGGCCTGGTCAAGCTCAACGACCCCGTGGGCACGGCCATCAAGCTGGAAGAGTACTTCGAGGTTTTTGCCATTGACCTGCCCAGCCTAGGTGCGGTGTTTGAGTGGTTCAAGGACAAGAGCCGCTTCCTGAGCATCGCGCTCAGCTCGCTCGAAGTCATTTTGGGGGTGGCGCTGCTGCTGCGCTGGTACCTGCGCCGCACGCTCTATATCTTGCTGGCGCTGCTGGTGTTCTTCGGCTTCCTGACTTTCTACTCGGCGGCCTTCAATAAGGTGACGGACTGTGGCTGCTTTGGCGACTTCATCAAGCTCACGCCCTGGACCTCGTTTATCAAGGACTTGCTGCTACTGGTGCTGTGGGTAATCGTGTTTGTGGGGCAGCGGTTTTTGCGCCATCGCTTTGTGCAGGGCACGGCGGGGCTCATGACCATGACCTTCGCCAGTGCCCTGGCCATTGGCATTGGGGTGCGGGCGCTGGGGCACCTGCCGTATTTCGATTTTCTGCCTTATAAAGTGGGCAACAACATCGGCCAGCTGATGAAGCCCGCCGCGCCGGCCAAGTACCGCTATACCTTCACGCGGGGCACCGAAACCAAAGAGTTCGACGAGTTTCCGACCGACTCGACGTGGAAGTACAAGTCCATGACCATCCTCAACCCCGAGGAGTCGCGCCCCGTCATCACGGACCTGAGCCTGACCGACACCGACGGCAACGACGCCACCCAGCTTATGCTAACCGGCAACAAGCTGGTGCTGGTGGTGCAGAACACCAATAAAGCCGACCGCGAGCGGTTTGAGCAAATCAACGAGCTATTTGCCGCGGCGGCCAAGTCGCGCAAAACCATCGGTGTGATGACCATTACCAGCACCGGCGCGGGCAAGTTCGATGCCTTCCGCCACGAGGTGAACCTAGCCACGCCCTACTACTTCGCCGACGCCACGGTGCTCAAAACCATGATTCGGGCCAACCCCGGCCTCATCGTGCTCCACAACGGCATTGTACGGGCCAAGTACCACTACCACGACATTCCGGCGCTATTCGAGATTGAGAAGACGCTGTGATAAGTAGTGCTTAATGCTTGGTTGCTAGTGTTTAGTAATTTAGGCTAAAAGAATAGTGCGCATTAAGCGCCGGCAACTAAGCACTAACGATTAGGCACTAAGCACTAATAACTAAGCACTAACGATTAGGCACTAAGCACTAATAACTAAGCACTATTACATGCTTTCTTTTCTACTTCGCCGCCTAGGTCAGGGCTTGCTCGTGCTGGTGGGCGTGGCTACGGTGGTGTTTTTTCTGTTTAATGTGCTGCCCGGCGACCCCGCCGCCCTACTAGCGGGCCAGCGCTCCGATGTAGGCACGCAGGCCGCCATCCGGGCCGACCTAGGGCTCGATGAGCCGCTGCCCAGCCGCCTGCTCGGCTACCTCAACGATGCCTCGCCGCTGGGTGTGCACCCGCGCGACTCGGCGGGGGTAGCGCGCTACGGCGGCGTGGCGCTGCTGCCGGTAGGCGGCCAGCGCGCGGTGGTGTTGAAATGGCCTTACCTGCGCCGCTCCTTTCAAAGCAACCAAGACGTGCTGACGCTGCTGCTCAGCTACTTTCCGGGCACGCTGTGGTTGGCGCTGGCGGCCATGCTGCTGGCGGCGGTGGGCGGCGTGGCCCTAGGAGTAGCGGCGGCCCTGCGGCCGCAGTCGTGGCTCGATAGGGCGCTGGTAACTACCTCGGTGCTGGGTATTTCGGTGCCCTCGTTTGTGGCGGCCATCCTCATTGCGGTCACGTTTGGCTTTTACTGGAGCCACTGGACGGGCCTGAGCCTGACCGGACAGCTCTACGAAACCGACCCCTTCACGGGCGAAAGCCACTTGGTGCTGCGCAACCTCTTGCTGCCCGCTGTGGCCCTAGGGGTGCGGCCGCTAGCCATCATCATGCAGCTCACGCGCTCCTCCATGCTCGATGTGCTGAGCCAAGACTACATCCGCACGGCCCGCGCCAAGGGCCTGAGTGGCGGCAGCACCGTGTGGCGCCACGCTCTGCGCAATGCTCTCAACCCCGTGGTGACGGCTGTGTCAGGCTGGCTGGCCTCGCTAATGGCGGGCGCCTTCTTTATCGAATATATCTTCAACTGGAAGGGCCTGGGCACCGTGACGCTGCGGGCCGTCGAAAACCTGGATTTCCCGGTCGTGATGGGGGCCACGCTATTTGTGGCCGCCATTTTTGTGCTGGTCAACATCGCCGTAGATATGCTCTACGCCCTGCTCGACCCTAGGGTGAAAATCAATTAGCAATTAACAGTGAGCAATGAGCAGACTGCACGCATGGTCTAATCATTGCTCACTGTCAATTGCTCACTATTCATTGCTCATTGAATAACCTATACCTCATCGGCCTGCCGGGCTCGGGCAAAACCACCATTGGCCGCCGCTTAGCCGCGCACTACAAGCGCGAATTTCGGGACTTGGACGTGGACATTGTTGCCCAGGCCGGGCGCACGATACCCGAAATTTTTGCGGCCGAAGGGGAGGCGGGCTTTCGGCAGCGCGAAGCCGACGCTCTGCGCGCCGTAGCCGCCCGCACCGGCCCGCCGCTGGTGCTGGCCACGGGCGGCGGCACGCCCTGCTTTCACGATAACCTAGGCGTGCTGCGCGCTACGGGCTTCCTGCTGTGGCTCGATGTGCCGCTGCCCGAGCTGGTGCGGCGCTTGGTGCGCGGCAGTAGCTCGCGCCCACTTTTGGCGGGCACCGCGGCCCATGAATCGCCCGAAACTGCACTTTTTGAGCAGCTCAGCCGAACCCTAGCCGCCCGCCAGCAGTTCTATAGCCAGGCGCACCTGCGGCTTGCGGGCGCTGCTACGGCACCCGCCATCGTGGCGGCGCTGGCTAAGGCGGACTTTCGCCCAGACTTAACTTAAACTGTGGTCTGTCGTAAATTTGCCGTTTAATTCCTGAATTTTATCAGCTTTCGTATGGAGATGGACACAGTCACAAAGCAGCCCGCTAAGTCGGCTGCCGCACCGGTTCGGCCCAAGCACAAAGGCTCGGCACAGCTATTCAAAAACCCGGTGCTAGAGCGGCTTTCGCACACGCACATTGCCTTGCCGGTCAGCATATTTATTGCCACGGCACTGGTGAGTTTGTATTATGGCATCACGCACGGCTTCGTGGCGGGCCTAGGTGGGCTGGGGCTGTTTTTGGGTGGCCTACTGCTGTTCTCCCTCGTCGAATACCTGGTGCATCGCTACGTGTACCACATTCCGGCCACTACGCCGGGGCGCGCCAAGTTTCAGTACACCATGCACGGTGTGCACCACGAGTATCCCAAAGACGAAACCCGCTTGGCCATGCCGCCCATTCTGACGGTGTTTGTGGCCTCGCTGCTGTTCTTTATTTTCCGGTTTGTGTTCGGCAACTGGGCATTTGGTATCCTAGCCGGCTTCACGTTTGGCTACGCCATGTACCTGTTTGTGCACTACGCCATCCACGTGTACGCGCCGCCGAAAAACTTCTTGAAAGTATGGTGGACGCACCACGCCCAGCACCACTACCGCCAAGATGAAGTGGCTTTCGGCGTGAGCAGCACGCTATGGGACCACATTATTGGCACCATGCCTACCAAGCGCAACTCGTAGCGCACTGACACTAGCACAAAAGGCGCGGCCCCTAGGTAGGGGCCGCGCCTTTTTTTATGGGTAAGCAGTAATGCAGCCTAGGCGCCTGGGTTTTTGCCGCCGCCGAGCTTAGTCACAAGCCAGAAGATGATGGCAACGACTACAAACACGCCGATGACACCAATCCAGATGCCGCCTTTAACGAGGTCGCCTGCGAGCTCGCAGCCCGTGAGCGTGGTGGCCAGCGTAGCCAGCACGAAGAGTAGAGATAACCGAGAAGTAGTCATGGAGAGAAGGCAGAGGGTAAGGAAGACGGGCGCCACGGCAGTAGCCCCGGTACTAGGCAGGCTTACTCTTTCCGGAGGCAAAAGGTTGGGCGCTACCTTCGCCCCGGCAGCCGCTGGTGCGTTGGCCACGGCCGCCCTTTTTTCCTCCTTCGCTTAGCCGATTTTTGCATGACTGCCTCTGCCCTCACCCAAGCTTTTACTCAGCATTTTGACGCCGCGCCCACGCTGTTGGTCCGCGCTCCCGGCCGCCTCAACCTCATCGGCGAGCACACCGACTACAACCAGGGGCTGGTGCTGCCGGGCGCCATTACGCAGGCCGTCAGCTTTGCGCTGCGCCTCAATGGCACCGATAAAATTCGGCTGCGGGCACTGGACTTTGATAAAAGCTACGAGGTGGCCGTGGCCGACATCAAGCCGCTAGAGCAGGGCCACTGGGCTAACTACCAGCTCGGCGTGGTGGCGGGCCTAGTGCAGCGCGGCGCCCAGATACCGGGCTTCGACTGCGCCTTTGGCGGCGATATTCCGTCGGGCGCGGGCCTGTCGTCGTCGGCCGCCGTGGAGTGCGGCATTGCCTGGGGCCTGAACAAAATGCTGGACCTAGGGCACGATACGATGGCGCTGGCCCTCATTGCGCAGCAGGCCGAGCACGAGTACGCCCTGGTGCAGTGCGGGCTCATGGACCAATTTGCCAGCCTCTTTGGCCGCGCCGGGCACGTGGTGCGGCTCGACTGCCGCTCTTTGGAGTACGCCTACTTCCCGCTCGATACGGAGGCGTGCCGCCTGGTGCTTTGCAACTCAGGCGTGAAGCACGCGCTGGCCGACAGCGAGTACAATACCCGCCGCGAGGAGTGCGCTGAGGGTGTGCGCATCATGATGGAGAAGAATCCAGAAATCAAGTCGTTGCGCTACGCCACGCTGGCCGACATTGAGGCTTCTAAAGACGAGATGGGCGAGGTGATTGCGCGCCGCTGCCGCTACGTAGTCGAGGAGAATGCTCGCGTTGAGAAGGTGACCAAAGACCTAGAGTCGGGCCGCGCCCTGCACGAGATAGGCGAGCTCATTTACGCCAGCCACAACGGCCTGCGCGACGACTACGAGGTGAGCTGCCCCGAACTGGACGTGCTGGTAGAGCTGGCCCACGAGGCCCCCGGCGCCTACGGCGCCCGCATGATGGGCGGCGGCTTCGGCGGCTGCACCATCAACCTGGTAGACTCGGCCGAGGTCGACAACTTCGTGGCTTTCATGACCAAAGGCTACCAAGACCGCCTGGGCCTGGAGCTGGAAACCTACGTGACCACCCTGGCCGACGGCGTGGGCGAAATTGTCGCCTAGGTGGCCCCGGCGACTACCAAAGCCGCCCTGCGCCGCGCCGCCCTAGCGCAGCGCAGGGCGCTATCCGCCGCCGAAGTAGCCCGCCGCAGCGCCCAGCTGTGCGCGGGCTTTTTTGCGCAGTTTCCGGTGGGCCAGTGGCGCTGGTTGCACGTTTTTTTGCCTTTGCTGGCTAAGAATGAACCTGATACTTGGCCGATAATTCAGCGGGTGTGGGCCGAGGAAACGGGCTTGCGGCTGGCCGCGCCCGTGGTGCAGCCCGATGGCATATCCTTATGGCACTATGAACTGACGCCCAGTACGCCACTCATCACCAGCCGCTGGGGCATTCCTGAGCCAGCGGCCGCCCTAGGTACCGAAGTGCAGCCCGTGCAGCTCGATGCCGTGCTGGTGCCGCTGCTGGCCTGCGACCAGCGCGGCCACCGTGTGGGCTATGGCGGCGGTTTCTACGACCGGTTTTTGGCCGAATGCCGTCCTGATGCTTTGTTCATCGGGCTCAGCTTGTTAGACGATGAGCCGCTGGCGGAAATAGCCGATGTGCTGCCCACCGACGTACCGTTGCACGCCTGCATTACGCCGGGCGGGGTGTGGAATTTTTGAGCGAAAAGCATCGGGAAGGTAGGCTGCTGCCTGTGGTAGCGCTGCTTGGTGGCAGCGCGGGTGCAGCCGGTCACCTCCTACTTTTTTCGCTATGGCTGCCATTCAGCAACCCACTCCCAAGGCCGGTAAAAAGCCGCGTGCCCGCAAGCACAGCTTTCACCTCGACATGACGCCGATGGTAGACCTGGCTTTCCTGCTACTGACCTTTTTCATGCTCACCACCACCTTCGCCAAGCCGCGGGTGATGCAGCTGACCATGCCGGTGCCCGATAAAAAACAGCCCGCCCTGGTAGCCAACAAGCAGGCTATGACCATTGTGCTTGGTAAAAATCACCAGCTGCACTACTACTTTGGCTTGTATGCGCCCGCCGACCCCACCGTGCCGGTGCCCACGCTCCAGACCACCAACTTTGGGCCGCGGGGCATTCGCCAGGCATTGCTGGCGCGGCAAAGTCAGCAGCCTAAGCCGGTTGTGCTCATCAAGCCCGGCCCGCAGGCTACCTATCGCGATATGGTGGATATTCTGGATGAAATGAACATCACCGACCAGCAGAAATACGCCCTCACCGACCTAGGCGACGCCGACCGCCAACTGCTAGAGGCTAACAAAAAGCAGTAGGAGCGCCGTTCTTCACTGACTGATAATGAAGGATGGGCTAGCCTTGTAGCAAGCACAGTGATGCTGCCTGTTGGCGAGCAAACAAAATGAATTGATATTGCTGCCCTTATAAAACTTGTATCGACTTCAGGTTAGCTGCCCCGTCTTATGGCATCTTCTAAAATAAAGTGGCGGGTAGGGCTGCTAGCTCTGGTTGCCGTCGTTGCGCTTTTGCCATCGTTGTTTTTGGTGATTCATACCATCAGCAAGCCGCGGGTATTGCAGCTGTCGATGTCCGCCCCGGCGGCTAAAGAGCCAGTGGGCTCACCGGCCGAGGCGCTCACCATCTTGCTGGGCAATGGCAACCAGCTGTATTACTACTTTGGCGAAGCTACCCCTACGGCTGCCGATAGCCTGCACGCGGCTACTCCGGCCCAACCTATTCGGCAGGCCATTAAGGCGTGGCAGCAGCACAGCAAGGCTACCATTTTTATCAAGCCTGTCGCAGATAACAACTACAAGGCGCTGGCCAACATCTTAGACGAGATGAATATCGCCGGCCAGCGAGCGTACAAGATTGTTACGCCCACGGATGCCGACCGCCAGCTGCTCCACCTTAACGGGCGGCAGTAGGCCGCAGCAGCCGCACCGACTCGATGCGGGCCTGGCCCCAGGGCGCGATACTGACCTGCACGCGCACGGCCGGGCTGGTTTTGCCGAGGCGCAGGGGGCTGTCACCGGGCACGTAGTATCGCTCTAGGTTGTAGCGCAGCCCTAGGGTGCGAGGAAACACATCGGTGACCCAGCCGCGCAGCACGGCCTGGCCCGCGGCGGGGCGCGGGGCCGCATCGTAGATGCCGGCTACGGTGGCTAGGCTATCGGCACCAGCGTTGAGGAGCACATATACGCTCTGGCGGCGCTGGGGTGGGGTAGGGCCGCGCCAAGCCGTGAGCGGCGCCTCGCCAACGGTGTAGCGCAGGCGCACAAAGCTCTCGTACTGCAAGCTGTGCAAATCGACGGGACTGGTAGCCAGCGCAATATGCTGGCCGTAGGCCGTGGTGGCGTAGCCGGCACCGGCCACGCCCAGCACGTAAAGTAGCTGGGCCGCCACCAGCAGCCGCACCAGCATGCGGTGGGAGGGAGTAGAGCTAGTGGGCATTAGGCGGTGGGGCGTTGGTCGGAAGTGGGTGGCGGCGTGGGGCTCGCCGCCCCGATGGCCACGCCAGCGGCGAGGCGCTGGGCATTGCGGCGGCGCAGGTACCAGCTCATGCTCAGCAGCAGCACCCCCCCAATCAGGAAGAACAGCGACTTGTCGAGAAACGCCCAAGTGAGCTTGAAGTAAGCCACCATGGTTGCCACCACAAACAGCACGGTACCTAGGGTGAGCTGCTCGGCCTCGCCCGAGCGGTGGGCGCGGGCCAGCACCGAGCCGGCGTGCGCGTACAGCACCACCAGCGTGGCAATGGCCAGCGGCAGCCCGCCCGGCAGGTAGAAGCCCGGCAGCAGCAGGAGCCAGTCGGGTAGCGAGGCCAGCCGGCCGCGCTGGCGCTTGCCCGCCACCGACAGCCCAAACACCGCCGCCAGCGCCCCTAGGTAGGCTAGCACCGGCGGGCGCAGCAGCCCCGCGTATTGGTCGGTTTCGCCAAACAGCGCCAGCCCTAGCGCAAACAAGTAAGCTGCCACCAGCGGCGGCCCTTGCAGGGCGCGGCTGGCTGGGCGCTCGCGGTGCCAGTCGCCGGCCGCGTACACGAGCATGGCCGGAATGAAGAACCAAGTGATTTTGGCGTGGCTCAGCGCCACCCACAGCGCCGCCTGCCACAGCAGCCCCACCGCCAGCACTGAGGCCACGATAGTATCGGGCCGCCGCCACCAGCGGTAGCCGCTGCCCAGCGCCACCAGCCCCATGGTAGCGTAGCTAAACAAGCCCAGCGCCTGCGTGCAATACGTTTGCACCGCCGCCCCGATGACGATGGGCAATAGCACTAGGGTCTGGCTTTCATAGATGTAGCTCAGCAGCACGCCCACTACTACCCAGGCCAGCAGGCCGCTCACGTCGTAGCCTACCAACTGGTAGAGCTGGCTGGTGAGAATGATGCTAACCCCAAATACCACCAGACCCAACCCAATGAGCCCGTGGCCCACGCGCCTATTGCCGCGCTTCAGAAAGTACTCGCCGCCCGCGTAAGTGGCGGCCAGCGTGGCCAGTAGCAGCCCTAGGCGCACCTGCGTAGGCAGACTCTGCCAGTTGGCGGCCACCACGCTAAGGGCGCTCAGCAGCAGCAAAATGCTACCTAGGAGCGGCAGCAAACCCACGGCCTGCACCGCATCGGGCGGGTAGCGGGCCAGCAGGCGCTGCTGCTGCTCGGCCGTGATGAGGCCGTCGGCTACCCAGGCTGGGCTTTCAGTTTCGAGGAATTTACGACTCATTTGCCGCGCAACTTACGGCAACGTGCGCGTGTGCGGCGGCTTCGGCGTGCTCGGTTTCTTCGACAAGCTCCTCCACTAAGCTATCAAGCCCGTGGTACCAATCTACATGCGGCGATACGGCTCCGCAACCGCCAGCCGCGGCCGGGCACTGCGATATTTTCCAGCGGTACTGGCACTTGGGGCATACGGCGGCTGTCTCGAAGCTGTTCCAGACGTAGCCGCAGGTGCACTGCCAGTGCGCCCGGCCATCGGGCTCCCAGTGACAGCAGGGGCAATAAATTTCAACTGAATCGGAGGTCATAGCGGCAAGAAATAAGGGGGTGAGCGCTCGGCGCCGGCTGCCGCGCGAGGGCAATAATCCTTATTTAACGCAGCCTGAGCGCTGAAGGTAGTTCTTTTCGCTTAAAATCAAAAATCGCGATACTTGGTTACCTCAGCTGGCTTTCCGCGCCCGCGTCATTTCGCGCTTGCCGGGTGGGCCGGGTAGCTTCTCGGTGAGCCAGCCCGCCGCCCGCAGATTGCGCCGGAATTGGCCCTGAGCGCAGTAGCTTACCAGCACCGCGCCGGGTGCGGCCGCCGCGTAGAGCTTCGCAAAGACATCTTCGGTCCACAGTTCGGGTTGCTTTTCGGGCGCGAAGGCGTCGAAGTAAATGAGGTTGTACCTATTAGCGGGTAAATCAGCATTCTGAATGGGCTGCTGAATTTTGGTCATACGCCTAACCTCGTCAAACTGGAATGACTCATTCCATCCCCAAGAGGACGCGTGTAACTGTTCAAAGGCCGCTCTAAGGAAACTATTATTGTCCCACTGCGGCGCTAGCGCAGCTACTACGGCAGGTGGTAAAGGATTGGTTTCGTAACCATCATAGTCAATGATGGCTTGGGCTTCCACTGCTGCTTCTACCGTTAGCAATGCATTAAGTCCGGTGCCCAATCCTATCTCTAGAATGCGTACTGGTCCCTCATCTGGCTGCCCCAATCCCGCATCGAGCAGTGGCTGCAAGCCCGCCGCGATGAAGACGTGGCGCGACTCTTGGGCCGCGCCGTGGTGCGAGTGGTAGTGCTCGTTGAGCGCCGGCACGTAGAGCGTTGGCGAACCATCGGCCGTGGTGCGTACCTCTATTTTTGAGGCATCGTCTGACTGCGCTACGCCCTCTGCTAATTGCTCACTGCTCATTGCTACTTAAAAAATATGGCCCGCGTAAAAATAGCCTTACCTAGTTCGTTTCTGTTTGCTACGCAGCTGCCGGTGCGCATCACCGACCTCAACTACGGTGCACACCTCGGCAATGATGCCTTACTGAGCCTCCTGCACGAGGCGCGGGTGCAGCTGCTGGCCCACCTAGGCACGGCCGAAGTAGACCACGCCACCAAGCTCGGCTTCATTATGGCCGATGTGGCCGTGGAGTACAAAGCCGAGGCCTTCTACGGCGACGTATTGCACATCGACATCGGCGCCGCCGACCTCAGTAAGTACGGCTTCGACCTCGTATACCTGGTCAAAAACCAAACCGGCCGCGAGGTAGCCCGCGCCAAAACCGGCATGCTCTGCTTCGACTACAACACCCGCAAGCTGCGCGCCCTCCCCGCCGAGTTGGCCGCCCAAGTAGCCCCGCCGCAGCCGTGAGCGCGCCCTTTCAGCTGGTGCTTCTCACCGCTCCCACCGCCCAGCCCGACGAGCCGCGCGTGCTCGCGGAGCTGCTCGCGCAGGACCTAGGGCGCCTGCACCTGCGCAAGCCCGGCTGGCCCGCCGCCCAGCTCGAAGCCCTTATCCAAGCGTTGCCGCCCGCTTTTTATTCGCGCCTCGTACTGCACGCCTACCCCAAGCTAGTGCGCCGGTATCGGCTTGGGGGGCTGCACCTCACGGAGCGTGCGCGCGCCGCCGCTCGGCGGCGCCCTGCCCTGCTGCCGGGCCAAACGCTATCGACCTCCTTCCATTCGCTGGCCGAAATCAACCGCACGCGTCGGCGCTACGACTACGTATTTCTAAGCCCAATTTTTGACAGTATCAGCAAAGAAGGGTACGCCAGTAAGTTTGACCTAGGTGACTTGCAGCGCTCCTTCCGGGTACAAGCAACGCGGCCCGGCCACTGGCCACCAGTGTTGGCCCTGGGTGGTATCGAGGCACAAATTGTCGGCCAAGTGCGGCAAGTAGGCTTCGCGGGGGCGGCGGTGCTGGGTGCCGTGTGGCAAAGCCCCGACCCGGTGGCGGCGTGGCGGCAGGTAGTTCAGGCTAGCGCCGCGTCCCAGTCTTTCCACACCGGCTCGTAGCCCTGGCGGCGCAGCATGGCCGCGATGTCGGCGGGGCTGCGCTCGTCGGAAATCTCAAATTGCTCCAGCGACTCGGGCGCCACGGCGTAGCCACCAGGGTTCGTTTTTGAGCCTGCACTAATGCTGGTGATACCCAGCTTAATAACCTGGTCTCGGAAGGCCGGCATTTCGCGGGTCGAGAGCGAGAGCTCTACTTCCTCATTCAGCAGGCGGTAAGCGCAAATGAGCTGCACCAACTCGCGGTCGCTCATTTCTACCTTGGGCTGCAGCAGGCCCTCGGCTGGCCGCAGGCGCGGAAAGGAGAGGCTGTACTTGGTTTGCCAGTAGGTTTTTTCTAAATAGTCGAGGTGCAGCGCGGTGTAGAAGCAGTCAGTGCGCCAGTCCTCCAGCCCAATGAGTACCCCTAGGCCCATCTTATGAATGCCGGCCCGCCCAAGCCGGTCGGGCGTGTCGAGGCGATACTGAAAGTTCGACTTCTTGCCCTTAGGGTGGTGCTTTTTGTAGTCGTCCTGGTGGTAGGTTTCCTGGTACACCAGCACCGTGTTCAGACCTTCGGGAATGAGGCGCTCGTAGTCGGCCTGGTCGAGCGGCTGCACTTCCATTGAGAGGTGCGCGAAATGTGGGCGCAGGGTTTTGAGCGCTTTTTCGAGGTAATCGACGCCCACGGTCTGGTTGGCTTCGCCGGTCACGAGCAGTACGTGGTCGTAGCCCCAGCCTTTGAGCACGGCGGCCTCGGCCAGCATTTCCACGCTGCTGAGCGTGCGGCGCTTGAGCTTGTTATCGAGGCTGAAGCCGCAGTACGTGCAAATATTCTGGCACTCATTGCTCAAATACAGCGGCACGTACAGCTGCATGGTATTGCCGAAGCGATTGCGCGTGAGGCGGTGGCTGAGCTGCGCCATCTGCTCGAGATAGGGCGCGGCGGCCGGTGAGATGAGTGCCTTAAAATCGTCGAGCGTGCGGCGCGGCGCGGCTAGGGCGCGCTCCACATCGGCCGGTGTTTTAGCATAGATGCTGGCCTTGATATCGTCCCAGGCGTGGGCTTCAAAAATGGGGCGAAAGCTCATTGGCTGCAATAGATTAATTTGAAAAGGTCATGCAGCGCGCAGCGAAGCATCTCGCTCGCCTCGTTGTTAGCGCCTAGGTTTACTGCGCCACGCGAGATGCTCGCTGCGCGCTGCATGACGGTTTTTTCCAGGTGATTTACATATCCAAAAACGCCGTGAGCGGCGAACTAGCCACCGCTTCGTGCGCTACTGGCGCCGCCAGCCGCGCCTCATAGGCCATGCGCCCAGCCTCCACGGCCAGCCGGAAGGCGTGGGCCATTGCCACCGGCTGCCCGGCCACCGCAATGGCTGTGTTCACGAGCACTGCGTCGGCGCCTAGTTCGAGGGCGGCAGCGGCGTGCGAAGGGGTGCCGATGCCCGCATCGACTACCACCGGTACATTGCTCTGGCCGATAATAATTTCAAGGAAATCCTTGGTCAGCAAGCCCTTATTAGAGCCGATGGGCGACCCTAGGGGCATCACGGCGGCCACGCCTACTTCTTCGAGGCGCTTGCAGAGTACCGGGTCGGCGTGGATGTAGGGCAGCACCACGAAGCCCAGCTTCACCAGCTCCTCGGCGGCGCGCAGCGTCTCGATGGGGTCGGGCAGCAGGTACTTGGGGTCGGGATGAATTTCCAGCTTCAACCAGTTGGTTTCTAGCGCCTCGCGGGCGAGCTGGGCGGCAAACACGGCCTCCTTGGCCGTGCGTACGCCCGAGGTATTAGGCAGCAGCTGAAATTGCGGGTGCCCTAAGTGACGCAAAATGTCGTCGTGGGCGTCGGCCACATCCACCCGCTTGAGGGCCACCGTCACCAGCTCCGAGCCGGAGGCCAGCAGGGCTTCTTCCATCAGGCTCGACGAGCTGAATTTGCCTGTGCCCGTAAACAGCCGCGACGTGAACGTGCGCCCGGCAATAACTAGCGGCTGCGTTTTCATAAAGATGCTACTGGTTGACTTTTAGCTAATTCAGTGACAAAAAGCCGAGCTGCATCCGTTGGGTCGGCGGCGCTGCCGATGGCTCCCGACACGGCCACGCCGTGCAGGCCGGCAGCGCGCAACGCCGGTATATCGGCCAGCTCCACGCCCCCAATACCGACGATGGGCGTCGTGAAGCCGGCCGCCCGGCACTGCACCATAATCTCGGTGTAGCCCACCAGCCCCAGTATCGGGCTCAGCTTTTCCTTGGTGGCAGTGAAGCGAAAGGGTCCTAGGCCGATATAATCGACGCCCGCCGCCACCAGCCCTTCGATGTCGGCAAAGGTGTTGGCCGTGCCGCCGATGATGAACCCAGGGCCCAGCAAGGCGCGGGCCTTGGCTGGGTTCATGTCCTGCTTGCCCAAGTGCACGCCGTCGGCGCCGAGGGCCAGGGCCAGCGCCGGATTGTCGTTGATAATAAGCGTGGCGCCGTGGTGGCGGCATACGGCCTGCACGTCAAGCGCTCGCTGCTGCCAGACAGCGGCGGGCAGGTTTTTGACCCGCAGCTGCACCCAGCACACGCCGCCCAGGCAAGCCAGCTCGGCCGCGTGAGCCGTGGTGGTGATGTAATGCAGGTTGCTAATTTTCATGTTCTTTCGTCTTTATAATGATAGCCTAGCAACGTATCGTTGCTGCCTAGAAAGGCGGCTGTATAAGCCTTGCCGGCGCGGCAGGCGGCGCCTAGGTCATCGCCTAGCGCCAGCCGGGCCAGCACTGCCGCCGAGAGCACGCAGCCGCTGCCGTGCTTCTCGCCGTGCAGCAGGCGCGGCGCGCTGAGCACGTGCCGCTCGCCGCCCAGCAGGAGCAAGTCGGTAGCTTCAGGGCCGTCGGCGTGGCCGCCTTTCAGTAGCACCGGGCACCAGGCGGCCAGCGCCTCGGCAGCAGCTTCGGGGCTAGCGGCCGGGAGGAGCCGCAGCGCCTCCGGCCGATTAGGGGTGAGGAGCGCCAACTCGCGGCAAATAGCTTGAAGCAGCTCGACATCGGGCTGAGCGTGAAACTCGTAGCCAGCCGTAGCTTTTAGCACGGGGTCCCAGACAATGCACACGGCCGGGATTTGGGCTTTCAGCCAGCTGAATAGCTTCAGTAACACGGGTAGGCTTTCGATAAGGCCAACCTTGATAAAATCAACCTGAAACCGCACCAGCAGAGTCTGAATTTGGTCTTGGATGTCGGCTAATGGCACCCAGCTCACCCGCTCGAAGCTCACGTCGTTTTGCACGGTGAGGGCCGTGCAGGCGGCTATCCCATACACCCCGCTAGCCTCCAGCGTTTTCACATCGGCCAGCACGCCGGCCCCGGCGCTGGGGTCGAAGCCGGCAATGGTGAGGGCGTAAGGGCGCATAGAGCTCAAACAGGTATCCTTCCCGTCTGTCATGCTGAGCTTGCGAAGCATCTTATCATGTTGAATACGCTAGCATTTAGCGCGATAAGATGCTTCGCAAGCTCAGCATGACAGACGGGAAGGAAAGTGACTTGTTACAAATAAATCTCGCTGCCTCGCTCTGCGAACTCCCGCGATTTTTCCAACATGCCCTCGCTCAGCACCTGCGCGGCTGTCAGCTTCTGGCTGGCAGCGTAGTCGCGTACTTCCTGCGTGATTTTCATGGAGCAGAAATGCGGGCCGCACATCGAGCAGAAGTGCGCTACCTTGGCGCCCTCGGCGGGCAGGGTTTCGTCGTGGTACTCGCGGGCGGTGTCGGGGTCGAGGCTGAGGTTGAACTGGTCTTCCCAGCGGAACTCGAAGCGGGCCTTACTCAGGGCGTTGTCGCGGTACTGCGCGCCGGGGTGGCCCTTAGCGAGGTCGGCGGCGTGAGCTGCAATTTTATAGGCGATTACCCCGTCCTTCACGTCCTGCTTGTTGGGCAGCCCTAGGTGCTCCTTAGGCGTCACGTAGCAGAGCATAGCCGTGCCAAACCAGCCTATCATAGCCGCGCCGATGGCCGATGTGATGTGGTCGTAGCCCGGCGCAATGTCCGTCGTGAGCGGCCCTAGGGTGTAAAAAGGCGCCTCGTGGCACTCCTTCAATTGCTTGTCCATGTTCTCCTTAATGAGGTGCATGGGCACGTGGCCGGGGCCTTCTATCATTACCTGCACATCGTGCGCCCAGGCTATTTTGGTGAGCTCGCCTAGGGTCTCCAACTCGGCAAACTGCGCCTCGTCGTTGGCATCGGCTATAGAGCCGGGGCGCAGGCCGTCGCCCAGTGAAAAGGCCACATCATAGGCCTTCATAATCTCGCAAATCTCCTCAAAATGCGTGTAGAGGAAGCTCTCCTTGTGGTGCGCCAAGCACCACTTGGCCATGATGGAGCCGCCGCGCGACACGATGCCCGTCACGCGCTTGGCTGTCATGGGCACGTAGTGTAGCCGCACCCCCGCGTGAATAGTGAAGTAGTCCACGCCCTGCTCGGCCTGCTCAATCAGCGTATCCCGGAACAGCTCCCAGGTCAGGTCTTCGGCCTTGCCGTTCACCTTCTCCAGTGCTTGGTAAATGGGTACCGTGCCCACCGGCACCGGGCAGTTGCGGATAATCCACTCGCGGGTTTCGTGAATGTTCTTGCCGGTCGAGAGGTCCATGAGCGTATCGCCGCCCCAGCGGCAGCTCCACACCGCCTTATCTACTTCTTCCTCAATCGAAGAAGTCACGGCCGAGTTGCCGATGTTAGTATTGATTTTCACCAGGAAATTGCGCCCGATAATCATGGGCTCGCTCTCCGGGTGGTTGATGTTGCTCGGGATAACGGCCCGCCCGGCGGCCACTTCCTGGCGCACAAACTCAGCCGTGATGTGGCCCTCCGGCGTGTTGGCTCCGAAGCTGTGGCCGCGGTGCTGCGTGCGCAGCGGGTCATCGGCGGGCAGCTCGTCAAAGCGCTGGTTTTCACGGATGGCAATGTACTCCATCTCGGGCGTGATGATGCCCTGCTTGGCGTAGTGCATCTGGCTGACATTGGCACCAGCCTTAGCGCGTAGCGGCGCCTGAATGTGCTCGAAACGCAGGTGGTCGAGGGTGGGGTCGGCGGCGCGCTGCTGGCCGTAGCTCGACGAGGTGCCAGCTAGCTGCTCCACATCGCCGCGCTCCCAAATCCACGATTCGCGTAACCTAGGCAGGCCCTTTTTGAGGTCTATCTGAACCCTAGGGTCGGTGTAGGGGCCGCTGGTGTCGTACACCGTCACGGGCGCGTTCGGCTCCGATGGGAAGCCGAAATCGAACTTGCGCTCGGTGTCGGCCAGTGCGATTTCGCGCATCGCCACCTGGATGTGGGGGTACAGCTTACCCGGCACGTAAATCTTGCGCGAGCCGGTCAGGGGCTGGCGCTCCACCAGCGTCTGCTGGGGGGCTTGGTCTTTTTTCTTCATCTGATTGGATGGGGTAGAAAAGAGGCTGGCTCGCGCCTAGCCCCCCTGGGTGGCGCGGATAAGCAGAATGCGGTCGTGGGGCTGCACGGCGTGGGTCGCCCACTCGGTGCGGGGCACCACGGTGTCGTTGATGGCCACGGCAAGGCCTCGCGTCTGGGCCTGACCTAGAGCCGCCAGCAAGTCGGCGAGCGGCTGGTTTTCAGTGGCTTCGTGGGTTGAATTGTTTACGTAGCAGACCATGCAACTAGAAATTAGTTGGGACATAGGAAGCCGTAAGCAATAGGCGGTGCCGGCCACGGCGTGCCCCGCAAGGCAGCCGCGTAACGGACCAGTACTTTTCCCTTCGCCAGCATTACCTGGTTCAGGTTCGGAGGGTATCGTCTCAGCCTTGCCGTAGCAAAGCACCCCTAAAGTTTACGGGGCGAAGGTAGGCGGAGAAAACTAAGTGTTGGCTGAATCGAGTTGGTTTTGCCGAAATTTTATTGCCAAAACCCGTGCAGTAGCTGCTTTTAGTCAGCAAACAAGGGCAGCAGTTGTGCAAAGTCAGTCTGATAGGCATCTATCGAGCGGGACGCTCAACAAAGCAATTATGCAATACGCGGTAATCTGGCTGGTGTGCTTACTTTTTCTGGTTAATAGCTATTCAGCTTCAGCACAATCGAACACAACGCAGCTTATCTGTTATTTTGAACCGCTGCCAGAGCTGGTAGAGAATGGCAAGCAGCTAAACGTTGTTGAGGCTATTCAAAAGCGCCTTGTTTACCCATCTCAGGCTATAAAGGAGCGAGCAGAAGGTAGGGTGTTTATTAAATTTACTATTGCTATAACTGGCTTAATCCAGGATGCAGAGGTCATTAAAGGATTTCGGCCTGACTGTGATGCCGCTGCGTTGCAAGCGGTACAGAAGTTGCCGAGATTCAGGCCAGTTAGTCGCGCAGGGAAGTCTGTTGTAAGCAGCCTTACGGTGCCAGTTAAGTTCACTTTGCCTATTACTCCGCCTAAAATAGCGAAATAGCTAATCGTCCTATTCTCAGCCGGAACCCAACGCCTTGGCTGTTTGTATCTTTGTACTATGTTACTCGAACTCGAATTAGCCCCCGCCAAGCGCGATATCCGCAAAGTTTCTCCCGACGACCTCAAGGCGTTTATGGTGGAGCATGGTGAAAAGCCTTTCCGCGCCAAGCAGGTGACGGAGTGGCTGTGGAAAAATACGGCCGGCTCGTTCGAGGAAATGAACAACATCTCGCTGAGCACCCGCGAGTTGCTGGCCCGGCACTTCGTCATCAACGGCGTGGCCGTGCAGAACCAGCAGCTCTCGAACGACGGCACCATCAAGTCGGCCTTCCGGCTGCACGATGGCAATATTGTGGAGGGCGTACTCATCCCGCACGATACGCGCATGACGGCCTGCATCTCGTCGCAGGTGGGCTGCTCGCTCACGTGTAAGTTTTGCGCCACTGGCTACATGGACCGCAAGCGCAACCTCGACGCGGCCGAGATATACGACCAGGTGGTGCGCATTCGGGAGCAGTGCGAGGCCCAGTACGGCACGCCGCTCACCAACATCGTGTACATGGGCATGGGCGAGCCGCTACTCAACTACGCCAACGTGGTGGAAAGCGTGCGCCGCATTACGGCGCCCGACGGTCTCAACATGGCACCTAGGCGCATCACCATCAGCACGGCCGGCATCGCCAAGATGATAAAGAAGCTAGCCGACGACGATGTAAAAGCCAATTTGGCGCTCTCGCTGCACGCGCCCAACGACGCGAAGCGCAACGAGATTATGCCCATCAACGAGGCCAACTCGCTCGCCGCGCTCAAGGAAGCGTTGCAGTACTATCACCAAAAGACAGGTCGTAAGGTTACCTACGAATACATTGTATTCGAGAACTTTAATGACGGGCTGGAAGATGCAGCCGAGCTGCTCACCATTGCCAAGTGGCTGCCCTGCAAGGTGAACCTCATCGAGTATAACCCCATCGAGAACGCGGCGTACCAAAACGCGGAGGCTGACAAAATCACGGCCTTTCACAAGTACCTCGCCGACCGCGGCGTGCAAACCAACATCCGCCGCAGCCGGGGCAAAGACATCGACGCTGCCTGCGGCCAGCTCGCTAATAAGGAGAAGGCAGAGGCGGCGTAGCGCGCACTACTGCTTTTCTAAGCCGGTGAGCTGACGCACTTTGCGATAGCTATTAGTGGAAGGGTCTAGTACCTCTACCTCCCGCCATAATACGCGTACAGCTTGGCCTTTCAGTTTTGGCAGTTGCGCTAATAAGTCATCGCCACTCTGTAGGTGCTGGAGCCAGGCAAATTGGGTTTGCTCAGTGTCACTGATGTCAATATCGAGCATCGCAATGCCAGTGCCGTGTAAGGTACCTAGGCGACCTATTGTTTGCCCGGTAGTGGAGGCCGCACTGCTGGCATTGTCTATCTGTGCCAGTGCCATGCTGACGCGTATAAAGGCTGGACAATTTTGGAGCATTAGGCCTCCTACTTCGCGTCCAATCTGTTTCATAAGCTCGGGCTGATTAAACGCGCTAGCGCCATAAGCGTGTTGAATTCCCGCTAGCTCTTTGCCAGCCCCTGCTGCAAAGCAAGTAGTGACAACAGTGGTGGCTTGCTCTTTTGACAACGTGTTGAGAGGCTTCTCAGTCTCTTTCTTTTGCAAACAGTCGCACACGCTGCTGGCAATCTTAGCTTTTACTTCGTCTTTAGTTTGGGCGCGAGCTTGCCAAGACGCGGTTATAAGGCAAACACTTGCTAATAGTGTAGAAAAACGCATAAGTAAAGCTAGTTAGCAGCTGCATCTGAGCAGCTATAGGTCAAACTTACGGCTGATAGTGGCAGTGCAGCTTACCTCTTGCTTAGCCTGAAGGAATATTCAAGCGGGCGCAAGCAGCTAGTGCTATGCAAGTCTTACCGCAGCTTGACTTTGCCGAAGCGGAATCCTACGTCTAGGTAAGCCGGATACACCCCACCATCGTTGCGCGCCGAGTAGTACAGCAGGCCCAGGCTGGCGTTGAAGCGGGGCGCGGTGTAGCGCAGGCCACCTAGGCCGGCTATGCCCCCAACAGAGCCGAAATTGGCCAGGTACGTTTCGTTGACCAGCGAGAACAGCCGCGATACCCGCACATTGGCCCCGATAACGCCCACCGGTGAGCTGCTAACGCCCCCGCTGCCTATCCCATAGCCTAGGCCGAAGGTCACGTTGGTATCGGCCGTGCCGTAGGTGGCTAGGCCGTAGCCCGCGCCCGCACTGCCCTCAAAGCCCGTAGCGAAGCCGTACAGGATGCCGGCCCCCACGTGAAACTTATCGTTGATGGGCACGCTTACCTTAGGCGTCACGGCCACGAAGGGCACGCCGACAAATGGAATAATTGGTACCAGCACGCCCACCGAGATGTTGTCGGTAATGCCGTAGTTGGCCCCCGTCAGAAAGATATTAATGACCTGCACTTCGCCTTCTCCCTTGTGCAGGTTGCGGGCCGTGGGGGCAAGAAACATGCGCGTGCCATTGCCAATGTAGTTGAAGCCGCGCCGCACCTGCTCGGGCGTGAGCGACGACAGCTGCCGCATGTTGGTGCGCTGCAGCGTAACGATGCCCAGCTCCTTGGTTTCGAAGGTGAGCGACTCCTCGCTGGTGGCCCGCAGCGTGCCCGTGAAAATAGTGCCGCCAGCAGTTTCCACGCTGTACACTTGGCCCACCGCCTCGTGGCGGCCAGTAACATTGGTTTCGGGCAGCTCAGACATGCGCACGGTGCCGGGCGCGGCAGGAGCCCCAGGCACCGGTGGTTGCGGCGCGCCCGGTAGGGCAGGCTGCTGTGCCCAGGCCGAGCCAGCCATTAATAGTCCCCCGAGCAGTAGTAAAGAGCGCATAACGATGAAGGGCCGGTGAATGATTCGGCTGTCGCAAAGATGCGCTTACTAACTGGCTTGGTTGCAAACTTAAATAGCTTTGTATCTGACTTTTACTTACAGTGTTTTAACAGGATAAAAGTAGATTTTAATTAGCTTAAAAAGCTATATATGAGTGAGTTGAGGCTTCGGTGGTGCGGTTGTGGCTTAGGCTTTAGCTACTTAGGCCCGCCAGCGGCCGGTGGCTTGCGGGCGGCCGGTAGCAATGGCTTCCTCGGTTTCGGCAGGCGGAACCTCCGTCAACTTGACCCGCACGGCGTGGGCCTTGGGCTGCACGCGCTGCCCAAAGGCGTCGGCAAACTCCTGGGTGAACTCGGCCCCGAAGAAGATGATGAGCGAGGAATAGTTAATCCAGACCAGCAGCACAATGGCCGACCCCGCCGCGCCGAAAGCCGACCCCGGGTTGGATTTGGAAATATAAAAAGCAATCAAATACTTGCCCAGGATAAAGAGCGAAGCCGTGATGAACGCGCCAATGCCTACATCGCGCCAACGAATGATGGCATCGGGTAAGAACTTGTAGATGAGCGCGAACAGCAGCGTCGTGACTATGAGCGACAAGCTGAAATCGACGAGCCGGATGGCGATGAGCCCCGCCTCTGGAATATGCCGCTGCAGCCAGCCCGTGAAAATGCTGAGCACGGCGCTCACCACGAAGGAGATGAGTAGCAGCAGCGCTACGCTGAGGATGAGCCCGAACGAGAGCAGCCGCTGCTGCACGTACTGCCACACGCCGATGCCCTGGGTTTTTACTTTCAGGTTCCAGATATCGTTGATGCTTTCTTGCAGCGTAACGAAGAAGGTAGTAGCCGCAAAAATGAGGGTGCCTATGCCGATAGCAGTGGCAAGCCCGGATTTTTGCTGTAGTGTGAATTTGGCGATGCTTTCCTGCAGAAACGCCGCGGCATCGGCGCCCACCAGGCCTTTAAGCTGGCCGTAGATTTGGCCAGTAAGGGCCTCGCCGCCATACACGGCGCTGGCCGAGGTGATAACGATGAGCAGCAGCGGCGGCAGCGAAAAAATGGTGTAGTACGAAAGCGCCGCCGAGTGCCGGAAGGAGTTGTTGTTGCCAAACTCGCCGGCCGACGATTTGAGGGTGGCGAAGATGTCGGAAAGCTTGTAGTGGGCCATCGTGCGGAAGCAGAAAAAGCGTAGCAATAAGTGAGTACTGGGCCAGCCCGCGCCGTGGCTAATCTGCCCAGTACCACCAGCCCTAGCCCGCCCAGGGCCCTAGTAGATACGGCCCCGACAATTTTTTGCCCGAAAAATGCACGAAAAAATAACCTAGGCCGATTGTAGCGTCCAGCTTAACGTTTGAATGGTAGCTTGGTGTAGCGCGGCTGCCAGCTCGGCGTCATCGCGAAACTGAAGCTGGTGCAATTCTTGAGATTCCACGCTCACCACTAACTCTTTAGTCGCGAATGGCCAGGGCGACACGACTACGGGCGTGCCCGGCCCGGCAGG
This sequence comes from Hymenobacter sp. BT559, assembly GCF_016427535.1. Lineage (GTDB taxonomy): Bacteria > Bacteroidota > Bacteroidia > Cytophagales > Hymenobacteraceae > Hymenobacter. Next base: position 130,888 of record NZ_JAELXV010000007.1, on the reverse strand, counting down.
CTGGCGCACTAGGTGCGGCGTGCGGTGCCCGGTGCCCAGTGGGTCGGGGTAAATTTCGACGGCGCGGCCCATCTCGGGTAGCTCTTGGCGGCACAAGATGAGCGAGAGGCGGTCGCACCAATGCAGCAAGTCGTAGGCCTGGCGTACCTGCGTTTTGGTAAGGCGCAGCTCCTTGGTCCAGCGCGCCTGGCTGGTGTGCAGCTCGTCCAGAAAAGCGGTGGTTTTGGCCTCGCTGCCGCGCAGCGGCTCATACAGGGTGCTTAGGTGCAGGCTGGTGAGCAAGCTGCGCCAGCGCCCCTGAAAGCGCGCGGCGTGCAGCACGCCCGTGGCTTGCTCCAGCGAAAAGGCCACTTGCGTAAAATTGGCCGGGGCGCCGGCTGGCGTGAGGCCGTGGTGGCCGCCGCGCCCGTGCCAAGGCGCTTGCTCATCGTCGTGCTGCGCAGTGGCGGCCAACAGGCCCACCCAGCGGTCGGCGGGCAGAAAGGGCGGCCAGGCCCAGGCCAGCTGCATGGCTAGCAAAGCGTGGGCCTGCTGGTAGATTATCTGCCAGCCAGTGGGGGTAGGGTTTACTATCATCTTGGAACGGGCACTTGACCTAGGTAGGCAAAGTGGCTGGGTCTACGTACAAGATGCCCTTTGCGCTACTGCGCTCCGGCTGCCAACTCGCCCCGGCCAGTAGCTTTGCGGTCTTTCCTCCTTCGGCATGAACCAAGACATCCAGCAAATCATCGACAATCCGCTGGCGGCCCTGGCCCTCGTGGGCAACCTCATTATTATCGAAAGCCTGCTCTCGGTCGACAATGCGGCCGTGCTGGCCACCATGGTCGGCGACCTCGCCCCCGAGCAGCGCAAGAAGGCCCTGCGCTACGGCATTTTTGGGGCGTACCTGTTCCGGGGGCTCTGCATTCTGTTTGCCTCGTACCTCATCGAATTTTGGTTTTTGAAACCCCTAGGTGGCCTCTACCTGCTCTACTTGGTGTGGGACCACTTCCGGGCCGGCCCGCCGCATGAAGAAGAGCATGTAGAGAAATCGAAGAGCTGGATTTATCGCCGCACTCTGGGGATGTTTGGTAAGTTCTGGGCTACCGTGGCGCTCATCGAGCTCATGGACCTGGCCTTCTCCATCGATAACGTGTTTGCCGTGGTAGCCTTTACCAACAACCTGGTTATCATCTGTGCCGGGGTGTTTATCGGTATCCTGGCCATGCGGCTGGTGGCGCAGGCTTTTGTGCTGCTCATGGGCAAGTACCCCTTCCTCGAAACGGCGGCCTTCGTCATTATCGGCATCTTGGGGCTTAAGCTGATGCTATCGTTGTTTGAGCATTATCTGCCTACCCACCCGTTCTCGGTGTTCCTCACCAGTGAGGCCGCCGATGTGGGCCTGACGGTGCTGACGGTGGCCGTGTTCGGGGTGCCGCTGCTCACGTCGCGCTTCCTAGGGTGGCCGCAGCGCCTGGGCGGGCAGTAAGGGGCGACCGAGATGCGAAGTACTTAACTCTGCCCGGCGAGTAGCCGTTAGGGAGGTAGTATTTCACTTTTCCTGTTTCATATACATGGCTACTCCTTCGCCCACCGCGCAGCTCGACGCTACCCTCGACGCGTTGCAAAACGGATTACTTAAGATTACGGACGAGGCCAAATCGGCCGTCGGCGGCTGGATTGACGCTTTGCAGGGCAACGCCGACCTGGCACCTATTGCGGCTGAGCTGCAAAAGCTGCAAGATGCTATTACCCAAAATCATCATGGGTCTGTGGCCGGTAGCCTGAGCACCCTCAGCCAGCAGACTGCGGCTGCGGCCGTCAATGCCACCCCCGACTCGCAAAGCCGACTCTACCAACTGAGCGATTTGCTAAAGCAGGCCGCTGGCCAGGTGAGCTTCTAGCCAACGGTAATTCTCAACTAAAAAGGCCCTGACTACAGCGAGTAGTCAGGGCCTTTTCGATAGCGGAGTAGCCTACGCTGGCACCAGCTCGCGTAGGTGCGCGAGCATATCGTGCGTCATCTTGCCTAGGTCGTAGTCGGGTGACCAGTTCCAGTCGTGCCGGGCGGCGCTGTCGTCGATGCTGGCGGGCCACGAGTCGGCGATGGCCTGACGTGCGTCGGGCGCGTAGGAAATCCGGAAGCTCGGCACTTCTTGCTGAATGGCGGCGGCTACCTCCTGAGGCGTGAAGCTCATAGCCCCTAGGTTGTAGCTGGTGCGCACGTTGATGTTTTCGGCCGGGGCGTGCATCAGGTCGAGGGTGGCCTTCAGCGCGTCGGGCATGTACATCATGGGCAGGCGGGTGTCGGGCTTCAGAAAGCACGAAAAGTCTTCGCCGGCCACGGCCTTATGGTAGATGTCCACGGCGTAGTCGGTGGTGCCGCCGCCGGGCAGGCTCTTGTAGCCAATGAGGCCAGGGTAGCGCAGGCTGCGCACGTCGAGGCCGTGGTGGCGGTGGTACCACTCGCACCACTGCTCGCCGGCCAGCTTGCTGATGCCATACACCGTGTTGGGGTTCATGATGGTGACCTGCGGCGTGTGCTCGCGAGGCGTATCGGGCCCGAATACCGCGATGGAGCTGGGCCAGTACACCTGCGGCACCTGGTACTGCACGGCCACGTTCAGCACATTCAGCAGGCCGTCCATGTTGAGCTTCCAGGCAAACGCCGGGTTCTTCTCAGCCGTGGCCGAGAGCAGGGCGGCTAGATTATAAATTTGTACCGGGCGATACTGCTGCACCAGGGTTTCGAGGCGGGCTTTGTCGAGCACATCGAGCAGCTCGAAGGGGCCGCCGACCAGCGCCTCGGGGTGCTGGGGGGCACGCACATCGGCCGCTATTACGGCCTCGGGCGCGTAGCGCTGGCGCAGGGCGGCCGTGAGCTCTAGCCCCAGCTGGCCGCAGGCGCCAATGACGAGTACAGTGCCTGGTGTTCGAGGAGTAGCAGGTTCGCTAGGCGAGGGTTGCATAAACGATTAAACTGTTGGGGGAGGGGGTGGGAAGTGCGTACCGCAAAGATACGGCCAGGGGTAGGGACGATGAGCGCCGCCACGCGTTGCAGCCTGCAGCTAGGGGTATATTTAAACCCTATGATTATACGCTTGCTACTCATGCTCAGTTCATTGGTCTTGCTAGGTACTTCGCAAGCTGCCCAGGCTCAAGCTACCTCTTCTCCCATTACCTGCCGCAATCTTATCATGAAGGGCGATGGCATCCGAGGCATTGCCTACGGCGGAGCCTTGCAGGAGCTAGCAAAGCATGGCGTGCAGGCGTTTTTCAGTAGAGTGCAGGCGCAGCACTGAACACAACTCGTATGGATTTAACAGTAGCTCACAGCAAATTGGCACAAGCACATGGCGCATTGGTAGATGTATTTGCAAAGTACCCGCTACGTGGTGACACGGACGGTTGCCCCTGTTGCGTATCTGCGGCCGACCATGCCGAACTACAAAGTGGTAATCTGCGGCGCTATGCTTTTAAAGCAATGACTACCTGGGGTAATGAAACTGATTTCAAGCATTTTTTGCCTAAGCTCGTTGCGGCGCTGACCCCAGATTCGAGTTACTATCCTGGCACTATCCACGATGGAGCCTGTGACCTACAATGCTTTGCCAATAAGCTCGCTTACGCGCATTGGCACAACTGGCCTGCGCAGGAACAGCAGGTTGTGCTAGACTGCTTACGGGCATGGTGGCATGTGTGCTTAGCGCTGCTCCAGCAAGAGTTTGGGGAATTTATAGCTGGCCGTTCGGTAGATGGGTGGGGCAATTCCGTAGAGCCCGTTTATCAGGAGTTAGTGCAAAGTGGCTTATTACCTGAGGCGTGGCTGCAAAAAGCCTGGTGCGAAGTTGTGCAGCCGGCACCAAATCAGTCTTCGGCTAATTACGTACAATCACCAGCCTTTCTTATGCTGGTAGACTGGTTGTACTGTTTCTACTACCTAGGCAAAGCCACACCGCCAGAGGTCAATTTCGACTTAAAGATGCGGCAGTGTCTCGCAGAAGGCTTCTTTTACTATGATAACTTGTCTACCGGCCTAGCCCAACGAATTTCTAATCTCTTGTACTCCCTAGAGCACGCTATTCCGCTGCCCACTTTGGGCTTGGAGTAGTTTTGTGCGCTCACCATCTCTTCCACCGCCCCATGTACGGAACCCTTCAAGCCGACCTCCAGCAGACGCTGCAGGAAATAAAAGACGCCGGCCTTTACAAAAAGGAGCGCGTGATTACCTCGCCTCAGGGCGCCGAAATCCAGACCAACGAAGCGGGCGATGTCCTCAACTTCTGCGCTAATAACTACCTAGGGCTCAGCTCGCACCCCGAGGTGCTAAAAGCGGCCAAAGAAACCATCGACTCGCACGGCTACGGCATGAGCTCGGTGCGCTTTATTTGCGGCACCCAGGATATTCATAAGCAGCTCGAAGCCAAGCTGGCCGAGTTTCTAGGTACCGAGGATACCATTCTCTACGCCGCCGCCTTCGACGCCAACGGCGGGGTGTTCGAGCCGCTGTTTGACGAGCGCGATGCCATCATCAGCGACGCGCTCAACCACGCCAGCATCATCGATGGCGTGCGCCTGTGCAAAGCCAAGCGCTACCGCTACACCCACAACGACATGGCCGACCTAGAGAAGCAGCTCCAGGACGCCGTGAACGCCGGCATGCGCCACCGCATCATCGTCACCGACGGCTCGTTTTCGATGGACGGCACCATTGCGCAGCTCGACAAAATCTGCGACCTCGCCGACCAGTACGACGCCCTAGTGATGATAGATGAGTGCCACTCGATGGGCTTCTTGGGCAAAACCGGCCGCGGCACCCACGAGTACCGCAACGTGCTGGGCCGCGTCGACATCATCACCGGGACCCTAGGCAAGGCCCTAGGTGGCGCCATGGGCGGCTTCACGAGCGGGCGCAAGGAGATTATCGAAATTCTACGCCAGCGCTCGCGGCCCTATTTGTTTAGCAATACCCTGGCCCCGGCCATCGTGGGTGCCAGTCTGCGTGTACTGGAACTGCTGACTGAGAGTACCGCCCTGCGCGACCAGCTCGAAATCAACACCAAATACTTCCGCGAGCAGATGACGGCCGCTGGCTTCGACATCACGCCCGGCGAGCACCCCATTGTGCCCGTTATGCTCTACGATGCCAAGCTGGCCCAGGAGTTTGCCGCTAAGATGCTTGATGAGGGTATCTACGTAGTGGGTTTCTACTACCCCGTGGTGCCGCAGGGCAAGGCCCGCATCCGGGTGCAGCTCAGCGCCGCCCACACCCGCGAGCACCTCGACAAGGCCATTGCCGCCTTCAAGAAAGTAGGCCGCGAGCTAGGCACGCTCAAAGACAAGGCTGCGGAGGCCGAAGCGCCGAAAGGTCCACAAGTAGTGGAAAACACGCCCTAAGTACAAGCCAAGTATTGTTCCTCAGGCCAGTGCCTAGCTTCTGGCCTGAGGAAATAGAGTTTTATCAAAATAATTTGGATTTTCCTAACAAACCTTGCCTGCTACAAGTATCAGTGCTGCAGGGGTTGCTACAAAAGATACTAACGCCTAGCATCTATGAACCGTATCTTTTTAGTTGACGACCATGCCATTGTGCGCGACGGCATTCGGGCGCTGCTGGCGCAGGAGCCTGGCCTGGAAGTAGTAGGCGAAGCCAACAATGGCCAGGAGCTGCTCGACCAACTGCCCACTACGCCCGCCAATGTGGTGCTACTCGATATCAACATGCCCGTACTCGATGGCCTGGCTACCACCCAACGCCTACACGCCGAGTACCCCGATATTAAAATCCTGGTGCTGTCGATGCTCAACCACGAGCGCTACATTGGGCAGCTCTTCGGCGCCGGCGCGCACGGCTACATCCTCAAAAGCGCGGATAAAGGCGAAATTTTGATTGCCATTCAGACGGTAGCCAATGGCAAGCAGTTTTTGTGCAGCGACCTTGGCTTAGCCATGCTGCACAAGGTGCTGGCCAAAGAAGAGCCCAGCGAGCCCAGCGAAGCCACCGAATTTAAGAAGGCGGGCCAGCTAACGCGCCGCGAAACCGAAATTCTGCGCCTGTTAGCCGAAGGCCTGACAACCAGCGAAATGGCTGAAAAGCTATTTACTAGCAAGCGCACTATCGAAACGCACCGCCAGAACATACTGGAGAAAACCCAAACCAAAAACACCGCGGCGCTTATCAAACTGGCCATGACGCAGGGACTGCTCGATTAGCTCAAGAAATGAAGGCCTACTGAAGAATAGTACTATTTTTTGATAATATTTTAGGGCGTCTTATTGCTTGGCTGGCACAGCAGCTGAGCCGTTAGGCGCCCTAGGTGTGTTCGTGGCAGCTACGCGAGTTGTAAGCAGCAGCTAAGATAGGCCTAGGCGTATCTGCCAATTTATCAGGCGGCTATATCAGTTGTGTAAAATTGTATAACGTGCTCGCTAATGAGATGGGTATAGTACGTAAGTACAATTACCTATTTATAAATGAAGCGTAACTAACGCGTATAAATTAAGTATTAAAAGTAGTCGATATAGGACAGAAGCCGGGTACATTTGCATTGTATTCTCTCCTCACATCAGTAGCTATGGCTGATACTTTCTTGCTCCTCGTTTTTCCGATGAGGACGCTGACCATCCACCTAGGAGGCCATCGCGACTGCATGGGACTGAGCTTGCGGGGAGGATGCACCACGCCCGACGATGCGGCCCACCTGGCACAGGCCATCAACCAACTGCTGGTGCGGGCCGTGCCACAAGCCTGGATTGATTGCCGGGGGCTGCATTCGCTCAACGGGGTGGGCCAGGAAGCGCTGCTCCAGGCCGACAGCAAAGCACGCGCCAGCAGCACGCAGCTTTATTGGTGTGGGCTGCCCAGTAACTTGCTTAATGAGCTAAAGGATAGTGGAATGTGCACGGACATGGCACTGTGCCCCGCCACGGATTTTCGGGGGCCGCAGTTTTTGCTGGCCAGCGCCGCGGCCTAGGGCAGTGCGCTGGCGCGCCTACCTTCGCGGCCCCAACCCGTATGCCCGCCTATGCCGCGCCTCGTTCGCACCCCCGAAACCCAGCACCGCATCCACTTTCAGGACTGCGACATGCTGGGCCACCTCAACAACGCCCGCTACATCGATTACTTCCTCAATGCCCGCGAAGACCACGTGGCCGAGCACTACGCCCTGAACATGGGCGAGCTGGCGCGGGCCCAGCACGCGGCCTGGGTTATTACTAAGCACCACCTCAGCTACCTCAAGCCGGCGCGGCAGGGCGTCATGGTGCGCATTCTTTCCCAGCTCATTCACTTCGACAACTCCAACCTAGTGGTTGAGATGCAAATGCGCTCGGCCGATGGCCAGCGGCTTCTGGCGCTGCTGTGGTCGGAAATGGCCTTTGTGCAGCTGCCCGCCGGCACGCGCCTCGACCACGCCGATGCCCTGATGGACATGCTGGAGGAGGTCGACGTGCCCCACATCGACTACGACCCCGACGGCTTCGACGAGCGTGTGAAGGCCGTGCGCCAAGAGCTAAAGCAGCAGCGCCGCTCCGCGGGCCAGGAGTAATGGGTGCTGGGAATAGGTAGCGTAGTGGCTTGCTACTTAGAAGTGTCGCTCAGTAAGTTATTTACTCATCACCTCCGCCATAATGGCGTCGAAAACCAGCAGAAAGCCGCCTTGCAGCCAGATGGAACGGCCGTAGCCCAGCAGCCGCACCGGCGTGATGGGCTGCAGCGCGGGCCGGGCGGCGCGGGCCACCAGCCACCAGCCTATCAGCAGGTAGCCTAGGTCGAGTACGGCATTTACCTGAAACAACTGCACGACGTGCTGCTGGTCGAAGGCCGCGTCGAGGGCCGTGAAGCCGGTGGGCGGCGCGCCGGGGTGGGTGCGCAAAATGCCCACCGCGGCCAGCACCGCGTTGATGAAGCCCCAGCAGCAATTCATGAAGTGAAAGTGGTGGGGCATTTCGCGCCGGTCGGTGCGCGGCAGCTGGTAGCCGCTGAGGATGAGATTGGCCAGCGCCCACACACCCAGCAGGCCCAGGCCCCGGCCCAGCAGCAGCTCGCGGGCCTGGTAGGCGGCCAACCAGCCCGCTGCGGGGGCCACCGACGTCAGCAATACAGCGCTTATCATAAGCGCAAAGAAACTGCCCAAAGCCAGCTGCCCGGCTCTGCCATGCGCCTCGCTAGTGCAGCCAAAGCCAAAAAATAACCACCTAGGCGTGCACAAACCCCGCCGGCGCCGTACTTTCGCGGCCCCAACCACCCCACACTGGGGAATTAGCTCAGTTGGTTAGAGCGCTACCTTGACATGGTAGAGGTCGCCGGTTCGAATCCGGCATTGCCCACTATAGTGCCCTTTGGCTGCGTGCCGAAGGGCACTTTGCGTATGTAGCACCACCTAGGTCCACCTAGGTGGCCGGCGCACGGGCCGCCCGCCCCGCCGCAGATACCCCGTAGGCCGCGACCCAGGCCGGATACTGCCTGTACAGCAGCCCGCCGCCCAGCAGCAGCACCAAGAGGCCCGACCCAAGCGTGCTCCACCAAAAATAAGCCGGCGAGAAGAGGCGGTAGGTGCTTTCGACCACCAAAGCCGCGTATAAGCCCGTGAGGGAAGTACCCATGCCTACGTAGTGCCAGCGCAACCACGCCACGCCGGGCGGGCGGGCCACGGCGGCCCCCACTCCTAGCGCCAGGGCCCCCGCACTGCCCACCGCCCCCCAGTGCACAATGCCAAACCGCCCAAACAGAGTGTAGATGCGGAAGGCCGTAAGTAGCAAAACGCTCATGCTGCCCACGTAGGCCCAGCCCAGGCGGCGGTGCCTCGTTGTGGCCTTGGGGAGAAAAAGGGCTGCGGTGCCGGTGCCCAGCGCCACCAGCGCGGCCAGCAGGTGAAGCACGCTTACCGGCGAATGAAGCAAAGAGGGCATGCCTCCTGTACCGCCCCGCTTGGCAGCGGGTTGCTACCTAGGGCGCCCAGCTTGAATCAGAAAGCAAGGCTTTAAGAAGCAGAGCCTGAGTAGTGAGCAGCCCGGCTACCTCACCCGGTAGCCGGGCCTGCGCAAGAAGCTGTGCGCTGGTAGATAGGCAGCTACAAGCACAGAGTGTTAAGCCTTAAAAAGAGCCGCCAGCGAAGCCTAGGGCCTAAAAAAGCCCCCGCCTTCTGTCAAGAAGGCGGGGGCTTTTACTTCAAGAAAAAACCTGAGCTTACAGGCTTTTCTACATTTTAGTCTTCATCTTGCCCTTGCTCGATGACATCGAGCTTTTTTGCTTTTTGCTGCTCGTGGCCCGCTTGTCCTTCGGGCCCAGGGGCGTATTGTCGATAGCATCGGGGGCACCGGTAGCCGGAATATCGCGCGTAGTATTAGCGGCACTATTGGGGTTTAGCGCTGGTGCGGCGCTGCTCGGCGTAAGGGTGGTCGGGCTTTTTTGAGCGCCTTGCACGGGGGTAGTCTGGGCCAGGGCGGCGCTGGTGCTGCAGAGGGCAGCAGCTACGAGAAAATGCGTGAGTTTCATAGGAAGAGCGAAAAAACAAAAGAGACTTTTCTAAAGCTTGTACCCTAAAAGCTACCCTAGGGTTGTGGGTCCCCGGCCGCGCCAGAGCCGGTGGTATGTACTTGGCGCCGTGGTAGAATAGGAGGCGCTAGCTACACACAGCCCATCTGGCACTAACAAGCTGGGTGCCTATACATCAGCTATCACAACGGTAGCGATAGGCTAGCGCCGCCCTGCCTCAGTGGCAAAAGCGCTAGCCTTGGTTGCTCAGCCAAGCCTAAGGCCCAACTTTTTTATGGTTTGATAGCAACCTAGTAAGTTACTTTGGCACCCGGTGGCTACTTTATGTAGCTGCGTTTGTTGAAAGGGTAGCTTGGCCAATAACCCTGGAGAACGCTGGCCGTTTGCCTTTTCACCCCAGTTTTCCTTCTTTCATATGAATCCCTTAGTCGACATCCGCCGCCTGGACCAGAGCCTCTGGCTCGATTTTATTAGCCGTAAAGTGCTCACCAACGGTGAGTTGAAGCGCCGCATCGACGAAGATGCGCTGCGGGGCGTTACGTCTAACCCCGCCATTTTTGAGAAGGCCATCGGCGGCTCGGCCGACTACGACGACACCATCAAGGAGCAGGCCCGCCAGGGCAAGTCGGCCGAAGAAATCTATGTGGGCCTAGCCGTGGCCGACGTGCAAGCCGCCTGCGACCTGTTTCGCCCGCTCTACGACAGCCACGACAACTCTAGCGATGGCTACGTGAGCCTCGAAGTATCGCCCAAGCTCGCCCACGACACCGAGGGGACCGTGGCCGAAGGCCGCCAGCTGTGGCAAGACGTGAACCGCCCGAACGTGATGATAAAAGTGCCGGCCACCCAGGAGGGGCTGCCCGCCATTCGCACGCTTATTTCGGAAGGCATCAATGTTAACGTGACCCTGATTTTCGGCCTCGACCGCTACAAGGCCGTTGCCGAAGCCTTCATCGCGGGCCTCGAAGACCGCGCCAAGGCCGGCCAATCGCTCGAGGGTATCGACTCAGTAGCCAGCTTCTTCCTTTCGCGCATCGACGTGCTGCTTGACCCGCAGCTGGAGAAAATCGCGGCCGAAGGCGGCGAGAAAGGCCAACTGGCCGAGTCGCTGGTGGGCGAGGTGGCCCTGGCCAGCGCCAAGCAGGCCTACCAGCTCTACAAAGAGATTTTTGCCGGTGCGCGCTGGCAGGCCCTGGCCGACAAAGGTGCGAACACGCAGCGCCTACTGTGGGCTAGCACGGGCAACAAAAACCCGAAATACGACGACCTGAAATACGTCGAAAACCTCATCGGCCCGAAAACGGTGAACACCATTCCGGTCGAGACCATGGATATCTTCAAGGAAAAAGGCCAACCCGCCGACCGCCTCGAGCAGGGCCTCGACAAAGCTCGCCAAGTGCTGGCCGACCTGCCCAAGGTAGGCATCGACCTCGATGCCAGCACCCAGCAGCTCGAAACAGAGGGCGTGCAGAAGTTCATCGAGCCCTTCGGCAAGCTGATTGACTCAGTTGAGAAGAAGCGCGAGCAGGCCGCAGCAGGCACCGAAGCGCTGAAATAAGCTTTTTAGTAGCTACCTGCTACTCGAACGCCTGGGTTGCTGTGCTTGTCGCAGTGGCCCAGGCGTTTTTAGTTAGGCGCCCGCCTGGGCTAGCGTCAGCACGGCCTCCAGCACCTCGCGGGCGTTGCTGAGGCGGGGCACCTTGCGCTGGCCACCTAGGGGGCCCTGGCCGCGCAACCACGCCTCAAAAGTGCCGACGGGCACTAGGTGCACGCGGGGCGGCCCGAGGGCCAGGTCGCGGTGGCGCTTGGCGTCGTAGTCCGAGTTGAGCTGGCGCAGCGTATGGTCGAGCACCTCGGCAAAGCGCCCTAGGTCGGCGGGCGGTGGGCCGGTGCACTCAACTGCCCACTCGTGGCCGCCGCGCGAGGCCGCACCCGCTGCAAAGTAGATGGGCGCCGCCGTGAAGTCGCGCACCTGCACGCCGGTGGCCTGGGAGGCGGCCGTCACGGCAGCTTCGGCGTTTTCGATAACTACTTCTTCGCCAAAGGCATTGAGGAAGTGCTTGGTACGCCCCGTGATGCGCACCCGGTAGGGCCGCAGCGAGGTAAAGCGCACCGTGTCGCCCACCAGGTAGCGCCACAGCCCGGCGCTGGTGCTGATAACCAGCGCGTAGCTCGGGCCAATTTCGACGGCCTCCAGCGGTACGGGTTGTGGGTTGGGGCTATCGAACTCGGCCGCGGGCAAAAACTCGTAGTAGATGCCGTGGTCGAGCAGCAGCAGCAGGTCGGGCGTGCCGGGCTCGTCTTGCAAGGCGAAGTAGCCTTCCGAGGCATTATAGATTTCTAGGTAGCGCATGTGCGCGCTTGGGATGAGCTGCCGAAACAGCTCGCGATAGGGCCCAAAGGCCACGGCGCCGTGCAAAAATAGCCCTAGGTGGGGCCACACCTCGGCCACGTGCTGGGCCCCGGCCAGGGCTACCACGCGCCGCAGCAGCACCACCATCCAGGTAGGCACGCCAGCCAGCACGCGCACATCCTGGGTTAGCACGTGGCGGGCAATGCGCTCAATTTTTTCTTCCCACTCATCGAGCAGCGCCAGCGGCAGGGGAGGGGTGCGCAGGTACTCGGCCCAGCCCGGCAGGCTCTGCATGATGAGGGCCGATACGTCGCCGGCCCGCGCTGCCGGCCCAAAGGGGCTAGGGCCGTGGGTGCCACCTAGGCTCAGGGTTTTGCCTTGCAGGAGCCGCTGCGCGGGGTAGAGATGCGTGGAGAGGGCCAGCATGTCGCGCCCGGCGCGGTAGTGGTTGTGGTGCAGCGCCTCGGCAGTAAGCGGAATAAACTTGCTGCGGGCGTTGGTGGTGCCGCTGCTTTTGGCCTGCCACTGCGGGGCGGGGCCAGGCCACAGCACATTGGGCTGGCCCCGCAGTACTTTCTCTAGCTCGGGGTATAGCTGCTCGTAGGTGCTCACGGGCACGCGGGCGCCAAACTCCTGGGCGGGTAGCCCGGCCGCGTAGCCGTAGCGGCGGCCCCAGCTCGTGTCCTTGGCCCGGCCCAGCAGGTAGCGCAACATCGCCGCTTGCAACTCGTGCGGCTGCTGGCGCACCCGCGCCAGCCTAGGTAGGCTGCTGAGCTGGGTAGCAGCGGCAATAGCGAGGTCGAGCACCTTCTTTAATTGTTAAGGGTTAATTGGTAGTTGTTAATGCCGAATGGCGCCAGCTTGAATTAACCAGTTACATTAACAACTACCGATTAATTAAACACTTTGCGCTTGAACTCGAAGTTTTTGCCTAGGTACACGCGGCGCACGGTTTCGTCGGCGGCCAGCTCTTCGGCGGTGCCGGCCTTCAGCAGCTTGCCCTCGAAGAGCAAGTAGGCGCGGTCCACAATTTCGAGGGTCGAGTTTACGTCGTGGTCGGTAATGAGCACGCCGATGTTCTGGTTTTTGAGCTTGGCCACGATGCCCTGAATTTCTTCGGTAGCGATGGGGTCCACGCCCGCAAAGGGCTCGTCGAGCAGTACAAACTTGGGGTTTACGGCCAGGGCGCGGGCTATTTCGGTGCGGCGGCGCTCGCCACCGCTCAGCACCTTGCCTAGGTTTTTGCGCACGTGGCCCAGGCTAAACTCTTCGAGTAGCTCCTCTACTTTGTCATGCTGCGCTTTCTTGGGCAGGTTAGTCATTTCGAGCACCGACAAGATATTCTCCTCCACGCTTAGGTCGCGAAACACACTGGCTTCCTGAGCCAGGTAGCCCATGCCGCGGCGGGCCCGCTGGTAGATGGGCAATTGAGTAATATTCTCATCATCAATGAAAATATTGCCCGAGTTAGCTTTTACCATGCCCACCATCATGTAGAAGCAGGTGGTTTTGCCGGCGCCGTTGGGGCCCAGCAGCCCCACGATTTCGCCCTGCGACACGGTCAGCGACATGTCGTTGACGACCGTGCGGGCTTTGTATTGTTTGACGAGGTGCTCGGCGCGAAGAATCATAGACGGTAGCAAAAGTAAAGCCCCGGCGCGGCTGCGCGCCCGGTGCACTGACTAACAGGCAAGGCCGCTCGAAAATTGCGAGGGTCCTAGGTAGTAGTAAACGCAAAACCAAAGCCTCCGAGGTGGAGGCTTTGGTTTTGGGCGTTTGCGTGGGCTAGCTAGGTTACTCGCAAACCAGCTTAACGGTGTGGTGCGTGCTATTTTGGGTGAGGCGCAGCGTATAGATGCCGCGGGGCCAATAGGCTGCCTCGGGCAACGCAAGGCTGTTGGTGCCGGCGTCTAGCATTACCTGGCGCGTCAGTAGTTGCTGGCCCAGCACGGTGGCAACGCTGATGGTAGCTGCCCCGGCCAGCGGGGTCGAAACGGCCAGCTGCACGCTGGCGCCGTGCGTGGGCACGGGGTAGGCCTGCAGCGTGAGGCCCGCCACGGGCAGCGCTACCGTGCGCACGGCCGAGTAGGTTGCTGCGCCCCCTAGGTCTACCTGCCGCAGGCGGTAGTACACCACGGCGGCACCGTAGCGAGTTAGCTCAGCGTCGGCGAACTGATAGGACTGGCTTAACTGAGTGGTGCCGTGGCTGGCTACGCGCCCTAGCTCGGCAAACGTAACCCCGTCGAGACTACGCTCGATGGCGAAGTAATCGCTGTTTTTTTCGGAGGCAGTGGCCCAGGCCAGCAGCGCAGCCGTGCCAGTGCGCCGGGCTTCAAAGCTTACCAGCACCACAGGCAGCGGCGCAGCTACCGGAATGGTGAAGGTAGCCGCCGAGGCACTCGTGGCATCCTGGTTGTCGGTGGCAGTGTATGTGAAGTTATATGTGCCCTGGGTGCTGGGCTTGTAGCTCAGTAGGTTGGCTTCGTTGGCGAGCACTACGGTGCCCACGGTGGCTACGGCCCCGTTGAAGTACAGCGTGCCGGTGCTAGGCAGGCTCTTGATAGTAAAGCCTGCAATAGTAGCGTCGCCGTTGGGGTCGGTGCCGGCCAGCGCCGACAGCGAGGTAGTGCCGGCATCAGCGGGCATGGTAGTATTAGTAACGTTGGTGGCCGAAGGGGCCTGGTTGCCGCTTACCGTACCCGTGCCCACCGGAATGGTGTAGGTGGCCGCCGCACTCACGCCCCCGTCGTTGTCGGTGGCCGAGTAGTTGAATACCGCCTGGCCATTGTAGCCGCTAGCCGGGGCAAAAAGTAGCTTGCCAGCATTAGCATACAGAATAATATCGCCAGCTTTCACCGCCACATTGCTGGTGCCGTTGTTGAAGTAGAGGATGCCCGATGCCGACGCGGGCAGCGAGGCGATAGTGAACGACGTGACAGTGCCATCCGAGTCAGTGCCGCGCAGCGGGTTAATGGCCGTTTGCCCGTTGGTATTAGGGATAGTGCCGTTCGCAATGTTGTTGGCTGTGGGCGGGGCGTTCACCGGGATGGTAACGGTGGCGTTGCCATCGCTGGTTTTGCTGTTCGAGTCGGTGGCCGTGTAGCCCACAATCGCATTGCCCGAATAGCCCGCCGCGGGGTCAAACGACAGGTTGGCGCGGTTGGCGTACGGAATGCTCAGGCCCACCGCCACCGGCTTGATAACCGGGCTGGCTGCGGTGCCGCTGTTGTAGTAAAGCGTACCGGTGGCGGCATCGGGCAGCGCGGTGATAGTGAACGAAGTGATAGTGGCGCCCGAAGTGGGCGTGGTGGCCGTGAGCGATACGCCTAGGTCGGTGCGCGCCGCTGTGTTCTGAAATACCGCCGTGGTCAGGTCCGTGGCCAGGGGCGGCTGCGTAGCCGTCACCGTTAGCAGGTTAGAAGCCTCCGACGTGCCTTTGCCGCTCAGCCAGGCCGTTGCGGCCAGTTGGTTGCCCCCGGTCAGGTTAGTCACGGTGAGCGTGCCGCTGAAGTTGCCCGAGGCGTTTGCTGTGAGGGTGCCTAGGTAGCGTCCTAGCTCGCCGTGGGGCACGCTTGCGGCAGTGCTGGCTACCACGGGGCCGTTGTTGTTGCCGTCGTTGGCTGCTTCAAAAATCTCAACTGTGGCATTGGCAAACGTGGTTTGGCCCGCCGCCGTGCCCACGTAGCCTGCTACCGTGAGGGTATTGCCGCTGAGCGTGGCCGTAGTGAAGATGGGATAGTCGATGCCCGAGTTGGGTGAGTTGGCCGTCACCGCCGCGTAGCTGCCGGTGGCCGTGGTGGCATTGTTACGGTTGGGCGTCACGCCGTCGCCGTTGCCATACATGTCGGCGGTAGCAGTGGCAGTGCCTGGATAGGCGCCGCTGTTATCAATCAGGTCGATGCTGAGCGAGCCGTTGTTATAAATCTGGTTTTGCGTAATCTGCACACCCCGCTGGTAAAAGCCCACCACGATGCCCGAGGCCTCCGAATCCTGAATGATGTTCTTGGAAATGATATCGCCGCCGTTGCCCGTCAGGGTGTTGTTGCGGTGCAGGTAGCAGATGGCCGAGCCTTCTAGCGAGCTGCTGGTGCTGTTGCCACCTAGGCCGCACGAAAGCAGTGAATTATTATCGATAGTTGTGGCATTGGTAGAGCCCACTTCCAGCTGCACGCCGCTCGAGTTGGGCGACGTGATAAGGTTGCCGCGCACCGTTACGGGGCCCACTGGCAGGCCCGCCGAGCCCCCTAGGGTAATGGCGTCGCCCCCGGCCACGTTGTAGCCGTTCTGGTTGAACTGGCAGCCCGAGATAGTAACGGCGGCCGTTGCCGAGTTATTAATAACGAATATACCCGAGTTGCCGGTGAAGCCAATCAGCGAATTGCTAATAGTGCCGCTGCCAGCCCCACCACCCACGCTGATGCCGTAAAGCGCACACTGCGTGCCATCGCTAGGGTAGCTATACGAGAGGGCCGTGCTACCAATGAGGCATTGCGTGATGAGAAAGCCATTGGCGTTCGTATCGAGGCGAATGCCTGCCCCCACGCTACGGTCGGTACCGCCGCCCAGGCCACTGCCCGTGCCCGTTGTGCCAATATCGCCGGCCCCATGAATGGCTAAGCCCTTCACCGTAGCGCCCGTGGCCTGAATAGTAAGCACGGCTGTGTTGGTAGCGTTAGCTGTCAGGCTTAGCTCTACCTCGGGGCGGGGCAGAGCCGATACACTCAGGCCATCTACCCCCACCGTGGTAGTGGTACCTAGGGTGCCAGTATTAGTGTCGCCGGCGCTGCTCGTCTGCGTGGTGCCATCGATAGTTACGCCGGCTACCGTAATAGCAGGCAGCGGTGAGGCCAGCGTAATGAGGGCCCGCTTGCTCCCAAACGGCCCCACCAGCGAGGTGCTGGGGATGTTAAACGCAATGGTGTGCGGCCCTGCCCCGGCGGCATTAGCATTCAAAATTGCCTGTCGTAAGGAGCCGGTGCCCGAGTCGCTGGTATTGGTAACAGTGAAAGTAGCTGCTTGGCTAGCGTGTGCTGCTAGTAACCAGCCACCTACGGCAAATAATGTATTCTTTAACCTCATACTTGAGCTGACAACTTCGATTAATATAAAAAATAAACTTGCCGCAAATATTATTTTTTCTGTTTTAAAGCTGGACTATATTTTATCTGAAATGGCGCTAAATTCCTTTGAGTGGAATGTTTTTAGCAGTGAATAGGCATTTTTGACTGGATTATGATGATTGCATTTTTTTGGCCTATACTATTCTCTGCCGACTCACTAGCTTTGGCCGTACTTCGTGAGCGTCTATTAATATTTACATACTGTGATGCGGAGGTTCTGGGGGCGCTATCTACTTGTCCTACTGTTTGTGGGCGCGGGACTACTACACTTTCTGTACCCCGCACCCTACTTGCGCATCATGCCGCCGGCGCTGCCCGCGCCCCGGCTGCTGGTGCTGCTGAGCGGGGTGGCCGAAGTGGCGGGTGGCCTAGGGCTGCTGTGGCCCGCTACCCGGCGCTGGGCGGCGTGGGGCCTGCTGGCGCTGCTAGTAGCCGTGTTTCCGGCCAATGTGCACATGCTCCAACTGCACGAGCAGCTACACTTGCCTGCTTGGGCGCTGTGGGCCCGCCTGCCGCTGCAGCCGCTGCTCATGTGGTGGGTGTGGCGTGCGCGTCGCTAAGCAGCGAATAATAAGGCTTGTGCAATTGTCGGGATGCTGGCATCAGCAGGGTAAGGCTTTCACTTCTTTCCCGCTTTTGCTATGCAAAAACCATTGCTCACCCTGCCCGTGCTACTCGGGCTGCTAGCCGCTGGCCCGGCGGCGTTTGCCCAGGCCACGCCTGCCTCGCACCACCTAGGCGCACCCGCTGCCCGCACCCGCACCATTAGTGGGCAGGTGCGCGATGCCTATGGGCAGCCACTGCCCGGCGTGACCGTGCTGCTCAAGGGCACCAGCCTAGGTGCTGCTACCGATGTGGCCGGCCGTTATACGCTAACGGGCATGCCCGCCAAGGGCGGCGTGCTAGTATTCAGCTTTGTGGGCTACGTCACGCGTGAGCTCGCCCTACCGGCCCGGGGCACGGTCATGAACGTGGTGCTTGCGCCTAATGAGAAGTCTCTTAACGAAGTAGTAATAACTGGCTACAGCGTGCAGCAGCGCACCCAGGTCATGGGTAGCGTCAGCGCCGTGAGCGCTGCCCCCTTGCAAGGCCGGGTGGCGGGCGTGGCTATTACTCAAGGAGACCGCGCCGGGCGCCGGGTCAAAAACGCGACGCCTCAGATTTTGGCCGCTCCTGGCCTCTCAGGTGCCGGCTACGTAGCGTCGCCTACTCTAGGGTACCCCGCCCGGCCCGAGGCGGGCGCCGGCGATACCTACGCCAAGGTGGAGGAAAATACCTTTCGGCCGGTAAGCAAGGAGCCGCTGAGCACCTTTTCGCTCGATGTCGATAATGCCAGCTATACCAACGTGCGGCGCTTTCTCAACGAAGGCCAGCTGCCACCGCGCGATGCCGTGCGGGTAGAAGAAATGCTCAATTACTTTCAGTACCAGCTGCCCGCGCCGCCCGCTGCCAGCCCCGACCCCGTGCGCATCAGCGCCGAGCTGAGCGAGTGCCCCTGGGCGCCCGGCCACCAACTGGCCCGCATCGGTGTTCAGGCTAAGCGGATAGAAACCGCCAGTCTGCCGCCCGCCAACCTCGTGTTTCTGGTCGATGTGTCGGGCTCGATGATGGGTGGCGACCGCCTAGGTCTGGTGCAGGCCGGCCTGCGGCTGCTCGTGAAGCAGCTGCGCCCCCAAGACCACGTGGCGCTGGTAGCCTACGCCGGGGCGGCCGGTCTAGTGCTACCACCCACAGCCGGCGCCCAGCAAAGCACGATACTGGAAGCCATCGACCGGCTCGTGGCGGGTGGCTCCACGGCGGGCGGCGCGGGCCTGCGCCTAGCCTACTCGGTGGCGCAGCAAAACTTTCTGAAAGCCGGCAACAACCGCGTAATTCTGGCTACCGATGGCGACTTCAACGTGGGCGAAAGCTCGGATGAGGCTATGGAGCAGCTGATAGTACAGCAGCGCGAAACGGGCGTGTTTCTGACCGTGCTGGGCGTGGGCCGCGGCAACCTGCGCGACAGCCGCATGGAGCTGCTGGCTGATAAAGGCAACGGCAACTACGCCTACCTCGACAATCTCGATGAGGCCCGCCGCACGCTGGTAGCACAGTTTGGCGGCACGCTCTTCACGGTGGCCAAAGACGTGAAGCTGCAAGTCGAGTTTAACCCTGCCCGCGTGGCCAATTACCGCCTCCTAGGGTACGAAAACCGCCTGCTGGCCAACGAAGACTTCAACAACGACCGCAAAGATGCCGCCGAGCTGGGTGCGGGCCACACCGTCACGGCTCTCTACGAGCTGGTGCCAACTAATGCCAGCGAGCCACTGGTCGACAAGCTGAAATACCAAGCCAATGCGCAGCACCTGCCCGGTAGTGCGGCTGGCGAAGTCCTGACCGTGAAGCTGCGCTACAAAGAGCCGCAGGGCAGGGCGAGCAAGCTGCTGGCTCAGCCCCTGGCCGGTGCGGCAGTGCCCATCGCGCAGGCGTCGGCCGACCAGCAGTTTGCCGCTGCCGTAGCCGAGTTTGGCCTGTTGCTGCGCCAGAGCGAGCAGCGCGGCACGGCCACCTACACCACCGCCGCGCAGCTCGCCCAGGCTGGCCGCGGCTCCGATACCGAGGGCTACCGCGCCGAGCTGCTGCGCTTGCTAAAGTTGGCCGAAGGCCTAACGCCCGTCAAAACCGTGGGCGTGCGCTAGGGGTTTGTTGCGCGGACTTTGTGGTCTGCGTCCGTCTAGCAGCACGCTACCGGACGCGGACTACAAAGTCGCCCTACATTCGCCGCCTATGTCGCAACCTTCTCTACAGCGCCGCCTAGGGCTGGTGCAAGCCACCGCCCTCAACATGATTGACATGGTGGGCATTGGCCCCTTCGTAACCCTGCCGCTCGTGATGGGTTTCATGGGGCCCAACTTTTTGCTGGCCTGGCTGGTAGGGGCGGCGCTGGCCGCCATCGATGGCCTTATCTGGAGCGAGCTGGGCGCGGCCTACCCCGAGGCGGGCGGCTCGTACCGCTTCCTAAAGCTGGCCTACGGCGAGCAAAGCTGGGGGCGCTACATGTCGTTTCTCTACGTGTGGCAAACGCTCATTCAGTCGCCGCTGGTGCTGGCCTCGGGGGCCATTGGCTTCGCGCAGTACTTCGGCTACCTGGTGCCGCTCACCGAGTGGTGGCAGCCCAAGGTGGTGGCCGGCGCGGTGGTACTGCTGCTCATTGTGTTGCTCTACCGCCGCATCGAGGACATCGGCAAGCTCGGCGTAGCGCTGTGGGTGGGCGTGCTAGGCCTTATGGGCTGGCTGATAGTGGGCGGCGTCACGCACCCGCACCACCCGGTGGCCCTGTTTCCGGCGGGCGGCATTGGGGCGCTGCCGGGCCTGTTGCTATCAGCGGCCATGGGCCAATCGGCCGTGAAGGCCATTTATTCCTACCTAGGCTACTACAATGTATGCCATCTAGGGGCCGAAATCGTGAACCCGCAGCGGGTTATTCCGCGCAGCATCTTCTTGAGTATCCTAGGTATTGCGGCGCTGTACCTGCTACTCAACTGGAGCGTGGGCACCGTTATTCCGTGGCAGGAGGTGCAGGCCTGGCAAGCTGGCGCCGGCGACAAGTCACAGTTTATTGTGAGCGTGTTTGTGGAGCGGCTCTACGGGCCGGCTGCCGCTACGGCGGCCACGGGGCTGGTGCTGCTGGTGGCATTTGCCTCGCTGTTTGCAGTACTGCTGGGCTACTCGCGCATTCCCTACGCCGCGGCGGCCGATGGCGAGTTTCTCCCCGTATTTGGCAAACTGCACCCTACCAAGCAGTTCCCTTACGTGTCGCTGCTGCTGCTGGGCGGCGTGGGCTTCGTGTTCAGCCTGTTGTTCCGCCTAGGCGAGGTTATTTCGGCTATTCTGGCCATGCGCATTCTGGTGCAGTTTGTGGGCCAAGCGGTGGGGCTGGTGCTGCTGCGTCGCCGGCGCGGCACCGCCAGTCTGCCTTTCAAAATGCCCCTCTTTCCGCTGCCGGTTATCGTGGCCATAGCCGTGTGGCTGGCCGTGTTCTGGAGCATCGCGCCGGTAGAGGTAACCTGGGGCGGGCTGCATTTCAAGTTGTATTTTCAGGTGGCGGCCATTGGCATGATGGCGCTGGGTACGGTCGCCTTTTTGCTCTGGAGCCGCCGCCAAGCCAAGTGGCCGTTTACAGGGGCTAAGACGAACTAGGTGGTTTCCTCCTCCATCTCATCCCAATATCCCCAAGACCTGATGTCCGTTGGCTCGTCGAAGTCACTCCAAAATGCTATGTGCTTTGGCTTGGTTGGTGCCTGACCAATTAAAGGGTAGTGTAAGTTGAATTCGTGCACCAAATAGGAAAACAGGTCGTACCCGTAATAAACAATGTCGGTGCCATAAACCGAGAATACCGGGTTGCCTGACTCACACGGCAGTGCGGGTAGGTAACGGTGACTGTAGATAGGAATAAGTTGTGGGCAGCTAGCCAGCTGCTGCCGCGCCACGGCTTCCTGCTGCCACTTATCGGCTGGCCGGGTGCCCCACTGCGGCAGCCAGAAAGAGTTTTGTGTTACATCAAACACAATCCCGTCTACCGGCCACTGCAGGCGCTCGGTTATTTTATGAGCAATATCCGAATTGCGCAGCCCCCAGCGCCAGGGTACAAACCCATCACTCACGGGCAATGCCGCTTGCAAAAGCGCCCGTAGGTCGGCAGGAAAACGGAAGCCAAAAGTTTGCTCTAATTGTTGCACTTCGTCTGTCGTCAGCCCCGCGTCAAAGCTCACACCATCTGCCTTTAAGTGGCGTAGCACATAGTCTAGCTGGTCTAGATTCATAAACCAAATCTAGACCAGTTAACTACTTTCAGGAACGTCATACAGCAGAGAGCTGCTTCTCATAGCAGAAGAATCGCAGTCCCGGCCGGAACGCCAGCTTTATCTCGCCCGCAAACCGGTAGCCCAGCTTCGGAAACAGCCGTTGCGTGGCAGCGTTTTCCGAGTTGGTATCTACCCGTAGCGTGCGCAGCCCTAGGGCGCGGGCTTCGTGCTCAGCCTGCGCTAGCAAGGCTTGGGCCACGCCGTGGCCCTGCGCCGTGGGTGATACAGCCAGTCGGTGCGTCACTAATGCGGGCTCGGCGGCATCCCAGTTGGCATCGGCGTACTCGGCATCTTGGTCTTGGGTAAGGGCCGCTATGCCCGCCAACTGGCCGCCTAGGGTGGCCACCCACAAGTGCTGGCGCTCGATGTCTTGCCGAAAAACGGCTTCGTTAGGATACTCGCTCGTCCACTGGTAGTTGCCGGCAGCGTTCATCAGCGGCACCACTTCGCGCACCAGCGCCACGATGGCTGACAGGTCAGCCATCGTGGCGCGGCGAATAGTTACGTCAGCTGCCATACTTACCCGCGGCGCAACACCTCGGCCGCATCTTTAGCGAAATACGTTAGGATAGCGTCAGCACCGGCGCGTTTGATGCTCATGAGCACTTCCATCATGGTGCGCTCGCCATCGACCCAGCCGTTGAGGGCGGCGGCGCGCACTAGCGCGTACTCGCCGCTCACATTGTAAGCCGTCACGGGCAAGTTGGTGTGGTTTTTCACCTCCCGAATGATATCTAGGTAGCTCAGGGCTGGCTTAATCATTACCATGTCAGCGCCTTCAGCTTCGTCCAGCGCCAGTTCGCGCAGGGCTTCGAGGCGGTTGGCGGGGTTCATCTGGTAGCTCTTTTTGTCGCCTTTTTTGGGCGCCGAGTCCAGCGCATCGCGGAACGGACCATAGAACGCCGACGCATACTTAGCGGTGTAGCTCATGATGCTGACGTTGCTAAAACCATTGCTGTCCAGTACCTCGCGTATCCAGGCCACGCGGCCGTCCATCATGTCGGATGGCCCGATGATATCAGCACCGGCGCGAGCCTGGGCCAGCGCCATTTGGCCGAGTACTTCAAGCGAAGCGTCGTTGAGAATCTCGCCCGAGTCCACGTCCACCACGCCGTCGTGTCCGTCGCTGCTATAAGGGTCCATGGCCACGTCGGTCATGATGGCCACGTCCGGAAACTGCCGCTTGATATCGGCTACTGCTTTGAGGTAAAGCCCGTTAAGGTTAGTCGATTCGCGGGCCAGCCGGTCCTTCAGGTCATCATTGATGGCTGGGAAAGGCGCAAACGAATTAATTCCTAGGTCAACGGCAGCACCAATTTCGTCGATAATGCGGTCGGCCGAGTAGCGGTATACGCCTGGCATCGACTTCACTTCCAACTTTTGGTTTTGGCCCTCAATCAGAAAAACCGGGTAAATAAAATCGTGAGTAGTGAGGCGGGTTTCCTGCACCATGTCACGGATAACCTGCGACTTACGGTTGCGACGGGGGCGATGCGTGGGGAGAATAGGCATTGCTAAAAGAATCAAAAACTAAACTTGTACACCCCTACCAACAAGCAAAACCCGGTATCGTTACAGATTCGGCCCATATTACTGCCTAGGCCGCTGCACTACTTCTTCTTTTTGCCGCCCTTAAACAGCGAGTAAAGCAGAAACAGCACTACCAGCCCCGCGGCCGCGTAGCCCACCCCCGTAAAGAAGCCAACGCTAAAAATCACGTTTACCAGTGCCCCTAGGCCGGCCAGTAGCGCCAGTACTACCCCAATCACGAACAGCCCAATGCCACCCAAGCCACTTTCGGCGGCACCCTCGGTAGAATGCTGGCGTAGGTGAGGCGCTAGTTTTCTGGCTATTGGCTTGGTGATGAATGCCTTTGGTAAGGCGAGTAGTTGCGGTGACGCCTTATGCCGCAGTTGCGGCGCAATAGGCCGTGTAGCTGCAGCCAAAGGTTGGCGGGCAGGAGCCGGGGCAATGGGCGCGGTGGGCTCTAGGGGCCGCGCGGTGGCTACGGTTGCCGTAAGCGTGGTGTCGGTCAGCACCCTAGGGGTAGTGGCAACTACTGGCACCGACGTGGCCGACTGCGATTGAAACACGAGTTGCTCGCTGCGGCAGCCCGCCAGCAGGATGGCCGGAGCCAGCCATAAAGGTTTTCTCATAACGCCTTATACTCAGAAAGCCAGGATAACGTCGGCAATTACGGCGCAGGCGTCGCGCAGTTCGGCCTCGGTGATGACTAGTGGCGGCGCAAACCGGATGATGTCGCCGTGGGTGGGCTTGGCTAGCAGGCCGCGCTCCATTAGCGTCACGCACACGTCCCAGGCCGTGCGGCCATCGGGCGAAGGATTAATAACCAAGGCATTAAGTAAGCCTTTGCCACGCACCTCGTCTATTACCTCGGGTCGCTGGGCTTGCAGTTCTCGCATTTGTGCCCGAAAAACCTCGCCCAAGCGTTGCGCATTTTCGGCAAGCTTTTCTTCTTGCAATACCGTAAGCGCGGCTTGGAGCACCGCGCACGCCAGCGGGTTGCCGCCAAACGTGGAGCCATGCTGCCCCGGCTGAATGGTAAGCATCACGATATCATCGGCTAGCACCGCCGATACGGGCAGTACGCCACCGCTCAGGGCCTTGCCCAGAATGAGGATGTCGCCGCGCACGCCCTCGTGGTCGGTGGCTAGCAGCTTGCCGGTGCGCCCTAGGCCAGTCTGAATCTCGTCAGTGATGAGTAGTACGCGGTGCTGCTGGCACAGCTCGGCGGCACCCTTTAAGTAGCCCTCATGCGGTACCACCACGCCCGCCTCGCCCTGAATGGGCTCGACCAGGAAGCCGCACACGTGTGGGTCTTGCAGAGCTTCGGCTAGGGCTTCTAGGTCGTCGTAGGGAACTACTTGGTAACCCGGCACAAAAGGCCCAAAGCCGCCTGTGCTATCGCCGTCGGTGCTAAAGGAAATGATGCCAGTGGTGCGCCCGTGAAAGTTATGCTCGGCCACTACGATGCGCGCCTGGTTGGGCGCAATACCTTTTTCTTGGTAGCCCCACTTGCGAGCTAGCTTGAGAGCCGTTTCTACAGCTTCGGCGCCCGAGTTCATCAGCAAGGCCTTTTGGTAGCCAAACAGCTCACAGAGCTGCTGCTCGGCCGGCCCGAGCCGGTCATTGAAAAAAGCCCGCGAAGTGAGCGTGAGCCGCTGGGCCTGCTCGGTGAGTGCCTTGATAATGCGTGGGTGGCAATGCCCTTGATTGACTGCCGAATAAGCCGATAAAAAATCAACGTAGCGTTTGCCTTCCACATCCCACAGATGCACGCCTTTGCCGCGCGCCAGCACCACCGGCAGCGGGTGGTAGTTGTGGGCGCCGTACTGGTCTTCGAGCGCCATCAGGTGCTCGGCGTGGGTAGTGAAGTGGGCAGGGGCGGCGGGGCTCGACATACAGAGTAGAAATAGGGTAGGAATACTCAACAAAACTACCAGGCTATACGGTCCGTGGCGCCGTAAAGCTTCAGCGCCCAAGCTTGAGGTGCGTAGCCGTTGGCTGGTACTTTCGTGTTGCTATGCCTCCTGCCGACCCGCGCCTTGCCGCCTTTGCTGCCCAGCCGCTCCAGCCCGGCGATTTCTATTACACGCCCGAGGGCTACCTCGTTTTCACCGAGCAGTACCACCGCCGCCGCGGTTTTTGCTGTGGCAATGGCTGCCGCCACTGCCCTTGGCGCAAGGCCAAGCCGTAGAGAAATATGCCGGAGCAGAGGAGAATTTGGGCAGCCAACCTTCGTTTTCAGATAATAAAAGGCCAAATGCCTACCTACGTTAAGAGAGCAGCGACTACTCATTTGCGCACTTACTCATTTACTATTTGCTAGTTGGCTAAAAAATGCCGATATTTGCGGCCCGTTTCGGAATAGCATCAATTAACCCTTCGATATCATGGCCCGAGTTTGTGATTTGACCGGCAAGCGTACCCGCGTGGGTAACAATGTGTCGCACGCCAACAACAAGACCAAGCGCAAGTTCTACCCCAACCTGCAGAAAAAGCGCTTCTATATCCCCGAGCAAGATGCTTGGGTAACGCTGCGCGTAGCCGCTTCTACCATCCGCACCATCAACAAGAATGGCATCATGGCCACCTTGAAGAAGGCTAAGGAGCAGGGCTTTATCACCTACTAGTCAGCAGCCAATCGCTGTTTTCTCGGGCCACTCTCAGCGCCGGAGCCAAGTTGCCTTAGGTACTACTTGGCTTCGGCGCTGCTGCTACACGCAAGGGGCTACCTAGCCCGCTGCCGGTAGCGCGCAGGAGCCAGGCCAACAGGGTTTTGCAGTTTCCCGAAAAAGCCGTACCTTTGCAGTCCTAAAAATTAAAAAAGTAAACCCCCCGTCACGATGGCCAAGAAAGGAAACCGGGTGCAGGTTATCATGGAGTGCACCGAGCACAAAAACTCGGGCATGCCGGGCACCTCGCGCTACATCACTACCAAGAATCGCAAGAACACCCCCGAGCGCATCGAGCTGAAGAAATTCAACCCGATTCTGCGTAAAATGACTGTTCACAAAGAAATTAAATAACTCGCGTCATGGCTAAGAAAGTAGTAGCAACGCTGAAAACCGCCGGCGGCAAAGACTGGGCGAAAGTGATTCGCGCCGTGAAGTCGGAGAAGACTGGTGCCTATACCTTCAAGGAGGAAATGGTACCCGTAGACAAAGTGCAAGACACGCTGGCTGGCAAATAAGCTGCGCCACTGTTTAATGACGTGAAAAAGTCCCACCTTCGTGGGACTTTTTTCGTGTTATCCGTATCCTCCTTTTTGTCATGCTGACGAAGGAAGCACCTT
This sequence comes from Hymenobacter sp. BT559, assembly GCF_016427535.1. Lineage (GTDB taxonomy): Bacteria > Bacteroidota > Bacteroidia > Cytophagales > Hymenobacteraceae > Hymenobacter. Next base: position 104,277 of record NZ_JAELXV010000007.1, on the reverse strand, counting down.
ATCACGGCGGCTTTCGTCAGAAATTATCCAGTTCACTGGCGCAGGCGTGATAAGATGCTTCGCTGCGCTCAGCATGACCCTGCCGCTATATGGGCCTCTTCGATTTTTTTAAGAAAGACAAGGAAAATAAGGAGCAGCAGCAAGCCCTCGACGAAGGCTTGCAGAAAACCAAAACCAGCTTCTTTGACCAGCTCAGTAAAGCCGTAGTGGGCAAAAGCACGGTGGACGAGGCCGTGCTCGACGACCTCGAAACCCTGCTCGTGCACGCCGATGTGGGCATCGACACAACGGTGAAGGTCATTGACCGCATCGAAAAGCGCGTGGCTCGCGACAAGTACGTGAGCACTGGTGAACTCGACCGCATCTTGCGCGAGGAGATTGTGAGCCTGCTCGACGCGCACGGCGATAGCACCGGCTCGCGCGCCATCCTCGACCGGCCCGACAGCCCCGGCCACCCCTTCGTGATTATGGTGGTGGGCGTAAACGGCGTAGGTAAAACCACGACCATCGGCAAGCTGGCGCACCGCTTCCACGCGGCAGGCAAAAAAGTAGTCCTAGGTGCCGCTGATACCTTCCGAGCCGCTGCGGTGGACCAACTCATTGTGTGGGGCCAGCGGGTGGGCGTGCCCGTCATCAGCCACGGCATGAATACCGACCCGGCTTCCGTGGCCTATGATGCCGTGCAGAAAGGTGTGGATATGGGCGCCGACGTGGTAATTATTGACACGGCAGGCCGCCTACACAACAAGGTGAACCTGATGAACGAGCTCAGCAAAATCAAGCGCGTGATGCAAAAGGTTATTCCCGAAGCGCCGCACGAAGTGCTGTTGGTGCTAGACGGCAGCACCGGCCAAAACGCCTTCTTGCAGGCCAAGGAATTTACCCGCGCTACCGAGGTATCGGCCCTGGCTATTACCAAGCTCGACGGCACGGCTAAGGGCGGCGTAGTTATCGGCATTAGCGACCAGTTTAGCATTCCGGTGCGCTACATCGGGGTGGGTGAGAAGATGACGGACTTGCAGCTATTTGACCGACACACGTTCGTCAATTCGCTGTTTAAAAAGTAACCTAGGGCCCCGCAGGCAAGCTTGCGGAGCGCCAGCGGAATAAATAAGGGCTCATCCGCGTTTAGGCTGAGTCCATTCACCCCTTCCTATGCGCGGTTTTACTCTGGTGCCCCTGGCGGTGCTGCTAGCTGCCTGTAATTCGGCGACGACCACTCAAACGATTCCGTCAATTTCGTTTAGTACCCAGATTAATATTACTAATCAACAGTACCAAGCACTGCGCTTCGACAACGGCGTGGTAGCGCTGCCCGCCACTGGCATCAATGGCGGCGGCGTGAAGGGCCTGCTGGTGGTGCGACTAAATGCTGGCACTTACCTCGCATTTGACCGCAACTGCCCTTACCAGCCTTACGATGCTTGCTCTACGGTGAGCCTCGACCGCTCACGGCTGTTTTTTCGCGATAGCTGCTGCACCTCGCAGTTCGACTTTCGCGGCAATGTGACGGGCGGGCCGGCGCGGCGTCCCTTGCGGCAGTATACTACTAGCTTGAGTGGCAGCTTGTTGACCATTTCGAATTAATTTGAAGAATATTTTTTGTCAATTTGCTTGCAAATTCAAAATAGCCTTTCCTATCTTTGCAGCCCGAAAGCGCCGGTTTCGGATACAAAAAGCTTCCTTAGCTCAGCCGGTTAGAGCATCTGACTGTTAATCAGAGGGTCCCTGGTTCGAGCCCAGGAGGGAGCGCTTTCTTTAAGAAGCCCGTTGTGAATCAAGTATTTGCAACGGGCTTTTTTATGGTGTGCCTGTCGGTGTGCCTCAATTCCTTTTGATAGCCTCAAAACGTGTGGGCTAATCAGCTTTAACCGTAGTATTACAGACTCATCTAATACAGTAGAGTCGCATATAGGTGGCAGAGACAGCAAGCATATCTATTACCATCAAAGGCAGGGCCGGAGATGAGCCTATAAACCCTCGGAACTATGACATCCGAGAGGTACAGGAAATGCTTGCCCTTGCAGTCGATCTTGTCTTTGGCTCTGATAAAAAGCAACGTCCTCTTGCTTCTTATGAGTTGCAAGAGGGTTCTGTAAAGCACGTGATAACGACGTTGGTCACGGTTGTGAGTATTGCGGGTCAGCAGCTAGATGACGTTCAACGCACTGGCTCTTTGAATAGCATAGACCCAGTAAGAGCAAAAGCAATTTCTTCGATGCAACAACTTGCTAAGAAGAAAAAAAGAATTTACTCTATTGGCATCGCTGATGAGAATAGACCATTGCTACTTACTGATAAAACGAACTATGTAGCTCCTGTTTCTAATCAGTGGTTTGAAACTGAATTGTACTTCTATGGACAATTAGTTGATTGGGGCGGCGCCAATCGTTCCAACATACACTTGTTGACATCGGATAAAGGAACAATTACCATTCCTACAACAAAGGAGTTAATTACCTCTATTGAAGCAAATCTAGTTTACAAGTTATGTCGCGTAATAGCTATCGGAAAAGAGGATGCAGTAACAGGGGAAATAGATTACTCTAGTTTAAAGCTAAAGGAGATAAAGCCATACAATAGGTCATTTTATGACCGAAGCTACATTGAAGAACTAGGTAAAAAAGCAACGCAGAACTGGCTAGGCGATTTGGAAGACCCAGAGGCATGGCTAAATCAATTACGTGACCATGCTGAGTAAGGCCGGAGCCGTTTTATTGGACACTAGTTTCTTCATGCACTTGCTGGATAGTGGCAAGGAATGGAATGAGCATGCTCATAAGTATATGAAGTGCTTTATGGATAGCGATTGGTCCATGTATTTATCCACAATTGCCTTAGCGGAATGGTGTGTTAAAGGCAGCATGGATGAATTGCCCATGAACAACCTCCAGCTAATACCCTTCACTGCAAGCCATGCACAACGGGCGGGTGAATTCACGGCATTAGCTCTTAAGCATCGCAATACACCTCCAGTTGAAGGATATAGGCCCCTTGTTAAAAACGATACTAAACTGTTTGCTCAAGCAGACTTAAAGCTAGATATTACTCATTACCTCACATCAGATGAGAAGAGTAGTAAAGAGATATACAGCAGAATTCAAAATGCCTTTCCTGCACCTAGATTCAAGTTCATTTCACTGTGCCTGCCACCAGAGCAGACCTTGCAAATGAAACCAATCCAAAGGTCAATACTAGATTACCTGACAGAGCTCGAAGCAGATGCTGGTGAGTAGTATTATATAAGCCCCGCCCACCAGCGGGGTTTTTCTTTGCACCATGAACACTACCGAATCCCGCACCTACATCGGCTCCACCAGCGGCCCCGGTGGCTTTGACGGTTATGCTGGCTTGGTCCTAGGCACTCGCTATGAAGGAGCCGAGCAAGACGTACTCGTGCCGTCGAAGGAGGAAGGCGCTGACCCCGTGCCCGTGCGGCGCGTGGTTATCCAGCTGGCCAATGGGCGCACGACGAATGTGACGCCTGAGCAGTGGGGGAAGTGGTTTACAAAATAAAAAAGCCCCGGCCGGTCAGGTCGGGGCTTTTTGCTTGGTGCCTGAGTGCTTACAGCCCAATGTTACGTCTTATTGACACTAGCTAAGGTAGCACATAACGTTTCGAAGGAATGCGGTATAATGCCAAGATTATATAACTTCCTGTCGTTATGCCAAGAGTTTATATAACTAAAAAGTGTAACGCCGCGTTATGTTTGCAACGGAACAAACCCACGCAGCTATGTCACTCCCCACCCTCACGCTTACCTCCTCGATTAAGGAGGCTGCAAAGCCCGGCGTATTCATTGGGCGCATAAATGAGATTTCGGGCATTTTTGCGCAGGGCAGTTCACGCGAAGAAGTCTATGATGACTTAGTGCGCAACACTGCCATTATGCTGCCCTCTAAAAGAGCAGAAGCTCTGGAGTTGCTGAAAAAGCAAAATCAAGTGCCCTCGACTGTGCAATCAGAAGGCAAAATCCATTTTACTCATAAGGTCCAAGAGCTAGAGCTTGCTTAATGGAATCAGATGAGTATGGTCCACTAGACCTTGATGTAAGACGCTTTGTGAGCTGGTTGGGTTACTGTTACTGTGAGGTGACAGTAAATTTCCCTGGGGCAGTATACTCAGTTCGCAACAACGAAAATGGTATTTGCTCTTCTGTACCAGCCAACCATGCGCTTATCGACCGCACTATGATGTATCATATTTGCAAGACGCTCATGGTTGATATGCCTCCTGGCTTTGAGAAGTTTCAGCAAATGTGGAACGATGCAGAGCCAGACCTATTTTAAAGTCAATAAAAAGCCCCGGCAATGGCAGGCCGGGGCTTTTGTTATAATTAATAAGTCACGAGCAATAGGTCACGCGGCGAGTCCCTTCATCCCGCCAGTATAGAATCGTACTAGGTGTGCAAATAGGCTGCACACCTAGGGCTTATTACTTATAGCTTATAACTAATAGCCAACAGCTAATAGCTAGGCTCACCACCCACACCACCAGCCGCAGCCGCTCAGGTGGCCAGCTCAGCCGGGCGGCCAGCCAGCGCAGGGCCCGGTCGGTAGCGGCCGTGGCGCCCACGGCAAACACCTTGCCCCCGCTAGCCAGGTTTATCACAGGGTCGAACAGCAGCAGCCGACTGAGCACGGCTTCTAGCCAGGTACCAGGCGCCAGCACCAGCGGCAGGAAATAGGCAGCAGTAAGCACGTAGTGCAGGGCGAAGGACTGGCGCTTGGCTTCAGGGCCGGGCGGCGTGCGCTTGATGGCTGGCAGCAGCAGGCCTTGCCCTAGGGCCATGAGCAGCACGGCGGCCGGCCAATAAATGTATTTAATCATTTGCCTAACAAATGTTTATGTACTATATTTACAACACTCTAGGCCGCTCAGCTATCTGGTTTGCCAGCTCTGTGCAGTGGTAAAAAGGCCGGCATTGATAGGAGCCGGATACCTCCAATTCGCAGCCGTACAGCTAGGCCGCCCTATCCGGCCCGGTAGGCACGAAAACCCCAATAGAGAAGACGGTTTGGCCCCAGCCCGAAAGAGCTGGGGTTTTTGTTTGCTGGCCCTAAGACCGCTTAACCGTCGAGCCCTTGCGGGTGCCGGCCCATACCAGCAGGCAGATGAGCGACACCACGCCGTACACGATGACGGCCCAGGGCGCAATGAATTGGTAGATGGGATAGCTCAGCGCGGCCCAGGCGGCGGCGGTGATGAGGTACTTTGTCATGGCAGAAAAAAGAAATTAAAGGGTAGCGTATTCAGCCTTCGCGTTGAAGCTGGGGCATTCCTTGTGAACATTGGGAAAGTCCCGGTGGCCCTGAATGCGGGCATTGGGGTAGGCTTTCTTCCAGCGCTGCAGGATGCGCAGCAGCTCAGCCTTTTGCTGGGGCGTGCGCGTGTCGAGGCCATGGCCCTGCGCATCGATGCCCCCGATGTAGCTCACGTGTAGCGCGTGGCTGTTGTATCCTGCCACGCCGTTGCTCGGGATAGAATCGTCGAGCAGACGGTGGCTCTTGCCGTTGGGCTCGATGACGATGTGATAGCCGGGGTTCTTCCAGCCTAGCTGGGTGCGCCAGTAGTTGAGGATGCTGGCTACCGTCGTGTTCTGCGGGGTAGCGGTGCAGTGCACCACAAGCCATTGAATCGGGCGCATCGCTTAGGCTTGGTTAGGGGATAGTGCCTTGCGGCGTTTGTAAGCGATGACGGCCCAGACCAAACCTGCCACCAGCAGCAGCCCCACGGCCGAGGCGGCTACCTCACCCGCGGGCTTGGCCAGTTCGGCACGCCAGTCACTGGCTTCTTGTACAGGAGCGCTGAGCTGCGGGGCGTTGTTGTTGCCGCGAGTAACCTGATTATTGCCAGGCCCCGCTACTTTGCTCACGATGGCGCCACTGTCGGCCTTAATAATGTCGCCCGACTTCTTGCCCGTTTGGATGGTGCTGGCACCCGCGCCCACGGCTGCCGTGGCGTTTTTACCTAGGGTAGTGACGGTAGCTGGCGCGTTGTACACATTAATAGTTGACTTCTTACCGATGCGCGCTGGCACGGTAGCCACTACAAATGGCGCGGGCGTGCGGCCCAGCAGCTTGTCGAGCACCGAAGGCGCGGGCTGCACTACTACCGAGTCGTGGCGCTCGGTGAGCATGGCCGGGGTGTAGGCCGCGCCCTCGCTGTGAGGGTGGGCGGGCGTGAGCTGGCGCTGCGTGCTGCAGCTGAAGGCAGTGACCAGCACCACAAGGATGAGCAGAAAGCCCAGGACGGCGGCGGTGCCCGCATGGCGGGCGATTTTAGTAGGCATGTTGCAGAAAAAAGGTTAGGGAGTGGCAGTAGGGTCGGTGGCCGGGTCGGGCTCAGCCGGGGCAGCCGCCCGGGCGGGGGGCTGCTGAATCGAATCGACGAGGATGGGGCCTAGCTTCGAGTTAAGCAGCCACTTGAGCGCATATTGGAAAAGGCTGGCCGCGCCTTCTTCCTGTACTTTGAGCGCCACCATCTTCTCGACCACCTTGCGGGCCTTGGTGGTAAAGAGCCAGCCAAACACGAGGTCGGCCATCCAGTCGTAGTAGGGATAGGAGTTGATGGCATTGCGCACTACCGCCATCACGATGACAGTTGAAATGAGAATGCCACCTAGGCGCTGAAACTCGCTCCAGCGGAACGGCTCGCCCTTGAGCTTCTTAGCCACCTGGTAGCCGTAGCGGCCGTTAGCCAGGTCCAGAAACAGCAGCAGGTAGAGCGCGCTGGGTGGGTTCCATATCCAGCGCGTGCAGAAGGCCGTGAGCCCTGCCACGAGCGTGCCAATGGCCAGGCCCTGCACCGCAGCGCCGCTGTAGAGCTTCACGCCGATAGTAGAAGACAGGAAATCGCCACCCGACCGAAAGCCCAGCAGTTTGATGGTTTCTGAATAGATGGCGCGGAACGGCATTAGGCAGCGAGCAAGTGGGTGAGGCGGTCGATGCCGCGCTGGGTAGTGGCGAGCTCACGCTGTAGGCAGGTGCGCTCGGATTCAAGGCGCTGGCGGTCTTCGGGGTGTAGGCCAGTTGGCTCGGGGCCGCTCACATGCACAGGCTTGAGCAGCTTGGGGTCGAACTCGGGATGTAGAGGGCAGCACATAGTCCTAGGATTTGTAGTAAGAGAGAACTTCCACGTCCCACTGGCCAGCCGTGGCCTTGGCGTAGAGCGTGGTGCCAGCGGGCAATTCGATAAAGACCGGCTGCATGGGGGCTAGCACCGCGTTTAGGCCGGGCAAGGCGGTGAGCAGGAAGGTTTTGCTAAAGACTTCACTGCCCCCGCTGGTAGTGCCGATAGTGATAGTGGCACCAAGGTTCGCGGCGGGCGCGCTGCGCATGGTCAGAATCACATTGTAGGGCTTGGCCTTGCGGCCCTGGGGCGTCGGGTCGGTGAGCGGGCCCGGCTGCATGGCCACGGCCGCAGCGCCCACGGCGGTGGCGTAGCGAATCGGTGCGTTTAGCCCGCCGTAGGTCTGCTCTAGGCGCGGGGCGGCGGCATCCTGCGTCGCCTTCGGCACCATGATAGGCCCGGTGGCTACGTCGCCGGTTTTTAGCAGGCGCTTGGCTACTTCCGTGTTGGCCGTGTCAGCCAGGGCTTTGGTAGCAGCTAGGCCCGTATTGGCGTCGTTTACTGTGTTGCGCACCTTGGTTACTTCGCCTGTTAGCGCGCTGACTGTCGAGGCGGGGGCCTTCAGGTCCACATCCGTGCGCAGGCCAGTCAGCAGGTTGCCGAGCTGCGTCTGCGCCGCCATCAGGTTGGCCAGCAGGTTGCCGTCATTGGCGAGCAGGTCTTGCGCGGCTTTAATAGCCGCCGCCTGCCCTTGGTCCAGTTCGAAATTGGCCTGAAACTGCTGCGCTACGGTAGCGGCGTCGGCTTTTGCATCTACCGTGCCGGTCAGGGTCGTAACCCGTTGGCGCAGGTCGGCTAAGCTGTTCGCGCTGGCCTTGCCATTCAGCAAGCTGGTAAGCTGCTCGATGGTGGCGAGTAGCGGCTGAACAGCCGCCGCAATGCGGTCGCTGACCGCCGCCGGCTCGGGCGCGCTAATGCTGGCCGGGTCGGGCGGGCCCACCGGCAGGCCCAGCTGGGCCCCTACAGCTTGAAAGAAAAGCAGGTCCTTGGTACGCATTAGTCAGGCAGTAAAAAGGCGGGGTATAGGCTGGTGAGCCACCACACCAGGGCGGCGGCCAGCACGAAAAGCAGCAGCCTAGGCCAGGTCGGGCGCATGGGGTAGAATAGGCTGGCCCTGTTCGTCTTTGGGCGCCCAGTGGTAAGCGGGGGCCGCTTGCAGGTGCCGGATGATTTCAGCCGTGATGACGGTCGGCTGCTCGCGTATGAGCTCCAGCCCGTCGCCTTGCAGAATCACCGGCCGAGGTTCAGCCTCCGCGGCTTTCGCCTCGATGGCGGCCTGCCAGTCGTCTGGGCTCTCGGTGGTGCGTTGCAGGGCTACCTCGCCGTTATTGGCGTAGAGCAGCGTGTCATTAGTGCCGATAAGCCGCACAGGTTGGCGGGGGTTGAACTCGGCCAGCTCCGGGCCTAGGCCTTCCGGCTGGCTTTCATCGAAGGCGTAGCGCTTGACTCGTACCACGATGACGCCGCTGACCTCGCCCGTGCTGAGCGGTTGCGTCCAGTTTTGCTCGATGACAAAGCCGACCTGTTTGATGCGGGTGCCACCTAGTACGATGTCAGGCAGCAGAATGCGAATGTGTTGACGGGGGGAAGTAATGCGTGGCATAATGCTTAGAAATTGAGGTCTTGACGCCATTTTGCCCGTACTGCGTCGCGCTGGGCCTTGGTGGTGTGCGCTACCGTATCCAGGGCGAAGCCGCCGAAATCAGCCGAGGCCGGCCGGCCTGAGCCAATGGAGGTGCCCAGCGACTGGTTGGAGAGATTACCCGCGCCAATTGGCTGGCCTAGGCCGTTGAGGGCCACGCGCAGGTAGTTGAAGCTGCTGGAAAACAGCAGGGCATCGGTTTCGTCGTACACGCGCACGGGCTGCCCGTTCTGCAGTACCCAGGTGAATATTTTGAGCTGGTCTACTGGTGCCCGTGGTGCGGCGCCCATGTTGGTGAATTGGCCCGACTGGTAGAACGTGCCGATTTCCGCCGTGCCCTGGGGGCCGGCGTAGCCCAGAATGGTGCGGTCGCCCCCGCCCGGTGGCTGCTGCCAGTCGATGATATAGCCGCCGAAGTTGTCCGTGTCGAACGTGGTGCCGCGCAGCAGCAGGTAAAAGGTGTAGTCCGAGGCCCCAGCGCTCACGTTGGGAATATCCCAGGGGTCGTAGGCCGAGCCCGAGGGAATCGTGTAGAGCGGCAGGGCCTCGCTGGTGAGCATGCGGCCGGGCGAGTTGATGTTGCCGCGCGTGTTCATATAGCCGCCGAGCGTGCCCATGTTCTGCCAGCGGTACATATCATTCTGGCCACTATAACTTTCGAAATAGAGCGGCAGCGTGGGGTAGACAGGCGCTAGAGCGGCGGAGCCGGCTAAGCGGCGGCGGGCGTGGTGATGCAGTATTGACATGGCTACTCCGCTAGAATGATTACCTCGATTCTATCCACGCACACCAGCAGCGAGTAGCTAAAGGCCTTGCCGCTAGCGTAGGTAGCGCCCAGGTACTTGTAGGGCTGGCCACTCGGGGCATTGCTGAAAACGGGAGCCCCGGCACCCGCCCCCACGGCGAAGCGCACGCACTTGCCCACCACGCAGCCCGTGGCGTTCACAGTAAAGCTGCCGTTGGCAATCGTACCGTAGTCCGTTGCTGACTCCGCCGTGAGCGTCACGGTAGTAGTGCCAGCCGCGGCGGTGCGGTTGAGCTGCGCCGCGCGGGCCTGCGCGTCGGTGTAGCCCGCCGCCAAGCCGCCGGTCAACCAAGCCACTTCCAGCACGTTGCCGCCGTCGATGCCCGCGCTGGGCAGCACGGTGAGCGTGTGGCTGGCGAGGTCGAAGCTGTAAACTGGTTGGCCGCTAGCATCCCGCTCAGGCAGTAAGTCGAGTACTGGGTCGGCGCTAACTCCAGTCACGCCGCGCACGCCTACACTTACAATTTTGGTAGCTTGGTCGAGGCCCGCTAGGTCTGTAGCCTTGATGGTCTGCTGCCCGCCGGCCGGGGCGGTGTAGGTGCCAGTGACGTAGGTAGAGCCACCGGCACCAGGGGAGCCGGAGCCAGCCGAGCGCTCGTCAACTATAATCTCCGCATCGGTATAGGCCACGGAGTTAGCGCCGGCCGCGTCAGCGGAGCGTACCTGCTGCAAGTTGGTAGGCGTGCTGCCGCTAACCTTGGTAGTGCCGCGCAGGTAAATCTTGGTGCCCCGAGGTGCTACGCCGCCGAAAAGCGGCCCGAACGTACTGCGTAGGTCGCAGTCTGTTAGGATGAGCTGAACGGGTCGGTGTCCTTCGTAGGTGTTGCCTTTGAAGCTGATGAGCGCGGTGCCGAGCGGATTAGTAGCCGGCGTGCGGCGCACGCCGCGCACCCGCACCAGCTCTATCACATCAAACAGGCCACTGGCCTGCGCTTCGGTTAGGAATATATTGAAGACCGTACTATCGGATATTCGCACATCCGTGATGGTCAATTTATTGGCCGTGTTACTATTATGCGCGTAGAAAACTACCCCACCGGCGTAGAAGCCACCGCTTAGCGTCTGATTAAAAGCTATGGTAGAGCCTGCTGCGAGTCCGATAGCAGCAACGGCGCCATCGGGGAACGCGGCGCCGGTCGCCTCTACTATCAGTGAGTTCTCGCCTAGGATATAGCCGTCCTGGTAGCCACTCAATACAACCGTATCACGGTAGATGCCGGTGGGAAAGGCATCCGTAATTGCTTCCTGCGCGGTGGAATAAGTACCCCCTGTGCTTGCCAGCACGTTCTTGGCAACTAACGTATTGAGGGAGGCAGTTAACAGCCGGTTGGTTGGCGCGCCATCGGTTTGATAGCCGGGCTGGTCGTAGAGGTTGCCATTCAGTTCCTTGTACGTGCCCGCCACCACGTCCACTTCCACCAGCTGGCCTTTGCCCTGCGCGTCATACACGACGCCTAGGCTGTGGTAGGCGTCAGGTCGCACGCCCTGCACGTACACGGTGGCGTCGGTACCGGCGGCGTTCCAGTCGCCCGCAATGCCGTAGAGCCGCGTAGGCTTCACGCCCGGCGGGTCAGCATCCGGCAAGGCCTGCGCGTCAGCCAGCGCTATAGCAAGGTAGTCGCCGGTCAGGCGTCCGGCCAGTGCCGCCGCTAGTGCATCAAGGCTGGCTGTGCCGTTGCGCTTGGCGGCGTCAGACTCATCCAGGGGCGAGCGCAGTATTACCACCTTGTCGCGGGGCAACAGGTTATTAAAAACCGGGTCTTGGCTGAACTTGCGCGGATTAAGCATTTTCGTAAATCATGTAGGAGCCATCTTCGTGCAGCATCGGGCTGTCGTCTTCGTGCAGCATCACGCCCTCGGGCAGTTCGGCAGTGGGCAGCGCCAGCGTGCGCATTTGCGCCCCCGCTATCTGCCACTGCGCCTCGTTCACCCGGTAGGTGGCTGCGGTAAGCAGGTACACGGCGGGCCGCACTTCGCGCCCGTCGGTGAGCAGCACGCCCGGCCCGGCCAGGCCGCCCAGCAGTTCACCAGTCAGCACCTGCGCGGGCTGGCGCTGCCAGAGGTTGCGGTCACGCACCACGTAATCGCCCACTTCACGAGGCGGCGCCGTGGGGTTGGCCGCTTCGCGCCAGCCTTGGGTCGGCAGGCTGGCGCCATCGAGCAGCGTGCCCTGGCGGCGCACCCAGGGCGTATCAGAGTGGAAAAGTGTCGTGGCTTCATCGACACGACTCACCAGCTGGCCGGTGTCAGTGGTGTAGGAGCTGGTATAGGTGTCAGCCGTTTGGGCGGCCACGTTCTCCCAGTTGATTTCGATATCCGAGATGTCCACCGTGGTAGCAGTGGCCCCGCCCACCGGCTGGTAGAAGCGGATGAGCACCGGCTGCGGCCCGGTCAGGCTCGTGCCGTAGCCGCGGTAGTTCACCTTGATTTCCCCGCTATCGTTGAAGCGCACGTAGGATTGCTTCAGCACCTGGTCAATATCCTCGGTGTCGCCGGGGAAGGCCAAGTAGGGCGCTAGCCAGCGGCTGCCGAACTTCACGGCGAAGTAGAGCGTGCTCTGCCCAGTAACCGCGGCGTTGGGCGTAAAGCCGTAGGCCTTAGCCGTGAAGGCGAGCGTAAACGTGCCGTCGTAGTTCGTGACCGCACCTAGGTCGCGCAGGGGCACGGCCGCGCTGGCCGAGGTTTGCACCCAGCCCGCTAGCTCGGGCGTCTGGCCGTTGGTGTTGACGCCTACCAGGCGCAGCAGCGGGGCCTTGTCCTTGCCCTGGTAAACCAGCTGGCTCACGGGCGCGCCTGGGGAGGCCGACCAGCTAGCGGGCAGCGAGGCGGGCAGGTCGGTATTCTTAGGCAGGGCGCGGGCCAATAGGTTCACCTTTTCGCCGGGCTCGGCGGGTACCGTGATGGTGGCCACGGCCGGGCGCAGGCTCTGGCGCTGACTACCTTTCACCCAGCGCAGTACTTTCTCTTCGGGGTTACGTACTTCTGCCAGCGGCTCGCGGGGCACGTCGGCCAGCGGCTGGCCCATCGGGTCGTAACTCTGGTAGACCACGCGGCCGGCGCTCAGTTCGGCTAGGCGCTCTAGCCACCACGCGCCGCGCTCCTGATAGAGGCGGGCCTGAAAGGTGGTGAGCAAGGCCAGCAGCACTTTGCCGCAGTCCCAGGCTTTGCCCTTGTCGTCGGCGTACTGGCCTACATCGATTTTAATTTGCTCGATAGCCGGGCTGGCCAGTGACGCCGTGCTGGGGTAGAAGTTGAACAGCGTATTAAGTGGCAAATCGAGGTCGAGCTTGCCCAGCAGGAAAAGCACGAGTTCTTTCAGCGTCCAGTCCCCGCGCAGGCGCTGCCCAGCCGAGCCCACAAAGGGCACATCAGAAAGCGTACCCAGGCCATCGGTGGCCGACAGGTTGAAGGTGGCCGGCGGGTTGAGGAAGGCCACGTCGTACTGCTCAGGCAGTAGGTAGCCTTTCCAGAATAGCAGCCCATCGGCCACGCGCTCAAGCTCCACGCGGTGCAGGCGCTCGTCACCGCTGAAGAGCGGTAGCAGCTGCTCACGATACCAGAGGTAGAGGCCCAGCTGGCACTCGCTGCCGCGCAGGAAGTTGGTAAAAACGTGGTCGGTGGCACCGCCCGGCCAGTCGAGCGTTACGGCGCCGGGTTGGCCCCTCACTACCTCAGGCTGCCCGGTGTACTCGCGCTGCATAATGCGCAGGCGCCACTTCACATTATCGGCGTCCAGGAAGGTGTGCAGGTAGCGCGCGCTGTAGCTGGTCACGAGCAGGACCGTGACCTGCGCACGGCAGCCGCCCGTGCGGGTTTCGCGGGCGTACACCGTGTAGCGGCCCGGGCGCAGGTTCTCAAAATCGTAGCGCAGCGGCGTAGTGGCTGCCCCGCTCAGGCCAGGCGTGTCGAAATCATCGAGGCTGAAGATGACGGGGCTTTGCGCGCCGGCCGCGATGGCCACCAGTTCGCCGCGGCCATCCACCACGGCCGAGGGCGTGACGGTGAGCGTGAGCGTGCACTTGTTCTGACAGGCTGCCACGTCATCCACTGACACGAGGTCGATGCCTCCTTGCCGGTCGTGGTGCACCTGAATTTCGCGGTAGGGCGGCGCGCCGGGGTCTACGCACCAGCGGTCAATGATTTCGGCCGCGGGGCGGTTGTAGCGGGTGCCGTCTGGTGACTCGGGCGGAAAATAGCGCTTGGCGGTGCGCGTAGCCGGGTCGTAGTAGTACTCCTGTACGCGGAAGTAGTCGGGGTTCTGCAGGCCTGGCAGCGTGAAGCGCAGCAGCAGGATGGCGCCGGGGGGCGCGTAGGTGGGGCCGTCTGGCTGGTCAGGGTCGGCCACGGCTATTTGCCGCGACTGCTGACAGCCGGCGGCATCACGCACGTACACCGTGACCGTCGTGCCCGAAGCCACGGCGTAAGTCGCCTTGTTCTGCACGAAGGAATTAGCCTCTGTCGAGAGGCTGCTACTCCAGGGGCCGTGGCTGGTAGTGACCTTGAGCGTAAAGCCTGGCTGGTCGGTCGTGAGGTCGTAGCCTACATCTAGGTCGCAGGTATTGGCCGGCGGGGCGGCGATGACCTCAATGCGCGCAAAGGGATAGGTGCGCGTGGCGTAGATGCGCACCGTTTCGGCCTGCTCGTAGAAGGTCTGAATATCCTCGCCATCAGCGTAGGGCCAGCTGTCGGGCTGGCGGGTGCCAGGGCGGCCTTTGGGCTGGTCAGGGTCGGTGGCTTCTTCACGCACCACAATGGCCCGCGGGCTGTCGTTGTAATCAACGAAGCGCGTGCAATTAACCGCGGAGTAGAAGAGTGCAAAGAGCCCGACTTGCATGTACCAAAGCTCCGATTGCCCTTAGCCCAGAAGCGAAGCCGGGCGGGGGAAACTAGGGGCAAGCGTGCATTAGCTTAGTAGCATGAAACACTACCTACTCGCGGGCCTGCTGCTGGCCGCCGTGCCTGCTGTGGCTCAGACAAAAACTAAGTCACTCCCTACTACTACCCGTTATGAGTTGCGAGGGATTGCTACCTACTTCTTTAATCAGAATCTAGGTAATAAACCAGACATAGGGGCCAAGGCTTTCATTATTAAAGAATCAGCCATCAAGAAGGGCACCAACATTGTCTCGCTTCAGACATATCTGATTAACCACGACCTAGTTGAGCATACGGGTTCAAGTAGTGGCCCAAAGCTTGAGAAACTACCCGACGAGATGACGCCAGCAGATAAAATACAGGCGCTGGAGGGGGAGGCATTAGCCGCTCAACAAGAAATACTTCAAAACCCTTCTACTTCGGAAGTAACCGCTGATGGCAACGGCGTTTTTCTGAAGAAACTGGCGCCGGGTTATTACATTGTTCTGATTCGTTCTGCCAATAGGTCGCGTATCAATCCCTTAGAGATGCAGGGGCAAATGATAGTGCGAGAAGTGTCTATTAAAGATGATGACAAGGAAGTATCTGTAAATTTCAAGCCTTAACGTCTTCCTATTACACGCCCGAGTCGGTCAGTGCTTAGCGTTAGTACGCCTGCTAGGTTGGGCCCGCTGGCCACGATTTCAACCTTATGCGTGTAGGTAGCGCTGGGCTGGGCAGCAGCGCCAGGGGCTGTACTTGGTGTAAATGAACGGGGCGAGCTGGGAACCGAAGAGGATGGGGCGCTACTTGGGCGCCCCCCTCCACCAGCCGCCGAACTACGTAGCGAGCCAGCGCCAGCGCTAGCAATACCAGATGCGATAAGCAAGCCAGTGCCCGCTGCAATCTTTAACGCACCAAGTGCTTGTTGTCCTGGTATCAATAAATCCACCAGACCATCAGCAATCATTATTTTACCCCTCTTAGCGGCATACTGCGCCAGTACATCTATCAAGCTAGCAAATACACCCTTGAGCGCATCGCCAGCGCTAGCCCCGTTAAAGGCCATGTTGCCGATAGCTTCCCCAACACTAGTGCCTAGCGCTTCAAATCCGGCTTGCAGTGTTTCGTTATTCAAGCGTGCGACCTCAGATTCTACCGAGTACGCCCGCTGCTGCTGGGCTAGTTCTTGCAGAGCCTGCGAATAAGGGCTCATGCCGCTGGCTATCAGATTTTGGATAGTTTGTCCAAGTACCTGTGCTTTAGCCCCTGCCTCATCAAAGCTACTGCCAAATAAGACGCTATTAGCCTTGATTTGTTGAAACCCCGCACCTAGGGACAGCAACTCAGCTTTCAGGGTCTTGGGCACGAAGCCATCAAACTTGGGCTGTATTTTGATGTCATTCAAGCCTTCCATCTGTTTGCTGAGTAGCTGTACCGGCTGCATCGCCTCTGCAATACCCTGCATGTTAAGCTTGACAGCTATCGGCAGCTCGAACGGCTTGGTTTGCTTGGCATAGTCGCCCAGCAGTCGGGCCACGTCTTGGGGCAGCGTGTCGCCAATAGTCTGCGGAATAAGCGACTTCACGGCCACCGGCTTGAGGTCGAGCGTGCCGCCAATGGCTTTGAGCTGGTCGATTTGCTGGCCTAGGTTGGCCGCTTCCAGCGCGAAGCTGCGGAAGGCCCGTGAGTTAGGGCTTACGCCAGCATCTACCAGCGTTTTCAGGCCCTTGAGCAGCGTATCGGAACGGCGTTCTAATACTTCTAGCTGGCTGGGTGCATCACCTAGTAGGTTGTCGAGCGTTGTGAGGCGGCTCAGCTCTAGGCGTAGCTTAGCTACCGCGTCGGTGCCTTTTTTAGTAGTGCCCTCTAGCTCAGCAATACGCTTTTGCAGGCTGATAATTTCCGTGTTATCAACCTTAATAGCGCCAACGGTAGTTTCCTTGTCGCGCTGCTCCTGTACTTCTTTGAGCCGGGCTTTTAACTCTTCCAGTAGCCCTAGGGTGCGCGTGATGCCACCTAGGTTGGCCGGCGGGAAAGGCGTGGTGGTGCTCAGGTTGTTGAGCACCGCGGCCAGGCCGGGCGTAACTACGGCCAGGGCGTCGAACTTCTCGGTTACGCCCTGCGTGGCTTCGCTCAGGCGTAGCTGGAAGCCTAGCACGTTGGCCAGCGGCTGTAGCAAGCCAGCCAGCGCCCGCTCGCCCTGCGCTGCGGCGCCGGCTAGGTCGCCACTGAGCAGCTTCACGATGGCACCGATGGACCCGCCGAATACATTCGACACGGCCGTGATGCCCACGGTGATGTCGCGGAAAATGGCCTTGAAAATGCCGGTAGCACTTACCAGGTCGCCAAAGTTGCCGCCGCCGTTCAGCGCCGAAAACGCATCCGTAATCTGGCTGACTGAGTTGGTGACCGACGTGGCCAGGTCGCTGAACACGCGCCCACCTTCGCCACTACTGGAAAAGTAGGCCGTTAAATCGCTCCAGTTATCAATAATGAGCGCTGCGGCCACTGCCACCGCTGCGGCCGCAATGCCCACCGGGCCCAGGGCTGCGGCCGAGGTGATACCCAGCGTGGCAAAGCCCGCCGTGAGCGCGGGCAGCGCCGCCCCTAGGGTGCCCACGGCCACCAGCACGGGGCCGGTAGCCGCAGCGGCCAGCCCTAGGCCTACGATGAGCTTCTGCGTGCTGGGGTTTAGGTTGGCGAACGCATTGCCCAGCCGCTCGATGCCGTTGGCCAGGCCTTCGGTGACATTGGGCAGGTCGAGGGCCTTACTGATGCCATCGCCTAGTTTGGCGGCGGCCTGCACGGCAGTTTGCTGCAAGTTCTCAAGCGAGTTAGCCAGGCCACCCGTTACGCGGGGTAGCTTGGCCAGCTCGTCGGTTAGGATAGCGATAAAGTCCTGGCTCGACTTGCCTTGCTTGGTGAGGCTGGCCGAAATGCTTTCGCTGTCAATTGTGCCGTAGAGCTTCAGCAGCGCTTGGCTCACGGCCGGGGCCGCCTCGATGATGGGGCGCAGGTCCTGGCTGAGTACCTTACCCTTGGCGCTGAGTTGGGCCAGCTGCGTGGTTACGCGGTCGAACTCGCTGGCCCCGCCGCCCGTGGTGGCGATAGCGTTGGCAAATTCTTTGAGCGATTTAGCTGATTGCTGCGCACTGATACCCACCGCGCGCAGGCGAATGTCACCGGCCACCGCTTGCTCGAAACCGATGCCGGGTGCCTTGGCTATTACTTCCAGCACTTTTAGGCGGTCGCCGGCCTGCTGGGCGGCGAGCTGCAACCCAGCCAGGCCCGTGATGCCCTGCTTACCTAGGTCGGCCGCCGTGATGGCTTCTACGCCTTTTTTCAGGCTTTCCATCTTGGCGCTGGCCACCACGGCTGCCGTGCCGAGGGCAGCCAGCGGTAGGCTCACGTAGGTGCTCAGGCTGGTGCCGACATCCTTCATGGCCTCGCCCGCCTGCCGCAGCCCCTTCAGGTCTTTATTGGCCTGAGCCATGGCAGCCCTGAACGCCGAGATTTCGGCGCCCAGGACTACAGAAACGGAAGCAAGGATGTCAGACATAGAAACTTATAGGATAGCAGCGTCACGGGCATCTAACTCAGCCCATAGGTCGTTCACTTCTTCGGCCGTGGCCGGCGCGGTGCTGATGGGCACCACATCACTAGGCAAGGGCAAGTACTCGTAGGGCGTTTCACCGCGGGTGCCCGGCGGCCGTAGCCCGTTTTTCACTTCCAGCGCAATCAGGCGAGTACGCTGCCAGGCGGCTTCCTCCCGGCGGTGGTAGCCGCGGCACTTCTGGTCAAATTCAGCGAGCGTTAAACTCCAGAACTTCTTGGGGCTCAGCTCTAGCTCACCTAGGCCGAAGCTGAGGTGCTGGTCCCATTCGAGTTCGGGGCTTGCAAGGCTTCGCTCTTGGCGGCTACCTGCTTGCTCAGGGCCGCCAGCAGAGGGTTTACCGTGAGGGTGGCATCGGCAATGGCTTGGCCTACTAGCTCGGCCTCCGCCGGCGTCATGTCCTGCATCACGTCGGTGGCATCGTCCTGGCTGAATTGCGCATTGCCGGGCACGTAGCGGCGCACGGCTACCGTCAGCAAGCTGGTGAGCGCTTCGAGGTAGTCATCAGCCAGCAGCTGGCCAAACTCGCTGGGCGCTTTGCCGGTGAGCTTGCTCCAGTCGCGCATCACTTTCAGGTCAAACTTGACGGGGTGCTGGGTGCCGGCAACGGTCAGGAATACTTCGCCGCTGGCCGTGTTGGGGGTGTCGGTTGCTAGTTTCATGGGGCAGAAAAAAGAGGTAGAAATGAAATGGGTTTCGCCCAAAAAGCCCGCCACGGAAGCCGGGCGGGTTTTCTGGAGAAACCTAGCTGATGGTTTAGGCGCCAGCCGCAAGCTTGCGCAGCGGGCCCGTGCCAGTAAAGCCGACCGAAGCCGTGGCGTTGCTCTTGTTGTCGCCCGCGAAACCGTTTTTGTTAATCCACACCTTGCCCTCGTAAGCGGGCGCGCTAGGCTGCTGGCCCAGTTGGTAGCGCAGTTTCATGATGGCGCCAGCTAGTTGCAGGTCAAGCAGGTTGCCAGCGGTCACGTTGGTGTCGGCGTCCGCGCCGTCGGCCACGCGCTGCGTCATCTCGCCGCCGGCATCCCAGGTGATTGTGCCAGGCTCGGAATTGGCGAAGTTGCCTGCAGTAGGGTCGTCGTCATCTTCTTCGACTTGGCAGTCGGTGGTCAACTCGGCCGTGGTCACGTTCAGGCTCAAGCTATTGGCGCAGAGCACGCGTACAAACTGGCCGCTGCCAGGTACTTTCTCAACATAGAGCCCCACCTTGGAGCCCTTAATTACTGTTAAGGCCATAAAATTTTTGCAGAAAAAAGGTGAGAGGTGATTAGGGAATGTCGAAGCGGTAATCGAGCGAGCGAAACAGGCAGATGGCCCGCTCGTCGTGGTGGTCGTGCTGATTGTCGGGCTCCAGGGTCAGGTCGGGCTCTGGCTCCGCGTAGTCCAGCTCGGCTTTGATGGCGGCCGTGAGCTGGGCCAGCGTTTCGTAGTCATCGGCAAAGAGGCTGAGCTGCACGCGGGCCACGTCGCCTAGGCGGCACAGCGCCGAGCTACCGGCGTCCGGCACGCGGCTGATGAGCTGAAAGCAGACATAGGGCCGCGGGGTGCCTTGCGGGGCCACCAGCGGATAGATGCGGTGCTGCAAGCCATCCTCGGGGTGCACGTAGTCGAGCAGGGCCGCCACGTCAGGGGCCTGGCTGAGTAGCGAGTAAATGAGCTGGCCGGGTTCCACTACTTAAAGACTGATTTAAACTCTGACTCAATAATTTCCCGAAAGCCAGCCTTGGCGTTCTCAATCACCTGCGGCAGCATCTGGTCAGCGGCGGGCCGCATGAACGGCTGGGCTGCGATGCCCGGATGCTGCACTTCCTTGACGAAGGTGCCCGCGAAGCTGAGCAGGCCATCGGCAGCCTTGGCTCGGATAATGTGTGGCGCGGTGCCGTACTCCAGCAGGTGGGCGGTGTAGCCCTTGTAGCCATTGCCGCGCCGGGGGCCGACCGAAATGCCGCCGTTTTTGCGGTTATTCAGGACGCCGATACTCTTCGTGGTTTCGCCCGATTGGTCGGCGTTGCTGCTGAGTTCCTTGGCGCGTTTCACCAAGGGTTTAGCGGCTTTGTTGAGTACCTGATTGACTACCCGCGGGCCCATTTTCGGGCCTAGGCCAGCCAGTACCTGGTCGAGCTCATCAAAGCCCTTGAAGCTGATGCCGGATTTGTTGGCCATGTCACAGGGGCGTTACACTATAGGCCAGGGTGGAGAGGCCCGTAATCTCCCAGACCGGGAAGCCGCGGCCGCCCTCTTCCTGCACGTAGAGCCGGGCCACGTCATTGCTGACTCGTATCAGGCCCATGCCGATAACCACGCTCGTCATGCTGGGCGGGTTCTCGAACGCATCCGAGCCGAAGGTGAGCAGCAGCAGGCCCGTATCAGCGTCGATGAGGTGGAAATAGCAGCACTGTTTGCCCTTCCAGTTTTCCCCCATGTAGCACCACACGAACAGGCGCAGGGGCTTGGTCGTCTTGTCCACCAGCAGCGTCATCGGCCCGCCGGGGTCCTGCACGTTGTTGCCTGTATCGAAGCTGCCATCAAGCGGATAGCCGCCCGTGTAGTCCGTGGGCGTGGCCAGCGCCGTTTTAAACAGAAAGTAGTTCTGGCCTTCCTGCCAGCCTCCTACGTGGTAGTCGGGACTGCCACCCGCCTGTACGCGGCTGCCATCGTGCACGACGTGCAAGCCACTGGCAAAGCGGCGAATCGTGGTAGCGCGCGGGTCGCTGCTCTGCGGCACGGGGCCGGCGGGCAGGGCCACTTCAGCCGCCCACTGCGGATTGCCGTTTGCATCGAAGCCCGTAAGGGCCCGGCGATAGGAACGCACGGCCTGGCCTAGGGTGTAGGCCACGCGCAGCAGGCTGCCGTCTGCCTCCAGGCGCGTGCCCTGGGGCAGTACCGTGGGGGTGAAGCGCACGCCCACGCCCTTCACAAGCTCCACGACGTAGCGCATGGGCTGGCCGGCAAATTCCTCGTGGGCCACGACGCCATAGGTGCGGCCGTTGGCGAGCGTATTGACCTCCTTGAGGTAGCGGTATATCGTGGTGTTGTAGGTCTGGCTCCAGTTGAAAGCCAGGCGCCAGCTGCCGTTGTTCGGAGCCAGGGGCTTGGTCGGGTCGAGCGTGTACTCGCGGTTTTCCCCAAACAGCCGGGTCGGGTCGTTACCATCCACTAGGCAGGCCCGCGAGTGGCTGGCGTAATAAATGGCCTCGATAAAGCTGCCGGTGGCGCTCAAGTGCACCAAACGCTCATTGCCCGTGTCCCCTACCCACACCGAGCCATCGGGGGCGCAGGCCAGTGGCGCGGGGCTTTCCTGGTTGTGCAGCAGCGTGCCGTACACGTCGGTAAAGTAGAACTTGACGCCCTCGGTGCCCGTCCACGTTTTGGTAGCCGCCCCGCCCGTCGCTTTCGAGTAGCAGCAGACGGCCTGCTTACTGCCGCCCTCGCGGGTGTAGAGGTTGCCGTTGGCGTCGTCGGTGAGGGCCGTCACCTCCTGGTGGCCGCTAAGGCTCACACCGGTAGCCGTCAGCGTGCCTGTGCTGCTGATGGTGTAGCTGGCCACGACGTGGGTATCGGTGAGCCGGTAGCCCCACACCACCATATCGGCCAGCTTGAGCGGCTTGCCGGGGTTGAACACGCGCACGTAGCTCCAGGGCCGGGTATTGGTGAAGTTGTAGCGCGTGAACTGGCCAGCCGCGGGCTTAGTGGCAATCTGGTAGACCGTGCGGCGGTCGCGCGCATCATCGTTGTTGTTGGCGTTGCTGAGCTGAATCCAGCCCATGCAGTCAGCCTCGCGGCCGTCCGAGGGGCGCAGCTCGACGCCCGTAATCACCACGCCTGGCCCCACGTACAGGCCCAGCCAACCATTGGGCGCGTTGGCGCTGCTGGCGTAGTAGGTGCTGGGGTTGCCGTCGAAGGCCTTGTCAATGCTGAACTCGAACCCATCCCCGTAGCCGGCGGCGCCTACGGGCTGGCCCGAAAGCTTCACGGGTGTTGTGTTGGGGGTGCCCGGGTTCTGGCTGGCCACCCACAGGCGTTCCTCGTAGTCCACCCACAGCGCGCCGGGGCGGGTGAAGCTGGTAATGGTGCGCACGTAGGCCATCGTGGTCTTATTGAGCACGATGATTTCGTTCGTGTCGGGCAGCGAGACAAAAAGTAGGTTGCCCGTCTTCTGCACGGCCATGCCGGCACAGCGGACACTGAACTGGTAGCCGTTGTAGTTGATTTGCGGCCGCACGCCCTGCATGACGGCGTAGTTGGTGCCGCTGGCGAAGGTCACGCGCTCGCCCGTGGCCAGGCTCGTGGCGTAGATAAACCACTTGCTCTTATAGTCCCGGTAGTACGCGGGCAGCGTACCCGAGAGCCCCGAGTCGATGCCGTCAATGCCATCGTAGCCGAGGTGGTAGAGCAGCGTAGCGTCTTGGTCCTGGTAGCAGGTGCCTTGCGTCAAGCGGTCGGCCGCGGGAATTTTCTGGTAATTAACGCGAGTCTGGATGTCGTTGAGCGCGAAGGCGCCGTGCGACTGCGGGCCTTCGGTGTAGCCCTGGCCGATGTAGGCACGGGTGGCCGTGCGGCCGATGCTGAGGCAGTTGAACGGGCGGTAGCCAAACCAGACATTGCTGCCGGTCACGTTGTTGCCCTGGTCGTCGGTGGCAAACGGAATCTTGTTCGTCATCGCCTGCGGGCTCGTGTTGGCCACGATGCCGGCAAACCGAGCAGCTAGCTTGTTGGGCAGCTGCTTGCGCAGCTGCGTGGCGCCGCTCACGGTCTGGCCGCGGTCGCCTTTGCCGTCAAAGCTGAGCAGGCCCAGCACCTGGGAGGTCGTTTTCGACGTGCCGGCGTAGAGCGTGCGCAGCAGCTGGCCGCTGGCGTTGTAGGCGCCAGCTGCCACGCGCGAAGTCAGCGACGGCACGCCACCCGGCTTATGGGGGCGCAGCGGCACGGCTTTGGAGCCTACGACCTTCGTTTTGAGCGGCACGCCCTGGCCCTGGGGCAGCGCGGCTTGTTTGATGATAAGAACAGCCATGGGACTACTACGCTACAAAACCATAGTGTGCCGGCTCGCCGAGCTTGCTGCCGAAGTGCCCGTTTTGGCCGGGGTAAAGCACGGCCGTAGTGGGGTCTACGTTTGTGAATTCCTTCACGAGCTCAGTCAGCGCCGTACCATCGACACTACGGTAGCCCTTAACGGTCGTACCGATGATGAGCAGCAGGTATTCACCGGCCGCAATGCTGATGCTGGTAAGGTTTTCGGTCCCATTCAGAATGTAGCCTATCTTACCGTTGTTGACATACAGCTCGATATTGACCACGTTGCTGGCGTGGTTGGTGCTATCAACCGTGCGCAGCGTGAGGCCGCACAGCGAGTTAAAAACACTCGGGTCGATAACGCGCTGGCGCAGGCCCCCGGCGGTATTGATGGGCAGGCGTAACGGCCATTTGCCCGTATTGCCGCCACCGTTCCAGGCCGATTGCGCGGCCAGCCAGTAAGCAGGCGGCCCAGCGTTATAGGTGAGCGGGTTGGCGCCATCATTTTGGATAAAGCCGCTGCTGGTGAGAGCAGTAAATGTCGGACTTGTAGGGGCCGTGGCGCTGCTGGTGGAGCTAGTAATATTTAGCGTCAAGACGAGGGGCTCTACCTCGGGCGATAGGCGCAGGGTAAGCGTCTTGGTTGTTTCGTTGTAGCTAGCCGTGGCCCGCCCTAGGACGTGGCTGTAGTTCACGCCGATGTCCGTGGCGACGCCTGCCTCATCAGTGGTCACGGTGAAATCCTGCTCGTTGATAGGCAGGCCTATTTCCAGCCCTGTTACGGCTGCATCCACCACGGCCTTGCTGGCCTCAGCCGCCTGCTCGTCGGTGTAGGCAGCCGGAATGGTCGGCACGTCTTCCAGGTCGCCGTAGCTGCCCGATGTGGCCACACTGGCCAGCTTCGGCAGTTC
This sequence comes from Hymenobacter sp. BT559, assembly GCF_016427535.1. GTDB lineage: Bacteria > Bacteroidota > Bacteroidia > Cytophagales > Hymenobacteraceae > Hymenobacter. Next base: position 80,307 of record NZ_JAELXV010000007.1, on the reverse strand, counting down.
CACCTCTGCGCGGTTCATTAACGTCTGCATAGCCCCAGTCAAGTCCTGAATCTGCTTATAGGCAGCAGTCAGGTCTTGAATGAGCGTCTTATCGCCTTCGCGGCGCTGGGCGGGGGCGGTATAGGAAGCGAGCGACATTAGTAAGCAGTGCGGTAGTTTGATTGATAAGTACCAGGGGCGGCAGGCGTAACGGGTTTGGGCGCAGGCCCCCGGCTGTAGGTAATGAGCAGCAGGCCGGTGCGGCGGCCAATCTCCACCACGGCCACAATCTGGTAGAGCTCACCGTTGTAGATGAGCTGCCAGGTGGGGCGCACATCAGCGCGGTAGCGTATCTGCCAGTTGACCGTAACCTGGGCGGTTTGCTGCTGGGCCAGGAAGATTTCGGTACCAGTGCCTGGCTTTTGCTCACCATAGACCGTGGCCACGTCTTCAAAGGCGTTCGCCACCGGCTTCGACGCACCGAACCTATCCTGCACGGTAGCAGCAGGCTTTTGCAGCAGCAGCTTGCGGTCGAACTTGCCGAAATTCATTCTGATGTATTTTGCGGTATGGAAACCCAACTACCTACTACAGCGGAGCTAGTACAGCGAATCAGTGAAGGGGTAAAGCAGATGGCCCCAGCTCTGGAGCGGGGTATGAGAAACCTGCGCCAAGTGAATGAGCAATTAAACAGCGAGTTGAAGGCTGAATTGGTGCGGTTAAAAGCGCGGCAGGAATCATAGCGTAGGCACTCGGACTAGGTTCATCAGCATTTTGGCCGTCTGCGGCACTTCCGTCAGGTTCAGCCCCACCGCCACCGAGCCGCGGTTTTCATACCAGTGGCCCAGCACCAGGCGCAGCCACTGACCGGCTACCTTCTGCTCTTTCTCGCTGAGCACAGCCGGGTCTACATAGCCCACGAACCGGGTAGTAGGCGGCACGGTAGTCGGGTCGAGCACCGTCACAAGCGCCGGCTCACCCTCAACGGGCCACCGGCGCTTGCTTTCGATTTCGAAGGCTGCCTGCACCGAATCGACGTAGCCCTGCAGCAGCACATCCTCACTGGTATCAGTGGGGTCGAGCTTCAGATGGGCTTTGGCGGCGTCGAGGGTGAGCATGGCGGAGGTTAGGCAGGCTTGTGGCTGTATTCGAGGTTAGCGGCAGCCGCCCAAGCGCACTGGATAGCCTCGGGCAGCTTCTCAAACTCGGGCATCGGGTTGCCCTGGAAGTTTTTGAAGTCGGTCACGGCGCCATAGCGGGCGTAAGCGGCCTTGGCCTGCACCAGCTGGGCGTCGGTAGGTTTCACCAGTTCGACCACCGGGGCGGCCGTGGTGCGCTCGGCAAACTTTTCAGTTATCAGTTTGGTGGCCAGCGCCGCTGGTACCGTGGTCGTGTCACCCGCAAACGCGCCAACGGCCGGATGCGAGCGCAGCATCTTGATAGCGACACCTTGAGGCGCTGCGGACACGGAAACGGTGGATTTTGACACGTTTTCGGTCGATTTGGACGCATTTGAAGCCGGTTTTTGGGCCGACGCAGGGGCTTTTTGGGCCGCTGGGGCGGGTGCTGGCGGCGCAGCTGGGGCCGGTGCAGGCGCAGGCGTAGGCGCGTCGCTGCCTGTAGAGGCAGGCGTGGAAGTAGCATCTGCGGCAGGCGCAGGCGTAGTGCCACCTTCTGGGGCGGCCGAATTGCTCAGCGGAGCATCAGTATCATTCATAACCAGCAGAAAAAAGGGTGAAAACCAGACCTCTGGCACCCAAAAGTCCCCGACTGCGCAGGGCAGCCGGGGCTTTTGAGGTGCGACCTCTTCCTGTGATTACTCGGTGAGTATGTCTTTCACGGCTGCGAAGGCTTTGGGCTGGGCAGCTAGCACGTCGTGGAAAGTCTGAATGATGATTTCCACTTGGCCTTGCTTGGCTAGCGTGATGTTGTCCACCGTGATGTCGAGGCCGCCCCACTGACCAATGAGCAGTTGGCTCCAGTCGCCGAAAACGGCTGCCGATAGTTTGTTGGCGCTAGTGCCCTTGCTCAGCGTGCGCGGCACGTTGCTAGTTACCTGCACGGGGTAGCCGTTCAGCTCGCGGTTATCGTTCATCAAGAACAAGCCCGAACCAGCGTCCACCTTCGTGCGCTTGAGCTTCGACTTGGTGGCCACGTTGATGAGGTAGCCAGCCGAGTCGAGTGCCAGGTCTTGGCCTTCCACCAGCGACTCCAATAGCACCAGCGTATCGCGGTCGGGTGCTGCGCCGTTGGCACCTAGCACCAGCTGCAGGATGTCGCTGTAATTGAGGATGCCCAGCGGCTCGTTATCCTGGCCGTCGCCGTTGATGGCTACGCGCTCCAGCTCCTGCACAATGCTCTTTTCCAGGTCAGAGCGCAGCAGGAGCTCGACACCCGGTGAGGTCTGAATTAAAAACTGCTTGCTGCGGCGCACCCAGGTACCCATCCGGTGCGGGCTGAGCTTCGCATCCTTGAATTTCTGGTTCGACTTGTCGAGCGTTTCGATTTCGCCCTTAAAAGTCGATTTAGCACCCTGCGAGAGCGAAGGCACGCCAACGTCGCCTACCAGGCCACCTAGGAACGTAACACCTAGGGCGCGCAGCACCGACTTGGGGCGAGCCAGGTCGATAATGGGGCGCACCGTGTCCTGGGCTTTAACGGCCGAGCCATCCTCGGGCTGGGTAGGCTGGGTAATCGAGTTATCACGGCGGCTGAGCAGCATCTGCGGGATGCCTACGCCGTTCACGTCTTGACCTAGAGCGCGGGCCTCAGTTACGGCCTGCTGGTGCATTTCGCGCTCGATGCCATCCAGAGCGGGACCGCCCGACATAGAACGCACCACTTTCAGCACCGAATAGCTGGCAATGTCACGAGCCTCCTGGGTACGGTGGTTGTTGTTAAGCGAAGGCGTTTTACCAGCCTCGTCTTTCTGACGCTGCTCTGCCTTTTCGGCGCGCTTGATATCAAGCTCTAACTCATCGATTTCCTTATCCAGGGCATCGTATTTGGTCTTTTCGTCAGCCGTGAGGCTGCGCGCTTCGGGCGCCCGCTGGTTTGCGGCGTCAATAAGGCCTTGAGCCTCGTCAATCTTGGCCTGCCGCTTTTCACGCAGCTTCTTCAGGTCGTACATATTATTTTTTGCAGAAAAAAGGTGAGAAAGTGATTAGCGGCGGGCTTTAAGGGCTAGCTGGCGGGTAAGCAAATCGGGGCAGGAACCAGTTGGTGGGGTCGGGTGCTCCTGTTGGTAGGCGTCGTGGCTGCGCTTGGCAGCCGTAGCATCTGGGTAGGCGGGCGAGGTAACCGGGCACACGTCGTAGAGCGTCTCGATTTCCAGCACAGTGCGCACGTACAGGCTACCACCAGCGGCGTCCTGCTCTTCCTGCCAGTCGTCCTTTTTGGCCCGAAACAGGAAACTGCTGCCGTCCACGTCGCCACGCTCGATTTTGCGCATTACCCGCTGGTGGTCGGGGTCTTGCGCGTCGTAGGGGATGCGGTAGCTCAGGCCACCGTCCGCCGTGCGCTCCAGCGTGAGCGTGTTATTGCGGGTCCGCCCGAGGAGCTGGTTGGCGTCGTGATTGAACACGCCAATCACGTCCGACATGTCGGTGCCATCGAGCGCGTGGGCGTCGATAATTTCCACGAAGCGGAAGCCAGGAAAGCCTAGTGGGCTGCTACGCACGCCACATACAATGGCTTGACCCACAAAAGCCGCAGGCTCTTGGCCGCCACCGTCAAGGGCGCGGTATTCAATGCTGGGTGGGGTGGTAACTACGCGGGCCTCCCGGCCTTCAGGTAGCTGAAGTGGCTTACTCATTTTCGGGCGCCGGGGGCGGCGTGTTAGCGGGTGGCGTGGCAGGCGCCTTGCGGCCAGCTATCTGCGCATCAGTTAATTCAGCCAGGCGGCTGAGCGGGGCCATGTTGACGGGGATAAAGCGCTCGTCACCAGCCTCGCCGATGCCGTTGCGGTCTTCTAAGGCTAGAATGTCATTAGGACTGAACGCGCCCACCTGAAAGAGCTTGGCGTAGAAGTTGCCGCGGGCCGTGGCATCAGAGCGCAGCTGCGCCGACACGTTGTGGCGGAAATAGTGCGTAGCCACCTCATCGGTGCGCAACAGCTTGAGGCGGTACTCCTGCTCTTGGGCCAGTAGGATAGGCAGCAGTGTATCGCCCACGTAGTCGAGGCTCTGCTGCTCAATATTGTTGTTAGTCGAGCGCTCCAAGTCGCCGATTTTGTGCGGCGGCATGCGGAAAATGCTGGCGATGTCGGAGCGCGTCAGCTTGTGGGTGCTGATAAATTCGGCATCCTCGGGCGTTAGGCTGATAGCCTTGTATTTCAGGCCCTCCTCTAGCAATATTGGCTTGCCAGCATTTTCTACACCCGAATACTGGGAAGCAAAGGAGGCCGTGAGGCGCGCTGCCGCGGCGTCAGTCAGCGTCTTGTCCATTTCCAACGTGCCCGACGGCTTGGCGCCGTTCTGGTAAAAGTTGGTGTGGGCTTTCGACGCAGCTAGGCCCTTGCCGAAAGTTTCGCGGAAATAGTGAATGACGCTCACGCCCATCACACCGTCGAGGCTCAGGCCCTTGAGGTGAATGACATCATAGTCAGCGTAGGTCTTGGGGTCACCATTAAACTTGTACCAAAGCCGGCCGCCCGATTTGCGCACATCTGTTTCGTCGGGGTGCTTGAAGAGCAGCTGGATGGGCCGCAGCTTCGCCGCCCGCACAATCAGCGCATAGGCGTTGCCCCGCAGCAACGTGAGCGCGGTCATCGACTGGCGGAAGTGATAGGCGTTCTGCAGGCCGCAGGCTTGCAAGTTGAGTAGCGGCACTGCGGGGTGCTCATCTACTGGCGTGCGCTTGCCTTGGTCGCGCCGAAACAGCTGGCAGGGCAGCCCCGCAATATCCTGGCTGATGTTATTGACGCAGGCATAAGCTGCAGCAATGCTCATCACCGTCTGCTGGTTGACGGGTACGCCAGCGACACTACCACCGCCAAAGCCTAGCATGCCCAGCAGGCGGGCATCGTTGCTCTCGGTGCTAACCTGCACGTCAGTGCCAGCGCTGCGCTGCTCACGCTCTACCGACACCGCCGCTTGCAGCGGGGTGGAGGTAGAACGCGAAAACGGATTAGACCAAAAAGACACAGCGTCGGGGCTTGAACTGTGTCAAAGCTCCGACGCTGCCTAGGTGGACTGCAATTTTGGGCGGGGGAAACTAGGGGCAAGCCCTAGAGCATGCGCAGGCCGCGCTCTTCGTAGATGCTGGTTTCGGGGCCTTCGCCTGTCAGCCACTCGCCCATGGCCATAATGCTAGCCACTGGCCCGTCGATTTTATTCTGCGCTTGCTCCTTGCGCGGAAAGATGTTCTCCTTGGCATCGGTGTGCGCCACCACGTTGCTCATCATCCAGTTCATCACGGGGTTATCAGGGTGGGTCAGCTTGCCCGAAATGATGGCGGCGTGCAGTTCCTTCATGGGCTCGCTCATGTTCTGCACGGTCATGCGAAACTCCGAGGCATTCAGCCCCTCCTCGGTGAGCTCGGTACCAAACTTCATGGCCTGCCAGGGGTCGAAAGCTAGGCCACGCAATTGGTGCGCGGCAGCTAGGGCCCGCACCTGGTCTTGAATCAGGTTCTGGTCGGTCACGTTGCCAGTCGTCAGTTGCAGATACCCCTCATCGGCCCAGCCAGCATAGTGGGCATTATCCTGACCCTCGATAGCTTCCTCTGGCAGCCAAAAGAAGGGGAAGAGGTAGTACTGCTCGCCACGCTTGAAGAGTAGCACCAGCGCCGCAATGTCCACCTTGGTCGCCAAATCGACGGCGCCCACGCACTCTTCGCCGCGAAACTGCTCCAGGCTCAGGCTCGGGTCGGCGCAGAGCGCCCACTTCTGCATGTCCATCCAGGCTTCCTTGGCATTTACCCACACGTTGAGGTGCTTGGTTTTGAAGCCACCACGCTTGGCGGCCACCTTCACGGCCATGCTGCCTTTGCGCTGAATATCCTCCTCATTCACGCTGATGCCCCAGTTGGGGTTGGCCTTCTGCCAGCTGGTGGGGTGCGCCCAGTCATCATCGGCATCAATGGTGAAGATGATACCGAAGTGCTGGTGGTCGGTGAACTGGCCCTGCAGCACCTTGGCCGTGTAGGTGCGCTGCTCGTAGCAGATGCTGGCTAGGTTGAAGCCGGCCGTGGTAATCTGCCAGAGCAGCGGCTGTGTGCGGGCACCGGTGGCCGTCTCGATTACTTCCACCACCTCGCGGGTCTTATGGGCGTGCAGCTCGTCAATGATGCCGCAGTGTACGTTCAGGCCGTCGAGGTTGCCGCCTTGGTCGCGGGCCAGGGCCAGGAAGTTGCTGCCCTCCTCGGTATAGATGCTGTGGGCGGCCGTCTTCACGCCGAAGCGCGCCTGCAGGCCTTTGCATTTCTGGGCCATGCCCTTGGCATCCTTCCACACGATTTTCGCTTGGTCCTTGGTGGTGGCCGCGCTGTAGACCTCGGCCCCGCCCTCGCCATCGGCGGCTAGCATGTAGAGCCCTACGCCCGAGCTGAGCGTGCTCTTGGCGTTTTTGCGCGGAATTTCCAGGTACGTGACCTTGTAGCGGCGCCGGCCCTTCTTATCCAGCCAGCCAAACACGGTGGTCAGGATGAAGATTTGCCAGGGCTCCAGCACGATGGGGCGGCCCGCCCACTCGCCCTTGGTATGGGGCAGTAGCTCAATAAACTTGCAGATGCGGTTGGCTTTCTCTTCGTTGAAGGTGTAGGCAAAACGCTTGCGCTTCAAGTCGTTTAGCTGGCGCTCGCAGGCCAGGGCCACGTACTTATTGCAGCGCACCTTTAGGCTGTAGATGCGCTGCTGGTGGCGGGCAATCGCGGCCTCCAGGGCGGCTACGGCGTCGGCGTCGGGCTCCTCCTGCTGGCGCAGCTTTTTAAGGTCGAGCTGCACGGGGCGCAGTTCGACCTTAATGGCCTCTTCCTTAGCATAAGCGTCCACCATTTGCTTGGCATAGCGGGTGGCAATCGCGCAGTAATTGCGGGGAGTACTCATTTACAAATCAGCCCAGGGGTCGGCTTCCTTTTTCTCTGATTTCGGCACACTGATTCGCGTGCGGCTACTGGGGCTAAAGCCAAATTGTTGCCCAATCTTGCTCACCTTCTCGGTGGCATCGGAGAGGATGGCCACCCAAGGCGAGCGCACTTGGTGCGAGCCGTTAGCCGTGAAGCGGGTTTCGGTTTTGCCATTCAGCTCCAACTCCTCCTCAGCCTCCAGCATCAGTGCCGTCTGGTAGCAGTAGGCGCGTAGTAGCGCCAAGTCCACCGAGGCCAGCATGCCTTTGGCGTGCAATTCCTTTGCACACACTTCCCAGCACTGGCGCGCAGCTTCGGGGCGTAGGTCGTCGGGTGGGGCAGGTAAGTCTACAGCGGGGTTGAAGTCCAGCGCGTTAGGCGCCTCTCGGTCCTTGCGATGGGTGCCCTCTAACCGCTTTTGTCGAGCGGGTTTTGGGGGTGGGCCTGGCATAATGCTATAAAAGTTGTTAAAATACAATCTATGAAAAACCTGTCTAACCTGACAGCACGAGAATTTGACTGAGGGCTACGGTGTAGAGCCAATAGGCCTAGAGGATTTCGACCCCCTACCCCCTAGGAGCTATTTGCGTGCGCTCTGACGCACTCTTAGCTTGGTGGCAGGCTCGGCACAAGCTTTGGTGGTTGCGAGCGTCCCAGAAGTCACCGCCTAGGCGCACAGGGATAATGTGGTCGGTCACGGTAGCGGCCGTCACACGGCCCTGACGCTCGCACTCCTCACAACACGGGCAGCGGGCTATCTGCGCTTTGCGGGCCGCCTGCCACCTAGCCGTGTCGTAGCGGCTATCACGAGCCGCATGCTGCACATACTCTCGCTTAGCAGGGGCAGGCTGCCAGGGCCGACGTGGGGACCTAGGCAGCGAGGGCATGAGTAGGCAGTAAGGGGTAGTAATCTGGATGCGTCTGCTTCTCTCGCACGAGCATGAGGCGAATGGCATTAGGCACCAGCCAGGGCGGCAGGTCGACGTTCTTCACCCGAGGGGCAGAGCCATTGTGCCACTCCACCGTGCGGGCCGCAGTAGGGCGCAGGTCGAGGTGCCAGTACTCGCTGCCATAGACAGGCGGCACCAGGTTGACGCGACTACCGTTCTCCAGCTTAAGCTCGTGCATCAAGGCGATGCTCAGAGTAAGCCGCCCTGCAGAAGTGACTTGCAAGGTGGGGAGCGGGGTGGGTGCGGGTAAGTTAAGAACAGGGTCGTAGGTGGGTAGCATAAGCAGGGCGGAAAAGGTATCTAATATACAAATGCAGAAATGATTAAGCAAGTAGTTTCGTTCCTAATTAGTGGCCTGTTTGCGGCGGGCCAGTTCCACCGTAATCAGCGCCAGCAAGGGATTTGGCCGGCCTGGCTTGCCGGGGGCTTGGCGCTGTTCAAGTTCAGCTTGCCAGGCTACCAGCAGGTGCGTGGCGTAGGCCCTAGGGTTGGTGATGGGTGGGATATTCATGGCGTGAGCTTGCCCTGGCAGTGCGGGCAGGTAGCGGGCCCAGGGCGGGCGGTGAGGATGGCAATAGCCTGGTCGACGGTGTAGACGATGTGGTACTCGCTGCCGCGCCAGGTGCGCTTAAACTCAGCCTCGCCGGGGGTGAGCTTCTCCTTCTCGGAAACCTTCAGCTCCATCAGGAAAGTGCGGCCGCGGTAGCCGACGAGGATGTCAAACGCATTCTTGAGTTGGTGCACGTGGAAAACCGAAGCGCCGATACCGCGCAGCGCGTGCACGATATCGGCTTGGTTAGCATCCACGCGGGAAGCTTGTCGGAGCATTAGTATCTAAGGGTTTTACTCATGGTAAATGGGTGGTTCTACCTACTAGAGTGCGGAAACTGTGTGTGTCCTTTGGTCCATGCTTACTGAAGAAAAACGCCGTCGAGTAATAGCCGCTGCCCTAGCATGGACAAAAGGCACAGCGATAGCGCCTAATAGCTATGAAGAGTGGCTATTGGAGGAATATGCTTGTGGTAGACTATCAATCGAGAGAGTCATATCCGTACTAGAGGCACTATCTAAGGCACAGCTTGGTAAGGACAGACGCAACTGGTCGAGGTAGTCGGCTATTTCGCCAGCCGACACAGCGGGGTCATCGTAGGGGCTCATGCTTGGCAGGTGCGACAAAAGCCTTCGCGGGTGGGGCCGCCACACTGCTCGCAGTCATCTTCGAAAGGGTCGTCTTCTTCCTCGTCATCATCGCCGGGAAAAATGCTGGCCTTGGGCTCCTTCGGGGCGGGCAGCCCTAGGGCCTGGCTCATTTGCAGCTGCTGGCCGAAGGTGAAGCCATAGGCCGGGATGCCACTGACGGCGGTCTTTTGCAGCTGGCCGGCGACGAGGGTGGCCACGTCCTGCGGTACTGGCGTAAGCGAGAAGATGCTGGCCCCGCTGAGCAGGCGGGTGAAGCCGGGCAGCTTCTCGGTGGCGGGCACTTCCACGCGCAACATGGGCACGCCGGCGATGGTGGTTTCAGTGAGGCGGCCGGCGAGGCGCTCGTGGCCCATAATTTCAAGGATGGCCCAGTTCTCGACGAGACTAGTTTCGGAAGTGGTTTCGGGTTGCATTTTTGTAAATACTTAGTGGATTGATGTTTATTTGCTGCATGAGAGCAGCTTTAATCTATAGTTTGGCAGGTTCGCTAGTGTGTAGCCTACTGCTGGCAGGGGGGCTGCTGCTGTTGGACTGGGTGCGCCAACGCCGGGGCTGAGGTTGTAGCATCCTGCGCGGGGTCCATCGGTGGCCAGTGGTGCTGCCAGCAGTGGCCGTACTCGCTGAGCACTTCGCCGCAGTCGAGGCAGTGGGTTTCGGGGTTGAGGGTGGTAGGCTGCATGGGGTAGGTGGCCCTAGGCCGCTTGAGGTGGGTTGTTATAAATTCTGTTATGCGTTTGGCGGGACTGACGCTCAGCTAGTTCCTTGGGAGCGAGGCCGAGGCCTGGGCCGCCGCGCACTTTGTAGTAGGCCAGTAGCTCAGCGAAGCGCTTGCCATTGGCCTGGCGTAGCTCACGGCGTACCGCGACGGCCATGCGGGGCGAGTACTGTTCCATCAGAAAGGGGCGTCAGGTGGGGCGTCGGGTAGTACCAGCGGCTGGCTGAAGTCGTCCTGGGTGCTGGTGGTGATGCGACGGGGCTGGTACTCGGCTGCTGCAGGCAACTCCTCGGCCGACGTGCCCGGCTCGGTGCCTAGGTCGTAGATGAGGCCGCGGCGCAGGTTGCAGCCCACGATGATTTCGCCCACCGAGCCGTTGCGATTCTTGGCGATGTCCATGAGCAGCGTGCCGGCGGTCGGGCTGCCATCGTCGTACTCGTCGATTTTGTAGTACTCGCCGCGCCAGAGGAACATGATGATATCGGCATCCTGCTCGATGGCGCCCGACTCACGTAGGTCGGCTAGTTGGGGCCGCTTCTGGCCACCGCGCTTCTCCACGTCGCGCGACAGCTGGCTGAGGGCGATGACCGGCACGTTTAGCTCTTTGGCTAGCTCTTTGAGCCCGCGGCTGATGCTGGCAATCTCTTGCTCTCGGTTGCCGCGGCCTTTGCCGTCGCCCTTCATCAGTTGGATGTAGTCGACCATAATCAACCCCAGTGGGTGCTCAGCGTGCAGGCGGTGACACTTGGCCCGTAGCTGCTGAATGCTGACGCCAGGCGTGTCGTCGACGTGTAGGCGGTGGCCTAGGGTTTTGAGGCGGGCAGCCTTCTGGCGGATGCTGGCTACCTCTTCCACGCCGCCGCGCACGTTGCCCCGGCGCAGGTCGGAGTTACTGTAGCCCTCAACCTCCGACGAGACGAGGCGCTGCACCAGCTGCGCCGCCGGCATTTCGAGTGAGGCAATGAAGACATGCTTGTCGTGGTCGAGGCCTGCCTCACGAGCTGCATGCAGCATTACCGCCGTCTTGCCCATGGCCGGGCGGGCCGCGATGATGATGAGGTCGCCGGGCTGCCAGCCGCCGGTTGAGTCGTTCAACTCCATCAAGCCAGTGGGCACGCCCGTCATGCCAGGCTTGAGCACGTCCTGCTCGAGCTTGGCAAACACGGCATCGAAGTGGTCGGCTACTGTTTGGGCTGGGCGTTGGTCGAGCACGGTGTGCAGGCCCATGAGTTGCTGCTGCGCCTCGGCTAGCACTTCTAGCGCGTCGCGTCCCTCGTCATAGCCGTGGGTTTGCAGTAAGGTGCCGGCGGTGATGACAGTGCGCCGAGCATGGAACTCGAGTAGAATGCGGCAGTGCGCCTCGATGTGAGCGCCGCTGTTGACTTGGCTGGTGAGGCCGGCCACGTAGCCGATGCCGCCGGCGCGCTCCAGCGTGCCTTTGCCGCGCAGGTACTGCACGACGGTGAGCTGGTCGACGGCCGAGCCGCTGGCCTGTAGTGCTTGCATTGCCGAGAATACCAGCTGGTGGCCGGGCTGGTAGAACGCCTCCGGGGCAAGCAGGCTCAGTGCCGTAGCGGTAGCCGAGGCCTCGAGCATCGCTGCACCTAGGACCGCCCGCTCGATGGGTAGGGCCTGGGGTGGCAGGTGGGTGGTTTTTTGAAGGATGGCAGTCATCGGAAAGTTGAGGTTGGGGGCCTAGCTCCAGTTCTGGGCCCTGGCCTTGGTGGGGGAAGTGGCAGCGCGGGCGGGGGCGGCTGCTGGGGGCGCATCGCGGTCTGCCTTGGCTTCTTTGGCCTTGGTTGACCACTCGTAGGCGCACCACTCGCCGCAGTAGCCTTCGCCCTCACTGCCGAGATACTTGTCGAGGTTGTAGGGCTCAATGCCCCGCTTCTCGCGGTAGAGGGCGTAGCCAGTGAATTGCTTGCTGACTTCGGCCAGGCGGCCAGCCTGCTCCATCAGGTGGGTAAAGCGGGCCAGCTGCATCCACTTGCGGGCGTTGCCCTGCTGGGTGATGTGCCAGAGCTTAGCCATCTCGGCAGCCAACGCCTTCGAAGCTAGCGAATGCTGCGGCCCCTGCGACTCGGCCGCGATTTCGCGGGGGGGCTGCGCAACGGGGGGTACTAACTCTTCGATTTTGGCTTTCAGCTGGGAGTTCTCCAACTCGAGCTTCGCAATTTTTTTTTGAGCCGCCACCCACTCCTCGGGGGTAGGGGGTGAACTGGTTAATTGCTGGTATTGCTGGTCTCCTATTACGCGCGACCCATTTTGTCTAGGTTGGTGACCATTTTTGTCTAGGTTGGCAGACCCATTTTGTCTAGGTTCAGCGGCCTTAACCTCGTCATTTTGTCTAGGTTGAGCGCCATTTTTGTCTAGGTTGGTGGGCTCTATTTGTCTAGGTTGGTGACCATTTTTGTCTAGGTTCAGCGTCGCAATAGCAGCCCGGCGGGTAGCCTCATCGGCGCCAGCATAGCAGGCCCGAAGCGCAGGGCTAGCACCTAGCTTGCGGGCTTTACCCTGCCCTTTGCTCAGCAGCAGCCCACGGCTTTCGAGGGCCGTGATGGTGCGCGACATGGTGCGCTCGGTTCCGCCAAGGGCCTGCACCAGGTAATCATTTTTAGCCGTGCACCAGCCCGCCGGCTCGCTGTTTTCAGCAAGCTGGCACACCTCAATCAGCACCGCTTTCTCGGTACGCTTGAGGCCGGGCAGGGCATTGATGGTTTGGCGGATAGGAAGCATAGGTTAGGCAGCGAAATCGAGGGTGGGCGCAGCCTTGCGGGCTTTGGGGTCGAGCGAAGTGAGGGCAGCTTCCTGATGGAAGTGGCGCAGGATTTGGAAGCACATCTGCACATCGGTAAGCGCCTGGTGGTGGCCACGCCGCGAGAAACCGAAGCGGTCACAGAGTTCACCTAGGCCGCACTTGGTGCCCTTGGGTAGGCGTGCCTTGGCAAGGGCCATCGTGCAGAACCATTTATTGGGCAAGTCCGCCTCGGCGCCTTGGCGCTGGCGGGCGCGCTCAATCTGGCTGCGGTCGGCGCCGATGTTGTGCGCGATGAGCAGTGAGCCGCCGGCTAGCTTGGCGAAGGCCTGTAGCACGGTCTTTTCCAGGGGCGCACTGTGCAGCATGTCAGCCGTGAGGCCAGTGAGTTGGGTCGTGCGAGGGGCTACCCACTCGCGGAAACGCACGCAGCTCACCATCTGGTCGACTGGCTCCCAGTTCTGGTAGCGGATGGCGGCTATTTCAAGTAGGTGCTTATCCTGAAACTCGGTGTCGACGATAGTAAAGTCGTCGAAGAGGTTGGCAGCTGGTACCAGCGCCGGCGTCGTGGCCACACGTAGGGGCGAGGCACCGAAGGCCGCGCCTACGCCACGTGCTTTCTCCATCTTCTGGTCGGTCTCCTTGCGCAGTAGCTTCTCCAGTTCAGCTAGGCGCTTGCGGTCAGCCGCATCCTTACGGAAGCGCAGCAGCGCCCCAACGTACTCAGCCTTCGTGCTGAGCACGCAGCCGAAAGGCAGGCCAAAAGACAGCTTGGTAGGCCGGTAGATGGTCTTATCCTCGTACTCCACCACCTTCTCTAGGCGCAGCTTCTTGCCTAGGGACAGCTTCAAGTACTCCCGTCGCCAGGAGTACTTGCTGTGGCTCATTGTTTCCTGCAGCAGGAAGTAGAAGGCCTGGCTGCTCATACATGAGTTGCGTTAGGAATCGAACCTAAATCGAGAGTCTCGGCAACTCTCATACTAGCCAGCCAGGGCAAATCTGAGTCCTGTCCAATTGGCGGCGGCTCGGGCAACATTGCGTTGAATGCCATATATTCACGATGCAACTATTAAGAAAATGAAAGGGTCGCCTTGGCTGGGGTGGCCTTTTTTCGTTCAACTGACTAGGCCGCGAGTGCCTGCGCCTGCTTGAGGGTGGCTATCGCGTTGAGTATCTCAGCCCGCAGTGTTTGCCAGTGCACATTGCCGTCTTCATTCATTGCGGATAAGCGGCTGACCTCGTAGTCGCCTAGCTGGGCCGAGTTCTTATAGATGAACTTGTGCAGGGCCTGGCGCCACTCCTTATCTGCATCACGTCCCTCCCGTACCGCCTGCTCATTGAGCAGCTTGAAGATGGCCTGCTCAGCCCGGGCCTCGTCTAGCTTATAAAACACCTTCAGCATGTCAGCGCGCTCGCCGGCCGTGATGATGGGCAGCTTCATAAGCCGCGTGATTTCGGCCCGTTGCTCCTCACTGGCCTCCGGCAGGTTCATGCCCGTGGTAGGATGCTCGACAAACTCCTTCACCAATTCCTGGTCATGCACAGGCTGGGGCGCGGGCTGTTTGCTGAGGCGCAGCTTCGCGGCATCCTTATCGGCTAGCAACTGCGGGGCTAGGTGCTTTGGAATCTCTTTCCAGATTTGCTGCACTTCCACCAGCGAGCGTGCATACATCATGCGGGTGCGGTGGCCAGCTACCTTGGCTTCGTCGAGCGTGGCTGCTACAGGGGTCGGCTCCTCTACTACGGTGGCACTGGTACCAACTTCGGCAGTAGCCGGCATGGCTACCTGGGTGGCCTGCGGCATGGTGTCAAGCTCGCTTTCGTCGAGGATGCCAAGGCCGCAGATGCTGAGCGTAGCCCGGCGCTTGGCTTTGGTTTCGGCCTTCATAAAGGCATTAGCCAGGGCCTCACCTTTGAGGTTAGTGACAGGCACGGCACCGGTGCCGGCGTCGGTGCGGCCGGTACCGTCAACTACGTAGGCCACCACTACTAACACGTCGCCTTCCTGATGCCGGTCCAGCTTGGTGACGCTCACGCCCCACAGCTTGCGCAGCTGCTCGGTGCACGACTTGGTGGCGTACATGATTTCCTTGCCCTGAAACTTGAGAATCTGGAAGGGCTGCGTATGCGGGTTCAGGCTCAGCGACTGGCAGAGCTGCACGTAGTAGGCTACGCGCGCCGCGTTATCCATTTTAGAGAGGTCACCACCTAGGACTAGGTTGGTGATGGTGTCGATGTGCTGCGAAGTGAGCACTTGGGTGGCCTGGGCGGTAGTGATAGCAACAGACATTATATTTGTGCCCAGCAGGGCGTTAGAGGGTTTGATGCTTTTCTTAATCCTGTCCTGAAATGCCCGGCGCTGCGAACGCCGGGCATTTTCATTTCTATGACTTGAGGCGGGGCAGTTCGCCTACCACCAGGAAGCCGATGAGCAGAAAGGGAGCGAGGCAGGCCCAGAGCAAGCCGGCGAGTACGCGCTGGCCTAGGGTGAGCTTGCGGGGCGGGCGGGGTGCGGGGCTAGACTGGCTGGCCGTGTAGCGGAGGAATTGCTGGCGGCTAAGCATCTTGCTGGCCTCCCTTCACCGTTTGCAGGTAAGTAGCTTGCTCCTCCAGCTTGGCCGTCAGCACGCGCTCGAAGTCGTGCCAGCTGTAGCCACCGCCGGGCTCGAACGTGCTGATGTAGCGCCGGAAGTTGTTGGGGCCGCTAGCTGAGGCCAGGTAGGTGTAGTCGCTGGGCCCTGGGCCGCTTACCTCGCAGCTGAGGTGTAGCGCTGCATGGCCAGCAGCCTGCGCCAACGGCAGTAGCTTGGCATGTAGCGAGGGAAGGTGCAGCCAGCCTTCAGCGGCGGGGCCTGCGTCGAGCACCAGCGGTGCTTGTTGTTGGGTGGTAGTGTCCATTTCTGCGAAAAATGTTGACAGTGAGGAGTTAGAGAAAGCAGTAGGCGAGCACCGCGATGGCGACGAAGGCCAGACCGATGAGCGCATTGCGTAGGTTGGCGGCCGAGAGGCCTGGCTGTTCGTCGTGAGCTTCCATTAGGCGGCGGGCTTGGGGTAAAGCAGTGGATAGGTTTCGTGCAGCTTGCGGCGGGACTTTAATCGCTCGTCGATTTCGCGCTGTACCTTTTCGGTGGCATTGGCAATGCTCTCGGTGTCACCATCTTCCAGGGCCCGATTAGCAATGCGGGTGTAGAGGTTGACGTTGGGGCCTTCGAGCTTCTGGACTAGCTGGCGTAGCACCTTGGCAGGGCTAGGGCCATCGAGGGGCGGCAGGGCCCGGGGTGGCAGCTTGCGGCGCAGGTGGGGCGGGCTCACCTGAGCACGGTGGGCTAGGCTTTGCTCGTCGGTGCACGCTGGCGTATCGTGTAGCTTGACCTTAGCCATTACCTAGGCAGCCAGGGGAGCAAGGCCTAGGAGAAAACGCTGTACAGCAGGTTCACCCACACGGTAATTTTTGGCGCCAGCGCAGCCATAGCCAATGAGGCCTTGACGGATTAGCTCGTAGGCACTGCGCTCGCTGATTTCTAAGCGCTGGGCCAACGTCTTAACCGTGTAGGTGCGACTGTTTAATAAAACTTCAGCTAGGTTTTGCTGGCTAGCCGTGTCAGTGGCTTCGACGATTGTCCCGTCGGAATAGGTGGTGCGTAGCATAATGTGAAAGAGAAACAAAAAGACACAAAAAAGACAAATAAAAAAACGCTACTCTGAGCCGCCGCTAATGATAGCATCGGCTTTTTCTTCTACCCAGTCAGCCAATATATCGACTTTCCTCGGTTCAGGTCCGGCATAGTTGGCGGCCTCATGGCGCTTATTCTGCTCTATTTTAAGCGCTTTCTGCACTTTGGGGTGCGAGACGATGCGCACATCATAAGTGCGCTCTGCTTTCTGGGTGGTTGAAGTTTCCATGTGCTAGCGGCGTTTGATTCATTGCAAATATAGGCACCAATAGGCACATTAAGGCACATTAAGCCACAAAGTTTGCCCTCATGTGTCGTGGTGTGTTGCTTTGTGTCGTAATCAGTATTTTATTTACAATGACAAAGGGAAGGGGTGAGCGTCTGCGGCTAGCGCGCGAAGCGGCCGAGCATACTCTGCGCTCTGTAGAAGAGGAGTTCAAGCGTCAAGACTTGAGCTTAAGCTTCTCGCAGGTGCGCCGCTATGAAACAGACGATACAATTAGAATTAAGCCCTCCACCTTAGCAGCATTAGCTAAGCTTTATCATACCACGGTCGAGTACCTAAATACTGGTTCTCGCACTGGCAAGGAATCATTCTCCTCTATGCCCACCCGCTACATCGTTACAGATAACAAAGGCCGTGCGCAAATACTGATAGTGCCTCACAAGGCCGCAGCAGGTTATCGGCAGCACCTCACTGATAGCGAGTACCTAGGTAATCTGGATACGATGTCATTGCCAGGTTTCGACAAAGGAGACTTCCGGGCCTTCGAGATAAGTGGTACGTCGATGACACCCACTTTTGAACCTGGTGACCTGGTAGTGTGCGAACACATCGAGCGACCGGAAGACATTATAGACGGGCACCCCTATGTGCTGGTAACTACAGAGGGCATCTGCATCAAGCGCGTTACCAATATGGTGGAGAAAAAGGGCTACCTATTAATAGAGTCTGACAACCCAGCCTATAAGCCGGATATCATCATGCCGAACGAGGTGCTGGAGATGTGGAAGTATCGCAAAAAGGTTACTGAGTAAACTTCGAGTTAACCATAAACTGACGTACTAAGGATATCAAGCCAATGAGCACGGAAGCTAACTCCATACCCGAGCCTATCATACCGCCAGCACTTACTGAGCGCAAGCCACATTGCGGTATCATAATGCCATTAAGCGATACTGAAGCATATACTCCCGGCCACTGGGGCCAAGTTCAGCGTCTAATTATTCGTGCGGCTAACAAAGCAGGATTTACCGCTTCAATGGTGAGTGAAAATGCTGCCGAGGATATGATTCAAGCAAGTATTGTGCGCAACATCTACCATAATGATGTTGTGGTCTGCGACGTGAGTAGCCTCAATCCAAATGTTATGCTAGAGTTAGGATTGCGAATGGCCACGCTACTACCCCTCGTGTTAGTATTCGATGGCGAAAAAGATTATCCATTCGACATTAAAAATATTTTGAGGGAGGGTTATCCTAAGAGCTTACACATTTTTAAAATGGAAACGTTCGTGGACAATCTTGCAGAAAAGATTAAGCAAGTGCACGAAGCTCAAAAGAATAAAGAATATGCCCCGTTCTTAAGTCATTTCAAAGAGGTTACTATCGAACCTGCTAGGTTAGAATCTTCTACTCAGAGTGTGAATGAAGCATTAGAAACAATACTTGCAGAAGTAGCATCTATGCGTGGGGATATCAAAAGGCTGCAACATAGCCCCGTAAAAAATGCCTCTAAACAGCCATCTGTTATATCGGATATGCCAGCCTTAGAAAGAGAGTTCTTCGATAGGTTATATAGCGCACTTAGAGATTCTATAACATCCTCCAATAAGGAAAGGATACGCAAAGAGATAGTAGACGCCGTAATAACAGAGCTTTACAAAGATTCAGGGCAAGTTTTCAAGCAATCTCGAAGGAGGCATATAGACGCATACTCAGAGCGTGTAATGAGTGAGCCAGTCGGAGACTAGCGATGCCCGTCCGTTTTTACCTCCACACCAAAACCTACGCCGATGGTAGGCGGCCTATCTATGCCGATATCCGTTGGGGTAAGGGCGCAGCGGCCAGCACTAGGACTGAGGCTAGGCTGCGCACCGGTACCGGCCAGAGCTGCCGGCCTGAGCACTTCCGCCCAGCTACCGATGCCAGCCCCGGCACGGTGAGCAGCGCCGCCCCGGCCTATGCCAAGACCAGGCGCGAGCTAACCAAGTTTGCGGGTGCAGTTGAAAAGCAACTGGAGCTAGCAGAGGCCAACGAAGCCGAGCTAACGCCCGAGGCGCTGCTGGCGCTGCTCAAGCCGAAGGCAGCGGCCACCAAGCTAGCGAAAGCCACCGCGGTCTCTGCAGCCGGCGAAGTGGTCCCCACCGCGGTCCCTACTATGGTCAGCCTCTATGCTGAATGGCAGCAGGCCTACCAGGGCCGGCGCGCGGCTAAAACCTTAGGCGGGCCGCAGGGCCTCATCGACCAGATGGAGCGCTGGCGGCCGGGCACCCGGCCCGATGAGCTACAGCCCGACGCCACTGGCCGGTGCAAGCTATTCGAGCAGTTCTGCCAGTACTGCCTCACTGAGGCGAAGAACCGCAAGGGCGAGGCTGGCCTGCTTAACAATACGCTATCGTCCTACGTGAAGCGGCTCAGCAAGCTGCTCAAGTTCGGGCGCTACGCCACCGAGTGGCTGGAAGATGATTTTTCGGAAGAGGTCGAGCGGGAGCCCCTAACCTATGCCGAGGTCGAGCAGCTCTACGCGCACCCAGTCTATGAGCCGCGCGAAGGCACGGGCACCCGCGCCCTCAAGCGCGCAGGCCTCCGGGACGTGTTCGTCTTCATGTGCCGCACTGGGCCGCGCTTCAGCTCGATGCTGGAAATCGGGCCCGACGCCCTGGTGTGGGAGTGGGACGAGGTAAGCCAGACCGAGGTACCGGTGCTCGAGTACTTCCACTATAAGAACCGGCGCAAGAAAACGAAGCTGCGCGTGCCGCTCGACCACGTGGCCCTAGAGATATGGGCGCGCTACGGTGGTCAGCTGCCAGTGCCCAGCCTCGGCAAGTTCAACGAAGAAATAAAGTTGCTGTGCCGAGAGGCCGGCATCACGCGCACGGTAAAGGAGGTACGCGGCTCAGGCGCCACCCGTCACGAGGTGCGCGTGCCTCTCTGGCAAACGGTGTCGGCTCACATTGCCCGCTATACCTTCATCACCACCCAGCACGAAGGTGGGGCAGACCTGGTGAGCATTCAGGACACGGTAGGCCATGCTGACATTAACACTACGCGCCGCTATACCAAGAGCCGCGAAAAGGAACGACTGAGCACGATGCGCGAGGCATTCGAACGACACCGCACCAGGCACACCACACCCTAGTGTGCCTGCGTAGTGTGCCTTTTTATTGGTAACTCTACGCCAGTCCTTGCCAAAGCTTGCCAGTTGTAGCGGCCGGGACGCTGGCCTAGCTGGTAGATTTTGGCAAGGACTAGCAAGCAGTGGCACGCTTAGGAAAGCGCCCTTAGTTCAGGAGGGAGCGCTTCAAGACAACAAGACCCGCCGAATTTCGGCGGGTCTTGTTGTTTATGGCTAGTTTCGGTTCAGTGTAATGAGGCGTAGCCTACTGCTTGTGGTTTTGCGGGTAGTTTGGCCCTGCGGCCCAGTCAGGGTTATCAGGTAGATGCCGGTGGCTAGGCCCTGCAAGTCGACTTTGTTCTCGAGGCAGACCAGGTTTTGGCGATGTACTACCTACCCTAGGTGATTGCTGAGGGTGAGTTGGCTGCCAAGGGGGTAGGCAGCCGCCAGGGTTTATCATGGTTCGGCGGTTGGCCACGTCATCGGCCGAGAACAGGAAGTCGCCGCTCCAGAGTGCCGGATACACGCCGGCGGTGGCCTGCGCGCGGTTGGTACGGCCTCTTCAGCCCCACGCCCGTGCTGCCCATAACGTGGTGGTGGGAACTGTTCGACGACCAAAAAATGACGCCTTACTTCCGGGCGGTGCGCACCATCAGCGGCCAGATGCTGGCCGCCGGTCGGGGGCAGTTTCAGCCCTTCGCGGTGCAGGCCAGCGTGGTGCAAAGCTTCGGCATGCGCTGCGGTAACAAGTACTTTATCTACCTGCTCAACGACAGCCCCACGGCCACCCGCGTGCCCGTCTCGTTTGGCTTGTCCACCACCCAAAGGCTGCGGGTGCAAGCCTTCGCGCCGGCCGGCCAGCAATTTGCTTATCTCGGCGACTTCACGGCTAAGAATCAGCGCCGCACGCTACCTGCCCCGCCGCTGGCGCTCCGGCAGGAGGTAGTGCTGGTGCTGGAAGCCTCGCCAAAAAACTAGCACCTAGGTCGGCTTCTTTGCGGAAGTCACTGGCAAGGGGCCGGGCTATACTACCCCTAGGGGTGGTATAGCCCGGCCCCTTGCCAGCGTTGCTTTATATCGTGTGGCACCCCTGTACTAGCAGCCGTGCACCGTTGGTAGCGCCACATGAGCAGGCTCCAAGTGGCAAGCGTGATAAAGAACTCGTTACTGAATAATTAACGCGCATTTTTTATCATTTTTTATTACTTTATTTACATTCTATTTTCACTTTTAATCCTTCTGCCCATGCTTCGCCTTGTACCCATTGCAGCGCTACTTCTAATTGCCTTGGCTAGCCAAGCGCAACCTGGGTCGGGTGGCCCCACGCCCACCGGGGTGCCCATCGATGGTGGTATATCGGTGCTGCTGGCTGGCGGGGCAGTGTATGCGGTGCGCCGGTTGCGTCGCCGCGCCTAGCGTCTTTTACTTGCCGCGCAGCTAGCCACCTTAGCGGCTAGCTGCGCGGCTCTTCATTTGCTCAGCTGGCTGTAGCCCTGGCTGCCGCGGCCTTTTTGCGTATGTCAACTCCTCTACTGCCTACCCCGTCTCGAGCTACTTCGCCCCTGCTCCGCTTTGCGGTGCTGGCCAGCGGGCTCTATCTGCTCTGGTTTTTGGGCTACGAGCACTACCTGGCGGCCGACGGGCGCCTCGATGCGGCCCTTACTCACAACCTAGCTGCCGTGGGCGTGGCCGGGCTGCGGCTGCTGGGCTACGACGCCACGGTATCGGGTGGGGCGCAGCCGCTTATTAGCTTGGCCGGGCAGCCGGTGGTGTTTATTTGGCACCCGTGCAATGGGCTGGTGCTCTATGCCTTGTTTAGCGGGTTCATCATCGCCTTTCCAGGGCCGGTTCGGCGCAAGCTGTGGTTTATACCCCTAGGCATTCTGCTGATTTATAGCTTGAACGTGCTGCGCATTATAGCTCTGAGCTTCAATAATTACTACGACTACCAATCAGTTGATTTCAACCACCACTACACGTTCACGGCGATAGTCTACGCGGGCATCTTCGGCTTGTGGATGTGGTGGGCTACGCGCGGCGCTGCCACCAGCCGCCTGCCAGCCGATGCGTATGCAGCAGCTTAGCAGCCCGCCACCGGCCCCAGGGCCCCGGCTTGCTCACCCCCTAGGTGGGCTGTCGGCGCCGCGCCTAGTAGTGAGCGCCCTGCTGCTAGCCATGTTGCTGAGTTGCCGCTTCTACGAGGAAACCATTTACACATGGCTTGACACCGCTTGGCAGTGGGTTAACCAAGTGCTACCCGCCACCACGCACCTAGATAAAGTAGCTGGTAGCAACCTAGGCGCCCTCATGGAGCGGCCCCACAAAGCGGTTTCGGCCTTGCTATTTGCTGGTAGCTACGTAGCCCTGAGCCTAGGCTTGCTGGTGGCGCTACTGCCAGCAGGTGAGGGCTGGCGGTGGGGACTGCGGCTGTATGGGGGCATTGGGCTGGTGAGCGCGGCTCTGTTGCTAGCGGGCCACGCGGCTGGACTGCCACTGCTCACCGACCTGGCCAGCCGCTTGTTGCACGGGCTTTTATCACTGCTGCCCGTGATGGTGCTGGTGCCGCTGCTGCGCTGGCCGGGCCTGCGGGCACCTAGGTAGCAAGAAGGGTTGAAGACTATGCAACATATCCGAGGGGGTGCCCGGCTGTGGGTGGTGTTGCTGCTAACCCTGCTGGCGTTGGCAGCCCAGGCGCAAACGCCACTGCTGCGCCTCGATTTGCAGGGCACCGACACCCAGGTGCCCGCCCAGGCCAATATCTACGCGCAGGAAGGAGCAACGACGGGCTTCGACGATGAGTACGATGCGGTGCCCCCCAGCGGCAACGGCCTGACCCTGGCCAGCCTTACCCAAGAGGGAAGGCGAGTGACAATAAATGGACTTCCTTATTCGGCCGTCACTGCCTCGCAGGCCGTGAGCTTGTTTATCGGCGTGCCGCGATACGGCCCCTACACGCTACTGGTGGGCCAGTTGGAGAATTTTGGGTTTGCCGCCATCTATCTAGTTGACGCCGAGCAGCAAAGGCGCCAGCTGTTAGCCCCCGGCGCCGAGTACGCGTTTTCGCTGGATGCGAATAATACGGGGGGTGCCTACACTACCAGCACTCGGTTTTCGCTAGTATTCGAATCGGCAATACCCTTGCCCGTAACGCTCACAGCCTTCACAGCCCAGCTTGAGGGCACCGCTGGCCTACTGCGCTGGACAACCGCCTCGGAGCATCAAAACGCCTATTTTCAGATAGAAAGCAGCCTCGATGGCCGCACTTTTGCCGCCCTAGGCCGGGTGGCGGGTGCCGGCACTAGCGCTGCGCACCACACCTACCAGTTCCGGGACGCCGATTTGGCGCGCTACGCGGCGGCACAGGTATATTACCGCCTGCGGCAGGTCGATGCCGATGGCACCAGCGTGCTATCGCCGGTGCGGGTACTGCTGGCGGACCCAGCCGTAGGCCTAGCCGTTACGGCCGTGCCTACGGCTGGGTCCGCCAGCCAGGCAGTGCGCCTGCTGGTTCGCACTGCTGCTACTGGCCCGGCCTGGCTACGCATCACCGATGCCCTGGGGCACAACCTAGGACAGCGGGCGCTGGACTTGCCGGCCGGCACTAGCACGGTTGCGCTGCCAGAGGCCGGGCAGTGGGCGCCTGGCCTCTACTTTGTGCAGGTGCAGCAGGGGGCGCGGCGGCAGGTAGCAAGGGTGGTGCGGCTGTAAGGGCTTGGCAATCGGCTGGCTATAGCAGCTTGCGCAAGGTCCATAAGCTCCAGAAAATGACCATGGCGCCCACGCCGATAAACATCCAGCGGGTGGGCAGGCGGCCCGCCAGGCGAGCGGCCAGCGGCGCGGCGGCCACGCCACCCACAATGAGGCCCAGCACGATTTGCCAGTGCTTAAAGCCCAGCACCGAGAAGAAGGTCAGGGCGCTGGCAAACGTCACGAAGAACTCAACCAAACTCACCGTGCCGATGACGTAGTTGGGGGTGCGGCCGTTGGCGATGAGTGTGCTCGTGACCAGCGGCCCCCAGCCGCCCCCGCCAAACGAGTCGAGGAAGCCGCCCGCACTGGCCAGCCAGCCCGCATTCTTCACCTTCTTGCGCTGCTGCGTCTGCTTCTTAATAGCCTTGCTGATAATGCGAATGCCCAGGATGAGCAGGTACAGCGCCAATACCGGCTTGAGATAGGCCACGTGCTGCTCACCTAGGCGGGCCAATAGCAGCGCGCCAGCCACGGAGCCGGCTACGCCGGGCAGTACCAACACTTTGAACAGCTTCTTATTGACATTGCCGAAGCGGTAGTGATTGTAGCCCGAGGCGCCGCTGGCAAACATCTCAGCCGTGTGAATGCTAGCGCTCACCGACGCCGGGTTTAGCCCCAAGGTCATCAGGCTGATGGCCGACACGATGCCGTAGCCCATGCCCAGCATGCCGTCTATCATTTGGGCGATAAAGCCCACCGCCACGAAGGTATAGAACGTGCCCGAGCTGCGCGCCACATCCCAAGCCTGCTGCCAGGTGAAGTAATACGACAGGATATTGAGCACCAAGAACCCTGCGAAGGCCAGCAGCGCCCACGTAGCCACGCGCCGCCAGTAGGTGGTGGCCTCGGCCTCCTCGGCGGGACCTAGGGCCGCCACGGCGTGCAGGCGGCGGGCGGCAGCGCCGGCTCGCACGCGGCCGTGCAGCTCGGCATCGGGGGTAGCTACCAGCACCAGGTCGTGCCCGGCCAGGTCGGTGGGCTCGAAGGCGCGGTGCAACACTTGCACCTGCGGGTGGCGCTGCGTTAGGGTGTGCAGGTCGGGCAGGAGGGTAGGGGCCACCACCGTTACGCACGCTGTGGGGTGGTCGGCCAGCACGGTGCTTAGCTGGGTTAGGGCCTCGGCCCCGCCGCCCACCAGCAGCACGCGGCGCTGGTCGAGGTCAAGAAATATGGGCACGGCCGCGCCTGCGGGGGCAGCAGCTTCAGCCGTAGCTGGGGCGGGCGTAAGCAGGTCGGTAGGCATAAAGAGCGGGTAATGTAATACTTAGAATGGTTTAAGGCCGAAGTCGCCTATCCTTGCGAGCGTAGCGAAGCAATCGCACCTATTGAGCACCCGAACGGCTCGCTATCAACTCGTTTGATGCGATTGCTTCGCTGCGCTCGCAAGGACAAGCGGTTCCAAATTTTCACCTAGGCGTGGAAATCCAGACCAGCCACGGTGGCTTTCACCAAGCCGGTGCGCACCACGAAATCGCCGAACGACTCGCCAGGCTCGCGGCCGGTGGCGTAGGCGGCGATGAGCGGCGTGAGCTCGCGCAGTATGCCGTCTTCGTCGAGCATTTCGCGGTAGAGCTTGTTCATGCGGTCGCCGTGGTGGCTGGCCCCTAGGTAAAGGTTGTAGCGTCCGGGCGAGCGGCCCACCAAGCCGATTTCGCCGAGGTAGGGGCGGGCGCAGCCATTAGGGCAGCCCGTCATTCTAATCAAAATGCTGTCCTCGGCCAGGCCGTGGGCCCGGATGACCGTATCGAGCTTGTCGAGTAGTGTGGGCAAATACCGCTCGGCCTCGGCGAAGGCCTGCGAGCAGGTATTGAGGGCCACGCAGGCCAGCGCGTCGCGGCGCAGGGCTGTTAGCTGCTCGGCCTTGGGGCCGGCGCCGTGCTTCTCCAAAATCTCCTGCACGCGTGCTTGGTGCGCGGCCTCGATGTTACCGATGATGAGATTTTGGTTGCCGGTTAGGCGGAAGTCACCGGAGTGGAAGGTGGCAATTTCGGCTAAGGCGGACTTCAGGCCGTAGCCTGGCCGGTCGAGCACGCGGCCGCCTTCAACGAAGAGCGTGAGGTTCGAGCGCCCATTCAGCCCCGGTGCCCAGCCAAAGGCATCGGTCGAGCTGGTGAAGCGGAAGGGCTTGGCCTCGCCGAGGGCGTAGCCTAGGCGCTGGTGCAGCTCAGCCACGAAGGCAGGCAGGCCCACACGGTCGAGGGTGTACTTGAGGCGCGAGAACTTGCGGTTTTCGCGGTTGCCCCAATCGCGTTGGATGGTCACGATTTTCTCGCACACGTCTACTACATCGTCCACGGCCGCAAAGCCGATGAGGTCGGCCAAGCGCGGGTAGGTTTCGGGCATGCCGAAGGTCATACCCAGGCCGCCGCCCACGGCCACGTTGAACCCTAGGAGCTTGCCATCTTGCTCGATGGCGATGAGGCCGATGTCGTTGGCGTAGATGTCAGTATCGTTGTGGGGCGGCAGCGAGAGCGCGATTTTAAACTTGCGCGGCAGGTACACCTTGCCATAAATCGGCTCGTCGTCTACGGCCTCGGTGGTTTCCTGCAAGTCGCCGCCTCCGTCAATCCAGATTTCGCGGTAGGCAGTGGTGCGTGGCGTGAGGTGCCGGCTGATTTCCTGGGCAATTCCCACAATTTGCTCGTGCAGCGGCGACTCGTGCGGGTTAGTGTTGCACATCACGTTGCGGTTCACGTCGCCGCAGCCCGCAATGCTGTCGAGCAGCACCTCATCGAAGCCCTGCACCGTGGCCGGCAGGTTGCGCTTTAGCACGCCATGTAGCTGAAAGGCCTGGCGGGTAGTCAGCTTGAGGGTGCCGTTGCCGTAGCGGTCCGAGAGCTCGCTCATGCGGGCCCATTGCTGGGCCGAGCACACGCCGCCCGGCACCCGCACTCGCATCATGAAGGAATACAGCGGCTCCAGCTTCTGGCGCTTGCGCTCGCCATCGAGGTCACGGTCCGTTTGCTGGTACGAGCCGTGAAACTTGATGAGGTGCGTATCGTCTGGGTTGAGCGCCCCCGTGAGGCGGTTGCGCAAGCTGTCGGCGAGCGTGCCGCGCAGGTAGCGGCTAGCTATTTTGACGTGCTCGACTTCGGAATGGTTAGTAGGGACAGACATAACAACGATTTACCCCACCCCCCGGCCCCCTCCCCTCCGGGAGAGGGGGAGCCTGACGCGAGTAGGTAAATTATTAAAAATGAATTATAAAAGACTAAAAAACAAGACGATTAAAGATTGTCAGGCTTCCTCTCTTCTGGAAGGGACCGGGGAATAGGGCTACACGCTAGTGCAGCACCGTATTGTCAAACGTCAAGGTCACATAATATAATCCCCCGAGCGTTGGGCCGGCTGCATATTGCACGTAGCGACGATTAAAAATATCGGTCGCGCCGATTTTGACAGTCGTTTTCAGCGTGGGCACACGCAAGTTTACCTGGGCGTCTAAGGTGTTGAAGGCCGGCACGATACCATTGGCAAGCGGGCTTTCCCAGAGGAAGCTGGTTTGCCAGTGATAAACAAGGTTAAAGCCTAGGTTGCGCACAATCTCGCGGTTGCCGAACGAGGCGCTGCCAGCCCACTTGGGCGTGTTAAAGCCGGTCACGAACACGTCGGCCTGGTCGTTCTTGGATAGGGCGTTGTAGTTGACGTTGCCGCCGACGGTGAATTTCTGGAAGAAATTGTAGGTCAGCCCCAGGGTCGAGCCGTAGCTGTTGTAGTTCTGGCGCGAGTTGGTGTACACGCGGTAGCGGTCCTGGCGGGCGTCGCGGTTGGCGCGCAGGGCGGCGAGCACGGCCGCATCGGTGCCCACGGTTACTTGGTTGCCGTTGGCGTCTTTGGGTACGCTCACTTCTACCTGACCTAGGAAGCCCGAGTAGATATTGTAGTACGCATCGGCGTCGATAGACAAGCGGTTGTCGAACAGCACGCTGCGGTAGCCTACCTCGAAGGCGTTGATTTGCTCGGGCTGCTCGGTGGGCAGGTTGGCCACTACCAGCAGGTTGCGGTTTTGGGCAAGCACGGCGGCCTGGGCGGCAGTGCTGCCGGCGTTGGCGGCCACGTAGGCGTTCACGGCCGCATTGAACTGGTCGATGCTGGTGCGGGTGTACGAGTTTTGGAGGTAGTTCAGGCCCTCGTTCACGCGGGCTAGGCCGCCCACGCGGCGCACGTTGCCGTTGTTCACGAACGACAGCGCCTCAAAAAGGGAAGGGAAGCGCCAGCCATTCTGGTACGAAGCCCGAAAATTGTGCTTCTCAGCCACCGTGTACACGGCCGCCAGGCGGGGATTCACCTTAGCTGTGAACTCGGGGTTGTAGTCCACGCGCACCGAAGCGGTCAGCTTCAACTTGTCATCCAGCAACAGCTTAGAACCCTGCGCGAAAGCTCCGAATTTCTTGTAGTACACAAAGTTGCCGCCTGGCTGGTTGCGCTCGGCCAGTGGCAGGCTGAAGTCCACGAAGTTGTTGCCATCGGGGATAATCTGGTAGATGCGGGCATCGGCCCCCACCAGCACATCCAGGAACTTGACGCGGTCGCCGAGGTTCCATACGGCATCGGTGTGGTAGGTGCGGCTGTGCTGCGAAAGCGCCGCCCCACCGGGGATAGGCGCCCCCTTCACGTTTACGCCGCTGTCCCAGTTGTTGGTACTGATAATCTGCGCTTTCAGCGCGTCGAAAGCAGCGGTGCCGGGCACGGCGCGGCCGGCATCGGCCGCGTCGCGGGCGGCCTGCATGGCTGGCCCTAGGGCGGTGCCGGCTGCTAGCTGGCTTTGCAGCGCGGTTGAGAACTTGTTGCCCCACACGGCATTCGAGCCGTTTTGCAGGTCCAGGTTCAGTGCCAGAGGGTTGAGGTTGTACGAGTTGCCGGTATTCTCTAGCAGCGTGTAGGCACGCACCGTAAAGTCTTTGCCGCGCAACTCCAACTTGTGGTTTTGCACCGTCACGCCGTCGAGCTGAATCTTGTTGCCGCGCTGAAACACGCCGTCCATCAGCCCGAAGCGGTAGCCGTAGCTTAGCTCCAGGTTCTCGTTCAGCTTATACGCCACCGTGGCGTCGGCCTTTATGTTGCGCACAATGGGCTTCACCAAATCACGCTCGTAGTAGCCCGTGCGCGCCACAGTAAACGTTTGGTTACGACCCTGGTACGGAATGGTAATCGACAGCGACGAGTTGGTGTCGTCGCCGTAGCGGTTCCACAAGTCGGCGGCTGGGTTATACTGGCCGGCCAGCTCCGGAAAAGCCGGATTCGAGGTCGAGAGGCCCTGCGGGTTCTGGTCGGTTTGGGTGTTAGCCAGCCAGTCGGTGCCGCGCAAGTAGTCAAGGTTCACCTTGTAGGCCCAGCGCTTGTTGGTACCTAGGGTCTGCGCCCAGCGAATGGCGGTTTCGGTGAGCACACTCGGGTCGCGGTCACGGCCATCCACGTGGTTCACGCCCACTTTCTGGTACACGCTGAGGCCCTGGTAGGTAAAGGGGCTCTTGGTAGTAAGGTTGGCCATGCCGTTGATGGCGTTCATGCCATACAGGGCAGACGCCGCGCCGGGCGTGATTTCCACGCTCGCAATGTCGAGCTCGGTTGGCCCAATGGCATTGCCCAGCGGCACCCCTAGGGTGGCCGCCTGCATGTCCACACCATCCACGAGCTGCATAAAGCGAAAGTTGTTGGGGATGTTAAAGCCCCTGGTATTCGGTACTTTAAAGGTGAGGCTGCTGGTGAGCATCTGCACGCCCTTTACGCTTTCGAGCGCGTCGTAGAAGCTCGGCGCAGGCGTTTCCTTAATGGCCCGAATGTCAAGCTTTTCAATTGCCACCGGCGACTTCAACCGGCTTTCCTCGACCCGCGAGGCCGACACGACCACCTCATTCGTCAGCACGCCTTTGGCTTCCAGCGCCACCGAAATCGGCTGCTGCGCGCTGGCAATTTCTATCTCCTGCGCATCGTGCCCAATAGCATTGAACACCAGCACAAACGGGTAGCGCAGCTTGGCCTTGAAGGCAAACTTGCCATCGACATCGCTCTGGGTGCCCACACTGGCGCCCTTCACGCTCACACTCACGCCGGGCAGGCCTTCCTGGCTGCCTTTTTCGCGCACTACGCCACTAATGGCAATTAATTCAGTTTGGCCAAACGCCGGCGCGGCACTAGCGGCCACTACCACCAACGGGAGCCAGGGTTTGGAATAAATAAGCTTCATCCTAAAAATAACTTGCATTGCTTGAGTTGAATAGGCTCGGCTCGAAGCCAAGCCAGCAAATGGCTGCCCGGTACCCTAGGTACCCCGGCGAGCCAGCGGCGGCTTCAACAACAACAGCTTCCGGCGAGGCAGGAAGTGGCAAGTAGATTCGGTAGGAAGGCGGGTTTCATGATTGTTTTGAAGTAGCGCGGACGCTGTGAGTCCGCGAAAAAGCTGGGTTGAGTGGGTGGGAAAGTGGGTAGAGTGAGTAGTAGGGTTATGCAGAGCGCAGCGAAGCATCGCGCGTGGCGCAGTAATCTTTAGCGTAAGCAATAAAGCGAATGCGATGCTTCGCTACACTTTGCATAACAGATAGTTAATACACGTCCTCTAGGTAGCGGCGCTGCTTGCGCAGGTTCTTCACGTAGGCGGCGGCATCATCGGCCGAGAGGCCGGCTTCCTTCTGCACCACTTGGATGAGGGCGGTTTGCACGGCGCTACCTAGGCGGGTTTTGTCGCCACACACGTAGAAGTGCGCACCGTTCTCGAGCCACCCAAACACGTCGCGGCTGGCTTCGAGCAGGCGGTCCTGCACGTAAATTTTCTTGGCTTGGTCGCGCGAAAAGGCTACGTCGAGACGGCTCAGCGTACCTTTCTTGAGA
The DNA here is from genome assembly GCF_016427535.1 of Hymenobacter sp. BT559. Lineage (GTDB taxonomy): Bacteria > Bacteroidota > Bacteroidia > Cytophagales > Hymenobacteraceae > Hymenobacter. The sequence continues at coordinate 50,054 of NZ_JAELXV010000007.1, read as the reverse complement.
TGCTGCAGCCACTCGGCCTGGTAGAGGAAATCGGTAGTAAAGTGCGGGTTGCCAAACAGCAGCCAGTTGCGGCCGGCTGCGCCGAGTTCGGTGCGCTCTTCCACAAAGGCGCGGAAGGGGGCGATGCCCGTGCCCGCGCCAATCATGATGATATCCGTTTCGCCATTTTGCGGCAGGCGGAAATACTCATTTTGCTGCACGTACACCCGCGCCGTGTCGCCCACCGCCACGCGGTCGGCCAGGAAAGACGAGCACACGCCATGCTTCTGCCGCCCAAAGGCCTCGTAGCGCACGGCACCCACCGTGAGATGTACCTCCTCGGGGTGTGCTAGCAGGCTGCTCGCAATGGAGTAGGCCCGGCTGGGGAGCGGGCGCAGCACATCGGCCAGGGCCTGTGCGGTGAGCTGCTCGCTCGGAAACTCGGTGAGCAAATCGGCCACATCGCGGCCATAGAGGTAGGGTTGTAAGCGGTTAGAGTCGGCCAGTAGCTCCTGCAAGCCTGCGTGCGGGGCTAGGGTGGCGTAGCGCTCCAGCACGTCGCGGGTAAGCACCGTTAGCTCGCGGTGGGTGGCCAGGGCGGCGGCCAGCGGCAGGCTTTCGCCGGCTACTTGTACGGCGGTGGTATCGCTGAGGCGGGCGGCCAGTAGCACTTCCTCCACCAGCGGTAGATGGTTGGCAGGCACCACGGCCAAGGCATCGCCGGGCGCATAGTGCAGGCCCGAGCCGGCCAGGTCTAGCTCTAGGTGATACGTCTCCTTGTCCGAGCCGCGGCCGTTGAGTTGAATGCTTTCGAGCACCTTGGCGGGCCAGGGGTTTTCGGCAGTGTACTCAGTGGCCACTTCGGCCACCACGGCTGCCGAAGCGGTAGCAGCCGGTGCGTCGGCGGCCTGGTTGGTACCAGTCAGCGCGTTCAGCACGTCGTCTATCCACTGGGCCGCGGGCGCCTTATAGGCCACGTCGGCATCTACGCGGTTGAGCAGGCGGGTGCCACCCAGCTCGGCTAGCTTCTGGTCAAAGTCCTTGCCGGTTTGGCAGTAGTGCAGGTAACTTTTATCACCTAGGGCAAACACCGCGTAGCGCAGCTTGGGCAGCTTGGGTGCCCTAGGTCCGTTGATGAAAGCGTGCAGCTCCTCAGCCGAGATAGGGGGCTCGCCCTCGCCGTGCGTGCTTACTATCACGAGCAGGTTTTGCTCTTGCGCCAGCTGGCGCGGAGCGTAGTCATTCATGTCCTGCACCGTGGCTTTCAGGCCCTTGGCGGCGGCCGCATCAGCGGTTTGCTGGGCTATTTTCTTGCCGTTGCCGGTGTGCGAGCCGTAGAGGATGGTCAGCTTCTCAACGGCTGGAGCCGCTGCGGTGGCTGGAGCCGCGGCAGCTGTTGGGGCCGCGGCCACCCCGCCGCTCGCGCTCGTGGCCTGGCCGTAGAGGTAGCCGCTCAGCCATACTAGCTGCTGCGGCGAGAGGCCCGCCGTGAGTTGCTGCAAAGCCGCTTCGTCGAGGGCAGCGGGGAGGGTAGGTAGCATAGTTTAGTGCTTAGTTGTTAGTGCTTCGTGCTTAGTTATTACGCTAGTGCTTAGGTGCTAGGTGCCTAGCGCTAGCACCTAAGCACTAGATAGAAAACGCCGGCTCCACCGCTATTTCTTGCGTGAAATACTCTTCCTCCGTAGCTGTCACCAGCCCGGCGGCTAGGGTGCTGCCCGTCTGCTCATCGACCAAAATGAAGGCACCCGTTACGCGGTTCGAGCGGTACTCATCGACCACCAGCGGCACGGCCGTTTTGAGGCGTACCCGCACAATGTCATTAAGCTTCGCCTCGTCGGTGCCCACGCTCTCGAAGGTTTCGATGTTAGTTTTTTGCAGGATGGCACTTACCGACGCCTTCACTACCGCCGAATGGTGCTGCACCAGCAGCTTGCGGCCAGCTTTAAGGGGCCGCTCGTCCATCCAGCACAGTGTGGCTTCTAGTTCGCGTATCACGGCCGGGTGCGTGTGCACCGGCACAATAGAATCACCGCGGCTGATGTCGATGTCGTCGCGCAGGCGCAGCACCACAGCTTGCGGGGCTTCGGCGCTGGGCACCTCTTTTTGGTTGACTTCGATGGCCTCGATGCTGGTTTCCAGCCCCGAAGGCTGAATCCGCACCTTGTCGCCTACTTTATACACGCCGCTCTGGATGCGCCCGGCGTAGCCGCGGTAGTCGGGAAGCTCCTCGGTCTGGGGCCGGATAACGTACTGCACCTGAAAGCGCGGCTCGTGCGGGTTAGCATCGGCCACAGTGGGCACGCTCTCCAGGTGTTGCAGCAGGCTGGGGCCGCCGTACCACGGCAGGCTGGGCGAGTGGCGCACCACGTTGTCGCCATTGAGCGCGCTCAGCGGAATGGCAATGACATGCGGCAGGCGCAATTGCTGGGCAATGGCGTCGTAGTCCGTCTTTATCTTTTGGAAAACGGCCTCGTCGTTACCCACTAGGTCCATCTTATTCACGGCCAGCACGAAGTATCGGATGCCCAGCAGCGAGGCCAGCAACGTATGCCGCCGCGTCTGCTCAATCACGCCCTGCCGCGCATCAACTAGCACAATGGCCAGGTCGGCATTGCTGGCGCCCGTCACCATGTTGCGGGTGTACTGCACGTGGCCTGGCGCATCGGTGATGATAAACTTGCGGCGCGGCGTCGTAAAATACTTGTGCGCCACGTCGATAGTAATACCCTGCTCGCGTTCAGCCTTCAGGCCATCGGTGAGCAGCGCTAGGTCTACCGAGTCGCTGTTGGTGGCGTTGCGCTTCTTTTCAAGAGTCGCCAGCACGTCTAGCGATACCGAGTCGCTGTCGTAGAGCAGGCGGCCAATGAGCGTGCTTTTGCCGTCGTCAACGCTGCCGCAGGTGATAAATCGTAGTAAGTCCATTTTTAGTGCTTAGTTCTTGGTGCCTAGTGCTTGGGCTTTTAGGAGCGTCTTTCTCAACGACCTAAGCACCATGCGCGGAGCACCAAGTACTGAATAAATTAAAAATACCCGTTGCGCTTGCGGTCTTCCATGCCGGTTTCCGACAAGTTGTCGTCGAGGCGGGTAGCGCCGCGCTCGCTCACCTTGGCTACTAGAATGTCCTGAATGATGTCGTCAATCGTGGCGGCGTCGCTTTCCACGGCGGCGGTGCAGGTCGAGTCGCCCACGGTGCGGAAGCGCACGTTGCGAGTCACGATTTCGTCGTCTTCATCAATCGTAATGTGCTCGCTAAGACCTAGGAGCTGGCCGCTGGGCAGCACCACGCACTCGCGCTCGTGGGTAAAGTAGATATTTGGCAGCGCGATGTTTTCGCGCTGGATGTAGTTCCACACGTCCAGCTCGGTCCAGTTCGAGATGGGGAACACACGCACGTTTTCGCCCTTCCGAATGCGGCCGTTATAGATGTTCCACAGCTCGGGGCGCTGGCGCTTGGGGTCCCACTGTCCAAAGTCGTCGCGCACCGAGAAGATGCGCTCCTTAGCGCGAGCCTTCTCCTCGTCGCGCCGCGCCCCGCCGATGCAAGCGTCAAATTCAAATTCCTCGATTACATCAAGTAACGTATACGTCTGTAATGGATTACGGCTCGGGTACTTGCCGCCCGGCTCCACCAAGCCGCGCTCCCGAATGGTGTCTTCCACCTTACGCACAATCAGCTTCTCGCCTAGGTCGGCCGCCAGCTTGTCGCGGAAAGCCAGCACTTCGGGGAAGTTGTGCCCCGTGTCCACGTGCACCAGCGGAAACGGAAACTTACCCGGCCGAAAGGCCTTTTCGGCCAGCCGCGTGAGGGCAATCGAATCTTTACCACCCGAAAACAGCAGCGCCGGCCGCTCAAACTGCCCCGCCACTTCGCGCATAATGTGAATGGCTTCGGCTTCTAATCTATCTAAATAATCCATTGGATATGATTGAAAATCAAGGTTGTCATCGCGGGAAGTAGCGACACAGCAATGACAGTTTTTATTCTTTTATAGCTTCCACCACCGGGTCATAACCTTGGTGCTCACCAGTAGTAGCGTGCAGGCCGCACTCCTTGGCAGCGGCCTCTTCCCACCACCAGCGGCCGGCGCGGAAGTCCTCGCCCGGCTTGATGGCGCGGGTGCAGGGCGCACAACCAATGCTCACAAAGCCCTTGGCATGTAGGGGGTTAACTGGTACGCCGTGCTGCTGGGCAAAGGCTACGCACTGGTCCCACGTCCAATCGTGCAGCGGGTGCACTTTTATGAGGTTGTGGCCGGCGTCCCACTCGGCGGGGTCCATGGTTTGGCGATTGGCTGACTGCTCGGCGCGGATGCCCGTTATCCAGGCTTGCTGCCCGGCCAGGGCCCGGCCTAGGGGCTCTACCTTGCGGATGTAGCAGCACTCCTTGCGGTTCTCGATGCTCTCGTAGAAGGAGTTAGGTCCTTTCTCGCGCAGTAGCGCTTCCACGCTGGCCGTTTGTGGGAAGACTACTTCAATGGGCTTGCCGTAGCGTAGCAGCGTCTTGTTCCAGGTCGAATACGTTTCCTGAAAATTGCGGGCCGTGTCGAGCGTAAATACCCGAATGGGCAAGTCGTTCTCAAAAATAAAATGCGTAAGTATCTGGTCTTCCAACCCGAAAGAAGTCGAAAACGACACCTTGCCGGGGAAGCGCTCAGCCAGCAGGGCCAAGGTTTCGGGCACCGAGTGCTCGGGTACAAAGCGGCGCAGGTTCTCGACCTGCTCCTGAATAGCTAATTCCATACTGATAAGGCTGTAGAAGGGGCTGCCGGACACTACGTAGGCAGCGAAAGAGCGGGAACACCAGCCGGATGCTGCGGCAGCCCTAAGTAGCCGCCGCGCTACTTGCCGGTGGGGTCGGCCGCAACTGGGGGAGGTAGTAAACCCGCTAAAAACGAAAAGGTTTACGCACAACAACCAGCCTCGCCGCCCGCCATACAGACGGCCGGGCCCGACATACAACAACACGCCTGCAGCGAAGCAACGGCGTGAACGTGGGGCAAGCGGAGGTAGGAGGTAGGACGCACGGCGAGCGACTTGTTTTTATATGACCAGGAATTGGCACCGTTCTAGCACACTGCTAGGGGTTGCCGGCGTTTCGTCGAGCCTGTCTCTCCACGCCTCTTTATAAAAACAATCCTTCAGAGTATGAGGAATTGATGGAGCAAAGGTACGGTGCCAGATTTTAAACTGCCAAGCCGGTTAACTTTCGCCTTCTATTCTATACTTCAGCTTACTTTCTTTCGCTACCTTAGTTACTATGAAAAGTCTATTTCTTCTTGGTTGGCTACTACTGCCGGTGGCTGGCTTTGCGCAGCAGGCACCAGCAGCTCCCACATCCGCTGCCAAGGCTCCTGTTGTGCTGCCTCCCAAAAAGGCTAATGCCATCCTCATCCAGCGTCGCGATAGTGGCCTGGTGGCGCTCACGGCGCTTATGCAGGGCCTCGTCAACCGCGGCTATACTATTAAGGACATCAACCGCGAGCAGCTAACCGTGCGCACTGAGCCCCGCCCAGTATCGGAGGTAGGCGCTGTGCTAGTGGAGGGAGCCGTGCAGGGCCGCCAGTTTGTGCTCACCGGGGCATTTGCACCGGAGGTGACGAGCCGGCGCTCCACGCCCATTGTGTACCCCGGCGAGGGCCGCCCCGACCGCGCCTCCAAAGCCTGGGAAGAGCTCGTGAAAACAGCCGGCCTATTGAAGGGAAACATCTCATACCGCACCCAATAGCAAGCTAATAGACCTAGGGCTAACCTACACGAAGCACCCCGCCCGTGCGGGCGGGGTGCGTTGTACTTTTGCGTTGCTTTTACGTAATTTTCAGTGAAGAAAGCGCTTTACTTAATTGGCTCGCCCAACCAGACCACGCAGATGCACGGCGTGGCCCAGCTACTCGAAGACGAGTACGAGCCGTACTTCAGCCAGCTCTACTATGATGGCTGGATGCGGGGCTTCTACAACTGGTTGATTCGCAACGACCTGCTGAAAACGACCATCGTGCAAGGTCACATTAAGGACAAGGCCGATAAGTACCTAGCCACCCATGGCCTGCGCAACGACTTCGAAAACCGGGTGTTTGGCCACGACTACGACCTCATCGTGTGCTGCTCCGATATCATCGTGCCCTGGAACCTACTCCAGAAAACCAAATCGGTGTTTGTGCAGGAGGGCATGACTGACCCGCTGAACCTATGGGCGCGGCTGGTCAAGAAGTTTACTAACTTCCCCATCCTTACCATCAGCACCGCGCTGAACGGGATGAACAACTGCTGCGACGTGTACTGTGTGGCTTCGCCCGGCTACGCCGAGCACTTCGCTAAGATTGGGGTTGATAAGGACAAGCTCATTGTGACGGGTATTCCGAATTTCGACGATATTGAGAAGCTGCGCCACAATTCGTTTCCGCACCGAGGCTATGTACTCGTAGCTACCACCGACATGCGTGAAACCTTCCGGCCCGACAACCGCAAGAAGTTTATCAAGCACGCCACACGCATCGCAGCCGGCCGGCCCATGATTTTCAAGTTTCACCCCAACGAAAACATGGAGCGCGCCACGGCCGAAGTCAAGAAGTACGCGCCACCCGGCACGCTCATCTTCACGAGCGGCAATACGGAGGAGATGATTGCCAATTCGGTAGAGCTCATAACGCAGTACAGCACAGTAGCCTATGTGGGGCTAGCCCTAGGTATTCCGGTGCACTCCTACTTCGATGTAGATGACCTCAAGCGTAAGCTGCCCATCCAAAACGGGGGCACCAGTGCCCAGCGCATCGCCGACATTTGCCGGCAGTTTGGGCAGTTTGAGGGCACCGGCCCCGAATTTTTACGGCAATACCAACCCACTAACGCTCAGTCTAAGCTTGTAGCTGTCTCTGTCACCTAGATGGGAACCCATAAACGGTAGATGTTACGCTTTGTGCCAATTATGTTACGTTTTATACTATAGTCTATGCTCACACTAATTCAGGCTCGTCGCGGCTCCTCCCGACTACCCGATAAAGTAAGCCTCGACCTGTGTGGCCAGCCGCTGCTGGTGCGGCAAGTCGAGCGGGTGCAGCAGGCCAGCCGCGCTGGCCGCGTGGCCGTGATTACGACTGACGAAGCCAGCGACGACCCCCTGGCTGCGCTGTGCGAGCAGCACGGTATTGAGGTGTTTCGGGGTTCGGCCCTAGACTTGCTCGACCGCCACTACCAAGCCGCGCTGCACTTTGGCGAGACGGAGGCCGTGGTGAAAATTCCTAGTGACTGCCCGCTCATTGACCCCGCGATTATCGACAAGGTCCTAGGGGTGTATAAAGACACTAAGGGCCAGTATGACTTTGTGAGCAACCTGCACCCGGCCACTTACCCCGATGGCAACGACGTGGAGCTAATGACCTTCGCGGCCCTCGAAACCGCGTGGCGCGAAGCCCAGCGCCCGCTGGAGCGCGAGCATACCACGCCCTTTTTCTGGGAAAATCCCGACCGCTTCCGGCTAGCCAATGTGACCTGGGAAACGGGGTTCGACTACTCCATGTCGCACCGCTTCACCATTGATTACCCGGCCGATTATGAGTTTATAAAGGCTGTGTACGAAGCGCTTTACCCTGCTAACCCTCGGTTCGGGATGGACGATATCCTGACTTTATTAAAACAAAGGCCGGACATTTACGCCTTAAATGCCGACCTAGCCGGCGTGAACTGGTACCGCAATCATCTAGGTGAGCTAAAAACGGTGGACGCAGCCAATACGAAGCAATTCTAAACCATCTGTCATACTGACGAAGGAAGCATCTTATCACGGCGGCTTTCGTCAGAAACTAGTTACCATCCGAGCGCTGCGAGCGTGATAAGATGCTTCGCAAGCTCAGCGTGACAAACGCGAAAAAGGCGATATGACTTCTGAAAAACAAAACGAGCTAAAAGAACTCGCCCTGCGCGTGCGCGAGCACATTGTGCGCCTCAGCACCGATGGCGGCTGCTTCACCGGCGCCTCCTTGAGCTGCGCCGACTTGCTGGTGTACCTCTATGCCGACTTCCTGAATGTGCGGCCCGACAACCTGCAAGACCCCGAGCGCGACTACCTCTTCCTAAGCAAGGGCCACGACGTGCCGGCGCTCTACGGGGTATTTGCCGAGCTGGGTTTCATGCCCAAGGAGCGGCTCAACAACCACCTAAAAACCAGCGATAGCATCTACTGGCACCCCAACCGGAGCGTGCCCGGCGTGGAGTTTCACAGCGGCTCCCTAGGTCACCTGCCGAGCGTGGCGATGGGCGTAGCCCTCGATGCCCGCCTGCGCGGCCAAGACCAGAAGGTTATCGTGATAACTGGCGATGGCGAGCTGAACGAAGGCACCTGCTGGGAAGCCGTGCTAGTAGCCAGCGCCCACAAGCTCAATAACCTGACCTTCGTGGTTGACCGTAACCACTTCCAAGCCAACATTGCCACCGAGGAGCTGATTCCGCTGGAGCCGCTGGCCCCCAAGTTCGAGGCGTTTGGCGCTGAGGTGCGCCGCATCGACGGCCATGACTTCGTGGCGCTGGAAGAGGCCTTCCAAGACCTGCCTTTTAGCGACACCAAGCCTTCGGTTATCATCTGCGACACGGTGCGCGGCCGCGGCCTACCTAGCATCGAGCGCCGGGCCGACCGTTGGTTCTGCAACTTCAGCAGCGACGAGGTAACCGAGCTGCTCAAAGAGCTGCACAGCCAGGAAGCCACCACGCTCACCAGTGAAACGTTGACTGTCCGTTAATTATCATTTTGTCATGCTGACGAAGGAAGCATCTTATCATGGCTGCCTTCGCCAGAATTAGTCAGTAACCGAGCCTTGCGAACGTGATAAGATGCTTCGCAAGCTCAGCATGACATACCTCTATATGAACTACGAACAGCTTATCCACGAAACGGCCCTCGCCGACGAGCGCCTTATCGTGATGACAGCCGAAAACCGCGCCCTTATCCGCAACCTGCCGGGGCCGCTGGGGCAGCGCTTTATCGACACGGGCATTACGGAGCAAACCATGATAGGCGCGGCGGCCGGCCTGGCCCTGCGCGGCCGCGTGCCCGTGGTGCATGCGCTGGCCACTTTCCTCACGCTGCGGGCGTTTGAGTTTATCCGCACCGACGTGGGCATTGCCAACTTACCGGTGAAAATTAGCTCGTTTGTGCCCGGCTTTTTGTCGGATGGCAATGGGCCAACGCACCAAGCCATCGAGGATATTTCGCTGATGCGCGGCATCCCTGGCATGACTGTTTTCGCCGCTGCCGACGAGCAGGACATGCTGGCCATGCTGCCCGCGATTTGGGCCTCGCCCAGCCCGGCCTACGTGCGTGTCAATACCCGCCCGGCCACTTACCAGCATGCGCCATTTGAAATCGGCAAAGCTGAAATCGTGAGCGAAGGCTACGACGTGACCATCCTCACCTACGGTATGCTGTTCGAGCAAGCGCTCATCGCCAAAGACCTGCTGACCGAAGCCGGCTACTCGGTGGGCCTCGTGAACCTGCGCAGCCTCAAGCCGCTCGACTCGGCCGCCGTGCTGAACGTGGTGAAAACCGGTGGCCTCGTCGTGACCCTAGAAGACCACTTCCAGATGGGTGGCCTCTACTCCATCGTAGCCGAGCTGCTGCTCGAAAACGAGCTGACTGCCAAAGTGCTGCCGCTGGCCCTCAAGGAAAAGTGGTACAAGCCCGGCCGCCTCAGCGAAGTGCTCGAATACGAAGGCTTCACGGGCCAGCACATTGCCCGCCGCATTGGCGAGAAGCTGGGCGATAAGGCGAACGCCTTTAATGAGCGGACCGAGGTAATCGAAAACCAGTTTGCCGAGTAGTATCTCCCTCCGTCTGTCATGCTGAGCTTGCAAATCATCTTCTCACGCTAGAATTAGTAGTTCTAACCTGATAAGATGCTTCGCAAGCTCAGCATGACAGACGTTGTTGTTTCTTAACGTTCTAGCTGACCTGCTAATCTTATGAATTTCCCTAAATCTGACGACCTCTACGCCCGGGCGCAGAAAATTATGACGCCCGTCACCCAGACCCTAGCTAAGGGCCCGGGCCAGTATACTAAAGGCGCGTCGCCCAAGTACGTGAAGCGCGGCAAAGGTGCGCACGTGTGGGACGTCGATGGCAACGAATACATTGACTACCAAATGGGTATTGGTCCCCTGAGCCTGGGCTACGCCTACCCTAGGGTTGATGAAGCCATCAAGGCGCAGCTCGAAGACGGCATCACGTTCTCGATGATGCACGAGCTGGAAGTAGAGGTAGCCGAGCTGATTCACGAGATTATCCCTAACGCTGAGAGTATCCGCATCTCCAAAACCGGCGCCGATGTGTGCTCGGCGGCGGTGCGCGTGAGTCGTGCCTTTACGGGCCGCCCCCACGTGCTGTGCTGCGGCTACCACGGCTGGCACGATTGGTACATTGGCACCACGAGCCGCGACAAAGGCATTCCGCAGGAAAGCAAGGACCTAGTAAGCGCGTTCGAGTACAACAACCTCGACTCGTTCAAGGAGTTGCTGACTGAAGACGTAGCCTGCGTTATCCTAGAGCCGTTCATTTTCGACGCACCTAAGGACAACTTCCTGCACGAAGTAGCCCGCCTCTGCAAAGAGAACGGCACGCTGCTCATTTTTGACGAGATGTGGACCGGCTTCCGCATTGCCATCGGCGGCGCGCAGGAGTACTTCGGCATCACGCCTGACCTAGCGGTGTACTCGAAAGCTTGTGCCAACGGCATGCCCATCGCACTGCTCACGGGCCGCAAGGACGTGCTCCAGCTGTTTGAGCAAGACGTATTCTTCTTCACCACCTTCGGCGGTGAGGCGCTGAGCTTGGCGGCTACTATCGCTACCATCAGCGAGATGCGCGAGAAAAACGTGCCCGCGTTCCTGGCCAGCCAGGGCAACAAGCTGAAGGAAGGCTACAACCAAATCGCCGCTGACCTAGGCCTAAGCAGCTACACCAAGTGCTACGGCTACGACTGCCGCAGCATCATCACCTTCGATGCTAGCGCCGGCAACCCGCTGGAGGTGAAAGCCTTCGTGCAGCAGGAACTGTTCAAGCAGGGCATTCTGTGGGGCGGCTTCCACAACATGAGCTTCTCGCACACCGACGAAGACGTGGCCAAGACCCTAGACGCCTACCGCGCCGTGCTGCCGCTGCTGAAAGACGCCATCGAGAAAGGCGATGTAGCCAGCCGCCTCGAAGGCGAGCCGGTAGAAGCCGTGTTCCGCAAGGTGACGAACGCGGCGCCGGCGAAGGCGAAGTAGTTCGCCTAAGCGTAAACCTCATCCCTAGCCCCCTCTCCCCAGGAGAGGGGGGAACTAGCTTCTAGTTTTAGCCTTAGTTATTTGATAGTCCCTTAGTAAGCTACTCACCTATAGTTGGTTTCTAGAGACTAAAACTAGAAGCTAGTTCCCCCCTCTCCTGGGGAGAGGGGGCTGGGTGTGAGGTTTACGAGCGGCGAGCCAACCATGAATTTCTTCGACCTAACCAACAAAACCGCCATCGTAACCGGCGCGTGCGGCCTCATCGGCCAAAAGCACTGCGAGGCACTGGCCCTGGCCGGCGCCAACGTAGTGGTGGCTGACTTGCACATCGAGAAAGCCCGCGAGGTGGCCGCTGGGCTGCCCGGTAGCATTCACTTGCCGCTGGCCGTGGACGTGACCTCGCCTGAGTCGCTGGCCGCAGCGCGTGATGAAATTATTACGCATTTTGGCCACATTGATGTGCTGGTGAACAATGCGGCTATCAACGACATGTTTGAGAACCCGGCGATGGCGGCCGACCTCAGCAAGTTTGAGAATTTCCCACTCGCCACCTTCCGGCAGGTGCTGGACGTGAACGTGACGGGCATTTTTCTGGCGGCGCAGGTATTCGGTACGCCCATGGCCGAGCAGGGGAGTGGCTCCATCATCAACGTGGCCAGCACCTACGGTATCGTGGGGCCCGACCAGAACATCTACCGCAACGAGGCGGGCGAGCAAACATTTTATAAATCACCCTCTTACCCAGTAAGCAAAGGCGCGGTGGTGAACTTTACGCGCTACTTGGCGGCCTATTGGGGTACCAAGGGCGTGCGCGTAAATACCCTCTCGCCGGGTGGCGTCGAAAACAGCCAGGATACCTTCTTTGTGAAGCAGTACAGCGCCAAAACGCCCCTAGGTCGTATGGCCGCGCCTACTGACTACCAAGGCGCAGTAGTATTCCTAGCCTCTGACGCGTCGGCCTACATGACGGGCGCCAACCTCGTGGTAGACGGCGGCTGGACGGCTATCTAGTTGCGCGGGCTTTGTAGTCTGTGCTTGGGCTGCACGCCTACGCACGTGGGCTACAGAGTCCGCACAACGGCGCTACCGCTACTGGGTAGTAATTTAGTCCATTATTCCCACAAAAATCTTTTATGAAGCACGCTGACTTAGTAGCTAAAGCCCGCCGCATCAAGCTCGTTCTTACCGACTGCGATGGGGTGCTCACCGACGGCGGCGTTTACTACGGCGAAAGCGGCGAAGTGCTCAAGCGCTTCAACATCCGCGATGGCATGGGCGTGGAGCGCCTGCGCGCCGTGGGCGTGGAAACCGGCATCGTAACCGGCGAGCGCTCGCCCTCGGTGAGCAAGCGCGCCGAAAAGCTCAAAATCACGGAGCTGCACTTAGGCATTAAGGACAAGGCGCCGCTGCTGGCCGAGATTCTGAATCGCCTAGGTCTCACGGCCGAGCAAGTGGCGTTCATTGGCGACGATACCAACGACGTGGCCATTCTGGGCCTGGTGGGGCTGGCCGCCTGCCCCGGCGACGCCACCATTTTTGCCCGCGAGGCAGCCGACTATCGCTGCCAGGCCTTTGGTGGGCAGGGCGCATTTCGTGAGCTGGCCGAGCTCATTATCAGCTGCCAAGGTGGGGCGCCGCTGCCCGACCGCGGCTCCGAATAGCTACGCGTTAAAATAAAACCTAGGCAACTTCGTCAGCGCGGGATAGATGCTCAAAACCACCAGACCTTTGCGCTGTTAGGTTGCTTTCCTGTTCAGTACCACCCCACCTTTTTTGCTCCCCACCTTTTTATGTCTGTCGTTCAAATTAAGAAGAACCGTGCCATTGGCCCCGGCCAACCGTGCTACATCATTGCCGAGATTGGCATTAACCACAACGGCTCGCTCGACATTGCCAAGCAGCTCATCGACGCAGCGGTAACTGCTGGCTGCGACGCGGTGAAATTTCAGAAGCGCACCCCCGAGCTGTGCGTGCCCAAGGACCAGTGGGAAAAAATGCGTGATACCCCCTGGGGCCGCATGAGCTACATCGACTACAAGCGTAAAACGGAGTTTGGTCTCGAAGAATACACCGCTATCGACGACTACTGTAAGGCCCGCGGCATCGACTGGTTTGCCTCGTGCTGGGATGAGCCGTCGGTAGACTTCATGGAGCAATTCCAGCCCGTGCTTTACAAAATGGCCTCGGCCTCACTAACCGACAAGCCCCTGCTCGACCGCGTGCGCGCCACCGGCCGCCCGCTCATGCTGAGCACCGGCATGAGCACCCAGCAAGAAATCACGGACGCCGTGGCCTACGTGGGCCTCGACAACCTGATGATTGCGCACTCGACCTCGGCCTACCCCTGCCCACCGGCCGAGCTGAACCTGCGCATGGTGCAGACCCTGCAAGCCCAATTTCCCGGCACGCCTATCGGCTACTCGGGCCACGAAACCGGCCTGAGCACCACCGTAACGGCGGTGGCCCTAGGTGCCACTTTCGTAGAGCGCCACTTCACCCTCGACCGCGCCATGTGGGGCTCGGACCACGCTGCTAGCGTAGAGCCCGGCGGCATGGCCAAGCTCGTGCGCGACATCCGCGACACCGAAGCCGGCCTCGGCGACGGCGTGAAAGTGGTATACGAAAGCGAGAAAGAGCCCCTGCGTCGCCTGCGCCGCGAGGTAACGGCCGCCTAGGTAAGCGCCTTAACCGCAGTGCTACCACAACGCCTGTCATGCTGAGCTGGCGAAGCATCTTATCACGCTAAGGTCCATAATCCCAACGTGAGAAGATGCTTCGCCAGCTCAGCATGACAGGCGTTGTGTATTTTTATCAGGTATAAATCCTGTTCCTTTTGCATTTAGGCGAACATTCGCCTGCCGCAGGCAGTTAGGGGCAGAGTTACTACGTTATCGCATACGCTATGCTGGAGCCGATAAGCAAGTTTTACCAAAGCCTCGACGCGGTGGGGCGCACCACCATGATTACCACGCCCATCCTGCTGCTGGCGGTAGTGGTGCTGCTGGTGCTCGAGCGCAAGTTTCCGTACCGCAAGGGGCTGCCGTTCTTCCGCGAGGGGCTGTTTGTAGACTTGTTTTGGTACACGCTGGTGCAGAGCTACTTTCTGCAAATCCTGATTTTTGGCTTCATCATTGCGCCGCTGGCGGCGCATTTTGGGGCGCGGTTTCACGTGGTGAGCAACTGGCCAATTGTGGCGCAGGTAGCGTTTTTCGTGATTACCCACGACTTCTACATCTACTGGTTTCATCGTTTCCAGCACAACAGCGCCTTCTTCTGGCGCACCCACGAGGCGCACCACTCGGGCAAGCATGTGGACTGGCTGGCCGGCTCGCGCTCGCACATCGTCGAGATTATCATTAACCAAACCATCGAATTTGCGCCCATCGTGCTCCTAGGTGCCAACCCGATAGTGGTACCTATCAAAGCGCTGATTGACGCGGTGTGGGGAATGTACATACACGCCAACATCGACGTGAAATCGGGTAAGCTGCAATACGTTATCAACGGGCCTGAAATGCACCTCTGGCACCATGCCGACCACGAGGAGGTGTACTACGCCAACTTCTCGACCAAATTTGCCTTCTGGGACTGGATGTTTGGCACCGCCTTCTTACCCGCCGACCGCAAGCCGCAGCGCTGGGGCCTGCCCTACGCGTTTCCGAAGGATTACTTCAGCCAGCACGCCTTTTCGGTAGTGCGTTTCGATGAAAAAGCCTTGGCCGAAAAGTCGGCTCTTTTCCGCGCCTACCACGGTGTGCGCTGGCGAGCGTTGGGCTGGCTCGGCACCCGGCTACCTGCCACCAAGGTATTGCAAGGCTGGGAGGTGCCCGAGGAGGCTCACGAAACGGTGCCCGCCCCGCGCCCCGGCGGCAACCCCGAAGCCACTGTGCCCGTTGTGGCCGCTACTGCCGATTCTTCCCGCCCCGTTGCTACCTCCGTCTCTTGAGCTTTAACTTCAACCCTGCCTGGCTGTACCTGGTGCTGGCTTCCGTGATGGAAGTGTGCTGGAACTACAGCCTCAAATACACTAAAATTGCGGATATTAAGGCTATTAACTGGTCGCAATTTTTCTCGGGTACGGCGGGTATCCTAGCGTTGTTGCCGGCTATTTGCTACGTGGCTTTTGGTGTGGGCAACGTCATTTTCTTCTCCAAGGCGCTCAATGTTATTCCTGCATCCACGGCCTTCGCCATCTGGATGGGCATGGCCCTGGTCGGCATCAAGATAGTAGACACGCTGGTGCTGAAAGAGGCCTTTCAGTGGGCGCACGTGTTCTACATCGGCTGCATCCTGGTTGGCATCA
Organism: Hymenobacter sp. BT559; assembly: GCF_016427535.1. Taxonomy (GTDB): domain Bacteria; phylum Bacteroidota; class Bacteroidia; order Cytophagales; family Hymenobacteraceae; genus Hymenobacter. The sequence goes on along the minus strand of NZ_JAELXV010000007.1, from coordinate 34,522 downwards.
TCGGGCTGAAGCGCTCGGCGTAGGCGGCACTATGAAGCAGTGGTATTTGGCCCTAGGTGGCCTGCTGGTGGGCTCGGCAGTGCATGCGCAAGCCCATGCGCAAGCCGCTGGCCCGGCACCCCGCATCTGGGACACTAACCACAACGCGTGGCTGGGCTACTTTGGCGATGCGCGCTTGGCGGGGCGCTGGGGCGTGCACACCGAGTTTCAGTACCGCCGCACCAATGGCCTAAGCGACCCTATGCAGTACTTCTACCGCGCGGGCGTAAATTACTACCTGCCTCAGCGGGTGCTAGTGACCCTAGGTGGGACGTATTTGCTATCATTACCCTATGGCGACTACCCTGACCCGGGCCGCACCTTCGAGCGACGCATCTACCAGCTCGTATCGCTGGGGCAGCAGTTTGGCCGGCTCAGCCTCACGCACCGCTTCATTCAGGACCAGCGCTGGCTGCGGATGGAAGGCGAGGACCGATACCTGTTTGAGAACCGCTCGCGCTACCGGGCGCAGCTGAAGCTGGCGCTGAACCGGCCCGAACTTGAACCCGGAACGCTGTATGCGCTGGCGTCGGACGAGCTGTTTATGAGCTATGGGAAGAACGTGCAGGCCAATATCTTCAACCAAAACCGCCTGTATGGCGGCCTAGGCTTTCAATTCACCGACGCGCTGGCGGTCGAGGTCAGCTACCTCAACCAGATTGTGCAGCACGACGACGGTGTGGTGTTTGAGCGCAATCACACCGGGCAGCTGAGCTTGTACTTCACGCCCGACCTGCGGCCGGCCGCGCAGCGGGCCACTGACTAAGCGCCTAGCCCGGTGCGCAAGCGCGAAGTAGTGTTGTAATAAAGCTATCTACCAGTCGATTGTCGGCCGTAGGCCGAAGCTCATGGCGCGTAGTAACTTGCTTGCCTATGCGCCGTCTGCTTCCCGCCCTCCTACTGCTTGCTACCAAGGCTTTTGCCCAAAGCCTGCCCATCATCTCCCAAAACCCGCCCGCCCTGCGCTGGCAGGAGGTGCGCACGCCGCACTTCCGGGTGCTGTACCCGGCGGGGCTCGATACAGCCGCCCAGCGCACGGCCCAGCGGCTAGAGGCCGTGCACGCGCCCAACGGCGCTACGCTGGGCGTGAGCGCGCCGCCCATTGCAGTGGTGCTACAAAACCAGACCACGGTGAGCAACGGCTTCGTGACCTTCTTGCCGCGCCACGCTGAGTTTTTCACGACCCCCGAGCAGGGGCAAACCCTAGGTACCGTAGACTGGCTCGACGGGCTGGTAGTGCACGAATTTCGGCACGTAAATCAGTTCGACAAGGCGCGCCAGGGTTTTGGCAAGGTGCTGGTGCCGCTGCTGGGCGAGGGCGGCCTGGGCGTGGCGGCGGTGGGCGTGCCGCAGTGGTTCTTTGAGGGCGACGCCGTGGGCAGCGAAACGGCTCTCACGCGCAGCGGGCGCGGACGCATTCCGTATTTCGGGCTGGGGTTGCGGGCCAACTTGCTGAGTGGGCGGCAGTACTCATACCAGAAGGCGGTGAACGGCTCGTTTCGTGACCTGGTGCCCGATTGGTACGTGCTAGGCTACTACCTCACCTCCTATGCCAAGGCACACTACGGCCCCACAGTATGGGGCCATGTGCTCGATAAATACTACCGGTTTCCGTTTTACCCGTTCTCTTTCTCAAACAGCCTGCGGCGCACCACCGGCCTGCGCGTAGAAGACCTGTATGCCCGCACCATGCGCGAGCTAGACTCGACCTGGCGGGCCGAGCAGGCGGTGCGGCCCGCGCCTACGCCGGTGCGCGAGCTGGCGGGCCAGGCGGGCACGCGCATCTTCACGCAGTACCAGTACCCGCAGTATGTCAATGACAGTACGGTGCTGGCCCTGAAAAGTGGTCTCGGCGACATTGCCAAGCTAGTGCTCCTAGGTCGGCACGGGCAAGAGAAACGCGTGTTTACGCTCGGCCAGATTAACATCCCGGAGATGCTGTCGGTGGGGGGCAACAAAGTGGTGTGGCCCGAGTTTCGGCAGCAGCCACGCTGGGGGCAGCGTGTGTACTCGGAACTGAAAATACTGGACCTAGGTACCGGCCAGGTGCGCCGCTTGGCCATGGGCACGCGCTACGCGGCCGCTGCCCTCTCGCCCGATGGCACCCGCCTGGTGGCCGTGCGCACCGATGCTAGCTACCACCACACGCTAGTAGTGCTAGATGCTTCGACGGGCCAAGTGCTGCACACGCTGCCCAACCCGCGCAACGACTTCTACCAGCAGCCGCGCTGGCTGCCCGATGGCCGCGTGGTAGCCGTGACCCTCAGTGCGGGAGGTAAAACCTTGCAGGCCCTTGATGTGGCCACTGGTGCCGCGACTAACCTACTGCCGGTGGCCAACGTGAACCTGACCACCCCACAGCCTTGGGGCGACTACGTGCTATACAATTCGCCGCAGTCGGGTGTAGATAATATCTACGCTGTGCAAGTCGCATCAGGCCAGACGTTTCAAGTAACTAATCGACCCTATGGCGCTTATCAGGCAGCCGTTGCTCCTGATGGCCGCCAGGTAGCCTTTCACGACTACCGAGCCACGGGCGCGCGCATTGTGGAGATGCCGCTAGACCCGGCTACCTGGACGCTGCTACCCACCTCCGCTCGCCCCAGTGCCCCAGCTGACCCTTACGCCGAGCGCCTCGCCGCGGGCGAGCCTGCCGCCAAGCAAATAAGCCAGCTACTGGCCTCACCCGATTCGGCGGGGCCGCGCTACGGGGTGCGGCGCTACCGGCCTCTGGCGCATGCGTTTCGCATTTTTAGCTACGGCGTGGTGCAAAGCCCAGCCGGCAATAGCGTGAGCGTAGGCGTGCGCTCGCAAGACTTTCTGAGTACGACGCAGGCCTTTGCGGGCCTCACCTACGACCAGACCGAGCGCACCTTTGCCGCCACCGGCGCGCTCAGCTACCAGGGCCTAGGTCCCGTTTTTGACGTGGAAGGCAGCTACGGCGGGCGCGATGCTAGTATCCTGAATAGCAGAGGTCAACTTTTGCGCGACCAGTGGCGGGTGGCGCGGGTGCTGGCCGGTGCCCGCCTGCCGCTAGTACTCACGCGCTCGAAGTACCTGCAAAGTCTGACCCTAGGGGCCTATTACCTCAACGAGCAGGTATATGGCTACGACTTGCCCGTGCGCCGCCGTAGCGAAACGGGCCCCAACCTGCCGCTGCACGCGCTGCAAACCAACCTATCCTACGCCAGCCAGCTCAAACAGAGCACCCGCGACGTGGCCCCGCGCGGCGGCGCTACGCTGCTGGCCACCTACCGCACCACGCCTTTTGCCACTAATCTACAAGCTAGCCAGGTAGGTGTGCAGGCAGGTGTTTATTTGCCCGGCTTGGCTCGGCACCACAGCGTGCGGTTGCGTGGTGGCTACCAGTATCAGCAGCAAGACCAATACAATTTCACGGCCGCCATTTCGTACCCTAGGGCCGAAACCAGCTACATCAGCTTCGACAACCTCGCGGTGGGTAGCCTCGACTATAGCCTGCCGCTGGCTTTCACGCACCTCACCTTTGGGCGGGTGCTCTACGTGCAGCGCTTCCGTGCTACGGCTTTCCTTGATATAGCCGAGGGCAACCTCCGCCTACCCGCCACAAACCAAACACCCGCGCAGGTGTACGTCCAGGATTTTCGTAATGTCGGTGTCGATGTGCTAGCGTTGTTCAACGTTTTCCATCTGCGCACGCCCATCGAGGCGGGCGTGCGGGTGGCTTACAGCAGTTACCTAGGGCGCGTGGTGGTGCAGCCGCTGGCTTTCAGCGTGCGGCTCTAGCTGCAATGAGCAATGAGCAATGAGCAATGAGCAATGAGCAATGAGCAATGAGCAATGAGCAATGAGCAATGAGCAATGAGCAATTTTAGGCCTTGATTGCCCTTGCTCATTACTCATTGTTCACTGCTCATTATTAATTGCCAAAGACCGGGGCTACTTGCAAAAACTTCTCGATTGCCTGCCGCGTCTCTTCGGGGGCGGAGAGGTGCGCGCTGTGGCCGGGCGTATCAATGACCACCAACTGGCTGTCGGCCAGCGCCTCGTTGATGTAGTTGCCTACGGCCAGCGGCGCAATGACGTCGTGTGCGCACTGCAGTATCAGGGTAGAGGTGGTGAGGAAAGGCAGGTCGACGCGGTGGTCGCTGAAGAACGTGACCCGGGCAAAGTGCTGCGCAATGGCCGGCTGCGTTTGCAAGAAGCTATTGGTCAGCTCTAGCACCAGCTCGGGGTTTTCGGCCCCCACCATTATCGGGGCAATGCCCTGCGACCAGCCGTGGTAGTTGCCCTCCATGGCGGCTAGCAGCTCCTGAATATCTTTTTGCTCGAAGCCGCCCTTGTAGCCTTCCGCATTGACGAAGCGTGGCGAGGGCGCCAGCAGCACCAGCCGCTCAAACCGCTTGGGCTCCTTTATAGCCGCCAGCACCCCAATCATGGAACTGATGGAGTGGCCAACGAAAATAACGTTGTGCAAATCAAGCTCGTGCAGCACGGCCAACAGGTCGTCGGCGTGGGCGTGGAGCGAGCCATACTTAGCGTAGTCGTAGGTGGCTAGGTCCGAGCTGCCAGCTCCCACCAGGTCGAGCAGCAGTACTTGGTAGCGGTCCTCAAAAGCGGGAGCTAGCCGGCGCCAGCTGGTTTGGTCCGAGCCTAGGCCGTGCAAAAACACGATGGCTGGCGCTGGGCTGGCCTGCCCGGTAATAGTGACATTGCTGCGGCGCAGGGCCGGTGTAGCAGGCGTAGAAGTAGTAAGCGTAGCCATTGAATAAAAGGGGTGGGTATTCTTAAAAGGAAAAGAAGTGTGCAGGGGATTTAACTGCAGTATTAAAACAAGGAATTATTGGGAAATATAAAGTCGTTAAGTGCTGAGTAACTTATTGATTACGAGTATAAAAATATAGGATAAGGTAAAGTTAACACTCAAGTAAAAAGAATGCCCAGCGGGAAGGCTGGGCATTGAAATAAGGAGATAGGAAAAGTAGCTTGCTGCGGCCTATACAATGGCCTTATCGACCTCACGCTCTTCTAGGGGAGCCTTCACTTTGCCAATGATGTAGCGCATGCCCTTGTCTTGGGTGAAGTAGTTCCAGGCCCAGGTCAGGAACACGGCAAAGCGGTTACGGAAGCTTACCAGTGCCAGCACGTGCACAAAGCTCCAGGCCAGCCAGCCTATCCAGCCGGTGAGGTGGTATTGCTTACCAAAGAGCTTGACATCGGCTAGGGCGCGGTGGCGGCCCACGGTGGCCATCGTGCCTTTGTCGTAGTAGTCGAAGGGCAGCATGGGCAGGCCCGATACCGCCCGCATGATGTTTTCGCCGAGGTGGCGGCCCTGCTGAATGGCCGGCTGCGCCACCTGCGGGTGGCCGTCGGGGTACTGCTCGGTGGCCATCTGGGCAATGTCGCCGATGGCAAACACGGTATCGTAGCCCGCCACACGGTTGACTTCGTTGACCTTGTAGCGGTTCGACTTGAGCAGGACGTCGGGTGCCAGGCCCTTAATGGGGGCACCCGTGACGCCCGCCGCCCAAATGAGCGTGCGCGTGATGAGCTGCTTCCCCGAGCTGAGCGTAACCGTGTAGCCATCGTACGATTTCACGCGCTCTTCGAGCAGCACTTCCACGCCTAGGTCCTGCAAATACTGCCGGGCCTTCTCCGACACCTCGGCCGACATGCCCTTGAGCAGCACCGGCCCGCTCTGCACCACGTAGATGTCCATCTGCTTGAGGTCGAGCTCGCGGTAGTCGCGTGGGAACACGTGGGCCCGTAGCTCGGCCAGGGCGCCCGCCATCTCCACGCCGGTGGGGCCGCCGCCCACTATCACAAAGTCGAGCATGCTGTTGAGCTGCTCCTGGTCGCCGATTTGCAGGGCCTGCTCAAAGTGCGACAGCAGCGTATTGCGTAGCTCAATGGCGTCGGTCACGTTTTTGAGGGCAATGGCGTGCTGGGCCATCTGCTCGTCGCCGAAGAAGTTGCTGGTGGTGCCGGTGGCCAGCACCAGGTAGTCGTAGCGCAGCAGCCCGATGGAAGTCTCAACTACCTGAGACGTAGCGTCGATGGACGTGACTTCGGCCAGGCGGAAATAGAAATTCTGCTGCTCACCTAATATTTTACGAAACGGCGACACAATGCTGTCGGGATTGAGCCCCGCGGTGGCTACTTGGTACAGCAGCGGCCAGAAACCGTGGTAGTTCTGCTTGTCGATAAGCACTACCTGCACCGGCGCATTGGCCAGCGACTTAGCTAGCTCGAGGCCGCCAAAACCGCCGCCCACTATCACTACGCGCGGCATGCCGAGGTCTTCAATCTTCGTAAGTCCTTCCATAAAAATAAAAAAGCGTAGACGTAGGGCGAGCCGGCAGCGCGGCCGTAGGCGAACAGAAACAGAAGGTAGCCGTACTTTCTGGGCTAACCTCTGGCAACCCGCTGCAAGCGAATGGAGTAAGCTAAGTACTAAAAATTCTCACTACAGTTATGAAAAACATTCTTTTGGCCGTCGGGCTGGCCCTGCTGACCGGCCTTTCAGCCTGCGCCCCGAGGGTTAACGTGGAGCAGCGTGCTAACGTTAACTTCAGCCGTTACCGCACCTTCGACTTTGCCGACACGGAAGTAAAAACCGATGGCGACCAAAATCCGCTGCTGCGCAGCTCCATTACCCAAGACCGTATCAAGCAGGCCATTGCCAGCGAACTCGCCAAGCGCGGCCTGCGGCAGGTAGAAACCAACCCCGACTTCTTGGTGTCGACCCACACCTTTGTGGAGAAGGCCGAGCGCACGGTGTACGACAACTACGGCGGCCCGGGCTACGCTTACCCCTATTCGGTAGGCTACCGCGGCCGGTTTTTGCCCATCAACTACGGCTACTGGTACACGCCTGCCTACTATAGCCAGCCCCGTACCGAGCAGTATCGCGAAGGCACGCTGGTGATTGACTTCATCGACGCCCGCACCAACAACTTGGTGTGGCGCGGCTCGGTGGCCGACCCGGTTGATGATGCTGGCCGCCTAGGTAGCGAATTCAGCAAAAACGCCAAGGATATCCTCGAAAAATTTCCGGTAGCCGAAAAGAAGAGCTAAGCTACCTGCCAGTTTAAGGCAATAAAAAAGGCCCGCAATTACTATTGCGGGCCTTTTTTATTGCCTTGCAACTCGCTACTTGTAGGTCAGGGCAATCGGTAAGTAAGCTGGGCTGCTAAAGCTGCCCTAGCGAAGCAAAGTCATTGCTGGCGTAGTAATCACTACTAGTAAACTATACTCGACACTATTTTTGATATAAAGTATTAACATAAAGCATTTTATTCTTAATTTTGAATCTGATATAAGCTGCTCTATATAATAGTATTTTGAAGTAGTATGTATTATCTCAGGTAGCAAACTTCCCATGAGATAGCCAACGCAGGCAAAACACATTGCCCTTGTTTGCTGGCAGAATACCACCTAGGGCCTTTTGTAATTAGCTGTGATAGTGAATAGGTACTAATGAACCCATTAAAAGCAATAATTAAGTCAGCTTTAGCCAGCAGAGCACAGCGGCACGTGCGGCCTTTCAAGGATTTGATTTATCTCGGCTCGGTTAATCACGGCTATCACGTTCCGGCTAGTTACCTAACCAGCGCTTCCGTGTGCTATTGCGTTGGCGCCGGCACGGACGTTTCGCTGGACACAGAATTAGCATCCAGATTCAACGCGCGGGTATTTGTGTTTGACCCCATGCCCTATGCCTTGGCTCATTTTACTGATTTGGTAAAGAGTGCAAAAGCGGGCAAGAAGTACTATGCCGATAGTAATAAAACCGGCTACGCGTACACCATAAGCTCCGAAGCGCTTGCTGCCGTAACGTACTGTGCAACTGGGGTGTGGAATGAGAAAAAGATAGTTAAGTTTTACGTGCCGGCCCGGGATAACTACGCTGGGCACTCCATTACTAATCTGCAGAAGACCGAAGCGTATATAGAGGCTCCCGTGGATACGCTCGTCAACATCATGCGCGAGCTAGGACATCAGCAACTCGACTTGTTAAAACTGGAGATTGAGGGCTCTGAGTACACGGTTATTGAAGACGTACTGGCGAATAGGATAGACGTAAAAATTATCTTGGTGGAGTTTGATGAGTTTCACCATCGAGGAGGGTTGGCGCGGCTCTTGGCAATCCGCAACATCGAAAAATCATCGCAGCAGTTGCTCAATGCGGGATATAAGCTGGTGCATTCGCTTGGCTTTTATAAGCGAACATTCATTAGAGAAGATATTCTAGAGGAAATAGGTAGCCGCTACTAGCTAGCCACGCTCTTTGTCGTAGAAAAACTCACTTGGGCCCGTGGCACCACGCCGCTGCTGGGCCTCCTGCGCCCGCAGTTCTACGCGCCGAATCTTGCCGCTGATGGTTTTGGGTAGCTCGGGCACAAACTCCAGAATGCGGGGCATTTTGTAAGGCGAAAGGTGCGCGCGGCTGTAGGTAAACAGCTCGTGCGCCAACTCGGCCGATGGCGCTAGTCCTGGGCGCAGAATAACGAAGGCTTTGATTTCGTGCCCTTTGATGGCGTGGGGCGAGCCTACTACAGCAGCTTCTACCACGGCGGGGTGCTCGACGAGTACGCTCTCGACCTCGAAGGGGCCGATGCGGTAGTCGCTCGATTTTATCACGTCGTCGTCGCGGCCCACAAACCAGAGGTAGCCGTCGGGGTCGCGGTAGGCCTTGTCGCCGGTGTAGTAGAGGCCGTGCCGAAACACGCTGGCCGCCCGCTCGGGCTCGCCGAAGTAGCCCGTAAACAAGCCGTTGGGCCGGCCTGTGTCGGTGCGCACGGCAATGTGGCCTTCGGCTAGGTCGGACAACCGGTGGCCCTCGTCGTCGGCTATCACCACATCGTACATAAAAGAGGGGTGGCCCATGCTACCTAGGCGCACCGAGGCGCCGGGCAGGTTGTAAACCATAGCCGTGCTCTCCGACTGCCCGTATCCATCGCGAATGAGCTGGCCCGTGCCACGCTGCCACGCCTCTATCACTTCGGGGTTCAGTGGTTCGCCCGCGCTCACGCACTGCCGAAAACTGAACTTATAAGCCCCTAGGTCCTCCAGCACCAGCAGGCGCAGCACCGTGGGCGGCGCGCAAAACGTACTTACCTGCTCCCGCGCTAGCGTGGCTAGCAACGGCCCGGCCGCAAAGCGCCCGCCGCCCTGGTACACCACCAGCGTAGCGCCCACGCTGAGGGGCGCGAAAAAGCTGCTCCAGGCAAACTTAGCCCAGCCCGACTGCGAAATATTGCAGTGCCGGTCGGTGGGCCGCAACCCTATCCAAGCGGCAGTGCTGAGGTGGCCCACCGGGTACGAAAAGTGCGTGTGCGTCACGACCTTGGGCAAGCCCGTGGTGCCCGAAGTGAAAAACAGAAACAGTGGGTCGTCGGCGTGGGTAGCGTGGGCTTCGGCATGGCTGGGCAGCCCGGTAGTACCCGCAAAGCCGACCCAGCCGGGGCGCTGCACGTTGGGCCCGCCCACCAGCATTTTGAGGCGAATAGTCTGACCTAGGGCCTGCTCGGCGGCGTCGATTTTGGCGGCGTTGTCGAGGTCAGCCACCACTACGGCGGGCAGCAAGCGGCCAAAACGGTATTCGAGGTCCTTTACGGTAAGGATGCTGGCGGCCGGAATCAGCACCTGCCCGCCCTTGATGCCGGCCACGTAGGTATCCCACAGCTCGGCGCACACGGGCACCATCAGCAACACCACCTCTTGAGGGCGCACGCCTGCCTGGCGCCAGAAGTTGAGTAGGCGGTTGGCGCGGGCGGCCAGCTCGGCGTAGCTTATTTCTTGGTGGCCAGTGTCATCGGCCAGTACGAGGGCCGTTTTGTCGGGCTGCGTGGCCACGTGCAGGCCTTCCAGTATGTCGGCCGTCCAGTTAAAAAACTCCGGTTTGGGCACCGGTAAGGTGCTTAGCTCGTGGTAGGTGCCGGCCTCCGCTACTTGCTGGAAGCGCCGAAAATAAGCTTGCATAAAACCTAGGGCGTGGGTGGAAGAGGAAGTGCGAGGGCGCAGCCGGCCCGGTGGGCGGAACGAATTGCAACCGGCCGGAAGTTAGTACGAAACTTCTAGCCTTGTTAAATTACCCGCCATGAACGCATTACCGCTTGTTTCGCTGCTAGTAGGCGGCCTCGCGCTGGGGTCGGCTGCGCCATTAGCCCCGTCGACTGTGCCCGCCACCGAAACCGTGACGGTAGTAGTGTCGGCCCTGGCCTCGACCAGCTCCGTGGTGAAGCTGAATTTCTACAACGCGCCCGACAAGTTTTTGAAGTCGGGGCAAATGGCTATTCGGATGGTGGTGCGGCCCGATGGCAAGAGCACGCTCTCGATACCAGTGGCGCTGGCGCCCGGCGAGTGGGCCGTGGCCGTGTCGCAGGACCTGAACAATAACGACAAGCTCGACAAAAACTTCCTAGGCATTCCTACCGAGCCCTTTGCCTTCTCCAACAACGTGAAGCCTCGCCTGGCCGCGCCTAAGTTTGAGGAGTGCAAGTTCACGGTGGCCGGGCCCGGCCAGGTCGTGACCATCAACGATTGGAACGACTTCTAGGCCTCGATTTCGGGTCAACAAAACGTCTGTCATGCTGAGCCCCGCGAAGCATCTCTACTGCTTCCTCCAACAGTGCGGTAGAGGTGCTTCGTGGGGCTCAGCATGACAGACGTTTTGTTGCGTAAAGCAAGCTGCTTAGCATCAGGCCCGAAACGGGTGGCTGCCGCGGGCCAGGCGCTCAGCCAGCTCCACGGCGTAGCGGGCGCGGGTTTCGGGGCGCTTGGCGTCGGCCACCTTGCGGGCCATGGCCCGGCGCATAGCGCCAGTTTGCCGCGCAAAAGCGGCTTCGGCCTCGGGCCAGGCACCTAGGGCTTCGGCTAGCTCGTCGGGCAGGTCCACGTGCTCGGGGTTCGGGTCGGGTGTCAAGCACACATCTACTTCCTGCCCAATTGTGAGGCCTAGGTGCTGGCACAAGTCTTTGCGCAGCATGAGGTGCCGCCCGCCCCCTTCCAGCGGTAGCAACCCCAGGCGCTCGGCGTGGCCGTTGAGGGTTGCTACTACCCGCTTGGTGGCCTTGCCGCCCACGGCCAGCCACGCCGCCTCGGGCACCACAAGTATCTGCGTAGGCATGAAGCTAGGGCCACCGGCTTCGAGCACAGCTCGGAAGGTGGCAGAGGGCGGGGTATCAGTACGCATACTGCTGCTAATTAACGTAGCTGAGCGGCTAGTTGTGCGGCTTCTTGCTGGAGCCACAAAGCGTACTCTAGGGTAGCCGGCTGGGCCGGAAAGCCCTTGGCCGCGGCGCTCTGGGCCAGCGTGGTAGTAAAGCCAGCCTGGCGCCGGCGCTTATCTACGCGCGCTAGGTCCTGGATGGGCCACACGAAGGCGATGGTGTGCTGCCGGCCGGTGGTGTGGTCGAGCACGGTGTAGCCGGTGGTTTGGGTGCCGTACACTTGTTCCTGGCCGTCATCCATGAGCTTGCGGTCGAGCATTTGGGCGTAGAGCGGGTAGGGAATTTCGCCTGCCTCGGCGGCGCCCTGCACCCAAATCAGGTACTGCGGAATCTTATCTGAGTGTTGCAGCACGGCCCACGCTGCTTCGTTGGTGGGGCTGCCCACTAAGCTTTTGCCGGGGTAGCCGTAGCGCCAGATTATTTCCTCTACGCGGCGCAGGTTGGTGCTATCGGTGCGGTGCATGGCAGCCAGCACGTAGCTGCTTACCTGCGCTTTAGGTACCCCTAGGGCGGTAGCCAGCGAGTCGGCCTTGCCCTTGCGAAACCGCGCCATGAGCTTGCGGTAGCGCTGGTCCTGCCCCCGAATGCTGTCCAGCTCGTGCTGTAGGCGCCGGTCGAGGGGGCGCTGGGCCAGGGCCGGCAGCGCGGCCAAACTAAGCAGCAGGTACAGTAGCAGTTTCATAGGTGAATGAGCCTGAATCGTTTCCCTAGGTTACTTAACTCTGCCGCACCTGCCCCGTGCCGCGCAACAGCCACTTGTAGCTCGTCAGCTCGGTTAGGCCCATGGGGCCGCGGGCGTGCAGCTTCTGGGTACTAATACCAATTTCGGCCCCTAGGCCGAATTGCGCCCCGTCGGTGAAGGCCGTGGAAGCGTTGGCGTACACGGCGGCGGCATCGACGAGCCGCAAAAACTGGTCAATGTGCGTCTCATCTTCGCTCACAATGGCCTCGCTGTGGCGCGAGCCGTGGCGGGCAATGTGGTCGAGCGCCGCGCCTAGGTTTGGTACCGTTTTCACGGCTAGCTTATAATCCAGAAACTCAGTGCCAAAGTGGGCCTCGGTGGCCTCGGCCAGCAATTCGGCAGGGTAAGCGCCGGCCAGCGCGGCGTGGGCCGGCGCATCGGCAAACACCTGCACCTGCGCCTCGACCAGCGGGGCTAGCAGAGCTGGTAGGTCAGCCAGGCGGTGTTCGTTAAGGAGTAGGCAGTCGAGCGAGTTGCACACGCTCACGCGGCGGGTTTTGGCGTTGGCCACGATGGCGCGGCCCTTTTCTAGGTCGCCGGTTTCGTCGAAATAGGTGTGTACCACGCCCGCCCCAGTTTCGATAACCGGCACCCGCGCGTTTTTGCGCACGAAGTCAATTAACCCCTGGCTGCCCCGCGGGATAACCACATCGACGTAGCCCACCGCCGTAAGCAAGGCCTCGGTGGCGGCGCGCTCGGGCGGCAGCAAAGTCACGGCAGCCAGCGGCACCCCGTGCTGCGTGAGTACGGGGCCGGCCACTGCCAGCAGCGCCGCATTGGAATCAGCAGCATCCGAGCCGCCCTTGAGCAGGCAGGCGTTGCCAGTCTTGAGGCACAGCGCCAAGCTGTCAAACGTCACGTTGGGCCGCGCCTCGTAGATAATACCCACCACGCCAAGCGGCACGCGCACCTTGCTTAGCTGCAAGCCGTTGGGTAGCGTTTGCTCGCTGAGGGTGGCACCTAGGGGCGAGGCTAGAGCGGCCACGTTGCGCAGGTCTTGGGCTATGCTTTGCAGGCGCTCGGGCGTGAGACGCAGGCGGTCGTAGCGCGGGTCGGTGGCGGGCATGCGGGCCAGGTCCTTGGCGTTTTCAGCCAATAGAAAGTCCGTATGCGCCACCGTAGCGTCGGCTAGGTCGCGCAGTAGGGCGTCGATGGTAGCGGGGGCCACGGCGGCCAGGGTGCGGCTGGCCTGCTGAGTGGCACTGAAGAAGGCGGAAAAGTCGGTCATGGGGCAACGAAGCAACTGCCTCACAAAGAACGGCGCTATCAGCTTAACCCCGTGCCTACTATCGGCTTACCAGACAACACACTTGCTCAGTGGGTCTAAACCGACTGCCAAGTTCCTCTCTAGCCTTCTGCCGTCAGAAACAGGTAGTCGTAGTGCACCAGCGGGCGCTGGCCATGCTGGCCCAGGCGCTCGCGGGCCTTATCGGCACTGTATTCGGCCAGGCCGAAGCCTAGGGCTTGGTTCTCTGTATCAACTAGCCGCACGAGGTCGCCCTTCTGAAATTCGCCCTCGATGCGCACCACGCCCACCGGCAGTAGGCTGGTGGCCTGACCAGTGGCCAGCAGGGCAGCGCGGGCGCCGGCGTTTATATGCACTGTGGCCTGAGCGGTTTGGGCGTGGGCAAGCCACTTCTTGGTGCCCGAGGCGCGCTTGCTGGGCTGAAACCACGTGCTAATGGCTGTCTCAGCCAGGATGCCGGGCAGGATGTCGGGCGTCTTGCCATTGGCGATGTGCACGCTGATACCTAGGCGCGCCACCTTGTGGGCAATGGAGCACTTGGTGAGCATACCGCCGCGCCCAAACTGCGAGCGAGTGGCCGTCACAAACTCAGCAAAGCCCGTGTCGGCCGGGGCAATGTGCCGAATAACCTTGGCCTCGGGCCGCGACGGGTCGCCATCGAAAATACCATCTACGTTGCTCAAAATGAGCAGCGCGTCGGCATTGAGCATACTGGCTACCAAGCCTGCCAGCTCGTCGTTGTCGGTGAACATGAGCTCCGTGACCGAAATCACATCGTTCTCATTTACAATCGGAATAACATTTTGCTGCAGCAGCTCTTGAAAGCAGTTCTGCATGTTCTGATAGTGCTGGCGGTCGCGGAAGTCCTCCTTGGTCACGAGCACTTGCGCGCCCAACAAGCCGTGCGGCGCTAGCAGCGCGGCGTACAGGCTCAGCAGCTTTACCTGGCCCACGGCGGCCAGCAGCTGGCGACTGCGCACGGCATCGGCCTTAGGCGGCAGCGTAATGAGGCTGCGCCCCGCTGCCACGGCCCCCGACGACACCAAGATGACCTCGCAGCCTTGGTTTTTGAGGCCTACTATCTGGTTTACCAGCTGGGCCATGCGGTCCTCATCGGGCAGGCCGTTGGGCTGGGTGAGGACGTTGGAGCCAATTTTGACAACGAGGCGGCGGTAGGGCAGGGGCATGGGACAAAAATAGAAGCCCCTCCTCGCCAAACACCTAAAACGGCTGTCATGCTGAGCTTGCGAAGCATCTTCTCACGCTAGAAAGGTTTGTTCCAACGTGAGAAGATGCTTCGCAAGCTCAGCATGACAGCCGTTTTAGAAAGGCCATCGGTTTAGCCCGGCAACTGTAAGCTTGCCAGTTGCTTATTGATGAAATCAACCTCCTCGAAGCTTAGCTGCACGTCCATTGCCTTAGCGTTTTGGGTGGCTTGCTCGGGGTTGCGGGCGCCCACCAGCGCCACCGTGATACCGGGTTGCGCCAGCGTCCAGCGTAGCACGAGTTGCCCTAGGGTGGCATTTTTGCTCTCGGCCATCGGGCGTAGCTTGTTCAGAAAGTCATTCACGGCCGTTACGGCCTCGGGCTTGAACAAGCGGTTGGTGCTGCGCAGGTCGCTAGCGTCAAAGTGCTGGCCAGGCTTCATCTTGCCAGTGAGCAAGCCCAGCTGCAAGGGGCTGTACACCAAGATGCCTAGGTCGTGCTGCTGCGTGTAGGGCACCACGTCTTTCTCGATATCGCGGCGCAGCATGCTATACGGCACTTGGTTGCTGGCCAGCTTGATGGTTTTCTCGGCTTCCTCCATTTGGGCCACCGAGTAGTTGCTGACGCCTGCGGCGCGCACCTTGCCCTGCTCGATGAGGCGCTGCAAGGCCTCCATGGTTTCGGCGATGGGCGTGGTCACGTCGGGCCAGTGCTGCTGGTAGAGGTCGATATAATCAGTACCTAGGCGCTTGAGACTGTCCTCACACTCCTTGATGATGCTATCGCGGCTGGCGTACTTGTACACGTCCACGTCCTGGCCGTCGTTGTTCTTGGTTTTCATGGCAAAGTCACCTTTGCTATCGTCCCAGCGCATGCCAAACTTGGTGAGCACCTGCACCTTGTCGCGGGGCAGGCTCTTGATGGCCTCGCCTACTATCTGCTCGCTCAGGCCCATGCCGTAGATGGGCGCCGTGTCGATGCTGGTCACACCCAGGTCGTAAGCGGCGTGAATGGCGCCCACGGCGTCGTTTTGCTCGGTGCCGCCCCACATCCAGCCGCCGGCTGCCCAGCTGCCAAAGGTGATGCGCGAGACACTAACGTCGGACGAGCCTAATTTCTGATATTCCATGAGTTACGTAGGTTCTTGAAAGGAAATTGCTACCTAGGCTTACCGGCTGGCCGGGCCGAAGGTTACGGCATGGCCTAGCGCAGCGGCGGCGAACGCTGAGCCGTGGTGGCGTGTTAAGGCAGGTGAAAAGCAAACATTTCGCCGCCCCCGCGGCTTCGTGTTTTTTCGATTATTTCCCCAGCTCCTACCCTTATGAAAGTTGAAATCTGGTCCGACGTGGTGTGCCCCTTCTGCTATGTGGGCAAGCGCAAGTTTGAGAATGCCCTAGATCAGTTTGCGCACCAAGTCGACGTGCAGGTGGAGTGGAAAAGCTTCCAGCTCACGCCCGACTTTGTGCCCGTGCCCGGCGAAAGCATCCACGCCTCGCTGGCCAAGAAGAAAGGCGTGTCGGAAGCCGAAGGCCGCCGCATGGGCGACCAAATGACGCTGATTGCCAAAGAAGTGGGTCTGAACTACGACTTCGATAAGACTATTCCGGCCAATACGTTCCTGGCGCATCAGCTCATCCATTTTGCTGACCACCAAGGCCAGCAAGGCGCCATGAAGGAGCGCCTTTTTGCCGCGTACTATCTCGAAGGCCAAGACATCAATCCTATTGACAACCTGGTGAAGCTGGCCGCCGAAATCGGCCTCGATGCCGACGCTGCCCGCCAAGCTCTGGAGGCTGGCACCTACGCCAACGAGGTGCGCCGCGACGAGTACGAAGCCCAGCAAATTGGCGTGCGCGGCGTGCCGTTTTTCGTCTTCGACGATAAATATGCCGTGTCGGGCGCCCAGCCCAGCGAGGTATTTGCTGAAGTGCTGGCCAAGGTCTGGGACGAGGCCCACCCCAAAGCTCAGCCCACCGTGCTGGTCGAT
This sequence comes from Hymenobacter sp. BT559, assembly GCF_016427535.1. Taxonomy (GTDB): domain Bacteria; phylum Bacteroidota; class Bacteroidia; order Cytophagales; family Hymenobacteraceae; genus Hymenobacter. The sequence goes on along the minus strand of NZ_JAELXV010000007.1, from coordinate 18,089 downwards.
GGCCCCGCCTGCGGCCCCGACGGCTGCGACTAAGCCCTAGGCACTAGGCGCGCTAGGACAAGCTCAGTAGATGTTTCGTCTCTGCTTGATGCGCAAAATGCACTGCATGACAACCTTTATTTAAGTTACGGCACCCTAGGTACCCTCCGTGGCTCGTTGCTATTCGCAGCGGGCCACTTTCGGTTCGGCCCGTGCCGGCAAGCGGGTTCTGCTTCATAGCTTCGCCACGCGAGTGCGTGTATGCTTGCTTTAGGTGGCGGGGTTTTCTACTTGACTTCGCTTTTTGGCTTTTGGTTATGATGAGGTTTTTCCCTACTAAAAAACAACGCGGGGCTGCCCGGGCGGTACGCTGGCTGGCGCCGCTGCTGACCCTAGGTGGCCTGGCGGCCTTTCGCTTGCCCGCCGACGACAACCCCGTGCGTGTGCTGGCCGAGCGCGTGGCCAATTTCTACGCCACCGTTAGGCCCGAGAAGGTGTACCTGCACCTCGACCGCCCGGTGTACGGCACCGGCGAGACCATCTGGTTTAATGCCTACCTAGTAGATGCGCTGCGCCACCGGCCCGACTCGCTGAGCAAAGTATTGTACGTGGAGCTGCTTTCGCCGCAGCGCCAGCTGGTGGCGCGCCGCACCCTGCGCGTGGCACCGGGCGGCCTCACCAACGGCGACATCGAGCTCGATGACACCCTGCGGGCCGGCACTTACTTGCTGCGTGCCTATACCAACTGGATGCGCAACCAGGGCCCGAATTTCTTTTACCAGCGCCAGCTGCAAGTGTGGCCCGCCGCCCCCAAAGATGTAGCCGCCGGGGGCGCGGCCCCGGCTACCGCCACCCGGCCCGCCACCGCCCAAAAGACGGTTGCTGGCAAGGTCGATGTGCAGTTCTTCCCCGAAGGGGGCAACCTAGTAGCCGGGCTACCAGCAGTTGTAGGGTTTAAGGCGCAGGCGGCTACCGGGCGCGGCGCTAGCATCAGTGGGCAGGTGCTCGATGCACAAAACAAGCCCGTGGGTGCGGCCTTCAAAAGCCAGCACCTAGGCATGGGCCGCGTGAGCTTTACGCCCGCGGCCGGCCAGCGCTACCACGCCCGCGTAACCTTGGCCGACGGCACCACGGGCGACTACCCGCTGCCAGCCGTGCAGCCCAGCGGCTACTCCCTGCACGTGGTTGACAGCGGCGATGCCTTTGATGTAGAGGCGCGCTACGTGGGCGCCACCCCGCCCGGCCCGGCACTGCTGCTAACGGAGGTGCGCGGCTACATCATCGGGCTGGCCCCGCGGCCGCTTTCCTCCGATGGCAAGCCCGTGAGCTGGCACGTTCTCAAGTCTAAATACCCGAGCGGCATTGCGCACTTCACGCTTTTCAATGCTCAGAGCCAGCCCCAGGCTGAGCGCCTGGCCTTTGTGCAAAACGGCCCGGCCGCGTTGCGCATCACGCTCACGGCCGACAAGGCCGCCTACGGCATCCATGAGCGGGTGCTGATGAAGGCGCAGGTGACCGATGCCAGCGGCCAACCCGTTACCACCCGCTTTTCGGTAGCCGTGGCCGAGCAGGGCGCCGCTACCCTCGACCCCACCGCCGACAACATCGCCTCCAACCTGCTGCTGACTTCTGACCTGGCCGGTTACGTAGAGGCGCCCGGCTACTACTTCAATAACCCCACGCCCGAAACCACCCGCGCCCTCGATGACCTGCTGCTGACCCAGGGCTGGCGGCGCTTTGTGTGGAAAGACCTGCTGGCTGGCCCCACCCCCGCGCCCCAGTATGATATAGAGCAGGCGCTAGCCTTGCGCGGGGTAGTCACGGGCATGGGTCACGCTCCCATTCCCAACAGCCAGCTCACGTTTATCCAGAGCAAGCCGGTGCGGCAGTTTCTCACCGGCACTACCGATGCGCAGGGCCGTTTCAGCTTCGTGGGCTTCGATGGCAAAGACACGGCCGTGGTGACGCTGCAAGGGCGGCGCACCAGCGGCGGCACCAACGTGACCGTGCGCCCCGACCTAGGGGCACCCACTACAGGCATTCCCCTGCCGGGCCTGCCCAACATCGCCAACCCCACGCCTGCCGTGGCCGACTACCTCAAGCGCAGCCGCCAGCAGCGCGTGACCGAGCTCCAGAACATGCCCGACGATGGCCTGCGCAACGTGCGCCTGGCCGACGTGGCCGTGACCGGCCAGCGCGAGCGCAGCGTGATTCCGGCCAACGATACCCGGCGCCTGATTCCGGGTGTGGTGGCCAACACCGTTATCAACTTTGCCGATATGCCGGCGGCGCAGTCGGGCATTCCCATTTTCTCGCTCCTGCAGGGCCGGGTGGCGGGCCTCACCATCAGCGGCAGCCCGCCCAACCAGAGTGTGCAGATTCGCAACTCGGGCACGCCCCAGTTTATTCTGGATGGCCAGCGCGTGGAGGCTGATGTGATAAACACCATCAACTCGACCGATGTAGAAGCCGTGGAGGTGTTCAAGGGCAACGAGGCCGCCATCTTCGGGGCCAGCGGCGGGGCCATTGCCGTGTACACCAAGCGCGCCAATAAGAACTACAAAGCCCCCCCTGGGCCAGGCACCAATACAAATTCTGGGCTGATATCCGTGAAGCTGCCGGGCTACTACGAGGCCCGCGAGTTTTATCGCCCCCGCTACGGCGCGCCCGTGCTCAATGCCCCCGAAGCTGACCCCCGCCGCCTCACTATCTACTGGAACCCGAGCCTGCAAACCGACTCGAAGGGCGAAGTCGAGTTCACCTTCTACACCGCCGATGGCAGTGGCAACTACCAAGCCACCGCCGAGGGCCTCACCCTCACTGGCGAGCCCGGCCGCGGCACTGGCACCATCTACGTGGCGCCCAAGCGGTAGCCGCTACGCTACTTCAGCAAAAAGCCCTTCTCACTAGCTGGTGAGAAGGGCTTTTTTGTAAGCTGATGCTGCCTAGGCTGCTACCGCCTCCTCAGCTCCTAGCTCTACCAGTAGCTGCTGGGCCATTTGCACGCTCCGGATGCCGTCGATGCTCACTTGCAGCTTGTCTTTCTGCTCCTTCATGCGGGCCGTGCGCGGGTGGGTTTGCACAAAGTTGAGAATGCGCCCAAACCGCTCACCCTGGAAGTAGGCCTCGGTGCCCGGCCCGGCGGGCAGGTAGGCGCGCAGGGTTTCGCGTTTCAGCGTCACCTTTTCGATGCCCAGCTTGCTGGCCAGCCAGCGCAGCTTCACCACGTCTACCAACACCTGCACTTGCTCGGGCAGCGGGCCGAAGCGGTCCACGATACTGTCTACCAGCTTCTTGAGCTCCTCAGGCTTTTGCGCCCGGTCGAGCTTGGCGTACAGCTGCAAGCGCTCCGATACGTTATTCACGTAGGTGTTCGGTATGAGCACTGGCAGGTCCGTTTCAATCTGCGTTTCCTTGGGCCCGCTATTGAGGGCGCCGGCCGCGTGCTGCAGGCGCTGCTGGCTGGTGCCAGCTGTGCCCTCACCCAAAAACAGGTCGCGGAACTCGGTCTCTTTCAGCTCTTGCACGGCCTCGTCGAGCACTTGGTGGTAGGCCTCGTACCCTAGGTCGTTGATAAAGCCCGATTGCTCGCCGCCCAGCAGGTTGCCCGCACCCCGGATGTCCAAGTCGCGCATGGCCACGTTGAAGCCGGCCCCTAGGTCCGAAAATTCCTCCAAGGTGTTCAGGCGCTTGCGGGCGTCGGCGGGCAGGTTGGCCACGGGCGGCGTCAGCAGGTAGCAGTAGGCCTTGCGGTTCGAGCGGCCCACGCGACCGCGCATCTGGTGCAGGTCGCTGAGGCCGGTGAGGTGCGCGCGGTTGATAATGATGGTGTTAGCGTTCGGAATATCCAGCCCGCTCTCGATGATGTTAGTGGCGACCAGCACGTCGTACTCGCCTTCCATAAACTTCATCATGCGCTTTTCGAGCTCCTCGCCTTCCATCTGGCCGTGGGCTACGGCCACACGGGCGTTGGGTACCAGCCGCAAGATGGTAGCGGCCATTTCCATGATGTCGGTGATGCGGTTGTGCACAAAAAAGGCCTGCCCGCCGCGCTTCAGCTCCCGCGCAATGGCGTCGCGCACAATGGTTTCGTCAAATACGTGTAGCTCAGTTTGCACCGGCTGGCGGTTGGGCGGCGGCGTGGCAATCACGCTCAGGTCGCGGGCCCCCATCAGGGAAAAGTGTAGCGTGCGCGGTATCGGGGTGGCCGAGAGCGTGAGCGTGTCCACGTTCACCTTGATTTCCTTGAGCTTGTCCTTGGTCTTGACACCGAATTTCTGCTCTTCGTCAATAATCAAAAGCCCTAGGTCCTTGAATTGCAGCTTCTTGTTGGTAAGCGCGTGCGTGCCGATGAGAATGTCGGTTTTGCCCGCCGCCACGCGCTCCATCGTTTCCTTCACTTGCTTGGTCGTCTTGAAGCGGTTGATGTACTCCACCGTCACGGGCAGGTTGGCCAGGCGGTCGCGGAAGGTTTTGTAGTGCTGCATGGCCAGGATGGTCGTGGGCACCAGCACCGCTACCTGCTTGCCGCCCGCGGCCGCCTTAAACGCCGCCCGAATGGCAATTTCTGTCTTGCCAAAGCCCACGTCGCCGCAGACCAGCCGGTCCATGGGGTGCGGCTGCTGCATGTCCTGCTTCACGTCTTCGGTAGCCTTAGCTTGGTCGGGCGTGTCCTCGTAGATGAAGCTCGACTCTAGCTCGGCCTGCAAAAAGTCGTCTTTCGGAAACGCGAAACCTGGTGCGCTCTTACGCTTGGCATACAGTCGGATAAGGTCGGCGGCAATATCCTTGACCTTCTTCTTAACCGACTTTTTCTTGTTCTCCCACTCCGGCGAGCCCAGCTTGCTCATGGTGGGCGGCGAGCCCTCAGCCCCACTGTACTTCGCAATTTTGTGCAGCGCGTGAATGCTCACCGTCAGCACGTCGTCGTCGCGGTACACTAGTCGGATGGCCTCCTGCACGTGCCCGCCAATCTCAATCTGGGTTAGTCCCGCAAAGCGCGCAATACCGTAGTCCTGGTGCGTCACGTAATCGCCCGGCTGCAAGGTCTTCAGCTCGCGCAGGGTCAGCGCCTTCTTCTTTGAGAACTTGCGCGTTTCCTGCGCTCGGTAATAGCGCTCAAACAACTGGTGGTCAGTATATACTGCTAGACCTAACTGCTCATCCACGTATCCTTCGCGCAAGGCGATAAGCAAGTGCTGAAACTGTACGTTGGGGTCCAGTTCGTCGAAAATCGTGCGCAGCCGGTCGGCCTGTCGCACCGAGTCGGCCGCGATAATGGTCGTGAAGTCACGCGTCTTGTTTTCCCGAATATTCTTCAGCAGCCGCTCAAAGTCCTTGTTGAAGCTCGGCTGCGGCTTGGCCGTAAACTGAAATTCCTGCGCGTTCTTGAAGTAAAACCGCTTGCCAAATTCCACAATCGCGTACTCGTCTAGGCACTTTTTCAAACTCTTGCCCGCCTCAAACAAGTCGCCCGGCTTCGATACTATCTGCATGCCGCCAGCTTCTTCCAGCAAGCGTTGGAAGTTGCTCTCAGCCTTGTCAAACAGCTCGGTCACCACGTCCAGGGTCTGGCGCATGTCCTTCACCCATAGGCAGCTCGTGCGGGGCAAAAACTCCAGAAACGACTCGCGCCGCTCTTGCAGCAGCTTGGTTTGCACGTTCGGGATGATGCTCACCGACGTGCGTGGCTCCACCGACAACTGCGTTTCGGGGTTGAAGGTGCGGATGCTTTCAATCTCGTCGCCAAACAGCTCTAGGCGGTACGGCAGCTCATTGGCGTAACTAAACACGTCCACGATACCGCCGCGCACCGCGTATTGCCCCGCCTCATACACAAAGTCGGACTTCTCGAAGTCGTACTGCCCCAGCAACTCACCTAGGAAATTTACGTCCAGCTTATCGCCCACCTTGGCTGAGAAGGTGTTCTGTACCAAGCTTTGGCGGTTGATAACCTTCTCGCTCAGCGCCTCCGGATAGGTCACGATGAGCGGAGCCACCCCTAGGGCCGCCACGTTGGCTTGCCGGCTGGCGTTGAGCTGGTTAAGCACCTCAGCCCGCATGAGCACGTTGGCATTTTCCGTTTCGTCAAACTCATACGGCCGCTTGTATGAGCTCGGGAAAAGCAGCGCCTCCGGCCCATCGGGCAGCAGGTGGCGCAGGTCGGCCATAAAGAGCGCGGCCTCGTCCTTGTCGTGCAAAATGAATACGTTGGGGTGCGCGTGGTGAGCCGCGGCGGCCACCACTACCGCATCTTGCGAGCCTACTAAGCCGCGCAAGTGCAGGCGCAGCTCGCCGCCCCGGGCCGCGTCGTCGGCCGGGCGGGCCGCATCGGCGGGCTTGTAGGCCGCCAGCAGGCGGGCGCTGAGGGTTTGGATTTCGGCGTCGAGGCGGTATAAGCGGAGAAAATCAGCTACTTGCACAGGATAGGGCTATCAAACAACTAAAAGCGGCTAGCCCGGCCAGGGACTATCCCGGTCGGGCAACTGCGAGAATACTGCTACGGCAGCCCGAAGGTTTCTGCCGTACCTTAGACCAAAATTATTAGTAATGGCTGTTTTTGCTAACCACAATCTTCTTAAAGTAGTGTCCTAAGCCTTCCGTTTAATACCTAAAATGTAATTAAAGCCACAATTTTTAGTAAATGTGCTAGTCACTGTAGCGGCAAGTTGAAAGCCTAAGAAAGGGAATTAAGCTATACCCTAAGTGCCCGATGGCAAGGCTAGGGCCGTCACACAGACCTAAGCCCCTTGGCTCGCAAAGAGTCTCTTTAAAAATTATAAATTATACACTGTTAGATAATTGCGCGGTTCTGCTCACTTGGCCATTGGCCTCATTACGGGCGTGGCTATTGCGGGCCTCGTGCCCGGTATTCCCTTCTCGCTGCCCGGTATTGCGCTAGCTGGCTTCTCTGCCCTTGCCCCCGACCTCGACCACCCTGAAAGCCGCCTGAGTAAGCGTTTGGGCTTCACGCATGGCTATGTGCGCTGGGCGTTTGGGGGCGTAGCATTAGCGCTGGCCGCCTACGCCTACTTCCAATTGCGGCCGGGCCCCGACCAGCGCCTGAGCTACACCGCCGCATTGGCTTTTGGGCTGCTGGGGGTGGCCTTGCAGGGCGGCTCGGCCCGGCGCCTGGCGTTACTGTTCACCGGTTTGGGCACTGTGCTGATAGGACTTTATGCACAATTTTTATGGCTAAGTTTACTCGGTACTTTTATCGCGCTGGCGCCATTTACGTCGCACCGTTCTTGGACACATACAATTTGGGCCGCCGCACTTTGGACCTATATCGGCGACCTGGCCAATCGCAGCCTAGGGTGGCACGGCATAGCCTATTTTGCGGGTGCTGGATATGCGTCTCATCTTCTGGCTGATACGCTTACAAAATCTGGCGTGCGCTGGCTGCTGCCGCTCACCGACTTCAGTTTTAAAATTCCGCTGCTGAGCACCGGGTCCAAATCTGGCAATGTGATGGAAGCCGCCATTTGCCTGGGGTATGGCCTGCTGGTGCTGGGCTTAGTAGTCGGTCACCTAGGGTTTTAAGCGCTAAGAGTTGCGGTTATCGGGGTAACCTATTAGTTTCGCGTTGGAACGAGTGGCCGGCTGGAGCGAAAGTAATCTAACGTGAACTATAGAGTGCAGTCAAGTTTTGGCTGTAGGCTAATCATTATTATCTGATTTATAGTTAGTTGCTTGCGCTGTTTCGAAGCCGTCAACAATTTATCCTGCTCTGCATCAATAATTCTCTACCCCCCACTTAATACCCCAATTTTTATGAACCAGATGAATAGCCCCCTCATCCGGGTCGGCGTTTTTTACGACGGCAATTATTTTCTTAAGATTAGCGATTATTATTATTTCCAGCACGAGCGCAAGGCCCGCATTAGCCTCGAAGGCCTGCACGAATTTATCCGCCACCAAGTAGCTGAGGAAGAAGATGTTGATGTGCGCCTGGCGCAAGTAACTACCGCTCATTTCTTCCGGGGCCGCCTTTCTGCTACCGAAGCCCGCGACAAGGACCGTTTGTTCCACGACCGCCTGCTCGACGATATTCTGATGAACCTAGGGGTGTGCACGCACTACATGCCCCTCAAAACCCGCGACGGCCGCCTGCAGGAAAAAGGCATCGACGTGTGGCTGAGCCTCGAAGCCCTCGAAATGGCGCTGCACAAAACCCTTGATGTGGTAGTGCTTATCGCTGGCGACTCCGATTATGTGCCCCTCATCCGTAAGCTCAACACCGTGGGTACCCGCGTGATGCTGCTGAACTGGGATTTCAAATACGAAGACTTTAAGGGCGAAACCCGCGTGACGCGCGCCTCGCAGCACCTGCTGGAGCAGGCTACCTACCCGGTGGCTATGCACGCCGTCATCGACCGCGGCTTGCAGGAGCAAGACGAAGTGGTAGAGAACATGTTCGTAACGCAAAGCGAGCCCGCGGCCTTTGCGCCTTCTACGGCTGGCTTTAGCTACAGCAGCACCCCGGCACCAGCCCCTGCTGCTGCCCCCAGCGCTGGCGCTGCGCCTACAGCAGCAACTGCGGCTGCCGCGCCGCGCGTCATTCGCACTAGCGGCCCCACGGCGGCTGGCCCGGTAGGCACGGTAGGCATCAGCACTATCAAAAACCTGAAGAATGGTTTTGGCTTCGTAGTAATGCCGCCCAATAACCTGTTTTTCTCGTACGCCGACTTGTCGGAAGGTGACTTCAACGACCTACGCGAAGGTGACTGGGTAGAGTTTACGGTGGGCCGCAACCACCGCGACGAAGACTGCGCCCGCAACGTGCGCAAAGTGGCCGCCCCCAACCTGACTGGCGACGAAGATGCTGACTACGAGCCTGCTTCGGTAGGCCAGGCCCTCAGCGCTACGCTCTAGGGTACACTGTTTTTTAGTAAGAGAGGGCCCGGGGCGCAAGCTTTGGGCCCTCTCTCTTTGGTAGCCCGCGCCGCTCGGGGGCTACCTAGGGAAGCAGGGCGCCCAGCTCGCCGAGGCGCTTGCCGGCCGGGTAGCGGTTGAAGGTGCCTAGGCCCTGAGCCACGACTCTGTCGCCGGGCTTGCCGGCTTCTTGGCAGTAAATAGTGCCACTGCACACCACCAGCGACTTGCCCGCGTGGTCGACCTGAGCAGTGGCGCGCAGTTCGTCGCCGAGGCGCACGGGGTGCAAGAAGTTGATTTTGAACTCGACCGTCGATACCAGCTCGCCCGTGGTGAAGGCCAGCGTGAGGGCCGCGGCCCCGAGCACGGCATCCATGAGGCCGGCCAGCACGCCGCCGTGCGCCACGCCCGGCGACGAAAGGTGTTCGGGTTTAATGACCATGCGGTATTCGGCTTGGCCGGGTGCGGGTACGCTCAGTGTCATGCCATTGGCTTGGCCGTAGGCATTAATGCGGTTGTAGCCCGCTACCAGGGCGGGCCACTCGGGGAAGGGGTGGATGGACATCGTAATGCAAACTAACGTAGAAAGCCCACCGCCTAGGTGCCGCTAGATGCACTTGGCCAGGCTAAACCCACTTACCTTTACCCAAAATTCATGCAGCGGCTCAGGCAACTGCGTGCTTCCTCAGTTATCGTCATGCCTTCCTTCGACATCGTCAGCAAAGTAGACCCTCAAACGCTGGAAAACGCCGTGAATACGGCCAAGAAAGAGCTAGCCACCCGCTACGACCTCCGCGACACCAAGGGCGGCATGGAGCTAGACAAGAAAGCAAACACCATTTTGCTCAGCTCCGAAAACTCGATGCGGATTAAGGCGCTGGAAGACATCTTGTTGGCTCGGATAGTGAAGCAAGGTATCGACGGCACGGCGCTCGACTTTACGGCCGAGGAGCAGCCTAGCGGCAACCTAGTGAAGAAAACCATCAAGGTGCGCGCTGGAGTGGACAAAGAAGCGGGCCGCAAAATCATCAAGACGATAAAGGATAGCAAAATCAAGGTTGAGGCCCAAATGCAGGACGACCAGATTCGGGTCACCAGCAAGAAAATAGACGACCTGCAAGCCGTTATCGCCCTCCTGCGTCGCACCGACAACGGTCAGCCGCTGCAGTTTGTCAACATGAAATAGACCGCAGATTATAACGGATTTAACGGATTTCGCAGATACGCCCGGCTGCGCCGGGCTGACTGTGTGGTTTGTTTTGCCGTTTTAGCTGCTAGCAAGACTTGTTTTTTATATAATTGCTTACTTACCAAATCGAGCTAGGAGTCGAGTGAGGTAGTTCGCTGAATTACATCCGCCTAGTCAGCCCGCCAGAGGCGGGCGTATCTGCGAAATCCGTTAAATCCGTTATAATCTGCGGTCTATGTACGACTTTTCCGCTTTTACCCATGCTGCGGCTTGGGTTAGCTTGCTCACCCTCACGCTGATGGAGATTGTGCTGGGGATAGATAATATCATTTTTATCTCTATCACCGTCAACCGCTTGCCCGAAGACCAGCAGACGCGGGGGCGTACCATTGGCCTGCTGCTAGCGCTGCTGTTCCGCATCGGCTTGCTGCTGAGTATCTCCTGGATAGTAGGGTTGCGCTCGGCACTGTTTACCCTGCCGCTACCGTGGCTCGATGAGCCCTTCCCGGTAAGCGGGCGCGACCTGATTTTGCTAACGGGCGGCCTGTTCTTGATGTACAAGAGCACCACCGAGATTCATACCAAGCTGCAAGGCGAGGAGGAAGACGAGAATGCGGCGGGTAAAGGCAAGGCCACGCTGCCCCAGATAATCTTCCAAATCATTATCATCGACATCGTCTTTAGCTTCGATTCCATCCTCACCGCCGTGGGCCTGGTCGACAACGTGCTGGTGATGATAGCCGCCGTTATCTGCGCCATGGGCGTGATGCTGGCCTTCAGTGGCGTAGTGGCCAACTTCGTGAATAAAAATCCCACTATCAAGATGTTGGCGCTCTCGTTCCTCATCATGATTGGCTTTATGCTGGTGATGGAGGCCGCCCACAAGGAAATCGAAAAAGGCTACCTCTACTTCGCCATGGCCTTCTCGCTGATAGTGGAGCTGCTGAATATGCGCCTGCGCAAGAAATCGAAAGCCGTGCCGGTGCAGCTGCGCGATTCGCGCTACGACTAGCCCCTAGGTACCCTAGCTGAAATCCCACCGGACCAAGCGACCCGGTGGGGTTTTTTGTGGCCCTAGGTGGGGCGATGCGCTATTGTGTGGGGCCAGCCGACAGCTCGGACAAGCTGCTTAGTACGCGCTGCTCGGCTAGGTCGAGCAGGCGGCGATTCAGCTCGTTGCGGTGCTGGCGGTAAAAGGCCAATTCTTCTTGGGTGAAGAGGCCGCAGACTAGGCCTGTGAGCGTGGCGCGCAGGCGCACGTTGCGCGTGAGCAGCTCGGTGAGGGCGGGGCGCAGGGTGGCTTCGGAGGCACCTAGGGGCAGGCGGTAGTCGAGGGCTACATCGGCCACGGTGGCCAGCAGCATCGTGTGCTGCAGCTTGAGCAGCGGGCGCAGCACCTGGTGCTGAAAGTCGGCAACGGTGGTGGGGGTAGGAATGGCGGGCGGCTGGCCATCTACGTGAGGGCGCAGGGTTAGCAGGGCAGCATCGGGACGGGGGAGGGGCGTGGGTGTAGACATAGCCCACTTGCATACGGCCCTAAAAAAAGCCCGGCCGAAGCCGAGCTTTTTTTAGGTGCACCACGAACCCTGGGTTGCTTAGCGCTGAATGGTCACTTTGGTAGTGTAGGTGCCGCTGGTGGTGCTCACGCGCACCACGTAGATGCCGGGGGCGAGGTGGCTGGTGTTCAGCTCCACGCCGCGCTGCTGCATTTGGGCCACGGGCACCGTAGCGGGCGCCAGCACGGTTTTGCCGAGCAGGTCTACTACCGTCACGTGCATGGGGGTGGTGCTGCTAAGCTGCGTGCGCACCGTGAGCCGGTCTTGGGCCGGGTTGGGGAAGGCTTCGAGGGCGCTGCTCACCACGGCGCTGTTTTGGTTGGCCAGCACTACCACGTTGGCGCGAGCTGGTAGGTCGAAGGCTTCGGCAATGCCCGTGAACACGGGCAGGCCATTGAGGCGGTCACCGGCCTTGGCGCTGTAGCCCATGCCCCGGCGCGCAAACACGTTCCAGATAAGGTCGGAGTTGGCCCCGCGGTTGGTGAGCGAGTCGGCGCGCAAAATGGCATCGCGGCCTTGCAGGAAGCCTGGGTTGCAAGCCTGAATCTTGCAAGCATCTAGCACCAGGCGCAGCGCCTTATTGTTGCCGCCCGTGCTGCCGTAGAGGTCGCTGTTGTAGCCGTACTTATAAATGAACTGCCAGTTCAAATCCCACAGCGTTTCGGCCCAGATTTCGCCCAGCGAGTGCGACTCTTGGTACGGAAAAGTATTTGTGGCTGTCGGCGTTATAATGGCGCCGTAGGTCAGGTTGTTGCGCGTGAAGTTGGTGGAGTAAGGCTTGGTGCGAATACCTGGGCCGGCCGCGTTAGTACCACCTTTCACATAGTAACCTAGGTACCGAATAGCGCTGCCATCATCGCCGGGCTTGGTCGTCATCCAGAGGGCGAAGAAGTCGCTCCAGCCCTCGCCCATGACCTGGGTGTAAGAGTCACCGTTGTTGTAGGTCTGAGTGGCGCAGCTCGCTGAGTTGTAGGGCGTGCCCGTGAGGCGGTTGCTGATGCCGTGGCCGTACTCGTGGGCAATAATGCCATTGTCGAAGGAGCCATCCCAGTCGGCGAAAGTCGTGACTTTGGCGCAGCCTACGCCCACCGTGCCCCCCGTGAGGGCAGCTTTAAGGCGTGTGCCGAGCACCCCACTGATGCCAATGGCCGGGATGGTGACGGTGGCATCGGTACCCCCTAGGCCGATAGGGGCAGTGCTGTTGGGGTCCGAGTCGTAGATGATGGCGCCAATAGCACCGGCGGCCTGGGCAAACTTCACTTTATCAGAGAAGTTATTGGAGGCCGGGGCCGTGCAGCCGCCACGCATGATGAGGGCAATGTTGCCGGCGAGGGCCGCCGCGTTAGTAGGCGCCGCGCACGAGTGAATGCCATCATCGGCCGACACGCCATCATTGACGGGGACAATGTTGCCGCACAGACCGTTGGGCAGCGACGAGATGCTCGGGCCAAAGCTGGCAGTGCCAAAGGCGTAGCTGCCAGCCACCGTGCTAGGTGCCGTGATAGTGAGCGCGCTCGATACGTTGTCCCACAGGTACATCTGCATGGTGGGCATGCTACCGTCGAGGGGCGTCGAGAAGTTGGCGTTGTTGCGGCCAGCACCATCCTGGGCTTCGGCCCGCACAGGGTCGAGGGCCCGGCCGCTGGTGGTAGCGTTCTTGTACTGAAAGTTGCCGGAGACCTCGTCGAAGCCGTGCGCCAGCATTACGTCGTGCACCATGTTGTTCACGTAGAACAAGTTGGTGGTGGCCGCGCTTAGGTTGTTGCGGGCGCCCGCAGCCTGGTCAAACGGAAAATCAAAGTCCAGCGTCGCGCTTCCGTCGGGCGAGGTCGTTGATGAATTAAAATTGGCCGTGCTGGCGCCGCTGGAGGTGCTGCTGTTGTCGTCGTAGGCGGCCACGTTGTTGCCACGCGTCAGGTACTTGTTGGTGCTCAAATACGAATACGTATCGGCAAACGTGCCGTTGGGCGCCTGCGACACCTGCCAGCCGTAGGGCGAGTAGGCCGAGCCTACAGCGGCCAGCGGCACCGCTTGCCGAGCGCCCTCCTTCGGGTTTTCGAGCGGAAACGGAAAAGCCGTCAGGCTATTGGCGGCCGTAGTGCCGGTGGGCTCGAAGGTAGCTGCCGGGGCTTCTACGTTGCTAAACGCCAATGCTTGCTGCTGCTGGTGCTGCGCACGCTGCGTATACTGGCCAAAGGTGGCCTGCTCGCTCACAGTGTAGTCGTTCTTGTCAACCAGCCGGCCGGTTTGGGCATCCACGCGGGCATTCCAGTAGTGCTGCTGGTCGAGCTGCGCAATGGTCACGTTCCAGGCCAGCACCAGCTTGCCATTGACGCGCGCATACAGCAGGCGCACCGGAATGTCGGTTTCCGAAATGCCGCCGTTGTTGTACACCAGGCCATCGGCCACGCGGGCCTCGTTGAGCAGGTGCAGGCCCACCGGCCGGGGCAGGCCCAAGGCCACAGCCGCGGCCGTCACGGCCTGCTCGGGCGTGAGGGTAGGAGTGGGCGATGGCGCCAGCTTGGCGGCGTCGGGCACAAAGTCTTGAATAGCAAATAGAACCTTCCCCTCTTTGTCGGTGTGCACAGCCCCGGTGGCGTTGAATACCACGAGGCCATTAACCCGCTGCTGCAGATAAGTGTGCGTGATGCCCGTGTTGGCGTCGACCGTAGTGCTCGTGACGAGTGGGCTGGCTACGTCGGCCGAGCTCAGGCCCTGCGCTTTGGCCCGGGCCGCAAAGGCCGACAGGGCCGGGGTGGGAGCCGGCTGCTGCGCCGCCGCCCAACTGGGGGCCACCAGCGCCGCGGCCAGGACAAGGGTTCGGCAGTCCAACGAAGTAAAGGACAATGACATAGAAGAGGGTAGAGGTGAAGACTAAGAGGGGTAGTGTCCAAAGATAACCGTATTTTGCACAATATCCCTACTGCTTTATCTGGGCGGTAAGGCGCCTCCGCAGAGGCTTTTTACTTAGGTAGGGTACCCACTTTACTGAAACACCGCCAGCTTGCTGAGCACGTCCCAGAGGACTACCCCAGCCGCCACACTCACGTTGAGCGAGTGCTTGGTGCCGAGCTGCGGAATCTCCACGGCAGCATCGCAAAGGGTGAGCACCTCATCGTCGACGCCAAATACCTCATTGCCCAGCACTAGGGCCAGTGGCCTACCTAGGGCGGGCTGGAACTGTGGTAGCAGTACCGAACCGGTAGTTTGCTCCACAGCCACGAGCTGGTAGCCAGCGGCTTGTAGCTGTTGGGCGGCCTCTAGGGTGGTGGGCGTGTGCGTCCAGGCCACCGACTCGGTGCTACCTAGGGCCGTCTTCGTGATTTCGCGGTGGGGCGGCCGGCCCGTGACGCCGCAGAGGTAAATATGCTCGAGGGCAAAGGCGTCGGCGGTGCGGAATACAGCGCCTACGTTGTGCAAAGAGCGCACATTATCAAGCACCAAAACGACCGGGCTTTTGGGCGTAGCTTTGAAATCGGCCACGGGCAGGCGGTTGAGTTCCTGCATGGTGAGTTTGCGCATAGAAGTAGCGCGAACTTTGTCGTTCGCAATAAGGGTTTTTAGTTCCGGCACCCCTTGCCCAGCTTTTGCTGGCGGGAAGTGCCGACCAATTTGTTAGCTTTTACAAAAACGCGAACCCCAAAGGTCGCGCTCCGCTCTGTGTCTACTGCTTCTGCCCCCGCCGCCCAGTCCTCCAAATTCGCTATTAAGTCGCTGGGGCCCGACCATATCAAGCCCGACGCGGTGGCCGATACGCCGCTCATGCGCCAATATTACCAGCTCAAGCAGCAGCACCCCGGCGCGGTACTGCTGTTTCGGGTGGGCGACTTCTACGAAACTTTTGGCGAAGACGCCGTGACGGCGGCCCGCATCTTAGACATTACGCTTACCAAGCGCGGGGCTGGCACGGCCAGCGAGGTGGCGCTGGCGGGCTTTCCGCACCACGCCCTCGACAACTACCTGCCCAAGCTGGTGCGCGCCGGCCAGCGCGTGGCTATCTGCGACCAGCTTGAAGACCCCAAACAAGCCAAGGGATTAGTAAAGAGGGGCATCACGGAGCTCGTGACGCCCGGCGTAAGTCTGCACGACAACACCCTGGAGCGCCGCCAAAACAACTACCTCGCCGCCGTGCACTTCGGCAAAACCGAGGCGGGCATCTCGTTTCTGGATATCAGCACCGGCGAGTTTTTGGTGGCGCAGGGCACGGTAGACTACCTAGGGAAGCTGCTGCAAAACTTCCGGCCTGCCGAAGTGCTGTTTTGCAAGAAAAGCCGCCGTGACTTCGACGAACACTTCGGTCCCGATTTCTGCACCTATGCGCTCGATGAGTGGGTATTTGGCCACGACTACGCCCACGATACCCTCACGCGGCACTTCCGTACTACCTCGCTCAAGGGCTTCGGCGTCGATGCCATCCGGGAGGGCGTCATTGCGGCGGGCTGCATCTTGCACTACCTCGCCGAGACTAAGCATACGGATATTCAGCACGTAGCTAGCCTAGGCCGGCTCGAAGAAGATAAGTACGTGTGGCTCGACCGCTTCACGGTGCGCAACCTAGAGCTGGTGCAGGCCCAGCACCCCGGCGGCGTGCCGCTCATCGAGATACTCGACCAGACCCTGACGCCGATGGGCGCCCGCCTACTGCGCAAGTGGGTGGTGCTGCCCCTCAAGGAAGTAAGCCAGATTCAGCGGCGGCTCGATACGGTGGCCGCCTTGGTGGCCGACCCCGAACTGCTCGAAGCAGTGCAAACCCAGCTGCGCCCCATCAACGACTTAGAGCGCCTCATCTCGAAAGTGGCCGTGCGCCGTGTGAACCCTAGGGAGCTGTTGCAGCTGGCGCGGGCGCTGGAAAGCATTGCGCCGCTGCGCGAAAAGCTGGCCGCCTCGGGCGTGCGCGCCCTGGAAAAGCTGGCCGACCAGCTCAATCCTTGCACCACGCTGCGGGCCGAAATTCAAGCGAAAATCCGGCCCGATGCGCCGCTGCTCACCAACCAAGGCCACGTGATTATGGACGGCGTAGATGCTGAGCTCGACGAGCTACGGGCGCTGGCCTTCTCGGGCAAGGACTTCTTGCTCAAAATGCAGCAGCGCGAGCAAGCGGCTACCGGCATTACGTCGTTGAAAGTGGCTTATAACAAGGTGTTTGGCTACTACCTTGAAGTAAGTAACGCTCACAAAAGCAAGGTGCCCGCCGAGTGGATTCGCAAGCAAACGCTGGTGAACGCCGAGCGCTACGTGACCGAGGAACTGAAGACCTACGAGGAAAAGATTCTCAACGCCGAGGAGCAATTGTTTGTTATCGAAGCCCGTATCTACCAAGAGGTTGTGCTAGCGGCGCTTGACTTCGTGAGCCAAGTGCAGCAGAACGCCCGCGCCGTGGGCGTGCTCGACTGCCTGGCCTCGTTTGCGGCCACGGCGCGGCAGCACCGCTACGTGCAGCCAGTGGTAAACGACGGGCCGACGCTCGACATCAAGGCAGGCCGCCACCCGGTGATTGAGCGCGGGCTGCTGCCCGGTGAGAGCTACATTCCCAACGACATCTGCCTCAACCAGGACGAGCAGCAAATCGTGGTGATAACCGGCCCTAACATGGCCGGTAAGTCGGCGCTGCTGCGCCAAACGGCACTCATTGTGCTGCTAGCACAGGTGGGTTCATTTGTGCCCGCCGACGCGGCGACCATCGGGATTATTGATAAGATTTTTACCCGCGTAGGTGCTTCCGACAACCTGAGCAAAGGCGAAAGCACCTTCATGGTGGAGATGACCGAAACGGCCAGCATCCTCAACAACCTCTCGGACCGCAGCCTGGTGCTGATGGACGAAATCGGGCGCGGCACCAGTACCTACGACGGCATCAGCATTGCGTGGGCCATTGTGGAGCACTTGCATAACACGCCCAAGGCGCGCGCCAAAACGCTGTTTGCCACTCACTACCACGAGCTCAATCAGCTTGCCGACGACTGCCCTAGGGTGCGCAACTACAACGTGGCCGTGCAAGAGGCCGATGGTCGTGTGCTGTTCTTGCGCAAGCTACGGCCGGGCGGCTCCGAGCACAGCTTCGGCATCCACGTGGCGCGCATGGCGGGCATGCCGCCCGCCGTGGTGCTGCGCGCCAACGAAATCATGCACCACCTAGAGCAGGAGCGCACCCAAACCGGCGTGCCCGACGCCGTGGACCCCACCGCGCCCACCGACTTCGACGACGTGCTCGTGGGCCTCGACGAGGCACCTAGGTCGGCCCAGCCGCGGCCCCGCGCCACTACCGCTATGGCCACGCGGCCCACGCTCCAGCTCAGCATGTTCGAGCCCGGCGACCCGAAGCTAGAGCAGCTACGTGAGCTGATGCAGACGTTGGATATCAATACGCTAACACCCATCGAGGCGCTGCTGAAGCTGCAGGAGTTGAAGGGCTTGGTGTAAGGCGAGTCATAGCGAGCGCATGACCCCACCCCCGGCCCCTCTCCCGGAGGGAGAGGGGCCGGGGGTGGGGT
>NZ_JAELXV010000006.1 GCF_016427535.1 Hymenobacter sp. BT559 | reverse complement strand
AAGGTTCTGCTGCCATTAAAAAGGGAAGTCCGACTAGTACTAGTCGGACTTCCCTTTTTAATGGCAGCAGAACCTTAGACTTACTGCACCAGCTCCGCAAACAGCCGACCTAGGGTGGTGGCTGCATCGGCACTTAGGCCGGGGTGCACGGGCGAGGTCTGTACCACAGTGCTACGCTGGGCCGTGAGCCAGCGAAACCGCGAGGCCACCGCTAGCTGCCCGATGGGCCCACCCTCGGCCCGGCCTCGGCAAATGCGCTCGAACGAGCGCAAGCGCTCGTGCAACTCGCCTAAGTCGAGCTGGTGGCCGGCAAAGGCGCGCAGGCGCGCCTCGTTTACTTCAAACTTGACTTGCAGAAAACCTTGGGCGGGGCAGAATAGGATAACGCCCACGTTTAGAAATTCTTCGCGCTCGACGCGCGGCACCACGCGCAGCACGGCGTACTCAAACAAGTGCATGGCGGGCGGCTTGGGCTTCTTGAACAAAAAAGGCGGAAGCCGCTAGGCGCGCTTCCAAAAACTGCACGTACTCGGCGCGCCGCTCGGCGGGCGCCAGGTCCGACGATTCGTCGGTGAGCCACTCATCGGGCACCAGGGCCACAATGGCGCGCAACACCTCGGGCGTGAGGCGGGCGTGGCCTTCAGCATCGGCGGCGGCCAGCTCGCTGGCTTGGGGCAGCAGCACATGGTCTTTCACCTGCCCGAAAGTGCGCGGCTGGGGGCGGGGCTGCGCCCAGTCGGGGCCGGTGTGGTGCACATAGAGCGCCGCACCGTGGTCGATGAGCCATAGCTCCTTGTGCCAAATGAGCATATTGGTATTGCGGGCGGTGCGGTCCACGTTCAGCGTTAGGCAGTCGAGCCACACAATGAGCGAGGCCAGTGCGGGCTCTACCTTGGTCACGAGCGGGTCGAAGGTGCTGGCGCCGGCTAGGTAGTGCAGGGCCAGGTTCTGGCCCACGCTCGCCTTAAGTAAGTCTTGAATTTCCTCGTCGGGCTCGGCTCGGCCAAAGGCTTCATTGAGCTCACAAAATACCAGTTCGGGCACGCGCAGCCCTAGAGCGCGGGCCAACTCGCCCACTATCAGCTCGGCCACTAGTACCTTGATACCCTGACCCGCACCGCGAAACTTCACTACGTACATAAAGCCATCGTCGGCCTCCACCAAAGCAGGCAGTGAGCCGCCTTCGCGCAGCGGCGTGATGTAGCGCGTGACTTGTACAGTGCGCAGAGCGAGGGTAGGAGCGGGCATAGAAAAGCGTGGCAGAAGCCGCAAAGGACGGGCCGATAAGAGAGAAACGAGCCTAAGCAGACTCAGAGCAGCAGTACATCGATGCGGTGGGCGTGCACCATGGCGAGCTGCTCGGACCAGGTAAAGACCGTGAAATTGCCGTCTTGCGAGGCTACCAGGGCCACGGCGTCGTGCTGGTCGTGCACAAACTGCGCGGCAGCTAGGTGGCGGGTACCGCCGTTTTTGGCCGGGTGCAGGGTAGTAGCGCTGGTGCCCACCACGGGCTCGGTCACGATGAGCTGCTCGACGGGCGAGCCCGTGGCGCGGCGCGTAACCTTGGCCCCAAACGCCAGCAGGTCGTATTGCTGCGTGATGACCGTGGCGCCATCGACCGCCGTAAAGCCGCCCACCACCGCAATAGTATCGAGCAGGTTGTCTTGCCAGTCGCGCTGGGTGTGGTCGGGTTCGCTGAGCAGCGTGGCGATGTTGTCGTAGGCCGGGGCCACGGGGTAGTTGAGGGGCTGCACAATAGACTCGTGCCAGGCCTCGGAGCCGGCGGGCACCAGCAGCACCAGGCCGCCGCGGCCGTGGGCGCGCATGGCGCGGGCCAGTTCTAGCAGCACCTCCACGGCCGGGCTGGTGCCGCGCACCGCGCTAGACGAAAGCGAGATAGCCGGCAACGATTCGCGTAGGGCGGGGTAGTCGGCCAGGCCGCGGTTTTCCTCGTCTACTACCCGCACCTGGTCGCCGCGTAGCACGGCCACATTCACAAACTTGCCAAAGCCGTCGGCCCGGCGGTGCTTGGCCACCAGCAGACCGGGCTCTACCACTTCGAGCACAAAGCACACCGGCGGCACGTGCGTGATGGTGCCCCATAGGTAGAGGCCCTGCTCGTCTTGGCCCACCCCTAGGTGCACGCCAGGCTGCTCTACGGCCGGCGCCAGCTTGTTGAGGGCCTGGGGCGTGAGGCGCAGCCGGTGCGCAAACCGCAACGGCCGCTCGGCATCGGCGGGTGCTAGCAGGGCCAGCGAAATACGCGGCGGCCGGCCTTCCTCGCGGCGTAGGCTGGCCCAAAAGGCCACATCAATAACTGCCTCAATAAGCGGGGCGTCGGGCGGAGCGGCCAGCAGCGGCCCGCCCAGCCGCGCGGCATCGGCCCAGTGCTGGGCAAAATGCACCGCCAACGCGGGCGCGACCATGCGGGCCGCCAAGTAAGTAGGTTCGGAAAGCATATAGCGAAATAAGCGGATAGGAGCGTCACCAGGGCCTTAGGCTGGTAGCTCGTAGCTCCCGGAAGCAAGGCATACCACCGAGCGATAAGAAGAACAGCAAACTATAGGATTTTGCTTTACCCAATTTCAAGCTCATTAAGTAGCATGCGACGCCGCGCCGCTCTTGGCATCTGGCATGGATGGCTCTATCGCTGCGATATAGCCCTAGGTGCTGCCTTTCTACGCAGTTGGGGGTAAGATGCGGCTCTAAGAACACCGCTTTAAAGCAGTGCAGAATAGCAGTAAAAGGTTTTCATTTTTATTAAACTTTGAAATGCAAAGTTCTTCGTAATACATTTGCGCCGGCTATTTCACCACGTGCTGCTTAGCCAAAGTCTAGCGCTTGCTAGCTACTCACCCACGCGCCCTTCTTTTTTCTGCACTTGTATTTTGCTATGCGCAACCTTCTCAACCCCAAGTGGCTACTTCTAGTAACTGTTGGCCCCCTGTTGCTGCTGGCGGTGCTCTGCTACGGCGAGTTTTCGATTATCCACTCCTTGCTGCCACCGCAGAGTATCGAGTTGTGGCAGCGCTTCGGGTGGAGCCTAGGTGGGCTCGGGCTGGCGAGTTTAGGCTACCTAGGGTGGGCTTGGGCCCACAAGCAGGAGGTGAGCCCCTGGTATGCGCTGGCCGCGCTGATAGCCTATAGCCTGTTTGTGGGCCTCTACACCTACCATGCCGATGAGGCGCTGCCCCGCAGCATCCCGCGCTGGATGGTGCCCACGGATATTCTAATCTACATCTGGACCTTCGTGATGCCCACGCTGGCGCACGCGCTGCTGGTATTAGTAGTGCGCTTTACTCCGGCTGGCCGGCCCTACAGCGCCCTTGCCAACCTAGGGCTCGCCGTGGCCGTGCCGGTAGGAGCATGGCTAGCGCTGGGAATGATGATGGGCCTATGGGGGTTGATGAGCGGCTGGTTTGAGCCCGGTACCCCGAGCGGCTATGCCTGGGTTATTGGAGTGTTTGCGGTGGGGCCACTGTTGTTTTTATTCTTCTTGGTGCGGGCGGTTTACATCCTGAGCTTAAGCCAAGAGAAAGAGTGGGCCGACTATAGCATTATCTGGAAAGTGGTGCTGACTATCGTGCTGCCTGTGCTGGGGCTGGCGGTGAATTCCGGGCTGCTTTTCGGGCACTTCAGCACCGACACGCAAGAGGGTATTTTCGGTAATTTCAATAGTTTCTGGTTTTATGGCTTAGCGGTGCTGAACGGGGTACTGCTGTGCCTGCCTGCCGGCCGCCTAGGGCCGCACGGGCGGCTGGCGCTGCTGGGGGCACGCAGTGCGCTGTTTGGCTACACAGGGTATTTCTTTTTGGTATTTTTGCCCTTCTTGCCGCTGTCGCTAGTAGCGGTTATTGCCATCGGCTCGGGCTTTTTGATGCTGGCGCCGCTTATGCTGCTGGTTGTGCACGTGACTACGTTGCACGACGACCTAGGGGCGCTCCAAGCGCACTTCACGCCGCTGGTGCGGCGGGCGGTGCTAGTGGGCGGCTTAGCCGTGTTGCCACTGGGCCTCACGGGCAGCTACTGGCACCAGCGCCAAGTGCTGCACGAGGCGTTGGAATACACCTACAGCCCCGATTATACGAAGCACTACGACCTCGATGCGGCGGCGCTGGCCTACACCTTGGCGGTGGTGCAGCGGCACAAAGACACCAATTGGGACTTGTTTATGGGCTCGCAGCAGCCGTATCTGTCAGCGTATTACAACTGGCTGGTGCTCGACAATCTCACGTTGCCCGAAAGCAAAATAGCCGACCTGCAAAAGATATTTGTGGGTACCGAGCCCCTGGCCGGGCGCCCGCGCTGGAGCCGCTGGGTGCCCGGCACCAATTTTGCCGAAGACCAAGGACCGACCACCGCGCAGCCGACGCTGCGACAGCTCACCGCCCGCAGCACCTACAATGCGAAAGAGCAAGCCTGGGTGAGCTGGGTTGACTTGGCCGTTGCCAATACCGACGCTAGCCGCCAGGCCGAGTACAGTACCGTCCTCACGCTGCCGCCCGGCTGCTGGGTAGGCAACTACTACCTCGACATCGGCCAGCGCCGCGAGTTTGGCATCTTGGCCGAGCGCAAGGCCGCTACCTGGGTTTACACCCAGATTGTGAATGAGCGGTCGAGCCGCGACCCCGGCCTGCTTTCCTACATCGGGCCCAATCAGCTCTCGCTGCGCGTGTATCCGGTGGTAGGGAAAGAGGTGCGCCGCACGGGCATCCAGCTGCTGCACAAAGAGCCGCTGACCCTCGCCGTCGACGGCCGCACGGTGCAGCTTGGCACGCCCGATGCCGCGCCGGCCAATGTAGTGCCCCTAGCTACCTCGGGCAGTGCAGTGGTGTACCTAGGTGCCGCGGCTAAGCGCCAGCTGCCGCTGGTGCAGCGGCGGCCCTACTATCACTTTTTGCTCGATGCATCGCAGGCGCAAGCCGGGGCCAAGGCCAGCTACGTGCAGCGGGTGCAAGCGCTGCTGCGCACCCAGCCACTGGCCGCTCCGCCCCGCTTTAGCTTAGTGAACACCTACACAACGCCACTAGGCGAAGGCACCGATTGGCCGCAGGCACTCACCAAATTTAAAAACATAGGCGGTTGCTACCTCACCGGGGCCGTGCGCCGCACCCTCACAGCCGCCCAGCTGCACTCCACCGCCACGTACCCGCGGCTGGTAGTCGTGACCGATAGCCTTGGCAATGCCGTGCTGCCCGCTGATTTTGCCGACCTGCAAGCAGCCTATCCCGAAAGCGATGACTTTTACGTGCTGCTACCCGACTGCCGCCTCGAAGCGCACTCGCTGCGCCAAGCCTCAGCCACGGCGCGAGCTAGCGTACCATCCGTTTCCAGCACCGTGTCCGCAGTGCGCGCTTGGCCCAATGCGAGTCGCGCCCAAGCCTACTTACGCGATACCAATGAGCCGGCTCTCGTGCTGCCGCACCCGGCCGACCCACTGGCCGTGCCTGGTGAGGCGTCTACTCGCTGGCTGACTGGCCTACTGCTGCACGGCTTCGAGCAGTGGCAAAGCCTGCATCCCGAGGCGGCCGAGCAGGGGCACGTGCCGTTCATTCAGGCTAGCTTTCGGGCTGGTATCCTCACGCCGCTAACGGCGTACCTGGCGCTGGAAAATGACGCGCAAAAAGCTGCCCTCCAGCGCAAGCAAGAAGAGGTGCTCGCCGCTAACCTTAACCTCGACGCCCAGGAAACCGAGCCGCCGCATCCCAATAGCGATGCCACCGCCGTGCCCCTCGATGGCGGCCAGTGGTTTTTACTGCTACTTGGGCTGGCCCTAGGGGTGCGGCAACTGCGGCAGCGCTACCGTGTGGCGGGCTAATGCTTAACTGCCATCACGTAGCCACAGCGCGAAGCTTCTGCTGCGCGCTATGGCTACGTGCTACTTAGGTGCTTAGCCAAAACAGCCTAGCTGCCTGGCCAGCTACAAAATATTCACTTCGGGGTGCAGTTCGATGCCGAATAAATCGCGCACGGCGCGAATTATTTCTTCGGCCAGCTCGCGCAATTCCTGCCCAGTGGCCCCGCCGTGGTTCACGAGCACCAGCGCTTGGCGGTCGTGCACGCCGTGGGTACCCTGGCCCGCGCCACGCCGCAGGCCTTTAAAGCCAGCCTGCTCAATGAGCCAGCCGGCGGGCACTTTCACGCCGCCGGGCACGGGGTAGCCGGGCAGGGTAGGGTAGCGGCTTTTGAGCTCATCGAACTTGTGCTGCGACACTTCGGGGTTCTTGAAAAACGAGCCCGCATTACCGATTTCGGCCGGGTCAGGCAACTTCGAGCGGCGAATGTGCACCACGGCGCGGCTCACGTCGCGCGGTGTGGGCTCGGCCTCGATTCCTAGGTCGGCCAGGGTGGTTTGAATGTCGCCGTAGCGCACGTTGGTGGGGCGCTGGGCGGCAGCGCGGTGCAGGCGTAGCACCACGGCCGTCACGACAAACTGGTTTTTGAGCGGCCCCTTAAATACGCTTTCGCGGTAGCCGAAGCCACATTCTTCTTTGCCAAAAACGCGCAGCTGCCCGGTCTTGATTTCCAGCGCTTCGAGCCGCTCGAAGGTGTCTTGCAGCTCGGCGCCGTAGGCCCCAATATTCTGAAGCGGCGCTGCGCCCACAGTGCCTGGTATGAGCGACAGGTTTTCCACGCCGTGCAGGTCTTCATCCAAGGCGTACTCTACTAAGCCGTGCCAGCTTTCGCCGGCCCCAGCGCGCAGTAGGGCGGTGTGCGTGTCGGCATCTTCGCCAATGACTTCCAGGCCGTTAATCTCGTTTTTCAGTACCACGCCGCCGAAGCTCTGCGTAAGCAGCAGGTTGGAGCCACCCCCTAGGATGAGCAGTGGCCCGGCCTGCACCTCGGGCAGCGCCAATAGCTGGCGCAGCTCATCGGCCGAGGCAAAGCGGGCAAAGTAGCGGGCCTGCACGTCGAGGCCAAAGGTGTTGTAGGGGCGGAGCGAAACGTGTTCTTCTAGGTGCGGCATGGCGCAAAGGTCGGGCCATAGCGCCGACTTTCAGCCCGGGAGAGTCGGCTTGCCGTAGCGCACGTGCGGACTAGAAGCCGGCGCTACATTCGCTGTATGGACGCCAAAGCCACCACCCGCCTCAGCAAATTTCTTAGCCAGCACCTACGCCACCAGCCCCAGGCCATCGGCCTCACGCTGCAAGCAGGCGGCTGGGTCAACGTGGCCGACCTGCTGGCCGCCTGCGCCGCCCATGGCCACCCGCTCACCCGCGACGAACTAGAAGACCTAGTCGAAGACAACGACAAGCAGCGCTTTTCCTTTGACGAAGCTGGCCAGCGCCTGCGGGCGCAGCAGGGCCACAGCGTAGAAGTCGATTTGCAGCTGACGCCGGCCGAGCCGCCCGCCGTGCTCTACCACGGCACGGTGCCGGCCGCGCTGCCCGCCATCCGGGCAGTGGGCTTGCAGAAGATGAGCCGCCACCACGTGCACCTCTCGCCCGATGAGGCCACCGCCCGGCGCGTGGGCCAGCGCCGTGGCCGGCCCACGCTGCTCGCCGTAGATGCCGCCGCGCTGCACGCGGCGGGCGGCGTGTTTTACCGCTCCGGCAACGGTGTGTGGCTGGTTGATACCGTGCCGCCGCAGTACCTGCGCGAATTAGCTGATTGAGATACAAAAGTCAGAGCTGGCTAAATGGGCATGCCAACTACTTGAAAATAACTTCTAAGCAAAAGGGGGCAGGGAACAACGTTCCCTGCCCCCTTTTGCTGGCACTTGGCGGCCAAACCTGCACCTAGGGCAATTTGGCGTGCACGGTAAAGCGCGAATCGGCGCGCACGTCGGTATTCTGGCGTAGCGTCTGGGCCAGCTCGGCGTTGGTGGTGAGTGTGTAGGAGCTGTTCTTCAGATACATGTCGAGCTTGTTGCCGGCCGGCGTGAGACTGATGCTCGTTTGGCCCGTGGGTACGGTGGCTAGCGAGGCCAGCAGTACTTTATTAGAGCCCGCGGCATCGGTGGCGATGTAGATGCTGATGCTTTTCAGGAAGTCAAAGTTCTGCGTACTCGGGTTGCTCACCGTGAGTGTCAGGCGGTCGAGGGTCACGTCCTGCACATAGTCGGCCGACGTGTTGTTGTTCTTGTAAGTGCTCTGCGAGGTAGTGGCCACCGTCACGACCGGAAAGTTGACGGTAGCTCCTGTCAAGAACGGAGTGCCGGGCACGGTAAATGTGCTGGAGTCGTTGACCTGAAAGCTGAGCAAGCTCATAATTTTTTTGCAGCTGCTGGCGCCTACTAGCAAGAAAGCGAACAAAAATAAATAGTGCTTTTTGAGGATGAGGTTGTGCATATACTATTTATGAATAATAAAATGAGTATTTTTTTGATAAGTACAAATATAAGCACCTAGGGCGCTTAAGGCTCAGCTTTTTCGACTAAGTGGCCAGCCTGGCAGGCCAGCTGCTACTTTGCACAGGTAAGCGTGGCGGGCCACCTCCAGGGCCGCTAGCCACGTACTGATGTGCTCGTCCCACCCCGTAGTTTCATGAAGTACTTCCTCCTAGGTAGCCTGCTTGCCGTAGCTGGCTCTGCGGCCGCCCAGCACCCCGCTTCACCCGCCCAAAGCGCCGCTACTGTCAAGCTGCCCGGCAGCCTGAATATGCCCACGTTGCCCACGCCGCGCCAGCTCTACCCGGGCTTGTTTGAGGCCGTGCAGCTGGGCCGGGTATATGCAGATAATAAGACCTTTGTAGACGCCCTGCCCACCGCCCCGCCCGCCGAGATAGTGGCTGCCTACGAGCGCCAGCGCACCCAGCCGGGCTTCGACCTGAAAGCCTTTTTGGGGCAGTACTTCAAGCCGCCCATAGCCGCTACCGACGTGTATCGTAGCGACGTGAAGGCCGGCATCCGGGCCCACCTAGATACCCTCTGGACGGTGCTGCGGCGCCCCGGGCAGGCCGAGGCCGCGCAGTACTCGTCGTTGCTACCGCTGCCGCGCCCCTACCTGGTGCCGGGTGGGCGCTTTCGTGAGATTTACTACTGGGATTCGTACTTCACAATGCTGGGCTTGCGCCAGGCGGGCCGTACGGCCCTGCTGCGCGATATGGTGGCCAACTTTGCTTACCTCATCGACCGCTACGGGCACGTGCCCAACGGCAGCCGTACCTACTACCTCACGCGCTCGCAGCCGCCGTTTTTTGCCCTCATGGTGCAGCTCTTGGCCCAGGCCGAAGGTGCTAGTAGCCAAGCCGTGCAGCAATTCAGGCCCCAACTCAAGCGCGAATACGACTACTGGACTAGCGGCGGCAATAAGCTAGCGCCCGGCACCGCCGCTGGCCGCACCGTGCGCATGCCCGGCGGCGAGCCGCTCAGCCGCTACTGGGACGATAGCGACCAGCCCCGCGAAGAGTCGTACCGCGAAGACGTGGAGGCTGCGCGAAAGACCCGGCAGCACACCTCCGAGTTTTACCGCAACGTGCGCGCCGCCGCCGCGTCGGGCTGGGATTTTAGCTCGCGCTGGTTTGTGCCCGGCCAGGGTCTCGAAACCATCCGCACCACCAGCCTCGTGCCCGTGGACCTCAACTGCCTGCTGCTAACCCTAGAGCAAACCCTAGGTGCCGCTGCCCGCCAGGCTGGCGACTCAACCGAGGCCAAGCAGTTTCGGCAGGCCGGGCAGGCGCGGGCCGCCGCCATCCGGCGCTACTGCTGGGATGCCAAGGCGGGCTTTTATGTTGATTATGACCTGCCGCAGCGTCGCCCTTCGCCGGTGCACACCCTGGCGGGCGTATTCCCGTTGGCCTTTGGCGTTGCCACGCCCGACCAAGCTAAAAAAGTAGCTTCGCACCTTCAAAATGAGTTTTTGCGCCCCGGCGGCCTGCTCACCACTACCAACCCCAGCGGCCAGCAGTGGGACGCCCCCAATGCCTGGGCCCCGCTCGAATACCTCTCCATTGTGGGCCTGCGCCGCTACCAGCAAACCGCCCTCGCCGACACCGTGGCGCACCGCTGGACGCGCCTCAACGTGCGCGTGTTTAACCAAACCGGCAAGCTGCTGGAGAAATACAACGTCGAAAACACCGGCCTGCTAGCCGGCGGCGGCGAGTACCCCCTGCAAGATGGCTTTGGCTGGACCAACGGCGTGCTATTAACGCTGCTGAACGAGGAGAAGAAAGCTGGCAAGTAAGAGCTGGCTCTCTTGTCCAATGTGCTATGCCGAATAGAGTACTGGGTCCGGTTTGGCCATTTGTGGCTTGGCTAGGCAAGATGGCGATGGCTATATGTAGCGGGCTAGATAAAAAGTAGCGGCCAGGTACTGCCCTAGCCCCGACCTTTGTGGCATGTACCTAACCGCCACCACCCAGTTTGGCCTCGAAGAAGTGCTGGCTGAGGAATTGAGCCAACTCGGCGCCACCATCGACCACGTGGGCAGCCGCGCCGTCGAGTTTAGCGGCGACAAAAAGCTGCTTTACAATACCATCCTCTGGAGCCGCACGGCTATGCGCCTGCTGCGCCCCTTCGCCGACTTCTACGCCCCCGACGAGCGCGCGCTCTACGACGAGGTGTACCACATCGATTGGAGCCGCTACATCGCCCCGGGCCAGACGTTTGCCATCACGGCCGTGGTCAACAAGTCGAGTTTCGAGCACTCGCTCTACGTGGCCCAGCTCACCAAAGACGCCATCGTGGACCAGTTTCGGGAGCGCACCGGCGCGCGCCCCAGCATCGATACCAAAAACCCCGACATCCGCATTCACCTGCGCATGCTCGAAAACGAGGTTATCCTGAGCCTTGACGCGGCTGGCGACTCGCTGCACCGCCGCGGCTACCGCCAGGGCACCAATGAGGCGCCCCTCAACGAGGTGCTGGCCGCTGGCCTCGTTTTGCTGAGCGGCTGGGACCAGAAAAGTCCGCTCATCGACCCCATGTGCGGCTCGGCCACCATCCTCACCGAGGCGGGGCTGCTGGCTCAGCGCATCGCGCCTGGCCTGTTTCACCAGGGCAAGTTCGGCTTCGAAAACTGGCCCGACTTCGACGCCACGCTGTGGCAGCAGCTGCGCCAAGAAGCTAAGGACCAGCGCATCGAAGAGCCGCAGGCCTACCTCGCCGGCTCCGACCTCGACCCTAGGGTACTTGACCAAGCCGCCGCCAACATTGAGGCTGCCGGCCTCGACGAGTGCATTCGGCTGAGCGTGCGCGACGTGCGCGACGCGCAGCCGCCCAAGGACCTAGGGGCCGGCCTTGTCATCACGAACCCGCCCTACGGCGAGCGAATAGGGGAGGAGGCCCAGATGGACGCTTTGTATAAAACGATTGGCGACGCGCTGAAAACGAATTTCCAGGGCTACGAGGCGTTCATCTTTACGGGTAACCTAGAAGCGGCGAAGAGCATCGGCCTGAAAGTGTCGCGGCGGATTCCGCTCTTCAACGGGCCGATAGACTGCCGGCTGCTGAAGTATGAGCTGTACCGCGGGTCGCGGCGGGTGCAGCCAGCTACAACGTAGATGGTAAGTGCCTTGGAAGAAAGTAACGTGCGGAAACCCCGTTAGCAATACCCTTGCTAATAGGCCGATTGGTAACTTATGGTTCGGCTACGCGTAAGCAGCGGCTACCACTATAAACACCTCCGTAGCTAATGCTTTCTTTCTTCCAAGGCACTGCCCGCTGGGCCGCGCCAGTAGCAGCCCTAGGTTTGCTAGCCGCTTGTAGCAGCAGCCAAACCACCACCGATACGGCTACCACAGCCACCGCCGATTCTACCGCAGCCACCGGGGCTGCTCGCCCCGATGCAGCCGCCACGGTCAGCACTGCGCCTAAGCCCGTGACGCCGAGTAAGCCTAAGCCCACTTGGGCGCCCGGCATCCACCCCGAGATGCAGGCTGTTATCGAGGCGCTCGACTCGCTGAGCGGTGGCCCCACTGCCAAGCCGATGGCCCAAATGACGCCCCAGGAGGCCCGCAAAGCCCCCAGCGCCGCCGATGCGGCCATGACGACCATGAAAAAGTTTAACATCTCCACGCCCCCCGCTACGGCCGATACCATGAGCCGCACGGTGGCACCCGGCGTGAAGGTGCGCGTGTACACGCCCAAGACGGGCGCGGCATCCTACCCGGTTATCGTGTATTACCACGGCGGTGGCTGGGTAATTGCCAACCTCGATACCTACGACGCCTCGGTGCGCGCCCTCAGCGAGCAAACGGGCGCCGTGGTGGTGTCGGTGGCGTATCGTCAGGCACCAGAGTTTAAATTCCCGACCGCCCACAACGACAGCTTCGCCGCCTACCAGTGGGTAGTGAAAAACGCCGCCAGTATTAAGGGCGACCCCAACAAGATTGCTGTAGCCGGCGAAAGTGCCGGTGGCAACCTTGCCTGCGCCGTGAGCATGATGGCCCGCGACAAAAAAGTAGCCCTGCCCAAGTATCAGCTCATTGTGTACCCTATTGCGGGCTACGACCTGAACACCCCCTCGTACCTGGCCAACACTCAGACTAAGCCGCTCAACAAAGACCTGATGGCTTGGTTCTTCAAATACTACCTGCGCACCCCGGCCGATGGCAAGAGCCCAATGATTGACCTCGTGCACGCCAACCTTAAAGGTCTGCCCGCCGCTACCATCGTCACGGCCCAGTATGACCCCCTGATGAGCGAAGGCAAGATGCTGGCCGACAACCTGCAAAAAGCCGGCGTATCGGTGCAGTATAAGAACTACGACGGTGTAACCCACGAGTTTTTCGGCATGGCTGCCGTAGTGCCCGAGGCTAAACAGGCCCAGGCTTTTGCGGTAGAAGGACTGAAAAGCGCCCTCAAATAAGAAAACTAGTTTTGAACAGCTTGTAAGAAAGCGGCACCTGCTTAAGGTGCCGCTTTTTTTGTTTTTAGTTAGGAAGCTTTTGTCCTGAATAAAAGGCTGCTCTCAATGGTTCGTTGGCTACCTAGGCCAATGCGAGCAGCCGGCTGGGCTTACGTTGGCTAAATTCTTTGGAACTTCGTGGGGCCGATTGTTATTTTAATCTCTCGACTGAAAGTGCCTTATGTCTGCTGCTACCGCCTCTGCTCCCGCTCTCACCGCTGCCCGCCAAGCGCTCAAGCGCTACTACGGCTACGATAATTTTCGCCCCATGCAGGGCGACATTATCCAGAGCATCCTAGGGGGCCAGGATACGGTGGTGCTCATGCCCACCGGGGGCGGCAAAAGCGTCTGCTTTCAGATTCCGGCCGTGGTAAGTGAGGGCGTGTGCGTGGTAGTGTCGCCGCTCATCGCGCTCATGAAAGACCAGGTGGAGGCCCTGAAAGCCAACGGCATCGTGGCGGCCTACATCAACAGCAGCGTCAGCCAAAGCGAGTCTACCGATATCACACGGGCCGCGCTCAGCGGGCACCTCAAGCTGCTGTACGTCAGCCCCGAGAAGCTGCTCGGTGAAGGTTTTTTGCAGTTTTTGAAGCGGCTCAACGTCAGCATGTTCGCCATTGACGAGGCGCACTGTATTTCCTCCTGGGGCCACGATTTTCGCCCCGAGTACACGCAGCTCGGCGCGCTGCGGCAGCACTTCCCGAGCACGCCCATCATCGCCCTCACGGCCACGGCCGACCGCCTCACCCAGCGCGATATCAAAACCCAGCTCAACCTGCACGAGCCCAGGGTTTTCCTCTCCAGCTTCGACCGCCCCAACATCAACCTCGTGGTGCGCCCGGGGCAGGACCGCCTAGGTCAGATTCTCGACTTCATTGGCCGCCACTCCGGCGATGCGGGTATCATCTATTGCCTCTCGCGCAAAACCTGCGAAACCGTCGCCCAAAAGCTCCAGCAAAAGGGCATCAAAGCCGGCTATTACCACGCCGGCATGACGCCCAATCAGCGCGCCGAAGCTCAGGAGAAGTTTCTGCAAGATGACGTGCAGGTGATTGTGGCTACCATCGCCTTTGGCATGGGCATCGACAAGAGCAACGTGCGCTGGGTGATGCACTACAACCTGCCCAAAAACATCGAGGGCTACTACCAAGAAATCGGCCGCGCCGGCCGCGATGGTGGTCCTGCTACGGCCATCCTGTTCTACAGCTTCGCCGACGTGATGTCGATGCGCGAGATGGTGACTAAGGACGTGCCCCCGCGCCAGGCCCAGCTCAACCAAGCCAAGCTAGAGCGCATGCAGCAGTTTGCGGAAGCCGCCAGCTGCCGCCGCCGCATCTTGCTGCACTACTTCTCGGAGGACCTAGGGCACGACTGCAACAACTGCGATATCTGCCGCAACCCGCCCACTACGTTCGATGGCACGCTACTGGCTCAAAAAGCCCTTTCGGCCAGCGCCCGCACCCAGCAGCGCGTGGCGATAAACTTACTGATTGACATTTTGCGCGGTATGCGCAACCAGGCGGTGCTGCAACACGGCTACGACCAGCTCAAAACCTACGGCGCGGGCAACGACCTGCCCTACCTCGACTGGTACAGCTACGTGCACCAGATGCTCAACGACGGCCTGTTTTACATCGCCTACGAGGAAGGATACGCCCTCAAAATCACGGAGCGCGGCCAGCAGGTGTTAAAGGGTCAGCTGCCGGTATCGCTTAAGAAATTTCAGCCGGCCGAGAAGGCAGAAAAGACTACCCGCGCCAGCAAAAAAGCCGCTGCCGAAGCCGCTGCCGCCAGCGCTGGCTCGCCTGAGGCGCGCCTCTTCGAAGGCCTGCGCCAGCTCCGCAAGCAAATTGCCGATGAGCAGGGCGTGCCGCCCTATGTGGTGTTCACCGACACGACTTTGCAGGAAATGGCCCGCGAGCAGCCCACCAGCCGCGTGGCGATGCTCTCGGTATCGGGTGTGGGCATGAAGAAATTCGAGACCTACGGCGAGGTGTTCATCGAGGCTATTTTGCAGCACGGCACCCCGCGCTCGGTACCCGCCGAGGACGAGGCCGACGAGCTACCCAGCGTGCCGCCGTTCAGCGACGACTTCGCGCCCGCACCCCGGGCCGCTAAAAAACCGACCGAGCGCGACGCTAATCCTTCCGAAGACACGACTTTCCAGCTGCACCGCCAGGGCCTCACGCCCGACCAGATAGCCGAGCAGCGCGGCTTGGTAGTGGGCACCGTGCGCAGCCACCTCGAAAAAGCGTACGCCAAGGGCCTCGACCTACGCTTGCAGGATTTTCTGTCTGATTCGGACTTGTTCGAAATCGAAACCGCGCGTAAGCAGCTCGGTGGCACCCCCGCCCTGCGCGACCTATTCGACCACTTGCGCGAAAAGTACGATTATTTTCAGCTGCGGCTGGCGAGCATCCGGGCGCAACGTGGGCGGTAATCCGCTGTGAACGCGAACTGGAATTTTACCAGAGGTATCCTGTGCGGGGTATACCCAACTGGCCACTACAGAAGATGGCTTGCTCGTAAACCGCAAACGGCTGACCAGCCACATTAGGCTTGAAATACTGTGTAAGAAGTTGCTGCCAGTTCGTGGTGAAATAGAACATTTGTTCCCCTTGCTACAGAGCTTCTTCGTGGCATCTGGAATAGTTGGCTTATGGGTGTAGGGGCTCGGTAAGCCGCTTATTAGTCGTGCTTAGATAGTCCATGCAAGTTGGAGCGTGGAGCAACCCAACAAGCGGCGGACTACCATGCTCAAGTTCAACCGGAGTAGATAGCTTTCGCTCTTGGCTACTCTTTAAAAGCGGGCCTACCTAGGAGAGCTTTGGAAGTCAATAAGCAATAGCCATAATAAAATACTCCCCAATCATGTTGGCAAGTCTAATGGAATTAGTAACTTGCGCCTTGTGTTGCTGAAAAGTGTGCGTCGTCAGCCCGTCGCGTTGGGCATTTCTCCCTCCTTGCCTTCTACTAATCATGATTAATACCAATTTAAAATTTTGGCGCCGTGAGCTGGGCTTGACGCAGGCGCAACTAGCTGATAAGCTGAATATCAAGCGCTCGCTGGTGGGGGCCTATGAAGAAGGCCGCGCCGAGCCGCGCCTGGCCACGCTCGTGAACATGGCCCGCCTGTTCAATATTCCGCTCGATTCGCTGGCTACTACCGACTTTACGAAGAAAAAGAATGCCAAAACCGCCGCCGCCCTGCGCGAGGCGGGTCCGCTTACCGAAGCGCTGCCCGAAGAAAAACCGCTGCGGGTGCTGGCCTTCACGGTAGGGGCCGATGAGAAAGAAAACATAGAGCTAGTACCGCTGAAGGCAGCCGCGGGCTACCTCAATGGCTACGCCGACCGCGAGTTTATTGAGGAGCTGCCCCGCTTCCGGTTGCCGATGCTGCCGAGCACGGGCACTTACCGCGCCTTCGAAATAGCCGGTGACTCGATGCTGCCGCTCACTAGCGGCACTACCATTGTGGGCCGCTACGTTGACGATTGGGCCACCATCAAGGATGGCACGCCCTGCATCGTGGTAAGCCAGAAAGACGGCATCGTGTTCAAGCGCTTGTATAACAAGCTGAAGCAAAATGCCTTGTTTGGCCTGCACTCGGATAACCCCAGCTACACGCCCTACGACCTGAAGGCTGAGGACGTGCTCGAAATTTGGGAGGCTAAGAGCTACATCAGCAGCACGTTCCCCATTGGCGGCGTATCGCTGGAACACTTGGCGGGCCTCGTGATGGACCTCACTCAGCAGGTGAAGACCATGCAGTTGCAGCGCGCCTAGGTGCCCTAGGGTGCTCAAGCTGCTACCCCAACAAAAAAGCCTCCCGCAGCGTGCGGGAGGCTTTTTTGTTGGGGTACCTAGGTACTTATTTCAACTGCATTTCGTCGATGATGCGCTGAATTTTCTCGTGGGCGCGTTTTTGAGTAGGCTCGAAATCAGCTACCGAACCCAGGGGCTCCTTCACGCTGAAGTAGAACTTAATCTTGGGCTCGGTGCCGCTGGGGCGAGCCGAAATTTTGTCGCCAGCCTCGGTGATGAACTGAAGCACGTTGGAGCTTTCGACGCCGGTGCTTTCTTCCACGCCGGTGCGCAGGTTTTTAATTTGGCCGGTCTGGTAGTCGCGTACCTCTACTACGGGCGAGCCGGCGAGGGTAGCCGGCGGGTTTTTGCGCAGCTCCACCATCATTTCCTGGATTTCTTCGGCACCACGCTGGCCCTTCTTGGTTAAGGAGATAAGGTCTTCGACGTAGAGACCGTACTCGGCGTACATCTTCTCCATTTCCTCGTAGAGGGTACGGCCCTGGCTTTTGGCCACGGCAGCCATTTCGGCTACCAGCGCGCAAGCCGATACGGCATCTTTGTCGCGCACGAAGTCGCCGATGAGGAAGCCGTAGCTTTCTTCGCCACCGCAGATGTAGTTCTGCTCGGCGCCCAGCTCGCGGATGAGGCCCGCGATATACTTAAAGCCCGTGAGTGTGCGGTAGTACGTTACGCCGTAGCGCTGCGCGATATCTCCTAGGATTTCACTGGTAACGATGGTGTACACAATGAAGTCGTTAGGCTGGCGCTTACCGGCCTTTTCGCGGGCCGACAGGATGTAGTGCGTGAGCAGCGCGGCGGTTTGGTTGCCATTGAGCAGCACCCATTCGCCTTTGCTGTTTTTCACGCCCACACCCACGCGGTCAGCGTCGGGGTCAGTGGCGAGTACGATGTCGGCGTTTTGGGCCTTGGCCTGGTCGAGGGCCAGCTGCATGGCCGACTTCTCCTCAGGGTTGGGCGACTGCACGGTGGGGAAGTTGCCATCGGGCGTGGCCTGGGCCTCTACCACGCTCACGTTGGTGAAGCCGAAGGCAGCCAGCGCTGGTGGTACCAGCTTGATGCCCGAGCCGTGGATGGGCGTGTACACGATGCCTAGGTCGTGTTGCTGCTGAATAGCGGCCGGGTTGATGCTCAGCTGCTTTACCTGGGCGATGTAAGCATCGTCAATTTCCTGGCCGATGAGGTGGATGCGACTGGGGTCAGCATTAAAAGCTACCTCGTTTACGTCGGTGATTTTATTGACCTCCGCGATGATGTTCTTGTCGTGCGGCGCTACGATTTGCGCGCCGTCATTCCAGTATACCTTAAAGCCGTTGTACTCTTTAGGGTTGTGCGAGGCCGTGATAACGCAGCCGCTCTGGCAGCCTAGGTGCCGAATGGCAAACGACAGCTCGGGCGTGGGGCGCAGGTCTTCAAACAAGTAAACGGTGATGCCGTTGCCCGAAAAAACGCCGGCTACGATTTCGGCAAACTTGCGCGAGTTGTTGCGCGAGTCGTGGGCGATGGCCACTTTAATTTCCTGGTCGGCAAAGCTTTGCTTGAGGTAGTTGCACAGGCCCTGGGTAGCCATGCCCAGCGTGTAGCGGTTCATGCGGTTCGAGCCCGCGCCCATTACGCCGCGCAGGCCACCGGTACCAAACTCCAGCGAGCGGTAGAAAGCATCGTTGAGGGTATCGTCTTGGCCGCTGGTTTGGAGCTGCTTGATTTCGGCTTGGGTGTCAGCATCGTAGGCGGGCGAGAGCCAGGTGCTGATGCGCTGCTGAACGTCGGGGGAGAGTGACATGAAGAAAGAAGGTGGAGTGAGTAGGGCCACAAACGGCCGTAAAGAAAACAAGGTTGTTCGAAAGCGAACGAGCGGGCCCATCGGCCGCCTAGGTGCTACTGCACCACAACTTTTTGGGAGTATACCCCCCGGCTCGATTCGAGCTGCAGCGAGTATTGTCCCTCGGCCACGGTGCCTAGGTCCAGGGTTTGGGTAAGGTGCCCAGCGGGTAGGGCGGCAGTCAGCAGTACCCGGCCCAGCAAGTCGTAGAGCACTAGCCGCGCGGCTTCGCTGCTGGTGCGCGTCACGCGTAGGGTATGGGAGGTGGGGTTGGGCACAGCGCTAAACGCTACCTTGCTGGCCGCCGCATTTTTTGTGGCCAGTACGCTGGCGGGTAAAAGGTTGCCGAGCCGCAGGCTGTAGAGCTGCGGTGGCACATTGACCAAGATGTTGCTAAAGCGCTCATTCGACACAAACGCGCGGGTATTGCTCACAAAGCACAGCCCTTCGGCTTGCCCAATTAACAGCGCGTTGGGCAGCTCGATGCGGCGCTTGTTAGCTTGCAAAAAGCCCGTACCTCGGTAGCCCGACAGCAGCCACACGAAGGTGGCACCATCGCGGGTGCTGTAGCCGAGCAGGCCCGCCACGTTGCCGGCCGCGTTGCGAGCGGCGGCAGTTATCAGCCCGTTTACATTAAGAGTGCCCTTGAGGCGCGCTACGTGGGTGCCGGGCTGAGCGGGCACGGTGTAGTAGCGCGTTTGCAGGTCAGCCCAGTTCTTGGTGAATAGGTGCAGCGAGTCATTGGCGAAGAAAAAGGCTTCGCAGTCGTAGTTGTGCTGGTTGGTGCGGGGCGTAAAATCCGTCTGGTCGGGGTAGCTGAAGTCAATGGCTTCGGCCGTGGCCGTAGTAGCGGCGGGCCCTAGGTCGGCTTGGGCTACCCGCAAAATGCGGAGGTCGCGCCGGTCGCCGTTGTTATTGCCAAAGTCGCCTACATACACGTAGCGCGCATCGGCGGTCAGGTCTTCCCAATCTACGTTGTTGAAATTGCTGAGCCGCACCTGCTGCACCACGCGCCCGCTAGTAGAGTCGAGCCGAAACAGCACGGGCGTATTGCCGCTGTCGTTGAGCGTCCAGAGCTTGCCGCCAGTGTAGAGCAGGCCCGAGGTCTCGGCTACCTCGTCGGCCAGCTGGGTTTTGAGGGGCAGGGCACTGCTGGTGGGCGCGTACTGGCACGAGCCGTCGTTGGTGGTAGCGCCGGGGGTGTAGTTGGTCGCCTGCGGGTCGGGGCAGCCGCTTTGGGCGTGGGCCCTAGGTGCCGCTACTGCGGCGAGCAGCAGCAAAGGGGAAAGAAATCTGGCCAGCATCCGAACAGAAATAAAACAAGGTGCCCTCGCCGGCGCCGGCGTTTGGGGCGGCAAGGTACTTACCTTGTTGGGGTTAGGCCAAGCCGGGCAGGCGCTATTTGCGCTTGGTGGGGGCGGCCGGAGCCTCCTCGCGCAGTGCCACGCCGTAGCGCTGGGCAAAGCTTTCGAGCTGGCCGCGCAGCAGTGCCCGGCGGCGGGTGCCGCGCACCTCGCGCATGTTCAGCACGTGGATGTCGCCGTCTTTGAGGCGCACGCGCAGCTGGCGGGCTAGTAGCTCTAGCTGGCTCATATTTTCGGCGGCAAATACTTGCTTGGCCCGAAACAGGCCCGCCTTGTGCACCAGGTAGCCGGGGGCAAACTCGAAGTAGCTCTGGGTGCCGAATACCGGCGCATTGTGCACTAGAATAAACCCTAGGTACGCCGCGCAAATAGTTAGAAAAATATAGTGTAGCCAGTAATACTCATGCCCATCTGGGGCGTTGCGCAGCATCAGCGAGGCGTAGGCAATGGCAAAGAGAACCAACGAAATCTGCACACCAAACGAGAGGCGCGAGGAGTTGGCGGGGCGTAGGCGAATGCGAGTAGTACCAGTGGGCATAGGGCAAAAGTAATGGTTAATGGTTAGTTGTTAATGGTTGATGGCATAATGTGCTAGTAAATAAGCAATTGAAGTCATTAACTGTTAACAACTAACCAGTAACAACTACTTACGAAAGCTTGGCTT
This sequence comes from Hymenobacter sp. BT559, assembly GCF_016427535.1. Lineage (GTDB taxonomy): Bacteria > Bacteroidota > Bacteroidia > Cytophagales > Hymenobacteraceae > Hymenobacter. The sequence continues at coordinate 400,988 of NZ_JAELXV010000006.1, read as the reverse complement.
CCAGCGTCATTTCGGGCACGGCGCTCAGCACTTGCGACACGGGGCAGTTGGCCTTAGCAAACTCGGCGTGCTTCTGAAAGTCTTCGGGAGTGATGTTGCCCCCTGTCACCTTGCCCTCGGTGCTGACGTGGATTTTGGTGATTTTGGGTGGGTTCTGGCTAGGGTCCAGCGTCACGGTCGAGGTCGTGGTCAGGCTCTCCACCGTGTGGCCGTGCTGGCCGAGTACATTGCTCAGGAACATAGTGTAGCAGCCGGCGTGGGCCGCGCCAATCAGTTCCTCGGGATTAGTGCCTTTTTCGCCCTGAAAGCGCGAGCCGGCTGAGTAGGGTGCCGACACAACGCTGCTTTTGGTCGTGAGGGTGCCGTGGCCTTTGATGTCGCCTTGCCATTCGGCCTTGCCAAATTGGTTAATCATGAGATAAACAGAAAAATAGTAGGGGAAATGCAGCCAGCAACGCTGCCAGCGGCCACTGATACGGCTAACTCCTAGGTGGTAGTTGCATTTGATTGTCAACCCGAGAGCAAATGGTAAGGAGTAGCTTGGGGTAACCCAAGCTAGGCTACCTCGGGCCACGAGCGTAGTTTTGTGGCCCATGGGAATAAAAGCCGCCCTGAGCCGGCCGCTGGCGGCCTACACCGTGCACCGCTACCAGCAGTGGCAGCGCGACCCTGCCGCCGCCCAGCTGCGCCTGCTGCGCACGCTAGTGCGCACGGCGGCCCATACCACGTTTGGCCAGGCCCACGACCTAGGAGCCGTGCACACGCCCGCCGACTTGGCCGCTCGTGTGCCGGTGCGCGACTACGAAGGCCTGAAGTCGTACTTCGACCAGGTGAAAACCGGCGCGCCCGATGTGCTGTGGCCCGGCCGCCCGCTGTACCTAGCCAAAACCAGCGGCACCACCAGCGGCGCTAAGTACATCCCCATTACTAAGGATAGCATTGGCAACCACATTAACGGGGCCAAAGATGCGCTGCTGCACTACGTAGCTGCCACCGGCCGCCCTAGGTTCTTGGATGGCAAGTTGATTTTCTTATCCGGCTCGCCCGAGCTGGAGCAAGTAGGCGGCATTCCGACGGGCCGGCTCTCAGGCATCGTTAACCACCACGTGCCGGCCTACCTACGCCGTAATCAGCTGCCGAGCTATACTACCAACTGCATCGACGACTGGGAAACCAAGCTCGACGCCATTGTGCGCGAAACCCTAGAGCAACCCCTGACGCTCATATCGGGCATTCCACCTTGGGTCCAAATGTATTTCGACCGCCTTACGGCCCGCACCGGCCGGCCGGTGGGCGAGGTGTTTCCTAGGTTCGACCTGTTCGTGTCGGGCGGCGTGAGCATGGAGCCCTACCGCGCCCGCTTGCTCGAAAGCATCGGCCGGCCCATCGATAGTATCGAGCTGTTTCCGGCCTCCGAAGGCTTCCTGGCCTTCCAGGACCAACCCGGCAACCCCGGCCTGCTGCTGCGGCTCGATAGCGGCATTTTCTTCGAGTTTGTGCCCGCCGAGCGGTTCTTCGAGCCCAACCCGCCGCGCCTCACCATCGGCGAAGTCGAGCTAGGCAAGCAGTACGCCCTGGTGCTCACTTCCAATGCTGGCCTGTGGGCCTACTCGCTCGGCGATACGGTGCGCTTCGTGGACCTGCACCCACCCCGCGTAGTCGTGACGGGCCGCATCAAGCACTTTTTGTCGGCTTTCGGCGAGCACGTTATCGGCGAAGAAGTGGAGGCTGCCCTGCGCGAGGCCGTGCGCCAGCATCCCGAAACAGAGGTTACCGAGTTCACGGTGGCCCCGCTCGTGAGCGAGGACCGCAGCCAGCCCTCGCGCCACGAGTGGCTTATCGAGTTTGCCCAGCCGCCGCGCAATGCGGCCGCCTTTGCTACCGCGCTTGACACAGCCCTACGCCAGCGCAATACCTACTACGACGACCTGCGCCAGGGCAACATTCTAGTGCCGCTGCTACTGACGCCCCTGCCGCTCGGTGCCTTTCAGCGCTACATGAAAAGCGTGGGCAAGCTGGGCGGGCAAAACAAAGTCCCTAGGCTGGGCAATGACCGGACACTGGCCGAAGGGCTACGACAGTGAAAGTTATAAGCGTCCTAACTGGGTTGCTGCTAGTGCTACTAACTGCTGGCGCAGGACTATTCTATATCGGTAGCCAAGAGCAGCACCAGGAGCTACTCAGGCAGCACTTATGGTGGACCCTGGCACTGCGATTTGCCTTCGCTAGCGGGGTGGGGCTAGTAGGAGTGGGTTTTGGTGGCTGGTCGTAAAAGCGCTGACTTGGAGAAAGGTCAGAGGAAGTTTTAGTTTACGCAAAACAGCCTGGCTGCTAGTGGCCAGTGTCCTCACTAGTGCCTTCGTAAGCGCCTTACTATTTTGCTTTCGGTGAGCTTGCCTTAGTAAAAAAGCTCACTACAAAGATTTTGTGCTAAAGCTATGAAGTAAGAAGGGCTACATTAAGCCGTGCCCTGCATCTACTAGCAACGTGGCGCTAGACCAATCCGACGTCTGCAACCAACCCAATGGCGTGTTTGTCGTTTAGGGGTACTTCGCTTCTGAGCTAGCGCTATCTAACTCGGCATAATCTATTTAAATCAGGCACCAAAGTGATTGATGCCCTAGTAGTGTATGAATCGTTTGTTGTATTACTTCTTGGTGATAATAGGAGCGGGCCTGGTATTATACCTAAGCTGGCGCTCGAGCCCCTCAATGGGCTACGTGTGGTTTATTCCGCCGTCGGTGGCACATTGGGCCGATAAGCAAGAAAACGATACTATTCGTACGGCCGTGCCGCTGGTGGCCCTAGGTCTAGTAGTGGGCGGGCAGCTGGCGTGGCAGCGGCGGCCCTGGTGGCAGTGGCTGGTGGCGTGGGTACTGCTTCTCGTGCTCGTAATATTGGCCGAAGCCGGCCAGTACTTCCGGGCCTACCGCTCGTTTGACATGGCTGACATTGCGTGGGGCGCGGTTGGCGCGGCTATTGGCCTGGCCCTAGTTGCCGTGTTGCCGGTGGGCTATTGGCTGTTGCGCCGGGGTAGCAGCTCGCGTCAAGCAGCGTAGCCTAGATATGCCTAGGCTACGCTGCTTGGCGTAGGCGCAATCGAATTGTGCAAGCCTATTTTGGCTAGCAACTTGCCAGGGGTCTACATAAAATACTCTAGCAGCGTTACGAGGGCCGTCCAGCCGGTTTGGTGGCTGGCGCCGCAGCCCCGGCCGGTGTCGCCGTCGATATACTCGTGAAAGAGCAGCAAGTCGCGGAAGTGCGGGTCGGTGGCGTAACGCAGGTCGTTGCCGTGAGCCGGGCGACGGCCCTGGGCATCGGGTAAGAAAGGCGACTGCATGCGCTTGGCCAATTCGGCTACGGCTTCGCTTAAGGGCACGTGGTGGCCCGAGCCGGTGGGCAGCTCCACTGGCCCTAGGGTATCGCCGTAAAACTGGCAAAGCCGGTTTAGGGCCAATAGCAGCACAAAATTGAGCGGCAGCCATACTGGACCGCGCCAATTGGAGTTGCCGCCCATGACGTTAGTGTCCGATTCGCCGGGGGTGTAGGCCGCGGTGTGGGTTTCGCCGGCCACTTCCATAGTGGCGGGCTGGGCTAGGTGGGCCTTCGAGAGCGAGCGGAAGCCACTGGGCGCCAGCATCTCCTCTTCGCTAAATAAATACGGAATGACTTGCTCGAGCTTCTGGCGCGGCACTAGGCTGAACAGCCAGCGCTGGCCGTCATCCGACTGCACCACGGTGGGGTAGCGCGGTGCAGCCCACATGCTGGTGAGGTGGTCATCGACCGCCGCCACAAAGGCCGGCACATGCGCCAGCGTGTGGCGCTCTAGCACTAGCTTGCCAAAGAGCGGTGCCAGGCCCAGAATCGAGCGCATGGGCACCGGGCGGCGCTGGCCGTTGGGCTCCACTAGCATGTCGTAGTAGAAGCCAGTCTGGCTTAGCTCGGGGTCATCTTGGCACTCGGCCGCCAGCTCAGCTAGCGCGCTGCCAATAGCCTCAAAATCATGAAACAACTTGATAGCTAGCTGCTCATAGTCTGCTTCCTCGGGGGCTAGCTCCAGCGCGGCGCGCATAAGGTAAAGCGTGTAGCCGGCCAGCCACGATAGGCTATCAACTTGCTTGAGGTAGCCGCCGCCCGGCACCTGCTCGCGGTTGAGGAGGCTGGCGTTATCAAGACCTAGGAAGCTACCCTTGAAGCTCTCCTCGGGGTGGCGGTGAAAGCGCTCCATCCACCACTTGTGGTTGGGCAGAAGCTTGCTTAGTGCTTCGCGCAGAAAATCTAGGTCGCACTCACCCAGCTCATTTTTGCCGTACTCGTACAGCAGCCACGCCGACTGCCCTTGCACGGGCGGATTGGTGTTCGAGAAATCAAACTCATAGCTTGGTATCCAGCCATCGGGCTTGGCAAAGTGGGGCGTGGCAGCCAGCAGTAGGCACTGCTCTTTGGCAAACTTGAGGTCGATGGGCGCCAGCGCAAGGCAGTGAAATACTAAGTCCCAGGCCGCAAACCAGGGGTATTCCCACTTGTCGGGCATCAGGATGATGTGCTCGGCTTTGAAGGCGGGCCAGTCGCCATTGCGCACCTCACCGCGGCTAGCTGGCGGGGTGGGCTGGCCGGGGTCGCCGGCCAGCCAGCGGGCCACGTCATAGTTATAGTATTGCTTGCTCCAAAGCACGCCGGCCCAGGCCTGGCGTTTCATGGCGGCTACTTCGGGTGGGCTGCCCGCCAGCAGTGGGGCGTAGAACTCGTCGGCCTCGCGCAGCCGGTCGGCAAATATGGCCGTAAAATCATCCCCTAGGGGGGCTGCTAAGCCCAACTCGGTACTCAAGCGCAGGCGTACTTCTACTGCCTCGCCGGGCTCGATACTGAGTTCATACACCGGCGCGGCTTTAGTGCCCGTTTCGGCAGTGCGGGTGGCGTGGCTGGCCTCGCCACCCGGCAGTAGAGCCGTGTGGAAGGCATCTTTTACCAGCGCGCCCGTCGCGTTGGGCGTACCAAACAAGCGCTCAGTATTAGTCTCGTTATGAGTGAGTAGCAGCGTGTCGGTGGCCGAAAAATACAGCGTATAGCTACCTAGTCGGTGGTGATGCGCCAGCACGGCGTGGTGCCCGGTGGCCGGGGCCTGGCGCGTAATTGCCGGCTGGCCCTCCTCCACACCGAAGCTCCAGCGATTGCGAAACCAGAGCGTGGGTAGCAGGTGCAGCGGTGCAGCCTCGGGGCCTCGGTTCGATACAGTAAGACGCACCAGCAGGTCAGTGGGACTGGCTTTAGCATATTCCACCGCCACATCGAAGTAGCGGTTCTCGTCGAAAATTCCGGTGTCGAGTAGCTCAAACTCAGGCTCAGTAGGCTTGCGTTTGGCGTTGGTGTCGCGCAGCTGATGGTACGGAAACGCTGCCTGCGGATACTTATAAAGAAACTTTTGGTAGCTATGGGTAGGCGTATTATCAAGGTAATAATACAATTCTTTTACGTCTTCGCCGTGGTTGCCTTCCTCATTGGTGAGGCCAAACAGGCGCTCCTTCAAGCAGTTGTCCTGGCCATTCCACAGCGCCACGGCAAAGCATAGCGTCTGAGTATCGTCGGAGATGCCGGCTAAGCCATCTTCGCCCCAGCGGTAGGTGCGAGCGGGCGCGTCTTCGTGCGAAAGGTAGCTCCATGCTTCGCCCCCTTCACTGTAGTCTTCGCGTACCGTACCCCATTGGCGTTCACTAAGGTAGGGACCCCATTGCAGCCAGTTGCGCTCCTGGGTGTGCTGCTGATGCAGGCGTTCGTTCTCGGTCATGGAGGGGTGGCAACTACTTGGCGAGTTGGCGCGGTGTATTAGAAAATAGGAGGGTAAGTGGGTAGTGCCTAGCCGAGCTTGGGCTCGGGGCCACGAAACACGTCGGTGCCGCTTACCGGGGATAGCTTTACCGGGCGCCCTTCCCGGGCCGACTGGTAGATGGCCTCCATAATGCGTTGGTCTTGCAAGCCTTCCTCGCCGGGAGTGTGTGGCGGCTTATTTTCTAGAATGCACTCCGAAAAATGGTCCATCTCGGCCGCAAACTGATTTTTGGCGCCGATGATAATCTGGTTTTGCATCTTGGCTGGGCCTTCGGCGTGCGAAGTTTTTAGCTGCTGCCCACGGTAGGCGTAGCCATTGTCGAGGTGCAGCCAGCCGCGCTCGGCATTCACGCGGTAAAAGCGCGAATCGTGGGTGTCATAGTGCGTGATGCTATCGACCACGATGCCACCCGGAAAGCGCATTTGCCAGCTCATCATTTCCTCTACTTCCTTGAAGAGCGGGTTGCCGGGCGTGCTGTGCATGTAGCCAAATACCTCGGTGGGCTCGGTACCTAGGAGGAAGCGGCTGGTATTGAGGCAGTACAAGCCAATGTCGGGGAGCGCGCCACCGCCAGCCAGCGCCTTTTTGTGCCGCCAGTGGTCTGTATTGGCCGAGCTTTGGCTGTTCTGCCCTTGGATATATTTGACTTTGCCGAACTTCTCACCGCGCACCATGTCGCGTACCAGCCGGTTATAGGGCTCGTACTGAATACGGTAGGCTATCATTAGATTCACCTTGGCTTCTTTGCAGGCGGCTATCATCAGCTCGCACTCGCGCGCCGAGTTAGCCATCGGCTTTTCGCAGAGGATATGCTTGCCCGTTTTCGCACCCCGAATCACGTATTCGGCGTGCATCGAATTGGGCAGCACGATGTAAATGGCCTGCACCTCGGGGTTGTCTTTCAGCTTGTCGTAGTCGGCGTAGCTATAGCAGCTTGTAGGCTTAATGCCGTACTGCTTTGCCACTTTGGCCAGCTTCTCGGGCGAGCCGCTCACCAGCGCCACCGGCTTCGATTTTTTGCATTCGCCAAACGCTGGCAGCAGTTCTTCTAGCGTGAGGTGACCTAAGCCGACCAGCGCGTAGCCTACGCGCTGGTCGGGCGGCAGTGGGGTAGGCGTGGGTGGCGACTTCGGGTCTACGTTCGATTTCCACGCTTCCAACTCGATAGGCTTGTCGGCCGCTGCCGGCACCTTGGCGGGCGGCGACACAGCCTCCGACGACGGCACCTGCTGGCCCCCGGCCGCCGTGTAGGTAGTGCTCGCATCGACCTGCGCGGCCGGTGTGCCAGTAGTAGGCGTGGTAGCCGCCGCGCCTGCTGCCGTTGGCTTATCCTGGCAGGCGGCGAGGGTGCCCGCTGCCACGCTGGCCGCCAGCCCGCGCCCGGCCAAGTTCAGAAATTCCTTACGCGATACTTCCTGGCCCGCATGGCGCAGCACAGTATTCAGCAGGTCGTTGGTAACGGACATAGAAGCAACTGGGTATGTGATAAGCGGCGCAAAGCGTGCTTATTCTTGCATACTCATTAAATCTTCATATGGTTTGGTAGTTAGCTATAGGTGGTAGGTTCTACCACTTTTGATAAGTGGCGGCCAATAGATAGCTAAATCAATCAGTTATCGTGCGCCAATAAATAAAAATGATTAACTCCTTGGTTTCGAAGCATACTTATAAGGTTCATAACCTTTGAAGCATTTGTTTCTGCATTGATAGCCAAAAAGAAGCTGGTAGGATAACCTGTCAAGATAGGAGCAATTGCCTTAGCGTTTGCAACACATTCTGTTAATTGTGAAGAGCTTAGTGAAGCATTCTGTTGAGCTGATAGTAGAGCTTGATGAGTAATTGCAGAGGAAGTTAATATACCTGGCAATTCACCAATAGAGGTCGATAGGTATGGTAGGTTACCTAATTCGCCTGCTTGCAGAGCAGTGAAAGTAATGCCATGCGCCGTACCTATTTTCTCGAGAATAGCTGCTTGCAATGTACTATTATTAGTGGCAAAGGAAACTCGCCCGTCAGCAGCTAAACTGATAACAGTTTCAGAGGTAGTATGCACATTGAAACAAACATTGCCAATCACTCGGGGTGTTTCGCTTAGTAACACTAGACCCCGTCTGGGCTCCAGAGGATAATATAGGAGAAGCACTAAGCAAGTAAGTGCTACGAAGACCCCCGCTATAGGAGTTAGGTCAGGATAAGATAAATATATAGAATGACGAAGAAGGACTTTGCTTCTCATCGCGGCTAGGTAAAAGAAGTATGACTACCTGATGCCAGCAAGCGATGATTTGCACACTAGCCCTTACGCCAACTCAAACTGCAACCGCAGCAAATTAGCGTACAGCCCGCCCTCGCGCTCGCTTAGCTCGTCGTGCGAGCCGGCTTCTACGATGCGGCCACCATCGATAACCAGAATCTTGTCGACCTTGCGGATAGTGCTGAGGCGGTGAGCGATGATGAGACTAGTGCGGTTTTGCATCAACTCATCGAGAGCACCTTGCACTAACTTTTCGCTTTCGCTATCGAGCGAGGAAGTTGCTTCGTCGAGGATGAGAATGGCGGGGTTTTTTAGAATGGCGCGAGCGATGGCTACGCGCTGCCGCTGCCCGCCCGAGAGCTTGATACCGCGGTCGCCCACCACCGTATCGAGGCTTTCGGGAAAGGCCGAAATGAACTGCCAGGCGTTGGCACGTTGCGCAGCCTCGATGATTTCCTGGTCGGTGGCATCGGGCTTGCCGTAGGCAATGTTATCGCGGATGGTGCCGCCGAAAAGCAGTGTTTCCTGCGGCACGATGCCGATATGCGAGCGCAGTGCAGTAAGGTCGTAATCGGCTATGTCGTGCCCATCTACCACGATGCGCCCGCCGCTGAGCGGGTAAAACTGCATGAGCAGGCCCGCGATGGTGCTTTTGCCCGCCCCGCTGGGGCCGACGAGCGCAATTTTTTCGCCAGCTGCGATGTGGAAATCAATATCTTGCAGCACCGACACATCGGGCCGGGTGGGGTAGCGGAAAGCCACGTGCTCATAGCGGATTTCGCCGCGCACCTGAGCCGGCACGAGACCTAGGGCGGGCTCTTGCAAAGTTGGCTCGGGCGTTTCGTCCAAGATTTCGAGAATGCGCTCGCTGGCCCCTAGGGTGCTTTGCACCTTGCCGTATAGCTCGCCCAGGCCGGCCACCGACGCACCGATGTATACCGTGTAGAGAATAAACGAGACAAGCTGCCCGATTTCAAGGTGGTTGGGGTCGCCTTTAGGCGTGTGCACCAGCGTGGCCCCGCGCCACAGCACCAGAATAATGCCGCCGAACAGGCCAATAATCACGAACGACACGAAGCCGCCTCGGTAGAGGTTGCTTTGCAAGGCCGTGCGCACCACTTTGCGCAGGGCAGCATTATAGCGCCCGATTTCAAACCGCTCATTAGTATAAGCCTTCACCGAATTGATGGCTTGCAGTGTTTCCTCCACGATAGTGTTCGTGTGGGCCAACTCCTGCTGCACGGTTTTCGACAGGGTGCGGATTTTGCGCCCGAATAGCCCCGCCGCCAGCACGATGGGCGGAAACGTGACCAGCATAAAAACTGATAGCTTCCACGACACGACCATGATGAACGCCAGGCCCGCCAGCAGCGTAAATACCTGCCGGAACAGCTCGGCCAGCGTCAGCGAAAACGAGTCCTGAATCTGGGCTACGTCGCTGGTAATGCGCGAGGTAACGGCCCCCACGCGGTTTTGCTCAAAAAACGGAATCGGCAGCTGCATGAACTTGGCATAGAGCGCCTGCCGAATGTCGCGCACCGTAAACTCGCTCACCTGCGTGAAAAACCAGATGCGCCCAAACGAAAACAACCCCTGCAACACCGTGACAAGGAAAAGGCCCAGCGCGATACGGTTGATGTCGAGCACCAAGCCGCCGGGCAGCACGAAAGGCTTATCGTTGGCCGCGTCTACCAGCTTGCCCCCAATCCAGGGGAACGTCATGGTGCTGAGGCTGCTAAGCACCAGCAGCACCATGCCTATTGCAAACTTGGTGCGGTAGGGCAGTACGAATTTGAAAATCCGCAGGCCGCGTTTCAGCGACTCCTTATTTACTTTCGGTTTGGGCAGGTCGGCGGTGAGGTCGCTGCCACTGGTATTCAGTCCACTTCGGGCCATAATCTACAATGGCCGGCTGGGGGCCGGCCCACTTATATAAAAGACGCAAACGGCGCGCTGGTACTTTGCGCCGCCTGCGGAAAATAAGTGTACCGTGGACTCCTAGGGTGCCACGAGCTTCAGTAAGCCGCAGGCCCACGGTACACCTACGCTACTTAATTTAACCCCGGCGCATCCTTAGCCGAGCGGGGTACTTTGCGGTCAATTTCAAACTTAGTAACGTTGGCGTTATCAAATGGCACCGGCACCTGCACCATAATGGGCACCGGCACGCCGCGCCGCGTGGCTGGCTGCCAGGCCGGCATGGCTTGCACCACGCGCAGGGCCTCGGCGTTGCACTCGGGCGTGAGGCCCTTGGCTACTTTGGGGTTGGTAAGCTTGCCATCGGTGCCCACGGTGGCAGTCACGATAACGTCGCCGGTCACGCGGGCCTGCTTGGCTTTGTTGGGTACCTGCACATTTTGGGTGAAGAAGTCACCCATTGCTTCCTCGCCGCCGGGGAAGCTTGGCGCTTTATCGGGGCGGTTTTCGGCCCCGCCGCCGGGCTGCAGTTGCATGTTGCCGGGCGAAAGCACCACGGGCGCTTTGGCCGGTGCGGGCCGAGTTTGGGCCAAGGCCGCAAAAGGTACGGCAAGTGCTAGCGCGAGGTAAGTAAAACGCATAGAGGAAGATAAAAAACGGAATAGCTAACCGGTAATCGCCACGGATTAGGACAAAATAGCGGCGGCTTCGGTTCGGTTGGCGGAGCGCGATATCAAGAGTAAGCCCAAAAAGGTGAGGGCTCCATTAAGCAGCAAAATCTCGAAGCCAAATTTGTAGCCGCCCAGCCACTCCACCGAGTGCGACACAATGAGCAGCGTGAGCAGTGGCCCCGCCACGCACACTGGTAGTACCAGTGCCTCGCGCAGCCGCCGCCGCGTAAAAATGCCGAAGCTGTAGAGCGCCAGCAGCGGCCCGTAGGTGTAGCCTGCTGTTTTGAACACGGCATCAATTAGGCTCTGCTCATTGATGAGGCGGAAGACGAGGATAATTGCAATCAGGGCCACCGACCAACCTAGGTGGGTGAGCTGGCGAATGCGCGTCTGCCGGGCTTCGGGATATTGCTTGATATTAAGAAAATCAACACAAAACGACGTAGTGAGCGCCGTCAGGGCCGAGTCGGCCGAGGCGTAGGTGATGGCAATGAGGCCCAGGATAAACACCACGCCCGCAAACAGCGTGAACTGCGTAGTGGCTAGGTATGGGAAAACCAAGTCGGTATCGAGCGTCTTATTGGCCTTGAGCAGCTGCGGCAGCTCGTTCAAGTTCAGCCCCTTAGCAGCGGCGTACTGGTAGAGCAGCACACCTAGGGTAAGAAACAGCACGTTGACACCCACGATGACGGGCGTAAACCAGAACATGTTTTTCTGGGCGTCGGCGAGGCTGCGGCAGCTTAGGTTTTTCTGCATCAGGTCCTGGTCGAGGCCGGTCATCACAATGGTGATGAACATGCCCGAAGCAAACTGCTTCCAGAAAAACTTGTCGTCGCTGAAATTGGAGAAGTATACCTGCGACATGCTGCTTTCGCGCACCGTGCTCACAAGCTGCTTAAAGCCTAGGTTTAGCTCCGACGAAATAAAGTAGATGCTCAGCGCTACGCAGCTCAGCATGGCCAGCGTCTGGAAGGTGTCGGTCCAGAGAATGGTTTTGAGGCCGCCCTTGAAGGTGTAGAGATAAATAAACAGGATGCTGACCACGACCGTGGCGGCAAACGGCACACCCATTGCGTCGAATACCGCCAGCTGCAACACGCCCGCCACCAAATAGAGCCGCAAACCCGACCCTAGGGCTCTGGAAATCAAGAAAAACAGCGCGCCCGTCTTGTAGCTCCAGTAGCCAAAGCGCTGCTCTAGGTAGGTGTAAATAGATACCAGCTGAAGCCGATAGTAGAGGGGCATCAGCACCGTGCCGATGACCACATAGCCGGCCACGTAGCCCGCTACCACGGCCAAGTAGCTCCAGCTTTTGCCATACACATTGCCCGGCACCGAGATGAAGGTGACGCCCGAGAGCGAGGTGCCAATCATGGCAAAGGCCACCATGTACCACGGCGCGTTGCGGTTGGCCACGAAGAAGCTTTCGCTCGTAGCCTTGCGCGAGGTAAGCAGCGCAATGATGACCAGAACGGCAAAATAGCCCGCGATGAGGCTAAGAACGAGGGTAGGAGACATTTTTTGAGCTGTTAGCTTGTGGCTGTTGGCGGTTAGCTTTTTAGCAGCATAAGAACCGACAAAGCTAAAAGCTAATACGCGTTGTTGCCCGGTGGCTTAGCGACGCAAAACAGCTACTGGCTAGTAGCCACAAGCTAACAACTCAAAAAAACTACTCCCATTTGGTCCAGTCGAGCACCTCGCCCACCGCAGGGGCGTGTAGCTCGCCGCGCAGCAGGCCGCCGGCCGCCACCTCAGTTAGTAGCCGCAGCGGCTCCGAAGCGGGCTCGTCGGAGAGGTCAAAGGTGCCGTAGTGCATGGGCACTAGGTGGCCGGCGCGCAGCACGTTGGCGGCCTTGGCCGCTTCGTGGGGGTTCACGTGGCTCATGTGCATCATGAAGGGTGGCTTGTAGGCCCCAATAGGCAAGAGCACAATGTCAAGCGGACCAAAGATTTGCTCGATGGCGTCGAAGTGGTCGCCATAGCTAGTGTCGCCGCCAAAATAAAGGAGCCGGTCTTCGGTCTTAATCAAAAAGCTACCCCACAGCACCTCGTTCAGGTCAAAAAGCCCGCGGCGATGCCAGTGACTGGCCGGCAGGTAATAAATCTCAAAAGGCGCAGCTGGCCCTAGGTCATACTGCTGCCACCAGCCGGCCTCTTGCACTGGCAGGCGCGGAGCCATGCCGCGTAGCAGCTTGCCCATGCTGAGCGACGAAAGCACCTGCATGGTCGGGTTTTGCTGGGCCAGGAGCTTGATGCTGCGCTCGTCGAGATGGTCGCGGTGGCCGTGCGAGAGCAGTAGATAGTCGATGTTGCGTACGTCTTCGGGACGACAGGGTAGGGGGTGGCGGTGGCGCAAGCCCACCGACGAAAACAGCACGGGGTCAAACAGCAAACTTACCCCCTGCACCCGCAGCAAAAAGCCGGCGTGCCCCAGCCACACCAGCATGTCCTGGGTCGAGAAAAATGCCTCGGCGCAGGGCACCACCTTGGGCACCCAAGTGTCGCGCTTCTTCTCCTCCTTTTGCGGGTTAGCCGTCAACTGCCAGCGTAGTGCCGTGCCAAAGGTGGGTTCATACAATGCTTCGCCATTACAGTACTCCTTGCCAATGAGCTTGTTGCCGGGGTAGCCAGGGCGAATGGTACGCAGGTCTGCGTTGCGGCGATAGTGGGCAGGGGCAGCCATAGAATATAGTCGAAGCGGCGGGCCACTAATTGGCCACAAAGTTGTTATAGTACCGTCGTTGCCGGCCAAAGTTCGTATAGCAGGCAGTACAACTTTCTTCTTCGTTTCTATTCGCTTCTTATTCACATGAGTGACAATCAAAATCCGTCGGGTCGCGTTCGGGCCCACCAACTGACGGAAGAAGACGCCGCCCGCATTCAGGCCAACTTTTTTGCCCAAGTCTACGGTTGGATGGCCGCTGGCTTGGCGCTTACTGGCGGCATGGCGCTGTTTGCCGCGTCCTCGCCGGCTTTGCAGCAGTTCATATTTGGTAATCGGTTCGTGTTTTTCGGACTCATCATTGCCGAGCTAGTAGTCGTAGGATTTCTTTCGGCGCGCATCTTTCAATGGAGCTTATCGCAAGCTAAAGCTGCCTTTGTGGGTTATGCCTTGCTTAACGGGCTTACGCTGAGCGCTATATTCTTAGCCTACACAGCTAGCTCCATTGCCTCTACATTCTTCACTACGGCGCTAATGTTCGGTGTGATGAGCATATTTGGCTATTTCACTAAGTCCGATTTATCGGGCTGGGGTAAGCTACTGAGCATGGTGCTCATAGGCTTAGTTATCGCAGTAGTGGTCAATATGTTCTGGGGTAACTCAACGTTAAACCTGATTGTGTCGGGCATTGGAGTTATTTTATTCACGGCCTTAGCTGCCTACGATACTCAGAAGCTGAAGCAGATGGCTTTCATCGGCGTGACGGAAGGAGAGGAAACTAGCAATAAAGCTTCCATCCTAGGTGCCCTTACGCTCTACTTAGACTTTGTTAATCTCTTCCTCTTCTTACTGCGCTTCTTTGGTCAGCGTCGCTAGTGCGCATAAGTAGTTAATAATATTAAAAAAGCCCCGCCGAATTATCGGTGGGGCTTTTTTGATGCAGTGATTAAATGTTGACCTAGGGCTTGATAGCAGCAGCACTAGCCAGCCACGCCGCACGCATATCCTTTTGTGCCTGGGTAGCGGTCATTTTCTCTACGCTTTCCATGGGCTGCACCTGCACGTTAGAGTCTTCGGTGAGTACGACTTGCGTGGTGCGCTCAATGCCAGCGCGGTTGCGCACGCGCACTGGCACGAGGTCGGCGGGCGTGTGGCGGCGCATCACGCCTTCGAGCGTAACCATATCGGTGATTTTCACCCCGTCGAGGGTCATAATCTCGTCGCCGCGGTCGATGCCCGCTTTGTAGAGGCCCGAGCCCATCGTGGTATTGCGCGCCAAGATGCAGCGGCCATCCTCCGTAAATTCTACCTGCCTAGGTAGGGCGGCGGCCAGTACCTTGGTCGGTACCACGGCCAGGCCAGCCAGGGCCAAGTTCTCGGCGAAGCGCGGCGTTTCGTGGCCGTAGATGTAGCGCCGGAAGAAGGTGCCTGCAAAGGCCGTATCCTTAGCTACGGTGCCTAGCACGCGCTGCAAGTCGGGCAGCGTATAGGGCTTGGCGGGGGCCAGGCTGGGCGTTTGGGGCTTGCCAAACTCCTGCCATAGTGCCTGCATGTACTTATCGAGCGAGGTGCGGTAGCGCTGGCGCAACTGCATGTCGAGCGAAAGGGCTAGGCCCGCGCCCTGGTAGTAGTACGAGAGGTACGTGTTGCTGCGGTTGCCGGGGTCGATGCTGGTGGCGGCATCCACAAAGCCCGCCTGCTGGCTCATTTCTACCGCCGAAGCGTAGCGAGCACCCGGCGAGTTGAGGCGCACATTCACCCACTGGCTTACTTTCTCAAAGAATTGCTCGTCGTCGTAGTAGCCGGCGCGGCGCAGCATCAACTCGCCGTAGTACTGCGTAAAGCCTTCGCCAAACCACAGCGCGTCGCTCATATTCACGCGCTGGAAGTCAAACGGCTCCAGGCCTTTGCTGCGCAGGCGCTCGGTGTTGTAGGCGTGGAAGTACTCGTGCGATACAGTGGCTAGGTTGCGTAGGGCGCCTTCTTCGCGCAGCGGCAGGGGGCTGGTGAGCGAAGTCGAGTTGCGGTGCTCCATGCCATCGCCGCTGGCCTGAGGCAGGTAGTCGGCCAAGAAGGTATAGCGGCCGTAGTCGAAGGTGGGCACTTCGCCCCCAAACACACCGGCGGCCTCGCGCACTATCTGCTGCGTTTTCTTCACCAATGCTTCTACCTCGCTGGCCGAGCCGCCGTAGTAGGTGGCTATCTCAAAGGTGCGGCCGCCGTCTTGCCAAGTGTGCAGGGTTTGTTGAGTACCTAGTACCACGGGGCTATCCATGAGGTACTGCAGGTTAGGCGCGGTGAAGGTGGTGCGGTCTTCGCCGGTAGGCCGTAGCTGGGTCGCAGCCTTCCAGCCCGTGGGCATCTCAAACTTTACCTCAGCAGCCCGGCCCTCTAGGCCCTGCGCATAGCACAGCGTGGCGGGCATGTTGAGGTGCGCGTGCTGCTGGTCGATGCCCGCGTAGGTGCCGTCGGTACGGTCGCCGTACAGAGTGTAGCTAAACTGAATGGTGCCATCAGCCGCCGGCCGCACCTCCCAGGAGTAGGGGTCGGGCCGCCGGATACCTAGGAGCTTGCCGCTGCCATCGGTAGCTACGGGGTAGTATGTGTTCTTAATAAACTCGTGCAGCGCATAGCGTCCCGGCGACGAGCGCGCCATCCGTATCACAAGAGCCTTGCCTGACGTTAGCCCCGCAAAGGTGGCCGTAATGCGCGCCTCGTGGTGCACTGCATTCGGAAACGACACGGTGTAGCGTACTGCTGGGCCAGTAGCAGCTGCCCGCGCGGGGGCTGCCGGCGCAGGCTCGGTAGTGGTTGGGGCGGCTGCGGCCGGCTTGGGTGCCGGGGTGGCGACAGCTGGCTTGGGCGCTGGGGTAGGGGCGGCGGTGGCTGGCTTCGCAGCAGGGGTAGCCACAGGTTTTGCCGCGGCGGGTTTCGCAACGGGGGTGGCAGCAGGTTTGGCCGGGGCTGGTTTAGCAGCTGCAGGCTTGGCTGGCGCCGCGGGTTTGGTATTCTGGGCGGCCGCCGTAGTGGCGAGGCTCACGCTACCTAATACTCCCAAATAGAAAGCGGGAAGAATTCTTCTCATAATAAAATCCTACTTAATAGCTAAAAGGCCCGGTTACAGCCGGAAATTGATTTAAATGATGCAAATTAAAAGCAAAAATTCGACCTCGCCACCGGTTCTGCTTTGTCGCTGGCTCACCGCCCACCTTTATTGCAATACCTGGCACCAGATAAAATCGCCGTAGAAGCTCGCTTGGTAGCGATTCTGAAGCCCTAAGGCAGCCAAAGCGCTCGGCCAGGGCGGAAGCTGCTGCGCGCGTAGCCCCACCATTACTTTAAAAAATAAATACATTGCCCGCAGCAGTACGCGCTGCCACCACGTGCGGGGCGGCCGAAAATCAGCCACCAACCACAGCGCCCTAGGTCGGCGCGCGGCCTGCAAGCGGGCCACTGCGGCCGGAAACTCCGCCAGGGTAAAGCAGTCTAAAACGAAAAAGGTGACCACAACATCAAACTGCTCGGCGGGGCTTAGGGCCTTCTCGTTGCCATGCCGAAACTCGACCTGCGCTGCGGCACTAGGGGCCAACTGCCGCAGCCGAGCCTGGGCCTGCGCCAGCATGGGTGCCGAAGTTTCGAGGTAGAGCACTTGTGCGGCGGGACACTGGCGCAACAGCTCAATAAGCACCCAGCCCCCGCCGCCGCCCAGCACCAGCACCTGCGGTGCCGGGCCTGCCAGTGGCAGCCCGGCCGCCAGCGCCGCCTGCTGCGCCCGCCGTTGCGCCCGCCCAAACACGGCCCCCGCCAACACATCATACACGCGGGCCACGCGGCTAAAGTCGGCGCCGGAAGGGGAGGGGGGAGGGGCTGAAGAAGCCATAGAAACTGCGGAAATAGTGCCCACAAAGAAGCATAGCAGCTCGCTAACTCCCTTTTGCAGCAGCAACTCACAAAAAAAATGCGTTCACAAGTAGCTGAGCAACAATTTTTGGCGCTGCTACCA
Organism: Hymenobacter sp. BT559; assembly: GCF_016427535.1. Lineage (GTDB taxonomy): Bacteria > Bacteroidota > Bacteroidia > Cytophagales > Hymenobacteraceae > Hymenobacter. Next base: position 383,654 of record NZ_JAELXV010000006.1, on the reverse strand, counting down.
GGCTGGCTAAAGCGAAAAAAACCACCCTAGGGTTGCGCCGAGAGTTAACGATTCCGTATCTTTGCACCATCAAACGCCCCACCAACCGGGCGGCCAGCGTTTGAAGATTGCCTGCGCTTGTGGCGAAATTGGTAGACGCGCTGTCTTCAGGCGGCAGTTCCGCAAGGTGTGAGAGTTCGAGTCTCTCCGAGCGCACGAGTTACCCAACAAAAAAGCCAGCCCTTAACAGGGGCTGGCTTTTTTGTTTAGCGCCTAGGTTGGTTTTCGGTTGCAACCGGGTAGTTGGCCTCTTCCGGCAGAATTTCGTTCAACTTAGCTTTCACCCTTCCCAACCCTATGCCCACCCCCGTTGCGCGCCCTGGCTCCTCTACTTCTCCGCCCGCGCGGGCGGCCGGCTTGGCGGGGCTTCTCACAGCCGAGGTCATCTTTGGGGCGGTGCTATTTGTGGCGGCGTTTGGGTTATTTTTCTACCTCACTCGCGTGGTGTTTCGCGAGCATTCGCAGGTATTCGACGACTGGGGCTTTGCTCAAATGGACCGCCTGCGAGCCGCTCGACCCTGGACGCGTCCTTTAGTTGATTTCCTGACTTTCTTTGGTTCAGTCAAGTTTTTGGTGCCAACGAGCTTGCTCATTCCATTTCTTATGTACCGGCGCGGCCGGAAGCGCTACGCCATCGAGCTGCTCTTGGCGATGGGGGGTGGGGTAGCTCTCAACGAGTTACTTAAAGCTTATTTTCACCGCGACCGGCCTACCACGGCCCTCATTTACCAGTATGGCCTGAGCTTCCCCAGCGGGCACGCCATGATGGGGATGTGCCTCTACGGCTGCTTGGCGTGGCTGGCCGTGCAGCATGGCCGCCACTGGGGCTTGGCAGTAGCGCTGGTGTGCTTTTCGCTAAGTATCGGGCTCACCCGCGTGTACCTGCACGTGCATTACCCTACCGATGTGGTGGCGGGCTTTGCAGGCGGGGCGGCCTGGCTAGTACTGCTGCGCACGGGCGTCCGGCTTTTCTGGAAGGAAAAGAAAATACCTGGCCAAGACGTCACGGTAAGCGAGTAAAGTGCTTGCCAAAGCCCTAGGTGGTACCTATAGCTTGACTTTAACGCGAAGCGCCAGTAGACCTTTCACACCCTGCAGCTCTTCTAGCTCCAGCTCCTCCACTTCAGGTTCCAGCAGGTTGCGGTCCTGCAAGTAGTCGATGTATTCGACGTACTCAGTTGCCTCGCGGGGCTGCGCATACACCAGCGCCAGGTAGCCGGGCTGGGTCAGGCGCTCGCCAGTACCCAGCACCGTGGCCTTGTCGATACGCTTCTTAATTATCTCGTAGCGAATGTTATACGCGCCATCTACATCGAACTGGCGCTCGTCTTGCCGGAAGCGGATGCTAAGGGACTGCGAGTGGATGAGGATGAGCTGCGTGGTGTCGAGCGGCACGGCCAGCTCAGCCTTCAAGGCATGAGTGCGGCGTGTGATTTCGACCATCACCAGTAGCTGCCACAGGCGCAGGTTTTTCAGGAAAATGAGGTCAAACGGCTTGTCTTGCACCAGGCTGCCACCCACATAGATGTTAAACTCCACGCCGTCGGTTTTGAAGCGCTGGAAGTAGTGCGGAAACATTTGCTGCGCCTTAGCCTCTTCTTGGTCGAGGTACTCGCTGACCACATCGTTGATGCGCGTCACGCTTTCTTCAAAAGCCTTGCGGCGGTTATAGAGGATACCTAGGCGCGGGTCAATATGCTGCCAGTAGTGGGCAATGGTGGGGCGCAGCTCGGTAATATTTTGGGCCAGGTACTCAAACAAGGGCTCTACCTGCGTGCGCAAGGAGTCGTAGATGCTGACTTCGTCGCCGCTGATGATGCCCTGCCGCAGCCGTCGCAAGTTCTTAGTTACGTAGAACTTAAGCTCGTCTAGAATAGGTAGCGCCTGGTATTCAGATGCCTTGCGCAGCACCCGGCCCGCTAGCGTGAGGTGCTCGATGAGGTCGGCCTGCACGGCTTCGTTGCGGGCCACGCTCGAGCCGCGGATGTCGCAAGAGCCGTGCAGCGGGTACACATCTTCAAACACGATGGGCTCCATCTCGGCCGAGCGGTTGCCGTCTTCGTGCTGGGCCAGCAGGCGCCGGGCTGCGTCATTAAAGCGCCATTCCATGGTGGGGTGAATAGCCGTAAACTTCTCTTTAATAACTGCTTGGATTCGCGTTTCTAAGTCTTCGGCGTTGCGTTTTACAGCCACGGCAAACAGCGGCACAAACTGCTTCACCAGCTCCATGTCAAACTCATTGAGCGCGCCCACCTCGGGCGAGCCTAGTTCGAGCAGCCCCACGGTGTCGGGGCCATAGGGCAGCAGCGCCAGAATAGCCGAGCGAATGCCCAGCTGCAAAATTTGCTGGCGCACATCTTCGGGCAGCTCGGGCGCGGTGGTCACATCTTCAAGCACCAACGGCTGGCGGTCGGCCAATAGGCGGGCGTAGAGCTGCCGGAAGCCACCCACGGCCCCTAGGCTCTGCATCTGCTTGGTGAGGAAGCTGTGGTTGATTTTGCGCCCAAAGTCCACAAAGGCCTTCTTGCGCTCGTCATACGCCGCAATGCCGAGTTGTAGAGCCGGCCGGGCAAACAGTACCCGCAGCTTTTCCTGAATCTGCTCGAGCCGGTCGGAAGCTTGCAATACGTCGCGCTCCAGCAGGTCGTATTTCAGCTCCGACAGTATTTCCTGGGTCGTGACATCTACCAGCTGCAGCAGGTTGAAGCCTTCCAGCGCAAAGCGCTCGGGGGGCAGCACGCGGTACCACAGCTCTAGGCGGTGGCGGTTGTGAAGCAAGTGCTGTACCTGCTCGGGGCTCAGCTCGGGCTTTTCGCCCACCACTCGCACGCGCACAAACGACGAATCGAAGTTGACACCGTAGTGCCGGTAGAGCCCAATGCTGTAGTCGGGTACCGTAAAAATGAGTCCGCTCTGCGTTTCGGGTATTTCGGCCCCGTATTCCCGACCTAGGATGAGCAAGTACGCCATCTGGGTCATGTGCAGCTCCAGGGTGGCGTAGTCGATATTGAGCGGCTGCTTGATGGTGCGGTCGCGCCCCATCATCACTTCCGCAAAGCGGCTAGTGTAGTAGAAGCTGCGCCGCTGAAACGGCGGAATGGCCCCCGTGATAGCCGTGGTAGTAGCCGCCGGCGGAAACACCGCCAGCATGAGCATATCTATCAGGTCCTGAATGCCGTCAAGCTGCTCAATGGTGTGCATATTACCCCGGCAGGCACCGTGCTGCTTTACTTCTTCGCACACCGCACGGGCCAGGCGCGCCACGCCCGGGTTGGGGTCGCGCTCGCGCTCATGCCAGTAAGCGATGAGCGGCTCTAAACTCAGTTCCGTAGCAAATGGAAAGCCAGGGGCCACAGCTGGCGCAGGCTCCACGGGCACTGCCTCGGTGAGGCCGGCGGGTAGCTGAGCTTCATCGGCGGCAAGCGTAAGGAGGTCGGGGGCAGGCATGAGCAGGCAGAATTAGCAGAAAAGAGGTATACGTAGCTACGTAGACGCCGACCGAGACGGTTTGCCTTACCTAGGCCGTGGCAAGCGGGTAAGTTCCTTAATGGAGGCAGTATCGTAGGCTACTACTGTCACGCGAGTGGTATTGGCTGGATTACCTATGCCGAGGGTAAACGCTTTGCCTGTATTGCGGTAGCACGTGCAGCAACCATTGGCCTCGTCCTCGCCAGCTATAAAGATATTTGTGAGGTAGTAAGAGTAGGTAGGCTTGCGGTTACCGGAGCGATTGCGAATGAGCGAAATGCGATATGTATAAGCATCCAGCTTATTCCCGCCACTTGCCGGGAAAGGCGTAGAATTGTTGATAACTACTATATTTTGGCGACCTATCTTGTTTGTCTCGCCATTGGCAGAAGTAACCCGCAATGTGTCCGAAATCAGCGTATCGCCCTTCGCATTGATGTAAAGAGGACGGCCTATCGTTACTGAGTCTGTAGTAGCGACAAAATTAGGCAGCTTACTGGGGTTGAGCGAAGTACGGTAAATTCTTAGCGTGTCTACATCGCTGGCATTGAAGCTGACGAACTTGCCACCGCTTACCTGCCGGTGCGTGGTGTAGTTAAATTTGAATTGCAACGCATCGGCCAGCCCTGTGTCTGCGCACACGCAGATATCATTAGCGCAGCAGCCCGCTAGGGCCAGCAAGAGCAGTAGCCCCGGAATAGAGCACAGTATCTTTTTCATCAGCACAGCTAAAAGAGAGCCCGGCGCCGGGGCTTGCAAAAGGCAAACCACCGGGCCGGGCTACAAAGGTCCGAAGGCCGCCGATTATTGTGAGCGACTCCGAAAAATAAGCGAGCGCGCCTTGGTTATCGGTTGCTAGCCGATGAGGGCAGCGTGGGGTTGTTGACTTGGCCGCCCGCCATGAGGAGGGGATTCAGGCGGGTAGAAGCCGTGTCGAGCTGCGGGCGCACTTGATTCAAGGCTTCACGCAGGGCAATTACGTCGGCTAGGCGCGGGGCGTCGGTTTGCGAGTAGCCGTGGTACATGGCCACTTTCACGTTAGACGTGCCTTTGCCCGTGTAGGTGCCTAGGAGCTGGCCGCTGGCGTCCATCACCTGTACTTCGGCTTCTAGGTCGGTGTTATACCATTCGAGCGGGGCACCGAAGATGCTGGGTACCAGCATCGTAATAACCTGCGCCGCTTGCAAGCTGCGGCCCTTGCGAATGGTGTGCACCTTAGTTACTACCAGGCGGATGTAACCATAGGTAGCTGTATCGGTGGCTTCCACTACGTTGTGCTGCAGCTCTGACTTGAACAGGCGCAGCGGGTCATCGGGGAGAGCACCGTCGTTCATGGCCAGCGGACCGGGGTCGGCTGTGATTTCCATGGGAGGAAGGCGCTTGGTGATAACCGCCGTCGGGGTATGCGAAAAGCTGCCTTTTACCGACATGCAGCTGCTGAGGCCTACTAAAACTGCAGCCGCTACCAAAGCTGGCCGTGCAATGAAAGAGTACAATTTCATAGTGGAATGATAAAAGCTAAAGTTGTACTTTGAAGAGATATTTTAGAGAATTAACGCCCTTTTATTGAATAAAACTTATTAATGCTCTAAAGTACTACAGGCTTGCCAATCTACCAAAAAATAGTCTTAAATCAAGTTTTAGGCGGTTGCCAGATTCAAATATAAAATTGTGTTAGGGCCAGATGAGTTAGTGAGAAGCAGAGTGGGAAACTGCGGCTGGCTCTACGGTAAGCAGGTTGGGCGGCGCTACATAGTTATCAATAAATTCGCCTTCCCAACGTGCAACCACTGCGGAGGCCAAACAGTTGCCTAAAACATTGACGGCCGTGCGAGCCATATCCATGAGGGCATCGATACCTAGGATGATAAACACGGGCCAAGCCGGTAAGTTAAACGAAGCCACCGTAGCCAATAGTATAACGAGCGAGGCGCGGGGCACGCCGGCTACGCCCTTGCTGGTGAGCATGAGCGTGAATACCATAAGCAGCTGGTCGCCAAAGCTGAGCGGTACGCCCGCCGCCTGCGCCACGAATACCGCCGCCAGCGATAAGTAAAGCGTAGTGCCATCGAGGTTGAAGGAATAACCCGTGGGCATGACGAAGGCCACAATGCGGCGCGGCACTCCAATACCTTCCATGGCCTCCATGGCGCGGGGTAGGGCAGCCTCGCTGCTGGTGGTGGCAAACGCAATGCTGACGGGCTCGGCCACCGCCGCCACAAAGCGCCGTAGCGGCAGGCGCGCCAGCAGTAGCACCGGCAGCAATACTAATACTACAAAGGCGATGAGGGCGCCATAAAGCGTAAAGAGCAGGTAAGCAGCATTCTTTAGTGGGGCTAGCCCCATCTTGCCCACCGTGTAGGCGAGGGCGCCGCCTACCCCTAGGGGGGCAAAGTACATTACTACGTTGGTGAACTTAAACATCACCTCGGAGAGGCTTTCGCAAAAGCGCAGCATGCGGCCGCGGGCCGGCTCGGGGCTGAGGGCCAAGCCGATAGCGAAGATGATGGCGAAGATGACCACTTGGAGTACCTGGCCTTCGGCCACCGACTTGGCAATGTTTTCGGGGAAGATGTGCAGGATGATGTCGGCCGCCGATTGGTGGGCAGCGGGCTGAAGCACGTCAGCCTCGCCGGCGGTTGGCAGTACTTTAGCCACGCCTACGCCGGCTTTGGTTAGGTTGATGGCCGCCAAGCCAATAAATAGGGCAAACGTCGTTACCAACTCGAAATACACTAGCGCCTTGATACCCATGCGGCCCACCTGCTTGAGGTTGGCGTGGCCCGCAATACCGACCACGAGCGTGGCAAAGACGAGCGGCGCAATGATGGTTTTTACCAAGCGCAGAAACGCGTCGCTCAGTACTTTGAGCGGTACCGCTACGCTGGGAGCATCGTACCCCAACTCGATGCCGACCAGCATGCTCAGCACTATCCAGAGGGTGAGCGAGCGCCGGGGCGCCAGGGCCATACCTAGGGCCGCCAAGGCCAGCCAGCGGGCAGTGGCCGGCACGGCGCTAGGTAAGCTGATAAAGCCGTAGGCAACCAGCATCGTGAGGGCTAACGCTACTAAAATCAAGGTAATAGCCAGCCCGGAAAGACGCGAGAACTTCATGCGCAAATACTATAAGAAGCAAAATGAGGCTATAAAGAACGGGATTGCAGGCCGAAACCGCGGCCGACCGCCCTCGCCTGGCCTCAAAACGCGCTCGCTTACAGCTGCATTGAGGACATTTGTGCAGCAAGCTGCTACCTAAGGTAGGGTACGTAGCTTGCTGCTGGCTGCAACGCCACCTAGGCGCAGGTAAATGCTTGGTAAGCAATAATTACGGTTACGCAATTAGTGCGCACTAGTTCAAGCTTATGTTAAGCTGGAGCCTTTGCCCCGAAGCTAGCTTGGTGGCTGCTGGGGCGAGTATCGCTAGCTTTGGCGCTCTTCTCTTGCCCCTCATGCTTACGGCCTGGACTTTAACAGCGCACGACCTGCCGCTGCGGTACACCTGGAAAATCGCGCGCAATGCCTCAACCACCAAAACCAACCTCGTGGTGCAGGCCACCCAGGCTGGTAGCGTGGGGCGGGGCGAAGCGGCACCCAACGTGCGCTATGGCGAATCGCCTGAATTGCTCCAGCAGCAGTTTGCGCGCTTGCTCGCGGCCGGGCTGCCCCAGGTAACCACGCTGCCCGAACTGGCGGCGCTGCTCGCCGCGCAGCCCGTGGCCCACGCCTTGGCGTTCGCGCTGGAGGCGGCCCTCACACATTGCTTGGCTGCACGTGCCGGGCAGCCGGTATGGCAGTTTTTGGGGGTGCCGCAGCCAGCGGCGCGCGTAGCCACCGCGTTTTCGCTGCCTATTATGGACCCAGGTGAGGTGGCCGGCTTTATTGCGCAGCAGCGTGCCCAGCGCTTCAGCTTGTTAAAAATAAAAGTGAACCAAGCCGAAGGACTGGACTTGCTGCGCGCCGTGGCCGCAGCCTGCCCCGGCCAGCCGCTGCTGGTAGATGGCAACGAGGCTTGGCCCGATGCCGACAGCCTCCTGCAGTTTCTGGAGCAGGTGGCGGGGGTGCCGGGCCTGGTGCTACACCTATTAGAGCAGCCCCTGCCCGCCGCCCTAGCCGACGACTACCGCTACCTGCGCCCGCGCACAGCCGTACCGCTGCTAGCCGATGAGTCGGTGACCGACGAGGCTGATTTTAGCGACATTGCCCGGCAGTTTCACGGTGTCAACGTCAAGCTTATGAAGGCTGGGGGCTACCAACGCGGCATCGACCTGCTGCGCCGCACCCGTGCCCAGGGCCTGCTGCCCATGCTAGGCTGCATGGTCGAAACCTCCCTAGGTATCTGGTCGGCCTTGCAAATCAGCGCCCTGGCCGAGGTGCACGACCTCGATGGTATGCTCATCGTCCGCGACGAGCCTTTTGGGCTCGTGCACGAAGCCGATGGGCAGTTAGTGGCCGCCCCCTAATGCCGGGCGCAGCCACTAGCTGCCCTAGGTTACTCGCGCTTGGCTGCTTTCAACTGCGCGTCGATTTCCTGTAGCTGCTTGTCCACCGCGTCGGTGTTGGGTGGGTTGGTAATGGTTTGGTTGTAGAGGGCCATTTTGCGATTGAGCAGCTCAATCTTGCGCATCAAGAGCTGCTCGCGCTCGGTGGGCGCGTCGCTGAGCACGCGGGCGGGGGCAGTGCCCACGTGCACGTAGGGGTCAAACTTGGCATTGGCCGCTACGGTCGTATCGCCGCGAGCCGCGGCCGCGCTGGCGGGCGTTCCAAACACGATGCCACCCTCGGCATTCACGTAGTCGCCTTCGCGTAGCGTGGTGATTTTGCCGGTGGGCAGCTCCACAATACCGCTACGCACGTTTATTTTGGTGCCGTTGGGCAGCCGAACGTTCTGGCTGAGAGGCGTGACCTTGGTACCAGTGCGCTGCACCACAGCCCCGCGGGTAAATAGATACTGAGTAGTGCGGCCCGGGCGTACCGGCTGGCCGCCAGTGGGCTGAGCCGCGGCGAGGTGGGGGGTAGCAGCCAGGCCTGCCCCGAGGAGTAGGCTGGCTAGCAGATGAGTAAGGCGCATAGTGTAGAAAGAAAGGAAGGGTGAAAAGAGTGTACGCAAAAGTCGACAGATATTGCGGTCTAAAAAAAATTAGCAAAAAAGCGTGAACGATGTTGCAACATTAAATGTAGGTACATTAAATTTGCAGTCGTAATCAGTTACCCCATGCGCCTGGAAGACGAAATCAAGCAGCCTACTTTTAAGAGTGAAGCCCACAAGGCTTACCTCAATGTAGTGTACACGGCTGGCTGGCTGGGTCAGCGCCAGGCCGCAGCCTTTAAGCTCTACGGCCTGACCTCGCCCCAATTTAACGTGCTACGCATCTTGCGTGGGCAGCATCCGCTGCCCGCTACGGTGGCGCTGCTCATCGAGCGCATGCTCGATAAAACCAGCAATGCTTCGCGCATAGTAGACAAGTTGGAAGAGAAAAAGTTGGTTACCCGCACGGTGTGCCCCGCCAACCGCCGCGCCGTGGACATCCGCATTACCGAAGCGGGCTTGCACCTGCTACGCCAAATAGATGAAGACGAGCAGGCCAACCCCGCGCGCAATAGCCTCGATAAGCTTTCGGTTGCTGAGCAGCGCCAGCTCAACACGTTACTCGATAAAATTCGGGCCTGATATTTGTTTACCCGGCCCACCACTCTAACCTTTCTTACCTTTTTTCAATCATGAAAAAAATCTTGTTGCCCGCCCTCCTAGGGGCTGCTTTGCTGGCTGCGCCGGCTGCTTTCGCTCAAAAGTCTGTTTCTAAGTCGGCTACGGCCGCCGTGGCTACCTACAAGGTGCAGCCGCAGCTGAGCACCCTGGGTTGGGAAGGCAAAGCCGTAACCCACGGCCACAACGGCACCATGCAGTTCACTGGTGGCGACCTACAAGTGCGCAATAACATGGTAACTGGCGGCACCGTGACCGTGGATATGAAGTCGATGAAAGCTACCGACATCACCGACGCCGATAACCACGCCAAATTCGTGGGCCATATGAGCAGCGACGACTTCTTTGGTGTAGAAAAGAACCCAACCGCTGTCTTCAAAATCACGAGCATTACCCCCATCGCCGGTGCTAAGGCCGACGCTGACAACGCTACCATCACCGGCGACATGACCATCAAGGGCGTGACGCAGAAAGTAAGCTTCCCCGCCAAAGTAGGTGTGAAAAACGGAGTAGCCGCCGCTACTGGCAAAGCAACCATCGACCGCACTAAATTCGGTCTAAAGTATGGTTCGAAGAGCTTCTTCGACAGCATTGGCGACAAAGCTATCAACGATGAGTTTACGCTGACTTTCAACGTAATCGCTAAGCAGTAATCTTGCTTAACCTAGGTCAATAAAAAAGGCTCCGCGTACGCGGAGCCTTTTTTATTGACCTAGGAGTTTTTGACCAACTAATTAGTAGTAGGTCTAGGGGCGCTAGCTGGGGGCAGGGCGGGCGCGGCGGGGGTAGTTGAGGCTACCGAGCGTAGCTCTAGCCGCAGTGGAGCCACATTGTATTCGCGCACACTTATCAGACCATAAACCGTTTCGCCGGGAGCGATATTGCGGTTGGTAAGGTCAAACTGCTGAAGTTCGCGGCGAAAATTACCGTTGGCCATTGAGGCGCCCAGCATATTGCCGCCCGCAATGAAAGGGCCAGTGGGAATAAAAGTGCCTGGAGAGGTAGATGTCACGTAGCCGTTGGAGGTGGTAGTTGTGGCACCCACGCGGAAGTTTAGCAGCACATAAAGCAAGTAAATAGCCACCCCTTGCTTCAGCTCTTGTGCAGCAACGTCGGGCGACACGGGTACTATAGCGCGGTCGCCATAGTACAAAACGGCGTCGCGTGTAAAATTGATTTCTGCACCCGTATTATTCTTAACTTGTATGGCGATAACGTGGTAGCCCTTCTTCTGCTCCTTCTTAATGTACTTCTTGTTACGGCCTTGAGTGCGAAGCGCATCAAACTGATAGCTAAACTGAAGCGGCGCTTCTACCGATGAGGATTGATAAGTAGCGATGCGGTCGGGGCGGATAGGTGTATAAGAGCCGGCGCAGCCACTACCTACTAAAGTGCAGCCTGTAAGTAGCGCTGCCAGAGAACGAGTAATTTGTTGTTTCATCTAAAAATGATAGAAATAGGAATAAGTGCAATCAAATATAGAGCACGAAAAAAGCCGGCCTATTGTATAGGCCGGCTTTTCTATTAAAGATTATACTTTTTATAGGTGAATCACCTCATCGTAAGCCGCAGCGGCAGCTTCCATGATGGCCTCGCTCATGGTGGGGTGGGGGTGCACCGACTTGATGATTTCGTGGCCGGTGGTTTCGAGCTTGCGCGCTACTACTACCTCCGCAATCATCTCGGTCACGTTGGCGCCAATCATGTGGGCGCCGAGCCACTCGCCGTATTTGGCGTCAAAAATCACTTTTACGAAGCCGTCCTTCACGCCGCCCGCGGCCGCTTTGCCCGAGGCTGAGAAGGGGAATTTGCCTACTTTCACTTCGTAGCCCTTGGCCTTGGCTTCGGCCTCGGTAAAGCCCACGCTGGCAATCTCGGGCTGGGCGTAGGTGCAACCAGGGATGTTAGTGTAGTTGAGCGGCTCGGGGTGGTGGCCCGTGATTTTCTCTACGCAGATGATGCCTTCGGCCGAAGCCACGTGCGCCAGCGCCGGACCCGGAATGATGTCGCCGATGGCGTAGATGCCGGGTACATTGGTCTGGTAGAAGTCATCGACTAGCACGCGGCCACGCTCGGTCTTGATGCCCAGCTCTTCGAGGCCGATGTTTTCGATGTTGGTTTGCACACCTACAGCGCTCAGCACCACATCGCAGGCAATTTGCTCTTCGCCCTTCTGGGTTTTGATGAACACGTTGCAGCCCGCGCCGCTGGTGTCCACTTTAGTCACCTCAGCGTTGGTGAGGATGTTGATGCCCAGCTTCTTGTAGGACTTCTCCATCTGGCGCGAAATCTCCTCGTCTTCTACCGGCACGATGCGGGGCAGGTATTCCACGATGGTTACTTCGGCACCTAGGGAGCGGTAGAAGTAGGCAAACTCGACACCGATGGCGCCCGAGCCCACTACCACCATGCGCTTGGGCATGCTGTCGGGGGTCATGGCCTTGCGGTAGCCAATGATTTTTTTGTCGTCGATGGGCAAGTTGGGCAGCTGGCGGGCGCGGGCGCCGGTAGCCAAGATGATGCTCTTGGCCTCCACGGTTTCTTTGGTGCCGTCGGCCTTGGTTACTTCTACCTTGCCGGGGGCCAGGAGCTTGCCAGTGCCGTTTACTACCTCGATTTTATTCTTTTTGAACAAGAAGTTGATGCCCTTGCTCATGCCATCGGCCACACCCCGGCTGCGCTTGATAACGGCGTTGAAGTCGAAGCCAGCGCCCTGCACCGTCAGGCCGTAGTCTTGGGCGTGCTGGAGGTACTCGTATACCTGGGCGGTCTTGAGCAGGGCTTTGGTGGGGATACAGCCCCAGTTGAGGCAGATGCCACCCAGCGACTCGCGCTCGACCACGCCCACTTTCAGCCCAAGCTGCGCGGCGCGGATAGCGGCCACGTAACCACCGGGCCCTGAACCAATTACTACCAGGTCAAATTGCAATGCCATGAGAAAAACGTGCGGGAAATAAACAGAAAGAGAAATGCTAGCTAAGCCAGCCCTGCAAAGATAGGCCAGCCGGGGGCGCGCGTGCTACCTAGGCTGACGCCCCCCGCCCTAGGTAGGCGGCGTGGCTATCTAATAACAAGGAGTTGGCAACCACCGTTCGGACTTTTGCCGTAAAAGGCGCTGGCTTTTATTTTACAAGTAGGCATACCGTGCCCCTTATCCACGTTGATGAAATCAGTTTTTCCGCACCTAGTACCCGTTGCGTTGGCCGGGCTGGCTTTGGCAACCAGCTGCGCTACCGCCACTACTGAAAAAGAGCGCCCCAGCAGCACGGTGGCTACCCCCGTGGCCGCTCCCGCCCCCGTTACTCCCGAAACGGCCACTGCCACCACGGCCTCTACGGAGGGAAGCGTATCGGTAGCCGCTCTCGATGCCCCTGCCGCCGAGGCCACCGACGCTACCGCCGACCCCACCGCACCTTCGGCCGCTGAGGCCTCGGCCGCCCGCGCCGCCGAAAAGAAAATGACTGTTGCCGACTACAAGTACCAACTGGCCCGCGCCAACGTGTCGCTGCGCACCAACCCCCGCAACCCTAGGGCCTTGATAGAGCGCGCTAAGGCTAATTCTAACCTCAAGAACTACAAAGACGCGGCGCCCGACTACGCTGCCGCTCTCCGCTTGCAGCGCAACAACCCCGACCTCTATTATAACAAAGGGGTGAACGAGCTGATGCTGAAACAATATAAAGCAGCAGCTAACGACTTCAGCGGGGCCGTAAAGTACCGGCCCGACGACAAGGAGGCTTTCTTTGGCCGGGGCGTGGCCAAGATGCAGATGTACCAGTACAAGGCTGCTGTGTCGGACTTCACCCGCGCCATCGCCATCGACTCGCTCTACGCCGATGCCATTGAGTACCGCGGCATCAGCTACGCCAGCTTCGACCGCTTGAAGGAGGCTCGCCGCGACCTCACCAAGGCTGCTCAGCTCAACCCCGAAGCCGAAAAAAGCCTGCGCCGCTACGGCAAAGGCAACAGCTTGGTGCGCGGCGGCAACAAATAATCCTAGGTCTTACTTTACACGACAACGCCACGTGGTATCGTTCCACGTGGCGTTGCCGTGTAAAGTAAGACCTAGGGTTACTATTAACTTAAAACGCGGTTGTCATTGCGAGCGCAGCGAAGCAATCTTTCCTTTACATCTGTCTGACGCCAGCCAATGACAAGGAAGGATTGCTTCGCTGCGTTCGCAATGACAGCCGTTGTGGCTATTGCTATTTAGCCAATAGCTCTATGTGCCCTAGGTGGTGCTGGCCGTGCCAGGCGTACTGCACTAGCGCCTGGTCGAGGGTAAGAGTAGTGTGGTAGCGCGGGTGGTAAAAAGTGCGCTGCCACTGTGCTTCCGTTAGGTGCTGGAGGAGTATTACCCAGCGGCTGTGCAGGCTTTCGAGCAGCGCCAACGAAACGGTAATGGGCGTGGCGGCCACGTCGGGCAGCTCGGCCCAGGCCGCTTCGTCAAAGGGCCGCACGGTAGGGTTGTCCTCGGTTAGGGCCAGCCGAAAGCGGCTGTATAGGTTGAGGTGCGTATCGGCAAGGTGATGAATAACCTGGCGGCCGGTCCAGCCACCAGGGCGGTAGGGAAGCTGCAGGCGTTCGCCCCCTGCTCGGCGGGCGGCCTCTGTCAGCTTGGCCGGCAGGTCGGCCAGCTGCTGAAGGTAAGGCGCTCGCTCGGCCGCCGTGAGGGGGGCAGTTGGCAGCTGTGGCCGCCCCACGGGATAGCGCAGCTGCTCCTCAGAAGTAGGTATAAGCATTAGGTTAGACTATATTAAGCAGTGAGCAAAGCTAGGTGCCCTAGGTGGTGCCGCCCGTGCCAGGCGTACAGCGCTAGCGCCTGGTCAAGCGTAGTGGTTCGCTTGGTTTCGGGATGGTAAAATGTACGCTGCCACTGCGCCCCTGTGAGGTGGTGTAGCAGCGTTACCCAGCGGCTGTGCAGGCTTGCTAGCAGCGCCAGCGACACGGCCACTGGCGTAGCAGCTACGTCGGGCAGCTCAGCCCACGTACCTTCATCATAAGGCCGGATGGTTGGGTTGTCTTCCGTCAGGGCTAGGCGAAAGCGGCAGTAGCTGTTAATATGAGAGTCGGCCACGTGGTGAATGACTTGCTGGCCCGTCCAGCCACCTGGGCGGTAGGGCAGTTGCAGGTGCTCAGGTCCGACTCGGATGGTCATGGCGCCTAGGTCATTCGGTAGGTCGGCCAGCTGCTGAAGGTAGGTGGCGCGCTCGGCGGGCGTGAGTGGGGCAGTAGGTAGCTGCGGCAGGCCAATAGGATAGCGCAGGTGGTCGTCTTCGGGAGTAAGCATGGGCAAAGGTGTTAGCTCGCAAATGTAGCTGCCTACTCAAAACAGTGCTGATTCACTTATGCTGGTGATAATTTGAGTGAAATTCCCGTAATTACTGCAGCTTAATAACACCTATACCACCTTACTCGAACTATAGCAGAATACAATGCGCTAAATACATATAAACCGGACTTAATCTTTAAATAAAAAATCTATCCGTGTTTTATTTGTGATTTTAGAATCAAAGCTAAAAGCACATATCCATCCTGAAGGCAATTTATATGTTTTAGCCCAGCCACGTTTCAAGTTAACATTAAGTGGATTCGCTTTGAGCTTTTCAAAAGTATCCGAAGGCCTAATACCTTCAGGAGTCTTAAAGTTGGGGTCGTTAGTAGAGATGAAGCTATAATGTTTTCTTTTCTCTACCGCTTCATATATGATTCCTTGATAGATAAATCGAAATCCAGGTTCAATATTGATACTTGAGTCTAGGATAAGAAAATCTTTTTCTATAATCTTAATACAATCTTTATCCACCATTTTACCAATAGCTAAGCTGCAATCATTTATTCCAGCGGAGCAGGTTATAAATAGTAGGCTAAATAAGAAGCCACACTTAAGTGCGGTATTAAAAGCTAAGAGTCGCATATAACTAAATGTAAAACCCCCGCGCCAGCCTTTCAGCCAACGCGGGGGTTCGTTGTAATTGGCAATTGCCAAGCTACTACATGTTCTTCACAATCTCTTCGGCAAACTCGCTCGTTTTGAGCAGATTAGCGCCTTCCATCTGGCGTTCGAAGTCGTAGGTTACGCGCTTGCTGGCGATGGCGGCTTCGAGGCCTTTGTTGATGAGGGCGGCGGCTTCTTTCCAGCCTAGGTGCTCCAGCATCATCACGCCCGAGAGGATAACCGAGCCGGGATTCACCTTGTCCTGGTTAGCGTACTTAGGCGCGGTGCCGTGGGTCGCTTCGAAGATGGCGTGGCCGGTTACGTAGTTGATGTTGGCGCCCGGCGCGATACCGATACCGCCTACGATGGCGGCCAGCGCGTCGGAGATATAGTCGCCGTTCAGGTTCAGGGTCGCTACCACTGAGTACTCGGCGGGGCGGAGCAGGATTTGCTGCAAGAACGCATCGGCGATGCTGTCTTTGATGATGAGTTTGCCTTGTTCCTGCGCCTGCTTCTGCAAAGCGTCGGCTACCTGCTGGCCCTGCTTGGCCGCAATTTTATCGTACTGCGCCCAGGTGAACACCTTAGCACCAAACTCCTTTTCGGCCAACTCGTAGCCCCAGGTTTTAAAGGCGCCCTCCGTGAACTTCATGATGTTGCCCTTATGCACCAAGGTCACCGATGGCAGCTTGTGCTCTAGGGCGTACTTGATGGCGGCGCGCACCAGGCGCTCGGTACCTTCCTTCGACACCGGCTTGATGCCGAACGAAGACGAATCGGGGAAGCGAATCTTCTTCACGCCCATCTCGTCCTGCAGAAATTCGAGCATTTTCTGGGCCTGCGGCGTGCCGTTCATGTACTCGATGCCGGCATAGATGTCCTCCGTGTTCTCGCGGAAGATAACCATGTTCGTCAGCTCGGGGTGCCGCACGGGCGAGGGCACGCCCTCGTAGTAGCGCACGGGGCGCACGCAGGCGTACAGGTCCAGTTCCTGGCGCAGGGCCACGTTGAGCGAGCGGATGCCGCCGCCCACGGGCGTGGTCAGCGGGCCTTTAATGCCAACTAGGTAGTCGCGGAATGCGTCGAGGGTATCGTTGGGGAGCCAGTTGTTGAGCTGCTTATACGCTTTCTCACCGGCCAGCACTTCTTTCCATACCAGCTTCTTTTTGCCGCCGTAGGCTTTTTCTACCGCCGCGTCAAACACGAGCTGCGAGGCACGCCAAATGTCCGGCCCAGTGCCGTCGCCCTCGATGAAGGGGATAGTGGGTTGGTCGGGAACATTGAGCTTGCCATTCTTAATGGTTATTTTCTGCTCTGCCATGAGGAAAAAAATTGTTCTGTTTAGTCAGGTTGGGGGTGGGAAAGGGGGGAGTAATGGGTAATGGTTAGTTGTTAAGGATTAATACTGAATCGGCGACTGGTAGTCACCACTCATTAACCATTAACAACTAACCATTACTCATTACAATCAATAGCCGAATATTTCTTTCAGGCTCAGCTGCTCCACAGTGCCGTACTTGGCCAGCTCCTTGAAATTGAGACGGTCTTTGGAGCCGATAACCAGAATCACTTGGTTCTGGCCTTTCACCTTGGCTTGTTGAAATTTTTGGAGCTCGCCAAAGGTCATGTTTTGCGTTTGCTCATACACATCGCGGCGCAGGTCGTAGTCGAGACCTAGGCGGCGCGCGCGCTCGTAGCTGAGCAGGATATTTTCGTGGGTAATGCGGTCGGTAGAAATACTGTTGCGAATCGACTGCTTGGCAATCTGTAAGTTGGCTTCGGCCATCGGCAGGTCGGTGAGCAGGTTTTCCATGCCGCTCATAGCCTCGGGCAGCTTATCGCTCTGCGTGCCGATGTAGCTCACGATGTAGTTCGAGCGCCCGGTTTTGTCGGCATTCGCGTAGCGCGACGAGGCCGAATAGGCCAGCGCCTTGCTTTCGCGCAAGTCCTGAAACACGATGCTGCCCATGCCGCCACCGAAGTACTCATTATACAGTGCTACCGTGGGTGCCAGTGCCTTGCTGTACAGGTCGCCCTTGGTCAGGAACAGGATTTCGGCCTGCACCATCTTGTAGTCAACCCAATAGACCTTCTTGTCCTTCAAAGGTTGCTCCGCAAAGTCCTTGGCGGCCGGCACCGGCTTGAGGGTGGCGGGCGTGCGGTGGTTAGCCCGCATCACATTCCCTAGGTCGGCTACTTCACGCGGACCGTAGTACAGCACGCGGTGTTGGTACGCAGGCAGGCTTTTCAGCAATGCTGTCAGCTGCTCGGGCTTCAGCGCTTTAAGCTGCTGCTCACTGAGCACGTTCGTGAACGGATTCTTGGCGCCGTACTTGGCGTAGTTCAGCATGGCCGCGTTCAGGATAACGCCCTTGTTGAGCTTGGCATCCTGGCGCTGCTTCAAAATGCCGGCTACCATGTTTTGCAGGGCGGCAGCATCGGGGCGGGGCGCGTTGAGCAGCTGCTCAAACAGCTTTACGGCAGGCTCTAGGTTGCTGTCGAGGCCGCTGAGG
The DNA here is from genome assembly GCF_016427535.1 of Hymenobacter sp. BT559. Lineage (GTDB taxonomy): Bacteria > Bacteroidota > Bacteroidia > Cytophagales > Hymenobacteraceae > Hymenobacter. Next base: position 365,992 of record NZ_JAELXV010000006.1, on the reverse strand, counting down.
CTCATCAAGATGCGGTCTTGTCCGCTGCTCACCGCAAACGAGCAGCCGAGCTTGTAAAACTCCTGCTGCAGCTGCGCCGCCGAGTAGTTGCCAGTCCCTAGGTACTGCAAGTAGTCAGTAGCCAAGTCAAGGCGCGGGTCATTGTTGCTACCCAGGTCGATGGCATAGAACAGGCTGAACAGGCCGTTCTCCGTATTCTTAGTGTAGTACAGCGGTAGGCCGGGCTTGAGGTCGGCCGTTTGAATGTCCTTCTTGTAATCCACGAACACCGGCGCGAGGTCGGTGGCGGGCAGCTTGCTCACCTCGGTATAGTAAGCTGAGGCCGCGTCGCGGTTGGCGGGCACCGGCGTGATGGCGGGTTTCACCACCTTCACCGTGTTGGGGTCGGTGCCAGTGCGCTTGTACACGGTCACCGAGTTGGGGCCGTAGTTGTCGTTGGCAAATTTGACGATTTCGGCCTTCGTAATGGTGCCAAAGTCTTCTTGCTGCTTCACGTAGTCGGCCCAGCTCACGCGCTCAATAAACGCCTCGTACATGGCGCTGGCACGCGCCTCGTTGCTTTCGTAGCTCTTGGTGCGGTTCAGCTTTTCGTTGTTCACGATGGCCGGAATAAGCCACTCCGGGAAGTCGCCTTTCTTCACCTTCTCTACCTCGGCCAGCATCAGGCTGCGTACCTCTTCCAGCTTTTGGCCCTGGCGCGGACTGCCGTACAAGATGTGCGTCGAGTAGTCGTCGTTGAGGTCTGTAAAGCTGCTGGCTTGCAGTACTTTCTGCTGCTGATTCAGGTCGAGGTCAAAGAGGCCGGCCTGGCCGTTGGTCAGGATTTTCTCCAGCATCCGTAGGCGTAGGGCGTCGCGGGTGGCCTTGCCGGCAAAGCGGTAGCCTACCATCACGTTTTCGGCCTGTGGCCCGAGTACTTCCTTCGTAATGGGCGCGGTCAACGGCTTTTCCACGGGCGCGTTGAACGCGGGCGCGGGCTTGGCCTGCCAATCACCGAAGTATTTATCAATCAGTCGAATGGTCTGGTCATAATCCAGGTCACCACTCAGGCACAGGGCCACGTTGCCAGGCACATAGTACTGATTGAAGTACTTCTTAATCTCCGTAATCGACGGATTTTGCAAGTGCTCAATCGTGCCGATGGTCGTTTGGGTGCCGTAGGGGTGCGTGGGGTAGAGGCTGGCGTTCAGCGTTTCAAACTCCTTGCTGAAATCGCTGTCCAGCCCGCGGTTTTTCTCCTCGTATACCGCCTCCAGCTCGGTATGAAACAGGCGCGGTACCATTTCCTTAAAGCGCTCAGCCTGTACCGCCGACCACTTTTCGAGCTGGTTGCTCGGAATATCCTCTTGGTAAACGGTTTCCTCGTTGGATGTATGCGCGTTCGAGTTTTTTGAGCCGATGCTACCCATCAGCTTGTCGTACTCGTTGGGCACCGCGTAGCGAGCGGCTACGCCCGAAATAGAGTCAATTTGGTGGTAGGTGCGCTTGCGGGCGGTCGGGTCGTTGCGCTGGCTGCGGTACTGCTCGTACAGCGCCTCTATCTTGTCGAGCTGCGGCTTTTCCTGGGCCCAGTCTTTGGTACCTAGGCGCGATGTGCCTTTGAACACCATGTGCTCGAGGTAGTGTGCCAAGCCGGTGGCCGTGGCCGGGTCGTTCTTAGAGCCTGCCCGCACCGCAATATAGGTTTGGATGCGCGGCGCGTTCTTATAATCAGATAGGTACACCGTTAGGCCATTGGCCAGCTTATACACGCGCACACCCAGTGGGTCGTTGGGGGCAGTGGTGTAAGCGTACTCTTTGAGGGTAGCTACTGCGGCCGTGGTGGGGGAGGTAGTGGCGGCCGTCGCGGCGGGTTTGCTCGACTGGCATTGGGTAGTGAGGCCCAGGGCGGCTAGGGCCGGCAGGAGCAGCAGCGACGGTTTATTCACAATTTTTCTGGGCAGAGCGCAGGCAACTTTCAATAGGGGCACAAAGGTAGAAAGTCATCCGGGGAATAAAAAACGAAATTTTGCCTTATATTACCCACGCTATAAGCGTGTAAATAACAGTTCAATGGATTATTGTTCAAGTGGTTATGAGCAAATCGTTTTAAGCTTTAAAATGTGCTTAGGCCGTATATATCCGAAATAGCCCGTATTTTTCCTCCTTTTTTGGTTAGTCTGCTGCGGACTCCTCTTTGCCACCTCGCATAGGTCAGCTACCCTGGCGCTTGTATAGCTCAAACGAAAGAGCCCACCCACATTCTGCAATGCGGGTGGGCTCTTTCGTTTAAAATGCTTTTACTTACTCGGTGGGTGCCGGAGCCGTGGCCTCAGCAGATGGTGCGCCGCCCTCAGCGGGACGAGGGCCGCGGCCGCTACGGTTGCGGCCTCCCCGCTTGCGGCGGCGTTGGCCTTCTGGCTTCTCACCTTCGGCGCGCGGTTCGCGCGGAGCATCGGTGGCGCCTTCGGCCCGCGGCTCGCGGGGTGGGCGCGGGGCACGTGGTGGGCGGGTACCGCCGTCTTTTGCCTCGCCTTCGGGGCGCGGGGGGCGGCCTTCGCGGGGCGGGGCCACGTAGGGCGCTACTGGGGCTTGGCCAGCGTCGATGGCGGCCAGGCGGGCGGCAGCTTGGGCTAGGCGCTCGGCGCGCTGCGGGTCATTTTTGGCGTCGCCTTCGCGGCGGGGGCCACGGTCGCGGCCACCACCACCGCGGCGGTCACCTTCGGCGCGGGGCGGGCGAGGGCCGCGGTCGCCACCTTCGCCTTCGCGGCGGGGGCCACGGTCGCGGCCGCCCGAGCCACCGCTGCGGCCTCCTTCACGGGGGCCAGTTTTGCCGCGCAGGCCGCTAAAGCGCTTAGGGTCAAACTCAGGCGCTACACCATACCCTAGGGCTTCGGTGATAGCCTGCTTCTCGATTTCGCGCTCGATAAGCTTCTCGATTTTAACAATGCGGTCCTGGTCTTGGTCGGCAATGAAGGTGATGGCCGTGCCCGTAGTAGCTGCGCGGGCCGTACGGCCGATGCGGTGCACATAGTCTTCGGCGGCGCGGGGCACGTCGAAGTTTACCACGTGGCTCAGCGAGTCGATGTCAATACCACGGCTCACCACGTCGGTGGCTACCAGAATGGGAAACTGCTTGTTTTTGAAAGCGCGCATAGTTTCCTCGCGCTCTTCCTGAGTGCGGTCGGAGCTGATGCCCTGGGCCGGGTAGCCCAGCTTGTTGAGCGAGCGCACAATGCCCGCCACGGCCGCTTTCTTAGACGTGAACAACACCATGCTCTGCACATCCTGGGCCTTGATGAGGTGCTCCAGTACGGGTAGTTTCTGGTGGTCGAAGGTCATGTAAAACTGCTGGTTGATGCCGGCAGCGGGCTTACTCACGGCGAGGCGCACCTCGTCGGGCTCGTGCAAAATCTGCTGCGAGAAGTCGCGGATTTTGCTGGGCATGGTGGCCGAGAACAGCAGTGTCTGACGCTCCTTGGGCAGCTGCCGCACGATATTTAGGATATCGTCGGAGAAGCCCATGTCCATCATCTTATCGGCCTCGTCGAGCACCAAGTACTTCAGGTCCTCAAACTTGACGTAGCCGAGCTGCATGTGGGCGATAAGGCGGCCGGGCGTAGCAATAATAATGTCGGCGCCACTAGTGAGTGCGCGCTTCTGCTGCTCCCAGTTCTCAGACTTGCCGCCGCCGTAAATAGCAATGGACGAAGCTTCTACGAAGTAGCCAAAGCCCGTAACCTGCTCATCAATTTGAGTGGCTAGCTCGCGGGTGGGTACCAGGATGAGCGTAGAAGTGGTGCCGTGCCCAGCGTGCGAAATCTTGTCGAGCAGCGGTACGAGGTAGGCGGCCGTTTTGCCGGTGCCGGTTTGGGCGCAGGCGATAAGGTCCTTGCCCGCCAGAATCTTAGGAATCGCCTGCTCCTGAATGGGCGTGGCGTTGAGGTAGTTCATGGCATCCACGCCGGCCAGCAGGTCGTCGTGGAGATTAAATTCGTGGAACGTCAAAGGTTCAGCTGGTAAAGTGAAAGAATAGGGGCTGACCTTTTAAGTCCTGGTCAGCGAACCGCTTATAGTAGTAGTTGTCTGCGGATGGGTATTAGGTAGTAGTCAAGCGTTTTTTACACCGACACCGAACAACTACATCCTGACAACTACCAACAAAGGTACACGGAATAAGTGCCCAGCTATTGCCTACCTTCACTGCCATGTCACTCGACCGTTTCTCTGCCCAGGCTGCCCAGTACGCCCGCTATCGTATTGATTACCCGTCCGAACTCTACGCCTGGTTATTGCCGCAGGTGGCCGGCCGCCTGCGCGCCTGGGACTGCGCCACCGGCAACGGCCAAGTTGCGGCTGTGCTGGCACAGCACTTCCAGGAAGTAGAAGCTACGGACCTCAGCGCCAACCAGCTGGCCCAGGCGCCCGCGCTGCCCAATGTGCACTACCAAGTAGCTACGGCTGAGCATACGCCTTTCCCTGACGAGCGCTTCGACCTGATAACGGTGGCGCAAGCCGTGCACTGGTTCGACCTGCCGGCCTACCATACCGAGGTGCGCCGGGTGTCCGGCCCCGGCACCGTGCTGGCCGAGTGGGGCTACGGGCTGGTGCAAATCGGCGAGCCCGCCCTAGATGCGCTGCTACTGCATTTCCACAACGAAACCGTGGGGCCCTACTGGGACGCCAACCGCTGGCACGTGCTGGATGAATACGCCCGGCTGCAATTTCCGTTTGCTAGGGTGCGCCGGGCGCGGTTTGAGGTGCGCAAGCAGTGGTCGGCCGAATGGTTTTTGGACTACTTGCGCACATGGTCGGCGGTGGCCAACTACGCCCGGCAGCACGACGGCGCCGATGCGGTGCTGCTAGTGGCCGAGGAGCTAACGCGGCTCTGGGGCGCGGGCGAGCGAGAAGTAGTGTTTCCGGTGTTTGCGCGGGCCGGGGTAGTGAGCTGAATACTAGGGCGTGGCTAGCTGCGTTGGGCTTGTCTTAACTAGCTAAATCATATGGCAGTGTGGGGTACGCGGCTTCGGGGAATATGGCTGTTTTACCGCGAGGTGGCGCCGGTGCTGCTGCTCATCAGCGCGGCGCTGCTCTTGGTGATGCAGCTACCCGCAATGATGCAGGTGGCAGGCTTGCACGAGGAAAAGGCAAGCGGCCTGTCGGCCGGCCTGCTGCTGGCCAAGCTGCTAAGCGGATTGGCGGTGTGGTACTTAGCCAGTGAGATGCGCCCGCAGCGGTACTGGTTCTACTACAACCTAGGGCTGTCGCGCGCCTGGCTGTGGGGCGGCGTGGCCGTGCTCGATGGCAGCTTATTTATCGCAGCAGCCCAAGTAATAGCGCGGTTATGGGCCTGAAAAACGAATACGTTGGCAGTGGCTCGCACGTGCTGGAAGCCGATGGTATCCGCGTCGCCTTCGACGGCCGGCAAATTTTAGCTAGCATCTACCTGCGCGTGCAAACCGGCCAAATCGTGGGGCTATTGGGGCGCAACGGCAGCGGCAAATCAACGTTGCTACAGGCAATATTTGGCGCCCGCGCGGTGCCCGATGCTTCGGTGCGCGTAGATGGCCGCCGCGTGGTGCCTGCTTTCCAAACGCCGGGCTTGCTCAATTACTTGCCGCAGGCACCGTTGCTGCCGGCTGGCCTCACGCTGCGCCGGGCCGCTCGGCTGCTGGGCGTAGACCCGCTGGCGGCCAGCGCGGGCTTCCCGGAGCTGCCGGCCCAGCTCGACTGCCACCTAGGTGAGCTATCGGGCGGTTCGGCGCGGCTGTGGCAAGTGCTGTTGCTACTACATGCCAACACCGCCTTCTCGCTGTTTGATGAGCCATTCACGGGCATCATGCCGGTGCACGTAGAAGCCCTAGGGGCCGCCCTACAGCAGGCCCGCCAGCGCAAAGGCTTGCTACTGACCGACCACCGCTACGCCGAGCTGCTGCCGCTGTGCGATGTGGTGTACCTACTACAGCAAGGCCGCCTGCTGCAACTCGGGCCCAACTTTCGGGACGAGTTGGTGGAGTACGGCTACCTACTGGCCTAGGGGCAGGAGGGGTCCTAGGGCTCGCGCCCGGCCGCGCGCTGCCAACTTGCGTAGGTATTTTTCAGCTACACCTATCCCTATGGCACTTTCGCTTCCCTTCGCTGGCCTGCGCGTATTGGAGCTGGCCGCCGTGCTGGCCGGCCCCCAGGTGGGGCAGTTTTTTGCTGAGCTTGGGGCCGACGTACTCAAAATAGAGCCCCTAGGTGGCGACGTAACGCGCACTTGGCGCGTGCCCGGCGATGACCCCGACAGCTCGGTATCGGCTTATTTCGCCTCGTCTAATTGGGGCAAGCAAGCCAAGGCGCTCGACCTCACGCAGCCCGCTGCCCAGGCCGAACTACGCCAATTAGCCCGCGTGGCCGATGTGCTGCTCGCCAGCTACAAACCCGGCGACGCTGCCAAGCTGGGCGTAGACTATGCCACACTGGCCGCCATTAATCCAAGGCTTATTTATGCGCAGCTTACGGGCTATGGGCCGGGCTATACCCGAGTGGGCTACGATGCCGTGCTACAGGCCGAAACGGGCTTTATGCACCTCAATGCGGCTAGCCCGCACGACCCGCCGCAGAAAATGCCAGTAGCTTTTATCGACCTTTTTGCGGCGCATCAGCTTAAGGAAGGCATCCTCACGGCTCTGTATCAGCGCGAGCGCACCGGCCTAGGGTGCCTGGTTGAGGTCAGTTTGTTTGATAGCGCCTTGGCCTCGCTGGCCAACCAAGGGGCCACCTGGCTCACGACCGGTCATGACCCCGTGCCGCTGGGCTCGGGCCACCCTGGCATTGTGCCCTACGGCACCGTGTACCGCGCCGCCGATGGCCAGCGGCTGGTGCTGGCGGTGGGCACCGACGCGCAGTTTCGCACCTTGTGCCAAGTGCTGCAGCGCCCGCATTGGGCCGATGAGCCACGCTTCGGCACCAACCCGGCGCGGGTGCGCCACCGTGCCGCCCTCGAAGAGTTGCTGCTGATGCGCATAGCCGAGCTCAACGGCTGGGCTCTGCTGCACGAGTTGGCGCGGCTGGGCGTGCCGGCCGGGGCGGTGCGCACCGTGGGCGAAGCCCTCACGACCGACCTAGCCCAGCCGATGCTGCTGCCGCCCACGCCGCCTTTCCCGGCCCTAGGGCTGCGTACGGTGGCATTTCGCAGCTCGGCGTGGCCGGTGGCAGCCACCCTGGGCGCACCTCCCGAGCAGCCCTGAGGTAGGATAAAAATGCGCAGAATATAGCAAAGTAACGCGAAACCTAACTCCACCGTTGAGGTTGCTTACACCGCTTCTTTCGCTCTTCTTTCCGTGCATTTACTACGCTTTTTCATTGGGGCGCTGCTGAGCTGGCTGGTGCTGGCCGCCCGGCCCGCGCAGGCCTACTCCGTGCTGAGTCACCAGGCCAATATCGACTCGTGCTGGGCTCCGTACATCAAGCCGACGCTAGAGCGGCGCTTTCCGGGGGGCACGCCCGATGAGCTGCGCGATGCGAAGGCTTATGCCTACGGCGGCTCCATTATGCAGGACATGGGCTATTATCCATTTGGCTCGCACCTGTTTACCGACCTGGCTCACTACGTGCGTTCGGGCGACTTTGTCGAAAACCTACTCAAGGGCGCCAAGGACCGCAACGAGTACGCTTTTGCCCTAGGTGCCCTGGCGCACTACGCGGCCGACATCTACGGGCACGAGGTAGGCATCAATAAATCGGTGCCGCTGCTGTTTCCAGAATTGAAGAAGAAGTATGGCCCTGTCGTCACCTACGAGCAAGACCCCATCGCCCACGGCCGCACCGAGTTTGCCTTCGACGTGACGCAGCTCGCCGCGGGCCGCTACCGCACGGCGGCCTACCACGACTTCATTGGCTTTAAGGTGAGCGAGGACTTGCTGGAGCGGGCCTTTGTGCAAACCTACGGGCTGCACTTGAAGCAGATAGTGCTGAACAAGGACCTAGCCATTGGCTCGTACCGCTTTGCGGTGCGTAACCTTATTCCGCTAGCTAGCCGGGCCGCCTGGCGCGCCAACAGGCACGAGCTGCGCACGGTGAACCGGCGCATCCGGCGCCGCGACTACATTTATAAGGAAAGCAAAAGCAAATTTGAGGCGCAGTACGGCACGCAGTACGAGCGGCCGGGTTTCGGGGCGCGCATTCTGGCCGGCGTCATTCAGATTCTGCCGAAAGTGGGTAAGCTGAAGTCATTGAAGTTTATTGCGCCCACGCCCGAAGCTCAGCGCATTTTCAGCCAAAGCTTCCACGAATCGGTGGTGAACTACGCCCTGCTGCTGAGCCGGCAAACCGCTACCCAAGGCCAGGCCTCGCACATGCCTAACGTGGACTTTGACACCGGCCACCCCACCAAGATAGGCGAGTATCCGCTCGCCGACCGCACCTACGGCGAGTGGGTGCGCGAGTTGGCCAAGGACGATTTTAAGCAGGTAACGGCCACGATGCAGCAAGATATTCTGGCGTTTTTCAATAGCGCGGCCATTTCGAAAGGGCCCGTTGACAAAGACGAGAAGGAGAAGGAAAAGCGCCGCGAAACCTTGGAAGCAGTGGCCAAGCTGCGCGCCCTGAAGCTATAAACCGCTGCCGCCAATCAAGTCCGCCCACTCGCTTTTGCCCTTGCTGCCATGCGCCTGTTTCGCCTTTTGCTCCTGCTGATGCTGCTGGCCCCGGCGGCCCCGGCGGCGGCGTATTCGGTGCTCACGCACCAGTCTCTCATCGACTCGACCTGGGACAAAAGCCTACTGCCGCTGCTGCAGCGGCGCTACCCCGGCGCTACGCCCGACCAGCAAACTGAGGCTAAGAGCTATGCCTATGGTGGAGCCATCATCCAGGACATGGGCTATTACCCCCTGGGGGCCAGCCTATTCACTAACCTGACCCACTACGTGCGCTCGGGCGATTTCGTCCGTAATCTGCTGCGCGGGGCCCGCAACCGCAACGAGTATGCCTTTGCCCTAGGTGCCTTGGCGCACTACGCCTCCGACAACGAGGGTCACCCCGAGGCCACCAACCTAGTGCTGCCCAATACCTACCCCGAAAAAAAGGCCGAATTTGGCCCTGTGGTGACGTACGAGCAGGCGCCCATCAACCACACCGAAGTCGAGTTTTCGTTTGATGTGGTGCAGATAGCCGCAGGGCGCTACCGCTCGCAGGAGTACCACAAGTACATCGGCTTTCGCGTCGAGAAGGTGCTGCTAGAGCGGGCCTTCCGCCAAACCTACGGCCTAGAGCTGGGGCAGGTATTGTTTAACGTAGACGCTAGTATTGGCGCGTTTCGGCTGGCCGTCAATCAGCTGCTGCCCGCGGCGGCGCGCGCCGCCTGGCACAACCAGCGCGACGAGATACACAAAGCCAGCCCTACGGCCCGGCGCCGCGACTACGTGTACCACACCAACCGCCGCAAGTTTCGGCGCGAGTATGGCAAGGAGTATGAGTGGCCCGGCTTTGGGGCGCGGCTGCTCTCGGGCATTCTCAATATTCTGCCCAAGGTGGGGCCGTTGCGCGTGTACCGGTTTAAGGTGCCGGCTACCAAAGATGTCGCCCAGTTTCATAAGAGCTACAGCGCCTCGCTGGCCAGCTTTCGGGCCCTCACGGTGGCGCAGCCCACCGACACCGCCGCCCTTGCCCCTAGGGTGCCCAACACCAACCTAGATACCGGCAAGCCGACCCACCCCACTGATTACATCCTGGCCGATGTGACTTACGACGAGCTGTTGCGCGAGCTGCGCAAGCGCAAGTTTGAGCACCTCACGCCTGCGCTGCAGCAGAATATCATAGCGTATTTCGCCGCTGGCCCGCCCCCCGGCGCGCCGCCCGCCCGCTACACCAAAGCCACCGAAGACGAGCAGAAAAACTCGAAGAAGAACCGCCGCCGCCGCCAAGAGGCGCAAGAAGCGCTGGCCGAATTGCAAGGCCACAAAATGTAAGCTGCCGCTTACCTAGGGCAAGTAGTAAGAGGACTTAGTAACAGCTACCACAGCGGTAACGGCTGACGCTTAGGCTGGCTTTATCAAGGAAAAGTCTTGCTTATACCACGAGCAATCATGTAGGAATAGCCAGGGGCGCGTGCGTTATTGCGCTCTTAACCTTGGCTTAAAAAGCCGTTGCTCCTACATGATACGACGCACTACTACGAACACACAACGGGTTTTTTCACGACTTTTTGCAGCGGCGGGCCTGCTCACCGCCCTAGGTGGCCACGCCCAAACCACGGCCGCCGATGCGGCTGGGCCGCTGCTCACGCCGGCGCAATTTCTGGGGTATGAGCTGGGCACGCGCTTTACGCCGCAGGCCGACGTGAACCGCTACGCCGCCCACGTAGTGGCCCACTCGCCCGGCCAAATGAAGCTGGTGCGCTACGGCCAAACCTACGAGCACCGCCCGCTGCAAGTAGTAGAAGTGGCTAGCAAAGAGAACTTTAGTAAGCTCGGCGAAATAGCCCACAACAACCGCCGCTTGGCTAGCCTCGAAAGTGGCACTGCCAGCCGCCAGTTGCCCGCCGTGGCCTGGCTCAGCTACAACGTGCACGGCAACGAGGCCGTGAGCTCGGAGGCCGTGATGCAGGTACTTTACGACCTAGGTAATGCCAACGACGCCGAGGTGCAAAAGTGGCTGCAAAACACGGTAGTGCTTATTGACCCCTGCGTGAACCCCGACGGCCACGACCGCTACGTGAACTGGTACAATCGCGTGCACAACCAGACGCCCAACGCCTCGCCCTACTCCTGGGAGCACCGCGAGCCCTGGCCCGGCGGCCGTTATAACCACTATTACTTCGACTTAAATCGCGACTGGGCCTGGCAAACCCAGCAGGAAAGCCGCCAGCGCATTGCCCTCTACACCCAGTGGATGCCGGCCGTGCACGCCGACTTCCACGAGATGGGGCCCAATAACTCGTATTACTTCTCGCCGGCCGCCAAGCCGTTTCACGCCGACATCACGCCGTTTCAACGCAAGTTTCAGGGCGTGATTGGCGATTACAACGAGAAGGTATTTGACAAGAATAATTGGCTCTATTTCACCCGCGAAGTCTACGACCTGTTTGCCCCGACCTATGGCGACACCTGGCCCAGCTTCAATGGGGCCATCGGCATGACCTACGAGCAGGGTGGGGGCGGGGCCGCCGGCCTGCGCTACGGCCGCACCGATGGCGACACGCTGACCCTGACCCAGCGCATTGCGCACCACCACGCCGCCAGCCGCGCCACCATTCAGGCCACCGCCGAGCACCACGACGAGCTGCTACGCGAGTTTCAAACCTACTTCACTACGGCCAAGACCAAGCCTGGTGGCGAGTACAAAACCTTCGTTATCGCGGCCGGTAACGACCCTGGCCAGCTGCGCAACTTCACGCAGTACCTCGACCGCCAGGAAATCAAGTACGGCTTCGCGCCCAAGCAAGTCAAGACTAAAGGTTTCAGCTACTTGTCGAACAAGACGGAAACGGTGCAAATCGAGCCTCGCGACATCGTAGTAAGCATGTACCAGCCCAAGTCTACGCTAGTGAAGGTGCTGTTCGAGCCGCGCCCCAAGCTCGAAGACTCCTTGACCTACGACATCACGGCCTGGGCCTTGCCCTACTCCTTCGGGGTGAAGGCCTACGCCCTACCCGGCCAACTGGCCGCCAACAGCGCTACCCCCGCACCCGCTATGGTGAAGGGCAGCGCCGCCACTGCCGACAAGCCCTACGCCTACCTGGCCCGCTGGAACAGCCTGCAAGACGTACGCTTTCTGAGCCGCTTGCTGCAGCAAAAAGTGAAGGTGCGCTTCGCCGAAAAAGCGTTTGAGGCCGAAGGTCAGAAGTATCAGCCGGGCACGCTCGTTATCACGCGCACCGGTAATGAGGGCCTAGGGCCAAAATTTGACCAATTGGTGCGGGCGCAGGCCGACTCGGCGGGCACTGTGGTGCAGGCGGTGAAGTCAGGCTTCTCGGCCACTGGCAGCGACCTAGGGTCGGGCTCGGTGCACCCGGTGAAGGCGCCTACGGTGGCCCTGGTGGCCGGCACCGGCACCGATGCCACAGCCTTTGGCGAGGTGTGGCACTTCTTCGAGCAGCAGCTCGGCTACCCCATCACAGTACTAGGTACCGACTACCTCAGCACCGTGCCGCTAGCTAAGTTCGACGTACTAATCTTGCCCGATGGCAACTACGCCGATGTGTACCCCGAGCGCGCCCTCGACGCCCTCAAAACCTGGGTGCGCGGCGGCGGCAAGCTCATCGCCATGGAGGGCGCTGCCCGCTTCTTGGCCGATAAGCGCGACTTCTTACTAAAAACTCGCCCTGCCAGCGACAGCACCACCACCGGCAAAACCGCCCGCGCCAATCCATATAAGGCACTGCGCCGCTACGGCGATGCCCAGCGCCGCGGCCTCGAGGAGCAGGCCCAGGGCAGCATCTACCGCGTAGCCCTCGACAACTCGCACCCATTGGCCTTCGGCTATGGCGACACGTACTACGCCTTGGTGCGCAATCCCCTAGGGTATAAGTTCTTGCCCCAAGGCGGCTGGAACGTGGGGGTAATAAAGAAGAACAGCTACGCCGCCGGCTTCACCGGCAAGCAGGCCCAGCCGCAGCTGGTCGATACGTTTGTGCTGGGCGCGCAGGACCTAGGCCGCGGGCAGGTAATCTACCTAGGCGACAATCCGCTGTTCCGCGCCTTCTGGCAAAGCGGCAAGTTGCTGTTTGGCAATGCTGTGTTTCTGGTAGGCCAATAAGCAGCCCTTGTAGTATAGGCTAGCTATAATAAATAAGTAGGGGGAGCCACCCAACTCATCGTTCTCTAAAGGCGATGAGTTGGGTGGCTCCCCCTACTTGTTTAGGTGTTGCAGCAACTTCAGCGGTACCTAGGCTACCCGCTTTTTCGAGCGCTTCGGCAGCGTGGTGAGCTGAGTTTTTGCCGCCTTGCGTTTTTGGTGAGCCAAGGATGCTAGGCGCTTAGTGCGGCTAGCTTGCTTTGTGCTGCGCTTGGTCGCGTGCGGTGCGGCAGCCACTGCCATCTGCTTACCACGGCCTCGGGTGCGCGGCTTGGTATGGTGCTGCGCCAGTTCGCGCCGGGTGCTTGCGCGCCGGTTAGCTAGGGCGGGCTTTTTCGCAATCTTGCGAGCCAGCAGCGAACGACTAGAGTCGCGGCGACGATTTGGCGCTGATACTCGCTGCAGCTTCACGCCTACCTGCGAAATGCGAACATGCTCGCGTGGGTGCACCAGCACATCGAGGCAGTGATGGTAGCGCCGGTTCATGGTGTCGTGCACCGTGTACACGCCATCGAATGCCGGGGAGATACCCTGCACCCGCACTTTGTCACCAAACGCAAACGGACCGCCCCAGGGGCGCAGTAAGTCGCGGGAGAGCGCCAGCCAGCGGGTGTGGCTGCCGTAGCCTCTCGGAATGCGCGAGTTGTCGGCTGTCACAAAAGGCTTGCTATCGGTTTGGCTCGCTACGGCCTCATAGGCAGTCGCCTTTACCGTGTATACCGCGCTGGCAGCAGCGGTGCGGCGCGCGGCCGTAGTGCGGGCTGCTGCCGTGCCGAGTAGCACCAGCAGCAGGGCGCCCAGCGCTAGCCAGCCTAGGGTAGTAGTGCCAAGCCGGCGGCGGATAAAGGATACCGGGCGTAGGCCAAGGGCGAGGCTATTGCGCAGAGAGGTAGGTTTAGTCAAGTGCTCTTGATAAGTGAATCGCTGCGTAGGCCCAGCGACCTAGGCGCGCTGCATTGGCGGGTGGGCAGCGTAGCAGCCCTAACGAGTAAGCACCAGCTAGAAGTTCACCAAAAATCCAGCCAGCATTACTATAGCGAAGCCAGCTGCAACTTGGCCCCCGCCTTAAACAGGTCGACGTGCTCGCGCGGGTGCACTAGCACATCGAGGCAGCGGTGGTGGCGGCGGTTCATGGTGTCGTGCACCGTGTACACGCCATCGAGAGCGGGCGAAATGCCGTGCACGCGCACCGTGTCACCATAGGCGAATGGGCCGCCCCAGGGGCGCAGCAAATCGCGGGATAGCGCCAGCCAATGGGTGTGGCTGCCGTAGCCTTTCGGAATGCGCGAGTTGTCGGCCGTCACGAAGGGGTCATCATCCGTCTGGCCGGCCACGGCTTCGTAGGCAGTGGCCGTTACGGTGTAGCTTTTGGGAAGCTTGACGGGAGCTTTTACGCTGGCTATTGCCGGCGTGAGGCGCGCGGGCTTCAGGTCAAAAAAAGTAGCAAAGGATACAGGCCGGCGCGCAGGAATAGGAGTAGTAGAAGACGAGCCCCAGCCTACAATTGCTAGGAATCCACAGCTCAATAATCCAATTTTAGTCATCAGATAGCGGGTTTGTTGGCTGCCAATTTAGCTCGGCAGTAACAGCTTTTGAGCTCATTTTTACGATGAGACAAAGCTTTAAACAACTCGCTGTCTGTAAATGTTTTAATGTTAACTTGGGATTACTCAAAATGTGCGTTTACGTAGGCGTAAAGCCATTTTTAGCGGCGCCCTAGCAGTGAGCCAGCAGCCCCAAAGCAAGAGCGGCCGCGACAGTAGCTATGCTCGCCAGTTTCTACTAAACTGAATAGCGAAGCTACCGCCGCGGCCGCTGGCCGGAGGACTGGTAAAGTCAAAAAAAGGTGCCTAGGGCGCGAGCAGCGCTGCTAGTTGCCGCAGCGTTATCTCCGCCGACTTGGCATTGTAGCGGTACGTCACGAGCCGGTAGCCCGCATCCTCGAAGCTTTGCTGCGCGATGCGCACGTCTACCAGTGTGGCGATGCCGGCATCGAGGCGCATTTGAATGAGCTTGAGCAGCCGGCGGGCGGTGGTATAGTTCTGCTCGGCGGTATCGACCAAGGTCAATGTTTGCTCGTAGGCTAGCCAGGCCTTGCGGGCGTTCACAAGGTTGTTTTGCTGCACGATGGTGCGCTGGGCTTCGGCAGTTTTTGTATTCACGCGGGCTACATCGACCAAGCGCTTGTTTACCCCGCCGGTGTAGAGGGGCAGCGTGAGCCCTAGGCCCCCATAAGGGCCATAGCTTTGGTTAAAGAGCGTATTACCGACCGCGTTTTGCGCCCGATTGTAGTTGGTGCCCGCGTTCAGGCTCAGGGCGGGATAGCGGTTGGCCTGAGCTAGGCGGGTCAGCAGCTCGTTCACACGCACCTGGCGGTCGGCGGCCAGCAGGTCGGGGTTGCGCTGCAAAGCGGTTTCGAGGTCAGCCCAACGCAGCGAGCGGTCTACCGGAATGGTGTCTTCCACCGCGATGGGCGTGGCTAGGTCGAGGGTTAGCGCCCGCAGCAGGTCAGCCTTGGCTTGCTGGGCGGCCAAGGCTTGCTGCTGTTGGGTTTGCAGCTGGGCGTTGAGGTCAAGCTGGGCTTGGAAGCGGTCGGCGTTGTTGGCCAGGCCCACCGCCTGCCGGGCATCAATGAGGCGCAGCTTCTGGCGCGATACCTCTACCGACGCCTCTAGAGTACGAATGTAGCGCTGCTGCTGCACCACGGCGTAGTACTTGAGGCTGGCGTCGGCCAGTATATTCTGCACCGTCGAGTTGAGCTGCAATTCACTGATTTGCTGCAACTCGCCGAGGCGCTTGCGATTAGCCACCACGTAGCCGCCATTGTAGAGCAGGTAATTACCCGCCAGGCCCACCGCGTACTGCGTCGAGCGGGCGCCGGTGGCCTGGCGCGGGTCGCCCACGTTAAATTGCTGCCGGGTGTTGTTAATCACCACGTTGTTAGTGGCCGTTAAGCCCACCGTGGGCAGCCCGCCCGCAAAGCCCAACGTGTTTTGCAGGCTTTGAACCTCAACATTGTTTCGGCCAATCTGAATGTCGAGGCTATTCTTGAGCGCCGTTTGCAGCGCGTCGCGTAGCGTAAGCACGGGCGCCCGGTCGTCGGCCGCCGCTACGGTGGGCGGGGGCACGGCGGGCGTGGGCGTTTGGGCCAGGGCGGCGAAGGGGAGGCTAACGAGCCCTAGGCCGATGAGGAGGGGTTTCATGGAAAGATGGGCAGCAAATACGTCCGTCATGCAGAGCGCAGCGAAGCATCTCGCGTGGTGAACTAACTTCAAAAACGTTCGAGACTACTGCGTCACGCGAGAGGCTTCGTCTCTACTTGAGGCGCAGAATACTCTGCATGACAATCGACTTTTTACGCGGCTACTTCGGCGGGCTCGTGAACGGAGGCTAGGTCAGCGTCGCCAGCTTCGGGCTTGCGCTCCTTCCCGATGAAGGTATACACGGCCGGAATCACCAGCAGTGTCAAAATCAAGGAGAACAGAATGCCGCCCACAATAACGGTGCCCAGCGGCTTGCGGCTGGTAGAGGCCGCTCCGAGGCTGAGGGCAATGGGTAGGGCACCTAGGGCGGTGGCCAGCGAGGTCATCAGGATGGGGCGCAGGCGCTGCTGGGCCGCCAGGCGCACGGCCTCGCGCAGCGGCAGGCCGGCGTCGCGCTGGTGGTTGGCAAACTCCACGATGAGGATACCGTTTTTGGTCACGAGGCCGATGAGCATAATCATCCCGATTTGCGAGAAGATATTGAGCGTCTGGCCCATCAGCCACAGACTGAGCAGCGCGCCCGCCAACGCCAGCGGCACTGTGAGCAGGATGGTAAGCGGGTCGCGGAAACTCTCAAACTGCGCTGCCAGCAGCAAGTAAATGAGCACCAGCGCCAGCATGAAGGCAAACGCCGTATTGCCGGAGCTCTCGGCAAAGTCGCGCGACGAGCCGGTGAGCGCCGTCGAGAAGGTAGAGTTCAGCGTTTTGTCGGCAATGGCCTGCATGGCCTTCACCCCGTCGCCCACAGTTTTGCCTTCGGCTAGCTGCGCCGAGAGCGTGGCGGCCTTCAAGCGGTTGAAGTGGTAAAGCGTGCTGGGGTTCGAGTTCTCAACTTGGTGCACCACCGACGACAGCGGAATGCTCTCGCCGCGGCTGTTGGTCACGTAGAGGCGGCTGATGTCGTTAGGGGCGCTCCGCGAGTTGCGGTCTACCTGCCCGATTACTTGATACTGCCGGCCGTTAAGTAGGAAGTAAGCCATGCGCCGGCCACCAAAGGCGCCCTGCACGGCCGCCACCACGTCTTGGGTAGTCAGCCCTAGGTCCCTGATTTTGAGGCGGTCGAAGGTAAGCTGCACCTCGGGCTTGTTGAACTTGAGGTTGGCATCCACGTTCTGGAACGTGGGGTCTTGCCGGGCGGCCGCCAAGAACTTGGGCAGGGCCTCCCGAATGCGCTCTAGGTCGGTGTTTTGCAGTACAAACTGCACCGGCACGCTGCTCTTGGCCCCCGAGCCCACCGCAATGGTCTGCTCCTGCACCACGAAGATGCGGGCGTCGTTGAAGCGCTTCGTCTTTTTGGTCAAGTACTTAGCAATGTCATCCTGCGAGCGCGTGCGCTCGTCGGGCGGCACCAGGCCCACGCGCACCTGCGCCGTGTTGGCGCTGCCACCGGCAGGCGTGCGGGCAAATACGAAGTCGTTTTCGGGCACCGAGTCGCTGGTAAACGCAGCCACTTGGGCACTGATTTTTTCCATCGCATCGAAGCTGGTGCCTTCGGGCCCCGTCAACACCATGCGCACGCTGCTGCGGTCTTCGAGTGGGGCCAGCTCGGTAGGAATGCCCTTGCCGATAAAATAGATGAGGCCCGCGCAGGCCGCTACCACTACCCAGGCCAGAGCGCGCACTTTCAAGAAGCCACCTACTATGCGCCCGTACCAGCTTTCCATGCCCTGGAAGAAGGGCTCGGTCATGTCATAGAACTTGCCGTGGCCGCTGCCTTCCTTAGTAGTGTTTTCGCGGTGCAGCACCACGTTGAGCACCGGCGTGATGGTGAGCGACACGAACGCCGAAATCAGCACCGCGCCCGCTACTACCACCCCAAACTCACGGAACAAGCGCCCCGTGAAGCCTTCCAAGAAGATTACCGGCAAGAACACCACCGCCAGCGTGAGTGAAGTCGAGATAACGGCAAAGAAGATTTCCTTGCTGCCTTCCAGCGCCGCCGTCTTAATATCCAGGCCTTCTTCCAGCTTGCGGAAGATATTCTCCGTCACCACAATACCATCGTCTACTACCAGGCCCGTGGCCAGCACGATACCTAGGAGCGTAAGGATATTGATGGTGAAGCCCGCCAGGTACATGATGAAAAACGTGGCCACCAGCGAAATCGGAATGTCGATGAGCGGGCGCAATGCCGTGAGCCAGTTGCGGAAGAAGAAGAAAATCACGACCACCACCAGCCCGAAGGAAATGAGTAGCGTTTCCTCCACTTCCTCAATCGAGTTGCGCACGATTTTGGTGTTGTCGGTCAAGATGCGCATCTGGATATCCGACTTATTTTCCTTCTGCACCTCGGCCAGGCGCTTGTTAAACTCGTCGGCGATGGCCACGTAGTTTGAGCCCGGCTGCGGCACCACGGCCAGGCCAATGGCGTAGGCGCCGTTCACCTTCCAGGCTTGCTCGTAGCTTTCGGGACCTAGGACCACGCGGGCCACGTCGCCGAGGCGCACGATGCCGTTTTTGTCTTCGCGCAGGATGAGGTTGCGAAACTGCGCCTCGGTGGTGAAGCGCGCCATCGTGCGGATGGTAAGCTCGGTTTGGCCGCCGTAGATTTTGCCGGCCGGCACCTCCACGTTCTCCGCGTTCAGGGCCTGCTGCACGTTTGTAAACGACACTTGGAAGGCGTCCATCTTGGCCGGGTCTAGCCACAGGCGCATGGCGTAGCGCTGCTGCCCAAAAATGTTGATGGCCGACACGCCATCAATAGTTTGGAAGCGCTGCTGCAAGTTGTTCTCCGCAAAGTCGCTGAGGTCCATCAGGTTCTTGGTGCGGCTCTGCACGGCCAGAATCAAGATGTTGTCGGAGTTGGCGTCGGACTTCGATACCACCGGCGGCGCGTCGATGTCCTGCGGCAGCGAGCGCACGCCCTGGCCCACCTTGTCGCGCACGTCGGAGGCGGCAGCTTCTAGGTTCACATCCAGGTTAAACTCTACCGTGATGTTGCTCGACCCTAGGGAGCTGCTGCTGGTAATTGACTTGATGCCCGGAATACCATTAATCTGCTTCTCCAGCGGCTCCGTTATCTGATTCTCAATTACGTCGGCATTGGCACCCGTGTAGGAAGTGCTGACGCTGATAATCGGCGGGTCGATGGCCGGGTAGTCGCGCAGGGCCAAAAACGAGAACCCCACCGCCCCAAACAGGATGAGCAGCAGGTTGAAAACCGTCGCCAGCACCGGGCGCTTGAGGGATAGCTCGGATATATTCATTAGTAATGCTTTATAACATCTGTCATCGCGAGGAGACACGACGAAGCAATGACAGGCGATTTTATTTCGTGCTTCTAACTTTCACCGGCTTACCGGGCTGCGTAAACAGCACGCCATTGGTCACCACTGAGTCGCCGGTAGCCAGGCCGCTCACGATGGCGATTTTATCGTTTTGGCGGTCGCCGGTTTTCACGTTTTGCATCTGGGCCTTGCCGTGCTTCACCAGCACTACCTGGTCCGATTTGTCGCCCGGCATAATGGCATTGGTGGGTACTACCACGCGCTGCCGCGCCGCGCCGGTCGGCACCTGCACCCGCGCAAAGGTGCCGGGGCTCACTTGGGCGCCGGCCGGCAGCAGGGCGCGCACGGTCAGGTTACGGGTAGTTTGGTTAATCTGGCTTTCCAACGCTTGCACGGTAGCCGGGTAGCGGCGAGGCGGGTTGCCGCCGAAGTTCACCGTCACCACTTTGCCGGCCCGCACGAGGCTGCCATAGGTTTCGGGTAAGGTAAAATCGACCTTCAGCTTGTTGTCGGCCTGCAAGGTGGCGATGATGGTGGTTGGCGTCACGTAGGCACCGGGGCTCACCTGGCGCAGCCCTAGGATGCCGGTAAAGGGTGCCCGCACCACCGTTTTGGCGATGAGCGCCTGGGTATAGGCCGCATCGGCCTGGCCGCTCTGCACCTGGCTTACGGCCAGGTCGTAATCGGCCTGGTTTACGCCCTGTACTTTCAGCAGCTTTTCGAGGCGGTTCACCGAGAGCTGCGCCACCCGCAGCACGGCGTTGGTTTTCTGAAGCTGGGCGCGTAGGTCGGCGTCGTTGATGCGGGCAATAATAGTGCCCTTGCTCACGCGGCGGCCTTCCTGCACGTTGAGGCTAGTGATGCGGCCGCTCACCTCGGGGTGCAGCTCCACAAAGTCGTTGGCCACCACGGTGCCGTTGGCCTCCACCGAGTCGCTCACCGAGGAGGGCCGGGCCACGAGCACATCGACCAGAGCGGGGCCAGCGTTCTTTTTGTCATTGCCTTTGCCGCCTTTGGCGTCGTCGGGTTTGGCGTGGCAGGCCGCTAGCAGGGCCAGGGCACCGCAGGCCGACGTGAGGCGGGCCAGCGTTAGAAAGCGCATAGGGGAGGCGGATAGGTAAGGCAGTTTTGCCAAGGCAGAGCAGCGAAAAAAAGGTACTACTGAGCAGCCAGGCAGGGTGCCCGGCAACAAGCCCTAGGTACTTAGGGTTCAGCAACAGCCAAGGACGCCGCCGCCCGGTGGCAGTTGCACCCGCCTGGCCCTAATTTCCGCCCATGAAAAAAACTGCTGGCCCGCCCCCCGCCGCTCCGGTCTCGCCCCCCGCCGAGCGCAATTTTTTCCAGGATGTGCACGAGGTGGTGCGCCTCATTCCGCCAGGCCGCGTGAGTACCTACGGCACCATTGCGCACTATCTAGGGGCCCGGCAGGGCAGCCGCGCCGTGGGCTACGCCCTCAATGCCAGCAACCTCGATGCTATTACGCACCGCCGCGACGCACCCGTGCCCGCCCATCGCGTCGTCAACCGCCTAGGGCAGCTCACAGGGCGGCACCACTTTCCCACGCCCACTGCCATGCAAGAAAGGCTGGAGGCCGAAGGCGTGCGGGTAGAAGATGACACGGTGGTCGATTTCAAAAAGCTACTCTGGGACCCGGCCTCGGAACTCGAGTAGGTAAGTTTTACAAACTTGCTGTAAGGGGAGGCAGTAAGTCCATTAACTGCCAAAACTGGTCATCTTCAATTCTTCGAAGCGAGCGGGTGTTAGGAAATTTGTTTTTAAAAATTCGTTCGCTCAAGGGTGTAGTCAACAGAATCGGACTTTTAAAATCAAGCTTTATTGGTTCGGTGATAATGAATATCTTGTTATGATTAACCTTTTCTCTATATCCTGCATCCCAATTATTTATCCTTTGAGCATAGTTAAAGGATTTTATAGCATCAGGCTCTTTATTTAATTCTTCTAACTCCTTCGCGTAGCTCTTAGTGTCTAAAAATCCTCCGGTTAGATTAAAATTGAGCGGATTGTTGCCATCTACAAAGCAGTTGCTAGGTAGTGATAACGCTTTAGAACGGTACCAATTCGCAGCCTCCTCATGTGTTGTGTAACGCTTTAATACTTTAAAGCCTCCAACTAGATATCGACCCAAAGCTGCAGCTGGCTCATAATTACGCTTGACTGTAGTGT
This sequence comes from Hymenobacter sp. BT559, assembly GCF_016427535.1. Lineage (GTDB taxonomy): Bacteria > Bacteroidota > Bacteroidia > Cytophagales > Hymenobacteraceae > Hymenobacter. Next base: position 344,562 of record NZ_JAELXV010000006.1, on the reverse strand, counting down.
AAGCCACATAGTCGCCTTCCTTAAGGCGAACCGCCCCTTGGCTACCTCTGCAAATAGCTGTCATGGAAGGAAATTGACTCTCAAAATCTGGCTCGCGCCGACACGAAGCATCAATAAAGCGCGGTAAATTATGATTTATAGCAGCTTGCTGTCCAAACTGGGTCCAGATAAGCGGCCGGTAGGAATTTAGGTAATAAGCCATAAATCAAAAGTATATTATTGCATATAATAATTATGTATATTATGAAGTATTGTTCTGCTATTTTAAAAATTATAAACTCATTTTAAAGTGACTATCCTTTGTGTTACATGCTTAGCATTATTACTTGTGCAAGTAAGAGTGACTTAAGCAAAATGTATTCGAGCTTCTTATTTCCGCAACCTATCTAGCTCATCCAGGTCGGCCAGGCCCTGGGCAGTTGGTACCCACTGCCACAGCGGCGCCTCGGGGCTGAAGCTGACGCGCAGAAAGTTGGGCTGGGCTACGTCGGGCAGCAGGTGCTGGCAGGCGCTGCCGCTGGTGCCATCGGTGAGGCACAGGCTAAACAAAGTATCGTAGTAAGGCCAGGGCAGCTCTAGGTACTGGCCAGGGCGCAGGGTACCGGCTTGCTTGCCATTGAGCCACACTTGCACCTGGGCCGGCCCTGCGGCCTGGGCGGGCCGATACACGTATACGTAGGCCGTATCGGGGCGAATGGGCGCACGCAGGCCGGGGTAGGGGTAGAGCCCACCCGACTGCATATCAACGGCGTAGCACACGGGCACATCGGTGACGACGGCCGGCACTTTAAAAACTCCGCTGCTGTAGCCGGCCTGGGCACGGGAAGCTGCCTGCCGGCGCTGCACTTCCTCATCGGGCAGGGCCGTGCCTACCGTGGTGAAAAACGAGCCCTGCCGCCGCAGCGGAAAGAAATGCTGGTCGTGCTGCACAAACACGCCCTGCCCATCCGAAAAGCCCCAGATGCCGGCCGGCTCGGCCCAGCGCCCTAGGCTATCGAATACCAGTGGGCGCACCCACGGCACGCGCTGCCACTGCTGCCAAGCCAGTAAGCTGCGCAGGCGTGGCTGCACGGTATCGAGGCGCAGGGCGTGGCGGTCGTCGGGCTGATTGGCCAAAAACTGCGCGAAGCTGTGGTAAATACCCCGCCGCGGCAACTCGCGCAAAATGGCCGGCTGCCTAGCCACGGGCGTGCGGCTGGGCCGGGCCACCGGCGCATCGGCCGGCAGCTGGGCCAGCGTGCGGGCCGGCTGGGTTGCTGCCGCCGCCCAGTCGGCTTGCGATAGCTGCCCGAGGCAATAGCTCAGCAGCAGGGCCAAGTGGCCCGCGTGCTGTTTGGTTACTTCCGTGCCCTGGGCGCTGGTGTGCGAGGCAATGCTTTGCACAAAGTGATAGCCATCGGGCCGGTGCAGGTAGGCGTCGAGGCTGAGGTAGGCCGTGGCGCCTTCCCTTCCCGGAATGTGCTCTTCGTTGAGGCGCAGCTGCCGCACGCATAGCACCAGCGGGTGGTCGGTAGGCCGGGCGGGCAGCTGGCGTTGGATAAAGTCGGTCAGTTCTGGTGCCAGGCCTTGGCGAAAGGTCACGGCAAGCGCTCGGTTGTTGCTCAGCCCGCGGTAGGTGTAGCCTATTGTTTGGTTGTCGTGGCGCCCATCTAGCACCTGCTCCACGGCTAGGGTGCGGCTAGGCACCTCCAGGCGCTGGCGGCTTAGGTCGAGGTAGTACTCCTGGGCCCGTGCCCCCAGGCTGGCCGTTGCTAGCAGTAAGCTGAATAAAAGCTGCTTCATAGAAGTAGGTAGGTGCCCTAGGTGCCTAGTCAGGCCAGTTTTGGGCAGAAAGTAAAAGCTAGGCGCTAAACTACTCGCTTGGCTTTTTTTAGCCAGGGCCTACGCAAAACGCGCTTGTCCTTACAGCTTGATTTTACCAAGACATGGGAATGGCTCTGCTAAGAGCCTGTGTGGTTTTTGTAAAAAGGCCATTTAAACCGTCAGGCCGAGCCTCGCGAAGTATCTCTACCGCTTCGACGGTGCGGTAGAGATATTTCGCGAGGCTCGGCCTGACCAAGAGTAAAACCTTAACTACGTGCTAGCTTTCACACGTCTAAATAGCTCAAGCAGCCCCCTAGGTAGCCACCACAGGTTGGTTGGCCGCCAAGTGGCAGTCTTTGTACTTCTTGCCCGAGCCGCAGGGGCAGGGCGAATTGCGACCTAGGGCCTTCTTTTTAGCGCGCAGCTGGCGCAGCCACTGGCGCGGGTCGAGGTGGCCGGGACGGGCGCCTAGGGTCTGCTCGGGATGCTGGTGCAGGGCTTGGCTTAGTAGCTCAAACAGCTCGGGGTGGTGCTCCTGTAGCTTCTCGGGGCGCTCAAAAAAGTACTCGTTCACCACCGCAAAAAACTCGGCCTCGTTGGTGCCGGCGTAAGGGTCAATGTCGGAGTGCCCGGCCCGAATGGCGGCCAGCTCGCGGTGCATGACTTCGGCCCAGGGCTGGCGCAGGGCGGGCGGCAGCACGGCGGTGGGCACGCCATCTATCTGGCCATCGGCCTCGTCTACGAGGTGCGCAAACTCGTGCACGCCCACGTTGTGCCGGTCTTCGGCATCGGCAAAACCCTGCACCAGCGCCGCCCGCGAGAGGCGCATATACTGCGAGGTTTGAAATCCCTGCACCGACCCTAGGAGGGTGCCTTGCAGCGGCTGCACCTTCTGGTCGGGGCGGGTTTCGAGCTGCCAGGCGTCGGGTACTATCAGCACTTCGTGCAGCGTCGGATATTCCCAGCCCGGAAAACCAAATACCGGAATAACGGCCGCCGCCGCTGTGAGCACCCGCGTGAGGTCATCTACCTCGGTTTGAATTCCGGTGAGCCGCGTGCGGGCCAAGAATAGCTGCATGGCCTGCTCAAAGCGTGTTTTCTCAGCTTTCTCTAGGCCAGCATAAAACGCTACGTGCGTGAGAAGTAGCTCGCGCCAATGGTCAAGAAAAGGCGTGGCCAGTGCCGCCCGCTGCCGGCGAGCATCGGCGGTGAGGTAGCGGTAAAAGCCGAACAATAAGGCCAGCAGCGTGACTGCAGCCAACAGATAAGAAAGAAGCATAGGCCCGGCTAAACGGGCGGGCGGGCCGCACGGTTTAGGGCCAGCGCTGGGCCAATTGCCGTTTCGGGTGCATTTTTGCGCTTTACCTCGCTCATATTCTCTGCCGCCTTCCCCCATGAACGCCACCGACCTGAACAAAGCCCTCGTGGCCCTGATTGAGAAAAAAGCCGAGCTGCAAACCCTGACCTACGACGACGCTCGCTACGACGACGTAGAAGAAGCCCTGCACGACCTCGAAGACGACTTCAACGACGACTACGGCGCCGACCTCGAAGCCGCACTAGAAACCGTGCACGCCGACCTTAAGTCGGATACCGATGTGCTGCTGCCCACGGCTTACCTGCCCGCCACCCTCACCCCGCAAAAGGAAGACGGCGTGTGGATAGACTCGGAGAAATACCCCGGCCGCGTGCGCCTCGTGTTGCGTCCCAATCCTGCCCGCTTCGTGCTCACTACCAGCAAAGGCCAGGAGCACGAGCTATGGAAGGCCTAGGGCCGGAAACCACCGCGCAGCTTGCCACGGTGCCGCGCGGCAATACGCAAAAGCACGTCAACCGCGATGTACTGGCGTATTTGCTGCGCCACCAAGCCGCCCGATTGGCTCAGCCCGTGCGCTGGCTCGACTTACCCTGCGGGCAAGGCGAGTTTTTAAGCCAGGTGCGGCGGTTTTTTGCCCAGCCTCAGTTGTGGGGTGCCGATGTGCGCCCCGCGCCGCCCCCCGTGCCGGGAGGGCTGACGGGCTACGAAGCCGCTGACCTCAGCCGCCAGTTTCCCTTCGAGCCGGGCCCCGCGTTCGACGTCATTACGTCTATCAGCGGCATCATGTGCTTTGCCAATACGGCGCAGTTTGTGGGCAACTGTGCCCGCCGGCTGCGGCCGGGCGGGCTGCTGCTGGTGAGCAACGACAACTGTCTGAGCGTGCGCGACCGGCTTTCGTACCTGTTTTCGGGCCGGGTGCGGCGCTTTCGCCTGCTCTTCGAGCCCGACGAAGGCAATTTTCAGCTGGTGCAGCACCAAGAGCTCAAGCGGCTTTTCGACATTAATGGCATCCGGCTGACGCACGTGGTGTACACCGCTCGCTACAACGAAGACCTGCTGTATTTGCCGCTGGCCCTGTTGCTGTGGCCCTGGCAGTGGTGGCAGCTGCGCCGCACGCGCAGCAGCACCGACTGGGAACTGCGACAGCAGCTGTTTGGCTTCAAGTCGCTGCTGCACCGCCACTACTTTTTTGTAGGCGAGAAGCTGGCAGGCGGTACCGCCGCCGAGTAGCCTAGGGTGCTTTTGAAACGTGGCGAAGCGCTGCGCGCGAAGTAAGAAAACAGGATATTTTTTGCAGGCAAACGGGCACTGTTGCGCGTCTAATATCCGCTCAGCAGTGCCAGAACACAAGTAGGGCGCGCTTCGGGCGCGTGCGGGCTAACTGCTTCATCGCCACCTATCCTAGGTAGGCAGGCAACCTTTGCGGCGGCTGATGCATCTTGCGGTAAATCTCATTTGCTTTTTGCCTGCGCCTATGTTCGTCCGCTACGCTTGCCGCCTGCTGGCTCCACTGCTGGCCGTGGCCACCCTAGGCTGTGCCCCCAGCTACCTGCTGGGCGTGCAGCCCGCCCAGCCAGATACCTTATTCGTCAGTGGTGAGCCCGCGGCCGAAGCCGCCGTCGATAGCGTGGCCTTGCGCCTGAACTTCTTAGGGTATGAGCCCGAGTACCTGGTATTCAACGCGGAGTATTACAACGACTCGCGGCGGCCCGTCGATATTATGCCCACGGCTTTTGCCTACGCGCCCCTGCGCGAGGCGGAAGTAGTGCCGCCTACCCAGCGCATTCGCCACGGCGAGCGCGTGCCCGCGGCGGTGGCTGCCGCTACCCAGCACCTGCCCTGGCCAGGGCTGCCGCCCGCCCCGCTTGCGGCCCTCGACCCCGAACCCCAGATAGTGCAGCTGCAAGACGGGGCCAGCCACGAGGCCCGCAAGGCCAGCCGCACCGACTGGGTCGGCATTGCCTTGTTTGCCGTGGCGCTGGGCACCGATATTGCCAGCAGTACCCGACGCCGGCCCGAAACCTACGACCAAGCCCAAACGCGAGCCGTTATTCACAATGCCGCTTGGGCTTACCAAGCCGTTTCGACCGCCAATCGGGCGCGCCACGCCGCCACTGCCGAGGCCCTGGCGCAGCGGGCCCAGGTGCTGAGCGAGTATGCCCTGCGGCGTGTGGTGCTGCAGCCCGGCCAGCGGGTGCGTGGCTACGTGTATCTGCCCCGCTTCGACCACGCCGACGGCCTTCAGATACTGGCGCCGGTGGGGCAGCGGCAGGTGGCGCTCAGCTTTGTGCAGTCGCACCGGCGGCGCTAAGGCGCTGGTTGGTAGCTAGTATCAAGCTTACGCCCCTAGGGTGCCCCAGTGGGGCGGGCCGGCTAATGGCCCAAGGCTTGCTGGGCTCCTGCTTTGGCATTTTCCAGCGAGTCGTAGAGACGCGTGCTCAGCTCGTAGGCCGAGCCTGCTTGCTGGGTATTTTGCGCGTAGGTCTGGGTAGCAAGCTTACCGAAGATGGTTTCGGCCAGCACCACGCTCACCTCGCGCAGGCCCGCCGCCGTGGCCCGCGGGTTAAAATCGGCCAGCAGCCAAGCCTGGGCTTTGGCCGGAATGGCACCCATCTGGCGTACATCACCTACCCAGCCCCAGGGCCGGGCGGGGGAAGAGTGCGCTTCGAAATACTCCAGGGCAAATAGCTGAAGCGCAATAAACTCTGTGGCATTGGCAAAGGCGTGCCACTGCGTGATAATACACGGCACACTGGTATCGACGAGCACACTGCCGTAGGGCTTAGAAAAAATAACCTGGTCGGGCATTGCAGAAGGAGGTATCGGTTGCGGCGCAACGTAGGAGTTAGTGCTCTAAATACGCATGCGCCGCTGCTTCGTCGACAAAATTGAGAATCTGGTTGCCGCTACTCGACCCTAGCTGTAGCTCCGTCATGGTCAGGCGGCCAAATACGTCGTTGGGCAGTAGGGTAGCTAGTACCAGCTTGGCCGGGCGCGCAATTACTGGCGCTATCCAGTTGGCCCGGGTCCAGTCCTTTACCTCCGGTCTGAAAACCGTGAGCGCTCGGGTATCGACTAATACCTTGTGCCAGCCGCGTTGCAGCAGCAGCTGGCCTAGGTGCGTCAGCAGTTCTTGCAGCGCCGAAATCTCGACCGTGACGGGGTGGTAGCGCACAATAGCGTAGCCCTGCGGATGCACCTCAATAGTGCCGACTATATTAGAAAAAATAGTGGAAATAGTAGACGCTAGCATAACTGGATAAACAAAATAACCGAGCAAAAATAAGCTCGCGAGTAGCTTGTTCTTGCTCGGTTATCAAGGCATTATTTATGCCAAAGCGCTGCTTTTACATAAAGTCGCTAAGCTCCAGCCAGCGCTCGCCTTTTGCGTCTAGGTCTTTGTCTACGGCCTGCAGGCGGGCAGGCCAGGCAATGAGGTCCTGGCGCGAGCCCTGGCCGGTGGCTAGGTTGGCTACCAACTGCTCCTTTTCGGCTTCGAGCGCCGCGATATCTTTTTCGAGCTGCTCAAATTCTTTCTTCTCCGCAAACGAGGCGCGGCGCTTAGCTGGCGCGGCGGGCGGTGGGGGAGGGGCCACCGCGGGTGCGGCTTTGGCCGCAGCGCGGGCCGCCTTAGCGGCTTTTTCCTCGGCCTCAAGAGCAGCTTCGGTTTCGCGCTCGGCTAGGTAGTCGCGGTAGTCGGTGTAGTTGCCGGGGAAGTTGAGCACCTCGCCGCCTGGCTCCAGTACAAATAGGTGTTCGGCCAGGTTGTCGAGGAAGTACCGGTCGTGGCTCACGATGAGCAAGCAACCCGAAAAGTGCAGCAGGAAGTCTTCCAAGATGTTGAGCGTGCCGAGGTCAAGGTCGTTGGTCGGCTCGTCAAGGATGAGGAAGTTGGGGTTCTTTACCAGCACGCGCAGCAGCTGCAGGCGCCGCTTTTCGCCGCCGCTCAGCTTGCTCACCAGCGTGTACTGCTGGGCCGGCGGAAACAGGAAAAGCGTAAGGAACTGGCTGGCCGTGAGCACGTCGCCGTTGGCAAGCTCCACCACTTCGGCCACTTCCTTCACGATGTCGATGACGCGCTGCGAGGGGTCAAACTCCAGTTCGGTCTGGGTGTAGTAGCCAAACACGGTGGTCTGGCCCACGTCCACGGTGCCGGTGTCAGGCTTCAGCTTGCCGGTCAGCATGTTGAGCAGCGTGCTTTTGCCCGCGCCGTTAGGTCCGACCAGGCCGATGCGGTCCTTCTTCTTGAACACGTAGCTGAAGTCGTCCAGCACTACTTTATCGCCAAAGCGCTTGCTTAGGTGCTCGGCCTCAATGATTTTACCACCCTGGCGGGTGGTTTTCACGCTCAGCTCCAACTGCTGCTTGTTGAGGTTGGTGCTGGCCTTTTCCTTGGTCACGTAGAAGGCATCGATGCGGGCCTTTTGCTTGGTGCCGCGGGCCTGGGGCATGCGGCGCATCCATTCCAGCTCCTTTTTGAAGAGCTGGCGAGCCTTTTCTACTTCGGTGGCTTCGCGCATCTCGCGGTCGGCCTTCTTCTCCACAAAGTAGGCGTAGTTGCCCTGGTAGCGGTACATCTGGCCCTTGTCGAGCTCCACGATTTCGTTGGCCACTTTGTCCAAGAAGTACCGGTCGTGGGTCACCATCAGCAGCGTGAGGCTGGGCGAGTTCAGGCGGTTTTCGAGCCACTCAATGGTGGCTAGGTCCAGGTGGTTGGTGGGCTCGTCAAGCAACAGTACATCAGGCTCTTCGATGAGCACGCGGGCCAGAGCCACGCGCTTGCGCTGCCCGCCCGAGAGCTTGCTCACGTTGCGCGTCAGCAGCTCACCTAGGATGCCCAGCTTGCCCAAAATTTGCTGCACCTGCGACTCGTAGTCCCAAGCGTTGAGGGCGTCCATGCGCTCCATCACGCGCTGCAAGTCCTCGGGGTCGTGGTTGGGGTCGTTCACCACGTGCTCGTAGTCCTTCACGGCGCGCAGCGTGTCGTTCTGGCTGGCGAAGATGGTTTCCTCCACCGTCATGCTTTCGTCGAACACCGGCTGCTGCCCTAGGTAGGTTACCCGGATGCCCTGGCGGCGCGTTACGAGGCCCGAGTCGGGCGCTTCGAGGCCAGCCAGCACCTTCATCAAGGTGGTTTTGCCGGTACCGTTGATGCCTACAAAAGCCACGCGCTGACCTTGTTGCAAGCCAAAGTTGAGGTCTTTAAACAGCCAACGGTCGGCGTAATTCTTCGAGATATTCTCGGCGGATAGCAAGTTCATAAGTACTGCAAAGGTACGGCCGCTAGCGCCCTACCTCACCTACGGCCCGCGCCCCGCGAGCCATGCGGCGATGCCGAGCCAAACAAAGAAGCCTATAAACTAAAGAAGAGGCCTTCAACGGTTGTTGAAAGCCTCTTCTTGATGGGCCTACCTAGGAGGCAGAAAAACTTACTTCAGCTTGGCCAAGCTCGCCTTGATGCGCTTGAAGGCCTCGGCTAGCTTGTCATCGGCGGCGGCGGTGCTGAAGCGCATGCAGTCGGGCGCGCCAAACGAGTCGCCGCCCACCGACGACACGTGCGCGTCGTTGAGCAGGTATAGCGCCAGGTCGCCCGAGTCATTGATAACCGTGCCCTCGGGCGTAGTGCGACCAAAAAAGGCAGCCACGTTGGGGAACACGTAGAAAGCGCCTTCGGGCGTGGGCGTTACCATGCCGGGGATGTCTTTGGCGAGGTCTAGCACGAGGTCGCGGCGGCGGTGGTAGGCGGTCACCATCTCGTCGGCCGAGGCGCGGCCGCCTTGCAGGGCGGCCAAGCCAGCGCGCTGCGCAATCGAGCAAGTGCCCGACGTAACTTGGCCCTGCAGCTTGTCGCAAGCGGCTGCAATCTCCTGGCGCGCCGCCATATAGCCTAGGCGCCAGCCTGTCATGGCGTAGCCTTTCGAAAAGCCATTGACGGTAATAACCTGGTCTTTCACCTTGTCAAACTGCGCTAGGCTCACGTGCTCGCCGGTGAAGTTGATGTACTCGTAAATCTCATCGGCCAGGGCGAAAATGCCGGGGTGCTGCGCCAGCACGTCGGCAATGGCGCTGAGCTCTTCGCGGCTGAATACGGCGCCAGTGGGGTTGCAGGGCGACGAGTACATCACCATTTTGGTGCGCGGCGTGATGGCGGCGGCAAACTCAGCGGCCGTCACTTTGTAGTCGTTTTCGAGGCTCCCCATGATGGGCACAGCCACGCCCTCGGCCAACTCCACGATGGCCGCGTAGCTCACCCAGTAGGGCGAAAAGATAATAACCTCGTCGCCGGGGTTAATGAGGGCTAGCACTGCGTTGGTGAGCGACTGCTTGGCGCCGGTGCTCACCACTATCTCGGTGGGCTTATAAGTTAAGTTGTTGTCGCGCTGAAACTTGTCGCAGATGGCCTGGCGCAGGTCGAGGTAGCCGGGCACGGGCGTGTAAAAAGTATAGCCTTCGTCGAGCGCCTGCTTGGCGGCATCCTTGATGTACTGCGGCGTCTGAAAGTCAGGCTCGCCAAAGCTTAGGTTAATAACATCAATACCCTTGGCAGCCAGCTCGCGGCTTTTCTTAGCCATCGCGATGGTAGCCGACTCCTGCATATTCAGAATGCGGTCGGAGAGATAAGCAGTAGGGTCGGCCGTAACCGAAGCTGATGAAGAACTAGGCGACATAAGATGAGGAGGATAACTATGAAACGGGCGAGTTGCAAAAGTATACCCTCCTTTGCACTACTCCGCCTAGGTTGTGCATTTTAGCCGTATTTTTTGGGGAGCCTACCACTAAAGTGTCTGCCAAAAGGCCAAAGCGCCCCCTAAAATGGAAGCTCATTGAGGTAGTCTACATCTTTATTTAGTTACTCTCGAGTAGAAACTAGCTTCATCCATGCATCAATTCCTGCCGTAGATAGCTGATGGCTATAACTTCCTTTCCGTTATTCTTCCTCTTATTCTAACGCATGTCCACTGACCTTATTAATGGCTTCGGCAATGTATACCTCCGCATAAGTTATGATGCAGCCAGCCGCTGGGTCTGCAACGAATGGATAGGCCACCAGACGTACATCGGCATCCTAGCTGGGGCCGATGCCTGCTTACAGCCTTTGCAGGAACACCATTGCGCGTACCTGCTCAACGATAATCGCCGGGTCATTGGGCCCTGGGACCATGCCGTGGATTGGATAGTCTCGAACTGGGCGCCCCGGGCTATTGTGCAGGGCCTGACGCACTTTGCCAATGTGGTGAGCCCCGAAGCGTTAGCCGCCAGCTCAGCCCACTCGATGGCCCTCGGCCTGCATGGGCAGCTCCAAATGCACCTGTTTGATGATGCAGAGGCCGCTCAAGAGTGGTTGCGGGAGGCTCAGCGACAAGCCCAAAAGCGGCCCACTGGCTAGGTCTGTCTTAGGCTGCATAGGTAGGTGATTTGCTTAATTAGCACCTATGTAAGGAGCGATACTTCTTCCTGGCGCTGACCTAGGGCAAGCTGACGTGCGGCTACCCGGCGCAGCTCGCAAGTAGCGCAGCAGGCCGCCGAGGGTAGCGTACTAGTAGGCAGCAGCAGCGCCGGAATGCGTAGGTGGTACGCGTTGGTTTGCAAGTAGTGCGGATGAAAAAAGCGGCGTACCAGGCAGCCATCGGTGGTAGCCAGCACCAGCAATTGCGCGGCCTGCTGCGCACAAAACTCGCTGAGGCCCTCTAGCTCGTCTTCTTCGGGTAGCAGGTGCGCCGTAGCGTTGGGCAATAGCTGCTGGGTAGCCTGCAATGCCTTCTTCTGCTGGATAAGTAGCTTGCTATCAGCCGAGTATAGACGCGATTTTTGGTAGAACTGCACAAGGTCAAAATGGGCAGTGGGTGTACGGGCCAGCGCCGCTACCGCCGCCACTTGGCTGGCCGTTACGCGGTCAAAATCACCTGCCAGCACTACCTGCGCCGGTAGCTCGTGCCGGCCGCCGGGCACCAGTAGCACGGGGCAGCTCACACGTTCGGGCAAGCTCTTGGGAATGGTGCCGGCCGCCATTGCGGCGGCGCAATTGTCGAGGGTGAGGCCCGTGACCACGAGGCTGGCGCAGTAGCCTGCCACCAGCACTTGCAGGCCATCGGGCAGCGCCTCGGCCGCCACGTGGTAGTAGTACCGAATACGGCGGGCATCTTGCCGGGTAAGCTGCTGGTAGCGTAGGCGCTCGGCCAGGGCTTCGAGGCGGCGCAGCAGTTGGGCGCGCTCGTCGGGCAGCAGGGCCGAGCCAGTGCCCGCGTGCACCAGCACTATTTCGGCGGGTAGGCGCACGGCGAGCTTATTAGCATAGAGCAGGGCGCCTTCGGCCGCGGCGCTAAAATCGATGGGAACTAGGATGGTTTGCATGGCGGCAGAAGGAGAGGAAACGGGGACGGCGAGAAAGCGACTTATTCGCTTAGTACTAATTCTTGAGCAAGCGGAGCCGGGGCCGCAACGCTGGCGGCAACCGCAGGGGCGAGCGTCGCAGACGCTTCCGAAGCCGGAGCAGCTACCGCTGCGGGGGCAGCGGACGTATTGGCGAGCGCGGCCGCTTGCTCTTGCCGAAACGATGAGCGATTGGCCGCAGCGGTGAGCAGCGCGATGCTAGCCAATGCTGTCACGATGCCTACGGCCCCCAGTAGCACGTGCAGCATCCAGGAGAGCATATCTTCATTGGCAGGTGACATACTTGTAGATTGGGCCGCCGCCCCTAGGCTTGCTAAAAGGCCTGTAGTCGTCAGCGAAAAAGTGCGGTAAGTGCGCATGGTGAAGTAAGAGAAAAATGGAGGAAAGAACTTAGAATATATTGATTATAAAAATTTTAAAAGTGTGTTCATCCTGGTGGGTTAGGGTAGAGGTTCCGTTCAACTAGGCTCGGGCGTTACGCCGTGTAGCGTGGCTAGCAGAGCTTCGGGACTCGGTAGGCCCTGCTGCCGCCATAGCTCTACTCCTTGGCGCATGAGCACGCAGGCCGGCAACTCGGGCGTGCCGAAGCTGCGCACTACTGCCGGGTGGCTGGCCTCGTCGATGGCCAACACGCGCACCGCGGCACCTAGGTGCTGCTGCAGGTGGCGTAGGGTAGGAGCGGGGGCAGCCTGGCCCGCCGGCAAGGGCAGCAGCACCAGCAGCACGGCCGGGTCGGAAGCAGTCGGTAGGTGAGCCATAAGCGAGCGATGAATTAGAATAGCACAAAATTCTGGCTCGCTGCCTCGGGCTCCCATGAGCGTGCTCAAGCGGCCACTTGATTGTTGTCATGGCCCCCGGCCGCCGCGGATACCGACCTTTGCGGAGCCGGCGCTTGCTACCGTCGCGCCTTAGCTAGCCATGCCCCACGACCCGTTTGCCCGTGCCCTCACTGATATGCTGCTGCACCAAGCTCCCGAGCTGGTGGCCGTGTACGATGCCACCCTAGGGCGCCTCACGCAGGTAAATCCGGCCGGGGTGCAGCTGCTGGGCTACGCCTCGGAGGCAGTGTTACTGGCGGCGCCTGACCTAGGGCAGCACCTGCCGGCCATGGTGGGCGAGGCTTGGGCGACGCACTGTGCGCAGGCCCAGCACGAGGGCCCACAAACCCTAGATACAGAAGTGCACCGGCTTGGCGGTGAGGTGGTGCAAGCCCAACTGACGCTAACCTATTTTGAGGTAGAAGGCGCCCCGTTTTTCCTGCTGCGCCTCAGCGAGCAAGGGCGGCTGCACCAGGCCGAGCGCGAGCTAGCCCAGAGCGTACGCCGCTTCGAGGCGGTGGTGGCCAATGCTACCATTGGCATTATCGTCTGCAACCGGGCAGGCAGCATCGTGTCGGCCAATGCCATGGCGCACCAGCAGTTTGGCTACGCGGCGGGCACCCTGCCGGGCACTAGCCTCGACCAACTGGTACCTAGGGCGCCGGGCCGCAACCACGAGCAGCTGCGTGAGTCGTTCAATGCCCAGCCGTCGGTGCGGGCCATGGGGGCCCACCGCGGCGACCTAGAGGCCCGCCGCCAAGATGGCTCCGTGTTTCCGGTCGAGGTTAGCCTCAGCTACTTCCACCTCGACGACGAGCTCTACGTGGTGTCCTACGTGCTCGACATCACCTTTAAGAAAACGGCCGACCAGGCGCTGCTTGCCGAACGTCAGCGAGTCGAGCGCCTCAACGCTGAGCTTGAGCAGAAGGTGGCCGACCGCACCCACGCCCTGCTTACCACCCTAGAGCAGCTCGAACAGCGCCAAGCCGAGCTGGCCCAGGCCCTGGCCGCCGAGCAAGAGCTGGGCGAGCTTAAGTCGCGCTTCGTGAGCATGGCGTCACACGAGTTTCGCACGCCGCTCACGGCGGTGCTCACCTCGGCCTCGCTCATCGAGCAGTACCCGGCCGCCGAGCAGCAAGCCCAGCGCCTGCGGCACCTAGGGCGCATCCGGCAGTCGGTCAACCACTTGAATGATATTCTGGAGGAATTTCTGTCAGTGGGCCGCATCGAGGAAGGCAAGATAACCGCCCACCCCGTGCGCCTCGACCTGCCCACGCTGCTGCGCGACACCGTGGCCGACGTGCAGGGCCTGCGCAAAAGCGGCCAGGCCATCGTGCCCGAAATAGCATGCCCCGAGCCGGTGTGGCTCGACGCCTCGCTGCTGCGCAAAATCCTAGTCAACCTACTTTCCAATGCCCTCAAGTACTCGGGCGAGCAGGCGGCGGTGCACCTGCGTGCCACCTGCCAAGGCGGCCGCCTCACGCTGGTGGTGCAAGACCAAGGTGTGGGCATTTCGCCTGAAGACCAAGCCCACTTGTTCGAGCGGTTCTTCCGGGCGGCTACCGTGGCCAACGTACCCGGCACGGGGCTGGGCCTCTACATCACGGCCCGCTACGTGGCGCTGCTGGGCGGCACTATCGACTTGGCCAGTACCCTAGGGCAGGGCACCACCGTCACCGTCACTATCCCCTATGAAAACGCTGCTGCTGATTGAGGACCACGAGCTTATTCGCGAAAACACGGCCGAGCTGCTAGAGCTGGCGGGCTACCGCGTGCTCACGGCCGAGAACGGCAAACTCGGCCTCGAACACGCCCTGCGTACCCGGCCCGACCTCGTGCTCTGCGACATTATGATGCCCGTGCTCGACGGCTACGGCGTGCTGCAGGTCTTCAACCAGCACCCGCAGCTGGCGGGCATCCCGTTCATCTTCCTCACCGCCAAAACTGAGCGCGCCGACTTGCGCCGCGGCATGGCCCTAGGGGCCGACGACTACCTCACCAAGCCCTTCGACAGCACCGAGCTGCTGAGTGCGGTGGCTGGCCGCCTCAGCCGCTTTCAGCACCTGCGGCCCGACTACGACCTGGCCCACGGCGGCCTGCCCGAGTTTCTGGCCGATGCCCGGCGCGTGAGCAATCTTCCCGACTTGGCTGCCGAGCACCGGCCCCACGCCGTGCCCCGCCGCCAGCTGCTGTATGCCGAAGGCGACGAGCCCACGCGCCTCTATTTTGTAGAAGCTGGCCGCGTGAAAACCAGCAAGACCACTGCCGCCGGCAAGGAGCTGATTACAGGCTTTTACCAAACGGGCGAATTTTTTGGCTACCAGGCACTGCTCGAGCGCGGGCCTTACCACGACACGGCCGTGGCCGTGGAGGCCTCCACACTTCGCTACATTCCGGCTGAGGAGTTTCATGACTTACTGCTGCGCAATGCCGAAGTCAGCCAGCAGTTTATCCGGCTGCTGGCTGGGCGCGAGCGGGCCCGCGAACAGCAGCTGGTAGAACTGGCCTACCACTCGCTGCGCCGCCGCGTGGCCGATACGCTACTACGCCTGCACGAGCCGGCCGGCGGGCCCATCCAGCTGACTCGTGAAGACCTAGCCGCCGTGATAGGTACCGCACCCGAGTCTTTAAGCCGCACCCTCAGCGAGTTTCGCCAGGCCGGCTTGCTGGAGCTGAGCGCCAGCGGCATTCTCTTGCTCCAGCCTGAAGGACTACGCCGCGCCAATTGGTAGGGCTACTTGATTGGCTAGGCAGGCCACCTCGCTAGTCATCTAGGCGACGCTAAGACTACGGATTTTCTTGTGAGAATAACGCGTAGTTAGGCAGGTGCTGGAGCTGATAATAAACCAAGGCAGGCCGCGTGCCGGGCTAAGCGGTAGTGTGGCCTAGTGTCTTGGTAAGAGGTCATTTAGGCTACCTAGGTAGGGACTTGGTTGAGCGGCTAGGCCGCAAGGCAAGTGAGTAAGCCCGGCAATAACTCACTGTTTTTGAAGGAAGTACATAGGGTGCCTGGGCTGTGGTATAAGTAGGCGGCAGTAGCGTAGTGCGCCGCCGTTTGGCCCCGGCCCACCCTAGTACTTATGAAGAAAGAAGAAATCCACCTGGACGACTGGCAGCGAATTTTGCTGGGCAATGCGCCGCTCGAATTTTTGCTGGAAGCCGCGCTGCGCACGCTAGTCATATACCTAGTACTACTTGCCACCATGCGGCTGCTAGGCAAGCGCATGAACGGCCAGCTCTCGGTATCCGAGTTGTCGGTGATGATTATGCTGGGCGGTATTGTGTCGGTGCCGATGCAAATACCCGAACGCGGCATCCTGCAGGGCGCGCTGGTGCTGGCCTGCATTCTGAGTTTGTTTCGGTTTATCAACTGGCTGGCTTTTAAGTACCAAGCGGTAGAGCGGCTTACGCGCGGCGACCTGCGCATAATGGTGACCGACGGCATGTTGGACCTGGCAGCTATGGCCGATACCAAGGTCTCGCGCGAACAATTGTTTGCCAATCTGCGCGCGGCCAACATACAGCACCTCGGCGAGCTCAAGCGCGTGTATCTGGAAAGCAACGGGGAGTTCAGTATCTACCCCCAGACGCCGCCTCGGCCGGGCCTGTCCATTTTGCCCGACAAGGATGAGGCCATTCACCAGGCCGAGCCCACCGAGCCGGGCCAGCAGGCCTGCCAACGTTGCGGGTATAGCGCACCCGCTGGCCCACCTCCCCAATGCCCTCGCTGCGGCCACCAGCAGTGGGCGCCCACCGTCAATAAGCTCTAGCTTTCTTGCCCATGAAACCCGAAGAAATTCACCTCAGCGACTGGGTGCGCATCTTGGTGGGCGAAGTGCCCGCCAGCTTTTACCTCGAAGCGGTTATCCGCGTGGTATTCATCTATCTGCTCTTGCTGCTCTCGATGCGGATGATGGGCAACCGCATGGGAAAAACCTTGACCCGCAATGAGATGGTGGCGATGGTGTCGCTGGCTGCCGCCAATGGCGTAGCCCTCATGGCGCCCGACCGGGGCCTACTGCCCGTGGTGGTAGTGGCAGCCATTATTGTTGGCTACCAGCAGCTTGTGGCGCGACTTGCTTTTCGCAACAAGCGCTTCGAGAGCCTGGTGCTCGACGACCTCAGCGTGCTAGTAGAAGACGGCCGCCTCAGGCTCGACAAAATGGAAAAAAGCGTGCTGTGCCGCAGTCAGCTACTGGGCAAGCTGCGCAAAGAGGGCATTGCCAACCTAGGGAAGGTGCGCCGCGCCTACCAAGAGGCCAATGGTAACTTCTCCATCATCACCTTCGACGACGAAACGCCCCGGCCGGGCCTGTCCATCCTGCCCACTATTGACACCGCCTTCCGGGACGAGCAAGAGAAAGCGCCGGGCCAGTTTGCCTGCGGCAGCTGTGGCCACACCATGCACAGCCAGCAGCTACCTCAGCACCAGTGCACGCGCTGCGGCGAGCAGGAGTGGCAGCCCGCTGTGCTCAAGTAGCTGGGGGTAAGAGTTAAAAACCAGTAATAGAAGGTTTACGCATAAACCTTTAACGCTGACTTATACCCCGCCCAATTGGCGCCAGCCGCGCCACAGTACCCGCAGGTCGCTTTCAGGCTCATAGTCTTTGGCATACAGAAACTCCAGTCGCTGGCGCGCCGCTACGGAGAGCTTGGCTGGGGCATCGGCCGTATCGGCGGGCGAAAGAATGGCCTGGCCCGCCGCGCCGGGGGTATAGCGCAGCCCTACCCAACTGCGCCGCCCTACTAGCACCTGCCAGATGTGGGGCAGCAGTCCCGCGGGCCGCCGCTGTACCCACACCAACAGCGGCGCTGCCAGCAGCAGCCCTAGGCTGGCTACTAGGTCGAGGCGCCGCTTACTGCGGCGCTGCGCGGGTTGGTAGAGCCGTAGCGGCGGGGCCAGGGCGTAGTAGTCGCCGGGCGCGTTTTTGCGGCTGCTGCCGATAATGTATTGGCTGTCTTCGGGCAGAATCTTGTAAGCCACCTCGGGGCGGATGGGCAAGTGCTGCATTAGGTCAATAATCTGACTGGTGAGCAGGTCTTTGCCGCAAAAAACGAGCTCGTTGAGGTCATAGAGGCGCACCAGTGCAGGCAGTTGGCCTAGGTCGCCGAGGTAGTCGTAGGTAGGCGCGGCGGGGCCAGCACCCACCGGGACTATGTAACCAACCACGCTGGCCGGCACCCGGGCGGCGGCCAGTAGCCGGCGCACACGCTGGCTTTCGACCGCCGAGCCCACGATGGCCAGCGTCTTGGTGCGTGGCTCGCTGAGGCGCAGGTGGCCGTGGCGCAGCCAGTGGCCCAGCAGCCGCCGGCCCACCAAAGCCACCACCGCCCAGGCACCACCTAGGAGAATAAGGGCCTTCGAAAAGCGCCAGCTATCCAGAAAATTAGACAGGGCCGAAATCAGCACCGTGCCCACCACAATGCCCCGCACCACGCGCCCGGCCCGCATGCTGCGGTCGTAGCCGCCGCTAAGCCAGGTAGCCGCCAGCCACACCACCACGTAAGCCGGCACGGCCACTAGCATGTACTGCGGTGGGAAGGGGGTGGGCTCGTACTTGAAAGTGGCTTCCCAGTACCCTTTTAGAGCCGCCATGCCCGCGTAGAGCAAGCCCGCATCGAGTAGCACGGGGGCGGCCCGCGTGGCGAGGCGCTGGCTCACGGCCGCACTAGCTCGCAGCCAGATGGCCAGGTTTATCAGCCTAGTAAACAGCCCAGCCCGGCCCGGTGCAAAGTGCTTCTGGGCAAAAATGGCCATGGCCCGGTAAAACACGAACACGTAGTTGACGCTCGTGCGCTTGGTGCTTTCGCCCTTGTAATGAATAATGCGCGCCGCCGGGAAGTACCAATTTTGCCAACCGCCCTGCGTGAGGCGATACGAGAGGTCGATGTCCTCGCCGTACATAAAATAGTCTTCGTCGAGCAGGCCCACCTGGTCGAGGGCGGCCTTGCGCAGCAGCATGTAGGCGCCACTGAGCACCGCCACCTGGTGCGGCTGGTTGGGGTCGAGAAACCCAAGGTGGTAGCGCCCAAACGTGCGCGACCGCGGAAACAGCCACGCCAGCCCGAATATCTTGTAAAAGGCGACCCTAGGCGTGGGCAGCCCGCGCTTGCTTTCGGGGAGAAAACGTCCCTGGCCGTCAAGCATCTGCACGCCTACGCCACCGCAAGTAGGGTGCTCGTCTAGAAAGGCGCAGCACCGCCAAAAGGCGTCTTCCTCTACCAGCGTATCGGGGTTGAGCAGCAATTGGTACTGGCCCGAGGCCTGGCGCAGGGCTTGGTTGTTGGCCTTCGAAAAACCTGGGTTGTCGCGGTTTTCGATAAGAATGACCTCCGGGAAGCGGGCCCGCACCATCGCCACCGAGCTGTCGGCCGAGTTGTTATCCACCACAAACACCTCGACGGGCTGCCCTAGGTACTCCGCCGCCTTGCGCACCGATAGCAGCGCCTGCTCCAGAAAGTAGCAAACGTTGTAGTTGACAATAATAACGGAGAGCTTCACCACGGGGCGGCGAAGTTATGGCCGGACGCCGCTGCGGTAGCAGGCAGGTGAAAATAGAAAAAGCTACCAGTTGAACTCCTAGGTAGGCCCAACCGGTAGCTTCTTGCCAAAGGCTGCTAGCGCCAGCCTAGCGCGCTTGGCGCTGGCGCTCCACAATGCTGCGGCCCAGCGTAATCTCGTCGGCGTACTCTAGCTCTCCTCCCATCGGAATACCGCGGGCAATGGTGCTGATGTTCAAGTGCTCGACCTCGCGCAAGCGGCGCGACAGGTAGAAGGCCGTAGTGTCACCTTCCATGGTGGGCGAAATGGCTAGGATAATCTCGCGGACCTCGGAGCCCTCGGCGGTGGTGCGGGTCACCAGCGAATCGATGTGCAGGTCGGACGGCCCTACGCCCTCGATGGGCGAGATGACGCCCCCCAGCACATGGTAGACGCCTTGGTACTGACCGGTATTTTCGATGGCAATCACGTCGCGCACGTCGGCCACCACGCACACCGTGCTGTGGTCGCGCAGCTGGTTGGCGCAAATGCTGCACTCCGTGCTATCGGAGATTGAGTGGCAGGTGCCGCAGTACGTGATGTCGAAGCGCATCTTGGCCAGCGCCTCAGCTAAGTTGGCGGTAGTATCAGTTTCAGCCTTAAGTAAGTGCAGCGCCAAGCGCAGGGCCGTTTTTTTGCCAATACCGGGCAGGCGCGACAGCTCCACTACCGCGTTCTCAATCAGTTTGGAAGGAAAATCCATCTAAAGGTTGGTGCTTGGTACGTAGTGCGTGGTGCTTGGGCAGGGCTGGGCAAAACCCATGCTCCACGCACTAAACACCAAGCACCAGAAAATCAAACGATGTCTGCCGATATGCCCCGGTCGTGAATGGCCGAGCAGCGGGGCGCCAGCTCCTCAAAGGTACCGTTTTTGACCGCGCACTTGCCTTTGTAATGGATGAGCAGCGTGCACTGCTCGGCTTGCTCGGGCTCGTGCTCGCACACGTCGATAAGCGTCTGGATGACGTGCTCGAAGGTGTTTACGTCGTCGTTGTACACAATGAGCGTGCGTAGCTCCTGCTCTTCTTCGAGCGTGAGTACGTCTTCGTCATAATCAATCTGCGGGCGAGTAGCGGGAAAAGCCATAAGGCAAAAATACGACAGCCAAGGCCGCCGATAGAGGATTGGCATCAGATTATAACCCCTAAACCTGTGGTTTCGGTTCCTAGGTACCCAATCAAAACGCCTCCCGCCCCAAGCGCTTATTCCTGGGTTGGAGTAGACGCTTGGGGCGGGAGGCGCATGGCCTACTTGCTACGCTTGGCGGTCGCCTTTGGTGAACTCCAGCATCCAGCCCGGGTACTCGGGGGCGAGCTTGCTAACCTCGTCGAGCTGCTGCAATTCTTCGGGGGTAAACTGCACGTCAACGGCTTTTAAATTGTCTTCGAGCTGTTCCATTTTCTTGGCCCCGATAATGACGGTGCTCACCACTTTCTGGTGCAGCAGCCACGCCAGCGACAGGGCGGCCACGGTGCTGCCCTTAGCCTCGGCCATCGGCCGCAGCTTGTCGATAATGTCAAAAGCCAAGTCCTTGTTGACAGGCGGAAAATCGAAGTTGTTGCCCCCGCGGCGGCCTTCGGCCTGCTGGTTTTCGCGGGTGTACTTGCCGCTGAGGAAGCCGCCGGCCAGCGGGCTCCACACCATGAGGCCCACCTTTTGGTCGAGCAGCAGCGGCACCAGCTCTCGCTCTAGCTCGCGGCCCGCGATGGTGTAGTAGGCTTGCAGCGACACGTACTTTTCGAGGTGCTGGTAGTGCGACACACCTAGGGCCTTCATCAGCTGCCAGGCGGCCACGTTGCTGGCCCCGATGTAGCGCACCTTGCCGCTGCGTACGAGGTCGTCGAGGGCGCGCAGGGTTTCCTCCCACGGCGTGAGGGGGTCAAAGCTGTGCGTTTGGTACAGGTCGATGTAATCGGTACCTAGGCGCTTGAGGCTGGCTTCGGCCTGGGCAATGATGTGCTTGCGCGTGAGGCCCACGTCGTTGGGGCCGTCGCCCATTTTGCCGCGCACCTTAGTGGCCAGCACCACGTCGTAGCGGTTGATGCCTAGGTTGTGCAGGGCTTGGCCCGTTATTTCTTCCGAATGGCCCTCGCTGTACACGTTGGCCGTGTCAATGAAGTTGATGCCCGCGTCGAGGGCGCGTTTGGTGAGAGCGTCGGCCCCGGCCTGGTCTACGCCGCTGATGGCGCCAAAGCGGCCGCCCGTGGTGCCAAAGGTCATGGTGCCCAGGCAAAGCTCCGATACTTTCAGGCCCGTGTTGCCTAAGAGGTTGTATTTCATAGTAAGTTGATTTTGATTGTTTCGCATGGTGCTCGTGAGACCCCACCCCCGACCCCTCCCCTCCGGGAGAGGGGAGCCTGATGACTGAATGGCGGTTACTTACGGTCGGCTCCCCTCTCCTGGAGGGGAGGGGCCGGGGGTGGGGTTACACAGCCAAAAGGCTACTTGCCTACCTTATCCAGCGTGGCCATGTCCTCTTCCGACAGGGCGATGTCGGCCGTTTTTACGTTCTCCTCTAGGTGCTTCACCTTAGAGGTGCCGGGGATGAGCAGGATGTTGGGCGAGTGGTGCAGCAGCCAGCTCAAGGCAATTTGCTGCGGGGTGGCGCCGTGCTTCTGCGCAAGTTGGTCGAGCGCTTTCAGGGCTTCGGCGTTGCCGCCGGCCAAGGGATACCACGGAATGAAGGCCATGTTCTGCTCACGGGTGTAGTCGAGCACGGGCTCCCACTTGCGGTTATCGACCGAGTACATGTTCTGCACCGATACCACCGGGAAGAATTCTTGCGCCTTTTTAATCTGGTCGACATCTACTTCCGAAAGCCCGATGTGCTTTACCAAGCCATCTTGCTGCGCTTTTTGCAAAAAGCGGAAAGTGTCTTCAGCGGGCACCTTGTCGTCGATGCGGTGTAGCTGGTAGAGGTCAATCTGCTCGACTTTTAGGCGCTTGAGGCTGCCGTGCAGCGCCTCTTCGAGGTGCTTGGGGCTGGCATCAACGGGCCATTGGTTGGGGCCAGTGCGCAGCAGGCCGCCCTTGGTGGCCACCACCAGGCCGGCGGGGTAGGGGTGCAGCGCCTCGGCAATCAGCTCTTCCGACACGTTGGGGCCGTAGCTATCGGCAGTGTCGATGAAGTCGATACCTAGCTCCACGGCGCGCTTAAGCACGCGGATGCTCTCGTCGTGGTCTTGGGGTGGGCCCCAAATGCCGGGGCCGGTGATGCGCATGGCGCCGTAGCCGAGGCGGTTGACGGTGAGGTCGCCGCCGATGGCGAAGGTTTTGGCGTAAGTGGGCGAGGAAGTGCTCATGGAAAGGAAAATGTTTGTTTAATGAAGTGTGAAACAAGGCAGTAGTACTGCCAGGATGTTGCTCTATAAACCAGCCCGTGCGCCAGGTGTTCAGCGCCGGGCTTAGCTTCGCGGCTTATGCCAGTTCCCTCGTCCGACTTTAAAAAAGCCCTAGGTCGCCTTTCCGACAAGGAGAAGGAGGCGCTGGTGCTGCGCGCCGTGCGCCGCGATGCCGAGCTTTACGATACCTTCAGCTTCGAGCTGCTGCCCGACGTGACGCTCGAAAGCGTGTACGACACCAGCGCTGACCGCATTCATGAGCTCTTCAATGTGGCCGTGACCGGGCGCCTGCTCAACCGCAGCCTCGTGAAGGCCCTGCGCCTATCGCTGCAGGAAGCGGCTCGCGCCCGGCGCATCACCAAAAACAAGCAGCTCGAAATCGACCTCAGTATGTACATCCTGCGGTTGATTTTTGATAATTACACCGGGCAGTTCAGTAGTGAGTACCAGGGCTTTTTTGTGGGTACGGCCCGCCTGGCCGCCCGCCTCACGCAGCTCATCCCAAAGAGCCTGCACGAAGACCTGTGGCTCGAATACAAGTCAGAGCTCGACGGGTTTTTGACCCAACTGCACGGCCGCAGCAAAAGCCGCGAATTGAAATTTGAGCTACCTAGGGAACTGGTAATACCGGAGTAAATGAGTCTAATGTATTGTTCAGGTTGACAACACAAAACCCAGAGCACGCTTGTCATTGCGAGCGCAGCGAAGCAATCTTTCCTTCACTTTAGCTGACGTAAGCGAGGCGGCGCAAGGAAAGATTGCTTCGCTGCGCTCGCAATGACAACAGTAGTGTCTACGGGTTCTTACGACTACCTAACATTAGCTCTTACGACTATGCTTACTCCCGCCACCACTTCCTCCACCTGGCCGCAGGTGCCGCGCTGGCTCACGCTGCGGCAGTCGTTGCGCATGGCACGCGACCCAGTGGGCAATCTCAATAAGGTGCTGGCGGCCTATGGCGACACCGTGCACCTGTACCTAGGCGGCGTGAAGCCTTCTATCGTGACGCGCGACCCAGCCCTGGTGCAGCACATCCTGCAGAAGAACCACCGCCGCTACCACAAGTCAGACCTCACGCACGGCCTGCTGCGCTACCTCGGCAAGGGCCTACTCACCAACGAAGGCGCCGACTGGCTGCGCCAGCGCCGGCTCATTCAGCCGGGCTTTCATCGGCAGCGGCTGGCGGGCCTCACGCGCCTTATGCGGGCCGCGGCCGACGAGTGGGTGGCCGAACTCGCGGCCCTAGGTGCCGCCCAGGGCCCCGTGGAGGTCGAAGCCCACGAAGCCATGACGCGGGTGGCGTTTCGCATCGTGGCGCGGTCGGTATTTGGCGATAGCCTAAGCGATGCCGAACTGATGCAGCTCAGCGACTGGCTCACGGCTATTCAGCTGTTTTACGTCACCACCATCCGGCAGCCCTACCTGCGGCCCGTGCAGCACCTGCGCGGGCGCTACCGGCAGCACGACGACCTAGCCCGGCGCCTGCGCGAGCTGGTGCGCGCAGCCATTGGCCGGCATCGCGCTACCCAGGCAGCCGCTCCGGCCGATGCGGCCCCGCCCGACGACCTACTGCAAATGCTGCTCGATGCCCGCTACGAAGACACCGGCGAGCCTATGACCGAGCACCAGCTGATTGATGAACTCAACATCCTGCTGGTGGCAGGCCACGAAACCTCGGCCAATGCCCTGGCTTGGGCCTTCTATCTGTTGGCCCGTCACCCCGAAGTGCAGGACCGGTTGGCGGAAGAAATAAACCGCGAGATGCCTGCTGGCCAAGAAGTGGAGTTTGCCGACCTGCCGCGCCTGCCCTACGCGTTGCAAGTGGTGCAGGAAGCCATGCGCCTCTACCCACCCGCCTGGATAATCGACCGCGTCGCTACTGAGGACGACCAGTTTCAGGGCGTGGCTATTCCGAAGGGCAGCGTTTTCTCGCTTTACGTGTACGGCGTGCACCACCACGCGGGCCTGTGGCCCGATGCCGAAGCTTTTCGCCCCGAGCGCTTTGCGCCCGATGCCCAGCCGGCGCTGCCTACCTACGGCTACCTGCCCTTTGGCGGCGGCCCTAGGTTGTGCGTGGGCAGCCATTTTGCCCTCACCGAGCTTCAATTGGTCCTCATCCAAACGCTGCGCCGCTACCGGGTGCTGCCCACGGCCACCACGCCCAGCCTGAACCCGCTTATAACGCTGCGGCCGGCTGGCGAGCTGCGGCTGCGCTTCGAGCAACGGTACTAGTAGGGTAGGAGGATAAGAAAACGGTTATCATTGTGAGGAGGTGCGATGAAGCCATCGTATCAGAACGGGCTTTGCAGGTGCACTTGCTTCGTCGTACCTCCTCGCAATGACAACCGTTCTGGACTAGGCGAGAATATCTTGGTATTCTGACCGATGGCGCTGCACGAAGGCCTCCATAAACTCGCAGCTGGTGCGCACCTTGAGGTGCTCTTGGCGGGCATAGGCGAGGCCGGCGCGGGCTAGCTCCTCGGCCTGGCCTTGGCCGCGCGCTTCTTCGGGCACGAACGTGTGGGTGAAGTCGATGACGCCGGGGGCGGGCAGCGAGTACGCTAGCTCGGCGGGGTTGCTGGCGGGGCCGGCCATAAAGGCCTGCTCGTCGGGGTGATGCTGAATAGACATAAGGAAAAAAGAAAGTGGACCGGGGCCCTAGGTAGGTCGCTGGCGCCAGCGGGGGCCGAAACCACAAACGGCAAACCAGAGTAAGCACAAGACGGGCCTAGC
Source organism: Hymenobacter sp. BT559 (assembly GCF_016427535.1). Taxonomy (GTDB): domain Bacteria; phylum Bacteroidota; class Bacteroidia; order Cytophagales; family Hymenobacteraceae; genus Hymenobacter. The sequence goes on along the minus strand of NZ_JAELXV010000006.1, from coordinate 319,617 downwards.
CCGATATAGTTTTCTGCTAGCTTTTCTTTCCCTCCCATCATGAGCACCTTCCCCAGCCTCGACGGCCCGAACCTGAACGACAAAAACGACCTGCCCGAAGACCAACAGCGTCGTGCCGAGCAGGCCCATCTCCAAGTAGATACTACCGCTGACCAAGCCGAAGCTGGTACGCCGCGCTACGGCAACTTTGGCAAAGCCAACGAAACCGAGCCAGCTGTGCCTACTCAGCATAGAAACGACGGCAGCAACGATAACCCCGACGAGTTCAGCGAGTTTCGCAAGCCCGGCCAGCCCGTAACTGAGGACTATGGCACCAGCGCTGACGCTGCTAGCCCCGACCACCAGCAGGGCCACATAGAGCAAAACCAGGCGCCCGGCGAAGTGAAAGCCGCCCAAAATAAGGAAACCGACGAGCAGCGCGCCGCTTGGTCGAGCGATGATGAGCGCTACGCCGGCGGCCACCGCGAGGCCAGCTGGGAAGAAAGCAACGACAAAGAGCACTCCAACGACTAAGCCCCGCTAATTATGAACGCCCCCCAGCCCAACGCACCCGATAACAACGACCGCGCCGCCGCTACTGCCTCTGGTGCGGCTAGCAAGGAAACCCAAAACGTGACGCCGCAAACCGAAACCGAGAAGGAATCGGATAGCTTCCTCGACCGCGAGACCTACGGCCAAGTCACCGATGACAACAACGCCAGCGGCCAGCGCATGGCCGATATGATGGATGACTCGCTGCGCTCGGATGAGCAGCCTCCTGTAGGCTCGGCCCCCGACAGTGACCTCAACCTGCCCGACCAGCTCATCCATCCGCGCGACGCCAACTTCACGCTGCCCGAAATGCAGCACCAAGGCAAAAACCTGACCGCCGAAAGCGACCCAGAAGAATAACCTAAAGAAGAAAGAGCTTACTAAAAAAGCACCTGCGGCCTATCTGGCCACAGGTGCTTTTTTTATGCATTTTAGTATCAAGCGGCATCAAAGCACTAGCTTCTACCAAACCGCTATGTACCTGCCGCGCCGCCACTCTCGCCGCTTATTGCTGCCGCCCGGCTGGGTGGCGCTGGGGTTTCTGTTGCTGCTGGGGTGCCAGGCGCTGCTGACGCATTGGCGGCAGATGCGGTTGCCGAATGTGATGCAATTACAAATGCCACCTTGGAAACCAAGTGAAGGCAAGTTTTGGGGCGTTCCGGTCTATGGTTCAAAAGCCGAGTTGAACAATTTTCGGCCTTGGCATGATGCAGAATTTACGGGCGCTCCAATCAACAATTTTGTAAATGCTGCATTTACAGAAACAGCCGTTAAGGCTATACAGGCCGACACTAGCCAGGCAGGAGGTATGCGTATTCGTTTTGGACGACATGCGACCTATAGTAATTTGATAAAAGTGCTGGATATGATGAATTACTTAAACCAAAAGAGGTATTGGCTTGATATTCGTCATAATCCTATTACTCTTTATGCAATAACGAATAAGCCTCTGCCAGCTTCAGCCTATGTGCCGGTATTTACTTGTGGCTACTCTAGTTACGTAGAAAGCTATACGGCACCGCCAATAGAGCCTGCTTTTTGGCAAAAACTCACGGACTTATGGCAGAGAGATTGGCGCCCATCGGCTCTGCTCTTTGCAGCGATAGTAAGTCTGAGCTGCTATCAAGTAGCCCGCCCGCGCCCTAGGCTCCGCTAACCCGCCGCCCGCTCGCCCCGTTCTGACAAGCCTTACGCTTATTCAGAATGGCAGAATCATCAACTAACCGCCCCGGCTTTGTGCAAGTGCGCGGCGCCCGCGAGCACAATTTGCAAAACGTAGATGTAGACATTCCACGCGATGCGCTGGTGGTGTTTACGGGCGTGTCGGGCTCGGGCAAGTCGTCGTTGGCGTTTGGCACGCTCTACGCCGAGGCCCAGCGGCGCTACCTAGAGTCAGTGTCGCCGTATGCGCGGCGGCTATTTCACCAGCTAGAAGTGCCCGAGGTAGATGTAGTCGATGGCTTGCCGCCGGCCGTGGCCTTGCAGCAGCAGCGCGGCGGCGGCACCACGCGCTCGTCGGTGGGCAGCGTCACCACGCTTTCCAACCTCTTGCGGATGCTGTATTCAAGAGCCAGTGACTATCCGAAGGGGCAAGGAATTATCTATGCCGAAGGCTTTTCGCCTAACACGCCCGAGGGCGCTTGCCCCACCTGCCACGGCCTAGGGCGCGTGTACGAGGTAACCGAGCGCTCGATGGTGCCCGACGACTCACTCACTATTCGGGAGCGGGCCATTGCGGCGTGGCCCACTGCTTGGGGCGGCCAAAACCAGCGCGATATCCTCGTGACGATGGGCTACGACGTGGACAAGCCTTGGCGCGAACTGCCCCAAAAGGAGCGCGACTGGATACTTTTTACCGACGAGCAGCCGGTAGTGCCCGTGTACCCCGGCTACTCGCCCGCCGAAACCCAACGAGCCCTCAAGCGCAAGGAAGAGCCCAACTACATGGGCACTTTCACTAGCGCCCGGCGGCACGTGTTTCACTCCTTCGCCAACACCCAAAGCGCCCAAATGAAGAAGCGGGCGCTGCAATTCATGCTCAGCACCGAGTGCCCGCTTTGCCACGGCAAGCGGCTGCGGCCCGAGTCGCTGAGCGTCACGTTTGCGGGGCTCGACATTGCCGATTTGTCGCGGCTGCCGCTCAAGGCGCTGGCAGCATTGCTGCGGCCCTACGCCGACAGTAAGGTAGACCGCGGCGCCGAATACGATGCGCAATTTCCCGAAAAAGTAATTGTAACGCAGCGCATTGCCGACGACCTGTGCGGTCGCCTGGGTGTGCTGCTCGACCTAGGGCTCGGCTACCTCACCCTGGAGCGCAGCACGCCCACACTCTCGCCCGGCGAGCTACAGCGGTTGCGGCTGGCTACGCAGGTGCGCTCCAATTTATTTGGCGTAGTGTATGTGCTCGACGAGCCTTCGGCTGGCCTGCATCCCGTCGATACGGCAGCACTTCTAAAGGCCCTAGGTGGCTTGCAACGGGCTGGCAACTCCTTGTTCGTAGTCGAGCATGAATTGGAAGTAATCAAGCAAGCCGACTGGGTGGTAGACGTGGGGCCAGGCGCCGGCGAGCAGGGTGGCCGGGTGCTTTACAGCGGCCCGCTGGCCGGCCTTGCTGAGGTGGCCGACTCGCAGACGCGCCGGTATCTGTTTGACCAAGTGCCTGTGGCACCGCGCCTGCCCCGCGAGCCCAGCGGCTGGCTGCGGCTGCGCGGCATCACGCGGCACAATCTAAATCAGCTTGACGCTGACTTCCCCTTAGGTGTCTTCACGAGCGTTACGGGCGTGTCGGGCTCGGGCAAGTCGACCTTGGTGAGCCAAGTGCTGGTAGAGCTAGTAGCAAAGCACCTAGGGCAGGAAATAGCGCCCGAAGAGCCCGAAGGCGACGCCTTGGAGCGCGCCGACGAAGCTGCCACCGAAGGCCGCATCACCGAGGGCATTGATAAGATAACCCGCTTGGTGCGCGTCGACCAGCAGCCCATTGGCCGCACGCCGCGCTCGAATATGGCTACCTACACGGGCCTGTTTGACCACGTGCGCAAGCTGTTCGCGGCCACTCCCGAAGCGCGTAAGCGCCGCTACGACGCGGGCCGCTTCTCCTTCAACGTGGCCAAGGGCCGCTGCGAAAACTGCCAGGGCGAAGGCTTTGTGATGGTCGAGCTCTTATTCTTACCCAGTGTGTACACGCCCTGCCCCGTGTGCCACGGCACCCGCTACAACGCCAAGACCCTAGAGATTACTTATAACGGCAAAAACATCGCCGACGTGCTGGGCCTGACCGTCGATGCGGCGTGGGAGTTCTTTTCCGAAGAACCTACCGTGCAGCGCGCCCTCACGGTGCTGCGCGAAGTAGGCCTAGGGTACCTGCGCCTAGGGCAGCCTGCCACTGAGCTCAGCGGCGGCGAGGCCCAGCGCATTAAGCTTGCCGCCGAGCTCCAGCGCCCCCCTAGGGGCCACTCGCTCTACGTGCTCGACGAGCCCACCACCGGCCTGCACCCCTCCGACGTGGAAAAGCTGCTGCGGCAGTTCCACAGCTTGGTAGAGGCCGGTAACACGGTGATAGTAGTAGAGCACGACATGCACGTGGTGGCCACCAGCGATTGGGTTATTGACATCGGGCCCGGCGCGGGCGACGAGGGCGGCCAAGTCGTGGCCGCCGCCTCGCCAGTAGAAGTAGCGCAAGTGAAGGCGAGCAAAACCGCCCCGTATTTGAAGCGATTTTTGGAAGGTAAAGAGTAGGATTATTGTTAAAAATCGGCTGTCCTGCTCAGCTGGCGTTCGCTTGTCGAAGCATCTCTGCCGCCTCGTTGGATGGTGCGACAGAGATGCTTCGCAAGCGGGCGCCAGCTGAGCAGGACAATACTATTATCCTTACACATCTATGCCCACCCTGCCTCCCGACCTGCGCCGCGCCCTCTTCGACCTGCCTCAGAAAGAAAAAGACCAATTGCTGGCCCGCCTCGTGGCCCAAGACGCCGTACTGACCGAGCAGCTGGCCCACCGCCTGCTCGAGGGCCCCGACGGTGTAGAAAACCGCCGTACTACCCTGCGCCAGCAGGTAGATGACCCCGTGCGCGGCTACCACCAAACCCCCAATGACCTGCTGGTTATCCTGCGCCAGCTGCAAGCGCGGCTGGCCTACCATGCCCGCATCACCGACGATGCCTTTGGCGAAGTCGAGCTAAGCCTGCGGCTGCTGGCCAATGTGTTTCAGCACCAGCCCACGGTGGTGGCGCGCCTGCATGGCCCCACGCAGCCGCTGCTGCAGCACCTAGTACGCCGCACCCAGGAAGCCCTCAAGCAAGCCAACAAGCTGCACGCCGACTACCACCTGGAGCTGGCCGACGCGGCAAATGCGGTCCTAGGTGGCCTCTACGCCTCGGGCGCTGCGCCACTGGCCCGCGAGGCTGGGCTACCCAGGCAGTGGCCGGCCGAGTAGGGGAGAGGCGCCCGGCAAATGGACTGGCGCTGCCGGCTTCATACTGCTATCTTTACAGTTCTGCTGGTTAAGTATTAATTGCTTATGAAATATATTCTTACTATCATCCTATTGGCGATAACTCGGTTGGCGGTGTTGGCCGGCCCACCTACCATACCGGGGCGGCTAGTGCTGAAGCTAAAGCATGCTACTACCCCTGCAGCCGTGGCTGCCGCGCTACGCACCCTAGGAGCCACTGGCCTGAGCCAGAAGTTTCCCCGGGCTACTGCTCCTAATCATGAACTGCCTGGTAGTGTAGACCTGCGTGGCATCTACCAAGTAGAGGTGCCGGCCGAGGCTACGCTCGCCAAAGCGCGGGCCGTGCTGCTAGGCACTGGCGCCGTGGAGTACGTTGAGCCGTTGTATATCCGCGAGCCGCTTTACCAGCCCAACGACCTGTACGCCGACTCGGTAACGGGCCGGCAATTTTACTTGAAGCTCATCAGCGCCTACCGCGCCTGGGATTTCACTAAAGGCGACACTGCTGTGGTTATTGGTCTCACCGACACGGGTCTCCGCCCGACCCATACCGACCTGAAGAACAAAATCAAGCTTAATTATGCCGACCCCATCAACGGCATAGATGATGACCTTGATGGCTACGTAGACAATTTTCGGGGCTGGGATATGGCCAATGGCAATAATGACCCTAGCTCGAACGACGACGGTGCAAACCACGGCTCAACAGTAGGTGGTGTACTGGCGGGGCAAGCCGACAATAGCATTGGAATGGCGGGTGTGGCCTTCAACTGTAAGTTCTTGCCGGTACAGGTATTTCCGGGTACCAAAACTGGCTCGTTTGCAGGCTATGAGGCTATTGTGTACGCCGCCGACCACGGCTGCAAGGTTATTAACATGTCGTGGGGCAGCCTAGGTGGCTACTCACGCTTTGAGCAAGATGTGTGCACCTACGCCGCTGTCAATAAGGATGCAGTACTAGTGGCAGCCTCGGGCAACACCAGTGGTGACTTTCGTTTTTACCCGGCTTCCTATGAGCATGTGCTGGCCGTGTCAGGCACCGATTGGAGTGACGGTAGGTCGGGTTTTGCTACCTATGGCTATCGCATTGACCTAAGCGCCCCCGCCAATGATATCTGGACATCGAAGGGCTACTATGCCGATACTGATTACGGCTACGAAACGGGTACCTCACTAGCCTCGCCGCAGGTGGCGGGGGCGGCGGCGCTGGTGCGCTCGCGCTTCCCGCAGCTGCGGGCCGAGCAGGTGGCGGCGCAACTGCGGCAGTCGGCCGACACGGCGATATATAGCCTGCCGGCCAATGCCTCTTACCGCGGTAAGCTCGGCACGGGCCGCCTCAACGTGACGCGGGCCGTGGCAGCCCTAGGCTACCGGGAGGCGCGCGTGGTAACCAGTACCCTGGCGCCTGCCCAATCGGCGGGCTACGCTCCTGGCGAGAAGGTGCAATTAACCATCTTGGTGCGCAATCTGTTGCAGCCGGTAACGGGACTTACAGTTGCGGTAACCTCGCTTTCGCCTTACCTCACGGTGCAGCAAGAGCGCTTTGCAGTGGGTAATCTCACGGCTCTGGCCCAGCGCACTAATGCCGACCAGCCCTTTCAGCTAACCGTGGCCAACGACGTGCCGCTGAACACTACCGCCACGCTGCGCTACCGCCTCACAGCCGCCGGCGGCTACCAAACCGACCAGTACCTGGACGTGCGCCTCAACCCCGACTTTGTGCAGCTCGATGCCGGCGACCTCGTGGCCAGCCTCAGCAGCCGCGGCAGCCTAGCCTACGATGGCGGCTTCGACCAAGGCGGCCTGGGAGTGAGCTACCGCACTGTGGGTCCACTGCTGAGTGAAGGTGGCCTGCTGCTGGCTACCTCACCAACGCGGGTATCCGACCGCCTGCGCGCCGCTCCCGGCACCCAGCGCGAGTCGTTTTACACCGAAGTGCCCATCCGCCGGGTGCTGGCTGGCCCTCGCGCTGACCAAGAAGCCTACAGCACCTTCCGCGACTCACTGCCCTCGCCCGAGGCGCCGCGCTCGGTGGGGGTGCAAGTGCGTCAGCGTGGCCTGGCCTGGGGGGCACCCGCCGCCCGCCGCAATTTTATTGTGCTGGAGTATTCAATCAGAAATATGACAGCTGATACCCTCAAGCCGCTTTACGCTGGCTTTTTTACCGATTGGGATTTGCCGGGCGATAGCGGCCGCAACCTGGCCCGCTACGACTCGGTGCGGCACCTAGGGTACACCTACGACCCCCTGGCTACCCGCCTCTACGCCGGGGTGCAGGTGCTGGGCCGCGGCCCCAAGGGCGTGTATGCCATTGATAATACCGCCGCCGAGGGCACCCCAGTTTACTTGGGCAATGGCTTCAGCCCCGCCGAAAAATACCTGGCTCTCAGCGGGGGCTTTGGCCGCGACCACCGCACGGCCGGCGCCGACTCGGTGGGCACCGATGTATCGCAGGTGCTAAGCACGCAGGTGCCCCGCCTAGCCCCCAGCGACTCGGCCACGGTGGCCTTTGCCGTGCTGGCCGCCCCCACGCTGGCCGAGCTGCAGGCTGCCGCCGACGCGGCCACGGCCGCCTACGTGCCACTTCGGCCACTGGCCACCGCCCCGGCCGCCGACGCAGCCTGGCAGGTTTATCCCAACCCCAGCACCGGCTCGGTGCAGGTAGTGCTGCCGGCCGGCTTTGGGGCCGCGACTGCCAGCGTGCTTAATGCCCTGGGGCAGGAGGTGGCACGCCAGCCCCTAGGTGCCACGGGCGGCGAGCTGCGACTCGGGGCGCTGGCCGTGGGGGTATATACCCTACGCATTGCGAGTGCCAGTGGTAGCTTGGTGCGCCGGCTGGTGCGCGAGTGAGCGCGGTATCCAACTGCCTGCTACGTAGCCCCTTTGCCTGACCAAGCAAAGGGGTTTTTTACTGCCCTAGGCGAGCAGTGAAAGCGCCGAGCCGCACTATTTGGCGCCCGCCGTGTTATTCTTGCCTAGTCAATTGTTCTGGCTTTCGCTGGCCTTTCCTCCTCGCTTATGTACGCTGCTGACATCCAACTTCGCGTTCGCTACGCCGAAACCGACCAAATGGGCTACGTCTACCACGGCAATTATGCTGCCTATTTTGAAGTGGCCCGCACCGAGTCGTTTCGCCAGCTCGGCATTCGCTACAAAGACCTAGAAGCCCAGGGAGTGGGCATGCCGGTGGGTGAGCTGCACACGCGCTTTCGCCGCCCCGCCCGCTACGACGACCTGCTCACCATCCGGGTCATGCTCAAGGAGCTGGCCGAAGGCTCACGGGTCAAGTTTGAGTATGAAATCCGTAACGAAGCCAACGACCTGCTCACCGAAGGCTACACGCTCATGGTATTTGTGAGCACCACCAACGGCCGCCCCGTGCCTATCCCCGATAGTGTGCGCGAAAAGCTAACGCCCTATTTTTCCGAAGCCGAGGTGCTGGGCCCCCTAGGCCCCGGCCGCGCTACTCCTGGCGAGGCACCTGCGCCGGCCGCTTTTGGCAAGTAGCCTTTCCACTTTACGGAACCAACTTTTCACTCACAGCTCTACCCTTTTGCTCGCTCCTCCCACTCGCCGCCGCGCCTTCGTGCCCGATGTGCGCCGCCACCGCGCTTATCGCAGCCTTATGGCTTGGGGCAAGCGCAAGCACCTGCGCGGCGGCCGCATCTCGGTCTACGACGTAGGCGAGCGCGTGCTGCACGAGCTGCGGCTCGACTCACTGGAAAAGCGAGCCGCCTACATGGCCTTCAACCTCACGCTGGCCCTATTTCCGACCATCATCTTCCTGTTCACGCTCATCCCATACATTCCGGTGCCGAGCCTCGACGTGGACATTCTGCAGTTCTTGGCCGACATCATGCCTCATGAGCTGTACGCCGCCACGGCCACTACCATCGAGGACATTGTGCGCATTCCGCACGGTGGCCTGCTGTCGTTCGGGTTTGTGTCGGCCCTGGTGCTGAGCAGCAACGGCATCATGGCCCTGCTCGACGCATTTGAGAAGAAATACCCCTGGTTCAAGCATCGGGGTTACCTGCACAAGCGCCTCATTGCTACTGGGCTAACCTTTGTGCTAGCGCTGCTGCTGGTGGTGGCCATTGCGGGCATTTTCTTCGGCACCTTCATCATCGACGCGCTGGTGTTCTACGAAATCGTGCCTGAAAGCTCGTCCGAGTTCATGACTCTGGTGCTGCGTTACGGCTCGCTTATCGGGCTTTTTCTGACCACGACCTGCGTCATCTACTACGTGGTGCCGCCGGTACACGACAAGTGGCCGTTTGTGTCGGTGGGGGCGCTGGTAGCCACGCTGCTCATCTTTCTGGTGTCGTTTCTGTTCACGCTCTATGTGCGCATCTTCAACTCTTACAACACGTTCTACGGCTCCATCGGGGCGTTGGTGGGCTTCATGGTATGGCTTGAGTTTGTATGTATGACCCTCATTATTGGCTTTGAGGTCAACGTAAGCATCGATGCTGCTACTGGCCGTCTCGAAAAAATTAGTAGTTGACAATGAGCGATGAGCAGCTTCAAGAACACATTTTTTTGGCTTGCTCGCTCATTTCTTATTGTTCATTCCCTATCGCTCTCTACTTTTGCAGCCCCAACCACTCGTTTGGGACCCTTAGAGAGGTGGCAGAGTGGTCGAATGCGACGGATTCGAAATCCGTTATACCGGCAACGGTATCGGGGGTTCGAATCCCCCCCTCTCTGCAAAAGGCTTTTTCGGCGCTGGAAAAGCCTTTTTTATGGTTACGCTAGCGCAGCAACCCGACCCAGAGGAATGGCAGAGTGGTCGATTGCGTCGGTCTTGAAAACCGAAGACTGTAACAGGTCCGGGGGTTCGAATCCCTCTTCCTCTGCAAGCGTTTAAAATCCCGATGTAAATCAAGTATTTACATCGGGATTTTTGCTTTTAGTCAATCAAGCGTCAAACTGCGCCACTTTGGTGGCGACTAAGTTGGGTCTCAATAAAAAGCCCTGCCTGAAACAGACAGGGTTTTTCTTTACTATGAGGAGAACCTTACTAGGTCTCCGCAAGCATTACCGCCTGACTGTCCTAAACATTACAAGCTCTGTTAATAAAAAAGCCCCGGCCGGTCAGGTCGGGGCTTTCTTTACTCTGGCAGCAGCACTCCCTGCGCCTAACCTTCCAATGGCTCACTACCCGCAAAGCTGCGCAACACTACTGCCTGCTCCCAGCCGGCATCAAAACTTACCTCAATAAAGCCCTCACGGCTGTAGGCTTTGCAATAGTATAGGTTAGTGTCGTGTATCCCATTTCAACGCTGGGCTAGGGCTGTACCATGCTTGAACACCTAGGCGAGTTGTAGAAGCGGGGTGGGGATATATTAGCGGCTATGAAAAAACTCATATTACTAGGGGCGTGCTTAGTGGCATTAGCCTCACAGCCAGTAAATGCGCAAACAAGTGGGCCAGAAGTAGCAGTAGTGCGAATCACAGAAGGAGTGCGACGTGTTAATGTGAGTATCACCCACCCCGACGGAAAAAGCGAGCAGTTGGATTTTGAAAACGGAGCGTTTGGAGAACGTTTGGATAAGTCAGGGCAAGGCTATCAGAAACTCTTTGCAAAGCTGTATCAGCAAGGCTACCGTCTGCAGAGCACCTTCAGTGCAGAAGCAACAACGAGTGATGTCCGCACTACGCTTGTCTTCGTTAAGGGACAATAGCCCGCAACCGTTTGACAACTCCGGGCTGGTTAGCATCGATTCGGAATGCGATATGCCGCAGTAGTTTAGCGAAATGAAAGACCGTGTAAGAGTGTGGCTCCTACTGCTGCTACTTTGGTTCCCAAACTTGGCCCATGCAAGTGAAGTAGGGCATATTATGGATACATGGTTCAATATTATTGGGATAGTTATCAAGATAATTTTCTACTTTTTAGTAGTTATAGGTGTGATTTACTTGCTTGTTAAGAAGAAGTAGCAGTTTTTGTAGGTGTAGTATCTGGTTGAAGTGATAGGTGGCTTCGAGGCGCAACTGGTCGAAGTGGTCAGCTATTTCGCCAGCCGACACAGCGGGTGGGCATGGTAGGGGCCCCATGAGCTACTTTTGAAGTATGTGTGCTCCTTTTTATCGAGCCGATACCGGGGGTAGCTAATACGCTTCCTTTTATAGCATTTGGTCTAGCTGCTATCCTGTTGATATTGCGTTTGCGGCGTGAGCGGTAAGGAACTTGGCGCATCTTGCGCGGGGCCATTGGCGGCTAGTAGCGCTGCCAGCAATGGCCGTATTCGCTGAGCCCCTCGCCGCATTCGAGGTAGTGGATGCAGGGGTTTAGAGCGATGGGTTGCATAAGTTGCTAATAGTTTGAATTTTAGTAGAATGACTTATAGTTAGCCTTCTAAGGAAGGTCGCTCTGCTAGTAGCTTATGCCTTGCATCAGAAGTGTGCTGTCAAGTGAATAGCTTGGTGATGAGTGGCGGTGGCTTGCCGACCTATTATATTGCTGTGCGTTGTATCCTCTGCGAGTATTTATCTGAGCAGAAGATGCTAGTATGGAGCCTACTCGCGAAGATGTAGATAACCTATTTGGGATGGATTTCGACTGGTTTGCCCAAGATGTGACGGGCGCAGTCGGCTTATTCACTACTTCGGGCTACGGTGAAACTCCGATTGAAGTGCTACGACATGTAGCGGCTCACCGGGCACTAGCAGGTACTATTCCACTACCCCATTTGGGTAGTCTGGCAGTGTGGAATGATTATGTTCTAATAGGTTTGACTGGCAGCATTAGGATGGTCCTTATAAGAAAGTCGCGGCCACACTAGCTACAATATCTGCCGCCTTTAGAAAAGCCGTTTTACAGATACCTCAGTTGCCCCAACTACCTGTTTGTTTCAGCGAGGCTGCGACTGTAAAAATCGAGTGCTATACTCCTCAATAAGCACTAAGACACTCTACGCCCGAACCCCCCGCCAATAAGGGAGAGACAACAAAAAAAGCCTCGCTCATCACGGGGCTTTTTTGTTCTAACCTAGGTGGCATAGTTTGCCGCCAGCAACTTATGGAGTATACGTAGTAGACTTTCCGTACAATGCATTGGAGATGCCTGACAGATAGGTGCTAGAGTTAGTATTAGGCAAGTCGTAAGTCATGTACACGCCGTAGCCGTCAGTTTTGGTGCGGGTGGCAAACGAGGTGGCCGTTGAGGCTGAGGTGGCGGTGATTTGAACGGCTGCCGGCCCTAGGTTGGCTTTGGCTAAGCCTGGTACATTCGGCGCCGAATAGGTGCCATACACGGCGTTCCAGCTGTAGTTTATCTTCGAGCCCACCGTTACGCCATTGTAGGACAAGCGGCTGGCTGCTGGCCCATAGTAGTAGAACGAGATAATCTTATTCGGCATCAATTCCCGCAAAGCGCTTACTAAGTACACGAAAGAAGAGCTGTTGGGCTGGCCCGTGCCATTTGTGCCGTAGTCGGCATACTCGTCGTCGAAGTCGATGCCATCGAGCCCATACGTATTGACTGCATTTGCTAAGAGCTGGGCAAACTCGCGGGCCGCCGCCTGCGATGGGAAATTGCTGACCCCGGCCCCCTGGTGGTTACCTAGGATAGACAATAAGACCTTAATGCCTCTGGCCTGCACCGGCTGGATAGTCGTCGCCCGGTTGTTGAGGACATTAGTAACCTGGGTGTTAAAAAACAGGGTTGCTCTCTGCGTAGACGTATTGTAGTTGATGTTGGCCGCGAAAATGATACCGATATCAAAGAGCGGCTCGCCAGTAGAAAGCGAATACTTGCCTACGTTATTGAAGTTATAATTATTCACTTCGACGTAGCACACGGTTTTGGGGCCCGTAACACCTACCGCATTCGTGCTCATATCGCCTTTCACGGCATCAATTGAAGCGGTTGGCGTAGGTAACTCGTCTTTCTTCTGGCAAGCAGAGAAGAGCAGGGTAAGTAGGGTGCCGAAAAGGGCCAGTGGCCGCGCGGCTCGGTTGGTCTTGACTGTCATGGAAGACATGGGGGTTGGGTGGGAAAGGGAATGCGGAATAAGGGGCCTTATTCCAGGGGAGAGTGACGGGGGCAGCTGCATCACCTGGGGTAGGGGATACAGGTCGTAGTAGCGCGTTAGCGTAGCCAAACCTACGGTTGTGTGAAGCTGCCTAGGAGGGACAAAGGCACGTAAAACGGGACATTGCTACTTCTCTATGAGTAGCGGGTAAGTTAATAATTTATCTTGTTAAAGTTATGAATAATATGATATTTAACGTTGTAAATCAGTAAGATATATTTTGTATGATGTGCGGAATGAATCAGTTTGAGACATACGCTCAAATAAAATAATCTTGTAGTCTGCTTTCGGTGAGGGCTGGTTTATGAAAGCACCAAGCGGAAAATGTCTGTGCCCCCAAGCAAGCCCCGAACACCCTGCTAGTAGGAGATGCAACCTTTCCGTTAGGCGGAGGCTCATCAGGCGCACCTCTTTCCCGCCTCCTGATGAAACAATTTATTGCCATCGTAGCTGGCGCCTTCTTGGCCGGGACAGCGCAGGCCCAGGCCACCTTTCACCTCGGACCTTACCTAGGGGGCAATGTGTCCAAGGTGCACTTTGCCGATGAGACGCCCTCCGCCGCGCGCCGGGGCTTCGACGCCGGCCTACTGGGGGCCTTGCAGCTCGGCCACGTAGCCGTACAGCCGGCCGTCCTTTTTGCCCAGCGAGGGTTTATAAGCAAGCCTACTTTCTATGACTCCGGCTTTGGGGGCCGCACCCAAACCAATGTCCGTCTCCACTACCTGACCATCCCGCTGCAAGTGGCATACACCCAGCACTCCGATGGCCAAGGCTTTCAGGTTGCTGCCGGGCCTTACGTGAGCTTTCTAGTAGGAGGGAAGAGTGTGACCGATTATCAGTTTCCTGGCACGGGCTTCATGCAGCAGGAAAATGCCGTCGCTGCCGCCGATGTCCACACCCAGACTATCGGTGTCGCTACCCAGGTGCCTGACTACACGTTTTACTCGCGCCGTCTCGATGTGGGCGCGCAGGCGGGCTTAGGCTACCGCCTAGGTGGGGCTCTACTACAAGTGAGCTATAGTATGGGCCTGCGAAATGTAGCCACTACCGAGCGCTACACCTTGGGTAATGCTTCAACCACATACGATTTGGATAGTCCGGCTTACCGCAACCGAGCGTTTCAACTATCACTTAGCTATTTAGTTGCGAAGAGCTAAGTTTCACGAATATCCCGCCAGTGAAGAAACCATGAGCTACTAAACACAGCGGTTGGCAAAGATTTTACGGAGGGCGCAATGGCTTTATCACCGCTAATGGACTATCTCCACTGGCTGCTGCTCTGTGCTGCTTACATCGCCTTCATCTGGGGGCAGCCCCGCGTGCTGCCCGAAGAGGCGTTGCCGGCGTTGCGCTGGCTGCATTGGATTGCCTCAGTGCTGTGCCTACTGCGGCACGGCGAATCAGAAGCGGAACTGCAACGCTTTCAGGAGATGCATGAAACTACTACACGACTTGTCGCAGGAACCTGCCAGCGGTCTGAAAACGCGCTTGCTGGCAATTCCCGAACTATTGCAAGGCATCATGAATGTAACCCGCACCAAACTCGCGCATACCGCCCGCATCATCACTTTCATCGAACAGACACCGGCGCGCATCCTCACCAAAGAGGCTATCTTAGCCATCAGCTAAAGCAATAGGACTATGCTGCGAACAAGGGTAGCATTATAACGTGGGTAAGTGGCTGGGAGTAAATAAATTATATCTTACTCTACAGCCATGACCGATACCTACCTGCGAAGCCTTGGCTTTGCCCCCACCACTCGTACCCCCCGGGGCCAGCACATGCGCTTCGACCAGGCATGGCGTTACCAGTATGACCATTTGGCTATGGATGGCACCCCCCTCTTTATCGAGCATCCCCTCGGTATTGAGGCCTGCTGGCTGAGCGCATCGGAAGCCCCCCTGACCAGCGAAGATGTCTTTGCTACGGTGGGTTTGCACGACCGGATCGCCCTACAACAAGCAATGGGTTCCTTTTACACAGCGCATGGAGGCATGGGTGCCCCGTTACCCTCCGTCCCCACTAGTACGTTGCACCCTCACCGCTATCAGGTCTAGTAAGGCTGCTCTGCAGCGGCTACATTGCTGTGCACAAGTCTATAAATTTGAAGAAAAGCCCCGCTCACCACGGGGCTTTTTGCTGGATACAGCCTATTAAGTTACCTCATCCCTATACTATATAGCATGGGCTCCCAATTGTCTTATTAGTGTTTAGCTTGCTAGTCGATAAACACATTTATAATGGAAAATCTCTGCTGCTTACTGGCTACCCCCAGCCTGACAGTATCTTATGATATGACCAATCAGTGGCTTTACGTGCAGTGGATGGGCCTGCATGATAAGGAGACTGTGCGCGTTGCGGCCGAGCATATCTTCACCAGCCTAACTACGCATCCCTGCCTAAAACTGCTCAGCGACCACAGCATGTTGCTCGGGAACTGGCAAGCGGCTATTCCCTCCGTCGTGCAGCACAACTTCGAGCGCCTGGCTACGCACGGGGTGAAGTACGTTGCCTGGGTTCACTCCTTCGAGTATGACGACGTTATGGCCATGGAGAGAGTGGTACGCGACATGCCCCAGCCACTAGTCGGCCTCTTCGACGAGGTAGCAGGGGCCTACGACTGGCTACGGCACTGCCCCGTCGATTTGCCTCGCCGCCTGCGGTAAGGCCACCTGCCTCAAGCTAGTAGCAAAAGCCCCACTCATTACAGGGATTTCCTTTTATGCCTTATGCTTAGGTGATTGGTAATAAACTGAAGAATAACCTATTATCCGCTAGTAGGTATAGGGGGTATGGAAGATTTGTGTTGCCTGCTAACTACCCCCAACCTAGAGGTGTACCACGATGCCGTCCGCAAATGGCTCTATACTCGGTGGCTAGGTCGGTACAATGAGTCCTCTATGCAACAGGCCATCGAGTCCATCTGTATTTGCATGCGCGGGCGCCCCTACACCAAGGTCTTGAGCGACCATAGTGGCTTTGTGGGGGAGTGGCCAGCCGATGCACCGTGGGCGATGGAGGGCTACTTTAATTACCTAGCGGCGCAGGGCGTTGCCCATTTTGCCTGGGTGTACAACGAGAGCCGCCATAACCTCTCGACCATGCAGCGAATGCTTTCCCGGGTAACCTGCCCCGCAGTGGCCATCTTTCAAGATGTAGCTTCCGCTTACGAGTGGCTACGTCGCTGTCCTACTATTTTGGTAGTAAATCCTGGTTAGGAATAGGTAGGCAGTATCATTGAAGAAAATAAGCTGCTCTTACAGAATATTTATTAGATATTCATTTAACCATCATCTTGTTATAGGTGGAGTTCTCGTGTTAAAACATCGTTAACCTCTCCCGTTGCGCGCCGTACTGCCGCTATGATGCCCTTTTCTTTCTCCTTATCACAGCGGGCGCTGGAATGGGCTGTCGCTCTGGTACGACTACCTCTTTCCTTAGAGCAAGTTCCACTCTCCGGCCAAGCAATAGATTATCTACTTTACTGTAGCGCCGCAATTCGGCCCCTCTATGACGAACAACTGGCCGACCTGCTAGAGGAGTCTCGCGCCTATAATAAGCGCCACAATATCACCGGTCTGCTGTGCTACGATGAAGGCCACTTCGTACAGGTAATAGAAGGCAGCCCCGCCGAAGTTGACCGCCTCTTCGCCCGCATCGAGTGTGACCCACGCCACCATCATGTGCAGCTACTGTGCCGTGGTACCAGCGCCCGCCGCGAGTTTAAAGATTGGCGCATGATCTTCACCAAGTCTCGCAGCCAGGAATTTTACTGGCTCATCAGTTATCTGGAGGCGCGCCATTATCAACTATTGCTTCCCCAAATACCGGTGCCTGAAATCGGCTTACTACCTTTATTACATATCTTCAGTCGTGCCTGCGCCGATATTCTTCCGCGTCCTAGTCCGCCGGAGCCCTCCTATGCCGGGCTTCTCCCATTTATATAGTCTTCCGCTTGCATACTGCTCAACGTCAATGTTGACCCTAAGGATAACAGTACTTGCACGCTAGTCTATGATGAAACGGAGCAGTGGCTCTCCACCACCTGGAAAGGCTATGTAGATGCTCTCGAAGCCCGAGAGGGGGCCAAGGCTTATTTGCGCCATGCCGTGCAAAAGCCCAGCCCTCTACTGCTCAACGACAACTCTGGCCTGCGTAGGCCTTGATTTGATAGCCTCGACTGGCTCACGTCATCCAAGACGACCGCCATGACGATACCATTAGTACCCTGCCCCCGCGTTACCTGCCCTTTGAGTTACAAATAGTTCGCGAGGTAGAAGAAGCTAAGCACTGGCTGCACCAGCGCCGCCAGCAGTTGGCTTAAAGCTATTATCAACTAAAAAGCCCCGCCGAGCTATCGACGGGGCTTTTACTTGTTTGGTGGCTGCCTTCCTGGAAGTGAATAAAGGGACCTCGAATACGCGGACTAGAATAATAGGACTGTAATTGGATGATACAAAAGTCGGCACGTAGTAGAGGTTGTGTAAAGGACAATGTGCTATTTTTTAGTACATTACGTTTGTGTAAATTCTATAGAATACGTCCTGTTTACTCTTTTTTAAGTGCTGCCCAACTGCTTGCCCGCGCTGGAAAGGGCAGCGCTGCGCTTTAAAAAGCCGTTGAAATGCGACACGGCAATACCTTGGAAGCCGTTAGCCTACCTAAGGCATAGCCAGTGCTGACACTGGTAGCAAATAGTACTAGCTTGTTAGGCCAGCCCCGCTCGTTACGGCTACGCCTGGAAACGCGCAGTTTGTCTAAAAATGAAGATTAGATGAATTAATTGCCAAGCGCAATGTAGCTTTGCCCCACAGGCGTTTTCTCATGTGTCCTGTTGAGTTATGGAACTGGTCGGGGTAGTAGCCCGACCAGTTTTGCGTTAGGCTGCTGGGTACAGTGGCTACCGCACCCGGCTGGGGTATTTCAACGCCATTGCATTGGTAGCGCCCGTCGTACATAAACTATGGGAGGGGGGCTTCTCCTGTGCTCGCCTACTGCCCACTAGGCTATTCTCCTCAGCCTTGGCACTGCCTTCTGTATGAGTGACTAAATAGAGAGCCGCTGTGTAATGAGGCAGTAAATCCAGCGATGAAAGTGCTGTATTTCACCTTTAGTCGCTATGATACCACTTGCTTTCCCCATTTTCAGCGATAGCTGTCAGCAATCGTCCTGCTGCCGCAGGCAGACCAATTATGTTGCCTTAATGCTTTTTGTGGTTACTGCCCTAGTAGGCTTGTCCATTCGATACATACCCAGCTAAGCGCGCGTCTGTATTTTTTAATGCTAGTCATGCTGCGCCCCGCGAAGCAGTTCTGCCGCCTCCTTGGAGGAAGTGGTAGAACTGCTTCGCGGGGCGCAGCATTGTAGACATTATCTCTACAAAAGCCAAACATACCTTGAGCCTACTAGCGGCTTGCAAAAAAGCCCGCTTAGTGCAGACTTTTTAGGACTTGTATGTTCAAGATATAAAATAGAAATTATGCAATAATAGGTATTATTCATTAGGTCTTTAGCACGACAATAGTCAGAAGATAAATATATTTGTTGTCTTGTCTTTACCTAATTATTTAATGTTAATTGCCTCTGTGAATAATTATACTTACGCTTCAGGGTCACATCTTCATTTTGAGAATACGGTTGGGCGGGTCTTTGTGCACCCATCAGGCCTTTACTTGGCTATTGAGTATTTCACAGGTCCTCGCAAGCCTATGGAGATACGAGACTTTCTGCAGCAGGCTGGCTATATGCTGTCGCGCTGGGGCTGGGACAAGCTTCTGACTGCGCACCTGCCCATGCCCGATTTTAGCGGCGAGGAAATAGAAAATATTAAAGCCTATTGGCGCACTAACGTATCTCAGTCTCCTAGCCTTCTGTACGGAGCGCTGCTGCTACCCCACAAGGTATTTGCTCAGCTATCTTGGATTGGGAGCGTCGCTGCCGCTAAAACGTCCATCCTAGGATAGGTACTCTTTTTGTCTATGGCTGCAGCATCAAGCAACAAGCCCCGCCGATAGTTCGGCGGGGCTTGTTGCTTGCTAGTAGTTGCCCTGCTAACTAATTGGCGATGCAGGGAGCTAGCTGCAAAAAGCTGCTTAAATGCGACATGATAAGAATGTTCTGAGCTGATAGGCTCGCGCGCTCAACCGCTCAAAGAGGCAGCGCAAAACAGCTGCAACACTAAGCCACGCATGAGCCAATTGAAGTAGCCGCCCGATACCAAACTACCTACTTGGAACCACGCTAGGAGCTAGCTTATTAAGTAAATTTTTTCTAAGATGAGTACAATCTGATAAAAATATTTTATTATTGTGGGCGCAGCGTAGCTATATCCAGGTGGGTTAGCTCGCACGAGCCCGCCCGACACCGTGCTGGCAGCTAAACGGCCTAGGTAGCGTAAGCAAGCATGAAAAGACTCAAAGAGTGGCTGCGTCTACAGCTTAGCAAGCAGCCAATACCTTATTCGCTTTGCCAAAAGCCCATTGAGGCCTTAACGGTCTTGCAGGCCTTGCGCGAGCGGGCAGAGCAACAGGCATTGCATCAGGCCCTAGGGCTAGAGCAGACCGCGCAAGGTGTAGCAGTGCCCGCGCCCTCGGCTGCGTAGGGGGTATGGAGCTAACTCTATCTTCGCGGCCATGAAAAAAAGTATAGTCTTGGGGGTGTGTTTGGGGACCCTGGCTGCCCGGCCGGTGCTGGCGCAGGCAGGTGAGCCAGCTGTGGTAGTGGTGCGCGTGGCCGAGTACAGCGGCCGCACGCACTTGACGATAGAGCGGCCAGCGCAAGAGCCTGAGGAAATAGAGTTTGACTGGGATAGCCGCATCGGCAAGAAGTGGAGTCGCGCCTCCAAAGGGTATCTCGACGCGCTAAGCAAGCTTTATCAGCAGGGGTATCAGGTGCAGGCTACCATACCGGGAGCAGCATACACTGGGGGCGGCACGGTGTATACAACGCTGATATTTACACGGGCGGCTAGCAAGTAGCTGGGTGCCAAGACATCAAAAGCGCGGTGTTTCGCGTAATCGAAAGCATGCAAACACCCCCACTGCCCCCAAACGCTGAAAAGCCGGACGCCCACCTTCTAGAAGACCTAGCTGGCTTGACTGGCTTATTTAACCCCGAAGTAATCTGGCAGGAGCAGCGGCAGCTAGGGGAGACGGAACAGCAGCAAGACCTGATTCGAAAAATATACGCCGCCTTCAATGCGCGCGATATTCCCACTATTCTGGCGGTGTTTGACCCGCAGGTACGCTGGTCGCGCGCGTGGGAAGGCGACTACGCCGTGGGCCACGAGCAGGTGCGCGACTACTGGCTGCGGCAGTGGCAGGAACTAGACCCCCACGTAGAGCCAACGGGCTTTGCCCGGCGCGAAAACGGCCAACTGGAAGTTACCGTGCAGCAGCGGGTCAAGGACTTGCAGGGACACGTGGTGTTTGATGGTTTGGTGAAGCACCTCTATACTATTGAAGAGGGCGTAATCAAGCAGATGGATATTGAGAAAGCGTAATGCTGCAACCTAGGCTAATCACCGTTCTAGGGGAGAGATATGGAGCCTGCCCGTACAAAGCAGGAGTGATGCCAGGGGAGTAGCTGCTGGAGGTGATGTAGGAAAGTAAAAGCAAGCAACTGGCCGCCAGTCCATAGCAGTAAAACAAAATAACTTGCTAGGCCCTATCAGCTTAGGCACCAGCCGAGTGCCTGAGCTGATAGGGCCTGCCTGCTATTGGCGCAGCGCAGGCCACTTAGGGCTGGCCGATGCACCATAAAACTACGATGTAGGGCACAAGCTCGCGGCAGCTAAAGCCGCGGGTTAGGCAAGCGGCTTTGTAAGCAGGCGGGTAAAGCAGCGCTGCACTGCCTGGGATAAGCTAGGCAGTAGGGCAGGCGCACAGGGCTATTCTTTCTAAAAGTAAGTATTTTTACTGATGGGGTTTTTCGGAGCTTTCCGGTGATTGTACCCTAGCAATCGCGTGTTTGTACGCTGGTTTTACTTACTGGTGTCGAAGCAATTTCGTGCTGTGTCTATGCGGCGCACTGTGCGCTGCCAATCACTTGCTTACGAGTTTTTATAATTGCTTATGTCCACCTCGACGCTATACTTCGAAAATGGCGTGGCCAGCGTCAGCATTGATAGGGCTGCTTGCGTTCACCTCACTTACTACACGGGCAAGCACATGGCGGAGGACTTGTTGGAGGTGCTGCAGCACACGGGGTACTTGCTGCAGCGCCGCCAGTGGCACTGGCTTTTGGAAGACCAGCGGCGACTGACGCCCCTGACTACCGAGCAGCAGCTGGTTGTGGCTCGGTACTGGCAAGAGCAAGCGCGGCACCTAAGCCAGCCGCTATGCGTGGCGGTGGTGCAGGCCCAAAACGTGTTTGCCCGCCTAACGGCGGCGGCGCTCCGCCATTCGCTGCAGGCGGCGCCCATCACGTATAGTCTGTTTGCGGATATGGAAGCTGCCAGTACCTGGCTGCGGACCCAGGCAAGCAGCTCGCAGTTTAGCCTGTAAGGCAGCCGGCCCTTGGCGTAGGCCTGTGGCAGAATGACTGGCTGCGGCTTCTAGGTAGCCGCTCGGTGACTGGTAGCCCGTAAGCGTTGGGGCGTGAGGCCCAGGCAGTGGCACTTACCGAAGGGGGGACTAGCGTAGGTTGGCGTGCATATTGTCGCACTTGGTTACTTCGCAAGGCTTCCAGGCAAGGTAGCGCAGGTGGTGGTAGGCGTCGCAATAAAAGGTGCGGTGGCCGTCGGCCCCTATCGAGGCCAAACTAGCTCCCTGGGCTATGGCGAAGGAGCAGAACTCATTGGTATTCCAATAGCCATCTATGTGCGAGTGCTCGGCTTGCACGTGCGTTTTAAAAATATGCACCGCATAGCCTGCCTGCACTAGGTGCAGGCAGGCTATGCGCCACGCCACAACTCCTCGCTGCCACCCCAGGCGTGCGGACATGTGCTGATGATGACAAAGCGAAAAATAGTGGCCCGCTTAGGATGGGTGGCAGCGGCTAGCGGCGACATATAGTAGGTAGCGGGATAAATAATTTAACAATAAAAATAAACAGCGCCGTGTAAAGATGCTATGCTGCTAATAGATTATATGTTACCTAGAGTATTAACGAAAGTAAGCAGGGCAGCTGATATGTGCATGGTACCGGGGACTTGACTGTCGGGCCAGCTCCCAAACTCATGGGTCTAGCTCAGCCGCTTTGTGCCGCAAGCGCCTGAGCGCAGCCGCTGCTATGCACTGAGCCGCCTGGCCCGGGTAGCTAGCGGCGCCTGAAGGCGCTGCCAGCGTGCGCCTATCTAGCAGCTGCCTCAAAGGCATAATTGCGCCGGCGAAGGCCACGCCGACCCTCGAACAACTTGTAACTGCACGGGTTATGAGAACGCGCGCCACGTGGCTGGCGAGTGCTCAAGGTGCTTGTGTACCTCTGGAGCGCTCTTTGCTGGCCTTTTTGCGAGCGGCTGGCCAGCCCTAGGTGCCTTAGGCATCCTGCGCGGGGTCCAAACCGCGCGGGCTTGGACCCCACGGGTTGTGGGCAGTAACTGCCGCGCCCGCGCTATTCGTTCATTACCTCTTTGTTATGCTGCAATCTCGTCTTTTCACTACTCCTGCTGGCTCGGCGCTGTGGGCGCCCGAAATTCCTGGCCTCATGATGCGCCTGCAGGGCAACGTCAGCCTCGACCAATACCAACTGCTCCTTAACCACGGCCTGCAGATGTACACCGGCCACCGCCACCCCGAGGCCGTGGCCCACTGGATAGTAGACCTGCGCCAACTGGGTACCCTGCACCCTGGTGCCCACCACTGGATGGCCCACGACTGGCACCCGCGGGCGCACGCGGCCGGGCTGCGCCACCTGCGCTTCGTTGAGGTCGAGGCTAGCGAGGAATCTATTGCCGGGCAGCTGCTGGCCGCCCTGGTGCAGCTGGCCACCGATTCTACGCTCGGTCTCACGCGGCACGATACGCTAGAAGCTGCTATTCAGCAGGCCCGTACAGTATCGACACCTGTGGCCGACTAACACGGGGTACCGGACCTAGGGCCAACTTTCTGCGCGCCGTAGCGTTTGCCAACACCTAGCGCCGGGCTGTCCGGCGAAGTTGCCTGGCCAGGCCGGCCCCTCCGTGGGCTGCGCCTAGGTGGCACCCTTATGGTATTTACGCAAACAGTTATGTCGAAGCTGACAGCTAAAGTAGCCCTCGTGACGGGGTCCGATTCGGGTATCGGGCAAGCCACAGCCATTCAGTTTGCCCAGGAAGGGGCCAGCGTGGTGATAGTGTACCATACCGACCAACAAGGCGCCGAAACTACCCGCCAGGCCGTAGAGGCCGCCGGCCAACGCGCCCTAGTAGTGCAGGCCGATGTGAGCGATGCCCAGCAGGCCGAGCAGCTTTTCAAGCGTGCCGTGCTCGAGTTTGGGGCAGTCGATATCCTGGTCAATAATGCCGGCGTGAGCGGCGCCCACAAGCCGGTAGTCGAGATGACGCCCGCCGAGTTTGAGCATACCATCCGCACTGACTTGTTCGGGCCGTTTTATCTGGCGCGTCTGTTTGCCCAGCACCGCAAGCAGCAGGGCGGCAAGGGCAAGATTATCAACGTGACCTCGATTCACGAAGAAGTAGTATCGCCGGGCACCGCCGACTACTGCGCCGCCAAGGGTGGCCGGCGCAACCTTACGCGCACGCTGGCCCTAGAACTGGCCGAAGACGGCATCAACGTTAATAACTTGGCGCCCGGCATGATACTCACGCCCATGAACCAGAAGGCCCTCGACGACCCCGAATACCGCAAGCAGGGCGAGGCGAAAATTCCGATGAAGCGCGCCGGCCAGCCCGCCGAAATCGCCAAGCTGGCTCTCTTCCTGGCCTCGGCCGACTCGGACTATGTCACGGGCTCGACCTACGTCATGGATGGCGGCTTTATGCGCATGGTAGCGCAGGGAGCCTGATGCCGCGCCAACCCCGCATCCAGGAGCTGGCCGTGGTCAGCGACCGCCGCACCTGTGCCCTGCTCGACCAGCAGGGTACGTTGTGCTGGTATTGCCCCGAGCGCTTCGATAGCGCGGCCGTACTATCGCTGCTGCTCGATGCCGAGCAGGGCGGTTACTGGGCCGTCGAAGCGCCCAGCAAGCAGTTTGTGCGGCGCGCCTACCTAGAGCGCAGCAGCGTGCTGGTGAGCGAGTACACGGTGGCCGACCAGCCCTTTACCCTCACCGATTGGCTGCCGCTCGAAGCCGACTTCACGGGCCTGTGCCGCACCTTTTCACCCGCTGGCGAGGACCTCACGCATACCCTGCGCCTGCGGCCCGACTATGGCCTGCAAGCTACCCTAGGCGAGCTATCGGCCGAGGGTACTACGGTGCATTTTGCCGACATAGGGCTGTGGCTGCGTACCTCGCACCCTGCCCGCGCCGTGGCCGATACCTGGCAGGTACATATCCCAGCTGGCGAAGCGGGCTGGGCAGTGCTCACCGACACAGCAGCGGCCGTGCCCAGCCTTAGTGCCGAGCGCCTTGACCAAGCGCTCACGCACACGCTGGCTATGTGGCGCAAGGTAGCCAACCTGCTGAGCTACGAAGGCCCCTACGAGCGGCAGGTGCGCGACTCGATGCGGGCCGTCCAGCAGCTTACCTACGCAGCCACGGGCGGCATAGTGGCCGCAGCCACTACCTCGCTGCCCGAGGTGCTGGGCGGCGCTCGCAACTACGACTACCGCTACGTGTGGATGCGGGACGTGGGCCTCATCGTGAGTGCCTTATTGCAGCTCGATGAGGTGGGCAAGCCCGAAGAAAGCTTCCTAGGTTTCGTGGCCAGCGCGCTGCGCGAAAACCACCAAACCTGCTTGTCGCCGTTCTATGCTGTCGATAAAACGCTGATTACCGGCGCTCGCAAGCTCGACCTGGCGGGCTACCAGGGTAGCCGGCCAGTGCAGATTGGCAACACCGCCTACGACCAGCTGCAGCTCGATGCCGATGCCAACGTGTTGCTGACGGCCAAGCTGCTCTACGACCGTTTTGGCCGCAAAGAGCAGTGGGAAACCGTGGTGCAGGTGGCCGATTTCTTGGCCGAAAACTGGCAGCGCGACGATAATGGTATTTGGGAAGAAGGCGCCACCAAAGCCTATACCTCGTCGAAGGTGCTCGCCGCTCGCGGCCTGGAGTTTATGGCCGCCTACGCCGACACGCCCGAGCAGGCGCAACGCTGGCAGGCGGCCGCCGCCGCCATCCGGCAGTTTGTGGCCACGCACTGCCACACCCGCACCGGGGCCTTCGCAGTGTACGCGGGCTCACAGGAGGTCGATATCACGGCCGCGCAATTCTCGCTCTGGACCTACTGTGCGCCCGACAGTCCCGAGATGCTGGCCACTATCCGGGAGCTAGAGCAGCACTGGTGCCGCGAAAACCTGTACTGGCGCCGGCTCGAAGAGTTTGATTCGCACAAGGAAGGCGCCTTCCTGGCGGGCACCTGCTGGATGGCCCACTACTACGCCGTGGCCGGCGACCTAGGACGGGCGCGCAGCATCATCGAAGCCGTGTTGCGCTATCAAAACGACCTAGGGTTCTTCGCCGAAGAGGCTGGCCTCGACGCGGGGGAGCAAATGCTGGGCAACTTCCCGCAGACCTTCGTGCACTCCTCTTTTATCTGCGCCGTCAATGGCCTCAAGCAAGCGCTGGAAGGCGAGGATAGCCGGGTGTGGTAGCCGCCCACATGATAAGGCAAAAGCGACCCGCGCTTAGAGGAGGTCTGCCGGTGCGGCAAAGCTTAAGCCCTACCTTCGCAACGGACTACCTCCTCTACCATGGTCGCCACTGAAGCCTTCCCACCCGATGATTTCGCTGCTCCTGGGGCTATGCTTCAGGCCCTGTTGGAGTTGTCGCCGCTAAGCGTGGTGCTTTACAAGCCAGTGCATGCGCCAGAGGGCGAGGTAATTGACTTTGAATTTGCTTACCTCAACCCGGCCGCGCAGCTGTTGCTGCAGCTGCCGGCTCGCCCGGGGGGCACTACCTACCGGCAGCACTTTCCGCACAGCTCCGAGAACGACGGCCTGGCGCTGCACCAGGCTGCGTTTGCTTCGGGGCGGGCGGCGCATTTTGAGGTGGTCTACCACGTGGGCGACTACGACTACCAATGCCAGGTAGCGACCCAACGGGTAGGCGATGAACTGCTGGTCAACATCACCGCAACGGCCACCAATGAGGCGCGCCCCGCTGTAGAAGAAGCCCTGCGCCTAAGCCAGGCACGCGAGCAGCAAGCCCGGCTGGCCGCTGAGCAGGAGCGCAACCTACTGCAGGCCTTGCTCAACCAGGCGCCGGTAGCCATCGGCTTGTTTCAGGGCCCCGACCATGTAGTGGCCATGGCCAATGACCAACTGTGCGGAATGTGGGGCTACCCCGCCGCGCAGGTGCTGCACCGCCCCTTGCTAGAGGCCGTGCCTGAGCTGCAAGGCCAGGGCTTTACCGAGCTCATGGCCGACGTGGCCCGCACGGGTGAGCCCTTTGTGGGCACCACGGTGCCAGCGCAGCTGCGGCAGCAAGGGCAAGTCACCACACGTTTCTTCGACTTTGTATATCAGCCGCTTTACGATGCGGCGGGCCAGCTCCTAGGGGTGCTCGATATTGCCATCGACGTAACGGCGCAGGTGCTGGACCGCGAGCAGGTGCAGGCGCTCAACGAAGAGCTGAGCGCCACCAATGAGGAACTGCAAACTTCTAATGAGGAGCTATTGCTGGCTAATAGAGAGCTGACGGAGGCGCAGCTGCAACTGGCCACCGAGCGCGAGCGGCTGACTCAGGTATTCGCCAAAACCCCCGCTCTCATTGCGTTGCTGCACGGCCCGCACCACACCATCACCTACGCCAATCCGGCCTTTCAGCAGTTTTTTGCCAGCGGGCCACTGCTCGGCCATGCCTACGCGGAGGCGCTACCCAAAGTACATGCCCAGGGCCACGGCGCCTGGCTGCAGCAGGTGTACACCACCGGCAAAACGGCTGTGGGCAGCGAGCGGCCGCTGCTCTTGCCCACAGCAGACGGCGGCGAGCGTCTGGTATACCTCGACTTTACCTACGAGGCCTACGGCAGCCCTACCCCCGAGGGTATTTTTCTGTTCGCCTTCGACGTAACCGAGCGAGTGCTGGCGCGGCGGCAGCGCCTAGCTTACCAGCAGCTGCGCGCCGTGTTTGAGCAGGCGCCCGTGGCCATTAGCATCTTGCAAGGACCAGATTACCAAATAGAGGTCGCCAATCCATTTATCATCGATATGTGGGGCCGCACGGCCGAGGGCGTGCTCAATAAGCCCTTTTTCGAGGTCTTGCCCGAGCTGCGCGAGCAGGGCTTTGAAGGCGTGCTGGCCGAGGTGCGCCGCAGTGGGCAGCCCTACGTGGCCCAGGAAGTAGAAGCTCGGTTCTGGCGCGCTGGCAAGTTCGAAACCAGCTATGTCAACCTCAGTATTTACCCGCTGCGCGACGAGCAGAGCGAGGTAGTGGGCCTGATACTGGTGTCGACCGATGTGAGCACTCAGCTGCGCGCGCGCCAGCGCGAGCAGGAGTTCAATGAGGAGCTAGCCGTGATGAACGAAGAGCTGCAGTCAGCCAACGACGAGCTTGGCGCTACTAATCTTCGGCTCACGCGCACCAACGTCGACCTGGATAACTTTATCTACACGGCTTCGCACGACCTCAGAGCGCCTATTACTAATATTGAAGGCTTGCTACAAGTCCTGCAAAGCGAGCTGCCGGCCGGCCAAACGAACGAGGTAGTCTACATCCTAGGCCTCATGCAGGACTCGGTTGACCGCTTTAAGCGTACTATCGAGCACCTCACTGAGGTGAGCAAGCTGCAGAAAGAGCACGGCCAGGGCGCCACCCCGGTGCGCCTGGCCGAGGTTATCCAGAACGTGCAGCTCGACTTAGTGCCCCTTATCAAGGAAACGGGTGCGCAGGTGGCAGTGGATGTGCCGGCTTTTGTGACGCTCACGTTCTCCGAAAAGAACCTGCGCTCGGTGGTGTACAACTTGCTCAGCAACGCTCTCAAGTACCGACACCCCGACCGTGTGCCGCAGGTACGCCTGCTCAGCCGAACCCAGGGCCACCACCTGGTGCTGGAGGTGCAAGACAATGGCCTGGGCCTCGACCTCACACGCGACCACGAGCTGTTCACTATGTTTCAGCGTTACCACACCCACGTCGAGGGCTCGGGCATCGGCCTCTATATGGTAAAGAAGATAGTTGAGAACGCTGGCGGCCGCATCGAAGTCGAAAGCCAATTGGGGTGTGGCTCCACGTTTTTTGTGTATTTCCCGCGTTAGGGTGGGGTAGGGGGTGCCCTAGGTAGCTGATTTATAAGTCAAAGTGCGATAACGAAAAAATAGGATAAAACCGTTTTGATGCGTAAGTTGCGCTATCATTACTATCCATTTATTCTTTATACCGTTTGCTTATGGCTACTACCGCCTCATCCGCTATTACTATCTCGCCGGCTTCCGCTAAGCCCAGCCGCAAGCCTCGCAAAAAAGCTGCTCCCGCACCAGCCCCCGCCGAAGCCGACGCGACGCCCGCCGACCGGCTCGACCTCATTGCCCAGGGCCTAAGTGGCAAATCGAGCGCCAAGCAAGCCATTTTTCGGGCCACGCAGGCGGCCTTCGATGTGCTGCGCCAAGCTTCGCAAGAGCTGTGCTTAGAACTGACCCACAAAATCACGACCACCCTCGACCCCAGCGTTCGCATCGAGTATTACCCGGTCAACGGCATGGAGTTTCACATCCGCTTTTCCGGCGACTTGCTGGTGTTCGTGATGCACTCCAACATTGTCACTTTTCCCGACAACTTCGGGCCCATGACCACGCCCTACGTGGAGGCCGATTTTCGGCGGCGTTTCTTCGGCCACATCATGGCCTACAACTTCATGGCCGATAGCATCAAGTACCAGCGCATGAATGACCCCGGCTACCTAGTAGGCCGCCTGCTGGTCAATATCGACAGCCACTACTTTCTGGAAGGCGTGCAGGAACTGGAGTTGCCCGACCACGACATGAGTTCGAACCCCGTGACTGCCGATGCCATGCGCCTCTTTGTGGAGAGCGCCATGATTGCGGCCGTCAACAACGACCTCATCGCCCCGCCGATGGATGATATTCAGAAGATTACCGTCAAGCAAAAGCTCGAAAACCAGCAGGTAAGCCGCGCTAGCAAAGTCGGCTTCAGCTTCTCGCACGAGCAGCGGTATTAGAGTAGTGCTTAGTGCCTAGTTGTTAGTGCCTAGGTCTTTTGTTTGCCTAAGTACTAACAACTAGGCACTAAGCACTAATAACTAAGCACCATAGCCTACTTTCTCGCGCACTTTGGCCAGTACACCAGCGCCGTAAGCCTGAGCCTTGCGCGCGCCCTCGGCCAGGCGGGCGTCGAGCTCGGGCAGGTTATCCATGTAGTAGTTGAACAGCCGCCGCTCCTCACTGAAGCGGCTCATAATAAGCTCATACAGCTCTTTTTTGGCGTGCCCGTAGCCGTAGCCACCGGCCTCGTAGTTGGCGCGCATGGCGGCCGTTTGCTCGGGCGAGGCTAGCAGTGCGTACAGCTTGAAGGTGATGTCCTTATTGTGGTCCTTAGGTTCTTCTAGGGGTGTGCTGTCCGAAAGAATGCTTTTAACGGTCTTGAGCAGCTCCTTTTCGGGGGCGAAAATGTCAATGATGTTGCCGTAGCTCTTGCTCATCTTCTGGCCGTCGATGCCCGGAATGGTCATTATCTGCTCGTCCACTTTAGCCTGCGGCAGCACCAGCGTTTCGCCGTAGCGGTTGTTGAAGGCTGTGGCAATGTCGCGGGCTATTTCGAGGTGCTGCACCTGGTCTTTGCCCACGGGCACCACCTCGGCATCGTAGAGCAAGATGTCGGCCGCCATCAGCACGGGGTAGGTAAAGAGGCCCGCGTTCACGTCCGACAGCCGGTCCGACTTATCCTTGAAGCTGTGCGCGTTGGCCAGCATGGGGTAAGGCGTGAAGCACGACAAGTACCACGTCAGCTCGGTTACCTGCGGCACGTCTGACTGCCGGTAAAACAAGTTTTTCTCAGTGTCGAAGCCACAGGCCAGCCAGGCGGCCGCCACAGCGTAGGTATTGGCGCGTAGCAGTGCGGGGTCGCGCACGGTCGTGAGCGAGTGCAGGTCGGCAATGAAGTACAGCGAGTCGTTGGCCGAGTTTTTCGACAGCTCGATAGCGGGCAAAATCGCACCGAGCAAGTTACCTAGGTGGGGGCGGCCGGTGCTCTGGATGCCGGTGAGGATGCGGGACATTGAATGGAACAGCCCTAACTAACTGATTTAGTTTAGACCGGAAGGTGAGTTAAGGGATAAGCTGTGGGTGAGCGCGTGACTAACTGCTTGCAGAGTAGAAGCAGCAAGCTGCTTATCATCGGGTAAGCAGCGAAGTTAGAAGTCGGAGTTGGTATTGAGCGCGTGAAAGAACCGCGTGAGCTGGGTCGGCCCCACCCGGTCGGCATCGAGCAACTGCAGCAAGTCGGGTCGGTTGAGGGCGTAGGGGCGAAGCTCGGCGCTTAGGTCTTTATTGTTTTTAAGGTAGCTGCCGGTGTCATTATAAAGGGTGATGGCCAGTGGCTGCCCATTTTGCTGCACCAAGTAGGCCGTAAAATCGCCGGCCGGGCCGAGCTGCCCAGTGCGCAAGCGTGAGGTGTAGCGCAGCAGCGATACCCGCCCGCTATCAAGCAGTTCCACGAATACCTTGTCGTTCTCGACGTGTTCAAACAGGCCGTTGCGCACCGTGAAGCCCTGGGCTGTGGTGTAGCGCTGCGTGCCCACACGCAGGCTAATCACCTCACCGGGACGCCTTTCTATCTTTTGCCCGTCGCTGTCTTTCCCCGTCAGCTGCTTGGCCGAAACCTTGAGCAAGCCCGTGCGGCGCACTTGCGGCTCGGCGCGTAGCACGTAGCTGCCCGGCGTGCCCTGAGACCCACCTAGGCGCAGGCTCACTTGCGCCTGAGCTTGCAGCCCAGCCCCGGCAAAAAAAGTAGCTAGTAGAAAAAAACGCATGGCTTGTAGTTTGGCGCGTGGGCTTCGGGCCGGGTCTGCACTAGGTCGCGGGTCAAAGCTTGGGCATGTTAGTGACAGCGCTGAGCCTTACCAAGGCGGCTGACCACCGCAAAGATACCGGCGAGCTACCCCAGGGAGGCTCAGCGCTGCTACCCGCACTAGTGCTACACGCTCTTATCGACCAGTGCCTCCTCTTGCAGCTCGGCCGTTTCGGCGGGCCCTAGGTAGCGGTCGATGAGGTAATGGGCCAGATACAGCAGCGGCGTAAGTAGCACAGCGGCGGCCACTTTGTACCAGTAGTTAAAGGTGGCTACGCTGAGCACCTGAGCCAGCGGCCAGTTGCCGAACAGGTAAAACGCCACGTACAGCACCACGAAGCTGTCGACGAGCTGCGAGATGAGCGTAGAGCCCGTGGCCCGCAGCCAGATAAAGCGGCTGCCCGTGATGCGCCGAAACGCCTGAAACACGCTGGCATCGAGTACTTGCCCAATGACAAAGGCCGTGAGCGACCCCACGATGATACCTAGGCCCTGCCGAAAGATGCTCTGGTAGGCAAACTCGATATCAAAAGGCCGACCCTGGCCGTCGGTCTTATTGAGGTCGAGCCAAAAATCGGCGGGCGCCAGCCTGGTAGTGCCCAGAATAACCAGGAAGGCATACAGGATGAGGCCTACCGTGAGGAAGGTGATGCGCAGCACGCCCTTGCGCCCAAAATACTCGTTGATAACATCGGTACCGATAAAGACTACCGGCCACACCAGCACACCTGCTGACAGGCTGCCCGTAAGGCCAAAGGTTTTCTCGACCGAGAAGATTTTGACGCCGATAATCTCGGCCAGCAGCGCATTCACCAAGAAGATGCCGCTGAGCACCAGGTACAGCTGCTGTTTTTTGTGGGCGTAGGTAGAAGTAGGCATTGATACTTTTCCGTGGGGCGAAGCACCCTAGGGCTCTTAAACTGCTACTACCAAGCCCTCAGTAGCCAGTTCCGTATTTGGGAAAACGGCCTGCGCTTCTTGTAAATGAGCCGCCAGCTGCTTGTAGCGCGATGAAAAGTGACCGATAAGCAACATGCCTACCCCGGCGGCGCGGGCCAACTCGGCGGCTTGGGCCGCGGTGCTGTGGTGCGTTTGGGCGGCGCGCTCACGCAGTTCTTCCAAGAAGGTGGCTTCGTGGTAAAGTAGGTCGGCGCCGCGCACCAGCTCGGCCAGCGCGGGGGTATACAGCGTGTCGGAGCAAAAGGCGTAGCGCCTAGGTGGCGCAGCGGGCATCGACACGGCTGCGTGGGCCAGCGCCGGGCGGCCGGTGGCGGGGTTGGCGGGCAGGTCGTGGCCTTGGGCCAGTTGGGCCAACTCAGCAGGGCTGAGGCCCGGCGGCAGGCTTTCCTTCACTAACCGGTCGCGGCGCGGCTGCTCCTCAAACAGGTAGCCGCAGCACGGCACGCGGTGGCGCATGGGCAGCGTCGACACGCGCACTAGGGCATCTTCGTACACCACGGCGTGGGCCTCGGTATCGACGGGTACAAACGTGAGGTTGAACCCGTACTGAATGCCCGAGTGCATGGCCTGCGTGGTCAGCACCAAGTCGAGGCCGGGCGGGCCCACTATCAGCAGCGGGTCTTGGCAGCCTTGCAGGTGCAGCGTGCCCAGCAGGCCAAATAGCCCAAAGTAGTGGTCGCCGTGCAGGTGCGAGATGAAGATGACGCGCAGCGAACTCAGGCGGCGCCGGTGCTCCAGCAGCCGCCACTGGGTGCCCTCGCCGCAGTCGATGAGGTAGCGGCCCTCGCCCACGGCCAGCAGTTGGGCCGTGGGGTGGCGCCCGGTCATGGGGGTGGCGGAGGCACTCCCCAAAATTTGAAGCTCGAACTGCATTAGTAGAAAGCTGCTGACTGTTAGCTGCTAGCTGTTAGCTCTTTCGTTTGACGAGCGCTAACAGCTAACAGCTATCAGCTAACAGCTTCAATAAAAAAGCCACTGGCTGTCAGTCATCAACTCCTGTGATGAGGAGCTAACAGCTAACAGCCAATAGCTATATGCTGCGTAGGGGCAGCAGCTTAAAAAAGCTATTCTTTATCCGTGAGGTCGCGCTCGATGGAGTGCAAGAAAATACGGTCGATGCCTTCTTCCACGGTGGGCAGGATGTGCAGTACCGATTCGAGCTTGCTGATGGTAATAAGCTTCAGCACGTGGTCTTGCAGGCCGGTGAGCACCAGCAGGCCGCCCGTAGAATTGCAAAGGCGGTTGGCGATTAGAATGCTGCTAAGTCCCGACGAATCAGTGTACTTTACGTTTTGCAGGTCCAGAATCAGGTTGTTCGTGCCTTCAGCGTTCAGCTTCACAAACTCCGACTTGAGGTCGGGAGCTACAGTCGTATCAAGCTTCTTTTCATCAATGGTGATGACGGTGTAGCTCTCTTTTTTATCAATGGAGTACTTCATAGAGAAACGGCGGGGGGAGCAAAAAGTGCGATGCGAAAGGCGAAGGTAGGAAGAAATTGGAAATTGCCGAACGGTCAATTTTAAGATATTCAGTAGTAACTATTTACGGAAGAGGCTGGTAGGCCCGTCCGTAGAAGCGCCAGGCCCGCCAAAGGTAAGCGTGGCCCAGGTACTCAGCCAGTCAGCTTGGCCAGCCACGGTGGCTGGCGCGGCTTCTAGGTACTTGGCAGCCACTAAGTAAGGGCCGCTGCCGGGTAGGCGTAACAAAGCTCGGCCGTTATTGTTGGTGCGCGTCGAAAAATAACGTATTTCGGTGGCTGGCTCGGCCCCGCGCTTGGCAGAAATAGCAGGGCTAGCGTACCAGACCCGCACCAGGGCACCGGGCACGGGCTGGCCGTGGCGCAGCACGCGTAGTGTAAGCGAAGCGCCCGGCAGTAAGTAATAAGGGTTCTGCTCGGGCACTAGTTCCAAGGGCAAGTTCAAGGAGCAGCGGTAGGCAGTGTCGGCGGGGCTGCGGGGCGCCCGGGCACTGGCTGTGGCCAGCACAAGTGCCTTGGCACAGCGGCGGTAAGCCTCGCGGCCAGTCTTCGAAGTAGTTTGGCCCTGCTGCTGGCGATACAGCAGCGCCTTATCGAAACCTTCGGCCCGCAGGTAGGCCGTGAACTTGTCGGCAGGCAGCTCACTAAAAGCCAGCGTGCTAGTGAGCGCCACGATATGCGTGCCCGGTGTGCGAAACGTTAGCGTCGGCGCTACCGAATCGGATAGCAGCGCCGGGCGCAGGTCAGTAGAGTCGGCGCCGGCGGGCCCTAGGTGCACAAAGCGCTGCGTGCGCCGCCCCGGCCGGGGCCACGGCTGGCCCACCAAGTTTTCGCCCAACAGCAGCCGCACTGGCACTGGGGCACCAACAGCTACCCGAAAGCTAGCGGGTTGCAGCCAGAACTCATTGGCCAAAGCTGTGCTGGCTAGCAAGCAGGCTACTGCTGCTAACCAGCAGACTATAGTAGCGTTTTGTCTCGCTTGACGTGCGCCGGAAGTAGCTGCTCTAGCCATGCTCCGCTAGCTTGCTTTGCATGAACATTGGCAGCGTGCTCAGCAAGGCGGCGTTGGAAGGAGTAGCACGCTCGTAAACTACAGTTTCTTGTAGGCGATAATGGCCTGGATTAGCAGTTATTATCAGCAACGTGTACTGTTGTTGACTAGCAGAATACTGGTAGTGCAGTTTATATTCTACTGTATCTTCACTGTCGCTAGGTGTCTGCTTAAGGACGTACTTACGAATAGCCTGTGTCAAAGCAGCATCCGCTGCTAAGGCAAGCAGACGCCGGGTGCGGCCGACGCTTTTAAGCACAATTACTAGTCCACCCATGCCAAAAAGCATTGCTACCAACAAACCAGTAGCCCCAAACGGGGCAATGGTAGTGCCATGCAGGCGTGAAATAGCCGGCCGGCTGATGCAGTATTCTACCGGGATTGCCATGCCAGGGCGTTTTACAGAGTCGGTACTGTAGGAGTTTCCGGCCCACTCTAAGCCCGCCACTTGGTAGCGGTATGTAAAGCCCTTAATAGGTGTGTTATCGTCCGCAAAGCTGGTTGGATAGACAGTGGCAATCCGGCCCGGAGCAGTTGCTACGGGAGCGAAGTGAAAATAGAGCGTAAGCCAATCTGCTTCGTCTACCATGAAAGCACTCGACAGCAGTAGTAGCATGCCCATCCACAGGTCGAGAGAACTGTAGCCGAAGCGGAGCCGGTCTTTGAGGGACAGAGGCATAAGCGCTGGCGCCTAGGCTACTGCCGCTCTAGCGCCAGGGCATAGGCCCGGTCGTAGTACACGCGCAGGTTTTTCCAGTCGAAAATATCGGCCGAGCTTTCGACGCGGTTGCGCTGGCTGATGCGCTCGCGGCGGTTAAGGAGCACGAAGTTCCAGAGCATTTCGGTGAGTTCCTCGGCGGCTTGGTCGAAGCTGCGCTCTTGGCGGCGCACCACAAAAATGCCTTTGTCTTCGTGCTCCGTCACGTTTTTCTGCACGTAGTCGCCAAAGCCCGAGAGGTCGCTGGTGATAGCGGGCACGCCGCGGGCTACGCACTCGAGCGGGGTGTAGCCCCAGGGCTCGTAGTAGCTCGGAAACACGCCCATGTGGCAGCCCCGCACAAACTGCCCGTAGTCCATGCCGAAGAGGGGCGAGGTGGTGCTCACGAAGTCGGGGTGGTACACGATTTTAACCCGGTCGTGCTTGTTATTCACCAGATTGGCGCGCCGCACAAAGTTCAGGATATCGTCGTCCTGGTCATTTACTAGGTTGTGCGTAATGACTGAAGGCAGCTGCGAAGTCTTCCAGCTTTGCAGGCCGCGGCGATAGCGCAGCTTCCAGTAGTCGTCTACCATGCCGTCGAGGTCGGGCAGGCGGTGGTCTTGGCTAGCGGCAGCGGCATAGAAGAGGCGCTCGCCCACTTGCTCCTCGATAGCGCGGCAGGTTTCGCGCACCTCGTCGAGCTGAGCCCGGCTTTGTAGCACCAGCGGGTTGATGCTGGTGTAGGGTCGCTTGGTGATGAAGAACATTACCACTTGCCCTTCCAAGCCGCTTTGCTGCAGTCGGTGGTTGAGGCGGGCCAGCGCCTCTAGCGTGAGGTCAAAGCCTTTGTTGTGGTACTCGTAGCGGCCCGAGGTGAAGAGGTAAATCGTTTGGTCGAGGTCGAAGGCGTAGCTCTGGAAGAAGTGCGCCATCACAAACTCATGAATCTTGTCCTTGTAGAGCTTGTGCAGGTTCTGAAACTCGTGCAGCGCCACAAAGCGCTCGATGTTCAGGCCATTGGGCAGCACCGCGTCGGGTATCCGGTCTAGTAGGTAGATGCACTCGCGCACCGTCAGCTCGCTCACGGTGGTGAAAACGTGGCTGCCGTGAGCAGCGGCGCGCTCCATGCTCACGGCCGGCTCGATGTTGAAGTGCCGCGCCTGCGAGCGCCAATCCACGAGCATGAGGTGGTCGTAGAAGTTGGGGTCGTTCATGGCCAGGTAGCGGCCCAGCAGTGTGGCGTGCGTCGTAAACACGAGGTGCACTGGCGCCTGGCGCCGGCGCAATTCGGGAATGGCCACGCCCGTCATCCACTCGTGGAAGTGGCCGATGACCTGGTACTGGCCCACCGTTTGGCGGGCTACTTCTTCCACAAACACCCGCGCTAGGTCGCCGAAAGCCACTACTTGGTGCAGCAGGTCGTCGTTGTCGGGCGTGGGTACCTGGTGGTCGCGCCAGAGGTCAGCTTTCAGCTCGCCTAGGCGGTGATAGTTCTGAAACGGATTGATAAGCACGGCCCTAGGGCGGCCGGTTATAAGCCATACCCCCAGGCAGATATCATAGCCCTGGTGATGCAGCTCGCGGACGGCCCGGGCGTAGGGGTCGTTCATGTTAGCGAGCTGCTCGTCGCTGTAGCTCTCAAACTCGCCTTGCGCCTGCTGCGGAAAATAGGGGCCTAGCAAGCAGTAGCGGTCGCCCCAGGCAGGCACCGTAGCAGGTACTTTGGAGCGAATAACGGTGTAGATACCGCCCACCTGGTTGCAGACCTCCCAGGCGACTTCAATCAGGAGAGAGTTGGGGAATAGCGCGTCAGGGGCGTGGGGCTGGGGCTGCATAAGCGGGTGGGATAGGCGAAGAAAGCCGGGCGAAAGGTAAGCCGCCCGGCGAAGCGCGCGGGCAAGTAAGCAATAAATTTCTTTACCTAGGCTGCCGCTCAGAGGTTGCCAAAACATCTACCCCGCGCTTGCCTGTTATGCCCCCGACCTCACTTTTTTTCGTCCGTCATGTCCGATACCACCAACGTTCTCACGCCTGAGCATCCCATTCTGCCGCAGCTCACGCAGCGCCGCAGCCCCCGTGCCTATACCAGCCAGCCCGTAGCCGCCGAGGCACTGGAACAGCTATTTACTGCCGCTGGCTCAGCGGCCTCGTGCTTTGGCGAGCAGCCCTGGCGCTACCTGGTCGGCAACAAGGAAAAGCATCCCGAGGCGTTTGATAAAATCTTGCATTCGATGGGCGAATTCAACCAGGTGTGGGCCAAAGAAGCGCCCGTGCTGGTAGCGAGCCTCGCCAAAAAAACGTTCTCGCACGACAGTAACCCCAATGCCTGGGCCAAGCACGATGTAGGCCAGGCCACGGCCACGCTCGCCATTCAGGCTGTCGAGCTGGGCTTGCAAATTCACCAAATGGCGGGCTTCTCGCAGGACGCCCTACGCACGGCCTTCAACATTCCGGCCGACTATGACCTCGTAGCCGTGTTCACGGTGGGCTACCCCGCCCCGGCCGACGCTGTGCCCGACAGCCTGCGCGAGCGCGAACTGGCGCCCCGCACCCGCAAGCCCCTCACCGAGTTTGTATTCGAAGGCGGCTGGCCGCTGCCCACCACCGAGCGCTACGACCAAGCCCCAGTGTAACCTAGGGTAGCGTAGACGCTGTTTGACACCTAATATGTTCTAAAAACGACTGTCATGCTGAGCTTGCGAAGCATCTTCTCACGTTAGGATTAGTGTTTCCGACGTGAGAAGATGCTTCGCAAGCTCAGCATGACAGATATTAAAAAACGGGGACGATACTGATGCAAATGCGTCAGTATCGTCCCCGTTTTGGGTTTATAAAGCCCTAGGTGGCCTAGGCGCGCGAGAGCACGACCACACCATAGGGCCCTAGGTCGAGGCTGCCGTGCTGGGCAAAGCCGTCGTACTCGCCGTCTTCGGTGTTGGTGCCGTAGCACGGGAAATCTTGGAAATCCTGGTCGTAGCCGTGCCAGTCGGAGTTGAAGCGCACCGTCCAGCTGCCACTGGCGGGCAGGCCAATGGTGTAGCCCTGGCGGGCCTGGTTGGCGAAGTTGACCATGACCACTGTGGCATTCTCGGGGCTGTCGGCCCAGCGGGCGAAGGCCACGACTTTGTCGTCGTTGTTGACGTGGAATACGTTGCAGCCTTGGCCGCGCAGGCCGGGCGTGACGCCGCGCAGGTCGCGCCGCAGTGCGATGAGGTCGCGGTAGAGCTGCGTGAGACCGCCGTGCGCTTCGGCCCAAGTCCAGTCGAGCGGCTCGGTATCGTTGAACGAGCCGGGCGCTAAGAACTCTTGGCCCTGGAAGAGCATCGGGATGCCGGGCGCCGTGAGCGTGAGGGCCGCACCGAGCACCATGCGCTTCTTGGCAAAGAAATTCTCGACGTCGCCACCCCCGATTTCTTCGGGCAAGCGGCTCTTGCCGTTGGCTACCTCGTCGTGGCTTTCGGTGTAGATAACGCGCTGAAACGCATCACCATTGTAGTGGGTGCAAATGGCGCGGCTGATGGCGTGCATGTCGCGGTCGCGGTCCTCCATCGTGGTCAGTGCTTGGTGCACTGGGTAGATAAACGAGGCCGACCACTGGGCCGAAAAGCCCTCGCCGCCCTGCTCGGTGCCGGCCGTGATGGCGGGGTTCGAGCGTAGGTCTTCGGCGATGGTAATTTTCCAGGGCTGGCGGCTCTTGATTTCCTCATTTACCCAGCGCATCAGGCTCCAGCCATCGGGCAGGTCGGCGCCGGGGTCTTCCTCGCCGTGCACGTTGCGGATGAAGGCAATGGCATCCATGCGCAGGCCGTCGCAGTGGTAGTCTTCGAGCCACATCAGGGCATTGTCTCGGATGTAGCGGCGCACCTCGGGGCGGCCGTAGTCGGGGCGGTTGTGGCCCCAGGGCGTTTCGGCGCGCCAATCGTTGTAGAAATAGATGCCGCCGCCATCGTTTTCCTGCCAGCCATCAAACTGCCACAGGTCGAGGTCGCCGGGCCCAAAGTGGTTGTACACTACGTCCAGAATCACGGCAATACCGTGCTGGTGGGCCGCCTTCACGAACTTGCGGAAAGCCTCCGCTCCGCCATAGTCGCTTTCCAAAGCAAAAGGATTCGAGGGGTTGTAGCCCCACGAGTAGGCCCCCGGAAACTCGGTGGCCGGCATCACCTCGATGCAGTTGATGCCGAGGCTTTGCAGGTACCCTAGGCGCTCGATAATATCGAGGAACGTGCCGGGGTGGCCCTGCTCTTTTACATTGAAAGTGCCCACGTGCAGCTCGTAGATAACGAGGTCGTTCCAGGCAGGCATCTGGAAGTTATCGTCTTCCCAGTCAAAATCGTTGGGGTCGAACACCAGCGAGTAGCCCGCCGAGTTGGTGACGGCGCGGGCGTAGGGGTCATTGCGGGTAAACTCGCCAGCCGGAGTTTGCAGCACAAACTTGTAGCCGTCGCCAGCTTTTACGCCAAGCAGGTCAATGGCCCAGTTTCCGTCAGCTTCGGCTTGCAGCGGGTTAGCGTTTTTGTCCCAGTCGTTGAAGGTGCCTACTACCGATACGGCGGTGGCGGCCGGCGCCCACACCCGAAACGTAGTGCCCTGGGCGTGGGGTAAGGCCCCGAAGCCATCGCGCACGGGGGCTTGACTGGTAGGGGCGGGGGTATTTTTAGCTTTGGATGGAGCAGCTTTCGTCGTTTTGGAAGCAATAGACGCCCGAGAAGGAGCAGGCTCAGACAAGGTAGGAGTAGACATAAAAAAAAGCCGCACCGCTGGCCCCCCTATGGGGCCACCTGGCGCGGCCAGTTAAAGTCCACCTTATACGCAAACTAATCTTGTTAGGATATAATTGGCAAATCTCAGCAGTAGTTGGCTTGGTAGCTACTAGCGTGTGCAGTGGGGCGCCGCACGGTGGCGGTTGGGGCCTAGGTATGCTAAAACAGTAGCCACAGCCGTAAGCCCACGCGCTGCTTTGGGCGGGGCCAGTGGCGCATTTTTGAGGCCGTAGGCAACCGGAACCACGGTTTTGGGGTTTGACCTACTCCCTAAGTTCTCGATTTTTTAGTTGCGAGTTATGCCCCGTCCGCGTCCCATTGTTTTTGGTTTGTATGCCTGGTCACCCGACTACGGCTATAGTTACTTGCACCCCGCCAACCGCCGCTCTTTCGAGTGGCTGCACCCCGTGGGCAAGGTGTTTGAGAAAGTGAGCGACCTCGACGATGACAGCGAGTGGATAACGCTACGCTACGACGAGCAGCAATTCCTGGTGCGCGGCGAGCTGTTTAAAGAAATCTACAACAAGCCGCCCTTCGGCTTCGGCGACTTGGTGGAAGAAGTAAAGCCCGCAGCCGGCCGCCCCGCGCACCGTGGGCTAGTATCAGATATTTTCTGGAGCGAAAGCCTGGACCGCGCCACTTTCCAGATTGTGGAGCGCAAGCGCAAACTACCACAAGTGTTCGACGGCGAAGCCCTGCGCAAAGTGGATGATTGACAATTAATGGTTAGTTGCTAATGACCGAACATTAACAACTAACCATTAATAATTAAATGTGGAGCGCTATACCCAGTACCACGGCCACGGCGCCTAGGGCCAGCAGCAGCCCATAGAGCTTGCCCGCAAAGCGCAGCCACTGGTCGTAGCGCACGCCGCAGGCGGCGAGCATGGCCATGAGGCCGCCGTTGGTGGGCGTCACGAGGTCGCCGAGGCCGGCGGCGTATTGGTAGGCTAGCACTGTGACCTGGCGCGATAACCCGATGAGGTCGGAGAGGGGCACTAGCAGCGGCATTGTGAGTACGGCCTGCCCGCTCACGCTGGGCACTGGCAAGTGCAGCGCCGTGTGCACTACCAGCATACCTAGGGCCGCCAGCGCCACCGGCAGGTGGGCCAGCGGCGCGGCCAGCCCCTGCACAATGGTATCGACCACGTGGCCCTGCTCGAGCACCACAAAAATGGCCCGCGCAAACCCTATAAGAATACCCGAAAAAGCCACGTCGCGGAAGCCCGCCACAAAGCCTTCGGCGGTGCCCGTGAGGCCTAGGCCACCTACCAAACCAGCACCTACGCCCAGCACAAAAAATAGTGCCGACATCTGGTCGAAGTCCCAGCCTAGACTAACCACGCCGTAGCCAAACACGCTGAATGCCACCAGTAGGAGCAGCAGCACTAGCCCCGGCTGCCCGCGGTGCGTGGTGGCCTCCTCGGTAGCAGTGGAGGAGGTGGTATCGGGCGCCACGCGGTGGCGGTGGGCGTAGCGCATGGTGCCCACTATCCAGATACCTAGTGCGATAACCAGGAACACTACTCGGTAGGCCCAGCCCGAAAACGGCGGCAGCTGCGCCAGCTTCTGGGCAATGACCACCTGAAAGGGATTGAGCGGGCTGAAGGCTGCGCCCACCACGGACGCCCCCAGGCTGGCCGCCACCGCCACAATACTGGGGTAGCCGAGCCGCCGCATCAGCACCAGCAGCACGGGCACCAGGGCGATGATTTCCTCGCCCATATTCTCTAGCGCGCCCATGATGGCGAAGAGCAGCGATACCAGCGGAATCAGCCCCGCCTCGCGACCCTGGGCGCGGTGCAGCAGGCTATCGACGCCGTAGCGCAAAGCCCCTGTTTGGTCGACTACCGTGAAGGCCCCGCCGGCCAGAAAAATCAGGAACACTACTGAGCCCGCATCGACCAGGCCCCTAGGTAGACTCACCAGCATGTTGAGGGGCGAAACGGGGGTAGGGGGCACTCGGTGGTAGGAACCCGGCACCACCACCTGGCGCTGGGTGGCAGGGTCGAGGCGGCGCACAAACTCGCCGGCGGGCAGCACGTAGCTGAGCGCCGCGGCGAGCAAAATAAAAGTAGTAAGCAGCACCAGCGGGTGCGGAAAGCGCATAGAATTCATGGCCGCGAAGGTAGCCCCGAGGTTTTCGCGCGCTGTCGTAACTTCGGTAACCCATGACCTGCGCCACTTTCAAAGCATTGCACCAACGCCGCCAAGCCGAGCACCTAACCCAGCACGGCCACGCTCTGGCCGAGCGCACCGAAGACAGCTTCCGCCTAAGCCTGTATGCGGTCGAAAACTTCTACGCCGAGGTGTGGCGCAGCGTGGGCGAAGAAGCCATTCTCTTCATCCATGTATTTGAGCAGCCCAGCGGCCTCAGCGACTACCTGGCCCTGGTGCGCCTGCCAGATTTTAAGTAGGTGGTAGCGTGGTTTGGGGTGGAGTAGTACCCGCGTGGAGAGCAGCACTAAAGTCTAATTGCTTCTTAGGTATATTGGTGTAAGTGAGAGCGTAATAGTTTGAGTTAAGCGAAAAGTAAACTCCCACTAAAGCGCAAATTGCCGTTTTTGCCGTGGAGGCACGCCGTTACTTCGGCCCATGAAGTTTCGCAACCTAGGGGCCTATCTGCAAGAGCGGTTCGCCCCCGTCAACATAGGGCTGTTTGTCGTGCTGTTTTACACCGTGCGGGGCGTGGCAACCTGGGCGGGTGCCGCCTACCAGCACCCGCCCGTACCCGCTAGCGGGCTGGCCTGGGCGGCCCTGGGGGCGCTGGCCACCGTGTCGTTTTTCTTCCGCCTGCGGGTGTTCGATGAGGAAAAGGACTTTGCCCAGGACGCCCTTACCCACCCGCAGCGCGTGCTGCAAACCGGACGCGTGACGCTGCCTCAACTGCGCCGCCTGGCCTGGGCCGGCGCCCTGCTAGAGCTGGGCTGGTCGGCCGGGCAGGGAAGGGCTACCCTGCTGGTGTGGGCCGTGGCCCTCGGCTACAGCTTGCTGATGCGAGCTGAGTTTGGGGTGGGTGCCTGGCTGCGCAAGCGACTGGTAGTCTATGCCCTGTCGCACATGCTTATTATGCCGCTGGTGGTGCTGTGGCTATTCTCGGCCTATGCGCCGCGGCCGGCCCTAGGCGGCGAGTACCTACCGCTGCTCTTGCTACTGAGCCTATTGGGCGGCTTCAGCTTCGAGTTGGCGCGCAAGCTGCACGCCCCGGCCGCCGAGCGGGCGGGCGTCGATTCGTATTCACAAGCCCTGGGCTACGGGCCGGCGCTGTCGCTCACGGTGGTGGTGGTGCTGGCCGGGGGCGCCGTGCAGGCCTTGCTGCTGCACGGGCTACACGCCCGCTGGGGGGCCTACGCTGTGCTTTGGCTGCTGCTGGCCTCGGGGCTGGCGCTCTACAGCACGGCGGCCCGCCACCCCCGGGAGGCGCGCCTGCGCCAGGCCGAAAAAGTAGTGTCGCTTGTTATGCTCACCTCTTACCTGGCCGTACTGGCCGAAGCGTATGGCTTTGGTAGATAATGAATTGTTTGTGCCCGGCACGCGGCCGTTGGCCGCGGCTGCTGCGTACCTAGGAGGCAAGGGCGCCGGCTTACTGCGCCTGCGGGCGTTGGGCGTGCCCGTACCCGAGTTTGCGGTACTGCCTACTGCCTTGTTCGAGCCAGTGCTAGCAGGCTTGCCCACCACTGCGGCCGGCTTAGCCGAGCGCCGGGCGCGCCTAGGTAGCTTCGAAGTGCCAGCCGCTACCCAAGCCGCGCTGAGGGCACTGCTAGCCGATTGGGGCTTTGGCGATGAGCAACCGGTAGCTGTGCGCTCGTCGGTGGCCGATGAAGATGGGGCTGCGGCCGCTTTTCCGGGCCTCATGGACAGCGTACTGCACGTAAGCACCTGGCCGGCGCTGCTGGCGGCCGTGGCACGGGTAGCCGCTAGCGCCTACTCCGACCGGTCCCTGGACTACCGCCGCCAGCGCGGGCTGCCCTTAGCCGCCCGCCCAGCCGTGGTGGTGCAGCGCCAAGTGGCGGCGCGGGCGGCGGGCGTGCTCTTCACCACCTTCCCCGAATACCCACAGGAAATGGCCATCCACGCCGTAGCCGGCCTGGGCGAAGGGCTGGTAAATGGGCAGCTGGTGCCAGAGGAGTATTACTTGGGTAAAGCGGATGGGCAGCTAGTGGCGCAGGTGGACGCTGACCCCACCCCCAGCCCCTCCCCTCCGGGAGAGGGGAGCCAGACGACTCAAACATTTTCTTGCGGTCGGCACCCCTCTCCCGGAGGGGAGGGGCTGGGGGTGGGGGCCACGCCAGCCGCGCTACTCACCCCCGCAACCTTGGCCGAACTCTACCGCCTCGGTCAGCGCCTCGAAGCGGCCCTAGGTGGCCCGCAGGATATCGAGTTTGCGCAAGACCAGGCCGGTCGGCTCTGGCTGGTGCAGGCCCGTCCAATCACCCAGCCCGTGCCCGAAGTGGTGGTGTACGACAACGCCAATATCCAAGAAAGCTATTGCGGCGTGACGACGCCGCTCACCTTCAGCTTTGCGCAGCGTGCCTACGCTACCGTGTACCGCCAAACCATGCATGCACTGGGCTTGCCCGCCGCCACAGTGGCGGCCCACGAGCCGGTTATCACCAACCTCTTGGCCTTGCAGCAAGGGCGGATTTACTATAACTTAAATAACTGGTACCGGGGCCTGCTGCTGCTACCCAACTTTCGCCAGAGCAAGGCCGATATGGAGCGCATGATGGGTGTGCTCGAGCCCGTCGATTTTGTGCATGACCAGCGCAAAACGCTACGCCAGCGCCTAGCCCTGCTGCCCCGCCTAACGCTGACCCTAGGGCGCCTGCTGGGCGAGTTTGCACGCCTACCACAACGGGTGCGAGCATTCCAGGTGCGCTTCGAGGCCGAGTACCAACGC
Organism: Hymenobacter sp. BT559; assembly: GCF_016427535.1. Taxonomy (GTDB): domain Bacteria; phylum Bacteroidota; class Bacteroidia; order Cytophagales; family Hymenobacteraceae; genus Hymenobacter. The sequence continues at coordinate 274,676 of NZ_JAELXV010000006.1, read as the reverse complement.
TTCTACCAGCTGCCGCTGGCAGCCTTGGGCGCGGCCGACCTGCTACGCGAAATCGAGCACCTCAATCAAGCTTTGCTTACGCGCTGGACCACGCCCATCATCAATGACTTTCGGGTGATGATGGCTCACGGCGCGGCCACCCGCCACCTGTCGCGGCTGGGCGTGGCCGACCCTGAAGAGTTTTTGAGCCGCTACCTGGCTGGCAGCCCGGCCGAATCCGGTGCGGAGGCCGAGCCCCTGGCCAGCCTGCTGCCCGCCCTGGCCCTGCGCGAACTGGGCGCGCTGGCCCGGCAAGAGTTTCCGGAGCTGCTGCCCTTGCTTGAGCAGCCCAGCTCCGAATTGCCTGCCCAGGTAGCGCGGCTGGCCCCGGCTTTTCACCAACGGGTGCAGCACTACGTGGCCTGCTACGGCGACCGCACCATGGGCGAGCTCAAGCTCGAAACCGAAACCATGCGCACCAGCGAGGCGCTTTTCTATCAGTACCTAGTGGCATACTTGGCGCCGTCAGCAGCGCCCACTATGGCGGCAGGAGGGCTGCCCGCCCAGGCGGCCGCCGAGCTCATGATGCGGCTCAAGGGCCGGGGCTGGTGGCAAGCCCGGCGGGTGCGCGCCAGCCTGGCCACGTTGCGCCAGGCTGTGGCCCGCCGCGAAGCCCTGCGCCTCGAGCGCACCCGCCTGTTTGGCATGTACCGGGCCGCCTACCGGGCCCTAGGGCAGCGCCTGGCCACTGCAGGCACCCTAGCCGCGCCGCTCGATGTCTTTTGGCTAACCGAAGCCGAGCTGGCTACTGCCGCCCAGGCCGGCGGGCCGCAGTGGGCCGCGCTGGCAGCGGCCCGCCAAGCCGAGTTTGCTAGCTACCGGGCAGCCCCAGCGCCGCCGGGCCGGCTGGTGGTGCCTAGCCGCCCGGCTGCGCCCACTATCGCACCTGCCGAGGGCAATTTGCGCGGCACCGGCTGCTACCCTGGCCAAGTGAGCGGCGAGGTAGTTGTCATCACCGACCCCGCGCAGGCCGACCTGGGGGCTGTGCGGGGCCGCGTGGTGGCCGCCCTGCGCACCGACCCCGGCTGGGCGGCGCTGTTTCCGGGGTGCCGGGCGGTGCTTATCGAGCGGGGCTCGGCGCTGTCGCACTCGGTCATTTTGCTGCGCGAGCTTGGCATTCCTACCATTATCAACGTGCCCGGCCTTACGCAGCGCCTACGCAGCGGGCAGCTCGTGCACCTCGACGGACGCAGCGGTGAAGTCGAGGTAATTGACTAAATAATCTTTGAAACCTAATATGGGTATGTTCCTACTACTTTTAGGGCCACGGCGCCGCTGGTTAGCGCCGGGGTTGCCCTGCCCTTGGTACTTATAATTATATGTAGCCGCCGATTGGAGACCCTAGCCGGCAGCTACCGCTACACTTCTCCGCCTTCCTTCCGCTCTTGAAAACACTCTCCTAGCCTTTCTATGTCCGTTTTTTTAGACCGCTTGCCCTACACCGGCGAGCTGCCCGCGAGCTTCGATACTGTGGGCCGGCAGCCTTATGCCGGTTTGGGCTACGCGCCCGACGATGAGCCCGCCGCTGAGCTTTGTGCCGAGCTAGCCGCTACCCACGACATCGTTTTTTACACCGACCACTGGAATATGCGCCTCGCGGGCTTGTTTCCCAAAGCCGGGGGCGAGGTCGCTTACTTCGGGTTTTGGGAAACGTCGGGTGAACTGCTGCTCAATCAGGTAGCCTTCGACCAACTCTACAGCGATGCTTCCGAGCGGGGGTTTAAGGTGGTGCAGGGGCCGCTGCACTTCAGCACCTACTTTCGCTACCGGCTGCGGCTAGGGGCTGTGCCCTCGTGGCGGCAGTTCAACCGCGAGCCCGTGAATCCGCCCTACTACCCCAGCCTGCTCGAAGAATTGGGGTTTCGGCCGGCGCTGACCTTCGAAAGCCACCACTTGCGGGCCCAGGATGTGCCGCTGGTATATGAGCAGCAGCGCTCGGTGGAGCAGCAGCTGTACCAACTGCCATTCGAGTTTATCCCCCTTACGCCGCTGGTCTGGGACGAGCTGGAGGATGAGATTTTTGAGCTGATTCAGCAGATTTTCAGCCGTAACCCAGCCTACCGGGCCGTGAGCAAGGCGCAGTTTCGGGTGCTCTACAACCACGCGTATGCCGAGGGGCTGTGCCCGCACGCTTCGGTGCTGTTTCGGCACCGGCCGAGCGGGCGGCTGGCGGCTCTCAGCCTGTGCCAGCCCAATTACCACTCGCTGGGCCGGGCTATCAGCGAGCACCCCGTGTACGCCCGCGACTACCCGCGCCTCACCACCCGCACCCTGCTAGCCAAAACCGTGGGCGTGCACCCCGACTACCGCGGCCAGGGCCTGCAGGCGCTGCTGGCTGCCTACGCCATGCAGGAGTTTCATGCCCACTACGACGATGTGGTTTTTTGCCTCATGCGCACCGGCAACCGTGCGTTGCGCTTCCTCAAAAACCTGCCTACCGAGGTGACCCACTACGCGCTGTTTGAGCAGGAATTGGTATAGAGCTTAACTAGTATCGTTTAACCGTGTTTGTCATTGCGAGCGTAGCGAAGCAATCGCATCAGGACGGGACCTAGTTAGTCTCATCCAGGTGCGATTGCTTCGCTACGCGCGCAATGACAGGTATACGAACCGCTAAGCACTAATCACCACCCGCCATTGCCGCAAAAAAGCTTTCTATCACCCGCGGCAAAAAGGGGTAGGGGCTGAGCGCGTGCGGCAGCAAGTAGAGCCCTAGGCGGTGCAAGCCAAACTCCAGGGTAGCCAGGCGGGTGCCTTCGGCAAAGGCGGCCTCGTCGGCGAAGCGGCCGGTGCAGGCGTGCAGTTGCTGGCGATAGTAGTCTAGGTACTCAGCGCGGAGGTGGTAGCGGTCGGGCCCGAGCACGAAGCACAGCAGCTCCACGGCGTCGTACTGCGGCAGGTGGTAGGTAGCCAGCTCCCAGTCGTAGGCCACCAGTTGGGGCTGGCCATCGGCGCCGGGCCTGAAGCAGGTATTGCGCGGGTTCAGGTCGTTGTGAATAAGTGTTTTGGGCAGGGTGCCTAGGGTGGCCCAGTTGCCCGGTACTTCCCGAATGGCCTGGCCCAGCTGCTGCCGCCGCGCCGCCGAATACTGCTCCGGGAAGTGCCGCCCGGCGTGGTCGAGCAGCGCTTCCCAAAGCGGAGCAAGCTGCGGCCAAGTAGCTGGCGCGGCCTCGGGCGCCGCGGCGCCGCTGGGCACGAGGTGGTGCGCGTGCCAGGCAGCGAGCTGGCGCAGGGCCGCCCGCAGGTGGGTATCGGTCCAGTGGGCGGGGGCAAGCACTGAGTTCAGCAGCTCGCGTTCACTTAGGTCTTCCAGCACCACGAGGTACGTATCAGTGGCCGGGTCGGCGTGGGTGGCCCACACGCGCGGCAGCAGAGTGGCAGCCGGGCTGGGCGGGGCGGCGTACACGGCCAGCTCGCGCCGGTGCGTAGCGCCAAAGCCGGTGAGATACTCAAAAGCCGGGTACACCTCGGCCACGGCCCCACCACAAGCCTGGGCCAGGCCCGTAATCATCTGACAAATGGCGCGAGCGTGGGGCTTGGCCTTAAGCACCAGGCGCTCGGTGCGCCAGGGCTGGCCAGCCTCGCGCAGCTCTACATCTAGCCCAAACAGGCCGATGGGCTGCGCTGTGCGCCCCGCTGTGAGGCTAGATAAAATGCTGGTGGAGCTATCGAGTGCCCGGGGGCGCACCGCCCGCACTTCAGCCGCCTGGGTAGGAGCGTGCTGGCGCAGTAGCGCTTGCAAAAAGTCCGGATTCATAGGAAGTAGAATAGAAGAAGGTGGTTGGCGCCTAGGTGCCCTAGGTAGCCAAAAGCATTTCTGAAGTGGGTGTGGTGCACTGCTGCGCGGACTTCGTAGTCCGCGTTTAAGGGTGCGTAGTCATGGACTACAAAGTCCGCGCAATTAGTCAGCTATACCCCGCGACGCTCACCTAGACAGCCTGTAGCAGCGGTGCTGGCGCGGCGACAGGCGCTGAGCAGCCGGCATATGCCAGCACCCGCACGCCGCCGAAGTAGAAACAAGCATCGTGCGCCCCTATGGTGGCTGAAGTGGCGGTTAGCAGCGGCACTGCCGCCGTGCGCCGGGGGGCCTGAGCTTGCAGCAAATTCCAGAAAACCAAACGCAGTGGGGCAGGCCGAGCCGCCAGCGCCCGGCTCACGCGCCCAAACTCGGCTGGGCTGACGTACTCAAAAATGTTAGACAAGCTGGCTTTTGTCACGTCGTGCCCAGCGGCCGAGAGCAGAAACTCGCTGGCCTCGCCTGTCACGAGCCGCAGCCGGCCCAAGCTGCGGCGTAGCTGCGACTGGTGGGCAGCTTGGTAGCAGGGCGGCAGTAGGGCTTCTGGCAGGTTTTCGGGCCCAAAGAATAGGAAGCGGAAGAAGAAATTATCCCTCGCCAGCCGCTGGCTCAATTGCCGCCGCAGCCGCTCATAAAATATAGCTCCACCCGATGCGGCTGCGTAGCGAAACAGACGCGGGTCGCGCCCTTGGCTGAGGTTGGCCGCGTCGAAATAGGCCACGAATAGCGCCTGAAATGCCGGTTGGTCTAGCTCCTGCCGAAAGTAGGCCCACTGCTCGGCCACGCTGCCGCAGGTGAGTAAGCCCCGCAGCCGGGCCTGCCACGCGGCCGGCAGGCTAGGCACGAAGCCCGTGACGTAGCTTTCGAGCTGCCCAGCCAGCAGCAGGCCCCTAGGGTGCCGGGTTAGGTAAGCGGTCCAGTCGGCGTAGTCGGCCGGGGGCAGGGTGGCTTGCAGCGCGGCGGTGGCCGCGGCTACTGCGGCCGGGCCATCGAGGCCCAGCAGCCCGCGCAGCACCGCCGGCGGGTGGTGCGCGATGGCGTGCGCCTTGAGGGCCAGCAACCGGTTTTGCAGCGGGTTCAGGTCGATGGCCGTGACCTGGCGCGGGCCGGCGAGCAGCGCATTCAGGGCGTTGCAGCCCGCCGAGGTGATGATGAGCGCGTGGTCATCGGGCCCTAGGTCGAGTGCCTGGTACAAAGTGGCGTGGTCTTCCCAAACCAAGCCATAGCGCAGGCGGTCGAGGGGGATGCGGGCAAATTCGGATTGCATAGCGAACGGGGGTAGAGCGAAGGTTAGCGAAGGAGGTCGTAGCGAATTTTGGAGAAGTGCCGGCCATCGACGGGCAGCCGGGCGCAGAAGGTTACCCGCCCCACCAGCCCCGGCTCAAACGCGGCCGCGCTGGCCGCCTGCACGGCCGCCGCTGTGATGCTGCCGGCCACCAGCACGTCGAAGGCCGAGCCGTCGGGGCGGGGCAGCGCGGCTACTTGCACCACGCCAGGCAGCTGGCGTAGGTAATGCTCGAGCTGGTAGTGGCCTACGCCGCGCACCAGCGCCGCCGCCCCGCGCCGGCCCGTGAGCCAGAGCTGCCCAGCCGCGTCGAAATAGCCAAAGTCGCCAGTAGGCAGCCAGGCGCCGGGGGCCGCCGCCACGTGCAGCCCGCGCACCAGCACCTCGCCGGTTTGGTAGCGCGGCGGGCCAGAGGGGGCACCTAGGGCGGTGCGGGTTGCATCGGGTTGCCACACCGGCTGCGGCTCATGCAGCTGAATGGTGAGGCCCGCGTGCGGCTGGCCCACGCAGTACCCCAGGCGCGGGTCGAGGGCGGGGCCGTCCACGGTGCGCACGGTGATGGGCTCGGCCTCGGAGGCGCCGTAGATGACGTGGCACACAGCCCGCGGAAACCAGCGGCGCAGTGCCACCAGCAGCGCCTCGGGCACCGGCGAGCCGCCGACGCCCAGCGCCCGCACCCCAGGGAATATGGCCGGCTGCTGCCCTAGGTAGGCCAGCAGTCGCTCGAAGTAAAACACGTTGCCCGTCAGGGTTTCGACGCGCTCGGTAATCAGCTGGGCTACCACGCGGGCGGGGTCGAGCTGCGCCAGCTTGCCGCCGGGCAGGTCGGGCACGATGCTGAGCGTCCCCACGGCCAGGTTGTGCAAGATGATGTTGGGAAACAGCGGAAAGTCGCGCTGCCCCGGCCAGGGCGGAAACTGCGTGCGCAGTGCTTCGTGCTGGGCTTGCAGCACGCGGTGGCTGCGCCGCACCGCCGCTGGCCGCCCCGCTGTCGAGCCCGAGCTGTGCGAAATCAGGGCTGGTTGCTCGGGGCGCACGGCGCGCAATACGGGCGTGGCCACGGCGCCCGGCTTGGGGGCCTCCCACTCGTCGTAGTTGGCCACGACGGGTGCGGCTACGCAGCGGCAGCCTATTAGGCTCCCCAGCCACCCTAGGCGGCGCCGAGCACCGGGCGCTACCACCGCCAGCCCAATGCGCTCGGCCTTGAGCAAGTGGTAAAGTGTGCGAACCCCCGCACCCGCCGGGGGTAGCACGGGCACCCCACCTAGGCCGAGCACCGCCAGCAGCGCCGCCACTAGCTCGGGGCTGCCGGGGTGGGCCAGCAGCACGGGCGTCCCTAGGGGCAGTGGCCCAAAGACTTCGAGCGCCTGCTGCCAGGCCTGCACCCGTGCCAGCAGGGCGGCCCCACTCACCCTATGCGGGGTGGCGCCGGGCTGGGCCGCGGGCCAGCGCAGCACTTCCTGGGCCGAGTGGCGCTGCAACGCCACAAACAGGCGCTCAGCAAAGTTGGGATGCAGGGCTGCGTCTGCGGGGCGCGGGCGAGCGCTAGTCAGGGGTTGCGTGGGGGCGAGTAGCATGCTCAAAGGTGAGCCGCTTGCTATCGCCACCGCTAACTAGCTTTTGCCAAAAGCTGACTTTTTGAGGAAAGTGTTTCTGAAATCTAGTAGTAGCTAGGTGGTGCCCTAGGGGTTAGGTTTTTGAGGATAAGTGGTTGATGAATAAGCATTAAAACTGTTTATTGATTATGTCTGGAATAAATAAGCTTCCATTTCCAATCAGACTTTACAATAGCTTCCTAGGTAGCTGCTGAGGCCGAACGCATTGGGATGCGTGGGTAGTCGATAAAATCGTTGGTCATGCAGCGCGCAGCGAAGCATCTCGCGTGCTGATGTCTGTTTGCGTCATTGATTACTGCGCCACGCGAGCTGCTTCGCTCGGCATGACCTGCTACTATCCGTACAGGTCTTAATTATTAAGAGGTTAACTAGATACGTAGCCTTAACAACAGCAAAGCACCTCGTAGGCACCACCTTCTAATAGAAGTGCGTGGTGCTTATAAGGTGCTTTGCTGTGCGCTGTTTGAGCGCTCGGTTTGGGCTAAGTGCTTACTGCCCTAGTAGCTCGTTGAGCTTGCGGCGAGTTTCGACTAGCTCGGTGACTTCGTAGGCATAGATGGTGATGCCCGCCGCCTGGCCGCCTTCGTCAAAGCGCTGGTAAAGCGAGTTGAAGTACGCCTCGCGCAGCTGGCCGCTGCCATCGTTGGTATCGAGCCGAACGAGGATTTCGCGGCCGTGGTAGCTTTCGCCGGTGGCGTACACTTTATCTAGTTCTTCGAGTATACCCTGGCCGCGCAGCTCGGGGAAAGCCTCTTCGGTGGTACGGCCCACCAGCTTGGTGTGGTTTACTAGCTCAGCTAAGCCCTCATTCACAAACTCGAAGCGGTGCTGTGGTCCCCGCGTGATGCCGATGCAGGCTGGCGCCTGCATGAGCAGGCCGTACAGGGTTTGGCGTTGCTGCTGGGCCAGTTGGTAGTTTTGGTAGGCTTGCTCCGAGAGGCTGGCTTGCTGCTCGTTGGTGTCGAGCAGCTCCTGCACCATCAGCTTCTGGTCGTGGATGTCGGTGGCGCCGCCTACCCACATCGTAATAGTGCCATCGTCGGCGCGGCGGGGCTCGGCGCGGCTCAGCAGCCAGCGGTACTCGCCATCGGCGCGGCGCAGACGGTACTCGGCCTGAAACGACTCGCCGGTGACCACGCACTGCTGCCAGGTGGTTTGCACGCGTGCTTGGTCGTCGGGGTGCAGGTCGGCGGTCCACTGCTCGCCTAGCTCTTCGGCCAAGTTCCGGCCGGTGAAAGCCAGCCAGCGCGGGTTAAAGTAATCGGCCTCACCGGTGGGCGTAGTGGTCCAGATAAATACCGGCAGGCTTTCCAGGATGAAAAGCGTGCGCGACTGCTCCTCGGCCAGCTTGGCCTGAGCCTCGGCGGCGGCCTTGGCCATGCGCAGCTGCTCGGTCACGTTTTGAGTGCGCTGCAAAATGTATTGCAGCTGGCCCTGGGCGTCGAGAATGGGGTAGTGGGTGGCTTGCCAGTAAAATTCTTCAAGCTGGCCATCGGCCCCAGCCAGGTCATAGCGAATGAGCGGCATGGTGTGCGGCTCGAGGTGCTGCCGCACATAGTCGTGCGACTCCTGAATGGCATTGACACCGCTGGTGCCGGAGGTGGGGTAGGCCTCAAAAATAGTTTTGCCTACTGCTTCTTCCCGGCTCTTGAGCGACACGGCCACGTGGCTATCGGTATTGTCAAGCACGGTAGAGTCAGGGCCCATCAGCAGGAAGCTCTCGGGCAGTGACCGAAAAAGGTGTTGGTAATCGACGGGAAGGACAGAGTCAGGCATTATGGAATAACTAGAGCGGGGGCGAAAATACACATTTCCACCGCCTACAACGCAGCCGCCCCGCTGGCGTTGCCTGGCCGCGCCCAAACCGGCTTCCGCGACGGTTCAAGCCGGGGTTTTGCCGGTTCAGTAGCTTTTAATTGAAGGTGCCTACCTAGGCCGACACCTTTGAGCCACCAAGCCACCCCAAGCTATCCGGCCCCATGAAAGCACCGCTACTGCCCCTGCTCCTCACGTTTGCCACCCTAGGTACTGCCGCTGCCCAGGCGCCCGCTGCCCCGCTCACGGCCCCGGCGCCCGCCCACCCCAACCTAGGGACCACCCAGCTCAGCGGCACGGTGCTAGATGGGGCTGGCCGCCCGCTGCCCGGCGTAAACGTGTTTCTGAAAACCACCTTCGACGGCGCTACTACCGACTCGCTCGGGCGCTTTGCCTTTAGTACCACCGCCACCGGCACGCTGCCGCTGGTGTGCACGCTCATCGGCTACGAAATGCAGGAAACGCCGCTGGCGCTAGCGGGCGGCCCGCTGGCTTTGCCGCCCCGCCGCCTGCGCGAAAGCCGAGCCTCCCTAGGTACCGTCAGCATTGTGGCGGGCGCCTTCGAGGCTAGCGACGAAAAGCGGGCCGCCGCCCTCAAGCCGCTCGATATTCTGACCACGGCCGGGGCCAATGCCGACATCGCCAGCGCTCTCAACACCCTGCCCGGCACCACGCGGGTGGGGGAGGAGGGCAAGCTATTTGTGCGCGGCGGCGCGGCTTCCGAAACCCGCTACTACCTCGACGGGCTGCCCGTGCAAAGCTTCTACGGCGGCAGCACGGCCGGCGTGCCGGCGCGGGGCCGGTTTGCGCCCACCTTATTTAAAGGCACGCTTTTCAGCACCGGCGGCTATTCGGCCGAGTACGGGCAGGCGCTGAGCGCGGTGGTGGGCTTGAACTCCATTGACCTCGACCCCGAAACCCAAACCGGCATCTCGCTGCTGAGCGTGGGCGGCAGCCTCTCGCGCACCCAGCGCTGGGACCGTACCTCGGCCTCGGCCACGCTCGACTACACCAACCTGGCGCCCTACTTTGGCCTCACCGCCCCCGGCCAGGGCTGGGAGCAGGCCCCGCAGCGCCTAGGTGGCTCGGTGCGGTTGGCCCACCGCACCACGGGCGGCGGCTTATTCAAAATCTACGGCACCTACAGCAGCCAGCAGCTAGCCACCCGCCAAGCCGACCCCGAAGCCGCCTACGCCGCCACCGGCCGGCTCACTAGCCTGCAAAACCAGAACTACTACCTCAACACCACTTACCGCACTGCCCTGCGCCACGGCTGGAGCCTAAACGCCGGCCTGGCCCTAGGTAGCGAGCACAACGCCGTGCAGCCCGAGCCCCTGCGCGTGGAGGAGCTAGAGCGCACCGCCACTGCCCGCCTGGTGCTCACCAACGACTCGGCCAGCACTTGGTTTAACCTGAAAGTAGGCACCGAAACCACCGTGCAGCGCTACGACCTGCGCTACCAGGCCACGGCCGAATCGCCCACGCTCACCCCCAGCGTTTTAGAAAAACGCCCCGCCGTATTTGCCGAAAGCGACCTGAGTTTGACGCCGCGCCTCACGGGGCGCCTAGGGCTGCGGGGCGAGTATTCGGGGCTGTTGCGGCAGGCCAACCTGGCGCCACGCCTGGCCCTGGCCTGGCAGCTGGGCAGCAGCCAGCAGGTAGCGCTGGCCGGGGGCTTGTTTTACCAAAACCCTACCAACGACCTACTGCGCGTGCAGCCGAACCTAGGGTTCGAGCGGGCGGCGCACTACATCTTCAGCTACCAGTACCAGACTAGCAGCCGCACGCTGCGCGCCGAGCTCTACCGCAAAGACTACCGCGGCCTGGTGCGTTTCGATGGCGCCGATTTCTTGAATCGGAATGCCTACGCCAACTCCGGCACCGGCTACGCCCAAGGCGTGGATATCTTCTTTCGCGACCGCTACCAGACCTTTAAGAAAATCGACTTTTGGGTGAGCTACGGCCTGCTCGATACCCGCCGCCAAGCGCGGGCCGACCTCGCCCTGGCTACGCCCACCTTCGCCGCCACCCACAACCTGAGCTTGGTGGGCAAGTATTGGTTTGAGAAGCTACACTTGCAAGTGAGCGGCACCTACAGCTACGGCAGCGCCCGCACCTACCAAGACCCCAACCTGCCCGGATTCAACCAGGGCCGCACGCCCAGCTACCAAAGCCTTGACCTCAGCTTGAGCTACCTCACGCACCTGGCCGGGCAGTATACTATCGTGCACCTAGGCGTCACCAACCTGCTTGGCCGCGACAACATCTACGGCTACCGCTACGCCACCACGCCCGATGCCGCCGGCAGCTACGCCGCCGCCCCCGTGCGCCAGCTGGCCCCGCAGTTTGTAGTGGCCGCGCTGCTCATCTCGATTAATAAGAAGTCGCCCGGCGATACGTCGGTAGCACCCGATTAGGGCCTGTGTCCCGGCCTAGGTGCCAGCCGAGCCCATGCTTAAACTTAGAGCGCAGAGAATTGCCTTATACATTATGGCCACCAGTGAAAGCCCTGACCTAAACAGTTGGGGCTTTCTTTATGCTAGTAAACATCAACTTGCAAATGGCTTCTGCGCCGACTTTGAAATAAATTTAAAATTTCTCTTATTTTTTTGGGATATGCCGGTAACCTTTTGAAGATTCGCTCCGAGTCAGGTAGTAGGAAGTAATTAGCGACCGGGCATGTCCAGACCCTTACCCCTTCAGCTTGCGGAACTACTCGTGGCGGGCCGGCCCCTGGACCGGCACGGCCAGGGCCTGCTGTACAAGCACTACTACGGGTTCGCCGCTAGCATTTGCCGGCGCTACCTCCCCGACCCCGAGGTGGCGCTGGAAGCGGTGAACGATGGGTTTCTGAAGGTATTTCAGGAACTGCCCCGCTTCGATGCTGCCCGCTACCCCGACCTAGGCGGCTCGCTCACGGGCTGGCTGCATCGCATCATGGTGCGCACGGCCATCGACCGGTTTCGGGCCGAGCACCGCCACGCGCTGCTTACCAGCATGGAGGAGGGCGGGCCCGACTACTCCGACGGCGGGCACACGCCGCTCGATGCCCTGGCCTTTGAGGAACTGTTGCACCTCATCGGGCAGCTATCGCCGGCCTGCCAGGCCGTTTTCAACCTCTACGTCATCGACGGCTACTCGCACGAAGAAATCGCGGCGCAGCTGCACATGACGGTGGGAGCTTCCAAAACCAATCTATCTAAAGCCCGCGCCGGTCTCAAACACTTGCTTAAACGCACCCACCACCATGCCTACGCCCACTATGTCAGATGAAGAGCTGGACGCGCTCTTTCGGCGCGGCGCGGAAGCGTATCCGGACGAGATGCCCCCGGAGGCATGGACGCGCATGGAAACCAAGCTCGATACCGCCGCGCACACCCAGCGGCTGCGGCGGAAAGTTGGCCGTTTTTTTGCCGGCGAGCTGCTGGTAATAGCATTGCTACTTTGGCAAATAGCCCGCTTGGCTAGCCCAGTAGCACCTGCAGAAGGTATTACTGCTGGCCGGCTAAACTTGTCGCAAGCCGCCATTAGTTCGATGGGCACTGCCAGCGCTTCCAGCGGCCGAATTTCAGGTTTATCGCTTACCGCTTCTGCCCACCCGACGCAGCCCGCCGTTTCAGCCAAGCCAGCTGCCCTAGGTAACCTAAGTGAAGCAAAGGGAGCTTCACTGGGCGTGACCCTAGGTAAGGTTTCAGCACCAGTTTCTATACTTAAAACGCAGCGTGCGAATGCAGAACAGCCACTAGCTAAGATTTCGCTTTTGGGTGGTAGCAAGCTGCTAGTTGCCAGTGCGGCTAGGGGAAGAAGCCGGGCCGCGCAGCCAGGCGCTCAGTCAGTGGCTCGCCCGACCAACCTAGGTGGCGCTTTGCTTCATCATCAGGCGGCAGGCCATTCGCACGCTCTTAAACAAATGGCTTATGCCAAAGAAGTTGAAGCGGTAGAATCGTTGGATGGCCGAGCAGCTCTGCTAGAAGTTCCATCCTATTCGGTAGCTAATTCGCTACGTGCTATACCTGATTCGGTATGTCCTCTGGCCATGCAGCAGCGCGCCGCCGACTCGACGCCGCCTCGGCGCCCGGCACCGCGCCCCCCATATCGGGTAGTAGTGGGCCTGCTGGCCGGGCCGAGCGCCAGCGGCGTGCGCACCGCCCAGTCGGCCCGGCTGGGCCTCGACTACGGCCTCACGCTAGAATACCGCTTCACGACGCGGCTGCGGCTGCGGGCCGGCCTGCTCAGCAGTCAGAAGCACTACCTGGCCGCCAGCACCGACTACCAAGCCCCGGCCGCCTGGCAGTGGTTTCCGGGCACCTATGACCTGGTGGCGAGCTGCCGCGTGACCGAAATTCCGCTCGACCTACGCTATGATGTGGTGAGCCGGAAAACGTTCACTGTATTTACTAGCCTAGGGCTCAATTCTTTGCTGATGCGCGATGAACGCTACAGCTACGACTGGACCATGAACGGCCAGACATTCACCAAATCGGCGCAAGTACTCAAGGGGTCCAACCATTTCCTGAGTGTACTCAATCTAGCTGTCGGCTTTGAGAAGCCACTGGGCACGCGCTGGTCAGTGCAGGCCGAGCCTTTTTGGCAAGTGCCGCTAGGTGGGGTGGGGGCGGGCCAGATACGCCTCACCAGTGCTGGGGCTGCTTTCTCACTCAAGTACGGGCTGTTGCGGTAGCTGCGCAGGAGCCGCCCCGCTGGCTAGCGGGCGTTGATTCGATATGTAAGCGGCCCCGTTCGCGGCGGGGCTGCTGGCAGGCCCTAGGGCCTGCCCACGCCTGCCGGGCCCGGCAGGTACTTGGAGCCGCTTGGTGGCTGCTTTAACTAGCTTATTGCTTAACCCTTTACCACTCATTATCATGTTTGGACACCACTCTTATGCCCGGCCGTTTGGCTGGGTAGCCGGCCCCCTGTTGGCCCTTGCCCTGAGCTTCGGCGGCTGCCACCAATCGGATAGCCCCGACCCGGCCCCCACGCCCACCATCGCGATGGCCCCCGATGCCGTAGCCGGCCCCCACATGGTAGATGCGGCGGGCAACACGCTCTACTATTTCGCCCGCGACCTGTCGGGCACCAACAACTGCACGGGGGGGTGCGCCAGCGTATGGCCCATCTTCTATGAACCTAACATTGTGGTAAGTGGCGATTTAAAAGCCAGCGACTTTGGCACCATCACGACCAGCGGCGGGCAGCAGCAAACTACCTATAAGGGCTGGCCTGTATACTACTACGCCCCAGCCGATGCTAGCGGGCAGTTTGTGCGCGAAAAACCTGGCCAGGTGACCGGCGACAAGGTGGGCAACGTGTGGTTTACGATGCGGCCCGACTACTCCATGCTGCTGGCCCGCACCAACGTCACCAACAAGACGACCAATGCCACGAGCCTCAAAAGCTTCCTGATTGATGGCCAGGGCCGCACGCTCTACACCTTCGCCAAAGACCAAACTAGCCCCAGCACCCAGCCCACCAACTGCACCGGGGGCTGCGCCAGCGTGTGGCCGGTATATGGCGAGGTGCCCACGGTAATGCCCTCGGGCTTGAAAGCTAGTGACTTTGGCAGTATCACCCGTGCCGATGGGCCGGGCGGTGCTTCGCGCCAGCAAACCACCTACAAGGGCCTGCCGCTGTACTACTACACCCCCGACAACAGCGCCCGCAATACGGTGGAGGGCGACGGCGTGGGCAACGTGTGGATGGTAGCGGCGCCCTAGGTGTCAAGTAGTTGCTTTTAGCTGCTTTGCCCACCAAGTATCCTCCCAGCTTATGCCTGCCAAATTATTACTGCTCGCCGGCGTGGCGCTCCTGCTTGGGGGCTGCGCCTCACAAAATGGGGAAGACTTGCTCGGCAGCGGCCCCCTGCCCACCCCCAGCTGCGACACCACCCGCGTGACTTACGCCGCCACCGTGGCGCCGCTGCTGCTGCAAAACTGCGGCAACTGCCACGCCAACGGCGCGGCCGCTGGTGGCGTGGGCCTCGGCGCCTACGCCCAAACGAAAACCGCCGCCACCAGCGGCCGCCTGCTGGGCTCCGTGGACCACGCGCCCGGCTACTCGCCCATGCCTAAAGGCGGGGCCCAGCTCTCGGCCTGCGACCGCGCCAAGCTGCGCAAGTGGGTGGCGGCGGGCGCTCCTAACAACTAACCCTCCTTTTTGCAGACGCTATGCAACACTTACTGCTTTTGGTGGGGCTGCTGGGCTGGCTGGCCCACCGCCCCGCCCCGGCGCCCGCCAAGTACTTCACGCGCACGGGCACCATCAGCTTCTTTTCGGCCACACCCATCGAAGACATCAGCGCCCGCAACCAACAGGTGGCGGCCGTGGTGGATACGCAAACGGGCCAGGTGGCTTTCACGGTGCTGATGAAGGAATTCAAGTTTCCGAAGCCCCTGATGCAGGACCACTTCAACGAAAACTACGTGGAGTCGGAGAAGTACCCCAAGGCCTTGTTTAGCGGGCGCTTGGTCGACTTTCAGGCTGGCGCGCTTGCTGCTGCCAGTCCGCAACCCGTGCAGGTCGAGGGCGACCTCACCATTCATGGGGTCACGCAGCGGGTGCGGGTGCCGGGCACCCTGCAGCTCCAGAATAACCACTTGCTGGTGAACGCCAAGTTTGTGATAGCCCCGGCCGACTACCGCATCGAGATTCCGCTGCTTGTGCGCGCGCACATCGCCAAAACCGTGGATGTGACCGTTGCCCTAGCCTGCGACCCCCTCCCTTAGCTCCGCACCCCTATGAACCTAACCCTACCCTGGGGGCCGCTGGCCCTAGGTGCCGCCCTGCTGCTGGGCGCGGCCCCCGCCCACGCCCAGCAAGACTTAATGCAGCAGCTCGACCACCTCACCGGCGACAGCCTGCGCCGCGAGCTGACGGTGGCCACCTTCAAGGGCACGCGCGTCATCAACGGGCAGTCTATCGAGACGCCGGGCGCGGGCAGCTTGCTGTTCCTGATTTCGCACCGCTTCGGTACCCTCAATAGCGGCGCCTACAATTTCTTTGGTCTCGACCAGGCCACCATCCGGCTGGGGCTAGAGTACGGCCTCACCGACCGGCTGGCGGTGGGCGTGGGCCGCAGCTCGCTCGAAAAGACGTTTGATGGCTTTGGCAAGTACCGGCTGCTGCGCCAGGGCTCGGGGCCGGGCGCACTGCCGGTGTCGGTTACGCTTTTTGCCAGCGCGGCCCTGTCGTCGGTGCGGTTTGAGCCCCAGCCCGAGCGCACGACCACCTCGCGCCTTACCTACACCTACCAGGCGCTGCTGGCCCGCAAGTTCAGCTCGGCGCTGTCGGTACAGCTCATGCCTACGCTCGTGCATCGCAACTACGTAGACCTGCGTCGCGACCAAAACAACGTGTGGGCCCTAGGCCTAGCTGCCCGCCAAAAGCTCACCAAGCGCCTGGCCCTCACCGGCGAATACTACTACCTGCTGCCCGGCGCCACTGCCGATAGCTTCCGCAACTCCCTGGCCCTGGGCTTCGACATCGAAACCGGGGGCCACGTCTTTCAGCTGCACGTCACCAACTCGCAGGGCATGATTGAGAAATTCTTCATCCCCCAAACGACGGGCAATTTCCTCAACGGCGACATCTTCTTCGGCTTCAATGTGTCGCGTGCCTTTCAGCTGCGCGGCCGGCCCTAGGTGCCTTGGTAGGGGCGGCGCGGTAGGCAATGCTGCATGCTGAATCGAGCAGCAGGCTCTAGGGGTGTGTTTACAGTTCCGAAAACTAACCGTCGTGCTGCGCTTGCCGCTGCCTCTCTGCTGCTTCGTTGAATGGCTTAACGATATAGCGGCAGAGAGGCAGTGGCAAGCGCAACTGCTGGCTGATTCTTCAGGCGCATTTTACTGCACGAGCGCTGTGAGATAGGCCATGGCTTCGTCAAGTTCCTGAAACGTGCGGTAGCGCAGGGAGCCCCCTGCTGCCTTCATCGACATCTCCAAAAAAGAGAGGCGAGCCACAACCTGCTCGGGTAGCACGACTACACCAGTGAGCGGGGTGGGGCGGGGCACTGCGCCCGGAAGCCAATGGCTGACAAACCATTGCTTTTCGTCAAGCGAGTAAGGCGTCATTTGTCGATTATCGGACAGAAACTTGTGCCAGCCCCGTGCTAACAAGAGTCTCCCGAGCTGGGTGAGCAGCATAGCTAGGTCACCGGGCTGGCGTTTGCTGGGCAGGTAGCGCAGTTCGGCATACCCATCAAGTGAATGCTCTAGTACCAGCCCAGCAGAGCTGTGAAAGTAAATAGTCGAGGCGCTCATGAAGGAACAAAATTATCCCGCGGGTAGTCGTAGCTCGTCGGCGCGCATTCTGCCAGCGGTACACTAGCGACGAAGCTGCGTAGCACGACAGCTTTACCCCGTCCGTTTCCCATTGTCCAGCTTCATCAAAGCAGTTGGCAGGCCACCTTCCGGATGCTGTGCTAAGAGATTGCCAGTTAAGCGCACCTAGGTAGCTTGTGCCTTGAGGGAAGTAGGCTGGAACGAGGACCGAACGTAGCGGGCCAGATAGCTGCGGGTGGTAGGTGTTACCCCACAAAAGACTGGATAGCGGCCAAGGTCTCTAGCGGCGCGCTCAGGTGCGGGCAGTGGCCACTGGTTTGCAAAGTAATGAGTTGCGCCTGGGGCAGGTGCTCTAGCAAATAGGCTCCTACCTCCGGTGGCCCCGCCACATCATCGGTACACTGCACCAGCAAGGTCGGTAGCTGCAGCTTCGCTACGTCAGCCCGATTGTCGGAGAGAAAGGCTACGCGGGCAAACTGCTTGGCAATAGTCGAATCCGTTTCGCAAAAGAAACCGGCCAACTCTTCGCCTAGCGACAATGCATGGGTCGGTCCTATCAACAAGTCGGCAAAGGTGGTGGTCCAGCCACGGTAGTCTTCGTCCATCATAGCCAGCACTTGCAGCATATCGGCGCGCTCAAAACCCCCATAGTATCCCGGCTCATTCAGGTAGTAAGGGGAGGGCGCCAGCAGCACAGTTTTCGCAAAATGATGCGGCGCCTGGCTAGCTGCCAGCATGGCAATAGTTGCCCCTGCAGAGTGGCCGACAATGACAGCCTCCCGCAGGTCAAGGGCCTGACAAATCTCCACCACATCTTGGGCGTAGCCACCTAGGGTAGCATATTTATGCGGGTCGTAAGCTCCCAGTTCCGACGCGCCCGAGCCGACATAGTCGAAAACAATGACCTGGTAGCGCACGGCCAGGGCTGTGGTAAGATGCTGCCAGATACGTTGGTTGCAGCCGAAGCCATTGCAGAGCAGCATCGGCGGCTTGCCTTCTCCAATTACCCGCACGCTGTGCCGCTTCAGGATGTGCTGGCGCTGCGTCGCGCTAAGCCCAGTTGCACCTGTTTGTACTGCTGCTGAAGAAGATATAACGTCGGAATTGGAATAAGCAAAATCTAACATTTATTATTGCAATTTATTTACTGTTAGTAAATTATAATTTGCAAATTTATGGCTAGCCTGCTATACAGCCGATAATACTACCACTTCCTAGCCGGCGTGCAGAGTAGATATACGTAGTTACCTCTGCAGATAGGGTATTTTACCTAGCTGCTCATGGTATGCTGTAGCGAGTTTTACATGTTGCTTGGCCGTATCGCCTGCTTTGTAGTTATCCTATTTCCTCATGTCCCTATCTGACCTATCGCCCACGCTAGCCACTACGCTTATTTCTGATACAGCCGCGCAGGCCGTGCTGCGCCGCCACAACGTGCACGTGCTAGGAACTGGCCGGCCGCTGTTGTTTTGCAATGGCTTCAATTGTGTCCAGCAGGTGTGGCATCTGCTCACGCCGGCGCTGGCTGATGACTACCAGCTCATTCTCTTCGACCAAATGGGTGTGGGCCAATCCGACCTCTCGGCCTACGACCCCCAACAATACGCTACGTTAGATGGCTACGCCCAGGATGTGGTGGCTATTTGCCAGGCGCTGCAGTTGCAAGACGTAGTGCTGGTGGGGCACTCAGCCGGTGCCACCGTGGCGATGCTGGCGGCTATTCAAGCCCCAGAGTACATTAGCCACACTGTGCTGCTCAACAACTCGCCCCACTTCCTCAATAAGCCGGGCTACTACGGCGGCTTTGAGCAAGCGACGTTACACCAGGTGCTGACCGAGATGCACGCCAACTACATTCAGTGGGCGAGCACGTTTGCCACGATGCTCGTTGGGCAGCATGCAGCCCCCGCCCTCAGCCAGGAATTGGTGGCGTACGCCACGCAGGTCGACCCAGCGCTAGCCGCCAAAACGGTTGAGCTCGCCTTCCTAGGAGACTTTCGTGCGCAACTGCCATTCTTGCGGCAGCCCACCCTGCTTCTGCAATGCCACGACGACCCCGCCGTGCCGGAGGAGGTAAGCGATTATATGCTAGCCCATTTGCCAGCCGCCAAGCTGGTAATGCTTACCACGACCGGCCACTCCCCCCACCTTACAGCTCCAGACGAAGTGGCCACTGCCATAAAAGACTTCTTGGCGAAGTCAGCGGCCAACGAGTAAAAGCCGGGTAACAGCGCTGAAGCCAGCGCCACTCTATTCTGCTTCTCATGATAAAGAAGCTAGTCTCCAGGAGGCTAGCTTTTTTTGTTGTTGCTCGGATAGAAGTGCTAACTAGGCTTTGTGCTGGGGTGGCCTTCAAACCAAGGAAGGCTTAGCCATTATCGGTATTTACGTCTAGGGCCACCGAAAGGCAAAACCCCTTTTTTAGTCAATGAGCCTACTTTTTAAGCAAATATTCCTGTCGATAAGAAAATAACTGGGTACTTCGCGGCTCGAACCGGTTTACGCACTATGCTTCAATTTCTCCGCGCTACTCGCTTGGCTCTCCTAAGTCTGGTCCTCGCTCATTGCTCCTTGCTCATTGAGACAAAAGCCCAAGCGCCCAAAACCTACACTTCGTCTGAAATTCTCCTAGGTCTCAAAAAGCTGAACGTGGTGGGCTCGGTGATGTACATCGCCGCCCACCCCGACGACGAAAACACCCGCCTGTTGGCCTACCTCGCCAACGGCCGCCAGCTCGAAACCAGCTACCTCAGCTGCACCCGCGGCGACGGCGGCCAGGACCTCATCGGCCCCGAGCTACGCGAGCAGCTCGGCGTCATCCGGACCCAGGAGCTGCTGGCGGCCCGCCGTATCGATGGGGCACACCAGTACTTCTCCCGCGCTAATGACTTCGGCTTTAGCAAGACCTCGGCCGAGACCTTCACCATCTGGGACAAGGAGCAGGTGCTCGCCGACATGGTGTGGGTCATTCGCCAGCGGCGGCCCGACGTGCTTATCACGCGCTTTCCGCCCGATGCCCGCGCCGGCCACGGCCACCACCAGGCCAGCGCTATCCTGGCTGCCGAAGCCTTCGACGCGGCCGGCGACCCCAAGCGCTTCCCCGAGCAGCTCACATACGTGCAAGCCTGGCAGCCCAAGCGCCTGTACTGGAACACCGGTAGCTTCTTCGTGAAGCCCGGCGAGAATATGGACGGCTACCTCAAGCTGGACGCGGGCGGCTACAACCCCCTCCTAGGCCAGAGCTACGGCGAAATCGCGGCCCACTCGCGCTCGCAGCACCGCAGCCAGGGCTTCGGCTCGGCCGCCCAGCGCGGCGAGGCCATCGAGTATTTCCAATTTGTGAAAGGCACGCCCGCCAAAACCGATTTATTCGAAGGCATCGACCAAACTTGGAACCGCGTGCCGGGCGGCGCGACCATTGGAAAAATGGTGGACGAGGTGGTGAAGAAGTATGATGCGGCGAACCCGAGCGCAAGCGTGGCGGGACTTCTGAAGGTGCGGGAAGCGTTTAATAAGCCATTGGCTGATGCACAGGAATGGTTAGAATTCAAGCTTAAAGAACCGGGCACAAAAGCTAGCGTGCCTGTAAAAGAATCAGCAGGTACTATAGCGTTCTACTACAAACAGAAACGTGAGCAGGTAGATAACCTAATTCAAGCTTGCCTAGGGCTACACATCGAAGCCATTGCCTCCTCTGCCGCTATCGCAACCGGGCAAACGGCCGTCGTAACAGTTGAAGCCGTGAACCAGGGCGTCGCGCCTATTACAGTGCGCCAAGTGTGGGCCGAAGGCTTTGGCCGTGATACACTCGTGACCAAGGAATTACGAACAGGCCAAACACTGCGGGTAGCTTTGCATCTGCCAATCAGTAAGCAGGTGCCGCCTTCGCAGCCATATTGGCTACGTGAGCCCGGTACCATTGGTATGTATACCGTGCCTGCCGAACTATCTTTTGCCCAAGCTGACCTAGCGGTACGTAAGAAATCGAAGACCGAAACCTGGCTAACGATTGACCGCCAGCATCTCATTGGGCATCCCGAGAACCTGCCTTCTCCTAATGTAACAGTAGAACTGACGGTGCAAGGCACACCTATTTACATAACCGTTCCCGTCCAATACAAGCACACCGACCCAGTCCTAGGTGAGCAGTACCAGCCGCTAGCCGTGGTGCCGCCGGTAATGGTGAATATCCCCGCCGCCCGCGCCTACGTCTTTGCCGACCAGCAGCCCAAGCCCGTGCCCGTAACGCTGCGCGCTGGCCAGGCTGGCGTAAAAGGCCAGCTGGCCCTGCAAGTGCCCAGCGGCTGGCAGGCCGAGCCCGCCACCGCCGCCTTCGACCTCAAAAACAAGGACGACGAGCAAACCGTGACCTTCAACCTGCGCCCGCTGGCCGGCGCGGCCGAGGGCAAAACCGAGCTGCGCGCCGTGGCTACCGTGGGCGCTGACAAATACAGCCGCGGCATCCAGCAGATAGTATACCCGCACATCCCGACCCAGACGCTCTTTCCCGAGGCTACGGCCCCGCTGGTACGCCTGAATGTGGCGCGTGGGCACACTAAAAACATCGGCTACCTCATGGGTGCCGGCGACGAGGTGCCCGAGGCCCTGCGCCAGCTCGGCTACACCGTGACCCTGCTCGACCCCGCCACCGACCTTACTGCCGACCGCCTAGGTCAGTACGATGCCGTGGTGCTGGGCGTGCGCGCTTACAACGTGCTCGACCGCCTCAAAACCCAGCAGGCCCAGCTGCTCAAGTACGTCGAAAACGGCGGCACCATGCTGGTGCAGTACGTCGTGAACCGCGGCACTGTGATGTCAGAAATCGGGCCCTACCCCCTCACGCTCTCCTCCGACCGCGTGACGGTGGAAAACACGCCCGTGACCTTCGTGCCGACCCCGGGCGGGGCCGTAGTGGTGCGACAAGCTCCCAAAGCCAGCCCTAAATCAGCCGCTCCCAGCCTCGCACAAGGTCTGCTGGCTATGCCCAACAAGCTCACGCCCGCCGACTTTAGCACCGGCTGGGTGCAGGAGCAGGGGCTATACTACCCCTCGGCCTGGGATGCGCACTACCAGCCCGTTATTGCCAGCCACGACCCCGGCGAGACGGAGAAGCAGAGCGCCATTCTGGTGGCGCCTTATGGCAAGGGCCGCTACATCTACACCGGTTTGTCGCTGTTTCGGGAGCTGCCGGCCGGCGTGCCCGGCGCCTACCGCATCCTGGCCAACCTAGTCGAGTCGGGCGGAAAGTAAATGTGAGCAAAAAGGAGCGTGGGCTCTGTGGGTCGGCGAGTAGCGTGCTTTATTCAGCGCATGCACTCGCGGACTTGCAGGGCCCACGCTCCTTTTTGCCCACACGCTTCTTCCGGCTTTTCAGCCGGTTCGGGTGCATCTAGGGACGGTTCGGCAACGGGAAATTTTGGGTAGGGGAGGGCTGCGGCACCTTTGAATCATCAACCCGGCCACCTGGCCACTTTCCCGTCTCAGCCATGAAAAAGTCGCTTCTCGCCCTCGCCCTTGCTGCCGCTAGCTTCAGCGCCACCGCTCAAACTACCGCAACTAAGTCTGCCCCTGCCACGACTACCGCCGCCCCCGCTGGCTATGCCGAACTGCTAGGCGCCACTATCGCGCAGGTAATGAACACCGGCGATGCGGCCGAGCTGAAAGCCCTAGCCGCCAAGCTAGAGCGCGCCGCTGCCGTGGCCCCCGCCGACTGGCTGCCCCGCTACTACCAGGCCTACGCGCTGCTCATCAATGTGTTCCAGAGCCAGGAAGACGGCGATGCCAAAGACGCTACCCTAGACCAGGCCGAAGCCGCCCTGGCCCAGGCGCGCAAGCTAAAAGGAGATGAGTCGGAGCTACTGACCTTGCAGGCCTATATCTACCAAGCACGCCTAGGTATCTCGCCCATGCTGCGCAGTATGAAATACTCGCGCCTAGTAACCGAAACCGTGGCCCAGGCCAAAGCCCTTAATCCCGCCAACCCGCGCCCTTACTTGGTGGGCGCTAACAATGTGTACTACACGCCCAGTATGTTTGGCGGCGGCGCCGAAGCGGCCAAGCCTCTCTACGAAGAAGCCAAAGCCAAGTACGCCGCTTTCCAGCCGGCTGGCCCGCTGGCACCTAGCTGGGGTCAAAACCAGTTGTTGAGCCGCCTCAAAAAGTACGAGGTGGCCTCAGCACAAGCTGCAAAATAGGGAATACCAAATTGCTCTAAAACACGCCTGTCATGCAGCGCGCAGCGAAGCATCTCGCGTGGCGCAGTAACCTCTTACGCTAGCAACGAAGCGAGCGAGATGCTTCGCTGCGCGCTGCATGACAGGCGATTTCAAAGCCTAGGCTATGCCTGGCGCTCACTCATAGCCTGCTACTTTTATGACCGCTTTACTTGCCCAGCCGCCCGCCGTGTCCGCCCCTTCGCCACCCACATTGCCGTCACCTTTTGCTAGCGTGGCGCCCCGCACCGACTTGCCCGGCAAGGGCTCGGAGATAAGCAAGTTTTGGCGCCGCCTAGGGTGGATAACGGTGGCCAACGCGTTGATAGCCCTTTTATATGCGCCGCCGCCCTGGCGCGAACCTAGGGGCTACGCCATCTCGCTGGCGTACTCGCTGGCCTACTGCGTGGGGCTGTGGCTGGCCAATGGCTATACCGTCGATTGGCTCAATATCAAAGTGGGTTGGGAGGAGCGGCCCCTACGGCGGTTGCTGTTCACGGTAGGGGCCTCCACGCTGGCCTCGCTATTGGTGATAGTAGGGGTGGGCGAGGGCTTTTCTATCTTGCTGTGGCACCGGGCGCCGGGCTACACCTTTCAGCACAATTTCCTGGCCCAGTCGGCTTTTCCGTTGCTGATGACGGTGGTGGTCTCGCTGTTTTTGCACTCGCGTTCCTTTCTCATGGCTTGGCGCGAAGCCACGGTGCGCGCCGA
This sequence comes from Hymenobacter sp. BT559, assembly GCF_016427535.1. Classification (GTDB taxonomy): domain Bacteria; phylum Bacteroidota; class Bacteroidia; order Cytophagales; family Hymenobacteraceae; genus Hymenobacter. Next base: position 250,926 of record NZ_JAELXV010000006.1, on the reverse strand, counting down.
GCGCCTCGAAAAAGAGTCAGCTGTGGCGCGCCTCGACTCGCTGCGGCGGCAGGTAGACCCACATTTTTTATTCAATTCGCTCAACGCCCTCACTTCACTGGTCGAGGAGCAGGACCCCGCCCGCGCCGTGCGCTTTATCCGGCAGCTCAGCCAGGTGTACCGCTACGTGCTCGACAGCCAGAGCCAGGAACTGGTGCCTTTAAGCGAGGAATTACAGTTTGCCGAGTCCTACATTTTTCTGCAAAAAACTCGCCTCGACGAAGCCCTGCAAGTCGAGCTGAGTTTGCCGCCTGCCGCCGACCTAGGCGCCTTTTACCTGCCGCCGCTGGCCCTACAATTGCTGCTCGAAAACGCCCTCAAGCACAACACCGCCTACCAAGCCGACCCGCTGCGTCTGCACGTAGCTGTAGACGCCGCCGCGGCCACCCTCACCGTGCGCAATACCCTGCGCCCGCGCCGCCTGGCGGCCGATGAAACCTCGGGCCGCGGCCTGGCCAATCTGCGCGCTCGCTACGCTTTCCTCACCAAGCGGCCTGTAGCGGCTAGCCCAGTAGCGGGCGAGTTTGTGGTTACTTTGCCGCTGCTGGCCCTGTAGCGGGGCGCAGCCAAGGACCTAGGCTTATGCTGGAGCGCACGTGAAAAAAGCTTTTTACCCCGAGCTGTTGTGGGTGCTATGCGCCCTAGTGGCCGCCGGCATCGGGTGGCTACTGGTGCGCCGCGGCGCCACCCCCAACGACCGGGCCGCCGTGGAAAAAGCCCTGCGCGAGGTGCAGCCCGCCGACGTGGAAAGCCTGACCGTGTACCCGCTCGTGGCCGGGGCTGGGCCCACCCGGCCATACCAAGTGCGGGAGGCGGCCCGGCTGCGGCGGCTGGTGCCCACCTTGCGGCAGTTGCGCCCGGTGGCGGCGACCGACAGCGCCACCTTTCAGCCGCTGCTCGAAGCCACGCTGGTGGTGCGCTTGGCCGCCGCGCCCGCCGAGGCTTGGCAGCTACATAGCCGCACGCTCGTTTTTCGGCTGGCGACCTCCGGCCAGGGCGAAGTGGCGCAGCTGGCCCAAACCAATTATTTCTACCACGCTACTACCCTTAGCCGGGGGCTGTGGCAGCTGCGCGACAGCCTGGCCCGCCCCTAAAGACCATCTAGGCGGCCACGTAGCTTTCTGTTTCCCCACGTTTTGTCATGCTAGCTTTAGTCGTTGAAGATGAGCCCCTGGCGGCCCGCCGCCTCACCAGCCTACTCCAAAAGCACGCCGCGCCGCTCACCCTCCTAGGGCCGGCCGAGTCGGTGGCACAGGCCGTAGCGCTGCTGCAAGCTGGCCCTGCGCCCGACGTGCTGTTTCTGGATATTCACTTGGCCGATGGCCTCAGCTTTGAGCTGTTTGAGCAGGTAGAAATAAAATGCCCGGTCATTTTTACTACCGCCTACGACCAGTATGCACTACGGGCCTTCAAAGTGAATAGCGTAGACTATCTGCTCAAACCCATTGATGAAGAGGAGCTTTGCGCTGCCTTAGCTAAATTGCGGCAGCGGCTGCCCGCGGTGGATGACCAGAATTTTAGTACAAAAGGTTCGGTTTCCAGTACAAAACCTGAGGCCGAAAATGTCGCTGCGCCGACTCTAGATGCGGCTACGCTGACAGCGCTCATTCACCAATTGCGCCAGCCGGCGCCGGTGGCTAGCTACAAGGCGCAGTTTGTGGTGCGGGTGGGCGAGCATCTTAAGGTGGTGCCCGTCGAGCAGGTGGCGTACTTCTTCAGCCTCGAAAAAACGACCCTGCTGCAAAGCACCGACGGCCGCAAATATGTAGTGGACTACACCATGGAACAGCTCGAAGGCCTGCTCGACCCGACGCAGTTTTTCCGGCTCAACCGCGCTTACCTAGCTCGCCAGGCGGCCATCCACGACATCATCCACTACACCAACTCGCGCCTGCAAACCATCCTCAAGCCCGCCCCGCCCGAGAGTGAAGGACCCATCCTCGTAAGCCGCGAAAAGGTGAGCGTCTTCAAGAGCTGGCTCGATAGGTAATGTAGAAACCCAACCTAAACCGTCTGTCATGCTGAGCCTGCGAAGCATGACAGACGGTTTAGGTTGGGTTTTTAGAATGTCGATACTCTAAACAATCTTTCAGCCTAGGCGGGAATAACTTTCGGCCTAAGCGGCGCCCATACTTACCCCTCCAGCCAACTTTTCACGGCGGTGGCTTTCTCCTTGCTTACTAGCACGTCGTCGCCTCCGCCGGGGGTGGGGCTGAGCTCAACCAGCAGCTTGCCGCCTAGGTGCGGCACGAGCCGGCGCACGGCGGACAGCTGCGCAATTAATTGGCGGTTGAGTCGAAAAAACTGCGCGGGGTCGAGCAGGGCATCGAGCTGCTCCAGGGTGTAGTCCACTACGAAGCGGCGGCCGTCGTGAGTGGCTAGCGTCACGGTATCGTGGCGGCTCTGAAACCAGGCCGCTTCGGCGGTGGGCAGGGGCAGTAGGTTTTCGCCCTGTCGCACTAAAAAACGCGTTTTGTAGGGCCGCTGAGGGCGGGGCAGGGCATCGAGCAGGCGCTCGATGGAGGCATTGAGCGGGAGCGGTGGCTTGCTGCTGTTGAGGCTTGCTGCCTCGGCTGGCGCGGGCCCTAGGTGGGTATTTTTAACACCTAGGTCCGTAAGCTTGGCCAGGGCCGTTTGCAGCTCGGGCAGCTTGAGAGGCTTGAGTAAGTAATCGATGCCATTGGCCCGGAAGGCTTGCAGGGCGTACTGGTCGTAGGCGGTGGTGAAGATGACTGGACTGCGCACCAGCGTTTGGGCAAACACGTCGAGGCTGAGGCCGTCGGCCAGCTGAATATCGCTCAGAATGAGGTCGGGCGCGGGGTGCGCGTCGAGCCACGCCAGTGCGCCGGTCACAGTATCGAGCACGGCCAGTACCTGGGCCGTGGGGGCAGCCTGGGCTAGTAGCCGCTGCAAGCGCTCAGCGGCGGGGTATTCATCTTCGAGAATGAGAATGCGAAGGGCGGACATAGGTGGGCTAAGCAGGCAGCAAGGGCAGCGTGACGGCAAAGATGCCGGCCGCCTGCTCCACGGCCACCGGCGCGGGCGCCCCTAGTAAAGAGTAGCGCTGGCGCACATTGGCCAGGCCAGTGCCAGTGCCGGGGGCCAGGCCGGCAGGCCGCGGCTGGTAGGTATTCTCGACGCGCAACGCGGTGCCTGCGGCGTCGGCCGCGAGGCGCAGGTGCAGCGGCCGGGCCTGCGAGGCCTCGTTGTGCTTCAGCGCATTCTCAACTAGCACTTGCACGCTCAGCGGGGCCACGTGCCGACCTAGGGCCGCGGGCGGCAACTCGTAGCTGACGTGGATGTTATCGCGGAAGCGTACCTTTTGCAGGGCCACGTAGGTTTGCACGAAGGCCAGCTCCTCGGCCAGCGGCACAGTGGAGCGCTCGCGGCTCAGCAGCACGTAGCGGTACACATCGGCCAGGCCCTCCACGTAGTGCTGGGCGGGCTCGTTAGCGGGCTCGATGAGAGCGGCCAGCGTGTTGAGCGAATTGAACAAAAAGTGCGGGTCGAGCTGCTGAGCCAGGGCGTCGAGCTGGGCCTGGGTTTGGGCGCGGGCGAGCTGGTCGGCGCGGTGCTGGTTTTCTTCCCACTGCTGATACGAGTGGCGGCTTTCGTACACGAGTAGCCCCACCAGCGTCGGCACCAGGTTGATGGCCACGATGAGTAGCAGCGCCCGCGGCGAAGCATGGGCCCCGCCCGGCACCAGGCCTAGCCCTAGCGTGACGGCCACCGTAGCCAAGCTCGTGTACACCACGCTGCTGATGCCCAGCCACCAGAGCCGCCGCCGCGTTTGGGACACCTGCGGGTAGCGGTGCTGCAGCCGCCGCCATAGCTCGCGGTTGCCCAGGCCTAGAATAAGCGTGTACACCAGCGAGCAGACCCAGGCAATGCCAAAGTGCGCGGGCGACTGAAAGGCCCACTTGCCGCCATTAGCCAGCGGCATTACTAGGCTAATGAGCACCAGCCCGCCCAGCGCCAGGCGGCGGTCGCGGAGCGGCAAAAGAGGCGAAGCAGCGGGCATAAGCTAGCGGCGCCGGGGCAGCGCCGCCACAAAGGTGCGCACTGCCTGCTGCGTGCGCGCGGGCTGCTCTTGCAGCAGGTTGTGCCGGCCGGGCAGCACCACTACCCGCTGCTGCGGAAAGTGCCAGGCCTGGTGAGCACGTGGCCCCGCCGTGTAGTCGTCGTGCCCGGTCAGCACCAGCACCGGCAACCCTAAAGCCGCCGTGGCCGGCGCGTAGTCGCGGCCATAATCGGGAAAGTCAAAGACGTGGGCGGCAAAATCACGATTGCCGGGCTGCTGCTGCACCACGCGGCTGGCGCGGGCCGCCGCGGTGTCGGTGGCGTATTGCAATTGGTAGAGCAACTTTTGCTGACCTAGGGCCTGCATCACGGCGCCCAGGCGTTGGGGCAGGGGCGCCGTGGGTGGCAACTGGGGCCGGGCCGCGGCGGGCAGCAGGCTATCGCCGTAGTGCACCATGCTTTCGAGCGAAGCCGCGGGGTTGAGGACCGCATTCACCAGCACTAACGCCTGCACATGCTCGGGGTAGCGCTGGGCATAGGCCGTGGCAATGACGCCGCCAAACGAGTGCGCCAGCAGCACCCACTGTCGCAACCCCAGGCGTTGGCGCAGCTCCTCTAAATCCTGCACCTGGCGGGCCAGCGCGTAGTTGTGGCGCGGCGACGAGGCCGAGCGCCCGCTGCCGCGCTGGTCGAGGTAAATAAGCTGCAAGCTGCTTTCGAGTGGCCGCAGCCCGAGGTGCTCGAGGCCGTAGCTGCCCGCGCCGGGCCCGCCGTGCACCACTAAGCAAGGCACGCCGCGGCCGGCTATTTTCACAAATAGCTGCACCGAATCGGAGGTGCGAAACGCCAGCGGACCGGTAGGGAGTGTAGGCGCCCATTGGGCCCGCGCTCCACCTAGGGGAAGTGTAACAGGCGCCGCCATCGCCATCGTATTTAAAAGCAAACCTAGGGCAGCGAGCAACGGCCCAAAGGCGCGTGGTAGGAAACCGGTGCGTGACATCGTAGAAAAGCAAAAAAGCAGGATGTAAAAGAGGGAAAAGTCAGAAAAATCGGCCTTAGCGCATGGCCCACAGCGGCTGCCCGGCCAGTGCCTGCGCCAGTAGCCCTGCCACGGCCGCCGCGTACAGCGCCGCCCCCAGCCACGTGAGGGGCACGGCCTGGCGCGGCACCCATTGGCCCAGCGCCCAGCCCAGCAGCGGCAGCGCCTGCAAGGCGTGCATGCCCAGAAAGTGCGCAATGCGCACATCGCCGGCGCGGGTGCTCCAGCCTAGGCCTGGTAGGCCGGGGCCGCCATCAGGAGCGCCCACGGTGTGCCCTAGGTGCTGAATCATGATGCCGCCCAGCACCGAGCCCACCAAGAATACCAGCAGCCCCAGCCGCACGCCCCACACGTAGCCCGCCGAGCCCTGCGGCTGGTGGTGCCACACCAGGTATAAGGCCCACCCTGTGAGCACGGTATTTATCAGAATAAACACGCCCATCAGCCCGAACAGCGCCCCGTCGAGCGCCGACGACACATTGTAGTGCGAGGTGGTGCCGCGCGCCGCCTGCACAAAAATGACCGCCTGCTCGACCAGCATGCACGCCGCCACGCCCCACCCTATGGTGCGCACCGCGCCCTGGGCTGCGGCCGGCAGGCTAGCCAGCAGCCAAGCCAGCGTCCAGGCATAGACCACTATGGAAAGCGAGAATTTGAGCGGCTTCAGCCACACCAGCGCGCCTGCCACGTGGCGGTGGTCGAGGGGCAGCAGCACCAGCGCCAGCACGGCCAGGCCCACATTGGCCCAGCCTGCCCAGGCGAGCGGCGCGTTGGCGCGGTGCAGGGTGTGCAGCGCGGTGGTGAGGTGGGCAAGCACGCCAGGCGTAGTACCGGTACCTAGGAGGAGAGTGGTATCCTCCGCAAACAGCAGCGTTTTCATAGAGCTTTAGGGTTAGGTTAAAGAGGTAGAAATTTTTCGCCCTAGGGCAGCCCGTACGCCGGTATACACCAGTAGCCCCACCGGTCCCAGCATGAAGGTGAGTGCCAACGCGGGCACCACCGCCCAATGCGGCACGCCGCGTTGCTGGGCATCGCGCACTTCCCAAGCGCCCACGAATAAGTCAAAGCACAGGTAGTGCACCCAGCCCGCCAGCAGCGCCCACGGGTCGTGGAAGAGCACCGCCACCTGCACCAAGGACCCAAAGCCGCCCTCGCCGCCGTGCGCCCCTAGGTAGTGCCTCGCTATGAACACCGCGTAAAGCGTCGCCAGGCCCAGCGGCCAAGCGCCATTCAAAACCAGCGCTTGGGTGCCGCGCCAGCGCGGGGCTAGCACCAGCAGCGCCCAGCCCAGTAGGGCCAGCAGATTGGCCAGAGAAAATAGGAGGTCTGGGGTGATAGTCATACCTTTAGTTGATATATTTATATAGGCAAACCTACGTACCTTGCCGGCCGCTTGCTAGCTCAATCGGGGCGAACCGCCTTAGGAGGCAGGTCAAGCCGCCAGTTGGCTGGGGCGAAGCAACCCTTGGCGGCGCGCGCGGGCTCCTTCTACCAGCTTTCTCACCTTCATTTCCTGTTTGTGTATGCTGCCAACGCTTTGGTTACTCACCCTTAGTTCGGCCCTAGGGGGCTCGCCCACGCCACCGCGCACGGTCTTTAGTGGCCACCTCAACAATGCTCCAGCCGGCGACACCGTGCGACTGTTTGTAGGGGAGAAGCAGGTGAAAGCACCGCTTAGTCCGAGTGGTGACTTCCGCTTTGAGTTCAATGACCTAGCTGCCACGGCCCCCGTGCACTTCACCTACGCCGGGCAGAATACGCGCCTCTACCTCATGCCCGGCGACCAAGTGCACCTGGTGCTCGATTTTAAGAATTTCGACCAAAGCCTAGTGTACAGCGGGCGGGGCGCCGATGTCAACAACTACATGGCGCAGTCGCAGTGGAAGTTTGAGTACGGCCCGGCCGGCGACGTGCCCCGGCCGCAAGAGCAGCGCAAGCCCACCACCACGCCCGCCGAGATGCGCCGCTACGCCGATGCCTTTCGGCAGCAGCGCCTTGATTACCTAGCCAAGTATGCCAAAGCCCACTCACTGCCCGCCAGCTTTCGGCGCGATGCGGAGTTTGGTATCAAGCTGCAATGGGCCACGCAGCTGCTTCACTACGTCGCCTACCGCCGCGCCAACCTGCCGCCCAGCGAGGCCGCCCCTGCCGAGATAGTGCCCGCCAGCTACTTCAGCTTCTTGCAGCAAGTGCCGCTGAAAGAGCTTAGCCAGCGCTATAGCCGGGGCTATGATGAAAACACCGCCGTCGCGCAGTTTTTATACGCCTACCAAGAACGGCTGGCCCCCTTGGGCAACCTCAGCACCGACCCTGCCGATGGCCCTAGGCTCTACCGCCTGGCCACTACCGAGCTGGGCGAAGGTGAGGACCGCGACATGGCCATACAAATGCTGATGACTTGGAAAATGGACAAGGACTTGCCCGGTGCGCTGGCGTTCTACCCCACGTTCCGGCTGCACAACCGCGATTCTACCTTGGCCCGCGACGTGCGCATGGGTATTGCCAAGCGCCAGCTGCTGCAGGTGGGCAAGCCGGCCCCAACCTTCACGCTGCTAGATAATACCGGGAAGCAGGTGTCCTTGAGCGAGTTTAAGGGCAAGGTGGTGTACCTCGATTTTTGGGGCACCTGGTGCGGCCCCTGCATGCGCGAGATGACCGAGTTTAGCCACGACCTAAAGAAGAAATTTGAAGGCCGCGACGTAGTCTTCTTATATATCTCAGTCGGCGACCCCGAAGACAAGTGGCAAAAGACCCTGACCGAAAGCCACTTCACCAGCGTGAATAGTGTGCACCTGCGCGAGCCCAAGGAGAGGTCGGCGTCTATTGATTACCAAGTAAATGTATTTCCGGCCTACTGGCTCATCGGCCGCGACGGCCGCATTATCAATGCCAGTGCTCCTCGCCCTATGGAAGGTGAGAAAACTGTGGCTGCCATCGAGCATGCCCTAGCACAGTAGCCTTCGTCTTACCCAGCTCTTTCCACCCTCCTTTTCCTGTTTGTGTATGCTGCCTTCGCTTTGGTTACTCGCTCTCGGTACGGCCCTGGCCGGTCCCCCCAAGCCATCGGTCACGGTCTTTAGCGGCCACCTCGACCACGCCCCGGCCGGCGACTCAGTACGGCTGTATATGGATAAAGGAGAGGTGAAAGCGCCCCTCAGCGCCAGCGGCGATTTTCGCTTTGAGTTCAAAGACTTGAAGCAGAACACCCCCACGAGGTTTTCCTACGCGCGCCAGAGTACCGAGCTCTACCTCATACCGGGTGACCAGCTGGTGATGCACTTAGATTTTAAGGATTTTGATAAAACGCTGACGTACAGCGGGCGCGGCAGTGAGGTCAATAATTACCTGGCCCAGGCCCTTTACAAGTATTCCTACGGGCCCGATAGTGGGCTGCTGCGCATCCAAGACTTTCCGAAGGGCACGCCCGAAGAGGCCGTGCAGGCGGCCGGGGCGCTGCGTCAGGCCCGGCGCGAGTTTTTGGCCAGCTACGCCAAGGCCCACCCGCTGCCCGCCAGCTTCCGGCGCGATGAGCAACTGGCCATTGATATCACGTGGGCGACCATGCAGCTGGCTTATGCCGCACGGCACAGCGACGAGAACTTACCCGAAGATTATTTTGACTTCATCGCCTCCACACCCGTGCGCGAGCTAAACCAGCACTACGGCCGTAGCTTTCTTGATAACTCCATGATGGCCAATTTTGTGATGGGCTATCAGTATCGCCTGGTGCCGGGCGGTAAGTTCAGCACCGACCCCACCGAAGGGCGCCGCATCTACCAAACCGCTACCGCCGAGTTAGGCGACACCAAGGCACGGAGCTGGGTGCTGCAAAATTTGATATTCGATAACATCCGTCGCAATACAGCCGGGGCGCAGGCCTTTTATCCCACGTTTCGGCAGTACAACCGCGATTCAACCATGGCCCGCGCCGTGCGCAAGGCCTTTGCCGACCGGCTAAGCATGAGTGCAGGCAAGCCGGCGCCCACTTTTACGCTCACCGATAACACGGGTAAAAAGGTATCGCTGAGCGACCTGCGGGGCAAGGTGGTGTACCTCGACTTCTGGGGCACCTGGTGCGGCCCCTGCATGAAGGAAATGACCGAATCGGCCCCCGCCCTCAAAAAGAAGTTCGAAGGTCGGGACGTGGTATTTCTCTATATCTCAGTGGGCGACCCCGAGGATAAATGGCAGCAGACGCTGACCGAAAAGCAGTTCACCAGCCCCAATAGCGTGCACTTGCGCACCACCAACTATGACGTAGCTTCCGCCTACCAGGTCGATGGCTACCCTAGCTACTACCTCATCGACCGCGAAGGCCGCTTTGTGCAGGTGTACACCTCGCGCCCCTCCGAAGGCGATAAAACGGTGGCCGCCATCGAGCAGGCGCTGGCGCGGTAGGGTAGGGAGTAGCGCCGCAGGTAGCAAGGGGATGCACAGTGCTATGTTTGTGCCTTATCCTAACCTAGGTCGTGCTTAAGCGATAGACGTATGCGTATCATGCAATGGGCAGTAGCCGGGCGGACGGCGGCAAAGCACACGTGGGTGGTTGGGCTGCTGGCGGTTACGTCATTTGTGGGCCCTAGGCCGGTAGTGGTGAGCGGGCACCTCGACCACCCACTGGCGCCGCAAGTGCAGGTGCAGTACAACGAGAATCTCCTAACCCAAGAGCCAGCTACTTTGCTTACTGCGAAGCTGGACGCCCAAGGTAATTTTCGGCTGGTACTGCCAAGCCTGCCCGGCCCGACAGAAGTTACTTTTCGTAACGGTGACCAGTCTACGAGGCTCTTTCTCTCGCCCGGCGACGACCTGCGCCTCAGCCTCGATGCAGCTAAGTTTGACGAGACGCTGCATTACACTGGCACTGGCTCAGCGGCCAACAACTATTTGGCGCAAGCAGCCCTGCGCTTCTCAACAGCTCGGCCCGACCACCCGCAGCGTAAAATCGGCACCGCTACCCCCGCCCAGATGGTAGCGGCCACCGATGCTTACCGCCAAGAGCAGCGTACTTTCTTTGCAGCGTATGTGGCCAAGCACCCCGTGCCGCCTATTTTCCGGGCCTACGTGCGCCAAAATTCTGATTTTGAGCGTGCCGTTGCCTTGCTCTACTATGGAGGCTTTCATGCGAGCCGCCCCGAACTAAATACGGGCGCTATCCCGGCTAACTTTTACGACTTTTTGGCTCCGTTGCGCCCCGCGCAAGACTCGGCGCTGGCCTTAGGCAGCAGAACTTACCTAGGCTTGCTACAACCGCTGGCTGATGCCCGCCTGCCTGGCCCCGACGCGCAGCCCACCGAGGCGAGCTTGCTGGCTAATGCGCAGGCCGCGTTTGGCAACGGCCGCAGCCGTGACCTGGCCCTGGCGCACTACGTGTACCGGCTGTTCAACTTCCAGGCGCCCGAGCAGGTGGCACCAAAACTTGCCATTTTTCAGCGTCTAAACCGTGACTCTTCGATGGCTCGCGCGGTGCGAACTCGCTACCGCCGGGCCTTGGCAGTATCGCCTGGCCAGCCAGCGCCTGCCTTCACGCTGCTCGACAATACGGGCAGAAAAGTATCCTTGAGCGAGTTCAAAGGCAAGGTAGTGTACCTCGATTTTTGGGGCACGTGGTGCCACCCGTGCCTCAACGAAATTCCGGCCAGCCACGAGCTAGCGAAGAAATTTGAAGGCCGCGACGTCGTTTTTGTATATATCGACGTCGATGACAAGGAAGAACAGTGGCAGCAAACGCTAGCGGCTAAATATCAACTTGGCCCAGGCAGCGTGCACCTGCGTAGCCCCGACAGCACGGTGCCCAATGCTTACAATGTGCAGAGCTTTCCCACGTACTGGATTATTGGCCGCGATGGGCGCATTGTGAGCACGCGGGCCCCGCGTCCCTCGGGCGGAGCCGAGACCGTGGCGCTGTTAGAGCAGGCGCTGGGCAAATAGGGTAGGGTAGCGGGTCGTAGTTTTGCCGTTCCCGATGCGCGCAAAAAATATGTCTTCTTGGCTTAGCTGCTACTTGTGGCGCCGAGGTCACCTAGGGCTGGTTGTGGCGCTCCTAGTGGCCCACTTGGCCAGCGGGGCGGGCCGCCAAGCGCCCCGTCCGGGCACGGCCGTGCTGCGGGGCCACGTGCAACATGCCACGGCCCGCACCATTAGCGTGCTGTACGGGGCTACCTGGCAGGGAGGCTTTGCGCATACCGCCACGGCCAGGCTTACTCCAGCCGGCGATTTTCGGCTGGTGGTGCCGGCTCCGGCCACAGGCATGCTGCACTACGCCGAAGACTACACCCCACTAGAGCTGCAGCCCGGCGATGCCGTGCAGCTTAGCTTCGACGCCGCCCGCCCAGCCCACCCGCTACGCTTTGAAGGGCGCGGCGCGGCGGCCAATACCTACCTCACCCAAGCCTACCAGCAAAGCAACCGTGACGACGAAGCCGGCCATACTCCGGCTGCCCAGGCAGCGCACGTGAGCGCGACCCAGTTGCGCCACCTTGCCGATGCCTACCGCCAGCGGCGCCAGGCGGCGCTGGCCCGCTTTGCGCGCACGCACCCGCTACCCGTCGCCTTTGTGGCGCGCCAGCGCCGGGCCCTCGACTACGAGTGGGCCACCGCGCTGCTAGCCTACCCGGCCGCCCAGCCCCGGGCGCGCCAGTAAAGCGCCGCCGTGGCGCTGCCCCTGGGCTACTTCGATTTTTTGCCCGCCATGCACCTAGGGCAGCGCGCCACCGCCGACCTGGGGCAGCCGGCGTTTCAGGGGCTGCGGTCGGCCTATCTGGTGGGCGTGCTGCGGCCCCTGGCCGATAGCCTGCCGCCCAGCCTCACCGGGGGCTACGACCCCGCCGCGGCCGAGCGGCTCTATGCCCGGGCCGCGCGGGCCTTCGGCGCCACGCCCCTGCGCGACCTCGTGGTCGCGCAGTTTATGCTCGAGCAGGTGCAGTACTACCACGCCGACCTAGGGCCCTGGCTGCCCACCTTCCGGGCCCACAACCGCGACTCAACCATTGTCCGCGACCTGCGCGCGGCCCAGCTGGCCCACCAGCGCTTCAGCAGCGGCCAGCCCGCCCCGGCCTTCACGCTCACCGACAACACAGGCAAAAAGGTGTCGCTACGCGACCTGCGGGGCAAGGTGGTGTACCTCGACTTCTGGGCTAGCTGGTGCGGCCCCTGCCTGGCCGAAATTCCTGCTAGCAACGAGCTGCGCCAGCAGTTTGCGGGCCGCGACGTGGTGTTTGTGTACATCTCCATCGACCGACAAGCTGCCGCCTGGCAGCAAGCCTTAGCCACCTACCAGCTAGCCAGCCCCAACAGCGTGCACCTGCGCGCCGACCAAGAGTTTGCCAGCCCAGTGGCCCAGGCCTACGGCATGCAAAGCCTACCGTCGTACTGGCTCATCGGCCGCGACGGGCGCTTGATTCAGAAAGACGCCCCCCACCCCTCAACTGGCCCCCGGGCAGTGGCAGCTCTCGAAGCCGCCCTCCAACAATAGCGAGCTGGCACGGTTTAAGCAGGCTGTAAGCTCAACGTAACGGGCGGGGTTGCGTACCGGGCTAGTATTTGGTTTTAAGAAGTTTTGTATTCGGTGTCAAGTTGTTACTGGGTTAGGTGGTTGCTGATAGTGCTGGTAGCGGGGCTGCCGAGCGTGCTACGCGCGCAGGAAAGTTCGGCCACGGTAAAAGCGACTATGCCCACCGAAGCGCCCGTCGACACCTTGCCCGAAAAGCCAGCGCCTTATTTTTCGCACCGCCGCTTGGTCGTGCAGTACGACTCGCGCTACTCCATTATCAACAGCCACCTCTGCACCATCAACGGCCTCAAACTGGGCATGGAGTGGCGCGGCCGGGTGCGTACGGGCGCAGCCGTTTATTTCTTGAGCACCGGCATACCAACGCGGCAGCCCCTGCCCAATAATGCGGCCGACGAGGCCGATGCCGAGCTGCGCTTTCGCTACCTGGCGCTCTATACCGAGTTTGTGGCGCTGCAAAACTCGCGCTGGTCGCTAAGCGGCAACGTGCAGGTGGGCATGGGCTCGGTGCACGTGCGCTATCTCAACGACTCAACCAATCGCTTCGACCGCACGCCCAACGATTTTGTAGCCATCATCGAGCCCTCAGCCGCCGCCCAGATGCGGTTGTTTCGCTGGGCAGCACTGGGTGCGGGCGCGGGCTGGCGGCTGCCGGTGCTGCTGGCGCCCACCATCCGCCGCGAGCTGGGTGGCCCCATCTTCTACCTGCGCGCCAACCTGTTGCTAGGTCCCCTCCTCAAGGTCGCCAAGGGCAAAGCCCGCTTATTTACCCAGGAAGGTCTGCGGGTGCGCGGCCTCGACCCCTACACCCGCGACAAGTTTTACGGCAGTAAAAAAGACCGCGAGGACTACCGGTAGCGGGCGCTAGGGCGCCCTAGGTTGCCCCAACGCGTGGCCGCCTCAACAAAGGGTAGGCGCTGCTGTGCACGTGCTCTGAGCGCGGCCTACTTACCTGCCGCGTAGGTGAAGCCGATGGTGAGGTTGCCGTTGCCGGGAGCGCGGCCCTCCACGGCTATGCTCTCGTAGGAGTACGAGTAGGCGGCCGTTAGGCCCAGGTTTTTGGTGAGGGTAAAAGTGAGCCCACTGGTCAGGTTCACGCGGTAGTCATTGAGGTAGTTTTGCAGCGACGGCTGGTAGTAGACCATGGCCGTGAGCACGACCGGGCCCTTAGTGCCGCGCAGCTTGAGGCGCGTAGAGCTGCGGGGTATCTCGCGCCGCAGCCCTAGGAGGTACTGCGTATTCTCGTACAGAAAGAACTGGCTGATGCCTATCTCATTGCGCAGCGTGTCGCTGTAGAGCTGATAGCCCACGCCTGCGCCCGTTACGAAGCGCCGCGCAATGGCGCGCAGGTTGCTCTGCTCGGCGTTGCCCAGTAGGTAGTACTTCACGCGGCCGCGCTGGTAAGTAGGGGTGATTAGCCCCACCAACTCGCGCTCGCGCAGCAGGCCGTCTTGCCGGCCGTAGCTGAAGGTGAGGGCTGTGGGCACTAGCCAGTGCTCGGTCAGCTTAAAGTTGCCGGTTTGGCTGGTGGTGAAATACACCCGCTCGACGGTGCCCGTGGTATAGATGCCCGTGAGTGTGGCCGTGTAGCGCACGCCGCTCTTCACGGTGTAGGTTTCGAACTCGGAGGAGGGCAGGCCGCTGGCCGCGCTGGCGGTGGGCGTCACGGCGGGCGCGGCCGTCGAGTCGGCCTTAGCAGTAGCGGTTTCGGTGGTTTGGGCTCGTGCCTGGCTGGCGCCCCAAGTGCCGAGCAGCAGCGCCAGCCCGGTTAGCAGTGAGTACTTGTGGGGACGGCGGGTAGTGGCTAACGGATGCTTCATCCCGGGCAAAACTACCCACCCCGCCGCTTTTAGGCCGCCGCGGCGCGCAGCGTGGCACCCCGGTCAAGCTTGCCCGAAGCGGTGGTTTCGAACGTTGGCACGTACACTAGGTCCCTAGGTACCTCGTATTTATCGAGGCGGGCGCGCAGCAAAGTCATCAGCTGCTCTGCGGTTGCGGTGGGCAGCGATTCGCCTTCTATATAGGCTGTTACGGCCTGGCCCAGGCGCTCGTCGGGGCGGCCAGCCACAAAGGTGCGGCGCGACTCACCTACCTCGGCCAGGGCTACGTCGAGCACTAGCTCTATTTTTTCAGCCTGCACTTTCACGCCGCCTGAGTTCAGCACAAAATCTACCCGGCCTAGCCAGTCGAAGGTATGTTTGTCGAGCAGCTCAATGCGGTCGTTGGTTACGATAAGCTCGTCGTTGGTAACATCGCCGCGCATCGTGAAGCAGCCGCGCTCATCTTGCCCTAGGTGCAGGCCAGGCAGCCCGCGGTAGTGCGGCGAGGCATCAGGGCCGTTGAGGCGGCGCAGCGCCACGTGCGAGGCCGTTTCGGTCATGCCGTAGGTGAGGTACACCGGCACCGTGAGCTGCTCAATCTGCTGCAGTAGGCTGGGTGCCACGCCCGCGCCGCCCACCAGTATGGCGCGCATCTTATTGAGCCGAGGGGCCCGGCCCGCCGCCAGCATGGCGCTGAGCTGCAACGGCACGAAGGCCGCGAAGTCGAACTCGGCCTCGGCCGGGACTGCCGCGAAAGGGTCAGCGTGGGGCTCCACCACCGTCAGGTGCATGTTGCGCTCGAGGCCGCGCACCAGCATCATCTTGCCCCCGATATACTCGCAGTTGAGGCAGACAAGCGCCCGGTCGCCGGGCCCTAGGTCGAAATAATCGCCGGTGCGGGCGGCCGACGCTGCCAGTTGGCGCCGCGTCAGCACAATGAGTTGCGGGTCGCCGGTGCTGCCTGAGGTGCGCTGCCCAAACTCCTGGGCGCCCAGCAGCCACTGCCGCAGCAGCTCCAGCACCCGCGCCTCGTAGCCGTTGAGACTGGCGTGCGGGTCGGGCGTTTGCCGCAGGGTATCGTAGCTGAATTCGCGGCCGTTGAGCAGCAGGGAGGTCGGGAGGTTGGGGGAGGACATGAGCTAAAAAACGCGACCTAGGCTGTTTGGTTGGCCCTAGGTCAGCAGCCAGCGCTGGTACGTCTTGGCCGAAGGCGCTGTGCGCTGGCCCAGCAAAAGCAGCAGGCCAGCATATAGCGCCAGCACAGCCAGCTGATGCGTGAGCAAGTAGGCTGCCAGCAGCGGCAGGCCCAGCAACCCCAGCAGGCTGTTGCGCACCACCAGCCGACTGAGGTAGATGCGCATGTTTTCGGCGTAGGGCCGCCGCAGGTTGGGCCTGATGCTTTGGCACACCCCGTAGAGCACCACGCCTAGTAGGGGCACCGCCACGGCCAGCGCCAGCAGGGCGGGCCAGGTTGCCAACTGCGGGTTGACGGCCGCGGGGCCCGCTACGCCGTGGCGGGTGGCCAGCCCGGCGCTGCCCATCAGCAGGGCCTGCGCGCCATAGTGCAGCCAGTGCGCCCGCCGAAAGCGAAGAATATTGCGGTTGTATTCAGCGTCCGTCATGGCGGGCAGCGGGCAGTCAGAAAAATTACTTCGTAGCTAAAGCTACGCTAACAACCATTTTTTTATAGCTCCTCAATGCCTACTGACTGCCAATATCTCCCCATTTGCCCCCGATAGTCCATGCTATGTTTAGGCAGTTGCTGGTAAGGAATAGCTGAAGAAATAGTAGCGTGTTCCTTAACGTAAGTAGTTAGTACTGCTAGCTTATGGTCGATAAAAGCGAGAATACTATAGTCCCAAGTAGCATAATACGCCAGCATCCAACGCAGTTCAGCATCGAGCTTATCATAGCGTAGATACTCATCCAGGATGGAATATGTCGCTAAAATGACTGTTTCGTCTAAGTCATTAATTCCTGTAAAACAGCTTGGTTCGGCCAAGTAATACCAATTGATGAAAAGTAGCCGTTTCAGCAATTCTAGTTTACTACTATTATCTGTACTATCATAAAACGCAGTTAGGTAGCGCGCATGCAGTTGCCGGTAGGCAGCAAAAATGCCATTTTCTCGCAGGTGCTGCTCTTTATGTTCCATTGTGCCCTGCAAAGAAGAAACATAGCTATAAAGCTGGTGTTCATGGTCAGAAAGGCTACGTAGCAAATCGTTCACTCCCATAATCACCAGCAGTACTTACCGCCCATACTCATACACCACGTAGCCCCACGGCTCTACCTGCCACGGCTTCTCGGTCAGCGGTTCGGCGGTGTACATAAATAGGTTATGCGGCGTGCCTTGTAGGCCCGGCTCTTTCACGGTGATAGTCTGCTCTTTATCCGACAAGTTTAGAATAACCAGCACCTTGTGGCCCGCTTTCTCGCGCACGTAGGCATACACGGCCCGGTCGTCGCCCACGCTCACCTTACGGAAGGAGGCATCGGCGGCCAGCGCGGGGTTGCGCTTGCGTAAGTCGAGCAGCGTACTATAAAACTTGGCCCGCCCGTACTTACCAAAGCTCATTGGGTCGCGGTCGAAAAACTTGAGCGGGCGCAGCACCGGCTCCTCCTGCCCGCTATAGATGAGCGGTACGCCGTCGGCCATCGTCTGGGTGAATACTGCGAATGGCGCGTGCTTCGCGCCGGCAAAGCTGCCGTAGTCGGCCTTATTCCACGAGTTTTCATCGTGGTTGCTGGTAAAATACAGCTCGATGGTGCCCTTGGGGTACATGCCCTGCCAGCCAGTGCGCACGCTATCGAGTGACGTGGCCGGGCGCTTGCCGGCTGCTACCTTCTCCATGGCATGGAACATGTGCCAGGGATACACTGCGTCGAAGCCACTTTTGGGCAGGTAAGCGCTGTCGCCCTCGGCCAGCATAAATAGGTCTTTGCTACCCTTTTCGAGGGCCGGAATGGCGCGCTTCCAAAACGTGCCTGGCACGTTCCAGGCCACATCGCAGCGGAAGCCGTCGATGCCCGTTTTATCGACCCAGTAGCGCATGGCGGCAATCATACTGTCCTGCATTTCGGGGTTTTTGTAGTCGAGCTGCCGCGTGTCGTCCCAATCGAAGGCCACGGCGGGCTGGCCTTTTTTGTCTTTCACAAAAAAGCCGGGGTGCTGCGTCAACCAGCGGGCGTCGGCCCCGGTGTGGTTGGGCACCCAGTCGATAAGCACCTTCATGCCGCGGCCGTGGATGTCCTGCACTAGCCGCTGCCAGTCGGCCATCGTGCCAAACTCTGGGTTGAGCTTAGTATAGTCCTGCACGGCGTAGTAGCTACCTAGGCTGCCCTTGCGGCCCTCTTTGCTGATGGGGTTTATAGGCATAAACCACAGCGTTTGGACCCCCATCTTTTGCAGGCGGTCAAGATGCTTAGCAAAGGCATTGAGCGTACCCTCGGGCGTATACTGCCGCACATTCACCTCGTAGATATTGCCTTGTAATATCCAGTTTGGGTGAGTAGACTGCACAGTAGCTGCCGAGGTCGCTGGGGCCGCTGCCGCAGGCGTTTTGGAGGTAGTGGCCTGCTCACAAGCCTGGGTAAAGGCTAGGGCGCCAAGCAGGGCGGGTAGTAGCGTTTTATTCATGGCGGTAGGGTAGAAGCTGCAAAGTACACTGCAGCGCTACTAAAAGTAATTATGAATAAAAGGTGAGTAAGTACTTGCTTTTTGTGGAAATATGCATTATACTTACATCACACCAACCTTTTGCGCCATGAAATCCCACCCACATGCCGCCCCCGAATTAGTACTGACCACTGAAGTCAGCCCTCCCATTGCTACGCCATTCGCCTGCCCCATCTTGGCAGCTGCAAAGGCCCGCGCCAAAGCATTGAAAAAATGGCGCAAGCAAGAGCGTTTGAGGTTTTTCTCCAGTGTATGCTCTAGCTTACATGCCCTAGGGTTCAGTTTTTAAGAGAACAGTAGTAATCTAAAGCAAAAAGCCCTGCTCGTCGGCAGGGCTTTTTGTTGATTGAGACAAGTGGACAAAAGCTCAAACAGATAGGCCTTATGCGGCTTGAGGCAGCAAAAGCAACTGGTGTGGTGGGTTAGTGGCTCTGGTCCAGATTTTATAGAGCAGGTAGCAGGCGAACGCGCCCCCAACTACCAAAACGCCTTTGTCACCTAAGAATTCCAGTAGCGCATAGTATGTCCGCGCTTTGCCGCTGCTACCAATTTCGGCGGTGCCGTTTGCCACTTTTAGGGCTTCGAAATAGCTGAGGACCGTGACGCCAACCGTTGCTACTAGGCCAATGATGTAGTTCAGTACAGCTTTGAAAGGCGTCATTGCCGCGTAGTGTTTATCGAAAGCATGTTCCTGCTCTAAAAAAGAGAAGAATTGCTCGCAGTCGCCTGCGCTCGAACACGAGAACTCACACACTCCCGGAATGCCGACTGCTGTTCTGTATTTCACCTTGATAGCGTCGTCGTTATCTTCCTTACCCACCGACTTGATGGCCGTATATTTTACTTCGATTTTGGTGGCTAGCGATAGCTTTTTATTCCAACTTTCCACAAAGCCTTGCTCGGAGTTGAATTCTTGACTGGAAAACAGCAAACTGTCTTTCCCAAGTAAGAGTGAAGCTATTTTATTACCCGTAACAGAGAATAGTTTTTTATTCATATAAAAAATAAGAAGTGAAACATAGCCGGCCGCCTATTAAAAATGAGGCACCCAAACCTTGTGCAAGGTAGGGTGCCTCATTTAGTAGTAGTGCTCTAGGCGTGCCCTACGGAAACTTCGGAAACTTATCGAAGTCGGGCTGCCGCTTTTCCAGGAAGGCATTTTTGCCCTCTTTGGCCTCGTCGCTGAGGTAGTAGAGCAGCGTGGCGTTGCCAGCCAGCTCCTGAATACCCGCCTGCCCGTCGAGCTCGGCGTTGAACGACGACTTGAGCATGCGCAGCGCCAATGGGCTCTTTTGCAAGATTTTGTGGCACCAGCTCACAGTCGTTTCTTCGAGCTTGTCTAGCGGTACTACTTTGTTTACTAAGCCCATGTCGAGAGCTTCCTGGGCATCGTACTGGTCGCACAAGAACCAGATTTCGCGGGCCTTTTTCTGGCCCACGATGCGCGCTAGATAGCTCGCACCAAAGCCGCCGTCGAATGAGCCCACTTTAGGGCCAGTCTGACCGAAGCGAGCGTTTTCGGCCGCGATAGTCAGGTCGCAGACTACGTGCAGCACGTGGCCGCCGCCGATGGCCCAGCCGGCCACCATCGCAATCACGGGCTTAGGGATGCTGCGAATCATCTTCTGCAAGTCGAGGACGTTGAGGCGGGGCACGGTGTCGTCGCCGATGTAGCCGCCGTGGCCGCGTACGCTCTGGTCGCCGCCCGAGCAGAAGGCTTTGCCGCCCTCGCCGGTGAGGATAATGACGCCGATATCGGTGCGATTGCGGCAAATGTCCATGGCCTCAATCATTTCCTGCACCGTGAGCGGCGTGAAGGCGTTGTGCACTTGCGGCCGGTTGATGCTGATTTTGGCAATGCCCCCGCTTTGGGAGAAGATGATTTCCTGGAACTCCTTAATCGGCGTCCACTGAATGGGTTCTGACATAGAGAGAAACTGTCACGCTGAGCTTGCGAAGCATCTTATCACGTTCGCAGCGCTCGGGTGGGTAATGGATTCTGACGAAAGCAGCCGTGATAAGATGCTTCCTTCGCCAGCATGACAAAACGTTAAGAGAAAGCTTGTTTTACCGCTTGGCGGTAGTTTTCGAAAAACGCCGCGTTGGTTTTCGAATCGGTAAAGATTTCGAGCACCGCCGCGCCTGCGTCCGCAAAGAAAACGGGTAGGGCGGCCGCAAGTTCGGCAAATGAGGAAACTGGCAGATACCGCAGCTGAAAATCGCGGCATAGGTTCTCGGCCGTGAGCGTTTGCTTGGTTTCAAAAAACTCATCTAGCTCCGGCTGCTGGCGTGGCCCGTCGATGAGGCGGAAAATGCCGCCGCCATGGTTATTAAAAAGTACCACCCGCAGGTTGGGCGTGGGGTAGTTGTGCCAGAAGGCATTGCGGTCGTAGAAAAAGGCTACATCGCCGGTTAGCAGCACTACCGGCCGCGTGGGCTGGGCCAGCGCCGCACCCACCGCCGTCGAGTTGCAGCCATCGATGCCGCTAGTGCCGCGGTTGGCGAACACGTCTATTTGGCGGCCTTCGGGCAGACCTAGGATGTTGGCGTAGCGCACGGCCATACTATTAGCCAAATGCAGCGCCGTGCCATCTGGCAGCAACGCCATCGCCTGGCGCATCGCGGAGAATTCGTTGAACGGCTGGTTTTCGGTGGCGAAAAAGCTGCCTAGGAATTGGGCAGCCGCAGAGTCGGCTTGCTGCCAGGTGAGGGCGGGTTCTGTGAGCCCATTTGGTATCGAACCAACTTGCGGCTCATTAGTGGCTCCGCTGAGATTCGAACCTGGAACCCGTACAATAGAAGTGTACTGCTCAGCAGAGAGGAAGGGATTCGAACCCTCGATGCCCTTTTGGGACATACGCACTTCCTGAGCGTGCGGAATCACGTCCCGGTTGTAGTCCTTCGTATCAAAAACCGCTAGCTGCTGGAAGAATACCGCCGGCTGCACTCGAATAATACGTGTGAGCCGCCGAAAGGTATCTGCTACCTCGCCAACTGGCTGCAAGTGCCAGTGCTGCGCGGGCGCCACATCGCGCAGATACAGCTTCAGCGCCTTTGAAATCAGCGACTGCCCAAAGGTGATAAGCAAGTCGGGCCGTAGGTCGGCTTTTTGCTCTTTTAATAAGCCCGCCAGGAAAATGTCCTGCCGCCGCACGGCCGGCACGTCGCCTAGGTTGGCAATTGTATCGGCCACCACCGGCACCTGTCGCGCCTCCGCAAACTCGTAGAGCGCGGCGGTGAGGGTCGGGTTTTCGGCCTGCTGCCCGGCTACTACCAGCACGCGGCCCGCCTCGCGCAGCTGCCGCCGTAAATCCAGGATTTCGGCCGGGGGCAGGATGGTGTTGGAGTGGTCGTCGCGGATAATTTTTACATCCTGCTCGTAACCCATTTCCTCGCCTGCCTCAGGGTAGAAGGGCTCGCGCAAGGGTACGTTTACCTGCACTGGCCCGGCGGGGAAAGTCTGCGTCAGATTAATCGCCTCGTTGATAATCCGCTCGCCGTGCCACTTGGCGTCGGCGTGCGAGGTGTCGGCCGGGAAGTCGAAGGTGCCCTTGGCGTGCGCGCCGTACAAGTCGCGCTGCCGAATGGTCTGGCCATCGAGTTGGTCTATCCACTCGGGCGGCCGATCGGCGGTGAGCACTAGCAGCGGAATTTGCTGAAAAAATGCCTCCGCCACGGCCGGCGCGTAGTTGAGGCCCGCCGTGCCGCTGGTGCACACCAGCACCACCGGCCGCCGTGTGGCCTGCGCGATACCTAGGCCGATAAATGCCGCTGCTCGCTCATCGGGCACCACGCGCAGCTTGCCCCGGTAGGCTGGGTGCCGCGCAAAGGCCAGCGTGAGCGGCGCCGACCGTGAGCCCGGCGACAGAATCACGTCGGTGATACCGTGGCGTGCACAGATTTCGGCGATATTAAAAACGGCTTGGATAGCTTTCATTATAGGCAGTTGTCATTTACTAGGCTCGTCGTGCGTGTAACCCCACCCCCGGCCCCTGCCCTCTGGGAGAAGGGAGTCGACTGTGAGCCGACGTTGGCAGCCGTCAGGCTCCTCTATCCCGGAGGGCAGGGGCCGGGGGTGGGGTACCTACGTCAGCACGGCCGCCACCGTCCGCATTTTATACTCCGTTTCTTCCCATTCGCGTTTCGGGTCCGAGTCTATGGTCAGCCCCGTGCCGGCGTAAAGGATAGCATCGTCAGCGCGCACTTGCAGGCAGCGCAGGTTCACGAAGAGCCGCGACACGCCGGGTGCGGCCACATTTACCGGACCTAGGAAGCCGCTGAAATAGGCTCGGTCGTAGCCCTCGTGGCGCGCTAGAAACTCTAGCGCCGCCGTGCGCGGCATACCGCCCACGGCCGAGGTAGGGTGCAGCAGCCGCAGCATATCGGTACCTAGGGAGGCAGGCGCGGGCACGTTTTTGAGGTCTACCTCAAAGTCGGTGCGCAAGTGCAGCAGCTCGCCTGCTACCGTAGTGCGCGGGCCGGTCTCCTGATATTCGCGCAGGCGCAACTGCTTGAAGCAGTTGACGATGTAGCGCGATACCAGCGCCTGTTCCTCGATTTCCTTTTGCCGCCAAATGGCGTCTTGCGGGCGCAAGCCCGGCAGCAGCGGCTGGGTGCCCGCCAAGGCCATGGTGCAAAACGTGCCATCGGCCGTGACTTCGGCCAGTACCTCGGGGGTAGCGCCCAGCCAGGTGCCCACGCCCGGCACACTCACCAAGGACACAAACGCTCGCTCGTATTGTCGGCACAGCTTCTGAAAGGCCGCCAGCGGGTCGAAGCCCGGCGGTAGCGGGCGGCAGGCAGCCCGCGAGCTCACCACCTTGCCCACCGTGCGCGCCTCAATGGCCGCCACGCCCCGCTCTACCAGCGCCGTGTATTCGGCCTCGGTGGCGGCGTGGGGCGCGGGCTGCGCGCTGTGGTGCCAAGCCAGCTCGGGCGGGGTAGGCAGGGCCAGCCAGGCCGCGATGTTGGGGGCCATATCGCGGGCGGCGGGCGACAAGCGCACTGCCTCGGGCTGGGCTTCCTCAAACTGCACATCGGCCGGCAGAAACAAGGCTGGGTTGTGGTCGGAGTCGCGGAACGGAAAGAAGGCGAAGCCCGCCGGGGCCCGGTCGTCGAGCGCGGGCGGCAAGCCGGTATAAGTAGCTTCTAGTGAACGTGCGGCCAGCAGGCGCGGCGCGACCGCGCCCGGCTCGCGCCAAATGGCCAGCGGCCGGCCGGTGCGCAGTGCACCCGCCGCTAAGTGGCGCAGCCGGGCCGGCGCGTCGAGGCCGGCCGGGGTAGTGGGCCAGGGAAGAAGCCTAGGTTCCACGCCGCGCATTAAGCTTCTTTCTTGCCACTAGCCGGCACGTCAATCACGGCCATCGTGATGCGGCTGATGCACACCAGTGCGCCCGTTTCTTCGTGCGTAATACGAATTTCCCACACCTGCGTGCTGCGGCCCACGTGCAAGGCCGTGGCCCGGCCGCGCACCCAGCCATCGCGCACGCCCTTAATATGGTTGGCGTTTATTTCAAGGCCCACGCAAGCTTGGCGGGTCACGTCGATGCGGGTAGCCGCGCCGATGCTACCTAAGGTTTCGGCCAGGGCCACCGAGGCACCGCCGTGCAGCAAACCCATTGGCTGGTGAGTGCGACCATCCACGGGCATGCGGCCTTCTAGGTAGTCGTCCGTGATGTCAGTTAGTTCAATGCCCAGCGAATCGGCTAGGGTGGGGCGGTGTGAAGCCCAGATTTTTACGTCGTCGAGGGTCATGGATAAAGTAGCTTGGTAGGCGCCGGTTGTCATGCTGAGCTTGCGAAGCATCGCACGGGGCGCATTAACTTCTTACGATAACAGCGAAACGGGCGAGATGCTTTGCTGCGCTCAGTAGAATAGAATTAATTAGCTGCTGAGTACCAAGCACGCGGCACTACGCACTAATTTCACCGCGAAACTACTCCATTTACCCGTGCCCGTTCAGCAGATTTACCTTCTCCGCCACGGCCAGACCGATTTCAACGTGCAAGGCATCGTGCAAGGCAGCGGCGTCGATTCCGACCTCAATGAGCGCGGCCGCTGGCAGGCCGAGCGCTTCTGGCAGGCCTATAAGGACATGCCCTTCGCCCGCGTGTACACCTCCCGGCTCAAGCGCACGCACCAATCGGTGCGCAAGTTTATCGACCTAGGTATTCCGCACGAGGCGCACGCCGCCCTCAACGAAATAAGCTGGGGCACCCGCGAGGGCACACGCATCACGCCGCAGGAAGACGCCGAATACAAGTATGTGTTGGACGAATGGCTGGCCGGCAACGACCTTGCCCACCTGCCCGGTGGCGAAAGCCCAGCCGACGTAGCTGCCCGCCAGCGTCCCTTCATCGAGCTACTTCAAAGCCGACCCGACGATGAAATCGTGCTGGTGTGCATGCACGGCCGGGCTATGCGTGTGCTGCTGTGTCAGCTCCTAGGCTATCCGCTCAGCTGCATGGATGAGTTTGAGCATCAAAACCTTTGCTTGTATAAATTGCATTATACAGGTAGCCAGTTTACTATTCGCAATTTCTTAGACGTAAGCCATTTGGCTGAGTAGCCGCCTTACTTCCCACCTGCCAGTATTGGCCCGGATTGTTTACCCGACTTTTCGCGGCTAATTTTGGCCCCCAATCCCAACCCGCAATTCCGATGGCCGAAATTATAAAAATGCCGAAAATGAGCGACACGATGACCGAAGGGACCATCGCGGCCTGGCTCAAGAAAGTAGGCGACAAAGTGAAATCGGGCGACATCCTGGCCGAAGTCGAGACCGACAAAGCCACGATGGAGCTGGAAAACTACGAAGACGGTACCCTGCTCTACATCGGCCCCAAAGAGAAAGACTCGGTGCCCGTTGACGGCGTGTTGGCGATTGTGGGCAAGGAAGGCGAAGACATTTCGGGCCTGCTCAATGGCCAAGGTGGTGGTAGCGCCCCGGCTGCTGCTCCTGCCCCCGCCGCTGCGCCGGCTCCTGCACCCGCTCCGGCGGCTGCCGCCCCGGCCCCCGCACCTGCGGCTCCCGCTGCCCCGGCCGCGCCTGCTAATGGCAAGAAAGCCACGGTAGTGCGGATGCCAAAAATGAGCGATACGATGACCGAGGGCACTATCGCCGCCTGGCTGAAAAAGGTGGGCGACAAGGTGAAATCGGGCGACGTGCTGGCTGAAGTCGAAACCGACAAAGCCACGATGGAGCTGGAAAACTACGAAGATGGCACCCTGCTCTACACCGGCCCCAAAGAAGGTGAAGCCGTAGCCGTAGATGGCGTGCTCGCCATCATTGGTGAAGAAGGTGCTGACATTCAGGCCCTGCTGAACGGTGGCGACCAGAGCAGCGCGCCCGCCTCGGCTGCCGCTGCACCCGCCGAAGCTGCTGCGCCTGCCGCTGCCCCGGCTGCCGCCGCTGCACCCCAGGCCGAAAACAACGGCCGCCTGCTCGCCTCGCCGCTCGCTAAGAGCATTGCCAAAGACAAAGGCGTAGACCTGCGCCAGGTGAAAGGCTCAGGCGAAAACGGCCGCATCGTGGCACGCGACCTGCAAAACGCCCAGCCGCAAGCTGCCGCTGCACCCGCAGCCGCCCCGGCTCAGGCCCCGAACGAATACATCCAAGCCGCTCTGCCCGAGCAGCCGGCTGCCAAGCCCGCCGCTGCGCCCGCCCCGGCTCCAGCCGCGGCCGAAGGCACCTACACCGACACCCCGGTGTCGCAGATGCGCAAGGTCATTGCTCGTCGCTTGTCGGAAAGCCTGTTTACGGCCCCGCACTTCTACCTCACGATGGAAATCGTGATGGACAAGGCCATGGAAACCCGCACCAAGCTCAACGAGCTGTCGCCGGTGAAGCTCAGCTTCAACGATATGGTTATCAAGGCCTGCGCCGTGGCGCTCAAGCAGCACCCGTCCATCAACTCGTCGTGGCTCGGCGACAAGATTCGCCAAAACAAAGTGGTGAACATCGGCGTGGCCGTAGCCGTGGACGAAGGCCTGCTGGTGCCCGTGGTGCGCAACGCGGACGGCAAAGGCATGTCGCAGATTGCTACCGAGGTAAAAGAGCTGGCCGGCAAAGCCAAGAGCAAGAAGCTGCAGCCCGCCGAGTGGGAGGGTAGCACCTTCACCATCTCGAACCTAGGTATGTTCGGCATCGACGAGTTCACCGCTATCATCAACCCCCCGGATGCCTGCATCCTGGCCGTAGGTGGTATCAAGCAAACCGCTGTGGTGAAGAATGGCGAGCTGGCTATCGGCAACGTGATGAAAGTAACTCTTTCGTGCGACCACCGCGTGGTAGACGGTGCTACCGGCGCCGCGTTCCTGCAAACTGTAAAAGGCCTGCTCGAAGACCCGCTGCGGATGTTGATTTAGCCCCCTAGGTGGGCTGATGATGCCGCAAATTGATTAAGTACCCATAAGAAGCCAGCCCATTTGGGCTGGCTTCTTGCTTTTATATCTATTTCGACCCTGCGAATAAGGGTGCTTTCGGAAACAGTATATATTTGCGCATTACCATGATAATTTCAAGATAATGAAGCATAATTTACTTTTGTTTCCATTAGTGCTAGCCAATAGTGCTGCTTTTGCGCAGAGCCAAACGTTGTCGGGCCAAGTGCTGGATGCCGCTGGCAGGCCCATTATTGGGGCCACGGTAGTTGAGAAGGGTACCAACAATGGCATTGGCACCGACGCCAATGGCCGCTTTGTACTGCGGGCTCGCACGGCTCAGCCCCGTCTTCAGGTTAGTGCCCTAGGGTATACCACGCAGGAAGTCAGCCCTACGAGCGGCCCCATCTCGGTGCAACTGGCCGAGGCGAGCACCACCCTCGAAGGCGTGCAGGTAGTGGGTTCGCGCAGCCTCAACCGCACCGTGACTGACTCGCCCTCGCCAGTCGATATCATCGATGTACAGCAGGTGACGGCCAAAACCGGCCAACTCGACGTGAACCAGCTGCTACAATTTGTGGCGCCTTCCTTCAACTCGAACCGCCAGAGCGGGGCCGACGGCGCCGACCACACCGACCCCGCCACGCTGCGCGGCCTAGGTCCCGACCAAACGCTGGTACTGGTGAATGGCAAGCGCTGGCATCAGTCGTCGCTCGTCAACCTTTTTGGCACGCGCGGGCGGGGCAACACGGGCACCGACCTCAATACGATTCCGGCCGCCAGCATCGAGCGCATCGAGATTTTGCGCGATGGCGCGTCGGCCCAGTACGGCTCCGATGCCATTGCGGGCGTTATCAACATCGTGCTCAAAACCAGCACTAAGGAACTAACCGCCAACGTAAACTACGGCGCGTACACCGCCAAGTATCGCTTTGATGATAAGACCTTTGATGGAGGTAACCTGAATGCGAATCTAAACTACGGCATTGGTGTGGGCGAAGGCGGCTACATAAACCTCACCGCCGATTTCAACCAGCGCGAACATACCCAGCGGGCCAACGTGCCGGCGCCCGACGGTATTCAGCGCCGCGAGTACGGCGACCCCAAGGCCTACAATACGTCGGCTTACCTCAACAGCAAGCTGCCCCTGAACGAGAATATTTATGCTTATGCATTTGGCGGTTTCAACGTGCGTCGGGGCGACGCCTATGCCTACACCCGCTTTCCGACCAGCACGGACGACAACGGCAACACCATTCCGAACCCGCGCAGCAACGCTACGCTCTATCCCAACGGCTTCGACCCCATCATCAGCGGTAACATTTTTGATGCGCAGGGAGTGGCAGGGCTGCGGGGCAACTTTGGCGCCTGGGACGTGGACCTGAGCAACAGCTTTGGCTCGAACCGCTTTCACTATGGCGTGCGCAATTCGCTGAATGCGACCCTAGGAGCTGCGTCACCCACAAGCTTCGACGCGGGCGGTTTTCAGCTGCAGCAAGACGTGGTGAACCTTAACGTGAGCCGCAACTTTAAGACCGTAGCCCAGGGCCTGAACCTGGCGTTTGGCAGTGAGTTTCGAACTGAGTGGTACTCGCTGTTTGCGGGCGATGCCGGCTCCTACACCAACTACGCGCCCGGCTCGGGGTTGGCGGCCGGGGCGCAAGGCTTCCCCGGTTTTCAGCCGCGCAATGAGGTGAACGCCAGTCGCGAAAACGTGGGCGTGTACCTCGACGCAGAACTCAACGTGACCAAGGCGTGGCTGGTAGAAGGGGCCACCCGCTACGAGCACTACACCGATTTTGGCAGCAACCTCACCGGCAAAATTGCCACCCGCCTCAAGCTCAGCGACGCCCTCTCGCTGCGCGGCACGCTCAGCACCGGTTTCCGGGCGCCCTCGCTGGCGCAGATTAATTTTAATACCGTATTTACCAATGTGGTAGGAGGTAAGCCGGTAGACATTTTGCTCGACCGCAACGATGGTCCCGTGTCGCGGGCCGTGGGTATTCCGGCCCTTACGCAGGAGCGTTCGCAGTCAGCCAGCGTGGGCTTTACGGGCCGGGCAGGCTCTATTCTGACCTTCACGGTAGATGGCTACTACATTCACATCAAGGACCGCATTGTGCTCACGGGCACGTTTAAACAGGACGATAATGTTATCGGGGGCACGCTCACTAGCCTAGGGGTAGGGCAGGCGCAGTTTTTCGCCAATGCCGCCTCTACCACTACCTGGGGCCTCGACGCCGTGGTAGCCAATACGATAGGTGTAGGCAGCGGTCGCCTCAGCACCACACTGGCCGCCAACCTCAATCGCCTGCTGGTGACCAGTGTAAAAACGACGCCGGGACTGGCAGGTAAGGAAGAAACCTTCTTCGGCCAACGCGAGCAAGCGTTTGTGAAAGCTTCCGCGCCGCCCTTCAAAATCAATTTGACCTTCGATTATAACCTAGGACGCTTCGGAGCGCTAGTGCGCTTCGTGCAGTTTGGTGGGGTGAAGCTGATTGACTACGACGGCAAACCGGAAAACTACGGCCAGCGCCTAACCACCGACGTGGCCCTGAGCTACGCGCTCACCAACCAACTGCGCCTGTCGCTGGGCAGCTCCAATCTCTTCAATGTGTATCCCAGCTTCTTCAACCCCTTGGTTACTGAAACAGGTGGCGCCTGGGACCCCGTGCAAATGGGTTCGAACGGACGGT
The DNA here is from genome assembly GCF_016427535.1 of Hymenobacter sp. BT559. Lineage (GTDB taxonomy): Bacteria > Bacteroidota > Bacteroidia > Cytophagales > Hymenobacteraceae > Hymenobacter. Next base: position 221,744 of record NZ_JAELXV010000006.1, on the reverse strand, counting down.
TCCTGTTTGCTAAGCTGCAAGTCAAATTCTAATGCCGTTCTGTGAATCCGTGTGCAAACGGATGCACTCGTGGGTTCGCAGCATCCACGGTACGAACCAAAAACGGCCGGGCTGTAAAGCTCGGCCGTTTTTGGTTTAGCGTGCCCCGGTGGGATAGGGGTTGTATTTTTGCGCTATGCTTCCAAAAATTCGCTCCACGACCGTGCTCGGCGTGCGCCACAACGGCCAGATAGCCCTAGGGGCCGATGGCCAGGCCACTATGGACAAGCACGTAGCCAAAAATAACGTGCGCAAAGTGCGCCAGCTCAACGACGGCAAAGTCGTAACCGGCTTCGCGGGCTCCACCGCCGATGCCTTTATGCTGCTCGACCGCTTCGAGGAAAAGCTTTCGGCCTACGGCAACAATCTGACGCGGGCCGCCATTGAGTTGGCCAAGGACTGGCGCAAAGACCAGTACCTGCGCAAGCTCGAAGCCATGATGGTAGTGTGCGACAAAGACGAGTTGCTCATCGTGAGCGGCACCGGCGATGTGCTCCAGCCCGATTCTGACGTGGCCGCCATCGGCAGCGGTGCCATGTATGCGCAAGCCGCTGCGCTAGCCCTCAAAAAGCACGCCCCGCACCTCACCGCCCGCCAGATGGTGGAAGACGCCCTGCACATCGCGGCTGACATCTGCATTTACACCAACCACAACCTGATTATCGCCGAGCCGGCGTAGAAGTAGTGCTTTGTGCTTAGAGCTTAGTGCTTAGGCATTCAATGTAGCTAGTCACAAGGCACTTTACTTTTATTGTACCCCGCCTGGCGCCGTTGCGTACTATGCACTAGGCACCAAGCACCAAGCACTGAGACATGCAAATCACCAACTTCCTCAAGCACCACTTCCGCCACTTCAACGCTGCTGCCCTCATCGACGCGGCCGATGGCTACAACAAGCACCTTGCCGATGGCGGTAAAATGATGATTACCCTGGCCGGCGCCATGAGTACCGCCGAAATGGGTATTCAGCTGGCCGAGCTCATTCGCCAAGACAAAGTGCAAATTATCAGCTGCACCGGCGCCAACCTGGAAGAGGATATCTTCAACCTAGTAGCCCACGACTTCTACGAGCGCGTGCCGCACTACCGCGACCTCACTGCCGCCGACGAGCACGAGCTGCTGAAGCGCCACATGAACCGCGTGACCGATACCTGCATTCCCGAAGAGGAGGCTATGCGCCGCATCGAGCACACCGTGCTCAAGCACTGGGAAAAGGCCGACCAAGCTGGTGAGTCATATTTCCCGCATGAGTTCTTCTATCAGATTCTGAAGTCGGGCGACTTGGAGCAGTACTACCAGATTGACCCTAAAGACTCATGGATGCTAGCCGCCGCCGAGAAAAACCTGCCCATCATCTGCCCCGGCTGGGAAGACTCGACGCTCGGCAACATCTACGCTGGCCACGTGATTTCGGGCGACATCAAGAACGTGCACACCATGAAAACCGGCATCCAGTACATGATGTACTTGGCCGATTGGTACACCAAAACGGCCACGGAGGAAAGCAAAATCGGCTTCTTCCAGATTGGCGGTGGCATTGCCGGCGACTTCCCTATCTGCGTAGTGCCTATGCTGCACCAGGACTTGCAGCGCCACGACGTGCCGCTGTGGGGCTACTTCGCCCAGATTTCGGACTCAACCACTTCGTATGGCTCGTACTCCGGTGCCGTGCCCAACGAGAAAATTACGTGGGGCAAGCTGGGTGAGAAAACGCCGAAATTCATCATCGAAAGCGACGCTACCATCGTGGCCCCGCTGATTTTCGCCATCGTGCTCGGGCAATAGTTGCCAAGAGCCCTAGGTACTAAAAAGGCCCGCGCTGAAGCTTCAGCGCGGGCCTTTTTAGTACCTAGGGCTCTAAACTACTCTGTCATGCTGACGAAGGAAGCATCTACTCACGTTCGCGGCAATCGCAAGCATGTCTGATTTCTGACGCAGACAGCCGTGATGAGATGCTTCCTTTATCAGCATGACAGAGTAGTTTAGAGCCCTAAGTGCTTTGCTTTATGCTTCTACAGCAAAATTCGTAGCGCTCGTCACGGCTTGCCACTGCTGCACGTCGCGCTGCACAGTGGCCATTTGCTGGGTGGCCATCTGGTTAGCGTCGGCACCTAGGAAGAGGTGGACGGGCGGGTTTTCGGCCTCGCTGACCTGCATAAGCACTTCCGCTGCTTTTACTGGGTCGCCGGGCTGGTTGCCGTTGATTTGCTGCTCGTGCTGTACTTGCGAATCGCGAACAGCTTGGTAAGCGGCAATTGGCTTTTTAGGCGTGCCGAGCGAGCCGCTAGTGAGGAAGTCGGTGCGGAAGTAGCCGGGGTACACTACCGTGGCGTGCACGCCAAATTCCTTCATTTCAGCGGCATACGATTCGGTAAGGCCGGCCACGGCGAACTTGGTACCGCAGTAAATGCCCCAGCCGGGGAAGCTGCCGGTGTAGCCACCCACCGAGGAAATGTTGAATACTTGGCCTGAGCCCTGTTGCCGCAGGTGCGGCGTGGCGTAGCGCAACACGTTTAGCAGGCCGAAGACATTGACCTCAAAATTCTGCCGAACTTCTTGGTCCGTAAGCTCTTCGAGGCCGCCGAGCTGGCCGTAGCCTGCATTATTTACCACCACATCGAGCCCACCTAGGGTGCTGATGGTGGCTTCGATAGCTTGTTGCACGCTGGCCTCGCTGCTGAGGTCCATGTGCAGGGGTAGGAATTGGTCAGGTGCAGCTGACACAGCCTGCGTTAGCTCGGCCAGATTGCGGGAGGTAGCGGCCACGGCGTAGCCGGCGGCTAATAGCTGCCGCACGAGCGTCAGCCCCAGGCCCTTCGAGGCCCCGGTCACGAACCATATTTTCTTGGTAGTCATCGTAGTTGAAATCTTCGTGGTAAGAAAGAGAATCGCTGAGAGCGAGGCGGCCAAATAGGTACAACATAAGGGCGGGAATTAAAACGTGGATGACTACTGCACTATAGACGAGATGGCAGTTAACATACCGTAGTTGCACGCCAAAAATTATATTCTGGTAACATCAATTAGAAAATTGATGCCTTTCGCCCCGGTTTTTTGCTAGTTGGTAAAGCCGGTTGAAAGCGTTAGCTCACGCCAGGCCTGGAAATTTTGCCCTAGGGCTTCGAGCTTGCTGGTGGCGCGATTGTAGGCATCCTGGCCGAGCAGCAGGTGCAGGGGCGGGTTGGCTTCGGCGGCAATCTCGATGAGGGCGGCAGCCGCTTTTTCGGGGTCGCCGCCCTGGCTACCATTTAGCTGGAGGTAGCGAGCGTGCGAGGCGCGCACGTCTTCGTAGGCCGCGATGGGCTGCTGCGGCAGGGCCAGCGACTCGGCGGTGAGGAAGTTGGTGCGAAACCCGCCGGGCTCTACCACTGTCGCCTTGATGCCGAAGCTGGCCACATCCTGCGCCAGAATTTCGGTGAAGGCGCTCACGGCCGCTTTGGTGGCCGAGTACACGGCCCAGCCGGTAGCACCCGCCAGCGCCGCGATAGACGAAATATTGATAATATGCCCTGCGCCCTGCTGGCGCAGGTGCGGCAGTGCCTGCCGGCACACATTTAGGGTGCCAAATACATTGACGTCGAAGGCTTGGCGCGTTTCGGCGTCGGTCAGCTCCTCGATGCTGCCGCCGATGCCGTAGCCAGCGTTGTTCACCACCACATCGAGGCGGCCGAAGGTGCTGATAGTTTGGGCAATGGCAGCTTGCACACTGGCATCACTGCCTAGGTCTGCTTGCAGCGGCAGGAAGGCCGCCGAGGTGTTGCCCACTGCCTGGGCGAGGGTTTCTTTATTGCGGGAAGTAGCGGCCACTTGGTGGCCTTCGCGCAGCAGGCGCTTTACCAGGGCCAGGCCTAGGCCCTGCGAGGCGCCGGTTACAAACCAGGTTTTGGGAGTGCTCATACGTTTTGCGTTTTTGACAATGCAAAACAAGCGGTGCCCCTAGCCAACCGGCTTACCTGGTTCAAACCAATGCTTGCAAAAATCAAACAACCCGCACAGCTGTGGGCGCGATGCCGGTTTGCTTGCGAAAGAAGTTGCTGAAATGCGCCGGCTCTTCAAAGCCCAGGCAGTAGCTGATTTCGGACACATTCCAGAGTGTATGCTTGAGCAGGGCGTGGGCCTCTTGCACTAGGCGGCTGGCAATGAGCTGGGTCGTAGTCTTGCCCGTCACTTCCTTCAGCGCTCGGTTGAGGTGGTTGACGTGCACCGCTAGCTGTCCCGCAAACGACTCGGCGCTGCGCAGCCGCACTCGCTGCCCCGGCGACTCTATTGGAAATTGCCGCTCCAGCAGCTCCGTGAACAGCGATGCAATGCGCGTGGCCGCGTTGCTGTCGTGGTAGAGGGTGGTAGCGGGCTGTAGCTTTAAGGTGCTATGCAGCAGCTCCATCACGTAGGTACGCAGTAAGTCGTATTTATAAGTGTAATCGGAGTTTAGCTCCGCCAGCATCTTGTCGAATAGAGGTTGCAGCGACGTCAGTTGCTCGTCAGAGAGCATATAAACCGGCTGGCCGCCAGGCCGGAACATCGGCAAGTCTTGAGGTAGTGCGCCGAGTTGCCGCTGCAAAAAAGCCTCGGTGAAAATGCAGAAAACACCCGTTTGGTCGTCACCCAGCGGCTCCCAGGTGTAGGGAACTAGTGGGTTAGCAAAAAATAGCGCGTGACCGCGCAACTCTATCGTTTTGTCGGCAAAATGGTAGTTGCTGTTACCTGAAACCAGCGTGATTTTATAAAAATCCTTACGGCTATAGGGCATGTTGTGCGCCCGCGGCCCTACGTAATCGTCGAGCCGAAACATATTGAAATGTCCAATGTCCTGCCGCAGGTTCTCGGGCATCCAATGGATTTTTTGCTGGTAGAAGTCCTCTAAGGTCTGCGTCTTCGACATGGCACGAAGTTACGAGAATCAAATCTACTGTAAGCTGAAGTCTGCTCCTGCGTACTGCTTATTAAACCTTTCCGTAAACTACTGAAACGGGGCAGCCAAGCTGTGCTTCAAATGCTTTAATGAATTGCTGAGTTAATATCGGCCAGTTCCAAAATGTAAAACCCAAGTTGCTAAAACCCCAATCAGGCCTAAAGGTGTATTGCTCAATAGAAGCCTCTTGGGCACACTGTGGACAAATCATCCCGATACTTCTTTGCTCAAGCCAAGGCGTTAAATCCCAATCGTCTGAAGCAATATTATACTTGCAGTTTGGGCAAATCAATTCTTCAAGCTCGGTCGAGAAAACTGTTCGTTCAGTGACGATTTCCAAGCCATTAGTGGCTAAATGGAATGGTAAAAGTGAGGGTGCGTAAACTGCCTTTTGTGCTTGTTCACTAACAGAATATCCGGGTTTTGTAGAGAGAATACAGGCTGATGCCTCCGGTTTAATAATAGCTTCGGTAATCAACCAAGTACAGATGTCGGTTGCTATAATCTTTTGATTAGGATACTCCGAAACAGTTGGTATTAGCGAGATATAAGAATCGCTCATATTTGGCTTCAAGCTATTTTATCAACTTAATTTCTCATCCGTAAAGTGCTCTTGGTGTGGTAGCTGCGCAAACTTCTCCGCATTATAAGCCGCCGAATTGCCACGCGGAATGGATAGCGACCGCCACGAATCATCGGCCACGAGGCGGGCTAGAAATACGATTTGACCGACGTGGTAGGGATAGTGCGCGAGTTGCCGATTGATGGCCTCCGTCACGGAGTGGCCTTGGTGGCGGATGTAGACGGTGCGGTCGAGGTCGTTAGGCGTGAGGGTACCTAGGGCAGCGAAAAGGCACTGCCAGCCCGCATGCCACTTCGCCATTACCTCGGCGCGGGTGGTGAGGTCGTTGTCGAACTCGGCTTCGCGGGCACGCCAGGGCTTTTCGCCGTCGGTGGTAAGGAAATCGGTCCAGCGCGATAGCATGTTGCCCCACAAGTGCTTCACGATGGTGGCGATGCTGTTGCTGGCTGCATTGGGCTGCCAGAATAGCTTGTCATCAGGGATTTGAGCCATAGCCTGCTCGCCGAGCAGCTGGTAGTAAGCAAACTGCTTATGTGCGCTGGCGAGGAAGTCGGTAGGCATTGGATTAGTTGGTTGGAGACGCTGGAGGGCTTGCGAAGCTAAAAGTAAACCGTCTGGTTTAGCGTCTAGGTAGCTCCCAATTCAGCAGGAATATTCCGCCGCCCATTTATTGCTTCGATATGCCTCTTCCCAAGAAAATACTGGCCCGCCAGCACGAGATATACGCCGACTACTTGCGCGCCGTAGACCAGCATCTGGCCGACCTAGTGGCGGGCCGGGCCACCGAGATGTTTGAAATCCGTGACCTAGCCGGCGTGCTCTGCCTGCATCCCACGCACCTCAGCAATACCATTAAGCTCGTGGCGGGCCACGCGCCGTGCCACGATTATCAACTTCGCATCCTGGCCGTAGCGCAGGGGCTACTGCGCGATACCGACCAGCCCGTGGCCGCCATCGCGGCCACGCTCACCTACGACCCGGCCAATTTTACCAAGTTCTTTAAGCGTTTTGCAAACGGCATTACACCCAAGCAATACCGTGAGCAAGTGCGCGCCGGGCAGCCCGAAATGGTGGAGGCTCTCGCCTAAAAAACTGTACTACTCACCATAACGCAGCTCTTCACCGCTCAGACCTTTGCCAAGTCATTTCACCCTAAATAACCCTGAAAATGAGTACTTCAAAAATAGCCCTGGTTACTGGTGGCAGCCGCGGCCTGGGCAAAAGCATGGCCCTACACTTAGCTAAAAAGGGCATCGATGTTATCCTCACCTACCATAGCCAGCAAGCTGAGGCCGAAGGCGTAGTGGCCGAAATTGTGGCCCTAGGTCAGCAGGCTGTGGCATTGCAGCTCGATGCGTCCAAGGTCAGTACGTTCGGCAGTTTTTTTGAACAGGTAACGGCCGCCCTGCGCGACACATTCGACACCAACCGGTTTGACTTTCTCATCAACAACGCCGGTACGGGGCTATATGCACCCTTTGCCGAAACAACGGAGGAGCAATTTGACCAAGCGCTCAACATTCATTTCAAAGGGCCGTTTTTCCTGACCCAGCAGGCGCTGCCGCTGCTCAATGACGGCGGGCGCATCGTGAATATTTCGTCGGGCCTGACGCGCATTATCTACCCGGGCTCCTCGACCTATGCCAGCATGAAAACGGCAATGGAAACGCTCACCAAGTACCAGGCGAAGGAGCTAGGTGCCCGCGGCATTACGGTCAATATCGTGGCGCCCGGTGCCATTGCCACCGATTTCGGCGGCGGCCGCGTGCGCGACAACCAGGAGCTGCAAGACCACATTGTGGCGCTCACAGCCCTAGGCCGCGTGGGCCTGGCCGACGACATCGGCCCAGTTGTAGCCTTCCTCTGCACCGACGAAGCCCGCTGGATAACCGCGCAGCGCCTGGAAGCCTCAGGCGGGCAATCCATCTAATCGCAGATTGTAACGGATTTAACGGATTACGCGGATACGCCCACCTGCGGTGGGCTGACTACCTGCAAACAAAAAAGGCTACCCTCAACAGGTAGCCTTTTTCGTTGGAGACTTAGCTTAGTCAGCCTGCGTAGCAGGCGTATCCGCGCAATCCGTTAAATCCGTTACAATCTGCGATTAGAGGCGGAACAGTGGGCGTGCTGGGTTCCAGATGCCCCACGGAATCATGAGCAGCACCAGCAGCAGGGCGATGCCGAAATAGATGAAGGCTTTTTTATGCTTGATGGTGTCGCTAGGTGCCTTTTTGAGGGCGATGCGGCCTACCTGCGCCAGAATAGCAGCAATTATCATCACCGCAATGTGCTCCATGCCGAAGAAGCGCGCGGTAGGGTCCTTCATCCCGTACTGCTTCAAGCCATTCAGGCCCCAGGGGCTCAGGCCGAAGTAAAGACCCAGGCCAATGAGAACCTGCAGCCACATAAAGCCCGAAAAAGCTGCGCTGATGCCATTGTCGCCTTTCGTAAAGGGGCGGCGGCCCGTCCAGCCGCTATAAGCCCGAAACAAGGCTAGCAAGCCCACGCCCAGCACAAACCAGCGCCCCCACGAATGAAGAATCAACAATACTTGGTACATACAAAAAACAAAAGTGCCGGGCAGCCCGGCCGGTTGAAAACTGCCGCGAAGCTACGGGCGCCCGGCCATTTTGCTTAAAACTCGCCGGGCTCGGGCACTGGGGCAGGGGCACCGCCACGGGCAGCTTTGGCCCGTTGCTCGTCGCGGATGGCGACCCCTAGGGCAATAAAAATGGAGAAAAACGGCAGCACCAGGCCCAGCAAAAACCACTTGCGGCGCGAGTGGCCGTGCGAGTAGGCGATGTACATAGTAACGAGGGCCAGCAAGACATCTAGGAAAATTAGAAAGATGGTGCCGAAAAAATAAGTAGCAAACATGCGATTGAATTACTGGGCTTTACCTCGCTTAACGAGGTAAGCGTAGAGAACTTTGGCGAAGGGCTCGCGCACATCGACAGGCACAAAATCAATTTTCAGCTGCCCGCAACGCAGGGCCAGGTCTTCCTCAAACCGCTGCATAGCTACGCGGTACTGCTCGCGCACCTGCGACGGCTGCAGGCGCACTTCCTCGCCAGTCTCGGCATCTTCAAAAATGTACGGCCTGTCCTGGAAGTCGAAGTTCGACTCGGTAGCGCGGTCTAGGATGTGAAACAGCAGCACCTCGTGGTGCTGGTGGCGCAGGTGCTGCAGCGCGGCTAGTGCGGCCTCTTGCTCCTGGGCGCCGCGCCCCAGCATGTCGCTAAACACAATGACGAGCGAGCGCTTCGGAATTTGCTGCGCAATGGTGTGCAGCACGCCCGCCACATCGGTGGCGGTGGCCGGGCGGCGCGTGCCAGCGGCCGGCGCGGGCCGCTCTAGCAGTTGCTGCAGCGTAAGTAGCAGCGTGTGGCGGTGGGCGGTGGTCGAGCGCACGGGCGTTTGCAGCTCTATCTGTTCGCCGAAGGTGACGAGGCCCACGGCATCGCGCTGGCGCTGCAAAAGCGTGGTGAGGGCCGCCGCAGCCAGCACGCTAAACTTTAGCTTGTCGTGGCCCGGTGCGGGATAATACATGCTGGGGCTCACGTCGAGCAGCAGGTGGGCGCGTAGGTTGGTTTCTTCCTCGTAGCGCTTCACAAAGAGCTTGTCGGTGCGCGCAAACACTTTCCAGTCCATGTGCCGGGTGCTCTCGCCGGGGTTGTAGAGGCGGTGTTCCGAAAACTCAACCGAAAAGCCGTGATAGGGCGACTGGTGCAGCCCTGTGATAAAGCCATCGACCAGCTGCCGGGCCAGCAGCTCCAGGTTTTCGAAAGAGCGGATGGCCGCTAGGTCAAGGGCAGGAGCAGGCATAGAATAAGAAAAGAACTAATTGCTAACCGAGGATTGCTACAAAGCTATCGAAATTCCTAACTGCGCTAGCTTCTGATTAAATTCTGAAGATGAAACCTTGGGCCTAAATCATTGGCTACGGCCCCGCCGCGTGCTTTTGAAAGGAGTAGAAAGCTAGCTAATTTGGCTTTATATTTGTAAACCATTAGTGCGGCCTAATCGCTCCAAATACGTTTTCTCTTTTCAACACTTTAATTGTGGACGACCGTTACCCCCGAGACCAGGAAGAAATTTACTCCCACCGCATGAAGGCGGGCAAGCGCACGTATTTCTTCGACGTAAAAGCCACGCGCGGCCAAGACTATTACCTCACCATCACTGAAAGCAAACGCCGCCCCGGCAGCGACCCCGACGGACCAGCTAGCTACGAGAAACACAAAATTTTTCTGTATAAAGAAGATTTCAACAAATTCATTGATGCCCTGCACGATGCTGTGGACTACGTGCGCGACGAGCTGCTAACCGAAGAGGAGGTGGCCGAGCTTGACCGCCCGCGCCCAGCCTACGATGGCGAGCAGCAGCCCCGCGATGGCCAGCAGCCGCCGCAGCCCGCCACCGACCTCGGCGACAGCACTTACTAACATACTGACTGCCTACTTACAAAAACACGACGTACAAACGAACCTATTTACGGCGCGCCGCCCCCTTACCAAGGGGCGGCGCGTTTTTGTATGGACCTAGGGCTGTCCTGTGGCGGCCGCATCGGCCGTACCTTTACGGGGTGAGGCAGGCAAAATGCTTACCCCATAACTTTTAACTCTTAACTCAACAAAATGGGCCTCCGCTGCGGTATTGTCGGCCTGCCGAATGTCGGCAAATCCACGCTTTTCAACGCTTTATCTAACGCCAAGGCCGAGTCGGCCAACTATCCTTTCTGCACCATCGAGCCCAATGTGGGTGTGATTACGGTGCCCGACGAGCGCCTTAAAATCCTGGAAGGCCTCGTGAATCCTAAGCGCGTGCTGCCCACCATCATCGAGTTTGTGGACATTGCGGGCCTGGTGAAAGGCGCCAGCAAAGGCGAGGGCCTAGGTAATAAATTTCTGGCTAATATCCGCGAGGTCGATGCCATCATCCACGTGGTGCGCTGCTTCGACGACCCCAATATCGTGCACGTGGCCGGTGGGGTAGACCCCGTGTTTGACAAGGACGTTATCGACACGGAGCTGCAGCTCAAAGACCTGGAGAGCGTTGATAAAAAGCTCGTTAAGTCGGAGCGTAGCGCCAAGGCGGGCGATGCTGCTGCCAAGAAAGAGGTAGCTGCCCTGCAAAAATTCAAAGCCGCTCTCGAAGCCGGTGAAAACGCCCGCGCTGTGCAGGCCACCGAAGACGAGAAAGAAGCCGTGGCCGACTTGCAGCTGCTCACCATCAAGCCCGTCATCTACGTGGCCAACGTGGACGAAGCCAGCATTGCTACCAATGGCAACAAGCACGTAGAGGCGCTGCGCCAGCACGTAGCCGCCGAAGGTGCGCAAGTAGTGCTCGTGTCGGCTGCCATCGAGTCGCAGATTGCCGAGATGGAGGACCCCGAGGAAAAAGCCATGTTCCTGGGCGAGTACGGCCTCACCGAGTCGGGCCTCAACAAGCTCATTCGCGCCAGCTACGAGTTGCTGAACCTCATTACGTACTTCACGGCCGGCGTGCAGGAAGTACGCGCCTGGACCATCCACCGCGGCGACAAGGCGCCGCAGGCGGCCGGCGTTATTCACTCCGACTTTGAAAAGGGCTTTATTCGTGCCGAGGTTATTAAGCTTGCGGACTACCAAGAGTACAAGACCGAAGTAAAAATCAAAGAAGCCGGCAAAATGGCCGTGGAGGGCAAAGAATACGTGGTGCAAGATGGAGACATCATGCATTTCCGCTTCAACGTCTAAGCCACAGCTTCACGCAGGCTTTTCTAAGTGAGCGGCTATGCCTGCCATTAGCAGGCTCAGGCTAGCAGCGCGATTAGTAGAATTAATAATGAGCGCCGCCGTTGCGGCTCCATCGCACTACCTAGGGTGCTGTGGAGCCGCAACGGTGGCGCTCAGTCGTTATAGCTAAGAAGTGTTCCTTAAGCAAGTGCCTACTGAGAAGTCTAAGCGCTAGCCGTTAGCTTCGGTGGGCTTCTCAGTGGGTATTTTCAGGCGCATGGCCAGCACCGCCAGCGCCGCCATGCAGGCCGCAAACCAATAAAACGGGGCATTGAGTGACAGCAGCGACAAGCCTCCGTAGGCCAGGGTAGTAACCAGACTGGCAAGCCCCGACAGCGCCTGCGTAAGCCCAAACAGCTCGCCCCGGCTTTCCTCATCGGAGAGCTGCGCCAGCAGGCCATTGAGCAGCCCCGCGATAAGAGAAGCCGATAGGGCATCGGCAGCAGCGGCGATGTAGAGTAGTGGTAGCGAACTGTGCACGTTGGCGTAAAGGATGTGCAAACCCACGCCTACCCAGGCAGCCCCGATAAGCACCCAGCGCTTGTTGAGCCGGTCAACCAAGTATTTAAAATACAAGAAGTTGCTGATGGCGCACAGGCCACCGAAAAAGGCGAAGAAGTAGGATATCTGCGTAGCATCGAGCTTGAGCTGCCCTAGGCCCACGTAGGGAATAAAGTAATTGAGATAGCCTTGGTTGAGCGTAAGCAGCAGCGTAAGCAAGGTGATGGGCGCCAGGCCCGGGCGATTCTGGTCAAACTCTTGCAAGCGCTGCCACAATTGGCGGATGTTGAGGCTGCGCACCAACTCTTGCCGCAGCTGGCTGGCGTCAAACTCCTTGGTTTCCTTAGCCGTCTCTTTGAAGAAGAACGACAGCCCTAGGTTGAGTACCGAGAGCCCCAACACGGCCACCACTACCCAGCGCGTTTGCTGGTCTTTGGGCGGCCCTAGCCACAGCACGGCGCTGGCTACCAGCGGCCCGAGCACGCCGCCCAGCGACTGAAAGGTGCTCACGAGGCCCGTGGTCTTCACTACCTCTTCCGGCTCCGACACGTCGGCCACGGCCGAGCGCATGAGTGAGTAGAGCCCGTTGGTGAAGCCGTCGCTGAGGCGGTTGACAAAAAAGAGAATCGTGCGTACCGGCAGCAAAAACAGATTGGCCACCAAGGTGCCCACTGCCGACACGAGCACCACCGGCCGCCGGCCTACCTGGTCGGAGAGCGTGCCTAGTAGCGGGGCCGCCACCAGCTGAATGCCCAGAAACAGCGCCGTACCCAGCGTGAGCCACAACTGCGGCTGGCCCAGCCCCTGCACAAACTGCGGCAACACCGGCCCCAGGGCCGAACCCAGAATAACGTCTAGTAAGACAATGGTATAAATAAGTAGCAGGCGAGAGTTAGCGAACATGGCAAAAACAAGTGGCCCGCAGGATGGCGGTAGCCTACTGTACTTGCTATACCCGTTGTTAGTTGAATGTCTACTACCTAGGCGGGGAGCACAAGTCGCTTAGGGTAGGGTAGGTGAGCGTGCGCAGTGACGACCTAAAGCAGGGTCAGTGCAAAAAAAATGTTTAATTTCTTTATTTTCTGGCTAACCTTTCTACTGTTGTACAGACGACCTTAACTCGGCAGGAACCCAGTATATTACTAATTGTAATAGCCGTGTTTAGAGCAGTGAAAATGTATGCGCAAGAGCAACATTATTAAATTAATAAAAGAGCTTTTGCTAAAAAAGTTTGCTTAAAAACCTGTTCAGCAAGTGAACGGCCCTACGCCACCCCACCCAGTCTTTTTCTCCTTTTCTATGTCGAAAAATTTTTCAACTTCGAATTTTCCTGCTGCCGCATCGCAGCAAAACACTCGCCTGGGCGTAGCCATCGTAGGGTTGGGTGGGGCCGTAGCCACTACGGCAGTAGCCGGGGTAGCGTTGTTGCGCGCTGGCGCGATGGGCACCACGGGCCTGCCGCTGGCTAACTTGCCCACGCAGCTCAGCGACCAACTCGTGCGTTATGAAAACCTAGTGTTTGGCGGCTGGGACCTGAGCCCCGATGACCTAGCCACCGCCGCCCGCCACCACGGCGTGCTGGAGCGCCACCAAATGGCCGATGTGGAAGCCGACCTAGGCGCCATTCAGCCTTGGCCCGCTGTGGGCAACGTGCGCTTTTGCCGCAACGTCACTGGCCAGCACCTGCTGAAAGTGGCCTCGCACGCCGCCGCCGTCGAAGCCATTCGGGCTAACCTCCAGCGCTTCCGCGAAGAGCAGAACCTAGAGCGCGTAGTAGTTATCAACCTGGCTTCGACCGAGGCCATGCCCGATTTGACGCTGCCGCAGTTTGCTACGCCCGAGGCTTTCGAGGCCGCTGTGCAGGCCGACGACGCGCAGATTCCGCCGGCTATGCTCTACGCCTACGCTGCCATTCTGGAAGACGTGCCCTACGTCAACTTCACGCCCTCGTGCGCCGCTGATGCGCCAGCGCTACTGCGCCTGGCCGAGCAGCGTGGGGTGCCCGTTTCGGGCAAGGATGGCAAAACCGGCCAGACCTTTATGAAGACCGTGCTGGCCCCGGCCCTGCACGCCCGCAACCTGCACATCGACGGCTGGTTTTCGACCAACATCCTGGGCAACCGCGACGGCCTGGCGCTAGACAATGCGGAGTCGCTGGCGTCGAAAATCACGACCAAAGGCTCGGTGCTCGACCAAATAACGGGCTACAAAGTGGATAACCACGTGGTACACATCCACTACTACAAGCCCCGCGGCGACAACAAAGAAGCCTGGGACAACATCGACGTAGAAGGCTTCCTAGGCCAGAAGATGCAGATTAAAATCAACTTCCTCTGCCGCGATTCTATCCTGGCGGCTCCGCTTGCACTGGAGCTGGCCCGCCTAGCTGACCTAGCCAAGCGCCGCAACGAAGGCGGTGTGACGCCGGCCCTAGGGGTGTTTTTCAAGTCGCCGATGGTGGCTGACCCCAACGAGGTGCCCATCCACGGTTTCGAGCAGCAGCAGGCAGTACTACTCAACTGGCTGGCCGCAGGCGTAGAAGGCCCCCAGCCGCAGCCGGTGGTGGAAGCGGCGAAAGGTGTTTTGGCACCCGTGTTCGTTTCGGCCGACAACGCTGTTAGCTAGTGTCGGTTTCTGCAACTACCAGCGCCCCGGCTAGGCCGGAGGCGCTGGTTGAGCTTGCTAAGGTGCTGCCGCTACTGCGCGAACTCAACGACTTGAAGCGCGTGCGGGTATCTGGGCGTGAAGGCTCGCTGGCCGAACAGCTGTTTGGCCGCGCTTGGGGTGCGCTGGTGGCGGGCGAAGCGTCGGCTACGGTCGCCCTGCGCGAAACAGCCCGCGCCCTCATCGGCGTGCGCCTGCCTGGCTACGACGTGGCCTTGCTCGGCTCGCTGGGCTTGGCAGAAACTGAGGCTAACCGAGTGCTGCAACAAGCATTGCACGATGCCGGGCAACCCCTGGATGCCGACTTAGTAGCACAACTGGCACAAGAAACGGGTGCGGTGGCTGATGTGGTAACTGGCCATCAGCCAGCTTTTGTGGCGCAGCTAGCGCAGCAGCCGCGGGCGGGCGCTACCCACCCCGGCCGGCCACGCATCATGCTTTGGCCGCCCGAGAGCCACGCCGACCACTGCGCCATGGTGGCCATTTATGCGGTGCTGCTTAGCCCGTATTTCGGGGCTGACCCCGGCGAGGCGTTTCTGACGGGCCTGGCCCACCACCTGCACAACGCGGCGCTGCCCGACCCCGGCTACGCGGGCGACGAACTCCTAGGTAGCCACTTACCAGGCCTGATGGCCCAAGCGACGCAGCAGGCCATGCATCAGCTGCCCGCTAGCCTCCAGCCCGTGGTAACGGCAGCCCTCGACCGTACCCGCGTGGTGGATGAGCCGGCTGCCCGCGCTTTCCACGCTGCGGATGTATTCGACCGGGTACTGGAAATGGCCTGGCACGACCAGAGCGCCCGCTTCCGCCTGCACCAAGCCCTCGACGACTTAAACATCGTGCACGCGGGCTTCACGCAGCAGTTTCACCAGCAGGTGCTTACCGCGGCTGGGTTGCTCCCGGTAGAGCGTTAACCTTCTTCTTGCTTTTATGC
The DNA here is from genome assembly GCF_016427535.1 of Hymenobacter sp. BT559. Lineage (GTDB taxonomy): Bacteria > Bacteroidota > Bacteroidia > Cytophagales > Hymenobacteraceae > Hymenobacter. Next base: position 206,331 of record NZ_JAELXV010000006.1, on the reverse strand, counting down.
CCGAAAATCAACCCGATGTCTCGTGGGGCATTGTGGGCTGCGGCTGGGTGGCGCGCGACTATGTGGCCCCAGCCATCGCGGCCTCCGGCAACGGCCGGCTGGTGGCGCTCTGCGACTTGAGCGAGCCGGCGCTGGCCGCTGTGCAGCCCGACGATACTACCCTGCTGCGCACCACTAGCCTAGACGAGTTTCTACAAACGCCCGGCTTGCAGGCCGTGTACGTGGCTACGCCCAATGCCCACCACGCCTCCGTGGCGCAGGCGCTGGCCGCCGCGGGGCTGCCGGTGCTGTGTGAAAAGCCCCTGGCCCGCACCGCTACCGAAGCGGCCGGCATGGTGGCCGCCGCCGAAGCGGCCGGCACCCCATTAGCTACTGCCTTCGACCAGCGCTTTCACCCGGCTCACGTGCGTTTGCGCGAGCTGATTCAACACGGCGACCTAGGGCGCGTGACCTGCGTGCGCATTCACTACGCCTGCTGGACGCCCGCTGACTGGGCTCCCGATACCGACCAGGGCACCTACCAAAACTGGCGCATCTCGGCCGAGCAGGCGGGCGGCGGGGCCATGATTGACCTCGCGCCCCACGGCCTCGATCTAGTGCAAACCTTGCTCGATGAGCCACTGACGACCGTGGTGGCCCTCACCCAGCAGCGCATCCACGACTACCCCGTGGACGACGGGGCGGTAATCATCGGCCAGACGGCCAGCGGGGTACTGCTCTCGCACGCGGTGGCGTACAATTGCCCCGACAACTTCCCGCGCCGCTCTCTCGAAGTTATTGGCGACCTAGGCCGGGCGCTGGCCGTGAACACGATGGGCCAAACGCCCGGCGGTTCGCTTACCCTCACCCGCCCCGACGGCACCGTGGAAGACGTTGCGTTCGACAAAGAGGCTTCACCTTTTCAGCGCCAAGTCGAAGCATTTGCCGAAGCCGTGCGCATCGGGCAGCCCTTCCCGTTTCCGCCCGCCCGCGACTTGCATACCATGCGCCTGCTCGACCTGGCAGCCGCCAAAAGCCAGGAGCTAGCCAGCTTGTAGCTAGCTCACCCAGCCTAGGAGGCACTATCTTCTAAAACACTCTCTAAATGCCTCATTACGTTTGCGAAAACTGCGGCTTCTGGCAGCGCTACTTTGCGCCGGGCCCACCCGACTGCCCGGTGTGCCGCGACTATCGCCACCCGCTGCCGCCCGCCGGCTGGCAGTTTAGTACGCCGGCCGAGGTAGGCGCGCGACTCACGACGCAATGGGCCGAGGTGCTGCCCGGCATCTGGCAATTTTGGAACGAGCCAACGGTGGGCATTGGGCCGCGCGGCTACCTGCTTGTCGATGCCGAGCACGGTAACGTAGCCTTCGAGGGCGCCGGCTACTACGATGCGGCCGCGCTGGATTTTATCGGTACCCTAGGTGGTATTCGCTACCTCTCGGCCTCGCACTGCCACGTGTTCGGGGCCTTGTGGCAGCTAGTGGAGGACTTCGAGCCCGAGGTAGTGATGCAGCAGGACGAATTGCCTTTTTGCCAGGCGTTCCGAGTGAGTTGGCCTTACGAAGACCGCGCCGAACTGCACCCGGGGGCGGTGCTTTACCACACTGGCCGCCACACGCCGGGCCATGCCGTGCTGCACTTGCCCGCCCGCCAGCTGCTGTGCTGCGGCGATGCGCTGAAGTTCAAGCTCGACGCCCTAGGTTACCCTACCCACATCAGTACCCACCGCGCCTACGACGCCCACATTCCCCTCTCGCACGGCGACGTGCGCCACTACCAGCGCGTGCTGCTGCCGCTGGATTTCGACGGCGTGCTCACGCCCTGGGAACCCGTGGCCAGCGGCGGCAAAGCGGCAGCTGCCCAGCTATTTGAAGCGCAGCTAGCCGGCCGGCCGTTTGCCGATTTCCTGCCTTTAACTTCTTCTGACATGTCTCCACAATCGCTACCCGACCCCGCCCCCGTAGCCCTCTACAAAAGTGCCCTGCCGCCCGAGCCGGTGTACGAAATTCCGCTCACCAGCCTCGACTACCTAGGCGTGCCCGTGTGGAGCCTGGCCCAGTGGCTGCCCGGCGGCATGAGCACTGGCACCGGCTACGGCGCCACCGATGGGCAGGCGCGCGTGGGGGCCTACGGCGAAATCACGGAGGAGACGTTCGTCAACTTGTATTTAACCCAGATGCCGCGCCGCCGCGCCTCTTACGGGCAGCTGCAAGCCGAGGGAGTAGCTTGCCTCGACCCGCTGCGCGACCGGCTGCCGGCGGGCACCGCTTACACGCCCGACACCGAACTGGTATGGACGCAGGCGCATACCTACCCGGCCAATGACCTCATTTGGGTGCCCATCGAAACGGCCGCTACCTGGCCCGGCGACTGGCACGGCCAGGAGCAGCACGATTGGCTTTACACCCCCATCACCAACGGCATGGGCGCGGGCGAGTCGCTAGAGCGCGCCCTCTCGCACGGGCTGCTTGAGCTGTTGCAGCGCGATGGCAACGCTATTAATTACCGCGCCCTCGACCAGGGCGTGCGCATCGAGCTCGACGACGTGCAGGACCCCGCCACCCGCGAATTACTGCGCCAGTACGACGAAGCCGGCCTGGAAATTCAGGTGAAGCTAGCCTCCACCGACTTTGGTATCACGAGCTTGTACGTTGTTGGTTACGAGCGTGATATCACCCAAGTTCCGCACGCGCTGATGCTTACCGGCTGCGGCGAAGCGGCCCACCCCGACCGCGAAGTGGCTCTGGCCAAAGCCCTGCGCGAGTACGCCTCCAGCCGCGTGCGCAAGCGCTTCGAGCACGGCGATATGGCCTGGCTCGAAACCGTGGCGCCCGGCTACCTAGCCCAGGTGCGGCGCGACCCGCCCGTGCTGGCCAACCAAGAGTCCCGCGCCGCCGAGTCCATGCGCGAGTGGCTAGCTCTAAGCCCGGCCGAGTTATTTGCCCAGCTCGAAAATTCGGTGTTTAGCGTGCAGCGCACCGTCAAGTTTTCGGAACTGCCCACTGTGCCCTTCAATTCCCTGGCTACCCCCGCCGACTTGCTGCGCGTGGTGCATGAGCGCCTGGCCGCGGCAGGCCTAAGCATTTACTATGTGGAGTTTACCGACCCCACCAGCCCGGTGCGCACCCTCAAGGCCATCGTGCCCGAGCTGGAAGTAGAAACCATGACCTACGACCGCATCGGCCGCCGCAACCTTACCAAGCTGCTGGCTCGCCAGAGCCCATTGGTAGGCCTCGGCACACCGCCGCCCGATGCCCAGCGCGTGCCCTTGCCCGCCGCCGACGAAGCCGCCCTAGGTGGCCCGGCCTGGTTCAACACCCAACTGGCCCGCGAGCAAGTAGGCGCGCTCTACGCCCTTTATCGTGAGCCCGAGCGCCACGTGTATTATTTCAGCGATTCCGAAGCTACCCCAACCCATGCCTAATTCGCTGCCCGACTCCCCCGCCGCCCCGCACCAGCTGCGCTACGCCTACAACACCAATGGGGCCAGCAACCATCGCCTAGGTGATGCGCTCACGCTCATTGCCGAGGCTGGCTACGATGGGGTGGCCCTCACCCTCGACCACCACCACCACGACCCATTTGCCCCCGATTTTGCGGGTCGCAATGCGCAGCTGGCTAGCTAATTGCGGGAGTTGAACCTAGGGCTGGTTATTGAAACCGGTGCCCGCTACCTGCTCGACCCACGCCAGAAGCACGAGCCCACGCTGCTCGCGCCCAGTGCCACCGGCCGGGCGCGGCGGGTGGAGTTTCTCACCCGCTGCCTCGACGTGTGCGCCGCCTGCCAGGGCGAAACGGTGTCTTTTTGGGCCGGCGTGCCCCAGCCGGGCGTCGAGAAAAACCAGGCTTGGGACTGGCTGCTCGAAGGCGCGCACCAGGTAGCCGCGGCCGCTCACGAGCGGGGCGTAGTAGCCTCGCTGGAGCCCGAGCCAGGCATGCTCGTCGAAACCGTGGACGACTACCTCCGCCTGCAAGCCGCCGTGCCTAGCCTGCGCTTGGCCCTCGATACCGGCCACCTGCTCGTGACGGAAGAGCGGGAGCCGGCCGCGGCCGTGCGTGAGTTTGCAGCCCAAATTGGTACGGTTGCCCTGGAGGATATGCGCCGCGGCGTGCACGAGCACCTGCCCTTCGGCGAGGGCGATATGGACGTGCCAGCCGTGTTGCAGGCCCTGCACGCCATTCGCTTTTCGGGGCTGGTTTGCGTCGAAATGTCGCGCGAGTCGCCCCGCGCCCACCTCATGATTCCGCAAGCCCTGGCTTACCTGCGCCAGGCCGAGCGCCAACTGCCCACCGCATGAGAGTCTGCTTTATTTCCCGCCGCTACTTCCCAGCCATTTCGGGCATGAGCGTGTATGCGCAAAACCTACTGCGCGAGTTAGTTGCCCTAGGTCACGACGTCACGATGGTATCGCAGTACCGGGGCGATGCCCTGGGCCGCGGTGTGTACGGCGGCGGCCCGCCCCCGCCGGTGCGGGGCGTGCGCGTGGTGGGCCTAGAGGCCCTAGGCGAGCAAAACGGCGGTCGGTTTGAAGACGATATTCAAACCATTATTGAGACAGTTGAACGCCTGCACGCCGAGCAGCCCTTCGACCTAGTACACGCTCAATACGGCTACCCGCCCGGCCTGGCCGCGCTGCACCTAAGCCGCCGCCTAGGTCTACCCAACGTGGTCAGCATTCAGGGGGGCGATGGGCACTGGGTGGGCGTCGAGTGCTGCGGTACGCACCAGCGGGCCATTCGCACCGTGCTCGACCACGCCGGGGCCGTGCTCATCGGCTGCCAGAGTTTTGCCGATGAGGTTATCGGCCACCACGGTACTGACCCAGCGCGCTTTACCCTCGTGCCCGGCGCAGTAGAAGTAGACCGCTTCCGGCCCCGCGAAAACTGGCAGCCCGGCCAGTGGGCCAACCCCGCCCACCCTACGCTGCTCTACCACGGCCGCGTAGACCGGCGCAAGGGCGTGCTCGATTTGCTCGATGCCTTCGCCCAACTTGCCCCCGCCCGCCCGGCCCTGCGTTTACTCATCTCGGGCATCGGCCCCGACCTAGAAGAAGTGCGCCGCCGCGTGGCTGAGGCGCCCTGGCGCGGGCAAGTAGAGCTCGCCGGCTACGTTGAGTACGACGATGTGCCGCAGGTGTACCACCGGGCCGACATCTTCGTGTCACCCACCTACGCCGAGGGCTTTTCCAACACGATTCTCGAAGCCATGGCCAGCGGCCTGCCCTGCGTGGCCGCCGAGGCCGTGGGCGTGGTCGATTGCTTGCGCCACGACGACAATGGCCTGCTTATGCCACCCGGCGATGTGCCCGCCCTCACCGCCGCCCTAGCCCGCGTGCTCGACGATGATGCCCTACGCGCCCGCCTCGCCGCCACGGCCCTGGACGAAGTGCGTGCCACCTACGCCTGGCCCATTATCGGCCGCCAGATTGCGGGCATTTACCAGCAGCTAGCCGGCACCGCCCCAGACCTAAACTGGGCCGAAGACCTAGCCTCAGAGCCCTGCCGTTACCGTGAAGCCCCGCACCTGCTGTAGCAGACACGTGGTGTTGCGCGGACTTTGTAGTCCGCGTTTTGACGCGAGCTAACCGCGGACTACAAAGTCCGCGCAACATCCTACTACAGACCCCTATGCCCACCGCACTTTTCATCTCGCCCCACCTCGATGACGTGGCTTTTTCCTGCGGCGGCACGTTTGCTACGCTGGCGCAGGCCGGCTGGCAATGCGTGCTGCTCACGGTATTCACGCGCTCGGTGCCCAACCCAACCGGCTTTGCCCTGGCTTGCCAAGCTGATAAGGGCCTAGGGCCAGAAATAGACTACCTAGCCCTCCGCCGGGCCGAAGACACCGCCGCCGCCCAGCACCTAGGTGCCTCCGATGTGCGCTGGCTCGACCTGCCCGAAGCCCCGCACCGGGGCTACCACAGCCCCGCCGCCCTGTTTGCCGACTTGCTACCCACCGACGACATCGGCCCGGAACTGACCACCCTTCTGGCCGCCGCGGTAGCGCAGACCTCGCCGCAGCTGATTTTTGCTCCGCAGGGCTTAGGGCTGCACGTAGACCACCGCCAGGTAATGCTGGCCGTGCTGGCTGTGGTACCGCCGACCGTGCCGGTGCTCTGGTACCGCGACACGCCTTACATCATCCGGCAGCCCAACGCGCTGCCCGCGCCCGAGCTACCGGCCGGTCTTCCCGAAACCGCGCTCCCCCTAAGCGAAGCGGCGCTGGCGGCCAAAATAGCCGCCTCGCAAGCCTACGCCTCGCAGCTAGGTTTTCAGTTTGGCAACGCAGAGCAAGTGCGCGTCAAGCTCACGCAGCTGGCGAGTGCGGAGGCCCAGGTCGCCAGCCTCTCGCCGGCAGCCGAGCGCTTTGCCGGTCAGGCCGGGAGTTCTTTTGACAACCTAGAGCATATTTAAAAAGCCTGGAAGTCATTATACTCAGCATGTGGTTCTGCAAAAAAGCCAGTAGCCTGTGCCAAACTCCACTGAGAGTTTGACACAGGCTACTGGCTTTTCTTACTAATGCTTAGCTAGTGCTTGAAATGGCAGCCTATTTACCTACCACTTTGTACAGCATACCCTTGCTAAGCTTCGTGTTAGTTTGCATGCCGTTGAGAATAGCTACTTCTTCGTAACGGCTGCTCGGCACGCCGTTAGCGGCCATTGCCGAGGCGAGGGTAGTAGCCGCGGTGGCCGTCTTCACGCGAACGCGCTCGGGCTGACGGTTGAGTTTGCTGGCGTCGGTGAGGCGCTGAAAGCCCTGGGCCACGTTGGCAAACTGCGGGGCGTAAGTGGCGAACGATGAGTTGGGCGCCAAGCCGATGAGGGCATAGATGCTTTTGCCATCCTGAATGAGGTAGGCGCGCACGTGGGCAGGGGCGCTCTGTTGGTCTTGGGCGGCTTGGTCGCCTTCCACTACTAAAGCCGGGAAGCTATTGATAGTGGTTTGCTGCGCGCTAGGCGAGCTCAGGCCAACTTGCTTAACCAAAGCCTGGGCAGCGGCATCGAGTGTGCCCGTGCCGGCTGAGGTGAGGATGAGCGCCGCTTTGCCGTTAGGCTCGGCCATCTGAAATTGGTCGGTCGAGTTCTGGGTTTTCCAGCCCGAGGGCACGGGCATACGTAGCTTCTGCTCGGGCAAGAAAAATACGCTGCTTTCTACAAAGCCCTGGCGCGGGTCTTCGCCGTAGGGCAGGCCATCGATAGAGCGCAGGTAGCTGTCGCGGTTGACCGTGAGCGTGCGGTTGCCCAGCGTTTGCTTGGTTTGAGCGGCCAAGGCTTTCACGCGCTGGTAGCGGTCGGCCGAGTTGGGGTGAGTTGAGAGGAAGCCCGGCGTGCTACCGCCCCCGTTCGCTTTTTCGGTGCGCTCCAGCGTCAGGAAGAAGTCGGCCATCTGCGCGGCGTCGTACCCGACCTTAGACGAATACTTCACCCCTAGGACGTCGGCCTCGTTCTCGGCATCGCGGCTGTACTTCAGCAGGCCCAACTGGATACCCTGCTGCGCCAGCCCGCCCACCGACTGCATGACGCGCGGCGCCACTACCTGCCCCAGCAGCAGCCCTAAGGTAGCAATAGTCGATTTGGTTTGCTGCTTCTGCCCGTGGCGGGCCGTGATGTGCCCCAGTTCATGCCCGAGCACGCCCGTAAACTGCGCCTCGTTATTGAAATAGGCCATAATGCCCCGCGTGAAGTACACGTGGCCATCGGGCGTGGCAAAGGCGTTGATAATGGGCGAGTCAACGATGGTGAAGCCATAGTCGCCGGGGCGGTCCGAGATGGCCGTCATCCGCTTGCCTTGGGTCGCAATGTACTGTTGCAGCTTCGGGTTTTCGAACATCCCAAACTGCGCAATTACTTGCGGGTCAGGCTTGGCGCCTTGCAGCGGCATTGCTACGGTGGTGGGGTGGGCGGCTGGGCGTGGTGCTAGCCCGGCAAGTGGCAGAAAGAGTAGCGCAATCGCCCCAGCGCGGAAAAAAGGGAAGGGCATGGGAAGAATAAGGTAGAGGTTATTGGGTAGCTGCAACACGCAAAACAACGGCCAAGGTTGCCCCGCTGGCTGCTACTTGCTGGCACCTAGGCAAGAATGCGGCCAACCCAGCGTTAGCTAGGTGCACGGCCCACGTCGCGGCCGACGTACCGGGGTGACGTAGTTTTGTAGTCCACCGCTGCTTGAATCTTATGCGTTTCTTATTTTCCTGGCTGGCGCTGCTGCCGGCCGTTGCCCTGCTGGGCATGGCTACCCACCAGCCCGCCGCCCACCTAGGCGGCCCCAAGCTGCCACCACCCGGCAAAATCAAAAGCGTCTACGTGGCTACGCCGCCCACCATTGATGGCAAAACCACAGAGTGGACCGACTCGCTGCAGTACGACAACAACAGCAAGCTGCAGTACCAGGTCCTTAACGATACGCGCACTATGTACCTGCGCCTCAAGGCTAACGATGCCAGTACGCAGGCCAGGTTTGTGTACCTAGGCATGGTAATTTGGCTCGATACCACGGGCCGCAACCAGCAGCAGCTTGGCATTCGCTTTCCGCTTCCCATCGACCTAGAATCCTTGCCTAGGGGCGAACAGCGGCCCGCTGGCGCCATGGGCCCCTCGGCCGCCGAGCGCCTAGCCGAGCACCAAACCCGCCTGCGCCAGGTGCTGCTAGGCGCCAAGGAGATGGAGCTGCTCAACTTCCGGGGCAATAAAGAGCCGGTGCTCACCGATGCCCAGTCGCAGCTCGGCATCAAGGCCGCTCTCGACCTCGATGCCCAAGGTAATCTCATCTACGAGCTAGCCGTGCCGCTGCGGCTTATCTACCGCCGGGTGCCGACCCTTGCTACGGGACAGGCTGCTACGGTGGGCGTCACGCTGGCCGGCATGAAGCCCAAAATGCCCAAGTCTGACAGCTCCAATGACCCCTACAGCGCCATGAATGGCGGCGGCATGGGTGGCTACGGACGCATGGGCGGCATGGGTGGTATGCGCGGCATGCGAGGCGGTGGCCCGCAGTACTCGTACTCGCCGCTTAGCCTACGCACCAGTGCCCAGCTAGCCGGGCAGTAGCCCCCTAGGTACTTGAAAATATAAAAAGCCTGAGCAAGTAGATAAGCTTCTACTTGCTCAGGCTTTTTTTAGGCTAACTGCCTCTCTTATTCTTTGAGCAATTTGTCCACGGTGCGGTTGAAGCGGGCGGTTTCCTCCTCGTAGTACTTGCCAGTGCCCGGCCCGCTAAAGCCCGTATGAATGGTGCGCACCACGCCTTTCTTATCCAGAAAAATAGTGGTGGGGAAGGCCAAAAACTTAGCCAGCTGCGGCATCGACTTGGCTACCGAGTCTTTGTTCGACACGCCTGCCACGGCGAGGTCGTAGCCTACATTGAGGCGCTCTTTCATCTGGCGCAAGCGAGCCGCGGCTTGGTCGTACTCAGGCATGCGCTCGTACCCTAGGCCGATGATTTCAACGCCGCGCGCCTTGTTCTTCTCATACCAAGGCGCCAGAAATTTGGTCTCGTCCATGCAGTTGGGGCACCACGAGCCCAGCACCTGAATAACGACCACCTTGCCCCGGTACTTGGGGTCGGTAGGGGAGATGCTGCCGCCCTGCACTACGCTCGGAAACTTAAAATTCAGCCGCGACTCGCCCTTTTTGAGGTAGGTAAGCGTGTCGGCATCGGGCAGCTTGGCCTTGGGGTCGAGGGTAGCAGTCCAGGTTTCGTGGCCCGACTTGCCGGAGTAAAAATCGCCTACCAAACCAGTGCCTCCTGTACGACCGGTAAATAGAAAGGCGTGGCTTCCATCAAACGTGCTCAACTTAAAAGAGCTTTCATCAGCTTGGCCAGCCAAGTACCGATAGTCCCCAGTTGTGGTTAGAAATGTGCCTGTTACAACGCTATTTTGGTTAAATATACCTACTGCTGGATAGGTACTACCTGTTTCGTCTTTAAAGGTGGTTCGCCAAGTGCCAGACAAAAACTCATTTTTGCGTTCAATGATATTAGGGAATAGCTTCTGCCCGCCCGCTGTAGCCACCAGTGGCACTCGGTACGGCGTCTTGGCGTCGTACTTCACCCAGGTGCCTTTCAGCTTGTCTTTGCCATCGGCGCGTACGACCAACGCCGCGTCGAAGACGTGCAGCCGAATGGTAGCTGAGTCGCCGGCTGCGGAAATCTCGTCGCAACGCAGGCGCTCCTCGCCGTTCAGGCCTTTGTTAATGAGGTACACCACAGGCTTGCCGCCTTCGGTTTTGACTTCAAAAAGGAAGGGTAGCTGTTGCCCCTGAATGGCCAGCTCGCCGCGCCAGGGGCCGGGCGTGAGCATGGTGGCGGCCGAAGTAGTGCCCGTTTCAGCCGAGCCGTTGTTAGTGCCTGAGTGGCAGCCCGCCAGCAGCCCGGCACCTAGGAGTGCAAAAGGAATAACTTTCATAGAAGGAAAGAGAGAAGCATTAAAACCAGCAAGTGCAGTCCTTAGTTACAATAGATGACTATGCCGTATTAAAAAACGTATACCTGACTAGTAGATTTTGGGCCGCTATTTGGACAACTTCTAAGTATAGGCCTAAATCCATCGATTACTACCAACTTGCTTAGACTACGAGTTACTTTTGCGCCTAAGCTAAAAACCCACTCTCACTCCTTATGGCGTTTGACCTTGATATGATTCGGGCCGTGTACGCGGGCCTCGGCTCGCGCATCGAAGCCGCCCGTACGGCCGTTGGCCGCCCGCTCACGCTCACCGAAAAAATCCTGTACGCTCACCTCTACGGCGACCGAAGCGGTAAGTCGTACCAGCGCGGCGTAAGCTACGTGGATTTTGCCCCCGACCGGGTGGCCATGCAGGACGCCACCGCCCAAATGGCCCTCTTGCAGTTTATGCAAGCTGGCAAAGACAAAACCGCCGTGCCCTCTACGGTGCACTGCGACCACCTCATCCAAGCTAAAGACGGCGCTACCGAAGACCTCGCCATCGCCAACGACGAGAACAAAGAAGTATACGACTTCCTAGCTTCGGTATCTAACAAATATGGCATCGGCTTCTGGAAGCCGGGCGCGGGTATCATTCACCAAGTAGTGCTAGAAAACTACGCCTTCCCCGGCGGTATGATGATTGGTACCGACTCGCACACCCCTAACGCGGGTGGCCTAGGTATGATTGCCATTGGTGTAGGCGGCGCCGACGCCGTAGACGTAATGGCGGGCATGCCCTGGGAGCTAAAATTCCCGAAAGTGATTGGCGTGAAGCTGACCGGCAAAATGAGCGGTTGGACTTCGGCTAAAGACGTGATTCTGAAAGTAGCTGGCATCCTGACCGTGAAAGGCGGCACCGGTGCTATCGTGGAGTACTTCGGCGAAGGTGCAGAAAGCCTCTCGGCTACCGGCAAAGGCACTATCTGCAACATGGGCGCCGAAATCGGGGCTACGACCTCGGTATTTGCCTACGATGAGAAAATGGGCGACTACCTGCGTGGCACCGGCCGCGCCGAAATCGCTGACGCTGCCCGGGCGCAAGCTGCCCACCTGCGCGCCGACGACGAGGTGTACGCTGACCCCGCTCAGTTCTACGACCAGCTCATCGAAATCGACCTCAACACGCTGGAGCCTTACGTAAACGGTCCCTTCACCCCGGACGCTGCGTGGCCGATTTCGCAGTTTGCCGCCGCCGTAAAAGAGCACGGCTGGCCCGAGAAACTGGAAGTAGGTCTGATTGGCTCGTGCACCAACTCGTCGTACGAAGACATCACCCGCGCTGCCAGCGTAGCGAAGCAAGCCGTAGATAAAGGCCTGCACGTAGCTGCTGAGTTCACCATTACGCCCGGCTCGGAGCTGGTGCGCTATACGGTGGCCCGCGACGGTCTGCTCGACACTTTCGCCGAAATGGGCGGTGTCGTGCTGGCTAACGCTTGCGGCCCGTGCATCGGCCAGTGGGCGCGCCACACCGACGACCCCAAGCGCAAGAACTCGATTATCACGAGCTTCAACCGTAACTTCGCCAAGCGTAACGACGGTAACCCCAACACTCACGCCTTCGTGGCCTCGCCCGAAATCGTGACGGCTTTCGCCATTGCCGGCGACTTGACCTTCAACCCCCTGACCGACACGCTGCCCGGCAAAGGCGGCAACGTGAAGCTCGACGAGCCTCAGGGGGTAGAAATGCCCCCCCGTGGCTTCGATGTAGAAGATGCTGGCTTCCAGGCTCCCGCCGCCGATGGCTCGGGTGTGCAGGTGTTGGTAGCACCTACCTCTGACCGCCTGCAGCTGCTAGAGCCTTTCAAGGCATGGGAAGGCACCGACCTCGTAGGTCTGCGCGTGCTCATCAAGGCCCTAGGCAAGTGCACCACCGACCACATCTCGATGGCCGGCCCGTGGCTGCGCTTCCGCGGCCACCTAGACAACATCTCCAACAACATGCTCATCGGCGCCACTAATGCCTTCAACGGGGAAACCAACTCCGTGAAGTCTAGCGGCATCCAGGGCGAGCCCTACGTGCCCGTGCCGCAGGCAGCCCGCACGCTTAAGAGCCTGGGCGTTGGCAGCATCGTGGTGGGTGATGAGAACTACGGCGAAGGCAGCTCGCGTGAGCACGCCGCCATGGAGCCCCGCCACCTAGGCGTGCGCGCCGTGCTGGTGAAAAGCTTCGCCCGTATTCACGAAACCAACCTCAAGAAGCAGGGGATGTTGGCCCTCACCTTCGCTAACAAGGCCGACTACGACCTCATCGAAGAAGACGACCAAATCGACATCCTCGGCCTCACGACCTTCGCCCCCGGCCAGCCGCTGCAAGTGCGCCTGCGCCACGCCGATGGCGATACCGACCTCATCACGGTAAACCACACCTACAACGAAGGCCAAATTGGCTGGTTTAAGGCCGGCTCGGCGCTGAACCTCATCAAGTTGCAGGAAAGCGGTGTAGCCTAGTAAACAGCGCATTTGCTGCGTAAGTTGGCGGCCGCCTCGGGAAACCGGGGCGGCCGTCTTTTTGTGCCTATGTGCAAAACTTGAGTTTATAGCATCTAGGCTATACTTACTAGGCGGAATAACTATGAGAAAAATCTACGGACTAATCTGGTTACTGCTGCTAGGTGTGGTACCAGCCGGGCAAGCGCAAAAAATAGTGCGGGGCACGGTACAGGATAATTCAAGCAAGGAGGGATTGCTCGGTGTAGCCGTAACACTGAAAAACACGGAAGTAGGCACAGTGACCGATGTGCAGGGCAACTTTCAGCTAGCCATTTCGCGCGACACGGTGACTCTTGTGTTTTCGTTTGTTGGGTTTGAGCCGCTAGAAAGAAAGCTTATCGTTACGCGGGATACGACCACCCTAGCCCTCGTGCATTTGAAGGCAGCCTGTCATCTGGATTTCTTCTATAGTAAGCACCTAGAGCTTTCGCTATTGAGCGGGCTGCGCTATACCCCGCTGGGTGGCAAGGTTAAGGTCTTCTACCCGTATCTCATCCCGTACCTCATTCATGCTCGGCATAGCATGGGCTCTTTGCGAGCAGAGTTTAGCTACCAGCGTGGGGCCGCTACCTACCAGCGCAACGCCACATTGGCCCTCGACAATCTATTTGTAGACTGCTACCATAATGTAGACGTAGCTGCCAGCTACCAGCGGGTGTGGGTGGGCGAGCGAAGATTTGCCTACACTCGCTACACCGCTGGCGCAACGTACACTGGCAAGCTGATAGGTAGAGCATTTAGAGAAGTGCCGGTGTACTTGGCCGTTGGGAGGCTTACGTATGCAGCCGAGGAAATCTCCGCGGCCAGAACTGGCCTAGAAGCAGGCGTTGATTATCCCTTCTTCATACATCTTAATGATTCGCGGACGGCTAACCTTGCCCTTATAGCAACCGGAAGAGTAGCCTGGTGGCAAGATTACTGGCAGTTTCAAAGTGGCCTAGAGGCACAATTCAAAAAATGCTCGGTCGGCTTGAGCTTCAATAAATTAGGTCTGTACACGGAGGTGACTACTAGAGTGGGATTTAGTATTGAGCGGCGGCGTACGAGAAAGCCGGTCGGTCGGTAAGAAAGCTTCTCCTTGGTAGCCTTATTGCTCTAAGGTGTCAAGTTGGGTACCTAGGCGCTGCTGGTGCTGCTGGCCCCATTCCCGTAGTGTGCTGATGACGGGGGCCAGGGTATGGGCGTAGGGTAGCGCCTTGTACTCTACTACTACCGGCGGGCCAGGGTGTACTGTGCGAGCGATGAGCTGATGGGCCTCTAGGTCTTTCAATTCTTTGGCGAGCACCTTGGTCGAAATGCCAGGTACGCTACGTTCTAGGCCGCGGAAGTGCCGGGCACCCGACATCAGTGCCACTAGTATTTGGAGCTTCCACTTGCCGCTGACAACGGCTAAAGCGCTACGCAAAGGAGAGAGAGTGGCGGAGCACTGCGCGATGTCGTGGCGGAGCATAAGTATGGGTTGAAGAAGAGGATGAATAGGTGATTACCTGGGCGTAATCATGCAACTAGCAGGTAATCTGTAGTTGGCTCAAGATAACAACAAACAGACATCTGATTACTTTCTGTAATCAAATCGGCTTCGCGCGGGCTAAAGGTTAGCTCGGAAAGCTGGTGTTTAAACATCCTCTTACCAACCAATTTGCCATGCAGATTCTGCAAATTATTTCCAGCTCCCGGGGTGCTGATTCGCAAAGCACCCAATTGAGTCAAGGCATTATAGATAAGGTTTTGGCTGCGCACCCAGGCGGCCAGGTAGTGGTGCGAGACCTAGCTGCTGACCCGCTACCTTACCTCGAAGAAGCGCACCTGCAAGCCTATTTTACGCCGGCCGAAGGCCGTTCGCCCGAGCAACAGGAAGCCGTGCGCCACTCCGATGAAGCCATTGCCCAGATAATGGCAGCCGATGTACTCGTCATCGGCGTACCCTTCTACAATTTTTCGGTGCCAGCTTCGCTCAAATCGTGGCTCGACCACCTGACGCGGGCAGGCATCACGTTCCGCTACACGCCTACTGGCCCAGAGGGCCTGATTAAGGGTAAGAAGGTATATGTAGCCATTGCCAGCGGCGGCATCTACTCCGAGGGGCCGATGCAGGCTTATGACTTCGTGGCGCCCTACTTGCGTTGGATGCTAAGCTTCCTAGGTATGACTGATGTAACGGTAGCGCGGGCTGAAGGCTTAAAATTGCCTGAATTTCAAGAGAATGCCATGCAAAAAGGCTTGGACAGCGTACTAGTGTAGCGCAACTGGCCAGTACGTAAATTCCGTAGGGAGCTTGCTGGTTTATACTCCTACATTTTCATAGTGGGCCTAGCTGCTGCCAAGCAGCTAGGCTTTTTGTTACGCTGCCGTGCTACGCTGGAAAGACATCCTTTATTACGCCAAATACAGTAACCCCGAGCCGCCTCGCCGCGTCGAGAAAACCGAGGCGGAGTGGCAGGCACAACTGCCTTCGGCGCAGTACGCGGTGCTGCGGCAGCAGGGTACCGAGCCGCCGTATCGCAATGCGTATTGCCGCAGCTACGAGCCGGGCGTGTATGCCTGCGCAGGTTGCGGCAGCGTGTTGTTTGATGCGAGCACGAAATATCACGCCATGTCGGGCTGGCCGAGCTTTACGCAGCCGTCGGCCAAAAATGCCATTCGCTACGCCTTTGACGACAGCCACCACATGCAGCGCATCGAGGCCGTTTGCAACGTGTGCGGCGGGCACCTAGGGCATGTTTTTCCCGATGGGCCCGAGCCCAGCGGCTTGCGCTACTGCATGAACTCGGTGAGCTTAATGCGGCTGGCGGAGTAGTCAGCCGCGTTATGTTTGCTGGGCATGAGCAATTTCTTCTCTAAGACCATCAAATTCATTGGCTATGCCCTAGGTGGGCTCGTGGCTGTATTGCTGCTGTATGTGGCCGCGGCGTTTAGCTTAGCGCTCATTCCGGTAGCGGCCGAGCCGGTGCCGCCAGGCGGACCGCGCATTCTGGTGTACCTCTACACGCCCAACGGCGTGCACACCGACCTGGTGCTGCCCGTGCGCACCGCCCAAGTAGATTGGAGCCGCCAGATAAAATACGCCCACACTACCAGCCGCGACAGCGCGGGCTACGACTACCTTGCATTCGGCTGGGGCGACAAAGGCTTTTTCTACATTCCGGGCTGGGGCGACCTTACGTTTCCGATTGCTTTTCGGGCGGCCTTTCACCTAGGCACTTCGGCCATGCACACCACTTTTTACAAGCAAAGCGAGCTGGCGCCCAGCACCACCTGCGTGCGCCTAGAGCTCACGCCCGACCAGTATGCCCGGCTGGTAGCCTACGTGGAGGGTAGCTTTCGGCCGGGGGCCAATGGCCGCGTGCAGTATCTGCCGGGCCACACCTACGCCGGGCACGATGCTTTTTACGAAGGGCAGTGGGCCTACAGCTTTTGGCACACCTGCAACACGTGGGCAAATAACGGATTGAAAGTCAGTGGACAGCGCGCCGCACTCTGGACGCCTAATGCGGGCGGGCTCTTTCGGCACTACGCAGCAAAAGCTTCTGCGGAGTAAGCGCGGCTGATGCGCTGCCTAGGTGCGCAACTGCGCACGGCCCCGACAACCCAAAACCTGGTGTCGGGCTATATTTACGGCACTGTACTAAAGCAAGAATTTACGTAGCTGCATGGATTTAAAAGAACTCGAAGCCGGTGTTGACCCGCACGTGCATTGGTATTACCAAAGCAAAAAGCTGCCGCTGCTCAACTATGCCAAAAAAGCGTTGGCCGGAGGCAAGCCACTGACCATCGTGGATATTGGATCGGGCTCGGGCTTCTTCGCCATCGAGCTCGAAAAGCTGTATGGCGATGCCATCAGCAAAGTCTACCTCGTGGATACCGGCTATTCGCTAGAGGAAATGTCCCTGACGCAGGGCCAGAAAATTGAGAAGGTCCACAACATTCCGGCCACTATTGAGAATGGGCTGGTGATAATGATGGACGTGCTCGAACACATCGAGGACGACCTGGCTATGCTGCAAAGCGTGAAAGCGGCCTGCGTGGGCGACAACAATTACTTCTTTATTACGGTACCTGCGTTTCAGTCACTCTGGAGCGGGCACGATGTGTACCTAGGGCACTACCGCCGCTACAAAATTCCGATGCTGCGCAAGGTGCTGCAAACGGCGGGCTTCCGCACAATCAGCAACTACTACCTCTACGGCGGCCTGTTTCCAATGATATGGACCGTGCGCCAACTCGATAATTTGAAGGGCAAGGACGCGGCGTCTAATATGCGGCCCTTTAGCCCCGTGGTAAATAATATCTTGCTGGGGCTGACCTCGGTGGAGATGAAAATAGCATCGGCCAACAAGCTGTTCGGCGTGACGTGCGTGGGGGAGGGCAAGATTTAACGGCTGCTCGCTACCGCACGCGGACTTTGTAGTCCGCGTGCGGTAGCGAGCAGCCGGACGTACCGGGCGCACGCGGACTACAAAGTCCGCGCAACTGGCAACCCTAGGGCTGTTTCTGAGTTACAAAAGCGGGCCTAGGTCCGCTTTTCTTGTTTCAAAACCCACCCTTCATGCAACACCGCACCCTCGGCAAAACCGGCTTCTCCATTTCTGAAATCAGCCTCGGCACTTGGCAGGTGGGCGGCAAATGGGGCGAGCCCTTCAGCCACGACAACGCCGACCACATCCTAAACGCCGCCGTAGACGCGGGCATCAACTTCATTGACACGGCCGACGTGTATGGCGACGGCGAGAGCGAAAAAGCCGTGGGCCGCCTCGTGCGCAGCCGCGCCGGCGAGCGCATCTACGTGGCCACCAAGTGCGGCCGCCGCCTCCAGCCCCACACCGCCGAGGCCTACCAGCCCGCCGCCCTGCGCGGCTTTGTGGAGGACAGCCTGCGCAACATGGGCCTTGATACCCTCGACCTCGTGCAGTTGCACTGCCCGCCCACCGAAGTGTACTACCGCCCCGAGATTTTTGAGGTATTCGACCGTCTCAAGGAAGAAGGCAAAATTCAGAACCTAGGCGTGAGCGTCGAGAAAGTAGAAGAAGGCCTGAAGGCCATCGAATACCCCAACGTGACCACGCTGCAAGTAATTTTCAACATGTTCCGGCAGCGGCCGGCCGAATTGCTCTTCAAAGAGGCCCAGCGCCGCGACGTAGGCATCATCGTGCGGGTGCCGCTGGCCAGCGGCCTGCTCACGGGTAAGTTTTCGGCCCAAACTACCTTCGACAAAGACGACCACCGCAACTTCAACCGCAACGGCGAGGCTTTTGACAAAGGCGAAACCTTCGCGGGGGTGGACTACAACACCGGCCTGGCTGCGGTGGAAGAGCTGAAAAAGATTTTCCCTGACCAGCCCAACCTGGCTCCAGTGGCCCTACGCTGGATATTGATGTTCCCGGAGGTTAGCTGCATCATCCCCGGCGCGTCGAAGCCGGAGCAATTGCTGTCAAACCTAAAAACAGAAGAAATTCCGGCGTTGACGTCCGAGCAATTAGCCGCCGTGCGCGGGGTGTACGACCGCATGATTCGGCCGCAGGTGCACCAGATTTGGTAAGAAAAGTGGCGTTGTAAATAAACGTCCGTCATGCAGAGCGCAGCGAAGTATCTCGCGTGGCGCAGTATTCAATACGTTTGATTTTGCTGCATCACGCGAGATGCTTTGCTGCGCTCTGCATGACGGGACGGACGCTAGCCTACTTCGGCAGCTTTATCCGGTACAGCCGGAACGGGTAATCAACCTTGCTTTCGCCGCCGTTCCACTTAGGAGCGCGGTTTATTTGCGTAGCGGTCAGATACAAGTAGCCATCGTAACCTAGGGCGAAGGTATCGGGCCAGCTCAGGCGCGGGTCGTGCACCAGCGTTTCGAGGCGGCCGGCGGGCGTCACGCGGCGGATGGCGTAGTTGGGCGAGTCGGAGAGGTAGATGTTGCCCGCCTCGTCGGACAGCATACCGTGGCTCACGCCGGTTTCGCCCACCGTTTCGACATGGGCGGCCAGCTCAGCGTTACCTAGGGCGGGGTTGGCGAGGTACTCCGTGGCGATGCGGTAGAGCTTGGTTTGGTTGATGGCGCGGTAGTAGAAATACTTGCCATCGGGCGGCAGCGCGATGCCATTAACGTTGCTGCTGAAGGGCTTACCCGATTTGTCTTTTACTTCCTTGCCATCGAGGCGCAGCACGAAGCCCGGTTCGGTAGCCGTCGATTTGTGGCCTTGCAGCACGATGCGGCTCTTGCCGGATTTCAAATCCAGCACCACGATGCCAGCCAGCACGGGGTCAGAAATGTAAGCCAACTGCCGGCGCGTGTCGATGCGAACGTCGTTGAGGCCGGTGCGCTCGCGGGGCAAATCCTCGAAGCGGTAAATGCGCTCAACTTTGTTCGTCCCTAGGTTGATTTTCAGGAGTTTGATACCGGAAATGACGGGCGCTTGGTCGTCGGGGTTCGAGGGGTCGAGCACCCACAGGTTGTCGTCGGCATCAATCACGGCTGCCTGCACGCTCACGAACCGGGTAGCGGCCTGGGTCGAGTCCCACTGATTCCAGAGAGCATTGGGGTAGGGGCGGCGCTGGCCATTCACGATTTCGGCCAAGCCATAGTCGTAGGCGTAGTTTTTGTCGTTCTTCTTTTTCGGGAACGTCATGAAAATGCGTCCCTTGTGCGAAATACCCAAGCCAATGGGCTGGTGACGGCCGGTTTGAGCCACTTCTTCGAGCGGGATTTTCAAGTCTTGCGCAGTGGCGGAAAGCATGGGCAGCAAGCAGGCAAAAAGCAGAGGAAAGCGCATACGGTAGAGTTTTTCACCGCGGACGGCGCGGAAGGTGCTGCGGAGAGGCGCGCAAGCTGTTCCTACGGCCGCGGTCGGCTAGGGTTGAGAAAAGCTCAGCGGTGCAACATTCGGGTGCAGAGCTAGGTAAGCCTATGGCAGGTGCGGGTGTATCCGCCCTCTTTCCTTGTGTTAGCTATGCGTTTTTTGATTTTTTGCAGTGCCTGGGTGGCCTTAGGGCTGGCGGCTGGGCCAGCGGTAGCCCAGGCGCCCTACCTCACTACCGGCCGCGTGGTGCGCCAGCAGCCTGCCCTCGACCAACTGATTGCACCTAGCGCGCAGCTCGAAATTATTTCCTCGGGCCATACCCACGTCGAGGGCCCAGTGTGGGTGCCCGATAGCAGCATGCTGCTCTTTTCAGATACTAAAATCCAAACCATTTACCGCTGGAAAGCGCAAGGCGGCCGCTCGAAATTTTTAGAACACACTGGCTACACCGGCCGCCTGCCCTACAGCGACGAGCCCTCTAGCAACGGCCTGGCCTTGGATGGCAAAGGAAATCTGCTGCTCGCCGAGCACGGCGACCGCCGCATTGCCAGCTTGCCCCTAGGGCAGAAAAGCGGCAAGCGCACTCTCACCGACAACTACCAAGGCAAGCGCTACAACAGCCCCAACGACGTAGTAGCCACGCCCGATGGTACTATCTATTTCACCGACCCACCTTTTGGCTTGCTAAGCAAAAAAAGCCCCGAGCCACCGCGCGAGCTGGCCTTCACGGGCGTCTTTCGCCGCGCGCCCGATGGCCAAGTGACAGCCGAAATAACCGACGTGGCCCGCGCCAATGGTCTAGCCTTCAGCCCCGATGGTCGCACGCTCTACGTGTCTAATGCCGACTCACTGCGACCCGTTATCCTGGCCTATGAAGTGGGCAAAAATGGCAAGCTGGGCAAAAGTCGCACCTTCTTCGACATGGCCAGCCTACCCAAAATTCGCTTTAAGGAAGTGCCCGACGGCCTGAAAGTAGACCAGGCCGGCAACGTGTACGCGGCTGGTGTGGGTGGCTTGCTCATCCTCTCGCCCCAAGGCCAGCACCTAGGCACCATTGACCCCGGCGAGGTGGTAGCCAACTGCGCCTGGGGCGACGACGGCCACTCGTTGTATCTGATGGCCACCACCTTTGTGTGCCGCATTAAGACCCTGGCCCAGGGCGTGCCGGGGCGATGAGAATCGTTATGCAGAGCGCAGCGCAGCATCTCGCGTGCGAACGTCTACTAGCGTTAGGGTTTACTGCGCCACGCGAGATGCTGCGCTGCGCTCTGCATGACAGATATAGTTACAACGTCGCTACTTGTTCTTCGCGAGTTTCGCGGGGCTTCTGCACGATGTAGTAGTACAGTAGAATAAACAGCCCAATACTAAACGGAATAATCGCCAGATGCTTGCCATCGGTGATGGTGCCGATGGGCACTGTATCGAAGCCAAAAAACTCGCTCATCATCCAGTACGAGTTGGCTGAAATCCAGAAGACAATGGCCAGGTTATGCGCCAGCTCGGCCTTGATGCCGCGCGTGCGCCAAGTGATAAGCAGGGCAATGCTCAAGGTCGGAAAAACCATGATGATGCCCAGTGTTTTCCAAATCATGCACCAGCTAATGTCCTTGACAAGCCAGAACAGGATGTGCAGGTTTTCCATCTTCCGGTAGGAGGCCGGAATGGCGTATACTTCTTCGGTTTCGGCGGGAGATTCCATGTGGAATAAGAATAGCGGCACGTCACCTGCGCCGCTATTCTTCTATAAAAGCAGTTTTAGGCGCGGGCTACCGTGGGGCGCCGCAGCAGATACACTACTACCAGCAGCACTAGCAGCACCAGCGCCGGGAGGCCTTTGGGCAGCAAGCCGCCCGGAATTTTGGTGGCGTGCACGTAGGCCGCGCCAATCATAATAAGTATAAGCCCTAGGGCCGCCGGGCGCGTGAAGCGCGGCACCAGTAGGCCGATGCCGCCCAGCACCTCAGCTCCCGCAATGAAATAGGCAAACCAGCTCGGAAAGCCCATGCCGTCAAAGCTCTTTATGGTGTTGGCAAGATGCAACAGCTTGTTGCCGCCCGACGCGATAAAGGCAACGGCCAGCAGAATTTGTAGAATCCAGGCGATGATATTGCGAGTAGAAGACATGGGTGAGAGAATGAGGTGAGCAGGTGCAAGGTAAGGCGCTCTGGTTGCCTTTAGCAAGCGCAGCGTTGAAGACGCTACCTAGGGCTAGCTAGCTGATTTGCCTGCTTGCTAACCCTTAACTCACTGCCACTTCCTTGCGCTCGCCAATCTGCTGGCGCCACATGGCGTAGTATAGGCCCTTTTGCGCCAGCAGCTCCTCGTGGCGGCCCTGTTCGGCCACCTGCCCGCGCTCTAGCACGAAGATGCGGTCGGCGTGCAGGATGGTGCTGAGGCGGTGCGCAATGAGCACAGTGATGTGCTGGCGCGAGCCCGACAGCTCGCGCACCGTGCGGCCGATTTCCTCTTCCGTAAGCGAGTCGAGGGCCGACGTAGCTTCGTCGAATACCAGTAGGGTAGGGTGGCGCAGTAGGGCGCGGGCGATGCTAAGGCGCTGCTTTTCGCCGCCGCTCACTTTCACGCCGCCCTCGCCGAGCACGGTATCGAGGCCCTGCGGGGCGCGGGCCAGCAGCGAATCGGCCGCCGCTTGGTGCAGCGCGGCGAGGCATTCCGCATCGGTAGCGTGCGGGGCCACAAAGCGCAGGTTTTCGCGGATGGTGCCGGCAAACAGCTGGGTGTCCTGGGTCACGAAGCCGATTTGCTCGCGCAACTGGTCTAGGTCGACCTCCGTGCTCGGGATGTTGTTGTAGCGAATCTGGCCGCTCTGGGCGGGGTAAAGGCCCACGAGCAGCTTCACGAGCGTAGTCTTGCCCGAGCCGCTGGGGCCGACAAACGCGATGGTTTCGCCGAGCTTGGCCCCGAACGAAATACTGGCCAGTGCTGGGGCCGGGGCCGTAAGGTGCTTAAACACCACATGGTCGAAGGCCAGAGTTTCGATTTTGGCAATGGGCTGCGGGTGAGCGGGCTTCACGTCGCGGGGCGTGTCCAGAATTTGTTGAAAATTGCCCAGCGAGGCCTCGGCTTCGCGGTACGACCCAATGATGGTACCCAGCTCTTGCAGCGGCCCGAAGATGGAAAATGAGTAAATGAAGAACGAGAAAAACTGCCCCAGGCTGATATGCCGCTGCACCAGCAAATACAAGAGCAGCAAGATGATAACGTTGCGCAGCAAGTTCACGAACGTGCCCTGCACGAAGCTCAGCGAGCGCAGGTAGCGCACCTTGCGCAGCTCCAGTTTCAGGATGCGGTCGGTGATGCCGTTGAGGCGCTTGGTTTCCTGCTGGGCCAGGCCCAGGCTTTTTATCAGCTCGATATTGCGCAGACTCTCGGTGGTGGCGCCGGCCAAGGCCGTAGTCTCCCCCACGATGGTCTTCTGGATAACCTTAATTTTCTTGCTCAGCGCAAAGCTCAGAATGCCCAGCAGCGGAATGGTGAGGAAGTACCCCAGCGCGATGGGCCAGTACACGCTGATGGCGTACCACATCACGAAGATGATGCCCACTAGCGCCGTAAACAGCACGTTGACAAAGCCTTGAATCAGCTTCTCTACATCGATACGCACCTTCTGAAGCTTACCTAGGGTCTCGCCCGAGCGCTGGTCCTCAAACACTTGGTAAGGCAAATCAAGTGAGTGCCGCAGCCCATCGGAGTACATCTGCGCTCCCAGCCGCTGGGTAATCACGTTGACATAGTAGTCCTGGAAGTTCTTGGCCACGCGCGACACCATCGCTACGCCCAGCATAAGTCCGATGTAAGGTATCGCTTCCTTGAAAAAGGGCCAGAACGGCACGATATGAAATCCTGCGCCGCCGTCTTTAGGCGTAAAATGGTCGACCAGCTTGCGGAAAATGTACGGGTCGAGCAGCGAGAAAATCTGGTTGGTAGCTGCTAGCAGCAGCGCCAGCGCCAACAGGCCCCAGTAGTGGCGCAGGTAGGAGTAGAGGAGTTTCATAAACGCAAAAGCGCCGGGCGGGTGGCCCGGCGCGGAGACAACAGAGAAGTAGCGATTTTGTGCAGTGGAGGTAGCAGTCCGGAGACTGTTCCTATGGATTGGCCAACAGGTGCCGCGCTAAACTGTGGCCAGCTATGACTACTGTGCGCGTTATTGCCAGCCGCCACCTAGGGTGCGCACTAGCTGCACAGCGGCGCGAAGCTGCGTGGTTTGGGTTTGCACTACGAGGCGGGCGGCATCGAGAGTTTGGCGGTCGGCATCGACCACGGCGAAGTAGTCGGTGAGGCCGCGGCGATAGCGCTCTAGCGTGAGGCGGCCAGCGAGGCGAGCCGCGCGCAGGGCACGCTGCTGGGCGGCTAGTTGGGCTTGGCTGCTCGCCACGTCGGCTAGGGCGGTTTCAACTTCCTCGTAGGCGGTGAGGGTAAGATTGCGGAAATTAGCTACCACCTCATTAGTCTGAGCCTCGGCTAGCTGCTGATTGCCGCGCAGGCGGCCGCCGTCAAAAATGGGAATATTGAAGCCGCCGCCCACATAGTAGGTATAGGCATTGGCTAGCTTGGGAAGGTCACCGACGTTGGTGGTTTGGGGGCCGATATAGCCGTTGAGCTGAAGTGTGGGCAGGCGGGCCAGGCGGGCAGACTTAGCTCGCAGGTCGGCGGCGGCGGTGAGGCGCTCGGCGCGGCGCAGGTCGGGGCGGCGGGCGAGTAGCTGGGCCGGCACGTTGGCCGGAATGATGGGCGCCGTGGGCAGCAGCGGGCCGGGCGGCGTGGCTGGCACCTGGCGTTGGTCGGGTATCGGAATAACCGGGCCTACCGAATCGGACTGCACCGAGGGCAGCACGAAGCTGCTTGCCGGACGGCCAGTCAGGGTCGAGAGCGAAGCCACTAGGCCCGCACGCTGGCGACGCAGCTCCACCGCGCTGGCTTCTACGTTGGCCAGTTCAGTTTCGGAACGGCGCACACCGATTTCATTGTCCACACCGGCCTTGAAACGGGCACTAGTGAGTTGCACGTTGTAGCGGCGAGCCTGGCGGGCGCTATCGAGTACCAATAACTCAGCATCGAGGCCGCGCAGACTAAAATAGGCGTTAGCGGCGTCGGCGGCCACAGTCAGGCGCACGGCTTGCTCGTCGTCTTCAGTGGCTTGCAGGTTGGCGGTAGCGGCCTGAGCGTTGCGTCGCAGCCGGCCCCAGAGGTCTACCTCGTAGTTGACATTGACGGGCACATAAAACTGGTTCTGATTGACCGCCACAGCCGGAATGGCCGACGCCTGCCGGGGCCGCAGCGCCGACAGCTGCGAGTAGTACGTGGAGGGCGCAATAGCCACTACCGGCGCCCGCTGAGCGTCGGCAATGCGCAGCTGCGCTCGCGCCTGCTCAACTCGTGCTATCGCCGCCCGCGTGCTGAAGTTGAGCGCATTAGCCTGGGTTTCGAGTCGAGTTAGGGTCGTATCGTTAAACACCGCCCACCATGGCCCGGCGGCTGGGGTTTGGCTCAACTGCGGCGGGGCTTCGGTGGGCGCAGCTACGGGACGCTCGGGCTGAATGCGACCTAGGGAGTCGGCTGGATGCGCATTTTTCCAGGCCGTGGGGATGGCCTGGGTAGGCGGGTCGTAGTGATAGCGCGTGGCTGCGCAGCCACCTAGGGTTAAGCCTAATAAAATAAGAGGGGTACGCATTCAGATAGTCTATTCTAAGGTATTCCGCTAGACAAGCGTCTGTCATTGCGAGCGTAGCGAAGCAATCACATCTATTCAGCCGTGCCGCTCGGGTGCGATTGCTTCGCTGCGCTCGCAATGACAAACAATAGTCAGCGATAAATAAATTACTTGCCCAGCGGCGACGACACGCGTGGCGCGTCGGGGTCGTTAGGACGCGGTGCGGCGGGTGCCGGGCCAGCGGGTTTCTTAGGTGCCTCGGCTAGCTTGGTACCTACTTCGAGGCCTTCGGTGAGGTTTTCACCGGGGTTGATAACCAGCATTTCGCCACCTTTCAGCCCTTGGCTGACTTCGAGATTCGCGCCAAAATCGCGGCTGACCACGATGTTTTGGTAGTGAACTTTACCATCTTGCACTACCGCTACTTTCTGCTCGGTGCCGCTGGGTACCAGTGCGTTGGCCGAGATAAGGACAGTGGGCGCAGTTTGTGGCAGCTTGAAGCGTACCTGGCCGTAGGTGCCGGGGCGCAGTTGGCCTTTGCGGTTGGGCAGGCGCACTTCGGTGCGTAGGGTGCGGGTTTGTGGGTCGAGGGCTTCGGCATCGCGGGCCACAATTCCTTTGAAAGGCTTGTTTGGAAATTCGGGCACGATGATGCTGGCCGACAAGCCCCGTTTGATGCTGGGTACGAAGTTCTGCGGCACATCCACGAAGGCGCGGAGCGTGTCGGTTTGCTCTACCTTAAAGAGCTGCGAGCCAGTAGCGTTGCCCCCCGTTACGAGTGTGCCCACATCCACATTGCGTTGGGTCACAGTGCCATTGAAAGGCGCGATTACCTGCCTAAACGAACGCTGGGCTTGCAACTGCTTCACCACGGCTTGCTGTGCGAGATACTGCGCTTGGCCGGCATCTAGTTCCTGCTTCGAAATAGCACCGGGCAGCGTCACGCTCTGCAAGCGGCCAAATGAGGTGCGGGCCAGTGCCAAGTTGGCTTGGGCCTGCGCTATCTGCTGGTCGAGCTCGGGCGTGGTGATGGTAGCCAGCACCTGGCCCCGCCGCACGTGTTGGCCGATGTCAGCCTTCCAACTCTGCACAAAGCCATTGACGCGGGCAAACAACTCGGTTTCGTGCTGCGAGCGCAGGTCGGCAGGCAGCGTTACGCTGGTGGTGTCGGGGGCGGCTTTAGCAGGCTGCACCGTCACGACGGGCTTGGCCGTCAGTTGCTCCTGCTTTTCTTCGTCGCGCGCGGTGTTTTGGCGGTGGCGCGGCAGCCAACCCAGCACAAACAGCCCCGCAAATACAACTAAGGCAATAATAATAAGCAGCCAGAAGCGACCACTGCCGCTATTTCGTTCTTCGGTTGACATTCAGATGGATTACTTATAAACTATAGTAGCGTGAGCAGGCGTGGTAAGTATCATCTCCCCATGTCCTCTTTTTGAGGAGGGCACGGGGAGAGGCATTACGCTGCTTGTGCCTGTGCTTCTGCCTCTGCTGGTTGCTCCTCTTTTTTCTTCAAATAAGAGAACATAATCGGCACAAAAAACAAGGTTGTTATTGTGGCTAGTGTCAGGCCGCCAATCACGGCGCGACCTAGGGGGGCGTTTTGCTCACCGCCCTCGCCCATGCCTAAAGACATAGGTAATAGACCGATAATCATGGCCAGGGCCGTCATTAGTACCGGGCGCAGACGGGTGAAGCCAGCGTCGAGGGCCGCATCGCGCGGGTCGAGGTCGGGCTCTTCTTCGCGGCGCTCGTTGGCGAACGTGACAAGTAGAATCGAGTTGGCTGTGGCCACCCCGATACACATGATGGCACCCATGAGGGCCGGTACACTGAGGGTGGTTTGAGTGATGAAGAGCATCCAGAGGATGCCCGCCAACGCGCCCGGTAGCGCTGTGATAATGATGAGCGGGTCGAGCCAGCTCTGAAAATTTACTGCCATCAGCAGGTAAACCAGCAGAATAGCACCCGCTACGCCCAGCCCTAGGCCGATAAAGGAAGTCCGCATCGACTCCGACTGCCCGCGCAGGGTAATGGTCGTGCCCTTGGGTGCTTCCTTCTGCGCCGCCGCTATGATTTTGCGAATGTCGCCGCTTACGCCGCCTAGGTCGCGCTGGCTCACGCTGGCGTACACATCCACAGTGCGCTGAATATTGTAGTCCGAGGCCACGGCAGTGGTTTCGGTGCGGCGCAGTTGGGCAAAGCTGGTGAGCAGCTGCGGGCTAGGCTGCGTGGCACCAGTTACGGTGATGTTGCCCAGCGCGTCGGTAGTTGAGAGGTCACGCGGAGGAGTTTGCACGGCCACGGTGTAGCTCACGCCGTTTTGCGGATTCAGCCACTGGTTGGGGTTGGTTTGGGTGCTCGAAGAGAGGTTGACCAGTACGTTGTTGGCAATGTCGCGCTGCGTGAGGCCAGCCTGTTGCGCCCGCACCCGGTCGATGTCAAGGCGAATCTGTGGCTGGTCGAAAGCCTGGTACACAAAGGCATCGACCACACCCGATACGGCGCTGACTTTCTTGCTCAGCTCCTCGGCAATGCGCTTATTAGCGGCCTTATCGCGGCCCGACACTTGAATATCGATGGGCGCGGGCAAGCCGAAGTTCAGCGTCTGATTGACAATGTCGGCCGGCTGAAAGAAGATAATCAAGTCGGGGTACTGCTTATGGATGCGCCGCCGAATTTCTTCGATGTACTCACCCGTGGGGCCGTGCTCCTCGTGCATGCTCACCAATATCTCGCCATCGCCCGCCCCGATGGTGGGGTTATCGCTGAGAATGAGGTTAATCGGAATGGCCGGCAGGCCAATATTATCTAGTACCAAATCCAGCTCGTCTTTCGGAATTACCTGCTTGATAACCTCCTCTACCTGCCGAAAGCGCTGCTCAGTTTCCTCGACTCGCGTGCCGGTTGGCACCCGAATGTGCAGGCGTAACTGGCCCGCATCTACCGTTGGGAAGAAATTTTGCCCAATGAAGGGATATAGCCCCAGCGAGCCGATAAACAGCACCGCGAAGGCCGTGACTACCTTCTTACGGTTGTCCAGGGCCCAGTCGAGCGCGCTGGTATAAACAGCCCGGAATTTCTCAAATTGGTGCTCAAACGCCGTGTGCAAGCGCCACACCCAGCTTTTAGTGATGCCATCGGCAGCCTTGCGCTCGGCATCAGTGATGGGCTCTTCGGCTTCCTCTTCGGGGGTGCCGCTGGGGTGCTCTTTCTCAAACTGCTGGCGGCGCAGGCGCGCTAGGTCGCGCTCGTGCTGCGGCACTTCGCGGCCGTTGCGGAAGTGGGCGCTTGGCACCTCCTCTTCTTCCTGGGCGTGGTAAATAGGCAGTTCTTTGCGCAGCAAGTACATCACGAGCGTCGGCACCAGTGTCCGGCTGAGGATGTAGGAGGCCAGCATGGCGAAAATAACCGCCGTAGCGAGCGGAGCGAAAATGGCCGACGCTACCCCACCTAGGAAAAACACTGGTACAAACACAATGCAAATGGCCAGCGTGGCCACTAGCGCGGGCGTTGCAATCTGCTGCGCCCCATCCAGAATACTGCGTTTGAGGCCTTTTTTCTGGCCCATGTTGCGGTGGATGTTCTCGATTTCTACCGTCGCGTCATCGACCAGGATGCCCACGGCCAACGAGAGGCCACCTAGGGTCATAATATTCAGGGTCTGGCCCAGAATATTCATGACAATGATGCTGACCAGAATCGAGAGCGGAATGCTGATGGCGATAATTAGCGTCGAGCGCCATGAGCCCAGAAACAACAGAATCATGAGCGCCGTGAGGCCCGCCGCAATGCTGGCCTCGATGATAACACCCTTGATGCTGGCCCGCACGAAGAAAGACTGGTCAAACAGGAGCTTGATGTTCAGACCGGGGGGAGCATTGGCCTGAATGTTAGGCAGCACCTGCTTAATCTTATCAATAATGGCCAGTGTGGAGGCCGAGCCGCTTTTTAGAATCGGAATAATAGCCGTGCGGCGGCCGTTTTGGCGCACCACGTTTTGCTGCACCGCCGCGCCCTCGTGCACAAACGCCACATCGCGGATGTACACCGTGGTACCCTCCACCGTCTTGATGGGTAAGTCGTTGAGCGTAGCGATGGCTTCGGGACTAGAGTTGAGGCGCACGTCGTACTCACGGGAGCCGATTTTGGCCGAGCCAGCCGGAATAATCACGTTTTGGGCCAGTAGCGTGTTCACCACGTCGTTGCCGCTCAGGTTTTTACCGGCCAGCTTCACGGGGTCGAGGTCCACCATTATCTGCTTGGGCTTACCGCCGTTGGGCAGCAGCACCGAGGCGCCTTGCACCACCGCCAGGCCGGGCCGAATGAACGCATTGGCCGCGTCGAAGAGGTCCGACTCACCTAGGGTTTCACTACTCAGCGAGGTTTGCGCAATTGGCACGTTAGAAGCCGAATAGCGAATAATGAGCGGCGGCGTGATACCCGGCGGCAACACCCGCAGCAAGGTCTGCGTGATAGCCGTGAGCTGGGCTACGCCTGCGTCGGGGTTGGTGCCCGGCTGGAAGAATACCTTAATCATGCCAATTCCCTTCAGGCTTTGGCTTTCTAGGTGTTCAACATTGTTAACGGTCGTAGTGATGGAGCGCTGCACCGGTACCACGATGCGCTGGTTCATCTCCTCCGGGGCGATGCCATTGTAAGTCCATACAATGCCCACTACCGGAATGGGGATGTCGGGGAAGATATCCACCGCCATACGCTGAATCGTCAGTATGCCCCCAATCAAAATCAGCAGCGACATCACCACGAAGGTGTAGGGCCGTGCCAGCGCTAGTCTTACTATCCACATATGTTATCCTGAAAACCCGTACCCTAGGGGTTTCTGAAGTATAAAAGCCCTGCACCCAACGCCCGAATTTTGTACTAAAACTGATTTTTATCGGAATGGTTGTGGGCAGGCCAGAAATTAGAAGAATAAACTTTTTACCAACCTAGCGGTAGTCGGTGCATTCATTAATAATTCATTTACAAGCAGCTACGCTGCTGAGTGAACACGGGTGGGATAGGATAAGTGCAGGACCAAGGGACGCCTAAGTAGGCTGACCGTTGCAGCTATCACATGAGAGAGCCACCTATTGCTTGACTGACAGTCACAAAAAAAGCCCTCCCCGGTAGGGGAGAGCTTTTTATTAAAGAAGAAGCCGAGCCGCTTAGTAGCGGTATACTTTGTCGGCATCGTTGCTACGGAACTGCTCTTCGAAGTACTTAGCATCTTCGGCATTGCGGGGTTTCACGCCCATTACAATACCGCCATTCTTGATGCCTTCTTCGTATTCGGTAGCGTGCTCCTCAGGAATGCCCGAGCCTACAAGGGCGCCTACTAGGCCACCCGTGAGGCCACCAGCACCAGCACCAGCCAGCGCTGCTGCCAGCGGGCCAGCAATAATGAGACCTAGGCCCGGCAGAGCTACCGACGTACCAATAGCAGCGATAGCGCCAATGATAGCGCCAGCCGTGCCACCGATGGCCGAGCCTACGCCCGCACCTTCCATGGCCTTGTCACCTAGCTCCGTGTGCTCCGCGTTGTCACCGAAATGGCGGTCACGCGTCTCGTCCGACATCATCAGGTGTACATCGTCTTTGTGGTAGCCACGCTCGTGCAGCGACTGGTAAGCCTTTTCGGCGCTGCTGCGGTCGCGGAAAATACCGCTCGTGGTGCTGCCTTCGCGATAGTCACCATCGTAGCTATCATTTTCGCCAGTGAAAGCATCTTTCACAGCGTGGGCGGCGCGGTCAGTCGTGTTTTGCACGGCATCAACGCCACGGCCTACTGCGGCACCAGCGGTGCCGGCTACTGCGGCACCTTTAGCGGTAGCGCTGTAATCGTCGCCGGGGCGGCTGTCCGAGCCAGCAGCATTGGTAGGTGTCGTAGGCGAGGTAGTAGAGAGGGGCGAGCCCGTAGTAGAATCAAGTTCGGTAGCCGACGACGAGGTCGAGCCGCCCGTGGCGCTGCTGTAGTCGGTGCCAGCATTGTAGCTAGTGCTTTCGTTGCTGGTCAGGCCGCTGTTGCCAAGGCCGGTGCCGGTGTTGCTAGAGCCGTAGTTAGCGCCGGCGCCGGTGCCGCTATTCATCGGATTGTTTGCATCGTTAGTATTCATGGCGAAGGTGGATTGGGTGGAAAGTAACCAGCCCGATATGGCTGGCTTCGGCTGAATTAACGGGGCAAGCTGAATGTGGGTTGCGTTGTCAGTTGTTGCGGGCTAACAGATGTTAGGCCAGCACTAGTCCTAAGGCACAAAAAAAAGCCCTAACGCTAGGTCAGGGCTTTCTTGCAGGTTACTAGGTACTACCTAGCAAGTGGCCGGGCGCTAAGCTTCATTGAGGACGTGCTGCGTGTAATTAGCTTCTTTTTTCCAAAACTCGCGGCACTCCTTTATCAAACTTTTAAGAAAATCTTCGTTTTGCTTCAAGCTGCGCCATTCGCCATACCCTAGGCGTTCGCAGAGCTTATAAAAATTATCGCCTTGGCCTTTAGAGCCTTGCACGCGCACCAACGAGCTCAATAGCGGCCGGCCAGCGGCGTGTTCCTCCGTCGAAATTTCGGCGAGCATTTCATTGAGCCGCGATTTTTCGTGCGAGATATCCAAGTTCAACCCCAATTCGGTTTCTTGCAGCAGTGTGAGGTAGCTGACGGTGCCGGCCTGCTGCCGGGCATAGCGAATAAGGTAGTGACGAAGACGAGTAATCATACGAAAAGTGAGGGGAAAGCAGCTTCGGTGGGCCGTGGAGCCGTGGGTGGGAGGGGAGAGTGGCAGGCTGCTAAAGTAACGAAATAGTTGAGTATGTACGCAGACGCACTATTTCCTGGATTGAAGCTAACCAGCCAGTGCAATTCCCGCGCAGAAACTCAAAAGAACTCTACCACCCTGCCCCACAGCAATCTTGCCAAACTTTTCGAGGGGGCCGGCTAGCGACCCTGGCGGCGGCGTAGTTCGCGCTGAATCAGCAAGAATTCGCGGCTGCTTTGGCCCGCAATCGCAGTGTTCTCATCGGCGCGGCGTAGCAGGTAGGGCATCACGGCCTCTACGGGGCCGTAGGGCACGTACTTGGCCGTGTGGTAGCCGGCGTGGGCCAAGTTGTAGCTTAGGTTATCGCTCATGCCATAGAGCTGGGCAAACCACACGCGCTCGTCTTGCGGAGCTAGGCCGACTTCCTGCATCAACTGCGTGAGCAGCAGCGAGCTGGCCTCGTTGTGCGTGCCCGCGCACAGGCTGATGCGGTCGACGTGGGCGATGCAGTAGCGCAGGCTCTCGTTGTAGAGGTCGTCGGTGTGCTGCTTACTGGGGTTGATGGGATTTTGGTAGCCGCGCTGCTTGGCGGTGCGGGCCTCTTTTTCCATATAGGCACCGCGTACTAGCTTCACCCCTAGGTAGTAGTTGCCCTGCTCGGCACGGTCGTGGGCAGCTTGCAGGGCGTCGAGGCGGTCGTGGCGGTAAAGCTGGTAAGTATTCCACACAATAGCGCGCTCCTGGTTGTAGCGGCGCATCATATCCTCAGCTAGGTCGTCGATGGTTTGTTGAAACCAGCTTTCCTCGGCATCCACAAACAGGCGCACGCCGTGCTGATGGGCGCTGGCGCACAAGGCATCGAGGCGCTGGCGGCCGCGCTCAAAAGCCGCCTGCTCGGCTTCGGTGAGGGCAGTGCCGGCCTGGGTTTTTTCGAGCAGCTCGGTGGCCATCAGGCCCGTGACCTTGAACACCGAAAATGGGATGTTGGGCGTAGTGGCGGCGAGCGCGATGGTGGCCAGAATCTCGTCGCGGGTGCGGTCAAAGCTCTGGTCGTTGCCGGTGCCCTCTACCGAGTAGTCGAGGATGGTGCCGATGTGGTAGCGGCCAAGCTCGGCAATCACAGGCTTGCACTCCTCAATGGTTTCGCCGCCGCAGAACTGCTTAAAAATCGAGTGCTTAATTAAAAACTTCGTGCCGGGTAGGCTGAATTTCAA
Organism: Hymenobacter sp. BT559; assembly: GCF_016427535.1. Taxonomy (GTDB): domain Bacteria; phylum Bacteroidota; class Bacteroidia; order Cytophagales; family Hymenobacteraceae; genus Hymenobacter. The sequence continues at coordinate 172,990 of NZ_JAELXV010000006.1, read as the reverse complement.
GGCGGTTTTCATGAGCCCGCCGCCCGTCTTGACCAAGCTGCCATTGTTCATGGCCGCAAACAGGGCGTACATTTTGCGCAGCTCGGTATCGGATTTGGCTTCAAACGCAATGCGCGTGTCGTCGAAGGAAAGGGGCGCCACGGGCACGGCAGAAACGGGAGCAGCCATAAACTTTAGGTACTAACAGTGGAGTGGGAGGGGGAGAAGCGCTTGGCGCCACGAAGGTAACAGTGGCCTTTAGAACCCGGTTCGGCACGGCCGAAGTACTTTTAGGGTTGTAAAACGGAGTGGCACTCCGTTTTGCGCTGTTACCGCGCACCTACTTCGCCTGCCGCCCGGCAGGGCGGGCGCGGAGTGCCACTCCGCGCTGCTCTCTACGAATGGAAAATACCTCTACTGCCGACACCTTCTTCACCCGTCGGCTAGCCCAAAAGGGCCAACCCCTCATCATCGCCGGCCCATGCTCGGCCGAGTCGGAAGAACAAGTGCTGACCGTGGCCCGCGCCCTTAAAGCGGCTGGCCAGGCCGACATGTACCGCGCTGGCATCTGGAAGCCGCGCACCAAGCCCGGCGGCTTTGAAGGCCGCGGTACGGCGGCCCTGCCTTGGCTGCAAGCGGCCCGCGCCGAAACCGGCCTGCCCATGGCCATTGAGGTGGCCACACCCAAGCACGTCGAGGAGGCCTTGAAGCACGGTATCGATGTGCTCTGGATTGGGGCGCGCACTACCGTGAACCCTTTCGCGGTGCAGGAACTGGCCGATGCCCTGGCCGGCACCAATACGCCGGTGATGGTGAAAAACCCTGTGAACCCCGACCTGGCGCTGTGGGCCGGGGCCCTCGAGCGCCTCGAGCGGGCGGGCATTCGCGACCTGGCGGCCATCCACCGCGGGTTTAGCACGTTTGCGCCCTCGCGCTACCGCAATGCGCCCACGTGGGCCATTCCGATTGAGCTGAAAACGCGCTACCCTGAGCTGCCGCTCATCAACGACCCCAGCCACATTGGCGGCAAGCGCGACTTGCTGCTGCCCATTGCGCAGAAGGCGCTGGACCTCGACTATGATGGCCTCATCATCGAAACGCACCCCGACCCCGACCACGCCCTCTCCGACGCGGCCCAGCAAGTGACGCCCGCCCGCCTGCAAGAGCTGCTGAGCGAGTTGAAATATCGTTACCGCTCTAGCGACAACGCCGACTACCGCAATAAGGCCGAGGAGCTGCGCCAGAAAATGGACACCGCCGACCACGAAATCCTGGAAATGCTGGCCCGCCGCATGGCCCTCATTCAGGAGCTGGCCGAGTACAAGAAGGAAAACAACGTAAAAATCCTGCAGCTAGAGCGCTGGCAGGAAATTTTCAAGACCCGCCCGGAGTGGGGCAATAAGTTAAATATCAACGAGAAATTTGTAGGCGAGCTCTACAAGCTCATCCACATCGAAAGCATTCGCCTGCAAACCGAAATACTCAATGGCCGCTCCATCGACGGGCCCACGCACCTAGGGCCGGGGCTGTAAGTAGTGCTTAGGGGGTAGTGCTTAGTTATTAGCACCAAGCACTAATAACTAAGCACTATCCCCTAAGCACTATTCTTTCACCCAGTGGTAGGTCTCGTAGCCGCCCCCGTCGCGGTAGGCCTCTTCGCCGGTTAGCTGAAGCAGCTGCTGGCCGTTTTGCTGCGTCACGTGGTAGTATTTTACTTCATTATTGGTCAGCTTGCCCTCGTTGGTGTTGAACGTGACCGTAGGCATGCCGCCTTGGCCTACTGCTAGCTGGAAATTAAAAGATTGGTCAGACTGATTGGAACGGCGTAGGAGCAGCTGGTTGCCGGCCGTAAAAACCAATTGGCGGGTGTAGCCTTCAGTGCTTGGGGTGTACTGCGGACCGAAAAAAGCGGTTTTTTCCCACTCCCAGTGGCCAGTTTCCATGGCAAGGATATCGTAGTTGGCGGGCCGTATCTCGTCGGCGCTGCGCTCGCAGCCGGTGAGTGAAAACAGCCCGAGCAGCGCGATGAGGAGAGGCTTGGTCATGGAGTGAAAAAAGGAGCCTAGGCGAGTGGGAAGAGCGGTAAGGTACGCAAGAGAGGCGGCGATTTGCAATTTGGTTGCAGGCATTAGTAAAGAAATGCTGGGCCGGGCGCCGTTTATTTGCGGCTGATTGTCGACGTTAGCCTAGTAGTTTGGTAGTGAAGAACCCCCTCGTCATTGGCTCCGAAGCGCTGCCCGCGCTGGCCGATTTTATTCGGCAGCACGCGCCGAGCCGCCTGTTTGTATTGGTCGATACCAACACCGCCCGCGACTGCTACCCCTTACTAGCACCGCACCTGCCCGCCCACGAGCAACTCACCATCGAGGCTGGTGAAGAATATAAAACACTGGCTACCTGCGAGCAAGTATGGGCCTGGCTGACCCAACACCAGGCCGACCGCCACGCGCTGCTGGTTTGCCTGGGTGGTGGCGTTGTGACGGACCTAGGGGGCTTTTGCGCGGCTACCTACAAGCGCGGTATTGCGTGTGCCGTGCTGCCGACCACGCTGCTGGCGCAGGTAGATGCCGGTGTGGGCGGCAAAACGGGCGTCGATTTTGATGGCTTCAAAAACCACATTGGCGTGTTTCAGGAGCCGGCGGGCGTGTTCATCGACCCTGGCTTTTTGCCCACGCTGCCACCGGCCGAGCTACGCTCGGGCTATGCCGAAATCATCAAGCACGCGCTCATTGCCGACGTGGGGGCTTTTCAGGAGCTGCGCGCGCTCGATGTGGCGGCGGTGGCCGACTGGACGCCCATCATCCGGCATTCGGTGGCGCTGAAAGAACAGATTGTGGCCCAAGACCCCCTAGAGGCCGGGCCGCGCAAGCTGCTCAACTTTGGCCACACCGTGGGCCACGCCCTCGAAAGCTACCTGCTGACGCAGCCCGGCCGCGAGGTGCGCCACGGTGAGGCCGTGGCGGCGGGCCTGGTGTGCGAAAGCTGGCTCTCGGTGCAGCGCGGATTGCTGACGGCCGCCGAGCTGGCCGAGGTAGAAACAATAGTGTCCGCAGCGTTCGGCAAAATCGACTTTATTACCCTCGAAACGGAGGCCATTGCGGCCTACGCCGTGCAGGATAAGAAAAACCGCGGTGCTACCATCAACTGCACCTTGCTGCAGGGCCTAGGGCATGGTGTATTCGATCAGCCCATTACACTAGCTGAGATAGTGGCCTCGCTGCAGTACTACAATTCCATTTAATTGAAAGCACTAGTCATGCCGAGCGCAGCGAAGCAGCTCGCGTGCTGACAGTAGGGGTACTACCCCAACGGAGCGGGCGAGCTGCTTTGCTGCGCTCGGCATGACTAGTGATTAATAACGACATGCATCAAACTCTGACCTGGGCCGGTGGCCCGCTCCAAGGCACGGCCCACCTACCGGCTTCTAAAAGCGAAAGCAACCGCGCGTTGCTGCTTCAGAAACTGGCGAGCGGCGGCAGCCTCACCAACCTCTCGGAGGCCAACGACACCGTGCTGATGACGCGCCTGCTCGAAGAGGCCGCTACCACCGACCTGCTAGACGCTCAGGACGCGGGCACCGTGATGCGCTTTATGACCGCCTACCTGGCCGCAAGCGGCTGGCGCGGCGTGCTTACCGGCGCTGCCCGCATGAAGCAGCGCCCCATTGCGGTGCTCGTAGACGGGCTGCGCACCCTAGGTGCCACCATCGACTATGAGGAGCGCGAAGGCTACCCGCCGCTGCGCTTTGGCGGGGGGCAGCTGACGACGCCCGCCGCCGAGCTGGCCGTGCGCGGCGACATCAGCAGCCAGTACATCTCGGCGCTGCTGATGGTGGGGCCGGTGCTGCCCCGCGGCTTGCAGCTGCGGCTGACCGGGCCGGTGGGCTCGCGGCCTTACATCCATCTCACCTTGAACCTAATGCGGCACTTTGGCGCGACTGCTGGAGAGCAAGCGCCCGACCTAGTGGCCGCGCAGCCCGGCGGCTACCGCCCAGCCGACTACGAGGTGGAGAGTGACTGGTCGGCGGCCAGCTACTGGTACGCGTTGGTGGCGCTGGCGCCGGCCGGCTCGTCGATAACCTTGCCTGGCCTACGGGCGCAGTCGTGGCAGGGCGACCACGTCATTCAGCATATTATGACGTCGCTGGGCGTGGCTACCGAGTTTTTGCCCAATGCGGGCGGCGTGCGCCTGACCCAGGTGCCGCTGGCCACGGATAGCCTACTGGCTCAGCCGCTCGACTTCACCGACTGCCCCGACCTGGCCCAGACGGTGGCCGTGGTGGCGGCGGCCCTAGGGGTGCCGCTGCGCCTCACGGGCCTCGATAGCTTGTACATCAAGGAAACCGACCGCGTGGCGGCCCTGCAAAATGAGCTGCGCAAGTTTGGCGGCGACATGGTAGAAGTGAGCCCCGGCGTGTTTGAGATTCAAACGACCGATTTCAAGGTTGACGGCCAAGAAGTTGCTACTTACGAAGACCACCGCATGGCGATGGCCTTTGCACCGCTGGCCTTGCGCGGCCCGCTCACGATACACGAGCCGCAGGTGGTGCGCAAATCGTACCCCAGCTACTGGCGCGAGCTGGCCAAGGTGGGCCTAGCCTAGCGGGCAGCCGGGCGGGGGACCTAGGTGCCCGCCCGGCTGCCTCAATGGTGGATGATATACGTAGAAAAGCTGGGGTAAGTACGTAAAAGCAAGCTGGCCCGTGGTCCCGGGTTGCTACTGGCCGTAAGGCTAGGTACACTCTCCAATTCCTACGTTTCAGCCATGGCAAACGAATCATTGAACATCCTTATCCAGCAAGGCCTAGCCGCCTTGAAGGAAGGCAGCAAAATAGCCGCCGCCGCCACCGACGAAATCCAAGACGACGCTACAGACTCGCAGCTGAAAGCTGCGCTAGAGCAGGGCAACCAACAATCGAAGCAGTGGGCCACCCGCATCGAGCGGTCGTATGAGGCCGCTGGTGGCAAGGGCGACGAAGAAAACCCCATTCTCGAAGCTCATTACAAGGTTAGTAAGAAAATCCGCGGCGAAGCCAAGGACGACTACTCGCGTGACCTAGGCATTATTGCCGCCGGCCAGCTGGCCCTGCACTATTGGATTGCCTCTTTCGGCACGCTCACCAACTACGCCAAGCAGAACGGCTTGACTCAGGTAGCCGAGGACCTGCACACCTGCCTGACCGAAGCCAAACAAGCCGACGAGCAGCATACTGCGCTAGCCGAGCAAATCCTAGGTAAGAACTAAGGCTGGTGCCACGCACCTAGCCTACGTAAAGCCGGCCAGGTAGCCTAATAAGCTGCCTGGCCGGTTTTTTGTGCGCCTGGCCCGCGTGGCCAGAGGCCCGCTTCATGCAGCCTAGCCCGGCAGTTGGTGTATTTTGCGCGTCTATGCGGGTATTTCTTCTTATTACGGCGTGCGCCCTAGGTGCCTTTAGCAGCCACGCCCAGGCCTACACCCCCACCGAGGTAGCGCGCTGGCGGCAGCAGGCGCAGCAAGTGCGCATCACGCGCGATACCTGGGGCGTGCCCCACGTGAGCGGTAAAACCGACGCCGATGCCGTATTTGGCCTGCTCTACGCGCAGTGCGAAGACGATTTTGCCCGGGTCGAAGACAACTACTTAGAAGCCCTAGGTCGGCGGGCCGAGGTAGAAGGCGAAGCGGCGCTCTACACCGACCTGCGGGCGCGGCTCTTCATGGACACTACCCGGGCCATCGCCGTGTACAAGCAAAGCCCGGTTTGGATGAAGCAGTTGCTCGATGGCTTTGCGGCGGGCACCAACTACTACCTAGCTACGCACCCTACGGTGAAGCCTAGATTACTGCGCCGGTTTCAGCCCTGGATGCCGCTGCTCTTCAGCGAGGGCAGCATTGGCGGCAACGTGAGTGTGGTGCCAGTCGAGCGCATCAAGGCCTTCTATAGCCAGCAAAAAACGACTTCGTGGCAGCGGCCCGATTTCGATAAATATGACCGCGAGCCCACGGGCTCTAACGGCTTTGCCATTGCGCCCAGCAAGAGCGCTAGCGGGCACGCACTGCTGCTGATTAACCCGCACACCTCGTTTTACTTCCGCTCGGAGGTGCAGATGACCAGCCAGGCGGGCCTCAATGCCTACGGCGCCGTAACATGGGGGCAGTTTTTCATCTACCAAGGCTTTAACGAGCACTGCGGCTGGATGCACACCAGCAGCCAGGCCGACTCGATGGATGAATACCTCGAAACGGTGACTCAGCAAGATGGCAAGTACACTTATCTGTACAACGGCCAGGTGCGCCCCATGCAGACCGAAGAAGTGTCGCTGGCTTACCGAAAAGATGGGCAGTTGCTGCGCCGCAAATTCACGATTTACCGCACCGGCCACGGCCCGGTGGTGGGTGAGCTGAATGGCAAGTGGGTGACGGTGAAAATGATGGATACACCGCTGGCCGCCCTCGAGCAGTCGTATCTGCGCACCAAAGCCACCGACTATGCCAGCTTTCAGAAGGTAATGGCTTTGAATGGCAACGCGACCAATAACACGGTCTTTGCCGATAAGAACGGGACCATCGCGTACTGGCACGGCAATTTTATGCCGCGCCGCCCGGCCGGCTACGACTGGAACCAGCCCGTGGAAGGCCGCTCGGATAGCACCGAGTGGCAGGGCCTGCATCCCCTAGGTGACCTAGTGCAGGTGAAAAACCCGGCGAGCGGGTTTATTCAAAATTGCAACGCCACGCCCTACACCGTATCGGGCCCGGCCAGCAGCCCCGACAAAGCCAAATACCCCGCCTACATGGCGCCCGACGCCGAAAACTACCGCGGCATCAACGCTGTGCGGGTATTGAGCCGCAAGCAAAGCTTCACGCTCGATACGCTCATCGCGGCAGCCAACGACCCGTACCTAGCAGGCTTCGAGCAGCTGGTGCCGGCGCTGCTAAACGACTACCAGCTGCTGGCCGACATGCCGCGCGACCCTTTTCCGCAGAACTTGCAGCAAGCCATCGAAGTGCTGCGCGGCTGGGACTTGCGCTACGCCAAAACCTCGGTGGCCCAGACGCTGGCTATCTACTGGGGCGAGCGCATTTTGAAGCTAGGCCGCAGCCGCGTACCCGCTGGCAAGCCGCTCGATTACCTCAGCCTAACTACGTTCACCATCGAGCAAACCACGCCCGAGGAGAAAGTTGCCGCTCTTACCGAAGCCCTGGCCGAGCTCAAGCGCGACTTCGGCAAGTGGCAAACGCCCTGGGGCGAGGTCAACCGCTACCAGCGCTTGACCGGCCGCATCCAGGAAACCTACGATGACAAGCAGCCCAGTCAGCCGGTGGCGTTCACATCGTCGGCCTGGGGCTCGCTGGCCGCGTTTGGGGCCAAAACCTACCCCGGCACTACCAAGCGCTATGGCTACGTGGGCAACAGCTTTGTGGCGGTGGTAGAGTTTGGCCCTAGGGTAGTGGCCCGCTCGGTGGTGACGGGTGGCGCTAGCAGCCAGCCGGGTACCAAGCACTTCACCGACCAAGCTCCACTGTATTGCGAAGGCCAATTCAAAGACGTGTGGTTTTACCCTGAAGACGTGGCACAGCACGTAGAGCGGGCGTATCGGCCGGGGGAATAAGGACGCTTGTTTATGCACAAACTACTAAGCTGCCTATTGCTGCTGGTTCCGCTCCTAGGTAGCGGGCAAGCAACCACCACGCTGCTACGCCCTGCCGCCGTCTTCGATGGCCAAGACCTGCACCCTGGCTGGGCGGTGCTGGTGGAAGGAGATAAAATCAAGGCCCTAGGTCCCGCCGCGCAGCTCGTGGCGCCGGCCGGCGCTACTACGCTGGAGCTACCCGGCCTCACGCTGCTGCCGGGCCTGATTGAGGGGCACTCGCACCTGCTGCTGCACCCCTACAACGAAACCAGCTGGAACGACCAAGTGCTGACCGAGCCGCTGGCCTTGCGCGTGGCGCGGGCCACGGTGCACGCCCAGCGCACGCTGCAGGCGGGCTTCACCACCGCCCGCGACCTAGGCACCGAAGGCGCGGGCTACGCCGATGTGGGCCTCAAGCAAGCCATTGACCAAGGCATTATTCCGGGGCCGCGGCTGCTGGTGGCCACGCGGGCGCTAGTGGCTACGGGCAGTTATGGCCCACACTTAGCGGCCGTAGAAGACTTGCCCCAGGGCGCCCAAGAGGCCGATGGGGTAGACGGCATCATCCGAGCCGTTCGGGAGCAAATTGGACACGGCGCCGACGTGATAAAAGTGTATGCTGACTACCGCTGGGGCCTAGGTGGCACCGCGCAGCCCACCTTCTCGCAAGACGAATTGGCCCTCATTGTGCAAACGGCGCGCTCGGCGGGCCGGGGCGTGGTGGCCCACGCCAGCACTGCCGAGGGTATGCGCCGCGCCACGCTAGCCGGCGTCGAAACCATTGAGCACGGCGATGGCGGTACGCTTGAGGTATTTCGGCTGATGATGCAGCGTGGCGTAGCTTTTTGCCCCACCGTGGCCGCCACCGATGCTACCTCGCAGTACCGCGGCTGGAAAAAAGGCCAGCAGCCCGAGCCCCAACGCATTCTCGACAAGCGCCGCGCCATGCAAGCTGCCCGCCAGGCTGGCGTGACGTTGGCCGTGGGTGGCGACGTGGGCGTTTTTGCCCACGGCGACAACGTCCGCGAGATGGAACTACTGGTGCAGGAATACGGCCTAGGTACCTTAGAAGTGTTGCGAGCCGCCACCAGCGGCAACGCCCGCATCTTTCACCTCGCCGACCGCGGCCGCCTCGCGCCTGGCCTGCTCGCCGACCTCGTGGCCGTAGCCGGCGACCCTACCCAGCAAGTACAGGCCCTGCACCAGGTAAAGCTGGTGATGAAGGGTGGCGTGGTAGTAAAGAGCAACTAACGCCTTAACAATTGTCCTTGCTTCATTGTGTAGAGGCACGATAAAGCAAGGACAATTGTGACTTAATTCCCATTAGAACGGATAGCCGATACCGATATTAAGCGCGGTCTGGTAACGGGTCTGACTCAACACGTTGCGAATAGCCCAGCGCTGGGCGGCGGTGGGGTCGTAGACCTTAGTGGCAATGTCGAAGCGCAGAATCAGGAACGTAAAGTCGAAGCGGACACCAAGGCCCGAGCCAACAGCAAACTGCTGGGCAAAGGAGTTGAACCGGAACTCGGCGCCCGGCCGGTTGGCATCGGGTTGCAGTGTCCACACGTTGCCGAAGTCCGTGAATAGCGCGCCTTTGATAAAAGAGTACACCGGAAAGCGATACTCTACTGAGCCTTCCAGCAGTAGCTCGCCGGGCTGCTCCGTGATATAATCGCGCTCGCCGGTAGCAAATTTGGTGGCGTAGGAGCCGGTACCGAGGCGCCGCGGCTGCCAGGCCCGCACACTGTTGGAGCCCCCCACGAAGAAATATTTATCGTAGGGGATGGTGTAGGTACTGACTGCGGGGTTGGTGGCAGTCGGGGTTGGGGTTAAGGCGTGGGCCACGCCCCCATTGAGGCGCCAGGCAAAGTAGGTAAGAGGCGATAGCTTATAATAGCGGCGGTAGTCGACCGCAATTTTGGCGAAGTTGTAGACCTCGGTTTGGTTTTCGGGCTCGCGGTCACCTCTAAACCACGTTTTAGTGCGGTAGAGATTGCGCGTCAGGCCCCCCACCTCCACAAACATGCGCAGGTAGCGGGCGTTGCGCGTTTGGGTGATGTCGTTGGAGTTATAGATGGAGGTGAAGCTGAAACTCGGTTCGTAGATAGACCGAAACGACTGGTAAAGCGGGCTGCCCTCTAGGCGATAACGCTCTAGAAGGGCGCGGTAGTCATCCCGGATAAAGGGGGTTTTGACGAGCGCCGCATCAACGGGCGTAAAAACATATTGGTGAAAGGGTGACGTTTGCCAGAGGTAGTCGAGGGTAAATTCGGCGTTGGTGCGCGTGTAGAAAGGGGTGCGGGTGTAGGTCTGCGACACCGAAAAGCGAGTGCGGGGCTGGTAGTCGCGCAACGAGCGCCCTAGGCCAAACGGTAGCAAAAACTTAGGTATCAACAGCGCCGCCGTTGCCCCGTACTGCACCGTATACACGCTGTTTTGCTGCACGTTGGTGCCGTCGGTGGTACCTAGGCGGCTGTATTGGCCTTCAAAGCCCACGCGGCCACTTAGCTCCAGCACTTCGGCCCCGTGAAATGGGTTGCGCCATTTCAAGCGCAGGTTGGCAAAGGGCCCGGCCTTTTCGGCCACGTAAGTGCCCCCAAATTCGGTAGTCTCAGCAAAGCGAGGGCTAGGAGAGGCCGTTACCAGCGCATCGAGGTAGTGGTCGGTAGCAGGCGCCGCCAGAGTATCGGAGGCCGAGCCTTTGGCGTCCGGTACCTTGCTAAACGACACGTTATTAAACCGGTACATGTCCAGTGCCGACAGCTGGCGACTGGTGCGCTGGGTGCGGGTTAGGTTATAGAGCTGGCCGGGGCGCAGCGTTATCTGGCGGGTAAGGATGCTGGGCTTAATGGGCAGCGGCCCGCGGCTGGCAAACGCCACCGAGTCGAAGCGCACCGTGTCGCGCGGCGCCAAGCGCGGGCGGCCCCGGCGCCGGGCGGCCAGCGAGTCGGCCACGGCGGCGGGCGTCACGCCGGCCGGCATGTTGGCCGTGGAGATACTGCCTATAGAGCCTTCGGCTTCGGGTGCGGTGGCGTTTCGGCGAGCTAGGCGCCGACGGCCCAGGCGGGCCGTGTCGCCGGCCAGGCTGCGTAGCACCTGGCCCTGGCCGGCATCAGCTAGCATCGTAACCTCGCGCAGGCGGTAGCGGCGGTGCCCGCCAGCGGGGCTGGCCACCAGCAGCCGCAGCCGCACCCGCGTTTTCTCGAAGCTGGTATCAGCCTCTAGGGTAATGTATTGGGCCCGGAAATCGTAGTAGCCAGCATTCTTGAGCAGGGTTTCGAGCCGCTGCCGCTCCTGGCCAATCAGGTCTTCGTTGTAGGCATCGCCCACGTGCAGCAGCGCCGCGCCCTGGCCCTGCGCCACCACCCGCGCCACCCCCGAGTCGGGGATGCTGCGGGTGTACTGGCTCAGGGTAAAGCCCGGCCCTTCCTCGACCTGGTACGTAACCGTGACGCGCCGGTGCAGGCGCTGGCCCGCTGAGTCGCGCAGAGGCACGGCGTGCACCGGCTTGTTGCGCAGCTGCAACACCCGCAAGATGCCATCGACTAGGCTGCGCTTCGAGCGGGCCGAATCGGTGTAAGTAACCTGCGCCCGAAAAAAGCCCTGCGAGCGCAGGTAAGTCGTGAGCTGGTCGACGGTGCGCCGGCTCAGGTCAGGGTCGTAGATAACAGGCGGCTCGCCGAGGCGCATAATGGCGTTGCCCTTGGCCAGGGCCTGCTCTTTGCGCTGCAGCAGGCGGTCGCGCCGGGCCGTCAGCTTGCCTATCTTGGCCGTGTCGGTGCCGGCCGCCGTTAGCTTTTTGGTATACTTAGCCTGGATGCGGTCAATTTTTTCGCGAATCTTGGCCGAGTCGTAAAACGAGTGCCCAAACTGGTATACAGCCAGCCTAGGAATGGGCAGGTTGCGGTTGGGTTTTTGCTGCACCAGCGTCAGCAGGCGCTCTTGCTGGGCCGCACTCAGGTCGTGGCTTTCCACCTCTACCTGCGTGAGCAGGCGCTGATTAGGCTGTAGCAGGCGCAGCGGCGAGCAGCCCGCCGCCAGCCACAGCAGCGCGGTTAGCAGCCCAAGGCCGGGGGCAAGCGTAAGTTTGCGTACTTTCTCCAATGGTATCTAAAGCCCTCGCCAAATACATCCGGGCGCTGCATCAGCGCAAATATCGGCAACGCCACGCCGCCTTCCTGGTCGAAGGTGCCAAAAGCGTGCTAGAACTGCTAAGCTCCGGGCTTGGCATCGAGCATGTAGTGGCTACCACCGCCTTTGCCGAGCAGCTGGCCGCCAGCCGCTCGCTGCCGCCCGGCGTGCCCCTGCACCTGGCCTCCGAAGACGAGCTAACCCAGCTCGGCACCCTGCAAACCAACGCTGCCGCGCTGGCCGTAGTATCGCAGCCGTCCCAGCCGCCGCTGCCCGCCGCCCTGCCCGCCAGCCGCCTCGTGCTGGCCCTCGACAACGTGGCCGACCCCGGCAACCTAGGTACCCTGTGGCGTCTGGCCGACTGGTACGGCCTGCCCGGCTTGGTGCTGAGCGAAAACTGCGCCGACCCCTACAACCCCAAAGCCGTGGCCGCCAGCATGGGCGCCTTTGGCCGGGTGCCCGTGTGGGCCGACCGCGACCTAGGGGCTTGGCTAGGCACGCTGCCCCCAGAAGTCGGTATCTACGGCGCCGACCTAGAGGGCGACAACGTGCATCACCTCACCTTGCAGCCGGCCGGCGTGCTTGTGATGGGCAGCGAAAGCCACGGCCTCAGCCCCGAGGTGGCGGCGCAGCTCACGCGGCGGTTGCACATTCCGCACGGTCCCGGCGGCCGGGCCGAAAGTCTCAATGTGGCCGTGTCGGCCGCCATTTTGCTCGATAACTTTTTTCGAAATCTATAAACCACCACACGCCACGGGGCCCTAGGTGGCTGTAGTAACCTCTACAGCCACCTAGGGCCCCGTGGCGTGTGGCAAGGAGCACTGCGCGTTAGCCACCCAGGCGCACCCCGAAGCTCAGCGTTTGGGCCTGGGGACCCTGGCCCTCGCGGAACAACTCGTTGAGGTTGTACTTGGCGAAGAACGTGAGCCCGTGGTAGCCAATTACACCCTGCAGGCCATACTGCCAGTCGGTGAGGTTGTAGGAGCCGTGGTTTTTGTCCTTGTAGGTGTTGCCTTCTTCGAAGTACTTGAGCTTGGTCCAGCTACCTAGGCGGTAGCCCACAAAGCCCCCCGCCCCGATGGTGAAGCCGCTGCGCGAATGGCCTCTTTCATTTTTTTCGCGCAGGTTGAGCTGGAACATCAGCGGCACGGTGAAGGTCGATGTCGCCAGCTTGGTTTTCTGATATTGGCGGCCGTTGGTTTCGAGCACTGCGCTGGTCACGCCGTTCTGGTTTATCCACTTGTTGTTGCCCTCCAGCATGTAGTTATTGAAGGCAAACTCGGGCCCGAAGACGATATAAGCCGGGCTGTGCGTGCCGCCCAGGCGCACGTGCGCATCAAGGTTGAGGCTGACGTAGCGCGAGCCCATTGTGCGCAGCTCGGGCGCGCCGCTGCCTTTGTTCGTCAGCGCATTCAGCCCTAGGTCTACTACTACAAAGGTTTTGACCCGGTTGCGCGCCTGGTTGGCTTCGTACAGCGAGTCGCGGTGGGCCTGGCGCTCGGCCTTGGTAGCGGCGGCGCGGGGCTGGTCGTTGTTTTTGCGGTCAATGTTCACCACCATGCCAAACTTCTTTTCTAGCAGCACCTCTACCTTGTTGCTGGGGCCGTAGGCGCGGTTAGTAGACTTGTGGGTGGTGATGCGAATTTGCTCGGGCAGGTTTTGACCGGGGGCGTCTTGGTTGGGGAAAAATTCCATCGTGACGCGGTCGGTTTTGGCACCTTTGGCCGCCTCATCGGCCCGCTTGATGTAGGTGCCTAGCCGCGCCACCAGCGAGTCGAGGTGGTACTGGGGTAGCTGGCGTAGCTGCTGGGCATCGCGCACCACCAGCGTCATAACCGCCTTGTTGGGTAGGCGCACCACGATGGTATCGGTGGGCGGGGCGGCCAGCATACGGGCCTGGGCACCAGTGGCAGCGGCGGCAAACAGGGCTAAGAGAGCGGCAGAAAAAATAGCAGGTTTCATGGTGAAAAAAAGGCAAGAGGGTGAGGAACAGCGCGGCGGGCAAAGCCGGGCCTAGGTAGAAAATGCAGGTTTGGGAAGAGGAAAAGCCGGCGGGCGCAGGCCTAGAGCTGAATGGTTTTCGAAAGCACCCGGCCACCTAGGCGGGCACGCAGGGTCACGGTTTCGGCGGGATTGGTAACCTCGGCTAGGTTTACCGATTCGCCGTGCACCAAGCGGTCGGCCTGGCGCAGCAGGCCCCCGAGCCGCAGGCGCCGGCGAGCGGGCGTCGGGGCGGTTTCCGTCACGGCTACTGCTACCACTACGGGTGGCGCCAGGGTAGCCGGGACCGGGCCGCGCCGCACTTCTACATCGATGATTTCGGGCTCAGCGGTGATTGCGGAGGCCATCGCGAGGGTAGCGGGCGCTGGAGCTTGGCTATGAGGTACTGGTACTGGTTGGGTAGGCAGGGGCTGGCTGGCCGGGCGCCGCTGCCCGGTGGTAGCCAACTGGCTCGCCGCCGCGTCCGGCTGCGGGCGATGGCTGCCGGCTGCCCGGTCGGCCGCAGCGGCGCGGCGCGGCCGGGTAGTGGTGGCCATCGGGGTGCTAGATGTAGAAGCGCGGGGTGCGGTTGCCCGGTCGGCCAAAAAATGTTTGTTTTTTTCTGGAGCCGTAGCAGCAGCCTGTGCCACTGCCTGGCCGGCTGCTGCGCCGCCTAGGGTAGTAGCAGCCGGCCCTTGGTCGGCAAGCGTTGAATGGCCCGGCGTGGCGGGTGCCGTGCGCTGCGCTAGGATCGGCCTCTGTGGCGAAGGGGCTGTAGCCAGCCCGTTGTCTTTAGAGTCAAAAGAGCCGCGCCACAGGCCTGCGCCACCCACCAGCAATAGTAGTAAGAGCACGGCCGCGGCCGAGTACTGCCACCAGGCCGCCACCCGCCGCCGGCGGGGCTGCGGGCGCAGGTGCTCGTCTGCGAGGCGCTCCCACAGTTCGCGCCGGGGCGGCGTGGCGTGGCCGTGCAGGCCCGCCCGAAACAGCGTGTCTAGCGGCTCAGCTTCTGCCGGCTCGGTAGGGGCGGCGGGGTCGGGCAGCTGCAGGCGCGCCCACAGGTCGTCGCCAGGCGGCGAGGCGTGGCCGTCGAGTTTCTGTCGAAATAGGTCGTCAATATCTTCGGGATTCATAAGGATAGAGCGGCTAATAAGTTATAAACTATAAACGGGCTGATTGGCTTGCGCCGACGCGCGGCCGCCGCTGAGGCGGCGCTGCAGCAGCGCCCGCGCCTTGCTGAGCTGCGACTTGCTGGTGCCCTCCGAGATACCTAGGGCTTCCGCGATTTCGGGGTGCGAGTAGCCCTCTAGCGCGTAGAGGTTAAATACGGTGCGGTAACCGGTGGGTAGTTCTTGCAGCAAGGCCAGCAGTTCCTCGGCTTGCAGTTGGGTGTCGGCGGTGGCGGGGGTGGCAGCCAGGTTTTCGGGCTGCGCAAAGTCCTCAAACGACAAGTGCATGGGCTCGCGGCGGCGCAGCTCCATCAGCGCCTCATTTACCATAATACGCCGCACCCAGCCCTCAAACGAGCCCTCCTGCCGAAACGTGGGCAGCGCCCGAAACACTTTGGCGAAGCCTAGCAGCAGGGCCTCCTCGGCGTCTTCCTGGCGCTTGAGGTAGCGGCGGCACACCGTCAGCATCAGCCCCGCAAACTGGTTGTAGAGCTGGCGCTGGGCGCGCGGGTCGCCCTGCAGGCAGGCGGCAATGAGGTCAGGCTCAGTCACGTTTTCAAGTAAGAGTGGGGCAGAGGCGAAGCGGAGTTTGGGGCGTTAGATGCAGGGCCAGGGTCGAGGGTTGCCTGAGAAAATAAAATTTTAGGCCCCGAAAAAAGCCCGGCTCTGCGGGCAGAGCTAGCGACCGGTGCCCCCTACAGCACCACGCGCAGCTGTACCTCGTGGTTGCCGCTGCTGGTGGGGGCCATAAGGGAGTTAAGGGTGGTGTCGGCCTTCACAGTCCCATCCACCAAAATCTTCATAGTGAGGTAGGCGGCCGACGAGAGCGACCTCGAGCGGGGGCCGGTGGGCGAAAACGACCCGGTGGTGGTAAGCACGTGCCCGGCCCCATATTGGTTTCGTTGTGCTCGAAGCTTTCGTAGTGGTAGCCGTCCTGGCCGCTGCTGGCGGCCAGCTGCTTCCGGTTGCCCTTGTACTCATCCATCGCCTGAAAATTCCAGTAGTAGTCGGTCGAAAAAGGCACCTTTATTTCGACGCGCACTCTTACATCGTGGCGGGGCCCCGGCTCCAGCTCGGGCTTGGCGCAGCCAGCGAGCGCTGCTAGCCCCGCACCGCTGAGTAAAGTAGGCAACAGCTTCATGGTGAAGGACAAGGGGGAGTGACACAAGGGGCGAACCCCGCTCGAAAAGATACCCTAGGGGCGCCACCGAAACGACTGGGCATCCAGGGCCCGCGTGGTGCACAAAATGCCATCTAGGTGGTCGCACTCGTGCTGCAAAAGCTCGGCTACGGCCCCTTGCACCGGCCAGCGCTGCGGCTGCCACTGCGCGTCGCGGTAGGTCACGGTCATGGCTTCATGGCGCTGCACGCGCACCAGCAGGTTAGGAAAGCACATGCAGTCATCCCACAGCTCAAATAGGGTCGGGCTTAGTTCGCTCAGCTCAGGGTTAAGCAGCACGTGGGGCTGGCCGTCGAGGTGCAGGTACACCAGGCGCTTCATGATGCCGAGCTGCGGGGCCGCAATGCCGCGCCCGAAGCCGTAGCGGGCGCGCACTTCCTGCATTACCTGGTGCAGGTCGGCCACCCAGCCGGCCACCAGCGGCAGGTCGGCCTCAAGCACGGGCTCGCAGACTTCGTAGAGGCGCGGGTCGCCGAGGAGCACTAGGTCGGCCAAGGTTTTCATACGAAAACACGCTTGTTAGTCGCGGTAGTTGAGGGCCGGTTTGCGGTCGCCGAGCAAAGGCTTATATGCGTAGCCGCCCACCTTCTGCTTAAGCTCGGCCTTGGCTTTGGCCAGCAGGTCGGGCTGGGTGAAAAGGTCGATAGCAGTGAGCGTCATGGTTTTGGCGGCTACCATCATGCCCTTGGTACCGATTTCCTTGCCGCTGCATGCCACCGCCTGCCAGCTGTGGGCGGGCGTGCCGGGCACCCAGGTAGCAGCCGTAAGGCCCACGGTAGGCACTACGTAGCTGACGTCGCCCACGTCGCTGCTGCCGCCGCCATCGCGCGGCTGGTAGGGGCCTATTTGGGCGGCTTCGGCCACGGGCGGCGCGGGCGCCCCAAACGAAGCCTGAATCTGCTGGCCAAACGCCGTTTCTTCTGGCGTATAGCTCACGCCACCTACTTGCTCTAGGTTGGTTTGGAGGGCGTGGGCCAGGGTTTCGTTGAGCAGTAACTCGTGGGTGCCCCCGATTACCTCGTAGTCCACGGTGGTGCCGGTACCTAGGGCAGCCCCCTCGGCGGCTTTGGCCACGCGCTCAAACACGGCCTGCACCACCGCCCGGTTGGGGTGGCGCACGTAGTAGTACACCTCGGCGTAGTCGGGCACCACATTGGGCGCCTTGCCGCCGCTCGTAATAACGTAGTGAATGCGCGTTTCTTGGGGCACGTGCTCGCGCATCATGTTCACCATGTGGTCCATGGCCTCCACGCCGTCGAGGGCGCTGCGCCCGCGCTCGGGCGAGGCCGCCGCGTGCGCCGCCACGCCGTGAAACCGAAATTTGGTCGACTTATTGGCGATGTATTGGCCGGTCATAGCGGCGTTGTTATTGCTGGGGTGCCAGTGCACTACCGCATCTACGCCGTTGAAGAGGCCCTCACGCACCATGTACACCTTGCCGCTGCCGCCTTCCTCGGCTGGGCAGCCATACACCTTCACGGTGCCGTGCAGCTTGCCTTCCTTCAATAGCTTTTGCAGCTCTAGGCCGGTGGCCACGCTGGCCGTACCAAACAGGTTGTGGCCGCAGCCGTGGCCTGCATCTTGGCCGGCAATGGGTGTTTTGGTGGCTACTGCTTGCTGGGCCAGGCCCGGCAGCGCGTCGTATTCGGCCAGCACCCCAATCACGGGCTGGCCGCTGCCGTAGGTAGCCACAAAGGCCGTCGGGATACCTGCTACCCCCGCCTGCACTGTAAAGCCGTGGTCGCGTAGCGTCTTTTGCAGCAGCGCCGAGCTCTGGGTTTCCTTGTAGCCTAGCTCGGCAAAGCCCCAGATGCGCTGGGCCAGCTGTCGGTAGTCGGCGTAGTGTGCCTGTAGCTCCTGCATGGCTTGGGTCTTGAGGGGCTCGGCTGGCGGCGTAGGCCGGAAGGCCAGCAGCCCAGTGCCGAGCAGCCCTAGGAGGTAAAATTTAGTCATCTAAAGCAAGTCTGGTGGGTAGTCGCTTAAAAGTAGCGGGTTTCCGGCAGTCTTAAAAAGTGTCTGCCCTTTCAGAAGCCTATCCTGGCTGTAGTGCCCAGCCCCGCATAGCAGCGCTACTGCACTAGTAGAACTGTTCAACGAAGCGGCAGCACTACTTCGCGGAGCCCGCACAATGCTCTTAAATTCAACAGCTGTAGGGTGAATAAAGGATTGATAGAGCACTATAAGCCAAATATTTGGTAGGCGACTTATGGCGTGTGCTCCTCGCAGGTAGCTACTAGGTAACCTAGGCAAAGGCGAAGAGGCGTGGCAGTAGCTGGCAAAAAAAGATGCGGGTACTCCGGTGCAAAGCTTAACGAAGCCGTTGCAGCAGCAAGCGGCTTATAGTAAGAAATATGCTAATAAATAGCGTGGTGCTATGAATATGATATAATAAAGTATATTATTAATATTTAAAAGAAAAAAATGTCTTTTTATATGATTAAAATGTGAACTGCTAAGAATGCACTCATTAGATTTGGCTACTGGCCCTGCTAAGAATAGTGGCCATCAGCTACTTCACATCCTTTCTTTTCCTAGTATGAATCAAAAGTTTCCTTTACGCCGGTTTCTACCCCTGCTGGGCCTGGGCTTGCTCAGCGCCTGGGGATGCACCAAGGAGAACCCATCGCCCGCGAGCAGCCTCGGCGATAGTGTCGATGCCAGCCTTAGCAGCGCCGCGCTGCGGAGCGCCCAGGCCACGCCGGGCTTTGTGATGCGCGCCAAGCAATATATCATCATTGCTTCCGGCGACCAGCTGCCCGCCAATATAGAAGCCCAGACTACGGCCGCCAATGGCCAGGTAACAAACCAGCTGCGCGAAGCAGGCTTAGCCGTTGCCACCTCCGACGACCCCGACTTTGCCGCTAAGGCCGCCAAGATTGCGGGCGTGCGCTCGGTGGTGCACGACTTCACATATCAGGGCTTTGAGCCGCAGCCCAACCGCACACTGGAAGCGCTGGCCGACAACGTGAACCCCCCGAGCACCGGCGACAGCAACCCCTTCCTGCCCTTGCAGTGGGGTGCCACGGCCATTCAGGCCCCGGCCGCCTGGAATACAGGCAACCAAGGCCAGGGCGTATTGGTAGCCGACCTAGACGGCGGCTTCGAGCTCCAGCATCCCGACCTGGCAGGTAACATCGTGGGCAGCAGGTCGTTTGTGCCCGGCGAGCCGGCCCAGTTTGTGGGCGCGGGCTCTAGCCACGGCACGCACACGGCCGGCACCATTGCCGCGGTTGATAACAATATTGGCGTTATCGGCATTGCGCCCAGGGCTAAGCTACTGCTGGTGAAGGTGCTGGGCGATGGTGGTTCGGGCTCCTTCTCCTGGCTCATCCAGGGCATAATCTACGCCACGCAGCAGCGCGCCGATGTCATCAACATGAGCCTAGGGGCTGCTGTACCGCGCAATGGCAAGTACCTCGATGATGCCGGCAACGTGATAAACGACACCAAAGCCACCCAGGAGCTGCTAGTAGCCCTGAGCAAGGCCACCAGCTACGCCACCAAAAATGGCGTAACGCTGATTGCCTCGGCCGGCAACGACGCCAACAACGGCAACCGGGACCAGTCGGTAGTGCACATTCCGGCCGATGCCACGGGCGTTATCTCCATCTCGGCCACGGGGCCCAGCGGCTGGGCCCTGGCGCCGCGCACCACCAATCTGGACCGCTTTGCCTCGTACTCCAACTACGGCACGCCGGCCATCACCTTTGCTGCGCCCGGCGGCGACTTTGCCTACCCCGGCAATGAGATTGCGACCATTGCCGGCGTGCGGCAATACGTGTGGGCCCTCGACATGGTGCTAAGCACCGGTCGCGTGTCCACGGTAGGAGGCGTTGTCCAGGGTGGCTACACCTGGATGGCGGGCACCAGCATGGCCGCGCCGCACGCCACGGGCGTGGCTGCCCTCATCATCGGCAAAAACGGTGGCGACATGGACCCCTCCCGCGTGGAGGCTGCCCTGCGCGCCTCGGCTAACGACCTGGGCAAGCCGGGCCGCGACCCGTACTACGGCTACGGCCGCGTCAATGCGCTCCGCGCCGTGTCGCAGGCTAACTAAAGCTCAGGGAACCACATAAAAAGGCCCCGGCCGCACGTTGGTAGCACTACCAACGCGCAGCCGGGGCCTTTCGGCGTTTTAGCGGCCCGCCATACCCAAGGGGCACAAGAAGGAGACCTGGGGGCTTACTTCTCGTACTGGCCCACGCTCAGCATTACCAGCGTGCAGGCTTCCTCGGTCTGGATACCGGCGGCCTGGGCTTTCTGCTCCAGCTCGGGGTTTTCGGTGCCGGGGTTGAAGATGATACGCCGCGGCTTGAGGCCTAAGATGTAATCGTACCAACCGGGTTGGTTTTGCGGGCCCACGTAGAGCGTTACGGTGTCAATACCCGCTTCTTGGGGCCGGTCGAGGCGGATATCAATGCCGGCTACCTGCCCTTTGCGGATGCCCACGGGCACCACTTCGTGGCCGTGGCGCTTGAGGGCGTGCACGGCCCGGTAGGCGTAGCGGTCGGGATTATCAGTAGCACCAAGAACTAAAGTCTTCATCGCAGATTCGAACGGATTTTTAGGATTTAACAGATACGCTTGGCTGCGCCAAGCTGATTATGTAGATAGTGTTTACGCAAGGGCCTTAAACTCGTGCCATTCAAGCAGGCGTTTATCAGTGATTGAGCAGATAGAGTTTACGTAAGGCAGGTCGAGACAGACGGTTGCAGGTGGTAGGTATTGGCCATCCAGCTCCACCCGTTTAGTCAGCTTGGCGCAGTCAAGCGTATCCGTTAAATCCTAAAAATCCGTTCGAATCTGCGATAAGGCCTCGGCCACGCGCTCGCCGTCCATGGCCGCGCTCACGATGCCGCCCGCATAGCCTGCGCCCTCGCCGCAGGGGTAGAGGCCGGCCACCACGGGGTGCCCTAGGTGGTGGTTGTCGCGCGGAATGCGGACTGGCGATGAGGTGCGGCTCTCGACGCCCACAATCTGGGCCGCGTTGGTGGCGAAATCGGGAATCTTGCGGCCGAAGGCGCGGAAGCCCTGCCGCAGCCGCTCGCTGAGGGCGGGGCCGAGTACGGCGTCCATCTCCACGCTCACCAGGCCGGGTTGGTAGCTGGTTTCAAGCAGGGTGGGGGAGAGCTTCTTCTGCAAAAAGTCACCTAGTCGCTGGGCGGGGGCCAGCTGCGTATTGCCGGCCAGCTGGCAGGCGCGCTGCTCTATTTCCTGCTGCAAGCGCAGGCCGGCCAGCACGCCGTGCTGGGCCACGTCCATGTCGGCCAGCTCCACGGCCGCCACGATGCCTGAGTTGGCAAAGCGCGAGTCGCGGCGGCTGGGGCTCATGCCATTCACCACCACCTCGCCGGGTGCGGTGGCCGCCGGCACAATAAAGCCGCCCGGGCACATGCAAAACGAAAACACGCCGCGCTGGGCGTCGCGCACCTTGGTTTGCTCCACCAGCGCGTAGCTGGCAGCCGGCAGCAGGCCGCGCTCGGGCCGCCCATACTGCGCCCGGTCGATGAGGGCCTGCGGGTGCTCCACGCGCACCCCTAGGGCAAACGGTTTGGCCTCAATGAGCACGCCGCGCCGGTGCAGCAGCTCGTAGATGTCGCGGGCTGAGTGGCCAGTGGCCAGCACGGTAGCCTCGGCCTCCAGGGCCTCGCCGGTATGCGTTACCACGCCGCGCATGCGGTTGTTTTCAAGGATAAAATCCGTCACTCGCGTTTCAAACCGCACCTCGCCGCCGGCCTCGATTACGGCATCGCGCAGGCTCTGTACCACGGCGGGCAGCTTGTTGGTGCCGATGTGCGGGTGGGCATCGACCAAGATATCGGGGGTGGCGCCGTGCTGCACCAGCCGCCGCAAGATGCGGCCCACGTCGCCGCGCTTGGTGGCGCGGGTGTAGAGCTTGCCATCGGAGTAGGTGCCCGCGCCGCCTTCGCCAAAGCAGTAGTTGGAGTCGGGGTGCACCACGTGGTCTTTGTTGAGGGCAGCTAGGTCGCGGCGGCGGGTGCGCACGTCCTTGCCGCGCTCCAGCACAATGGGTCGGATGCCCAGCTCGATGCAGCGCAGCGCCGCAAACAAACCAGCCGGCCCCGCGCCCACAATGATAACCCGGCGCCGGGCCTGGCTCACATTTGGGTATTCAAACCAAGGCCCGAGTAGCTCGCGGGCCGGGGCGGGCGTGGCGCGGTCGTAAATATCAACTTTTAGGCGCACCAGCGGCCGGCGGCCCCGCGCATCGAGCGAGCGCTTGCGGATGTTAACAAAATCGGCTTCGCCGGGGCGTAGGCCAGCGGCGGCCAGAATGGCCTCGTAGCGGGCCAGCTCGTCATAGGCTACCTCAGGGGTGAGGGCCAGGTCTAGTTCTTGTCTCATAAAGCAGGCGAACGGGAGTTAACCGTTAAGCAAGCGCAAATTTACGATGAGGGGCGGGATGGATGGGGTTTGGGCACAAGGTTAGTAACCCTCAGTTGCTTGGCTCTACACAATTGCTGCTTATACTTGCAGTAATTGCATTAGTATAATGATTGTTGCTAAGACTGATTTTGTAATCAGCGATAATACAAATTATGGTAGAATGATGAAAAATAAAATCACATAACTAGATAGAAGATGGACTTAGGGCTTGCGCAAAATCTTGTAAAGTATGGTATCATTGAAGAGTTTTTCGATTATCAAGGTCTGGATGATGAAATAGTTAATAAGTATAAATACTTTGAACAGAAATTTGAGTTATTATTCGCTGATAAGGCAATTCAATATAAATTGAAAGATTGTTATTTTTATATTAGTAATAAATTTTATTGTAATGCTTTTGCAAGGAGTAAAAAAGGGTATAATATAATAGGAATTACAAGTGGATATGTAATTAAAATGTTGGATATATTCAATGAAAAGTATTTTTCTTCATTAATATTGATTGCATTGATTAATGATGTGAATATATTAAATGCTTATGCTGATTTATGCAGCATGAAATATTTTGATATAAGTGATTTTATGTTGAATTGTTCGATTCAATTTACTTTCGGGCATGAATTTCAACATATCCTTCAATTTAATAGTTCGACTATCACAATCGACTATTATGAGAGTGAAAATTTTGATGAAGCTGACTTTGATATACAAAAACACGCATGGGAGTTTGATGCAGATAGATTTGCATCGTTCGAAGTGCTTAAGTATGTTTTTGAAATAAAGCGAAGGTTTAAGGTTATTAATGATGAAGTGTTTTTGTGTATGATGTATCTCGGGTTGAGCAGTATTGTTATAACAAAAATATTTTTTTACTTTAAAATAAAAGATTCTGTTAGTCCCATAGGTAAAGTTGATTTTTATACAAAGAAATATTTGCATCCTCATCCCGTTGTTAGAATACTTAATATTATTGAGTATTTTTTTGAAAACGTTAAGGATTCATTTGTTGATTTACGGATTGATATACAAGGCTTTCTGAATAACGTTTTGGGTATTTCAAAAATTTATTTCGATTCGTATTTGCCAAAAAGCAAAATAATGGACGAAATATTATTAGATTTGCACATGTATTTAGATGAAATTAATAAATATAATGTTGAATTGTATGATTATGCAGTTAATAATAAGGCAATCAGAGATATGTTAATTAAACGTGGAATTAACTTTGATTAGCTGAGTTTAACGGATTTGAAGTAACTAATTGCTTGTCAACATAAAGTTTATAAATGACGGGCTAAATATATTTGCAATAGATTGTGAAATGCACTTCAAAACTAAGGACCGGTATATTCTCCTCCACCACTTGGCGGCCCTAGCCGCTACGGGCATCCTGGGGTTACTGGCGGTCGGCGGGCTAGCAACCCCAGGCTGCCCGTAACCCGCCCACCCACTGTGGGTTCAGCCGGCTCGTTCCCCGTTTGATGCCGCGGCGTCTTGGGTTGAGTTTGCCGAGCTGTTGCGCCTGCACTATGCCTACCTCACGCGGCCTGGCATCGATGGCAAGGCCATTCTGGCGTATTTCGAGCCGCAGGCTAAGGCAGCGGCGAGCAAGGAAGCTTTCCGCGACGTGCTGCAACTGGTGGCGCACAATTTTGCCGACCCGCACTTCATAGTGGGGCCGCTCGACGCCCAGGACTACAACGTGGTGCCCACCAGCTCCGACCTGTGCGCCCGCTACCGCGCCCCACGCTTTGAGGTAGTAGACGTGCGCCGCGACAGCGATGCCCAGGCCCAAGGTATTGCGCCTGGCGCCGAAATCATTACTATCAACGGCCAAACACCCCAGGCCGCCGTGGAGGCCGTGATGGGCCGCCCGCTAGCCCAGCTCACGGCTCCGCAGCTCGATGCGGGTATCACCATTGCCCTGGCCGGCCTGCGCCAGCAGCCGCGCCAGCTTACGCTGGCCGCAGGTGGCGCGCGCCGCACCTACACGCTACGTTCGCCTGGCGAGCAGGCCCGGCAGCTGCAAGCAGCCCCGCCGCTCAGCATCGAGCGGCGTGGGGCGACGGCCATCATCCGGTTCAATAACTCGCTGGGGCGCAACGAGACGATTGCCGCCTTCCAAGCGGCGCTGCAAGAGGTGCAAGCGGCCAAGGTGCTCGTGCTCGACTTTCGCAACACGCCCAGCGGCGGCAACACTACCGTGGCGCGGGGCATCATGGGGCACTTTGTGCGGCGCGAGCAGCCCTACCAGGTACACGTGGTGCCTAGCGAGGAGCGCCAATATGGCGTGCCCCGCAAGTTTGTGGAGTATGTGCTGCCCCTAGCGCCGCACTACCCCGGCCGGGTGGTGGTGCTTGGTGGCCACTGGACCGGCAGCATGGGCGAGGGCCTGCTGGTGGGCTTCCACGCGCTAGGTATCCGCACGGCAGGCTCGGGCCTAGCCGACCTGTTGGGCGCGCTCTTTAACGAGCACCTCGACCTCAGCGACGCCAAAATTGACCTAGGCGAAGAGCAACTTCTGCAAGTAAACGGTCAGCCCCGCGAGGCCTTTGTACCCGACATCTTCCGCGAAGCCTGCGAAGGGCAGGCCGGCGACGACCCGCTACTGGAGCAGGCCATTCGGGCGGCGCGGTGAGGTATACACTTCTCCTAGAGATAAGATAATATAAATCAAGCCATGATGAGTGTAGTGAAGTATCTAGCCCCCATTTGGGCTACCAAACTGGCGCGAGTTTAGCGCAGCGTAACTCGTGACAACATTGACGATGAGGTTATACCTCATCTGCCGCAACGCGGCAAGCGGCGATGGGGCCTTATTGCCTGACTCCTCTAATGTCGAATGCCGCGTTGCGGCAGTGGAGTTGAAAACGCCACGTCATAAGCATGCACGAGGTACGCTGCGCTAAACTCACGCCAGGCTCCGCTGCCAACTTGCCTCTGCCGCTACCTTCGCGGCTATGGCTACTTCCCCGCTTCGCTCCATCATTTCCGGCTCCATTGGCAACTTGGTGGAGTGGTATGATTGGTACGTCTACTCGGCGTTTGCCTTGTACTTCGCGCCAGTCTTTTTCCCAAAATCAAGCGCCACGGCGCAGCTGCTGAACACGGCTGCCATCTTCGCGGTGGGCTTCTTGATGCGGCCCCTAGGTGCCGCCCTGCTCGGTGCGTATGCCGATAAGCGGGGCCGGCGGGCGGCGCTGCTGCTTTCGGTGCAGTTGATGGCGGGCGGCTCGCTGCTCATTGCAGTAGCGCCAGGCTACGAGCGTATCGGACTGGGCGCGCCGGCCTTGCTGCTGGTGGCGCGGCTGCTGCAGGGCATTAGCGTGGGCGGCGAGTACGGCACTTCGGCCACCTACCTTTCCGAAATGGCGGGGGCTCGGCACCGGGGCTTCTGGTCGAGCTTTCAGTATCTGACCCTCATGGGCGGGCAGCTGTTGGCTTTGAGCGTGCAGCTGGCGCTCCAACAGTTTTTATCGCCCGCCGAAATGACGAGCTGGGGTTGGCGGGTGCCGTTTATAATCGGGGCGGGGGCGGCCCTGGGGGCGCTCTACCTGCGCCAGCACATGCGCGAAACGGCCGCCTTCGAGCAAGAGCACAATGATGCGCCCGCCGCCCGGGCGGCCAGGCCTTCGGCTTTCAAACAGTTGCTGGCATACCCTAGAGCCAGCTTCACGGTGGTGGGCCTCACCCTGGGGGGCACGCTGGCGTTTTATACGTTCACGACCTACGCGCAGAAGTTTTTGGTGAACACCAGCGGCTTCAGCAAGGAGCAGGCCACGCTCATTTCCTTCGGGGCGATGGCGGTGGCGCTGGTGTTTCAGCCGCTGCTGGGCGCCGTTTCGGATAGGGTGGGGCGGCGGCCGGTGCTGCTGTTTTTTGGGGTGGCGGCCACCCTAGGCACCGTGCCGCTGCTGCGGCTGCTGGCGCACACTACCAGCGCGGGGGCGGCCCTGGGGCTGCTGGTGGCGGCGCTGTTTGTAGTGAGTGCCTACACCAGCATCAACGCGGTGGTGAAGGCCGAGCTGTTTCCGACCCAGGTGCGGGCCCTAGGGGTGGGACTGCCCTATGCGCTCACAGTAGCCATCTTTGGCGGCACGGCCGAATACATCGCGCTTTTTGCTAAGGAGCAAGGCCGTGAGGAGTGGTTTTACTGGTACGTGACGGGCTGCGCGCTGCTGTCGCTGCTGGTGTACTGGCGCATGGGCGACACCCGGGCCAGCGGCCACATGGATGTATCCTAGGAAGCCGCTCTTGCCCGAGCCTGAGCCTTATCCCTCAGCTCTTGAGCTTTCCATATGGGCAGCGTGACGCAAAGTGATTCCGAAAACTCCTTATCCAAGCGCGTGATATCATCACTGGCAAAATGCGCTTTGATTAAGGCAATAACCGCCGGAGTATAGCAGACTTTTGACTTGAAATTCTCTAAGAAATCTACTGCTATTACCAGCTTTATCATCCGCTTGGTTTTGCGATGTAAGCCTATTACCACTACGCGGCTACATGTGCCGGGGAACCAGCCGATGATGTATACTTTGGCACCTGGCGCAAAGTGCTTGCTGGCGGGGCGTATTTCGGCGCCTCCCGGTCCATAAGGTCGGTCAGCCACTATGTTAGCTATGGCCGTCCAGTAAGTTTCTGATTCTGGAAGCATTCTTAAGTAAACTTATTGTAGGGGTTGATACTTATGGCACCGCCCACCAATAATAGATTACGTTTCACCTTTCTTTCTCTTCACATGCGTTTCTATTCCTCCTCGCTTTTCGTAGCTGCCATCACGGCTACTGCGCTTGCTTTCAGTGCTCATTCGGCACAAGCCCAAGTGGAAACTCAAACCACGCCGGCGCCGGCCAAGATGCCCGAAGATAAATCTAAGCGCCCGAGCCCGCCGGCTGTAGTCAAAACCACCGTGCGCGGCACCGATGTCACCATCGACTACAGCCGCCCATCGCTGAAAGGCCGCGCGGCCTTTGGCGAGAAAAGCCCCCTGGCCCCCACCGGCGAGGTGTGGCGCACCGGCGCCAACGAGGCCACGACCTTCACGGTGAGCAAAGACGTGAAGATTGAAGGCCAGGCGCTGCCCGCTGGCACTTATTCGCTGTTCACCATCCCCGGCCCCACTGAGTGGACGGTGATATTCAACAAAACCGCCAAGCAGTGGGGCGCCTACGAATACAAGGCTGCCGACGACGTGCTGCGCGTGAAAGTGAAGCCCAAGCCGCTAACTCAGCCCGCCGAGCAGTTCACCATCACGGCCGATAAGTCGGGCAAAGTGACGATGGCGTGGGCTAACACTGCCGCCTCGTTTACCGTGAAATAAGCTGCATTGGCCTACCCAAAAAGGGCCCGCCGCGTAGCTCGAAGGAGCTGCGTGGCGGGCCCTTTTTGTTGGGTAAAACTGCCCTAGGTAGCCGACGGCGGCGCCAGTAGCAGCACACGCCAGGCCTCAGCTACGCGGTTTTCATCGAGCCACTGCCGGGCCAGCAGCGTCAGCTGCTGCGCCTGCTCGGCGGCATCGGCGCGGTGCTTGTTGAGCAGGTACGCTACCATCGGCTCGGTTTTGATTTCCTCTATTTGCGCCGGCGTGGGCAGGGCGGCGCGCTCCACGTTGGCGAGCTTAGCAAGGTGGTTGCCGGTGAGCACGTTGCTGTGCCGGATGTGCGGCGGTAGCTCGTCGAAGCCGATACCTAGGCGCTGGTTGGGGCGGCCTACTTTGAAGAGGTTCTCGGGCGTGAGGCGGCTGTACCAGTCGCCGCCCAGGCGCGACACGGCCTCAAACTTCAAGGGGTCGACGCCGGGGCGGCCATCGAGCAAAATATCCTCACGGATGTGCGCCTGCACCACGCGGCACACCACTAGGTTGCCGTGGCCAGGTGCAGCGCCTAGGGGCACGATTTGCTCGACCACGCACTCAAACGCCACCGGGCACTCGGCCACGCGGGGCGGCCGCACCTGCGTGGAGGCGGCTTCGGTGAGGCCGGCTTTGGAAAACTCATTCACGCCCTTGGGGTACTCGGCGCTGGCCAGCGAAAGCTGTTCTACCAGGGCGTAATCGCAGATATTGATGACCACCTCGGGCACCTCGCGCACGTTGAGCAGCGTGTCTTTCTCGGAGTTGTCGCGGCCCCGGCTAGTGGTCGAAAACACCAGGATGGGCGGGTTCATGCTCATCACGTTGAAGAAGCTGTACGGGCTCAGGTTCACCTTGCCCTCGGCCGAAACTGTGCTGGCAAACGCGATGGGCCGCGGCGCGATGGCCCCAATCATGTACTGGTAAAAGTCGGGCGGCGATAAGTCGGCCGGTGAGATGGGGCGGTGGGCGGTGGGCATGGAAAGCGGCTGGGTGAGGGGCCCAAAGCTACGGCCGACCTAGGTGGCCGCGCGGCCGACCCAGACGTAGCCTGTCTGCACCAGCACACAGTCTTTGCCAGTAGCGTCTTGGTCGGTCCAGTGGGGCTTGCGCTTATACCAGGCAACGTGCTCGGCAAACTCAGCGGGCTCCAAAACGTCTACCTCAGGGTAGCAAGTCCAGCGAAGCTGCGCTGCTCCCGGTAGCGACTGATACTCGGGCGGTAATGGTACATCCACTCCCTTGCCACTGAATCGGCGCTCGAAGTAGGCCTGCTGCTCGTGAGTAGCAGCGTCTAGCTGGGCCAATCCGAACCGATGGTCATATAGCCGGATGGATAGCCAGAAATCTGAATATAAAGCCGTAAGCTGCCGCTGCCAGTCAAAGAAATCGGCCAGTAGCCGGCTGGCCCACAGTTGCCGAATGGCGCGTGGCGGCTTGCCGTGTACTGTCCACGGCGCTAGGCCCAATTGCTCGGTGTTACTGTGAACGCTTTCCATCAAGCGCAGCGAAAGCGCTTGGGGCGCTGCCGCCCACTGCTGGTGGTTGCGCCAATGGCGGCGCAGGCCGCGCCGGCGTTTGCGCGGCAGCGTGCGTTTGGGTTTGTAGGGCATGGCGCGGTAAACTGGCTGGCTGCAAAAGTCGGCCGTAGCTTGCGCTTATGAAGCTTCTTTGGCTTTGCCTGCTACTGGGTCCCTCGCTAAGCCGGGCGCAGCCTGCCGCCACCGATACCGCCCGCCTGGGCCAGCACCTGCGCTACCTCACCAGCCGGCAGCCCGCCCGCAGCGCCGCGCACCCGGCCGTGCTCGACTCGGTAGCCGCCTACCTGGCTCGGCACCTGCAGGCGGCGGGCGGCCGCGTGGTGCGCCAGCCAGTGCCGGCTGCTGGCATCACGTACCAAAACGTTATCGCCAGCTTTGGACCCGAAACTGGCCCGCGCCTCATCATCGGGGCGCACTACGACGTGTGCGGCGAGCAGCCGGGGGCCGACGACAACGGCACCGGCATAGCCGCCCTGCTGGAGCTGGCGCGCCTGCTCGGCCAAGCCAACACCTTGCCCCAGCGCATCGACCTCGTAGCCTACACCCTCGAAGAGCCGCCCTATTTCCGCACGCCGCACATGGGCAGCTATGTGCACGCCGCCAGCCTGCGCGCTGCCCACGTGCCCGTAACCGGCATGGTAGCCCTCGAAATGCTGGGCTACTACGACGACCGCCTGGGCTCGCAGCGCTACCCCGTGGGCGCGCTCAAGCTCCTGTATGGCAGCCGCGGCAACTACGTAACCGTGGCCCAGAAACTGGGCGGCAGCGGGCGCTGGGGGCGGCGGCTGGCCCGGCGCTACCGGGCAAGTGCCGCGCTGCCGGTGCGCCGCTTCAAGGCCCCGGCCTGGCTGCCGGGCCTCGACTTTTCCGACCACCTCAACTACTGGCGTTTCGGCTACCCGGCGCTGCTGCTCACCGACACGGCCTTTTACCGCAACGCGCACTACCACGAGCAAACCGATACGCTGAACCGCCTAAGTTTGCCGCGCCTGGCACTGGCCGTGGATGCGCTGCGGGCGGCGCTGTGGCCCTAGGTTACCCGGCCGCGGACCTCTGCGCGCAACACTACGCGGGCAAGGCAGTAAAGCTATTTTGCTAAAGCAGTATAGCTTCGCGTGCTCTATCCTCCCTTTCCCACCCATGACCGCCCCCACCTGCCCCAAGTGCGACGCCAAGGAAGCCACCAAAAGCGGCGTTGTAAATGACCGCCAGCGGTTTCGCTGCAAGAGCTGCGGCTACCACTACACCGTGGCCAAAGTAGGCCGCGAGGTCAACCCGTACTACGTTATCAAGGCGTTGCAACTCTACATAGAGGGCGTGAGCTACCGCGAAATCGAGCGCCTGCTCGGTGTCAGCCACGTGTCGGTAATGAACTGGGTGAAAAAATACGGCGTGAAGGCGCCGCGCCAGACTGATTACCACCCGACGTATAAAATTCTCAATCAGAAAGAATTGTCGGAGTATTTCCAGAAGCCCGAAAACCTGAAAAGCGCTGGCCTGGTCGTGACTGAGCTGGGCGACAAATACATGATGATACGCTGGGAGCGCTTCCGGGCGGGGTAGGGCCGCAGCTATAGCAGCTCAGCAGCGCCTTAGGTCACGATAAACTAGCGGCTTGCGCCCGCGCGCTACTTTGCCGGGGTAAAGCCGTGGCAACACCTTGCAACGAAGCCGCTCGGTCGGCTACTTCATATTTCCAAGCATGCGTCAACCCCTCCCTTCTACCAGTACCCCCGCCGCCAGCCGCCCCGAGGTGGGCCTGCTCAGTGCCGTCGTTATTGTGGCCTCGCTCGGCTATTTCGTTGATATCTATGACCTGGTGCTGTTCAGCATCATCCGGGTTGATAGCCTGAAGGGTATTGGCATCACCGACGCAGCCGCCATTACCGACCAGGGCCTGAAGCTGCTGAGTATGCAGATGTGGGGCATGCTTCTGGGCGGGGTGCTGTGGGGCGTGCTGGGCGATAAGCGCGGCCGGTTGTCGGTGCTGTTTGGCTCCATTCTGCTGTATTCGTTGGCCAACATTGCCAACGGCTTTGTGCAAAACGTGGAGCAGTACGGCTGGCTGCGGCTGATAGCGGGCATCGGGCTGGCTGGCGAGCTGGGCGCGGGCATCACGCTGGTGGCCGAAACGCTGCCCAAGGAAAAGCGCGGCTACGGCACCATGATAGTGGCCTCGGTGGGCGTGTCGGGCGCCATGGTGGCCTACCTAGTGGGCAATAAATTTGGCTGGCGCAACGCCTACTTCATTGGCGGTGGGCTGGGCCTGGCGCTGCTGGCGTTGCGGGCCAGCGTGTTCGAGTCGGGCATGTTTGAGCAAACCAAGGAAGCAAACGTGGCGCGCGGCAACTTCCTGAGCCTGTTTACCAACGGGCCGCGGTTTTACCGGTACCTGCGCTGCTTGCTCATCGGCACGCCGTTCTGGTTTTTGGTGGGTATTCTCATCACCCTAGCCCCTGAGTTTGGCAAGCAGTTTGGCCTGCAAGAGCCCGTGACGGGCGGCCTCAGCATCTTCTGGTGCTACTTCGGGCTCACGCTCGGCGACTTCACCAGCGGCGCCCTGAGCCAGTGGATGCGCAGCCGCAACCGCACGCTGCAACTCTTCATCATCGCGTCGGCGGGTTCAGTGGCCTTTTACCTGCTGGGCTTGCGCGGCGCTGGCCCCACGCTCTTCTACGGGGCCTGCTTTCTAATTGGGTACGCCGGCGGGTTCTGGGCGCTTTTTGTGACGGTGGCGGCCGAGCAGTTTGGCACCAACCTGCGCGCCACGGTGGCCACCACCGTGCCCAATTTTGCCCGCGGGGCCACGGTGGTTATCGTGCCGGTTTTCCAATACCTAAAGGCAGTGCCGGCCCTGGGCATGGTCGGCAGCGCGGGCATCATCGGCGCGGTGCTGCTGGCGTTGGCCTTCTTCAGTGCCAGCACTTTGCCCGAAACCTATGCTAAAGACCTGAACTACCTAGAGTAAGGCCTAGGGAGGACCTAGGTGCTCTAAAGCCAAGAGGCTGCTTCTCGCTAAGAAGCAGCCTCTTGGCTTTAGAGGCTGTGTGTGCAGAGGAATATGTGTGTTTGTTGCTAAAGTGGTATAGGTTTGCTTAGTAGGTATAGCTGGTAATTTATTCATTAAAACCCTTGTTTTATATCTAAAATTATTGTTTGATAATATTTTAAATGCTAAATGAATAATAGGGCTACAGTCACATTTATAGCGAAATATTCACCTAGGAAATTATAATAAAACCTGCTCAAGGAGAATAATAGTGCATATTACCTATAGTATTTACCAAAACTACGGCAGAAGGCGATAGTATTGGGCCGAATGTGTGCTACTTGGCTCACCCAAACGCCGCTGAGGCCGCTTGGTGCTACGCACTCGTTCTCCGCTCATTCCCACCGCAGTATGCAGAAATCTCGTTACGCCTTGGCCCTAGGTGGCCTATTGCTGGCTAGTGCAGCCCAGGCGCAGGTAGCCCCACCAGCGCCCGCTACGCCTGCCCCGGCGCCTGCCCCGCAGGCGCCCCCGCCCACGCCGCCCGCCCCCACCAAGCCCGTGCCCTATGGCTCGGGTATGAAGTTTAATCTCTCGCCCGACGGCCAGAAATACGTGCGCCTGATGGCCTGGACCCAGGTATATGTGCGCTACAACGAGAACAACACGGGCACGCTACGCGGACCCAGCGAGCCCAAGAGCAGCCAACTCGACTTTGGCATCCGGCGCTCGCGCATGGTGCTGCTGGCCCAGCTTAGCCCGCGCTTCCTGATTTATACCCACCTAGGTATCAATAACCAAAACGGGGTGAGCGGCGGCGTATCGCCTACGGTAGATGGTAAAAAGCCGCAGTTCTTCATTCACGAAGCCGTGACGGAGTACAAAGTCAACAAGTACCTCAACTTGGGGGCGGGCCTGCACTACTACAACGGCATCTCGCGCCTGAGCAACGCTAGCACCACGAGCATCTTGTCGATGGACCTGCCGCTCACCAACTTCCCAACCATCGATGCACTCGACCAGTTTGCGCGCTGGATTGGGGTGTTTGCCAAGGGCCGGGTGGGCAAGTTTGACTACCGCATCTCGATGAGCGACCCCTTCCTGACCAACCTGCCCACTAATACGGCTTACGTGGTAGGAGGCGTGCAAACGGGCAACCCGCTGGCCTTAGGAAACAGCGTCACCAATTTTAATACGCAAGGGACTGCCATTGGCATAACCAGTACGGGTACCAACGTAGCCAACTATAACCCCCAGAATGATGGCCATGTGTATCAGGGTTATTTCAGCTACAACTTCTTTGAACCCGAGTCCAACCTGCTGCCTTACACGCAGGGAACCTACCTAGGTACCAAAAAGGTACTGAGCATTGGCGCAGGCTTCATGTACAACCAAAATGGCATGTACTCGCGGCCTACCAATAGCGTCGTGACGTTGTCAAACGCTACTTCGACGCCCGACCTGTTTGCCACTGTGCCCACGACCAAGCACGACATCAAGCTGTTCGGGGCCGACGTGTTTTATGATACGCCGCTCGACACGGCCCGTCGCACGGCCGTGACCTTCTACGGGGTGTATTACAACTACAACTTTGGGCCTAACTACGTGCGCTTTGTGGGGGCCGAAAACCCCGGCTACGGCGCTAGCGCCTACCGCGGCAACGCTGTGCCACAGTCGGGCACTGGGGGCTCGGTGTACGGGCAACTGGGCTTCCTGACGGGCAAGAAAACACTGGGTAGCAAGGTGCGCCTGCAGCCCTACGTGGCCTACCTGCACAGCAACTACGAGGGCCTGCGCAACGCGGCTGGCGAAGTGCAGGGCGTGAACGTGTACGATGCGGGCCTCAACTTCCTCATCGATGGCCACAATGCCAAGGTGACGCTCAACTACCGCTCGCGCCCCGACTTCAACATGACCACCGTGGGTGGCGTGGGCGTGGCCGGCGAGGTACGCCACCGCCCCGAAATCACGCTGCAAACGCAGGTGTTCCTGTAAGGTGCTTGGCGGCTAGTACTCAGTGCTTAGGGTATTTTATTGAAAATCCTGAGCCTGAGTACTAACGCCTAGGTCCTAAGCACTAAGCACCACTATTCTAAGCACCATATTTCCCACCCAATACCCCACAATGGAACAAAGCCTGAACCCCGCCGCCTACAACGCGGCGCTGGATGCGCCGGCGGCGCACGACAACAACAAGGTCGATACCCGAACCATTAGGCAGGTCATCACGGCCTCGTCGGTGGGCACGGTTATCGAGTGGTACGACTTCTACATCTTTGGCTCGCTGGCGGCCATCATCGGGCCGGTGCTGTTTGGGCACGCGGGCAAGATTGAGGACACGCTGCTGGGAGCGCTGGCCGTGTTTGGGGCGGGCTTCGTGGTGCGGCCGTTTGGGGCCATGTTCTTTGGCCGGCTCGGCGACATGATTGGGCGCAAGTACACATTCTTGGTCACGCTACTGATTATGGGCGGGGCCACGTTTATCACGGGTCTCATTCCGGGCTACGACAAAATCGGGATTGCCGCGCCGGCTATCGTGGTGGTGCTGCGCCTGTTGCAGGGCCTGGCCCTAGGTGGCGAATATGGCGGCGCGGCCACCTACGTGGCCGAATACGCCCCCGACGCCAAGCGCGGCTACTACACTAGCTTTATTCAGATTACGGCTACGGGCGGCCTCATTCTCAGCATCTCGGTTATCCTGATTACCCGCAAAATGATGGGCGAAGAAGCCTTCAAGGAGTGGGGCTGGCGCATTCCGTTCCTGCTTTCAGGGGCGCTGGTTATCGCCTCGTACTACATCCGTAAGAAGCTGCACGAGTCGCCGTTGTTCGCCAAAGCCAAGGCCACCGGCACCACCAGCAAGAGCCCGCTGCGCGACTCATTCGTGAACCCCATCAACCGCCGTTTGGTACTCATCGCCCTGTTTGGAGTGACGATGGGTCAAGGCGTTATCTTCTACACCAGCCAGTTTCAGGCGTTCACGTTTATGAATGCCACCTTGAAGCTTGATATCGTGCATTCGAGCATCATCATGGTGGTAGCTATGCTGCTGGCCACGCCGCTCTTCATCTACTTTGGCTCACTCTCCGACCGCATCGGGCGCAAGAAAATCATCATGACGGGCATGATTTGCGGGGCGCTGTTCACGATTCCGCTCTTCTATGGCATCAAGGCCTTCGCCGGGCCGCTCACCGAGATTACGCCCGCTACCGTGGATGCCGCCGGCAAGGCCGTGCCCGCCGTCATGAAGGCGCTCACGCCCAACATTCCGGCCATGATTGCGCTCGTGTTCTGCCTCGTCGTGTTCGTGACGATGGTGTACGGCCCCATCGCGGCCTACCTCGTCGAGTTGTTCCCAACCAGCGTGCGCTACACCTCGCTGTCGGTGCCCTATCACATTGGTAATGGTGTGTTTGGGGGCTTCGTGCCGCTCATTGCTACCTCCATCGGCGTGTGGGCCGCCGCCCAGCCGGCCGGCACCTTCGCCAAAGAGCACAGCAGCCTGGTGGGCTTGGTGTACCCGGTGGTTATCGCCCTCATCTGCTTCTTCGTGGGTATGGCCATGATGAAAGACGTTCGCAACGTGAAGCTGATGGACAGCTAATAATAGGGCGGTGAAGGTCGTTATTCTGTCATGCTTCGCTACGCTCTGCACGACAGAATAATTTTTTCAATGTATTAGTTGTCAATGATAAAACCCGCCCGGCCCTGCGCCCGGCGGGTTTTTCGCTTAAAGTGAAGGCCTACCCTTATGAAACCTGAGCTAACCCCACCCGATACCGAGCGCCCTAGGGGCCAGCGGCTGCTGTTTGTGGCGGGGCTGTTTGGGGTGCTGCTCAATTTCCCGCTGCTAGCCGTGTTCGACCACGGCGGGCGGGTGGCGGGCGTGCCCGTGCTGTGTTGGTATATTCTGCTCACCTGGGTGCTCCTTATTGGCCTGACCGGCTGGCTGGTCAGCAAGACTTCCTGAACGCGGGGCGCGCCCCCGGCAAACCGGCTATTGCGGTGAATAAACTGTTGGTTATCGGCTTTTCCTTTGGCTACCTGGCCCTGCTTTTCGGCGTGGCCTACGCCGCCGAGCGCCGGTCGGCCACCCGCCAAAGCCTGGTCGCCAACCCCTACGTGTACGCCCTGAGCATGGCCGTGTACTGCACCGCCTGGGCCTACTACGGCTCGGTGGGGCGGGCGGCGCACCAGGGGCTCAGCTTCGTGGGCATCTACCTAGGGCCCGCGCTGCTGGCCCCGGCCTGGTGGCTGGTGCTGCGCAAAATAGTGCGGGTGTGCCGGCAGCAGCGCCTCACCTCCATTGCCGACTTCATCTCGGCGCGCTACGGCAAAAGTGCGGCCCTAGGTGCCCTCGTAACGGTGGTGTGCGTGCTGGGTGTGGTGCCCTATATTGCGTTGCAAATCAAAGCTATATCGGGTTCTTTTGTAGTGCTGATAGGCAGCGGCGGGCGGGTCGAGGCCAGCGTAGCGGCGCTGTTTACGGCCGGCGTGCTGGCGGTATTCACCATCCTGTTTGGGGTGCGCTCGGTAGAAGCTACCGAGCGGCACGAGGGCATTGTGCTGGCCGTGGCCCTCGAAAGTCTGGTGAAGCTGCTGGCCTTTTTAGTGCTCGGTGGCTTCGTCACGTTCGGGCTGTTTCACGGCTTTGCCGATGTGTTTAACCAGGCGGCGGCCCAGCCAGCGCTGGCCCGGCTCTTTACGCTGCACGGCGCTGGCACCAGCAGCGCCGAGTGGTTCACACTGCTAGTACTTAGTATGTCGGCGGTGCTGCTGCTGCCGCGCCAGTTTCAGGTGGCGGTGGTCGAAAACGTGGCCGAGGACCACCTGCGCAAGGCCATGTGGTTGTTTCCGCTCTACTTGCTCATCATCAATATTTTCGTGTTGCCCATCGCCTTCGGCGGCATGCTGCGGCTTGGCGGCGGCAGCTTCGACGCCGACACGTTTGTGTTGGCTCTGCCGCTGGCCACGGGCCACTCGTGGCTGGCGCTGCTCACCTACCTAGGGGGGCTGTCGGCGGCCAGTAGCATGATTATCGTGGAAACGGTGGCCCTGAGCGTGATGAGTAGCAACCACTTGCTGATGCCGCTGCTGGTGCGCGAGGTGTCGGGCCGGTCGGGCGCGCAGCCGCGCCGCTTTGCCTACCTAGGGCGGGTGGCGCTGCAAAGCCGCCGGGGTGCCGTGGTGCTGGTGTTGGCCTTGGCCTATGGCTACTACGCGGCCGTGGGCCACCAATTGCCGCTGGTGAATACGGGCCTGGTATCGTTCGCGGCGGTGGCGCAGTTTGTGCCCGCCGTGCTGGGCGGGCTCTACTGGAAGGGCGGCACCCGGCGCGGGGCCACGCTGGGGCTGCTGGCAGGGTTCGCGGTGTGGTTTTTTACCTTGGTGGTGCCCACAGTGGTGGGGCCAGGGCGACTGCCCGAATCCATTCTCACGGCTGGGGTAGGGGGCATTAGTGCCCTGCGGCCGGGCGCGCTGCTGGGGCTAGAAGGGCTCGATTACCTGTCGCACGGCTTGTTCTGGAGCTGGTTTTTCAATATCGGGCTCTACGTGGGCGCCTCGCTGGCTTGGCCGCCGAGCGCGCTAGAGTTACGCCAAGCCGACGTGTTTGTCGATGTGTTTCGGCGCCGCAGCCTGGCCGAAGAAGTAGCCGGCTGGCAGGGCCACCCGCTGCTGCCCGATGT
This sequence comes from Hymenobacter sp. BT559, assembly GCF_016427535.1. GTDB lineage: Bacteria > Bacteroidota > Bacteroidia > Cytophagales > Hymenobacteraceae > Hymenobacter. Next base: position 134,963 of record NZ_JAELXV010000006.1, on the reverse strand, counting down.
GCGCGCCCTGCTCCTCGGCTTCCTAGGTAAGAAGCGGACTAACCAAGCCTTGCAAACCTTCGCCAAGCGCTTTCCTGACGCCTTAGTAATTAACAATGAGCAAGTAGTAGGTGCCAGTTATCAGCCGACAGCTACTGACCTCGGCTCCCAGGCGCAGGCGCTAGGCACTACGCACCAAGCCCCAAATCCTGCCGACCCGCGCCTGCTGCTGTATGCCGAAAAGCTGCTGGCGGGTACCCTAGGGCCGGCCTCGGCGCGGCTGCTGCTGGCCTCGGTGGCGGGCGAAGAGCAAATCAGCTACGACAACGTGGTGGGCATTCTCAAGGAAAGCCAGCAGCTACTCGAAGCCAACCGCCAGCTGCAAAAGCAGAGCCGGCAGCTGCAGCGCCTCACCGATGAGCTGCGCCAAGCCTACCAGCAACTGCAGGCCCTGGACCAGCAGAAAGACGAGTTCTTGTACACCGTGACGCACGAGCTGCGCACGCCGCTCACCAGCATCCGGGCGCTGGCCGAGATTTTGGCCGACAACCCCGACCTAGAAGAGGAGGAGCGCGAGCGTTTTCACAACACCATTGGCCGCGAGGCCGAGCGCCTCACGCGCCTCATTTCCCTGATTCTCGACCTAGAGAAGCTAGAGAGCGGCCAGACCACGCTGGTGCGTGCGCCCGTGGCGCTGGCTGAGGTAGCTGCCGAAGCCGCCGAGGCCGTGGGCCAGCTTGCCCGCGCCAAGGGCATCGCGCTGCACCTCGACGTGCCCGCCGAACTGCCACCCCTGCCCGCCGACCGCGACCGCCTGATGCAGGTGCTCATCAACCTGCTAAGCAATGCCGTGAAGGCCTGCCCCCTGGGCGGCACCGGCCGCATTGGGCTGCTGGCCTGGCCCGCTGCCGATGCCCTACTGCTGTGCGTGGAGGACAATGGCAAGGGCATTGCCCAGGCCGAGCACCATCAGATTTTTGACAAGTTTTTTCAGGCGCAGCACCAGAACATGCGCAAGCCCGAAGGGTCGGGCCTTGGGCTGGCTATCACCAAAAAGCTCGTGGAACTGCACCAGGGCCGCATCTGGGTCGAGAGCGCCCCCGAGCAAGGTGCGCGCTTCTTTGTGGAGCTGCCGCTGGCGCCGCCGGTGCGTGCCACGGCACCCTTTAGTACTTCTTATTCTCTATGATTATGCCCGCTATCCTAATCGTTGACGATGAGCCCAATATCGTGATGTCGCTCGAATTTCTGATGCGCAAAAACGGCTACCAAGTTGGCATTGCGCGCAACGGCAGCGAGGCCCTGGCCGCCGTCGCCCAAACGCCCTACGACCTAGTGCTGCTCGATGTGATGATGCCCGACGTGGACGGCTACCAAGTGTGCCGCACCATTCGCGAAAACGCCAGCCGGGCCGCCACCAAGGTCATTTTCCTCTCGGCCAAAAGCCAACCCACCGACGTACAGCAGGGCTACGCAGCGGGCGCCGACCTCTATATTCCCAAGCCTTTCAGCACCCGCCAGCTCATGGAAAAGGTCCGCGAGCTGCTGGCAAAAGAACCATGCTGAAATTATTGGTCATGCAGCGCAGTGAAGCATCTCACTCGCTTCGTTGCTGACACCAAGATTTACTGCGCCACGCTCGCAATGACAGGCTAGAATTTAAAACTCTTAACTCCTAACTCAACACTCTCAACCCATCCACCCATGTCTTTTCGCATTCGCACCCTCGAAGAGTATAACGCCGCCTATCAGCAGTCCGTCGACGCCCCCGATATGTTTTGGGGCAACGTAGCCGAAGGCTTTACCTGGCGTAAGAAGTGGGATACGGTGCGCGGCGGCGAGTTTTCGCCGGCCGGCACCAGCACCTGGTTCGACGGGGCCACGCTCAACATCACCGAGAATTGCCTTGACCGCCACCTGGCCACCCGTGCCAACAAGCTGGCCATCATCTTCGAGCCCAACGACCCCAAGGACCGCCACACCCGCCTGACTTACCGCGAGCTGCACGAGCAAGTGTGCCAGATGGCCAACGTGCTGCTTAACAACGGCGTGCAGAAGGGCGACCGCGTGGTTATCTACATGCCCATGATACCCGAGCTGGCCGTGACCACGCTGGCCTGCGCCCGCATTGGGGCAGTGCACTCGGTGGTGTTCGCGGGCTTTTCGGCCTCGGCCATTGCCGACCGCGTGAACGATGCCCAGGCCACCTACGTGGTAACGGCCGATGGCCTGAACCGCGGCGCCAAGCAAATACCCGTGAAGAGCGTAGTCGACGACGCGCTGCAAACCTGCCCCAGCGTGCGCGGCGTGCTGGTGGTGGAGCATACCGGCTGGCCTGTGCAGATGCAGGAAGGCCGCGACATCTGGTTTCACGACGAGGTGCGGGGCGTGGCCAAAGCCTGCCCGGCCGCCGAAATGAAGGCCGAAGACCCGCTGTTTATCCTCTACACCAGCGGCAGTACCGGCAAGCCCAAGGGCGTGGTGCACACCCAGGCCGGCTACATGGTGTGGGCCCAGTATACGTTCCAAAACGTGTTCCAGGTCGAGGAAAACGACATTTACTGGTGCACCGCCGACATTGGTTGGGTTACGGGCCACACGTACTTGCTCTACGGGCCGCTGCTGAGCGGCAGCACGTCGCTGCTCTTTGAAGGTGTGCCCACGTACCCGTCGCCGGGTCGTTTTTGGGAAGTGATTGACAAGCACCACGTCTCGATTTTTTACACCGCGCCCACGGCAATCCGCTCGCTCATGGCCGCGCCCCTCGACCACGTGCTGGCGTATTCGCTCAGCAGCTTGCGTGTCCTAGGGTCGGTGGGCGAGCCCATCAATGAAGAAGCCTGGCACTGGTACCACCAGCACGTGGGCAAGGGCCGCTGCCCCATCGTAGACACCTGGTGGCAAACCGAAACCGGCGGCATCATGATTTCGGCCCTGGCTGGTATCACGCCCAGCGTGCCCGCCCGCGCAGGCCTGCCGCTGCCCGGCGTGCAGCCCGTGCTGCTGAGCCAGGAAGGCACCGAGTTGGAGGGCAACGACCAGGAAGGCTACCTGGCCATTAAGGCCAGTTGGCCGGGCGTTATTCGCACCACTTGGGGCGACCATGAGCGCGCCCGCCAGGTGTACTTCCAGCCCTACCCGGGCTACTACTTCACCGGCGACGGCGCCCGCCGTGACGAGCAGGGCTTGTACCGCATCATCGGCCGCGTCGATGACGTGATAAACGTGAGCGGCCACCGCTTCGGCACCGCCGAAATCGAGAGTGCCATCAACGAAAGCCCCGACGTGGTAGAGAGCGCCGTGGTGGGCTACCCCCACGACGTGAAGGGCCAGGGCATCTACGCCTACGTCATTTGCCGCAACGGCCTGCCCGACAATGACCTCGACCGTCAGCGCGTGGAAGGCAGCATTATCGAGGCAGTGGTGGCCCACATCGGCCGCATCGCCAAGCCCGATAAGATTCAGCTGGTGAGTGGCTTGCCCAAAACCCGCTCGGGTAAAATCATGCGCCGCATTCTGCGCAAGGTGGCCGAGGGCGAAACCTCGAACCTGGGCGACACCACCACGCTGCTCGACCCGCTGGTGGTAGAGGAGATTGTGGCGGGCAAGAAATAAGCCCGGATTTAAATAAAAGAACGCCGCCCGTACTCCGGGCGGCGTTCTTACTTTTGGCACAATCGATTTACTTCCCGCCACCTTATGAGTGTAGATTCTCTCTTTCGCCTCGACGGCAAAATCGCCTTAGTCACGGGCAGCAACCGCGGCATCGGCCAGGGCATGGCCCTAGGTCTCGCTGAGGCCGGCGCCGACATCATTGGTGTATCGGCCACGATGGCCGCCGACGGTGGCGAAACAGGCAAGCAAGTGCGGGCCCTAGGTCGGCAGTTCTTCGCCTACCAGGCCGATTTCAGCCAGCGCGCCAGCGCCGATGCCTTCACCGCCCAGGTGCTGGCCGACTTCGAGCAAATTGATATTCTGGTGAATAACGCCGGTACCATTCGCCGCGCCCCCGCTGCCGAGCACTCCGACCAAGATTGGGACGACGTGCTAGCCATCAACCTCGACTCGCCCTTCCGGCTGGCCCGCGCCATCGGCGGCCGCATGATGAAGCAGGGCTCGGGCAAAATCATTTTTACGGCTTCGCTGCTCACCTTCCAAGGCGGCATCAACGTGCCGGGCTACGCCGCCAGCAAAGGCGCTATTGGCTCGGTAGTGAAAGCGCTAGCCAACGAGTGGGCCGGCAAAGGCGTGAATGTGAACGGCATCGCGCCCGGCTACATCGCCACCGATAACACCGAGGCGCTGCGTAATGACCCCGACCGCTCGGCCAGCATCCTAGGTCGCATTCCGGCCGGCCGCTGGGGCGAAGCCGCTGACTTCAAGGGGCCGGTCGTGTTCCTCGCCTCCGAAGCTGGCGCCTACGTGCACGGCACCATCCTCACCGTAGACGGCGGCTGGATGGGCCGGTAAGTCCAGGCAGTTGCACGCGCCACCATGCGTGGCGAGCACGCAACCTCGTCACCTAAAAAGCAATAACCGACATCAAAAGCAGTCAGCTTGGCGCAGCCAAGCGTATCTGCGAAATCCGTTTAATCCGTTTGAATCTGCGATTTATGACACAACGCTTTGCCATTAGTGCCCGCGAAACGGCCGGCCTGAACACCGCCGGACTGCGCGAGCACTTTCTGATTGAAAACATCTTCACGCCCGGCGCCATTGAGCTGACCTACACGCACTACGACCGCATGATAGTGGGCGGGGCAATGCCTACCGAGGCCGGTTTGCCGCTGCCCAATCCCGGCAACCTCAAGGCCAACTTCTTCCTAGAGCGCCGTGAGCTAGGCGCCCTCAACGTGGGCGGCGCCGGCCAAATCGTAGTGGATGGTACCACGCATGACCTAGGTAACCAAGACTGCCTCTACGTGGGCAAAGGCTGCAAAGAAGTAGAATTTAAGAGCGTGAATGCCGCCGAGCCAGCCAAATTTTACTTGCTGTCGGCCCCTGCGCACAAGGAGTACCCCACCACCCGCCGCACCCAGGCCGAGGCCACGCCCGTGCAAATGGGCGCCCAGGAAACGGCCAATGAGCGCACCATCTACAAGTATATCTACAACGAAGGCATTGCGAGCTGCCAGCTCGTGATGGGCCTCACCCAGCTCAAGCCCGGCTCGGTGTGGAACACCATGCCCTCGCACGTGCACGACCGCCGCATGGAGGCCTACCTGTACTTTAACATGAACGACGGCCAGCGCGTGCTGCACCTGCTGGGCGAGCCCCAGGAAACTCGCCCGCTGTGGGTCAGCAACGAGCAGGCCATCCTGTCGCCGCCGTGGTCTATCCACACTGGCTGCGGCTCGGCGGCCTACGCCTTCATCTGGGGCATGGCCGGTGAAAACCTGGAGTACACCGATATGGACGCGGTGGCCCTGGCCGACCTGCGGTAGTAAACCCACCGCGTAGTATTATTCAAACGCCTACTCTGCTGCTTCTTAAACGAGGCAGTAGGGTAGGCGTTGGTGTAAGTAGCCAGCCACGCAGCATCCGCGCCACCATGCGCTAGCTACTGCGCCCTGTGCAATGGAAAAGGCGCCGAAATCGGCTACTCATAGTGATTATTAGCCTAATACGGCTGACCTTAGCGCTTCGTCACCTAGCGCTAGCCTATGTCTCAGTCCGCTGCCCCAAGCCTCCAGAAAACACTGACGCCGCTGGGTTTGTGGGCCATCGCGGTAGGCCTAGTTATTTCGGGCGAATATTTTGGCTGGAACCTGGGCTGGGCGGAGGCTGGGCCGGTGGGCTTGCTAGTGGCCACGCTGGTCGTGACGGTGCTGTACATCACCTTCATTCTCAGCTTCACGGAGCTGACCACGGCCATCCCGCAGGCGGGCGGGCCCTTTGCCTACGCGCACCGGGCGCTGGGGCCCCTAGGTGGGCTGGTAGCGGGCTACGCCACGCTGGTCGAGTTTCTGCTGGCGCCGCCGGCCATTGCGCTAGCGCTGGGTAGCTACGGGCACTTTTTGCACCCTAGGGTGCCGGTGCTGGGCACGGCGGTGGGCTGCTACGTGGTGTTCACGATTATCAATCTGCTCGGCATCAAGGAGTCGGCCCGGTTCTCGCTGGTAGTCACGGTGCTGGCTGTGGCCGAACTACTAGTGTTCATGGGCGTGCTGGCGCCGCACTTTAGGCTGGCCAATTTTCTGGCGCACCCGGTGCCGCTGCGGCTGGCGGGTGTGCTGGCGGCGCTGCCGTTTGCCATCTGGTTTTACTTGGCCATCGAGGGCGTGGCGATGGTAGCTGAGGAAGTGAAAGACCCTCGCCGCACCCTGCCCCTGGGCTACGGCTACGGCCTGGGTACGCTGGTGCTGCTGGCCCTGGGCGTGATGGTGCTCACGGGCGGCGCTACCGATTGGCGCCGCCTCAGCCACCTTGATTACCCGTTGCCCGAGGCCCTAGCGCTGGTGCTGGGCAAGGACAGCCCGCTCACCAAGTTCTTCGCCAGCATCGGGCTGTTTGGGCTGGTGGCCTCATTTCACGGTACCATTATCGGCTATTCGCGGCAGGTATTCGCGCTGGCGCGCGGCGGCTATCTGCCGAGTTTTTTGGCCCGGCTCAATGGTCGGGGGGCGCCGCACTGGGCCTTAGTAGCGGGTGGTGGGGTAGGGCTGCTGGCGCTGCTCACGGGCACTACCGCGCAAGTCATTATCCTCTCGGTGCTGGGCGCGCTGGTGATGTACATTGTGAGCTTGGTGAGCCTCTTTGTGCTGCGTCGCCGCGAGCCGGCGCTGGCGCGGCCCTTTGCCGTGCCAGGCTACCCGCTGGTGCCGCTAATGGCGCTGGGGCTATCTATTGTAAGCCTAGGTGCCTTGGTTTATAGCAATCTACTGCTAAGCGGTATCTTCCTGGCAGGGCTGTTGGTGGCACTGGTGCTGTACCGACTGCTGGGGCGTAAGTAGAATGTAGTTTTTTGCAGTGTTTCGCAGGGGTAAAGCGCAGATTTTCGGAGCGTTTTACCTTGGGGAAGCCTGCTCATTGCTCACTATTAATTGCTCATTGTACCCATGTATCGCCACACCATCGGCCAGCGCGCCTACGTATTCGACGACCTGAAAACGCTGCTGGCGCGCGCCACGCCGCTGCGTTCGGGCGACGTGCTGGCCGGCGTGGCCGCCGCTACCTATGAGGAGCGCGTGGCCGCCCAGTATGCCCTAGCCGATGTGCCACTGCGCGACTTTCTGCACGAGCCGCTGGTGCCCTACGAGCAGGATGAGGTCACGCGCCTGATTCTGGACACGCACGACGCGGCGGCGTTTGCGCCCATTGCCCACTTCACGGTGGGGCAACTGCGCGATTACCTCGTGTCGGACGCGGCCGATGCTGCCGCGCTGCACGCCCTGACGCCCGGCCTCATGCCCGAGATGGTGGCGGCCGTGAGCAAGCTGCTGCGCAACCAGGAGCTGATTGCGGTGGCCCGGCGCGTCGAGGTTGTCACGCGCTTTCGCAATACCCTGGGGCTGCGCGGGCACCTGGCCACCCGCCTCCAGCCCAACCACCCCACCGACGACCTGCGCGGCATCGCCGCCATCCTCGTCGATGGCCTGCTCTATGGCAGCGGCGACGCCGTCCTAGGTATCAATCCGGCCACCGACAACCCTAAGGCGGTGAGCGACTTGCTGTACATGCTTGATGCGGTGCGCGAGCAGTACGCCATCCCGACACAGTCGTGCGTACTGTGCCACGTCACTACTTCCTTGCAGCTCATCGAGCAAGGCGTACCGGTCGATTTGACCTTCCAATCCATCGGCGGCACAGAGGCTACCAATGCCAGCTTTGGCATTAACCTAGGGCTGCTGCAAGAGGCCCACGAGGCCACGCTCAGTCTGGGCCGCGGTACGCTGGGTCAGGACGTGATGTACTTCGAAACCGGCCAGGGTAGCGCGCTTTCGGCCAATGCCCACCACGGCCTCGACCAGCAAACCTGCGAGGCCCGTGCCTACGCCGTGGCCCGGCGCTTCCAGCCGCTGCTCGTCAATACGGTGGTCGGCTTCATCGGCCCCGAGTACCTCTACGACGGCAAGCAAATCATCCGAGCTGCCCTCGAAGACCACTTTTGTGGCAAGCTCCTGGGCCTGCCAATGGGCGTAGACGTGTGCTACACCAACCACGCCGAGGCCGACCAAGACGACATGGACACGCTACTCACGCTGCTCGGCGTGGCCGGCTGCAACTACATCATGGGCATTCCGGGGGCCGATGATATTATGCTCGGCTACCAGTCCACTTCCTTTCACGATTCGCTCTATGTGCGGCAGGTGCTGGGTTTGCGACCCGCGCCCGAGTTCGAGGCGTGGCTGGCGCAACAAGGAATTTTCAATGCGCAAGGGCAGTTGCTGCCCGCCGCATCGGCGCGGCTATTGGGCCAGCTGCCGCCCGCGCTCCGGTAGATTTTAAGGTACTCATTGCGAGGAGGCGCGACGAAGCAATCGCATTTGAATGGAACCTAGACTGGTTCGTTCTGATGCCATTGCTTCGTCATTCCTCCTCGCAATGACAGACGTATTTTTCAAGTCGGTATTTTGAAACCTTTGCCATGAGTGACCTGTCCGACCTGCCTCCCGCTGCCCCGGAGCCCGACCCGTGGGCCGGCCTGCGCGCCTTCACCGCCGCCCGCATAGCCTTAGGGCGCACGGGTACCAGCGTGCCCATGCAAGAGGCGCTGGCCTTCAAGCTGGCTCACGCCCACGCCCGCGATGCTGTATACTCGGCCCTTGATACCGAGCGCCTGCTAGCTGAATTAGCCACCCTAGGTCTGTCTGTGCACCAGGTAAGTAGCCAGGCCCAAAACCGCCAGGAGTACCTCCAGCGCCCCGACCACGGCCGCCAGCTAGCTGAAGAATCAAAAGCTCACCTAGCTGCTGACGCCGACTGCGACGTGGCCATCGTGCTGGCCGATGGTTTGTCGGCCACCGCTATCAACGCGCATGCCGTGCCGCTGCTGGGCTTGCTGCTACCAGAGTTGCGCGCTACGGGCTTGCGCCTTGGGCCGCTGGTACTGGCCGAACAGGCCCGCGTGGCCCTAGGCGATGAAATCGGCCACTTGCTGCGGGCGCGACTGGTGCTGGTGCTCATTGGCGAGCGACCGGGGCTGAGCGCGCCCGATAGCCTAGGCGCCTACTTCACCTACGGTCCGCGGCCCGGCCTCACCGACGAGGCGCGCAATTGCGTGTCGAATATCAGGCCCGCGGGCCTGCCTTATCCCGCCGCGGCGGCCAAGCTAAGCTGGCTGCTACGTGAGGCACTGCGCCGCCAGCTCTCTGGCGTGGCGCTGAAAGACCAAGCCGACTTGCTGCCCGAGTAACCGACTGGCTGTACCGTGGACCCTGCGGGTCCGCGCGTGAGTAGTTGCAATAAGGCAAGTAATTCGCGGACCCGCAGGGTCCACGGTACACCTCGGATACCAACCTAGAACCTACTGCGCCGAGAGGCGAAAGGCGGCTGGCGTCAGCCCTGTTTTGTTTTTGAAAAGCCGCGTGAAATACTGCGGGTACTCAAAGCCCAGCTGGAAAGCTGTTTCGTTGATGGAAAGCGAGGTGCTGAGTAGCAGTTGCTTGGCTTTCTCAATAAGGCCGTAGTGGATGTGCTGCTGGGTGGTTTGGCCGGTGAGGGTGCGCAGCATGTCGCTGAGGTAGGCCGGCGACACGTGCAGCGCATCGGCGAAGTACTGTACGGTGGGCAGCGGCTGCTCGCCGCTCTGGGCAAAGTAGTCGGTCAGCAACGCCTCGAAGCGGCTGAGCAGGTCGTGCTCGGCCGGCCGCCGCGTGAGAAACTGGCGGTGGTAAAAGCGGTTGGCGTAGTTTAGCAGCACCTCTAGCTGCGACACGAGCACGTCTTGGCTAAAGGCATCGATGGGCTGCTCATACTCATGCCGAATGCCAGTGAGGATGCCGTCGAGCACCCGTTCTTCCTGCGCTGACAGGTGCAGCGCCTCGTGGACTTGGTAAGAGAAAAAGCTGTAGCTCGCTATTTTCTTGCCCAGCGGGTGCTTGTGCAGAAAGTCGGGGTGGAGCACCAGCCCCCAGCCGCTGATTTCGGAGAGGTCTAGGGTTTCATCAATGGCGAAAACCTGGCCCGGCGCCTGAAAACCCAGCACGCCTTCGCCAAAGTCGTAGGACTGCCGCCCGTAGTAGATAGTGCCTTTGATGTTCTTTTTGAGCCAGATAGTATAAAACTGCTGCACTATCGGCGTCAGGCCGGTGGGGCGCGGCTGGCCCCGCGTCGTGGCTAGGTCAATGATAGTAAGCAGAGGGTGCCGGGGCGCTTCTAACCCGCAGAACCGGGCATATTCCGTAACGGTGTGCAGTACCTGAAGGTCGTTGGCAGCCGGTTTCATAACAGAGGATATCTTCTTCGTTTAGAATCAAATAGTCAAACAAAGTCTGCCGTGCTGAGCCTGCCGAAGCATCTCTACCGCATGCTGAATAAAGCGGTAGAGACACTTCGGCAGCTCAGCACGGCAGACTTTGTTTTAGGTTGTCTTTAGCAAGTTACAGCCCTGCCGGGTAGGCCGCGCCCGCCGCGCTGCCCACCGGCATGATGGCATCGAGGTCAGCTAGTTCCTGCGGGCTCAGCGTGATACTGGCTGCGGCCACGTTCTGCTCCAGATACTTGCGGCGCTTGGTGCCCGGAATGGCAACTACGCCCTGGGCCAGCACCCAGGCAAGTGCCAGCTGGGAAGAGGTCACGCCCTTTGTCTCGGCTAGGGTTTGCAGCTTCTGCACTAGCTCCAGGTTCTTGTAAAAATTCTCGCCCTGGTAGCGCGGGAAAAACCGGCGCGAATCGGTAGGCTCAAAGTCGTCGGGCGTCTTGATGTCGCCCGACAAAAAGCCGCGACCTAGGGGCGAGTACGCCACGAAGCCGATGCCCAACTCGCGTGTGGCTTCCAAAATGCCTTCCTCCTCCACGTGGCGGTCGAAGAGCGAGTACTCGGTTTGCAGGGCTGCGATGGGGTGCACGGCGTGTACCTGGCGCAGCACGTTGGCCGATACTTCGCTTAGGCCTAGGTAGCGCACTTTGCCTTCTTCCACGAGGCGGCTCATGGCGCCCACGGTTTCCATTACCGGCGTGTTAGGGTCGATGCGGTGCAGGTAGTAGAGGTCCACGTAGTCGGTACCTAGGTTGCGCAAGGAGCGCTCGATAGACTTGCGCACGTACTCGGGGCGGCCGTTGTAGCCGCCGGTCCACTGCTCATTGTCGTCCACCTCAAAGCCAAACTTAGTGGCAATGGTGAACTTGTCGCGCTGGCCGGCAATGGCCTTGCCTACTAGGCGCTCGTTGAGCAGCGGGCCGTAGAGGTCGGCGGTGTCGAGCATGTCCACGCCCAGCTCTAGGGCGCGGTGTAGGGTGGCCAGGCTCTCGGCTTCGTCGGCTTCGCCGTACACGCTCATGCCGTTGACGCCGCTCGTCATGCCCATGCAGCCCAGGCCTTCGATGGGTACTTCTAGGCCCTGGGTGCCCAGGGCTACGCGTTTGAGGGTATTCATAATAAGTTGGTAAGCTGGTTGTTTTACCTGACAAAGGTCCGGGGGCTACCTAGGGCATGACTTATACAAACCTCTGATTCTGCAACACAAAACGCGGCTACGCTATGGTCCCTACTGCCCTCACGTAGGACCCCACCCCCGGCCCCTCCCCTCCGGGAGAGGGGAGCCTGACGACTACTTGCGTAACCTAACGAAAGGCTCCCCTCTCCCGGAGGGGAGGGGTCGGGGGTGGGGTCTCACGAGTGACGAGCCAGCTCAATACTAGTAGCCGGAAAGCTACCCTAGGGCTGCTACTACCAACCCTGCACCGCGTGCCCCCCGAAAATACCACGCTGAAGTCCCGCCGAGAAGAACCCCTCCGGGAAAGCGGGGTCGGGCACACTACCGGCATTCAGCGCGCGCAATTGCTCGGGCGTGAGCTGAATTTCCAACGCTGCCAGGTTGTCGTGCAACTGTTCTAATTTGCTGGCTCCCATGATGAGCGAGCTAACGCCCGGCCGCGCCAGCGCCCAGGCTAAGGCCACTTGAGCTAGTGGCTGGCCGGCCTCGGTCGCTACCTGGCGCAGCACGTCGAGCACCTGCCAGTTGCGGTCGCTAAACTTTGTGTTGCCGAATGGATTGGGGCCGCTGAGCCGGCCTTCGCCGGTGGCGCCTGCCTCAGCACGCTCGTACTTGCCAGCTAGGAAGCCCGCCGCAAGGGGGCTCCACGGCACGATGCCCAGGCCGCATTCGCGGGCGGCGGGCACGTGCTCGGTTTCGAGGGTGCGCGCTACCAGCGAGTACTCCATTTGCATGGCAATTGGGCCGGGCACGCCGTGCGCTTGGGCCAGCGTGGCGGCCTTGGTGGCGTACCAAGCCGGCATGTCGGAAAAGCCGAAGTAGCGGATTTTACCGGCGCGCACTAGGTCGCCTAGGGTCTGCAAGACCTCTTCTACGGGTGTCACCATATCCCACACGTGCAGCCAGTACAAGTCGATGTAATCGGTACCTAGGCGGCGCAGCGAGCCTTCGAGGGCTTGGTGGATGTGCTTGCGGCCGTTGCCGCCCGCGTGGGGGTTACCGGGCTGGGTGTTGAAGCCAAACTTGGTGGCCAGCACTATTTGGTCGCGCAGGCCGCGGCTGGCTACGTAGCTGCCCACCAGCTCCTCGCTACGGCCCTTGGCGTACACGTCGGCGGTGTCAATAAAATTGCCGCCCGCCTCCACGTAGGCCTGGAAAATGCTTTCGGAAACGTCGTCGGCCGAGCCCCAGCGTGGGGTGCCAAACGTCATGGTGCCCAGCGTCAGCGGGCTCACTACCAGGCCCGAGCGCCCTAGGGTGCGAAAATCAGTAAGGTTCATAATGAAAGAACCTAAGCGCGAGTAAGTCCGCGCTTAGGTTCTTCAAAGGTCCACGTAAATCGGCTGGGGCCGCCTACACAAACCGCAGCTTCTGCTACACAAAAAGTCGGCTAGACTTCCATCTTGTAGATACGCTCCATCAACTGCCATTTTTCGGCCGCAGTAGCGTTGGCAGTAGTTTGCTGGCAGGCGGCTACTACCTGCTCCCATTCGGCTTGGCGGGGCTTGGTGGCCAGCACCTGCATGGCTTGGTCGTGGTCAAAGTTGGGCACCGTGTCCATTATCATGAAGGCTTGGTTGCCAAGTAGATATATCTCCATGTCCAGGATGCCTATTTCCCGCATGCCCTGCGCTATCTCGGGCCACACCCCCTCCGGCGTGTGCAGCTTGCGGTAAGCGGCGATGAGGGCCTCATCGGCTTGCAGGCTTAGTGTCTTGCAGTAGCGTTTGAACGGGGTAGGGCGGGCGGCTTCTAAATATTCCATAAGCGCAAAGAAAGGCTAACAACGCTGAGCTGTCATTGCGAGCGCAGCGAAGCAAGCGCATCTGTTCAGCCGCGCCGTTCGGGTGCGATTGCTTCGCTGCGCTCGCAATGACAACTTGGGTTCGGGATTATAACTTAGGTACTAAATAAAAGTAACTATTGCTTACAGCGGCTTGAAGCTCACGGCGGCTCCGCCACCCGGCGCCAGCTGTAGCTTGAGGGCCGATTTGCTGGTCACGACCTGCTTAGTTATCTGATAGGCGGCGGGGTTCTTCTGCCAGTCAGCATCCTTGGCATCGGCGTAAATAGTGGCTTGGTAGCGGCGGCCGGGCGTCAGGAAATTCAGCTTTACGGGCTGTTGGCGGGCGTTTTCATCGGTGATGCTGCCTAGGTACCACTCGTCCTTGCCTTTGGCCTTGCGGGCGGTGGTGAGGTAGTCGCCGGGCTCGGCGGCCACGATGCGCGTATCGTCCCAGTCCACGGGCACGTCTTCGATAAACTTAAACGCGTCGAGGTGCTCGTTGTAGTTTTCGGGCAGGTCGGCGGCCATTTGCAGGGGCGAGTACAGGGTCACGTACAGGGCCAGCTGCTTGGCTAGCGTGGTATGCATTTGGCGCTTGCCGGTGGGCTCGTAGTTTTTCAGCTTGAAGATGCCGGGCGTGTAATCCATCGGCCCGCCCACGAAGCGAGTGAAGGGCATAATGGTCTCATGTTCGGGCGGACTGCCGATGCTGAAGGCGTTGTACTCGTTACCGCGGCCGGCCTCGCTGGCCATCCAATTGGGGTAGGTGCGGCTGAGGCCGGTGGGGCGCACCGACTCGTGCATATCGACCGAGACGTGGTGCTTGGCGGCCATCTCGGCCACGCGCACAAAGTGGTTGCTCATCCACTGCCCATCGTGGTGCTCGCCCCGCGGGATGATGCGGCCCACGTAGCCCGTTTTCACGGCTGGGTAGCCGTACTTGTTCATGAAGGCATACGCCGTGTCGAGGTGCTGCTCGTAGTTGGTGGCGGCGCCTGAGGTTTCGTTGTGCATTATCATCTGCACGCCTTTGGCCTTGGCGTAGTCTCTGATTTCTTGCACGTTGAAATCGGGGTAGGGCGTCACGAAGTCGAATACATTCTCCTTCCAGTTGCCAAACCAGTCTTCCCAGCCGGTGTTCCAGCCCTCGACTAGCACGCCGCCTAGGTGGTGTTGCGCGGCAAAGTCGATGTAGCGCTTCACGTTGGCCGTGTTGGCGCCGTGGCGGCCAGTCGGGATGAGCTGGCCCTTGGCATCGAGCGTGTCGAGGCTGTTGGCGTATTTCCAGTCCGACTTGCCCACCTGCATTTCCCACCACACGCCCACAAATTTCATGGGCTTAATCCAGTCGGTGTTGGTGAGCTTGCTAGGTTCGTTGAGGTTGAGAATCAGTTTCGAGGCTAGAATATCGGTGGCCTTGTCGCTGATAATGACCGTGCGCCAGGGCGTAATAGCGGGCGCGTGCAAGAAGGCCTTGCTGCCCACCGCATCGGGCACCAGCCGGGCCGTGAGGCGGTGGCTAGCTCGGTCTACGTGCAGCTGCATGGCCGGGTAGTTGACCTGCGCCGCCTCGTGGATATTGATGTACAGCCCGTTATCGGCCTTGAGCATGAGCGGCGTGGCCACGGCCTGCGCATCGGGCGCCACGCGCACCGCAATCTCAGTCGAGGACTTGACCTGTGCCGAATTATCGACCGCGCTCAGCCGCGACTTGGTGTAGAGGTACTCGTTGGTGTCGTAGTCGCCGGGTATCCAGAAGGCCTGGTGGTCGGCGGGCAGGGCAAACTCGGTGAGCTCATCCATGACCACAAAGTTGCCGAGCGCCTGTTGCCGCGGAAACTCGTAGCGAAAGCCCACGCCATCGGCAAACACCCGAAATACCACATCCATACGGCGGCCGGGCGCGGCCTTTTGGCGCAAGTGCACCGTCAGTTGCTGGTAGTGGTTGCGGATGTTTTTGACCTCACCCCACACGGGCTGCCAGGTTTCGTCTACGTCCTTCACCTCGCTGCCGGTCAGGGTCAGCGCGCCGTCAAAGCCTTGGCCGTCTTGGAATACCAGCCCTAGGCGCGAGGGCTGCACCACCGGCTTCTGGCCGTAGGCAATGGTGTAGCTAGGCTGCCCATTGGCACCTAGGGCGAAAGTGACGCTCACCTTATCGAGGCGAGCGGTGAGCGGGGTAGGGGATTGCGCGACCGCCCGCAAGCTAGCGGCCAGCAGCAGCACAAATATAGGATTTTGCATGAATTCAGAAATCGATTTCGGAGCTAAGATATAGTCTACGGTTTGTCCCCTTAGGTTGCTGGCTAGTCCTCGCTTATTTCTGCGAAGCTGCCGCTAGCGGCGGAGCGCAATGGCATTGCCAGCAGGCAGCGGCTCGTAACCTTCTGTCGTGAGCACAGTAGGCTACAGAAAGAATACGCCGCCGTGAGCTGCTTTGCGGCGCCTCTGGTGTGCGCTCCACATTATTGTCTTTCCTACCTACTTATGGCTACTTCCGACCAACCCGCCGGCGAGCAACAGCGCCCGCCCGACCCCACTCAATTAGGCGCCGACCAGGGCCCCGCCACTACCTCGCGCGACTATGCCCACGATATGTCGCCGGTACTAGCCGATACGGATAGCGCATCGGCCCAACAAGATGCAAGCTCCGAGCCCAAGTCGGCCCAGGGCTCCGACTTCGACCAGCAGCGGCAGCAAGGCGCCGCGCCCGGCGGCCACTACGGCGACGTAGGCCGCAGCATGGGCATGGGCCAAACCGCCGATACTGGCGATGAAGACCGCGGCTATGACCAGAGCAGCCAGCGGGGTGGGGTAGGCAGCAGCGGCGGCCGCGAAGACCTGAGCGACCGCCAAACCGACACCGACCAAAACCCCTTCACTGGGGGCTACGGTGGGCAGGCGCCCGACCAGCCTGCAGCTTCTCAAAGCCAGCACCTAGGGTTGAATACACCCAGCCCAACTGAAGACGAGTAAGCTTAATAGTGGCCAACGCCTAGCGCGGGTTTGACTCCAGAAATATAAAACCTGTCATGCTGAGCCTGCGAAGCATCTTCTCTCGGTTGAATTACTTTAACGTGAGAAGATGCTTCGCAGGCTCAACATGACAGGTTTGAGGGTAGTTTACAAGAACCTAAACGTGCTGCCCTTAGACTATAGACTTCGGTCTTTGACTGTGCCCAAACTACTCTGTAACTTGCAGCGACGACTCGCGAATAAATAGCTCGGGCTGTAGTACCACCTGGCGCTGCACAAATTGGGCTTCGGGCGCGGTAGACAGCTCCAAAAACAAGCGCACCACGGCTTCACCCATCTCCTCGCAGCGCTGGTCGACGGAGGTAAGCCTAGGCTCGGTGATAGCCGTGAAGCCTTCGTTGCTGAAGCCCGCGAGGGCAATGTCCTGCGGCACCCGGATGCCTTGGCTTTTAAGCGCTTGCAAGGCACCTAGGATAACCGAGTCACCGGCCCCAAATACGCCGTCGATGGGATTGGGCAGCATGAGCAGCTGACGTATGGCTTGCGCGCCGTCTTCCTGCGTCATGTCGGAGTAGATAATAAGCTCTTCCTGAGGCTCGATACCGTGGGCGGCCAGCGCGTTGAGGTAGCCCTGCTGCCGCTCGCGGTAGATGTTGAGGTGCTGCGGCCCCGCCAGGTGCGCAATGCGGCGGCAGCCCTGCTCCAATAAGTGATTGGTGGCCGCAAAGCCACCCGCTTGGTCATTGAGCACCACCGAGTTGACAAACTCGCTGGCCGGAATACGGTCGAAGAAAACCAGCGGAATGCCGCGCGCCCGCACCTTGTCAAAGTGGTGAAACTCCTGCGTATTGCGGGCCAGCGATACCAGCACCCCCGCCACCTGGGCGTGCAACAGCGTTTCCACGTTGCGGCGCTCTATCTGCACATCTTCGTGCGACTGGCACACGATAACGCTGAAGCCGGCCTTGCTGGCGGCCTGCTCGATACCCTGGATAACCGACGGAAAAAACTTGCCCTCAATGTAAGGCACCACCACGCCCAGCAGGCGGCTCTGGCCCTTGCGCAACGCGGCGGCGAGATGATTAGGCTGGTAGTTGAGTTTCTTGGCCAGCTTAAGCACCCGCTGCTTGGTAGCCGCCCCAATGCTGTGGTGGTCACTTAGGGCCCGCGAAATGGTCGTCATGGATACGCCCAACTCCCGGGCCAGGTCGGCCATCGAAACAGTGTGCGGAGTAGTAGTCGGTTGCTTTTTGCGCGGAGTCATAGCTGCACGATGGGCCGGCAGCAAAAAGGCCGGTCAAATGCACCTACAAAGCTAAGGGGAGAAGCAAAAAAATGGCTTCTCTGGCCCTAGGTGGCGCTTTTTAAGCTCCTGCTTGGTCAGCGGTACTTTCATAAAGCTGGGTGCTTAATGTGACTTTTACTTGAACAGCACGAAGTGTTGGCACAAACGTTTGTGTATCGGGGTCGTGTTAAGACTGGTCTCGGCGATAGGAAATAACTCATCAACGGCTTCTAAAAATTAAATACCTTTACCTATCTCTAGATTTCAGAAAATGTCCGTACTTCGCAACTCTTTACACAATCGTTTATGTAAAGCTGCGCTCATGAAAAAACTCTTACTGCTGGGGCTCCTGCTCTGCGGCCTGGGCAGCCAAGCCCAGGCCCCATCACCGGCTATTCCCATCCACGACCCGGTGCTGACGCGGCAAAACGGCACGTATTACCTCTTTGGCACCGGCAACGGCGTCACGGTATGGTCATCGAAAGACCGCAAGAACTGGACGGCCGAGAAGCCCGTGTTTGCCACGCCGCCGGCCTGGGCCCAGCGCGACGTGCCAGGGTTTAAGGAGCATATTTGGGCGCCCGATATTTCGTATCACAACGGCCAGTACAGCCTGTTCTACTCCATTTCTACATTTGGCAAAAACCGCTCGGCCATCGGGCTGGCTACCAACAAAACGCTGGACCCTAAGTCGCCCGATTTTAAGTGGACCGACCACGGCGCGGTTATAGAGTCGGCGCCCGGCCGCGATATGTGGAACGCCATCGACCCTAACCTGGTGCGCGACGAGCGCGGCACCCCTTGGCTCACGTTTGGCTCGTTCTGGAACGGCATCAAGTTGGTGCAGCTACGGCCCGACCTCACCGGCCCGGCCGAGCCCGCGCAATGGCGCACGCTGGCTCGCCGCCCGCGCACGGCCACCCTCACCGACTCGCTGCCCGGCGATGGCGCTATTGAGGGGCCGTTCATTTTCCGGCACGGCGACTACTACTATCTGTTTGTGTCGTTTGACTACTGCTGCCGCGGCCCGCAGAGCACCTACAAGATGATGGTCGGCCGCTCGAAAGCCGTGACCGGGCCCTACCTCGACCAGGCCGGCACGCCCATGGAGCAGGGCGGCGGCACCCTGGTTTTGCAGGGCAACGCCGACTGGTTTGGCGTGGGCCACAACGCCGTGGCAACCTTTGATAAGGTTGACCACCTGATATTCCACGGCTACGACGGCCACGACCGCGGCCGCCCTAAGCTGCGCATCGAACCTATTGTCTGGAGCGCCGCCGGCTGGCCCACCGTGGCTACTAAGTAGTGCGGGTAGACCTTTAAACCGATAGAAATACCTTAGACAGCTTCTTATCCCATCCTACTTTAGCTTCCCATGTTGCGCAAAACCCTGTCTCTTTTACTTTCAAACGCGGCCTTAGGGCTACTCTTAGCAGCCGGCTCCGCGTCGGCGCAAGCTCCGGCGGCCCCGGCCAGCCCGGGCGGCAACCCCATCATCAAAACCAAATACACTGCCGACCCCGCCGCTATGGTGCAAAACGGCACGGTATACCTCTACACCGGCCACGATGAGGCGCCCGCCCCGCAGGAGCGCTACGTGATGCATGAGTGGCTGTGCTTCTCATCGAAGGACATGGTGAACTGGACCGAGCACCCGGTGCCGCTGAAAGTCAGCGACTTTGCCTGGGCCAAAGATGATGCCTGGGCCTCGCAGGTAATTGCCCGCAATGGTAAGTTTTACTGGTACGCGGCCGTAGAGCACGGCACCATCCCGGGCAAGGCCATTGGGGTAGCGGTGGCCGACAATCCCACGGGTCCGTTTAAGGACGCCCGCGGCTCGGCCTTAATTACCAATGATATGACCAAGTCGACAACTATCAGTTGGGATGATATCGACCCCACGGTTATTATCGACAAGAAAGGCCAGGCTTATCTGTTCTGGGGCAATACCGCTTGCTACTACGCCAAGCTCAAGCCCAACATGACCGAGCTAGATGGGCCCATCCAGACCGTGAGCGGCCTGCCGCGCTTTACGGAGGCGCCCTGGGTGCACGAGCACAACGGCTGGTACTACCTGAGCTTCGCCACCGAGTTTCCCGAGAAAATAGCCTACGCCATGAGCCGCAGCCTCGACGGCCCATGGGAGTATAAGGGCCTGCTCAATGAAATAGCTGGTAACTCGAACACCAATCACCAGTCCATCATCGACTTCAAAGGCAAGTCTTACTTCATCTACCACAACGGTGGTATGGACGTGCGCGGCGGCAGCTTCCGCCGCTCGGTGTGCATCGACTACCTCTACTACAACAAAGACGGCACCCTGAAGCGCGTGCAAATGACTACCGAGGGCGTGCAGGCCGCCAAATAGGCACCTAGGAAACCTGGCAAAAAAGGCTAGTCGTTGTGGCTCGGTGCCACAACGACTAGCCTTTTTTGCATTAGCCTCAACCGCTGCCAGAAGCCACCCTAGGCCGGTATAATCTTCAGCGGGTAGGCAATGTCGTTGGGCTGTTGGGCGGGCAGCACTACGGCCAGCCCGTCCTTGGTGTGCTCAAACTTGAGCTTGCCCGGCGCGCCTAGCAACTCTACTTGCTTGATTTTACCCGTGTAGTGCGGCCCGCCCACGGCCAGCGACTTTAGCAGCAGCTTGCCATTGGTGGGCCACCCTAGGGCCGTGGCGTAGAGCGTTTTGCCCTTGGTGACATAGCGGATGTCCTCGGGGCCGAAGGGCTTGCCCTTGCCCTCGTTGAAGCCCTGGGCGCTGAGGGCGGCCGCGGCCTGCTGGGCTGGGCCTTCGCCGAATATTTTCCAGGGTCGGGTGCCGTAGATGCTCTCGCCGTTTACCTGCATCCAGGCGCCGATGCCCTCTACGATGGTGCGCTCCTGGTCGTCGATGGTGCCGTTGCCGCGCACGGGCACGCTCACCAGCAGGTTGCCGTTTTTGCTCACTACGTCCACGAGCGTGTGGATGACCGTCTTGGCGCTTTTGTAGCCGTGCTGGTCGTAGATGCGGCGGTCGTAATGCCACTGACCTAGGCAGGTATCGGTTTGCCAAGGCAGGGGCTCAATCTCATTGCTCTGGCCGCGCTCGATGTCCCAGACCATGCACTTGCGCTGCTCGGGCGTCAGAATTTTGCCTAGGATAACGGCTTCGTTGCGGCCGCCGTGGCGCTGGGTGCTGGTGTTATACATGTGCGCCGCAATGCGCAGGCCGGCGTCGTTCACGGGCCACAGCGGCAGGGCCGTGTCGTCGAAATACACCACGTCGGGCTGGTACTTGTCGAGTAGCTCGATGGTGCGGTTGTAGAACTTCTCGCAGTACTCCTTGCTTGGCGGCGTCACGCCGTTGCCCCAGTTCCACTGCCGGTGTATCATGCCGTTGTCTTGGCTGTTCTCGCTCAAGGGATGGTTTTGGGCGTAGAGGGACTGCGGGTCGTAACCCTGCCACCACTTGCCCTGGCCGTCGGCAGTGGTGATTTTGCCGTCGTAGGGCACACCGGCTAGTGGGCCGTTTTTGTCGGCTCGCTGCGATACTTCCAGCCAGCTCCAAGTGTGGGCGGCGTGCACGCTCACCCCGAAGCGCAGGCCCTGCTTTTTGGCGGCTTTGGCCCAACCGCCTACCAAGTCTTTTTTAGGACCTAGGCGGGTCGAGTTCCAGGGCTGGTGACTGCTGTCGTAGAGGTCGAAGTTGTCGTGGTGATTCGCCAGGCACACGAAGTACTTGGCCCCGGCCTTCTTGTACAGCGCTAGCAGTTCGTCGGGGTTCCACTCTTCGGCCTTCCACTCATTTATCACGTCCTTGAAGCCAAATTTGGACGGGTGGCCGTACTTCTCGCAGTGAAACTTGTACTGGTCGGAGCCCTCCTCGTACATGCCGCGGGCGTACCAGTCGCCGCGCTCGGGTTGGCACTGCGGCCCCCAGTGCGCCCACAGGCCAAACTTGGCATCGCGAAACCACTCGGGCGTTTGGTAGCGGGCCAGCGAGTCCCAGGTAGGCTGGAAGGGGCTAGGCGCTATGCGCGCCAGCGGGCTCCAATTGAGGCCAGCCACCACACCGGGCAGCCAGGCGGCGGGGGCAGCCAGGGCGAGGTTTTTGAGTAGGGTTCTACGGTTCATTAGGATAGGATAGAAGCTTAGTGCAGGGTTGAATCAGGTAAAAAGACTTTTTAAAGCGTTTGTCATTGCGAGGGTAGCGCAGCAGTCGCATCTGTGCAGTCGCGCTGTTCGGGTGCGATTGCTGCGCTATGCTCGCAATGACAAATGCTTGGAGTAGCTCAGCATACAAACCTAGTAGCCCGGATTCTGCGTCAGATTCTTGTTCAGGTCGCGCTCCGACTGTGGGATGGGCCACAGCTCGTTTTTGCCCACGATGAAATTGCGCTTCTTGTAGAGGTAGTAGCCCTCGGCATCGACCGGGAAGGCGGTGTAGGTGCTCGGGTTATTGGTGAGCTTCATCCCCGTAAACTGCTTCTGGTTTTCAGATGCGATGATGCCCCAGCGTAGGCAGTCGAAGTAGCGCAGGCCCTCGAAGGCAAACTCTACGCGGCGCTCGCGGCGCAGCACGGTGCGCAGCGCGGCCGGGTCGGTGGTCGTGACGGCGGGCATTTTGATGGCCGCCCGGCCCCGCACCTTGTTAATGGTGGCATCGAGCAGGGCTTGGTCTACGGGGGCACCGCCTTCCAGCTTGGCCTCTAGGTACCCTAGGAGCACTTCGGCGTAGCGAATGATGGTGAAGTTGTTGCCATCGTTGGTGGTGGTGGCCACGTTGGGGTCGTCCTCCAAAAACTTGTAGATGGCGTAGCCGCTCCAGATGCCAGGATACTGGTTGAGGCGGTCGGGCAGGGTAGTATTGGGCTGGGCCGAGTAGGTGCGGCCCCGAAATGTGCTGCGGTCCGAAATCAAGACCGTGAGGTCGAGGCGCGGGTCACGGTTGGCGTAGGGATTGTTTTTGTCGTAGAGCGGCGATTGCGTAATCGGCAAGCCATCGATGCACTCAAAGTCCTTTACCAGCTCATTGAAGGGCGAATACTGGTGCCAGCCGCCCCAGGTCTCGGGCGTCAGGTATTGCAGTAGGGTGTGGTCGTAGCTGTTGCGGATGTACTGCTGCGACATGATGACCTCGTGGCTCAGCTCGCCGGCGTTGAGAAACAGCTCGCGGTAGCGCGGGTCGATGCTGTAGTAGCCAAAGTCCATGATGGTCTTGTAGCTGGTGGCGGCATCGGCCCACTTCTTCTCGGCCAGTTGCAGGCGACCTAGGATGGCCAGGGCGCTGGCGGCCGTCATGTGGCCTTGGCTGGCATCGGGCACCGAGGGGGGCAGCACGGCGGCAGCCGCCTTTAGTTCCTTTTCGCAAAAGGCCCACACGTCGGCCTTGGGGGCACGGAACACGCTGTTGGCTTCTTCCACCGACAGCACGTGCTCAATGAGGGGTACGTCGCCAAAATAGAGCGCTAGGTTGAAATAGTCGTAGGCCCGGATGGTGCGCACCTCGTTGACCATAATGGCCTTCTGCCCGGCGTCCATCGTCACTTTGTCGATGTTGTCGAGGAAGTTGTTGCAGCGCGTAATCTGCCGGTAGGTTTGGGTGTAGTAGTCGCGCACAAAGCCGTAGGCCGAGTTGAGCGTACCGTCGGTAAACTGGTCGGGAATGTATTCTTTCTCCGACCCGTTGCCGGCCATCAGGTCGAGGCCTAGCAGCGATTGGCCTGCCCAAAAGGTGTAGTGCGTGTAGCCGTACCCAGTGTCGTACACCCCATTCAGGGCCAGGGTAGCATCGTTGGCGGTGCGCCAAAAGGTGGCGTCCGAAATCGAGGAAAGCGGCTGTTTGTCGAGCAGGTCTTTGCAGCTGGTGGCTGTGCCCAGCAGCAGCCCTAGGGTAAGAATGGCCCCGGCGGGCCGGCGCAGAAAAGGGAATTTCATGATAATAGCCAGTTGAATAATTCAAAGAATAGGCCCGCCTTAGAGCTTGACGTTCAGGCCAAAGGTGTACACCTTGGTGAGTGGGTAGAAGCTGGCGCCGCCGCCCGAGCCCTGGCTGTTTTCGGGGTCCCAACCGGGGTAGAAGCTGTTGAGGCTAAACAGATTCTGGCCCCCGGCAAACACCCGCAGCCGGCTGATGTGCAGCTTTTGCAGCACGCCCGCGGGCAGCGTGTAGCCGATTTGCAGGTTTTTGAAGCGCAGGAACGTGCCCGGGCGGTTCCAGAAGGAGTTGGTTTGCACGTTGGCGCTGCCCTGCCCTAGGCTGGTAATGCGCGGGTACTTGGCGTTGGGGTCGGGGTTGTCTACGGTCCAGGCGTTGTCGGCCTGCCACTGCTGAATGTTGCCCCCGTTGTAGTAGGCAAAGGCCTGGTACGAGCCCATTTGCACGGTGTAGCCCCCTAGGCCCTGAAATAGCATGGCCAAGTCGAAGCCCTTGTAGCTGGCCGTGATGTTGAGGCCGTAGGAGGTTTTAGGGCTCTTATTGCCGATGATGGTGCGGTCGTAGGTGGCGTCTACCTTACCGTCGGGCACCCCGTCGGGGCCGCTGATGTCCTTGAAGCGAATAGCCCCCGGCTGGCCGCCGCTGGGCTGCGTGGGGTAGCTGGCCACGTCGGCCCCATCCTTAAAGAGCCCATCGGCCACGTAGCCGTAAATGGGGTTCAGCTGCTGCCCTAGGAAGAAGTTAGGAATCACCGACTGTAAGTCGCCGGCAATCTTGGTGACTTGCTGCTGGTTGTAGGTGAAGTTGGGTGATACGGCCAAGCGGAAGCCCCCGGCGCTGACGTTGTAGGTCAGGATAGCCTCAAAGCCCCGGTTGCGAATGGAGCCTGCGTTCACGATGGGTGCATCGAGCCCTAGGGCGCCCGATACCGGCACGCGGTAGAGAATGTCCTTGGCCGTGCGCTCGTACACGTCGAAGGAGCCGCTGAGCTTGCCCTTCCAGAAGCTGAAATCCAGGCCGATATCGCTCGACGTGGTGGTTTCCCACTGAATGTCGGGGTTGGCCGCCGAGGTCACCGCCGCGCCCGGCGCGATAACGCCGCCAAACGTGTACTTGGGGCTGGTGCTGAAGGTGTACTGGTAGGGGTAGTTGGCGATATTGGCGTTGCCGAGCGTGCCATACGAGCCCCTGATTTTTAGCTCATCGAGCCAGCTAACCTGGTCTTTGATAAACCGCTCTTCCGATAAGCGCCAGCCCGCCGACACGGCCGGAAACAGTCCGTATTTGTTGCCCGGCGCAAAGCGCGACGAGCCATCGTAGCGGGCGTTAAACTCCAGCAGGTACCGCTCGTTGAAATTGTAGTTCAGGCGCCCGAAGTAGGAGCGGAAGGCGTACTCGCCGGCCGAGCCGCCGTTTTGCTGGTTGGTGGTAGCGCCCGCGTCGAGCTGGTACAGCAGGTTATTGGGAAACCGGTCACGGGAGGCGTAAAACGAGTTGTCGCGGTGCTCTTCCTGCTGGTAGCCCAGCAGCAGCTTAAAATTGTGCTCACCAATGGACTTGGCATAGGTCGCCAGGCCAATCAGCGTCACTTCCTGGCCGTCGTAGGTGCTGTTGTAGAGGTTGTTGGGTCCTACGTAGGTGTTCTTGTCGAGGTTGATATCGGGCCGGAAGGTGGTGGTGGTGCCGGTGTAGTAGTGGTAGCCCGCCGTGCCGCTGAGGCTCAGGCCCTTGATGGGCTCGTAGGTGAGGGCCGTGTTGCCGTAGAAGTTCTTGGCCCGAAACTTATCGAAGCTCTCGCTATCGAGCCACGCTTCAGGAGCGTAGTAGTCCTGGTGCCCATAGGTGCCGTCCGACTTGCGCCCGGCGTAGGTGTTGGGCTCGCGCACCGCGTACACGATGATGTCGTCGATGCTGCCTGAGTTAGAAACCGGTTGGTTACGCACTTGCGAAAAGCCCAGCAGGCTAGTTTTCAGCGTCAGGTTGTCGCGCAGCTTGCTGTCGATGTTGGCCTGAATGTCAAAGCGCTTGTTGTTGGTCTCGGCCGTGATGCCGTCCTGGCCGCGGTAGCTGGCCGAAAACAGGTAGGTGGTCTTGTTTTCGCCGCCCGCAAAGCTCAGGTTGTGGTACTGCTGAAAGCCCGAGCCCGAGTTCAGCAAGTCGCGCAAGTGGTACACGTTGGGGAAGTTGTCAGGGTCATCACCAGCCTCATACTTAGCCACCGTTTCAGGCGACGCACCCGTGAGGCGGGCGTAGGTGGCCGAGTTCACAAACTGCGGTAGTTTCGCCACCTTCTCCCAGCCCACGTAGTTGCTGTAGCTGATGTCGATTTTGCCCGGCTGCCCGCGTTTGGTCGTTATCAGAATAACGCCGTTAGCCGCCCGGTTGCCGTAAATAGCTGCCGACGCTGCATCCTTGAGCACCGTAATGGTGCCGATGTTGTCGGGCGCCACATCGTCAATCGAGCCCGCAATACCGTCAATCAGCACCAGCGGCGCGCTGCCCGAGTTAAACGTGCCAATGCCCCGGATGGTGATATTAGACCCGTTGGCCCCCGGCCGGCCGCTGGGCTGCTGCACCTGCACGCCGGGCGCCAAGCCCGCCAGCGCCTGCGATGCCTGCGTAATGGGCCGGTTGTCGATATCACCCGACGAGATGGTAGCCACCGCGCCGGTTAGGTTGGCTTTTTTCTGGGTGCCGTAGCCCACCACCACTACCTCATCGAGGCCCTTGGCTGCCGCGCCCAGGGTCACGGCCAGCGTAGCCTGGTCGGTAATGACAAACTCTTGGCTGGCGAAGCCCACGAAGGAAAACTGCAGCGTGGCAGGCCCGGCCGGCAGCGAGATGCTAAACTTGCCATCGGCCCCGGTGCTCTGGCCGTTGGTAGTGCCTTTCAGCACCACCGTCACGCCGGGCAGCGCGGCTCCGGTGTTGTCGGTCACGGTGCCCGACACGGTGCGGGCAGCCTGCGCCTGGGCCGCCAGCGGGGCCAGGGCCAGCCCTAGGCCGGCCACCGCTAAGCCCAGTGGCCGGCGCGTGGCAAACAAGAGGTAGTAGAGCGGTATCTTCATGATTGGCAACGGGTTGAGTGGGAAAAGTAAAGTACGGTTTGGGCGTGCGCTAGCTGGCGGCTTAAAGTCGCAGGATTAGCAATCGATTGTGCAGGGTGTAAAAAGAGCGGCTGCTGGGAACCTAGGGCAGCTCAATCATGGCCTTGATGACCCCAGTGGTGGGGTCGAGCCAGGAAGCAAACTCCGCCTTTACCTCGCCAAAGCCCGTGCGGTGCGTGATGTAAGTAGTAGGCTTCACCAGGCCCTGCTTCATAGCGCTGATGACGTGCTCGAAATCTTGGCGCGTAGCGTTTCGGCTGCTCATGAGCGTAGCCTCGCGCTTGTGGAACTTGGGGTGCGAAAAGCTGAGTTCGCCCTTTTGCAAGCCCACCAGCACGTAGCGCCCGCCGTGGGCTAGATAAGCAAAGCCCTGGTTGATAGCCCCTAGGCTGCCCGTGGCGTCGATAACGACGGTGGGCATGTCGCCACCGGTGATGGCTGCCAGCTGCGCCGCCACGTCGGTGCCGCGAGCGTTGATGGTGTGCGCCACACCTAGGCGCTCGCGGCAAAAGGCGAGACGCTGCTCATTCACATCGAGGGCAATAACCTGGCCGCCCGCTATGCGAGCAAACTCCATGATGCCGAGGCCAATGGGGCCGGCACCCACCACCAGTACCCACTCGCCGGGCTGCACGTCGGCCCGGCGCACGCCGTGGGCTCCAATAGCCAGCGGTTCCACGAGGGCCAGCTCGTCGAAGCCCAGGCCCTGGCCGTGCACCAAGGCGGTGGCGGGCACGGCCAGCAGCTCGGTCAGGCCGCCATCGACGTGCACGCCGCACACCTGCATGTGCACGCAGCAGTTAGGCTTGCCAGCGCGGCAGGCCACGCAGTGCCCGCAGTTGAAATAGGGGATGAAGGTCACGGCGTCGCCCACAGCAAAGCCTTCGGCGCCGCCCGTGTCTACCAGCTCGCCGGCCAGCTCGTGGCCCAGCACCCTAGGGTAGACGAAGAAGGGCTGGGTGCCCTCAAAGGCGTGCAAATCGGTGCCGCACACGCCCACCCGCCGGATGCGCAGCAGCGCCTGGCCCGGCTGCGGCACGGGGGCAGGCCGGTTGTCATAGGCAAAGTGACCAGGCTCGGTGCAGACTAAGGTATTCATAGCTCAGAAAGTAATAGACAAGGAAAATAGGCAGGTTTAGTGGGCCGTGGAGAGCGTAAGCTGCTTCACCGAGCTGTTGCGCAGTGCGAAGCCCAGCACCACCAAGAAGCACAGCGCGGGCACCAGGTAAGCCGTTTGGATGGTGCTAGCGTCGGATACGTGCCCCATCACCACCGGTAGCACTGCCCCGCCCGCAATGGCCATCACGAGCAGCGCCGAGCCATCTTTGGTGCGGCTGCCCAGCCCCCGAATGCCCAGCGAAAAAATGGTGGGGAACATGATGGACATGAAAAACTCGACCCCCAGCAGCGCATACACCGCCCCCGTGCCGTGCAGCGTGGTGGCCAGCACCAGCAAGCCTATGTTGAATATGCTGTAGAGGGCCAGCAGCCGCGCCGCCGGCACAAATCGCATCAGCACGGTACCTAGGAAGCGCCCGGCCATGAATCCAAACAAGGCCACTGCTAGATACTGCGCGGCCAGTTTCTCTTCCATGCCCGCTACGCTGCTGGCAAAACGGATGAAAAAGCTGCTCACGCACACCTGCGCCCCCACGTAGAAAAACTGCGCCCCTACGCCAAATAGTAGGTTTTTTTGCTGCCACAGGCCCCCCTCGTCGGTAGTGGCGGCTTCTTCCTCGGCCAGGGCGGGCAGGGGCGTGCGCCACAGTAGCAGCGCAATGAGCAGCACGAAGCCCCCGATGAGCAGGTAAGGCACCTGCACGGCCGCAGCCTCGTGGTCGAGGTAGGCTCCTAGGTTGGCCAGCGACAAGGCGGCCAGCTGCGCGCTACTCGGGCTCTTGCCCGACAAAATGAAAATGCCGCCCAGCAACGGGGCCAGCGTGGCCGCCAGGCCATTAAACGACTGCGCAAAATTCAGCCGCTGCGTAGCGCCCTCGGGACTGCCCAGGCCGGTGATGTATGGGTTAGCCGCCGTTTCGAGAAACGTAAGGCCCGAGGCTATGACGAACAGCGCCCCTAGGAAAAAGGCGTAGGAGCGCAGCGCCGCCGCGGGGTAGAATAGCAGCGCCCCCAGCGCAAAAAGCCCTAGGCCCAGCAGCATGCCGCCCTTGTAGCCAAAGCGCTTCATAAACTGCCCGGCCGGCAGCGCCAGCAGAAAATACGCCAAGTAGGAGGCCGAGTCGATGAGCGCCGACTGCCCGTCATTAAGCTGGCAGGCTTTCTTGAGGTGCGGAATCAGAATCGGGTTCAGATTCAAGGCAAAGCCCCAGAGAAAGAACAGGCAGGTTATTAGGCCAACAGCAAACGTAGTAGAGCGGGCAGCGGTCACGGGTGGGGCAAAGGAGAGAGTAAAGAAAAATCGGAGCGGCGCAAGGGGCTATGCCGCGCGGCAGCCAGCCGCTAAAGCGGCTAAGGGCAACCTAGGCGCCCAGCTTATAGATGCGCTCCAGCAGCTGCCATTTTTCGGCAGCGGTGGCGTCAGCGGTAGTTTGCTGAAAAGGTGCTACCAGCGCTTCCCACTCGGCTTGGCGGGGCTTGGTCGCCAGCGTCTGCATGGCCTGGTCGTGGTCGAAATCGGGCACCGTATCCATTAGCATGAAGGCTTGATTGCCCGCTAGGTAAATCTCCATATCCACAATACCCACCTCACGCATGCCCTGCGTGATTTCGGGCCAGGCGGCCCCGGGCGCGTGCAGGCGGCGGTAAGTGGCCAGCAACTCGGCGTCGGCTTGCAGGGGTAAGGCTTTGCAGTAGCGCTTGAATGGGGCCGGGCGGGCGTCTTCGAGGTAGGACATGAGCAAACGAAGGTATAGGTTTTAGGAGTTGTCCCAGGTTTCGCCTAGCACGGGGTGCAGCAGGGCGCGTACCTCGCGTAGCAGGTCGGGGTCGGGCGGCGTGCTGGCCCACTCAATATTTTGCCGCATGAGGCGCGGGCAGGCGGCACTGACCAGGGTAGTGGACACGCCGGGGTGGCTCACGGCAAACTGAATGGCCAGTTGCTCAATGGGATAGCCACGGTCGGCGCAGAGGGCTGCGGCGCGCTGTGCGTGGTCTTTAAGCGTGGCCGAGGCCGGGTGCCAGGCCGGCGGCCCTTGGGTCGAGAGCAGGCCCATCGCTAGCGGCGCAGCATTGATAACGCCTACCTCACGCTCCCGAAAATAGGCCACGTGTTTGCCTAGGGTGTCGTCGTTGAGGCAATGATGACAAAAGGAGAGCACTGTGTCGAGGGTGCCGGCGGGCACTCTGTTGAGGATATAGCGCAGCTTGGCCAGCGGCAGGCCCGTTATGCCTATGTAGCGCACCTTGCCGGCCGCCTTGAGGCCCTGCAGGGCCGGAATAGTTTCGTGAACTACCTGCTCTAAGTCGGCAAATTCCACGTCGTGCACGCTCAGTAGGTCGAGGTAGTCGGTGTGCAGGCGCGCCAGGCTTTCCTCCACGCTCTGGGTTACGCGCGCGGCGCTATAGTCCCAGGTTTTCACGCCATCATGGCCGTAGCGGCCTACTTTGGTGGAGAGCATGTATTGCGGCCTAGGCAGGGTGCGCAGGGCCTGACCCAGCACGGTTTCGGCCTTGGTGAAGCCGTAGTAGGGTGCCACGTCAATAAAATTGACGCCTTGGTCCACAGCCTCGTGCACCGTGCGGATGCCCTGTGCCGGGTCGATGTCGGCAAACACTCCGCCGAGGGCCGAAGCCCCTAAGCTTAAGAGCGATACGTGCATATCGGTACGGCCAAGTTGGCGGTAGTGCATGGGTGGGAATAGCTAGATTGGCTAGAAGAGAATTGCCTCCTAAGAGGCAGTAGTGGCCAAAGCTAGTATGCTAAAAACAACTGTTTATCAAGTTATTGTAATTTTTTCTCCGCAAAGCTTTGCGCAAAGCTTTGCGGAGAAAAAATAGTTAGTACCGGGTTACAACCCTTTTTCGGCAGGAAATACGGTTGAGCTGTGGCGGGTTAGTCGTTGGTTCAGCTTACATGTGCCGGGTGGCCTGTATCATTACCTTATTATTACTCCAAAAACAATCGCCATGAGCAAACGCCCCGTTTCGCTGAAGACGCTGGCCCAGGCGCTCAACGTGTCGATATCCACCGTGTCGCGCGCCCTGCGCAACCACCCCGACATTGGCCCCGAACTGACGCAGCGGGTGCAGCAGCTGGCTCAGGAACTGCACTACAGCCCTAACCCGCTGGCCATGGGCCTGCTCAAAAATGCCACCCGCATTATCGGGGTTATTGTGCCCGCGCTGGTCACGCACTTCTTCGCGTCCATCATCAGCGGCATCGAAAGTGTGGCCATCGAGCACGGCTACTACATCGTAATCCGGAGCAGCGACGAGAGTTTCGAGAAAGAGCAGGAGTGCTTATCCAACCTGCTGCAACTGCGCGTGGAAGGCATTATTATGTGCTTGTCGCAGGAAACGCGCACCTACGCGCACTTCGACGCGCTGCTGGCCGCCGGCACGCCGCTTGTGTTCTTCGACCGGGTGTGCCGCTCCAATGAGGTGCCTACTGTAGTGGTTGACAATCAAGCGGCGGCCTGCCGCATCACGCGGCATTTTGTAGCTCAGGGCCGGCGGCGCATTGCGCACATTGCGGGGCCCCCGGCGCTCAACATCAGCCAAGAGCGGGTGGCGGGCTACCGCGAGGGTCTGGCAGCTGAAGGCCTGGCCTTCGATGCGCAGCTGCTCGTGCCCTCCGACCTAAGCGCCGAAAGTGCCACGGCCGCCACCCAACTGCTGCTGGCGCTGCCGCAGCCGCCCGATGCCATCTTCGGCGTGAACGACACTACTGCCTTCGCCGCCATGAAGGAAATCAAGCGGCAGGGCCTGCGCATTCCGGCTGATGTGGCGCTGGTGGGCTTCACCGACGAGTACCATGCCACGGTAGTCGAGCCGATGCTCACGTCCGTGATGCATCCCACGTTTGAGATGGGTCGCACGGCGGCGCTGCTGTTTTTGGAGCAGGCCCAGGGCCAGGTGCCCCCGCGCCAGGTGGTGCTGGCCACGCAACTGGTCGTGCGCGAGTCGTCGGGGCAAAAAAGCTGACCTAGGGCTTACTCCGCCGTCAGCTCTAGCACGTGGCTGGTCAGGGGCTTGGCCTCTCCGTTGTTTAGTAAGATGCCTACTTTCATGAGGTAGTCGCCAGTGTACGTTTGGCCGCTGGCGCGTACTTCTGGCTTGCGGCCGGGCATCAGGTTGAGTTCGGTGAGGCGGTAGCGGCGCGCCGGGTCGAGGCCTTGCAGCCGCACGGGCAGCACCGTTTCGTGATAGCGTGGGCGCAGGTCGTAGCCAAAGAGCACGGCCTTGTCTTGCTGTGGCGCCACGTACATCAGGGCCGCCTGGTTGCTCTCGTAGGGCGAACGCAATTTGAATAGGTCGCCCTGCCAGATAACGGGGCTCAGGCGCTTGTAGTCTTTCACTGCCTGCTGGCTGAACTTCAGCTCGTCGGGCGTCATCTTGCTCACCTCTATGTCGTAGCCAAGCTTGCCCATCATGGCCACGTCGGTGCGAAATTTTAGGCTCTGACTCTGGTTCCAGTTTGTGACGTGGCTCGCCAACGTATTGGAGGGGAAGAAATTGAGGAATCCCCACTGTATGTACACCCGCTCTAGCGCGTCAGTGTCATCTGAGGGCCAAAACTCGGTGAAGTACTTCAGCCCGCCGTAGTCGGCCCGCGCGCCGCCGCCCGAGCACAGCATCATGGGGGTGTGCGGATACTTTTGGCGCACCCGGTCGAGCACGCGGTAGAGGCCGCGCACATAGTCCACGTACAGATGCGACTGGTCTTTGCCTAGGTGTTGCGAATAGGCGTTGGTCAGCATGCGGTTGCAGTCCCACTTGAGATAGGCCGCGCCCTGGCTGAGCTGCGCATCCACGATGCCGTACACGAAGTCCTGCACCTTCGGATTGGTGAGGTCCAACACAAGCTGATTGCGGTAATAGTCCTCGGGGCGGCTTGGTAGTTTCAATATC
Source organism: Hymenobacter sp. BT559 (assembly GCF_016427535.1). GTDB lineage: Bacteria > Bacteroidota > Bacteroidia > Cytophagales > Hymenobacteraceae > Hymenobacter. Next base: position 102,283 of record NZ_JAELXV010000006.1, on the reverse strand, counting down.
CAGTCGGGGTGCTTCTCGTAGAGCTCGCTCTTGGGGTTCACCATTTCGGGCTCTATCCAGATGCCAAACTTGACACCCTCCTTGGTGGCCGTTTGCACGAGGTGGCCTACGCCATTGGGCAGCTTGGTTTTGGTGGGCTGCCAGTCGCCGAGGCCCTGGGTGTCGTCTTTGCGCGGGTACTTGTTGCCAAACCAGCCATCGTCGAGCAAAAACATATCGACGCCGAGCTTGGCCGCGTCGCCCATCAGGGCATCGAGCTTGGGCTCGTTGAAGTCGAAAAATGTGGCTTCCCAGTTGTTCAGCAGCGTGAGGCGGGGCTGGGTGCCATCGAGGGTGCCGCCCTGCTGGCGCGCCCAGCGGTGCAGGTTGCGCGAGGCCTGGCCCTTGCCCTGGGTGCTGTAGGTGAAGATGAACTCGGGCGTGGTGAAGGGCTGGCCGGCCGGCAGCGTGTACTCCGAGGCGTAGGGGTTGATGCCGGCCGACAGGCGCAGCATACTCTCGTTATCCAGCTCGAAGGCTAGCCGGAAGTTGCCGGTCCAAGCTAGGGTGCCGGCTAGCACGTCGCCGGTGGTTTCGGTGGCCGGGTGGTCGGGCGCCAGAAAGAAGGACGGGGTCTGGTACATGCCCGCGCGGGTGCCGAGCTTGGTATCAATAACCTTTACGCCGCTCGTGAGCGGGCTTTCTTGCTGTTGGGCTTCCTCGGCCCAGTCGCCGTGCAGCTGGGTCAAGTAGTACTGGTGCGCATCGAGGTGCAGCATGGCCGAGGCGTAGTTGGTGAGTACCACCGGCTTCTTTTCACGGTGCACAATCTCGGTCCAGGTCTTGATAACGTCCTCGCGCTGGTAGGCCACGAAGTGCAGCTGCACCTCCACCGGGTAGAGCGGGTCGCGCAGGCGGATGGTCGTGTTGGTGACGCCTTCGCCGGCTTTGCTAGTCTGCACGTCGGCGTACTGCAAGGCCAGCGCGGGGTTGCCATCGGCGTGCACCACGCGCAGGGCAGGCTCAAACAGGTTGTCGGTGCCGGCCGGCGGGTAAGCCTCGTGGCGCTGCGGTAGCTGCTGGTACTCGGCCGCCGTGGCCAGCTTGGGCCCTAAGTAGGTCTGGTAAAGCTTCTGGCGCTGGCCCACGGCCAAGACCAAGCTCACGTGCTCAGTTTCGATGACGATGGGCGAGGTAGATTGCGCCACAGCAGAAAACCCAACTAGTAGGAAAGAGAGCCCGCTAAGAGCACGTAGACGAAGTAGTCGCAAGGGAAGAGACCTAGGGGTGGGAAATAACTGTAGCTTGGATTTTGCAGTCCGAGCGCGAGCGTAGCTCGCATCCACGTTCGGTTACGTACCAGACGCGGGATGCTCGCTGCGCTCGTCCTCGGACTACAAAGTCCAAGCTACTCTGAATAGGGTGCTAAATAACGGGTTACTTAGTCAACTTCGGCCCCGAGATGCGGTAAAAGCCCGCCCCGTGCCGCCGTATGAAAGGCACAAACTCGGTGGTAAACTTGCCCACCTGGCGGCCGCTCCACAGGTCTTGCACAATGCAGCCGGGCGCCAGCCCTAGGTCGGCCAGCGCCACAGGCACGCGCACCGAGTCGGCCGGGGCGGGTTGGTAAGGGCTTTTGGTGAATACCAGCGCTTGAAAAGTACCCCCTGTATTCTGCCCCGCGGCGGCCTGGTCGAGGCCCACCGTGGCTTGGAAGCGCGTGTAACCGGCCGGCAGCGTGTACTCAATTACGGAGTTGGCGTGCGTGCCGATGCCGGCCGGATACGTCTTGCCCGCTACCACGAGCGGGCCGCCGCTCACGCTTTTGTTCAGGGTAGTTTGGCCCCAGCCGGCGCTGGCCTTCTGCCAGGGTAGCTCGGTGAGGGACATGGTTTTGGTGCCATTGCTGAGCACGGGAGCCAGCCAGTCGGCGTGGTCCCAGGCGGTGCCATCGTCGCCGCCGCGCACGCTCAGGTACAGCTTTTGAGCACCGGTGATGTCTACGTCGAGCGTAGCCTGCGGCGTCTGGCGATTGATAAGCGGGCTCTTAGCCGCGGCCTGGCTGGCGGGCGCTAGTTCCTGGTCCTGAGCATTGAATACAGCCAGGTATTTGTCGCCCGTTTTGGGGTCGTCGGCGGTCCAGGCCACAAGGTCGCCGCGCCGAAACAGCTGGCGGTTGTTGGTGCTGCTTTTGTTCACGGCCAGCACCCTAGGGTTGGTAAGCAGAGCTAGCGTGGCGGGCGTGTTGCTGGGCAGGTCGCCGCCAAACATGAGCGGCGAGCGGAAGATGCTCCACAAGGTCATGAGCGTGCGCTGCTCGTCGGGGGTGAAGCGCGTTTGGCGGTCGTCGCCGCGCTCAGCCCGGATGCCCAGGCGGCCCAACGGCAGCATGTCAGCATCGGGCCAGGCCCCGGTCATGATGTAGGGCGCCCAGCGGTTGCACACTTCGAAGTGCTCCTTGAGCTGCTCCCACGAGTCCCAGAAGTCGCCCACCGTGCGCCACATATTAGCGTGCTGCTGCGCGTGCTTGGCGTCGGCAATCGGCGTCTCGCCCGGCGACATGCTGAACACGATTTGGCGGCCCGTGCGGTCAATGGCCTTCCGAATCATCTCAATCTCACCGGTGTGGTAGGGCTCCGAAAGGTCGTCAATCTTCACAAAATCAACGCCCCAGCTCGCGTACAACTCAAACAGCGAGTTGTAGTACTCCTGGGCGCCGGGCTTGCCGGGCACCACCGTGTACATGTCGTGCAGCCACGCCGCCTGGCCTTCCTTGCTGTGGATGGCGTCGGCCGTAAGCTTGGTACCCTTGATGGGCAGCTTGCGCTGCACCGCTATCACGGGCACGCCGCGCATAAGGTGAATGCCAAACTTCAGCCCCTTGGCGTGCATGTAGTCGGCCAGCGGCTTGAACCCCTTGCCGCCCGCGGCCGACGGAAACCGGTTGGGCGCGGGCACAAAGCGGCCGTACTGGTCAATGTTCCAGTCGGGGTTTTTCTCGTTGTAGCCGTGGGCCGTGTCGTTGCCCACGTACCAGCGAATGTCTACCACCACATACTCCCAGCCGCTGTCTTTCAAGTTTTTGGCCATGTAGTCAGCGTTGGCCTTGGTCTCGGCTTCCGTCACGGTGGGGCCGTAGCAGTCCCAGCTGTTCCAGCCCATGGGCGGGGTAGGGGCCCACTGGTGAAAATCGGTTTTGAGGGGGGCTTTTTGGGCCAGGGCCGGGCTAGCTAGCGCTAAGCTACCTAGGGCAATGCTTAACCATTTTTGGGTCAATGACATAAGGTAAAGGCAAGGGCAATAAAAAGGCCAGCCGAAGCTGGCCTTTTAGTGGCAGAAAGGGCTATTTCTTAGCCGGCACGCGTAGCACCGTGAATGAGTTGGGAGCTAAAGTGTAGCTCAGTGTGCTGCCTTTCACGGCGAAGGTTGATTCCTGCGGCGCTAGCTTTTTAGGCTCCTTCAAGCTGTTTTGCGTTTGCAGGTCGTCGCTGGCCATGGTTTGGGCGCGGCCAGTTTTGCCGAGGCCTTTGGCACCAGCTAGGTTGATGCTGACGGGGCGCGGGCTGGTAGAGTAATTCACCAGCTTCACCACCACCTCGCCGGTAGGCTCATCGGTTACGGCGCTGGCGAAGAGGTTATCGGTGCCGTTTTTGGCCCCGCCGGGCATGGTTACGGGCAGGACTTTGGTGCCTTTGTTGAGGGCGTACAGCTTCTGCACGTAGTAGCTCGGCGAGCCGTAGGAGTTCAGGTTATCAAACCAGATGAGGTCGGGCGTCCACTGCCAAGCGTCCACGTTGGCAAACAGCGGAGCGTAAGAGGCCATGCCCACCACATCGGCGTTGCGCTCAAGGCCGGTCATGAAGGCGGCTTCCGAAATGGCACAGTCCCAGGTGTTTTTATTTTCCTGGCTGCCGATAGCCCCGCTCTGGGCGGCATACTCGCCGGCGAAGATTTTGGGGCCGCCACGGGCGTACTTGTCGTAGCGGTCTACGTGCTGCCGAAACCAGTCGGCCTTGGCGTAGTAGTGCTCGTCGATGTAGTCGGCCTTGAGCTCACCTAGGCGCTTGCTGGCAGTGTCAAACAGCTCGCCATCGGGGCTGGGGCCGGCGCTGCTTACCAGGTCGATGTTGGGGTATTTGGCCTTTATAGCCTTGGCAAAGGGCACGTAGCGCTCGAGGTACTGCGGCCCCCACTGCTCGTTGCCCACGCCTATCATCTTGAGGTTGAAGGGAGCAGGGTGGCCCATGGCGGCGCGCTTGGCGCCCCAGGTTGAGGTGGCCGGGCCGTTGGCAAACTCGATGAGGTCGAGCGCGTCCTGAATGAACATGTCCAGCGACGGGTCGTCGGTGGCGTGGTCGTGGGGCGCAGTGCCAGCGTTAGGGCCGCCTTTGGTGCTGGCGGTACCCATCGGGGCTAGCTCGCCCGAGTTGTACTGGCAGGCCATGCCCACGTTCAAAATGGGCAGTGGCTCGGCGCCAATGTCTTCCGAAAGCTGGAAATACTCAAAGAACCCGAGGCCAAACGACTGGTAGTAGTCGGGCGTCGAGCGGTGCCGAAACTCCATATTCCAGCGGTTTATCAGCGGCAGGCGGGCGGCCACGTCACCGATGGTTTCCTTCCACTGGTAGCGCTCCGACAGTGTGCGGCCTTCTACGATGCAGCCGCCGGGGAAGCGCAGGAAGCCCGGCTTCATGTCCTTGAGTAGCTGCACTAAGTCGGTGCGCAGGCCGTTGGGCCGCTGATTCCAGGTGTCTTTCGGAAACAGCGATACTACGTCTAGGTCCACCGTGCCGGTGCCGTTGAGCACCAGCTTAAGGTGCGCCTTGTTCTGGGTGCCAGTGGCCTTAAGCACGGCCGTGTACTGCTTCCACTCATTGGTGAAGCCGCTCACAGCTACCTGGCCTAGGTTTTCGCCTCGCTGGCCTACTATCGTGGCCGTGAGGCCACTAATGTCACCCGCGCCGCGCCGGGCGTAGAACGAAAGCTTGTACTCGCCGCCCTGCTTCACGCCCATGCCCCGGAAGCCTTCGTTTTCGATGCCGGCCTCGCCGCCTGCCCCGTTGCGGGTAGTCAGGCGCAGGTAGTGGGGGTTGCTCTGGTTGTTGATGCCCTGCTCGTTGCGCACGGCGTAGGTATCGAGGTTGGCACCGCCACCCAGGGCCCGCCAGCCCATCAGGCGAGCGTCGGTTTCGAACGACTTGTTCTTCACCAGCTCGGGATACAGCCCGCCGTCGGCAGCGAAGTTGATGTCCTCGAAAAACAGGCCGTACATGTTCTTATTGACGGCCGCGCCGGGCTTGTTGACCTGCACCGTGAGGCTGGCCGGGGCTGCCGACTGCGCGCTGGCCCCTAGGGTACCGAGCAACGCCAGGCCGGTAGCCAAGGCGGGAAAGCGAGTAATACTAATCATAACAAAGTGGGGATGGGTGGGAACTGGTCGTATAAGCCCGTACCGGCGCGAGTTTAGCGCAGCGTAACTCGTGCCGGACCATGACGTGGAGGCTGTGCCTCCACTGCCGCGCCAGCGGCATTACTTGTGCTTGCGCGGTACCTAGGCGGCCTAGCTGAAGAGCTGCTGTCCAGGCGCGGGCTTACCGCTAGCGCAGCAGTGGAGTTGAAAACTCCACGTCATGCCAAGGCACGAGTTACGCTGCGCTAGACTCGCGCCAGCGCAGCGTAACATGCCTATAAATTAGCCTTTGAAGGCTACTTCGTTGAAGCGCAGCTCATTTTTGAACGTGCGCAGCTTGGTGTCTTCATCGATGATGAGGTACTCAATCCCAGCCATCTCGGCGAAGTCCTCTAGGTACTCGCTGGTCAGGTTTTGACTGTAGCCGGTGTGGTGGGCACCACCGGCCAAAATCCAGGCGGCGAGGCCGGTTTTCATGTCGGGATGTACTTTCCAGAGCACGCGCGCTACGGGCAGGTTGGGCAGGTCTTGCTCGGGCGCTACGGCCTCCACAGTGTTCACAATCATGCGGAAGCGGTTGCCCATGTCCACGATGGTCGCGTTGAGGGCCGGGCCAGCGGGGCAGTTAAACACCAAGCGAACCGGGTCTTCTTTGCCGCCGATACCTAGGGGGTGAATCTCAGCGCGCACCTTGCCTTCGGCGATGGTGGGGCAGATTTCTAGCATGTGCGAACCTAGGACTTGCTCGTTGCCGGGGGCAAAGTGGTAGGTGTAGTCCTCCATGAAGGAGTTGCCGCCGGGCAGGCCGGCGCCCATTACTTTCATGGCGCGTACCAGAGCCGAAGTCTTCCAGTCGCCCTCGCCGCCGAAGCCGTAGCCATCGGCCATCAAGCGCTGCGTGGCGATGCCAGGCAACTGCTTCATGCCGTGCAGGTCTTCGAAGGTATCGGTGAAGCCCTTGGCGTTGCGGTCGGTCAGGAACTTGCGCATGCCCAGCTCGATGCGGGCCGCGTCGCGCAGGCTTTCGCGCTTCTCGCCGCCTTCTTTCAGGTTGTCGCCTAGCTCGTACTCTTGCTCGTAGGTGGCTACCAAGCCGGCAATTTGCTCGTCGGTCACGGCGTTTACCTCGGCCACTAGGTCGCCGATGCCGTAGGTGTTCACTTCGTAGCCAAACTTGATTTCGGCCTCTACCTTGTCGCCTTCGGTCACGGCTACATAGCGCATGTTGTCGCCAAAGCGCACAAATTTGGCACCCTGCCAGTCGGCCCAGGCGCTCGCCACGCGGCTCCAGATGCTGAGGCGCTCGCGCACATCCTCGCTTTGCCAGTGGCCCACGATAACCTTGCGGCTCAGGCGCATGCGCGAGCCGATGAACCCAAACTCGCGGTCGCCGTGCGCCGATTGGTTGGTGTTCATGAAATCCATGTCAATGGCATCCCACGGAATGTCGCGGTTGTACTGCGTGTGCAGGTGGGCCAGCGGCTTTTGCAGGATTTTCAAGCCGTTAATCCACATTTTGGCCGGCGAGAAGGTGTGCATCCAGGCAATCAGGCCCACGCAGTTTGGCGTGTTGTTGGCCTCCTGCATGAGCTTGTAAATCTCCTGCGGGCCCGTCAGCACCGGCTTGTACACGATGTTGATGGGCAACTTGGTGCCCAGCTCTTTCGCGATTTCTTGCGAATGGCGGGCTACTTCCTCCAGGGTTTCGGGGCCGTAGAGGTGCTGGCTGCCAGTGATAAACCAGGCTTCGTAATTTGAAATATCAATCATAAAAGTTGCGCGGACTTTGTAGTCCGCGTTTGAGTTTTTTGGGAATGAACAGTCGGAACGCGGACTACAAAGGCCGCGCAACAAGCCTATTGCCCGTAGTAAGAATTGGCGCCGTGCTTGCGCTCGTAGTGTTTTTTAATCAAGGCATCTTTCAGCCGCGCCACGCCCGGCTTCAGCGTGCAGCTGAGGTAGGCTAGGCGCGCCACTTCTTCGAGCACCGCGCTGTGGTACACGGCTTTCTCCACAGTTTTGCCCCAGGTGAAAGGCGCGTGGTTGCCCACGAGTATCATCTCGACTTCGGCAGGCGAAAGGCCACGCTTCTCAAACTCGTTGATGATTTGCCAGCCGGTCTGGTGCTCGTAGTCGCCCGCGATAAGCTCGTCGCTCATGGGCGGTGCGCAGGGCACATCGGCCGTGAGGTGGTCGGCGTGGGTGGTACCTAGGATGGGAATATCGAGCTGCGCCTGGGCCCAGGCCGTAGCATAGGTGCTGTGCGTGTGCACGATACCACCGATGTTCGTCCACTCTTTGAAGAGCAGCGCGTGGGTTTTCGTGTCGGACGAGGGACGCTTGGTGCCTTCGACAATGTTGTTGTCGAAGTCCACAATCACGATGTCCTCCGGCTTCAGCGTGGCGTAGGGCACCCCGCTAGGCTTGATGGCGAACACGCTTTTCTCGCGGTCCACCACGCTAGCGTTGCCGAAGGTGAAGAGCACCAGCCCGAGGGCTGGCAGCTGCATATTGGCCTCGTAGCAGGCTTGCTTTAGGTCTTGGTACTGGCTCATTAGGCGGTGGTGATGGCGGGGGTTTCGGGTTCCATTACCGGCTCCTCCGAGTGGCTGGTCGTCACGCTTTCCACGAACTTGCCCAGCGCCTGGTATTGCGCGTAGCGGGTGGCGTACTGGGCTACGCTCTCGGGGTTAGGGGTGTAGGTTTCGGCAAAACCGCTACCTAGGGCCTTCTGCGAAGCCAGCACATCGGGGTAAATACCTGCTGCCACGGCGGCGTACATAGCGGCACCTAGGGCCGGCGCCTGCTCCGACACGGCGATTTTGATGGGGCGGTCGAGCACGTCGGCCAGCGTCTGCATCACGAAGGCCGACTTTTTGGCCACGCCGCCGATGCCAATCACTTGTTTAATCGGAATGCCTTCGCTCTCAAAGCGCTCCACAATCTGCTTTGAGCCGTAGCAGATGGCTTCGACCAGCGCGCGGAACACTTGCGGCGCCGAAGTACCCATCGTCAGGCCCGTCAAGGCACCTTTCAGGGCCTGGTTGGCGTCGGGTGTGCGGCGGCCGTTAACCCAGTCGAGGGCCAGCACGTGGCTTTCGGCGGGGTCTACTTCAGCAGCAGCTTTGGTGAGCTGTACAATGAGGTTGTCGCTCACTTCTTGGCGATAAGCGGCTTGCTGCTCGGCAGTCAGCACTTTCGACTGCACAGCCTGCAACGGCCACTCTAGCATCTGGCGGAACCAGGCCAGCAGGTCGCCAAAAGCCGACTGCCCAGCCTCCAGGCCTAGCATGCCAGGGATGACCGAGCCATCGACCTGTCCGCAAATGCCGGCCACCAGGTGGTCGCCTACCTCGGCGGTTGGGGCTACTACAATGTCGCAGGTGCTGGTGCCCATCACCTTCACCATCGAATAGGATTCTATCTCGCCAGCTACGGCGCCTGCGTGCGCATCGAACGAGCCCGCGGCAATTACTGTGTTGGTAGTCAGGCCTAGACGCTGTGCCCATTCTTCCGAAAGATGCCCAGCTACTTCATCGGCAGTGTACGTTTCCGAGAATAATCGATTGCGTAAGCCGGCCAATTTAGGCTCAAGGTGCGTGAGAAACTCCTCTGGGGGCAGGCCGCCCCAGCTAGCGTGCCACAAGGCCTTGTGCCCGGCGGCGCAACGGCTGCGCTTGAACTCGGCCAGCGGCTGGCCAGTGAGGGTCAGCGTGAGCCAGTCGCAGTGCTCCATCCAAGAGTAAGCGGCGTTGGCTACAGCCTCATCCTCCCGCACAATGTGCATGATTTTAGCCCAAAACCACTCCGACGAATAGATGCCGCCTTCGTACTTGGTGTAGTCCTCGCCGCCCCAAGTGCGGGCTTTGTGGTTGATTTCGGCGGCCTCAGCCAGCGCAGTGTGGTCTTTCCACAGCACGAACAGTGCATTAGGATTCTCGGCAAACTCGGGCAGCATACCCAGCAGCTGGCCCTGCTCGTTCACCGGGCCGGGCGTGCTGCCAGTAGTGTCAATGGCGAGACCTAGGATTTGCTCAGCGGGCACCTTTTTGGCTACTTCGCTTACCGTGGCCTCGAGGCTTTCGAGGTGGTCGAGCGGGTGCTGGCGAAAGCGGTTTTTGGCGGGGTTGCAGTACTGGCCCTGCTTCCAGCGCGGGTAGTAATGCACAGCTTGCGCAACTTCGGCGCCGGTGCGGGCATCCACGAGCAAGGCGCGGGCCGAGTCGGTGCCGTAGTCGAGGCCGATAACGTAGGCCGGGGAGGCGGTTTGTTCTGGCACGGGTTGATTAATTAGGAATAGTAGTAGTAAGAGCGTTTGTCATGCTGACGAAGGAAGCATTTCATCCGGTTGGCACAGGTAGTTTACCCAGCGTGATAGGATGCTTCCTTCGTCAGCATGACAGAAATGCTATTTCCGCACCCCAAACGTGTAGCTCGTGGTGGTGTGGTAGGTTTCGCCTGGCTTCAGCACGGTGCTCGGAAACTCCTTCTGGTTGGGCGAATCGGGGAAGTGCTGGGTTTCGAGGCAGAAGCCGCCATGCTTGCCGTATACCACGCCATCCTTGCCTTTCAGGGTGCCATCCAAGAAGTTGCCGGTGTAGAACTGTACGCCGGGCTCGTCGGTGGTTACTTCCATGGTGCGGCCGGTGGTGGGCTCGTACACGGTGGCGGCGCTGTGCTGGCCGCTGGCCTGGTTCAGGACCCAGTTGTGGTCGTAGCCGCCGGGCACCTGCGCAATGCGCTCGCCAATGGCGTGGGGCGTGGTGAAGTCGAAGGGTGTGCCCTTCACCGGCTTCAACTCGCCGGTCGGGATGAGCTGGTCGTTCACCACCGTGTAGCGGTCGGCCGGAATGGTGACTTGGTGCGCCAGCACGTCCTTGCTCTGCCCTAGGGCCAGGTTGAAGTAGGCGTGGTTGGTGAGGTTGACGGGCGTGGCCTTATCGGTGGTAGCGGCGTAGTCGATTTTGAGGGCGTTATCGTTGGTGAGGGTGTAAGTCACCGTCACGTTGAGGTTACCGGGGTAGCCTTCCTCGCCGTCCTTGCTCAGGTAGCTGAGCGTTAGCGTCTGGCCGTCGCTGTCGGAGCCGGGCTTAGCAGTCCAGATTTTCTGGTCGAAGCCCAGCTTGCCGCCGTGCAGCGAGTTGCCGTTATTGTTCACGCCCACCTGGTACTCCTTGCCATCAACCGTGAATTTGCCCTTGGCGATGCGGTTGCCGTAGCGCCCGATGAGGGCACCGAAGTAGGGGTTCGACTTGCGGAACTCGGGGCTGAGGTAGCCCTCTGCCTTGTCGAAGCCCAGCACCACGTCGGAGATTTTGCCGTCCTTGTCAGGCACGAGCAGGCTGGTGAGCGTGCCGCCGTAAGTGCTGATGGTGGCCTTCATCCCCTTGGCGTTGGTGAGGGTGAAAAGCTGAATTTCTTGGCCGTCGGCAGTTTTGCCGAACGAAGCAGAGGTAGGCATGGCGGATGCGTTGGTGCCAGTGGCGGCCGAGTCGGCCGGGGCCGTCGTGGTAGTTGCCGCCGAGTCTTGGCTGGTGGTGGGTTTAGAATCGCAGCTGGCCAGCAGCAAGGCGGTGCTCAGGCCGGTAGCCAAAAGCGCGTAGCGGGGGGAGGTGGGCATGAAAAATGAAAGAATAAGGGTTACAGCACACTCAGCTTTTGGGTGAACGTGCCAGCCTCCCGGCTCACCTGCACCAGGTAGATGCCTGCCCCAAGCTGGGCCTCAATGGTCAACTTGGCTTGCTGCGGCCCAAACTGCTGCCGATACACTGATTGGCCCCGCAAGTTATACACTTGCACCTCTGTTGCTCCTATTCCGGGCCGGTTCTCTAATTCTACCATAAAGCTGCCAGCCGGGGCCGGGGCCGGATAAATACTAACGCCTGCTAGGCGCTGGGCTGCGGCCGTAGCGAGCGGGGCCGCTACCAGCGCGGCCGTCCAGCGCTGGCAGTCAAAGCCATTGTAGTACCACAGGCCGAGCTGCTGGCCCGGCGTGGTCGAGCAGTTGGGTACTTCCACCACGTTGTTGCCCGTGGCCGAGGTGAAGATGTAATCCCCATTGCTAGCCCGTTCTATAATGTACTGCTGGCACACCAGGCCATTGGTGGGCCATAGCTGCAGCTTGGTGCCCGCATCGGGCAGGCAGCCGGTCACGTCCGCGGCCAGCCCACCTAGGGCGTTAGTAATCTTATAAGCACCCGCGCCAACCGGCGCCATATCCCATTGCTGGCAGGCGAGGCCGCTGGGGGTGCCCTGGGCTATCGTTTGGCCCGCGGCGCCGGTGCAGCCCCAGGCATCCCACACCAGCTTACTCTGTTGGCTGGTGATGGTATAGCGCCCCGCGGCCAGCCAGTCGCGGCTCACGGTGGGCCAGCCAGTGGCGCCCCAGGTTAGGCGGGCTAAGCCGAGCTTGGGCGCGCCGTTGTCGAAGCCGTCGTAGTAGTGGTGGCTGAAATACGTGACGCCGTTTTCGGTGAAGAGCCCGGCGTGGCCCGGCCCGATATAGCGGCCGGCGCGGCTTAGCAGCGTAGTGCCGCCGTTGGCATTCAGGTCTTGGCCATTTTGGTCGAGGAAAGGACCGGTGGGGTTGGCCGAGCGCCCTACCTGGATGAAGTAGGTGCTGGCAGCCCCGTTGCAGCACGTGCCGCGGTTCACAAACAAGTAGTAATAGCCATTATTGTAAGCCACGTAGGCAGCTTCCACGCCCCCATTGGCCACGTTGTATTGAGTATTCACATTGAGCGGCTTGCCCGTATTGGCATCAAGCTGCGTAATGCGGATGCCGCCGAAGTACGAGCCATAGATGAGCCACTGGTTGCTGCTAGCATCGGTATACAGCGCGGGGTCGATAGCATTGGCCACGCTGGTCGTGTTGCTCGAAATAACCTCACCTTGGTCAGTCCACTTATAATCGGGGCTGTTGGGGTCGAGGGTGGGATTGGTGGCTAGCCCGATGGCCGACACCTGCGAGCCAAACGTCGAGCACGAGTAGTACAGGTAGTACTTACCGTTCATAAACTTGCACTCGGGCGCCCAAAACGTGCCCGCAAAGCCCGGTACCTTGCCATTAATCCAGCTCGGGTACAGTGACTTGGTGTATACCGACCTGGCATCCGTCCAGTTGATGAGGTCCGTCGAGTACTTGCAGGCGATGCCATCGCCGGTGCCAAATACCCAGTAGGTGTTACCGCTCTTCAGGATAGTAGAGGGGTCGTGCATACCTAGGGCGCCTTGCAGTGCGTAGGCCGGGGCCGAGGCCAGCCAAGCCACCAATAGGAATGCTAATAAGGCCCGGCACCGAGCGCGCAGCAGTAGAATTTTTACCATAGGGGTGGGAAAAGGAGGTAAGTGTGCTTGTGGCTGCTGCTTCACCCCAGGGGGCAGTGCAGCGGCCAGCTAAGAGTAAGCAGGCTTTGCTTGGTATGGACGAGACTGCTAATAGTCAGACGAGTAAGCAATAGCTCCGCTTTTGCTGAGCAAAGCATCATTAAAGCTGGATTCGAGGTGAGGTAACTCAGCCCGCTTCGATTATTGAGGAGATGCTGCAGCTCTGGTACAGGCTATTTTATGAAAGGGAATAAGGTAACAGGTTAGATATGCACAATCGATTGTGCATACAGTTATTAAAAAACCGCTGCTGCGGTAGTTCTAAAATGTAAAGAATTAGTCTTTAAAAGCGCAATACTGCAAAGCCCATAGGATAATGTTTTGACAATATTAGCAAATAATAATCAGTAAGAAAAATATTATTCGCTGAAAAAATTAGGCTCTTACCTTATAACAAAGATAAAGTCTTGCTACCTGTTCAATCAGCAACATATGGCGTGCCTTGCCGCATTAGTAGCATTAACGATTGCGTGAGCAATTAGCACAATTACTTCAAGCGGAGTGATATTGCTAGCGTGTGCGTAAATCAGCCTCAGTCTGTATTTAGTGTGCCAGACGGAACGCAGCCCCCTAGATGCTGGCGGACTAAAACGACTAAAGCCCAACCTCCCAGAATATTAATAGGAGATTGGGCCTTTAGGCATCAAGTATTACGCACCTAGGGTAGCACCGAGGTACTAATAAGTCTGTAGGCCGCCGCTGAGGAACCGCACAAAATTGTCGGGCTCGTAGTTGGCGCCTTGAGCAGGTGCTAGCTGCTTGCCTTCACGCCCTAGCAGCACGTAGTAAGGCTGCGAGTTGGCGTTGAAGCGGCTGGCTTGCATGTCGCTCCATTTGTTGCCGATAGTCTTTATTTTCTTGCCGCTGTACTTCGATACGTACTGCTCGGCAGCGGGCAATTCCGTCTTATCGTCTACATAAAGCTGAATGAGCACGTACTTATCTCTAATCAGGGGCAGCACCTGCTTATCGGGCCATACGTTGGCTTCCATTTTGCGGCAGTTCACGCAGGCGTGTCCCGTGAAGTCGATAAGCACCGGCTTATTCATCTTCTGGGCATAAGCCATGCCTTCATCGTAGTCGAAGAACGCATTGAGACCTAGGGGCGCGTGAAACAGTTCGGCATATTTATGAGGCGTAGCGTCGGCTTCAGGTCGTGCCGCGGCAGTGCCACCCCCAAGCAAGCTAGGAGTATAGAGGTCAAAGTCCTGGGTATCCTGCGGGGGCAAGAAGGCCGATACGGCCTTTAGCGGAGCGCCCCACAAGCCGGGTACTAGGTAGAGTGTGAAAGCCAGCGTGATAATGGCCAAAAACAGTCGCGGCAGGGTGATGAATGGCATGTCGCTGTCGTGCGAGAAACGCAGCTTGCCAAGCAAGTACATCCCCATCATGCCAAAAATGACCACCCACAGCACCAAGAATACCTCCCGGTCAAACCATTCCCAGTGATAAGCTAGGTCTACGTTGGACAGAAACTTGAGCGCCAGAGCCAGCTCCAAAAAGCCTAGGGTCACTTTTACCGAGTTGAGCCAGCCGCCCGACTTAGGCAGCGATGACAGCCAGCCCGGGAAAAGCGAGAACAAGGTAAAGGGCATAGCCAACGCTAGCGCAAACCCGAACATGCCCACGGCTGGTCCGAGCAGCTGGCCCATACTAGCGGCCTGCACCAGCAAGGTGCCAATGATGGGGCCAGTGCACGAAAACGACACCAGCGAGAGTGTGGCCGCCATGAAGAAGATGCCGAGCAAGCCGCCTTCGTCGGCCTTGGCATCCATCTTATTGGCCCACGAGGTGGGCAGCATAATTTCGAAAGCCCCCAGAAAAGAAGCCCCGAACACCACCAGCATCAGGAAGAAGAAGAAGTTGAACAGCCCATTGGTAGACAAGTCGTTCAGGGCATCGGCCCCGAAAATGACCGTGATGAGCAGCCCCAGCGCCACGTAAATGACGATGATGCTGAGGCCGTAGATAAAAGCATTACGGATGCCGCGCGCCCGGGTGCCCGAGCGCTTGGTGAAGAAGCTCACCGTCATGGGCAGCAGCGGGAAGATGCACGGCATAATAATGGCCGCAAAGCCACCAGCTAGGCCCGCCAAAAAAGTGACCCAAAGCGACGTATCGGCCGGGGCGGGGCGGGGGGGAGCCGGGGCTACCGTCGTGGGGGCGGCCGCGGTGCTACTCTTAGCAGGGGCGGCTGAGCTGACCACTGGCGTGTCGGCGGCCGCTGGCTGTGGGGTAGCTGCTGCGGGGGACTGGGCGGCAGGTGCCGGCGCCTCGATGGGCGTGAAGTCTATATCAGCCGTCGAAACGGTGTCTTGCGCTAGGGCCGGCATCCCGCTCAGCAGCCCTAGGGTCAGCCACCAGCCCAGCAGCCAGGCCGTGTGCTTGCGCCAAAAGCCGAATGCCCCGAAGGGATTACGAAATTTCATTTGGGCGCTTACTTAACGGGGATGCTGAAGGCGACTTCGTCGGGGGGCAAGCACTTCTCATCGTTGCAGGCCATAAACTCTAGGTTACCCTTCACCGTAACGGGGCCTTTGCCAGTCAGCTTTACTTTCTGCTGGAAAATAACCGAATTGGCAAAGTAGCTTACCTCCATGCCAAAGGTCTTTTCCATGCGCGTAACGGGCTTGGGCTCTTGGGTGGGGCCCACCAGGGTGTAGGCCTTAGAGGGGTCAAACTTTACAGTCGTCTTCACGGGGCCGCCGTCTTTTACGTGCTGCGAGTACACGTGCCAACCCGCGTCGATGGTAGCTTTTATAAGCACTACGGCTTCGGTGGGGCTGGTTTTCTTGGCAGCGTAGCTCCAGTGAACGGGGGCCAGAATCTGGGCGTGGGCCTGCGAGGCACCCAGCAGGGCAAAAGCTGCCAATGCAATTTTTTTCATGTTAAGTACTTAGGTACTGTGCGTACCCACTTGAGTATGGTAAGAATAGCAGCTCGGGACTGAGCTAGGAAAACAAGCCGATAAGGAGCAAAGTTACTTTTGGCGGTAGGGGAGCCGCTAGCTGAGGCACGTAGGGTGCTAACACCGATAACCTCGAGATAAATCGCCGCCAAAATACGCGTGTCTTCGCTGAATAGCCAGCGTCTGGCCCGCATGTTTTTACAATTTCTGTGCCACTGACTTAGCAGCGGCGCTTTCACGAAGAAGCCACCAGCCGGCGTGCCGACTGATGGCGTAATGCGCTAAAAACTCGTGGTTAGCTGCCCTAGGTCACTAAAAAGCAGGGCGGGCGACATATGCTTGTTAAGAAGTACGTCCCGTCGGCGTTGCTTAAGCAAATAAGGGTGCTCACAGTCATTTGAGTTGGTGCGTCGATGGCACAGCCCGTACCATCGACGCACCAACTTAAATAGCTGCTATAAGTGTTTCAATTCAACCCTCAACTAAGCATTGGCTAGGGCGCGGTCGAGGTGCACGTAGCCGCCATCGACGTGCAAAATTTGCCCGGTGGTGTGGCTGCTGCGGGCCGAGAGCAGGAAGGCTGTGGTATTGGCAATTTCTTCGGCCGTGGTCATGCGGTTTTCCAGTGGAATCTTGCTGGTGATTTCGCGCAGCTTCTCCTCGGGGTTGGACAGCGTCGCAATCCAGGTTTCGTAAGCGGGCGTCCAGCACTCGGCCACTACCACGGCATTCACTCGGATGCCGTGTTTAAGCAGCTCTACCGCCCACTCGCGGGTAAGCGCGTTGCGCCCGCCATTGGCCGCAGCGTAGGCCGAGGTGTTGCCCTGGCCGGTTTCGGCCGTCTTGGATGAGATATTGACGATGGCACCCTTGCTCTTGATGAGCTCGGGTAGGGCGTGGTGCGCCATGAGGTAGTAGTGCACCACGTTGCGGTGCAGGCTCTGCATAAAGCGCTCATAGTCGCCGCTTTCGAGCCCGACCCCGTCGTTGACGCCAGCATTGTTTACCAGCCCGTCGATGCGGCCAAACTGCGCTACTACCTGCGCTACGGCGCTGGCGCACGCGGCGGGCTCGGCTAGCTCGGCCACTACCTGCCCGGCGCGGCCACCCGCGGCCGTGATGGCAGCCACGGCCTGCTCATTATCGGCGGCGTTGCGGCCCACAATGACGGGCACTGCCCCCTCGCGGGCTAGCACCTGCGCAATGCCTTCCCCGATGCCCTTGGCCCCACCCGTCACGATGATAACCTTATCCTGAAGCTGTAAATCCATCTTTATTAAGTAGCAATTGTCGATGAGCAATGAAAGCCGTCATGCAGAGCGTAGCGAAGCATCTCACGTGCTAACGTTAGAAATTACTGCACCACGCGAGATGCTTCGCTACGCTCTGCATGACCTATTATCAAACACTTAAGCCATAGAAGCGCGCCGCGTTGTCGCCCCAAAACTGCGCCTGCTCGGTGGGTGTAAACGGCACCAAGTAGTCTTCTAGTAGCCCTAGGGCCCGGTCGTAGCCGCCAGCCACGTTGCACACCGGCCAGTCAGAGCCGTAAAGCACGCGCTCGGGGCCGAAGGCGGCAAACACTACGTCGAGGTAAGGCCGGAAATCCTGCGGCTGCCAGTGCTGCCAGTCGGCCTCCGTCACTAGGCCCGACACCTTGCAGCTCACGTTCTCGTGTGCCGCGAGGTGTCGGATGTCTCGCATCCAGTCGTCGATTTCTTGCTCTTTGATGGGGGGCTTGGCGATGTGGTCAACTACAAACGGCTGGTTAGGGAATGCCTGGGCCAACTCGGCGGCGTAGCCGAGTTGGTCGGGCAAAATCAACAAATCGTAAGTAAAGCCAAACGCTGCCAGCGCCTCGATGCCGCGCCGAAATGCAGGCGTCAGCATCAGGGCCCGGTCGGCTTCGCCTTGTAGCACGTGCCGGAAGCCTTTGAGCGGCGCAAACTGCTGGTAGTGACCTAGGCGCTCGGCCACGTCGGTGGCCTGCAAATCGACCCAACCTACCACGCCTTTGATGAAGCTATGCGCGGCGGCTCGCTCCAGCAGCCAGTCGGTTTCGGCTTCGCTCTGGCTGGCCTGCACGGCTACGCAGCCATCGAGGCCGTGCTGCTGCAACAGGGGCTGCAAATCAGCGGGCAGGAAGTCGCGCCGGATGGCCGCCATGTCGGGCGTTATCCAGGCGTCGCGTACCGGGTCGAAGTGCCAGAAGTGCTGGTGAGCATCAATGCGCGGCATAGGCTTTCACTACTTGGCGCGAGGTACCTAGGCCGTCAATACCCAACTCGACTACATCGCCGGGCTTGAGGTACACGGGCGGCTTAAAGCCCAGGCCTACGCCGGCCGGCGTGCCGGTCGAGATGATGTCGCCGGGCAGCAGGGTCATAAACTGGCTGAGGTAAGACACCAGGAAGGGAATCTTAAAAATGAGGTTGGCGGTGGTGCCGTCCTGCATCATCTGGCCGTTTACCGTCAGCCACAGGCGTAGGTTGTCTATGTCGCCTAGCTCATCGGGCGTGGCCAGGAAGGGGCCCACCGGCGCAAAGGTGTCGCAGCCCTTGCCCTTGTCCCAGGTGCCGCTGCGCTCTAGCTGAAACTCGCGCTCCGACACGTCGTTGTGCAGCACGTAGCCCGCAATATACTGCTCGGCATCAGCCTCTTCTACGTAGGAGGCGCGCTTGCCAATCACCACGGCCAACTCCACTTCCCAGTCGGTTTTTACCGAGTTTTTGGGGATGATGATGTCGTCGTTGGGCCCCACGTAGGCCGTGGTCGATTTCATAAACAGCACCGGCTCGGCTGGCGGCGTGGCGCCGGTTTCCTTGGCGTGGTCGGCGTAGTTGAGGCCGATGCACAGGATTTTAGAAGGGCGCGCTACGGGCGGCCCTAGGCGTTCACTATCCGCTACCTGCGGCAACTGGCCTTCGTGGCTTTGCACAAAATCGGCGAGCCGTTGCAGGCCATCAGTGGCGAAGAATTCTTCGGTGTAGTCCTGGCCAAAGGCTGATACGTCGTAGCGCTGGTCGTTGAGAAGTACACCGGGTTTTTCCTGGCCGGGCTGGCCGTAGCGAATGAGTTTCATGAAACTATATAAGGGTTGCGTATGGGAATCGTTGTCATGCAGCGCGTAGCGAAGCAGCTCGCTCGTTTCGTTGCTAGCGTAGGATGTTACTGCAACACGCGAGATGCTTCGCTTCGCTCTGCATGACTTACGTATTGAGCTTGATGAAGCCGCCGTCGAGCGGGTAGTCGCAGCCCGTCACGAAGCCGGCCTCGTCGGAGCAGAGGTAAAGTGCCAGGGCGGCTACCTCGTCGGGCTGGCCCATGCGACCGATGGGCTGGCTTTTCGAAAGCTTATCGAAAATATCCTCCTCGCGGCCGGCGTAGTTTTTGGCAATAAAGCCATCGACAAAGGGCGTGTGCACCCGCGCCGGCGAAATGCTGTTGCAGCGAATATTGCTGCCTAGGTAGTCACGTGCCACCGAGAGCGTCATGGCAAAGATGGCGCCCTTGCTCATGGAGTAGGCAAAGCGGTCGGTGAGACCCACGTGCGCCGCGATGCTAGCCATGTTTACGATGGCCCCGCCGCCCTGCGCCTTCATCAGCGGCACGGCCGCAAACAGGCAGTTATAAGCACCCTTCACGTTGACCTGGTACACGCGCTCGAAGTCCGCTTCGGGCGTCGTTTCCACGTTGCCGACGTGCGCAATGCCCGCATTATTCACCAGTACATCGACCTGGCCGATGGCTTGGAAGGCGGCCACCACCTGCGCCTGCTGGCTGACATCGGCCGCGTGCACGTGGGCCGTGCCGCCAGCTTGCCTGATTTCGTCGGCCACCTGCTGGCCGGCTTCGGCCGTCAGCTCGATGATGTGCACCTCTGCGCCCTGGCGAGCAAAAAGTAGGGAAATGGCCCGGCCAATGCCGCTGCCGCCCCCCGTAATGACGGCCTTTTTGTTGGTTAAACTAAACATGACTAAGGAAGCTCCGGGCCGCTGGGCGCGGCTAATGAATGGCCAAAAGAAGCGATAAACGGCGGCAAGCTCAGCATAATGGATGAAAGAAACCGAAATCAGGCCCTAGGTAGGAGGGTGCTGGGAGGGATGAGGCCAAGCCGCCAACTGTTGAAGCGGTAGCGCCCAGGACCTGTGCGCAGCTACTCGGTTTCGCCTGTCATTGCGAGCGCAGCGAAGCAAGCGCATTCCAATGGCGGCGCTGAACAGGTGCGATTGCTTCGCTGCGCTCGCAATGACAGGCGAAATACAAAGCGGTCGCAGCCTATGTGAAAGGCAGCAGCATTGCGGCTGGGTAGTCGAGCTAAGTTGACCCTAGGTAGTAAGCCAGCCAGTAAACCAACCGCGAATGACTTGTAAAGCAGCTAGGTTTGTGCTCCTTCCCAGCCCAACCCTAACCCGCATGCAGCCCACTCCGCTACCCACCAAACCCCATTATCCCATCCTCGACGGCCTGCGGGGCGTGGCGGCGCTCCTGGTCGTGGCCTTTCACTTGTGCGAGGCCCACGCCACCAGCCACCTCGACCAGGTGATTAACCACGGCTACCTGGCGGTGGATTTTTTCTTTCTGCTGTCGGGGTTCGTGATTGGCTACGCCTACGACGACCGGTGGGGCCGCCTCACGGTGGGCAGTTTCTTCAAGCGGCGGCTGGTGCGGCTGCAACCCATGGTGGTGCTGGGCATGGTGATAGGGGCGGCGATGTACTATTTCCAGGCATCGGCGCTGTTCCCCATCATCGGCCAAACGCCGGTGTGGAAGATGCTGCTGGTCATGCTCCTAGGTTGTTTTATGGTGCCGGTGCCGGTGTCGCTCGACATACGGGGCTGGCACGAAACCTATCCGCTCGACGGGCCGGGCTGGTCGCTGTTTTTCGAGTATGTGGCCAATGTGCTGTACGCCACCATAGTGCGCCGCTTCTCCAATGTAGCGCTGGGCATCTTGGTGGTGCTGGCGGCGGGGGCGCTGCTGCACCTAGGCCTCACCAGCCCGCAGGGCGATGTTATTGGGGGCTGGTCGCTAGAGCCTGAGCAGCTGCACATCGGCTTTGCGCGCATGACGTACCCGTTTTTTGCGGGGCTGCTGCTGTTTCGGCTGGCCCGGCTGCGGCCGGTGCAAAATGCCTTTTTATGGTGCAGCCTGGCCGTGGTGGTTGTGTTGGCCATGCCCCGCATCGGCAGCCCCACGCAACTCTGGCAAAATGGGCTCTACGATGCGCTCTGCATCATTCTTGTCTTCCCCGCTATCATCTTCTTCGGGGCCAGTGGGGCGGTGCGCTCAGGCGCGGGCCAGCGGCTGTGCCGCTTCCTAGGTGATATTTCGTACCCAATTTACATCACGCACTACCCGCTCATTTACACCTACACGGCCTGGGTCGCTACCCATAAAGTGTCCTTGCGTGAGGGCTTGCCCGTGGCGGCGCTGGTCTACCTAGCGGCAGTGGCGCTGGCGTATGGGTGCTTGAAGTTTTACGATGAGCCGGTACGGGAGTGGTTGAGGAAGAAGGTGTTGGTAGATGTGGGTGGCACCCAAGCAACGGTAGTTTCTGCGGTAACAAAATGAAACCTAGCTGGCAAGGTTTACCGCTCGCACTTCTTTGTTAGAACGAATATGGAATACCATAGGAGCTTGCATCATAAGTGACACCCACCTGATTCCTCATATTATATGCGTTTGACTCTACTTCTCATCTTAACTCTGCTTTCAGCCTGTGCAACGGAGAAACTTGTAGTTGTCAAACAAGATGGTAAGTTCGGAGTGATTAATAAGAAAGGAAATTTTGTAATAACTCCGAAATGGGATTGGCTCATGTACAGCCATGAGAATAAACAATTACTTGTTTGCCAAGATAGCCTGTATGGATTCGTAGATAAGAAGGGGAATGATTTAATAAAGCCTAAATATAAAGATGCGCATATGTTTTCGGAGGCATTGGCGGCGGTTAGTAATGGTCAAAAGTTCGGATTCATTAATGTAAAAGGCGATACTGTCATACCATTTGAATACAATGATGTTTTTCTTGGCTTTTCAAATGGTTTATCGGATGTGACTCTTAATAATAAGTGCGGTTACATAGATAAAAAGGGGGCTATTAAGATACCGCTAATTTATAATACCTGCTATCCCTTTTTATCGAAATATGCAGATGTTTTGACTTTAGATTTAGATTCTAAGGTAATTGACACTCGAGGAAGAATAATTGGAAATCCTAATAAATTAAAGGGAAAGCGGCTTTGGTTAAAAAATTTCCCTGATGACTATTTTATAGTCAGAGGTTCTAAAGGGACAGGATGGTTGAATAGTAAGATGGATACAATTGTTCAGCCTATTTATAAGTCAGTAGGTATCTTTCGCCAAAAACGCTCCATTGTAAATTATGAGGGAAGTTGGGGAGTAGTGGATAACAAGGGAAGGATTATTGTGAAACCTCAATTTGAGGATTTGTGGCATTTTAGCGAAGGGCTAGCTAACTTCAAATTGAATGGGAAATGGGGTTATATAAACCGTAAAGGACAAATTGTTATTAATCCCACATATGACTATGCTCATGAGTTCTCGGCCGGACTAGCTTATGTAGAAATGCATAATAAAGCTGTTTTCATAGATAAAAAGGGGAGAATGATAATCAAGCCTATATTTGATGTGTATAGAATTGCCGGGAAGTTTGAGTAATAGAAATTTGTTAGATAGTCCGTCGGTTTTTAAGTGCCTATTAAGGGTTTCATCTACCACCATGTACAAATCGACCAAATGCGTACTAGCATTTTAGGATAGCGAGAATCAAAAATCCGAATGAAGTGGGTGTGAATTGCGACCCACTCTTCAGCGGGCCTAGCAGCCGAGGTATCTGCTCGCATTAAATACTGGCAACCTAGGAAGGCAGAAGCCGCATCAAGGCTTCCCTTACCCCCCAAATCCACCCGGGTCGCCCTTGGGTTGGTTGTCGAGGTTGCTGTTGGGCTTATTGGTGCCTAGGAACCACGTGAAGCCGAGGTAGCCCACGCGCGTTTCGTACTTGGTTTGCAGGTCGGTGCGGAGGTTGGGGGCCCCGAGCTGGGTGCGCTGGCGGCGCGTGTTGAAGAGGTCGCTCACGCGCAGCGTGAGGGCCGCCCGGTCGTGGAAGAGGCGCTGGCGCAGGGCCACATCGACCCCGTACACGGCCAGCACGCGGCCCTGCGGCACCACCTGCGGGGCGCGGTAATTGCCGCTAAGCTGCGCGGCCAGCGTCTTGGTCGGACTGAAGGTGTTAAGCAGATAGGCCGTGCCGGTGAGGTTGGCGCGGGTGCCGTCGCCGACGTAGTTAGCCACCTGGTTGCGATAGAACGAGCCATTGGCAACGAGCTTCCACCACTTGGTGAGGGTTTGCGTCAGCGAAAGCTCTAGCCCGTAGCTGGTGGTGCCCCCGAAGTTGGCGTAGCTGGTGCGGGTGATAAAATCGGGCTGGCCGCTGAGGCGAGTGGCCAGCGTATCGACGGTGCGCAGGCTCTGAATAGCCTGGCTGGCAAAGCGCCCAAATAGCGTAGTGCTCAGCGTAGTGGATTTCCAAGTGGCTTGGTGGCCCAGCTCGGCCACGTGCACGTACTCGGGGCGCAGGTCGGGGTTGCCGACCACGTAGTTGCGCGCATCGGAGTAGATGGGTAGGGCCACTATTTGCAGGAAATTGGGCCGGTTGAGGCGGCGCGCATAGCTGAGCTGCAGGCGCTGGTCGTGGGGTAGCGCCCGCGCCACGGTGGCCGACGGAAACAAGTTGAAAATGCGCTGGCTGGCCGAGCCGCTGGGCTGCACCTGGGCTTGCAGCCCGGTAAACTCGGCCCGTAGCCCCGCCTGGTAGTCCCAGAGGCCGGCCTTGTGCTGGTAGGTGCCATAGGCCTGCGGAATAACCTGCTGGTAGCGATAGCGGTACGAGCCGGCCTCCTGCGGCACAAACTCGCCGCCCGCCGCGGGCTGCACCGCGTAGTCGGCCGTGCCGGGCGTCAGCATGATGTCGGTTTTCAGGCCCGCGCCCCAGCGGCGCTTATCGCCTAGGGGGTGCACGTAGTCTAGCTGCGCCGAGGGCATATGGATGGTCACGTCGAGGAACTGCCGACGCGCCTGCCGGGCATAGTCGGCGGGCCCGTCGAGCACGCGCTGCTCGGTGGTCACGGTGCCGCCATCCAGAATGTAAACGGCCCCGGCCGTGAGCTCGCGGCCGGGGTGGGCGGTCCAGGTGCGGCGGTAGTTGCTGGCCAAGCGTATAGTGTAGAGGTCGTCGGTTTCTAGGTTCTGGTTTTGCAGGCCAATGGCGGGGGCAGTGCCGCGCGTGAGCCGGGTCGTGAAGTCGCTGGTCTGGCGCAGGTCGTTTTTGTAGAATTCGGCGGTCAGGGTCAGACTTTGCTCGGGGCGCAGGGCGTAGTCTACCCCTAGGCGCAGGGCCTCGTTGGCTTGGTGGCGGGCGGTGCGGCCGGCCTGGTCGGTAGCGGTGGTGCGGCCCTCGGCCGTGGCCACCTGCTGCAAGGCCGAGCTGCCCCGAAACTCGTTGTTTAGCCCGTTCACGTTGCTGTAAAAATTGAATTTGCCCATCTTGCGGCCTAGGTTTAGTGAGGCGCTGTACTTGTCGCGGGTGCCCACGGTGGCCAGGGCGTCGCCGTTCCAGCCCTCCTGAGTTTGCTTTTTCTGCACTAGGTTAATGATGCCACCCGTGCCCTGCGCCGAGTACCGGGCGCCGGGGTTGGTGATAACCTCTATAGTTTCGAGGCGGCTGGCGGGCAGCTGGTCGAGGCGCAGGCTGCTGGGCGCGGGCTTGCCATCGAGATACAGCGTCACACCCGCATTGCCCCGCAGGCTCACTTGGCCGTTTTCATCCACGGCCACCGAGGGCACTTTTTGCAGAACATCGGCCGCTGTGCCACCCACGCTGTTCAGGTCCTTGCTAACGTTAATGACTTTCTTGTCTAGGTCGTCGATGATGGCCGCCTTTTCGGCCTGCACCACCACGCTGCCAAGCTGCACGGCCGCCGGGGCCACCTGCCATTCGCCCAGGCGAAGCACCGGGGTAGCCGCATCTAGCACGACGGGCCGGCTGCCTGGCCGGTAGCCCAGTGCTTCGGCCCGCAGTAGGTACCGTCCTAGGGGCACTTTGACCAGCGTGAAGCTGCCGTTTGCAGCTGTTTGGGTGTTGGCTACCACGGCCGAGTCGGGCAGCTGCCGTAGCAGCACGTTGGCAAAGGGCAACGGCTGGCGCGTGCCTTGGTCGAGCAGTGTGCCCGACACTTCACCTAGGGTTTGGGCGGCAAGACGGCCGGGTCCTAGGTTAATCAGCAGTAGTAAGAGCCCCCAAAGCCGCCAGCTACCTAGGTAGCCGGCCGACAAGCGTTCAACGAGATGCGCTGAACAAGAGCGGATAGCTTTTTCTAAGTAAGCAATAATGCATTGATTAACAACGTTAATTACAATGCAAGCTACCTTGCAATACCTATTAAAAGGTGCTGATTGTACTGGCTGATTCATCGGATTTTAGAAAATAGAGTGACGAAAAAGGTGTGACTAGGGCGGCAGTAGTACTGCTCTAGAAGATGTTCGAGCTAGGCTCGAACAACCCCCAAACGGCTGTCATTGCGAGGAGGCACGACGAAGCAATCGTACTCGAACGGCGCGGCTGAACAGGTGCGATTGCTTCGCTGCCGCTCGCAATGACAATCGCTTTTTTAGTCAATTCAAACGGCTTCTTAACCTTTAAAAGCCGGCCCAGTGGGCGGGGCTACTTGGCCTGGCGACGCAGAAAGAAATAGTAGGCCAGAAACCCGAACGCCGTGCTGAAAAGCATGATAATAAGCGAGTGTAGGCCTAGGGGCAGCGACCAGTTGCACAGCGCGAGCCCTGTACCGGTGCTGAGCAGCAGCGCTATCCATTTCACCACCTTTTTCAGCTCATCCTGGGGACCGGGCAGCAGGCGCTCCACCACGCTGTCCGACACGGGGGCGGCCAAAATTTGGCGCTTCAGCAGGTAATTCAGCACCGTTTTTATGGCGCCCAGCACGAAGCTACACAGCAGGTAAAAGCCGAATACGGGCAGAAAAATCTGTTTGGCGTAGGGGTATAGCGCGCCGAAGTCGGAGGGCATGGAGGTGGCCTGAGCCGCGGCGCCCCCGGCAGTCAGGCAGCACAGCAGGAGCAGCAGAGAGCGTTTCATGAGGGAGAAAATGGGGGCGATACCGGATTAGACCGGCTCGCGCTATTCGGGTTGCAAAAAATCAGGAAAAAGTGAGCAGGCGCATGTGGCGGCGGTGCCGGGCCAGTAGCTCCAGGCCCTGCCCAACCGCAAACACTGCCACCACCACGCCTAGGCCGGCCCCCAGTACGGTAAATAAGCCCTGCACCGCCTGCGCCAGCACGCCGCCAAACAGCATTAAAAACACGATAACCACCCCCATCACGAGGGCAGCTACTCCACCGAGCACCCACGGAAAGGCCGGCTGCGCCCTAGGTAGCTGCGCCAGCACGCTGGCCGTGAGGTCGAAGCTAAAAGCCGGGGGTGGCAGCTGGGCCGCCGCCCCAAACAGCTGCCGGTAAGTAGCCACCCGGCCCTGGCACAAGCTGCAGCCGCGTAGGTGGGCAGCCTGGGCAGCCGAGAGTAGCGCTGCCGATTCGGCAGCTTCTTGCAGGGCGAGTTCGGAGAGGTGGGGGCTGGTGGTCATAGGTCGTGGCGGTGATAGCGGGCAAGGAGGTGCTGCTTGAGCTGCTTCCGGGCCCGGAAGAGGTAATTTTTCACGGTGCCGTCGGGCAGCGAGGTTATCTGGGCAATCTCCTCGTAGCTCAACTCTTGCTGGTGATACAAGGAGATGAGCGTGCGGTAGAGCGGCGGCAGCTGCTCGATGGCGGCGCTCAGAATGCCAGCCAAGTCCTGGTCGAACAGAGCCGTTTCGGGGTCGTCGTCGGAGGTGGCGGTGGGCAGGGCGCGGCGGCCTTCCTCGGTCGCGTCGTCGGGCGCGGCTTCGGCGGGGTCGAGCAGTACCAGCTGCTTCTTTTCGAGGTAGTGCAGGCAGGTATTGTAAGTGACCTGGCCGACCCAGGTTGAAAGCTTAGCTTGAAACTTAAAGCCGGCCAGGTTCTTAAACACCTTCAGGTAGACTTCCTGCGCAAGGTCGGGGCGGTCGGCGGGGTGCCGAATCATCTTGAATATCAGCTGCGTGACCAGCCCTTCAGTGCGCTGCACCACCTGCCCAAACGCCGCCGTGTTGCCGCCCAGCACTTGGGCCACAAGCTGCTGGTCGGTAGCGGAGGAGGTGGGCAGGGTGCGCATCTAGGCATGAGACCGGTCGGCGAAAATTATGTTGCACTAAGGTGCATAGCCCACAAAAAAACCGGCTGCCCAAGGTAGGCAGCCGGTTTTTTGTGGCCCTAGGTTGCCTCGCAAAGAGGCAGGTTGCTAAGGCTATTTGATATAAGGTTGGTAGGAAAGGCAGCGCCGAAACCTCACACTAAGCGCCCCTTTACCCGGTAGCCATACAGCCCAAATAGCAGCACCACCACGAAGCAGGCCAGTGGCACCACGTAGCCCGCCTGAATGGCATCGCCTTGCAAATCAATGACTGTGCCCATGAGGTAGGGCATGGCGGCCCCACCCACTATCGACATCACAAGCCACGACGAGCCAGGCTTGGTGTCGTCGCCTAGCCCGGCTAGACCCAGCGAAAAAATGGTGGGAAACATGATGGACATAAAAAAGCCCAGCCCGCCCAGCGCGTAGATAACGTAGGCGCCATTGCCAAGCACCGCCACGCCGCACAGCGCAATGGCGATGACTGCATAAATAGAAAGCAGCCGCTGCGACGACACGTATTTCAGCAGGGCTGTGCCAATAAAGCGCCCCGCCGTGAACAGTAAGCCGTAGAGCCCTAGGTAGTAGCCGGCAGTCTTTTCGTCGAGCCCGCCGCCCTGCTTGGCCATCCGGATGAAAAAGCTGGTGACGCATACCTGCGCCCCTACGTAGCAAAACTGCGTCACCACGGCCCAGGTGAGGTGCCGGTGCCGCAGCACCGCAAAGAAGCCGCCACCCGCCGACGGCTCGCTTTCCTCGGCCTGCACCTCGGGCAAGGACACCAGGTAGAACAGCAGGGCCACCACCAGCAGTACCACGCCTAGCGTGATGTAGGGCAGCTTCACGGCCGCCGCCTCGTGCCCTAGGTAGGCCAGGCGCGTGGCTTCGGGCATGGCCGCCAGCTGCGCAGCGCTGTATTCTTTGCCCGATAAAATGAGGCGTGTGCCCACCACTGGCGCAATGATTGCCGATAGCCCGTTGAAGGCCTGCGCCAGGTTGAGCCGCCCCGTGGCACCTTCCGGCGACCCCAGCACGGCAGCATAAGGGTTGGCCGCCGTTTCGAGGGTAGTAAGGCCGCAGCCAATAATGAATAAGGCTGTGAGAAACAGCGCGTAGGACCGCGCCCCGGCAGCTGGCACAAACAAGAATGCCCCCGCCGCAAACGTCACCAGCCCAATAATAATGCTGTTTTTGTAACCCACCCGCTTGAGCAGCATCCCGGCCGGAATAGCCATCAGAAAATAAGCCAGAAAGACGGCGGTATCGACTAGCGTCGATTGCCGGTTGTCGAGCTGGCAGGCTTTTTTGAGGTGCGGAATCAGGATGGAGTCCAGGTTGTGCGCCATGCCCCACAAAAAGAACACGCAGGTAACCAGGATGAACGGAAACAGAAAGCGCTGGCTGCCAGCAGGGCTCGGGGCCAGAGTGGCAGTAGTAGCGGAGCCGGAGGGAAGGGCCATAGGGTGGGAGTATGGAATGAGAGCTTAGAGAGGTAAGCGCCACGATGGTAGGCGCAATGGGGTGTTGCACCCGCGGCAATAAGTAGCGCCACGAGCAACGCGGCGGGCAAGATACTGCGCTGCGCCCAGCGGCGCAGCTTTTTAGCGGCTGCACTGGCGCTAGAGGCTCCCTATGTGCCGTCAGCAGCTAGCGCGAATTGGCCATACTTAAGCGCACCCAGCGAGTAGTTCCATGAGTATAGGTAGCGCCGCCACGATTAAAATTTCGGAGTCTAACTCATGCTCGAGCTGCCGAGTAGCCCTAGCAGGGCGGCCTCTTTCGGGGCAACAAGCCATCTCGCCAGCATTGCTCCGCAACTTATATAGCTACGGTATGTCTAAAAGCCATTTCTGCTGTCATGCTGAGCTTGTGAAGCATCTTGTCACACTAGGGTTACTAGCTCTAACAGAATAAGATGCTTCGCAAGCTCAGCATGACAGCAGAAATGGTTTTTAGAAAAGTCAGACAAGGGCTTCCTAGTAAATCTTTACTAACCGAACCCAAATAGAAAGAGCCCACTGGCCAGCGTTAGCGGCCTGTGGGCTCTTGTTGGAAGGTAGAGTAAGTGGTAGTAAGACTTGGTTAACGCGACATCTAGGTCGGCTCTGCTGAAGGCGTAAAGCCAGCGCGGCATAGCTGCTTGGGCAGTGCTAGCTGCCTAGCTTTTAGATGTTGCAGTTGTTTCTAAGTAATATACAACTTCATCTATAGTCAGGCGACCTTGCACAAACTGGTTGAGCAGGTGCTGCTGGGCGGGCTCGGTGGTATAAGCGGTTCCTTGCTTATACGAAATAACGGCTTTAATCAAGCGCTGGCGGCTTTGCTCCGTGACTAGTGCAGTGACGGGCAAGGATTGTTGGGCGGGATAGGTATAGTTCATAAACTAAAGTTATAGAATAAAACTGAGCGTTGATACTTCTTTCGTACAATTATTTTAAAAATATAACATTGGCTGAAGTCTAATTCACTTGGTTTTCATTATTTTCATCTAATAGTTCAATTACGCGGTCAATAGTTAGCACACCCTGGATGTACTGTTGCAGGAGGCGCTCTTCGTAGAGGCTGGGCGTAAGAGAGGTGGTTTTAGTCCAGGAAAGGGCGGCAGCCACCATATCGCGCCGTTCTTGTTCGCTTTTCATTAGATAATTTTATAAGTAGTTAGAAGGTGTAAAAGTAGGGAAAAATACTATTCGGATGATGAAAAATTTTCGCTTCTCAACTAGAATTTTCAACCGTACTAGTATCTCAGCATGAGGTGCTCACGAGCCAAGGAAAGAGGCCTGCTTGAGCAGTCTCCTACCGAAAACTGTACCAAAAAGCAGCTATTTAAGTAAATGGCTCTCGCAAGGCACTAGACAATAGTGCTTTATAATTTAATGGGGCTGCGTGGCCTCGCAGCATAGGGCAGCGCGCCAGGAGACCTAGGCGAGCCAAGCGGCTAGCAGCGCCTGTGCCGCCTGCCGGCCGCTGACCAGCGCTGCTTCGACGGTGCCACCGGCTGGCCCTTCATAAAGGCCTTCGCCGGCCCAGTACAGGGTGTTGGCCACGGGGGCGGCGAGCACGGCGCGGGCGGCGGGCGACCCCACCGTGGGGTAGGAGTAGGCTCCGTAGGCATACGCCTCGGCGCCCCAGCTGCGGACGTAACTGCCGCAGAGTTGGGCCTCTAGCTCAGCCACAGGCGTGCGCAGAAGCTGCGCCAATGACCCTAGGGCTAGGTGCAGCAGCGCATCGGCCGAGGCGCTGCGCAGGCGCTGGGCGGCGGGCCCGGCCACCCAGCCCGTGAGCAAGGGGCGCGGGTCGGGGAGCTGGCTCCACCAAGTAGGCACGGGCGCTTCGGAAAGCAAGAACTCAAGCTCGGGCAGGGTGGTCTGCCAGAAGGCGGTGCGGAACTCCAGCACAAATTTGATGACCTCCCCAAACCCTAGCTGGGCGGCCGCCGCCCGGTGGGCCGGCAGGTCGGGGCTAAAGCCCAGGTATCCGGGCTGCCCGGCGGGCCGCTGCCACACGCCCAGCGGCACAGTGCACAGCACGCGCTGGGCACGGTAGGTAGCGCCGGTGGTGGCCACCACCTCGGCGTGGCCCGGCTGCCAGCGCACTTCCTGCACCGGTGTGCCTAGGTGTATTATAGCTCCGGCGGCCTGGGCCTGCGCGGCCAGCCAGCTCAGCAGCGGCCCGTAGCCGCCCTCGGGGCGGGGCGAGTCTTCGGCGCCGCCAGTCTGCCATTCGTCGCGCAGCGCCCAGGAACTCACGCGCTGCGCATCGGCCGCATCGTAGCCCTCGGCAAACTGGATGGCGGCGGTGCGCAGCTCGGCGTGGGCTGGCCCCGGAAACTCGCGGGCTAGAAAATCGGCCAGCGGCAGGTCTTCCTGTAGTTCTTCGAGCTTGGCCAGCACCTGGGGCAGGTGGGCAAAAAAATCGGCATCGTCCCGGGCTTCGCCCTCGCGCACCACGTAGGTGCGGCCCGCCGTGTCTTGCCAGCCTTGGCCCGCCTCTGTGAGCAGGGCGCGGGTGAGGGGCACTTCGCCGTGCATAAACTCAGCCCCCGCCTCGATGGGCTGCGTGAAGCCCGCGGGCGTGAGCGTGTGGGCCCGGCCCCCTAGGTAGTCGCGCGCCTCTAGCAGTAACACGCGCCGGCCCGCGGTGGCCAGGTCGCGGGCGGCCAGCAGCCCCGCCGCCCCGCCGCCAATAAGGAGCACGTCGGTATCGTAGGTAGGGGAGCTGGCGGCCATGGTAGCGGTAAAAAGTTGAGCCCGTAAAGTAACGCCCGCGCGGCTGGAGTGCCCTGCTTAGGCCACGTCTGGTAGCTTAAGTAAGGTAATAGCTATAGATAAGTAGGAATAAAGCGGGCAAGCAAATTGTGTCCTGAAGTGTGAGCGGTGCTCCTGGTAGCGCCGCTTATTTTGGCAAGCTGCTGCATAGCGGTTGGCTAGTGTAGCCCGGTGGGGCGGTGGTTGTTTTCTTTGTGCGCTACCATCTTACCTTTTCCTGCATGCCCCTCTCTACGCTTGGTGCCACGCTGCGCACCGTTATTACTCACGCCCAAGCGCGGCGCCAGCTACTAGCTAGCTTGCTGATGGCCCTAGGGGGGCTGGCGACGACACCCAGTTTGGCGCAGGGGCCCACCCATCCGGTGGAGGTAATGGTGCTAGGCTGCGACCACCTGCATCAGTTGTACACGGCTCAAGACCCTAGGTCAGATGTGCTTAGCCCTAAGAAGCAGGCCGAGTTGGCCCAGTTGCGAGCTCAGCTGCGGCGCTTTCGGCCCGACCTTATCTTGGTAGAAGCCGAGCCTAAAGAGCAGCCGCAACTCGACAGCCTGTATGCCGCCTACCAGCAGGGCCAGCTACAGCTGGCAACGTTGCCCTACGGCCGCAGCGAGCGCTACCAAATAGGGTTTGCGCTGGCGAAGGAGCTGCACCTGCCGGCGCCGCAGGGTGTCGACTACACGGCCTCTACCTCGCAGGGGCTGCTGAGCACCGGCCGCAATATTGCGCTGTTCAGGCAGGGGCTGCAAGAGTTGCAAGCGGCGGCGCGGCCCCTGCGGCGCCAGGTGCAGCACGACAGCCTATCGGTCTACGACTACCTGGCCCGCATCAACCAGCCGGACTTGGTGGCGCTGAGCCACCGGGTGCTGTTTAACACGCCGGCGTACGTGACAAGCGGCACGTTTTCGGCCAGCGGCACCAATACCAACGACCTAGGGCGGGTAGACACTGCTTATATAGGAGCGCACTACATCACGCTGTTCTACAACCGCAATCTCAAAATATATTCGAACCTGCTGCGGGCCCAGCAAAAGACTCATGCCCAGCGCCTGCTGGTGATTTTCGGCCAAAACCACGTCAAGGTGCAGGAGGAGCTGCTAAGTGCCAACCCTACCTACCGCGTGGTGCCCGCGCACACCTACCTCAAGGCCCCAACTCGGCCGCGGCCCAAGGCCAAGAAAGTCAGTTAGCGCGCCCTAGGTAGGTGCTATTGCCCGTGCCGTTTGCTCGGTGCCGATGGCTATTAGGCTTCTTAAGGAGTGGCTACCCAGCGCCTCCTTCTTCGAGGCTCGCGACATAAAAGAGGTCAGGAGCGGCCTGTGCCAGGGCATGTAGAAGCACCTCGTAAGGCTGGTTGTTAACGGTGATTATCTGGTCGGGCCAGCCGGCTCGCCGCAGCACCAGGCCAGGAATACCTTGGGCGGCAAAACTGCTGCCTGCGCACGCTTCATGGGCAGGTGCGTGGGTAGCTGCAACGCGCAGAAAGTGTTGCTGAAAAATAGTAGCATTAAAAACCGAGGGCAGTTGCTTGGGTAGGCCTGGCAGCTGAGCGGCCAGCTCGCTGGAAATGTCCAGCAGCACGTCGGGCTGGGCGAGGTCGCGGCCATCGCACAGGGCGGCCGCGCGCAAGGCTCGCAGGTATAAGTCGCCGGCCTGGGGGCTTTGTTGCTCGGCGCACCTCACCGCCAGGCAGGCCAGCCGCGACGACCTTGGTTGGCCCGTAGCGGGCGTAGCCCGGTGGGGGAGTAGCCCGCCCAGGCAATAGCGCCAGTCAAACCGATGGCCGAACTCAGCGCGCAGTCGTCGCCAGCAAGGTTCGAAGGCCCAGCTTTGGCGGCACAGTGGGTCGGTGTAGTAGTCGATGAGCAGCGTAGCGGCAGGCCGGTTGTGCAGTGAGTTCATGGGGTAGCAAGCAGCTGAAGTGTCAGCACCTGATATCCTCAATAACGGCAAGACCTAGGCTTATAAGTGCTCTATTTTGTAGTAATCCTTTAAATTACAGCATAATTACTGGTTATCACGGAGGCAGGAGTCCGTCTTTTTTACGGGCCTTTCCGTGTATATAATGAGAGCCACTTACTCTATAAGGCAGCATTGAAATAAGAGGAGCGCTCCGTGTTATTGCTCGTTGCCAGGTAAAGCCCGTAAGGCCACCAACCAAGCACTGCACGTAGCTATTCTACTAAGTGTAATTAGCCCACGCTACCCAAGTAAGTAGGCTGCTATACTACTTCCCCTACTTACACTGCGCTAGTGCTATACTGCTCGGTAGCAGCTCCGTTCCTAGTTAAATAGGCCCCTAGGTATGCTGTACAGGTGGCCCACCCTTACGAGGCAAGACCTAGGCATTTTTACGGAGGGGCATCCCTATAAATCGAGAAAATCGCTAGAAATACGGGGGTATAGGTGTTTGTTGGTAATTATCTGATAAGCAACCGCATTGTTTGGACGCTTCGGCAAATGAGTCGTTAGAAAGAGCATGGTTTTCAGGCCATGCTCTTTCAGCCAGGGCACTAAGCTCGAGAGTAGCCCTCGAGCCGCTCTGGCGCATTCATTTACCCGGCTATCGCTACTGGCGTGGGCGCGCCTGACCCAGCAGATAGCTTTTTCACTCCAATACGTATGTCTACCAAACCCACTTCTCTTCCCCCGCAGCACCAAGACCAGCAGCCCGGCCTCGAAAACGAGATGCACCCGCAGCCCGAATACATTCGGCCTAATTACCGTGGCAGCGGCAAGCTCGAAGGCAAGGTGGCGCTCATCACGGGCGGCGACTCGGGCATTGGCCGGGCAGTGGCCGTGCACTTTGCCCGCGAAGAAGCCGATGTGGCTATCTCCTACAAGGCGGAGGAGCAGGCCGACGCCAACGAAACCGAGCGCCTAGTGCAGGCTGAGGGGCGCCGCTGCCTGCACCTGCCCGGCGACCTGCGGCAGGCTGATTTTTGCGCAGCTATAGTGGCGAAAACCGTGCGGGAGCTAGGCCAGCTCAACATTGTGGTGAGCAATGCCGCCGAGCAGTTCACTAGCACCAACGTGGCCGAGCTGCCCAATGAGCAGTTCACCGACACGTTTCAGGTCAATTTCTTTCCCCTGGTGTGGGTGGTGAAGGCAGCCCTGCCGCACCTGCACGAAGGCGATTCCATTATTGCCACTTCTTCCATCAACGCCTACCGGGGCAACCAGCAATTGGTTGATTATTCGGCTACGAAGGGGGCCATCACGGCCTACATTCGCTCTATTGCGCAGCAGCTGGCAGAAAAGAAAATTCGGGCCAATTCGGTGGCGCCCGGCCCCATCTGGACGCCGCTCATTCCGGCTAGCTTCCCGGCCGAGAAGGTGGCCGAGTTTGGTAAAGACACGACCATGAAGCGCCCTGGCCAGCCTTCGGAAGTGGCCCCGGCCTACGTATTTCTGGCCTCAGAAGACGCGTCTTACATCACGGGCCAGGCCATACACCCCAACGGCGGCGAGGTGCTCAATACCTAAGCGGGACGCCCTACCGCCGTGCCGCCGCGCTGCCCTAGGTGGGCCATCAGCCACGGTAGGCGGGCAACCATACTTTTTTTCAGTTTTTGTATGAAGCTATCTCTTAAACCGCTCGACCAGCAGGTTATCGTGCTGACGGGCGCTTCCAGCGGCATTGGGCTGGTGACAGCCCGCCTAGCGGCCGAGCGCGGTGCCAAACTCGTGCTGGCTGCTCGCAATGCCGATGCCCTGCAGCAGCTAGCCGAGGAAATTCGCAGCCAGGGCGGCCAGGCTATTGCCGTGCCTACTGATGTCAGTAGCGAAGAGGCGGTCAACCACTTGGCAGCGGCGGCCATCGCCGAGTTTGGCACCTTCGACACGTGGGTAAACAACGCTGGCGTGTCCATCTTCGGCAGTACCACAGAAGTGTCGATTCCGGACATGCGGCACATGTTCGACACGGTATTTTGGGGCCAGGTCTACGGCTCGCGGGCGGCGGTGCAACACTTTAAGGAGCGCGGCCAGGCAGGGGCGCTCGTCAACGTAGGCAGTTTGTTTGGCGATTGGCCTACGCCGGTGCAGTCGACCTACGCCTCGGCCAAGCACGCGCTGCACGGCTGGACTGGGGCCCTGCGCATGGAGCTGGAAAAGGAAGACGCGCCCGTGTCGGTGACGCTTGTGCACCCCGGCCGCATCGATACGCCCTACAACGAGCACGCGCGCAGCTACCTCGACAAGCAGCCCTCGCACCGCGGCATGGTGTATCCGCCCGAGGCGGTGGGCGAGGCTATCCTCTTTGCCGCTGCCTACCCCAAACGCGATATGTACGTGGGCTTTCAGGCGAAGGCGTTTGCCGTGCTCGCGCCCATCTTCCCGAGCCTGACTGATAAGGTAATGGAGCTGTGGATGTACCCTTCGCAGCACGACGAGCGCCCCTCGCGCAGCCGCGACGACAACGCCCTATACGAACCAGGCTACGGCCTGCATGAGCATGGCACGCACCACGGCTGGTTTCGCTCGGGCAGCCTTTACGTAAAGGCCCAGGAGCGCCCCCTGCTGGCCCTAGCGGCCGTAGCGGGGCTGGGGCTGGTAGCCACGGCGCTTCTTCAGCAGCGTAAGTAGCTTTTGGCTAGCAGTGCCTACAGCCAAAGCCCTAGGTGCTGGGTCGCATGAGAGCTACTACAAAACGGAAGCACGCTCCTGCTTGCTGTGCCCACTGGCGCTAGCTGCTATATATGTACCACGCGTAACATCGCCCACGCAAGTGGGGCCAAAGCAATAGCCAGGCCCCACTTACGTGGGCGAGTGCTTTAAGAGCAGAGTTAGAACTGCTCGTCTGTACTGCCTTTCGGCGCGCCACCGCAAGCCCTGTGCCTGAAAATGGCGTGGTGCAAGCACCTAGGGGCCCAGCTAGCTAGCCAGCTGCTTACTTGCACTCGACCCGGCCCAGGGCTGGCGAGGCGTGTTGCAGCTGGGCACAGGCATCGGGCCAGGCTGGGTCTTCGGGGTAGAGCGCGGTGCGCAGGTAGGCCCAGGTGAGGTGCTGCACCAGCGCCACCCGCGCGGGGTTCTCGTCGGTCGTTTCGGCCGCATCGTAGCCCGAAATGCCACCTAGTAGGTGCCCACTGCCCAGCACCGTCAGCAAGCACTTGGGGCCGGTACTCAGGTAGTACGGGTCGGCGTGCCAGTCGGCGCCACGCACGGTGAAGTGGGGCGATAAGTCCTCGTCGCCCATCACCACTAGGGTGGGGGTCGTCATCTCAGCAAAGCTGGGGTGGCGAAAAAAAGGCACGCGCTCGGCGCCCGCCGCGGTGAGGTCGGCGCCGCCGTTGCCGGGCGGCGTGAGCAGCACCCCCGCCTTAATGCGCGTATCCATCAGGCTCACCTTGGTACCGTCTTCGTCGGTGAGCTGCGCCCCCAGCAGCATGCCGGCCGTGTGCGCGCCCAATGAGTGCCCGGCCACTGCTACCCGGCTGTGGTCGAGGCGCCCGGTTAGCTCGGGCACGGCGGCCTCCAGCGCGGGCAGCTGGTCAAGAATATAGCTCATGTCCTGCGGGCGCGAGCGCCAGAAAAATGGCGCACTTGGCGCATTGACCACGCGTGGGTCTTGGCTCAAGGTCTTGGAGCTGAGGTGTGTGGGCTGAATGACGACGAAGCCGCTGGCGGCCCAGAAATTGGCCAGCGGGGCGTAGCCTTCCAGCGAAGAAAGATAATTGGAGGAGCCGTGGCCGTGCGAAAGCAGCAGGATGGGCAAGTCGCGTCCGGTGCGGGGCAGCGAGATGCGCAGCTGCAAATCGACGGGCCGCCCTGGCGCGGCCAGCACCACCGGGCTGAGCGAGAGAACGGTGGTAGTGAGCTTAACGGTGGCCGGGGCCACAGAAGCTTGAGAAGTAGGCATGGGAAGAGGTACGCCTAGCTAGCGTGGCCCTACCAGGGCTAGCTGCTGGGTGGTGCAAAATTGCGCGCCCCCGGTGGCCGACGGTTAATGAGAATCAAACCAAAAAAGTATGATTATCAAACCTGCTGCTTACGATAGGTGGCAGGCGTTTGGCCGGTTTCCCGCTTAAAATAGTTGTTGAAATAAGTAGGGTAGGCGAAGCCCAAGCAAGTAGCAATGTCGGCGACGCTCCACCGGGTATGGCGCAGCAGCGCCTGGGCCTCGGCCACCAGGCGCTCGGCTAGGTGGGCTGAGGTGGGCCGGCCCGTAGCTTCCTTCACGCAGCGGTTGAGGTAGTTGACGTGCACCGCCAGGCGATTGGCAAAGTCCTGGACCGTGCGCAGTGCCAGCTGCTGCTCCAGGCTTTCGAGCGGAAACTGCCGCTCTAGCAACCCTAGGAACCGCTGCGTGAGCTGCACCGCCGCGCTGGGCGGCTCGGTGGCCTCGGCTGGTGGCTGTATGCGCAGGGCCTCGTGCAGCACAAGCGCTAAGCAATTCTTAACTACTTCTTCCTTAAAATTATACTCATCTTGCTGCACGGCCAGCATTTGCCGAAACAGACCCGCCATAAATTCCGTCTGCTCGCTGGTGAGCTGAATGATGGGCGAGTCGCCCACGTGAAACAGTGGTGAGTATTGCAGCCTTTCGGTGCGCTTGAGGTTGGCCACAAAGGCCTCGGTAAACACGCAGGCATACCCATTATTAGCCGCAGAGTGGTGCACCACCGAGTGCGGCACGAGCGGATTGATGCACAGCAGAAAAGTACCGTCGAGGTCAGTGGTTTCTGCGCCGAGCCCAACGGTCATTTGCCCAGTGGCGAGCACGAGTTTATAAAAATCGCGGCGGCCGGCGCTGGGCAGGGCGTTGGCTGGCGACACCACTCTGTAAGCCTTGAACCCTTGCAGTGGCAAGGCTATACTCGTAAACGCAGAGGGCACTAAATCGGAGGGCATGCTCATGTCACAAAAGTAACATAATCAAACCTGGATTTTTACGCTGTGCGGCCAGCCGCTCCACCTCCTAGGTGCCGGATGGCCAGCGTATCAGCCCACGGACAGGGGCGCTTCCCGTAGCCGTAGCAGCTCTAGTCGGCGGCGCCTTGCTGTTGCCCCGTTAGTCTCGGGCGGGGTTAGCCAGCTGCTTCGTGCCTCGGGGCAGCCTAGGTGGGTACCTCCACCTGCTCGCCTAGCAAAATGCACTACGGGCTAGCAAAACGCTAGGCAGCTGGCACGCCGGCTACTAGTAGCCTTTAGGTCTGCTTGGTAGGATAGCAAGTTGATTAATAAGGCATTGTAGGGTGTGGTTGATTGATGCGCTAGCCCTGGCACCGGCTTTGAGTTCAGTGGCCCGAGCCTTTATAAGTAGTCCGGCATATGGCCGAACTGCGGCTAGCCTCTCCTTGGTCGGTAGCGCGCCAAGTGAGAGGCCTTGGCCGTGACCCTGCCCGCATCACTGGCGCGAAGGGTTGCTAGGGCGCTTTCCAACGGGTGTTATATGAAGCTTAAAACCAAGATTACCCTTGCCTTAGTAGCCGTATTTGGGCTGCTGCTGGGGGTAGGCACTTATTCGCTATATGCGCTACGGCGCCTCGACCGCTCGGCGGCCCAGGTGCTGCAAGCCAACTTTTACTCGGTGCAGCTAGGGCAGCAGCTCTATGCCGCCCTCGACCAGCTAACCCCAGCCCAACAGCAGCGCTACCTCACGGGGGTGGCCCCGGCTGGCTACGATGCTACTGTGCGCCGGAGCCTCTGGCAGTTTCAGCGCAGCCTGGCGCGTGAGGCTGGCAACGTCACCGAGCTTGGCGAGCGGGCAGTGGTCGATTCTCTCATCCATAGCTTTCACGCGTATCAGACGCTGCTCGACCTGCGCTCGGCGCAGCCGCTTACGCCCGCGGTTTATTTTGCCCGCGTGCTGCCCCAGCACCAACTGCTGCGCGCCCAAACTAGCCGCATGGTGCAGCTGAACATGGCCGCTATCACGCGCAAAAGCACCGCCACTGCCCACACCGCCGCTCAGGTGTGGCGCACTACCTGGGCCCTGCTAGCGGGTAGCAGCCTGCTCCTGCTTTTCTTCGTGGTGAGGGTACCTAGGGCAGCCGTGGCGCCCTTGCGCAAGCTACTGGCTAGCCTCCGCAAAGCCAACCAGCAGGATTTTACCGGCAGCATCCCGGCCGGGGGGCAAGATGAGCTGGGCGAGGTGGCTCGCGCCTTCAACCAACTGCTGGCGCAGCTACAAGACTACCGCACCTCCACGGTGGCGCAGTTTAAGGCCGAGCGCAACCGCCTGGCCAGCGTGGTCAACGCCCTCGACGAAGGCCTGCTGGTAGTCGATGAAAAGCACCGCATTCTGGTGGCCAACCCCGTTATCAGCCGGTTGCTAGGCGTGCCTGCTAGCCAGCTCACGGGCCGCCCCGCCGCCGAGCTGGCCGCGCAAAACGAGCTGTTTGCCAGCATGCTGCGCCACCTAGAAGTGCCCGCAACCCAGCGCGCCCACGAAACCCCGGTGCTGACCCTGCCCCAGGAAGGCGGCGAGGCCTACTATCACTTGTTGGTGAATGAGGTAGTGAGCGTCAACGACGCTACGCGGCAGCCTGAGTTTGTGGGCTCGGTGCTTACGCTACGCGATGTGTCCGAATACCGCCGGCTCGACCAGGTGAAGTGGCGGTTTCTGACCACCGTATCGCAAGAGCTGCGGGGGCCTCTTTCGCTCATGCAGGTGAGCCTGCAGCGGCTGCAGGACAGTAAAGCCGGCCCGCTCACGGCCGAGCAGCACAATATTATTTACACGCTCGGCCGCGAAAACAAGCACTTGCTTAAGCTGGTGCACGAGCTGCTCGATGTGTCGCAGCTGGAGCTAGGCACCATTCAACTCAATTTTCAGCCGGCGTATCTGCACGAAATCGTGCAGTTCGTCACCGATACCATCCGGCCCCAGTTCAAGCCCAAGCGCCTGGTGCTCGACGTGCAAGTGCCCGATACGCTGCCCGCCGTGCGCGCCGATGTAGAAAAAACTACCTGGGTGCTGCTAAGCCTGCTGGCCAATGCCATTCGCTATGCCCAGATGCAAGACACGGTGAGCATCAGGGCCAGCCTGCTGCCCACTGGCCAGCACGTGCAAGTGAGCGTGCAAGACCAGGGGCCCGGCATCGCACCAGAAATGCAAGAGCGCATTTTTCAGCGCTTCACGCAGCTGCCGACCCAAAGCGGCTCGGGCCTGGGCCTGAGCATTGCCCGCGAATTTATGGTGAGCCAGGGCGGGCAATTAACCGTGGAAAGCACCCCAGGCAAGGGCAGTACCTTCTCGCTCACGCTGCCGGTCAGCGCCAGCTAAGCGCGTCCGCTTGTTTCTTTTTTAGCATCAATTTCGCATGCCCCCCGACCCGTCTGGTACCATCGTGGCGCCTAGGTTGCCCAGCGCTGTGCCCGCGCTGGTAAGTAGCCCGCCCGCTCTCCCGCGGCTTCGCCGCAAACCTATTGTGGCACAAGCGGCACCTTCCGCGCTAGCCCGCCACCTCACCGTGCGCGACCTCACGGGGCTGGGCATTGCGGCCATTATCGGGGCGGGCATTTTTAGTACCATTGGGCAGGCTAGCCTAAATGGTGGGCCGGCAGTGGCGCTGCTGTTCGTGTTTACGGCTGTAGCCTGCGCCTTCTCGGCGTTGTGCTACGCGCAGTTTGCGGCCACCATTCCGGTTAGTGGCTCGGCCTACACCTACGCCTACGCCTCGTTTGGCGAGCTCGCGGCCTGGGTTATCGGCTGGGCGCTCATCATGGAGTATACCTTAGGCAACATCGTGGTGGCCATTTCGTGGAGCGATTACTTCACCGGCCTGCTCGATGGGGTAGGGGTGCACCTGCCGCGTTGGCTCACGATGGGCACTCAAAGCGCCCACGCCGGGTACGAGGCAGTGCAAGCGCTGCTGCGGGCCGGCCAGCCCCTCGCGGCTGCCGCGCCCGCGCAGCTCGACGCTTACCGGGCCTGGGTTAGCGCCCCCGAGCTGCCGGGGGGCTGGCGGCTGGTCGTCGACCTGCCAGCTTTTCTCATCACCGCGGCCATCACGGCGCTGGTGTATGCGGGCATTAAGGAAAGCAAGAACGCTAGCAACCTGCTGGTTGCTTTGAAGCTAGCGGTAGTGGCCGTTGTCATTCTGGTGGGTGCGTTATATGTAAAGCCCGCCAACTGGTCGCCCTTTGCACCGCACGGCGTGGGCGGTGTGCTCAAGGGCGTGTCGGCGGTGTTCTTTGCCTACATCGGCTTTGATGCCATCTCGACTACGGCCGAGGAATGCAAAAACCCGCAGCGCGACCTGCCTAGGGCCATGATGTGGGCGCTCATTATCTGCACCGTGCTCTACGTGCTTATTACGCTGGTGCTCACCGGTATGGTGAGCTACAAAGAGCTGGGCGTGGGCGACCCGCTTTCGTTCGTGTTTGCTAAAGTGGGTCTCGGGTGGCTTTCGGGCCTGGTGGCTGTGAGTGCCGTGTTTGCCATGGCCTCTGTACTGCTGGTGTTTCAGCTGGGCCAGCCGCGCATCTGGCTCACCATGAGCCGCGATGGACTGCTGCCGCCCGTGTTTGCCAAGGTGCACCCTAGGCTGCACACACCCTCGTTCAGTACCATCATTACGGGCATTTTTGTGGGCGTGCCTGCGCTGTTTTTGAATATTGACCTCGTGGTAGACCTCACCAGTATCGGCACGCTGTTCGCCTTTGCCCTGGTGTGCGGAGGCATCCTCATTCTCGACCCCTACGGCAAGTCTACGGCCCGCTTCACGGTGCCCTATATCAATGGGCGCAGGCTGGTGCCAGCCTTGTTGCTGGGGCTGGCTCTGCTAGGGTATTGGTACCGTCCCGAAAGCATTCGGGTGCTGTGGCTTGACCTAAGCGGGGCCCACGGCTGGCTGCGCAAAGACGCGGCGGGCCACCTCAGCGGCGGCTTTGTGCACCAAATTCCTTACCTAGTAGTGAGCTTGCTAGCGGTGGCGCTGGCCTATAGCACCTTTCGGCGGCGCCTTTCGCTGCTGCCGGTGCTGGGCCTGCTCATCAACCTAAGCCTGATGACGCAGCTCGGCATCCGCAACTGGACTATGTTTTTCGCCTGGCTGCTCACTGGGCTGGTTATCTACGCTGGCTATGGCTACAAGCACTCCAAGCTGAGCCGTCGGCGTAGTGCTGAGTTGGGAAAAGCGTTCGGCAATGACCTAGGGCACTAGGCTTATTCAAAACAACTCCGGCTGGTGAGCCGGTCGGCTAGTTCACTTACCAGAAATACGGTTGGCTGTGGTGCCGCCTTTTCTACTCCTACTTCTCGGACGTTTATGTCGTTCATCGCTCCCGCTACTGCCCTGCTGGCTGCCGCCGCGCAGTTTGGCACCCCACTCTACGTGTACGAGGCCGCTACCATTCGGCGCCAGTACCAGAAGTTAACTACCGCCTTTAGCGGCCACCCCACGCGCTTCTTCTACGCCTGCAAGGCCCTCACCAACGTGGCCGTGCTGAAGGTGCTGCTTGCCGAGGGCGCGGGCCTCGACTGCGTGAGCATCAATGAGGTGCGCCTCGGGCTGCATGTAGGCTTCCAGCCCGAGAATATCTTGTTCACACCCAACAGCGTCGCCTTCAGCGAACTGGTAGAGGCCAAGGAGCTGGGCGTAAACTTGAACATCGACAACCTGTCGCTGCTCGAGCAGTTTGGGGCCAGGTTTGGGGGCTCGTACCCCGTGTGCGTGCGCCTAAACCCGCATATTGAGGCAGGCGGCAACTATAAAATTTCGACCGGCCACATCGACAGCAAATTTGGCATCAGCATCCACCAGCTGCGCCACCTCGAACGCGTGGTGAAGGGCACCGGCCTGCACGTGCGCGGCTTGCATATGCACACAGGCTCCGAAATCAAGGAGGCCGGCGTTTTTCTGCAAGCCCTGGCGATGCTCTTCGACGCTGCGCGTTGTTTCCCGCAGCTTGAATTCTTAGACCTAGGCTCGGGCTTTAAAGTGCCCTACCAGCCCAGCAGCCCCGAAACCGACGTGGCTGGCCTAGGCCAGCAAGTGGCCGCGGCTTTCCGGGAGTTTGAGCAAGAATACGGCCGGCCGCTGGAGGCCTGGTTTGAGCCCGGCAAGTACCTGGTGAGCGAGGCGGGCTACCTGCTGGTAGAGGTTTCGACCGTGAAGCATACCACGGCTACCGTGTTCGCGGGCGTCAACTCGGGCTTTAACCACCTCATCCGGCCCATGATGTATGATGCCTATCACTACATCTCCAACCTCTCGCACCCCGATGGGCCCGAGCGCTTGTACACAGTAGTGGGCAACATCTGCGAAACCGACACCTTTGCCTGGGACCGCCTGCTGCCCGAGGTGCGCGAAGGCGACATCCTGGCCTTCCACAACGCTGGCGCCTACGGCTTTGAGATGAGCAGCTCGTTCAACTCGCGCCTGCGCCCCGCTGAAGTTCTGCTCGACGGTGACGAGGCTCCTCGCCTCATCCGCCGCCGCCAAACCTTCGAGGACCTACTGGTTGGGCAGGTTTAAGGATGGGCAATTTTTAATGCGTTAGACACGCGCTGGCTGTCATGCAGAGCGCAGCGAAGCATCTCGCTCGCTTCGTTGCTAACGTCCGCGAACATTATTAATTACTGCGCCACGCGAGATGCTTCGCTGCGCTCTGCATGACAGGTGTTATAGTAATATCAGCACTTAAGCACTTAGAAGAAGAACGGCTAGCGGGGTAGGTACTGGCGCAGATACCGGCGAATGGGTGCATCAACTCCCACCAACACTAGGTAGGCCAGCAGCAGCAAAAGCAAGGTACCCCCCGGAATCCACAGCACCCGGGTCAGAAACGACGTCTTTACGTTTTCGAGGTAGCTTAGATAGAGCCACAAAAACGGGTAGTGAACCATGTAGAGCGGGTACGAAAGCTCGCCGCTCCAGTGGCAGACGGCGGCCCACCGTGCCGATACCTGGGCCCCGGCCCCTAGGGCCACCAGCACCGGAAAATAGAGCAAAACCACAACGGGCTCGAGCAGCCAGTTGGCCGTCGGCACGAAGGGCATGACAAAAGCCAGCAGCAACAGTGCACCTAGGGCCGGAAAGCCTAGGCGCGTGGGCAGGATGGCGCCCGCCCGGTACAGAGCCAAGCCGAGCAGGAAAGAAGCCGCCATCCG
Organism: Hymenobacter sp. BT559; assembly: GCF_016427535.1. GTDB lineage: Bacteria > Bacteroidota > Bacteroidia > Cytophagales > Hymenobacteraceae > Hymenobacter. The sequence goes on along the minus strand of NZ_JAELXV010000006.1, from coordinate 57,964 downwards.
CACGGCGCCGCCCCCAAACGTGTTGCCGTCAAACCCTACCGCTAGGTTGCCCACGTGGTAGGCCTCGTAGCACAACGCCCCCGCGGCCACGGCCAGCAGCAGCCAGAGCGTAGTGGGGCGCACGTGCACCAGCCAAACGGCATAAAGCAGATTGGCCACGTACTCCCAGAACAGCGACCAGGTAGGCGGGTTGAGATGAAACAGGTTGAAATAGCGCTCGTGCACCAGCGGATAGGGCACCAGCAGAGACGAGGACAGAAACATGCGCGCCGTGAGCCCAGGCCCGTAGGTGGCGTAGAGGTGGCTGAAGGGGTCGCCCACAAACGTAATCAGACCCAGCACCGAGCCCACCAGCACTAGCGGGTGCAAGCGCACAAGCCGGCGCAGGAGAAAGGCGCCCACGCCGATGCGCGCCAGCTTGGTATCATAGGCACTGCCGATGACAAAGCCCGAGAGGCAGAAGAAAAAATCAACGGCCAAGTAAGCATGGGCGATGAAGCTGCGCGTGTAGTCAGGCACCACAAACTCCATGAAGTGGAACACCACCACGGCCAGGGCCGCCAGCCCCCGCAAGCCATCCAAGACAACGTAGTGCGGTGTGGCCGTAGTAACAGGTGCGGCAGCAGTGGCAACGGGTGATGGGCTCATGAAGCAAAGAAAGGATGGGTACTTGAATACCACTATGCTTGAGCTAACCGGCCACCTGCCATGTGCAGCGCTACCTAGGGCTGCATAAACTCCGCAGCCACAACAAGCTACTTATTGAGAAATACCAACTGCCAGCGCCCGTGCTGCAGCTGGAGCTTGGTTACGGAAGCATAGTCTATTTGCATGCGGAAGGCATTGCGCAGCGGTATTTCCAAGCAGTGGCACACGAGTGCTCGGATGGTGCCGCCGTGCGTGAAAACAAGCGTAGGCTCCTCCGAAGCAGTAGCCGCTAGCTCGTCGAGAAAAGCGGCGGCGCGCTGCTGCACTGCCCCGAAGGTCTCGCCCTGGGACGGCGCCAGCGTCACGTAGTCGGCCATCCAGGGGGCGGTTTCGGCAGAAGGCAGCTCGGCCCACAGGCGGTTTTCCCAGGTGCCAAAGTTCATTTCGCGCAGCCGCTCGTCGGGTGTTATCTCGGTGGCTACGGTTTCGGCCAGGGCTTGGCAGCGCAGGGCGGGACTGCTAAACACCCGGTAGGGCGGCGGAGGCAGCTTGGGGTGCAGCTGGGCTACTTCGGCAGCAAAGGTGTCGGCCAGGGGCACGTCGTAGTGGCCGTAGCAAATGCCGGGCGCCTGCACGGCCGTGTGGCGAATCAAATAAATTTCCATGCAAAACCAGCTAATAAAAAAAGGTAGCAGCTCACCTCGGCCACCTGCTGAATGGCCCCTAGGCAGTCGCCGGTGTAGCCGCCAATCCAGCGCTGAAAGTAGCGGGCCAGGATGGTCTTGACGGCCGCCAGTGGCAGCACCACCAGCAGCACACCTGGCCGGTGCAACCACGCCGCGTAGGCTAGCAGCGGCAGGGCGCCTAGTATCAGGCCGGCGGCCAGCTCCCTCAGCCGCATCTTTTTGGCGACGGGCTTGGCCTTGCTGTCCTCGTTGGCACGGGCGTAGCGGTGGCTGAAAATGCAAGTCAGCGCCGTGGCCCGGCTAAGGGGGTGGGCAACCAGCAGGGCCGGCGCCACGGCCGCCGCTGGCAGCCCGCGCAAAACCAAAAACTTGCCAGCCAGCAGTAGCCCCAGGCCCGTGGCGCCGTAGGTGCCCAGGCGGCTATCTTTCATAATGGCCAAGATTTTATCCTGCGTCCAGCCGCCGCCAAAGCCGTCGCACACGTCAGCAAAACCGTCTTCGTGAAACGCGCCGGTGAGCAAGATGCTCGCCACCATGCTCAGCAGTAGGGCCACGTCGGCGCTGCGAAACAGGAAGCTTGCCCCCGCAAAAACCCCAGCCGCCACGCCGCCCACCAGCCAGCCCACCAGCGGAAAATACACCGTGGCTTTGTTGAGCAGCTCGTCGGAGTAGCCGACCCAGGAAGGCACCGGCAGGCGGGTATAAAACTGCACTGCAAGCAGCAGCAAACGAAGGTGGGTGCGCATGCACGTAACTAAGAAGCCTGGGTGCCGGAGTCGTCGCTTACGCCGGCGCTGGCAAAGGACGCCATTTCAGTGAGAAAATTGACGGCGGCCTGCACCAGCGGGTAAGCCAGGGCGCAGCCCGTGCCCTCGCCCAGGCGCAGCCCTAGGCGCAAGAGGGGCTGCCCCCCCAGCTCGGCCAGTAGCAGGCGGTGTCCCTGCTCGCCCGATTCGTGGCAGAATACGCAGTAGTCGAGCACGGCCGGGGCCAGCCGGGCCGCCACCAGCAGCGCCGCCGAAGCGATAAACCCGTCGATGAGCAGCAGCATCTGCCGCTCGGCGGCGCGTAGCATCGCCCCGCACAGCTGCGCTATTTCGAAGCCCCCAAAAGTGGCCAGTACCGCCAGCGGGTCGGCGGGGTCTAGCGTCGGGTGGGCCGCCACGGCCTGCGTCAGGATGGCCAGCTTGCGGGCTACGCCCGCCGCGTCGAGGCCGGTGCCGCGCCCCACGCACTCAGCCAGCGGCCGGCCCGTGAGCAGGTGCATGAGCACGGCAGCCGAGGCGGTGTTGCCAATGCCCATCTCACCTAGGCCCAGTACGTTGCAGCCAGCGGCGTGCAGCTCGTCGACTAGCCGGGCACCGCACCCTAGGGCGTCGGCGCACTGGGCGGCGGTCATGGCTGGGGCGTGGGCAAAGTTTTGGGTGCCCTCCGCTAGCTTCTCGTGGCGCACGGCGGGCAGGTCGGCCAGGCTGCCGCGCACGCCCGCATCCACGATGGTCAGGCCCAGCTCGTTCTGGCGGCAAAACACGTTGATGGCGGCCCCGCCGCTGGCGAAATTGCGCACCATCTGGTGCGTGACTTCAGGCGGGTACTGGCTGACGCCGGATTGGGCAATGCCATGGTCGGCGGCGAATATCAATACGTGCGGCCGGCGCAGCTCAGGGGTCAGCGTCTGCTGCACCAGGGCTACTTGCTGGGCCAGGCTTTCGAGCTGACCTAGGGCCCCCAGTGGCTTGGTTTTGGTGTCAATCTTGTGGGCGATAGCAGCAGCTAGCGCGGGGTCGGGCGGCGTGATATTCCAATTCATTCGGCGGTGGGCTCGGTGGGGGCGGCGGGCTCGTCGGCTTTCTTAAAGCGCTTGTAAAGAAATAGCTGCCACTTTTCTTCGGCCACGCCGGCCTGGTCCATCTCGGCGCGGGCCAGGGTGAAAAACAAGTCCGACAAACGGTTGATGTAGGCCGGAATGGCGGGGTCCACGGTATCCACGGCCATCAGGCTTACGAGGCGGCGCTCGCCGCGGCGCATTTGGGTGCGCACCACGTGGCATAGGGCCGATACCTCGTTGCCGCCCGGCAGCAGGAAGTAGTCGGAGGCCGTTTTCATGGCGCCTTCCAGCTCGTCAATCCACTCCTCGCAAAACTGCGCCCCATCGGTCGGCATGGGGTTAGTGTTGATTTTTTTGGCGTCGGATGGGCGTGCCAGGTGCGACATCATATCCATCATGTCCTTCTGAATCTTGTGCAGCTTGGACTGCCAGGCGTGGTCGGTGCCCAGCTTCACCCGCAGCAGCCCTAGGGTTGAATTGACCTCGTCGAGGGTGCCGAAGCACTCCACGCGCACGTCATTTTTGGAAACGCGCGAGCCGCCAAACAGGCCGGTGGTGCCGGCGTCGCCTTTCTTAGTGTAGATTTTCATAAACTATTGATTAAATGCGTGAGAAATAAAAACGTCTGTCATGCTGAACGCAGTGAAGCATCTTGCTCGCTTGGTTGCTAACACATTGATTACTGCACCACGCGAGATGCTTCACTGCGTTCAGCATGACAGACGTTTTCAACTCAGGAAAAAAGAACTATTTAACCGTCAGCGGGAGCCCCGACACCATGAAAATGGCGTGGTCGGCCCGTTGGGCAATGTACTGATTAAGCCAGCCTTGCAGGTCGGTAAACTTGCGGCCGGCCTCGGTAGTGGCGTGCAGGCCCATACCTATTTCGTTGGAAATGACCAGCAGCGTGCAGTCCTGAGTGAGAAGCTTGTCGAACTCGGCCTGCGCCTGCGCCAGGGCGGTTTCGACCTCGTAGTTGGCGTCGATAAAGAAGTTGGTGAGCCAGAGCGTCACGCAATCCAGCACTACTACGCGGCCCCCTAGGTCGAGGCGACTGAGGTATTTTTCCTCCTCTAGGGTGGTCCAGCGGGCATCGCGGTCGGCCACGTGCCGGGCTATACGCTGGCGGTGGTCGTCGTCCCAGGCCCGCGAGGTAGCCAGGTACACGGGGCTCGGGCTGAGCTGCAGGGCTAGGTCTTGGGCGTAGCGGCTCTTGCCCGAGCGCTGCCCGCCGGAGATGTAGTAGAGCACCATTAGAACGTGATGCTATAGCGGCCCGAAATGTTGCGGCCCGTTAGGTTGTAACCTCGCTTCTCGTAGTAGTTCTCGTCGGTCAGGTTGTTCACCAGCACTGAGATAGTGTGCTTGCCAGCAAAGGTGTAGCCCGCCGAAAAGTCCAGGGTCATGTAGCGCGGATACTCGATTTGGGGCGAGCGCACGTCCGTGAAGTCCGTGTCCTGGCGGCGGCCCACGTAGTGGCCGGCCAGGCGGGCGCTCAGGCCGTTGTGGGTGCTGGCGTAGGCCACGCCATAGTTGCCGCTCAGCTTGGCCACGTTAAAAATAGCGCGGTTGGTCTGCGAGCCGTCTAGGTTATTAGTTACGTCCTCAGCCTTGAAAATGCTCGTGCCGCCCGCAAATACGCGCAGCGAATAGCGGTTATTGGTGAGCGCGCCGAAGTCGTAGCCCGCCTCGGCTTCGAGGCCGCGGATGCGGCTATCATTGGCGTTCACGTAGGTGGTGCGCGAGGCTATGCGGTAGCCCTCGGGCGTGGTTTCGTTGGCCGGGTTGGTGGTGCGGGTCGTGATGCGATTTTGCACCTGGGTCGAGAAGAACGTCACGTCGGCCGAGAAGCCACTGGTGGGCAGGCCATAGCGCAGGCCAGCATCCCAGGTCACGCTGCTCTCATTCTTGAGGTCTGCATTGCCTTGCGTGATAGACACTTGTCGGTTAGCGTTGGGCGTGGTTTGCGAGTAGCCAGCCACGTTGTATGCGTCGGGCGTGACGTAGGCGCGGCCGATGGTGGCGTGTGCCCGCAGGCCCTGCACCAGCTCAAACTGCGCCCCTAGGCTGGGGCTGAAGAAGGGATTAGTAGTTTTGCCGGGGTTGAAGGTGGTGAGCAGGTCGGTCGCCTTCACGTTGTAGGTGATGAAGTCGTAGCGCACGCCGGGCGTCACGATAAGCCGGTCAGCCAGGAAGCTTAGTTGACCTTGGGCGTAGATGCCCGTCGTATTCAGCTCGTAGTTAGGGTTATAGGGCGTGATATTAGCTCCGGCGGCATTGAAGCGTAGCGAGTTGCTGGTAGCTTCGTTATGGTCCATACCCACTGTGATGCGCTGGCTACCCAGCTTGATAACGTCCTTTACCTGGATGCCTTTCCAGAGGTACTGGCTCTGAAACGAGCGATAGGGCGCGATGGCTGTGTTGCCGTTGTAGAGGGTGTTGTTGTTGTTGGCTTCCTTTGAGGTATAGCCGCGCACAAACAGCTGGTGGTTGGCGTAGTTGCCGGTGGCGCTCAGGTCGAGGTTTTGGCGCTCGATGTCCTTGGTGGTGTTTCCTAGGTCGCCGTAAAAGATATCGTTGGGCGACTGCACGTTGCGAGCCACAAAACGCTCGCCGCGTAGGTCCACATGCCAGTGGTCGCCGAGCTGGTAGCCTAGGCGCAGCGCCCCGGCGTAGTAGTTGAGCTTGGTCGAGCTGCGGCGCTGGTCGTCGGCGCGGGCGTCGTCTGTGGTGAGAGTGGTGCCATCGGCGTAAGTTTTAGTGGCGTAGTCGCCCTTGAGCCAGCGGCGGAAGATGCCGCCCTGGCCCAGCTTGTAGTCTTGGGCGCGGTCAAACATCGACAGTGACAAGTCAAAATCGAGGTTTTTGGTCAGGTTACCGCCCGTAGTGCCACCAAACTTAAACGTTTGGTAGTTACCGTACTCGGTGAATAGTGTCGAGCGCACCGGTCCGCGCGAGTGGCGCGTAATCACGTTTACGACTCCGCCCATGGCCTGCGAGCCGTAGAGCGCCGAGGCTGGGCCCTTGAGCACTTCTACCCGCTCCACGCTACCTAGGTCGAGGGTAGCCAGGTTGCTGGTGCCGGCCGGGCGGCCGTCTACCAGTAGCAGGGTGCGCTGATTGAGGCCGCTGGTTTGGGGCCGAAATCCGCGAATGCCAACCCCCGCCAGCAGGCCGGGGTATTGGATGATGTCCACCGAGGCATTCTTCTTCAGCACGTCGGTAAACTCCTGGTTGGGCGTGGCCCGGATATCTCGCTGGCTGATAACCTGAATCTGCTGCGGCACGCGGCTGCGCTCGGAAGCCGAGCGGGTGGCCGTCACTACTACCTCGCTCAGGTCCTGCTGCTTGAGCGTGTCGGCCACCACCTGGGCCTGCGCTCCGCGCACGCTCCCCGCGGCTAGCAGCGTAGCTAGCGCTAGCTGAATTTCGAGACGGCGGGCTTCTGTGCGCGATTGGGGAAAATGTGGGTTCATAAATTTTCTATCTGGTGAAAAGCAGCATGAAGGAGTGGCGGCAGTAGCGTTGGCGTGAAAAAGGTCAGTGGCTAGTGCCGGAGGCAGCTGCTTGAGCATCCGCTGTTTGGCGCAATGCGCGCAGCAGCTCTTCTACTGTAGTATGGGCTTGGGGTAGCTGGCCCGCTGCTTGGCTAAGCCAGGTGGCCGGACTGCCGGGGGGCACCGTCACGTGCAGGTCAGCCGGCCCAGTAGTGGGCACAAAGCCTTCGCGCTCCAGCGCCCGGCGCGTCCAGAAGGCGGCGGCGCCATCGCCCACCAATTGCACGGCCGGGCCGGTGGGCGCGTGCAGGGCGAAGGTGCCGGTGGCTGCATCGAAGGCCAGCCCCTCGTGCACAAACGCCGCTGCAAAGTCGCCGCTGAGCACGAGGTCTTCGGGTGTGCCGGTGCGCAGTGCCCCAGTGGCGGGCAGCAGCCACACGCGGTCGGCGGCTTGCAGGGCCAGGTCGAGCTCGTGGGTCGAGAGCAGAATGGCCTTGCCGGTTTGGCGGGCCAGGCGGTGTAGCAAGCGCATGAGCGCCACGCGGTTGGGTAGGTCGAGGTGGGCGGTGGGCTCGTCGAGCAGCACCACGGGCGTATCCTGGGCCAGGGCGCGGGCCAGCAGCACCTTCTGGCGCTCGCCATCGCTGAGCTCGCCCACCGGGCGTGGCGCAAAAGCCGCAGTACCGGTGGCTTCTAGGGCGGCTTGCACCTGCGCCTCGTCGTGGGCCGAAAGGCCACCTAGCCAGCCCGTGTGGGGGTGGCGACCTAGGCGCACCAACTCGCGCACGGTGAGGTTGCCGGCGTCGATGCGGTCGGTGAGCACGATGCTGAGCTGGCGCGCCCGCTCGGGCGCCTTTAGGTCGGCTAGTGAGACGCCGCCCACTGCGAGCTGGCCACCTAGGGCGGGCTGCAAGCCGGCCAGTGTGCGCAGCAGCGTCGACTTGCCGGCCCCGTTGGGACCCAGTAGGCACACCAGTTCGCCGGGCCACAGGGCTAGCTGCAAGGGCCCGGCTACCGGGTGGGGCGTTTTTTTGGCGGCGTAGCCCACCACTAGGTCGGCGGCGGTGAGCAGCGGCGCGGGGGAGGGGAGAGCCATTAGGTGAGGGAGGAGCGAATGTTTTGGCGGCGCAGCACTACCCACAGCACTACCGGGGCGCCCAGCAGCGAGGTTACCACGCTCAGGGGCAGTGAGGTTTGGCTGCCGGGCAGCTGGGCCACGCAATCGCAGGCCAGCGTGAGGGCCGCCCCGCCCAGGCAGGCGCCGGGTAGCAGCAGGCGGTGGTCGGCGGTGCGCAGCAGCGCCCGCGTGAGGTGCGGCACGGCAATGCCCACAAAGCCAATCGGCCCGCAAAAGGCCGTGATGGCCCCCGCCAGCAAGCTCGTGCTAGCGATGATGAGCGTGCGCGAACGCCCCACCGTGAGACCCATACTGCGGGCGTAGTTCTCACCTAGGAGCAACGCATTTAGCGGCTTAGCCGAGGCAAACGCCAGCACCAGGCCCACGCCCACCACGGCCGCCAGCACGGCTAGGTGACTACCCACCACGCCGCCCAGCGAGCCAAACGTCCAGAGCAAATATTCCTGAATCTGCTCGGGGGCGCTGAAATACTGCCACAGGCTAACGATGGCCCCGGTCACGCTCGCCAGCATCAGCCCCACAATGAGCAGTACCACGTTATCGCGCACCCGCGCCGAAAGGGCCAGCACCAGCGCCATTACTAAGCCCGCGCCGGTGGTGGCGGCCAGCACCAGCGTCCAGCTGCCGGCCAGCCCCAGCGCCCGGATGGCGAAGCCGTTGGCCACACTGCCGCCGGCCAGCATCACTACGGCCACCCCTAGGCCCGCGCCCGCCGTGAGGCCCAGCGCCGAAGGCCCTGCCAGTGGGTTGCGAAAGAGCGTTTGCATCTGCAAGCCGCTCACGGCCAAGCCACTGCCCACGGCTAGGGCTGTAAGGGCTTTGGGCAGGCGAATTTCACGCACGATAAACGCCCAGGCCGGATTGTCGGTGGGTTGGCCGAGCAGAATCTTCACTACCGCCAGCACCGGAATGCGCACCGGCCCTAAGGCAATGTCGAGCACGAAGCCCAGCAGCACCAGCCCCGCCAGGGCCAGCAGCCAGGCCGGGCGCCGCGGGCCCGCCGCCAGCGAGGCGGGCGCGGCCGAATGTTGAGCGGGCCTCACTTGACTTGCTGGTAGTAGTACAGCTGCCAGGTGGGCAACAGCTCGGGGTGTAGAATCTTAATTAAGTCGGACAGCACTAGGTCGGGCCGCACCGCCCCCGACTCCCAGTAGTCATTGGAGCCCTGGGCGTTGGTGCGGCGGTTGTTGTTGTAAAGCCGGCCGGTCTTGAAGGGCGCAAACGCGGCGTAGCGGGCATCCTGGGCCACGATGTCGGCCTTGGTGTTGGCCGTGCCGGTTTGCAGCCAGTAGTCGGCGGTGAGGGCTACCGGGGCTACGGCCTCGAAGGAGAGCGCCAGGCTGCCCTGCGGCGATTTAGTTTTATCCCACTGGTAGGTGGTGCCCGCATCGCGCAGAAACTGCGCCATGTAGCTGTCGGCATCGGGCACGTGCCACACGTCCTTGAACGGCAGGCCCACTATCACGCGCGGCTTTTTGGTGGTCCGGCGGCCTAGGGCGGTCAGCCGCTGGTACTCGCGCACTACCTGCCCAAACTTCTGGTTTACGAGGTCTTCTTTGTCGAGCAGGGCGGCCATTACCTTCACCCACTCGGCGCGGCCTAGCGGGGTCGATTCCACCCATTCCGAATTAATCATCACGGGTACCCCGGCGGCTTGCAGCGTCTGGTAGCGCGTGAGGCCCTCGCCGGGCCAGCCGGTAGCCATCACCAGGTCGGGGTGCTGGGCAATAAGCTGCTCGTTATTAAGTTCCTTGCCCTGGCCGGCCTCTATAATTTTGCCCGCTGCAATACGTTGCCGCACCCGCGGAGCCGAGGCGTATTTGAAGCTACCTAGGCCCACCAGCACATCGGCCGCCCCCAAAAAATCGACCAATGCCACGTGCATCGACGACAAGCCTACCAGCGTGCGCAGAGGCGTTTCTATCACGATGGCGTCGGCGTAGCCCTTGGGGCGGGTGGCCCCGCGCGGTACCAGCAGGTAGCGCGTGGCGGTAGTTTTCTGCTCAAACGGGCTCAGGATGGTGACCACCTTGCCCCCCGGCACGTAGCTGATAGTGAAGCCCTTGGCAAAGTCGACCGTGGTACGGCCCCGCACGGTGGTGGCAGCAGGCTTGGAAAGCACAACGCGCGGCGTGGCGGGCTTGGGCGCGGTAGCCCTAGGGGCTGCCACCTGCCCCGCGCTAGCCAACGAGCTAAGCAGCAAGGCCGCGAGCGCGAAGCTCCGGCGAAACGAAAAAAACGGCGGTACGCCACCGGTCTGGCCAGTGGGTAGCAAGGAGTGGGGCATAGTACGACGAGCCTTTCTACCGAAGGCCAGGACTGTATGTAGTAAATGGCAGGTCTTCTGACTTCCCCGCCAGCTGATGGCCTTCCCATTTCCTATACCGGAAACAGTGGCGCCTAGGTATCAGTCGGTTTGGTGGAGGGGGTTACAGCAGCGGAGACTGTCCCGGATTTACACCGGATTCCCTTTTCACGCGGCCCCGCACCGCGGAAGCCACGACCATTTGCTGGGGCAAAGGTAGGCCCGGATTGCGAAGCGCCGCTTATGCGGCCGGCCCGCCTAGGTCCCTACCACCGCTCGCACGAAGGCCACGCGCTCCGCTACGGAGGCTTTGGGGAGGTCGAGCACCGGGTAGCCCAGGGCTAGGTAGGTACGGCGCAGGGCCTGGTACAGCGCCTCGGCTTCGGCAAAGGTCTGCCAGCGCTCGGCGTCATTCACGTAGATGTCGGGCCAGGGCGGGGCCAGAAAAACCGGGCTTTGGTAGGGGTGGGCCGCCACGGCCGCGCGGGTGGCCGCGGGCACCGGCTGGCCCGACACTTCCAAGTAGGCGAGTAGGTCGGGCAGGCCCCGGTCGAAGAAAACGGGGCCGGCGTGCTGGCTGGCTGCCACGTGCTGGGCTACCATGCGCGCCTGCGCCAGCTCGGCAAAGCCGCCTAGGTCGAGCCACGGCACCAGCCCACTACCTAGGGCCACCTGCTCTTGAATGAGTGCGCGCGAAACCTCGGCCACGCCTACGAAGCCCGCCTGGCGCAGGGCCGCTAGCAGCGTAGTTTTGCCGGCCCCAGGGCCGCCCGAAATCACGTAGAGGGCCATGTAATAACCTAAAAAACCAGCGCCGGGCCTAGCTAGCAGCAAGCCGCTACCCGGCACCAACGCGCCCGCAAAGCTCGCGTCTTTTCGCCTTTTCATGCCTTCTACCCCCGAAAAACCTCAGTTTTTGCTCGCCGCGCCCAGCAGCGGCAGCGGCAAAACCACGCTCACGCTGGGCCTGCTGCGGGCCCTGGCCCGGCGCGGGCTCGTGGTGCAGCCCTTCAAGTGCGGCCCCGACTACCTCGACACCCACCACCACACGCAGGCGGCCGGACGCCCTAGCCTCAACCTCGACTTGTTTATGGCGTCGGTGGGCCACGCCCAGGCCACGTATGCGGACGCCCTGGCCGCGGCCGATGTGGCGGTAGTAGAGGGCGTAATGGGCCTTTTTGACGGAGCCGACCGCATGCGCGGCAGCACCGCCGACGTGGCCGAGCAGCTTGGCATTCCGGTCATTCTGGTCGTTAATGCCAAGGCCATGGCCTACTCGGTGGCCCCGTTGCTGTTTGGGTTCAAGAACTTCTACCCTGGCATTCGACTGGTTGGGGCCATTTTCAACTTCGTAAATACGGCCTCGCACTACCATTTCTTGCGCGAAGCGTGCGAGGATGTGGGCGTGGAGCCGCTGGGATACTTGCCTAATAATCCGTCGTTTGTCATCCCTTCGCGCCACCTAGGGCTGTCGATTGACACGGCCATTCAGTACGAAGCCATTGTGGAGGCCCTGGCCGATGCGCTGCCCCAAACCGTGGACCTCGACCGCCTACTAGCCGTGACGCGCACGGCCGCCCCAGCGGCGTCCGCGCCGCATCCAACCGCGGCGGCCGGCTCCGCCCCGCGGCACATTGCGGTGGCCCAAGACGCGGCTTTCACCTTCACTTACCACCAAAATCTACTGGCCCTGGCCCGCCTGGGCGAGGTCACGTACTTCAGTCCGCTGGCCAACGCGGCGCTACCCCCCGGCACCGATTTTCTATACCTGCCCGGCGGCTACCCCGAGCTGTTTGCCGAAGCCCTCAGCGCTAACGAAGCCATGCGCGCCAGCATCGCGGCCTACTGCGCCGGGGGCGGCCTAGCCTACGCCGAGTGCGGCGGCCTGATGTACCTAGGGCAGCACCTGCTCGATGCCCAGGGCCAAAGCTTCGCCATGGTCGGCGCCCTGCCCTGCACTACCTCAATGGCAGGGGCTAAGCTGACACTCGGCTACCGCACGGTGGCTTGGAATGGCTTGACGGTCAAGGGGCACGAGTTTCACTACTCCCAGCTCGCCGACTATGGCCTGACGCCCGCCCCGGCGCTGGTCACCAATGCCAAGAGCGTGCCCGTGCCCGCCCCGCTTTACCGGCAGGGCAACGTGTGGGCGTCCTACGTGCACCTGTACTGGGGTGAGAACTTGGCGTTTATCGAAGCGCTACTCGCCGGCCCGGCGCCGGTGGCGCAGCCAGAATAGCCCCATAATGCCAGCTACTACCACCGCACACACGGCGTGGTTGAGGCGGGCCACCCGCTCAATTTCGGTGGGGCCGATGGGGCGGGGATTGTCGCCGATATAGGGCTTGGGCACGAGCTGGCCGTGGTAGTAGTTGGGGCCCCCAAAGCGGCAGTTGAGCACGCCAGCCAGGGCCGCTTCGGGGTAGCCGGCGTTGGGGCTTTTGTGCTGATTGCCAAACCGCCCGATAAACTGAAACGCGCGCCCGCTGCCGCCCAGCGCCGCCAGCAGCCCGGCCGTGAGGCGGGCGGGCAGCAGATTGGCTACGTCGTCGAGGCGCGCCGCAAACTTGCCAAACTGCTCGTAGCGCGGGCTGCGGTAGCCCACCATCGAGTCGAGGGTATTGACCATTTTGTAAGCCATAAGCCCCGGCACACCACTTAGGGCGTAGGCGCAGAGCGGGGCCACCACGCCATCGCTCAGGTTTTCGGCCAAGCTTTCGAGCACGGCTGTGCGAATCTGCTGGGCATCGAGCCGGGCCGTGTCGCGCCCCACAATGCGGGCCAACTGCTGGCGGCCGGCCGCCAAGCCTTCACCATCCAGCACCGCAAATACCGCCCGGCCCTCACGCACCAGGCCTGTATTGGCCAGCCCGTAGAAAACCCACACGGTATCGGCAGCCATGGCCCAGCCCGGTGGCAGGCGCCGCAATAGCTTGTGCAGCAGCTTAAAAGTCAAAAATGTGCCGCCCACCAGTCCGGCGGCCAGCCCAGCGCCTTTGGCAAAGCGGTGCGGCCCGAGGTTGAGGTGCCGCTCGCCGGCGGCGATGAGGGCACCATAAGTGCGCACGGGGTGAGGCCAGCCTTCGGGGTCGGCCAGCCACAGGTCGAGGGCGTAGCCCAGGGCCAGGGGCGCGGCTAGGCGGGTAAAGCGGTCCATGCGGCGAGGGCGGTAAGGAGAAGTTGGTTGTCGGCGGGGCTGCGCGTGCCGATGCGGAAGTACGCCGGCGTTAGCCCTCGAAAATTGCTGGCGTTGCGAATCAGCAGGCCGTGCTGGTCTAGCAGCCAGTGCTTGAGCTCGGCGGCCGTGCCGCGCCGCGTGCGCGCCAGGAAATAATGGGTGTGGCTGGGCAACATGTCGAAGCCAGGGTTTTGCGTTAGCGCGGCTACTAGGGCCGCTTTCTCGGCCAGTAGCTGGGCGAGGGGTAGTTGCACCTGCGCATAGTTTTCGAAAAGGTAGTGGCCTGCTGCCACGGCCAGCGCATTCACCGCCCACGGCGCCTTGTGGCGACTGAGCTGCGCCACCAGCGCCGCCGAGGCCACCACGTACCCTAGGCGCAGGCCCGGAATAGCGTAGGCCTTCGTGAGCGAACGCATTATCAAGAGGTTATCGAATGTTGCCAACAGCGGGATGGCCGACTCGATGCTAATGGTGAACTCGATAAACGCCTCATCTAGCACAAACACGGTGGCCGGGTTTTGCGCCAGCAAAGCCGGCAGCAGGTTGGGCGCCAGTACGCTGCCAGTGGGGTTGTTGGGGTTGCAGATAAATACCAGGTCGCTGGCCAGTGCCTGGTTGGCGCCTAGGTCCTCCCAAGGCAAAAAATGCAGCGCGTGGCCGTGCAGCCGGCAGGCGTCTTCGTACTCGGCAAAGGCGGGCGTGAGCACCGTACTGCGCCGCCCCGCCCAAGCCTGCGCCACCAGGTAGATACTCTCGGTGGTGCCACTGCTTACGAGCACTTGCGCGGGTGCCACGCCGTGGTGCGCCGCGATGCGGGCAGCCAGGCTTTCGGCCAGCACCTCAGGGTAGCGGCTCACGCTGGGCCACTCGCTGAATACGTATTCTTGCAGGCCTTCTGGGGGGCCGCCGTACCACACGTTAGTGCTAAAATCGGCGCGGATGGGGGAGGCGTGGCGGTAGCCGTCGTCGCCGTGGCCGTGGAGCATGGGGTAAGAGAGAAGGCTAGCGTTGGAGGGCGGCGTAAATCTGGCTCATGTCCACATTGGCCCGGATGAGGTCGGCCAGGCGGTCGAACTGGCTATTCTTGAAGGCCGCAAAGTCGAGGGGCGCGCTGAGCGGCTGCGTGGTGTAAGGCGCCAACAAGTGCTCAATAACCGGCGGGTTGTCTAGAATGCCGTGCAGGTAGGTGCCCCAGCAGGTGGGACCGGCGTAGTAGCCATCGGGCGCGCCGCCGGCCAGCGTGGCCACGGGCTGCGCGGCCCCGTCGGGCGTAGTCTGGCCCATATGGATTTCGTAGCCCTGGCAGTCGGGCGCGGGTGCTTCGCGGAAGGCAAAGTGGCGCTGCTGGGTGGTTTTTTCGCCTTGCAGCACGGTGCGTACGGGCAGCAGCCCTAGGCCGGCCGTGGCAGCCACGCGGCTCTCTACCCCGTCGGGGTCCTCTACCGAGCGGCCCAGCATTTGGTAGCCCCCACAGATGCCAACTACCGTTTTGCCGGACCGGTGCGCCTGAATAATGGCTGCTGCTAAGCCCGTATTCTTCAGAGCGATAAGGTCGTCAATCGTGTTCTTGCTACCCGGCAAGATGATGATATCGGCCGCGGCCAGTTCAGTCGCTTCGTGCGTGTAAAACAAATGCACGCGCGGGTCGTGCCCTAGGGCGTCGAAATCGGTGAAATTGGACATGCGGCCCAGCAGCACCACAGCCACTTGCACGCGGCCAGTCGCGGCCGGCCCCCGCTGCTTGCGGGCCAGCGCCACCGAGTCTTCTTCCTCGATAAAGATGTCGCGGAAATAGGGGAGCACGCCCACCACCGGCACGCCCGTGAGGGCGGCCAGCTGCTGCCGGCCGTCGTCAAAGAGCCGCGCGTCGCCCCTGAACTTATTAATGAGTATGCCTTTGATGCAGGCTTTCTCTTCGGGCTCTAGCAGCGCCAACGTGCCGTACACGCTCCCAAACACGCCGCCCCGGTCGATGTCGGCGATGAGGTAGGTGGCCGCGCCGGCGTGCCGGGCCATGCGCAGGTTGGTAATGTCGCGGCGCTTGAGGTTGAGTTCTGAGATGCTGCCAGCGCCCTCTAGCACTACCGGCGAGTGGCGGCTGGCTAGCCGGTCAAACGCCTGCGTGGCCGCCGCGAACAGCTCGTGCCGGTCGCTCTCGCGGAAGTACTCGTAGGCCGACTGCGTGCCGATGGGCCGGCCATTGAGCACTACCTGCGAGGCCTGGTCGGAGGTCGGCTTGAGCAGCACCGGGTTCATATCGACGTGGCACGGAATGCCGGCGGCTTCAGCCTGCACGGCCTGCGCCCGACCTATTTCGAGGCCCTCGGGCGTGGCGTAGCTGTTGAGCGACATGTTCTGCGCCTTGAAGGGCGCCGGCGAGTAGCCGTCTTGCCGAAAGAGCCGGCAGAAGCCCGCGGTTATGACGCTTTTGCCCACATCGGAGGCGGTGCCGACAAACATGATGGGACGAAGCATAACTAAAACCAAGGCGCACTACAGAAGTGGACAAAGGTAGGAGAATGCTTCGCCAGCCACCACGGCGACTTTTGGGAGTCAGCCAAGAGGTTAGGGTAAAAGAGGTAAAATCCTCTCGTTATAGTCACTACTTTCTTCTAAAAAAGAAGAAGGGCGGCGAGTAGGAGGGGAGCTAGTATTCCGTGCTACTTTGCGCCGCGATATGTGCCGCTACTGCCAAGCCTGTTAACATGATTTCTTACTCCGAAGACCAGGCTCGGGCCTTCGTAACTGATGCGGGTACGCTGCAACGCGGGCAGCAGCTGGCCCAGCCAGCCAAGTGGAACAACCTAGGCCGCACCGACGACACCGCCTGGGGCGAATGCGCGGGCAGTGGCTCCAAGCCCTACCTAACGGGCATCGACCTGCGCGAGCCGGCTTTTAAGTGCTCGTGCCCTAGTCGCGTGTTTCCGTGCAAGCACGGGGCGGGCCTGCTGTTGCTGCTGGCTCGTCAGCCCACACTTTTCGCGGCTAATACGCCGCCCGGGTGGCTGGAGGAATGGCTAGCCAAGCGGCAGCAAACTCAAGCTAAGAAAGAAGAAAAAGTAGCTGCGCCTCGCCAAGCAGAGCCAGAGCCGGCGACCGACGCGCCCGCCGTAGCGGCCAGTACCGAGCCAGCGAGCGCACCTAGCGGCGGCGTAGCGCCCGCTCGGCTGGCCCGCATGGTGCAGGGTGCCGAGGAGTTGGAAGTCTGGCTGCTCGACCTAGTGCGCCACGGGCTAGCCACGCTCGACCAGCAGCCCGCCAAGTTTTGGGAAAATCAAGCCGCCCGGCTAGTAGACAACCAGTTGCCGGGCCTGGCGAGCACTCTGCGCGAGCTGGCCACGCTGCGCCACGCCCACGCCGATTGGCCCACTCGCCTGCTGGGCCGCCTAGGCGAGCTCTATTGGCTGGTGCGCGCCTTCCAAAAGCACGCGCAGCTGCCCGCCGCCACCCGGCAGGAAGTGCTGCAGCAAGTGGGGATTACTATTAAGAAAGAAGAGCTGCCCTCCTACGCCAGCCCCGTAGTCGATGAGTGGCAAGTGGCCGGCCAATTTACCTGGGAAGAAGAGCGGCTGACGGCCCGCCGCAGCTGGCTGTATGGCCTAGGTACTGGCCGCTACGCGCTGGTGCTGGAGTTTGCGTTCGGCAGCCAAGTCTTTGCGACGCCGTTGGTTCCGCAGGGCATTTACGCGGGAGGCTTACTATTTTACCCAGGGACCTCGCCGCTGCGGGCTGCCCCGACCGCACTGACGTTTGTGGGCTCGGCCCCTTTGGCTAGTGCGCCGGCCGCACAACGACCTAGTCAATTGCTAGAGGAGTATGCGCAGGCGCTAGGCCGTCAGCCGTGGCTACGCGAGTGGCCCGCTACCCTAGGGCAGGTACGGCTGGCTCAGCAGCCCGCTGGCAATTGGGCACTGGTGCACCCTACTGACTCCGTGACGCTCCCGCTACGCTTCACCGATAGTGATGCCCCTTGGCAACTGCTAGCGCGGAGTGCGGGCCAGCCACTCACGCTGTTCGGCGAATGGGATGGGCGCGCTTTTCGGCCACTCAGCAGCTGGCCCGGCCAAGCTGTAAGTGAAGCGTCCGCGGCCTCGCCGCCCGAGCAGGCTACGCAAGCTCCAGTTAATTCTTCAACCCCAGAGCCGGTAGCTAGCGCGGAGGCTGACGCCGCAGCTTTACCCCCTAGGCAGGCGTTTTCGCCCTTTTCGCAGCTCTTGCGCATTGCCCTGCTGGGCACCCGCCAGAGTGGCGAATCAGTGCCACTGCTGCCGGGGCTAGCCGCTTCTGCCGATAGCCCGGAACAGCAATTACTGCTAGCCGCCGGCACGCTGGCGCTGATGCAAAAGGCCGGTTTTCAGCCTCCTAAAGCCACCAAGGAGCCGCCCGTGCCCGCCTTAGCCGATACCTGGCAGCCGCTCGGGCCCCTAGGCGCCGACAGTTTCCGCACCCTGCTGGCAAGCAACCACTACGCGGCCTTTCGCACCGACTACTGGCAGCAACTGGCCAAGCACCAGCGCCTGGTGCCGGCGACGCTGCTGGTAGCAGCCCTGAATAATGAGAGTTTCCGGCAGTACTCGCCTGGAAATTTAGCCTTGCTAGGTGAGCGCGGCCGGTGGCTGGCGCAGCAAAATCCCGACTGGCACTCTGTACTGGCGCCCCAACTTCCGTCAGAGGACCTAGGCGTCTGGGAAACGGGGACGCTAGCCCAGCGTAAGCGATTTATTGGGCAGCTGCGCCAGACTGATGCAGCGCTGGCCCGGCAGCTCCTAGGGGCCGCTTTGCCTGCCGAGCCCGCTGCCACCCAAGCCGCGTTGTTGGGCGAGCTAGCGCCGACTGTTGAGGCGGCCGATGCAACGCTACTGAGCTCCTATCTCTCTTCCAAAAGCAAGGAGGTGCGCCAAACCGTGGTGCCGCTGCTGGTGCGCCTCCCCCAGTCGGAATTGCTGGAGCGGCTGTGGCAGCGCGCCGTGCCCCTCCTAGGCCTGAAACGCCCGCTGCTGGGGCGCAATAAGCTGCTCGTGGAGCTGCCGGAAGGCTGGGATAAATCGTGGCAAGCCGATGGCATCGAGCAGAAAACGACGAGCATCGAAGGCGGTGGTGAGCGCGCCGGTTGGCTAGGCCAATTGCTGAGCCTACTACCGCCCAGCCGCTGGACGGCGCACCTAGGGGTGTCGGCCGAGGAGCTGCTGGACCTAGCCGCGGAAAGTGAGTGGCACACGTTGCTCCTGCGGGCCTGGTCGCGAGCTGCTTACCTGCATCAGGATAAAGCATTTGCGGCACCTCTGCTGCTACGCCACTTCACCCAGCCCAATTTGCTGGCTCAGCAGCAGGTGACACACCTGATGTCCTTGCTGCGCGAGGACGAAAAACTGGCGTTGCTTCGCTCCCAATTGCCGCCCCGCACGATTGAGCTACCGAGCTTTCTACCCGAGTTCTTGACTTACATTTCCGCGCCGTGGCCCGCTGAGGTGGGGCAGGCGGCACTGCGCTTTAGTGCTACAGTGCTGGCTCCTGCCGCGGTTTACCAGTACACCGAGCCATACCAACGCTTCGCGGCACTGTTGTCGCGCCTAGCTAGCGGCCTACCCGACGACCAATTTGCGGCGTGTACGGCCGTACTGGAGCCCCTGGCGGTCACCCACCCGCCCGTCGCAACGCTTGTCGAACAATTTTTGGAGTCGGTGCGCTTTCGCCAACAGCTCACTGCCAGTCTTACTGAACCTTCTACCCCTTCCTTATTCTAAGCCCCCGCATGACCACTACTTTGCCGACCGACCTGCTGCGCCCCCACGCCGAAGACCTCTACGCCGAGGAGCTGGCCGCGCTCAAAGCCGCCGACGACCGCCCCAAGCCGCCCAATTGGCAGCTCTCGCCCTGGGCCGTAGTCACGTACCTGCTAGGGGGCAAGCTCGATAACGGCTTTGAGATTGAGCCCAAGTACATCGGCCAGCGGCGGCTGATAGAAATTGCGGTGGCTACCCTCGCCACCGACCGCGCCCTGCTGCTGCTAGGGGTGCCCGGCACCGCCAAAAGCTGGGTGAGCGAGCACCTCACGGCGGCCATCAGCGGGCACACCAACCTGCTGGTGCAGGGCACGGCTGGCACCGCCGAAGACAGCCTGCGCTACTCCTGGAACTACGCCCGCCTGCTCGCCGAAGGCCCCTCGCTGGCCGCTCTGGTGCCCAGCCCGCTCTACAAAGGCATGGAAACTGGCCAGCTCGTGCGCATCGAGGAGCTCACCCGCATTCCCTCCGACGTGCAGGACACGCTGCTGACCATGCTCTCCGAAAAGGTGCTGCCGATACCCGAGCTAAGCACTGAAATCCAGGCCACCCAGGGCTTCAACGTCATTGCCACCGCCAACGACCGCGACCGCGGCGTCAACGAGCTGAGCAGCGCCCTGCGCCGCCGCTTCAACGCCGTGGTGCTGCCCCTGCCCGCCAGCCTGGCCGAGGAAGTCCAAATCGTGCAAACCCGAGTAGCCAAGCAGGGCCGGGCCCTACTGCTGCCCGTGGAGGCCCCGGCGCTAGAGCAAATCAGCCGCCTGGTCACCATCTTCCGCGAGCTGCGGGCGGGCGTCACCGACAACGGCAAAACCAAGCTCAAGAGCCCCAGCGGCACCCTCAGCACCGGCGAGGCCATCTCGGTGATGAACGCCGGCCTGGCGCTGGCCGCTTACTTCGGCGATGGCACCCTGCGCGCCCACGACCTAGCTGCCGGCCTCACCGGCGCCGTGGTCAAAGACCCCGCCCCCGACCGCGTGGTGTGGCTCGAATACCTAGAAACTGTAGTAAAGGAGCGCGACGGCTGGAAGGATTTGTACCGCGCGTGCCGCGAGGTGGTGGAATAGATTTAAAATTTCTAATTCCTAAATATTCCTCAAATGAAAAACGACCTTATTGACTCGCTTAAACTTCTTGCAAACTATGCAAATGCTGTTATCATTCGAGAGCGTGAAATACAAAGCGGTGTACAGATAAGTCTCTCTAAAGGTAGCAAAATAGTTCATGTAAGCATTTATAATAATGGAAATTCATTTGTACAAGGTGAAGAGGGAAATTTAAAGACACTCTTTCAGAAATGGGCAAATAAGCGTGACCGCTCAGAAAGTTACCCTGTTGTAGATTTACCTGCAGGCTGGAGAGAGTGGAACGAAAATGCCCACTGGTTAAAGAATTATCACAAAGAACACGGCTTGCCTGATGAAAATATTGCAACTCACGCGTACAAAATACAACGTGAGGTCATGTTCCATGATTACATGTTTAGAAACAATCCAGGACAGGATTTAACTGAGCAAAATTTAGGCTTTGTGATAAAGAGCTGGATGAAACGTTTCTGTTTTATGAATATGGACGTTGAATCTTTAATACATGATGTATTAAATCACATTACCACTAGCGGATATATAGGTGTAACCTTAGACGCGATACCATTAGCAGTTGCTGCAGATGCAATTTCTTATATCATGAGTGGTTACTGCCCAAATAAGTTCATAAAGCACAATGGTCAGTTCTGTTGCCCCCAAGTTAAATCTGACCACTTCGGGTGTGTTGTCGACTTGGTAGATTCAATTTACCCCTACTGCACAAATCAACAAATACTAGCATATACAAAGGGAAATATGAACAAATTACTTAAGTACGATTATAACCTGAAATGGTATGACATTGCGCCCTCAACGCCAATTGAAGAGAAAATGGCAGATGGCTTAAAATCTATTGGCATTGTTAATATTCCACAATTTCAAGCTCATAGCGCAGAACACAGATATAAAATTGATTTTGTTGTAAAAACTAGGAATGGCTTATCAATTGCAATTGAATGTGATGGCCTGCAATTTCATGCGAGACCTTCCACCTATATGCGTGACAGAGTGCGTGATAGATATTTACAGCAAAGAGGATTTTATATAATGAGATTTTCTTCAGTTGAAATTTTTAATGAAATTGACAAATGCATTGCAGAAATCGATAAAACATTTTGGGATATTCAGAAAGGACGCATTTCATTCAATAGCCCTCAAAGACTTGGT
This sequence comes from Hymenobacter sp. BT559, assembly GCF_016427535.1. Classification (GTDB taxonomy): domain Bacteria; phylum Bacteroidota; class Bacteroidia; order Cytophagales; family Hymenobacteraceae; genus Hymenobacter. Next base: position 36,649 of record NZ_JAELXV010000006.1, on the reverse strand, counting down.
TATTTTGGCGTATTGGAAGATTAAAACCTACTATGCCCACCGACCTCCGCCTCTTCGGCATTCGCCACCACGGCCCCGGCAGTGCGGCTAGCCTCGTGGCCGCGCTCGATGCCTTCCGGCCCGACATCGTGCTGCTGGAGTGCCCCGCCGATGCGGAAGCGGCCCTAGCCACCGCCACTCACCCCGAGCTGCGGCCGCCAGTGGCGCTGCTCGTCTACAACCCCAAGCAGCAGGGGCAGGCGTCGTTTTTGCCGTTTGCCGAGTTCTCGCCCGAGTGGCAGGCCATACAGTGGTGTGCCCGCCACGCGGCCCACGTGCGCTGCATGGATTTGCCCATGGCGCTGCGCTTCGGGATAAAAGACGCGGTGGCCGAGGCCCTTGCGCCCCTTACTGCCCCCGAGCCCGCCGCCCCGGACCTAGGGCCAGCCAGCGCCGCCCCGACCGCCAGCGAGCCAGCCGACGCGCTCAAAGCCGACCCGGTGGCCTACATCGCCCGGCTGGCGGGCTACGCCGACTCGGAGCAGTGGTGGGAAACGCACCTCGAACACGCCCCCGGCAACGCCGATACCTTCGCCGTGGTGCTCGACCTGATGACGGCCCTGCGCGAAGAGTTGGCCCGCCCCGAAACCGAGGAAACCCTACTGCGCGAGGCCTTCATGCGCGAAACCCTGCGCGCCACCCTAGGCCAGGGCTACGCCCGCGTGGCGGTGGTGTGCGGCGCCTGGCACGCGCCGGTGCTGCAACCCGAATTGCTCAAAAAAGAAGACAAGGCCCGACTGAAAGGCCTGAAAAAAGTGCCCACCGAAACCACCTGGATTCCGTGGACTTACGAGCGGCTGTCGTTTAGCTCGGGCTACGGGGCGGGGGTGCTGTCGCCGGCCTGGTACGAAGTACTGTTCAGCCAGCCCCGCGCCGAGGTGCTCACCCACTGGATGGTGCAGGCCACGCGCCTGCTGCGCGGGCAAGACGTGGATGCGTCCTCGGCCCACGCCATTGAGGGGGTGCGGCTGGCGGCGGCGCTGGCCGCCGTGCGGGGCCTGGCCCTGCCGGGCATCGACGAGTTGCAGGAAGCGGCCGTGGCCATCCTGGGCGGCGGCTACGCCGAGCCGCTCGACCTGGTGCACCGGGCGCTGGTCATCGGTGAGAAGCTGGGCGAAGTACCCGCTGGCTTGCCCGCCACGCCCTTGCAGCAAGACCTAGCCCAGCAGCAGAAGACGCTGCGCCTCAAGCCCGAAGCCCTGCCCAAGCCGCTCGACCTCGACCTGCGCCAGCCCACCCAGCTCGACCGCAGCCACCTGCTGCACCGCCTGCGCCTGCTCGATATCACCTGGGGCCAGCCCGAAGAAGTGGCCGGCAAGAGCGGTACCTTCCACGAGCTGTGGAAGCTAGCCTGGCAGCCTGAGCTAGCGCTGGCCGTGATTGAGGCCGGGCGCTGGGGCAATACCGTGCTCGCTGCCGCCGCGTCCCGCGCCACCGCCCGCGCCGCCGAAGCCACCACCCTCGAAGCCGTGAGCCAACTGCTGGAAGAGGCCCTGCGCGCCGACCTAGGGCCCGCCATTCCGGCGCTGGTGGCGCGGCTCGAAAGTATTGGGGCCAGCACCCGCGACGTGACGCACCTGCTCGCCGCCCTGCCCCCGCTGGTGCAGGTGCTGCGCTACGGCAACGTGCGCCGCACCGACACCGCCCAGGTAGCCCAGGTGGTGCAGCAGCTAGTGCCGCGCCTCTGCATCGGCCTGCCCGCCGCCTGCACCGGCCTCGACTACGCCGCGGCTCAGCCTTTGCTGGAGCGCATTGAGGCCAGCCACCAAGCCATTCGGCTGCTTGAAAACCCCGCCCACGCCGCCGATTGGTACGCCGCGCTGGCCGCCGTGCAGCGCAACGCCGCCAGCAACGGCCTGCTGGCCGGGGCCGCCACCCGCTTCCTCTTCGATGCCCAGCAAGCCGATGCCGACGCCACGGCCACCACGCTTGGCCTAGCCCTAGCCCCCGCCCAGCCCACCGACTATGCCACGGCCTGGATTGAGGGCTTTCTGCGCGGCAGTGGCCTGCTGCTTATCCACCACCGCGAGCTATTCGGCCTGCTCGACACCTGGCTAGGCAGCCTGCCCGAAGACACCTTCCGCGAAATTGTGCCCCTGCTGCGCCGCGCCTTCACCGACTTCTCGCTGCCCGAGCGGCGGCAGCTACTGGAGCTAGCCGGGCACGATGCTGCGGCGCCCGTGGCCAGCGCCGAGAGTTTTGATTTTGATTGGGAGCGCGGAGCACTGGTACTGCCAGGCTTGTATCAACTGCTAGGAGTGCCGGCCACTTTTTCAGCGTAAAAGCTATGCTTAATTTTATTAGAAAGTGGAGTGCAAGCTCCCAGCCCGATGCCATAAGCAACTTGGAAAGGCAGTTGCAGGTGGTTTCCATTCGGGGGCGGGTGGCCTATGGTGCAACCTGCCTAGAAACTACGCTTACGTCCGCAGCTACGGATACTGCCCAATTTATGCCTTTGCTCGCCTGCTTGTGGGAATTTACGAGCAGCATGGACTTGAGCGAGTGGGAAGAAAAAATAATGGACTTCTATTCGGAGTCCGTGTTAGACAATTCAGAAGAAATCAACTCCCTATCTCTTGAGAGCTCGCAACGGTTGCGAGCAAACTACGCCGCCCTCTCTACGAGTCAGCTTGCTTGTATTGATGAGGCAATTGAAATTGGACGAGGTAATCTGTATGGCGGAATAGTTGGCCATAGTGCGGCTACCTTAGCCTCCACTATGCATTTGGTGCGGTACCTGCAAGCCCATGGCTACCCTCTACCGCTAATCGACAAGTTCTTACGGTCGCCATTCAGTCAAGAAAATCAACACGGCTGGGGTGAACCAGTAGACCGCAACTTCTTTGATTAACTCAAGCACCAAGTAGCTATGCCTTCTCCTACTACTACTCGCTGGAAACTCGTGCTGGGCAGCGCCGCCGACGCGGCCGACGCCGTGCCCCTGCCGCCCGACTACGGCCGCATGGATGAAGTACTCACGGCCCTCTACGACGGCGACAAGGCCGAGCGCAAGGCCGGACTGGGCGGCTCGGCGCCCCGCGTGAGCCGCTGGCTGGGCGACATCCGCGCGTACTTTCCCACCGAAGTAGTGGCCGTGATGCAGCAGGACGCCATGACGCGCCTAGGTCTCAACCAGCTATTGCTGGAGCCCGAAATCATGCGCACGGTGCAGGCCGATGTACACTTGGTGGGCACCCTCATGTCGTTGAGCCGCGTGATACCGCAGAAGGCCAAGTCCACGGCCCGCGAGGTCATCACCAAAGTGGTGCGCGAGCTAGAGCAAAAGCTGGCGAACCCGCTACGCCAGGCCGTGCAGGGCGCCCTGAGCCGCGCTGTGCGCAACCCGCGCCCGCGCTACCACGAAATCGACTGGGGCGCCACCATCAAGGCCAACCTTAAGCACTACCAAGCCGCCCACAAAACCGTGATTCCGGAGCGGCTGGTAGGCTTTGGCCGGCGCGGGCAGGCGCTAAAGGAAATCGTGCTGTGCGTAGACCAAAGCGGCTCGATGGCCTCGTCGGTGGTCTACGCGGGTGTATTTGGGGCGGTGCTGGCTTCGCTGAAAGCCGTGAAGACGCACATGGTCGTTTTCGACACGGCCGTGGTCAACCTCAGCGAAAACCTGCGCGACCCGGTCGATTTGCTATTTGGTGTGCAGCTGGGCGGCGGCACCGACATTAACCTGGCCCTAGGGTACTGCCAGCAGCTTATCACGCGCCCAACCGATACCATTCTGGTCCTCATCACCGACCTCTACGAGGGCGGCAACGAGCGCGAAATGATAAAGCGCGCCGCTTCTCTAAAAGCCGCTGGCGTGAACCTAGTAGTACTGCTGGCCCTCAGCGACGACGGCGCCCCGAGCTTCGACCGCCGCGTGGCCGAGCAGCTCGCCGCCCTCGGCATTCCCAGCTTCGCCTGCACCCCCGCGCGGTTTCCGGAACTGATGGCGGCGGCCATTCAAGGGCAGAAATTATCGGCTTGATAACGCCGAGTTTCTATTGTTTTAATATTGAATTTTTATAATATAACAGGTATTGTGTTGAATTAACATAGAGGTTACAGAAAACATATGGTGATGCCAGTATTTTTGAATTGCTTTAAGGGTCTTGCGTCTCTCGGGTATTGGTGCGGCAATAGATTGCTTATGCTGTTAAATATATGATTATAAGTAATTTTAATATACTTCCGTGATTAGATTTTTACTTGTTGGGTTACTGTGGAGCGTTGGCTTGGGCGCCAGCTTGCCTGGCTGGGGCCAAACATGGCAGTGGGCCGCGGCCCAGAGTAGCGGCACGGCTGGGCCGGTCCAGTTCACGGAGGTAGCGCTCGATGGGGCGGGCAACACGGTGGTTGCCGGTTCCTTCCGGGGCACCGTGACGCTAGGCTCTTTCACACTCACTAGCGCAGGAGGCACCGACGGCATTGTGGCGCGCCTCAGTCCGGCCGGCGTGTGGCTGCAAGCTGCCAGCCTAGGCGGCCCGGAGGATGAAGCCATTACGGCTGTGGCGGTGAGTGCGGCGGGCGCCGTGTGGGTAGCAGGCGGCTTCAATAATACCCTCGCGCTAGGTGGCGTGGTATTAACCGGGGGTGGCGCACTATCTGCTTTTTATAACGGAATGTTCCTCGCCAGCTGGGACGCTAGTGGGCGCTGGCAGCACGTGGCCCAGGCCAATAGCCTGGTGGGAGTTGACCGCATTCTGCCGGAGGCGAATGGAGACGTGCTGTTAGTAGGAAATTACTTTTTTGCCAATACCGCTTTTGGCACCGTGGTGCTGCCTAGGCCCGTCATCCGCAATACGTTTGTGGCCCGGTACCGCCCGGGCACGGGGTGGGTACACGTAGCCCACGCTACCAACGATAGCTACTTGTGGGTAAGGGGGATTGCCCTGGACGCAACCGGCACGCTCGTGTTAGCGGGCTACATGCAAGTGCCAAATAATGCGCCGATTACTTTTGGCAACCAAACAGTTACTGTTCCAGCTGACAACGGCGGCCAAGCGCTGTTTGTGGCGCGGTTTGGCCTAGATGGTAGCTGGACGCAGCTCGTCTGTGCTAGCCCCGGCGTGAGCCCGACTGCCGAAATGGCCCTGGCCCTAGATACCAATGGCGATGCCCTCGTGGCCGGTAGCCTCACCATTCCACAAGGCACCTTTGGTGCGCTAACCTTACAAAACCCAACCGTTAACAATGCTTACCCCTTTCTGGCCCGCCTGAGTGCCGCGGGCCGTTGGGTGCAGGTGCAGGGGGGCGTGGGCCCCGGGGGGCGGGCCATCCTGAACCGAGACGGCAGCTATATCCGCTTCAGTGAGAATAATACTAGCTTCGAAGCCACTACCACCACGGCTGCTGGTGCAACGACCCCACTCCTGCGGGCGAGTAGCCCTGGTGGCATTAGCCTGCGCTGCACCGCTGTGTCACCCACCGGGCAACTCGTAATGGCGGGCACGTTTGCTAATCCTGGCGCCACCTTTGGCAGCCTGACGCTGGCCACTACCAACCAGCAGGCCGCTTTTGTAGCTAGCGCGGCTGGGCTGCCGCTGGCAGCAAAGGCGGCCGAAGGCCCAGCCACGCTGCGGCTCTTCCCCAACCCAGCGCGCCACGCCGCTACCGTACGCTTGCCAGCACCTGCTGCCAAGCCGTTTCCCATTACCATTTTCGACGCCCTAGGTCATCTCGTGCGCCAGCAAACGCTACCGGCCCACGCCGCCGAGGCAGTGCTTGACTTAGCTGGCTTGTCGCCGGGCTTGTATCTGGTGCGCGCTGGCACCGCCACGAGCAGGCTGGCCGTGGAGTAAGCCTATGCTCTTGGCTGATTGAATCTTCTAGGTCGCGCTAACCGCGCATTTTGAGCTAAGGCCCGCAGGCAGCCGCAACGACCCCGAGCCGCCCGGCGCCGCTTTCAGGCCTGCTAATACCATTGCAGCTGGCCTTGCAGTACCGTGGCGTGCACGCGAAAGTCGTCGTCGAATAAGCACAGGTCAGCTTGGTAGCCCGGCGCAATGCGTCCTAGGTGTTGGTCGAGGCCCAGCACCCGGGCCGGGTAGAGCGTGGCCATGCGCAAGCTCTCGGCCAGGGGTAGGCCCACGTGCTGCACGCAGTTGCGCACGGCTTGCAGCAAGGTCAAGCCGGAGCCGGCCAGGGTGCCAGCGGCATCCACAAAGTAGTCGTCTTGCGCCCGAAACTGGTAGGGGCCCTGCTGCGTGGGCGCCGTAGCATCGCTGATAAGAAACAGCCGCTCGCCCAGTAGGCGGTGGCTGATGCGCACGCTGGCGTAGGCGCAGTGGCGGCCATCGGCCACGATGCTCGCGCACACGGCTTGGTCGTCGTACACCGCGCCTACCAGGCCCGGCGCCCGGCTCGTGAGAGGCGACATGGCATTGAAAAGGTGAGTAGCGGCCGCATAGCCGTGGGCAAACGCCTGCATGCCTTGCTCGTAGCTGGCATCGGAATGCCCCGCCGAAAACACGAGGCCGGAAGCGGCTAGCAACGCTGTTTCGGTGGGCCCTACTACTTCGGGGGCCAAGGTCAGCATGCGCAGTACACCCCGGCCGCGGTCGAGTAGGTCGGCCAGCTCGCTTAGGGTGGGCCGTCGCACCAGCTCGGCGGGGTGTACGCCTCGCTTACCGGGGTTGATGTAAGGGCCCTCCAGGTGCAAGCCTAGCAGCCCGGGCATGGTCGGCAGGGCCTGCCTAATAACCGCTAGGGCTTGGTCGACAACCGCGGGCGTATTGGTTGGTACGGTAGGCAAAAAGCTGGTGGTGCCCTGGCGCAGCGTATGGCGCCGCAGCTGCTGCAAAGCGGGCAGCGAGGGCGCAAACCCAAAGGCACTGCCGCCCCCGCCGTAGAGCTGCAAATCAATCAGGCCGGGGCTTAGGTGCAGCCCCTGGCCATCGACCTGGGGTAGCGATGGCAGCAGTTGCCCCGGCGCAAACAAGGCCGCGATGTGGGTGCCTTCCACTAGCACTTGGTGCCCGGTGAGCACCTCCGTGCCAGTATAAATCTGGCAGTTAGTGAGCAGGTAGGCCATCGCAACTATCGCCTAGTAGCAGTTTGTATTTCTCTACGCTAGCCCCCGCTCACCCAGTGGCGCAGCTCCGTGACGCGGGGCTTGGGCACAATGATGCTTTCGGCGGCGGCGGGCTGCACGTGCACCAGCATCCGGCCGTTGTAGTGGGGCTCCAGGGCCGTCACGCTTGGGCGGGCGAGCAGCACCTGGCGGTTGGCCCGAAAAAACTGCCTAGGGTCTACTTGGGTCTCCAGCTCGTCGAGGGGCGTGTCGAGGGTGTAGTGCTGGCCTTCGAGGGTAGTCAGGCTCACCTGCCCGTTGCGAATAATAAAATGCGCCACGTCGGTAGCCGCCACGGGTATTAGCTTCGTTTTGAAGGGAATAAGCCAGCTGGTTTTGTAGGCCGGGGGGCTGCTGAGCTGCTGCACCGTGCGCAGCAAGGCGGCCAGGTCGGGCACGGCCCCGGCCGTGCAGTCGGCATAATGTTGACCTAGGGCCTCAAACTTGCGTAGGCCGTGCTGCAAGCCTTCGTGCGTGATGGGCTTCAGCAGGTAGTCGATGCCGTTGACCTGAAACGCTTCCAGCGCGTGCTCGTCGTAGGCGGTGATGAAAATAACTGGGCTGCTGACGGTGGCCCGCCGGAATATCTCGAAGCTGCTGCCGTCGGACAGGTGAATATCCATCAGGATGAGGTTGGGGGCGGGGTGCTCGGCCAGCCAGGCCACCGTGGCGGCCACCGACTCGGGCTGGCCCACCACCTGGGCCTCGGGCCGCAGCCCCAGCAGCAGGCGTTCGATGGTGCGGGCCGTGCGCGGCTCGTCTTCAACAATAAGAACAGTCACTGTTTACGATAGGGAAGCGGGGAGGGGAAGAAATACGCAGAACTCGTGGTCGGTTTGCTCGACCAGCAGGCGCTGCTGGTGCAGCAGCCGGATGCGGGTGGTAAGATTGCTGAGGCCGGTGCCGCTGCTGGCCTCGGGCGAGAGGCGCGGGTAGCGCGGGTTGCACACCCGCAACTGGTCGGCGCTGGCCAGGCTAATGCTGATGGCCAGCGGCTGGCGGCGGCTGACGGTATTGTGCTTCACAGCGTTTTCAACTAGTAGCTGCAAGGCCAGTGGGGGCAGCGGCCGGCCTAGCACCTCGGGCGGCAGGTCGACGTGCACCTCTAGGCCCTCGCCAAAGCGCATTTGCAGCAGGTAGGCGTAGGAGCGCACAAAGGCCAGCTCTTCGTGCAGAGGCACGGCCATCTGCTCGCCGTGGCGCAGCAGGTAGCGGTACACCTGGGCCATCTCATTCACAAACCGCTCGGCGGCAGCCGGCTCGTCGTATATCAGCCCGCTCAGCGTCGAAAGGGAGTTAAACAAAAAGTGCGGGCTCAGTTGCTGCTTGAGGCTTTCGTAGCGGGCTTGCAGCTGCTCGCGCTTCAGCGTTTCCACTTCCTGCGCCAGGTAGCGGCTGCGCTCGACCAGCTCGATGCCCAGCTGGCACGACAGGCCCACGACGCTTACTATCTGAGCCAGTGTGAGCAGCAGCGGCAGGGAAGGCTGGTTGAAGGCGATGCCCAGCCGGGCATCGAGGTAGTGGCGCCCTAGGCTGTAGCCCGTCACGAGCAGCGCCGTAAGCGCGGCCCGCAGTCCGCGGTCGACGAGCAGCGACTGCCGGGCAAACCAGCGCTGCACCGCACTGGGGCGGTAACGCAGCAGAAAGTGCAGCCAAAACTGAATTTCGAAGACGAGCACGGCATTCAGGCACAGCAGTAGGGCCTCGCCGGGGGTAGCGTAACTGCGGGGCTGCACACCGGTGGGCAAAGCAATCATCCCGAACACCAGCGAGATAGCCAGCGCAATGAGCAGGTAGGCGCGCTGCGAAAGCATCACCGGCACCACCAGCTGGGGCAGGCCGCGGCGCGGCGCGGCTGGGCTGCTTGCAGGGAGTATCGGTGGGTGCATAGAAAAGAAAAAAACGTAGCGGCTGCCCTAGACTGCGCCAGCAAGCTAACGAGCACATGCAGCCCCTGCCCGGGCCAGCTGCCACCTAGGGCGGGGCGCAATTTGGGCGAAAATCAGGTTAAACGATAATTCAGCCCGCTGTTTGCCGCAAAAACCGATTTTCGGGCTGAATAAGCTCAATTCGCTCCTGAGTAAGCCCAGGCGTGGTTCGAACCGCTCCCGCCCAGCGTAGGCAGGGCCGCGCCGGGCCGAAAAGCTCGACGCAAACGCGCTGGGGTTATTGGACCCAAAAAAAAAGCTGAATAAGTCAATTTAGGCGCTGAACCAAGCCGAGGGCTAGCTGAACCTACCTAATTGGCGGGTGAAAGCAAGCGAAAAATGGAACTAAATAGTCGAGTTTAGAACACCGGCAGAAACCCTGTGGCGGCTCTTCCGTTCAGGGGGTAAATTCCCTTAATTCACCAGAAGTTGGATTATTCTAGTTTGGCTTCGGTAGCTGCTAGTAATCAGGCACTCGCGTAGTTGCCTGCTCGTAGGGCCTAGGGTACTGTTGGCGCCGCTGCCAGTCCTGCCGCCCGTTTCTGCCTCCTTAAAAATTGTTTTTTCACCCTCCCGTTCAGCCTATATGAACCACTCAGCTTGTAAAGCTACTCTCTTAGGCCTTGGGTTGCTGGCCGCTGCCACGCAGGCCCAAGCCCAAACCGCCGACCGCAAAACTTCTGTTGGCTTGCACGCCAACGCTACCCAGTACCGGGGCGACCTAGGTAATGCCTTCTGGAAGTGGGACAACATGCCCTACAGCGGCGGCATTGATGTCACACGGTACATCGGCCGTTGGCTCGACCTGCGCCTCGACCTGGACTACACCCGGCTGCGCTTCCCCAATGAGCGCAACACGTTCAACAGCACGGGTCAGCGCTTTCGGGCCCAGATGTACCAAGCTGGCCTAGGCTTCAAGCTGAAGCTGCCGGTGAAGGATGAGTTCTTCCTGCACCCCTACCTGTTGGTAGAGCCGCAGTGGAGCTGGGTCCTGTCTGACCGCTACGCCACGCCCACGGGCCCCAACAACTTCACTCGCTTCGGCACCTTTGGGGGCCACGTAGGTGGTGGTCTTGACTTCCACTTGGGCGAGGGAGCTACGTTCTACGTGCAAGCCACCCAGGCTTACCTGCAAGCCAACGACGGCCGCCTCGATGGCGTGGATAACCAAGCCACTACTTTCTGGGATAAGAAGGACCGCTACCTGCAGTTCACGGCTGGTGTGCGTGCTAACCTAGGCAAAGCCAAGGATACCGACGGCGACGGCGTATCGGATAAAAAGGACAAGTGCCCCGACACCCCGACGGGCGTGAAAGTGGACGTAAACGGCTGCCCCATTGATACCGACGGCGACGGCGTAGCTGACTACCTCGACAAGTGCCCCGACGTGAAGGGCCTAGCCAACCTAAACGGCTGCCCTGACTCGGACAACGACGGTGTAGCTGACCCAGACGACAAGTGCCCCAACACGCCTGCTGGTGTGAAAGTAGACGCCAATGGCTGCCCGCTTGATAGCGACGGCGACGGCGTGTCGGATGACAAAGACAAGTGCCCCAACACGCCTGCTGGTGTGAAAGTAGACGCCAATGGCTGCCCGCTCGATAGCGACGGCGACGGTGTACCCGACTACCAGGACCGCTGCCCCGACCGTGCCGGCCCCGCCAGCAACAAAGGCTGCCCCGAGATTAAGGCCGAGCAGAAGAAGATTCTGAACGAAGCCACTAAGTACATCAACTTCGACTTCAACAAGGCTACGCTGAAGCCTTCGTCGAACGCTCGCCTCGACCAGATGGTACAGATTATGAACGAGTACCCCGACTACTCGCTCAGCATCGCCGGCCACACCGACAACGTAGGCAACGACGACTACAACCTGCGCCTGAGCTACGAGCGCGCCGCTTCGGCTCGCAAATACATGCTCGACCACGGCATCCCGGCCGAGCGTATCGAAGCCCGTGGCTACGGCGAAACCAAGCCGATTGCTGACAACAAGACCAAAGCTGGCCAGGCTCTGAACCGCCGCGTTGACTTTGACCCTTACCTGACCGGCGAAACCAACGCTGCTGAAGCCAAGTACGGCGCTGCCCCGAGCATCTCGGAGCTGAAAGCCACTGGCCAGAAGCTGCCCGGCAAGAAAACCACCGGCACTGGCTCGCCCCGCAGCCGCAAGGCACCCGCCAAAAAGGCTCCTGCCAAGCGTAAGTAAGCCCCCTAGGGTAGCTTAATAGCCTAAAAAGCCCCACCTGCCGTGCGTAGGTGGGGCTTTTTTGTACTTCTCACTGCTTGCGCTGGCAGCCGGCTTCGTCCTAGGTACCCACTGCAACGGCCTCTAGGCCGCAGACCGCTTATTGCCCCCGAATTATCTCGCACCTTTGTTCTCTATGCCCGATTCTGATACACCTTCCCGCTATGCCCGCGTGCTGGCGTGGCTCGACCACACCCTCATCCAGCCACTTTATACGGCGCGCGTGCGGCGGCTCATCTTGCAGAGCGTGCCCTTCTGGATTGCCTCGCTGCTGACCGGCCTCATGGCCGTGGGCTACGAAAAGCTTTTTGCCTGGGCCGAGGAAGTGAGCTTTAGCTGGCTGCGCCAGATGCCGCTGCAGGCGTTTGGGCTCACGCCGCTGGCCTTTTTGGTATCGTGGGCCTTAGTGAAGTGGTTTGCCCCCGCCGCCCGCGGCAGCGGCATTCCGCAGGTGATGGCCGGCATCGAGCTTTCTAACCCCGTGCAGCACCGGCACACGGCCTACTTGCTGAGTTTGCGGGTGGCGCTGGTGAAGGTGTGCAGCAGCGTGGTGCTGCTGCTGGGCGGCGGCGTCATTGGCCGCGAGGGGCCCACCATTCAGGTGGCGGCCGCCATCTTTCGGGCCATCAATCGGCTGCAGCCAGCGGGCTGGCCGCAGCTTTCACGCCAAATTGCGCTGGTAACGGGCGGCGCTGCGGGCTTGGCCGCCGCCTTCAACACGCCGCTGGGCGGCATCGTGTTTGTGGTGGAGGAACTGACTCAGATCCACCTTTCGCGCTTTCGCATGGCGGTATTCAGCGCCGTTATCATTGCGGGGCTCACGGCCCAGCAATTTTTGGGTTCCTACCTCTACCTAGGGTTTCCCAAAATCACGTCGCCCGCTGGCTGGTACCAGGTGCTGGTGATGGTCGCGGCCGTGGTGTGCGGCCTGGCGGGGGCGTTTTTTGCCAAAACCCTGCTCTGGCTCAATAACTACCGCAAGCGCTTTGCTACCCCGCTGGCGCAGGCAGGCTGGGTGGTGGGCTGCGGCTTTGCGCTGGCTGCGCTGGCCTACCTAGTGGGGCCCGAGGGCGTGGGCACCGGCAAGCCGATTATCAACCGGCTCTTGTTCCAAAATAACGGGGCCACGCCGGCCTACCTGTTTCCGGTGCGCTTTGCGGGCATGGCTCTCAGCTACAGCAGCGGCGGGGCGGGCGGCGTATTTGCCACCTCCCTGAGCGCCGGCGCGCTGCTCGGCGATGCCGTGGCCCAGCTGGCCGAAGTGGCCGTAGCCGACCGCAACCTCATTATTTTGGTGAGCATGGTGGGCTTTCTTACGGGGGTGGTGCGCTCGCCGTTCACGGCCGCCATTCTGGTGCTGGAAATGACTGACCGTCACTCGGCCATTTTTCAGCTGCTTATTGGGGCGCTGCTGGCCCAGGCCGTGGCCGCCCTCGTCGACCCGCATTCTTTGTACGAGCACCTGCGCCAGGGCTTCATCCGCGAAACGCTGCATCAAAAGGATGCGCCGCCCGCTGCCGTGCAGCCGCAGTCGTAAAGCCGCGCTCCGGGCAGAGGCCGGCGCGCTTACGCCCTTTTGGATTTTAGGCGTCAGCGCTAGAATGTTCGCCACCTAGGTCCTGTGCAGGGCAATAGCATTTGGGAGGGCAGTAGGTGTAGGGTTTAGCAGGACTTGCAAAATGGCGGCGGTGCCTAGGTCCAGGCAATGAGATTCCTTATTGATGATGAGCTAAGTAGAGGCCTCGGCTACCGCTGCGCGGGTATAGTAGCCGCCCCAATGAGGAGGCGCTGGCAGAAGCGTAGCTGAATTATTCCCTTGAGAAATAGCTTTAAGGAGCTCGAAATGCGTATTAACGCGGCCTGCCACTCCTTTTTTCATGCATCATATTATTTATCTAAGTTGGGCTACGCACCCTTTTTCTAATGAGCAGCTGCAGGCCTTGCTGCAGGAGGCCCGGAGCCACAATACGGCCATAGGTGTTACGGGTATCTTGGTTTATGGCAATAATTGCTTTTTGCAGGTGCTTGAAGGCGAAGAAGCTACCGTACGCGAGCTCTACGAGTATATCAAGCAAGACGACCGCCACCGCGACGTGACGGCCTATGCCGACAAGGCCGTGACGCAGCGCGCTTTTGCGGGGTGGTCGATGGCGTTCGAGGCTGCCTCGCCGCAGCAGTTTGACGAACTGGTAGGCTACCTGCAGCCCGCCAATGTGGCGTTCGATGCGGCCCGCCTACCCTTAATGGACATTCACCTGCTCGACTTGCTGCGCTCTTTCACCTTGCCCTAGGGCGAGCCGGTAGCAACGAGACTGCAGCGCACCACGGGCAAGCGGCGAGCCTAGGTAACTAAAAGCAGCCGGGTGCGGCTTATGCTGCGTGCCGCCGAAGCTGCTGCGCAGCTATGCGCTGGCGCAGGGCTGCCACCTCTTGCACGAGCTTGGCCTGAGTGGCGGGCGTGCGCTGCGGAATGAGATAGCTCTGCGGCTGCCCGGTGCGGGTGTGCGCGAGCCACGTAGCCGCTTCGGCCACCGTGTCGAAAGAGGTGATGAGCGAGCCGGGTAGCCAATGCAGAACGGTGGCGGCCATGTTGTAGCCCCGCAGCGAAGACGAGTATACCCAGGCCACGTGCTCGATGCCGGCCAGCGCCATATAGGGCAAAAAATCGCTGACCAGCCACGCGGCCACGCTCCAGCTCACGCCCGTTACCTGCTCGTTGCTGTTGAGCACGCGCGCGTAGGGCCGCTCGAGGTAGCAGGCCGCTAGCTCGAGACAAGCCTGCTGCACCTGCGGCAGCGTAAGCTCGCCCTGCCAGTCCAGGTAAAGCCAATCATTGGTAAGGTCATGGTAAATGCTTAGGCAGCTAATCTGGCGGAGTAGGCGTAGGTTCATGCGCAGCGGAAAAGCTTAAGCGGCACAAGTTGCTTTTGGAAGGGTTAAGCAATTAATTATTAATCAAATACTACCCGTGCCGACTAAGGTGTCTTAGCTTTTTGCTGTCCCAATTCTCGTGCCATCTCTACCCGGCAAGCCCGCCGCTCTCTCCGCATTGGCGGGCTCGCCGGGTACCTAGGGCTGCCGGGCAACAAGAACGCCCGGCTGGGTGGCCTCTTCGGGCAGGTGGCGCTGCACGCACGCCAAGACATCGGCCAGCGTGTGCCACTGGCCTATTTCGGTATCAGTAAACTCTAGTTTTAGGCTGTATTCGAGGCGAATGCCTAGCTGCATTCGTTCGAGTAAGTCGAGCTGCAAGTCGTGCTGGAGGTGGGTGGCGGGCGTCAAAACCGGGTGGCGCAGGTACCACACTTGCTTGCGCACTTGCGTGTATACCTGCTCTTGCCAGGCCTGGGTTGGGCCCGCGGCTATCATAGTGCGTACCATAGGTTAGTAGACTTGCGGTGTGGCTTGGGGCAGACCTAGGGCCCGGGCGCAGTACTGCCGCAGCAACTTGGGCTCGTCGGCCGGGCCCCGGAAGGCCAAGTGGCCATCGGGGCGCACCAGCACCAGGGCGGGCTGGCCCTCTAGGTGGTAGGCCTTGTGTGCGTGGCCGTCGCGGTCGGCTAGGCAGGTAGCGGCGCCTGCCGTTGCGGGCGAGGCCAGCAGGGCGGCCAATACCAGCCGCGGCCGCACCCACGGCCAGTCCGCCACCTCGGCAAGGGCCGCTACTAGCTGCGGCAAAGCAGCGGCCTGGCGGCCATCGAAGGCCAGCAGGCTCCAGCCATAGGTTTGCCCATCGGGGTTGTAAATACTGGCAAACAATGACGTGGCTTCGCCCTGGGGGGTAGTGACCTGGGCATCGGGGGCGCGGTCGCCGGCCCGGGGCCCGCCGGGGTGCAGCAGCTGCCGCAGGCGCAGGTGGTCTTCGCTGAGCGGGCTGTCGGCGTAGCTCACCAGCAGCTGCTGCCCATCGCCGCTGCCCAGCAGCTGCCAGCCAATATGCGGAAACAGCTGGCCCACCGCCCCGAGTAATTTATCCTCTAGGCGGTTGCGATACAGCAAATGCTTGAAGCCCTTGGCCTGCTCCGCGTCTAGGGTGGCGTGAATGCCGTGGCGCTCGGGCGAGTAGCTGTCCAGCACCGCCGGCCCGGCGTGGCCCGCCAGGGTTTGGGCCAGGCGCCAGGCTAGGCCTACGGCGTCGTGAAAACCCGTGTTCATACCTTGCCCGCCGATGGGCAGCGTCAGGTGGCCAGCATCGCCCACCAGGTACACGCGCCCCTTGGCGTAGGCGGGCGCCACGGCGTGCTGAAAGCGGCTGTGCGTAAGCCAGATGGGGTCGGCGAGCGTGAGCGTGGTATCGCCGGTCACCTCGCGGGCCCGCTGCTGCATTTCGACGAGGGTCGGGTCGCGGTCGGGCACTAGCTGCTCGTCTTCCAAAAAGAATAGCCGGTGGTAGCCGCCCCACACCGGCATCACGCCCGCAAACCCGTTGTGGTAGGTGAAAAACCACAGCTGGTTGGGCTCCGTGGAGCGCTGCCAGCTCAGCTTGGCGTCGACCTGGTGGTTGGCCCGCCCCCCAAATTTCTCGGGCTCGTAGTCGAGGCCTGCGGCCTTGCGTACGGTGCCTTCGGCGCCATCGGCCCCCACCAGGTAGCGGCACCTGATGCGCTCAAATTCGCTGCGGGCCTCGTTTTGCTCCTCGGTGCTGGCCACCCACACGGTCACGCCCTCGTCGTCGGGCTCGAGGCGCATGGCCTTACGGCCGCGCTCTACCTGCACGCCCCGCGCGGCCAGCTGCTCAGCCAGGGTTTTTTCCATAACGTCCTGGCCCGAGTACAGGGCCTGCGGAAAGGGGCTGGGCGCTTCGCCGAGCTTTACATCATCGAGCGGATGCCCGTAGATGAAAATGTGAATGCGGTCTACCTGGTAGGCCCGCTCGGCCAGCGGCGCCCGCAGCCCCACGCTGTCGAGCAGCTCCTGCGGGCGCGCCCACACGTTGTTGGCCCTGGAGTACTTGCTAGGGGCTGGTTTTTCTTCTAAGATGCGGCACGCCACGCCGTGGTGGCGCAGGGCATTGGCGGTAGTGAGGCCAATGGGCCCCGCCCCAATGACGAGGACCTCAATATCAAAAGGCAGGGATGCTGTGTCGGAAGTTGCCATGTGGCAGCAGGAATAGGAGAGAAGAGGGCAGTGAGAAAACGACTGCAGTAGGCCCTAGGTGGGCAATACTGACCCTTAGCAGCAGGTAGCGCCGGGGGCTGGCCCGGGCCTGCAGCCGGTGAGCAGCGCGCGGCCATCAAGCCGCAAGCAGTGCCGCAAAGGTCCTTAGCGGCCTGCCGCGGGGCCGGTCGATTCTTGCTATTCTACTTGTCCGTTCTTGCTTTTTTGCGCAGTTCTCGTCTAGGCGCCCTGCGCCCGCTGGAAGGCTTGCGGCCCCTGCCCGGTGGCCCGCCGGAAGGCCGCCGAAAAGCTGGCCGCAGAGGCAAAGCCCAGCACCTCGCTTACGTGCGTCACCGACGTGCCACCTAGGCGCAGCAGTTGCTGGGCACGCGCTATTTTGCGGCGCAGCACGTAGTGGTAGGGCGCCAGGCCCGTGGTTTGCTTAAACAGGCGCGCAAAGTGAAACACGCTCAGGTGGGCCAGGTCAGCCAGGATTTCCAGGGTGATGGCGTCGCCTAAATGGTCCTCTAGGTAGGCGTCTATGCGGGCCAGTACAGCCGCTGGCAGCTTGCCGGCCGGAGCCGGCCGCCGCTCGTAGTGCCCGTAGTGCTCGATAAGGTGGTAGCACAGCGCATGAATGAGCGACTCGGTATACAGCGACCCTAGGGCGGGTGGGGCGCTAGCTACCGTCAGCAGCTGCCGGCCGAGCTGCGCCAGCAAAGGGTCGGTCAGTTTTACGCGCTCTTGCAGCGAGAAGTAGGCCAGGTCCAGGCCCTGCCGGGCCAGGCGCTCTAGGTAGTCGTCGTCCACCGTCAGGTAGGTGTTGCGGCTGGCCGCCGCCCAGGTTATGTTGCCGTACTCGCCCCCCGGGTATATCCCGAGGTCGCCGGTTTGGTAAACTTCCTGCTGCACCCGCGCGCCATTATGCCGCTGCACCACCAAGGGCGTATCTACCTGGTAAAGCATGAGCAGGTGGTGGCGGTGGTAGTGCGCCGGCAGGGTCATTGCGCCCAGGTGGTACTGCTCAACCCGCAGGCCGGGCCAGGTGAGGGGCGCACTGGTAACCAGCGGGGTCGCTTTAAAGCTCTCAGAAACGTAATGCATACAGCAGCAAAGGCATAGCAGGCCGCCAGTACCACTAGCGAGAGCCAGCACCGCAGCGCCTAGGTCGGTAACTGGGCGCAATGGGCCGGTGTGCTTCTAGCAAAGGGTACCTGCGCGGCCGGGGCATTAGCTCAACGTGGAAGGGAAGCCGGAAGTTGGGTCCTAGCACGCTGAGCCGGCGCCCCGCGCGGCTGGCTACTGCGTTGCTGCCGTTGGTAGCTGCTTCAGCCAGGCCAGGTTAAACTGGTAGTGGAGGCTGCTGCTCAGCAGGTGGATGGTGTTGTCGGGGGTTTGGGTGATGGCTAGGTAGCCCTTGGGCTCGGCGTGAGTCTGGTTCATCTCGAAGGCGCCCGTCCAGGCGCCGCCATTCATGTAGCGGGCTTTGCCATCGGTCAGGAGCTTGATGACCGGCCAGGTCTTGCCCTCATCAAACGATACGGCGGCGTACATGCCGTACCCCTTATACGTGCCGCCATCGGCGGTTTTGAATGGCATGCCGGCCACCGCTTCGTCTTTTTCGTCGGGGTGGTGCGTGAAGGACACCAGCAGCAAAGGCCCCTCATTGAGGCGCGTCAGCACCAGCCGCTGCCCGCTCCAAACCGGCGGGAAGGGCGACGCGGCGTAGGTCCAGGTTTTGCCCATGTCCTTGGATATGCTCATGGGCATCCGCAAGTCGGAGCCGCCGGGTGCCTTGATGTCGTTTTTTCGACCTAGGGCCAGCAGATTCCCATTTTTCAGCGCCACCACACCGGCATGAATCCCGGCAATCAAACCGCCCGTTTCGCCGGCCCCGAAGTTGGGAGTCGCGGCCCCAGCGGCCGGGTTCATCCACGTTCGGCCGTGGTCTTTGCTGAGGTGGATGGCCGTGCCGCCGGCTGGCCCGGGGTCGGCATCGGCCGGCTGAATGAGCCAGCCGGCCTTAGTTTGGCTCATGCCGCCTATCACCTGCTGGCGCTTGGTATGCTCGGGCGCCACGAGGCGGGGCGTAGACCAGGTGGCGCCGTTGTCTTGGCTGGTGCGTAGCACCATGGCCAGGTCTTGCCAGTCGCCATCGGTTTCTACGCCGTTCATGTGCAAGAGCGTGCCCTTGCCATCGTTCAGCAAGGAGGAGCCGGTCATATTCCGGTCGGGCACTTTGAAGAACTCGGCCGGCTCCTCCCACTTGGTGGCACCGGGGCGGAGCCGGCTGGACAGGACGGTCATCTCGCGGCCGCTTTCCTCATCCGTCGAAAACCAGATGGCCAGCAAGTCGCCGTTGGGACACCACGCCACGGCCGGCTGGTGGTTGTGGCTGTAAAACGGCACCCCGTGGTCGCAGGCGGGTTTGTTGACGTAGCGCTGGGGCTCTCGAAAAAACGGTTTGTCGGCCGCAGGCGGCGGCCAGGCATACCGCTGCTGCGCGAGCGGGGCGTTGTAGCTAGGAGTGACGGCCGGGGGCAGGGGTGCGGTAGTGGGCAGGGCGGCCTGCACCACCCGAAAGCCCACCAGCCAGCTTTTGTCTTCTGGCAGCATGCCTAGGCGGTTGGCCGACCGCAGAAAGGTGACCGGCGTGCCAAAGCTGCCGCCGCGGCTCACGCGGTAGAGCCCCGCCGCCCGCCCCACCGGGTCGCGCTGCTCGCCCGCCGCGTAGGGGCCGTACCAATCGAGGCACCACTCTTCTACGTTGCCGTGCATGTCGTAGAAGCCCCAGGGGTTGGCGGGCGTTTGGGCCACTTTCAGCGGCACCACGGCCGTGTTGCGGTCGGTGGCCTGGTTTTTTTGGTAGGCCTTGGGCAGCGAGCTGCCAGTCGAGAAGTCAGAAACGGTGCCGGCCCGGCAGGCATATTCCCACTCGGCCTCCGTGGGCAGGCGGTAGGGCTTGCCTTCCTTCTTACTTAGCCACTCGCAAAAGGCCACCGCCTGCGCGTAGCTTATAAATACGACGGCTTCGTCATCTTGCGTCGAAAAACCCCGCTTGCCGCGCAGTTGCTTGTGCTGCGGGTCAAACGCCTCGTACTGGGCATTGGTCACCTCCGTAGCGCCCATCTGAAACGGCGCCGACAGCGACACCCGGTGCACCGGGCTTTCGTCGGCATCCTTGCCTTCGCGCTCCGACCCCATGTAAAACGCACCCGCTGGCACCGGCACGAGTTTCATACCTAGGGAGTTCACCGTTTGCGCCCGTGCTGCCAGGCAGGCCAGGGTCAGGAGGGCCGCGAGGCCTAAGCGTGTGTTTGCCATCGGGTAAATAGCAGGCCCCGAGCAAGTGGAGCTGTCGGGGCCTGCACCTTAATAGTACTAGGGTATCAGTTAATACCCCGGGTTTTGGGTTAGCTTGGCGCTAAAATTCGCATCAATTGCCGATTGCGGAATGGGGTACAGCTCGTGGTAGTCCTGAATGGTGCTCCGCACATCGGCCCGCGTCTGGTATTTGCGGGTGCGCTCTACCAGCTTGCCCATGCGGCTTAGGGTGCGGCGGCGCGGCTCTTCGGTAATCAGCTCCCGCGCCCGCTCGTCCAGGATGTAGTCGATGGTGACGTCGGCGGCCGTGATGGGCTTGGCCTTGGCCCGGTTGCGCACGGCATTGATGTCGGTGGCGGCGGCGGTCAGGTTGCCCTTGCGGAAGTACGCTTCGGCCCGCAGCAAGTACGTTTCGGCCAGCCGATACACAATGAAGTCCTTGCCCGTGCGGCCCGAGGTATTGGAGCCGTTGAAGGGCCGGCCCTCGAGCTTGCGCAAATAGGGGTACACGTTGCGCATGGTGTCCTCGTTGGCCGTCCGCTTTTCTACCTGCTTTTTGAAGTAGGTCGAGGCAGGGTTATTGTAGTAAAACTTGCGCCGAATGTTGTACACCGAATTGCGAATGTCGTTGCTCCAGTTGTCTTTCCAGAGGGCGTACAAAAAGTAAGAAGAAGGCCGGCTGTAAGCCACGCCGCGCCCTAGGCTATCCGACACCACCATGCCCGAGCCGCCCGCCGGGTCTTTGAGGTTAGGCAAAAAGGGTACCCAGCCCCGAATGGTATTGTTGCCGTTGTTGGTGCCGGCGCCCCCCGGCGTCAGGTTCTCGTATTGCCACACGTAGATGCTCTCTAGATTGCCGCTACTGCGGTTTTGGTTGCCCTCCGCAAATAAGTCGGCGTACACATCGCCCGGCTGCGCGCTTCTGGCGCCAAAGCGGTTGGTCATCAGCTGGTACGTGCCCGAGCTTATCAGGCGGCTCGCGCTCTCGATGGCTTTATCGTACTCGCCTAGGTTGATGTACACCTCCGTCAGCAGGTGGTCGGCGGCGCCCTGCACAATGCGGCCCTCCAGCGACTTGGCAACCGTGACGGGCAAGTATTGCCGCGCAAATTCCAAATCGGCTTTAGCAAACTCGTACACGGCCTTGCGCTCGGCCCGCACAAAGTCGGTTTTGGGGCTCTGGTACGTCACGTCCACGATGGGCACGCCCCCGTACAGGTTGGCGAGCAGGTTGTAGGTATAGGCCCGGAAAAAACGGGCTTCCGCAATAGTGGCGTTGCGCTCGGCGTCGCTGGCCCAAATGCCGCTGAGCTCAGGCTTGTTGGCGTATTCGATAATGGTGTTGGCACGCAGTATCATCCGGGTGTAGCCCCAGTTCCAGAAGCTGCTGGCCGCCGAGGCCGACGGCGTCAAGAACGTGGCGTAGTTGCGAAAGTTAACCGTTTGCTCCTGGCCCGTCGTGGCCACGTCGGTCCCGATTTGCATGTCGTAGAAGCTGCCTAGGTCTTCCTGCGACAGCTCGTCGCGGGCAGACTGGTGCAGCGCCGTGATGTAGTTGTCGAACCCCGCTTTGGACGTAAGCACAACGCTTGAGCTGAGGGATGACAGCGGCACCTCGTCCAAAAATTTGTCTCGGCAAGCGCCCGCCAGCAGGAGCACGGCGCACAAGCCGGCTCGCTTGCCCAGTGACAGAAGACGCGTATTGAATTGACTTAATTGCATATAAACCAGCGCCGAATGCGTAGTAAAGGAGTGGAAAAAAAGAAGGGCTAGAAGCCTAGGTTCAGCCCTAGGGTGTAGGTGCGGGGCATCGGGAAGAAAGATGCCTTCGTGGTACCCCCGCTTTCGGGGTCGGTGCCCGGCCAATCGGTGAAGGTGTACAGGTTTTTTCCGCTCAAAAACACGCGCAGGTTGGCAAAGCCCAGCTTGCTGATAACTGGGGTAGGGAAGTTGTAGGCCAGCGACACGTCCTGAATGCGGACGAAGTTTCGGCTCACGTAGTAGTTGTGACCCAGGGGGTTGGTGTACACCAGCGAGGGTCGGGTGGTCGAGGGGTTGTCGGCGGTCCACCAGCCGGCGTCAATCTGGTTGAGGGCGCGGCCCGGCGAGTTTTCGCTGCGGGTCGAGTTGGGGTCCAGCAAGATGAAGTCGGACATCCAGCCCTGCATGGCATTCACAAACACAGACAGCGACAGGTTGCCGTAGCTGAAATTGTTGGTGATGCCCCAGCGCACCTTTGGCTGGCCGCCCTGCCCAATTATCGTCCGGTCGTTGGTGGCGTCGATTTTACCGTCCCCATTCAGGTCTTTCAGCCGCACGTCGCCGGGCTTGGCGTTGGCCGGCAGGTTATCGCCTTTTTGGTAGATGCCGTCAAAAACGTAGTCGTAGTAGACAGTGATGGGCTGCCCAATAAACCAGCGGTTGCTCAGGTCGTCGTCTTCCCGTCCGTCGCCGTTAGTGTCGGAGCGGTACAGGTGCACAATCTTGTTCCGGTTGGCCGACAACACGAGGTTGCTGCTCCACTCAAAGTTGCGCCGCCGCAAGTTGACCGTGTTCAGCGTTATCTCTATTCCTTTGTTATTGGTGGCCCCTAGGTTGGTCAGCACGCTGGTGTAGCCGGTCAGGCTAGGCAGCGTCCGCTGCACGATGAGGTTCTTGGTGTCGCTGTTATATACCTCGATGGTGCCGCCCAGCCGGCCTTTGAATAGGGTGAAGTCTACGGCGGCGTTGGCAGTGGCGGTGGTTTCCCACTTCAGGTCGTTGTTGGCCATCGTGGAGGGGAAGATGCCCACAGACGTGGGCCCGCTATCGCCAAACACGTACTGCGTAATGCCCGACAGGCTCAGCGACTGGTAGGGCTGAATGGCCTGATTGCCAACGGAGCCGTAGGAAACGCGAAACTTGAGCAGGTCAATAAACGACGCCTTTTTCAGAAACGACTCGTCGGAGGCTATCCAGGCGATGGCGGCCGACGGGAAGGTGGCGTACTTGTTGTTGGCGGCAAAGACCGAGCTGGCATCGCGCCGGGCGGTCAGCGTCACGAGGTACCGCTCTTTAAACCGGTAGTTCAAGCGGGCCATCGACGAAATACCGTCAACTTTGGCGGCATCCGAAAGGGTGGTCTGCGTGCCGCCCAGGGTTAGGCTGTTCCAGCCTAGGGCGTCTGAGCTCAGCTGGTTTGCGCTGGCCGTGGTCGACTCCGACTGCTGGTGGTTGCGGCCGTAGAGCAGCGTCAGGTCGAAGCCGTGATTCTCGTTGATTTGCTTGTTATAAGTCAGAATATTCTCCAGCACCCAGTCGTAGTTTTCCTGGTTGTATTTGCTGGCGCTGGTCGTGTTGTTGGGCAAGCGGCGGTCTTGCCGCGTGAAATTGTAGGTGTGGTTCCAGCGGTAGTTGGGCGAGAAGTTGACCCGGTACGAAAGGCCTTTGATGAAAGGCACGTTCACCAGCGCGTAGAAGTTGCTGAACAGGTTGTTGTAGATTTCCTCATTCTGCGTCAGCAGCACGTTGCGAAGCGGGTTGCCGGAAATCTGCTCTTCGGGCACGCCGTACTGCGTAGGCGTGCCGTCGGGATACGTCCATGTCCCGAACGGGCTGCTGTAGTAGATGCTCGAAACATCGGCTTCCCGGCCCGACAAATCGCGCCGAATAAACGTAGAGTTTAGGCCCACCGACAGCCACTTCGCCACTTGGTTTTCGACGTTGGCGCGCAGGGTAACGCGCTTTTGATTGTCGTTCAGAATCAGCCCTTTTTCATCTGTGTAAGCCGCCGACAAGTAGTAGTTGGTAGCGTCGTTGCGGCCCGACAAGCTCAAGTCATAGGACCCAATGCGGCCTGGCTGCGACGCCGCCTTCCAGGGGTCGAGCGTGTTGCCGGCCTTGTAGTTAGCGGCCTCCGAGGTGGTGAGGTAGCTGGCCACGTTGGCCGGGTCGGCGGGCAGGCCGCTTTGGGCGCGGTAGTCCAGCGTCTTCTGCAGGTAGCGGTCCGGGCTCAGGAGCTTCACGGTGTGGCCCATTTCCGATATGCCCGTGAAGGCATTAATCCGAATGGTCGGCTTCTGGGTAGTGCCCTTCTTAGAAGTAATCAGAATGACCCCGTTGGCCGCCCGCGAGCCATAAATGGCCGCCGCGCTAGCATCCTTGAGCACCTCCATCGACTCAATGTCGTTGGGGTTGATATCGGACAAGCTGCCGTTAAAGAAAATGCCGTCGAGCACAATCAGCGGGTTGTTGCCCCCAGCTAGCGAACGGGGCCCCCGGATAAGAATAGAGCCGTTTTGCCCGGGCCGGCCATTGTCCGTAAACTGAACCCCCGCCACGCGCCCCCGCAGCGACTGCGTGACGTTGGTATTGGGCAGGTTCTCGGTCTGCTTCATGTCCACCTTTGCCACCGCCCCCGTCACATTGCGCCGAGATTGGGCGCCGTAGCCCACCACCACTACCTCGTCGAGCGCTCGGTTGGCCGCTTCCAGTACTACGTTGAGCAGCGCCCTATCGCCAACGGTTACTTCCTGCCCCGCAAAGCCCACCGAGCTAAACACGAGCACATCGGTAGCAGCATTCACCGTTATCGAGTAGTTGCCGTTCAGGTCAGACGTAGTGCCTTTGGTAGTGCCCTTTAGCACCACCGTGACGCCCGGAATGCCTTCCCCAGTCTTTTTGTCGGTCACCCGCCCCTGCACGGTTTTATCGACGGTAGGCCCGTTGCTATCGAAGCCAGCGCGCCGGTTGCTTTCACTTGAGGAGGTTTCTGCTGGCAGCGCGCTCGCCTGCAGTCCCCCCAAAAGCAATGTTAAGGTGAGTAGTCTTTCTTTCATGTAAGCAGTAGGGTGGAGGTGGGAATGATAAATAAATGACGTTGGGTGATGCCGACTCAATTGTGCTACCTAGGGCCGGGTGTTGGGGTGAGGCGCGGCAGTAGAGAGGAGCTACTAGGTGCTTTTGAGCCCCGCCACGTGGCCGCAGAAGTGCACGGCCAGGCCTAGCTCAGCCATCGCCGCCGCCTTTGCCCGGCAGGCCCGGTGGGCGCTGGCCTCGTCGGCGGCGTACACCACTTGGATGTGGTTGGCTTTGTGGCGGGCCATCATTTGGTCGCGGGTCACGCCTTTCAGCACGGCATGCATAATGGGCCACTGCGGCGTCGTTTCTTGCCAGCGGCGCTGCGTTTCGGCTTCGGGCAGGGCCACTGCTTCGCCCACGCCTAGGTCGCAGTGCAGCTGGCCCTGCATCACGTACACGCGGCTCCACACGATGGCCCCCGGCCGGCTGACGCCCTTTAGGCTGCCCCCGCCTAGGCGGAAATACATCGGGGGTTGCCGCTCGCTGCTGGCGCCCTCGTAGCCCCCCACAAAGTGAGCCGGTGGCGCGGCACCCGAAATCAGGAATACCCATACAAACTCGTCGATGCCATGGCCGGTAAAGTGCTGGCCCCAGCGCAAATCGTGCAGCGTCGTCTCGCCTGGTAACCCTAGGCTTTGCCACAGCCGATGGGTGAGCAGCGCATCGAGGCCGGCGCACTCATCTACCTCATTGAAATGCGGGAGCGCCTGGCCTGCGTACAGTTCCCTGCCATCCTCCGAGAATACCGGGGGGCGGTCCTGGTTGTTGAGGATTCCTTCTACTAGGTCGCTCGCGGGCGTAAGGTCCTTTAGGCCTTGCTGGTATTGTATGCCGATGGTTGCGCAGCCGAAAGTATCGGCCAGGCGCAGGGCGGCGATGTACATCTTGCACTGCGCTAGCGTTTGAGCTTCTGTTAGTTCAGTAGCTTCGTCAGTGCCCCAGTCGAATGTCATGCCCTTGGCCAGCAGCCAGTCGAGTACTTGGCGCGCCTCGGCCTCGGGCACGGTAAGCATGGCCGCATACAGCGTAGCTTGGCTTAGGCGCTCTTTGAAAAGGCCCGTAGGGTGCAGGAGCTCATCGGGGATAATGGCGTTGTACATGCCCATGCAGCCCTCGTCGAACACACCCATGATGGCCTTGTCGCGTTTCAGCTGGCGGGCAACGTCGCGGCCCAGTTGCTCGTCTTCGGCGGGTAGCTGCCCCGAGCCTAGGTCGGTCACGTGGCGCGCATCGTGCGTCACGGTGCCGGTAACCAGCCACTCCTGCAGGCCTTGCGTAAAAAAAGCATCCGTAAAGTCCTGGCTCCAGAGGGTGCTGTAGCTCACGCCAGCTTTGGTTAAGGAGCCGTTCAGATTTAGCATGCCCACCAGGCCAGGCCATTGCCCGCTCCAGTTGGCCACCGTTAGAATAGGGCCTAGGTGCGTGGTAAGGCCCGCCAGCACGTGGTGTGTGTATTGCCACACGCTTTCGGCCACAATCAAAGGTTGCTTCGCATCGAGCGTGCGAAACACTTCCATTCCCATTTTTTGGGAATCAATAAAGCCGTGCTGCTTCTCGGTATCATACAAATGGGCACGCTTCACCGACCAACCTTGTTTTTGCAACGCAGCAGTGAGCAGCTGTTCCATTTCGCATTGCGCCGCCCAGCAGTCCCGATTAGCAGCTAATCGTAAATCACCACTTGCAACTAATAAGACTTCTTTTAGCGTGGAATCCATTACAGGTGTAAGTAGTAATTACTTCGAGTAGAAGTTGAAGCGAGGGTTAATTCGAAAACCACTCAAAATGCAGCAGCAGATAGCCAGCCTACACCTTTAGTAAGGTATAAGAAGTGTTAGCTACCCTTGAAATAATCTGAGCCCGAAAGGCTTGCTGAGTGGATATGCAAATATGATTGCCCAGCAATCAGCGTCATTACTCGTTATTATCTACTTACTGTAGGATATTACCATGGGCTACCTAGGCGGCCCCAAAGCTGCCTGCTCTATTCGCCCATTTGTTAGCTGCACAGCAAATTCTTCAGCCCACGGCTGAGCTAGAAAGCACACGCTAAGCGGAATACCCGACTGAGAGCAGACACGAAGAAACTCGCTTCGCGGTGGTCACAACGTGCAGGGACCCCTAGGGCAGCCTAGTGCTAGCTTTAAGAAGCGATTGACTGCTTGTATATGTAGTGCACAGTGTTGACTATCAGTGTATAGGCGCGAGTTGCGTCTAGGGCCTCGCCGCCTTACTTGTAGCGAGGCCGGTGAAATAAAAGTAGACCCGGTAGAAAGTGATAATTCGAGTAACTTACGCGAACTTTAGCGCCAACTTCTGCCACTAAAGCTTTATAGCAGAAGAGGTGATTTTTAGCCTGCCGAAAGTCAGGCTACAGGATAAGATTGTAGAGTAAGCCTCTAAGAAGCTATACTACTCCATCAGCGACCTTTATGTAGAAGAGGCGTTTGTGTTTGCTTAATCCATAAATAAAAAATGGATTGTCAGCCTAACTAAAGTTGCGCTGTATTAATCGACGCATCCTTAGTAATTGCTCTCCTGAAAAAGTCGCCTTAGCTGCTATTATTTCACCCTTGCTAATTCAGATTTTATGAAAGCCTATTTCCACAAAGTGCCTATTAATACGCAAAACTCATTCAGCGTTCGACACGAGCGCCGCGCGAATTTTGGCACTATTTGGCATTATCATCCCGAATTAGAATTACACTATGTAATTAGGGGAGAAGGCGTACGCTTGGTGGGTGATAATATCAGTAACTTTTCCTCGAATGAGATTGTCTTGCTCGGGGAAAATCTTCCTCACACGTGGCGTTGCAAAGAAGAATACTTCCAGCAAAACTCCGAATTAGCGGTCGAAGCCATTGTTATTCAATTTTTGCCCGACTGCCTAGGTCGTTACCTGCTCGGCTTGCCCGAGGCGTATCTCCTGCCGAAGCTATTTGAGAAAGCGAAAAACGGCCTGATAATTAGTGGTGAAACAAAGGAAAAGCTGATTCCCCTAATGTACGCAGCTGTTGAAGCTACCAACCTCAACCGCATTATTGTGCTGCTTTCCATCCTGAAAGTATTGGCCGAGACCGATGAGAGTGAGCCAATTGCCACAAAGTACCATGCCTTTGCTCAGTCCAACGAGTCGGACACAATACGCATTAACAAGGTGTGCAGCTATACGCTGACAAATTATAAGAGAGAAATTACGCTTGAAGAAATTGCTTCTATCAGCAACCTAAGCGTAACGTCCTTTTGCCGCTATTTTAAGTTTATTACTAATAAAACCTACTACGATTTTCTAATTGAAATTCGTATCAGCCACGCCTGCCGTCTGCTAATCGAAGACAAATTGCCTACGGAGGTTCTTTGCTTTGAATGTGGCTTTAACAACGTGTCGAATTTTTATCGTCATTTCAAAAAAATAACGAAAATGACGCCCCTGGAGTATAAGCGTAATTACCTAAACCACAATTGCAAAGAATTTGCAACGGCCTAGGTTAGCTGCTAGGTGGTTTGCGGGCCCGCACGCGCTAGCCCGTATACGCCAGGCTTTTGTGCAGCTGTGCGTAGTCAAGGTCCAGTTTCTCAATATTTTTTCTGGTTTCGCTTGAGAAGTTGCCAACCTTGCGTCGGGTAAAGGTTGAGATGTCGATGCCGCGCTGCTTGAGCGAATACTTAGCTACGATGGGGTACACATGGTGCATGACATCCATATTGTGCACAAAGAATTGCGCTACTGCCCTTACTTCGTCGGCGCGCGAAGCATCGTCGTAGTGCTGGCACAGCCACACAATCAGTTCGGGATAGAAATTGCCCTGGATGCAGGATAAACCCGCCGCGCCCGCTTTGAGCGAGTCGACCGCGTGGCCCATGTAGGCATCATACAAACCAAACTTGTAGCTCGTGGTGGCCGCAATCTTTTGCCGCACCTGGCCTAGGTCTAGGCAAGTGTCTTTGTGGTAGATGACGCGGCCCGTCTCCACAAACGCCTTCAGCTGCTCGGGCGCTAGTACGCGCTTGTAGGGCACGGGGCATTCATAGAAACCCAGCGGAATGCCGGGCGTTAGCTCAAGCAGTTGGAACATTTGGTCGTTAAAGTAGGCATCGGGCTGGGTGGCAGTGGCTAACAAACCTGTGATAGCAATAACGGCCTCGGTGCCAGCGTCATGCACTTGCTTTACAAAATCTGCCTGCTGCCCAATGGGGCCACCGAAGGTGCCGGTAGCCACCACAGGCACGGCGCCAGCTACGAGGTCGACAACGTGCCGGATGGTTTTGAGCATTTCGGCGGGAGTCAGCTCAAACATCTCGCTGGAGAGGCAATTAGCAAACAAGCCAGAGGCCCCTGCGGCTAAGTATAACTCCGTCAGCTTAGTAAGCGCCTGGTAGTCAACTTGGCCATCGTTTTGGAAGGGCATGAGCATGACCGGGACAAATCCCTTTCGTGATTTTTCCATTGGTAAATGAGGCAGAAATAGTGGAGTAGGGGAAGGCCGCCCGGCTAGTGCGCCGGCTGCTTGGCGGGAGTTGCCGGGCTGTACGCGGCCGTGCCTTTACGGAGCTTAGTGAGCAGAAGCCCAGTTAGGAAGATGGTGAGTGTGCCCACCACGATAATCATGCTTTTGTGCAAGGTGCTCTGCAAGCCGGCATACTCGGCGGGCAAGCGGCCGGAGAAGGTCATCCAGACGATGACTAAAATACCGATAGTAGTAGCCGTCAGGGCTTCGTGGCTCCGAGTTTGGCGGCTGATGACGCCGAGCAGAAACAAGCCTAGCATGCCCGCGGCAAAGATGCCGGAGAGCTCCCACCAGGTATCCAGCACGCTTTTGACGCCAATCATGGCAATGCCGGTGCCCATGCCAAGCAAACCGAAGCACACGGTGGCGAGGTGTAGGAGCCGCAGGGTTTGGCGGCTCGTCATGCCGGGTTTGAAGTAGCGCTGGTAGATATCGACGGTGAAGACAGTAGCCGAGGCATTCATGCCGGAGCTAATGGTGCTCATGGCCGCCGACAGAATAGCGGATACGATAAGTCCCACAAAACCCACTGGAATCTTGGTAACTATGAATTGCGGCATCACCTTATCGCCATAGTCGGCGGGCAATAAGCGCGTGGCCGCGCTAGCAATCTGGGTCGCGGAGGCAGTAGGGGGTAGGCTAGCCGCGGCCACTTGCAGCTTCACTGCCTGAATAAACTCGGGATGTACTTGGTAATAGGCAAATAAGCTGGAGCCAATAATGAAAAATAGCAAGGAGGCCGGTAGGTACAGCCACACGCACA
This sequence comes from Hymenobacter sp. BT559, assembly GCF_016427535.1. GTDB lineage: Bacteria > Bacteroidota > Bacteroidia > Cytophagales > Hymenobacteraceae > Hymenobacter. The sequence continues at coordinate 6,840 of NZ_JAELXV010000006.1, read as the reverse complement.
GCCAGAGCGAAGCCGCCGCCTGCTTTAATGAGGCAGCCGTGTGATACCGCTGCACATAGTTTTGGTCAACTCCGAAATTGCTGAGATTAATGAAAAAGCCGTATAGAAAGACCACCCAAAAGGTAGATTGAGTGAAATTTAAGGCGAAGCCACCTAGGCTGAATTTATCGTTTGCCTGGCCAATTTTTACAATCTCGGCTGCGCCACCCGGCATATCATAAATAATCAAGCCGATGATAAGCAGCGCCCCGATGGTCTTAATAATACCCTGCGCTACTTCCGTCCAGATAACGGCTTCCATACCACCTAGCACGGTGTAAATGATAATGCAAATGCCTGTGATGAGCATGATGATATCCATCGAGAAGCCGGTCAGCGCTTGCAGCGTGAGGGCAATGCCGTAGAAAATGGAGCCGATACGGGCTAATTGCGTCAGCAGAAAGCAGGCCACCGCATACGTGCGCGCCCAAGGCCCAAAGCGGTGTTCTAGGTGCGTGTACGCCGATATTTCGCCGGTGCTGCGGTAAAAAGGGACGAAGTACTTGTTAGCAATCCAAGCCGCGAAGGGCATGGAAATGCTGAATACAAACGCATTCCAATTACTGCCAAACGCTTTGCCCGGCACACCTAGGAAAGTGTTGCTACTTAAAAAAGTGGCGTAGATGGATAAGCCAATGGCCCAGCCAGGAATCAGGCCGGATGCGCGGGAGTATTGCTCGGCGTTGTCATTCTTGCGCGAGAAATAAATGCCAACGCCAATCATGGCTAGGAGATACAAGCCAATGATTACTAAATCGGGAACGCGTAAATTATTCATCCAAATAGCGGTTGAAATATGGCTTGTGCAGCGTTTTAAAGCCTGACCTATTTCACTCGCAAAACTATTGCGGTGCCCAGCGCCGTCCGTGTATCATGTTCTCCTTCTATTGTATCATGTTATCCTGGCTGGGTGGGTAAGGATGCATTCACTTGCTTGCGAGGCGGCGAGGAATGCGCTACTGCGTTACTTTGCTCGGGGCGCCTGTCCTAGGGCGAGCGGATTTTTACTGCTCACCGACGCTAAGCAACGCTTATGAAAGCCAGTCTTTATACTTCACTGCTACTCGTACCGCATCTGCTGGCTGCTGAGCCAAAGCAGCTAGCGGCCACATCCCGAACTGTGGCGGCGGAGCCCTTGCCTACCTTGGTGTCGCCCAACAAGGCGCTCCGTGTGCAGCTCGGCTATGACCAGGCCGGCGCGCTTACTTACACATTCAGTGCGCAGTCGAAGGTGCTGCTGCAAAACTCAAAGCTCGGCTTGCAGCAGCCCGGTGCCCTTCCGGCGCCCACCGTTTCGCGGCGGACTGTCAATACCTTTTGGAAGCCGGTTTGGGGCAAGCGGGCCGTGGTGCCCGACCAGTACAACGAGCTGACGCTCGACCTCAAAACGTATAAAATCATTGCGCGGGCTTACAACGATGGCATCGCCTTTCGCTACGTTTATCCAGTCAGCCAGGCCGTTACCGAGCGCACTACGTTTGCCTTTGCTGGTAACTACACAGCTTGGTATTACAACGGCGAAAATCATAACCTAGGGCCCGAAAAGCTAGCTGATTGCGCGGGTAAGCGTTCGCCCGTCATGACTGTGAAAGTGGACAGCGTGACGTACTTGGCCCTGCACGAAGCCGACTTAAGCAGCGGTGAGCCACTACAGCTGCAGGCTGCGAAGGGCGAGACTACTTTTACCATCGCGTCGCAGCCGACCACGGCTTGGAAGGTGGTTATGTACGGCAAAACCCCGGGCGACCTCGTCGATTCGCACCTGCTCGAATTGCTGTGCCCACCCCCCGCCAAGGGCCAGGACTTTTCCTGGGTCAAGCCGGGGGTAGCGCTCTGGGACTGGCGCATCAACGGCGCCCGCACCGAAAACTTTACTTACAACATGTCGCTGCCTTCGTGGAAGCGCATGGTAGATTTTGCCGCGGCCAACCAACTGCCCTACCTCGTACTCGATGCCGATTGGTACGGCCCCGAGTTTGGCAAAGAATCGGACCCCGTGAAGGGGGGCAAGGTGGCGCAAGTGCACGAGCTCATTGCCTACGGCAAGGGCAAGGGCGTGGGCATCTGGCTTTATCTCAACGACGTAGGCGGCCGCAACTATGCCCTGGACGAAACCCTGAAGCGCTACCACGACTGGGGCGCAGTCGGCATCAAATACGGCTTTATGTCGGGCACGCCCGCCGAGAAAAACCAGCGCACGCGCCTAATTACGGAGCTGTGCGCGCAGAACCGCTTGCTGTGCGATTTTCACGACGGGCCCACGCATCCCTACGGGCAAATGCGCACCTTCCCCAACGCCGTGACCCGGGAGTATTGCAAAGCCCAGTCTGACGGCCACCAAGTAGTGCAGCCCAAGACCTTCGTGACGTCGGTTTTCGTCAACATGGTAGCGGGCCCGCTGGACATGAACAATGGCTCTGCCAGCCTCGCGCAGACCGGCCGCGTAGACAATTCTTCGCCCGTGCCCTCGACCCTGGCCGGCGAGGCTGCGCGCACGCTCATCGTGTTTTCGGGCGCGACCATCATCCCCGACATCCCGGAAAACTATCAAAAGCACCCGGAGCTACTGCGCTTTATCGCGGCGCAAAAAATGCCGTGGCGTGCCAGCAAGACGGTGCAAGGCGAGATTGGCGAGTACATCGTCATGGCCCGGCAGGCCCAGGACAAAACTTGGCTGGTGGGCGCTGCCACCAATGAGCAGGCCCGCGAGCTAACCATTCCGCTCACCTTCCTAGGCCAGGGGCGCTACACGGCGTCCCTCGTGCAGGATGGTCCCGAGGTCGACTACCGCACGCAGCACGAGAGCTACACCACCGATACCAAGCAAGTGAGCGCTACGGATGTCATTCGGGTAAAGCTTGCCCCTGGGGGAGGGGCTTGCATATTGCTCAAGCAGAATTAATAAATTAAGGTCCCTAAAAACACTGCGGCGGTTGAACGCAACTCCTTGAACTAAGGAGTTGCGTTCAACCGCCGCAGTGTTTTTAGGGACCCTATGTCATGCGCGTAAGCGCCTAGGTGGCTATCGCGTTAGCCAAGCCACTTAGGCCGGCAGCACGGCTACTGAACCACCAGTCGCTGGGGCTTGCCCCCAAAGCTGGTGCCCTGCACCTGCACCAGGTAGATGCCTGCTTGCAGGGTAGTGGGGAGAGCCAGAGTAGTTTCGGTAGCACCCCCGCGCAGCGGGTACGTCAGCACGGTGCGCCCGCTCAGGTCGGTAAATACTACTTGGGTAGCCTCAGTAGTGGCCGTTGGGAGCTTCAGGGTAACCTGGCCGCTGGCCGGGTTGGGGAATACCGCCATGGTGCGCGGCGTAGCAGCCGTAGTAGCCAGTGGGCTGCCGGTCAGCGTAACCGCAGCCACCGCCGAGTAGCGAGCGGCCGTAGCCGTGGTCTGGCGCAGGCGGTAAAATGCTTGCGTCAGGCCCTGAACGGTCTGGTCTTGGTAGGTGTAGGTGCGTGCCTGCGAGGTCAGGCCCTGGCTAGCCACGAAACCTACTTGCTGCCAGGTCGAGGCATCGGCCGAGCGCTCTACCGCGTAGCCATACGTGTTTGTTTCATCGGCCAGGGTCCAGCGCAGGCTAACTGCCTGTGGCTGCGATTGGTCGGCGCGGAAAGTCAGCAGCTGCGTCGAGAGGGGGTTGATAGCAGCCGATAGCGAGCCCAGCGTGAAGGCGGCAAATGTGCCCACAGGCTGGCCCGAAATCACCGAGCCCGCGCCTAGGTTGCCCGTTAGCCCGCCATTGCCGGCCGTTTCCCAAGCAGCGCCCGTGAACGTAGCAACCTGGATGTCGGACGAAAAATCGTCGAGGCCGCTGCGGAAAGCATCTTCCCAGAACAAGCGCACTTGCACCGCATCGGTGGTGCCGGCCCCATCCAGGGTCCAGTGCTCTACCTGGCTTACCTCGCTCAGCGGCGCGGTGGCGGTGCGGGTGGCGTAAGGAGCGGCTACGTATTCGGCCGTGAAGGCTGCGGCGGCACTGGCCGGGGCCGAGATACCTAGGCGAGCCCACTGTCCATTTTTACCCAGCGGGAACACGAAGGCCTGCTGCCCCACTTTGCGCAATGGGCCATCTACATAAGAAGTTGCACTGCCAGCGGTAGCAGTGGCTTGGTCGGCTAGCGTGAGTAGAGTAGCCGCCGTAGTGCGCACCAGGCCAGCATTCAGCGTGAGCGAACCCGTGAGGGTAAGCGGCGCTCCAAGCGTCAGGGCCTTGCCCGCCCCGGCCAGTGTAAGGTCGCGGAGGGTGGTAGCGCCGGTAGTTTGCAGCGTTAGGTTTTTCGTGATACTAAGCTCTTCGTCGTAAGCACCAGCCACCAGGCGCAACGTGCCGTTCTCAGTAACTAGGTCCAGGCCCTCCGCCAGCGGCGTCGTAGCCCCCAAATGGGGGCTGTCATGGTCTACAGTCAGGTAGTCGAGCTGGGGCTGAAAGCCACTGGCTGCCGAAGCATCCGTATCGTGGTGCAGAAACGGCGAGTAGTCAATGAGCCCAGTCGGAGCCAGGGCTGACTGCTCGGCAAACCCAGCGGCCGGGCCGCCAAGCGTGACAATGCGGCCACTAGCGCCCGCCGTGCCGCGCACGAACGTGGCATCGGTAGTGCCCAGCCAGTTCAACGACGCATCCACAGGATTGGTCAGGTTAACCGCCCGGATGGCAATAGTGCAGTCGCCTAGGTAGTTGCCGCGAATGCTATCGCCGCTCGATACAAGCAGACCGTTGCGGCTGATGTCAAAGAACGGCGTAGCGCCCGTGCTATTTGTGGGGCGGTCTTGCACCTGAATAGCCTGTTGGCACTGAGTTATAACGTTGCCAAACACCTTGTTGCGCGCGCCTTCCAGCACCAGGCCAAAGCCGCCATTATTGCTGGCCGAGCCAGTGGCATCACCTAGGTAGCCGCTGATGGTGTTATTCACCACATAAGCGCCGCCCGTGATTAAGTCGCCCGTGACGCCACCGCCCGCGGCAATCACATTGCGGTCGCGGTCCACGAAGAGTATGCCCGCATTGTCGGTGCTCAAGCTGGTTGGGGCGCCTACTGCGCGCGCAATATTATTGGCGCGCACCACGAAGGTGCCGGGGCCGCTGCCAGCCCCGGTGCCGGTGCACGATTTCAGCTCCAAGCCATTGGCGCTGCTCGTGCGAATCGTGTTGCCCTCTATAAGCGCCGCGATGCTTGTGAAGCTGCCATCGGCCGCCCGGGCGCCTCCGGCCCCGAGCACCGCCAGCGCCGGCTCCTGGTTTTGCTCAAACTGGCAGTTGCGAACCACCAGGTTGCTCACGCTGCCATCGTTGATATCTACCCCGCTGCGCCGATTAAATGCAAACACCCCGTCCTCGACCACGATGTCGGCTTTGTGACCATTAACCAGGAAGAAGCCCCGCCCGGCGCCGCTAGTCACGGGGTTGCCAGCCTCGGCGGTGTAGGTAGCGCGCACGCGCCGCAGAGTCAGGTGCTGCACGCCGCCTATGCTATTCCAAAAGATACCTTGGCGGCGGTTGTGAGTCGTCTCTACATCTTCAAGCAGCAGATAAGCCTGTGGTCCACTGCCTTCCGACTGAATGCCAAAATCGTACGCCTGAAACGTGATGCCAGCAATGGTCAATGGCTGGCCACTGGTGCCACCGCTCACGGTTAGCCGCAAGCCAGCTTCCTGGGTTTGCGTAGCTGCCGGCAGCAACCCCCCATCAAAGATGGTGGCGCTGGCCGGCCGAGCGTTGGCCGTGCCGGCTCCTCGCAGGCTCACTGCCTTGTCGAGCACTATTCGCTCCGAATACCGGCCCGCATCAATAAAAATGGTTTGGGTGGCTGAGCCCGCTTGAGCTAGGGCCCGCGCTACTGTAGCAAACGGGGACACTGCGGAGCCATCGCCGGTGGTGTCGCTGCCCGCCGCGCTAGTAAATATGTCGCCACTCGTGCTCCCATCGTTCACATACAATGCTGTAGCACTGGCTTGCGCCCGTACGCTGGTAATGGGTGCTATAATCAGTAGCGCTGGCAGTAACAGGGTGGAAAAGGATAATGAATTTTTCATTCAAAATAAAAATTGAGCGATAAAGGGACTATGATTTTTATTGTATTTATTTAATAAATTATTTTAACCTAGTCGTTGCTTATTTGCTGAATAGTTAGCAAGTAAAGTGTTTTAATTCAATTAGTTAATTAATTTGTAGGCTTTATTTAAAATTTATATGCTAGTGATAGTATTTATAAACTTAGCTTGTGATTATCAAATATTCAAGAGGCATCCAGTCGAAAAGAAGGAAATTTCAAGGGTGAGGTAGCGCAATGCAGCGCTGTAGCTGAGGCAGCTAGAAAACCGGGTGTTTGTTCAAAGGGTAGCAGCTAGTGCAATCGCTGCGATAGGCACCGCAACACGGTACTGCGCTTGAGGCGAAGGTCTCGCTGCCGGTTTGCGGTAGCTACCCGATGCAAGGGCCGGTATGCTAGCTGGGCCTTAGCATGCTTGATAAGAGATGCCGCAGTGCAGCGCGCTTATCCTACCTGCGAGCTAGAAAATGGTACCTAGGGCCGGTGTGCAGCATATGTATTGCCTACCGCGAAGCTCGCATGCATAATGCGGCTACAGCAAAAAGCCACCTTGGCTGCGAGGGTATTCGCAGTCGAGGTGGCTTTGGCTAGTTGGCTTAAACGAAACAAAGCCACCCAGACTGCTCCGGATGGATTTGTGTTTCTGGAAGCTAAGGCCTTAGCTTTTAGCTTCTTTAGTAGTCCGTAGGGGAATCGAACCCCTGTTGGTAGAATGAAAATCTACTGTCCTAACCCCTAGACGAACGGACCG
>NZ_JAELXV010000005.1 GCF_016427535.1 Hymenobacter sp. BT559 | reverse complement strand
CCTATAAATTGAGGGTCACTTTATAAAAATTAATATTAATTTTTATAAAGTGACCCTCAATTTATAGGGGGTTGTTTTAGAAATTGCGATAATTATTCAGTGCAGGGTTTCGGAACGATAGGCTAGTTCATTATTGGTGCTAATAGCCGCGCTCTTTCCTTTGTGCTTTCTGCCACGCTGTTTATGGCTCATCCGCCCCCTCTTCCCGAACTCTATGTAGTAGGCGCCGGCCCCGGCGACCCCGAGCTACTGACCCTGAAAGCCTACCGCATTCTGCAAACGGCCAACGTTATTCTATACGATAACCTCGCCAACCAGGAACTGCTCTCGCTGGCGCCCACGGCGTGTGAGTGCATCTACGTGGGCAAAAAACCCTACGGCGAGTACACCCCCCAGGAGGTTATCCATGACCTAATTAAGGAGAAAGCTCTCGCCAAAGGCCGCGTTATTCGCCTGAAGGGCGGCGACCCATTCATTTTTGGGCGGGGCTTCGAGGAGATGCTGTTTGCTCGCAGCCACGGCATAGCGGCGCACTATGTGCCGGGCATCTCGAGTATGCAGGCCGTGGGCTTTGAGGACATTCCGCTTACGCACCGCGTGGTCAGTGAAGGATTTTGGGTGCTGACGGGCACCAAAAAGGACGGCTCGCTCTCGGCCGACCTGCGCCTGGCCATGCAAAGCAACTCGACGGTGGTTATCTACATGGGTATGAAGAAGCTGCCCGAAATAGTGGCTACTTACGTGCAGGAGGGCCGCGGCGACATGCCCGCCGCCGCCGTTATGCACGCGTCGCTACCGCAGCGCAAAGTCGTGGTAGGGCGCGTGCAAGACTTGCCTAAGCTAGTAGCGGAGGCCGGCATTACGTACCCGGCCATCCTCTTCATCGGCGACGTTGTGGGTATCGGGGAGCGCCTAGGCAGCACCTAGGGCCTTCGTTATCAGCGCTAGCGCCTCGGGCGTGAAGGGCAGCTGCAAGGCCAAGGCGTGGCCGCGCTCCGTCATTTTGGGCCAGGTTTTCTGCACTATCTCTAGCACCTTGTCTTCGGGATGCTGCGCGGCGAAGGGCAGGAAATAGTATTCCAGAAACACTAGGCAAATAACATCTTCCAGCAACTGCACCTCGGGGTCATCCTTGAGGCGAAGCTTCTGCACCAACTGCTGCACGCGCTCGATAAGCTCAGGGCCGTAGCCGGCCTGAGCCATGAGCTGACCCGCTAGCTCGGCGTGGTACTTCTTGAGCGTGTTGCGCCACTGGTGGTAGCCGGGGCGCGTCATCGGGAAGTCGGACCTAGGGATGCTCCAGCGCCGAATGTGCTGGCAGCGCGCCGCGAGCTGCACGGCCTCGGGGGCATCGGGCGCCACGCGGGCCAGGCAGGCCGTCATGCGCTGGGCATACAGCAGCTCCTTCGCAAGGGGCTGGCCATCGTCGCCGGTTTCGAGGTTTGGGTCCTCGCTATTGGCGGCGTCAAACAGGCGGATGGCTTCGGCGAAGTGGGTCGGGTTAGCAAGCATGGCAGGGGCAGGAGTGGCACCTAGGGCGGGCCAGCTACTCAGGCCGCAAAATAGCGCCTGGCTCGCTGGGCCCACTCTAGGTACCTGGTTTAGCGGGCGGCTACGTTGGCGGCCGCAGGCAGGGGCAAGTCATCGCGCAGCAGCGGGCGCAACGACGCCAACGGCACAAATACGTGAATCTCGCCCTGCGCATAAGACGCAATTTCATAGGGCTGATACACAAAAACGGCGCCGCTTGCTGTCAGAAACACATGGTGCGTAACGGGCATTTTAGTCACAAACAGCTGCTTGTCGAGTGGCTCGCCGGGCCGCAGGCCTAGCAAGGGGCGCACAGCCTGGCCCAGTAGCGCGGGCAGTTGCCGCGCGGCCGTGGGCCGGAAAATGTCATCGTAGCGCAGGCGGCGGCCGGTGCGCAAGTCGTAGCTAGCAGGCGTCAGGCCATAGTTGCCGTGGGCACCACCACTGAAATTGTAGTGAAAGAACCCTAGGCTCAGCAAATTACCCTGCTGGTATAGTACATAAGTGGCCGTTTGGTCTTCGTAGTTCATGCCAATGCCAAAAGGCCCGATGCCGGCCGTATCGGCCGGGGCGGGGCGACTATCAGTGGCATCTTGGCGGTAGTCCTGAAAGAACTGCTGCCGCTGCTGCTTGTACAGCGTGGCTAAGGGCATGGTGGGCAAGCCATCCAGCGTATCGCCGCGCAGGTCGCGCAGCATGTTGTCCTCAAGGGTAGTACGGGTTTTCTCGGTGCCACCTAGTGGCACCAGCGCCTGCACACTAATGTGGCCCACCGGCGACTTAGCTTCCTTGGGGAAAGCCGCGGCCGAGTCGGCAAAGTAGCGCACCACAAATGTGAGCGCCCCCGCCGCGGGCGACACGGCGCGCAGGCGCACGGGCTGCCCGCCCACGGTGCCTGCTAGGTCGGCGTGGCCCGACTGGCGACGCAGGCGCCAGAAGAGGTTGTCGCCCTGCGGGCCCACTGCTTTTTCGGGGCTGGCGTCGAAAAGAATAACGCTATCAGGAGCAGCGCTGGGCTGGCTCATCAAGGAGTAGGGGTGCCCATCGGAAGTGTAGTAGCTGCCATAGCTACCGGTGCCTTGGGGGTCGCTAAAGCTGCGAGGCGCCGGTACCAAATGCAGCGTAATGCTATCGGCTTGGTCCGGCAGCAGCGCGCGGTATACCTGATAGGCCGTGCCGGGCGAGTTAGTCACGGCGGCTTGGCCGGCGGCCGGCGCGTCGGCCGTAGTGCCGGTTTCGGTAGTGGTGCCGGGCTGGCTGGTTTGGGTATGGCAGGCCGCTAGGGCAAACAGCACCGCCAGGGCGCACAGGGAGCGTTTCATAGCACAAAGGAAGGAGATAAGAGCGGAGCCAACGCCTACCGCCTAGGTAGCATCGTGCTGGACGCCGCCAGCCTAGCTAAGCCCTACGCTATAAGGTTATAAAATTATGACTTTAACAATCTATTGCGAAACCCCTGCGTATAGCCGACCAGGTTTTTCTCCATTCTACGCTTCTCCTTTATGAATCTCATCAAAGTTGGCCAAGATGCTCACGGCAAGGCCATTGAACTGCACTATTGCGACTACGGTCAAGGCGACCCCATTGTACTCATTCACGGCTGGCCGCTCAGCGCCGCTTCTTGGGAGTATCAACTGGCCGAGTTGCCGCTGCACAACAAGCGCGTAGTGGCCTATGACCGCCGCGGCTTTGGTTATTCCGACAAGCCCTGGGATGGCTACGACTACGATACCCTGGCCGACGACCTAAAAGCAGTACTCGATACGCTTGACCTGCAAAACGTGACTCTAGTGGGCTTCTCGATGGGTGGCGGCGAAGTAGCCCGCTACATGAGCCGCTACAACGGCGCCCGCGTAAGCCGCGTTATGTTTGTAAGCGCCGTGACGCCCTACTTGCTCAAAACCGATGACAACCCCAATGGCGTTGATAAGTCGACGTTCGACGACATGATTGAGAACCTAGGCAAAGACCGTCCGGGCTTCCTCAGCGACTTTGGTAAGAAATTTTACGGAGCAGGCATCATCAGCAAGCCCGTGAGCCAGGCTACCCTCGACTGGAGCCTGAGCCTGGCCCTGCCCGCCTCGCCCCGCGCTACTACCGCTTGTGTGAAGGCTTGGAGCGAAACCGACTTCCGCGGTGACCTAGCTACTATCAAGGTGCCCGCCGTTTTCATCCATGGCAGCTCCGACAAAACGGTACCCCTAGAAAACAGCGCCGAACAGGCCGTGAAGCTGGTGCCCAATGCCCAGCTAGTAGTATATGATGGCGAGCCCCACGGCTTGAACGTAACTGCGCAAGACCGTCTCAACCGTGACATTCTGACCTTCGTAAGCGGCCAGCCCGTATCGGAGGACTTTAGCGAAAGTGACAACGTAGCCGACCGCGACGACAGCGACAACCGCAGCTCATACTAAGCTTCTTTCTATTCAATAAAAAGCTCCTGACCTACCTAGGTCAGGAGCTTTTTTTATAATAACCGCAGCATAATTCGGTCTGCATTAAGGCTAACCTAGGTAGGCGTGCCAGTTCTGGTCGAGCGTACCGGCCGATAGCTTCAAGAAGCCCGCTAGGGTGGGTTTTTTGGGCTGCGTGCGCAAGGGCATGTTAGCCTCTGATGGTGTGCGCTGGCCCTTGGCGTGGTTGCAGCGCGAGCAGGCAGCTACGAGGTTGGTCCAGCCCGAGTCGCCGCCGCGCGAGCGGGGCAGCACGTGGTCGAGGGTCAGGTTTTTAGGCGAGCCGCAGTACTGGCACTCGTACTGGTCACGCTTAAAGATGTTGTGGCGGCTAAGGGCAATGCCTTTGTAAGGCACCCGCACGTAGCGGGCTAGCCGGATAATGCTGGGCTTAGGAAAAGCCTGCGAAATCGTGCGCATCACACCGCTCTCCGACTTAGCCACCATCTCAGCTTTATCCAGAAATAAAAGCACGAAGGCTTTCTGTACACTGCATAAGGTAATGGCGGTGTAATCGCCATTGAGTACAAGCACTTTTTGGTCCATATACGGTAGGCGAAATTCTAGTTACGCTGCAAGCTACTAGATTTCACCCATATGAACAAGGCCCCCCCGGCGAAGATTCCACCGAGGGGCCCAGGGTCGAGCTAATTTATAGCCCGCTGCTAATCAATAGTATGGAACAGCCGGTTCCAGCGCACTTTGTGCCAGAAGTCACCGAAGGGGTCCACCGATAGCCAGATGAGCACGGCCTTGCCCACGATGTGGTCTTCGGGCACAAAGCCCCAGAAGCGCGAGTCTTCCGAGTTGTGGCGGTTATCGCCCATCATCCAGTAGTAGTTCTGCTTGATGGTGTAGCTGGTTAGCGGCTTGCCATCCTGCAAAATCATGCCCGTGGTGTTGTCCCAGGTCACGTTTGCGTTGTGCTCATATTGGGCCACTATCTTGTAGTAGATGGCCGCGTTGCCGGGGCTTAGCGCAATGGTTTGGCCTTTTTTGGGCACAGGTAGCGGGCCGTAGGTGTCGAGGCCCCAGCCGCGGGGCGTGGCGCTGCGCGCCTCCGAGCCATATTTGTCAACCACGTCCGGAAACAGGCTGTTGGGCGGCAGGTCACCGTCGTATACCTCCATCGATTTCACGTAGGGCTGCTTCTTGAAGTAGTCGGCCACCGGCACCGTGCAGCTGATGTAGTAGCCTAGCTTCTTGGCATCCTGCGTGTTGCTGCTGAGGGCGGGTATGCCGTCAGGCTGGGTGTAGTCTACCACACCCTGGTCGTGCAGCGCCTGGCGCACCTCATCATTGGCCGAAGCTACCTCCATGAAATAGGTGGTTTGCAGCTGCCCCGCAAGGACGCCGGGCTGGCCATTGAGGTACACCTGCCCGCTACGGATAGAGATAGTATCGCCGGCCACCGCCACGCACCGCTTGATGTAATTGGTGCGCAAGTCGGCCGGATATTGACTTTCGTGGGGCACGTGAAACACCACCACGTCGTTGCGCTTGATGCTGCTAAAACCCGGAAAGCGGTAAGTAGGCAGCTGAATAGCGTCGGAGTAGCTCTTGACGTTCAGAATCGGCACCGTTTGGTGCGTCAGGGGCACCTGCAGCGGCGTTTGCGGCGTAATGGGCCCGTAGTGCAGCTTGCTCACAAACAGGTAGTCGCCCACCAGCAGCGAGTTTTCCATGCTCGGCGACGGGATGGTGTACGCCTCAAACGTAGCCCAGCGAATGAGCGTGGCCGCGATGATGGCAAACAGCAAGGAATCAACCCATTCGCGGGATTTGCTCTTGGGCGGGGGCGGCGGGGCGGTCGGGTCTTTTTTGCGAACGAGCATGAAACGAAGAGCAAGCCGAAGCTAGCCGATAAATTATCTGGCAAAGAAACAACAAGGTTGACTGTCATTGCGAGCGCAGCAAAGCAATCGCACCCGAACAGAACCCGGGCGGCGCAACTTAACAGGCGCAGTTGCTTCACTGCGCTCGCAATGACAGTGTCTTACAGCCCTAGGAGGTCGTTCATTCCGAACACGCCCTGCTTGCCCGGCAGCCAACCCGCTGCCAGCAGTGCCCCAGCCGCAAAGCCTTCGCGCGAGTGCGCTTCGTGGCGTAGCTCAATGGTGTCGGCCGCCGATACGTACCGCACCTCGTGGGTGCCCACCACCTCGCCGCGGCGCTCGCTGAGCACCGCTAGCTCTTCGGGTGCCTGGGCGGGCGCATTGCGCCAGGTAGTCTTGGCCGGAAAGTTGGCTAGAATGCCCTGCGCGGCAGTGAGGGCCGTGCCACTGGGCTGGTCTACCTTATGCACGTGGTGAATCTCAGTCATCTGCACATCGTAGCCAGCCGCAAACTGGTTCATCTTGGCTGCGATGTATTCGTTGAAGTGAAAGAACAGATTGACACCCACGCTAAAGTTAGATGCGTAGAACAACGACCCACCTAGTTCTTGGCACAACGCCTTGGCCTCGTCAAAATGATGCAACCAGCCCGTAGAGCCGCACACCACCGGCAGGCCCTGGCGCAGGCAGGCTTTTACATTCTCAAAAGCCGACTCGGGGTGCGTGAACTCAATGGCTACGTCGGCCGTGGCGGGCGTAAAGTCTTCGATACGTTGCGTGGAGGCGTGCTGGTCTACGATGCCTACTACTTCGTGGCCGTGGGCGGGGGCTAGGTCGGCCAGCGTGTGGCCCATCTTGCCGTAGCCAATCAGGATAATTCTCATTCGTAATTATTAAGTGTTAGTTATTAATGTTTAATTACTTGCTATCAATCATTAACAACTAATCATTACTTCTGCTTCACCCGCAAAGCTACGGTGGCACCCACCCCCGGCACCAACTGCCCTGGCACAGGTAGCAGTGCTGGCTGCCAGTGCAGCGTCAGGTCCTTGCCCACGTCGAAATCGTGCAGGTTGGCATCTACTATGGCATCCAGCATTTGCAGGCCGTGGCCCGCTAATAGCAGTAGGATATATAAGTCGCGGTTGCGCCGATAGAAAATAATACCGCTTTCAATGCGGTCGGTAGTATTTTCGACATAGGCATACTTAAAATCAGGGCTTCCTAACTTTTGCCTACCGCTAGCTATTTCATCTTTAGCGCGTTTGTAATCGTAGTAATGGCTTTGAAAAAAGTACTCCACCGTACCCAGGGTACCAAGTAGCCCATACACAAGCGGTACCTTCCAGTACTTCTTGTTGTAAATCTGGCCTGCTCCCGGGGCTATACCTGCCAGTATTAATGCTTTCTGAGGCCGGGTTACGCGCAGGCCGAATAGGCGCTCGGTTTTCTTGGCCGAATCGGCGGCTGCCTGCTCGCGCTTTTGCTTCTTAGTGAGCTTGGGCGCCACGCGGGCTGTATCGTTTATGGGGCGCGTGAGGTCGGGGTCGACGACGGCAGTGGAGGGTAGCTGTGCCCAGGCCGGCCGAGCCGTACCTAGGCACAGAAATAAGCCCAAAAGCCAAGCCAATAGTGAAGCAGCGCGGGGAGGATGTTGCATACAAATGCTGCCAACGCTAAGCCGCCGGCCCGTAGTATTCAACGCGTTAGGCGGGCTGCAAAATGTGCAAAATCCGCTGCATATCTTCCACCGAATCGAAGGAAATCTTGATTTCGCCGCGGCCCTGCGCACCCGGGCGCAGCTGCACTTTCGAGCCAAAATGGTCGGTGAGCTGGCGCTCGGTGCGGCGCAGCTCAGCCACTGGTACAATGGAGGCCGGCTGCTCGCGCGGACCCGACTTGGGCTCGGCCGCGGCTTGGCTGGCGCCTTGGCGCACGAGTTCTTCCACGCGGCGTACCGACAGGTCTTCCACCACAATGCGGCGGTATAGCGCCACTTGCTGCTGCGGGTCTTCCATGCTGATGAGCGCCCGAGCGTGGCCCATGCCAATGACAGCATCGCGCAAGCCAATCTGAATATCGGGCGGCAGCTTCAGCAGGCGCAGGTAGTTAGTCACCGTCGAGCGGTTTTTGCCTACGCGCTCGCCTAGGTCCTCCTGGCGCAGGTTGCACTCGCTCAGCAGGCGCTGGTACGAGAGGGCAATTTCGATGGCATTGAGGTTCTCGCGCTGAATGTTCTCAATCAGCGCCATTTCCAGCATCTGCTGGTCGTCGGCCTTGCGGATGTAGGCCGGAATGCTGTCGAGGTCGGCCAGCTTGCTGGCTTGCAGGCGCCGCTCGCCCGAAATGAGCTGGTACTGGTTGGGGCCCAGTTGGCGCACTGTTACGGGCTGAATGATGCCCTGGGTGCGAATGCTTTCGGCCAGCTCTTGCAGCGCATCCTGGTCGAAATGCGTGCGCGGCTGGTAAGGGTTGGTTTCAATCTGGCTCACCGGGATGAGCCCTACCACGTTCACTGGGCTGGGGCTGGCTAGCACGCGCTCGCTGGGCTTATCGAAGTTGCCTTCGATTAGCGCGTTGAGCCCCCGTCCTAGGCCACCAATCTTGCGCTTGGCCGCAGCGGCGGCGGCAGGGTTCGCAGCCAGGGCGGCCTGAATTTTATCTTCGTTCTTCTCTGCAGACATAGTAGCAAGCAGCGTGGCCCAAAAGTAAAGGGGCCGCTGAATCTCAAAATTAAGGCCTAGCGAGCGAAGGGCAAGGCGTGCCCAGCATAGGAATAGTAGACCTGAAAAAGTAATGTGTCATGCTAACGAAGCAAGCATCTCGTATGGTATTGCAGGTTAGTACTCCTGCACTCCGGCTGAGATGCTTCCTTCGTCAGCATGACACACTTCGGTCTATCTGATTAACGATATGGCGAACCTAGAGCAAGTAATGGTAGGTCCGTTTTAGTCATCGTCCAACTACTTCGAAAGGAGCTACTAGCTATGCTACCTCGTCGGCCGCTTCTTCCTCCGGGTTGGCTTCTACACTGTTTTTCTCCACTATCTCGCGGGCTAGGTTGAGGTAGCTTACCGCGCCTTTGCTTTCAGCGTCGTGCAAGATGACGGGGATGCCGAAGCTCGGTGACTCCGAGAGCTTCACGTTGCGCGGGATGATAGTGTCGAATACAAGCTGCTGGAAGTGCATCTGCACTTCTTCCACCACTTGGTTAGAGAGGCGCAGGCGCACGTCGTACATCGTGAGCAGGATGCCTTCGATTTCAAGGTCAGTGTTGAGGCGACTCTGAATAATCTTGATGGTATTCAGAAGCTTTCCTAGGCCTTCGAGGGCGAAGTACTCGCACTGCACCGGGATGATAACCGAGTTGGCGGCCGTGAGAGCATTCACGGTGATAAGGCCCAGTGAAGGCGAGCAGTCGATGATGATAAAGTCATACTCGGCGGCCAGCGGGCGCAGGGCAGCCTTCATCTTCTCCTCGCGGTTAGGCAGGTTTATCATTTCTACCTCGGCGCCCACCAGGTCGATGTGCGAGGGCATGAGGTCGAGGTGCGGCAAAATATTGGTTTGCAAGATGATATCCTTGGGTGGGATGCCATCGACCATGCACTCGTACACGCTGTTTTCGATGTCTTTGGGGTCGAAGCCCACGCCCGAAGTGGCGTTGGCTTGCGGGTCGGCATCGACCAGCAGAGTGCGGTAGTCGAGGGCCGCCAGCGAGGCGGCCAGGTTGATGGCCGAAGTAGTCTTGCCAACGCCGCCTTTTTGATTGGCTACCGCGATGATTTTACCCATAACAAACGAAAATAACAGAAGTGGGCACTGCCCGGTAGCTTATACGGCCGGTGTGGCCGGCGTAGTTCAACCTACAAAATAAGGCTAAAAAAAATGGATTCGCCAAGCCTTGGGAGCACTGGCGAATCCAAAAGGCACCTAGGAAAGGTGGATTAGAGGCTGATAGTTTCGCCAATGGCGAGCAGGCGCAGGTTTTTGCCAGCGGCTTTAGCCTCGGCCTGGGCGGCAGCGTGGTCGATGACCAGCGGCGGGAAGGTGTCGTAGTGCATGCCAATGAGCTCAGTGGCGCCCACCCAGTCGGCAGCTACCAGCGCGTCGGTCACGCCCATGGTGTAGTGGTCGCCGATGGGCAGCAGGGCAAAGTCAAGCTGATACCAGTCTTTGATGAGCTTGAGGTCATACGTCAGGCCGGTGTCGCCGGCGTAGTAAAAGGTCTGGCCTTCATTGGTTTTGATGACAAAGCCTACCGGTACGCCAGCATAGGAGCCATCGGGGAACGAGCTGCTGTGGGCGGCGGTCACGAAGTGCACCGTGCCAAAGGGTAGCTTTACTTTGCCGCCTAGGTTGGCGCCGATGCCGTCGATACCCTTGGCCCCGAAGTAGCCAGCTATCTCGGCGATAGCCACGATTTTAGCGCCCGTGCGCTTGGCGATTTCCTCGGCATCGGCAATGTGGTCGCCGTGGCCGTGCGAAAGCAGGATGAAGTCGGCTTCAATGGCGTCAACATCGACGTCTTTAGCCAGCGGGTTGGGGCGAATGAAGGGGTCGAACAGCACGCGCGTGCCGCCGATGGTGGCCAGAAAGCAGGAGTGACCGAAATAAGTAAGCTGCATGAGGAGAAGAAATGAACGGGCCAACGCGGCGCCTACCTTTGCAACCGACACCCTAAATAGATGTTTCTACACGATTTGCGCCTACGCAGTGGTTTGGTTTGGTTAAAGCTGGCCCTAGGGGCAGTGCTGCTGGCCGCCTGTGGCCAGCCTCCGCTGTCGGCCGCCGACGAGCGGCGCGTGTTTCGCTACAACCAACCCGAGGCGCTGACCTCGCTCGACCCGGCTTTCACCCGCAACCAAGCCAACATCTGGGCCGTGTCGCAGCTCTACAATGGGCTGCTGGAATTGGACTCGACCTTGCAGCCCGCGCCGGCGCTGGCGCGGCGGTACAGCATTTCGCCCGATGGCAAGACGTACACGTTCTGGCTGCGACCTAGGGTGCGTTTTCAGGATAATGAAGTGTTTGCCGATGGTAAGGGCAGAAGTGTACAAGCTGCTGATTTTGTGTACAGCTTCAAGCGCCTGCTTGACGCTAAAACGGCTTCGCCGGGTGGTTGGATATTTCGGGGCAAAGTGCTGGAAGACAGCAAAGGCAACATCAGCGATACTTGCTTTGTGGCGGCTAATGACTCTACGCTGCGGATTCATTTGAAGGAGCCGTTTATCCCCTTCCTGAGCATTCTGACCATGCCCTATGCCTTTGTGGTGCCCCACGAGGCGGTGGAGAAATACGGAAAGGACTTCCGCGAGCATCCGGTAGGCACGGGGCCGTTTCAGTTTAAGCTCTGGGACACCGGCAATGTGCTGCTATTGCACCGCAACCCCAGCTATTGGCGGCGCGATGCGCAGAGCCGCGCGCTACCTTACCTTGATGCCATACAAATCAGCTTCATCGCCGACCGCAAAACGGAGTTTCTGACCTTCTTGCAAGGCAAGCTAGATTTCCTAAGCGGCATCCGCGAAGGCTCGCGCGACTTGGTGATGAACACCGACGGCACCGTGCGAGCTGACTTCAAGGGACGCTTCACTGTGCAGAAGGCGCCTTACCTCAATACGGAGTACCTAGGGTTTCAACTCGACTCGACCAATCTCACGGGCGAGCAAGCCGCCCAAGGCCGTGCCCTGCGCGACCGGCGCGTGCGCCAAGCGCTCAACTATGCTCTCAACAAGCCCGAGCTGACAGCCTACGTGCTCAACCACGTGGGCTTGCCCGGTACGTCGGGCTTCGTGCCGGCGGCGCTGCCGTCGTTTTCGCTTACTAAGGTACCCGGCTACACCTACCAGCCGCAGCGGGCGCGGCAATTGCTGGCGTCGGCGGGCTACGGGCAGGGCCGACCACTGCGCTTGCGCCTGAGCACCGTGGCCGAGCGCAAGGCCGTGGCAGAATACCTCCAGAAAAACTGGGCCGATGTGGGCGTGCAGGTTCAGATTGACATCAACCAGGCCGCAACTCAGCAGGAATTGGTAGACAATGGCCGGGCGGCTTTTTTCAGCAAAAGCTGGCTGGGCGACTACCCCGATGCCGAGAACTACCTCTCGTTGTTCTACAGCCCCAACTTCAGCCCCGGCGGCCCCGATAAGACTCACTTTAAGTCGGCCGCTTACGACGCGCTGTATAACCAAGCGCGCCGCGAGCAGGACGCGGCACGCCGCACCGCTCTGTATCAGGAAATGGACCGGCTCATTGTAACCGAAAGCCCGGTTATCAGTCTCTATTACGACGAGGTCATCCGCCTGACGCAGAACAACGTGCGTGGCCTCACGCCCAACCCCATGAACCAGCTGCTACTAGAGCGGGTGCGCAAGCTATAGGCGAGCCGCCTAGGTACCTATTCCGTTGGGCGCGTGTCGGCAAGCGGGTCGAGCTTGGCCTTGAGATAGTTGATATAGCCTTGCAGCTTTTCGGGATAGCCTTCTTCGGCCGACACAGTTTTGGCGGGCTGGCCCACCGGGTGCACCGTTATAATGGTAGCCGGCAGGTCGGAAGTATTGCGCGAGTAGCGCTCTTGCAGGCTATTGAAGTCGATGCGCTTGGCCTCGGCCAGCATTTCCTGTACCGTGGCTACAGGCAAGCGTAGCGTATGCTTACCTAGGAGCGTGACGAATCGTTGGCCGTCGTACTCCACGCGCCCGTCGGCAAAGATGGTGGCCGTATAAGCCGGGCAGGTACCGAAGCAAGGCGTGCGCTGAAACACCAGCACGGGCTCGGTGACCTGCGCTGGTTTGGCAGAGGCCTTGGGTTGGCGCGGAAGCTTGCGCTGGGCGCAGGCTGGTAAGCTGAGTGATAGTACGAGTAGCCAGATAAAGTATCTCATAGAAGCCAATTTAGCGAGATAGTGACAGAGAATGCCCAGGTCTGAATCTGTCTAG
Organism: Hymenobacter sp. BT559; assembly: GCF_016427535.1. Taxonomy (GTDB): domain Bacteria; phylum Bacteroidota; class Bacteroidia; order Cytophagales; family Hymenobacteraceae; genus Hymenobacter. Next base: position 412,790 of record NZ_JAELXV010000005.1, on the reverse strand, counting down.
TAAAGCAGCACCTAGGAGCGCTAATGCTGGGCGCTGAGCCCCGCTAGCGGGTCGAGCTTTGCGCCTAGATAGTCGATGTAGCCCTGCAGCGGCTGAGGGGCGGCCCCGCGCTCAGCCATTACTTGGTAGTGCTTTTGCCCCGGCAGGTAGGTGGTGATGATGGTGGCCGGCAGGTCGGTTACGCGCGCCTGGTAGCAATGTTCTAAGCTATTGAAATTGATGCGGCGTGCCTCGTCTAGCATGGCGGCTACGGTGGCTTGGTCGAGGCTGAGCGTGTGTTGGCCCATCACAGGTACCGAGCGCTCCCCGTTGTAGCTCACCTTGCCGCTACGGAAGATGGTGGCTGTGTAAGCTGGGCAAGTGCCGTAGCAGGGCGTACGCTGAAACACCAGCGCCGTATCGTTGGGGAACGTGTGGATGGGAATAGTCGAAACCGTGCGTGGCTTCTGGAAGGTGGGCTGCTGCGGCGTAGCGTGCTGCGAACAGGCAGATAGACCCGCCGCGAAGACTAGCAGATAAGCAAAATGACGCATGGCAAAAGAAGAAAGGATACGAGTCATATTCGAAAACCGGGCCAAAACGACAGTCGGCCTGCGCGGGTGAAGCTCCCACGCAGGCCGACTGCTTTGTTATAAACGAAGGCTAAAAAGCGACCTAGGCCTTGCCTTTGCGGGACTGCGCCTCGCGCTCTTGAGCGGTTTTCATGGCCTCGGCCAAGCGGGCTTGGAAGCCACCGGGCTTCTTGTCCTTGTTCTTTACCTTGTTGGCTTCGAGTTGGGCGCGAATCTTATCATCATTCACAAACGAGCGGGTAAGGGCTTGCTGGCCCAGCGTGACGAGGTTTGACACCAAGTAGTACCAGGTCAGGCCCGAGGCGAAGCTGTTGAGCACAAAGAAGAACACCAGCGGCATGAGGTAGCTGTAGAACTTCATGGGGCCCTGCATGGCGGCCGTGTTCATCTGGTTGCTCTGGTAGGTCATGAAGAGCGTCGAAATCGTCATCAGGACCGTGAAAATGCTGATGTGGCTACCTAGGAAGGGCAGCGCGAAGGGTAGCAGAATCGGGTTGTCGTAGGTGCTCAGGTCGCGGGCCCATAGGAAAGGTTGCTGGCGCAACTCAATCGCGTTGGGGAAGAACTGGAACATGGCGAACAGAATCGGTAGCGTGAGCAGTGTCGGCACGCAGCCTGCGAGCGGCGACACGCCAAACTGCGTGTACAGCTTCATGGTCTCCTGCTGGCTCTTCATCTGGTCGTCGCCGTACTTGGCCTTAATCTCGTCGAGCTCGGGCTTTAGCACTTTCATGCGGGCCTGGCTCTCGTAGGTTTTGTAGGTCAAGGGCCACGTTACGAGTTTGATGAGTACCACCAACAGCAGGATAATTACACCATAGTTGCTGATGTACTGCTCCAGGAAATTGAACGTCGGGATGATGAGAAACCGGTTGACCCAACGAAACGGCCCAAAACCTAGGAACACGTTGCGGTCGAAACTGGGCGCCGTGCTCTTGAGCAGATTGAACTGGTTGGGGCCAAAAAAGAAGCGGTATTGGCCGCCCGCAGCGCCAGTTACGTCGGCCACCGGCAGGGCTAGATTGGTGCTCAGCGTTTTGATAAACGTGGAGTCGGCCAAGTTCACATTGGCGTTGAACTGCCCACTAGCGAAGGGCTGCGAGTCGGCAATAAAGCCGGCGACGAAGAAGTCGTGCTTGTCGGCCGCCCATTTAATAGGCGCCGTGATTTTCATTTCCTCGGGCTTCTCGCTGGTTTCGGCTAGGCTGCCGGGGTCGTCGCTGGCCAGGTAGTGGTTGATGGTGGTGTGGTTGCGATTCTGCTTCAGGTCCTGCTCGGTCTGGCGCACATTATCCACGAAGCTCCATTGCAGCGGCTCTTGGGCCACGGCTACACCGTTTAGCTTCAGGTTGTACTTAACCTCGTAGCCCGTTTTGGGCAAGGTGTAAGTCTGGGTGATAGTACCACCGCCCACAGGCGCCGCGAAAGCTAGCTGCTGCCCGCCATCGGCCGTGGTTGTAGGCGCACCCGCCGAGAAATTCAACCTCGCGAAATCAATCGTTTGGCCGTTAACCGTGCGAAACTTAGTGTTGTAGCGGGCGCTCTGGGCATCAAACAGGTCGAGCGGCTTACCGAAGAACGTCTTGTAGTTGTTCAGGCGCACGGCGGCTACGCGGCCACCTTGCGTCGAAAAGGTCAGCGTGAGCTCGGGGTTTTTTAGCTCGATGCTGCGCACTGGGCCGGCGGCCGAGTCGAGCTGCGGCACGGGCGCTACGCCAGGGGTAGGGGCCGCGGCTTTAGCAGCGGTAGAAGTAGTGGCCTGGGTCTTGTTTTGCTCCGCCTTGTCCTTAGGCGAGAAGAAAAACAGGTAAACCAGGAGCAGGGCCGAAATTAGAAAAAGGCCAGTTGCTTGGTTGCGGTCCATTTACAATAAAAAGAATACGAGCGGCAAAGGTACAGCCGGGCGCGGCAGGCTGGGGAAGGTTTAAATAAAGTTGTCAGGACGAGGAGGAACAACGAAGCAATCCTTCCTTCGCATTGGCTACCGCTAGCCAGGCGCAAAGGAAAGATTGCTTCGTTGTTCCTCCTCGCCCTGACAGACGCTGGAGGTAGCTTAATACCGTAACCTACTTTTCTATTACAGCCCCTTCTTATACTGAATGGCAGCTTTCACAAAGCGCACAAACAGTGGGTGCGGGTTTTCGACCGTGCTCTTCAGCTCGGGGTGAAACTGGCCGCCCACAAACCAAGGGTGCACCTCACGGGGCAGCTCTACCACTTCTACCAGCCCGGTGTCGGGGTTGATGCCCGAGGCCGACATGCCGGCCGCCTCAAAGCGCGCCAGGTACTCGTTATTGAACTCGAAGCGGTGGCGGTGACGCTCGCTGATGGTGTTGCGGCCGTAGGCCTTGGCCGCGCGCGAGCCGCGCTTGAGCTCGCAGGTGTAGGCACCTAGGCGCATGGTGCCGCCCTTCTGGGTCACGTCTTTCTGGTCGGCCATGAGAGCGATAACCGGGTCGGGCGTGAGCGGGTCCATCTCGGTAGAGCTGGCCTGCGGCAAGCCCAACACGTGGCGAGCATATTCTACCACGGCCACCTGCATGCCCAGGCAAATGCCGAAGAATGGAATGCCTTTCTCGCGCACATAGCGCACAGCCTCTACTTTGCCCTCAAAGCCACGCTCGCCAAAGCCCGGTGCTACCAGCACGCCATCGACACCTTCGAGCTGCTGGGCCGCGTTTTCGGGCGTCAGGAATTCGCTCTGGATGGTGCGGACTTTTACTTTACACTCATTGGTGGCACCGGCGTGGATAAAGGCCTCGATGATAGATTTATAAGCATCAGGCAGCTCCACGTATTTGCCCACCAGCGCAATGGTTACGTCCTCGGTGGGGTTCTTGAGGCGACCTAGGAATTCCTTCCATTCCTCTAGGTCGGGTACGTGGCCGCCCTGCATGCGCAGCTTGCTGATAACGCGGACGTCAAGCTCCTCTTTCAGCATTAAGAGCGGCACCGAGTAGATGCTGTCGGCGTCGAGGCTTTCGATAACCGAGTTGATTTTGACGTTGCAAAACAGCGCAATCTTGCGCCGCATTTCAACCGGAATGGGATGCTCAGAGCGGCACACCAGGATGTCGGGCTGCAAGCCAGCCTCGCGCAAGTCGCGCACCGAGTGCTGGGTAGGCTTGGTTTTGAGCTCGCCGGCCGCGCTGAGGTAGGGCAGCAGCGTGAGGTGAATGACGAGCGAGTCGTGGGGCGGCAGCTCCCAGCGCAGCTGGCGCACAGCCTCCACAAAGGGCAGGCTCTCGATATCGCCGATGCAGCCCCCGATTTCGGTAATCACCACGTCGAACTCGCCGTTTTGGCCCAGCAGCAGCATGCGCCGCTTTATCTCATCGGTGATGTGGGGCACCACCTGTACCGTCTTACCTAGGAAAGCACCTTCGCGCTCGCGGCGAATAACGGTGTCGTAGATGCGGCCGGTGGTTACGTTGTTGGCCTGCGAGGTGGGCCGATTCAGGAAGCGCTCGTAGTGGCCTAGGTCCAGGTCAGTCTCGGCCCCGTCGTCGGTCACGTAGCATTCGCCGTGCTCGTAGGGGTTGAGCGTGCCGGGGTCAATATTAATGTAAGGGTCGAACTTCTGAATCGTGACTCGGAAGCCTCTGGCCTGCAAGAGCTTGGCTAGGGAGGCGGAAATAATTCCTTTACCGAGTGAGGAGGTGACACCGCCGGTGACGAAGATATACTTCGCGGCCGACGCAGTAGGGGAGGAGGGGCGTTCGGGCATGACGGGGGACAAAGTTACGCTGAAATTCGGGGTTCGGCGCCAGTGGAGTAGGCCGGCGCCGTAGTTCCTAGGTGCAGCAGGCTCGTCTTTTTGTCCAACAGTTCCGTCATCCAGAGCCGTTGCCGTACACTTGGGTCATGATACTGGAACGATTAAGAGCCGGTTGGCTGGTTGCGCTGCTGCTGTTGAGCTACGCCGCAGCTGCTCAAGCTGTGTTGCACAAGGACCTGAAAAAAGATTTTGGCGCGTTGGGCAATGGCCGCGCCAACGACCACGCTGCCTTTGTGCGTGCCGCCGACTTTTTCAATCAGCGTGCCAAAACGCCGGCCGGGGTGGGGCGCGCCGTGCTGCACATTCCGGCCGGAGTATACCGGGTGGGCCAGCCCGGCCCAAGCAGCCTAGGCAATGTGCTGTCGCTCGTTGGCTGCCGCAACCTGAGCATTGTAGGCGCCGACAGCGCCACCACCGAAATCCGCTACGCCGACAGCTTGCGCTACGGGGCCTTCGACCCTACTACGCACGCGATGTACGAGTCGCCCAAGGCTTATTTTACTGACTGGAGCTGGGGCGTAGGCGGCGGCATCGCGGTGGCGCTGCAGGATTGCGACAATGTGCAGGTCGCTAACCTGACGCTCAACGGCAATAGTGAGCACTTGCTAGTAGGTGGGCACTGGGGCGATACCGGCATTCAATTAGATTGCGATGGCGTGTTCATTCGCGACTCGCGGCATGTGCGGTTAAACAAGCTGGCCGTGCACCACTTCGGTCGCGATGGCATACAGGTGTTCAACCGCCTGGCTAAGAAGCTCGACGACCCTGCCCAGGAGGATATTTTGCTCGAAAACTCGCGCTTTGACTACAACGGTCGGCAGGGCCTGTCCATCACGGGGGCCAATGGGCTGCGGGCCATCAATTGCAGCTTTAGCCATACTGGGCGGGTTGTTATTCCGGCCCTAGGTAGGCCACTGTATTCCAACCCTGGCGCGGGCGTGGACATCGAGCCCGAGGGTGGCTACGTGGCCAACGTGCGCCTCGAAGGCTGCCGCTTTGTAGATAACGCTGGCCAGGGCGTTGTGTCGGACCGCTACGGCAACGGTCCACCCACTACCAAGAACATCGTCATTCGCAACTGTCTGCTCTGGGGCGTTACGAACTGGTCGGCCTGGGTGCGGCAAACCGATTTTTTGTTTGAGAACTGCCGCATCTACGGCGCCTTCGTTACGGGGTGCGCCCTAGGTACCCTGCCCACGCGCTTTGTTGGCTGCACCTTCGAAGACCGGCCCTACCACGGGCAGCCCGCCTACGGCCAGCACCTGGTGTACTCCAACCAGGAGGCGCGGGCCATGCGCTTTACCAATTGCCGCTTTGTGGGCACGCGCAATGGCCTGCTGTACGCCGCGGCTGTGGCAGCCGATTCGGCCAGCGCCTTCCGGCTCCACGGCTGTGCGCTGGTGCTCGACCAAGCTGAGCCGCCCTTAGGTGTTGATAACTTGTTGACAAATGCCGTCTTCAGTGGTAATACTACCGTTGAGAGCAGTCCACAGCGTGTCACGCCCGCGCTCATTAGTTTTCGGCTCGGCACGCTCGAAGCTGAAAAATCGGTGGCGGTGCGGCCCGGTGGGCAGCTTCGGCTGCTAGCGCCCGGCTGCCGCTATCTCGTGCAAAATGGACTGGCCATTGGCTTGGCCGCAGGCCGGGGCGCGGCTACCGTAGAAGTTGGCAGCGAGAATGAACTGGTGTTGTGCGAGCAGCCTGGCCGCGCGCCAGAACTATACATTGGCCCCGCTTCGCGCCTAGTAGTGCGGCGCGGCGGCCGGCTACACCTGCAGCCGCATACCAAAGTGACGATAGCTGGAAAATTAACAGTAGAAGCGGGCGCTTACTTCGAGCAAGACGCCTCGGCAGAAGTGAAAACAATAGGGCGCGGGCAGCTACAGCTACCCGCGCCCACCAGCAATGCAAATCGCTGAAGCTCTTGCTTTACACCAGCAGGCTCAAAAAGTCCTGCTGCCCATTCAGGTACTCAAATCCGAACCCCTCCTCCGCCATACGAGCTTTGATGCCTTCTACATCATGCGGATTCTTGACCTCGACACCGATGAAAACTGGGCCTTTCTCCTTGTTGTTCTTCTTGATGTACTGAAACTGGATGATGTCCTCGCCCTCAGCCAGCACGTTGTTCACGAAGCGGCGCAGTGCCCCCGGCGCCTGGTTGAAGCGCACCATGAAGTAGTGCTTGAGACCTTGGTGGCGCTGGGCGCGCTCCTTGATATCCTCCATGCGGGTGATATCGTTGTTAGAACCGCTCACGATGCAGACCACCGTTTTGCCCTTTATCTGGTCGGCGTAGGCGTGCAAGGCCGAGATGGCGAGCGTACCGGCAGGCTCCAGCACCATGCCTTCCTCATTATACATCTTTAGCAGGTCCTCGCACACTTGGCCCTCGGGCACGAGGTGTACTTCGTCGAGCAAGGCCTGGCAAATTTCAAACGTGAGCTCGCCGGGGCACTTCACGGCCGCGCCATCCACGAAGGTGTCGAGACTAGGCAAGGCCTGCCGTTGGCCGGCCCGGATGGCGTCGTGCATGCTGGGCGCACCTAGAGGTTGCACCCCAATGAGCTTGGTGCGCGGGCTCAGCTGTCGAAACACGCTCGACAAGCCCGACGCCAGCCCACCGCCACCGATGGGCATAAAGCAAAAGTCTATCGGCGTGTCATGCGTTGCTTTCAGAATTTCTAGGCCCACCGTGGCTTGCCCCTCCACAATGGCGAGGTCATCAAACGGGTGCACAAAAGTGCTGCCGCGCTCGTCGCAGAAAGCCTGCGCGGCGTGGTAGCAGTCATCAAACGTGCGACCCGTGAGGTGCACCGTCACCATGTCCTTGCCGAAGAGCCGCACCTTGTCCACCTTCTGCGCGGGCGTTTGGGCCGGCATGAAAATGTCGCATTTCAGACCCAGCAGCTGGCAGGCGTAGGCCACACCTTGGGCGTGGTTGCCGGCGCTGGCGCACACTATTTGGCGAGCCGGAACGGTGGTAGGCAGCGTGGCAATCTTATTATAAGCCCCCCGAATCTTGTACGAGCGCACCACCTGCAAGTCCTCGCGCTTGAGCAGCACGGTAGCGTCGTAGCTGCGCGACAGCCCTAGGTTGTGAATCAGCGGCGTTTTGGTAATGACACCCTTGAGGCGGCGCGCCGCCTGCTCGACGTTTTCTAGGGTGACGGCTGTGGCCGCGGGGGCTTCTAGGTCAGGCATGGGGTAGGGGTGCTGTTGCCAGCGCAATACATAAAAACTGTCATGCTCATCTAGCGTCCACTTGTGAAGCATCTCGTTACGGGTGGGGCATTTGCCCTAGCGTGAAAAGATGCTTCGCAAGCGGACGCTAGATGAGCATGACAGTTTTAGGTTTAATTATTAATTAAGCTTCTACATTCTCGCTGCTGCGCGAGCGCAGTTCGCGCACGGTGGCACCCGTGGCCCACAGCTCCGACTCGCGTACTTCCTGCAGCTCAGCTTCCAACTCTTTGCGGTAGTTCGGCGTCGAGCCGCGCTCGATGGTACGGCGGGCTTCTTCACCACTAGCCACGCTGTCGTAGAGGTCGTTGAGTACGGGTAGGGTAGCATCGCGGAATTTGCCTTTCCAGTCGAGGGCGCCGCGCTGGGCCGTCACCGAGCAGTTGGCAAACATCCAGTCCATGCCATTCTCACCCACCAGCGGCACGAGGCTCTGGGTCAGCTCCTCTACGGTCTCGTTGAAGGCTTCCGAAGGCGAATGGCCACGCTGACGCAGCACTTGGTACTGGGCCTCGATGATGCCAGCTAGGGCGCCCATCAGCACGCCACGCTCGCCGGTGAGGTCAGAGTAAACTTCTTTTTTGAAATCAGTCTCGAACAAATAGCCCGAACCCACGCCGATACCCATGGCAATGGCTTTTTCCCAAGCCTTGCCGCTGGCATCCTGGTACACGGCAAACGACGAGTTCAAACCGCCGCCGGCCACAAACAAGCGACGCAAGCTGGTGCCGCTGCCCTTAGGAGCCACCAGAATCACGTCGATATCCTTCGAAGGCACGATGCCCGTCTGGTCGTTAAACGTGATGCCGAAGCCGTGCGAGAAATACAGCGTTTTGCCCGGCGTGAGGTACTGCTGGAGCGTGGGCCACAGCGCGATTTGGCCGGCGTCGCTCAACAGGTTGCAGATGATGGTGCCCTTGTCGGCCGCCTCCTCAATGCTGAACAGCGACTCGCCGGGTACCCAGCCATCCTTGAGGGCGCGCTCCCACGAAGGCGTGCCCTCGCGCTGACCTACGATGACGCGGAAACCGTTGTCGCGCATGTTCAGCGCCTGGCCGGGGCCCTGTACGCCGTAGCCGATAACGGCAATGGTTTCATCTCTCAGAAAGTCAAGCGCTTTGTTCAGCGGAAATTCGTCGCGGGTGATAACAGTTTCGGGTACGCCGCCGAAGTTAATGGTAGCCATAAGGGTTGGGGTGTATCGTGGACTCTGCGAGTCCGCGGAGTGAGTGAAAAAGGTGTCTCTTCAAAACGCGGACTACAAAGCCCGCGCAGCTTGTTACATCGTAAAGACCTGCTCGCGGTCGTTCAAAAACTCGTTTTCGGCCACTTCTTCGCTGGGCTCGCGGCGCTCAAACTCTTGTAGCTTGCGGTGGAAGCCCTCGCTGGCCTTGATAATGGCGATGCGCGCCGAGCGCACAAACTCAATCAGGCCGTAGGGCTGCAAAGCCTTAATCAGGTTGTCGGTTTCCTCGCGGTGGCCGGTAGTTTCGAAGACGGTGTAGTCTTTGCGAATCACCACGGCCCGCGCCCCATTTTCGCGCAATAGGCGCTCCACGAGCACTTTCTCGGCAATCACGTCGGTGGGCACTTTATACAGCGCCATCTCCTGCCAAATCACGTCGGCGTTGGTGTTATAGTACACTTTCAGTACTTCCACCTGCTTCTCGATTTGCTTGGCGAGCTTCTCCACCACTTCCTCCGTTTCCACAATCACGATGTTGAAGCGGTGGATGCCTTCAATCTCGGAAGGAGACACATTGAGGCTCTCAATGTTGATTTTGCGGCGCGAAAAGATGATGGCAATGCGATTGAGCAAGCCTACCTGGTTCTCGGTGTACGCGGTGATGTTGTATTCCTGGCGTTCCATTGCAAATCAATTTGTTAAGGTCGTCTGTCATGCAGCGCATTCTGCTTGATGCGCAGAATGCGCTGCATGACAACCGTGAGGAGTTACCGCAGCCTTATCTCGGCCACGCTGCACCCCTGCGGCACCATTGGGAAGATATTATTCTCCTTGGTCACCATCACTTCGAGCAAGAAGGAGCCTGGGTGTGCCAGCATCTTTTCCAGCGCCGAGCGCAGCTCGGCGCGGTCATCCACTCGCTGGCCCGCAATGCGATAACCTGCGGCCACCGTCACAAAATCAGGGCTTTGTATATCCACAAATGAGTAGCGCCGCTGGTGAAACAGCTCTTGCCACTGCCGCACCATACCTAGGAACTGGTTATTGAGGATGATGATTTTTACATCCACGCCCGTCTGCATGATGGTGCCCAATTCCTGAATGGTCATCTGCACGCCGCCATCGCCGATGATGGCGACTACCGGCCGGTGAGGCGCGCCAAATTTGGCCCCGATGGCCGCCGGTAGGGCAAAGCCCATGGTACCTAGGCCGCCGCTCGTGACGTGGCTGCGCGACTGGTTTTGCAGGGCGTAGCGGCAAGCCACCATTTGGTGCTGCCCCACGTCGGATACGATAACCGCCTCGCCGCCCGTGATTTCGTTTAGCTGTTGTAGTACCTCGCCCATCGTCAGTTCTTCCGAGGTCGGGAACAGCTCTTCCCGAATCACAGCGTCTACCTCCTCCGCGGTGTACTCATTGAAGCGGGCTAGCCACTCGGGGTGCTCTTTGCGCTCGACCAGGGCTGTCAGCAGGGGTAGGGTTTCCTTGCAGTCGCCCCACACCGGCACGGTGGTTTTTACGTTCTTGTCAATCTCGGTAGGGTCGATGTCTAGGTGTACCACCTGCGCCTGCTTGGCGTACTTGTCGAGGCGGCCGGTTACGCGGTCGTCGAAGCGCATCCCAATGGCAATCAGCACGTCGCATTCATTGGTGAGCACGTTGGGGCCGTAGTTGCCGTGCATACCCAGCATGCCCACGTTTAGTGGGTGGCCGGTAGCTAGCGCGCCTACGCCTAGGATGGTCCACGCGGCCGGGATGCCGCTCTTATCGACAAACTCCTTAAACTCCTGCTCGGCCTTGCCCAGTACCACGCCCTGCCCCCAGAGGATGAACGGCCGCTTAGCGCTGTTAATCAAAGCCGCCGCCTGCTCGATGTACTCCTTGCGCACTACCGGCGCGGGCCGGTAGCTGCGGATGTGCGTGCAGCGCTCATAGGCCGGCGCGTCGAAGGTCTGCATCTGCGCATTCTTGGTGATGTCTACTAGCACCGGCCCAGGCCGGCCGCTACGCGCGATGTAAAACGCCTTGGCTAGCGCCTCTGGAATTTCCTCTGCCCGCGTTACCTGGTAGTTCCACTTCGTAACGGGCGTCGTGATGTTGATGATGTCCGTCTCCTGAAAGGCATCGGTGCCCAGCAAGTGCGCAAATACCTGCCCTGTAATGCACACCAACGGCGTGCTGTCAATCATGGCATCGGCTAGCCCAGTTACGAGGTTGGTCGCACCCGGCCCGCTCGTGGCCAGCGCCACACCCACCCGGCCTGAGCTGCGCGCATAACCCTGCGCCGCGTGGATGCCGCCCTGCTCGTGGCGCACCAGCACGTGGTTGAGCTCCGGCTGAAAGTCGTAGAGCGCGTCGTAAATCGGGATAATGGCCCCACCGGGGTAGCCAAAAATCGTGTCCACGCCCTCGGCCACCAGCGCTTGCAGCGTGGCTACTGCGCCGGTGATGGGCGTAGTCTCGGGGGCGGCGGCCGGGCTAGCGGCGGGCTGGGCTAAGGTCTGCGTTGACATAATTTTCTTCTACTAAATCAGTGATGCAGCCGTGGCTGGCGTCGCTCACGGTGCGGATATATTTGAGAAGTACGCCCTGCTTGGCGGGCAGCGGCGGACGCTGCCAGGCAGCACGGCGGGCGGCTAATTCTTCGTCGCTAAGCTGCACGTTGATGGTGTTTGCGGTGGCGTCGAGGATAATCCAGTCACCATCTTCTACCAGCGCCAGCCCGCCCCCGTCGAAGGCTTCGGGGCAAACGTGGCCAATTACGAAGCCGTGGGTGCCGCCCGAGAAGCGTCCGTCAGTTATCAGGGCCACTTTGTCACCTAGGCCGGCGCCCATGATGGCGGAGGTCGGCTTTAGCATTTCGGGCATGCCCGGCCCGCCTTTCGGCCCGACGTAGCGAATCACGACCACCTGGCCGGGCTGGATTTTGTGCTCCGTAATGCCTTGGTTTAGTTCTTCTTCCGAGTTGAACACAATGGCCGGGCCTTCAAACCGCAAGCCTTCCTTGCCGCTGATTTTGGCCACACTGCCCTTGGTAGCGAGGTTGCCGTACAGCATCTGGATGTGCCCGTCGGCCTTGATGGGTTGGTCGAGGGGCCGCAGCAGGTCTTGCTCGGCACCTAGGGGCTTTACATCGGCAAGGTTCTCGGCCAGCGTGCGGCCAGTCACGGTCATGAGGTCACCATTCAGCAAGCCGTAGTCGAGCAAGGTGCGCTGCACGGCGGGCACGCCCCCGATTTTCGACAAATCCTCCATCAGGTACTTGCCGCTCGGCTTGAGGTCGGCCAGCACCGGTACGCGGTTGCTGACGGCCTGAAAATCCTCCATGGTGAGGTGCACACCGGCCGCGTGGGCAATGGCGATGAGGTGCAGCACGGCATTGGTTGAGCCGCCGAGGACCGTTATCACCACCATCGCATTCTCAAACGCCTCGCGGGTCAGGATGTCGCGGGGCTTCAAGTCCAGCTCCAGCAAGCGGCGCAGGTAGGCGCCCGTGTCGAGGCATTCCTGCACTTTTGCGCTGCTCTCGGCGGGTAGCGACGAGGAGGCCGGCACCGTCATCCCTAGGGTTTCGATAGCGGCGGCCATGGTGTTGGCGGTGTACATGCCACCGCAGGCGCCCGGCCCAGGGCACGCATTGTGGATGATGCCCTGGTAGTCTTCCTCCGAAATCTGCCCGTTTACCTTCTTGCCGTAGGCCTCAAAGCACGATACAATGTTGAGCTGCTGCCCCTTAAACTCGCCGCCCCGGATGGTGCCACCGTACACCATCAGCGACGGCCGATTCAGCCGCGCCATGGCGATGAGGGCACCCGGCATGTTCTTATCGCAGCCCACCACCGTGGCAATGGCGTCGTAGTAGTGCGCGCCCGCCATGGCCTCAATCGAATCGGCAATTATCTCCCGCGACACCAGCGAAAAGCGCATGCCCGCGTTGCCATTCGTGATGCCGTCGCTCACGCCGATGGTGTTGAAGCGCAGCCCTACCAGCCCCTGGGCGGCCACGCCACGCTTCACCTCATCGGCTAGGCCGTCGAGGTGCATGTTGCAGGTGTTGCCCTCGAAGCCCGTGGAGCAGATGCCCACGAATGGCTTGCGCAAATCCGCATCCGACAAGCCCGCACCGATAAGCATGGCCTGCGAGGCGGGCAAGCTGTCGTCTTGGGTATAGATGCGGCTGAATTTATTGAGTGCCATGTGTCTTAGTGCGTAGTGTTTGGTGCGTAGTGCTAGGGCGCAGGCCGCATCAATTCCAGTGGGTTATGTTGTCTTTCACGGCGGCAAGCACCGCAAAACTTAAGTTCTTGTACACGCAGTCGACTTCTTGAAAGCCGGCTGTTTCCAGCATCTGCAGCTGGGCCTCCAGGGTGCCAAAGTCATCCAGCTTGATGCGCTCGAAGGCTCGCTCGATAGCTTCCTCGGGTAAGCCTGATGCTTGGACGGTGCGCGCCCAGTGCTGGCGGTTAAACGCGTCGAAACCGACCGTGCGTCCTAGTACTTGGTCAGCATTAATGAACAAGCCACCAGGATTTAATGCGCTGTAAATGCGTTGGTAAAGCGCTGCCTTCTCCGCATCGGGTAGGTGGTGAATGGCCAAGCTCGAAATCACTACATCGTAGCTGCCCGGTAGGGGCTGGGTAGCCACATTCAGCTCTTGAAAGGTGAAGCCCGGTAAGCCTGCGAACCGCTGCCGCGCTACCGCTAGCATCTCCGGCGCTAGGTCCACGAGCGTAAACTCTAGGTCGGGCCGCTGCTGATAGAGGAAGTAGGAAAAGAGCCCCGTGCCCGCGCCTACATCTAGCACCGTGCGCGCTTGCGGCCGGTTGGCCAGTAGCGCATTTGCCGCACCATATAAGTCATCAAAACACGGAATCAGGTACGGCCGCTGCTGGTCGTACTTCGCCGCTATTTGATTGAATTGGGCTTCTATAGTGTTCATTTTCAAGCGTGTGAATACGTGCTTATTTTCGACAAGGCTCTAAAAAAACCTTCCTGCCAGCGGGCTAGGAAGGTTTTCTTTGGCATAAGAAGTACCTGCTAGCCCGCCAGGGTAGGAATAATAATGACGACTGGTAGTAGGAAACAGCGCATGACTAAAATTGAGAAAAAGCGGTCATAAAAAAAGCCATCCTGGGTGAGGATGGCCGGCGGCAAATGGGTGGTTACCCTAGCTGCATAGCATCCTCGCTCCCCGTGAAATAATCACGGTGATGACGCTAATAATGACGAACAGCTGCTGGTGCATAGCGCAAACATACAGCTAGTTGCGAGCTTTTTCACTGAAGTGGGCGTTTTTATTGCAAAATGTTGCGCGGACTTTGTATTCCGCGATGGTGTAGAAGCCGCCGTTGTGCGGACTACAAAGTCCGCGCAACGGTTAGATAATCGTGCTCACGCCTACCGCGATGTTGTGGGCGTTCCACTGCTGCTCGTTTGAGTCGGCAATCCAGAAGGCCACGTAGCTACCCACCTGCTCGGTGGTGTAGGGCGCCGTAGGGTTCAGCTCAGGCGTCAGAATTTGGTTGGTCAAAGCCTCGTCCACGGCTTCGCGCACCAGTTCGGCTTCGGCAGCCAGCCCTAGGTGGTCGAGCAGCATAGCGGCCGAGAGGATGGCAGCCAACGGGTTGGCAATGCCTTTGCCCTTGGCCTGTGGGTAAGAGCCGTGAATAGGCTCAAACACCGCTACTTCGGCGCCCACCGAGGCCGAGGGTAGTAGGCCCATTGAACCGGCAATTACCGAGGCTTCGTCCGAAATGATGTCGCCGAACATGTTCTCGGTCAGCATCACGTCGAACTGTTTGGGGTTGATGATAATTTGCATCGCGGCGTTATCCACGAACAGATAATCAACGGCCACTTCGGGGTAGCTAGGGGCAATTTCCTGCACCACTTCGCGCCACAAGCGTGAGGTTTCCAGTACGTTGGCCTTATCTACTAGCGTCAGGTGTTTGCGGCGGCTATCGGCCGACTGAAACGCAAGGTGCGCAATGCGCTCAATCTCGGCGCGCGAGTAAGTGCAGTTATCGTACGCCGAGCCATCTTCGGCCCGGCCCTTGCCGCCGAAGTAGATGCCGCCCGTCAGTTCCCGGAAAATCACTAAGTCGGTGCCTTCGATGCGGTCCGACTTCAGTGGCGAATGCTTCAGCAGCGCCTTGTAGGCCGTTACGGGCCGGATGTTGGCAAACAAGCCCAGTTCCTTGCGCATCTTCAGCAAGCCCTGCTCGGGGCGCACTTTGGCGGTCGGGTCGTTGTCGTACTTCGGGTCGCCGATGGCGCCGAAGAGCACCGCGTCGGAGGCGCGGCAGGCAGCGAGGGTCTCATCGGGCAGCGGGTTGCCGGTAGCATCGATGGCGCAGGCACCCACGAGGTGCGAGGTAAACTCAAAGCGGTGGCCAAAGCGCTCGGCTACGGCGTCGAGCACTTTCACGGCCTGTCGACAGACTTCCGGCCCGATGCCATCGCCGGGCAGCAAGGCTATTTTCTTAGTTACCATGTCCATGCGCGTTGTTGTTCGTAGGCCTCAATGGCCGATTTTTGATTTACTAAAAAGTCGATGTCGTCGTAGCCGTTAATCAGGCACTCCTTTTTGTAGGGGTCGATAGCGAAGCTGAAGGTTTCGCCCCAGGCCGGCACGGCGAGCGTTTGGGCGGGCAGGTCTACAACGAGTTCTAGGGTCGGGTCAGCCTCAATGGCAGCTAGCAAGCGTGCCAACACTTCGTCGCTCACTTGCAAAGGCAGCAGGCCAGTATTCAAAGCATTACCCCGAAAGATATCGGCGAAGTAGCTCGAAATGACAGTGCGAAAACCAGCATCGTAGAGCGCCCAAGCGGCGTGCTCACGGCTAGAGCCGCAGCCGAAGTTTTTGCCGGCTACCAAAATTTGACCGCTGTAGCGCGGGTTATTCAGCACGAAGTCGGCCTTGGGCGAGCCGTCGGCGTTGTAGCGCCAGTCGCGAAACAGGTTTTCGCCAAAGCCCTCGCGGGTAGTTGCTTTCAGAAACCGGGCCGGAATAATCTGGTCGGTATCAACGTTTTCCAACGGCAGCGGCCGGCCGGTAGTGTGCAGGGTTTGAAATTTTTCCATTAGTTCAAATACTGCGTAATGTCAACGATGCGGCCCTGCACGGCCGTGATGGCGGCCACCAGCGGCGAGGCCAGCAGCGTGCGCGAGCCTGGGCCTTGGCGGCCTTCGAAATTGCGGTTGGAGGTAGCCACGCAGTACTTGCCGGCCGGAATCTTGTCCTCGTTCATAGCCAGGCAGGCGCTGCAACCCGGCTCGCGCAGTTCAAAGCCAGCTTCGGCCAGAATCTTGTCAATGCCTTCGGCAATGGCTTGCTGCTCTACCTGCTTAGAGCCAGGCACGATGATGGCCTCCACGTGCCCGGCCTTATGCTTGCCCTGCACGTAGGCGGCTACCGTGCGCAGGTCCTCGATGCGCGAGTTTGTGCAACTGCCAATGAATACGTAGTCGATTTGCTTACCTAGGAGCGATTCGCCGCGCTCGAAGCCCATGTACTTCAGCGATTTGTCGAAGCTCTCAGCCTCGGCGTCGGGCACCTGGCTGGGCACGTTGCCGGTGAGCGGAATGCCCATGCCAGGGTTCGTGCCGTAGGTTATCATCGGCGTGATGTCGGCCGCGTCGTATACAAACTCAGCGTCAAATACCGCGTCCTCGTCCGAATACAGCGTTTCCCAGTAAGCTACAGCGTTGTTCCACGCCTGACCTTTGGGAGCGAAGGGCCGGCCCTCTACATAAGCAAACGTGGTAGCATCGGGGGCGATGAGGCCACCGCGGGCACCCATCTCGATGCTCATGTTGCAGACCGTCATGCGGCCTTCCATGCTCAGGCTGCGCACCGCGCTGCCCGCGTATTCTACAAAGTAGCCGGTAGCACCACCCGTGCCGAGTTGCGCGATGATGTATAGAATCAAGTCTTTGGCCGTAACTCCGGGCCGCAAATCACCTTCTACCGCTACACGCATCCGCTTGGGGCGCGTGAGCAGCAGGCACTGCGAGGCCATTACCTGCGCTACCTGGCTGGTGCCGATACCGAAAGCAATGGCGCCAAACGCGCCGTGCGTGCTGGTGTGGCTGTCGCCGCACACCATCGTCAGGCCCGGCTGGGTCAAACCCAGCTCCGGCCCGATAACGTGCACAATGCCTTGGCGCTGATGACCTAGGCCGTACAATTCAATACCATATTTCTGGCAGTTCTCGGTCAGCTTGTCTACCTGCGAGCGCGAGAGCGGCTCCGCGATGGGCAGATGCTGGTTGAGGGTCGGCACGTTGTGGTCGGCCGTGGCGATAATCTGGTTGGGGCGAAACAGCTCTAGGCCGCGCGCCGCTATTTCATCAAAAGCCTGGGGGCTGGTTACTTCATGAATCAGGTGGCGGTCGATGTACACCACGTCCTGCCCGCTCGCGATGGAGCGAACGACGTGGGCATCCCATATTTTATCAACTAATGTGCGCGGCATGGGTAGGGTAGAAATAGAATAATGTAACTATCACTTTCGTCTCTCATGCTGAGTTTGTAACGCATGACAGGTTAGTAATAAAAGCTAAGGAAACGAAGCAACAGGGGGAAGTTTTGGTCGTGTCAACGAGTGTGAAAGAATGGCGTTATTGGGTTGTTAACCCGACCCCCTGACTTCCCTGCTCCCACCCACTGGCAGCGCCTGCCACCCCGTTTCCTTAGCCCGATTAGCCGATGGCTACTAGTTTTTCTTGTTCGATAAGAATGTGTAAGTCATTGTCAATCACTTCGCGCTGGCGGTCGGCGAGCTGCAAGAAGCTGGCATAGGCCGCATTCAGAGCGGGGCGCTCTAGGTTGTAGCCCAGCTTCTGGAGGCGGTAGGCGAGGGCAGCGCGACCCGAGCGGGCCGTGAGCACGATGGTCGAATCGACGGCGCCAACCTCTTTGGGGTCAATAATTTCGTAGGTTTCGCGGCACTTAATCACGCCATCCTGGTGGATGCCGCTGCTGTGCGCGAAGGCGTTAGCGCCCACAATGGCCTTGTTGGCTTGCACCGGCATGCTCATGAGGTGCGACACGAGGGCCGAGGTTTCGGTGAGCAGACGGGTGTTGACGTCGGTGTAAAGGTTGAGCGTGGGGTGCTGGCGCAGTATCATCACCACCTCTTCGAGCGAGGTATTGCCGGCGCGCTCGCCCACACCGTTGATGGTGCACTCTATCTGGCGGGCGCCATTGCTCACGCCCGCGATGGAGTTGGCCGTGGCCAGCCCTAGGTCGTTGTGGCAGTGCGTCGAGAGGATGGCCCGGTCAATGCCTTTTACGTTCTCGTACAAGTATTTAATCTTGGCGCCGTACTCGTGGGGCAGGCAGTAGCCAGTGGTATCGGGGATGTTGAGCACTGTGGCCCCAGCCGCAATCACAGCCTCGCACACGCGGGCCAGAAACTCATTGTCGGTGCGGCCCGCGTCTTCGGCGTAAAACTCGACGTCTTCAACGAAGCTCTTTGCGAGCTTCACAGCAGCCACAGCGCGCTCTACTACGTCTTCGCGGGTGGTGCGCAGCTTCTGCTGCACGTGTAGGTCGGAGGTACCGATGCCGGTGTGGATGCGCGGGCGGCGGGCAGAGCGCAGGGCATCGGCGGCCACCCGAATGTCGTTTTCGACGGCGCGGGTGAGGCCGCACACCGTAGCTTCGGTAGTTTGGGCCGCAATGGCCGCTACGGCAGCGAAGTCGCCGGGGCTCGATACCGGGAAGCCGGCCTCGATGACATCAACGCCGAGCGCTTCGAGCTGCCGGGCAATAACTAGCTTCTCCTGCTGGTTTAGCTTGCAGCCCGGCACCTGTTCGCCGTCGCGGAGAGTGGTATCGAAAATCTGAATTTTTTGCGTCGCCATAGGAGTAGAAACCTGCCAGCACAGGGCCAGCTTTGTTATTGCGCTGCAAGTACCAGTACTTTTCTAGGTGTAAAAAACATTTTTTGATGTTTTTTACTATTTCCAAGTGGTCAGATTATTTCAATAATATTCTGCTAATCATAAGTTTATAAGACGGTATTTTACAATGCCAAATAAGAACAGCGACCCGGTTTTTCAGCTCATAAAATCCTTAACGCAGTCCGAAAAGCGTCATTTTCGGCTGTTTGCCAACCGCCAGGGCTCTACCGAGGGACTAAAATTCTTGCAACTCTTCGATGCTTTTGACGCGCAGGAGCTGCACGACGAGGAGCGCGTGCTCACACAGGTGCCCACTCTCAAGCGCGCCCAGCTGGCCAACCTCAAGGCTAATCTGTACAAGCAGCTGCTGGCGAGCTTGCGTCTCTACCACGCCGGCCAAAACCTGGATATCCAGCTGCACGAGCAACTCGACTACGCCCGCGTGCTCTACAATAAAGGCTTTTATCAGCAGGCCCTGCGCATGCTGGCCCGCGTGAAGCTAGCCGCCCAGCAGGCCGAGCTGCCGCACGTGGCCTTGCTTGCCATCGATTTTGAGAAGCTTATTGAGTCGCAGTATATCACGCGGAGCTTGCAGGGCCGGGCCGAGTCGCTGGCGGCCGAGGCTACGGCCACGGCGGCCCACCTAGGGCAGCAGCATGCCTTGTCCAATGCCTCGCTGCGGCTGTATGGACTGTACCTGCAAACTGGGCACGCACGTAACCAAGCTGACCACGAGCAGTTTACTGCCTATTTTCGGGCGCACGTGCCGGCCACTATCGGCCGGGGTAGTGGCTTTTGGGAAAAGCTGTATTTCTACCAGGCGCACGTGTGGTACCACACCATCAACCAGGAGTTTCGGGAGTGCTACCGCTACGCGCAGAAGTGGGTAAACCTGTTTGAGCAGCAGCCCGATTTAAAAGAGAGCCAGACGATGCTTTACATCAAAGGC
Organism: Hymenobacter sp. BT559; assembly: GCF_016427535.1. Classification (GTDB taxonomy): domain Bacteria; phylum Bacteroidota; class Bacteroidia; order Cytophagales; family Hymenobacteraceae; genus Hymenobacter. The sequence continues at coordinate 393,153 of NZ_JAELXV010000005.1, read as the reverse complement.
CTGCACAATTTACTGGCAGCTTTATTCAACTTGCTGTATTATAGTAAATTCAAGGAAGTGCTGCAAGCTTTGGAGGACTTTGGTGCCAACCAGACGCGCCGGGCTACGCCTAATACCGAGGCACTGCTGTTTCAGTATATCTGGACCAACCGCATCAATGCCGTTTTTCTGGAGGCGCGCTTTACGGAGGGGGTTGAGATGGTGCCGGAGCTGCTAGAGCAGCTGGGCGAGCACAAGTCGCAGCTCGACCTGCACCGCACGCTGGTGTTCTACTACAAAATCGCTTGCCTGTATTTTGGTAGCGGACAGTACAAGCAAGCTATCAAGTACTTAACGCGCATTATCGACCAAAAGGATTTGAGCTTGCGCGAGGATTTGCAGTGCTTTGCGCGTATCCTTAACCTAGTAGCGCACTTTGAGGATGGGCAAGATGCTGAGCTTGAATATCAAGTGCGCTCGGTGTACCACTTCTTAGGTAAGATGAATGACCAGCAGCCCATGCAAGTCGAGGTATTTCGATTTTTGCGGCGGGCGGGCCACATTGCCCCCAGCCAGTTGCGCGAGGAGTTCAGTAAGCTAAAAACCAAGCTGGAAGAAATAGCCTCCCGGCCCTTTGACCGGCGGCCGTTTCTGTACTTCGATATCATCTCATGGCTCGAAAGCAAGGTGTCGGGCCGCTCGGTGCAGGATGTGATGCAGCAGAAATTCCTGACGATGAAATAGCCGTTGGTAGCGCCCTAGGCCGAGCACTGGTACCGTTATTGCTCCCGTGCCCGACCTAGGGCGTTGCCTGCAGGGGCGCTGCGGACGCTGGCCACAAAAAAGACCCGCCGGAGCCTCCTGCTACTTAGGTGAGTGGCAAGAGGCCCCGGCGGGGCTGGCAAGCTAAGTAGTTTTCAATGGCCCGATGGCCAGTAGGCAGAAAGTACGAGGGTGGCTAACCGGTAAAGGAGAAGGCTAGGCCTGTCTTCATAGGAAAGAAGGAGAGAGCAGTACGCACCTGCCGTGACCAGGCATTTGCGCTGCAAAAGTGGCTCCTGTGTCTATCGGGGTTTTAGCGTAGTTCTACGCTTTTTTTGACCCCCGTATTTTTACGGGGGTGCCGCCTAGGTGTCAAGTAGGCCGTGGCGCACGGCATATACTACCAAGCCGGCCGCATTGGCGGCGCCGGTTTTTTCGAGTAGGCGCTGGCGGTGGCCCTCCACGGTGCGGCGGCCCAGAAAAAGCTGCTCGGCAATATCGGCCGTGGGCCGGCCCTCGCAAATGAGGCGCAGCACATCGAGCTCGCGCGGAGTAAAATGTATCTCCTCAGTAAGGCTAAGTGAGGTGGGGCGGGAGGGCTGCTGCACGCCGCGCAGCATGGCTTTCGATACGCGCTCGGTGAAGTGATGGCCCGTGGTAAGCACGTCTTCGAGGGCCTGGACGAGCTGTGGCTGGTCTACGTCTTTGGGCAGGTAACTGCGGGCGCCCAGCTTCATCATCTGGGTGATGAATTTGTCGGCCGAGAACATCGAGAGCACGATGATTTTGAGGTCAGGAAACTCACCTAGGAGCTGCTGCGCCACTTCGGGGCCATCCATGCCGGGCATTTGCAGGTCGAGCAGTAGCACATCGGGCAGGCGTTGGCGGCACAGCGCTAGCAGCTCGCCAAACTCGGCGGCCTCGACCACCGACTCCACATAAGGCAGCGTCTGCAAGATGTAGCGCATGCCCTGCCGAAACAGCGGGTGGTCGTCGAGCAGCGCTATTTGCACCGGAGTAGTAATAGTAGCCATAAGAGGAGAGAGGGCAGCGTGGGGCAAGTAGTACGTGCACAGACCAGCTAATGGCCACTACACCGGCGAGGTAACTTCTACCACGGTGCGCACGCCCTGGCCGGGGGCCGACTGCTGGCGCAGCCGGGCTTGCAGCAGCTGCACGCGCACGTCGATGCTGCGCAGGCCGGCGCCCTTGGTGGCGGGCTGGCCATCGGGGCCTAGGTGGGTGGGGTCGAAGCCGGGGCCGTCGTCCTCGACCACTAGCGTGAGCAGCGGGCCGCGCTGGCGCAGCAGCACATCGAGGCGGGTGGCGCCGCGGGCGTGCTTAAGAGCATTGTGAATGAGCTCCTGGCAAATGCGGTAGAGGGCCAGCTCCTGAGCCAGTGGTAGTGGCTGCGGGTAATCCGCTTCGAGTTCAATGTCGAGGGTGCCGGTTTCGTTGCTTACATCTACTAAGTGCTGCAGGGCGTCGGCGAGGCCGTAGCGGGCCAGCACGGCAGGGAAGAGCGAGTGCGAAATGCTGCGCACGTCGTGCACGGCAGCGCCCATGATTTCCTTCACCATGCCGAATAGCTCGGGGCGGTTGTCGGTGGGCTGGTTGCTTTCGAGGCGGTTGACCAGCATTTTGGCCGTGGCGATGGTCGAGCCGATACCATCATGCAAGTCGCGGCCGATGCGCTCACGCTCGTGCTCTTGTGCCTCTATCACGGCGGCGAGTAGCTGCTGCTGGTACTCGGCTTCGGCGGTGCGCAGAGCCAGCTGCTGCCGCAGCAAGCGCTTCTGGTACGTGACTACGAACACCACCAGCAGCCCGGCTGCCAGCAGCATCAGCCCAATGCCGCCGAGCAGCAGCTGCCCAAACTCTACTTCTGCGGGCGCATCCATAAGGCCAGGCCGCAGCCGCTGTAGAAGATGAGAAGTAAGAATAAGTGCACTTCGACAATGACTAGGCGCTGGAGCTGGAGCGAGCTGTGAAGTAGCAGATAGTTGCTGAATAAGGCGATTTGCAAGTCGCCCAGGGCGTAAATAATCATTCCGGCCGACATCCAAAAGAAAGGCTCGTGCCGCAATTCATTGACTTGCAGTTCATGAAGCAGCTTGCGAAAGTATAAGCCGGCGAAGCCTAGCATCAGCAGGTCGGTGCTAACCTGCACGGTGGGGGCGAAGCGCACGGTGCCCAGCCCGGCCAGCGCTTCGAGCAGGGCGTAGCTGCTAAACAGACCTAGGACCCATGGCAGGGCCCTGCCAAACGCCGCCGAACGCAGCACCTGGCGGTAGGCCAGGGCCAACAGCCCCACCTCCCCAATGGCGGCAATGGGTATCAGAAAGAGGTTAGACTTTAGATGAAATACCCGTATTAAGGATCTGGAAAGTAGCTCGGTAAATACCTCAAAGCTCGCAAACAAGGTGAGGTAGCGCAGGCTGGGTGGCAGCTGGCGAAAGCGTACTGCCCCAACGAGGCTGGCTAAGATGATAACGGCCACGGTTAGCCAATCTAGGGCTAGGTAAAATGTGGGAGTTACCATGCGCTGCGTGGGGCGCCTAGGCTATCCACGGCTATCGGCTCTTTTGCTGGGCGCAGCCACAAGGCCACGCAGTAAGATATATAGAGCAGCACATTGAAGAGATTGCGCACACCCCACATAATAATTAGCTGAAACTGCACAGAATAGTGCTTAAGCAAGTAGTTGCTAAACAAGGAAATAAGCAAATTGCCTAACCCATGCACCAAGAGGGCCGCCGATACCCAAAAGAAAGGGTCGCGGCGCAGGTGCTCGATGTGCAACTCGTTGAGCAGCTTGCGAAAATAAAGCCCTGCAATGCCGATGGTAAGTAAGTCGCCAATGATTTCTAGGCCAACCGCGTGGCCCACTACCCCGAGCTGGCTGAAGCTGATAAACAACGCATAAGCGCTGAATAATCCCAGCGCCCAGGGTAGTGCTTTGTTGAAAGCGGCCGACTGCAGCACCGGGCGATATGCCAAGGCTAACAGGGCTACCTCACCGACGGCGATAACGGGTAGCAGAAAGAGATTACTGCGTACTCCTGGTAGTGTAACTATCAGCATTGAAGTTACTTCCATTAGTACATCGAAGCAGGCCAGCAGCGTGAGCCAACGTAGGCCAAGAGGTAGCCGCTTGTAACGGACCAAACCAAGTATGCTCGCTATAATTACGGGACTAATAGTAAGCTCAGCAAAAACTCTGAGAACCTCTTTAAGCATAATAGTGCGTGTAGGGCATTAGGCAAACGTTTATCACTTGGCGGTTAGCCAGGGGGCACTTGCAACGACATATCGTAAGACGGCCCGCTTAGCTCGGCACCATCGGCCTCCTCGCTGGGCGAGTACAGGCGCACCACCAGCCCAAACGTCTGGGCCGGGGCGGCTAGGCTTTCGGGGTAGGCGGGATAGTAGGTTTTCAGCCCAAAGCGTAGAAATAGGCGCTGGTCGGTGAAGGTCTTCGCCGCGAACAGTGGGTCTAAAAAGTCGCCTAGGTCGAAATTGTAGCCTTGCAGTGGCCCGTAGGCGGTATTAAACAGCGCCGGCTGCAATTGCTGCGTGGTGGCCGCGATGGCCCAACCATTAAGCCAGCCTTTGACCATGTTGTAGGGCACCAGGCCCCCAATGGCCGTGAGCTGCTGGGGCGCGATGGTTTGCCAGGTGGCATCGCTTTGGTAATAGGCCGATAGGCGCGCTCCCCGCTGGTCGGCGGCGTAGAGCACCAGCCGAAAGCGCGGCGCGGCCGGCGTACCGGCGCCCGCCTCGGCGGGGGACAGCAGCACAAAGCGCGCCGCTACCTGGGCAATGCCCGGCGTAGAAAGCATGGCCACCAGGTAGCTCGGGTTGGTGGCAGTGCCCGCTAGGCTAAAGCTGGCGCTGAGCTGGTACTGGTTGGTGGCGGGAGGGGCAGCCTGAAAAAGCGCCTGCACCTCGGTGGGCGAGGCGCCTTGAATAAAAGTAGTCCAGGCCCCGGCTATGGTGTCAAATTCCGATTGGGTAAGGATTTTCTCCATATAATGAGAAAGGAGCTATTGAACCAGCAAATCAATAGCGCTACTAAAAAGTACGTACATCAAAGGTAGGTACGGCATTGGCCCAGCCAAACCAAGCGGCTGGTTATGCCACAATGCGTAGCTAAAATTGTATTTGTGCCAGGTCTGGCGTAGTAAGCCCACTTGGCTGGGTGCAGCCTGGGCAGCCCTACCTAGGCGCGTGCTGGGCGGTTTCTGCTTAAGTTGCGGCTGTGCCTACTTTGCTTGTTTCTACTATTCGCGGCCAGGGCCGGCGCCCCCTGGCGCTGTTTGCGCTAGCGCTGCTCTCGCTCACTACTGCCTGCGGCCAAACCACTACTACGCCGCCCGTGCCGCCCGCCATCGTAACGGACTCGGCCACCGGCCGCGCCGACATGCCCTGGCTGCGCCAGCAGCTCGACAGCAGCCGCACGCTGCGCCGCCAGCAGGTAGGCGTGGCCCTGGCCGATGCCACCACCGGCGAAGCGCTGTTTGGCTACAACGAGGCCAAATACTTCACGCCCGCCAGCACCATGAAGCTGCTGAGCCTCTACGCGGGCCTGGCGCTGCTGCCCGACTCGCTGCCCAGCCTGCGCTACTTCTCACGAGGCGACACGCTGTTCTTCCAAGGCACCGGCGACCCCACGCTGCTGCACGGCGACGTGCCCTCGCGCCGGGCCTACACCTTCTTGGCCAATCGGCCCGAGAAGCTGCTGGCATACTGCGACATCGCGACCGTGCCCGCCTACGGCCCCGGCTGGACCTGGGACGATTTTAACTACTACTTTCAACCCGAGCGCACGGCGTTTCCGCTCTACGGCAATACGGTGCGCTTCTACGCCAGCGCGCCGCAGGTGGTGCGCCCTAGGCCGGGGGCGCCAGCCCAGGCGCTGCCGCAGCGGGTGCGGGTGTTTCCGCGGGCCTTTGCGCCGCTCACGGCGGCCGCCGGCCCCGACTTTCGCCTCTCACCCGATCAGGACGACGAGATGCACGTGTACCGGGCGCCGCTCGAAAACCGCTTTACCTACCGCCTAGGTAGCAAAAAGTGGATAGATGAGGTGCCCTACCGCACCAGCCGCCAGCTGCTGCTGCGCCTGCTCGGCGACACCCTGCGCCGCGCCATTGTGGGCACCGGGTGGCACCCGCGCCCCGGCCAAGACAGCATTCGCACCCTGCGCGGACTGCGCGCTGACTCGCTCTACCGCCGCATGCTGCGCGTGAGCGACAACTTCTTGGCCGAGCAGCTCTTGCTGATGACCAGCAGCCGCCTAGGGTACCGCGACTCGCTGAGCGGGCCGCGAGCCATTCGGCATTTACTCAAAAACCAGCTGAAAGACCTGCCCGACCGCCCTGACTGGGTCGATGGCTCAGGGTTATCGCGCCTGAACCTGCTCACGCCGCGCACCCTCACGGCGCTGCTGGTGCGGCTGCACCAGCAAGTGCCCAAGCGCCGCCTGCTGAGCTTGCTGGCGGCCGGGGGAGGCCAGGGTACCCTGCGCCGCCGCTACTTCGAAGCCGGCCCCCCCAAGGCACCCTGGCTGTGGGGCAAAACCGGCACCCTCACTCACACCTGCAACCTAGCGGGCTACGTGCGCTGCAAAAGCGGTCGGCTGGTGGCCGTTACGTTCTTCAACAACAGCATTCCTGGCGACGACCAGGCTACCCGCAATGCCATGGAGCGCCTGCTGCGCGAGGTGCACGAGCGACTGTAGAGTTGCTGCTTGGCATTACGCGAGTAATAAACAATATTATTTTGACTATTAGCTAAATGCTTTTATCTAGTGTTGACTTACTATAAGGTTAGCGGAACAGTAACTCGCACAGGAAATAACCACTTTGGCAGATTAAGTAAAACCTTTAAGCGAGAACGGCCAACCGGGCCTGAAGGGGTAAAATAATTTTGTATCACTAAAAAGCAGCGGCCATCTAAGCCTCCTACTAAAGGATGCTACTATCTGTAAGATAGTTATTTGATGCCAATGCTTTCTGCTCTGATATATTATTTACGCCTCCTTCTGCACTACTATGTTCCGCCTGCCTACTGCCGTTTTGTTGCCCTCATTCCGCCGCCTTGCCCTAGCCAGCCTAGGTCTGCTACCGGTAGCTGCCAACGCCCAAACCATTACCGGCTTCTCGCCAGCCCAAGCCGCCGCCGGCTCCACTGTTAATATCACGGGTACGGGGTTGGCCAATGTTAAATCGGTCATGATTAATGGGCAACCTATGAAGGTAACAGGTACGCCAGTGGGCGTTTCGATGCGGGTGATAGTGCCCGTGGCCGCCGCTACCGGGCGCATTCGCATCACCACCACCGATGGCACGGCCATCTCCAACAATAAGCTCGGCATCACCCGCAAGTCGTCGTCGGTTAGCTACGGTCAGTCTTCGGCCAGCGTCACGGGGGCATCGGCTTCCGGCAGCTACTCGACGCCCACCATGGGCGACCTCAATAGCAATGGTCGGATAGAGATTATTCAGGGCCAGGGCGATGGCACCATTATGGTGTATGAGCAAACGGCCGCCAACGCAACCACGTTTGGCACAGGCACCCTGTTGAAAAACGCCGATGGCACGACCCTCGACGTAGGCAACTTTGCCAAGCCCACCGTGGCCGACCTCGACGGCGACGGCCTGCTCGAGCTGCTAGTAGGCGAAGAAAACGGCAGCGTGCTACGCTACGAGCAAACGGCCGCCGGCGCCCAGACCTTCAACCGCAGTGTCTTGTTCACCAACCCCATTGGTGCGGCTACCTCAAGTGCCCCCAACGGCGGCTCGTATCCTCGCCCCACGGTGGCCGACCTCGACAACAACGGCCTGCTCGACGTGCTGGTAGGCAGCAACGATGGCACGCTGCGCCGCTACGAGCAAACCGCCGCCAACGCGGCCACCTTCTCTGCCCTAGGCCAGATGCGCGACAACCTAGGCGCCATCATCGACGCTGGTGCCGTAGACAAGCCCCTGCTGACCGACTACGATGGCGATGGCTACCTCGACATGCTGCTGGGCAACCAGGCTGGCAACATCATCCTCTACACGCAAACGACTGCTAACTCGGCTGTTTTCAAGAAGGTAGACTTTCTGAAAAGCAACGGCACCACCATCAGCGTGGGCACCTACGCCGCCCCTTCCATCACCGACATCGATAATAACGGCTTGCTTGACCTCTTCGTGGGCAACGCCAACGGCACCATCTACCGCTTCGAGCAGGCACAGTCGGCCACCCAGCCCTCGCTGGCTTCGGGTGCCCTCGCCAGCCCCGCCCCGCTACCCGTCGTGCTCACCTCCTTTACCGGCCAGGCTGGTAGCGCTGGCAACGTGCTGCGCTGGGCTACCGCTTCCGAAACCAGCAGCGACCACTTCGAGGTAGAGCGCTCGGCCGATGGGCAGGCATTCGTGAAAATCGGTCAGCTTGCTGCTGCCGGCACTACCACGGCTGCTCGTAGCTATCAGTTTATCGACGATGCTGCCACGGCTACCAGCTACTACCGCCTGCGCCAAGTAGACTTTGACGGCACGGCTACCTACTCGCCGGTGGTTATACTGGCCGCCCGCCCCGCCGCCCAGGTTACTGCCAAGCTTGTGGCCTATCCCACTGCCTTCACCAGCGAGCTGAACGTGGCCCTGCCTGGCGCCGAAGCTCAGGCTGCCACCATAGCCCTGCTCACCACCGACGGCCGCCCCGTGTACAGCCGCACCATACAGCTGGGGACCGCTCCTCAGGCCCTGGCCGAGCTGCCCACGCTAGCCCCCGGCGTGTACCTGCTGCGGGTGGCTACGGCCACTGGCGCCAGCACCCAGCGCGTAGTGCGCAACTAATCTTCGCAAGCCAACTCACCACTTCTTTCACCAAACAGGCTGCCCCGCTACCTAGTGGGGCAGCCTGTTCTGTTTAGGGCAGCGCCTAGCAGCCGAAAAGTAACGGAGCGACCCGCGCCCGTTCTACCTTTACAGCCTTCCTTACCGCCCTACCCACGTTTCTATGGCTGCTCTCCGCCTGCGCCAGTTGCGCCGCGATAAAACTATTTTTTCCTTGTGCCTGAATATCATTCGGCTGCACCTAGAAGAGAATGCCCTACTCCAGCAGCAGCCGCAGCTGCGCGAGGCGCCCGATGCAATGTTGCTGCTAGTGCAGCAAAGCATCGACCAATGGATAAGCTTGGCTACGGGCCACTTGATGCACAAGCACAACTGCCCACCCGGCGACGCCTTGCAACTGCTCGGCGAGTTGCAGAATGAGATGAAATCGCATATTCCAGCGGCTGAGGTATGGCAAATTCCGCTGCCGTCGGTGCTGGCCCTGCCCCCCGAGCTATTGGCCAGCCAGCAACCAGCTGCCCCCGAAGAAGAGCAGCTCGAAGGACGGGAGTAAAATCCCGTCCTTCGAGCTGCTACATGGCTCACTTACTGCTTCCTGCCTAATACAGCACCCGGAACTTGATGGTGTGCTCGACCTCGCGCAGGGCCTGAATCACATCCTGGTCGTAGGCCTTGTCGATGTCGGTAATCACGTAGCCCACCAGCTCGTTGGTTTTCAAGTACTGACCCAGGATGTTGACGTGGTGCGCGGCCAGCACGTTGTTGATTTTGGCCAGCACACCGGGCACGTTGGCGTGGATGTGGATGAGGCGGTGCGCCTGCTGCGTGGGCAGCAAAATGTTGGGGAAGTTGACGCTCTGCTGGGTGTTGCCGGTGTTGATGTACTGCATAATGCGCTCGGGCACAAACTCGGCAATGTTGCGCTGGGCCTCGGCCGTGCTGCCGCCGATATGCGGCGTGAGTAGTACGTTGGGCAGGCCGCGCAGCTCGCTCTCAAATACCTCCTGGTTGGTCTTGGGCTCGTAGGGGAATACGTCGATGGCGGCGCCCCCTAGGTGGCCGTTGTGCAGTACTTCGGCCAGGGCCGGCACGTCTACCACGTGGCCGCGGGCATTATTGATAAACAGTGCGCCGGGCTTCATCAGGGCGAAGTGCTTGGCGCCGAAGAAGTTCTTGTTTTCGGGGCGGCCGTCGATGTGCAGCGTTACGATGTCGGCCTGAGGTAGCAGCTCTTCCAGCATGTTCACCTTAGTGGCGTTGCCGAGCTGGAGCTTTTCGGCTACGTCGTAGTACAGCACTTTCAGGCCTAGGGCCTCGGCCACTACCGACAGCTGCGCCCCGATGTTGCCGTAGCCAATGATGCCTAGCGTTTTGCCGCGCACCTCAAACGCACCCTTGGCCGACTTGTCCCACTCGCCGGCGTGCATCTTGGGGTTCTTCTCCGGAATGCGGCGGGCCAACACAATCAACTCGGCCAAGGTCAGCTCGACCACCGAGCGGGTGTTCGAGAACGGGGCGTTGAACACGGCCACGCCCTTGCGCATGGCGGCCGGCAGGTCTATCTGGTTGGTGCCGATGCAGAAGGCGCCAATGGCGATGAGGCGGTTGGCGGCGGCCAGCACGCGCTCGGTCACGTTGGTTTTCGAGCGGATGCCGAGGATGCTCACGCCTTCAATGCGCTGAATCAGCTCGTCTTCGTCGAGGGCGCCGGGCACCAACTCCACCTGGTAGCCTTCCTGGCGGAAAAGCTCGGCGGCGCGGGCATCGGGGTTTTCGAGCAGCAATACCTTGATGCGGTTTTTGGGGTAGCTCAGGGTCATGGGTAGCTTCAATTGATACAAAAACTCGTCAAAAGTCGGGATCACCTCGTCGGCGGCGGCCACTACGGTGGGGCGGCTCACGTTTTCGGTGTAGGCGTAGAAGCGCTTGGCTAGGCCGGCCTCACGAATCTGGTAGTCGGTATAGCCGTCGCCGAGCACGTACACCGGCCCATCAAGCTGCAAGTCCTTTAGCTGCTGAATCTTGCCGCCGTCGCGGCTCAGTACGTTGCCGGCATCGCAGCCCGTGATGGCGCCGTTCGCATCGAAGGTGAAGGTATTGGCCAGGACGTGGTCGGCCGCAATGCCAAACTCGGCTACCACGGGCTCGATAAACTCGCGAAAGCCGCTGCTTACCACATAAATGCGGTCGGCGTGCTGCCGGAAAAAGTCGCCGTTGCGGCGGATGCTCTCGCTCACTTTGCCGCGCAGGTGGGCCACCAATGGCCCTAGGTGCTGCTGGTGCGCCCCCAGCAGTGCCAGCCGCTTACTCAAGGATTCCTGGAAGCCGATTTCGCCGGCCATGCCCTGGTCGGTGAGCGCCTTGATAGCGGCTACGCGCTGGGCCTGGTCGGGCTGCCCGGTGAGAGCAATGGCAGCTAATTCATCGAGGCCTTCTACTTGGGTAAAAGTGCTATCGAAGTCGAAAACGAGATAGGGGAGAGGGGCAGCAGGGTCAGGCATGAGCGCAAAGATGGGGCGGGCGCTACCTTGTCAGACTATGTCAATGCAGTTTATTCAAATTTTACCAAATTTGAAACAAGCTAGCTTAAGAAGGAGTCAGTCAAGCTTCTGGCTCCGCTTTCGCGAGCCAGAAGCCGATTGTTCTGCCAGCTGCTATGATTTATGCAGCACGAAGCGGTACTAATAGGTGGCCTAACCAAAGCCTCACTCTCAGTAGCTGAGAGCTAGTGGTCCTGCTGCTACCAAGAACTTAAAAAGCAACTACATTGGCTAGCGGGTTTTATCACCAATCGGTAGCCTGAGCTAGCCAGCGTATGCGAGCCGCCGCATTTGACACTACTCGGTTGGCTGCCGGAAGGTATAGTACACGCCCACCGTAAACAAGTTACCTAGGGTGTTGGCATTGAGGCCAAAGTTGGTAGTCGTGGTTTTGTTATTGGTATCGTCTTGCTTGGAGGTCGAGCGCTGGAAGCCGAATGTTCCAAACGAGCCCACCACGGCCAGGCGCTTGTTGAGGCCGTAAGCGAAGCCCGCGTTGAGGTTGGTACCGAAGTCGAAGGTGCTGTACCTAGTAGTCGAGTTTACGGCGCCGGTATTTTCGGTGCGGCTGTTGCCGGGTAGCACCGACACGTTGAGGCCGACGAAGGGCCGGAAGTTGCCTTCACCGAAGAAGTAACGGCTGTAGGCTGTGCCCCCGTAGCGGTTGGTGATAGCGGCCATGTTAATGCCGTTGGCGGGCGTCTCTTGCCGCGAGCCGCTGAAAGTGAAGCCTACGCCAAGTTGCAGTTGGTTGCTGAGGAAGGTGCCAACCTCGGGCGAAAAGCTCCAGTTGCTGAGCTTGCTGGTAGTGGTGCTAATGCTGCCGTTGTCGGCAGTGGTCGTGGTGTTATTGAACCCGGCCTGCCCACCTATGTAGAGCGAGCCTTTTTGTGCATGGGCGGTGAGGGCGCTCAGCACGAGCGCCGCGGGGAGGAAAAAGTGCTTCATAAAGAAGAAATGCCAGGGTGATAAAAACGAAAATGCGCCTGCTCAACCAAGCCCGATAAGCTGGGCAGGTAGCACAAGCGCGTTAAACGGTAAGCCCGACTTTATGGCTGCACAAGTGAATGAGAAATATAAGTCTGCGCAGGCCGCTTCCATAGGCGCTATAGGCCCGGCTGGGCAGATTGGGCTTGCAGGCGCTAATCCGGCTGCGCGGGCCGAAGAAAGAAATGGCCTTAGCAGGCAGAAATAGATAAAATATATCAAGCCGTAGAACGATGTAGGTACATAAAATGTATGTACATTTGTAGCCGTAATCAAGCTGTCATTTCTACCGGCCACTGGCCACCCTTACTATCTTATGAATATTCTGCACATCATTTCCAGCCCGCGCAAAGGGGCTTCGGCTAGCATCCAGCTTGCCAATGGTATCATCGAGAAGCTGCAAGCCGCCCATCCCGGCAGCAACGTAGTGGTGCACGACCTGGCTACCAACCCCTTCCCGCACCTGGAGGAGGCCAAGCTCCAGTCGTTCTTCACGCCGGCCGAAAGCCGCACGCCCGAGCAATCGGCCGCTGCCAAGCACTCCGACGATGCCATTCAGGAGATTAAGGACGCCGACATCATCGTGATTGGCGCGCCGCTCTACAACTTTGGCATCCCCTCGACGCTGAAGGCCTGGGTTGACCATATTGCCCGCGCCGGCATCACGTTCAAGTATGTCGATGGTGCCCCCCAAGGCCTCATCACCGGCAAGAAAGTGTACGTGGCTATGTCGAGCGGCGGCATCTACTCGGAAGGCCCGTCGGCCGGCTACGACTTCGTAGCTCCTTACCTGAAAGCCGTGCTCGGCTTCCTAGGTATGACCGATGTGACCGTAGTACGTGCCGAAGGCCTCGCCATTCCCGGCGTGCAAGACACCGCCGTGCAAAAAGGCTTGGATAGCGTGACTATCACGGCGTAGTGGTTGCTGATTAGCAACTTGCTAATTCATAAAAACCCCTGCTTTTGGGATGCCGCTATTCGGTAGCAGCATCCCAAAAGCAGGGGTTTTTTGCGTCTTTTTTAGGCAGTTATTTCCAGTTGGCCTTGTCGCGCCAGGTGTGCGTAGGCTCGTAGCCCAGTACGCGGCGGGCTTTTTCTATCGAAAGTAGCGTTTCGTGCTCGCCTAGGTCCTTGCGCACCTCCACGCCGGGCAATGTTTCCTTCATGAGCTCGGCTGATGATTTTTCCATCACCGTATCGGCGTTGGCGATAATGAAGGGGTGCATGCCGGTGGCCTCCCACTTAAGGGCTTTGCGGATGGCCTGGGCGCCGTCGCGGGCGTCGATGTAGGCCCACATGTTCCACTTGCGCTCTTCAGGGTCGGCTTGGTAGCTGGCAAATTTTTCGTAGTCCTGCGGCTCCATCACGTTTGAGAAGCGCAGGCCGATGAGCTTGAGGTCAGGCGTTTGGTAGCAAAACTGGCGGGCCATGTCCTCCATCAAAACCTTAGCCAGGGCGTAAGCGCTTTTGGCGCGCAGGGGGTAGTCTTCATCCACGGGGGCGTAGGGCGCGTCGTTCTCGAAAGGCTCGCCTAGGGTGGTTTCAGAGCTGGCCCAGATGACGTTGCGGATGCCCAGGCGGCGAGACGCTTCAAACACGTTGTAGGTGCCCATCATGTTGTTTTGAAACAAGTGGGCATCGGGGTACTGGCGCGGGGTGGGGAAGGCCGCTAGGTGCACCACGGCGTCGAAGGCATCGTTGCCCACGCCTGCGTGGATGTCGAACCCCACTGAGGAAAGCGCGTCGAGCGTCTGGCCAAAGTCGGCGAGGTCGGCGATGATGTGCGGAATGCCTTTGGCGGGCGCCACGGTGTCAATGACAAATACGTCGTAGCCGTGGGCTTGTAGGTCTTGCACGCAGACGCGGCCCAGCTTGCCGGTGCCGCCGGTTACGGCCACGCGGCGGCGCGGGGCTTGTGATTGGTTGCTCATAAGAAAAGGAAAAGGACCAGCTGCCGGGCAGCGCCGCTTGCGTTGCCCGCCCGGCCTTGCGGAAGCATACGGCAAAAGCCGGCCCGGCGGCGCGGTACGCGTCTATTACCCCCAAATCTTATAAGCTGGACGCCCAACCCCCTCAGCTAGCGGGCGTTTAAACAAGAGTATCACTCTCTTTCTTTAAAACCAACCAGATTTCATGGAAGCCTACAAAGTAAAAGCCTACGGCGCTACCAACTCCATCTTCAACGGCCTCAAGGAGATGGAAATCGAGCGCTACGCGCCCAAGCCCGACGAGCTGCACATCGAGGTGCTGTACTGCGGCGTGTGCCACTCAGACCTGCACCAAGCCAAAAACGACTGGATGAACACAATTTATCCCTGCGTGCCGGGCCACGAGGTGGTGGGCCGGGTAAAGGAAGTAGGCAGCACTGTGACCAAGTACAAAGTGGGCGACCTAGTGGGCGTAGGCTGCATGGTCGACTCGTGCGGCAGTTGCGAGCCCTGCACCCACGGCGAAGAAAACTACTGCGAAGGTCCCGTGAGCTGGACGGCCACTTACAACGGCTACATGAAGCCCCAGAACAAGGACTTTAACACCTTCGGTGGCTATTCCACCGACATCGTGGTGAAGGAGTCGTTTGTGTTGCGCATTCCGGAGGCGCTGAATATTGAGGCCGCTGCACCCATCTTGTGCGCGGGCGTTACCACCTTCGCGCCCCTTAAGCACTGGAATGTAGGCCCCGGCACAAGCGTGGGCGTGGTGGGCATTGGCGGGCTGGGCCACATGGCCGTACAGCTGGCGCGGGCGCTGGGCGCCACGGTTACGGCCATCACGCAAGACGAGAAAAAGCGCGAGGCTGCCGAGCAGCTAGGCGCGCACGAAGTGCTGATTTCGAGCGACTCGAAGGCGATGGAAGCCCACGAGTCGCAGTACGATTTCATCCTCATTACCATTCCCGATGCCTTCGACATCAACACCTATGTGAAGCTGGCCAAGCGCAACGGCGTGCTCACGACGGTGGGTCTCCTAGGGCCGTATAAGCTGCCCGTCAACAACATGGAGGTTGCCATGCACCGCCGTTCTATCTCGGGCTCCATCATCGGCAGCATTGCTGAAACGCAGGAGGTGCTCGATTTCTGCGCCGAGCACAACATCGCGCCCGAGGTGCAGGTGATAAACATGCAGGACATCAACGAGGCCTTCGACAAGATGCTCGATAACGACGTGCGCTTCCGCTACGTCATCGACATGGCCACGCTGAAAAACGCTGAGTAGCAGCGTATAACCCACTAAAAAAGGCCCGGCGCTACGTGTAGCGCCGGGCCTTTTTGGGTACCTAGGGCTAAGCCCTGGCTAACCGCCTTGGGTCGAAGCGGTAGCGCGCCCCGCCAAACCAGTACAGCATGAGTGCCCGCGAGTAGCGCAGAGCAGCCGGGGCCAGCGCTAGCGCCGCGCCAGCCACCGTGAGCACATAGACCCACACGTCGGGGTCGCCGCCCACGAAGTAGAGCAGCGCGCCTATCGTGAGCACCGTGGCCACGTTGAAGCCGTAGCTGATAAACATGGCGCCCCAGTAGAAGCCGGGCTCAGGCTCGAGGGGCACGGCGCACACTTCGCAATGCTCGGGCATGTCGGTAAAGTGCGCCAGGTTGAAGGCTGAATGCGTGAACAAGCGCCCCTCGTGGCAGTGGGGGCAACGCAGCGAAAGCAGGGCAAGCGTGGGAGAGGCAGGGGCAGCCATGATGGTAGGAGTCAAGGAGTGAAGCCACAAAGGGCACTAGCCGAATGGGCACTACAAAGGTCCGACCCGCGCACCCCACCCGACTAGCCCAATTACGGCCTCTTCTAGGACAAGTTACCTTTTTGCCGAAACGCCTCGGGGCTCAGGCCCACATACTTACGAAAGTAGCGCCCGAAATACGACGGGTCGTCGAAGCCTAGCTCATCGGCTACTTGCGCCACGCTCAGGGCGGTATGCGTGAGCAGCCGTTGGGCTTCGAGCACCACACGGGCGTGGATGAGGTCGCTGGCGGTTTGGCCCAGTACGCGCCGGCAAAGGGCGTTGAGATAGTTGGCCGTGAGGTGCAAAAGCTCGGCATATTCGCGCACGCCGCGCCGAGTGCGGTAGTGCTGATTGAGCAGCGCGCCAAACTGCCGAATCTGGCTTTGGGCCAGGCCAGCCTCGGTAGTGGCCGGGGCAGCGGGGTAGTAGCGGGTAGCCAGCTCCAGGATGAGCCCTAGGTAGGCGCGTAGTACCTCGACCTGGTTAGGGTGGTCGGTCTGGTACTCGTGTAGCAGCTGCTCGAAAAGCGGTGCTAGCTCATTAGCAGCCGGCAAGTAAAGCGCGGGCGGGTGGGCATTGTCGAAGAAAGGCAGCGCCAGCAGGTCGCGCTCGGGGTAGCGAAACTGGTAAAAGCTGGGCTCGAAAAACACCACGATGCCCTCGGCATCGGGCCCTAGGTGCCACTGGTGCACCTGCCCCGGCGCCAGAAAGAACACGCTGCCCGGCCCTAGGTCATACGTTACCAGGTCCACGGTGTGTGTGCCGGAGCCCTGCGTGACATACAGCAGCAGGTAAAACGAGTGCCCGTGCGGCGCATTCACGTGCGGAAACCGCTCGACGTGCGCGCGCAGCTGCTCGGCATAGTAAGGCGTGCGGGCGTGCGGAAACGGGGCCAGCGCCAGCACCGGCGGGGTAGGGGCTTTCAAACGTGCGAATAGGATACCTAGGTGCAAAGATGCTAACTAAGGCTAGCCTGCCCGCTCGGCGGTGCTCACGGGCAGCCACTCGTCGCGTAGGCAGCCGGGGCAGGTGGCGGGCGTGTCGGTGGCCAAGTGCTGCACGTGGCCGCAGCAGTAGCAGGCGTGGGGGCCGGCGGTATCGGCGCGGCGCAGCAGGCGCTCGCAGCGCTCGGGCCTGATGGGCAGACCCGCCTGCACGGGGTCGGTGGTGGGGTAGAAATAGACGCTCAGGCTGCCGGTGGCTTCCATGTAGGCCAGGCGCACCTGGCCCAGATGCTCGACCTGCTGCTGCCGCAGCTCGCCAAACAGCTCTTTCTGCGTAAGCCGCAGCTGCTTAAAGTTTTCAAGCTTGATGCGGCCATCCTCAATGAGCAGCACGGGCTTGCCCTCCAGCCAGTCGCTGAGGCGCGGAAAGCGCCGCGTGAGCAGGTTGAACAGCCAGTACAGGCCCGTGACGACCACGAACACCACCGCCGCATAGAGCAGCGAGGTAGTACCGTAAAACATAGTGTCACCCGCCGCCGAGCCGAGCGCCAGCACCAGGCTGATTTCAAAAATGGACAACTGCCGCACCCCGCGCCGGCCCGTGACCCGCAGTGCGATGATGATAATAAAGTACATAACCACGCAGCGAAACACAATTTCGCCTAGGTAGGCCGGGGGCGTGCGGGGCGTCCAGATGATGCGGTGCCAGTCGAAGGGCACGAGCGGCGTGGCGGCGAGCAGCATAAACTAAAAGCGCGTAGAGGAGTAGGTAGGAACAGCCGCCCGGCGGCAGCCCGTAATTTTACAGCCTGCTTTTACGATAACCTCCGCTATGAGATACCCGCTGCTCGCCGCTACCGCGCTGCTGCTTACCGCCGCCGCGCCGGCCACTACCACAGTCGCGCCGCGCAGCCGCACGTTTTTGCTGACGTGCAAGGCCGTGGTGCCCGCGCAGTCGGTTGGCACTAAGCAGGTAGAGTTCTGGATGCCGGTGCCGCACAACGACAAAAGCCAGAATATTCGCGACCTCAAGATTGAGGCATCTGCGCCCTACAGGATTCGCAAAGCGGGGGATACGCAGGTCGATGGACCCAATTACACCATCGAGACTGACCTCTACGGTAATAAAATCCTGCACCTAATAGTATCGGCTGCCTCAGTTGTGCCAGATGTTTCTCTTACCTCTAAGCAAGTTGCTCAGCTTCCGGCTGCTCCCATCGAGCCGTTCACCGTCACGCTCACGGCCCAGGTTACGCGGCGCGAGCATCTCAACCTGCGCGCCACTGACGACCACGCCCCCGCCGAAACCGAAGCCACCGACCCCAATCTCAAGCGCTGGCTAGCGGCCGACCGGTTGGTGCCGCTCGACGCTAAAATCAAGGCCCAGGCTCAGGAAGTGGTAGCCAACGCCCACGCCACCACGCCACTGGCCAAGGCCCGCGCCATCTACGAGCACGTAGTCAGCACCGTGACCTACGACAAAACTGGCCAGGGCTGGGGCCGCGGCGACATTTACTACGCCTGCGACGCCCGGCGCGGCAACTGTACCGACTTCCACGCCATCGTCATCGGCTATTGCCGGGCCCTAGGTATCCCGGCGCGCTTCAGCATCGGCCTGCCGCTGCCCGCCGACCGCGGCAAGGGTGAGGTGAAAGGCTACCACTGCTGGGCCGAGTTTTTCACGAAAGAAACCGGCTGGGTGCCCGTCGATGCCTCGGAGGCAGCCAAAAACCCCGACAAGCGCAAGTACTTCTTCGGCGCGCACGACGAAAACCGCGTTGAGTTTACCCGCGGCCGCGACCTTACGCTGATGCCCAAGCAAGCCGGACCGCCGCTCAATTATTTCGTGTATCCCTACGCCGAGGCCGACGGCCAGCCGATAGAAAATGTGGCCCGCACCTACACGTTTGAAGACGTAGCGGAGAAGTAATCAAGGCATATTAGCCACCTAAAAACCCGGCTGTCCTGCTGAGCTTGCGAAGCATCTTCTCACGTTGGAATAACTCATCCTAGCGTGATAAGATGCTTCGCAAGCTCAGCATGACAGCCGGCTTTTGGTTACGGTTTTTAGTAGTTATTATGTAGCTAGTACACTACCTATGAAGACTAGGGCGCCAGCACTAGCTTACCGAAGTTCTCGCCCGAAAACAGCTTATTCAGCGTGGGGAGGAAGTTTTCGATGCCGTGCTCGGTTTGCACTTTGGGCGTGGTGAGCTTGCCTTCGCGCAGCCAGCCAGCCATTTCGCGGGCCGCGTCGCCGAAGCGGGCGGCGTTGTCGCCCACCAAAATGCCTTCCATGCGGGCGCGGTTCACGAGCAGCATCATATAGTTGGCGGGGCCTTTGCCCGGGGCCGTGTTGTTATACTGTGAGATGGCGCCGCAGATGACGATGCGGGCCTTCAAATTAATCTGAAGCAGTACCGTGTCCAGGATTTCGCCGCCCACGTTGTCGAAATACACGTCGATGCCCTGGGGGCAGGCGGCGCGCAGGGCGGCAGCCACGTCCTCGGTTTTATAGTTGATGCAGGCATCAAACCCCAGTTCGTTGACACAGTAATCCACCTTGGCCTGGTCGCCGGCGATGCCCACCACGCGGCAGCCTTTGAGCTTGGCAATTTGGCCTACCACGCTGCCCACGGCGCCGGCCGCGCCGCTCACCACTACCGTGTTGCCGGGCTGGGGCTGGCCGGTGTCGAGCAAGCCAAAGTAGGCCGTCATGCCGGGCATGCCGAGGGTAGCCAGGTAGGTTTCGAGGGGCGCGAGGCTGGTATCAACCTTGAGCAGGTAAGCGGGGTTAGCGGGGTCCTGGGCGGCGTCGCCCTCGCGCACCACGTACTGCTGAGCACCTAGGACGCCCGTCACGTAGTCGCCCACCGCAAAGCTGGGGTGCTGCGACTCCACGACTTGGCCTGCTGCCAGCGCCCGAAACACCTCGCCGATTCCGATGGGCGGCGCGTAGCTTTTGCCCTCATTCATCCAGCCGCGCATGGCGGGGTCGAGCGAGATTAAGTCGACTTTGACAAGTACTTGGCCCGCGGTGAGGGGCGGCACCTCAACAGTTTCGATGGTTAAGTTTTCGGGCTGGGGCAGGCCTTTGGGGCGCGAGGCCAGCAGCACGCGATTGTTGGAATAAGACATAGGGAATGTAACTAACTGAAAGCGCCGCCCTAGGTAGGCGGCGCTTTTTGATGGAAAACTAGGCGGCTTTAGCAGGGGCGGGCGCTTGCAGCTCGGCCACATCGGCGGCGGTGAGCTGAAGGTCCATGGCTTCGGTAAGCTCCTGCACCTGGCCGGGGCTGGTGCCGCTTGCTATGGGCGCCGTGATGCCGGGCGCCTGCATCAGCCAGGCCAGCGCTACCTGGGCCGGAGTGGCCGAGTGGCGGTCGGCCACCGCGTCGAGGGCTTTCAAGATTTGGAAGCCTTTGTCGTTGAGGTACTTCTTGCCGATGCCCGCACCGCGCTGGCTTTTCTGCAAGTCGGCCTCGCTGCGGTACTTGCCGGTGAGGAAGCCGGCGGCCAGCCCGAAATACGGAATCACGCCGATGCCGCTGGCCTGCACAATGCCTAGGTCGTCTTTTTCGAAGGTCTCACGGTCGTAGAGGTTGTATTCGGGCTGGAGGCTTTCATAGCGCGGCAGGCCGTGCTGAGCGGCGTCGAGGGCGGCTTGCAGGCGCTCGGGCTTGAAGTTGGACGCGCCGATGGCCCGGATTTTACCTTCTTTCAGCAGCTCGGCGTAAGCTTCGAGCGGCTCAGTTACGGGCAGGCTCTCGTCGTCTTTGTGGCTCTGGTAGAGGTCAATGTAATCGGTTTGCAAGCGCTTCAAGGACGCCTCCACGGCCTGCTTGATGTAGGCTTTCGACAAGCCTTGCTTGCCATCACCTAGGTCCATGCCCACTTTGGTGAAAATGAGCACGTCGTCGCGGCGGCCGCGCTGCTTGAGCCACTTGCCAATCACGGTTTCGGACTGCCCGCCGCCCTGGTGGCCGGGCACCCAGGCCGAGTACACGTCGGCGGTGTCGATAGCATTGCCGCCGCCCGCCACAAATGCGTCGAGCACGGCGAAGGAAGTCGGTTCGTCGGCCGTCCAGCCGAATACGTTGCCGCCCAGCACCAGCGGGGCGATGTGCAGGCCCGAGTGGCCAAGTTCACGATGGGTTGCCATAAGTTGAATCGTCGAATGAAGGAGTCGTTGCGCGGAGCGCAGGCGCCAAGCCGCCGTTGCCTCGTGGTTTATAACTCCCAAACGCGACCTAGGTTACTTCACCAAGCTTAGGGCTACCCTAGGTTATCATTCAACAACGTTTGTCATGCTACTCCTTATTCAGCACTAGCAGCAGGCCTTGCAACTCCTGGTTGAGCAGGCGCACGGCCGATTGCAGCTCGTTCAGCATGTTGGCGCGCACCGTGAGCTCTTCGGCCGAGTACTGGCCGCCCTGACCGAACAGCAGCGCGGCAAACTGCCGGCCCTTCTTTGATTCGGGGCGGGCGAGCTGGCCGTAGTGCTCCCAGCGCTGGCGGGTGTTGTGGGCCAGGCTAGTTTGACCGCTGTTGCTGAACGCCGGCTCGGTGAGCATGTACCACACGCTGGGCGAAAACACGTCAGATGCAGGCTTTTCGCCCCAAACATCGGCCAGCAGATTACGCGGATGCTTAAACTCGGCCGTGTGCTCGCCGCCTAGGGTCAGCAGCCCCAGCCCCGCTGCCAGCAGCCCACCCCCAATGCCAAAGGCGTACTGCGCCGACTTGTTTTCGAGAACCGTGGTGCCAATGCCACTGATTGCCCCAATGCCAATAGACAGCACGTTGAAGCGCTGGGTGCGGCGGTCGTCCTGCTCGCTGAGGTAGCCCGCCACCTGGTCGGCGCGCTCGCCCTCGCAGTCGAGCTCGGCGGCCACGCTGGCCACGGCGGTGCTCACCAGGATTACCTGGGCCATGATGCGCTGGCGCTGACGCACTACGGCTAGGTCGGCGGCGGTGCTGGGCTGGCGGCGGGCGGTTTGCTCCAGGGTCAGCAGCTCTTGCAGCTGCGGCAAAATACCCGCCGCATTGGCCGCCAGTAGGTTGCGGCGCGGGTAGCGAGCCAGCAGTGCGGGCGTTAGGGCCGCCTCAAAATTGGCCTTGGGCAGCAGGGCCGGGTCGTAGCGGTAGGAGAGGGGCGGGTCGCAGTAGCCGGCGGCCACGCGCAGGCGGGTGGTAGAGCGGGTACCGGCGCAGCTAGCCAGCATGAGGAGCAGGGCGCAGAGGTAGAGCTTCGGCATAGAGCTAACGCACGAGGTTAGTTGAGAGCCCTAAGCTACCTCGTACAGCTCCAGCGGCAGTCCGTCGGGGTCGCTGAAAAACGTAAACCGCCGCCCCGTAAACTCATCGACCCGCACCGGCTCGCACGCCACGCCGTGCGCCCCCAGGTGCGCGATGGCGGCTTCTACATCGGCCACCGCGAAGGCCAGGTGGCGTAGGCCTTGCGCCTCGGGCCGGCTGGCGCGCGGCGGCGGATTAGGGAAAGAAAACAGCTCGATGACGTACTGCCCCTGCACCGCCAAATCGAGCTTGTAAGAGTAGCGCTCGGCGCGGTGCACCTCGCGGATAATTTCGAGACCTAGGGCCTCAGTATAAAAGGCTTTGGAGCGCGCATAGTCGGCGCAGATGATGGCGATGTGGTGCACGCCAAGCAGGGGAGTAGTCATGGGGCGAAAGTAGGGCATACTTTCAGTCGGCGAGTGGTCGGCACCCTCACTCGCCGACTGAAAGCTCGCGCTACGCTACCCAGCTTACTTTCTCGGCTATGGGGCTACGCTTGCCATCGGGCACAGTGGTACGCGGATACCCTAGGTTAAAGAAACCAAGTAATTTATCCTCGGGCCCGAGGCCGAAAAATGCCTTGGCTTCGTCGGTGTACGTGACGCCGCCGGTGCTCCAAAAGCCACCTACGCCGTAGGCGTGGGCCGACAGCGCCAGGTTTTGCACGGCGCAGGCCACGGCTTCTACTTCCTCGATTTCGGGTAGGCCTTGGTCTACGCGCTTCATCCCGATGGCAATGACGTGCGAGCACTGCCCTGGCGACTCGCGCAGCTTGTCATACTTGCCCTCGCTGAACTTGGGGCCAGCCGTTTGCTTGTACAGCTCGGCCTGAAAATCAGCGAGCTTTTGCAAGCCTGCGCCCGTGAACACGGTGAAGCGCCACGACTCGGTGCGCTTGTGGCTGGGCGCCCAGTTAGCGTTTTCGAGCAGCTGCCAAATAATGTCGTCGGGGATGATTTTACCGGGTTCGAACTGCGCCACAAAGACGCTGCGCCGCGTGCGAATAAGGTCGTTGAGCTGCTGGGGATTGAAGGACATGTAACGAACTAAAGAGTGATTTCTAATGGACTGTCATTGCGCGCGCAGCGAAGCAAGCGCACCCAAATGGCGTGGCTGAACAGGTGCGATTGCTTCGCTGCGCTCGCAAGGGCAGATGCCAGTGCACCTGCAACCGCGGCGGTTGGCGCACTGTCTTTATCAACCGCTAACCTAGGCAGACGTTTCTTGCGCCCCCAAACCTTATCTAGCGGCTCGCTTATCGCCCAATCCCCCTATTTTTCATGACCAAACCCTCTATTACCCGGCTGCTGGCTGGCGCAGCGCTGCTGCTCGGCGCGGCCACGGCCCAGGCCCAACGCACGCCGCCACCCCCGCCGCCCCCGGCCAATATGCCGCCCTACGATGCGCGGGCGCTGTTTCAGCCCGACTATCTCGACCAGCCGGCGCCTAGCACCCGCACCGGCGGCGGCAAGCCCGGCGCTACCTACTGGCAAAACGCGGCTGACTACCAAATCGCGGCCAACCTTGATGAGAAGGCTGCTCGCGTAACGGCTACCGCCACCATTACTTACACCAACAACAGCCCCGACGAACTGCCCTTCGTGTGGCTGCAAGTAGACCAGAATCTGTTTCGCAACGACTCGCGCGGGGCAGCGGCCACGCCCATCGGCGGCGGGCGCTTCGGCAACTCGGCGCGGGGCTTCCAGGGCGGCGATTCGCTGCAGTCGGTGAACATCGAGCTGCACGGCAAGAAGCTGAAAGCCAGCTATCGCGTGAGCGATACGCGCCTGCAAATCATCTTGCCCGAGGCCATGAAGCCCAAGGGCGACAAGCTCAAAATCACCATTGCCTACGGCTTCAACATCCCTGAGTACGGGGCCGACCGCCTAGGGCGCCTCAAAACTCCCAATGGCGAAATATTCGAGGTGGCGCAGTGGTACCCGCGCATGGCCGTGTACGACGACATTTCGGGCTGGAATACGCTGCCTTATATGTCGGCCGAGTTTTACCTCGACTACGGCAACTTCGACTACACCCTCAACGTGCCCGCCAACTATCTAGTGGGTGGCTCGGGCCAACTCGTGAACGGCGCCGAAGTGCTGACGGCCAAGCAAGTGCAGCGCCTAGCCCAGGCCGCTACTTCTGACAAAACCGTAATCGTGCGCGGCGCCGACGAGGTGACGCAGGCCAGCTCGCGCCCGGCCGGCCGCAACGGCCGCCTCACCTGGCACTTTAAGTGCCAGCAGGCCCGCGATGTGGCTTGGGCCGCCTCGGCCGCCTTCGTGTGGGATGCCGCCAAAATGAACCTGCCCAGCGGCCGCAAGTCGCTGGCCATGTCGCTGTACCCCGCCGAAGTAGCGCAGGACTCGGCCTGGGGCCGCTCGACCGAATACGTGAAGAAGAGCATCGAATACAACTCGAAGCAGTGGTACGAGTACACCTACCCCGTGGCCACCAACGTGGCTGGCGTAGTAGGCGGCATGGAATACCCGGGCATCGTATTCTGCGGCGTGCGCGCCAAGAAGGGCAGCCTGTGGGGCGTAACCGACCACGAGTTTGGCCACAATTGGTTCCCGATGATAGTGGGCTCGAACGAGCGCAAATACCCCTGGATGGACGAAGGTTTCAACACCTTTATCAACATCTTGAGCAGCCAAGACTTCAACAACGGCGAGTATAAAGAGCAGGGCGACGTAGCCAACCGCATTGCACCCGGCGTGACCCGCGCCATGTACGCCCCCGAGGCCGACGTGCCCTACACCGTGCCCGACGTGACGCAGAGCCGCAACCTAGGCTACGCCGCCTACTCCAAAACCGGCTACGGCCTGTACTTGCTGCGCCAGGAAATCCTGGGCCCCGAGCGCTTCGACTACGCCTTCCGCACCTACATCAAGCGCTGGGCCTTCAAGCACCCGCAGCCGCGCGACTTCTTCCGCACCATGAACGAGGTGGCCGGCGAAGACCTGAGCTGGTTCTACCACGAGTGGTTCTTCGAGAACTGGCTGCTCGACCAGGCCGTAAACTCGGTAGCCTACGTGAACCAGGACCCCACCAAGGGCGCCCTCATCACCATCGAAAACAAAGGCCAGGCCGCCATGCCCGTGACCGCCGAAATCACGGAAACCAACGGCAAGAAAACCACCGTGCGCCTGCCCGTCGAAATCTGGCAGCGCGGCGGCACCTGGACTTTCCGCACCAGCACCACCTCGCCGCTCACGCAGGTAGTGCTGAACCCGACTAACATTTTACCCGACGTAAACCGGAGCAACAACACCTGGCGGGCACAGAAGCTGGCTGAGTAAACTGCACGCTTCTTCACAATAAAAAGGCCTTTCACGCTAGCGTGAAAGGCCTTTTTGTTTTTAATAAGGTAGCGCGCCTAGGGCCTGAAGGCGACTGGGCAGGCTCTAGGTTCATGACTGAGAAGATACCGAGAGGCCGCCCCGAATGAGGGCGGAAAAGGCGATGGCCGCTTCCTGCTCGCTGCTCTGCCCGCTCAGCATGAGTGCGCAGAGGGCTTCTCCGGCGCCAACCAGCCCGACGCAGCATCTGTGCAGTGCGGCTGGGAGTAGCGAGCTGTGGGGCGCCAGGGTAGCACTGAACAGCTGTACATAACCGGCCAGCAGCTCCTGCTGCACCGCGCCCATTTCCTCGCTGCCTGCCAGCGCGGCCCTTACCGCGTGTAGCTCGCCGCCCGTGTCAACAGCGCAGTGAATGTAGGCTGTGGCAAGTACGTCGGCCGTGTCCCGCAAATTATCCTGAACGCGCGTTAGGGCTTCCTGCAAAGCCTGCAATTGCTGCTCATCTAGCAGCTTATAGAGCGCGGTCAGTAGCCCTAGACGGGTGCTGAAATGCTCGTAGGTAATGGGCTTCGACACGCCGGCCCGGGTGGCTAGGTGCCCTAGGGTAAGGCGGTCGGCCCCCTCCTTGCGGATAATAACGAGGGCCGTGTCAAGCAGTTGTTGCCGACGGCTCTCTTTTGATAGTCTGCTGGCAGTGGGTTTAAACGCTTCTTTTTCTGAGGGTTGAGCCATAACTAGCATAGTCTCCTTCGAGAATATTAAGTAACTTACTATTGGTAACTTACTAATGGTAGGTTATCTTTGTCAAAAGTAATCACTACCTGTTCGCATCTCTCATGACACAACATCCCATTCTTTTGGTTGGTGGCTCGGGCACGGTGGGCCGCTGGGTAGCCCACTTGTTGCACGAGGCCCACCCCAACGTACCCCTGCTGCTGGGCGGCCGCGACCTGACCAAGGCGCAGGAAGCCGCGGCCGCGGTGCCCAGCGCCGAAGGCATCGCGCTCAATCTTGCTGCGGAAGACCTAGGACTAGGCCAGCGCCCCGTGAGTGCCGTGGTGGTTTTCTTTACCGACCACCAACTGGCCGCACTGCGGTTTGCTCAGGCCCGCGGCGTGCCGCACCTGAGCATTTCGGCGGGCATCTTCGAGATGGGCCCTGAGGTAGCCACCTACATGCACCAGCCGCAGGCGGCCCCCGTGGTGCTGGGTACGGAGTGGCTGGTCGGCGCTACTACTATTCCCACGCTGGAATTTGCAAAGACATTCAGCCGGGTGCACGCCATCACGATTGGCGCGCTGCTCGATGAGCAAGACGCCACGGGCCCGGCCGGCTTCGCGGACTTCGAGCGCCAAAATAAAACCATGCCCGCGGCGCTGGTGCGGCGCGACGGGGCCTTTATCTGGCAAGCAGGCGACGAGAATAAAACCTCGTTTCGCGCCGTAGACGGCACCGAGCAACCAGCCGACATTTTCTCCTTCTACGACGTGCTCGGTCTAGCCACGGCCACCGGCGCACCCAATGTGCAGTTTCAATTGGCGCTGGGCGTCAGCTCTACCCGCCGCCAGGGCGGGCCTATGTCTACTGAAATTCTCATCGACCTCGCCGGCGAAGACCACGCGGGGCAGCCGCTGCGTACCCGGCACGCGGTGGTGCATCCGCAGGGGCAAATGCCCTTGACGGGCCTTGGCGTGGCCCTGCTGCTAGAGCGGCTGCTCGGCCTGGATGGCCAGCCCGCGGTGCCGCCGGGGCTGTACTTCCCGTACCAGCTCCTGGAGCCTGCTACATACCTGGCCCGCCTCCGGCAAATTGGCGGGCAGGTACTGACGCTGGAGGCAGTGCTAGAGGATTAATAGCGCGGGTTTACTCAATAAAGCTACCGCAAGGCTAATGCGAAATCGTCTTGGAGAAAAGCTGCATCACGAGCACACCGATGACGATGAGCGCAATGCCGGCTAAGGCTGGGAAATCAAGCTTTTGCTTGAGAAAAACGAAGCCGATAATCGTGACCAGCACAATGCCCACGCCGCCCCAGATGGCATACGCCACGCCCATCGGAATGCTCTTGAGCGCAAAGCTGAAAAAGTAGAACCCTAGGCCATAGCCCGCCACCGTAATGAGGCTGGGCACGAGCTTGGTGAACTGGTTCGAGGCCGCCAAGGCAGAAGTACCGATGACCTCGCTGATGATGGCCAGAAAAAGGAAGACGTAGGGCATGGGGTAGGGGAGGGAAATACAGGCTGTCAGGCAGCGCGCAGCGAAGCAACTCGCGTGGTGCAGTAAACTCAGGCACCTAGGTTTACTACACCACGCCAGATGCTTCGCTGCGCTTTGTATAACCAACGTTAGTAGGCGCTTATGGATGATAGCGTTAATCGCGGGTGCGCAGCACGCGGTAGCCGTGGGCGGGCACGGTGCGCGCCTTGGCCTGCGCCAGCGTTAGCTGCTCGCCGCTGAACACATCGAACAAGCCCTTTTGCGGATTGACGACCGTTTTTTGGCCCGGCAGCTCCAGCGGCTCGGCCGTGGCGTTGATGAGTACGATGATAGCCGAGCCGCCCTTTTCGCGCACGAAGCCATAGAGACCGGCCGGCCCCGTGAGGCGCTGGAAGCGGCTGCCGGGGTCGCCATTGCGCAGAGCGGGGTGGCGCTTTTTGAGCTGCAAAAGCTTAGTGTAGAAACCCTGCAGCGGAAAATCCTGCCAGTCTATTGTGTCGCGCTCGAAAAATTCGAGCCGCTTGTTCAACGCAGCTTCCTGGCCCGAGTAGAGCAGGGGCATACCTGGCAGCAGGGCCGTGAGCACGGCGAAGGGCAGCGCCAGTGGCCCTAGGCGCTCGTACTCGGTGCCATCCCAGGAGTTCACGTCGTGGTTGCTGATGAAGTGCATGAGGTACACGCTGGGCGGGTACTTTTCGCGCTCGGCGGCCAGGTACGCGTCGATGTCGCCTAGGTCGGCTTTGCCCTCGGCAATGTGGTCGAGCAGATAGTGTAGGCGCAGGCCGAAGGTCATGTTAAAGGCCCGTTCCAGCAGCTGGGTTTCGGAGTTGAACTCCTCCCAGCTGAGGCCGCCTGAGGGATAAAGCTCGTCCCACTCAGCCAGCATAAATACGGGCTTAATGGCGTCGAGCGCGGGGCGGGCCTCGTCCCAAAAGTCGGTAGGTACCAGGCCGGCCACGTCGCAGCGGTAGCCGTCGATATTGGCTTCACGCATCCAATAGCAGAGTGCGTCGGTCATGTACTGGCGCAGCTCGCGGTTGGTGTAGTCGAAGGCGACCACATCGGTCCAGTCGGCCACGGGCGGCACTAGCTCGCCGGCCGCATCGTGCTGGTACCACTCGGGGTGCTGCTGTATCAGGGCATTGTCGCGGCTGGTGTGGTTGGCCACCCAGTCGAGGATGACTTTCAGCCCTAGGTCGTGGGCCGTTTGCACGAGGTGCTTGAGGTCGTCTAGGGTGCCAAACTCTGGGTTTACCCCATAGTAGTCTTGCACTGCGTAGGGCGAACCTAGGCTGCCCTTGCGCCCCACCTGCCCGATGGGGTGAATCGGCATCAGCCACACAATAACGACGCCCATTTTTGCCAGGCGCGGCAGGTGCGTCTCGAAAGCCCGAAAAGTGCCCTCAGGCGTGTAGTTGCGCACATTTACTTCGTAAATCGTGGCGGTGGCGGCCCATTCGGGGTGAGCTACGGTGAAGCGGTGGGCGTGCGGGTGCGCGTCGGACATAAGCGAAAAGGCGCGTGGCCGAGCTAGCCCGCGCAAAAAGAAAGGTAGAGCGTGCTATACGCGGGAAGGATGGCTAGCGCTGCCCCTTAGCCGCTGCCGGGCTGCTGTGGCTAAGGGGCATCGGCCCAGGTAAGCGGGCGCGGCAGGTGCGCCGTGGCGAGGTTTTGTACAAAAAAGCAAGGGCAGCGCGGCGTGGCAAAATAACGGCCCCCGGCGGGTAGGCGCGGGACCGGCTGGGCCCAGCTAACCCTCGCTATTCTTCGCTTACTAAATCTAGCGGTTCGCGGTATAGAAGGCTGGGTTGAGCGAGAAAGAGAAAAGGCAGGCTGGGGCGGAAATTACTTTTGTAATGTCATCGCAAGGCGCTGATAAAAAGTTATATAAATTCAATAGAGAAGAGTTTTTGAAATGGGCTCGCTACGGGCGACCAGCAAAAGCTCCTGATTCTTATCCCGCTCCCTTCTCGCAAAATCTTTACGCTATCTCAGGTTATGGCTATCGCTTTCCGCTCCTTTTTGCTTTTGCTCGCTACGCTGGGTGCCACCGCCGCCCAGGCCCAGACGCCTACTCTGGAGTTTGCCCCCGGCGCGGGCAACTCTACGGCCAGCGGCCCCACAGCCGCCAATCAGCTGGTTACTTTCCAAAACAACACGACTAACCCTACCAGCAATACGATGACGGCTTATTCGCCGGCCGTCACCACCACGTTCGCGCTCAGCAACCAGCAGTTTACGCTGCCCACCAGCCGCATTGCCAACGGGGCCGGCGTGGCTTTCGGTGCGGGGTTGTCTACTACAAGCGGCACGGCCCCGGCTTTCGCGCTGCTGCCGCTGCTCAATGCCGTGGGCGGCTCTAGCAATGCCAACTACACCTCGGCCAGCGGCGTGGCGGGCGGCATCGACGTGGCGGCCAACAGCGGGGCGGAGGTATTTACCTCTATCGAGCCGCTGCCCGCCACCCTGCCCGCCAACACGGCCCGCTACCAGTATGCCGACCTGACCCTCACCTTCAACCGGGCGGTAGTCAACCCGGTAGTGCACCTCACGGGCCTGGGCGGCTCGTTCACCACGGGCGGCGTCAAAACGGGCTACACCACCGAATTAGACCTCCTGACCAAGGGCTTGACGCTATCGGAGCTCAGCGGCTCGACTGAACTGACGGTCAACAGCACCCAGATTCTCAACAACGCGGCGCAGCCCGACGGTACCACGGGCAGCGGAGCCGCTAGCGGCTCGGTGCTGGTAACGACGCCAAGCCAAGGCATTACCACGCTGGTGTTCCGGCTGTACCTGCGCCCGGCGGCGAGCGGCGGGACTATCCACGGCGATAATGCCACCACCCACCTCGGCGATGGCTGGCTTATCAGCGTATCGACGCGCACAGCCACTACGGCCAACACGGCTGCTAGCATAGCCCCGCTACCGGTGCGGCTGGTCGAGTTTACGGCGCAGGCGGCCCCCGGTGGCCGCAGCGCACAGCTGGCCTGGGCTACTGCCACGGAGGTAAACAACGCTTATTTTGAAGTAGAGCGCAGCTTCGACGGCGCTACCTACGCGCCGCTGGGCCGCGTAGCCGGCCAGGGTATGAAGGCGACGACCACTACCTACGCCTTTGTAGACGAGCAAGGCCTGGGCGCGCAGCCGGCCGGTCTGGTGTACTACCGCTTGCGCCAGGTAGACCTCGATGGCACGGCCACCTACTCGCCGGTGCGCCCGGTGCGCCTAGGTGTTGCTAATGCAGCCGGGGCAGCCAGCCTCAGCCTGTATCCCAACCCCGC
Organism: Hymenobacter sp. BT559; assembly: GCF_016427535.1. Taxonomy (GTDB): domain Bacteria; phylum Bacteroidota; class Bacteroidia; order Cytophagales; family Hymenobacteraceae; genus Hymenobacter. Next base: position 362,275 of record NZ_JAELXV010000005.1, on the reverse strand, counting down.
CCAAGCCAGCACTACCCTCGACCTGAGCGCTCTGCCCGCCACGGCTAGCTACCAAGTACTGGTACTTGACGCTACAGGCCGCCAGGTGCAGCGCATGCTGCTTGCCGGGGGGCAGCCCCAGCGCCTCGACCTGAGCTCTGTAGTTCCCGGCCTGTTCACGGTACTGGTAACGGGCCCGCAGGCCGATGGCACGCCGCTTCGCCAGGCCCTGCGCCTGCACAAAGAATAGCCCCTGTGGCCGGCTGCGAGCCAGCCGCGTAGCGGATGCCACTCGATAGCCTACGATGTTTAATAGCCAGCAAAAGCGAATGGAGGTGCCTTTCCCGGCCTCTCTATCCGCTTTTGCTGGCTAATTAGCGTATGTGGCAGCAGCTGCGTGCTGCACTGGGGTAGCCTAGAAGGGTAGAGGAGCTACGCTGCTCTCTTGGGAATAAAGCCGCTACTGCCGCCCCGGTAGCGTGGCCTGGCCGGGTAACACGCCTACTGTTCAGCAAGGCTTTGGGCAAAAACGGAAGCAACCTAATGAAATAACGCCGCTCTCGCCGCTGTCTGCCGAGCTTTTGCGTAAGCAGCTTGCTTACCTGCCCGTTATGCCTGCTACTTCGCCCTCGTTAGCCGCCACTGCTAGTCGCCCACGCAGCCTATGGCTGCCCGCTAATCTGGCCTGGGGCACATTTGGCACAATGGCAGCGCTTGTATTCGGACGGGGTAGTGTACCCTTCGATGCGCCGGTGCTGCTGGCGCTGCACCGCGCCGCCACGCCGGTGCTCGACCGGGTGGCCGTGTTTTTTACCATCGTGGGCAACACTGGCCCAATGATAGCGGCCGGTGTGCTCACCACCGCCGCGCTAGCCTACGCCGGTCGTCGGCGCGAGGCCTGGCTATTTGCGCTGGGCGTGGGCGGCTCGATGCTGCTCACGCAGGTTATCAAGCGAATAGCCGAGCGCCCGCGGCCCGACCTCTGGCCCAGCTTGCGGCCCGAGCACACGTTCAGCTTCCCGAGCGGCCACGCCATGGATACGGCTGCGCTGGCGGCCGCACTATTTTTTATCACGCCGCCCCACCGGCGCAAGTGGTGGGCTCTAGCGCCCTTGTTTGCGCTAAGTGTAGGCTGGGCGCGCATGTACCTAGGGGTGCATTTTCCTTCTGATGTATTGGCTGGCTGGAGCAGCGCCGTAGGCTGGGTGCTGCTGGTGCAATTGTGGGCCGCGCGGAATGTCGCGTCCGTTTCCAAATCGAGGCTAGCCTAAAACCAACTGTCATGCTGAGCGCAGCGAAGCATCTCTATCGCACCGTCTAACGAGGCAGCAGAGATGCTTCGCTGCGCTCAGCATGACAGTTGGTTTTACGCAATTAGCTGCCTATAAGTATTATAGCTTTACTCCAAACTTTGCGCCCACGGCTTCCAAATCTTTCACTACAGCATCGAGCAGCGGCAGGCCTTCGAGCAGCCGGTGGGCGGCCATCTCGCGCTCGGGGTCACCGGGGATGAGCACGCGCTGATTTTCCACGGCCTTGGCTTCGCGGAAAGTCGTTATCCAGTTATCCATGTGGCTTTTAAATTCATCGGCCGGCCGAAAGGCATCGACGCGCATTGCGCCGAAGAAGTGACCTAGGCCTTGACCCACGGGGTTGGCCGAGGGCTGCAAGAAAGCTACGAAGGGCGGCACCCACGGCCCATAGTTGGCGCCGCTGAGTACGGCCGAAAAGATGTCGACCACCGCGCCCAAGCCGTAGCCCTTGTGCGAGCCGGTGGCGCCACCTAGGGGCTGCAACGCGCCGCCGTTTTTCACGGCATTGGCATCAGTGCTGGGGCGGCCTTCAGCATCTTGGGCCCAGCCTTCGGGGATGGGTAGGTTTTTGCGCTGCGCGATTTCGAGCTTGCCGTTGGCGGCCGTGGTAGTGGCCATGTCGAGCACAAAATCGGGCTGCTCGCCGGCCGGCACGGCCACCGCGATGGGGTTGGTACCTAGGAGCCGCTCAAGCGAGTAAGTGGGCGCCACGAGCGGCGAGGCGTTGGTCATAGCCACGCCTATCATGTCCTGAGCCAGGGCCAGCATGGCGTGGTAGCCCGCAATGCCGAAGTGGTTGGAGTTCTTCACCGACACCCAGCCAGTGCCCACCTGCTCGGCTTTTTGCATGGCCACGCGCATGGCTTTCGGCCCCACTACGAGCCCCAAGCCACCGTCGCCATCAACCACGGCCGTGCTGGGCGTTTCGTAGGTGACGCCCACCCTAGGGGTGGCATTGATGCGGCCTGCCTCCCAGAGGCGCACGTAGCCCGAAAGCCGCGCCACGCCGTGCGAGTCCACGCCCCGCAAATCGGCCGAAAGCAGGGTTTCGGTGGCTAACGTGGCATCAGCAGGCGGGCAGCCGATACTTAAGAATACCTGCTCGGCGAAGGTGAAAAGCTGTTGATAGGAAAACGTCATAGCGGAAACAAACTGCCCGATAGTCCGCGTCAGCGCGACGCAAGGGGAGGATTGATGAAATACAAACCTACTGGCCTTCTTAAAAGACTTTGGAGATTAAGTAGTTTATATAAAAATTTATTGTCTGTAAATCAATATTATACGCATTTTCAACGTAAATATTAGTTATAAACTAATATTTACGTTGAAAATGTACGTACTTCGTTTTGTCAAGCAAATCAAGTTTTTATGTCTACTCCCTTTCCTGAACTCACTCGCGCCGAAGAGCAGGTAATGCAAATTCTCTGGCGGCGTGGCCCCAGCGCCGTGAAAGACGTGTTAACTGACCTGCCCGCGCCCCAGCCGGCCCTTACCACCGTGAGCACCATCGTGCGGATACTGGAGCAAAAAGGCTTTGTGGGCTACGAGCCGGTGGGGCGCGGCTACCGCTATCACGCCCTAGTGGCGCAAGACGACTACCGCCGCTTTTCGCTGCGCAAGCTGCTGCGGGGCTACTTCGGCGGCTCGTTTACGCAGCTCGTTTCCTTCTTCGCCCAAGACGAAAACCTCGATGCCGCCCAGCTCGATGCCTTGCTGCGCCAGGCCCAGGCCGACGCCGATGCCGCCACCCCCGAAACCGACCCACAGCCGTGAACGCGCCCTTTCTACTAACCTGGCTGGTGGGCACGTTGCTACCCCTAGGTACCCTGTGGCTGGTATACCGGCTGGCGCTGCGTGGCGAGCGCTGCTTCGGCTATAACCGCGCGTTCTTGCTGCTGGCCCCGCTGCTAGCAGCCGCACTGCCCTTGCTGCCTCACCCGGCCTTGCCGCTATGGCTCAACAGCCCCGTTGTGGCCATGGCAGCCAGCAAAACTAGCGTAGCGGCGGTGCTGCTGCCGGTAGTGCAGACTGGGCAAGTAGCGGCCCCCTCCGTTGGGTGGTCGGCGTGGGAGTGGCTTGGGGCCGTTTACCTCGCTGGGGTCGCCCTAGGCCTGGGGCGGCTGGCCTGGCAGGTAGGGCGGCTGTGGTGGCTAGCCCGCCGCCTGCCCCGCGAGGTGCGGTCCGGCTACGTGCTAGCCTACACCGGGGGGCAGCTGCCGGCTAGCTCATTCGGCCGGGTCGTTTTCTGGGATGAAACGGCCAACCTACCGCCTGCCGAAGCTGCCGCCGTGCTCACCCACGAGCTGGCCCACGTGCAGCAGCGCCACACCTTCGATATACTGTGGCTCGAAGCGTGGCGGGCTGTGCTCTGGCCCAACCCTTTTGCCCACTTACTGCTGCCGGCCCTGCGCCTCACCCACGAGCTGCTGGCCGATGCCGAGGCGGCCAGCGGTGCAGCCCAGCCGGCGGCCTACCCCACGCTGCTGGCCCGACTAGCGGCTCAGCGGCTCAGTGGCCCGGCGTATTCTCCTTTGCTTCAGTCGTTCACCTTTTCCTTCACCCTTACCCGCATTGCCATGTTGCAGAATCAAAATCCCGTGCGCCGCTGGAAGCAGTGGCTCGTGTTTCCTGCCCTAGGTGGGTTATTTTTCATTGGTAGCCACGTAGCCCTTGCGCAAGGCGGGCCAGTGCCTAGCGCCGCGCAGCAAAAAGCTGACAAAGATGAGCTTCATCGTAAGGTGCGCGTGGCAATGCATGAAGACTCGATGCGTACGGGTGGCAAGTTTGAGCCGGGTACCGTGCAGCAGATTAATATCAAATACGCGGATAAACTGGGTGGGGATGTAGTTACCATTACACGTGTGCCCAAGCCGCACCCACTTCCTCCTGAATTCAGCAAAAGCGGCGCAAAAGTGTACGCCTATGTAGAGCAAATGCCAGCGCTACCCGGGGGAGGTGGGCAGCAGGCTATTTCGGCTGCAATCACGAGCAAGATTAAGTACCCAAAAGCTGCTCCTGGCGAAACCCTGCCCAGAGGTATGGTATTTGCCAACTTCACGGTGGACACTGACGGCACGGTGCAGGGGGCTAAGATAATGAAAGGCCTGAGTCCTGCTTTCGATGATGCAGTAATAGAGGCCATCAAGCAACTACCTCGTTTTGAGCCTGGCAAGCAGGATGGAAAGCCGGTGGCCGTAAGTTTTACGGTTCCGATACAGTTTACACAAAAGCCCTAGGTGTTTACCACCGTGCGGATACTAAGGCAAGAGCGCTTAGTAAGCTATGAGCCGGTGGGGCGCGGCTACCGCTATCACGCCCTGGCGGCACAAGACAACTAACGCCGCTTTCCGCTACACACGCTGCTGCGGGGCTACTTCGGCGGCTCGTTTCCTTCATCGCTCAAGACGAAAATCTCGACGCCGCCCAACTCGACGCCCCGCCCGCGCCCTGATTAAGCCACCTCCAAAGCCGACCCGCAACTATGAGCATTTCCTTTCTGCTAACCTGGCTGGCGGGCACACTGCTACCCCTAGGTGCCCTATGGCTAGTGTACCGGCTGGCGCTGCGTGGCGAGCGCTGCTTCGGCTACAACCGCGCTTTCTTGCTGCTGGCCCCGCTGCTAGCAGCCGCGCTGCCCTTGCTGCCTCACCCGGCCTTGCCGCTGTGGCTCAACAGCCCCGTTGTGGCCATGGCAGCCAGCAAAACTAGCGTAGCGGCGGTGCTGCTGCCGGTAGTGCAGACTGGGCAAGTAGCGGCCCCCTCCGTTGGGTGGTCGGCGTGGGAGTGGCTTGGGGCCGTTTACCTCGCTGGGGTCGCCCTAGGCCTGGGGCGGCTGGCCTGGCAGGTAGGGCGGCTGTGGTGGCTGGCCCACCGCCTGCCCCGCGAGGTGCGGCCCGGCTACGTGCTAGCCTATACTGGGGGGCAGCTGCCGGCTAGCTCATTCGGCCGGGTCGTTTTCTGGGATGAAACGGCCAACCTACCGCCTGCCGAAGCTGCCGCCGTGCTCACCCACGAGCTGGCCCACGTGCAGCAGCGCCACACCTTCGATATACTGTGGCTCGAAGCGTGGCGGGCTGTGCTCTGGCCCAACCCTTTTGCCCACTTACTGCTGCCGGCCCTGCGCCTCACTCACGAGCTGCTGGCCGACCGAGCCGCTGCTGGTGGCGCTTCCCAATCCATTGTTTACCCTGCCTTGCTAGCTCGCTTGGCAGCTCAGCAACTGGGTGGGGTAGCGTATTCCACACTTCTTCAGCCCTTCATATTTTCCTTCACCCTCACCCGCATTGCTATGTTGCAGAACCAAGTTCCCGTGCGTCGCTGGAAGCAGTGGCTCGTGTTGCCCGCTCTAGGTGGGTTGTTCTTTCTCGGTAGCCACGCGGCGCTGGCTCAAGTTGCGCCAGTGTCTGATGAGGCGCAGCAAAAAGCTTGGCTAGATGATATTGGTCGTAAAAGACGCCTAGCTGAGCGCGAAGACTCTATACGAACAGGGGGCAAGTATGAGCCGGGTACTACGCAGCAGGTCAATATCACTTATGGAAAGAAACCAGGTGAGGATGTTGTGACTATCACGCGAGTGCCGATACCGCCAGCTGCTCCACGGCCCACGACCAGTAGCGGCCAAAAAATTTATACTTATGTTGAGCAAATGCCGCAATTGCCCGGTGGAGGTGGGCAAGCAGCTATCGTGAAGACCATTCGGCAAAACGTGGAGTATCCAAAATCAATGACTAAAGGAAATACTCCAAAAGGCAGCGTTCTTGCGCAGTTTCTAGTGAATGACAAAGGCGAAGTGCGGGAAACTAAAATTGTGAAAGGCTTAAACCCAGCTCTTGATAATGCTGTGTTAGCTTCCATACAGCAGCTACCCCGCTTTGAGCCCGGCCGGCAAGATGGTAAGCCGGTTGCAGTAAGCTTTACTGTGCCCATAACATTTCTATAAGCTCTACGTGGCTAAATACCACTAGAAGAAATAAAGCCCGCCGGGCAAGCCCTTTGGCTCGCCCGGCGGGCTTTTAATTGCGCGGCACCTCGACTACTGCTGCTGTTGTTGCTGTTGCTGCTCCCACAGCAGATACTTGCGATAGGAGTTGACGGGGGCCTCAGCGGCGGGCGACTGCTGCACGTACACCGGCGCCTCGGTTACTTCGTCGGGTAGGCGAGGGGTGCCGTTTTCGATGTGCACCGAAACTTCCAAGGTGTGTGCGCCGGTGCCTTTGTAAGTGCCTTTGGTGGGCGTGCAGTCGGCAAACTCGCGGCCGATGGCCATGCGCACGTGCCCATCGTTGACGATGCAGTTGTTGGTGGGGTCGAGGCCCAGCCAGCCGTAGAACGGTACGTAAACCTCGACCCAGGCGTGAGTAGCGCCCGCCCCGCGCACGCCCTCTTGGCGGGGGCACACGTAGCCGCTCACGTAGCGGGCCGGCAGCCCCATAAGGCGCAGCAAGTAAAGCAGCATGTGCGCAAAGTCTTGGCACACGCCCGCCCGCAGCCGCCAGATTTCTTCGATGGGCGTTTCGATGCTGGTTACGCCCTGGCGGTACTCAAACTTATCGTGCACATATTCGGAGAGTTCGAGTGCCTGCTTCAGCGGCTTAGCCCCAAAAGTGACAATGCTCCCTAGTGCCGTCCGCAGCTCGGCCTCCAGCTCCGAATGCGGCGATTTTAGGAAGTCCATGAAGGCTACATCGGTGCGCAGGTTGGCCAGGTTTTCCCACTGCGTAGCGGTGGGTTCCTCATCCATCGGAAACTGGATGGCATGCGTTTCAACCTCGGCCACTGACTCAATCAGCAGCTCGGAATGCGGCGCAATGAGTGAGAAAACGCCGACCTGATTGCCGAAATAATCGGTGAACAGCGCTACCTCCGGCTGCCCCGTGATGCTCACGGTGTGGCTCTTTACCGTCAGCCGGTGGTCGGGCAGCGGGTATATCATCAGCTGGTTGGTGCAGTCGGTAACTGGCGCGGCGTAGGCGTAGCGCGTGCGATGCAGGATTTTATAGGTAGGCATAAGTTTAAATAGCAAGTCGATTTTGTCCTTGCGAGCACCGGGCCGGGCAGCAAGCGCACTTATTGAGCCGCGCCATCCTTAGTGCGCTTGCTGCCCGGCGCTCGCAAGGACAGACGCGTTAGGGTACCTTAGCCGTTGCCAAAGTACAGGTTGCTCAAGGCGGCCGTCACGTCCAGCAGTTCGCCTCGCACTTGGCCCAAAAATTGACCTAGGGCGCCGGGCTGCTGTGCATGCATGGTGCTGTAGGCTACCGTGGTGCGCGCCTTGCCAATGAGAAAGCGCAGCTGCTCGTAGCTCTCGGGCCGGCTTTTGTCCTTGAGGCGCTCGCAGTAGCGCAGCAGTTGCTCGAGGCTGTAGCGTAGCGAGTGCGGAAAGTCTGAATTGTAAAGCACCAGCTCTAGCACGCTGGTGGCGTCAATCTGGCCCTGGTAGGTTTTTACGTACAGCTCATAGCCCAGCAGACCGTAGAGCAGGTAGCGCAGCTCGGGCGAGTGCGCCACGTTTTCCTGGTCAAATAGATGCTGGTTTATGCGCAGTAAGTCAACCGTTTGTAGTGCGCGCTCCAGAAACTTGCCTAGCTTAAGGTAGAGGTAGCCTTCATCGCGGGGCATAGTGTTTTGGACCGTGCCCACATACAGCACGCCCTGCTGCGTAAGCGCATCGAGGCCCGATACGGGGTCTTCGCCGAGGGTAAGGTGCGCCATGTCGTCGCGCCTGATGAGGTGGTAGTAGTCATTGAGGCTCTGCCACACCTCCTTCGTAATGTGGTCTTGTACGGCGCGCGCATTCTCACGGCCCCGCACGATATTATGATAGACCGACGCCCCGTTTTCGCGGTCAAAAATGAGGTGGTAGAGTACCTGTGGCGTGTGCGGCGCCTTTTTGGCAATGTCCTCGTCACTGAGGTCGCCGAAGGCATACAGCAGCGGCAGCCAGCCCCAGTAGTGCGGCTCGTCTTGCGAAGCAATGTATTGAATACGAATAACCTGCAGCATGGCCTGGGTGCGCTCCATGTAGCGGCCCAGCCAGTAGATAGTGTCGGCAACGCGAGAAAGCATAAGGTTGTGCTAGCGTGTAACCCCACCCCCCGGCCCCCTCCCCTCCGGGAGAGGGGGAGCCTGACGATAGTGGTAAGCTTTGAGTAAAGTGCTGTTTATAAGTAAAAAAGCTGTCGAATTACATTGGGCTTCCCTCTCCCGGAGGGGAGGGGGCCGGGGGGTGGGGTTACACGCTAGCGCTTAATTCCCCAGCACCCACGTATCCTTGCTGCCCCCGCCCTGCGACGAATTCACAATCAGCGACCCTTCTCGTAGGGCTACCCGCGTGAGCCCGCCGGGCACAATGTCGATGCCCGAAGGCCCGCACAGCGCAAACGGCCGCAGGTCGATGCGCCTAGGTTGCAGTTTGCCGTCGATGTAGCACGGAGTAGACGAGAGGCTGATAATGGGCTGAGCAATGAAGCTGCGCGGGTCGCCCAGAATGGCTTGGCGAAAATCGGCCATCTCGGCCTCCGTAGCGGCGCTGCCGATGAGCATGCCGTAACCCCCGCTCTCGTTGGTGCGCTTAACCACCATCTTGTCCATGTCCTTGAAAACCAGCTCGCGGTGCTCGGCATTTTCGAGCTGGTAGGTAGGCACGTTTTTCAGAATCGGCTCCTCGCCTAGGTAATAGCGTATCATGTCGGGCACGTAGCAATACACGGCTTTGTCGTCGGCCACGCCGTTGCCCATGGCGTTGGCAATGGCGACGTTGCCCTTGCGGTAAGCCCAGTACAGGCCCGGCACGCCGAGGGCGCTGTCGGGCCGGAAGGCGAGTGGGTCGAGAAACTCATCATCGACGCGGCGGTAGATAACGTCCACTTTTTCCAGCCCCTTCGTGGTTTTCATGTACACAAAGTGGTTGTGCACGATGAGGTCGCGGCCCTCCACCAGCTGAATGCCCATGAGGCGGGCTAGGGTACTATGCTCAAAATACGCCGAGTTGTAGATGCCCGGCGAGAGCAGTACCACCGTGGGGTCGCTGGTCTGGTGGTCGGCCAGGGCCTGTAAGTTGCGGTACAGCAAATCGGGGTAGCCTTTGACCGGCAGCACGTTGCTTTTGGGCAGCAGGTCGGGGAAAATGCGGTACGTGATGCTGCGATTCTCCAGCATGTACGACACCCCGGAGGGCGTGCGCAGGTTATCCTCAAGCACGTAAAACTCGCCATCGTGGTCCCGAATGAGGTCCACACCCGCAATGTGCGTGTACACGTCGTGCGGCACCTGCACATTCATCATTTCGCGCAAAAACTGCGGGCACGAGTACACGAGCGCCGCCGGCACCACGCCATCCTTTAAGATAAACTGCTGGTGGTAAATATCTTTTAAAAAGATATTTAGCGCCTTCAACCGCTGCTTGATGCCCGCCTCGATACGCAGCCACTCGCTATTGGAGATAATGCGCGGAATAACATCGAACGGAAAAATCTTCTCTATCCCCTCACCGCTGCTATACACCGTGAACGTAATCCCCTGGCTCATAAAAAGCTTCTTGGCCAACTCGTCCTTGCGTGTCATTTCTGCGCCAGCTAGGTTTTCAAGCGCTGCCACAAAGGCCTGGTATTCGGGCCGCACCGCACCGGCCTGAAACATCTCATCCCATACCTGGGGCTGCTCGGGGTAAGAACTCAAAAGCGGATTGCTCGGCATGGCGTAGGTAGTATAGATTCAGGGGTGCTTTCAGATTGAAAATGCTATTTTAAAGACCCTAGGGGCTAAATAAACAACGTAAAATTTCAATTTATAGCTGAGTGGTATGCAAACCACCTTAAGAAATCATAGCTATCTAAAAAACGGCGATGCTAATGTTTGCCGCTGTTTGGTACTCAACTTCCCCGCCGCTTGTCCGTTCATAGCCACCATATCAAGCCAAATTCAGTGTGAAAATCTTTAGCTGCACCCACTGTGGGCAAGTAGTATATTTTGAAAACAGCCAGTGCGAAAAATGCCATTACCCGCTGGGTTTTGAATCTACCCAGCTCCAGCTGCGCCCACTGGTAGCCGAGCCCGACGGCCGCACCTATCGCACTTATAACGAGCTAGCTAGCAGCACATACGCTTATTGCCAAAACCACCAGCACGACGCTTGCAACTGGCTAGTGCCTACCGATAGCGCCACGCCCTTCTGCCTAGCTTGCGACCTCAATCGCACCATTCCTGACCTAGGGCAACCCGGCTTCTTGCAACGCTGGCAGAATATCGAAGTGGCCAAGCACCGCCTTGTATACAGCCTGCTGTGCCTGCACCTACCCGTGGTGAGCAAGCGCGTGTACCCTGACGAAGGCTTGCAATTTGATTTCAAAGCCGACGAAAGCCCCGAGCAGCGCGTCATGACGGGTCACGACAACGGGCTTATAACCATTAATATAGCGGAGGCCGATGCCATCGAGCGCGAGCAGGCCCGGCAGGCCATGCACGAGTTGTACCGCACGCTACTAGGTCACTTCCGCCACGAGGTGGGCCATTACTACTGGGACCGCCTTATCGCCAATTCGCCCCACCTAAAGGAGTTTCGGCAGATTTTTGGCGACGACCGCCAGGACTACGGCGAAGCCCTTAAAAGGCACTACGCCCAGGGCGCCCCGCCCGACTGGCAGCAGCACTTCATCAGCGCTTACGCCACCAGCCACCCCTGGGAAGACTGGGCTGAAACCTGGGCCCACTACCTCCACATCATCGACACACTGCAAACGGGCTCGGCCTACGGTCTGCGCCTTGAGCCCCTCGAAGAATTATCAGCGCAAGGCCTGCGCGCCGCCATTCAAGACCCCTATCAAATAGCTGATTTCGGTCAGATTATGGCCATGTGGCTGCCGCTCACTTTCGCGCTCAACAGCCTCAACCGCAGTATGGGCCAGCCCGACCCGTACCCCTTCATCATTAGCCCCGATGTACAGCGCAAGCTTGCCTTCATTCATAAAGTGGCCGGTGATAGGGTAGGGCTGGCCTCAAGCAAAAAGTAACTGGGACTTTGTAGTCCGAGCTACTTGCCTAGCAACTCGGCCAGCAGCCCTTCCTTCAAGGCAAATGCCGAGGTCGTAATGCGCATCAAACCGTAGGTTTTCAACACGTATTCCACAATCACGCTGGCTACCACTAGCATATCGGCCCGCATCGGGAACATACCGGGCAGGGCCACACGCTCGTCATGGTTTAGCGTGAGCAGCTGGGCGAAGTGTTGCTCAAAGTTGGATACCGACAGCCAGGTGCTGGGCGGCAGTTCGGCTTCCTTGCGCACGCGGCCCACCGTGAGGTCGGCAAGCGTGTCGAAGCTGCCGCTGCTGCCCACGAGGCCGGCTAGCGGCTTGTGCTCGGCAATAGCCGCCGTGAGTGGGGCCAGTACCTCGGCCAGGTAGGCGATTTGGGCGCGCAAGCTTTCGCGGGGAAACACGCCGCTGGGCTCGGTGAAAAACTTATCGAGCAGCCGCTGCGCGCCAATCTCGAAGCTCTGCTTCCAGAAAATCGTGTCCTCATTGGCAATGATGAACTCAACCGAGCCGCCGCCTATGTCCATCAGCAGGTGTTTTTCGGGACCTAGGGCCACTGCCTGCCGGATGCCTTTGGCAATGAGCTCGGCCTCGCGCTCGCCACCGATTACCTCTACCTGAATACCAGTTTGGTCCAGGATGTCGCGCACTAGGTCGGGGCCGTTGCGCGAGACGCGCATGGCGCTGGTGGCCGTGGCGCGCACCTCCGTTACCTGGTGCAATTCCATTTCTTCCTTGAAGCCGCGCAGCGTTTGGAGGGCGCGGGCGTAGGGCGCGGGCGCTATTTCACCGTGGCTGATGCCGCCTTCGCCCAGGCGCACGCCCACCTTGGTGCGTAGCAGCGTGTGCGGCGGCTGGCCAGGCTGGTCTTCCACAATAAGTAGGTGGAAGGTGTTGGTACCCATATCAATAAGGGCCAGGCGGCGGTGCTGCGATACTTGCTGATGCATCTAAAAAAGCGAAATTGGAATACGTGGTATAATTTAGCCGTAGGCCGCAAGATAAGAGCGGCGCCCGCGGATAAGGGTAGGCGGCTACCCGCGTAAACCCCAAAGCATGCCCGACGAAGAACTGGTTTCTACCAAAAAATGCCCCCATTGCCAGCAATGGTCGAGCTGGCGGCTGCAACCCACCGACCGGTGCGAGCACTGCGGCCAACTGCTCGACCCACAGGGCCATAGCCGCGCCCAGGAGCAAGCAGCCGCTGCGCAGCAGAAGCCGACCATTCGTCTGCTCGAAGTTGGGCCGGAGGACAAAGGCTTCACGCGCTTTTGGAAGACCATGGTGCGCGGTGGGCAGCTGCTGTTCATTGCCCTCATGGGCTTTTTCATCTGGCTAGTCACTGCCATTGCCTCGTAGTGCCCACCCGTTAGCAGGGCTGCGCCATCCGCTGGTGGTGGGCGCCGCGCTGGCGTATGGCAGCGGGCAACTGGCCCGGCGCTGGCTGCACTGGCCCCTGTCCGGGCTGCTGGGGGCCTACCTCGGCGATTTGCTATGCCTGCCCCTTATGCTGAGCGCGGCGCTGGCGCTGCACCGGGCGCTGATTTGCCGCACGGGCACGCTGCCGGGCTCGTGGGTGCTGGCCGCCTGGCTGGCCGTATCGGTTTGGTTTGAGGGCCTGCTGCCGCTGTGGTCGGCTCAGACTACCGCCGACCCGCTCGACGTGGTGGCCTATGCCCTGGGCGGGCTAGCCTTTCAGCGGTGGCTAAATAAACCCGTTTGCCACTGAGCCGCTACGTAGCGAAGCGGCAGAAGGTACCTAGGGGCAGCTTGCGCTTATTCGCGTCTTGCAGGTAGATTTCGCCTAGCTCCCGCACAGCTTTCTTGCCTGGGAAAATGGCCTTGGTCAAATTATCTAGTATCAGCCCCGAAAAGCCTAGCGAGTACAGGTTTATCACCAGGAAATGGTCCTCTGGGTCGAGTAGCTGCTGGCTGAGCTTGAGCATCTCGTTGAGTTCGTCTTCGAGTTGCCACTTCTCGCCATTGGGGCCACGGCCGTAGGCGGGCGGGTCTAGGATGAGACCTTGGTACTTGCTGCCACGCTTCACCTCGCGGCGCACGTATTTCATGGCGTCTTCGACCAGCCAACGCACGCCGTCGAGGCCGCTGGCTTCCATATTGTCGCGGGCCCAGAAGTTAACTTGCTTCACCGAGTCGAGGTGCGTGACGTCGGCCCCAGCGGCGCGGGCGGCCAGGGTGGCTGCGCCGGTGTAAGCAAATAAATTGAGCACCCTAGGCAGCTTGGCCTGGCGCTTACGAGTCTGGTTATAAATAAATTGCCAGTTGGTGTCTTGCTCCGGAAACAGCCCCACGTGCTTGAACGACGACAAACCCAGGCGGAAGCGCAGCTTCAGGCCATCGGGCCGTTCGTAGCCGATAACCCATTGCTCGGGCATGCCTTTTTTGAGATTCCACTGGCCTTTTTCAGTGCTACCGGGGGCGCGGGCGAAGGTGGCATCGGCGCGCTGCCACTCGCTGGCGGGCAGGGCCGTATCCCAGATGGCCTGCGGCTCGGGGCGGGCTAGCACGTACTTGCCGAAACGTTCGAGCTTTTGAAAATTACCGCTGTCGAGCAGCTCGTAGTCAGGCCAGGGCGAGGTGGTGAGAAAGTCGTACACAACGCAAAAGTACGCCCGCAGTAACTTTACCTGATGGTTCCCACCCGCTTACTGACTGCTTCTGCGCTACTAACTACCCTAGGCGGCCTGGCCGCGTGCTCGGGCCCAACCGCCTCATCCCCAGCCGAAGAATACTACGAGTGCCGCGAGGTGTACGAGCCCATTCGGGGCCAGTTGCTCGACCGCCACGGCGAGTCGCTGGTGGCCACGCGGGCGCACTACACGCTCACGCTGCCCAAGCTGGCCGAATTTGACACCGTGGCGTTTAACCAGCTTATGGGCTGGCCCGAGGGTGCGTTGCAGGCACGGGTATTTGCGGCGCGGCTGCCGGCAGGCCCTCCCCCCCGCCGCCCCGAGCTGGTGCCCGATTCGCTGGGCAATCTGCCGCCTGATACGGCCAAGCCCAAGCCCGCCCCACCTAGGGTGCAACGCTGGCCCATCGAACTGACCCTTACGCAGCCCGAAGCCGCTAGCCTGCGCCACCACGCCGCCGAGTGGCCGGGCCTGGTGGTGCGCCGCCGCCGCGAGCGCACCTACCTCACGCAGGCCGCCGCGCCGGTGCTGGGCTACCAGCCGGCCAATGCCGCGCCCTTCCTCTACCTGGCCCAAAAGCTGGAGCGTGGCCGCTACTACCGCCTGCGCAACCCCGGCATCGAGGGCTACTACAACGCCCTGCTAACCGGCCACCGGGGCGCCTACCACCCGCGCACCGATGGCCACGGCCGCGTGCACGGCCGCTGGGCCGCCGATACTATCTACCAAGCCGGGCAAGACTTGCACCTCAGCCTCGACGCCAAGCTGCAAGCCTATGCCGAGCGCCTGCTAGGCGAGCGCCGCGGCTACATCGTGGCTCTGGAGCCCAGCACCGGCGAAATCCTGGCTTGCGTGTCGGCCCCCGCCTACGACCCCGCCGTGCTCACGGCGCCCGGCCGCAACCCCGAGCGCCGCGCCCTGATTCAGGACCGCGAAAACCGACCGCTGCTCAACCGGCCCGCCGTGGCCGCTAGTCCGCCCGGCTCGGTGTTCAAGCTCGTGAATGCCGCTGTGGCCTTGCAGCTCGGGGCCATTACCAATAACACGTCGTTTCCCTGCGACCAGTCGCTCGTCAACTGCGTGCACCGGCACCCGCAGGCCCGCAACCTCACGCTGGCCCTCAAATACAGCTGCAATCCGTATTTCTACCAAACGCTGCGCGCCGTGGTGGAGCCGCGCCCCGACTCGGCCGCCACGCTGGCCGACACCGTAGCGGCCCGCCACACCAACCTAGGCGCGTGGCGGCGCTACGTGCGCTCGTTTGGCCTCGACACGCTGCTGGGCGTGGACATTGCCCGCGAGCAGCCCGGCTTTTTGCCCACGCCGGCGTATTACGACAAAGCGCGCCGCACCAAGAACTGGACGTTTAAATCCATCTACTCGCTCAGCATCGGGCAGGGCGAAATCAATCTAACAGGTTTGCAAATGGCTAATGTGCAAGCTATTATTGCCAATCGAGGGTGGTACATCACGCCGCACTTTGTGAAAGCTATCGGCCGCACTGGCAAGCCGTTGCCGCGCTTCCTCGAAAAGCACCGCACGCTGGTCGATAGCGCCAACATCGCGGCCCTCGTGCCCGGCATGGTGGCCGCCATGCAGCCTGGCGGCACCGCCGAGCTAGCCAGCCTCGCCGATGTTGGCATTACGGTAGCTGGCAAAACCGGCACCGTCCAAAACGACGAGGGCGACGACCACGCCACCTTCGCGGGCTTCGCTCCGGCCACTAAGCCTAGGATTGTGGTGGCGGTTTACATCGAGAATGCGGGCTTTGGCGGGCTGTCGGCCGCGCCCTGCGCCGCGCTCGTGATGGAGAAGTATTTGAAGGGCCACATCGCGCCCAAGCGCAAGAAGTGGGAAAACTGGCTGCGCTGCGGCAATCTGGCGAACCAGAGGCACTGACCTGATATGGTTACCTCGCCCCTCGGTTCGCTTGATGCGCGAAACCTTGGGGAGAAGAGGAGCCGAACGCACTCAATCGCGCTTCTATCATTATTCTATTAGGTACACCAAAAAGGGCTCGCAGCAGTGCTGAGAGCCCTTTTCTATTGTTCAGAAACTGTCGTCAAGCTCCCCATCTCCCCAGGCTTCGCGCATTAAGCGAGCCGGGGGTGGGGTGAGGTGCCCCGCGTGAGGTTTACTTCCCCGTCGCCAACTGCAACGTGCCGTCCTTCAGCCCTGCTGCCGAAGCATTCACCTGCACCGCGCCGGCCTTTTCACCGGCCTGTACTATCGCCACGAGCTGCCCTTGGAAGGCGTGCATCTGGGGCTTCTGGAAAGCCTCTAGGTTGGTGGCGTCGCCGTTGCCGACGGCGCGGAACGTGCCCGCGCCGCTCACCGCGAAGCGGAGCTCGTTGGTGGCGTCGGGGCAGAGGTTACCCTGCGCATCTTCGACGCGGGCGGTGATGTAGGCCAGGTCCTGGCCGTCGGCAGTAAGCTTCTGGCGGTCGGTTACCAGCTTGATGTGGTGGGGCGCGCCGGCCGTACGAATTTCCTCCGTACCAATGGTTTTGCCCTGGGCGTCGTAGGCCACTACCTTGATGCTACCGGGCTGGTACACTACATCTTTCCACTGCAAGCGGTAACGGGTTTGCGGGTCGGTGGCGCCTGGGCCGGCTTTGGTTTGGCGACCCTGGCTTTTGCCGTTTACGAAGAGCTCGGCCGACGCACCATTAGTGTAGCAGAACACGGGTGTTACTTTGCCTTCGCGGCCGGGCCAGGTCCAGTGCGGCAGCAGGTGCACGGTGGGCTGAGCGGGGTTCCAGCGGGCGCGATAGAGGTAGTACCGGTCTTTGGGTTGGCTGGCTAGGTCAATAATGCCGAAGTACGAGCTGTGCGACGGCCACTTTTCATCATAAGGCGTGGGCTCGCCGAGGTAGTCGAAGCCCGTCCACACAAACTCGCCCATCGCGTACGGCAGGTCGTCCTGGGCCGCAAACTCAATATCCGGAATCTGCGACCAGGGGCAGTATTCGAGGTCATAGCTCGACGACTGATTATCGGGGTAGCGCATTTCCTTGCCTAGCACAGCCGGAAACTTGTACACCCCGCGCGAGCTCACCGTAGAGGCCGTTTCGGAACCTAGGAGGAAGCCCTGCGGCAATTTGCTATGCGCATCGGCGTACCAATGGGGCTTGTAGTTGAAGCCCGGAATGTCGAGCACGGCCGCGATGCCGTACTTTAAGTCGTCGGCGTAGCGGTCCATGCCCATGGTCACGGGGCGGGTAGGGTCTTCGCGGTGCACAATGTCTTGCAGGCGCTTCGCAATGGCCGGGCCGTTGGGGTTGCTTTGGTCGGGTACCTCGTTGCCAATGCTCCACATAATGGCCGAGGGGTGGTTGCGGTCGCGGTGCACCATGTTCACCAGGTCCTTCTCTACCCACTGGTCGAAGTACTGGCTGTAGCCGTTCTTCACCTTCGGCGTCTTCCACTCGTCAAACGACTCCACCATCACCATAAAGCCCATCTCATCGCAGAGCGTCATCAGCTCGGGCGCGGGCATGTTGTGCGAAGTGCGAATGGCATCGCAGCCCATGTCCTTGAGGATAGTCAGCTGGTGACGCAGCGCCGCCACGTTGATGGCCGTGCCCAGCGGCCCTAGGTCGTGGTGGTTGCACACGCCCTTAAACTTGCGCGGCTGGCCATTTAGCGAGAAGCCTTTTTCCTTCTCAAACTTAAACGTGCGAATGCCGAACGGCGTCTCGTACTTGTCTTGTATCACCTTGCCCATCATCAGCCTCGAAGCAGCGGTGTACATAGTCGGCGTTTCTGGCGACCACAGCTTGGGTGACGTTACTGTGAACGTTTGCTCGGTTTCCTGGCCCACCGTTACGGGCGTGCTGGCCTGTGCTACCATCTGGCCTTTGGCGTCGAGCAGGGCGGTGTACAGGATGAGGCCGGGCGTGCCGGCGGGTACTTCCACCTTGGTTTTGAGCTTGACGGTGGCCGAGGCCGCCGATACCTCGGGCGTGGTGAGGTAAGTGCCCCACACCGGCACGTGCGCGCCCGGCGTGGTGATGAGGTGCACGTTGCGGTACAGGCCCGCCCCTGGGTACCAGCGCGACGCTTCGGTCTGGTTTTCGAGGCGCACGGCCAGCGTATTGGAGCCTTTAGCGTTCAGGTGCGGCGTGATATCTACCGAAAACGAGTTGTAGCCGTAGGGCCAAAACATCACTTCCTTCCCATTGATATACACGCGAGCGTTGCTCATGGCGCCATCAAACAGCAGCACCGCTCGGCCATCCTTACCTAGGGCGGGTACATTCAGCTGGCGCCGATACCAGCCCACCCCGATGAACGGCAGGCCGCCCGTGCGGCCCGATTTCAGCGTGGCTTCTTTCTCGCCATTCTGCTCTATTTTAACCACTTGCTGGTCGTTGCGGCCATCGAAAGGGCCCGTAATGGCCCAGTCGTGCGGAATGCGCACGGCCTGCCACTTGGCATCGTTAAACTCGGGCTTGGCCCCGTTGGGCTGGTCACCTTTAGTAAATTTCCAGCCGCTGGTAAGCAGCGTTTCCTGGCGGGTTTGGGCGGCGGCGGGCAGGCTAGTGGCCAGCAGTAGCGCAGCCGCTACATGTTTAGAAAAAAGCATAGCGTGGGGGTAAATAGCACCAGCCGCAGCCAATAAGCTGCAGCATTGGCCCGGCAAGTTAAAGCCACTAGTTTGGGCCGCGCCCCGATTGTGCCGAAATTCGCCTGCTTACAGCTGCTTTACATGAGTTTGACCTTTCATAAATACCAAGGCACCGGCAACGACTTCGTCATCATCGACGACCGTGCCGCGCAGTTTGACCCCACCGACCAGGCCCGCATTGCGGCGCTCTGCCACCGCCGCTTCGGCATTGGGGCCGATGGCCTCATGCTGCTGCGCAACCGCGAAGGCTACGACTTCGAGATGGTATATTTCAACGCCGATGGCGCGCCCAGCAGCATGTGTGGCAACGGTGGCCGCTGCCTCGTGGCCTTCGCCAAGTACCTAGGGGTCATCGAGACTAAAGCTCATTTCCTGGCCGTAGATGGCCCACACGAGGCCCGCGTAGAAGCCGACGGCACCGTGCGCCTCAAGATGATAGACGTAGCAGCCCCGCAGCCCGCCGACGTAGGGGAGGAGGACGTATTTCTGCACACCGGCTCGCCCCACCACATCCACTTCCTCGACCCCGAAGAGTCGCCGAGCTTGGCCGAGTTCAACGTATTTGCCGCGGGCCACGACATCCGCTACGACCAAGCCTACGACCCGGCCGGCACCAACGTCAACTTTGTGCAGGTGCCCGCCGACCCCACCCAGCTCTGGCCCGTGCGCACCTACGAGCGCGGCGTCGAAGACGAAACCTACTCCTGCGGCACGGGCGTCACGGCCGTAGCGCTGGCTGCTTCGCAGCGCGGCGCGGCTTCGCCAGTGCGCCTGAGCACGCCCGGTGGCGGGCTAGAGGTATCGTTTGAAACGCAGGCCAACGGCAGCTTCACCAATGTGTGGCTGAGCGGCCCGGCCGTGCGCGTGTTTGGGGGCGAAATCGCCTAGGTCGTTATTCTTGGTCGTTTGTATAAGAAGCGATGTCTAAAGACCCAGCTCACGCTCAAAATTTCGCCGCAGACGACCAAGCCAGCGTCTCACTTCGTGCACTAGAGCCAGAAGATTTAGAATTTTTATTTGCTCTCGAAAACGACCCCGACCTGTGGGCCGTTTCTGACGTGCTGCCCGCGCCTATTTCGCGCCACGCTCTGCGCGAATACCTGCGCCACAGCGCCGCCAGCCTCGCCGAAGCTGGGCAGATGCGCTTGATAATCAGTAACGAAAAGAAGCAGGCCGTGGGCACCCTCGACCTTTACGAGTATTCGGCGTTGCACCAGCGGGCTGGCGTGGGCATCGCGGTGCTCCAAAGTGAGCGCCGGCGCGGCTATGCCCAGGCAGCACTACAAAAGCTGCTGCCCTACGCCCGCGAAGCGCTACGGCTGCACCAATTGTACTGCACCATTGCTGTAGATAACGAGGCGAGCATCAGGCTGTTCGAGCGGGTCGGCTTTCGGTGGGTTGGCCTACGCCAACAGTGGCTACGTAATACTACCGGTACGGGATGGGTAGATGCCGCAGAAATGCAACTTTTACTTAGAAAATAGCAGAAAATTGAAGGTAAAAACCACTATTTTAAACCCGGCCATATCCTTTCCGTAGGGTCCTTCGTATAAGTAGGCAAGTGCTGCCCGTAGCCAGATGTTTTGCCTGGCTGGTGCGGCTCAAAGCTCTTTCCTATCTTTTTTCATGCCGCTTTCTACTCTGGCGGAGGTACCTACGCGTGCCGCCTCCACCGCCCCGGCCGCGGACCAAGCCGACTCTAATTCCCTTACGTATTCGCTGCCCGATTTGGTTTGCTTCGCGCACCTTCATTGGGATTTTGTATGGCAGCGCCCTCAGCATTTGCTGTCGCGCTTTGCTCAGTACGGACGAGTTTTTTATGTTGAGGATGCTTTCTTCCATGCCGATGACCTCATCGAGCCGCACATGGAAGTGAAGGAGCGGCAAAATGGGGTGAAAGTATTGGTAGTGCATTTGCCTGGCCGCCTACGCGGCGACGAAGCGGCCGCCGACCAAGCGCAGGTAGACGTGTTGAAGCAGTTTTTTACCGACAACGACGTCACTACCTACGCCTTCTGGATTTATACGCCTATGGCTATGAGTCGGGCGCGGCACTTCCAGCCGGTGCTCACGGTATACGATTGCATGGATGAGCTGGCCCAGTTCAAGTTTGCTCCGCCGGAGCTACGCCAGCGCGAACAAGAGTTATTCGAAAAAGCCGACCTCGTTTTCACGGGTGGGCAGCGCCTCTACGAAGCCAAGCGCGAGCAACATGCCGATGCTCACGCTTTTCCGAGCAGCATTGATAAGCAACATTTTGGCCAGGCCCGCGACAACAAATTAGCTGAGCCCGCCGACCAGGTAGGTATTGCGCACCCGCGCATCGGGTTCTTCGGGGTAGTAGATGAGCGCCTCGATATCGAGCTATTGGGCCAGCTGGCCACGAACCATCCGGAGTGGCAATTCGTAATAATCGGGCCGGTGGTTAAAATTGACCCCGCATCTTTGCCGCACAACGCCAATATTCATTACTTAGGCGGTAAGGATTATCAAGAACTTCCCGCCTACCTTCGTGGCTGGGATGTGGCCACCCTACTCTTCGCTCGTAACGAGAGCACGGAGTTTATCTCTCCCACCAAAACGCCTGAATACCTGGCCGCTGGCCGGCCGGTAGTGAGCACCAGCATCCGCGATGTGGTGCGCCCTTACGGCGACCTGAACCTCGTACAAATTGCCGACGACCCGCGGGAATTCGGCCAAGCCATCGCCCGCGCCCTCGAGCAAGGCAAGGATGCTAGCTGGCGCACTCGCACTGACGACTACCTAGCTACCATCAGCTGGGACCTCACCTGGCAGAACATGGTGCAGCTCATGCAGAGCCGCCTCACTGCCAAAGACCAACCAACTCGCGCTTTACCTGCTTAGCAGCAACCTTATTTACGAGTTCTCTCACAGCTTTTTATTTACTCCTTTTCCAATCATCCCCCCTTTATGTTCGACTATCTCATCGTTGGAGCCGGCTTCGCCGGCAGCGTCCTAGCCGAGCGGCTCGCCACCCGGAGCAACAAGAAAGTGCTCGTTATTGATAAGCGTAGCCACATTGGGGGCAATGCCTACGACCACTATAACGAGGACGGCATCCTGATTCACAAGTACGGCCCGCACATCTTTCACACCAACTCGAAGGATGTATTCGACTACCTAGGCAACTTCACCGAGTGGCGTCCTTACGAGCACCGTGTGCTCGCCTCGGTAGACGGCCAACTGGTGCCGATGCCGATTAACCTCGATACCATCAATAAGTTGTATGGGCTGAAGCTGACCAGCTTTGAGGTAGAGCAGTTCTTCGAGTCGGTAGCTGAGCAAGTGCCCGTTATCAAAACGTCGGAAGACGTAGTAGTGAGCAAGGTAGGCCGTGAGCTGTACAACAAATTCTTCAAGAACTACACCAACAAGCAGTGGGGCCTCGACCCCTCGCAGCTAGATAAGTCGGTGACAAGCCGCGTGCCCACCCGCACCAACCGCGACGACCGGTACTTCACCGATACGTTCCAGGCTATGCCGCTGCACGGCTACACCCGCATGTTTGAAAAGATGCTCGACCACCCGAACATCAAAATCATGCTGAACACCGACTATAAAGAAATTGTGAAATTTATTCCGTTCAAGGAAATGATTTTCACGGGTCCGGTCGATGAATATTTCGACTTCCAGTTTGGCAAGCTGCCCTACCGCTCGCTCGAGTTCAAGCACGACACCCTGAACGAGGAGCAGCACCTGGCCGCCCCGGTGGTAAACTTCCCCAACGAGCACGCTTACACCCGTATCACTGAGTTTAAGGCCCTCACCGGCCAGAAGCACTCTAAAACGGCCATCGTGTACGAGTACCCACAGGCCGAGGGTGACCCTTACTACCCCATCCCGATGCCGGAAAACGCTGAATTGTACGCCAAGTACAAAAAGGCAGCCGACGAAACGCCGAATGTTCACTTCGTGGGCCGCTTGGCTACTTACAAGTACTACAACATGGACCAGGTAGTAGCCCAGGCCCTGACGCTGTACAAGAAGCTGACCGACAAAGAAGAGGCTGCGAAGCCCGTGCGTCCGGCCATCGCTGGTTCTACCTCGCTGGTAGAGAAGCTCATCAACCGCGAGCCTTCTAAAGAATAGTATCGACTTGCGTTTAATAGCCGTACAAAAAGCCTCCCCTACCTAGGGGAGGCTTTTTGCTTTTCTACCTAGCTTATGCAGCCCTTCAAGATAGAGGTGCCCCAGCCCGTGCTGGACGACCTGCACTACCGCCTAGCCCACACCCGCTGGCCTGACCAGCTAGCGGATGCCGATTGGGACTATGGCACCAACCGTGCGTATTTGCAGCAGCTAGCTGCTTATTGGCAAAATACTTACGATTGGCGGGCCCAGGAGGCCAAGCTTAATGAGTTTGCCTAGTTCACAGCCGATGTGGAGGACCTAGTGTTGCATTTCATCCACATCGAAGGCAAAGGCCCTAACCCGGTGCCGTTGCTGCTGGTGCACGGCTGGCCCGATTCATTTTTTCGGATGGTGAAGCTCATTCCCCTGCTCACCGACCCGGCCGCGCACGGCGGGCGGGCCGAAGATGCCTTCACGGTGATAGTGCCTAACCTGCCGGGCTACGGCTTCTCGGCGCGCCCCACCGAGAAAGGCTACGACCCGAAGCGCATGGCCGACGTGCTGGCTAAACTCATGACCAAGACCCTAGGCTACAAAAAGTATGTAGCGCACGGCGGCGACTGGGGCAGCAGCATCGTGGAGCAGTTGGCCCTGAACCACGCCGACAACCTGTTGGGTATTCACCTCACTGATGTGCCCGCCAGCCATGCCAAGACGGCCGACAAGCTGTCCAATTTGTCGCTGGCCGAAAAAGCCTTTGTAGTGAAAAACAAAGCTTGGCAGGAAAAAGAGGCTGGCTACCAGAAAATACAAGGCACCAAGCCCGAAACGCTGGCCTATGGTCTCAACGATTCGCCGGTAGGCCTCCTAGGGTGGATTATCGAGAAATTCCACGCCTGGAGTGACCATGACGGCAACATCGAGCACACGTTTACCAAGGACGACCTACTCACCAACGTCATGATTTATTGGGTGACGCAAACCATCGGCTCGTCGGTGCGGCTTTACTATGAAGCTATGCACAGCCCCTCGTTAGCGGCTCCTACACATACCAAGGTGCCCACCGGTTTTGCCATTTTCCCGGAGGATATTACGCCCGCCCCCCGCGAATTTGCCGAGCGCTTCTTCAATGTGCAGCACTGGACCGAGATGCCCCGCGGAGGGCACTTCGCCGCTCTCGAAGAACCGGGCTTACTGGTAGCAGACCTTCGCGAGTTTGTATGGCCCTTGCGCAAAGAAAATAGCTAGCGTGCGCCTAGGTGCCTCTAGAATGTAGTTAGCCATCTTAACTGTTGCTGCCATGAAGCGTTTAGCTGCTTGTTTAATGCTCGTATTGGGACTGCTGATTGGGCTGGCTCCTGAGGCGCAGGCCCAGCGCCGTTATTACCGGGGTCGTGGCCAGTATTATGGGCGGCCGGTGCCGCGTCGCTACTACCGGGCACCGGCTTATCGGCCCTACTATGGCCCGCGTTACTACCATGCGGCCCCGTACCGCAGCTATGGTGGGCGCTACTACTACCGGCCGCGGCCTTACTACCGCCGGCATGGGCCTCCCATCCTTATTCGGCCCTGACGCGGGCCAATTGGCCTCTGCCATTATTACCGCTTCTTAAAACCCCGCACTCTTTTTGAGTGTGTGGGGTTTTATAGTTTACGGCGGCTCGCCCGGTTCGGCGGGTGGGCTGTAAATTTGCCCAGAACGCGCCGCCCTTTTTCGTTAATTATTTACCCAATGTTAGATTTCCTCGGCAAAACCGTCGCCAAGCTGTTTGGCTCCAAAGCAGAAAAGGACCTCAAGGACGTGGTGCCTTACGTGGCCCTCATCAATGCGGAATATGCCAAACTGGCCGGCTTGACCGATGACCAGTTGCGCCAGCGCACCCAGGAAGTCCGCCAGCAGATTGACGGCCGGCTCGCCAGCATCGATGGGCAAGTAGCAGGGTTGCAAGGCCAGATTGACTCGCAGCCCAACCTGGACGTATCGCGCAAGGAGCAGATTTTTGAGCAAATCGATACCCTCGAAAAGCAGCGCAACAAAGAACTTGAAGCTGCTCTCATGGCAGCGCTTCCCCAGGCGTTTGCCATTGTAAAAGAAACGGCGCGCCGCTACGCGCAAAATGGCCAGCTGGTGGTGACTGTCACTGACATGGACCGTGACATTTCTCGCACCAAGGGCAACGTGACCATTCAGGGTGACAAGGCCGTGTGGAGTAACAAGTGGCTGGCCGCTGGCGCCGAAATCACTTGGGACATGGTGCACTACGATGTGCAGCTTATCGGCGGCGTGGTGCTGCACCAGGGTAAAATTGCGGAGATGGCCACTGGTGAAGGTAAAACGCTCGTTTCGACGCTGCCAGCGTTCCTCAACGCCCTAGGTGGCCGTGGGGTGCACTTGGTAACCGTAAACGACTACCTGGCCAAGCGTGACTCGGAGTGGAATGCGCCGCTGTTCGAGTTCCACGGCCTCACCGTAGACTGCATCGACAAGCACCAGCCTAACACCGATGCTCGCCGCAACGCCTACTTGGCTGATATCACCTACGGCACTAACAACGAGTTTGGCTTCGACTACCTGCGCGACAACATGGCCCGCGACCCTGCAGAGCTGGTGCAGCGCAAGCACCACTATGCCATGGTCGACGAAGTGGACTCGGTACTGATTGACGATGCGCGCACGCCGCTCATCATCTCGGGCCCGGTGCCCAAGGGCGACGTACACGAATTCTTGCAGCTCAAACCGCGGATTCAGCGCCTAGTAGATGAGCAGAAAAAGCTGGTGCAGAGCTACCTAGTAGAAGCGCGCCGCAATATGAAGGAAGGCACCTTGGAAGGGGCGAAAGAAGGTGAAGGTGGCCTAGCGCTGTTCCGTGCCTACCGCGGCCTACCCAAGAGCAAGCCCCTCATTAAGTTCCTGTCCGAAACGGGCGTGCGCACGGCCTTGCAAAAGGTAGAGAACTTCTACCTGCAAGACAATGCGCGCCAGATGCCGGAGGCTGACAAGCCACTGTTCTTCACTATCGACGAGAAGAACAATCAGATTGAGCTGACCGAAAAAGGCATTGACTTGATTACGGCGCAGGGCGAAGACCCGCACCTGTTCATCATGCCCGACATCGGGGTGGAGATTGCCAACATCGAGCGCGCCGAAGCTCTGACTGCCGAGGAGAAACTTGCGCAGAAAGAGCAGCTCATGAGCGACTACCAGGAGAAGAGCGAGCGGGTGCACACCGTGAATCAGCTTCTGAAAGCCTACACCCTGTTTGAAAAAGACGACCAGTACATCCTGAGCCAAGACGGCAAGGTGATGATTGTGGACGAGCAAACCGGCCGTGTGATGGAAGGCCGCCGCTACTCCGACGGCTTGCACCAAGCTATCGAGGCCAAGGAAGGTGTGCGCATCGAAGATGCTACCCAGACCTACGCCACGGTAACGTTGCAGAACTTCTTCCGCATGTATCACAAGCTAGGTGGCATGACCGGTACGGCCGAAACGGAAGCGGGCGAACTGTGGGAAATCTACAAGCTCGACGTGGTCGTGATTCCGACCAACCGCGGCATTCAGCGCCACGACCACCACGATAAGGTGTACCGCACGGTACGCGAGAAGTACAACGCCGTAGCCGAAGAAATCCAGACCCTAGTGCAAGCGGGCCGCCCCGTGCTGGTAGGTACTACGTCGGTAGAAATTTCGGAGTTGGTAAGCCGCATGCTGAAGCTGCGGGGCATCAAGCACCAAGTGCTGAACGCTAAGCAAAATCAGCGCGAAGCTGAGATTGTGGCCGCTGCCGGCTACCCCGGCACCGTTACCATTGCCACCAACATGGCCGGCCGTGGTACCGACATCAAGCTGCGGGAAACTTCGCGTGAATCGGGTGGCTTGGCCATCATCGGTACCGAGCGCCACGAAAGCCGCCGCGTTGACCGCCAGCTGCGTGGTCGTGCCGGCCGCCAGGGCGACCCGGGCTCGTCGCAGTTCTTCGTATCGCTCGAAGACAACCTGATGCGTCTGTTTGGCTCTGAGCGCATTGCCAAGCTCATGGACCGCATGGGTATGGAAGAGGGCGAAGTGATTCAGCACTCGATGATTACCTCGTCGATTGAGCGTGCGCAGAAGAAGGTTGAAGAAAACAACTTCGGTACTCGTAAGCGCCTGCTCGAATACGACGACGTGATGAATGCCCAGCGCGAGGTAGTGTACCGCCGCCGTCGCAACGCCCTTTTTGGCGAGCGCTTGGAGCTAGATATCCTGAACCTCATCTACGACGTGAGCGAAGACATCGCGGCCGGCCACAAGGTCAGCAACGATTTTGAGGACTTCAAGCTGTCGGTTATCAAAGATTTCGGCTACGAAACGCATATCACGCAGGCCGAATTCAGCGCCCTGAACGCGGAGCAACTCACGCAGAAGCTCTACGACGAGGCAACTGGCTACTACGAGAGCAAAAACGAGCACATCGGCCAAAACTCGATGCCGCTGGTGAACAACCTGCTGAGCCAGAACACGCCCTACGAGAACATCGCGGTGCCCTTCACCGATGGCCGTAAGCACACCCAGGTAATTGCTAACCTGCGCCGTGCCCAAGCCAGCAACGGCCTCGACATTGTGCGCCAGATGGAAAAAGGCGCCGTGCTCTCGACTATCGACGAGGCTTGGACCCAGCACCTGCGCCAGATGGACGACCTCAAGCAGGTAGTGCAAAACGCCGTGTACGAGCAGAAAGACCCACTATTGGTGTACAAGTTTGAGGCTTTTGAGCTGTTCAAGCGCATGCTGAGCAAGGTGAACCACGAAACGGCTGGCTTCCTCTTCAAAGCCGACGTGCCCGTGGCTGCCGAGGCTGGTTTTGCCGAGCCGGATTCCTACTACGAGGACGACATCGTGGAGCCCTTGCCCAAGCTGAAGGCCGAAAAAGCCGTGTCGGACGTGAGCCTAGGTGCCGGCCCAGAAGACCTAGACCAAGCCGCCGAGCTAGGCTTGGCCCCCGCCATCAAGCAGGAGCCCGTGCGCTCGCAGAAAGTAGCTAACCGCAACGACAAGGTGACGGTGCAGTACATGGACGGCAGCATCAAACGCGACGTGAAGTACAAGAGCGTAGAGGAAGACCTCGCCGCCGAGCGCTGCGTGCTGGTAGAAGAGGCTTAATCCCCAAGAGAAGTAATAAAAAGAAAAAGGCCCGCGCAAGCGGGCCTTTTTTGTGGTCCACGCCGTAATCTGTAGGCCAGCTCAGTCGACACCTAGGATGCGCCAACTGCCCAATTGCAAGCCGTACCTTTGCGCTATGCCCACGCCTAACCTCGCCGCTACTCTCGACCATACACTGCTGCGGCCCGATTGCACCGAAGCCCAGATAATCCAGTTGTGCCAGGAGGCGCGGACACACGGCTTTGCCAGCGCCTGCGTGCCGCCGTGCTACGTGCCAGTGGCCGCCCGCGAGCTTAGTGGTTCGGGCGTGGCCGTGAGCACGGTCATTGGCTTTCCGCTAGGCTATAATAGCCCCCGGGTGAAATTCCGCGAAGCCGAGATTGCCTTGGGCGAAGGAGCTACCGAGCTTGACTTGGTGCTTAATATCTCGGCCTTGAAATCGGGCCAGTTTGAGGCCGTGAAAGCTGAGGTGGAGGACCTGGCAGACCTCTGCGATGTGCACGACGCCCTTCTCAAAGTTATTATTGAGACGGCACTGCTGACGGAAGAGGAAATGGAAACTGCCGCCCGACTGTGTGCCGAGGCCGGCGCCAACTTTGTGAAAACCAGTACGGGTTTTGCCAGCCGGGGCGCGTCGGTAGCCGATGTAGAATTGCTGCGGCGGGTGCTGCCGACCGGGGTGCGCATTAAGGCAAGTGGGGGCATTCGCACTCGCGAGCAGGCGCTGGCGATGCTGGCCGCCGGGGCCGACCGTCTAGGCACTTCAAACAGTTTGGTAATTATTCAGGAAGATGAACCTACACTTTCGTAACGCGGTGCTAGTCCTAGGTCTGCCTCTGCTGGCCGCCTGTGCCGCTACGGCACCCGCGGCCCCCAAGACGCGGGCAGCCACCCCCGTCGACACCACCCGCAAAACCGTGGCCACGGTACCCGCCGAGGACCTGACTAAGTACCGGCCCACGTTTCCGACGCCGACGGCATCTGTTCCCTCCACGCCAGCGGCGGCTCCCAAGGCCGTAGCGGCCGATGCCAAGGCGGCTAAGGCAGCTGCGCCCGTACCAACCAACCACGTAAATGCCCAGATGGAGCAGCGCCTGCGCGACCAGGCCTTCACCAACCAGAACGTGAAGTACACCAGTGGCTACCGCATCAAGGCCTATTCGGGCTTCGAGCGCGAGCAGGCCATGAGTGTGCGGCGCCAGGTTATTGCGCGCTACCCCGACGAGACTGATTATCTCACGTTTAAGCAGCCCGTGTACCGGCTTTATATCGGCGACTACACCACCAAGCTAGATGCCGCGCGTGCCCTGGTGCGGGTGCGGCAGTTTGTACCCAAGGCCGAGCTGGAGCCCATGCAGGTGCTCCTGAATAAGGTGCCGTAAGTAGCTGAGCCGCGGATTCGTCGAATTTCCTAGATTTTACGGATTCTGTGGGTTGCCTACCAACTGCGGTACTGGCCCAACGCAGGCAGTTGGCGTGCTTAAAAGAATTACTTTATCGTCTTCATACTTCGTGAAATCCGACCAATTCGACCAATCCGCGGTTCAGACAATTCGTGACCGCGCCGCGGCCCTAGCCCCTGAGTTGTCGGCGTTGCGCCGCCACCTGCACGCCAACCCCGAGCTGTCCTTTAAAGAAACGCAGACGGCGGCCTTCGTAACTAAAAAGCTGGGGGACATGGGGCTGCAGCCCTACGCCGTGGCGGGTACCGGGGTAGTGGCCTTGATAGAAGGGCAGCTGGGTGGCCCAGTGGTAGCGCTGCGCGCCGACATGGACGCGCTGCCTATTCAGGAGCTAAGTGAGGTGCCCTATAAGTCGCAGAACGCGGGCGTGATGCACGCTTGCGGTCACGATGTACACACGACTTGTCTCCTAGGTGCCGCCCAGCTGCTCACGGAGGTTAAAGACCAATTTAAGGGTACGGTCAAGCTGATTTTTCAGCCCGGCGAAGAGCTGCTGCCCGGTGGTGCTTCGCTCATGATAAAGGACGGGGTGCTGGAAAACCCCGCGCCGACCGAAGTGATTGGGCAACACGTGTTTCCGCGGCTGCCAGTGGGGCAGATTGGCCTGCGGCCCGGCCGCTACATGGCCAGCACCGATGAGCTGTATTTGCGCATTAAGGGCAAGGGCGGCCACGGCGCCATGCCCGAGCTTAACCTAGACCCGGTGCTGGTAGCCGCCCATATCATTGTGGCTGCGCAGCAAATAGTGAGCCGCCGCGCCAACCCCAAAATGCCCTCAGTACTGAGCTTCGGCAAGGTTATCGCCAATGGCGCCACCAACGTCATCCCTGACGAGGTGTACATCGAAGGCACTTTCCGCACCCTCGATGAGACGTGGCGCGACGAGGCCCACCAGCACCTGCGGCAGCTTTGCGAAGGGCTGGCCGCCAGCATGGGCGCCGTATGCGAGTTGGAAATCCGCCGGGGGTACCCCTGCCTCGACAACAACCCCGCCGTAACGGCCCGCGTGCGCGCCGCTGCCGAAGCCTACCTAGGTGCCGAAAATGTGATTGAGCTCGACCAGTGGCTGGCCGCTGAGGACTTTGCTTACTTTTCCCAGGCCGCGCCGGCTTGCTTCTACCGCTTAGGTACGCGCGCCACCGATGGGCGCTTTGCTGCTTCGGTGCACACGCCCATCTTCGACATCGACGAGCAGGCGCTGAGCGTAGGGGCGGGGCTGATGGCTTGGCTCACGTTGCAAGAGCTTGGCTAGTCGAATTTTATGGTATATTTTATTGTAATTTAAGTACTTATATGCGTTCTTTATTTGCTTCAGTAATAGTGCTAGGTAGTCTGTTAGCTACTAGCCAAGCAGTACGGGCCCAGACTACAACTCCGGCCTATGACCCCGATGCCACCCAGCGCCTGGTGCAGAAGCTGGAGCTGTGGCCCGAGCTGCAAGGCGAAGTAGCCTTTCGCAACGGCGACTACTTACTGCTGAGTGTGCGGGGCGAGCGTAATACCACGGATGTACAGTCTAGCCGTTCCTTAGGGTTTGATACCCGACGTGTGAGTGCTACTTACGAGCACTTCTGGAGCCCTACCTGGAGCTGGGGCGGGAGCCTGCGCTACGAGTCAGACGCCCGCTTTGAAGCGGGTAGCGGCGGTGATATGTTGGTGCCAGAAGTATTGCTGCGGCACCGCTCGCCCATTTTTGGCGGCCTCACTTTCGGGCAGCGCTTAGGGGTAGAGCGGCAGTTTTATGGCATCCGGCGTTCTCTGGGTGGCCCTGGGCCCGATGGCCAATTTTGGGGCCGGCTGCGCGTGGATGTTGAGCGGCTTTTTCCGCTGCAAAGCGATGCAGCCGGGTTTGCTTTGCGGCCCCGTATAAGCTATGCAGCCAGTACGCATCTACGTTTTCAAAAGGACACGGGTGACCCTGATGAGCGTACTATTCAATTTACCAGCTTGCGGGGCGAGGTAGGCGTGCGTTTGTCATCGGCTATCGATGTCACGCCCTGGGTCGCTTATCAAACACAATACAGTATAGCGCTACCCCAATACCAGCAAGATGCGAATGGTATGATGGTGCAGGTACGAGGCGGGCGCACCAATAACGTGTATCCGACCCTAGGGCTGGATTTTCGCTTTACGCTGCTACCAACGGGTAGTAAAACCGACAGGCAGCAGCTCCCAACCCAACACTAAGGAATAGTTATAGTGACAATTTGGCTTATTTGTTATTTTCTATAAAGGGCTTTCACGACAGTGTGAAGGCCCTTTTGTGTTTCTTGCTCGAAATTAATTGAAGCAATAATTATAATATAAAGACTTTTTGTCAGTAATCCTGGTTCGGCATAATGTTTATAGATAGTGAGGTGTCGCTGCTAGAAATGGCAGCCTATTAACAGACCAAAACCTTTCTAACTTATCAATTATCATGGCCGCCCTGCTTTATAATCAGCCTGCCCTACGTCCTGCCCGCGCTTTTAACTCGCTCCTAAACGAAGTACTGCGCGACGCCCTGCCCGCTGCCCCCAAAGCTTCTGCTTCCTTCGTGCCTGCTGCCGACATCTTCGAAACGGCCACTGGCTATGAACTGCACCTTGCTCTGCCCGGTGTAGCGAAGGATGCCGTAAGTATCGACTTCCAAGACAACCAACTGGTGGTAGCCGGTAGCCGCCCGGCCCCCGCCGCCGAAGGTGAAGATGCTCCCAAAGCTCACCGCCTCGAAACCCGCTTTGGTGAGTTTAGCCGCACCTTCCGCCTGCCCGACACGGTAAATGTGAAGGCCATCAGCGCCGAGCTAACCGACGGCCTGCTACGCGTGACACTGCCCTTCGACACGGAGAAAGTGACTAAGCAGCACATCGAAGTTCGCTAAGCTGCTCACCAAGAACCTCAGAAGGCACCCGTCAAGGGTGCCTTTTTTGGTCTAAAACTTGCATAATATTTAGGCAAGACGCAACCTTCGGGCACGAAATAAGCTCTAATTTGCGTTGAAACTCGTAGGGAACTAAGGGCTACTTAGGTGGCTTAATTATAAAAAGTGGGGCTTGACCTGTTCGGGTCCGCTTTGTTACTTCGCAACACCTTTTTTCATCTTTTTTTAAGTAACCCCAATGCAAGCTAAAAACATGATGCTCGGCCTGCTGACTTCCGCCGTACTTGGCGGTGGCGTGGCCGTAGGGGGGTACAAGCTGCTGGAAGCCGAGCCGGGCAATGTGGCTCAGTCGACGGTGGCCTCTGACCCGCAGGTACGCTACACGTCGGCCATGCGCAGCAGCGCCTACGCCGCACCTGAAGGCCTCAACTTTGTGGCCGCCGCCGCTGCTACTACGCCCGCCGTAGTGCACGTAATGACTGAATACAAGGCCGAGCCCCGGCAGCGCTCGCAGCGCATGCAGATGGACCCGCTGTTTCGCCAATTCTTTGGCGACCAGTTTGAGGACCAGTTGCGCGGGCAGCAGCCGCAGGGTGGGGGCGAAGGCTCCGGCTCGGGCGTAATTATTGCCGCCAACGGCTACATCGTCACGAACAACCACGTGATTGACAAGGCCTCAAAAATAACGGTAGTGCTCGACGACAAGCGCAAGTTCGACGCCGAGCTAGTGGGCACCGACCCCAGCACCGACATTGCTGTAATTAAGGTTAAGGCGGATAACCTGCCCTTTATCAAATACGGCAACTCGGATGAAGTGAAAGTAGGCCAGTGGGTACTCGCCGTGGGCAACCCCTTCAGCCTGAACACGACCGTGACGGCAGGTATCGTATCGGCCAAGGGCCGGAGCATCGGTATCCTTTCGCGCGACCAGAATAACATGGGCATTGAGTCTTTTATCCAGACTGATGCGGTAGTAAACCCTGGCAACTCGGGTGGTGCTCTGGTGAATACTAATGGCGACCTGATTGGTATTAATTCGGCTATCTCGTCGCACACCGGTTCATTCGAGGGCTATGCTTTTGCCGTGCCTAGCGCCATTGTGAGCAAGGTAGTAGACGACCTCTTAAAATATAAAGTAGTGCAGCGCGCCCTGCTTGGCGTGCGCTTTACGGAGGTAGACGCTCGTTTGGCTTCTGAAAAGAAGCTTAATACGCTAAACGGGGTGTATGTGCAGAGCCTAGTTCCTAATAGTGCCGCTGCAGTAGCCGGCTTGAAAGTAGGTGATGTTATAACTGATATCAACGGCATTGCAGTAAACACCTCGGCGCAGTTGCAAGAGCAAGTCTCGCGCTTCCGTCCCGGCGATAAAATTAAAGTAGGTTACCTGCGCGGTGGCGACAAAGCGATAGCCACAGCTACCCTTTTCAACGCTTCTAACACGACTTCGGTGGTGAAAGAGATGCCAGCCAGCGCTGCTGTGACCTACGAAGGTGCCAAGTTTGGCCCTGTATCGGCACGCTTGCAGAATGAGCTGGGCATTGACGGTGGCGCTCAGATTACGGGTGTGAAGGGCAGCAATTTCCGGGAAACTGGTATGGCGGAAGGCTTCATCATCACGCGCATCGACAAAAACCCCGTGCGCAAGCCCGCCGACGTGCAAAACTTCTTAGAGCAAGCCAAAGACAACTCGGGTGCGCTGGTAGAAGGCGTGTACCCCGACGGCCGCAAGGCGTACTACCCCATTGGCCGCGAATAGGCGCCCTAGGGTAGCTATTCCAAGCATTATAGAGTTAAAAAGCTCCTGCCACTAGTTGGCAGGAGCTTTTTTTATTTGACTTGCTACTGCGGGCAGCAATCCAAAAAAAAGTTTGCCTAAATGAAGTATGCGAAAGAGGAGCCGGGCTTTGTACTACTAGCCTGCCCCCTGGTAAGGTCGGCAGCCTGGGGTGGATATAGGTAACAGTCAACCTAGTATTTTCATAATACAAGCTTTTTGCGACCTTTGCTTTTCTCGGCTCCCCCGTCGGGTAGGCTTTCTCATTACTTAATACAGGCTATGCAGGCACCAGGTACGCAAATGGGTAAGAGACTTTTAGCGCTGCTGTTGGGGCTGCTAACGGCTCTGGCCGCCCAGGCCCAGGCAGTGCGTGGCACGTTTGCCGCAGGCGGCGGGCATTCTCTGAGTATTCATGCCGATGGTACACTGTGGGCAACTGGCAAGAACGACCACGGGCAGCTTGGCACCGGCGCCCCCTCAGCTACCGGCCAACTTAGTTGGGTGCAGCTCGGCAGCGACACCGATTGGGTACAGGTGGCGGCTGGCAATAGCCATAGTCTCGCCCTCAAAGCCAACGGCCAGCTGTACGCGTGGGGCGATAATACGTATGGCCAGCTCGGCACCGGCACTACCACCGATGTAGCAACGCCAACCGCCCTGGCGGGCGCTGTGTATACGCAAGTGGCCGCGGGCTACCGCTTTAGTCTTGGCTTGCAAGCCGATGGCAAGGCTTACGCCTGGGGCGACAACAGCGGCGGCCAGCTAGGTGATGGTACACTAGTGTCACGGCTGGTACCTACTGCTATAACCGGCGGCCAAGTCTTTACGCAGCTGGCGGCGGGCTTCTTCCACAGCCTGGGCCTGCGCGCCGATGGCACGGTGCTGGCCTGGGGTCGCAATTCGTACGGCCAGTTGGGCTCGAGCACCACGACGAGTAGTTCAGAGCCCAAAGCTGTTGCGGGCGCGGCGGCCTATGTGCAGATAGCCGCCGGCGGCCTCCACAGCTTGGCGCTGCGGGTCGACGGTACCATATATGGCTGGGGTAGCAATAGTAACGGCCAGGTAGGCAATGGCACAAAAGAAACGAAACTGGTGCCTACAGTCGTGGA
This sequence comes from Hymenobacter sp. BT559, assembly GCF_016427535.1. Lineage (GTDB taxonomy): Bacteria > Bacteroidota > Bacteroidia > Cytophagales > Hymenobacteraceae > Hymenobacter. The sequence goes on along the minus strand of NZ_JAELXV010000005.1, from coordinate 327,224 downwards.
TAGTAACGTGCCCTATACTACCATTGCAACAGGTAGCTTTCACAGCCTGGCGCGGCGGGCTACGGGCCAGCTCGATGCCTGGGGCTCTAATGCCCAAGGTCAGCTCGGTACCGGTGATATGAACGATAGACTGGTGCCCACTACCGTGAATGGGGGAGGAAGATTTGTGCAGGTGGCCGCCGGTCAGAACTTCACGCAGGCGCTGAAAGCCAGTGGCCGCCTCCTGGCCTGGGGTCTGAACGATAACGGCCAACTCGGCGACGGCACCATTGACACGAAGTATTCGCCCGTGACTACCGGCCAAGCCCTCCCCACGCGCAGCACGGCCGCAGGCAGCAATTTCGGGTTGGCTATTCGGGGCGATGGTACTCTCTGGGCTTGGGGCAGCAATGCCGACGGCCAGCTCGGCGATGGCACCCGCACCAGCCAGCGCCAGCCCGTGCAGATAGGCACTGACACGGACTGGCTGCAGGTGGCCGCCGGCCAAAACTTCAGCTTGGCACTTAAAGCCACTGGCCAGCTCTATGCTTGGGGCAGCAACAACGCCGGCCAGCTAGGCACTGCCAACGCAGCTATTACGCCTACCCTCGTGGGGGGCGGGCTCACATTTGCGCGCATTGCAGCCGGGGCGCAGCACAGCCTAGCCCTGACCGGCGCGGGGCAGCTCTACGCCTGGGGCAGCAATAGTGCCGGCCAGCTAGGCACCACTGCCGGGGGCACCGCCCCGGCCGCGGTGGGGGGGGGCTTCACGTTTGCGCAAGTGGTAGCTGGCGGGCAGCACAGCCTGGCCCTCACGGCTACCGGAGCGCTTTACGTCTGGGGCGACAACACCTATGGCCAGCTTGGTACGGCCAGCTCCGCCAGCCAGCCGGCGCTGGTGAGCCTAGGCGTGCCGCTAGCCCAGCTAGCCGCTGGCCGCCAACATAGCCTGGCCCTTACGGCTAGCGGTGCGCTCTACGCCTGGGGCGACAACACCTACGGCCAGCTTGGCCTCAGCAGCGGCCAGGCGGTTGGTGTGCCCACGCTGGTGGCCGATGCGCCCCTCCTGACGCAGCTGGCAACGGGGGCGGCCCATAGCCTGGCTCTCACAGCGGCGGGTACCCTGTACGCCTGGGGCGACAACGACAGCGGCGAGCTGGGCCTAGGTACGGTATCGAGCCAAGCCAGTGCGGCCTTTAGCCAGGAGGCGACCCGCAGCACCGACTGGGCTACCCTCGGGAGCGGCAGCAGTGGCAATTTTTCGTTGGCGCGTACGGCATCGGCGCAGGCTTTGTCGAGCACCGGTGCCAACGAAGCGGGCCAGCTCGGCGATGGCACCACTGACACCGCACTGCGCTTTGACCGCCTAGTGCCGCTGCAGGGGCAGATGTCTATCTCGCTGCCCCTGCCCGTGGTGCTGGTGCGCTTCGATGCCCAGCGCAATGGCTCCGGCGCGGCGGTGCTTACATGGGCTACGGCCTCTGAAACCGGCAACCTAGGGTTTCGGGTCGAGAAGTCGACCGACGGCACCACGTTTGCGGCGCTCGGCTTTGTGGCTGGCGCGGGCAGTAGCACCACCGCGCACACCTATACGTTTCGCGATGCACAGGCCGCGGGCCAGTGCTACTACCGCCTGGCGCAGCTCGACCAAGATGGCACAGCAATCTACTCGCCGGTGCGGCTGGTAGCCGGCGCGGCGGCCAGCCTGACCCTGGCGCCCAATCCGGCCCGTGGCCCCGTGCAGGTACTGGGCCTGCCTGCTGGGGCTACCCTTACCGTTTATGATAATCTAGGCCGGGTGGTGCGCCCCACTACCACGGCCCTTGAGGTGGCAGGCTTGCCGGCCGGAGTATACCTGGTGCGGGCCACTGTGCCGCAGCAAGCTCCTCAGGTGGCTCGCTTAGTGGTAGAATAGTCTTTTCAGAATAGAAGCAGCGCAAGTAAGTTTGTGGCCGTCCGCCAGTTACTTACGCCTATTCTTATGCAATTGCTTACGACTCGTGACCCTAGCAGCTTTACGCTGGCCTACTTGCCCGACCAGCACATTCTCATTGGCCGGTGGCTACGGCCGGTGACACTGGGCGAGCTACAAGCGCATTACCAGGAGCTGCTCGCGGCAGCACTCGTGCACGATAGCTGCCGCCACTGGCTGCTCGATGTGCGTCGCCGCCGCATCGACGATGCGGCGGTAATCCAATGGTTTGGTCAAGAGTTTGGGCCCCAGCTGCCTCAGTTGCTAGGGCAGCCGGTGGTGGTCGCCTACTTTGCCATGGTAGGGCAGGAGGTAGCCGTGGCCGACCCCGGTTTGCAAGAAAATATCCGTCAGGGTTCCTCGCAAGGCGCACAGTACTGCTACTTCGACCAGGAGCGCGCAGCGATGACGTGGTTGGCGCAGCAGCCGTAGGGCCGGCTTACCGTTGGGTCTACGTGGGCAGTATTGAGCTAAGCAGTTGTCTCCGCATGCAGGTGGTCTTGTCCGACCGCTTTTCGCTCGGCTATGAACCTAGGTGGCATCTAGTGGCTAAGAACGCTTGCCCAGTGATGCAGTAGGCTAGCAAAATGCAGCGTGGTTAGCTCCGGCCCTGCTAAGGTTAAGCTGCCCACCTAGGGGGTAGCCCGGTGGTGGGCGTAGCCTACCGTGCCGCTAAGCCCGGCGAAGTACCTTTGAAGCCTCTAGTTTATCTCCGCAGTGTATGAAACAGGCCCTCGAAGAAGCAACCACCCCCGATGTAACCGTGGCCCATCCCCACGCCGACCCGCACGGCATGCAAGACGTGCTGCGCCAGCTCGGGGTGCCCGCGCACAGCCCCGCCTATAGCACGGGCCGCCACTGGGGCCACCCGGGCCAGCCGGCCAAAACCATCGTTTCACCCGCCGATGGGCAGCCCATCGCGGCCATCACGGTAGCGACCGTGGCCGACTACGAAACCGTGGTGCAGGCCGCCCAAGCGGCTTTTTCGGTATGGCGGCTGGTGCCCGCACCCAAGCGCGGCGACGTGGTGCGTCAAATCGGGCTGGAGCTACGCCGCCACAAAGAAGCCCTAGGTAAGCTGGTGAGCTACGAGATGGGCAAAATCTTGCAGGAGGGCCTAGGTGAGGTGCAGGAAATGATAGACATCTGCGACTTTGCCGTTGGGCTGAGCCGGCAACTGCACGGCTTCACCATGCACTCGGAGCGCCCAGCCCACCGCATGTACGAGCAGTATCACCCGCTGGGCGTGGTGGGCATTATCTCGGCCTTCAACTTTCCGGTGGCCGTGTGGAGCTGGAACGCCATGCTGGCTGCCGTGTGTGGCGATGTCTGCATCTGGAAACCTTCGGAAAAAACGCCGCTGGTGGCCGTAGCAGTGCAGCACCTTCTGCGCAAGGTGCTTGCCGAAAACGACTTGCCCGAAGGCGTATTTAACCTGGTGCTGGGCGGCCCCGATGTAGGCGCCGCCCTGGCCGCCGACGAGCGCGTGCCGCTGGTGTCGGCCACTGGCAGCACTCGTATGGGACGGGCCGTGGGCGCAGCCGTGGGCCAGCGCCTAGGTCGCGCCTTGCTCGAGCTGGGTGGCAACAACGCCATTATTCTAACGCCGCAGGCCGACCTCGACATGGCCATGCGCGCCATAGTGTTTGGGGCGGTGGGCACGGCGGGACAGCGCTGCACCACCACGCGCCGGCTCATCATCCACGACAGCATTTACGACGAAGTAAGCCAGCGCCTGCTAGCGGCTTATGCCAAGCTGCCCATTGGCCACCCCTTGCAGCCCGGCACGCTGGTGGGTCCGCTCATTGATGCCGATGCGGTGGGTCACTTCACCGCGGCGCTCGAGCAGGTGCAGCAGGAGGGAGGCACCCTGCTCGCGGGCGGCCAGGTAGTGAGCAGCGCCGAACTGCACGGTGGCCACTACGTGCTGCCGGCCCTGGTAGCGGCCGAAAACCACTATTCTACGGTGCAGGCCGAAACCTTCGCGCCCATCCTCTACCTTATCAAGTACAGCGGCGGGGTCGAAGAAGCCATTCGCCTGCAAAACGACGTGCGGCAGGGCCTGTCGTCGGCCATTTTCACCCTGAACCTGCGCGAGGCCGAAGCTTTCCTGGCGCACCCTGGCTCCGACTGTGGCATTGCCAACGTGAACATTGGCACCAGCGGCGCCGAAATCGGCGGGGCGTTTGGTGGCGAGAAAGAAACCGGCGGCGGCCGCGAGTCGGGCTCCGATGCCTGGCGCGTGTACATGCGCCGCCAGACCAACACCATCAACTACGGCACCGAGCTGCCACTGGCGCAGGGTATTAAGTTTGATATTTAAGTAGGTGGTATCCCTAGGTGAGTACAAAGGCCCCGCGCATCGCTATAGGATGCGCAGGGCCTTTATACTCACCTAGGGACTTACGAGGTCGTGATTATTGGCCTGTTTGCTGCACTACTTGCGGCAGCCCAATACAGTTGAAAATCTATGCGCAAATGCTAATGAGTTCAACAGTCGTGCAGCCAAAATACCTGTTCGCCGATGCTATCAGCGTACGTGCAAAAGATAATGGCTTTATCAAGAGCAGAAGCGAATTTTTCGTACGGACTAGTTCTTTTTAGGTAGTAGGTTCTACCTTCTATTTCTAGCCGCTCCCCAGCGTCCATCCATAGCTCTACCTCATTGGGTTCGAGAGGGTAGCTGGTAATGCGTATTTGATGCTCCGTTTTCCCAACCGGCCACCACTCTTTGAAACAACGCCCAGGGTAATTGTCTATCCAGCAATGGCTTTGGTTAACGATTATATAAGTGGATAATCCCTCTTGCTCCATTCGCTCGTAGTCGAGGCTAATTTCCTGCTGTAGCGAATCTTGATGCGTCCATAGGTAGTCTTTGATTTTTGTTAGTACGCGAGCTAGCTCTAGTGGACTAATTGTGACGGGCGGGTACTCATCAAAATCTTCATAATAAGGTCCTTCAATAAGTACCCTTTCCTCTGGAGTAAGGAAGGGGGGACGGTCCATCCAGATGTCGCCACCCGCTATTTCAAACTTAAAATCTCGACCAAGAAAAGGGGATAGCTGCCGCTCGTCATACTTATCACCCACCATTCTGAGGTCGAGTTGAGAGCCCATTGTTAGTAGGTGGCTTTATTCTTATTGAGGTTGGATACCTAAAATAAATAGGAAGAGAACTAATAAATCGCGAGCGGAATGGACCTAATTCTAAAGAAGCTCTAAGTTTAAGGTGTCCCTAGGTCAGCAAAAAGGCCCCGCGCATCGTTATATGATGCGCGGGGCCTTTTTACTGACCTAGGGGCTTGTGAAGTCTCAGCTATTGGCCTGTTTGCTGCACTACTTGTGGCAGCACCTTAGCCAGGGCTTCTGCTTGAGCACGGGTGAAGTTTCCTTCTACCTGCACCAGCACGAAAGAGTCGGCGGCGTTGGGCACAGTGCCGGTAGCGACTAGCTCACTCACCTTATCGCCCGACATGCGCACCACCGAGTTGTAGTTGCCTCCCGAAGAGGTGGCGGCCGAAAGCGGCGTGTAGCGTTCGGCTTGCAGCAGGCCAGTAGCCTCATTAAGCAGGCCTTGCTGCGACAGGTCTAGGGCCCTCGTAGAGGTAGGGGCAAAGGTAAGCGCCCGTGCGGCCCGAATACCCGTAATGGCTTGAGTCAAATCATTGCCTCCGAATAGATTGGCGGCCTTTACCAGCGCTAGGCGCTGCAGTAAGCTGGCCGACCATTCGGTGGTGTGGAAGCCGGGGCGCTTCTCGTATTTGTTGAAGAAAGCGGCCACCGTGCGCGCCGGCGTGGCCGGCCCACTAGCCCGGCAGGCGCCGAGCAGCGCCAGCCCAATTAGCAGAAGGCCTAAGGCCAGCCGGGCGGCGGGGTAGCGATGAGCAGGAGAGGAAAAACGCATAAGAAGCAGGTGCAAAAGAGCGGCAGTAAAAAACGGAGGTAGGGCAAACAGTGTGCCTAGGTCCGCATTTTACTGCCGCTGCCGCTATAAACAAAGAAACTGCTTAGCTATGGCTGCCAGCCGTCGAGCCTTCATCGGTGGGGTCGGTTACACCGCGGCGCTGGCCTTGCTTGTCCACGGGACCTTCGGCAGCCGTAATCTCATCGTCTTCGTCCGACGATACATAGACGTTGGTGGTAGGACCTAGGCCGCCGGTTTTCTCGGCTAGGTCGGCTTCGGCCTGAGCAAATTTGAGGTTGAGCAGCGAATCGTCGGCCGAGGTAGTGGGGGTATCTTTCTTTTTGTCTTGAGCCATGAGATAGCGCCGGCCGGCCGGGAAATAAACAGCCACCGGGTGCTAGATAGTACGCGCCGAGCGGCGGGAGGTTGGCACAGCGGCGGGTGTTGTAATTTTGGCGCGTTACCAACCCCCGTGCCTCACCTGATGGAGCCAACTTTACCGCCTGCCGACTTCGACCCCACGCACAACCCTTGGCAAACGCTGAGTACTGAGCCCAAGTATGAAAACCCTTGGATTCGGGTGCGCGAAGACCAAGTGCTCAACCCTAAAGGTGGACGAGGTATTTACGGGGTGGTGTCGATGCGCAACAAAGCCATTGGCATTGTGCCCATCGATGCAGAAGGAAATACGTGGCTGGTAGGCCAGTACCGCTATACCCTGAATGAATACAGCTGGGAAATTCCAATGGGCGGCGGCCTGCTCGATGTCGATATCACGGAATCGGCCCAGCGCGAGCTGCGCGAAGAAACCGGCCTGCTGGCCAACCACTGGACGTGCATTGCCCGCCTGCACACCTCCAACTCGGTGACCGATGAAGAAGGCTTCGTGTTCTTGGCCGAAGACCTGACCCAAACCGACTGGGAGCCCGAAGAAACTGAAGACCTGCGCCTGTGGAAGCTGCCCTTGGCCCAAGCAGTAGCCTTGGCCATGAGCAACGAAATAACTGACGCCATTAGCGTGGCCGGCTTACTGAAAGCTGAAAAAGTGCTCGCTAATAGATAGCTATTGCGTTATGGGAGTTGCCGACCCATTAGTGCCCTAGGGTAGGGCGCGGCCCCCAACTAGCGGTAGCTCCTACCTTTGTCCTATGCGTGCGCTGCTTCGTTATATCGGTCACCGCCTCTACACCACGTGGGCGACCTTCTGGTTTGTAACGCCTTTCTTCGTCACCTATCCGCTACAGTGGCTTCTGAGCCGGCGGCCAGCCTGGCGGCGGCATTTGCACACCCTTAACCGCAGCTGGGCCAGGTTCTCAATTTTTATGTGGGGCGTGCCGCTTGATGTGGTGCGCGAAAGCACTGCACCTGTGCCGCAGCCCTGCATTTATGTATCCAACCACGGCTCATACATTGACATTCTAGTGCTGTTTCGCACCATTCCGGGGTTTTTGAACATGATGGGCAAAGACTCGCTGGCCAAGGTGCCGCTGTGGGGGCCGCTGTTTGCCAGCACCTACATCGTGGTAAACCGCGGCAGTGCAGTGGGCCGGGGCCGCGCCTTTGCCCAAGCTAAGAAAGAGTTGCAGGAAGGCCGGTCGCTGGCCGTGTTTGCAGAAGGCACCATCGGCGACAAGCCCGGCGAGGAGCTAGGGCCTTTCCTAGATGGTGCTTTTCAATTGGCCATTGCCACGGGCGTACCCATCGTGCCCGTGAGCATGCCCTTCAACCACAAGTTTATGCCCTCCGTGAAGGGCCTGCGAGTGCGCTATGCGCGGCTGCGCGCCGTATTTCACGCACCCATCGAAACCAAAACCCTAACCCAGGCCGACGTGCCCGCCCTCAAGGCGCAGGTAGCGGCCCAAATTGCCGACGACTTTATGCCCGAGGGCCGGGGTATTCCTGAGCCCAGCACCTGGCGGGGGTAATGAGTAAATAGCCTGATGGACAATGAGTGTACTACTTACGTCGTTACCTCTGAACCCATTACGTTGCTTACTCCTCATTCCATTATTCTAATCACACGCACTACCCATATGAATACTGAAACTCTCCGCGGCCTAGCGCACCTAGCTCGCCTCGAATTTGACCCCGCCCGCGAAGAGCAGATGCTCAAGGACCTAAACGGCATCCTGGACTGGGTAGACCAGCTTTCGCAAGTAGATACTACGGGCGTGGAGCCGCTAGTGCATTTATCGCACGAAATCAACGTACTGCGCGATGATGAGGCCCGCAATACCGTGAGCCACCAGGAAGGCCTGCGCAACGCGCCGCGCAAAGACTCCGACTACTTCCGCGTGCCCAAGGTGCTCGACTAACGCTGTACCTCGGTGGCTGACTTCTCTTTCGTGCGCCGCTCGGCACTGGTGCCGGGGCTGCTGGCGGCGCTGGCCGTAGGGCTGGCCATCTACTACTACTTCACGGGCGAGGCCGCGACGCTGCCCCTAGTGCTGGTGCCGCACCTAGCACCCTTGCCGCTCGCGCTCGACTCGGTGGCGGTGGGCCCGGCGCACTTGCCGGTGCCGGCCAACGGGTACCTCACGACCCTCACCCACGATTTTGCCGGGCCCTTTACCCAGTCCGTGGCTGCTGGGGTGTGGCTGGGGCTGCTGGCCACGGGCCTGGCCGGCTGGCTGGCGGTGGTGAGCATGCTGCGCCGCCCAGCTTTTCTGGCGGGTACGCTGCCAGTTATTTTCCTGCTGATGTCGCTGAATGTCGATACGCTGGAAATCTTTCAGGGCAGCCGACAGGGGTTTTTAATCTTGAGCCTGAGCCTCCTAGGTGGCACAGCCTTCGGGCTGCACGCCTTCGGAGGCCGAGTCGGTATTCGGTGGCGGATACTGCTGTTTGGCGCGCTGGTGGCTGGTCTGGTCTGGCTGATTTTTGCCAAAACGAGCCTGCCAGTCGAAGAAACGCTACTGCAGCTGGCCGCCTACGCCACGCCCGGCGGCGCAGTGCTGGTGGCCGCCTTAGTGCTGTGGGTGGGGGTAGAAAATATCCGGGCATTGGTTTGGTTTAACACCCAGGCCGAGCGGCCCGAAAGCCGGTATGGCCTGCTGCCGCTGGTGCTGGCCAGCGCGCTATACCTAGGGGCTCTAGCTTTCTACTACTGGAGCAACGGCGAAGTAAAGCTACTGTTTGGACTGCGCCTCGACCCGCTGGTGCTGCTGCTGCCAGCTGTGTTGGCAGGGGGCCTAGGCCTGCCCCAGCGCCTGCCCAGCTACGGTGCCTGGCTACCTTATGCCGCTGCCCGGTCTCTTTACTGGCTACTCGCGGCTGGAGCCGCTGGCGCGCTCGGCTACGCCCTGGCCACGGTCAATACCCCGCTTTTGTCGGCGGCGCGGTCGTTCACTACCCTGGCGCTGCTGTGGCTGGGAGCCGCTTTCCTGCTGTACGTGCTCATCAATTTTGGGTCGCTGTTGCGGCAGCGGCTGCGGGTGTACCGGGTGGTATTTGAGCCGCGCCGGTTGCCATTCTTCACGGTGTACATCCTGGGGCTGGCGGCCATCGGGCTGACGCAGATGCGAGCCAGTTGGCCCCTGCTCGACCAGGTAGAAGCCGGCCAATACAACTTGCTCGGCGACCTGGCCCGCCAGCAGAGTGAGTCGCGGCCCGACGACCTGGCTTTGGCCCTGCTGGCTGAGCGCTACTACGCCGAAAGCGGCGACGTGCTCGACCGCTTCAACCGCACGGCACAGCTGGGCCGCGCCGCGCTGTACCGCTTCCACGACCAGCGCCAAAACGAGCTTAATGCCCTGCGCCGCGCCCTGCTGGTGCGCCCCGACGAAAAGCTGACCTTGCGCCTGGCCGCGCTCTACGCCGGACCTAGCGATTTTTTTGAGGGCCTGGACATCCTGCGCAAAGGCCGCCGGGACTTTCCTGCCAGCGTGGCCCTGACGTCTGACCTAGCACAGCTCTTCACCCAATCGGCCCTCACCGATTCGGTCGCTTTTTACTTAGACAAAGCCGAGAAGCTCGCGCCCAAGTCCTACGCTAGCCAGACTAACCAACTGGCTTTCCTGACGCAGCAAGGCCTATTGCCCGCCGCCACCAAGCTCAGCGCGCAAATGAAGCCAACCGCCAAGGAGCCTGCCCTGCGAAGCAATCAAACGCTGCTGGCCCTGCTCACGAAAGCCTCTAGTGCTTTGCCCGCCACTGCCAAGGGGCCGTTGCTCCTGAGCGAGGCGTCGTTTGCGGCGCTCTACCACGACGTGCTCTGGGTAGTGCAGCGTAGCGGTGCGGCAGCGAGTTGGCTACCCCATTTGCAGCAGCTCGCCGCTCAGCCCGAAAACGGTACGTACTACGAGCAGTTAGTTTTTCTGCAAGCGCTGCTGCTGCACAAAGCAGGCCGAGAGCTAGCCGCCCGCCAAACGCTCGCCCCGCTGGCGGCGGGCACGAGCGCCTCGGCGGCTTACTATCAGTACCTATTGGGAATCTGGCAATTGCAACAGCAGCAATATGCTACGGCCGCTGCGCAGTTTGACCTTGCCGCCGAGCACGGGCTGCCCCTAGCCCCGGCCGCCCGCGGGTGGGCGCTGGCCCTAGGTGGGCCGGCCGATTCGGCGCGCGTGGCAGCGCAGCGCTTGGCTACAAGCGCCGACACAGCCCAGCGCCCCGCCGGGCGGCAGCTATTGGCAGCGCTGGCCAGCACCAGTAAAATAGAGCTGGGTAACCAAGCGCCAGCTAGTGGCAGCCAGTTATTAAAGCAGGCACAGCAGGCCGAGCAAGACCCTGCTAAAGCTGCCAAGCTTTACCAGCAATTGCTGAGTACAGCGCCCTTCAATGAAAAAGCAGTGCTGGCAGCGGCCCGCTTCTACACGGCCCGCAAGCAGCCTAGCGACGCCTATGAGGCTCTGCGCCTAGGCTTGGTGGAGAACCCCAGCTCGGTGCCGCTGCAGCAAGCTTTTGTGCTGGCAGCAGCCGATGCGGGCCTGGCCGAGCTGGCTGAGCCCGCGCTCGCTCAGCTGCGAACGCACCTAGACGCGGCTACTTACGCTAACTTGCTGACGCAATTTGCGGCGCGCCGGGCGGCCCACGCGGCGGCGATGGCCGCTTTTGCGGCCGACGCTGCGCCCGTGCCCACTTCTAGCCGCTAACTTTTTCTGCCCATGCTCGCTGCCAACACTTCGCCGCTCGTTATTCAAACCACCAACATCGCCAAGGAATACGTGATGGGCACCGAGCACATTCACGCCTTGCGCTCGGTGAGCATCGACATCAAGCGCGGCGAATACGTGGCTTTTATGGGGCCATCGGGCTCAGGCAAAAGCACGCTCATGAACATTGTGGGCTGCCTCGATACCCCAAGCAGCGGCCAATACATCCTCAACGGCCAGGATGTAAGCCGCATGAGCGACAACCAACTGGCGGAGGTGCGCAACAAAGAAATCGGCTTCGTCTTCCAGACGTTTAACCTATTGCCGCGCTCCTCAGCCCTCGAAAATGTGGCTCTGCCGCTCATCTACGCGGGCCTCAATAAGCGCGAGCGCAACGAGCTAGCCTTAGAGTCTCTGCGCGCAGTGGGCCTGGCCGACCGCGCCGGCCACCGCCCCAATGAGCTCAGCGGGGGCCAGCGCCAGCGCGTGGCCATTGCGCGCGCGCTCGTCAATACCCCCAGTGTGCTGCTGGCCGACGAGCCCACTGGTGCCCTCGACTCCAAGACCAGCTACGAAATTATGGGCTTGTTTGAGGCGCTCTATGCCAAGGGCAACACCATCATCATGGTAACGCACGAAGAAGACATTGCCCACTACGCCCACCGCATTGTGCGCCTCCGCGACGGCCTCATCGAAACCGACGACGTAAACCACAACGTGACGCAGCCCGCCATCAACTCCTTGAGCGCCTAGGGCATCTTTTAGCCGCTACCTCAACTAAAGCGTACCCCACACTACGGCTTAGTAATCGCCATCGCCAGTCATAGGCAGCCTGCCGCAGGTAGGCGTATCTGCGAAATCCGATAAATCCGTTATAATCTGCGATGAAGATATACACCAAAACCGGCGACCAGGGGCTGACCTCACTCATTGGTGGGGCACGCGTGCCCAAGTCGAGCCTGCGCATCGACTGCTACGGCACGGTCGATGAGCTAAATGCCTACCTAGGGCTGCTGCGCGACCAGGAAGTGAACGCCCCGCGTCGCGGCTTGCTAAAGGAAATCCAGGACCGGCTATTCACCATCGGCTCGCACCTGGCCACTGACCCCGACCACGAGGTGCACAAGCGCCTGCCCGACCTGCACGCCGCCGACGTAGCCCTGCTCGAAGCGGAGATGGACCAGCTAAATGAAACCCTGGCCCCGCTGCGCGAATTTGTGCTGCCCGGCGGGCACCCGGCTGTGTCGTTTGGACACGTGGCGCGCTGCGTGTGCCGCCGTGCCGAGCGCCTGGCCGTGGAGCTGCGCGCAAGCTCGCCCGTAGAAGACCTGGTTATTATGTATCTCAATCGGCTGTCCGATTACCTCTTCGTGCTGAGCCGGGCCATGGCCCACGACCTAGGTGTAGAGGAGGTTACCTGGAAGCCTCGGCTGTAACTTGCCGCTTGCAGCGCGGCGGCAAGCGCGTTACTGCAACTTTTAGCTGGCTTGCCTGTCCCTACTCTTACCTATCCCACCCACTCTGGCGTTCGCGTGCGGCCGCCTTCTGACTAATCCCTGCTACTCCTATGCTTGACACTTTGACCATTGACGTGCAGCCCGCTGCTACGTCTCGCCTCGCCGAGCTCGACCTGGCTAATCTTGAATTCGGCAAGTCTTTTGCCGACCACATGCTGGCCGTTGAGTATCGCCAAGGCGAATGGCAGCAGCCCCGCATCTTGCCCTATGGCCCCCTGGCCGTCAGCCCCGCCAACTCGGCCCTGCATTACGGGCAAGCCATTTTTGAAGGCGCCAAAGCCTACCGGCAGGCCGATGGCAGCGTAGGTCTGTTCCGACCCCTCGACAACTGGCGCCGCCTCAATGCCTCGGCCGAGCGCATGGCCATGCCCACCATCCCTGAAGATATTTACCTGCAAGGCCTGCGCGAGTTGGTGAAGCTTGATGCGGGCTGGGTACCCAGCGCGGCGGGTAGCTCGCTCTACATCCGCCCCTTCATGTTCGCCACCGATGGCTTCCTAGGGGTGCGGCCGTCCGAAACGTATCACTTCGGCATCATCACCTGCCCGGTAGCGGCATTCTTCAACAAACCGGTGCGCGTGCGCTTCGAGCAGAAATACGTGCGCGCTGCCCCCGGTGGCGCCGGCTATGCCAAGAATGCGGGCAACTACGGCGCAGCCATGCTGCCCAGCAAGCTGGCTCAGCAAGAAGGCTACCACCAGCTGCTGTGGACCGATGCCTCGGAGCACCAGTATGTGGAGGAGTCTGGCGCCATGAACGTTATGTTTGTTATCGACGGCATCCTCATTACGCCCGAACTTTCTACGTCCATCCTCGATGGTATTACCCGCCGCTCGGTGCTGCAGTTGGCCCGCGACTGGGGCATGCCCGTAGAGGAGCGCCGCGTATCGAGCCGCGAAGTAGTGGCGGCCATTCAGGAAGGCCGCCTCACCGAGGCCTTTGGCGTGGGCACGGCTGCTACCATCGCGGCCATTGCTACCATCGGCCACGAAGGCCACGACTACGACCTGCCGGCCTTGGCCGATACCTCGTTTGCCCGCCGGGTAGGGGCCGAGCTCGAAGCCATCCGCACAGGCCACACGGCCGACCCGCACGGCTGGATGGTGGCCGTGTAGCGCCTCCTTCGCCATAGAAAAGCCGCCCGGTATACGGGCGGCTTTTTTTATACCGACCTTTGTTGCCACATAAGGTGTACTATGCACCCTAGGTTACTTTTTATCTACCACATGACCCAAGACCAGATAAAGGACTTGAAGGGCCGCGCCGAGGCTCTGAGGAGGTATCTTTGACTACGATGCCCGTAAAGAACAGGTAGTTAGCGCCGAAGCCGAAACCCTGGCGCCCGATTTTTGGGACGATTCCAAGGCGGCCGAAGCCAAGCTGAAAGAAATCAAAAGCATCAAAACCTGGACCGACGACTACGAAGCTGTGCAACAGGCCGTAGCCGATACCGACGTGCTCTTCGACTTTTATAAGGAAGGCGAAGCCACGGAAGCCGAAATTCAGGCCGAGTACGATGCCACCCAGCAGAAAGTAGAAGCGCTGGAGTTCAAGCGTATGCTTTCTGACGAGGAAGACCAGCTATCGGCCATTATCGACATCAACCCCGGCGCCGGCGGTACCGAAAGCCAGGACTGGGCCGAGATGCTGATGCGCATGTACATCATGTGGGGCGAAAGCAAGGGCTTCACCGTGAAGCAGGTCAGCTACCAGCCTGGCGAGGGCGCCGGCATTAAGTCGGCCTCGCTCGAGATAGATGGCCCGTTTGCCTACGGCTATCTCAAAAGCGAAATCGGCGTGCACCGCCTAGTGCGCATCTCGCCCTTCGATAGCAGTGGGCGCCGGCATACGTCGTTTGCGTCCGTGTTTGCCTACCCCGTAGTCGATGATACCATTAACATCGAAATCAATCCTGCCGACATCAGTTGGGATACCTTCCGGGCCGGTGGCGCGGGTGGCCAGAACGTGAACAAGGTCGAAACGGCCGTGCGCCTCACGCACGCCCCCAGCGGCATCATCATCGCGGTGCAGATAGAGCGCTCGCAGCTCATGAACAAGGAGCACGCCCTGCGTATGCTCAAGTCGCGCCTCTACCAACTAGAAATGGACAAGCGCAACGCTGAGCGCGACAAAGTAGAAGCCGGTAAAAAGCGTATCGACTTCGGCTCGCAGATTCGCAATTACGTCTTGCACCCTTACAAGCTCATCAAAGACCTCCGTACGGGCATAGAGCGCACCGACGTGCAAAACGTGCTTGATGGCGACCTAGACGAGTATATCAAAGGCTTTCTGATGCAGAGCTAGGAACTCGCACTCTTACCTACTATATCAATAAAAAAGGCTGCCCAATAGGGCAGCCTTTTTTACTAGTGCTAAATGGGATTAAAACTTATCCCAGAAGAGCTTAGTCGCAACGTTGTCGCCAGTGCTACCAAGGGCTGCCGAAGCTTCAGCGTAGTTAGCATTGTTGAGGTTTTGCTCAACAGTCGGGTACAGGTAACGACGCGGAATAACCGGGTAGATGGCGTTGGAAGCAAGCGGCAGCTGGGGGTAATCCAGGCGGCGCCACTGCGTCCAAGACTCGGTAGGCTGATTGTAGAGCGCCACCCAGAGCTGATAGCCAATTTTCTGCTTGTAGTCACCAGGAGCCGTTGTGTAAGCCACCTTATTGGACGCGAGGTAAGTACTGGCATCAGCAGCAGTGCCGCCCCATTCTAGAATGGAAGCAGTAACACCCGCATTGTAGTGCGACTCGGCGGTGCCGCCCATATTGAAGCCCCGCTCAATGGCCTCGGCCTGCAATAGCTCTACCTCTGCATATGAGATGAGCACCCCCGGCAGTGTCGCTGCCCGGAGCTTAGAGCCCGGCTGTGAGAAATTAGTCTTGCTGTTACCAGTGCCTACCACACCCCCGGCGTAAGTGCCAGCTGGTACGTTGGTCGACGTAGCCGCATTGAAATAGTCATCCAAACGCGGGTCCGTCACGCCAGTTGATGGGCCAGCAGTGCCTTTCAGAGAGTTGATGAAAATGTTAGCACCAACGAAGTCAGTACGGCCACTTCTCACTAGGTCTTCGAACAGCGGATTGGTGTTAGGAGGCGCCCCGTTGAAGGTAAGGTCAACAGCGTCCGAGTTAGAAGTCGGAAGCTTACCCACCGTAGCCTCAGCCATCGTCTTAGATTTGGCAGCGTCGACGTCGGCGGTAACCAGTGCCATGCGCAGCTTCAGCGCGTTTGCAAACTTAATCCATTGGCCCGTAGTAGCGGCAGCGGTGGTACCCGGGAAAAGCAGCTCGTTTGCGCCGAAACCCAACGGCTGCGATGCGTCGAACTTACCAATAGCCGCATCCAGCCGGGTGGCTAGGTCAGCGTAGATGGTTGCCTGGCTGTCATACTTGGGCTGGCTATTATTGAAGTCAAGCGCTTGCGAGTATGGAATATTACCAAAGGTTTCCACCAAGGTTGCCCAAGTGTAGACTTCCAATACTTCCTCAACTGCTAGGGCATTGGCTTTACTAGCATCCGGAATGGTAATGTCGTTTGGAATAGTATTCTTGGCTTCGCGCAAGTCGCGTAGGCAATCCCGATACAGCGCGTTCCAAACTGCATTGGGTATAGAACGGGTAATTAGGTCGTACTGCGACTCGTTGGGGTAATCAGTAGCAGCCCAGTATTGTACGTAGAAGCGCAGGGGGTTTAGGTTAACGCTGGAGCTATTAACCGTCCGGACAAGCGTGCGCTCCGCATTAGAAATCAAGCCAGATGCAATAGCGCTGGTAGAGCTTTTAGGGTTGGTGTTATAGTCATCGCTCAAATTACTCACGCAGGAAGTCGTGAACGCTAGAGCAGATGCACCAAGAACAAGTAATTTTTTCATAATAGATTAGAAGCTGAGGCGGATGTTAGCACCGAGCGTGCGGACGGCAGGATAGGCACCAGTAGAATAGCCTTGGCCAAAGTTGCCCGAGCTAGCGGCATCTTCAGGGTCAGCGTCGGGCAGGTTTTTGTGGATGAGCCACAGGTTACGACCTACGATGGAGAAGTCGATGCCGCGTACCCCACCCATTTTAGCTACCACAGTTTTAGGCAGCGAGTAGGTCAGCGATACTTCGCGCAGCTTCACGTAGCTGGCGTCGTATACGAATGCAGCATTCGGGTTGAAATCGATACCGTAAGCACTGGCATTGGTGTTCTCATACGTACCATCTGGCTGGAGTGCGAGGCCGCTGTTCTCAGCACGCACAGTGTTCCGAGTTCCGTCTGCCTGCACACCGGGGAAGATAACCCCACCGCCGTTGGCGATAGTGTTGCGCGAAGGGTTGCCTAGGTCGTTGAGACCAGCAGTTTCTGGCTGCAGGCCGGTACCTAGGCCATAAGCACGGTCGAGCGAGTAGATAGAGCCGCCTTGGCGGACGTCAACTAAGAAGTACAGCGAAACGCCTTTGTAAGTAAGCGTGTTCGAGATACCAGCCGTCCAGTTGGGGTTAGGGTTAGCAATCTCTTGGTTCGAGTCAGGCGTCTTGAGGTAGTAGCCATCGGTGCCAACAATGCGCTGGCCATCGCGGTACTGGAAGTTCTGGCCGCGGATGCTGTTAATAGGCCGGCCTACTGTGGCGTTAGTCGAGATACCACCTTGGTAAGTGGCGAGTACGATGTTGTCAACACCGCCGATGAGCTCTACTACGCGGTTCTGGTTTTTCGTCCAGTTAGCATTAATCGTCCAGGTGAAGTTGTCACTGCGGAACGGTGATGCGTAGCCCGAAAGTTCAACGCCGCGGTTGCGCACCGTACCAGCGTTAACGAAGCGGCCAGTATAGCCAGTAGTAGCCGAGGTAGTGATGGCTAGAATCTGGTTGATGGTGTTCGATTGGTAGAAGTTAGCTTCGAAGCCAAGGCGGCTATTCAAAAACGCTGTCTCTAAACCAATCTCAGCGCTCTTGATACGCTCAGGCTTCAAGTCAGGGTTGTTCTTAGTGCTAGGTACCGAGAACAAGGGAACTGAGCCAAAAGCAACAGGCTTGTCGTAGATGTCCGTGATGTTGTAGGGGTTTGCGCTGCTACCCACCTCGGCATAGTTGCCCCGGATTTTACCGTACGACAGCCAAGGAGCGGTTTCCTTTGTCAACTCCGAGAAAACAAAGTTTAAGGCTACCGAAGGGTAGAAGTAAGCATTGTTAGCCTTGGGTAGGGTAGATGATTGGTCTCTTCTGGCCGTCAGCTCCAAATACACCATATCGCGGTAGCCAAAGTTAGCGTTGGCAAATACCCCGTCAACTGCTTGGCGCACGTCGCCTTCAGTAGGTGCATTAATGGGCGAAACACTGTTCGACAGCGCGTAGAAGTCAGGAATAACCAGGCCGCCGTTGGTTGCAGCGTAGATAGACTTGGTTGACTGGCGACGCAGGTTGGCACCGAGCAAGCCGGTGAAGCTAAAATTTTCTGCAATGCGCGCTTTGAAGTTGCCAATCAGGTCAAAGTTGGCCTCGCGGTAGGTACGGTTGAAGCGGTTGTAGCCGGAGACACCCACTGCTCCGTAGGCCAGGCGCTCTTCCTGCAGGTCATCGTTCGTATCCAGAGTCACGCGGCCTAGCACGTTGAACCAGTCGTTGACCTTATAGGTCAGGGCTACGTTGCCGAAAGTCCGGTAGCGGGCATCAGTTTCGTAGCTCTTGTGGCGCGACCAATACGGGTTGTTCCAGTACTGCGCCGTCGACGAGCCTGGGCCCGTGAGGTTCCAGCTGGCATTCAGGCCCTGATATTCGTAAGCTTTCTCCAACTCCTTCATGTCAACGTTGGTCTGCCACCATTGACGGAAGTTGGTCATTTGGTTTTCGCTAAAGCTGCCGCTGTAGCCAGTGCCGTAGCGGCCTTTGCCGTTTACTACCGAGAAGTTGACGCTGGCGCTAGCAACTAAGCGCGGCGTCAGGTTCAACGAGCCCGCAAAGTTGATTACGTTTTTATTAACCTGGCTATTGGGTAGTATGCCTTTGTCAATAACACTGTTATAGCCCAGCTTGAAAGTGCCTTTTTCATTGGCCCCATCAATGGTGATGCTATTATTCAGCGTCAGGCCAGTTTTGAAGAAGGTGCTGGGGTCATTTGCCGCAGCTACCCAAGGAGTCTTCTGGCCGAAGTGGTCGCTACCGGGCTGGAACGCATTCCACTGGTATACCTGCAGGTTTGGGTCGAAGCGCGGGCCGATAGAGGCGTCGGCGGCCAAATCATTGTACAGGTCTGGGGTACCGTCGCCATCAACATCCTCCTGCGAGAAGAACGGAGCGTAACCTGCGCCGTACTCCTTTTGGTACTTGATGAAGGTACTCTTATCAATGCGGCCCGCGGTGATACCTGCATTGATAGTAACCCCTAGGCCCTGACGGCCTTTCTTAGTAGTGATTAGAATAACGCCATTACCCGCACGCTCACCATAGAGCGCTGTAGCAGACGCGCCCTTCAGGATGGTCATCGTAGCAATATCATCGGGGTTGATGTCGGCTGCTGCGTTACCGTAGTCGTAGCCGCCACCGCCCGTTTGCTGACCACTAGAGTTTGTGTTCGCGTTACTAATCGGAACACCGTCTACCACAAACAGCGGCTGGTTATTGCCACCGATAGACTTCGTACCCCGAATCAGAATGTTAGTCGAGCCGCCTAGGGTATTGCTTTGACGAATCTGCACACCAGCTACTTTGCCCGACAGGCCATTGATGGCATTAGGGTTACGGGCGGCTGTTATTTGCTGGCCCTCTACTACAGTGGCAGCATAAGCTAGCGAGTTGCGGGTCCGCTCTACGTTTTGTGCCGTAACTACTACTTCATTTAGCTGCTTGGTATCGGCTGTTAAAGAAACGTTGACAGTTGAGCCACTGCCAATAGGCTGCTCAACGGTGGTATAGCCTACGAAGCTGAAAGTAAGCGTGGTAGCCGAAGCGGGTACGTTGAGTGTAAAGCTGCCGTCGTTACCGGTGCCAGTGCCGAGCGTTGTGCCTTTCACTAGTACCGTTACACCAGGCAGCCCCTCGCCACTCTTTTGGTCGATGACCCGACCGGAGATGCTCCGGCTCTGGGCCATAGCCACTTGGGAGAGGCCCGCTGAGAGTAAGATAACTAAAGGGGTAAATTGTCTCATGTGAAAAGAAAAAAGAATGGGGGGAGTAAAAGCAACTTCCCAATCAACCGGATTGAGCTGGCAAGATATTCACAAAAAGTTAATTAAAAGAGGTCGTCTTCGCCTTTGTATGGTGTATGCGCTATGTGATGCGAAAGCCGCAGGCAATTGATGCGATTAGTAACTTAATCTGCTAGTATAAAACCAGATATAGCGTAGCAAGCTATAGCATAGGTAGAGGGCGCTGCATTATTTGAATATTACCAGCAGTAGGGTAGTACACTCAGGTAAGAAGGCTTTAGTAAAACATTAACAGGCAATTGTTACAGAAAAAAAGATGGGCTTAGATAGTCCTGTTGAAGCCTTGGATATCAGAATAGTATCAATTCGTAGTGTCGTTGGCAGGCATAAAAAATGCTAAGCTTGTGGCACAGGGAGAGGGCTATGTGAGCTGCATAAGAGTATCCATACATTCTTGTGCCACCCTAGGGCCTATATAAAAATGTAGAATAAGCCTTGCGAGCGCTAGAATAATAGTGGCACTATCATGGTGATATAGATTAGAAGAGGAACTGAGTATAATATAACAGTGATTTATTAATTAAAACAAATGTATCAATATATTAATAATAATTAATATATTGATACATGATAGCTGTAGTGCTGTACTAAGCAGCTTATTAGAAATGGTGCGAATGTGGAGTGAGTTGATAGATAGGGTGTCATTAAGCTTTAATGTTTAACTTAGTGATTCTTAACTGAATTAATAGGGTATAGCAAAAATGTATATTTATTGCAGTTAATATTATAATTAATTGTCTTCCTGATATGAAAAAAAGATGTTGTTTGGCAACGGTATTTAAGTTATCTTGCATGCCCAACTTTTAACTTGTTATTAAGGAATAGCTAAATCTTCTCTTTTACCTTCTTACATTTTTCAATGAACAAAAACTTACTAATGAGCACTGTGCTCATAGTTGCCTCATGCCACACGGCATTTGCCCAGTCACGGACGGTGACAGGGCGGGTAACTGACCAAAAAACAGGGGAAGGCCTACCAGGCGCGACTGTGCTATTGAAGGGTACAACAACTGGCGTATCAACTAGTGTTGATGGCCGTTTTACCCTGAACGTGCCCGAAACTGGCGGTACGCTAGTTATCAGTTCGCTGGGTATGGCTACGCAAGAAGTAGCTATCGGCAGCCGCACTAATATTGACTTAGTATTAACTGCTGATAATAAGGAGCTAAGCGAGGTAATAGTAACAGGCTACGGCCAGCAGCTAGAGCGCCGCGAGGTAACGGGTGCTATCGCGAGTGTCAGCTCGGCTCAGTATAAAGACCAGCCTGTGATTGGGGTAGACCAGGCCTTGCAAGGCCGGGCTGCCGGGGTGCAGGTAACCCAAAACTCGGGTACTCCTGGTTCGGGTATTTCGGTGCGTGTACGTGGCGCCGCCTCTATCAATGGTAGCAACGAACCATTGTATGTAGTAGACGGCCTGCCCGTAGTTACGGGCAATACCACACAGCTAGGTTCTGGTAACCAGCTTACCAATGGCTTGAATGACTTGAACCCGAACGACATTGAGTCGATTGAGGTATTGAAAGATGCGGCGGCGGCGGCTATCTACGGTTCGCGGGCGTCGAACGGGGTAGTGCTTATTACCACCAAGCGTGGTAAATCGGGCAAGGCTCGCGTTGATGTAGACTACTATACTGGTGCTCAATCAGTTTGGAAGCGCCCGGAAGTGCTCAACGGCGAACAACAGACGCAGCTGTTTTTGGAAGCCGCAGCCAACCGCTTTCCGGCTAACGCGGCCGGTAACTATGTTACTAACCAGGGGCCAGCTGGCAATCCCTTTGCTTTCCGCACTAACGCTGAACTTGCCGCTTATCTATACGGGGTAAGAAACACCAGTGGCACCGGGGGGCTGGTATCTTACGTTGATGCCTCGCCCGCCACGTACCGCCCGCTCAGCCAGTTTCAGAACCCTAGTACGGCTACCAGCACTAACTGGAGCAATGAAGTACTGCGCACGGCACCCATCAGCAACTACGGCCTAACATTCTCGGGCGGCAATGATGCTACCCGGTACCGGTTGGCGTTGAACTACTTCGATCAGCAAGGTACTATCGTGGGCTCGGGCTTCAGCCGTGGCAGCATGCGTTTGTCCGTTGATAGCAAGCTATCAGATAAGGTACGGATGGGTACCTCTGTTGGCCTGACCCGCAGCACCAACAACCGTATCAATAACGATAACAGCATCTACGGGGTGCTGACTACCGCTCGCCTGTACTCGGCAGACCTGCCCATTTACAATACCAACGGCACTTATTTTAAAATTGGGTCGCTGGAAAACCCTGTGGCGGCTGCTAACGAGCCGTTTATCCGTAGCGTTAACAACCGCTTGATTGGCTCGCAGTTCATTGAGTTTGAGTTTATCAAAAACCTCCGGTATCGCGCTTCGTTCGGCCTAGACTTTACCTACGGCCGCGACGACCGGTTCTATTCTACGCTTACCAACCCTGGTGCAGCGGTGCGCGGTGAAGCTACTCTAGCCACCCTACAAGACCTGAACTACAACCACATCAGCTCGCTGAACTACTCCAAGACCTTTGGTGATGACCACTCGCTGAACGCGCTGTTTGTAGCTGAATACCAGCGTGATTCTTACAGCGATTCTTATTCGCAAGCCACCAGCTTTCCCAGCAATGCTATACGGGAATTGTCGGCTGGTGCTACCAAGGTGAGCGCCACTTCTACCTCGACCGGCAACGCGCTGTTTGGCCTGCTAGCAAAAGTTGACTATGCCTATAAGGGTCGCTACTTGGCTAGCGCCTCGGTGCGGCGTGACCAGTCATCACGCTTTGGCGCCGATAACCAAGTAGGCTACTTCCCATCGGGCTCGTTGGGCTGGCGCGTGATTGACGAGTCGTTCCTGAAAGACCAAACCGTACTGAGCGAATTGAAGCTGCGTGGCAGCTATGGCGAAACGGGTAACCAGCCCACGGGCAACTTTGGCTCGCGAGGCCTGATTAGCCCTGGCGCTAACTATTTGACCCAAGGCGGCTTGTCTCTGACCCAGCTAGCTAACCCCAACCTAAAATGGGAGCGTACGCGCCAAACTAACGTTGGCTTTGACTTAGGTTTCCTTGAAAACCGACTCTACGTGTCGGTTGATTTGTACAAGCGTAAAACCGACGACCTGCTGCTAACACAACGCCTGACCTCCGACACGGGCTTCACTGGCTACAGCGCCAACGTAGGTAATTTGGAGAATAAAGGTCTGGAAGTAGCGCTAACTACCATAAACCTGCGCAACGAAGGCACAGGCTTTAACTGGGAGACCAACTTCAATATCAGCTTTAACCGCAATAAGGTTACCAAGCTATCTGACCCCAGCGTTACTGGTACTCCATCGGGCTTTGCCAGCCGCCTCATCGTAGACCAGCCCCTAGGTGCTTTCTACGGCTATCGCGTCGATGGCATCTTCCAAACACAGGAAGAAATTAATGCGCTGAACCGGACTTCGTCTACTGGTATATACCAGGCTGCCCTGACTCGCCCCGGCGACATCAAGTTTCGTGACTTGAATAACGACGGCCGCATCACTGCTGACGACCAAGAGATTATTGGCAATGCCCAGCCCAAGTTCTTCGGGGGCATCACCAATACGCTGCGCTATATGAATTTTGACTTGAGCGTACTATTCCAGTACAACGTGGGCAACAAAATCTACAATTCGGCAGCTAGCAATACCCAAGGTATGAGCACGGACTACGGTCAGGATGCTGCGGTGCTAAATCGTTGGACACCCACTAACACCAACACTAACATCCCGCGTGCAGTGTACGGCGACCCCAATACGAATGCGCGTAACTCCGACCGGTTCTTGGAAGATGGTTCGTATGGCCGTTTCAAGACGGTGACGCTGGGCTACACATTTACGTCTGGTTTTATCACGCGGGCGCACATCCGCTCACTGCGCGTTTATGCACAAGCACAAAACCTGGTGACCTTCACGAAGTACTCGGGCCTCGACCCGGAGGTGAGCTCGTTTAGCGGCAACAACACCGCGCTGGGTACCGACTTCTTCACCTTCCCGCAAGCGCGCACTATCACGGGCGGCATCACTTTGGGCTTCTAATACTCTGACCTTATACTAGATATGAACCTATTCACCATTCGCCAACTTGCTACTCGCTCGGCCTTGCTCCTGACACTGGGCTTGACTGCGGGCTCATGCGAAAAGGCTATTAATGTGGAGCCATCCAACAGCGTTAGTTCTGACACTGGCTTCACTACAAAGGAAGATGCCGCTGCTGGCCTGCTAGGTGCCTACGACGCTGTGCAATCTTCTGATTATGCAGGCCTGGCCTTTCCTACCATTTCTGACTTGATTTCGGGTGATATCTCATTTCGTGGCACCTTCACTACCACCTATGGAGTGATTGCACAGAACTTGGCTTCGCCTGATAATACTCAGATTAGCAATACTTGGAATGCCATCTACGTAGGTATCAATCGCGCTAACTACCTGATTCAGCAGAGCGAATTGATTAATGACCCTGCGTTTGCGAAGCAGTCTACTATCGCACAAGCCCGCGCTTTGCGCGCGTTCCACTACATGAATCTGTTGGCCCTGTGGGGTGGCACGCCCCAAGGCTACGGCTATCCCAATGGCCTAGGGGTGCCCCTGCGTCTAACGCCAACCACATCTATAGGTACCGAAACGGAGGCTATTCCGCGGGCTACTGAGGCAGCTGTGGCTGAAGCTATCCGCGCCGACTTAGACTATGCTATTGCAAACTTGGCCGTAGGTTCGGGTACTCGAATCACAAAATCAGCCGCACTGGCACTACGGGCTCGCTTTGAACTGCGTATGCGTCAGTACGCTGATGCATTGAAGTTTGCCCAGCAGGTGCCTGTAGTAGCCAACTTTAGCAGCGCTACCATTGGTGCTGGCAGCGCTGCAACCGATGTGCTCTGGCAGCTGGCTTTCAATAACACCGACCAGAGCCAGTACGCTTTCTACTGGTACCCTTCGCCGGGCGGCCGTGATGAGTTCGACCCAGGTACGGCTATTTCTGCCGCGCACCCCACTGGTGACCGCCGTCTCGCCATCAATGTGTTAACGAGCAGCACCACGGCTAAATACACGCAAACTGCGAACCGTGATGACCCCTTCAACGCTGTGCGCTACGCCGAAGTAGTCCTGACTATTGCAGAAGCTGCCGCTCAAACCGGTGACATAGCTACAGCTACCACTAACCTAAACATTATCCGCTCGCGCGCTGGTCTGGCTAATACTACGGCTACCACGGCAGCCGGTTTAGTGACTGATATCCTGCTGCAGCGCCGCTTGGAGTTTGCGTATGAGGGCATGTATTGGTACGACCTGCGGCGGACCAATACAGTGCAGATAGCTCGCCCTACTTACCAAGAGCTTTATCGCAATCTTTTCCCGCTTCCACTGCGCGAAGTGCAGCTCACCAACGGGTTAGTTATTACGCAAAACCCCGGCTATTAATCAATATTTCGGTGTAGCTACTCTCGCTTCTTATTGACAGGAGCTAGAGAATAATCAAAAGCCCCACTCGGATTCTCCGGTGGGGCTTTTTGCTGGGTTTTACGTTGTACCTGTCCCTAGAATAGTAGTAATATGTGCTGCTATATACGTGTGAGCACCGAGGTCCCGGGCTGTCTAGGCTCAGCCAGCCACTCCAATATGTCTTTAGCCACTTCATCCGAACTGCGCAGCTGCCCTTCGGCGTGAAGTCCTGCGAACTTCTCATGTTCACTGAATTGTCCTGCTGCTGCCGTGCGGATGTGCGCTTGCATATCCGTATCGACCACACCGGGAGCTAAGGCCCACACGCGCACGCCGGAGCCGCGCAGGTCTTGCTCTTTCTGGGCTGTTTCGGACAGCGCATTCAGCGCCGCCTTCGAGGCACAGTAAGCCCCCCAGCCATCGACGGGGCGTTGGGCGGCGCCACTGCTGATGTTGAGTACGGTGCGTGGGATGCTGCCTAAGGCGCCGTAAGTGCTCAGAAAGGTGTTCATGAGCATGGCGGGCGCCACCACATTCAGGTCGAACACGAACTGGAAATGCTCATTGGGTAACTCGCCTACGTAGCCGATTTCGCCCAGCGTGCCCGCGTTGTTGATGAGCGTGAGGCTCTGCGCATCGGGCCGCGGTCCAAAAATCTTTCCTAGGTTGTGCTCCACGGCTTCGATATCCGAAAGGTCGAGCGGCTGGTGCTGGTAGCGCGCGTGCTCGATGGTGGCGTGGCGCGAGATGCCGAGCACCTGCGTATCGGGGCGCTGGAGAATGGCTTCGGCGAGTGCGCGGCCCAGACCCTGGCTGGCGCCTGTGATGAGGTAGTAGTGCATAAGCGGGAGTGAACAGGGGCCCTAAAGACAAGAGCCGGTAGTCAGCTAGCTACGTGCTGACTACCGGCTCCGTTGGCTTAGGCTGCCCTAGGTGGCAGTTTGGCCCGTTTTACTCACAAAATATACTGGCTCAAATCGCGGTTTTTCACCATGTCGCGCAGGCGCTCTTCTACCAACTGGGGCGTCACGGTGAGGTGGGTGCCAGCGGGCAGTTGGTCGGGCACGTCAAAGAGCAAGTCGTTCAGCAGTCGGCTCATGACCGTGTGCAAGCGGCGAGCCCCAATGTTTTCTACCTCCGAGTTGACTTCAAACGCGATTTCGGCCAGGCGCGACAACGCTGCATCGTCGAAGTCCAACTGCACGTCCTCCGCCGCTAGTAGGGCTTGGTACTGTTTGGTAAGCGCGTTTTTTGGGTCCTTCAGAATGCGGTAGAAGTCATCCTTGGTCAGGCTTTGGAGCTCGACGCGAATGGGGAAGCGGCCCTGTAGCTCGGGAATGAGGTCGCTGGGCTTGCTCACGTGGAAAGCACCCGCGGCGATAAATAGAATGTGGTCGGTGTTGACCACACCGTACTTGGTATTGACGGCCGAACCTTCCACGATGGGTAGCAGGTCGCGCTGCACGCCCTGGCGGCTTACGTCGGGACCGCCGCTCTTACCGCTGCCACTGGTGGCCACCTTATCGATTTCATCGATGAAGATGATGCCCGAGTTCTCGGCCTGGCGGATGGCCTCTTCCTTTACCTCGTCCATATCCACAAGCTTAGCGGCTTCTTCATCGAGCAGCAGCTTGCGGGCTTCGGCCACGCTCACTTTGCGCTTGCGCGATTTCTTTGGCATCATGCTGCCTAGCATGTCTTGCAGGCCCGACATGGTGGCCTCGTCCATCATGCCCGGTGCGCCCATGATACCTACGCTGGGGCCCGACTGTGCTACATTGATTTCAATGCGGCGGTCCTCAAGCTCGCCGTTGCGGATTTTCTGGCGAAAGCGCTCGCGAGTGCGCTCGTTCAACTCTTGGTCAGAGGTTGGCACAGCATCGGCCGCGATGCTCTCACCGCTGATGCCGAAGCCTAAGCTGCCCCCATTACCATTAGCCGGGGCTTTCATGGGCGGAATGAGGGCGTCGAGGATAATATCCTCTACCGCCTGCTGGGCCTGGACCTTCACTTCCTCCTGGCGGCGCTGGCGCAGGCGGCTTACCGACTGCTCGGCCAGGTCGCGCACCATGCTCTCCACATCGCGGCCCACGTAGCCGACTTCGGTAAATTTACTGGCCTCTACCTTCACAAAGGGCGCATCGGCGAGGTGGGCTAGGCGGCGAGCAATCTCGGTTTTGCCCACGCCGGTAGCCCCAATCATCAAGATATTATTCGGTACAATCTCCTGCTGCATGTCGGCCGGGGCGTGCAGGCGGCGCCAGCGGTTGCGCAGCGCAATGGCCACGTGGCGCTTGGCCTCGTGCTGGCCGATGATGTACTTGTCGAGCTCGGCCACAATCTGGGCCGGGGTAAGAAAGGTGTCGTTGAGCATTCGGGTCTGGTAGTTCAGGCGGCGCGACCTAGGTGGGGTATTTGGGCCGGGCTGTCAGGAAGCAATACTTCTAAACAGCTGCTGGCCCAAGAAGATGCTGTGCGGGCGCCGCATGACAAAGTTTTACTAGTTTTTTTTAAACAGGTTATTCAAGCTGCGGCTGAGAGTGAAGTAATTGCTCGACCCCGCCGCTTGCAGGGTAGCATGGGTATAGTCGAGCTGAAACTGACTGATGCGCAACAAAAAACCGAAGCTAAAGCCCGCGGCGCCGCTCGTGTTGTCAAGGCGTAGCTCGCGGGCCTGCAAGTGGTTGTAGCCTACCCGCGCCCGAAAACCGGTACCTAGGAGCAGCTCAGCGCCCACCGTGAAGTGCCGGGCCAGGTTGTCGCCAAAGTTGCGGCTGGCGCGCACCGTGTCGCCGCCCGCCGTAGTTGTACCCGGCGCGTTCGGGTCGAGGTACTGAATATTCCACTGCTGCAGGTGGTGGGCCGTAAGCGTAAAACGCAGCGGCATGTGCTCGGGCTTAATGGTGGTGCCCAGTTGCACATCGAGCGGCAGCGGCTCGCGGCTGCTGGCTATGTAGGGCTTTAGCATATAGCCAGCATTTTTTACCACTATTCCCACCGTAAAGTCTTGCTCGTTGGGCTTATACAGCACGCCGACATCGCCGGCCAGGGCTACGGCTCGGTTGGTAGCCAGGCTCGATACGGCCAGCTTGGCCGCCAGCCCGAAGGTGAACTTGCCCTTGGTGTACGAGTCGGCCCCGGTAAAAGCGTATTCATTGACCCCAACGGTACCTAGGGAGTTGCCAGCCGCATCGAAGCTCGGAATATCGCCGTAATTCAGGTAGGTGAAGCCAAGTCCGAAACGCCCACGCTTCTCGGTGTTGAACGCGTAGGCGGCCGTGCTCTGCTTGATGCTGCCCACGTAGGCCACGTAGCTAATAGCCGCTACCTGGTCCATCTCTTTGTTTAGCAGGGCTGGGCTGCCAAAGAGCTGCGTAGGGTCGCTGCTACGAGCCGAAGCGTTCATGCCTCCGCTGGCAGCTAGCTGCGCCGAAGGCGGTAGGCTTAGAAAAGGAAAGGCTGTGCGCCCACCAACTTGCGCCTGCGCGGCGTGCGCCCCTAGGCTCCCGAAGAGGACGACGAACCAGCGCGCGAAGAGGTGCTTCATGAGGCTAAAGTTACGGGGCCAACTAGCTTGAATTTGATAACCCCAAGGTGAAGGCAACAAGCACGCTTGTAGTGCTCGCTGCCTTCACCTTAGGGTTCAAATCCAAGCTGCGTTTACTGTACTTCCACGCTGGGGCCCGTTGGGGCAGGGGCTTCGTCGCGCACGGGCAATGACTGCGGGCGAGCTACCTTCTCTTGGAGCAAGGCTACCTGCAACACGTCGTCGACCCGCTCGGCGTAGTGAATAGTTAGGCCTTTGAGGTAATCAGCCGTGATTTCCTCCACGTCCTTGCGGTTTTTAGGCGACAGTATCACGTCGCGCACGCCGGCGCGGCGGGCGGCCAATAGCTTCTCCTTGATGCCGCCCACTGGCAGCACCCGTCCGCGTAGGGTTATCTCGCCGGTCATGGCGAGGTGCGGGCGCACGCGGCGCTGGGTGTAAGCCGAGGCGATGCTGGTAAAAATGGCGATACCCGCGCTCGGCCCATCCTTCGGGATGCCGCCCTCGGGGAAGTGGATGTGCAGGTCGTATTGCTCAAACAAGCGGTAATCGATACCTAGCTCATCGGCGCGGGCACGCAGGTAGGAGAGGGCCGTAATGGCCGATTCCTTCATCACATCGCCAAGCTGACCGCTGAGCGTGAGCTTGCCGCGGCCACGGCTTAGGAGGCTCTCTACGAAGAGAATATCGCCGCCTACGCTCGTCCAGGCCAGGCCCGTTACTACGCCCGCCGTATCGGCTTCCTGGTAAAGGTCACGGTCGAAGCGCGGCGCCCCCAAGATTTTAAGCACGTCCTGCGGCTCCAGTACACCCGGCAGGGTTTCTTTGCCAGCCTTGCGGCGGGCCAAGTTGCGAGTGAGGGCCGCCAGCTGCCGGTCGAGGTTGCGCACGCCGCTCTCGCGGGTATAGTCGTCGGCCACGCGGTGCAGCGCTTGGTCGGTTATTTTTACTTCTTGCTCCCCTAGGCCGTGCTCACGCAGCTGCTTGGGCCAGAGGTGTTTCTTCGCAATCTGAGTCTTTTCCTCCTGCGTGTAGCCGGTCAGGTCGATAATCTCCATCCGGTCGCGCAGCGCGGGCTGAATGGTTTCTAGCGAGTTGGCCGTCGCGATGAACAACACCTTGCTCAGGTCATACTCCACCTCCAGGTAGTTGTCGGTGAAGGTCGAGTTTTGCTCAGGGTCCAGTACCTCCAGCAGCGCCGAGCTAGGGTCGCCGCGGAAGTCACTGCTCACCTTATCTATCTCATCCAGAATAATAACCGGGTTGCTTGCACCCGCCTTCTTAATCTGCGAAATGATGCGCCCCGGCATGGCGCCCACGTAGGTCTTGCGGTGGCCCCGTATCTCGGCTTCGTCGCGCACGCCACCTAGGCTCATGCGCACGTACTTGCGGCCCAGGGCCGTGGCTATACTGCGCCCTAGGCTGGTTTTGCCCACGCCGGGCGGGCCGTAGAGGCACAAAATTGGTGCCTTCAGGTCCTGCTTCAGCTTCAGCACCGCCAGGTATTCCAGGATGCGCTCCTTTACCTTTTCGAGGCCAAAGTGGTCGGCATCAAGTATTTTCTTGGTGTTCTTGAGGTTAAACTTATCCTTGGTGTACTCGCCCCACGGCAGGTCGAGCAAAAACTCGACGTAGTTGAGCGTCACCGGATAGTCAGGCGACATTTGGTTGATGCGCGCCAGCTTGCTCACTTCCTTGTCGAAATGCTTGGCCACGTTTTCGGGCCAGTTTTTGGCTTTGGCGCGGGTTTTCAAGTCGGCTACGTCCTGCTCGGCGCTCTCGCCTTGCCCTAGCTCGTCTTGCAGCGTTTTGAGCTGCTGGCGCAGAAAGTACTCGCGCTGCTGCGCATCAATACCCGTGTGCACCTTGGTGCGAATGTCGTTCTTGATTTCGAGCAGCTCAATCTGCCGCAGCAGGGCTTCGAGCAGCTGGCCGGCCTGCGCCTCGGGGTCAGCCAACTCCAGAAGCTGCTGCTTGGCGGGCAGGTCGAGCTGCACGTTCGACGACAAAAAGTGAATGAGGAAGGCCGGCGACTGAATACCATCCAGCATGGCCCGTGCCTCGTTCGGAATTTCGGGCGTGAGCTCCAGTACCTTGCTCGCGGCTTCGCGCAGGCTTTGTAGCAGCACTAGCTCGCCGTCTTTGTCAGCGTTCAGCGCCCGCTCCTCGAAGTATGTGACACGCGCTGTAAGCTGGGGCGTGAACGTGACCTGCTCCGTAATTTGAAAACGCAGTTGCCCCTGAATGATGATGGTTACCTGCCCATCGGGCTGGTCTATCAGCTTCAGAATGCGGGCCAACGTGCCCACCGGGTAGAGGTCCTCTAGGCCCGGCTCGTCGGCTTCGGGGTTGCGCTGGGCCACCACACCTACTAACTTTTCATTCTTAGCCGCCAGCTTGCGCACTAGCCGAATGCTTTTCTTGCGGGTCACCGTCACGGGCAGCACCACGCCCGGAAACAACACGGTATTGCGCACGGGCAGCAGTGCCAGCACTGCCGGCGCATCGTTGGCCGAGATAAGATGGTCGGGGTCAGCCGCCATAATGGCAATGGCTTCCGGAGCCGAGTCGGAGCCCCCAGCTAGCGATAAACTGGGGCGGGAAGTAGCAATGGTCATCAGCAGAAGGTAAAGGCGCCGCTAGGCGGCCAACTAGCTGCCAGAGTGGCAGCCACGAGCCCGCGCCTAAGGTAAGGCGGCGCATGGACAATACGGGTTCAAGGGGCGTGCCAGCCTCCTAGAGCCGCCAAAGCGGCGTACCTAGGGGCAGTTTAAGGGCGGTGTACGGCATAAATGGCGGCTATGTATGAACTTGCACCTTAGTTCTGCTTATCAAGTAGTTTAATATGCGTAGCCTATCGGTTTATTACTATTCTTTACGGTGGGTTTTGGCAGCGTGGCTGCTTCTGGGCCTAGGCACTACAGCCAATGCCCAGCCGCGCCCGCGCGCCCCCAAGGCCAAGCCCGCGCCCGTAGCCAGCCCAGCTACGCGAACACCAGCAGTCCGCCCGGCCTACCAGCAGCGGGCGCTGCCAGGCCGCCTCAGTAGCCGCCGCCTGCGCGTGCGCCCCGATGGCACCCCCACTTTTGTAAATGTTAACAGGATAGCCTTTTACGAGGATAAGAAAGCGCTGCGGGCCATTCAGCGGGCCGAGCGGCGGCGGCACTACGCCGAAGCGCGGACGCTACTCACCAAGTACGTGGCGCAGTTTGGCATCGAGAACTTCTACCGCAATACCGACTTGCTGTGGCACCTAGGGCAGCTTTTGCAGCGCGATTCTACCCAGCAGGAAGTAGCCAAGGCGTATTTCCGCCTGGCGCTCAAGCACCACCGCACCGATATTAAGCGGGTGCAGCTCTACTACGACTCACTGGAGCAGAAAAACGCGGACCTCTACGTGCCGCTCAAGGTGTATTACGACGTGGTGGAGTATCGCAAAAGTGTGAACACGTTTCATCCGCCCAAAAACGTGTACACTAACATGGGTGACGGCATCAATTCGAAGTTTCCTGACTACGGCCCAACCCTGGGCGCTGGCGATTCGGTGCTGCTGTTCTCGTCTAAGCGCCTGGCACGACGCGGCGTGCATCCGCAGCCCGACGAAAACCTCTACGTGTCGCACCGCGAAGGCCCCAACTATTGGTCAGAGGCCAAGCCCTTGCCCAAGCCCATCAACTCGCCCGATAACGAAGGCTCGGCGTGCTTCTCGCACGATGGGCGCACCATCTTTTTTGCGCGTTGCGAGTGCGCTACCTGTCACGGCAACTGCGACTTATACAGCGCCACGCTGGGCAAAGATGGTAAGTGGGGTGTGCCCAAGAGCCTGGGCCCACTAGTAAACTCCAATGCCTGGGATTCGCAGCCCACACTCTCGCCCAAGGAAGACACGCTCTACTTTGCTTCCGACCGCCTAGGTGGCTTCGGCTTGTCGGATATCTACTTCACTGTGAAGCAGAAAAACGGCCAGTGGGGCCGCGCCCAAAACATGGGCCCGGTCGTGAACACCCGCGAGAGCGAAGTGAGCCCCTTCTTTCACCCGCTTTACCAAGTACTGTACTTCAGTTCGCGGGGGCAACTACTCAATTTTGGCGACTTCGACATCTACAAAACCTACCGCGTGGCCGGCCATTGGCAAGAGCCGCGCAACATCGGGCCGCTCGTAAACGGCAAAGGGTCAGAGTACTACTTCACCATTGATAGCCAGAGTAAAAATCTCTACTACGCCCGCTCTGAGGAGCAAGACATTGCCAACCTCGACCTGTACTCGTTTCCGCTGCCCATGGAGGCGCAGCCCCAGGCTACCACGGAGGTAGCTGGCACGTTGGTCGATTCGATAAGCCACAAGCCGCTGCAGGGTATTGTCAGTATTATCGACCTAGATAGTGGTATTGAGGTAGCTAGCAAATACCTGCGCCCAGATGGCTCCTTCAACTTCGAGCTGATAGAAGGTTCGCACTACGTCATGCTCATTCAGAGCCCCGACGCCTTTACCGTTGAGAAGCAGTTTGCTCTGAAGGGTGACACGGTAATGTCGCTGCTCACTAATAGCATCGACTATAAGCTGCCGCTCATCTTCAAAAATATTGAATTTGAAGCGAATAAGTCGGGCATTCGGCCCGCAATGCAGCCCACGCTCGACCGTATCACGCTGTTTTTAGTAGACCACCCCGATTTCAGGCTCAA
Organism: Hymenobacter sp. BT559; assembly: GCF_016427535.1. Taxonomy (GTDB): domain Bacteria; phylum Bacteroidota; class Bacteroidia; order Cytophagales; family Hymenobacteraceae; genus Hymenobacter. Next base: position 293,871 of record NZ_JAELXV010000005.1, on the reverse strand, counting down.
TATTGCTGGGCACACCGATGGCCGGGGTGACCCCGACGTAAATGAAAAGCTGTCGCAGGACCGGGCCGAGGAGATTCGCCGCTACATCGAGCGCAAAGGCAAGCTAGGCCCCAATCGCATCGAGAGCTTCGGCTACGGCTCCAGCAAACCCCTTAAAAATGAGCTAACTGAGGAAGATGCCCGCATCAACCGCCGGGTAGAGTTCCGGCTGATTAAGCCAGAGTAAGAAGCCCGAATTGTTCTTAGTAATTAACAACTCGCTGATGCCTAGTGCCCTAGAGAAACAACGCCGAAAAGCGGCTATGCAGCAGCTTAAAACAGCGCAGGCCGCTTCTTTGCTGTATGGTATGCCAGTAGCTGGTAATCAGCTAAAAGCTCTGTTCGAATACTTAGATAGTAAGCTTTCCGAACAGGGATGCGATGATACACTATACCACACAGCACAATTCGCAGTAGAAGCCGGTGTTTCGTTCGCAAACCTCAAGGCTTGGTTGGAAACAGTGGGGGGCTACTGCGACTGCGAAGTGATAGTCAATGTGGAGGAAAAGTTTGAGGGCCTAGTATAACAGTTATTGCTAGCCAAGCCACTCAAACAGCCTACTCTACCACAGTTTGGTATCTGTGATGCCAGCTGGCAAGGGTGCCATCGTGCTGAGGCCCAATACGCACCAGCCGGCTTCTACGCCGAAGGTATTGCCGGGCAGTACGTGGCTTACCCACCGAATCAGCGTTTGGCCAGTGTACTCGTGGGTAGTAGGGTTGAGTTCGCGCAGCACCAAGGCGTCGCCTACTTGAAAGTTCTGGTCGTTTTTGCGCACATCAAACGGCTTGGAGCCATTGGCTACGGCACTAAAGGAATCGGGCCAGATAGTTAGCTCGTGCGTACGGCGGGGAGCAGCAACGCTGGCAGGATGCGACGAAGAAGAATAAGTATTCATAATTAATGTAGTTGTAGCGTAGTTGCAGAAGAAGAACCACCTAGGGCTAGGTGAAATGCATAACCCCCTTCCGGCTGCTAGCGAAGAAGCCAGCGGCCGGAAGGGGGGTGGGAGTAGCTATAAAACGGCCCGGCTGCGCAGATGGTTCGGTGAAAACGAGAGCGAGTGAGGGAAGAAATTGTTAAGAATGAGCTATTAATGAAAAATAGCCGAAGCCACAAAGATACTAATGTGCAGCTAAACCAACCTTAATCGAGTGCCGGCGGCAGGGGTAATATCTGGTCACGCATGCACTTAAAATGCCCCTGCGGGCACTTGGCAAAGCCTATTTTGGAGCACGGCCGGCAGGGTAAGCCTAGCACTTCGAGGGCTTGAAAACTAGTGCGGTAGGGGTACATACCGAACTGCGGCACGGTGTTGCCCCACACGCTAAAAATTTCTTTGCCAAAGGCCGCCGCAATGTGCATTAGCCCCGTGTCGTGGCTCACCACAAAGTCGGCCTGCTGCACCAGCGAGGCCGACTGGTGCAGCGAAAACTGCCCGCACGCGTTAAACACGGGCGAATGCGGGTGTTGAAAAGCCAGCTCAATGACATGGCCGGTGCTTTCGTCTTCGGGGCCACCTAGGAGCACCACGGGCCGGGGCGCAAGCTTGGCTACCAGCTCGATAAGTTTTTCAACGGGCAGGCGCTTGGTGGCGTGCTGGGCGCCGATGGCCACCGCCACGTAGTTGCCGGCTTGGAAGCCGGAAGGCAACGCTGCCGTGACCTCTACCTCCTGGCCAGGCGGAATAAAATAGTCGAGCCCGCCTCCATCGTCGCGAATGCCAAACGCGGCGGCCGCCGCCCGGTAGCGGTCTACGATGTGCACGGGCGGCAGGCGGTCAATTTTGAAGTTAACCAGCAGCCACTTCTGCCAGTTCAGCTTGTCGAAGGCGCGCCCCAGCACACCCGGCAGCTGCAAGCGAATGAGCCGGGTGCGTAGGTTATTGTGTAGGTCTACGATGAAGTCGAACTGCTCGGCGCGTAACTCACGCACTAGCTCGCCCAGGGTGCCGCTCAGCACGTGCGTGCGGTCTACGTAGGGGTTGGCTTCGAGCAAGCTGCGGTAGGCAGGCTTGGTGGCGAAGTGCACCCGCGCGCCCGGCACCTGGGTTTTGAGCTGCCGTACTACCGGCGTCGTGAGCACGATATCGCCGATGGAGGAAAAGCGGAGGACGAGAATCTTCATGGGTGTGTCAGTACCGCGTCTATCATGCAGAGCGCAGCGAAGCATCTCGCATGTTCACGTTTACGAACGTGGGAGATTACTGCACCACGCGAGATGCTTCGCTGCGCTCTGCATGACAATTTATTCTTTATCGCCGGGCTTTGCGTGCTGCGAAATACGCGGCTACTTCATCCGCCGACTTGGCGTTGAAAGTCATCTCCTTAGTCAGCATGCCTTTGCGGCCAGCCAGCACGCCGTAGCGCATGTCGGCGTAGCCATCGGTGTGGTGGGCATCGGGGTTGATACTGAGCTGTACGCCCTGGGTGAGGGCGTAGCGCACCCAGCGCCAGTCAAGGTCGAGGCGCCAAGGGTTAGCGTTGATTTCAATAATGACCTGGTGCTCGGCGCAGGCATCAATGACGGCCTTAAAATCAATAGGGTAGCCGGCGCGGCGCAGCAGCAGCCGACCGGTGGGGTGGCCTAGCATGGTGCAATGCGGGTTAGAAATAGCGGCCAGCAGGCGCTCGGTGGCGCGGGCTTCATCCATCTTCAGATTGGAGTGAATGGAGGCCACGATGAAATCGAACGAGTTGCGCAGCTCAGTGTCATAGTCCAAGCTGCCATCGCTCAGAATATCAGCCTCGATACCTTTGAAAATGCGGAACGGTGCCAGCTCCTGGTTCAACTCGTCAATCTCGCGCTGCTGCTGGCGCACACGCTCGGGCCCTAGGCCATTGGCGTAGTGCGCCGCCTGCGAGTGGTCGCAGATGCCGAGGTACTCGTAGCCCGCGTCGCGCAGGAAAGTGGCCATCTGGCGCAGCGTGTGGTTGCCGTCTGAGTAAGTACTGTGGTTGTGTAGCGAGCCGCGCAAGTCACTGTCTTGCAAGAGCTGTGGGATTTTGCGCTCAGCTGCCAGCTCGATTTCGCCCAGGCCTTCGCGCAGCTCAGGCACCACATATTGCAGGCCAGCTTTCTCATACAGTGCCTCTTCGCTGGCAAACTGCTCGCGCTTGGCCCACTGGCGCAATGTGCGCGGAGCGGGAGGCGTGGCATTGGGTAGCGGCGCGCCTAGGTGCGCTTCGGTGCCCGTGCTGAGGAAAAGTTGATTAACAAAGTCGGCGGGGTCTACCAAGCGCACCGTCACGCCCACGCCGCCCTCTACGGCGGTGCCCACCCACGCCCACGGCCCCGAGCGGCTGGGCTCGGCGCGTAGGCCGGGCGCCGCATCGAGCACGGCATGAATGGCCGCGAGGTCGGTAGTAGCAACCAGGATTTCTACTGTTTCCACGATTTCAAGGGCGCGGCGGACTTCGCCCGTAGCGGCGGCCTCAGTCACGCCGGGCACTTGGCGCAGGCGCTCGGCCAGGTCGTGCCCTAGGCGCTCGGCTTGCGAAAACAGCAGCTTGCCCGCGCTTTGGTCGGTGAAGGCAAGGGCGGCCAAGATGCTCTCTTGCGTTTTAGCCCCGAAGCCCTTGAGCTTGGCTACCTGGCCGGCCTCGGCGGCTTCGCGCAGCTGGTCGGGGCCCTCAATGCCGGCGTCGCGCCACAGGGCACGCACTTTCTTGGGGCCGATGCCCTTGATATTTAGCAGCTCTACCACGCCGGGCGGCGTTTTATCGAGCAGCTCTTGCAGCTCCTTAAAGGTGCCGGTGTCGAGCAGCTCGGCTACTTTAGCGGCCTGGGTTTTGCTGAGGCCGGTGCGGTCGGGCAGGCCAGGGCGGTCTACCTCTGACACCGGAAACTCCAGCTGCTCGAGGGCCGTGACGGTGCCGTCGTAGGCTCTGATTTTGAACGGGTTCTCGTCGTGCAGCTCCAGCAGTTGGGCGGTGAGCTTAAAGGCACGAATGAGGGCGCGGTTATCCACTAGCGTGAGTCAGGTTAGGGCGGAAGGGTAGGAGGGCTTACGCAGGAGCGGGCCCGGCGGCCGACGCAAAAGCCCCGCCGCCATCCACAATCAAAAGTACACCTCGCCGCCCGGAGGCAACTTCTCGTAGTATCTACGCCTATGTTTTCCCCTCGAGTAGCCCGACTAGCGGCTTTCTTCTTTCTGCTGGGCCCGGCCGCCTGCCAGCCCCAGCACCCCGCCCAGCTGCCGCTAGGTACACTGGCGGGGCTGCATGGCACGTGGCTGCTGGTGCCCGAGGCCAGCCGTGCCGACACGCTCACGTACCGGCGCAATACCTACCGCTTCCGCTACCGGCCTGGGGGGCGGCCGGGCTTCCGCCTAGGGCCGGCCGGCAGCTTTGTGCGCTACGATGTGGCCCCCGGCGGCGGGCTGCTGGCGCAGGAGGGCACCTGGACCGAAACCAGCACCGGCCGCCTGCTCGTGCACCTGCCCGACCTAGAGCCCACCGAGCCCGACTACGAGCTAGAACTGGTTTCGTACAAGCAGGGTGTGCTGCGCCTGCGCCGGCTAGCCGAGCGGCCCGCGGTAGAGGTTATCCGCACGCCCTAGGTGCGACCTAGGGCGGTGCTGCCGACCTTTGCGGCCATGAACTATTGGTTGGTTAAATCGGAGCCCGAGGCCTACGCCTGGGCCGACCTGGTGCGCGAAACGGGCACCGACTGGACGGGCGTGCGCAACTACCAGGCGCGCAACAATCTGCAGGCCATGCAGCCCGGCGATTTGGTGCTCTTTTACCACAGCGTAAGCGAAAAAGCCGTAGTGGGCGTGGCCGTGGTGCACACCGCCGCCGCCCCCGATGCCACAGCCGAGGCCGGCAGCCCCTGGGTGGCCGTGCACCTGCGCCCGCATGCCCCGCTACCCCGCCCAGTGCCGCTGGCCGCCCTCAAGGCTGAGGCGCGCCTGGGGCAGCTGGCGCTGCTGCGGCAGTCGCGCTTATCGGTGCTGCCCGTGCGCCCCGAAGAGTTTGATATTGTGCTCGAATTAGGGGCAAATTAGGTCTCGGTTGAGGTTGCGAACAGCCATCAAATAAGGTATCTTCGTAAGGAGGGCAGGCGGCCTAGGGGTCGGCTGTTCACACCGTTAACCTCGACTGCTATGAAACACTTCTGCGCACTCTTGCTATGCCTGGGGTCATTGGCCTCGTGGGCGCAGCAAGCCGAAGCCCCGTCCCCCCCCGGCGCTCCGGTTCAAACCGCTCGTACCGAGCTATTGCTTGACCCCGATACCGATGAGGTGGCCGTGCAAAGCCTGCCGTCCGACTCGGCCGTAGTGCTGCTTATCAGCCGCCAGCCCAAGCTAATGGGGCCCCCGCAATACTACTTCGCGCAGTACCGCGCCGATTTGGCGCTGCGCCACGAGCAGGCAGTAACCATAAAAGACGAGTATGACCTGGTGCGGTTGAGCAGCGAGCCGGGCGTGGTATACGCCCTGTTTCGTTCGCGTATCATGCCGGGCCGCCTGTTGGTGGCCGCTTACAACGTTCGCGGTGGGCAGGTACACACGCAAGAGTTCGATACCAAGCAATACCGCCAGCTCGTGTCGATGCGGGCCGTAGATGGGCGCCTGCTGGCCACCGTGACGCTGGCCGACCAGCTGCACCAAACTGTGCTGCTGCTCGAAGTGGCTACTGGCCGCTTCCAGTTTCTGCCCTCGCTCTACGAGCCGCTCACCACCGAGCTTACCAGCGTGATGGACGCCCCCGCTGGCCGCGCCGAGTTTATATTGAGCCAAACCAACGGCCGCAAGCAGCGGCTTATGCTTAAGCAATTGTCGGCTGAGCAAGGCCAGCTGCTGCGCTCCGAAATGGTGCAGACTGAAAGCGAGCGCACCCTCATCACGGCGCAGTTGAGCCCACCGCAGGACACCAGCGCTCGGCTTCTGGCGGGCACCTACGGCCTACGTGGCCCGCAGTACGCTCAAGGGTTGTTCACCACCGACCTTACCGCCCCGCCCGCCAACCCCAGCGACCCGCGCCCGGCCATGCGGTTCTATGATTTTCGGCGCCTGCGGCACTTCTTCGAGTACCTCAATCCCGCCAAGGAGGCGCGCCTGCGCAGCCGCTCGGCCCGCCGCGACGAGCGCGAGGAGGCTCCCCTGCGCTGGCACTACCGCCTGCTGCTGCACGAGCTGCTGCCGCAGCCCGATGGCGGCTACACGCTGGTGGCCGAGGTGTACTACCCCCGCTACCTCTACAACTCATACGGGCCCAGCGGCTCTATTGGGGGCCTAGGGTACCTAAACAACCCCGGCAGCATGCCGCAGTCGTACGGGGTGGCCGGCCGCACGCTGCTAGGTATCCGGACCACGCACGTGCTGGTATGCGGCTTCGACCGCCGGGGCAGCCTTTTGTGGGACAATGCTTACGTGGTAAGCAGCGACCTCATGCACAGCGAGCTTGAAGAGGCCGTACGCACCTTAACCCTGCCCGATGGCCGCCTCGTGCTGGCTTACCTGCTAGATAATGAGTTGCACTACAAGCTCATCAACCAAGGCGAAACTGGCCCCAACGACCTGAAAGTGCCCATCTTCACGGCGGGCCCAGGCATTAAGGAAAAGGTGCTCGACACCCGCCAGCCCGATGTCCAGCCCCTAGGGGGGCGCCGGTACGTGGCCAGTGGCTTCCAGCGCATCCAGAGCGAGCGCATGCCCGAGCGCCAGGTCTTTTTCCTCCAAACCTTAGAATTTTGACCTAGAGGATAAATAGCTGAGCAAGTGCCTTAAACAGGCGTAAGACAAAGCTGGAAAGAAGCAGGCCGCCGCTAAACCGCCTGCTTCTTTCCAGCTTTGTCTTTTGTTAGCTCCTCTAGCTATTTCTACTATGCTACTTGCCACGCACACCGGCCAGCCCCACGAGGCCGGCCTCGACGAAGCCGGGCGCGGCTGCCTGGCCGGGCCCGTGTTTGCGGCGGCCGTTATTCTGCCGCCCGACTATAACCCTGCTTTTCTCAATGATTCGAAGCAGCTCAGCGCCCGCCGACGCGACGTGCTGCGCGCCGATATTTGCGCCAATGCCATTGCCTGGGCCGTGGCCGAGGCCAGCCCCGACGAGATTCAAACCCTCAATATTGCGCAGGCCAGCTACCTAGCCATGCACCGAGCGGTAGCCGACCTAGGCGTGCCCGCCACCCACCTGCTGGTAGATGGCAACCGCTTTAAGGCGCACCCCAGCTTGCCCCACACTTGCATTGTGGGCGGCGATGGCTTGTACCGTAGCATTGCCGCGGCTTCCATCCTAGCCAAGACCTTTCGCGACGAGCGGATGCACGAACTGGCCGCCGAGTTTCCGGCCTACGGCTGGCACCAGAATGCCGGGTACCCTACGGCTGCGCACCGCGCTGCCCTGCGGGCGCACGGCGTCACGCCTCATCACCGGTTGGGTTTTAGGCTCCTCTAGGTCAATGATTAATGCCCAAGGAGCACTAAGTAGACTGGTAATGCGGTCTGCTCAGTGCTCCTTGGGCATTGCGTTTTAAAACCTATTGCTTCATCTTCAGCAAATCCAGAAACAGGCTGAAGCTGTCAACCGTGCCGCCACCTTCGCCGCCAAATGAGTCGAAGGTCAGGGGCTTGATAATGTAGCCGCTCACATTTAAGTCTTTGGCACCTAGGCGGTCGGTATCTAGGTCCGACGTGGTCATAATGAACACGTTGAGGTCCTGAAACTCGGGGTCGTTGCGGAGTATTTTGAGCAGCTCTAGGCCATTGAGGCGGGGCATGTTGATGTCGAGCATCATCAGGCTGGGGCGGGCTATTTTGGCTTCGCCATTTTCGCCGCGCAGCATGTTCAGGGCCTCGCGGCCGTTGCGGGCGTGCACGAGGGGTACCTCTATGTGCTGCTTGCGCAGTTCGCGCTGCACGTTCATCACGTCCATTTGGTCGTCTTCGACCAGCATGATGCTGGTAGTACTAGCAGGAAAAATATCAGTGAGTGACATACACAGAAGGGCAGGAGAAAAGCAGGACAGCTAGGAATAATAAGAAGATAACGCGCAAGCCGACCAATAAGATATAGTGCAAAACTAGCCAGCCGCCGCTGCCGTGGCCTTGCGCTGGGGGCTACTACCTAGGGTTGGGGCGGCTGGGGTAGGTGCCGCCACCACTTGCTTGGGCCATGTAAAATAGAAGGTAGCGCCTTCTCCCTCGGTCGATTCGACCCAGATGCGGCCGCCCTGGCGCTCCACTATTTTCTTAACTATGGCCAGCCCCACGCCCGTGCTTTCGAGGGCGTCGCGCTCGACCAGCGTTTGAAAAATGATAAAAATTCGCTCGTGGTACTCGGGCGCAATGCCCGGTCCATCGTCTTGCACCGAAAACCGATAAAACTCGCCCGATGCCTCGTCGCAGCCAATGTGGATGTGCCCGGTGCTAGGGTGGTCGTGGTACTTGATGGCGTTGGAAATCAGATTAGTAAATACCTGTTGCAGCTGCGTGCGGTTAGTAACGAGCGTGGGCAGGAAGAAGGGTAGCTCCAATTTGAAGCCCTGGGGCATGCTCAGCGTGTCGGTGATTTCGCGCAGTAGCTGGCGCACAAACACTGGCTCGTTGGCTTCGGCCACGCGGCCCACCCGTGCCAGGGCCAGAATGCCCGTTATCAGGTTTTCCATGCGGTGCACGCGCTGCCGCATCAGGGCCAGAAACTCCCGAATATGCGGGGGCAGATTGTCCTTGCCCATATCTTCCTCAATCCAGCGCGAGGCGCTTTCGATGCCGCGCAGAGGCGCTTTCAGGTCGTGCGACACCACGTAGGCAAACTGGTCCAGCTCTTGGTTGCGGCCCTCCAACTGGCTGATGTTCTGGTCGATGGTGTGCGCCATGCCATTGAGGGCACCCGTGAGCTCGCTGAGCTCATCGTGCTCGTTGTCAACTAGCTGGGTTTTATAGTCGCCGTCGGCTAGGCGGCGGGCCAGCAGTATCATGCTGCGCAGGCGGCGGCTGAGCAGACGCACCAAGTATACTGCCCACAGCAGCCCCAGTACCAAACCTAGGGCCGCCACAAACCCCGAAATACGCTGCGCCCGCGTAATGCTGTCGGCCAGCCGTTCGCGCTGGGCTTGGCGGTTAGCGGTTTCGGTATCGTCGAAAAGCATCATTTGGTGCCGGATGGCATCCATGACCTGCTTGCCTACCAGACCTTCTGCCAAGCTGCCGTGGGGCATGTCTTCGAGGCCGCGCTGCAGCGGATTAGCAAGGCGGGCGGCGCGCTTTTCGCTCACCAGCATGTGCGTGTAGGCCGTCCATTGCTGAAACAGGTGCCGGGTGGTATCGAGGCGCTGGCGCTGCACGGGCTCGCTGCCGAGCTGCTCATTTAGCTGCTTGAAGCGCGTTAGCAGGTCGCGCTCGCCGCTGTAGTAGGGGTCCAGCATCTGCTCGTTGCCGATGAGCAGGTAGCCCCGAAAGCCCGTTTCCATGTCGATGATACTCCGCAGCAGAGTAGTACCATCGGCCGACACGTGCTGCGACGCCTCCACGCGCTGCGAGTTGCGCAGGACCTGGCCTGCCAGCTGGTAGTTGAGCAGCAGTACCGCCGCAAACAGGCCCAGCAGCAGCAAGAAGCCAGCAAAAAGCTTAGTAGTCAGGTTTATTCTCATAGCAGCCCGGCTGGCCGGTTTTAAGCCCCAGCAGTACGCAGTTTGCTCTCAATAGTTTGCATCAACTGCGTGATGTGGTCGGCGCGCTCCTGCACACTCTTGAAGTCGGCCAGGGCTTCGTCGCGCTGGCCGGCCACGTATTTATCCATCAGTGCATTGGCCTGCTGATGGATGAGTCGGTGCTGGCGGTCAAGCTCTTTCATCTCCGGAACGTGGGCGTAGGCCCCCTCGCGCCGGCTGGTTATCCACTGGCCCAGGCTACACTTGTCGGGGTCGCGCAGCAAGCCTTCCGAGTTGTTGTTGCCGTACAAGAAGGAGCGCAGCTTGGCCTTGAAAGAGAAATGTTTAACCAAGGCAGATTCGAAGTCTTGCTTAATGGCGTCGGGGCTCATGCGGAACGGCGTAATGGGGGCGGGCCCGGCTCGTTGAGCCCAGACCCGCTATTTTCGTGGCTAGCAAAGCTAGTCCACATCGTCTAGGTTAACCTTGAGGTTGATTTTCTTATACGTATCTGGCGTGCTTTCCAACTAATTCTCTCGCCTTACTTTTATTTGCTCCCCCTTCATGGAAGCCACGCCGCTCAAAACAGTTGCCCTGCACGCCACGCACCAGCAGCTCGGGGCTCGCATAGTACCCTTCGCGGGCTATGCCATGCCCGTGCGCTACTCATCTGACCTAGAAGAACACCACACCGTGCGGCGCGGCGTGGGCATTTTCGATGTGTCGCACATGGGCGAGTTTCGGCTGCGCGGCCCGCAGGCCCTCAACCTCATCCAGCGCACGACCAGCAACGACGCCAGCAAGCTACAGCCCGGCAAGGCACAGTACTCGTGCCTGCCCAACGCCGAGGGCGGCATCGTAGACGACCTGCTGGTGTACATGCTGGCCGAAAACGACTACTTCTTGGTAGTCAACGCCTCTAACATCGAGAAGGACTGGAACTGGCTGGTGCAGCACAACACCGAAGGCGTGGAGATGGAAAACGTGTCCGACCGCCTCAGCCTGTTTGCAGTGCAAGGGCCCAAAACTGCGGCCGCGCTGGCTTCGCTCACCGATGTTGACCTAGGAGCCATTCCGTACTACAGCTTCGTGCAAGGCACATTTGCTGGCGCGCCGGGCGTCCTCATTTCGGCCACGGGCTATACCGGCGCCGGCGGCTTCGAGCTGTATGTGCCCAACGAGCACGCCGCCCACGTCTGGAACCAGATTATGGACGCTGGCCTGCCCTACGGCATCAAGCCCATCGGCCTGGGCGCGCGCGACACGCTGCGCCTCGAAATGGGCTACTGCCTCTACGGCAACGACATCGACGATACTACGTCGCCCCTCGAAGCTGGCCTAGGCTGGATTACCAAGTTCACCAAAGACTTCACCAATAGCGATAGCCTAAAGGCGCAAAAAGCCGCGGGCGTTGCGCGCAAGCTGGTAGGCTTTGTGATGGACGGGCCCGGCGGCCTGCCCCGCAGCCACTACCCACTGGTAAACGCCGCAGGCGAGCCCATCGGCGAAGTAACCAGCGGCGGGCAGTCGCCCACGCTCAGCCGCGGCATCGGCCTAGGGTACGTCAAGACAGAGTTTGCGGCGGCTGGCACGCCCATCTTCGTGCAGGTGCGGGGCAAAAATCTGCCCGCCACTGTAAGCAAGCTGCCCCTGGTGCCAGGTACTGAAGAAGTATAGTAAAACATCCAACTTGTCTGTCATTGCGAGGAGGAACGACGAAGCAAACGCACCAGAATAGGTTTCCTAGGTGTGTTTGATTCGTCGTTCCTCCTCGCAATGACAAGGCGTCCTTATCATGAAACTCGACGTTTGTTTTTCGCCCGAACTGCTGCCGCTCTACGACCTGCGTGGCAAGGTGGCCGTTATTGTGGATGTGCTGCGTGCCACGAGCACCATTGTGACAGCGCTCGACCAGGGCGTGACCGAGGTATTTGCCGTAGCTACGCTCGATGAGTGCGCGGCCCTAGGGCGCGACCACGGCTGCATCACGGCCGCCGAGCGCGATGGCATTGCGGCCGAGGGCTTTGACCTCGGTAACTCGCCGTTTGGGTTTCTCAACAAAGACTTTCCGGTGCGGGGGCGCACGCTGGCCATCAGCACTACCAACGGCACCAAGGCCCTGCACCGCTCGCTCGACGCTGCTGCCGTGATATGTGGCGCCTTCCTCAACCTCAGCGCAGTCGTAGACTTCATCGTGGCGCAGCAGCGCGACGTGGTAGTAGTGTGCGCCGGCTGGAAAGGCCAGTTCTGCCTCGAAGACACGGCTTTTGGCGGGGCGCTAGCCGCCCGCCTCGTGCCTCTAGGCTACGACGTGGCCTGGTCGGATGCTGCTATTGCGGCCCTGCACCTCTGGGAGCACGCCCAGGCCGAGTGGCCCGCCTACTTGCTAGAATCAGCCGCCGTGCGCCGCCTCAACGCGCTGGAGTACCACGACGACTTCGTGTTTTGCATGAAGCTCGACGTGTACCCGCACATCTTGCCGCTGTGGCAAGACAACCGGCTGATTGATGCAGGAGGCAGCCTAAAACAAACTGCTCCCTCACCAGTGAGCCTGGAAAGGGAGCAGTAGAGAAAAGCCGGGCAACGCGGGCGCTGCGTAGCAGGCCCTAGGTGGCTGGCACGAAGGTTAGCACGGCCTCGCCGAGGTCGAACACCGACGTGTGCGGCAGCGCCGCCTGGACGATGCTGGCGCCGGCCGCCGAGCGGTAGCCGCCCGCGCAGTGCACCAGCACGGGCTTGTCGGCTGGTATTTCGCCCACGCGCTCGCGCAACTCGGGCAATGGTATCAGCAGGGCATCGGCAAAAAGGGGCGTCTGCGCCTCGGTGCGATTGCGGATGTCCACTATCGTAAACTGCTCGGGCTGCGCCTGCACGGCACCTAGGTCCACCTCTGGGCTGGTAACGGGCATGTGCGGCGGCGCCAGCAGCGCCCCCTTGATGTTGCCCTCGTAGCCAATCTTAGCTGCCTTGCGCATCACGGCGTCGAGCTGAATCTGGGTATCGGCTAGCAGGTAAAACTTTTCGGCGGGGCCCACTACCGAACCCAGCCAGGTTTCAAACTTGCCACCATCCATCAGGTTGATAGCGCCTGGCAGGTGCCCGGCCCGGAACTTGGCGGCTGGGCGCGTGTCAATAACTAATACGCTGGGCTCTAGGGCAGCGGCCGAGTTGGGGCGCGGCACGGCCCGGATGCTGTCTTCAAAGTTGGGCGCGCCCCGCTTGTTGAGCTGCACGTCGTGGCCGAAGTACTTCGGGATGAACGGCTGGTCTTCGAGCAGCACCTTGATGAACTCCTGCTCCGACATAGGTTGCAGGGCGTAGTTGGTGGCCAGCTCCTTGGCAATGGTGCTATCGAGGTCGGGGCTGGTGGTTTTACCGCAGAGCGAGCCGGGGCCGTGGGCCGGGTACACGCGGGTGGTGCCGGGCAGGGCCATCAGCTTTTGGCGGGTGCTGCGGTAGAGCTGGGCCGCCAACTCCTCGCGGGTGTGGCCGCCTACGGCCTGGTCTTCGCGCAAATCGGGGCGGCCTACGTCGCCTACGAATAGGGTATCGCCGGTAAAGACGGCGCGAGTTTGGGCGGCCTCGTCCATCAGCAAGATGCTGATGCTATCGGGCGAGTGGCCGGGGGTGTTGAGGGCGTGCAGCTCGATGGTGCCGAGCTTGAGGCGGTCGCCGTCGTCGAAGTTTTTGTGGGGGTAGGTAACCTCCGCCAGCTTACTGCAATAGATGGTGGCGTCGGTTTCGCGCGCTATTTCGAGGTGGCTGCTCACGAAGTCGGCGTGCGGGTGGGTTTCAATCACCGCAATGATTTCGGCGTCGTGCTCGTCGGCAAAATCGTAGTAGGGCTGGGGGTCGCGGCCGGGGTCGATGACGGCCATTTGGCGGCCGGCGCGTACGGCGTAAGACGCATGAGCCAGGCCTTTATCGTAAAACTGCTGAATTTGCACCGCGGGGGTGCTACTACTGGGGAGGGGCATTGGGGCGAAAGGCAGCCGACCAGCTAACTAGCTGAACCACCGACTGCCAAGGTAGGTAGATATGTCAAATATAAGTAATGACGCAAAAAAAACGTGCAAAGTCCAGCCCGCTTGCGTCCTACTTCCTGGCCTAGCCCAGTGGCCAGTACGCATAAAGCCCCGGCCGACTGGCCGGGGCTTTGTACAAAAAGTGTGAAAGAAGAGTAGCGTTGGGCGGGTAGCTGGTACCCACGGTGCCCTAGGTAACAGTTGCAGAGAAGGCCTTCAAAGAAGGACCTAAGCAGAAAAAGAGGTGAGAAAAGCCGGGCCCGCCCCTAGGTAGGTGCGGAAGTATTAGGCAGAGTGCAAGGAGCGGGCCAAACTTTTATAACGGTTCAGGGCGGGCCGAGTAAAGATTGGGTAACAGCTAGTTAATCGAGGTCGCCGGTTGCCGTGCCCTGGCGGCGCTCGCGCATCATTTCGCGGCGCTGGGCCATCAGCTGTTGGTATTTGGTGTACTGGGCGGGGGTGAGCACCGTTTTGAGCTGGCCGTCAAATTTGTCGCGGCCGGCGCGCATGGCCTGGCCCATGGCGCGCCGGTTGTTGCCCGCCTGCTGAATGGCAGTTTGCATATCTTGGCGCTGCGTGGTCAGCAGCTGTTGCAACTGGGTTTGCTGCTCAGGGCTGAGGCCCAGCTCTTTGGCCAGGCGTCCCGCTTGCGCCTGGGCTTGCTGCTCGGGGGTGCGGTCGCCAGTCAGGTTGTTGAGCGGGGGCTGCGCGGCAGGTGCGGTTTGGGCATGAGCGGCCGCCGAGGCGAGACCTAGGGCGGCCACGAGGGCGAGGGTCTTAATCATAAAATAGAAGGTAGGGAAAGCCAAGACGGCCGGGCTTCGGGGTTTAGAGCCTGGTGCTGGCGTAAGGTTTAAGTGCCCTGCTCAGTGCCGCGGCCGCTGGCCCGCCGCTGCCAAGAGTGGGCTAAGCACTGGCTAGGTTGCAAAAAGGCCCTTTCCAGAAACGGGAAAGGGCCTTCTAAAAATAGAGACGTGCGTAACGCTAGTGTGCCACGGCGTGCAGCTGGCTGATGCGGGCTGCCTTGTTTTGCTGATAGCGGGCGTACTGCGCGGGCGTGAGCACGCCCCGAATTAGCTCGTCGGACTTGGCGCGGTCGAAGGCCATGGCGGCTTGCAAGCCGGCGGGGTCGCCTTGGTGAGCGGTGCGGTCGGCATCCATGTGCTGGCGCGTGAGTAGCAATACTTTACGCAGGCGGGTCTGCTGCTCGGGCGAGAGGCTCAGCTCCTGGGCTAGGCGCTGGGTTTGGCTATTCACGGCTGCCTGCATGGCGGCCGTGGGGGCTGGAGTTTGGGCGTGGGCGCTAGCCGCCACTAAGCTTGCTAAAGCGAGAATAATAAAGGACTTTTTCATATGATATAAGGGAAAACTATGAGACAAAAATAAGCTCGGGCTGGCTTGGTGTGCAGCTTAAAAAAGAAGAGCGACTAGCAGCTTTGCCTGCGCTGGCCTTCCTCATGCAAATGGTCGGCCAAAGCCGGAGCGCGGCTGGTCGCAAAGTTTCGCGTATTTTCGGCCCGCCGGGGTGTTCCCCACATCAACGCACTATTACCCCACTATTAGTATCCCCTCTCCCAAACCTCTACTTCATGCCGAGTATTTTTGCTAAAAAACCGCTTGCCCAGCTTCTGGGCGAAGCTAACTCGACCGGGCACGGCGCGCTCAAGCGCACGCTGGGCGCGGGCAACCTCGTGGCCCTGGGCGTGGGCGCCATTATTGGGGCGGGCCTGTTTGTGCGCACGGCCGCGGCAGCAGCCCAGGCCTCGGGCCCGGGCGTAACGCTGGCCTTCATCTTAGCGGCATTTGGCTGCGTGTTTGCCGGGCTGTGCTACGCCGAGTTTGCTGCCATGATTCCGATTGCTGGCTCGGCCTACACTTACGCCTACACTACTATGGGCGAGTTTGTGGCTTGGGTTATTGGCTGGGCACTCGTTATGGAATACGCCCTAGGGGCGGCCACCGTGTCCATTGCCTGGAGCGAATACCTGAACAAGCTCTTGGAGGTCTTTGGCACCAGTATACCGTATAATCTCAGCCATTCGCCCTTCGAAAGTGCCGTTATCAATGGCGTTACGCAGCATGGGGTTATCAACCTGCCCGCCTTGCTCATCATCGTGATGCTGAGCTTGCTGCTGGTAAAGGGCACGCAAGAATCGGCCTTGTTCAACGCCGTTATCGTGGTGCTCAAAACCCTCATTGTGGTGGTATTCATCGCAGTAGGCTGGCAATTCATCAACCCCACCAACCACGCGCCCTACCTCATTCCGGCCGATGCCGTGGTGAAAAACGCTGCGGGCGAAGTGGTTCGCACCTACGAAGGCTTCTTCAAGCATGGCCTAGGGGGTATTATCGGCGGTGCGGGCATCGTGTTCTTCGCCTTTATCGGCTTTGACGCCGTGAGCACGGCCGCACAGGAAGCCAAGAACCCCAAGCGCGATATGCCCATCGGTATCCTAGGGTCGCTGGCTATCTGCACCGTACTCTACATCCTGTTTGGGCACGTGCTGACGGGCGTAGCCAACTGGCGCGAATTTGCTGACCCGGCGTTGGGCGGCGAGGCTTCGGTAGCCTACGCCATTCGGGCGCACATGCCCGGCTATGGCTGGCTGGCTACGGCCGTTACGCTGGGTATTCTGCTTGGCTTTACCTCGGTTATCCTGGTAATGCTCATGGGCCAGAGCCGCGTGTTCTTCTCGATGGCTAAGGATGGCCTGATGCCCAAAGCTTTCTCGGAACTGCACCCCAAGTTCAACACGCCCTACAAGTCTAACCTCATGCTGATGGTGTTTGTGGGCTTGTTCGCGGCCTTCGTACCCGGCTCGCTGGCCGGCGACCTCACCTCGTTTGGCACGCTGCTGGCCTTCGTGCTGGTGAGCATTGGCGTTTGGATTATGCGCAAGTCAGACCCCGCGCAGCCGCGCCCCTTCCGCGCGCCGCTCTCCACGCCGAGCTTCCCGCTCGTGCCCATCATGGGCGCGGTAGTCTGCACGCTGCTGATTGTGGGCCTCGATTCGTTCACGTTGAAAGTGGCGTTCGGCTGGATGCTACTCGGCTTCTTCGTGTACTTCCTCTACGGCAAGCGCAACTCGATGCTGCAAAAAGGCATTGTGGTAGTGCCCACCGAGATGGATGAGGAAGCCTTCATCAAGCCCGGCTCAGAGGGTAGCAATTACTAGTAGCTGCTCCGCCTAGGTACCTAAAAAGCCCCGCTAACTATCGTTGGCGGGGCTTTTTGTGTGTAAGCGCGCTACCGGGCACCTAGGCGGCCGGCCGCAGCTGATTAAGCCAAGCTAGGGCCGTTGGCTCGTCGGTAAACCAGCCCGCCCGAAACACGGCTGGCCGTAGGGTCGGCGTGTCATTGGCGTAGCCCTGCGCTTGCAGCGCCTGCTAAAACTCGGGCCGGGCGAGGAAGGCCAAGCAGGGTACCGAACCTAAAGCTCGGTGCACGCGTGGCAAAAAGTCTTCTCCCAGCCACTCGTACATATTCAAGGGGCGCGTGTTTTCGTCGGCCCGGCCATCGAGCAGCCAGTAGGGGCAGTGGTGCGCCTGGGCTTCGGCCAGCAGCAGTTCGCAGGCCTCAGTAAACTCGGCTACCGAGAGCGGGCGCAGCACCGTGCCCCGTACCAGGGGCGGGTGCGCCTGGTACTGCACCGCGTAAAAGTGGTTCATAAAGGGCAACAGCTTACTGCTATGACCCTAAAGATACCTAGGTCGCAGTTTTAACCTCGCTTTGCAGCTTTATTACTTTGTCGCCATTGTCTTGCACAATGACGAGGGCCGGGTCGTCGTCAGTGCCATTGCGGGTAATGTCGTGGCCCTTGAGCTTGCGCGTAATGGACTCTTTGTGGACGGACTCTATTTTGCCGGTGGCCGTACCGGTGCCGTATTTCCAACTGACTTTGGTGCCTTTGCGCATGGGGGAGGGGAGAAGAGGTCTAGAAAATACCTCCTTAAACGCACTAAAAAATTACTGGTTTTAGACGGTTCGTGCGCGGTAGCCGCTACATTTGGCGCCGGGCATTTCGTTGCTTTTTCAAGAAAAACTTAAGCTTAAACGCTATCGATTGCATGCTTACTAAGAATGGTACTTTTGGTTTGCGCCGGCGCGTGCTGGTGCTGGCTTTGCTGGGCCTAGGGGCGACCCTACCAAGCTGGGCCCAGCCCGGCACCTACCCGCGCAATGGGGTGTATGACCAGCGCCCCGGCCTCTACGCGTTTACGCACGCCACCATCCAGACCGACTACCAAACCAAGCTGACAGATGCTACGCTGCTCATCAAAGAGGGCAAGGTGGTGGCAGTAGGGCCGAGTGCCACGGTTAAGATTCCGGCCGGTGCGGTGGTGCAAGACCTGACGGGCCAGTACATCTACCCTGGCTTAGTGGACATCTTCACGAGCTACGGCGTGCCCGAAGTGAAGGCGCCCGAGCGCCGCGGCCGCCGCGACGCGGGCCCGCAGTTTGAGTCGCAAAAGGCCGGCGCCTACGACTGGAACCAGGCCATTCACCCCGAGGTGAACGCCGCCGAGCTATTCAAAACCAACGCCGAGCAGGCCGCGGCCTACCGCAAGCTGGGCTTCGGGGCGGTGCTCACGCAGCAGCCCGACGGCATCATGCGCGGCACGGCGGCCCTAGTGAGCCTGAATACCGGCCGCAAGGAAAACGAGGTGATACTGCTCGATAAAGCGGCCAGCGCGCTGTCGTTCGATAAGGGTTCGTCGCCGCAAGACTATCCGGGCTCGCTCATGGGCAGCATTGCACTGCTGCGCCAAAGCTACCTCGATGCCGAGTGGAATGCCCGCAACCCGCGCCGCGAGCAAAACCTTTCGTTGCAAGCCCTCATGCAGCAGCGCCCGCTGCCGGCCCTGTTTGAGGTGCGCGACAAGCAGTCAGCGCTACGGGCCGACCGCGTGGGCGACGAAACCGGCGTGCAGTATATCATCAAGAGCCGAGGCGATGAGTACCAGCGCCTGCCCGAGCTAAAGACCACCGGCGCCACCTTCGTGGTGCCCGTCAACTTTCCCGATGCTTACCAGGTCGAGGATATCTACGACGCCCAGCGCATTGCCCTGGAGGACATGCAGCACTGGGAGCAGGCGCCCGCCAACGCGGCCCGGCTGCGGCAGGCAGGCATCGCCTTCTGCCTCACGGCCGCCGACCTCAAAGACAAAACCAAGTTCTGGCCCAACCTGCGCAAGGCCGCTCGCTACGGTCTTAGCGAGCAGGATATCCTACGAGCCCTTACCGACACGCCGGCCCGGCTGCTGCGCGCCCAAAACCAAGTAGGTAGCCTACGCCCCGGCCTCGAAGCCAACTTCCTGGTGTGCTCGCGCCAACTGCTAGCCGAAGACAACGTGCTGCTCGACAACTGGGTACAGGGTGAGCGCTACCAGCTCAGTACCCTGCCCGCCGACTACCGCGGCGTGTACGCGCTGCAACTGACGGCCGATAAGAACAGCCAAGCTCGCCTAGGGTCGGGTATGCGCTTGCTCATTCAGGGCAGTAAGCCCGAAGCGCCCGAGCTGCGCCTAGTGCCCGCCGCTGGCGATACCGTGCGCGGCACCATAAGCGTAAGCGCCGAGCTGGCCACGCTGGTGTACAACACCAAGGACAAGATGAAGGGCAAAGCGGCCCCTAGGTCGGCGACCGGCGACAAAGCCACCGACGAGGGCGCCACCCGCCTCAGCGGCTACTACAATGCCGAAACTAAGACCTTTGCCGGTGATGGCCTGCTGGCCCAGGGCCTGAACGCGCCAGGCCTCCCTATTACCTGGACCGCCCGCCGCCTTGACGAGGCCAGCCGCCAGGCCCGCCTCGACACCGCCAAGGCGCCCAAGCCGCTGGTCCTAGGTCCGGTTACGTACCCCATGGGCGCCTATGGTCTCAAAGCTGCGCCCAAGCTGGAGGCGGTGCTCATCAAGAATGCCACTGTGTGGACCAGCGAGAAGGCCGGCAAGCTCGAAGGCACCGACGTGCTGCTGAGCGGCGGCAAAATTCAGAAAATCGGGAAGAGCCTGGCCGCCCCGGCGGGCGCCCGCGTCATCGACGGCACCGGCAAGCACCTCACGCCGGGCATCATTGACGAGCACTCGCACCTGGCTATCTCGGAAGGCGTGAACGAGGGTACGCAGGCTGTGACCAGCGAGGTGCGCATCGGCGATGTAATTGACCCTGAAGATGTGGGTGTATATCGCGACTTGGCGGGCGGCGTGGTAGCGGCGCAGCTGCTGCACGGCTCGGCCAACCCCATTGGCGGACAGTCGGCGCTGATAAAAATGCGCTGGGGCGCCACCGGCCAGGAAATGAAGATTGCCAACGCGCCGGGCTTCATCAAGTTTGCCCTAGGTGAGAACGTGAAGCAAAGCAATTGGGGGGAGCTCAACGTGCTGCGCTTCCCGCAAACGCGCATGGGCGTCGAGCAGGTATTTGTCGATGCCTTCACCCGCGCCAAGGAGTACGAAAAGGGCTGGCAGGCCTATGATAAGATGTCAAAGAAAGCGCAGGCCAAAACCGACGCACCACGCCGCGACCTAGAGCTGGACGCACTAGTTGAAATCTTGCACGACACGCGCCACATCACCTGCCACAGCTACGTGCAGAGCGAAATCAACATGCTGCTCAACGTGTCGGACCGCATGGGCTTCAAGGTCAATACCTTTACGCACATCTTGGAAGGGTATAAAGTGGCCGATAAGATGAAGGCGCACGGTACCAACGCCAGCACGTTCTCGGACTGGTGGGCCTACAAAAACGAGGTGCGCGATGCCATCCCGTACAATGCCGCCATCATGCACCACGTGGGTTTGAACGTGGCCATCAACTCGGACGATGCCGAAATGAGCCGCCGCCTTAACCAGGAAGCCGCCAAGAGCGTGAAGTACGGCGGCCTCTCCGAAACCGAAGCCCTGGCGCTAGTCACCATCAACCCGGCTCGCATGCTGCACCTCGACGACCGTATGGGCTCGCTGCGCGAAGGCAAAGACGCCGATGTGGTACTCTGGACCGATAACCCCCTGAGCATCTACGCCAAAGCCGAGTACACTTTCGTGGATGGCCGCGAGTATTTTAGTCTTCAGCAAGACCAGCAGCTGCGCCAGCAGATTCAGCAGGAGCGCCAGCGCCTGGTGCAAGCTATGTTGGGTGCCCGCAAGGCCGGCGTGGCTACCCAGCCCGCCACCGCTAAAACGGTGGGCCTGTGGCACTGCGACACGCTGGGCCAAGTGGCGGAGTAGAGGTACCTGCTAAACCAACGGTAGTCATGCAGAGCGCAGCGAAGCTCTCGCTCGCCGACGTCTACAAACGTTAGAAGTTACTGCGCCACGCAAGATGCTTCGCTGCGCGCTGCATGATAGGTATAATTCTTGAAAATAAAACTATGCGTCGCCTTTTACTACCCTTTTTATTTACCGCCTTCGCCGCCCACGCGCAGGTGCCCACGCCGGCCGCGCCGCAGGCCACGCCCGTGCTGCTCCTAGGTGGCACGCTGCACACGGGCACCGGCCAAGTCATTGAAAACGCCGCCGTGGCCTTCGATAAAGGCCGGTTGGTGTATGCCGGGCCGCGGGCCGGCTTCTCCCAAACGGCCGGCTATACCGTGCGCGACGTGAGCGGCCAGCACGTGTACCCCGGCCTTATCCTGCCCAATACCACCCTAGGTATCAGTGAGGTAGAGTCTATCCGGGCTACTGTTGACGACCAGGAGGTAGGCGCGCTGAACCCCAACGTGCGCAGTGTGATTGCCTACAATACTGACTCAGACGTGATACCGACGGTGCGGCTCAATGGCGTGCTGCTGGCGCAGTCTACCCCCCGCGGTGGGTTGCTAGCTGGCCAAAGCTCTGTGGTGCAGCTCGATGCCTGGAACTGGCAAGACGCCCTGGTGAAAGCCGACGATGGCCTGCACCTGACCTGGCCGCAACAAGTGGTGCGCCTCAACCCCGCCGAAGATGCCGCGGCCCTCACCCGCCGCCAGGAGGCCCGCACCACCCAACTGCGCGACCTCGAAGCGCTGCTTTCCGAAGCGTCTGCTTACCGCAAGCAGCCCGCCGGACGCCGCGAAAACCTGCGCTTGTCGTCGATGGGCGGCTTGTTTGATGGCACTAAAACGCTGTACATCCACGCCGACTACGGCAAGGAGTTGATAGAATCGGTACGCTTTGCCCGCCGCCTGGGGGTGCAAAAAGTGGCGTTGGTGGGCGCCCGCGACGCCTGGATGGTGCTCGATTTCCTCAAGCAAAACGACGTGGCCGTGGTGCTGAGCCGCGTGCACGCGCTACCCCGCCGCGATGGCGACGACTATGACCAGCCCTATAAGCTGCCCGCCCAGCTGCAAGCCGCTGGCGTGCGCTACTGCCTCGATTACCAGGGCTCGCAAGAAACTTCGGGCGCCCGCAACCTGGCTTTTATAGCTGGCACGGCCGTCACCTACGGGCTTACTAAGGAGCAAGCGCTCACAGCCATTACGCTCAGCTCGGCCCGCATATTAGGTATTGATAAAGACTATGGTAGCCTTGAAAATGGCAAGTCGGCCACGCTGGTCGTGAGCAAGGGCGACTTGCTCGACATGCGTACCAACGCCGTGACGGCCGCCTACATCGACGGCCGCAGCATTGCCCTGGAGAGTAAGCAAACCTACCTCGACCGCAAGTTTCGGGGTAAGTATGGCATCGAGTAAAAGCGTAAAGCAGAAGTTCAATCTGTCATTGCAAGCGTAGCGAAGCAATCGCATCAGAGTGGCACCTAGGGAGCCAGTTCGGGTGTGATTGCTTCGCTACGCTTGCAATGACAGGCGGGGTTTGGCGTTCCTTCAACATCTACTACTCGTATCGTTGCGCGCAGCGAAATGCCATAACCGCCTTCTTTCCGACCTTTGCCGAATGCTTCGTGTACTTTTCTTGTGTTTACTAGCACTTTCTGCCGCCGCCCAAACGCCCATTTCGCCCGATGACCGGGCGCTCTACGGCATCATCTGCCGCGGCAGCGGTCGCAGCCTCGACATAGCGCGGGCCGCAACCACTGGCGGCGCGCCCGCCGTGCAGTGGGAGTTTACCCACGCACCCAGCCAGCAGTGGCACCTCGTGCCCATCCGCGAAGGCGGCGAGTACTACCGCCTCGAAGCCAAGCACAGCGGCCAGTGCCTGACCCTGGAAGCTGCCCCCGCGGCCTCAGCCGGCGGCACCACGCCGCTGGTGCAGCGGGCCTATACCGGTGCCCTAGGGCAGCAGTGGCGCTTAGTGCCAGCCGGTCCGGCGGGGTCATTCCAGCTCGAGAGCCGCTTTGATGGACGCGTAGCTACCCTGGCGTCGTCCGATAAGTTTAATGGCACGGCCGTGGTGGCGGCCAAGGCTGTGGGGCGCGCCAGCCAGCAGTGGCGGCTGTTTCAGTTGCAACTGCGGCTGGCTACCGGCCCGCCCTATTTTGCGGCGCCCGAGCCGCTGGCGGCCGCTAGCACGCCCACCGGCAACGAGTTGCAGCCGGTGCCCTCGGCCGATGGCAAAAGCTTGTATTTCAATCGTACCAAGTTTGCGGGCAACACCGAGGGCGTGGCCGAAAGTGGTGACATCTGGCTGAGCCAGAGCACCGACCAGGGCCGCACCTGGGGCGCCGCCACGCGCCTCGATTCGCCGCCCGGCCTCAACACCTCGCGCAACAATGCGGTGCAGGCCATTGTGGGGCCGGCCAGCAGCCCAGCGCTGCTGGTGCGCGGCACCTACGAGTCTTCGGGCTTCAAAGACGAGGGCGTATCGCGGATAGCGCTCAGTGGTAACGGCCGGCCGACACCGCTGCGCATTGCTACCTACTACTCAACCAACGTGGCCACCGGCTTTTACATGACGCCGGATGAGAAAATTCTCTTGCTGTCCTTGGAGCGCGACGATGCGCAGGGTGGCAACGACCTCTACCTGAGCCGGCCCGACGGCTCGGGCGGCTTCACGGCGCCCCAGAGCCTGGGCGCGGTCGTCAACTCGCCGGGCTACGAGTTTGCGCCCTGGCTATCGGCCGATACCAAGACGCTGTACTTCAGCTCCTACGGGCACCAGGGCTACGGCTCGGCCGACATCTTCCGGAGCCAGCGCCTCGACGATAGCTGGACCAAGTGGAGCCCCGTGGAGAACCTAGGGCCGCGCTTCAACGGGCCGGGCTTCGACGCTTACTTTGCCCTCGGCCCCGATGGCGTGGCCTACTACGCCACCTCGGGCGCGAACCCCGCCGCGCCCGCCGACCTGCGCCGCACGCCGCCCGGCCCGCCGCCCACCGACTCGGTAGCCGCGCCCATCGACCCTGAGAAGGCACCTAGGGCCCTCGTAACCGGCCGCGTGCTCGATGCCCGCACCAACCAGCCCATCGCGGGCGGGGCCCAGGTGCAGGCGCTGCTGCTGGGCAGCACCATCGACTTTCGGAGCACGGCCCAGGCCGACGCCTCGGGCTTTCAGCTCTCATTGGTGCCCGGCCGCTACCGCATGACCACCACCGCCGGCCTGCTCACGCGCATCGACACGCTCGTGATTGGGGCTGGCGAGTCGCGCCGCTACGAGCCGCGCCTCACGCCCGCCACCGTGGGCTCGCGCCTCGACTTGCCGGCCATCATTTTTACGCAGGGGCAGGCCAAGCTCCTAGGGTCGTCTTTCTTGACCTTGAATGAGTTGGCGAAGTCATTGAATGACAATCCACAGCTTGAAATTCGGCTTGAAGGCCACACCGACAACGTGGGCCCGGCCGATAAAAACCAGGTGC
The DNA here is from genome assembly GCF_016427535.1 of Hymenobacter sp. BT559. Taxonomy (GTDB): domain Bacteria; phylum Bacteroidota; class Bacteroidia; order Cytophagales; family Hymenobacteraceae; genus Hymenobacter. The sequence continues at coordinate 269,474 of NZ_JAELXV010000005.1, read as the reverse complement.
TGAGCGAGCAGCGCGTAGCCGAGGTCAAGCGCTACCTGGTGAGCCGCGGGGTGGCCGCCAGCCGCGTCACTACCGTGGGCTTTGGCGGCACCAAGCCCAAGTTTGACAATAACCGCGAAGAAACCCGCAAGCTCAACCGCCGCGTGGAGCTAGTGATAACGAAATAGCGCTCCTGCCAAACGGCCTAGGTGCCACTAAAAAGCCCCGGCTGCTTCAGGCAGCCGGGGCTTTTTAGTGGCACCTAGGCGGGGCCGCCTAGCGCCGGAAGCGGGCGCGCAGCTTGCGAATGCCAAAGCCGATACCGGCCGCTGCCAGCAGCGAAGCACCCCCGTCGAGCGGGACGGCAGTAGGGTCGGGCGTAGGTGTGGTCGTGGGGTCAGGGGTAGGTCCCCCCGATTCTTGACCGAAAGAGGGTGCGGAGGCGGCCAGCAACAAGCCAGCTACTGCCATTAATCGCAAAGAAGAGGAAAACTTAAGCATGAGAACAAAAGGGAGATGAATAAAATATACCTCGGGCTCCCCAGCCCAAGCTGAGCCAGGGAGCACGCGGATAGTGTTAATCAGCAATAACTAAGCGCTTGGCAATGATGCCATCGGCCGTTTCGAGGCGCAGCGAATATACGCCGGGGGCTATGCCGCTCAGCGAAAGCGTGCGGGCCTCGGTGGCTGCGCCGGCCGGCAGCACGGTGCGGCGCACCGTTTGGCCCAGGCTGTTGAGTAGCGAGGTAGCAATGGGCTGGCTGGCCAGGCTGGCGGGCAAGCTCACCGATACGCTGCCCGTGGTGGGGTTGGGGAACACTGCCACGGCTTGCACCAGCTGGGCCGGGGCGGCTGCCAGCGGTTTGGCGCCCCCAAGCACCAGCGCAAAGCGCCCGGCATTGTCGCCGGCCACTAGGCTCAGGCTCAGGGTGGGCTGGCTGGCCAGGTCGGTAAGCGTGCCGGTCTGCGCGTCGCGCAGGTAGGCGAAGGTGCCAGCCGGCAGGTTGTTGAGGGCGGGGGCGCTCAGCAGGTAGGTACCAGCTTGCGACACTTTGGCCACGATGGGCACTACCACCTCGGCGGTACCTAGGGCGGGCAGGCCATTGATGGCCAACTGCTCGGCGCCGGTGTTGGTGCTCAGGTTCAGGCCGTTGCTGTTGGGCAGCTTCACGGCGTCATACACGCGGTCGAGGGCCGCAGTGGCGCCCTGCTCGAAGTACACAAAGGTTTCGTCGGTGGCAGTGCCGGTGGCGCCGCGCAGCGCTAGGTGCACCAGCGGGCGCGTGTCGGCGGTGGTGCGCTGGAAGGGCGTGGCATCGAAGGTAGCCACCCGGTAGCTGGGGTTGAAGGTGAACGAGCCAGTGGTACCGGCCGCCGCTACCCGCTTGAAGAAGCCTTGGCCCACGGGCAAGATGGGATTGCCCCCGCCCACGCCATTGACGTAGGCGCGGTACTGGCCGCCGTATTGGCTGGTGCTTTGGAAGATGTACGACGCATCGTCGAAGCCTGCGCGCTCGGAGGCCGGCTGCTGGCTCAGGTCAAACGGGGCGGGGTAAGGATTGGCCAGCAGGGCCCAGCCAGCGCTGGCACTGGTGCCCCGGCTAGCCGACACCGTAACGGCGGCGCGGTTGGCGGTGCCCACAAAGTCGACGAGCGCCGAGGCGGGCAGGTTTACCGAGTAGCCCGTGCCCACGGCAAGGGCGTCGGTAAGGGCGGCCGGCGAAGCCCAGCCTTTGTCAAAGTCGCTGTAGCTGGAAGCGACTGTGGCAATGCGGCCCTGGTCGTAGCTGTACACGGTAGGGAAGGGCGAAACCTGGCCCGGCGTAGCCGAGGAGTTGTAGTCGGGGTTCACCACGGGGCTGAAGCCGCTGGCGGCAAGGTCGTTGACCGTGCTGCCGCTCACAGGTGCGCCGTAGTGGCGGTAGCCCAGGCCGCTGTTGAGGCTGGAGTCGATGTAGCGCTGCACCGTAATGTTGCCCGTAACCTGGCCGCCGGTCTCGGCAATGAGGGCCGTGCCCGCCGCGTTCGAGAGCAGCGTCACGTTGCCGCCCGCAGCGAGGTTGCCACTGGTAGTCCGCAGCACTTGTGCCACCTGCACCGGCCCGCCGGCCGTTACGCCGGCCGCGTTAGCCACCGTCAGGTTCTGAAAGCGCGATACGGTACCCGCGATGCTTTGGGCGGCGCTGCCCACGAAGCGTACCTCGCCCGAGCCCGCCCCGGCCACAGAGCCACTATTATTCGCAAAGTTTCCGCTCAGCGACAGCACCCCGCCGGTAGCTGTGGTTAGCGTAGTGCCAATGCTTAAGGACAGGTTGTTGGCCTGTTGTGCATTGCTCACAGTGGGCTGGTTGGGACGTCCGGACGGAATAAAAACGTTATCGGTAGCGGCTGGCACCCGTGCGGGGCTCCAGTTGCCAGCCGTGCCCCAGTCGGTGCTTACGTTGCCCGTCCATACTACCGCGTTTGGGTCAGGGGTTGGCAAGGCGGCCACGCCGCTTAGGTTGCTGCCATTACCAATGCGGTCGGCCAGCGTAGCTGTGCCGGCCCCTAGGTCTACCGTGTATAAGTTGTCGAAGCTGCCGTTGCTGGGCGTGGCCGTCAGGAAGGCCAAATTGGTAGGAGCAGCCGGGGTGCTTACGTTAGAGAAGATGTCAAAATCAACGCCATTGGCCGTATTTACCGTGATGCCCGAGCCGTTGCCCACGTTGTTGTAGGTGCCCGCATTGGCATTTGATGACAGCAGCAAAAAGTTTGTGCTCTGGTCGTAGCCATAAAGCTGCGTGCCGGTGGCGGCGTTGTTGTCGTTATTGGTATAAGCCACAGCCGACAGGGCTGGGGTGACCCCGGTGCCTGTGTTAGTCAGGGGCGTATCGGTGAGGTAGGTGCCGTCGAATGGGTTGGCCCGTAGGTTGGCTTGGGTTGTAGCCGATGTGATGCGGATGCGGTCCACAGTCGGGTTGAAGTCAAACCCGATGGCGGCGGCACTGGCACCTAGGGGGTAGGCCCGGGCGGCACCCACGGGCGCCAGGGCACCCGTCGAAGTATTCAGCGTGTAAAGCTGCCCCGACTGGGCGGCGGCATCGTAGCCAAACGCGTACAGTTCGCTGGTGGCCGGGCGGAAGTCGATACCCGCAAGCACCTGTGCACCTTGCAAGCCCGTAATGTTCACCGCCGTGCGAATGTTGCGCGGCGCACCCGAATCAAACGATATCAGATTGCCGCCCGCCACGCCGTACAGCAGCTGCCCCACCAAGGTCGGCTGCGTGAGCGGGGCAGTAGCCACCGCAATGTCGCGCACGGTAAAGCCAGTACCCTGCGGTATGGTATTGCCTAGGCGCGTAGCTACGCCGGTGGCGGGGTCAAAGGTGTAGAAATTGCTCTGGCTCAGACTAGTAACTTCCATTAGGAAGCCTTGGTTGGCCCCCATGCCGGCGTTGGCCGCCGCGTTGTAGTAGATGTCAAAATCGAGCGCTATCAAATTGGCGCCGATGCCAAAACCGTCGAATGTCAGCGGCACCGGGTTGATGAGGGTGCCAGCGTTGGCCGGATTCTGGGTATAAATAACGCCGGCTGTCTCGTCGATGTCGTACAACGTGGTAGCTGTGCTGCCCGCATACGAGTTGGTGTATGCCACCGAGCCAATGGTAGGGGTCGGGGTCGTAGACGAGTTAATATTAGGGTCGCCAGGAGGAACAAGCGCTCCATTATTAGGATTGAGGCGGAGGTTCCGGCCATTAGTGCTCACCACCCTAATGCGGTCGACGGTGGGGTTGAAGTCAAACCCGATGCGGTCGGTGCTGCCGCCCAGCTCTAGCCGAATGGCCGACCCAATAACCGTGGCCACGTTAGTGGCGGGGTCTAGAGTATAGAGTTGCGCATTGTTTCCCGCCGTGAGGGGGTCATACCCTAGGGCAAGTAGCTGCCCAGTATTGGGGCGATAGTCCATGCCCACCAGCGTTTGGCCCAGCGTTACACCAGTAAGTGGCGCGTAGGTGACGATGTTGGTAATAGAGGCTCCAGTAGTTGGGTTAATCTGAATGAGCCCCTGCGAAACGCCGCCGTTGACGTTCGTAACGAGGCCGTAAACGGTAGGCGTTTGGGCATAGGCGGCCGAGGCCGACAGCAAGCTAACGCCGAGGGCCAGGCCAAACAGGCCAAGGCGCCGCGACGCGTCGAGCGGACGTAAGCGTAACTCCATGAAGGGAAAAGGTAAAAGGTGGGTAATAAGAAGACGAAAACTGTGAAATAAAAAGAATCAATTGGAGCCAGCAAGGAATTGCTTTGGCTCCAATTGCAGCATGAAAATTACGTGAAAAACCGACTGCTCGGTTTCCACAAACCCATTAAAATATATTATTTTTTTGTAACGCTAATCCTGAGTGCCAAGCGCTCAGGCAGAGTTAAATAGCCTAGGAGGCTCGCCGGCGCCAGATAAAGCCATCGAGCACGTAGTGCGTGCTTTGGGGCAGGGCCAGCAGGGGCACGAGCCACATCAGTAGCGTGGGCTCGGCTACGGTGGGTAGGTGCTGAAACCAGCTGAACACAGTGCCGTGCTCACGCCATACCAGCCCATCCCAGAGGCCTTCTTCTAGGAAAGCGAATAGCACGATGGCGCTCCCGAAGAGCAGTAAGCCGTAGCGCCCGGCCCACCAGCCGCGGCCCGTGGCCTGAGCCGGGCGGCGGCTCCACACCAGCGCCAAGTAGGGCACACCGTGCGACACCACATTGAGCAGCGTGAAGGCCAGGTCGCCGTTGAACACGACGATGCCCATGTACCAGGCTAGGGCGGTGCCGCCCAGCAGCAGGTTGCGCGGCACATTCAGCACGCGGGTGCGGTAATACTGCCAGGCCTCGCGGCCTAGGTAGACCAGCAGCAGCCCTAGGTAGAGGCCAGTGGCCAGCCGCCGGCCCAGCGGCCAGTTGTGCTGCACAAAGTCGCCATCCACAAACCAGTTGAAGTTGCGCGGCGGCGATAAGTGCCAGTAGAGCAGCGGGTAGAGCGTGGCGGCATAAATGAGCGCCGTGCTCAGCCAATGGCCCCTAGGGGCCTCGTGCCGGGCATAAAGCCGCAAAAACCCATACTGCTGCCTGATGAAGTGAAACACCGCCAGGTAGGCCAGCGCTCGCCAAAACACCAGGGCGCCCGCCGCGTGCAGGGCCACACCGCCCGCATAGCAGGCCAGTGGCGCCAGCACCAGCAGCCGGCGCCGCTGCCGCCGCTGCTGCGGGTCGAAATAGGTCTGAAACAGCGTGCCGTACACGTGGGCCACGTCGATGAGCAGCACCACGCCCACCCAGGCCAGCAGCGGAAACTCAGCCGACTCGCGAAAGGGTGCGGGCAGCGCCAGCACTACCAACAGCGCCACAAAGGGCGGGGCCAGTATCAGCCAGCCATCGTAGCGGGGCGAGCGAATCCAGGGCTGGGCAGCGGGCCGCGGGGCCATCGGCAAAGGCTTGGGTAAGCGGAAAGGTGGAGGCGCAAGCTACTGCGGACCGTGCCAGGTTTACAAAAAAAGCCCGGCCGAGTGGCCGGGCTTAAGGGGTACTTGGCAAGCTACCTAGGGCTAGCTAAGGGTATCCTTGATGTTGCCGATGATGCTGTCGGTCATGGTCATCTGCTCTTTCTGGGCGTGGCCTTCGGGCACGGGCGGGCCCAGCTTGGGCTCGTCGCCGTAGGGCTCAGCCTTCAGCACCCGGAACTCGCCCTTGCCGTCGAGGCTGGGGCCCTCCGTCCAGCGGCCCGAGGGTGTGCCGGTGCCGTCGATGTTGGGGCTGATGAAGGCGTAACTAAACTCTTGGTTTTCCTTGCTTTGCGGGAAAGAGTTAGGGATGGGTAGCGCATTGTAGCCGCCCAGCTCTTCTATCACGGCCAGCCACTGCTGCTGGTGCATGGTGTCGCGCGCAATCATGAAGCTAAGCATGTCTTTCATGCCCGGGTCATCGGTAATTTCCCACAGGCGGGTAGCCAGGGCGCGGCCCGTGCTTTCGGCGGCCACGTTGGTGTACATATCGGCCACAATATTGCCGCTGCCTACCACGTAGGCGCCACTAAACGGCACGCCTTCGGCATCGAAAGCCATGGCCCCGAGGCCCGCCGACAAAAACGAGCGCGGGTTCATGCCGCCCAGCACGGCGCCCACCACGCCATCTTGCTTAATGGCTGCCTCCTGCAGCGATAGCGGGGCACCTTCTAGGTTGAGCGCCACGGCCGTAGCCAGCATCTCGATGTGCGAAATTTCTTCGGTGCCGGTGTCAAGCAACATATCGCGGTACTTAACCGGGCCACGCGAATTCCAGGCCTGAAAGAGGTATTGCAAACACACACGCATCTCGCCTTCGATGCCGCCGATGGCTTGCTGGAGCATGCGGGCAAAAGCAGGGTTCGGCTTCTCGACGCGCACCTTGTACTGCGTCCGTTTATCGTGGTAAAACATGGAATAGGGAAAAGGTAAAAGGCTGACAGCTACGCGCTGGCTAGCATCTTTTTATACGCGATACGCTCGGGCGTGCCGGCCCATAAATACCCCTTTTCACTGCAGTTTATACGTAATTTTAAGATACGTATTTTCTGAGTATCGTAGTAGTTTTTCTTTCTAAAAGGCAAACCGCCTCAACCTTTGATGCTGGGCTCAATGAACTCATACCAGCCGCCGCTACGCCTAGGTGCCTAGGCCGGGGCTCACAAAGTAAAAGCGCCCCCTTACCAGCGGTAAGGGGGCGCTTTTATAAAGCACTAGGTTGCTTACAGCGCCTTGAGCAGCAGCAGCACGAGGCCTACTACCGTCAGAATGGCACCAATGGTGTTGAGCAGGCCCGAGCCGATGATGATACCGATAAGCAGTACTACCAGACCCACCAGTAGGATGGTGAGCGAACCGCTGCGAGCTGCCGACTCAGTAGTGCTAGCCGTGTCCTTTTGGCGCTTATCAATCTTGCTGAGCTGCTTCGTGATTTTGTTCAGAGCTAGGCGCTGCACCAGCGTGGGCTTGGTGGCTTTGGTGGCGGGGGCCTCTGTGGTGGCTACTGAAGCGGGAGCCTTAGCAACGGGGGCAGCAGCTGGCGTGGCGGTGGGGCGAGCGGCGGGGGCTGCTACTGGAGCAGCGGCTACAACTGGGGCCAGCGCTACTTCGGCATCGGCGGGCTGCGGCTTGGTAGCTACTACTTCGGCCGACATGTCGGCAGTCGGTACTTGTGCGATGGTGGTAGTGGCCGGAGCGGCCGGGGGCGTCATGCTGGTGTAGTTGGCGCGGCTGCACGAGCTAAACGAAGCGGCTGCAAGCACCAGAATGGCGAGGCGCGAATAGGCTTTTTTCATGATGAAAAAGAAAAGAAGGGGTGAAAAAAAGATGAAATAAATCAGCTGTAAAGACTAGTTTATCCTAAACTTGGGAATAAAAATTTGGGATATTCCTAGACTAAATAGCCTTGGTTCTGTGTACGGCAGATAGTTCCCATGCGTTCAGAAATTCCCGTTATTAAGGCAAATAGCTTAGCTAGTAACACTGTAAATAACTTATATACAGCCGATAATACTTATATAAAGTGTCGGCGGTTGCTGGCTCGCATGCTGCACAGGCAGGCGCCCTGGCAATTGTCTGCGTGGCAGGTGCAACCCAAAAGGCAACCTAGGGCGCATCCGGTAGGCTGGGCTAAAGGGCGTAAATTGCTTTTTAGATTTTGGCTTGCCACGCGTGGCCACGGCTTCGCCAGCGCTTCGGCGAGCCAGGGCGCCGAAGCGGTGAAGGGCTTAGAGGGGAAAGCCGACCTAATGAATCTTATGCACGTTCGCAGCGCCTAGGGTCGGCCTACGTAATAGATAGCGCGGCAGCCGCAGCCGCGCTCTTATTCGTGGGGTGCTAGGTCGGCGTTGGCGGGGCCGTTGAGCAGGTGGCCGTAGGCATCGAAGCGCGAGCCGTGGCAGGGGCAGTCCCAACTGGTTTCGAGGTCGTTCCAGTGTACCACGCACCCTAGGTGCGGGCAAATGGCCGAGCACGTGTGCGTGTGGCCCTCGGGGTCTTTGTACACAGCTACTTTGCTGAGGCCCTGGCGCAACACAGCCCCGGTACCCGGCGCGATGTCGGCGGTCGAGTCTACGTCGCCGCCCGTCAGCAGTTCGGCGTAGTCTTTCACTACCACCGCGTTGTGGCTCACAAATTCTTGCAGCGGCTCCTTGGCCAGTGTCACGCGGCCGGGGTCGTAGAGGTCTTCCCAGGGGTTGGCGCGCTCCAGAATAAGGTCGCGCAGCAGCATGGCGCCTAGTGTACTGTGGGTCATGCTGTGGCCCGAGTCGCCGCTGATGAGGTACACATTATCGCGGTCCAGGGGGTTGCGCCCGGCATATCCTAGGCTGTCGTCGGGCTCCATCACCTGCCCCGACCAGCTATACTCGATAGTCGTGATTTGGGGGAAGTGCGTGCGGGCCCAGTCTTCGAGGCAAGCCAAGCGGGCGGCGGGGTCATCTTCGCCTACCACGTGGTCCTCGCCACCCACCAGCAGCAGGTCGTAGTCGGCGGGCGGGTCCATTTCCTGCACCCGGATGTAGTGGTACGGGTCGGGCGTATCCCAATACAGCGCCGTGGCAATGGCGCCTTTGGGCACCCGGCCGGCCAGGGCGTAAGTGCGGTAGGGTGCCTGCTTGGTGTGCATCACCACCCGGTCGTTGAAGGGCGTGTTGGTGGCCACCACGGCGGCCTGGGCCCGCACCTCGAAGCCCTCAGTGGTGCGCACGCAGGCGGGGCTGCCGCCGCTAACCTCCGTGGCGTGGGTGTGGGTATAGATGCGCCCGCCCTGCCCCACAATGGCGCGAGCCAGCCCATGCAAATACTTCATAATATGAAACTGCCCTTGCTCGGGAAAGCGCAGGCACGGGCCCGTGGCGAAGCCTAGGGTGCCTGAATCGGGCAGAAACTCTACGCCCGTGAGGCCGGCGCGGTGGGCCGCCGCCAGCTCCTCGTGCAGCTCCTGCGGGTCGCCGTTTTTGGGTAGAAAAAGGTAGCCGTCGAGGCGGCGAAAATCGCAGGCCAGCTGCTCGGCGGCTACTATTTTCTCGATTTGGTCGATGGCCGCGCCGTGGCTTTCGGCGGCCAGGCGGGCGCCTTTGGCCCCGAAGAGGTTTTCGAGGGTGGTATAACGGTCGTCGAGCGCGTTGGAGAGGTGGGCCGTGGTGCGGCCGCTTTCGCCGCTGGCAATTTCACCGTCTTCGAGCACTACTACCTGCTTGCCCTCCTGGCCCAGTAGATAGGCCGTGGTGAGGCCCGCAATGCCGGCCCCGATGATGACGACATCGGCCGTCGTGTTTTCGCGCAGCGGCCCAAAAGTGGGCGGTGCGGGCGCAGTGGCTAGCCAGCTAGGTAGCGTGGCGCCAGAGGTGCGGGTGGGGTCGAGAGGAGCAGACATAGGAGCAAAGCAGAGTGAAAGCCAGGCAAGGCATAGCCCGACTTACGCCCCGGGTTTGAGTGGAGTTAAGGAGGAGCTTTTTATTACCTGAGCCGTAAAAGGCCCATTCGGCCCCCTAAGCGAAGCCCAGTAAACAGAGCCTGCGGGTGGTTTAACTATAGCCTATTTAAGCACTAAGCCAAGTCGCACCCACTCCTCGGGCACGGCTTGGCTTAGTGCTTAAATAGGCTAGCAGATTTTAGGTGGTGCCACCGCTACCGCCCGTGCCGCCACCGGTACCACCACTGGTGGTACCAGTAGTACCGCCCGCCGTAGTACCAGAGGTTGTGCCCGTAGTGCCACCTGCGGTTGTACCCGAAGTGGTGCCCGTGGTGCCGCCTGCCGTAGTACCTGTAGTGCCGCCTGCTGTAGTGCTAGAGGTCGTGCCCGTGGTGCCGCCTGCTGTGGTGCTAGAGGTAGTGCCTGTAGTACCACCAGCAGTGGTAGAGCTGGTCGTGCCCGTAGTGCCGCCGCTGGTAGAGGTGCCAGCAGTAGTGGTGGTAGGAGTGGGGTCGTCGTCGTCGCCGTTGCAGGCACTAACTAGCGCCAGCGAAGAGCATAGTGCCAACCCTAGGGTAAGCGAAAGCCAATTGCGTTTCATAGTGAAGAGAGGATGAGGAGAAATGATAGGAAAGTCCTTGTCACTCTTTCTTATACGTGAAACAGGCGGGGGATATACCCCTATTTTAGGGGGGTAAATACCTAAATGCTCGCGCTGCCGGTGGCAGACTACCTAGGGCGCGGGCGGCGCCGCGGCCGGGGGGAGCTCGCAGTCGCAGAGAACTTCGCGCGTGGCAGGGGGCACCTGGTAGTTGGGCAGCGATATTTCCTTCATGTACACCACCGAGAGGTGGCGTAGGGGCGGGTGCTTGGGGTTTTCGTGCCAGATGCGCAGCAGGTAGTTGCAGTAGTAAGGCCGCATCCAGTTATTATTGACAAACAAGTAATTCTCGGAGTACTTGCGCCAGCGGTCATTTTTGAACAACGACACCACAGACGCCGGCTTGGCGTAGCTGATAGGGGCGCCGCCCCGGTTCAGGTCGAGCACCTGGCCCGTTTTGGTGGTGCCTTCCAGCACGTACCAGCCATCATCCTTGAACACGGTGGGGGCAAACATGCCCCAGTGCTGGTCGATGCGAAACAGGTAGCCAAACCAGCGGGTTGAGTCTGACATCCAGCGGCCCGGCTTGTGACTTAGGTCGTCGAGGTTCCACCAGCACACATAAAATAGCATGCTCACGACCACTGCATCGCGCATGCTGCGCCACAGTGCGCGGTGGCCGGGCTGCGCCGGGCGGGTGCGCTCGAGGCGCAGCTGCCACGGCGACTGCCACCTAGGTAGGCGCGTGCGCCAATGCCGGGCCCGCGCGGCGTGGGGCGCCAGGCGGGGCGTCAGCCAGTCGAAGGCCACTGCGGGCAGCAGCCCCAGCACCGACACCATATTAATCAGGAAGAACAAACCCACGAACAGCGTGAGGCTGATGCCCAAGTGGAAGCCAAACAGCACAAACACCACCAGCAGCCGCCACCAGCGCACCCCCACCGGAATGAACAAGGCCAGGGGCAGTAGCAGCTCGACATACCAGGTGGCGAAGGTGAGAAATCGCAGCAAGTCGGGGTGGTGGTAGAGCAGGCGCCCGCCCGGCAGCAGCAGTTGGTCGAGGCTAAAGGCGTAGTAAAGTGCCGTGCCATCGTGGGTCCACTCGGGGCCGCTCTTGAGTAGGGCGGTGCACCAATACAGCAAGGACAGCTGCACGATGTAAGCCACCGTGGCTGCACTAGCGTAGTCGTAACGGGCGGGCGGCGGGGCCGTGCGTGCATCCCACGACCACACCCGGCCCCAGGGCAGGAAAATTCCCCAAAACAAGAGCATTCGCAGCAGGTCGTCGCCGCCCTGCCCAATCATGGTATTGCGGTTTTGCAGCGACACCAGCAGCACCCACGAGGCCAGCGTGGCCAGCCGCGTGTGGTAGCCCAGCAACAGGGCCACTGCTACCAGCCCCGCCACCCCAAATAGCACCGCCTGCACCTGCCACAGCCCACTAATGGCGTGCAGCGAAAACTGGTAGGGCGTCCAGGTATAGGTAAGCATCGCCGTGAGGGGCAGCACGCCCATGTTGGCGTAGTGCGCCTCTAGGTCGGTGCTCCGGATGCCTAGGTCGAGCAGGAGGATGGCCGCCATGCCCATGCGTAGCAAAGCCAGCGCCCGCAGGTCGAGCGCAAATGGTTGCCGCACGGCCGCCCAAAGTTGATGCATAAGAGTTGTACGCAAAGGCAAGCTGTAAAACTGAACAAGGCGAAAAAGCGACCAATTGCTTGGCCAGCTTTTTCGCCTTGCAGCCGAAAAGTAACGGAAAAATGGTGGCGCTAGCGGGGCGAGCCAGTGGTGCTGGCGCCTGAAGTGCTGCCGCTGGTGCTACCTGTAGAGCCCGCCGTGGTGCTGCCACTGCTGCCCGAGGTGCTACCCATCTTGTTGGTGCGCCTAGCATCGCGGCGCGTTCTGCCCGAGGTAGTGCTACCCGAGGTGCTGCCCATAGAACCAGCCGTGGTGCCCGAGGTAGTGCCCGTCGAGCTGGTCGTGGTGCCTGAGGTGGTACCCATCGAGCCCGAGGTAGTGCCCATGCTACCCGAGGTGCTGCCCGAGGTAGAGCCCATGCTGCCCGAAGTAGAACCGCTGGTAGTGCCCACCGAGGTGGTGCTGCCAGCAGTGGTGCCTGAGGTAGTGCCCGTAGTAGAGCCGGCAGTAGTGCCGCCGGTGGTAGTTTGGGCAAATGCTGCACTAGTTGTCAGGCCTAGGCCCAGGACAAAAGCCGCCGCGCGTAGCGGCGAGAGAACGTTCTTTTTCATAGAAACAGGAGAAGAGAAGGGGTGAGGATAAAAAGCTGATTTATTGGCCGGTGGTGCCACCACTGCCGGTGCCACTGCCCGTGGTGCCGCCGCCGCTGGCGCCGCTACCGTTGCCGCCTGCCGTAGAGCCGGCGCCGGCGGCGCTGGTAGTGCCGCCAGCATTGCTGCTGCCGCTAGCGGCTGCCGAGCCGGCCGTAGAGCCACCTAGGTCGCCGGTGCCAGACGTAGAGCCGCTGGTGCTAGACGTGCCAGTGTTGGTGCTGCCCATGCTTGCCGAGCCTGCGCCCGTCGAGTCGGTGCTCATGTCGTTGGTGCTGCTGCTGCCGCCGGTGGTGGTGCCGCTCGTCGATGACTCGCTGGTGCCGCCGCTACCACTGCCGCTGCCACAGGCACCTAGTAAAGAAGCGCTAAGGGCAAAGGCGGCCACAGCCAATTGAAATTTTACGGTACGCATAAAAAATGAAGAAGAGTTAGGGGAAAACCGTGGCTAGGTATACGGCTGTGAATCAAATGTGACGAAGGCGAATACGCGTATTTTCTTCGGTTACTACGTAGCGGTAAATACGGTATTTTCAAGTTGCGTCTTCTTCGCCGCTGGGCCCCAACTATTGGGCTGCCCCGGTGTTAGGCAGGTAGTAGTACTTCTCTTAGTCGCCTTTACATGCCCAATACCGCCCCGCCCACTATCCTCTTCGATGGCGTTTGCAACCTCTGCAATGGGTTTGTGCAGGCTGTGATTCGCTATGATGCGGCCGGGCGCTTTCGCTTCGCCGCCCTGCAGAGTGACGCCGCCCAGGCCTTGCTGGCGGCTGCCGGCCAGCCCCACCTAGCCGGCAGCGCCGCCGGCCCCGACTCGGTGGTGCTGGTAGAAGATGGCCGTGTGTATACGCACTCTACGGCCGTGCTGCGCATTGCGGGGCACCTAGGGGCCCTGGGGCAAGTGGCCCAGGTGGGCTGGCTGCTGCCCCGCACCTGGCGCGATGCCTTGTATCGCTACGTGGCCCGGCACCGCTACCGCTGGTTTGGGCGGCAAGAAAGCTGCTTGCTGCCCACGCCCGCGCTGCGCGCCCGATTTTTGTAGCTCAACCCGAGTATTTAGCGGCCTGTGCTGGGCGCAGCGCTACCTAGGCCGGTAGTGTCAGGGGGCATGCCGCCCACTTTGGTTGCAGCCGAGTCGGTGCCCAGCATGCTGCTGGGGGTGGTCGTTTTTACATCGGTAGTGCCTTGGCCGCCACAAGCCCCAAGCAGTAAGCTCGCCAGCAGCGTAGCCGCTACGCCCGAATAGGTTTTTAGAGTAGTCATAGGGAAAGGAAAGCTGATGAGCATCCCTGTATACGGCCGGTCGCTAGCTAGCGGCTGCCCCCTGCACTATAGCACGGGCCGCCCGCAGCCCTTGGTGAAATGCCTCCTCAAACACCGAAACCCCGCTGAGGTCGGTGTGGGCCAGGTGCACGCGCCCCCCTAGGTGAGGCTGCCGGGCCTGCTGGCGGGCCGGGCCCCACACGTAGCCCGGCGTGGGGGCCACCATGCCGTGGCCCCACACCCACAGCTCGGCGGCCTGCACGCGGGCGGCCAGGCCGGGGTGCATCAGGTCGAGCTCGGTGAGCACGAGCGTCAGCCAGTCGTGGTAGGTGCTGGCGTAGGCGTGGCGGCGGGCCGCGGCGGGGTTGCCGGGGTCGGTGGGCAGGGCCCAGTAGAAGGTGAGGCTGCGCGGCTCGTCGGGCTCGAAGCCGCGCAGGGCCTGGTGCTCGGCGTCGATGTACCCTAGGGCGGGGCTGCCGTAGCGCACATTATCCCAGCACAGCGGCTGGCCGGGGCCACCAGGGTAGCCATCTACCGTGAGGTTGGCCACCAGCCAGGGCGCGTGCAGCGGCGCCAGGGCAGCCGTGGGTGCGGGCAGCAGGTGCTTGCTCACGTGCCAGGGCGTGGCCAGCACCACTTGCCGGGTCCGAATGCGGGTGCTCTGCTGGGTAACGCCGTCGTAGGCAAGTACCTCCACGCGCCCATCGGCCCCTTCTTGCAGCCCAAAAGCCACCGCATTGGGCCAGATGCGGCCGGGGCCACCTAGGCGTCGCAAGTTGTCGGCGAGGTGGTGGTTGCCGCTGGGCCACGTGAGCACGGCATCGGCGGGCGCATTGTGGGCGCGGCCTTTGCGGGCGGCGAAGTAGTGCAGCCCCGCCCAAGCCGACACCTGCGCGGCGGGCACTCCAAAATCATCGCGGTACGAGTAGTCGAGGTACCAGCGCAGGTACTCGGAGCGGTAGCCATGCGCGGCCAGCCAGTCGGCCATCGACTGCTGGTCGAGCTGCCGCACAGTAGTATTAGCAGAAGAAAGGTCGAGCGGCAGCCGAAACAAGTCGCGCCCATCGGGGCCGGTGGTGCGGCGCAGGCGCTCGACCTCGGCCAGAAAACGGGCGATTTCGGCGCGGTCGGCCGCGGGCACGCCGGCCTCGGGCACCAAGCCGGGCTGCCAGTGGCCGTGCAGCAGCAGGCGCTCGGCCGGGTCGTGGCACAGGGCCGTTTCGTCGTAAATGGGCAGTCCGCTGGGGGCGTAGCCCGTCAGAATGCCCGCTTCTTCCAGGAAAGCCAGTAGGTCGTGGTCGCGCTCATCGGGTAGGGGCAGGTAGTGGGCGCCCCAGGGGTAGGCGGTGCGGGCATTGTGGCCGGCCGCGGCGTTGCCACCCACTTCGGGCTCCAGCTCTAGCAGCAGCGTGCGCAGTGAGGGGGCCAGGCGGTGCAGCTCGCGCCGGGCCGCCAGCCCGCTCACCCCCCCGCCAACAATGACTACGTCAACCTCCTGGGTGTGCGTAGGGGCGGGTATCTTGTGCGGCTCGCGTAGCAAATGCCCCAGCTTGGCGCCCGCCCCGCGCAGCTGCCCCCGCATCGCCGAGCGCGCCGGTACGCAGCCCGGCACACTGCCCAGCAGGCCCGCAAGTAGCGTGCTGGCCAGGCCGGCGCTGGCTTGGGTCAGAAATTGGCGGCGGGGGAGGTGCATAAAGGTTACTGTATATTAAGGTTTGTCATGGCGAGCGCAGCAACGCGGAGCGCGGCAATGACAAACGTATCTCTCACTACTCACTCTACCCGTTGCCATACGGTCCCCATTCCTCCTCAAAATACCGCACCAGCGCCTGGTTATTGAGTTGATTAACATCGGTGGGTATCTCGCTCATATCGGGCGGAAAGGCGCGCATTTGGCCAATGACCTTAGGTGTCGTGTAGCGTAGCCCGGCCGGCAATGGGCCGCCATCGGGGCGCCAGGTGCCCGGCTGGGCCTGCGCCAGCACGTAGCCCCACTCGCCAAACGAAGGCACGTAGGCGTGGTAAGGCACGGGGCTAAAGCCGCTGGCGGCCATGGTATGCACCACGCACCAGTAGGCCCGCCGCGCAATGTAGGGCGAAGTGGCCTGCACCACCACCAGCCCGCCCGGCCGCAGCCGCTGGCGCAGCGTTTGGTAGAAAGCCGTGGTGTAAAGCTTGCCAATAGAGTAGTTGCCGGGGTCGGGAAAATCGACCAGCACCACGTCGTAGCGGGTCGTGTCCTGGCGCAGCCAGGCGTAGGCGTCGGCGTTGTGAATCTCGACTTTGGGCGAGTGCAGCGAGTTGTGGTTGAGCTCGCGCAGCAACTGGTTGCTCTTGAAGAGCTTGGTCATGGCCGGGTCGAGGTCGATAAGCCGGATGCGCTGCACCTGCGGGTACTTCAGCAGCTCGCGCACGGCCAGGCCATCGCCGCCACCCAGCACCAATATCTGGCGCGCCCTAGGTCGGTCTTGCATGGCCGGGTGCACCAGTGCCTCGTGGTAGCGGTACTCGTCGGCCGAGTTGAACTGGAGGTTGCCGTTCAGAAACAGGCGCAGCTCGCCGCGGTGGTTGCCGGTGAGCACCAGGCGCTGGTAGGGCGTGCTTTGGGCATAAATGACCGTGTCCTGAAACACCTCGCCCTCAGCGTAGCGCTGGATGCGCTCCGCACCCACCACGCCCGCGCCCAAAGCCAGCAAGGCCAGCGCGATGGCCCCTAGGTAGCGCCGCCGGTAGGGCTTGGTTTCATCGAAAGAAAGTAGGCTCACGCCTGCCACCACCACATTCAGCGCCCCAAACAGCAGGGCCGTGCGCACCAGCCCCAGGCGCGGCACTAGCACCAGCGGGAATATTACGGCCGCCAGCAGCGAGCCCACGTAGTCGAAGGTAAACACCCGCGCTACCAGCTCTTTAAACGCCAGTCGGCCCTGCAAAATGCGCAGCAGCAGGGGTATCTCCAGCCCTACCAGTGCGCCCAGCAGCCCTACCAGCCCATAGAGCAGCACCCGAAACGAACCCACGTGCGCAAACAGCCCAAACAGTAGCGGCGCCGACGCGCCGCCTACCAAGCCCACCAGTATTTCGAGCCGAATGAACCAGCGCAGCAGCTGGCCGCCTAGGTAGCGCGACAGCCACGAGCCCACGCCCATACTGAACAAGTACACGCCGATAACCGTCGAAAACTGCGTCACCGAGTCGCCGAGCAGGTACGAAGCCAGCGTGCCGGCTATCAGCTCATACAGCAGCCCGCACGTGGCTATCACGGCCACCGAGCCTAGCAGCAGCGCCGGCCGCGGCGCCCCTTCGGCGGGGGCACTAGCGGCGGCCCGCGCCCGCCGGCGGCGCGTCAGCAAAGAACCCTCACCCATGAATAGCCGCGCTGATGATGATAGCCACCGCCAGCATAAACGCCGCCGCAATAATGGCCAGGGCCGTGTTGTGCTCCTCCAATATTTCGCGGCGCAGGGTGCCCGGCGTCAGCTTATTGAACACGTAAAAGCTGAGCATCAGAATTACGATGCCCAGCACCGAGTACACGACGGAGGCAGTCAACGCCTTGAGGTTAAGGTATTCCATGGAGATAGGGAAGCTGCTTAGGAAATCAGGAAAACGGCGGTTGTCATGCAGCGCGCAGCAAAGCATCTCGCGTGGCGCAGTACTCTTAAAGGTTCGCAGACGTCAGCGCGCGAGATGCTTCGCTGCGCGCTGCATGACCGTTGTTCGTTAATTTTTACTTATGATTAAAGCCGTTGACGTAGCCGCCGTGGCCGCCCGCGCGGTGCGGACCCGCCTGCCGCTCGGTGTCGGAGGTCTCGTTATCGTCGCCGAGCAGGCGGCTGCCGCGCAGGCCCAGCGACAAGAAGGCCGCCAGCCCCACAACTAGCAGCCCCGCATAGAGCGGCGAGCGGCGCAAATCGGCCCCTAGGTGGCGCAGGAAAGAAAGCATAAAGCGAAGAGTTAGGAAGAGGAGGGCGCGAAGTCACTGTTTTCCCAGCGGCCGCTTTCAAAGGAGTGGTGGCGCATCCAGTGCCAGAGCGGCACGGCGCTCATCAGTACCAGAATAATGAGGAAGTTGGAGAAAAAGTCGGCGTGCTGCTCCAGCTCCATTACTAATGTGGTATCGCCCATGCCCGCTTCGGGGCTGGGGTATAGGTTGAGGTGGTAGCGGCCGGGTGGCAGGCTACTGATAAGAGCACCGACCGAATGGTTGCCCTCCGACCAGCTTTCGCCGTCGTCCACGCCCTCGTAGTACTCGAGCGCCCGCGTTACCTCGTAGCCGCGGCCGGTTTCCTCATTTACCAGGCTGGCCGTGATTTCGAGCCAGTGGTTGGTGAGGTTGGGCGCGGTGAATGTGATATCGAGCGCCGCCGGGTGCGTGAGCACAATGGTTTTGGACACCAGCATTTGGCTGTAGCCGGTGCTGGCGGCGGCAGGTGCGCTGGGCGTAGCAGCGGCGCCTGCTGTGGGAACAACCGCCCGCCCTAGGCTATCGATGGTGGGCGAAGCGGTCGATAAGCTAGCCGCGGCACTGGGTGCCGCAGGGGTGTCCGGCACGGTAAAGGTTTCGGTGGTGCTGGTACTAGGCCGGTTGATGGCCAGCCACCCCGCCAGTAGCGACAGCAACAGCGCCGCTACCCCAAACAAGCGCCAGAACGGGGCCGTGTCGTGCGGGTTGGGCTGCGCTGCGCCGGTGCCTAGGCGGTTAGGCATAGTGTTAGCATTCAGGCCAAAAGCGGTGGCTACCTGGTCGGGCTCTAGGTATTGGGCCAAATACCAATCGGGCTGCCGGTCAGGCGATTTCTCGCCAGTTAGCAGATAGGGCGGGCAAACAAGCTCCTGAACTTTCAGGCGTTCATCCTCAATAATATTCCAATCAAACTCGCCTTGCGCATCGCGAATCACCGGCTGGTAGCGGTGCCACATGCGGTAGCTGTTGCCGGTTGTTGAATCAGTCCACTCGTTGTCTTGTACCGACTGTGGGCCAACAACCGTAGGGTGGCGCAGGGCCCGCCGAACCAGCAGCCAGTGCCCTTGGTACTCAACCAGCTGCAACGGGGCATCGGCGGGGGCGTCGCCCAGCAGCGGCTCGGCAGGGCGCAATTGGTACTCATACCACTCGGCGGTGCGGTCGCTTTGCTCGGTGCGCACTTGGTAGCCCGTGACGCGGCAGTAGTAGCTACCTAGGGCGCCCGTAATGCCCAGCGGCAGGCTGGGGCCCGTCAGCGGCGCTTTCCTAAAGCCTTTGATTATGCGGGCCTTACTAGTTGGTGCAGTTAGGTCGCAATGAAAAAACGTGCGGCAGTTCAGGCAGCCAAAATACTTGCTGCGGGCCGGCTCGTAGCACGGTGCCTGGGTGGCGCACTTGGGGCACGCGGCCCAGGCTGGGGGCGAGGCAATGGGCACGTTACTCATCGCAATACCTCCGCATAAGTCCGCTCCTCGGCTGCAAAGAACCCTAGGGTTTCCTGGTAGATGCGCCGCACGGTGGCATGGTTGTCGCGCCGAAAGTTCGACAGAAATACATCGAACGTAGCCAGCCCGTGCTCGGGCCAGGTATGAATGCTGAGGTGCGACTCGGTGAGCGCCAGCACCGCCGTGAAGCCGGCGTTTTCGGCAAAGACGTGGTAGACCTCGCCCACACAGGTGAGGCCCAGGCGCACCACCAACTCGGCAAAAAACTTCTGGCTGCCCGCGGCATTGCGGAGTGCCGCGGCCGGCGCCGCAAAAGTGGCCAGAATATGCAGGCCCGCCGCGTAGGCAGTAGGCGGCGCGGGTAGTGGCACAGAAGGTGAAGTAGGAGCGGTCACGAGCGCAATACTACAGCGCAGAAAGGCTTTAGCTCACTCGTTTTGTAGCCGGGAGTACCTAGGCGGGCGTACTTTTATATTGGAAAACTACTGCATCGAACAAAGAATTGATTTTTTATAATATCTAGTATGACTTTATCTGCTTACGCACAAGAAACCCTCGTTTTTCAAAGTTCGGCGGGCAAGCTATTCTATCAGCCCGCGGGCTACGTGCGGTTGGCCTGGGCCCCCGAGCGGCAGCCAGTCGATAGTATTCAGGCCTTTTACGAGCAGGTGCTGGCGCTGCTAAAAAGCACCGGGGCGCGGCATATTCTCTCCGACCACGGCGCCCGGGCGCCACTGCCCATAGCCGCCCAGGAGTGGCTCACCACCGATTGGATACCTAGGGCCATGCAACAAGCCAACGCCCACCACTGCGCCATCGTGGAAGGGGCCGACCCCCTACACCGCCTCTCCACGCAGTCGGTGGTGAGCACGTCGCCCGCCGGCTTCAAATTCAAGCGCTTCGACAACTTCGCGGCCGCCGATGCCTGGCTGCGCAACCAGGCATTGGCTGGATAGCCGCAAGAATCAGGAACCCCTGGATTGTGCAGACTAGTAGTTCTGCTCGGGTTGGGTGCAAAAAGTAAAAACGCGTTTGTTATGTGTTGTATGACTTTCTACCCAACCTCACAAACCAAAAAAGCCCGGCCAATTGGCCGGGCTTTTTTGGTAGGTTCTTCTATTCAACTAGTGCTTGGCAAAGCGCTGCACAAAGAGGTGCTGGCCATCGCTGGCGCGCACCAGGTAGAGGCCGGCCGCTAGGCCGCTCACGTCGAGCTGCTTGGTGGCGGCATCGTAGCGGGCGGTAGCGGCGGCGCCGCGAGCATCCAGCACTTGCACGGTTTGCAGCTCGGCACCCGAGCTTAGCTCTAGCTGCAAGTAGCTGCTGGCGGGGTTGGGGAACATACTCAGCGTAGCATCGGCGTCGGCGGTCAGGCCGCTGGTCGTGGCTGCGATGCCTTCCGGTGCCAGCGTAGCGCCGCCCGTGATGTTGAGGCTGTAGTCTTCGGTTTCGCCGTAGCTGTAGGTGCCGCAGCTGGTGGTGGCGCTGGCATCGCTGAGCACCACGCGCAGGCGGGTTGTGCCGGTTTTGGCGGTGCTAGGTACGGTAAAAGTGCTGGTGAGCGTGCCGCCGCTGCTGCTGCTACCGCTCACAATGGTTTCGCCGGAGTCGCTAAAGTCGCCATCCTGGTTGTAGTCGATAAAGATTTTCCAGTACTCGGTATACGCCGAGCCTTTGAAGCCCGCCGAGAAGTTGATGGTCTGGCTAGAGCCAGCGGCCACGGTGGTGCTCAGGGCCGTGCCATCGTAGTAGCCCCCGTCGGCGCCGCTGGTGCGGGCAATGCTACCCAGCTTCACGTAGTCGATATACTCGTAGGCCTGGCTGCTACCCTTGCTGGCACAATAGGCCGTAGTGGTAGGCGGCGGGGTTGTAGTGCCGCCCTCGGTGTAGGCAGCGCCAATGCCCACCGCATACCAGGCGTTGGTGACAGCCTGCGCCTGGGTCGAGGTAGCCCCAAACAAGTCGTTGGCCGCTTGAATGGAGTAAGTGCGCGCTGCGGCGTAGTTCGAGCTGGCGCTCAAGTACACGCTCTCGGTGCGATACAGGATTTTGGCCGCGTCCGTCAGGCCGAGGCCCGTCACGCTGAAGGTATTGCCTACTTCGTTGGTGCCGCTCTTGCCCACGGCCACCAGGTAGTACCAGTAGTTGAGCACGCCCGAGTTGGTGTGCACGCCGCCGTTGTCGGCAGTGCCAGTATACCAGCTTTTGCCTTTATAGTAGGCGGGCTGGCCGTAGAGATTGGGGTTGCTCATCGAGCGCAGGGCGCCGCCGGCTTTCATAATCTCCTCGCCAATGTCCCAGGTCGATTTACCGGTCAGGCCCAGCAGGTCCACGGTGTATTTCTCTACACTGGCGCCCCAGCAGTCGGAGAAGCCCTCGTTCATGGCGCCCGACTCGCCCGAGTACGTCAGGTTAGCGGTTTTCTCGCACACCGCGTGGCCTATTTCGTGGCCGCACACGTCGAGTGCCGTCAGCGGCTTAAAGGTGCTGGCCCCGTCGCCGTAGGTCATAACCGAGCCGTTCCAGTAGGCATTTTCATAGCCCGCGGCCGTGCTCGGCGTGTCGTCGTAGTGCACGTAGCTCTTGATTTTGGCGCCCGCGTTGTCGTAGCTGTTGCGGGCATGCACGGCCTTCCAGTAGTCGTAGGTAGCCTGGGCGCCGAAGTGCGCATCGCCGGCCACGTTGTCGTAGTTGGCGTTGTTGTATTCGGCGGCAGTCCAGTTATTGTCGGCATCGACGAAGTCGGTGGCGGCGGTGTAGCTGTTGCCCTTTTTGCAGTTGTAGGTCTCGATGCCCAGCCCGCGAGTGTACTCGCGCAGGCGGTAGCCGCCGGTGGTAGTTTCGGTGGCCAGCGAGCGGGTGCCGCTGTAGGCTGTGGCAAAGGTTGCCGTGGCGCCCGCGTGCTTGATGATGGCATCGCGCAGTACCACCTCGCCTGTGCGCGCATCTACGTAGATGTAGGCACGGCTCACCGGCGCCTGAGCGTACACGTTGAATTTCCAGGCCAGCACCAGCGGGCCGGCGGCCGCGTCGCGGCCGCCATCGCGCACTATCACCAGCTCGCCCTGCGGCAGGTAGGTGGCGGCTGGGTTGTTTTCGCTCGCTTTCAGGCCAGCCTCTTCGGCGGCGTCTTGCCACATGTAGCGCTTGGCCCCCACAGCGGCCAGGGCGCGACCTAGGGCCGCGTCGGCCGAGAGGGTGGGGGTCACGTCGAGCTTAGCTATTTTCTCGTAGTCGCCGCTCAGGCTTTCTACGGCGCCGCGGCGGGCGTGCACCGTGTACGTGGCGTGCTCCACCTTCACGCCTTTGTAGTACTGGTCAAATTTTTGGTGGCTGAAGCCGAGCTGGTCGGTTTCGAGGCGGGCGGCGCGCATCTGCTCATCAGAGCCCAGGCCTAGCTGCTCGCGCAGCACGAAAGCGCCGTCGCCGCTGCTAGGCCGCGCGCCCTCCCGAAACTGAATAAGCGTGGGTTGGCCATCTTGGCCAAGTTCTTTTTTCTGAATGCGGTCGGCGGCTTGCGCTTGCGCTAGAAATGGAAGCACAGCGGCCCCTAGAGCCAGGAAAGCTGCCGCAGAGTACTTGTGGGACATAGAGTGTGAGTGAGGTTGGAAAAGGTTGCCAGAGGCGCTGCAAGGTATCTGTTTTTTGGAAACCGCCTACAGTATACCTTCGATTTTCACCTGGTTAGCTACATGCGTTGTTTTCATCGTCAAGGCAAGTATGAATGATGCGGGGAGGTTGCCAAAACCTTTTTGCTTGGCAGGAGCGCCAGAAGTAGCTGTTGCTGTATATAGGTTTTTGGCTTTGAATTAGCTATTCTTAAAAGCTCCAAAAATATTTTTAGACTAATTTTTATGAAGAAATGATGTAGGTAATATGGGCTAGTATTTATTGTTAAAGTACAATTATTGGTTTCCCTCCAACTTGCTGTGGCGCGAGAGCTGGCGCGCTGTTTCCGGCCTGTAGCCGTATACTGCACTTTTCTTTTTTACTTCTTTTTGTATGGTAGTTGGGCAATGGTGGCCGCGGGGCTGGGCGCTGGCAGGCGTGCTGAGCGTGATAGGACTAAACGAAGTAGCCCTAGGGCAGGCTCCGGCTGGCACGAGCGACTTATTTGCCAACTCGGCTACGCCGCAGCTGGTGTCCAAGCAGTTTAAATTCACGGAGGGCCCGGCCGTGGACCGAGCGGGCAACGTCTTCTTTACCGACCAGCCCAATAACAAGATTTGGAAGTACAGCACCGATGGCAAGCTGTCCGTTTTTCTGGACCCCGCCGGGCGGGCCAATGGCCTGTATTTCGACCAAAAGGGCAACCTTATTGCCTGCGCCGATGAAAAGAATCAGCTCTGGTCCATCAGCCCCAGCGGCAAGGTCACGGTATTGCTCGACCAGCTCAATGGCCGCCGCTTCAACGGCCCCAACGATGTGTGGGTAGACCCCAAGGGCGGGCTGTTTTTTACCGACCCCTACTACCAGCGCGACTACTGGGCGCATACCACGCCTGAACTGCCCGGGCAGTATGTATACTACCTAGGGCCCGGGCAGAAGCAGCCCACCACCATCGAAACGCAGCTAAAGCAGCCCAACGGCATCATTGGCACCCACGATGGCCGCACGCTCTACGTGGCCGATATCGGGGGCAACAAAACGTATCGCTACCAGGTGGGGCCGGGCGGCACGCTCACCGATAAGCAGCTCTTCGTCAACCAGGGCTCGGATGGCATGACCCTCGACGAGCGCGGCAACGTCTACCTCACCGGTAAAGGCGTGACCGTGTATAGCCCCGCCGGCCAGCAAGTGGCCCACATCGATGTGCCCGGCGACTGGACCGCCAACGTGTGCTTCGGCGGCAAATACCGCAAGACGCTGTTCATCACAGCCTCGGAGGCGGTGTATGTGCTGCCCATGCGCGTAAAGGGTGGGCAGTAAAATGTTAAATATGTGCTGGCGCGAGTTTAGCGCAGCGTACTCGCGCCAGCATATCTAGGTTAGTACATCCGGCAGCGCAACTTGGCCCGGAGTAATACCTTTGATTTATACAGCCCGGCCACTATGTCTACTAACCCTTTTGCAGAGTTTTATCCTAGTGGCGCGCCCAGCGCCCGGCCGCTTGCGGCGGGCCAGTTTAAAGTACTAGAGGTGGCCAGCCTGATGGCTAACCGCGAGCAGCGCCCAGCAATGAGCTTCGACCGGCGGCCGTTTTATAAGGTGAGCCTGGTGCGGGGGCGCAGCCGGATTGAGTATGCCGACCAGGAGGTCGAAGTAGAGGACCTAGGGCTATGGTTTGCCACCTCGCGCGTGCCCTACCGCTGGCACCCCCACGACACTAACCAGACGGGTTACGTCTGCCTATTTACCGACGAGTTTCTGCTGCCTGTGAAGGGCGGCATTGTGCTGGATGAGCTGCCCATATTTGGGGGCGGCGCCTGCCCAGTGCTGATGGTGAACGAAGCCGAGTACGCCGCGCTGGCGGATATTTTTGAGAAAATGATGCGCGAAAGTGGCTCGGGCTACGCGTATAGCCACGAGCTGCTGCGGGCGTACTTGCTGGAGCTCATCTACTACAGCCAAAAGCTGCGGCCCGACCTAGTGCCGCTGCCGGCCCCCACAGCGGCCGGCCGGCTAGCCGCGCAATTTACCGATTTATTGGAGCGGCAATTCCCGCTGGCGGCCCCGCGGCAGCAGCTGGCCCTGCGCACCGCTCGCGACTACGCCGATGCGCTGGCTGTGCACGTCAACCACCTCAACCGAGTGTTGAAGGAAGCCACCGGCCACACCACCACCGCCCTGCTCGCCGACCGCATGGCCCAGGAGGCCCGGCAACTGCTGAAACAATCGAGCTGGACGGTGGCAGAAATTGCCGACAGCCTCGGCTTTACCGATACCGCCCATTTCTGCCACTTTTTCAAGCGCCAAACCGGCCTAGCCCCTGGCGATTACCGGGCGCCCGTGGTTGTTTGATTTTTACCGTAGATGGTTTGCGCCGCGCAGCATGGCCCCTAGGTAGTCGCCGGACCTTTGCGCTGTAGTACTACTGCTACGCTAAACAGACCATTTTATGAAAGTCTTTGTAACGGGCGCGTCGGGCTTTGTGGGCTCGGCCGTAGTGCAAGAGTTACGGCAAGCCGGCCACCAAGTGCTGGGCCTGGCCCGCTCCGATGCTTCGGCACAGGCCTTGGTAACGGCCGGGGCCGAGGTGCTGCTAGGTGACCTCAACGACCTGGACAGCCTGAAGCGCGGGGCCGCTGCCGCCGATGGCGTTATTCACTTGGCTTACAACCACGATTTCTCGCAGTACGAAGCAGCGGCGGGCACCGACAGTAGCGCCATCGCCGCCATGGGCAGCGTGCTGGCTGGCTCCGGCCGGCCGCTGGTCGTGACCTCCGGATTCGCTGGCTTTGCACTGGGTCGCCCTGCCACCGAAGAGGATACGCCCGGCGCGGGAGTGCGCGCTTCGGAGCAAGCGGCGCTGGCGCTGGTGTCGCAGGGCGTGCGTGCCTCAGTAGTGCGGCTAGCCGCGTCAGTACACGATGCGGGCGACCATGGCTTTGTGCCCTACCTTATCAGCTTGGCCCGCCAAAAGGGCGCAGCCGCTTACCTAGGCGAGGGTCTGAACCGCTGGCCAGCGGTACACCGCCGCGATGCCGCCCGCCTGTTTCGGCTGGCGGTAGAGCACGGCGAGGCTGGGGCCCGTTACCACGGCGTAGGCGATGAGGGCGTCGCCCTTCGCGACATAGCTACTATCATTGGCCAGCACCTAGGTGTGCCGGTAGTGTCAAAATCGACAGAAGAAGCAGCCGATTACTTTGGCTGGATGGCCCGCTTCGCTGGCCTCGATATGGCGGCGTCGAGTGCGCTCACGCAGCAGCGGCTGGGCTGGCAGCCCACGCACCTAGGGCTGCTGGAAGATTTGGAGCAAGGAGATTATTTTGCTGCTTAACTAGCCATTAGCCTTCAGCCAACTAAAAGCCCCCACAGTAGCTACTGTGGGGGCTTTTAGTTGGGTATTCCAGCGGTGGGGCTACTGGTGCTGCCCAGGCGGCGCGTACCAACAGCCAGTATTACCGCCCGCCGGGAGGGCAGTTTTCTTTCAAAAACTTGGTGTAGGTGGCGGCTAGGTGCTTGCTAGTGCCCTCGCCCTCCGAGATGCCGTGGGTGCGGTTGGGGTAGGCCATCATCTGGAAGGTTTTGCCATTTTTCACCAGTTCGTTTATCATCTGTTCGGCGTTGTTATAGTGCACGTTGTCATCGCCGGTGCCGTGGATGAGTAGCAGGTTGCCGCGCAGGTTTTTGGCGTGGGCCAGCGGCGAGTTGTCCACGAAGTAGTGCCTGTCTTCGGGCAGCAGGCCCATGTAGCGCTCCTGGTAGATGTTGTCGTAGTTGAGCTGGTTGTCCACGGCCGCGATGCTGATGCCCGTCTTATAAATCTGCGGGTACTGCATCAGCAAACTGAGCGTGCTGGAGCCGCCGCCACTCCAGCCCCACACCGCCACGCGGCTGGTATCGACCCACTTGTTTTTGAGCACTTCCGTGGCCCCCATGGCTTGGTCGCGGATGTTGAGCTTGCCGATGTTGTGGTAGATGGCCTTGCGGAACTCGCGGCCCCTAGGTGCCGGGGCGCCCCGGTTTTCGAGCGAGGCGTAGATGTAGCCATCATCGGCCATACTGCCCTGATAGAGGCGGTTGGCGCCGGTGCCAAAGCGGTCTACGACCGTCTGGCTGGCCGGCTCACCATACACCATAAATACGATGGGGTATTTCTTGGCGGGGTCGAAGTTGGTGGGCTTCACCATCCAGCCGTCGAGGGTCACGCCATCGGCGGTTTTCACTTGGAAAAACTCCGTCTTAGGCAGCTTGATTTGCTTGGCTTGCTCGGGCACGTCGCCGCCGCTCAGGCGCTGGTGGGCGGGCAGGCTCACCACGTCGCTCACAGGGAAGCTAGACGCGCTGGAGAAGTTGTGCAGCGCGATTTTGCCGTTGGGCGAAATGTCGTAGCCGTGGGAGCCGGCCAGGTTCTGGGGAGTTACGCGGGTGGCCTTGCCGCCTTTCAGCGGCACCTGGTAGAGGTAGGTTTGGGTGGCATTGGTGGGCGAGGCCATAAAGTAAATCTTGCCCCCGGCCTCATCGATGTTCTCGATGCTAATAACGTCATAGTTGCCGGGCGTCAGCAGCTTGTCTTTGCCGCTGCGGTCCACGGCGTAGAGGTGGCGCCAGCCGTCCTTCTCGCTGCTCCACACAAAGCGCTGGCCTTTGTCTATCCAGTTCCAACCCACGGCGCCTTCCTTGGCATCAATCCACGCCTTATCGGTTTCGCTGTAGATGGGCTTGGCCGCGCCGGTGGCGGCGGTGCACAGCATGAGCTTGCTTTCGTTTTGGCGGCGGTTTAGCTGCTGCAAAATCAAGGTGTTGGCGTCGGCCCACTCCATGCGCGGGATGTAGTGCTGCACGGCATCGCCGGGCACGTCCATCCACTTGGTTTCGCCGCCGCCCACGGCCACTACGCCTACGCGGCAGCGGCTGGGGTCTTCGCCCACCACCGGGTACTCCACGGGCACCGTATAGGGGTAGAGCTTGTCGGTGGTGTTCAGCATCAAGTAGTTGGGGGTCTTGCGGGCGTCGAGCTGCCAGTAGGCCAGGCGCTGCCCGTCGGGGCTCCACCGAAAGCCATCGCGGCAGTCGAGCTCTTCCTCATATACCCAGTCGAAGGTGCCGTTGATGAGCTTGTCGGTGCCATCGCTGGTGAGCTGCGTGATGCGGTTGTCGGCCAGGTTCTCCACGTACAGGTTGTGGCCGCTCACATAGGCCACTTTGCTGCCATCGGGCGAGAACTTGGCAAACATCAGCGACGACTCGGGCTGGCCCTTGCCGAGCTGGGTCAGCTTGCCCGTGGTCGTGTTGAAAACCCAGTAGTCGCCGCGGGTGTCATAGCGCCATACTCGCTTGGTATTGGTGTTGAGCAGCACTAGCTTGCCATCGTTGGAGAGCGCGAAGCGGCGCACACGCAGCGGCGTGGTTTGGCCCTGGGGCGTAAGCTGCTGCTTGCTGAGCACCGTGCGCGCCTTATCGGCCTGGCGGGCGTCGAGCTCCACTATTTCGTCTTGCCGGACCTGGAAGTAGCCGTTGCCATCTTTGGTCCATTGGGTGCCGGGGCCCACCTGCGCCTGCGCGGCGCTACCTAGGGTGAGCAAAAAAGCCACGGCGGCGCCCATGCGGCGCCCTGCGGGTAGGTTCATGTAGGGAAGAGAAAGAGGTTGGTGGGCTGAAATTACCCCGGCGCTGGTGAACTACGCGCTGGCAGCAGGTGGTGCGGGCCGGGCCTCAGCTAGCCAGAGACACAGTAGCCCGGCCGCCGTTGCGTGCATCCTAGGTCGTTGATAGGGCAGAGGTAGGGGCCAAGAGAAGCTCAGCAGCTGAGTTCCGAAAGCAGTAGCTTGTTACTTTAACGGAATAGAAGCGGTGGTCTGACGCACGAAGACTAAGCCATCAAAATCAACGCCCGGCCGCATCGGCAGCTCGCGCTGCTTCGACCAGTTGGAATTGATGTGAGTAATCAACCGGATGCCCGTTCCCAAAGGCGAAGTAGCCGGCAAGGGCAGAAAGAAAACGGGATATTTTGCTTGCGCCAGCAGGGCCGAAAAGGAAGTGGGCTGCGCCGTGAACGACTCCGTGGCAAACTCGCCCTTGGCTAGCACATTGACCTGGCCCTGGTACGTATCGAAACCTAGGGCGTAGTAGCCCGCGCCGTAGTGCCGCCGCAGGTAGTAGCCCGTGCCGCGGTAGTTTGTCATGGTCGTGTCCTTGGCCAGGTGCACGTTGTGGCCCCACAGCATGGTGTTGCCGGGGTGCAGGCTTTGATAAGCCACAATGTTGTCGGCCATAAACGGGTCGCGAGCCAAAGGGTCGCCTAGGCGGGTGCCTTCATCGAGCAAGGTCAGCTGCTGGGCAAAGCGTTGAAACGCCGCGTCAGAGCCGCCGCTAGGCACGGCCTGTACGGCGGCCGTGGCTTGGTGCAAGGCCGCCACCTCAGCATCGGCCAGCTCAAATAAAGCGCTGGTGGACGAGGTCTTGATTTTGGTGAGCACGGGCTCGGCAGCAGTGGCGACGGGCACTTGCGCGGGGTGCTGCTGCACGTAGGCCAAGCAGATGGCCGCGGCAGCTGCCTGGTAGGCGGGTGTGTAATTGGTATCGAAGCCGAATAAAGTCACGCGATTATCGAGAGCCTGGGTTTGGTTGTAGGCGGCCACCCATTGCACCAGCTGGTACAGTTCTTCGGTGGCGTAGAGGTGCAGCGGCCGCAGCAAGGCGCGTGCATCGCCCTGCCCCGTTTGCACATAGGCATTTAGCTGCTCGATGGCCCCCGCCTCGTACTCCAGCCCTAGGTGCTGGTAGTGCAGGTGCGTAACCAAGTAGCGCACCAGCCGAAGCTTGGTTAAATAAAATTCGTGGGTGCCGTGCGAGGCCTCGCCGAGCCCGCACAGCGTGGTGCCCCGTAGCGTGCGGGCCAAAAAGGCCAAGTCCTTGTCGTTGTCTGTAGCGTTGGCTTCGGCCACTGAGCGGAGCGGCTGGGCGTGGGCGTTAATCCAGGCCAGGGGAGTGGGCTGCGCTAAGGCGAGCAGCCCGCAGCTGCTTAATAGGCAGCAAAGCACGAGTCGTTTCATGGGGGCAAAACTCCCCTTAGGCCCGGTGGCTAGCGCCCCACAATGCCAAACTGGCCCGTCTCACTTTATAATTTGGGTCGGGATATATCGCTGGGCGCCTGGCCGGTCAGCTTCTTGAAAACGCGGTTAAATGTTGATTTTGAGTTGAAACCGCTTTCTAGGGCCACCCCCAGCACGGAGTAGTGTGCAAAGCGCGGGTCGGCCAGTTTGTGCTGGGCCTCCTGGGTGCGGTAGGTGTTCACGAAATCATTGAAGTTCTGCCCGCAGCCCGCATTGATGACTTTAGACAAAAAAGCCGGGTGCAACTGGAGCCATTGCGCCAGCTCGGGCAGCGTGAGGTCGGGCTCGCGCCAGGGTTGCGCCTGGTCCATGAGCTGCAATAGCCGGTCGCGCCACAGTAGCAAGTCGGGGGCGGGCTCTGGAGCCGGACCTAGAGGCTCGTCTGAGACCAAAACGGGTGCTGGCGTAGACATGCGTAGGGCACCGCTGGCAGCCGGGGGCGGCGTAGCTACCGCCCAGCCAGCGGGCAGGCCGTACCGGCGGGCTGGCCCGACTACCCGCGCATACGTGGCTTGCAGGCCCACCACCGCCAGCCCAAAAATAAGGCCGCCGCGCACTGCAAACCCGTACCAGCTGGCCGAATACGCCAGCGGCCCAAACCAGGCATTGAGCGCCACAAACCCCAGCCCCAGGCCGAAGCCCAGCAACAGCAAGATGAGCAGCGAGCGCTGGTGCTCGAAGCCTTGCCAGTCGCCTTCGGCCGGCCAGCTGGCGTGGTAGCGCCGGTGGTCGTCGAGGGCGCGCAGGCCGTAGAGAAAAAGCAGCACGTAGCAAACGAGCGAAAGCGGTCCCACTACGTGCCCCAGCAATCTGGCCGCCGCCCCCGGCGAGCCAAAATGAGCGGCCAGCGCCCCCCGCTGCGCCCCTAGGCCGAGGATGGCCACGCCAGCAAACAGTCCCAGTTGCCCTAGCCCTGGTAGCAAGTGCCGCCACGCCAAAGGCCCCGCGGCCCGAGTTCGGCTCAGCACCCGAAAATACAGGTAGCAAACTGGCACTAGCAGCAGCTCGCAGTACCAGGGCAGCACCGGCGGAGTGGGCCCTGCCGTAGTTAGCGGCTGGCTGCACCAGTACGCGAAGTTCAGCAGCCCCTGCGCTGCCACAAAGGCGGGCAGCAGCAGTCCCAGCGCTAGCGCCAAGCCCGCCGCCGAGCGTTGGCGCCACCCGCCTGCCACTAGCAGCCCAAGGGCAAGCCCGGGCCCCACCAAGGGTTGCAAAAAAATGGTGTATAACTCCATAAGCCTGCGACTACTACTTGGCTGCCAGTAGCCGCGCAAAGTAACGCAAAGGCAGGAAGTGTGCAGACACGGCCCCTAGGCTGGCAGCGCCCAATCGAGCAGTAGCACGCCCAGCAGGCCCACCACCGACACGATGGTTTCCATCATCGACCACGAGCGCAACGTGTCCTTCACCGACAGGCCGAAGTATTCCTTGAACAGCCAAAACCCGCCGTCGTTGAAGTGCGAAAACAGGAGGCTACCCGCCCCAATGGCCAGCACCATCAGGTTGGGGTTGGCGTGCGATTGGGCCAGCGTGGGCAGCACCACGCCCGCCGCCGTGAGGCCCGCCACCGTAGACGAGCCCAGGCATACCCGAATGAAGCCCGCAATGAGCCAGCCCAGCAGCAGCGGGGGCAGCCCCGTGTCCTGCAAGCCCGCCGCTAGGTGCTGGCTAGCGCCGCTGGCCACCAGCACTTCCTTGAGCGCGCCCGCCCCACCGATGATGAGCAGAATCGGGGCCACGTCGCTCACGGCCGCAGCGTAGGTTTCCATTACTTTGGGCACCGGCCGGCCCAGCCCCGTACCTAGGCTGAACGTAGCCACCACCACCGACAGCAGCATCACCACGCTTGGGTCGCTGAGGAAGGCCAGCACCGGACCTAGGGCCCCGCCCGCGGGCAGCACGGCTTGCAGGCCCAGCACCACCGCCAGCACCAGCACTGGCAGCAGCGATGATAAAAAGCTATTGAGCCGCCCCGGCAGCACCTCGGCGGGTAGCGGCTCGGCTACCAGCCCGGGCCGCGGCACCGACACCAGGCCCCGCAGCGTGCGCGTGTACACCGGCCCCGCCAGCACGATGGCCGGCACCGCCACCAGCAGCCCGTACAAGAACGTGAGGCCCATATCTGCGTGAAACTGCACGACCATGGCTGTGGGCGACGGGTGGGGCGGCAAGAAGCCGTGCAGCACCGACAGTGCCGCCAGCATGGGCAGGCCCACGTACACGGCCGGCAGCTTGTACTGGTAGACCACCGAAAAAATCAGCGGCATTATCAGCAGAAAACCCACGTTGTAAAACAGCGGAATGCCGATGATAAAGCCCGTCAGCATCAGCGTCCATTGGATGCCTTTGGCGCCACGGTTACCTAGGAGGGTGGCCGCAATCTGCTGGGCGGCGCCGCTTTCGGCCACCAGCTTGCCCAGCATGGCGCCCAGCACCACCACCAGCGCCACCGAGCCTAGGGTATCGCCGAGGCCTTTTTGCACGGCAGTCATCACCTGCTTCGAGCCCAGCCCCAGCGCAAACCCCGCCGGGATAGTCACCAGCAAAAACGCCAAAAACGCATTCACTTTGCCCCAACTGATGAGGACGATGAGCGCCAGCACGGCGAGCAGAATAACGAGCAAAGTCATAGGCAGAAGCGGGCCGCTTGGTGGGGAGGTCCCCAAGATTACCACCTAGGGCGCGAAAAAGCCCGCCGTTGGGCGAGCCTCCTAGTGTGGCCAGACTTATGCTCAGAGCAACTGATAGTAATTCACAACACCTAAAACCGCCTGTCATGCTGAGCTTGCGAAGCATCTTATCAAGCTAGGTCGGCTCAACTGTGATAAGATGCTTCGCAAGCTCAGCATGACAGGCGGTTTTGGGGTTTACTTAAAGCAGTCGATTCGCTAAGTGCTTGCTATCAGTCGCCTAAATGCTATCATGCACGGGCGTCAGGAGCTGCTGTAGCAGGCCGCGGCAGCGGTGCAATTGGCCTTTCACAGTGCCGAGTGGCAAGTTCTCGCGCTCCGCGATTTCCTCGTAGCTCAGCTCCTCGAAGTAGTGCAGCTGCACAATGCGCTGGTACTTGGCCGGTAGGCTGTTCACGGCCAAGTGCATGCGCTCGATACGCTGAAGCTGTATGAGTGCCTCCTGCGGGGTAGGCATGGGGTCAGGGTAGTCAAACGACGTGTCTTCGCCCGCAAACTGCGGCGCATCGAGCGATACCGTGGGCAGGCGCTGGCGGTGCAGGTAGGCAATGCCCAGGTTGGTAGCAATGCGAAACAGCCAGGTGCTGAACGCAAACTCGGGCTTGTAGCTAGGCAGCGAGCGGAAGGCACGCACAAATACCTCAAGGGTCACGTCCTGGGCGGCGTCAGACCGGTGTACTATATTGAGTACCAGTTGGTAGATAGTTTTTTGGTAGAGGCGCATCAGTTCGGCGTAGGCGCGCTCATCGTGGTGGGCCAGAATGCGCTGCACGAGGGCTAGGTCGCGCTGGGCTTTGCCGGATGGTGATGTGGGGGTAGTGGAGATTGCAGAATTGTCGGCGGGAGCTGACAAGGTGGGCGCAGCAAAAGACATAGTAGGTTAGTAAAGAACTAACTAGCAGTCAGGAGGTCGGCGCAGGTAACGTCGGCGCTGGCTTAGAAGTTAAGAGTGAAAAAGAAAAAGGCGAGCGCCGGCTACTATTGGCCGACGCGCACCACAATTTTGCCAAAGTGCGCGCCGTTGCCCATGTGGGCCAGCGCATCCTTGGCTTGCTCAAAGTCGAAGACGTGGCTAATGACAGGCTTCAACTGGTTGGTGTCAAACGCGCGGATTAGGTCAGCCAGCATCTGGGTGCTGCCCACGTAAATGCCCTGCAGGCGCTGGGTGAGGAGAGGTACCATGCGCAGGTTGGGCGCCTCGTCGCTAGGGTCTACTTGGCCAATCTGGAATACCGTGCCGCCCGGCCGCAGGGCGCGCAGCGAGCGGGCCATCTGGCCGGCCACTTCGAGCACGTAGGTGGCGCCTAGGCCGCCAGTCAGCTTCTTGACTTCCTCTTCCCAGTCGGGCGTCGTCTTGTAGTTGATGAGGTGGTCGGCACCTAGGGCCTTGGCCTGGGCTAGTTTCTCATCCGAGCTAGAGGTGATAATAGTTTGGGCGCCAAATAGCTTGGCGATTTGCAGACCGAAGATGGAGACGCCGCCCGTGCCTTGCAGTAGCACCACATCGCCGGGGCGCAGCGGCCCCTGCTCTACCAGCGCGTGCCAGGCCGTGACGCCGGCGCAGGGAAAGCTGGCGGCTTCCTCAAACGAAAAGGCGTCGGGTACCTTTACCACGGCAGCCTCCGGAAAGGTCACGTACTCGGCCAGCACGCCGTCGGTGCTGCCACCTAGGGAGCGCGCCACTTTGTCGGCCGAAAAAGCGCCATCGTGCCAGTCGGGGAAGAAGTTGATGGCCACCCGGTCGCCGGGTTGAAACTTGGTGACGCCCGCCCCGATAGCCGTGACCACGCCCGCCGCGTCGCTAAACGGAATCATGGGCAGCACCTCGCCGGGGTAGCCAAACCAGCCGTTGGCCAGCGCCCAGTCGCGGTAATTGAGCGAGGCGGCTTTCACCTGAATCTTAACCTCATAGTCGCGCACGGTAGGCTCTTCGTACTCACCTAGGCGGAAATTATCGAGGTTTTTGGGTTCGTGCAGTTTGTAGGCTTTCATAAAAATGATGCGTCAAGGAATGGTGGAGAACAGCCTATCTATAAATCGGTTTTATAAAATTAAATTTTATTCGATTTAATTTCTGCTGTTAACGTGCGCTCCGCCCATCCATCTGCTGAGGCAGTAGACGCGCCGATAGCCAGGATATTTGACCCTAGGGCGGTTCTTTAGTAGTGTGTTGCTCGTAAGACCCCACCCCCGACCCCCTGGCCCCTACCCCCTCCGGGAGAGGGGAGCCCGACGATTGTTAGTATTTTTTTAAAAGAGAAGAGCCTTTGACATAATGCCAAAGGCTCTCCTCGTTCGAGTTGACTTAATATTGATTTACGCTTAGCTCCCCTCTCTCGGAGGGGAGGGGTCTTACGAGCAACGAGCAACACACTACTAAAGAACCGTCCTAGGTAGGTTACTGCGCCTCGCTCAGGCCCTGTGCCCGCCACCAGGGCTGCTGGGGCAGCGGGGCGCCCAGCACCACGGGTTGCCCCAGCAGTGGGGTAGCCAGTGGTAGGTTTTGACGGGCCGCGGCCGCACTGGCCCGCTCCACCGATTCGTTCCAAGGATGGTGGGCCTCCGTAAACGCACCCCAATGCACGGGCAGCATGGTGCGCGCACGCACATCAAGCGCCGCCTGCACCGACTGCTCGGGCTGCATATGGATTTGAGGCCACGCCCGGTCGTACTGGCCACATTCCATCAGGGCAAGGTCGAAGGGGCCGTACTGCTGGCCAATGTTCTTGAAGTGGGGGCCGTAGCCACCGTCGCCGCTGTAGAACAGGCGGTGCCGTGGTGTCTTCAGCACCCACGACGACCAGAAGGTGCTATTGCGATTGGTGAGGCCGCGCCCCGAAAAATGCTGTGTTTGCGAGCTGATAATCGTCAGGCCGGGCAGGTTTACCGAGTCGCCCCAGGTCATTTCGCGAATGCGGCTTTCGGCCACGCCCCAGCGGCGCAGGTGCACACCCACGCCCAGCGGCACGTAGAAGCGGCCGACTTTATCCTTGATTTTGAGCACCGTCTGGTAGTCGAGGTGGTCATAGTGGTCGTGCGAAATCAGCACTGCATCGATGGCCGGCAACTGCTCAGGATAAATAGCCAGCTCCTGGTTGTACCGTTTAGGCGTCACGAGGGCCAGCGGCCCCATCTTCACGCTCAGCATGGGGTCGAGCAGCATTTTTTTACCGCCTATTTCAACCAAGCTAGCCGAGTGGCCGAACCACGTCACGCGCACTTGGTCGGCCGGGAGCTGAGTTATCGTCAGCGAGTCGAGCCGCTGCATGGGGAGCGGCGCGGCCGGGTTTTGATTGGGCGTGTGCTCGAACAGCATGCGCCGGAATGCCGAAAACATACTGCCCGCCATCACGGTAGTGGGCGGCGAGTTGACAAACTTGCCCTCTTCCAAGTGCCCCGTGCGGTGGTAGTCCTGCCGCTGCTTGGCAGTGGGCGCGCTGCCTAGCTGTGGGCTGCATGATAGAAAGGTGGTGACAGCCAGCACCAGCAGCAAGAGTAGCCCGCCAAGTCTCAGGGTTAACTTTTTTAGAAAAAAGTGCATGAGGAAAGCTGCTAGAAAAATTTAGAAACCTGTGTTTGGTCATGCAGCGTGCAACGAAGCAGCTCGTGTAGCGCAGAGGTTTTTATCGCAAGCAGAAGCTAATACGCACCTGCGCTTTGCATGACGAATACTTCGCATTATTTCTCCTCTATAATCTGCACGCCCCAGGGTGCTAGCGCAAGCGCCTGGCCTTTGGCCACGGTGGTGCCTGCCAGTAGCTCCTTGCCCGCGCCGTGCGGGTAGCGCACCGAAGCCGGCATACCCGAATAATTGAAGTAATAGTGCACGGGTTTCTGCCGTTGATTAAGGCCAGTTTTAGTAATCAATGGGAACTGTGTCTCCTGGTCTAGGCCCCACAGGCCGGCCTTACGCACAGCATTGGTTACGAGCTTCTCAACCACGGCATCGGTGGTGTGGCAGCCCACGTACGTGGCCAGGCCCTTGCCGTAGTGGTTTTCGGTGATGGCGGCGTACTTGCCCCACACTGGGTGGTCGTAGTGAGCCAGCACCTGGGCCGTGGTGGGCGTGAGTAGCTCCATCCAAGTGGTGACCTGGTTATCGGTCGGTTTTGCCTGGTACGCTTCGCCTTGCAGCCCCACCTTGTCGGGGGGCGTAAACTGGTCGTAGGTCACGCCGCATACCTTGCTGAGGCCGCCTGGCTGGGGCGTGGTACGTACTTGCACGTTCTCGTCCGAAAAGCCACTGCGGTAGGTCACGAGCAGGTGGCCGCCCTGCTGCACATAAGCATCTAGGCGCTGCAAAAGGCTAGCGGGCGCCGCGTACAACATCGGCACGATAAGTAGCGAGTACTTATTTAGGTCAGGGCTACTGGGGTCTACCATATCGCAGCCCACATTGTGGCGGTAGAGTGGGTCGTAAAACGAGCGCAGCACGCCATTGTAGTCGAGTCCGTTATTAAACCAGCCCTCGGCCGTCAGCGCCTCGTTGCTGAACAGGATGGCGACCTTGTTAGTCTTGTTGAGGTTGAGCAACTGCGGGGTAAGGCGCTGAAAATCGCGCCCAATGGTCTTTGTCTCTTCGTAAATGGTATTGGGCTGTAAGTCGTGGCTGAGCACACCCTTCCAATAGGTTTCGGCCGAGTTGTGGATGCTGCTCCAGTGCCAGTACTCTACCAGGTTGGCGCCCGAGGCTAGGTGGCTAAACGCTTGCAAGCGTAGCTGCCCCGGGTAGGGTAGCCACTGCGGAAAACCCTGGGCCTCGGTTTCGAGCACGAAGTAATTCTGGCCACCTTTCATGCCGCGGGTCACGTCGCCGCCAAAGGAAATTTCGGTGCCCGTGAGCTGGTCTTGGCTCGGGTGGTAAATGTCTATGCCTGCCACATCGAGTGCCTTGGCGGCGGCAAAGTGGTCCACATCGGGTTGAATGCCGAAGGAGTGGCCCCGCCAACCTAGGTCAAAGTTTTGGGTGATGAATTGGGTTGGCTTTTTGTACTCGCGCACCAGCCCGGCCTGCCAAGCCAAGTAGTCGGTTACAAGTTGACGCTGAAACCGGCTGAATTCGCTACCTAGGCTGGCATTGATGGTGCCCACCATCGATGGAAAGTCCTCCCACGAATTGATGCGGTTGCTCCAATAGTCGAGCCCATAGGCCTTATTCAGCGCATCCAACGACGAAAACTTCTGCCGCATGTACTGCACAAAAAGCTTCTGTACCGCCGGCCCGGCCGTGCCGTAGGCCTTGGTCTCGTTATCAACCTGGTACCCGATAATGGCCGGATGGTTCTTGACATGCCCTAGCAAGGCCCGAATTACCGCCTCGGCGTGGCGCCGAAAGTCGGGGTTGCTGATATCCATGTTCTGGCGTGGGCCATATTGGTTGGGCCCTCGGTTGGTAGTCGCCAGCACCTCGGGGTACTTGCGCACCAGCCACGTCGGCACCGCGTAGGTCGGCGTGCCGATGATAACCCGAATACCCGCTTTGTGCATAGCATCGAGCACCCGGTCTACGTGCGAGAAATCAAATTTACCCTCCTGCGGCTCTAGGGTGCTCCACGTCGATTCGGCAATGCGCACCACGTTGATGCCCGCCGCCTTCATCATAGCCACGTCCTTATCTAGCCGGTCATAAGGCATGTACTCGTCGTAGTAGGCCACGCCATAAAGCAGTTTGTCCTGCTTAGGAGCTTGAGCTTGGGATACGGCGCAGGTAAGGGGCAACGCCAGAAGCAGAGAAGCAAGGAAAGTTTTAACCAAGACAGTAAAGGATTAGCAGCGCTGGATGGGTGAAAGCAGCAAAATCACTTGCATTCTTCCAGCGTAGGTGGATAAGCTCGTAATATTACACAAACGATTGTGCATTTTAGCTATTAAGAAATGAAAAGCCAAATACCACTATCATGCATACTGTAACTTACAACCTAGGGTCCACCGCCTCGCTTTCCAGCGCCAACACGCCAAACACGCACTGATGCACCCGGCGCAGCGGCTGCCCCGCCACGAACCTTTCTAAGCCTTCCACACCGAGGGCGAACTCGCGCAGGGCAAGGTTGCGCTTGGTTTTCACGTTGCGCTGGCGCAGGCGCTCCAGGTTGCCGGGTAGCAGGTAGTCGGGGCCGTAGATGATGCGCAGGTACTCGCGGCCCCGGCACTTGAGGGCGGGCTGGAGGAGGCTGCGGGCATTGAGCGGAATGAAGTCGTAGGGCTTCACCACCATGCCTTCGCCGCCGGCCGCGGTGAGGTCGGTCCACCACTGAATGGCGCTTTCGACCTCGCTGGGGTCACCTAGGGGCACCACGCGGTAGGGCGTGGCCCGCAGCAGGCCAGGGTCGGCGAGGGCGAGGGTGCGCAGGGTTTCCATGTGCCAGGCGTGGTCGCGGTCGAAGTAGGTTTTGCCTTCGGTGGCGAGCAGATGGAAGGGCGCCAGCTTGAGGTCGTCGAGCGAGTGCACGGGCCAGCAGTAGCGGCGGTAAGCGTCGGCGTAGTCGGCGGCGGCTTGGCGGCGGGCTGTTGTGCGGGCTAGTAGCGCCTCGGCGCCTTCTAGGTCGCGGGCGGCGGCTTCGGCCAGCACGGCTTCGACCTGGGGCAGGGCGGCGGTGGCAGCGGCGGCCACGGCGGCGTACTGGTTTTTCACCAGCTCCTGGGCCTTGGCCGACCACGGCAGCAACTCAGCATCGAGGCACACCCAGTCGGTGCTGAATTTGTCCCAGAAGCCGGCCGTGGTTAGGGCGTCGCGCAGGCGGGCCAGGAAGGCGGTTTCTAGGTTTTTGTCGGTGAAGAAGTTGCGGCCGGTGCGGGTGTAGCACTTGCCAATGCCCTCGCCGGTCAGCCCCAGGCGGCGCTGGATAGCGGCCTCGTCCTTGCCCAGCACCACAACCACGCGGCTGCCCATGTGCTTTTCTTCGCACACCACGCGCTCCACGCCCAGCTTTTGGTAGTAGGCGAAGGCTTCGGCAGGGTGCTCGAGTAGGTCGGGCAACTCCGAGGTTTCGGTGGGCGACATGGTGGGCGGCAGGTACAACAGCCACTTGGGGTGCAGCGCAAAGCGCGACATGACCTCTAGGGCAGCCACTGCGTTTTCTTCGCGCACGGTCACGCCGCGCAGCAAGCGGGTTTCGATAAACTGCTTGCCCGTGACGTCCCGAATGTCGAGCACGTCGTCTTGCTGGTGCTGGGCGCTGAGGTCACCTTCGGCGGCTGCGCCGGCCGCCGCGAGCTGGGCGGCGCGGTAGTTGAGCGGGCGCGCCGGCTCGCAGTATACGCGGGCGGCGGGTACGGCCACTAGCTCGCGCTCGGGGTAGCGCAGGGCCGTGAGGCGGCCGCCAAACACGCAGCCCGTGTCAATGTCAATGGTGTTGTTGAGCCACTCGGCGTCGGGCACGGGCGTGTGGCCAAATACCACCATCGCCCGGCCGCGGTACTCGCGGGCCCACTCGTAGCGGATGGGCAAGCCAAACTCGTCGATTTCGCCGGTCGATTCGCCAAACAGCGCGAAGGCCCGCACGGCGCCCGAGCCGCGGCCCTGCATCTCCTCGGTGAGGCCGGCGTGGGCCACCACCAGCTTGCCGCCGTCGAGCACGTAGTGGCTCACCAGCCCATCCAGAAACTGCCGCACCTGCCCCTTGAAGCTGTCCGACTCGCTTTCGAGCTGGGCCAGCGTTTCGGCCAGGCCGTGGTTAGCGGTCACCTTCTTGCCGTTGAGGTGGCGCAGCAGCTTGATGTCGTGGTTACCGGGCACGCACAGCGCCGCGCCGCTGCGTACCATGCTCATTGCCAGGCGTAACACCTGCGGCGAGGCAGGTCCGCGGTCCACCAAGTCACCTAGGAAAATGGCCCGCCGCCCGGCCGGCGGCGTCACCCGGATGCCGAGGTCGCGCACGTCGGCTACCGGCTCGGCCTCGACTTGGTAGCCTAGGTCGCCCAGCAGCGCCAGCAGTTCGTCGTAGCAGCCGTGCACGTCGCCGATGATGTCGAACGGCCCCGTTTCCTCCTTGCGGTTGTTGTAGAGCCGGTCGCGCAAGATGCCCTGCACGGCGTCTACTTCCTCCACCCCGCGCAGGTGAAAAATGTGCCGGAAGCCCTCGTCGCGCAGGTTGCGCAGGCTGCGGCGCAGGTCTTGGCGGTGGCGCGCTATCACGTGCGGGCCCATGCCGCGGCGCTCGGGCCGGTGGGCGTTGCGCTCGTGGGCCACGGCATCGGGCACGTCGAGCACGATGGCCACCGGCAGCACGTGGTACTGCCGGGCTAGGGCCACCAGCGGCTTGCGGCTCTCGGCCTGCACGTTGGTGGCATCGACCACGGTGAGCAGCCCGCGCTTCAGGCGCTTGGCCACTAGGTAGTGCAGCAGCTCAAAGGCGTCGCCGCTCGCCGATTGGTCGTTCTCATCGTCGGCTACCAGCCCCCGGCACACGTCCGACGACACTATCTCGGTGGGCTTAAACAAGCGCCGGGCAAACGTAGACTTGCCCGCCCCCGAGCTGCCAAGGAGCAGAATAAGGGAGAGTTCGGGAAGCTTGAGGGTATCTTGGGGCATTGGAAACAGGAAGAATATTTTTTGGGATAGCGCAAACTTGATAGAGCGCTTCTTTAAATGATAGACTCAATTCAGTCTGACAGTAATTATAAACTAAATAGAATTAATCATGGGCCAGTTCTATGTTGATGATAGTGTGCACAATGAAGCAGGATTTATTATCGGAGCATGTGTATATACTGAAACCGATTTAACTGTTGAAATAAATAATATTATTAAAAAACACGGTTACGATGAAACCGTGTTTGAGCATAAAAGCGGTGCGTCTTATTCAAAAGACTTAAATAAGATGAAAGTCAGAGATGACCTTAAAGCACTTCTTATTCATCAATGTAAACTTGGAATAGTTGTTATCCCTAGCGATAGGAGAGAAGAACTTGGGTTTGAATGCATCAAAGGCATAAAAGCATTCATTCACTATAATAATCTTGAGGGTGCAAATGATATCTACTTCGACCAAGGTCATTTTACCTCTATTCAAAAAGCTAGTGCAGCTATCGAAGCTGAGAATTTTGCTAATAGCGATTTTATTTTAGAGCAAGATTCTAAGGTTATCAAAGGAATACAGCTTGCGGATTTAGCTGCTCATATAGCATCTATACATTTCAAGTCTACATTAGGCCTTGTAACCAAAATGGTAAAAGCCGGTGAGAACTCAGGATATGACCCTGATTCAGACATGGAACTTGGTTTTGAAATGTGGGCGAATCTGCGGTATACTTTTTTCAATGAAGGCTCTACAGAGTATACAGGAGACCCACTAGGAGATTCAATGGTAAGAGTTGAACCTTTTGGTCTATATGTATCAGAATTATGTTCGGGTAAACTACAAGACGAGGCAAGACAAGCATTTGCTTCAGTTTACCTAGGGTGCATTCATTAAATATTTTCGTTTTTAAACACCGCCATCTGCGAGGGCGCGCATACGCCCTCTACTTCCTCGCCCATGGCCACGACGCTCACCTGATACCCGTGGCGCTCGGCCACGCCGGTGGCCCAGGCCGCAAACTCGGTGCGGGTCCACTCGAAGCGGTGGTCGTCGTGGCGGAAGTCGCCCGCGTTGAGCTTCTCGAAGAGTTGGTTTTAGTCGGCATTGGGCGCGGTGACGAGGAGGGTGGAGCGGCGCTCGGTTGGTTAGCTGCTGCCACTGGGGCGTAGCGCCATCATCTTGCTCCAGAGCACGGTTTCGTCGAAGGGCTTCGATATGCAGTCATTCATGCCAGCAGCTAGGTAGGCCTGCATATCCGACTGGTAGGCGCTGGCGGTAAGGGCTAAAATGGCCGTTTGGGCCCGCTGGGCGTCGGCGTGCCGGCGCATGTACTGCGTGATGTCTACCCCGGTCATGTCCGGCAGCTGAATATCCATCAGCACGATGTCGTAGCGGTGTTGCTCGAAGAGAGCGATTGCCGCTTCGCCGTCGGGGGCTTCATCGACCTCGGCGCCCCAGTCCTGCACCAGGCAGCTCGCAATAATCCGGTTGATGTCGTTGTCTTCGACTAGCAGAATGCGCAGGCCAGCGAGGCTGCCTTCCTGGGTTTGCAGGGGCACTTCGCTCACGGGAGGCTCGGCCTCGGGCAGCGCCAGCACGAAGCTAAACGTGCTGCCCTGGCCAAGCTTGGACTCGACCGTGAGTTGCCCGCCGAGTTGCGCCACCAGGGTCCGGCTGATGTGGAGGCCTAGCCCGGTGCCGCCAAACTGCCGGGTGGTGCCGGCCGAAGCCTGGCTGAAGCTCTCAAAAATGTGCTCCAGCTTATCGGCCGGAATGCCGATGCCGGTGTCGCTCACCCGGAATTCGACCGTGAAGGAACCCGCCGCCTGGGCCAGCCGGCTGATGCGTAGCGTCACGCCGCCGGCGTGCGTAAACTTGAGGGCGTTGGAAAGTAGGTTGAGGAGAATCTGATTGAGGCGAAAGGGGTCGCCCAGCACCCAGGCGTGGCCCACATCCAGCCACTTGGTCTCAAAAGCCAGCGCGCTGTGCCGGGCCTGCTCGGCCAGGGGCGCCACGGCCCGCGTCACCGACTCGACCAAGTCAAACGAAATACGCTCCAGTTCCAGCTTGCCCGAGGTGATTTTGGCCACGTCGAGCACGTCGTTGATAACGCTCAGCAGGTGCTGCCCCGACGAATGAATGATGCCCACCTGCTCGCGCTGCTCGCGCGTGAGGGGCGTTTTGGCCAGCAGCGCCGCCATACCCAATACTCCGTTTAAGGGCGTGCGGATTTCGTGGCTCATCGTGGCCAGGAAGGTGGTGCGAGCCGAGGCCGCCATTTCGGCCACCTCGCGG
Organism: Hymenobacter sp. BT559; assembly: GCF_016427535.1. Lineage (GTDB taxonomy): Bacteria > Bacteroidota > Bacteroidia > Cytophagales > Hymenobacteraceae > Hymenobacter. The sequence goes on along the minus strand of NZ_JAELXV010000005.1, from coordinate 226,280 downwards.
GCCTCTTGCATCTGCTGCTCAGCCAGCACCCGGTCGGTAATCTCCAGGCCGTAGCCAAGCACAAACTTGAGCTGGCCGCTGGCCTCGTGCACGGGCATGAAGTGGCGCAGGTAATAGCGCTTGCTGCCGTCGGGCTGGAGCAGCTCCTCTTCCCAGGCCACTTGGCATCGCTCGGCCACGGCCCGCTCGAAGTGGGTGCGCCGAACCACGGCCCGCTCGGGGTTGAAGCCGCGGTAGGCGCAGTACTCAAAGTCGTTCTTGCCGATAATCCAGTTCCGGATTTCGGGGCTGCGAATGGCATGCGGGTTTATAAAGCGGTAGCGGTGCGCCACGTCGAATACGGCGACATCGACGGGTAGCTCAACTAATATGCTGTGGTAAAAGAGCCGCTGCTCGGCTTCGGCCGCCGCCACCGTCTGTTGCCGGGCCAGTTGCTGCTCCAGCTCAACGATGCGCGCGTGGGCTTCGGCTAGGGTTGCGGGCAAGGGGATGGAAGAGGTCGGGTTCATAGCAGAAAAAGGGCCCACGAAGTTGGTCATTTTTCCGTTAAAAGCAGTAATGCCCGTGTCAAAGAGGCCGGCCCGGCCTAGGGCGCGCGTAGCAGTTCGCGCCACTTTACTATACCTCAGTAACCTAGGAAGATACCTTGGGCCCTGCTTCTGAAGGTGAGAGGCAATGGCGTTGCTGAAAAAGCGGCTTCCCGGCTACCAACAGCTGCAAAAGCTCGGCGGCCCCTTGCAGTAGGGACTTCTATAAACCTATCTGTCCTGGCGAGTGCCACGCAGTAATCACACCCGAATAGCTCGTCTGGACACGATTGCGGCGCAGCGCTCGCCAGGACAACCACTTTTTGCGCACTCTCTACTTACGCAGGAAGAGCCGGGCTATGCTAGCCCAAACACCGCCATCTGCGACGGGGCACCTACGCCCTCCACTTCGTCGCCCATGGCCACTACTCGCACTTGATACCCGTGGCGCTCGGCCACGCCGGTGGCCCAGGCCGCAAACTCAGCGCGGGTCCACTCGAAGCGGTGGTCGTCGTGGCGAAACTCACCGGCGTTGAGCTTCTCGAAAAGTTGGTTGTAGTCGGCATTGGGCGTGGTGACAAAGACATGCGCCGGGCGCGCCTGGGCAAACACCACGGCTTCGAGGGCGGCGAGGCGGTTTTCGTCGAGGTGCTCGATTACCTCCACCAGCGCTGCCGCGTCGAAGCCAGCTAGGCGCTCGTCGCGGTACAGCAGCGACCCCTGAATCAGCTCGATGCGGGCGCGTTGGCGGGGCGAAAGCTCATCGAGATGCAGGCGTTGGGCGGCCCGGCTCAGCGCCTGGTGCGACACATCCATGCCGCGGATAAATTCGATTTTGGGCTGGCGCAGCAACAGGCGCAGGAGTTTGCCTTCGCCGCACCCTAGGTCGAGCACGCGCTTGGGGGCGAGCTGATAGATTTCGTGGGCTACTTGCTGGAGGCGCTGGTCGTGCAGCGAGAGCCTAGGCTGCTGTACCGTGGACTCTGTGAGTCCGCGCGTTGCCTCGTCTGGTAATACCGCCTGCGGGCTGACCGTCTCTGTAGATTCCTGTTCTGACCCTTCCACTCGCGGACTCGCAGAGTCCACGGTACTTACCTCTGGTTCGGGTAGTTCTTCCTCAGTGCCTTCTAGCAGCCGGGCCAGTGTGGGGTTCACCATAGCAGCTAGGTAGCGTAAGTAGCGCCGCGTGATGAAGCCACGCTCGGGGTGCTGGGGCAGCCAGGTGCCGCCGCGGTGCAGCAGCTTTTCGGCCTCCTGCTGGTCGATGTAGTAGTGCTTGTCGTTGTCGAGCACTGGCAGCAGCACGTAGAGGTGCGTGAGCACGTCTTGCAGGCGCAGACCGTCGTGGCGCAGGCGCAGCGTGTAATAGGAGCTGTTGCCCCACTCGGGCTGGGTGGGGTCGAGGGACGAGGTTTCGGTCTCGACCGTGTAGCCTAGGGGCTCGAACAGGCGGCGCGGCCAATCGGGGCCGGGCGCCGACACCACGGCCACCGTGATGGCCAGCGGCAACGCCTCGGCGGGTAGGGCGGGGCGGTCTTTGCAGGTGCCGTTCATGGCCGTGCCAAAGGCTTTGCTCAGCGCCACGCTCAAAAACGACGAGGCTACGTAAGGCCGGTCGTTCACATACTGCTCTAGGGCGAAGCCTTCGCCATTGCCGCGCCCGCGCACCAGGCCCACCGGGTCGAGGTCGAGCAGCAGGGCGGCTGTGCAGCGCTCGGCGGTGGCTTCGGGGTAGAAGACGTGCGCCTGGCCGCCCGTGATTTCCAGGCTTTGCAGGCGGGCGGGATTCTTGTGCAGCAGGTAGCCGAGGTCAGTAGCCGGCTGGTAGGTGGTCGTAATCGTGAGCAGCATAAGGTAGGGGATGAACCAGCGAGAAGCCGAATGTAGCGCTAGTGCATTGCTCGTCACTCGTGTTACCCTACCCCCGGCCCCTCCCCTCCGGGAGAGGGGAGCCTGTCGTCAATTAATAATAGGCAATTGCCAGGCTGCCCATTGCTTAGTATAAATCGCACTTTCCACGTTGGGCTCCCCTCTCCCGGAGGGGAGGAGCCGGGGGTGGGGTAACACGAGTGACGAGCAACAAACCCCCAGTTAATCTACTTAGTGCGCCGCTAACTGGCCAGCGCCTTAAGCAGCTTATCCGGTGTGAGGGGTAGCGAGCGCAAGCGCTGGCCAGTGGCGTGAAATACGGCATTGGTGATAGCCGCGGGCGTGCCTACACAACCGATTTCGCCGATACCGCGGGCTCCTTGCACACTAATGTGCGGGTCGGGAATATTGAGCGCTTCCACGATGATATCGGGCGTATCGGCCATGCTGGGCACGTGATAGTCGGCGAGGTTGCGCACCACGGCGCGGCCGTTGCGGTCGTCGTAGTGTGTGGCTTCCATGAGCGTGGCACCTAGGCCCATGCTCATGCCGCCGATAAACTGCGAACGGGCCGTTTGGGGGTTCATCAGGCGGCCCACGTCATAAACGGCGCATAGCTGCGCCACCCGCACGGAGCCGCTGGCCTCATCCACGCGCACCTTGGCAAACACCGCCCCAAATGAATAGAACGAGAACTGCTCGCGCTCGTCGCCTGGCTTGGTCGTGCTTTCGGCGCTGATGGAAGGCCGCTTGGCACGCTTCAAAATAGCTTCGTAGGTTTCGCCTTGGGTCGCGTTGGCTTTGCGTACCAAGCGGCCATCGCGGGCCTCAATGGCATCTTCGGTCGCGCCGAAAAGTGGCGACTTCTTATCAAGAATGGCTACCTTCTTGAGGGCACTGAGGACCGCCTGGCTGGCGGCCGTAGCAGCTGGCCCAATGGTGGCCGTGGTGGCCGAGCCGCCCGTAGTGGGCGCCTTAGGTAGGGCCGAGTCGCCGAGCTCAAAATGCACGCGGTCGAGGGGCAGGGCTAGCGCATCGGCGCTAACCTGGCGGAAGATGGTGTAGGCGCCGTTGCCCAGTTCGTGGGTGGCGCTTTGCACCAGGGCGCGGCCATCGGCGAAGATGGTAGCGCGGGCCGAGGCTTCGCGGCGGGCGGCCGGGTACATGGTGGTAGCCACGCCGTAGCCGATGAGGCTGTTGCCCTCGCGCATCGAGCGGGGCTTGGGGTTGCGGGCGGCCCAGCCGATAAGCTCCTGGCCGCGGGCGTAGCACTCGCGCAGGTGCTTGCTGCTAAAGGGCTTGCCAGTTTCAGGGTTTTTGTCGGCGTAGTTGCGCAGGCGTAATTCTACCGGGTCGAGGTTGAGTTCGGTGGCTAGCTCGTCGATGGCGCACTCCAGGGCCCAGCCGCCCACGGTTTCGCCGGGGCCGCGCATGGGGCAGGGCGAGGGCAGGTTGAGGTGCGACAGGTGGTGCGCAAAGCCTAGGTTGGGTACGGCGTACATCATGCGCGAGACCCGGGCGCAGGGCTCCACGTAGCCGCTCACCATCGAGGTTTGGGCCTGCGTATCGTGTTGCAGGGAAGTTAGCTTGCCGTCGCGAGTGGCACCTAGGGACAAGGTTTGCCGGGTCGCGCCGCGTTGGCCCGCCGTGCTGAACATGTCCTGCCGGCGCAGTTCTATCTTGACCGGGCGGCCTGCCACGCGGGCGGCCATCGCGGTCAGCAGCGCCGGGGCATACAGCCAGCCTTTGGACCCAAACGCTCCGCCAATAAATGGGCAGATAATGTGCACATTATCCTTAGGTAAATTCAGCGAAGCGGCAATGACTTCCTGCAACGTGTCAACGCCGCGGGTGGTGTCATACATCGTCAGGTAGTCGGCGCCGTTGCGCTTTTCCCAACGCGCAATGGTCGCGAGCTGTTCAATGGGATTGTGGTGCGTGATGGCCGATTCATACACCCGCTCTAGCTTCACTGGTGCGGCGGCCAGGGCGGCCCTAGGGTCGCCAACGGTCACTTGCAAGGGTTCCTCCTTGCTGCCGGTGAAGGCCTCGGGTAGCGTTTGGCGGCTGGCGGTGGCGCGGTCTAGCTCGGGCGCGGCTTCGTCGTAGGTGATGTGCACCAGCGAGGCGGCGTAGCGGGCGTGCTCGTGGGTATCGGCGACCACCACGGCCAGCGGCTGGCCGGCGTAGGCAATGGTCGCATCCTGCAACGGCTGGAGCGTTTCGGTGATACCGCCCTCACCCCGAAACAGCGTGCCGCCCACCTTTTCGGGCATGGGTTGCAGGCGCGGGGCATTGAGGTAAGTGAGCACCGCCAGCACGCCGGGGGCTTGCTGCGCGGCTTTGATATCAAGCGCGCGCACCTTGCCGTGGGCAATGGCACTCGTGGCGAGCGCGCCGTAGGCGAGGCCCGGTAGGTCCCACTCGGCGGTGTAGCGCGCGCCGCCCATCACTTTGAGGCGGCCATCTACGCGGTCGAGCGGTTGCCCGGTAGCTTCGGTTAGCATAAGAATAAGTCTAATTAATTGGGAGTGGCTACCTGGCCAGCCATGCCGCCTACGCTGGCCGCGAAGGCCGTGCCGGCTGGGCCCTGCAAGGGCTGCAAGCCACTGGTTTCGAGTAGAGCGCGCACCAGCAGATTGCGGCCCATGGGTATTTTGTAGGCGTTGTGCTCTAGCGGCTTGGCGTCGGCAAAGGCGGCCGCCGCTGCAGCTTGAAACAACTTTTCGGTGGGCTGCTGGCCCGCGAGCAGCGTCTCGGCCGGCGTGGCGCGCCAGGGCTTGTGAGCCACCCCACCTAGGGCAATGCGGGCGCGCTTAATCTTGGCGCCGTCCATTTCCAGCGCCACGGCGCACGAGGCGAGGGCGTAGGCGTAGGAGGCGCGCTCGCGCACCTTGAGGTAGTGCGAGCGGCCCGCGAAGGCGGGTAGGTCGATGCTGGTAATCAGCTCACCGTGTTCCAATATGGTGTCGAGGTGCGGGGTAGTGCCGGGCAGCCGGTGCAGGTCAGGAAAGGCGATGGTGCGATTGCCGCGGGGGCCGGTGGTTTGCACGCGAGCATCGAGGGCGGACAGGGCCACGGCGAGGTCGCTGGGGTGAGTGGCCACGCAGGCTGCCGAGGCCCCAAACAGCGCGTGCACGTGGTTGTAGCCGCCAATGGCCGCGCAGCCGCTGCCCGGCGTGCGCTTGTTGCAGGGCTGGTCTAGGTCGCGGAAATAGGGGCAGCGAGTGCGTTGCAAGGGGTTGCCGGCCATGGTAGCCATATTGCGAATCTGCACGGAGGCTCCTGCCAGCAGCGCTTCGCTCACGGCCGGATAGCGAGCCTGGATGGCAGGGTAGTACGCTGCCTCGGTATTGGTGGCGTTGGCGCCGATGCGCACGCCTCCTTCAAAGTCATTAATCTGGCGCAGCGGCAGGCCCGCCACATCTACCAGCAGACTGTGCTGGTGCACGCCTTCTTTCAGTAAATCGACCTGCGACGTGCCGCCGGCGATAAACGCGGCGTCAGAGTCTTTAGCTACGATAGCCACAGCTTGGCTACCGCTTTCGGAGCGCTGGTATTGGAATGGATGCATAGGTAGGAGGAGCTAGGACGGCTAGCCGCGTTGAGCCTCCTGAATGGCGGCGATGATGTTGGGATAAGCGGCGCAGCGGCACAGATTGCCGCTCATGGCCTCGCGGATTTCGACGGCCGAGCCGTGGCGTGTGTGCTGGTCGGCGAGCAGCGCGGTGGCCGACATAATCTGGCCCGGCGTGCAGTAGCCGCACTGGAACGCGTCGTGTTTGATAAACGCGGCCTGCACGGGGTGCAGTGTGTCGCCCTTCGCCAAGCCCTCGATAGTAGTGATGGCCTTGCCCTGCGCCATCACGGCCAGCGTGAGGCACGAGAGGGCACTGTGGCCGTCTAGGTGCACAGTGCAGGCGCCGCACTGACCGTGGTCGCAACCCTTTTTGGTGCCCGTCAGGTGTAGGTTTTCGCGTAGCGCATCGAGCAGCGCCGTGCGCGGGTCGAGCTGTAGGTGGTGGCTCTTACCGTTAATGTTTAGTTCGACGGGTAGCATAGCGGAGCGGTTGTCGGTGGGAGTGGGGCTAGGCGAAGTAGTTTCAGGAGCCGCTGCTACTACGCTGGGCAGCGCCAGCAGTGCCGCGGCGGCCAGCGTGGCCATCACGAAGGTGCGGCGCGACATGCCGCCGGTTAGTACTTCATGTCCAGTGGTTGCTAGGTTAGGGGCTACCACTGGTTCGGGGCGCAACGCTTGCAGCGCCGCCAGCACCTGCCCGGGTCGTATCTCCTGGTCGGGCTCCACTACCGTTTTCCAGCGCAGCACGCCGGCTTCGTCGAGCAGCAGCAGTGCCCGCTGCCCGGCCACGCCTAGGTGGGTCGCCAGCTCGCCGTAGTAGTCGAGCGAGTGCCAGGCTTCGGGCGCGGCTTCGGCCAAAGCTTCGCCGCTACCAAACTCCTGCGACAAGCGCGCAAAAATGGCGCTTTGGTACGCCTGCGCCGGGTCCCAATCGGTGGGGGCAAAGGCTAGGATAATAGGCCGGCCGCGCCGCTCAAATAATGTAGAGCCGTCGGGCAACGGGCCGTTGGGCACCGTATCGCCAGGTTGCAGCGCGGGAACTAGATTATGCATCGTTGGAGGTAGGCTAGCGCAAAGAGTTGCGTCTAACTAATACGCAGTTTTGGACCCGTAGGGAGTCGTTGCTGGCGAAAATTCTTGTGTTCAGCGTGTAGGGATTGGCTTTTGTGGAGGTTGGTGGCCACGAGAGTGTGAGGTCGTAGGTGGCGTCAGGGGCCTTGCTCGGTATCGTTGAGTTTGGGAAAGTGGATGAACGGTCCTAACATGGGACCCCACCCCCGGCCCCTCCCCTCCGGGAGAGGGGAGCCAATCGCAAGCATACTTAAGCAAACGTGACCAATCGTGAGGCTCCCCTCTCCCGGAGGGGAGGGGCCGGGGGGGGGCCTACGAGCGCCGTGCAATAACCTAAGTCGATAGCCCTGCAGGTTACCTTTGAGGAATTGTCATGGTCGAAGAAGAGCTAGGACTGCTACTAATCATCTTCTTCGCCTCGACGCATTACGCAGTTCTTTATTCCTTCTTTGCTTTTGAAACTAGCTGCCCTTTTTAGCCTACTGCTCGCCGCGGCGGCCCCCGCCTACGCCTCGAAGGCACCCCGCGAGCTCACCTACACCGTCTCGATGGACCCCACGGCGGCCGCCCACCAGTTTCAGGTGCGGCTCGAAGTGCCCAAGCTCAGCAAAGAGCAGGGCGTGTATCAGTTTGCGGCCACCGCGCCCGGTACCTACCAGGTCATGGACATGGGCCGCTACGTGCACGACTTCGCCGCCTTCGACAGCAAGGGCAAGCCCCTAGGTAGCAAGCAGCTCAGCACCAACCAGTGGGAGCTGGCCGAGCCCGAAAAGACCCGCGAAATCCGCTACACCATTGCCGAAACCTGGGCCACGCCCGTGCCCGAGCACAACATCTACCTCATGTGCGGCTCGTCGCTGGAAGCCGACCACGCCCTCGTGAACGGCCAAACCGTGCTGGGCTACCCGCAGGGCTGGCAGGCCAAGCCGCTGCGCCTCAAGCTCAATTACCCCAAGGCCTGGCAGGTAGGCACGGTGCTGGAGGCTGATAAGGAAGGCTACTACCACGCCAAGAGCTACGACCAGGCCGTGGATTCGCCCTTCCTGCTCGGCAACCTCACCAGCACCACCACTAAGGTGGGCAATGCCGACGTGGCTCTCTACTGCTACTCGGCCAAGGGCCAGGTGCAGGCGCAGCCGCTGCTGGGCCACATGCAGAAAATGCTCGGCGCTGCCCAGGCCTTCCTAGGGGGCGACTTGCCGGTGAAGCGCTACGCCTTCCTCTACCTGTTTAGCGATAAGAGCGCCGGTGCCTGGGAGCACTCCTACAGCTCCGAATACATTATGCGGGAGGGTGCCCTGACGCCGGAGTTTGGGCAAAACGTGGTGGATATCGCCGCCCACGAGTTCTTCCACATCGTGACACCGCTCAACATCCACTCCGAAGTGGTGGAGCACTTCAACTTCGTGCAGCCCACCGGCTCGGAGCACCTCTGGCTCTACGAGGGCGTGACCGAGTGGGCCGCCCACATGATGCAGCTGCGCGGCGGCCTGGTGCCGCTGCCCGACTACCTCGACGTGCTGCACAACGAGGAGCAGACCGACCGCTTTGCCTTCGATTCTACCTACACGCTCAGCCGCCTAGGTCTCAAGTCCTTCACCGACGAAGGCCAGCGCCAGTATGGCAATATCTACATGCGCGGCGCCCTCACGGCCACCATGCTCGACCTGCGCCTGCTGGAGCTCAGCCACGGCACCCGCGGCTTGCGCGACGTGCTCTTACAGCTAGCCAAGAAATACGGCCCCGACCAACCCATCAGCGAGCAAAATTTCTTCCAGGATTTCACCGCCCTGACTTATCCTGAGATTGGCGACTTCTTCAAGCGCTACGTGCAGGGCGCCGAGCCTTTGCCCTTGCAGCAGTACCTAGGGCGCATCGGCATTCGCTATGAGGCGGCGCACCACACCGGCCGCCAGCTCGCCAGCCTGGGCGCGGTAGCCTACGACCGCCGCGAAGATGGCAGCGTGTTCATCAAGCAACCCAGCCCCGCCATGCAGGCCGCCGGCATCATGCCCGGCGACGAGCTACTGGCCGTGGGCGACGTGCCCGTAGTGGGCCCCGCCTACGCTGGCCTCAGCAAGAGCCGCATGGCCGCCCGCACGCCGGGCACTAACATAGGGCTGCGCATCCGGCGCGGCACGGCGGCTCCGAAGGAGGTGCAAGTCAAGCTAACGTCGGCCGAGGAAATTCAGCGCTACTACTTCGCGCCCGACCCCGCCGCCACGCCCGAGCAACTGGCTGCACGCACTATCTGGTTGCGTAATCTGTAGCACCACCGTATTCCCTGCTATCGGTGGGTTATTCACATTTATTAACTGATTTATCCACAATTGTATGTCTGAAGAAACCCTGCCAGCTACCAAAATGCTAACCTTCTTTTCTGAAGGCGCGAAGAAGGGCCAGAAGACGAAGCCCGTTCCCTTTACCAAAGCAGAGCTGCTCGGCTTTCCCGAGGTGAAAGAGTGGCTGGCGAAAGGCTACGTGCTCGATAGCTTTGAGAACAAGCTTTCGCCCAAAGACCCCAGCCAAGTGATTGTGCTAGTGGTGCTGACGCGGGAGTAAGTTCTACTCGGTGTAGCCACTACCTAAAACGTCTGTCCTGCTGAGCCCCGCGAAGCATCTCTACGCCTTGTCTAGAAAGACGGTAGAAATGCTTCACGGGGCTCAGCAGGACAGACGTTTTTTAGTGCGGCGCTTTCTAGTGCGGAGCACTAGAAATACGTTTTGCTCGGAAGAAGGCGTCTGCCTTGCGGTTGAACTCGTCGGCGTGCTCTTGCAAGGTGGCGTGGCCGCTGTCGGGTACTATCCAGAGCCAGGCACGGCGCAGGTGGCGGTAAATGGCCACCGTATGCTCCAGCGTTATCACGTCGCGGTCGCCGGCAATGATGAAGGCCGGCGCTGCCACCTGGCGCAACCTAGGCAGCGGAATGTTGGGCTGAAATACGTCGAGCGTGAACACCTTCCAATCATTTTTCTGCTTCGGGTCGGTTCTGATTTTGTTTTTATTCTCCTGATAGCCGCGCTGTTGCTGCGTCCACAGCGCGGGCGTGAGGGCCGTGGAATCGGGCGAGAAATTGGCACCTGTGGCCACCAGGCGCTTCACTTTCCTAGGGTGGCGCAGGGCCAGCACCACAGCATTGATGCCACCGTCGCTCCAGCCCAGCACGTAGGCCGAGTCTAGGCGTAGGCTGGTGAGCAGGGCTGCAAAGTCGTCGGCCATCATCTCGAAGCTCAGCGAGTCGCCGGGGTCTACCGAGCGGCCGTGGGCGCGGCTGTCTACCGCCAGCACCCGGTAGTGCTTGGCGAAGTAGGGGATGTTGTGCTTGAAATCCTGGATGCTGCCGCCGTTGCCGTGGATGAGCAGCAGCGGTGGCCCGGCCCCGTATTCCTCATAGTAGAGCCGCACGCCGCGCACCGTTTGGTAGTGGCCCGCGGCGGGGTTGTGGCCGTAAGGCACGGCCTGCCCCGCCGCCCGCAACGTGTGGAGTAGCAAGAAGCAAAGCAGGTATCCGAAGTAGCGCATCAGGATTGTTGGCTTGAAAGATGAGCCCTAGGTACCGCATTAGCCAGCCCGGCCGCAAAAACGCAAGGCGGGCAATAGGCCTACAGGCAAAGGCGCACGGGTAGCCCACCGCCCGAAACCGCGCCGCCAAATGACGCAACAAAAACGCAACTAGCAGCACGGGCCACGGGCGGCGCTGCGGCTGCGCCAGCGAAAGCTAGGGTTCAGCGCTCGTAGGTGTGCCCAAAGCCGTCGTAGTAGTTATCCGCTACCACCAGGCGCGAGCCCAACTCTTGAATAACGAACGTTTGGGACTGCTTGCCGCGCAGGACGAGCGCCCGCGCCGGCTGGCCAGAGTAGACGCTCTTGATCGACCCGAGCGAGAAAGTGCCCGTTTCCGTTGTCTGCGTGCCGCTCGGCTGCGTGGTGCGCCGCTGGTACGTGCTGTCGGCCCGGAGTAGCCACGTATCGGTCGAGCCCGTCGAAGCGGGCGTGTAGGCCTGCTTGCCCGTGAGGCCCCCACGGCTGGAAACCCAGTGCCACTCGCCCACAATGCCTAGGTCGGCGGCCGGGGCCACATCGGCCCGCTGGCAGCTCGCCGCTCCCATCAATACTACTATAGCGAATGCGCGGCGTAAAGAGCAGTAAGGCATAGGTAAAGGCCAGGCAGAAGGTATAGCCAGAAGAGTAGCTGCTAGCCAGTTTGGTTGCACACGCCGAGTGTTGATGCTGCAGGGCGCGGCTTTTTTGCGGAAAATACGTCCTCCTAGGAATCGCGGGTACCTGCACCAGAAGAAATTGCTGCCCCATTTCATAAATAAAACAGCCGGCGGCGAGGCCTAGCGGCTGGTTTGCCTTACTGCTAAGCACCTGCCTGCTGAGCGCTTGTGGGAGCGAACATAGTTCTGGCTCCCCTAATAGTGGCACAGCTGTCAGCGGGGGAGAAACTGTAAATGCTAACGAGGGGGCTGCTGGGAATTCGGGTACCAGTAAATCGGACTCAACTCTAGCACCTAACGCTAACTGAAATAAGTTAGTGGGTTTGCGGCCGAGCAATACTTAGTCAGGGGCGCTTCGCACAAGTAATCGAAGGTTCTGAGCTCGAAGTACACAGGCTATCTGATAAAGTTCGGCTGGACGCGCGGTATCAGCACATCTTTCCTATTAGCGAATGCTTGGGCCCGCACCGTTGGTTCGGTGACTGGCCTATGGCCCTTGGGCAAGTGGAGCCAATTGAGCTAAATTACCTACTTCGGGCGATGGAGCGAGGTCAATCGCCGCTCTTGCCCTTAGAAGACTCGCACGTGCAGACACTTATGGAGGCTTTCGGAGTAAGTAAGTCCTGGAAAGCTACTGAAAACCTGGCTCATAAAAGGACATAACAAAGGCCCCATAAATCTACTTTTATAGGGCCTTTCAGCAGGGTTAATTCAATAGTTCACAAAAAAACCTATTTAGTAAACGGCGACTGCACTAGGGATAGGCATCGGTGAGAAGTGCTTAAACGGCGCTTACCAAATAGTCCTGAAGGGCGTTTAATACCCGACTTATTTCCTCTCGCGTCGATTGACGATAGGCGATGGCGCCCGGAGTTTGGTCATGGTCTTCCCATTTGGCTAGTGCCGCCAGTGTGCTGAGTCGCATGACCGAAGTTTCTATCTGGTCGTAGAGCGTTTGCCAATTCAACTCGCCTTGGTAAGCTAGCTGAACCCGACTGTCAAGCATTTGCATGACGACGCCGGCTAGCTGCGTCAGCAGGGCGCGGTCTTCCGCTGTAAAAGGCCGTGGCTGGTGGTCAAGGACACACAGCACCCCAACCGGAAAGCCGGCAGCCGTGCGCAGAGGACTGCCGGCATAAAATTGCAGATTGAGGCGCTGCACCAAGCCAGGTTGAGCTAGTTCGCACGGGTCGAGCGGGAGGTTCTCGTAGACAGTAGTGCCTTCTCGCAGAATGGCTATCGAGCATAAGCTTTCGTCTCTGTTTTCGCGCCGCGTCTCGGCCGGCAGACCAACATTGAGCCTAAACTGTACAGTTTGCTCCTCCACCAATGCAATGATTGCGATGGGAACATTGAAGAGGGTAGCGGTAAGCCGCACCAATTCATCGGTGAGTGTACTAGGAATAGCAGTGACCAGCTGGTAAGGTCGCAGTGCTTCTAGGCGGTGCGCCTCATCGGCTGGTCGGTGAGCGTAAGGAACAGTCATAGTGATTTGGAGAAAATAGTCTATTTAGTCAGTAGTTTAATTTTTACAGCGTAAAGCAAAGACAAATATACTAGTTATCATCTCGCTATGGACCAGGTTAAAGAATGAAAATTGCTATCTGCGCCCGCCCATCGACCAAGAGCAAAGGTCAGAGTATCGATAACCCACTGCCTGACCCACGCCGCTGCGTCCTAGCTTACGGCTGGGACATCTATACGGAGTATGCTCTAGAGGAATCGAGCAGCACAGTCAACCGCGCCGAGTTTGAAAAGCGCTTTGCCAATGCCCACCAACGCAAATTCGACCTAGGAGTATTCTGACGCCTCGACCGATTCGGTCACCAAGAACCCTGCCGCCGCCCAGCACCCGAACCCACTGTCGAGGTACTGCGCAGTAGAAACTATAAACCATACACCGAGCGGTATCTCAACCGCACTGGCATTTTCAAAGAGGCCGTGATTTCCATTGTGGTCAAGCAAGAGCGGGTGCGCCTGAGCGCGCGCACCCGGCTGCTGGCCCGCCGAGCGCCCATGCCCGGCTCTACCATCGCCGCCGCGTCTGCGAGCAACTCACGCGCTGCGGGCACCCCTTTCTGCTGCTGAGGCGGCTCAGGCCAAGTACCGGGGCCAGTGGGCGTGCCAGCAGTGCCTTATCCGCTTGGTTTGAGCAGGCTTAGGGCCCTAGGTAGTGCATATCAATTCAGCCAAGCCATTTAGGTCAGGATGCTTCTAAAGCGACAAAACCCCCTTCTCAGCATAGCCGAAAAGGAGGTTTTAGCAGTTTTGAGCTAGCAAATCAGCTCTGTGTACCTGGAGCCGGAGTCGAACCGGCACACCTTGCGGTAATGGTGTTTGAGACCATCGCGTCTACCGGTTCCGCCATCCAGGCAACTTATCCCGCTCGGCCGGTAGCTCACGAGCGGGCCGCAAAGGTAGCCAATTGCTGGCGAAGCCGCAAGAGGTAGCGCTTTTTTAAGTAATAGGTCTTTACCTGCCCTAGGGCGGCGGGGCGGTGGTCGGGGGGCAGCTGCGCGTAGCCCGACAGTACCGGCTGAATACCAGCGTCGAGCGTATCGGCCAGGGCGCTCACCTCGGCTTCGAGCTTGGCCGTGGCCGCGGCATCGGGCTCAAACTCCAGCTCCATCAGCTGCTCGTTCAGCTCCATTACTTCCATCAAAAAATCGGAGGGTAGCTGATTTTGGGCGCTGCCTTCTTCCAGTAAGCCGTGCAGACCTAGGAGGTAGGCCATACGCCGGTCGGGGTCTTGCAGGGTGCGGTAGGCGTCGGTGTTCAGGGTCGAGAGGCGCAGCGCCTCGGCCTGCGCTGCGGGCGTATCCTGGGCATGAAAGTCGGGGTGCAGCTCGCGGCTGAGCTGGTAATACTTGGTTTTGAGGGCAGCCTCGTCGAGCAGGAAAGTCTCGGGCAGGCCGTAGAAGGCGAAATAACTAGCAGAATCAGACATAAAAAAACGCGTAGAGCAGCAAATGAGCGCTGGCTGCTAAGCAGTACAGCGAACGGCCGCTAGTGGTTGGGGCGCCAAGCAGCTCACGAAAGAAAAAGTAGCCTGGCGGCGGGCTAAAAGGTGGGTTGCCAAGGGGTTTATGCGGCGGGCCCACTTAGGTGGGCGCCTAACCTCTGGCGCAGGAGGTACGTACCCTCTGGTGTTTCCACATCATTTTCTTTGTTTTCGACTATGAATCCGCTTTCCTGCCGCCCCCTGTGGCTCGCTGGTCCGGCGCTCGTGATGGGTGCCCTTCTGGCCTCGTGCTCTAGCCAGCCTACCGCTACCGAACCCAGCAAAACCGCCGAAGTTGTATCAGACAACAAAACAGTAGACGTTACGGCTACCAGCTCCGACAGCACCAATACCGACTCTACCAAAGCCACGCCCTAGCCTCGGCAACACTGCCGCGCTACAATAAAGCAGGCAGGCGCAAGCCCCGCACGGTCGGCTTGTGCCTGCCTGCTTTAGTAGTTGGAGCCTAGGCTACGCCAGCGTCAGCCTTGCTGTCGGCATCAAACCACACGTCTACTTGCGAGTCGAAGTACATGCCCAGCAGCTCGCTGGCGTGCCCCTGGTTGATGGCAATGCAGAGGCAGCCCTGGGGGTTAAAAGCGCACACAATTTCGCCAGGCGGGGCCGCGGCGAAGTGCGGCCGCAGCTCGCGCACGGTTTCGCGGCCAAACTTGATAATGGGCGGCCTGTCGCGGCTCGTCACTTCCACCGCTTCGCGCGGAATGTTAGTAATCAGGTTGCCGTAGTGGTCCACGTGCACCACGTGGCCCGTGATGCGGTTGTCTTGCAAGCGCACCTGCCGGTTGGTGAGCGAGTAGAGCTCGGTGGTGGGCGTCCCCAGCTTGTCGATTGATTTTCCGAGGGCAAGGTGCACGGCGGCCGGCGCCAGCACATCGCGCGTGGGGTTGAGGGCCGGGGGCGGCAGCAAGGCACTACCCTGGCTACCTAGGGCGGCCGCAGAGCCGGGAGCTGCCCCGCGCAAGCGCACGAGCCGCTCGGGCACCCCATCGCAAAGCAGAGCGAGCACGCCATTGTCGGCGGCCACAAAGTAGTGGCCTTGGTGCTGGGCGGCGTGCCAAGCGGGCGTAGCCACGGCTCCGGTTGGGCTGGCGCCGTAGTCGCTCACGGCAATGAGGTGGGTAGTGCCCACCGGAAAATCCCGAAACACGGCCCGCAGCACGTGCACCGCGTGCGCAATATTGTAGGGCTCTACGCCGTGGGTGATATCAAGCACCGGCAGGGTAGGGGCCAGGCGCAGTAAACGGGCCTTGAGCGCGGCCACGTAGTGGTCGCGGTAGCCAAAATCCGTTAGTAGCGTTAGTACGCCCATGCCGCAGTTGCCGGTTTTTTCGTAGTATTGTTTGGTCGCCAGCCGCCGGGCTGGAACGGCTGCAAAAGTAGTTCCGTTATAGGGGTAATCCGCCCCCGCCCACCCGGCTGGGCCGGTAGCAACCCACAGTGCCAAGTGGGCACTGCCTGCTACTCAGGCTCCAACGTTGGTTGCCTTTCTCTTTCCTTATCCCCCTGCTTTACGCGCTTGGTCGAAAAAGTCATCACCCTCGAAAATGTCTCCCTGGTCGATTTCCTAGGGGCTGACAATCAGAATATTCGTCGCATTGCGGCCGCCTTTCCGGGCTCCAAAATCGTGTCGCGCGGCAATGAAATCAAAGTGCAAGGCCCAGCCGAGGCCATCACGCGGGTCAACGACATCCTGAGCTCACTCATTGAGCACTACCATCAATACGGGGTCGTGACGGACCGCGACGTGAACTTGCACCTCTCGGCTACTTCGGAAGAAGCCGAAGGCCGCGTGCTCGCTGCTTCGCCCGACGTTATCCTGTTTGGAGCTAAGGGCGGCGTTATTAAGGCCAAAACGCCTAACCAGCAGAAGCTGGTAGACGCCGTGATGAAGCACGACCTTACCTTCACGCTGGGCCCGGCGGGCACCGGCAAAACGTACATTTCGGTGGCGCTGGCCGTGCGAGCGCTTAAGAATAAAGAAGTTAAGAAAATTATCATCTCGCGCCCCGTAGTAGAGGCGGGCGAAAGCCTAGGCTTCTTGCCTGGCGACATGAAAGAGAAGGTAGACCCCTATCTGCGCCCCATCTACGACGCCCTGGAAGATATGATTCCGGCCGAAAAGCTGAAATTTTACCAGGAAAACAAGATTATCGAAATCGCCCCGCTGGCCTACATGCGCGGCCGCACGCTCAACAATGCCTTTGTACTGCTCGACGAGGCCCAAAACACCACGCCGAGCCAGATTAAGATGTTTTTGACCCGCATGGGCCCCTCGGCCAAGGTGATGGTCAACGGCGACCGTAGCCAAATTGACCTACCCACCCGCCAGAAATCGGGCCTGATGCAGGCGCTTGATATTCTGCGCGATGTGCCCGGCATCGGCTTTGTCGAAATGAATGCCGACGACGTAGTGCGCCACCGCTTGGTAAAAGAAATCGTGCAGGCCTACGACAAGTTTGATGTGGCTGAGCAGCGCCGTGACGCCGAAAACAAGCAGCGCCGCCGCGAAGGCTACGACCGCGACCGTAACGAGCGGGGTGACCGCGCAGGCAACGGCTACCGCGACCGCCGCCACCCCGACGACCGCAACTACGACCTGCCCGAGTCCGAACTACCCGTGAACCACGAGCAGGCGCTGTAAATAAGAAAAAGCCCCGGCCAACTCGGCCGGGGCTTTTTTGTATGTTTTTGCAGCAGCTTCTCAGCTACCGGTCACTAATCCTGAAACAAGTGGCGCTCAGCATAAAAAGCCCCAAACGGCACCACCGATAGCAACAGGGCCAAGCCAATTTTGCGCACGGACCAGCGCAGTTCAATAGCATTTTGCACCAGTAGCAACACGTAGGACACAAACAGAATACCGTGCGCCATGCCCACCCAGCGCACCGCCAGCGGCTGCCCGGCCAGGTACTTTAGAGGCATGGCCACACCCAGCAGCACCAGCAGCGAAAGGCCTTCCAGAATACTGATGAGCCGCAGGCGACCTAGGGCAGAGAGTAATAGATTCATTGCTAATAAATTGTTTTATAAACTGAGCGTAAAATTAAACCCGAAACCACGGCCGCGAGGCAAACGGGATTCCTAGTAGGAGTAGCCCAGCCGCCACCGAGTAGCTCAAGGCGGCCCAGCGGTGCCGCGCCGCGTCGGTAGCCGCGCGCTTGGCAATGCTCTGGCCAATTTGGGCCACCACGATAGCCGTAAGCATTAGGCTGATGTGCGTGACAGACCAAAAGCGCATCGTGGGGTCGTGCCAGGCCGCCGAGCGGTTGGTAGCGGCCATTTTGGTCCAGGGGCTGAGGCCGAAGTACAGCGTGAAACCCAGCAGAAGCTGCAGATGCAACAGCCCGGTGAGCACACTGCCCGCCAAGCGGTCGGCCCGCCTGTAGGGGAGAGCCCCTAGCCAGCCGCGGTAAGCAAACACTAGGGATATGAGCAGTGCCAGCAGCACGGCCCAGCGGTTCCAGGAGGCAGCGTAAGAATGAAAAAGTACATCGTGCGGAGGCTTAGCGCTGAGGAGCCGGCCACTTTGCTAGCCGGGCAGCTACCGCATACACAGAAGGTGCCCCGCCAAAAAACCAGCCGGCAATCAGCGCATCGCATAGCGCGCACTGGGCCGACGACAGCGGTACGAATGTGATAATGGGCGTGCCATAAAAGTGATGCAGCACATCCCAGCCAGTATGAAGCAGCCAGCCCATGCCCAGCCACGCGTAAGAGCGCAGCCCGCCATAAGCCACTAGCAGCACTACCCCCGCAAAGGCGTATTCCCAAGCACCTAGGCCGCCGTTGAAGTAAACGCCGCTGGCGCCCGCCACCAAGATGGCCATGGCCTGCTGGCGGCGTGGCTCTGCCAGCAGCGAAGCCAGCAGACAGAAAATCAGAAAAACCAGGGTGGCAGTCAGCGCATCTTGCCAAGCAAATGCTGGCGTGAGGGATAGAAGCATGAGGCAGCAAATCAAGGGGAAAAAGCTGCGACAAAGGTCCCGCTGGCCCCACCATACTGGCTAGGATGAAGCAAGCCGATACTAGGACGTTTCAATCAATCAGGCTCAGGAACTGGCCTTAGCTGCCGGCCGCCGTAGGGCGCTCGGCGGGTGTCCTTCTACCTTCTTGAACAGGCGGCTGAAATACGAGGCATCAGCTATGCCCACCAGGGCCGCTACTTCGGCTACGGGCAGTGCGGTTTGAAACAGCAGTGACTTGGCTTCTAGTACCAGCGCCTCGTCAATCCAGGTAGTGGGTGACTTACCGGTGACGGCTTTTACCGCTTTGTTGAGGTGATTGGGTGTTACGTGCAATAACTCAGCATACGCTGCCACGCGGTGCAACTGCCGAATATGTTGGCTTAGCAGCTGCTTAAAAGCGTGCGCCAGCGTAGATGCTGCCGAAACACCAATGCTCGCCAGCGGCCGGTAGGCGTAGTTAGCTTCGGTGAGCAAAGCGGCTAAATATGCTCGCAACAGGGGCAGGGCACCTAGGCCAGCTTGCTCATAAGCCGCCAGCAGCCGCTGCAGCAGCACTTGGACAAACCCTGCTTCGGCCGTGCCGAAGTGAATAAGCGGCTGGCCCCAGCCCGTCAAAAACTCAAACTCACCGGCCCCGGCGCCAAGCACTAGGTCGGGGTGCACGTGCAGCAGGTAGCCCGTGTTCACATCGTCGGGGCGGAAAGAATAGATTTGGCCGGCGGGCACTAGTAGCAAGTCATTGGTTCGCGCCACGTAGTGGTCGTAGCCAATACTCATGCGCGCCTCGCCCGAAGTGATAAACAACGCGCTGTGCGCCAGCGAGCGCACGGGCGGCACCGGCCCGTGCAGGTGGCGGTACATGTCTTCGACGCGCAAGATGAAAAACTGCTCGGGATGGCCACTAAGCAAGCTTTGTAAAGCTGGGTCGGGCTCAAAAAAGGTCGGAATAAACGACTGTGGCTGGTGCAGTGGAATGGGCGAAGCGTCGTTCATAGCGAGCAAAATAGTGCGGGGCACCTAGGGGGCCTACTACCTAGGTGCGCGGCCCAGCCCGGATATTTGCGTCCTAGGTAACTCTCTATCGTTTCTATCCATGACTACTGCCAGCAAAGTATCTGACCTGCGCGACCTCGACGCCGCCTTCACCATCCGCGAAAAAGTGTTTGTGCAAGGACAAGGCGTGCCCGCCGACGACGAATACGACCAGCACGACCGCCAAGCCACCACCCGCCACTACCTAGTTCGGGTAGACGGCCAGCCCGCGGGCGCCGCCCGCTGGCGCCCTACCGACAAGGGCGTGAAGCTAGAGCGCTTCGCCGTGCTCGACGAGTTTCGTAACCAGGGCGTAGGCGCCGCGCTGGTACAAGCCGTGCTAGCCGATGTGCGCGCTGAGGCGCCCGACGCGGCCCAGGTGTACCTGCACGCGCAGCTGCGCGCCATTCCGCTCTACGAGCGCACCGGCTTCCGGAAGGTGGGCGACATGTTTGAGGAGTGCGATATCCAGCACTATAAGATGGTGTTAGGCTAATCCAGGCAGTTATATTGCGGAGCTGTTTACACGGCTCACTTTATGATTAACTGGTCGTCGGCTCCCTTCTTGCGCGTGGCGCTGGCCTTTATGCTAGGCATTGCGGTCTACCTCTACCTAGGGCAAGGCTGGGCCGGCAGCGCCGCGCCGTGGGCGGTGGGGCTGGTGGGCGCCTACTTGCTGCTGTGGTACTGGAGCCAGCGCCAGCCCACGCCTGGGGCCACCGATGCGGCAGGCTTGCTTGGCCTGCTGGCGGTGGCCGCGCTGGGCTTTGCCCGTGTGCAAGGCGCCACCGAAAGCCGCCGCGCCGACCACCTAGGGCACTTTGCGTCGCGCATAGAGTACTACCGCGCCACCGTGGATGAGGCGCCCGTAGTGCGCGCCAACACCTTTGCCACCACGCTGCGGGTACAGGCCGTGCGGGTGGCGGGGCGCTGGCAAGCCGCCACAGGCGGCATTCGCATAAGCCTGCCGCGCCACGAAACCGCCGCCCCCGTGCTCGCCCCGCGCTACGGCGAGGTATGGCTGGTGCAGGGCGCGCCCGAACCGAGCAAAGGCCCCGCCAACCTAGGCGAGTTTGACTACCGCCGCTACCTGCGGTACCACCAAGTTTACCACGCGCAGTTTGTGCACCAGGGCCAATACCGGGTACTAGGCCAGGCACCGCTGAGCGCCCTGGTAGCGCTCAGCCAGCGTGCAGCAGCCGTGCTCGATGGCGTGTTTCGGCGCTACGTCAAAAGTCCGCCCGAGTATGCCCTAGGTACCGCTTTGGTGCTGGGCTTTCGCGATGACATCGACACGGCTACCAAGCAAGCCTACGCCAATACTGGTACCACGCACATCATGGCGGTGTCGGGCTTGCAAGTGGGGCTACTGTTTGCGGCGTTGCAGTGGCTACTGGCACGGCTGCCGCTGGGTAGCTCGGCGCTGCGGCAGCGCCTGCTCACGGCGGGCCTAGGGCTGGCCCTCATCTGGAGCTACGCCTTTCTGACGGGCCTGTCGGCGTCGGTGCTGCGCGCCACCGTCATGTTTACCCTCGTGATAGTGGGCCAGGCCTGGGAACGCCAAAGCAGTTTGTTCAACACCCTCAGCGCCGCGGCCTGCTGCTTGCTCCTCTATAATCCCTACCTGCTCTGTGACGTCGGGTTTCAGCTCTCCTTTCTGGCGGTAGTCAGCATTGTGTACTTGCAGCCGCGCATCGTGCGCTGGCTCGATGTGCGCAACTGGGTGCTCGACTACCAGCGCAGCTGGCACAGCACAGCCCGGCAGCGCCTAGGGCGCGCGGGCGCATGGCTCGCCGACGCGGCCTGGCAACTCACGGCGCTATCCATCGCGGCGCAAATCGCCACCTTCCCGCTGGGGCTGTATTATTTCCACCAGTTCCCCTTCAACTTTCTGCTGTCCAATCTCATCGCGGTGCCTATTTCGAGCATCGCGGTGTACGTGGGCGTGGTGCTGCTGCTGGTGAAAGGGCTCGTGGCCTTGCCCGCTTTATGGCTGCCGGCGCTCGACTGGGCACCTAGAGCTGTGGGCTGGGTATTCCAAAGCCTTATCTGGGCGTTCAACAAATACATTTTTCTCGTGGGCCAGCTGCTGCCCGGAGCAGTGGTGGGCGGCGTGCACCTCAACCAAACCCAGACGTTGCTCATCTTTCTGCTCATAGGAGCCACGTGCGCATTTTTTGCCACGCGGCGGCTAGCTTGGGTGGGCGGTGCGCTGGCCCTGCTGGCGCTGTATGCTGGCAGCCGGGTGGCCGAAGCTGCCGAGGTAGCGCCCGTGCGCGAGTTTGTGGTGTACAGCATTCCGCGGCGCTCGGTGGTGGGGTTCTGGCAAGGCGCCGCACCCGAGTTTGTAATGGCTGATTCGCTGCCGCTCTCCGAAACCGAGCGCACCTACCGTCTCAAGCCCAGCTTGATACTGCGCCGCGTGCGTCAGCCACGCTACTGCGTGGGTTGGCAAGGGGCGGCTGTGCCTACGCGGCTAGTAGGCGCCCCGTCCAATGCCGATTCGACCAAGCGCTGCCCACCGGCGCCGGTAGTGCTGGCCAGCTGGCGCGGCCTGCGCATAGCATTTGTAAGTGGCCGACTCCGGCGACTGGCCGCGGGCGCCGCGCCGCTGGTGCCCGCCGATATTGTGGTGCTGCGCCGCAACGCCCGCGTGTATCCCGATGGGCTAGCCGCGCATTTTGGCCCGCGGGCGCAGGTAGTATTCGATTCTTCGTGCCAGCGCTGGTACATTGCCCGCCAAGACGCGGCCCTGCGAGCGGTGGGCTTCCGCACGTGGGACGTGAACGAGCAGGGCGCCTTTAGCTACGCCTTGACGCTCACGCGCTGAACTTGCTCAGGAACTTCCACCGGGCCAATTGCCCTAGGGTAGGTGTAGGCGCGTTGGCGTGTATATTGCGCATGGCTGAGTTTGCGCTTATCATCTGCTTATTAACTTTCGTCGTACTTATTATTATGGAAAATTATCCGACCCAAGAGCTACTGGCACTGCGCTTTTTGCAGTATGAAGTCGATGGCCGCCTGGCGTACATCACGCTCAACCGCCCCGCCAAGCGCAATGCCCTCAGCGCCGACGTGGTGACTGAGCTGAAGCAAGCTTTCGAAACCGCTGAAGCCGACGACGACGTTAAGGTTATCATCTTGCGCGCTAGCGGCGAGGTATTCTGCGCTGGTGCCGACATCAAGTATCTGCAAGAGCTACAGGCTAATAGCTACCAGGAAAACCTGGCTGACAGCACGCACCTTATGCAGCTGTTTCACCAGATTTATACCCTCAAGAAAGTAGTAATAGGGCAGGTGCAGGGCCACGCCCTAGCGGGCGGCTGCGGCTTGGCCGCGCTCTGTGATTTCACGTTCGCCGTGCCCGAGGCCAAGTTTGGCTTCACGGAAGTAAAAATCGGTTTCCTGCCGGCCATCGTGAGCGTATTTCTGGTGCGTCGCCTCGGCGAAACCCGCGCCAAGCAGTTGCTGCTCAGCGGCGACGTTTTCACGGCTCAACAAGCGCTTGACTATGGCTTGATTACCTTCTTAGTAGAGCAAGACGAGCTGGCCGACGCCGTGCGCGAGTACGCGCTGCGCTTGGTGCGCGAAAACTCGGGCAGCAGCATGGAAATGACTAAAGAGCTACTGGCTCACTTGCCTGCCCTCAGCCTCGAAGATGGCCTCCGCTACGCCGCCGAGCGCAACGCCGACGCCCGTGCTGCCGACGATTATCGCCGGGGCATCGCTGCGTTTCTGAACAAAGAGAAGATAGACTGGTAGTTATTTTTTTAGCTGTTGGCTTTTGGCCGTTCGCTAGTCGCTTTTTCGGAAGCGGCACTGGGCAGAAAAGCAAACAGCCAGCAGCTAACCGCTAATGGCTAATCTACTTATCGTTCTCGGTACCTTCGCCTTCATGGAGTTTTGGGCGTGGTTCATGCACAAATACGTGCAGCATGGGCCACTGTGGGTGCTGCACCGCTCGCACCACGTGCGGCCCAGCCCCCGGCCCTTCGAGCGCAACGACTGGTTCTTTGCCATTTACGGTGCCATCTCAGCCGTGCTGTTCATCACTGGTGGCAATGGCGACCGGTGGTGGTTTTGGGTCGGGGTAGGCATTGCGGCATATGGCACCGTGTATTTTTTCGTGCACGATGGTCTGATTCACGGCCGGCTGCCCTTCTGGAAAAAGACGGATAATGTGTATCTGCGCGCCCTTAACATGGCCCATAAAGTGCACCACAAAACCCAGGGCCGCGACCACTCCCAGGAGTTTGGCCTGCTCTGGGTATCACCCAAATACCTGCGGCTGGCGCGGCAGCAAGCCGCCCGGCGGGCGCAGTAATCCCCCGCCTGGCAGCCCTCGCTCCGAAAACATTTACTAGGGTAGTGGCTTATTCAATTTGACACAATCTACTAGTTTATATCCTATCCAATCATCGACTTATTACCTAGGTCTTTTCTGTCCGTGGCTCGATTATTGGCTGCTCGACGGAAAATTTTAGCTATCTCATTACTCTCTTAATCCCGTGGCTCGTTATTCTATCAGCGATTTAGAGCAGCTCTCCGGAGTCAAGGCTCATACTATTCGCATCTGGGAGCAACGCTATAATCTGTTGAATCCCAGCCGTACTAGCACCAATATCCGTACATACGGTGAGGCCGACCTACGCCGCCTGCTCAACGTGGCCGCGCTGTGCGCGCGTGGGCAACGCATATCGCAGGTGGTGCGCCTAAGCGAAGAGGAGTGCCAAACCGCTGCCTTGTCGCTTTGCAACGAAGTGCAGCCCGCCGATTTTGCACGTCTCAATGCCATGCTGGGCGCTACGCTTGACCTCGACGAGCCGCATCTGCACCGGCTATTCGACGAAGCCATCGAGCAGCTTGGCCCCGAAGATGCCTTGTTGCGCCTAGGCTACCCGCTGCTGCAGCGCCTGAGCGTGTCGTGGAAGGAGGGCTCGCTGAGCGTGGCCCAAGAGCGCCTGGTGGCGCAGCTGCTGCGCCAAGAGCTAATGGCTTCGGCCGATGCCCTGCCGCTCATTCCACTTAGCCAGGCCGATGCGCCGCGCTGGCTGCTGTTCTTGCCTGAAGGCGAGTGGCAGGAGCTAGCCCTGCTCTTTATGAACTATGCGCTGCGGGCCCGCGGCCAGCAGGTACTATACCTAGGGCCCAACTTGCCGCTGCCCGATATTATAGCCGCGGCGCGCACTTTTCAGCCCACTGTGCTGGCTACGGTGCTCACTACTACACCCGCGCGCGGCCAGCTAGCCAGCTACGCCGACGAGCTGCGCAAACAGTGCCCCGAAGCCACCTTATTACTATTTGGCACCCAGGCTGTGCAGGCCAAAAAGCTGCCCGAAGGCTGCCTGCCAATGGCGTGCCTACACGAATTTAGAAATTTAATTCCTGTTATAAATCAAGTAGTTGAGGTGGAGGTAACAGAAAAGTAAAGCATGACTACGGCCTAGGCGTCTCTAGTTTGCGTAAGCGGGCGGGGCTACGCGAGTTGGCGCAGGTATTCTAAAAAAAACTGCCGCTATCGAGCCGTTTTTCTCACTTGTGGTCTACCTTTGTTTAAGATTCTGCTACGAACCCTTCAACAATATGACTTCTCTGGAATTCACTTCCCAAGTGCAGAAAATATCTTCATCGCTCCGCCCCGTGGCGATGAACCTCACCCGCGACGCCGACGATGCCAAGGACTTAGTCCAGGAAACCCTCCTCAAGGCGTTGCTTAACAAGGATAAGTTTAAGGCTGGTACCAATTTGAAGGCATGGTTGTACACCATCATGCGCAACACCTTCATTAACAACTATAATAAGATTACCAAGCGCAGCTCGAACATCGATTCGACTGAGTATTTCCAGTACTTCAACACCGACGAGAACTACATCACCCATAACGGGGCAACGACCGATTTTGTGGTGCGTGACATCAACGAGGCCATTGCCAGCCTAGGCTCGGACTACCGCACGCCGTTCATGATGTATTACATTGGGTATAAGTACCTAGAGATTGCGGAAAAGCTGCAAATTCCGATTGGTACCGTCAAAAACCGGATTCACATCGCCCGCAAGGACCTGAAAGCTGCCCTGCACGTGTATGCCCCCGCCGGGGCCGACCGCGCCGGAGCTGCCATCGCCGATGAGCCGGACCAAGACTAACTTGCCAGCGCGTTTTGCGTTGTAGAGAGCCGCGCCTTCCGCCAGTTCGGGAGGCGCGGCTCTTTCTTTAATGATTAAGGGTTAATTGTTAGTGATTGATTTCTAACATGCTCATAGCCGGTAATTAATCATTGATAACTAACCATTAATCATTAACAAGTGCCTCAGGCGATAGTAATAGGTGCCGGATTTGCCGGTTTGTCGGCAGCCTCTTTTCTGGCCCGGGCCGGGTGGCAGGTCACGTTGCTCGAAAAAAACGCGGGGCCGGGCGGCCGGGCCCGGGTATTTGAGGCCGACGGGTTTACGTTTGACATGGGCCCGAGCTGGTACTGGATGCCAGGCGTGTTTGAAGATTACTTTGGGCAGTTCGGTAAAAAAGTGTCGGACTACTACGAGCTCGTGCGCCTCGACCCATCGTACCAGGTCATTTTTGGCGACAAGGACACCCTAGGTATCCCGGCGGGTATGCCGCAGCTACGGCAGTTGTTTGAGGAGCTAGAGCCCGGCAGCGCGGCGCGGCTAGATGAGTTTCTGGCCCAGGCAGCGTATAAGTACGAGGTGGGCATCAACAAATTTGTGCACCTGCCCAGCCGCTCGGTGCTGGAGTTTGTGGACTGGGAAATAGTGAAGGGTGCCGTGCGGCTCGACCTACTACAAAGCATGGCCAAGCACGCCCGTAAGTTCTTTAGCCACCCCAAGCTGCTCAAGCTCATCGAGTTTCCGGTCTTGTTCCTAGGCGCCACGCCTGAGAATACGCCAGCGCTGTACTCGCTCATGAACTACGCCGATTTGGCCCTAGGTACCTGGTACCCCAAGGGCGGCATGCACCAGATAGTGCGCGGCATGGTGGCGCTGGCCGAAGAGCTGGGTGTGAAAATCGAGTATAACCAAGAGGTGCAGGAGATAGTGGTGGCCCAGGGCCGCACTACCGGCGTGCGCACGGCCACGAGTTTTTGGCAGGCCGATGCAGTTGTGGCCGGGGCCGACTATCAGCACATCGAGCAGCAAGTGCTGGCCCCAGAATACCGGCATTACTCGCCGGCGTACTGGGACTCGCGCACGATGGCCCCGTCCTCGCTGCTGTTTTACCTAGGTGTAGACCGCAAGCTGAATAACTTGCTGCACCACAATCTCTTCTTTGACGAGGACTTTGCGCAGCACGCCCACGAGATATACGAGGCACCGCAGTGGCCCAGCCGGCCGCTGTTCTACGCCTCGGTGCCCAGCAAAACCGACCCCACCGTGGCGCCTGTTGGCCAGGAAAACTTATTCCTGCTTATTCCAGTAGCGCCTGACCTTGATGACCCTGAGGCCACGCGCGAGAAATACTATCACCTGCTGATGGACCGGCTCGAAAAGCACTGCGGCCATTCTATTCGGGAGCACGTGGTGTATAAGCGCAGCTACGCCCACCGCGATTTTGTGGCCGATTACCATTCCTTCAAAGGCAATGCCTACGGCTTGGCTAATACCCTGAAGCAGACGGCTATTCTAAAGCCGACGCTCAAGAGTAAGAAGGTGAGCAACCTGTATTTTACGGGCCAGCTCACAGTGCCGGGGCCGGGCGTGCCGCCTTCGCTTATATCGGGGCAGGTAGTGGCGGGCGAGGTACTGAAAGAAATTAAGTAGCTCCTAGGTCGACAATAACCAGAACCATTGGCCCGCAAGCAAAGTAAGTAGCGAGAATATAGCCGTTCTTGTACTTTTGGCGGCATATTTAGTCCTCATCCGTGAACCACGAACAGCTGTTTACTGACACCAGCCTAGCGTGTGCCCAGCTTATTACGCGGCGCTATAGCACGTCTTTCTCCTTAGGTATCCGCACCTTGGATAAGGAGTTGCATCGGGCTATCTATGCAATTTACGGCTTTGTGCGCTGGGCCGATGAGATAGTGGATACCTTCCACAGCCACGACAAAGCGGCGCTACTAGCCACGTTTGAACAAGATACTTATGCGGCCATTGCCGCTGGCTTCAGCCTGAACCCTGTGCTGCACGCCTTCCAGTGGGCCGTGAATGAGTATAATATTGACCACGAGTTCATTGATGCGTTTTTGCGCAGTATGGAGATGGACCTGGAAGACCGCAACTACCGCCAGGAGCTGTACGAGAAGTACATCTATGGCTCGGCCGAAGTGGTGGGCCTGATGTGTCTGCGCGTGTTTTGCCACCAAGAGCCGGCTCGGTTTGAGCAGCTGCGCGAGCCCGCCCGGCGCCTAGGAGCCGCCTTTCAAAAGGTTAACTTTCTGCGCGATATCCGCTCGGACTACGAAGACCGCGGGCGCGTATACTTTCCGGGGCTGCGCTATGAGCAGTTCGACAACGAGGCCAAGCGCACGATAGAGGCCGACATCAGGGCCGACTTTGAAGCAGCCTACGTGGGTATTCAGCAGCTGCCGCGCTCGGCGCGCCTAGGGGTGCACCTGGCCTACGTGTATTACCTCAAGCTCTTTTACAAGCTGCGGCAGGCACCGGCGGCCCAGGTACTGGCCGAGCGCGTGCGCCTGCCCGACAATACCAAGCTGCTGCTGCTACTTGGCTCATGGCTGCGCTATCGGCTGCGGCTGGTGGGGTAGCAGCTAGGTCTACCTCAGCAGTACTAAAAAAAGCGTGTATCCCAGCTCGTTGCCGAACCTTACTGTGAGCGGTGATGTAGCTTTGGGACTATGAGAAAACTGCTGCTTATTCCCTTTTTGCTGCTCGGTGTTACTAGCAACGCTTTGAATAATAAGCAGCTATATTCTATTTCTAGGTGTTTCTCGCCTCATCAAACGTTCATTTTAATTCCCATGTCGCCTTCCAATCCGGCTGCCTTGCGCCGCCACTACGAGCAAGCTGCCGCTAATAAAGAGGCCGGTGAAAAATTTTACGACCTGCTGCACGGCTACAAAGGGCAGGAGGCATTGGTGCTAGGGTACAAGGCTGCCTCTGAAGCTATTAAGGCGCGCGACGCGTCGATGCTCAATAAGCTGACTTATGTGCAGCAGGCGGCCCGCACCTTCGAGCAGGCCGTGGCACTGGACCCTGCCAATGCGGAAATTCGATTTCTCCGGTTCTCGGTCGAGAGCAACCTTCCGCCCTTCCTAGGGTTGAGCAAGCACGTGGACGAAGACAAGGCGTTTTTGGTAGCGGCGGCTCTGCAACATCCGCGCTCGGGCCTCGATGATGAAGCCTTCCGCACGGTACGTGGCTTTCTGGTAGACCGTGGGCACGTGTCAGAAGCGCAGGCTGCGCAGCTGTCGCAAGTGAAAAGTAGCTAAAACACCTAGGTGCGACCTAGATTTAAGGCTAATTACTAACGTAATAAAGCAACCTTCGGCCGGCCTTTTTAGTTAGTTGAGCGATATGCAGTCCGGTTTGCACCTCAGTGTTCGCATCGATTCTAACTCTGGCTTTTGCTTTGGCGTGATTTACGCCATTCAGATGGCCGAGGACCTGCTCGACGAGCAGGGCTATTTGTATTGCCTAGGCGACATTGTGCACAACGATGAGGAAGTTCAGCGCCTAGAAGCCAAGGGCTTGCGTATCATCGACTACGAGCAGTTGGCCGGATTACGCGATGAGGCCGTACTGATTCGGGCGCACGGCGAGCCACCCAGCACCTACCAGCAGGCTTTGGCCAACAACCTGACGCTGATTGACGCCAGCTGCCCTGTGGTGCTGAAACTGCAAAACCGCATTAAGGCGAGCTTCGACCGGCGCGAAAAATTGTTCATCTACGGAAAGCACGGCCACGCCGAGGTGCGCGGCTTGCTGGGGCAGACCAGTGGCGAAGCCATCGTGTTTGAGAACCTAGAAGAGCTGCTGCACCACGAGCTGCCCGCCAACATCACCTTATATAGTCAGACGACGAAGAGCACAGAGTCGTTTTACACCATTAAGACTGAGCTTGAAAGCCGTGGGCACTCGGTAACGGCGCACGACACCATTTGCCGGCAGGTAAGCAACCGCGACCTTGACTTGCGGCGCTTTGCAGCGCAGTTCGACCAGGTAGTATTTGTGTCGGGCACGAAGAGTTCTAATGGCAAGGTGCTGTACCAGGTGTGCAAGGAAACTAACCCATGCACGCACTTTATTTCAAAAACCGACGAAATCTGCCCGTCTTGGTTTGGGCCGGGGCAGTCGGTTGGTATTTGTGGGGCCACGAGCACGCCCATGTGGCTGATGGAGCAGGTGCGCGATATGCTCGTGCGGCTGTAAAAATCACGAATAAGCCTAGGTATGCACATGCTCCGCTCAGCCATCTCGCCCGTGAAAGTGGCTCCTCAGCCCTTGGCGGGTAGGGGAGTGCTAGCCGCTGGGCTCATAATTACAGCGTGGGCTAGCTTGTTGACTTATTTGCTGGCATTTTACCAGCCCGATTGGCACTCGCCGGCGCCGTACCTGCTGCTGCTGCTGCAAACGCACTTGTATACTGGGCTTTATATCACGGGCCACGATGCCATGCACGGTGTGGTAAGCCACAATAAGCGCCTCAACAACGCTATCGGGACGGTGGCGACGTTGCTGTTTGCCTATAACTGGTTTCCGGGCCAGTTGCCTAAGCACCACCGCCACCACCGCCACGTAGGCACCCAAGACGACCCTGACTACCATCCCGAGGGTCACCCAGGCTTTTTGCCTTGGCTCCTACGCTTTGCCTGGAACTACGTGACTTGGTGGCAGGTGCTGCTGATGGCGGCTACCTACAACGTGCTCAAAATCTGGTTTCCTCAAGCCAACGTTATCGCCTTCTGGATGATACCAGCAGTATTGGCTACGTTGCAGCTGTTTTTCTTCGGCACCTACCTGCCGCACCGCGGCGAGCACGAGCCTGACAACCACCATAAGTCGCGCAGCCAGCATCAATGGCCCTACCACGTCTGGGCATTCGTAAGCTGCTATTTCTTCGGCTACCACTACGAGCACCACGACCAGCCCTACCTGCCCTGGTGGCGCCTGTGGCAAGCCAAATCGCAGATTGTAGCGGATTAAACGGATTTCGCAGATACGCCCGCCTCCGGCGGGCTTGACCATCTGGACGCAGGAGCGGCTTCGCCGGCTCACTCTGAGTTACTTTGCGTTCAGATAGTCAAGCCCGCCGGAGGCGGGCGTATCTGCGAAATCCGTTTAATCCGCTACAATCTGCGATTAATGGGTGGCGTTGGTTTTTTTGCAGCACTCGGGCAGGCGCTCGTAGGCGCGGTTGTCGGCCGTGGCTTCGTCGGCATCATAGCCGGTTTTCTGCACGGCGGTGCGCAAAGCAGCTGTGGTGGTTTTGGCTGGGTTGTAGGTCACGGTCAAGACCTTGCTGGGCACGTCGAGGTGGGCAGCCTGCACGCCTTTTTCGTAGGCCAAGCTTTTTTCGAGGCGCGCCTTGCACATGTCGCACACGGCCGACGTTTTAAACTGAACTTGCTCGGTGCCTTTGGCCTTGGTGGTCGCCGCTACTGGAGCAGTTTGGGCCTGGGCGTCCAGGCCGCCGATGCTCAACAGCGTGAGCAGAGAGAATGCGAAAGCTTTCATGAAAACGAAACAATTAAAAATAAATAATAAGTGCCACTGACGAGCACAAGTCCCTAGGTTCAGGCAGCGCGTAACAATTAACTAGTCAGCCCACCGGAGGTGGGCGTATCCGTTACATCCTACAAATCCGTTCGAATCTGCGATTTATTCGAGGCGGTACCGCAGCCCGGCGTAGGTAAGGCGCCCATATACCGGGCCCCACACCATGGCCGCGTCGAAGCCCGCGCTGAAGGGCGTGGCCGCGTTTTGGATAGGGTCGGGCTGGCGATAGTTGGTAAGGTTTTCGACACCTAGGTACACCTCCAGGCGCTTGAAAGCACGCGTAACCTGCGCATTGAGCAGCGCATAGCGTGGGGCAAATTGCAGGCCAGAAGTGCCGCTGCCATGCTGGTGCCCCATGTTGCTGCCATCGGCGGGCAGGTGGGCCAGCGGGCGCTCGCCAAACCACTGCACCGTGAGGTCGCCGCGCCACTTATCGAAGGCCGAAGCGTACCCTAGGTTCAGGAAAGCGCGGTGTTGGGGCGTGAGCGGCTTGGGCAGCAACTGGCCAGCGTAGGTGCTTTGCACATCGAGCCACTTGTAGGCGGCCTTTACCTGCAAGCCCTTGGCAGGCTCGGCCTGCACCTCGGCTTGCAGGCTGCGGGCGAAGGAGCGGGCGCCCGGCGTTAGGTTGTCCAGAATGATGTACTGCGGGCTGGTGTACATATCGGCCACCAGTTGGTTCTGAAAACTGGTGTCGTAGTAATCAACCACGAACGTAGCCTGGCGCCCCAGTAACTGGAAATACTGCGTAAGCGAGCCGCCAAAATTCCAGGCCGTTTCGGGCAGTAGATTGGGGGCGATGTAGAACTCGCGGGCGCTGGCCAGCATGGCCGCATTGTCGGCAATAGGGTTGGGCACGCGCAGGCCCCGGCCAGCCGACAGGCGTAGCGCCGTAGTCGGGCGCAGGTCGTACTTGAGGTTGAAGCGTGGCGTCACCTGCCAGCCGAAGAGGTTGTGGTAGTCAGTACGCAGGCCCAGCACAGCCGTCAGGTTGCGCGAATTGTTGTAGGTATACTCGGCGAAGGCGCCCGGCACGCGCTCGGTGCGCCGGCGGTTTTCGCGGGCGTCGATGGTGGCCGGCGTATCGGTCGAGTAGATGCGGCCGGTGCCCAGGTGCTCGCGGTAGTCGTCGTACAAGAAGCTCAGGCCCGCCCGGTACACGTGGGTGGTATTCTGAATAACGCTCTGAAACAGCAGCGTGGCCTGCCCGGTGTTTTGGTGGCCATCGTACTGGCGCGGCCCGGTGTCCTGCTTAAAGGAATATGTCGAGTTGAAGTCGTGGCTAGTGCCATTCACCAGCAGCCCTAGGCTCTGGAAAGGCCGGCCGGGCCAGGTATACGAAAGGCGCCCCTGGCTTGTGTAGCGGTTGGTGGTCTGGCTGGTGCCGTAGTGCTGGCGATAGGCATCGGCGGCGTCGGGGCGAAAATTCAGCTGCCCGCCCTGCCGGGTTTCGCGCAGCGCACCCACGCCTAGCTCGGCCACCAAGCCGGTGCCCGAGAGGTATTTCACTTTGTCGTAGCCGTTGAACTGCGTAGCCAGCGGCAAGTCCAGAAAGCCATCGCCGTTGCGGTCCACGCGGTTGCCGAGGTGGTCGTTGTGCAGCAGTAGCACATTGCTCCACTTCTTGTTGAAGCGCTGCGATGACACGGCGTTCAAGTCGAATTTACCTAGGTCGTTGACATAGGCATTGAGCAGCAGCTGGTCGGTTTTGTCGGGCTCCTTGAGCTGCACGTTTACCTGGCCTGAAATGCCCTCGTAGCCATTCACCACCGAGCCCGTGCCCTTGATAATGTCGATACTGCCAATCCAGGGACCGGCTAGGTACCCTAGGCGGTAGGGGGCGGCCAGGCCGCGCAAAGCCGGCTGGTTGTCGATGGTTAGTAGCGAATACGCCCCATCGAGGCCCAGTAGCTGAATCTGCTTGGCGCCACTCACTGCGTCGGCAGTGCTCACCTCCACGGCCGCGTTGGTTTCGAAGCTCTCGGCCAGGTTGCAGCACGCTGATTTGGTAAGGTCGCGGGAGCTGATGGTTTGCAAGTTGCCGACTGCCTTGGCCGAGTAGGCGGGCGGGCGCCCGGTCACGGTTACCTCGCCTAGGGCCGCGCCGCCGCGCAAACTCACCCGCAAGTAGGGCGTGTTGCTGGCGGGCACTGCTACCGTATCGGCGGTGTAGCCTACTGCACTGACAATGAGACGGTGGCTAACTTGCGCTGGAAAAGGCAGGACGAAGGTGCCTACGCCATCGGTGCTGGTAGTGGGGCCACTGGCGCCAGCCGGCAACAGCCAGCGCACCACGGCGCCGGGTAGGGGGGCTGCGGTGCCCCCGGCTTCATGCACCTCGCCGCGCACGGCCGCGCCGCTTTGGGCGTGGACCAGTAGGGGCAGGCTGCAAAAAGAAATGGTTAAGAAACGCGGAAGTAATCCGCTGATAGCTAACATATACGTCGAGTAGAAATGATTTCTGAAAAACAAACGACCAGCCCAGTCCAACTGGATTGGCCTCTTTCAGAAATCACCTAGACGACGAGTATGCACTCGAGCGTGAGCAGTACGCGCCCCGCCCTAGGTACCCCCGGCGGCGACGAATTGGCGGCCGTACCTACGGCCACGGATGCAGCCAGTGGCGCCGCGAGCGGTAGCCCGCTCCAGCACGGCGCTGGTAGCAAGGCCGGCGGTAGCGCCGGTGGTGCCTCGGGCAGCCACTTGGCAAAGCCCGCCGCGCTACTCTGGGCATTGAGCTTGTGCTGCGAGTGGCTAATGTCGCAGCAGCCGCTGGCGCGGCGCTTGCCGCAGGGCCGGCCCGGTTTGGCCGGGGCAGTCTCCTCGTCGTGGTTGGCCAAGCCCGGCAAGCTTAGCGCGACGGTGCTGCGCCCGCTAATGCGGCAGCGGTGGCGCTCGGCCGTGAGCCCCACCGACGTAGCCAACACCAAAAGCGCCAGCAAGGCGCTCAGCAAACGGTGATGACGAGGTAAGGGGCGTGGCATAGGTTATACAAAAATACACCACCTAGGGCGCTTGCCGCGTGCAGCAAACCCCCTAGGTGGTGTAAAATTTGGCCAGCGCCTAAGTAGGCTAGCGGCGCCCGCTTTTGCCTTTAAGCTTGTCCTTGGGGAGCTTCTTAGCAGCCTGCACCTGCTCATAGGCCAAGCGCTGCAGCTGCACGGCCACCGGCGGCGTAATGCCTAGCGCCGCGGCGGCCTGCTCGGTGCCCCCTAGCTTGCGTGGGTCGTAGCCGGCCACTTCGGCCAGCAGCACGCACGCATTCAAGTAAGCACCGTAGGCGCTCGGGTGGTAATGGTCGCTGCCCCACAAGTCGACTTTGCCAGCCTCGGGGGCATAAGGGTTCGGCAGGGCTACACCCTGCCGCACGGCCCGCAGCCAGGCATCGCCGGCCGGGGCCACGCCCGCAAAATGCCCGTCGCGGGCGGCTTCCTGATAGTAGGCCGTGTGCAGGTCGTGGGTCATCGAGTCGATGGGCAGGCCGCTGTAATTTTTCCCACTCGGGTAGGTGATATCGGCCCGCGCCCAGGTTTGGTAGAGGTATACCTGGGCGGCGGGGTTGGCCGTGTGTACCGCCTGCTCGAGCCGGGTAGCGTACTCGAAGAAGCGTGCCGGCTGCCCACCATGCCGTGTAGGCACCGGGCCGGTGCTGTAGTCGTGCATCACGACCTTGTCCCACTTGGGCTGCTTAATCACGGCCAGGGCGCTATCATAGTGAAACTTCAAGGTTTGCCCACTGATGACTTCTAGGTGCACATCGTAGGCTAGCCCCGCCTCATCAGTCATTTTCTTGAAGATGCCTGGGATGCCACCCCAGGGGCGCTCTTCGTGCTCGAAACGACGGCGGTGCTGGCCGGCGCTAGCCGGCTTGAAGTTCTCGTCGGTAACGGCCGAGGCGTTGTAGCTCAGCACAGGCTGAAAGGCCCCGTGAAAGAAGCTGTTGCCCACAAACAAGATGGTTTGCTTGCGAGCGGGAGCCGACCGCTGCGCCCAGCCAGGTAGGCCCAGCCAGCATATGGCGCCCGCCAGGGCCCAGCCGCGCAGAGAGGAGAGAGGATAGAAATTCATAGCTGCAAGTAAGGGCCGCCAGCGTGGACAGAGGCAAGGTCAGGGCTAATGTGCCAGTCTATTTGGACCAGGATATAACTGCTTGGCTAGGAAGGCAATTGCCTATTAAATGCAACCATGTTGCTGATATATTGGCTTTGTAAAAAAGAAAATCGAGTAGGGTTTGGGTCGGGCAATGCAGCTTGCAAAGGGCCTTTCATAGCCTGCAACCATGTTTCATGTGATTAAAAAAAGCGCTTTAAACGCTCCTGGGAGCCTTTTAAGACTGTGGTAAGAAGTGGTAGAAAGTGGCGGCTTTTTTGAAACGAATCGTACTTTTGTTCTTTAGCCCACGCCTACCGCCGCCTCTTTTTCCTGCCATGTCCCTATCTCTCACCGGCGAATACGATTGCAAGCTCGACCCCAAGGGGCGGCTGGTGCTGCCGGCGAAGGTAAAGGCGGCCTTGCCCGATGCCTATGCCAACCAGCTCGTGCTGGTGCGCGGCCTCGAGCCCTGCCTGGTGCTGTACCCTAGGTCGGCCTGGGACGTGATTCAGGCCCGGGTAATGGCCTTGGACGAGTTCAACGAGGAGTACCGGCAGTTTCAGCGTAACTTTCTGCGGGGCGTAACGGAGGTAGAGCTCGACAACATCGGGCGCTTTTTGCTGCCCGGCTCCATGCGCCGCTACGCCGGCTTGGAGAAGGAAGCCATTATTGTGGGCCTCGGCAACCGCTGCGAACTGTGGGACCCTACCCGCTACGACGACTACCTTATTAAGGACCCGGGCGAGTTTTCCAAGCTAGCCCAAAAATTCGTTTCCCTTTCACCCGATACGCCGGGCTCACCGGCTCTCTCTGCCTGATGAGCCTCGACCTTCGCCCCAACGATACTGCCTACCACCGCCCCGTGATGCTGGCCGAGTGCCTCGACGCGCTGGCCTTGCAACCCGCGGGCCGCTACGTCGATGTGACCTTCGGTGGCGGTGGCCACTCAGCGCGCATCCTAGAGCATCTGTCGGAAGGCCATCTCTACAGCTTTGACCAAGACGATGCCGCCGAACGAGAAGCTCAGGCGCTGGCCCGGCCGCAGTTCACGTTCATTCGAGCCAATTTTCGGCACCTTACCAGTGAGCTAGTTAGCCTAGGGGCTTTGCCCGTAGATGGCCTGCTGGCCGACCTAGGGGTGTCGTCGCACCAGTTTGACACCGCCGACCGCGGCTTCAGCACCCGCTTCGACGGGCCGCTCGACATGCGGATGAATCCCGAGGATGCCAGTGCCCTCACGGCCGCCGATGTGCTCAACGACTACGAGGAAGCCGCGCTGCACCGCATTTTTGGCATGTACGGCGAGGTTACCAATGCCCGTACCCTGGCCGCTACCGTGGTGCAGGCGCGTCGGCAGCGTCCTTTGCGCACCATTCAAGAGCTTAAGCAAGCTATTCAGCCCGTTACGGCGCGGGGTAAGGAGAATAAATATCTAGCTCAAGTATTTCAGGCCCTGCGCATTGAGGTCAACGATGAGTTGACGGCCCTGCAGGAGATGCTGGTGCAAACGGCTCAGGTGCTGCGTCCCGGCGGGCGCTTGGTCGTGATGAGCTACCACTCGCTGGAAGACCGGCTGGTCAAGAATTTCCTGAGTCAGGGCAAGTTTTTCGGCCAAGCCGAGAAGGATTTGTATGGGCGCACTAGCCTGCCCTTTGAGGCGCTGACGCGCAAGCCTATCGAGGCTTCGGCCGACGAAGTTGCCCAGAATAGCCGCGCTCGCAGCGCCAAGCTGCGGGTCGGCGTCCGAACCTCTATTCCCGCGTAAGCTCATGGCCGCCAACACGCTTCGCCCCACTGCCGGGGCGCCCCGCACCAATGTAGCGCGCCCCACTACGCCGCCGCCCGCTCCCGAGCCTATACCGGCGCCCGCCCCGGTAGCACCCGAGCCGTTGCCGGCTCCGGTAGCCGCCGTGCCCGAGCCGGAGGTTGAAAAGCCAACGCCGCCCCGCCGCAAGCCCGCGCCCGAACAGCTAGAGCGTCCGGCTTCGACTTGGAGCTTGTTCTCGCTACTCGACCGCTTTACGGGGCTCGATAGCTTCTTTGAAGAGGGCTTGCCGGTGCAGTACCTGCCTAAGGTGCTGTTCATCATGCTGCTTACCTTGCTATACATCGGCAATACGCACTACGGTAACCGCATGAACCGCAACATTCAGCGCCTCAAGCTGGAAACCGAGGACCTACGCGCCGACTACACCACGCTGTCGTCGGACTACATGGAAGCCAGCAAGCAAAGTGAGGTAGCGCGCAAGGTGGCCGCTATTGGACTGGTCGAAAGCTCGTCGCCGCCCTTCCGCATTGCGGTGCCGGCCGGCCGCCTCGACGAGGCCCAACTGGAAGACATGCCCGTACTCACGGCCGACACCCTGGCCGCCCGTGCTGCTCGCGACTCGGCCGCCGCCCAGCGCGCCGATTCGCTCCTAGGGCGCGCACGCCGCCAGCAAGCCGCCGAAGCAGCTGGTACAGACGATGCCCTCGAAGTAGGTCCGCCCCCGCCCGGCTTGGAAGAAGAGGCTGATAATGACCATATTGCCTCCGAAAGGCCAGCGGTTCAAGCTCGGAAAGTAACTGTAAAAAGTTCCGAAAAGAGTTCTAAAAAGTCCAAGACGGCACAAAGTAAAACCACTTCCACGCGTTCTAGTAAGCCTCGGGCTGAAGTAGCCAAAGGCACTAAAAAGAAAGAAGCCCATGAAAGGAAGCGTTAAGAAATCCATCGTCACGCGGGTGCGGCTGGCATTTCTGGGCGTGGCTATTTTCTCGAGTGCCATCGCCTGGAAAATCTCGCACATCCAGTACCAGGAGGGCGCCAAATGGCGGGCTCTGGAGCAGGAGCGCCGCATTAGCTACCAGTCGGTGCCGGCTACGCGGGGCAATATTTTCGCCAATGATGGCAAGAGCATCATGGCTACTTCGCTGCCCTTTTACCGGGTGGCGTGGGACCCGGGCGTGGTCGATAAGGTCATGTTTCAGAAGGGGATAGATTCGCTGGCTGGTAATCTGGCCCGCTTCTTCGGCGACCGCAGTAAGGAGGAGTACAAGCGCCGCCTGATTACTGCTTACAACGCCAAAGACCCTGCTGTGCGCTACCTGCGCTTAAACTCGCGGCAGATTAACTTTCAAGAAAAGAAGGAATTGACGAGCTGGCCCATCTTTCGGGCCAAGCGTAAGGGCGGGGTTATTTTTGAGAAGGTAGATAAGCGTTTCCGGCCCTTTGGTGGGCTAGCGCAGCGCACCGTGGGCTTCGTAAATGAAGACAAAAACGGCGCGGGCCTGGAGTTTACGTTCCAAACCAAGCTAGCTGGCAAGGCCGGCGAGGCGCTGTACGAGCGCGTGCCAGGTGGCATGAAGCCCGTGTACGATGGCACCGAAATCAAGCCCCAGCCAGGCTACGACATTAAGACGACGCTTGACATCAACTTGCAGGATGGCGCCGAAGATGCGTTGTACCAAGCCTTGGTAGCCAACGATGCGCAGTACGGCTGCGCCATTCTGATGGAGGTGCGCACTGGCGAAATCAAGGCAGTGGCCAACCTAGGGAAGGCTTCGGACGGCACCTATAAAGAAGACTACAACTACGCCTTTGCCGACCAGGGCCGTACCGAGCCGGGCTCCACGTTCAAGCTGGCGTCGATGATGGCTTTGCTCGAAGCGCACCCCGAGATTCAACTCGACGACATGGTGGATACCGGCAACGGGCGGATGCTTATTGGCGGGGCCGTGAAAACAGACACCCACGGCTACGGCAAGATAACCGTGCAGCAGGTGTTTGAGAAGTCGTCGAACATCGGCGTGGCCAAGCTGGTAAACCAGTATTTCAGCGGTAATCCCTCGGCTTACACCGACTACCTGAAGCGCTTCGGGCTGCCCAAGCCCCTAGGGTTCCAGATGGCGGGCGAGGCCTTGCCTTATATCAAAGACCCCAAAGACCGGACTTGGAGCCGCACTTCGCTCACGACCATGTGCATCGGCTACGAGTTGAAAATTGCGCCTCTACAAACGCTGGCTTTCTACAACGCCGTGGCTAATGGCGGCGTGAAGGTGCAGCCGATTATTGTGAAGGAAATCAAGCAGGCTGACCAGGTGCTGGAGCAATTTGAAGCCCCAGTGCTGAACCAGAAAATCTGTTCTGACGAAACCCTGCGCAAGCTGCATGCCATGATGGAAGGCGTAGTGCTGGAAGGCACGGCCCGCAAAATCAGGCCCACCGACTACAGCATTGCGGGCAAGACAGGCACAGCCTGGAAGTTTAAGAACGGCCATTATACTAAAACGTACTCGACTAGCTTCTGCGGGTTTTTTCCGGCCGACAAGCCCAAGTACAGCTGCATCGTGGTGATAGACTCGCCGAGCAAGGGTGGCTGGTCGGGAGCCGAAGTAGCTGCCCCAGTATTTCGCGACATTGCCGACCGCTGCATGGCCCGCGACCAGGCCAGCCAGCGCCCTATGCTAGCGCGGGTGCCCGCCCACCGCTCGCCCGCGCCGCTTGTGCGCGCTGGGGTGCAGGATGAAATAGCTCTGGTCTGCCAGCGCATTGGCCTGCCCGCCCAAACCCGGGCCACCGGGGGCGAGGAGTGGGTCCGGGCCACCCGTGCCGTAGACACGGCCGTAGTGACGCGCGCCGTAGAAGTGACGCCCAACACTACCGTGACCCGTGCTGGCCGCATGCCCGATGCCCGCGGCCTCACGCTGCGCGACGCCCTATTCTTGCTCGAAAACCGGGGCCTCAAGGTGCGCACCAACGGCACCGGCCGCGTGCGCGAGCAATCGGTAGCGCCTGGCGAGTCGGTGAAGCGTGGCTCGGTGGTAAGCCTGGCCCTGGCGCCCACCGCCGCCCTAGCCGCGGCGCCGATGGCCTTGCCTGAGCCGACTCACACCGAGATTGCCGAGAACACGCTGTTGGTGCCCGCTGAGCACGAAAGCCGCCCCGTTCGCAGCACCAAGCTCATAGCGACCAAGCCGACTAAGCCGGCCGAAAAGCCCGCGAAGACTAAAGGTGCCACGAAGTCTGAATCAACTTTGGTAAAGGATACTAACGCTAAAGCCAAGCCTGCGAAAAAGACCACGCCCAGCGCTGACAAGAAAAAGCCGGCGCCCAAGAAAACCTCTGCGGCCGACATCCGCACCGCGCAGCAGCCTGCTGCTAAGCCTGCCGTAGCCAAAGGCAACCGCGCATCTAAACCTGCTTAATGAACCTTCCGCTCTTCTCCCTGCTCACCGAGGTTGCCGTGCTGGCGCAGCATGGCTCGCCCGACGTGCCCGTCAGCGGCCTTACGCTCGACTCGCGCCAGGCGGGCCCGGGCCTGCTATTCTGCGCTCTGCGCGGCACTGCTACCGATGGGCACCAGTTTATCGGCAAAGCCGTGAGCCTAGGGGCCGCCGTGGTGGTGTGCGAAGAGCTGCCCGACGAGCTAAACCCCGCTACCACCTACGTGCAGGTGGCCGATAGCGCGGCGGCCCTAGGTCCCATTGCCAGCGCGTTTTACGGGCATCCGTCGCGCCAGCTCCAATTGGTGGGCGTCACGGGTACCAATGGCAAAACCACTTGTGCTACACTCTTGCACAAGCTGCTGCGCGAGCTGGGCTACCACTGTGGTCTGCTGAGCACAGTTCAGAACCAGATTGACGAAACAGTGGTGCCCAGCACGCACACCACGCCCGACGCCATTCGGCTCAACGAGCTGCTGGCGCGCATGGTGGCTGCCGGCTGCACCCACGCCTGCATGGAGGTGAGCAGCCACGCCGTGGCCCAGCACCGCATTGGCGGACTGCGCTTTGCGGGGGGCGTGTTTACTAATCTCACCCACGACCACCTCGATTACCACGGCACGTTTGACAACTACCTGAAGGCTAAGAAAGGCTTTTTCGACGCGTTACCTAAGTTGGCTTTTGCCCTCACCAACGCCGACGACAAACGCGGCCCAGTGATGCTGCAAAACACCGCTGCCCGCCGCGCTACTTACTCCCTCCGCACAGCTGCCAGCTTCCGCGCCCGGCTGGTCGACAACGAGCTGCACGGCCTGCACCTAGAGATTGAAGGCCGTGAAGTACAGTTTCGGCTGATTGGTATTTTCAATGCTTACAACCTGCTGGCGGTGTATGGCGCGGCGGTGTTGCTAGGCGAAGACCCCACCGAGGCGCTCACCATTCTCTCGGGCCTCACCACGGCGCCGGGCCGCTTCGAGCCCGTAGCCGTGCCCGGCAGCGCAATCATCGGTCTCGTGGACTACGCCCACACGCCCGACGCGCTCGAAAACGTGCTTCAGACCCTGCACCAGACGCGCCGGCCCGAGCAGCGCATCATCACGGTGGTAGGCTGCGGCGGCAACCGCGACGCGACCAAGCGCCCCATCATGGCGAGGTTGGCGGCGCAGCTTTCCGACTACGCCATCCTCACCGCCGACAATCCGCGCGACGAGGACCCGCTGGACATCTTGTACCAGATGCAGGCTGGCCTCACGCCGCCCGCCGATGCACATGTGCAATTGATAGCTGACCGCCGCCAAGCCATCCGGGACGCCGTGAGCCTGGCCCGTCCTGGCGACCTGGTACTGGTGGCTGGCAAAGGCCACGAAACCTACCAGGAAATAAAGGGTGTCAAACTACCCTTCGACGACCGAGAGGAACTGCGCAAAGCACTCTCAGAAATTAAAAATTAAAGGACCTTTGTCAGTGCACGCGACGCAATCGCGCTGCTTGTACTACCAGTTGGTTCCTACTTCAAGCCCATGCTTTATTACCTCTTTCGCTACCTCCACGAGCACTACCACATTCCGGGCATAGGGGTGTTTCAATACACGACCTTTCGCGCGGCGCTGGCGGTAGTTACATCGCTGCTCATTGCTCAAATTTTTGGGGGCAAGCTCATTGGTGTGCTGCAGCGCAAGCAGCTGGGCGAAACTATCCGCGACCTAGGCTTGCAGGGCCAAAGCGAGAAAAAAGGTACGCCCACAATGGGCGGCCTCATCATCTTGCTGGCCATTCTGGTACCCGTGCTGCTGTTTGCGCGCCTGCGCAATATCTACATTATTCTGATGCTACTCAGCACCGTGTGGCTCGGGCTGATTGGGTTTCTGGACGACTACATCAAGATTTTTCGCAAGAATAAAGAGGGCCTGAGTGGACGCTTTAAAATACTGGGGCAGATTGGCTTAGGTATTACAGTGGGTTGGGTATTGTTCTACAGCAACGAGATTACCGTGCGGGAGTATTTGCTGCCCAACGGGCAATACTCGGCGGTAGATGCGTCCAAAGTTTTTAAGGACGTGCACCTAGCTATTACGACGGTGCCGTTTATGAAAAACAACGAGCTGAACTACGGTGACTTGTTTGCGCAGGCCGGCACGGCGTTCAAAGGCTTGTATGGCTTGTTCTACATTCCTATCGTCGTTTTTCTGGTAACGGCCATCAGCAACGGTGCCAACCTCACCGATGGTCTCGATGGCTTAGCGGCGGGCACTTCAGCCATTATTGGCGTTACGCTGGCCATTTTCGCATTTGTGAGTGGCAATGCACTGTTGGCTGATTACCTGGATGTTATGTTTATCCCGGATTCTGGCGAGTTGGTTGTGTTCTGTACGGCTTTCGTGGGAGCCTGCATCGGGTTTTTGTGGTACAACTCGTATCCGGCGCAGGTATTTATGGGCGATACCGGCTCGCTGGCCCTAGGTGGCATTATTACGGTGCTGGCGCTGGCCGTGCGCAAAGAGCTGCTAATTCCAATTCTGTGCGGGGTATTTATTATCGAAAACCTGTCGGTAGTGGTGCAGGTGAGCTGGTTTAAGTACACCAAACGCAAGTATGGTGAGGGCCGGCGCTTGCTGCGCATGTCGCCGCTGCACCACCATTTTCAGAAGCTCGGCTACCACGAGTCTAAAATTGTAGCGCGCTTCTGGATTATTGGTATTATGCTGGCTGTCATTACATTAGTGACACTGAAATTGCGTTAAGGAAAAGTAGGGTATGATGGAAGGTTCGAAAAATATTGTCGTCCTAGGTGCTGCCGAAAGCGGGGTAGGCGCTGCGCTGCTGGCCCAGGCCAAAGGGCACGCCGTGTTCGTATCAGACCGCGGCCCTATTCAACCCGAGTACAAGGATAAATTGACGCAGGCGGGTATTGCCTTTGAAGAAAACCAGCACACGCTCGACCGCATTCTGCAAGCCGATGAGGTGATAAAAAGCCCCGGTATTCCGGAGAAAGCGCCGGTTATTAAGGCCCTGCGCGAGCGCAGTATTTCCATCATTTCGGAGATAGAGTTTGCCAGCCGCTACACGCAGGCGCGCTACATTGCCATCACGGGTACCAACGGCAAAACCACGACCACGCTGCTCACCTACCACCTGCTGAAAGAGGCGGGCTATAACGTGGGCTTGGCGGGCAATATCGGTTACTCGCTAGCCGAGCAAGTGATTGAAAACAAGTTCGATTACTACGTGCTGGAGCTGAGTAGCTTTCAGCTCGATGATATCGAATATTTCAACCCCTGGATAGCCGTACTGCTGAACATCACGCCCGACCACCTCGACCGCTACAACTACTCGATGACCGAGTACGCGCAGGCCAAGCTGCGCATTGTGCGTAACCAGGACAGCAGCAGCTATTTCATTTACAACGCCGACGACGAAAACATCCTGGGGAATTTTAAGGCGGCGCTGCGGCCCATGCAGCAAATGCCTTTTAGCCTGCACCAGCGGACCGATTTTCAGTTGGCGGGACACTACGAGAAAGAAGATTCTCTGTGCGTGGATTTGCAGCCGGGCTACTACAGCGAAACCGAACACATTAGCACCGCTAATTCGCCGCTCATTGGCGAGCACAATCGCCAGAACGTACTCGCCGCCGTGCTGGCGGCACGTGTAGCGGGCGTCTCTATCGCGCAGATTGAGCAGGCCCTAGGTACCTTCCACAACGCCGACCACCGCTTGCAGTTGGTAAAGGAACTGGATGGCGTAGCCTACATCAACGATAGTAAAGCGACCAACGTGGAGGCGGCTTGGTACGCCCTCGATGGCGTGAAGCGCCCCATTGTATGGATAGCTGGTGGCACCGACAAAGGCAATGACTACGCGCCGCTGCAGCCCCTGGCCCAGCAAAAAGTGAAGGCGTTGATATGCCTAGGAGTGGACAATGCCAAGCTACGCGCCGCCTTTGCCGACCAGGTGCCGCACCTCGAAGAAACCCAGCGCATGACCGACGCCGTGCAGCGCGCCGCCGCCCTAGCCGCCCCCGGCGATGTTGTGCTGCTGTCGCCGTGCTGCGCCAGCTTCGACTTATTTAAAAACTACGAAGACCGCGGCCGACAA
Source organism: Hymenobacter sp. BT559 (assembly GCF_016427535.1). Classification (GTDB taxonomy): domain Bacteria; phylum Bacteroidota; class Bacteroidia; order Cytophagales; family Hymenobacteraceae; genus Hymenobacter. Next base: position 181,913 of record NZ_JAELXV010000005.1, on the reverse strand, counting down.
TTCGCCGCTGCGGTGCAAGAGTTAGAAGTTAGGAGTTAAGAATACAATCCTCAAATTAACGAGGACTAGTAATCATAACCCACAGAGAATTAAAGTCAGCCCGCCACAAGCGGGCGTATCTGCGAAATCCTAAAAATCCGTTTCAATCTGCGATTTATGCAAGCAATTCGGCTTACCTGGCTTCAGCGCAATCTGAAAGGGGACCCCATTCTGTGGGCCATTGTTATTCTGTTTTCGCTCATCAGCATCGCGGTAGTGTACTCGGCCACGGGCACGCTTGCCTACCGCCAAGAGCTGCACGGCCGTGGCGGCTCGGTAGAAGGCATCGCGCTCAAGCACACCAGCTTGATATTAGTGGGCCTAGGGCTGATGTGGCTAGCGCACCGCATCGACTACCGCCATTATTCGCGGCTGTCGCTGTATGCGCTGCTGCTGTCGGTGCCGCTGCTACTGTACACTTATTTCTTTGGTGGTACCACCCTCAACGACGCGTCGCGCTGGCTGACGATTCCGGTAATCAATCAAACCTTCCAGCCATCCGACTTGGCCAAGCTGGCGCTTATTACACACCTGGCCAGCATGCTCAGCCGCCGCCAGCAGCACATCAACGACTTCTGGAGCACGCTCTTTCCGGTGATGATGTGGGTAGGGGTGATTTGCGGATTGATTATTTTGTCGAATGCTTCGACGGCAGTACTACTGTTTCTGACCTGTCTGTTGCTCATGTTTATCGGCCGGGTGCCGATGAAGCACATGGTGCTGATGGTAGCCATCGGCATTACGCTGGGCGGGGCGGGGCTATGGGCGGGGCAGCGCCTAGGTACGGTTATCTCGCGCGTATCAAACTTTACCGATGCTAAGAAGAAACCGCAGTTTCAATTAGAGCACTCGTTTATCGCCATCGCCACGGGCGGCGTGAGCGGCAAGGGGCCCGGCAAAAGCACTGAGCGCAATATCATGCCGCACCCGTATTCCGACTTTATCTACGCCATTATCATCGAGGAATATGGCATGATTGGCGGCCTGTTCGTGCTGTTTCTCTATTTGGCCTTTTTATACCGAGGCTTGAAAACCGTGATGAATAGTCACGGCGCGTTCGGGGGCCTTTTGTCGGCTGGCTTGTGCTTTAGCCTAGTCTTGCAGGCGATGGTAAATATGGGCGTAGCCGTGGGCCTAGGGCCCGTGACGGGCCTGCCGCTACCGCTACTTAGCATGGGCGGCACTTCGCTCATTTTTACGGGTTTGAGCATCGGGATTATCCTGGCGGTGAGCCGCGGGGAGCGCGAACTTCGGCCCATGACCGGCGAAGACCCCGGTGCAGCACGCATTCCAAGCAAGCGGGCGCAGTATGCGTAAGTTGAAGCCATTAGCTATTGGCTTTTCAGCAATAAATATTAATTAAAAAGCTAATAGCTAGCGTCTAAAAGCTAACTGCTTGCTTATGAAATTCATTATCTCCGGTGGTGGCACAGGCGGGCATATTTTCCCGGCCGTGGCCATCGCTAACGAAATTCGCCGTCGTGAACCTACCGCCGATATCCTCTTTGTAGGAGCAAATGGGCGGATGGAAATGACGCGCGTGCCGGAGGCGGGCTATCCGATAATTGGCTTGGATATTAGTGGTTTGCAGCGTCGCCTCACGCCGCAAAACTTGCTGTTTCCGGTGCGGGTGTTTCGGTCGGTGCGTAAGGCGGGCAAGCTGCTCGAGCAGTTTCGGCCCGATGCGGTGGTGGGCGTGGGCGGCTACGCTTCGGCGCCGGTGCTGCTGGCGGCCACCTCGCGCGGCATTCCGAGCCTGATTCAGGAACAGAATTCCTACGCCGGGCTGGTGAATAAACTGCTGGCCCGCCGCGTCAATAAAATCTGCGTCGCCTACGACGACATGGAGAAGTTCTTCCCGGCCGAAAAACTTGTCCTAACTGGTAACCCGGTGCGTAGCGAAATCGCCCGCGGCAACCGTGCCGAGGCGCAGCAGTTTTTTGGCCTCGATTCAGCTAAGAAAACGCTGCTGGTAGTGGGCGGCAGCCTAGGGGCGCGTACCCTCAATTTGGCCACTGCGGCCGCCCTAGGTCGCCTGCGAGAAGCGGGCGTACAGCTGCTCTGGCAAACCGGCAAGCTCTACTACCCCGAGGCCAAAGAGCAAGCCGCTCCTTACGCCACTGACAACCTACACGCGTTAGAATTTATTCAGCGCATGGACCTGGCTTACGCCGCCGCCGATGTAGTCATCAGCCGAGCCGGTGCGTTGTCGGTATCAGAGCTTTGTCTGACGGGAAAAGCGGCCGTGCTGGTGCCTTCGCCCAACGTGGCCGAAGACCACCAAACCAAAAACGCCTTGGCCCTGGTGAGCAAAGGCGCCGCGGTGCTCATCACCGACGAGCACGCCGCCGCGCGCCTCTACGACGAAACGCTGCGCCTGCTCGCCGACCCCGAGCGCCAGCAACAGCTCAGTGCCCGCGTGCAGGAGTTGGCCCGCCCCGATGCTACCACGGCCATTGTAGATGAATTATTTAGCTTGTTGAAAAAGTAATCCGGCTTCGGTCGGCAACACCTGCCACTGATGCTGGCAGGCCATTCGTATGCAGCAATTTCCTTACATTTTTTTCCTAGGTATCGGGGGCATTGGCATGTCGGCGCTGGCGCGGTGGTTTAAAGCCAACGGCCATCGCGTGAGTGGGTATGACAAAACCGAAACCCCGCTGACACAGGCGCTGGAAGCCGAAGGAATTGCCGTGCATTACGTTGATGACGTGGCCAATATTCCGGCCGAAGTGCAAGCGAATAGAGCGCAAACGCTCGTAGTGCTCACGCCCGCCATTCCGGCCGACAGCCAAGAGTGGGCGTGGCTGCGTGCGCAGGGCTATGATATTCGTAAGCGCAGCCAGGTGCTAGGCGTGCTCACGCAGGGCCGGCCAACCATTGCGGTGGCTGGCACGCACGGCAAGACCACTACTAGCAGCATGGTGGCGCACTTGCTGCAGCACGCGGGTGTAGATGCGGGCGCCTTCCTGGGAGGCATTGCGGTGAACTTAGGAAGCAATCTATTGCTGCCCAAGAGCCCCGACGCGCCCGTGGTGGTCGAAGCCGACGAGTACGACCGCAGCTTCCTGACGCTGCACCCTGACGTGGCTATCGTGACCAGTACCGATGCCGACCACCTCGATATTTATGGTACCAAAGAGGCCTTGGTGGAGTCGTTTTGCCAGTTTGTAGCGCAGCTCAAGCCAGGCGGCACGCTACTGCTTAACCACACGGCCGATGCCCGCGTGGCGGCGGCCGCGCCGGCCGGTACGCGCGTGCTGCGCTATGGCCTGACGGCCGACCAAGGCGCCGATTTATTTGCGGGTACTATCACGCCCGAGGGCCATCGGTTCAACTTTGATTTGCACGGTCCGCAGGGCGTGGTGGCGGGGCTGCAGCTCGCCGTGCCGGGCTTCCACAACGTGGAGAACATGCTGGCTGCCGTGGCCGTGGCGCAGGCCTACGGTGTGGAGGAAAACGCGCTGCGGGCGGCAGTGGCAGCCTACCGCGGAGTAAGGCGGCGGTTTGAGTTCATCGTGACTGGCTCCGATAAGGTGTACGTGGACGACTACGCTCACCACCCGCGCGAAATAGAGGCCTTCCTGCGTTCGTTGCGGGCATTGTATCCGGCCAAAAAGCTGCGGGTTATTTTTCAGCCGCACTTGTTTACGCGCACTCGCGATTTTGCTGAGGGCTTCTCCCAAAGCCTGAGCTTGGCCGATGAAGTAGTGCTGCTGGCTATCTACCCAGCCCGCGAGTTGCCGCTGCCGGGCGTCACGTCCGACATGCTGTTGGAAAAAATCACATCGCCAAAAAAATCGATTCAAACCAAAGCCGAAGTGCTGGCCAACGCCGCCGAGCAAGCCGATTTTGACGTGCTGGCCACGGTAGGGGCCGGTGACATCGACACGCTGGTACCCGAATTAAGAACCATCCTGATGCGCTAGCCTTGGCTCAGAAAAAATTAACCATAGGCCCCTAGGTACCTGTTTGCTTTACATGGAAAAGAACGTTCGCAATTTACTCGTCGCGTTTGCCTGCCTGCTGGGCTTGGTGGCCGCTGCTGCGTTTGCGGCGTTTCGGCAGGCGCACCGGCCCGTGAGCGATATTGTGGTCAATATTGCCAACGAGTCAAATAATTATTTTATCAGCGAGCGGGGCGTTACGGCTCTGCTTACTAATGGTGGCAAAGAGCCCGTGCTAGGTACTATGCCCGAGGGCCCGCGGCTGCGTGTGCTGGAGGCGCGCCTCAAGGCGCACCCTTTCGTGCGCGACGCTCAGGTGTACCGCGATTTAGCTGGCAATCTGCACGCTGACATTCACCAAAACCACCCCATTGCGCGGCTGGTGCACCCCGACGACCGCCTCGACAGCTACGTCGATGCTGAAGGCAAACGCTTGCCTTTGTCGCCGCTTTACACGGCCCGCGTGGCTACCGTAAGCCGGGCGGGCGGCGGCGGGTTGCCCACAACCTTTTTTCAAGATAGTACGTCACGGGGGTATCTCGATTTTCTACGTTACGTAGACGAGCATCCCTTCTGGCACGCTCAGGTGGCCGAAGTATTCGTCGAGCCAGGAGGGAAGCTGAGCTTCACGCAGCAGGTCGGTGACCAGCGTATAGAGTTCGGGCCACCTGAAAATATTTCAGAAAAATTCGCCAAATTGATGGTATTTTACCGACAAATTCCTTCCGTTTTAGGGTGGGATACTTACCACCGCGTCAACGTGGAATACCAAAATCAAATCATTTGTGAATGACAAATGATTGAAAACTAGATTTCTAATTTTTGACTATTTAGCTAACTAGCTTAGCCTCCGCTCTTTCACGCTCGCCCTACACCCATGCAACAAGATAAAATCGTCGTCGGTCTCGACATTGGCACCACTAAAATATGCGCCTTGGTGGGACGTAAAAACGAGTATGGCAAGCTCGAAATGATGGGCATGGGCACGGCAGTATCCGACGGTGTACAGCGCGGCATTGTGCTCAACATCGACAAGACGGTAGAGGCCATCAAGCGCGCTATTCGCCAGGCCGAAGAGCAGTCGGGCATTGATATCGGCGTAGTAAACGTAGGCATTGCGGGGCAGCACATCAAATCGCTGCAGCACAATGGCTCGATTACGCGGCCCAGCGGCGACAACGAGATTACGCAGGATGACGTGAACCGCCTCACGGCTGACATGTACCGGCTGGTAACCCCGCCCGGCTCGCAGATTATCCACGTGATGCCGCAAGACTATAAAGTTGACTTTGAAGGTGGCGTAACCGACCCAGTGGGTATGGCTGGCGTGCGCCTGGAAGGCAATTTCCACATCATTACTGCCCAGAGCGCTGCTATCAACAACATCAATAAGTGCGTGACCCGGGCGGGCCTCGCCATTGAAAACCTGATTCTGGAACCGCTGGCCTCGAGCGTATCGGTGCTGAGCGACGAAGAGAAGGAAGCGGGTGTAGCACTCATTGATATCGGTGGCGGTACTACTGACCTAGCCGTGTTCAAGGATGGCATCATCCGCCACGCGGCGGTACTGCCGTTTGGGGGTAACATCATCACCCAGGACATTAAGCAAGGCTGCAACGTGACGCCCAACCAGGCCGAGCAGCTAAAGGTAAAGTTTGGCAAAGCCATCGCCGAAGAAGCGTCGGACTACGAAATCGTGAGCATTCCGGGTCTGCCCAACCGCCCGCCCAAAGAGGTGTCGCTCAAGAACCTGGCCTACATCATCGAGGCCCGTATGTCGGAGATTATCGAGCTGGTGTATGCCGAAATCTACCGTATGGGCCTGCACGAGCACCTTTCGGCGGGCATCGTGCTGACTGGCGGCGGCTCGCAGCTGCAAAACCTAGAGCAGCTGACCGAGTACCTCACCGGCCTCGACACTCGCATTGGCTACCCCAACCAGCACCTAGGCAAGAGCAAAATCGAAACCGTAAAGTCGCCGATGCACGCCACGGGCGTAGGCCTGGTGCTGGCTGGCTACCAAGCCCAGGACGAGCGCAACAGCGCACGCCCCGGCTATGGCGAGGAAGAGATTGCGAGCAGCTACAGCTACCAGGCGGCGCCCCCAGTGGCTGCGCCCGCTCCGGCAACCGTAGTTCCCAGCTTCACTGCTGCCCCGGCTCCGGTACCCGCGCCGGCTCCTAAAGCACCGGAGCCGCCCAAGGAGCCCAAGTCTCCGAGCAAGTTTGGCTCCTACCTAGGCGACATTACCCGCAAGCTGAAGGGTATCCTGATTGACGATTTTGACGATAAACAATATTAATATCTTGTCATGCTGACGCAGGAAGCATCTTCTCACCTTCTCTCGTCAGATAGTTAATAGTTAGGCGCTGCGAACGTGAGAAAATGCTTCGCAAGCTCAGCATGATAAACGACCGTTACTATGAATTTTACTTTCGATATACCATCCCAGAGCCGCTCGATTATTAAGGTAATCGGAGTAGGAGGTGGGGGCTCCAACGCCGTGAAGCACATGCACAAGCAGGGCATCAAGGATGTGGAGTTTATCATTTGTAATACCGACCGGCAAGCCCTCGAAAGCTCGACGGTGCCAAACAAGCTGCAAATCGGAGTTGACCTGACCGAAGGCCTCGGTGCGGGTGCCAAGCCCGAGCGCGGCCGCCAAGCAGCCCTCGAATCGCGCGAGCAAATTCGGGAGCTACTTAGCAACGGCACCAAAATGCTGTTCATTACGGCAGGCATGGGTGGTGGCACCGGCACTGGCGCCGCGCCCGTTATTGCCCAGGTAGCGCAAGAACTCAATATCCTGACCGTTGGCATCGTAACGGCGCCCTTCCTGTTTGAAGGCAAGAAGAAGCGCGACCAAGCTGAGCAGGGTATTAAGGAGCTGAGCGAGAACTGCGACACAGTGCTCGTGATTCTCAACGACAAGCTGCGCCAGCTCTACGGCAACCTGACGATGGGTCAGGCTTTCGCTAAGGCCGATACGGTGTTGACGACGGCCGCTAAGTCGATTGCCGAAATTATTACGGTAACCAGCGACGTAAACGTGGACTTTGAAGACGTGAAAACCGTCATGAAGGACTCAGGTGCGGCCGTAATGGGCAGCTCCATCACGGAGGGTGAAAACCGCGCCCGCCGGGCCGCCGAAGAGGCGCTGAACTCGCCGCTGCTCAACAACACCGACATTCGGGGGGCACAGCGAATTCTGCTCAGCATTATGTCGGGCGACCAAGCCGAGCTGGAAATGGATGAACTCTCGGAAATCACGGAGTACATCCAGGGTAAGGCAGGTGAAGATGCTGAAATGATTTTCGGCCACGGCATTGACGAAACCCTAGGTCAGAGTATTCGCGTCACGGTAATCGCGACGGGTTTTGCCCGCGAGGCGCACACCATCAACGCCAATGGCCGGCCTAACAATGCGAACGCGACGCCCGAGCCGGCAGCCGCACCTGAGCCCCAGCCCCAACCAGTGGCCGTGGAAAAAGAGCGTCCTAGCGCGCCTGCACCTGCGGCCCCCGCTGCGCCGATGGTGCCCACCTTCACTGCGCCTGTTACGCCCGAGCCCGCTCGTGTCACTTTTGACCTGAATGGCCCCGCGGCTCCCTCGACCCACGCCCCGCTCACGGGTGCCCCCATCACTGCGCCCGGCGAGCCGGTGCTCGTGACGGGCAACACCCAGCCGGCACCCCAGCGCCCGCGGGCCGCGGCGCTAGAAGCGCAGGCTATTGAGCGTCGCAATCGGTTGATGCAGTCTTCCAGCCAGTCGCTGTCGCCTGAGGCCACGGCCCACCTCGATACGCCTGCTTACCTGCGCCGTGGGCAGAAGCTAGAGCCTTTGGCACCGAGCAACACGCAGAACATCTCGCGCTTCAACCTATCGGACGATAACGAGCTGCTCGGTGATAATCGCTTTCTGCACGACAACGTGGACTAACCGGCCCTAGGTAGCAGTTTTTACTGCTGCTGAGGTTAAAGCATAAAAAGGCTCCCCTTCTCTCCGTACCGGAAGAAGGGGAGCCTTTTTTAGTAACTCTGAGTAAATACTATAAGGGATTTGAGAACCGCCTGTCGGTGACAAACGTCGAATCTGTTAGCGTTTTCAAGAAGGCGATAACCTGGCGCTTCTCGGTGGCGGTGAGGTCCATGTGCGTGCCAAAGGGTAAGCTATTGATACCCGTGAGCAGCATGTTGTCGAGACCAGGACTGGCCATTTGCACGTGGTCGGAGTAGTGGTCGAGCACCTCTTCCAGTGTCTTAAAGCGGCCATCGTGCATGTAGGGCGCCGTGAGGGTAATATTTCGCAGCGTAGGCGCGATAAACTTGCCATTATCGACGGCCAGCTTCGTGATGCTACCCCGCCCGGGGTCGCTAAAGGTGAGGTCGAGGCCATTGTTGAAGAACTTGCCCTCGTAGTTGGAAGACATTAGCGGCTGCGTGTGGCAGTGGAAGCATTCGGCGCCGCGCACGCTGCCGGGGCTGATGTGCGTGGTATAAAGCACTAGGCCGGCTCTTTCATCGGCCGTGAAGCCCTGGCGGCCATTGGCCAGGTATTTATCGAAGCGCGAGTTGCCGGATATCATCGTGCGCTCAAACTGCGTCAGCGCCTTCAGTACCAAGTCATTGGTGATGGTGCGCGTGCCAAACGCGGCTAAGAATAGCGGAGGATAAGTAGTGGTGTTTTGCAGCTTGCTCACGCTTACCGTGAGGGGCTGATGCAGTTCGATGGGGTTTTCGAGTGGCTTGAGGGCTTGGGATTCCAGCGTCGAAAAAGCGCCATCCCAGGTAAGCGTGTTGCTCCACAATACGTTGGCGAGCGACATGGTGCCGCGTGGGTTGGCCACGCCATCTACGCCCACGGCTTTGGCCAAGCCATCAGTAAAAGCTTTGTCTTGCTGGTGGCACGAACCGCACGACATAGTGCCGGTGCTCGATAACTGCTTCTCATAAAAGAGCATGCGACCTAGGGCTACGCCCTCGTTAGTCAGCGGGTTATCGGCCGGAATAACGGGGGTAGGGAAGCCCGCTGGCACCTTGAGCGTGTAGGGCGTAGGGCCGGTGGGCTCGGGGTCAATGCCGCCCGAGTCGCGACAGCTGCCCAGGCTCAGGGCACCTAGGAGCAGCGTGAGGCCGGTTAGAAAACGCGTAAGGGGTAGCGGCATACTAACTTAGAGAAGGCAAGAAAAGCTCAAGATACGGTGCTGTCAGCGCCCAACACCAGCCAGCGGTAGTTGGTTTCGGGCGGCGGCTGGAGGCGGCGCAAAGCGCGGGTTGGTCAGCAAGCTATTGTCGGTCAAGGTATTCAAAAAGGCTAGTAGCTCTTGTTGTTCCTGGGCAGTGAGGGGCAGACCTAGGCGGCCATCGGGCTGGCGCAAGAGTGGGTCGAGGGTGCGCGAGGGGCGCACGCCATGGTCGTAGTGGGCCAGCACCTCGGGCAGCGTGGCAAAGCGGCCATCGTGCATGTAGGGCGCCGTGCGGGCCACGTTGCGCAGGCTCGGCACCCGGAAGCGGCCCGCGTCGGCGGGTAGCTGTGATATGTGCGCCCGGCCCGAGTCTACCGGAAACGTGCGGTCGAGGCCGTTATTGCGGAACGACTCGTCGGTGAACAAGTCGGTGGCGTGGCAGCCGCTGCACTTTTGCTGAAATAGCGCCAAGCCGCGTTGCTCGGGTGCCGTGAGTGTGCCGCCCGGTTCGTGCCGCACATGCTTGTCGTAGCGCGAATCGGCGCTGACGAGGGCCGACGTAAATTGCGCCAGCGCCTTGAGAAACTGTGGGGTATCAATCTTGCCCGGCCCGTAGATGGCCGCGAAGCGGCGGCGGTATTCGGGGTCAGCATTGAGCTTAGCCAGGGCGTCGGCCAGCGGCTCGTTCATTTCTTGCGGGCTCGTGAGGGGGGCCAGGGCTTGCAATTCCAAGCCGCGCACGCCGCCATCGGCCATAAAGCTGCGGTGCCAACCCAGGTTTTGCAGGGCGGGCGTATTGCGGGCGCTACGGCGGCCAGCTACCCCTAGGGCCAGTGCCTGCCCATCGGTGAAGGCGCGGCTTTGCTGGTGGCACGAGCCGCACGAGATGGTGCCATCGCTCGATAACCTAGGGTCGTAAAACAATTGCCGGCCTAGCTCGAAGGTGGCTTCATAGGGCTGGTTTTTGGCTACGTCATAAACCAGCGCCGGGAAGTTTGCGGGCGCTACAAAGGCCGCGTTTGGCCGCCGCAAGTGGGCCACGGCCGCGCTGCCAGCCGCCCCTAGGGTGCCTAGCAGTAAAATGCCAGCGAGCCAGCCCCTCCACGGAGTGCGCCTTGGTGCAGCCACGGTAGTGAGCTTATTCGGTAGTGATTTTCTCGACGCTGAACATGCCCGCCGCATAGTTTTGGGCGAGCTGCACCGACTGCGCGCTGGGCATGTGCGCACCAGTAAATGTGCTCAAGGCAACCGGCTTAGGGCCGTCGAACACCTTGGTGACGTTGGCGACCAAGTGCAGCTGTGGGGTGTGGTTGGCCTGCACCGTGAGCTTGGCCCCACTGAAGCTAGGCGTGGCCGTTACGATGGCGTTATTGGGGTCGGTGTAGCCGCCGATGTGGCAGGTGAGTGGCTTGTTGGGGGTAGTGGAGGTAATGGTGCCTTGCAGCTTCAGGAATATGTGGCCGCTGTTCCAGGTCCAGTACATGTTGTTGGCCTGGTTGAGGTCGCCGGTAAACGTGGCTGGGTCGGTGAGGCCAGTTTTTTGCGCATCCACGCCCACGATAAAACTCACGCCCGTGTAGTCGCCGGCCGGCACGCCAGGCACTGTAAAGCTCAGGCTGCTGGGCTTGGCCTGGTCTACCAGAAAGTAAGTGTCGGGCGCAGCGTAGGTGGAGCCGTCGCTTTTAATGAGTTTGATGTTTGAGAGGTAGTACTCAAACGTTTCAGTGGTAAAGGTTTCGCCAGTCGCCGTAGTCGCCACAGTATTATTCAGCACCAGGTCTTGCGAGCCCGCGACGTTGCGGACGGTAAAATTGACCGAGCCGGTAGGTTCGAGCGAGTCGCTGTCCTTTTTGCAGCCGCTGAACAGCGCGAGCGGGAGCAGCAGCAGCCCTAGGGTAGAAAAGCGGATTTTCATAGCTTGAAAAGAAGGAGATAGAGCGACGCGCTGCCAATGCAAAACAGTGGCGCCCCAAGCCACCTAGGGCACACGCGCCAGCGCCGAAAAGTTCGTGGTATTCACTTGCTAAGCTAGGGCCAACAGCTGAGAGCATGGTGAAGTTATCCTAGCCCAACCGACGGCCGGGCTTTTACTAACGAACTTTTGCGGGCCATAGTCTGCGCCGCTACGGCGGCGGGCCGTACTTTTGCGGGCGCATCCTCATTTGCCCTGCGTGAAGTCTGTTTTCGCCTATTTGCTCTCAGCCTTGGTGCTGCTGCAAACCTTCAGCCGCGAGCTGTTGGTGGTGGACTTCACGTTGAACCAAGCCACCATTACGGCGCGCTTTTGCGTCAATAAAGCCCGGCCTCAGCTGCACTGCGATGGCAAATGCTACTTTGCCAAGCAGCTGAAAAAGCAGGAGGAACGCGAAAGCAAGTCGGCCGGCCCACTGAAAGAGCGGCTCGAAATGCTGCCGGCTGCTTTCAACCCCTGGCAGCCGCGGCCGGCCCGGGTGGCTACCCGCGTGGCTCCGCGTTACGCTCCTGTGGCGGTGGGCACCTATGCCGCACCGCTCGGCGCCCTATTTCGCCCGCCGCTCGGCGCCTAAACCAACCAGCAAAGAGGGAGTTGCCGGCCGGCTCGGCCTGCCCAGCGCCTGTGCGCCGGCAGGTTGCCGCGCCTTGCCCCTAGGTTCGTTTAGTGCCTGATTAACAAGGGATGAAGTCTTATTTTGTTACTGCCGGGCTGGCCGTGGGCTGCCTAGGTAGCGCCTACGCGCAGCAAGCCCCGCTGCGTGGCACTATACTCGATGCCCAGTCGCAGCAGCCGCTGCCGGGCGCCACCATTATAGTGCCTGGCACCAGCACGGGTACCACCACCGACGCCAACGGGCGTTTTACGCTGGCCGTGCCTAGTGGTACCCGCGAGCTAACTATCTCGTTGATGGGATATAACGCGCAGAAAGTGCGCGTGTCGGGCGCGGATAACGTGCTCACGGTGCGGCTCGAAGCGGCGCCCGTAAACCTGCAAGGCGTGGTGGTGTCGGCCAGCCGCGAGCAGGAAAAGCGCACCGAAGCGCCGGTAGCCATCAGCCAGGTTTCGCCGCAGCTCATTGCCGACACCAAGGCCACGGCGCCGTACCAACTGCTTAATAAGGTGGCGGGCGTGTACATGGTGAACCTCGGCAACGAACAGCACATGATGGCTATTCGCCAGCCTATCAGCACCAACGCGGTTTACCTATACCTAGAGGATGGGCTGCCCATTCGGCCCATCGGCATCTTCAACCACAATGCGCTCTACGAAATCAACCAGGCGGGCGTGCGCAGCATTGAGGTGGTGAAGGGGCCGGCCTCGTCGCTGTATGGCTCCAATGCCATTGGTGGGGCTATCAACTTCCTTAGTCAGCGGCCCACGCCAGTGCCCACGGCGGGCGTGTCGGTGCAGGGCGATAACTTCGGCTACCGCCGCGTTGATGCCAGCGCCAGCGGCACCGTGGGCAAGCTTGGGTTGTACGCGGGTGGCTACGCGGCCCGCCAACGTAATGGCTGGCAAGACTATACCGATTTTGATAAGCAGTCGTGGACGCTGCGGGCCGACTATACCTTTAACTCGCGCACGCGGCTCATCGGTATGGGTACCTACAACTACCTCAACACCCAAACGCCCGGCACGCTCGACAGCACCCGCTTTTACAGCCGCCGCTACCAGAGCAACACCCGCTTCACCAACCGCGTGGTAACGGCCGTGCGCAGCAGCCTGCGCCTGGAGCACACCTGGAATGAGGCGCAGCAAACCGCTCTCACGGGCTTCTACCGCTACAACTCAACTGGCCAGCTGCCGAGCTACTTTATCAGCGACGTGCGGGTGAATGGCGTGTACCAAAGTTCGAATGGGCAGGTTAATAATCAGTCTTTCAATAGTTACGGCGCGTTGGCGCAGCACCGCATCGACTTAGGATTTCTGAACTCGCGGCTTATCGTGGGCGGGTATTTTGACTACAGCCCGAGCACGTATTGGGCGCGCTACCTCGCCATTCGGAAGGATGTTGCCAACAACTTCTACACCGGCTACACTGACACCGGCCGGCTGCTCGACGATTATAAAATCGACCTTTATAACACGGCCGCCTTTGCGCAGTACGAGGTGCAAGCCACTGAAAATCTGCGCATCGTGGGCGGGTTGCGCTACGACCGCGTGCAGTACAATTTCAATAATAACCTGAGCGGCAGTGCCACTTCGAAAAAGGCCGCGCAGCGGAATATCTATAACCTCGTAGCGCCTAAGCTCGGCCTGACCTACGCCCTAGGTACTAACCGGGGCGTGTACGCTAACTTCAGCACCGGCTTCCAGCCGCCCGAAACGGGCAGCTTGTACAGCTCGCGCCAGCTTATCGAACTCAAGCAAGCCAACTTTACCAACTACGAGGCCGGCGGCTGGGTGGCGCTGCTCGACCGCAAGCTCTACCTCGACCTCAGCGTGTATGACATGGAAGGGCGCAACGAGATTGTGAGCATCCTGCAAGCCGACAACTCGACGCAGAGCGAAAACGTGGGCGCCACCCGCCACCGCGGCGTGGAGTACACGCTGACCTACGCACCCGTGTCGGAAGTGAACTTCCGCCTCAGCGGCACGAACGCTCGCCATACCTACGTGGAGTACAGCGAGGTAGTGCAGGGCCGCAACCGCGACTACTCGGGCAACCGCATGCTGAACGCGCCTAACTGGATTGCCAACGCCGAGGTGTTTTACAAGCCGCGCTTTGTGCCCGGTGCCCGCCTTGGGGCCGAGTACCAGCGCATCGGCCAGTACTACACCAACACGGCCAATACTAAGACCTACGCCGGCTACAACCTGCTGAACCTGCGCCTAGGGTACCGCCTGCCGCAAACCACACTGCGTGGCCTCGAAATGTGGGCCAACGTGGTGAACCTCGGTAATGCGCTGTATGCTACTACGGTGACTACTAACCAGTACGGCACCACTTACCAGGCCGCCGCGCCGCGCACCTACACCCTAGGTGTGGGCTACACCTTCGCCGGCCGAGCCAAAGAATAACTCTTAGCTCGTCGGTCGTGCGACCCCACCCCCGGCCCCTCCCCTCCGGGGGTGGGGAGCCTGACGCCTGCTAACGTGACCTAACGATGGGCTCCCCTCTCCCGGAGGGGAGGGGCCGGGGGTGGGGTATACGCTTCTGTTACAGTCTGTTTTTCTCGCTTTTATGTCTAGTAATCAACTTTCGCCCGCGCCACCGGCCGTGACATCTCCCGCGCGCGCTGCCTCGCCGGTGCGGCGCTTTGTGGGCCGCCACATGTACCGCTGGCACCGCATACTGGGACTCATCACGGTGGTGCCGGTGGTGCTGTGGGCACTCAGCGGTATTTCGCACCCGTTGATGTCTAACTGGTTGCGCCCACCCATCGCCCACGAAACCGTGCCCGCGCCGCCGCTGCAAGCGACAGCGCTGACGGTGCCCGCCGCGCAAGTGCTGGCCGACCACCACCTGCCCGCCGTGCAAAACCTGCGCGTGGTGCAGTACCAGCGCCGGCCGTACTACCAAGTCACGACGGCCTCGGGCAAGCTGCGCTATTTCTCGGCTGCCACGAGCCTCGAACTGCCGGGCGGCGACCGAGCCTATGCCGAAGACGTGGCCCGCTACCTGCTAGCCGACTCGACCAGCGCCGTGGCCAGTGCCGAACTCCTGACCCACTTCACTGGCGACTATAAGTTTATCAACCGTCTACTGCCAGTTTGGAAAATCACGCTGGCCCGGCCCGATGGCATGACCGTGTTCGTCGAGACCGGGCAAAGCCGCATGGGCACTTTTAACAATCATGCCCGCGCTACCTTTTTGTGGGTGTTTGGCATGATGCACAACTGGGATTTTCTGGAGGCGCTGCCCCGGCCCCTGCACCTAGGTATTATGCTGGTATTCACTACCATCATCTGGCTGTCGGCGTTGAGCGGGTTGATTATTTATGGCTTTGTACGCCACAAGCTGCGGCAGCCGCGCTCGGCCCAGGATAAGGTGGGCTGGCTGCGTCGGCGGCACCGCACGCTGGGGCTGTGGGTGGCGTTTGTTACGTTCACTTTTGCCATTAGTGCTTCATACCACCTCTGGCAAAAGCTCACGCCTGACCGCCGCAATGATGTAGCGCGCCGCACCACGTTTGGCGCGGCCGAACTGGCGTGGCCGCTCACCCAGGCCCTAGGTGGCCCCGAGCAGGTTACGCAGCTGTCGCTGGCGCGCGTGGGTGGCCAGCCCTACTACCGGCTGGTGAGCAAGAAGGCTGACGGCCAGCCGCAAGTACAGTACCGCAGCACCCGCGATGGCCAACTGCTGCCCGATGGTGAGTTTCGCTACGCCAGCGAACTGGCCCAGGAGTTTAACGCCAAATTGAGTCAGCCCATGAATGCGGCCGCCGCCAGCGCTGAAAGTGGCTCGGCTATGGCCGACTGCTGCGCGCCGCCCGAGCCAGCCATCGCTACGGCCACCAAAACAGCCCTAGGGTTGCCCGCGGCTGGCCCAGCGCCAGCTACGGCCGCGCTGCTCAGCCCTGAACTAATAACCAAGTTTGCCGGCGAATATGGCTTTGTGAATAAACGCCTGCCGGTGGTGAAGCTAGCCTTCGACGGGCCGGGCCACCCAGCGCTATACGTGGAGCCCGCTTCCGGCAAGCTGTCGGCACTCGTCACCGACGGCGACCGGCGCGAGGGGCTGTCGTTTGCGGTGCTGCACAAGTTCTTCCTGATGGACTGGGCCGGCAAAAACGTGCGCGACTTTGTAGCCATTTTCTCGGCCCTAGGGGTGCTGGTAGTCACGCTCTACGGGCTGGTACTGCTCATCCGCACTCAGCGCTAGGGGCTAAAGCGCGAGCAGTGCCTCGGCCTGCTCGCGCAGCACCTGGCGCAGCAGCGGGTCGGTAATCTCACCTTCCTTTGACATAGCTTTACTAATGTTGGGCAGGCGCACACGCTGCGGCAACACGCTGGTACCTAGGTAGAACAGGATGTCGGTGAGATGGCTAAGTGCCAGCAGACCGCCCTGGCTGCCGCTGCTAAGAGCCACCAGCGCCGCCTTCTTGCCGCGGATGCCGCCGGGGTAGGGGAGGGCATCGATAAAGGTCTTGAGCGCGCCGGGGATAGAGCAGTTGTACTCGGGCGCGAAGATGACGAGCTTGTCCGACTGGTCGAGCGGCGCGATGAGGCGGTTAAACTCGTCGTGCCGTCCGGCATTGTGGTAGAGCGCCTCGGTGAGTAAGTCGGCCGGTAGGTCGGTGAGGTCTAGGTACTGGTAAGGTGCGCCGAGCTCATCGAGCAGCGTGGCGTAAAATTCGGCTACGCGCCGAGTGCGCGATTCGGGGCGGCTAGTGCCGACGAGGAGAGTAAGCAAGGGATAATAGGAATAAGGAAGCAATTAGCTACTAGCCAGTAGCCGGCGGGTTTTGTTTTTGAAAAATGAAGCTAACAGCCCCGTTTCTAAAATTAAAAAAGCTTGGTAGCCAGCCCAGACGATAGCCAAGCAGCATTTCGGAGCCTAGGTCGGCTTAGAAATGCTGCTTGGCTATCGTTTTAACGCAAAAAGCAGGTTCCTACTGGCTATTCCAGTAAGAACCTGCTTGTACGCAAAATCAATGGTCGGGGCGCTGCCCGAGCACTCGCTACCCCTACAGCATCACCCCACCGGTCACTTCCAAGCGCTGGCCGTTTACCCAGCGGGCGGCATCGGTGCAGAGGAAGGCGACTACGCCGCCAATATCATCGGGCTCGGCCGTGCGGCCCAGGGCCGTTATCTGAGCTACCCAAGCGCGCATTTCGGGCGAATCTGGCATGGCCCCGCCGCCAAACACCGCGCCGGGCGCAACCACGTTGGCCGCAATGCCCCTAGGGCCCAACTCTACGGCGAGGTAGCGGGTGAAAACTTCCACCGCCCCTTTCATGCTGCCGTAGGCCGAAAAACCCGCATAAGAACTGCGCGCGGATACCGAAGAGATATTGATGATGCGGCCGCCGTCGCGCAGCAGGGGTAAAGCTTTCTGCGTGAGAAAGTACACGCCCTTGAAGTGAACGTTGAGCATCTCATCAAACTGCGCCTCCGTCGTTTCGGCGATGGGTGCGTTCAGGCTGGTGCCGGCATTGTTGATGAGAAAGTCGAACCGGTCGGTGCCAAAGGTATCGGCCAGGGCGGTGGTGACCTGCGTGAAAAATGCCCCGAAAGTGCTCAGGTCAGCGGCATTGAGGGGGAGAGCCACGGCGCGACGACCTAGGGCTTCAATGGCGGCTACCACGGCGGCGGCTTCGGCCTGCTGGCTATGGTAGGTGAGTATGACATCGATGCCCTGCTGGGCGAGTTTGAGGGCCATGTCCTTGCCCAGGCCACGGCTGCCGCCAGTCACGAGGGCGATTTTGGAAGTACTCATACGGAGTGCGTTTGCAGTGTTAAATGAACACGACAAAAGTCCCCTAGGCCGCTTGCGGTGATGTTGTAGGCGCCAATCGGCTTTTTGTATAAATCAAACGAGCACGGCTTCCAGCGTGCGAAACGCGCCGGGGCTCACGGCGGCGTAGCGGCGGAAGAAGTGCGAGAAGTGCGCTACATCGACAAAGCCTAGGCTGTCGGCAATTTGCCAGAGCGTCCAGTCCGTTTGGCGCAGCAGGGCCTTGGCCTCTTGCGCTAGCCGCCCGCCGATGAGGTCGGTGGTGGTGCGGCCGGTGCTGTCCTTGAGTACCTTATTGAGGTGGTTGACGTGCACGGCTAGGTGGTCGGCAAAGTCCTTGGCGGTGCGCAGCGGCACGCGTTGCTGGGGCGTGGTGAGCGGAAACTGCCGCTCTAGTAGCTCCGCAAAGCGCGATGTGAGCCGGGCCGCCGCTGAGTGGGCAGGGTGCAGCGCGGTCGTGGCCTGCCGCTTCTGGCCTAGGTGCAGCAGCTCCAGCACGTAGGCCCGCAGCAAGTCGTACTTGTGGGCGTAGTCGGAGGCTAGTTCCTCCTGCATCTGGCTGAAAATGGTTGCCGTTCGCGCTGCTTCGGTCGGTGTTAGTTGGAACACGAGGTAGCCATCGGCCCGAAACAGAGGTAGCTCGTCGGGGGTAAGGCCGCCGAGGACCGGCAGCAAAAACTCGGCGCTATACAGGCAGAACTGCCCCTGCTGCACCTCGGCGGGCGACCACTGAAACGATACCTTTGGCGTCGAAAATACCAAGGTGTCGGGCTTGATGTCAATGGTTTGGTTGGCGTACTCGGCGCGGCTCCGGCTACGCAACAAACTGATTTTGTAGAAAGAGCGACAAGGATAGGACATGCCCGGCCGCAGTTGGCTAGTCTCCCAGAAGTCGGCTAAATCAAATACGTTGAAGTGGCCAACCTCGCGCTGAATACCGCCGGGCAGCAGCTTGCTTAGGTCGAGGCTGGTGCAGGGAGCTAGCTCCTGGTAAAGGGTATGTAGCGTGGTAGTCGTCATGGCAGCGGGCTGCTTGTAAGATTCAAAGCTTCCGGAACTTCCACCAGAGCAAAAAGTTTGCTGGTTCCCGAGTTCTGTGTGAGCATGGTGCGGCCTATTGCACGCTCTCGGCCACTTGCAGCGGCGGGCTAGGTACCTCCACGTTAGGCGTGCGGGGGAATGCCAGGAAGTGCGAAACCTGCGGCGGCTTGGGCCCGCGATGGAACCGCCGCACCTCGGCTTCTACGGCCTGGTCGTCGCGTGTGAAGCGGCGGTGCTGGCGCAAGTGCTCACCCCAGGTAGCCACGTAAAAGAACTCGGTGAGGCGTGTGGGGTCGGCCACGTCGGCAAAGACGCCGGCTCGCAGTGCCCCATCGCGCAGGCGCAGGCGGCGCAGCTGCTGGGCTGCCTCGCGGAAAGCGGGCCAGTCGGCGGGGGCCACGTTGTAGGCTATCATCACCACCACGGGGCCATCTTCAGGGTCGATGCCTTCGCCTTCGAGCGTGCCGGGGGCGGGGTCGGTCCAACTATCGGCCGGCGCTAGGTCGAGGCCCTCGGGCTGGTGAATAGAGAACGGAATGGCCAGTAGCAGACTAGCCAGCATCCAGCCGGCTGCTACCAGCAGGGCCGTTTGTAGACTGATGCGGTCGGCCAATTCGCCCCAGGCCACGCTGCCTAGGCTCATACCCGCCTGAAACGTCAGCATATAAATACTCACTACCCGCGCTTGCACCCACTTGGGCACGTGCAGCTGCACGGTGGTGTTAAAGCTGGTCATCACAATCAGCCAGCAGGTGCCCGACACGAACATCACTGGGAACAGCCAGTACTCGCTTGGCACCAGCGCCAAAGCCAAGTTGGTGCCCACAAAGCCGATGGAACCCAGCAGCACCCGCTGGTTCATGGTAAGCTGCTGGCCAGCGCGTCCCATGAGGAAAGCCCCCGTGATGGCGCCCGCGCCCAGCCACGACAGCATGACGCCGTAGGTGCCCGAGCTGAGGTGCAGCTGCCGTGCCACCACCACGCTCAGCAGCGCCCACATAGCGCTGGCCCCGAATGAAAACGCAAACGTGCGCACCAACACCCCATAAATAGCCGGCGAATACTGCACATAGCGCAACCCCGCCCGCAACGCACCCGTGAAGTTTTCGGCCGGGCCACTGCTAGGTTCGGCCTCACGCTGCCAGCGGTATACCACCAGCCACGTGCCGATAAAGGAGATGCCATTGAGCATAAAAACGTAGCCCGGCGAGTAGTAGGCGATGATGAGCCCACCTAGGGCCGGCCCAATGGCGCGGGCGATGTTGTTGCTGACGCCATTGAGCGTGATGGCAAACGGCAGTACCGGGCGCGGCACCAGCTCGGTAGCCACGGCCTGCCACACCGGCCCATTTAGGGCCGCGCCCATACCTAGGAGAAATGTGAAGCCCAGCACCTCCAGCGCCGTGATGTGCCCTGTAAACGTGAAGGCCCCTAGGCTAAACGCCACTATCGCCATAAAGCCCTGCGTGGCCAGTAGCAGCTTGCGCCGGTCGATGAGGTCGCCGATGGCGCCGGCCGGCATGCTCAGCAAAAAGGCCGGCAGGCTAGTGGCTGTTTGCATAAGGGCCACCAGCAGCGCCGAGGTGGTGAGCGTAGTCACGAGCCACACGCCGGCCACGTTCTGCATCCAGGTGCCTACGTTCGATACTACCGAGGCTATCCAAATAGCCCGAAACAGCGCATAAGTAAAGGGCGTGAGAAAGGAGGGCTTGGCAGCCGCAGGAGCTGGGGACATGGGTAAGAAGTACTA
The DNA here is from genome assembly GCF_016427535.1 of Hymenobacter sp. BT559. Classification (GTDB taxonomy): domain Bacteria; phylum Bacteroidota; class Bacteroidia; order Cytophagales; family Hymenobacteraceae; genus Hymenobacter. The sequence goes on along the minus strand of NZ_JAELXV010000005.1, from coordinate 161,574 downwards.
GCAGATGATGGCAATGTCCTCGCTGCGCTGTGCTTGCAAAGACAAATAGCTCACTTACGTACCGGCACTTCTTTGAGATAAAGCGGCATCGGCAAATAAATCTTAGCTGCGGGCTGCATAGGCTGGTGCACCACCAGCGCCCGGCAGTGACTGGTGCTCATTTTGCCATCTAGCTCAAAGGCGATGCCCAGCTTCACGTTGTCGTAGAGGTAGCGCGGGCCGGCCTTGAGCTGGTAGCTGGTGGCCAGCGGCAGCTTGCCGTAGCACTCCTCAATCTGGCGCAGCGTCGAGCCATTGCGCAGCCCATTGGCTAGGCGAAAGTAGGTAGATGTAGCCCGCACCACCTGCACCGATTTGTGAGCGTCTTGGCCCGGTATCATGGTGGTGTACACGTCGAGTTGGGCGGGCGGGTGGCCCGTGCCAAACCACGTGGCCCAGCACTTCTGCATAGCCGCGTCGCTGTAGGCGGCAGGTCCTAGGTTGGCCAGCGTGGCCGCATCGGCTCCCAGCCGGAGGTTGCCCAGGCTCTGGCCCGGTACCACGAGCTGGGCTGGGGTGGGCGGGGGCACAAACGAGCAGAGCCCAAGCAGGGGCAGAAGCAAGGTGTAGCGCATAGTGCGCTGGTTACGCAAGCTGGGCGGGGCGAGTTAAAGCTCGGCGCTTATTCTACCACGAGGTCGTACTTGGCGAGTAGACCTGGCAGCCCGGCCAGCGCAAAGCGCGCCCCGGTAAGGATATTGGCCTCGGGGTCGAGAGCGTAGTTGGTGGCCGTCGTAAAATCGGCCCCCGCCAGTAGGGTGTTATGAAAACTTGTCCGCGTGAGGTCGCACCCCGCGAAGGAGGCGCTGCTGAGGTCGGTGTTGGTAAAATCGGCCTCGTCGAGGGTGCACTGCGCGAAGCGGGTGCCCGCCATACGCTTGCCCCCAAAGGAGGCGTAGCGCAGCTGGCAGCCATCGAAGTGCACACCAAATAGCATGTCTTGGCACGCACCAAAGTTGACACCCAGTAGCTTGCAGTCGGCAAACGCCACGTTTTGCAGCGCCGTGCCGCCGAGCCGGGCCGTAGTCAGGTTGCAGCGCTCAAAAAGGCAGTCCTCAAAGCGCAGCCCACTGAGGTCAGCCTCGGCTAGCTCACAGCTTATGAAGTGAAACTGTTCGAACTCGCGACCTAGGGCTAGCAGGCGCCGTGTATCGAGGCCCGTAAGCACTTGGTCGGCAGGAAAAGAATCGGGCTTGCGGAGGGCGGCGGGCTTGCGGCGCGGTTTCATAGGTTGAGGCAGGAAAGATGGCAAAAAGCTAACCTAGGGCCGACTCCCGCAGTTTAAGGCAACTGGATGGGTAGCCTCGGCGCTAGTACCTTGCGGCGATTATAGGTATTGCTGTTCTATTATCTTATGGCTGCGCGCACTATTTATTTTAAAAACAACGCCGGTTGCCTCTGGGAGGAGCCTGAAGCATACATCCGCCTCGAATATTACGCTGGTGTGCGTAGCGAAACGCAGTTTCAATCGCTGCTCACGCACGCCCAGCAAGCTATGAAGCGCCACGGCTGGAGCAAAATGCTCGTTAATCAGCAGGCCATGAACGCCTTCACACCCGCCGAAGAAACCTGGATGATAAATGAGTGGCTGCCCCGCGCCGTGCGCGAGGCTGGCTACCGCTATGGCGCTGTGGTGGTGGCCCACAACGTATTTGCCCGCCTTGCCATGACGGGTATTGTCATGACCAGCCGCAAGCTCGGCCATCAGTACCGCAACTTCGAGCACGAGCCCGAAGCCGTCGCTTGGCTGCTAGCGCAGCAGTAGTAGTCAATTAACAATTAAGAGTGCCTTTCTCCTGTCATGCTTCGTTGCGCGCTGCATGACAGGAGAAAGGCACTCTTAATTGTTAATAATTCTTAAACCTGTCCGGCCAGCAGGTCCTCAAAGGTTTGGCGGCGGCGGATGAGGCGGGGAGCCTCCTCGCCATCGAGCAGAACTTCAGCGGGGCGCAGGCGCGAGTTGAACGAGCTGCTCATCTCAAAGCCGTAGGCGCCAGCGTTGTGGAAGGCCAGGATGTCGCCTTCGCGCACCTCGGGCAGCAGGCGGTCCCAGGCAAAGGTGTCGGTTTCGCAGATGTTGCCCACCACCGTGTACAAGCGCTCGGGGCCGTCGGGATGCGAGAGGTTGGAGATGTAGTGATAGGCATCGTACATCATGGGCCGGATGAGGTGGTTGAAGCCCGAGTTAACGCCCGCAAACACGGTAGCCGTGGTGTGCTTCACGGTCGAGACCTCCACCAGCAGGTAGCCGGCTTCGCTCACCAGGTACTTGCCGGGCTCGAACCACGCCTCCAGCGGACGGCCGTATTCTTGCTCAAATTCTTGAAATGCCGCGGCCACTTGCTGACCCAGGCCCGCCACGTCGGTTTCGGGGTCGCCGGGCTTGTAGGGCACTTTGAAGCCCGAGCCTAGGTCCAAAAATTCGAGCTGTGGGAAGCGACGGGCGGCATCGAACAAGATATCCAGCGCCCGCAAAAACACTTGTACGTCTTTGATTTCGGAGCCCGTGTGCATGTGCAGGCCGCGCACGTGCAGGCCGGTGCCCTTTACCACGCGCTCGAGGTGGCGCAGCTGGTGAATGCTGACACCAAACTTGCTGTCGATGTGCCCGGTCGAAATTTTGTAGTTGCCGCCCGCCTCGATGTGCGGGTTCAGGCGCACGCACACGGGGTAGGAGCCCCCAAACGTGGTGCCAAAGCGCTCGAGCAGCGAGAGGTTGTCGATGTTGAGGTTCACGCCCAGCTCTTTGGCCTCGACCAGCTCGCTGAAGGCGACGCTGTTGGGGGTGAAGAGAATGTTCTCGGGCTGGAAGCCCACGTGCAGGCCCAGCTTTACCTCATTGATGCTCACGCAGTCGAGGCCCGCGCCCTCGGCCAGCAGCACCTTCAGCACGGTCACGTTGGTGAGGGCTTTACAGGCGTAGAAAAAGCGCGTGGGGTGGCCGCTAAATGCGGTGGTCAGCTTCTGGTACTGGCGCCGAATGGTAGCGGCCTCGTACACGTAGAGCGGGGTGCCAAACTGCGCGGCGGCGGCCAGCAGGGCGGAAGCAGGAGATGCAGACATGAAACGCAAACTAAAAAGGCGGCCGGGCCGCGTTCTCAAAGGTACAACAGCCCGAAACTCGGCCCACTAGGTACAAGCCAGGCTCGTCCGCAAAAATGTGCCCCCAGCCCCCTAGGTAGGAGACTGGGGGCAAAAGCGACAGGTATAGGCTACCTGCCAACCCTAATAAACAACCGTAATCGGCCCGGTAAACGATTTGCCATTGCCGAGGGTGATAAGGTAATAGTAGGTGCCAACGGGCGTGGGCTGGCCGTTGATGATGCCATTCCATTCGCGGCTGCGGCTGTAGTTGGCAGTTTCAAAAACCTTGGCTCCCCAGCGGTTAAATACGGTGACATGGTTGTTGGCATATTGGTCGATGTTGTCGATTTGCCAGGTGTCGTCGCGGCTGTCGCCATTGGGCGAAAAGGCATTTGGAATGCGCACGTGGGGCAGCACCGTTACCGTAACGGTGCTGGTGTTGCTGCAGTAGCCGGCGCCGGCCGCAAGGGTGTAGGTGGTAGTAGCCAGGGGCGCAACCACGGGCCGCAGCTGGTTGCCGGCCCCAAGCGTCAGGGTGGGCGAGGGCGACCAGCTCACGGGGTAGTTACCATCGGCGGTGCCTTCCAGCACCACTGTTTCGCCTTCCATGATGGTTTTGTCCAGGCCGGCACTTACCTGCACGGGCGCCGTAACGGCCACGCGCACGGCCGCCGAGGTGGCAATGGTTGGCTGGCCGCAGGCATTGGTGGTGCGCACTACCAGGGCCACAGCCTGGCCATCGCGCAAGGTGCTGCTGGTAAAGCTGGGGCCAGTGGCGCCGGCTACTTCTATGCCATCTACTTGCCATTGGTACTGCGAGCCGGCGCTGGCATTGGCGGCTTGGCCCACGCCAAAGGCGATAGGAGAACCTAGGCACGCAGGCATCGCGGTTTGCAGTTGTATAGTGGCAGTGGGGGCGGGCACGGGCGTCAGGCTTACGCGCGCGGTGGCCACCGCGCCGCCGCTGGTGCAGAGGCCGTTCGTCGGGGTCAGCTCTACGCGCACCAGGTCGCCATCGGCCAGCGTGCTGCTGGTGTAGCTAGGGCCAGTGCCCACGGCCGCGCCGTTCACAAGCCACCGGTAGGTGGGAGCCGGGCCGGCATTGATGGGCGTGGGCACGAAGGTGAAGGCCATGCCGGCGCATTGAGCCGGCAGCGTGGGCAAGGCTACGGCAGTAGCCAGCAGGGGCCGAGCAGTTAGCAGCACCACATTAGAGTAAACTGGGCCGCAGGCGCCCGCTGTGGCGCGCCGCCGAAAATACGTAGTGGCAGCCACCGGGCCAGGCGCGTAGGTGAGGCCCGTGGCGTTGGCCAGCGCCGCCCAGGTTAGGTTATCGGAAGACGACTCCCACTGATAGGCGTAGGTACCGGTGCCACCCGTGGCGGGGGCCGTGCTGGTAAGCGGTGCCGGCACGGCGCCCGCGCATACCGTTTGGTCAGCCCCGATGGTACCCGGCGCCACGGCGGGCAGCACCGTCACGGCCACCGTGCTGGTCGCGGCGCAGCCGCCAGCGTTGGTCAGGGTCAGGGTATAGGTCTGCGTAGCGGCGGCGCTGGTCGCGTTGGGCAGCGTCACGGTTGGGTTGGCCACGGTGCTGCTGCTTAGGCCCGTGGCCGGACTCCAGCTATAGGTGAGACCCGCCACCGGGGCGCTGCCGAGCTGCGCGCTGCCACCCGAGCAAAAAGTAGCGGCCGCGCCTGGCACGGCTGTTGGCGGGGGCAGCACCGTTGCGACCACTGTGCTGCTAGCTTGGCAGCCGTTGGCATTGGTCACAGTCAGGGTATAGGTCTGGGTGATGGGGGCGCTGGTGGAGTTGGCTAGGGCCACGGTGGGGTTGGCTACAGTGGCGCTGCTGAGGCCCGCGGTGGGGCTCCAGCTATAGGTGAGACCGGCCACCGGGGCGGCGCCAAGCTGCATGCGGCTGCCCGGGCAGCTAGTGGCCGCCGCGCCCGCCGTAGCCACCGGCAGCGGGCTCACCGTGATGGTAACCTGCCCCACGGCGGGGCAGCCATTAGGTGCCGTGCCCGTGACGGTGTAGGTCGTGGTTTGGGTGGGGCTGAGCACAAAGGGCCCAGTTCCACTCAGAGGGGTGGGCCCGCCCGCAACGGTGTAAGGGGCCGTGCCGCCGCTCACGCTGAGGGTAGTGCTGCCGCCCTTGCAAATAGCCTGGGAGCCGGTCAGCGTCAGGGCCGGGGCCGGGCTCACCACTACGTTGCTGGTAACTTGGCTTAGCGGGCAGCCCGCCTGCGATATGCCCTGCGCCGTGATGGTGCCGGCGCCGGCCGCGGGCCAGCGCACGGTTACGGGGTTGGCGGTGGCGCTACCCACGATGGTACCGTTCGTCACGGTCCAGTTGATGGTGGCCGCGGTGCCGCCGCTGGCGGTATAGGTTTGGGTGGTGTTCAGGCCACACACGGCCAGGTTGCCCGCAATGGCGGTGGGCCCTGTGGGCTTCACTACCATTATGCGCAGCACATCGCTCGCCAGCTTGCCCGCGCAGCCGACGTCTTGCAGCACCAGCGTAACATCATAGGGCGTGGCCCGGGCCTGGGCGCAGGTGGGAGAAAACACGAACGTGCCCGCTACCGTGCCGCCGGCGGTGCTGGCCACCGTGTAGGCTCCTACGGGGCTGCCTGCGTAGGTGTTGGTGCCGGGGTTATTGGCAAAGGAGGCGTCGTGGCCGCCTAGGCCGTCAAGCAGCACGCTGGTTGCGGTCAGTGTCAGGGGGTGGGCCGCCGGCTGCGTGCCCGTTATCGGAATGCGCAAGGTGCTGCCCGCCTCAATAGTGTAGCTGCGGGGCATAATGGCCGCCGTCGGCAGCACGGGCGGGTCCACGGCCGGGCACAAGCCCACTAGTAGTTGGATATCGCGCCGGGTAGTGCCCAGCGATACCTCTACGCCGTTGATGGTGCGGTACTCCGTCACATCTACCGCAATGCCGTAGCGGTTGCCTACGGTGGGTCCCCCCACATATTTGGTAACCCCCGTGCTAGGGTCAATTTTGGCGAAGTATCCGGCACCGGTGCCCAGCGGAGAAGTAGCCGAGTAGCCCCCCGAAGAAGTGTAAGGCACATAGTTGCCGGCCAGCGAGAAGGTAGGGTTGTTGGCCAAGTAGTTATAAGGCTGGCCAAAGGTGTACTCCAGCCGGTCGCCATCAGCATCCACTGCGTTGTTTAGCACCACGGTGGTATCGCTCGCGCAAATCAGGCCCACGGCATTGCCAGTAAACACCGGCGAACTGTTAGGAATGCTGGGAGGGGCCAGGGTGCAGTAAAGGCTGAGCTGGTAGCCGCTGCTGGCGTTGCCACCACCCGCCAGGTTGTTGATGTCCGCATTGCGGCCGCCCCCAGGGGCAGTTACTATATAGTAGCCCGCGCTCGAAGCGGGCAGGCAAATAACACCCACAAATTTTTGCAGCTGGTAGGGCTGCGACGCGCCCGTAATAGTGCAGCCCGCCGGCACCGCAATGCTGGTGCAGGCACTAATGCTAGGCTGCGTAAACTCTACGCTCAGGCCCGCTACCGAGGCATTGCTGGAGCCTAGGTGGGCGGGAGCGGCCACGACGCGGGCCCCAGTGGCTTTGTCGTAGATGAATAGGTCTAGAAATGAGGTCGTGACCGACCGGTGGCAGGCCACATACACCGAGGTGGTAACCTCATAGCGGTGCGGCGCAGCGGCCGGGCCATCGGCCCCTAGGTACTTATACGTCATTTCGCCACCTAGCAAGTGGCTGGCCTGCACCGACTGGGCCGCGCCCAGCAGCAGTAGCAGCAGCCACGGTAACGAAGGAAAACGACGGAGTAGTGGTGCAAGCATAACAAGCGGTAAGGGGGTGGAAGGCAGGTTGGCAAGTGCGTAGCGCGGCCGGGCTGTGGCTCGGCGTTGGCAGCACCCGCATAGTATAGAGGAATAGAAAAAGGTCCGCTGTAAAGCAAGGCTTATAGTCACATTAGCAGCTCAGTAAAACTAGGGAGCGAATGCCGTGATATAAAATCTTGTGAATATGAAATTCATGGGTGCCGCCGGGGTGCGGTGGCCCATTATATGAGGAACCCAAGACGGCTAGCCGGCCCCTGGCCAGCGGCAGCCAGCCGGCCGGAAAACGCCTTGCTTGGGAAAGTATAAATGGGAATTATGGCCCGCGCCATAAGATGTTCTGCTGCCCGGCGCAGCTGCCTCAGTGGCGCTAGGCGCGGCGCGCGTGGCCAGCTAAAATGCTACGCTTGCCAGGGGGCACCCATCTTGGCGGCGGCCGGGCCGTAGATAGGCTTTTTCCATTTCGCATTATGCCGATTAAAAGTTTGCCCGAAGTCTGGCTGCGCGGCCTGCTACCCGCGGTGCCGCCCCTTTTGCAGCCGGTGGCCCACGCCCTGCTGCAAGCCCGCGAAGAAATAACCGAGCTACTGGCGGGCTTTCCGGCCGGCCGATTGGCCGAGCGACCCCTAGGGCTGGCATCGGTGGGCTTTCACCTGCGCCACCTGGCGGGCGTGCTCGACCGCACCTTTACGTATGCCCGCGGCGAGGCCCTGAGCGCGGCGCAGCTGGCCTACTTAGCGGTCGAAGAGCAGCCGCCTACCCACCCAGGAGCCGAGCAAGAGCTGGTGCAGGCCTTTGCCCGGCAAGTGGAGATGGCTCTGGCGCAGCTGCAAGCCACCCCCGAGGCCACGCTGCCCGAGTGGCGTGGGGTAGGGCGCGCCCAGCTGCCCAGCACCGTGATAGGCCTACTGGTGCACGCCGCCGAGCACACCACGCGCCACGTGGGCCAGCTGCTGGTCACGGCCCGGCTGGTGGCCAGCGCCGCCTAGGTGGGTGGGCGCAACACTCCCGGGGCATTAGTTACGTAATAGGCTATACACTACTATCCCACCCACTTATGAAAAACACACTCCGAGGTATCGACCACGTTGGCTGGACAGTACCCGACCTAGAGGCCGCCACCCAGTTTCTGGAGCAGGCCTTTGGGGCGCAGGTCATCTACGACTCGCACCTCCACACTAGCCCGCCCCAGGCTGGCGCCCTAGCCGAGCAAGAGCTAGGGTTGCCGCCCGGTGGCCAAGTTATCCAGATTCGGCTGCTGCGCCTGGCCAACGGGCCCTCCCTTGAGTTGTTTGAGGTGGCCCGTGCGCAGCAGCAGTCGCCGGCCACTATCGTAGACCTCAGCTTCACGCACATCGGGTTGTATGTCGATGACCTAGCCGCCGCCGCTCAGCGCTTTGAGGCGGCGGGCGGGCGGCTGCTGTCGGTGCCGCACCCGCTGAAAGGCATAGAGGCCGGCCCGGGCAACGAGCTGGTATACGGCCACACACCCTGGGGCGCGCTCATCGAGCTGCTGACGTACCCCGCTGGCGTGCGCCTCCCCAACCCCCAGGTGGCGCGCTGGACGCCGGCGGCCTAGGTCCCTACTTTGGCCGGCAAATGCGGCAAGCTGGCGCGCGGGTGTTTTCTTTGGCCTGCGCATCTGCTTTCAACCCCCGACTTTGTATGGCTACTCGCCGGAAATTTTTGACCTCCTCTGCCGCCAGCCTGGCGCTGCTCACTACCCAGCCTGGCGCTGCGGCCCCTAGGGCCTTGCCGCCCAATGTGCGCGGCAAGGCCCTGGCCATTTCTACCTGGAACGACGGCGTGGCCGCCAACCAAGGCGCTTGGGAAATTCTGAAAAAAGGCGGCCGCGCCCTCGATGCCGTCGAGGCCGGGGTGATGGTGACCGAGGCCTCGCAAAACTGCTGCGTGGGCCTAGGTGGCAACCCCGACCGCGAAGGCATCGTGACGCTCGACGCCTGCATCATGGACCACCAGTTCAACTGCGGCAGCGTGGCCGCCCTCGAGCGCGTCTTGCACCCCATCAGCGTGGCGCGGCGTGTGATGGAGAAGACGCCCCACGTGATGCTCGTGGGCGAAGGCGCCCAGCAGTTTGCTGTGGCCCAGGGCTTCCCGCTGCAGCCCCAGAAGCTGAGTCCCGATGCCGAAAAGGCCTACCGCGAATGGCTGAAAACCAGCGAGTACAAGCCCGTAGTAAACATCGAAAACATCGGCAACCAGAAAACCGGCCCCGTGGGTGGCCCCCAAAACCACGATACCATTGCCATGCTGGCGCTAGATGCGCAAGGCAACCTCAGCGGCAGCTGCACCACCAGCGGCATGGGCTTTAAGATGCGCGGCCGGGTGGGCGACTCGCCGCTCATCGGCTCGGGCCTTTACGTTGACAATGAAGTAGGTGCCGCCGCCGCAACTGGCCAGGGCGAAGACGTGATTCGTATGGCCGGGGCGCACACCGTAGTCGAGTTCATGCGCCAGGGTATGTCGCCCGAGGCAGCGTGCCGGGCTGCTGTCGAGCGCATAAACCGCATCAAAGGTGCCAAAGCCAAGGATATTCAGGTATGCTTTATTGCCGTGAACAACCAAGGCGTAACGGGAGCCTTTGCACTGCAAAAAGGTTTTAGCTACGCGCTTTGCAACGCCGCCGACCAGCGCAAAGTAGTGCAGAGCGGCTACTTGCTGAAGTAAACTACTGAGAATGGAAATGCTTCTAGGCCAGCTGTTGGCCTAAACTTAAAAAAGAGCCTTCATTCGCTAAAGCCTATTTAAAGGTTTTAGCGAACGAAGACTCTTTTTAGACTACGCGTAGCGTAGTGGGTGCCAACCTAGGCTAGCTTCCAGCCCTGGCGGTACTCACGCTTCACAAATTGATTTACCTCATCGAGGTTTGTGATGCGCATTTGATTGTTGTCCCACAGTAGTTTACGGCCGCGGCCGGGGTAATCGAAGCCATTGCCCGATGCCTTAGGCTTCTGCAGGTCATAGCCCCGGATGGCGAGGTTAGCCATGAGCAGTGCCTCGGTGAGCGGGCCGGCCAGCTCGAAGGGCGAGCTCAACTTCATTTTGCCAGCGCCGGCGATGCTGGCTTCTACCCACTGGGCGTAGTGGCCATTGGCTTGGCCGGGCACGCGGGCCAGGGTCTTGGGTACGTTCACTTCCTGGTTGCGGGAGAGAGGTAGCAGGCGCGGGTTTTCGGCGTAGGTGCTAGCCATCATTTTGCCCTTGGTACCGATAAACAGCGTGCCGTTGCCGCCATCGCCAAACAGCTCATTAGGTCCTAGCTCGTCGGGGCGCTCGGGCTGAATGCCGCCGTCCATCCAGTGCACGGTAATGTCGCCTTTGGTTTTGTTAGTCTTCGGGAAGGTGAGCGTAACGTGGCTCGACGGAGGGCAGCTCTCAGGGAAGTAGCCGCGCTTAAACTCATCAACGTATACGCTACCTACGCTAGCTTGCACCGAGTTAGCATATTTCAGGTCAAGCACTCGGAACGGCGCTTCGAGAAGGTGGCAGCCCATGTCGCCGAGGGCGCCGGTCCCGTAGTCCCACCAGCCGCGCCAGTTGAAGGGGATGAGGTGGTCGACATAGTCGCGCTGCGGAGCTGTGCCCAGCCACAGGTCCCAATCGAGTTCGGACGGAACAGTAGCCGTGGTCTTGGGCCAGGCAATGCCCTGGGGCCACACCGGGCGGTCGGTCCAGCAATAGATGGTGTGCACATCGCCGATGGTGCCGGCATCATACCACTCCATTAGCTGCCGCACGCCATCGTTGGAAGAGCCCTGGTTGCCCATCTGGGTTACCACCTTAGGATACTTTTTGGCGGCGTCGGTGAGGGCGCGTGCTTCGAAGATATCGTGGGTTAAAGGTTTTTGCACGTAGACGTGCTTACCAAGCTGCATGGCCGCCATCGTAGGCATGGCGTGGTTGTGGTCGGGCGTCGAAACCGACACGGCATCGAAATGCTTGTGCTCTTTCTCGAACATTTTCCGCCAGTCTTTATAGTACTTGGCTTGCGGAAAAGCCTTGCGCGAGTTGGCGGCTCGGCGGTCGTCTACGTCGCAGAGGTAGGCAATGCGGGCTTTGCCACTCTTGGCAAACATGGCAATGTCGCTTTCGCCCTTGCCGCCGACCCCGACGCCGGCTATCAAAAGCTGGTCGCTAGGGGCCGTGTAGCCCTTGCCGCCAAGCACAAAGCGCGGAACAATGATGATGCCGGCCGTTGCAGCCGCCCCTTGCTTGAGGAAAGTCCGCCGAGACGGAGTTTCGGGAAGTTGGCTCATATGTAATGAGTTGAGTGGGAAAAGTTTGGTAAAAGGTACGCAAGTATGCACATTATTTTCTCCACTTTCATCTAGTTACTTTACAAGTATAGTGGCTTGGTGGGGTGGTACTGAGGTGGTAGCAACGCAGTTAAAACCACTGGCTACCAGCTGATGGGATAGCAGGGTTTCAAAGGAAAACAATGAGCAAAAAAAGGTTGCGTTAAGAAACTAGTACCAGTTTCTTAACGCAACCTTTTTCGATTGACCTTAAAACGAGCATCAAAAATGCTCAGTTAGGTTTTAAAGCGCACAAGCCAGATTACAGCACCTAGGGCCGGGGCTTGGCACGCTCGTACTGCACGGGCCAGGTCACATCGGCTCCCAACTCGTGGGCGGCGTGTAGCGGGAAGTAGGGGTCGCGCAGCTCCTCGCGGGCCAGCAGCACGAGGTCGGCCTGGCCGTTGGCAACCAGCTCTTCGGCTTGCTGCGGCGTAGTAATGAGGCCCACTGCGCCAGTGGCAATGCCCACTTCGCGCTTGATGCGCTCGGCAAACTCGACCTGGTAGCCGGGCCCCACCGGAATTTGCGCCTTCTCCACGTTGCCGCCCGTTGAGCAGTCTACTAGGTCCACGCCGCGGTCGCGCAGCCAGGTGCTGAGCTGCACCGACTCGTCGGGCGTCCAGCCGCCCTCGGCCCAGTCGGTGGCCGAGATGCGCACGAACAGCGGAAAGTCGTCGGGCAGCACCTGGCGCACGGCCGCCACTACTTCGAGCAAGAGCCGAATGCGGTTCTCGAACGAGCCGCCGTAGGTATCGGTGCGCTGGTTGCTGAGTGGCGACAAAAACTCGTGCAGCAGATAGCCGTGCGCCGCGTGAATCTCAATCACTTTAAAACCAGCCGCGAGCGAGCGCTCGGTGGCGCTGCGGAAGTCAGCAATGACCTTCTTGATGCCGGCCGCATCGAGGGCCACTGGCTGTGGGTAGCTATCGGCAAACTTGATGGCGCTGGGGGCTACCACTTGCCAGCCGCCCTCATCCTCGGGCACGGCGCCGTGGCCCTTGCCCAGCCAGCTGGTGTAGGTGCTGGCTTTGCGACCGGCGTGGGCCAGCTGCACGCCCGGCACGCTGCCATGGGCTTCGATAAACTGGTTGATGCGCTTCTGAAACTCGATGTGCTCATCTTTCCAGATGCCGAGGTCCTCAGGCGTGATGCGGCCCTCCGGCGATACGGCCGTGGCTTCCTGAATAAGCAGGCCGGCCCCGCCCACAGCGCGGCTACCTAGGTGCACCAAGTGCCAGTCATTGGCAAAGCCGTCTTGGGCGCTGTACTGGCACATGGGCGAAACAACAATGCGATTTTTGAGTGTGAGGCCGCGTAGGGCCAGGGGTTCAAAGAGAGCAGACATGGATAATTGCTACTAATTAAGTATCAATGGTTAATGCTAAAAGAGGGCCTGCATTAACCAGACTATTGCAGTCGTGAATGACTCTTAACAGCCAACGATTACCTAGGGTTGCCACGGCCGGGCTTGGGGCGCTAGTAATAGTACCTAATTGAGTGCGGTACGTACAGGGAGGCTGATACAGCTTTTTCATCCTGTTTTACCTAGCTATGTTTCAAGAAACTTCTGCCGCTAACGCCCTCGACCAAGTTGCCCTGGGCCTGGGCGAGCCCGCTACCAGCGCTACCTCGCGCCGTCAGTTTATCAACCACGCCGGGCGTGGCCTGCTGGCCGCTGGCATTGCCACTGCCCTACCGCTGGCCGCGGCCGAAGCCGCCGACCTAGGTGGCTTCGACACCGTGGCGCCGCCCACCGGCCCGCTCGACATTAAGCTGCCGCCCCTCGAAGCGCCTACTGAACCTAAGGCCGGTCCTTTCCCAAACCCCGATGCGCCCGACCAGCGCGTGGGCTTTGCCATCGTGGGTTTAGGTCACCTCACGCTCGCTGAAATTCTACCGGCCTTTGGCCAGGCCAAGCACTGCAAGCCGGTGGCTCTGGTGAGCGGCGACGCCGACAAGATGGCCAAAGCCGCTAAGCAATACGGTATTAAGCCCAGCAGCTGCTACTCGTATGCCAACTACGACAAGCTGAAGGACAACCCCGAGGTGCAGGTGATATATATCGTGCTGCCCAACTCCATGCACCACGAGTACACCATTCGGGGCGCTAAGGCGGGCAAGCACATCCTCTGTGAAAAGCCGATGGCCAACTCAGTGAAGGAGTGCGAAGAAATGATAGCGGCCTGCAACAAAGCTGGTAAGAAGCTGATGATAGCCTACCGCATTCAGTACGAGCCCCTCAACCGGGCCGCCCAAAAAATGGTGCGCGACAAAACCTACGGTAAGACCAAGCTCATCCAGATGATGAACTGCCAAAACCAGGCCCACGACCAGCAGTGGCGCCACAAAAAGGCGCTGGCCGGCGGCGGCTCGCTGCCCGATGTAGGCTTGTACTGCCTCAATACCACGCGCTTTCTGCTAGGGGAGGAGCCCACCGAGGTGAGCGCCCAAATCTACAGCACGCCCGGCGACGACCGCTTCAAGGAAATCGAAGAGAACGTGAGCTTTACGCTGCGTTTCCCGAGCGGCGTGATAGCTCAGTGCATGACCGGCTACGGCTCGTTCAATAACAAGAGCTACGCCGTGCACGCCGAAACCGGCACCATCAAAATGGACCCGGCTTTCCCCTACAAAGGCCTCAAGCAAGAGCTGGTGCACGCCCCCAACGGCAAGCAGATGATAGAGCAGCCCAGCAATCCTGATAAACAGCAGTTTGCCCTCGAAATGGACCATATGGCCGAGTGCGTGCGCGGCAACAAAACGCCCTACACGCCCGGCGAAGAAGGCCTGCAAGACCAGCGCATTATGGAGGCCATCTACCAATCGGCCAAGGAGAACAAGCCCGTGAAGCTAACCGTCGGCGTGGGTAAAACTGACGCCTTCCGCGGCACGCCGCCTACTGACGAAGAGGCTTCATAGCGCCACCTAGGACCACAAATAAGGCAAAAGCACCAGAACGCTTGTCATGCTGAGCTTGCGAAGCATCTTACCACGTTTGGAATAATCTAACGTGATGAGATGCTTCGCAAGCTCAGCATGACAAGCGTTTTTTACGGTAGTCCACGTTTCAAATCGGCCGGGGGTAGGTAAGGCAGCTACTTTTGCCGCCCATTCTTTTCCTTTATGCTTATTTATTCTCTCCGCTTCGGCCTGGCGTTGGCCGCGCTGACCAACTTCGCAGCGTTCGCTACGGCCGCCCCACCCACCGCCCCGATTAAAGTGACCGTAAGCCGGACTGCTAGCGGCTATGAACTGCTACGTGGGGGTAAACCCTACTTTGTGAAAGGCGCGGGCGGCAGCCAATACCCCGAGCGTATCGCGGCCTACGGCGGCAACTCCATCCGCACCTGGGGTACCGCCGATGCCCCCAAAGTGCTAGCCGCCGCCAATAAAAACCACCTGACTGTGATGCTGGGCCTCGACGTGGCCCGCGAGCGCCACGGCTTCGACTACAACGATGCTTCGTCGGTAGCAGACCAACTCGAAAAGATTAAGGCCGAGGTCCTGAAGTACAAAGATGACCCCGCGGTATTGGTGTGGGGCATTGGCAATGAGCTGAACCTCGACTACACCAACCCCAAGGTGTGGGATGCGGTGAATGACATCGCCAAGATGATTCACAAGCTTGACCCCAACCACCCCACCTCGACGGTGTTGGCGGGCGTGGGCAAGCGCGAGGTGGCCTACATCATGGCGCGGTGCCCGGCCGTGGATATCTTGAGTATCAACACCTACGCAGGGCTGGCTACGCTGCCCAAGCAGGTGCGCGAAGCTGGGTGGCAAGGGCCGTACCTAGTGGCCGAGTGGGGCCCCACCGGGCATTGGGAAGGCCCACAAACGCCCTGGAAAGCCTCGGTAGAAGAAACAAGTAGCCAGAAAGCCGCCGTGTACCAGAGCCGCTACGAGGCCTCGGTGCTCAAGGACCGGGCGCACTGCCTAGGTTCCTACGTTTTCTTGTGGGGCCAGAAGCAAGAGCGCACGCCCACCTGGTATGGCCTCTTTACCGAAGCTGGCGAGGAAACAGAGGTGATGGACGTGCTACAATATGAGTGGAGCGGCCGCTGGCCCCAAAACCGCGCCCCGCACATCAGTTCACTTTTGCTCAACGGCAAAGCCGCTACCGACGGCGTAATACTGAAACCCGGCCAAGCTTACCCCGTGGCTGCTGCTGTCACCGACCCCAACCGCGACCCGCTCACCTACCAGTGGGAATTGCTGCCCGAAAGCACCGACCTCAAGCAGGGCGGCGACCGTGAAAGCCGACCCACGCCCGTAGCTGGCAGCCTGCCCGCGGGCGCCAAGGGGCAAACTACTCTCACCGCGCCCACGCAGCCGGGCGCTTATCGCCTCTTCGTGTACGCCCGCGATGGGCACGGCAACGTGGCTACCGGCAACCTCCCTTTCTTGGTGCAGCCATAACCACGGCCCCGCATCGCAGTTAGTAGTACCTATGCGCACTGTCATTCAAAAGCACCGGGCCGTAAATGCGCCCATCGCCGACCTCGTCACCTACCGGGCCATCCCTACCCAGTCGGTCGAGTACATCGACCCATTTCTGTTCCTGAACCACCACGGCCCGCAGGTGTATCGTCCCAATAACCGGGGCTTGCCTTTTGGCCCGCATCCGCACCGCGGCTTCGAAACAGTCACGTTTATTCTGGAAGGCGACATTCTGCACAAGGACAGCAGCGGCCACGAAAGCGTTATCAAGGCCGGCGGCATTCAGTGGATGACGGCTGGCTCAGGTCTCATTCACGCCGAGGTGTCGTCGAATGAGTTTAAGAAAATGGGCGGCCCGCTCGAAATCCTGCAGCTCTGAGTCAACCTGCCGGCCAAGTACAAAATGACCGCGCCGCGCTACCTAGGCCTGCAAGCAAACGAGATACCGACCGTCGCGCTGGCCGCTGGCGTCACGGCGCACGCCGTGTCGGGCACCTGGGGCTCGGCCACTGGTGCCGTGCAGCCGCTGGCCGACGTGGCCCTGGCCTGGCTCGATTTAACCGAAGGCGCTACCGTGACGCTACCCATTGCGGCCAGCCGCAGCATTTTTTTCTACGTGGTGCGTGGCAGCGTGCGCGTAAATGGCACTGAAGCCTTCGCCCGCGAGCTGGTCGAGTTCAACCACGACGGCGACGAGTTAGCTGTAGAGGCCTTGACTGACAGCGTGTTGCTCCTAGGTCATGCGCAACCCTTCGGCGAGCCCGTAGTGTCGGGCGGCCCGTTTGTGATGAACACGGAGGCCGAAATAGAACAAGCGTATGCCGACTACCAACAGGGGAAATTTGGCCGCTGGAATGGCTAAAACCTTGTGAAAAAAGAGGTGGCGAAATTTGTCAGTTTAAAATTCTTGCCTACCTTGCCGCCCAATTCGACCAGTATCATGTTCAGCAACCGCTACTTTTTTGGCTTCTTTTATTTTACGCCGCCCGCGTAGAACGAGTCGCCATGTAGCTAAGCCACAAAAAATTAGCAGCGCCACTCGTTCTTCGGGTGGCGCTTTTTTTATGTTTTTTCAGCGAGTGGGTTTTCAATCACCGCTTTTTTCTCTACTACCATGCCACAGCACGTTGCCATTCAGGGGTTCAAAGGGAGTTTCCACGAAGTAGCCGCCCGCCAGTTTTTCGGCGCCACGCCCGCCCTGAACTTCTGTGCCACCTTTGGCGAGGTAGTAGCCCAGGTAGCCGACGGCCGCGCCGATGCCGCCCTGATGGCCATGGAAAATTCGCTGGCTGGCAGTATTTTACCTAATTATCTGCTGCTCGAGCGCGCCAACCTCACTATTACCGGCGAGGTGTACCTGCCCATTCACCAGCACCTGCTGGTACTGCCCGGCACTACGCTGGCCGAGGTGCGGGCGGTGCACTCGCACCCCATGGCCCTGCGCCAGTGCGGCGACTACTTAGGGCAGTACCCCGCCTGGCAACTTGTCGAAACCGAGGACACCGGCCTCAGCGCCCAGCGCCTGGCCGAAAGCCGCACGCCCGGCCTCGCCGTGATAGCCGGCGGCCAAGCCGCCGAAGCCTTCGGCCTGGAAATCTTGGCCCCCGCCATCAACGACGACCCCAACAACTACACCCGCTTTCTGGTGCTAGAGCGCGCCGCCGAGGCTACGCCCGTGGCGCAGCCCGACAAGGTGTCGCTGTATTTCTACACCTCGCACGCGCCGGGCATGCTGGCCAAGGTACTCACGCTGGTAGCCGGCCACGGGTTGAACCTAAGCAAGTTGCAATCGTGCCCGCGCCCTAGCCAGCCTTGGCACTACGGCTTTCACGCCGATGTCGAATTCGACGCGCCCACCCAGCTAGAGGCGCTGCTGGCCGAGCTACCTACCGTGACCGAGGAGTTGCGCGTGCTAGGTGCTTACCAGCGCGGCAGCATGGAGTTTGGGCAGGAAGTGGCCGCGGAATCGGCGGCCCTTGCGAGTGCAACGAAGTAGGCACACCAGAACGAGCTACTACAACTATAACTGCCCCAGACAACGAGCGAATGCGATTGCTTCGCTACGCTCGCAAGGACAAACGCTTAGAGACTAGCTACATGCAAGCCACCACCGCCAGCCGCTTGGCCAATACCGGCGAATACTATTTCTCGCGCAAGCTGCGCGAAATAGCCGCGCTCAATGCCGCCGGGGCCAATATCATCAGCCTGGGTATCGGCAGCCCCGATTTGCCGCCGCACCCCAGCGTGGTAGCAGCCCTAGGTGCCACTGCAGCCCAGCCCACTGCCCACGGCTACCAGAGCTACCAGGGCACGCCGGCGCTGCGCCAGGCCATGGCCGCGTTCTACCAAAAGAGCTACGGCGTTGCCCTCGACCCTGCTACCGAGGTGCTGCCCCTGGCCGGCTCCAAAGAAGGCTTAATGCACATCGGTATGGCGTTTCTGGAAGCTGGCGACGCGGTGCTCATTCCCAACCCCGGCTACCCGACCTACCGGGCGGTGGCCGAAATCTGTGGCGCCGAGGTGCGTGAGTACGACCTGACGGCCGAAACCGGCTGGCTGCCCGACCTAGGCGCCCTGGCCCAAACGGACCTGAGCCGCGTGAAGATGATGTTGGTCAACTACCCGCACATGCCCACCGGCACACCAGCTAGCCCCGAGTTTCTAGAACAGCTGGTTGAATTTGCGGCCGCGCACAGCATCATGCTGGTGCACGACAATCCGTACGGCTTCGTGCTGAATGAGACGCCGCCCACGAGCCTGCTCAGTATTCCGGGCGCTAAAGAGGTGGCCCTAGAGCTGAACTCGCTCAGCAAGAGCCACAATCTGGCCGGCTGGCGGGTGGGCATGCTGGTAGGCCGCGCCGACTGGCTGACTGAGGTGCTACGCTTTAAGAGCAACATGGACTCGGGCATGTTCCTGGGTATTCAGCAGGCGGCGGTAGCGGCCCTAGGTCTAGGCGATGAGTGGTTTGCGGAGCTAAACGCCACCTACCGCGCCCGCCGCAAGCTAGTGGTGGAGCTGCTGCAAGCCCTAGGCTGCGAGGCTGCGCCCGGTCAGGTGGGCCTATTCATCTGGGCGGCCGTGCCTCCAGCCTACGCCGATGGCTACGCCCTCAGCGACGCCGTGCTGGCCGAGGCCCGCGTGTTTCTCACGCCCGGCGGCATCTTCGGTAGCAACGGCAACGGCTACATCCGGGCCAGCCTCTGCCAGCCTGAGAGCGTGCTGCGCGAGGCGCTGGAGCGGGTTCGTGCTTGGTTGTTAGTGCCTAGTGCTTAGAGCGAAAGTAAATGGAGAATTTCCTAAGTACTAAACACCAGGCACCAAGCACCAAAACGATTGCTATCATCGGCCTAGGTCTTATTGGCGGCTCGCTGGCACTCAGCCTGCGCCAGCACGGCCTGGTCGACCGGCTCATTGGGGTAGAAAACCACCCGCCCTACGCCCGCCGGGCTTTAGAGCTGGGGTTGGTCGATGCAATAGAAACCGACCTAGGGGCCGCCGTGGCGCCCGCTAGCCTCATCATCGTGGCCGTGCCCATGGATGCCATGCTGACCGTGTTGCCCCAGGTGCTCGACCTCGTGAGCGACCAGCAAACGGTTATCGACGTGGGCTCGACCAAGGGCAACCTACTGGCGGCCGTGGCCGGGCACCCGCGCCGGAGCCGCTTCGTGGCGGTGCACCCCATGGCCGGCACCGAGTATTCGGGTCCCGATGCAGCGGTGCGCGGCCTGTTCGAAGGGAAGACGCTGGTAGTCTGCGATGCCGCCGCCAGCGACCCCGCTGCCGTGGCGATGGTTGAAGCGCTGTTTCAGGCCCTGCCGATGCGGGTGATGCACCTAGGCGCTGCCGACCACGACCTGCACACGGCCTACGTGTCGCACATCTCGCACCTCACTTCGTTTGCCTTGGCCCTCACGGTATTAGAGAAAGAGCAGCGCGGCGAGCAGCGCATTTTTGACCTAGCGGGCGGCGGCTTTGCCTCCACGGTGCGGCTAGCTAAGAGTGCGCCGGCCACTTGGGTGCCCATCTTCCGCCAAAACCGCGAGAACGTGCTCGATGTGCTCGACGAGCATTTGCACCAATTGCAGAAGCTGCGCGAGCTGCTGGTGCAGGAAGACTATGCCGGGCTGACTACCGAGCTGGAGCACGCGAATAAAATAAAGAAAATCATCCCTTAACGCCTTGTCCTTGCGGGCGTAGCGCAGCAAAGACAAACGTGACCTACTACTTAAACTATTTAATCAACCCAACACCCCCATGTTCAACGACCTTTTCAATCGCAAGCCCGAAGACAAGCCCTTCCTCATTTCGGGCCCCTGCTCGGCCGAAACCGAGGAGCAAGTGCTCGAAACCTGCCAGCGCCTCGCCGCTACTGGCAAAGTGCAGGCCCTGCGCGCCGGTATTTGGAAGCCCCGCACCAAGCCCGGTGGGTTTGAAGGGGTAGGGGCCAAGGGCTTGCCCTGGCTCAAAAAAGCCAGCGAGCTTACTGGCCTGCCTGTGGCCGTGGAGGTAGCCACCGCCAAGCACGTCGAGGACTGCCTCGCCTTCGGTGTGGACCTGGTGTGGGTAGGTGCGCGCACCACCGGCAACCCGTTCTCGGTGCAGGAAATTGCTAATGCCCTGCGTGGCGTAGACATTCCGGTGCTCGTAAAGAACCCCATTCACCCCGAGCTGGAGCTGTGGGCGGGCGCCATCGAGCGCATTCAAAAAGCTGGTTTGAAGCAGGTAGGTATGATACACCGCGGCTTTTCGAGCTACGGCAACACCGACTACCGCAACGCCCCGATGTGGCACCTGCCCATCGAGATGAAGCGCCGCCTGCCCGACATGCCCATCCTCAATGACCCGAGCCACATCTGCGGCCGCCGCGATACGCTGGCCGCCGTGGCCCAGCAGGCGCTGGACCTCGACTTCGACGGCACTATGATTGAGAGCCACATCGACCCCGACAATGCCTGGAGCGATGCCAAGCAGCAAATCACGCCTGAGGTGCTGAAGCAACTCATCACCGACCTAGTGTGGCGCCACGAAACCACCGACAAGGCCGAGTTTGTAAATGCCCTGGCCGGCCTGCGCGAGCAAATCAACAACCTCGACGCCGAGGTAATGCAGCTGCTAGGCCGCCGCATGGCTGTGTCCGAGAAAATTGGTCAGTACAAAAAGGATAACGACATCACCATCCTGCAAACCGCCCGCCTCAACGAGATTCTGGAGCGCAGCAAGCGCCAAGGCGCGCAAGTAGGCCTCACCGAAGAGTTCGTGGAACGCTACATGGAAGCCGTGCACCTAGAGTCGGTAATGCGCCAGGAAAAAGTAATGAAAGGCGAATAATGCTAGCCTGGTAAAAGAAAGGGGGCCGGTAGTAGGACTAAAATTCTTACTACCGGTCCCCTTTCTTTTTACCTCGCCATTGATGCTTATTCCACTGCCTACAAGCCATAGCTAGCGCTTTTAGGTAAGCGTTTACCCTATTTAAAGCTTGCTAGGAGGCCAGGGCGACAAGCTAAATCCGCCTGCCCTAGGTGCTACCTTAAGTAGCGGTAGCACAAAAAGCTAGCGCCTAATAAAGGAGCGGGACGCAGGAGGTATTATAAGGTGGTAATCCTCGCCGTGCTACGCAGTTGTTCGTAAAGTAGCGGAAGCAGGCACTCCACGCCCGCTTTGCTAAGCTTGATTATGGACCAACTTTCCGCTTCCGCTGCTTCTTCTACCTCTCTCATCAGCTACGCGCGGCGCGTGGGCGTGGCAGTAGGTATCATCTTCATCGCTTTGTTCTTGACTGGGCTGCTAGGCACGGCCTTTGGGGTGTTTTTGCGGGTGCTAGCGGCGCTGCTCATTGCCTTGCCGCTGCAAGCCGGGGCACAGTGGCTGCACCGGCGCACGCGCCTGCCGCAGGGGCTGGCGCTGCTGCTGGTAGCACTGCTGGTGGTAGGCGCCCTAGGGGGCATGATTTGGCTGTTTTCGACGCGCATTGGCGGGCAGGTGAGCGAGCTGCAAAAGCAGCTACCACAAGCCGTGCGCGATGTGCAGGCGCACGCGCGCAGCACCGAGTGGGGCAAGTGGCTAGCCAGCGAAAACCTGGATTTTGGCCGCATAACGGGGGGCGGCTCGGCGTGGGTGGGCCGGGTCACGGGTGTTTTCTCGACCACCTTCAGCGTACTGGCCGATGCCTACGTCATCATCTTTTTATCGCTTTTTATCGCTTTGCAGCCCAAGCTCTACCGCGCCGGCCTAGTGATGCTGGTGCCCAAGCCCGGCCGCACCCGAGCCCACGAGGTGCTCGATAAAATCAGCGATACGCTGGTGAAGTGGGTGCTGGGCCGGCTCGTGTCGATGCTGGCCGTGGGTGTGCTCACGGCGCTGGGGCTGTGGGCGTTGGGGATGCCGCTGGCCTGGGTGCTGGCGCTGTTTGCGGGGCTGGTCACGTTTATTCCCAACATCGGGCCCATCATTTCGATGGTGCCGGCGCTGCTGCTGGCGTTCTTTCAGGGCGGCCCTACCCAGGCGCTGTACGTGCTGGCCCTGTACATAGGCGTGCAAACGCTGGAAAGCGCCGCCGTGTCGCCGGTGGTGCAGCAGCGGCTCATTCTGCTGCCGCCGGCGCTCATTTTTGTGGGGCAGTTGGTTATCGGCTCGTTTACCGGCCTGCTCGGGCTCACGCTGGCCACGCCCATCATCGCCATCGGCGTGATTTTAGTGAAGATGCTGTACGTGCAAGACGTACTGGGCGACGACTCGGTGGAGCTGTAGCGCGGGCTTGGCGCCGCCCCGCTAGCACCCCGTTATTTCAGCGTCAGAATCTGCTTTAGTTCGGCCGGGCTCACCGTGAGCAAGCCCACTTTGGGCAGGCGCTCGGTAAGAATGCGCCAATTGGGCTCTTGCTTGAAAATGGGTCGCAGCAGGGCCAGGGCCGCGGGCACCTGCTGCTTGTTGGCCAGCGTAATGGCGTGCCAATACTTCATTTCTAGGTTGCCGGGAAACATCTTTTCGGCCGCCTGATATTCTTTAATGGCCGTGGGCATGTCGTTTTTCTCCACGGCCAGGTCGCCGGCATTCATGTGGTCGTAGGCGCGGTGCAGCTTCAGCAGCCGGCGCAGCTCGGTGAGCGGCGCAGCGTTGTCGTCTACGCGCAGGTCTACGAGGCGGTCGGCCCAGGGGCCTTCGGTAGTGGTGCCGCGCACCACGAGCAGCGCCGCCGATTGCCGGCCCCGAATGTCGCCGCCCGCCGCCTGGGCCGCGTCGAGCGCCGCTAGCACGCGCTCGGCCAGGGGGAGAGAAGCACTGGCTTCGTAGGCCTTGGCCATGGCACCCCACACCGTGGCGTTCAGCATCATATTGGCCTGCACCGAAAACTGCGCACCTTGCTGGTGGCCGGCCATATCCACGCACTTTTTGCCAGTGTGCGTGGCCACGCGGCCTTGGTTGTCCAGGATGGCCACTTGGCGCACCTCGCGGGCCTCGTCGGCGGCCAGTAGCTCGTCGAGCGCCTGCTGGGCCGACTTGCCGCTTTTCAGTAGTGCCAGCCCGCGCAGGCCAAATGACTTATTCGTAAACGACTGCGTAGCCACCACGCCCACGCCGGCCTCGCCCCAGCTCACGCTGGTGCCCACCGAAAACCAGTGGCTTTGCACGCCTACCGCCATCTCGCCGGTCTTAGGGTCGCGGGCTACAATGCTGAAAGTGTGCGCTAGCGGGTCGGTGGCTGAGTAGACGGCCTGCGCGGCTGCCCCGCGGCCGAGCAGCAGCAAGGTGCAGCAGGCAATAAATAGCTTATGCAGCATAAAAAAGAAGGGAGTTAGAGCCAAGGCTTCACCACGCGCCGCCTCGGCCAGGTGCTTCGGAGCAGACCTAGGCGGCCTTAGAGGCGTGGCTAAGCTTGCTCTGGCTTTTCATCGACGATTGCCGAATCATTAGGTCGCCGGCAATGACGCAGGTGCGGGGTACAAACTGCTCTTTCTGGGCCATCTGCTCCAGGAAGAGGCTCGCCGCCTGCTGCCCGATGCGGTAGGGGTGGAGGTCGACGGTGGTCAGGCCCGGCTCGATAAGATTGGCCAGAAACTCGTCGCCAAAGCCCGCAATGGCCATATCCTCCGGCACGCGCAGGCCACGCTGCTTCAGGGCCAGTATCAAATCGAAGGCATTGGTGTAGTTGATGGCAAAGATGCCGTCGGGTGGCTCGGGCATGGCCAGCCAATTAGCGAGGCACGCTTCGGCCGAAGTGGGCCGGAAGTCAATATGCACCTGCAACGCATCCTCTATAGGCAGGCCGTGCTTGCGCAGCGCACTTAGGTAGCCCGCCTGCCGCTGCCGGCTGATGAGCAGCGACGCTGGCCCCGCCAAGATGGCAATGCGCTTGCAGCCTTGCTCAATCAGGTGCTCGGTCACATTATAGGCACCTAGGCGGTCATCCAGAATCACTTTGGCACTATTAACCTCGTTGCATACCCGGTCGAAATGCACCACCGGAATACCCCGACGAGCGGGGTCCTTCACGTGGTCGAAGTTTTCGGTTTCGCGTGAGTGGCAAATTAGCAGGCCATCTACACGGCTGGCTATCAGGGCCTGCACGTTGCTGACCTCAGCCTCATACGACTCCTTCGATTGGCAAATCATAACCCGATAGCCGGCCTCCGTGGCTATTTGCTGAATACCACTGACAGCGGTAGCAAAAAACGGCCGCTCGATATCGGGAATAACTACCCCGATAGTAGAAGTAGCACGGCTTTTTAGGCTCTGAGCCAGTAGGTTAGGCTGGTAGTCGAGCTGGCGGGCCGCCTCCAGGATGGCCTGGCGAGTTGCAGGGCTAATATCGCTATGCCCATTTAGCGCCCGCGACACGGTAGAGAGGGCCACGCCCACTTGCTTAGCTACGTCGGCGATGGTGGCCTGGCGCCGCCGCCGCTCGGGTGCCGCCGGCTTTTCCTCCGTGAAATGGTACTCGCAGCTTTTGCAATAAAAGCGCTGGCGCCCGCGCACAAAGCCCGCTTTGAGTACGGCATCGGGCCGGCTGCATTTAACACAGTTAATCATGGGCAGGGTGGGAAAAAGAGCTGGATAATCTAAAGAGTGGGGGCGTATCTATACAAGTCTAAGCGAATGTACTGCGCGAAAAAATATTTTCAAGCCAATTGACTATCGAAAACGTTTGCGAAAACGATACCGATAGTTTTTATTTGAAATTTGCTTGTAGCAGAGGTTTTTAACTATGCTAGTGACCCCTCACCACTTGTACATTTGAGACATATTACGGTAATGCTATCATCAGTGAGTATTCACTTACTTGTTAAGTAATCTTACTCCATTGCCTAAATTAATAGGATTTTAATAAGACACCCCTATGCTGCACACCATGCGCTGGTTCGGGCCAAATGACCCGGTTTCGCTCTTTGACATTCGCCAGGCCGGCTGCGCTGGGGTGGTGTCGGCGTTGCACCAGTTGCCCGTAGGTGTCGAGTGGCCAGTGGCTAATATCCGGGCGCGGCAGCAACTTATCGAGGCTGACAATGCCACGCACGCGCCCCTGCATTGGGCTGTGGTGGAGAGCCTACCCGTGCACGAAGACATTAAAAAGGGGCGCCCCAGCCGCGACCAGTACATTGCCAATTACCAGCAGAGCCTGCGCAACCTGGCGGCCTGCGGCATCCGCACGGTCTGCTACAATTTCATGCCGGTGCTCGACTGGTCGCGCACCAACTTGCACTACGAAATGCCCGATGGCAGCCGGGCCCTGCGCTTCGTGTGGCAGGATTTTGCCGTGTTTGACCTTTGCATCCTGAAGCGCCCCGGCGCCGAGGCCGACTACGAGCCCGCCGTGGCGGAGGCCGCCCGCCAGCAGTTCGCTGGCATGAGCGCCGAAGCCGTAGCCGAGCTCACCAACACGACCCTGCTGGGTTTGCCCGGTTCGGAGGAGGCGTTTGAGCTCAGTACCTTTCAGGCGTACCTAGACGAATACAAGGCTATTGATGCCGCCACCCTCACGGCCAACCTGCACTACTTCATCCAGCAAGTAGCGCCGGTGGCTGAGGAAGTGGGCATCGGGCTCTGCATCCACCCCGACGACCCGCCCTTCCCGCTGCTGGGCCTGCCCCGCGTAGTAAGCACCGAAGCCGACCTAGAGAATCTGTTGGCGGCCTGCGACGTGCGCGCCAATGGCATCACCTTCTGCACCGGCTCGCTGGGCGTGCGCCCCGATAATGACCTGCCGGGCATGATAGCACGCTTCGGCTCGCGTATCCACTTTGTGCACCTGCGCACCACCAAGCGCGAAGAAAATCCGCGCAATTTCCACGAGGCGGCTCACTTGGCTGGCGACGTGGATATGTACGCCGTGGTGCAAGCGCTGGTAACCGAAGAGCTCCGCCGCGAGGCAGCCGGCGAAGAAATGCTGGCCCTGCCCATGCGCCCTGACCACGGCCACCAGATGCTCGATGACCTGCACAAGAAGACTTACCCGGGCTACTCAGCCATCGGCCGCCTCAAAGGCTTGGCTGAGTTGCGCGGCCTCGAATATGGTGTGCGCCGCGCGCTAGCCGAAGCCAATACTACCGTTAGCCAGCAGCTAGTAGCTGCTAGCTAAAAGTTATTGCTTAATTACTGACTGGCAGCTGCTTGCTGCCTCTCAACATTATCTCGCTCTCTTTCCCACCCATTCCGCCATGTTGCTACGCAACGTGTTCTTACTTCTTCTTTTGACTGTGGCTGCCGTTGCCCCTGTTCGGGCCGACGACGGCTACCGGCTGTGGCTGAAGTACGACCGCATCATCGATGCGGCGACGCGACAACAGTACGCGCGTGGCGCGCAGTTTATCGCCAGCGCAGGTACTAGCCCAACTTTACAAGCCGCCAGCGGCGAGCTACAGCGTGGCCTAAGTGGGCTCCTAGGCCAGGCTGTGCCGGTGATAGGCACAGCGGGCAGCCGCACGGGTGGCATTGTGCTACGCGTTGATAAGCAAGCCAGTGCCAATGGGCAGGCGCTGAAGCCAGAAGGCTACCGTCTCTTTTCGGAAAAGAATAACCTGATAATCACGGGCCGCACCGAGGCCGCAGTGCTCTATGGCGCTTTTGCGCTGCTGCGGCAGGTGCAGACGCGCCAGCCGCTGGCTGGCTTAAACCTCAGCAGCAACCCGCGTATCAACTACCGCTTGCTTAACCACTGGGACAACCAGAACGGCACCATCGAGCGTGGCTATGCGGGCTCCAGCATTTGGCAGTGGTACCAGCTGCCCGAGGGCCTCGCCCCGCGCTATACCGACTACGCCCGCGCCAACGCGTCGATTGGCATTAACGGCGTGGTTATTAACAATGTGAATGCCAGTGCGCGCTACCTCACGGCCGAGTATATAGGCAAGGTGGCGGCCCTGGCGGGTGTGCTACGGCCCTACGGGCAGCGGGTGTATCTGTCAGTGTTTTGGGCGGCGCCCAAGGTCCTAGGGGGCTTGCCCACCGCCGACCCGCTCGACCCGCAGGTGAAGCAGTGGTGGGCTGCTAAAAGCGAAGAGCTGTACAAAGCCATCCCCGACTTCGGCGGCTTTCTGGTAAAAGCTAACTCGGAGGGCGAGCCCGGTCCGCAAGACTACAATCGCAACCATGCCGACGGCGCCAACATGCTAGCCCAGAGCCTGGGCCGTCACGATGGCGTGGTGATGTGGCGCGCCTTTGTGTACAAGGCCGGCAGCGGCGACCGCTTCAAGCAGGCCTATGAAGAGTTTCAGCCCCTTGATGGCAAGTTTGACCGCAAGGTGCTGGTGCAGGTTAAGAATGGTCCGATTGACTTTCAGGCCCGCGAGCCCTTCAGCCCGCTGTTTGGGGCCATGCCCAAAACGCCGCTGGTGCTAGAAGTACAGCTCACGCAGGAGTACCTGGGCTTTGCTACCCATTTGGTATACCTAGGGCCGCTCATCAAAGAAGTATTGGAGGCCGACACCTACGCCAAAGGCCCCGGCTCGACGGTGGCCAAGGTGGTAGATGGCACCGTGGACCAACACGCGCTGAGCGCCATTGCGGGCGTAGCCAACATCGGCTCAGACCGCAACTGGACCGGCCATCCGGTGGGCCAGGCCAACTGGTACGCCTTTGGCCGCCTGGCCTGGGACCACACGCTGAGCCCCGCCGCCATTGCCCAGGAGTGGACCAAAATGACGCTGACCACCGAGCCCGCCGCCGTGCGCACCCTCACCGACATGCTGGTAAAGTCGCGCAACATCTACGTGCGCTACACCACGCCGCTGGGCTTGCACCATATCATGGGCGAGAGCATTCACTTCGGCCCACAGCCTTGGCTAGCCAAGTCGGGCCGGCCCGACTGGACGGCCGTGTACTACCACAAAGCTGATTCCATCGGCCTAGGCTTTGACCGCACCGCTACTGGCAGCAATGCCTTGGCGCAGTACAAACCCGAGGTGCAAAAGCAATGGGGCAACCCCCAAAGCTGCCCGCTCGACTACCTGCTCTGGTTTCACCACGTGAGCTGGAACCAGCGCCTCAGCACTGGCCGCACGCTCTGGAACGAACTGGCCACCCGCTACTACACCGGCGCCGACTCGGTGCTGTGGCTGCAAAAGCAGTGGGCCCAAGTGCGCTCCCAACTCGACCCCGCCCTGCACGCCGATGTGGCGGCTCGTCTCCAAACCCAGCGCAAAGAAGCCCTGTGGTGGCGCGATGCCTGCGTGCTCTATTTCCAAACCTGGTCGCGGCAGCCGCTGCCCGCGCCCTTGGCTCCTCCCACCCGCACCCTGGCCGAGGTCAAAGACCTTGTTAATCTCTACCAGCTTAAGTAATCTATTATTTAACAGTCTACTGCCAATTCAATCATGGCTACTTCTATCCTTACCTCCAACGGTCATTCGGCTACCAACGGGACCACACTAGCTATTGCCGACCCCGCCGCGCAGCCGGGGCTCCAAGTCTTTTCACTGGCTGGGCAGGTGGCACTCATCACGGGGGGCGGCACGGGCATTGGCTTTGAAATAGCCCGCTGCATGGTGGCAGCCGGGGCCACGGTTATCATCACGGGCCGCCGCGAAGCGGTGCTGCAAGAGTCAGTTGCAGAGTTGGGGGAAGGTGCGCATTTTGTGGTGAATGACGTGAGCGACCTCGACGGCACCGATGCGCTGATTGAGCAGATTGAGGCCGAGTATGGCCCGCTCGATATTCTAGTCAACAATGCTGGCATCAATATGAAAAAGCCAGCGCTGGAAGTAACTGATGAAGATTTCAGCCGCATCATTCACACCAATCTCAACGCCGTGTTTGCGCTCACGCGCGCTGCTGCCCGGCGCATGGTACCTCGCGGCAGCGGCACGATTATCATGATTTCGTCGATGGCCGCCTACTATGGTATCGACCGCGTGGTGGCCTACGCCGCCTCCAAGTCAGCCGTCGAAGGCATGGTGAAAGTGCTTGCCTCGGAGTTTTCTAAGCATGGCGTGCGCGTGAACGCTATTGCGCCCGGCTTTATCGAAACCGAGATGAGCCGCACGGCCATGAACTCGGACCCCGACCGCCGCGACCGCGCCATGCGCCGCACGCCCATGGGCAAGTTTGGCAAGCCCGCCGATATCGGCCACGCAGCCGTGTTCCTGGCCTCCAATGCCGCCCGCTATATCACTGGTGCCTCGCTGCCCGTGGATGGTGGCAATTCCATTGGATTTTAGCAGATTATTCATTGCTATTGTCCCGTTAGGCGCTATTTTGCTTTAGTTCTCATTTTTTATTTTTCAAACTTCCCACCCATGCATACACCCATACCTTCGTTTCGGCGGCTTAATAGCGCGAAATGGTCGCGGCTGGTGCCGCTAATCCTACTAGGTGGCAGCTTTACTCCTCTGCTGCCCCAAGTGGCCTACGCCCAAGTGGCGGGTGCCCACACGGTAAGCGGTAAAATCACCTCTGCCAATGGCGAAGGCATCCCGGGGGTGACGATAGTGGTAAAAGGCACCACGACCGGCACCACCACCGATGTGGATGGCAAATACACCATCAGCGTACCCAACGACAATAGTGTGCTCGTGCTTAGCTCTGTCGGCTACGCGAAGCAGGAGGTGCCGGTAGGCAACCGCACCAGCATAACCCAGAGCCTGGAGTCCGAAAACCAAGCTCTGGAAGAAGTGAAGGTAATCGGCTACGGCACGCAGCGGGCCGAGGCGGTAACTGGTTCAGTGGCTTCCATCAAGGGAGATGTCTTGCGCGAAGTGCCGGTGGCCAATATCGGACAGGCCCTGCAGGGCCGCCTGCCGGGCGTGCAGATTTCCCAGAGCTCTTCTCAGCCCGGGGCCAGCCCGCAAATCCGCATCCGCGGAACGCGCTCGCTGACGGCCAGCAACGACCCCCTGGTAGTGCTAGACGGCATTCCCTTCCCGGGCTCCATTGGGGATATTAACCCCAACGACATTGCTTCGATTGACATTCTAAAGGATGCCTCGGCCACAGCTATTTACGGCTCGCGCGGGGCCAACGGCGTGGTGCTGGTAACCACTAAGGGGGGCAGCAAAGGACAAAAGCCGCAGGTGACGTACAGCGGCTTTGTGGGCGTGAAAACCCTGTTCGCCAAATACCCCATGATGAATGGACCCGAGTTTGTGGCGCTTCGCAAAGCAGCGGGTATCTATACCAACGGTGTAGATGAAGCCAATGATGTGGATGTCGATTGGCAGGATTTGCTGTATCGGACTGGTATTCAAAACAACCAAAACGTAGGCCTGAGCGGCGGTACGGAAACCGGACGTTATAACTTCAACGCTGGCTACTATAAGGAGCAAGGCGTAATCCCGACCCAGCAGTACACCCGCTTTTCCATTCGCGGCACGCTAGACCAGAGTGTTGGCAAATACGTCCGCTTGGGCTTCACGACCAATAATACCTACAGCTTGTCGGAAGGCGGCAACATAGGCATATATGGTGCACTGAGTTCCTCGCCAATTGCTAACCCATACAACGCGGATGGTTCGCTGAAAAGAACCATCAAAATGCCGCTGGACGAGAACTGGGTAACGACCCGTGGTGTAGTGGAGGCTAACCGGGATAGATGGCTCAGCGAAACCAGAAGCTTGGCCACCTACAACGCCATCTTCGGTGAGTTGAAGATACCGGGCGTAGAAGGACTGAAATACCGCATTAACCTCGGGGTAAACTACCGGCAGAGCCAGGGCGGCAGCTATACGGGGCAGGGTATCAACGCGGTCACCCCAACTACTCCCTCCACGGCCTCCGTCAGCAACTCGGTTACGACGGACTACACCGTTGAAAACATTCTGTCCTACGACCGCACCTTTGGTGGGAAGCATAATATCAATGCGCTAGCCTTGTATTCTGCCTCCAGCAATATATTCAACCGCTCGCAGGTCAATGGCCGGGATATTCCGTCCGACGCCTTCCAGTTCTATAACATAGGGCTGGCCGCTGGTCAAATCACGGTAAACCCCGGCGACCAGCAATACTCAAAATTCGGTCTGCTGTCCTACATGGGCCGGGTGATGTACTCCTACGACGACCGGTACTTGCTGTCCGCTACGGTTCGTACGGACGGCTCGTCGCGCCTTGCCGAAGGCCACAAATGGAATGCGTACCCGGCTGTGTCAGTCGGCTGGAACGTAGCCAAAGAAGGGTTCATGCAGGGAATTGAGGCCGTAAATATGCTAAAGCTGCGGGCGGGCTACGGCATAACGTCTAACCAATCCGTTAACCCTTATTCTACCCTGGGTCTCCTGAGCACCCGGCCCTACAACTTCGGCCCTACCGACTACCAGACGGGCCTGTATGTGACCCAACTGCCTAACCCTGCCCTAGGTTGGGAATACTCCAGAACGTGGAACTACGCGGTAGACTTCTCGCTTCTGAAAAACCGTCTCTCCGGTACCGTGGAGTACTACGTTACCAACACCCGAGACCTGCTGCTTGGGTTGGGACTGCCTTCGACCTCGGGTGTGGGTAGCTACACGGCCAACATTGGCTCCACTCAAAACAAAGGCATAGAGCTTTCTTTGAATGGAGTGATTCTGGACAATGTCAATGGCTGGACTTGGGAAGCGGGCGTCAACCTATACGCCAACCGCAACAAGATTACGTCGTTGGCAGGCGCCCAGCAGCGCGACGAAGCCAACTGGTGGTTTGTGGGCCAGCCCATCAACGTAGTATTTGACTACGAAAGAACGGGCCTGTGGCAGCAAGGCGACCAGTACCTGAACATTCTGGAGCCCGGCGGAAACCCCGGTATGATTAAGGTGAAATACACCGGCACGTACAACGCAGATGGTAGCCCCACCCGCGCCATTGGCTCCGCCGACCGTCAGATTCTGGATGTGAACCCCAACTTCCTAGGTGGTTTCAACACTCGCTTGGCGTACAAAGGCTTTGACCTGTCTGTCGTGGGCGTCTTCCAAAACGGTGGCCTGCTCAACAGCACTATCTACGGCTCGGGGGGCTACCTCAACATGCTAAACGGCCGCCGCGGCAACGTAAAAGTTGATTACTGGACGCCAGATAACACCGGGGCCAAATACCCCAAGCCCGGTGGTCTGACGAGCGGCGACAACCCCAAGTATGCCTCTACGCTGGGCTACTTCGATGCTTCTTACCTCAAGGTGCGCACTATTTCGCTGGGCTATAACTTCCAGAGCAGCGCGTGGATGCAGAAGGCCGGCATCAGCCGCCTGCGCCTGTACGTGACGGCGCAGAACCCTTTTGTGTTTTTCTCGCCTTACAAGAAGGAATCGGGCATGGACCCGGAAACCAATTCGAATGGCAACGAAAACGCGGCCGTGCCTCTTGACTTCAACCTCCGCCGCATCCTGACGCTGGGCACCAACGCCCCAGCCACCCGCACCTTCCTCGGCGGTCTGGACCTCACTTTCTAAGCAGCGCTAAAAATGAAACGTTTTAAATTACAATTCTTAATTAGCACCGCCGCCCTCTCCCTGTCTGCGGCCGGGTGCAAGGACCTGCTGAATGAGCAGCCCAGGAGTATTTACGAACCAGGCTTTTTCCAAACGGAAAGAGGCGTGCAAGGGGGGTTAACTGCGATGTACGCGCACTTGCGCGACATCTACGGCCAAGCCTACTACTACAACTCTACCCTGACGGGCACCGACGAAGTAACCTACGGCCGGGATGCCGACGAAAACTTCCTGGCCATGGACCTATCCGGCCGGGCGCAACTCACTGCTAATAACAGCCGGGCGGATGCCCTGTGGGGCGCGGCTTTTCCGAATATCAACACGGCTAATGGCGTTATTAAGAATGCCAGTGCAGTAGGCACCATTTCGGCCTCTCTGGTGGCCGAGGCCCGGTTTTTCCGCGCCTTCGACTACTTCATGCTAGTGCAGACGTTTGGCGGGGTACCGCTGGATTTGGGCTCGGGCGAGTTAGAATTTAACATCAATCCGGTTCGGACCTCCACCCGCAATACGGTGCCCGAGGTGTACACCAAGGCCATTTTCCCCGACTTGCTGCAAGCTATAAATGACTTGCCGGCAAACCCGCGGGTGATAGGAGGGGCCACCAAAACGCTGGCCCGCCTTTACCTGGCCAAAGCCTACCTGACCTACGCTTGGTGGCTGGAAAACCCGAATAACATTCCGACCTATCCGGCGGCCCAGCGCACCGACCCAGCCGGCCGCACCGCCCAGTACTACTACCAGCAGGCCTACGACGTGGCCACGGCCGGCATCGACAGCCCCGGCCCGTTCCGCCTGCAGAATACGTACTACGATGTGAACCTCGGTACGAACGACCGCAACGCTGAGATACTGCTGTTTGCGGACCATACCGAATCCAGCGAGCTTTATAATGGCGGCAGCCTCACCTTTGGTAGCGGCGGTGCCCCCGACAACTTTGCCGGCTGGATGCTAACTTGGAACTACCCCAACATCCGAAGCGCCAGCAACTCCAACGGCTCGGGCCCGATATCGTCGGTGCAGCGGGAAGCTGTGCAGCCGCTAGGCCGCCCCTGGACGCGCATGGCCCCGACCATTGGGGCCATCCAGAACACTTTTGCCGATAAAACGAACGACTCTCGTTTCGACGGCACCTTTACCACGACCTATCGTGGTAACTGGCCCAAGGCTGGCGTTGCTGCCCAGACCCTGTACAACGCCAATAACCTGCCAGTTGCCCCCGGCGATGCGATTCTGACCTTCTTGGGCTCAGAGCCGGCTTCCGCTATTACCTATCCTAGCGGCCCCGGTGCGAGCAACATTGGCGCGGGTGTACTACCCAACCGGGCCGATTACGTCATTTCTCCGCTTGGCATCAGCCGCATCGTGTATCCGGGCCTTTGGAAGCTAGGCCCTTACCGCACCGACAACGGCACGGGCCTAGGGCAGCCGAATGCCGGCAGCACGCGCCCCTTCAACATTGCTAAGTTCTCGGAACTGTACTTCGTAGCAGCCGAAGCCGCCGTGAAAGGTGCTAATACCAAAGCCGGGCAAACCGCCAAGGACTTGATAAACGTGATTCGGGCCCGCGCCGGCAAGTGGCGCTTCGACAACAACGGCAACGTGCCTAAATCGCAGGATAACAGCGCAGCGATGGTGGCAGCTACGCCGGCTACTATCGACATCAACTACATCCTGGCCGAGCGCTCGCGCGAGTACTTTGGCGAAGGCTACCGCTGGTTTGACCTGGTGCGCACACAGAAGTGGAATGAGCTGGCTGGTACCTACCGCATCGGGGGCACCAACTACGGCGACCATACCCCGACTACCGTTACGCGCACTATTCAGCCGTACCACTACCTACGTCCCATTCCACAGTTCCAGCTCGACCGCCTGGATGTAGATGCCAGTGTGAAAGCCACTTACCAGAATCCTAATTATCAATAGGCTGGTGAAAGAACTGGCTATTAAAAAGGCTGGCTCTAAATAAAAATAAGCCCCGATTTCACCTCGAAATCGGGGCTTATTTATGAAGGGGTACTGTATTGAGTGGCTTTGGCTTATAAAAACATGATTCTCAACGGGAAATTACTAGGCCTCTTTGGCGCCTCACTCGGCTTGCTGATTACCTCCACCGCCCAGGCCACCGTGCGCCTGCCGCGCCTCGTGAGTGATGGCATGGTGCTGCAACGCGACATGCCTCTGCGCCTGTGGGGCTGGGCCGCGCCGGGCGAAAAGGTGGCCGTGAGCTTCCAGGGCAAGACGTACAGCGCCACCACCAGCCCCAAGGGCGAGTGGCAGGTGCAGCTACCCGCCCAAAAGGCCGGCGGCCCTTACGAGCTGAAAGTTGACGCCAGCAACCACCTAGTAGTAAAAGACGTGCTGGTGGGCGACGTGTGGCTGTGCTCGGGCCAGTCGAACATGGAAACGCCCATGAGCCGCGTGCGTGACAAGTACCCGCAGGAAGTGGCGCAGGCCAACAACCCGCGTATTCGGCAGTTTGAGGTGCCGCTGACGTACGCTTTTACCAGCCCCAAAGCCGACCTCACCGGTGGCAAATGGGTAAGCACTACCCCCGAAAGCGTGCTAAAGTTTTCGGCCGTGGGTTACTTCTTCGCTAAGGAGCTGCAAGCAAAGTACAATGTGCCAGTGGGCATCATTAAGGACGCAGTGGGCGGCTCGCCGGCAGAGGCCTGGCTGAGTGCCGACGCGCTCAAGCAGTTTCCGAAGTACGAGCAGCAAGTGGCACCCTACCGCGACAGTGCTTTCGTAGCCGGTACTCGGCAGCGCGAAGGTGCGGCCGTGGCCGACTGGTACAAGCGCCTTCATCAGTCCGACCAGGGCGAGCAGCCCGGCCAGCCCAAGTGGAGCGCCGCTACCTACGACGCCACCGGCTGGGCCACCATGACCGTGCCCGGCTATTGGGCCACCCAGACGCCCCTAGGTATGGTAAACGGCGTGGTGTGGTTCAAGAAGGAAGTAGACGTGCCGGCCGCGATGGTAGGCCAGCCCGCGCGCCTAGAGTTGGGAACGCTGGTCGATGCCGACTCGACGTATATCAACGGGCAGCTGGTGGGCACCACCGGCTACCAGTACCCGCCCCGCAAGTATGATTTTGCACCAGGCATCTTGAAAGCTGGCAAGAATATCATCACGGTGCGCCTCATCAGCAACGGCGGGCGTGGTGGTTTCACGATGGGTAAGGAGTACCGCTTGGTGGCGGGTGGTCAAACCATCGACCTGAAAGGCAACTGGCAGTATAAGCTAGGCGCGACCATGCCGCCCACCCCGGGCACTACCACCTTCCAGTACCAGCCGGGCGGACTGTATAATGGCATGATAGCGCCCGTGCGCTCCTACGCTGTGAAGGGCGTGCTCTGGTACCAAGGCGAAAGCAACGCCGGCCGCCCCGACGACTACCAAGCCCTACTCACCGGCCTCATTCAGGACTGGCGTAAGCAACTCAATCAGCCCAACCTGCCGTTCATTTACGCGCAGCTGCCCAACTTTCAGGCCGTGCGCAAAGAGCCGAGCGAAAGCGGCTGGGCGGCTGTACGCGATGCCCAGCGCCGCACCTTGGCCGTGCCCCACACCGGTATGGCCGTGCTACTCGACGTGGGCGAGTGGAATGACATTCACCCCTTGGACAAGCAGACCGTGGGGCACCGCCTGGCCCTGGCCGCCGAGAAAGTAGCTTACGGCGACAGCAAGGTGGTGGCCGCTGGCCCGCTCTTCCAGTCGGCCAAGGCTGCGGGCAACAAGGTTACGCTCACCTTTGCCGACCCCGGCAGCAGCTTGGTGGCTAAGGGCAACGGGCCGCTTACGGGCTTTGCCGTGGCGGGTGCCGATAAGAAGTTCGTGTGGGCACAGGCCCGCATAGAAGGTGACAAAGTAGTGGTATGGAGCGACCAGGTAGCTCAGCCTACCACCGTGCGCTACGCCTGGGCCGACAATCCCGAAAACGCCGCCCTCTACAACAAAGCTGGCTTGCCCGCTTCAACTTTCCAGACCGATGCGCTATAAGCTCCCGCACCTGCTGCCCAGCCTAGCGCTGCTGGCCCTGGGGCACCTGGCCCACGGCCAGGCGACGCCGCTGTTTCGCGACCCGAAGCAGCCGCTGAACGCCCGCGTCAACGACCTCATCAAGCAGCTGTCGCTGGAGGAGAAAGCGCAGCAAATGCTCGACCAGAGCCCGGCCATTGCGCGCCTAGGTATCCCGGCCTACAGCTGGTGGAACGAGGCGCTGCACGGCGTGGGCCGCTCGGCGCCGGCCACGGTGTTTCCGCAGGCCATCGGCCTCGGAGCTACGTTTGATGACGACTTGGCGCTACGCGAAGCCACCGCCATTTCGGACGAGGCGCGGGCGGTCTACAACGCCGCCATCGCCAAAAACCACTATGTGAAGTACGGCGGCCTCACTTTCTGGACGCCTAACATCAACATCTTCCGCGACCCGCGCTGGGGCCGCGGCCAGGAGACCTACGGCGAGGACCCTACCCTGACAAGCCGGCTCGGCGTGGCCTTCGTGAAAGGGTTGCAGGGCAACGACCCTAGGTACCTGAAAGTGGCTGCCTGCGCCAAGCATTACGCCGTGCACAGCGGCCCCGAGCGCCTGCGCCACGAGTTTAATGCCGAGGCCTCGCCCCAGGATTTGCGCGAAACCTATCTACCCGCTTTTAAAGCGCTAGTGAAAGAGGGTAACGTGGAAGCCGTGATGTGCGCCTACAACAGCACCAACGGCGAGCCCTGCTGCGGCAACGAGTTTTTGCTCGGCCAGGTGCTGCGCAAAGAATGGGGTTTCCGGGGCCACGTGGTGAGCGACTGCGGTGCACTCGACGACTTGTACCAAGGCCACAAAACCGTCAAAACCAAGACCGAAGCCGCTGCTCTGGCCCTCTCGCGTGGCGTGGACCTGAACTGTGGCGACACCTACACCAAGCTGCCCGAGGCCGTGCGCCAAGGCCTGCTCAAGGAAAGCCAGGTGGATAGCGCGCTCGCCATCTTGCTGCGCACGCGCTTCAAGCTGGGTCTCTTCGACGGGCCAAACGCGACGCCATACGATAAGCTCGGGCCGGAAGTGGTGAACAGCGCCGCCCACCGCGCTCTGGCCAAAGAAGTAGCCCTCAAGTCAATGGTGCTACTCAAGAACAACGGTGTGCTGCCGTTGCGCCCTGACCTCGGTAAGTACTTCGTGACTGGCCCCAACGCGACTAGCGTGGAAGCACTGCTCGGCAACTACTACGGTGTAAATGGCCAGATGAGCACCATCCTGGAAGGCCTGGTTGGCGCGGTGCAGCCCGGCTCGCAGATAGAGTATAAGCAAGGCGCGTTACTCGACCGGCCCAACATCAACCCTATTGACTGGACCACCGGCGAGGCCAAGCAGACGGACGCTATTTT
This sequence comes from Hymenobacter sp. BT559, assembly GCF_016427535.1. Taxonomy (GTDB): domain Bacteria; phylum Bacteroidota; class Bacteroidia; order Cytophagales; family Hymenobacteraceae; genus Hymenobacter. The sequence continues at coordinate 123,608 of NZ_JAELXV010000005.1, read as the reverse complement.
GGTGGTCCTAGGTATCACGGGCGTGCTGGAAGGCGAAGAAGGCGAATCTATCGCCTCGGCCCACGCCGGCGACCGCCTCGACTACAACCTACCTCAAAACCAAATCGACTTCCTGCGCAAGCTGCGCCAGGATAGCAAGACGCCTATCGTCGCCATCGTGACTGGCGGCAGCCCCATGAACCTGAGCGAGGTGCACGAGCTGGCCGACGCCGTGCTGCTGACTTGGTATCCCGGCGAGGAAGGCGGCAACGCCGTGGCTGACTTGGTGTTTGGCAAGGCTTCGCCCTCGGGCCGCCTGCCGGTCACCTTCCCCAAAAGCCTCGCTCAGCTGCCTGCCTACGAAGCTTACGGCATGAAAGGTCGCACCTACCGCTACCTAGAAGCCGAACCAATGTATCCCTTCGGCTTTGGCCTAGGCTACGGCAAATTCACCTACTCCGGCGCTAAGCTTTCGACCACTAAAGCCGCTAAAAACAAGCCGGTTGAACTGATGGCTACGGTGACCAATACCGGTGGCATGGCCAGCGAAGAAGTAGTGCAGCTTTACCTCACGCATCTGCAAAAGGCGGGCGCGCAAACGCCGCTTTTCGCCCTCAAGAGCTACCAACGCGTCAAGCTCGCGCCGGGCGCCAGTACTACGGTCAAGTTCACGCTCACGCCCGATATGCTGGCGCAGGTAAATGCGCAGGGCCAGTCGGTAGCGCCCAGCGGCCCGGTTAAGGTGTGGGTGGGCGGCTCGCTGCCCTCGGCTCGCAGCCTGGCCCTAGGGGCCGCCAAGCCAGCATCAGCAGTATTAACTATCAAGTAGTTATTCATATGAAATACCTCCTCGGCTACGACATCGGTAGCTCTTCCATCAAAGCCTCGCTGCTCGACATCGCCACCGGGCGCTGCGTGGCCGCGGCCACTACGCCCACCACCGAAATGGGCATGGACGTGCCCCAGCCCGGCTGGGCCGAGCAGCGCCCCGAGCGCTGGTGGCAGGAAGTCATCAACGCCACCCAGCAACTCAAGGCCAAGTACGGCTTCGACGCCTCGCTACTGGCCGGCATCGGCATCACCTATCAGATGCATGGCTTGGTGTTGCTTGATAAGGCTGGCCACGTGCTGCGCCCCGCCATTATCTGGTGCGACAGCCGCGCCGTGGAGATTGGCAACGAGGCATTTGCCGACCTAGGCGAGGATTTTTGCCTGGAAAATTTTCTGAACTCGCCCGGCAACTTCACCGCTTCCAAACTGAAGTGGGTGCGCGAAAACGAGCCCGAGATTTACGCCCAGATTCATAAGATTCAGCTGCCCGGCGACTACCTCGCCTACCAGCTCACGGGCCAGATGCAAACCACCGTATCGGGCTTGTCGGAGGGCGTATTCTGGAATTTCAAGAAGCAAGCCATTGCGCAGGAACTGCTCGACTACTACGGCATCAGCGCCGACTTACTGCCCGAAGTAGTCGATACCTTCGCCATTCAGGGCCGCCTCACGGCCGAAGCTGCACAGACCCTAGGCCTGGTGGCGGGCACACCCATCAGCTACCGCGCCGGCGACCAGCCCAACAATGCCTTCTCGCTGAATGTGCTGAACGCGGGTGAAGTAGCTGCCACCGGCGGCACGAGCGGTGTAGTCTACGGCATCAACGAAACCACGACGGCCGATGCACGCTCGCGCGTTAACTCCTTCGTGCACGTGAATAGCACCCGCGAGCAGCCCAAAAACGGCGTGCTGATGTGCCTCAACGGCACCGGCATCCTAAATAGCTGGCTGCGCAAGGTGGTGGGCAACCTGCCCTACGACCAGATGAACACACTGGCCGCCCAGGCGCCGGTAGGGGCTGAAGGCCTGTTGTTTCTACCCTTCGGCAACGGTGCCGAGCGCATCCTTGAAAACCGGCCGGCTGCCGCTAGTCTGCACGGTTTGCAGTTCAACATTCACGGCCAGCCGCACCTCATTCGGGCGGCGCAGGAGGGCATCGTGTACGCCCTCAACTACGGCATGGACATCATGCGCGCCTCCGGGGTGCAGGTGCAAACGGTGCGTGCTGGACACGCCAATATGTTCCTCTCGCCGGTGTTCCGCGAGGCTTTCGTGAACTGCGGTAACGTGACCTTAGAGCTTTACGACACTGACGCGGCCCAAGGCGCGGCGCGTGGTGCGGGTATCGGGGCCGGTATATATGCCAGCCCGAAAGAGGCCTTCAATGGCCTCGCCCGCATCAGCACTATGGAGCCCACCCCCGTCTTGCAGGCGCAGTACCAGCAAACCTATAGCGACTGGCAAACCCTGCTAACTCGCGAAACCCGGCCGACGGAATTGCTGCTGGCCTAGGAGCTTGCCGGCACGGGGCGCAACCCCGTACCAGTAGCTGATTTACCTATTTTTTAACGCAAATGTTAGGGGGAAGCGCCCGTTGGGTGACTACCTCTTTACGACCCCTCATTACCCCAAACACTCTCCCAACTCATGGCTAACCAGGAATTTTTTAAAGGCATTGACAAGATTAAGTTTGAAGGCCGCGAGTCAGATAACCACCTAGCCTTTAAGTGGTACGATGAAAACCGCGTGGTAGCTGGCAAGACCATGAAGGACCACTTGCGCTTTGCTACCGCCTACTGGCACACCTTTGTGGGCACTGGTGGCGACCCCTTCGGCCCCGGCACCAAAGACTTTGCTTGGGACGCCAAAGGCGATATCGTGGGCCGCGCCAAAGACAAAGCCGATGCGGCGTTTGAATTTATCACCAAGCTCGGCACGCCCTACTACTGCTTCCACGACGTGGACTTGGTAGACGAGGGCTCGTCGCTGAGCGAGTACGAGCGCAACCTGAGCACCGTAGTAGACTACCTCAAGCAACACCAGCAGGAAAGCGGCGTGAAGCTGCTGTGGGGCACGGCCAACGTGTTCTCGAACCCGCGCTACATGAACGGCGCCAGCACCAACCCCGACTTCTCGGTGGTGGCCTACGCTGGTACGCAGGTGAAAAACTCTATCGACGCCACCATCGCATTGGGTGGCGAAGGCTACACCTTCTGGGGTGGCCGCGAGGGCTACATGACCCTGCTCAACACGGACATGAAGCGCGAGCAGGCGCACCTAGGTCGCTTCCTAAGCATCGCCCGCGACTACGCCCGCAAGCAGGGCTTTACCGGCAAGTTCTTCATCGAGCCCAAGCCGGCCGAGCCTACCAAGCACCAGTACGACTTCGACGCTGCCACGGTAATTGGTTTCTTGAAGGAGCACGGCTTGGAGAATGACTTCATGCTGAACCTAGAGGTGAACCACGCCACGCTGGCCGGCCACACCTTCCAGCACGAGCTGCAAGTAGCCGCCGACGCCAACCTGCTCGGCAGCATCGACGCCAACCGCGGCGACTACCAGAACGGCTGGGACACCGACCAGTTCCCCAACAACCTGAACGAGCTGACTGAGTCGATGCTCATCATTCTGGAGCACGGCGGCATCAAGCCGGGCGGCATCAACTTCGACGCTAAGACGCGCCGCAACTCGACCGACCTAGAGGATATCTTCATCGCCCACATCGCTGGTATGGACACCTTCGCCCGTGCCCTCGTGACGGCCGATGCCATCCTCACCAAGTCGCCCTACAAGCAGTTCCGCCAGGAGCGCTACGCTTCGTTTGATTCGGGTGCCGGTGCTGAGTTTGCTAAGGGTAACCTGACCCTGGAAGACCTGCGTAAAATCGCGCACGAGTCGGGAGAGCCCACGCCCCGTAGCGGCAAGCAGGAGTGGCTGGAAAGCATTATCAACCAGTATATCTAGGCATGCTAGAAGACTAGTTAAAACGGAGCCGGCCAGCTGAGGATTGGTGCGAACGATGAGTCGGCTGGCCGGGGAAGTTTTTGCTTTCAGGAATTACGCAAAAAGCGCTTGCCGTAGTAGGCGAAGCGTAGCAATCGCATCAGGATGAGCTGAATAGGTGCGATGGCTGCGCTTTGCCTGCCATGTTGAGCGCTTTTTGATGTTACTCAAATGCTGCCGGCTTCGCGCAACGCCACCAGTTAGCGCGGGCGCAGCACAAGAATGCCGCAGGCGCCGGTTTGCGTCGGCTTTTTATCTAATTACCGTTATGAAAGCCAATAATTTGCGTTGGTGCCTGGCCCTGGCCGGGTTAGGGCTGGGGTTTGGGCCAAAAGCGGACTCCTCATTGAAAGAGGCTTATAAGAAGGATTTTTACGTGGGGGCTGCCCTTAACAACCGCCAGGTTAGCGGCCGCGACGATAAATCCCTAGCCCTCATCAAGCAGCAGTTCAACACCATCAGCCCCGAAAACCTGCTGAAGTGGGAGGCCGTGCACCCGCAGCCCGATACCTACAACTTCAAGCCCGCCGACGACTACGTGGCCTTTGGGCAGGACAACAAGATGTTCACCATCGGCCACACACTCATGTGGCACCAGCAAACGCCCAAGTGGGTGTTTGAGGACGCCGACGGTAAGCCCGCTAGCCGCGAGCTAGTGCTCAAGCGCCTGGAAGACCACATCAACACCGTGGTGGGTCGCTACAAGGGCAAAATCGCGGGTTGGGACGTGCTCAACGAAGCCATCGACGACCAGCAGGGTGACCTGCGCAAAACCAAGTGGCTGGAGCTCATCGGCGAGGATTTTGCCGCCAAGGCGTTTGAATACGCCCACAAGGCCGACCCCAAGGCCGAGCTTTACTACAACGACTACAGCCTGTATCGCCCCGAAAAGCGCGAGGGCGTGATTAAGTTGGTGAAAAGCCTGCAAGCCAAGGGCATCAAGGTGATGGCTATTGGGATGCAGGGGCACTACGGCCTCACCAAACCCACGATTGAGCAGGTGGAAGCCAGTATTGTGGCTTTCGCGAAGCTGGGCGTGCACGTCAATTTCACGGAGCTCGACATCGATGTGCTGCCGAACCCCAGCCGCCGCCAGGGCGCCGACATTGCCGAAACCTTCGGGGCCGACGCCAAATACAACGTGTACACCACCGGCCTGCCCGACTCGGTGCAGCAGAAGCTCACCAAGCGCTACGCCGACCTGTTTGCCCTGTTTCATAAGCACCGCGACGTGATTGACCGGGTGACGCTCTGGGGTGTGACCGACGCTGACTCGTGGCTGAATAACTGGCCTATTCGGGGCCGCACCAGCTACCCGCTGCTGTTCGACCGCAATTTCCAGCCCAAACCCGCTTTTCGGGCCGTGGTGCAGGCCGCCCGGTAGCGGCGCCACCAACCTTCTTTTCCTGCTAGCAATTCCCATGCGTCTTTTTCTTTCCCACCTGGCTTTGGCCGCGGCCCTGCTGTCGCCCGCGCTCACCCGCGGCCAGGCCGTGCCCGCGCCGCTCACTAATCACTACATCTCGGCTAAAAAAGCGACCGGTAGCTTCCCACTCGTGGCGGGCGGCAAGGCCGCCGCGCTCTACGCCAGCGAAAGCGACTGGCCGGGCGTACTGCGGACCATGCGCGACGTGCAGGCCGACATCAAGCGCGTGACGGGCCGTGAGCCGCAATTGCTAACCGACGCGCCCGCCACTAGCAAAGAGCCTGTGGTGCTGGTGGGCACCCTAGGGCACAGCCCGTTGATTGACAAACTAGTGCAAGCTGGCAAGCTCGACGTGAGCAACCTGGCTGGCCGGTGGGAAACCTTTGTGGTGCAGACTATTGACAACCCGCTGCCGGGCGTGGCCAAGGCGCTGGTGGTAGCGGGCTCCGACAAACGCGGCACCATCTACGGCCTCTACGACCTGTCGGAGCAGATGGGCGTGTCGCCTTGGTACTGGTGGGCCGACGTGCCGACCAAGCCGCAGAAGAATCTTTACGTGGCCGCTGGCCGCCATACGCTGGGCGCGCCGCAGGTGAAGTACCGCGGCATCTTCCTCAACGACGAAGCGCCCGCGCTCAGTGGCTGGGCCAAGGAGAAGTTTGGCGGCATCAACTCGAAGATGTACGAGCACGTCTTTGAGCTAATCCTGCGCTTGAAAGGCAATTACCTATGGCCCGCTATGTGGGGCAACGCCTTTAATGACGACGACAAACGCAGCCCCGAGCTGGCCGACACCTACGGCATCGTAATGGGCACCTCGCACCACGAGCCCATGCAGCGCGCCCAGCAGGAGTGGAAGCGCTACGGCAAAGGCCCTTGGAACTACCAAACTAATGCGCTGGTGCTGCAAGAGTTTTGGCGCCAAGGTATTAAGAATATGGGCACGCACGAAAGCATCGTGACCATCGGCATGCGCGGCGATGGCGACGAGCCCATGAGCGAGGGCAGCAACATCAAGCTGCTCGAAAAGATAGTGGCTGACCAACGCCAGATTCTGACCGAAGAAACCCGCAAGCCCGCCGACCAGACGCCCCAGGTGTGGGCGCTCTACAAAGAAGTACAGGACTACTACGACAAGGGCATGCGCGTGCCCGACGACGTGACCCTGCTGCTCTGCGACGACAACTGGGGCAACCTACGCAAGCTGCCTAAGCTCGGCGATGCGCCCCGCAAGGGCGGCTACGGCATCTACTACCACTTCGACTACGTGGGCGGACCTAGGAACTACAAGTGGCTGAACACAAATCCGCTGCCGCGCATCTGGGAGCAAATGCACCTGGCGCACGAGTACGGCGCTAACCAGATTTGGGTGGTGAACGTGGGCGACCTCAAGCCGGTGGAGCTGCCCATCAGCTTCTTTCTCAACTACGCCTGGAACCCCGATGCCCTGCCCGCCGACGGCGTGGCCGCCTACACCCAGCGCTGGGCCGAGCAGCAGTTTGGCCCCAAGCACGCGTCCGACATTGCCGATATTCTGGCTAAGTACGCCAAGTACAACGCCCGCCGCAAGCCCGAGCTGCTCGACGCGAATACGTACAACCTGCGCACCGAATGGCCCACGGTAGTAGCCGAGTATAACCAATTGCTAAGCCGCGCCGAGGCCATCGGCCAGAAGCTGCCCGCCGCCGACCGCGACGCTTACTTCGAGCTGGTGCTGCACCCTGTGCAGGCCTGCGCCAATCTCAACGAGCTGTATTACACCGTAGCCCAAAACCGTGAGGCGGCCAAAACCAACCAGCCCAACACCAACGCGCTAGCCGAAAAAGCGAAAGCTTTATATGCCAAAGACGCGGAAATAAAGCAGCGCTACCACGCGCTGGCTGGCGGCAAATGGAACCACATGATGGACCAAACGCATATCGGCTACACCTACTGGCAGCAGCCCAACGCTGATAGGATGCCCGAGGTAGTGACGCTGCCCGCTGGCACTACGGCCTCAGCGCCAGCGCCTCAGCCCGCCGCTCCCGAGGCCGCTTACGTCTCGCTAGATGCCGAACGCTACACCCAGGCCGTGAACGCTGGGCCCATTACCTGGCAGCGCCTGCCCGACCTAGGGCGCACGGCGGGGGCCGTTACGGCCTTCCCGGTAACGGCGGCGCCCACGGCCGCGCCGGGCGGCAATAGCGCGCACTTGGAGTACCGCATCAACCTGCCTCAGGCCGGCCCCGTGACGGTGAGCGCCTACCTCGCGCCAACGCTCGATTTTACCAATACCACCGGCCTGCGCTACGCGGTGTCGATTGACGATGAGGCGCCGCAGCTTGTCAACCTGCACACCGGCCTCATCCCTGATAATGGCAACCGACCCTGGGAGCGGGCGGTGGCCGAAAATATCATTCTTAAGACCTCGCAGCACAATGTGGCTGCGGCCGGCGCGCACGTGCTCAAATTCTGGCGCGTAGACCCCGGCGTGGTGCTCGAAAAGCTGGTGGTGAGCCCCGGCCCGCTGCCCGCTACCTACCTAGGGCCGCCCGCCGGCGAGGGTGGTAAAGGCAAAGCGCAGGCTGTGCCCGGCAGCCTGGGCAAGCGCTAACCCTAAGACTGATTCTTGAATAACCAGCAATACAAAAGCGGGTCATGCAACGCGTAGCGAAGCATGACCCGCTTTTGTATTGCTGGTTATTCAAGAACAGATTTATAGCCTAGGCATAATGATAGCTGGCTTGTCTAAGATAGGCTGTTGTTGAAACCCTGCCCTAGCTCAGTCAAATGAAAAGCCCCTTGGCATATTTGCCAAGGGGCTTTTCATTTGACTGAGCTAGGGGCCGCTTTAAGATGACTGCCGCAGGCGGCGCAGCTTGCGCAAGCCAAAGCCAACTCCGGCTGCTACTAGCAGCGAGGCGCCACCATCGAGCGGCACGGCGGCAGGGTCTGGGGCTTGTGGCACGGGGCCGCCGGTAGTCGGCGTTTGGGCCTGGGTGGCGGCCAAGGCGCCCGTGAGCAGCCAGAGCCCAGCCGCGGCCAGCGCCAAGCGTAGAGAGGAAATCTTGTTCATGAAATAGGGGTGGGAAAACGAGAGAATAGATACCCGGCCCCTGCACCGCGCGCAGCTACAGGGGCCGGGCTAAGCAAAAAACTACTCGATGGTCAGGCGCTTGATGATGGTACCCGCGTTGGTTTGGAGGCGCACGGTGTAGATGCCCGGTGCCAGCACCGGCAGCGCGAGCGGCCGGGTAGCAGTAGCGCTAGGCGCCAGGGTTTGGTGAAACACCGGCTGGCCCAGCGCATTAAGGACCTGTGCCTCGATAGCCTGCTGGCCCAACGTAGTGGGCCAGCCTAGCGACAAGCGGCCGCCCCGCGTGGGGTTAGGGTAGAGGCTCACTTGCTCGCTCAGCGCGGCCGCGGCGGTGGCCAGTGGGCTGCTGGGCCGCAGCACCAGCGCAAAGCGCCCGGCCGCGGTGGCCCCGGCCCCTAGGCTCACGGTGTAGCCGGTGGACTGGCTCAGGTCGAAGAGCGTACCGGTCTGGGCATCGCGCAGCAGGGCCTGCACGCCGGCGGGCAGGTTGAGCAGCTCGGTGGCGCGTAGCGTGTAGCTGCCGGCCTGCGGAGCCTGCACGCGCAGAGGTACGGTAACGGTAGCGGCACCTAGGGCCGGCAGCGCGTTGATAGCTAGCAGGTCAGTAGCGCTCAGCTCGCTGGCTAGCAGTGGGGTGCCGCTCACGGCCAACTTGTAGGCATCGGCGGCGGGGTCGAAGCCGATAGTAGCATCGCCGGGGAAGTACACTACAGCCTCATCGGCGGGGCCGGTGGCGGCACCTAGGGCTAGGCGCACCAAGGGGGCGGGGCCGGTAATGCGCTGGAACGTGGGGCTGGCGTAGGTGGTCAGGCGCGCCGCATTAGTAAAGTTGATGCTGCCCGGCGCGCTGGCCGAAGTAGTGCGCACAAAGAAGCCCTGCATAGCCGCCAACTGCTTGGTGCCGCCATTCACGCTGGGACCGTTGGGTACGTAGGTCGAGTAAGTGCCCGCGTAGGGGCCGGTGGAGCGGAACACGTACACGGCCGCGTCGAGGCCCGTAGTGCTCACGGCGTCCCAGTCGAGGGGCGAGGGGTAGGGATTGCCCAGCAGTTGCCAGCCGGCATCGGCCTGCGGCCCGCGCCCTAGGTTGGTGCGGCTGATGGGACCATTATTAAGCGCGCCCACAAAGTCAACCGTTTCGGTGCCCGGAATATTCACCGAGTACCCTAGGCCCGGCGTCAGCACGTCGGTTAGCGCCGCCGGCGATTCCCAGCCGTAGTCAAAGGCGCTGGTCAGGGCCGAGGCCGCGCTTAGCCGCGCGCCGTTGTAGCCAAATACCGTGGGGAAGGGCGTTACGACGTAAGGGTTTGCAGCCTGGTTATAAGCCGGGTTTACCACCGGCGAGAAGCCGCTCGTGGCGAGGTCGGCTACGGTGGTGCTGGCCACTGGCGCGGCGTAATGGCGGTAGCCATTGCCGGCGTTCGTAGTCGGGTCGATGTAGCGCTGCACCGTCGCATTGCCTACTACAGCGCCGTTGGTATTCACCACCATAGCGGTGCCCGTGGCAGTCGAAAGCAGTGTAAAGGCCCGGCCATTGGTGGTCAGGTTGCCGTTGAGCGTTAGCATTTGGCGCACGCTGGCGGGGGCAACTAGGCTGGCCGTAGCGCTGCCTACCGTAAGGCTAGGAAAGGTGGTGGCGGTGGTGCCGCCGATGGTTTGGGCGCTGCTGCCACCTAGGGCTACGGTGCCGGTGCCGGCCACCGCGCCGCCGTTATTGGTCAGGTTGCCGGTCAGGGTCAGCACGGCGTTGGTGGTCAGTGTCGAGCCGGTACCGAGCGTAACGTTGCGAATGCTTTGGGCACTGCTCACGGTGGGCTGGTTGGCGGCGTAGCCGGGGAAAACGACGTCGTCGGTAGCCGCGGGCAGGGTGTAGGTGCTGGCCGCCGACACGAGGGCATTGGCCGGCGCGCCGTTGTTGGTAATCCAGTTGCTAGCCGTGGCCCAGGCGGCGCTGGTGGTGCCGGTCCACATGGGGCCGGTGTAGGTGCTGGCCACGTAGCTGCGCAGCCACGTCAGGGCCGGGCGCTCGCTGTTGTCGGCATTGGCAATGTACGCGCCCTGATTGGTGCGCCAGTGGCCGGGGCGGTAGCCCCACATCGTGATGCCGCGCACGGCCGGGTTTTCCCAGAACAGCGGGAAAATACGCTGGTAGTCGGCTAGTTGCTGGGCATCGGTTGCGCCATCTAGGTCAAACTCTGTGATATAGAGCGGCAGGTTGGCCGAGGCCAGTGTGGCCATATTGGCCTGAATGGACGCCGTAGAGGTAGGCGCCAGCGAAAACGAGTGCCCCTGAATACCAATGGCGTCGATGAGGCCGCGGTCTTTCAAAAGCTTCGCAATGCCCACGTAGGTAGCGGCCCGGTTGGGCTCGTTTTCTACACTGTACTCGTTTAGCATTAGCTTGGAATTGGGGAAGTACTGGCGCGCCATTTGGAAGGCCGTGATAACCCAGTCCCAGCCCGTAGCACCACTACCGCCCAGCGCGTTGAGGTAGGCGCCGCCATCGGGCCCCGCGGCCCCGGTGGGCGGCTGGTGGGTGGGCTCGTTCACCACGTCGATAAAGTCAATGCGCTTGCCCTGGAAGTGGGTCGCCACGGCCTGGTACCAGTCCTTGATGGCCGCCAGCTTGTCGGCATCGCTTAGGCCGCTGGTAGTGAGCCAGGTAGGCTGCTGCGCGCCCCAGATGAGCGTGTGAAAGCGAAACGGCCCGCCCGTGGCCACTGCTTGGGCGTAGGCCGCATCGGCTTCGGCCCAGTTGTAGCTGCCGCGGGTGCCTTCGGCCACGCCCCATTTGCCGCCGTTTTCGGGCGTGGTGCCATCCCAATACACCCCAAAGTAGGGCGACTGGGCCGTGCTATACGCCGAGCTTAGGTACTTGGGCTTGCCCATCGCAATGGGCGAGCCCGTGGGGGCCGGCCCGGGCGTTACCACGACGGCCGAGCCCTGCGTGCCCGCGTCGAGGTTGGCTACTGTAAAGTTGAGGCCCGTTTGCCCAAACACGAACTTATCGAAGTACAAGCCGTCCTCCCGCGCCCCAATCTGCAGGGTCTGCGTGAGGTTGCCGGCTGGCACCGTAAACGAGGCGCCGCTGCCAAATTTGGACAGATTGACCCATTTCCACAGCGGCGTCATAGCATTGGCGCTGAAGCCGGCGGTACCTAGGCCATCTACGGGCTGGGTCGAACTGGCCACGTAGCCAGCTGAAGCTAGGCCGTTTTGCAGCCGCCAGTCGCCGCTGGTAGTGGGGCTTTTCACACCGAAGCTGGTGGCGTTGTAGTAGCTGTCGTCACTGAAGCCGCCCGGCCCCACCCAGATGCGGGCGTAGAGGTCGTAGCTGCCCGCCCCCGGAAACGTAATGCTGTACGTGAGCACGCGGGCCGCCGTGGTAGGAACCGAGCTGCCGGTGGCATAGCCCGCCTGGTCGGTTTTGGTGGTAATGTAGGTGGCGGCTGGCACCGTGCCGCTGGCCGTGGTGCTGCCGATAATCCAGTCGCCGATGGTGGCCCCAGCTACGGGCGGCGTGGTCGAGGTCCCGGATTCCGCTTCAAACGGCACGGGCGCATTTTGGGCAAAGAGCGAAAAGTGACTGCCAAGCGCAGCCACCAGCGCCAGTCCTAGGCGTTGAGGTTTCTTCATAAGGAAGAGGGTTGGGTGGGAAAAGGAAAGAGCAAGAAATTCGCGGAATAATCCGCGGCCTGCCACACTAAAGTAGGGGCCTCTCGCGTTGTTTAGCCAGCTGTTAATTAGATATATAGCTTAGTATTTTTCAGCAAACGTTTGTGATAGTCTGGGCAAACGTTTGCGATAGCCAGTAATGCCCGAATTTTATAAAGTCGATAAGCTGAGCGCTAGCGGCAGACATAAAAAAAGGGAACGCTAGCCGCCGCTAACATTCCCTTTTTTCGAGGCATTTTTAACGTGTTAGAGCGCGGACTTTGTAGTCCGCGCTCGCAAGTGTGCCGCCACCAAAGCGTAGACTACAGAGTCTGCGCAACATGCAGCTTACCAGATAACAGCGCGGTCGGCCGGCGTGCGGGTCATTCTATCGCCCTCTTTGCAGCCGAAGGCGGCTTGGAACTGCGGCATGTTCATAATAGGCCCGATGGTGCGGTACTGGCCCGGCGAGTGCGGATCAGTCTGGATTTGCTGGCGCAGGGCTTCGGGCCGAATATTTTGGCGGCGTAGCTGGGCCCAGCTCAAAAAGAAGCGCTGCTCGGGCGTGAAGCCGTCGAACTTAGGCCGCGGGCCATTGCCATAGCGTTGCGCCAGCTGCTTTTCGAGGGCAGCGTGCACGATGGTGAGGCCCGCAAAATCGGCCAGGTTCTCACCTAGGGTCAGCTTACCATTCACGTGCACCGAGTCGAGGGGCGAAAAGGCATCGTACTGGCGGGCCACGATGGCGGCGCGCTTCGTAAACTCGGCCGCATCCTGGGGCGTCCACCAGTCGCGCAGGTTGCCGGCGGCGTCGTACTGCCGGCCCTGGTCGTCGAAGCCGTGGGTCATTTCGTGGCCCATCACTCCGCCAATGGCGCCGTAGTTCACGGCATCGTCGGCGTTAGGGTCGAAGAACGGGGGCTGTAAGTAGCCCGCCGGAAACACAATTTCGTTAAGCGGCGGGTTATAGTAGGCGTTGATGGTGGGTGGTGTCATGCCCCACTCGGTGTGGTCGACGGGCCCGCCGAAGCGAGCGGCCTCGCGGCGGCTTTCCCAGCGGCGGGCGGCCAGCACATTTTTGGCGTACGACGCGCGGCTGATAGGCAAGGCCGAGTAGTCCTTCCACTTGTCGGGATAGCCGATTTTCACGCGCAGCGCGTTTAGCTTTTTCAGCGCCTCAGCCTTAGTGGGCGCGCTCATCCAGGTGTTGGTTTGGATGTGCTCGGCCATGCTAGCCTTGATGTTGGCGAGCATTTCCAGCGCTTTCTGCTTGGCCGCGGGCGGAAACGCCTTCTCGACGTAGAGCTGGCCAAATGCCTCCCCTAGGGTAGCATCAGTAGCAGCTTGCGCCCGCTTCCAGCGGGTGGTTTGCTGGCGGGCACCGGTCAGCACCTGATTGTAGCGGAAGCTAGCATCGACGAACGCGGCGGGCAGCGTGGCCGCGAGCGAGCGCACCAAGTGCCAGCGCATGTAGGTCTGCAAATCGGCTAGTGGCTCGGTTTTGAGCAACGTATTCACCTCGTCAAAAAACGCCGGCTGGCCCACGATTATCTCCTGCGCCTTGCTAAGCTGCATATCAGCCAGCAGCTTGGGAAGCTGCACGGCGGGGTAGCGCTGGGTGGCGGCAGTCAAGGCCATTTGGTTGTAGTTGGCCTGCGGGTCGCGTAGCGCCACTCGGCTGCGCGAAGCCTGGGCCAGCCGCTTTTCGAGGCGCTCGACAGTGGCGGCGTTGCGCTGGGCCGCAGCTGGACTGTCGCCCAGCAAGCCAAACAGCTGCTGCATGTAGGTTTGGTAAGCGGCCCGTACTTTCTGGGTGCGTGCGTCGTCCCTGAGGTAGTAGTCGCGGTCGCCCATCGTGAGGCCGCCCTGGTCGAACTGCACCACGTAGCGCGTGGTGTTTTTCTCATCGACTTGCACCCCGCTGCGGAAGAAGGCACCTGTGCCTAGTTCCTGCTCGTAGGCAATAAGCGCCGGCAGCTGCGCCTTGGTTTTGAGCGCCGCAATGCGCGCCAGTTCCGGCTTTAGCGGCTCAATGCCGGCCTTTTCGATGGCCATTGTGTCCATCGCCGCTGCGTAGAAGTCGCCCACCTTCTGAAGGTTGGAGCCGGCTGCGGCGCTTTGGTTGGCCGCCGCTTCTTCCAGAATCTGTTTTAGCGTGGCCTGGGTACGCAGGCCCAGTAGGTTGCGCGGCCCCCAACTGGTGGCGTAGCTCGGAATGGCATTAGATTTAAGCCAATTGCCACCGGAAAACTCGTAGAAATCGTCGCACGGCGACACCGAGCGGTCTAGGTCGGCTACATCGAGGCCTACGCCTTTGGGGTCGGGGGTGGCGGTAGCCGTGGGGGCAGTAGCAGTGGTAGCAGTAGTGGGTGCGGCGGGGCCGCTGCTGGCGCAGCCAGCTAGGCCAGCGCCGAGCATCAGACTCGCCGCAACATTGCGCAAATGAGACATGTACGTGGGGTAAAAGGGCAGGGTAGCGCAAAAACGCTAGCTTGCAAACTTACCCTATTACTAGCAAATTTCTGCTTATGGTAGAATAGGCTTAGTGCAGCTCAGTAGCGGCATTGTCCTATGTTGCCGGGGCGGCCGCAAATGGAAAAAATGATTTGTTGCGCGGGCTTTGCAGTTTGCGTTTGTTAACGAACAGCCTTGCGCATGTATACTACAAAGTCCGCCCAACCTCCTAGGCCAGCAGCTTGTAGCCCACGCCACGCACGTTTACTATTTGCACCTGCGGGTCGTGGCGCAGGTAGCGGCGCAGTCGCGTGATGAACACATCGAGTGAGCGACCGTTGAAAAAGCTGTCGTCGCCCCACAACTGGCGCAGTACCTCGGTACGGGTGAGGACTTGGTTGCGCTGGTCGAGCAAGCACTTGAGTAGCTCGGCCTCGCGGTGGGTAAGGGTGGTTTCGGGCTGGCTGCCATCGGCCAGGCGCAGGCGCTGCTGGGGGTGGTCGAAGCGGTAGCGGCCAATGGTCAGCGGGCCGGGCACGGGCGGCGGGGCAGCCACCGGCGGGCGGCCCAGCAGCGCCCGCACGCGCACCACCAACTCATCCATACTGAAGGGCTTTTTGAGGTAGTCGTTGCCGCCCAGCTCGAAGCCGCGCACCACATCGGCCGGCTGCGAGCGGGCCGTGAGGAAGATGATGGGCACCGCTTTGTTGGTCCGCCGAATCTGGGCGGTCAGGTCGAAGCCATCGCGCACGGGCATCATCACGTCGGCCACCACCACATCAGGCTCTAGGTCCTGGAAAAGCTGCCATCCCTGTGCCCCATCGGCTGCGTGGTGCACCACGAAGCCGCGGGTTTCGAGGCTGTCTTGCACAATACGAGCTAGCGAAAGCTCGTCTTCGACGAGGAGGAGAGTAGGCATTTTCAAAGGACTCATTTATAATTATCAATACACCTGTCCTGCTGAGCTTGCGAAGCATCTTCTCACGCGAGGGTTACTAGCTCTGACGCGATAAGATGCTTCGCAAGCTCAGCATGACAGATGCTTGATGTGATGTCTCTACTATTCTAACCTATTTATTACTAGTCAATAACTGAATCTGGCAACCAGATGATAAACTCACTGCCCCGTCCCGGCGTGCTGCGCACGCTGACGCGGCCGCCGTGCCCCGCTACCACTTGTCGCACGTAGTATAGCCCGAGGCCAAAGCCCTTGACGGGGTGCAGGTTGCCGGTGGGCACGCGAAAGAATTGCTCAAAAATGGCGTCCTGGTAGCCGGGCGCGATTCCGGGGCCATCGTCGGCCACCGAGAGCTGGTAGCCGCCCGCCGCTAGCTGGCCCCCAATGCGAATGGTGACGCGCTCGCCCGAATACTTAATGGCATTATCGAGCAGGTTGTGCAGCGCGCCAGCCAAGTGCAGGCGGTCGAGCAACAGCGTGGCGGCGGGGGCAATGTTTACTTCAAACTGCACTGGCTTGGGCGCTTGCAGCTCGTGGCGGCTGACCAGCTCGGCCACCAGCGCGGCGAGGCGCACGGTCTCGGGGCGCAGGGCCAGGGCATGGCCGGGGCGGTCTTCTACGGCAATGTGCAGCACTTTTTCGACCAGGTCGGAGAGGCGGCGTACTTCCTGCCGGGCCATGGTGAGGTAGGTGTCCGTCTTGCGCGCATCACCTAGTGCACCAAAATCCTGCAACGCCTCCATAGCCGCCGACACCGTGGCGAGCGGTGTTTTCAGCTCGTGCGTCATGTTGTTGATAAAGTCGTTCTTGACTTCAGCCAGCTTCTTCTGCCGCAGTATCGTGCTCAGCATGAGCGCAAAGCAGCCCGTGGTGAGGCCCAGCAGCACCGCCGAGCCGGCCAGGCTGCCCGTCATGTGGCGCAGTACATAAGCCCTAGGTGCCGGGAAGGAGGCTCCCACGGCTAGGCCGCGCACAGGATTGAGCGACACGGCTAGCGTGTGCACTGGGTAGCCGGCGCGGTTGGGCAGCATCCGAATAAGTACAGTGTCGCGGACGCCAGGCACGTGCGCCTTAAAAGATATAGTAGTGTTGCTGACTGTATCAAGCTTAAAATCAGTCGCTATCTCGCGCTGGCGCAGCTCGGTGCGGTACGCAAGCGCTAGCTGCCCCAAATCAACAGGTTGCTGGCGGTACCAGTTGCTGATAACAAAGCTGGAGAGCTGCCGGGCCAGCGAATCGGTGCGCGCGGCGCGCGTGCGCTCGACTTGCGCGTTGGGCACCGAGCGTTTGCTTGCGGCTGACGAGCGCAAAACCAACACCCTAGGTGGCTGCGCCGGCCGGGGCCAGGGCCGAGCCGCTTGTGGCGCGGTAAGGCCAGTATCCAGCTTTTCTATTTGCCAGCGCGAGGCCTGGCCGGGGGGCAAGCTAGCGTCGGCGTAGTTGTTGAATTTGATGTTGAACATCTTGTTGGTGCGCCTAACCTGCTGGCGTTGCACCACCGCTTCAAGCGCCTCGCTAGTCGAGCGGCCAAACTGCGTGGTGGCCAGCTGATAGCTGCCATAAAGCCAATAGGCCTGAAAGCCATAGATGCCGAGCAGGCAGCTAGCTAGCAAACTGAAAATAAAGCGCAGGCGACTTTTCATGCGGCAGAATAGCGTAGGTCGAAAGTACGGCCGCTTAGGGTCTCAAAAAGCCGCATTAACACTCATTAACAAAGAATAACAGTGCTTTACACGGGCGGCTTCGTCCTTTGCGGCGTTCTATTTAACCCCGTTTGTGATGACCACTTTCTTCTGCGTAACCCTAGCTGGTGTGCTTGTCGGCAGCCTGGCTAGCCACCTAGCTACCGCCCAATCCACTGCGCCGGCAACTGGCCGCTTGCGCTATGAGTTTGCGCAGCGAGTAGACAAAGACAAGGTGAAAATCAAGATGTTTGACCCTAATGGTCAGGAAATCAATATTGATGGACCGGGCTCCACTATTGAGCTGCCAACTTCGATGAGCGCGCAGAAAAGCCTGGTATATAGCAGCCGCTACGCCAAAGAAGAACAGCCGCAAGGCTTGCAAATGGTGGGCGGTAATATCAACATGGTACCTGGTAAGACTCCTGCTGCCACTCGCAGCCTCCCGGCACCCATCAGCAGCGCGCAGTACTTCGACCTGGGCGCCCGCACCGCCACCACCGTGACTACCATTGGCGGTAAAGACTACGTGGCGCCGCCCGCGCCTGTGCCCGCGCCGCCCGCTGGCTGGCAAGACCTACCCCAGACCAAGCGCATAGCCGGCTACCTCTGCCACAAGGTCACGGTGCCATTTAAGAAAGAAACCTACACGCTGTGGGTGACCACCGAGCTGCCCTTTGCCTACTCGCCGGTGCGCGAGCTCACGCCCGCCCAGGGTGTGGTGCTGGCCCTGAGCAGCGACCAAGAAGAGTACACGGCCACCAAGCTCACGGCCGAGCCGGTGGCCGAAGCCGACGTGCGCCCCAGCCCCCAAGCTCGGCCCGTGACCGAAGCTGAGCTCAAAGAACTACGCGCCAAGGCTACCGCCGACCAGCACCAGCGCGTGCTAGAGCAAATGGCCAGCCAGCCAAGACCCTAGGGTATGCGGCAGCTAATTATAACGTTCCTACTCCTGCTGGCAGGGGTGGGGCGGGGCAGCTATGCCCAGCCCGCGCCACGCCCCGGCCTAGGTCTAGTGCAGGGCGTAGTGCTCGACTCGGCCAGCGGCCAGCTGCTGCGCGAGGTATCGGTGACCCTACTGCACGCCCGCGATTCGAGCTACGTCACGTTTTCGCTCACCGATGGCAGCGGGCACTACGCGCTGCGGGGCGTGCGGCCGGGACAGTACTTGGTGCTGGTGAATGCCCTAGGCTATAAAACCTTGCAGCGGCCGGTGGCCATGACGGCCGCCCAGCCCACCTTGGACCTGCCGCCGCTGCGCCTGCGCGCTGAGGCCCGGCAGCTGGGCGAAGTAGTCGTAACGCACCAAGCGCCTGTGAGCGTGAGCGGCGACACGGTAGCGTTTAGCGCCAAAGCCTTCAAAACCCAGCCTAATGCGGCCGTGGAGCAGTTGCTTAAAAAGCTGCCCGGCGTGGAGGTAGACCGCGACGGCACTATCCGCTCGCAGGGGCAGGCGGTGGATAAGGTACTGGTCGATGGCAAGCCGTTTTTTGGCGACGACCCCAAGATGGCAACCCGTAACCTGCCGGCCGACATCATCGAACGGGTGCAGCTGTATGACCAGCAAAATGACCAAGCCAATTTTTCGGGCATCGACAGCGGCGAGCGGCAGCGCACCATTAACCTCGTGACGCGCCGCGACAAGCGCAAGGGCTACTTCGGTACCGAGCAAGCCGCCCTAGGTACCGCCGGCCGCTACCAAACTAAGTTGGGTCTCAACCGCTTCAATAATGGCCGCCAGCTATCGGCCTTAGCCCAGGCCGATAACGTGAACCGCCAAGGCTTTACGGATAGTGGCCCGACTACGAGCCTGACCGATGGGGGAGGGGGCGCCGGCAGCCTAGGTGGCAGCAGTGGCGGCCTGGTACTGGAAGCGCCGGGCGGCGCGCGCAATCCAGGCAGCACCGCGGGCAGTGGCGGCCAAGTAGGCATGACGGAGGCCGCGTCGGGCGGGCTCAACTACCGCGACGCCTGGGGCAAGCGCCTCGAAGTAGCGGGCAGCTACCTGGCCGCCTGCGCCACCACCCTAAACGACCAGCAGGCCCAGCGCCAAAACCTGACCGGTGCGGCCGTCCCCGACGCTGTGCCGCTCACCGACCGCCGCGCCGCCAGCCGCGCCCGCACCACCAGCCAGCGCGCCAACCTACGCCTCGACTACCGCCTCGATTCGCTTACCAGCCTGCGCTTCACGCCCAGCCTCAGCTGGCAAACCACCGACCAACTGCGCACCACCGACCAGCAAACCAGCCAGGGCGGCAGCTTGCTCAACCAAAGCACCGGCCGCTACGACGCCGCGGCCCGCAGCCTCACGGGCGGCGCCAACGCGCTGCTCATGCGCAAATTCAAGCGGGCCGGACGCACCTTTTCAGCTAACCTCAACCTAGGGCTCGACCGGCAAAGCGGACTGGCGCTGAACCAAGCCACCAACACCTTTTTTGCAGCGGGAGCGGGTGCACCACAGGTGCTCAACCAGCAAATCGACCAGGCTACGCCGCGCCAGCAGGCCGCTATTAATTTCTCGTACACCGAGCCGCTGACCCTGCGGCACCAGATAGAGGCGCACTACAACTACACTACTGCACCTAGCCAAGCCCACCGCCTTACTACCGATTTTAATGCCGCCACCGGCGAGTATGACCAAGTAAATGCCTTGCTCAGCAACGAATTTAGGAGCCGCTACGCTGCCCAGCGCGCCGGCCTCACCTGGCAAACGCGTCGCTTGCGCTATACCTATAACCTAGGGCTCGATGCCCAGCAGGCCACCCTTAGCCTCGACAACCAAACGGCCGAAACCAGCTTGCGGCGAGCTTACCCTACGTTGCTGCCGCAGGCCAACTTCAGCTACAGCGGGGCCCGCAGCCGCTCGCTACGCCTCAACTACCGCACCACGCTTACGGCGCCCGCGGCCAGCCAGCTCCAGCCGGTGCCCGATAATAGCAATCCGCTCAGCATCAGACTCGGCAACCCCGACCTGCGCCCCGAGTACAGCCACAGTCTTACGGCGACGTATAGCCAGTCGGACCTGGCGCGGGGACGCAGCCTTATGGGGCTGGTGGCTGGGCAGGCGGTGCAGCACCGCATTGTGTCGGCTACGACGTTTGATGCGGCCGGCGTGCGCACCACCCAGCCCGTTAATGCCGACGGCTATCTGGCCCTGAACGGGTACCTGTCGCTAGGCCAGCGGCTGCCCAGCCACCAGCTCAACCTAAACGCCAGCACCAGCGCTAACCTCAGCCGCAGCCAAAGCTTTATCAACGGCCAGCCCAACGTGGCCCGCACCTGGCTGCTGGGCCAAACGCTTAGTGTGAACTCGGCTTATAGTGAGCACCTAGAGCTGGGGCTGAACGCCAACTTTACGTACCAGCAGGCCGACTACTCGCTATCACCTGCGGCTAATACGGCTTACTTTACCCAGACCATTAGCGGCGATGTGTACTGGCGCCTGCCCGGCCGCTGGGTGCTCACCTCCGACGCGTATTTTAGTAATAATAGCGGCCTAGCGGCTGGTTACAATCAGCACGTGCTGCTCTGGAATGCCGGCCTGGCCTACCAGCTATTTGCCAACCGGCAAGGCGAGCTTAAGCTCTACGCCTTCGACCTGCTGGGCCAAAATCGCAGTGTGCTGCGCACCGCCACTGATACCTACGTCGAGGACGTGCGCAGCCGTGTGCTTTCGCGCTATATACTGCTCAGCTTCAGCTACCAGGTGCGAAACTTTGGCCGGTGAGCGTGGCGTAGGAGCAGACCTAAAATAAAACGGCTGTCATGCTGAGCCTCGCTTAGCATGACAGCCGTTTTGTTGCTGTGTAGATACCCTAGAAAGGATAGCCGATAGCAATGTTCAAGCGGCCCGATTGGTCGTCGCTGGCGGGCGTGCCGTAGTTGGCGCGCAGGGGTATGGCGTAGTCGAAGCGAAGCACGAAGAACTGCACGTCGATGCGCAAGCCTGCGCCCGCACCCACGGCCAGTTGGTTGAGGAAGGTGCTGGCATTGAACTGCCCGCCCGGGCGCTGGGGGTCATTGTTGACGAGCCAGATATTGCCCGCATCCACAAACACGGCGCCCTTCACGTAGGAAAACAGGTCCTGGCGGTACTCTAGGTTGCCTTCGAGGCGCAGGTCGCCCACTTGGTCGTAGTAGTTGTTGATGAAGTCGCCGGCCACCGGCCGGTACGAACCGGGCCCAATTTGGCGCGCCGCGTAGGCCCGAATGGAGTTAGGACCCCCAATACCGTACTGGCGCAGGTAGGGTAGCGAGCCGCCCGATGAGTTGCCATAGGGTAAGCCCGCTCCAATTTGCAAGCGGCCCACAATGCGGTTGCCCGAGGCAGGGTTGGCGCTGATGCGGTAGTACTCGCGCAGCTCTAGGTCAAACTTGGCGTATTGCGCGAAGCGCTGGCCCGCAATGCTGTAGTACTGGTCGCCAGTGGTGGTGCCTGCCGTGAGGCGGCTGAGTGCGTTGGCCGCGTTGCCAGCTACCTCTGCCTGTCCTTGAAAGAAAATCTGCTGGCGGCGCTTCTCCAGCACCTGCTGGTTGTAAGTGTAGCGGTAAGAACTGGCTAGGATAAACTGCGAGGTGTAAGCCTGCTTCAGGAAGGGACGAGCGTTGAGCACCTCATTGAACGCTTGGTCGGTAGAAACAGCGTTGTACGAGGCATCAATCAGCTTCAGTTCCTGCTCATTAGTAATTTTAGTTTTCCAACTGTAGCCGTAGCTGGCGTTATAGCTGGTGGTGCTGAAGTAATTAGTACGGTTGACATAGCGCAAGCCTAGGCCAAAATTAGTGCGCGGCTGAAAGTTAGAATTGACCAGACGTGGGTTCAGAAACGGCAGGTTAGGCGCTATGAGACGCGGTACGACCAGTTGGGCATTCAAGCCAAATTCAGTCGAAATCAAGCCCGAGGTACCGCGAGTCGATTGTACCCCGGAGGGAGGGCGAGTTTGCGTTTCGTACGAAGCTACCGCATTTACGAGCAGCTGCTCGGCCCCACGAAAGGCTGAGCGGTTGCGAAACTGCGCCGTGAGGCCCGGCCCAATGAAGCCGTTGCTTTTGCTTACCAACTGGAGCTCGGCGCGCAGGCTTTTCTTCTTAAGCTGCGTCATTAGTACGTCGGCATCGAGACGGGCGCGGCCGGCCGAGTCGCCGGCGGTCGAGGGCTTGAACTTGATTTCGACGTAGCGGAAGGTGTTCAGGCTCATGAGGCGCGAGAGCGTCTGGTCGCGCCGAAACTGCCGAAACAAACTGTCGGGATATAGGAACACGGCTCGCGTAACGGCCTTTGCCTTAAACACGTCCTCGTCGGGGTAGTACAAATATTTATTGTAGCGAATGGGCTCGCGGGTGGTCGTGTCGGTAAGTACGTAGTTGGTATTTAGGCTGATGGTTTTGAGCCAGTAGGGTCGCGTGGCCTTGGCGGGCGCCTCGGCCTTCAGCTTATAATACACATTCACCTTGCCATTGAGCGTGCTATCAACCTGAAACAGGATATAGTTAGGGTTAAAGTAGTAGTAGCCCCGGTTCTTGAGTGCCTTGTCAATGCGGGCGCGTTCGTTGGTAAACACGTCTAGGTCGTAGGGGTCGCCTACTTTCAGCAGCGTGTTGGGTTGAGTGCTCCGAATGGCCGCATCGATGAGAGTGTCGCGGTCCGGAAAGTGAATTTCCTGGATGGTGTACTGCTGGCCCGGCCGCACCGTGTAGTTTATCTGGGCGGTGTTCTCCTTTACCTGCACTTCGCTGGCGGCGGCACCGTGGAAGTAACCGCGATTTTGAAGGCGATTCACCATCAGGCTGCGGGTGTTGGCGGGCTGGGCCTGGCTAAGCAGCACTGGCGGCTCGCCGAGCTTGTCGGCCAGGAAGTGTTTCAGGCCCTTAGATTTACCTATCCCTAGGTGCCAAAAATAGAGCTTGGGCCGCTGCCCCAGAATCGAGGAGTTGGGCTGGGGCCGAATGAGGTCGGTAAGTTCGGTTTGCAGGGCCGACTGGTTGCGCAGCTTGGTGGGCGACTCTAGGGTGACTTTGCTGCCGGTGTACAGCTTCTCGCCTTCGGGCACGTATTTCAGCCCCGAGCACGAGGCAAAAAACAGTAAGCCCAACACAGCGGCCCAACGCTGGGCCGCCGCAGGCAGCAACTTAGAAGAGGCAAACAAGGAGATTTTCTTCATACTATACTCTTTTTGCAGGGCGGGGCGCTGGCCGCAGGGCGGAGTGGCACGCCAACTCCGCCCTAGGTAGGCCATTCGAACGGAAACGGAGACTACTCCGCTTTGCTACAGCCGCTTATTGGCTGGTGGTGGGACGGCGCGTGGTGTCGCGGCGGCTGGTGGTGGCAGCGGTTACGGCCGAGGCCGAATCGGCCTGCTGCTGCTCACGGCGCTTCCGCTCTTCCTTATCCAGCTTGTCTTGCTTGCGGATGTCGCGGTTGCGCTGCTTGTCGGCCTTGCTCACTTTCTCAAACAGGTCCTTAAAGTCGTTGTAATCTCGCTGGAACACTAAGGCAGCACCCGTGCGCACAATGTTGCCGTCGATGTCCTCGTAGGCATTCTGACGGAAGGCCCGCAGGCGCAGGCGGCCGTCGGCCAAAACGGTGTATTCGAGGCTCACGTCGCCGGCCAGGTTGCTGGCCGAGTTCTGGTTGCCGCCTACCGCCGTGTTGCCGCCGCCGCCGGCCAGAGCAATGTCGCTGCCCACGCGCACCGTGAGGCGGTTATTGAAGAGCTGACGGCGCACGGCTACGTTCAGGTCGGTGCGCGAGCCTGAGCTGCTGGTGTAGTCGGCCTGGTTGGTCACGCCTAGGTCGAGGCCCAGGCCCGAGAGGTACTTGCCCGTCAGGTTCTGAAGCTGGTCGGTAAGCACCTGGCTTACCGAGCCGCGCAACTGGCTGGCCACCAAGCTTTCGCCACCCGCCGACTGGAAGGGGTTCTGCTGAATAAAGCGCCCCAATACTAGCAGCGAAAACACTTGCTTGCTCTGCTCCGAAGTCTGGTTGGGCTGACGCAGGTTGGCCAGAATGGCATCGACTTGAGGCGCCGCCGGGTTATTAAGGGCCGACTGCGGTATCGTGATATCGAACCCAATGGTAGGCTTGCTGAGCTGGTCAGTTACCTTAATGAGTACGTTAAAGTCCATGGCATTGCGTGCCACGGCATTAGTAGCCGCGTCGTTGGTGCCTTGCGCGGCCAGCAGGTCGGCGGGGGGGGCCTTCACCTTGTACACGGCTGTGAGATTCAGGTCAGCGTTGTAGGGGTCGCCGCTCCATACCAGCGATGAGCCTTTAGCAATGATGAACTCGCGCGTGACTAGCCCATACAGCGAGAGCCGGTACTTGCCGCGGCGCACATCGAGGCGCCCGCTGAGGGTGATGTTGCCGCTGGGGTCGATGTTAGTTGTCAGGGTGCCGGCGGCCCGCACGCGCAGGTTGTCACCGCTCACGGGGTCTACCACGAAGGTGAAGGGCGTATCGTCGTTAATCGTAATCTGGGCCGTGATATCGTAGCCGATAGTGCCAGCCTGAGCTATCGAGTCGGCCACCGCCAGCCTTTTAGCCAGCATGGGGTTAATCTTAACGCTCTTGTCCACAAACTGCACGATGCCTTCGCGGGCCACCACACTGGGGTCTACGGCCGGGTTCTCTACCGTGAGGTCTGAGCCCTTGGCCACGGTGGCGCGGGTGTCAATCTTGATGAGTGAGAGCGGCCCGGTGAGGCGCGTATCAGAGTCTACTACCAGGCGCCCGTAGTAGAGTGTATTGTCCTTCGTGCGCTTGCTCTTCACGGCCAAGAACTTATCTGTCGTCACGCGTAAGTCAAAGGAGTAGTCTATTAGGTTGGGCGTGAGCAGGTAGCCGTTGGCCACCGCCTTATTGCCAGCCGAGTCGAGCACCGTGAAGTTGTTGAAGGCGATACCCTTCGCATCAAACGTAATGGGCTGGCTCACCAATCGGAACGGCGAGCCGAGCTGCGGCACCACAAAGCTGGCATCGGGCGAAGTAGTGAGCTGGCCACGTACCTGCGGCGCGCTGGTGGTGCCTGCCAGCGTCAGCTGCCCCGTGAGGAAACCGGTGGCCTGGCTTACCTGCCCAGCCGAGAAGGGCTCAGCCGTTTTCACATTCAGGCGGGCCACGTCTACCACAAAGTCGAGCGGCGTGTTGCCCACCGTGCGGTAGGCGCCGCGCACAGTCACATCGTTGCCGCCACCGCCGGTGAGGCGGGCGTTTACGTCGTAGCGGTCGGGCGTGGGGTTGCTGGCTTGCAGGGCCAGGTCGCCAATGATGGTCTTGCTAAAGAGCACGTCCTTGATGCTGAGGTCGGCTGTGAAAGCTTGCTTGGGGGTACCTAGGTTGCGGGCCACGGCCTCGCCGTTGAGGGTGCCCCCTAGGGTCGAATCGGGCTGCCCGATGGCCTTGCTCAAGATGCTGAGCTGGAACTGCTCGAAGCGCACGGCCAGCGGCGAGGTGTTCACGGCCGGGTTCTGGCTCTGCACCACCAGCGCCGACGAGCCGTTACTCAGGCGCAGGGCGTTGGCCACTATGGTGCCGTCGGCATTGTAGCGCACGTAGTTGCCCGCGCCGGCCGTCCAGGTGTCGTAATTGATAATCTGGTCGTCGTCGAAGGCAAACTGGTAGGCATCGCCGCCGCGCTGGTCCACTACCGATAATGTACCGTCCAGCGCCAGCCGCTCTTTATTAGTCGAGTCTCCTAGGATAGCGACGCGAGTATTGACTTTATTATCAGCTACATTGCCCACGATGCTGGGCTGGCGCAGCTGGAAGGTGGTATCCACCAGCGTCTGCTGGGCCGCCCGGGCCAGGCGCAGCGCATAGCCAAGCTTCTGCGGGTCCGAATCCACGTTCAGCGTCAGCGAATCGAGGCGGTAGCTCTGGTAGCGAATGACGGGAATGTTGGTTTTGGCCGTGAGGCGGGCGGCAGCGCGGTTGTAGTCGCCAGCCAGCGTGAAGGGCGACAAGCGCCACAGGCCCGGCACCAGCCGGCGCAGCAGCCGCGTGTTTTTTACACGCAGCGAGTACGTAAACTGCTGGTTGCCCGCATTATTGGTGAAGGGCTGTACGCCCGCCAACCGGAAATAGCGGTTGATGTGCCGCTGTAGCTCCGTGGCCAGGTCGCCTAGATGTACGTTACCATCGAGGTTGACATCGGCAATGTTCGAGTTGAAATTGACGGCCGTGCGGGTGGCCGTTTGCACGATGCGCCCGCTCACCGAGTCCAGCGCGATGGGCTGGTTGTTATTGACAATAACAATGTTGTTGCCGCTGAACGTACCATTAATTGTGTTGGCGCTCGCGCCGCGCAGGTTGGCGTTAAGGTTGCCCTGAATGCGTAGGTCACCGCCAGTGTAGAAGCCTAGCTTGGTAAGGTTAGCGCCGCGCAAGTTCAGCTTGGTTACCTCGTAGCTCGGGTTGTTAGCGTCGCGCAGGTTCACCACGGCGTTCAAGTCGAGGTCGAGATTGGGGTCGCTTTTGCTGCTGGCCGCGATGGTGTATTTGTTGCGGTCGATGTCCACAGCGGCCGTCACGCCACGGTAGGTGTAGCCGTTGTAGCGGGCGCTCTGGATGTTAGCTGTCACCTTGCCTATCAGCGTGGCTGGGTCTTGCAAATTGCCGGTAGCATTGATGCGTCCGCTGCCCGTGATAGTGCCGATAGTCGGGTCTTTCAGCAGCTTGCCCGCATCAAAGTTTTGCACCGCAAACGTGCCCACCAGCGGCTGCCGGCCATTGGCCTGCGCTGCCCCGAGCTTGCCCGAAAAGGCCACGTTGCCGTAGGTCGAGCGCAGCTTGAGGTTGGTATCAAATGCCAGCGTTACCGGCCGCCCCTTGAAAGTGCCGCTCAGCGAAAGGGTAGGGGGGATGCTGATATTGCTAGGTATCGTGCCCTTGGGTACGAGGCTCAACAAGTCGGCCCGCGTGGTGCTGAAGCGCTGCAAGTCGATGTCTGTGTACAGCCGCCCATCTACATTGGGCAAACCTACAATGTGCGCCCGCCGGGCCTGCACCACCGTGTTGCGGAAGCCCACAAAGTCGAGGTTGCGGATGTTGAGGTCACCTAGGCGGCCGCTCACCAGTCCGCTCAACAAGATGCTTTGGTTGGGGCCGGTGGTGAAGGGCGGCGTGTCGGCCAGGCTTGGCACTAGGTACAGCACGTCGCGGAAGCCCAGGCGCGTCTCGCGCAGGTCGCCGCTCAGCCCTAGGTTGGGTAGGTCGTCGGCAATGCCAGCCAGGCTCTTGTAGCGCATACCTAGGCTGCGCTTGATGCGCGAGTGGGGTGTCACGAGGTCGAGGCTGTCGAGTTGAATCTGCGCCGTGTCGTACACCACATTGGCCCGCGCCGACGTGATGGCGAAGCCGCTGTGGTCCTTGCCCGCCAGGTTGTCGAGCTTCACCGTAGTGCGCGCTTCGGTAAAGGTGAGGTCCCGCGTATTCAGTACTAGGTCCGTAAAGTGCAGGTGGCTGTAGTCGAGTGCCGGGTAGCGGCTTTTCAGCTTGGGGTCGTTGAAGTTGTCGAAGTTCACGGCCACGCCACTGATGTCCGACTGGCCTAGGGTCACGCGCCACTTCATGGGCGAAGCGTTGGCCTTGTCGGCGGCCTCATCCACCTTGCGCACCGCCTCGGCCGGGTTGATGGCCCGCTGCTCGGTGGGCACGTTTTCGTTTTGCGAGTAGGCGAGGATGGTGTTTTTGAGCGTCAGCTTATCAAGGTCGATGCGCTCTTTTACTAGGTCGATGTTTTTGGCCGTGATGTCGGCCAGCCCGATTTGGGTGTTGATGTACTGTGCCGAGGGGTCGTTTTTATACACAAAGCCCACGTCTTCGAGCGTCGCCTTGTTCAGCCCGAAGGTCAGGCTCAGCGGCTCCTCGGGCTTGTTGTCATCCAGCTCAGGTGCGGTTTTGGTTTGCTCCATCCGGATGGCAGCGTGGCGCAAAGCCGCGTTATCCACTTTATACACCGAGTTATCCACATCTACCTCGTCCATGTTCACCAGCAGCTCGCCGAGCTTGGCGCGCAGGTCAGAGCCGGCTATCTGGTCGTTTTGAGTGAACAGGATATTGGTCAGGCGCACCCGCCCGATGTTGTACTTCAGCCCCGAGCTAGTGGTATCGACCGGCGCCGTGGGGTCGCTGAAGGCCTTGACGATAAAATCGTAGTTGTTGACGCTGTCGGGCTCGGTGCGCGTCAGGCGCACGCGGCCATTGTTCAGCTCCACGTCCTTGACATTAATCTGCTTTTTGAGCAGCGCAAAAATGTCGATGCTCACGCCTAGGTGGCCCACGCTCAGCAGGGTGTCGCGCTGCTGGTCGGCCAGGTACACATCGTCGAAGTTGATGGCGTGGCAGAAGTCGGTACGAAACTTGCCGAGCCGCACTTCAGTCTTCAGCTTGTCGCGCAGGTAACCTTCGGCTCGGCGGGCTACAAAATCTTGCCCGCTAGGAAATTGCAGAAACGCGACTACTCCCACTACTAGTAGTAGCACTAGGCCAATCAGCCCAAATACAACGTATAAAAAGCGGCGTAAGTAGATGGACACAGGCAGAAAAAAGGCTAGGCGCTGCCAGGGCAAACGCCGGTTTGAACAGAATTATGTTCTTCCCAAACGGAATATTCAGGGTTGGGGTTAGATTAATTTGTGATAGGCTGAACAGTAGCATAGTGGAAGTCGCTTGAATTGCGCAACCCGAGCGCGAGCAATACGAGCAAGCAGCCCTAGGGTCGCTCGCACGATTGAGGCTCATTGCCTGCGTGCTCACACCGCAAAGTCCAAGCTACTTCTCTCCCTCCGCCGTTATTTTGCTCCATGCAGCCCTCTTCCGCCCCCGATTACCGCCCCCTCATTCGCCAGGCCTTCGCCGAGATGGAAAAAGTGGTAGTGGGCCAGCGGGCGCTGGTGAGCCGCCTACTCATTGGTGTGTTTACGGGCGGCCACATCTTGCTCGAAGGTGTGCCGGGCTTGGCCAAAACACTCACGGTGAGTACGCTGGCGCAGGTGCTGCACTTGCACTTTCAGCGCGTGCAGTTCACGCCCGACCTGCTGCCCTCCGACTTGGTGGGCACCATGATTTACAACCAGAATCAGTCGGTGTTTGAGGTCAAGAAAGGCCCCATCTTCGCCAACCTCGTGCTGGCCGACGAGATAAACCGCTCGCCGGCCAAGGTGCAGAGCGCCTTGCTCGAGGCCATGCAGGAAGGCCAGGTGACCATTGGCGAAACTACCTACATCCTCGACCGACCCTTCTTGGTGCTGGCTACCCAAAACCCCGTGGAGCAGGAGGGCACCTATCCGCTGCCCGAGGCCCAAGTCGACCGCTTTATGCTGAAGGTGCACGTGGACTACCTCAAAAAAGCCGACGAGCTGGAGGTAATGCGCCGCATGGCCAACCTAGGGTTTAAAGGCGACGTGCAGGCGGTGCTTACCAAGGAAGATATCTTCGGCATCCGCGACCAGATAAACCAGGTTACGATTTCGGATACCCTAGAGAAGTACCTCATCGAGTTGGTGTTCGCTACCCGCCGCCCGGCCGACTACGACCTGCCCGAGTTTGCGCAGGCCGTGCAGTTCGGGGCCAGCCCTAGGGCCAGTATTGCGCTGCACCGCGCCGCCCGCGCCGTAGCCTACCTAGATGGCCGTGACTACGTGCTGCCTGAAGACATCAAAGACGTGGCCCAAGATGTGCTCAACCACCGCATCCTGATGACCTACGAGGCTGAAGCCGACGGCGTGAAAACCCAAGACCTCATAGAAGGCATTCTTCGGAAGGTACCAATTTCATAAGGCAGCGCTACGTGTCTTAGGGCATGCTCTGAAATCTTGCCTACCGCGATTTTACATTGCGCTTTAATAAGCTAAACGCAAATAGCCCAGTCTTTAAGCTGGGCTATTTGCGTTTAGGAATGCGCGACTGAGTGCTGCTCGAAACGCAATGGCACAGGCTTACTGCGGGTATCATAGCGTTTTTAAGCTGATGTTCCAAGCTATCGAAGATGAAGCAAAAATGAATATCGCTCAAGACCTCATAGGAGTTGCTAATGTGCGTCTACCACGCAACTTATTAGTGCAGCAAGGTTTAGGTTATCATGCGTTTCTTCTATATGTATATGAATTTTTATATTTGACAATTATGAAAAAATGATTAAATAAATAGTACGAATCTTAGTAAGTCTCTATACTTTTAGCGCAATGTTACCATTCACCCCACATAAAGTACATGAGAAAACTCTTACCCATTGCCACGCGACTTGGTTTATCGGCCGTCCTGCTGGGCGGCAGCTACTCAGCTTATAGCCAGAGCAAAACCCCCGCGCCCAGCGAAGCGGTGCCTCAGGCGGCCCTAGAGCACCTCCGCAAAAACAAGCAGGCCCTGCGCCTCACGGACACGGACATTACCGATGTTGTATTGAGTGGGCAGTCAGTTTCTAAAAACAGCGGTGTAAAGCACTTTTACCTGCAGCAGCGCTACCAGGGCATCGAGATTCACAATGCGGTAAGCAACGTGAACATGACCAAGGACGACCAGGTGCTGAACGTGGGCGACCGCTTTCAGAAAGACGCCAGCCACCGCGTAGCGGCGCGCCAAAGTGCCCCCATTACAGCTTCGGCCGCAGTAGCGGCAGCGGCCCGCCACGTAGGCCTTTCGTTAAAGCAGGACCTAGCCGTGCAAAAACAGACTGGCGCCAAGAATGGCGAAACAGTCTTCTCGACGGGCGGTATTGCCCTGGAGCCAATTACGGCCAAGCTCGTGTACCAGCCCCTCGCCGATGGCGGCCTGCAGCTAGCCTGGGAGGTATCTATTTACGAGCTGAGCGCCCAAAACTGGTGGGAAGTGCGGGTAGACGCCGCTACGGGCGCGCTTTTGGAAAAAGACAACCTAGTACTACACTGCGAGTTTGACAACGACGGGCCCGACGGCATGCCCCTAGGTCAGACTGTAGCGGCTACGCAGCCTGCCGCGTTCAACTTCGCTGCGGCGGTGGCTACGGCTGCTGCCACGGGTACCTACCGCGTGTTTCCGCTCGTGACAGAAAGCCCCAGCCACGGGCCGCGCGTGCTGGTGGGTGCCGATGCTGCCGACCCAGTAGCCTCGCCCCAGGGGTGGCACTACGTGCCCGGCGGCAGCTTTACGACTACGCGCGGCAACAACGTGTATGCCTACGAAGACCCAAACAACGACAACAGCTACCTAACGAACTACAGCCCCGACGGGGGGGCTGGGCTGGTTTTTGACTTCCCGGTAGACTTTACGCAGCAGCCGGTAACCTACCGCGACGCGGCTACCACCAATCTCTTTTACTGGAGCAACATCATGCACGATGTGTGGTACCAGTATGGGTTCGATGAAGGCAGCGCCAACTTTCAGCTCGAGAACCTCAACAACGAAGGAGGAGTCGGCGGCGACCCCGTGCTGGCCGAAGCTCAGGACAGCCGCAATATTCCGGTGCCGCCCCCCGGCGCGACTACCCGCAACAACGCCAATTTCTCGACGCCCCGCGAAGGCTTTGCGCCGCGCATGCAGATGTACCTGTGGAACGGGATTCCCGACCGCGACCTATTCCGCGTGACGACCCCCGCGGGGGTGGCGGGCAGCTACCCCGCCATCGAGGGTACTTTTAGCCGGCCCCTAACCCCGACCCCAGTAACCGGCCAACTCGTGCTGGCCCAAACCACCCCGCCGGCGGCAGGCGGCCTTAGCCAAGAAGGTTGCGGAGCATACGTGAATGCCGCGGCCATCAGCGGCAACATCGCGGTGGTTTACCGTGGTACTTGCGGCTTTGCCGACAAAGTGCAGAACGCCCAGAAGGCCGGCGCCATTGCCGTAGTCGTTATCAACAATGCACCGGGCGCCCCCATTGCCATGGGCGGTACGCCCACGGTAGCCCAGCCGGCTATCACCATCCCGGCAGTGATGATTAGCCAAGCCGATGGCCAAACCATTCGGACCCTGCTAGATGCAAAAACTGTTGTGACCGTAGCCCTCAAGAACAACGGCTCGGGCCCCGAGCTCGATGGCGACTTCGACAACGGCATTATTGCCCATGAGTATGGCCACGGTATTTCGACGCGCCTCACGGGCGGCGGCTTGAACGTAGCCTGCTTGCGCAACGCCGAGCAAGCAGGCGAAGGCTGGAGCGACTGGTTCGGCCTGATGCTGACCACTAAGCCTGGTGACACGGGCGCTAAGGCCCGCGGCATCGGTACCTACGCTTCGGGTCAGCCCACCACCGGCCGCGGCATCCGTCCGGCTCCCTACAGCACCGATTTTGCGGTGAACAACTTCACTTACGGCGCCACCAACAATACCGCCGCTATTGCCGCTCCCCACGGCATCGGCTTCGTGTGGGCCACCATGATTTGGGACATGAACTGGGCGCTGGTTGACAAATACGGCTACGACACTGACCTTTATAATGGTAAAGGTGGCAACAACAAAGCCATGGCCCTCGTCATTGAAGGCCTGAAGCTACAGCCCTGCAGCCCCGGCTTTGTGGATGCTCGTGATGCCATCTTGGCCGCCGACGTAGCCCTCAACAAAGGCGCCAACCAGGAGTTGATTTGGAAGGTGTTCGCCCGCCGCGGTCTAGGCTTTAGCGCCAAGCAAGGCCTGAGTACCAGCCGCACCGACCAGGTCGAAAGCTTTGACCTGCCGCCCGTATTCGCTTGCACCGCGCCTACTATCGCAGTAGCCCCTGCCAACGCTGGCTTCACTGGCGCTGCCGCCAAAACCATCTACCTAGGCTACGGCGCCCAGAGCGTGACTCTGACGGCTAGCGGTGACCCCACTTTCACCTATACCTGGTCGCCCGCCAAGGGCCTTAGCAACCCGACCATCGCCAACCCGGTGTTTACGCCTACCGCGGCGGGCAGCTACACCTTCACCGTGACGGCCGTCAACGCAGCGTTGTGCACCCGCACCGCTTCCGTGACTATCAACGTCATTGATGTGCGCTGCGGCAACAAGCTCGACAAGGTAACGGTGTGCCACAAAGGCAAAGTGCTGTGCATCGGCGCCGATGGTGTAGCCGACCACCTAGGCCACGGCGACATGGTGGGCGCTTGCGACAAGCTGACTACTCCTTCTTTGCAAGCCAGCGAAGACGTAGCGGAAAGCTTGCAGCTGACCGCTTCGCCTAACCCGACTTCGGACCACACCACGCTGGCCTTCACCCTCACTGAAAGCAGCAGCTACCGCCTGGAAGTGATAAACATGCAGGGTGCCCTAGTAGCCGTAGTGGCCGAAGGCACCGGCGACGCTGGCGAAAGCTTCTCCCATGAGTTCAGCCGCGGCCACCTCGTGCCCGGCCTGTACATGGTGCGCTTGGTAGCTGGCAAGCAGAGCAAAGCCACCAAGCTTATTCTGCACGACTAGGTAGCTAGTTTAGCACTAAGTAGGAAAGAGGCCGTGCAGTAGTACGGCCTCTTTTTATATCGAGTGTTTGCTACTACCTATCACTGTCTATCGAGTTGCCAGGAGGTTAGGTGAAGGCGTTGTCTCTAGGTAGTGCGAGTAGTGAGGAGGGCAAGCGAAGCGAGGTTTTAACCTTTGCTGTTGAGCTACCGTTTAAGACCCCGCGACAAGTCGCCGGGGCTGGCAGTAGCTGGCACCGCTTATACCTAACCTCAACCCTTCCATATGAAAACGCTGTTCATTCTGGCTGCTATGCTTACCGCTGGTGCTTATTCGGCCAATGCCCAAACTGGCACTACTACCACCACGACGCGCCAAACTACCTCGACCCCGGCCACGATGACCCCGGACCAAACGGTAACCCCCTCGACTACGACCACCACGGAGTCGACCACCACGACCAACGACGCGAACACGATGCAGGCCAATACCAAAGGCAAAGACAAAACGGTGATTCAGCCTGCCCCCGGTGCCAAGGTAAAAAGCAACGGCAAGCGCATCAAAATCAAGTAGTTTTTAGTTGCTTTAAAGCATAGCAAACCCCCAGCTGCACACGTTGCAGCTGGGGGTTTACTTTTTCAACGCCTTGCACCAGCGCCCTAGGTTGTGGCTTTGGGTGGCCACTTTCAGTAGTTATAAAGGGTTAAATCCGTACTTCACGCATCCCTAGGCTCCGTATAGCAGAGCTGGCTTGGGCCGCCCCTGTAGGCTGGCTCGGCTACATTCTTTATTATGCGTGCCACGATTTTTCTGATTTACAGCTTATTAGCCAGCAGCGCTGGGGCCTGGGCTCAAACCGTGACTGGCCCGCAGGGCGAAGTATTTGGGCGGCGCGTGCTGGCGCGGCAGCTCAGCGACCCTTGGGAGCTTACCTACGGCCCCGACAACCATCTCTGGATAACCGAAGCCAAGGGCTACCGCGTCAGCCGGCTCGACCCCGCCACCGGCACCAAAACCGTGCTGCTCGACCTGAGCCGCGAGCGCCAGTTTCCGCGCTACGACAAGCTGTCTGACTCGCTGGATGGTGGTAAGCCCTGGCCCCAGGGCGGCCTGATGGGCATGGCCCTGCACCCGCAGCTGCTACAAGGCAAGCCTTACGTGTACCTGGCCTACCTCTACCGCTTTGCGGGAGCGGGCCAGCCGGGCAAGGGCGGCGCACCCAACTACGGCGGCTACTTCTTCACCACGCGCATTGTGCGCTACGAGTACCAAGCGGCCGCCCAAACCCTCACGCGCCCCGTGGTGCTCTGCGATACGCTGCCCGGCAGCAGCGACCACAACGGTGGCCGGCTGCTCATTGCGCCGGTGGGGGGTAAGGACTATCTTTTTTACAGCATTGGCGACCTAGGCGCCGGGCAGTTTGACAATGGCGGCCGGCCCAACCATGCGCAGCAAGCCACCCATTATGAGGGCAAGATTTTGCGCTTCAACCTCGCGCCCGACGCCGATGCCGCCCCCGCCGACCAGTGGCTGCCCAACGATAACCCTTACGGCGCCGCCAGCCGCCAAAGCGCCGTGTGGAGCATCGGCCACCGCAACCCGCAGGGCCTGGCCTATGCGGTGGTAGGCGGCGCCGGGCACCTCTACGAAAGCGAGCACGGCCCTTACTCCGACGACGAAATCAATATTGTAGAACCGGGTAAAAACTACGGCCACCCGCTCGTTATCGGCTACAACGATGGTAACTACGACGGACTGGCAGCCAGCGTATCGGACCGCGCCACGCTACCTGGTCCGTGGCACACCACTTACCCGCTCATCGGCAGCGAGAGCGTCAATGCCAAGGCCCTAGGTGCCGCCTACCGCGACCCCATCAAGACGCTGTACCCTAACTCTAACGTGTTTCTGAAAGACTTTTTTGCCAAGACTAAGCGCCACGCTGAGGCGCCCGAGTGGCCCTCCGAGGCACCTAGTAGCTTGGCCGTGTACACGGCGGCGGCCATTCCGGGCTGGCAAAACTCGCTGCTGGTGCCCACCCTCAAGCACGGCAAGCTACTGCGCCTACGCCTTGATGCGGCCGGTACCCGCGTGGTGGGCGACACGCTCACCTACTTCAAAGCGCCGGTGCGCTACCGCGACGTGGCCCTGTCGCCCGATGGTCGCCGCCTCTACCTGGCTACCGACAGCGCGTCTGTCACATCGGGCCCATCGAAGGAAGACCCCAAAGGCACCAGCTGCAAGGGCTGCATCCTGGAGTTTACCTACCAGCGAGGTGGTGGCTCGGCGCCGGGCCGCCCGGCGTCCGCGACACCTAGGGCGGTGGGCAACGCCGATACGCACCGCCCAGCTCGGGCCGCCCGCCAGGCAGGCAAGTGAGCCTAGCATAGGTAATAGCTAAAATCGGTGGTCTTTACACACCAGCGCACAAGATGAATAGGTGCCAAAAAGACAAGGAAATACGTGTTAAAATAAGCTGGCGCCATGGTGAAAGTACGTAGGTCGCTACGCGACTTACGCAGTTAAAAATCAGGGTTTATCGAATAGCTCTTGTTTGGGAATGGGCCGTTTAGAAGCTCAGAAACTCATCTTTTCCCACCTACTCCATGAGCCCTGTTTCCTTTCCTAGGGT
The DNA here is from genome assembly GCF_016427535.1 of Hymenobacter sp. BT559. Lineage (GTDB taxonomy): Bacteria > Bacteroidota > Bacteroidia > Cytophagales > Hymenobacteraceae > Hymenobacter. The sequence goes on along the minus strand of NZ_JAELXV010000005.1, from coordinate 87,571 downwards.
GGCTGGCGCGCAGCCTTCGTCTATAGTTTCCTTCGAGGTGTCACGTTCCCAAACCAGTCCGCACTACCACCAGTTGTCGCTCGGCGACGCCCAAGGGTGCCTGGCGCACTGGGTTATACCGCTGCCCCTGAAGCAGCTGGCCAAGCGCCCGGTGTTGCTGTGGCAGTTGCCAGCGGCTACGCCTAGCGACCCACTCACGCGCCTCGATACGGGAGAATTACAACTAGCCCCGGCCCACCCCGGCCTACTACCCAACTTGCGCGCCGACCTAGTAGAAGGCGTGCTGCGCCTCTGTTTTGATGGCCACTTGCTGCGCGGCTACTTCCGCTTGCAGTGCTTGCCCCAGGGCGGGGGGCAGCTGTGGCAGCTTATCCCCATTGGTACTGTATGAGTCTGTATGCGATTGTAATACACGGCGGCGCCGTGACTATGAAGCCCGGCGAGCTGTCGGAAGAGGAAGCTGCCTTTCAGCGCGTAGGCCTCGGCGAAGCCCTGCAGGCGGGCTGGATTATCCTTAATCAGGGTGGCTCGGCCCTCGATGCCGTAGAAGCGGCCGTGCGCTGCCTCGAAGACAATCCGCACTTCAATGCTGGGCGCGGAGCTAGTCTCAATCGCCAGGGCGAAGCCGAGCTCGATGCCGCCATCATGGACGGCCGCACCCTGCAGGCAGGCGCCGTGAGCGGCGTCAAGTACGTGAAGCACCCTATTAGCCTAGCCCGGGCGGTGCTCGACCACAGCCCCCACGTGTACCTGGCTGGCGAGGGCGCGTTGGAGTTTGCCTTGCAGCGGGGCCTCCCAGTGGCAGGCCCCGACTACTTCCAAACCGCCAAAACGCGCGCGCAGTGGCTCGAACTGGCGCAGCAGGAGCCCGCTCCCTCGGGGCACGACACAGTAGGTGCCGTGGCGCTCGACCTAGCCGGCAACCTGGCCGTGGCTACCAGCACCGGCGGTATTGAGGGCCAGGCCAAGGGCCGGGTGGGCGATAGCCCGGTGCTGGGCGGCGGCACCTACGCCACCAACGACGCCTGCGCCGTGTCGTGCACCGGCGATGGCGAAATTATCATGCGCGGGGCGCTGGCCCATGAGGTTTGCGCCTTGGTCAAGTACAAAGGCTTGCCCCTGGCCGAAGCGTGCCGGGAAGCCCTAGGGCTGCACGATGAGACCCTGCGCGGCGACAAGGGGATGATAGCGCTCGACCCCGAGGGGCGCGTCGCTATCGAGTTTAATACCAACGTGATGCGCCGCGCCTACCGCGTGGGCGAAGCTGACCCCTACGTGGCCATCTTTCGCGAGGAGTAGCCAGCTCGGAGGGGCTTCACGGCTTAAAATCCGAATACGAGTTATCCGAAGTACAAAATCCGTATTTATAGCATCGCCGGGGGGCACGACTAGCCGTTTAAAGTAGAGAGCCCTCGTTACGGCTACCTCTGGAAGTAGCGACGGGCTGGGAACCGGCCGGTAGGCTACGGTAGCTACCTGCTGCCAAGGGCGCTTCTGCCCGGCGCCAACCTTCGGCTGGCTTATGCGGGCCGGTCCCCATTTTTTGTTTCTATGCCTACCAAATCATCTATTCCCAAAGGTAGCCTCCTAGCTATTGGAGGCCACGAGCAGCGCGAAGCCGCTAGCGAGACTAGCACTGCCCACGAAAAATCAGCTGATTTTATTCTCCAGCGATTCGTTGATGAGCTGGGGGGCAAGCGCACCGTCGTTATCATCCCCACCGCTTCCGAAGAAGCCGACGAAGCCGCCCAAGACTACATCGAGGCTTTTACGGCGCTTGGCGTCGAGCACCTCGAAGTGCTCAACATCCAGAGCCGGGCGCAGGCCAATAGCCCAGAGGCAGTTGATACTATCAACCGCGCCGATGGGGTGCTCTTCACGGGCGGCGACCAGCTGCGCCTCACGGCCTTGCTCGGCGGCACCGCGGTGCTGGCGCGCCTAGGCGAGCGTTACCTGCACGAGCCCATCATCATTGCGGGCACCAGCGCCGGGGCCGCGGCCATGAGCACGCCCATGATATACCAAGGGCGCAACGACGCGGGCTTTCTCAAAGATGAAATTCATATCACTACCGGCTTGCAGCTGCTGCGCGATGTAGCCATCGACACGCACTTTGTCAAGCGCGGGCGCATCGTGCGCATGGCTCAGATTATCGCCACCAATCCTGGCTGCATCGGCCTAGGTCTCGAAGAAGACACCGCCGTGCTCATCACGAAAGGCTGCGAAGTGGAGGTGCTGGGCAATGGCATTGTGGTGCTGCTAGATGGCCACGACTGCACCGGCAATACCATCTATGACATCGCCCCTGGCGAGGTCTTCTCCATCCGAGACCTGCGCCTACACCTGCTAGCCAAGGGCCAGCGCTTTACGCTGCCCGGTTGGGGATTTTAGCCAATAAGCAATGAGCAATTAACAGTGAGCAATGGCAGCTTTTGCTTGCCTGCTTATTGATAATAATAAAGTTATGTCCAGGACAATTATTGTTTCTAACCGCTTGCCTACTAAGGTGCAGCGGGCCGACGACGGCTTGCATTTTCAGCCCAGCGAGGGCGGGCTAGCCACCGGCCTAGGGTCTATTTACCGTGCCGATGGCAACGTGTGGGTGGGTTGGCCGGGCCTGGAGGTGACCGACCCCAAGGAGCAGGCCCAGGTAACCGAGCGCCTGGCCGACGACAGCATGGCCCCAGTATTTTTGACAGAAGGCGAAATCCACGATTACTACGAGGGCTTCAGCAACGGCACGCTATGGCCTACCTTCCACTACTTTAGCGAGCTGGCTACCTACGAGCCTGCGCATTGGGCGGCCTACCGGGCCGTGAATGAAAAGTTTTGCCAAGCCGTGCTATCCCAGGCCGGGCCCGATGATACCATTTGGGTGCACGACTACCAGCTGCTGCTGCTGCCCGAAATGCTGCGCGCGGCGCGGCCGGAGGCTACCATCGGTTTCTTCCTGCACATCCCCTTCCCGTCGTACGAGCTGATGCGGGTGCTGCCCTGGCGCGCCGAGCTGCTGCGCGGCATGCTCGGGGCCGACCTCATTGGGTTTCACACCTTCGACTACATGCACCACTTCCTGAGTGCAGTAGGCCACGTCCTAGGTCTGCCCACCCAGAATGGCCAGGTCGAACTGCCCACCCGTCCGGTGCTAGTCGATGCGTTTCCGATGGGCATCGACTACGAGCGCTACGTGCAGGCTGCGGCCTCCGAGGCCGCCCTCGGCTACGAGCGTACCTATCGCCAAGTGCTCCGCGCTACGCGGGTTGTGCTCTCCGTCGACCGGCTCGACTACACAAAGGGCATTGCGCAGCGGCTGCGCGCCTTCGAGGGGCTGTTGCAGACGCACCCCGAGTATGTGGGCCGCGTGAGCCTGCTGATGGTAGTGGTGCCCTCGCGCGACCAAGTGCCGCAGTATGCTGCGCTGAAAGAGGAAATCGATGAACTGGTGGGCCGCATCAACGCGCAGTACAGCACCATCAGCTGGGACCCCATTCTATATTTCTACCGCTCGTTTCCGTTTGAGGAACTGGCGGCCTTCTATCGGATGGCTGACGTAGCCCTGGTGACGCCCGTGCGCGATGGCATGAACCTAGTGGCCAAAGAGTTCATTGCGAGCAAGGTCGGGAGCGACCGCGGCGTGCTTATTCTGAGCGAGCGGGCCGGCGCCGCCCAAGAGCTTTCCGATGCCCTGCTCATCAACCCCACTGATACCGACCAGCTGGTGGCGGCCCTGCACGAAGCCCTGCAAATGCCCGACGACGAGCAACGCACGCGCCTAGGCCACATGCAGGAGCTGGTGCGCCAGTACGACGTGTTTGCCTGGACCAAGCTTTTCCTAGACCGCCTCGCCTATAGCAAAATCAAGCAGCTGACCCTGAGCACTGACCTGCTGGATGAGGCCGTCACTGTGCAGCTGCTGGCCGACTACGAGGCCGCTGAGCGCCGGCTGCTGCTGCTCGACTACGATGGCACGCTCCAGCGCTTCAATGCGCGGCCCCAGCGCGCCCAGCCCGATAAAGAGTTGCTGGCGCTGCTGGCCGACCTAGGGGCCGACCCACACAACCGCGTGGTCATCATCAGCGGGCGCAGCCGGGCTGAGCTCGACCAGTGGATGGGCCACCTGCGCCTCGACTTTGTGGCCGAGCACGGCGTGTGGCTGCGCCAAGCGGGCGAAGAGTGGCACCTGTTTCAGGAAATGCAAACCGCCTGGAAGCGTGAGTTCCGGCCCCTGCTGGAGCAGTACGTGCGCCGCACGGCCGGCTCATTTATCGAAGAGAAGGAATATTCCCTGGCCTGGCACTACCGCCGCGCCGATGCCGGCCTAGGTGCCCTGCGCGCCCGCGAGCTGCTAAGCCACCTCGCCTTCATGACCTCTAACACCGGCTTGCAAGTGCTAGAGGTAGATAAGGTGCTGGAAATAAAGCCCGCCGACTTGCACAAAGGCACCGCCGTGGGGCGCTGGCTAAGCACCGAGCACCCCGACTTTATCTTGGCCCTAGGCGACGACCGCACCGACGAAGACACATTTGCCGCGCTGCCTGATACAGCCTATACCGTGCGGGTAGGCCATGCCCCCCGCTCGCTGGCTCGCTACTCAGTACCAAGCCCCGCCGAGGTGCGCCGGCTACTGCGTAGCCTGCCAGCCGTACAGATAAATGCCTAGTAGAAGAGGAAGGAGCAGCTTGCTTCGACAGCACCATCAATGGCCCTAGGGCGCGGCTTAAGGCTGCGCCACTTTAGGCGTAAGAGGTAGCTAGCGGTAGCGTGATAGTGGATATGGTATAGGCACCCGTTTGGATATCAACTACTATGCTTGGTCTGCTGCTTAGCAATATAAGTAGCGGAGCAGCTAGCCTAGGTGGGCGTTCGCGCTGCCGCAGAGGCCAGGAGGGGCGCGTAGGGGAGGTGCTGCTCTTGAGCCGCTGCGGCGCTGGTTTTGCGAAGCCCAGCACCACGAGGCAGCTGCGGCAGGGCCTATTCCCGGCAGAATTCAACTACGCCAAGGCAACTCTTTGCTAATGCGGGCGCAGCTTACTGCGCCGCCAGGCTCTAGATAAAAGAGCGCAAAGTGCGCTGCCAGGCACACGGGCATACGGCAGAGGTGGCCCTGCCGCCCAAGTAAAATACTGGGTGGCCTGAAACTGAGTAGTAAAGTATAAAGTATTCATAGGCAGCGTGTACAGCCAGCCGTTGGCGTGGGCACGGAGGTGCTCAACAACTTGTAGAACTTGCTGTAAATAGAAAAGAATAGAGATTAGGTATAGCTCTGCTTCAAAGATAAAGTGAAGAAGAGGCTGACGGTGCTGCTTAGATTATAAGTAATAGCCTATCTAAACTTTGTATCGTTCTATAAAGCCGGCCACGTAATGGCGCTAAGCGCCGGTGCTAGCTCCCGTGAGCCTCCTGAAGCAACAAGTCCCCGGCGGGGCGCCCCTTTGTGGTAGAAAGGGCGCCCCGCCGGGGACTTGTTGCTTCGGTAAGCCAAGCGGCCTGCTGGGGGCTGTCTGGCTATAGGCGAGCCTTAGTACTTAATCTTACCTTGGTTGTCCCAGTGGCTGGATTTTACTTCCAGGCTGCCAGGCTGCCGCTTGATGGTGCGCGTGAAGCGCTCGCCAGCAATGAGGCCATCGGGCCGGCGCTTACCAAAAAAGAGTAGGGTGGGCTCGCCGTTTTCGTTGGTCACGAAGGTGATGTCGTAGCCCTTGAATACGTCGTTGATGGTAGTGCGGGGCTCGTAAATCTTGCTTAGCTTCTTGTCTAGTTCGGGGTGTAGAGGCATCGGGGAGAGAAATTAGAGAGTAGAATAGTGGTGGGGTAGGAGCGGACGCCTACTCGTCCTTGGCTCCTTTGGCGAGTTCTTTCAGCTCTTTCATAGTGCCGCTGCTATTAAAATGCATGGTTGCATCGCGGGCGCTGGCTTCGCCCGCGGCGATGGTAGCCGTGCCCGTGAGCTTATAATCTGTTTTCTTAGGTTTGAAAATTGTCTTAAACAGCACCTTAGGCATCTTTTTGGGCTGAAATTTTACGTGAATGGGCATCAGTTCGATGCCCTTTTTCTTGAAGGTGACATCCTTAGTTTCCTGGCCTTTTACATCGAGGTCGTCTTCTACCTGAAAGCGGTAGCTTACTTGCTTCACGGTGAAAGGAATGGACTCATAATTGGTGACGCGGAGGTTCACCGTGGCCTCGCCTTTGTTCAGCCCTAGCTTGGTAATATCCACGTCGGCTACCTCTATCTTGGGCAGCTTTGGAATGTAGACGCGCTTGCGCACATCCACCGGAATCTCTTTGGGCCCCACGCCCGGCAGGTCGGCGTATAGCACGGTGTGCAACTGCACGGTTACGCAGTCGCGCTGGGCGGTTTTGGCTGCTTGCTTTACTTCAGGCAGGTTGAGGGTAAGAGGTAATTCGAGATTGCTGAGCGCATTGCCTTTGGCCACGAGTGGGCGGGATTTGTGCCCCTGCGCCAAGCGCTTGCCATCTACCTGCGCTTCGTAGCGCAAGCTGTCAATTTGGAGGTCTAGGGGTGCATTGTTGCGCAGCTTCACCATAAACTGGCCCTTGAGGCGCTCGCGGGTAATCTGGCTGATGTTGAGCGTAGGCTGCTCGAGAGTAGGCAATAGGGCCTTGCCGTGGTCGGTGGCGAAGTAGGTAATGCCCGCGCCCACTAGTAGCAGCCCTACCAGTACAAGCAACGTGGTGCGAACAGGGTGTCGCCCGTTTGAGGAATCAGCCATAAGATGTAATGCGTAGTGAGCAGTGAGAGATTATTTAGTGTATTGAAATGATTGATATATTTTGCTGACTAATAATATCTTGCATAAGATATAGCTGCTCGTTAGGCATTGATAAGTATCTCTTGTTTTATCCTTCGGCCCAGGTGTAGCGGCGGGCTTTCCACTCTATAGCGCCGGGCCACACCGTGTAGGCTAGCACGGCCAGCGACATTAGTAGCAGGTAGCCATCGTAGAGCAGCAGCACGCCCAGGCGCTCGCGGTGCCCGGCCTGCCGTAGCGTGATGGCCAGAAACAGGCTTTGGCAGAGCACCTTGCCGGCGTAGAGCAGCACGATGCTACCTAGGGGGAGTAGGCCCGGCCAACCTAGCACGGTGTAAAAAATGCCGTAAGAGCTGAAGAGTGCTCCCAATTGCCAGGGCAAGCGGCCGGCGCCCTTCATCCAGCGCTTACGCTGGCGCAGTAGGTGCCCTAGGGTAGGCTGCGGCACCGAAATGCCCAGCACCCGCGGGTCGATGAGGTTGCGGTAGTGCCAGCCCTGGGCTACTACTTGCTGGAAAAGCTGCAAGTCCTCGGTAATGCTGAAAGCCAGGGCCTCGTAGCCGCCAATGGACTCATAGGCCGCCCGGGTCACGAGCATGTTGTTGCCCACCGCCGTAATGGGCAGCCCGCAGTCGGTTAGCAGCCGGATAAGATTGAGGCCAAACAGCCAGTCGAGCCCCTGCCAACGCCCAAAGAGCGAACCATCGGCAGTAGTAATGCCCGTCACAATGCCCACTTCGGCGGGGGCGGCGGCCAGCATGGTGCGCACCCAGTCGGGGTGAAGCACCATGTCGGCATCGGTCAGCAAGAAATAGTCGGTAGTGGCCGCGCGGCACAGGTGGGCCAGCACATTGCCCTTGCCGCGCGCCGTGCCTAGTTGTTGCCGGATAGATAAAAGCCGGAACTGCGGTCGGTCCTGAATGAAGCGCTGCACCAGGGCGGCCGTGCCGTCGGTCGAGGCATCGTCGCCAATCAAAATTTCCAGCTTGTCAGCTGGGTAGTTTAGTTGCGCCAGGGCAGCCAGGCACCGCTCGATGGTAGCAGCCTCGTTGCGGGCCGCCACCAGAATGCTTACTCGTGGGTAAACGGTGAGTGCCGGGAGTGCTGGCCGCGGCCACATTGCGCGCAGCAGTATCAGGGCGTACAACCCAAAGAACGTCCCAAAGAATAGTGATAACCAATCCATAGATGCAGCCTCTACCAAGGCAGATGGCTACCCAGAGCGCCCATGTGGCTAGTCCCTAGGTCGCTGCTTTTCTACGGCGGCATATAGCACGCTAGTTATTAAGCAAAATACTGATTTTTAAATAATTGCATGCGTAAAATACTGACAGTATTTTGCCCCAAACTAGACTCAGGTGCACGCTTACCCAACTACTTGTTCCGCGGCCCAGTGGCCGGCCAGCTGCTTAAGCGTTTCCGAGGTATGCTTTTCTACCGCCAAGATGCTACCAAGCAGCGAGGCCACAGGCGTGTAGCTCAGGCGCTGGGCAAAGCGAACTACTGTGTCATACTGGGCTATGTTATAGTGTGTAATTTGTTGTGCCACACTAATAACCGCGGCGTCTATTACTTCGTCGCTGGCATTGAACGACAGCAGCCGGTCGCCCTCTTCCACGAGGCTCTCCATAGCCTTGCAGCCAAGCCCAGGGAGGGAAAGGCCAAGGCTGGCAGCTACTTGTTCTAGCTGAGCTGCTTGGCTTTCGGTTTCGCGCAGGTACTGCTCAAGACCTAGGCGCAAGTGCGGGTTAGTAGCCGCGTTTGTTAGCGCTGGTAGTGCTTTTGCTACCTGTATTTCTGCATCATACAGCCCCTGCAGCTTAAGCTCAAATAAATCAGCAAGGGTCTTTACAGTATCGAACATAACCGTAGCAAAAGAGGGAGGCGAGGAAGTACTTAGCTGCATAAAAAGAAAATCACTCCCTTTCTTAACGCAGATACTTCAGGAAAGGCTAGCTAATAGACCTCTCACTACCTGTTATTTAGCCGTAATTACCGATTTGTGCGTAGGCGTTTCTACGCGTTTTGCATGCTGGCTGCGGCCTCAGCTACGTAGTATGCGCAGTCTCCTTTACGCCAGATGCAGCAAATGCCGCCGGGCCCAACCTAAGGCTAGTGGGGAGGAGCTGCACCAGAGGCCGTCTGCAAAATAGCCTGCATGCGGGCGGCCAGCTGTTGGCGGTCAAAGTCCCGTAGGGCTAGCTGCCGGCCGCGCGCGCCGGCCTCGGCCAGCGCGGCGGGTGCGGCTAGCACCGCTTGCAATTGCGTGGCCAGGGCCACGGCGTCGCCAGCCGGGGCATACCAGCCGCAGCCGTGCTCTTCGACCAGCTTCTTGGTCCAGCCCTGGTTCGTAACCACCACGGGCGTGCCCACGGCCAGCGCGTCGTAGAGCTTGGCTGGCGAGTTAGTGTCCAGCACAGGCAGGTTTAGAAAAGACACCAGCGCCACATCGGCCAGCGCAAACCAGCTAAATACCGCGTGCCGCGGCTGCCCGCCCACCAGCCGGATGCGCCCCGGCCAGCGGGCGGCCGCCGCTGCTACTAATGGCTCGTAGTAGCCGTGGCCCAAGAATACCCACGTCACGGCTGGGTCGGCAGCTGCCATCGCTTCGGCCGCCGCTACCACGGTAGGCATATCGTTGGCCCGGCCAAACGTGCCCGCGTAAAGCACTACTTTTCGACCACCTAGGGCGTGCGCTTGGCGCAGTGCCGCCACAGCCTCGGGCGTGGCGCGGGCCGCCAGGTTGAGGTCGGTGCCATTGAGCAATGTGGTAATTTTAGAAGCGGGCAAGCCTAGGTCGGCCACGTAAGCACTCATGTCGGGCGAGAGCGGGACGATGTGCGCCGCGCTGTCATAGAGTCGTTTTTCTAGCGCAAACAGCTGCCTTCGGGCCAGCGCGGTGGGCACAGCGCCCATCGCCACCGGAAACGAGGGCCACAAGTCCTGCACCTCAAACACCCACGGCACGCGCCAATACCGCGCCACCCGCGCCGCCGCCCACGCCGCCGTTAAGGGCGTGCTGATGCCCCACACCACATCGGGGCGACCTAGGCGGCGGCCCGCCCGCACCGCCCACGCCGCGTACTGCGCAAAGGCCAGCGCTCGGCGCGCCGGCCCCATCTTATTATCATAGGGCACATCGGCCTCGTGCAGCTCCACCCCCGGCGGCACCCAGGCAAACTCCTGGGTTAGCTGCTGGCTGCGCCAAGCTGGGGTAGTTAGCAGCGTCACGCGATGGTGCTTCACCAGTTCAGTCAGCAGCGTGTAATGCCGGCTAGTGGCCGGGCAGTCGGGGCTGGTATGGTACTGGCTAAAAACGGTGACGTGCAAGGATACTGAGACTTATGAATTATAAGGGGTTATTCACCAGCGCTGCAATCCTATTAGCTCTTCTTAGGTCGATAGTGCGACTCAGTCAAAATGCGCTGGGCATCTTTTTCAGCCATGAGCTGCGCAAGAGTGACACCGGGGTGCTCAGCCATGTACTTGCGGATAATTTGCAAGCCCACCCACTGACCTACCCGGCCGGGGCAGGTGGCGTCGATTTCGGGCACGTTGGGTCGCTCAGCCACGTATTTCTGAATCAGAAAAGGTGTGCTTGAGTACAGCAGGTTATTCTCCAAAAAATGCCCCCATACCTTAGCCTCGTTAAACTGTAATCCGCTTAGTTCTTTGCGGGTATAGCCCATGAGCAACGTATCGGGTGCACAAGGCAGCACCTGCCCCGCGAAGTACAGGCGCTTGCCTTGGCTTATCATCTCGTCGAGTACCGACGGGGCTGCGAGCTTGCGCGGCACGTACTTACCCGCTACCGCTGTGGCAAGGGTAGGCAGCAAGTTGGCCGGGCGATAGCGCCTCAGCATATAGCCCGGTAGGTCGGGCCGGTAGCTGGCTTTCGGCCCGATGTACCAATCTAGACTGAGTACCAGCAGGCTATCATTTACAAAAATGTCTTTACCCAGCAGCCCGCTCACGTAGGTGGCTGCTACGGGCGGCGTCTTGAAATCGGGGAAGTAGTAATGGACTTTCCCAAACATCGTCCCTAGGTCGTGCCGTAAGCTTGCCGAATCGGGAAAGGCTGCCGCCGTCTCGCGCCCTAGCTTCTCCAAATCTGGGTTAGTAGCAAGCTGAGCTAAGCTGTTAGCCAGCGCATTGGGCGAAGGCGCCTGCCCCACTTGCAAATAATATCGCGCAAACGCCGGGTTAGCTTGCAAAAACTGCAACCCTTGGGCCGGATTTTTAATCTGAAAAAAAGCGTGCTCCAAATGCTTTAGCGGCAGCGATGCCACGGGCGCACTAGCGGCCGGGTCAGGGCGGCAGCCGCCAGCCTCTTCGCCTTGCTTGCAGCCAGCCAGCAGGGCCACGCCCGCCAAAAGGAGGGCCTTCGGATAGAGAGATATTTTCAAGGCTAAGTTAATTTCGCGTAAAATTACACTTTTCCAACGTCGTGCTATACTGTCAAGTGCCTGATAGCCGTTCCATTTTCACTTTATGAAAAAAATACTCCTCACCGTAGCTGCCCTGGCAGTAGCTCCTGCCGCCTTCGCGCAAGTTGAAATTGGCCTGAAGGTATCGCCTTCTATTGTGTACCTGCGCCCCGACTCACCTGGCGCCACCTCGTTTACGTCCGAGAAGGCAAAGCTTAGCTTCGGCGGCGGCATTTTTATGGATTACTTTTTTGGCGAAAACTATGCGTTCAACACGGGCTTGTTCCTAACGGGCAAAGGCGGTACTATCGCGTATAACGACCGAGCGGCGGCCCCCGCTGGTGGTACTACGGGCGTGCGCGTCGAGCAGAAAATAGCTATGCAATACCTAGAGCTGCCGCTCACCGTCAAGCTCTTCACCAATGAGGTGGCCCCCGATACCCGCGTTTACTTTCAAGTAGGTGGTTCGGTGGCTGTGCCCGTGCAGGTGCGCATCAACGGTGATAAATACTACACTGACCCTTACGACAATAAAAACCAAACCAAAGCTGGCAAGCACATTTTTGACATCGATGCCAACATCATTGGTGGGGCTGGCGTAGAGTACCAGCTTGGGCAAAGCACCAAGCTACTTGCCGGCCTTAGCTACCACCACGGCCTGGTTGACTTCGACCGTTACTTCGAGCGCACCCGTGGTTTCAGCGACGTAAACATCAAGAACAGTGTCTTCGCGCTCGACCTAGGGCTCAAATTCTAACCGCAGATTAAAACGGATTTGTCGGATTAAACGGATACGCCCGCCGGCAGCGGGCTGACTATTGAAACGCAGGGTAGCCTTCGGCTAACCTCTAATCAGTTTAGGGCCGGCGAAGCCGCTCCTGCGTTCATATAGTCAGCCCGCCGCCGGCGGGCGTATCCGTTTAATCCGACAAATCCGTTTTAATCTGCGGTCTCGATATGCGGCATTTCGCGGTCTTGGGCGCGGGCCATGGCAGCGGCGGCCGAGTGTAGCTCTATCTGTTCGCCATGCTCGTCCTCGATGCGGAAGTCGGTGAGACCTAAGGAAGTGTCCTTCATTACCTTCACCCACTTGTAATACTTCAGGTACCACTTCATCTGCCTGCTTACCAAGCCTTTGGTGTAGAAAGCATGCAGGAAGGGATGTACGTAGAGAGTGATACCAGCTTGGTTTTGGTTGAGCAGTAGGTCGTCGATGCTATTGTCAATCTCATCCGTAACCTGGATGGAGGCCGAAATCTTGCCGGTGCCGCCGCAAGTGGGGCACACCTCGCCGGTCACGATGGTTTCGGCTGGCCGCACCCGCTGGCGGGTTATCTGCATCAGCCCAAACTTAGTGATGGGCAGAATGGTAAACTTGGCCTTATCCTGCTTCATGATGTGGTACACCGCATCCTCCACCTTCTTGCGGCTCTCGGCGGCGCGCATGTCGATAAAGTCAACTACGATGATACCACCCATGTCGCGCAGGCGCAGCTGCCGAGCTACCTCTTTAGCAGCCAGTAGGTTAATCATGAGGGCCGTAGCCTCTTGGTCGTTTTCCTGGTTGCTCTTCGAGCCCGAGTTCACGTCTACCACGTGCAGGGCCTCGGTGTGCTCTATCACGAGGTAGCCGCCGCCCGGCACGCTCACGGTCTTGCCAAACAGCGTTTTCAGCTGCTTTTCAATCCCTAGGTGCTCAAATACCTTGGCTTTGTTGTTGTGCAGCTTCACCAGACCGGCGCGGTCGGGCGCAATCTTCTGCACGTAGTCGCGCATTTCTTCAAACCGTGCCGGCGTGTCCACCACAATCGAGTCGAACGACTCGTTGAGCATGTCGCGCAGCATCGACGAGGTGCGGCCAAGCTCGCCCAATACCTTGTCGCGGGGCTGGCCCTTGCGCAGGTTGGCATACAGCGTTTCCCAGTTCTCGACCATGCTCTGCATGTCTTTGTCGAGCTCAGCTACTTCGCGGCCCTCGGCCACCGTGCGGATAATAACGCCGAAGCCTTCGGGCTTAATGCTGGCAATGAGCCGCTTGAGCCGGTCGCGCTCGGCCTTGCTAACTATCTTTTTGGAAACGCTGATGGTATTGGTAAAAGGCATCAATACCAGGTAGCGGCCCGCCATCGAAATATCGGTACTTACCCGCGGCCCCTTAGTCGAAATGGGCTCCTTGATAACCTGCACCAAGATGGCCTGGCCTTTCTTGAACACGTTATCGGCCTTGCCTACTTTTTCGAGGGGCGGCTCTAGGGTAAATTTTTCTAGGCCAGCGGTTTGAGCCTGGTGCTTCATCACGCTGGTTACCCACTTGTTGAGAGAGGGGTACTGCTCGCCTAGGTCGCCGTAGTGCAGAAAGGCATCCTTCTCGGAGCCTATATCCACAAAGGCCGCGTTGAGGCCCGGCATGACCTTGCGCACGGTGCCCAGGAAGATGTCACCCACCGCATAGTTGGTGTCGTTGCGGTCGAAGTGATATTCAATCAGCCGCTTATCCTGGAGCAAGGCAATCCGCTCACCCTCGGGGGTCGAATTGATTATTAATTCATTGCTCAACGTATTAGGTTGGTTAAAATAGCCCTAGGCCGGCTTCGCCGACATGGGTTGCCCCGAAACTGGCAAAAGGGAAGCCAGGACCAAGAGTGTCCCAGCTTCCCCTCGCGAGCCACGGCCCCAACTTCGCTTAGCGAAGCCGGCTGGCACACCACGTTAGTCGTCCGCGTGGCGGAGGCTACGTGAGAGATAGGCGGGCGGCTGGCATTGCTGCTAGTCGCCCCGCCCCCTACACCGCACGAAGTCAGAAGATTACTTCTTCTTGTGACGGTTCTTGCGCAGGCGCTTCTTGCGCTTGTGGGTGGCGATTTTATGGCGTTTACGTTTTTTACCGCAGGGCATCTTCGGATGAGTTAAAAGTTAGAAATGAGGTATCTAGAAGTAGGGTAAGCTGAATTAGCCCGGCAAGTTACGCATAATAACTGGCTGGCTGGTAGGCGTACCTACTGAAGCTTGGCGAGTTCTTCTTCCACCGACGCGGCCAGGGCCGGGTCTTGGCTGAGACTTTTCGCCTTGAGAAAGGCCGCCTTGGCACCCGCGGCCCGGTTGGTCCGAGCCAGCGTCACGCCCAGGTAAAACTGACCTTCTACGTTATTAGGGTTAACTTGAACGAGCTGTGCAAAGCGCTCAGCCGCTTTGTCGTACTGGTTGCTTTGAATCGCCAGAACGCCTAGGTTATACAGTACCTTTTCGTTTTTGGGGTCTTGCTCCAGTACCTCACGTAGCAGCGAAATGCCCTTCACTGGGTTGTCGCTACTCATGTAAGCCATACCTAGGTTAGTCTTAGCGTCTAGGTTGTTGGGGTTGGCGGTTAGTACATTGTCATACAGCTCCCGCGCCCGTTCGCCTAGCATTTTTTTCCGCGCTTCCGATGAGGCGAAGCTATAAGCTTGAAAGTAAGCATCGGCCGCCTTCTGCCACGCCTTTTCGGCGGGCTGCGCCAGCGCTACTTCTGCATAGTAGTACCCCGCACTGTCGAAGCGCTGCACAGCTTCGTAGTGGCTGCCTAGGTCCAGAGATACTTGGCGGCGAGTAGCTGCATCGGTACCCGCTTTGTACTTAGCCAGCAGCTCGTTGAGCTCGCGGCGCTGCGTAGCATTGGCTTGCGTGTGCGGCGCGGCGGCTGTGCCGCCTGCCTCATCTGGCCCCTCGGTGGCCGTTGCGGCTGTGCGCGGGCCCGACGACGCTTCGGTCTTTGAGCCGTTGGTAGCCATGCCGCCACCGTCGCGATTAGCGGTGCGGGCGGCATCCTGAGTTAACTCGGCCTTGCTTTCCTTGGGCTTCACAATACCCTTGGGCAGTGCGTAAAGTCCCCCGGCCAGCGCCAAAGCGCCAACCAGCAGTAAAGCTTGATGCGTACCAGTGCGGGAAAGAGACATAGGGAAAGTAAAGCAGTAAGAAAGCAATGGGGTGAGGAGGCTGGAGATAATAGCTAAAACCCAACGGGCTGGCTATCACCACGCTAACCTCCTCACCCCATCACTTTTCACTTCAACTCAAACTAGGATTTAGCCTTTTTAGCCTTAGGAGCTTTGGCTTTAGGAGCGGCATCTTCGCCAACTACTTTTTTGCTGCCTTTGATTTTGGCTACGAACGTCTTGCTGGGCTTGAAGCTCGGAATGTAGTGCTCGTCGATGATGAGCGACGTATTTTTAGAGATGTTGCGGGCTACTTTGCGGGCGCGCTTCTTGTTTACGAACGAGCCGAAGCCACGCACGTAAATGTTGTGGCCCTCGGTCATAGAGTCCTTCACTACTTTGAAGAAGGCTTCTACGGTCGTCAGCACATCGGCTTTCTCGATGCCGGTTTTCTGCGAAATTTCGGAAATTACCTCAGCTTTGGTCACGTTGGTAAGGGGTACTGGAAGTGAAAAAAATGATTTTGTCGGACGCTTAATCCTCCGTTTTCCGGCGTAAGCCCTTGCCCGGTAAGGGGTTGCCATTGGAAATCGGACCACAAAGGTACTTCTTTTTTTTCGTTTGGCCAATGGTTGACCTCAAAATTGACCTTTGTCAAAATATTCTGCCTCATTCTCTTGCTTGCTCCTACCGCTCCGGCGGCTGCTTCGCCAGCCCCGTCGTTCCTAGCCTCGGCTTTGCTAAATTGGTATCCGCGCCACCACCGCGACTTGCCTTGGCGCCACACCCGCAATCCCTATGCTATATGGCTATCTGAAGTTATTTTACAGCAAACGCGCGTCGCGCAAGGCTTGCCATATTACCTTGATTTTCTGACATCTTATCCTACCGTACAAGACCTGGCTGCCGCCCCCGAGCAGGAGGTGCTGCGCCACTGGCAGGGATTGGGCTACTATTCGCGCGCTCGCAATATGCACCATACGGCCCAGCAGGTAGTGCGCGAGTTTGGGGGGCAGTTTCCGGCTACCTATACTGGGCTGCGGCAGCTCAAAGGGGTAGGGCCTTACACGGCGGCGGCTATCGCATCTTTTGCGTTCGACGAGGCCGTGGCTGTGCTCGATGGCAATGTTTTTCGGGTGCTAGCCCGCATTTTTGGATTGCATTCCGACATTGCTGCCCCCGCTTCGCGCAAGGAGTTTCAGGCCGTGGCCGACCAGCACCTGCCTCCGGCCCACGCGGCCGAGTTCAACCAAGCCATCATGGAGTTTGGGGCCTTGCAGTGCACGCCTCTCAAGCCCGACTGCTTGTTCTGCCCGCTGCAAAGCCAGTGCTGGGCGTTTCAGCACGGCGAGGTGGCGCTGCTGCCCATCAAGAGCAAGGCCAAGGCAGTGCGCACGCGGTACTTCCACTACTTCGTGCTGTGCCACGGCGAACGGCTCTATTTAAAAGAGCGGCCGGGCGGCGATATCTGGCAAGGATTGTACGACTTTGCGCTGGCCGAAACCGACGGCGCTGCGATGTCCGCGGCCGAGGTATTGCGCCACGTGGAGGCCCTAGGTGGGGTGCTGGCCACCACTCAGGTAGCCGAGGACCGGCCCGCCGCCTCCTTGCGCCAGGTGCTAAGCCACCAGAAACTCGAAGCCCGCTTTCATACAGTAGAACTAGCCGCTGCCCTCCCCGAAGCGGCCACGCGCGACCTAGGCCTGCGGGCTTATTCGGCCGGTGAGATAGAAAACCTACCTAAGCCAGTGCTTATAAGTAACTATCTCGCCAAAGCTGGCTAACACCCTATAAACTAATGCTATTATTTTTGGTAAAATTGCCAATAATATTTGCATATGCCGGCCGCTATTTGTAATTTTAAACTGTCGAACACTCTAGGTGTCGACGGCTTGCATTTCACTTTTTAAACTAGCAAAGACTAGCAACTAACATGGCCGGAGTAAATAAAGTAATTCTGGTGGGCAACCTCGGCAAAGACCCCGAAGTACGCCACCTCGAGAGCGGGAATAGTGTGGCACACTTTACCTTGGCTACCAACGAGTATTATAAAGACAAGCAGGGTAACCGCGTTGAGCGTACCGAGTGGCACAATATTTCGGCGTGGCGCGGCTTGGCCGAACTGGCCGAGAAATACCTCAAAAAGGGCACCCAGGTATATATAGAAGGCAAGCTGCGCACGCGCCAATACCAGGACAAAGACCAGCAGACGCGCTACATCACCGAGATTATCGCCGATGAGATATCGCTCCTAGGTGGTCGGCCAGGCCCGGGCAGCGCTGCCGCGCCCAGTGCCAGCACGGAGGAAAACGTGAGCCTGCGCCAAGAGCCCGAGCTTGACAAACTTCCATTCTAAGGGCTGAGTTAGCTTCCTATCAGAATCTCTACCTAGCGCCCCGGCACCAAGCCGGGGCGTTTTGGTGTTGGGCCGGGTAGCCGCCTGCTACCTTTGGGTTGATTCTGGCTTTGTATCTCATGACTTTCTCCCGATTCTGGGTGTTGCCGCTGCTGGCGGTGTCCAGCTTGGTAGTCGCCTGCTCGTCGGCGCCCGACTACACGCCCAAGCCCAAGGGCTACAACCGCATCGACCTGCCGCCCCACCGCTACCGGGTGCTCAGGCCGGGGCACCCCTACGAGTTTGAGTACTCGACGGCCGCCAAGGTGCTGCGCGATTCGTCGTACCTAGCGCAGCCCGACTGGCTCAATATCTACTACCCGCAGCTGCACGCCAATGTGCAGATTACTTATACCGATGTAGTGCGCGACCGCAAGCTCTATAATAAAATGATGGAGGATGCGCGCAAGCTCACGGGCAAGCACCAGATTAAAGCCACTTCAATAGAAGAGAAAATACTGCGTACTCCCAATGGCATGCGCGCTTCGGTGTTTGAGCTAGAGGGCGAGGTGCCGAGCCAGTTTCAGTTTTATACCACCGACAGCACCAAGCACTTCTTTCGGGCGGCGCTCTACTTCCGCACCGCCACAGCCAACGACTCGCTGGCGCCGGTGATAGAGTACGTGAAATACGATATGATTAAGCTGCTGAATTCGTTGAAGTACAAAAAATAGTACATGCCTCTTGCTGATAGCGGAGTATTGTCTCTAGTCAGCGCTAAGTAATTAAACATCATATAAGAAAAGCTAGCAGCTACCAGCCAAAAGCTAACAGCTGGATACATGAGTAACTTTTTTAACACGAAGCTGGAGTACCTGCGCGGCGTGGGCTTGCAGCGGGCGCAGCTGCTGGGCAAGGAGCTAGGACTGTTTACCTACGGCGACCTTATCCAGCGCTATCCGTTTCGCTACCTCGACCGCACGCAGTTTTATAACATCGTAGACTTGCACGACGACATGTCGTTTGTGCAGGTGAAGGGCATCCTGCGCGGCCGCGAAGTGATAGGGGAGGGCCCTAAGAAGCGCCTCGTGGCCAAGGTAGGCGACGCCAGTGGCGAGCTAGAGGTAGTGTGGTTCAAGGGCGTGAACTACCTGGAGAAGGTCATCAAAAACCACCAGGAATACATTGTATTCGGCAAGCCCACCATGTTCAATGGCCGCCCCCAAATGGCCCACCCTGAGCTGGAAGAAGTAACTGAGCAGAAGGCAGGCCAGAGCTTTTTGCAGCCGGTATACAACACCAGCGAAAAGCTAAAAAACTACCACCGCATTGATAGCAAAGCTATTATGCGCATGGTGAGCGACCTGCTGAAAATTGCGCTGCCGCAGGTGACCGAAACGCTGTCGCCGGCCCTGATTCAGCAGTACGGGCTGATGGATAAGGCATCGGCTTTGCAGCAAATTCACTTTCCGCAGAACCAGGATTTGCTGGATAGGGCGCGGTTTCGGCTCAAGTTTGAGGAGCTGTTTTACGTGCAGCTCAAACTCTTGCGCCAGAAAGACCAGCGCAAAGTGACCCTAGCTGGGCAAGTCTTCAATGAAGTGCCCACGCTGGTGCACTTCTATAAGGACATCATGCCTTTCGACCTGACAGGCGCGCAAAAGCGGGTCATCCACGAGATTTACAAAGACTTCTTGGCTGGCAAGCAGATGAACCGGCTGCTGCAGGGCGACGTGGGTTCGGGCAAGACCATCGTGGCCTTTATCTCGATGCTAATGGCCGCCGACAACGGCGCCCAAAGCTGCCTGATGGCGCCTACCGAAATATTGGCTGACCAGCATTACCAGGGCCTCAAAGTGTACGCCGACCAGCTCGGCATTAACCTAGGTAAGCTGACGGGCAGCACGCCCACCCGCGTGCGGCGTGAGTTGCACGAGCAGCTGCGCGAAGGCACCATGCAAATGTTGGTAGGCACCCACGCGCTGCTCGAAGACGTGGTACAGTTTCGCAACCTAGGGCTGACCATCATGGACGAGCAGCACCGCTTTGGCGTGGCGCAGCGCTCGAAGCTGTGGCAGAAAAATCCTTACGTGATTCCGCACGTGCTTGTGATGACGGCCACGCCCATTCCGCGCACGCTGGCCATGACGCTCTACGGTGACCTCGACGTGAGCGTGATTGACGAGCTGCCCGCTGGCCGCAAGCCCATCGTGACAGTGCATCGCTACGATGCCAACCGGTTGAAGGTGTTTCAGTTTGTGCGCGACCAGGTGGCCCTAGGTCGGCAGGTGTACATCGTGTATCCGCTTATTGAAGAAAGCGAAACACTCGATTACAAAGACCTGACCGACGGCTACGAAAGCGTGAGCCGTGCCTTCCCGGAGATGCAAATTAGCATCGTACACGGGCGTATGTCGGCCGAGCAGAAAGACTTTGAGATGGCGCGCTTCGTGAATAAGGAAACCCAGATAATGGTGGCGACCACCGTTATCGAAGTGGGCGTGAACGTGCCCAACGCCTCGGTAATGATAATTGAGAGCGCCGAGCGCTTTGGCCTCTCGCAACTGCACCAGCTGCGCGGGCGAGTAGGGCGCGGCGCCGACCAGAGCTATTGCATCCTGATGACAGGCTACAAGCTAAGCAAAGACAGCCGTACGCGCCTCGAAACAATGGTACGCACCAACAATGGCTTCGAAATAGCCGACATCGACCTGAAGCTGCGCGGCCCAGGCGATTTGATGGGCACGCAGCAGAGCGGCGTGCTCGACTTGCTCATTGCCGACCTGGCCAAAGATGGGCGCATCCTCACCGAAAGCCGGGCCGCCGCGCAGGCCATCCTAAACAACGACCCCGACCTAGCACGCCCCGAGCACGGCAACATTCGGCGCCACATCGAGAGCTTGCCTGCTACGGCCGTGAACTGGAGCCGGATAAGCTAAGTTTTTGGCCGGTAAGTGCAATAAAAAAGCGGCTCTTTAAGAAGCCGCTTGCTGAATTATAAGAAATAGCCGCGCGAAGCCTGTGACTGAGCTGTTTGAGCCTGCTCAGGAATGGGCTTCGGCTTGAGCAGCGGAGTGGACGTGTAGCGAGCGAGCGCCAAAGGCAAGGCTTGCACGGTAGGAGTAGACGGACGAGTCGTCGCTAGGGGGGCGATAGCCGCCGGCTGCAAATAGCGCCCAATGATGATAAGCGCGAAGAGCGAGCTGATTTTAGCGAAAGATTTCATGAATGAAGCGCTGCTGGAAGGGTGGTAGAGAGCAGCGGGTTTAAAGTGATTTTTCTAAACTATCGGGAGCTAAAGAGTGGGTGGGAGAGAAGAAGGATAGAGTATATACAGTGCTGCTTGAGCAGCGCGGCGATTAAACGACTGCTCGGCAATAAGGTTGCTTGGCGAGCCGTATTCTATTACAAAAGTAACTGATATAAAGCGAAAAATATTGTCGCAAGATTATCCTTTGGCCTAGGTAGCTTGGTTGAGGCTGGCACGAGTGGCGTTGCACAAAGGCCTTAGGAGGTACTTTTGGGCAGTAGAAATACCTAGGGCTCCTAGGTAGGTGATTTTTAATTTTAACATGATGCGTCGTTTCACAGTTGCCCTTACCCTAATGGTGGGTGGGCTAATAGGCACTGGCTTCTCGGCCCACGCGCAGAAAGTAAAATCAGCGCCGTTTAGCTACTTGCCGGAGCAAGGGGAGGACCGTTACAACCAGCGCGTGCCCCACAAAACGCTGGCCCTGGCCGATGGCAGCGGGTTTGTTATTCTAGCTCATCAAAGTGGTAGTGCTTATGCCGTCGAGCGCTACAGCGCCGATCTTAAAAAGCAGTGGAGCACAACCTTGCCTATTGCGCCCGGCGAAACGGTGGAGGCCTTCGGCCGCAGCGCTGAGCAGGCCTGGGTGGTGCTTCATCATACCGACGAAAATGGCCAGAACCTGACCGTGCAGCCCGTGGCCCTGGCCGGTGGCCAAAAAGGCAGCCCTGCAGTGCTAGTGACAGCTGGTGCCAGCGAGCGCCGGCCCAGCGTGCGCCTCTCGCCCGACGGCACCCGGCTACTGGCTTATCGCTACGCCACTCGCGAGGAGCAAGTACGCAGCTTGGTGGGCTCGCTCTACGACCAGAAGCTGACGAAAATCATGGACCGCACCTATGATTTTCGCGACCAGGGCGACTTCTTCTCGCCCAATATCATTTTGGCCAACGATGGCACGCAATACGTGACGCTGCTCGGCGATGCCATGCGCAAGCTCACCGTGCGGCGCTACCCGGCTACACCCGACCGCCCCAGCGCGTCTACTACCGTGCCAGTACTAGGCGCACCGGTGGGCGGCGTGTTTGAGGGCAAGCCCATTACTATTCGCGATGCCAAATTCAGCTTGCTGCCCGATGGGCAGTTGTACGCCGCCGCGCTGTGCGCCAATTACGACACCGGCGAGCTGACTGGCCTGAAAGTAGTACGTTTCGACTTTGAGAACAAAAGCCTCAAGCTGGCGCCTGAATTGCCCTTTGCCCCTACTTACCTCGCCGAAGTGGGCAAAGCCACAGGCACCGAGCCGAAACGACTGGAGGATATCTATTTGGCCGATATGCTCCTATCGGAAAATAAGAACTTAGTCATCATTGCTGAGCGGCATTTTGAGGAAGGCGGCCCCGACCAGCCAGTGCATGCCCGCGAGCTTCACGTCTTCGGCTACAGCGCATTCGTGACGCCTACCTGGCACCTAGTAGTGCCCAAAGAACAAGTAGCACCAGCTATTGATAGCTACACCGGCATCGGCTTTCGGGCAGCTGTCTTTGGCGAAGATGTGCAGCTGCTAACGCTAGAAACCATTGGTGGGAAGTCGGACCTTTACCTGCGCCATATACAAGCACGCAACGGCTTCCTAGGTACCCTGCAGCGCCTCAAACTCAACGTAGCCAACGACCAACAACTGGCTTATGTAAAAGACTTCACCACATGGCTCGGGCCCAAGGAAATTATCGGCGTCAGCCGCCCCAGCAAAAAATCAGCGGCCCTGCAGCTGAACGAAGTGAAGCTCAAATAAATCGCAGATTGTAACGGATTTAACGGATTACGCAGATACGCCCGCCTTCGGCAGGCTGACTAAGTTATCGGAAAACTCGTTAGTACTAGCTACAAACAGAGAAGGCTGCTCGTGAGAGCAGCCTTCTCTGTTTGTACTGAGGAAGCCAGATAGTCAGCCTGCCGAAGGCGGGCGTATCTGCGTAATCCGTTAAATCCGTTACAATCTGCGATTAATAGATGTACTCGTTGGCTTCGATGAGCTTGGCAGCTACGCGGCGGCGAGCATCCTTCACGTTGAAGAGGTCGGGCTTAGTGAAGCGCTTGAGGCCCATACTCATCAGGCGCTGCTCGTCGCCCTCAGTCATGCTAGCGATGGCTTCGCGGCCTGATTTCTCGACCAGGTCAATGGCGTCGGAGAGGTATACGCGGGCCATATCGAGCTGCTGAGCCAGCGCCTCTTCGCCTTTGGCGGCAATTTCCTTTTCGACGCGCAGTAGCGTGCTTTCGGCCACGTAGGTTTTGATGGCCATGTCAGCGATGTTCATCAGTACTTCCTGCTCTTTGGCGAGCGAGTTCATGTACTTCTGTACGGCCGTGCCGGCCACCATGAGGGTAGCCTTCTTGAGGTTGGCGATGGCTTTCTTTTCAGCAGCAAAGGCCGAGTCGTCGCTTTCGCCCATGCTCGGGATGGCCATGAGTTCCTGCTGCACGGCTTGGGCTGGACCCATTAGGTCGATTTCGCCTTTCAGACCCTTCTTCAAAATCATGTCCACGGCCAGCATCCGGTTGATTTCGTTGGTGCCCTCGAAAATCCGGTTGATGCGCGAGTCGCGGTAGTTGCGGTCCATGGGATAGTCGGCCGAGAAGCCGTAGCCACCATAAATCTGCACGCCCTCGTCGGTCACGTAGTCAAGTACCTCCGAGCCTTCTACTTTCAGCATGGCACACTCCACCGCAAACTCGCGGGCGGCGCCCAATAGTGCTTCGTTGGTACCCATGCCGCTGGCCATTAGCTCCTGCTCTTTGCGGTAAATGTCCTCGCCGGCGCGGTAGATGGCCGACTCTACGGCGTACATCCGGATGGCCTGCTGCGCCAGTTTATAGCGAATAGCGCCAAACTTCGAGATGGGCAGCTTGAACTGCACGCGCTCGTTGGCATATTTCACGCTTTGCGTAGCGGTGGCTTTGGCGCCACCTAGGCAGGCAGCAGCCAGCTTGATACGGCCGATATTCAGCACGTTAAACGCGATGAGGTGGCCTTTGCCAATCTCGCCCAGTACGTTTTCCTTGGGCACTAGCGCATCGGTCAGGAACACCTGGCGGGTGCTGCTCCCCTTGATGCCCATTTTGTGCTCCTCGTTGCCGAGGCTCAGGCCGGGCGTGTCTTTGTCCACGATAAAGCCCGTGAACTGCTCGCCGTCAATCTTGGCAAACACGATAAACACGTCGGCAAAGCCGGCGTTGGTAATCCACATTTTCTGGCCGTTCAACACGTAGTGCGTGCCCTCTGCATTGAGCACGGCCTTGGTTTTGGCACCTAAGGCATCAGAGCCCGAGCCGGGCTCGGTGAGGCAGTAAGCACCCATCAGCGTGCCATCGGTGAGGCCGGGGATGTACTTCTGCTTCTGCGCATCGTTGCCGAAATATAGAATCGGCAGCAGGGCGATACCCGTGTGCGCCGCAAACGCCACCGGAAACGAGTTGCCGCCGCCCACGCCTTCCGTCACACGCAGCGCGGTCGGGAAGTCCATATTCAGGCCGCCAAACTCCTCCGGCACGCTCACCCCAAACAGACCGAGCTGACCAGCTTTCTCCATCAGGCCGCGCATGAGGCCTTCCTCGTGGTTATCGAGGCGCTCTACCAGCGGGCGCACCTCGGTTTCTACGAAGTCGAGGCAAGTCTGGTACATCATGTTCTGCTCCTCCGAAAAGTCGGCGGGCGTGAATACGTCTTGGGCCTCCGTGGCTTTGATGATGAATTCGCCGCCCTTGGGAGCGGTTTTGTTGGATACTTCCATGATGAACTATGCGGTTGAGTGGGATTGAAACTGTTAGGCTAGCCGAGTATTTAGGCAACAACGCGCCGGGCGTTTTGGTGTTGCAAGATAAGAAAAAAATGTTAGGCGTGCCGAGTATTTAATGAAAAGAAAACCCCGATTATTTCGGGGCAGCTCTAGCGCAGCAGCCAGCTTACAGCCACTTGAAAGGTCCGTGCCAGGTATCATCCAGCGGCCACACTCGCACGGCCGAAACCTCCGGCTGCTGTTGAAGCCAATGACTCAAGGCTTCCCGGTCAGCGTCAGTAGTGGAATTGCGCTCGCCGCGGCTTACGTAGAAGTTGCTCATGTTGCCCCCGATAGATAGCTCTCGCTCGTCCACAAAGTCAAAGAGCTTATCGAAGAAAGCATCTTCGACTTCCGAGTTAGCAGGAATATCCACCTTGAAATCGACGTGGAAACCCATTTCTTGAAACTCTCGAAGCCGTAGCTTCTTGCGTAGTCGTTTTCTTATTGCTTGTATTATCAGATTTTCAGCCAAGCGTGAGCAATTATTACGCTGCCAACGCACGTGCTTTAGCAGCATAGGCCGCCGTGTGAGGAGCGTGCGTGTACATGTGTGCGACTGCTGCTGCTTGACCAGCGGCACGGGCGGCGGCCACAGCAGCGGGTTCGCTGGCAGTGCGGGCGGCAGCATGGGCGCCAAAAGCAGCTTGTCGGCACGCTACCATGCTAGCCTGTCCAGCTACCCATGCGCGCAAGGTGGCTATTGCGTAGCAAGGGCGAGCATCCTGTGGATAGTTCTGTTCAAAAAAAGGCAGAACCTGCTCGGCACAAGCTGCTGCCTCCAGCGCCAGCGCGTGGTGAACGGGTAAGGGCGGATTAGCAAACGGCTTTTTAGCAGGGCTACCCATTCGTATGTTAGTATGCAAACGCTGATGCATGATACGACTAGCTACCCAAAACCAAAAAAGAAGCCCCGCGATTTCACGGGGCTTCTTGCATAAAAATTACTCCTGACTCGGCGCTTTTAGCCGCTGCATAAAGGTCTTGAAAGCCGGGGCCAATTCTTCGAACAGCGGATGCTGCCGGTTCTTAAGCATCACCTCGCTGAACAGCTTCAGACCAATGGCGAACTCGGTCGATTGGCCCGGCTCGGCAAATAGCTGGCGGCTTTGCAGTCGCTCCACGATGCTGAAAATGTCGTCGTGGTTTTCAAAGTCCAGTTCCAGCGGCGCGTGCTGGGGGCTGTCGGGAGCGATACCGGCCACCTGCTCCAGGCGCAGGTGGTATTTATAAGCGCGTTTGCTCATGGGTCTCTACGAAAGGTTGTCCTGCTAGACGCGCGGGTGCCGGCTTTATTTTAGCAGTTCGTAGATACCCGCCACGCCCTGGCCGCCGCCTACACAGGCGGTAACCATGCCGTATTTCTGGCCGCGCGCGCGTAGCTCGTCGAAGAGCTGAATCGAGAGCTTGGCGCCCGAGCAGCCCAGCGGGTGACCTAGTGCAATGGCGCCGCCGTTCACGTTGAGCTTATCCATGTCGATGCCGAGTTCGCGCACTACCGCCAGCGACTGGCAGGCGAAGGCTTCGTTTAGCTCAATCAGGTCGATGTCTTCAAGCTTCATACCAGCTTGGCGCAGGGCTTTCGGTACAGCCTTTATTGGTCCCATGCCCATGATGCGCGGGTCGATACCCTCGCTGGCGTAAGTCACCATGCGGGCGATGGGCTCTAGATTCAGTTCCTTCACCATTTTCTCGCTCATTACCAGCACAAACGCTGCTCCGTCGGAGGTCTGCGACGAGTTGCCAGCCGTGACCGAGCCATTGGCAGCGAATACGGGGCGCAGGCGGGCCAGCGCTTCGAGCGACGTGTCGGCGCGAGGGCCTTCGTCGGTATCTACCACGTAAGAGCGGGTCTTCTTCTTGCCAGTAGCCTGGTCGAGGTAGGTTTCCTCTACCGTGATAGGCACGATGCTCTGCTTGAATTTGCCAGCTGCGATGGCCTTAATGGCCTTTTGGTGCGAGTTATACGAAAACTCGTCCTGGTCCTGGCGCGACACGTTGTAGTCTTTAGCCACGGCCTCGGCCGTTAGGCCCATGCCAATGTAGTAGTCGGGGTGCTGGGTGGCGAGCTTGTAGTTGGGCGCGGTTTTCCAGCCCACGGTGGGCACCATGCTCATGCTTTCGGTGCCGCCCGCGATGATGCAGTCGGCCATGCCAGCCGTGATTTTGCCCACCGCCATCGCGATGGTTTCCACGCCCGAGCCGCAGTAGCGGTTCACGATGAGGCCCGGTACGTTGATGGGCAGCGCCAGCAGTGAGATAAGGCGGCCCATTTGCAGGCCCTGCTCGGCCTCAGGCACGGCGTTGCCCACGATGACGTCATCGACGCGGCTCGGGTCGAGGGCGGGCACCGAGGCCACAAGGTGCTTGATAACCTCGGCCGCTAGGTCATCGGGCCGGGTGAAACGGAAGACGCCCCTAGGTGCCTTGCCGACGGCCGTGCGGTAGCCGGCCACGATATATGCTTGTTGGGAAGACATTTGGTTGTTTCTGTCATGCTGAGCTTGCGAAGCATCTTATCAGGTTCGCAAGGCTCGGGTGGGAAGTTGGTTTCTGACGAAGGCAGCGTGATAAGATGCTTCCTTCGTCAGCATGACACACAGTTAGTTGCGCAGGGGCTTGCCGGTGGTAAGGATAGACTGAATCCGCTCCAGCGTCTTGCGCTCGCCGCACAAGCTCAGGAAGGCCTCGCGCTCCAAATCCAGCAAGTACTGCTCGCTTACCTCGGTGGGGGAGGAGAGGTCGCCGCCGCACATCACATAAGCCAGCTTATTGGCAATTTTCTGGTCGTGCTCCGAAATGTAGTTGCCCGCTTTCATGGCGTACACGCCGCTCATAAACATGCCCAGTGCGCCGCGCCCGTGCACTTTGATGTTCTTTTTCTGCGTGGGCTGGGTGTAGCCAGCATCGGCCAACTCAATAGCGGCGGCCTTAGCCTGGGCAATCACACGGTTCGAATTCACCACGATTTCGTCGCCCCGGCGCAGGAAGCCTAGGTCGAAAGCCTCGGCTGCCGAGGTCGACACCTTGGCCGTGCTGATGGTCATGTACGTGTTGCGCAGCAGGTTGAACTCGGGGTCGCCCTCCTCGTATTTGGCCGCCGTGCGCAGGGTCATTTCCTTAGTGCCACCGCCGCCGGGTATCAGGCCCACGCCAAACTCGACGAGGCCGATGTACGACTCGGCCGAGGCCACCACGCGGTCGCAGTGCAGGTTGAGCTCGCAGCCGCCCCCTAGGGTGAGGCCGTGCGGCGTGCCCACCACCGGAATGCTGCTGTAGCGCATCCGCATCATGGCCTGCTGGAACTGCTGAATCATCATATTCAGCTCGTCAAACTCCTGCTCCAGCGCCTGCATGTACACCAGGCCCAGGTTGGCGCCAGCCGAGAAGTTGGGCGCATCGTTGCCCACTACCAGGCCGCGGTACCCGTTTTCGGCCATCTCCACACCTTTCAACAAGCCCTGGATAACATCGGTACCTAGGGAGTTCATCTTAGAGTGGAACTCCACGTTTAGAATGCCATCGCCGAGGTCGATAACCGAGGCGCCGGCATTCTTCCACAGCACCTTGCCACTGGCGCGCAGGTTATCGAGAATAATAAAGTTCTCGACGCCCGCGATGGGCTGGTAGCTCTTGGTAGTCTGGTCGTAGTACTGGCGCACGCCGCCTTCGACCTTGTAAAAGGTCTGGTTGCCAGCGGCCAGCATTTCCGCTACCCACGGCGCCACGGTGCGCCCGGCAGCCTTGGCCAATTCTACGCCCGCGGGCACCCCTAGGGCGTCCCAGGTTTCAAACGGCCCGAGTTCCCAGCCGAAGCCGGCGCGTAGCGCGTCGTCAATCTTATAGAGCTGGTCAGCAATTTCGGGCACGCGGTTGCTCACGTAGGCGAACAGACCGCCGAAGCTCAGGCGGTAAAATTCGCCAGCTTTGTCCTTGCCGCTCACCAGCACCTTGAAGCGGTCGGCTAGCTTATCAATGGTTTTGGTCAGCTCCAGGGTTGGAAACTTCACTTTCTGCGAGGGCTTGTATTCCAGCGTGTTCAAGTCCAGCGCCTGAATCTCGGACTTGCCGCCTTCGCCCTTCACTTTCTTGTAGAAGCCCTGGCCGGTTTTGTCACCTAGCCATTTGTTCTCGCTCATCTTCTGCACAAACTCGGGCAGCGCGAACACGTCCTTGGCTTCGTCGTTGGGCACGCCCTGAGCCAGGCCATTGGCCACGTTGATTGTCGTGTCGAGGCCCACCACATCGGAAGTGCGTAGCGTGGCCGACTTGGCGTGGCCGATAACCGGCCCGGTCAGCTTGTCGGTTTCCTCCACCGTCAGGCCGAGCTTCTGCATGGTGTGCATGGCATCGAGCAGCGCCCACACACCCACGCGGTTGGCAATGAAGCCGGGCGTGTCCTTGGCCAGCACTACCGTCTTACCTAGGTGCAGGTCACCGTAGTGCTGCACAAAGTCGAGCACCTCGGGCAGCGTTTCCGGGCCCGGAATAATCTCCAGCAGCTTGAGGTAGCGCGGCGGGTTGAAGAAGTGCGTGCCGCAGAAGTGCTGCCGGAAGTCGTCGGAGCGCCCTTCGCTCAGCAGCCGAATGGGGATGCCCGAGGTGTTGCTCGTGATGAGCGTACCCTTCTTGCGAAACTGCTCTACGCGCTCGTAGAGGCTCTTTTTGATGTCGAGGCGCTCCACTACCACCTCAATCACCCAGTCGCAGGTAGCGATGTCTTTGAGATTGTCGTCGAAGTTGCCGGTCGTGATGCGGTTCACCTCGCTTTTGCGGTACAGCGGCGAGGGGTTGGCCGCTACGGTGGCTTGCAGGGCAGCGTTCACGATGCGGTTTTTCACCGCCGGCGCGTCCAGCTTCAAGCCTTTCTTTTCCTCATCGGCCGTCAGCTCCTTGGGGGCAATGTCGAGCAGCAGCACCGGCACGCCGATGTTGGCGAAGTGGCAGGCAATGCGCGAGCCCATGACGCCGGAGCCCAGCACGGCAACTTTCTTGATTACTCGTTTCATAAAATACTTGTCATCCTGAGCGCAGCGAAGGACCTTATCACGCTCGCCGCGCCTGGGTTGGGTGGGAAATAATAGCTGAGAAAGTAGCCGTGATAAGATGCTTCCTTCGTCAGCATGACAAACGTTTTTACGGCTGTATCTCCTTGCGCAGCGGCTTCAGCTCGAAGTCATCAAATAGCGTTTTGCCCTCAATCATGCTCGTAATCTGGCCGGCTACCTTGAAGAAGGTATCTAGCTGGCCCTGCGGAATCTTGCCGCGCATCTTCTGGTTGAAGTGCCGCACCGTTTGGCGCGAAACCTCCTTCTTTTCCAGCCCCAGGTCGGTCAGGAAGATGCGCACCGAGCGCTTGTCCAGGGTGTCGGCCTGCTTGTAAATGAGGCCCTTTTCCTCCATGCTGCGCAAAATGCGCGTGAGCGAGCGGGTTTCGAGACCCAGCAGGGGCGCTATTTTGGTGGCTGGCGTGCCCAGCTCCTGGTCGATGTTCAGGAGCACGAAGCCAATGCTGGTCGTGATGTCGTAGCGGGCCGCTTGCACATTGTACATGCGCGAAATAGCGTGCCAGGCCACTTTTATATTATAGTCGACGGTTTCTTCGGGTTTCATGCGCGGGCGGGGAAAGTGCGGTAAACTTACGAAGAAATTTATTAGGCTTGCATACTAGTTTGTGATAAAAATAACCGTCATGCAGAGCGTAGCGAAGCATCTCGCGTGGAGCAGTAACTCTTTGTGCAAGGGTTTACTGCTCCACGCGAGATGCTTCGCTACGCTCTGCATGACAATCAGAATCTCTAATGACGTGTAGCCGTGTGCGGCTCGCGCTCGGCGCGGTTGTACAGCTCTTCGATGATATCCTTGTTATTCTCGGTTATCACCTTACGCTTCACCTTCATAGTAGGAGTCATTTCGCCGGTTTCTACCGTCCATAGGTTCGGCAGCAGCACTTCCTTCTTCACCTGCTCCCACTGCGCAAAGCCCTGGTTGTACTTCTTTACTAGGTCGTGGTAGAGCTTTACCACCTTTTCGTCCTTCACTAGGTCTGCGTGCGAGGTAGCTGTGACGCCGTTCTTACCAGCCCACTTTTGTAGTTCGTCGAAGGCCGGGACGATAAGCGCGGCCGGAAACTTGCGGTCGGACCCCACGACCATCATTTGCTCGATGAGCGGGTCTTCTTTCATTTTGTTCTCAATGACTTGCGGGGCAATGTACTTGCCGCCGCTGGTCTTGAACATCTCCTTCTTGCGGTCGGTGATTTTCAGGAAGCGGCCATCCACAAACTCGCCGATGTCGCCGGTGTGAAACCAGCCATCCTTGTCGATGGCCTCTGCCGTGAGCTCGGGCTTGTTGTAGTAGCCCTTCATTACGGAGGCCGACCTGGTCAGAATCTCGCCGTCTTCGGCAATCTTCACTTCCATGTTATCGATGAGCGGGCCCACCGCGCCTATCATGTTGTTCTCGGGCTCGTAGCCGTTCACCGCAATCACGGGCGAGGTTTCGGTGAGGCCGTAGCCCTCCATTACCCTGATTTGGGCGGCCCAGAATACGCGGGCCAGGCGCGGCTGCAAGGCCCCGCCGCCGCTGACGATGCAGCGCAAGTTGCCACCTAGGGCCTCGCGCCACTTATTGAATATAAGCTTGTTGGCGAGCGCCAGTTCGGTATTGTAGATAAAGCCTTGGTTTTTCTGGGTGTCGAATTTCAGCCCTAGGTCGAGCGCCCAGAAGAAAAGCTTGTGCTTGATGCCGGTTTGCTCGTGGCCCTTGGCCACGATTTTGTCATACACCTTTTCGAGCAGGCGCGGCACGGTGGTGAAGATGCTGGGGTGCACCTCGCGCAGGTTGTCGGCGATGCTTTCCATGCTCTCGGCGTAGTAGATGCTCACGCCGTGTATCATGTATAAATACGTCACCATGCGCTCAAAAATGTGGCACAGAGGCAAGAAGCTGAGTGCTTTGTCTTCTTGGCCCACGGGTACGTAGCGGGCCGAGCTGCGGCAGTTGCTGAGCAGGTTGTCGTGGCTGAGCATCACGCCCTTGGGGGCGCCAGTGGTACCGCTGGTGTAGATGAGCGTGAGCAGGTCATCGGGCTGCACGGCGGCCTTCAGCGGCTCTAAGTCGGCAGGGTTGCCTTGCTTGCCTAGCTCTAGCAGTTCATCGAAGTCCCGGGCGCCCGCTACCTTATCGAAAGTGAAAACGTTCTGGGGCGAAATATCGAGGCCGGCAGTAGCTTCTTTTACCTTATTAAATAGCTGCTTGTCGGCTACAAAAACCGCCCGCACGCCCGCATCAGTGAAAATATACTTGTAGTCCTCCACCGTGATGCTCGGGTACATGGGCACGCTGGTACCCCCGATTTGGGCAATGCCGAAGTCGGCGAGCAGCCACTCGGGCCGGTTCATGCTGATAATGGCCACTTTATCGCCCTTTTGCAGCCCTAGGGCCAGTAGGCCCAGGCTTACTAGGTTGGTTTGGTCCTGCACCTGCTGGCTGCTGAGCGGCTGGTACTGGCCGTTGATTTTAGCGGCTAGCGCGTCGGGCTTGGGAAATTTCTCGAGCTGATTGGCTAGGATATCGAAGGAGCGGCGGACGTCCATAAAAGGGGGCGAGAGGCGTGGGAATGCGGGGTTAAAGAAACAAGCTTTTTACCGAAATATTTTCCGGTCTCAGTGCGCCCAATAACTCGGCAGGGCCCGGGCCAAACCAATCTGGCCGGCGCGGAGTGTAAATTTGGCCGCGCCCCGCCGCGCTAACGAATGAATCTGGCTCTATTTTTTGACTCGCTACCCGACGAGCTGACCGCCCCTTCGGCCGCCCCCACCACGGTAGCCGCCTACGCCACGCGCTTTGCTGAGTCCTTCCCCGACTGGCGCAGCGCCGACCTGGCCATCATTGGCCTTGATGAGTGGCGGGGCACAGCCGCCGGCGCGCCCGCCGCGGGCCAGCACGGTGCCAACTGCGTGCGCCAGCGCTTTTACCAGCTGCAGCGCAGCACAGGCCCGTTGCGCCTGGTCGACCTAGGTAACCTGCGCCCCGGCCTTAGCTTGGAAGATACTTACCAGCGCCTGCGCGAAATAGTGCGCGCCTTGCTGGAAGCCAACACCATACCCATCTTGCTGGGCGGCGGCCACGACCTCGACTACGGCCAGTTTCTGGCCTACGAGCCGCCGCACGACGAGCCAGCGCCAGCTATTAATTTTGCCGTGGTCGATTCGCGGCCCGATATGGCGCTGCCCATGCCCGGCACCCCGGCTGAGGACAGCCACCTGCGCCGCCTGCTGCTGCACCATCCCAACTTCGTGTTTAGCTGCGCGCACCTAGGGCACCAGCAGTACCTCACGCCGCCCGACATTCTGGCTGCGTTCGAGAAGCTACACTTCGAAACCATGAGTGTGGGTGAGCTGCGCACCGACCGCCGCCTGGCCGAGCCCGTGCTGCGGCAGGCCAATTTTCTAAGCTTCGATATTGCGGCCATTCGCTGGCAAGACGCGCCGGGCTATTATCCGGCCAGCCCGTTTGGGCTCAGCAACGAGGATGCGGCCCAGCTCTGCTGGTACGCGGGCCACAATGAGCAGCTCACCTCCATCGGCCTCTACGGCTATCGGCCCGACCATGACCCGCACGGCCTGGCGGCAGGTACGCTAGCGGCTATGCTGTGGTACTTCATTGAAGGCTACTATCATCGCAAGCCCGAAACGGGCTTCGGTACGTACCGTTTCCTTACCTACACGCTGGTGCTGCCGGGCAATGGCAAGGGCACGCCGACCGAACTGGTGTTCTATAAATCGCGCCGCTCGGACACCGACAAGTGGTGGATGGAAGTGGAAAGCCTGGCCGATAACTCGGTGAAGCGCATTGTGCCCTGCACCCACCAAGACTACCTGCACGCTGCGCAGGGCGACTTGCCGCAGCGCTGGATTCGGACGCAGGCGCTGTTGGGGTAAGTTTACTTACACCTGTCATGCTGACGAAGGAAGCATCTTGCTAGGTTCGCTTGACTAGCCCTGGCGTGATAAGATGCTCCTTTGTCAGCCTGACAACCGTTGTTTAGCATGACTGACGAAGAAAATATAAAGACCTATACTCGAAGCCAACTGGCCCTGCGCAACGGCCAGGACCGCGACGAAATTTGGGTGGCGTACCAAGGTGTTATTTACGACGTGACGCGCTCGCGGCTGTGGCAGCGTGGCAACCACTACGAGCACTGGGCCGGCCAAGACCTGACCCGCGAACTCGACGAAGACGCGCCGCACATTGCCACGGTATTCGATAAATTTCCAGTTATTGGTCGGCTGAAAAGCTAGCCGTTCGTTTTTACTCTTTCTCGCCGTGACTACTGAAACACCCTCCGAATACAACAACCTCGAAACGCTGTCTACCGCGGCCATTCTGGCCGGTATGAACCAGCTCGACCAAACCGTGCCGCTAGCTGTGCAAAAGGCCCTGCCGCAGCTCGAAAAGCTCATTGAAGCCACTGTGGCGCGGATGCAAGCTGGGGGGCGGCTATTTTACATCGGGGCGGGCACCAGCGGGCGCCTAGGGGTAGTTGATGCGTCGGAGTGTCCGCCCACCTTTGGGGTGCCGGCCGGGCTAGTAGTGGGCATTATGGCCGGGGGCGATGGGGCCATCCGCAAGGCGGTGGAAGGCGCTGAGGATGATGCTAATCAAGCCTGGATTGACTTGCAGCAGTTCGAGGCCAACGAGAAAGACGTGCTGGTGGGCATCGCCGCCTCGGGCCGCACGCCCTACGTGATAGGGGGGCTGCAAGCCGCCCGCGCCGCCGGCCTAGCCACCGGCTGCATCGTGTGCAATGCGGGCTCGGCGGTAGCGGCGGCCTGCGAGTTTCCGGTGGAGGTCGTGACCGGGCCCGAGTTTATCACAGGTAGCACGCGCCTTAAGGCCGGCACGGGCCAAAAGCTGGCGCTCAACATGCTTACCACGGCCACGTTCATCCGCCTAGGTCGGGTGCGCGGCAATAAAATGGTAGACATGCAGCTTAGCAACGTAAAGCTCGTAGACCGCGGCCAGCGCATGCTCATGGACGAACTCAGCATTGCCCAGCCCGAGGCGGCCGAGCTACTACAAAAACATGGCTCGGTGCGGGCGGCGCTGCTGGCAAAACAGGGGTAGGAGCAGTAAGCTAAACCGAACGATTTAGCGCAAATGGCGTTTTTGCACCTAGGCCGGCCCTAGCTCGCCTATTTGCCATGCACACCATCGAGCCCCATTATAACTGGATTGAGCAGTACTCGGCTGCCGAAGACCCGCGCTCGCCGCTCTACGGGGCCGAGTACAGCCTCGACACATACTCCAATACCATCTACGGCTATTACATTCATCCGCAGTGGGATAGTATAGAGTCGGACACACTATTTTTCAAGATTTTGTGGGCCGACTACGACGATGGCATCGCCGTGCTGGAGTTTATCGGCGAATGGAACGATGCTATCGAAAACGACATCATGAGCTTGAAGCGCAACATCCTGGACGTGCTGCTGCACGAGGGCATCAAGCGCTTCGTGCTCATCGGCGAAAACGTGTTCAATTTTCACGGTTCCGACGACAGCTACTACGAGGAGTGGTTTGAGGAAGTGGAAGACGGCTGGATTGCGGGCATCAACTTTCAGGAGCACGTGCGCCGCGAAATGAGCCAGTACAACCTAGACAACTACATCAACTTTGGCGGCGAACTTGACGACCTGCCCTGGCGCACTTACGAGCCCCGCCGCCTAGCCGAGAAGGTGGAAAGCATCTTGCGCCATCGCCTAGGTTGATGCTGAGTTACTAAATCGAAAAAGGCCGCACTACGTCAGTAGAGCGGCCTTTTTCGATTTAGTAGCGGCTGAGGCTACTCTTTAGACTTTGATTTGCGTTTTGACTTGGTAGTCGTGTTATCGCCGTTGTCTGTGTCTTCGGCGCCGGGGGCATCGGTCAACACGCGGCGTTGCTCAGCTACCGAGCCCTTATACACCTGGGGGTCTTTAGCTTGGCGAGCAGCCTGGCGAGCGGCTTTGCGCTCTTTTTTGGTCATGGTGCCCGATGGCGCTGTTTGGCTAGGTGCAGCGGTGGCCGCTTCGGTAGTGGCAAAGGCCAGAGCGGCTAGGAGCAGCAGATTTTTCATGGGAAGCAAGGTGAACTGGTGAAAAAAGAATGGAAGGAAAGCGAGGCTTAAACGAAAGGCAGCAAAAGAGGAATTGAAGTTTTGACGCTTTTTGTTTGATTCTGCGGTAAAGCTAAATGGTATCAACTTCCATTCCAAAAAGCCTAAACCAGGTTATAAGCGCGGCGTGGAGGCTTGTTTAAGGCTGCTAAGCAGTACTATATTGGCAGTGGCAGTTACTGCCTCCTAATGTAGCTGCACCCTGATGGGGCCGGGCTTGCGCCGCAAGGGCGCCAGCAGCTTGGCTACCTGTGGCTGGGCTGCTAGGGTGGCCGCGTCGAGCGCTAGGGGGCGCTGGTTGGTTACATCGGCCTGCAGGTCGCCGAGGGCAGCCCGTTGGATTTCTTGTACTTGCTGCATGCGTTGGAGGTGGTCGGCCATGGTAGGGGGGAGGCCCTTGGTTTGGTCGATGCCTTCGCGCACCACGCGCCAATGGCCCTGCGTAAGAGCCATTTGCTGCGCAAATACGGGCAGATTGGCAGGCGGCGTTTTTGCTTCTTTCAGTAGAAAATCGGTGGAGTAGTGCGCCAGCCAAAAACGGCGGGTGAGGAGCTGGTACCGGCGCATAGAGGCCGGGGCAATGTTGCGCTCGGCAGCAGGCAGCAGAGCCAGCTGTCGCAAAATGGGGCTCTCGGTATCAAACTTGGGAATGGGCGTAGCCTCCGCAGTTTCGAGCTTCAGCGAGTCGGCCGGCGTGGCGGATGCCGCCGATTGCTCGGTAGGAGTGGCGGGCTGGCACTGCCACAGCACTAGGCTGCTGGTAGCCAGCAGCAGGCCGGCCAGGGGCCGGAGCCACCGTTTGGGAGGGCTGGCTGCGCCTGCCGCAAGCCCAGCCTTGGTGGGGGCGCCGGCAGCAGCAGTGGCAGCAAGATGATAGGTGATAAAGCGAGCCATGAGGCGAATGAGGGAGCACTAATTAAGAGTTGCTGCGGCCAAGTTGGCGACAAAAACGGAATACGGCCCAGCCTGAACCAGGCGCGCCGCTGTGCGTACACCTAGGGCAGTTCACTTTTTCGATTTTCTCCCATGCCTACCACCCGCTCCGAGCAAGACCAGGCTACCCAGCCCACGCAGTCTGACCAATACCAACCCGACGGCCGCCAAGAGCCCACCAACCCCGACGCCCTGTACGGCGGCAACGCCGACGACAACTCGGGCAGCGGCGGCAACGCTGGCCCCACTAACCTCGACGCCGTGCCTGCCAATAAAGCAGACGGCACCATTGAGTCGGCTGACCAGAACGAAGGCGCCATCAAGGGCGGTGGCGTGAGCGGCGGCACGGCTAGCAGCGGCAGCAGCATCGGCCAGGTCAACCTAGGGTAATGAGCGCAATGGGTAATGGGAGTAAGCGCCTGTGCCCGGAAATCTCATTCCCCATCCTCCTTTTCTTATTCTAACTTCCCCATCCTCATGGTTACTCCGAATCCTGCCCCCGACGCCGGCCGTCCTTCTGACATTGAAGAAAACAAAGTGCCCAGCACGGGTGGCCCCATCACCAACCAAGACGCTGACCCAGACCCCAACGCCAGCGGCAACCCCGAAACTGTAACCCAGTCGGACCTCGCTGGTAGCGACGGCGCTGGCATCCGCGGCGACTACGGCGACTCGGACCAGACCACCGGCCTCGAAGGCGGCGAGCAGACGCCCGCCGATACCACGCCCGACCGCGCCGACGAAAAACCGACCAACGCCGCCCAAGAGGGCAACAACGCGGTATAGCCGACCTAGGCGATAAGCTACGTAAGAGGCCGCTGCAACTACTGTTGCGGCGGCCTTTTTTGTGCTTGCTTTAGTGAAAAATGGCGCTGATGGAGCCGTTATTTAGCCCATGAAAATTGTTGCTTTAGTAGCTGCCGCGCTGCTACCCCTAGGTGTGCTGGGGCAGGCGCGGCCCACGCCCACCGCTCATGCCCAGCAGGTAGCGGCCTTTCAGCAAAAAATCAATCACGAGTTTAGCGACCCGGCCGAGTCGCCGCTGTCGGCCGCCGAGCGGGCGGCCTTTAAGAGCCTGCCTTTTTACCCGGTAGTCTACCAATACTGCGTGGTGGCCAAACTGGTGCGCGATTCCACGGCCCTGCCATTCGCCATGCCCACCAGCACTAGCCGGCTGCCCATGTACCGCAAGTATGGGGAACTGCGCTTTGAGCTAAACGGCCAACCCCAGCGCCTGACCGTGTACCAAAGTCTTGCCCTAATGCAAAAGCCAGGTTTTGCCGACTACTTGTTTTTGCCCTTCACCGACCTCACCAACGGCCACGGCAGCTACGGCGGCGGGCGCTACATCGACCTGCGCATTCCGCCCGCTGGTACTGCGCTGATTACCCTCGATTTCAACTGCGCCTACAATCCATCGTGCGCCTATAATCACGCCTACTCGTGTCCCATTCCGCCTGCCGAAAACCGCCTGGTAGTACCCAT
This sequence comes from Hymenobacter sp. BT559, assembly GCF_016427535.1. Lineage (GTDB taxonomy): Bacteria > Bacteroidota > Bacteroidia > Cytophagales > Hymenobacteraceae > Hymenobacter. The sequence continues at coordinate 49,460 of NZ_JAELXV010000005.1, read as the reverse complement.
TCCGGCTGGGGTGCAGAGCGACCATTGAGGCAGGCTACCGCGGCGGCCCGCGCGCGCGCGGCGTAACTTGCAGCGTGATTTTTGCTGCCCGCCTGCCGTTGATGCGTTCTTTCTCGTTAGTTTATTGCCTGCTGCTCGTTGTGTTTTCGTGGGCTGGTCCGGGGGCCTTGCGGGCCCAGGCCGCCCTGCCTAGTCCTAGGCTCACGCGAGCGGACGTGCTGCTCGAAACCGCCGAAGTGCCGGCCCCACCCAAGCGCGAGCTGCGCGCCTTCTGGATTGCCACAGTGGCCAATATTGACTGGCCCACCCAGCGCGGCGAATCGCCGGAAGTGTACCGCCGCGAGTACCGCCGCCTGCTCGACGCCGGCCAGCGTGCTGGCCTCAATGCGGTGTTCGTGCAAATTCGGCCCGCGTCGGATGCCTTCTACAAGTCTGATTTAGAGCCCTGGAGCCGGTACCTTACCGGCCGCCAAGGCAAGGCGCCTAGCGAGGGTGACGACCCGCTGCCTTTTCTCATTGCCGAGGCGCACCGGCGCGGCATGGAATTCCACGCCTGGTTCAATCCCTACCGGGCCACCATGGATACTGTGACGCGCTCCTTGGCCCCCAACCACCCGCTGCGCCAGCACCCCGAGTGGTTTATCCGCTACGCCAAGCAGTACCTCTACAACCCCGGCCTGCCCCAGGTGCGCGCTCACATCAAGCGCGTAATACTTGATGTAGTGCGCCGCTACGACATTGATGGCGTCCACTTTGATGATTACTTCTACCCGTACCCCGAGGTGGGCCAGGTCTTTCATGACGAGCAAGCCTTTGCCGAGCAAAACCCCGATAACCTAGGGCTGGCCGATTGGCGCCGCCAGAACGTGAACACGCTCATTCACGACCTGCACGACAGCATAGGGGCGGCTAAGCGCTGGGTGAAATTCGGGATTTCGCCCTTCGGCGTGTGGATGAATAAGAGCGCCCACCCCGACGGCTCAGACACCCGCGCCGGGCAGCCTAGCTACTCCAACCTCTACGCCGATTCGCGGCTGTGGCTGCGCCAAGGCTGGATAGACTACATCGTGCCGCAGCTGTACTGGAGCACCAAGTTTAAGCTGGTGCCCTACGCCACGATGGTGGATTGGTGGGCGCGCAACCGCTTCGACCGCCACCTCTACATCGGCCACGGCATGTACCGCATGCGCGAAAGCACCCGCTCCGATACCGCCTGGCGCAACCCCCGCGAACTGCCCGGCCAGGTGCGCCTCAACCGCAACTACCCCGACGACGTGCAGGGTAGCGTGTATTTCTCAGCTAATTCGCTGCTGAATAACCCACTGCACACCACCGATTCGCTGCGCCTCGACTTGTACCGCGCCCCGGCGTTGGTGCCCACCATGCCCTGGCTTGATAGTTTGGCCCCGCGCCCGGTGCGCGAAATGGTGCTCAACCGCACCCGCGCCGTGGCCACCCTTACCTGGGCGCCCGACCCCGTGCCGGCCGCCGACGGCGACCTAGCCGCCTACTACGTGCTCTACCGCTTCGAGCGCGGCCAGGTCATGTCGCCCGCCGACCCGCGCCACATCCTGGCCGTGGTGCGGCCCACTGGCCTAGGGCAGCCCGCCACCTTTGCCGACACCACAGCCCGCCAAGGCACGGCTTACGCGTACTTCCTCACGGCCGTAGACCGCCTGCACAACGAGAGCGCGCCGCTTCGGGTGTTTTCCGAAGGCAAGCTGCCGGTGGAAGTGCTAGCCGCCGCGCCGCTCAATATGCCGGCCCAGGACCACCGCCCGGTGGCCGTGCGCCCGCCCGCACCCAAGCCCGCTGCCCGTCCGGCTTCGCCAGTAGCCGGTGAAATAGCCCGCGCCGAAGCTGCGAAAGTGAAAGTCAAAACCAAGGAGCCAGTGAAAAAGCGGCGCCGCGGCTTCTTCGCTCGCTTGTTCGGCTTGAAGTAACCTAGGCAGTTACCTTAAATCAAGGACTGTCATGCTGACGAAGGAAGCATCTTATCAAGGTCGAATGCCTCATTGCAGCGCGATAAGATGCTTCCTTCGTCAGCATGACAGTCCTTTTTTAGTTAGTAAGCTACTTTGCAGCTTCTGCGCTCATGTGCGCGCCGCTGCCTATGCCCACTGCTACTCCCGCCGCCCCTAGCCGCCTCATCAGTCTCGACGTCTTTCGCGGACTCACCGTGATGGCGATGACCGTGGTAAACAATCCCGGCGACTGGGGCCACATCTACCCGCCGCTAGAGCACGCCGCCTGGCACGGCTGCACGCCCACCGACCTGGTTTTTCCCTTCTTCCTCTTCATCGTGGGGGTCAGCTTGGTCTATGCCCTGGCCGGCGTAAAGCAGCGCCACGAACCACAAGGGCCCGTGTTGGCGCAGGTGCTACGGCGCGCGGCGGTGTTGTTTGGGCTGGGGCTGCTAACGTCGCTCTATCCGCATTTCGACTTTTCGACGGTGCGGATTTTGGGCGTGTTGCAGCGCATCGGGCTGGTGTATTTGGGGTGCAGCGTGCTGTATTTGAAAACTAGCTGGCGCACGCGCGTAGTGCTGCTGGTTGTCTTTTTGTTCGGCTACGCCGCCCTGCTTCAACTCGTGTCCGTGCCTGGCGTTGGCCCCGCCAACCTAGAGCCTACTACCAACCTAGGTGCCTGGCTCGACCGCCTGGTGCTTACGGAGCCGCACCTCTGGAAGCAGTCGCGCACCTGGGACCCTGAGGGCCTGCTCGGCACGTTGCCCGCCCTAGGTACCGGCCTACTAGGCGGATTAGCAGCGCAGTGGCTGCGGCGCCCCGACCTAGGGGCCCCGGCCAAAGTGCGAGGGCTGCTCGGTGCGGGCGTACTGGTGGCCCTCCTAGGGCTGCTCTGGAATATCTGGTTTCCCATCAACAAAGCCCTTTGGACAAGCTCCTTTGTGCTCTTCACTGGTGGGCTGGCGATGGTGGTACTGGCTAGCTTCTACTGGCTGTGCGACGTGCAAGGCTACCGGCGCTGGGCCACGCCCGCCATCGCGTTTGGGGTCAATGCCATTGCAGTATTTGTGGGGTCGGCGCTTCTCTCGCGCACGTTCGGGATGTTTCACTTAGCTGGGCCCGGCGGCCAGGAAATGGGCCTACAAGAGTGGCTATACCAGAGCGGCATCGCCCCATTTTTTAGCGACCCGCGCAATGCGTCATTAGCCGGCGCAGTGGTATGTTTGCTTATCTGGATGGTCGTGCTGAACTTTTTATACCATCGGCGATGGATATGGAAAGTCTAAGGCTAGCCTAGTAGCAAGCTTGTTGTAGCAGTGTTGCAAAATAAGCTTTGTTACAATTGCATCATAGTTGCATACAAGGCAACTATTTGATAGCTAAGAAATTTTGCCTCAACTTTCAGGCAAGCCGGTCCTTCATTCCGAAGCATTGGCCTGCGCTAGGTCATGAAAATTCTTATCATTGGTGGCGGCAACATGGGTCTTACTTACGCCCGCAGTTTTGTGCGCGCCCACGTTACCTCACGCCTCGATTTGCGATTGCTGGCCCGCTCGCCCGAGCGCGTAGCGGCGCTGGCCGCTCACGAAATTGGTACTGCCTGGGGCCGGCCCGAAGACTGCGTGCCGGGCGTCAATATCATTATTCTGGCCGTGAAGCCGCAGGATTCGGGCGCGCTATTTGAGCAGTTGCGCGGGCTGGTGCAGCCGCAGCAGGTTATCATCAGCATCATGGCGGGGGTGCAGATAAAGACTCTGCGCGAGGCCCTAGGTACCCCCAAAGTGATTCGGGCCATGCCCAACCTACCCGCCCAAATCGGCATGGGTATGACGGCCTTCACCAGCACCGATGAAGTGACCCGCGCCGAACTGGTGCAGGTACAAAACCTGCTCTCAACTACTGGCAAAACGGTGTATGTAGAAGACGAAGCTGCCATCGACGCTAGCACCGCCATCTCGGGCAGCGGCCCGGCCTACGTGTACTACTGTATGGAAGCCCTCATGGCCGCCGCCGCCCAAATGGGCTTTGCGCCCGCCGAGGCCGAGCTGCTGGTCAGCCAAACCTTCCGCGGCGCGGTGGAGCTTTACAGCCAGGCCGGCCTCAGCTGCCAAGACTGGATAGCCCGCGTGTCATCGAAGGGCGGCACCACCGAAGCAGCCATGCGCGCCTTTGGACAAACTGCCGTGCGCGAAGGGCTTATTGCCGGGGCTACCGCCGCCCGCGACCGCGCCGAAGAGCTAGGTAAATAGCCAGCCGAGAAGAGGCAGCCTACCTACAAATACGCCTGTCATGCGGAGCCCCGCGAAGTATCTCTACCAGACCGATAGAGATACTTCGCGGGGCTCCGCATGACAGGCGTTCGTTTTGCTAAAAGCGTGGGTGGGCTACTTTATCTACCCGGTAGAGCCGCGCCCCAAACAACGCGATGAAGGCGTAGCAAATAATAGGCAGGTAATAGGCCGCCGCAATGTCGTGGTTGGCAATTTTCCCCATTAGGTAGGGAAAAACTGCGCCGCCCGCTACCGCCATTACTAAGATGGACGATGCCTGCTGGGTCTGGGGCCCTAGGTCTTTAATACCCAGCGAAAAGATAGTGGGGAACATGATGCTGAAAAAGAAATTAATCAGCAGCAGCGCTATGAACGAGGGCCAGCCCCAGCTTTGGGCCACCACGAGGCACATGAGCACATTAGCCAGAGCGAAGGCAGTTAGCAGCCGACTAGGGGCTATGTAGCGCATGAGGAAGGTGCCTACGAAGCGTCCGCCCATCATCAGCCCCATAAATAGAGAGAAGTAATTGCCGGCTACCTTATCGGTGAAGTGCATTTTTTCGACACCATAGTTAATGAAGAAGGCCCAGGTGCCGCCTTGCGCGGCCACGTTGAGAAACTGCGCTAGCCAAGCCCACCGAAAATGCGCTCGCTGCAACAAGCCCTTAGGTGCGGGCGGCGCGTCGGCAGTGCCTGCGTAGAAGCCGGCTTCGGTGTCGGCGTGGGCATCAGCGGCGTGGGCGTCCTGTAGAGCAGGCACTTTCACGAAGGAAAACGCCACGGCAATAGCCAGAATCACGCTGCCAATAAACAGGTACAGCGTTTTTACCGAAGTGAGGTCGCCGGCCGTGTGGGAGTTTTCGCCGCTAAGAATGAAGTAGCTTCCCAGCAGCGGCCCTATCATTGCCCCGAGGCCGTTGAACGACTGCGCGAAGTTGAGGCGCTGGTCGCTGGTGCGCTGGTCGCCGAGCGCGGCCATAAAGGGGTGCGCTACAGCTTCCAGCGTAGCCAGCCCGCAGGCGAGCACAAACAGCGCGCCGCGGAAGAAGCCAAATGAGCTAGCATTAGCCGCGGGCACAAATAGGAAGGCCCCTAGCGCATACAGCCCTAGGCCCAGTTGCACGCCGCGCTTGTAGCCAAAGCGCTTCATGAACAAGCCGGCCGGAATACCCATCACGGCATACGCCCCAAAGATGGAAAACTGCACCAGCCCCGACTGCGCCTTGCTTACGTTGAGCACGTTTTGGAAGTGCTTATTGAGCACGTCGCCCATCGTGATGGCGATGGCCCAAAGCATGAACAGCGACGAGACAAAAACCAGTGTGGGAATGTATTTCTTCTCTGTAAACGGGGCTTTCGCGGGTGGGCTAACGGTCGCAGTAGGTTGCATAGGTGGGATGAATGGGAGAGGGACTTGTAAAGAAAGGGAAGGCTCCGCATTTGCAGCAGCCTGGCTACTGCGGCCGCACGGCTACGGCAATCTTCGAATCGGCGGTGCCATAATACAGAAACCACTTGGACTTAAAGCGCGCTAACCCTTCCAGAAACACCACTTGGTTGACCTGGCCGGTGGTTTCGTAGGGCTTCTCGGGGCGCATGAAGAAGGTGTCTAGGCGCTGGAGCAGCTTGGTCGGGTCGTCTTTGTCAAACAGGGCCTGGGCAGCCGTGTAAGTGCCTTCGGGCAGCGACTTGTCGCCGATGGCGGGTATGTTGCGGCTATTGTAAATCAGACGAATGCCCTGGTCGGTGAGCATGGCGGGTGGGCCAGATTCTACGAGGTCGCTGTCGAACTTGCCGGCGCGGGTAGGTAGCACCACTTTTAGATTGGGCAGGGTGAGGGCCTGGGCGCGTAGGGGCACGGGGGGCTTCTCGCCGGGCGCCATCTCGACGGGCGTCCAATGAATGAGGTCGTCTGAAGTAGCCAGCCAGATTTGGGCGTCGCCCCAGTACATCCAGTATTTGCCCTTGATTTTGGCGGCCACAATGCGGCCATCGGTCTCGTAGCGCGACACGATGGAGCCTGACTTGCTCCACTTATCTAGGTACTTGCCCCCGAAGGCATTGCCGTATTTGGTCCAGTGGCGTAGGTCGGGCGAGGAGGCTACGTGCAGGCGGGCTAGCTTGCCATCGTAGGCCGTATAGGTCATGTAGTAAGTGCCCTTGTCGTCTTCTACCACCCTAGGGTCCTCGGTGCCACCAGTTTCGTACTTCTTCTGGGCATCGTTGGCGGGGTAGAGCACCGGCTCTGGCTCGCGTTGAAAGTGGATGCCATCGGTGCTGCTGGCCAGGCCCACGCGCGAGGCTTTGCCGAAAGTGGTGATTTTGTTTTCGGCCCGGTACAGCATGTACACCTTGCCATCGCGCACTACTACGGCGGGGTTGAACACGTCTTTTTCTTCCCACAAGACCACCTTTTTCAGAATGGGGTCAGTGAACTTGCCTACGGTGCTGGGCCCCATAATGGGGTTGGCACTGTCGGCTTTGGCAAAGCCTAGCAGCGCCCAGCTAGGGCCAGCGGCGGCCGTTGCCGTAGTATCTGCTGAGGGCGTCATGGTAGATGCGGTGGCCGCGGTATCAGTTTTAGAAGAGCCGTTGCAGCCACCTAGGAGGGCTAGTAGGGCTGTGCCGCCAGCGAGGCAATGGGCGTAGCGAGAGAAATTGCGCATGCAGTTTCGGAGAGTGAAGAGGGTAGGAAAGAGTGGGAGACAGACTGAACTTGTCTGTCCTTGCGAGTGCAGCGAAGCAATCGCACCTGTTAAGCGTCGCCGTTCGGGTGCGATTGCTTCGCTGCGCTCGCAAGGACAAGCTAAAGCGGCTATTTTTCAATAGTATAGATGGACTGCACCTCTGCGTCGGTCAGGGCGCGGTTGTAGAGGCGGATGTCGTCTATCTGACCTTTGAAGAAGGCCGGGCCATAGTAGTCGAAGTAGCCGGTAGCTTGGCCGCCGGTGGGCGTGCTGTTGTAGATGTCCTTAGGCAGCTGCTGGCCAATGCACAGCGGCACGGCCTGCGGGGCAGTCTTAAGCGGGCCCTTCACGTCGGTCCAGGTTTTGACCAGCGCCCCGTTGATGTAAAACTTCATGCTGCCGTCGGTGTACGACGCAGCCACGTGCGTCCATGTATTGATGGGCACGATGCCCGAGTCGGCGTCCTTGTCCGCGATGGTCGACGTAGTGCCCACGGTGAGGAAAGGCTTGCCCGCGCCTTGCAGCTGGAATTTGTAACTCTGCCAGCGGTTTAGCGACACTAGGTAGTTGGCATCATTGCCATCAAAGCGCTTGCACCACAAGCTGATAGTGATGGCTTGTGGATTCAGCGCCGCCTTGTACGGCACCTCGATGTAGGCGCCATTAGTAAACTCATAAGCCTGACCGGCCTGGCCAAAGCGGTCGGCTACCAGCGTAGGCAGCGTGCCGCCATCGCCGGGCGCGGTGCCGGGGCCGGTGGGGCCCGATTTCAGAGTGCCGTTATTAGCATTAGGCGTGGCGTCGTTGGCATTGCCCTCAAACTTCCACTGCGCCACTAGGTTGGCTACCGACACTTCCTGCACCAGGGCCGACTTGAAGGCCGCCACGGCCCGCCGCAGGTTGGCGGTGGTCGCGTTCACGGCGGCTTGGTTGTAGCTAGGGTCGTTTTTGGTGACGGTGGATAGGTCCAGGGCCGTTTTGAGGGCGGCCTTGGCGCCCGGCGCGTAGTTACCGGGCTTGTTACCCTCCACGGCGGCATTGTAGCCGACGGTCACGGAGTCAATGAGGGCCGTGAGTTTGGTTTTATCCACGGGGCCCACGGGAGCAGTGTCGTCGTTGTCTTTCGAGCACGACGAGGCAAACGTCAGCGCCCCGAGCAGCCCAGACAGCACTAACACGTAAAATTTAGAGCTTTTCATAACCTAGCGAAGAGTTGGGTGGGAAGGAAAGGCGGCTACAAGCCCTTGTTGGTGTCGCGCTCGCTCTGCGGGATGGGGTAGAAGCGGTTGCGGCTGTAGTTGAAGTTGGGCCGGTCGGCCAGCGCCTGCTGGGCGTAGGCCTGCCCGTAGCGCGTGATGTCGAAAAACCGCTGAAACTCCAGCGCCAGCTCCGAGCGGCGCTCGCGCCGGATGGCGTCGCGCAGCAGGCTTTGGTCGGTGGTAGTCACATCGGGCAGCAGGCCGCTGGGCACCGTGCCCGAGTTGGGCAGCGAGGTGTCGTAGAGGTAGCTCTCGCGGGCACGCTTGCGCACTTGGTTTAGCGCCTTCAGCGCGTTGGCGCTGTTGCCAGCTTCGTTAGACGCCTCGGCATCAATGAGCAGCACGTCGGCGTAACGAATGGCCTGGAAGTTCAGGTTGCCATCGCCCTTGATGGTAGTGGGTATCTCGGTCAGCGGCTGCAAGTGCTTTTTCGACACGTAGCCCGTGCCGCTCCAAGTAGGGTCGAAGGGCACACCGAAAAACGACTGCCCACTGCGGCCCACCGAATAATCGAGCCTAGGGTCTACGACGCCGGCCGAGGTGCGCTCAAAGTTGTCGACGAGGCTCTGGGTGGGCCAGAAAAACCCGTAGCCATTCTGCGGGCGCGGGGCAAACCACTGGTTGAGGTTGTTGCCCTGGTTGGGGCTGAGGCCCGAAGTGTGCTGCACCGAGAAAATGGCCTCCGGGTTGTTCTTGGTCGTCGCCCGGAAATTGTCGGCAAACACTGGCAGCAGGCTATAGGTACCTAGGGCCTCCACGGCCTGGGCGGTTTGAGCCGCCAGGGTCCATTTCTGCTCGTAGAGATAGGTTTTGGCGAGCAGCGCCATGGCGGCGCCCTTGGTAGCGCGGCCCACGTCGGTGCCGGTCCAGGTGGCGGGCAGCGCGGCCATGGCGGCCTGGCAGTCTAGCTCTACCTGCGCAAAAATCTGGGCCTGGGGCACGGCCGGGCTTTGCAGCTCGGCGGGCGTTTCCACCTTCAGGCGCAGTGGCACGTTGCCGTAAATGGCCGCCAACTGAAAGTAGTAATACGCCCGCAGAAACTGCGCCTGCCCCGTCACCTGCTGCCGCACGGCGGCGCTCACGCTGGCATTGTCGGCGGGCAGGCCGTCGAGCACCACGTTGCACTTCAGGATGCCGTCGTAGTAGCGCCGCCACTGGGCCTCCACGGCCGAGTTAATGGGCGTGATGTTGAAAATATCAATGTTTTCGAAGTCGGCTTGGTCGCCAGGATTACTGCCCTTCACGGCGTCGTCGGAGGCCACATCACCGAGCACCCACAGCGCGTTCGACGATGCGTCGCGGAACGACAGTGGCACGTAGGCCGCGTTCACGGCCAGGATGGCATTGGTGTCTGACGTGAAAAACTGGCCGGCTTCATACTGCCCTAGCACGGGCTGGTCCAGGAAAGTTTTGCAGCTGGCGGTGCCGAGCAGCAGGCCCCCCAGTAGGAGGGCGGCGGGTGGGATTTTCATGATAGATAGCGCGCGAAAAGGTTAGAAGCCAGCGTTGATGCCCACCGTGAAGGTGCGCGCCGAGGGGTAGGTGCCGAAGTCGATGCCGGTGGCTCGCACGCCATCGCCGAGCGAGTTGCTGTTGGTGCCCTGCTCGGGGTCGAGGCCGGTGTACTTGGTGAAGGTGAGCAGGTTTTGCACGCTGGCGTAGATGCGCACCGACGAAATGCGCACCGCGCTCAGCAGCTTCTCATTGAAGGTGTAGCCGAGCTGCACGTTCTTGAGGCGCAGGTAGGAGCCATCCTCCAAGAAGCGGTCGGAGGGCTGCTTGTTGTTGGAAGCGCCGGTCCACGACAGGCGCGGAAACTGGTTGGTGCTGCCGGGGCCGGTCCAGTAGTTGGTGGCCGCCCGCTCGGTGAGGTTGAAGGCGCGGTAAAAGCCCTCGATGTCCGTGTTGACCTGGTTATAGAGCTTGTTGCCCTGCACGCCCTGAAAGAACACACTCAGGTCGATGTTCTTAAAGCTCACGTTGCCGGTCAGGCCGTAGGTCAGCTTCGGAATGGGGCTGCCCACGAAGGTGCGGTCGTAGCCATCAATCACGCCATCGGGCACCCCATCGGGGCCGCTTAGGTCCTGAAATTTCACGTCGCCCGGCTGAATGCCCGGCCCCTGGTAGGCGTGCGTAAACACCTCCTGCGCGGTCTGAAAAATACCCTCCGTTTTCAGCAAGTAAAACGCTCCAATCGGCTGGCCCACTGTAGTCAGCGTGGCGTAGTAGTTGTTGTCGATGCGGCCGCCCACGATGGGCGTGGCCGTACCTAGGGACTGCACTTCGTTGCGTAGCGTGGCCAGGTTGCCGTTCAGGCCGTAGCTCCAGTCCTTGCCGATGGTGTTGCGGTAGCTCAGCTCCAGCTCAAAACCTCGGTTCTGAATCTTGCCGGCGTTCACGGCCGGGTTGCCGCCGTTGCCGGCGCTGCTGGGCTGCGGCAAAAACAGCAGCACATCCGAGGTATTCTTGATAAAGTAGTCGGCCGAGATTTGCAGCGCGCCCTTCAGCAGCCCTAGGTCGAGGCCGAAGTTGGTTTGGGTGCTGGTCTCCCACTTGATGTCCGGGTTGCCCTTGGTCACCACGCTCAGCGCCTGCGTCGATACGCCCCCAAACGGGTAATAGCCCGTGTTGCCCACCAGCGAGGCGTAGGGGTAGTTGCCGATGGCCGAGTTGCCGAGCTGCCCTAGGCTCACCCGCGCTTTCAGTAGCGAAATGGCTTCTAGGTTGCTCATAAAGGCTTCGCGTGCTAGGTTCCAGCCCACCGAGCCGGAGTAGAAATTCTGGGTGCGCCGGCCCGGCGAAAGCTGCGACGAGCCATCGCGCCGGAAGTTGACGGTAGCTAGGTACCGCCCGTCGTAGTCATACGTCAGCCGGCCAAAGCCCGAAAGCAGCGCCGAGTGCGCCTCGCCGCCCCCATTCTGCTGAATGCCCGTGCCATTGTCGAGGTACTGGAATGTGGGCGACTGGTCGACGTACCCGCGCCGCGAGGCCGAAATGCCCCGCGAATTATTCTTAATGGCCTCGGTGCCCAGCAAAAAGGCAAATGTGCTCTTGCCCACAGATAGGTCGTAAACAGCCGTGTTAGTCCAGTTGAAATTGAATTCGTTGGTATTGGACTGCGCCAATGAGGCCGGTGAGTTGAACGAGCGGTCGATGCCGTAGGTCTTAAAAAACTGCTTGTAATCGGTGATGCGAAACGTGATGCCGTAGTCAGACCGGATGCGCAAATGCGCCACCGGCGTCACCTCTATATAAGCGTTGCCGAGCACCGAGTAAGCGTTGAAATTGCGGTCGGCCGCGTCGGCCAGCGCCACCGGGTTGATACCGTCACCTAGGAAGGCCGAGGCCGGCTGCCCGCCCGCCGTAGGCAAGTCCACAAACTGCCCTAGGTCGTTGTAGACCGGTGTGCCCGGCGTGCGAAACAGCGCAAAGCGTACCACGCTGGCTCCCGGATTGCCATCACCAAACCCGTCGCCGGAAGTGCCCACTTGCCGGGTTTTGCTGTACGAGAGGTTGGCGTTGGTGCCGATTTTTACATACTTCGACAGCGAGCTGCTCACGGCTGTGCGCAGGTTGTAGCGGTCGTAGGATGAGTTATTTATCAAGCCATCCTGCGTCAGGTAGCTGCCCGACACGATGTACTGCGAGTTTTCGCCGCCGCCGCTCACGTCGAGCTGCACGTTGTGCTGCCAGGCTGGTTTCAGTACTTCCTTCAGCCAGTTTACATCGGGCAGCGTGGCGGCTACCGCCGCCGGAATCTGGGTGCGGCCATCGTTCTGGGCGGCCACGTTGTAGGCGTTCACGTACTGCGGCGTGTTAGCCATTTTGATGAGGTTAACCGCCGTTTGCACGCCGCTGTAGGCGCTCACACTCAGCCGCGGCTTGCCCGATTTGCCGCGCTTGGTCGTCACCACCACCACGCCATTCGAGGCCCGCGCCCCGTAGATGGCTGCCGACGATGCATCCTTTAGAATGTTGATGCTCTCAATATCATTGGGCGAAATCTGGTTGATGCCGTCCTTAGTCGGCACACCATCAATTATATAAAGCGGGTTGTTGTCATTTATAGTGCCCACCCCCCGGATGCGCACCGCGATGTTCTCTCCCGGCGCCCCAGTGGCCGCCGTAATGGCCACGCCCGCCGCCTTGCCCTGCAAAATCTGCGCGGGCGTCGTCACCGGCAGGCCGCTGATGTCGCGCTGGCTCACCTGCGCCACGGCCCCAGTGAGGTCGGCCTTGCGCTCGGTAGTGTAACCTAGGACGACTACGTCACCTAGGGCCTGCACATCGTTGGCCAGCACCACGTTTAGCTGCGTGCGCCCTTGCAGCGGCAGCTCTTGCGTCACGAAACCGATGGCCGACACTACCAGCGTGCCATTGGTATCGGGCAAAGTGAGCGAAAAATTGCCGTTGGCATCGGTGGTCGTGCCGTTGGTAGTGCCCTTCACTAGCACCGTCACGCCGGGCACGGCCGCCCCGTCGGGGCCAGTTACGCGGCCGGTTACGGGTACGGCGGTGGGGGAGAGGGTAGCATCCGGGGCGGCATTGGGGCCGCTGGTGGTCGAGCTCGTCTGAGCCTCAGGACCGGGCAATTTGGGCTGCGAAATGACGTACACGTTGTGGTCCGTCTTCTCCACCCGCAGGCCGCTGGCCGTCACGGCGTAGGTCAGCTTTTCCTCCCAGGTGCGAAAGGTGCGGGCTTCCACATTCACGAACTTGTTCTTAACCAGCTCGCTGCGGTACATAAAAAAGACGTGGTGCGTCTTCTTCAGCTCCTGCAAAATGCTTTCGAGCGAGGTGCCACGCTCGGCGGCTCGCGCCGCGCCAGCCGTGACATCCTGCGTGGGCCGCAGCATGGCCACGACGGGGCTTTGCGCCCGTGCCACGTGCAGCCCCCCGGCAAACAAAAGGGGCAGCAGCTTAATCGATGGGGTATAATGAACCATGGGTGGGAATGGAAAAGAGGGTGAGAAACGGCGAAAAGGCAGGCGAAAATCAGTCGAACCGCACGTGGGTGCCCGTGCGGTGCACACTCGTATCTAGTGACTTAGCGAGCGTGGCCAGCAGCACGTCTAGGTCCTGACTAGGCACCGAGCCGCTAAGCTTTTGCTGGCGCAAAGCGGGGTTGCCCAGCGTGATGTGCAACCCATAAGTGTCTTCGAGCAGGGCAATGACCTCCGAGGCCGGCGTGTCGGCAAAGTCTAGGTGCCCGCTAGTCCAGCCTGCATACAGCGCGGCATCGACAGGGCGCTTGGCCAGCGGCGCGGCCGCCGCCGCTGGGCGCAGCTCGGCCAACTCACCGGGCTTGAGCAGCAGCGTTTCAGTGCCGCCGGGCCGCACGTGCCGCAGTTGCACCTGCCCCGTTTGCAGCACGACCTTGGCCCGGCCCGGCCGGTTCAGCACGTCGAACTGCGTGCCGAGTACCGCCACATCGAGCGGCCCGGCGTGCACCGTAAACTTTACATTGGCCGGGGCAGCAGCCACCGCCATGAGTTGCGCCGGTGCCGTGTGGCGCACCCGGAAAAAAGCTTCGCCCGCCAGCCATACTTCGCGGGCGTGGCCCGGCTGCCAGGTAGTGGCCAGCTTCAGTACTGAGTTGGCATTCAGCATCACGCGGGAGCCATCGGGTAGCGTCAGTTCGCGGCGCTCGCCCGCTTTGGTGGCGTAGCTGGTCCAGGCTGGGGTGGGGGCCACGGCGGCGCGCTGCCACAGCCCGAGGCCCGCAAAACCCAACGCCAAGGCACCTAGGGCGGCCCCCGCCCAGCGGCGGGCTCGTTGGCCCACGCGCAGCATAGGCTGTGGTTGAGGTGCGGGAGCGGCATGCATGGCCTGCCACAGCTTTGCGGCTTCAGTTTGCTTTAGCGAGTGGGGTAGGCGGGGCGACTGGCCGGTGGCTAGCAGTTGCAGCAGCGCCGCGGCCTCGTCAAATTCGGTCTGCTTGGCAGGGTGCTCGGCTACCCAGGCGCGCCAAAACTGGCCAGCCGCCGGGTCGTGGCCAATCACGAAGGATTGAAACGACTCGTCAGCCAAAAAATCATCAGTCGAGTAGTCGTTGTAGGGCATAAGCAGTGGGCTAAACGGGCTAGCAGCAGGGTGCCGCTGCGGGCTCCTAGGTAGTCTAGCAGCCCGGTTCATCTCCATCACGGCCTAAGAGGCCGTTTATACTCATGCCCGCAAAAACTTTTCTTTGAAGCGCTACCAGATAGGTGTCTGTCACCCTATTTAAAGCTAGGCGGCTAGCCCGGAAAGCAGCAGTACTACCATCGCTAATACTTTGCGTAGCACTTGCAAAGTATTGAAAACCAAATTGCGGACCGACTGGGTGTTAAGGCCCATCACCTCTGCAATGCGCTCGTAGGCAAACCCATCGAAAAACTTCAGATACAGTGCTTCACGCTGACGCTTGGAAAGGCGGTTGAGGGCTGCTAGCAGCCGGGCCTGCTGCTCGGCGTCGCCCTGCTGAGCAATCAAAAACTCCTCGTGCGAGTAAGTGACCTCAAACGAATCGGAGTAGGCCGGTAGCAGGTAGCGGTGCTGCCGCAGCAGCTTGGTTTCGTCGCCTAGGTGCCGCCGCAGTGCTTTGAAGAGGTACGCCTTCACCACCTGCACGGCCCGCAGTCCCTCGCGCCGCCGCCACAGCTTCTGAAAGAGATTTTGGATGCAGTCCTTTACTAGTTCCTCGTCGCCGGTCAGCTTCAGCCCGTAGTGGTACAGCGCCTCGTAGTAGCCATCAAAGAGCGTGGCCAGCGCTCGGGCCTCACCTCCCCGAAAGGCCTCCCAAAGCTGGGCGCTGTGCTCGTCGGTTATCGGTTGCAAGGCAATGGCTACTGATTTTAGGGAGAGGTAAATGCCTTAGGCTGCGATGCTAGTATATCAGGAAAGAATAAGCTGGGGGCTAGAATAATAAAGACACCACAAGACTACGAGTTTTTATTGGAATAATGACATGCGTCAGTAGCGAGGCTGCAGCGTTATTGCGAAGATTCTAATTGCACGCACCTATGAGTAGCCAGTAAGTAAGCGGCAGATTAATAGTCTATTGCGGCGCGGTAGGGCATCTCACTTCGCAGTGTGGCTAAGCTGCTAGGCTAAACCTTTAGTTAAAAACAGCAGTCTTATCCTCCGCCTTGCTATTCTACTTTCAATGAAAAAAACAGCTTTACTCGCCGGGGCCACGGGCTTGGTTGGCAGCGCACTCTTGCCGCTGCTGCTTGCCTCGGAGCGCTATGCCAAAGTAATCGTGGTGGGTCGCCGGGCAGTAGCCGTGCAGCACCCCAAGCTCACGCAGGTAGTCACGGAGCTCAGCCAGCTCGAAGCCGAACGCCTGCGCCTCATTGCCGACGATGTATACTGCTGCCTAGGTACTACCATGCGGCAAGCGGGCTCCAAGGAGGCTTTTTTCGAAGTCGATTTTCTACACGTGGTAAAGCTGGCGGCCATTACGGCGGCCAATTTTGCGGCCCAGTTTCTGGTAGTGTCGGCGCTAGGGGCCGATACCGAGTCGCGTTTTTACTACAGCCAGGTAAAGGGCGAAATGGAAGCATCTGTGCGCCAAACGCCCTTTCGGGCCATCCACATTTTCAGGCCCTCGCTGCTGCTCGGCGAGCGAGCGGCCCCGCGGCTGGGCGAGCGCATTGGCGGCTGGCTGCTAGCCTTGGCGCGCCCCATACTGCGTGGCCGCTGGCAGAAGTACCGGCCCATCAAGGCCAAGGCAGTGGCCCAAGCCATGCTGCGCGCCGCCGAGGAGGATGGTGGCGGCACGCGGGTGCACGAACTGGGGGACGCCTAGCGGTGCCCTAGGGTCACTTTACTCATTAAAAAAAAAGCGCCCCCGACAGCCGTGGCTATCGGAGGCGCTTTGTGTTTCTGGCCTGCCTAGGTACCTAGGATGCTACCACCGGCGGCCGTAGCCGCGCCCGTGGCGGTAGTAGGGGCGAGGGGCGTAGTACACCCGCGGCCGGGGCGCGTAGTAGTAAGGCTGCGGATACACCACCACGGGCGGCGGCGGTGCCACTACTACCGGGGGCGCTACTGGCGGGTAGTAGTAGCGGGGCCCATAGTAAGGCCGCGGGGCGTAGTAGGGCCGGCCAATCTGGGCATTGATAACTACCTGGGCTGAAACCGCCCGTGTGCCGAGCACACCCAGGCTCAACAGCAAAGCAAAGAACAGAGGTTGAAAGCGCATGGGAGGGGACGCGCCGCAGCGCGCTAGGTTAAGAGTGAGAAACTTATAGAAGCAAGGTGAAAGGCTGCTGAAAACCAGCAAAAGCCGGGTGAACACTACCGACCTCCACGCCGGCCACCCCCCTGGAAGCCACCGGGGCCGCCGCGGAAACCGCCATTACCCCCGCGGAAACCACCTTCGCCCCGGTAGCCGCCCCGAAAGCGCGGGCCTGGGCGGTAGTAGGGGGCTGGCCGCACCCGCACGGGTGGGGCGTAGTAGCCGGGCCGGCCGTAGTAGCGCGGGCCGTAGCCGTAGCCATATCCCCCGCCGTACCCATAGGGGGAGCCTGTGCTGGCACCCACATACACGCCGGGTGTGCAGCTGCTGAGCAACAGGCCAAAGCTCAGTGCAAAAAACAAGGCAAACAAAGATTTGAGTCGCATAGCTGGAGCGCCGAAGCGCTTTAATTAGGTCTTACTAGATAGAAGAACACGAGTTAGATGCGAGTAAGGTCCCCGGGTTTAAAAGCCATTCGCCAAACGAGCGCAACGGCGCCTAAACCGCGTGGTAATCACAGGCAACTATCTAGGCTATTTACTAGAAAAAGCCGTGCCAAGTTTTAAGCAAAACGGGCACCGAATAGGGGAGGGTCAGTGCTGTTGTCTACCTCGAAAGCTGCTTTTTAGTAGTGCATTTTAAAGTAGAAAATCAAATCGAAAATAATTTATTAATCGTTGATAAACAGGTAGTTTAATTCATTGTAAAATTGCCCTAGAATGAATTTTGACGACCCGCTAGGCGTTGACAGTACAAGCAACAGTTACTTACCTATCGCCACTATGAAAAGCCCCGCCGAATACCTCGCTCCGCACGTATTTGAAGCCCGCCGCCCGCGCCGCGAGCTGCAGCCTGTAGTGGGCTACGCCGACGCGCTGCACGCCGTAGAGCAGGCCCTGGCCGATGCTGAGAAGTACAAGTATTTGCTCATGCGCGCCCTGCGCCGCCACGCCGATGAAGCAGCCGTTGCGGCTACGCCCGCTGCTCCCCAGCGCCCGCTCGAAACCACCGAAACGCCGGTGCTGCCCATGTACCCCACAGGCTTGCCACTGGCCGCCTAGGTCTAGGCTAAGTCTCCTTATCATACAAAAAGCCGCCGTTCGCATATGCGAACGGCGGCTTTTTGTTGGGCGACCTAGAGCGTGCCGAGGCTAGTAGTAGCGGTCGGGTAGCAAGTACTGCTGCACGTAATCCTGAATGCCAGCTTCGAGCGAGGTGAAGGGCAGGTCGTAGCCAATGCTACGTAGCTTGCTCATGTCGGCCTCGGTGAAGTACTGGTACTTGTCGCGAATATCCTCGGGCGTATCGCGGAAGCGCACGTCGGGCGTGGCACCTAGGGCTGCGAAGGTATTCAGGGTGAGGTCCATGAAGGTGCGGGCCTGGCCGCTGCCCAGATTGTAGATGCCCGACTGCGTGCGGTGGTTGAGCAGGAAGAAGCACACTTCGACCACGTCCTTCACGTACACAAAATCGCGCATTTGGCCGCCATCGATGTAGTTGGGGTTGTGCGAGCGGAACAAGGTCATGTTGCCGTACTGCCGAATCTGGTGAAAGGCGTGGAATATTACCGACGCCATGCGGCCCTTGTGGTATTCGTTGGGGCCGTACACGTTGAAGAACTTCAGGCCCGCCCAGAAGTAGGGCTTTTCGGTTTGCTGCACCGCCCAGTTGTCGAAGTCATTTTTCGACTCGCCGTAGGGGTTGAGCGGGCGC
Source organism: Hymenobacter sp. BT559 (assembly GCF_016427535.1). Lineage (GTDB taxonomy): Bacteria > Bacteroidota > Bacteroidia > Cytophagales > Hymenobacteraceae > Hymenobacter. Next base: position 31,343 of record NZ_JAELXV010000005.1, on the reverse strand, counting down.
AGCTGGGGCAGCAGGGCGTCGTTGTCGGAGTAGCCGAGGGTGCCGTCGCCGTAGGTAGCGGCCGAGGAGGCGTACACCAGCGGCAGCTGGTAGCGCACGCAGGCCTGCCACATCTGCTTGCTGTAGTTGAGGTTAAGCAGGTCGAGTACGGCGTAGTCCTGCTCGGTGGTATCGGTGCGGGCCCCTAGGTGGAAGACGAACTCGACTTGCTCGTGGTGCTGGTCGAGCCAGTCGAAAAACTCCAGTCGGTCGACATACTCGCGCAGCTTCTTGCCCCGGATGTTAGGGAGCTTTTTCTCCACGGCAAAGTTGTCGACCACCACAATGTCATTGAAGTTGGCGGCGTTGAGGCGCGAGACTAAGCAGCTGGCAATAAAGCCGGCCGCACCGGTTACGACTATCATAGAAAAGCAAATTTGGCCCTAAAGGTAGCGCTGGCTGGCGGGCTGGGCTTGGCGCGGCCACTGCTTTTTGCACTAGCTAGCCCAAAAAGGGTGGCCGTGCTGCCGGGGGCAAGCATCGTATCTTTGCCGCCCCAAAAAGTGGCGCTGGAACTGACTGCCGGTGGGCAAGTAGCCCGCCTAGGTCCATCTTTCGCCTTCCTATTAATTTATGCTATACGTTAGTCGCCGCGAGCATTTTAATGCCGCCCACAAGCTCTATAACCCCGCCTGGACGCCCGAGCGCAACAAAGAGGTATTTGGTCCCTGCGCCAATGAAAACTGGCACGGCCACAACTACGAGATGATAGTGACTGTGAAGGGCCAGCCTGACCCCGACACTGGCTTCGTAGTGGACCTCAAAGTCCTCAGCGACCTCATCCGCACGCACATTACCGACCAGGTCGACCACAAAAACCTGAACCTCGACGTGCCCTTCCTGAAGGGCCAGCTAGCCAGCACCGAAAACCTGGCTGTGGCTTTCTGGCAGATTTTGGTGCGTGAGCTGCCCGCTATCACCGGGGCGCAACTGCACTGCATCAAGATTTACGAAACGCCCCGCAACGCGGTGGAATACTACGGCTAGCGTGCCTGTCCTGCTGGCGAAGGAAGCATCTTATCATGGTAGCTTTGGTCAGCAATTATTAACCCCGGCGGTGCAGGCGTGACAAGGTCTTTCGCTGCGCTCAGGATGACACTAAGAAGGTGAAATACTATCTGATAGCCGGCGAGCGCTCCGGCGACACGCACGCCGCCCACCTCTTGCACGAGCTGAAAAAGCAGGACGCTGCGGCCGACTTCCGCTACTGGGGCGGCGACCTGATGCAAGCCGAGGGCGGGCACCTCGTGCATCACTACCGCGAGCTCGCCGTGATGGGCTTTTGGGAAACGGCCACGAGCATTCTCAAATTTCGGGGCTATCTAAAAGAGTGCCAGCGCGATATTCTGGCCTACCAGCCCGACGTGCTGATTCTGGTCGATTACGGCGGGTTCAACCTGCGCATGGCCGACTGGGCTAAGGCGCACGGCGTGCAGGTGTATTACTATATCTCGCCCAAAATCTGGGCCTGGAATCAGAGCCGGGTCGAGAAAATCAAGGCGCACGTGGACCGGATGTTCGTCATCCTGCCGTTTGAGGAAGAGTTCTACCAACGCTTTGAGTACAAGGTCGATTATATCGGCAACCCCACCGCCGACCAGGTAGCCGACTTTGTGCCCAACCCCGGCTTTGAGGCGCAGCACGGCCTCGACCCTAAGAAGAAAATAATTGCGGTGCTACCCGGCTCGCGCAAGCAGGAAATCGAAGAAATGCTGCATGAGATGCTCGCCGTGCTGCCCGCGTTTCAGGAGTACCAGTTTGTGGTGGCCGGCGTGAGCAACCTCGACCGCGCGTACTACGCGCACTTCGAGCGTAACGGCATCAAGTTGGTATTCGACCAGGCGTTTGACCTCTTGAGCCGCGCCAGCGCCGCGCTCGTGACCAGCGGCACGGCTACGCTCGAAACCGCGCTGTTTGGCGTGCCGCAGGTGGTATGCTACCGCACCAGCGCCCTCACGTACCAGGTGAGCAAGGCGCTGATAAAAGTGCCGTACATCTCGCTGGTCAACCTCATTATGGGCCGCGAGGTGGTGCAGGAGTTCATTCAAAGCAAGTTCACCGCCCGCAACTTGCTTGACGAACTCAAGCGCCTGCTGACGGACCAAGACTACATAGCTCGCCAGAAAGCAGGCTACGCCGAATTGCGCACCAAGCTGGGCCAGCACAATGCCGCCCGCCAAACGGCTACCCTAATGGTGAAGTACTTGCGGGAAGGCAAGTAGCGCGGACTTTCAGTCCGCGAGTGCTGAGATATTACTGAAAAGCGTATTGGCCCACGGACGGAAAGTCCGCGCTACGGCGAACATTCGCTCCCATTCGTGGTTAAAAAAGCAATAACCTCGGTGAGCCGCAACGGCCCGCCGAGGTTATTTCGCTCATGACCTCGCCGCTTCAGCCCCCATCCGCCGCCAGCGCCACTCGCACTACCGTAGTGCGCGTAACCGGCGCGGCCACCACCCACGCCACCGACCTGCTGGCCGTGGAAGCGCCGCTGGAAATCAGCCTGCTGCACGGCCCCGCCGCCCAGCGCCAGACGCGCGCCCTGGCCGTGACCATGCGCACGCCTGGCCACGATGCCGAGCTGGTAGCGGGCTTTCTGCTAAGCGAAGGCATAATCAGCCAACCCGCTGATATACTACGCATCGAGCATCGCGCCGACCCTAGGAGGCCCGAGGAGCGCGGCAACGTAATCCAGGCCGAGCTGGCCCCCGGCGTGGCCGTAGAGCTAGACCGCCTAGAGCGGCATTTCTACACTACCTCCAGCTGCGGAGTGTGCGGCAAAACCAGCATTGCGGCGGTGCGCGCCACAGCCTGCCCGCTGCCGCCCGATTTAGACAGCCCTAGGGTGACTGCCGCCCTCCTCCACGCGCTACCCGAGCGGCAGCGGGCGGCTCAGGCGGTATTTGAACAAACGGGTGGGCTGCACGCCACGGCCCTGTTCTCGGCCGATGGCGAGTTGCAACTGCTGCGTGAGGATGTGGGCCGCCACAATGCCTTTGACAAAGTGGTGGGCGCATCGCTGCTGAGCGGGCAGTTTCCCCTAGGGCAGCACGTAGTGCTGCTGAGCGGCCGGGCCAGCTTCGAACTGGTGCAGAAGGCGGCGCTGGCGGGCGTGGCCATTCTGGCGGCGGTGGGCGCGCCGAGCAGCTTGGCCGTAGAAGCGGCCGACGAATTTGGCATCACACTGTTGGGCTTCGTGCGCAACGAGCGGTTTAATATCTACACCCACGAATCACGGATTAGCACGGATTGAATCGGATTTTGTAGAGGTTGTAAAGCACATTAGACGCGCCCAGAATTACCAATTCTCAGCCACGCTTGCTCGCGCGTATGGCCACTACGGCCTACCAGACACCGGCAAATGGCGTCCACAAAACCCGTGAAATCCGGTTTAATCAGAACTAATCCGTGATTTATGAAGCTTAGACTAGAAGAAAATTCCTTGCGCCTACGGGTGTCAGAGGCTGAGGTACAAGAGTTTGCTCACAGCGGGCGCGTGGCTTATACCATTGTATTTGGCCCCGGCGCCGACCAGACCTTGCATTATTCGCTGGAGAAACTGCCCGCTACGGCTTCTGCCGAGGCCGTGCAGGTGCGCTATGCCGCTGGAGCGCTAGCCGTAGAAGTGCCCGCCGCATTGGCGCAGGAATGGACCAATACCGAAAAAAATGGTTTTTCGGCCCAAATCGTTGTCGCTGAAGGGCGCGAATTACGTATCCTAGTAGAAAAAGACTTGGACTGCCGCCACTAAGCTGCGCAGTGCCGCTGGCGCGGCGGTCGCCAGTTGTCATTACTTTTAAAGTAAGTATCCCACCCGTTCATACCCGATAATATTATGGAAGAGTCGCCCACCAACGACCCCAGCAAGGCTGGCAAAAGCGAGCAGCAAGGCGCCGAGCAAAATGCCCCCAAAAGTGGCGAGCGCTCGGACCAAGGTGTAGCTCCCACCAACGACCACTATCGCCCCGACCCACAGGAGGACCGCGACGAGCGGCCTATCCCGGCCCCCGACGTGGCCGGTGCCAAGTACCACAACCCGGTGCTGGCCCAACCCACGGAGGAGTTTACCGGCCTCAAGCTCGAAAACCGCATGAAAATCGCGGCCGGTGTAGAGGCGGTGATGAAGTCGATGCAGTTTAGCTGGGGCGAAGCTGGCATGACGCGTGGTACCCACGGTCTGCTCAAAATGAACCAGAAAGACGGCTTCGACTGCTCTTCCTGCGCCTGGCCCGACCCCGACGACCACCGCTCGATAGCCGAGTTCTGCGAAAACGGCGCGAAGGCCACTGCCTCCGATGCCGATGACAAAGCCTGTGGCCCCGAGATATTTGCCAAGCATAGCCTGGCCGACCTCTCGCGAATGACCGACCGCGACCAAAACAACCTAGGGCGCCTCACGCACCCCATGGTGAAGCGCCCCGGCGGCACGCACTACGAGCCCATCGAGTGGCCCGAAGCCTTCGAGCTTATCGGCAAAGAACTGAACGCGCTGGATTCGCCTAATGAGGCGTCGTTCTACACCTCGGGCAAGGTGCCCAACGAGCCGGCATTCTTGTTTCAATTGTTTGCCAAGCAGTTCGGCACCAATAACTTACCCGACTGCTCGAACATGTGCCACGAGAGCAGCGGCGCGGCCCTCAGCCCAACCCTAGGGCTGGGCAAAGGCTCCGTTACGCTCAACGACATCTACGAGGCTGAGGTCATTCTCATTATTGGCCAAAACCCTGGTACCAACCACCCGCGCATGCTCTCGGCTTTGCAGAAAGCCAAGCGTAACGGTGCCAAGATTATCAGTGTCAATCCGCTGATTGAAGCGGGCTTGAATCACTTCAAAAACCCGCAGGATTTCATGAATCCGCTGCGTGCCCTAGGTGCGCTGATGGGCGATGGCACCCCTATCACCGACCTCTACCTACAAGTGCGGGTGGATGGCGACATGGGCCTGCTGCGCGGCATCATGAAGCATTTGTTTGAAGCCGAGGATATGAACCCCGGTCAGGTGGTAGACCACGCCTTTATCAAGGAGTTTACCACGGGCTTCGAGTCGTTTGAGCAGAACATCCGCAACACCAAGTGGGAGGATATTGAAGAGCTCAGCGGCATCAGCCGTGCTTTGCTGTTGGCAGCTGCCAATATGCTGGCTACCAAGCAGAAGATTATCACTTGCTGGGCCATGGGCGTGACGCAACAGCGCCAGGGTGTACAAACCATTCAGGAGATTGTCAACCTGCACCTTATGAAGGGCGCCATCGGCAAGCCCGGTGCGGGCACCTGCCCGGTGCGCGGCCACTCCAACGTGCAGGGCGACCGCACGATGGGCGTGTGGGAGCAGCCAACTAAGGTGTTCCAAGACGCCCTAGGTAAGGAATTTAACTTCCAGCCGCCCTACGAGCACGGCTACGACACGGTAGAAGCCATCAAGAAAATGTACCACGGCGAGCTGAAGGTTTTCTTCAGTCTAGGTGGCAACTTGCTGGCGGCTGGCCCCGATACAGAGGTGATTGCCGAGGGCATGCGCAAGCAGAACCTAACCGTATTTGTAGGTACTAAGCTCAATCGTGGGCACCTCACTACCGGCAAAACCAGCTTGCTGCTGCCGTGCTTCACGCACCTTGATATCGACATGCAAAAGTCTGGCCACCAGATGACAAGCTGCGAAAATTCGATGGGCGTGGTCAGCCAGAATAAGGGCGTGCTGGTGCCAGTAGCTGGCCAGATGATGAGCGAAGTCGCCATTTTGGCGGGTGTAGCCATTGCCACCCTAGGTCCCGACCGTACCAACGTGGCCGACTGGGTGGCTATGACTGAGAACTACGACGTGATTCGTGACCACATTTCGCGCGTTATTCCGGGCTTCGAGAAGTTCAATGAGCAACTGCGACAGCCCGGTGGCTTCTACCTGCCCAATGGCCCCCGCGAGCGCAAGTTCACGACCAAGAACGGCATGGCGAACTTCACCACCACCGAGCTGGAGAAGTACAGCTTAGAGCCCGGCCAGCTCATCCTGATGACCGTGCGCAGCCACGACCAGTTCAACACGACCATCTACGATTACAACGACCGTTACCGTGGCATTCACGGCGAGCGTCGCGTAATTTTCATGAATAAGGAAGATATCGCCGAGCGGGGCCTCAAGGCCAAGCAGCCAGTTGATATCACGAGCCACTTTGAGGGCCAGCAGCGCACAGTTGAAAGGTTCCTGGTTATTCCCTATGATATCCCGAAGGGCAACGTGTCGGCTTATTTCCCCGAAGCTAACCCGCTGGTTCCTATCTCGAGCGTAGCTAAGGTGAGCAACACACCTACTTCGAAATATGTGGTAGTAACCGTGGCTCCGGCCAAGGTCGAAAAGGCTCCGCAGACCCAAAAGCAGCGAGCCGAAGCAGTACCCGCCTAGGTGCGGCACTAGTATTTTGAAAAGCCTCTAGCCTCAAGCTAGGGGCTTTTTATTTCAATGTCAGGCTATGGAGCACTACAACTAGCGCACTGCGACAACGTACCTATAACAGATTAGCAAAATAATCCGTTTGCGAGCTTGCCTGCTTACACAACGCCTATACCTTGCACCAACATAGCGCTTTAGGCGCAAAATATTCACCACTCTCTCACCTTTCAAATTCCCTTATGCCCGATACTTCCGCTGGGCTGCTCGACCGCAGCCGTACTATTGCGCCACCTGGCTACAACCGCTGGCTAGTGCCGCCAGCCGCGCTGGCCATCCACTTGGCCATCGGGCAGGCTTACGCCTTTAGCGTGTTCAACAAGCCCCTAGGGTCGCTCATCAGCGGTGACCCGGCCCACCCCGCGCCTACCGACTGGACGCCCGGCCAGATTGGCTGGACGTTCTCCATCGCCATTGTGCTGCTGGGTTTGTCGGCTGCCATTTTTGGCAAGTGGCTCGAGCGCGTGGGGCCGCGCAAGGCCATGCTGGCCTCGGCGTTGTGCTTCGGGGGTGGATTCTTGATAGCCTCGCTGGGCGTGCATCTGCACAATATCTGGCTGGTGTATTTCGGCTACGGCTTCGTAGGCGGCATCGGGCTGGGCATCGGCTACATCTCGCCGGTGAGCACGCTCATCAAGTGGTTTCCTGACCGCAAGGGCGTGGCTACCGGTATGGCCATCATGGGCTTTGGGGGCGGCGCCATGATAGGCTCGCCGCTGGCCGTGGCGCTCATGAACCACTTCAAAGGCTCGGCCCCGCAGGGCGTGGCACCCACATTTATCGTGATGGGTATCATCTACTTGCTGTTCATGCAGTGGGGTGTATGGACTATTCGGGTGCCTGCTGATGATTGGAAGCCTGCCGGCTACGTGCCCAATGAGGAGCACAACACCATGATTACGACTGGCAACGTATCGGCCGACAACGCCATCAAAACGCCGCAATTTTGGCTGCTGTGGGTAGTGCTGCTTTGCAACGTAACTGCTGGTATCGGTGTGCTTGAAACCGCTTCGCCGCTCATTCAGTCCGTCATTTCCGGGACCGAGAAAGGGAAAGGTATGGATACCGTCGCGCTCGCCGCAGCCGGTGCTGGCTTTGTGGGTTTGCTCAGCCTATTCAATTTGCTGGGGCGCTTCTTCTGGTCGTCTGCTTCAGATAAATTGGGCCGTAAGCCTATCTACCTCATCTATTTCGGCCTGGGGGTTGTTCTTTATGCGCTCGCTCCAACGCTGGGCCTCAATGGGCAGCTCACGCTGTTTGTAGTAGTAGCCTGCGTGATTATCAGCATGTATGGCGGCGGCTTTTCTACCGCGCCGGCTTTCCTGTCCGACCTCTTTGGCAAGTATCAAGTAGGTGCCATCCACGGGCGCTTACTCACGGCCTGGAGCACGGCGGGCGTCCTAGGTCCACTCATTGTGCACAGTTTGTCGGAAGGCCGCAAGGCCGCTGGTTTCACCGGCGCCGCCGCTTACCAAACGGTGTTCTACACGATGGCAGGCCTGCTGGCCGTGGGCTTCCTTGCTGACCTGGCCGTGACGGCCGTCAACGAGAAATACCAGGAGAAAGGCCCGGTTACTATCGAAGCGGGCGGCCACTAGGCCGCTGCTTATCACCTTTTAAGCTTGACTAGCAATGAATCCGAAACCAAATTCTACTGCCCCCGCTACCGAAGAGTCGGCCGGTGGCTCAACTATTCTGGCATGGCTCTACGTAGGTATTCCGCTGGCGTGGGGCGTTTCGCAAACGTTCATTAAGGCGCTGGCGCTGTTTAAGTAAGCGCTTTGCAGCGAAAATAAAAGCCCCGGCGCTCGGTGTGAGCGTCGGGGCTTTTTGTTTTAAGGCAGTGGCCGTTAGTCTTGCCAGGGCCAGCGCCAACGGTAGGCGCGGGCCTTAGCCTGCGGCTTTTGAGTGGGCGTCTGACCTACCACTTGCACGTCCCAAATCAGACCTAGGGCGCGTAGGGTTGCAATCAAGTACCAGCCTAGGTCGAGCTCGTACCAGGCGGTGCTCATTTTGGCCGAACTGGGGTGCGCGTGGTGGTTATTGTGAAAGCCTTCGCCGAACGAAAGCGCACCCAGCACAAAGTTGTTGTAGCCATGCTCGGTGGCGTGGTCGATGTCGTAGCGGGCATAGCCGTATTTATGTGACACAAATCCCACAAACCAGTGCCCCAAGATGGTGACGCTGATGCGCAGGCACACGCATACTATCATAGTTTCAAAACCAAAAAAGCTCCAAATGAGAGCGGCTGCCCCCAGCACATGCCAGTACCAAGTGCGCTCTAGAAATTGTAGCCACGGGTCGTACAGGTCTTCGGATGGGATGGCGTAGCGGGACTCATCGGCAGGACGTAGGGCCAGGTGAAGGTTCCATCCGTAGTCGCGCCACATCGAGTGGTCGTAGCTGAAGTAGGCTGGGCAGTCGGGCCGGTTTTGCCAGTAGTCGCGGAAGTAATGAACCCGCACCCACGACAATGGCCCGCCTAGGCCCGAATGCACAAAGCAATACGCTAAAAACCCACGCATGAGCCGCGAGCAGCGGTACGAGCGGTGAATAACGCCGCGGTGCAACCCAATGGAGTGGCCCAGTCCCACTGTAAAGACCGTGAGCGCCACCGAAGCCAAGCTACGCGGCAGCGACAGCGACGACCAACCCCAGACCAGTGCCGGGATGAGCATCAGGTAGAGCCAGCTGGCTTTTAGCCAGCCAAACGCCAACCGGTCGCCTGGGGCAACGCTGGCGGTAGGATTAAATAGGGGCATAGTTGGCGTATGTGGAGATAAGAAGCTGACTAGTTAATTGAGTGTGCTAAGCACCATCAAATATACAGTTCAGCCTAACCCGCCTGATGCACCGTGTGCCAAGTAAATCAGAATATTAAGCTAAGAAAGCTGCTGGTTATCTGCCGCTGGTAAATGGGCAGCTACCCCCGATACGGCCACACCGGCCACGCTGTGCCCGTCGCAAAATGAGTAGCGTCGGGCGCAAGCTCCAGCAGCCCATCTGCCGCAAGCAGGCCAGCTAGGTCGCCCGAGCCGGCGGTGGGTGCGGGGTGCGCCAGCAGGCGGCCATCGGGCGCGCTTTCGAGCCGCACAGCCAGAAAATAGGTAAGCGCTGGCTTGAACTCCACGGCCTCGACCAACTCAGCAAAAACTAACGACCTAGAGGCCGCCTGCTGGCAGGCGCGCAGCCAGCCGCGCACGTAGCGGTAGTAGGCGGCGAACGTCGCCACCGGGTTGCCCGGTAGGGCAAACACTACCGCGCCGCCTGGCCGCTGCCCAAACCACAGCGGCTGCCCCGGTCGCTGCGCCACCCGGTGAAACAGCTCCGTAACGTCCGACTCGCGTAGCGCCTGCGGCAAAAAGTCGGCCTTACCCTTCGAGACACCGCCGCTCAGCAGCACGGCATCGTACTCGGCTAGCAGTGGCGGCAGGCTGGCTTTCAAGGTACCTAGGTCGTCGTCGAGGTGGAAAATGTCGCTCGTAGCCCCGTATAGTGTCAGAGCTGCTTGCAGCATGTAGGCGTTGGAGCGCCGAATCTGGTGGGGGAGGGGCGCGTCGGCTACGTCCACTATTTCGTCGCCGGTGCTCACTACCGCTACCTTAGGGCGCCGGGCCACGGCCAGCGTAGCCGCGCCTACGGTGGCGGCTACCGCTATATCGGCGGGGCTGAGGACCAGGCCGGGAGCTAAGAGCAGGGTGCCAGCCGTTTGGTCGCTGCCCTGCGCATGTACGTTGTGGCCCGGCCGGGGCGGGGCCACGCGCACGGTGGCCTGGCGGGTAGGGCTGTCCACGAAGTCCAGGTCCTCATAGCGAATAACCGTGTCGGTGCCGGGCGGCAGAGCCGCGCCGGTCATTATTTCAATGGCGGACTGCGGGTTATGCAATGACTCGGGTGCCGCGCCGGCTAGCTGCGTGCGCTCGATGGGAAAGGTAGTCTGGCCTTTTTCCAGCGCTGCGAAGCTGATGGCAATGCCGTCCATCGTCACGCGGTGGTAGGGCGGAAAATCGCGGTCGGCGGTTATTTCCTGGTGCAACACGCGGCCTACGGCGGTGGCCAGCGGCACGGTTTCGGGGGGCAGGGGCCGGGCGGTGGCGAGAATCTGCTGGTAAGCGTCGGCGACGGAAATCATGGGCGAAGTAGCGCGAACTTGGTAGTTCGCGTAGGAGGACAGACTGAATGCAATGCGGGCGTACTGCTCGCTTGCATACGCGAACTACAAAGTTCGCGCTACGCTGTTACAGCCTTATGACTCCTCTGACTCCGCCCCGTACCAAGCACGCCGACCTCGCCCGCCCTGACCTAGGCGATTTTGCCCGCCACGAGCTAGCCTTCCTAGGCGCGCCCTGCGGCGATATTCAGCGGCTCGCCGCTAGCCTCACGGCCGCGCTGGCCCCCGCCGGGCACCGCGTGGGCTACGTCGATGCCGACCACGCCAGCGGCGACGCCGACGAAGCCCAGGCCTTGAGCCCGCTACTGCAAGCCGGCGCGGCCGTGGAAGTGACCGACAAAATCCACTTCCGCCGCCGCGACGAGCGCCGCGCGTTCGACCGCTTCTCGCAGCCCGACCTGCTGGCCGGCACTAGTCTCGTGCTGGTAAACGGCAATCACTTCCGCGCCCGCCATCAAATCGTGCTCATCGACCCGCGCAAAACCCTTGCGCACAAGCTCGATAAGCTGACTGACGTACAAGCCTTCGTGTTCGCTGAAGGCGTAACCCAGCTGCCTGACTACCTACAAGCGCACCTGCCGCACCACGCGCAGCTGCCACAGTTCGCGCTGGCCGATGTGGCCGGCCTGGCCGCCTGGGTGCAGCAGTGGCTAGGGCGCCGCCAGGCCCCCCTACGCGGCCTGGTGCTGGCCGGCGGCCTTAGCCAGCGTATGCAAACCGACAAGGGCCGCCTCCGCTATGGCCCCGATGGCCGCGAGCAGCGAGAAGTAGCCGCCGCCCTGCTAGCTGAAGTTTGCCAGGATATCTTCGTGTCGTGCCGCGCCGAGCAAGCGGCCGAGCTACCCGCTGGCCTTCAGCCCTTGCCCGATACTTTCCTAGGCCTAGGGCCGCTGGGCGGCATTTTGTCGGCCTTCCGCCACGACCCCAACGCCGCTTGGCTGGTGCTGGCCTGCGACCTGCCTTTCCTGACCGCCGATGTACTGCGCCAACTCGTGGCCGGTCGCCAAACTGCCCGCCTGGCCACCGCCTTCCAGAGCCCCGGCAGCGACTTTCCCGAGCCGCTCATCACCATTTTTGAGCCTAGGGCTTACCCCGAGCTGTTGCGTTTTTTGGGCCTAGGGTATTCGTGTCCGCGCAAAATGCTCATCAACAGCGATGTAGAAGTATTGCCCACGCCTGGCAGCGATGCGTTACGCAACGTGAATACGCCCGCCGAGCGCGAGGCGGCGCAGCGGGAGCTGGCGGGCTAGTATGACTTCTTGCAATTGCCCGCCGCTCGTGTGACCCCACCCCCGGCCCCTCCCCTCCGGGAGAGGGGAGCCTGACGACTGGTCACGTTCGCTTACACTTGCTTTCAGTCGGCTCCCCTCTCCCGGAGGGGAGGGGCCGGGGGTGGGGTCACACGAGCGGCGAGTAATAAAAAAGGCCCGCCGAAGCGAGCCCTTTTTAGTAATAACCACATAAATCTACGCAGCGCGCATCAGCCGCAGCGGCGACTTCTCGAACTTGCCCCGCGCGTAGCTCTCGGTAATCATCAATTCGTGTGTGCCGACCTCTGAGGGCATCTCAAACATGGCATCGGTCATGATGCTTTCGCAGATAGAGCGCAGGCCACGGGCACCTAGGCGGTACTCGTCGGCTTTCTCTACGATGTACTCCAGTGCCTCTTCGGTGAAGCCCAGGGCGATGTTCTCCATGCCAAACAAGCGCTGGTACTGGCGCACGAGCGAGTTTTTAGGCTCGGTCAAAATCATGCGTAGCGTGCTCTTGTCAAGCGGGTTGAGGTGCGTGAGCACGGGCAGGCGGCCAATGAGCTCGGGGATGAGGCCGAAGCTCTTGATGTCCTGGGCCGTGATGTAGCGCAGGAAATTCTGCGTGTCTACGCTCTCGTCCAGGTTGGTTTTGGCGAAGCCCATCGGCTTGGTGTTCAGGCGGCTCTTGATGATGCGGTCGATGCCCGAGAAGGCACCGCCGCAGATGAAGAGGATGTTTTCGGTGTTCACCGCCACCATTTTCTGGTCGGGGTGCTTGCGGCCGCCCTGCGGGGGCACGTTTACGTGGGTGCCTTCGAGCAGCTTGAGCAGCGCCTGCTGCACACCCTCGCCGCTCACGTCGCGTGTGATGCTAGGGTTGTCGCTCTTGCGGGCGATTTTGTCAATCTCGTCGATGTAGACGATGCCGCGCTCGGCCGCCTCCACGTTGTAGTCGGCGGCTTGCAGCAGGCGCGTCAAAATGCTCTCCACGTCTTCGCCCACGTAGCCGGCCTCGGTCAGCACAGTGGCATCGGCAATGCAGAAGGGCACTTGCAGAATCTTGGCCAGCATGCGCGCCAGGAAGGTTTTGCCAGTACCGGTTTCGCCCACCATGATGATGTTCGACTTCTCAATCACTACCTCGTCCTGGCCCGCAGCGGGCTTCTGCATCAGGCGCTTGTAGTGGTTGTATACGGCCACGCTCATCACACGTTTGGCCTCGTCCTGGCCCACCACGTACTGGTCGAGGTGCTGCTTTATTTCGCGGGGCTTGATGAGGTTAAACTTGGGCTGGCGGGCCTCGGCTTGCAGCTTGGTTTCTTCGGACAGAATGTGCTGGGCCTGCGCCACGCACTTCTCGCAGATGTGGGCATTGATGCCCGAAATCATCACCGCGACGTCGCGCTTGGGCTTATTGCAAAAAGAGCAGGCTATTTCTGGCATCGGGCAACTTATATAAACTTGGGTAGCAAAAGCAGATTTCGGCGAAACGGGTTCAAAGATACGCCACGCAGCAGGGCAATGATGACGCAAAACGCGCCCGCGTTGCAAGCCACACCGATAATCTAACCGTTCAGGATTAAGCTAAAGCGCCACCGGTAAGCGAATGTTTCCAGGTATAAGCTGCGTCTGTGGGCTGTTGCGTGGACTTTACAGTCCTTGTTCAGCTGTGTGAAGTCGCGAACTATCTAGTCCGCGCAGCGCTTCACCCCCGCCAGCACTAGGATAAACTCAGCCTTAACGGTAAGTTAATCTTTGAAAAATATAACGCCAACAGCCTAGCCCGACCTTTGTCCCGCACAAAGCCACTTGCTTGCTGGCGATTAATGCCCTACGGTTCTTCTCTGATTCTCCCCCTCGCGCTGACCTAGGCACTGGCCGGTCAGCGGCCCACGCTACTGCGGGTATTTGGCTACCTGCCCTCCTTGGGGCAACGGGTGCGCTTGTGCCTAAAAATCAACGGTTGGGCTCGAGTTCTTGCTGCCTTATCTCACTCTTTTATAGTTCGCCTTGACTGCATCCCTACCTCTGCGCCGCCGATTACTTAACGCGCCCGCTGGCCCCGTGGCCCTGGCGGCCCTAGGGCTGAGCGCGGCCACTCTGGTGCCCACGGCGGCGCTGGCGGCGCTGCCTGCTTCCTCCTCTACCCTAGGGGCTCTGGTGGCCGCCGGCCAGCCCGTTTCGGGTACCGTGCGCGACGCGGCTGGCCAGCCCATGCCGGGCGTGACGGTGGTGCTCAAAGGTACCAGCATCGGCACCGCTACCAATGCGGAAGGCCAGTTTACGCTTGACGCGCCAGCCGGTAAGCCCGTGGTGTTGATGTTGTCCTACGTAGGCTACGCCAGCCAGGAAGTGGCGTATAACGGCGAGGCCGGCCTAACCATTACCCTGAAGGAAGCGCCCCAGGGACTAAATGACGTAGTAGTTATTGGCTACGGCACGGCCAAGCGCGACAACCTGACTACGGCCATTGCCTCGCTGCCCAACGCCGAGAAGCAGGCCAGCCGCCCCATCACTAACGTGCAGGACATGCTGCAAGGCAACCTGGCCGGCGTGACGGTGCAGCAGAACTCCGGCGACCCCACGGCCACGGCTAGCGTCGTCATTCGCGGCGGGGGCTCGGTAAATGCCGAGCCCCCGCTCTACGTGGTCGATGGTATGCCCTACTACGGCGGGCCGCTGAATCCCAACGATATCGCCAGCATCACGGTGCTGAAAGACGCCGCCGCGGCCGCCATCTACGGCGCGCAGGCCGCTTCGGGCGTGATTGTAATAACGACCAAGGCTGGCCGCGAGGGCGCGCCGCGCGTCACCATCGACACCTACCAGGGCTGGCAGTCGGCCTACAAGCTGCCGCAGGCCCTGACTGCCCCCCAGCAGGCCGCCGCCTATAACCAAGCCGCCGACAATGACGGCCGCGCCCGCCTCGACGCCCACGACGCCACCAAAAACCCCTGGGGCCAAACCACGCGCACCAACTGGATAGACGAGATTTTCCGCACCGGTAGCATTTATAACCTGAATGCCAGCGTGAGCGGCGGCAGTGGCACTGGCCACTACCTAGCCTCGTTTGGCTACCACGACCGCGAGGGCCTGCTCATTGGCACCAAACTCAAGCGCTATACACTGCGCCTCAAGTCGGACTACGACCTAGGAAGTAAGGTGACGGTGGGCCAAAACGTGTACATCAACCAGACCAGCGGCCAGGGTGCCAACACGTCCAGCTCGTACTCGGGGGCCATTATCAACGCCCTTTACATGCCCTCGGCCGCGCCGGTGTATAACGCGGACGGTACGTTTGGCGGCGTCACGCCGATGTCACCTGCCCCAGCGTTTCAGTTTGCCGGCGCCTACGGCGACGTGTACAACCCGGTGGCGTTGCTCTTGCGCCCCACCATCACTAGCCCCAGCCTCAATCTCAACGGCATCGGCTACCTCGAGTACCGGCCGCTAGATGGCCTGCGCGTGCGCAGCAGCTTCAGCATCGATTTGCTGCGCAACGACTACAAGCGCTTCGACCCCCGCATCCCGGAGCCGGGCCGCTCCAATACCATGAACTACTTGAGCCAGAGCGAGGAAAGCCGGAACAAGTGGATTTGGGACAACCAGGTAGGCTACGTCAAGAACTTCGGCAAGCACGTACTCGACCTCACGGCCGTATACTCGGCCCAGCGCACCAACTACGAGTACTGGGGCGTGCAGGTGCAGAACTTCGACCGCGAAGACAGCTGGTACCAGTACCTAGGCAACGCCAAGGAAGCCGTGGTGCGCCCCAGCAGCAGCGTGTACCAAGATGCTCTGACTTCGGCCATCGGCCGCCTCACCTACAGCTACGACGACCGCTACTTCGTGAGCGGCAGCCTGCGCCGCGACCGCACCTCGCGCCTCGCCACTCATAACGCCGACTTCTTCCCGGCCATCTCGGGGGCGTGGAAGCTCTCGTCGGAGTCGTTTATCGGCAACCGCGTGTTTCAGACCCTAAAATTGCGCGCTTCATGGGGCCAGATTGGTAATATTCAGTCGGTTGACTACTACGCCTACAACGTGCCGCTGGTGGTGGGGCAGTCCTACCTAGGGTCTAATCCGAACTACACCAACGGCTACTACCTCAACAAGCAGTCGAACCCCAGCCTGAAATGGGAGCGCTCGGAAACCTTCGATGCTGGCCTCGACATGAGCGTGCTCAACGACCGCCTCACCTTCACGGTCGATTATTTCCAGAAATACACCCGCGGCCTCATCCTGCCGGTGGCCCCCAACCCCAGCAGCGGGGTAGGGGAGGGCCCGACTTCCAACGTGGGCACCGTGCTCAACAAAGGTCTGGAGCTGAGCCTGGGCTACAACGGCCAGGTGGGCGAGTTTAAGTACCAGGCCAATGGCAACCTGACGCTGCTGAAAAACGAGGTGAAAGACCTCGACGGCTACGGCAGCCCCTTCATCGCCCACGGCGAAAACGTGCGCTCGCAGCTCTACCCCTTCCGCTCGACGGTGGGCCAGCCGCTCTACGCCTACTACCTCATCCAGACCGACGGTATTTTCAAGAGCGCCCAGGACATCGCCGCCTACAAAACGGCCGACGGCAACCAGATTCAGCCCAACGCCAAGCCCGGCGACCTGAAGTTTAAAGACGCCAACGGCGATGGTAAAATCGACGACAACGACCGCGTGTACATGGGCAACGCCATGCCCAAACGCACCTACGGCCTCACCCTCAGCGGCCAGTGGAAGGGCTTCGATATCAGCATGCTGTGGCAGGGCGTGAGCGGTGTGAATCTCTTTAACGCCTACAAGTTCTCGACTTACAACGCCGGCCTGCAAGGCTACAACCTCGATAGCCGCGTGCTCGGCGCCTGGACCCCCGACAACCCCGACGCCACCGTTCCGCGCCTCTCGCTCAACGACTCAAATAAGAACTTCAGCCAGCCCTCTGACTGGTTTCTGGAAGATGGCTCGTACCTGCGCCTCAAAAACCTGATGGTGGGCTACACGCTGCCCGCCGGCCTCACCAGCCGCATCCGCAACGGCGCCAGCCTGCGCCTCTACATGACGGTCGAGAACCTATTCACCATCACCAAATACACTGGCATGGACCCTGAGGTGGGCAATCGCGGCTTGGACCAGGGCGCGTACCCGGTGCCCCGCACGCTCACGGTGGGCCTGAATATGGGCATCTGATGTTGCGCGGACTTTGTAGTCCGCGTCCGCTAGCGAACAGCCAGACGGAAGCGGGGAATAAAGTCCGCACGACTCTGCCCGGATATACGCGGACTACAAAGTCCGCACAACACCTTCTTAATTATCTACTCTCTATGAAATTCTCCGCCTATATCTGCGCCACCCTACTCCTAGGTACCGCCACTGGCTGCAAAGACCAGTTCACCGACCTCACGCCCCAGGGCACGGTCACGTATGCCAATTTCTGGCAGAGCGAGGCCGATGCCGTGGCAGCCTCCACGGCCCTGTATGGCTATATGAACAACGATGACATGTTCGGCCGGGGCTTCTTCTGGCTCATCAACGCCTCCGACGACATGGTGACTGGCCGCACCCGCGCCACCGCCGCTAACACCCGCAATTTCACGGCCACCGGCTCAGAGGGCGACATCAATAAGATGTACGGCTACTCGTATCGCGTCATCCGCCGCTGCAACGAGGTGCTGAAGAACGTGCCTGGCATGAACATCAGCAGCAGCCTCAAGAATCGTATTTTGGGCGAGGCGTACTTTATGCGCGGGTTCAGCTACTTCCACATCGCCACCCGCTATGGCGACCAGCGCGCCGGCGTGCCCATTGTGACCGAGGCCAACATGGACCAGGCGCTGTTTCCGCGCCCCGCCAGCGTCATCGAGAATTACCAGCTGATGGAGCAGGACTTCAAGAAAGCCGCCGACCTACTGCCCCTCGTAACTACCTACCAGGGCACCGACCTGGGCCGCGCCCACAAAGACGCCGCCTTGGCCTACCTCACCAAAACCTACGCCTACTGGGCGCAGTACGACAATACGAAGTGGGCCGCCGCCGAAGCCGCCGCCGATGCCGTGGCCAACTCTGGCTCGGGCCGCGGGCTCATTAACACCGGCCAGCCCAGTAAAGACTTCCACAATGTATTCACCATCAGCAATAACTGGTCGAAGGAATACATCTGGTCGGTAGTATCGGGTAAGCAAGATGGCAGCATTCTGCCCGGCGTGCTGCTCGAAAACAAAGGCTGGGGCCAGTACAACGGCTGGGGCTACTTCCACCCCACGCTGGAGCTGTACCAGGCCTTCGAAACCGGCGACCCACGCCGCGACGCCACCGTGATGACCTTCGGCGACACCTTTCAGTACCTGGGCCAAACGCGCCGCTACGCTTCCAGCAACTCGCTCACGGGCTTCCAGTTCAGCAAGTACATGGACCCCTTCACCACCCCCGTCAGCGACCATGTTAACGCCAACGGTGACAAGCCCACCACCGACCTCAACGTGCCCCTCATGCGCTATGCCGAGGTGCTGCTGCTGAAAGCCGAAGCCCAAATTCGCCAGGGCAAAAGCGGCGACGCGGCCCTCAACGCCGTGCGCCAGCGCGCCGGCCTGGCCCCCAAAACCGGCGCTACCCTCGCCGACCTCAAGCAGGAGCGCCGAGTAGAGCTAGCCGGCGAGTTTGCCGACCGCCACGCCGACCTCGTGCGCTGGGGTGATGCCCAGGCCACCTATGCCCGCCCCCAAACCGGCCGCGACTACGCCAATAAAACCGACCCCAACTCGACCTTCACGGTTGTGACGGTATGGCCGGCGCGCACTTTTAACCCCGCTATTCACAACGTGTGGCCCATCCCGCCGAACGACGTGGTGAACTCGCAGATTCAGCAGAACCAAGGCTGGTAGTAGACAACTTTAAGACGTGCCCATGTGGGCGCCTCACCCCTAGCCCCTCTCCAAAGAGAGGGCTAGGGGTGAGGCGCCCACATTAGGCGAGTAACTAAAAATAACCCTACTATGCCTATTACGCATATTCTCCTCGCCGCCCTCCTCGCTTTCCTCCCAACTCAAACTCCCACCTTCCGCCCCGCGCCACCCCTCAACCAAGGCCACTCGCATAACGACTACTGGCGCCCACATCCGCTCTACGACGCCCTCCAACTAGGCTTTAAAAGTGTAGAAGCCGACATATTCTTAATCGACACGACCCTGCAAGTGGGCCACGAGCCCGCCGCCTTGCGCCGCGCTATTACTCTACAAAGCCTCTACCTCGACCCGCTGCGCAAAATTCAGCAAACGCAGAGCTTCTACACTAAGCCCGCTGAACTGTGGCTGTTTGTTGATTTTAAAAACGACGGCCCTGCCACCTACGCCCGGCTGCGGCAGGTACTGGCCCGCTACCGCGACCTGCTTTCCACGCCCCGCCACCTGCGCCCGGCCGGCGTGCGCGTCATCCTCACCGGCGGCTACCCCCGCGCCGAGGTGCTGGCCGACCCCGAGGCACTTGTGTTCTTGGATGGTCAGCTAGCCGACCTAGGGGCCGCTCAAGCCGCCCATATTTGTACCGTAAATGGCGACTGGGCCACCTACTTCAAGTGGAACGGCCTGGGCCCCATGCCTGCCGCCGAGGCCGCCCGCCTCCGCACCTGGAACGACCAGGCCCAGCGCACCGGCCAAAAAATCCGCTTTTGGAATACACCCGCCGCCACGCCCGCCCAGCGCCGCGCTGTGTGGGCCGCCTTGCTCCGCTACCCCGCCGTGCTGGTCGGGGCCGACGAGCTAGCCGAACTAAAACAAGTTATTGATGCCCAAGCTAAATCATAAGCTACTGCTGCTAGTCTGCGGCCTGCCCGTAGCAGCTCACGCCCAAACGCCCGCTACACCCCCCGCCCGTAGCGCTGTTATCGAGGCCATCAAGCACCAGCCCGACAAAGCCCCGCCCGTCGAGGAGCCGCTCTATAAGCGTGAATACACGGCCGCGAAGCCCGCCTACACCGTGCCCGCGCTCCGGCCCTACGCCGGACCTAGGAAGCCAATTAAAAACGTTATTCTGCTTATCGGCGACGGCATGGGTCCGGCTCAGGTCACGGGCGGCCTCATTGCCAACCACGGCCAGCTCTACATGCAGCAGGCGCAGGCCACCGGCCTGTCTATCACCTGCAACCAATATGGCAAGATTACTGACTCAGCGGCCAGTGCCACCGCGATGGCCACTGGCCACAAGACCTACAACGGCGCCCTAGGCGTTGATTCTGCGGGTCACACCTTCCGCAGCATCATGTGGGAGGCCCGCGAGCACGGCAAGGCCACTGGCCTGGTGGCGGCTTGCGAATTGACCGATGCTACGCCCGCCGCCTTTGCCATCACGCACCCCGACCGCAACCAGCCCGAGGCCATCGCCGCCAAATTCCCCGCCGCACCCATCGACTTTATGTACGCTGGCGGCCTTAAGTACTTCGCCCACCGCCAGGATGGCGTAGACCTGCTGGCCCAATACCGCGCCCAAGGCTACCAGGTAGCCACCACGCCCGCCGCCGCCCAGGCCCTCACCACGCCCAAAGCCATTGCCTTGCTAGCCGAAACCGGCCCGCCCCGCATGCCCGAGCGCACCGCCGCCTACATGACCCTAGGCGTAACCAAAGCCCTCGACCTGCTCGGCCGCAACAAAAATGGCTTCTTCTTGATGGTTGAAGGCTCGCAAATCGACGACGCCGGCCACTTCAACAACACGACCTACAACGTGCAGGAAGTCCTCGACTTCGACCAGCAGGTAGGCCGTGCCTTCGCTTTCGCCGCCGCCAACGGCGAAACCCTCGTCGTCGTCACCGCCGACCACGAAACCGGCGGCTACAGCATCATTGACGGTGGCATGGCCGAAGGCCAGGTAACAGCCCGCTTTTCCACCAATAAGCACTCTGCCGTAATGGTCCCTGTCTTTGCCTACGGTCCCGGCAGCGAGCTTTTCACTGGCATGTACCAGAACACGGAGATTTACGCCCGCATTAAGCAGGCACTAGGTTGGAAATAGCGCGGACTTTCAGTCCACAAGCGCAACGCATTGCCACTTGCGGACTGAAAGTCTGCGCTACACAAAAAATGCCCTGGCCGCAAAGCCAGGGCATTCTCGTATCGCATAGCCAGCCTGCGCAGCAGGCGTATCCGTTAAATCCTACAAATCCGTTTGAATCTGCGGTCTAGGCAGGCTTTTTCTCCAGTACCTCGTCAATCAGACCGTACTCTTTGGCCTCATCAGCGCGCATCCAGTAGTCGCGCTCCGAGTTGTCGTAGATTTCCTGGTACGTTTTGCCCGAGTGTTTTGCCAGAATGTCATACAGCTCCTTCTTGAGCTTCAGAATCTCGCGGGCCGTGATTTCGATGTCCGTCGATTGGCCTTGTGCGCCGCCCGAAGGCTGGTGAATCATCACGCGAGCGTGGGGCAGGGCCGAACGCTTGTCTTTGGCACCACCGGCGAGCAGCACGGCACCCATCGAGGCCGCGAGGCCCGTGCAGATGGTAGCCACGTCGGGGTTCACGTACTGCATAGTATCGTAGATGCCGAGGCCAGCGTATACCGAGCCACCGGGCGAGTTGATATACAGCAGGATATCCTTCTTCGAGTCGGCCGACTCCAGGAACAGCATCTGTGCCGTCAGGATGTTGGCGATGTAGTCATCCACGGCCGTACCTAGGAATACGATACGGTCCATGATGAGGCGCGAAAACACGTCGATTTCGCGGAAGTTCTGCGGACGCTCCTCGATAACCGAGCGGGTCATGTTAGTCGGCAGGATAAGCCCACCGCGCGTCTGGCCCTCTACGTGCTGGATGTACTGGTCAACACCCAACCCGCTAAGCCCTTGATGCTTAACGGCAAATTTGCGAAATTCTTGTTTATTCAGCATTGGGTAAAAATGTAGGGTAAGCTTGCGCTGGCCCGTGTTCAAAAACAAAAGACGGACGCGGCGGCCGAATGTTGTCAACTTACTTTCTCTGTCCCTGCAGGCGTAGCCAAGCAAGCGCCTCCGAACAGCAACGTTCGACAGGTGCAATTGCCTCGCTACGCGTGTAAGAACAAGCGGTGTAAATGAACAACAAAAAAGCCCTTACGCGGGGCGTAAGGGCTTTTTTAATCTTTAACCAACCTAGGGCTTAGCCCTCGTTCTGGTTGCGGAATTCTTCGGCCGTTACGGGTTCATCCGTAACAACAACTTTGCCACGCAGGGCTTCCACTACTTTCTCTGCCAGAATGGCCTCGTACTCCTGCACGTAGTTTTTGCCATTCTCCTGCTTGAGGTAGTTGTCAGCAAAGCCAACCATGCCCTGGCGCATCTCGTCGGTCAGCTGCATGCCACCGCCAAATTGACCTAGGATTTTGTCCAGCACGCGGTTACGGATTTCATCGGTCTCTACTTTGAGGCCCATGTCTTCTACCACTTTGTTGCGGATGAGGCTCCACTTCAGCTCACGCTCGTAGTCCGAGTAGTGCTGCTCTACGGTAGCGGCGTCGAGCTTGCCTTCGTTGGCACGCACTAGCCATTTCTTGAAGAACTCGGTCGGAATCTGAATGGTCGTGTTGTCAATCAGCGCGTCGATGAGCTTGCGGTTTACCAGGTTATCCGACTCACGGTCGTAGTTCTGCTGAATCGTCTCGCGGATTTTAGCGTCGTACTCCTCTTTCGAAGAAACCGTCTCGGGGCCGAATACTTTGTCAAACAGCTCCTGATTTTCTTCGGGGGCAGCCGTGCGGTTGATTTTCTCAACAGCCAGCTCGTACTTGCCAGTTACAGCGGCAGCTTCCTCGCGGCTCATGCCAGTGAAGTTGCGGATGGCGCTAGCGTCGCCGCCGAAAGCAGCGCTCAGGTTAAACGTTACCGTGTCGCCGTCTTTCACGCCCACGAACTGCTCCTGGCCGTTCGTTACCTTGTTGATGGGCAGCAATACGCTCAGGCCTTCACCTTCTTCGCCAGCCTTTTTCAGCTTGCCCAGCAGGTAGTCGTTCGCCTCCGAAGCCTCGGGGTTGGTGGTTTCGCCAAATTGACGAACAATCTGCTCGTTGGTCTCAGCCAGCGTAGCATCATCAATGCTCACGGCCGAGCGCTTAATTTCCAGCTGCTGGTCAGCGGGCAACTCGAAGTCGGGCAGCAGGCCTAGCTCAAACTGGAAGTCGAACGACTTAGCGGTATCGAAGTCTACATCGCTAGGTACCGGAATCGGCTCGCCCAGGATTTTTACGTTGTTGTCCTTCAGGTACGAATCCACGCTCTGACCCAGCAGGCGATTGATTTCGTCGGCCAAAATGCCTTTGCCGTACATTTTGCGCACCAGACCAGCCGGCACTTTGCCGGGGCGGAAACCCTTGAATTGCGCTTTTTTGCTGGTTTCCTTGATTTGCTTTTCTACAGCGTCGCTGTAGTCAGCCTCGTCGAGATGCACGTTCAGCAGCCCGGTTAGCTGCTCCTCATTGCGGTCAAGCGTAATATTCAAAACGGTGGGAGCAAGCTGGTGCTTGCCAGTCGGGAAAGGTTAAAAAAAAAGCCCCTAACTACTTAGCCAGGGGCCTGTTTTGTTAAAAACAAGTGCGGATGGAGGGACTCGAACCCACACACCGTAAGGAACCAGAGCCTAAATCTGGCGCGTCTACCAATTTCGCCACATCCGCTTGTTTGGCTGCCCGCTTGCTCGTTCGCTGCGGGGCCGCAAAGGTACTCACGAAATTATGTCTGTGCAAAAAATGATTCTAAACTTTTGCAATAGATTAAAAATACTGCTAGTTCCGTATGCAGATAGCAGCACCTAGTCATCCGCTATATTGGCAGCCACTTTTCTGCTTTCCCGCTTGTTAGTTATAGTATTATGTCTCCCGTTATCGACCTCGAAGCTGAGCGCCAGGAAATTTTGCGCCAGTACCGCCGCCTGCTCCGCACCGCCAAGCCCTACCTGCAAGGTAATGATGCTAAGCTGATTAAGAAAGCCTTCAACCAAAGCCTGGAGGCGCATAAAGACATGCGCCGCAAGTCGGGCGAGCCCTACATCCTGCACCCGCTGGCCGTGGCTCAGATTGCGGTGGAGGAAATTGGCCTGGGTACGACCAGCATCGTGGCGGCCCTCTTGCACGACGTAGTAGAAGACACGCCCACCGAAATTTCGGACGTAGAGCGTGATTTTGGTCCAAAAGTGGCCCGCATCGTGGATGGGCTGACCAAGATTTCGGGCGTATTTGAGCAGGGCACCAGTGAGCAGGCCGAGAACTTCCGCAAGATGCTACTCACGCTGAGCGAGGATGTGCGCGTTATCCTCATCAAACTAGCCGACCGCCTACACAACATGCGGACGCTCGACTCGATGCCGCGCCACAAGCAGCTCAAAATCGCGTCGGAAACTATCTACCTATACGCCCCGCTGGCGCACCGCCTAGGTCTCTACGCCATCAAAACGGAGCTCGAAGATCTGCATCTAAAGTACACGGACACTGAGATTTACACCGACCTGCGCGGCAAGGTTAAGCAGAGCCAGAGCGCCCGCAATCGCTTCATCAAGGAGTTTGTGCAGCCCATTGATGAGGAGTTGAAAGCCCAAGGCTTCAGCTACGAAATAAAGGGCCGGCCTAAAAGCATCTATTCGATTCTCAAGAAGATGCGCAAGCAAAACGTGACCTTTGAGGAGGTGTACGACCTGTTTGCTATTCGCATTATTCTCGATGTGCCGCACGACCAGGAAAAGGCTGCCTGCTGGCAGGTTTATTCCATTGTAACCGACTTCTACCAGCCAAACCCCGACCGCCTACGCGACTGGGTGAGCACGCCCAAAGCCAACGGCTACGAGAGTTTGCATACTACCGTGATGTCGCACCCCGGTCAGTGGGTAGAGGTGCAAATCCGCTCGCGGCGCATGGACGATATTGCCGAAAAAGGCTACGCCGCGCACTGGAAATACAAGGACACCGGCAGCCTCCAGCCCGAGAGCACACTCGAAGCCTGGGTGAACCGCGTGCGCGAAATGCTGGAAACCAACAATTCCAGCGCGCTAGAATTCATGGACGAGTTCCGGCAAAACCTCTTCGTGAAAGAGGTTTACACCTTCACGCCCAAGGGCAAGCTCATCATCCTCCCCGAAAAGGCGACGGCGCTCGATTTTGCGTTCGACATTCACACTCACATCGGCCTGCGTTGCCTAGGTGCCAAAGTCAACCAAAAGTTGGAGCCTTTCAGCTACAAGCTACGCAACGGCGACCAGGTCGAGATTTTGACCTCGCACAAGCAGAAGCCTACGGCTGAGTGGCTTAACTACGTGATTACCAGCAAAGCCAAGACGCGCATCAAGGACTTTCTGCGCGACGACAAGCGCTCGAAGGCCGACGATGGCAAGTTCATCTATGAAAAGCGGCTCGAGTTGATTGGGGTCGACAACACGCCCGAAAACTTCCAGCGGGTGATGACTTATTTCAATGCGCCTACACCCCAGGAATTCTATTTCCGCTTGGCAATGGGGCAACTCGACGGCCGCGAAATACGAGAAAATCTGTTTCGGCAGGAGGGCTTTATTTCGCCGCGCCCCTCGGTGCTGGAGCCGAAGAAATTCGACAGCGAGATTCAGAAAATCAGGGGCTTGCACC
This sequence comes from Hymenobacter sp. BT559, assembly GCF_016427535.1. Classification (GTDB taxonomy): domain Bacteria; phylum Bacteroidota; class Bacteroidia; order Cytophagales; family Hymenobacteraceae; genus Hymenobacter. The sequence continues at coordinate 5,866 of NZ_JAELXV010000005.1, read as the reverse complement.
CCAATATGCTGGTAGTCGGCGAGCGCACCGACAAGTTCAACCACAGTCTGGCGCGCTGCTGCAACCCCATCCCAGGCGACGATGTATTCGGCTTCGAAACTGAAACCGGCCTCATCATCCACCGCACCAGTTGCCACCGCGCCGTCGACCTCATGTCGAATTACGGCAACCGCATCGTACGCGCCAAATGGACTGACCAGCTCGAACTCGCTTTCCTGGCTGGCATCCGCTTCAAAGGCTCTGACCGGGTAGGTATCGTAAATGACGTAACGCGCATTATATCAACGGCGTTGAAAGTAAATATGCGCTCCATCACAGTGGAAGCTAATGACGGATTCTTCGAGGGGCAAATCTTGGTTTTTGTCAATGATACCGACCACCTCAACAAGCTCATTCAGCGCCTCAGCCGGGTCAATGGCGTGCTGCAAGTAGAACGGTTCGATTCGTAATGACTACCGCTACTAACATACAAGTCCACGGCCGCGGCGCGAACGCCCGCACGCAGTGCGCTCACTACCATTCCGAGCGCGATATCATCGCTATTAAGCATAAGTGCTGCGGCACTTTTTACGCTTGTATTGAGTGCCACAACGAACTAGCGGGACACGCGCCGGTTGTGTGGAAGAAAACCGAGCGCAACACTGAAGCCATTTTATGTGGTAACTGCCGCAGTACGTTGAGCATCAGCGAATATTTGGCCTGCGAGAATACGTGCCCGCTATGCCAGGCCGCTTTCAACCCTGGCTGCGCCAATCATTATCCGCTGTACTTCGAAATGTAATCTTATCCGCTGCTACTACCCGTAGCAGGAATTCCCACTATCGCCTCCCATTCATATCAGTTCGTTTATTTAAAGCCCTAGGTTGCTCTGGCACCTAGGCTACTTCGCCCACTGGGCGTAGTCCCCGTATGCAAGCTTCCATTGCCGCTACCCGGCCCCGCCACGTGCATCGGCTGGCCGTGAGCGCCTCCTTCCTATTGCAGGGCCTGTGTTTTTCGACCTGGGCCTCGCGCATCCCTACGGTGCAGCAAAAGATGCATCTCTCCGAAACCGAGTTGGGTGGTGTGCTGCTGGCGGTGCCAGTGGGCCTTATCGCGTCGCTGCCCATCACGGGCTGGCTGGTGGCCAAGCACGGCAGCCGCACCATGACGGTGCTGGCCGTGCTGCTCTACTCCGGGGCGCTGCCGTTGTTGGGCCTGGCCCAGAATGTGCCGCAACTGCTGGCCGCGCTCGTGCTGTTCGGCTTCGGCAGCAACATGGCCAATATTAGCGTCAACACCCAAGGGGTAGGGGTGGAGGCCATTTATGGCAAGTCCATCCTAGCTACGTTTCACGGTATCTGGAGCTTAGCCGGCTTCGTAGGGGCTGCCCTAGGTACGGCCATGATAGGTTGGGGAATATCACCGCTTCAGCACTTCACCGGCATGGCCCTTTTCATCTGGCTGGGCGTGGCCCTGATGCGCCCTTATCTAGTGCCGGCCGATGCTCCTAGCCCCGCCGACCAACCCATTTTTGTATTGCCTGATAAAGGCCTGATGCTCCTAGGTGTACTGGCCTTTTGCTCGCTACTCTCCGAAGGCACTATGTTCGATTGGAGCGGCGTGTATTTCAAAAAGGTAGTGCTGGCCGAAAAAGCGCAGGTAGGCATTGGCTTCTCAGTCTTTATGGCTATGATGGCGACCGGCCGCTTCATCGCCGACTGGTTTACCGATAAGTTTGGCCGCTCACGGACCTTGCAGCTCAGCGGATTGTTGACTACAGTGGGCTTATCGATTGCTGTGGCGTTTCCGACACTTCTACTAGCATCCCTAGGTTTCATGCTAGTAGGCCTAGGGGTGTCGTCGGTGGTGCCGTTAGTGTACAGCGCGGCGGGCCGCTCGCGCACTATGCCGGCCGGTGTGGCGCTAGCAGCCGTTTCGACAGTGGGTTTTGCCGGGTTTCTGCTCGGTCCGCCACTCATCGGGCTGGTGGCCGGTGCGACTAACCTGCGAGTATCATTCGCCATTATCGCTGTTATGGGGTTGGCAGTAGCAGCTCTGGCCCGCCCCGCCACAGCCGACTAACCTCGACCTAGGTATGAATCTTAGCGGTAGTAGCTTTGTAGTAATACTAGCCAAGCAACCGATACTATATAATAAGTAACTATCGTGAAAACCGACCTCCACGCCCCACCCGCTCCGGTGCCCACCAGCGGCCCCGGCTCTAGCCTAGGCGGCTCTACCGAGACTGGCTACGCCGCCCGCCACGCGCCCAGCGCCGCCAGCCAAGCTACGCTCAATACCGACCGTCTCGAAGAAGTTAAGAAAATCTTCACCGCCCACCTCGAAAATAAAGGCCTCCGCAAAACTGCTGAGCGCTATGCCATCCTCGAAGAAATCTATGCCCGCTCGGGTCACTTCGATGTGGAGGAGCTTTACGCCGGCATGAAAGAGCGCAACTTGCAGGTGAGCCGTGCCACAGTGTATAATACCCTGGATTTGCTTGTTGAGCAAGGCCTTGTGAGCAAGCATCAGTTTGGTCGCAACCTCGCGCAGTACGAAAAAAGCTACGGCTACCGCCAGCACGACCACGTTATCTGCACCGAATGCCACAAGGTGGTTGAGTTTTGCGACCCCCGTATCCACGGTATCCAAACAATGGTCGGCGACCTGCTGAATTTTCATATTCTGCATCACTCCCTAAATTTGTACGGCATTTGCGGCGACTGCCGTGCCAAAGCTGCCGCCCACCCCGCCCCCGAGCCCACCAAGTAGATGACCACCACCAGCACCCTCGCCGACGGCGTTCTCTACCTCACCCTCACCGGCGACCTCATCGGCAGCCCCGACACTCAGCAATTGCTTGACTCGGTAAACGAGTACCTAGGCGAGGCCGTCACCAACTGCGCCGTCGACCTCTCGGGCATCCGCTACATCAACAGCACCGGTATCGGCGTGCTGGTGTCGCTGCTCACCAAGTTCCGCAGCCGCGGCGGCGAGATGGTGCTTATTAACCCTGCCGACCACCCCAAAAAAATGCTGGCTCTCACCAAGCTAAACAACATTTTCACTGTAGCCGCTGACCAAGCCGCTGCCCGCCAACAGTTAACCGTAGCCGCCTCCTAGGCGGCTATTTTTTTGCCAAACCCCGAATACCTCACGATGTAATTACTAATCAGCAGGTCAGTAGCTGCTCATTATTAATTGCTCATTGTTAATTGTAAAAATGCCCGTAGACGTACTAGTAGGCCTCCAGTGGGGCGACGAAGGAAAAGGTAAAATCGTAGACGTATTAGCCCCCACCTACGATGCCGTAGCCCGCTTCCAAGGTGGCCCCAACGCCGGCCACACCCTTACCTTCGACGGCCAGAAGCACGTGCTGCACCAAGTGCCGAGCGGCATCTTCCACCCCCACATCCTCAACGTAGTCGGCAACGGCGTGGTACTCGACCCGGTCGTATTCCGCGGCGAGCTGCAAAAACTGACCGATAGGGGAGTAGATTGGAGCCAAAACCTCTACCTCTCCAAAAAGGCCCAGCTCATCCTGCCTAGCCACCGTGCCCTCGACCGCATCAGCGAGGAGGCCCGTGGCAACACCAAAATCGGCAGTACCCTCAAAGGCATCGGCCCCACCTATTCCGACAAAATCGGCCGCGTAGGCCTACGCGTCAGCCACATTCTGCTGCCCGATTTCCAAGAGCGTTACAAGGAGGCCGTAGCCCACCACGCCAGCATCGCCGGCCACTATGGCAAAGAGTTGGAGATTGCCGAGTTTGAAGCCGATTTCTTCTCCGCCATCGAGTTTCTGCGTACCCTGCAAATCATCGATACCGAATTTCTGCTCAACGACCTGCTGAAGCAAGGCAAGCGCATCCTCGCTGAAGGAGCCCAGGGCTCGCTACTCGATATCGACTTTGGCACCTATCCTTACGTTACCTCGTCGAGCACCATTGCCGCCGGCGCCTGCACCGGCCTCGGCATCGCGCCCCGCCACATCGACAAGGTCTACGGCATCACCAAAGCCTACTGCACCCGCGTTGGTAGTGGCCCCTTCCCCACGGAACTCGATGATGAAGTTGGCGAGCAAATCCGCCAAGCCGGCCGCGAGTTTGGCTCTACCACCGGCCGCCCCCGCCGCACCGGCTGGATAGACCTACCCGCCCTGCGCTACGCCATTATGCTCAATGGCGTCACCGAACTGCACCTCATGAAAGCCGACGTGCTCGACGGCTTCGCCGAAATCCAAGCCTGCACCCACTACCGCACCGCCACCGGCGAAAGCACCGCCAACTTGCCCGACCCCGGCCAGCTCGAAGCCATCACCCCCGAGTACCAAGCCATCCCCGGCTGGAATACCGACCTCACCCACGTGACCGACGCCGCCCAGTTCCCACAGCCTCTGCAAGACTACCTAGCCTTCCTCGAAAAGGAGCTGCAAGTGCCCATCCGCATCGTCAGCGTCGGTCCCGACCGCGTGAGCACGCTATTTCGCTAACCCCGCCTGAGCTTCTGCCGCCTGTATAGTCAGCAGATTCTTCTCAATAGGAGTGAGTACCAAGTCCAGAGATACCTTCTCTACTTGGTACCACTCCTTTTTGGTGAAATAGCGCCGCATCTGCTCATTGTGTGAAAAGGCGTACCCATACCTAGCAAATACTTCATTACGCATCAGTGCCAACTGTTCCTTAGTGTATTTACTAAGGTCTGTCGGTTTCAAGACTCGGTAAGAAGCCTGTGGGTAGGTGCCCTCGTAGTAAGTACTGAGCAGCCCGGTCTTTGCGCCAACTTCAAACTGCCCTTTAGTCATCGAACCGCTATAAGGCTTACCTATTCTCAGCCCGTAAGTCTTCTTTCCATCACTAGTAAATAGTGCGGAGTCCCCTTCAGTCTCCTTAGAATAGAATTTATTGCCAACAATTCTAACATTAGTAAGTGACTGATAAATCTTCTGCCATTTCTCCGGCTTGGTCGCCCACTCACTAGAGCGAATCTGAGCAGTAATAATCCCTCCACTTACTACTAGCGCGAAATCTGACTCGGTTTCCGACTCCCCAAAGTGGTAAACGCCTTTGTAGGCTTTAGATGTTGAAGCAATCCACTTTGTGAAAGCAGATGCTGGTATAGCTTCCATACCCAGCGTAGTTTATCCGTAGGATGCTGACACAAAGAGTAGTAAGCTAAAACAGAGCTGAAGAAAGCGTATAGTACACTGTAAACAACATAATATTGAATAGAAGCGTGGCACTGGAAGATGATTAAATTTTTCTCTCCCAAACCCAGCTACTTATAACCCGGACTCATTTTATTTCGTAATCCATCGCTTGCCCGCCTAAAAAGTCGTCCTATCTTTGCAGTCCCAAACGGCAACAGGCCCGCTGGAAACCTGGAAAAACGCAAGTCTCCCAGATAAAAGCAAAGCGCACGGAACTCCCCAGCTGGTATATGTGTCTTAGGCACCGTGCCATCCTTCGCAAGACCTAGAAAAAGAAATTTTTCAAACCTCTTGCAAAGTCGGAAGTGCACTCCTTACCTTTGCATCCCGCTTCAAAAGGAGGCGGTTAGACTAGAAAACGAGAAAGGAAAAAAATTAAAAAATTTTCGCTTCGAATTTGGAAAGTCAAAAAATTTAACTAGCTTTGCACTCCCAATCAAAAATAGGGCGCTGCAAACAGCGAAATGGGATGCTATGCAGCCCACCAAGTTGCTTCAATTGGAAGCAACAATCGTTCTTTGAATGTTGGAAATAGACAAAACGTGAGGAGTCACGCTAGCAAGCGCAAGCCTACTAAGCATGACACAACCAAACGACACGAATTAGACAAACGTCAACTACGAGCAAGGATAGCACTCGACATCAGCCTAGGTTCGCCTAGGTGTAGGAATATTT
>NZ_JAELXV010000004.1 GCF_016427535.1 Hymenobacter sp. BT559 | reverse complement strand
TTAGTAGTCCGTAGGGGAATCGAACCCCTGTTGGTAGAATGAAAATCTACTGTCCTAACCCCTAGACGAACGGACCGTTTTTGTTTTGGTGGTGCAAAGGTACAACGGTTTACTTTCAAACCAAATATTGGGGCTAATAAACGTAGCACATAATTAAAACTGCGTTGATTTTCAGCCGAAAAAAAACTGCGCGCTTGGTGTAGCTGTTAAGAGAAGCAGAAGGTGCGAGGCTGTCTTTTCGGTAAAAGAGCCTTAGCGCGTACCTTCGCCGCACATTTCACTGGTGCCGCCTGGGCGGCCCGTCCTACTTCCATTTTTCCCAACACCATGGCAAAAATCAAAGTCGCCATCAACGGCTTCGGCCGCATTGGCCGCCTCACCTTCAAGTCGCTCCTCGGGCGCGACAACGTGGAGATTGTGGCTATTAACGACCTCACGGACAATAAAACCCTCGCGCACCTGCTCAAGTACGACTCGGTACACGGCCGCTTCGATGGCACGGTTAGCTACGATGAGGAGAGCCTCACCGTAAACGGCCAGCGCATTGCTGCCCTCGCTGAGCGCGACCCCAAGCTGCTACCTTGGAAAGACATGGGCGTAGATGTAGTGCTGGAATCGACCGGCCGCTTCGTAGACGAGGCCGGCGCTGGCCAGCACATCACGGCTGGTGCTAAGAAAGTTGTGATTTCGGCCCCTGCTACCGGCAACATCCCGACCGTAGTACTAGGTGTAAACGAAGACACCCTGACCGGCGACGAGACCATCATCTCGAACGCTAGCTGCACCACCAACTGCCTGGCCCCGATGGCCAAGGTGCTGAACGATGCCTTCGGCATTGAGAAGGGCTACATCACAACCGTGCACGCCTACACCTCGGACCAAAACCTGCAAGACGCGCCGCACAAAGACCTGCGCCGCGCCCGCGCCGCTGCCTACAGCATCATCCCGACCAGCACCGGCGCCGCTAAGGCCGTGGGCTTGGTACTGCCCGAGCTGAAAGGTAAACTCGATGGTATCGCCATGCGCGTGCCCATTCCGGATGGTTCGACGACCGACCTGACCGCCATTCTGAAGACCGAAGCCACGAAGGAGCAAATCAACGAAGCCATCAAAAAGGCTGCTGAAGGCCCGCTGAAAGGCATCCTGGAGTACAGCACCGACCCGCTGGTGAGCATCGACATCGTAGGCAACGCGCACTCGTGCATCTTCGATTCGCAGCTGACCTCGACCAACGGCACGCTGGTGAAAGTAGTAGGCTGGTACGACAACGAGTTTGGCTACTCGACCCGCACCGCCGACCTCATCCAGAAGCTGGGCGAGAAAATGCAAGGTTAATTTAATTATTAATGATTAGTTGTCAATGGTTAATTGCCCTTTAAAGTAATTGACAACTAACAATTAATAATTATAAAAAAGGCCTGCCTGCTAGGCGGGCCTTTTTTATTGTCTTTTTTGAATAGTCGCCTGGCGGGCGACGCTAGAAGGTATGCCGCGTACTTGTTTCATTTTTAATCCGATGGCGGGCACCGGCCGCCGGGCCGAGTTTCCGGTGCTGTTGGCGCGGCACTTTGGCACTGAAAGCCAGGGCGACTACGTGCTGCGCCCCACTGAAGGGCCCGGCCACGCCACCGAGTTGGCGCGCGAGGCTGCGCGGGCGGGCTGCCGGGTAGTGGTGGCCGTAGGCGGCGATGGCACCGTGAACGAGGTAGGGCAGGGGCTGCTGCACCAAGAAAATACCGCCATGGGCATTGTGCCGCGCGGCTCGGGCAACGGCCTAGCTCGCCACCTCAAAGTACCCCTAAACCTAAGCCGGGCTTTGCGCCGCCTGCGCGAGCCCGTCTTTAGCCGTATGGACGTAGGGCGGGTCAATGGCCGGCCGTTTTTTTGCACGGCTGGGCTGGGGTTTGATGCCCGCGTGAGCCAAATGTTTGCCCAAGCCGGCTCGCGGGGACTGAGCACCTATATGCGCGTGACCCTGAGCGAATACCAGACGTTTAAGTCGGTGCCGGTGGTAGTCGAAACCAACGGTGTGAAGCTCGAAACCAACTGCTACGTGCTGGCCTTTGCCAATGCCTCGCAGTACGGCAACAACGCCTACATCGCGCCCGACGCCAATTTGCAGGACGGCCTGCTCGATATGTGCCTCATGGATGCGCTGCCGCCTTGGCGAGCCGTGCAAGTGGTGCTGGGTATGGCCCTAGGTACGCTGCCGCGCACTGGCGGCGCCGCCTACAGCCACACGAGCCACACCACGGTGCGTGCCGCCGCGCCCATCGGCTGCCATGCCGATGGCGATTACCTAGGCCACGGCACCGAGTTTGAATTTGACTTGCTGCCGCTGGCCCTAGAAGTGGCTGTGTAGCGAGCAAACACGGCAATCCGCTGGCCGCCTTTCATCGTAAGCTGCTGCGCACTGGCAGTTTTTGAGCAGCGCGTAAGCTATTTATCGTGTTCGGCTGTTAGGCAGGTAGAACTTAATTTAGCTGCATAAAGCAGAACTATAATGGCTCAGGATTTTATTAAAGAGCTGCAAGCTGACTTGCAGCCGGCCCGGCAGCGGTTGGTCGACCACTCGCTGTACTACAGCATCCACTCGCTCGACGACCTGCGGGTATTTATGGCGCACCACGTGTTTGCGGTGTGGGATTTTATGTCGCTGCTCAAAGCCTTGCAGCGCGACCTTACCTGCACCACGCTGCCCTGGGTGCCCACCGGCAACCCCGCCACGCGCCGCCTCATCAACGAGATAGTGTTGGAAGAAGAAACCGATGTTGACCCCGAAGGCCAGCCTACCAGCCACTTCGAGCTGTATTTGCGCGCCATGCGTGAGGCCGGGGCCGACACCGCGCCCGCCGAGCGCCTGCTTGCCGCCCTAGGGGAGGGGGCCAGCGTGCCCGCCGCCCTAGCCGCCGCCCAGGCCCCGGCAGCCGTGCAGGAATTTGTGAAGCAGACCTTTGCCGTGATTGCGGCCGGGCAGCCGCACGCCGTAGCGGCCGCGTTTACGTTTGGCCGCGAAGACGTTATTCCTGATATGTTTCGGCACCTGGTGGCCGACCTAGGGCGGCGCTTCCCAGGTCAGCTCGACACATTTATTTATTACCTCAACCGCCACATCGAGCTCGACGAGGAAAACCACGCTCCGCTGGCCCAGCAAATGGTGCGCGACCTCTGCGGCACCGACCTGGCCCGCTGGCAACAGACCACTGAGGTAGCCCGCCAGGGTATGGCTGCCCGTGTAGCCCTCTGGAATGGCATTCAGGCGGCGCTGGCTCAAGAGCCAGCTACCACGTAATTTTCGGTTATGAAAAAAGACCAGCGCCAGGGCGTGGTGTACTCTACCAATCCCGATTTTACGTACCAAACCAGCGGCGAAGCGGAGGCTACCACGCTGCCACCCCAGCAACAGCAGCTGCGCGTGCAGCTCGACAAAAAGCAGCGCGGCGGCAAGCAGGTTACGCTCATTACCGGCTTCGTGGGCCGCGAGGAAGATTTACAGACCCTAGGTAAGCTTCTCAAGACCAAGTGCGGCGTAGGCGGTAGCGCTAAAGACGGCGAAATAGTAGTGCAGGGCGACTTCCGCGCCAAAGTGCTGGAAGTGCTGCTGAAAGAAGGCTACAAGGCCAAGCAGATAGGCGGCTAAGCTGCTAGTTACTGGTTAGTTGTAAATGGGTAATGCCGCTCAACGCCCCGCTTGGGAGTCGTTGAGCGGCATTACCCATTTACAACTAACCAGTAATAATTACTCCTTCACCTGCTCTAGCGAGCTGCCGCTGTTGAGGTCTTTCTCGATGCGGTTGGGGTTGCCGGCGTATTTCACTTGGCTGCCGCTGCTGAGGTCTACTTTCAGCACATCGGTGGCGCGCACGCTGGCTTCGGAGCCGCTGCTGAGGTCGACGGAAGCCTTGGTAGCGCGCAAACCTAGGGCATTGAGCGAGCTGGCGCTGGAGCCGTCTACCGACAGCTCGTTGGCCGAGCCGCTGAGCTCGGCGTGGGCAGCGCTGCTGAGGTCGATTTCGAGGTGCGGCACCTCAACGGCGAGGCGGGCCGAGGCGGCGCTGGAAGCATTCACGCGCAGGTCTTCGTCGCGGAAGCCGCTTACGTCGGCCTGGCAGGCGGCGCTTAGCTCCAGGCGCTTGAGCCGGGGCAGCGTCACGGTTACCAGTATTGGATTGCGGTGGTTGCCGAAAGCCGAAAACAAGCCGTTGTTGCGGCGGCCTCGGATGATAAGCCGCTCGCCGCGTACTTCGAGACGCACGTCGTCGAGGTCGCCGCTGCGGCCGGCAGCCTCAGCCTTATAGCTGTTGCCCTGCCGCACTAGTACCCGAAACAGACCGCCTGCTTCGATTTCGCTGAATTCTTCGCCGCTGCTAAGGGTCTTGCGCCCGGTGCCGTAGTGGCCGGGGTCGGTGTTGAAGTTGGGCGCGCTGGTGCTGATGCGCACGGTGGGCTCATTGCCATCGGTATTCACGTGCAGCTTCATTTTGGTGCCATCAGCATCGATGTCTACTACCTCATCGCCGTCGTTATCATTGTCGTTGTCAGCATCCTCCCGGTCAGCGGGCGGGCAGTCGAGGCAAGCAAACTTGCCCTCACGCGTGATACGGGCACGGTACGAGCGGTCGCCATCGGTGTTGGGCAGCTCGCCACTAGTAAAGTCTTCGCCGCGCAGGTGTCGCACAAAGTCGGGCGTGAGGCGGTACACTTTGTCCAGAGGCAGGTACAAGGTCAGGCGCAGCTTCTGGTTGCGGTACGGGGCGTTGTCCTTGAGGCGCAGACCCTCATCAAAAGTGATAGTCGAATCGCGCTGCTCGATGTTGTACACCATCGTTTGCTGGGCCGTGAGGCGGGCGGCTTCTTCGGTGCGGCCGTTGGCCCGAAACTCCTGCTCCACGTAGGGTGCCTTGCCGCTATCGGCCGGGGCCACGTTCAGATTCACCCATTCCATGCGGTCCTCCACATCACGCGAGTCGAGCACGATGCCTCGGCCCGGCGTAGCATTTAGGCGCAGGGTTGTGTCGTAGGTACCCTTAGCCTGAAACTCGCGAGCCACTTGCAAACCGGCTGCTACCGAACCTGCCACGCCTAGTAGCCACAAGCCTAGCATCACCAGCCCCGTGTTGCGGCCTAGTATCCAGCGGCGCATTATCAGGCGCAGGCCCAGCAGTATCAGGCCGATGGCTATAATGCCTACCGTCAGCGCCATAGCTACTGCGCCCCAAGGGGGCAGGTTGCGCACTACCGCACCAAACTCATTGTCGAACATAAAGCCATTGCTGGTATGCTCCACGGCTGTGAAGGGAATAATGCTCAGGGCGGCACCTAGGAGCACCAGCGTGCCAATCAGCCAGCCGCCTCCCCAGAAAATCAGCCATAAGCCTACTAACCAGCGAATAACAGTACCTAGGAAGGAGGCCGCCGGCTTGGCGCTACGCGCCGCCCCCTCTAGAAAAGTGCCTACCGAGCGGCTACCAGCCGGCGTAGTTGCATCGCCTTCAAAGGCGCTGGTGCGCAACGTATTATCGATGCCCGAAAGCGTGACGGCGTCGCCGCGCATCTGCATTTTCTCCGATACCATGCGGGCCTCGGGTACTACTACCCACAGAATGAGATAGATAATGAAGCCCGAGCCACCTAGGAACAAGCTCAGTAAGAACAGCACCCGCACCAGCACCACATCGGTGCGGAAGTAGGCCGCCAGGCCAGCCGATACGCCGCCTATTTTACCAGTATCCACATCGCGGAAGAGCTTGCGGCCGGTGAGCGAGCCACCAAAGTCGAGCGTATCGATAGGGGCGGGGGCGTCGTCGCGCTTGGGTAGGGCTATCCACAGTACGATGTAAGCAATGAGCGCAATACCGCCAAAATCAAAGTGATGACGCACAAAGCCATTGCCAGGAAAAAAGCGCACGCCACCAATGAGGTTGGGCAATAGGACGAAAGCCAGGAAAATCAGCCGCACCACCAGCGGGTTTACCATGAAGTATTGCGCCAGGCCAGCGCATACGCCCGCAATTTTGCGGTGTGCTAGGTCGCGGTAGAGGCGGCGGCCGTCGGCCGTGCCCTGGCTGCCAGCAGGCGGAGGCGTAGCGCCGCCCGTGTAGCCACGCCCGAAGCCGGCCGACTGGCTGGCGGCCGTGGGCTCGGCGTAGGCGGGCTCGTCGTCTTCATCAGGTTCCGAGGCAAAGTCGCTCACGCGGCCCATCTTGGCGGTCATTTCCTGCACGTCGGTGAGGGTAATGACTTGTTTAACAGCCGAGAGACGCGCCGAAAACAGCTCGGCAATGCGGCCCTCGATGTCGGCCACTATCTCCTCGTGGCCCTGGTAGCTGGCAAAGTGCGCCTTCACCTCGTGGAGGTAGCGGCTAAGCACTTCGTAGCCATCATCTTCGATGTGGAAGATGATACCCTGCAAGTTGATACTGATGTTCTTTTTCATGGGAAAGGCCGCAGGCGGCGAAGCGCGGCAGTTTTAGGCTGAAAGAGGGGCGGAAATGCAGGGTGATTAAGCGGGGCGACGGGGCTGGCGAATAATGCCGACCGAGAGGGCCATTTCTTCCCAGGTCTGGCGCAGTTCTTCCAAAAACTGGCGGCCCGAGTCGGTGAGCGTGTAGTACTTGCGCGGTGGGCCGGAGGTCGATTCCTTCCAGACGTAGTCGAGTAGGGCGGCATTCTTGAGGCGCGTGAGCAGCGGGTAAAGCGTGCCCTCCACCACTATCATGCGGGCTTGGGTGAGCTCCTCCAGCATATCGCTGGCGTAGGCCTCCCCGCGGCCGATAATCTCCAGAATGCAGAATTCGAGGATGCCTTTGCGCATCTGCACCTGGGTGTTCTCTAGTTTCATGGGCGGTATGGGCTAGTAGTAGGTGAGGAACAGTACAAATGTAGTACAGGTACTTTGTATTGCATAATACTCGGTGTAAAAATTTTTTGTTGCGGCATAGGAAGGAGCTCAAAAAAATATTTTTAAGACTAGGCCACCAAGAGGTTTCAAAATGAGGGCAAACCTTACCCTGTAATTAGAAAAGTTCAAGAAAATACTAGCTGGCTACCGCCCAGCTAGCTCCTGCATCGCTAACTGACGAGCTAATGCTTGGAATGCGAGCAGATTAAGAGGAGTTGCCGCTGGCGAACCAGAATAAGACAGGTAGCTACTCGCACTATCTGGCAGTAACTTGCGTTGGCGTGACAATTTTCTTCGTCTTTATATCTGCTATGCTAACATCTACCCCTGCTATTCGGTCGTGGTGCACGAAGTGGAGCCTAGGCTTAGGGCTAGCCCTGGCCGCCGTGGTGGGCGCTCATGCCCAAACCAGCGCCCCTAAGTACAGTAATGAGTTTCTAAACCTAGGCGCAGGGGCACGCTCCCTAGGTATGGGTAAAGTGCAAGTAAGCCTAGCCACTGATGCCACGGCAGGCTACTGGAATCCCGCTGCCCTCACCAATCTGCAGGCCCGCTACGACGGAGTGCTCATGCATTCCGAATTGTTTTCGGGGGTCGTGAAAAATGACTACGCCGCTTTTGCCATGCCCCTCGATGATAAAACCGTGGTGGGGGCCACGTTGCTGCGCTCGGGCGTCGATAACATTGCCGACACCCGGGCCCTTATCAATGAGTATGGTCAAATTCAGTACGATAGAATCAAATATTTCTCGGTAGCCGACTATGCCTTGCTGCTGAGCTACGCCCGTAAGCTAGGGCCTGAAGGCCTGAGTGTAGGGGCTAACGCCAAGCTGATTTATCGTAACATTGGCTCCTATGCTAACGCCTACGGCTTTGGGATAGATGCTGGCGTGCAGTACAATCGCGGAGGATGGCGCCTGGGCCTAACGGCCCGCGACATTACAACAACCTTCAATGCTTGGAGCATCAACGCCGAGAACTTTAAGGCCACTACTGTTCCTGGCGAAATTATTCCGACCAACTCTACTGAGCTGACGCTGCCTAGGTTGGTAATAGGCGTTGGGTATCAGTTCAAGCTGCCGGCCCAGTTTACAGCCTTGGTAGCCACCGACCTCGAAACTACCACCGATGGCAACCGCGGAACGCTCCTTGCCGCCAGCCGCGTAAGTATTGACCCACGAGCAGGAGTGGAAATAGGCTACCGCAACCTGGTTTTCTTGCGGGGCGGCGTTGGCAACTATCAGCAAATAAAGATGATGGATGCCGTGCCCGCGGGTACGCCGGCTACCTACCATGATGAGTGGAAGGGGCAATATAGCCTGGGTGCCGGCGTGGCCTTGAGCGGCCTGCGCGTTGACTTGGCACTGTCGCGGCTGACGCTTGATAATTCAGCCAGTGTTAACTCATTGATAGTAAGCCTCGGCTATGGGTTTGGGAGCCGGGCCGGCGGCTTGCGCACCAGCAACTAAGCGCCGGGCACCTAGGGCGGCCAGGAGCTACCAAATTAGCTGAAACCTATTATTTCTATACCGCTGGCGCAGGCCGGCTTATTCTAATTAAGCGATGACACAACAGTACACCGCTGGTTGGCAAATTACCACTATACTACGGGGCGTGGGCAGAGGCTTACTCGTCTTGCTAGGCGTGTTGCTGAGCTTGAGCGCATACGCCCAATCAGGGCCCTACGGCAACGAATGGATAGTAGCTGGCCAGCCTTACTACAAACTAAAAGTGTGGCGCGATGGTATTTATCGTCTCGACTACAACTATTTACGTAGCCTCAATGCGGCGGGCGTGGCCCCCACGCAGTTTCAGCTCTGGCGGCGGGGTAAAGAGGTGGCTATGTATCAAGGCGGTAACCAAGCTACGCTCGATGCCACAAGCTACCTAGAGTTCTACGGCCAGCGCAATGATGGTAAGCTAGACCGCGAGTTCTATAAAAACCCAGGCGACCAAGCCCACCAATACTATAGCTTTTACACCGATACAGCGGCCTATTTTATTACTTGGGGCAGTCGGACTGGCAAGCGCATGACGCAGCCCGCAGTGGCCGGGGGCACACCTCATGCCTGGCGCCTGCAAACGTCGCTGAAGCTAGTGGTAAGGGGCTATGTACAAGGCCCCACTGAAGGCACTGCTCACATGCCGTGGCTAGAAAGCAGCGAGGGGTTTTTCTCAGGTACAACAAACAACGAGTCGGTGCGCACCGATAGCCTACTAAGAGCCATTTCTACGCAGGGTGGGGCCCCGGCTATCAAAGCCGAAGTCTGCCTAGTAGGTGGTAGTGTTTCTAGCGGTAAGGGCGGCCCTGCTGGCCAGCATACAGTCAGCGTACGGGTGACGCCTCCAACCGGCGCGCAAAGGGAATTAGGGGTTCTCCAATTTCAAAACTATAATCCAGTTCGCGGCGGATACGTTATTCAACCCGAAGAGATTAGCAATGGCACCGTTGCGGTGCAGTGCATTTCGCTCGATCCACGCGTAGCGGCGCCTTACGATGTCTGGCGCTATGCTTACCTGAAAGTAACGGCGCCGCAACAGAGTGTGTGGTTTGACGACCGCCGCAGCGTGTGGTTCCAGAATGATTCGCTGCTGGCTGGCCCTGCCACATACGAGCTAGCTAATGTGCCCGCGACGGTAGTGGGCTACGACGTGCAAGACCCTTGGAATGTGCAGCGTGTGTCCTCTACGGCTGCCCAAACGATGGGAGGCACTGCTCGACGCTTTGTGTTTCCGGGAGCTTCGGAGCAGAGTACGCACCGTTTGCTGTTGACCGATACCAATGTGTGGCTGGTGCCTACAGCAGCGCGGCGTGTCACCTTCCGGGCAATAGACCCCGCCAAACCCAATTTTGTTATCATCACTCACCCGCAGTTGATGCGAGCCGCTGGTAGCGTGTCCAACGCCGCTCGTGCCTATGCCAACTATCGGGCCTCGGGGGCTGGTGGCCGCTACGATACTCTAATGGTAACGGCCCCGCAGCTTTATGACCAGTTTCACTATGGCGAACGGTCAGTGATGGCCCTGCGTCATTTTGCGCTCTGGCTAGTAGGCTCGTCACCAGCTGTCCAAGCCAAGTATTTACTCCTATTGGGTAAGGGCCTAGGTCCAGGTACACAGCCAGGCCAAGATTACATCCTAGAAGGTGGCGGCATTGTGGCAGCTTACACAAGCCGCATATTGGGTGAGCAGGGTGTCGACTTAGTGCCTACCTCAACGGCCTCGACCTCCGATAACTTCCTATCGAGCGACTGGCCTAACAATAACTTCGTGGCGCGCATGCCTACCGGGCGCGTGCCAGCTACCACCCCGCAGGAAGTAATGAACTACCTAGCCAAGCTGCAGCAGCACGAAGAAAAGCTAACGACCTACAGCCCGACCGACCCCCAAACCTGGCGCAAGAATGTGGTGCACCTGGTGGGCGGCGCTACCAACGATGAGTTCCGGGAGTTTGAGGGCTATCTCAATGGCTATGCTCGCCGGGTACCGCGCCCTTTACTGGGAGGGAAGGTTACAACATTTCGTAAAAACACAACGAATCAATTTGTTGTCCCGCTCAATATTTCGACGGAGCTTAATGCGGGATTAGCGGCCATTACTTATTTCGGCCACGGCGCCCTCAACTACTTCAACCTAGATATTGGCAACATCAATGACGATGCTAACGGCTATCAAAATGTAGGGCGTTACCCAATCATGATGTACAATGGCTGCATTGCCGGCGATTTTGCCTTTAATACGCAAATTTTTGGCGTCAACTGGCTATTAGCCCCCCAAAAGGGTTCGATTGGTATGCTGGCTCAGGCGTGCGACTCCTATGCCTACTTGCTCGACCCCGTGCAGGATAAGATGTATGAGCTGCTGTTTAATAATGCCACATGGTTTGGTCAGCCTGTAGCGCAGGTATACAACGAAGTGGTGCGCCAAATGCAGACCAAACCCGCCTTCCAGTCGGTAGTTGGCCAAGAGCAGCTGCTGAGTACTACCTGGCAGGGCGACCCGGCCCTGCGCCTGTACGCGCCGGCCAAGCCCGACTTTATTGCCAGCAACGCAACCTTGTCGCTGGCGCCGGCCGCTGGGGCTACCGCTATCACGCCTACTGCGCCCTTCGTGCTGCGAGTTGGTGTAAGCAATCCCGCGCGTATCACCACCGACCCCGTGGAAATTAGGGTAACTCGTACATATAGTGGGGGCCGGGCAGCCGAAGTGATTACCCAAACCTTCAAGCAGGCGTGGGCTCGCGATACGACCTATGTTATTACCCTAGGTAACACGGGCGACGTGTACGGCGATAACACCTTCAAGGTAGAGCTGGACTATGCCAATAAAGTAGCTGAGCTCGACGAAACAAATAATGCAGCCACTATCACCTACTCCTTCCTGAAAGGCGGGATAACGCTGGTGACGCCCACCGAATTTGCGATTGTGGGCACTAGCCGACCCCAGCTTGTGGCGCAAAACAACGATGCCGCAGCGGTGGCGCGGGGCTACGATTTTCAGGTCGATACCGTGGCTACTTTCAACAGCGGCGCACTTAAGCAGACTCTCAACCTCTCAGGGGCAGCCGTAGTAAGCTGGCAGCCGCCGACACTGGTTGGGGCACGCCCCGACTCCGTGGTGTGGTACTGGCGGGTGCGCTTTAGCCAGCCCGCAGCGGGCGAAGACCCTAATTGGCAGCAATCGTCTTTCCGGGTTATTTCAAGTGCCGTGGCGGGTGGTTGGTCACAAAGCCACCATGCGCAGTTTCAGCGCGACCAACTTCAAGCGGTGGCTGTGGCTGCACCCACAGGGCGCTGGCGCTTTGCCGACCAGCTCCAGACGGTAACACTCTTCACGGTAGGCGGGGGCGCCGCCGGGGCGGGCAGTACCTTCAATATTGGTAACGGCTATGGCATTCGCACCGATGTGACGGTGCCGCCTTACCTAGGCGACTGCGGCACCAGTTCGCCCAATCTGCTGCTAGTAGCCCTGGATGGCCGCACGCTCAAACGCGTGGCAGTGCCCGGTGGGCCATACAGCACTTGCGGCCTAGGCGACCAGCAGTTCTACCATTTTGGCAGCACCAGCGGCGACACTCTCGATAACCTGAACAACAGTGCGGCGCGCCAGCAGCAGCTCGTGACGTTCCTCAACAATGTGCCCGAAGGCGCCTACGTGGCCCTCATTAGTATGAACCGCCTGCGCTATGCGGCCTTCCCGGCCAGTGTGCGCGCGGCGCTTACCAAGCAATTGGGCAGCCAGCTCGCTGCCAGCGGCCAGTTGCGCAACGGCGAGCCCTGGGCGCTGCTAGCCAAGAAGCTGGCAGCCGGCGGCCAGTTGGTGCGCGAGCAAGGCCCCGACCGCACCCTAGCTCAGCCCGGTTACAACCAGCTAGTGAACTTCGTAGATACGGTGCGTGCCCCCGGCCAGGCTGGTAGGGTGCTGAGCACGCGCATTGGCCCGGCGCAGGAATGGCAAACGCTTTTCAACGTTATCAAGCGCGAAAATACTACCTCAGATTACACCCTGCGCGTGCTGGGCGTTGATGCCAACAATGCGACGGCTGAACTGGCACCCGACGTCAAAACTAAGTCGTATAGCCTGACGTCGGTACAGGCCTCTAAATATCCTTACTTGCAGCTCGAAGTAACGCTGCGCGACTCGGTAAACCGGGTGCCGCCACAATTGCGGCAGTGGCTCGTGGCCTACAAGGGATTGCCCGAGGGTACGGTGCGACGTGACTTGGTAGCCAGTGCCAGCTACGACCCGGCAACGTTGGCTGGTCAGGCTGCAAATAATGGAAAAATTGCCTTCCCCGTGGTGTTCCAGAATATTGGCGGCATCGACTTCGGGTCTCCGCTCGTCACGCGCATCGACTTGCTCAATGCCAGCGGCGTTTCAGTAAAGTCGGCCACTTTCACGGCGCCTAGCATTCTTAAAGCCGGAGAAAGCATGACAGTGCAAGTGAGCTTGGATGTAGTTGGGATATTCGGAACCCTCACGCCAGTCGTAACGGTGAACCCGGTAACCAACCGTCAGTCCGAGCTGTATTTTTTCAACAATACCCTCACACTGGCGCCCTACACTATTGGCGATGGCAACGTGCCGCCCACGCTCGATGTGGCCGTGGATGGCCGTCACCTGCTCAACGGCGACATAGTATCGCCGATGCCAGTAGTTAGCATTCAGCTCAAGGACGAAGACAAGCTGCGGCACATCAAGGATGCGTCGGCTTTTACGGTGCTGCTTCAGAAGCCCGGCCAGACGACTCCTATGCTGATAAATACCCTAGGTAATTCGGAGATTCAGTTCACCATTGACTCGACCTCACAGGCTGGCTCGGTGGCGCGCCTCGACTTTCAGCCGGGCAAAACGACGCCGCTTGAAAACGGCATCTACACGCTGCAAGTGCAGGGCCGCGACCGCTCGGGCAATGCCGCTGGTACCCAGACCTACCAGATTCGGTTTGAGGTTGTGAAGGAATCTACCATCACCAACGTGTTTCCTTATCCTAACCCGGTCACGAGCACGGCCCGCTTCGTATTTACGGTGACGGGCCAGGAGCTGCCCCGCGACATGAAAATTCAGATTATGACGCTCACGGGCCGAGTAGTACGCGAAATCTTTATGAGCGAGCTGGGGCCGCTGCACATCGGCAATAACATCACGGACTACGCCTGGGACGGTACCGACCAGTATGGCGACCGGCTGGCTAATGGCACCTACCTCTACCGCGTCTCGCTCAACGACCCCAGCGGGCAATTTAGCCAGCGTGCTACTGCCGGCGACAAAGCTTTCCAGAAAGACTGGGGCAAACTCGTGCTATTGCGATAAATTCAAATTAAAAACCGGACACTAAAAAAGGCCCGTCTATTACGATAGACGGGCCTTTTTTAGTGTCCGGTTTGTTAGCGCCGCCGCAGTGTCACGAAGCTGTAGGCTACGGCGTGGCGGTCATCGGCGAGGTGGCGCTGGCGGGTTTCTTCGCGCCACTCGGTGGGCGAAAGGGCTGGGAAAAATGTGTCGCCATCGGCCACAGTCGTATGCACCTCAGTGAGGTGCACCACCGCAGCGCCGGGTAGGGCCTGTCGGTAGATTTCGCCCCCGCCAATAACGCAGATTTCATCGCCCCCCGGCTGAGTGGCAGCCAGGGCTAGTGCCTCGGGCAGCGAGTGCGCCACGAGCACTCCCGCTGGTGCCGACCAGCCGGGGTGGCTCGTGAGCACAATGTTGGTGCGGCCCGGCAGGGGCCGCCCGATGCTATCGAATGTGCGCCGGCCCATCACGATGGGGTGGCCTAGAGTAAGGTCCTTGAAGTGCTTGAGGTCGGCGGGTAGGTGCCAGGGCAACTGGCCCTGGCGGCCTATAACACCGTTTTCGGCGGCGGCCACAATAAGAGAAACCATATAAATAATTGCTAATAATGTAAAAAGCGTGCCTAGGTGCCCCGGTTGGCGCGCCGCGAGTACGTGCCCATTAGGGCCTAAAACTCTAGCCGGGTGCCGCGTAGGAACTCGACCACGCTCATACGTTTTTTGCCTTCGAGCTGCACTTCTAATAGGTCGAGCCAACCGCTGGCGGTAGCCACGCGCAGGTACTGGCGACCATCGGTAGCCCAGGTGCCGGGTGCAGCGGCCTCGCCCGGCACAGCCTGCGCCCGAAATACTTTCAGGCCGCGGCCATCAGGCAGGGTGGTATAGGCCGCGGGCGCGGGGCTGAGGCCCCGCACGTGGTGCACCAACTCAGTGGCTGAGCGCGCAAAGTCGAGCCGGCCAGTTTCCTTCGTGAGCTTGGGGGCTGGGCGCAGGCCATCGGGCGAGGTAGGCTGGGGCGTGCTGGGTGCCGCGCCGGCCGCAATGGCTGCCACCGTGCGGGCCGCCAGCTGGGCACCTAGGACCTTCAGCTTATCGTACACCGACCCAAAGTCATCGTCGGGCGTAATGGCCAGCTTCTCCTGCATAATCAGGTCGCCAGTGTCGATTTCGTGGCGCAAGAAGAAGCTCGTGACGCCCGTTTCCTGGTCGCCGTGCATCAGGGCCCAGTTGATGGGGGCCGCGCCGCGGTACTGCGGCAGCAGCGAGCCGTGGATATTGACTGAACCCAGGCGGGGCATATTCCACACGGCCTCGGGCAGCATCCGAAAAGCCACCACCACTTGCAAGTCGGCGGCATAGCTGCGTAGCTCTTCCTGGAAGCCGGGGTCTTTCAGATTAGTAGGCTGCAGTACGGGCAGGCCGTGGGCCAAGGCCGCCTGCTTCACGGCCGAGGCTTGCAGCTGCCGCCCGCGCCCGGCGGGCCGGTCGGGGCCCGTGACGACGGCCACCACCTGCGCCTCGGGCAGCGCAAGCAGGGTTTCGAGGGTGGGCACGGCAAAATCGGGCGTGCCCATAAAAATGAGGCGGAGCGGAGTAGGCATAATGAACTGAAGGCGCCAACCAGCGACCTAGGCCGCCTGAGCGCGGCGCGAAAGTAACCCGCCCGCCCCCAATGCAGCCTAGGTGCAGGCCAGGCCTGCGTCGCGCTAAAGGGGGTGTTGCACCTTTCCTTCTCCTATATATAGCTCAGATGCAGCTTGCTTACTTTATCGTTCGGGGTATAGCAGGTACTTTTTGCGCAGCGCTTTGTAGCGACTTAGGGCCGGCTGCCAGCTCGCCCGGATGCTAGCCTCCGAGCGCCCCGCTATGATTTGCGCCCGCAGTGAGTCGGTGCCTGCCAGCTGCTCAAAGTATTTGGTAAAGAAATGCTCCTTGTCGGTGCTCTGTCGGTAAAAATCGAGCAAGTACTTAAGCGTAAAAAACTCCGCTGGCTCGCCGGGGGCGGGCTGGTGCAGGTTGAGGCCGTAGCACAGTTGGCCGTTGAGGGGCGGGGTAGGGGAGCCCGCATTGGGGCGGGGCGTAAACTGGTAGGGCCGGCTAGTGGGCTGCGTGGGGCTGCCAACTACCTCAAACGGCCGCTCGGTGCCGCGGCCTACGCTCACGTTGGTGCCTTCAAAAAAACAAATGCTCGAGTACAGCGCCACAGCGCGGGCCGTAGGCAGGTTGGGCGAGGGGCGCACGGGCAGGGCGTAGGGTAGGGTATGGGTGTAGCGCCCGGCCATCGGCACCACCTTGAGGGCGCACTGGCGGCCGCCGGCCAGCCATTTTTCGCCATTGAGCATCTTGGCTAACTCGGCTACCGTGAGGCCGTGGCAAACGGGCAGTGGGTCGAGACCCACAAACGAGCGATGCTTGGGCTCAAGTACCGGGCCATCAATCACTGCGCCGTTGGGGTTAGGTCGGTCGAGCACCACCACAGTCTTGCCCTGCTCGGCGGCGGCCTCCATTACGTAGTGCAGTGTGCTAATGAAGGTGTAGAAGCGCGTGCCTACGTCTTGGATGTCGAATACCAATACATCTACGTCGGCTAGCATTTCAGGAGTCGGCTTCTTGGTCTTGCCGTACAGCGAGCGCACCATAACGCCCGTGCGGGCGTCGCGCCCATCGGCGATGGTGGCCCCATCAGCCGCCTCCCCACGAAAGCCGTGCTCGGGCGCAAAAATGGCCGTTAGGTTTACGCCTCGGCTCTTGAGCGTGTCGGCTAAGTGCGTGCGCCCCACCAGCGAGGTTTGATTCACAACTAGCCCCACCCGCTTGCCTTGCAGCCAAGGTAGATAAGCGGGCAGCTGGGCGGCGCCTACTTGCAAGGTCGGTGCTGCCGCAGGCTGGGGCGCTGGCGGCACAGCACTTTGGGTGAACATTCCTAAACCGAGGGCACCTAGGAAGCTGGCGCCGGCCAAAATGCGTAGTATCATACGCCAAAACTACACGTGTTCGGCGGCTAGCCGCCGCCGTGCGCCAGCCCAGCCGTAGCTTTACGCCCGCTAGTGAACATTGCCCGCTACATATCAAGCAAAATGGACGGGGCCGACGTCGGCTCCTTCACCCATTCGGTCACCCGCATTGCCACGGTGAGCATAGCCCTGGGCATTGCCGTGATGCTGGTGTCATTCTCCATCCTGCAAGGCTTCCGCGAGCAAATTCAGGGTAAAATCTTCTCGTTTGGCGCGCACATTCAGCTCTCGCGCTACGACAATACTAACTCGCTCGAAGTAGCTCCGCTCTCTGAGCCCGACCTGCGCCAGCGCCTAGGTGCCTATCGCCAGGTGGCGTCGGTGCAGCCCTTCGCCCGCAAAACGGCCATCATCAAAACCACCGACGAGGTGCTCGGCGTGGTGCTCAAAGGCATCAATGAGAAGCACGGCCCCAACTCAATGCGCCAGAACATGGTGGACGGCAAGTTCATCACCTTCACCGACACGGCCGCTAGCCCCGACATTGTGGTGAGCCGCAAGGTGGCCGATAAGCTACGGCTGAAAGTGGGCAGCGAAGCGCTGTTCTACTTCATTCAGCAGCCACCTAGGGTGCGTAAGTTTCGGGTGTCGGGCATTTACCAGACGGGCCTCGACGAGTTTGACGAGGTGTACGTGCTCGGCGACCTGCGCCAGGTGCAGGAGCTCAACGCCTGGCCCGACTCCTTAGTGGGCGGGCTCGAAGTGCGCCTGCGCGATTTCAAGCAGCTCGATAGCACCTTCGACCAGTTTTATGAAGAGCTACCCTACGAGGTGCGCGTGGAGAAAGTAACTGACCAGTATGCGCAGCTCTTCGACTGGCTGCAGCTGCTCAATCGTAACGTTATCATCTTCTTAGTGCTCATCATCTTCGTGGCCACCTTCAATATGGTCGCTACCATTTTCATCATGATTCTGGAGCGCACCAAGATGATAGGCATTTTGAAGGCCTTAGGGGCGAGCGATAACCAGATTCGGGAGATGTTTTTCTTCCGGGGTGTGGCCATCACGCTGCGTGGTTTGCTCATTGGCAATGCCGTAGCGCTAGGCTTTTGCGCGCTGCAATACTATTTCAAGGTCATTCCCCTCGACCCCGAAAACTATTACATGGACCGCGTGCCCATCGCCTGGGACCCTACCATGATGATACTGCTCAACGTAGCTACGCTAGTGGCCTCGGGCCTGGCCGTGCTCATTCCTACCTACCTCATCGCCCGCATCAAGCCCATGGTGGCCATCCGATTTGACTAACGGCGGGCAAGAAAACTGCTCGGTTAGCGTTGGGGTAGTTACCGCGCCGGCCGGTCTTTTTACGCAGCTAACTGCTCGGCAAAAAGCTCGCGTTGGTCGATGAGAATTGGGGCAAAAGCAGGCTGCGCCGTACCTTGCAGGGCTTTAGGTCAGCCCAAACATTACTTTTTACACCGAGCTAACGCAACCACTTTGCCTGCTGGCTTACTCTTAAGCGCAATCCATTACTTTTTTTACATGAAAAACTTTTCGTTGCGGGCAGGCCGTTTCCTGACCCTGGCGTTCCTTCTCGTCGGCCTTGGGCTGAGCAGCTGCAAAAAGGACGAAACTACCACCACGGTAACTGGTAACTGGACGGCTGGCAACTCCTTTCCGGGGGTAACGCGTAGCGGCGCCGTAAGCTTTGTGATTAACGGCATCGCCTACGTAGGCACGGGTAACGACGTAAGCAGCACCCGCCTCAAAGACTTTTACGCGTTTGACCCCGCCAAGGGCAGCTGGACCCAGCTAACGCCTATGCCCGCTACTGCGCCGGCCCGCTACCTGGCTGCTGCTTTTGCTGCTAATAACAAAGGCTACGTAGGCACTGGCTTTGACCAAAATGGCAATTACCTAAGCGACTTCTGGCAGTTTGACCCTGCCACGCCGACCGTGACGACCACCACCACGAATGGCACCACGACCACGACCACGACCACTGGTACCTGGACGCGTATCAAAGACTTCCCGCTGACCACTACCGGTACGGGCCGCCGCGGCGCTGTGGCCGGCAGCGTGGGCAACGTAGGCTACGTAGGCTGCGGCTTTGGCGGCAACTACGAGAAGGACATGTATAAGTACGACCCCGCTACCAACTCGTGGACCGATATCGGCTTCCCCGGCAACAAGCGGGTAAATGCCTCGGCTTTCACGCTCAATAACGTGATGTACGTGGGCTTCGGCACCAATAACAACACGACCGACACGCAATTCTGGGCTTTCGACCCCGCCTCGACCACGGCGCCCTGGACGCAGAAGCGCAGCTTGGCTAACATCAGCAACTCGACCGAGAGCTACGATTACAGTGGTGTAGCCCGCACGCAGGCCGCTGCTTTCGCTGTCAACAACATCGGCTTCGTAGCCGTGGGTAACAACGGTAGCAACTCGCTGTCGTGCTACCAGTACGACCCGGCGGCCGACACCTGGACGCTGAAAAACCCCTTCACTGGCTCGGCCCGCTCGCTACCCGTGGCATTTGGCATCGGCAACACGGGCTACGTAGGCCTAGGCGCCACCGGCACCACGGCATTCGACGATTTCTGGAAGTTTGACCCGAATGCTTCGCAACAATAAGTCTGCTCTTAGCTCGGCGCCGGTAGCACTGGCTACCGGGTGGCAACGGCTACTGCTGGGGCTGAGCCTGCTGCTAGTGGCAGCGGCCTGCTCCAGCACGCCCGGCAACATTGGCGTCGGCCTGCCTAGCGCCGACGCCAATACGGGTGCCTATCTGGTAGATACGCTTACTATTCGGGCCTCGACGGTACTGCGCGACTCTATCATTACTTCTGGGTCGAACCTGCTGCTGGTGGGGCGCTACAAAGACCCACAACTAGGTACCATCACGGCCAAGAGCTACGTGACGATGAGCTTGCCGAGCAACTTCACGCCCAGCCAAACCCAGGTGTTCGACTCGCTGGTGCTAGTGCTCAAGCCCAACACCTACCGCTATGGCGACACAACCAAGACGCAGACGCTCGTCGATGTGCACCGGCTGAATTCGTTTGCACCTACCACGCAGCACGGCTACGCCTCGCCCAAACTCACGCCCATGAGTGGCCGGGTACGGGCCGAGTCGGTAAATGACCCTAACCAAGTAATCGTGCGCCGGGCGCGCCGGAACATCCCTACGCTACGCCTGCGCCTAGCGAGCGCCTTTGGCCAAGAGCTGCTGGATGCGGGCAAAGCGCGGCTGCTTACCAGCCAGGAGCAGCTGGACGCCCGGTTCCCGGGGCTGGCGCTGCTGCCTGGTGCTACCGACGAAGCTGCGTTGGTGCAGTTTGCGGCCAATAGTGAGACGGCAGCCCTCACGCTCTACTACCACGAGCCGACTGACCCAGCCACGGCCCTCAACTATGCATTTGCTCTGAGTACGGGCCGGCACTTCTACCAGGCAGAGGCCGACCGCTCGGCCATTGCTGGCTTGAACACGCTTACCACGTCGCTCCAGCAGATTCCGGCTGCCCTCACTACACAGCAAACGTACATTCAGGGACTGCTGGGACTGCAAACTAAGATTGAGATTCCGTACCTGACTAACCTGCGTAGCTTCGGGCGAAATATTATCATTACGAACGCGGTAATGATAGCCCAAATGCCCGATAATACGTCGGGTGCTAGAGCTAATTTGGCTCCGCCAGCTAGGTTGAGCTTGTACAGGAGCAACCGGAATAACCAACCCATTGCCCTGGTGCAGAATACCCGGCTAGACAGCGATGTTACTGCTACTGGCACTCCTGTCACGTTCGATTATAGAACTGATGTAGCCAATCTAGCAGGAATTAATCAATTCGGTTACCGGTGGTCAGTGCTTGAATATTGCAAAGACGTGTTGAATGGGACAGTAACTAATGACGGCCTGCTTCTCAATACTGCTTCGCCCATCACGCCCGAGCGAGTAGTGCTGGGAGGACCTAATCTCGTGAATAATAAATTGCAGCTGCGGCTATACCTCATCAGCAATAACTAGTGCTAGCTAAGCTGACCCTAGGGTCTTAGAAACTGCCTCGGATGTGAGCATCCGAGGCAGTTTTGTATTTATACCCAAGCTACTTAGCGTGGGTGTATAAAAAAATAGTGCTTACTGGAGCGGCGGGCGGTACTTTCGGCTGGGTTTTATTGTTAAGCTACCGTGCCCGACTTGCTCCCTACCCCCGCCCACCGCCCCGACCTGCTACGCGTATCCTACGACGACTACCGGGCCCTGCCCGCCATTGCCAATTCTGACTTGTCGCGCCTACGCGATGCCCTCGATGGCCGCCCCCCGCGCACCGATTCGGGCTCGGGCGCGTTGAGCTTTGGCACGGCCTTTCACACGGCCTTGCTCGAGCCCGATGACTACCGCGCTGGGCAGCCTGGCCTCAACGATACCCTTGTGTGGTGGCTGGTGGAAGGCGTGAAGCTGAATACGGAACTCAACCAACTGCTTGCTCAGGGCCTCACCGAGCGTAGTGCCCTCTTTACGGAGCCCACCACAGGCACGCTCTGCAAGCTGCGCGCTGACCTCGTGCTCGACCAACCCGGCCAGCCCTATACCGTTATCGATTTTAAAACTACGCTGGCTCGCGATGCCGACCACTTCCGCTGGCAGTGCTCGGCCTATGACTATGACCGTCAGGCGGCTTTTTATACCGATGCCCTGCGGGCCGAGCGCTTCCTGCTAGTAGGTGTGCAGAAGGTAGAGCCCTTTGGCGTTTTTCCGCTCGAAGTACCGGCCGAGATGCTGGCCGAAGGCCGCCGCAAATACATGAACCTGCTCAAGCTACTACAAGCTCCTGCTACGGCGCCTGCCTACCGGGCCGCAGCAGTGCAGGCCGCCGTAGCAGCCCTAGGTCTCTAGCTGGGCCTACAGTTTAGCAAAGCAGCTTACCCGATTAAAGAGCGTGCTGACTCCGGTTGGTCAATTCTCGCAGCAGTGCTTTCAGGCTTGCTGGGTCGGCTAGTTGCGGCAAAAGGTAGCCTAGGTAATCCAGCTCAGCCCGCAAATCTCGTTTGAGCTGGCGCAGGCGGGTGCGCTGTTGCTTCTCGGTACCGCTCCACGGCGCGGTAGTATCGGCCCGTTGCGCCGCTACTAGGTCTTTTGCTAGTTGCGCCTGCTGCTGGGCTAAGGCCTGGGTGTAGCGGTGCAACAGGGCTTCCGTTTCAGCCATAGGGGAAGTGGTGGCCGGTGCGTCTGCCAACAGGGTCAGCAAGGTGGCTAGGTCGTTAGCGGCATACGCAGCCGTGATGCGCTGCATCAGTTCGGTTTGAGCGCGTTGTGTGGGCTCGTCGGCCTGGGCCGCGCGGTCGGGATGATGCAGGCGGGCTAATTGGCGGTAGGCCGTTTTGGTATTTTGGAGCAGTGCTTGGTCTTCCGTATCGGCAGCTTGGGCCTTGGCGGCACGAGCAGCTTGCGCCCGCTGCTGCCGCTGGGCACGCGCTGCCGTCGCGGCCTGCTCATGAGCGGGCAGGGGAGACGCACTCCCATCTTCGGCTTCGGCTCTCAGCGGCGGCTCAGTTGGAACTGGTGCCGGTGCATAGCGACCTAGGATAACCGCTTCGTCCTCACCAAACCGCTCTTGCAGGCTGTGGGCATTTTGCACCAGCAAATCGGTTACCTGTTGCAGTTCAGCCCGACTTAGATACCCATCCAGCAACGCTTTTTCTAACGGGGCATATAGTGCCCGCCGCGCCACCACTGTAGCTGCCGCCAGGGGTCCCACTTGCCGCCAATAAGCTTGGCGCGTGGCCGCTTGAGACGCCCGCAGGCTGTGAAGCTGCTCGCGAAGCTCTTCTACCGCTCCAATGGCCTGCCGAAAAGCTTGCTGGGTTGGGGTACCAACTGGCTCAGCCGCTATAAGGCGTTCGGGCAGCGGTCGGCGTAAGGGAAGGGAAGAATCAGCCATCACAACAAAAGTAATTGGCAGTAGAAATACAGCGCTTATTATACAGTAAGAGTAATTGCGTAATTCACTTTACTAAGTATGTATTATTAATTGTTTTATTAAATTGTAATTAGGAGGTGCTAATTACTAATTTAAAAAATAACTGAAATAATTTTTTAAATTAGTTGGATATATAAAAATTGTTCGCCTACCTTTGTCACACTAAACCACCACAGCCATGTATCACCTCACACTCAGCCGCCGGAATTCGGATAAGATGCAGCCAGAAAGGCTGCCGCTGCTCGGTACATGTGCCTGCCGCTAACCCTAGGTTAGCACTGCCACTGCCCGAGCCCCTAAGCTCGGGTTTTTTTGTGTTTAATCGGTTCATTAGCCGCTTATTCCTTCTTTGCCCGATGTCTTTTATCCGCCCCAGTTACCTGCTGCAGCAGCTTTCGAGCCAGCCCTTACGCGGTTGGAGTAAGCGGCACGGCCAAGCTTTTTCTTTGCGATATAAACGCTAGTAATTACTAGCGCCGTTGCATAAAAAAAGCCTGGCTATTACAAGCTGGGCTTTTTTGTGTAATTACAAAACGAATAAAAACGCGTTTTTATTCGAAAGGAAAAGTATTGCCTTTGTAATTCAAAAGTAATTGCCAGCGGAATTAAATAATTTCCTATTTATCATCTCTGCCTCCACCCACCATGCGCTTCAACTTTAACTTTCGCAAAGCGCCGCCTGCCCCTGTTCGCAACCACGAAGGTGCACCTGCCTACGTACTCACTCCGGCTCTGGAGCTGTACGCTGCCGTAGCCACGGCCGCCCTCAGCGACCAGTTTTACGAAAAGGCTGACACTCGCCTGGCCCGTTTGCGCGAGCTGGTGGCGAAAAACGAGTCGCAGTTCGTAGCCCGCTTGGCAGTGTATGCCCGCGAGCAGCTCTACCTGCGCTCGGTGCCGCTGGTGCTGGCCGTAGAGCTGGCCCGCATTCACCGGGGCGACAACCTGGTGAGCCGCCTAGTGGCGCGGGTGGTGCAGCGGGCCGATGAAATCCCGGAGCTCTTGGCCTTCTACGCCCAGGCCAACGGCCGCAGCGGAACCAAAACCCTAGGGCGGCTCTCCAAACAAGTGCAGCATGGCTTGGCGCTGGCCTTCAATAAGTTCGATGCCTACCAATTGGCTAAGTACAACCGCGACGGAGCCGTGCGCTTGCGCGATGCTTTGTTCCTGGTGCACCCCAAGCCGCGGGACGAAGGCCAGCAAGCGGTATTTGACCAACTAGTGGCCGGCACCCTACCCACGCCTTATACTTGGGAAACCGAGCTGTCGGCCGCCGGGCAAGTCGATTACGCCTCGCCTGCCGAGCGCCAGGCCGCCGTGGCTCGCACTTGGGAAACCCTCGTTACCAGCGGCCGCCTGGGCTACATGGCCTTACTGCGCAACCTGCGTAACTTGCTGGAAGCTAATGTGAGCGCCGACGTGCTAGCCCACGCTTGTGCCACCTTGGCCAACCCCGGCCAGGTAGCCCGCGCCAAGCAGCTGCCCTTTCGCTTTCTGGCCGCCTACCGCGAGGTACTGGCCCTAGGTAGCGGCGCGACGGCCCCGGTGCTAGCAGCGCTCGAAGCAGCCATCTCGGCCAGCGTGGCCAACCTGCGCGGCTTCGACGGCACTACCCGCGTGGTGGTGGCCTGCGACGTGTCGGGTTCGATGCAGCAACCCATCTCGCCGCGCAGCAAAGTGCTGCTCTACGATGTGGGCCTGGTGCTGGCCATGTTGCTGCAAAGCCGTTGCCAGCACGTAGTTACGGGCATCTTCGGAAATACTTGGAAGCGCATTGCCCTGCCCCAGGGCCAGGTGCTGCGCAACGTGCAGGAGCTGTACCGCCGCGAGGGCGAAGTAGGTTATTCCACCAATGGCTACCTCGTGATTCAGGACTTGCGCCAGCGCCGTGAGGTGGTAGATAAGGTCATGATTTTCACCGACTGCCAGCTCTGGAGCGGCAGCGGCGTGGAAGTAGCCCAGGAGTGGGCCGCCTACCGCGCCAACGTGGCGCCGCAGGCTCGCCTCTACCTCTTCGACCTCGCTGGTCACGGCCCCACCCCGCTCGACGTGCGCGCCGAGCACGGCGTGGCCCTCATTGCCGGCTGGTCCGACAAGGTATTCGACGTGCTCGCGGCCCTCGAAAACGGCGGCGACGCCCTCACCGAAATTCAGAAAATCGAGCTGTAGTCCAAGCTGCACGGCCGGGCAATCAAGCGGAACCCCCGGCCGCTACCGCTCGCTCTGAAATCGGTGCCGTAGTCAGGGCATACTTCGTTGCGGTCCGATTGGGGTAGCCTTGCCCCGTCGGAAAACGGCCGAAAGGTCGGTAGCCCTGGCGTCTGTCGCCCGATTTCTAAGCGGCTATAAGCTTTTCCTGACCTCCTTTTTCGTTATGCTGAGCACAACCTAATGCGATAAGGATTAAAGCTTCAATATCTAATGACTTCCCCCACATGAACCGCGACTACCGCCAACAACTGGCCCGCGAAACCCTGGCCGCCCTGGAAAACGGCTACTACCCCGGCCCCACTGGCCGCGTCGAGTTTGCTGAAGCCCAGCGCGCCGCCCAGGCCAGTAGCCGCCTCTACCGCCCCGCCGATGCGGCCGACCTGCTGCGCGAGCTAACTTGGCCCGCCGGCCCGCTGGCCGAGGTGCGGGTGCAGAATGCTACTACGCTCGAAGCCGCCGCGCAGCTGGCGAACGAGTTTGGTAGGGTAGGGGTCCTGAATTTTGCTTCGGCCCGCAACCCTGGCGGCGGCTTCCTAGGTGGCAGCCAGGCCCAGGAGGAAAGCCTGGCCCGGTCGTCGGGGCTATATCCGTGCCTCACGCAATTTGCTGAGATGTATGCTTATAATAGCCAGGCCACGAGCAAGGCACTCTACAGCGACCATCTCATTTACTCGCCCGGCGTGCCCGTGCTGCGCACCGACGGCGGCCAGTGGCGACCTAGGCCGCTGCTGCTCGACATCATCACGGCCCCAGCTGTAAATGCTGGCGCGCTGGCCCGCAACGCGCCTCACTTGCTGCCGCAGCTAGTGCCCACCATGCGCCAGCGGCTGCGGCTGGTGCTGGCCGCCGCCGCGCGCCACGGCGTAGAGGCGCTGGTACTCGGGGCCTGGGGCTGCGGCGTCTTCGCCAACGACCCGGCGCAGGTGGCTCAGCTCTTTGCCGAGGCGCTGGCCGACCCCGCTATTCGAGGCCGCTTTCGGTGCATAACCTTCGCCATTTTTGACCCCAAGCCGCCGCACGCCGTGCTGCGGGCTTTTGAAGAAGCCCTTGATTACAAAGAATTGGCAGCATAATTGTACCACCTTCTAAACGAGCATTTTCTATGCTACACAACTTAGGCAAACGACTGACCTCTTAAGGACAGCCGCTGGCCGGAACGGACTACCGCTGGGGCCTTGCTGCCCCGGCGGCCCGTTCCACACCTAGGGTCAACTCCTTCTTAATCAGGTGCCGTAGGTCGGCGCTACTTCGTGGTCGGTTTCGGGTGCTGCTGCGGTAGTGCCCGCGGGTTCGAGTCCCGGCGCTGGCACTGGCTAGCGGCAAATAGTGCGCTGGCCGCCTGTTGCCCTGTATTTCTTTCTTGCTGCCGGGTGTCGTAGCCGGGCGTTCCTTCGGGTTATAAGTTCGATTCTTATCTCGGCCGCTACTTACAAAAATTGGCTGAGTAGCTCAATGGTAGAGCAGTAGTCGCAGGCGACTTATTACCCCGGCAGCTTGAAAAGGTGTTGACCTAAAATCTTCTTTCTGACGTGAAAACAGCTTTTCTGCCGGTTGGCTGATTAGTACTAAAAAACGAGTGCCGTAGGCGAGCCTTACTTCGATTGCGATTCGCCGGGTCGCGGGTTCGAGCCCCGCCGCTAGTTACTCCGGCATCTACTGTAGCTCAGTTGGTTAGAGCAGGATGGCTCGTCGCCTGTCGCCTCGTTTCCCTTTTTTATTTGGGTGCCGTAGCCCGGCCATACTTCGATTGCGATTCGCCAGGTTGCGGGTTTGAATCCCGCCGGTAGCGGCCTAGACTGCCGCCGTAGCTCAACTGATAGAGCAGGACTGTGGGCCGGGCGCTTGTTGCCCCAAAAGAAAAATCAAAACCCAGTGCCGTAGGAAGGCGCTACTTCGCTTGGTGAAATCTGACTGTTAATCAGAGTTGGGGTTCGACTCCCTGTTTTCTAGGTCTTGGCCTGGAAAATGCCGCCGACCGCTTGTTGCCTGGATTGCTTTTTAAATGGTTTTACTACCTAAGCTGGTGCCGTAGCAGGGCCTTACTTCGTTTCGGGACGACGGGATTGCGGGTTTGGATCCCGCTCGCTGGACTGCTGTAGCAACAATTTCCAGCGATAGCTTAAAATGGCAAAGCACGTATTGGCAGGCTTTGCGCTTGTTGCCCAGCTTAGTTAGTAATCGCATTGGGTGCCGTAGGGCAGCGCTACTTCTAGATTCCGTGGCCTCCTAGGCTGCCGCAGGTTCGAATCCTGCCCGCGCCTGCCGCCCGGCGGCGCGGTGGCTGAGTGGCTGAAAGCAGAATTACTACGCCAAGTCGCTGCTCGCTTATTGCCCCATTTTTTGCCTTTAACTCATTGTATCACGCTAGCTATCAGGCTGGCCAAAACTTAACTGCACCATGCAAAAAGACATTGCTCCTGCCGCTCAGACTATGTTTTTCTCGTTCCTCTCACCCCCCTAAGCCGGCCGCCCCTGGGCCACGCCGGCCCTGCATTCATGGCAAACCGACACAAACCTATTCCCTGGCGCGTGCGCGTGGCCCAGGCCGCCGATGTGGCCCTAGCTCAGCGCCCCACCTGGGAAAAATGGCCGCTGCCGCGTCAAATCAATTTTCTGCTTTCGGCCGAAAGCACGGTCGAACTCAACCGCCTGGCCCAGCCGCATACGGTGCTGGCCGCGCTGCACCGCCACCTAGGCGGCTACCCAGCCGATGAACAGTGGCGCATCGCGCACTTGCTGCGCCAGTTGGCCATGCGCCGCACCGCGCTGTTCGCGCGCCCCGAGCTGGCGCCGGCCCTCGTGCAAGTAGGCCGGCACTACCACCGCCGCCGGCGCGAGCTAGACGACTGGCAACCGCCTTCCAAAAACGCCTTTCGGCAGCTTGATAGCCTGGTGCGCCACCTCTTCGACGGCTTTGGCGATGTGCCAGCCTGGGTGCGCCATTGCTGGGGCCAGGCCCCCGACCTACGCAACGACCTCTGCCCAAGTACCCTGCTAGTGCACCTAGGTAGTGGCCAGCCGCTGCGCAGCTTCGCAGGGCTGCCGGTGCGCCTCAACAAACGGCAAGCACATCTCATGCAGCAGGCCCCGGCCGGCTGCACCTTTCACGAGGCCTACCGCTACGCCCAACTGGCCGAGCGCGGGGCGCCCGAGTACCTGGGCGTGGTGCTGGCCTCACCGCTGGGCCGCTTTCCCATCGGCGCCGACGACGACACGTACTTGGCCGTGCTTGAGCTCTTTCGGGCCGAGCCGGAGGTAGACGCCTGGCAGTTTGGGCCGGTGTGCGACTACGTGCGCCTGCGCCGCTACCAGGGCACGCCCACCGAGCCGCCGCAGCCCGGCTTCTCGGTGCGGGGCCGCTCGCTGGCGTCGCTGCTGGCCAGTACGGCCCGTTGGCAGCGCAGCCTCGGCCGCGGGCGGGCCAATCCGCACTTCAACCAGCTACTCGCTACTACCTGGGTAGGCTTGCCGGTGCCGGACTTTGTGGGCGGCGCGGGCGACTGGGTGCGCATCCGGCAGCTACTGAGCTACCCCGAGCTGCTCGAAGAAGGCCAGCAGATGCAGCATTGCGTGGCGTCGTTTATGCAACGCTGCCTGCGCGGTCAAACGGGCATCTACTCGCTCACGCTGGGTGGGGCGCGTAAGCTCACGCTCCAGGTGTCGCCCGAGCGGCGGCTGGTGCAGGTGCGCGGCAAGCACAACCGGGCCCCCACCGCCGAGGAAAGCGGCTGGGTGCTGAGCTGGCTGATGCAGGAAGGCATCAGCGCCATTGACCGCGTGTGGGACCACTATTACGCCTTGGCATAGCCCACTCAATTCAAAAGCTAGCCGGATGCCGTAGGCTCGCGCTACTCCGACCTGTCACGTCGGGCCTACCTAGGCCCGTTGCGCGAGCCGCTTGTCGCTCCGGCTTTTTAATAGTGCCTAGTGCCTAGTGTGTAGTGCTTTGTAACAGCCGCTACATACTATGCACTAAGCACCAACCTCTAAGTACTAAAAACATGGCCTCACAACTACGTGGCAATGACTTGCGGCAGCTCGGGTTTCCCGAGGGCCGCGCTATCGGGCTGGCGCTGGCGCAATTGCAGCGCAAAGAACACAAGCGCCTGCCCCAAACCGAGCAGCTGGCGCTGCTCAAAACCATCCTGACTAACCCGAAAGACTACCTCACCGACCTGGCGTGGAGCCACACGGCGGCCGCGCTGCTGCCGGCCCCCTCGCGCCACGTGGCGCTGGTGCCGCGCAAGGAGTACGCCACTTTTGGGGCCGAGCATATTGAGCAGGGTGCCATCCACCAGATGGAAGTGGCTATGAAGCTGCCCGTGACAGTGGCAGGCGCCCTCATGCCCGACGCCCACCACGGCTACGGCCTGCCCATCGGGGGCGTGCTGGCTACCGATAATGCGGTGATTCCTTACGCCGTGGGCGTGGACATCGGCTGCCGTATGGCGCTCTCGGTATTCGACCTGCCAGCCAAGTACCTAGGGCAGCGCACCCAGGAGCTGCGCAACGTGCTGCTCGCCAATACCCGCTTTGGCGGTGGGCGCGGCTGGGACCGCGGCCAGCGCCTAGGGCACGATGTGCTGGACCGCGACGAATTTGCGACGGTGCCATTTCTGAAAAACAAGCACGCCACGGCCGTGGAGCAGCTCGGTACCTCGGGCTCGGGCAACCACTTCGTGGAGTTTGGGCTGGTCGAAATCACCGACCCAACCAACGGCCTAGGGCTGCCTTTGGGCCAGTACGTGGGTGTGCTCTCGCACTCGGGCTCGCGCGGCCTGGGTGCCAGCGTGGCGAATCATTACACCGGCTTGGCCCGCGATGTATGTAAGCTGCCCGCCGAAGCGCAGTACCTAGCGTGGCTGGGCCTCGACACCGAGGCCGGCCAGGAGTACTGGGCCGCCATGACCCTAGCCGGCGACTACGCTTCGGCCTGCCACGAGCAAATTCATCGCCGCCTGGCCAAAGCCTTGGGCGAGAAACCCCTAGCGAAAGTGGAAAACCACCACAACTTTGCCTGGCGAGAAACGCTAGCCGATGGCCGCGAAGTCATCACGCACCGCAAGGGCGCCACGCCGGCCGGCGCGGGCGTGCTCGGTATCATCCCCGGCTCCATGACGGCGCCCGGCTTTATCGTGCGGGGCCGCGGGGTGCCGGCGTCGCTGGCCTCAGCCTCGCACGGGGCCGGGCGACTTATGTCGCGCACCCGCGCCAAGGCCGAGCTCGGCGAAGCCGAGGTGCGCCGCCACCTCGCCGACTACGGCGTGGAGCTCATCGGTGGTGGGCTCGATGAGGCCCCGATGGCTTACAAAGACATCCACACCGTGATGGCCAGTCAGCGCGAGCTAGTGAACGTCCTAGGTTCGTTCACGCCCAAAATCGTGCGTATGGACGGCGCCTAATTATTCTGGCTGTCTCGAAATCCAGCTAGTCGGCTAGCCGCGTAAATGGGGCAGGCTCTTTGGAGTCGTGTTTTCATAAGTAGAAAGGCCTTCGCTATTGGTGAAGGCTTTTTTATGACTGCCTAGGTACCTAGAACGTTACCAGAACCTAAGTAGGCGTGGCGGGTGTCACTACCCGCACGGCATCGCCCACCCGAATAATTCCGCCCTGCGCAATGTGGGCCGTGAGGCCGCCGTGCCCGCGCATGGCGTTGTAGCCACCGGGGCCGAGTTCTTCCTCCATGCGCGAGCAGGGGTGGCACTCGCCCGTAATGTCGAGCAATACCTCGTCGCCAATCTGAATTTGGCGGCCCTTGAGGGCCAGTAGGTTGAGGCCGCTCACTACTAGGTTGCGTCGCAGGCGGCCCGGTGCCACGGGCTCGGGCAGCCCTAGGTAGCCCGCCACGGCGCCTAGGTGCTCGTGCTGGATGAGGGTGAGTTGGCGCTTGCCGCCGGGCTTGGGGCTGGCGTGGTCGCCGGCCAGGCGCTGGTCGGTGAGTACTTCGGCCTCGAGCACGGCCAGCAGCTCGGCACGGCGGGCGGGGCGCAGGCCTATCCATTCGAGGCGGCCTTGTTGGGGCAGAGTGGCGAGCAAGCGGGCCACGGTCGACTTATCGTCGCCAAAAAACGGGAAAGCCATGTAGTTATTCGATAGTAATAAGAAGTAGAAGGCAGCCTAAAGCGGTAACGGTGAAAGCAGCTTAGCAGGTGAAAGAAACCGAAATAAAGCAAGTCGTGGCCTCAACTTAGCCGCCAGCCTTGCGTAAACAACCCAACGCTAGCCGCCGCGCTCCACAGCGGGCAGGTGCTGGCACTAGACCTGCTTTCTAACTCAAAATTCTGTTGTTTATGGCTACGCAAGCCTCTCCCAAAACCAAAAAAGAAGATACCAAAGGCCTGACGACGATGAAAGGCGCTGGTGAGCCGCAGACGAATTCGGCGGTGAATATCCAACCGATTCTCAACCAGCAGGTGCAGGCCCCCAACCCCACGCAGCGCTTTGGCACTGTGAGCCAGCGCCTGCCCATCGGCCTCGACGACCATGTGCGCCTGGAAAGCGTGCAGATGCTAAACCAGCTGCTCGCCGATACCATCAGCCTGCGCGACCTATATAAGAAGAGCCACTGGCAGGTAGTGGGCCCGACCTTCTACCAACTGCACTTGCTGTTCGACAAGCACTATGAAGAGCAAGCCGAACTGGTAGACACTATTGCCGAGCGCATCCAGATTTTGGGTGGCGTGGCCGTGGCAATGGCCTTCGACGTAGCCGAGATTACCAGCATTCCGCGCCCTCCGCGCGACCGCGAAGAAGCTCCTGTGCAGATTTCGCGCCTGCTGGAAGCCCACCAGATTATCCTGAAAAACTGCCACGAATATGCTAAGAAGGCCGACGAGTCGGGCGACGATGGCACCAATGACCTGGTAGTAAGCGATGTAATGCGCGCCAACGAGCTGCAAGTGTGGTTTGTATCGGAGCACGTAGTTGAGTCGCCGCTGACCAAGGCACAATAGTTCTTTTGACTAGCCTACCGTAGTGCTAGCAGTAAGCCCGGCCCCACAAGGCCGGGCTTTTGCGTGGGCGGCTACCTAGGTGGGCTACCTGCCGCGGAAACAAGCTAGTATCTTTGGGCCTCTTTTCTTGCGTGCGCCATGTTTTCTGCCCACCCCAACCCTGACCCTACGGCCCCCGCTAGGCCGCTGCTGCGGGCACTGCCGGGGCTGGTGCGGTGGCCCAACCTGGCCATTATGCTACTGAGCCTGGTGCTGGTGCGCGGGCCGCTGCTGCAACCCGGCCGGCCGCTGGGAGCCACCCTGCTGGCGCCCAGCTTTGGGCTGCTGGTGGTGGCAGCGCTGCTGGTAGCTGCCGCGGGCTATATTATTAACGACTATTACGACGTCAAGATTGACGCCATTAACCGGCCCGGCCGGCTGGTGGTGGGGCGGCTGCTGGGGCGGCGCAAGGCCATGCTGGCGCACGTGGTGCTTAGTGGGGTAGGGGTGCTGCTGGCCGCGGCCTTGTCATGGCGGCTGGGGCTCGTGACCCTTGGGGCGGCGCTGCTGCTGTGGGGCTACTCGGCTCGCTTCAAGCGCGTGGCGCTGGTGGGTAATGTGAGCATTGCCGCCCTTACGGCGGCGCTAGTGCTGCTGCCCGAGTTGCAGCTGCTAACGGGCCAGAAAGCCGTGTGGCTGTATGCACTGGCGGCTTTTTTGCTGACCGTGGTGCGCGAAATAATAAAAGATATTGAGGACATGCGCGGCGATGCGCAGCACGACTGCCACACCCTGCCGCTGGTGTGGGGCGTGGTGCGGAGCAAGTGGGTAGCCGGAGGCTTTCTAGCGTGCCTAGGCGTGCTGGTGCTGGGGGCTACCTACGAGCTGCTAAGCCTAGGGCGCTGGGCCCTAAGTGCTTGGCTACTGCTATTGGTGCTGGTGCCCCTGGTATGGCTGGGCCGCCTGCTGTGGCGGGCCGACCGCCGCCGGCACTTTAGGCAGCTCAGCGCCTGGTGCAAGGGTATTATGCTGGCCGGGGTGCTGAGCATGCTGCTGGCCTAACGGCGCCTTGAAACGTAGGGAATTAGCACTATTTGCCAGTTGGGCTTGCCGCCCGGCCGGGCGCCTAGGTATGCCTTAGCCAACCAGCAGGGCCCTAATTGCGTTGAGGCCCTCACTACTTCTTTTCTTCATCATTATATGCGCATTTTTCCGCTGCTGCTGGCAGGGTTACTAGGTGGGTCGCTCGTGAGCCAAGGCCAGGGCCTGCCAGCCGGCCAGCCCGATACTACCCGCACACCTGGTACGCCGCCTCCCCCGCCCGCTAACATTCCTAAGCCGGCCAAGCGAATCACGATTCTGCCCATCCCCGTGCTGTTTTACCAGCAGGAAACGGGCGTTGGCTACGGCCTGGGCGGGCTGCTGAGCGGCCGCTTTGGTACCGACACACTCACGCGCGCCTCCAACGCCCGTGTGCAGTACTGGACCACGCAGGAAAGCCAGAACCTGCTCCAGTTTGTGCACACCATCTATTCGCCGGGCGAGAAGTTTTATCTCAACGGCGAGATTAGCTCCTATAAAAACCGCCTCTACTACTTCGGCATCGGCAACGATGTGTCGAACAGCAACCGCTCGTTTCTGGACTTCAACCTGTTCATTATCAACCAGCGTTTCCAGAAGAGCATTGCTCCCAACCGGTTCGTGGGCTTGCAATACCGCTTTTCGCGGGTGTACAACATTGCGCCGCAGCCTGGCCGCGTAAATGACAACGGCGACGAGATTGGGGGCATCAATTATTTTCAGCAGGGTGACCCGCGCCTTGACGACCGCCAGCGCCAAAACTTTGGCGTGTCGGGCCTAGGTCCGGTGTTCACCCTCGACACGCGCGATGTGGCCCTAGGTGCCTCGCGGGGCAACCTGCTCGACTTGCAGGTGATGTTCAACGGCAAGTACATCGGCTCGGACTACAACTTTGTGCGCTACCAGATTGACGCCCGCCACTTCCAGCCCATCTTCGGCAACAGGACTATTCTGGCCCTGCAGTACCTCGGGCAGTTTCACTCGGGCACGGTGCCGTGGCACGCGCTGGCCGGCCTCGGCGCTAACCTAGGCGGCACGCTCTACGACAACGCCAACCTGATGCGCGGCATCTACGAACAGCGCTACCGCGACCGCCAAATGATGACCGCCCAGGCCGAGCTACGCCAGCACTTGTTCTGGCGCCTCGATGCCGCCGCTTTCCTAGGTGTGGGGCAGGTGGGCTACAACATCAGCGACTACACCTTTGGGGGTATCCACACGGCGGGCGGCGTAGGGGCGCGCTTCAACTTCATCCGGCGCGACCGCGTGAACCTCCGCTTCGACTACGCCTTCGGCAAAGACCCTGGCTTCTACTTCGCCATTGGCGAGGCCTTCTAGGGCTGAGCTAACCTAGCTGTAAGGCTTCTGGCTAACTTAACTCGTCAAAAAAGCCGCGTGGCCGCTTGGGCTGCGCGGCTTTTTTGTGCTCGGTGTCAGCTACGTCTGCGCCGCTAGCCTAGGCTTTATCTTGGCTAAAAGCACTAGTTTTTTTATAAAAAATTGGATTTTGCTAAACGGTTGCCTTTGAATAAAATACCCAGCTTATTTTACTGCTACCGAGCTTAAAGTAGAAGCCGTTTGGGCCTCATAGCCAAGCAGTGGCCTATCCCAGGCGCGCAAAGGGGCGTACACCGGCTACCCTATGAGCAATCTTGCTACGCCCGCCCGCTTCCACGCCACGCGTGAAGCCATGGCCACCCCAGCACTGCTGCCTCGGCAATCCCGGCTACCACGGCCCCTCACCACGCCCGCGCAGCTAGCGCGAGCCTTGTGGCGCCAGCTGCCGCCGCCTGCCTCTGAGCTAAAAGCCTGCGTTATCATCCCGGCCAAGGATGAGGCGCACCAACTGCCCGCTACCCTGGCCGCGCTGGCCGCCCAAACTACGCTCGACGGCACCCCCCTGCCCCTAGGGTGCCTAGAAATAATCGTGCTGGCCAACAACTGCCAGGACCACACCGCCGCCGTGGTGCGCCAACTGGCCTATTGCTACCCCGGCCTGGCCCTGCACGTGGCCGAGCTGCAGCTGCCCGGCGAACTGGCCCACGTGGGCCAGGCGCGCCGCCTGCTCATGGATGCCGCCGCCCAGCGCCTAGAGCTAACTGCCGGCCCCGGGGGCATTATCCTTAGCACCGATGCCGACACGCTGGTAGCGCCCGACTGGCTCGCCGCGTGCCAAGCCGAAGTAGCGGCCGGCGCCGCGGCCGTGGGGGGGCGCATTCTTACCCGCCCCGGCGACCCTGAGCCCGAAGAGCTGGTAGCCGTGAACCCGTGTAGCGAGCCCCTGGTGAGCGATGCGCTGGCCGTGCGCCGCACCCAGCTCCGCGATGCTACCTACTACCTACTGCGCAACCAGCTAGAGTGCTTGCTCGATCCCTGCCAGCACGACCCCTGGCCCCGCCACCACCAGCACTTTGGCGCCAGCCTGGCACTTACGGTGGCGGCTTACCGCCAGGTAGGCGGCCTGCCCGTGGTGCGTTACCTCGAAGATGAAGCCCTGTGGCGCGCCCTGTGCCGCCACGACCTGCCCGTGCGCCACAGCCCTAGGGTGCGCGTGAGCACCTCGGCCCGGCAGCAAGGCCGAGTAGAGGTGGGGCTGTCGTGGCAGCTGCGCGAGTGGGCTGCCAACGCCCAGGAGCAGCGCGAGCCCGAGGTAGAGTGTCCGCGCCAGCTCGCCGCCTTGTGGCAGGCCCGGCGCGAGCTGCGTGCCTACTGGCAGCAGCGCAGCCAGCCCACGCCCGCAGGATTCCGTGAGTGGGCCCTGATGTTGCGCGTGCAGGCTGGAGATATGTATGAAAGGCTGCACGCTGCTCAATCGTTCGGGGCGTTTTGGGAGTGGGTGCTGGGCACGCGCGCCAGCGCCGTGCTAGAGCAGCCTTACGACACCCGCGTGCCACTCGGCGAAGCCCTGGCTTGGCTGCGCCAAGCCGTGCGCCAAGGAGAAAACTACTGCTAGCGCGGCCGCCAGTTGCGCGACTTAGAACTAGGAACGGCTCGCAGGTTGGGCGGCGCACCGTGCGCCGCCCAACCTGCGAGCCGTTTTGCTTGGGACAATTGCGAGAGCCCTAGGTTAGTTTTTTTCCAGCAAATCGAGGCGATACTTGTCGTGGCGCTGGCCGGTGAGGTGGCGTAGCGGGCCGCCCGGCTGAGCTT
Source organism: Hymenobacter sp. BT559 (assembly GCF_016427535.1). Lineage (GTDB taxonomy): Bacteria > Bacteroidota > Bacteroidia > Cytophagales > Hymenobacteraceae > Hymenobacter. The sequence goes on along the minus strand of NZ_JAELXV010000004.1, from coordinate 418,076 downwards.
TGGCCAGAAAAAATTCGTGCACCTCGTCGCCAGTCTGGGGGTAGTCGGGCACCACGGGCGTCCAGTGTACCAGCAGAAGCTGGCCCCCCGTTGGCAGGGCCGCTAGCATCTGGTCGGCGGCGCGGGCTAGGTCGGCCGGCGAGAGGTAGTAGCCTACTTCCGATACCAGAATAAAATCAAACTCTCCTTCGGGAAACTCGTTAGGCACCTGCAGCTTCTTGATTTCGACCTGCGGCAAATTGGCGCAGCGCTGCCGGGCCTGGGCCAAGGCCGCCTCGCTCACGTCTACGCTCAATAGATAGCCGCAGCGCGGCGCCAGCTGAGCCGTGAGCACCCCGATAGAGCCGCCAATCTCAAAAGCGCGGTTGTAGTGGGAGCGAGGCAATGCGGCTAGGGTCGCCGCGTATTTTTCGCGCTCGTAGGGGCTGCTGGCAAACTGCCAGGGGTCAGTGCTGGCCCGGTACACGTCGTCGAAGTAGTGGGGGGCGAGGGTGTTGGGCTGGTTCTCGTTCATGGGGTGAGAGCTTCTAGAAAGACTTCGGTGGGCTGGGCAAAATGCGCGAGCATAGATTCGGACAGCAGAAAGCCGCTGGGGTCGTCGGTGATGATGCCCGGCGCCAGCTGCGAGCGGTGCGCCCGAATGGCGCGCTGCTTTTGGGCTAGCACGGGCACTATGTCGAGCTGAAAGCCGACGGCCTCCTCCGCACTAGGTAGGTCTTCGGGGGCGGCGCGCTCCCAAGCCCACACCACGTATTCGACGCGGCGCGGGGGCTGCGGCAGTTGCGCCAGCGCCGCGGCCGTGAGCTGGCTCGTGGCGCGGTGGTCGGGGTGGGGGTCGCGGCGCCAGGGCACCAGCACGGTGTCGGGCTGCTTTTCGCTTAGAAAATCAGCCAATTGCGCCGCCGCTTCCGCAAAGCCGGGCTGGCCTTCGGTGGGCAGCGAGCCGTCGAGCAGGTGCAGGTAGCGCACGTTGTCGTCGCGCTCGTCTACCCCCAGCACGCTCAGGGCGTGGCGCAGCTCGGCATAGCGCAGCTCGCGCCGGGCCACAGCCGAAAACTCCTGCGAGTGGGGATGCGACTGGCTGCCATCGCTGGTGAGTACGGCGGCCACGGGCTGGCCAGCTTGGCGCAGCAGCGCCAGCAAGCCACCGCAGCCCAGGGCCTCATCGTCGGGGTGCGGAATGATGATGACAGTGGCCCCTAGGGTCGCGGCGAAGTCGGCGGGCCGCTTAGGGTAGGCCAGGAAAGGGGAGTCGGGAGAAGACAAGGAATTCGAAGTAGAAGCGGAAGAAAGCAGTTCGGCCTACCAAGCCCAAGCTATAGTGGCTGCCACAGCTCGAAGCTGGGCTTATCCGAATCCAGTGCAAAGCGGCCGGCATCGGCTAGGATGGCGTCGGGGGCAGGCTGGCGCAGGTAGTGCGTGAGGTCGCGGTGCAAGCGCTCGAAGGGCTCGGGCTGCAGCAGGCCCCGTGCCCCCACCGAGCGCTCGGCCAGCTGCAAGGTGCGCAGGCATATTTCTTCGGTGGCCGTGCGCATGAGGTTGGCGTAGGCCAGGGCCGCGCTGGTGGCGTCCGGGGCAGGAACATCGTTGGCCTGCACGGGCAGCGGCACGCGGGTAGCGGCGCCGCGCAGCCAGCCTTGGCCGGCTTCGTGCATGGTCAGCATCTCGCCCAGGCGCTGGCGCTGGTAAGGGTCATCGGTGCGGCCTAGGCTGCGCAAAAAGCGTCGGGTTTCGTCGAGCACCGCCGCGGCGCCGCCCAGCTGCACGGCCGCAAAGCGCACCGCCCCGCCCCCAAACCAGGGCTGTTTATAGTAATCATTGGGTGTGCCCAGCAGGCAGTCGCTTTCGATTTCGAGGCGCTCGAAGTCGGCGATAAAGCTAGCCGTGGCCCGCATACCTAGGGGCCGCCAAAAGCTGCGGTCTAGTGCGGGGCGTTGCTCATCGGCGGGTAGCACCAGCATTTGCCAGCCATGGTTGCCAGGCAGCGCGCCGGTAAGCAGCGGCCGCGTGATGTGGCCCGAGCCCGAGGCAAACGTCTTGGCGCCGTGCAGGCGGTAGCGCCCATCGGCCAGAAACTCTAGCCGCACGCCGCGGGCCGGGTTTTCGGTGTTCCAGACCCCAAACACGTGGCCCGCCCGGGCATCGGCCGCAAACCGGGCCACTTGGGCCGGCGTGCCAAAGCGCTGTATCAGTAGCAACGCATTGACGTGGCCTTCAAAAAGACGTCCTACGGCTAGGTTGCCGCGGCCCACGTGGTAGAGCACTTGCAGCAGCGCCAGCGCAGCGGTGGGCTCGCCTAGGCCCATGCCACCTAGGGCGGTGGGCAACGCGGCCGTGAGGAGCCCGGCCTCGCGCAGCCAAGCAAATTCCTGGGTCGGAAAACCGCCTACTTGGTCAGTATCAGCGGCGCGGCCCAGCAAGTGTGGAGCCAGGCGAGCGGCCGTAGCTACGGCCAGGGCCGGGCCAGGTGGACAGCTGGCGCACGCCACGCCCAGCGGAAGTAAGGGCGACAGCGACTGGGCGGTAACAGCCGATGGTAAGTCCTTTAGCATAAAATAAGAGCGCGAGTCGGTCAAAATGAGTGCCGTATGAACTAATCTTAACTGTAAAAGGGCCCTGCGAGTTACCTCCAGCGTACTAAATGCCGAGCGCTAGTAGGCCGGCGGGCAGCTTGGGGACGCCTGCTAGCGGGTGTACCTTCGCGGCATCAAACCGCTTACTGCACCGGCCTAGCCCGGCCGCCGCCCGCGGTTTCTCCATCTTTTGCGCTTCACTGCTCCCCGTTTATATGTCTGACCAACCCATTCGCGCCGCTCTGCTTTCCGTGTACCATAAAGACCGGCTGGCCCCGCTGGTAGCCACGCTCCGCCGCCTCGGCGTGCAGCTGTACTCAACCGGCGGTACCCAAACGTTTTTAGAAGAGCAAGGCGCCGAAGTCACGGCCGTAGAAGACCTTACCGGCTTCCCTGAAGTATTTGGTGGCCGCGTCAAAACGCTGCACCCCAAGGTGTTCGGCGGTATTTTGCACCGCCGCCACGAGTCTGGCGACCTCGCCCAGGCCCAGCAGCACGGCATTCCGCCCATCGACCTGGTCGTGGTTGACCTGTATCCGTTCGAAGAAACCGTGGCCAGCGGCGCGCCCGAGGCCGACGTAATTGAGAAAATCGACATCGGCGGCATCTCCCTGCTGCGCGCCGCCGCCAAAAACTACCGCGACGTGCTGGTAGTGAGCTCGCGCGACCAGTACGAGGCCGTGACTGAGCTGCTCGAAAAAACCAACGGCAGCCCCAGCCTGGAAGACCGCCGCCACTACGCTGCCGCGGCCTTCGCCGCCACTAGCCACTACGATACCGAAATCTTCAAATACGTCAGCCAGGGCACTAGCCTCGAAGGCGGCAGCCAAGGCGCCAGCACCGTGCTGCGCTACGGCGAGAACCCCCACCAGAGCGGCGCCTTCCACGGCGACCTAGGGGCCCTATTTGACCAGCTGCACGGCAAGCAGCTGAGCTACAACAACCTCGTGGATGTGGATGCCGCCGTGCAGCTCATGCGTGAGTTTGCCGAGGGCCCGCCCGCCGTGGCCATTCTCAAGCACACCAATGCTTGTGGCGTGGCCCAGGCCGAAACCCTGCACACGGCTTATGTCAATGCCCTAGCCTGCGACCCGGTGTCGGCTTTCGGCGGTGTTATTATCGTGAACAAGGAAGTAGACCTAGCCACCGCCGAAGAACTGAACAAGCTATTCTTCGAGGTGCTCATCGCGCCGAGCTTCGCCGCCGATGCGCTGCCCCTGCTGCAAAGCAAGAAAAACCGCATTCTGTTGCGTCAAAAGCCGGTTGACTTCCCCAAGAAGCAGATTAAGACCTTGCTCAACGGCGTTATTGAGCAAGATGCCGACTTGCAAACCGAGTCGGCCCAGGACTTCCGCACCGTAACTAAGTCGGTCCCGACCGACGACGAAACCGAGGCGCTGGAGTTTGCCCTCAAAATCTGCAAGCACACCAAGAGCAACACCATTGTGCTGGCGCGCGCTGGCCAGCTGCTAGCATCTGGGGTAGGGCAGACCTCGCGCGTTGATGCCCTGCGCCAAGCCATTGAGAAGGCCGGCAGCTTCGGCTTCGACTTGAAGGGCGCTGTGATGGCCTCCGACGCCTTCTTCCCCTTCCCCGACTGCGTTGAGATTGCGGCGGCCGCTGGCGTGCGCGCCGTGGTGCAGCCCGGAGGCTCGATTAAAGACCAGGACAGCATCGACGCCTGCGACCGCCTAGGGCTGGCGATGGTGCTGACCGGAGTTCGGCACTTTAAGCACTAAAAGTTGGACGTTAGGGCGGCCGTTTCGGCCGTACCTTTGTCTATTCATTTCCTCTGCTTCTCGCCGCCTTTTCTATAATGGGCTTCTTCAACTTCCTGACCAGCGACATCGCCATTGACCTGGGCACGGCCAATACGCTTATCATTCACAACGACAAAATCGTGGTGGATGAGCCCAGCATCATTGCCAAAGACCGCACTACTAATAAAGTCATCGCCGTGGGCAGCAAGGCCCAGCAGATGCACGAAAAGACCCACGATAACATCAAGACCATCCGGCCTTTGAAAGACGGCGTTATTGCCGACTTCCACGCCGCGGAGGAGATGATAAAGGGTCTCATTAAGCTCATCGACACCCGCACGCGCCTGTTTCAGCCCTCGCACCGCATGGTTATCTGCATTCCGAGCGGCATTACGGAGGTGGAGAAGCGCGCCGTACGCGACTCGGCCGAGCACGCCGGGGCCAAGGAGGTGTGGATGATACAGGAGCCGATGGCGGCCGCCATAGGTATCGGCATCGATGTGGAGCAGCCCGTGGGCTCGATGATAATCGACATCGGAGGTGGCACTACCGAGATTGCCGTTATCGCCCTGTCGGGCATCGTCTGCGACCAGTCTATCAAGACGGCCGGCGACGTGTTCAACCAAGACATCCTCGACTACATGCGCCGCCAGCACAACCTGCTCATCGGCGAGCGCTCGGCCGAGCGCATCAAGATTGAGGTGGGCGCGGCCCTCACCGAGCTCGAACAAACGCCTCCTGACTACGAGGTGCGTGGCCGCGACTTGATGACGGGTATCCCAAAGGTGATTAAAGTAACGTCGTCCGAAATCGCGATTGCCCTCGACAAGTCGGTGGCCAAAATCGAGGAGGCTGTGCTGAAAGCCTTGGAAATCAGTCCGCCCGAGCTGTCGGCCGACATCTACGAGAACGGCATTCATCTGACGGGTGGCGGCGCCTTGCTGCGCGGCCTCGACAAGCGTTTGGCTGCCAAAACCAAGCTGCCCATCCACATTGCCGAAGACCCGCTGCGCGCTGTGGTGCGTGGCACCGGCAAGGCCATCAAGGACATCGTAGCCTTCCGGGGCGTCCTTCTGACTTAATGAACAATGAACAATGAGCAATGGACAGGCTGCCTTACTAGTCTGCTCATTGCTCATTGCTCATTAGTAATTGTATGCGTAACCTCATTGCTTTTTTGCTGCGCTACCAAGGAGTTATGCTCTTTGTGCTGCTGGAGGTGGTGAGCTTGTATTTCTTCTTGACCAACAGCTCGTACCAGCGGGCCGCGTTTTTCAACTCGGCCAATGCCTACATGGGCGTGCTGCTGGCTCGCCGCACTCAAGTCACCGACTACTTCCGGCTCGATGAGCTGAATAAGCAGCTGCAAGCTGATAATGCCCAACTGCGCCGCCAGCTCTTTCCCCCCGATTTTGCGCACCGCGAAGCCGACTCGCTGCCCGTAGGTCGCGACACATTGGGCCGCATCGTATACCGGCACTTACGCCCCGCTACCCCCCAGGTAGCGACGGCGCCGGGTCTGCTTGCGCAAAATGCCAAGCTGAGAGCCCAGGGCTCGCTACGGCCCGACACACTGCTCCTGGGTGGCAGCAAGCAGGCCACCCAGCCGCTGGTGCCGGCGCGCGTGATTAACAACTCGCTGCGCGAGGTAGACAACTACTTGACCTTGAACGTGGGCAGCGTCGATGGCGTGCAGCCCGACCGCGGCGTAATTAGCGCGGCGGGGGTAGTGGGAAAGGTGCAAGCCGTGAGCGCGCACTACGCCCGCGTGGCCTCAGTGCTGCACTCCAAGCTGCAAGTGGCGGCCCAAATCAAACGCGATGGTACCATTGGCAGCGTGAGCTGGCCCGAGGGTACCGACTACTCGCACGCCATGCTCGATTACATTCCGCGCCAAAACCGGCTAGTAAAAGGCGACTCGGTCGTGACGTCGGGTTACAACTCGGTGTTTCCGGCCGGCGTGTTTATCGGCACTGTTGAGTCGTTCACGACCGAGCCCAACAAGAATTTTTCGACCGTGACGCTGCGCCTAGGGGTCGATTTTAGCCGCCTCACCTACGTGTACGTGGTGCCCACGCCGCCCCGCGCCGAGCGCGACTCCTTAGAGCAGCACACCGGCGAGCTGCCGGCCCCCGTGAAGGCGGCCCAGGCCCAAGCCGCTAAAGCCAAAAAGCCATGAGCATCGTCGCAACCATCGGCGGGCAGTTGCTGCGCTTTGCCCTGTACGTAGGCCTCTACGTGTTGCTGTTCGACAACAGCAGCGTGGTGCTGTTTAACCTAGGCTGGAATTTCTTCTACCTAGGGTTTTTGCTGTTTTTGCCTATCAACACGCCCATCGCTCTGCAGCTACTATTAGGGTTTGCAATGGGCTTTACCGTTGATATTGCGCACGATACGGGCGGGTTGCACGCCGCCTCGGCCGTGCTGCTAGCCTACCTGCGGCCCTGGGTGCTGCGCCTGCTTACGCCGCGCGACGGCTATGATGCCCAAGACACCGTGAATGTGCACCAGATGGGCTGGCAGTGGTTTTTAGTGTACTTGTCGCTGCTCGTGACGGTGCACCACGTGGCCTTTTTCTTTCTGGAGCTGGGCTCGTTGCAGCACCCGCTCGTGACCCTAGGGCGGGTGGGCGTCAGCATCTTGTACACCAGCGTAGTCATGCTGATAGTGCAACTACTGTTTTTTCCGGTGCGGCGAGGAAGATTTCAATGAGCAATTAGCAATGAGTAACTAATAGACTCAATAAGTAGCCTGCTCATTACTCATTGTTAATTGCTCATTAGAAAATGTGCACTTGGCGCGGTTCTGGCATCTTTGGGGTATCACTGTTGTGTTTCCCATGCGCTACTTACTGTTGCTGGGCCTGGTTGGCTCGCTGTTAATGACTGCTTTTCTGGCTGATTCGGCGGCACCTGGCCCCAACCCACCGCTGCCCCCGCAGTGGAAGAAAATCGACGCCCTGCTCAAGAAGGACCAGACGGCCACGGCCGCCCCGCTGGTTGAGAAAATATACCAGCAGGCTAAGCGCGAAAACAACGCCTCGGCCTACGTGCGGGCGCTGCTCTACAAAATAAGGTTGCTCAGCAACAAGGAAAATGACGCCGACGAGAAGGCCATCGCCCTACTCGAAGCCGACCTGAAAACGGCGCAGTTTCCGGCCCGGCCCATCTTGCATTCGCTGCTGGCGGGGCTGTACGCCAACTACTACAACGAGTACCGCTACCAGCTCTACGAGCGTACCCAGGGCGCCGCGCCCACTGCCGACCAAGCCACGCCCGGCGCCGCCGATGGCGGCACCACCCTCGCCACCTGGGATGCCGGCCGGCTGGGCGCGGCCATTGTGCGGCACTACTACCAGTCGGTAGAAGATGAGCCCCAGCGCCAGCTAAAAACTACCCTGGCCGCCCTAGGTGACCTCGCCACCGGCGGCGATGCCGAAGGCCGCCAGCTGCGCCCCACGCTCTACGACCTGCTGGCCCAGCGCGCCATCGCGGGCCTACAAGACCAGGAGCTGTACATCACGCAGCCCGAGCAGCAGTTCGAGCCCACCGACCCCAAGCTGTTTGGCAGCGCCCAAGAGTTTGCCGCGCTGAAGCTGGATGCTCCAGCCGCCGATTCGCTCAATGGCCAGCTGCACGTGCTGCGGCTGTTGCAGCGCCTTACCGCCACCCGACTAGGTGCCAATAACTCCGCCGCGCTGGCCGATGTGGACCTGCAGCGCCTCGACTACCTGCACGGCCTGACCCAGAATACCGACCTAGGTGACCAGTACGAGCCCGCCCTGGCCCGGATGGCCGACGCGTACAAAGCGCTACCTATCAGCACGGAGTTTATAGCCCGCCAGGCTGAAGCCAAGCGCGAAGCTGACCCCGTAGTCGCCGTGGCCCTGACACGGGCCGCCGAAGCTCGGTTTCCAAAGTCGCGCGGCGCGGCGCGGGCGCGAACCTTACGCGCCCAGATTGAGCAGCCCGAAGTCTCCTTCACGGCCTCCGATATTGTGGTGCCCGGCCAGCCCTGGCGCCTCGATGTTACGGCCCGCAACGTGACGGAGCTGCACGCCTGGGCATATCGCATCACCTCGAAAGAGTGGGAGCAGGGGGCTGGCTACGACGTGCAAGACCGGCCGCTGGCCAAACGCTTTGCCCGCGCCCTGAAGGCAGCACCGGCCGCTACCTGGGCGCTGCCGCTGCCCGCGCACCCGCTCGATTACAAAGAGCACAAGCCGGTGGTGGCGGGCGCGGCACTGCCGGCTGGGTACTACCTCATTTTACTCAGCAATAAAGCCGTTCTTTCGACCGACCCGGCCGCTAGCGCGGCGCCAGGCGGTACCGTGACGGCCTACGCTCTGCTGGGTGCCAGCCAACTAAGCCTCGTACACCGTCCTGCGGCCACTGGCGCCACTTCGGTGTTGCTACTCAACCGAGCCACCGGGGCGCCGTTGGCTGGGGTGAAAAACCAGGCTTCCTACAACGTTTACAACCGTACCAAGCAGCGCGACGACCGCCGCCTGGGCGACGTGCAGCTGACCAGCACTACTGGCGAAGCAACGCTGCTGGCGCCGAGTCAGCCCACCAACAACCTAGGGCGCGAGCAATTGCGCAGCGTGCGCTCGTGGCTGGGCCGCGATACGTTGCTGACGCCGCTCAATGGCTATTACCCTAGCAGCCCCGCTACCCCGCCAGCGCAGCGCCGTACTTTCCTCTTCACCGACCGCGCCATCTACCGGCCGGGGCAGACGCTTTACTTCAAAGGCATCCTGACTGAGACCCTAGGTGCCAAAAACAGCCTGTTAACGGGCCAACCGGTGAGCGTGCGCCTCGTGGATGTGAATGGCCAAACCGCCCAAACGCTGACCTTTACCACCTCGGAGTACGGCTCGTTCAATGGCTCACTGGTGCTGCCGGCGGGCCTGCTCAATGGCGAGATGACCCTGCAAACGGACAATGGCAGCCTGGGCTTCTCGGTAGAAGATTACAAGCGACCTACCTTCTTGGTAACGCTCGACTCGGTCCCCGGCCGGCCGCAGCTCGGCCAACCGCTGACTTTGAACGGCCGCGCCCGTGCCTACGCCGGGCAGGCCACGGATGGGGCTACCGTGAAATACCGCATCACGCGCCGCGAACTGTGGCCGCTGTTTGCCGAGTACGGCGGTGCGCGAGGGCGCCGCATCTACCCGCCCGGCGGGGGGCGTGGCAGCCAGGAAATCGCCCACGGCACTACCACTACCGATGCCGAAGGGCGTTTCGTGCTCACCTTCACGCCGCCGCTGCCTGCTACCAAGCCGGGCCGCCGATGGGAGCCGGGCTACCTGTTTGAAGTAACCGCCGACGTGACTGATGCCGCTGGCGAGACGCGCACCGGCACCCGCAACGTGGTCATTGGCCGCAACCCGCTCAGCTTGCAGCTCGCTGGCCCCGAGCTTATCGACCGGCAGCACCTGCCGGCCGTCACGCTGCTCGGCACCAACGCCACCGGCGAGCCGCTGCCCGCCACCGGCACGCTGCGCCTGCTGGCCCGCCGCTACCGCCAGGGCCCGCCCGGCGTGCCTGGCCCCGCCCCCGAAGCCCCGGACAATGAGGCGCCTGCCGAGCTGGTTAAGACACTGCCCTTCGATACCAAAGCCAGCTCTTCGCTCGACCTAGGCGCCCTGCTGGCGGGCGTGCCCACCGGCCGCTACCGCCTCGAAGCCCAAGCCGCCGCGCCCGATACGGCGGCCCACGCCCGCCTCGACTTTGTGCTCTACGATGCCCAGGCCAGCACCGTGCCCTACGCCACGCCCAACTGGTTTGCGGTGCCCGCCGATACGGTAGCCCCCGGTGGGCGTACCCTCGTGCTGCTGGGCAGCCGCGAGGCCGACGCCCGCATCTTGCTCGAAGTAGAGCGCGGCGGCCAAATCCTACGCCAGGAGTGGCTAACTCTGAAGGCCGGCGAGCAGCGCCGCCTGGAGGTAGAAAGTGGTCCGGCCACCACCCTAGGTCCATTGTATATCCATACCACGCAGGTGCGCGACGGCCGCCTCTACCTCCACGACGCCACCGTGCAGGTGGCCGAGCAGCCCCAGCCGCTGCGCCTCAGCATCGCCACCTTCCGCGACCGGCTCCAGCCCGGCCAAAAGGAAACCTGGCGCGTGACCATTCGGCAAGCCAACGGCCGCCCCGCCGAGGCCGAGCTGCTAGCCACGCTCTATGACCAGAGCCTAGATATATTCCGCAAGCACAGCTTTGAGGAGCTAAGTTTTGGTGGGGGAGACTACCCAGCGCGGTTCTGGTGGCAGGGCGAGTTTGGAGAAACTCGCTCGGATTCCTACGATACTACGGACGGTAGTTCAGGCCCAGAAGCTGTTAATTATCCGGAGCTAAATGATTGGCAACAGTATTTGGCCGAGACTACTGAAGTAACAGATAAAATTATTTATAGCCGAGGTAGGCGTATGGTAGTGCGTACTGTAAGAGGCGGGCTTTCACCGGAGGCAGACGCCGCTCCTGCAAGGTCGATGCGTAGCATGGCCGCAGCCGCGCCTGCTCCTCCTAGGGTAAATACAGTAAAATTTAGTCCTCCCGTCATAGCAAAAGATAGTGAGGTAAGGTCGGCCGATGCTGCGCGTGGCAAGCAAGAAAATCAGCAAGGCCCTGACCTTGCTACTGTTTCCACTCGCACCGACTTCCGCGAGACGGCCTTCTGGCAGCCTGCCCTGCACACCGACGCAACCGGCGACGTAGTGCTCGAATTCCAGATGCCCGAGGCCGTGACCCGCTGGCAGCTGCTAGCCCTGGCCCACGACAAACAGTTGCACACCGGCCAACTGGCCCGCCAGCTCGTAACGCAGAAGGAAATTCAGATTACGCCCAACGCGCCGCGTTTCCTGCGGCCCGGCGACACGTTTACGTTCCCCGCCAAGTTCTCTAACCTCACCGACCGCGTCCTCAGCGGCACGGCCCAGCTATTCCTGCTCGACGCCGCTACCGGGCAAGACCTCACCAGCCAGTTGCTCAAAGGCAACGCCCAGCAAGCCGTAACAGCCGCTGCTCACCAAAGCGTGGCCCTAGGTTGGCAATTGAGCCTGCCCGCCGACTTTGCGCCCGTAGCCGTGACCTACCGCGTGGTAGCTCAGGCTGGGGGAGAGGCCCCGAAAGGCAAAAAGCGGGAAACGAAAAACAATCCTTCGTACTCCGACGGCGAGGAAAACACCCTGCCCGTCCTGCCTAACAAAATCCTCATCACCGAGAGCCTGCCGCTGCCCATCGTGGGCCCTGGCACCCGCACCTACGAGCTGAAGAAGCTCACCAGCACCAGCAGCCCCACTCGGCGCAACTACTCGCTCACACTGGAGCTGACTGCCAACCCCGCCTGGTATGCCGTGCAAAGTCTGCCCTACCTCATGGAGTACCCCTACGAGTGCTCCGAGCAGGTATTCAGCCGCCTTTACGCCAACCTGCTGGCGGCTCAAATTCTGAAGGCTAACCCGCGCTTCAAAACCATGTTGGCCGAGTGGCAGCGCCAGGCCCAAAGCGGCACCGCCCAGCAGCGCGAGCAGCTAGCCAGCAAGCTCGCCCAAAACCAGGACCTCAAAAACCTGCTGCTGCAAGAGACTCCCTGGGTGCGCGATGCCCAGACCGAAACCGAGCGCCTGGCCCGCCTAGGTACCCTCTTCGACGAGCCGCGCCTGCAAGCCGAAACCACCCGCGCCCTGGCCAAGCTGCAAGCCATGCAGCTACCCGACGGCTCGTTCCCGTGGTTCGAGAAGATGCCGGCTGACCGCTACATCACGCAGCTCATCGTGGCGGGCTTCGGCAAGCTCAAGAAGCTCGGCGCCTTCGATGCTAGCCAAAACGACGTAGCCAGCCCGCTGCTGCAAAATGCCCTGCGCTACCTTGACGGTGCCACCGCCCGCGACTACGCCGCACTGCGCCAGCAAAAGGGCGTGAAGCTCACCGATAACCACCTAGGCGACCTAGTAGTGCAGGCTTTGTACGCTCGTAGTTTCTGGCCCCAGTCCGTCCCGGCCGCCGCTGCCCAGGCGGCCTACGCCTACTACCGCGGCCAGGCCGCCACCTACTGGCCCACCCAAACGCGCTACCTGCAAGCGCAGCTGGCCCTGGCGCTGCACCGCGACAGCAAGGCCGCCCCGGCCGCCCAAGCCATTTTGCGCGCGCTCACCGAAAATGCCCTGCACTCGCCCGACCTAGGCATGTACTGGAAGGACGTGCGCGGCGGCTACTACTGGCGCGAGGCCCCCACCGAAACCCAGGCCACCCTCATCGAGGCCTTCGACGAAATCAAAAACGACCAAAAATCGGTGGACGAAATGAAGCTGTGGCTGCTCACCCAAAAGCAAACCCACAACTGGGAAAGCACCCGCGCCACCGCCGACGCTTGCTATGCTCTGCTGCTGCGCGGCACCGACTGGACGGCCGCCGCGCCTGCCCTGCAAGCCACCGTAGGCGGCGAGGCCGTGCCGACCACCGGTGCTCAGGCTGGCACTGGCTACCTCAAAACCACCTGGCCCGCCGCCGAAATAAAGCCCGCCCTAGGTAAGGTAACCCTGACCAAACCCAGCCCGGGTGTGGCCTGGGGCGCGCTCTACTGGCAGTACTTTGAGGACCTAGACAAGGTGACGCCTGCCGCCACGCCGCTCAGCCTCGAGCGCCAACTCTATCGCGAAACGCGTACCGCCAGCGGCCCACAGCTCGAGCCCCTCACGGCGGCCACGCCGCTACGCGTGGGCGATGCGCTAGTAGTGCGCCTCGTGCTGCGCACCGACCGTGCCCTCGAATATGTGCACCTCAAAGACCAGCGCGCCGCTGGCCTCGAGCCCCTCAATCAGCTCAGCGGCTACCGGTACCAAAACGGCCTAGGATACTATGAGAGCCCCTGCGATGCGGCCACAAACTTCTTCCTAAGCGCAGTGCCGCGGGGCACGCATGTATTCGAATACCGGCTGCGGGCCAGCCAGGCTGGCGACTTCTCAGGTGGCCTCAGCCAGGTGCAGTGCCTGTATGCGCCCGAGTTTGAGGCGCAGTCGGTAGGGCATCGCCTGCGCATTGCCGAAGCCACAAAATAGGATAAATCCCGGGTTCAAGCACTGCTTGCGGTGCCCGGCGTTAGAGGCTCTGATACAGCGCTAGTTGGCGGCTGCCAGCGCGAGCAGAGGTTGAAAAAAGACCGTTGCTCGAGGTGCCGTAGCCTTGGTCGGTCAGGGTCAACGGCTTATTTTTGTTTTTCCTAAACAACTCATTAAGTTATTGATGCGGAAGTTAATTGCCCTTTGTGCCCTGCTGCTGAGCTCTTCAGCGGCCATGGCCCAAGCCGATAAAGCCCCGGCCGTAACCAAACTGCCCGGCGAGGAAAAACTGAGTATCCGTGAGCGGGCCGAGCGCGACTTTCTGATGCCCATCCGCCGCAAGAAAATGGCTGAAATGACGAAGGTAATGGCCTCGTCGGCCGAGCTGGAAAGCACTGCGGCCCCCGAGCTAGATGCCATCACCCACGACGCTGAAGCTGCCGAAGCCCGTCCCGAAGACGTAGCCGTCGTCACGCACACCGAGCGCCATACGGCCTTGCGCCACTACAGCCGCGCGCGCAGCACCCGCCACCACAGTACCGCTACTAGGGCCAAAGCCACCAAGCGCAGCAGCAAAACTGCTCGCCACACCAAGGCTACTAAAGCCACTGCGCACCGCACCACCAAGAAGGCAGTTGCGCATAAGACCAAGACGAAAACCAAAAAGGCCACTACGCATCATACGGCCGCTAAGAAGGTTACCAAGACCAAAGCCAAGCGCCACCGCCGCTAGTCTTGCACAAGTCCAAACTAAAAGGAAAGGGGCCCGGTCAGTACTGACCGGGCCCCTTTCCTTTTAGTTTGGGCTACTGGCTAAGGTAAGCTTGGCAGCTTGCTATTAGTCGCGGTGGGCCGCCAGCTTCTCGTGGTGGTTATCCTCGGCTTCTTCTACCGAATGGGTTTCGCCTAGGTCATTGTCTTCCTTGGCTTTTTCGGCCAGTAGGCAGTAAAACTGGTGAATGAGCTTGATTTCTTCCTCTGAGAAGTCCTGCGCATTGATAAGGCGGTTGCTGGCGCCCTTGGTAGCCGCCAGCAGCTCATTGAGCTTAAGATGCAGTACCAGCGAGTCTTTATTTTGGGCCCGCTGAATGAGAAATACCATCAAGAAGGTGATGATGGTGGTACTCGTGTTAATGACCAGTTGCCAGGTTTCGGAATACTGGAAGAAAGGGCCCGTTGCGGCCCACAGCAGCACCAGGCCCACTGCACTTACAAATACGGCCGTGGAACCCGAGTACTGTGTGGTTTTTTCAGCAAAGCGACCAAAAAATGATTGTTTGGTGGCAGGCATGAGCGAAGATTGAAAAAAAGTTGAGCAGGCAAAGCTGAGCTAAGACCTTGCCAAAGAACTCACAGGCTTCGTGAAGGATAATTGAAGAGCTTAATTTTTCAAGCATTTTTTGCCTCAGTGTTGCGTAGAAGCAAATTGGGCGCGTACCTTTGCACCCGCTTTACCACCTCAGTGAAGCCGGCCGCTAAGCCGCCCAAGTTACCGATTGCCTTTTGCGCACGTGGTGAAACTGGTAGACACGCCATCTTGAGGGGGTGGTGCCTTCGGGTGTGGGAGTTCGAATCTCCCCGCGCGCACGCAAAAACAAAAAGCCCGCTGCAAAGCGGGCTTTTTGTATATTACAGCGTTCCCACCCGCTTAGCTAATAGAAGAGAGCCAGGGGCTACCTAAGCAGTATGCTCAAAGGGGTTGGCGGGCACTACTAGCACCACGCGCTCGCGCTCTACCACCACCTGCCCTGGCAGCGCGCCCTTGGGCTTGCGCACAAACTTCTTATGCGTCACCGTTACGGGGCACAGCGAATCGTGCTGGCGGCGCGAATACCAGCCGGCCAGCTGGGCGGCGTGCTCTACCACGGGCTCCGGCACCGTGTGCCCGGCCCGGTGCCGAATGACGACATGCGAGCCCGTAACATCTTTCGCGTGCAGCCAGAGGTCGTCTTTGTGCGCGTATTTCTGGGTTAACAAGTCGTTGTTGGCCGCGTTGCGCCCCACCAGGATGGTAAAGCCTTGGTCCTCGAATACCCTAAAAGGAAGCTCAGTGCTTGCTTTAGCCGCCGTAGCTGGGTCTAGGCCGTGTTGCTTACGCCAAGCGCGCAGGCTGCGCAATTCGTGCAGTGTGGGCTGCGTATCGAGCTCTTCCAGCAGCTCCAGCGTTTGCAGGGCTTCGGCTTCGCGCCGAGTAATGCGCTCGCTAAGTTGACGCTCCTCTATTTGCTGGTTTTTAGCCTTGCGATAAAGGTTTTCGGCAGTGCGCTGCGGCTTTTCGAGGGGCTTGAGTTTGAGCACCACCGGCTCGTTAGTGTAGAAGTCAATAACCTCAAGCTGCGTAGCGCCAGGATGGATTTCGTGCAGGTGAGCCATCAGCAAATCGGCCCGGTGGCGGTAGCCGGCTTCGTGGGCCAGCGCGTGCAGGCGCTGCCGCGCTAGGTGGGCGCTGGTGCTCGCCTCGTCGGCTCGGCGCTCAAGTAACTGGCGCAGCTGGCGGCGCTCGGTTTCAAGCGCCCGGCGGCCCAGCGCCAGCGGCACAAACCGCCGTAGCGCCCCAATGGGGTCATCGCCCGGCAGCGTCTGCAAAATGGTACCTAGGGGCACGAGGCTAAGCCGGGTGCGCCCATCTAGCTCGATGAGGTAATAATGGGCCGGACGCTCTAGCTCGGCCAGCAATTCTTGCGCTAAGCGCTGCTTGGTTTCGGGTGGGGCGGGGTCGTAGCCGCGCTGCTCGCGCAGGAAGCGGGCTGGCAGGTCGGTTAGCGCGGGCGGCAGCTTGCCAGTAGCACCAATAAGCGGCAGGGCGGCCGTGGCAGCCGGTTGCAAGTCGGCATCGGCAGTATAGCGCTGGTGAAACAGCTGGGCCGGCGCTTCCGCCGCAGGCCGAAAAATAGCGTTCGGCCGCGGCCCGTATAGCTTCAAGACAAGTGTAGCGCCGTCTTCTGCAAACGTGAATTGCAGCACCCGGTCCTGAGGCCAGGCCGTGACCTCGGCCACCGTGCGGCCCAGCAGCTCGGGCAGCAGGTCTACCGAGTTTTGGCGTGCCCGCTGGAAGGTCTCGGGTAGGGCCAGGGCCGGGAAGGCCGCCCCTAACTGCGCCTTTAGCCAAAACTCGGCGCCCGTATTGCTCAGCAAGCCTATCACCAGCTCGTCCTTTTCCTGCGAAAAGCAGCTGGCTACGCGGTAGCCCCGCAGCCGCTCGATAAGGGCCGGAGCCAGTTGGCGCAGGAAGTAATAATTGGTGTGCATAAAACCCAAAAATCAGCCGGGCTCGTAGGCGGTACGCAGCTTACGTGGCACCTAGTGCCTCTTTTCAGTAGTAGTAACCGAGCAGAAAATAGGATAGACGGTGGCTAGCCAGCACAAGCCGCTATATCTCAATCTTCAGCCCGTCATACGCCAGCCGAATCCACGATGGCAACCCCGCTTCTACCTCGCGGTGGCGGCCCAGTTGGTGGCTGATATGCGTGAGGTAAGCCCGCCGCGGCCCTAGGTCCTGTAAAATCTCAACGGCCTGCCCAAGTGTGAAGTGCGAAATATGCGGCTCGTGGCGCAGAGCATTCAGCACAATCGTATCGGCGCCGCGCAACTGCGCCATCGTTTCGGGGCCGATGAAGTTGGCATCGGTGAGGTAGGCAAAGCTGCCCACGCGAAAGCCTAGCACCGGCAGCCGGTAGTGCAGCGCCCGCAGGGGCTGCACGGCCACGCCCGCCACGTCAAATGGCTGGTCGTCGGCCTCAATGGGGTGGAGGCGCACCTGCGGCACTCCAGGGTATTTCTGCTCAGCAAAAATGTAGGCAAACTCCTGCTTGAGCTGGTTAATCACCCGTGGCTCGGCATACACAGGCATTTCCTGCTGCTGCCGGAAGTTGAACGCCCGAATGTCGTCGAGGCCCGCCGTGTGGTCTTTGTGCTCGTGGGTAAACAGCACGGCATCGAGGTGGCTCACGCGGGCGCGCAGCATCTGCTGCCGAAAGTCGGGGCCCGTGTCAATGACCAAGCTGCGCCCCTCCACCTCTAGGTGCACGGCCACGCGCAGGCGCTGGTCGCGCGGGTCGAGCGAGCGGCACACTGGGCAGTCGCACCCTATCATCGGCACCCCCGAAGAGGTGCCGGTACCGAGAAACGTGATAGTCAAGGAGAGTTATGAGGGTTAGGTTTTGAGTTATGAATTGGTGAGCGTCGACCGACCAGTTTTGCTATGCCAGAAGCACAACGCCTGTAAACAACTCAAAACTCATAACTCAAAAATTCATAACTGGCTTTAGCCTACGTACTGCCGCACCATGCGCACCAACTCGTCGAAGTTGAGCGGCTTGGGCAGGTAAGCAGTTACGCCGGCCGCCTGAAAGTCAGCCATTGTGTAGTCGTTGGCGTTGCCACTGATGGCAATAACGGGCAGCGACCGGATGCGCTCATCGGCATGGGCCCGGATGTCGCGGGTGCACTGCATGCCATCCTTCACCGGGATGTTGATGTCCATCAGGATGCCATCAACCGAGTTCTTCTCGAGCTGCGGTAGCACGTCGCCTCCGTTCTTTGCCAACAAGATTTTGTATTTCTGCTGCTCCAGAATTTTACGCGTCAGGTTCAGGATAACAGAACTGTCCTCGGCAATGAGGATAGTTTTCGTGGTGTTTTCAGCGGGCATTGCGTAAGACGAGTAGCGAGTGGAACAACGAGAGAACGGGTTATAGAAGAAAGGGTTAAGGCAGAATTAGGCCGGGGCAGATAGGGGCTCGGGAGCGGTTACTACGCCGGGGTATACTGCTTTGAACTGAGCAAAGTAATGTTGTAAAAGTTTAAATTCGATGGGTAAGGCTCCTGTGGTCGAGCTTTTCAGTAGTTGCTCGATGCGGAGGGCCTGGCCAGATAATGCCACCAGCCCTAGGGTAGCGGCTGTGCCCTTGAGCTGGTGCATGAGGGGGTGCAGGCCTTCCCAATTGGCGGCGCCTATGCACACAGCTGCCTGTTTGAGCAGGTCACCGGCCTCCTGCTCGAAGTCGCTGTACAGGTCGGCCGTGAACTCGTGGCCCCCCAACTGGCGCAGTTGGCTGAGCACCTCCGTATCGAGCGTAACCGGGGCGGGCGTGGCCGTGATAGTATTCGTGGCTGCGGGCGCGGGCGGCGGCTCGGGCAGCCAGCGAGCCAGCATGTCGGACAACTGCTGGTGCTTGACGGGTTTGGCCAGGTAGTCGTCGAGGCCCGCCTGCACAAAGCGCGTTGCATCGTCGGGCATCGAGTAGGCCGTCATGGCGATGATGGGCGGGCACTGCTCACCTAGGCGCGCTTTTATCTCGCTAGTGGCCGCAATGCCATCGAGGCCAGGCATCTGGATATCCATCAGGATGAGCTGGTACTTGGCATCCAGCGCCGTGGCCCGCGCAATGGCTTCGTAGCCATCGCTGGCTATCTCAACCTCGCAGCCCAGTTTGTCGAGCAGGCGGGCCGCCACTTTCTGGTTGATGGCATTGTCGTCGACGAGCAGGATGCGTGGGGCGGGGCCCGTGGTGGACAGCTGCAACGCGGGTGGCAGCTCTAGCTTAACCTCAGGCGCAGCTTCGTCGCTAGGGGCGACCAGCGGGGCCGTGGCTACCCGGCAGCGGATAGTGAACCAGAACACGCTGCCCTCGCCCACACCCGAAAATACCCCAATTTCGCCCCCTAGGAGCTCGGCCAGCTCTTTGCTAATAGCCAAGCCTAGGCCCGTGCCCCCGAAGGCTTTGCTTGGGGTCGTATCGAGCTGCGTAAAGCTGGTAAAGAGCCGCACGGCATCATCGGGCGAAATACCGATGCCCGAGTCTTGCACCGCAAAGCGCAGCGTGTGAAACTCGCCCTCCGTGGCTACCGACGATACTACCACGCTCACCGTGCCCTGCGCCGTAAACTTGAGGGCATTGGCCACCAGGTTTGACAGAATCTGAAGCAGGCGCATCTCATCGGTGATAATGAGCGGCGGCGTGTGCGAGGTAATGTGGTACGTAAAGCGCAAGCTTTTCTGGCTGGCGCGGTAGGCAAACAGCGAGTGCAGCCGCTCGAGCAGCCCGCGCAGTACCAACGGGGCTTCTTGCAAGCGCAGCTTGCCGGCCTGGATTTTCGACAAATCCAGAATGTCGTTTAGGATAGTCAGGAGCGCATCGGAGCTCTTGCGCAGCGTATCCACGTAGTCGGCCTGCTCGGCGCTTAGGCCGGTTTGGTGCAGCAGGTCAATCATGCCGATGATGCCGTTCATGGGCGTGCGCAGCTCGTGGCTCATGTTGGCCAAGAACTGCGTTTTGGCGGCCAGTGCGGCCTCGGCCTCCTCCTTAGCCAGGCGCAGGTCATCCTGAATCTGGCGAATCTCGGTTACGTCGCGGGCGATTCCCTCGGTACCGCTAGGCGTGATGCGCGAATTGATGAGCACCGTTACGGGGCGGCCATCCTGGTGGCGCAACTGAATTTCGCGGTTGCGCAGCTCACCGCCGCGCTTTAGTTCGCTAGGTAGCGTAAAGGGCTCTTCGGGCTGGTAGTAAAAGTCTTTTACCGTCTTGCCCAGCACCTCGCTCGGCTCGTAGCCCAATATATCGCGCACCGAAGGGCTCACGATGGTGAAGAAGCCCTCGTCGTCGGTGCGGTAATAGATGTCCTGGAACGACTCGAAAATCGAGCGGAACTTCTCTTCCTGCGCCGCCAGGGCCAGCTGCGAGTTTTTGCTTTCGGTAATGTCTTGCGCGCGGGCCGACACTTCCTCAAACGACCCGTCGGGCAGGTAAATAGGGTTAAGACTGACGCTGCTCCAAAGAGGGTTGCCTAAGGAGTCGGGCGTGTTTACCTCAAACTGCTGCGGCTGGCCCTGAAGTGCCAGCTTGTAGTAGGTCGAAATGGTGTCGTGCGTTTCGGGCGCTGTCGTAATTCGCTCGGTCTCAAATAGGTTCATGCCCGGTGCGGGCATTACACCGTTGCGGCGGAAGTAGCTGTCGGCGTAGTTGCGGTTGAATGATACGAGGTCGCCGCGCCGGGTCACGCTCCAGAGCAAGTGCGTGCCGCTCTCAAAAATGGCATTGAGGCGGGCGTTTTGCCGAGCTAGGTGCTCCTCTTGGCTTTTGCGGTCGATGGCCAGCGCTACCTGGCTCGAAATGAAGTGCAGAATGTCGAGGTCGCTGGGCGCATACGTGTCGGCCCGGTCGTAGTCCTGCACGGCCAGCACCCCAATAGTGCGCTCGCCCACACTAAGCGGGGCCACAAGCATTACCTCGGGCAGGCGCCCAAAGGCTGTAATGGTGCCATCATGCAGCAGTGCTAGCAAGTCGGCCCGGCTAAAATAGCGCGGCTGCCCCTGCTGAATCACGTACTCCGACACGCCCGACGAGAATGGCCGCGATGCCCCCGAGTTGAGCTGCGGGTACTGGTCGATGTGATAGGCGAAGCGCAGTACCGTGCGCTGGTCGTCGCACAGGGCAATATACAGGTTATTGGTTTCTAGTATCTTGCTCAGCTCCCGATGAATGGCGCCGTAAAGAGCCGGTAGGTCGCGCGCCGAGATGGCAAGGTTGGCAATGCTGTAGTAAACCTTCTGCAGGCGCTCGGCCTTGATGCGGTCGGTAATGTCGTGCAGCACCACCCGTGCGCTAAGCGGCTGGCCCGGCGTGCGCACGCAGCTTACCGAGCCTATGAGGTGCACGGGCCGGCCCGTGCGCGTCATTAGCACCGTTTCAAGCTTGTTGAGGGCTTGGCCTTCGTAGAGCCGGCGCAGCTGGTGCAGCAGCTTGGCACGGTAATACGGGTGCACAATGTCGGCCAGCGACCGGCTGGTGAGCTCGCTGGCCTGGTAGCCTAGGGTTTCTTCGCCCGCCTTATTAATAAACAAGAACGAGTTGTCGGCCTTCAGGTGCAGGATGAGGTCGTGCGAGTCGTTGAAAAACTCCTGTAGGTACGCCGGGGCTTCGGGACTAGTGGTGCTGGGCATTTCCCGCACAGTGCTTAGCTGGTGGCCCGCGGCCCATAGGCCCGTTACCTGTCCCTCAGCGTCGCGCAACAGTTGCTGCTGCCAGTGCAGGTGCACGAGCTGCCCATCGCGGCCTAGTAGGTCGTGGTCGTAGTAGGGTTCGGCGGTCTGCTCGCGGAGTATTTGCAACAGCTCCTGCTGCCGCTGCTCGCGGTAGCTAATCGGCGAAAAAAGCTCGTGGTATGACTGGCCGATAACCTCTGCGCGCGTGTAGCCCGTCAGGACCAGCAATGTTTCATTAACCTCCACTATCAGCCCTTGGCGGTCGAGCAGGATGTAAGCCAGTTGGAGCTGGTCGAGCAGGGCCGCGGCGGGGGGTAAAGTAGGGGAAGGGGGGGCTAAGAAACCTCGCATAATAGCCTGTTGGCACCAATAATAACTACTAATTAAGCACGCAGCAGCTTAGTAAAGCCTAAATTTGGGGTACAAATTCTGTTCTCACAATTAATTTTAGCATTCAGTCCGTTGTGGTCGCTTCCGTTGCACCGGCTCCGCGCCTGGTTTTTGCCGTGACCACCGACCTGAACTACGACCAGCGCATGCAGCGGGTGTGCAGCAGCCTGGCGGCGGCGGGCTACGAAGTGGAGCTAATAGGTTGGCAGCGAACTGCTTCTGTAGCGCTTACAGCTCAGTGTTACAAGCAGCATCGCCTGCGCGGCTGGTTTCAAAAAGGGAAATTATTTTATCTGGAATATACTATACGTTTGTTCTGGTATTTGTTGCGTTGCCGGGCCGAGGTGTGGTGTTGCGCCGACCTCGATGCCGCCCTGCCAGTTTGGGCTAGGTCGAAGCTTGGGAAACAAGTATTTGTATACGATGCGCACGAGCTTTTTACGGAGGTGCCGGAGGTAGTGGGCAGGCCGCGCGTGCAGCGCATTTGGCAGTGGGTTGAAGACTTTATTGTGCCCCGGGCGCAGCTGCGCTACACGGTAGGGCCGTCGCTCGCGCGGCTATTGGCGCAGCGCCATGCTGGGTGTCCGTTTGCGGTGGTGCGCAATGTGCCCATGCCAGGGGAGAATGACGCTACGCGCCTAGGTAGTAGGGAGCAGCCTCCGGCAACTGCAAGCGTCATGTTGACCTCAAATGCCCAGCACCGGGCACCGGGTACTGGCTACCAAGCTGCCCCTATAATTCTTTACCAAGGGGTGCTGAATGTGGGACGCGGCCTGGCGCAGCTCCTCAACGCCATGCCGCAGGTGCCAGCGCGGCTTGTTATCTGCGGCGAAGGCGACTGCTCGGCTGAACTGCGCCAGCATGCCGAGCGCCTGGGCCTACTGGCAACGGGGCAGGTCGAGTTTCGGGGCTACGTGCTGCCCGCCGAGCTGCGCCAGCTCACAGCCCAAGCCACCGTAGGTATTATGCTGCTCGAAAATACTGGCCTAAGCTATTATTACTCGCTGGCTAACAAGTTTTTCGATTACGTGCAGGCCGGCGTGCCGCAGCTGTGTATAGACTTTCCGGAGTACCGTGCCCTCAATGCGCAGCACGAAGTAGCCGCGCTGGTACCCGACCTAGGCCCCGCTACGTTGGTGGCCGGGCTGGCTCGCCTGCTGCCCGGTGGGCAGCCCGGCGCCTACCACCAGCGCCTGGCCGCCAACTGCCGCCGCGCCCGCCGCGAATGGAACTGGCGAGAGGAAGAAAAAATATTAATTGGTTTGTACCAGACGCTGCTGGCGCCCTAGTGGCGCCGTAGCGCGAATTTTGTGCTGCCCGCTGGCCTAGGTGCGCTTAGGCTGCGGCGGTTTATTAGTTGCCTTACTTATGCTTGCCCCCGATTTAGTAGCTCAGCTGGTGCCCACAGCTGCCGACCCGCGCCCTGTGCTACTTGCCTTGGCCGGACCTACCGCGGTGGGCAAAACTGCGCTGAGCGTAGCCCTTGCCCAGCAGCTGGGTACCGAGATTTTATCTGCCGACTCGCGCCAGTTTTTTCGTGAACTCAGCATTGGTACGGCCAAGCCTACGCCGGAGGAGATGCAGGGCGTGCCGCACCATTTTATTGATTCGCACAGCATTACGCAGGAGTATAGTGCTGGTCGCTTTGCCGCCGATGCCCTAGGGGTACTCGACGAGCTATTTCGACGCCTGCCGGTAGTGATACTCACTGGGGGCTCGGGCCTCTACCTGCAAGCCCTCACCGATGGCCTCGACGAGCTGCCCGCCGTGGACCCCGCCGTGCGCCAGGGGCTGCAGCACGAATTGCAGACCCTAGGGCTGCCCGCCCTCGTGGCCGAGCTGGCGGCCACCGACCCCGTAGCCCACCAGCGCGTAGACCTGCAAAATCACCAGCGCGTGCTGCGCGCCCTAGAAATAACGCGGGGCACCGGGCGGCCCTTTTCCAGCTACCATACGGGCCCGGCCGCCGCGGCGGCTACAGCGGCAGCGCGGCCCTTTAGGGTAGTAAAAGTGGCACTGAACCGCCCGCGCGAGGTGCTCTACGACCGCATCAACCAGCGCGTGGAGACAATGCTGGCAGCCGGCCTGCTGGCCGAGGTAGAAGGATTAGTACCCTACCGCCATCACCAGGCGCTGCAAACTGTGGGGTACCAGGAAATCTTTGGCTATCTAGATGGTGCCTACGACTATGCCGAAGCCGTGCGCCTGCTGCAGCGCAACACGCGTCACTACGCCAAGCGCCAGCTTACCTGGCTGCGGCGAGATGCAGCGTACCAATGGGTTGACTTAGGCTAGTAGCAAGTAGCCCCTGGCTATTGGCTCCTGCTTAGCAAGAAGCCAATAGCCAGGGGCTAGTAGAATGGTATCTAAACCGATAGGATTTCAACCATGCGCATAAAGCTCTGGTTGATAACCTTACGCTTGTGAATGGTGTCGTCAAAGGGGGTGTACATGAGCTTACGGTCGACGATGCCGGCCATCACGTTTTTCATGCCGTTCATAAGGCCTTCTACGGCCGCAATGCCGAGCTGCGAAGCCAGCAGGCGGTCAGCCGCCGTGGGCGAGCCGCCACGCTGAATGTGGCCTACGATGGTAACGCGGGTGTCGAGCTGGGGTAGGGCCTCCTTCACGCGGCGGGCCACGTGGTGCACGTTGCCTTCTTCTTCGCCCTCAGCCACTACCACAATAAACGAAGTTTTGTGGCGCGTGTAGCTGTTTTGTAGGTTCTCGATAACAGCCTCTACGCTCATGGCTGTTTCGGGCACCATCACGATTTCGGCACCGCCGCCGATGGCGCACGGAATGGCGATGTAGCCAGAGTCGCGGCCCATTACTTCCACAAAAAAGCAGCGGTCGTGCGAGTCAGCCGTGTCCCGGATTTTATCTATTGCCTCCAGCGCCGTGTTTACGGCCGTGTCGTAGCCAATGGTGTAGTCGGTGCCGTACAGGTCGTTGTCGATGGTGCCGGGCGCGCCCACGGTCGGGATGCCAAACTCCTGCTCAAAAATAGTAGCACCCGTGAAGGTGCCGTTGCCCCCGATAGCCACGAGGCCCTCAATACCGTTGTTTACTAGCTGGTCGAAGGCCTGCTGGCGGCCCTCTTTGGTCATGAACTTCTGGGAGCGGGCCGACTTCAGAATCGTGCCGCCGCGCTGCACGGTGTTGGCCACCGAGGCCGAGTCCATCCGCACAAATTCGCCCTTAATCATGCCGCTGTAGCCCCGCATGATGCCGTATACTTCCAGCCCGTGGTAGACCGCCGCCCGCACCACCGCGCGGACGCAGGCGTTCATGCCCGGTGCGTCGCCGCCGCTGGTAAAAACTCCAATTCGCTTCATAAAACCGGTTTCTTAAGTAGCGCCAGCTGGCCTCTATCCAGCGCTGGCAGCCGTTAAGCTCGCAAAGGTCGTGCGTGGGCGGCAGTTATTGGGCAGTGTTGCGGTTTTTCGCCGGACATTTTTACGGCGCTTGCGTATTAGTCTCATTAACTCTGAGAAAAGCGCTAGTTTATCACACTTTTTCTGCTTATTTTTCGGTCACTTCCCACCCGGCCCGCGGCCGAACATCCTTCCACCTCTTTTCTACCGCTCTATGTTTGGTTTTTTCGAAAATGAGCAGGCCAAAAAAATTAAAGGCCACTTGTGTAACCTCGCTGCCTTGGCCAAGGCCGACGGACACATCGACGACCGTGAGATGAACTTCATCATTACGGTCGGCAAGAAAAACGGCATGTCGGCCCCCAACGTGCGCAAGCTTGTGCTGGGCCAAACCAGCTGCGATTCGGATATCCCAAACAACGACTCGGAACGGTTCGACCAGATTTTTGACTTGGTCGACATGATGCTAGCCGACGGCATTGTGGACGAAACCGAAATGGATTTCTGCATCATGATGGCCGAGAAGCTCGGCTTCCGCAAAGCCATTGTGGGCGTGCTGGTGCGCAAAATCTCGCAAGGCGTGAAAGATGCAATGCCCCGCGAGCGCATCAAAGAGGAAAGCCTCTCGTTCTTGAACTACAATAATATACCGCAGCACTAAGTCTGAACCGCGGATTCGTCGGATTTTTCAGATGAAGCGAATTTTGTTGCAGTAAAAGGGCCGCCCGCAAGGGCAGCCCTTTTCGTTTGCTGGCTAGCCTGTCTTTAGTGGCTACCGCGTACTGACTTCAAAATTCGATTCATCCGAAAAGTCCGACGAATCCGCGGTTCAGACAACTACTTCAATGGCCCGTAGCAGGCCGGCCAGGGCCGCGTCGATTTCCTCGTTGGTGATGGTGAGCGGGGGGGCAATGCGCAAGGAATTATCGCAGAACAAGAACCAGTCGGTGAGAATGCCTTCGTGGGCCAGTGCCCGGTCGATAATGGGCTTGAGTACGTCAAACGATTCAAACTCCACAGCCATCAGCAAGCCCTGGTTGCGCACTTCCCGAATAGCGGGATGCTGCAAGCCGGCCCGGATGCGGGCGGCCTTGGCTGCCACGCTGGCGAGTAAATTTTCTTCCTGAATGACTTGCAGCGTGGCCAACGCCGCCGCGCAGCTCACCGGGTGCCCACCAAAGGTGGTGCAATGCCCTAGGATGGGGTTGGTTTGGAAACCGACCATGATTTCGGGCGACGAAATGAAGGCTCCAATGGGCATGCCGCCGCCCATGCCCTTGGCGCACACCAAGATATCGGGCACAATGCCAAACTGCTCGAAGGCCCACTGCGTGCCGGTGCGCCCAAAGCCGCACTGAATTTCGTCGAGGATGAGCAGGGCGCCGACCTCGGTGCAGCGCTGGCGCACGGCGCCTAGGTAGCCGGGCGCGGGTACCCGCACGCCGGCCTCGCCCTGCACGGTTTCGAGGATGACGGCGGCCGTGTGCTCGGTTATCAGCGCTAGGTCGGCTAGCTCGTTGTATCGCAGGTGCGTTACATCGGGCAGCAGCGGGCGGTAGCTGTTTTTGAAACCCTCGGAGCCGGTGATGGACAAGGCGCCGTGCGTGGAGCCGTGGTAAGAGTTATAAGCCGAAACTAAGCCCGTGCGGCCGGTGTGGCGCTTGGCTAGTTTGAGGGCGCCCTCGATAGCCTCAGCGCCCGAATTAGTGAAATATACCGTATCGAGCGCGGCGGGGAGGGTGGCAGCCAGGGCGTGGGCGAGGCGGGCGGGGGGCGCCTGCACCAGTTCGCCGTACACCATCAGGTGTAGGTATTTATCGAGCTGGTCCTGTATGGCTTGCAGCACCCTAGGGTGGCGGTGGCCTACGTTGCTGACGCCGATGCCGGAGATAAGGTCGAGAATCGGCCGGCCTTCGGGCGTGTACATGTATACGCCTTCGGCCCGCTCGATTTCTAGCAAGAGCGGGAAGCCGGAGGTTTGGGCCTGGTGGCGGAGAAAAAGCTGGCGGGGGGTTAACATAACCTTACAAAGGTACCGCCAACCTAAGGCGGCCGCGGCCGGTTAGTAGGTGCGGGCCACTTGCACTATCACCGGCCCGCCTTGCAACTATGGAATACAGACAACTAGGGCGCTCGGGCCTGAGAATACCCGTGCTGAGCTACGGCACGGCTACCTTCGGCGGTGGTAATGAGTTCTTTAAGGCGTGGGGCAATACCCAGGTGGAGGAAGCTCGCCGGCTGGTGGACATTTGCCTGGAGGCGGGCGTCAACCTCTTCGACACGGCCAACGTCTACTCGCAGGGCAAGGCTGAAGAAATCCTAGGTAAGACCCTGGAAGGCCGACGCCACGAGGTGCTGATTTCGACCAAAGCGACCTTCCCGATGGGCGAGGGGCCGCGCGACTACGGCTCGTCGCGGGCGCACCTGGTGCAGGCCTGCGAAGACTCGCTGCGCCGCCTAGGTACCGATTACATCGACATTTACCACATGCACGGCTTTGACACGCACACGCCAGTTGAGGAAACGCTGCGCACCCTTGATACGCTGGTGCAGAGCGGCAAGGTGCGCTACATCGCGTGCTCTAACTTCTCGGGCTGGCACCTGATGAAGTCGCTATCGGTGTCGGAGCGCTACGGTTGGGCGCGCTACGTGGGTCATCAAGCGTATTACTCGCTCGCCAACCGCGAGTTTGAGTGGGAACTGATGCCCCTGGGCGTTGACCAAGGCGTGGGCACCATCGTGTGGAGCCCGCTGTCGGCGGGTCTGCTCAGTGGCAAGATTCGCCGGGGCCAGCCCATCCCAGACAGTAGCCGCTTGGCGCAGGGCGGTAGCCAAGGCCCCAAGGTGCCCGACGAACTGCTCTTCGGCATCATCGACGCGCTCGATGCGGTGGCCGCCGAGACTGGCAAAACGGTGGCCCAGGTGGCCCTCAACTGGCTGCTACAGCGCCCCACGGTAGTCAACCTCGTAGTGGGCGCGCGCAATGAAGAGCAGCTGCGCCAGAACCTAGGCGCCGTAGGCTGGAACCTCACGCCCGCGCAAGTGGCGCAGCTCGATGCGGCCAGCGCCACGGCACCCATTTATCCTTATTGGCATCAGCGTGGCTTCCCTATGCTCGGCGAGCCGGTGGTGTAAGCGGCTAGCGTGATTATCAACTAGCAGATTGTTGCTAATACCTGTCATGCTGAGCCCCGCGAAGCATCTCACGCGCTTGGTTGAACGGCTTAGCAACCAAGCGTGCGAGATGCTTCGCGGGGCTCAGCATGACAGGTATCAAGTAGAAATGATACAAGCACTATTGCTGTCCGTGAGCTACCTAGGGCTCGGCAGTGCATCGGTTTGGTTAGGGTCGGCTACGCGCCGCAGCACTTCCTTTGTGAAGTCGCGCTCGGCTTGGTAGAGCTGGGCCACTTGGCGCAGTGATAGCACCTTCTGCACCCGCTCGAAGTAGTCCTTTTCCAAATTCAGTTGCTGCTGGCGCAGGGCAAACTCTTGGTTGAAGTTGTCGCGTAGCTGCGCGTCGCTTAGGCTGGCGTTGTCGGCATCGCGGCGCAGCAGGCGGGCCGAGCGGTTGAGGTCGCGGCGCTTGGCAATAAACTCGTTGTAGCCGGGCCAGAAGCGCTGGGCCTGGTCCTGCGTCAGCACCACGCGGCTCGTAATGAAAGCAATGCGGGCATTATCGAGCTGGGTGAGGCGGCCACCAGCTGGCTGGCCCAGCCGGGCGAGGGGGCGTACCTGCGCCTGGGCCGGCCGAGCTACCGCCAGCAGCAGGTAAGCGCTACTCAAAAGAAAAAAGCGTAGGGTGTTCATAAACAATAGCAAAAGAGCTTACAGCAGCGCGGCCTCGTCGGTGGGCTGCGCGTCGAAGGCGTCGGCTAGCTCGGGAGCCGAAGGGCGCAGGTAGTGGTTGGTAATACCTAGGGGGCGTGTGGGCAGCTCGGCTAGGTCGGTCATGTCGAGGTGTACTTCGCTAGTCAGGTAGTCTAGCAATTCGGCCCGTGGCACATCGCCCAAGCTCGTAGCAGAAAGAGGTTGCACTGGCTCCACGCCCAGCCAGAGCGAGGCCGCAAACGTGCCTAGCAGCAGCGTTGAGGCCAGTCCAGTGCGCACCGAGGCCGACACCGACCGCAGCCAGCTCGGCAGTAGCGGCCGGCAGGCGGGTGCGGCCACCTGCGCCATCACGCGGGTGGGCAGCTGCTCGAAGTAGCCCGCCGGGGGGGCACTCAGCGGCTGGGGCCAGCGGCGCGGGTGCTGGTCGAGGCGGAATGGGGGTTTCATATAAATAACAGATGAAAAAACTAACCTAGGGTTTAATTCGCTGCGTCGGAAGAATAGCCTCGCACGTCAGCGGCCGTTACGTATTCCTCGATTTTGCGCACCGCGTGGTGGTAGCTGGCCTTGAGGGCGCCCACGCTGGTGCCAGTGACCTCAGCCATCTGCTCGTAGGGCATTTCGTCGTAGTAGCGTAGGTTGAACACCAGGCGCTGCTTGTCGGGCAGGCGCAGGATAGCTTTTTGCAGCTTCAGCTCTATTTCATCGCCAGCCACGGCCGGGTCGGCTTCCAGCTTGGCCGCGAGCTCGGCGCCCACGTCGTTGAGGGGCAAGAAGAATTTGCGCCGCTTGCTTTTTAAAAAGCCCAGGCACTCGTTGGTGGCGATGCGGTAAATCCAAGTGAACAGCTGGGCATCCTGCCGAAAGTCGCCTAGGTACTTCCACACCTTCACAAACACGTCCTGCGTGAGGTCGTCGGCATCGGCGTGGTCTACCACCATTTTGCGCACGTGCCAGTACACCTTCTGCTGGTACTTGCGCACGAGCTGGTTAAACGCCAGGTTGCGGCTGGCGGGGTCCTGAAACTTGCGGAGGATTTCGTGGTCTTCCAAGCGCGAAAAGAAGCGAGCGGGCTGGTTAGACGACGGAAGAAGCGCAAAGTTTAATGACTAGGTATCGCGCTTGGCAAAGTGGCGTGCCTAGCGCCCGAAAATGGCGACTGAGGTGGTTTGGGTCGAGCGGATGGTGAAGTTGCGCACGTCGGTAAACTTGCTGCCGGTGCTAGTGGCGGTGCGAAATACCAGCCGGTACACGCCCGGCTGCAGGGCTAGGTTCACCTTGCTGCTGGTTTCGGGTAGGCTGGCCACCCAGGTCTGGTTATCGTCGTTGTCGATTTGGTAGATACTGCCGTGGCCCTTCAAGTCGCTGGTAATGTTGAGGGTGCCGGGCGCGGGGTAGGTGAGGGTGCTGGTCATGCCCTGCCGCACGCTGATGCGCTGCACTGTGCGGGGCAGCGTCAGTATTTCGACCTCGTAGTTGCCGGCCAGCAGCTTTTGCTTGGTGCCGAAGGGCAGGGCCACCACTGTGGCGCCCGCGGGGGTACGTACCACCGCCTGCACCGGCCCGCCGTAGGGGTTAGGGCTCACCCCGGGGCCTTGCAGCGCCAGCGTGCCCTGCGGCGTCTTGTAGCTCAATACGTTGGCTTTGCCGGGCTTGATGAGGAGGTTGGCCTGGCGTACGGGCGGCAGGGTATTAATAACCAAGTCATAGCTCTGCAAGGCGTCAATGGCGAGCTCGTCGGCCTTGCCCGCGGCGTCGCGGTAATGCACATAGTTGTACTCGGGCTGGCCGGTCACGTTATTAATGAACGTCATGTTCACGTTCGACTCCACGGCGCGGCCGGCCTCGTCGGTCAGGTTCACGGCCACTGTGGTTTTGGCCAGCGTTTGGGCAATGACGTCGTTGAGCACCGTTTTGAAGGTCTTGACCTCCGCCGCGTTGTAGTAGCGACCTAGGCAGTCCAGCGCCTTGCCAAAGTCTTTTTGCGCCCCAATGCCAATCACAAAGGGCTTCAAGAAAATGCGCTTGCGCTGCAAGGCCAACGACGTGGCGCAGGGGTCGCCCTGGCACGACTCCACCCCGTCGGTGATAAGCAGCAGCACGTTGCGCGACGTTTTATCAATCGGAAAGTCATTGGCCGATTGCCCCAGCGAATAGGTGATGGGCGTGTTGCCCTGGGCCTTCAGCGTCTTGAGCTTGGCCTTGATGGCGGCGGCGTTTTTGGGCGCGAAGGGCACTTCCAGGCGCGAGTCTTCGCAGTTTTGCTCGGCGTTGGGGCTTTGGTGGCCGTACACGCGCAAACCTAGCTCCAGGTTGGGGTAGGCGTTGAGTGAGTCGGCCATTTTGGCCAGCAGGCGCTTGGCTACTTCCCAGCGCGGCTGGCCTTCCCAGGGCGCCATCATCGAGCCCGAAGCATCGAGCAAGAACAAAATGCGCGTAACCTTGGGCCGCTCGGGCGGCGCGTTTTGAGCCCGAGCGGCCGAAGCCGACAGTAACAGCGCCAACGCGCTGATGAATAACCAGAAAAAGCTGCGCGAGAGGAAGGTGGGACGAGAGCGCGGCGCGGTGCAGAAAGCCAGGTGCATGGGCGCAAGGTAAGCAAAAAGCTGGCTCAGTGCCCCGGTTATTTTAGTAGTTGGGCGGCGTGCTCTTTGGTGTCGGGGCGCTTGATTACGCGGGTTATCACGCCGTTTTCGTCCAGCAAAAACGTGGTGCGCACGGTGCCCCAGTAGGTTTTGCCGTAGTTTTTCTTTTCCTGCCACACGCCGTAGGCCTGCACAATGGCTTTGTCGGCATCGGCCACCAGCGGAAAGCTTAGGTCGTACTTCTGCGCAAACTTGCCGTGCGAGGCCGCGTCGTCGGTGCTCACACCTACTACTTTGATGCCTTGGGCGGCCAGTTGCATCTCGTTGTCGCGCAGGTTGCAGGCTTGGGCAGTGCAGCCGGGGGTGTCGTCTTTGGGGTAGAAGTAGAGCGCTACCTTCTGGCCGCGCAGGCTGCTCAGCGTAAAAGGATTGCCGTGTTGGTCGGGGGCGGTGAAGTCGGGGGCGAGGGTGCCGATTTCGGGAAGCATATGGGGGAGGAGTAGAGCGAAGTAGAAGCGCCCGCCGCCACGGCGGGCAGACAAAAGTAGTACCGGCCGTTTCCCACGCGTGCTGCGAGAAACGGCCGGTGCTACGCGGCATAACCTATGCTCTAGGGTAATTTGAAGGCCCGTGCCTAGGCCGCACGTGCTAGCGCGGCCCCAGCCGCCTAGGGTAGTCAAACAGCACTGAGGTAGCCCAGGGTACCAGAAACACCGCCACCGTAATGACAGTCAGCCCCACGTCGGCTCCTTCGCTGCTGAGAAAGGCGGTGAACGGGTGCGCCGGCTGGAAGTGCTCGAACAGCGACAGCACGAGCTTGAGCCCCAAAATGCCGATGACCACAAAGGCAGCCGTTTCGAGAAACGGATACTTACCCATCAGCAGCACGAAGGCCTGCGCCACCAGCCGCATAGCCAGGATGCCGATAAATACGCCCGCCACCACCAAAATCAGGTTGTCGGTGAAGGCGACCACGGCAAACACGTTGTCGATTGAAAATGCTAGGTCCATCAATTCTATCAGCGCCACGGTAGCCCAGAATTTTCCAAAGACGCCTAGCGTGCGCTTGTAAAGCCAGCTTTTTTCTTTCTCCACGTGTTCGTCGCCCTCGGCCGGCCCGGCCCGGAAATGGTCCCAAACCAAGTACAGGAGGTAGAGGCCACCTAGGGGCTTTAAAAACCAAAAATTGATGAGAAACGCGGCAAATACCAAGCACACGCCCCGAAACACGTAGGCTCCGAAGATGCCGTAGCGCAGGGCCTTTTTGCGCTGCTCGGGCGGCAGGTCGCCCACCATGGTAGCCAGCACGGCCGCGTTATCGACCGAGAGTAGGCTTTCGATGATGACGAGGTTGCCCACGATGGCCAGCGCGCCCAGCGGGTTATCCAGAATTTGCTGGAGGTAGTGATTCATGCAGGAAAGATTATTGGGGCAGGAAGCGCACGCGGCGCTCGGGGTGGTCGGCCGACCAGCCAAAGTCGTGACGTAGGATGAAGGCCACGTAGTTAGAGCGGTTTTGGCCGCCGTCGAACTGGGTCATCCAGAGTAGTTCGCCGCCCAGGTTTTTATTGAAAATGTAGCCCACGCCGCCCCACACGCGGTTGCTGTCAAACGGGTTGGGCTGGTCGCTGAGACGGATTTCGTCTTTCAGCGCTAAGTACCATTTGGGGTTGAGGTTGGTTTTGGGGCCCAGCGGCAGGCGCAGCGAGGCCAAGTAGCGAAAGCGCAGCCGAAAGCCGGCGGCCGTCCAGCGCTCCTCGATGCGGTAGCGGTGGATGAGGCGGGCCCGGTTAAACTTCTGGGTTGAGATAACCTGCTGATACAAGCGGTTTTCGCGGTTGTCGAACTTTTCTACTTGGTCGGCGGTGGTGTAGGGCTGTAGTTGCAGGTACATGTAGCCCGCGCCCACCGACAGCGGCGCGTTTTTGAGGTTGTATTGCAAATTGGCCAGACCCAGTAGCAAGCGCTTGTCGGTGAGGCCACTGTAAGCACGGTACTGTGCCCCTAGGTTGAGGTCGAAGCGCTCGTTGAGCGAATACGTACCCGTGTATTGCAGCCAGCCGTTGTAGGCGGCGCGGTTGCGTTGAGCCTGGGCCCGGCTGCCGAGCAGCAAGCACAGTGTGAGAAATAATAGAGCCTTTTTCATGAAAATGAAAGAGTTGGGTGGGGATAGCAAGAGAGTAAAAGGGGCACTTAGGGGCCGGCGAGCTTACACCGGCACCACGCCCAGCAGCAGGCACACGATGAGCATCACGACCACGGTGCCGCAGGCCCACTTGAGGGTAAAGCGCTGGTGGTCACCAAAATCGACGCCAGCCAAGCCAGCGAGCAGGTAGGTGCTGGGCACCAGCGGGCTAAGCAAGTGGACTGATTGCCCGAGCAGCGAGGCGCGGCCCATAGCCTCGACCGTGACGCCGAACTGAGTGGCGGCCTTGGTCACGAGCGGCAGGATGCCGAAGTAATAGGCATCGTTGCTCATGAAGAAGGTAAACGGTGCGCTGGTAATGCCCGTGACAATGGGCAGGTGTGGCCCTAGGGCGTTTGGAATCAGCGTGACGATGGTTTGCGACATGGCATCGACCATCTTGGTGCCGGCCAGGATGCCGGTGAAAATGCCCGCCGCGAACACCATGCCCGCCACTATCATGGCGTTGCCGGCGTGGGCGTTGAGGCGGCCGCGCTGCTCGCCCAGGCGCGGGTAGTTGATGAGCATCCCGAGGGCAAAGGCCGTCATGAAGAGGATGGGCAGCGGCATCAGGTCCATGAAAAGGCCCGCGAGCAGGGCCAGGGTCAGCAGGGCATTCAGCCACAGCAGCTTGGGGCGGCGCAGACTCAGGTCTTCGTGGTTGGCCTCAGCCACCAGCTCATCGGCGTGCTCGTTGATGACAATGATACCTAGGCGCTTGCGTTCGCGCTTACCGAAGATGTAGGCCACAAAAATGACCCAGCCCGCCGCCACTATCATGGCCGGAATGAGAGGCGTAAAAACCTGGTTGCTATCGAGATGCAGGGCCGAGAGCACGCGGGCCGTGGGGCCGCCCCAGGGCAGAATGTTCATCACGGCGCTGGCTAGAAAAGCGGTGGCCGTGAGGATGAGCGGATTCATCTGGAGGTGGCGGTAGAGCGGCAGCATCGCCGACACCACGATGATGTAGGTGGTGGTGCCGTCGCCGTCGAGCGACACGGCCAGCGCCAGAATGGCGGTGCCGATGACCACCTTGAGCGGGTCGCCGCCCACGACCTTGAGAATCTTGCCCACGATGGGGTCGAAGAGGCCGGCGTCGGTCATGATGCCGAAGTACATGATGGCGAAAATTAGCATCACGCCGGTGGGCGCAATCTTCTTCACGCCCTCTAACATCATGTCGCCGATTTCGGCCCGAAACCCGCCGATGAGGGCAAACAGAATCGGAATTAGAATAAGCGCCGTCATGGCAAACATGCGCTTCGACATGATGAGGTACATGAACGTACTTATCATCAAAAACCCTAGGAGAGAAAGCATTGGGTGGGGAAAGAGGGCGTGGAAGAGCGTGGCAGCCAGTGGCCTCGCTCGAAGACTGTGGCGAAATACCTAGGAGATTTAGAATACATTTGGAAGAAATTAGCTTTCGCCTGAATTTCTTTCTGGGCGGTTAGTGACTACTCACTTCTCGCTGGTCCGCCTTTCCCACCCGCCTTAGGTCTTTGTATGAAACTGCTGCTCGTTGAAGACGAACCCGACCTGCTAGCTAGCCTAGTGAGTTACCTGCGAGCGCAGCACTACGTGTGTGAGGTGGCCACCACCTTTGCCCAGGCCCAAGAGAAGATGCTGCTGCACAGCTACGAGTGCATTGTGCTGGACCTAGGGCTGCCCGGCGGCGACGGCCTCGATTTGCTGCGCGAATTGCAAAAGCACCACCCTGGCGCAGCGGTCATCATCACCAGTGCCCGCGCCGCCGTGGGCGACCGCATTGCGGGCCTCGAGCTGGGAGCCGACGACTACCTGCCCAAGCCCTTTTACCTGCCTGAGTTAAGCGCCCGCATTGCGGCGCTGGTGCGGCGCCGCCACTACCAGGGTACCAACCTGCTGTGCGTGGGCGAATTGCGCGTAGACGTGCCCGCCCGCCGCGCCGCTGTGGCCGAGCGCCCGCTTACCCTCACCCGCACCGAGTTTGACTTGCTCTTGCTGCTGCTGGCCAATCAAGGCCGCGTGGTAACCAAGGGTGCCATTGCTGAGCACCTCTCGGGCGATGCAGCCGAGCAGTTCGATACCTTCGAGAACGTGTACGCCCACGTCAAAAACCTCAAGCGCAAACTGACGGAGGCCGGCGCGCCCAGCTACATCCGCATGGTGTATGGCCTAGGGTACCGGTTTGATGTGAGCGAGGCGTAAGGGCATACTTATGAAGCTTCTCGCCCGTACCACGCTCATCTTCTTGCTCTACGCCAGCGTGGTGGCGGTGGCGGGCACGTTCGTGTACTATGAGGTCATTCACCGGCTGTATTATAACTACGTCGACCGCACCCTGGGCCGGCGTAAGCAGCGCGTGGAGCTGGCCCTGCGCCAGGAGCTACGCACGCCCGCCGACCTGAGCTTTTGGCACCGCATCGACCACAATGTGGAGTTTGTGCCGCTGGCTGGTGCGCCGCCCGCGCGGCCGGCGGCCAACGCGTTTCGCGACCGGCTGATGTTTAATACTCTCACCGGTAAAAACCAATACTACCGGCAAGTGGCGGGGCTAGTCGGGTTTCAGGGCCGGGCCTACCGGCTAGAGGTGCGCACCTCGCTGCTCGATGGGCCAGCGCTGCTGGGCGGCATTGTGCTGGCTGAGGCGGTACTGTTTGGGGTGCTGCTGGGCGGCATGCTGCTGATTCAGCATGTGCTGGCGCGGCGCTACTGGCGGCCGTTTTACCGCACCCTAGGCACACTCCAACAGTACCAGCTCGACCAGCACCACGCCCCAACGCTGGAGCCCACGAATATCCCCGAGTTTAAGGCGTTGAACGCGGCTATTGGGCGGGTGCTGGGCCGGCACCAGCGCCTCTACCAGCGCCAGCGCGAATTTGCTGAAAACGCCGCCCACGAGCTCCAAACACCGCTGGCTATCCTGCGCACCAAGCTCGACTTGCTGGTGCAAGCCCCCGGCCTTACGGAGGAGCAAGCCAGCCACATCGAGCCGCTGCTGGCCGTGACGCAGCGCCTCACGCACCTCAGCCGCAGCCTGCTGCTGCTCA
The DNA here is from genome assembly GCF_016427535.1 of Hymenobacter sp. BT559. GTDB lineage: Bacteria > Bacteroidota > Bacteroidia > Cytophagales > Hymenobacteraceae > Hymenobacter. The sequence goes on along the minus strand of NZ_JAELXV010000004.1, from coordinate 381,295 downwards.
CGCACCTCGACCAGCAGCTTTACTTCGCTACCGAAACGGTAGACCTCGCCGCCGTGGTGCGCACCCACCTAGGGCAGCTGGCCGAGCAGCTAGAAAGTGACCAGCTCACGCTCGAAACTGACCTGGTGCCGAGCCTGCGCGTGTCGGCTAATCGCTCGCTGCTAGACATCCTGGTGAGCAACTTGCTCAGCAACGCCATTCGGCACAACGTGCCCGGCGGCCAGCTGCGCGTGGTGCTCACGGCGCACTACTTACTAGTCGAAAACACCGGCCGCCCGCAGGCGCTGCCCGCCGACCAGCTCTTCGCCCGCCTGCGCCCCCGGCCCGACCGCCTGCCGGGCAGCGTGGGCCTAGGTCTGCCCATCGCCCGCCAAATCTGCGAAACCAGCGGTTTCTTGCTGAGCTACCATTATGAGGAGCCCGGCCGCCATCAGCTGCGCGTGCGTATTAGTTAAGCCCAAGCAAATTGCCCCGCTAACGCTCCCTAGGAGAGTGCTAGCGGGGCAATTTGCTTGAAGATATTCTTACAAGCTCAGCGGAATGACGCGTTCATTACCGGCTTGGTCGGTCAGGCGCAGCTCGGCGGGGCCGTGTAGGGCCGGGGCGTTGGGGTCGTTCGCCACAGTAAAAAGCGTGCTGTTTTTGTGCTCGTAGCGCAGCAGCCGGAAGCGCCCACCCACGAAAAGCCGGTACGAGGCCAGCCCCGACAAGTCATCGCCTACCCGGAATAGTAGCTGGCCGCCCGGCTTGCCTAGCAGGCGAGCTTCGGGCGCCTTGGTGTCGGTGTAGAGGCGGTATTGCCCAAACACCTTTGTGTTAAACGAGACCTGCTGACCGCTCTCGTCCCATTTGCCGCCCACGTAGGCGCGGCCACCCTTGGCCGTGACACTGTACACGGCCGTGCGCGCGCGGTCGGTGGGTGGGGTAGTGGTTTTGAGCGTAACGCGCAGCGGTAGGTAAAGCGGCGTGAGGGCCGAGCCTACCACCCAAGTTTCGGGTGCGGCAGCCGTGGCGGGGCGGTGGGCCGTGCTCAGATAGAGCGGCGAAAACAGCGTTTGTGGCCCAAAAACCAAGTTGAGGTGCGGTGTGGTGTAGCTAGTTTCTTGCCCCGCAGGTATCATCACTTGCCGGTCAAACCGCTTCGATACCTCCCCTAGGACCAGCGAGTCGGGCAGGCCGGCGCGCAGGTCGTAGAGGTAAGTGGTTTCGCGGCCTTTGCGGTAGCTGGGGCGCAGGGCCAGCTCGCGGCCGCTGCGGCGCAGCACAAGGTTGGCCGGCACGTCGGCGGTGTCGAGGGGCGCGTTGGTGACCACGGCGCGCAGCAGGTTGCGCGTGATGTCGTAGCGCAGTAGGGGCTTGGTGGCCGGGCCGGCCGCTGGAGGCGGGCTCAGCGCGGCGTAGTCTTCGGCGGGCTCGCCGCGCAGCACCAGGCGCGCTGTGGCCTTATTATTATACGAGTCGGCGAGCTCGTAGTCAACGGTATAGACCTTGCCGGGTTCCACGGTCAGCTTGCCCTGCCCTAGGCCGGGCGGCGTGTAAAACGGCAGGTCGTTGCCCTCGTCTACCCACAGCTTTTGCAGCATGCGGCCCGCCTGAAAGTGGTAGGCGTAGTCCACGAAGTTGTTGACCTGCCGCGAGCCATCCGGAAACGGCACCGCGTCGATAATGTGCTGGTAGTGCGGCTGCCCGTTCACGCGCACCGTCACGCGCTGAATACCATTCTTGTTCCAGGCCTGGTCAAAGCGGTCGAAGCCTTGCAGCAGTAGGCCCACCTGGCCCACGCACGCCACCGTGTCGGGAAAAACGGTAGTAGCGCCCGGCGCTGGCTGCACTTTCGGCACCAGCAGCGCCCGCTCAAACTGCCCCCGCACCCGCGCCGTAATGGCCAGCGGCTCCACCGCCAGGGCCTGCAAAATAGGCCCTAGGTGGTCTTGTATCTCCGGAAAGCCACCCCACTGCAGGGGGTTCAGCTGGCGGTCTTGGCCGTCGCGCACTTCCCAGTGCACGTGCGGGCCCGCCGAGCCGCCGGTATTGCCCGACTTGGCCACGATGTCGCCGCGCTTCACTGGGTACTGGCCGGGCTTAAAGAACAGCTCTAGCTCGTAGGTCTGCTTTTCGTACTGATGCTGGCGCAGCTCGGTCAGCACGGGGTCCAAAAACTCGTTGAGGTGGCCGTACACCGTCGTCAGCCCGTTAGGGTGCGTGAGGTACAGTACGTTGCCGTAGCCAAACGACGATTGCTTGAGGCGGGAGATGTAGCCATCGGCCGCCGCGTACACGGGCTTGTTAATGACGCTCGCCGTCTTAATATCGAGCCCGCCGTGAAAGTGGTTGGGCCGCAGCTCGCCCATGCTGGCCGCCAGAAAATTTTGCTGGCCCGGCATGATGGGCAGCAAAAAATAGCCCGGCGCCACCGCTACGGCCGTGGCAGCAGCGGCTGGCCGAATAGGCCCGCTCACGCGGTGGGTGGTGGTGTCGTCGCCCTCGTCTTGGCCGTGGCTAACGGTAGTAAGCAATAGCAACCCGCCTGCAGCCGACAGCCCAAGCCGGCGCATAAATTTGATAGTCAACAAAATATACTTCGCGCTGTGGCAAGCTCGCGCTTGCCGTCTTCCTTCTTACGTAAGCTGACCTAGGCGCTAGCGCACGGCCACATCCAAGATTTTCTCGTCTTCCAAAAAGCCCACCAGCTGGTCGCCGGGCTGCACCGGGCCCACGCCGGCGGGCGTGCCCGTAAAGAGCAAGTCGCCCTGCTTGAGGGTGATGTAGCGCGATACGAAGCTGATAATCTTGGCAAATGGGTGCAGCATCAAACCCGAATTACCCTGCTGGCGCACCTCGCCATTTACCTCCAGCCGGAAGTTGATGTTGCTGAAATCGGCAAACTCGGTAGCGGGCTTGAAAGTGGGCGAGAGCGGCGCCGAGCCATCGAAGGCCTTGGCTAGCTCCCAGGGCAGGCCCTTCTTCTTCAGCTCGCTTTGCAAGTCGCGAGCCGTGAAATCGATACCTAGGGTAATGGCGTCGAAGTAGGTGTGGGCAAACTGCTCCTCGATGTGGCGGCCGTTTTTGCTGATGCGCAGCACCAGCTCCAGCTCGTAGTGCACATCCTTCGAAAAGTCGGGGTAGAAAAACGGCTGGCCGCGCTGGATGAGCGCTGTTTCAGGCTTGAGGAAGATGACGGGCGCGGTAGGCGTTTCGTTTTGAAGCTCGGCAATGTGGTCGGCGTAGTTGCGGCCGATGCAAATGATTTTCATAAGGCGAGGCGGAGAGAGGGGGGTAAGCAGAAAGCAGAGAACGAGGAAAAAGTTGGATAGTATATAGGAAAGTTAGCTTTTTTCAAGACGTGGTATTTCCTTCGTAGTAGCCGCTCGTTCGGGCTGGCTGCATACCCAAAGCACAAAGTAAACATTCTCCCCGTCTGGTTGCGTATAGCTGCCACCCACGCCTTGCTACTGTTGGCTTTCTAGTTGCCACCTAGGCGGTGCCGTGTTCGCTATTCTTTCTTTCCCAAAACCCGACCTTCGTATGTTGTTCAAAAAAGCTATTGTTGCCGCGAGTATTGCCCTGTTAGCTGGTTGTACCACAGTGCCTATTACGGGCCGCCGCACGCTCAACTTGGTATCAGACAGCGAAATGAATTCGCTGGCCGTAACGCAGTATAAAGAAACCCTCAACACGTCGAAGCTTTCGACCAACGCGAACGATGTAGCCATGGTGCGGCGCGTGGGCCAGCGCATTCAGGCCGCCGTTGAGAAGTACTTCCGTGACCAGGGCCAGAGCGACCAGCTCGCGGGCTACCAGTGGGAATTCAACCTCATTCAGGACGATAAGACGGTGAACGCCTGGTGCATGCCCGGCGGCAAAGTAGCCGTGTACACGGGCATCTTGCCCATCACGCGCGACGAAACCGGGCTGGCCGTAGTAATGGGCCACGAAATAGCCCACGCCGTGGCCAAGCACGGCTCGGAGCGCATGAGCGACCAGATGCTGGCGCAGCTTGGCACCTCGGCCATCTCCACGGCCCTCACCAAAAACCCCGGTGCCACCCAAAGCATTTTTGCCAGCGCCGTGGGCACCGGCACCCAGCTGGGCAGCCAGGTGCTGCTGCTCAAGTTTAGCCGCAACCAGGAGAGCGAAGCCGACCACCTAGGGCTCATTTTTATGGCCATGGCCGGCTACAATCCTGCGCAGGCCATTCCTTTTTGGCAGCGCATGGCCGCTCAGAGCCAGGGCGGTACTCCCGAGTTTTTGTCGAGCCACCCCGCCGATGCTACCCGCATTGCTGACATCGAGCGCCTGTTGCCCGAGGCCCAGAAATACTATAAGCCCCGCTAGTAGTAGAGGTTGTTATATTAAGGCAATAAGCTGATTAGTAAATAGTAAGTGTGCATAAATTAAAAGGTGAATGGTGATTTTTATTTCATTAAGCTAGTAATCTGTCGTGTTACTCATGCGTCTTCTTCCACGTTTGTTAGGTATCGGGCTGCTGGGTTTGCTGGCGGGCTTGCTGCTGCTCACCTCCTGCGAGGCTACCCGCACGCGCGAAAGCAGCGACCCCACCCGCGAGGCTCAGCGCCTCACCGATGAGGCCGCGGCCCGCGCCGCCCGCAGCCGCCAGATAGCTCAGGTAAACGCGGCTGGCCCGCCCACCTTCCGTATGGGGCAGGCCGTGCTGGCCGCCGCATTTATCCGCGAGTTTGGCGATGGCACCGTGGTAGATAAAATACTTGTGCGCCCTTCGCCTAGCGCGCCCAAAGAGAAAACTACCTATTACCTCGTGGGCATGGGCCTGCGCGATGGCCATTTTCGGGCCATGGCGCTGCCCCTGCGCGACACCGGCAACGGGGCCCTGCTGCTGACGCCTGATGCCGAGCGCTACGTGCTCACGGGCAACGGCTGCCCCACCTGCTTTTTCGATTTTGAAGGCAGCCGCATCATTGGGTCGTCGTGCGGCGACAACTCGGGCGGCAACAGCTGCTCGTTCCAGGTGCTTAATGAGAATTCGTTTTTCCCCGTCAGATGAAACCAACTACCAAGTGGCTACTGCGCCTTTCGCTCGCGGCCCTCGCCGTGCTGCTAGCCAACGATAGCGGCCGGCCCAAGCCCCAGAAGCCCGCTAAGTAGCGGGCTTTTTTGTGCAACCATAGGTCATGCGGGCGGCTATTCGCCGGGCTGGGCAGCCGTCCAGTGCACCGTGAAGGTGGTGCCCTCGTTCAGGGTGCTGGCCACTTCTAGGTGCCCGCCGCGGCTGGTTAAGATGCGCTGCACCAAGTACATGCCTACGCCGGCCCCGGGCACGTGCGTATGCTGCCGGGTAAAGGGCCGGAAGCCTGGGCTGTTGGGCGAGGGCACCACCATACCTAGGCCATTGTCTTGCACCGAAAGCACAGGCTGCCCATCCTGCAGGTAGCTGCGCACCCGGATGTGGGCCGGGCGCTCGGGATGCGCAAACTTGAGCGCATTGCTGAGCAGATTGTGCAGAATGGAGCGCAGGTTGGCGCGGCCGTAGTGCAGGGTGGGTGCGCCCTCAAGGTCGAACTCCAGCGTGGCGCCAGCCTGCACAAACTGCATGCGCAGGCCCAGTAATATCTCGTCGGTAATACTGCGCAGGTCGAGCCGCTCGGCGGGGGCCGACAGGCCGCGCTGGTCTTGCACGGTGGCGGCTAGGTCTTGGATGGTGAGCTCAAGCTGCGCCAGCGCATCCTCCACCATCTGCAGCATAGAGCTGGCCTGTGGGTCGTCGAACGAGGCCACGCGCGCCAATTCCTCGAACAAGCCGCGCAGGTTGATAAGCGGCTGCCGCAGGTCGTGCGAGGCCGTGTACACGAAGGTGTCGAGGTCGTGGTTGGTGCGGGCCAGCTCGTTGTACTGGGTTTGCAGCACCTCGCGCAGGCGGTGCTGGTCGTCGACATCGGTGCAGGCCCCAAACCAGCGCAGGCCTTGCCCATCGGCCAGCTGCCGCGCCCGAATGATGTGCCAGCGGTACTGCCCATCGTGGCGCCGCATCCGGAACACCCCCTCGAAGGCTTCGCCCGTGGCCATGCTGTGCACCCACTGGCGGGCAGCTTCGGCCTGCTCTTTTGGGGCCAGCAGGTTGACCCAGCCCGTGGGGCCCAGTTCCTCCTGGGTCAAGCCCGTATACTCGCTGGTGTGGCGGTTGTAGTAGTCGATAAACCCTTCGGCTGAGGCCGTCCAGATAAGCTCCGGAATGCTGTCGGCCAGAAAGCGTAGTTCGGCCTCGCCCCGGCGCAGGGCTTCCGTCAGCTCGCGCTGGTCGTGAATCTCGGTGAGGGCCCCGTGCCAAAATACCGGCTCGCCTGGCGTATGCAGCTGCTCGGGCAGGGCGCGGCTCAGCAGCCAGCGGTACTGCCCGTCGTGGCGGCGCAGCCGGTACTCGTAGCTCCAGCCTGCGCCCGCCGCACGGGCCGCCTCTGCTTGGTAGAGTACCCGCAGCCGGTCGTCGGGGTGAATGAGCAGCGGCCAAATGGCATCTACGGCCGCCGTGGGCGGCTGCCCCGTAAAGTAGTACCACTGCGGGCTCACGTAGTCGTAGTGCCCCTTGGCATCGACCGTAAACGTAATCTGAGGCACCGTTTCGGTTAGCACGCGCAGGCGCGTATCGAGGCGGCGGGTTTCGACCTCGAGGCGGTGGGCCTGCTGGCGGGCTTCCTCTTGGGCCGTGACATCTACCGCAAATAGCAGCAGGCCGCTAATAACCTCGCTGGCTTCGCGGAAGGGCTCCAGTGTGAGGTCGTAGTAGCGGTTGGGCGAGTCGGGGCCGGGCAGCGCCAGGCAGTACGCTTTAGCAATAAACGGCCGGCCCGATTGGTACACACGCTGCATCACGTCGAGCAGGTCGGCGGCCAAAAAGCCGGGGTGCTTGGCAATGGGCACACCCTCGGGGGCCGGCCCTCCAAGTACCGCTTCCATCGCCTCATTTACAAAGCCATAGCAAAGCTCAGGGCCCTGTAGGGTAGCTACGCCCGCTGGCACGTGGCGCAGAATTGTTTGTTCGGAGTGCTCGCGCATGAGAGTACATAAAGTAAGCCTACCCCCGCAGCACCCAGCGGGCACTGCGGGGGTGGGCCAACGGCTAGGCTTGGTCTAGGCCAGCCGTTGGCGCGGGGGCCTGGGGCGGCGTGGCTCCGCCAAACACAGCTAGGCGCACCAAGTCGATGAGCATGGCGTCGGCAATAGTGAGCGTGCTGGGGGGCGCGGGCACGTGGTGCGGCAGTAAAAATCCTTGCAGGGCCTCAAACGCTTCGGGCTCGAGAGGGTGAAAGGCCATTGACCAGTCGGCGAAGCTGCGCGCCGCAATTGGCTTGTCAATCAGCTTTTGCACGTGCGAATGACGGCCATCGCGCAAGATGCGCCCAAACAAAGGGTCTATGGCTTCGGACTCACCTTCAAAAAGCTGGGCAATATTTCCGTGGCTATAAAAAAGAACGCCCGTAATATGGTGGCGCTTATTGTCGCGGCGGCACTGCGTCAGCAGCTCGTGCAAATCCTCGTCGGTGAGGGGTCGCACGGCGCGGCTGATGTAGGCAATATGTTGCATAGAATGAAGATAAAGAAGCAATTTAGGTAGAATAAGCTGAACAAAGCGGTCGCTTACCCGAAAACCACTCTTTAGGAGGCGAAAAAGCACTGTTGGCAGGCTTTGCTGCTAGCCCTCAGTGACCTCGGCCGCCAGCGCAGCTAGGTCTAGCCCGTCGAAGGTGCCCGAGGTCATCAGCAGTAAGTTGGTATCGGCCCATGCCTGCGCGTGCAGAAAGGCGGCCAGGGCTTGGCTATCCGTGAACACCCGCAGGTCGGGCCGCTGAAAGGCCGCTGCCACGGCCTCGGGGGCCAGCGGGGGCAGGCGCTTGTGCTCCAGCACGTGAGGGTTGAAGTACACCACTGCCACATCGGGCGCGTCGAAGCAGTGCGCGTACTGCGGCAGGAAGTCGGGGTTGAGCGAGCTGAAGGTGTGTAGCTCGAGGCAGGCCACCAGCCGCCGCGCCGGAAACTGCTTTTTCAGGGCCTGGGCCGTGGCGCGCAGCTTGCTGGGCGCGTGGGCAAAGTCCTTGTACACCACCGACGTAGCGCCGGCCTGTACCAATTCGAGCCGCCGTGCCGCACCCTTAAAGCTTGTGATGGCCTGGTAAAAGTCCTTGCCTTTGATGCCCAGCTGCTTGCACACCTCCTTGGCGGCCGAAATATTGCGCAGGTTGTGCTCGCCAAATACCTGAATGGGTACTTCGTCGTCGCGCTTGGTGAGCAAGAATGTCTGGCCGTTTCGAATAACGTGCTCGTGCGGCCCATAGCCCACGTAGGTGACGTCGGGGCTGGTCGGCACAGCCACGAGCTGGGTCTGCTCATCGTCGCGGTCGTAGATGAGCACGCCGGCCTTGGGTGTTTGGCGAGCAAAAATCTCGAACTGCTCGCGGTAGATTTCCTCAGTTGGAAACACGTTGATGTGGTCCCAGCTGATGCCCGAAATCACCCCGATGTGGTGCTGGTACAAGTGAAACTTGGGGCGCCGGTCTACCGGCGACGATAGGTATTCGTCGCCTTCGATGATGATAATCGGCGCGTCGTCGGTCAGTTGCACCATCAGGTCGAAGCCCGCCAGCTGCGCCCCCACAGCGTAGTCAAACTGCCGCCCGTGGTAGCGCAGCACGTGCAGAATGAGCGCCGTGATACTCGTTTTGCCGTGCGAGCCGCCAATGACTACGCGCTGCTTGTCTTTGCTGGCTTCGTAGATGTACTCGGGGAAGGAGTATATTTTGAGCCCTAGCTCCTGGGCGCGCAGCAGCTCGGGGTTGTCGGGCCGGGCGTGCATGCCCACGATAACGGCCGCTAGCCCGGCGTGAATCTTTTCGGGAAACCAGCCTTCGGCCGCGGGTAGCACGCCGGCGGCACCTAGGCGGGTGCGGGCGGGCTCAAAAATCTCATCGTCGGAGCCCGTGACGTGGGCGCCGCGCCGGTGCAGGGCCAGCGCCAAGTTGTGCATAATGCTGCCGCCAACGGCAATCAGGTGAATACTTTCCAAGTTTTGGGTAGCTAGAAGCGAGGCGCGGGCGGCACCGGCAAAAGCCCGGGTAGCCAGCAGATTTGAAGCAGCGAAAGTACGGCCACAGTGGTGGCCCTAGGTCGCTTGGGCCCACTGCTATACTAAAAAGAAACCGATTCATCACACTTTCTTTTCGAACCCTTACTGGTTAGTTTTGTTAGTTCGGGCCCTCACCGGCCCCGCCAGCGCGGCCTACTTGCGTTTGGTGTCTGCGCTGCTATTCTCCTTCTTGCCTCCCGCTTCTCTCCCGCCATGAACGACCGTATGGACGACCGCCTCAAGCAATCTGCGGCCCGCGCCGCCGCCGCCTTCCAGGGCGTGCGCGGCACCCGCGTGCCCGTGCCCACGTCGCCCACCGGCAAGCTGCCCCCGCAGCGCCTCGAAATGGAGGCGGCCGTGCTCGGCGCCCTCATGCTAGAGAAAGACGCCCTCACGACGGTCGTAGATATTCTGAAGCCGGTGAGCTTCTACAAGGAAGGTCACCAGCGCATCTACAAGGCCATCAGCAACTTGTTTGATAAGTCGGAGCCCATCGACCAGCTTACCGTGGTGCAGGAGCTGCGCGAGATGGGCGAGCTCGAAGCCGCCGGCGGCGTGGGCTACGTGGCTGGCCTGACCATGCACATCAACTCGGCGGCCAACATCGAGGCGCACGCCCGCGTGATTCTGGAAGCGGCCATCAAGCGCGAGCTTATTCGCACGGCCACCGACATTCTGCGCGATGCCTACGAGGAAACCACCGACGTATTTGAGTTGCTCGACTCTACCGAGAAAAATATCTTCCAGGTGTCGGAAGACAACATGCGCAAGGGCGTAGACTCGATGCAGGACCTAATGGTGAAAGCCATCAAGGAGCTCGAAGAAAAGAAGCACCAAAAGGACGGCCTCACGGGCGTGCCCACCGGCTTCTCTGCCCTCGACCGCGTCACGAGCGGCTGGCAACCATCTGACCTTGTGATTGTGGCGGCGCGCCCCGGCATGGGTAAAACAGCGTTCGTAGTATCGGCCATGCGCAACGCGGCGGTCGATTTTAAGAAGCCAGTGGCCATTTTCTCGCTCGAAATGTCGTCGCTGCAGCTCGTCAATCGTCTGATTTCAGCCGAGGCGGAGCTTGACTCAGAGAAAATCAAAAAAGGCAACCTAGCCGACTACGAGTGGTCGCAGCTTAACCACAAGATTTCGTCGCTGTCCACGGCCCCCATTTACATCGACGACACGCCGGCGCTCAGCATCCGGGAGCTACGGGCCAAGTGCCGCCGCCTCAAGTCGCAGCACGATATTCAGCTCATTATCATTGACTACTTGCAGCTGATGAGCGGCAACGATGGGGGTAAGGGCGGCAACCGCGAACAGGAAATTGCCAGTATTTCGCGTGCGCTCAAGGGCATTGCTAAAGAGCTGAACGTGCCGGTAATTGCGCTGTCGCAGCTCTCGCGCTCGGTAGAGACGCGGGGCGGTGACAAGAAGCCCCAACTAAGTGACCTGCGTGAATCGGGTTCTATCGAGCAGGACGCCGACATGGTTATCTTCTTGTATCGCCCTGAATACTATAAGATTACCGAAGACGAGATGGGTAACCCTACCCAGGGTATGGGCGAGGTTATCATTGCCAAGCACCGTAACGGCTCGCTCGAAACGGTGCAGCTCAAATTTATCGGCCGCTTTACCAAGTTTGCCGACCTCGATGGCTTCGATGGGGGTGGGGCCGGGGGCTTCGGCGATGCCTCGTACTCGCCCAATGCCCTGCCGGGCAGCAGCTTCGACAGCGAAGGGCCAGGTGGCGGTGACGCCGGCTTTGGCCAGCCCCAGACCATTCGCCTAGGTAGCCGCATGAACGATGCACCGCCCTCACCGGTGCCCTTCCCCAAGAGCAATAGCTTTGGCGAGGAGCCGCCGTTTTAGGGCTATTATTAGCTGGTACATATGATGATAAATCAGTCAACTGAGGAGGAGAGAATAAGTATTTATTCTCCTATAGCGCTCTTTTGGTTTTCGTTGATTTTTGGTCCGCTGGCTGGAGGTATTATGGCCTTTCAGTCCTTAAAAAAGGTTGGGCAAATAAGCTTTGCACGGTACGTTTTGTGGTTGAGTATCGTCTGCTTTGTATCGCTTTGGATTATTAATTCATCCGTGTTGCTAGGGGTGGTACTGGGGGGCGCCTGGGGTACTGGTCTATGGCTTCTGATGCAAAAGCGAGTACCTAATGAAGCCAACTTTGCACGCAGAAGCGTTGTGAAACCGCTTCGTATTTGTCTGTACATCGTGGCCGCATTTATTATTCTGACTTGCTTGCGCATTCAGTTGGCTTCATTATAGTGGTCATATCTACTATTACCCTCATTTTGCTCTGCCTGGCTGCTTTTGGGGCGGGCCTTATTGATGGCATGGTGGGCGGGGGCGGGCTCATCCAGCTGCCCGCGCTGTTGCTGTTGCTGCCCAACGTATCCGTGCCTACCGTCCTAGGTACCGGCAAAGTGGCCAGCCTGGCCGGCACGACGGCAGCGCTAACGCGCTACCTGCGCGGGTCGAATGCCGTGCCCATGCGCTGGCGCACGGTGGGTGTGGCGGCGGTGGTGGCGGGCTGCTTTGCCCTGCTAGGAGCCCGCGCCGTGAGCGGCCTCGACAAAGACTTGGTGCGGCCGCTGGTGCTGGCGCTGCTGGTACTCATGGCAGCTTATACGTTCTGGCGCAAGGACTTTGGTAGCCTGCACGCACCGCGGCTGCACGGCCGCCGCGAGCTGCTGACTGGCGTGGCGCTGGGCGCTGCCCTAGGGTTCTACGACGGGTTTTTTGGGCCGGGCACAGGAAGCCTGTTGCTGTTTGCGTTCGTGGGGCTGTTCGGCTATGATTTTCTGGCCGCTTCGGCCTCGGCCAAGGTGGTAAACGTGGCTACCAACATTGCCGGGCTGGCGTATTTTATCTCGACGGGGCAGGTGCTCTATCATATTGCCCTGCCCATGGCGGCTTGCAATATGCTGGGCTCGGCGCTGGGGGCACGGCTGGCGCTGCGACGCGGCACAAGCTTTGTGCGGGTGCTGTTCTTGGTGGTTGTCAGCGGGTTTATTATCAAATTGGGCTGGGATATGTATCGAGCCTAGGTTCTTGGATAGGGGCACCTAGGGCGACCCATTGCGCTGGCACTGTGGGCAAGCGCGACAAAGCCGCTGCTCCCGTAGCGTTCAGCTTCGGAGCAGCGGCTTTGGCTAACCTAGGAGAGCGTAACGCCTGCGAAGAGGCTAAGCTACAGCTACGCGAGGCACGCTCTTTTTACGTGATTTACGGGTGCGATTGAGCCACATGAGGGTGCCCGTGATGGGGAAAGTAGCCCCCAGCAGTACGACTACAAACGCTAGTACCTTAGTGGGCCAGCCAAAGATGGCGCCGGTATGAATAGGCTTGAACAGCCCCCGGATGCGCTGCCCTACGGGCTTCTCGGCATAGGCCTGCTGGCGCAGCACCTGGCCGGTATACTGGTCGAGGTACACATCATCAGTAGCGCGCTCCATGAGGGCGCCGGGGCGCAGAATGCCCACCTGCACGCTGCCATCGGGCGCCTTGGGTAGCTGCAAAATGTAGCTTTTCGCGTCGGGAGCCTGCTGGCGAGCCAGCGCCAGGGCCGCATCGGCTCCAAAGGCCGCGGGGGCGAGCCCGGCAGGCAGCGTTGAAGTAGGAGGCTCGGGCCGTTGCTGGGGCGAGTGCGTGAGCGTATTAATGCCCTTGCCCACCCAGTCGAAGGCCATGCCCACACCTGTGAGCGCCATGATGAGCAAGAACACCGAGCTGTAGAACCCTAGGGCGGTGTGCCAATCGTAGGTGACGCGTTTCCAACTGGCGTCCCACTTCACGCGCAGGCGCGAGCTGAGGGCGCGGCGCGTGGCCGGCCACCACAATACCAGCCCGGTGCCCAAGATGAAGACGAAGATGCTAGAATTAATGCCCATCACCAGCTTGCCCACGCGGCCCGCTACTAGGCCCCGATGAATTTCTTCGATGAAGTGGAAGAATGACTGCTGCTTGTTGAACTCCCCAAGCACCGCCCCGGTGTAGGGGTTTAGGAAAAGCGTAGGGCCGCGGTCGCCCTTACCAGGACCGCCTTTGGCCGGGCCGCCCGCCGGGCTGCGTTCGCCGCCACGCTGGCCCTGACGCTCGGCTTGGCTAGCCATGCCTGCGCCGCGCGGTTCGCCTTGGGGGCCACCGGGGCGGCCAGCGCCGCCTAGATTCACTTCCACGGTGCGGGTGGGGTCAGCGTATACTTTAAAGCCGTTGATTCTGGCTTTGGGCTTGGCGGCCCGCACGGCAGCAGTGAGCTGGGCCAGGGACAGGCGCGGTGTGGTAGCCGCTTCTACCACGTAGCGCTCGCGGTGGAAGGCGTGCTCTAGCTCTTCTTCAAACACCAGGATGCTACCCGTGAGGCATACCACAACCAGAAACAGCCCCGACACCAGCCCAAGGTACAAGTGAATGCGGCGGAAAAATAGCTTCATAACCAAAAATTGAGTTTAGCAAAGAACCCACCGGCACGCCGGTGGGTCAAGGAGTTGCAGATTAACAAGTGAAAAGTAGCGACAAAACGAGCCTTTTTTCTTCCTGCTAGAGGCGGAAGCTGAGCGTAGCAGCGTAAGTGCGCGGCGCAATGGGGTTCACGCTGTTGTCGTCGTGCACATTGTAGCTCAGCTTGCCGAGCAGGTTGGCAGCTTTGGCGCGCAACGTGAAGCGCTGGTAGGTGTAGGCAATGTTGGCGTCGAAGAGAAAGTAGTTGGGCAAGGCGATGATTTTAAAGGCATCGGTGTAGTTGGGGGCGCCGGTGGTGGGGTTTACCAAGCGCGGGTTGCGACCAGCCAGGCGGTCGCCCACGTAGTAGCCGGTGGCACCCAGCGACAGGCCGTGCAAGAAGCCACCGTCGAAGGCTGAGTTGAAGTTATAAAAGACGCTAGCGTTGGCGGTGTGCGCGGGGTTGTAGCGTAGGCGGCTGCCGTTCTCGTACACGTTGCTGTTAGTGTAGGCCGTGTTGTTGTAGCTGTAGCCCGCCAGCACCGACCACCCTAGGTAGGGCTTGCTTTGCACGTCCACTTCCACCCCCTTGCTGGTAACCTCACCGGCCATTTCCTGGGCGTTGGGGTAGGCGGCGTTGTAGTTGGGATTGGGGGTATTGGTGCCGCTCAGGTATTGCAGCACAGTCTGGGTCTGGTTGCTGTTCACGATGCGGTACAGCGTCACGTTGGCTGACAGCGCGCCCTTAAACAGGTCGTTTTTGACGCCTACCTCGTACTGGTCGATAACCGAGGGCGCCAGCGCGGCCCCCGTCACGTCGATGCCCGAGTTGGGGGTGAAGGAGTTGGAGTAAGACGCGAAAACGGCCGAGTTCTTCACGGGCTGGTACACCACCCCTAGGCGCGGCGAAAAGGCATTGTCATAGCGGCGGTTTTCGACGTAGGTGCCGGCCGTTTTGGCGGTCAGCGTAGCCGGGTTGGTGTAGTAATACACGTCGCTGGGGGTTTCCTGGTAGCTCCAGCGCAGGCCAGCCAGCACTTTCACTTTCTCACCGAGGCTCACTAGGTCCTGGGCGTAGAAGCCGGCGCGGCGGGTGTTGTCCTTCGTCAGCGAGTTATTTACCAGCGCCTCAAAGCCGCTGAGGCGCTGGGTGGGCTGGGTGAGTACCCGGCTCCGGTCCAAGATGTTAATAACATCGTAGGCCGAAATGGCCGTAGTGGCGCTGGTCGGGGAGGCCGGGTTGGTGTACGCCAGCGTGTTGGTATTGTACTGGTCGGCATCGGCCCCCACCAGCAGCGTGTGGCCAATGGCGCCGGTGCGGAACTGCCCGGTCAAGTCAACCTCGGCTAGGAAGTAGTTTTGATATGTTTCGCTGCGCTGCAGCGTGCGGGTCCAGTTGCCGTAGGTGGCGCCGGGGGTGCCCACCACGTTGGTGGGGCGGGCGCCACTCTTCAGCTCGTTTTCGTAGCGCTGGAAGCCGCCGATGGCCCGGATGCTCCAGTTATCGCTGAGGTGGCTGGTGAGAGTAGCCGTGGTGCTGGTTTGCTGGGTCGAGTTGAGCGCGCCGGGCACGTTGAGGAAGCGGCTGCGCGAGTCGATAATCTCGTAGTTGATGGCCCCAATACCAAAGTCGGGCGTGCGGCGGTCGCGCAAAAAGTCGCCTTCCAGCACAAGGTCCGTCTTAGGTGTGAGGCGGAAGAGCAGCGAGGGGTTGACGTAGAAGCGGTTGCCCGTTACTTGGTCGCGGTAGCTGTCGCCGCGCTCGTAGGTGCCATTTAGGCGGAAGGCGACCTTGTCGCTGGTGCCCACCGCGCCGTACACGTCAAAGGTAGGTTTCACGAATCCGAAGCTACCTAGGCGCAGGCCCACCGAGCCACCACGCTCAAAGCGAGGCTTTTTGGTGACGAGGTTGAGCACGCCGCCGGCCGCCACGTTGCCGTACAAGATGGCCGCGCTGCCCTTCAGCACTTCCAGCCTTTCTAAGGAGCTGGCTTCGGGGAAGATGGCGTTGTTGTAGCGCACCCCGTTCTTAAAGGTGTTGTTGCTGGTGTAGGCAAAGCCCCGGCTGGCCAGCTCTTCCTGGGTGCCACCGGTGTTGCCCATCACGTAGAGGCCTGGCGTGTTCACCACCGCATCGCTGACGCGCAGCACCTGCTGCTCTTCCAGCACCTGCTGCCCCACCGTAATGGCCGCCTGGGGCAGGTCGAGCGGGGCTACCGGCATTTTGCCCACGGCAGTGGGGCGCTGGTTAAGGGTTTTATTGCCCAGCACGCTCACCTCGTCGAGCTGGCGGTGGCCTCGCACCAAGGTCAGCGTGGGCACGGTGGTAGCTTGGCCCTCCAGCACTTCTACCGAAACTTCCTGCGCCGCGTACTCTAGGCCTGTCACCGTAATAATCTGCCAGCCTGTAGGAGCCTCCAAGCTAAAGTTGCCGGCCGCATCGGGGGTTGCGCCGTGGGGCGTGCCTTTCACCATCACCGATACGTGGTCGGCAGGTTGGCCATCGGCCAGCACCACGTGGCCCGTGATGGTACCTAAGCGGCCCCGGTGAGCGTGGTGCGGGCGTGGCGTAGCAGGTGTTTGGGCAAAGGCAAAAGTGGGAAGCAAGCTGCCCGAGAGCAGAACCGGAAGTACAAGTTGGCGCATGCGCTTATTTAGAATCGTTCAATACAAACGCAAAGTTGAGCGCTGTTTAGAAATATTCCAAACAAAAAATAGCGTTGCTAACCGATTTCCTTTCGCTTGAAAATGAAGATTTAATGAAGTGTGTATCTGAATTCCTACTAAACCCACTGGCACTAGCTCGCTTAATGGCTAGGCGCCTGCTTCTAAATGCATGTACAGCAGCCACGCGCAAGAGCCTCGCAAAACATCGTGCCCCGGCGTCCTGTTGCTGGCAGCACTCTCGCTCCTCAACTTAGCACAATGAGCACCCCTAACTCTTTGGTACTGGCCGTAGCCGACGGCACCCAGATGCACGCCTACGTAGCGCGCCCCCAAGCCAGCGGTCCGGCGCCCGGCATTCTCTTGTTTCAAGAAGCCTTTGGCGTGAATGGTCATATCCGCAGCGTAGCCGACCGCTTGGCCCAGGCGGGCTACGTGGTCATAGCCCCCGAGCTGTTTCACCGCTCGGCCGCGCCGGGTCTCGAAATTCCTTATGCCGAGTTTGCCACCCAGGCCATGCCGCATTACCAAGCCATCACGCCCGAGGGCTTGAACCAGGACATCAAGGCTGCCTACGACTGGCTGCAAGGCCAGGCCGACGTGCAAAAAGATAAAATCGGCAGCATCGGGTTTTGCCTAGGTGGGCAGGTATCGTTCCGGGCCAATGCCGTGGTGCCCGTGGTGGCGGCCGTGTCGTACTACGGTGGCGGCACTCACACCATCACCAGTTTGGCCCAAGACCTGCACGCGCCGCACCTCTTCTTTTGGGGCGGTCTCGACCAGCACATCAGCAAAGACCACATAGCGCAGGTAGTCGAGGCCGTTGAAGCGGCCGGCAAGCCTTACATCAACACTGTCATCTCCTACGCAGACCACGGCTTCAACTGCGACGAGCGCCCCAGCTACAACGCCGATGCTGACGCCGAGGCCTGGGCGCTCACACTGGCTTTCTTCCAGGAAAAGCTGGGTAAATAGCCCATTGCGCAGCAAGGTGCTGCTACGGTAATAGCCCACCAGTACTGGCACCTTGTGCCAAGTGCTGGTGGGTTTTTGCCATGTAAGTGCTCAGCTCGTGCGTCGTAGCATCAAGCTGCTGTGCCTGTTCAAAGTGCTGAAGTGCCGCTGGATACTCGCCCCGGTCGAGGTAATAAATACCTAGGTTGCGATAGCCATAGGCATTGGTAGGGTCGAGCGCTAAGCCATGCTGAATATCGGCTAAGCCCGCGGCTTCCTGGCCCAACTTGAGCAGGGCCAAGCCTCGATTATTGTAAGCATAGGCTTGGTCGGGCTCGCGCGCAATGACTTGGTTGAAATCGGCGAGTGCCAGCGTGTAGTTGCCCAGCAAGTTGTAAGTATAGCCGCGGTTATTATACGCGTTCAGGTAGGGCTGCGGCTGCTCAATGAGGGCCGTGTAAGCGTCGATAGCGGCCAAGTGCTGACCTAGGCGCGAAAGAATAAGCCCATGCGTAAACCGGTCGTCATCGGTTAGCTCAGCGGTGAATAAATGCTGCCGCCGGCTTAGAAGCAACGCCTTGGGATACTGCTCAGTTTGAAGCAAGGCATGGATAGTACGGCGCAGCAAATCGCAAGTAGGTGTCGTTTTCCTCAGCAGCGCCAAGTAGAGCTTAGCACTTTCGGCATAGTTGCCTGCTGCCAAGCTAGCGGCGGCCTGCTCTGCTTGCCGGGTAAGGGCCGGCAAAAAAAGTGCCTGCCGCAGCAAGAAGCCATCAGAACCAAGTAGTTGCCCGTTAGCTAATGGGATTGTGTTATGGCTGGGAAAGAGGTTTTTAAGGGCACTAACAATAGCAAAGAAGAGAAATAGCAAGAGAAATATACGGTGCATGCCGTTTTCGTAGCGCATGCCCAGGTAGAACCCCAGGCTAGCTACGAGGAGGGGTACCAAGGGGCCCGCCAACACAAACACGCAGTACCGCCAGCGAGAAACGGCCGCCGCTTTATTGGCGTAGCAGCAGCCTCCGCGCCATTGCCAGATTTTGCGTTTTATAAATACATGCAAGCGCCCGAACTGATGGTGATAGCTTGCCTCGGGTTGGTGGTAGGAGCCTAGGTAGACTTGCACTTCGCCGGGCATGAGCAGCAGCGCCGCCAACGCATGCCCCCCTTCGTGCAAAGCAATCAGCAGAAGCCAACTAGCGGCCACTGATAATGGGTAAGCTAGCAGGTAAGACGCAATCAGTACTAATGTCATCATAAGATGCAGGAAAGAGGCGGACCTACTGGCAAAGATGCTGCGCGTGTCAGGTAAAGCCACCCATATTTTGCACGTTGCTTAACGCAACCTTTCCGGGCCAATTTCCATACAGCATAGCATGAAGCCAACTGCACGTACTACCTCCTGGCTCTGGGCCGCCGGATTCGGCCTAGCTGCTCTTGCCACCACCGTTTGGCGCAATCGCCGGGGCTCGTATGAGCTTGAGGGCCGCACCGTACTCATCACGGGCGGCTCGCGCGGGCTGGGACTGGTGCTAGCCCGCCGCGCCGTAGCCGAGGGCGCCCGCGTTGCCATCTGCGCCCGCGATGAGCAGGAACTCGCCCGTGCCCGGCAAGACCTGCTTGACTACGGCGGCACCGAGGCTTCCGTGCTTGCGCTCTCGCGCGACCTTACCGATGCCAATGACGTGCGCACGCTCGTGGAGGAGGTCGAAAACCGCTTAGGTCCCATTGATGTGCTCGTCAATAACGCGGGCATCATCATCGGTGGCCCGCTCGAAAACATGGACACCCGCGATTTTGAGGATGCCATGAATACGCACTTTTGGGCACCCTTCCACGCCATGCAGGCGGTGCTGCCCGGCATGAAACAGCGCGGCGAGGGGCGCATAGTCAATATTTCTTCCCTAGGTGGTAAAGTTGCCATTCCGCACCTCACAGCCTACAGCGCCAGCAAATTTGCGCTGGTAGGGCTGTCTGAAGGCTTTCGGGCCGAGCTGAATCAATATGGTATTTACGTCACCACCGTGTGCCCCGGCCTGCTGCGCACGGGCAGCCCCGGCCATGCCGAAATAAAGGGCCAGCACGAAAAAGAATACGCCTGGTTTAGCATTGCCGATGCGCTGCCGGGCTTCACGATGAGTGCCGAGCAGGCTGCCCGCCGCATATGGAACGCTGCCCGCCGCGGCGATGGCGAGATTATTCTTTCGCTGCCCGCCAAGCTGCTGGCAGGCTTCCACGGCGTGCTGCCGGGCACCACCGTCGATGTCTTGGCCTGGGTCAACCGCGCCCTGCCCGCCACCGGCGAAAGCCCAGCCGCCAACGAGCGCCGCAGCGGCTACGAAAGCGAAACGCCCCTCACGCGTTTCTTCCTCACGACCCTCAACAAGCAGGAAGCGCGCCGCAACAACGAGTAAATTCCCTAGGGTCCTCGCAGCCGCCACAAAAGCAAGAAGCCCGCGCACAGCTGTGCGCGGGCTTCTTGCTTTTGTGGCTTGCCGGTTGCTATTCGCTATCTGGGCGCCCTAGGCCGGGTGGCGGGGTGCTCTGCGCGCCCTGCGAAGTGGGGATGCCCATTTTCTCCTCGCGCTTGCGCTGGTAGCGGGTAAACTGGGCGGGCGTGAGCACTTCCTTTAGCTGTTCGAGGCGAGCTAGACCAATGTCCTCAATGTAGCCGCGCAGCTTGGTGGGGTCTTGGCGAAAGCGCTGCCGGGCCGCCTCGACATTGCGCACCGAGTTGGTATTGACAACGCGGACCTTTTCGACCTGTGCCGGCGTCAGACCCAAGGCTTGCGCCATGTTAGTCGTGAGCGCGTTGGCCCGGTCCTCGACCGAAGTAGGAACCGCCGTCGCCGTAGGCTTTTTAACGGTAGAGGCTACTTGGGCGCTGGCCAGCGATGAGCCAGCTAGCAAGGGCAATAGTAAGAAAACGGAGTGCTTGATAAGCATAGAAGTAGGAGAGGGGCGTAGTTCCGCGCCAGCAATGATAGGTGAAGCAACGTCGGGAATAGCCATTTTGGTGCCGAAAACCGCCGAGCCGTAGCCATAAAAAAAGCCGCTGACCAGCAGCGACTTTTTTATTTTTTAGAAGCGAAGCACTAAGGTGTGCTACTTGATGGTATACGTGCTACCATCCGACACTTTGCCGTCGCTGTTCAGCGAAGCTGGCTTCAGCGTAATGGTGTACGTGCCGGCTTTAGTGATTTTGAGGTTACCGCCATCTTGCTTGAGGGCGCCGCTGCCGCCGCCATCGCCTAGGTTAGCTTTCCAGTCGGCACCGTAGCGAAACTTGTACTCATCGGCCGCAAAGGCGCCTGTGTAGGTGAAAGCATTCTGGGCGCAGTCATACGTCATTACCGCATCGGTGCTCCAGCCTTTGGCCGCCGCGCCGATGATAGACCAGGCTTGGTTAGCTGCCGGCTGCGCGCAGTACACAGTAGCCGTGAGGGGCAGCGTAGCCGAATACATTGGGGCATTAGTGGCATACACCGCCTTCACCCGAATGTCTAGCGGCGTGGCCGTGCCCACGGGCAGGCCGCCGGCCAGCAGCGGGGTGTTGAGGTCGCCCACGGTGAAGGTCTTGCTCGGGCCCGCACCTAGGTCGATAGATGAAATGACGTTAGCGAAATTAGTGCCCTGCTTAGCAGCTTGCAGCGTGTAGGTAGTGGCTGGGCTGTAGGGTTTGTCTACGTTGGCCCAGGCATAGGTGAGCGGCGTAAACGTGAAGGTGGCAGCATTGGCAGCCGCGTTGGCCTGCGTCAGCACCACGTTGGTGGTCGAGGCAGTCAGCGACACCGAGTTGGTGGGCGTGAGGGTGGCCTGCACCTCGTCCTTCTTACAAGCCGTCAGACTGAGGGCAGCAACAGCCACAACACCGGCCGCCGTTTGGGTAATCCAAGTTTTCATGGAACAATAAAATACGGGTGGGTAAATAGCGGGGCACCGCCGCACCTTGTGCTTGAGTGCCGAAACCCTTTAGCGAGCTAAAGAATTCCGGCGCTCAAGCTAAAAGTGTGTTAGTAGCCAGGGTTTTGCTTGCCCTGCAGGTTGGGGTTGGCCACAATGTCCGTGTTCGGAATCGGGAACAGGGCGCGAGTGGCATCTACGTCGCGGCCGCTGTTCACGCCGCCTTTCAGCGCCCAGTTGTAGCCAGTGGTGTAGCGGCCAAAGCGGATGAGGTCGGTACGGCGGTGGCCTTCCCAGTACAGTTCGCGAGCGCGCTCGTCGAGGATGTCATTGAGCGCTACGGCCGATAGGTTAGCCGAGCCCGAGCGGCGACGCACTTCGTTTACCTGGTCGAGGGCCGTGCCGGCGGTGCCGCCCGTGCCGCCGCGCAGTACAGCTTCGGCGTACATCAGCTTCACGTCGGCGAGGCGGAACATCGGGAAGTCGGTATCCGGGAAGTCGCCCGCGGCATCCGAGCCCTTCACGCCCGTTGAGGTCACGTTCTTATACTTCGGCAGCAGGTAGCCATTACGGAATGCCGTGAGCGTATCCACGTTCAGGCGCTGGCCCGAGGTGTAGAGAATGCTGCGGCGCGCGTCAGAAGTGCTGGTCGTGTTGCTGGTGAGTATAGACGTAAACTGCTGGCGCGCCCGGAAGCCACCCCAGCCCGAGTTGATGCCGATGGTGGCGGGCGAAAGCGTGCCGCCCACGGCCGCATGCACTAGGTAGGTCATGCCGCCATAGCCCCGGGTGCGGGTACCGTCGAAGGCAATGGGGAAAATGATTTCGTTGCGGGCTTCGCTCGTGTTGTTGTCAGCCAAGAACAGCTTCTGGTAGGCCGAGTACTGCGCCGAAGGCGTGGTGCACAGCTGGTAGTTGGCGGCGAGCACCTTGTTGGCGTAGGTCACGGCGTCGGTGTAGCGAGCTGTGCCGGTGTACACCTGCGCATTCAGGTACAGCTTGGCGAGCAGCGTCCAGCATACGGCCTGGTCGGCGCGGGCATACACAGCCTTGGGGGCCAATAGGCCGCCATTGCTGGCGTCGGTGCCGTCGAGGGCTTTTAGCTCCGACTCTACGTAGGCAAAAATTTCAGCCCGAGTCTTGTACTGCGGCAGGGTGCCCAGCACGTCGGCTTCGGTGGCAAACGGCCCACCCCCGAAGAGGTCCACCACGTGCCAGTAGCTCATGGCGCGCAGCAAGCGGGCCTCGGAACGGTACTGCTTCACGGTAGTGGCCGTGGCGCCCGTGATGCCGCGGCTGGCCAGGTTGGCATCGGTGGTCTGGCGAATGAACTCGTTGCAGAGGCCGATTTGGTAGTAGATGCGGTCGTAGGTAGCGCGTACAAATTCGTTGTCCGCGTTCCAGGTCATGGTATTAATCGCGGGCAGGTTGCCATCGTTCCAGCCCAGCACGGCCTCGTCGGTAGTGACTTCCTGCAGCTGCCAGTATACCCGGATATAGTTGGAGAAGCCCTCGTCGATGCCCGAAATATCGGGAGCGCCGGACGGACCCGTTTGGCCGCTTATGGCATAGGTAGCGTAGAGGCGGGCCAGCACTTGCTGAATCTGGGCGGGGTCGCTGTACACTACCTCGGCGTTGGCCGAGTAGTCGGGTACCTGGTCAAGGTCCTTGGTGCAAGCCGTGGAGAGGGCCGTTAACCCAGCGGCCAGCGCCAGCATCCCGAGCGTGCGAGTGAATTTAGTTTGCATATGCGAGGGGTGGGAAATTAGAAGCCGAGGTTAAGACCAACCGTGAACGTGCGCGGACGTGGATAAATCGTTTGGTCGATACCGCCGATAACCTCCGGGTCAATGCCCTTGTAGTTGGTGATTACGAATACGTTCTGAACCGCAAACGACAAACCTAAGTTCGTGCCTTTCTTCACGAGTTCGCCGAAGTTGTAGCCCAGGGTGGCGTTCTGCATGCGCAGGAACGAGGCGTTCTCCATGAAGTAGTCGGAGAAGTACTGAGCCGAGGTAAAGCCCGAGCTCAGTACTTCGCGGTTGCGGTTAACCAAGAAGTTGTTGGTGCTGGCGTCGTAGAAAGAGCTGGCCCGTACGTTGTTGTACGCGTAGTTGCCTAGGTTGGCGCGTAGCGTAAAGGCCAGGTTAAAGCCTTTGTAGGTAGCATTGGCGCCACCACCCAGAATCCAGTTGGGACGGGCCGTCTTGTAGCGATAGCGGTCAGAGCTGTTGATGGTGCCGTCGCCGTTGCGGTCTACGTACACGCCTTCCAGCGGCTTGCCATTGGTGTCATATGCCTGCTGGTAGACATAGAACGCTTGGGTGGGGTAGCCCACCGAGTTTACCTGAATCGTGTTGCCAGTACCACCCGAGATGCCGCCGGTCAGCTGACCTACATCATTGGGCGAGTCGGAGTTGGTGAGGCGAGTGATGCGGTTCTGGTTGTAGGTAGCGTTCGCATTTACGGTAATGTTTAGCTCCTCGGATTTCACCACGTCCAGGTTCGCGATAAGCTCTACCCCTTTGTTGGTGAGCGAGCCCACGTTGAAGTTGCCGAAGTTCGATAGGCCTTGCAGGGCCGCTATCTGCACAAAGTTGAGTAGGTCCTTAGTGTCGCGCTTATACACATCAACCGAACCATACAAGCGGCCGCCGAAGAAGCCGTAGTCCAGGCCTACGTTGTAGGTCGTCGTGGTTTCCCAAGTAATGTTGGGGTTATACTGGTCGGCGCGTAGGGTGCGGTAGAAGGTGTTGCCTAGCTGATATTGTGCGCTCTGGTTGCTGAGCGACAAGTTGGCAAGGAAGGGATAGTAGCTACCGGGTAAGTCCTGCTGGCCGGTCTGGCCATAGCCCAAACGCAGCTTCAGGTCGGAGATAGCCGCCGAGTTTTTCAGGAATTCCTCGCCTTTCAAGCGCCAGGCAAAGGCACCCGAGGGGAAGTAGCCAAACTGACGGCCGGGGGCAAAGCGCGAAGTGCCATCAGCGCGGAACGTGCCGGTGAACAGATACTTATCAGCGATATTGTAGTTGAGGCGCGAGTAGAAGCCAATGAGGACGTTGGTGTTCAGGTACGTGCTCTGGCCGCTGTAGCTCAGGGCTACGGGGGCGTAAATGCTGCCATCGGCCCGGCGGTCGTCGAACACGTATGAGCGGTTCTCAAACTTCTGGTACGAGTAACCAGCCAAAAATTCGAGGCGGCCGGGGCCTAAGGTGCGCTCGTACTTACCGTAGGCTTCGAGCAGGTAGTTGTTGAGGTCCTGTGAGTAAAAGTTGTTCACACCGTTGCGCACGTAGCTGTCAGCGGCGTTGGCAGGCACGAAGGTGGTGCCGCGGCCGCGCTGCACGTCATAGCCCACGTTGAGGTTAGCACTCAGGCCCGGTACGAATGGAATCTTGTAATCGAGCGTCAGGTTGCCGATGCTGCGCTTCACGGTGCTGCGGTCGCGGCGTAGGTCATACAGCGCCACCGGGTTGCGGATGCCCAGCGTATTGAGGGTGCCATCGGGGTTCAGCGATTCGTAGTAGCCGCCAAATACCGAGTACTGCGAGCCATCTGAGCGCACGGGCTGGGTGGGGTCAAACGAGGTGGCGGCTCCCACAGCACCCTGGTTCGAGAAGTTGTTGTCTATCCACGAGCCTTTCAGGTTCAGGGCTACCCGCAGGCTGCCTTTGAAGAGCACGGGCGTCAAGCTCAGCGAGCCGGTGTAGCGGGTCAGGTCGTTGCGCTTCAGCAGGCCCTGCTGCGAGAGGTAGCCCACCGAGGCCCGGTAGGGGAGGTTGCCGGCGGCACCGCTCACACTCACGTTGTTGTCGGCCGTGTAGGCGGGGCGGTAAATCTGACGTTGCCAGTCGGTGTTGGCGTTGCCTAGGATGGCGCGCTGGCCGGTGGTGCCGTAGGTATTTACCAGCGAGCGGAACTCGTCGGCCGATAGCACATTAGAATATTTAGCTACGGTAGCTACCGACTGCTGGGTCGATGCCGTTACGTGGACTTCGTCGCCTACTACGCCACGCTTGGTGGTTACTAGAATGACGCCGTTGGAGGCGCGCACCCCGTAAATAGCCGTCGAAGAAGCATCTTTCAGTACCGTAATGTTCTCAATGTCATTGGGGTTGATGAGGCTCAGCGGGTTGGTGGCGCCCGCAAGGCCCGTGTTGTCAACCGGTACGCCATCGATAATGATGAGCGGCGCGTTGGAAGCCGACAGCGACGAACCGCCGCGAATCAAAATTTGGGTAGAAGCACCAGGGGCACCGCCTGCGTCCGTAATCTGTACGCCAGCCACTTTGCCCTGTACGAGCTGCTCGGGGTTGGTTACCTGGCCCTTCACGAACGACTTCGACGAAATCTGCTCCACGGCGCCGGTCAGGTCCTGGCGGCGCTGGGTGCCGTAGCCTACTACCACGGCCTCGCCGAGCTGGGTAGCGCTTTCGCTGAGTGCCTGGGCGGGCACCGTTAGGGTTTTGCCTTCGCCCACAGCAATTGGCTGGCGCACGGTGGTGTAGCCTACAAACGAGATGATGAGCACCCGGCCACCGGCCGGTACGTTGGAAATCGTGTAGTTGCCATCCACATCGGTGCTGCTGCCGAGTTGCGTGCCTTCAATTACGACTGTTACGCCCGGGATGCCTTCGTTTTTGGTGTCCGTCACGCGGCCGGTTACCGTGCCAGTGGTGGCCTGCGCCCAAGCCGCCCCTAGGGGGCCAGCTAAGCTGAGTAATAAGAATAGCAGAAACCGGAGTTTCGCCAGGTAGGGTTGCTTCATAAACAACAAATCGGGTGGGGAAAAAAGTGGAAAAAACAATCCGTAAGGAAAGGGGAGCGGTAAACAGGCAATAGCGGGGAGAAGGTTTTGAAAAAAGGCCTTTTCCTCGCTAGAACTGCTTTCTCAGCCTCCCGCACTGGTGGGCCCGAGGGCGCGCGCAGAAGCTTACGAAATCGATTTCGCAAAATTACGTGCGCCGCTCCCGAAATCGTGCATTAGTGGGTAAGTAGCAGAAATATTCATACTTGGGATAGAACGTTTTGAAACCTGATTTTGGCCGCTCTAGGGGTAGCGCTGAGCCGTGGCTAAGGGCTGAGCACGCTGCATGAGCTGGGCGTTATATGGGCGCTGGCACTTGGCTTGCTAGGGGTGGGCCTTACTAAAAAACGCCGCTGTCGAAAGCTTCGTAGCTACTGTGGGCAAGGGCTGCCAGCCGCTGCCGCCGTCGGAAACCGGGTGGGTGATGGACCGCATCCCATTCTGGCAGTAGCTTTGACTTTGGATGGTGGCAAAGAGCCAGTTCGTTGCGCAAACTCAAGCCAATTTTGTACTTTTGACCGATTCGGCGCTGCTATGAAGTGTACGCTTTCTTCTTTTCTTGTCGCCTTGGCCTTGCTAGGTGCCACTGCCGGCTCGGCAACTGCCCAAGCCCGAAAGCCCGTGCCCGGCAAGGCGCCGGTAAAAGGCAAGCCTGGGGTAAAGGCGCCGCCGCCACCACCGCCACCCGTGGAGGCGGCCCGGCGCGTGGTCGAAGAAGAGGCCAAGCCGCCGCTCGTCATCAGTAAGATAAAAATAAAAGACCCCGTCCTGGTTTTTTACCAACAGGCCGACCCCGGCACGGCGGTGCAACAGTTGCTGATGGAAGAAAAAAACCTGCCGTTGCTGAAAACCACGCCGCTCGAAGACCTAGTAGCCCGCCGCGAAGTATTTGTGGACGGCCTAGGTAATTACACGCCGCCTGGCCAGGCGCCCAACGATGAGCGGTTTCGCCTCACGGGCGTGAGCCTGCTGGCCAGTAGTGAAAAGCGCTACCCCGCCCCCGACGGCCGCAGTACCTACGCCCGCCTCAAGGTGCCCAGCCCTGGCGAACTGTACGTGGTGCGCGAGTCGGCCGAAGAATATCGCCACTTCGTAAGCGGTCCGCAAAAGCGCGGCTCACGTATCAACTTTGAGGTCAATGGATTGCCGGGCGTCGACTCGGTGCGGGCGGCGTACACGCTGCGCAAGATTGACGTGTCGGAGCGTGGCGCCGGCGCTGGGGAGGTTATTCGCTAGTCTAATCGCCCTAGTTATGCAACTCACCGAAGCGATTGCGCAGCACGTGCTCGAAGTGTACGAGGGCAACAACTGGACGGAAGTGGCCATCTTACCGACGCTGCGCGATGTGACATGGCGCGAGGCCACGACTCAGACGCCCGCCTCGCCCAATACCATTGCGACTCTCCTGCACCACCTCACGTTTTGGAATCGCGTAATGGCGCGCCGCGCCCAAGGGGTGGCTACTGACGTAGGCCCAGCTAACGGCTTTGATGCCCCAGCGATTGAAAAGGCGGCCGATTGGCAGGCCTTGCTGGCCGATAGCCACCAATCGGCCCAAGAGCTAGCGGCGGCGATTCGCAGCTTCGACGAAACCAAGCTGCCCAATACTATTTTGCCAGGTTACGCTTCTGCTTATAAGAACCTGCAAGGCGCCGTCGAGCATCTGCACTACCACCTAGGGCAGCTGGTGCTCCTAAAAAATCTAGTGCGCTGCCAATATGCGCCAGCTTAGCTACTGCCGCATATTGGCAGCGAGCTTAGTGGCCAGCCTAGGTAGCGCGCAGGCCCGCGCCCAGACTACGCTGCGGCTGCTGCCTGGCTCGGCCCTGGCCGCGGGCCAGCGCGTGTACGTGGCGGGCTCCTTCAATGAGTGGAACCCCGCCGCGCCCGATTTTGCCCTGCGGCTCCAGCCCGATGGCTCGTACCAGCTCACCTTGCCCGCCACCGTGCGCGGGCCCCAGGAGTTCAAGCTGACGCGCGGCTCGTGGCAAACTGGCGAGGCCGACAGCAGCTTTCAGCCCCGGCCCAACCGCCGGGCCGACTTTGGACCCGGGCCCCGCACGCTTACCTTGCGGGTAGCCGCCTGGCAAGACCAGCGCCCCGGTGGCTCCGTTGCCGTGCCCCCCAAGCTCCATACCGCCGCGCCCAATGTGCGCATACTGGCCGATTCGTTTCGGCTGCCGCAGCTAGGCGGGCGTCGGCGGCGCATCTGGCTCTACCTGCCGCCGGGCTATGCCACCTCCCAGCGCCGCTACCCGGTGTTGTACCTGCACGATGGCCAGAATGTGTTTGACGAAGCCACCGCCTACGCCGGCGAGTGGGCCGTCGATGAAACCCTGAATAAGCTAGCTGATAGCGGCCAAGACCCCGCTGGCTGCGTGGTAGTAGCCATCGACAACGGCGGCGAGCGCCGCCTCGACGAGTACTCGCCCTGGGTGAATGAGCGCCTCAAAAAGGGTGGCGAAGGCAGCCAGTACGTCGAGTTTCTGGTGCGCACCCTCAAGCCCTACATCGACCAGCACTACCGCACCCGCCCCGAGGCAGCCCACACCGCCATTATGGGCTCCAGCATGGGCGGGCTTATTTCACTGTATGCGGGCGTGAAGTACCCGGCGGTGTTTGGCCGGGTGGGGGTGTTTTCGCCCGCTTTTTGGTTTGCCAAAGACTCGGTGCTGGCCTTTGTGCGGCGGCGACCGGTACCCAGCAAAAGCCGGTTTTATTTTGTGGCGGGCCCGGCCGAGGGACCTACCATGGTGCCACACATGGCCGAAGTGCGCGACGCCTTGCTGGCGCGCGGCGTCAGTTCAACTCATATTGCCTTCCAAACCCCCGCCGATGGTCAGCACGCCGAGTGGTTTTGGCGGCGCGAGTTTGGGCCGGCCTATCAATGGTTGATGATAAAATAGGATAATTGATAATTTTTTCTTGAAAATAGGCTCAACCAGTTGCACAATTTGGTAAGTCCCGTATATTTGCCCCCGACATGACCGGCTTCTCGACCATTTATTGCCTAATGATTAAGCGACCCAATTTGGGCCTCGGAATCGTGCGGCATAGCCGGCCACCAGGGAAATAAAGAATGCTTTCCCTTCTAGCCTTAACCTAAGCTTTAGCCCGATTCCTTCTCTAGGAATCGGGCTTTTTTTTTACCCTTTTCACCCCCGCGACGCATCATGACTTTGCACCTGCTCGCCCGCCCTCACCACCCTGCCACGCCCGCCTCGGGCATGGTCTGGAAGATGCTTTTCGACCGCCAGCACGCGCTGCTGCACCGTCGGGCGTGCCCGGCGTTTGCGGCCGGGGTGGCAACCCTAGGGCTGCGCCGCGAGGAAGTGCCCCAGGTGGGCCGGCTAAGCCAAGTGGTGCACCAGCGCACCGGCTGGACGCTGCGCCCTGTGGGCGGCCCCCTGCCCGAGGCTGCGTACTACGCCGCCCTGGCCCGGCGCGAGCTGCCGCTCGTGACGCGCCTGCGCACGTTTGCCGAGTTTGACCAGCCCGCGCACGGCGTCGATTTATTTTCGGAAGTGATGGGCCGGCTGCCCTTGCTGCTGGAGCCCGGCTATGCCCAGGCGCTGCAGGCCCTAGGTCAGGCATGGGCGCTGGCTACCACGCCCGCCGCCACGGCCTTGCTGCGGCGCTTCACGCGGGCCACCTTCGAGTTGGGCCTGCTGGCGCCCGCTGGCGAAAAGCCCCAGCTGTACGGCTTCACGCTGCTGACCTCAGCCCGGCACCTGCACGCCGCCGCCGCCGCACCGGCCGAGAGCTTGCAGCCCTTGGCGGGGGCCGCTCGGCAGCTGCGGCTCCTAGGTGCCCCCGCGGCTGGGCTGCTGCCCGAAGCCGGGACACAGCCCTACTTTGTGGCGCGCGACTGGGCGCAGCTGCTGGCCGAAGTTCAGCAGCTGGTGGCCGAGCTGGCGCAAACCCAGCGTCTGGCGTCCGGGCCGCATGCTTCGCCGCTGGCGGCCGCGGCCGTGGGTAGCCGGGCCAGCAGCTTTGCCCAGCGCGCTGCTGAGCTGCGGCAGGCGAGCTAAGCTTTAAGTAATTGTCATTGCGAGCGCAGCGAAGCAATCGCACTTGAATGGCACCTAGGTGAACTCATCCTGATGCGATTGCTTCGTTGCGCTCGCACTGACAGCTGCTCAAGGCCTAGCTATTTGCTGTATTCTTACTCCAAAAAAAGCCCGCCTCCTAGGTCCAGGAGGCGGGCTTTTTGAACTTAAGGCCCGTACGCTACTAGGCTTTGAGGCGGGCCTTGAGGTAGGCGAGTGCTCGTTGGTGGGCGTCGGCGGCCAGGGCCGCGTCGTACTTGGGATTAGAGGGATTGGCGAAGGCGTGCACGGCGGGGTATTCCTTCACGGTCACTTTTTTGCCGGCGGCTGCCATATCCTTCTCAAACTGCGCCACAACGGCCGGGCTGATGCCCTTGTCTTGCTCGGCAAACAGCCCTAGGACGTCGGAGTGAAGGGTTTTGAGCTTGGCCACGTCTTTCTCGGGCATGCCATAGTACATGACGCAGCCTACTGTTTGCTTGCCGCCGAGCAGGGCACTTTGCAGGCTCCAGCCGCCGCCAAAGCACCAGCCCACCGAGGCAAACTGTGCCCTAGGGCCCGCGTAGAGCTGTGCGCCCTTAATGATGGCCACGGCCCGGTCGGTTTTGATGCTTTGCATCAGCTTGCCGGCTTCTTCGGGGGTGGTGGCTACCTGGCCATCGTAGAGGTCTACGGCCAGCACATTCACGCCGGGCATTTCTTCGGCAAAGCGAGCGGCTTCCTTCTTAATATAGTCGTTGAGGCCCCACCATTCCTGGTACACAAACAGGTATTTGTTGCTGGGCTTGGCGCTTTTGATTTCGAAGGCGTGGCCCATCTGGCCATCGGTGGTTTTAAACTCCACCATCTGGCCCTCACCCGCATACGAGTAGGGCAGGGGCGCGTCGTGGCCGCCGATAAAGTCTTGGTCATTGGCCAGCATGGCGAAGGCCTCGGTGGCGCTGGCTGTGGCCGGGCGGGCGCAGCAGCTGAGTGCGGTGGCCGCGCTGGGGCCCTGGGCCACGGCCGCGCCGCTGCTAAAAACGGCCACCACGAAGAGCAGAATTTTTTTCATAAAAGAAGGAGAACGGTGGGGGTATGCTGCCATAACAGCTGACCCGGCGAATGTTACCGAGCCTTAGGTAGGGCAAATGGGCCATGCCAATGGCCGAGAGCCATGAAAGCCACTAGCCCGCCGCTTCTACTTTTACGGCATTGCGCAGCATGCTCGTTTGCCCCAGGCGCGGCATGGCGAGCAGAAAACCGTTAATTGCTCATTGATAATTACTAATTGACCTAATGTCTCTTCTCCAAAGTTGGCGCTGGTTTGGCCCCAACGACCCCGTAAGCCTCGCCGATATTCGCCAAGCTGGTGCGACTGACATCGTATCGGCGCTGCACCACATTCCTAATGGCAAAGTGTGGCCGGTGGCCGAAATCCAAGCGCGCCAAGCGCTGATTGCCCAGGCTGGGCTGACGTGGAGCGTGGTCGAGAGTGTGCCCGTGCACGAAAACATCAAGACGCGCACCGGTGATTTTCAGACGCATATTGCTAACTACCAACAGTCTATTCGCAACCTGGCGGCCTGCGGCATCTACACGGTCACCTACAACTTCATGCCCGTGCTCGACTGGACGCGCACTGACCTAGCGTATGAAGTAGAAGATGGCTCTAAGGCATTGCGCTTTGAAAAAGCCGCTTTTATAGCTTTTGACACCTTGCTGCTGCGCCGCCAAGGGGCAGAAGGCGACTACTCGGCCGACGAGCTGGCGGCGGCTCGCCAGCGCTTCCAGCACATGAGTGTAGAGGAGCGGCAGCTGCTTCAGCGCAACATTATTGCCGGGCTGCCGGGCAGCGAGGAGAGCTTCACGATACAGCAGTTTCAGCAGGCGCTGGATGCGTACGCGGGCATCGATGCCGACAAGCTGCGCCAGCACCTCATCCTGTTTTTACAGGAAATAGTACCGGTGGCCGAGGAAGTGGGCGTGAATCTAGCCATTCACCCCGACGACCCGCCGTACCCCATCCTAGGGTTGCCGCGGGTAGTGAGCACGGCCGCCGACGTGGCCGCCTTGGCCGAGGCAGTGCCGTCGCTGCGCAACGGGCTGTGCTTTTGCACGGGCTCGTTTGGCGTGCGCGAAGACAACGACCTGCCGGCCATGGTGCGCCAGTTTGCCGACCGCATTCACTTCATTCATTTGCGCAGCACTCAGCGCGATGCGGCTGGTAACTTCTACGAAGCCAACCATCTAGAGGGCGACGTGGATATGTGCGGCGTGATGCGCGAGCTGGTGCATGTGATGCGCCAGCGCCAGGTGCGCCTGCCCATGCGCCCCGACCACGGCCACCAGATGCTCGACGACCTGCACAAGAAAACCAATCCTGGCTACTCGGCCATAGGCCGCCTGCGCGGGCTGGCCGAGCTACGTGGGCTAGAAATGGGTATCAGTCGCAGCCTAGAGTAAGTAACCTTAGCTCTTCTAAAGTAGAAGACTAGTACTCGCCTAAGGTAGCGGCGCGGCTAGTCCCACACCGAAGAGTACAGGACAGTTTGCCTAAGTGGGCACCCCTTCTTGCGGCCCTTCTGCCAAGCCAGGCAGAAGGGCCGCGCTATGAACCTCCCCACCCACCTGCTGCTATTGCTGAGCTTGCTCGCCGGCGCCGAGCGGGTAGGCGCGCGCCCTAGGCCCGTGCCCGACCGCTTGGTGGTGCTCACCTTCGACGATGCGGCCCTTACCCACGCCACCTATGTGGCGCCGCTGCTGAAGAAATACGGCTTTGGAGCCACGTTCTTCGTGTGCGAGTTTCGGGAGCCGCCTTTCAGCGACAAAACCAAATACATGAGTTGGGCGCAAATTCGGGACCTAGGTCGCCAGGAGTTCGAGGTAGGGAGCCACACACTCACGCACCGGCACGTAAACAAAATGACTGAGCGTGAGCTGACGGCGGAATTAGATTCGCTGGAAAGCCGCTGCCGGGCCCAGCACCTGCCGCGCCCGCGCACCTTTGCTTATCCGGGCTACGACACCGCGCCCAGCGCCTTGCCTGTGCTGCGCCACCAAGGCTACCGCCTGGCCCGCACTGGCGGCGACCGCCCCTACGACCCCGCCCACGACAACCCGCTGCTCATTCCGAGCTATACCACGCTGGCTACCAATCGCCAGCAAATTCTAGATGCCCTGGCGTTGGCCAAAGACGAGCGCCTAGTAGTGCTGACGATTCATGGGGTGCCCGACTTGGCCCACGACTGGGTAACGACCCCACCCGCCTTATTTGAGGAATACCTGCAGTACCTGTACGACCACCACTACCGCGTGGTGGCGCTGCGCGATATAGCGCGCTACGTGCCCGATAGTTAGCCTCCGCAACGTTGCCTCGCGCCGCACCCGTGCCTTTCTCTCCCACCCAACCTGTTCTTGTTATGAAAAACCACCTAACTGCGGCGCTGCTCGGCGCGGCGGTAGTGCTGCCCACCCTAGGTGCCTGTGCCCAGGCTCACCTCGAAACCGGCGGCCAGCAGCCTATGCCCGCTGCTGAGTGGGTAGACCAGGCCACTGGCCATAAAGTGCAGCGCCTCACGCCGCTGGATGGCACCAACGCCGGGTTCTACTTCCATAATAACCCGTTCCTGAAAACGGCGGCCGGTCAGGATGAGATGGTGTTTTACCATACCGATGCGCAGGGCCAGCAACTGCGCCTGCTCAACCTGCAAACCCATAAAGTGCGCCCGCTCACTGGCTACTACAAGCGCATCAGCGGCGAGATAGTAGCCCGCAAGAGCCACGACGTGTACTATCAGGTAGAAAACCAGGTATATGCGGTCAACGCCGACACGCGCAAGGAGCGCAAAGTCTACGCCTTTCCGAGCGATTTTCCGGGCAGCATCTCGACGCTGAATGCTGATAAAACCCTGCTAGCAGGCTCCCTAGGTGGCGCCGAGGCGCGCGAAATCTTCAAGCAGTACCCGGCCAAGAGCGACTTCTTCAACCGCATCTACGATGCTAATGTGCAGCATATTCTGTTCACTATCAACACCAAGACTGGTAAGCGCGAGGAGATTTACCAGGAGAATACTTGGCTGGGCCACGTGCAGTTTTCGCCCACCGACCCCGACCTGCTCATGTACTGTCACGAGGGGCCCTGGGGCAAGGTGGACCGCATCTGGCATATCAGCATCAAAACGCACGCTACCAAACTGATGCACCAGCGCACGGTAGACGGTGAAATTGCGGGCCACGAGTTTTTTAGTCCTGACGGCAAAACCATCTGGTTTGACTTGCAGCAGCCGCGTAGCGTGACCTTTTACCTAGCTGGCGCGCCCGTAGCGGGCGGCCCCGAGCAGCGCTACCAATTACAGCGCAACGAGTGGTCGATACACTATAACATCTCGCCCGACCAAACGCTCTTTGCGGGCGACGGCGGCGACCCCGGCCAGGTAGCCAAGGCGCCCGATGGCCAGTGGATATATCTATTCCGGCCCGCGGGCGACCAGTTTCAGGCCGAAAAGCTCGTGAGCATGGCCCACCACGGCTACAAACTGGAGCCCAATGTTCATTTCTCGCCCGATGGCAAGTGGGTGATTTTTAGAGCCAATTTTGAAGGTAAGGAGCAGGTGTACGCGGTGGAAATCGCCAAGGCCGCTTCGTAAAAAATGAGATTTATGCTTGACGTTAAGAAGATAAGCTGCGGGCTCCTAGGTCTTGGTTTGCTGCTGGCTGGCAGTGCTACCGCGCAGCAGTTGCCTAAGAAGAAGGAGGTCTTAAAGAAGATGACGCTGGCCAATGCCTACTTCATGAAGCAGTGGCCCGACCCTGGCAAGGACATCATGACCAACAAGCTGCGGCCCAGCCATATCTGGACGCGCGGCGTGTATTATGAGGGCCTGATGGCGCTGTACGGGCTCGATAAAAAAAAGCAGTACTACAACTACGCCGTGGACTGGGGCCAAAAGCACCAGTGGGGCCTGCGCAACGGCCCCACCGACCGCAACGCCGACAACCAATGCGCCGGCCAAACCTACCTCGACCTCTACCAAATCGCCCCCCAGCCCGAGCGCATCAAGGAGCTGAAAGCTGCCGTCGACAACATGGTGCATAGCGACAAGGTAGACGACTGGTGGTGGATAGACGCCTTGCAAATGGCCATGCCCGTATTTGCCAAGCTCGGCGTAATGACCAAGGACACTGCCTATTATGGCAAGATGTACCGCCTTTATAGCCACACTAAGCTGCAGCAGGGCGGCCACGGCCTGTATAATGCGCAGGACAGCCTGTGGTGGCGCGACAAAGACTTTGTGCCGCCCTACCAGGAGCCCAACGGCCAGGACTGCTACTGGAGCCGCGGCAACGGCTGGGTGGTAGCCGCGCTGGTGCGCGTGCTCGACATTATGCCCAAAGATGCCCCCCACCGCGCCGAGTATGAGCAAACTTACCTGCAAATGATGCGGGCACTGCCCCGCCTCCAGCGCCCCGATGGCTACTGGAACGTGAGCCTGCACGACCCCACGAACTTTGGCGGTAAGGAGCTGTCGGGCACGGCCTTATTTACTTACGGCATGGCCTGGGGCGTGCGCCAAGGCTTGCTGGATAAGGCCACGTATCAACCCCTCATCGCCAAAGCCTGGAACGCCATGGCCACCGAGTGCGTGCACCCCGACGGTGCCCTAGGCTACGTGCAAGGCACCGGCAAAGAGCCAAAAGACGGCCAGCCAGTGAGCTACACCAGCAAGCCCGACTTCGAAGACTATGGGCTAGGGTGCTTCCTGCTGGCTGGTAGTGAGGTGTATAAGTTGAAATAAGGTAGAGAAAGCAAAACGTTGGTCATGCAGCGCGCAGCGAAGCATCTCGCGTGGCGCAGTAATCTCTCACGTTATTGAACGTCAACACGCGAGATGCTACGCTGTGCGCTGCATGACAGAGTAATATTCTATGAAAAAATCGCTCGCTCTTGCCTTAGCCTTAGGTGCGGCCTTGCCGCAATTGCCCGCCCGGGCGCAGGCGCCCACTTGGCCCGCCATCACGCAGCAAAACCGCCCCTGGACGCGCTGGTGGTGGGAGGGCAGCGCCGTGAATGCGCCCGACCTCACGCACCTGCTGACGCAGTACGAGCAAGCTGGCCTGGGTGGCGTCGAAATAACGGCCATCTACGGCGTGAAAGGCGCCGAGAGTCAATTCATTGACTTCATTTCGCCGAAATGGCTGGATATGTTGGGTCATACCCTCACCGAAGGCAAAAAGCTGAACCTAGGGGTCGACGTAGCGCAAGCCTCGGGCTGGCCCTTCGGTGGCCCGTGGGTGACGCCCGCCGACGCTTGTAAGTACGTAGCTTACCAAACCTATTCGGTGAAAGGGGGCGAGCAGTTGGCCGAGAAAATCAGCTTTATGCAGAAGCCGATTGCCACCGCAATCGGCCACAAAGTTGATATCAAGCAGCTCAAGGACCCCGTGGCCACCAATGCCAACTTGCAAGCACTAGCCCTAGAGCAGGTACGTTTCGAGAAGCCGCTGCCACTGCAAGCACTTATGGCTTATCCCGAAAAAGGGGCGGCCATCGACCTCACCAGTAAGGTCGATGCTACTGGCAAGCTCAGTTGGACGGCCCCGGCCGGCACCTGGACGCTGTACGCCATCTTCCAGGGCTGGCACGGCAAGCAGGTGGAGCGGGCCGGTCCCGGCGGCGAAGGCGACGTGGTAGACCACTTCTCCAAAACGGCTACCCAGCACTACTTGCAGCGCTTCGACCAGGCGTTTAAGGGCCGTGACGTCAAGGGCGTGCGAGCCTTTTTCAACGACTCGTACGAGGTTGACGACGCGCAGGGTGAAGCCAACTGGACGCCGCTCATGTTCAGCGAGTTTCAGCGGCGGCGGGGCTACGACCTGCGCCAGCATCTGCCAGCCTTGTTTGCCAAAGCCAGCGCCGACGAGAACGCTCGCGTGCTCACCGACTACCGCGAAACCATCTCGGAGCTGCTGCTCGAAAACTACACCCAAACCTGGGCCACCTGGGCCCACGGCTACGGCGCCAAAATCCGCAACCAGGCCCACGGCTCGCCGGCTAATATCCTGGACCTCTACGCCGCCACCGACATCCCTGAGACCGAGGGCGAGAACCTGACGCGCATCAAGTTTGCCTCGTCGGCCGCCCACGTCACGGGCAAGCCGCTGACCTCGGCCGAAACGGCTACTTGGGAAAACGACCATTTTCTCTCGAAGCTGAGCGACGTGAAAAAGGCCGTAGACCGCATGCTGCTCGGGGGTGTCAACCACGTGTTTTATCACGGCACGGCGTATTCGCCGCAGGCGGCGGCCTGGCCCGGCTGGCTGTTTTACGCCGCCGTCGAGTTCACGCCGCAAAATCCCTTCTGGCAGGATTTCGGCCAATTGAACCGCTACGCCGCGCGTTGCCAGAGCTTTTTACAAGCCGGCCAGCCTGCCAACGATGTGCTGCTCTACCTGCCTCAGTACGACGCCTACCAGCGGCCGGGCAAGGTGTTGCTCCAGCATTTTGATGGCATCGAGCACGGCTTCAAGGGCTTGCCCATCGACGCCACCAGCGAGCTGTTGCTCAAGCAGGGCTTCGGCTACGATTTTATATCGGATAAGCAACTACAGCAGGTGCAGGCCAATGGCACCGTACTGCGCACCAGCGGCGGCACGCAGTACCGCACCATCTTGGTGCCGGCGGCGCGCACCATGCCGCTGGCCACTTGGCAGCACCTCGTGACGCTGGCGCAGGCGGGTGCTACCGTGGTGGTGCAAGACCAACTTCCCACCGACGTGCCCGGCCTAGGTAATCTCGCGCAGCGCCAGGCCGCCTTTAAAAAGCTGACGACCCAATTGCAGTTTAAGCCCGCCAGTGGCGGGCAGCTCGCCACGGTGGGCAAAGGCGCCTTCCTCCTAGGTGCCAATGTGCCGCAGCTGCTGGCCCAAGCCGGCGTGCAGCGCGAAACGCTCGTAGACAGCGGCTTGCAGGTAGAGCGCCGCCGCACTGCGGGCGGCCACACCTACTTCTTGGCTAACTGGGGCGATAAGCCGCTGAACGCTTGGGTACCTTTGGCCACGCCCGCCAAAGCAGCCAATCTCTACGACCCCCTGACCGGCCAGCTGGGCGTGGCCTCGCTGCGGCAGTCGGCTCAGGGCAGGCCCGAAGTATACGTACAGTTACCGCCCGGCGGCTCCTGCCTCCTCGACACCAAAGCGGCGGCGGGGGCCACTGGCCTAGCCTATGCGTATTACCGTCCCAGCAGCGCGCCCCAGCCAGTAGCTGGTCCCTGGGAAGTGCACTTTGTATCGGGCGGGCCTGCGCTGCCCGCGCCCTTGCGCGCCACGCAGCTCGATTCGTGGACGAAGCTGGCCGGCGAGGCCGGGCAGAAATTTGCCGGCACGGCCCAGTACAGCACCACTTTCGCCTTGCCACAGGGCACTGCCGAAGGCTATTTGCTCGACCTAGGCCGCGTGGGGCAGAGCGCCCGCGTGCAGCTCAATGGGCAGGACCTAGGTACCCTGATTGGGCCGGCTTATCAGCTGTACGTACCTAAAAGCCAGCTCAAAGCCACCAATACGCTAGCTGTGAGTGTCAGCAATGGCATGGCCAATCGCATTGCTGACATGGACCGCACCGGCCAGGAGTGGAAGAAATTCTACAACGTGAACATGGCCGCCAAGCTTAAGGAAAACCGCGGTGCCGATGGCCTTTTCACGGCCGCGCCATGGTCGCCCATTGAGTCGGGCCTGCTAGGCCCGGTGACCCTGACGCCGGTAGCGGCAGGTGGGCCTTCGTTGTAAAGCGGCTTCTGGTTCCTGTATTCACTCGTTCATCTAGTCATGCTGAGCTTGCGAAGCATCTTCTCACGCTAGGTTGCTTTGACGTGAGAAGATGCTTCGCAAGCTCAGCATGACAGATGAAGAGGAGAAGTAGATAATTGGATACTCATAAGGATTTATAAGCAATGGAAGAAATAGCCTTTACCATGCAGCTCAAGCCGGGCGTAGCGGCCGAATACCAGCGCCGCCACGACGAAATCTGGCCCGAGCTAACGGCCGCTCTGCACGAGGCCGGCATCCGCGACTACTCCATCTTTCTGGACGCGGCCAGCGGGCGACTCTTTGGGGTGCAAAAGCGCCTGCCGGGCCACACCGCCGACGCGCTACCGGGCTTGCCCCTGATGCAGCGCTGGTGGGCCTACATGGCTGACCTGATGGAAACTAACCCTGACAACTCACCGGTGGTGACGACCCTGGCGCGGGTATTTCACCAGGAGTAATCGGGACATTATGCGCGTCGGCAGGTGAGTGCGGGTAGGTAGCTTGCCGCGCTGGCCGCACCTTTGAAACTACTACCGGCCCGCTAATTAGCGGGGCGAATATCTGCTCTGATGAAACTCTTTCCCACCCGCGTTCTCCCCCTATTGCTGTTAGTGCTGAGTGCCTTTGTGCACCCCGCTGCCCCGGCCGCCAATGCCGACCCCGCCTGGGTCAAGCAGGTAGGGGCCAAGACGATGCCGACCGCCAAAGCCACTTTTGCCGCCACCAAGTACGGCGCCGTAGGCGATGGCAAAACCCTGAACACGCAAGCGCTGCAGAAAGTCATCGACGCCGCGGCCAAAAAGGGCGGCGTAGTCACGCTGGCCCCCGGCCAGTACCTCACGGGCTCGCTATTCCTGAAAAAAGGCGTGGAGCTGCACCTAGATAAAGGCGTAACGCTGCTTGGTAGCCAGGACCTCAAGGACTATCCCGAGCGCATGACCCGCGTGGCCGGCATCGAGATGGTGTGGCCCGCCGCCCTTATCAATATTCTCGACCAGGACAACGTCGCTATCACGGGCGAAGGCACTGTGGATGGCCAGGGCAAACCCTTCTGGGATGGCTACTGGGCCATGCGCAAAGACTACGATAAGAAGGGCCTGCGCTGGATAGTAGACTACGACGCCAAGCGCCCGCGCCTATTAGTAATGGCCAATTCGAGCAACATTACCATCAAAGGCGTGACGCTCCAGCGCTCGGGCTTCTGGACGGTACACGTGCTGTACTCCAAGAACGTGACCGTGGACGGCATCACCGTGCGCAACAACCTAGGCGGCCACGGCCCCAGCACCGACGGTATCGACATCGACTCGAGCAGCTATGTGCTGGTGCAGAATTCTGATATCGACTGCAACGACGACAACTTTTGCCTGAAAGCGGGCCGCGATGCCGACGGCCTGCGCGTGAACCGCCCCGCCGAGTACATCGTCATTCAAAACTGCGTGGCCGGCGCCGGCGATGGACTCTTCACTTGCGGCTCTGAAACCTCGGGCGGCATTCGCCACGTCATTGCCCGCAACCTCAAGGCCAAGGGTACCAAGGTGGGCATCCGCATCAAGTCGGCCCTCAACCGGGGCGGCACGGTCGAAGATATCCGGGTCGATAACATTGAGATGGACGGTGTGGGTACTGCCATTTTGCTCACCATGAACTGGAACCCCGCCTACAGCTACTCGACCCTGCCCGAGGGCTACACCGAAGCCACGCTGCCCGCCCACTGGAAAGCCATGTTGACCAAAGTGGACCCCGAAAAGGGCCTGCCGCACTTCCGCGACGTGGTGATTAGCAACGTGAAGGTGCAAAACGCCAAGACGGCCATCTCAGCCGAAGGCCAGCCCAACTCGCTGCTCGAAGGCATGACCCTCGACAACGTGACCATGACCGCCGCCACTGCCGGCGGCCTCAACTACGCCAAAGATTGGATAATTAAAAACGTAACTATCACGGCTCAGGACGAAGAGCCCATCGCCGTGCAGAATAGCTCAAAAATCAAATTTTGAGCCCTAGGTTCTTGAAAAGTGGATAAATGCGAAGAAGCCGCTTCCTCTGGGAGCGGCCTCTTTTTTGTCTTCACTATGTAAAAAATGGGCGTGGATGGCGCGGGGTATGCCCCATGTCGGTTACTTCGCCGGCCTTTGGCTGGCAGCGGAAGAGCGCACGCCATCGCAAGCAGGTCAGAGGCCTGCCTATAGTCAGCACGGGGCAGAGCCCGCGCCATCAGTCAGTAGACTTGTTCCTAAACTAATTTTTTATAAAAGACGGGTCATGCTTCGCTGCGCGCTGCATGCCCCATCTTTATATCTCTGCTTAATTTCGGAGTGAGCCTAGCTTTTTATTTAGCAGTAGCTAGGCTCTTCTTGGCAAATGCGGCGGCGGCCTCGTTTAGCTGCTGGGTCGAGAGGGTCTGGGTTCCTTCGTCAATCAGAATGCGGTAGCGGAATGTTACCGACTCGCCTTTCTTAAGCTGGAGGTTTTTAGCCGACTTGCCGTTGGTGAATACCTTCTCACCTAGGGGGTTGGCGGCAAACAAGCCATAGCCGCGCGCGTGCCAGAACGTGGGATAGTTCGGGTTTTGGGGATAGTCTAGGATAGCTACCGTGACGGAGTCGGCGCCCATTTTACCGTAGACTTTGCACCAGGCGCCGCGGGTGCTCCAGGCGTCGTTGCCGCGCTTGCCGGCGCTGGTGAGGTAGGTACCGCTGGCTAGGTGGTCGGTACCGGCTTTTACCGTCGTCACGATGCCTTTGCTGTCGGTAAACTTTTGGTCCTGGTCGCTCGGCATTTGCAGCTCGTGAGCCAAGCGCAAACCTAGCAGACCGTCTTTGGCATCGGTGAAGGTGACGTCGCGGTCGGCTCTGAGGGTCGTGACGCGGTCGATGGTGCGCGCCCGGCCGGTGCCGCTAAACTCGAAGCGGGTGGTTTCTTGCAGCAGCACCTCATTTTGCTGGTTGGTCCAGTTGGCGTGGTAGGTGAGCGTGCCGGTGGGCCCGCTGCTGGTGCTCAGAATCTTATCCGTTTTAATCCAACCGTAGTTGGCTTTT
This sequence comes from Hymenobacter sp. BT559, assembly GCF_016427535.1. Classification (GTDB taxonomy): domain Bacteria; phylum Bacteroidota; class Bacteroidia; order Cytophagales; family Hymenobacteraceae; genus Hymenobacter. The sequence continues at coordinate 339,550 of NZ_JAELXV010000004.1, read as the reverse complement.
TTCTCTTTCGGAATGGCGTATGAGTTATTCCAAAAGTCTAGCCCGTTCACGTTCTCGAAGTTGAACCAGGCGCCGATGTGGTGCGGGTGGTCGGTGGGGTCGCCGGACCGGGAGTCGAGCGGGAAGCTGCGAGTCACGACGGTGCCGTTGGCGGCGCGCAAGGGGTAGAGCACCGGCTTTTCCAGCGAGTCGGGATACAGAAAGCTGGTGAACAATTGCTTGCCCACATACACGTCAATCTTTTTGGCCTTGGCGTCTTTGGTCACGCGCACGGGCTCGGAGGGCTGGGCCGCAACCTCCGAAAAGCAAGCTGCCACAAGAAGCAGGGCGCTGCTAGAAAGAATAGGAATGGTCATTAGGTGGGAAATGGAAGAGAGGTTAGTGTTGATTCGTGGCGGCCGTTGCGCGCGTGTTGCGTGGCAATGTATGCTAGAATTTGTGGCACTTACTAGGTAATTAAGCTGCTGCTAAGTCGTAAGCTCCACAGTAGTTAGCGCTCAAAACAGGCGAATTCCTATCGAAGAAAAGAGTTGGTACAATTCTGAGGAAAAAGTTGGCTCGAACTCTCCTGCGCCGTACTGGCAGGTACAGTCGGCTTGAGCATACCTAGGGCAGTTTCGTTGTGGCGACGAAGCGTAACTTGTCCACGCATCATAGAACTGAAATAAGCTCGTTGCAGGGCTAGGTAGCTCGCCACTAAGGTATTCAGCAGGCCAATAAATTTCAGCATTCTCAACTTCGTCGTGTTGCATAGCCTCTTTCTTGCGCTTGGCTTGTGGCTGCTGCCCCCTAGGGAGGCTGCGTTGCGGGCGTTTCAACTCAATGGCTATGCGCAGGGTACCACGTATGCCATAACCTATTACGCTGCCGATAGTGCCGTTACGAGCGCGGATGTGTCCCGCAAGCTGGCGGAGATTGATGCTTCCCTATCGCTCTACCAGTCGGGCTCGTTGATTAACCAGTTTAATGCAGCGGCTAGGGGCGTCGTGGCCGACCGGCACCTAAAGGTGGTAGTGCGCAAGGCGTTGCAGGTGTACCAGGATACCGATGGGCGGTTTGATGCTACGGTCGAGCCCCTGGTGCGTGCCTGGGGCTTCGGCACTCAGCACACGGAGGCGCCCCCATCGGCGGCCGCTATTCAGGCCATTTTGAAAGGGGTAGGGTCCGAGAAGCTGCACCTGCGCGGCGACTCGCTGGTGAAGGACCAGCCCGCCGTGCATCTCGACCTCAATGGCATTGCCCAGGGCTACACCGTGGATGTGCTGGCGGCCCTGCTCGAAAGCCACCACATTCGCAACTACCTAGTGGAGCTGGGCGGCGAAATCCGGGTGCGGGGGCGGAAGTTTCCGAGCCGCGAGCTGATGCGCATTGGCATTGAGCGGCCCGATACCAGTGACTTGCCGCCTACGAGTATGCAGCAAGTCATTCAGCTGGAAAAGGGCGGCGTGACTACCTCGGGCAATTACCGTAAATTTAAGCGCTGGGGCGCTGTGAAAAGCGCCCACCTCATCGACCCTAAGACTGGTTACCCCTTTCAGAACGAATTGATTAGCGTAACGGTTGTGGCCCCCGATGCGCTTACCGCCGACGCCTACGACAACGCCCTAATGGGCATGGGCTTAGCCAACGCGCTAGCTTTTTTGCAGCGCCACGCTAGCCTGCAAGCTTACTTGATTTATCAGCGCCCCGACGGGACCGTTGCCGACACGGCCACGCCGGGGTTTCAACGCCTCCTATCTCCCGAGTAATGGACTTTCCAAGACGAGATTTCCTCAAGAAAACAAGTTTGCTGACCAGCGGGCTGCTGCTGCACCAAGAGCTCGCGGCCGCTTTTGTGGCGCCAGTGGCGGCGAGCAAACTCAGAATCGGTATCATCGGCTGCGGCGACCGCGGCACGGGGTTGCTCAAGATATTGCAGGAGCTGACCGATAAGTTTGAGGTGGTAGCACTGTGCGACGACCTGCCTTTCCGGCTAGCAGCGGCGCAGAAAATTGGGTCGGGCGCCAAGGCCAAAACCTACACCGACTACCACGCCTTGCTCGATGCGCGCACTGTGGATGCTGTTATTATCTCGGTGCCGCTGAATCTGCATTTTCAGGTAGCCAAAGACGCGTTGGCCGCCGGCAAGCAGGTGTATTTGGAAAAGACCATGACCTACGACATTCCGCAGGCCCTGGAACTCGTGCGGCTGGCGCAGCTGCGGCCCAACCAAACCTTGCAGGTGGGCCACCAGTACCGCTATTCGCCGCTGTACTACCGTGTGAAAGAAATGATTAAGCAGGGCTACCTAGGGAAGGTGACGCAGATAGACTGCCGCTGGGACCGCAATGGCAGCTGGCGCCGCCCCGTGCCCGAGCCTAGCCTGGAGCGCAAAATCAACTGGCGCATGTACCGCGAGTACTCGGGCGGCTTGGCGGCCGAACTGCTCTCGCACCAAATGGACTTCATCAATTGGGCCTTCGACACCCACGCCGACGAGGTGTTTGGCACGGGTGGCATCGACTACTACAAAGACGGCCGCGAAACCTACGACAACGTGCAGGTGATGGCGCGCTACGCCAAAGAAGGCATCGTGGGCAACTTCGGTGCCACCTGCGGCAATGCCCGCGACGGCTACCTCTTCAAGCTCAAGGGCACCAAGGGCACTATTTCGCTGCTCGTCGATGAGGGCGTGTACTACCCCGAGAAGGACACGCTAAAGCAGTACGGCACCGTAGACGGTGTAACGGGCGCCACCAAAATCACGTGGAACAAGGATGGTGGCATCCCGATTACGACTGGCGCCGAGCCTCTGAAAGATGGCTCCTGGTACGCGCTAAGCGATTTCTACCGCGCCGTAAACGAGAAAAAGCTGCCCGACTCCAACGTCTTTACCGGCGCCCGGGCGGCGTGCACCGTTCACCTGGCCAATAAGGCCATCTACAACCACACCATCGAGAAGTGGCAGCCTGAGTATAACCTGACCTAGGCCGGCTTTTTAGCTTCCAAGAAAAACCGGCTGTCATACTGAGTTTGCCGAAGCATCTCTACCGCACCATTGAATGAAGTGATAGAGATTCTTTGGCAAACTCAGCATGACAGCCGGTTTTAGGCTTTCAAGTACTGATAGTTGGAATACCTAGGTCTTAATAAACCAGCACGACTAAGCTCCGCGCGCCGTGCGCCCCAATCACTAGCGACTGCTCAATGTCAGCCGTTTTAGAAGGGCCGGCGACGAACATGCCATAGCCGCCGGGACCATCGGGCAGCCGGGCGTAGGCTTGGTGCATAGTGGCTACGAGGCAGCGCTCATCGAGCACCAGGGCTAGGTGCTGCGTCACGGTGGGCAGGGCACGGTGCAGCATATTCGCTTCGGGCAGCCACACGGCGCCGTTTTCAGCTACACCTAATTCGACGGGCAGCACGGCTAGGTCTACGTCGGCCAGCACGTCGGTGGGCGTGTGCTGGTCGATGCGCAGGGTCGGTGTGAAGAGCGACGAGGCGATGAGCTTCGCCTCGGGCCAGAGCTTATGCACAGTAGTTTCTAGGTCACTCAGTGAAGCCAGCTGTGCTACTTCGCCGCCAATGCTGGCAAGCACGGTGCTGAAGCGCTCCAGCGAATTATCGCCCCAAAAGTCGGGTACGGTGGGCAGGGGCGTTTCGGCGGGTTTGTTGGCGCGGGCGGCGGCCAAGATGCGGTCGCGGGCGGTGCTCATGTGGCGGGTTGGGCTTGCTGGGCGTACCACTCGCGGAAGCTCTGCTTGGGCGGCTCGGGCAGTTCGCGGGCAATGGCCCAGGCGTTGACGGTTTTGTTGTGGGTGAGGCCGTAGGGGAGGAGGCGCAGACCTTTTCTGCCCAGCATACCGCTGACTTTGAAAGCGGTAGGGCTGGCGAGTAGCCGACCCATAAACTTCAGGCCCAGTTTCTTGGCTGTGGGCAGGTGGTTGGCTTCCGACACAATTTGCCGCCACTTATAGAGCTGCACGTGGATGTCGATTTTGACGGGGCACACGTCGGTGCACGAGCCGCAAAGCGTGCTGGCGAAGGGCAGGGTGCTGTGCTTTTTGAGGTCGATGTTGGGCGAGAGGATGGAGCCAATTGGGCCCGGCACCGTGAAGTCGTAGCTGTGGCCACCGCTGCGCCGGTACACCGGGCAGGTATTCATGCACGCCCCGCACCGAATGCACTTGAGCGAAGCCCGAAAATCGGGCCGCCCGAGCTGTTGCGTGCGCCCATTATCCACGATGATAATATGCATCTCGCGGCCCTCCACCGGCTTTGTATAGTGCGAAGTATAGGTCGTGACGGGCTGGCCCGTAGCGCTGCGCGCCAGCAGTCGCGTGAAAACGCCTAGGTCGCTCAGGCGCGGAACTAGCTTCTCAATGCCCATGCTGGCCACGTGCACTGGCGCCAAACTCGCCCCTAGGTCGGCGTTGCCTTCATTGGTGCACACCACTACCGAACCCGTTTCGGCGATGGCGAAGTTGACGCCCGTCAGCGCCACCTCGCCGGCCAGGAACTTGGCGCGCAGGTGCTGCCGGGCGGCCTCCGTGAGCTGCTGCGGGTCGGTGAGGCCCTCGGCGGTACCTAGGTGCTTGAAAAACGTGGCGCCCACGTCCTCCTTCTTCAAATGGATGGCCGGCAGCACGATATGGCTCGGCGGCTCGTCGCGCATCTGGATGATGCGTTCGCCTAGGTCGGTGTCAATCACCTCGATGCCCTCCTTAATCAGATAGGGGTTGAGGTGGCATTCCTCAGTCAGCATCGACTTGCTCTTGACCACGCGAGTAGCGCCGCGCGCCCGAATGATGTCGAGCACGATGGCGTTGTGCTCGGCCGCGTTAGCGGCCCAGTGCACGCGCACGCCATTGGCCTGCGCGGCGGCCTCAAACTGCGCCAAGTACTCATCGAGCCGGCTCAGCGTGTGGTCCTTTATGGCCGAAGCCAGGTTGCGCAGCTCCTGAAACTCGGGTACGGCGTACACCGCTTTGTCGCGCTTTTGGCGCACAAACCACAGTGTTTCGTCGTGCCAGCTGGTGCGCTCGTGGTCGAGGGTAAAGGCCTCGGCGCGGCTGGCGTGGGTGAGGTAAGACATGGGCTAGGGGGTCAGGCCGTTAAGAATTTCGGCCGCGTGCAGCACGCGCATGGGCAATTTCTGGCGGCGCACGATGCCTTGCAGGTGCATCAGGCACGACATGTCTCCGCCCGTAAGCACTTGGGTGCCATTGCGCAGGTGGTCCTGCACCCGGTCGTGGCCCATGCGGCCCGAAATAGCGGCTTCACTCACACAAAACGTGCCCCCAAAGCCGCAGCACTCGTCGTTGCGGTCGAGCTCGGTGAGCTCGATGCCATCGAGGCCGGCCAGCAGGCGGCGCAGTTGACCATCGCGCACGGGCGTCATCTCTGACTCGTTGGCTTGGTGCAGGCCGCGCTGGCCGTGGCAGCTCAGATGCAAGCCCACTTTGTGGGGGTAGGTGCCAGGGAGCTCTTTAATTTCTAAGATGTTAGTAATGAAATCAATCAGGTCGATGGTTGTGGCGCGCACGTGCTGCACGGCGGGCGTTTGCTCTAGCTTGTCGAAGTGCTTCTGCACGTGGTACACGCAGCTGCCCGAGGGCACCACGGTGTAGTCGTAGGTGTGAAACGTGTCCACAAAGTGCCGGTAGATGGGCAGCGCCTCGCGCTCGCAGCCGCTGTTGGCTAGGGGCTGGCCGCAGCAGGTTTGGGCGGCTGGAAAGGCCGCCTGCAGGCCTAGTTTCCCGAGCAGCTGGTAGGTAGCAATACCGACCTGAGGATAAAATTGGTCAACGTAGCACGGGACGAATAGGGCGACTTTCATAGAATACATCAAACCTAGGGCGGCGCAACTAGCTCAGAAGCTGCTTGACCTACGGAACAGGTTCAAGCAAGAAACGGCTGTCTTTGCGAGCGCAGCAATGACAGCCGTTTTTTGAAACGTGAGCACTACCGCAAATTAACTAAACAATAGCTGCGTTTTCTTCCACGCTTCTCCCTGCTCGAGGTGCACTAGGGCACCTAGGGCCGTGGCCTGCGGCACCTCCAGCGTGCGGATTTCCGCCTTAGGGAAATTCCAACTGAGGGTTTGCATAAACAGCGGGTTGCGCGCAAAGCCCCCATCGACGTAGATGATTTTTTCGCCCTGCCACACCAGCTTCATAGAAGCTAACAGAATGTTAACCAGCCCGTGAATGAGGTGCTGGTAAGCGTCGTTGGCGGTGCGAAAGCCCGAAAGGTCCCACTCGCCTTCGGTCGCGTCGGGAAGGGGGCCACCGCCCGCTAGGCACGCGGGCACAAACGAAGCCGAGGCCTCGTCGTAAGGCCGGGCCAGCACCAGCGAGCGGTAAAAATCGGGCTTCACGTGAAAGTATTGCGCAATACGCTCGACCTGGTAGTCGTGCTCGCGACCTAGGAAGGCGCGGGCCGCCCGCATGGGCTGGCCGCGCGGCGTAAGGAAACTCACCACGTCGCGGCGCAGCAGCTCGGGCGTAAGCGGCTGGCTGTTGAAGGGGTTGATAGTCACCCACCAAGTGCCCGTGCTCACCAGCATAAACGGCTCATCCACTTCCAGTAAGTAGGGCATCACGGCCGCCGAGCTATCGTGCAAACCCACGCCCACCATAATGCCATCGACCACCGAAGCAATTGAGTCTTTAGTGAGCGGCGCCAGCTTTTCGTCGATGCCCTCGCGCTGCACCCAATCGTGGTACTGCCCGCGCTCAAAATCCCAGAGCGCCGTGTGGCAGCCCACGCTGGTGAAGTCGCTAAACTTCTCGCCCGTAAGCAAATACGATAAGTATTGCGGCAGGTGCAACGAGGTATGGATTTTGGCGTACTGCTCGGGCTTGGCGTGCTTGAGCCAGTAGAGCTGCAAGCCCGAGTTGAGCATGCCCAGCTGCGGCGAGCAAGTGGTGGCCGTGAAATCTTGCGGCGACTCGGCCAGCTCGGCGTAGAAGCGGGCAGCTAAGTCCTCCGGAATGGGCTTCAAGTAGTTATACAGTGGCAGTACCGGTTCGCCGTCGGTCCCTAGGTGCACAAAGCTAGCGCCGTAGGCCGTGAAGTTGACGCCCTTCACGGTGTAGTGCGGGTGGTGACGCAGGCGGTGCCAGTGGTCCTGCATCCATTGGGTGAGGCGCGGCAGGTGGTCGCAGGGGAAGCCGTCATCGTCGAGCACGTCGGTACACACGTGCAGCATCTCGTCAATAATCTGCCGCTCTTCATTGAAGAGTATCAGCTTCTTATTGGTTTTGCCGATGTCGAAAACGGCGTACACAGGTTTCTTCGTCGCCATCGCTTACAGGCCAGTAGATAAGCTGAATTTGCCGCGCTGCGCAATGAGTTGCTGCCGCACGCCGGCCGCCCGGTAGGCGCGCACCGGATGCAGGGCGCCGCCGCTCTGACGGTAGGCCTCGGCCACCAGCGGGCGCACGTCAGTGAGGAAGGCGTCGCGCAGAATTTCCTCGGCGCGCACGGTGTCGTTGGCTTCCTGAGCTTCTTGCAGGGCGGCGCGGTCTACGAGTAGCGCCTTGGCGTAAGCACCCAGGATGTTATCAACCGATTGGAGCAAGTCTTCGAGCGGGTCTTTGGTGTTGTGGCTGGCATCTATCATGTAGGCCACGGTGCTGGCGCCCAGGCTAGCGTCTTGGTTGGCGTCGACTAGCTCGTTGAAAATCAAGAAGAGCTGGAAAGGCTTGGCGCTGCCGGTGGTGAGGTCGTCGTCGCCGTAGCCCGAGCCGTTAAAGTGGAAGCCCCCTAGGCGGCCCAGCTGGCGCAGGCGGCCCACTATCTGCTCGATGTTAGTATTGGGTAAGTGGTGGCCTAAGTCTACGAGCACCTGCGCCTGCTGGCCCAGGCTCTGGCAGAGCGTGTACGACGTGCCCCAGTCGGGAATGACCATCGAGTAGAAGTTGGGCTCGTAGGGCTTGTACTCGATGAGCATGGTCCAGTCTGAAGGCAGCGCCTCATAAATGGCGGCCAGGCTCTCCTGGGTGCGCAGGTAGGCGCGGCGCAAGTGGCTCTGGCCCGGAAAGTTAGAGCCATCGGCCAGCCACACGGTGTGCACCTTGGCCCCTAGGTCGGTGCCGTAGCGGATGCAGTCGATGTTGTGCTGAATAGCCTGCTCGCGCACGGCGCGGTCGGTGGCGCTCAGCGAGCCAAACTTATAGGTGTGCGCCTGTTCCTTCTGGTCCTGGAAGGTGTTGGAGTTCATCGAATCAATCGACAAGCCCTGCTCTTTCAAGAGCTGGTGCAGGCCGGCTATGTCCTGCGGAATATCCCAAGGAATGTGCAGCGAAATCGAGTTTGACGACCCGTTGAGCTGGTTCAGCAAGCCCACATCGCCGATTTTCTCTTCTAGCGAGCGGGGCTCGCCCCCGGCCGGGAAGCGCCCGAAGCGCGTGCCACCCGTGCCCAGCGCCCAGCTCGGGATGGCCACCTGAAATTCGACTAGCTGTAGAATGAGCTGGTGCGCATCCTGGCCGCGGCGGGCCAGCAGGTCGGCCAGATAGTCAAACTGCAAGTGGTGCTCGGCCAGCAGCGGCTGGTTCAGGTCGTGAATTTGGTCTTCGGTGAGCATGGCGCTAGGGTGGGGAATAAGCCGGTTTTTGAGAGTAGCAAATTACCCCGCCCGCTCTGCCCAAACTGTTCTGAACTCTCCTGTATGTGGGGCGTGTGCTGAGAACCTCTCTTTCAGATACTCTTATGAAAGCCCACCTGTCATTGCGAGCGTAGCGAAGCAATCGCCCCCGAACGGTAGCCGAACAGGTACGATTGCTTCGCTGCGCTCGCAATGACAAGCACTCGTTCATTACTTCATACTCTTTGCAGCACTTAGCTCTGCGCCGTGGGGCGAATTACTATTTCGCCAACATCTACATCGGCGGGCTGCTCGATGGCGAAGGCAATGGCCCGCGCGATAGCATCGGGCGAAATAGCTATTTGGTCGCGTGCCGCAATGATTTGGGCCTTGGCTTCGGGGTTGGTCATGCTGTCGGCAAAGTCGGTGTGCACGAAGCCCGGCGAGATTATCGTCACGCGCAGCTTGTCGCCGGCCTCCTGGCGCAGCCCTTCCGAGATGGCGCGCACGGCATTCTTGGTGCCGGCGTACACCGACTGCAGCGGTACAATCTTGAGGCCCGAGGTAGAAAGCACATTTATAAAATGCCCAACCTCCTGCCGCCGAAAAACGGGTAACGCCGCTGCAATGCCATACAGCGTACCCTTGATATTGACATCAATCATGGCTTCCCAATCTTCGACGCGTAGTTCATCCAGGGGTGAAATCAGGCCGATGCCAGCGTTGTTGATGAGTACATCGAGCTTCCCGTAGCGCTCGCAGGCCAGCTGAATGAGCGCCGCCACATCGGTGCGCTGGCTTACATCAGTGCGGATGTAGGCCACTTCGCCGCCCGCTGCCACGATGGCGTCTGCGAGCGCCGCCAAGCGGTCGAGTCGGCGCGCCCCAAGTACCACTTTTGCCCCATGCGCCGCGAGTAGCCGGGCCGTGGCGGCCCCGATGCCGCTGCTAGCCCCCGTAATCGCAATGACTTTACCTTGCACATTCTCCATCTGTTTCTGCCCTTTAGTGAATCAAAAATGATAGCACAAAGGTCTAGGCTGTTGCTGTGGTAGAATTATGCAAATCAAGTCAAAACTTATGAAAGCGCCTCCGGCTGCCGACGGTGCTGGTTAGGTGGCTGCCCCGTGTTCTTTTTGAAGAAGCTGTTGAAATTGGAGGCGTGCTCGAAGCCCAAGCAATAGCCAATTTCAGCCACGCTCCAGTTGCTGTTGCGCAGCAAGGCCTTGGCTTCGGCTACCAGTTTGCCCGCAATGTGCCCGGTGGTAGTGCGCCCAGTTGTTTCTTTCAGCGCCTTATTCAAATGGTTGGGATGAACGCCTAGGTGCCTGGCAAATTCCTGAGCTGTCTTGAGCGGGAGGGGGCTGTGGGGCGAAAGCAGCGGAAACTGCCGTTCTAGTAGCTCTAAAAACTGCGAGCTCAGGCGGGCTGCCGAGGTGCCCGGTTGGTACAAGACTGGCTCCGGGGCCAGCTTGAGCGACTCGTGCAGAATAAGCTGTAAGTAGTTGCGCAGTAGGTCGTACTTGTGCACGTACGACGACTGGATTTCGGTCAGGCAGGCTTCAAAGAGGTTATTGAGCCGGCTTACTACCTCCGGTGGCGGAAACAGCACCGGGTTGCCGCCCACCCGAAATAGCGGCGAGCCCGCCACGCTAGCAGTTTTGAGCTGCTGGGTAATAAATTCCTCTGTAAATAAGCAGGCATAGCCAGTTTCACTGCCCGCCGTTCGCTCCCAGGAGTAGGGAATTAGTGGGTTTACAAAAACCAAGGCGCAGGACTGCACCGCGACCCGGTGGTTGGCATACGATAAGATGCCCTGCGCATTGCACAGCAGCTTTATCTTATAGAAGTCCCACCGCACGTGCGGGAAGGAAACGGGCTGCGCTACCTCCTCAATCCGGTAAATCGCCACCTGCCCCGTGTCGGGGTGCCCGTGGCCGTGCTGGCGATAATAATCGGCAATAGCCTCGCTTGATTTCATAAAGTAAACTTATGAAATTCAAGTCAACGCTGGGCCAGTTGCTTACAGCGAGCCGCGCCGAATCGTGTAAAATGGGTTGTTCACCTTCACGCGTTTATTCTCCAGCAGCAGTTGGGCGGCGGTGCGGCCCATGGCCACGAAGTCGGTGGTAATCACCGTCATATTGAGCAGCTCCTTGAGCGGCGTCTCGTTGAAAGAGATGATGCCGATTTCGCGACCTAGGAGAAAGCTCGTTTGGCGGATTTTCTTGACCAGCTCCACTAGGTCAGTTTCGCGGATGACAACGTAGGCCGTGCCTTCACTCAAGACCTCATTCTTAGCGTTTTCAACCACCGAGAACTCCTTGTCGCGGCTGAGGCAGAAAGAGCGGAAGCCCCAGGGCAGCTCCTCGGGGTGGTTGGCGTCGGAGGGCAGGATGAGCACCAGCCGCGAGTACTTGGCCAGCAGGTCTTGGGTATTGACGAGGGCGTTGAAAATGTCCTTGTCGAAGTCTTGGAACACGCGCAGGCACTCCTGCTTCAGGTCGGGCAGGTCCTTATCGAGCAGCACTAGCTCGTGCGCCGGAATGGTATTGATAATGCTGCGGTACAGCGCTGTGTCCGTGTCAAGCGTGAAGTGCGGCATGATAACGTAGTAGTTATACTTGCCTAGGCTCTTCTCAATTATCTCCTGAAACAGGTTGACGTTGTAGTGGTGAATCTGTAAATCGACGGTGGCGCGGTCACCTAGGGCTTCTAAAAAAGCGTAATAAATCTCCTTTTTATAAGAGCTTAGCTTGTTGAAAATCATTAAGATTTTCAACTTGTTTGTGTCGCGGGCCTGCACGTAGTAGCCCTTGCCTTGCACCGAGGTAATAAAGCCGCGCTCGCGCAGCTCGCGGTAGGCTTTTTCGACGGTATCGCGGGCCAGGTAATGCTCAATGCTAAGCTCGCTGATGCTCGGCAACTGGTCGCCGTTGCGGAGCACGCCCCGCTCGATATCCATAATCACCGACTGCACAATTTGCTTGTACTTGGGCGTTTTGTCGAGTGGCTTGAGCTGCAAAGTGTACATAGTGCAGAAGGAATGAGGTGGGAAGAGTAGGACATCAAAGCTACTGCAAACCGCCAAAAAGACTGTTACAACGATACTGCCTGCAGTTGCGCGGACTTTGTAGTCCACTTCCGTTCGGCCACACACGGACTACAAAATCCCCGCAACTGCGAGCTGCTAAACGTAAAACGTCAGGCCGAGCGCACTCGGCCTGACGTTTTATAGCTTTCCTAGGTAGGGGCAGGCGAGCGCTAGCGCACGAAGGCCATGGCCACGCCGCCGTCCACGTTGAGGACGTTACCGGTGCTCTTAGCCAGCGAGCCATCCACGAATACAAGCACGGCCTTGGCGATGTCCTCGGCCAGCACTTCCTCGCCGAGCAGCGTGCGCTTGGCGTAGTGCTGGGGCAGCTCGGCGATGGTGATGCCGTAGGCCTTGGCGCGGCCCTCGGCCCAGCCGCTTTCCCAGATTTTGGAGCCGCGCAGCACGGCGTCGGGGTTCACGGTGTTGACCCGGATTTTGTCGGCGCCAAGCTCGGCGGCGAGCAGGCGGCTCATGTGCAGCTGGGCCGCCTTGGCGGTGCCGTAGGCCACGTTGTTGGGGCCGGCTACCAGGCCGTTCTTGCTGGCAATATTGACAATATCGCCGCCTAGGCCCTGCTGACGCTGAATGGCCACGGCCTGCTGGCTCACCAGGAACTGACCCTTCACGAGCACGTCGTTGAGGATGTCCCAGTCGGCCTGAGTGGTTTCGCTTAGCGGCTTGCTGATGCTTAAGCCGGCGCAGTTGACCACGATATCAACGCCGCCAAACTGGAGCACCGTTTGGCGCAGGCTCTCGGCAATGGCCTCAGCGTCGAGCACGTCGATGGGCGCAGTGAGGGCTACGTCTTTGCCGAACTTCTTGCGCAGGTTGGTTTGGGTTTCTTCGAGGCGGTCGCGGTCGGTAGCCACCACACAAGCGCCGTTTTGCAGCAGCAGCTCGCAGATGGCCAGGCCAATGCCGCCGGTGCCGCCTGTGACGTAGGCAATCTGGCCCGAGAGGCTCTTGGGCTTGGGCATGCGCTGCAGTTTGGCTTCTTCGAGCAGCCAGTACTCAATATTAAAGGCTTCTTGCTCGGCCAGGCCCTGGTATTCGCTCACGGCCTCGGCGCCGCGCATCACGTTGATGGCATTGGTGTAGAACTCGGCGGCTACGCGGGCGGTCTGCTTGTCTTTCGAGAAGGAGAACAAGCCCACGCCGGGCCACAGGATGATGACCGGGTTGGCGTCGCGCACGGCGGGCGAGTTGTCGTGCTTGCAGCGGTCGTAGTAAGCTTTGTAGTCTTCGCGGTAGGCGGCAAACAGGCCTTCCAGGTAGGTCTTTACGCTGGCCGCGTCGCCCTGCATCTGCGCGGGGTCGAGCACGAGCGGGCGAATTTTGGTGCGCAGGAAGTGGTCGGGGCAGCTAGTGCCCTTGGCGGCGAGGCGCCCTAGGTCGTTGGAATTGACAAATTCCAGCACACGCACATCGTCGGTGTAGTGGCCCAGCATGCGGCGCTGGCTGCTGGCCAGGCCCCGCAGCACCGGCATGGTGGCGGCGGCCAGCCGGCGGCGCTCGGTGGCGTCGGGGCCATCGGTGAGCTTCACGCCGCCGAAGACGGGTTTGTTTTTGCCGTAATTAGCTTCTAGGTAGGTGGCGGCCATCTCAATGACCTCCAGTGTATTGATATAGGAGTCGTAGCTGGTTTCGCCCCAGGTGAAGAGGCCGTGGCCACCTAGGATAACGCCGCGCAGGTTTGGATTTTCCTGCACGATTTTTTCGAGCTGCAAGCCTAGGTCGAAGCCCGGCTTTTGCCAGGGCAGCCAGCCCATGGTGTCGCCCCAGATGTCGTGCATAATCTTCTCGCCGTCCTTGCTGGCTGCGATGGCGATGAGCGCATCGGGGTGCAGGTGGTCGATGTGCTTGAAGGGCAGCAGGCCGTGCAGCGGGGTGTCGATGCTAGGCGTGGCGCACTTGGGGTCAAAGAGGCAGTACTCAAACAAGCCCACCATCTCGTCTTCGTGAGCCAGGCCGCGGTAGCGGTTCTTGAGTTGATGCAGCTTCTCCACGTAGAGGTTGGCGCAGCCGGCCTTGGTGAGCGTGCCAATGTCGCCACCCGAGCCCTTCACCCACATCACCTCGGCGGGCTGGCCGCTCACGGGGTCGGTTTCCTGGATTTTGACCGACGTGTTGCCCCCGGCGTAGTTAGTCAGGCGCAGGTCGGCGCCGAGCAAATTGGAGCGGTACAGGAACAGGGCCACTTCGTCGCCGGCCATCTCGGCGGCTTTGGCTTCATCCCACAAGTAACTGACATGCTGGAAAGTGAGCGTAGGGTGCATAGAGGTGTCGGAATGGTCGGCCGGGAAATGACCAGCGTTTAATTTAACGCAAAACTGCGTGGTCGCAGCGGCGCCAACCTCCTGCACTCTCCTGCTTGCAGGTAAAAAAGATACGGCTTTTGGCTTCTGGCTAACGGCCTGTTTTTTCTCAGGAGAGCACAGGAGAGTTTGGCCCTAGGTGGCGCGCAGCTTTGCCGCTATCCTTCTATCTACCACATTCCCACCCACCCTATGGCCGTTATCTGGGGCGTTATTTTGCACGCACTCGGGGGCTTCGCCTCCGGCAGCTTCTATTTGCCTTATAAGAAAATCAAAGGCTGGTCCTGGGAAAGCTACTGGCTGGTAGGCGGCCTGGTATCGTGGCTGGCGGCCCCCTGGATACTGGGCTACCTGACGGTGCCGCACCTGTTTGACGTGCTGCACCAAGCTTCTAGCAGCACCATCTTTTGGGCGTATTTCTGGGGCGTGCTCTGGGGTATGGGCGGGCTCACGTTTGGGCTGGCCATGCGCTACCTAGGGCTGAGCCTTGGCATGGCCGTGACCCTCGGGTTGTGCGCCGTGTTTGGCACGCTGGTGCCGCCCATCTATGAAGGGAAAATGGCCGAGCTGACCGGCTCCTCGTCGGGGCGGTTCATTATGCTGGGACTGGCCGTGTGCGTGCTGGGTATTCTTATTTGCGGTCGCGCCGGTCTGTTGAAAGAGAAGACCCTCACTAAAGAGCAGAAGCAAGCCTCGATTGCGGAGTTTGATTTGCGCAAGGGGCTGCTAGTGGCGGTGTTTTCGGGGGTGATGAGCGCCTGCATGTCGTTTGGGCTCACGGCCGGGCAGCCGATTGCTGAGCTAGCTGCCAAAAACGGCACCAATCCGCTATTTGTCAACAACGCCATTCTAGTCATCATTCTGCTCGGCGGCCTCACCACCAATGCAGCGTGGTGCCTCTACCTTAACATCAAGAACAAGACCTACACCGACTACCTCAACCCCACGATGCCGGCGCTGCGCAACGTCATTTTCTGCGCGTTGGCGGGCACTACCTGGTACTTCCAGTTCTTCTTCTACGGCATGGGCGACAGCCAGATGGGCGAGTACCGTTTCTCGGGCTGGACGCTACACATGGCGTTCATCATCGCCTTCAGCTCGATGTGGGGCCTGCTGCTGCACGAGTGGCGCGGCGCTAATAAGCTGACTATGCGTACGGTTCAATTAGGCATTTTGGCCGTAGTGCTCTCCACGGTGGTCGTGGGCTACGGCAACTACCTAGGCTCAGAAAAGCCAGCCACAGCTAAGACCGAGCAGCCTACTGAAGTCGTGGTAGCCAAGTAATTCTAGGTTAACGTGAAGACCCCACCCCCGGCCCCTCCGGGAGAGGGGAGCCTATCGTGCTCTGACATTAGTGAACGTAGGGCTCTCCTCTCCCGGAGGGGAGGGGCCTGGGTAAACGCGCTAGTAGAATGATTTACTGAAAGCTATGTTTAAATTCCGCCTACTACTAGCGCTCGGTTTCTTGTTAAGCCTCAGTGCTTTTCTGTTTAAGCCAGCCCCTGTTCCCACGCTCTATATCATTGGCGACTCAACGGTGCGCAACACCACGCCCGGTTATCAGGGCTGGGGCACGGCGCTGCCCGCCTACTTTGACACTACACGGGTGCACATTGTCAATAATGCGATGGCGGGGCGCAGCACACGCACGTTTATTTCGGAGGGGCGCTGGGAGAAAACCATTGCGGCCATTCGGCCCGGTGACTTTTTGATTATGCAGTTTGGGCACAACGAGGGCAGCGTACCTGATACCACCAAGGCTGGTCGCCGCGGCGTGTTGCGTGGCACCGGCCCCGAAACCAAAAGCCTCGTGTGGCCCGACGGCCACTCCGAAACGGTGAATACCTACGGCTGGTACCTGCGCAAATTCATTCGAGAGGCCAAGGCCAAAGGCGCTACGCCGGTGGTGTGCTCCATGATTCCGCGCAATGAATGGAAGGATGGCAAGGTGCAGCGCGCCGACCAGGACTTTGGCAAGTGGGCCGCTGAGGTGGCCCAGCAGGAAGGCGTCGTTTTCATCGACCTCAACGACCGCACGGCCCGCAAGTACGAAAAGCTAGGTCCTGAAGAAACCAAGAAATTCTTCCCTACCGACCACACGCACACCAGCCCCGCAGGGGCGCAGCTCAACGCCGAATCGGTAGCCGACGGCATTCGCGCCGATAAGAAGCTGGCGCTTCGCAAGTACCTGCGGCCGGCTAGCTAACAGCGGTTTCCTAAATTATGAAAGTCAGCTTATTGCTAAACGCGACCCTGTTGGGGTGGGCGGCCAGTGCGGCGGCTCAACCAGCAGGGCCGACGCTTAAATTCGACTTTGGGCCTGGTCGGGCGGCCGCTGGCTACCAAGCAGTACCGCCCACGGCTACCTACACCAAGGAGGCTGGCTACGGCTTCGACTTCGGTACCACTGCTACGGGTGTAGACCGCGGCGGCAAAGACGCTCTGAAAGGCGACTTCGTGACCAGCCAGCAGCCTTTCTACTTTTCGGTAAATGTGCCCGAGGGCAACTACAACGTGACCGTGACCCTAGGCGACCTCAAGGGCACCTCTTCCAATTTTATCAAAGCGGAATCGCGCCGGCTGCTGCTCGAAACAACGGCCACGCGGCCGGGCCAGTTCGTGACCCAGACGTGGACCATCAACGTGAAGAACCGCCGCATCGCGGGTGGGGGCGAGGCTAGCTTGAAGCCGCGTGAATTGGCTAAGCTTGATTGGGACGATAAGCTAACGCTAGAATTTGACGGAGCGCCCAGCGCACTAGTGGCGCTGGAAATAACGCCTGCCTCGGCCGCTACCACCGTTTTCCTGGCCGGCAACTCGACGGTGGTAAATCAGGACGACGAGCCCTGGGCCGCCTGGGGCCAAATGCTGCCGCGCTTCTTCGGGCCCGGCGTGGCGGTGGCCAATCACGCCGAATCGGGCCTGAGTCTGGCTAGCTTCCTAGGGTCGCACCGGCTAGATAAAGTGCTGAGTGTGCTAAAGCCCGGCGACTACCTCTTTATCGAGTTTGGGCACAACGACCAGAAGGAGAAAGGCCCGAACGACGGGGCTTTTTTGTCCTATACCCAGCGGCTGAAGCTGTATGTGGCAGAGGCGCGCAAGCGGGGCGGCATTCCGGTTTTGGTTACTTCCACTAGCCGCCGCTCGTTTGGGGCCGGGGGCAAGATAGAGAATAGCCTAGGTGACTTTCCGGCCGCTGTGCGCCAGGTAGCCCAGCAGGAGAAGGTGCCGTTGATTGACCTCAATGCCATGACTACCAAGCTATACGAATCGATGGGGGAGGAGGAGTCGAAAAAAGCCTTTGTGCACTACCCCGCCAATAGCTACCCCGGCCAGCCCGCGCCACTGGCCGACAACACCCATTTCAACCCCTACGGCGCCTACGAAATAGCCCGCTGCGTGGTCGAAGGCATGAAAGCGGCCAAGCTCGACCTAGTAAAATACTTGCGCCCAGGCCTGCCGCCCTTCGACCCTGCCCGGCCCGATGCGCTGGCCCAGTGGCACTGGCCCGAAAGCCCCCGTAGCGCCGTGGCCAAGCCGGATGGCAATTAGCGGGTTTACCCCACCCCCGACCCCTCCCCTCCGGGAGAGGGGAGCCGGCCGCTCGCTTACGTCAGAGCACGATAGGCTCCCCTCTTCCGGAGGGAGGGGTCGGGGGTGGGGTTACCCACGTAAAATTCACCTCCCCGCCTTCAACTGCATATAAGTAGGCTGGTCGCGGTCGCAGGTGAGCTGGCCGTTTTGGTAGTGCAACTCTACCACCTGAATGACGCTACGCTTGGCCCCGATGCTATTAGGAGGCGCGGGGTGAGCTGCGCCGCGGCCGGGGTGCGTGAAGTAAAAAAGATACGCCCGGTCGCCGCTCACTACCACATCGGCGTGGCCGCCGATGGCTTGGTCGTCGGGGCCGCGTCCTGGGGCTTCGAGTAGGCGGGTGGGCTGGGCGGTCCAGTGCAGAAGGTCAGTGGAGTGATAGGCACCTAGGCCTTTCCAAGGGTCGATGATGAGCCAGTATTGGTCGTGCCAGCGAAAAACCTTGGGGCCCTCGCCGCGGTCGGCTAGGGCGGGGCCGTGGTCGGTCCAGGTCGTGAGGTCGGGGCTGTCGGCGTAGTAGGTGCTCTTGTGGTCGCGCTCGTTGTTGTACCACAGGCGCCAGGTGCCATTGGGCAAGCGGAACACGCTGGCGTCGATGACTTTATCGGTGGCAAGGGGCAAGGTGCTCACGTACTGCCAGTTTACTAGGTCGGGGCTGGTGAGGTGCACGATGGTGCGCGGGTGGTTCCAGTCGATGAAGGTGCCCGGCACGTAGGTCAGAAACATGTGGTACGTGCCTTTGTCCTTGACCACATCGGGTGCCCAAAAGGTGTAGCCCGGCTGGGGCCGGTAATTGATATTGGCCGTGTCGCGGTAGGTCCAGGTGGCGCCGCCGTCGCCCGATTCGGCAATGCCGATGCGCGTGCCGTGCACCCACGTCACGCCCGCCGCGGTGGTGTCGGTGGCGCGGCGGTTGGTGTAGAACATCCACCATTTCTTAGCTTTCTTATTCCAGATGAGCACAGGGTCGGCGGCGCCGTCATACACCGGGTCGCGGTAGAGGGGCTTGGGTGCCAGGCGGCCCGCGGGGTGCTGCGCCCACGCGCCGGCCGGGCCCAGTAGCAGCCCTAGGAGAAGGAGCAGGCCGCCGCGCCCGCGTAAGAAAAGTAGCATCGTTCGCAAAGTAAGAGGCTTGCAAGTACTCGGCAAGGCGCTCGGCCACCGTCCTGTGCTGTAGGGCAGGAGCAGGAGGGTGCGGGAAGCCCCTAGGGGTGACCCCACCGTACTTGCCGCCGCAAGGGCTTGCTACAAGTACTTTGCTTGCTGCTCCTTCTTTCCAAACCGCTCCCCGTCTGGCTCATGCCCACCCAGAAAACCCGTTCTCGCCGCTGGCCGCTACTAGCCACGCTCTTGTTACTCAGCGGCTGGCTGCTGAGTATGGCGGCTCCCAAGCCCCGGCCTACGCTCTACCTCATCGGCGACTCGACGGTGAAAAACGGGCAGGGCCGGGGCGATGGCGGCCTCTGGGGCTGGGGCTACTACCTGCCCGCCGCCTTCGATACCACCCGCCTGCGCATCGAAAACGGCGCCCGCGGCGGCACCAGCACCCGCACCTTCCGCAGCCAGGGCTGGTGGGAAAAAGTGCGGCCCAAAATCCGGCCCGGCGACTACGTGATGATGCAGTTTGGGCACAACGATAGCAGCCCGCTCACCGACTCGACGCGGGCGCGGGGCACCATCAAGAGCAACGGCGACGAGAGCCAGGAGGTGTATAACTACCTCACCAAGCAGCAGGAAGTGGTGCACAGCTACGGCTGGTACCTGCGCCAGTACATCAGCGAGGCCCAGCAGCTAGGCGCCACCGTCATCGTGTGCTCGCCCATTCCGCGCAATGACTGGAAGGATGGCAAGGTCAAGCGCAACCGCAATGACTACGGCCAGTGGGCCGCCGAAGCCGCCCGCCAGGGCCACGCCACGTTCATCGACCTCAACCAGCTTATCGCCGACCGCTACGACCAGGCCGGCGAAGCCACCGTGCGCAGCACCTACTTCAACGCCACCGACCACACCCACACCATCGAGGCCGGCGCCCGCCTCAACGCTGAGCTGGTAGCCCAGGGCGTTCGGCAGGCCAAGGGCCTGAGCCTGAAGAAGTACCTGCGAAAAGCGGTTAACTAGCAGGTGGCTTGCTACCTGCTAGTTAACCGCTTGTGGGCAATGATAGTAATATTCTTGACCTAGGCCGCTCCAAAGACTCGCCTAGGTCAAGAATAACGTGCCGAAACTTACCAAGGGCAGGTGGCTGGGGCCGGGAAATATTCTTCGCTGAAATACTTGCCGGTGGGGCCATCGGGGCCCAGCAGTGCGTACTTCGCAATGCGCTGTCCGGCCTCCTCGACCGTACTGGTGCCCTGGTGGCCCGTAAAGTCGGTTTGGGTATAGCCCGGGCACACGGCATTTACCTTAAAAGGAGTATCGCGCAACTCATAAGCTAGGTTGAGCGTGTACATATTTAGGGCGGTTTTCGATGCTTGGTACACCGGCACCCGGTAAGCAGAATTGGCGTTCTCGAAATCTGCAAACAACGTCAGGGAAGCCATGGCCGAGCTCACATTAACGATGCGTGGCTGCGGCGACTGTTCCAGCAGGTCTAGGAACGCCTGCGTGACGCCAGCCACTCCGAATACGTTGGTGGCAAACACAGTTTGGTACTGCTCAAGGGTGGTCTCGCGGGCCGACTGAGCCAGGTCGCCCGAAATGCCGGCGTTGTTGACCAGTACATCCAGCACCGGCGTTTTAGCGCCAATCGCCGCCCGGGCCGCCCGAATAGAGTCAGGCTGGGTGACGTCTAACTGCACGGCTTCGAGGTTTGTGAGCCCCGCGGCATTGAGCTGTGCCACTGCGGCTTGCCCCTTTTCGAGGGTGCGGCTGCCGATATACACGAAGAATCCGTGCTGAGCGAGTAGTTTGGCGACTTCCAGGCCGATGCCCTTATTCGCGCCGGTAACCAAGGCTGATTTCATCAGTGAAACTAATTGAAGGTGAGTAGGAAACTAACGGGCAGAACTATTCGGCCCGGTCAAGTTGACTAGGATGGTGTGGCTAGTAATGAGAGGGATAAAGTAACCTAGGGCGCTGCCTTGCCCGCGGCGAACCCTAGGATGCCTTGCGGGCCTAGGCCGCTACTGGCTGGGGACCCCGCGCTTGCCCGGCCAGGGCGGTCGGCGGGTAGCCAAATTGCTTTTTGAAAGCGTAGGAGAAGTGCGCCAGGTTCTCAAAGCCTACCTCCAGGTACAGGTCCACGGGCTTGCGCCGCTTCTCCGCTAGCTGGTAGTGCGCCAGCGTGAGCCGGCGCTGCGTGAGCCAGCGCTGGGGGCTCAGCTGGAAGGCCTTTTTGAAGTCTCGCTTAAAGGTGGTGAGGCTGCGGCCAGTTAGGTAGCTGAAGGTTGCCAAGGGCATGTTAAACATGTAGTTGGCTTCCATAAACTCGACCAGGTTCAGCTTGCCTGGCTCCGAAAAATCGGCCAGCACCCCATCGCTGTGCGGGTCGAGGCTGCGCAGTATCTCGATGACCTCCGTTATTTTCACCGTAAGTAGGCTTCCCGGCAGCTGGTGTTCCAGCTCTAGGTAGGGTAGTAGGGAGGCGAAGACGCTCTGCAACAGCGGGTTTTTCGGGAATAGCAACGGGCCGCTGAGCGCTGGCTGGGCCGGCGCCGGGGTATGCTGCCGGTAGTAGGCCTGCACCAGGGCCTTGGGTAGCTTCATGAGCACAGCCTGGTAGGCGCGGCCGTCTTTGGGCTGCTTCAGCAGGGTAGCGGGTTGGTGGCGGGGCAGCAATACCGTGTCGCCAGCGCCGCAATACTGCGTGCGGTTGGCGTGCACCACTTTCAGCTCGCCGGCGAGCACGCTCACCAGCACGTTGTCGGCGAAGGTTTTCTCATCCCCGTAGCGCTGGTCGCCGCTACAGACTGCAACTAAGTCCGCGTAGCAATTTTGCTCTTTGGCAGTCATGGGTAATTGCGGGTGGCTGTTTACTAGGTGGTTTGCGGCGGCGAGAGGCGCTACTTGATGATGCAAAGGTAGACACCCCTCAATCGGGGTACTTTGTTTAAAAGGCCGAAATTGCTTTGCTCAGCGGGCCACCTATGCTAGTGGCTTCGCGCCGCCTACCCGCACAGTGCAGGAGAGTGGCGGGCAGGCGCCGGGCCAACTTGAGGGTGCTTTCAACCTGTCCCATGCCCACCCGCCGCACCTTCCTCACTACCTTGGCCCTGGCTCCGCTGGCCCGCGCCTGGGCCGGTTTTGCTGCCGCCCCGCCGAGCGCCTACCCGCGCCGCGATTTTGCCAAAATCAGCCGGCACCTGCGGCCGGTGGGGCGGGCGCTGGAACTGCCCGGCTATTACGTGTGGTGCAGCTCGCCCATCTATGGGCCCGATGGCCGGGTGCACGTCTTTTTCTCGCGCTGGGATGCCAAGAAGAGCATGGGCGGCTGGCTCAATGGCTCCGAAATAGTGCGCGCCGTGGCCGACCGCCCCGAGGGTCCTTTCGCCGTGCAGGAGACCGTACTGGCACCTAGGGGTCCCGGCTACTGGGATGCCACCACCTGCCACAACCCCAGTATTCAGTTCGTGGATGGGCAGTACTGCCTGTTCTTTATGGGTAATTCCAACGGCAAAACCGATACCAAGCGCATCGGCCTGGCTACCGCGCCCACCCTCGAAGGCCCCTGGACGCGCCCCGACCAGCCCCTGCTGCTACCCGGCCCCGCCGGCGCCTGGGACGACCACTGCACCACCAACCCCGCCTTCCTCAAGCACCCCAACGGCCAGTACTGGCTCTACTACAAGTCGTGGAACACAGCCGAATACGAGGCTGCTAAGGGCCAGCCCATCAGAGGAAACCGCAAGTATGGTTTGGCCGTGGCTGAGCACCTAGGCGGCCCCTACGTGAAGTACGCCGGTAACCCAGTTATCGACTTCTCGGGCCAGGGCCAAAACAAGCAGTTTGAAGATGCCTTTGTGTGGCGGCAGCACGACAAGTTCAATCTGCTGGCCCGCGACATGGGCGTGTACAGCCAAGACGTGGGCCTCTACCTAGAATCGGAAGACGGCCGGGCCTGGAGCTTTCCCAAAATCGCCTTTTTGCCCCTGGCCGACTACGGCGTGCAACAGCCGCCGGCGCCGAGCAACCTCAAGCGCTACGGCCGCTTGGAGCGTCCCCAACTGCTGCTGCGCCATGGCCAACCGAAATACTTGTTCTGCGCCTCGCAGGGTGGGGCAGCGGGCACAGCTTCGGCGTTTGTGCTGCGCATTAGCTAGCGCAATTTCCTAGGTAGTTGGCAGGGTTTAAAAATAGCGATAGCCAGTACTCTACAGGAGAGTGTCTGAAAAACAAGCCGGTAATATTGGTCACCAAACAGTGAGTTTTTCATCACTCGCTTCCTCCTTCTGTCTTTATAAACCCCACCCTTTACTCATGATGAAACAATACGCTTGGCCCCGCCGCCGGCTACTGGTGTGCTGCCTGCCGGTGCTGCTTACGGGCGTGGCTCCGGTGGCTGCCCTGGCCCACGCCTCTCACCCCCGCGCTGTGGCCGACTGGCAGCTGACCGGCCGCGTGACGGATGCTAAGGGCGGCGGCCTGCCCGGTGTGACGGTGGTGCTGAAGGGCACCACTCGCGGCACTACTTCGGGCCCCGATGGCAGCTTCTCGCTGAACGCCCCCGATAAGGCGGGTACGCTCATTTTTAGCTTCATCGGCTACACCACCCAAGAGCACAACTTCACGGGTCCGGGCGCTATCAACGTGAAGCTGAGCGAGGATACCAAGAGCCTCGACGACGTGGTGGTAGTGGGCTACGGCACCCAGAAGCGCGGCGACATCACGGGCGCCATTGCCACCTTCAATGCCGAAAAGCTCGAAGAGCGCCCCATCACGCGCGTCGACCAGGCGCTGGTGGGCCAGCTGGCGGGCGTGCAGGTGCAGCAGACCTCGGGCATTCCAGGCCGCGCCTTTTCGGTGCGGGTGCGAGGCGCCGGCTCTATCACGGCGGGCAGCGAGCCGCTGTACGTCATCGACGGCTTTCCGCTCGACCAGGCCGCGCCCAACGGCGGCGGGCGCTACAGCACCGGCAACCCGCTCGACAACATCAACCCCAATGATATCGAGAACATTGAGGTACTGAAAGATGCCGCCGCGGCCGCCATCTACGGCTCGCGGGCCGCCAACGGCGTGGTGCTCATCACCACCAAGCGCGGCAAAAACGGCAAGGCTCAAATCAGCGTCAATGCCTTTGCGGGTATTTCGCGGGCCGCCAAAAAGCTGGACTTGCTGAGCGGCGACGAGTGGGCTTCGCGCGCCACCGAAATTATCAATAACAACTGGGTGAAGTCGGGCGCGGGCCGCACGGCCAGCCAAACCACTGCGCAGCGCCGCCAGATTCTGGGCCTCACCGGCAACAACGTGAACCCTGACCTGATGCTGGACGACCGCTGGGCCCTGCCTGGGCACCCCGGCCTGCAGTACATCGACTGGCAAGACCAGCTCTACCGCACCGGCGGCACCCAAAACTACCAGGTGAGCGCCGCCGGCTCGACGCCCAACGTCAACTACTACGTGTCGGGCAACTACAACCGGCAGCAGGGCTTCGCCATCGGCACCGACTACAAGCGCTACTCGGCCCGCGCCAACGTGGAAGTAAAAGCCAACGACAAGTTCAAGTTTGGCCTGAACCTGACGCCGACGTATTCCATCTCTATGGACCCCGGCATCGAGGGCAAGGACAACCGCTTTCACCAGCTGCTGGCCGAAACGCCCGTGGTGGAAGACACGGCCGGCGTGAACACCGCCTACGGCAAAAACGAAGCCTACCGCTGGGGCGTGAGCACGGCCAGCCCCATTGCCGTCATCAAGGCGTACCAGGGCGAAAGCCGCAATTTTCGGACCCTAGGTACCGCCTACGCCGAGTACCAGCCCCTCAACGGCCTGCGCATCCGCTCGACACTAAACCTCGACAACAGCGACGTGACCTCAAAGTCATTTTCGCCGCCCACGCGAACCCTCACTACGTCGCTGGCTTCGGGCTCGTATAGCGCCTACCACCGCCGCACCTTTACTAACGAGAACACCGCTACCTATAGCAAGGTGGTGGGCAAGAGCGACTTTACGGTGCTGCTAGGTCAGTCGTATAACTTTTCGAAGCTTGAAAACGACGCCAGCCTGTCTTCGTCGGGCGGTTATATCAACAACTCCGTCACGACCCTAAACGGGGCCGCCACCATCGTCGTATCGTCGGCCAATACGGAGACGCAGAACGTGCTGCTCTCGTACTTCGGCCGCGTGCAGTACGGCTTCGATGGTAAGTACCTGCTGTCGGCCAGCATCCGTCGCGATGGCTCGTCGCGCTTCGGCGCCGATAGTCGCTCGGGCATCTTCCCGGCCGTGTCGGCGGGCTGGCGCATCTCGCAAGAGAAGTTTATGGAGCCCATCAATAACACCCTCAGCGACTTGAAGCTGCGGGCCAGCCTGGGCTACTCGGGCAACAACAACATCGGCGACTACAGCAGCATTGCCACGCTGGGCTTCTACAACTACACCTTCGGCGGCAACGCCGGCGTGCAAGCTACCGGCCAGGCCCCCAACCGCGCCGCCAACGAGCAGCTGAAGTGGGAGCGCAACCGCACCGTAGACTTCGGCCTGGACTTTGGCTTGTTCCAGAACCGCATCACGGCCTCGGCCGACTACTACACCAAAACCAGCCAAGACCTGCTGCTGAACGTGCCGGTGCCCTCGGGCTCGGGCTACACCAACTACCTCACCAACATCGGCGAGGTGCAGAACAAGGGCTGGGAACTGGAAGTATCGTCGCGCAACCTGCAAGGTGAGTTCTCCTGGAACACCTCGCTGAACCTGAGCCACAACCAGAACAAAGTAGTGCACCTAGGGCCCGGCGATGCCACCATCGAGGTGCCCAACGGCCTCGACACGCCCAGCAATATCTTGCAAGTGGGCCTGCCCGTGTACAGCTTCTTCGTAGTGAAGCAAACTGGCATTCTGACCCAAGCTGATGTCGACGGTGGGGTAGCCCGCTTCGGCGCCCAAACCGCCGGCGACCCCCGCTACGAAGACTACAACGGCGACGGCGTCATCGACAGCAAAGACCGCCAGGTGGTGGGCCAGCCCAACCCCAAGTACACCTGGGGTATTACCAACACGCTGCGCTACAAAGGCTTCGACCTGAGCTTCTTGGTGCAGGGCCAGAACGGCGGCAAAATCTACTCGACCCTGGGCCGCGCCATCGACCGCACCAGTGTGGGCTACAAGGAGAACGCCCTAGGGCGCGTGCGCGACCGCTGGTTTTCGCCCGAAAACCCCGGCGATGGCGTGAAGGGCAAGGCCACTGGCAGCTTCGGCTTCATCCGCAACACCGACTGGCTGTACTCGTCCGATTACTTCCGAGTGCGCACCATTACGCTGGGCTACGACCTAGGGCGCGTCATTAATAAGCGCATCGCGCAGGGCGCCCGTCTCTACGTGACGGCCGAAAACTTCTTCGGCCACGACAACTATTACGGCGGCCTGAACCCCGACGCCGTGAACACCAGCAACACCGGCAACTTCGTGTCGGGCTCCGACTACGGCGGGCTGCCGCTGGCTAAGTCACTGGTGCTGGGCCTCAACCTCTCTTTCTAAGAATTCCCATGAAGCGTTTATTCTTACTTATTACGGCCGCGTGCAGCCTCGCGCTGAGCGGTTGCGAAAAAGACCTCGACCAAGTTCCCATCTCCAACGGGTCGGTAGATACGTTTTACAAAACCGCTACCGACTTCGACCAGGCCATGACGGCCGTGTACAACACCCTGCGCGGCTACCCCGACCGGGAAGTGATTTTGTCGGAGGCGCGCTCGGATAACATGTACGCCATCAGTGCTATTGGCTCGCGCGACTGGGACCCCATCAACAACTTCTCGGCCTCGTTGCTGGTCATCAACCCCTACGTGGCCGACGCCTGGACTTCGGACTACCTGACCATCTTCCGGGCTAACACGCTGCTCGACCAGCTGGCCACCAACGGCGCCGTCACTGGCTCGCTGCGCACTCGCTACGAGGGTGAGGCGAAGTTCCTGCGCGCCTTCATGTACCTCGACCTAGTGCGCAAGTTTGGCAAAGTGCCGGTACTAGATAAGGCCCTCAGTCCGCAGGAGGTGGCCGCTACGCCGCGCAGCGAGGTAACGAAGGTGTACGAGCTCATTCTCTCCGACCTGCAAACGGCCGTTGTCAACCTGCCCACCACCTACACCGCGGTCAACCTAGGGCGGCCCACCAAGTACGCTGCCGAAGGCCTGCTGGCGCTCACTTACCTCACGCGCTCGGGCCCCACCTACGGCATCAACGGCCCCGGCCTGGACAGCAAGGAGTACGACAAAGCCCTGCCACTGCTCAATGACATCATTAACAGTGGGCGCTTCTCGGTGCTGCCCAGCTACGCCAACGTATTTGCGTACAACAACGAGAATAACGCCGAGGTACTGTGGGATATTCAGTACATTTCAAATGCGTCGCTCGGCCTAGGCGGGTCGTTTCCCAACGTCGTGATTCCAGACTCCTACTACACGTTTAGCGGCCTGCCGTTCGGGGCCGGCTCGGTCGAGATTAAACCTTGCTCTAATGACTTGGTAAATACCTCCTACGCCACTACCGATACCCGCAAGACATTCAACATTCTAACGACGGGCTATACCCAGGCGGGTATCACCGAAACCCGGCCGTTTTATAAGAAGTATTTCAGTGCCACCGGCCGCGGCACGGGCCGGGGCGACTGGCCCATCAACTTCATCGTGATGCGCTACGCCGACATTCTGATGATGAAGGCCGAGTGCCAGGTGCGCGGCGTAGGCGGCTCGGCCGCTGATGCGGCCACCCTGCTTGCGCCCATCCGCACGCGCGCCGCCCAGCCCGCCCTCACCGGCCTCACGCTGGCCACCCTCATGGAGGAACGCCGCCGCGAGTTTGCCGGCGAAAACCTGCGCTGGAACGACCTCGTGCGCTCGGGCCTGGCCCTGGACGTGATGAACGCCTGGGTGCTCAAAGACGACGTGAGCGCGAAGATTACCCGCCCCATTACGGCCAACCTGCTGCTCTACCCCGTGCCTCAAAACGAGCTGAGCGCTGCCCCCGGTCTCTACGACCAGAATGCTGGCTATTAAGGAGCATTAACTGGTTGCCCGGCCGTGAGCCCCCACTGCTGGTCCTCTCCCTGAGAGAGGCCAGGGGTGGGGGCTCACGGCCGGGCACCTAGGTCAGGCACTGGAGGCTGCGGGCGTGGAGGTCGGTGGCCCTGTAGCGCACTACGGATTCGTGCAGAGCACGCGCTTAAGCAGCCTTAAACCACGGGCACGGTGCCGCCATCAACTAAATAGTTGGCGCCGGTCAGGTAAGACGCTGCTGGCGAAACCAGAAAATAAACCAGCGCAGCGACTTCTGCCGGTTCAGCCATCCGCCCCATCGGGATGCCGCCCGCTTGGGCCGCCATTTGCTGAAAGGCTTCGTCGGCCCCTAGGCCAGCAGTGGCCGCATAGCGCTGAACGAGCTGCTGCATCAACGGCGTGTTGGTTGCGCCTGGCGATACGGTCAGTACGCGGATGCCTTTGGGGGCAAGTTCATTCGATAAGGCTTTGCTATAGGCATTCAGCCCCGCTTTGGACACGGCATAAGCCAAATTGTGATACCACACGGGCTTTATTCCGGCCACCGACGAAACGTGAATTATCACGCCGCTTTTTTGCGCTATCATGGTGGGTAGCAGCGCTCGGTCGAGCCGAATGGCCGCCAGCAGGTTAAACTGCAGCTCCTGCTCCCAGTCTTGGTCCGTGAGGCTACTAAACCCCCCACCGGGCGCCGTCACCCCGCCCACGTTATTGACGAGGATGTCAAGGCCGCCGTACGTTTCGGTGATGGCTTGGGCCAACTCGGCTACCTGTTGGGGCTGGGTGATGTCGGCTTTGATAAAAGGAGGCGGCGAATCGGTTTCCTCGGGCTGATGCCGGGCAGTGACGATAACCCGGGCTCCTGCTTGACTTAATCTATCCGCAATGGCTTTGCCAATGCCTTTGGTGCCGCCCGTTATCAACGCCGTTTTTCCGGCGAGGTCTTGGTACTGCTGGTTGCTTTCCATCTGGCTTATCTGGGTTGATAAAATACAGCGGCAAAGCTCCGGGCCGGTGCTACCTGGCTGGTAACTGAAATCAATCGAAAAAGTATACGAAACACGCCAGGCCTCCCTACACCCGCCAGCGGGAGTGCGCCATCGGGGCCATAAGGCCCGTGCGCCAAGCCTAGGGTCAGGGCTTGCGGCGTAGGGACAGTGGCGTGCAGCCGGTGTGCTTCTTAAAGAAGTTTTGGAAATAGGTCGGGTACTCGAAGCCCAGGCAGTAGGCAATGCTGGCTACGCTCCAGTCGGTGTGCTGAAGCAGTGCCCTGGCCTCGTCCAGAATGCGGCCGGCAATGTGGGCGCTCGTGGGCTTACCCGTCACCTGCTTCACGGCTTTGTTGAGGTGATTGACGTGCACGGCCAGCCGGTCGGCAAAATCCTGAGGGGTTTTGAGGGGCAGCTGCTGCGTCGGCTGCTCGATAGGAAACAAGCGCTCCAGCAGCTCCAGAAAGAGCGACGTGAGGCGGGTGGCGGCGTTCCGGGGCTGCACAAACGTATCAGCCGGCTGTAGGTGCAGCGCCTCGTGAATAAGCAACTGCACATACGTGCGAATTAGGTCGCCCTTAAACGGATAGCTTCCTTCCTGCTCGGTCAGCATCCGTTGAAAGATATCCCGCACGTAATCTGCCTGTGGCGCAGCGAGCTTAAATAGTGGGGTGCTGCCAATGCGAAACAGCGGCGACTGTTGCAAGCTTTCCGAGCGGTCGGCGGCCTTTACAAACTCTTCGGTAAACAAGCAAGCGTAGGCGTGCAGCTGGTCGGTGCGCAGCTCCAGCGAATACGGAATATGCGGGTTGGTAAAGAGCAGGTACTGCCCGTCCAGCTCTAGGCTTTGGTGCGCGTAGTGAATCAGACATTTGCTCTCCATCAGTAGCACCTTGTAATAGGCACGCCGGCTAAATAGCTGCGCCGCAAGCCGTGGCGGTGCTGCCTCATGCATATGCAGGTTTCTTTCATACACCTGAAAGCCTGCCGATTGTAAGTCGATGGGAGAGGAGAGGCTAGTGCTCATGCCGTAAAAATAAAAGGCTTGCGGCCATAGGCTTTGCAGTGGCTACAAGTGCTTACGCACCTGGGTTCGAGCCCCGCAGCCGCCTGGCAAGCTCCCCGAGGACAGAGCCAACCCATTGTGGCTGGCCTTGGGGGCTTCGGTTGAGCAGGCCTTGCTTGGAGAAGCAGCCTAGGCGGCCTTCAAATGATTGTTGACATGGAGCCAGCGGCGCGGCGCTCGCTAACCTCTGGCTGAGTTGCTCGTTAGTATGGCTCGGCCGCTGCTGGCCAGCGCCCGGCTACGTTGCGGGCTAGGGTGAAGAAGTTGTCGTTTAGTGTGCAGCGGCTAGCTATAGTGCTAGCTTACCACTATTTATTCGTCTTGGCTATGCGCCTGAAAAATCTGTTTTTCCTGGGCCTAGGTGTGCTGCCTGGCCTGCTGGCACCCGCTACGAGCCGGGCCCAATCGCCAGAGCTGACAATGGAAATTTACGCCAGCAACATGATGGCGCTGACCAACTCGCAGCTCAACAAGGCCATGCTCAATGAAACCATTCGCCGCAGCAAGGCCCGCAGCGGCGAGCGAGGAGCAGCGAGTACGGCCCCGGCGGCTGCGGCTGGGGCCACCGCCGTGGCGGCGCCCTACCTGCGCTACACCACCACCACGGCAATGCGGCGCACGACGGCCGAAGCGTTTGCGCGGCGCCAGCCTGGCACCACCTCCGCCACGGTCACCAAATTCGCGGCTATGTTCGGGCCGGGCGGGCCGGCCGACTATGAGCCGCTGTACGCGAAGCTGCTACCGGGTACGGGCCTGCAAAACAACAACGTGGCCGATGCCTTTGCGGCCTGCCTGGTGGCCACCTACCGTGTAGCCCACGGCGAAGTGCCGGGTGGGGCGCTCTTGCCGGCCGGCCCCACGGCCGCCGTGCGGCAGCAGTTTGCCCCCACCGCCGCCCGCGTGCTGGCGGGCCGCCCGGCCAGCGTAGCGGCGCAGCTAGGAGAGCTGCTAAAGCTGCAAACAGTGCTGGTGAGTGTGGGCGCGCAAGGAACCGACGCAGCCAAGGCAGCGGCTTTTCGGCGCAACGTAGCCACGCGGTTTCAGCAGCTTTTTAAGGTAGATGTGAACGCGCTGACGCTGACCGAGCAAGGACTAGTAAAAAGTGCGGGCCCGGCCGCCACAGTAGCTCCGGCTGCCCCGGCCGGTGCCCGCGCCGCTGCCAGCCCGGCCCCGGCTACCGCGGGCGCAGGCGTAGCAGCCGGGGCGCAGTGGTTTTTCCGCGCACGCTCCGATGCCTACGGCGGCCTCAGCTTCGAGCCAGTGGCGCTGCTGGCCAATGGGCAGTACTGCGACGTGGGGGAGGAGCCCCTGGAAAGCCTCAACCCCGCGGCCGACCGCGCCAGGCGCCCGGACGCCTGGGGTACGTGGCGCAAAAACGGAAACTCCTTCGTCCTCACCGACGCCAAGGGCCGGCCCAATTCGTATGCGCTAGGCACGGGCAGCTGGTTTCCGGCCTACGCGGCGGGGGCTGTGCCGCTGAAACGTACCTATAAAAATGCCAGTGGCGGCAGCGTGGGCGGGGCCACCAGTTTGGTTATCAGTAAGCTCAACTTTGTAGATGCCAGCCACTTTACCGAAGGTGCCAACGGCGGTGTAATGACGGCCAATGCGGCGGGCGGCAGCCGGCGCAGTGCCGGCGGCACCTACCGCTTGCAAGGCCACACCCTCACGCTGACCTACCCCGACGGGCGCACTGTGCGCAAGTCGTTTGCTATCGGAGCAAAAGGCACCCCCGCACGCCCGGCCGATAACTTGATTTTTATCGGCGGCGACGCCTATACCGGCGAGTAGCCGCTCAGCCGCTAGGCTTAGCTGCAAAGCCCACCTAGGTAGCCTTGGGAGGGTGCGCCTAGGTAGCCGGGCCGCCTAGGTGTAGCAGGGTGCTACACTGGTAAATCCGCCTCAACGTCAACGTTTTATTTGAGCCCGGCAGGTGCCTTATTCCCGCGTTAAGTAAATATCGGCTTGGTCCGACTCGCGCAGGTCGGTAGTAGTTTGCCAGCTTTCGCCGGAGTTGGCGTGCTCGGCCCACGCAAGGGCCCGCTGAACTTGGGAGGAATACAGCTCGCGGTGCTGTTCCAGCGCAGTTTTTACTTGCTCAAAAGTCAGGCCCGTTTGTTTGGGCTGCGTGTCCAGGTACCCGACTATCGCTAAGGTGTAAGTAGCCATTGCAGTAGGAAGAAAAATCGAATCGCCGGGCCAACGTCTACGCAACCAAGGCGCAGGCCGGCACAGGCTTTCGCGCTTGACCGAGGCAAGATAACCAAGGAGCGAGGTTGCCCGCTGTTGGCGCATCGGGCAAGATGGGTGCGGCTTTTCAGCGTGGCTTGCGAAGTCTGCGAGCACAATTCCGCACAGGCCTCAAGTACTGCGTAGGCAGGATGAAGTAAAATTTTAGTAGCAGGTAAGTTAGTCATTCCTAGTGCGCCAGCTTATAGCCTAGGGGCGCCTGCCTGCCCCCGTAGTACTATTCTTTTACCCAGTTGCTTGGTTTCGTGTGTAGCCCCAATACCTTTGCCTTGTTTTTAATCATTCTAAATAAGGTATGCGGCACTTTTTCTGCACGTTTTTTCTCTTGGTTTTCTGCTGTTATAATACTTGGGGCCAAGAAATGCAATCGGCTGAAAACCTGCACGCTGGTGCGCTGCAAGGCCAGGTAAAAGATGCCGCCGGGGCTGCATTGCCTGGGGTGAGCGTAGTAGTAGAGGGCACCACCCTAGGTACCACTACCGATGCCGAGGGCCGCTACGAGCTGCCGCTAGCCGCTGGCCAACGCTACACCATCCGGATGACTTACGTGGGCTTCGAGCCCCAGCGCCGCACCGTCACGCTGCCCGCCGCCCACGGCCTGCGCCTGCCCGCCACCCTGCAAAACGCCCACCAGGCCTTGCAGCAAGTGGAGGTGCTAGGCCGCAAGGAAACCACCTACCGCACCAAGGCCACCTTCCTAGGCAGCAAGTCGGAAACCGAGATTAAAGACCTGCCGCAGTCGGTGGCCTACGCCAGCAAGGAGCTCATTGCCGACCAGGGCCTGATGCGGGTGGGCGAGGTAGTCAAGAACTTTAGCGGTGTCACGCAGTTCACGTTCTACGATGACATCGTGATTCGCGGCTTTCGGGTAAATGGGCAGAGCAATACGCAGCTGCTGAATGGCTTGCGCACCAGCACCGGTTTCTGGAAGCAACCGCTGGCCAACTACCTCGAACGCGTAGAAGTACTAAAAGGGCCGTCGTCGGCGCTGTTTGGCAACGCTAGCCCCGGCGGCGTACTCAACCGCGTGACCAAGAAGCCCTTGAACGAAAATCGCAAGTCGCTAAGCGTGTCGCTGGGCAGCTTCCAGAACTTTCGGGCGCTGGCCGATTTTACCGGCCCCCTGAGCAAGGACAGCACGCTGCTCTACCGCCTCAACCTAGGCTACGAAGACGCGCAGTCGTTCCGCGACTTACAGTTTGACCGCAACCTGGTTGTGGCGCCGTCCTTCTCGTTTTTGCCCTCGCCGCGCACCCGGCTCAATGTGGACATTGTGTACAACAACTCGAACAGCCGCCTCGACCGCGGCCAGGCGACCTACAAGAACGACATATACTCCACGCCCACGTCGCAGTCGCTGGCCACCGGCAATGACTATCTCAACGAGCAGACCTACAACGTGACCGGCTCCCTAAGCCACCAGTTTACCAAGGGGCTCACCGGCAACCTCTCCTACATCAAAACCGGCTACGCGGAAGACCTCTACGAGCACCGCAGCGCCAATGCCTACGCTCAAAATGCGGCGGGACAAGATATTAGCACTAAGGTGGCGATGCAGGTATTTGCCCGCAAGCGCCGCCGCTACATCGATAATCTCTCGGCCTTTGTCAACTATGACCTAGAAACCGGCCCGGTGGCGCACCGCCTGGTGCTGGGCTACGACTACGGCAGCGAAACCCTGCCGCCCGGCGCCTCGCAACTCACAGCCGCTGGCTACCGCAACGCCGCCAACACGGCCGCCATTGCTACCTACGTGCCCGCCAACCGCACCCGCTACCTGCTCGACGCCAGCGGCAACCCCGTGCCCAACGTGCCCCACTTTGACCTCGCCGACGTGCTGGGCTCGCAGCGGATGCAGGATGATAGCAAGCTCTTTTTCACGCCCCGTTCCTTCGACCCCACCTACTACAACCTGCACGCTGGCTACGTGCAGGACCAGCTGCGCCTAGGGCGCTTTCAGGCGCTGCTGGGCCTGCGCTACGAGCGCTACAC
The DNA here is from genome assembly GCF_016427535.1 of Hymenobacter sp. BT559. Classification (GTDB taxonomy): domain Bacteria; phylum Bacteroidota; class Bacteroidia; order Cytophagales; family Hymenobacteraceae; genus Hymenobacter. Next base: position 305,530 of record NZ_JAELXV010000004.1, on the reverse strand, counting down.
CGACCTGGTGGGCTACAAAACGGCTGCCGAAACTAAGGTGCATCAGCACGCGCTGCTGCCCCGCGCCGGGTTGGTGTTCACCCTCAACGAGCACGTGAACCTGTACGGAACCTACGTGCAGGGCTACAACCCCCAAACGGCGGCCACCATTGCCAACCCCAATGCAGGCGGCCCCTTCAAGCCGCTGACCAGTAATATGCTGGAAGTAGGCGGCAAGTCGAGCTGGCTGCAAGACCGACTCAGCATCACGGCCGCCGCCTACCGCATCCGCCAAACCAACGTGCTCTACAACGCCAACGACCCCAGCCAGCCCGACCTGCTGCGCCAGGTCGGCGCCGAGGAGTCGAAGGGCCTGGAGTTTGACGTCCTAGGTCAGCTTTCGCTGAACTGGAGCGTGACGGCCTCCTACGCCTACAACGAAGCTAGCATCACCGAAAGCCCGGTGGCCGCTGAAGTGGGCGCCCAAAAGCCTAACGCCCCCCGCCACCTCGCCAACCTCTGGACGCGCTACACCCTCGACCGGGGCGCCCTGCGCGGCCTAGGTATCGGCTTCGGCTCGAACCTGGCCACCGTGCGCACGCTCTCGCTCAACACCGCCCAAACCATTCCGAGCTACATCCTGCTCAACGCAGCGCTCTACTACCGCACCGGCCGCGTCACGATGCAGCTAAATGCCAATAACTTGGCCAACCGCACCTACTGGGTAGGCGGCTACGATTACATCCGCCTGTTTCCCGGCGCGCCGCGCAATTTCCTGCTCACGCTGGGCTACGCGCTGTAGGAACCAGGGCTAAGCTATATAAGATGGCGCGGGGCTGCGCCCCGTGCTGATTATCTGCCGACCTCTGGCCGGCACGCTAGCGAACGTTCAGCTACCGTACCCAGACGTGCCGGCCAGAGGACGGCTAATAGGCGACACGGGGTGCAGTCCCGCGCCATCTTATGTATATAGAGGTAGCGAGATTTTGTAGAGTCTGCGCCCAGCCTCACCCTAAATTCTGAATTATCCACAGCACGCCCATACACTTGAGCGTGAGCCGCAAGTGCCGCAGCGCCGTCGTGAGCTGGTTCTCGACCGAGCGGCGTGAGATGTGCAGGCGCTCGGCAATCTCGTCGTTGGAGAAGTGCTGCATGCGGCTCAGCAGAAATATCTCCTGGCAGCGCTGGGGCAGCTGGCCGAGGGCAGTGGCCAGGCGCTGCTCCAGGTCGAGGCCCAGCAACTGGGTTTCGCCGTGGTTGTAGTCGGCTTCGGTGCTCAGGGTATCGAGGGCGTCGGCGTAGCGCAAGGGGCTGGTGCTGAGCGCCCGCTGGTGGCGCGCGGCCTGGTAGCGCACGGCGGCCCCTAGGTAGGCCGGGAAGGCCTGAATTTGCAGGCGGGCGCGCTCGGTCCAGAGCGTCAGAAATATGTCGTGCACGATTTCCTCGCACGCCTCGCGGTCGGGCAGGCGGGCATAGGCCGCCGTGAACAGGCGCCGCCAGTAGCGCTCATAAAGCGTAGCGAAGGCAGAGGTGTCATTGGCCTGAATGGCTTCCCACAAAGCAGCATCCGAGATGGGCATGGCGGGGTATGGCAGAGGTGTGCCGAAAAGCGGCTTGCTTGGGAAGAAGCAAGCAAACTACTTCTCTAAGTATAAAGCTGACAAGTAAAAATTAGACGCTGCAAATTACCGAGTTAAGCCGCTTATGAAAAAATAATTACGTTTTCTTTACCGAAAGTGTGTGTGTTGGAGGCCGAAAACTACTCTCTCTAGGTAGACGCCCTGCCCCATGACCGACGAAGAGTACCTAGACCTGTACGAAAAGCACCAAGCCGGCACGGCCACGCCCGCCGAGCGGGCCCGCTTTGAGGCAACCCTAGGCACTGCCGACCTGCCCGACCTGCCCTGGCAGGAGGCCGAGCATGGCGACGAGGCCGCCACGCAAGCCGCTATTTTTCAGCGCTTGCGGCAGAGCGGTGTGCCAGCACCCGCCCGGCGGCGGCGCACGCCGTGGGCCGCGCTGCTAGCCTTCGTAGTGGTGCTGGTGGCGGGGGGCTACTGGGGCTGGCAGCACCGCGCGGCGCCCACCGTGGCGCGGCGGCCCGCTCGCCCGGCCGCTCCGGTGGCCCTGCGCCCCGGCCGCAACCAAGCCCTACTCACGCTGGCCGATGGCCGCACCGTGCTGCTTGACCAGGCCCACCTAGGGCTGCTGGCCCAGCAAGGTGGCAGCCAGGTGCAAAAAACGGCCGACGGCCAGCTACGCTACGCCACCAGCGCCGCCACCGCCAGCCAACTCCTTTATAATACGGTGGCCACGCCCCGCGGCGGGCAGTACCAGCTTACGCTGCCCGATGGCAGCCAGGTATGGCTGAATGCAGCCTCATCGCTACGCTTTCCGGTAGCTTTCACGGGAGCCGAGCGGCGCGTGGAGTTGACTGGGGAGGCCTACTTCGAAGTGGCCAAAGATGCCCGGCATCCTTTTAAGGTAACCGCCCGTGGAGCCGAAGTCACGGTTCTCGGTACTCATTTCGACGTGCAGGCCTACGACGACGAGCCGGCCCTGGCCGCTACGCTGCTCGAAGGGTCGGTGCGCCTGGGCCAGGGCCCACAGCAGGCGCTGCTGCAGCCGGGCCAGCAGGGTCGATGTTGGCCCCAAGGCCGGGTGCAGGTCCGCGAGGTGGACGTACAGCACGCCGTGGCCTGGAAAAACGGCTACTTCGTGTTCAACGACGAGCCTATTGAGGCCATTATGCGCCAGGTGGCCCGCTGGTACGACGTAGATGTGCAGTACCAGGGCACGTTGACCAACAAGGACTTCAACGGGAAAATATCCCGCTACAAAGACGCCGCCGACGTGCTGCGCGTGCTGGAGCTAACCGGCGCCGTGCACTTCACGACTCAGGGCCGCCGCATCACGGTGCAGCCCTAGGACCTGCCTCTTCCTTTTCCTGCCCACCCATCGTTTGCCCGCGCCCCTACCTAGGGGTTCTGGGCCGCGCCTTGCCCCGGTTCTGGCCAGGCTACACTTTCTGCTTCTTTCACCAAACCATTGACGATGAGAAATTCTACTCCTTTACTCTCCCAATTGGGCCTGGGCGCCGAGCGTCCCCTAGGGCGCTGGTCAAAAGCCACCGCCGTGGGGTTGCTGCTGGGGGCCGGGCAACTGCACACCGCCTCCTATGCGCAGGCGGCCACGCCCTCCCAAAGCATCACGCTCGTGGAGCGCAACGTGCCGCTGAGCCAGGCGCTCAAGAAAATCGAGCAGCTGAGCGGCTACACCTTTCTGTATAATACCCAGATGGTGCAGGCGGCCCGGCCCGTCACGCTCAACTTGCAGCACGCCACCCTTGCGGAGGCGCTTAACCAAGTGTTTGCCGGCCAGGCGCTGACGTACACTATTGAGGACAAGTCGATTATTGTGAAGGCCAAGCCCGTCAGCCGGGCTTCGGTGGCCGCGCCCGTTCAAGTCACGGGCATCGTACGCGACGAGAACGGCGTGCCCATTCCGGGCGTGACGGTGCGCGTGAAGTCGGCTGACGCTCGCACAACGCCCTCTACCGCTACCGACGCCAACGGCCACTACAACCTCATGGTGGCCAGCCCCGACGCGGTGCTCATTTTCTCCTACGTGGGCTACGAGCCCCAGGAAATTGCGCTGAATGGCCAAACCAGCATTGAGGTGCAGCTGCGGCGCGGCGTGAGTAAGCTCGACGACGTGGTGGTAGTGGCCTACGGCACCACTACCCAGCGAGAAAACACCGGCTCAGTAGCTACGCTCGATGCCAAGACCATTGCGCAGCAGCCAGTTAGCAACCCCATTGAAGCCTTGCAGGGCCGCTTGGCGGGCGTGCTCGTGACGCCCACGACGGGCTTTGGCGGCTCGACTGTGAACGTGCAGATTCGGGGCCAGAACTCGCTCCTAGGGGGCAACCAGCCGCTGTACGTGGTCGATGGCGTGCCCTACGCGGCCAACGGGCTGAACAGTTTCGCGGCCTTCGGGGCGTTTGCCCCGCAGGGCAGCTACGACAGCCCGCTCAATAGTATCAACCCCGCCGACATTGCCAGCATCGACGTGCTGAAGGACGCCGACGCCACGGCCATCTACGGCTCGCGCGGGGCCAACGGCGTGGTGCTCATCACCACCAAAAAAGCCAAAACTGGCCAGGGCAAGCTCGATGTAAATGTGTACACCGGCGCCGGTCGGGCCACCCGCTTCATCAACCAGCTCAACACCGAGCAGTACCTAGCCCTACGCCGCGAAGCCTTTGCCAACGACGGCATTACGCCCACGGCCAGCAACGCGCCCGACCTCGTTTCCTTCGACCAAACCCGCTACACCGACTGGCAGAAAACGCTGATTGGCAACACGGCCTCCGTGACCGATGCGCAGGCTAGCTACACGGCCGGCACCGCGCTCACGCGCATTGCCCTCACGGGCGGCTTCCGGCGCCAGGGTAGCATCTACCTGGGCGATTACTTCAGCAACCGCTACAATGGGCGGCTGGCCATCAACCAGGCTTCGGCCAACGGGCGCCTGCACCTCGATGCCTCGATGGGCTACGTGCACACCGACAATAAGCAGGCGGCGCAGGACTATACCACCCTCATCACGCTGCCGCCCAACTACAACCCCTACAACGCCGACGGCACGTTCAACTTCAGCACGAGCCTAACCAACCCCTACGCCCTGGCCCTGCGCGGCATCACCAACACCAGCCGCAACCTGCTCGGCGATGTGGCCCTGAGCTACACCATCTTGCCGGGCCTGGCGGCCAAAGTGAGCGCCGGCCTCAACCGGCTGACGATGGAGCAGTTCAGCCCCACGCCCGCCGCGGCCGTTAGCACGTTGTTCGGCCCCGCGAAGGCCTCGGCCGAGTTTGCCAACGCCGCCACCACCACCTACCTCGCTGAACCGCAGCTGACCTACAACCACAGAGTGGGGCCGGGCGAGCTGCAAGCCCTGGCGGGCGGCACGTTTCAGCAAACGGCCACCGACCAGCTTTACGTAGCGGCCACCGACTACATCTCCGATGCGGTGCTAGAAAACCTGACCGCTGCCAGCACCAAAACCTACTACACCGACAACGCCTTTACCTACCGCTACCAGTCGGTATTTGGACGCCTGAACTACAATATCAAGGGCAAGTACATCGTCAACGGCACCTTCCGCCGCGATGGCTCGTCGAAGTTTGGGCCCAACAACCGCTGGGGCAACTTCGGAGCGGGCGGTGTGGCCTGGCTGTTTTCGGAGGAAGGCTTTATCAAGAACACCCTGCCGGCCCTGAGCTACGGCAAGCTGCGCGCCAGCTACGGCATTACCGGCAACGACCTAGGTACCAGCGGTTACTACGACTACCTGGCTACCTTCCAGTCCACGGGCCGCTCGGCCTACGGCTCGCTGCTGGGCCTAACGCCCACCCGGCTGGGCAACACTAACTTCCGCTGGGAAAACGTGAAGAAGCTGGACCTAGCCATCGAGCTGGGCTTTTTGAAGGACCGCATTCTATTCACGGCCGACTACTACCGCAGCATCTCCGACAACCAACTGGTGGGCTTCGCTATTCCGAGCCAAACCGGCTTTTCGAGCATCACCGCCAACTTCCCGGCCGTGGTGTTGAACCGGGGCTTCGAGTTTAGCCTGAACACGACCAACGTGCAAACCGGCAAGTTTACCTGGACCTCGGCCGCCACCCTCACCGTGCCTCGCAATGAGCTGCTGGAGTTTCCGGGCCTGGCCGCCTCCTTCTACAACAATCAGTTTTTGCTGGGCGAGCCCACGACCATCACCCGCGCCTACGCCTACACCGGCATCAACCCGGCCACCGGCCAGGCCGCCGGCGCTTACGTGAGCCCCACCGGCCTGTACACGTCCAACCCCGCTCTTAATAACCAGGTGCGCGCCAACGGCTACCCCAAGTACTTCGGGGGCTTGCAGAATAGTCTCAGCTACAAAGGCTTTAGCTTGGATTTCTTTCTGCAATTCACCAAGCAGACGGCCCGGAGCTACGTGCCCCAGGGGCCTCCTGGCCAGGGCCTGAGCAACTGGACCACTGACGCCCTGCGCCGCTGGCAGAAGCCCGGCGACGTGACCGATATTCCGAAGGCCACTTCGTCGTTTGGCACCGCCTACAGTACGTATTTCAACTACACTAACTCGCCCACGGTGTTTAGCGACGCCTCGTTCCTGCGTCTCAAAACGCTGTCGTTGAGCTACTCGCTGCCCAGCGCTATTGTGCAGGGCTGGCACTTGCAGGGGCTGCGCTTCTACGTGCAGGGCCAAAACCTGTTCACTATCACAGGCTACAACGGCTTCGACCCCGAGGTGCCGCTCTTCGCGCTGCCGCCCCAGCGCGTGCTCACGGGTGGGGTGCAGGTGTCCATCTAATTGTTGGCTAGAAACTTAACTTGTTATGCAAACGCAAACGCTACTTCGTTTTTCGCGTCGGCTGTTCTTGCCGGCTTTACTAGGCCTAGGGTCGTGCAATTTCTTGGACGTGGGCCCGCCGCCCACCCAGGTGGTAGACACGACCGTGTACTCGGCCGACGCCTCGGCCACGGCGGGCGTGCTGGGCATCTACATCGGCCTCACCTCGCGGGGTACCAACGTGCCCGGCATCGCCAACGACGCGGCCCTCTCGACCTTTCTCGGGCTCGAAGCCGATGAACTGCTCTACGCCACCACCGCCTTCGACGAGTACCGCCTCAACCAGGTGAACCCGGCCGGCAACGGCCCTAGCCTGCTCTGGAGCCAGGCCTACACTAACATCTACCAGTGCAACACGGCCGTGGCCGGCCTCACCGCCAGTACCACCCTCACGGCGAGCCTCAAGACGCAGCTGCTGGGCGAGGCCAAGTTTTTGCGGGCCTTCAACTACTTCTACCTCGCTAACCTCTTCGGCGACGTGCCGCTGGTGCTTGGCACCGACTACGCCGCCAACAGCACCCTAGGCCGCACCCCCAAGGCCGACGTGTACGCCGCCGTAATAACCGACCTGCTCGACGCGCAGAAGGCGCTGGGCACTGCCTACCCCGTGAGCAACGAGCGTACGCGCGTAAACCAGGCCGCCGCCACCGCGCTGCTGGCCCGCGTGTACCTGTACCAGCAAAACTGGGCCGCCGCCGAAACCCAGGCCAGCGCCGTGCTAAGCCAAACCACGCTCTATACCCTGCCAGCCCTCAACCAGGTATTCTTGGCCAATAGCCAGGAGGCCATCTGGCAGTTGCGCCGCGCGGGCACCGTTTCGACCAATACGGCTGAGGGGGGCTACTTCATACCGTCCTCGCTCACGGTGGCGCCCGCGGCTACTTACCAGTTGACTAGTGCGTTGTACAACGCCTTCGGCACGCCCGATAATCGCCGCACCACCTGGACCAACTCCTACGCCGTGGCTGGCACCACCTATCGCTACCCCTTCAAGTACCAGCAGCGCATAGCCACGGCCAACGCGGGCGCCGCCACCGAGTATAGCGTAGTGCTGCGCCTGGCTGAACAATATCTCATCCGGGCCGAGGCGCGCATCCGGCAGGGTAAAGTGGCCGACGGTATTGCCGACCTGAACGTGGTGCGCGCCCGCGCCGGGGTCCCTGCCCTCGCCACTACCCTCAGCTCGGCCGATGCCTTGCTGGCCGTGGAAAACGAGCGCCGGCTGGAGCTGTTCACCGAGTACGGACACCGCTGGTTCGACCTCATCCGCACGGGCCGCGTGGCGGCGGTCCTAGGTGCCTATAAGGGTACCACCTGGGACAATAACGATAACGTGTGGCCCATTCCGGCCACGCAGCTACTAGCTAACCCGGCGCTGACGCAGAACCCTGGGTATTAACAGAGTCAGGATTTGCTCAAGAAAAGGTTTGTCATGGCGAGCGCAACGAAGCAATTGCACTTGAACGGCTCGTGGTAATGCGATTGCTTCGTTGCGCTCGCTATGACAAACAACTTGAAACACAGCGTGCCACTACGTTTTAAAATACACCACTTAGTCTTAGTCCTTTTCAACCATGACCCATTCCCGCAACCTAGGTGCTCTGCTACTGAGCACCGCCCTGCTCACGGCTGGCTCAGTAGCCGCCCAGAAGAAACCGGTGGCCGCGCGCCCCAAGGCCAAGCCCGCTACCCCCGGCTACTCCTTGCAAGGTAAAGTAGACGCCCCCGACGGTACCAAGGTGTACCTGATGAGCTTCGGCACGACCCCCACCAAAGACTCGACCACGGTGCAGAGCGGCCACTTTGCCTTCAAGGGGCGCGTGGCCGAGCCCACTTGGTACGGGCTGCGCCTGCCGGCCGTGAAGCGCTACGCTGGCCTGTTTGTTGAAAACCACCCGCTTACGGTGGAACTGCCCGCCGATGCCCAGCAGACGCCCATAGTGAAGGGCTCGGCCACGCAAGACGAGTACGCTACTTACGACAAGCAGTGGAAGGCCATTACGATGAAAGCGGGCCCCATCTATGAAATGCTGAAGCAGGCCACGCCCGCCGGCGCCAAAGAGGCCACACCCGAAGCCCGCAAGGAAGGCGACTCCCGCTTCGCGGCGCTGGAAGCCGAGTCGAAGCAGATTGCTGAGGCCTACGTGCAGGCGCACCCCAACTCGGTGGTGGCGGCCTCGGTGGTGCAGTGGCGCTTCGTCGATTTTCCGAACTACGACGAGGCCAGCAAGCTCTACAAGCAGCTGGGCCCTCTGGCCAAGGCTTCCGAGCCCGGCCGCAGCATCAACAAGTTTATGACAACCTGGGACAAAACGGCCCTAGGTACCCGGCCCGACTTTGCCCAGGCCGATGTCAATGGCAAGCAGGTGAAATTGAGCGATTTCCGAGGCAAGTACGTGCTCGTGGATTTCTGGGCTAGCTGGTGCGGCCCCTGCCGCGCCGAAAACCCCAACGTAGTAGCTATGTACAACAAGTACCACGGACAGGGCTTTGAAGTGCTGGGCGTGTCGCTCGATGGCAAAAAGGAGCCCTGGGTGAAAGCCATCGAAACCGACGGCCTGGCCTGGACCCAGCTCTCGGACCTGCAAGGCTGGAAAAATGCCGTGGCCGTGCAATACGGCATCGCCGCCGTGCCCCAAAACTTCTTGGTAGACCCCCAAGGTAAAGTAATTGCGAAGAACCTGCGCGGCGAAGAGCTGCAAGCTAAATTAGCTCAGTTATTTGCAGCCAAATAGCAACGCTTAGCCCGGTGGTGGGCCGTGCGGCCTACCTAGGCACTCTCTCCTTACTTATATGTACCAAGACGTTGTGGCCGGTGCGCCCTTGCCCTCGGCCGTTACCAACAAGTTTGCGCACCTCTGGCACCTGGTCGGTAATACGCCCATGCTGGCGCTGCACTACACGTACCAAGGCCAGCCGGGCCGCATTTTTGTGAAGTGCGAGCACTACAATCTCACCGGCAGCCTCAAGGACCGCATGGCGCTCTACATTTTGCAGCAGGCCTACGAGCAGGGTAAAATCCAGCCCGGCGACACCATTGTGGAGGCCACCAGCGGCAACACGGGCATCGCGTTTGCGGCCATTGGCAAGGCCCTTGGGCACCCCGTGCGCATTCTCATGCCCGACTGGCTCAGCCGCGAGCGCATCGACATTATCCGCTCGCTCGGAGCCGAGGTTACGCTCATCAGCAAGGCGCAGGGCGGCTTCCTAGGTAGCATCAAGCTCTCGCAGGAGATGGCCGCCGCCGATGGCCGTGTGTTCCTGACCCAGCAGTTTGAAAACTGCTACAACGCCGAGGCCCACGCCCGCACTACCGGCCCCGAAATAGCGGCCCAGCTAGCCAGTGTGGGTCGGCGCCCCGATGCCTTTGTGGCGGGGGTGGGCACGGGCGGCACCGTGATGGGTACCGGCCACTACCTGCGGGCGCAGTTTCCGGGGGTACGGGTGCACCCCCTAGAGCCAGCCGAGTCGCCGACCCTCACCACCGGCCACAAAGTGGGCTCGCACCGCATTCAGGGCATTTCCGATGAGTTTATTCCGGCCATCGTGAAGCTCGACGAACTCGATGCTGTGGTGCAGGCCTCAGACGGCGACGCCATCCTGGTGGCTCAAAAGCTGGCCACCCAGCTCGGGCTGGCGGTAGGTATCTCGTCGGGCGCCAATGTTATTGGTGCCATCCGCTTGGCTGCCGAGCTGGGCCCCGAGGCCACCGTGGTCACGCTGCTCTGCGACAGCAACAAGAAATATCTTAGCACCGACTTGCTGCGCGAAGAACCCGTACGTGAAGGCTACCTGTCACCCGAGGTGGACTTCGTGGACTATCAGCCCATCAGCCGAATGGCTTCGCCCTACGTGCACGCAGGCGCTTAGCGGGCTAGTGGCGCGGGTCTTATAGCTCGCGTTATGGGTTCTCCTTCTAAGTACAAATAAGTTACACCAAAACGTTTATCATTGCTACGCGCTGCTTGCGTAGCAATGATAAACGTTTTGGTGTAACTTATTTATAAGTGTCTCGTGTTCAAATTAATCATTGCCTTATTGCTTTCTGTTGCCTTCGGCCTCGCTATGCCGACTATGGCACAGCCCGCCCGGCGCCGGGCTGCGCAAGATGCGTTGACGGCGGAATTGGAAACGTTGTATAATCAGGGCTATTTCAAAGGCTTCGGAGTGGCTATTGTAAGCCAAAAGGGAGTCCTTTACCAGCGTGGCTTTGGCTTTGCCGACGCCAAGGCCCAACAAGCCTACGGCGTTCACACCGTGTAAAATATCGGGTCAGTGTCCAAGACCCTGGTGGGCTTGGCGTTGCTTAAGGCCAGGAGCTGGGTCAGCTAAACCTAGACGACCCCATTGCCAAATACCTGCCCTTCCCGGTCTTCAATCCGGCTTTTCCTGATGTCCCGATTACGCTGCGGCACTTAGCGACCCACACGTCCGGTATTTGCGATAATGACTTTTACCTCAGTAAAAACTATTACCTAAAGCCTGGCCAGGATGTCACGGGCTTGCCGCTGGTGTTTGAGGACGAGCAAGCGTTTATTCCCGCTGATTCGGCGGTAAGCCTGCCCGTATTTCTGCAAAATGTCCTGACCCCGCAGGGCAAGTGGTACCAGGCGAAGGGGTTCTCGGCCCAACGGCCTGGAGAGCGGTACGAGTATTCTAACGTGGGCGCGGCCCTTGCGGCATACGTAATAGAGCTGGCCAGCAAGCAGCCGTTTCCGGACTTTACGGCCCGCTATCTTACCCGGCCCCTGCACCTGCGTGACTCGGGCTGGCGTTTCAGCGACGTCAATTTCGCCCGCTATTCGCGGCTGTTTCAGTCGCCAGCGGTGGCATTTCCCTACTACGGGCTGACCACTTATCCTGATGGTGGCTTCATTTCGTCCGTTGCCGACCTAGGCAAATACCTCCACGAACTCATCCGGGGCTACCAAGGCCAGGGAACCGTATTGGGGCCCGCGAGCTACCGAGAGTTGTATCGGCCCTAACTGGCGGCGAGCAACTTTGAGCAGCGCAACGAGCGCAATCCCTACAGCGAGCCCTACAACGTAGGCATTTTCATGGGCTTCGGCTACACCGGCTTCATCGGCCATACCGGTGGGGACCCCGGCGTCGTATCGCTGCTGTTTTTTGACCCTAAGTCTGGCATTGGCCGCGTGCTGCTGCTGAACACTAACCTTTCGGGCAAGGCTGGCGGTGCTGCTATGTACAAAATCTGGGATACACTGGCAAAATATCAACATCAGCTGTAGTAGTACGAAGGGTGTTGGCGCTCGCCATAGCTTTTTGCCCATAGCCGCGAGAGTCCCCCGTTCGCCAGCGCGTGTATAACCGAGCGCTATTCGTAAGAGTGGGGTACTACCCGTACAGTACAGGAGAGTAGGGGCGGGACCTAGGGCGTCCTTCGCGTGTCCTTTCCCACCCCACGCATGGCCGTGTTTTTCCTTTCTGCTTGGCGGAGTGCGCTGCTTGCCGGCTTAGGCCGATGCTTTGCCACGGGCTGCCAGGCTAGACGGCTGGTGCTGCTCCTGTTGCTTAGCAGTGGTGCGTACGCGCAAGCGCCGCTCTGGCACAACCAGCCGCGCACCTTGCGCTACCACCCCGAGGGCCAAGACTTTGTCATTACCAACGGCGCGCACCGCTTCAACCGGGCGCTGTACGGTACTAATACGGCCTTCCGCGTCGAGGCTGGCGACCTGCCCGAGTTTGCGCTCTACCTGCCCGGCATGGGCGGCAACCTGAAGTTCGGCCTGCTTGCTAATGGTCAGAGCAAGTGGTTGATACAAGCGGCCAGCATCACGGCCCGCTACCGGCCGGGCACGATGCTGTACGACATCACCGACCCGCTGCTGGGCGCCGGCCGGCTGCACCTCGAAGTGCAAGCGATGGCTAATGCCGAAGGCGTCCTCATCAAGGCGCAGTTCGACAACGTAGCGGCCAAAAGCGTGCAGCTGCTATGGGCCTTTGGCGGGGCTACGGGCAAGAAATTCAGCCGTGATGGCGACATCGGCGCCGACCCTGAATCCAGCTTTTATCTCAAGCCGGAGTATTGCCGGGGCAATGCGTTTAGCTTGAAAAACAACGCCTTCAGCCTGACCTACGGGGTAGGGGAGCCAGCCAAAGCCACGGCCACCCCGCCCGTTCCCAAGCTGCTGGCCGGAGTGGGGCCGCCCGCTGCGCAGCTCCGGCTAGCCGATGCCACGCAGCAAGCGTCACCGGCGCAGCTGCTAGCCTCGGCGGCCACGGCCGCACCGGTAGTGGCCGGGGTGCTGCCCGTGCGAGCCGGCGAAGCCTTGTATTTCAACGTGCTAAAGCCCACGGCAAGCAAGCAGTTGGCCTATAAGGAGCTACCTAGGGCCTTTGCGCAAGCCGAGGCCGCGCGCGCTACACTCGCCAATCGGGTGCAAGTCAGCACGCCCGACCCGTATATCAATACCCTGGGCAGGGCGCTAGCCATGGCCGCCGATGCTATTTGGGAAGCGCCTTCGTACCTGCACGGCGCGGTGGCCTGGCGCATCCGGCTCAACGGCTGGCGCGGGCCCTACGCCGCCGACCCGCTGGGCTGGCACGACCGCGCCAGCCAGCACATTGGGGCCTACGCGCAGTCGCAACTCACCAGCCCCGCCACTGGCCCGGTTACGCCCGACACGGCCCTGCACCGGGCCCGGCAGCTCGAAAAACTGGGCACGGCGGTGTTCAGCAGCGGCTACATCAGCCGCAATCCCGGCGGCGACTTCCGGCCCCACCACTACGACATGAACCTCGTGTACGTGGACGCCCTGTTGCGCCACCTGCGCTGGACCGGTGACCTAGGCGAGGCCCGCGCGCTGTGGCCCACCCTGCAGCGCCACCTAGCCTGGGAAAAGCGCAACTTTGACCCCGACGGCGATGGTCTCTACGATGCTTACGCCGCCATTTGGGCCAGCGACGCTTTGCAGTACAGCGGCGGCGCTGTGACCCACACGTCGGCCTATAACTACTTCGCCAACCAGCAAGCGGCCGAGCTGGCCACGCTGCTGCGCGAAGACCCCGCACCCTACCGCCAGGAGGCCGCTCGCATCCGGACTGCGCTAGGGCAGCGCCTGTGGCTGCCGGCCCTAGGGTGGTACGCCGAATACCAGGATGCCCTAGGGCTGAAGGCCTTGCACCCCAGCGCCGGCCTCTGGACCATCTACCACGCCCTCGACTCGGAAGTGCCTGATGCTTTCCAGGCCTACCAGGCACTACGCTACGTCGATGCGGAAATTCCACATATTCCGGTGCGGGCAGCGGGGCTGCCCGATGAAAACTACCAGCTGCTTTCGACTACGAATTGGCAGCCCTACGATTGGTCTCTGAACAACGTGGCGCTAGCCGAAAACCTGCACGCTACGCTGGCTTACTGGCAGGCTGGCCGTCGCGAAGACGCCTTTCATCTCTGGAAGAGCGCCCTGCTCGAAAGCATGTACCTAGGCGCCAGCCCCGGCAACTTTCAGCAAATCAGCTTCTACGACGCCAACCGTGGTGAGCTCTACCGCGACTTTGCCGACCCCATTGGGGTGGCCGCCCGCTCGCTGGTCGAGGGCCTGTTTGGCATCCGGCCCAATGCCCTGCGCGATACCCTGCTCGTGCGCCCCGGCCTGCCCGCCGCCTGGGATTCGGCCCGCCTCACGGTGCCCGATGTGGCGTTGCAGTTTCGGCGCCAAGGGCCGCGCGAGGTGTATACGATAAGTCAGCTGCTGCCCAAGCAGCTGGTCCTGCGCCTGCAAGTGCCCGCCCTGGCCGACCACATCGAGCAAGTGACGGTAAACGGCCAGCCCGCCCCCTGGCGCAACGTGCCCGGCGCGGTGGGCCGCCCACTTATCGAAATCAGTAGTGCGCCCGCGGCGCGCTATGTGGTTGCTATTCGATGGCGGGGGCAGGCCCCGTGCCCCGCGGCGCCCGAGATGGCAGTGGTTCCTGGCGGCAGCTTCAAGGTGCAGTTTGCCCCGGCCACGGTGGGGCCTGTGTTCGACCCGCAGCAGGCGCTAGGCCAGCCGCAGCCCACTGCTACCGGCTTGGCGGCGCGAGCGGCCGGGCAGCCGGGCAGTCGCACGGCATTTGTGCAGCTGCGGCAGGGTGACTTGCAGTGGTGGGAGCCTGTTAAGCTGCGCGTGCCAAGCCCGCTGCCTGACCCGTTAGCTGCGGGCGCCTCGGCGCCCGCCAAGTGGGAACCAGTAGACCTAGGGCCTTACTACAACGACCAGATAACCCGCATTTTTCAGAATAAGTACCTCTCGCCGCGGGCCGAAACGGCTACGCTGGAACTGCCCACCCAGGGCATCGGCAACTGGTGCTACCCCCTCACGCAGGCCACCATCGACGATGCGGGTTTGCGCCGGTTGGCAGGCGCAAAAAACGAAGTGCAGCTGCCCAGCGGCGTGCCCCTGCGCACGCCGGGCGCGGCCGGCGTCAAGAATAGCCTCTTTGTATCACAGTGGGATAATTACCCCCGGCAGGCCACCTTGCCGCTTCGGGGCCGCGCCCGCCGCGCCGTGCTCCTGATGGCCGGCAGCACCAGCGCCATGCAGAGCCAATTCATTAATGGTGAAGTAGTAGTGGCCTACGCCGACGGCACCGCCGCCACGCTGCCCCTGCGCAACCCCGACACCTGGTGGCCCATCGAACAAGACTACGTGGAGGATGGCTTCGCCTTCCGTCTAGGTGTGCCCAAGCCCTACCGCGTGCACCTCAAGACCGGCCTCATTACCAGAGACTTCAACCAGTACACCACTATCAAAGGCTTTAGCACCAAGGCCATTGACGGTGGTGCCGCCACCGTGCTGGAGCTGCCACTCGACCCTAAGAGAAAGCTGAAAAGCCTGACTGTGCGGGCCTTGGCCAACGATGTGGTGATAGGGTTGATGAGCGTGACGCTAGGTCGCGATTGATTAGAGATGCTTATGAAAAATACTGGTTTTGCCCTCGTTAGAGGACTGCTGTTTCTAGCCTCGCGCTCCCTCACTGCGCAGCCGGCGCCCATCGACCGCCAGGCGCTCGTCGAGCGTCACAAAGTCGTTGTTACGACTACTGACTCGCTCAATTCGCTGTCGGTGGGCAACGGCAAATTTGCCTTCACGGCCGACATGACAGGCCTGCAAACCTTCCCGCTGCACTACGAAAAAGGCCTGCCGCTGGGCACCGAGTCGGAGTGGGGCTGGCACCGCTTTCCGAATAAAGAGGGATATAAGTTCGACGCCAGCCTGCGCACCTACACCCTCAACGGCCGCCCCGTACCCTATGCGGTGCAGGTGAAAACGCCCGGCAACAAAGAAGCTGTAGACTACCTGCGGGCTAACCCACACCGCTTGCAGTTGGGCAACCTAGGGTTCGTTATTCTGAAGAAAAACGGCCAGCCCGCCACCGTGCAGGATATCAAGAACATTCACCAGGAGCTGAACCCGTGGACGGGCGAAATCCGCAGCCACTTCACAGTGGAGGGTACGGCCGTGGATGTCATAACCGTGGGCCACCAAACGCAGGATGCCGTGGCAGCTCGGGTCACCTCGGAGCTACTGAAAACCGGGCGGCTGAAGGTGGCGCTGCGCTTTCCCTTTCCCACGGCCGGCTGGGCTGACATGGCCACTGATTATTCGCATTCCGACAAACACACTTCTGCTATTGTAAAAGAAGCAGACCTACAAGACGGACTCGCTTGGCTAACGCACCAAATTGATACGACCCGTTATTTCGTACAATTGGGCTGGTCGGGCGCGGCCAAGCTGGTACCCAGCCGGCCGCACGAGTTTATACTCACGCCAGGCCGGCAACGTAATTCGATGGAAATAAGCGCCCGTTTTTCGCCCCGCAAAACGGGAGGCACTCCTACTTTCTCTTATACCCTGAACAATAGTCAAGAACAGTGGCGCACCTTCTGGCGTAGCGGCGGCGCGGTCGATTTTAGCGGTACCGCCGACCCTAGGGCCGCCGAATTGGAGCGCCGCATCGTGCTCTCGCAGTACCTTACTAAGGTGCACAATGCCGGCTCGCAGCCCCCGCAAGAAACTGGTTTGCTGCTTAATAGCTGGTACGGCCGCCCGCACCTCGAAATGCACTGGTGGCACGCGGCCCACTTCGCGCTGTGGGGTCGACCCGAAATCCTGGAACGCAGCCTAACCTGGTACGCCCGCCCCGACGTGCAGGCCGAGGCCCGCGCCATTGCCCAGCGCCAAGGCTACGCCGGCTGGCGCTGGCAGAAAATGACCGACCCCTGGGGCGCCGAAGGACCGTCGTCGGTGGGCGCGTTTCTTATCTGGCAGCAGCCGCACACCATCTACTTTGCCGAAGAAGCCTACCGCGCTCACCCCAACGCAGCTACCCTCAAGCTGTACCAAGAGCGTGTAAACCAAACGGCTGAATTCATCGCTTCGTACCCGTTTTTGGAGAAAGAAAAAGGCCGTTACATCCTTGGCAAGGGCGTCATTCCGGCCCAGGAGCGGTTTAAAGCGGAGGAAACCTTCAACCCCACCTTTGAGCTGGTGTATTGGCATTGGGCCCTCGAAACGGCGCAAAAGTGGCGCGAGCGCCTAGGTCAGCCGCGCAACGCCAAGTGGGATGAAGTGCTGGACAAGCTCGCCCAGCTGCCTCAGGCCAATGGCGTGTACCTGGCCGCTGAAAGCGCGCCTGACTCCTACACCAACCCCGAGTACAAAACCGACCACCCTGCCGTGCTCGGGGCCCTAGGCTTCATGCCCGCCACCGGCCAGCAAGATGCTGCCACCATGCGCCGCACCTTCGACCTGGTGTGGACCGACTGGAGTTGGGACAAAACCTGGGGCTGGGACTTCCCCCTTACCTCGATGACGGCCACTCGCCTCGGGCTGCCCGAAAAGGCGGTGGATGCCCTGCTGATGAAGGTGCGTACCAATACCTACCTCCCCAACGGCCACAACTACCAGGAAGGCCGCCTGCCTCTCTACCTGCCCGGCAATGGTGGCCTGCTCGCCGCTGTGGCCCTCATGTGCGCCGGCTACGACGGCTGCAAAGAAGCCAACCCCGGCATTCCCAAAACCTGGAAAGTGCGTTGGGAAGGCCTCCAAAAAATGCCTTAAAATCAGGCAGTAGCGTGGACTCTGCGAGTCCGCGAGTGAGCGCAGCGAGCATCTGCGTCTGGATAGATTAGAACGTAGAATGCTCGCTGCGCTCACTCGCGGACTCGCAGAGTCCACGCTACTTTACTTATGCTTCGCTTTCTTATCTGCCTGCTGCTCAGTACTGCTGCTTTAGCTCAGCCTACAGCGCCTAAGCCCTACTCGCAGCGCATGGCCGATGCCTTCCTGCGTTGGTATCCCGATTCGCTGGGCCTGGCTCAGAACAAAGCGGCCCGCTGGGGCTACGAGAAGGGCCTGATGCTGCTGGCTATCAAGCGGGTGGCACAGCAGACCGGCCTGCCCCGCTACCACGACTACGTAGGGCGCACGCTAGATTATTCGCTGCCCGGCGATGGCACTATCGTGGGTTATAAGGCGGAGGACTACAACCTCGACAACATCAATACTGGCCGGGTGCTGCTGGCCCTAGGTCGGGCGCCTGGTCCGCGCCAAGCCATATATCGGCAGGCGGCGCAACTGCTACACCAGCAACTAGCTAAGCAGCCGCACACCAGCGAAGGCGGCTACTGGCACAAGAAAAAGTATACCAGCCAAATGTGGCTCGATGGCCTCTACATGGCCGAGCCCTTCGCCGCCGAATACAGCCAAGTATTTGCCGAGCCAGCCGGTTTCGACCATGTGGCCCAGCAATTTGCCCTGGTAGAAAAGCACCTTGTAGACCCCAAAACCGGCCTGCTCTACCACGGCTGGGACGAAAGCCACGCCCAGAAATGGGCCAACTCCAGCACCGGCCAATCACCCAATTTTTGGAGCCGGGGCATGGGCTGGTACGCGATGGCGCTGGTCGATGTGCTCGACTACTTCCCTAAAAGCCATCCACAGCGGGTGCAGTTAGTCAAGTATTTGCAGCGCCTGGCGCCGGTGCTGGCCCGCTACCAGGATGCCAAAACTTGCTGCTGGTTTCAGGTTACCGACCAAGGCCAGCGGGCCGGCAACTACGTCGAGGCGTCGGGCTCGTGCATGTTCGTCTACGCCCTGGCCAAGGGCGTGCGCCTAGGGTACCTCGATAAGAAATACGCGGCCGTAGCCAAGCAAGGCTACGCGGGCATCCTCCAGCAGTTTGTGCAGACCGAGCCAGATGGCTCGCTGGCGCTAACCGGCACCGTGAGCGTGGGCGGCTTGGGCGGCTCGCCCTACCGCGATGGCTCCTACGAATACTACCTCAACGAGCCGCTGAAGAAAAACGATTTCAAGGGCGTGGGCCCATTTATCATGGCTAGCCTGGAGATGGAAACCGCTCGCTAGGCTGCGGCTGGCACGGTGCGCACCACGGCCCCTAGGTCAGTGAGCAGCGAAAAAAGGCCGACATATGTGCGGTTGAGGTACACGAAGTGGGCCGAGCCGCGGGGCTCGCGCTGCTGGCGCAGGTCCTTGTCCTGCATCAGGTCGTCGCCCAACGCATAGAGGCTCTGCATGTAGCTCGGGTCGCCGAAGTCGAAGGTGTCCTCGCGGAAGGGGCGGCCCACTAGGCCTAGCGACTGCGTGAGGGTGCGCAGGTACATTTCGCGCAGGGCCGGCGCGTCGCCGGGGCGCAGCACGCCGGCTTCGGTCAGCAGGCTTTCGAGGCGGCCGGGGTCGGCGAGAGTGGCCGGGTCGAGCAGGGCCAGAAATTGCTGCTGCTCTAACGCAGGCACATCTTTGATACAGCCAAAATCGAGCACGCCCACGGTGCCGCCATTGGTGGTGCTGAAGAGGAAATTGCCGGGGTGCGGGTCGGCGTGGAGCTGCCGCAATTCGCGCAGCTGGTACTGGTAGAAATCCCAAAGCGCCTGGCCGAGCTGATTGCGTACCTCCTGGCTGGGGTTAGTGGCCAAAAACTCCTTCATGTGCTGGCCGGGCAGCCAATCCATAGTCAGGATGCGTGCTGATGACAGGGCCGGGTAGTAGGCCGGAAACTGCAAGTGCGGCAGGTGGCCGCACTTGGCCGCCACGGCCTGGCCGCGGCTTAGTTCAAGCTTATAATCAGTCTCTTCGAGCAAGCGCGCCTCAACTTCGGCGATGTAGGGCCGCAGCGTTTCCTCCTTTAGGCCCATAATGCGCAGTGCCACCGGCTTCACCATCGCAATGTCGGACTGGATGCTGGCGCCCACGCCGGGATACTGCACTTTCACGGCTAAGTCCTTGCCCAGCTTGCGGGCAAAGTGCACCTGCCCAATGCTGGCCGCCTGCCGGGCATTAGGGTCAAACTCGTCAAAAACCTCGCTCGGCGAGTGCCCAAAAGCATCGCGAAACGCCTTCACCACCAGCGGCCCCGACAGCGGCGGAGTTTGGTACTGCGCCTGCCGAAACTGCTCGGCGTAGGCCGGGGGCAGCAGGTTTTTCTCCATCGCCAGCATCTGGGCCACCTTCAAGACCGAGCCCTTCATCTCGCTGAGCGTGCCGTACAGCTCCTCAGCGTTAGCCTGATGCAGTTCGGCGGTGGTGGCGTCGGCACCCACCGCCTTTTTGGCGTAGTGCTGCACGTAGTTGGCGCCTACTTTGAAGCCGGTTTTAGCGAAGCGAGCGGCGCGCGCCACTTTGGAGGTCGGCAGCGATTCCTGAGGTTGGTCAGACATTGTTGGGATAGGTCGAGAAGGATAGGAAGATTGTAATGGCGAAAGCATTCACTAACCGTCTGTCATGCTGACGAAGGAAGCATCTTATCACGCAAGATTCTAACCTGATAAGATGCTTTCTTCGTCAGCATGACAGACGGTTAGTAGTGTCGCCTAAAAATTAAGGCTGCGTTTCTAGGCCCGCTTTTGCAGCAGAAACCGTCCGAAGTCTAGGGCCGAATCAAATGTGTTGCGGCCCACTAAGTCGAAGCTCAGTGTCACGGCTTTCTCTACGGCGGCGTCGGTGCGCTCGAAGTTGGCCGACTCATCGCGCACGAAATAGAGCAGAATAAACTGGAGCTGGCGCATGAATATGCGGCCGTAGCCATCCTGCAAGAAGGGCCGGCTGGCCACCTCGCCCGTATTGCGGCCGGTGTGCAGCAGCTCTTCCACGAAGAATTTAAAATCAGCCTCGAACTTGTTCAAGACCTTGGGCACCAAGGCCGGCATTCGCTTTTGCGAGCGACCTAGGGTAAGCAGTACGAAGCTGCGGTTGTTCTTCAAGATTTCGAGCAGCGTGTAGTAGAAGGCCAGCAAACGCTCGCGGCTGCTGTAGTTCTGCCAGGCGGGCTCTTGGGCGGCTTGCTCGCGGGCCTCGCGGCCAAAATCGGCCCAGGTTTCGCGGTCGATGGCGGCGAAGGACGCAAACGAGCGGTAGAACTCGCCCTCCGAAATACCCTGTGCCTCAGCGAAGGCAAACACGGTTTTGGGCGCGTGGCCGTGGCGGCGCAGGTAGTCGAGGTAAGCGGCTTTGAGAGCAGAGGATTCCATGCCTCTATAACCACTACCGCACGGGCCTGGTTCGGGCCTAGGTCGCTTATTTACGGCCCTTGCGGATAAGGTCGAGGGCGCGCTCACGGCCGAACTTATGGTCTACTATCGGGGCCGGATAGTCGTCGGTGCCAAACTCGGGCACCCACTGCTTTACGTACTTATAATCAGGGTCGTATTGCTTGAGCTGGCTTTCGGGGCTGTATATCCGAAACCAGGGCGCGGCCACGGCGCCGGTGCCGGCCATCCACTGCCAGTTGCCGATGTTGTTGCTCATGTCGTAGTCGATGAGCTTTTCGGAGAAGTAATGCTCGCCAATCTTCCAATCCATGAACAGTTGCTTGACCAAAAAGCCCGCCGCCGCGATGCGGGCGCGGTTGTGCATATAGCCCGATTGGTTGAGCTGGCGCATGCCCGCATCCACGAGCGGGTAGCCGGTGCGGCCTTCCGTCCAGGCCTGGTACTGCTCGGGGTCGTCGCGGTAGGGCAGGTGGCGCATTTTGGGGTCGTAGGCCTCATACGACGTGTTAGGATAGTGCCAGAGCAGCATCATGAAGAAGTCACGCCATATCATCTCGTTCAAGAGCTTGTTGTTCAGCTCCTGCGCCTGCTGCATGATTTGCCGGATGCTAATGGTGCCGAACCGCAGATGCACCGAGCGGTGCGTGGTGCCCTTGTTATCGGCCGGAAAATCGCGGGTTTTGTCGTAATGCTTCACCACATCGGCATCGGGCAAGCGGGCCGGCGGCGTCAGCTGCTCGTGCCGCTCAAAGCCTAGGTCCTTTAGGGTAGGGCGCTTTTTGTCGCTAGCCTTGAGCGCCGCTAGGTTCTCTTTTTTGAATAGCCGCTGCGAAGGGTGAGGCTTGAAGTCCTCCGGCTTCACTCGGGCTTGCCAGGCCTTGGAGTAGGCGCCAAATACCTTCGACGGCTTACCGTTCTTGGTCAGTATCTCGTCTTTGGCGAAAATAACTTGGTCCTTGAAGGCCTTGAACTCTGCGCCGGCTTTCTCGGCGAGCTTGGCCACGGCCGTGTCGCGCTCGGTGGCGTAGGGCTCGTAATCCTCGTTGGTGTAGATGGCGGCCACGTCGTAGTCTTCCAGCAACTGCTTGAACACCTCCGGCACCTTGCCGAAGCGGGCCACGAAGCCACCGCCGGCCTCGTGCGCCTCGTCGGCCAGCCGCTCCACGTGGTCGAAGATGAACGTGAGGCGGGCGTCTTCCCTAGGTAGCTTTTCGAGGATGGTTTGGTCGTAAATGAACAAGGCCAGCACCGGATGCCCGCTTTGCAGCGCGGCCGCCAGCCCCGCATTGTCTTGAAAGCGTAGGTCGCGCCGATGCCAGAAGATGCTAATTTTCATTCGTTAATAACGTTCTTATTCAGTTATGCTGAGCTTGTCGAAGCATCTCTATCGCACCGTTGGATGATGCGATAGAGATGCTTCGACAAGCTCAGCATGACGACCGTGTCCGGGATGTAAGCTATCTTAATTTCGGTATTATTTCAGCTTGCCCATGCCGCCATCCACGGCCAGCACTTGGCCTGTGATGAACGTGGCTTGGTCGGAGAGCAGGAAGGCGGCCATGCCAGCTAGGTCGTCGGGCCGGCCCACGCGCTGCAAGGGGTGGCGCTTGGCGCCGGCCTCGGCTTTCTCGGGCGTGTTGAGCAGGGCGGCGGCCAGGGGCGTGTCGGTGAGGCTGGGTGCCAAGCAGTTGACGCGCAAGCCGCTGGCGGCGTACTCGGCGGCCAGGGCGCGGGTGAGGCCTTCTACAGCAGCCTTAGCGGTGGCGATGCTGGTGTGGAAGCTCATGCCCACGGCGGCCGCTACCGTGCTGAACAGCACCACGCTGGCGCCGCCTTCGGCCTTTTTGAGGCGCTTAATGGTGGCTTGCAGCGCCTGTACTGCGCCGAGCACGTTCAGCTCAAAGTCGCTACGAAAATCTTCGACCGGCACGCGCTCGAAGGGCCGCAGCTTGATGGAGCCTGGGCAATACACGAGGCCGTGGAGCACGTCGGGCAGTTGGTCGAAGGCCGTGCCCACGGGCTGCGTAGCGTCGTAGGTGATGTGGGTGGTACCTAGGGCCGCCAATTCGGCCGACTGGTGGCGCGAGGCTGTGAAAAGGGTGGCGCCTGCGGCGGCCAGCAGCTGGGCCGTAGCTAGCCCGATGCCCGACGAAGCGCCGACAAGTAGAATGTTTTTTCCAGTAAAATTCATGAGGTAATGAGCCAGCTTAAAACTAGGGTAGGCTAACGGCCAAGTGAAAGCAAGGTTGGCCGTTAGTCTACTCTACAGCCGACTTATACCCGCGTGAGCGCCAGCTCGGGCCTCTCCGGAACAAGCAAGGGGATATTCTCAAACGTCACCGACGAGTTATCTAGCCCAAAGTTTTCTTGCTGCGTGATGCCCAGCCAGCGCAGGCCGCCCGCCAGCCGCGCTACCAGCCGCTGCCAGGCGCTCAATGACTGCGCGTAGGGCAGGGTGCGGTTGAGAATGACAAACTGAAAATCGCCCACCACGTCTTGCTCGCGCAGCGAGTTGTAGCGCGAGGTAATGTCGATTTCCTTGGTCTTTACCAGGTCCGTGACCACCTGCCGAAACATGTAGTTGATGGCATGGTCAACCCGAAAGCCTAGCTTAAACTCGATGCGCACCAGGTCGTCGGGCAATACCGTATCGACGTGGTATTCTTTGGTATAAGGCTCGTCGGTGGTGATGACGTGGATGAGGTAGTACACATCGGCCCGCTTGGGACTCTTCTGAAATATGGAGTGCGTAATGCCTCGCTCGACCATCGCCGGGTCGGCCGAATCGGTGAGGTACACCAAGTGGGTGGCGTACTTAGCCACCGAGGTGTCGGCGCTCAGTTCCTTGAGCAAGGGCAGCCAGTCGGCCAGCGGCACGTACTTGATAAAGCTATCGCGCAGGCGGCCGCCCTGTATCCAGCTCACCATCACGGCTAGTAGCAGCAGACTCATCACCACGCTCACGTAGCCGCCCTCGGGAAACTTGCGCAGATTGGCCGCCAAAAAGGACCCCTCGATGGTGAAATACACCAGCACCAGCAGCCCTATCCAAACCGGGCTGACCTTACGCAGGTGCAGGTAGAAAGCCAGCAGCACCGTGGTCATGAGCATGGTGAAGGTGATAGCCAGCCCATAGGCCGCCTCCATATTCGAGCTTTCGCGGAAGTACAGCACCACGCCCACGCAGCCCGCGCACAGCAGCCAATTGAGCGATGGCACGTAGGCTTGCCCGCGCAAGTCGGTGGGGTAAAGCACCTTCACCTTAGGCCAAAAATTGAGCCGCAACGCCTCGATAATAAGTGTAAACGACCCTGAAATGAGTGCCTGCGAGGCAATGATGGTAGCCAGCGTGCACAGCCCAATAGCCGGCAGTAGCCCCCAGGCCGGAATCATGGCGAAAAACGGATTGCGGTCGCCGAGCGGCTGCCCTAGGTGCTGGAGCAACCACGCGCCCTGCCCTAGGTAGTTGAGCACCAAGCACACTTTCACAAAGGCCCATGATACGTAAATATTGGACCGCCCCACGTGGCCCATGTCAGCATAGAGCGCTTCGGCCCCCGTGCTGCATAGAAAAATGGAACCTAGGAGCCAAAAACCGCCTGGCTCGCTGGCCAGCATGTGCAGAGCATAGTAAGGGTTGAAGGCCCGCAAAACGCTAAAATCCTTCACCAAAAACTGCACGCCCAGCACCGCCAGCATCGTGAAAAATACCAGCATCACTGGCCCGAAGAGCTTGCCGATAATGGCCGTGCCAAACTGCTGAATGGTAAACAGCCCCAGCAGAATAACCAGTACGATAGGCACTGTCTGCAACTCGGGCCGCAGGATGCGCAGCCCCTCAATGGCCGACGACACGGAGATGGGCGGCGTAATGACGCCATCGGCCAGCAGGGCGGCGGCCCCCACAATGGCTGGCAGGTACAAGTACTTATAGTTGAGGCGCTGGAGCAGCGCGTAAAGCGACAAGATGCCGCCCTCGCCATTGTTGTCGGCCCGCATGGCCACCAGCACGTACTTGAAGGTAGTGAGCAAGGTGAGCGTCCAGATAACGGCCGATACGGTGCCCAGCACTACGGCCTCGCTCACGGGCCGGCCTTCAAACACACCCCGCACGGTGTAAAGCGGTGAGGTACCAATATCGCCATACACAATACCTAGGGCAATGAGCGTGCCCGCCGCGGTGGCACGCGAAGTAGTAGTTTCGGTCATCTTAAGATGAAGGAATAATGAGGTCGAGCGGGCACGAAAAAGCCTCGCTGCGTACTCAACGAGGCTTTTTTAACTTGGTTAGGGCGACTTCAGAATTAGCGTACAGTCTTGGCCCAGGGCTCCACCGGCGAGCAAGGTTAGCTGCCGACTCTGTAGCCGTACAGTTTAGCTTGTGGCCGGGCTGGGGGTAGCCTCCACGGCGGCCTTGGGCTTGCGGCCCACTAGCCAGACACCCAGGAAGATGAGCGCCGCCTGCCATGCCTTATCCAGGGTAAACGTGTCCTTGCCCGTGGCCACCGCAATGAGCACCGCCAGCACCGGCTGCAAGTAGATGTACACGCCCAGCAGCGCCGGCGACGCAAACTTCAACGCCCAGTTATTCAAGAGATAAGCTAGGATGGTGAGAAAGAAAACCATGTAGCCCAGCTCGCCCCAGATGAAGAGTGGAAAACTTGCGTAGTCGGCCGCGATGGCTTGCGGCAGCCCTAGGGGCACCACCACGATGGCCCCCACCAAAAAGATGCGCGCCAGCACCGTGAAGGCATGGTAGGTGCGCATGAGCGGCGCCACCAGTACCAAGTACAGTCCAAACACGGCCGCATTTACCAGCAGATAGGTGTTGCCAAGCAGCAAGTTGGCGGGCACCTTACCGGTGCTGGGGCGGCTCAGAATGAGGGCCGCTGCGCCCGCCGCACCCAATAAGATGCCCAGTAGCCGGGTGGGCGTGATTTTCTCGCTCAGCAGCACCGCCGAGGCCAGCACCACCACGATGGGCGAGACGGTTTGGAGCAGCGAGGCATTAATGGGCGTGGTGAGGTTGAGGCCCGCAAAGAAGGTAACTTGGTTGAGCGCGATACCTAGGAGCCCGCTGGCCACCGCCCGAATGTTGTCGGCCCGACCCGTGATTTTGTCATTGGGCGCGACTATGCGTTTCAGCAAAGCGAAGAACAGTGCCGCCCCGCTGATACGCAGCGTCACGATGCCCAGCGGCTGCATGTAGTGCGGCATAATATCCTTGGCCAGGCTATACGTGCCGGCGTAGATGAGCGACACCAGAAACAGCGCCGTGTGCAGGCGAAACTTAGAAACCATAGGGGAGGGGCGCACGTTGCGCGAACTTTGTAGTTCGCGTCCGTTAGCGGGCAACCAAACGGACGCGAACTACAAAGTTCGCGCAACACTGCTCTATGGCCTCGCTTTTTGATAATCCTACCACCGCCCCGCTGGCCGAGCGCCGCCGCCCGCACCGCCTGGCCGACTACGCTGGCCAAGCCCACCTACTGGGCGAAAACGGCGTGCTACGCCGCTACCTGGCCGCCGGGCGCCTGCCCTCGCTCATCTTGTGGGGCCCGCCGGGCGTGGGCAAAACCACCCTGGCGCTGCTGCTGGCCGAGGAACTGAAACGGCCTTTCTTTATGCTGTCGGCCATCAATGCGGGCGTGAAGGACGTGCGCGACGTGATAGACCGCGCCAAGAAGCAGCCGGGCACGGTGCTCTTTATTGATGAGATTCATCGCTTTAGCAAGGCCCAGCAAGACGCCCTGCTAGGGGCGGTCGAAAACGGAACTGTCACGCTCATCGGTGCCACCACCGAAAACCCTTCGTTTGAAGTAATTCCGGCCTTGCTTTCGCGCTGTCAAGTGTACACGCTGGAGGCGCTGAGCGCCGAAACGCTGCGCGAAATCATCCGCCGGGCGTTGACCGAGGACGAGGTACTGAGCAAAATCTCGGTCGATGTTATTGAAGACCACGCGCTGTTGGCCCTCAGCGGTGGCGACGCCCGCAAGCTCCTAGGTCTGCTAGAACTGGTGGTGCAGAGCACGCCGCCCGATGCCAACGGCCGCGTGCAACTCACCGATGCGGCCGTGCAGCAAACCGCCCAGCGCCCTATTGCGCGCTACGACAAGGGCGGCGAGATGCACTACGACGTGATTTCGGCCTTCATCAAGAGCATTCGTGGCTCGGACCCCAACGCCGCGCTCTACTACTTGGCCGTGATGCTGGAGGGCGGCGAAGACGTGAAGTTCATTGCCCGCCGCTTGCTCATCCTCTCCTCCGAAGACATCGGCAACGCCAACCCCAACGCCCTACTGCTGGCTCAGAGCTGCTTCCAGGCTTGCACCGTCATCGGCCTGCCCGAGTCCGATTTGATTCTGAGCCAAACGGTTATCTACCTCGCCACCTCGCCCAAGAGCAATGCAGCCTACACGGCCATCCGGGCGGCGCAGGCTCAGGTGCGGCAGCACGGCGTGCACCCCGTGCCAGTGCCCCTGCGCAATGCGCCCACCAAGCTCATGAAGAGCCTAGGCTACGGTGACGCCTACCAGTATTCGCACAACGGCGCTGGCAACTTCGCCTACCAGGAGTTCATGCCCGACGCCTTGAGCGGCACCCGCTTTTACGACCCCGGCGACAATCCGCTGGAAGCTAAAATTCGGGAGCGCCTGCGTGCCTGGTGGCAAGAAAAGTACGGCTATTAATCGCAGATTATAACGGATTAAACGGATTTCGCAGATACGCCCGGCGGCGCCGGGCTGACTAACAGGAGACGTGTGCTGCTGGTGTAATGCCAGAGCCCGCGTTGCGATAGAGGTAGCAGAAACCAGCGGCCGTATCTTGCCGCCCGAGTTAGTCAGCCCGGCGTAGCCGGGCGTATCTGCGAAATCCGTTTAATCCGTTATAATCTGCGGTCCTGTGAGGCAATTTTTTAAGTTTGTGCTGGCCACGATAGTGGGGCTGGTGCTGTTTTCGGTGTTGGGGTTCATATTGCTCATCGGGCTAGGTAAGGCGCTGGGCAGCAGCACCGAAAAGTCGGTAGCTTCTAATTCGGTATTAGAGCTGAAGCTCGACAAGCCCATTTCGGAGCGCGCTCAGAGCGCCGATTTGAACCCCCTAGGAGGCGACCGCGCCACCATCGGGCTGGTGAACCTGAAGGAGGTAATTCGCCGGGCCAAAACCGACGACGACATCAAGGGCATCCTACTCAACCTAGAGCTGGTGCAGGGCGGCATGGCTAGCCTGGAGGAAGTGCGCGACGCGCTGCTCGACTTCAAAAAGAGCGGCAAATTCATCGTGGCCTACCATGAAATCGCCTCCGAGAAAAGCTACTACCTCTCCTCGGTAGCCGACCAGATTTATCTGCACCCGCTAGGTACGCTGGAGTTCAATGGCCTGAGCTCGGAGGTAATGTTCTACAAGCGGCTGTTCGACAAGGCTGGTATTGAGCCCTATATCTTCCGAGTAGGCTCGTTTAAGAGTGCCGTGGAGCCGTTCTTCCGCGAAAGCTTTTCCGACTCGGCCCGCTACCAGACGGTGGCCTACCTCAACTCGCTCAATGGCCACATGCTCGGCCAGGTAGCCGCCAGCCGCCAGATTCCTGCGCCGCGCCTGAAAGTGATTTCTGACTCGATGCTGGTGCACAATGCCAAGGACGCGCTGCGCCTGAAGCTGGTGACCAAGCTCGGCTACTTCGATGAGGTGCAGGACTACCTGCGCGGCAAGTTGGGTTTGGCCAAAGACAAAAAGCCTGGACTCGTATCCCTAGGTGATTACCAGGACGCTGATAAGGCCGACGAAAAGGAGGGCAACACCAGTGGCAACCGCATCGCGGTTATCTACGCCGAAGGCGATATCGTAACGGGCCGCGGGTCAGACGATAACATTGGCAGCGACAAGTTTGCCGAGGCCATCCGCAAGGCGCGGCTTGATGATAAAGTGAAGGCCGTAGTGCTGCGCATCAACTCGCCGGGCGGCTCGTCGCTAGCGTCTGATATTATTTACCGCGAGGTGCTGCTGACCAAGAAAGTGAAGCCCATCATCGCCAGCATGAGCGACGTGGCGGCTTCGGGCGGCTACTTCATTGCCATGGCCTGCGATACTATTGTGGCTCACCCTAATACCATTACGGGGAGCATCGGCGTATTTGGCGTGCTGCCCAACATCCAGCCGCTGCTGGCCGACAAGCTTGGCATTACCGTGGACCGCGTGAATACGGGCAAGTTTTCGGACCTGCCCACCATTACCCGCTCGCTTACCGACTACGAGAAAAAAGAGCTGCAACTGGAAGTGAACGAGATATACGCCGACTTCACGAGCAAGGCAGCCCTAGGGAGGCACATGCCCGTCGAGCGCCTGCGCCGCATCGCGTCGGGCCGCGTGTGGAGCGGCAGCGAGGGCAAAGCCATCGGCCTGGTCGATGTGCTGGGCTCGTATGATGATGCCCTCAAAATAGCCGCTAGCCGCGCCCACCTCAAGGCCGACGATTACAAAGTGCAGCGCCTCCCGCGCCAGAAGTCGGCCATAGAGAAGTTCTTCAGCCGCTTTGGCGGCGACGATGAAGACCAGGCTGCTGCCGAGGCTCGCCTACTGCAAGCCAAGCTGGGCCCGTTGTACCCGGCCGTGCGCCAGTACCAGCAGCTCATGCAAATGCGCGGCGTGCAAGCTCGTCTGCCTTATGAGCTAGAAATTAAGTAATTGAATAGTTTGTCTGTTGCCTAATCGTCTGTCGTGCCGACGAAGGAAGCATCTTGGCTGGTTTGCTTGCGTCATTGCAGCGCTGCGACCAAGATGCCCTTCGTCGGCACGACAGACGATTTTGAGTTTTAAGCCCACTCCATGCGTTCCGTTTTTTTAAGTGCTCTAGCGTTGGCTGGCCTCGCCCATGCCGCCACCGCCCAAACTACCCCCACGCTTTACCAGCCCCGCGATATCAAGCGGGCGTTTGACCGAGGCACCCGCGCCGCCGATGGCCGCCCCGGCCCCAAATACTGGCAAAACCGCGGCCGCTACGACATCACGGTGCAGGCCGCGCCGCCGTCGCGCGACATTCGGGGGCGCGAAACGATTACGTATTTTAACAACAGCCCCGACACGCTGAAGCAGCTGGTGCTACGCATCATTATGAATGTCCACAAGCCCGAGGCGGCGCGAGAGGGCGATGTATCGCCCGACTATCTCACCTCGGGCGTCGTGATTGACAGCTTCCAGGTGGCCGGCCAACTGCGCCCGCTGCCGCCCGACCTAGGGACCGCGCCCAGCGTGCGCCTGTCCAAGGCGCTGGCGCCGCACGATTCGGTGAAGCTCGCTGTGTCTTGGCACTTCCCCCTTTCGGTGCAGAGCGGACGCGAGGGCATGATTGACAAGACCACCTACTTCCTGGCGTATTTCTACCCTAGGGTGGCCGTCTACGACGACTACAACGGCTGGGACCGGCTCCCCTTCCTGAACGACAAGGAGTTTTACAACGACTTCAACGACTACACGTTGCGCGTGAAAGCGCCCGCCAACTACATTGTGTGGGCCACCGGCACGCTTCAAAATCCCAAGCAGGTGCTCCAGCCAGCAGCGGCCAAGCGCCTCGAAAAGTCGATGACCAGCGACGCGCTGATTCACGTGGCTACCGCCGCCGACCTCGCCAAAAAGAGCATCACGGCCCAGCAGCCGATGAATACCTGGATATGGAAGGCCACAGATATTCCGGACATGACGGTAGGCCTCAGCGACCACTACGTGTGGGATGCGGCCAGTGTCATTGTGGACCCCGCCACCAAGCGCCGGGCCAGCGTGCAGGCTGCCTTTGCCGACGCGACGAAGGACTTTCACTCTTCCGTAAAGTTTGGGCAGAACGCCCTAGGGTGGTTTTCGCGCAACTGGCCGGGCGTGCCGTACCCGTATCCGAAAATGACGGCCTTCCAGGGCTTCGCCGACATGGAATATCCTATGATGGTGAACGACAGCCCGGCCGACGATTTGCAATTTGCGCAGCTGGTGCAGGACCATGAGATTGCCCACACGTACTTCCCGTTTTACATGGGCATCAACGAGAGCCGCTACGCCTTCATGGATGAGGGCTGGGCGACCACGTTTGAGCTGCTCATCGGGCGGGCTGAGAATGGCAACGCGGTGGCCGACGACTTCTACCGCAAGTTTCGGGTGACCAACTGGATAAACAACCCCAGCACTGCCCAGGACCTGCCCGTCATCACGCCCAGCAGCGAGCTCAAGGCCGGCTACGGCAACAACTCCTACGGCAAGGCGTCGCTCAGCTACTTGGCCCTCAAGGACATGCTTGGCGATGAGCTATTTAAGAAGTGCCTGCACACCTACATGGACCGCTGGCACAGCAAGCACCCCATTCCGTGGGATTACTTCAACACCATGAGCAACGCCTCGGGGCAGGACCTGACCTGGTTTTTCCAAAACTGGTTCTTCAGCAACAACTACATCGACCTAGCCCTCACCAAAGCTGACAAAACTGCCCAGGGCACGACCGTCAGCATCAAGAACATCGGTGGCTTCGCCGTGCCCGTGGACCTGAAAGTGGACTACGCCGATGGCAGCACCGAAACCCTGCACCGCACCCCCGAGCTCTGGCGCGCCAACCAACAGCAGGCTAGCATCACAGTGCCAGCTGGCAAAGCCGTGCGCGCCGTCTCGCTCGACCACGGCCTGTACATGGATGCCGACACTAAGAACGACCGCCTGACGGTGCAGTGATTTCGTCTTTGACGTAAAGACCCCACCCCCGACCCCTCCCCTCCGGGAGAGGGGAGCCTGACGACTGAATGACGTTAGCCTGCGGTTGGCTCCCCTCTCCCGGAGGGGAGGGGTCGGGGGTGGGGTCCTACGTTAGCGCTATAAAAATCAACACTATGCAACACCTCCAAGAAGCCGTCGCCTTCATTCAAAGCCAAACCCAAAAATTTCAGCCCAGCACCGGCATCATCCTTGGCACGGGCCTGGGGGCGCTGGCCAAAGAAGTTGAGATTCAGTACGAAATCAGCTACGCCGATATTCCGCACTTTCCGGTGAGTACGGTGGAGAGTCACGCCGGGCGCCTGCTCCTAGGTACGCTCAGTGGCCAAAAGGTGGTGGTGCTGCAAGGACGCTTTCACTACTACGAGGGCTACTCGATGGAGCAAGTGGTGTTCCCGGTACGCGTGATGAAGCTGCTTGGTATCAAGCAATTATTCGTGAGCAACGCGGCTGGTGGGCTCAACCCCGAGTTTCAAATTTCGGACTTAATGCTCATCGACGACCACATCAACTTACTACCCGGCAACCCACTCATCGGCCCCAACAATGCGCAGCTCGGCCCGCGCTTTCCCGATATGTATGCGGCCTACGACCCGGCGCTGCTGGCCCGCGCCCGCGCGGCGGCCGTGGCCCTAGGCCAGAATGAAACGACTCAGCGCGGCGTGTACGCCTCCGTGCCCGGCCCCATGCTCGAAACGCCGGCCGAGTACCGTTACCTGCGCACCATTGGGGCTGATGCTGTGGGCATGAGTACGGTGCCCGAGGTCATCGCGGCGCGGCACCTAGGGCTGCCCGTGCTGGCCGTGTCGGTCATTACGGACCTCTGCTATCCCGGCCAGCTCAAGCCAGTGGTAATTGCCGACATCCTGGCTGCCGCGGCTGTGGCCGAGCCCCGGCTCACGGCCCTCATGAAGGCCGTGCTAGCCAGCGAGTAGTACCTAGGGCACGCCAACGGACTATCTTAATATCAGCCTTTTCTGGTCTTTCACAAGCACCGTGAAGACGCCAACCCCGCCCTGCACGGTGCTGTGGATGCCGGAGGGCTGTGAAAACGGGTTGCCGTTGGCATTGCGAGCATTGCGCACCGACTGGCGAAAGTCAAAGTACAATGAATCGACGTGGTAAAGCGTGGCCGTGACGGTATCGTTGGGCCGAAACCGGTAGCGGGTGACTTGCGCATAGGGCTGGCCATTGAAAAGCCGGTCGCGGATGTCGTTGTCGGTTTCGGAATTGTTGGATGGCCGGCCCTTGTGCAGCATCAGGCGGTAGTAGTCGGTGGTGGCAGCGGGGTCGGTCCACTTCGTCATGAAGTATGCTCGGCGGCTGGTGTCGCTCTCAGCGTTAAACTTATACTTGACCGAGTCTATAGGAATGAATGTGGGCACTACCGCGGTGCCCGTGACGTGCCGTCCGCGCTGGTCTTGCGCATCCAGCGCAAACTGCTGGCCCGCCCGCGCTGTGATGGGCGCCGTCCCGATGTGGGTATAGTACTTACCAGTGGTCTCATCCATTCCGGGCTTAAAGGCCATGTTCATGGTCCGTCCGCTAGGCAAAACCAGCTTCACGGCTACGTCGGCGGGCAGCTGCACGCTCTGACCGTTAGATAGCTTCAACAAATAGGAGCCAGCCGCCGCGGCCTGGCTATTATCGAGGTACGGCACCGACTCGGTAACGGTGAGCCGCGGCACCCGGCCGTTTTCAAGGTAGCATTCCACCACCAGCTCGTTGGCGTAGGCGGGCAGCGGCACATCAATATCCTTCTGCAAGCTGCCGCACCCCGCCAGTCCCCCTAGCAAAGTCGCAGCGCCAAGCGCCCGTGTCAATCGCACAAAACCTAAGCTATCCATAAAAACATAAAAAGCAATACAAGCTAGAAATAGTCAGCCTGCCGAAGGCGGGCGTATCCGTTAAATCCGACAAATCCGTTTGAATCTGCGGTTTAGAAGCGAAAATTGTACGTCAACGAAGGAATGAGCGGAAACAGCGATACCTGCCGCGCTGCGTAGCCCGTCACCTTATCAGTGGCTTTGTCGCGGGTTTGGTCGAAGTAAATGAAGTAGGCATTGCGCCGGTTGTAGGCGTTGTAGATGCTGAAAGTCAGGTCGCGGTTGCCGCCCATGCGCGAAGGGCGCAGCTTGTACACCATCCCTAGGTCGAGGCGGTGGTAGGGGATGAGGCGGTACGTGTTGCGGTCGGGGTAAATGGGCACCGCCTGAATGCCGCCCTGGTAGATGTCCTGCAAGGCAAAGCGCCCTAGGGGTAGGGTAGTGGGCGCACCGCTTGTATACACAAAGCTGGCCGTGAGGTCAATGCGCGTGTTGAGCTGATGCAGCACCACCACGTTGAGGTTGTGGCGGCGGTCGTAGTTGGGATAAAAATCCTTGCCGTTGTTGATGCCCGTGGTGCCGAGCTGGGGCGGAAAATTACGCTTGGTCCAGGCCAGGGTGTAGCCCACCCAACCGGTGGTTTTGCCGGTCTTCTTTTCTAGGTACAGCTCATTGCCGTAGGCCCAGCCGCGCCCGAACAGGAACTGTGAGTCGAGGTCGTTATTGGCAAAAATCTGGGCGCCGTCCTTGAAATCAATCACGTTGCGCGCCCATTTGTAATACACCTCATTGGTGAGCAAGTACTTGCCATCGCCCAGCAAATAGCTCACGCCAGTGCTCACCTGCTGCGAGCGCTCGGGCCTGACGGACAGCCGCGACGGGTACCAGATGTCGGTGGGCAGCGAGGCGCCCGAGTTCGATACCAGGTGCACGTACTGGTACATGAGCGCGTAGCTGCCTTTCAGCGCCACCTTATCGGAGAGCGAGTAGCGGGCCGAGGCGCGGGGCTCGATGCCGCCGTAGGCATCGGAGCCGCTGCGAAAGCCCGAGAGCCGCAGCCCGCCTTCGAGCTGCAGCTTTTCGCTGGCCTTGAAGTTGTCGGAGGCGTAGAGGCCAGCTTCCTGCCCGACGTAATTGACGTCGGCCCCGAAATTTACGCTGTTGTCCTGCGAGCTGCGCTGCAAGCGGCCCACCCCAAACTGATGCTCGGTGAGCATGGCCCCTACCTTGATAGTGTGCCGCTCGTTAGGCACGTAGTCGAGGTCGGCGCGCTGGGTAAAATCTAGGATAGTCGAGCCCAGGTTGAAGCTAAACTGGTCGATGCTGTTGTTGAGGTCGTACTTATAGGTCGTTACGGCGGCCGATGTGTTCAGCGTCAGCTTGGGCGAAAACACGTGCTGCCAGCGCAGCACCCCTAGGGTATTGCCCCAAGTAAAATTGGATTTGAACCCATTGGGCGAGGTGAAGCCGAAAATATCGCGCCCGAGGTAGCCCGTAAAGAACAACTGGTCCTTCTCACCTAGGGTATAGTTAGCCTTGGCGTTGAAATCGTAGAAATAGTAGTCCGGGATGGGGCTGTAGTCTTCCTTGCCGGCATTGGCCCGGTTGAGGGCGCGGGTAAAGATGTCGAAATACGTGCGCCGCCCGCTCACCAAAAACGAGCCCTTGCCCTTGTTAATAGGCCCTTCGAAGCTGAGGCGCGACGAAATAAGCCCGATGCCGCCCGACGTGGTAAACTTCTGGCGGTCGCCCTCGCGCAGCTTTACATCGACCACCGACGACAGCCGCCCGCCAAATTGCGCCGGAAAGCCCGCCTTGTACAGGTCCACGCTCTGCACGGCGTCGGAGTTGAACACCGAAAACAACCCGAACAAGTGATTGGGGTTGTACACCAGCACGTTGTCGAGTGCAACCAGGTTTTGGTCGGAGGAGCCACCACGCACAAACAAGCCGCTGCTGCCCTCGCCGCCGCTCTGCACGCCGGGCTTGAGCTGCAAGGTTTTCAGAATATCGACCTCGCCAAACAGCGCCGGCAGCAGCTTCGCCTCCCGAATGCTGAGGTGCTCGACGCCCATCTGGGTGGTCGTCAGCTTCTCTTTTAGCGACTGCTGGCCCCGCACCATCACCTCGCCGAGCTCGCTCTGGCTGGCGGCTAGCGTGAAGTTGTAGCGCTGATTATGAGTTAGTTTGACGTCGGCTGTCTGGGAAGTATAGCCCACAAACGAGACCACCACTTGCTGCGGCCCGGCGGGCAGGTTCAGTTGGTAGGTGCCATCGGCCTCCGTGGCGGTGCCTAGCCCTATGGCCGGTACCGCTACCGTGGCACCGGGTAGGGCCGTGCCATCAGCCGCCCGCACAATGCCGCTCAGGAGGTAGCGCACCTGCCCTAAGCTTAGGCCGGGTAATAATACAACTAATAAGCTAATTAA
Source organism: Hymenobacter sp. BT559 (assembly GCF_016427535.1). GTDB lineage: Bacteria > Bacteroidota > Bacteroidia > Cytophagales > Hymenobacteraceae > Hymenobacter. The sequence continues at coordinate 269,618 of NZ_JAELXV010000004.1, read as the reverse complement.
TACACTATTGCGTAAGGCAATCCGACTCATGCTGCAAAGTAATCACCGCGGGGGGCGTGGCGCGTAGCCAACGCCCCCCGCAAGTGTTTAGTTTACACCTGGTCGAATAGTTCACCTAAATCTCATTTACAAGTAAGCGCCTACGCTTTGGTTGAGTTGCGCCGCGGGTACCACGCCCGCCTGCCGCCACACCGGCTGGCCTTTATGAAAAAGGATGAGCGTGGGAATGCTCTGCACCCGAAACTGCTGAGCTACAGCCGGGTTCTTATCTACGTCGATTTTGATGATGCGCAACTTGCCCTCGTGCTGGGCTGCCACCTGCTGCAAGATGGGCGCCATCGTTTTGCACGGGCCGCACCAGTCGGCATAAAAATCGACGAGCACGGGCATGCCGGGGCTATTGATGAGTTCGGAAAAGGACTTGCGAGGCATAGCAGGGGAGTGATGAGTGAAGAGCTAGGTTGGGCAGTACGCTACAAAGCGAATGGGGTAAGTTTGTAGTTCGAAGCGGGCCCTAGGTAGCTTAGTACCGGTCTCTGCCGGCTTCGGTTTCGTTTTGCTGCCCCCTAATCCGCTCACCCGTCCGCCCGCTTGGCTGCGCCCCCTGTTTCCGGGTAGCGAGTGGCGCGGCGCGCCCACCGGCCCCACGGGCCGCCCGCGGCTTTACCTCACCTTCGACGACGGCCCCATCCCGGAAGAAACCCCTTGGGTGCTAGAGCAGTTGGCAGCCCACCAGGCGCAGGCCACGTTCTTTTGCGTGGGCGACAACCTAGGGCGCTATCCTGACATTGCGCGCGCTGCCCTGGCCGCCGGCCACCGCCTTGGCAACCACACCCAGCACCACCTGAGCGCCTGGCGCACGCCCCGCCCCGCCTACCTGGCCGATGTGGCCGCGTGCCAGCGTTTCTTGGAGTGCTTGGTGCCCAGTGCTTGGTGCTTAGAAACTGACGAGCAGAAGCAATTGCCTGGAAACCAGCAGTCGGCTCTAGATACTAAGCACCAGGTACTAAGCACCAAGTACCAAATCCCCCTTTTCCGCCCGCCCTACGGCCGCCTCACGTGGCCAGTGCTGCGGCAGCTGCGAGCCGAGTACCGCGTCATTATGTGGTCGCTGCTTACCCGCGACTACGACCGCGACCTGGCGCCCGAGCGGGCACTGCGCCTGACCCTGGCCGCCACCCGCCCCGGTGACATCGTGGTGCTGCATGACTCGCGCAAGGCCAGCCGCTCGCTGCGCTTTCTGCTGCCCCGGCTGCTGGCGCACTACGGCGACCTAGGGTATGAGTTTGCCACACTTTAGGTGATAGCTTGTTGATGATGAATGTATTATACGTTAGCTGCGTCGTTTATTGTGTGTTGTGGCTGGGCTGGCTAGGGTACATCATGCGGCGGCTGGCCACGCGGGCGGGCGCCCCAGCGCCTGAGCCACTGCCCGCGCCGCTGCCCCGCGTCAGCATCTTTATTGCTGCTCGCAACGAGGAAGCGGCCCTGCCGCGCTGCCTGGCCAGCGTGCGTGCCCTCCAGTACCCCGCCCATCTGCTCGAAGTATTGGTGGGCGACGATGCCAGCACCGATAGCACCCGCGCCGTGGCCGAAGCCGCCATGCAGGGCTTTGCCGGTAGCTTTCGGGTAGTCACCATTACGGGTACCCTAGGCCAGGCGCGGGGCAAGGCCAACGTGCTGGCCCACCTGGCTCACCTCACCACCACCGACTTCTGGCTGCTGACCGATGCCGACATTGCCCTGCCTACCACCTGGGTGCATGGCCTGCTGGCGCACGCCGCCCCACGGGTGGGCACCGTCACGGGCCTCACGGTGGTGCAGGGGCCAAGCCTACTAGCTAAGCTGCAAGGTGTTGACTGGCTACTGTCGCTGGGGGCCATCCAGGTTGCCACCGACAGCGGCCAGCCCATGACGGCCATGGGCAACAACATGCTCGTAACCCGCGCCGCCTACCAGGCCACCGGCGGCTACGAGGCCATGCCCGCCACCATTATTGAGGATTTTGCCTTATTTGAGGCCGTGAATGCGCAGGGCTACGGCTTCCGGCAGCTGTTCGAGCCGGCCGTGCGGGCCTCGTCGCTGCCAGCGGGCTCGTGGGCGGCCCTGCTGCGGCAGCGCCTGCGCTGGGTGCGCGGGGTGGCGGCCCTGCCACGCCGGGTGCAAGTGGCGCTGGTGCTGTTTAGCGGCTACTGGGTGGCGGTGGCCGGCCTGCTGCTGCTGGGGCGTCCCGACTGGGCCCTAGGGGTCATGCTATTGAAAATCTGCGCCCAAGCCCTTATGTTGCGGGTGGCTACGCGCCGGGCAGGCCTGCCCATGCCGGCCGCGGCTGTGGTGGTGGGCTACGAGTTTTTCTCGCTGGCGCTCACCACCCACCTTGCCCTGAGTCGGCTGTTTGGCCGCCGCGGGGTAGACTGGAAAGGCCGCCACTATCACTAAGCAAAAGCCTTTTGCGGCCTTCTTGCGTAGTCCTATCCAATTTACGTCCTCCTCCATGAAAACATGACTATTCAAGCTATTACTGCCGCCCAAACCTATGCCCTGCGCCACGCCGTGCTGTGGCCCACCAAGCCGCTCGATTACATCAAGCTGCCCGACGACCACCTAGGTCAGCATTTTGGTGCCTTCGAAGGCGATGAGCTAGTGTCCGTTCTTTCGCTGTTTATCGACGCCGACGACGTGGCCCGCTTCCGCAAATTTGCCACCGCCGCGGCGTGGCAGGGGCGGGGCATCGGCTCGGCGCTGCTGCAGCACGCCATTGCGGAGGCTACGGCCCGGGGGGCACACTCGCTTTGGTGCGATGCCCGGCACAATACCCTGGCTTTCTACGGGCGGTTTGGGCTGGAGCCCGAGGGCGATATTTTCTACAAAGGCCCGATTCCCTACATGCGGCTGCGGCGCTATTTGCCTTAAATGCGCTTTGCCTTGTTTATTCTTCGTGTTCGTCGGCTATCCGGCGAGCATTGAGCAACAACAAGTGAAAGCGAATAACAATCAAAATGAAGTTAATCGAAACCCACGCCCACCTCTACTCCGAACAGTTCAAGCCCGACCGCGCCGAGGCGCTGCACCGGGCCGTAGCGGCCGGCGTCGAAACCATCTTACTGCCTAACATCGACCACACCAGCATCGACGGGATGCTGGCCCTAGAAGCCGACTTTCCCCAGGCCTGCTACGCCATGATGGGCCTGCACCCATGCTCAGTAAAAGCCGATTTTGAGCAGGAGCTTTACCGCTTGGAAGACTGGCTCGCCCGGCGCCCCTTCGTGGCCGTGGGCGAGTGCGGCATCGATTTGTACTGGGATAAAACCTTCCTGCCGCAGCAGCAGGAAGCCCTGCGCGTGCAGCTGCGCCTGGCCAAGCAGTACGACCTGCCCATTGTGCTGCACACCCGTAGCGCCTTCGAAGAAGCCTTCGAGCTAGTGGCCGAGGCGCAGGATGGCACGCTGCGCGGTGTGTTTCACTGCTTCTCCGATGGCGTCGCCGAGGCCGAGCGTATCATTGCCCTAGGTGGCTTCAAGCTAGGTATCGGCGGCGTAGCCACCTTCAAGAATGGTGGCCTCGATAAGGTGCTGCCCCACGTGGCCGTTGAGCACCTCGTGCTCGAAACCGATTGCCCTTACCTCGCCCCCGTGCCCTACCGCGGCAAGCGCAACGAGCCCGCCTACCTGCCGCTGGTGCTGCATCGCCTGGCCTCGCTGCTCGGCAAAGACCCTGAAGCGGTAGCCGCCGCCACCACGCGCAATGCGCAAGAGCTCTTTCGGTTAGCGTAAATAATGGTAGTGGGGCAAGGAGCTTTTAATCAGGACTTTGATACTGCAACATACCATATTTTATTATAATGTAACATAGTTGCAATACATAATAGCCTTGTGATGCGAATGTGGCATGCTCAAGTAGCAACATTGTTGCGTTTATTGAAATCTACTGACTATTAGTGACTTGGTTATAAAGGTGGGAGCGTGAGGTAGGCGATAAAGGCAAGCTGAAGCTGGCTTATAATTTTGGTAGCAAGCTGCAGGGGAATAGGCAACTGATGCGTTACCTCAACCTTGCTGCCGTTCTTTGCGCCATGCCAACTCCCCCCGCTGATTTACTGCTCCTACCCCTCCCGACGGCCGCCGCTACCGATGCCACCGCTCCGCGCTTGCTCATCCTGTACACGGGCGGCACGATTGGCATGGCCGTCAACAGCCGGCAGGAGCTGGTGCCCATGCATTTTGGCAAGCTCGACCACTTGGTGCCCGAGCTGCGGCAGCTGCCTTACCGGCTAGAATTGCTGACCCTGCCGCAGCTCATCGACAGTAGCAACGTGACGCCCGCCGACTGGCTGCGGCTGGCGCAGCTCATTGGCCAGTATTACAGCGAGTTCGATGGGTTTGTGGTGTTGCACGGCACCGATACCATGGCTTATTCGGCCGCAGCGCTCAGCTTCCTGCTCGAGCACCTAGGTAAGCCCGTCGTGTTTACGGGGGCGCAGGTGCCGGTGGGCCGCCCCCGTTCCGACGCCGCCCGCAACCTGCTCACTGCCCTGGAGATAGCCGCGGCCCGCCACCCGCAGGCCCACACCGTGCGGCTGCCCGAGGTAGGGCTGTTTTTCAACGATATTCTCATTCGGGGCAACCGGGGTAAGAAGGTTGAAAGCCAGCAGTTTGCTGCCTTCAGAAGCGAAAACTACCCGCCCTTGGCCCGCGCTGGCATCAACCTTACGTTTGCCGACAAGGATATTCGCTTGCTGCCCAGCGCGCACCTCCACGTGCACGAGCACCTCGACGAGAATGTGGCCGTGCTGCGGCTTTTTCCGGGCATCACGGCGGCCGTGGTAGAGGCCGTGCTGGGGGTGCCGGGCCTACGCGGCTGCGTGCTCGAAACCTACGGCTCGGGCAACGCGCCCACGGCCCCATGGTTTTTGCAGTGTCTAGAGCGCGCTCGCCAGCGCGGCGTTTACCTCCTCAATGTGAGCCAGTGCGAAGAGGGCCGCGTGGTGCAGGGCCGCTACGAAACCAGCGCCCACCTCACCAGCCTAGGTGTGATTGGCGGCGACGACATCACCAGCGAAGCGGCCATTACCAAGCTGATGTTTGTGCTGGGCCTGGGGCTGGACGAAACCCAGACGCGGGCGCTGCTCAGCCAAGACCTGCGCGGCGAAATTACCCCCCTGTAGGGTAGGCAGGGAGGACGGCAAGCAGGGAGCCACGAAAGAGAAGAAACAGAAAAAGGCCTTCTTTTTTGCTCATGCAGCTCCGCACGCACGCACCGCCTCATTTTTTCGCCTATCTTTGCACCCCCATTCAGAGAGGTGTCCGAGTGGTCGAAGGAGCACGCCTGGAAAGTGTGTATGGCTCAAAAGGTCATCGAGGGTTCGAATCCCTTCCTCTCTGCTAGCGAATAAAAATCTCATTGTAAATCAAGTATTTACAATGAGATTTTTGCTTTTAGTCAAACTGGCTTCAAACTGTATCAGAAAGAATAGCAGCGCTTACCCGACGCACAGCACACCTAGGCAGCAGCTGAGTTTGTATTGGACCAAAAAGCCTTGGCTGGTTAAGACGGAGCAGTGCGTAGAGGAGATGTTTCATCCCCGCTGAATTACAGCTTGCCAAAAAAGATATGGCTAGCTAATCGGGCAAGCAGACATAAAAAAACTTCGTTCACCACGGAGCTTTTTATGTCTGCTGCAAATGCTTCGTGCAACGCTTTGGCAGCTGGCGGGCTCCTGCCTATATGAAAACAACGCCTACATTCTGGTTGCTTGCCAGCGGCTTTTTGCTTGCAGTCACGGCTCACGCCCAAACCACTTTTAGCATGGGCCCGCGTGTTGGGCTAAACGTTTCCTCCGGCCATTTTCCAGGAAAAGTGACCTACCCCACGCAAGCCTCTTACACGAGCCGCCCAGGCTTTGAGGCTGGGCTGACGAGCACGGTGCAAAGCGGTCATTTTGCTGTGCAGCCTAGCCTATTATTTTCTCAGAAAGGATACCGCAGCTCGGGCTACCAGCTCCTCATTGATATGGTCACGCCCTATGAGGAAGACGTACGCCTCAACTACCTGACGCTGCCTCTGAATTTCGCCTTCACACTCGGGCGCAGTGGGCAGGGCCTACAGGTATTTGCAGGGCCCTACGCCAGTCTACTTCTAGGAGGTAACTATACCAGCAAGACTGGCGGTTTCGAAGAGAGAGCAGGCAAGGTGAAGGCGGCCAGCCTCGCGTCGGATGGAGACAATCGGTACGCGCAGCGTTTTGATGGAGGGCTACAAGCCGGCCTAGGCTACCGCTTGAAAGGGTTTCAAGTGCAAGCCAGCTACAGCCTGGGATTGCGCAATTCGGCAGTCCAGTACCAATACAACGGGACAGTATATGCTAACGAGCCCGACCAGTATAATCGGGCATTTCAAGTATCGCTCAGCTATTTAGTTAGTACTAAGAGTTAGTTGTATTAGCTGGCTTAAACACATAATCGAACACGTTAACCTCCAAGGCGCGCAGTGCATGGGCGTCGTAGGCCTTGGTAAAGATGACCGGTGACCCCTAGCGAGGCTAGGAACTCGAAGCTGGTCTCGCCGGGCATGTGGATATCCAGTAGTAAATCAATAAGCTGGGCGGCTAACTGGGCGCGGGCTTCGCCAGCGATGGCATCTTGATGCAAGCCTGTAACTGGCACCTGAGCAAGAAGGTAGCCTAGGTTTTGCAAAGAAAAACCCCGCCGGGTGGGCGGGGTTTTTCTTTGCAAAACCTAAGGGGTAACAGACGTCATGCACTGGCTATCTGACCGAAAAGCCGCGGCGTAGCATAAGCCACGTAGCCAAATAAAAGAGCGAGAGCAAGCCGTAAACTACGAAAGCCCACAGCGGCAGGGTATGGTAAACCGCAAATCCGCCGCCTGACCAAATAGAGGAAATTAAAAATAAAATTTTCATGGCAATGGACCTAGGGTGGGAATAGAGAGAATAATGCGCCGCTGGCGTTGCGGGAATTATTTCAAAGGACGAACTCCTGCGTCTATTCTTAAAGGACAATTAACATGATTTTGCGACATGGTTTCCAGCCAGATTTTTAGTAAGTAGTGGTCGGTACAGATGTTCAAAAAATGGCGTAGGGTCGAATACGGCAAGCTTTGAGGTGATATGCAAGCTGCTGCTAAAACAAAAAAAGGTCGTTTTTAGGACAACACTTAACTGCAATCTTCAGAATTACTGCCAAATCATATACCACGCCGCCACTTACCCTTTTTCGCAGCTACTGAAGGCTTAACTAGTCTCCTAAGAGCAACTAGTCAAGCCTTCTCGGTTAGGGCCGGTAGGGCTTGCCAAGTATCAGCTTATCGCCCGATGCATCGACCTCAAACAGGTGCGGAATGCGGCGGTAGCGCCCCTTAATGTCTTTGTGGCTGTGCACCGACATGAGCAGTTTGCCCTCGAAAGTGCGAAAGAGCATGCCGTGCCCATAGTTGGGCGGCGTAATGGGGGCTGGCTCTTGCAGCCAGGGGCCATCGAGCGTGCCGCTGCTGGAGTAAGCCACCCCCTGGGTGTACACATCATAAATCCAACTGGTCCAGAGCATACCTAGGCGGCCGGTTTTCGTCCGGAACAGGTAGGGGCCGTCGGTTACTTTGTTGGGGCGGGCGGGGCCGGTGCGCGGGTTTTCGCGGCTCCAGGGCGCAGCGCTGGCCTTGAATAAAATTTTGCCCGTGCCAAGGGTCCCGCTCAGGTCGGGCTTCAGCTCGATTTTCTCAATGGTGCCATCCTGGTTTTGCACCCACTCGTGGCAGTACACTAGGTAGGGCTTACCATCTTTATCTACCCAAAACGTACCGTCCAAAGTGGACTTGTTGGCCGGCAGGTACGTGGCGTCGCCCGCCGGCACGTAGGGCCCGGTGGGCTGGCTGCTGACGAGCACGTGGCTGGCGCGGCGCTCCAGGGCGCTGCCCTGCACCGTATCAATCTTGATAGCGGGGTTGGTGAACGTGGCGAAATAATAATACTTGCCCTTGAACGGGTGAATCTCAGCAGCCCATATCATAGGCTTGGGCCCCATCCAGGAAGTGGGGTCGGGTTGGGCTACCTGGTAGGGCCCTTCCCAGGTTTTCAAGTTGGGGCTTTTCCAGAGCATGCCCCCCGTCCCCGTCATATAATACTGATGCGTTTTGGCATCGGCCAGAATGAACGGGTCGCTTAGCCCGATAGAATCTAAGGGAATGTTTTTGCGAATAACCGGGGCGGCCGGTTTTTGGGCTGCTGCTAGCAGCGGCAGCAGCGAGCAGCCTAGCACGGCTAACCAACTATTTTTCATGCTACGGGGGTGGGAGGGTGAGGGCGGGGCAAGCGATAGCCAGCCCCACGGAGCAAAGCTAGGGCCCTTGCCTATCGGCAGTCGGTACCCGAATCGGGCAAAAACCTACGCCAAAATCGGCAACCGGCAGTTTGTGAGGCATCGCCGCCAGCAAGGCTCTTGCTGCCAGCCACCATGGTCCGGCCTCAGAAATCTGCTGCGCCGGTAGCATTGCACTAAACACAGGCAGGCACGCTGCCTGCCCTAGGCGTGCGCCGGTCTGCCTAGAGTGGCCGCCGTCGAAGCAACCCGCCCTAGGTAGGTGTTTTTGAACGAGCAAAGGAAAGGGTATGTGGGAGAATAAGATGCTTATTACCAGCATTATTTGTTATAATAGTAATGGATGAGCTAATCGTTAGCGCTCGGAGCCTAGGTACTGGCTTTTCTAAACCCCGCCCGGTGGACGTATCTTTGCTCCTTCCCAAACATTGGCTCTTGTCTAGCTTATATTTATGAAATTCATCGTTTCGTCCTCGGCCCTGCTCAAGCAGCTCCAGAGCATTAACGGCGTGGTTACGAACAACCCCGTGGTGCCCATTCTGGAGAATTTTCTCTTTGAGATTGAGCCGGGCAAGCTGACGATTACGGCCTCCGACCTCGAGACGAGCATGATTACCGAGCTGCCCATCGAGGCCCAGGAGGCGGGGCGCATCGCGGCCCCGGCTCGCATCCTGCTCGACACGCTCAAAAACCTGCCCGACCAGCCCGTGACCTTCACGCTGGACGAAGAAACTTACAATATCGAAATCAGCTCGGCCAACGGGCGCTACAAGCTAGCGGGCGAAAATGCCGCTGATTTTCCCCGCGTGCCGGTGGTGAAGGGCTCGGCGCCGGTCGAGATTCCATCTTCGTCGCTGGCGCGGGCCATCAACAAAACCATTTTCGCGGTGAGCACCGACGAGCTGCGCCCCGCCATGACGGGCATTCTGGTGCAGCTGGCCGACCAGCAGGTGACCTTCGTGGCTACCGATGGCCACCGCCTGCTGCGCTACCGCCGCCAGGATGTGGGCGCTGGCCAAACGGCCAACCTCATTATTCCGCGCAAAGCCTTCAACCTGCTCAAGAGCTCCTTGCCGAGCGAGGCCGCTCCGGTGCGTGTCGAGTTCAACCAGAGCAACGCCTTCTTCTCGTTCAACCAAATGCGTCTGGTGTGCCGTCTCATCGACGAGCGCTACCCCGACTACGAGAACGTAATTCCGGTTAGCAACCCCAACAAGCTGACTATCAACCGGGCCGAGCTGCTCAACTCGGTGCGTCGCATCAGCATCTACTCCAACAAAACCACCCACCAGGTGCGCCTGCGCCTCACGGGCTCGGAGCTGATAATCTCGGCCGAAGACCTCGACTTCTCGAACGAGGCTAAGGAAACGCTGGCCTGCCAGTACGACGGCGAGGATATGGAAATCGGCTTCAACGCCCGTTTCCTGCTCGAAATGCTGTCGAACATCGACTCGGAGGAAATTACGCTGGAGCTGAGCACGCCCAACCGCGCCGGCCTGCTGATGCCCGCCCAAGCCGATGAAAACGAGAGCATCCTGATGCTGGTGATGCCCGTGATGCTGAATAACTATGTGTAACCCGCTGGATTCTGCGGGTCTGTTTTATTACGTTTGAACTTGTGATGAAGAAATCTGAAATCCGTTTTAGCATCGCGCTGGACGACCAAAAAGTGCCGGAAGCAATTAGCTGGCAAGCCACCGATGCGGGGCAGGATATTCATTTTGCCAAAGCCATCAACATCTCCATCTGGGACCGCAACGCTGATGGCACGATGAAGATAGACCTGTGGACCAAAGACATGCCCACAGACGCGATGAAGTATTTTGTGGTCGACACCATCGGCTCGATGGCCGAAACCATCGTGACCGCCACTAGCGACCAGAAAATGGCCGCCAAAATGCGTGCCCTCTGCCAAGAGCTCACCGACTACCTCGAAGAGCAAGGCCAGGACGACCGCCCCAACCTGTAAGCTTTACTCCTTACACCTAAAAGAGGCTCCTCACGGTAGTGAGGAGCCTCTTTTGTGTTTATCTGATGAGTATAAGACCTGCAAACGCGAGGGCAAGCATTGCCCTACCTAGGGCGCCACGCTGAAAAAGTGGCCCACGGCAGCCGTGAGGCCCATAGCCAACGCACCCCAAAACGTGACGCGGACCGCAGCGCGGCCCATACCCGAGCCACCCACGTAGGCGGCCAGCGCCCCTAGGGCCGCCAAAAAGACCAGGGCCGTGACCGATACGGTCCAAGCTAACCCCGGGGCGGGAGCCAGCAAAATAACGGCCAGCGGCAGGGCCGCCCCCACCATAAAAGCGGCCGCCGACGCCAGCGCCGCCTGAATAGGATTGGCGGTAATAGCTTCAGAAATACCTAGTTCCTCGCGGGCGTGGGTGCCCAATGCATCGTGGGCCATGAGCTGCTGCGCTACCTGCGTAGCCAGCTCCGGTGCCAGGCCGCGCGCCACGTAAATATCGGCCAGTTCCTGTAGCTCGGCAGCAGGGTCGGTGCGCAGCTCTTCCTGCTCGCGGGCTAGGTCGGCCCGCTCCGAATCGGCCTGCGAGCTAACGGACACATACTCGCCGGTTGCCATTGACATGGCGCCAGCCACCAGGCCGGCCACGCCCGTCAGCAGTACGTTGTGCGGCGTGGCGCTGGCCGCCGCTACGCCCACCACCAGGCTGGCCGTAGAAATGATGCCATCGTTGGCCCCCAGTACGGCCGCCCGGAGCCAGCCCAGGCGGTGTGTGTGGTGCCGCTCAACATGTTGTTGCATAACTGACTATAGAAGCAAGGTAAGGGCGTTGGCCGGGCCACGCACCTTACCTAGGGCATGGTAAACGCCAGGTTGGCGCTGATGATGGCCGTGAGGCCGGTGCTTTGGCGGTAATAGCCGTAGCGCATGTCCAAGAATTTGAGCTTAGTGATACGACCGCCCCCGAAAGGTGTTTTGAAGCGACCCCGCCCGTAGAGGTAGCCTCTTTGAGAAGCATAAGCTGGTAGAACGAAATACAGGGTAAAGGCTGTAGCTAACTTGCACTGCGCGCAAACAAGCACAGGAGCTAGGCTGCCGTAACCTAAGTTTGAGTCTCAATAACACTTCGGTGCTGTCGGAGCGAGGGCGCAGTTTCTCTATAGCGCGCTCGGCTCGCAAAGCCGGGCGTTGTTGTGTCTGAGCGGCGGTACTTTTGCGGGTATGAAGCGTTTGCTTTTATTTCTGGCGCTGTTTCCTCGCTTTCTTCAAGCCCAAACCCCAGCAGCCACTACTTGGCCTCACAATCCCGAAACGGGTGAGATAGAAATGCAAGGTTTGCTGCCCTGGCCAGATAGTACTAAAACAGAACTGCAACGGCGCCACCTAGTGCAGCATTGGCATACTAATAAGCTAGTCAACTTGCTAGCAGCTAAGTCGTCGCAACCTGGTAACAAGCAGGAGCCGTCTTATGGGGTTCCGCTCGCTATCTGCCTTAGTCGCTACCAAGCAGCTACCCCTCTAAGCCATGTAATAAGCGTGGTATGTCAGGTAAAGCTACTGCCCACTCCCAGCGGCCTAGCGTACCAGTTCACGGGTTTCACCTTCAATTGGTGGGAGGATGATGCCGGAGGTTCTACTTGGCTCGACCAATTAATATTGACAGGTCCAGAATCGGTAAAAGCTAAGGAAATAATAGCTACAGCTCGCAAGCGACTAGCAGTATTAAGTAGCTGGTAGAAAAGGCGTTGCTAGGATTAAGAGTCTTATTATCTTTTACTTATGGTGCTTCTTGCTACTTGTTGGTGGGGCACCTTTGGTGTCGGTGGTAGCAGTAGACTGGTGGTTTTATGTTCGTAAAGCGGCAAGCACTGATACTTGGAGAGGAAGATTAAGCTTAGTGCTGATTCTGGCTTTTGTGATTGGAACTGGGGCCTGCTTTAGCACTGAATAGCTGTTGGCAATTTGTAATGGCTTGCCGCCTAGGTATATAATAGATTGTTTTAAATTCTTTATGCTCAATTCTTACTCCGCGCAAACCTTATCAGCCTTGCAAGCATTGCTGCCCGACCTAGCCACGTAGCCACCAAACGCGCTTTCGCAGATAGCCAATTCGTAAAGCACTAAGTCAAGTAGTAGTCGTCGAAAATGAAAAAACCGCCCCGACGTAGCGTCGAAGGCGGTTTTTTGTGTCCGTCAGTGCTGGTTATTGTCGAACCGCAGGCTGGGTATTCCGGCTTTCCTTGCGGGCCGGGCTGATAGTAGCATCGTTGGCCCGCACCGGGGCTGGGTTCTGAATGGAGTTGACCAGGATGGCCGACGAGGCTGAAGCCGCGTAGTTCTTGTCGAACTGGGCGTAGCGCTGGCGGGCGTCGAAGTAATTGGTGTACTGGTCGGTGGTAAGCACCGCTTGCAGTTCACGGTCGCGCTCGCGGCCCACTAGCTTTGACTGCTCTTCTAGCTGCTTGGGGCTGCGGGCGTACTGGCGTTCCAGGGCGTCGAGCTTGGTTACTTTATCGGCATTGATGGCCCGCAGGCGGGTTGCCTGGTAGTTGTTGAGGTGCAGGTCGCGCACCATCTGGGTGCTTAGGTGGTCGGCCCGGGCTTCCACGGGGTTGAGGCGCGGGCTAGACTGGGTTTTGTCTTGGACGGCTACCGGAGTGGGGATCGAAAGCGTGGCGGGCTGCTGGGCAAACGCCGCTGCTGGGGCAACCACCAGCAACCAAGCGGCAAAAAGAGGCTTCAAGGTCATGCGGAGTAGGTACTAAGGTTTTCCAAATTGCCAACTAGCGTGCCAAGATTGGCGGCGCTGGCAATGGTACTAACGAAGGAGCCAGCGCGGAGGTTAGGCCACCTACTCAGTCTTGCGCCAGCGCCGCCTTGGTATGCTGAGGTACCCTAGGCGGCATAGCTACCAGCCACTAAAACGAGTTTTTCCACATCATGCTTTCCACGGGGCGGTCGGTGCGGTCGTTGTACTTGGCCGACTGCTTGCGGTTATAAAAGGTTTGCACGTCGCCCTGCAAGCCAAAGTAGATAAGCTGCCCGATGGGCATGCCCGGGTACACCCGCACGGGCATCGACACGCTGATTTCCAGCGTCCAGTGGTTGCAAAAGCCTACGTCGCCTTTGCCGGCCGTGGCGTGAATATCGATACCTAGGCGCCCGACGCTGCTCTTGCCTTCGAGAAAAGGCACGTGGGCGTGGGTTTCGGTGTACTCCTCCGTGACGCCGAGGTACAAGATGCCGGGCTGAAGCACGTAGCCTTCCTCGGCCGATATTTCAAAAGTGGTGATGGAGTTGTGGCGGCGGGCATCCAGCACGGGGTCGTCGTAGGTGGCCAGGTAGCGGCCCAGATGCACATCGTAGGAGTTAGTGCCCAGGCAGCTGGGGTCGTAAGGCTGCACTACAATGGTGCCGCGCTCCATCTCGGCGCGGATTTGCTGGTCGGTAAGAATCACGGATTAACTCGGATTTTGGCAGATTGCGCGTCTGTTTTGGGCGCACCGCCGGGGGAAATAAGAGGGTAAGTAGCGCTTGGTTAAAAAATCGGCGCTACGAGTATAGGGCTGGCTAACGCGCAGAATGCGGCGGAGTGGGTTCTTCTTCGTCCTCCTCATCGTCGTAGTTGTCGGCAAGCAGCTCGCCGCTGGCAGGGCCGCGCAGGCGGCTCAGAAAGCTGGGCCGCGCCTGGGCTGGCTCCTGCTCGGGCATTTCTATGTCGGTTTCAGGATATGATGAGCCTTGAGCGCCAGTATTTTCTAGCTCGCGCACGCGGCGGCGCAGGCGCTGCAGCTCGGGCAGCACGCTCAGCAGCGCAAAACCGCCTAGGCCCAGGGTGGCGAGACTGCTCAACAGCGTGAGGTAGCCCACCCAGCCGGGGCCGGAGGCGCTAGCCGCCTCGGTGGGGCTGCGCAGCTCGGGCTCGCGGCTGGCCGAGTTAGGCAGGGACTCAGCCTCGGGGTCGGCGGTGCCGTTGGTGGTGAGGGGCGCCGAGGCCACGGCGGGTTCGGGTTCCACATCGGCGGCTGGCACGTTGGTCGTGGCGGTTTCGCCGCTGGCATTGAAGCGAGCCACGGCCTGCTTAATAATGCGCTGCTCGGTGCGAATGAGGGCCGAGCGCTCATCGCGCGGCAGGCCGCGGATGAAAAACTCGAAATTGCGGTCGCGCACCACCGCATTCAGCTGCTTCTCAAACTCGGCCTGCGAGAGCGAGCCGCCGCCAAAGTGCGTTTTGTAGCGTTCGGCCACGCCGTTGTAGTTCAGAAACAGCTTCTGCAGCTCGGCGTTATTCTCGAAGTTGGAGAACTCACGCCGAGCTGCGGCGGTGCGCAGGTTTTCAGGAAATTTCTGACGCGTGAAGTGCTTGTCATACACCGTTTCGAACGTGCGGAAGTTCAGCTCGTCGATGGTGCGGTCAAACAGCTTTTTGTTGGCCTGCGCGGGTGTTTCGCCCTGGGCAAAGCCGAGGAAGGGAACGAACAGCAGCAGCTTCCACAAGTAACGCATAGCTCAGAAATTCAAGAGTGAAAAAGGCGCGGCGTGAAATTAAAGCGAAAGGCCGTGCGCCTCGGCCAGCGACTCGCGGCAGGCCCCTAGGTACTTCTCCACCAGCTCGCCGGTGATGGACGTGGAAATAAACAGCGCCTCAAACTGCGACGGCGCCAGGTAGATACCGCGCTTCAGCATGGCGTGGAAGTAGCGCCCGAAGGCCGGCAGGTCGGCCTTTTTAGCGTCCTCCAGGTTATTTACCGGCTCGGCCGTGAAGAACAAGCTAAACATTGAGCCCACCCGGTTGACGGTGTAGTTCAGGCCCAGCTCCTGGGCAATCTGGCGGGTGCCGTCGGCCAGGCGGGCAGTGGTAGCTTCGAGCTGCTCGTATACCTCGGGGTGCTCGTGCAGGTAGCGCAGCTGGGCCAGGCCGGCGGCCGTGGCCAGTGGGTTGCCCGAGAGCGTGCCGGCCTGGTACACCTTGCCGGCCGGGGCCACCTGGTTCATGATGTCGGCGCGGCCACCGTAGGCACCCACGGGCAGGCCACCACCGATAATCTTGCCTAGGGTCGTGAGGTCGGGCGTGACGCCAAAAAGTTGCTGCGCGCCGCCAGGGGCGAGGCGAAAGCCGGTCATCACCTCATCAAAGAGCAACACAATGCCGTGCTCGGTGCACAGCGCCCGCAGCTCGGCCAGGAAGCCCGGCGCGGGCGCCACAAGGCCCATGTTGCCCACTACCGGCTCGATGATGATAGTCGCAATCTGCTCGGGGTTAGCGGCAATGGCGGCCTTCACGGCCGGTATGTCGTTGTAAGGTACGGTGAGGGTGTCCTTGGCCACGCCTTCGGTCACGCCTGGCGAGTCAGGGGCACCTAGGGTGAGCGCGCCGCTGCCCGCGGCAATCAGAAACGAGTCGCCGTGGCCGTGGTAGCAGCCCTCAAACTTGAGGATTTTGTCGCGGCCGGTGTAGCCCCGCGCCACCCGGATGGCCGACATCGTGGCCTCGGTGCCAGAATTTACGAGGCGGACTTTCTCTACGCTCGGTACCATCTCAATGAGCAGTTCGGCCAACTCGACCTCGCGGCGCGTGGGCGCGCCATACGAAAGTGAGTGGGGCAGAGCTTCCCGCACAGCATCGAGCACCACGGCGGGCGCGTGGCCGAGTATCATTGGCCCCCAGGAGTTGATGAAATCAACGTACTTATTGCCATCCACATCGGTGAGCCAGGCACCTTCGGCCGATTGCATGAATATGGGCGCGCCGCCCACGGCCCGGAAGGCGCGAACGGGGGAATTAACACCGCCCGGAATTAGCTCCTGGGCGCGGGAAAATAGATTTTCGGAAGTAGTCACTTGATTAATGATTAATGGTTAGGTATTAATAGTTAATTACTTGTCGGGTTCTAGCAGTAGAAAGGCGACCGCTCGGTACTGTCTGTTCGCTTAGAACTAACCTCTAATAATTAACCATTAAAACCCTATCGTACCAGCTGAAATTCCAGATTGCTGAGTTTCACCATCGGCACTACCTGATTGTCGTGGGCGCCGCCGGGATAAGAGAGGCCCTCGAAAATGGCGCCCGGCAGTGGCGACGCAGTGGCCAGTCCGCTCTGGAAGGCCGGCCCAAACTGCTGCAGTGCCGACCCGAAAAACAACAGCAACTCGAAGCCCTGGCTGGCAAACGTGGAAGGCGGCAGGTTTTGCTTGGCTAGGTACAGCTGCCGGAAGCGGCGGTAGCTGGGGCGCTGCGCATCGAAGTACTTGGGGTGGTAGTAGTACACGCTGGGCCCGCCGAGCTGGCCGGCACCCAGGCTGGGGTTATCGAGCCAGTCGCCGGGCACTAGTAGGGCGGGGCGGGTGGCGCTGGGCACCGCCCCTAGGGCCGCAAAAGCGGGTGGGCCTGCCTTGCGGTTGTCGGAGGCCACCACGAGGTGGCTGGCGTTGGCCAGGTCGAGCCCGGTGTAGGCGGCCGTGAGGCTGGCGGGGTCTTCGGGCCGAAACGCGCGCGAAGTCAAGATTTTGCCGCCAGCTTCTTCGTAAGCGGCCTGATAGGCCAGGGCAAAGTCATTTTCATCCTTGGCGTCTTCGTGCAGCAAAATGGCCGGCCGGCCAGTGCCGAAGGCCGTGGCGGCAAACTGCGCCGCCAGCCGGCCCTGAGTGGCCGCGCTGGGCATGTAGAGGTAGTGGTACGCATTGTCGAGCACCAGGCTCGCATCCTGCGAAAGCGGGTTGATGCACACTATCTGGTGTTCGCGGGCGAAGCGGGCCAGCAGCTTGGCGCCCGACTTGTATACCGGCCCGACGAGCATGTCCATACCCGCCAGCTCAGGCTGGGCCAGCACCGACTTCAGCGTCAGCGTATCGGCGCCCGTGTCGTAGGCATAAAGCTGCACCGACTGGCCGGCGCGCTGCAGCGAATCCTGGGCTAGGCGCAGGCCGGCGTAGAGGTCGGTTACAAACTGGTTTTTGCGCCGGGTCTGCCAGGTATTGTCTTGCAGCTCGAAGGGGAGCAGCACACCAATATTGTAGGTGCCCTTGCGGGGCAGGACCTTGGGCGCGGCCGGCGCCGTGGCCAGCACCGCGGCGTAGCGGCTGCGCTCGAGCTTAAACTGCGAGATGAGCGCATCGAGCTGCTGACGGTCGGGGTCGAGCAGCGGGGCGCTGGCCAGCAGAAAGTCGGCGTAGAGCCGGCCCACGAGCTTGCTCTGGGGGTAGCGCTGGCGCAGGCGCTGCCAGGTGGCGCGGTCTTTTAGCTTGGCTAAGTAGTTGGCCTGCATGGCCTCGCGCAGGCCAGCATACTGCTCGGCGGGCAGCTGCCCTAGGGTACGCAGGGCCGTGTCGTAGTCGCCCTGCTCAAACGATACCTGGCCCTGCAGGTACAGCGCCTCGTTGAGGCCCGCGTAGGTAGGGTACTGGTTGCGAATGAGGTTGAGCATCTGCTCAGCCTCGGCCCACTGCTTGGCGCGGGTGGCGGCCACGGCGTAGAGGTACGCCGCATCGGGGGCCTTCGCAAAGTGGTTAATGGCTTGGGTCAGAGGTTGCAGCTCCTGCATCGCCACGGCGTAGTGGCCTTGGTCGAGCTGATTCTTAGCAGCTTGGTAGCGGGTGAGCTGGCCTTGCGCGCTGGCGCCGAGGCTGAGCAGCAGGGCCCAGGGCCCCAGCAGCAAGCGCCACCGCCGCGGCAACGGGGCGGCCCGAAATAAATAAGTCATGCGATACTGAAACGGCTAGGTAGCCGCGTTAGCTACCGCAAAGGTACGTGCCACCGGGAGGGCCCGGCACGCAACTTGCTTACCCCGGCGCTCTACTTTAGCGTATTCACCTTTCGTACCGTGCTTATGTCCCTGGCCATGCCCTTATCTAAGCCCGCCCTGCGCCACCGCCTGCCGCTGCTGCTGGCCCTCGGCTTGTCGCTGGCCCTAAGCTTTGTGCTCATCGCGGTGCGGGTGCTGCTCACCCAGCAGCTCACGTTCGTTTTTCTGCTCTGGAATCTTTTTCTGGCCGCTATTCCGTTTGCCCTGAGTGCGGCCATTCACCTGGCGGCCCAGCGGCCCAAGGCCCGGCTGCTGCTGCCGGTGGGCGCGGTGTGGCTGCTGTTTTTCCCCAACGCGCCCTACCTCGTTACCGACCTTTTTCACCTGGAGCCGCGCCCCGGCGTGCCCTACTGGTACGACCTAGCCCTCATCATGTCCTGCGCCTGGAACGGCCTGATGCTAGCTTATTCATCGCTCATGGACATGCACACGCTGGTGCGGCAGCGGCTGGGCTTTGTGGCGGGCTGGGGCTTTGCCACGGTGGCGCTGGGCCTCAGCGCGTTTGGGGTGTACCTAGGGCGGTATTTGCGCTTTAATTCCTGGGATATCCTCAGCAATCCGTTTACACTGTTCTACGACATTGTGCAGCGCTTCCTGCACCCCTTTCACAACTGGCAAACCTGGGGCGTCACGGTCGTGTTCTGGGCATTTTTGCTCATTGGCTACGCTACCGTGCGGCTGCTAGGTAGGGTAGAGGTAGCAACTGAGCAAGAGCTATAAGGAGCCAGTGGGTGGGTGCCTCAGGGCGAGAACTACTTCGAGGCAGGTGGTGGCCACGCCGCTGGTAGTCGGCTTGTAGAGCGGGCCGAAAACACTGCGGAGCCGCGCTAACAGCATAGCGCATGACTTCTAGGTGGGAACTGGGCCGCTTTGCTCTCTAAGGCCTAGTCAGGTTGCCACCCTAAATAGTGTTGGGCCACGCAGCCCGCGCCAGCTGGCTACTGGGCGAGGTTGCCGTGAAATACTCGTCGCAAAACGCAGTGTAGGCTTTGGCAAGAGGCAGCTAGCTCCCTCACCGGGCTAGGGCCAGCGCAGGCAGCACAAGCTGGTTGACCTACACTGTGGGCAAGGCCCACCAGTGGACCTATGCGCGCTCGCCAATGCACAACTTTTATACAGTGTTGGCAGCGCGCCTCGCATTTCATTTACTAGGGCGCAAAGAAGAGCTTAAGCTGCCTTGCCAATACCTCTGGAGCAACCACACTATGCCTAGTTGGAGGCTCATTGATTGGCACGTATTAGCGCTACAGTACTTAATTAAGTAAGCTCGTCTATAGTAATAAATCCTGAAGTGTTTATGAAGTGAAAGTGGTTTTAGGCGTAAACATTTTAATAAAAAATACTACAATTCGACTATAATTCGCTGTGCTTGACATGGGGAGAATACTTTCGATTTTTAGGCTCACACGCTGTATGGGCCTTTGTAATCTTGAATATTCCTATTTTCTCTCCTTCTTTCCCCTGTTTTGTCATGCTTTTACACCTATTCAAGCGGTGGTTTGAACCTCCTGCGCAGCGCACAAAATTTCGTCAGATTGTGGGGCGCTTTTGCCTCATCAGCGGCCTAGGGTTGCCATGTGTAGCGAAGGCCCAAGTACTCATAAACGAGAGCTTCCGGAACGCTACTTCGTCCGCTTTCACCTTGCGTAATAATGCGGTGCTGACCGCTAACTCCGCCTCCGGCGTGGGCGATACGGACGGCAATGGCTACCTGCGGCTAACCGGCAACACAACCAGCCAGCGGGGCGCCGTCATTAGCAATGATGCTTTTTCGGCCGCGCAGGGTTTCAACATCTCCTTTGAGCTTTTTGCCTATGCTAATGCAACGGGCGGAGCCGATGGCTTTAGTGTTTTTTTGATTGATGGCAGCACGTCGGTGGCCAATTTCACACCGGGTGCCTTTGGCAGCTCTCTGGGCTATGCCCCTGCTACCACGGGCACCTCGCCTAACACCACCACCACGCCCGGGGCCACAAACGGCTATATCGGGATTGGGCTGGATGAATACGGGGGCTTCAATACGAGCAATGAGGGGCGCACTGGGGGCGGCACGGCTTTCGTGCGCAACACCATCGCTGTGCGCGGCAATGCGGCAAGTAGCTACGCCTTACTTACTCCGACGCTCACGGCATCTAACACAGGTAGTGCCCTAGGTGTCGCCACGACTCGCGCCCAGTCTGGTAGCACCGACTACCGGCGCGCTACCATCAATGTGACGCCCACCGGCGGTACGTTTCGCATTACGGTTCGCGTCCAAAATGGTACGGGCGTAGTGACAGCTGTCAACTCCTTCTTGCTGAATACGCCGCCGCCCCCCACGCTACGCCTCGGGCTCGCGGCCTCCACGGGAGGCTTCACGAATACCCACGAAATCCGCAACCTTTACGTGGTTGTGCCGCCCACGGCAGCAGATGACAATGCAGTGACGCCCAACAACACGCCCATCACCCTCAACATCCTGGGTAATGACAACCCCGCCAGTAGCAGCTTTGACTACAACACGATTGACCTGAACCCTAGTACCATCGCTATCGACCGAACGGTGACGGTAACTGCTAGCAACGGTAGCACTGGCACCTTCGCCGTGAACACAACCACGGGTACCGTCACCTTTACACCCACCAACACGAGCAGCGTAGGTTCTTTTTCTGTACCCTACGTGGTGAGCACTGTGGCGACCACGGGCACTAATGCCGTGCCTGCTACGCCTACCAACCCGGCAACCATTACGGTGCAAGTGGGGGGCAGCGGCGCCGACATTGCCACCAGCATCAGCGGGCCTGCTACCGTCCAGCCCGGTACTAGTATCTCCTACACTATCACTACCACCAACGTGGGCACAACTAACGCTAGCACGGTGGTGCCAAGGCTGACGCTTGACCAGAACCTGACGCTGACCAGCCCACTACCCACTGGCGCAAACTACACGAATGGGGTGCTGACCTTTCCTACGACCGGCACCCTAGCGGCTAATGGCAGCGTTACGTACACAGTCACTTTCACAGCCCCGGCCAGCACCTCGACGGTGGCAGCCACGGCTTCCGCTACCACAACCTCCACTGACGTGAACGCGGCGAACAATAATGGGACGGCGGCCAATAGCAGAACCAACACCGACGTAAGCCGGCCGTTGGGCGTGCAGCTGGTGCATTTTCAGGCCCGGGCCGCTGGCTCTGCCGTGCAGGTGGTGTGGCAAACGGCTTCCGAAGAAAACAACGCCTACTTTGTAGTGGAGCGCTCGACTGATGGTACCAACTTCGTGCCCCTGGCGCAGCTAGAGGGGCAGGGTACCTCGGCACGGGAAATGAGCTATAGCTATCAAGACCAGCCTGCTGTGCCGGCAGTGCCTACTACGCTCTACTACCGCTTACGGCAGGTAGACACGGATGGTACTGCTACCCTGAGCCCCATCCAGGCCGTGGCGTGGGCACCCCAACTCGGCGCCCCAGTCTTGCACACCTACCCCAACCCCATGCACGGGCAGCTAACCGTAGACCTGACCAACTGGCCGGTAGCGCCATGCCTCGTCGAGCTGGTAGACCTGGCTGGCCGCAGCCACTACCGGCAAGTACTTACGGGCGGCGAAGTGCAGCAGCTGGCCGTACCCGCGCTGGCTACCGGCACCTATGTCCTGCGCGTGCAAGGGCCCGGCCGGCAGCAGGCTAAGCTAGTAGTGCAGCAATAGCAGTCCAAGGCAGCGCACACATAGGCATAGCTAGCCACTTTCTTAAGTAGTAAGCTGGCTATCTACGCGAAGCAAGGGCTAAGCACCCACAACAAAGCCCCTCCCTAGGAAAGTATTACCTAGGGAGGGGCTTTGTTGTGGAAGAGAGCAGGGGCCAGTACGCTTACGTTTATGATGCTGGCGCACTAGCCAATAAACGTGGCGCACCATCCTTGCTATACCTGTATAAGTAAGCAGAACCAAACGAGGCCGGCGGCCTCCAGCCTAGAGGTCGCTATTGCTAGCCGAAGCAGGCCAACTACTTGCTTCCAGGCCTAGTAGCTAAAAGGTTTATTCAATACTGAATTTTATTTTTTGTTGAACGTATATAATTGATAATAAGATATTTTATTAATAAAGCGGCTGGTTTCTCTTGTCGTTGCGCAAAACTTGCGTGGGGTATTACCTAGGAACTACTGATAATAGAGGATAGCTGTGTGTATCATTGCAAACGTTTGTGACAGTTAACTGCTGCAGTAGAGTTAATTAGCGCAGGCGCTGAGCATCCTGTTTCTTCCATTCCCACCTGTATGTTACGCTTATGCAAAGAAAGCTTTTACTCTTAGCGCTACTAATTCTGGGCCTGAGCCAAGCCCACGCTCAAACTCCTACCGTGCGCTCCATGCTCCTTGACTTTGGGGTTAATGATGGCACGAATGGTAACAGCACCGTGAACCCCGACGCCAATGGCAGCTACTGGAACAACCTGCTGAACCGGACGGGCGTGAACGATACTTTCCGGCTCGTGGACAAGCAAAACCAGAGTACCGGCATCAAGGTGAAGGTGGGTCCTAACTTCTTGACCAATGGGCTACTAAACGGGGGGCTACTAGCCCCGAGCGCCACGCTACTGGGAGAGTATGCCGTGGCTACCGCCACGCAAGACTACTTCTTTGTGCAGGGCACGGGCAGCACCAGCATGGCCACGCTACGCTTTAGCGGCCTGGCTGCCAATCGGCGCTATGTGTTTCACGTATTTGGCTCGCGGCAGACCGCAGACGAGACGCGGGTATCGCAGTACAAATTTACCGGGGCCAACGTTAGCACCATCACGCAGACCACGACGGGCCCCGGCGTGGGGGCCAACGGCTACCCCGGCAACAACAACACAGTTACCAAGTCGGATACCCTAACGGCTGACGCGGCCGGCGGCATCACGCTAGAGCTGAGTAAGATAAGAGGGTCGTTTGGTTATCTTAACCTAATGCGGCTCGACATTGTGCCGGGCCGGGCCCTGACAACGCCCCCCGTCTACTATACCTTCCAGAACCCCGGTTTTGAGTTGGGTAGCCTGGCCTATTGGACTACCGTGGGTGGCAGTGGTGGGGGCGCTACCATTGGCCAGGCGGTGAAACACCAAGGTTCCTTTGCGGCCCAGCTTACGGGCCCTAACAACCTGAGCGTAGAGCAGCGCATCAGCTACCAGGCTACTAGTGGCGTAAGCACCTACCGGCTCAACGGCTGGTTTTTAAACCCGGCTGCCAGCGCCCTGAGCGGCACCCAGGCGGCCCATCTAGAGCTGCTGTTTTATAGCTCGACTAGTACGCTGCTCGGGCGCTTCAAGTCCGATTCGGTGCAGGCTAGCACGCCCACTACTACTTGGGTGCGGCTGTCGGCGGTAGGGGCCATTCCGGCGGGTACGGCCTTTGTGGAGGCGGCCGCCGTGTGGCGCAACAGCGCGGGCTTAGCCGCGGGCAGTGTCTACTTTGATGACCTAGGTGTGGAGCCCTATGTGCCGATTAGCGCCACTAAAATGACCTACATCGGCTCGTCGGTACCGTTTGGTACGGGGGCTACCAGCAACCGCGGTTATACTACCTTATACGCCGACGTGCTGGCGGCGCGCAGTGCGGCTGGTATCGGCGGACCCTGGACAACGGCCAACGTATCGGTGCCCGGCAACAATACGGTGGACGTAACCAACCGCTTCGACAACGACATTTTTCCGCAGAACGGCAAATACGTGTTCATCGGCCTCTCGCTCGGCAATGAAGGCATTACGGGCAGTAATAAAGAGAACACGTTCAACCAGTTTCGGGATAACATGCAGGCACTCATCACGCATGCCCGCGCCAATGGCTTGGTGCCGATAGTGGCCGGCAACTACGGCCGCAACGACTACACCGCCACCGAATACGGCTACGTGCAGCGCATCAACGCCCTGCTCAACGGCTGGAGCGTGCCGACGGTGAACCTACTCGGGGCCGTTGACGATGGTAACGGCCGCTTTACCCGCGGCTACTGGTTCGATGACCTGCACCCCAACGACCTAGGCCATGCCGAAATGGCTCGGGCCATCGTGCCCTCGCTGCTCGACGCCCTGGCTGCGGGCAAGGCCCAACCTAAGCGCCGCGTCAGTGCGGGCATCAGCTTGCGCAACTCCGCTACCGCCCCCGCGCCCCTCGTGCGCCTGGTGCCCGAAGACGTGGTGCATCCGTTCACTACTACGCTGCGCTTCCGTACCACGAGCCCGGGCCAGCTGCTGCAAGTGCTTGATAGCGCCGGGCTAGCGGCCGGCACCATTCAGATAGCCAACACGGGCAAGCTGCTCTACACCTCCGCCAAGGGCCGCACCATTGCGGGCACCAAAGTGGTGAACGACAATCGCTGGCATAAGCTGGTGCTTACCCACTACTACGGCCGGGGACTCACCCAGCTTTATGTAGATAGCCTGGCCGAAGGCACGGCGGCCGAGCGCCTGCGCCCCACGCGCCTCGACCTAGGGGGCAGTGCGGCCCCGGCCCGCGTGCAGCTGCGCGACTTTCTGTTTTACCGCTCGGGCATGAACGAAGGCGAAGTGCTGGCGATGGCCGCCGACTCACTGCTGAAATCGAGCCTGGAAATCTACGCCCCGCTCGATGGCAGCCGCGCTGTAGCCGCCGACTCGCTCATCAACCTAGCCCAGAGCCTGAACACCCTGAGCCGGGTAGATGCCCCCCTGGCAGCCCGCGAAAGCGCCCGGGCGGCTGCCATCAGCTTTTACCCCAACCCCAGCACCGGCGTGGTGCAGGTGCGCGCGGCGAGCCGCCTCGACGGTACTCTGGTGCACGTATTCAACGGGTTGGGCCAGCTGGTGCTGACCGCCCCTGTGCGGCAGGAGCGCCTCGACCTCAGGTCTTTACCAGCAGGTGTATACCTCTTGCAGTTTGAGCTGGCGGGTGAGACGATTCGCAAGCGCTTAGTGCGCCAACTAGACTAGCCGCTGGGTACAGTCGCTCAACTTAACTGCAAAGCCCCGCTGCCAACCGGCCGCGGGGCTTTTGTTTAGCCCTAGGGCCGCCCGTTGGTGCTGACTGGCCGGTAGGTCGCCGGGCGGCTGGTGCAGCAGTTTCGCCCGGCCATCCTTTTAGGCGCAACTTTGTAGTTTAGTAGCTAAGATATACCCCGTGCTGAACGTAACCGAGCAAGAAGAGAAAGCCTATTTAGCGGAAATCAAAGAGAAGCTGACGCTGGCAATTAGGCGCGGCGACGACGCCGTGAAACAGTTTGCCGATGAGCTCCGGCAGAAAAAGCAGTACCTGCACGAGCACCAGTCGAGCCTAGACGACGCCGATAAAGTGGCCGCCGACCAGTCGATTAACCGCATGGCCTTTACGGGCGAGGCCGCCGTAGTTCGCAAACGCAGGCTATTCAAGCTATTGCAATCGCCTTACTTCGGGCGCATCGACTTTAAGGCGCAGGGCCAAGCCTCCGCGCCGGTGTACATCGGCGTGCACTCCTTCCTGGACGAGCAGCAGCGCCGCAGCCTGGTTTACGATTGGCGAGCGCCTATTTCCTCCCTGTTCTACGACTACGAGCTGGGGCCGGCCGCCTACGCCACGCCGGCCGGCTCGGTCGAGGGCGTCATCGACCGGAAGCGACAGTACCGGATTCGCGACGGCCAATGGGAGTATATGCTCGAAAACGACGTCAACATCCACGACGACGTGTTGCAGCGCGAGCTGGCCAAGTCCTCCGACGACAAACTCAAGAACATCGTCGCCACCATTCAGCGTGATCAAAACGCGGTTATTCGCAATGAGACGGCGTCGGTGATGGTTATTCAGGGGGTGGCTGGCTCGGGCAAAACCTCCATTGCCCTACATCGAATTGCGTTTTTGCTCTATCGCTACCGCGAAACGATTTCGGCTAAAGAGGTACTCATCATTTCGCCTAACAAAGTCTTCGCTGACTACATCTCCAACGTCTTGCCCGAGCTAGGGGAGGAGCACATTCCCGAGCTGGGCATGGAAGAGCTGGCGGCCGACTTGCTTGAAAATAAGTACGCGTTTCAATCCTTTTTCGAGCAGATATCGGCCTTGCTTGAAAACCCTGATGCAGGCTTCATCGAGCGCATTCGGTTCAAATCGTCGAGCGAGTTCCTGAATAAGCTAAACCAGTATTTGCTATACGTAGAGAATAATTACTTTACTGGCAGCGAGCTACGGGTGGGCAAAGTGACAGTGCCCTTTGCCTTCATTCAGGGCCGCTTCAAGGCCTACCACCGGCTACCGCTCTTCAAGCGCCTGCCGCAGGTGGCCCAGGATGTGCGCACCTACGTGCGCGATGCCACCCAGCACAAGCTGGGCGGGCACGAAAAAGCCCGTATCGGCGAGGCCATTCCGCGCATGTTCAAGTTCACGCAAGTGCTGGACCTGTACCGTGATTTTTATCGCTGGCTAGGTCGGCCCGAGCTCTGCCGGGTCGAGCCGGGCGGGCGCCTGGAATACGCCGACGTTTTTGCGCTTATCTACCTGCGCCTGCGCCTGGAAGGTTTTAGCGCCTACGAGCACGTAAAGCACTTGGTGATAGACGAAATGCAGGACTATACCCCGGTGCACTACGCCGTGCTATCGCGCCTGTTTACGTGCCGCAAAACCATCCTAGGGGATATAAACCAGACGATTAACCCCTACGGCGCTTCGGCGGCCGAGACCATTGCGCGCGTCTTCCCGCAGGCAGATGTGGTGCAGCTGCACCGCAGCTACCGCTCTAGCTTTGAAATCACCGCCTTCGCGCAGCGCATCATCCCTAATCCCGACCTCATTGCCTTGGAAAGACATGGACCAGCGCCCGAGGTGCTGCGCTGCGCTAGCCCCGACGAGGAGCTACAAGTAGTGCAGCAGCGGGTCGCGGCTTTCCAGCAAGGCGGTAAGCAGTCGCTGGGCATCCTGTGCAAGACCCTGCGGCAAGCTGCCCAGGTGCATCAGGCGTTGCAAGGCCTTGGTGTGCAGTTGCTCACGGCCGAGTCCACTACTTTTAAAGAAGGCGTTGTCATCACCACTGCCTATTTGGCAAAGGGCCTCGAATTTGACGAGGTTATGGTGCCCTTTGCCTCCGTCGCTACTTACAAGACAGAAATAGACAAGGGTATGCTCTACGTGGCGTGCACCCGGGCTATGCATCAGCTCACGCTGACGTACTCCGCGCCACTTACTGCTTTTTTATCAGCCTAGCTGGCTGCCTTACCAAGGCAGCCAATTAAAATGTTGCCGTAGATGCGCTTGCGACTGCCCTAGCTCTAATAAATAGGGTTGCTAGTAGCGATGCGTGAAGCTGGCCACTCTTGCTGCGACGCTGTTCGCGTGGTATTACCTAGCGTCCTAGCCCGCCTTCCCAAGCTGCCAATTCTTGCCGCCGCTCGGCCTGCACGCGGGCCAGCAGTGCTGGGCTGGGGCCGGTGCCTAGGTAGATGGTTTCGCCACGCTCGCGGGCGTAGGGGTGGGTTATTTCGCCCACCTTGCGCAGGCTTTGGAAATAAGGTACTAGCTCTTCGGGATGACCTTCGCCCACTAGCAGCAGGTGCCGCCAAGGGCGCGGCGGCTGCGCCGGAAACCAGTGCAAATAGCTGCCATTGAAGCTGGTGGCGGCGGGCATGGCGCGGCCGCGGTTGTAGTAGTTGATGGCTCCCGCCTGGCCGTAGTCGTCACACTTGATGAGAGTGCGGGCACGGGTTGAGTCGGGCAGGGCCTGGTAGGCCTGCAAGGTTTTATCGGCCAGCTCGCGCCAACCCAGCATATCGGCAAAGTCCTGAGGCAGTGCGTGCACTTGGCCATCTTCCCAGCGGTTGATACCCAACTTTTGAAAAGTGGGAGTTTGGCCGAGGCGCGCCATACGAGGCGGCGGCAGCAGCGGATAAATAAGAAACGCCAGCGGCACCAGCAGCACCAACGGGAGGCCCAGCAGGGCTACCCGCAGCCGGGGCCGTGCCGCCAGCCGCGCCTGCCACCACACCGCGCCCACCGCAAATAGCGCCGGGTAGTAACCTAGGCCGTAGTAGGCTTTGCCGTGCAAGATATTCAGAATCAGCATGCCGCCTAGGTACACCAGCCCGGCCGCACGGGCCGCTGGCGCGGGCCGGCCGCGCAAGGCGGCCCACAGCCCCGGCACCCACACCAGTAGCGCCGGTAGGTTCATGAACACCTGCTCTTTCCAGAAATTACTTGGCGTCACGTTTACCAGCTGCTGGTCGTGCAGCAGCGCCATGTGGTGCCGGAAGGGCAGGCCGTGCGCCATCTGCCACAGCAGGGTGGGGGCCGCCACCAGCAGCGCTAGCCCCACCGCCAGCCAAATGGGCCGTCGCCCGAGCGTGCGCGGCGCCGTGAGCAACAGCGCCCCTAGCACGGCCGCCCCAAAGAAGAACGTGGTGTACTTATTGAGCACGCCTAGCCCCAGCACGACACCTAGGGCATAGAGGTGCCGGGGCCGGCCGTCGGGATGCGCGTGCCGCACCAGTAAGTAAGTAGCTAGGGTAAAGCTAAATATCTCAAAAGCGTTGGGCTGAAACAGCAGATTTACCCGGCCGTAGGCGGTGGTGAGGTAGCACACGCCTGCCAGCGCCTGCGCCCACGGCCCGCCGCCCAGCCGTTGCGCCAGCCGCACCACCACGTAAATGGTGAGCGCACCCCATAGCAATGGCCAGGCTTTCACCCAGAAAAAGCCTCCGCCTAGTGCCAGCGTCACCCAGCTCTGCAGGGCCGTGAGGGGCGGCACCTCGATGTAGCCCCAGGCCAGGTGACGGCCGTAGTCGAGGTACAAGTATTCGTCGCGCTGCAGCTCGTAGGTACCGTAGCCCGCCAGCAGCAGGCCCGAGACGATTTTGAGCAGGGCAAATACTAGCGGTAAGCGGTGCTTCATTGCAGAAGGTGAGAGGTGAGGCAGGGGACAAATAAAAGTCATGCAGCGCGCAGCGAAGCATCTCGCATGCTGACGTCTGCAAGGGTCATTGAGTACTGCGCCACGCGAGATGCTTCGCTATGCTCAGCATGACCTTTCTTTGCCAATTGCTACCTGATTAACTATTAAGTGGCACCTAGTAGATGTCAACGACCTGGCCCCAGCTTCTTTCTACCCGCCGCTACCCCGACCGCCCCGCCGAGGTGCCTATGCCCGGCCGCTCGCCCTACCTCGCTGATTACGACCGCGTAGTATTCTCGTCGGCCTTCCGGCGCTTGCAGCGCAAAACGCAGGTGATGCCGCTGCCCGAAACTGACTTTGTGCACACCCGCCTCACGCACTCGCTCGAAACGGCCTGCGTGGGTCGCTCCCTAGGTCGCCTTTCGGCCCGCCGTGTGCTCGAAAGCGACCCGGGCCTCGCCAATGAGCTGCCCGACTTTGCCCAAGACTGCGGTGATATTGTGGCCTCGGCCTGCCTGGCCCACGACATCGGCAACCCGCCCTTCGGCCACTCGGGCGAGGATGCTATTTCGGCTTACTTCGCCAGCCGGGCGGCCGAGCGCTTCATCACCGGCCTCAGCACCGCCGAACAAAGTGACTTGCAGCATTTTGAGGGCAACGCGGCGGGCTTCCGCATCCTCACGCACACGTACCCGGCGCTCACCAACGGCTCGGCCGGGCTGGGGCTCACGTATGCTACCCTAGGCGCGTTTACCAAGTACCCGCGCCCCTCGGTGGTCGAGGCCGAGAAGAAGCAAGGCGGCGCCAGTGAGAAGAAGTACGGTCATTTTCAGGCCGAAAACCCGCATTTCAAGCTCGTGGCCGAAGAGCTGGGTTTGCGGCCCAAAGACGCGGCGGCCGGCTTCTACCACCGCCACCCGCTGGCCTTCCTGGTGGAGGCAGCCGATGACATCTGCTACCGCATCATCGACTTTGAGGACGGCCTCAAGCTGGGGCTCATCGACCACGAGCGCGGCCTAGAGCTCCTGCGCGAGCTGCGCGCCGCCGCGCCCAACGCCCGCCCTAAAGGCAGCGGCAGCAGTGGCCTGCACTGGCGCGACTGGCAGGAGGAACTGGGCTACCTGCGTGCCACGCTCATCGGCCAGCTAGTCGATGAAACCGCCACCCGCTTTGCCCAGCACGCGCCCGCCATCCTAGGTGGCACCTACGATGCCCCGCTGGTAAAAGAGCTGAGCGGCTACGAGTATCTGCAAGAGATTCAGCGCCTCAGCATTGCCAAGCTCTACCGCTCGCGCCCGGTGCTCGAAATCGAGGCGGCGGGCTTTGAGGTGCTCGGCGGCCTGCTTGATGCCTTTCTGTGCGCCATCTTCGACAAGAAAGAAAACCACCGCTCGCGTAAGCTGCTCGACCTGCTGCCTGCTCAGTACCGCGCCATCGGCCCACAGGCCGGCGCCTCGGCCTATGAGCAAATTCTCTTGCTTACCGACTACGTGGCCGGTATGACCGACCAGCACGCGCTGAGTTTGTACAAGACTATTAAGGGGATTGAGCTGCCAAAAGGATTTTGAGGAGTAGCTTCAAAAACACCTACCGTCCTGCTGAGCTTGCCGAAGCATCTCTACCGCTTCTTTCAACGGTGCAGTAGAGATGCTCCGGCAAGCTCAGCAGGACGGTAGGTGTTTACTTAAAAATCGACTTCGCTCTCATGCAGAGCCACCATATTTTCCAGTAGCGTCTCCAGCAGTTTCCGTCCCTTCCAGCCCGATTTTAGCTTGCTGCGAATCTGGGCCGCGGTCTGTACAAATTCTTGTTCTTCGGCCGCTTCGTGGCCTTCAAAAGCCATCAACTGTTCCACCATCGCCTCCGTCATCTCGGGGTGAAACTGGAGGCCAATGATGCCATCGCCCCATACAAAGCCCTGGGCTGCGCACCCAGCCGACATGCCCACGCGTAGCGCGCCCGGCGGCACCGTGAACGTGTCGAAGTGCCAGTGCAGCACGGTGGCTTTATCGGGCCAGCCGCGCAACAGCGGGTGAGTGAGGGCCTTGGCCGAGAAGCGCACGGTCCAGTAGCCAATTTCTGGCTCGGAGTTGGGCCGCACCTCGCCACCTAGGGCCTGTGCCACTAGTTGCGCCCCCAGGCAGATAGCCAACGTGATTTTGCCAGCGCGCAGCGTTTCGCGCAAGAAAGCTTTTTCCTCGACCAACCACGGAAAACGCGCTTCGTCGTGCACGCTCATCGCCCCACCTAAAATGAGTAGTCCGTCAAAATCGGCTAGGTCCGGAAAAACGGGATTAGGCTCAAATAGCCGAGTAAAGCGGAGCGTATGGCCGTGCGCCGCCAGCCACTCGGCGGCGTAGCCAGGGCCTTCGTCGGGTAAATGTTGGAGGCAGTGCCAACGCATAGAATCGCAGATTATAGCGGATTTAACGGATTGCGCAGATACGCCTGCCTCCGGCAGGCTAACTAAGCAAATGAGATGAGGTACTTGACTTCTATATTCTATATAAATACAAAAAAAGGCCGCCTAAGGCGACCTTTTTTATTTCTACCTTGCTTAGTCAGCCTGCCGAAGGCAGGCGTATCTGCGCAATCCGTTAAATCCGCTATAATCTGCGATTTATTCCCACTCAATCGTCGCGGGCGGCTTGCTGCTGATATCGTACACCACGCGGTTGATGCCGCGTACCTGGTTGATAATCTTGTTGCTCACCTCGGCCAGGAAGTCGTAGGGCAGGTGTGCCCAGTCGGCGGTCATGCCATCCACGCTAGTCACGGCGCGCAGGGCTACCACGCGCTCGTAGGTGCGCTCGTCGCCCATCACGCCCACGCTCTGGATGGGCAGCAGCATGGCGCCGGCCTGCCAGGTTTTGTCGTAAAGGCCGCGCTCTTTGAGGAGGTTGATGAACACGCCATCGGCGCGCTGAAGCAGGTCTACCTTCTCGGGCGTGATGTCGCCGAGGATGCGGATGCCCAGGCCGGGCCCGGGGAAGGGGTGGCGGTTGAGAATGTCGGCGGGCAGCCCTAGGGTGGCGCCCACCTCGCGCACCTCATCCTTGAAGAGCATGCGCAGCGGCTCCACGATTTTGAGGTTCATCTTCTCGGGCAGGCCGCCCACGTTGTGGTGGCTCTTGATAGTCACGGCCGGGCCGCCGTGCACTGATACCGACTCAATTACGTCGGGGTAAATGGTGCCCTGGGCCAGCCAGCGTGCGCCCTCTACTTTCTGCGCCTCGCGGTCAAACACTTCCACGAAGGTGCGGCCGATGGCCTTGCGCTTCTGCTCGGGGTCGGTGAGGCCGGCTAGTGCGGCGTAGAATTCGGATGCGGCATTCACGCCGGTTACGTTCAGGCCTAGGCCTTCGTAAGCCTTTAGTACTGAAGCAAATTCATCTTGCCGCAGCAGGCCGTTGTCGACAAAGATGCCGTGCAGGCGCGGCCCAATGGCGCGGTGCAGCAGCAGCGCCGCTACGCTGCTGTCTACGCCGCCCGACAGACCTAGGATGACCTGGTCATCGGGGCCGACGGTGTTTTGCAGGGCCGTTACCATTGAGTCTACAAAGTGCTCGGGGGTCCAGCTCTGGTCGCAGCCGCAGATGTTGACTACGAAGTTGGCCAGCAATTGCTTGCCTTCGGTCGAGTGCGTTACCTCGGGGTGAAACTGGATGCCGTAGGTATCCTGGCCGGGTAGCTGGTAGGCCGCCACCGCCACCTCGGGCGTGCTGGCAATGATATTATACTCGGCCGGCAGGGTCTTGATGGTGTCGCCGTGCGACATCCAAACTTGCGTATCGAGGTGCAGGCCAGTGAGCAGGGGCGAGGCCTCTTCGAGAGACGTCAGCCGCGCCCGGCCATACTCCCGAATGGTAGCCGGCAGTACCTCGCCGCCGCCCTGCTGCGCCAGCAATTGGGCGCCGTAGCAGATACCCAGCAAGGGCACTTTACCTAGAATGCCGCTTAGGTCGGGGTTGGGCGAGTCGGCATCGCGCACCGAGCAGGGCGAGCCCGAAAGAATAACGCCCCGCAAGCTGTCGTCGCCGGCACTGATGCGCGCGGCCAGCTGAGGGGCGTGAGTATAGGGGTGAATCTCGCAAAAAACATGCAACTCGCGAATGCGCCGGGCAATGAGCTGCGTGTATTGCGAGCCGAAGTCTAGAATTAGAATCTGCTGCATGGGGCACAAAGGTAGGGCCCAGAAGGGCCGCCCGGTAGCCCTAGGTGCCGAATTGCCGCCGCTGCTTGCAAAGGCCTGCTAACTATTTCTGCCCGACAATCTGTGCATTAGGTCAGCTAACGCCGCTCAACGGCCTTAAAAAAGGAAAAAGTGCACGAATCTGCGCCAGATGGTTGTACCTTTGCACCGGCGAGTCAGAACGATCAGCTCCTGCTGAACTCCCCCAGGGCCGGAAGGCAGCAAGGGTAGGTGGTTGAGCGGTGCGATTTTGGCTCGCTTTTTTTTGTCTTTTCCGACCGGCCCAGAGCCGCGTTTGCCTGCCGATTTTGGGCAGTCGGCGCGTAGCTTTGGGCCGGTTTTGTTTTTGGCAAAATGGCTAAAGCCACGACCAGGTTCTTTACAAAAAGGCTAGTAGCCAGCAGGTAATAGCTAACACTCTACAAATGAAGTTTTTCATCGATACGGCCAACCTAGCCGAGATTCAAGAAGCCGTAGACCTAGGCGTGCTCGACGGTGTTACTACCAATCCTTCGCTGATGGCCAAGGAAGGCATCCGGGGCACCGATGCCGTGATGGCACACTACCAAGCCATCTGCGACATCGTGGACGGCGACGTATCGGCCGAAGTGATTGCCACCGACTTTGAAGGCATCATCCGGGAGGGTGAGGCCCTGGCCGACCTGCACCCCAACATCGTGGTGAAAGTGCCGATGATTAAAGATGGCGTAAAAGCCATCAAATACTTCAGCGACAAAGGTATCCGTACCAACTGCACGCTCATCTTCTCAGCGGGGCAGGCGCTGCTGGCTGCCAAAGCGGGCGCTACATACGTGTCGCCCTTCGTGGGCCGCCTCGATGATATCGGCGCCGACGGCATTGCCCTGATTGGGCAGATTATCGAGATTTTTGCCAACTACGGCCTCGCCACCGAAGTGCTGGCCGCTAGCGTGCGCCACGTGCCGCACCTCATTCAGTGCGCCGAGCTAGGGGCCGATGTCGTGACCTGCCCGCTCAACGTTATCACCGGGCTGCTCAACCACCCGCTGACGGACAAAGGGTTGGCTACCTTTCTAGCCGACCACAAGAAAGTAAACGCTTAAAAATAGTCTGTCATTGCGAGGAGGAACGACGAAGCCATCTTTCCTTTTAGCTTAGCGGACGTTAGCTAGCATATCAGGAAGGATTACTTCGTCGTTCCTCCTCGCGATGACAGTACTTTTAATTAGTAAAGCGTGTATATCATCAAAGTAAAAGGCAAGGCCAAAATTCCGGATTATATCCAGCTGCGCGACGAGCAGTTTGTGCTGATTGCTTATTTCCGGGCCGACCGTCCGCTAAAAGACCTGCACCGCTACGGCCTTGAAGGCCAGGAGGTGCCGCTGGCAGCTATCATCTCGGAGCTGGAATTTGGCAAGCTGCGTAAGCTCGAACTCTAAAAAACTATGACCGAGCCGATTCTAGAGCTGCGCGATGCGACCGTGACCCAGGAGGAGCGCGCCGTGCTGGCGGGCGTCAAGTTTGCGCTGGCCAAGGGCGAGTTTGCTTACCTAGTGGGGCGCACGGGCTCGGGCAAGTCGTCGCTGCTCAAAACCTTGTATGCCGACCTGCCGCTGCTGGTGGGAAATGGCGAGGTTGCTGGGTATAACTTAGCCAAGCTACCCGCGGGCAAAGTGCCTTACCTGCGCCGCAAGCTAGGCATTGTGTTTCAAGACTTTCAGTTGCTGTCCGACCGCACCGTCGGCGAGAACTTGTTGTTCGTGCTGAACGCCACCGGCTGGCGCGGTAAGGCGCGCAAGCAGCAGCGCATTCAGGAAGTGCTCACGCAAGTGGGCCTGAGCGGGGTGGGCAACCGAATGCCGCACCGCCTTTCGGGGGGCGAGCAGCAGCGCGTGGTGATTGCCCGTGCCCTGCTCAACGAGCCGTTGCTGCTGCTGGCCGACGAGCCCACCGGCAACCTAGACCCCGAAGTGGCCGATGGTATCATGGAGCTCTTTACGGAGATAAACCACGCGGGCACCGCCGTGCTCATGGCTACGCACAACTTCCAGCTAATCGATAGGTTTCCGCACCGCGTGCTCACATGCCAAGGCGGGCAGTTGTTAGACTCAGGCCGGAAATAGCGCTTCGCGGCGTTTGCGCATGGCTGGCTTATCCATTCTGATTCCGATTTTTAATCGTGACGTATCAGAACTGGTGCACGCGCTACTAGCGCAGCTGCCCGATTGGCCGGGCCCCGCCGAAATCAGGCTACTTGATGATGGCTCGGGGGAAGTATACCGCGCCGCAAACCGACTGCTAGCAGCGCTTCCTAGGGTAGTGTACCAAGAGTTAGCCACCAACGTAGGCCGCGCGGCTGTGCGCAATCAACTCGTAGCTAGTGCTATACACGAATGGGTATTGCTGCTCGACAACACGAGCCAAGTGCCAGCCAGCCACTACCTGGCGCG
Organism: Hymenobacter sp. BT559; assembly: GCF_016427535.1. Taxonomy (GTDB): domain Bacteria; phylum Bacteroidota; class Bacteroidia; order Cytophagales; family Hymenobacteraceae; genus Hymenobacter. The sequence goes on along the minus strand of NZ_JAELXV010000004.1, from coordinate 234,057 downwards.
CTATGCCGCGGCCAGCAGCCAAGCACCCGTAGTGGCCGGAGGAGTACGCTACGCCGACCAGGTGCCAACTGAGCCTGCTTTGCTGCTGCGGTGGCTGTACGGCCAGCAACGCGAAGCTCGGTCCCTAGCGCAGCGCCAAGCTGCGGCTTACGACCAGTTATTGGTAAATAACTTGCTGATTCATAAGGTACTGTTGCAGCATTTTCCGCTTGACGAACGCCTCCGCGGCTACGGCCACGAGGACACGAAGCTAGGCTGGCAGCTTGCGGCGGCCGGCGTGCCACTCTGCCACCTAGATAACCCCATTGTGCACGCTGGCTTAGAAACAGCCGCTGCTTTCCTCGAAAAATCGGAGCAGGCTGTGCGCAACCTCGCGCAGCTGCTGCGCGAGAATAATCTAGGCGCGACTAGTAGGTTGGTCCAGATGGCTCGACGCCTGCAGCGGGCCCAATTGGCCGCTGGCCTGCAGGCAGTCCTAGCACTGGGCGAGCCGCTATTGCGGCGTAATCTGCTTAGCACGAGACCTTCCTTAAAAGTGCTGGATGCGCTCAAGTTACTTTGGTTCTTGCGAGAAGGAGCGGGCCGCTAACCGGCCAGTATCTTTGGCCGCGTCTACTCTTTTTACTTACCATTTTGTTGCCACCCGCTCCGATTTCGCTACTCGACCTTGCGGCCGAACACGCGTCTTACCAAGCGGAGTTGGATGCTGCCTGGCAAGCCACCGTGCAGGACGCAGTCTTTATCCAAGGGCCAGCAGTGCAGGCATTTGCGGGCGAGCTAGGGAATTGGCTGGGCGGGGCGCACGTGGTGCCCTGCGCCAATGGTACCGACGCCCTTACCCTTGCACTGCTTAGCCTAGGGCTGCCACCGGGGGCCGAGGTTATTGTGCCAGCTTTCACCTACATCGCCACGCTGGAGGCGGTGGCGCTGTTGGGGCTGCGCCCCGTACTGGCCGATGTGCGGCCCGATACCTTCATGCTCGACCCAGCCGCGGTGCGCGAGGCACTCACGCCGCAGACTAGGGTTGTGCTAATAGTACATTTGTTTGGGCAATGTGCTGATTTAGAAGATTTAATAGATATATGCTCGGCCGCTGGGGTGTCTTTGATAGAGGACAATGCCCAAGCCCTAGGTTCGACTTTTACTTTTGCCAGCGGCGAGGTGGCTTATGCTGGTACAGTAGGGGAGGTTAGCACCACCTCTTTCTTCCCGAGCAAAAACCTAGGTTGCCTTGGCGATGGCGGCGCGCTCTTTACCCGCGATGTCGCCCGCGCCAGCTTGCTGCGGCAGCTAGCCAACCACGGCCAAACCCAGAAATACCACCACCAGCATATTGGCCTCAACTCGCGCCTCGACACGCTGCAAGCGGCCCTGCTGCGCGTAAAGCTGCGGCATCTGCCGGCCGCGCAAGCCGCCCGCCAAGCCCTAGGTGCCCGCTATGATGCCGGGCTGGCCAACGTGCCCGGCCTGCATATTCCGGTGCGCGACCCACGCAGCAGCCACGTTTTTCACCAGTATACGCTTCGTATAGAAGGAGATGGCCGCCGCGAGGCACTGCGGCAACACTTGGCGCAGCACGGCGTGCCGACCGCTATTTACTACCCACGCCCTGTGCATCAGCAGCCAGCTTACGCCTACCTAGGGTACGGGGCAGGGCAGTTTCCGGTAGCCGAGCAGCTGTGCCAGCAGGTGCTATCGCTGCCGCTGCACCCGGGGCTGACGAACGCGCAGCTCGACTACATAATAGAAAGCACGCGTGCTTTCTTCGCAGTTTGATATTTGCGCGTGACTCATTCGACGGCTAAGGTTCGCTTCGTTATTTGTGGAATTGGCCATATTGGTCACCGCCACGCCACGCTGGTAGCCCGCCACCCCGAGGCGCAACTTGTGGCCCTGGTCGATGTGCGGGAAGAGCTACGGCCCGCACTGGCCGCCACGTTTCCGGGGGTGCCCTTCTTTACATCCTTAGAAGCATGTCTGGCGCAAGAAATCGAGGCTGATGTGCTTACCATTGCTACGCCTAATGGCTTGCACGCCAGCCAGGCCGTGGCTGGGTTAAGCCACGGCTTGCACGTCGTGATTGAAAAACCCTTGGCCCTGCGCACCACCGACGCCGAATTGGTGCTGCAAACGGCGCAGCAAGCCAACAAACTGGTGTTTGGGGTGATGCAAAACCGCTACTCGCCGCCCGCGGCCTGGCTCAAGCAGCTCTACGAAAGCGGCCGCCTAGGTCCGGTTTTTCTGGTGCAGCTCACTTGCTTCTGGAACCGCGATGCCCGGTACTACCAGCCGGGCGGCTGGCGGGGTACTCAGGCGCTGGATGGCGGCACGCTGTTTACGCAATTTAGCCACTTCGTAGACTTACTACACTGGGTATTCGGGGATATCACTAATATCAGCGCCCGCTTCCAGGACTTTGCGCATCAATCTGTTACCGATTTTGAAGACAGTGGGGTGGTTACCTTCGACCTGGTGCGCGGCGGCAGCGGCACGCTTAGCTACAGCACAGCCGTGTGGGACCGCAACCTCGAAAGCTCCCTGACGGTGGTGGCCGCGCGCGGCTCGCTCAAAATTGGTGGGCAGTACCTAGACAAAGTCGACTACTGCCACGTGCAAGGTTACGAGCTGCCAACGCTACCCGCCACTAACGCCGCCAACGACTACGGAGCCTACCAAGGCTCGGCGGCCAACCATAGCCACGTGATTGACGACGTAGTGCAAGCCGTGCAAGCGGGCGCTCAGACTACCACCAACGCCCACGATGGTTTGAAAGTAGTCGAGATTATAGAGCGCATCTATGCCCTGCGGCCAACTGTAAGTAAATAAAAAGCCCGTTAGCTCTGATAGCTGACTATCAAGGCTAACGGGCTTTTTCTTGAAATGGAAGACCTAGGAGTGACCTAGCTCAGCTACGGCTGGCAGCGAGCGGTCGCCTTGGGCCGGGGTGGGCGTCAGGGCTGCGCTGGCCGACTGCTCCCACTCTTGAAAGCGGGTAATTTCCACGTGGAACTTCCCGATAAACCAGCTTATCAAGCTTAGGTCATCAAGAAACCCTAGCACCGGAATAAAATCAGGCACAAGGTCGATGGGTGAAAGCACATACAGCAGGACCCCTAGGCCCGACGCGATGGTGGTAGTATGAATTTGGCGATACTCGCCGCTGACGTAGCTACGCACGAGCCGCACTAGGGTGTGAGCCGTGTGAAACAGCTGCGTGAATTTGTTTTCCTTGCTATGCTTATCGGCCAGCTTATCAGCTACTTCGTTCAGTACGAGAACAGCTTTAAAAGGCTTGCTGAGCAGCTTGGAGCTGCGACCGAGGAATTTAGAAAAGAGAGCGTTTTTGGAGATTTCGAGGCCGCGTTCGGTGAGGGTCGACATAAGGAGAGGCAAAAGGGGAAGCGTTGGCTCGGCAATACGCAGCGCTAATCGGTATAGTTGCTAGCCCTATAAGCTCAGAAAATAGTAGAGCGAGCTTATTTCTCAAACAAAGGGGTGGTGCCGCCAACCCAGTCCTTATTTTTATTGAAGTCCACGCCTATCATCTCGCCGCGGCTCAGACGAGCCAAGCCCGTGAGTAGTAGCGGCTTCGTTTCATCTTTGGGCCAGCTATAAAGCAAGCGAATCTCGCACTTGACCAAGCCGTCGGGCGATTGCACCACGGGCTCGTACTGCACTTTGCGCTGCAGCAAGTAATTCTGCTTGTCGGGCAGCGCGTCGAGGTCGGCCGCCGTCACGTGCAGCCGCACACCCGCGCCCGCAAACGAGAACAGGGGCTTGAGCACGTAGTTCTCTAGGTCGGCTGGGTATTCTGTCAGCTCGTGTAGGTAGTAGCTAGCCGGCGCAAAGTCACTTTTGATGAGCGGCAGCGTGTACTTGCTGATGCGAAAAAACCAGTTTGGGTGGCCCACCCATTCTACATCCACGTCATCGTCGGTGAGATTGAACTCGGGGTGCAGGTCGGGGTAGCGCACCAGTTCATCGAAGATGATGCGGTTGTAGATGCGCTTAATTAAGATTTCTCGGCCGTTTTTCTCATAGAATAAGTGTCGACCACGCTTCCGCACGTCGGGTAGCGATATGGCCTCGATGCCCCAGAACTGCTTGGAGAGCATAAAATCTATCCGAGTCTTCTGCAGCTTCGGAAACAACTCCAGTAGAATGACATTTTCCGGCTGCTCGTTGCCCAGTATCAGCTTGCGCATTTCGGCGTGGTAGGCCTCCGCATCTGGCACTTCCAAAAATGGCGTCACCGAGTCGGGAATAGGGTAGTGCTTGCGAAATATGAAAGGCAGCCACGACTGAAAGGCGTAGAGTGATGGAAAACCTTGCATTTCAATAAGCTGCGGCTCTAGCTCGCCATCGGTACCCCGGCACACTGCGAAGTCAAACGTTAAAAATTCAGCGTGCTCATCTTCGTGCGGCACGCGCTGGTGGGGCGGAATGGCCTGCTCGGTGAGCTGCTTGAAATCGGGCTGCTGAATGACATTGATGATATCCTGCCCCGCCCGAATGAGTTTGTCGCGTAAGCCTGCCGGCACGAAAACCGGGGTTTCAGCGACGCGAAAGTCCAATTGGCCCGGTAGCTGCAGGTCGATGTCGGCCAGCATTTCCTGATATTTCTCGGGGGTGAAAGCGGCGTTGAAGAGGTGGCGGGCGGCAGGAATCATAAGGGGAAGAAATGACGAGCAAAAAAATGGCGCGAACGGTCAAGTTCGCGCCAGTAAATGGACTTAAGAGAGCTTGGCAATCAGCATAGCAGAAGGGACCTAGGCTAGTGCCAACTCGCCAAGCTGCGCCAGCGCCCGGCGCAAAAAGTTCGGAATAATTACGTTTTCGGTCCGCTCGATGGCATTGGGGTCGGCTAGTAGGCGCACCATGTCGTCGTATTTATCTTCGCCATAGGCCGTGATTACCTGCTGCTTACGCTCATCGGTGAGCATATAGCGTAGCATGCCTTCGCCATCGGCCTCGGGGTGAAATTGGGTGCCCAGCACCTCAGGCGAAAAACGGATGGCCATGACAGCCCGCGCCAGGGGCACGTGGGGGCGCTCTTTCTCGAGGCACAGCACCGAAGCCCCTAACTCGGCCAGGCGGTCAGCGTCAACATCAGTAAGCTGATAATCACGCGAATCGACGGCATAGAAGGGCTCGGGCAACTGGTCAAATACCGGGTCGGCCTCGCCGGCTGGCGTAAGGTGCACTGGCAACACGCCAAAGGAAGTAGACTTGCGCTTGCTCACCTCGCCCAGCCCTAGGTGCCGGCTTATGAGCTGAAACGAGTGGCAAATCAGAAGTAAGTGCTTTTTACGCTCAGCTGTCTGGTTATAAGACAGCAGTGAGTCAATAAACTGAAAATAAAGAGGCTCCCAAGCTTCGGTAGAAGGAAGGGGACTGCCAGGCCCGCCGCTCGAAATGTAGATGTCGTAGTCAAGGCCCGGAACCTGGTTTTCGGCCCGGACATTAAACGTGTCGACCGCAAATGTTACGTGGTGAGCGGCTTCAGTGCGGCGTAAAAGCTGGTAGATACAACGCATCCCTTCATTGCGGGTGTTATTGTACAAATCCAGGACTGCAATACGGAAAGTAGGCATAGGCTAATGAATAATCTTAATAAACCCGATAAGAAAAGGCTTGTTTAAAATAACGGTAGCAAGTTAATAATAAGTTCGTTGAAGTAGTACCTAGGTCATCTAGAGCCCGTGCGTGGTTTCGCTCAAGATATAGTCAACCACTTTGGTGAGGTCGCCGGTTTGGTGAAAAACGGCGAGCTGGCGGTCAGCGCCAGTGCCCATTTCTAGCATTTTAAGTACATACTCTACCTCATGGCGGCTGCCTAGGTCGTCGAGGACGTCGTCCACAAAATCAAGCAGCTCCAGAATGAGCTGGCGGGCGGGCTTTTCTTCCTGCGAGCCAAAATCGATGAGGGTGCCGTTGATGCCGTAGCGGGCAGCCCGCCACTTATTTTCCTTAATGAGGGCGCTGCGGTAAAGCCGGAAGTTCAGGTTCTGGCACTTTAGCTTGTAAATCTTGGCTACCAGCGCTTGCATGACGGCTGCCACGGCAATGGTTTCATCGGCGCGCATCATCATGTCGCAGATGCGATACTCGATAGTGTCAAAGAAGGGATGCAATCGCAAGTCCCACCAAATTTTCTTGCCGTTGTCGATGCAGCCAGTCTTGATGAGCAAGGCAATAAACTCGTCGTAGTCAGACGCGCTATTGAAATAGCCCGGGATACCGGTGCGCGGAAACCGCTCAAATACCTTCGTCCTGAATGATTTATAACCAGTTTCGCGGCCTTCCCAAAACGGCGAGTTGGTGCTGAGCGCGAACAAGTGCGGCAGGAAATAGCGCAGCGCGTTCATCATGTACACGCCTAGGTCACGGTTTTCGATGCCGATGTGCACGTGCATGCCAAAGACGAGGTTGGAGCGGGCCGCCTCTTGCAGCTCCTCCACTATTTTGTCGTAGCGCGCGTCGGGCGTGATGGGCTGGTCTTGCCAGCGCGAAAACGGGTGCGTGCCCGCCGCCGCGATTTTCAGCCCCACGCGGTCGGCCAACTCAATAACCTGACGGCGCAGATGTACTACTTCGGTGCGAGCCTCTTCTATGTTATGGCAAATGTTGGTACCAACTTCTACTACCGACTCGTGCATTTCGGCCTTCACCTGCTCGTGCAGCGTGATTTTGCCGTCCTCCACAATCTTCGACATGTGCGAGCGCAGGTCGCGCGTGACCGGGTCGATGGTTTGAAACTCTTCTTCGATTCCGAGGGTGAAAACGGGCCGGGCCATAGGTGGGCAGCGACTAGAAATGAGTAAGCAAGAACCCCTAGGGCGCTAGAGGAAGCAAAAAGCTACAAAAAGGGCTACCACCAAGCAGCGATGGCAGCCCTTTTTTACGCAGCTAAAAAGGAAAAACAGTTATTTCTTAGCGGGTGCCTTTTTGGGTTTGGCGGGCGCCTTTTCAGCGCTGGCTTCTGCTTTGGGGGCAGCTTTCGCTTTGGCTTTCGCGGCGGGCTTCTCGGTTGGTACCTCGCCCTCGGGGGCTACGGGCTGAGGAGCAGCCGATTTTTTGGGCGCGGCCTTCTTCGTTGCGGCTTGAATGCCAGTGGCTCCTAGGTCGTTGGTTTCATGCACGGGGCTGCCAACCTCCACGGCCCCATCGGTCGAGGCAATGGCGGTTTGGCTAGCTGATTTTTGCACAAACGTGCCCCAGGTGAGGTTGTCGCGGCCGGGCTGCTGGGCCTGGGCCCGCTCGATGGCTAGATTTGCGGCGTGCTCTACCACCCACTCAAAGTTTTCGGGGCCTACCGAATTAATGTCGGCGTCGGGCGCGGGGTTGCCAAAGTCAATAGCGATTGGAACACCGTCGCGCACCGCAAATTCTACGGTGTTGAAGTCATAGCCCAGGCCTTGGCACAGGCGCAGCGTGTAGTCTTTCACCGTTTCGAGCAACTTTTCGCCGGCCTCGCCCTGCGTTTTCATCTCCGTCTTGTAGCGCTCATGGAAAGCGTTGCGCGGCTCGTAGGGCATAATGAGCACATCCTTGCCACCTAGGCAGTAGCAGCGGAAATAATCATCAAACTCAACGGCTTCTTGGTATAGCATTACAAGCTGACCGGTTTCGTCGTAGGCGCGCCAGGCTTCATCGGGGTTGTCCACCTTATACACGCTCTTCCAGCCGCCGCCCGAGTGGGGCTTCATAAAGGCTGGGAAACCGATTTTCTCAAACGCCTTCTGCCAATCGAACATCGACAGGTTGCGGAACGAGTTTTCGTTGGTGTCGTCGGGGCGGGCCTTGCTGGGCAGCAGTAGCGTCTTGGGCACTGGCACGCCGAGCTGCACTGCGAGGGCATTATTAAAAAACTTCTCATCGGCGCTCCACCAGAAGGGGTTGTTAATCACGGCCGTACCCGTGAGGGCGGCGTTCTTGAGGTAGGCACGATAGAAAGGCACGTCCTGCGAAATGCGGTCGATAATAACGGCGTAGTCGGTGGGCACAGCCTGCTCAACTTCCGTGATATTTACAAACTCAGCCGTGATGCCATCAACGGCCTTTTGGTTGACGCGGTCGATGAAAGCCTGCGGAAACGTGTTTTCTTGGCCGAAAAGAATGCCGATTTTTTTCATGGGGTGAAGGCAAAAAGGGTGTTTGGGAGGGGGGCTGTGCAATTGTACGCAACAGCCTTATTAAAAGATAGAAGAGACGTATTCCGGGAACATCTCGCGCCACACGGGCCAGTCGTGGGTGCCATTGCGCACATCGAGGCGGTGTGGAATGCCCTTGGCATTTAAGATGCCCGACATCTGGTAGTTAGAGTCCTTGCAGAAGTCTTGTTCGGCTGTGCCCAAGATGATGTTCATCTTGTAGAAGTTGTCATTCTGGGCATTGGGCATGAAGTCGGGCGGGTTGTTGAAGTATACCTGCTCGTCGTAGTAGCCGCCCATAAACATGCGAATATCGAAGGCTGCGCCCATCGAAAACAGGTGCGCCACCTTCTCGGGATGCTTAAAGGCGAAGTTAAGCGCTTGATAGCCACCTAGGGAGCAGCCGGCCACGCCTATCTTGTCGACTTGGCACTCTTGCTGCAGGCGCGGCACCAGCTCTTCGCTTATCATGCGGTCGTAGAGGTTGTGATTGTGCAGGCGGGTGCCGGGGTGCAGGTGCTTGGCATACCAGCTCCACTTGTCGCCGCTGTCGATGCAGACTAGCTTAATGAGCTTGTTGTCAATAAACCAGCGTACTGAGTCGACCAGGTGAAAGTCTTTGGCCTCGAAATAGCGGCCATTGGAGGTCGGAAAAACGAGGATGGGGTAGCCGTAGTCACCCAGGACCAGCATTTCCATGTCGAGGCCCAGGTGCTGGGAGTAGAAGCGGCGGTATTCTTCGTGCAAGAGGCAGGTGCCGGTGGGAAAGGAGCCCACCCCGGAACCGGCCGCAAACTAAGCAGAAAATCTGAACGACCAACTTTGGATAAAATTCTGGGAAACGCGGGTGGGGCGTGTTTCTTTGCGTAGATAATGGCAGTATTCCGATTTCAGTCGCCGCGTGGCGCTACCGTGGCCGTTCGGCGCGACGAATCCTTATTCTCTATCCGGCTGGGCCGCGTGGTGCGTCTCGACGTGGTGCTGCCACCCGGCTTCGACGTGGCCGCCGCGCAGCCCTACCCGGTGCTGTACCTCAACGACGGCCAGGACCTGCAGCGCCTGCGCCTGCCCACCACGCTCAACTACCTATATAAGCGTGGGGCCGTGCGCCCCTTCGTGCTGGTGGCGGTGCACGCCGCCGACCGCCTGCAGGAGTACGGCGTGGCAGCCCAGCCCGACTACCTAGGCCGCGGCAGCCGCGCCGGGCACTACACCGAGTTTGTGCTCAAAGAGTTGCTGCCCTACGTGCAGGCCCACTACCACGCCAGCGCCGACCCGGCGGAGGCGGTAGTAGCCGGTATGTCGCTAGGTGGCCTCACGGCCTTCGACCTAGCCTGGCACCACCCCGAAGCGTTTCAGCGGGCGGGCTCGTTCAGCGGCTCATTTTGGTGGCGCAGCCGAGGCTTGAATGACGGCTACACCGATGCCGACCGATTGATGCACAGCTTGGTAAGTGCCCGGGCGCCTAGGCCCGGCCAGCAATACTGGCTGCAAACCGGCACCGATGATGAAACTAGCGACCGCAACAACAACGGTATCATCGACTCGATAGACGATACCCTCGACCTGATGGCCACGCTGGCCCAGCAGGGGCTGCCCACCGAGGCTGTGCGCTATGTAGAGGTGCCCGGCGGCCACCACCATCAAGACACCTGGGGCGCCATCATGCCCGATTTTTTGCGCTGGGCCTTTGGGGTAGAAGGCGTTGATACGCACGACTACTTACAGCACCACCTAGGGGCGCACCTGTTGGCTGGCAAGCGCCACCTACGCCGCCGACCGCTTGGCGCCGCACGCCTGGGGTTTCGGTATTTGGCCAAGGGCCGGGCGGCTACCTTTGCCACCATGCCTGCCACTGCTACCCCAGCCCGCCCCGCGCCCGGCACCTACCAGCCCTACGCGCAAGGCTACCTCGACCTGATTCCGGAAGGCGCCGACCCGCTCGCGCTGCTGCGCCAGCAGCCCGCCGAACTGCACCGCGACCTGGCCCGCCTCACCGAAGCGCAGGCCCTCATGCGCTACGCGCCCGGCAAATGGACGCCCAAGGAGGTGCTACTACATATCATTGATACGGAGCGCATTTTTACGTACCGGGCCCTGCGTTTCGCCCGCGGCGATGCCCAGTCGCTGCCTGGCTTCAATGAAAACGAATATGCCGCTACGAGCGAGGCCAACGACCGCTCGATGAGCGACCTGCTAACGGAGTATCATGCCGTGCGGGCGGCTACGCTAGCCCTTTTTAGCAGTTTCACACCCGCGCAGCTCGACCGCGTGGGCCTTGCCAATGGGGGCGCTACGAGCGTGCGCGCCCTGCTCTTTATTACGGCTGGCCACGAGCGGCACCACCTAGGGATACTGCGCGAGCGCTACTGGCCCATGATGCCCGCACCTGATACAGCTTTGGCACAACAACCAGCAGCTCCACTTCGTTAGGAAGCCGATTTTTTAGTTATTTTTAATCCCATTACCCTCTACCCACCTTTTCACTCATGGCAAAAGCACAAGACGCCCGCAAAGAAAAAAAGAAAGAGCCGACCAAATCGATGAAGGAGAAAAAAGCCGAAAAGGAAGAGAAGAAAGTCGCCCGCGCTCGCAAGCAGGAATAAATCGCAGATTGTAGCGGATTCAACGGATTACGCAGATACGCCCGCCTGCGGCAGGCTGACTATTCGAATGCAGATTAGCTTTTGGCTAACTTAGAGTGAGCCGGCGAAGCCGCTCCTGCGTCCAAATAGTCAGCCCGCTGCAGGCGGGCGTATCTGCGTAATCCGTTGAATCCGCTACAATCTGTGATTATAAGGTGTAATACGGCTCTTTCTCTTTGTCGTGGTAGCGCAGGTAGCCGTGCAGCGTCAGCTTGATGAGGGTACGGTAGGCGCGGCGGCGGCTCACATTAATAAGCTTGGTATACTGGGCCACTGTAATGCGTGGGGTGGTGCGCAGATATTCTAGCACGCGCAGCTCGTCTTTCGTAAGCGGCAGCTTTTCGAAGCGGGCCTCTGGTTGCTGGCGCTCCAGTAGCTTTTCGGTGAGCGAGCTGGTTTGCACGCTTTCGTCGCGCACCCGGATGTAGCCGCGCCATTCGCCGGGCGCTATTTGAGCGCGGTGCGGCTTGTTCTGGCTTTCGGGCACCTCCACAATGAGCACAATGCGGTCGTCCTCCGTTTCTACCTCGCGAAAATGCAGAGTAAGCGGCGGCTCGATGTAGTGCGCCGCTGCATCGCGCAGCACAAACATTTCTTCCTCGGCGTCGCGTACGCCCACCACCCGGCCGTCATCGTCGACGCCCACCAGCACCTTGCCGCCCCGGGTATTGGCCAGCGAGGCCAGCGTGCGCGAAATACGGGTAGGGTGGGTGGTCTTCTTTTTAAATTCCAGTTCCTCGCCCTCGCCCCGGCTAATAAGTGCGCGTAAGTTCATAAGTATAAGCTGTTAGCTAGCAGCTGTCGGCTGTGAGCTTTCCTTTTATACGCATATAACGCTAGCCTCAACGCAAATGTGCCGCCTCCTAGGTAGGAAGCGGCACATCAAGTAGTTACTATTCGTCGGTTGTCAGTCAGCCCGGCGCAGCCGGGCGTATCCGTTTAATCCAACAAATCCGTTTGAATCTGCGGTCTAGAAGGGCAGGTCGTTGTCGTCGTCGCTAGCGATGGGGGCAGCCGAAGGCTGAGCCCGCAGGTTTGGATTCTGGTTTTGAGCAGCGGGGCGAGCAGCGGCTTGAGGCTGGGCATAGCCACCACCGCCACCGGCCGGGGCACCACCAGCCGCAGCCGGCTCAACGCGCCATGCTTCGAGGTTAGTGAAGTACAGCATCTGGCCGTTTTTATTGAAGCCGCGGCCGCGCAGGTCGAAAGTAACTTTCACCTCGTCGCCCATTTTGTAGGGGTCAATGAGGCTGGTTTTGTCCTGAGTCAGCTGAAACTTGATTTGCTGGGGATACTGGCCGTCTTGGACTTCCAGGACGAACTCGCGCTTGCGAAATTTATCGCTAACCTGCTGTTCGTCAAAGATTTCGTGCAGGCGGCCGGTTACGTCGTATGCCATCGTATTGTATGGTTAAGAGAAAATTGGGATTGGGAGGTCAAACCTACGAATAAAAACCGAAGGCGGCTAGGTTTTGGTTTCGGTAAAGTCAGTTTTGTAGCAAAAAACCTGAATTTTTAACGTTAATTATCTGCTTGATTATTTGATAAATACAGTTGAAATAATAACCTAGGGCAGCGCCTGTTTCGCAGTCAAGTAGTTGGCGCGCACTAAGCTTATGAGCACGAATCCCGTTCTTGCGGCCAAAAGCTAAAAATATGTTCGCACTTGCCTTGCACGGGGGGGCTGGCACCATCGCCCGCGCCGCGCTGACGCCCGCCTTAGAAGCCGATTACCGCGCCGCGCTGCGCGCGGCACTAGACCTAGGTACCGACTTGCTAGCCCAGGGCGCCCCGGCGCTCGATGCGGTGGAGGCTACGGTGCGCTCGCTCGAAGATTGCCCGCTCTTCAACGCCGGGCGGGGGGCAGTATTCACCCACGAAGGCCACCACGAGATGGACGCCGCCCTCATGGACGGGGCCACCCGGCGCGCGGGCGCCGTGGCTGGGGTGCGCGAGGTACAAAATCCCATTCGGGCGGCGCGCCTGGTAATGGAGCAAACCGAGCACGTGCTGCTGGCCTACCCCGGCGCTGACCAGCTAGCCCGCGAGCACGGCCTGCCGCTGCAGCCGCCCGCGTATTTCTTCACCCAGCAGCGCTACGACCAGCTGCAGGAAGCTATCGCGGCCGGCCGGGTGCAGCTCGACCATACTCCGAGCGACCCGCCGAAGCTAGACCCCAACTGGAAGAAAGGTACCGTGGGGGCTGTGGCCCGCGACCAGCGCGGCCACCTGGCCGCCGCCACCAGCACCGGCGGCATGACCAACAAGCGCTACGCCCGCATCGGCGACACGCCCCTCATTGGGGCTGGCACCTGGGCCGATGCGCGCTGCGCCATCAGCTGCACCGGGCACGGCGAGTACTTTATGCGGGCCGTGGCCAGCTACGACGTGGCCTGCCTGATGGAATACCGGGGCTTATCGCTGGCCGAGGCCTGCCGCGTAGTGGTGCACGACAAACTGGCCCCGGTGGGTGGCGAGGGCGGCCTCATTGCCGTGGATGCCGCCGGCAACCTAGCGCTGCCCTTTAACTCGGAGGGCATGTATCGGGCCAGCCGCAACATGGCCGGCGAGATGCACATTGCTATCTATTAAGCTAGGTTAATGAGGAGTCTGGAGCAATACCTAGGCCGGCAACGAGCATACCGGCTGCTGGTGCTTGCTGTGCTTGGGCTAGGAATTTTTGTGCGTGTGTGGCACTTCCCAAGTGTGCCGCCCGGCCTCAACCAAGATGAGGCCGCCAGCGCCTACGAAGCCTACTCACTGGCCGAGACCGGCTGCGATAAGTGGGGCAATCCCTGGCCGGCGTACTTCCCGGCGTGGGGTAGTGGGCAAAACGTGCTGCTGGCCTACCTGACCATACCACTAGTAAAGGTGTGCGGCCTGAGCATTTTATCGGCGCGGCTCGCCGCCCTAGGAATGGGGCTGCTGACGTTGCCGCTGTTCTATTGCTGTCTGCGGCCCCTAGGTCGGCGGGCAGCGCTGCTCGGGCTGCTGCTGCTAGCGCTGGCACCCTGGCATTTTATGCTAAGCCGCTGGGGGTTGGAAAGTAACCTGTTGCCTTTTTGGATGCTGCTGGGTTGCGCCTGCGTGGGCCAGGCTATTTATAGCCAGCAGCGGCGTTGGATTATCCCCTCCTTGCTGCCCTTCGCGCTGGCGCTGTACGCCTACGGCACCACGGTGGTGGTGCTGCCGACGCTGCTTGGCGTCGTGCTGCTGGGCTGCTTCGGGCGCATCAAAGCGCAGTGGTGGGCCTGGGGGCTGGCGCTGGGGCTCTTTGTACTCGTCGCCGCCCCGTTCCTGCTATTTTTCGCAGAAAACTACGTGCTAGGGCGCAACCTAGCCTGGACTGACAAGCTGTTTTTTTCGACGCCAGTGACGCTAATCAATCGACTGGACTATAAAGGTCTGGGTAGTATGGCGGCAATATGGGTCCATAACGCGGATTTTGTGGTGCGCAGCTTCGACGATGACACCAACCATAATAAAATGCTCGACTACCCGCTGCTGCTGCGCGGTACGTGGGGGCTGACGGTGGTGGGCGTGGGAGTAGGGCTTTATCGGTTGCGGGGGCTGCAGCAGCAATGGTATACTGGCCAGCCGGCGGCGCTAGTAGGCCTGCTGGTTGGGGCCTGGGGGTTGGCTTGCCTGCCCCTATTCTTCTTGTTTGAGCTGAATGTCAATCGTATCAATCACCTCTTTCTGCCTTGCCTGGCACTAGCAGCCTGGGGTGGTGCGGTCGGCAGCAAGTGGCTGCCCGCCGGCCGCCCTAGGCAAGTATTCTGGGGGCTGCTGCTCAGCTGGTTTGTGGGGGTGGGGGGCAATAGTGTCCGGGCTTACTTCTACAATTATCCGCGAAGTGGCATCCGCAAGCAGTTTAATGAAGGACTGGGGCCGGCGTTTGAGGCTGTGCGCCGTTTGCAAGGTGCGACACAAGTGCGCATCACTTCCCAGATTCCTTTGAATTACGTCTACACGCTTTTCTATTTGCAGTATCCGCCCGCCCGGTTTCGGCAGGAGGCTAAAGTAGAAGTCGTTGAAGGCGCGTACCAAGTAAATAAATTTGACCGCTACGTTTTTGATGACCGGTACCTGCTGCCGGGTGTGCCCTACGCTTACCTGGCCCGCCGCGGCGAAGTGCAGCCAAGCCGCCAGCAGCATAAAGTGCTGAGCTACAGCGACGAGCTTTGGGAGGTTGGGATGATGTATGGGCCGGCCGCTGCCCAGTAAGCTGGCGCCTGGCACAAAATAGTTGAGGCCCGGCATTAGCCCTCGGCCTAAGAATAGATAACTGATGCCGTTCTTTGCAGGGTTCAATAGATTGAGCCATGTTATCTATTTTATCATATTATAATGCAATTTGACTGTTTGTTGAAAGCTGCGCTGCTGGGCATCGGCTTGGTAAGTGCAGCGGCCCCCATTGCTTCGGCCCAGAGCGCCAGTAAGTACCCCACACCCGCTGGCCCGCCGCGCAAAAAATACATGTTTGCGCAAAAAGACCCTGAGTGCCCGGTAGTGGCCAACATCACCAAAAACACCGACGAGGACGCCGACATTACGGGCTCTTACACCCGCGTGTGCTACCGCTCACAAGCCGAGATGCTGGCCGAAATCGACGAGCTGCGCCGCATTCACACCTGGGCCGATAGCACTTACCAGCGCCGACTGGCCGCGCTGCCGCCCGGCGGGGCGCTGCTGCTCACCATCCACCGCCAAGGCGCCAAGAACGCCGACCCTTCGGCCCTCACTCTCACGGCCCGCACCAAAGATGGCGCCGAGGTGTACACGGCCACGCCCAAGCCCGGCTCTGGCCGCTTCTTCGGCCGCGACCTGTACCAGGCCCAACAGGCCGTACCCTTTGTGAAGCCCGCCGTGCCGGGGCCATATTTGCTGTCCATTACGGACAGTAAGCTGCAGCAGGTATTTGAATACCAGCTGTCTATTCCGTAGAAACCACTAGGTGGTAGTCGGGGCGCGCAAAGGCTTCATAGCCAAAGCCGCCTCAGCTACCACCTAGGGCGGAGGACTTACTTGTGCAACTGCACCCACTGCACGGCCAGGAGGGTTTTAGCATCCTGCCAGGGCTCGGTAAGTAATTGTTTGCGGGTGAAGGCCACCATTTCTAGGTGCTCGTGCTCGTCGGCTAGGCCGCCCCCGGCGCCGGTTTGGCGGCTCACCTCGGCGTAGTACACCGTGATGGTTTCGCCGCTGGTGCCGGGCGAAGGCCACATTTTCACGATTTCAGTCAGCTCATCGACCTCGTAGCCCAGCTCTTCGTGCAGCTCGCGGCGCACGGCGGTTTCGGGGCTCTCGTCTTTATCTACCATGCCGGCGGCGATTTCCAGCAGGTCGGCTTCGGGGCCGACGCGGAACTGCTTCGTGAATAGATACTGTTGCTTATTTGTATCGAACACCAGCGCAGCCACGGCATGGCCCGGCTCGAAACGCTCGCGCGTTATTTCTTCGCCTTGCGGAGTGGTGGCGGTGAGTTCGGTAATCTTGAAATGCCCGTCGAATACGCGGCGGCGTTGCGTGATTTTCATAGCTTGTAAAAATAAGCGGTACCTTTGCCGCTATGGGCAGTCTGGTTGCGGACCGGCTGCCGGCCGTATATACGGCCATCCGGCCCGCCGCGTCGTAAGTGGCGCGTGAGGTGCGGGCTGTTTATCCTGAAATTTTTTTCCGACCGGGGAGCTCCGCTTGCCCCGCCCTGGGTCGCCGCTTGTTTGGCGGGCGGCCCGCTACCCCATGACGTTTACCGAACTCAACCTGATTGAGCCCATCCTGCGCGCCCTAGGCGAGGAAGGCTACACCACTCCCACGCCCATTCAGCAGCAAGCCATCCCGCAGGTGCTCGAAGGCCACGACCTACTTGGCGTGGCCCAAACGGGCACCGGCAAAACGGCCGCCTTCTCGGTGCCCATCCTCCAGATACTGCACCAGACCGCTCAGGCCCAAAAAGGCCAGGGCCCACGTGGGCGCGTCCGCTGCCTCGTGCTCACACCCACCCGCGAGCTCGCCATTCAGATTGGCGAGAGCTTCCGGGCCTACGGCCGCCATCTGCCGCAGCTGCGCTCGACTGTCATTTTTGGCGGGGTAGGCCAAAACCCGCAGGTGCAGGCCTTGCAGCGCGGCGTCGAAATATTAGTGGCCACGCCCGGCCGCCTGCTCGACTTGATGAACCAGGGCTACGTCAATCTGCAGCACCTCGAAGTGTTTGTGCTTGATGAGGCCGACCGTATGCTTGACATGGGCTTCATCCACGACATCAAGCGCATCCTGCCCAAGCTGCCGGCCGGTCGCCAAAGCCTGTTCTTTTCGGCCACCATGCCGCAGGCTATTAAAGAGCTTTCGGCCACTATCCTGCGCCCCAACCCTGTGCAGGTAGCCGTAACGCCCGTATCGAGCACCGCCGACACCGTAACGCAGTCGGTGTTTCTGGTCGATAAAAACGACAAGCCCGCGCTGCTGCGCCACGTGCTGAAAGACCCCGCCATTAAGCGCGTGCTGGTATTTACCCGCACCAAGCATGGCGCCAACAAAGTGACCGAAACGCTGGAGAAAGCCCAGATTACGGCTGAAGCCATCCACGGCAACAAAAGCCAGAACCACCGTCAGCGCGCCCTCAGCAACTTTAAGGCGGGCACTACCCGTGTGCTGGTAGCTACCGACATTGCTGCCCGCGGCATCGACGTAGACGAGTTGACCCACGTTATCAACTATGAAGTGCCCAACGAGCCCGAAACATATGTGCACCGCATCGGCCGCACGGGTCGAGCGGGGGCTTTCGGTACCGCGTTTACATTTGTAGAAGGTGAGGAGCGCGCGTATCTGCAAGACATTCAGAAGCTTATTCGTAAGCAGATTGACGTAGACAGCAACCACCCGTTTACCACGGCCAGCGTGGCTCCGGTCTCGTTGCACGGCAGCGAGCGCATCATTCGTCCCAAAGGCCCGGCTGGCCGTCCGCCCCGCGAGGGACGCTCGGGCGGTAGCGGCCAGGGTCGTGGTGGTGCACCGCGTGCCGCAGGTAGCCAAGGCACTACTAGCCGTGGCGAGCAGCGTAGCGGTGGGCGGCCTCAGTCGGGCGGGCGCCCGGCAGCGGCAAGTAGCGCTGGCGGTAGCGAGCGCCGGTCAAGCGGCCGCCCCTGGCAAGCCGGCCGTGGTGGTAGCGAAGGCGGTAGCCGCCGCTCCTAGGTTCTGCTGAGTGCTAGGTAGGCGCAACGAGTCCTCGTAGCTATATTCGTTCCGGTTTCGCAGCCTGCTTCAGGTTGGGAAGCCGGAACGTCTTTTTGTGTGGCAGCCGGAAACAAAAATCGGCTGGCATTGCTTCTAGCAGAAGCTATTTGTTTAACTAGTAGCCTTTCAGCCCATGACTTCTCGCGTTTCTCTTCCATTGATTAAGGCCCTGCGCGACACAGCCCGCCGCTTGGCCGCCGAGGCTCCATACCAGTGGGGCCACATGGGCAGCTGTAATTGCGGTCACCTAGCCCAAACGGTAACGTCGCTCACCAAGGCCGAGATTCATACCCAGGCCCTGCAGCGCTACGGCGACTGGGAGCGCCAGCTCATCGACTACTGCCCCACCAGCGGCCTGCCCTTCGACCAGACCATCGACGAGATGCTGGCAATGGGCTTCTCGCGGCAAGATTTAACCCACCTAGAAAAAATATCTGACCCCGCCGTGCGCATGGCCATTCCGTTTGAGCGGCGCAATGCGCTGCGCCATAACCAGCGCGATGATGTAGTGCTGTACCTGCGCACCTGGGCCGACCTACTAGAGCAGCGCTTACTAGACAGCCTGCCCCTGCCTGAGTTGGCCGAAGCGCCGGCGCTGCACAGCTAAGCGGGTACTGGCCCCACGCAAAAGCCCCGACTACTTAGTTCAGTAGTCGGGGCTTTTGCATGTATGAACCTCACTGCGCCAGCCTGGCGGCTCGGGCGCTAGCTACAGAGGTTTAGTAATTGACGTTGCTGCGTTGCGCTTCGCGGTAGCCTTCGGCACGATGTTCGCGCTTGTAGGCCGCATCGGCGCTCGGGTCTTTCTCCGCATCGGGGGCAACCGAGCAGGCAGCGGTGAGGAACAGGGCCGCGCTGGCGGCCAGCAGCAAGGAGTAGGTGCGCAGACGTTTCATGCCGCGAAGGTAAGCCGCAGCCGCCAAACGAGGCCTACCTAATTGGCGTAATTTGTGCGGAGCAGCTAACAGGAATAGGTGTAAACAGCGCGAATGCGTCGGCTAGAGCCTGCCCCTTACTAGGATGTAAGCGGGGCTAACTGGCCACTTGCTGGTGAGCAACCGCCAGCTTGGTGCCAGTAGCTACTGGAGTTGCCCGGACCGAATAAGCCTAGGGCAACATGCGCGCTAGTTAGCCGCTTTAGGCTATACATTTGCTCAGCCACTGCAAATGCTATTGGCTAACCTGTAATTGGTTTTTTCGAATAATAGGTACTGATTGAAATATTAGCAAGCACTAGTTGCTTATAGTAGACGACAGCTGCCTAAAAAGTGAGGATTATTCTTGCACGAAAAAAATAGTAAGTCTTTTTTCGTAATGGCTATTTTAATCTTTAAACAGTACTTTAATTATTTAGACATAAACGTCTGATGATTAGAGATTATTGATTAAAAAAATAGGTTAAAGTATTTGGTAAATAGAAGTCGAAATTTCGTTGGGTTATTTAAAGATTAGATTAATGAGGAAAAGTACACACATAACAGTGGCCTGCTATTGTGAAAACTGATTGTGGCTTCTGAAAAGCAGCGCAATGAAAATGGCACTAACAGGCGCTAAGTGGTAGTCAATAAGGTTAGCCTAGTAGTTAGGTAAATAAGAAACGGGCCTGCGCCCCGGTAGCATTATATACTACCTGGTCGCAGGCCCGTTTGAGTTAAAATAAGATGATGTTTGCCTGTGGAGCGAGGTCGTCTGGCCTGCTAGATTTGTAAATACTGGCGTTCTCTCATGCTTGGCACAGCCCAATAAGATGGGCCAAATGGCTGGCCCCGCTAATAACCTTCGGGCTGATAGTCGCTAAATGAGCCGTCGCGGTAGAAGATAACGATGCGGCGAATAGCCTTACCCGGCTCGCCCAAGAACGACAAGGCAGCAGCTGGGTGAGGCGTAGCGGCTGGTACTTCGGAAGTGGGGGGTGGGGCTGGCATCTCCGCGGGCGCAGCCTGGCTTTCGCTAGCACCTAGGTCGGCATAAGCTGGGGGCGGAGGGGCAATAGGCGACGGAGCTGCAAGCGGCGCTATTTGGGGCGTGCTGGCAGGAGCGGGGACCACAGGCGCAGCAAAAGGAGACGGACTAGGTAGTGCGGGGGCTGCAGGCGCAGCGGTGGGTAATGAGGCTACAGGAGGAACCGCCTCTGTGCTGGCCGGGGTAGTAGACACAGCAGCCCCAGGACGGAACCTAGGTGGCTGCGCGTAGTTGCCGGCTCGGGGCATAGGAGCTGGGCGGGCCGGGGCCACCGGGCTGGGGGCGGGGTCAGGCGAAAGCGGCGTAGCAGGAGCTACCGGCGGTGGCGGAACTGCTAAAACCGGCTGCGGAGCTACTACCGGGGCACTTGTGGCCACTGCGACTGCGGGTGCCGCCTCGGCGGCCAGCATTGGGCCTGTGCCGGCGAGCAGCCACGGCAGCGATATGTCGGGGAAGGCGCCGATGATTTTCTGAACTACTTCTAAACTGGGCTTATTGCGCTCGCTAAGAATATGGCTGATGACCGGGCGGCCAACCCCGATAAGGTCAGCAAACTGAGTAGGGCTGAGCTGGCGAGCTTCTAACAATTCGCGGATGCGCGTAATCATAGGCGGAGGTTACTTGAGCACAAAGGTGCACATAAGTAAACATATAATATCTATTTCCAAGTGTAAAATGGCCTCTCTCTATTGTTTACATATATATGAGATGTTAATACATTTGTATCCATACGTAAACTGTAGTGCTTATTACAAATGTGCGTGGATGTTATGCTAGTGGTTTATTACTTCTGCTTTACATATGTTTCACATTGAAATGCATGGAGATATGCTTTTGTGTACAGCGGTCATTACTGCTTAAAGAATAGCTTTAAGCTTGGTAAGTACACAAAAAATGGGGTTACTTCATTGGCCGATGCCAGATGAAGTGACCCCATTTTTTTGTGTAGATGCAGCTCAGAAGAAACCGCATTAAGCCCTGCTGACTAGCTAAAGCTAGCTCTGCTCGAAGTACTCTTTGGCAAGTGCTTTGTCGTGGCCGTAGATGTCATTGCGGAAGTGCACGTGGCCATCGGCATCGGCCCAGGCGGTGAGGTACACCAAGTACACGGGCAGCTTTTCCTTCAGCGTAACGTACTTCTCGCGGCGTTGCGCGATGGTGTCCTGAATGGTCGTTTGGTCCCACTGGGGAAAGTCGCGCAGTAGGTAGGTGGCCAGCTTCACGGGCTCTTCTACACGTACGCAGCCGTGGCTAAAGTTGCGGGCCGTTTGGGAGAAGAGCTCGCCGTGCGGCGTGTCGTGGAGGTAGATGTCGTTCGAGTTCGGGAAGATAAATTTTACTTCCCCTAGGTCGTTCTTGGGGCCCGGCCGGCGGCGCAGCGTATACTTAAAAGTAGCCGGCGTGACATTGGCCCAGTCTACCGTGGAAGGGTCGATAACAGTGGCGCGCCGGCCGTAGCCTTTCACCACTTCCATATCGAGGCGGTCGAGAGTGCCCTGCGGGTTGGCGGCTAGCTTGTAGCGAAGCTCCTTGTCAATGATGCTGAAGGGCACGTTCCAGTAGGGCGAGAGCACTACGTACTCCATCTTGTCGGAGAACACGGGCGTTGCGTTGAGGGTCTTGCCGACGATGACGCGCATGGTCATAACCGGCTTGTGCTCCTCATAAACGTACAGGCGATACTCTGGAATATTGACCAGCAAATAGTCGGGCTCAAACTTTTTGGGCAGCCAGCGCCAGCGCTCCATATTTAGGATAACTTGGTTGATGCGGGCGCTAAGCGGCACGTTGAGTTGGCGCAACGTTTCGCCGCTAACGATGCCCGTGGGCGGCAAGCCAGCGTCGCGCTGGAAGCCCTTCACAGCGTTGACCAACTCTGGGCTATAGACCTCCGCCGTGGTGGGCGCGGGCTCCCGATTCACTACCGGCAAGGCTTGGCCGGGCTCGGTAGCTGGTGCTGCGGGGCCCGCCGTTTCGTTGCCGAGCAGGCGCTGGCGAAGCAGGCCTACCACGGGCGAAGCCTGGCCGGGGCGCAGGTTGGTAGAGGCCGGTAGGGTAGGCCAACCGCCTGCTTGCTGGCGCGAGCGTAGCAGGGCTAGCGCCTTTTTCAGGTGGTCGTACTCGGGGTGCAGGGGGGCAAAGTCGTAGTAGGGATACGTGCTTTCGCGCTCGCGCAGAATGGTGAGCAGCGCCCGGTCGAGCTTGATTTTATTGCGCTTTACCTTCCACGCATCGTTCTTGGTATCGCGCGGATTGGCCACGCCCCGGTAGTAATCTGAGGCCCAGTTGAAGTAAGTACCTGATAGCGCTACGTCAATTTGACGTTCTAATTGGTTACGACGCGTCGAATCCTGGACAGTTTTAAATTCTGCCAGTAGCTTAGTTAACCCACTGTCTTGGTACTTTTTAGGGTCAAGGCCATCATCTTTTGCTTTAGCAATGACGTTGAGCAAGGTTTGGGCTTGTGGCACGAGTTGGTGGTCTTTAAACCAACCTAGGCGAAACTGCCGCTCGCGGTAAAACTTGCGGGCCCAGCGCTCCTGCGCCTTGAAGCGGGCGTTGGTTTGCATGGCTCGGATGACGAACACGCTATCGAGGTGCGGCGCGGGCCCAGCCGTAGCGATGCCCTGCTTGATGCCGCCAGTCGTGGGCGTACCGGTTTGGTCGCCGCTACCGCCGCACGACGTCAGCAGCCCCGACAAGCTGAGCAAGCCCAGCCAGAAGGCGAGTACTAAAAAATTAAAGCGAAACTTGAGATACATTGAAGCAAGAAAAAACCGGGCCGTGGCCCAGCAAAAGTGAACGCGAATGGTAGCGTTTACTGAGCGGCCGGTGGGTAGGTTGCCTAGGTCAGTGGCAAGCCTAGGTGCAAAGTACGCGCCAGATAGTACTATTACTAGCAAACGGTTCTTTGCCGGTAAATTAATTCTGTAAGTGCGACGCCTCGGCAAGTGGCGGGAGTGCGAGGCTGCTCCGGCGTTTAGCCGCACCTAGGGAAGCCCGCTGGGCGGCAGCGCGCGCCGCCAGGCTCCTGGGCCAGCGCAGAGCCTGGCGTGTTGCGGCCCGCCAACATCTCGCTCAATGTGCTGGGGCAACCTCGCTGGGGCCGCGGTGTTGGTATAGCAAAGCTTCTCCAACGGCTCTCTTTTCTCTTTCGCATGGCTCCTCTGTCTTCACCGGTGCACCCGGCTACCTCCCTCGTTTCAGACCCACACAGCTACGCCGGTCAAGGCTCGCAGCGGGTGCGCCACCTGCGCTTGCACTTGGCCGTTGACTTCGTCCAGCGCACGCTGGCGGGCACCGCCACCTGGCTGCTCGCCGAGCCCACAGCGACGGCTACCGCTGGCCAGCCAAGGGAGACTTCGCTCGTGCTCGACACTCGCGACCTGCTGCTCGAAAGCGTGAGCCTAGGTGAAGCGGCCGATGGCCCGGCGGCCGCCTACACTCTGGGCGAAGTCGATGCTGTGCTTGGGCAGGCCCTGCGCATGCAGCTGCCAGCAGGCACGGCGGCAGTCACGATTCGCTACCGCACGGCGCCCAGCGCGGCGGCCTTGCAGTGGCTAGAGCCGGCCCAAACGGCAGGCGAGTTCCCGTTCCTGTTCACGCAGTCGCAGGCCATTCTGGCGCGCACCTGGCTGCCGTGCCAAGACTCGCCGGGAATCCGCTTCACGTATGACGCCACTATAGAAATCCTCGGTCCGGAGCGCGGCCAGCTGCTGGCGCTGATGAGCGCCGAGAACCCGCAGCACACCGCAGCCGATGGCCGCTACCAGTTCCGAATGGGGCAGCCTATCCCGGCGTATCTCATGGCGCTGGCCGTGGGGCGGCTCGACTTTGCGCCGCTCAGCGAGCGCACTGGCATCTATGCCGAGCCGGCCACGTTGGCGCGGGCAACCTATGAATTTGCCGACCTAGAACAGATGGTGGCTGCCGCCGAACAATTGTATGGCGCCTATAAGTGGGGGCGGCATGATTTACTTGTGTTACCACCCAGTTTTCCATTTGGAGGCATGGAAAATCCGCGCTTAACATTTGTTACGCCAACAATTCTGTCTGGTGACCGCAGTCTTACCAGTTTAGTGGCGCACGAGCTGGCACATTCGTGGAGTGGTAACCTGGTTACAAATGCAACATGGAATGATTTTTGGCTCAACGAGGGCTTTACGGTGTATTTCGAGCGCCGTATCATGGCGCACTTATATGGAAGCACTTACGCTGACATGCTGCAAGTATTGGGCGAGGCCGACCTGCATCATACTATTGGTGAACTCGGGGCTACCAGCCCGGCTACTCACCTGCAGCTGCACCTAGCCGGCCGCGACCCCGACGATGGCCTCAATGACATTGCCTACGAGAAGGGCTGCCTGCTGCTACTGACTCTGGAGCAGCTGGTGGGCCGCCCGCGCCTTGATACCTTTATTAAGGAGTACTTCGCGCGGTTCAGTTTTCAGAGCATGGACACGACCACGTTTATCGACTACCTCCAGCGGGAGCTGCTCGACTCCGAGCCCGGCCTGACCGAGCGCCTGGACCTAGGCGCCTGGGTCGATGGCCCCGGCCTGCCGGCCAATGCGCCCGTGGCTCGCTCGGCGCGGTTCGAGGCCGTGGACGCCGTGCTGGCGCAGTTCAACTCGCGCACGCCGGCCGCCGCACTGGTGCCCACCACTGCCGAATGGAGCAGCCACGAGTGGGTGCACTTTTTACAGGGCTTGTCGCCGACGCTGCCCGCGGCCGAGCTGGCGGCGCTCGACGCGGCCTTCCACTTCACAGCCTCGGGCAACGCCGAGCTGCTCGCGGCTTGGTTTCCGCTGGCGCTGCGGGCCGGGTACGCGCCAGCCGATGCGGCGCTCACGCAGTTTCTATTGCACGTGGGGCGGCGTAAGTTTTTGGTGCCGCTGTACCGGGCGCTGTTGGCCACGCCCAACGGCCGGGCGCGGGCCCAGGAAATCTACCGGCAGGCGCGGCCCAACTACCACTCGGTGGCCACGAGCACGCTCGATGCGCTGCTGGCATAAGGCTTGCCCCTAGGGTGGCCGCCGGCTCTAGGAGCCGCTACTAACGAGTTCCTATTTTGTAGAACCTAATTTTGCGAGCTTAACCAGCTAGCTATCGTACGTTGAAAAATTTGATTCCTCGCGGCAAGCTTATCGCCGTTGGCGGCAACGAAGACAAGGGTACTTATCCGACCTCGCGCAGCAAGCGCAAGTATTACCTCAATTTTTTTGAGCTCGGCATCCTCAAGCGCGTGGTGAGCGAGTCGGGCAAGGATGACCCGCGCATCGAAGTCATCACCACGGCCTCGATGATTCCGCAGGAAGTAGGCCCCATCTATACGGCCTCGTTTGCCATGCTCAATTGCCACAACGTGGGCATCATGGACATTCGCACCCCCGAAGACGCCCGCCAGCCTGAGTACCTAGAGCGCCTGCTGGCCGCCGACGTCGTGATGATGTCGGGCGGCAACCAGTCGCGCCTGCGCGAGATGTTTGCCGAAACTGATTTTCTCGACACGCTGCTGCGGCGCTACTACGCCGAGCCCGACTTCGTGATTGCGGGCACCAGCGCCGGGGCCATGGCCATGTCGCAGCACATGATACGCGGCGGCTCGGTGCCCGACGCCCTGCTCAAGGGCGCCGTGAAGATGGGCGTGGGCCTCGGGCTGCTGCCTACCGCCATCATCGACTCGCACTTCGTGAAGCGCGGGCGCTTTGGCCGCCTCATCGAGTCGGTGGCCTTGTACCCCAAGCTCATTGGCATCGGCCTAGGGGAGGACACGGGCGTGCTTATCACCGAAGGCCACCTGGTCGAAACCATCGGCTCGAACCTGGTCATTATTATGGATGGCCACGACATTGTGCACAACAACGCGGCCGCCGCCAAGAAGGGCACCACGCTTTCCATTGAAAACGTGCGCATGCACGTGCTTGCCAAAGGCAACGTGTACTGCATTACGGAGCGCAAGTTTTATGTGAACAAGCAGGCCGTAGGCATGGCTGCCGTTGGGCAGGCCTAGGTAGTAGTTTATATTAAAGAAGGGCCGCCTTGCTGACGAAGCAGGGCGGCCCTTCTTTATGCCGTAGTAATAGGATATTGCCTACCGGCTAAGCAGCATGGCGCGGCAGTCCATAAACCGCTCGATGAGCCGCTCGGGCTGCTGTTCATCAAACTCGCCGAAGCCCAGCACGAAGGCCGGGCTGGGCTGCACAAACCGAATGGCCTGATTCACGGCGTCGAGGTAGGGCTGTATGCGTGCGGCCTCCCCACCCGCATTGGCTAGCTCGGCGTCCCAGCGCAGCGGGGCCGGGCCTTTGCGCACCAAAAAGGGTAGCACAAACGGGATGTAGTGACTGAAAACCGGATTTTCGGGGCTGGTTAGCCGGGTATCGGGCCACACGTGAAACTCGCTAAATGAGGCGGGCGGCGCCACCACGAAGCGCGCCTGCTCGTCGGCCATGGCCTCGAAGAGCGCCGCGCGGTTGGGCTGGGCATAGAGCTGCGCGTAGGCCGCGTACCACACCGTCACGCCCGCGGGGTTCACGAGCTGGTAGGGGTGAAAGGAGCTGGCGAGCCCCACGCCGCCGTGCTCGCCGATAACTAGGCGGTAGAGCTGCCCAAATTTCTCTAGGTCGGCCGACTGCTGGTAGGGGTTGTTGGTGAGCCCGTAGAGGTAGAAGCAGGCAAAATCGGTGAGTGAGGGTAGGGCCGCCGGGTTGGGCGAAGCGGAGGAACTAGCAGACATGGCAAAAGCGCGGGACAGATATGGGCGCAAATCTCGGTAAAAGTTAAGTCACGCCGCGCCACTGGGCCTTGGCAGCAAAACGGGCCACCGGGCGCTGCTGCGCTCGGTGGCCCGCGAAGGCTACGTAGTGGCCCTAGGTAGGGAAGGCCGGTTAATTACGAAGCAAGCGCAGCGACTGGCGCGTATCGGCCCCCGTGATAACGACCACATAGGCCCCGGCGGGCAGGCTTTGCACATCGAAGGGCTGCGCCTGGCCACCTAGGACGGTGCGCGTGAGCAGCACCCGGCCGGCCAAGTCCAGCACTCGGGCTTGGTACGTCCGCGGCGCCAGGCGGGTGAGGTCGAGCGTAGCCGCGCCGTCCAGCGTGGGGGTGGGGTAGAGCGCCAGCGCGGCCGCCCCAAACGATACCGTGCGCACGGCGCTGTAGCTGGCCCGGCCATCGGTGTCTACCTGCCGCAAGCGGTAGTACACCACGGGGGCACCTAGGCTGCCAGCAGCGACATCTTCGAAACGGTAGCCGGTAGTGGCAGCGTGGGTGCCCTGGCCTTTTACAACACCTAGGGCAGCAAACGTGGCACCATCAAGCGAGCGCTCCACTACAAAGTGGTCGTTATTGGTTTCGGAGGCGGTGGCCCAAGTGCAGGCCGCGGCGGCGCCTGTGGCCTGTACGTCGAAGGCCGTCAGGCTTACGGGCAGCGGCGTCGGGTCGACCGATACGATGCCAAAAGGCGAAAACGAGGTGATGTGCGCGCGCGTGATGGCTAAGCTGCCCGTCGTGGTGCCCGTGGTGGCGCCCCACTCGCTGGCAGTGGTGTGCTCGTCCCAAGCGCCGGTGGCGTAGAGGTAATGGATGAGGCGCGCATTGCCCGGCACGAAGTCGCCCGTAGCATCGCCGCTGTTGTATTGCAAGGTCAGCGACAAATCGGAGCCGCCCGCTACTTCCTCGCTTACTAGCCAGGTTTTGTTTACGCTTAGCTCGTTTTTGGGCGTACCGCTGCCGGCTTCGGTAGTGCTGCTGTAGCTGTTGTAGAGGTTAGACAGCAGGCGCACCCCAAAAATATCTTCCGAGTTGGCGGCCGTTTGCTGCAGGGTGGCCGGGGTGTAGGCGGTAGCGGTGGCGCTGGTGGGGGCGCTTACTCCCACAGGGAACACAATGCCCACGCCGTTGCCAGGTACCGAAATGCGGAGCCGGCCCGTGCCACCCGCCACGATGTAGCTGGTAGCCGAGGCGCCCCGCACGATATTGGCGTTGTATTTCACGCCGTTGCTCAGGCTGTCGCGGCGTACCAGGGTCAGGTCGTAGCTACCTAGGGTCAGGCTGCACATGTTGCGGAGCCGCACGCTGCCGTTCACGATGATGTTACCGGCCAACGTCTTGGCAGTGGGCGTGGTGGCGCCGGCATTGCCCGAAATCACAAGGTTGCCGTAGCTCTGCGTGATGAGCGAGGTCGAGGTACCGCCGCTGTACTCCACAGTGCTGGTTATGCCCAGCGAGCCCAGCGCGTAGGTGCGGTTCGGGTTGGTGTTGCGAATGGTGAGCGTAGAGCCATCCGACACGTCGATGGTGCCCACAATGTTCTTGTTGTACTCCAAGTACAGCTGGCCGGGGGTGGCAGCGGTGCCGGTAGTAGCGGTAGCCGGCATGCCTACTACTATCTTGGAGTTGGCGCCGCTCACGGTCCAGGTGCCCGTGATGCCCGTCGCGCCCGGCGACGCCGTAGAAATGCGGTCGGTAGCGGTGCCGCCGAGCACGTAAAAGGTTTGGTTATCGGCCTCAAAGCTGGTGGGCCCAGTACCCGAGCCATCCGGGTTTTGTCCCCAGCTAGCGAGGTCGTCCAGGTTGCCGGTGCGCTTAACGTAGTACACGTTGGTTTCGGGCGTTACCACCACGTCGTCGACGCTCAGGCCGTTGCCGTTCGTGGTATTGTTGAGCGTGTAGCCCCAGCGAATCATGATTTCCTGGCCGGGCAGCAGGTTAATGCCCGCCAGGGTAGTTTGGCGCACCCGGCGGTTGGCTGCCGCATTGCCGTCGCGGCTGGCAATTACCGTGGCCGTCGAGGGGGCATTTACCTGCAAGGGGGCAATGGTCTTCCAGGCCCCCGCACTTTCCAGCAGGCTAGTAACTGGCGTGCCTACCGGCAGCATCAGGTACGACACCGACACGCTGGCCGCGTCCTGCCGCCCCGAGTTGTACCACTGCTCCATAGCATACTGCACTTCCAGGTTCTTGATGGTAACAGTGGAGCCGTTTTTAAACCTAATTCCTACGTAGCCAATGCCATCGGCAGTAGTAGTAGCCGCAATGCCCCCCAGCGACCGGTCGTTGACAGTGGTGCCCACCGGGCCAAAGTGATAATAATTGGCGTATGTATTAGACCCATCGTTGTTCCCAATGCTAGTGGGGCTGTAGGCTGCTGTGTAGGGCAACGTCCCAAACTCGGCTTGGGCGTATACCTCCGGCAAGGCCGTCAGCTGGTTGCCTGTCAGGCCCACCGTCCCACTCAAGCTGTTGAAGTCCTGCTTGTAAGGCATCAGCGCGGTGTCGGTAAAGGAGTATTGGGCGTGCGCACTACTCGCAAGCAGCATGGTGCTAACTGCTAAGAACAGGGTATTGGATAACTTCATAATAGGTAAGCGGAAGGAAAGGTAAATTGCATTGTGTATTTATTGGAAATTCATCCAATAATTGGACAAAGGTACCCTCCCTAATGCTTGACGGCTGCATAATAGCTAATTATAAGCCTAAAAGAGGGGCTTTTAAGTTGTTTTATACGTTAAGTAAAATTATTTATTGGAATTATAATTGAACTTTTTTTATAAATTATTTTTGGCTAATCCAAATAATAGATAGCCTGGTCGGCACAAGCGGCCGTAGCCAACCGATAGAAGGCATCTATGCCCGCTCAGCTAATAGAATGGCTACTCCGCAGAGGTAAGCAGTACCTTCGCAAGCCGTTTTAGTGGCCTGTTGGCTTGGCTAACATTAGTTGATATGCAAAAACAAGTATGCCCAATTGGGCTTTGGCTGCTGGTGCTGCTCTGGCTGACCCTAGGGCCGGCGTCGGCCCAAGTCCGCATCACGCTCAGCGGCACCGTGCAGGATGCCACTTCGGGCGAGAACCTCACTGGCGCCACCGTGCGGGTGCGCGAGCTGCCCGGCGTGGGTACCGGCGCCAACGCCTACGGCTTCTACACCCTCACCGTGCCGGCTGGCTCTTACACCCTAGAGGCCAGCTTTGTAGGCTACGCCACCCAAACGCGCCAGCTAACCTTAGGGGCCAGCCAGCGCCTCGACTTTAAGCTGAAGCCCGGCGGCAGCGAGCTAAACGAAGTGGTAGTGACGGGCCGCAGTGCCGAGGCCAACATCAGCAAGGCGCAGATGGGCGTGGAAACGCTGGACCTGAAGCAGGTGGCCAAGGTGCCGGTGCTCTTTGGCGAGAAAGACGTGATAAAAACGCTGACCCTACTACCCGGCATCAAGACGGCAGGCGAGGGTAGCAGCGGCTTTTCGGTGCGCGGCGGCGCTGTAGACCAGAACCTGATTTTGCTTGACGAGGCACCCGTTTACAACGCCTCGCACTTGCTAGGCTTCTTCTCGACCTTCAACTCCGACGCCCTTAAGGACCTGACCGTGTTTAAGGGCGGCATGCCGGCGCAGTATGGCGGCCGGCTGTCGTCGGTGGTGGATATCAAGATGAAGGACGGCAACAACCAGACGCTGCACGGCAGCGGCGGCATCGGTCTCATTGCCTCACGGTTGGCCTTGGAGGGGCCGATTACCAAGGGCAAGGGCTCGTTTTTGGTAGCGGCCCGGCGCACCTACGCCGACGTGTTTTTGAAGCTCTCAAAAAACGAAACCACCAAGAACTCCAGCCTCTATTTCTACGACGTAAACGCCAAGGCCAACTACGCGCTCAACGACCGCAACCGCATCTACCTCAGCGCCTACCTCGGGCGCGATGCCCTAGGGCTGGCCAATACCTTCGGCCAGTACTACGGCAACCAAACGGCCACGCTGCGCCTCAACCACTTGTTCAGCGACCGGGTGTTCTCTAATACCTCGCTCATTTACAGCAAGTACGACTACCGGATTGACATCACGGCCAACGCTAGCAACTTCGTTATCAAATCCAAAATTCAGGACCTGAACCTGAAGCAGGACGTGGAGTTTACGCCCAGCGCCACCCAAACACTGCGCTTCGGGGCCAACGCCATTTACCATACCATCACGCCGGGCTACGTCACGGCCGACGCGGGCTCGGCGGTGAATGGCACCGCCGACCGCACCAACTACTCGCTCGAAACGGCGGCCTACGCCTCGCACGAGTGGCAGGCCGCGCCGCGGCTCAACTTCACCACCGGCCTGC
The DNA here is from genome assembly GCF_016427535.1 of Hymenobacter sp. BT559. Taxonomy (GTDB): domain Bacteria; phylum Bacteroidota; class Bacteroidia; order Cytophagales; family Hymenobacteraceae; genus Hymenobacter. The sequence continues at coordinate 202,954 of NZ_JAELXV010000004.1, read as the reverse complement.
GCCTTTCGGGCTTTAGTCTCCTAGGTCCCGGCACCTACTCGACCTACGACGCAGCTGGCAACGTGCTCACCGCCCCGAACTACCCCACCAAGGGCGAGTTTCTAAAAACCTACGTGCGCCTGGAGCCGCGCTTCGCAGCCAGCTTCCAAGTCAACGAAGCCAGCACTGTGAAGGCCAGCTACGCCCGCAACGTGCAAAACCTGCACCTGCTCAGCAACTCCAGCACCTCGCTGCCTACCGACCTTTACGTGCCTACCACCTTCAACGTGAAGCCCGAAACGGCCGACCAAGTGAGCCTAGGGTACTACCGCACGCTGGGCGCCGAAAAAGGCTATTCGCTGACCGTGGAAACCTACTATAAGGCACTGGGCAACCAGATTGACTACCGCGACGGCACCCAGCTGCGCGGCAACTTCGACGTGGAGGCCAGCCTGCTCTACGGCAAGGGCCGGGCCTACGGCGTCGAATTTTTAGTGCGCAAAGACGTGGGCCGCCTCACCGGCTGGCTAGGCTACACGCTCAGCAAATCGGAGCGCCGGTTTACCGAAATTAACGGCAATACTTGGTTTAACGCTCGCCAGGACCGGCCGCACGATTTGTCGCTAGTAGCTATTTACCAGCTCAATAACAAGTGGACCTTCTCGGGTACCTTCCTGGCTAGCACCGGCAACGCCGTAACCTACCCCGTGGGCAAATACGTGGTGGCCGGCCAGGTGGTAAGCCTCTACGGCCTGCGTAATGCCGACCGGCTGCCTTACTACCAGCGCCTCGACCTAGGGGCCACCTACGAGAAGCCCAACCAGGAAGGCCACCGCTTCCACAGCAGCTGGTCGTTCTCGGTTTATAATGCCCTAGGGCGCGAAAACCCCTACAGCATCAGCTTCCGGGCCGACCCCAACGACGCCACCAAAACCCAGGCTGTACAAACGGCCCTGTTTCGGATGGTGCCCTCGGCCACGTATAATTTCAGCTTCTAAGCCTTATGCTACAGGTCTTTAAAAAGAGCAACAAGTCCAGCCTAATAACTTGTAATAGTCGGGTGGGGATGCTGGCCGCTGGTGCCCTGCTGCTAGCCGGCACCGGCTGCGAAAAAATAGTTGACCTCAACCTCAAAACCTCGACCGCGCAGCTCGTTATCGAGGGTAACCTGGTAGATGATAACAAGCCCTGCCAGGTCAGCGTCAGCCGCTCGGCCAACTACACCGATACCAACACTTTTGAGGCGGTGCGCGGGGCCACTATCACGCTGGCCGACAATGCGGGCGGCCTTGAAACGCTGCGCGAAACTGCCACGCCCGGTCAGTACCTAGGCGCCACCCTGCGGGGCGTGCCAGGCCGCACTTATACGCTGCGTGTCGAAACCGACGGCGCGGCCTACGTGGCCACCTCGCGGCTGCCGGCCCCGGTGGTGCCGTTTGAGAAGCTGAGTACTCGGCTCAGTGCGTTTGGCACCGATAACATCCAGGCGGTGGTCGACTACACCGACCCGGCTGGCAAGGGCAACAGCTACCTCTTCCGGCAGTACCGCAATGGCAAGCTCAACAATGCCATCTTCGTACAGAACGACGAGTTCACCGACGGCAACCACATCAGCCAGGCGCTGCGCACGCGCAGCAGTAGCAGCACCGACCCCAACGAGCTCGACAAGCTAGTGCCCGGCGACAGCCTGCGCGTAGAGATGCAAAACATCGACCCAGGCGTGTACGAGTATTTCCGCACCCTCACCCTGATTCTCACGGCTGGCGGCGCGCCCACTACCACCCCTGCCAACCCTAAATCAAATTTTTCGGGTGGCGTGCTAGGCTATTTCAGCGCACATTCGCGCCGCGTGCTCACTATTAAAGTACCCTAGGGCGCTAGCGGGCGTCTGCGCTATTGCTGATAAAGGCCAGACGCTTACTATCTGGCGACCACGAAGGCGTATTGATAGTGCCTTGGCCGCCATATAAGTAGGCAATGACCTTGGGCTGGCCCGTGCCCCCGATGGGCAACAGGCGTAGGTACACGTGCTTATAAAAAGGATGGTCGCCGGCTGCCACTTCTTCTTTGAGGAAGGAAATAAAAACCAGCCATTTACCATCGGGCGACACGTGCGGAAACCAGTCTTGGTAGTCGCCCGAGGTCACGGCCTGTTGCTGGCTGCCATCGGCGCGCATGCGCCAGATTTGCATGGGTCCGTTGCGGTTTGAGTTGAAATAAATATACTGGCCGTCGGGCGTGTACTCGGGGCCATCGTCGAGGCCCGTGGCGGTAGTCAGGCGCACTTCGGGCCCGCCAGCGGCCGGCACGCGGTAAATATCAAAGTTTTGGTTGCGCTCACCTGTGAAAAGCAGGTGCTTAGCATCGGGCGACCAACTGTGCAGGTAGGAGGGGCCGCGGGGCGTAAGCTGGCGGGGTTGGCCACCAGTGGCCGGCACAATGTACCCAATGGAGCCGCCCAGTGCCTCCACGCCGCTGCTGAGGCCCAACTGCTTGCCATCGAAGGAAAGCACGTGGTCGTTGTTGTTATTCTTGACGTCGCCGGTAGGCAGCACACTTGGCCGCCGAGTTACTAGGTCAAAGTTGTAGATGAGGCCATCGCTGTTATAAATCAGGCGCTTGCCATCGGGCCGCCAATTGGGCGCTTGCAAGGAAACTGGCGCCGAATAAATAATGTCGCGCTTGCCAGTGGCGAGCTCCAGCAATTCGAGGTGGCTGCCTAGGTACTGCCGGTAGGGTACCAGGCTCGCGGGCGCGGGCACCACCAGGCGCACGTCGCTGAACGTCGCTTTTTCAGTCACGGTCACGTTGTGGGCACACACAAACAGGCCCACGTACACCTCGGCTCCTAGGTCGAGGTCGGCCACCTGCGCCGTCACAAAGGGCTGGCCAAACTGGGCCACGCGCATCGTGAAAGTAGTGCCCACTCGCTCAAGCTGTACCACGTCGGCGTGGGTGATAGCCGCTTGGGTTTCGGCAGTGGCGGCCCCAGCCGTGCGGCGGTATTGCAGCGAAGTCAGCCCATCGCCATGCACGGCCACGCACACCTGGGGCGAATTGCTGGCCAGGCTCTGGCGCACCATCCAGCCCATTTTGCGGTGCGGCTCCACGCCGCGGCCCACCAGCGCGGCGCGGGTGTAGAGAATAAAATCGCCGGTGAGCTTTTTATAGACGTAGTGCAGCTCGTCGTGGTCGCCCCACACGTTGGCGCCCGAGCCCGTGACCACGTACTGCTGCGTGGCGGCCGTGTAGGTCGCCGTGCCCGGCCTAGCGGCGGAGCCTATGTCCTGTTGCCCCTCAAAAACGCCTAACTGCTGTGCCGAGGCGTGCAAAAAAGCAACTAGCCCAAGAGCCAACAAAAAAAATCTTTGCGCGAAAGCTACCATATAAGGCGGGGCTGGGTGGGAAAAGAAAAGGATGGAAATTAGCCAGTGCGACTTAGCCAGCGCCGAGGCTACCGCTGGCCGTAGCTACTACGTGTATTGCTAGCTGCTTAGCTACTTGCGCGGGGTAGGGCACCGGGTTTGGCCGCGCGCCGCTAGCTTGCGTACCCCAGTTTCCACTTAACCCTCTTATGAAACATATTTTCCTGCTGCTGCTCATTGGTGGCTACCTAGGCTTTGGACCGAGCGCCACTGCCCGCCCGCTGGCTGCTCGCCCCGCCTACTTTGAATTGAAAGTATACCACCTCAAAACTGCCCGCCAAGTAGCGGTAGTCGATAGCTTCTTGCAGCACCAGTACGTGCCGCAACTGCACGCGGCGGGCGTCGGCACGGTGGGCGTGTTCAAGGCCATCGGCAACGACACGGCCGTTGACAAGCGCATCTATGTGTTCACGCCCTTTGCCTCCCTGAGCCAATGGGAAAAGCTGCGCCAAACCACCGCCCCTAAGCTGCTGGCGGCTGGCGGCAGCTTCGAAAATGCGCCCTATAATAACCCTGCCTATGGCCGCCTCGAAACCATCTTCCTCAAGGCGTTCGACGAAATGACTGCCCTCACAGCGCCCAAGCTCACGGCCCCTAAGGCCGAGCGGGTGTATGAGCTGCGCAGCTACGAGGGCGCGAGCGAGAAAATCTTCCGCAATAAGATGCAGATGTTCAACGCAGGCGGCGAAATTAAGCTCTTCAACCGGCTGGGCTTCAATGGTATTTTCTATGGCGAAGTCCTGTTCGGCGCCAAAATGCCGAACCTCATGTACATGACTTCCTTCGCCAACAAGGCCGACCGCGAAGCCCACTGGAAAGCCTTCGGCGCCGACCCCGAATGGAAGCGCCTATCGGCCCTGCCCGAGTACCAAAACAACGTGTCGCACATCGACATCACCTTCCTGCAGCCTGCCAACTACTCCGACTTGTAAGGCTACGCTAAAAAATCAAAATCCCCTCCTGCTGAGCTTGCCACAGCAGGAGGGGATTTTGATTTTTTAGGGTATGTTTTAAAACTTGTCGTCGTTGACTTCCAGCCAGAAACCGTCTGGGTCTTGTAGGTAAATCTGCTTCACGCCGTCGGGGCGGGGAGTAGTTTTGCCCGGCTCGTTTTTCCAGCTGCCGTAGGATATATGCAGCTTGTCGAGGTGCGCCATAAATTTCGCTAGGTCCTTGACGCTGAACGCCAAGTGCGTATTGATATCGTGTTCCTGCGCTTTGTTGCCCTGAATGATGTGGAGCTGGCTGTGCGGCCCAATGCGCAGCCACACGTGCTTGCCATCTTTGAAGGGCTCGGGCAGCTCGGGCAGCAGCAGCGCGTTTTTATAGAAGTCGGCACTTTTCTGCAAATCCACCACATACAGCGCAATGTGGTTGAGCACTACCGGGCCTTGCGCCCGAGCGGCCCTAGGTGCAAGTAGAGCAAGGGAAAAGGCTAGAACGCCGTAAAAAAGTAGTTTTTTCATTAGAGCACAGGGCTGGATGGGAGCGATGGGTTGCCCTCAAAACTACGCGTTGCGCAGGGTTTTTCGCCATTGCTGCCAGCGCCGCTGTGCAGCGTGGCGCCATGAGTGCTACTTTCGGCGGGGCGCAGGCTCCCTCACTTCTTTTATCCCACCCCCATGTCCGTTTCTCGTCGTCAGTTTTTAAAGAATACCGCGGCCCTGACCGCTGGTACCGCCTTAGCGCCACAGTTGGCCGCCGAGGCCTTTAAAGCCAAGCCTTTCTTCGAAATCTCGCTGGCCGAGTGGTCGTTGCACAAGGCTTTGTTCGCTAATAAAATGACCAACCTTGATTTCCCCGTAATGGCGAAAAAGGAGTTTGGTATCAGCGTGGTCGAGTACGTCAACCAATTTTTTAAAGACAAAGCCGAGGACAAAAAATACCTGAGCGAATTGCTGCAGCGCTGCAAGGACAACGGCGTGCGCAACCACCTCATCATGATAGACGGTGAGGGCGACCTAGGGGCCCCCGACGCGGCCGAGCGCCAAAAAGCCATCGAGAACCACTACAAGTGGGTCGATGCTGCGCACTACCTAGGGTGCACCACGGTGCGGGTCAATGCCTTCGGCAAGGGCACGGCCCAGGAGGTGCAGCAAGCCGCGGTGGATGGGCTAAGCCGCCTCAGCGCCTACGCCCAAAAAGCCGGCCTCAACGTGATAGTCGAAAACCATGGCAGCTACACCTCCGATGGCAAGTGGCTGCTAGGTACTATTCGGCAGGTGGGCAAGCCTAACGTGGGTATCCTGCCCGACTTCGGTAACTTCTGTATCCGCCGCGAATCGGGTGAGCTATACCGTGGCAAGTGCCTCGAAGAGTACGATAAGTACTTGGCCGTGAAGGAGTGGATGCCCCTGGCCAAGGGCGTCAGCGCCAAAACCTTTGACTTTGATGCGGCCGGCAATTGCGTCGAAACGGACTATCCCAAGATGTTCGGTATCATTAAGGATTCCGGCTTCCGTGGCATCGTGGGTATCGAATACGAAGGAGAAACCACCAGTGAGCCAGAAGGCATCCACAAGACCAAGGCCTTACTCGAAAAGATAGCTCGGGCCTAGGCTGCGCGGGGCCGGGGTGGCCCCGCGCAGCCTACTGTTACCGCCCCGCTGCCTGTGCCCGGGCCGCCTTAAACTCTGAGCCCGCGCGCCACTGCGGAAACGTAGTTTCGCTGGCGAGCCGCTGGCCCACGCGGAAATACAGCTGCGCATCCTGGGCCACGCCGCTCAAGTCCCAGCTGGGGTCGAACTGGTCGGCGGGCTTGTGGTACATATTGGTGGTGTAGGCCTGGCGCTTTTCAGCAATGTAGGCCTTGCCCTGGGTGCGGCTCTCAAAGCCGCCGCTGGCGTAGAGCGAGGGTACGCCCACGTGGGCAAAGCTGAAGTGGTCGGAGCGGTAAAACATGCCGGTTTCGGGCGTCTGGTCGGGCAGCAGGTAGCGGTCCTGCTCCTTAGCGGCGGCGCGGGCGTAGTCTTCCAGCTCCGACTGCCCGTAGCCGATAACGGTGAGGTCCTTCATGCGGCCGTAGGGCCAGAGCATATCCATGTTGAGGTCGGCCACCGTCTTGGCCAGCGGAAAGGCCGGGTGCTGGGCATAGTAGTTGGACCCTAGCAGGCCCTGCTCTTCGCCCGTCACGGCCAAGAAAACAATGCTGCGGGCAGGTTTCACCGGCGCGTTTTTAAACGCTTTGGCGATGCTGAGCAGCGCGGCTAGCCCCGTGCCATCGTCTACGGCACCGTTGTAGATGGAGTCGCCGGCAATCACTTTACCCACGCCAAAGTGGTCCCAGTGCGCGGAGTAAATGACGTACTCGCTGGCATTGGTAGTGCCAGGCAGCACGGCTAGCACGTTTTTAGATGTCTGGCTGCGCAGCTTCTGCTGGAGGCTGGTGCTGAGCGTGAGGCCCAGCGGGCGGGCGCGGAAGCCGCGCTGGTTGGCAGCAGCGTAGAGGGCGTCGTAGTTCTGGCCGGCGGCCGTAAAGAGGCGCTTGGCCGCATCAAGGGTAAGCCAGCCTTCGAGGGCGCACTTGCTGGCCCCATGGTCGGCGGTTTGGGGGCGCAGTTTGGGGCCAAGCGCGCCGCTGAGCACCACGCTCCAGGGGTAAGCGGCGGGCTGGGTATCGTGCACAATGAGTAGGCCGGCGGCGCCGTGGCGGGCAGCTTCTTCGTATTTGTAAGTCCAGCGGCCATAGTAGGTCATGGCCTTGCCTTTGAACATCGTAGTGTCTTGGCCCGCGTTGCCGGGGTCATTCACGAGCACCACCACGGTTTTGCCCTTCACGTCGAGGCCAGCGTAGTCGTCCCAGCCGTACTCGGGCGCCACCACACCATAGCCGGCAAAGACCAGCGGCGAGTTTTGCACCGATACCGTAGGCTGTTCGCGCTGGCTGAATACCACGTAGTCAGTCTTGTAATTCAAGCTCAGCTTTTGGCCCTTACCGGCAATTTGCATGGTGGGCGCAGGCGACACCGCAATTTCCACCATCGGCACCGGCTGAAAGTAGCTTCCGTCGGAGCCAGTAGGCTTCAGGCCCAAGGTCTTAAACTGCGCCGCCAGGTAGTCGGTAATGCGCTCTTCGCCCGCCGTAAACGGCTTGCGGCCCAGCATCTCATCTGAGGACACGGCTTGCAGGTAGCCGCTGATATCGGCCGCCGTGATGGCCTCGGTGGGCGCGGCTGGGGTGGGTGCTGCTGCCGCAGGTGGCGGCGTAGTGGCTAGGGTAGCAGTGGGCTTGGCAGACTGGCAGCCCGCCAGAGCCAGGCCTAGCAGGCCTGCCAGCGGTAGCCGGCCAGCCCGAAGAAGAGTAGGAGACATGAGCGAAGTATCAGTGCGAACAGCCGCACCTAAGAACGCTCAAGGTACAAGCTAGCCTGAAAATAGCCCCGCGTTCGGACCAGCTAATTGGGGCAGGCCACGGGGACTAATGTGTATTTCGCGTCGAACTGCAACGTGTGCGGCTGCTCAAATACGGTCTTGCCCTGGCGCTCGGCTACGGGGCCAAAGCCTTCGATGAAGCCAATATCGCGGCGCAAAAAGGCCACCTGTCGCACCGAGGTCGTGCCCTCCGATTGGAACGTGTAGTCGGCTAGCAAGGTGTCGCCGTGCATGACCCCCCGGATGGTGCCTTGGTTGCGGTCCTTCTCAAAGTAGCGGTACACTAGCTGGCCCGTCACGGTGGGCTGTGTGGTTTGCAGTGTCAGGCGTATGGTGTCCGTTTTGGTGCGGTAGGCATAGCACTGCGGACCGGTAGGAGGGTGGGCCGTTGGCACTTGAGCAGCCTGGTTAGTTTGCTCATGGCAGGCAGTGAGCAAGGCTAAGCTACCAGCGAAGGGTAAGAAACGGAAAATGACCATGGAATGCGTGGGAATCGTTTAATTATCTGGCCGCTACGAAATCGGTAAAATTCTCGATAAGCGCCGCCTGCTCCTCTGGCCGCCACTGAAACCGGTAGACCTGAGGCACACCGTAAACGAGCACATGCAGCGTCAGGCCATCTTCATAGGGCACGAAATTAGTGCCCTCAAATACCCAGGTTTCGCCCACCGGGTGCACTTGCTGGTCGTAGTCAACGAATTGTTGCACTACGCAGTATTTCTGCCCGGCAACAAGAGTGCGAATAGCGGCCATACTTACTCTGAATAATTTTAGCTTTATAATTAGGGATAGCATCGTCGCTAAATGCTTCGAGACTGGTTTTGGGTATGCTAGCTGTTTTTAGTGCTAAGCTAGGCGGGTTGGCTTAGCAACGCAGAAAAATAGCCATCTGTGTTTACAGAGTTCTATGTCGTATGTTTGCGTCATACTTAAGGAATGCATTCGTGACCTACGCCAAAACCACTGTTTTCACCGATGAGCAGCAGCAGTTGGCCCGAGTGGCTAAGGCCCTAGCCCATCCGGCGCGGGTGGCGATTATTCAGCTGCTAGCCAGCAAGACGACCTGCATCTCGGGCGACATTGCCGCCGAGCTGCCGCTGTCGCGCACCACCGTATCGCAGCACTTGCAAGAGCTAAAGGCGCTCGACCTGATACGCGGTGAAATCGAGGGCCTCACCGTGTGCTACTGCCTCAATACTGAGCTGCTGCGCCAGGTGCGGCAGCAGTTTATGGCCTTTTTCGACGTGGCCACGGCCACCGATGTATGCGGGCCTGGGGCTGATGCATGCGGCTGCTAATTAAGTTTCTCTTCCCCTTACCCCATAGAAAGCCATGAAAATCGCTGAAATGAAGCAGTCCCTGGCGAGGCTGGAAGCCGTGAACTTCAAGCTGCCCAATGGCACGTACCTGCCGCCCCACTTCCACGTGACGGAGGTAGGGCTAGTAACCAAGCACTTTATTGACTGTGGCGGTGTGGAGCGGAAAGAAACCGTGGCCAACTTCCAACTCTGGGAAGCCGGCGACTACGACCACCGGCTGGCCCCGCAAAAATTCCTGCACATTCTGAACCTGTCGGAGCGGATTCTGGGCAGCGAAGAGCTGGACATTGAGGTAGAATACCAGCAGGACACCATCGGCAAGTTTGGGCTGACGTTCGACGGTACCGACTTTCTACTGACGCCGAAGCAAACGGCTTGCCTAGCGCAGGATGCCTGCGGTATTCCTAACAATGAGCAGTTTGCACTGCCCCAATTGCAAGTAGCCTGCTGCACGCCGGGCGGCGGTTGCTGCTAGGCTGCCCGCGCCGCTACGCTGGCCTCCCTAGGTTCATTAATTGTTTGTAAAAGTTTCTAAGCAAGTGGTTTTCGGTATGATGCACTTGCAGATAGAGCCTCTGCTACCAACGCATTGGCCCGCCGTGCGTGCCATTTATGAGCAGGGTATCGCTACTGGCCAAGCCACTTTTACCACCGAATCGCCCAGCTGGGAGGAATGGGACCGCAGCCGCTTGGTAGCTATGGCCGATGCCGGCCTGGTAGTGGGCTGGGCGGCTTTGTCGCCCGTATCGAGCCGCTGCGTTTACGCGGGCGTGGCTGAGGTAAGCATCTACATAGCGGCTGGGGACCGAGGCCGGGGCGTGGGCCGGCAACTGTTGGCCGCCCTCGTGGCTGAGTCGGAAGTGCACGGCTTGTGGACACTGCAAGCCGGCATTTTTGCCGAAAACCAGGCCAGCGTGCGGCTGCACGGGGCCCTAGGATTCCGGGTAGTGGGCCGGCGCGAACGCATTGGCTGCCTGGCTGGTATCTGGCGCGATACGCTGCTACTAGAGCGGCGCAGTCAACGCGTAGGCGTGGCTTAACAACTTGTACGCATGGAAATTACTCAACAAGCTGCCCCGCCCGCTACGGCGGTGGCTGAGAAGAAATTGTCGGGCCTCGACCGGGGCCTCACGCTCTGGATATTCCTGGCCATGGCCCTAGGGGTGGCCCTAGGTTACTTTGTACCAGGTAGCAGCAAGGCCATCAATTATTTCTCGGTCGGAACGGTAAACGTGCCGCTGGCCCTCGGCCTCATCCTGATGATGTACCCGCCGCTGGCCAAGGTGAAGTACGAGCAGCTGCCGGTGGTTTTTCGCAACACGCGCATCATCGGGCTCTCCTTATTTCTAAACTGGATACTAGGGCCAGTGCTTATGTTTTTGCTGGCCGTCTGGCTCTTGCCTGACAAACCGGAGTACATGATGGGGCTGATTCTCATTGGTATTGCTCGTTGCATTGCGATGGTGTTAGTCTGGAATGACCTGGCCGATGGCAGCCGGGAGTACGCGGCCGGGCTGGTAGCGCTCAACTCCATTTTTCAGGTGCTTTTCTATAGTGTGCTGACGTGGCTGTTCATCACGGTGCTGCCGCCCTATTTTGGCCTGAAGGGCTATGCGGTGCACATCGGCATCGGCGCTATTGCCCAGAGCGTGCTCATTTACCTAGGTATTCCGTTTGCGGCGGGCTTTCTCTCGCGCCTGGTTCTGCGCCGCCTGAAGGGCGACGCGTGGTACGAAAATGTCTACTTGCCCGCCATCAGCCCCGTAACGTTGGTGGCTTTGTTGCTCACCATCGTAGTCATGTTCAGCCTGAAAGGTGATACTATCGTGCGTATTCCGCTCGACGTGCTACGCATCGCGCTGCCCCTGGCCTTGTATTTCGGTATCATGTTCGTGCTCAGTTTCGCGGCAGGTAAGTACCTAGGGGCCGGCTATGCTGAGAACGCTAGCATCGCCTTCACGGCTACCGGCAACAACTTCGAGTTGGCGATTGCCGTGGCTATTGGGGTATTTGGTCTGAATTCGGGCCAGGCCTTCGCCGGGGTCATCGGCCCGCTGATAGAGGTGCCGGCGCTGATTGCGCTAGTCAACCTGGCATTCTGGTTTCGGCGGCGCTGGTACCAGGCGTAAGACATTCGGGGTAGTAACGCTTCGCATTACTGGTTCCATAACTTTCCAACCTGACTATTATCAATCATATGGCTCCTAAAAATATCCTGGTGCTCTGCACGGGTAATTCGTGCCGCAGCCAGCTGCTGCACGGCTACCTCCAGCAACTCTTGGGTGAGAAAGCCCATGTTTATTCGGCCGGGGTAGAGGTGCACGGCCTGAATCCCCGCGCCGTGCGCGTGATGGCCGAAGACGGCGTAGACATCAGCCAGCACACCAGCAACCACGTGGAGGAATATGCCCAGGTGCCCTTCGACTACGTGCTGACCGTATGTGACCACGCCAACGAGGTGTGCCCGGTATTTCCGTCGTCGGCGCAGAAACTGCACCACAATTTTCCTGACCCTGCCAAGGCCACTGGCAGCGAGGAGGACATAATGCAGCAGTTTCGCCACGTGCGCGGCCAGGTAAAGCAGTACGCGCAGGAGTTTGCTGAGGCTAATTTTTAAGTATCAGCATAATACCAAAAAAACGCCGCCCCGTTGCCAGGGCGGCGTTCTTGGTTCCAGGGCCGCCGCGGGCGGACCTAGGGATGCTTCAAACTAGTAGGGCTTGGCATCGTGCGCCACTTCCTCTGCCTGAGCCACCGCTGCGGCGGCCTGGCCTTCGTTGTACTGGTTGCCACCGTCGGCGTTGGCATTAGCCGCCTTGAGGCCGTCGGCCAGGCGCTGGCCCCAGTCGGCGTCGCAGTTGGTGCACAGCTCAATCATCTTGTCCTGCACCACTTTGGCGGCGTCGGTGAGCGCGCCTATCATGTTGTTAACGAGGTCGTCGCGCTCCCAGTCTTCGTGCTGGCGGTAGCGGTCACCGGCTTGGCCGAAGTTGTTGGTGCGGTCGATAGTCTGGCGCACCAGCTTGGCAGCGTACGAAGGCGTGTGGTCGGGGCCCTGTGAGGGCGACTCCTTCAGGCCGTTGAGGCTGCTGGGCTCGTAGTTGACGTGCAGGTTCTGGCCGGGGGCTGCGTCCACGTGATACGCCATCTGGCCATCGCGCTGGTTGGTAGCCACGTGCTTTTTGGGCGCGTTGATGGGTAGCTGCAAGTAGTTAGCGCCCACGCGGTAGCGCTGGGTGTCGGAGTACGAGAAGGTACGGCCTTGCAGCATCTTATCGTCCGAGAAGTCAAGGCCATCCACCAGTACGCCAGTACCGAACGCCGACTGCTCTACTTCAGCGAAGTAGTTTTCGGGGTTGCGGTTCAGCGTCATCATGCCCACGGGCAAGAAGGGGAACTTGTCTTCGGGCCAGATTTTGGTGTCGTCGAGCGGGTCGAAGTCCAGCTCGGGGTGCTCATCGTCCGACATAATCTGAACCGACAACTCCCATTTGGGGAAGTTGCCCTTCTTGATATTGTCGAACAGGTCTTGGGTGGCGTGGTTGAAGTTTTTGGCCTGAATGGCTTCGGCTTCGCTAGCGGTCAGGTTTTTGATGCCCTGCTGCGGCTCCCAGTGGTATTTTACCAGCACGGCTTCGCCCTGCGCGTTCACCCACTTGTAGGTGTTCACGCCCGAGCCTTGCATCTGGCGGTAGTTGGCCGGAATGCCCCAGGGCGAGAATAGGAAGGCCACCATGTGCATGGCCTCGGGGGTGTTGGCGATGAAGTCGAAGATGCGCTCGCCGGTCTGGCGGTTGAATACCGGGTCAGGCTTCTGCGAGTGAATCAGGTCGGGAAACTTGATGGCGTCGCGGATGAAGAACACCTTCAGGTTGTTGCCCACGAGGTCCCAGTTGCCGTCTTCGGTGTAGAATTTCACCGCGAAGCCGCGCGGGTCGCGTAGGGTTTCGGGCGAGTGGCCACCGTGGCCCACCGTCGAGAAGCGTACGAACACGGGGGTTTCTTTGCCCTTGGTATTGAACAGCTTAGCGCGGGTGTACTTCTCGATAGGCTCGCCGCCCACGGTGCCGTAGGCTTCGAATACGCCGTGGGCGCCCGCGCCGCGGGCGTGCACTACGCGCTCGGGTACACGCTCGCGGTCGAAGTGGCTGATTTTCTCGATAAATTGGTAGTTCTCGAGCGTGGCCGGGCCGCGGTTGCCCACGGTGCGCAGGTTTTGGTTGTTCGAAACCGGGTGGCCCTGGCGGGTAGTCAGGGTTTGGGCAGTTTCGCCGCTGGCCGTGCGCTGGTCTTGCGCCGAGCCCACGCCATTAACAGCGGTGCCGCTGCCGTTTTCCGACGAGGTCTGCCCGTTCTGGGGGTTATCCATTGGTATAAAGGGTTAGTGGTTGGGAGGAAATATGGGCAAAGTACCGGCAACTCGCACGTAGGTTTGCGAAAGGCCGCTACAAAATTTTGGCATTCTATTATAAAGGCTATCGACGCTTGAAGTTGTTCAATGCCGGCTAGCGCCGAGGTTGCTCTGTCTAAGACCTAGGACAGCTTTTTGTTTAACGAAATTAGTGATTTTTCTCAGAAAAGACTTTCTAGGCCACTGGCGGGCCTTTTTTTTGTTTAATGATTACACGCATTACTACCGCATTAGCTAGCCTCGAAGCCAAGCAAAACGTCAGAATTTTGTACGCTTGCGAGTCGGGCAGCCGGGCCTGGGGCTTTCCCTCGCCCGACTCCGACTACGACGTGCGCTTTATCTACGTGCACCCGCTCGACTGGTACCTAGGGCTCGACGAAGGCCCCGACACGCTCAATTTTCCCGTCGATGAGGAGCTAGACCTGGCCGGCTGGGAACTGCGCAAAACCCTGCGCCTGCTGCGCGGGAGCAACGCGGCGCTGTTCGAGTGGCTGCAATCGCCTGTTGTGTACCACGAGGCGCCGGGTTTTCAGGCGCAGCTGACGCCGTTGCTCCCGCAGGCATTTAACCTGAAAGCCGGCCTGCACCACTACCTAGGGCAGCTGCGGCGCGGAGTAGAGGAAGAGCTAACCGGCGAAGAGGTGCGCCTAAAACGGCTCTTTTATGCCTTGCGCTCGGCCCTGGCTGCCCGCTGGATACGCGAACGCCACACGCTGCCGCCCATGGAGTTTGCCCCATTGCGCGAGCTGTTGCCGATGAGCTTGCACGGTGTTGTAGAGGAGCTGCTGGCGCAAAAGGCTCATTCTAACGAGAAAACGATGGTGGCCCGACCGGCTGCGCTGGTCGCCTTCCTAGGAGAAGAGTACGCAGCCGGGCAGGCGGCGCAGGCGGCGTTGCCGGTAGCCAGGGCTTCTGGGCTGAATGAGGCGCTGGATGCGGTGCTGCAAGCCTGGGTGAAGTAGCTTGGACTTTGTAGTCCGAGCGCTCGCGGAGCGAGCATCCACGCTAGAACGGTACAGACGCCAGATGCTCGCTCCGCGAGCGCTCGGACTACAAAGTCCAAGCTACTGCGCTACTGCCCGAAGCGCCAGTTGAGCGACAGATTCACTACCCGCCCCTCTACTGGTGCCCACAGCTCGCGAAAGATGGGGCTGCTGTAGCTACCGCCCACGGGAAGCACCACGCGCTCGCGGCGGGTTTGGCGGTAGTCGAACACGTTTTCGGCATTGAGCACTACCGTCCAGGGGCCGGTGCGGTAGCGCAGCAGCGCCGCCACGATGGGGTAGCCGGGGGTAGTAGTGCCGTCGGATAGGTATTGTTGGCCGGTATAGCTGGCCTCGATGCCGGCGCCGAAGTGCTCGCTGAATTCCTGCACGGCCACGGCCGCAAACTTGTGCCGGGCTGCCAGCTCCACATTGGGATTCACGGGGTCGTAGAGGCGGCGGGCGTAGGTAAACACGTACCCTAGGTACAGCTCGGTCTCGTGGGCGCGCAGGCGCACGTAGGTTTCGAGGCCCTTCGTAACGACGGGCGAGCCGGCATTTTGCCAGGTAAGCGGGCCGCTGCCGGGCTGGTAGCTGGCCGAGCCGGGGCCGCCCACGATGCCGCCATCGGGCAAGATGAGCGGGTTTTGAAGTCGCGTGTAGAAGAACGACTGGTTGAGATTCAGCACCGTTTCGGGCCCGAAGCGGTGCTCGTAGTTTACGTCGCCGTTGAGGCCCTGCGAGGTTTCGGCCCGCAGGCCGCGTAGTGGCTGCACCTGCGGGTAGTCGCGCTCGTCGAGGCTATTGACGTAGGGCACCGGCACCCGGTACCCTAGGCCGCCGTTGAGGCGGGCCGTGAACCGCTCGGTAACGTGCCACAGCGCCGAGAGACGCGGCAGCACAAAGCCGCCGTAGGGGTTGTGGTGGTCGTAGCGCAGGCCGGCTTGCAAGTTAAAGCGCGGCGTGGGCGTCCAATTATCCTGGGCAAAAACGCCGACCGTATTATAGGTATACGTGCTCAGCAGTGGCGTGGCGCTGCCAGCAGCGTTGCGCAGCAATTCGCCGTTGATGTTCACGCCGGCCACGATAGTATTGCCGCGGCCTAGGTCGTGCAAGTAGCTGGCTTCGGTGTAATAGGTGGTTTGGTTAGCTTTGAACGCCACCGTGTTAGTCAGTACATCGCGCCCGAAATTGGTAATTGCGCCCTTCAGTGTAAGGCGGCCCGTGCCCACGCTGTCGTTAGTATAAATGGCATCGACGGTGTGGCGCTGGCTGGCGTTATTCACGAAATACGTAGTGCCGCCCAGCGCCTCCGCTTGGTTGCGCAGGGTGTTTTGGTAGCCGCCGCGTCGGCTCTCGAAGGTACCGGTGTAGCCCACGGCCAACTGGCTGTGCGCGTTGGGGTAATAAAACAGCCTAGGGTGCACCGTGAAGTTACGCACGCGGGGCACGTCCACGAAGCTGTCGCCGTCCACGTCCACGTCTTGCTGCCGCGTGAGGCCCGCAAATACCGAGTAGCCGAAGCGCTGCCCGCGCTGCGCGGCGAAGCCATTGAGGTTGGTTTCGCGCAGAGTACTTTGGTTGAGCGTGGCCGTAAACTGCGACTTGCCTAGGGTAGGTGTTTTACTTACCAGGTTGACCAGGCCCGCAATAGCTCCGCCGCCAAACAGCGTCGAGTTCGAGCCTTTCAGCAGCTCTATCTGCCTAAGGTCGAGCGGCGGCACCGACAAGATGCCGAAGCTGCCCGCAAAGCCGCCGTACAGCGGCAATCCATCGCGCAAAATCTGCGAATACTGCCCCTGCAAGCCCTGAATGCGCAAGTCGGCATTGCCGGTAGTGGGCGAGGTAGGCTGAATCTGGGTGCCCGCAAAGTCGCCGAGCAGGCTGGCAATGTTGCCGGGCTTGATGCCGTTTTCCTCTTGCATTTCCTCCTCGCCCAGCACCTCAATGCGCTCGGGCTGGTCTTCGATGCGCGAGTTGGTGCGGGTGGCCGTGACGACCACTTCGTCGATTTCGGCGGCGCTCGGGGCCAGCAGCAGGGTAGTAGGCGCGCCGCCCGCCGCAGGGGCCGCCACGGTGCGCGGCTTGTACCCTAGGGCCTCTATGCGCAGCCGGGTGCCCGCGACCGGCGCAGGCGTCAGCTGCACCGCACCGGTGGCATCGGTAGTGCCGCCCACGCCGGTACCGGGCACGCCCACGCTGGCCCCGATAAGTGGCTGGCGACTAGTCGAGTCACGAAGAAGGAAGCGCAAACTTTGGGCGCGCAAAGTAGCCGGCAGGACTAACAGTAGCCCAAATAGTAAACAGCGTAGCATCAGGGTAAAAAGGCCTAGTAATCGAACCTAGGCAGTGTCCTGCAAAGCACGGTTGGTTCTTTGAGGGAATTATGAAGCGTAGCCAAGAGTGGCTCAGACGGCAAAGTTCAAGCTACTTTGCGCCTATGACCATTGCCGACCTGCGCCAGCAGCGCCTGATACTTTTCGAAGCCGTGAGCGGTAGCCGCGCCTACGGCACTAACCTGCCGCACTCCGATACCGACCTCAAAGGCGTGTTCGTGCTGCCCGAGCATGCATTCTTTGGCCTCGACTACGTGCCGCAGGTAGCTAATGAAACCAACGATGAAGTATTCTACGAACTGCGCCGCTTCGTAGAATTGCTCCTGAAAAACAACCCTACCGTGCTAGAGCTGCTGGGCACGCCGTCCGACTGCATCGTGTACCAGCACCCGCTCTTCGACCAGTTTCGGCCTCAGGATTTTCTATCTAGGCTCTGTAGGCTAAGCTTTGCCGAGTACGCCGTGGCCCAAATTCGCAAGGCCAAGGGCTTGAATAAGAAGATAAACCACCCCGAGCCGCCCGGCCGCAAATCGGTGTTGGATTTCTGCTACGTCACCGTCGGGGCCGGCGCGCAGCCCGCCGAGGTATGGCTGGCCCGCCAAGGCCTCACGGCCGCCCAGTGCGGCCTAGCCAATGTGCCGCATCTCACCGACCTTTATGCGCTGTTCGTGGACCGCACGCCCACCCAGCACCTAGGGTACCGCGGCCTCGTGCGCGACCCCGATACCAGCCAGGACGTGCAGCTCTCGGCCGTGCCGAAAGGGGAGGAGCCGGTGGCGTATTTGTCCTTCAACCGCAACGGCTACAGTTCCTACTGCCGCGTGTTTCGCGAGTATTGGGAGTGGGTCGAAAAGCGCAACAAAGAGCGCTACGCCAACACCGTGCAGCACGGCAAAAACTACGACGCCAAGAATATGCTGCACGTCTTTCGGCTGCTGCAAATGGCTGAGGAAATCGCCCGCACCGGCCAGTTACACGTGCGTCGCCCCAACCGTGAATTCTTGCTGCAAATCCGCCGTGGCGAGTTTGAGTATGCTGAGCTAGTGGCCGAAGCCGAGCAGTTGGTCGAGCGGGTAGAAGCCGCTTTTGCCGCGTCCTCGCTACCCGAAACGCCCAATACGGCGGCCGCTGAGGCAACCTTGCAGCGAGTACGGCAGGAGTACTATTCTTTACATCAAGCTTCCACATGAGGTAAGCGTCTGTCATGCTGAGCTTGCCGAAGCATATTTAGCGCACCGTTGAGGAAATAGTATAGATGCCTCGACAAGCTAACTATGACGAACCTGTGAGGTAAGGTAAAATAAAATGTATCACAAGTTTCAATAATTATTGAAACTTGTGATACATTTGCTTCATCGAAGGCAGTAGTTCTGGCACACTGCTGATTACTAGCCTTTCGCCCCGCCCCATGTCTCAGCCCAAACTCGTTCTTGTCGGTGGAAATGGTTTTCTAGGCCGGCACTTGGCCGCGCATTTTCGAGGGCTGGGCTACCAGGTAGTAAGTATCAGCCGCACCGGTTCCGGCGATGTGCATTGGGATGCCCGCACGCTCGGCCCCTGGGCGCGGGAGCTAGAAGGTGCTGACCTGCTTATAAACTTGGCTGGCCGCTCGGTCGATTGCCGCTACAGCGAAGCCAATCGCCGCGCCATCCTGGCCAGCCGCACCGATAGCACCCGCGTGCTGGGCGAAGCCGTGGCAGCCTGTACCCGGCCACCTAAGGTGTGGCTAAACTCTTCAACGGCTACTATTTACCCCGATACGCGCGGCGACGTACCCGCCAACGTAGAAGCTAACCCCACGCCGGGCGGCCCCTTTTCGGAAGAAGTAGGGCGGGCCTGGGAAGCAGCGTTTTGGGCGGCCCCCGCGCCCGCTACTACGCGCTGCGTGGCCCTGCGTACGGCCATTGTCCTAGGTGCCGATGGTGGCGCGTTTCCGGTAATGGCGCGGCTCGCGCGATTCGGGCTGTGCACGCCGCAAGGCTCCGGCCAGCAGTGGATTAGCTGGCTGCATATCCGTGATTTTTGCCGGGCGGTCGAGTTCCTAGCCCACGCCGACCAACTCAGCGGCCCGGTCAATCTCTGCGCCCCGCACCCGCTGCACAACTGGGAGTTCAACGCTCTGCTGGCCCGCGAACTACGCCCGCTCCTGCGGCTGCCACAGCCCCGGTGGCTGCTTAAAATCGGAGCTTTCGTACTCCGCACCGAAACCGAACTGATTCTCAAAAGCCGCAAGGTGTACCCCGAGCGGTTGCTCGCGGCAGGTTTTCAGTTTGAGTATGAGAATTGTGAAGTAGCGGTGGGGGAATTGTTGCAGACAAGAGATACTACCAGTATGTCGCTAGGCACACTTAGCTCGCGGGGTCATGAGTAAGAAAGGCTGCCTCAATGCTGCGGGGTTTCTGCTGAGCTGTATAGGCTGCTTACTGACGATGACACCCTATATCGGCATTGTCTTTCTACCAGTATCATTTCTAGGTAGTCTATTGGTGTTGTCGTCATCGCTGAGCACTACCCAAAAGGTTGTTTTAGTGATGTTTACTTACCTAACACCCATTGTGCTCTATATTACCATTGCAATCGCTTTACGCTGAATGAGTTGTCAAATGCCACTTGAAAAGTCCACCCAACCCAACCCGTCTGCACCCACCCTCGCCGAAGCCAAAGCCCAATTCATAAACCTCTGGGGTGTATCGGGTACGAGTTGGGGCGTGAGCAAAACCCTGGCCCAGGTGCACGCTCTGCTGCTAGTGTCGCCCCAGGCCCTGAGCACCGAGGACATCATGGAGCAGCTCAGCATCTCGCGGGGCAATGCCAGCCAGACGGTGCGCGAGCTGATTGATTGGGGATTGATATATAAAGAACTGCGTCCCGGCGAGCGTCGCGAGTACTTCGTAGCTGAGAAGGATATACTGCGCGTGACGCAGTGCATCATTGCCGCTCGCAAGCGCCGCGAGCTCGACCAAATGAAGCGCACCCTCGACCAGCTGGCCCAACTGCCCGGCAACGATACTGACCCTGACTACCGCGCCTTCCACACTGTGCTCACCGACATCCAGCAGCTGGCCGATACCTCCGACAAGCTGCTCACCCGCCTTATGAAAGCCGAGCGCAACTGGTTTCTAGACAAGTTCCTGAAGCTGTTTTTGTAAGCCGCTGAAAGTGTTGAATAGCAGTGAGAATACAAGGCCTTTTTTGTTCTACACTCGCTACCTTGTACAGCGGGTGTAGAACGAAAAAGGCCTTATATTCCCTGCCTATTTTTACTTTTCCCAAATTGACTTCATCCCAACCAGCTCCACGTGCGGTAGGGTCAGGGCAGATTCGGCTTGCAGCGTCAGGCCAGTAAAGGGCTCGCTGGGGAAGAAGATGCCCGTCATGCAGGTTAGGCCGCTGTCGGCGAACAACTCGGCAGAGGCAGCATCAACCAGCAGCGTAACCTCTTGGGTGGGACCCGTGGCCAGGCGCGGGGCGCGGGCCACCCGCGCAAAGCCTTTGTCGGCGGGCGCAAAAGCAACGTTGCCTGATTTGCTGCGGTCGATATAATACTCTTTTTTGGCGTGGTCGTAGCCGATGGTCAGGCGCTCGTCGCGGTCGTTGCCGAGCACCACCGACCAATTTTGGGCCCTAGGTACGGTAAAGCTGAGGCGGAAGCGCCCAGTGCGCGTGTTGAGTTGCTTGCCGAGGTCGTAGCGGCCGTTCACGGCTACGTTGCTGAGCGTCAAGGGCTGGTCGTAAAGCTTGGTTAGGCCCGCGATGGGCTGCGAGGCCAGCTGAAGCTGGCCCGCCGCGCTGCGCAGGCGCAGGGTGCGCGGCACGGTCATAGCGCTGCGCCAGGGGCTGGTGGGCACCTGCTGGCCATATTCCCAGTTGCTCATCCAGCCAATGAGCGTAACCGGGCTGCCGGCGGGCAGGTTGGTCCACGTCACGCCGGCATAGTTGTCGGGGCCGTAGTCGAGCCAGCGCGTGCCGGGCTGCGTGGTCCGGAAGGTCTTGCCGTCGAAGCTGCCCACGAAGTACTGCGTGGCCGAGCCACCGTTGGGCCCGCCGGGGTTCATATTGACTATCAGTACGTCGTGCAGCTGGCCCTGCTCGTCGGGCACCCGAATGAGGTCAGGGCACTCCCACACGCCGCCGTGGCCCCCTAGGGTGCGGCCAAAGTCGCTTTCCTTGGTCCAGGCCAACAGGTTTTTGGAAGAGTAAAACTCAATGTGGTCGTGGGCCGATAAGGCCATCAGCCACTTCTTGCCGGGCGCGTACCAACTCACCTTGGGGTCGCGGAAGTCGCGGCTGCCTTGGTTTTTGAGCACCGGGTTCTGGGCGTATTTCGTCCAGGTTTGGCCGTGGTCGAGGCTGTAGGCGAGGCTCTGGTTCTCGACATCCTGGCGGCCTAGCTTTTCCTTGCGTTCGCTGTGGCTGGTGTAGAGGGCCACCAGCGCCGGGCGGCCGGGCTGGCCTAGGCCGCTGGTATTTTGAGCATCGAGCACGGCGCTGCCCGAAAAAATCAGCCCTAGGCTATCGGGCGCTATAGCCGTGGGCTGCTGCTGCCAGTGCACGAGATCGGTGCTGGTGGCGTGGCCCCAATGGATGTTGCCGGCCACCGGCGCCGTGGGGTTTTGCTGAAAAAACAGGTGGTAGGTGCCATTCTCGTACACTAGCCCGTTGGGGTCGTTCATCCAATTTTCTTTGGGCGAAAAGTGGAACTGCGGCCGGTACGGCTCGTGGTAAAAAGCGGGCTTGGCGCTGGGCGAGGAGGCCGCCGCGGCCGGCGCTTGGGCCGTAGCCTCGGGGTGTGAGGGTGCCGATTGGCAGGCGGCCAGCGCGGCGAGGGCCAGGGCCAGGTATTTTTTGGGCATGGGCGGGGAGAAAGAGCGAGACCTTACTAGCTGAGAAAAAGCAAGGTAGTGCTAAGCACAGCAATAAGCTGCTACCCTAGGGGCCCGCCGCCGCACAAATGCCCTAATCATGTACGGCATCAATTCAACTAAAAGCGGACCTTCGTGTGTTCTATTCACTGCCCGCTCATGTGCAGTGCCCTTATATCTTATGACACTTCCTGAAAACCTTCTTATTTCGCGCGGCGAAGTACTTGAGCAACTCGAAGGTTACCTGAAAGACAATATCTACGAGTTTCTGAAGCCCGTGGAAAAAAGCTGGCAGCCTGCCGATTTTCTGCCCGATTCGCGCCGCGATACCTTCTTCGACGAAGTAAAGGAATTGCGCGAGAAAGCCGCCGCCCTGCCCTACGACCTGCTGGCCGTGCTCATCGGCGATACCATCACCGAGGAGGCGCTGCCCAACTACGAGGCGTGGTTTCATGAGATTGATAACATGAACCGCGACGATAACAACGGGTGGGCGAAGTGGATTCGGGGCTGGACGGCCGAGGAAAACCGCCACGGCGACCTGCTCAACCGCTACCTCTACCTCTGCGGCCGCGTAAACATGCGCGAGTTTGAGATTTCGACGCAGCACCTCATCAACGACGGCTTTGACCTAGGTATGGCGCACGACCCGTACAAGTCGTTTGTGTACACCAGCTACCAGGAAATGGCCACCAACGTGTCGCACCGCCGCGTGGGCCAGCTGGCCCGCACCGCCGGCGACGACCAGCTTTCCAAGATTTGTGGCATGATTGCAGGCGACGAAAACCGCCACGCCCGCGCCTACAAGACCTTCGTGGACAAGATTTTTGAGCTCGACCCTAGCGAGATGATGCTGGCCTTTGAGGAAATGATGCGCAAAAAAATCGTGATGCCCGCCCACTACATGCGCGAGATGGGCGTGGACATCGGCAAGACCTTTGGCCACTTCACCGACGCTGCCCAGCGCCTAGGAGTGTACACCAGCAACGACTACACCGAGATTCTGGACACGCTCATCAGCGACTGGAAAATCGCCGACCGCACTGGCCTCACGCCGGCCGCCGAAAAGGGCCGTGACTACCTCATGGCCCTGCCCGCCCGCCTGCGCCGCGTGAGCGACCGCATGCCCGTGCCCAAGCTGGAGTACCAGTTTAAGTGGATTAGCTAGGCAATAGCCTACCTAGGAGCGTATTATAAAAGCCCCGGCTGCCCCGTGCAGCCGGGGCTTTTGGCTGCACAGGGGCGCGGCACAACCACCTAGGGATTGCCGCGTTAGGCGTTATTTTGAACAGCCTCCTTATAAAAAAGGCCAGCTGCATACCTCGCAGGCGGCCTTTTTTATGCGATAAGCACGTACTATTCCTCTATCTTCACGCCTTTCCAGAAGGCGACCCGACCTTTTATTTTTTCGGCGGCGGGGCTGGTTTCGGGGTAGTACCAGGCGGCGTCTTTGTTCAGCTCATCTGCTACGCGCAGCGAGTAGTAACTAGCGCGGCCCTTCCAGGGGCAGGTGGTGTGGGCAATGCTGTCCTCGAAGTACTCTTGCTTAATAGAGTCGGCGGGGAAATAGTGGTTGTTTTCAACAACTATGGTGTCGTCGCTCTCGGCCACGACGGTGTTGTTCCAAATAGCTTTCATCGAAATGGGGTAAAGGGAGCTTGGGTGAGGCGCGGCTCAAAAGCTGACCTAGGGCGCACTACTGCTCGCTCTAGGTTCTCAAATTGAACATTGCCGCCGCGGAGCTTGTTTTCTTGGCCTATACGTTATTACCCCTTCTATGGCTCTCGGCGTCCGCTTTCGTGATTTTGTGCCCGATGAAAATTCGGGCGATAAAGGCTTTGAGCAGCTGCTCAAGCTGTTTATGCAATTAATAACCATTACCAGCGGTGATGTAGGGGAGGCGTTGCAGTGGCTCAATGAGCTCGACAAGCAGTACGGCCTCACCGACGATGACTACGGCATGGGCAACTTTATCGAAGACCTCAAGAAAAAGGGGTATATCGATGAAAATGAGCAGGAGCGGGGCGAGCTAAAAATCACGGCCAAGACCGAGCAGAAAATTCGGAAATCGGCGCTGGAAGAAATTTTTGGCAAGCTCAAGAAAAGCAGCACCGGCAACCACCGCACGCCCCAAACCGGGCAGGGCGACGAGCAAAGCACCGACCTGCGCGAGTTCCGCTTCGGCGACTCGCTCGAGCAGATTCAGATGTCCGAGTCCATCCGCAATGCCCAGCTCAACCACGGCATGGAGGGCGACAACTTTATGCTGACCGAGGGCGACCTAGAGGTGCGCGAAAACGAGCATAAGTCGCAGACTAGCACGGTGCTGATGATAGATATCTCGCACTCGATGATACTCTATGGCGAAGACCGCATCACGCCTGCTAAAAAGGTGGCGATGGCCTTGGCCGAGCTTGTGAAGCAGAAGTACCCCAAGGACACGCTCGACGTGATTGTATTCGGCAACGACGCCTGGCAGATTGAGGTGAAAGACCTGCCGTACCTGCAAGTAGGCCCTTATCACACCAATACCGTAGCTGGCCTAGAGCTGGCGATGGACCTGCTGCGCAAGCGAAAAACGCCCAACAAGCAGATATTTATGATAACCGACGGCAAGCCCACTTGCTTGAAAGAGCCCGGCGGCTATTATAAAAACTCGTTTGGCCTTGACCGCAAGGTGGTCAACAAGACCCTGAACCTGGCCGCAGCCGCCCGCCGCGTCAAGATTCCGATTACCACTTTCATGATTACCTCCGACCCGTACCTGCAAAAGTTCGTGGAGGAATTTACGGAGGTCAACCAAGGCAAGGCCTACTATTCGGGCCTGAAGGGCCTAGGGCATCTGGTATTTGAAGACTACAAGAAAAACCGGCGCAAGTCGCTGTAAGGTGCTTTCTTAAGTAAGAAGAATGATGGGGCAGCTTCCTTTTGGGAAGCTGCCCTTTTTCGTGCTCAGTCCTAAGCGAGCCGGGCAACTGCCCAGCTAAGTAGGGCGGCTGCAGGTGCTACTACTTGCGTCAAGTTGACCTAGGGCGCACAGCTGGGCGGGCTGTAGTGCAATTCTGTATTGTAATAGCAACCTCTATATTTAGGCCCTCATTCCTTCCCTGGCCCTAGCTCTATGCGAAACCTCTCCCTTCTCACGCGCCCAAGCACCTTGCTCACCGCAGCAGCACTATGTTTTGCCGTGCTCTCCTGCGATAGCAAGCCAGAGTCCGCGGCCGAAACCGGCTCTTCGGACACGTCGAAGGCTGCCGATAGTGTTGGCGCCGACGAGGGAAAATCGACCGCTACCACTACCTCGAGCGCCCGGCCGGCCTTCAACTACCCCGCGCCCAAGCCTGTAGGAGGCAAGCTACGAGGCGTAGTAGAGCTCGGGGCCAGCGGCTTCAACTCCTTTGTGGTGCGTACCGATGCCCGCCGCAATTGGGAGCTGCAGAAGGCCGAGTTCGACAACAGCCTGCTGATGGAAAACCTGGCTACGAACGAAGAAATTCGGCGGGGACTGCGCGCCTACATCGCCAATATGCTGGATTACGGTGTGGGCGGTAAGGATATTCACTTCGTAGTAAGCTCGGGGGCACTCAAGATGGCGGCCACCCACCGCATTGCCAAGGAGCTAACCCAAATGGGCTACGTGGTAAACCGCATGACCCCCGAAAAAGAAGCGGCCCTGGGCCTCAGCGTGGCCATGCCGGCGCCTTTCAGCGAGCGGGCCTTCGTGGTGGACATTGGCTCGGGTGGCACCGAGATTTCGTGGGTGGCCGACGGCAAGCCACAGTCGGTGAGTACCTTCGGCTCGAAATACTACGAGTATGGGGCG
Organism: Hymenobacter sp. BT559; assembly: GCF_016427535.1. Lineage (GTDB taxonomy): Bacteria > Bacteroidota > Bacteroidia > Cytophagales > Hymenobacteraceae > Hymenobacter. The sequence goes on along the minus strand of NZ_JAELXV010000004.1, from coordinate 177,445 downwards.
GCCGATGATGTAGTGGCCGCCGATGTAAAAGCCAAGGCCCAGCAGGTGCCTGCCAAGCTGCGCCAAACCTGCTTTATCATTGGCGGGGTGCCCTACGAAATGGCCAAGCAAGTGCGCCAGGGCAAGGAGCGATATACCGTGCTCGACGTGCCCAGCGCGTATCAATTTGATAAAGCCAAGACTAAGGCCGGGCTGGTTATTTACCGCTCTTTAGCCGAAGCCACTGGCTGCAAGCAGTTTGTATTTGACTGGGACGCTAACTTTACCATTGGCTACCTACTCTCGTTGCCGCCGCAGTAGGGGCGCGGGCAGTAGCAATTGGGGCGTGGTGCTGGGCAGCGGCGCAAGAGGCACCTAGGTGCCTTAAAACTCCACCGCGGCTAGCTGAACCTCAGGCCCCCTTAGTGGGTTTAAGGGGTAATGACACACGACGCTATTCGCACCCTGGGCCAACTGCGCGCCAGTGGCTACAAGCCCCGCTCCGTGAAAGAGGAATTGCGGGACAACCTCATCCAAAAACTCCGTAACAAAGAAGACGTTTTTCCGGGCATCTACGGCTACGAAGAAACCGTTATTCCCGAATTGCAGCGCGCCATTCTGGCCGGGCACCACATCAATCTCTTAGGTCTGCGCGGGCAGGCCAAAACCCGCATTGCGCGCCTGCTTATCAACCTGCTCGATGAGTACGTGCCAGTAGTCGAAGGCTCGGAACTGAACGATGACCCGCTGCAGCCGTTGTCGGTATTTGCCCGCAACCTCATTGCCGAAAAAGGCGACGACACACCGATAGCTTGGTGGCACCGCCTCGACCGCTACACCGAGAAGCTGGCCACGCCCGACGTGAGCGTAGCTGACCTTATTGGCGACGCTGACCCTATTAAAGCGGCCACGCTCAAGCTGCCATATAGCGATGAGCGCGTGATTCATTTTGGCCTGATACCTCGGGCGCACCGAGGCATCTTCGTTATCAACGAATTGCCCGACTTGCAGGCCCGCATTCAGGTGTCGCTGTTCAACATCTTACAGGAAGGCGACATCCAGATTCGTGGCTTCAAAGTGCGGCTGCCCTTGGATATTCAGTTCGTGTTTACGGCCAACCCCGAGGACTACACCAACCGCGGCAGCATCGTGACGCCCCTCAAGGACCGTATCGACGCTCAGATTATCACGCACTACCCCAAGTCGATAGAAATCGGCAAGCGCATTACCAAGCAGGAAGCCCGCATTAAAGAGGAGCAGAAAGGTTTGGTAATCAGCAATGAAATCGTGCACGACCTCGTGGAGCAAGTGGCCGTAGAGGCCCGCGGCTCCGAGTTTGTGGACGCCAAGTCGGGCGTGTCGGCCCGCCTCACCATCTCGGCCTACGAGCAGGTGATAGCCGGCGCCGAGCGCCGCGCGCTCATCAATGGCGAGAAACGCACCTACGTGCGGGTAGCCGACTTCATCTCGGCCGTGCCTGCTATTACGGGTAAGGTGGAGCTGGTGTACGAAGGCGAGCAGGAAGGCGCGGGCATCGTAGCCGAGAAGCTGATGGGCAAAGCCATCCGCACGCTGTTTCTGCAATATTTCCCCGACCCCGACAAGGCCAAGAAGCTCAAGAACCGCCCTTCGCCATACAAAGCGGTGCAGGAGTGGTTTGGCAATGGCAATACGCTTGACATCCTGCACGATGCCCACGTGAATGATTACCACGCGGCCCTCGACAAAGTGCCTGGCTTGCGCGCCATTGTGACTGAGCTGCACCCCAAAGAGGACGCTGATACCACGTACTTCCTCATGGAGTTCTTGCTGCACGGCCTGGCCGAGCACTCGCTCATCTCGCGCAATCGTCTCACGGCTGGCGCGCAGTTCAAAGACCTGCTCTCGTCGATGTTCACCATGCCAAGCTTCGGCGATGACGACGATGATGAGGAAGAAGAGAAGCCCCGCCGCCGCCGCTAGGCAGCATCCTGCGCGCGTATAGATGCACTAAAAAAAGCCCCGCGTACCGAAAGGTGCGCGGGGCTTTTTACTAGGTAAGCAGCTAAGCGTTAGTAACCGCTTTTCGCTTGTTGTTTGCGAGCTTTCAGCTCCTGCTTGGCGCTTTTGAGCTGGTATTTTAACGCTTTCTCCTTCGCTCTTTCGCTATCAACCAGGCGGCTCTGGTCACTGACCTGGCGCTCCAAGTCATTGACACGCTGTGCTTGCTCGGCAATAACCGGATTTCTGGAATTTGCATCGGAGCGAATTAAGGAGCAGCTTCCTAGAGAAAGGCTGGCGGCCAGCGCAAAGGCAAGGAGTTGGTTAGGTCTTTTCATGGGTCTGGAATTGGATAAGAAAACCGGCTGCTGCGAGCCTGATTAAACTTGTGCCCAGTTAACGGCAAGTTCAATTAAATATGGTTTTCTTGCTAGTAGTAGGATACTAGCTTATACGGGGCTGCTGCCTAAACAACCAAGCCAAAACAAAAAAATGCCCGGACGCTAATCCGGGCATTTTGTGCAATAAGGCAGAAGAACACTACGCAGCAGCGTCGTCTTTCACCACAATTTTGGTGATTTCGTCGTTGCCGCGAATCTGGTCAATTACATCTTCGCCTTCTACTACCTTGCCAAATACCGTATGCACCCGGTCGAGGTGGGCGGTGTTTTGGCGATTGTGTACAATGAAGAACTGCGAGCCACCAGTGTCTTTGCCAGCGTGGGCCATGCTGAGCACGCCACGGTCGTGGTACTGGTTGTTGCCGCTGGTTTCACACTTGATTTTGTAGCCGGGGCCCCCGGTGCCGGGCATGCCCTTGGCGCCGGGCTTGGTGTTGGGGTCGCCGCCCTGAATCATAAAATTCGGGATGACGCGGTGAAACTTGGTACCGTCGTAGAAGCCCTTCTCGGCTAGGTCGATAAAGTTCTTAACGGTATTGGGAGCGTCTTGCTCGTAGAACTCAACTTTCATGACGCCTTTAGGCGTGTGGATTTCGGCAGTCTTCATGCGGGTGGAGGGTGTTGAAAAAGCCAGCTACGCGCTGGCTCGGCAAAAGTAAAAACGGCAGCCTGGCCGCAGGGTTTAGGATAACCTAGGGCGGCTACTGCTACGTAAGCCAAACAATAGGCCACGGGTTTTGCTTAGTGGCAAAAATTTACCTTTTCATTTTTATGACCAATCTTTTCCGCCAGTTGCCCGCCACGGCCTTGGCTGCCCTGCTGCTGACCTCATGCGGCGGTACCGACCAAAAAGAAACCCCCACTGCCGAAGAGGCTGCCGCTGCTAAGGCCACGGCCGACTCGGCTGCTATGCCCACTGACTCGCTGCGCATGGCCAAGCCCGGCGGGGTGATGGTAGACGGCGTGGCCATGACGGCCGACAAAGACATCGTGGACAACGCCAGCCAGGCCAAAAGCGTGAGTACGCTGGTAACGCTGGTGAAAGACGCGGGCTTAGTTGAAACGCTGAAAGGCACTGGCCCCTTCACTGTATTTGCGCCCACCAATGCGGCCTTCGACAAATTGCCCAAAGCTGCCCTAGCCGCCCTCACCGACGAGGCCAGCAAGGCTAAGCTTAAGGGTGTGCTCACGTACCATGTCATTCCGGGCCGCATTCTGGCCGCCGATATCCGCGATGGCCAGGAGATAACTACCGTAAACGGTGAGAAGCTGCACTTCACCGTGAAGGACGGTAAAGTAATGGTTAGCAATGGTAAGGACGCGCCGGCCACGGTGCAGATTGCCGACGTTATTTCCAAAAATGGCGTTACCCACGTCATCGACGGCGTAGTGCTGCCGACGGCGAAAAAATAAGCACCCAGTGTAATAGGTAAGGGGCATAATGCCGTTCGCATAAGCTGAACGGCATTATGCCCCTTACCTATTACACTAAGTACCCAATACACTATAACCCCGCGTCTTCTGACACGCGCTTGGCAAAGCTGGCCCAATCTACATCGGGCTCACCTAGGGCCACGGTAGCGGTAAGGCGGTCGCGGATGAGGTTGGCGAAGGGCATGGGCACTTCGTTTTTGTAAGCCTCCTGCACCACCAAGTTCATATCCTTGCGGATGATGGCCGGCGGCGCGCCCACCGGCTGGTAGTGCTGCTCGGCAATGAGCTTGCCGTAGCTCTTGTAAATAGGATTGTTGAAGAGGGTGCTGGTAAGCATCTCGTAGAAGCCTATGCGGTCTAGCCCGCATTTTTCGGCTAGCGTCAGCGCCTCGGCCATGCCCTCTATCACGGTACCTAGGAGGAAATTACCGCAGAGCTTGGCCACGCTGGCTGCGCCAGGGTCGTCGCCAAAATCGTGGGTGCCTTGGCCAATGGCGGCTTGCGCCGCCTTCAGCCGCTCGCGGGCCTCGGCGGGGCCCGACGAGCCAACCCAGAGCTTGCCGGCAGCCGCCACATCGGGCTTGCCAAACACTGGCGAGGCTACTAGGAAGGAGCCGTGGGCGCGGTGCGCTTCGGCCAAGCGTCGGTTGGTGTCGGGGGCCACCGTGCTGCACGAGGCGTGGATGGCACCGGGTTTCAGCTCGTTAATAAAGCCGTCGGGGCCGGTCGTTATTTCTTCGAGAGCTTTGTCGTCGGTCAGCATCGTGAACACGATGTCGGCGTCGCGTACGGCCTCGGCGGGAGTGGTGGCCACGGCGGCTCCTTGCTGGCGCAGGGGCTCGGCTTTGGCGGCAGTGCGGTTGTAGACGGTGAGCGGGAAGCCGGCCTTGAGCAGGTTGGCGGCCATAGCGGCGCCCATGCTGCCCAGGCCTAGGAAGGCAATTTTATCAGCCATGAAAAGTAAAGAATACTTGAAATGGCTGAGTGTACGCGGAAACTAGGGCGCAGGGCTAGCGGCAGCCGAGTCGGGAAGGGCGGGCCTAGGTGGCTCGGGGGCCGAGGCCGCGCTATCTAAGCGCTCGGGCGCCGACTCGGCTCGGCGGGCTGCTTCGTGGTTGGCATCGGATGCCGCAGCTTCGCGCACTAGGGTAGTGTCGGCCATTGTCAGGCTCGTGTGCGCCACGCTGTCATAAATAATGACGGGAGATGGTACTGCGTCTTCCTCCGGTTGGTAGACGGGCGCCGTCCGGTGGGGGGCCTTGGTGAGAGGCTTGCCTTGAGGTGGGTGCAGCCAGCGGGACAAGCCAACTCCGCCCGCACTTAGAATGCCTACTGCCAGGGCTATCAGGCCCCAGCGCTCGGCCTGCTGCATGCGCCGGTAAACTACTTTGGGAGGGGCTACGCGGCCCGCAGCCTGCCTAGGTGTCGCCACGGGCGTGCTAGCAGGCCGAGCGGGCACGGCTGCCGGCGCAGTGCGTAGCTGCTGGCTAAGTTGCTCTAGCTGCCGGAGGCGGGCATCAAGCTCCTGGTTGCGAGCAGCGAGTTCGACTCGGGCAGTGCGCAACGATTCTTCCAGAGCTGCTTTGGCGGCGAGCTCGGCTTGGTGCTCGGCGGCGGGCTGCCCGGCCTGGGCTAGCTGCTGCCGCAGCTGGGCTAGCTCTTGGGTGCGGGTAGCCTCGCGGGCGGCAGCTTCTTCGCGCTGCTGCCGCAGCTCGGCCAGCAGCTCTTGGCGCAGTTGGTGCAGGCGCGCTTGTTCTTGCTCGTCGCGCAGGGCGGGGTCGGGGAGGAGCGGGGCGCCCCCGTAGGGCGGGTCGGCGGGAATGTCGGCAGCCCCAAGCCAGTGCCAAAGCTGCCGCAGCTTTTGCGTTAGCAAGGCAGGCAGGTCGTCGAAAGGGCTGACGGGTATGTCTTGCTCATGGTCAACATAAGGCTCGCGGGCCAGGTATTCGCCCCAGTCCAGCAGCTCGTCTTCGTTTAGCGCAGCCGCGGCCGCTGGTAGCTGGCGCAAGCGCGTGAGAAACTGCCCGGCTCCGCCCACCAGCTGAAAATCAGTAGCTGCCGCGTGCTGGTGCAGCTGCGCCTCTACCCCCGGCCCGAAAGTGAGCGGCGCCTCAAACAGCGCAAAGCCCGTGCAGGGCGGCAGCTCCTCCTCAGGCAAGCCTAGGTGCTCGCTCAGCCAAGCCAGTGCCACTGGCAGCTGCTGCTGGTACTGCACAAATGGGTTGTCGGCGTCCGTAAAATCTAGCAGAGGCTGCCCGTCGAGCTGCCAGCTCCCATAGGTCAGCGCCGGTATCGTGAGCTGCCCAGCCTGGGGCGTCAGCACCCCAAGTGACAAGCTTGTGGGCCGCACCACAAGAATATCTGCCTGGATGGGCGAAAAGGCCCCTAGGTTGCCCAGCAGCACGGTAGCCGGCGCGTCGGCCTCAGCCGCTAGCGTGGCTCGCACGGCCTCGAACTGCCGCTGGCGGCCGGCATCGCCGAAGGGTACGGGTAGGACGCTGACCAGCATAGCGGTGGGAAGTTAGTAGGTAAGAAAAACTAAGCTAAAAAGTGTTCTTGCGAGCGCCGCGCAGCAACCGCACCAGAACGGCGCGTCTGAACAGATGCGATTGCTGCGCGGCGCTCGCAAGGACAATCTTAACTCCTAATGCCGATTGTCCTCGTCGGCCAGCATGCTGAGGTAGCTCTCGTAGCGCGGCACGGCCAGGCGCCCTTGGTCTACGGCCTCGATGACGGCGCAGCCAGGCTCGTGCACGTGGCGGCAGTTGTGGTAGCGGCACTGGCCCAGCAGCGCCCGCATCTCGGGGAAGTAGCCCGCCAGCTCGGCGGCGGGCACGTCCACAAGGCCCAGCTCCTTGATGCCGGGCGTGTCGATGATATAAGTGCCAGGCTCTACTTCCAGCATCTCAGCGAAAGTAGTGGTGTGTTTGCCTTTGTCAGAAAACTCGCTGATTTCGGCCGTTTTCAGGTCAAGGTCGGGCACCAGGGCATTGATGAGCGTGCTCTTGCCCACGCCCGAGTGGCCCGAAAGCAGCGAGGTTTTACCGGGCAGCAGGGCCGCTACGGCCGCCACGTTCTCGCCCGATTCGGCGGCGCACAGCACGCTGGGGTAACCCACGCTGGCGTACATGCCGGCTATTTGCTGCTGATACTCCAGCGTGTCCTCATCATATAAATCCGACTTATTAAAAATCAGCAGGGCCGGAATATGATACGCCTCGGCCGTGACCAAAAAGCGGTCGATAAACCCAAACGAGGTAGCCGGCGACACCAGCGTGACCACCAGCAGCGCCTGGTCGAGGTTGGCGGCCACGATGTGGGCGTGCTCGCTCTTGTGCACCGAGCGCCGGATGATGTAGTTGCGCCGCGGCGCGATAGTATGAATCACGCCCGCGCCCTCCGACTGCTCGGGCAAGTCAAACTCTACCCCGTCGCCCACGGCCAGCGGGTTGCTCACTTTCAGGCCTTTATTTTTGAACTTGCCCCGCAAACGGCAGCGGTAAAGCTCACCCGTTTCGTGGCCGCGCACCACGTACCACGAGCCGGTAGATTTAATGATGATTCCGGTCATATTGGGTTAGGCCTTGAAGATGACACTTGGTAAACGCAATGCAAAGACGCGTTCGTAAGCGCACCGCCCGTCTAGTTCTTATTCCTTAACTCTTAATTCTCGCAAAATGCGCCCTGTAGCGCCCGCGTGCTGGTGCACGTAGTCGAGGCTTACGTCTTGCACCGAGAGGCGGGCAGCTTCATTATAATAGAGCTTGTCAAAAGCCGCTTCCAGCTCTTTGGCCGAGCTAGCCGAAAAAGCGCACCCTAGGTTCACTAGCGCCACGGCCTCCTGAAACCGCTCGTAGCGCGGCCCAAAAAAGACGGGCAACCCAAAGGCTGCCGCCTCCAGCGTGTTGTGCAGGCCCGCCCCGAAGGCGCCGCCCACGTAGGCAAACCGCCCGAAGCGGTAGAGCTGGCTCAGTAGTCCCACGTTGTCGATGAGCAGTAGCCGTGCCTCGGCCACGGTAGCGGGTGTAGCCTGTGAGTAGCGCACCGTGAGGCCCGGCATGGCGGCTTCTACCTCCTGCAAATGGGTTTCCGACACCTCGTGTGGCGCCACGATAAAGCGCATGGTGCGGGCGTGTTTGCGTAGCAGCGGCGCTAGGGCAGGCAGGTCTTCGGGCCAGGTGCTGCCGGCCACCAGCACGGGCGCGCCGTCGGCCACGTAGGCTTCAACGAGCGGTAGCGACCTAGGCGGCGCGGCGGCCGTGGCCGCCACGGTGTCAAAGCGCGTATCGCCGGCCACGCGCACCCGCTTCAGGCCAATACCGCGCAGCAATTCGGCCGACTCTTCGTTTTGGGTGAAGATGAAGCTGAGTTGGCTTAGAATCTGCCGGAAGAAGCCACCCCAGGGCTTGAAGAAAATCTGGCTGGGCCGGAATATTGCCGCCACTACCACTGCCGGAATGCTTTGCTCGCGCAGCTCACGCAGGTAGTAGTACCAAAACTCGTACTTCACAAATACGGCCAGCGCGGGCTTCACCGCCGCCACAAATTGGCGGGCGTGCTCAGCCGTGTCGAGCGGCAGGTAAAAGACGTAGTCGGCCCCCGCCCAATTCTTGCGCACCTCGTAGCCCGAGGGCGAGAAAAAAGTCAGCACAATTTTGTGGCTCGGGTACTGCCGCCGCAGCCCCTCGATGAGCGGCCGCCCCTGTTCAAACTCGCCTAGGGAAGCGCAGTGCACCCATAGGCGCGGCGCCGTTTCGGCCCCTAGGGCCTGCGCTATGCGCAGCAGCAGCCCCTGCCGGCCCGCTACCCAAGCCGCCGCTTTGGGGTTGAAAGGTGCTACTAGCCGCAGCAGCAGCGCATACAGGGCCAAGCCCAATGAATACAAGAAACGCAAAAACAAGAACCCCGCCCGGCATCAGGCCGGGCGGGGCTACAAAATTAAGTTAATAGTTAGGAGTTAAGAGTTGGTAGTACTGTGCAGTCATACTTCTTAACTTCTAACCACTAATTCATAATTATTTATCTGCTTCCCAGTTGGCGGGGCAGGTCTCGCCGTGTTCTTCATAATACTGCAAGGCATCGACCATGCGCATCGCATCCGAAATGCGGCGACCTAGGAACCGGTCGTTCACGAGTTGGTGCCGCACAATGCCGTCGCGGTCAATCAAAAACAAGCCCCGGTAGGCTACTGGCGCGCCCACAAAGACCATCTCACCGGCTTCGTTGTAGTCGTAGTGGCCGGCCAGCACGTCGTAGTTGGCCGAGATGGTTTTGGTAGCGTCGGCCACCAGCGGGAAAGTAGTGCCCGCGATGCCGCCCGACTCGCGCGGCATGCGCAGCCAAGCCTGGTGTGTCTGGTGCGAGTCGGTGCTGCAGCCCACTACGGCCACGCCCCGGCGCTCAAACTCGGGCAGCATTTCCTGAAAAGCGTACAGCTCGGTCGGGCAAAGGCCCGAAAAATCGGCCGGGTAGAAGAACAGCAGCACGTAGCGCTTGCCTAGGTAGCGGTCGAGCGAAAATTCTTCTTCGACCTGAGTGCCAATGACGGCGGTAGCTTTAAAGGAAGGGGCGCGCTTGCCCACGAGAACGGCCATAAGAGAAAGGTAAAGCAGTGGCGTACAAATGCGCCTGCTTACTCCAAATTTGCGTCGGCGGTTGCTTGCCGGCCTACTTCTTGCGCCCAACGCACTACCACCTTCTATGGAGCAGCTACTCCTTGCCGATTCGCCGCCGCTGCGGCTCACCATTAGCCGCACGGCCAGCCCGCTGAGCGTGGCCTTGTTGCAGCAAACTATCTATGGCACGCACGGCCCGCAGTACAGCCACACCGGCCAGGCCGAAAAAGTAAACCACATCACAGGCCCTTATTTCTTCGACTTGTGGGTGGGCGAGGAGCTCGTGGGCACCTACTGCCTGTCGGAGCGCCTAGTACAAACGCCCGCCGGGCAGGTAGCCGGCTACTACGGCCGCTACCTAGCCGTAGCTGCCGCCCACCGGGGCCACGGCTATGGCCACCGGCTCAAGCAAGAAGCTGTGCGCTATATCGAGCGCACCCGGCCCGCGCCCCAGGTATTTTACTCTTATATCGAAGAAGCCAATGCCCGCTCGTTGCGCATCTCGGCCCAAGCAGGCTTTCACCCGATAGCCCAGCTAGAGGCGCTGGCCTTTGGCCGGCTGTACCCACGCCTAGACGCCCGCTTTGGGCAGTTAGCGGCGCCCGAGTTGCCGGCAATGCGCGCCACTCTGGCGGCGGCCTACGCCGGCTACTCCTTAGTTCAGTTCGACCACCTGTACGACCAGCAGCACTACTTCGTGCTGCGCGAAAACGGCGAAATCATTGCTGGCGTGCAGGCTAATCCGGTGCGGTGGCGCATCGTGGCCATGCCTGGCCTCAGTGGGCAGCTGCTCTTGCGGGTGCTGCCCCACGTGCCAGTGCTCAAGCGGCTCATCAACCCTGCCAAGTACGAATTTGCTGCCTTAGAAGCCCTGTATGTACTGCCCGGCCGCGAGCCCGAGCTGCTGCGCCTGCTAGAAAGTGTGCTGGTCCACTTCGGCTACACCTCGGCGCTGGTGCTGCTCGATGTTGCCTCACCTTTGCACCACTATCTCAAAGGCAGCGGCAAGCTAGGGCTGCTGCAGCGTCTGAAGCAGCCCACCTACACGCAGGTGCTATGCAGAGCCAACGGCTTAGCGCCTGAACAAGTAAAGCAAAACCCAACGCAGCCACTCTACACGTCGGCTTTCGACTATACCTAGGGCCTAGCTTGAGCCTTACATGCGCAGCTACTCCCTCACTACCACCTGAAACGTGCTGCGCGTGCGCTGCTCCAGCAGCACCGTGCGCCCGGCCACGAGCTGAGCCACGCTGGCGGCCGTGTAGTTTTTGATGGTAAAGAGCGTCAGGCCTTCGTTGTACTGCACCCGAAACTGAGCACCTAGGGCCGCCACGGCCTGCGCCAGCCGCGTAGGCTCGCCATCGAGGCACACCGAGAAGCTAAGCGCCGAATTTTGCATGAGGTTGATTTTCAGGCGAGCCTGAGCCAGCGCTCCAAAAATTACTTCCAGGTTCTCCTCCGAAATAAACGCGAAGTCCTTGCTTTCCAGCGACACTAGGCACTGCCCCGTTTTGCGGATAAAAGCAGGCGCCAGCGGCGGGTGCTGGCAGTCGTGGATAAGCGTGCCCTCGGCCGTGGGGTCCAGAAACGACTTCACCCGCAGCGGAATCTTGCGGTCGGCCAGCGGCTTCAGCGTCTTGGGGTGAATAACGCTAGCCCCGTAGTACGCCATCTCTATTGTCTCCTGGTAGCTGATTTCGGGATAGCGTACTGTGTCCGGGAAGATTTTGGGGTCGGCATTGAGCAGGCCCGGCACGTCTTTCCAGATGGTCACGCTCTCGGCTCGCAGGCAATAGGCAAAGATGGCGGCCGAGTAGTCGGAGCCTTCGCGCCCTAGGGTAGTGGTGCGTCCCTTGGTAGTGCCTCCCACGAAGCCCTGAGTCACTACTACGCCCGCCTCGCGCAGTAGGGGCGGCAGGGCGGCGCGCAGGTTGTTTTCGGTCACGGTCCAATTTATCCGGCCTTCGCGCCAGCTAGTGTCGGTGCGCAGCAGCGGGCGGCAATCCTGCCAGCGCGTTGGGCGCAGGTCATTCAGCACTAAGGCAATGAGCTGAGAGGCGAGTAATTCACCGTAGCTTACCACTTGGTCGTACTGCTCGTCGTAGCTAGCCGCGCTGCCTACCCCCGCTAGTTGCTCGTTTAGTGCCTCAAACGCCTCGTGCAGCATCTCCTGCACATCAGTTTGGGTAGCTGGCTTCAAATGGGCTGCCAAGGCGTGGGCGGCTTCTTGGTGGTAGGCTTCCAGCCGTACCAGCGGAGCTGTATAGTCGCGGCCGGCGTGGGCCAGGGCAAACAGCTCCTCTAGGGCATTCGTCGTTTTGCCCATGGCCGATACCACAATGAGCAGCGGGCGGCCCGCGGCGGTGGTTTCGACGATGTGGCGCAGATTGAGAATGGCGGCCGCGTCCTTCACCGAGGCGCCGCCAAATTTGTAGACCTGTAGGCCCGTTAGTTCAGTTGCCATAGGCCCCAAAACTAGGCAGTAAGGCGCAGGTAGGTGGCATGGTCAAAAAAGGCTAGCTTTGCGAAGGCTCTCCTTCCCTCACGTTTATATGGACCACAACAAACTCGCCTTGCCCGTCGGCACCACCCTCGACCGCTTCATTATGCGCAAGCAGGAAGACTTCCCTTACGCCACTGGGGAGCTTTCGCAGCTGCTGCGCGACATTGCGCTGGCGGCCAAAATCGTGAACCGCGAAATCAACCGCTCGGGCCTCATCGACATTGCCGGGGCCTATGGCAACCGCAACGTGCAGGGCGAGGACCAGCAAAAGCTCGACGTGATTGCCAACATCCGCTTTATCCGGGCGCTGCGCAATGGGGGCGAGGTCTGCACCATCATCTCCGAGGAAGATGAGGACATGATTCAAACTGGTAACAACCAGGGCAAGTACGTGGTGGCCATCGACCCGCTCGACGGCTCCAGCAACATCGACGTCAACGTCAGCATCGGCACCATTTTCAGTATCTACCGTCGCGTGTCGCCCACCGGCCGGCCCGGCACCACGGCCGACTGCCTGCAGCCTGGCACCCACCAGGTAGCAGCTGGCTACGTCATCTACGGCTCCAGCACCATGCTCGTGTACACCACCGGCAACGGCGTCAATGGCTTTACCTATGAGCCGAGCCTAGGCGAATTTTTCTTATCGCACCCCGACATTCAGACGCCCAAAACCGGCGCCGTCTATTCCATCAACGAAGGCGCGTCCGAAACCTTCTCGCCCGGCGTAACGGCGTTTGTGAAGTACTGCAAAGACGCGAGCTTTTCAGCCCGCTACATCGGCTCGCTCGTGGCCGACTTCCACCGCAATCTACTCAAGGGCGGCATCTACATCTACCCCGCCACCGGCAAGACCCCTAAGGGTAAGCTGCGCCTCATGTATGAGTGCAACCCACTAGCTTTTATCGTGGAGCAGGCCGGCGGGCGCAGCTCCGACGGCCATCAGCGCACGCTCAGCATCGAGCCCAAAGAATGCCACGCGCGCTGCCCCATCTTCATCGGCAGCCAAGACCTAGTAGAGCAGGCCGAGGCCTTTATGGCGCAGGAAACGGCAGCTACGCCCGCCGCCTTTGCTGGCGCCTAGGTCCCCTATAGAGCTTTATTCAGGCCAAGGTCCATCAAAAAAGAGGCGGCGCCCCAGTTGGGGCGCCGTCTCTTTTGCATGGAAGAATTTCGAACCTAGGAATTAAGCTTCTTCCGTCGTTTCGGTGGTAGATGCTTCGCTCTCGGTCGCTTCTTCGTAGGGGCGGTGCTGGCTTACGATGCCGTACCAAGTCACCAGCTTTTTAATATCGGAGAGGTACACGCGCTCGCGGTCGTACTCAGGCAGCACTTCAGCCAGAAAGCTCGTTAGCTCGGCTTCCGACGACTTGTTGCTTACCGGCAGGCTGGTACCATACTTCTGGTAGATGTTCTCAAAAACCTGCGTCAGCGGCACCGTATCGTCCGAGTCTTGGCTGTAGATGCCGATTTCACTCAGCAGCGATACTTTGTTGCTGGCTGGCGCCAGCGAGCGAGCGGCTTTGGCATCGAGGCTTTCAACCAACACACCGTGGCGGGCGGGCTTCAGGAGGCGGTACAGACCACTCTGGCCGCTGATGGCCGCCAGTTCTTTCAAATCGTAAGGCATTTTCTTAATGGTTAAGGATTAATGATGAATTGTTAATGACTTGAGTAAAAGAGCGGTTGATTGATAAATTAACCATTAACCACTAACAATTCACCATTAAAAAATCTAGTTTTCCAGCGCGTTCGAGCCCGTTACGCCGAGCTTGAAATCGATGGGTAGGCTAGTCAGGATGGGGTATTCGGGTTTCTTAAACTTAAGCAAACGTACTACGCGCAGCGCTTCTTCGCCGGTGCCGCCGCCCACTTGCTTCACCAGTTTGATGCCCTGCATCGTGCCATCGGGATTGAGGGTAAAGCTCACAATGCAGCGGCCCTGCATGCGGTTGCGCTTGGCCAGCAGCGGATACTTCAGCTCCTTAGCAATAAAGGCATACATAGCCTCCTGGCCCCCTTCGTAGTAGGCCGCCACCGGAATGCTGGCCCCTACGTGGTTGAGGCCGGTGCCCTGCTCGGTTTGCGAGGGGGCTTGGGCGGGAGGCGTAGTGTTAGGTTTGGTGGCTTGGGCTTGGGCGGCGCTAGCAGCCAGGGCCAGGCCTAGCACCGAAAGCATAATTTTTTTCATGGAAAATAAAGGATTACGAGAAAATAGATTGGTCTAAGAGCAATTGAGGGGCCAAATTACTGCGCATCGGCGGCTCCGGCGGCCACCTGGCGGTTTACTTCCTCAATAAAGCCGAGTAATTCCTCCCGCCCGGCGCCGGTTTCGGATGACGTGAGGAAGTGCCGCGGCAGCTCATCCCATATTTCGCCCATTTTGGCCAGGTAGGCGGTCACCAATTCATTAGTGCGAGTGGCCGATTGCTTATCAGTTTTGGTGAAAACCATCACAAATGGTACGCCGTCCTCGCCTAGCTTTTCCATAAACTCTAGGTCCACGGCTTGCGGCGGGTGGCGCGAGTCGAGCAGCACGCACACGCAAGTCAGGTTTTCGCGGCGGGTGAGGTAGGCATTTATCATTTTGCCCCAGTCGGCGCGCGAGCTTTTGCTCACGCGGGCGTAGCCGTAGCCGGGCAAGTCAACGAGGTACCATTCATCATTTATCATGAAATGGTTGATGACTTGCGTCTTGCCGGGGGTGCTTGATATTTTGGCTAGGCCGTTGCGGCCAGTGAGCATGTTGAGCAGCGAAGACTTGCCCACATTGGAGCGGCCAATGAAGGCGTACTCGGGGCGGTCGGGGGTGGGGCAGGCCGCCAGCTGGGTGTTACTGCTCACAAAGTGAGCGTCGCGAATGAGCATAGCGTGGAGGTTAGTGGTGCTAAGTAAAAAGGAGCGAATGGCCCCTAGGTAGTACAAAGATGCCGCGCCAAAGCTTGGCAGCACGCCTCGGCTGGCAGTGCCGCCCAAGCATTTAGCGGAAAGGAACCTTTTTCAAGCTTTTTTCGCAGCTTTCCTATATTTGCCGGGTTACCTTTTGCTTGAACAGATATAGTAACGGGTTGAGAAGCGAACAGTTTGAAGCCTTAGGTGGTGCAAAGGAGCCCAGCAGCCACGGGCAGGTGCCTATATTTGTGCCAATTGTTTCGGTCGTTCAGCAGCAATTTAGAAGTAGTACTACCAACCCTGACGTTAAAAATTAGTATAAGACGCCGAACTGCTTATGGGATACGTCCTGGCTTATTCCGTCTCTATGCGCTTCTTTAATTACCCCAAACACCTCTTTTCAATGGACAACCTATCCAGAAAGCTGCTGCACGCCTCGTGCGCGCTGGCCCTGACGGCGGCCGCGAGCAGCCCCGCCCTGGCGCAGAGCACGCGCAAGGACCTTAAGACTGGCAACAAGCTTTTCGACCTGGAAAACTACCGCGCCTCCATCCCTTACTACGAGCGGGTGCTGGCCAAAGACCCCAATAACGCCACAGCGTTGTTCCGGGCCGGTGTAGCGTACCTGTCCTTCGATAAGGAAAAAGCCAGCGACTATATCTATAAGGCGCAGAAGCTGAAGCCCAAGGTGTCGCGCGACATTGAGTACTGGCTGGGTCAGGTTGACCACCTCAACTATAACTTCGACGAGGCTATCACGCACTACCAGGCGTACAATGCCACGCTGAAGAAGCGCAACGACGCGCGCCGCGAAGAGGTAGCGCAGCTGATTCAGCACAGCAAGAACGCGAAAGTGCTCTTCAACCAGCCCAAGGACATCTTCGTGAAGAACCTAGGGCCCACGGTAAACACGCAGTACTCGGAGCACAGCCCCGTAATTTCGGCCGATGATAAAACGCTGATTTATACGTCGCGTGGCGAGCAGGTAACGGGCTCGGACGTAAAGAAGAAAGGCTTAGCGGCCGACGGTGAGTACTACGAAGACATCTTCGAAACCCACCGTGTTGATGCTGATAACTGGGAGAAGCCCCGCTCGCTGTCAGGCGTGCTCAACGCAAAAGGCCACGACGCCTCTATCCAGCTGTATGACAACGATAGCAAACTGCTGTTGTACCGCAACGACAATAACGGTGACATCTTCGTGTCGGAGAAAACGGGTGGCGACTGGACGGCTCCTAAGCGCCTGAACGACAACATTAACTCGAAGTACTACGAAGGCGACGCTTACATTACGCCCGACGGCCAGACGCTGTATTTCTCGACTGGTAAGTACTCGGAAGATGGCACGCTAGACCTGTACTACAGCACCCGCTCGAACGGCGGCGACTGGGGCCCGGCTAAGTCCCTAGGTAACGCTATCAACACCAAGTACGACGAAGACAGCCCGTACCTGAGCCGCGATGGCAAGACGTTGTATTTTGCTTCGCGTGGCCACAACACGATGGGTAACTACGACATCTTCAAGTCGCAGTGGGACAGCATTGGCCGCAAGTGGGGCCGCCCCGA
Source organism: Hymenobacter sp. BT559 (assembly GCF_016427535.1). Taxonomy (GTDB): domain Bacteria; phylum Bacteroidota; class Bacteroidia; order Cytophagales; family Hymenobacteraceae; genus Hymenobacter. The sequence continues at coordinate 161,078 of NZ_JAELXV010000004.1, read as the reverse complement.
AAACCTGGGCTACCCCATCAACACGCCGGATGCTGACTCGTACTACCGCCTCGCTCCCGATGGTTCGTATGCTTACCTCAGCTCGTACCGCATCGGTGGCTACGGCGAGAAAGACATCTATACCATCAACTACATCAAGAACGTCACCATCAAAGGTCAGGTGTTCTCGAAGCGCGACAGCTTGCAGTCTATCCCCGGGGTAGAGTTGGTGTTCAGCGGCAAAACGGCTTCGAACGAGGCTATCAGCTTCCGCGACATCACGAAGCAGCCGAATGGTGACTACAGCGTAAACCTGCTGTCGGGCCGTACCTACCAGGTAGCGGTAAACAAAGACGGTAAGAATATCGAAACGCAAGAGTTTGCAGTACCGATTTCGACGGCTGACTCGGCTTCGATTGTTAAGAACTTCTACGTTAACTATATCGACACGACGGCTAACAGCCAGTTCAAGAAGATATACTTCGACACCGACAAGTACACGCTACGTCCGGAGTCTATCAAGACCCTCAAGAATACGGCGGCTATTCTGCAAGCTAACACTGGCCTGAACATCTCGATTGAAGGCCACTGCGACTCGCGCAACACGGATGAGTACAACATGGTACTCGGCCAGAACCGCGCCGATGCCGCCCGCAACTACCTCGTGAAGCAAGGTGTGGCTGGTGCCCGCCTCACCACGGTTAGCTACGGCGAGCGCCGCCCTGCTGCTCCGAACGATACGCCCGAGAACATGCAGCTCAACCGCCGCGATGAGTTCCGCGTGGTGCTGAAGGAAGGTGAGTCGATGCCCGTTATTCAGGAGCCCGCTCCGACTACGACCATCATCGCCGTACCGGTGAAGCCCGCTCGTCCTCAGCCTGGCAAGAGCAAAGTGAAGCTCGCCGACGGCACTAAGGTGAAAACCAAAGTGGACGACGACAGCGACAAAGTGAAAGTAAAGACCAAAGGCGCCAATGGCGAAAAATCGAAGACGAAGGCCAAAGACGGCGAACTTGATTCGAAAGCCAAAGACGCTTCGGGCGAAAAGGCCAAAATCAAAGCAAAGCCCGAATAGGTTAGCTTAGTTTTGCCACAAAAAAGAGACGGCCGGACGAACAGTCCGGCCGTTTTTTTGTCCTGCTTATACCGCAAGGCTTCTGGCTACGTAACTGTGCCAACCTAGGCCGCTGCGAAAGCTTCGGGCCGCGTATCACAATTTTGTGCGGCCGTATGCCGTTCTTTGCACTCCGAAAACTATGGCCGTAGTACCCTACAAAGAAGACGCCGCCGATAAGAAAACGCAGGTGGCGCGGATGTTTGACAGCATCGCCGGGAAGTATGACTTCCTGAACCATTTCCTGAGCGTAGGCACCGACATCTATTGGCGCCGCAAGGCCGTGGATGAACTCAAGGCCCTGCGGCCGGCCCGCATCTTGGACATTGCCACGGGCACAGCCGACTTTGCCATCGAAACGCTGCGCGCTGCTGCCCCCGAGGCGCACGTGACGGGCGTTGATATTTCGGCCGGTATGCTAGAAGTGGGGCGCCAAAAGCTGGCCGCCAAAAACCTGAGCCACCGCATCCGACTGGAGCAGGCCGATTCGGAAAACCTACCGTTTGAAGACAATACATTTGACGCCGTAACGGCTTCGTTTGGCGTGCGCAATTTTGCGCACCTAGAGCGTGGCCTGGCCGAAATGCGTCGCGTGCTGCGGCCGGGCGGCCAGTTGGTGATTCTAGAATTCAGCAAGCCCACGGCGTTTCCGCTCAAGCAAGCCTATAACTTTTATTTTAGTCGGGTGCTGCCGGTGTTTGGGAAAGTGATTTCTAAAGACCAGTCAGCCTACACTTACCTGCCCGAATCGGTGCAGGCATTCCCCGATGGTGCCGACTTCGTGGCCATTCTGCGCCGCGTCGGCTTTACTTCTCCCGCATGGCAACCCCTCACGTTCGGCATCAGCTCTATCTACACGGCTCGCAAATAGGACGCCGCCACCGCTGGAGCCTGCTTGCCGTGCTAGGGCTCTTGCTGCTGGCTGGCCCGGCGCTGGCCCAACGCAAGCGTAGCGACGCCATTGACCGCAGCCGCAAAGGCCGGATTAAGGGCATCACCGTCGAAAACCTGTCGAATTACAACCAGCGGTTTTTTCGGCCAGGCATCTATATCGCGCCTTCATTTTCGCGCTTTTTTATCGAGCAGTCCGATGCCTATGTGCAGGCCCTGCAGCAAGGCCGCGGCATCGCGGCTAATTCGATAATAAGCCCGGGCCTGGCCGTTGGCTTTATCGGTGACATCCGCCTAGGTAACGTCAACACGCCTTTTCACTTGCGCTTTGCGCCCGGCCTGCGGTTCGAAACTCGTAGCGTCGAATTTACGGGGCGGGGGGTAGGCAGGCCCGATACCATCCGCACGCAGGAAGTGGCCACGACCCAGCTAGAGCTGCCGCTGCTGCTCAAATACCAGTCTAACCGACGCCGCAATACGCGGGTGTATATGATTGCCGGTGTCAAGCCTAGCTTCGCTGTGACGCAACGCCAAAATAATCAGGCTATCAACCAATTGACCATCAATCGGAACGATGTGCTGCTGGAATATGGCTTCGGGCTAGATTTATTTTACCCCTACTTCAAGTTCGGCCCCGAGCTGCGTTTTTCGCACGGGCTCCGCAACATCTTGGCCCCGCGCGACAATACGTACAGCAACAGCTTGCAAAGCCTGCGCACTAACACCGTGACGCTTTACTTGAACATCGAGTAAGCTTAGGCCTATTTAAGAATCTGTAGCTTATTAACTGATACCTAGTAAATAAATGAAAAAGACGGCGTTTGTGACGGGGGCTTCTTCGGGGATTGGCCGGGCCACGGCTGTGGCGCTGGCGGCAGCGGGCTTTCAGCTCGTAGTAACTGGCCGGCGGCGCGAGCGGCTAGAAGAGCTAGCCCAGGCGGTGGCTCCTACGCCCGTGCATATCCTGACGTTTGATGTGCGCGACCGGGCAGCCGTAGAGGCGGCCGTGGCCGAGCTGCCCGCCGAGTTTCAGCACCTCGACGTGCTCATTAATAATGCGGGTAACGCCCACGGCCTGGCACCCATTCAGGAGGGCGACGTGGCCGACTGGGATGCCATGATGGACGGCAACGTGAAGGGCCTGCTCTACGTGAGCCGGGCCGTGCTGCCGCACATGGGCGAAGGAGGCTTCATTGTCAACCTAGGTTCTATTGCGGGCCACGAGGCCTACGCCAACGGCAACGTGTATTGCGCCTCTAAAGCGGCCGTGTCTATGCTTACCCGCACCATGCGTATCGACCTGCTACCGAAGGGCATCCGGGTGGCCGAAGTGGCGCCGGGCATGGTAGAAACCGAGTTTTCGGAGGTTCGCTTTAAGGGCGACGAAGAGAAAGCGGCCAACGTGTATAAGGGTGTGCAGCCGCTGCGCGCCGAAGATGTGGCCGACCTTATTCAATTTATAGTGACACGCCCGCCGCACGTGCAGTTGGCCGAGGTCATAATTTTCCCGGCGGCGCAGGCTGCCGCCGCTACCGTCCGCCGCGAGGCGTAAGCAGTGGCCCATAGGTTAGATAAAGGCCCCTTCGAGCAAGGATGCGCACGTGCTGCGTGTTCCTTGCTCGAAGGGGCCTTTGTTATGCGCAGCCCAGCATTTTATAAATGCCTAAGTTATGCAAAAACCGCGTGCAGCTGCCGCAGCAAGGGTGGGTAAATCGTGTGCTTGCCCTCGAAGCTATGTATGGTTGGCTGCGCGCCGAAAGCTCCTAGGGTCTCAGCTTGCGCTTGTAGCTTCTCGGGGCTGACGTAGCCATCTAGCTCGCCGCTTACCAGCACCACGGGTAGGCCGTGCAGTAATTGCCGGGCGGCTGATGCTTCGATATCGGCCGGAAAATCACCAGCCCACAGCACTAGGTGCTGGGGGCGCCAATGGCCAGCTTTGCCCGCTAGCCAGCGGCTGACGGTGGCAGTACCCTGCGAAAAACCAAGTACTGTCACGCGCACGTCGGGCGGGCAGGCGCGCAGCAGATGGTCGAGCAAGGCGTCGAGGTAAGCGGCTTGGTCGGCTATTTCGGCGAGGCGGTCGGCGGTGGTCATCCAGGAGGCGCCCACGTAGCCGCTGGTGCCGCTGCGGTAAAAGCGCGACAGCGCCTCGGGCGCTACAATGACGGTGCCCTCCGGGTCGAGGGCCTGCACCGATTCAAAGTGGCGGCTAAAATACTCGGCCAACTGCCCGTAGCCATGTGCTACCAGCCAGAGCTGGCGCGTAGCGGCCGAGAGCTCACCCAACTGCTCGTAGCGGGCCGTGCGCGGGATAGTGAGGTGATGCTCCATAAAAGAAGCTAGCCGCGGCTGCCGAAGATGGCGCTGCCTACCCGCACCAGGGTGCTGCCCTCGGCCACAGCCAGCGGGTAGTCGGCGCTCATGCCCATCGATATTTCGCGGAAGTCGGCGCTAGCGGCAAAATAGCGCTGCTTGAGATAGTCGAAATGCTGTTTTAGCTGCTGAAACTCACCACGCACCACGGCCTCATCTGGCGAGTTGGTAGCAATGCCCATGACACCGGTGAGGCGCACGTGCCGCATAGCCTGGTACTCGGGCGCCTGCAGTATGGCTTCGGCTTCGGCTAGGCTCAGCCCCGTTTTGGTTTCTTCCTGGGCAATGTGAAATTGCAGTAAGCCGTTGATAACGCGCTGGTGGCGAGCGGCGTGCTTGTCAAGCTCCAGCAGTAGGCGCAGGCTGTCTACGCTTTGCACGGTGTGCACGAAGGCGGCCAGGTACTTCACCTTATTGGTTTGCAACTGCCCAATCTGATGCCACTCTACATCGGCCGGTAGCTCGGGCTGCTTGGCGGCCATTTCCTGCACCCGGTTCTCGCCAAAGAGGCGGGCGCCCGCCGCATAGGCTTCGCGCAGGCGCTCAACAGGGTGCGTCTTGGTCACCACTACTAGGCGGGCCGCGGTGCCTTGGAGCGTTTTTTCTATCGCCGCAATATTTTCAGCAATCGACATTATCAATAATGGTTAATGGTTAATGGTTAATGGTTAATGGTTAATGGTTAATGGTTAATGGTTAATGGTTAATGGTTAATGGTTAATTTTCAGTCATTGACAACTAATCATTTACCACTTATAATTAATCTTCTAGCACATTGCTCATAAAGGTGCTTTTGAGCCCTAGCCACAGCAGCCACAGCACGAGGCCCCACCCTAGGTAGGGGCGGTAGAAGTCTTCTACGCTGCGGTAGCGCTGGGTGCGAATGTCCGATTTTTCGAGCTTGCTGATAGCGCTGAAGACCTGGCGCAAGGCGACATTATCGGTTGCCCGAAAAAACTGCCCGTCGGCCGCTTGCGCCAACTGGCGCATGGTGGTTTCGTCGAGGCGGGTTTGCACGTAGCGGGGCTTGCCGCTGGTCGAGTCGCGGCCGTAGGGCACGAAGCCGTCTTCGCCCAGCCCGATGGTGTAAAGCCGGATACCATAGGCGTGGGCTAGCTGCGCGGCCAGCAGCGGGTCGAGGCTGCCGGCCGTGTTCTCGCCATCTGAGAGCAGCAGGCACACTTTGGAGCGGGCCGCCGACTCGCGCAGGCGGTTGATGGCCACCCCTAGCGCCGTGCCGATGGCCGTGCCATCGTCGGCAATGAGGCCGGGGCGCAGGCCCCCTAGGTTGTCGAGCAGCAGGTCGTAGTCGGTAGTCAGCGGCACGGCCGAATAGGCCTGCCCCGCAAACGCAATGAGCCCGAGCCGGTCGCCGGCCCGCTGCTGCACAAAGCTGCGGGCCAAGCGCTTAGCCGCTTCGAGGCGCGTGGGCTTCAGGTCTTCCAGCTCCATACTGGCCGATACGTCGATGGCCAGCATGATGTCGATGCCGCGGCCTGTTTGGGTGAGGTGCTCGCTCGGGTGCTGGGGCCGGGCGCCGGCTACCACGAGCAGCGCAAGGCTGAGGCTGAGCACGATATCGGGCACGAAGCGCAGCAGCGCCCGCCAGTCGCGCCGGATGCCGCCCGGACCAAAGGCCACCACTACCTGCCGCCGGCGGCGCGCCAGCAGCCCCCGCAGTAACGGCAGCAGCGGCACCAGCCCCAGCAGCAGCAGCAGGCGCGGGTGCTGCCATTCGTAGCTGGCTAGGGTGGCGTAGGAAAACAGATTCATGCAAGAAAACTACCAGAAAGCGCAAATTACGGCGCGTAGCGGCCGCCAGCGGGCCGCCGCTAGTCGAAGCGGCCCAGCTCGGTTCGGGCGAAGGTCCACTCGGGTGTTTCGACGAGTGGCGCTTCGGGCGCTGGCACCGCAAACCACGCACCTAGGGCCGGCTGGGCGGTGTTGCGTAAGATGTGGATGTTTTGGGCCGGCATGTAGCTCTGCGCCAGCATCAAGTAGCGCTGGCCACTTTGTAGGTGTTCGGCCACATCGACTACCAGCACGGCATGACCCGGCCGGCCGCCGTGAATGAATACGTCGCCCGGCCGCGCTTCTTCTACCAGAATTCGCCGTAGCTCGCGGCTGAGCGACAGCGTGCCCGCGTAGCCAAACACCGGCAGCAAATAGCGGCCTAGGGCCGCGTGGGTAGGTGCTTCCACTGGTTTAGACGCCGGCAACACCTGTTCGCCCTGCACCCGGAAGGTGTGGCCCGCTACGTAGTCCGAAAACCAAGCGTCGTAGCCAGTCGTCAGGTGAAAGTGTATTTTATTGTGGTTCTGGCTAAATAAGTATTCGGCCCGTAGCCTGATTACGGCGTCGGCGCACTGCTGCAAATCCTTACTGCCCGGGTCGATGTCAATTACTGCTGCTACCACTGCTTGGTTGTCTTTGAGCTGCCCCGTGTAGAGGCGGGCGGGGGTGCCCGCTGGCCGCAGTGGTAGCTCGCGCAGCCACGCGCCCCATGAGCCACCAGCCACTGCCACGCGCCGGCAGCCCGCGGGCGGCGGAAAGCGTCGTGTCAGCTGCTGCGCCAGCGGCGGGGCCAGCAACCACGGATAAGCAGGGGCGGCCGCTGGTGGGGGCGCTTGCGACGGTTGGTTGGCGGCTGGCAGCAGCCCTAGGGTGGTAGCCAGCAGGCTAAGCACGTAGAGACAGTTCATGCGGTGAATAAAGCCCATCAACGACGCTTAGGGTCGGATATGTATAAAAAAAGCCTCGCAGTAAGCGAGGCTTTTTTTATAGGCAGGGGCTGACAATTTTATTTTTTGGCAGCTGCTTTTTTAGCGGTAGGAGCTTTGGCAGTGGCTGCTTTCTTGGCAGGAGCTTTCTTTTTGGCCGCTGGCTCCTTGGGGGCTTTGGCCGCTTTTTTAGCCGGGGCGTCAGCTTCTTTTTCGGGCTTCTCAGCGGTGGCTTTTTTGCCAAAGCGGCCACCTTTGGCGGGCTTGTCGGGGGTGGCGGCAGCTAGCTCGAGGCAGCGCTCTAGCGTGAGCTCGGTAGGTTCTTCCCCCTTCGGAATCTTCACGTTCTTCTTGCCCGCCACGATGTAGGGACCAAAGCGGCCGTTTAGTACCTGAATATCGGGGTTCTCCGGGAAATCCTTAATTAGCTTTTCGGCGTCAGCTTTGCGTTTGGCCTCGATGAGAGTCACGCCTTCTTCGCCCGTAATGGTGTGCGGGTCCTGCTCCTTAGTCAAGGAATAGAACTTGCTATCGTGGCGAATGTAGGGGCCGAAGCGACCTAGGGCGGCCGTCATGTCCTTGCCCTCAAACTCGCCTACCACGCGGGGCAGCTTAAACAAGTCCAGCGCCTCTTCGAGGGTGATGGTTTCGATAAACTGGCCTTTGCGCAGGTTGGCGTAGGCGGGCTTGGTTTCGCCTTCCGTATCACCTAGGGCCACATAGGGGCCGTATTTGCCGAGCCGAGCGGTTATTTTTTCGCCGGTTTCGGGGTGAACCCCTATTTCGCGCGTGCTACCTAGGGTGCTGCGCTCAATGTCTTGGCCACGCTCCACGCTCTTGTGGAAGGGCTCGTAGAAGCCGGCTAGCATATGGCCCCAGTCTTCGTGGCCGTTGGCAATTTGGTCAAACTCATCTTCTACCTTGGCCGTGAACTGAAAGTCTACGATAGCAGGGAAATGCTCCACCAGAAAGTCATTGACTACTAAGGCTGTATCGGTTGGGAAAAGCTTGGCTTTGTCAGCGCCGTAGGTTTCGGTGCGCTGCTCAGTCTTCACCTCATTGCCAACCAGCGCCAAGGCGTAAATCTTACGCTCTTTGCCTTCGCGCGAATCCTTTTCCACGTAGCCGCGCTTTTGCACGATGCTGATGGTAGGAGCGTAGGTGCTGGGGCGGCCGATGCCCATTTCCTCTAGCTTCTTTACCAGCGAAGCCTCGGTGTAGCGGGCGGGCGGGGTCGAGAAGCGCTCGGTGGCGGTCAGGGTTTGCAGGGGCAGGTTTTGACCCACACTCAGGGGCGGTAGGCCGCGCGAGAACGAGCTTTCGCCATCGGCGGGCTGGTCTTCATCATCCTTACTTTCGGCGTAGGCTTTCAGGAAGCCCTCAAACGTGATGACCTCGCCCGTAGCCGAGAACGTAGTGCCTGGCTGGGTGCTGATGCCGATAACGGCCGTGGTGCGCTCAATCTGCGCATCAGCCATTTGCGAGCCCATGGCGCGCTTGCGAATGAGGTCGTACAGCCGCTGCTCTGAGGCGTCGGCACCGGCTTTTACCTGCTTGAAATCGGTGGGGCGGATGGCTTCGTGCGCCTCCTGGGCCGAGGCCGACTTGGTTTTAAACTGCCGCTCGTGCACGTACTCGGCGCCGTAAGCCGCTTCGATGGCCTCGCGGGCACCCTTGCGGGCTTCCTCACTCAAGTTCACCGAGTCGGTACGCATGTAGCTGATGCGGCCGGCTTCATACAGCTTCTGAGCCACCGTCATGGTCTGGGCTACCGAGAACCCAAGCTTACGCGAAGCTTCCTGCTGCAGGGTCGAGGTGGTGAACGGCGCGGCGGGGCTGCGCTTGCCAGGTTTTTTATCGAGGCTATTAATGCTATAAGTAGCCCCGATGCAGCGCGTCAGAAATTCTTCAGCTTCTTCGCGGGTTTTGTAGCGAGCGGGCAGCTCGGCCTCTAGGGTAGTGCCCTGGCCGGCGTCGAAGCGGGCCACCACGCGGTAGGCGCTGGCCGATTTATGGTGATTGATTTCGCGCTCGCGGTCTACCACCAGGCGCACCGCCACGCTCTGCACGCGGCCCGCCGACAAGCCAGCTTTCACCTTGCGCCACAGTACGGGGCTCAGCTCGAAACCCACCAAGCGGTCGAGCACGCGGCGGGCCTGCTGGGCATTTACTAGGTCCAGGTTTATCTCGCGCGGGTGCTGAATAGCGTTGAGAATCGCAGGCTTGGTAATCTCGCGAAATACAATGCGCTTCGTCTTGTCGGCCTTGAGGTTAAGGGTTTCGGAAAGGTGCCAGGAAATGGCTTCGCCCTCGCGGTCATCGTCACTCGCCAGCCACACAGTTTCGGCTTCTTTGGCCAGCTTCTTTAGCTGCGAAATCAGCTCGCGCTTGTCGGCATCCACCACGTAGGTCGGCTTGAAACCATTGGCAATATCGACGGCGTTGTTGTCCTTAGGCAGGTCGCGGACGTGCCCGTAGCTGGAGCGCACTACAAAGTCTTGACCGAGGTAGCCCTCAATGGTCTTGGCTTTGGCGGGCGACTCGACGATAACTAAATTCTTGACCATGCAGGCGGGAAAAAGACGGGTAGCAAGTTTGTTCTCGGTGCGAAGAACGTTGCGCCCGGCCGAAAAGTTGAAAACGGGGGCAAAGATGCACGCTTCGCCGCACCCGATTTAAAAACGTACCCTAGGCGGCGCGCCTTGGCAAGCCGCGCCGTTGTTATACTTTTGCCAAACCCCACCAGCCGGGCCCCGCGGGCCCAGCTTTCCCGTTGTCCTTATTATATGGCTACTGCCAAAAGAAATTCTGAGTTACCCGAAGTCGATGGCGCGGCGGAGGTAACTACTGCGCCCCCTGCGCTTAGTGCCGGACGTGGCGATAGCACGCGCAAGCGTGACGCGCGCCGTGTCAATGCCAGCTCGACCCAGGATTCTGACTACGTCAATGAACAGCTCAACCGCGTGCTTTTCGCGCTCGACGCCTTCAAAAAAGGCGACGTATCGGTACGCCTGACCAAGCAGAACGACGATATTTTCTCGGAAATCGCCGAAGCCTACAACTCGATGGTAGAGATGATAGGCGGGGTAGGGGGCGAGGTGTCGCGCATCTCGAAAGTGGCCGGTGTAGAGGGCAACCTCAAGGCCCGTGCCTCGGCCGACGGAGCGGCTGGCTTCTGGCGCGACATGCTCAACAACATCAACGGTCTGGTGGATAGCATTGCAGTGCCGGTGTTGGAAGTAGGTAAAGTGCTGAAAAACATCAGTCGGGGCAACCTCGATGAGAGCTTCCAGATTCCGGTATCGGGCGACTTTAAGCTGATGGCCGAAACCATCAACCGCACCATCGACAACCTCAACGTCTTCGCAGGCGAGGTAAGCCGCGTGGCGCAGGAAGTGGGCACCGAGGGCCGCCTAGGTGGCCAAGCGGTGGTGCCCAACGTGGGGGGCGTGTGGAAAGAGCTGACGGACAACGTGAATACGATGGCTTCGAACCTGACCTCGCAGGTGCGTGACATCGCCAACGTGGCCACGGCCGTAGCCCGTGGCGACCTCTCGCAGAAGGTGACCGTAGAGTTGAAGGGCGAGCTACTCCAACTCAAGCAGAACCTCAACCAGATGGTGGACTCGCTCAACCTGTTTGCGGGTGAGGTGACGCGCGTGGCCCTCGACGTAGGCACTGAAGGAAAGCTCGGCGGTCAGGCCAACGTGCCCGGCGTATCGGGCACTTGGAAGGACCTGACCGACAACGTGAACAATATGGCTGCCAACCTGACCTCTCAGGTGCGCGATATTGCTAACGTGGCCACGGCCGTAGCGCGTGGTGACCTGAGCCAGAAGATGACGGTGAACGTGAAGGGTGAGATTCTGGAGCTGAAGAATATTCTGAACCAGATGGTGGACTCGCTGAACGTGTTCGGCGACGAAGTAACCCGCGTGGCCCGCGAAGTAGGTACCGAAGGGAAACTAGGTGGCCAGGCCGTAGTGCCTAGGGTAGGTGGTACCTGGAAAGAGCTGACGGACAACGTAAACACGATGGCAGCCAACCTGACCTCGCAGGTGCGTGACATTGCCAACGTGGCTACCGCGGTAGCGCGTGGTGACCTGAGCCAGAAGATGACGGTGGATGTGCAGGGCGAGATTCTCGACCTGAAAAACATCCTTAATCAGATGGTGGACTCGCTCAACATCTTCGCCGGCGAGGTAACCCGCGTGGCCCGCGAAGTGGGTACCGAAGGCATCCTAGGTGGCCAGGCTAATGTGCCTCGTGTATCGGGCACTTGGAAAGAGCTGACGGACAACGTAAACACAATGGCCTCGAACCTGACCTCGCAGGTACGAGACATCGCCAACGTGGCCACGGCGGTAGCCCGCGGCGACTTGAGCCAGAAAATCACCGTGAACGTGCGTGGCGAGCTCTTGCAGCTCAAGGAGAACCTCAACCAGATGGTGGACTCGCTGAACGTATTTGGCGACGAAGTAACCCGCGTGGCCCGCGAGGTGGGCACCGAAGGCAAACTCGGTGGCCAGGCCAACGTGCCAGGCGTGAAAGGTACTTGGAAAGACCTAACGGACAACGTGAACACCATGGCCGCCTCGCTCACGAGCCAAGTGCGCGACATTGCCAACGTGACCACGGCCGTAGCCCGCGGTGACCTCTCGCAAAAGGTGTCGGTAGATGTGCGCGGCGAGCTGCTCGACCTCAAGGACAACATCAACCAGATGGTGGACTCGCTCAACATCTTCGCTGGCGAGGTAACTCGCGTGGCCGTAGAAGTAGGCACCGAAGGCCAACTCGGCGGCCAAGCCGAAGTACCCAATGTGAGCGGCGTGTGGAAAGACCTGACCGACAACGTAAACACGATGGCTACTAACCTCACCACGCAGGTGCGGGGTATCGTAAAAATCGTGACGGCGGTAAGCCAAGGAGACTTGACGCAGAAGTTGACCCTAGAGGCCGCCGGTGAGGTAGCCGACCTAGCTCAAACCATCAACCTGATGGTGGATGACCTCAACCGCCTAGCCTCAGAGGTAAGCCGTGTGGCCCGCGTAGCGGGTGCCGAGGGCAAACTGACCGAGCGCGCCACGGTGGGCGGCGTATCGGGCTCGTGGAAAGAGCTGGTAGATACCCTGAATGCGCTCATCGAAAGCATCGGCCTGCCAGTGTTGGAAGTGAGCCGCGTGGTGCAGGCTATGTCGGAGGGCGACCTGACGCAGCTCGTAGAGATTCAGACGACGGGCGACATTCTTTCGATGTCGAACTCGCTGAACCTAGCCGTGGAAAACCTTAACACGCTACTTGGCGAAATCAACGATTCGGCGCAAGTAGTGGGTACTTCTTCGGAAGAGATGGTGGACAAAGGCCAGGAAATGAGCCGAGTAACGGTTGACGTGGCCCTGGCCATGCAGCAGATGGCCGAAGGTGCCCAAAACCAGGCTCTCAAGACCGACCAGGCCTTTAAGCTGATTGAGGAAATCATGACGGCCACCCGCGAAACGGCCAACAAAGCCGACGTGGTGAACAAGTCGGCTATCATGGGTGAGCAAAGCTCGCAGCAGGGTCTGAAAACGGTGGCCGAAGTGGTGAAGAACATGGAGGAAATCTCCGGTGCTGCCACTCAGACTTCGCGTACCATCGAAGTACTCAGTACGCGCTCGCAGGAAATCAGCAAGTCGCTGGGCGTGATTACGGACATTGCCTCGCAAACCAACCTGCTGGCCCTCAACGCCGCCATCGAAGCGGCTCGCGCTGGCGAAGCTGGTCGTGGCTTTGCCGTAGTAGCCGAAGAAATCCGCAAGCTGGCCGAAGGCTCGCGCAAGTCGGCCAGTGAAATCGCGACGCTCGTTGAGGACGTTCGCAAGGATACAACTAGCGCTGCGGCGGCCATCAGCGCCATGGAAAGCCGGGTACTCAAGGGCAAAAATGCTACGTTTGAAGCCAGCACGGCCTTTAAGAATATTGCGACTAGTAGCGGCGAAACGTTGCGTACGTCGCGCGACATTCTCACGGCCACGGCCCAGCAGCAAACGTCGATTGGTGACGTAGTGAAGTACGTGGAAGAGGTGGTAGCCATTGCTGAGCAAACGGCTACCGGCACCCAGCAGGTGGCTGGCACGGCCCGCCAGCTCTCGACCTCGATGCAAGAGCTGGTAAGCTCGTCGCAGCGCCTCTCCGACATTGCCGACGACCTGCAAGGCGGCCTCGAAACCTTCCAGCTCGTGGAATATTACGAGCCCGAACCAGAGCCGGAACCCGAGCCCCTGCCGCGTCGTTTGGTGCGGCGCCCAGTGGCGCCCGCCGTTGCCCCAGCGGCACCCGCCCCGACGAGCACCCGCCCGCAGCCAGGGCGTGGTGCCCTAGGCTATGGCACTGCTAATACCAGTGCACCCGCCCCTAATGGTCAGGCGGCTCCAATGGCTACTGCCCGCCCCAACCGGCCAATGCGCAAGCCCGCCGCTACCGCCGTGGCTGCGCCGGCTCCTGAGCCGCAGGCGGCTGCTGCGCCGCCGCGCCGCCGCGCAAAGGCAGCTACTCCGGCCCCGGCGGCCGAAGAGCCCGCCCCCACCACTCCGGCTAAAGCTGCGCACCCGCGCGCCACTAAAGCTCGCTCGAAAAACTAATGCAATGCTGCCTAGGTGCCTACCCCACGGAGGTAGGCACCTAGGCCTAACCTAGGAAGTACGTAACTATATATGGCTGATTCTTCTGCGGCACCCGGTTCGCGGCGCGCGGCCCCGGTAGCACCCGAAGCCGTGGTCCAGCTCATCGTTTTTCGGCTGGGCGACGAGGACTACGGCATTCGCATCGAGCAGGTGAAGGAGGTAACGGTGACACCCGAAGTGGTGAAAATGCCCAAAACACCGCCTTTTATCAAGGGCATTGCCAACCTGCGGGGCGACATCATCGCTATCGTAGACCTGGAAGAGCGGTTTCAGCTGCGGCCGGCTGGTCGGCCCGTGCCCGACTTTTCTTACACTTTGGCCGTGGAGGCTGCCGACTACACCCTAGGGCTGATGGTGCGCGAGGTGCCGCGCCCCCTCACCATTCCGGTTAGCCTCATCGAGCCGGCTCCCGAGTTTGTGCAAGACAGCGGCCAGCGCGATAAGTACCTCGAAGGCATTGCTAAGCTGCCCGATAGCGAAGGGGTTATTATTGTATTAGATATGGCTAAGCTATTAACTCCTAGTGAGATAATGCGCCTGCCTGGGCGAGTTGAGCCCCCTGCTGCTAAGGCCGATGAGGCCCCGAACGCACCCACCCCGCCCGAAAAGCCGTAGAGAGCCCGCGTGGCCTTGTGCCACCAGCCTCCCACCGCTTTCTCTTTATCCCAAGTACAGCTTCATGAATAAGCGCATTCTCATCGTCGACGACTCGTTCTATATGCGGACGATGCTCAAAAATATGCTCACCGACGCCGGCTACGACGTAGTGGGCGAAGCCGCCAACGGCCAGCAGGCGCTGGAAATGGCCGTGGCTACCACGCCCGACCTCATCACCCTCGATGTAATTCTGCCCGACAACACGGGGCTCGACGTGCTCAAAGGCATTCGCCAGCAGCAGCCCGATGCCAAAGTAGTAATGTGCTCGGCCGTAGGCCAAGAAACCATTGTAAACGAGGCCATTGAAAATGGGGCGCTGGCTTACATCGTGAAGCCCTTTTCGGAAGAGCGTGTGCTCGAAATAGTAGGTGGTGCCTTACAGGGCGACGGCCCCCGCGCCTAGGTTCGCTGTATATCGTAGCCTCATTACCAGCCTAATAGCTGAGTTTTATCTACTTCTTCTGCATCGTGTTGTTGCTGATGTCTACTGCTAGTTTGCTATCGGGCCTTTGCTGGCCGGTTGGGGCGCCCCCGGCCGGTAGGCGGGGCGCGCATAGGCTAGCCAGAAGCCCGCTACCAGCTAGCCCGCGCAAAGCACTACTCAACCGGCTATGAAATCACGCGACCAGGAATACCGGGAGCTGTTCATGGCCGAGGCGTTGGAATACTACGACGCCATGTCGCGCCACCTGAGCGAGCTCGAGCGCAATCCGCAGGACACGGAGGCGCTCAACGAGCTCTTCCGGCTTATGCACAACCTCAAGGCCAATGCCCGAGCCATGGGGTTTGTGGATATGGGGGAGGTGGCCCACAAAATGGAAACCCTCTTCGGGCAGATTCGGGGGCAGGAGCGCACCTTCACCGGCTCGCTGGTACAGCTCACCTTTGGGGCCGTAGATACCCTAGGCAATATGATTCGGGCCGTGGGTGCCGGCCAAGAATCGGCAGATGCCCACGTACTGCTTGACAACCTCGACCGGCTTATTCGGGGAGAGGAGCCCGTGCAGGCCGCTCCAGAACAAACTACCGAGGAAGCTGACGCCGACGCTGGCCGCAAGCTGGAGCTATCGGACTTGGTATACATCCCGGTTAAGAAGCTCGACAACTTGTTGAATCTGGTGGGGGAACTGGTCATTGACCGCGACCGCATTCTGACCCTGGCCGCCGAGCTTGGCAACGCGGCGCTGCAAACCACCGCCCAGCACCTGTTCCGCATTTCCGACGACTTGCAGTACTCCGTGATGGATGTGCGCCTGGTAGGTGCGGGAGTTTTGCTCAACAAGTTTCCTAGGGTGGTGCGCGACGTGGCCGCGGCCGAAAACAAGCAAGTGGAGCTGACGCTGGCCGGGCAAGACGTGCAGATTGACCGCAATGTGTTGCAGCTCATCACTGATGCGCTGCTGCACATCGTGCGCAATGGCGTCAGCCACGGCCTTGAAGATGCTGCTACCCGCGTAGCCGCTGGCAAGCCAGCGGTGGGCCAGCTACGTATTTCGGCCCTTACCGAGCGCGACGACGTGCTGATTCAGATACAGGACGATGGCCGCGGTATCGACACGGAGGCCGTACGCCAAAAAGCCATTCGCAAAGGCGTGATAACAGCCGAGGCCGCCGCCTTGCTCGATGAGGAAGGCGTGTGGATGCTCTTGTTTGAAGCGGGCTTCTCGATGGCTGAAAAGATTACTGACATCTCGGGTCGGGGCGTAGGTCTCGATGTTGTAAAACTGGCTATCGACTCCCTAGGTGGCCAGTTGCGCGTGAGCTCGGAGCTAGGCAAGGGCACCATGTTTACGCTGGTGCTGCCCACGTCTATTGCCGTAAAAGGCGCCTTGCTAGTCGAGCTCGATGCCCGTGCCTACGCCGTGCCGCTGCTACACACCGATACGGTGCTGGCGCTACACGCCGACGAGATTTTTGCCGTGGGCGGCCTGCTCATGACCCGCGTGCAGGAAGAAAATGTGCCCCTCGTACCCCTGCGCCAACTGCTATATGTGGAAGGCGACGAGCCCTTGCCCCGCGCCACCCGCGCCGACCTCCCCGCCGACGATACCTTGCACCAGGTGCTGGTGGTGAGCTACAACAACCGCCGCCTGGGGTTGATAGTAGACCGTTTCCTGCGTCAGCAAAATATCGTTGTCAAACCCTTGAGTAAGCCGCTCGACACAATAGACTTGTTCGGGGGCGTTACGCTGCTGGGCAGCGGGCAGCTATGCTTAGTGCTCGATGTGCCCGCTCTCACCCGCTTGTTTCTAACTAAACGGCCCTGACTTCAGCCGCTTTTCACTTGCTTTCGTAAGTACCGCGCAGGCTATGCTTGCTGCTTCTATGCCTAGAATGTTATGAGTGTCTTAATGAATGAATTGGAACGCGACATTATCCGCGAAATTCTCAATATTGGCCTAGCACGTGCGGCCGATAGCTTCGCAGTGATTGCGCAGGAGCGGGTGATGCTGGAAGTTCCTAACTTAGACTTGCTACCGAGCACCGATATCATTGGGCGGGTGCGCGAGTACCAGGCGCGCTACGTAGCCATTCAAAGCGACATCAGAGGCGATTTTAACGGGTCGACGTTTATGTTCTTCTCGGGCCAGCACATTCAGCGGCTGTCCAAGGTCTGCCTGCGCATGCAAGTGCCCGATTCCTTGCAGCTTAATGAGTTGCAGGAGTCGTTACTGTTGGAAATCAGCAATATCATTACGGGAGCACTGGTGACCCAGTTGGCTAACATTCTGAAGGCAAATATTTACGGAGCACCACCCCTCACGCCAACTGGCGACTTGTCAACGGCTTTGCATAGCTTAATGCCGGACCCCGACACGTTGCAGCCACTGATTTTTTCGGTTATTACCCAGTTCTCAGACAAAAACAACTCGGTAGAGCTTCCACTCATGCTGTTTTTCGACCGGGCTACCTTCGAAAAGATTCTGGAAATTATTCGTACCTACGATTTTTTAGGGAAAACGCAAAGTGCTGCCTAGCAGCGGTTCGCCGCGCGTAGCTGGCCCCCTAGGTACTTGCTCTATCTATTTATAAGCTCACTTTTCACTCCACCAAGTGCCCGGCACTTGGTGTTATTTTTTACCCGTGTCAACAGATTCTCGCGCTCAAAAAATAGCCAATTTTGACCCTAATGCCTTGGGCGATGCGGCAGGCGGCTTATTTGGCCTACCTTTTACCCCCGACGAAGCGCAGGTAGTAGTAGTGCCCGTGCCCTGGGAAGTAACCGTGAGCTACCGCGCCGGCACGGCGCAAGGCCCCGAAGCCATCCGCGAAGCCTCGCTGCAAGTAGACCTCTACGACCCCGACCTGCCTGATGCCTGGAAGCTAGGTCTGGCTATGGAAGAGGAAGACGAGGTGATTGCCCAGACCAGCCGCGACCTGCGGCCGCTGGCATCTGGCTACATTGGCTGGCTCGAAAACGGCCAGCCCGCCGCCGAAGCCACCCTGCACGGCCCCGCCACAAGCCGCATCAACGCCGAAGGCGACAAACTGCTGCAGTGGCTCAAGCAAAAAACCGGCGCCCTGCTCGATGCGGGTAAGGCTGTGGCCGTGCTTGGCGGCGACCACAGCACGCCCCTAGGGTACCTGCACGCGCTGGCCGAGCGCCACCCCGAAGGGTTTGGCATCCTGCAGTTCGACGCCCACTGCGACCTGCGCCCGGCGTACGAAGGCTTTAAATATTCGCACGCCAGCATTATGTACAACGCTCTGCAACTGCCGCAGGTGAAGAAACTAGTGCAGGTGGGCATCCGGGATATGTGCCAGCAAGAGGCCGACCTCATCGAGCATTCGGTGGGCCGGGTGGCCATTTTTGGCCAGCGCTTCCTGAGCGAAGAGAAGTTTGTGAAGAAGTCGTGGAAGAAGGTTTGTGGTAAAATCATCGCGCAGCTTCCGCAGAAGGTGTACATCAGCTTCGACATCGACGGCCTCGACCCCAAGCTGTGCCCCGGTACTGGCACGCCTGTGCCCGGAGGCCTGGAGTTTGAAGAAGCCACCTATCTGCTGCGCCAGGTAGTGCGCTCGGGCCGCACCATCATCGGCCTCGACTTGAATGAGGTAGCGCCCGGCGACAGTGAGTGGAACGGCATTGTAGGCGCCCGCCTGCTTTACCAACTCTGCAACTGGATGGCCGTATCGCAGGGACGCCTGACGGCTAAGGGCAAAGGCAAGGAAAGCGCCGACTAATTCTTTCACCCAAACACCTTCACTCACATGGGCAAAATCCTGATTAAGTTCATTCTCACGGCTGTGCTTACCTACGGCTTGGCGCAGGTGCTGCCCAATGTGCACCTCAATGGCGTGGGCAGCGCGGCTATCCTAGTTATCGTGCTGGGGCTACTCAATGCCACTGTGAAGCCGATACTCAAGCTCATTGGCTTTCCGATTACGCTAGTAACTCTAGGTCTTTTCCTATTGGTTATTAACGTCATCATCGTGAAGCTCGCCGACTATCTGATGAGCAGCTTCTCGGTCACGGGCTTTTTGAGCGCGCTAATTTTCAGCCTGGCCCTGTCGTTGGTAACGAGCGTGGTAGATATGGTAGTTGACTAAAGATTAGTCGATTAAATAATAAAAGCGGCCGCTGCATCCTCCTAGGTATGCAGCGGCCGCTTTTGCGTTAGGAAACTGCCGCAGGGGCTGGCGGGCGCGGCACTGCTAGATGATGGGCCCGCGTCCGGCGGCGTCGCCATAGCACCCAGCCGCCCGCCCCGAGCACCAATACTGGCCAGAGGTTAATGGCGCCAATCAAGAGCGAGGTAAGCAGTTGCCACCCATCGTAAAAGGCTTCGACGGCACGGCTGCTTAGCGACACGACTGGGGCATCGGGCACAGACTGCGGCAGCGGCTGGTAGAGCGTAAGCTCGATGGTGGAATAGGCTACCTGGTTGTTCAGGGTTTTGAGTCGGCTCTCGGTCGCTTCTATCTCTTCGCGTACCTCGCCTAGCTTTTCCTCAATGTCCAGAATATCCTTGATTTTTTGAGCTTTGCCAAGCAGCGCGGTGTACTGTTGCGCCACGGCGCGCTTGGTTTGGAGGCGCGCTGCCACATCGGCGTGCTCGGCGGTTACGTCGTCGGTACTCAGCTTTTTCTCTTCGATGGTTCCTAGGCCCGCCAAGCCGCTCAGCAGCGCTTGAAACCGGGAAGGCGGCACCCGCAGGGTAGTTACCTGCCGCCACTCGCCGTCGGCGCGGGTTTCAGCGGCGCTACTGAGGTAGCCGCTGCTGCGGTGCACTAGGCTATCTAGCTGGGGTATAGCGCGGCGCATACTGGCCGCTCTGAGCCGTACCTCGGCATGATAAACGAGCAGTCGGGCCATTGGCGCAGCAGCCTTAGCCTCGGCGACCGCGGCGGCAGAGTCAATGGTTGGAGGTGGGGGAGTGGATGCGGCCGGGGGAGGCGGCAGAGCGTCCATCACCACATTTTCTTTTAATTCTAATGTCTCGGTGCTTCCACTCTTCTCAGCGGCCTGCTGACAGCCCCATTGCATACTAGCCACCAGCCCGATGGCCAACCATTGATACTTTTTCATGCCTAAAAGAGAATGGGTGAAAAGAACAGCCCCAGCCAAGCTGCGTGCGCGGCAGGTGGCCTAGGTGCCCTCAACAGATGCCATTAAAGCCACAAATGCATACCGCCTACAGCTCCGCGGCTTGGCGCCGCTGCCAGCGCCGCACCGCCCACACGCCCGCAGCCCCCAGCAGCCCTAGGGGCCAAAAATTGGTGAGCGCAACCAAGATGCTGAGTACCACCGACCAGCCGCGGTAGAAAGCAGCTAAAAACTGCGGCGCAAACTGGGGCAGCGGGGCAGTAGGCTCGGGAGTCGGCAGCACCTGGTAATAGCGTAGCGTAAGCACGGCCCAAGTGCTGCGTGCGCCGAGCTGCTGCAAGCGTGCTTGGTCGGCGGCCAGGTCGAGGCGCAGCTGGCGGGTTTGCTCTTCGAGGCGGTGCGCGTCGGCAGGGTTGGTAGCGGTGGCAAGCTGCTGCTGGTACTTGGACACGGCTGTTTTCTTGGCCGCTAGGTTGGTAGCGGCTTGCACTAGGTCGGCCGTGACATCGGTCGAGGCGATGTCCTTGTTTTCGACATGACCTAGGCGGCTGAGGTCGGCCACCAGAGCGGCAAACTCGGTCGGCGGCACTTTTATCGTCATTTCCTGGCGCTGCTGGCCGTTGGCCCGCTCTTCGTGCGCCGTGCTTAAGTAAGAATCGTGCCGCGCCAGCAGCCGGTTGATACCCGCCGATGCCTGCTCAAAATTATCTACTGCCAAATTGAGCTCGCCTTGGTACACCACATCGCGCCCTAGTGAGCGGGCGGCGGGTACCGGGGCGGCGAACGCAGTAGTCGCCTCGGATGGCGCAGCTACCTCTGGGGCCGGCCCCGGCGTAATAACCTTCTGGTTAGCTGTAGGTTCGGTTGAGCTGGTAGCGCTTTGCTCGGTTGAGGCTGAGCTGCACCCTGCCAATGCCAGCCCGAGCAGGGCCGGATAAATCAGGCGTTTCATCAGAAAAAAGGGGGGGAAAGCTGAAGGAAAAAAAACTCAGCTGCGCAGCTGTCTCTTTATCCAGCTTCCCCGAGCGGGTAACCCACCTGCCCACTAAAAAAGCCCGGTCAGTACTGACCAGGCTTTTTTATTTCCCGCAGGAAGCAAGCTAGTTATAGCGTCAAACTTAAATTTAGCTTGAACCTCACACGCGGCGAATATCAGCACCTAGGGCATTCAGGCGCTCATCAATGTTCTGGTAGCCGCGGTCAATTTGCTCCACGTTCAGGATGGTGCTCTTGCCATCGGCGCTGAGTGCGGCGATGAGCAGCGCCACGCCCGCCCGGATGTCGGGCGACGACATGGTGATGCCATGCAGCTGCTTCTGGCGGTCGAGCCCGATAACTGTAGCGCGGTGCGGGTCGCAGAGAATAATCTGCGCGCCCATGTCGATGAGCTTGTCCACGAAGAACAGGCGCGACTCAAACATCTTCTGGTGAATCAGTACCGTGCCCTTGGCCTGGGTGGCTACTACCAGGATAATGCTCAGCAAGTCAGGCGTGAAACCCGGCCAGGTGTGGTCGCTCACGGTAAGGATGGAGCCGTCGAGGTAGGTCGCCAGTTCGTAGTGCTCCTGGGCCGGAATGTGAATGTCATCGCCGCGGAACTCCAGCTTGATACCCAGCTTGCGGAAGGTATCGGGGATGATACCCAGCTCCGGAATCTGGCAGTCTTTGATGGTGATTTCGGAACCCGTCATGGCCGCGAGGCCGATGAAGGAGCCGATTTCTATCATGTCGGGCAGCATACGGTGCTCAGTGCCCCCTAGGCTCTCTACCCCCTCAATGGTGAGTAGGTTAGAGCCAATGCCCTGAATATTAGCGCCCATGCGCACCAGCATGCGGCACAGCTGCTGCAAGTAAGGCTCACAGGCGGCGTTGTAGATGGTGGTGGTGCCTTCGGCCAGCACGGCCGCCATCACGATGTTGGCCGTGCCAGTCACGCTAGCTTCGTCGAGCAGCATGGAGGCGCCGTGTAGCTTGCCGGCTACGTGCAGGCGGTAAAAGTCGGTGCCTTCGAGCGTGAGCTGGGCGCCCAGCTTCTCGAGGCCTACAAAGTGCGTATCAAGCGGGCGGCGGCCGATTTTATCGCCACCCGGCTTGGGCAGCTGGGCGCGGCCATAGCGGGCCAGCAGGGGGCCTAGGAGCATTACCGAGCCGCGGAGCTCGCGGGCTTGGGCCACAAATTGCGGCGTATCGAGGTAATCGATATGTACGTCTTCAGCCTGAAATACATAGGTGTCAGGAGCCACACGGCCCACTTTCACCCCTAGGTCGCGCAGCAGCTCAATGAGCTTGTTCACGTCCCGAATGTTGGGCACGTTGCTGATGGTGATGGGCTCGGGGCTGAGCAACACCGCACACAGAATCTGGAGCGCCTCATTTTTAGCTCCTTGCGGGATTATCTCCCCCTGCAGCTTCTGTCCGCCGCGTACTTCAAATGCAGCCATTCTTTTCCAATTATCAATTAACAATGAACAAGTAGCAATTGGCCGAACGACTTAAAAAGCCCCGCCAATCAAGCTGCAAAGCTACTGCGGCGGTTGCTGAGGCTCGGAGCGAAATTTTTTATTACGCTTTTTATCCCGCTTTTTATTATTGCCAAAGCCAGAAGCGGCACCCTCAGGACGCTCAGCGCGGCGCTCTCGGTTGTCGCGGCCTTCAGGCCGGCTGCTCGATTGGCTACCGGCAGAGCGCTGCGTGCTAGGTGCGGTAGCGGGCATGTTAGCAAGCTCAAACAAGCCTTGGTCGGCCACGGCCTGCACGTCAAGCTTGAGCTGCCCGCCCGACAGCTCGGCCAGGTGCCGGATGATGGTCACATCCTTAGCGTTTTCCTTGTTGTGCTGGCGGTACAAAAACTTCATGGTGCGCCCAATTTGCACGGCAGCTTGCTCGCGCTCGGTGGGGTCACCTAGGGTAATGGCCTTGGCCACCAGGGCTTCCACGCCGCGGCCATAAGCCTTCAGCTTCGGAGCCTGGCGCGGGTACTCCACGCGCTTGGGGCGCTCGGCATATAGGCGGGGCGGCGTCAGCGGCACGGGGGCGTCGAGGGCCACGTCGGTGCCTGCCAGCGCGTGCAGGTGGTTCCAGAGGCGGGTTTGAACGTCGGGCTGGTCGCGCAGGCTGGGGCGCAGGCGCAGCATCATTTGCACGATGCCGGCGGCACGGCGCGTGCGCTCGGCTACGTCTTCAATCTGAGCCAGCCCTTGAATGAGCTGGTAGGTGCTTTGCCCATATTCGCGCACCAGCAGTTGCAGGTGGAAGGGCAGGGGGGTGGGTGTTTCTTGCATTAAGTAATAATTGGTCGCGCCAAACAAAGAGTGGCTGTCATGCTGAGCAAAGCGAAGCAGCTTATTGGCGCGCATTAGAATGGGAGTTCAAAAGAGCCTCACAAGCTGCTTCGCTTTGCTCAGCATGACGCGCTATAGCACCCGCAGCTTAGCAAAGCTCAGCAGCAGCGTTTTCTCGCCAACTTCTTCAAACTGAATAATTGCCTTCACGGTGCCTTGCTGCTTTTCCAGCGTCGTCACCTGGCCAAAGCCGAACTTGGGATGCTCAACGCGCTGACCGGCCTGCAAGTTACTCGTATCCGAAGGTTTGAAGTCGGCCGGGGCCACGTACTTGGTCGGCGTTACTTTACGAACAGGGGCAGCCACAAGGTTCGAGCGGCGTTCAAACACGTGCTGGAAGGGCGACTCGCCCACCGCCGGCCCAGCCGCAAATTTCACGTTCAGGAACTGCGGGTCTATCTCGTCCAAGAAGCGCGACTTTTCGCAGCTGCGCAGGTTGCCCCACTGGTAGCGCGAGGTAGCGTAGCTGAGCGTCAGCTTCTTCTCGGCCCGCGTGATGGCTACGTAAAACAAGCGGCGTTCTTCCTCTAGGTCAGCCCGCGAGGTTATCATCATCTGGCTCGGGAAGAGGTTTTCTTCCATGCCCACGATGTATACGTTGCGGAATTCCAGCCCTTTAGCCGAGTGGATAGTCATCAGCGTCACGGCCTCGCCTTCCTGGGCGGCGTCCTTCAGGTCGGAGTCCGTTACGAGGGCAATATCCTGCAAAAAGGCACCTAGGGACTTGTCTTCGCGCTCAGGGTCGTCGGTGTATTCCTTGATACCGTTGAGCAATTCCTGAATGTTCTCGTAGCGCGACAAGCCCTCGATGCTCTTATCGGCGTACAACTCTTCAATCATGCCCGAGTTTTTGGCAATGAACTTGGCCGCCTCAAAGGCGTCTTCCTTGCCCGCTACGATGGTGTAGCTCTTGATTTTTTCGGCAAAGCCCACAACTGGGTTGCTCACGCGGGCCGGCAAAAACTGCTCGGCGTTACTCACCACTTCCCAAATGGTGTGGTTGGCTTCTTCAGCCACGTTTATCAGCTTGCTAATAGTTGTGTCGCCGATGCCGCGCTTGGGGTAGTTGATAACCCGGCGCAGTGCCTGCTCGTCGTTAGGGTTGACGGTGAGGCGCAGGTAGGCCACTAAGTCCTTGATTTCCTTACGCTGGTAGAAGCTCAAGCCGCCCACAATCTTGTAGCGGATGTTGAGCTTGCGCAGGGCTTCTTCCATGGCCCGGCTCTGGGCGTTGGTGCGGTAGAGGATGGCAAAGCTGTCGTAGGACAGATGCTGATTCATCTTGTCCTCGTATATCGACTGCGCAATCAGCTTGCCTTCTTCGTTGTCCGACGCCGCCTTAATCAGCTCGATGAGGTTGCCATCCTCGTTGTCCGAAAACACGTTTTTGCGCAGCTGCTCCTGGTTGTTTTTAATAACCGAATTGGCCGCCCACACAATGTTCTTGGTCGAGCGGTAGTTCTGCTCCAGTTTGAATACGTTCAGCTCGGGGTAATCTTTCTCGAAGTTGAGAATGTTCGAGATGTCGGCTCCGCGGAAGGCATAAATACTCTGCGCATCGTCGCCTACTACGCAGATATTGCGCTCCTTAGCTGCCAGCTTGCGGGTGATGAGGTACTGCGAATAGTTAGTATCCTGGTACTCGTCCACCATCACAAACCGGAATTTATTCTGGTACTTGTTCAGAATATCCGGGTGGTCGCGGAAGAGCACGTTGGTCTGGAACAGCAGGTCGTCGAAGTCCATAGCGCCGGCCTTGAAGCAGCGCTGCTGGTATTGCTGGTAGATAACGCCAATCTTGGGTCGCAGTGCCGCCTCGTCGTCCTGCCGAATCACGGGGTCGTTGACGTATTGCTGCACCGACACCAGCTTGTTTTTGGCGGCCGAAATGCGACCTAAGACCGTGCTGGCCTTGTAGAGCTTGTCGTCTAGCTCCAGCTCCTTCACAATCTGCCCGATAAGGGTCTTCGAGTCCTGCGTGTCGTAGATGGTAAACGAGCGCGGAAAACCGATGCGCTCGGCCTCGGTGCGCAAAATCTTGGCAAATACTGAGTGGAAGGTGCCCATCCACAGGTTTTTGGCCTGCGGGCCCACTACCTTCTCAATACGGGCGCGCATCTCCTTGGCGGCCTTGTTGGTAAAGGTGAGGGCCAGGATATTGAATGGGTCAACGCCTTGCTCGAGCAAGTGGGCAATGCGATAGGTGAGCACCCGCGTTTTGCCCGAGCCGGCGCCGGCAATAATCATGCAGGGGCCTTCGGTTTGGAGCACCGCCGCGGCCTGCGAGGGATTGAGGAGAGCGTGATAATCTAAAGCCATCTAAAGTAAGCTGTTAGCTAGTAGCAGCTAGCCGTTAGCTTTTGGTAAAAGGGAGGCGCCGCGGGGCTGCGGTGGCCCTAGGTGCCAAAGCGGCTAGCTGACAAAGATAAGTTGGGCGGGTGGGCGAGCGGTATCTTTGTGCTACCGTTTTTGGCAGCACCCGCGCCGCTTGCTAAGCAAGCCCGCGGCCGACCACCCCGTTAGCTAACCGCTTTTTATAGCCTATAAATTCAGCCCCCATCCATGATTGTTATCCAAAATACCGTTATTTCCGACGACGTAGCCGAGCAGTTCTTCGTTTGCAACCTCGGGGCTTGCAAGGGCGCCTGCTGCGTAGAAGGCGACCTAGGCGCCCCGCTGGAGCTAGAAGAGCTTGATATTCTGAAGCAGGAGTACGCTAAGATAGAGCCCTTTCTGACCGAGGCGGGTAAGCAGGCCATTGCCGAGCAAGGCCTGTATATTGAGGATTGGGAAGGCGACTACAGCACCACCACCATCAACGACCGCGAGTGTGCCTATGCGCTCTACGATGAGCAGGGCATTCTGAAATGCGGCATCGAGCAGGCGTATCTGGCGGGCGTTACCGACTTTAAAAAGCCGATTAGCTGCCACTTGTACCCCATTCGCGTGACTAAATACGAAGGCTTTGAGGCGCTGAACTACGACCGCTGGGACATTTGCTCGCCAGCCTGCTCGTTTGGGGCCAAGCTGGGGGTGCCAGTTTACAAGTTTTTGAAGGAGCCCCTGGAGCGCAAATATGGCGCGGCGTGGTACGCCGAGCTGGCCCGCGAAATAGAAAACCCGACTACCTAGGGCACAAAAAAGCCGGCCGAAAGCCGGCCTTTACTGTCGAGATGGGTAGTACATATTTGGTGCCAAACCTAAGTCCTGCGGGCAGGCAAGCAGGGCCGCGGCGTAATCGGCCAAGGTGAGCTAAGGGGTTAACTACTTGAATGGCAATAGTATCAGGATGCTAGCTGGGGTGGACGGCATAAGCAATCGTTAACTTCAGCGATTCCCTCGCGTAAGTCCACTAAAATTCTCTGCCTTATGCTCGCTTACATCTCGGCGGCCCAGCGCCACCACGCCGCACCGGCCACTTGGCTCAGCTCGTATTTTCTATTCTCGTTTGCCGACTACTTCGACAAGGGCAATATGCACTTCGGGCCGCTGCGCGTGTTCAACGACGACACGGTGGCCCCGCAAAATGGCTTTCCGCAGCACCCGCATTCCGAAATGGAAATCGTGACGCTGGTGCTGGAAGGCGAAGTAAGCCACGAGGACACGCTGGGCAACCGCACCAGCATCACGGCGGGCGAGGTGCAGCGCATGACGGCCGGCACCGGCCTGGCGCACAGCGAAATGAACCGCCAAGACAGCCAGCTGCACATGTATCAGCTGTGGTTTATGCCCACCCAGCGGGGCCTGGCCCCCAGCTACGAGCAGAAGGACCTAGGCTTCTTGAGCAGCAAGAAAAACGAGCTAATACCCCTCGTGACCGGCCAAAAAGTGCTGGAAGACGTGGTGTACATGAACTCAAACAGCACAATATACTGGGCGCGGCTCGACGCCGAAAAGACGATTACCTTCAAGACATTCGCAATCCGCCTTACCTTTATCTACGTAAAGCAGGGTAGCTTGCTTATAAATGGTACGACCCTGAATACGAACGACCAAGCTCGCCTTACGGCCGAGGAAGTAGTGGAGATTACGGCCAGCAAGGATGCCGAATTTATTTTAATTGATTTGCCGGGTAGCGAGGCCAATTACTAAGCCAGCCTCTAGTTGATGCTCACATCCTTTCCAGATTCGCTGATACCAGCGCACGACGACGCCCGCCTGCGGACGCTGCATAAGTTTGCCATCGTAAACACGACGCCCGAGCTGGTATTTGATAACTACACGGCCTGGGCCGCGCAGCTATTTAACACGCCCATTGCCCTCATCTCACTCGTCGACGAAGACTACGTATGGTTTAAGTCGCGCACGGGTGGGCCAGAAATAAACGGCCTGGTGCGTAGCGAAAGCATGTGCTCGGCAGCGATTTCGACAGATGAGATGGTCGTAATATCTGACTATAAGCCAGAGAGCTGTAATCTCATCAAGCCCGATGTAGCCCAGGCCATTGGGCTGAATTTCTACGTAGGAGCTGCCCTTATTGCCAGCGATGGCGCCCGGCTCGGTATGCTGGCCGTTATAGGCAAGGAATACCGCGTGCCATCTACAGCCGAAGTAGAGGTGCTCACGCGCCTGTCTGAGCTCGTAACTCAAACCATAGAACTGCGCTACCGCTACCTGTCGGCCGACCAAGCCACAGAATGGGAAGACGCGCAGCACGAACTGGTGTTTGCCCTGGATGAGAACGCGACCTTGGCGCGCTACCTCATCACCCGCAACCAACGCATCGACTTGACCGACCCGGAGGTAGCGCAGCTGATGACCCGCCGGCTCGATAGCGTAGCCAAGGTGCTGCGGCGGCGCCTGGGCTAAGCGTCTAGGTATCGCTATATTGCACGGTCTCGGCAAAATCCGGGGCTTTGCTTTGTGAAAAAAGCAGTACTTACCTGCCTGCTAGGTGCCTGGGCGGCATCTGCTAGCGCGCAAGCCGCGGCCGATGCGCCGTCCACGCGCCGGCTACCGGTGCGCTTCGGGCTGCGGCTGGGGCTGAACCAGTCGAATACCAACTTCAACATGGGCGAGCCCAAGCCCGTGGTGCCCGTGGATACCAAGTGGAAGACCGGGTTTGTGGTGGGAGCTTTGGTAGAAGTAGGGCTGAATGACCACTTTGCGCTGCAGCAGGAATACCTGTATTCGCAGCAGAGCGGCGAGATTAGCGGCGGCGCTCGCTACCAGATGCAGTACCTGTCGCTGCCCCTGCTGCTGAAGTACCGCGTGCTGCCCCGCCTGGCGGTGGTGGCAGGCCCCCAGTTTGACCTAATGCTGAAAGCGGAGCAGGAAGCCAGCGGCCAAACCACTAATATCACGCACGACACCGAAGAGCGCGGCCTAGGTGCCACGGCGGGCCTGGAGGTGAGCGTGTGGCGCAGCCTGAGCCTGAGCGCCCGCTACCTGCAAGGGCTAAACCACGTGGGCATCGGGCAGCGCTCGGCAGTGCGGGAGTTTAAGTGGCAGTCGGTGCAGGTGGCGGCCGAGGTTCGGTTTTAGCGCGCCTAGGGAGGCGCCCTAGGTAGCATACTGGCAACAGCAGCGGCCGCGGCGCGTAAAGTGGTCCCACTGCCCGCTAATGGGCATTATTTCTTGCTTTATGAAAAGAACGATGTTGCTGCTCGCCCTCGGGCTGGGCACTACGCAAGCGGTGCTGGCGCAAGCGCCAAAAGCTACCAAAGCCCCCAAAGCAGCTAAAACGGCCAAGCCGGCTGCGCCGGCGTCTACCATGAGCCAGCCAGAAGATAAAGCCGCCGAGGTGCCGGCTACGCCCCTCGAGGAAGTGCCCCGCCCCGTGCTGCCGCTCTATAGCGGCTCTATCCCCGATTCGAAGCCCAGCCGCGTGCAGGAGGTGAACACGGACGGGCGGATTTCTAACGTGGTGCAGCCCACGCTCACGGTGTACTTGCCCCCGCGGGAAAAAGCCACTGGCACCTCGGTTATTGTGTGCCCTGGCGGTGGCTACGCCATGCTGGCTAGCGGCCACGAGGGCCACGACGTAGCCAAGCGCCTAAACGAGATGGGCGTGGCGGCCTTTGTGCTCAAGTACCGCCTGCCCAACGGCCAAAGCCAGCCCGACCCCAGCATCGCGCCGCTGCTCGATGCTCAGCAGGCCTTGCGCTTGGTGCGCGAGCAAGCGCCCAAGTACAACCTTAACCCCGAGCGCATTGGCCTGATGGGCTTCTCGGCGGGTGGTCACCTAGCTGCCACGGCGGGCACGCACTTTGCCAAGCCCGTGGGCCCTAACCCCGGTGCCACGTCGGTGCGGCCGGCCTTTCTGATGCTAATCTACCCAGTTATTAGCTTCAGCGACAGCCTCAAACACGCCGGCTCGCGCAACAACCTGATAGGGGCGACGCCGAGCGCCGACCAAGTGCGGCTGTACTCGAACGAGCTGCAAGTGACGGCTCAAACGCCGCCCACCTTCCTCGTGCATGCGGAGGATGACAAGGTAGTGCCCGTGCAAAACAGCGTTGTTTTCTACCAGGCTCTGCACCGCCACAACGTGCCCACCGAAATGCACCTTTACCCCCTAGGTGGCCACGGCTTTGGCATGAACAATAAAACCACCAAAGACCAGTGGATAGAGCGCCTGCAAAACTGGATGGACGCCAACGGCTGGCTGACGAAATAAGCGCAAAAGCGAACTAGCGAGAGGTGAGCAGCAGAACAATTGTGAGTTCGGCTGTTCACCTCTCACCTTTTATTATCCTCATTATGCTTCAGCTCGGCGACCAAGCCCCCGATTTTTCCCTGCCCACTGGCAGCGGCAGTACTTTTCACCTAGCCGACCAGCGCGGCAAGCCGGTAGTACTGTATTTCTACCCCAAGGATGACACGCCCGGCTGCACGGCCGAGGCCTGCGCCTTTCGCGACCAATACGAGGACTTTTTGGACCTAGGCGCCGTGGTAGTGGGCGTAAGCTCTGACAGCGAAGCCTCGCACCAGAAGTTTGCCCAGAAGCACCGGCTGCCATTTCCGCTGCTGGCCGACACCAGTGGGACGCTACGTAAGCAGTACGAGGTACCTAGGGCTTTCCTAGGTTTGCTACCGGGCCGCGTCACATTCGTTATCGACGCCCAAGGCAAAATTGCCTACATCTTCAACTCCATGAGCGGGGCCACCGACCACGTTAGCAAAACCAAAGAAGTGCTGCGCGGGCTGGTCAATAATGCCGGCAAGTAGTATATTGCTAGCTAGTTGCTCGGGTATTCTTGAGCAGCTAGCAATATCGGGTACCTAGGGCTGGGGTGACTACTGCCAGCCGCCGCCCAGCGCGTGGTAGAGGTCGGTCACGGCCTGGCGCTGCTGAAGCTCGTCATTCACGCTGTTGAGCTGGGCTTGCAGCAGGCTTTGTTGGGCTTGCAGTACTTCGGTGTAGTTGGCGAAGCCGGCGCGCAGTAGCTCTTGGGTGTAATCGACCGACAGGTTGAGGGCGGCGAGCTGCTGGGCGCGGATGCGCTTTTTGTCGGCCGCACTTTGGTACGAAAACAGCGCGTTACTCACCTCCTGGCCTGCCACAAACATGGTTTGCTGGTAAGTATAGAGGTATTCTTGTTGCAAGGCTTCGGAGCGGCGCAGGCGGGCGCGGTTGAGGCCCTGGCTGAAAATAGGCTGCGCCAGCCCACCCACGATGCTGGCGAAAATGGCGTTAGGCGAAAATAGGTTGGTGAGCGTGGTGGTGGTGAGGCCGCCGTTGGCGGTGATGGTAAACGAGGGGTAGAAATAGGTGCGCGCCGCGTTAGTAAACTCAAAATTCGACGCAAAGGCGTACTCGGCCTGCTGCACGTCGGGGCGGTTGCGCAACAGTTGGCCGGGCACGCCCGTGAGCAGCTCGGGCGGCGCATCTTGCCCCGTTAGCGTGCCGCGCGCGATGGGGCCGGGCGTGCGACCTAGGAGGGTCGCCAGCAGGTTTTCGGCCTCCCGAATGTTGCGCTCTAGGTCCGGAATAGTGACCTCGGCGGCGTAGCGGTTGGCCTCGCTTTGCACCACGGCGGCCCCGGTCACCACATCACCTTCGAGCAGCAGCTTCATGGTTTCCACGTCCTGAATGCGGTTTTTAACCGTCTGGCGGGTTATTTCGAGCTGCGCATCCAGCGCCAGCAGCGAGTAGTAGTTGTCGGCAATATCGGCGATGAGCTGCGTGAGCACCACGCGGCGGTACGCCTCGCTCTGCATTACGCTGGCAGCGTAGGCGCGGCGGGTACTGCGTAGCTTGCCCCACACATCGGCTTCCCAGCTACTGCTGAGGCCCAGCAGGTATTGGTGCGCTGCCCCGCCGGTTACTACCGTCGATTGGTCGGTGGTCGTGCTAGTGCCAGTGCCGCCTACGCCTGTCCCGGTACCGCCCGTACCTGTTCCGGTACCCGTTCCGCCGGTGCCAGTACCCGTACCGCCCGTGCCGGTACCACCAGTGCCTGTTCCGGTACCCGTTCCGCCGGTGCCAGTACCAATGCCTCCAACTCCCGTGCCCGTGGTGCCGCCTACTGTAGTGGAGCCGCCACCAATGCCGGTGCTCACAAATGCACCACCTGCCCGTGAAAGCGTGGTAGTGGCGCGCCCCGTCAGGCTAGGCAAAAAGGCGGCCCGGCTTTGGGCCAGCAACGCCTGCGCCTGTGCAATGCGGGCATCGGCCACCTTTAAGTTGCGGTTGTTTTCGATGCCTTCGGCAATAAGCTTTTGCAGATTAGGGTCGGTAAAAAGCTGCTGCCAGGGCCGCTGGGCCAAGCTGGTAGTGTCGGTAGGGGTACGGTCACGGTAAAGGCCAGTGGTGGCCGTGTCGGGGCGGCCGTAGGGGCGCAGGATGTCGCAGCCACTGCCGGCCAGCAGCAGTAGTGGTAAGAGCAGCCTAGGTAGCTTAGCGGTAGTCATCACGCTGGTTTTGTTGCTTATACGGAGATGATGATTACGCATGGTCATTCGCTAGCTCTACTACCGGCTCGGCGCGGTGTTCCTTAGGCTCATCTGTTTTCTTGGGGTCTTTGGGGCCGCCTTCTTCGTTCTCTTTATCAATCTGCTCGCGCGTTTTAGGCGGGCCGCTGATGCGCTCCTGCAAGCCTTCAAAAATGATGTAGAGCACCGGGATAAAAAATACCCCGATGAGCGTGCCAAACAGCATGCCGCCCACTGCACCCGTGCCGATGCTGCGGTTACCCTGCGCGCCCGCGCCGCTGGCAAACAGCAGCGGCAGTAGCCCCGCCACAAAAGCGAGCGAAGTCATCAAAATAGGCCGCAAGCGGGCCTTGGCGCCCTCTAGGGCTGCCTCCGCGATACCTAGGCCGTGCAGCCGGCGCAGCGAGGCAAACTCCACGATGAGAATGGCGTTTTTAGCCAGCAAGCCGATGAGCATGATGATAGAAATCTGCAAGTAGATGTTACTATCAATGCCCATCACCTTGGCAAACAAATACGTGCCGCACAAGCCAATTGGAATGGACAATAGCACCGCAAACGGCAGCAAGTAGCTCTCGTACTGCGCGCTAAGCAGCAGGTAGACAAAGATGAGCGAAAGCGCGAATACGTACAGCGCCTGCCCGCCTACCTTCTGCTCTTCGCGGCTGAGGCCCGAAAACTCGAAGCCGTAGCCAGCCGGCAGCTTCTGCGACGCTACCTCCTGAATGGCTATCAAGGCCTGCCCCGAGCTGACGCCCTCCTTGGGCGAGCCATTCACTGAAATGGCCGTGAACAGGTTGAAGCGGTTGAGGCTTTCGGGGCCGTAGATGCGCGTCAGGGTCACAAATTCCGTGATGGGGGCCATCGTGCCGCTGGCATTGCGCACAAATATTTTACTCAGGCCCTCGGGGCTGGCGCGGTAGCTGGTGTCGGCTTGCACCATCACGCGGTACTGCTTGCCGAATTGGTTGAAGTTGGTCGAGTACAGCCCGCCGTAGTACACCTGCATGGCGTTCAGTACGTTGGCCTCGGTGAGGCCGGCTTCCTTTACTTTCGCCACGTTCACGGCCAGCTGGTACTGCGGAAAGCCAGGATTGAAGGCCGTGGTGGCATACTGAATTTCAGGACGCTGGTTGAGTGCCGCCAAGAAGTCCTGTGCCACCTGGTAAAACTCCTGGGTACTGTGCCCACCCCGGTCTTGCAGCTGGAAGGTGAAGCCGCTGGTAGCCCCAAAACCCGTGATGGTGGGCTGCGAAATACTGCGGATTTCGGCAGCCCGGATGTGGCTCGTGAGCTTCGTTATTTGGTCGATAACCTGCGTGTTATTCATATCGGGGCGCTCGCTCCACTCCTTGAGGCGCACGATGACCATGCCGTAGCTGCTGCCCGCGCCGGCCAGGAAGTTTTGGCCCGTGATGCGCAGCGTGCCCCGCACCGCCGGGATGGTGCGAATGAGGCTATCAACCTCCGTATTCACGGCCGTGGTGCGCTCCAGGGCCGAGGCCGGG
The DNA here is from genome assembly GCF_016427535.1 of Hymenobacter sp. BT559. Lineage (GTDB taxonomy): Bacteria > Bacteroidota > Bacteroidia > Cytophagales > Hymenobacteraceae > Hymenobacter. The sequence continues at coordinate 127,408 of NZ_JAELXV010000004.1, read as the reverse complement.
GGCAGACTCACGTTTACGAAAATGGTGCCCATGTCCTCGGCCGGCACGAAGCTGCTCGGGGTAGTCGACATCAGGAAATACAGCCCCGCGCTGAAGGCCGCCACGCCCGCCAGCGCCACCACTTTGTGGGCACCTAGGAACTCGACACCCTTGGTGTATTTGGCCACCAGGGCGTCGTAAGCAGCATTAAAGGCGATGCTAAACCGCTGGCGGAAGGTTTTCTTTTCGGACTTTTTATTGTCTTTCGCGTCATCCGGTCCTAGCTCGCCGGCCGAGCCTTGGTCGCCAGCGGGCTGCTCATTACCGTGGTCGGGTGGCAGCAGAAACAGCGCGGCCAACGCCGGGCAAAGGGTCAAAGCATTTACGGCCGAAATCATGATGGCGATGGCCAGCGTAATACCGAACTGCTTGTAAAATACGCCCGTGGAGCCTTCCAAAAAGGTCACGGGTAGGAACACCGCCGCCATCACCAGCGTGATGCTCACGATGGCGCCGCTTATCTCACTCATGGCGTCAATAGCCGCCCGCCTAGGTGACGAATAACCGTTTTCGAGCTTGGCGTGTACGGCTTCCACTACCACAATGGCATCATCGACCACAATACCAATGGCGAGTACCAAAGCAAAGAGCGTCAGGATATTAATGGAGTATCCGAAGACCTTCAAAAAGAAGAACGTGCCGATAATCGACACCGGCACCGACACGCCATGGATGATGGTAGAGCGGAAGTCTTGCAGGAAGATGAAAATCACCAGAAACACCAGCGCAAACGCCTCGATGAGCGTGTGAATTACCTTATCAATCGAGGCGTCGAGGAAGTCGTTGATGTTCACCAGCGGCACGTAGTGGATGCCGGCCGGAAAGGACTTGGCGGCGGTTTCCAGCACCTTCACCGAGTTTTCGATAACCTCGCGGGCGTTGGAGCCCGGCGTTTGGTTTACGGAAATGCCCACCGAGGGCTTGCCAAACGTGGCGCTGTTGCTGCTATAATCTTGGGCACCTAGCTCGATGCGGGCCACGTCTTTAAGCCGCAGCAGCTGGCCTTGCGCCGTGCCCTTGAGCACGATATTGCCAAACTGCTCGGCCGACACCAGCTTGCCGGTGTACTTGATAACGTACTGAAAGCTCTGGTCAGAATTCTGCCCGAACGCGCCGGGCGCGGCCTCCACATTTTGGTCAGCCAGCGCGGCTGTTACGTCGGACGGGGTGAGGCCGTAGATGGCCATTACATCGGGTTTGAGCCAGACGCGCATCGAGTAGTCGCGCGAGCCAAAGGCGTTGGACGCGCCTACGCCCGTGACGCGCCGAATCTGAGGCGTGATGTTAATCTGGGCGTAGTTCTGAAGGAAGGTTTGGTCGTAGGCCGGGTTATCGCTGTAAAGCGCGAAAATCAATAAGTTGCTGCTCTGCTGCTTGCGCACGGTTACACCGGCCAGGGTTACTTCCTGCGGCAGCAGGCTGGTGGCGCTGGCCACGCGATTTTGCACATCTACGGCCGCCTGATCGGGGTCGCGGCCCACGTTGAAATACACTTGAATAGTAGCCGCACCCGCATTGGTAGCGGTCGAGGTCATGTAGGTCATGCCCTCCACGCCGTTTATCTGCTCTTCTAGCGGTGTAAGCACGCTCTTGAGCACCACGTCGGCATTGGCGCCCGCGTAGCTGGCCGATACCTGCACCGTGGGCGGCGAGATGTCGGGGTACTGCGCAATGGGCAGCGTGGTGAGGCCCAGCACTCCCAGCAGCACGAGGATAACTGAAATAACGGTGGAGAGCACCGGGCGCTCGATGAATATTTTTAACATAAGAATCTTCTACTTAATCCAGTACTAACAGGCTAGCAAGTGCTGGCGCGAGTTTAGGCGCAGCTGTAACTCGTGCCGGCTATGAGGTGCAGTTTTCAACTCCACTGCCGCGCTAGCGGCAATTTTCTCTAGGTCAGCTTAGCAAGACGTATGTAGCCGCCGCTTACCGCGTTGCGGCAGTGAGGCACAGCCTCCACATCATACCTAGGCACTAGTTACGGCTGCACCTAAACTCGCGCCAGCACTTGCTAGGCTTTACCCCGCCAGCTCGGTCTTTGCCTTTTGCTGCGACACTACCCTAGGTTTCAACTTGGTATTCTCTTTCAGCGTCGCCACGCCTTCTAGTACCACTTTCTGGCCGGCTTTCAGGCCCTTGTCTATCACAAACGACTGGCCATCGGGGGTAGGGGTGGTAGTAACGGCCACGGCGTGGGCCGCCGTGTCCTGGCCCACCACGTACACGAAGCGCTTGCCTTGCAGCTCGTAAGTAGCGCTTTGAGGCACGATGAGCACGTTTTCCTTGGGCTGGAAGGTGCGAACCGAGCCGCTGCTGCCGCTGCGCAAAAAGCCCTGTGGATTGGGGAAAGTGGCACGAAAGCTAGTGGCCCCGGTTTCGGTATCAATCTGGCCGATAGCAGTTTTAACACGGCCAGGATATTTGTACACGGTGCCATCGGCCAGTACCAAGCGTACGTCGGGCACTTTATTCAGCTTTTCTTGTAAGGTGCGGCCGGGCCGGCGCCGGGTGAAGCTGAGCAAGGCTTTCTCGCTGAGCGAGAAGTAGGCATACACGTTGTTGACGCTCGAAATAGTAGTGAGCGGCTCGGTAGAGGTGCTGCTCACCAAGCTACCAATCTTATTGGGCAGCGAGCCGATAACGCCATCGAGCGGACTCACAATATCAGTGTACCCTAGGTTGGTGCGGGCGTTGGCCAGCGTGGCTTTGGCCTGGGCCAGGGCGGCCAGTTTGGCCTCTAGGGTGTACTGCGCGCCCTCCAACTCGTACTTGCTGATGATGCCGCGCGCCACCAGCGGGGCCACTTTATTCACGCCCATGCGGGCGGTGCTCACGTCGGCTTCGGCCGTGAGCACGCCGGCGCGGGCGGTGCGTACATCCTGCTCATACTGCGGCGCCGAGATGTGAAAGAGGCGTTGGCCTTTCTTTACGTTGGCGCCTTCGTCTACGTAAATAGCTTCTACATAGCCATCTACCTTAGGTCTGATTTCGACGTTTTGCTGGCCCTGCACGGTGGCCGGGTAGTCTTGGTAGAGCGTTACGGAGTCGGGGCGCACCATCAGCACGGGGTACTCTTTGATGGGCGGCGGGCCCTTTTTGGCTTCGTCTTTCTTTTTGCCGCAGGCGGCAACGCTGAGGGCCAGCAGCCCGGCCGCGAGGACTGGTAATCGGGTACGCATAGGGGCTGAAACGTAAAGAAGCCGCAGGAAGGTCAGGCCGGTAGGGTAGAAAAAGACCACGCCCTTCATTGTGCCGACAGAAGCCGCTATACGTTCAGTTGGATTGCGAGTTAAGCGCTATGCGCGCTACCCGGGAAGCCGTGCCGTAACGCTGAATTTTTAGGAAGATAGGAGGCACGAGAGGCTTAGATAGTATAGTTCTCATACCTAGCGTTTCGTATCTCAATGATGGTGATGGTGCCCGTGTGGCTTGGGCTTGCCAAAGACATTGACCAGCGCGCCGCCTACGAACAGCGCCGCCCAGCACAGATAGAGCCAGCCGTAGCCCACCGGCCTAGGGTAGCTGATGAGGCGCATAATCAGCTCAGCCCCGCCGCTCATGATGAGGCCCACGAAGGCGATAAATTGCCAGGAGTTGAAAAGGGTAGGGCGGTAGAGCTTGCCAAAATCCATGAGAAGGCGCGGAGAAAAATAAAACGCAAAGAAACGGCCGCCGGGGCCGCGCCCGACCAACTTCGGGCCGGCTGGCGCGTACACCGAGTAACCTCCGGCCGCGCCGCAGGCCGTGTACTTAAGCACGGCCCGCCCGGTTGCCGGAGGCTCTTCCTTCGTTTCCTCAACCCACTCAGATTATGATACTCAGCGACGAGCTGTTCGGCGACGACAGCGACAACCAGGCCAGCGGCCAAAAGCACGAGCCCGCCAACCAGAACCCCACCAACAGCGTGGACCCCAAAAACGAGGAGCTCGAAGCCCAGCGCGACTACCAGCGCGACCAGAGCAACAACAAAAACAGCGACGACGCTAGCGCCCACCGCAACATGGGCGCCAATGGCTACACCCAGCGCAGCGACCAAAAAGACCAACTGCAGAACCTACACATTGGCGGCTCCGAAACCGAGCCCCAGGGTGGCAACAACCATGACACGGCCGGCGAGCAGGCCCAAGGCCCCGGCTTCACCCAGGAGGGTAGCTACGAGCTTGACGAGCAAGGCGAAGGCATTCGGATGCACGAGCAGCAGTTTGGCGAAGACGCACCTGGCAAGTCGGTGCAGCGTCCCCAAGACGAGCGCCTGTAATAGTTGAGCTTATTAAAGTGCAACTGGCCGCGCTATTTTAGAGCACCTAGGGTAGCGCGGCCCATTGCACAAACAAAGGCTTTGGTTGTACATTGCAGCAACAAGGCCCTAACTTAACTTCGCAAACAGCTACGGTGGCAATGAAACATTTGGTACGAATACTAGCTAGCGGCTTGCTGGTAGGTTTTGTAAGCGGCGGCGTGCTGGGCTGTGGCGTAACGAGCGAAGTAGCTACGACGCACCCTATTAGCGCTACCTCCGTAGCCATTGAGCCTAGCTCGGAGGAAACCCCGGTGGGTAAAACCGCTCCTGGAGACCCCCGCGCCTCACGCCCAGTGGCCGCTACGGCACGGGTAGCCATGCGTCCGCCGGCCGAAACGACGCCCGCGGCCAGCACTGGCGACGTGACGGCCGAGGCCCGCGCCGTTGCCATCGGCTCGCCTACCCGGCGCATTCAGGCGGGGCGCATACTAGACGAAGCTGGCCAGCCGCTGGTGGGCGCCACCGTACTGCTAAAAGGCACTACCCGCGGTACCAGCACCGATGCAAATGGCGATTACTCGCTGCCCGTGCCGGCTGGCACTAACACGTTCGTTTTTGCCTACAGCGGCTACGAGCAGGAAGTAGCTCAAAGCCGCGACGGCCAGCCGCTATTCATAACGCTGGTGCCCGCCGCCGATGGCCAACCAATGCGGCCCAGCAAGGCAAGCGCCCGCCGAAAGCGGTAACAGCTACCTAGGCGCCCGCACCAGCTGAGGGTCTTGTAGGTATATAAGTATAGTAAAAAAGCCTGTGCCAACCAGCACAGGCTTTTTTGTGCACGACAAGAAAAAGATGGGGATATGGCGCCTTTGATAAACTAGGTTTAGCCGGCGCCGTACATGTTTCACGCTCCGGTTTATTTATTTTTCTTCTTGCCGGAGTGCTACTCATGAAACAACCTCACGCATCTTCTACCGGCCGATTAGCAGGCGGATTTACCCGATTTTTGCTGCTAGCCGGTATAGCTGGGGCCCTAGGTGGCTCGCTGGCCTCGTGCCGCGTCGAAGACCCCGCGCCCGACCTAGTGCAGCCCACTACGCCCAAGCCCAGCTACGCGCCCAACGAAGACGACCAGATGTGGGCCGTTATCGAGCAGTTTATTGCCTTCAACGACCCGGCGCTACCTACCCTCAGCGCTCGCCAGGCCCGCATGAACCACAGCGTAACTGACGCCGTGAATACCCTGCTAGCTAAGAATGACAAGCCTGCTTCGGCTCCCAGTCTGACTATAAGCCAGCGCGTGCTGCCCGCGCCGTCGCCAAATACCTATAACTCGGCCCCTGATGGCGTGCCGGTGCGTATCTACACCCCGGCTAGCTCTAATACGACCAACCTGGCGGCCGATGGCACGCGCCCGGCCATTGTGTACTATCATGGCGGGGGCTGGGTGATTGGCTCGCTCAATGTGTACGAGCCCTCGGCCAAGGCGCTGGCCGACCGCACCGGGGCCATCGTGTTCTCGGTTGATTACCGCTTGGCTTCCGAAACGATGAACAAGTTTCCGGCTGCTCACGAAGATGCCTACGCCGCCTACAAGTACGTGCGCGACAATGCCGCCGCGCTGAAGGTGAACCCCGCCAAGATTGCGGTAGCTGGCGAAAGTGCCGGGGGCAACATGGCCGCCGCCGTGTGCATCCTGGCTCGCGAGCGCGGCGCCACGCTGCCCGCGCACGAGCTGCTGGTGTACCCCGTGGCCGACAACAACCTGTCTACTGCCTCCTACAATCAGTACGCCAGCGCAGTACCGCTGAATCGGCCTAATATTCAATATTTTACCGGGCTGTATTTTAATTCTCCTGCTGACGGCGACAACCGCCTGATTTCGCTCGTAGACGTAGCCGACCTGCGGGGGCTGCCCCCCACGACCATTATCGCCGCCGAAATCGACCCGCTCCAGACGGAAGGTATGTCGTTGCGCGATAGGCTGACCGCCGCTGGCGTAAGCGTCGATTACACGTTGTACACGGGCACCACGCACGAGTTTTTTGGTACCTACGATGTAGTGCCGCTCGCCAATGAGGCGCAGAACCACGCGGCCGACCGTTTGAAGACGGCATTTCAATAAAGCTAGCCGTGAGCGCGAAGGCTCGTTAGTACCCTAGGTGCTTAACCTGAGCATAGGTAGCAAAAAGGCCCCGCAACGTAGGTTGCGGGGCCTTTTTTAATAAGCGGCAGCGTGGCCGGGCCAGTTATTTCTTGGCCGGCGCGAGCGGCGCTACAGTAAAGTCTTCGAACTCGACTGGGAAGCCCTTGCCATCGGGCGCGGCGCACATCAGGCCAATCTGCACGCTGCGGCCGGGAGTGGGCGGAAAGTACGCGAGGCGCAGCATCTTAAAGTCCTTGTTATCGAAGGAATACTTGATTTCGACGTAGTCGCCCTTGCGCAGTAGTGTGAGCCAAACCGCTGCCGGGCTGTCTTGCCGGGGCACCACCGACCAGTCGGATACCTCGCGCGTGACAACGGCGCTCACGTTTTGCACGCCTTTTACGTACTCGATGCCGGTTTTAATCCAGTTCTTCTCATCGAGCCGAATCATCAAGCCGGCTTGGTCGTAGAGCTCGCGGTACTGGCCCACTACCTTTACTTTAGCCTCAAAATCACCGGTTTGCTCCTGAAAGTAGAAATGCCCGTTGTCGCGAATGAAGCCGTAGTGCGTGACGCGCCAAAAATCGGTGCCGCCCTCTGCCTGCACCCGCAGGCCCTTGGGGGTGCGCGTCACTTGCTTAGGGGCATTGAGCCAGCGGCGAGCGGGAGGAGTAGGCTGCGCCAAGGCGGTAGTAGCGGCCAGCGCTACGAGCAGGCCACTGAGAAAAAAGGAGGACATGTGAAAGTGAAAAGGTGAAAAGCCAGGGCGAAGCGCAAGATTAGGCCCCACCCATCTTCCGGCCAAAAAGCAGGTATACGGGCAGCCCTAGGGCCACCAGCCCTAGACCGTAGCGCGAATACTCGGCCGTGTCGGGCGCAATGAGCAGGATAATGCAAAAGGCCGAGGCCAGCGCTACGTAGATGCCCGGCAGCACCGGGTAGCCCCAGGCGCGGTAGGGGCGGTGTGCATCGGGCCGGGTGCGGCGCAGCACAAAAATGCCGATAATAGTGACGAGGTAGAACAGGATAACCGAGAACATAACGTAGTTGAGCAGCTGCCCGTAGCGGCCGCTCAGGCACAGCAGGCAGGCCCACAGGCACTGCGCCCACAGTGCCCGGCCCGGCACCCCAGCCCGGTTGAGGGTAGCCAGTGACGGGAAGAATAGGCCATCCTTAGCCATGGCGTAGTAGGCCCGCGCCCCGCTCAGGATAATGCCGTTGTTGGCTCCGAAGGTGCTGAGCATGATGAGCACAGCCAGCACAATGGCGCCCCTAGGTCCCATCACCGACTCGGCCACGGCCGTAGCCACGCGCTCGTCGGCGGCATACTGGATGCCTCGGCCCGCCAGCGTGGTAGCCTCAGGCGAGCCCTTGAGGGGCAGCACCAGCAGGTACACCACATTGATAAGAATGTAGAGCGCCGTGACGATGGCCGTGCCGATGGCCATGCTGCGCACCAGCGTGCGCTCGGGGTTCTGGATTTCCTCGCCCGCGAAGCCGATGTTATTCCAAGAGTCGGACGAGAACAGCGAGCCGGTCATGGCCATGCCAATGCCGATAATGAGCGCCCCGGTACCTAGGGGCACGGTGGCCCCCGCTACCCCCGGCGCGGGCGAGCGCGTGGCCGTCCAGAGGTCGTGGAAGTTGGCCTGCACGGCGTCGGCATTCAGCCCCAGCGCCAGCCCAAAGATGATGAGCAGCGCCAGTGCCACCAGTTTGGTCGAGCCCAGCACGTTCTGAATCAGCTTGCCCGACTGCACGCCCTGAGCATTGATGGCCGTGATGCCCATGATGAGCGCAATGGCCAGCAGCTGCACCGTGGTAAAGCTGAACGACCCTAGGGTAAAGAGCACGTGCTGGCTCGAAAACCACGGCACCAGCACCCCCGTGTAGTTGGCAAAGGCCACGGCCACGGCCGCGATAACGCCCGTCTGAATTACTAGAAACAGCGTCCAGCCGTATAGAAACGCCACTAATCGGCCAAAGGCCTCGCGCAAGTACACGTACTGCCCGCCTACCTTGGGGAACATAGCCGCCAACTCGCCGTAGCTGATGGCGCCGGCCATGGTAATGAGGCCCGTGAGCAGCCACACCACCAGCAGCCAGCCCGCCGAGCCCACCTGCCGGGCAATGTCGGCCGACACGAGGAAGATGCCCGAGCCTATCATGCTGCCCGTCACGAGCATCACGGCGTCGAAGAGGGTGAGCGCACGCTTGAAGTGCGGCGTTGAGTTGTCGGAAACAGGGGGTAGGGAGTCGGCCATCAGACTAGTTTTTTGTCAAATAAACTACTGCCGCGGCTAGGTAAGGTAGATTGCTGCTGCATTACCCTACGAATAAAGGTCCTTGGGCCGCCCTAGGTTACCCTGAAGCTCGCGCTTGGCCTAAGGGCTATTCGGTCACGGTGAGGCGTCGCGAAAGGGCTGGCTGCCCCGCTGGTACTAGGGTAAGCTGGTACACGCCCGGGGCCACCCCTCGGAGCGGCACGGCCAGCGTGCGCCCGCTAAACTGCGCTTGCTGCACAAGCTGCCCTAGGAGGTTGCGTACCTCCACCTGCGTTGAGGTGGCTGGCGCCAGCGAAGCAGGTAGCTGGATATGCAACAAGCCATTGGTCTCAATCGGGTTGGGCCACAAGTATGGGTGGCTGGGGCTGGCGGGGGAGGTTGCCAGCACGGTAGGCGTGAAAGCCAGCGGCGAGGTGCCAATGCCGGCGCTGGTGCGCACGCTCACCAGGCCCGCCGTGACCCCTTGGGGCACGGTGGCTGTGAGTCGGGTGGCCGACTGCACCGTGAAGTCCGCTGGGGTTGTATCGAACAGGACCTCGGTGGCGCCGGTAAAGCCCGTGCCCGTGAGCGTGACGAGTTGGCCGGGCGACGCGCTGCTGGGCGCCACGGCTGAAACCATCGGCACCGCGATATGGTCGAAGGCGCGCACTAGGAAGATGCTAGGAAATAGGGCATTGCCCGCCAGCTCGGTAGCCCCGAACGTGGCCTGCTGCCAGTAAGCCCCCGCCAGGTACAGGCCGCCATCGGGCGCAGTCACCAGCTGAGAGCCGTACTTCTCGCCCGGCCCGGTCGATGCCAGCACCCACTGCCAAGCGCCGCTGGCGTCGAGGCGGGCCAGGAAAACGTTGGCATTGTCCGCTGCGCTGGCGTTAGGTACGGTGAGGGCACCGAACTGCGCGTTGCGGCTGCCAAAGCTACCCGTGACGGTAAGCTGGCCCGCCGCATCGACAGTAAGCTGGCTGCCAATATCGCCGCTCGGGCCTCCAGCGCTGACCGCCCAGCGCCAAGTGCCGTCGGTGGTTAGCGCCCCTACTACTACCTCAGGCAAGGTTGGCGCGGCATTGGAAAGTGAGAAGGAACCTAGGGCCACCGCCGCCCCTGTGAAGCTGCCCGTGACGTAGGGCCGGCCGGCGCCATCGAGCGCCAGGCCTTGCAGCGCATCGTGGCCAGCGCCCCCAAACCTAGTGGCCCACTCCCAGGTGCGCGCGGCCGAGAGCTTGGCCACGAAAGCGTCGTGCGAGCCGTCGGCTACCGCATTCGGTAGCGTAATGGCCCCAAACTGGGTCTGCTCGCTACCGAAAGAGCCGCAGAGGTAGGTACTACCGGCCGCATCCACAGCTACGTCCGTAACGCTTTCGCTGCCGGCGCCGCCAGCGCTCACGGCATTTAGCCACGCGCCATCGGTGCTCAGCTGGGCCACGAAGATGTCCCGGGTGCTGGCCGAGGGCTGTGAGTTGGCCACCTGCGCCGGGCCAAACGTAGCCGTGCCCCCCGCAAATGAACCGACCAGCGTAAGTTGCCCGCTGCTGCCTAGGGCTAGGCGCCCACCCTCGTCGTCGCCGGGGCCGCCCCCCGACACGGCCCATTGCCAAGTGCCCGCCGCGTTGAGCTTGGCTACAAAGATGTCGGAGGAAATAGATGCCGGTTGGTTGGTCGTGAGGGTGTAAGGGCCAAAGGGTGCCGGGCCATAATAGCGGCCCGCCAGGTACACGCTGCCCGCGGCATCGACCATTAAGCCCGTCACCGATTCGGGCCCCTCACCGCCTGCCTGCCGCACCCAAAGGTTGCGGCCCGCCGCGTCATACTTAGCTATGAAAATATCGGTTTGGCTAGAGCGGCTAGTTAGCTGTTGCGCGCCGAAGTACGTGCTGCCTGTAAAGTGGCCCGCCACGTACACATTGCCCTGCGCATCGGTGCCCATGCAGGGCAGCCAGCTTTCGCCGCTAGTGCGGGTATTGCCCACCGTGAGGGCCGCGCCAAAAACTGGCTGCTGCGCGTGCGCGGCAGTCAGCGAGCCACCAAGCAGCCCGAGCGTGAGGCGCAATCTGGAGGCCCACTGGCGAGTGAATAGAAAGAAAGGTAGAGGTAGTTGCATAGAAGATGGAAAAGCCTAGGTGGCTTATAAAGTGGAGCTTAAACAAGCGGCAAGTAAGTACTGCCAAGCCGCTTTTGCGTAGCAGCTACGTCCGCCAATACCCAGTTGACCTGGTCGTTTGGGGAGCAGTAGGACCTAGGCAGGCTACTTTTGTCTCATGTCCCGCAAGCTTCTGGCCCTGCTGGGGGCCGCGCTGCTGCTGCTCTCGCTGGCCACCTACGTGTATTACCGCCGCACGCTGGCCAGCGTGCCTATTGACCCCTACGCCCTAGTGCCCGACGATGCGGTGCTGGTGCTGGCTACCCGCGACCATCCCGCCCTGGTGCGCCACCTGCAGGAGGCCGGCGTGTGGGACAATATCAGCGGGGTACGGTATTTTCAGCAGGTGGCCGGGCAGTTGGCCTTGGCCGATAGCCTCGACACGGGCGGCAACACCAGCCCCGCAGCCCGCCAGCGGCGCGGGCTGCTAGCGCTGCTGGGGCGCAAGCTGGTGCTCACGTCCTTGCACATCACGGGGCCGGGGCAGGTTGATGTGCTGTACCAGATACCGCTGGCTACGGTGCGCGAGTACCGCCAGGCGCGGGGCCTGCTCGAGACCCTAGGGCGCGATGCGCGCTACACCCTCAGCACCCGCACCTACGAAGGCTACGAGCTGCAAGAGCTGACGGCTACCGAAGGCGGGGGCCGTCTCACGGTGCTCAACTACCGCAATCACCTGCTGCTGAGTACCCACGCCCCACTGGTAGAGGCCGCCGTGCAGCGCCTGCAGCTGCCTGCCGAGGCGCCTACTGTGCGCGCCGGCTTCAAAGACACCGACTTGCTGCGCCTGCGCGATGTAGATGCTACCCTGCTGCTCAACTTTCGCCGCTTGCCGGGGCTGCTCGATGTGCTGTTTCGGCCCGGCACCCACGCCCAGCTCGACCAAGCCGCCACCCTGGCCCGCGAAGCCCTCCTAGGGCTGAAAATCGAGCCCGGCCAACTAATGCTCACGGGCCTGGCCAACCCCGAAACGGCCGCCCGCTCGTGGCACCAGCAGCTGCGCGGCCAGCCCGCGCAGTCGCTGCGCCCCCTAGCCGATGTGCTGACGCTGCGCACCGCCCTGGTGCTAGCGGTGGCTGGGCCACTGGCCAGCCCACCTCCACCGGCTGCCCGAGCCGACTCTGCTGGCCAACAGGGCCGCGCGGCACTCGATAGCTTGCGGGCAGCCCTAGGGCCAGGGTTGGCCCTCACGTATTTGGCCGCGCCTGCCCCGGCCGTGGCGCCAGCGCGGCTGGTGCTGGCCCGGTGCGCGGCCCCGGCGCGGGCGGCGCTGTGGCTGGCCCGGCTGCGGCGCCTCAATGGCGTATCGCCGGCTTTTGTGCGCATGGGGCCTTACAACGTGTACGGAGCGGGCTTCACGGCCGAGCAGCTGGCCCCAGCGCTGCTGCCTGCGGGGGCTGCCAGCCCCGGTGCGGCGCTGTCGGCGGCCTTGGTGCGCGACTACCTCGTGCTGGGCGAGCCTACGGCCCTGCAAGCCTACCTCACCGACGTAGCCGCCGGCCAAACCTGGAGCCGCTCGGCCGCTCAGGTGGCGCTGCTGCAGCAAACCTTGCCGCAGGCCCGCCTCACGGTGCTGGCCGATACGCGCCAAGCTTGGAACGCCCTGCTGGGCTACCTGGCCGAGGAGCGCCGCGCTGGCCTGCTGCGCAATGAAAGCCTGGTCAAGCACTTTCCGCAGGTGGCGTGGCAGCTCTTTCCGCCAGATGCCGCGTCCGAGCGCGCGCCCGATGCCAGTGATGAACCCAGCAATCAGTATTACGCCCAACTGCTGATGCGCCGCCCCGGCCAGGGCGCGGCCCCGGGTGCCGACGCCGATGCCGCGGCCGGTAGCCCTAGGTTCCGCACGGCGCTGGTGGGCCAGCCGCTGCTGCTACCCGCCACCCCCGACGACCTCACGCCCGCCGTAGTGGCCGACTCGCTGGGCGTGGTGCGCGCCCTCAGCAGCCGCGACAACGTGGCCCTGTGGGCCGATACCCTGCCGGGGCCCGTGGTGGCGGGCGGCGCGCCGCGCCTGGTGCGGGGCCGCGTGCTGCTGGCCACGGCCCACCGCTTGCACTGGCTCAGCCCCACCGATGGCCAGCAGGCGCCCGGCTTCCCGCTCAACCTGCCCGACTCGGTGACCATTGCGGCAGTGGCTACCTCGGTGGCGCCGCGCCCAGTGCCGCACCTTCTGCTCGCCACCACCGATAACGATTTGCTGCTACTCGACGCCAGCGGGCGGCAGTTTGCGGGCTGGCCCCGCCGCCTCGAAGCGCCGCTGGCTGGCCCGCCGCTGCTGCTCACGGTGGGCGGGCGCGATGTGGTGGTGGCCGCCCTGCGCAATGGCTACGTCTACGCCTTCACGCAGGCCGGCGAGCGCTACCCTGGCTTTCCGGTCAGTGCTGGGGCCCACCTAGAAGGGCCGCTGCTGGCGCAGCCCGCCGCTACGCTGGCTCGCAGCGTACTTCGCCTCGTAAACCAGCACGGCGAGCTGTTGACCCTGACCTTGAGCGGCGACATCACCAACCGCCGCCGGGTGGCTACCTGGAGCCGCACGGCCACCTTCACGCTGGTGCCCGAGGCTAGTGGCCGCGCCGGGGCCTTCGTGGTGGCCCGCGAAGATGGCGGCCAGCTCGCTGTATTTAACCCCACTGCCACCAGTGCTCCCTTGCTGAGCCGACAGCTACTCACATCGGGCCCCAAGCCGGTGCAATGGTTAGATTTTGGGGCCAGCCGCCAGGTGTTGGCTTTCACCGAGCCCGGCCCGGGCCTAGTGTCGCTTCTTGATGGCAAGGGGCAGCCCCTAGGTAGCACAGCGCCCTGGCCCAGCACGGGTACCGGCGTGGCATTGCGCTACGATGCAGTCCGCCACCGCTACCTGCTGGTGCGCGTGCTGGGCCACGAGCTGCGCCGCGATGAAATAGCGCAGCCCTAGGTGCTCCTAGCCCTCGTTCAGCCTAAGTGCGAACCCCTAGCTACGCTTAGTAGAATAGGTAATAATAATGTGTTTGGGAGTTACGAAAACACAATATTTGTCATGCTGGGCTTGCCTCTAGCATCTCTGCCGCTTTGCTAGAAAGCTGCTAGAGGCGGTAGGGATGCTTCGACAAGCTCAGCATAACCCAAAAATTGAAATTCCAAACGCGTTCTCAGTCTCAATGTGCTGTAAGCGTACCTATAGCTCTTCCACGCGCCCTCTGCCTTGGTCTAGCCGCAGGGCGTGCGTGACGCTGGCGGGCAGCTCGGTGGGGTAGTGGCTGACGTAAATCAGCGCCACTGGGCTTACCTGGCACAGGCGGTCGAGCACGGCCCGGAAGTGGGTTAGCTGCGCGGCATCGAGGCCCTGGCCCGGCTCATCGAGCAGTAGCAGCGGCGGGCTTTTGACCAAGGCCCGCGCTACCAGCACTAGGCGCTGCTGGCTGGCGGGTAGCTGCCGCAGGGGCAGCGCGGCGCTGGCCTCTAGGTGCAGCACCCGCAGCCAGCGGCTGGCCAGCGCCCGCTGCGCGGGCGTGACGGCCGCCCGCACCAGCTTATCAGTAAAGCCGGCTTCGACCACCTGCTGGCAGGTCAGCTGCCCCGGAAAATAATGCAGCAGCTCGGGCGACACGTAGCCAATAGTACGCTTGATGTCCCAGATGCTTTCGCCGGTGCCGCGCTTGCGGTCAAACAGTACCAGGTCCTTGCCGTAGGCCTGCGGGTTATCGCCGTTGAGCAAACTCAGCAGTGTGCTTTTGCCGGCGCCGTTGGGGCCGGTGAGGGCCCAGCGCTCGCCGGGCTTTACCTCCCAGCTTAGGTTATCGAGCACTACTTTATCGCCGTAGCGCACCGTTACCTGGCGCAGGCGCACCAGCGTGTGGTAGGCGGGGGCACCGAGCGCGGGCGTACTCAGGGCCCGCAGCTCGGGCTCGTCCAGCAATGCCGGGCTGGTGGCCCTAGGTGCTAAGTCGGGCCGAAACTCGGCCCTAGGGAGTGTGTGCATAATGCGCTGCTCGGCCAGCACCGCCACGTGCGTAATGAGCGCGGGCACCTCGTGCGGCGCCGTGGCCATTACTACCGTAATGCCCGAGGCGGCCACTTCGGCCAGAAAATCATCAAACCACGCGCGAGTGGCCGTGTCGAGGCCAGTGAGGGGCGCATCGAGCAGCAGCAGCCGGGGCTGGCGCAGTAGGGCGGCGGCCAGGCGCAGGCGCTGGGTTTCGCCGTTGGAAAGCTTGATGAGGCGCTCGTCTTGCAAGTGGCTAAGGCGCAGCAGGGCAGTGGTGCGCTCGTAGGTCCAGGGGGCGGGCCCGGCGGGATGCGCCACGGCCCCTAGGTACTCGCGCACGGTGGGCACCTCCTCGGCCGCCGCGGCATTGTAGCGCTGCTGGTAGTAAAGCTGGCCCTGGTTGTCGCTGGCCCGAAACGTGGCCCGCGGGCCCACCAGCGCCACGCGCTTGCGCCACGAAAAAAAGGGGTCAGCCAGGTGCTCGCCTTCGGCCGCCAGCAGCGGGTAGGTAGCCGGCCCGCCCGTCACCACGTAGTGCCCCGCCAGCGTAGCGAGCAACGTGCTTTTGCCCGCGCCGCTGGGGCCCACCAGCGCCCAGTGCTGGCCCGGCTCGACGCGCAGGCTAAGGTCGGTGAACAGGATACGCCCTAGGTAGCGCACGGTGCAGTGCTCGAAGGCAAGAAGAGGCAAGGTCATGCCGGAAAAAGCAGAAACGTTTATAGAAAAGCGGGCAGTACGTTTGCCGCCACAAGCGCCCTTCCCATGACAAACGTACTACCCGCTGCTTCTCCCACGCCCCCGCGCACCGGCCTCGTGGTCGGCAAGTTTTGGCCGCCGCATCGGGGCCACCAGCTGCTGCTCGAAACCGCCGCCGCCCAGGTATCCGAGCTAGTAGTGCTGGTCTATGCCAGCCCCGACGACCCCCGCCACGCCGCCCCCGAGCGCGCCCACTGGCTGCGCGAGCTGTACCGGGGCGACGACTACGCCCTAGGTCCGCACTACGGCGCCACGCCGCTGCGCATCGTGGGCCTGCCTACTGCCACCGTGCCCCCCGATGCTGCCGACGACCACACGCACCGCGAATTTGTGCGCCAGTGGTTAACCGACCTAGGCCAGCGTATCGATGTAGTATTCAGCAGTGAAGCCTATGGGCCTGGCTTTGCCGAGCACCTAGGGGCTACCCACGTAGCTGTAGATAACCCGCGACAGCAGGTGCCCACCAGCGGCACCCACCTGCGTGCTGCCCTGGCTGCCGAGGCTGAAAGCTTCGCCGAGTCGGCGCTGCATATTCACCCCTTCATCGCGGCGCAATACGGGGTGGTACCCGCCGCCCCCGTGCCTCGCCTAGTGCTGCTTGGGGCCGAGAGCAGCGGCAAAACCACGCTGTCTATCGCCCTAGCCGAGGCCCTAGGTACCGCCTGGGTGCCTGAGTTTGGTCGCACGCTGCACGAGCAGAAAAATGGCCAGCTAATCTACGAGGACTTGCTTTACATCGGCCGCCGCCAGCTGGAGCTGGAGGACGAGGCCGCCGCCCAGGCCCACGGCTGGCTCGTGTGTGACACTAACGCGGCCACCACGGCGCTGTATTCCTACTACTATTTTCACCGCTGCGACCCTGCCTTGCAGCGCCTCGCCCAGGTGTGCCGCCAGCGCTACGCCCACACCTTCGTGTGCCTGCCCACCACGCCCTTTGAGGACGACGGCTGGCGCGGCCCCGAGGCCCTGCGGCAGTTTCAGCACGGCGCCATCCTGATGCAGCTGGAGATGCTGGGCATCCCTTATACCTTACTGGATGGCTCGGTGCAGGAGCGCGTGGCGCAGGTGCGGTCGGTGCTAGGGTAAGAGTAAATTGCGAAATTGGCGCGAGTTACGGCTGCGCCTAAACTCGCGCCAGTAGGGGGCGGGTAGTACAAGTGCGGGGCAATGCTAGGGCAAGCGTAAACTGCCTTTCTATCTATGAATAACATCTGGTTTACCGCAGATACTCACTTTGGCCACAAAAACATCATCGAGTTTTCGAAGCGGCCTTTCGCCAGCGCAGCGGACATGGACGAAATACTGGTGCAGCGCTGGAATGAGAAAATAGGCCCGGAAGACCTAGTGTATCACCTAGGCGATGTAGCACTGCTGCCGCCTGCCAAGCTGCGGCCTCTGCTCAACCGCCTCAACGGTCGCATATGCCTGATAACTGGTAACCACGAAAATGCCGCCCTAGCCTGCGCCGATAGGTTTGACTGGATAAAACCCTACTACGAGCTAACGCTAGATGACCCGGATGCCTCACGCGGCAAGCGGCACATAATGCTATTTCACTACGCCATGCGGGTGTGGAATGCCAGCCATTACGGCACCTGGCACCTGTACGGCCACTCGCACGGCGACCTGCCTGACGACGAGAATTCGCTATCCATTGATGTAGGGGTAGATTGCCACAACTTCTATCCGCTCTCTTATGAAGAAGTGAAAGTCATCATGTCTCGAAAAAGTTGGGTAGCACCTTTTACAGCTAGGTATTAGCTACGTTTGATTAATTTCAGCCCCCTCAACTAGCCTTACTAGCGACAAAGGACAACAGGTACTAAGCTATTCCAAGTTTGAACAAACGTTGCTTGCCGCATTGCGGCAGATGAGATACAATCTCATTTCATAATAAGTCTCGAGTTGCGTTGCACTAAACTCGCGCCAAGATAAATGGGAAGGCGGTGCTATCGAAATGCTGTTTCGATAGCACCGCCTTCCCATTTATCCAGCAGCCTAAAATGCTGCCAATTCCGCCACGTAATCCTTCGTGCCGTCAATGACCCAGGCATCTAATTGCGCGGGGTCCTTCATTTGTTGGCCGCGCTGGCGAGGCACCACGAGGTAGCCGCAGGGCACGTCGGGCAGGGCCGACATATCGCTCCAAAGCTTCTCGATTTGGGCCACAGGGTAGATGTCTTCCTGGCCGTGGCCCCAGCGGTATTTCACCTCTTTAATGGTGACGTAGGTGGGGATGCGCTGGGCCACACTGCGCACGGCGCGGGCCAGGCGCGCCTCATCGGCGGCTTGCAGCTCGGCGCGGGTGAGGCCAAAGAGGGCCAGCAGCGGGTCAACTTGTACCCAGGTGGTCATGGTGTTGTAGTAACTCAGGCCGAGCTCGTCTTCCTCGCGGGGCTGGGCCAGGCCTTCGAGCAGGCGCAACTGGCCGTTGACGCGGGCTAGTCCCCCGCCGCGGTCCTCGATGCGACGGGCTACTACCTCAAAGGTCAGCACGTTGCGCGAGGCTAAGTGATATCCTAGGGCAGCCGCGTCGAGGTCGGCGCCGAGCGTATCGATGTTGTGCAGCATCAGGGTTTCGACCTGCGGCTGTTCGCGCAGCAGGCGGGCCAGGGTGCCGTTGCGCAGCAGGTTCGAAACCTCGTACCAGTGGCCGAGCGGCGAGAAGCGCTGGGCCGCGATGTTATCCACGTAGTCGGTGCCTTCGCCTTTGGCCTTGGCCCAGCCTATCATGGTGTTGCGTACGGCGTCGCGCACTTTTTGCTTGTTCACGTCGAGCGTTTCCTGGGGCATTTCCTCCCACAAAAAGCGCAGGTCGCGTGCCATCGGCACGAAGCGCTGCCCAATGGAGCGGCCCTCCGAAAGGTACACCGGCCCGTTGTAGCCAAAGTTATTGGTCTTGGCCAGGTGCGCCTGAATGGGAGCGTGGGTGAGGTAGCTCGTGGCCACGAGGTGCGGAATCACGGCCTGGTAACGCTCGGCCGTGCGGCGGGTTTTGGCCAAATGGATTTCGAGGAAGCTGCGCATCTTGCCCTCAATTTCCACAAACGGGTTCAGGGCCTTAATAACGCCTGCGCCTTTGGTCCAGCGGCTGCCGATGCCGGCTGCGAGGCTCAGCACGCCCACCTTGCCGGCCCGAATGGCGGCCTCGCCGGCCGGGGCGTACTCGCCGAGGTCGGTGAGCGAGGCAGCGTCGCCGGGCTGCACGTCGGCGATGGTGGTTTCGAGCGGCAACTGGTTGCGCGAGAGACCGATGCGGCCCTTCTGCAAGTCGGCCCGAATGTCTTCGTGCTGAATATAATCGAAGCCGTTTTCCTGCTTGATGCGGTCGGCCTTGTCGTTTTCGGCGCTGCGGTTGTTTTGCGCGCCGGGGTCTGATACCTGAAACAAGTTGCTGACGATGGTGCGCAGCAGGGGGTAGGCCAGGTTGTTTTGCTCGCAGTGGGCGGTGAAGAAATCAATCTCCGCCCGCCGGATATAGGAGATGCTAGCCGGGTCTTGCTTAACGAGTTGCGAAACGTGGATGGCGTAGTACTGCTCGGGCATCAGCGCCTCGGGGCCCTCGTGCAGCGTGCTCCAGCTGCCCTTGTAGTTGATGTCCCAGTTGTATACCACCGGCTCCATGGCGAAGGGCAGCGCGGCCGACAGCTCCTGCTTGGTCGAGCGCAGCAGCTCCAGCACGCGCAGCTTGTATTCCTCGTAGCGCTCGGGGTTTACAAACATGCCCATGCCGCCGCCCGACATGCCGCCCAGCATCAGGAAGCCGTAGTAATCGGCCCCGAACTGCTGCTTGGCGCGGGCAATAATCTCTTCCGTAAAGTAGGTCGAGGCCCACGGAATAATGGTCTTAATCGGGTACTCCCAGTTGCGGGCGGTGTTGGCGGCTAGCTTGGGCACATCGCCCTCTTTCAGGGCACCTAGGATGTTGTCAAACACCTGGTTGGTAAACTGCCGGGCGGCCCATTCCTTCTCGCCTCGCAGCAGGTATTTTTCGCTCACCATCTCCAGGATGGGCCCCACGTTGGAGGCCATGCCGCCGTGCAGCAGCACCAGCGAGTTGCGGATGCGTTCGCCCATTTCGGGGTGAATGTCATCGCCCGCCAGCACGCGGTGGCGGGGCAGCAGCGTGCCCCGGCTGATGCCAAACTCGGGGTCGCCGGCCTGGGCAAACGTGCCCTGAATGGCCTTGATACCCGGCCACACGCCGCCCGAATCTTGCCAGCCGCCGCCCGAGCCACCAATCCACTCGCCCAGAATGGCCCGCGAGGCCACCAGCCGGCGCTCGTCTTCATCGAGGCCGCCAGTCAGGTTTTTGGTTTGGCCGGTGGCGCGCATCAGCAGGCTGATAATGCACCCTAGGAGGTTGGTGGACACCGCAAAGCGTGAGCCCTTTGGGATATCATTAACCTTGGTAACCAACTCGATGCCCATGCCCGGCGCCACGATGCGCTCCAGCAGCTGCGGCAGCGACTGCGCCGTGCCCTCGAAGGAGGGCGGGATGAGCCCCGAGGCAATGACGCCCGCCTTTACCAGACTCAGGTAGTCGTTGCCGAAGTTGAACAAGTCGGCCAGGTCGGTCACGTCCTTGGTCGTGTTCAGGTCGATGCTCGTGAGGCGCAGTACCGGCTCGGCGATGACGCGCACAAAGGCGTGCAGCGGCGGCCGGATGTCCTTATCGCGCCCAAATACCCCTAGGTCGATGGACAGGTTGACGACCCGCGCGCCCTCGGGGTAGTCCATGCCCAGGAAGAAAATATCCGACCAGCCGCTGTGCGTCAGGTCCATCCTCACGGCTGTATGCTCGTGCAACACCGGGTAGAAGAGCGAACCTTCTTGGCGGTGCAACAGCGCTTTATGGATGCGGATGGGGTGCTCGTCTTGGTGCCCCACGCGGAACATCCACTGGTTGCCCTTGGTCGAGCGCACGCTTTTGCGCACCTGGTTGGCCAGTGTTTGGAAGGAAAGCTGGTGGTAGCTGTCGGCGAGCGCGCTGAAGAGCATGGCGTTCGGCCCGTGTGCGTCCAATTCCGCCAAAAACGTGCTGATGGCCTGCTCGAAGCGTCGCGCCAGCAAGTCCTCGAAGCCCGCGTAGGGAATCTTGCCCACGGCCGGCGTGGCGGGCGCTTCCTGCAAGAAAAAACGGTAGCCAGCGTACAAAAACAGGATGGCCCGCACCTTGTCGTAGAGGCTGGGCGTGGCCTTTCGGAAGTCGTCCAGCTCGCGCAGACTTTTCAGCAGTTCCTTAGCCGATAGGGCCTTGGCTAGCTCGTAAAACGACCGGTCCCGCTTGGCGGGGTCGGTCGCGGTTATCGTCTCAATGAGGATATTCATGGAAAGTAGCAGGAATGCCTCAGTGATTAGCGGCCGTTGGCTTCGGCCAGTAGTTCGACCATAGTGCTAAGCGTTTCGGTGCGGGCGTCGCCGGCCAGGCCTAGGGCCAGCTGGGCGCGCAGCAGGCCGTGGGGGCGGCTGAGGTCGTAGCGGGTGCCTTGCACTTCGAGAGCCAGGTACTTCTCGGTATTCGCCAGTTCTTGCAGGGCGGGCGTTAGCAGCAGGTTGCCGCCGCTGGTAGCCTGGTGGCGCTCCAGAATGTCGAAAACGCTGGACGTGAGCACGTGCATTCCGAAGAAGCACAGGTAATAGCCAGCGCGTAGGCCAGGCGTGGCCAGCTCCAGCTCGGCGGTGCTGAGCGAAGGCTTTTCGATGATTTTCTCAATCTCGTACACGCCTGCCTGCCCGGCCACGAGCGCGCCGGTGAGGGTGCCGTAGCGCCCAATCTGGTGCTCGATAGTAGGGTTCACGGCCGACACCGCGCAGCCCTCTGCCGAGGCTAGCGCTAGCAGCTGGGCTGCGCAGCGCTGCCCGGCCTGGGCCGATACGTAGAGATAGTCGCCGAGCAAAAGCAAAAACGGCTCGTTCTGCACAAAATCGCGGGCGCAGGCCACGGCGTGGCCGTAGCCCAGCGGCTCGGTCTGCTCGGCGAAGTGCAGGCGATTTAGTAGGAAGTCGATTTTCTCGGCCTGCTGGGTGGCCCAGTCGCTTCCCTGGTACGAGCGCCCTAGGTTGTCGCGCAGCGAGGCAAAGGCGCTGAGGTAGCGCTCGCCGTCGCCGGGGGCGCAAACCACGCAGATTTCCTCGATGCCGCTGCTAAATGCTTCTTCCGCAATAATTTGAATGGTAGGCTTGTGCAGGCCGTCGAGGTCTACGACCGGCAGCATGGCTTTCTGGATGGTATCGGCTACGGGGTAGAGCCGCTCGCCGCGGGCGGCCGCCGTAATGACGGCTTTTCTGACTTTCATATCGGGCTTCGAAGGGGAAGGATGCGGCAAGTTACGGCAGCTAGCGGGTAGCGCATAAGGCCCACAGTACCAAAATCAGCTGCTTTTTTAGCAAGCCGATACCGGGCCACAAATAGGAATCGTTACCGATAGTTTTGCTGCGCCCGGCTAACCGAATTAAAAAACTGTACGCCGGTAACGATTAAAAGCCCGGTCGGTAATTCCTTTGTTGGCCCGCGCACTGCGGTGGTGGCTGGGCGTTCGGCAACGATATGCGAGCACTTTTTCAAACTTTACTAGCCGTGCTGTGGCTCAGCAGCCTGGGTTTGCCGGGCGCGGCGCAGGTGCCGGCCGAGCCGGCGTTTTCGCTCGTGTGCCGGCCGGGGGCGCGGGTGGGCAGGCTCAAGCAGCAATTTTGCGAAGTGCGGGACCTGACCATGCCCGCGCCCGTGGGGCAGTCGCTGCTCATCGACGGTGGCAACGGTGGCACCACCGTGCACGGCTGGGCCGGGCCCGATGTACGCATCAGAGCGCTGGTGCAGAGCGGTGGCCGCACCACCGAGGAAGCTCAGGCGCTGGTGCAGGCCGTAACTATCGCGGCGGCGGGCAATGCGCTGCGGGCCACCCTGCCCGACGACGGCGCCGAGCGCCTGGTGCGCTACGAAGTATTTGTGCCCCACCAAACGGCGCTCGTCGTGTCGTCGACCAATGGCAGCATTCGGCTCGAAGACATACAGGCCCGCGTCGAGTTTCGGGGCAGCAACGGCAGCGTGACCCTCCGCAACCTAGGCGGCCAGGTAACGGGCAGCGTCAGCAACGGCAGCATTTCTATCGTGCTCGGCGGCAGCCAGTGGGAGGGCGAGGGTCTCGATGTGCACACTACCAACGGCAGCATTCGGTGGCAGGTGCCAGCCGGCTACTCGGCCCAGGTGCAGCTGAGCACCGGCACGGGCAGCCTCAACACCAGCCTGCCCGTGACGACCACCAACGGGCACAAGGAAGTACTGGCTACCCTCGGCCAGGGCGGGGCGCTGCTCAAAGCCAGCACCGCCAATGGCAGCATTGAGTTTAGGCCAGAAGGAAAAACTACGCCCCAGCCTCAGGCTGCTAGCGATGGGCGGGCCGCAGAGATTGAGCGCCTGAAGAAAGTAATAGCCCACGCGTCGCTCAGTGCCCTCGACACGGTGCTGGCGCAGGCCCGGCGCGTAGCCTATGTGCCGGTGCAGGTGGTGGTGCTCAGCCGCTTGGCCGCCGCGCAGCTACCACTGCAGCGCCCGGCCGCCGTGGCCCGGCTGCAGGAAGCTACCCAACTGGCCAGCCAGCTGCACGATGTAGCGGAGGCCAGCTGGACCCTAGGGCAGGTGAGCCAATTGCAGCAGAAGCTGGCTCGCCAAGCACCGGACCAGGCCGATTTTTACGCGCCGCTGCTGCAAGCGCTTGGCGATGCTATGAACACCAGCGCCGCCTTCAAAGCCGCCGTGCCTAGGGAGGCAAGTAGCGCCGCCCTGGGCCTAGACGAGCGCCGCCGGGTGCGGAGCCTAGCCGCGGCCCTGGGGGTGGTATCCACGTTGCCGGCCGTGCCCGGCGTGGCCCTAGGTAGGCTGGGGCTGGCGCGCATCACCCAGGCCGACAAGTGGCTCGATACCCTGCTGGCGGGCCGCCACAGCTCGCCACAGGTGGTGCGGCAGCTGGCAGCCCGCCGCCAGCTGCGCGATAAAAACGCGGCCCTGAGCACGGCCTTTGCCAAAGAAGGCGACTACGCCAAAGCCTACCAGTACTTTTTGCAATATACCGCCTACAAGGACAGCCTCACTGCCGAGGCCACCACCCGCCGCTTAGCCGCGCTCGAATACCGCCAGAACTTGCTCAAAAAAGAAACTCAGATTCAGCGTCTTACCAAAGAGCGGCTGCTGCGGGCGCAGTCCGCCCGGCGGCAAGAGCAGTTTGTGGTGGGGCTGGGCGTGTGCGTGGGGCTGCTGGCGCTGTTTGCCTTTATTCTGAGCCGCAGCAACCGCGCCCGGCGCCTGGCCAACGAGCAGCTCGAAGAGCAGAGAAATGCCCTGCAAGCGGCGCTGGCCGACTTGAAAACCGCTCAGAGCCAGCTCATCCAATCCGAAAAAATGGCCAGCCTGGGCGAGCTGACGGCCGGTATCGCCCATGAAATTCAGAACCCGCTCAATTTCGTCAACAACTTCTCTGAAGTAAGTACCGAGCTGCTCGACGAGCTGCTGGAGCAGCGCCGCCAGCCCACCCCCGACCCGGCTCTGGAAGACGAACTGCTGGCCGACGTGCACCAAAACCTGCTGCGCATCAACCAGCACGGGCACCGCGCCTCTACCATCGTGAAGGGCATGCTGGAGCACGCCCGCACCAGCACCGGCCAGAAAGAGCCCACTGACCTCAACGCCCTGATAGAAGAATACGGCAAGCTGGCCTACCACAGCGCCCGCGCCAAAGACAAAGCCTTTGAGGCCAAGCTACTGCAGCACCTCGACCCACACCTAGGGCTGGTGCCCGCCGTGCCGCAGGACCTCAGCCGCGTGCTGCTCAACGTGTTTACCAATGCTTTCTACACCGTGCAGCAGAAGGCGCGCAGCTCCGGCTCCGCCTACCACCCCGAGGTGCAGGTGCGCACGCAGCGCGAAGCGGGCCAGGTCAAAATCCAGATTCGCGACAATGGTACCGGCATCCCCGAGGCCATCCGGCAAAAGATTTTTCAGCCCTTTTTCACCACTAAGCCTACCGGCGAAGGCACCGGCCTAGGTCTCTCGCTGAGCTACGACATCATCACGAAGGGCCACGGCGGCACGTTTGAGCTGGCGAGTGAAGAAGGAGAGTTTACAGAGCTGACAGTGACGCTGCCGGTAATGGGGTAGCGCTTATCCCATCGCTGTGATAGCTGACACAAGCCTATATATGAAGGAGTTGCTCATAATAGTTGAAGTAGCGGGTCTCTTATTTATGCTTTTTGTGGGAGCGCTGACTTGGGGAGTACTGAGAAAGGCAAAGAGAATTAAGCACTTGGCATTCGTGCTATTCATTGCTTTCCTAGGGTCGGTGGCGTGGGCCGGATTTCGGCTGGCCACTAAATCATACCACAAACTGGCTGCGTTAGGCGAGCCTCGAACAGGGGATGAAATCTATCGGGCGCTTTTTGGCCAGCAGAAAGCAGCGTGTGTGCAGGTCATAAACTACCAAGACCAAGTAATTCCGAAGATTGATTACGCTATTTGGCTACAATTCAAAACTTGTCCCCAAGAACTAGCGCGTATCACTAAACTGCACCGCTTCAGGGTGCAAAAGCAAGCCACTGCCGGCTGGACTGTAGCGGGCCCAGCGGCGGATAAAAATTGGTTTAAACCAGAAATCCTAGGGGATAGCGTGCTAGTATTTCTCTATAAAAGAGACAACTACGGTAGCGGTCAAACGCTTTATGCGTCGGCCGATAGCACACGCGTGTTCTGCGTCGATTTTGCAGAGTAGTCAGCTGCTATGGCTCAGGCAGCAAAATCCACCACAAATGCCGTCCCCTTGCCCAGCTCTGATTCGGCGCGCAGCTCGGCTTTGTGAAACTGCGCGATAGTCTGCGCAATGGGTAAGCCCAGGCCGTATCCCTCGGGGGCCTTGGGGCCGGTGGCGTGGAAGCGTCGAAAGCGGTCGAAGAGCAGCGGCACATTGTCGGGGGCAATGCCGGGGCCGTCGTCTTCGACGCGCAATTGGTAGCCGCCTTCGAGGCGCGGGCGACCTAGGACGCGCACTTGGCCGCCTTCGTGGTTGTATTTGAGGGCGTTGGAGAGCAGGTTGCGCAGCAGCGTGTGCAGCAGGGTGGCGTTGGCCTGGGGCACCACGTAGTCGGGGCTGAGGTCGACGTGCAGCGAGATTTCGCGCTGCTGGCGGCGGTCGTCGAGCTCTTCGGCCACGTCGGCCACTGTCTGGCGCAGGCTCACGCTGGCGTCGCGTAGGTACTGGTCGTTTTCGATGTTGGCGATGAGCAGTAGCGTGCGCACGGTATTGCGCAGGCGGTAGAGGGTGCGCTGGCTTTCCACTATCTGGCGGGCGTGGGGCTCGGGCAGGGTGGGGTCTTGCAGCATGTTCTCGAAGCGTGATTGCAGAATGCTGGTGGGCGTTAGCAATTCGTGCGAGACGTTGCTCATAAACTCGCGCTCTTTATCAAACGAGGCTTGCAGCTGCCGCATGAGGGCCGAGAGCGAGTCGTCGAGCCGCCGAAAATCGGTGGTGTCGGTGTGCAGGCGCTCAAACGAGAACTCGCCCGGCTGCCGAATGCCCCGCAGCTTGCGTGAAATGAGCTCGCGCAGCGGGCGTAGCGAGTAGTGAGCAAAGGCCGCATCGGTGAACACGGTGAGGGCCGCCCCGGCCACCAGCACCCACAGCGCCAGGCTGCGCAAGGTATCGGTGAGCAGCTCCACGGTGCCCAGCGACGAGCCGATTTCGAGGCGGTAGCGGCGGGTAGCGGTATCGCCCTTGGTGGCGCCGAGCGGCACTTCGCAGCTTAGAATGCGAAAGTCTTCAACCTCTTTGCCTACCTGCCTAGGTTCCTCAAAAATGCGCTCGGTCGTCGCGCCGCTGCCGTTGTTGGGCCCTAGGGGCGTGATGGTAATGTACTCTTGCTTCAGGATGTTGTAGTCGGCATACGTTTCGTCGTGCTCCTCGCGCAGGAAAGTAGTCAGGCCATCGCGGGCAATGAGATTGAGCACCTCCTGCTTTTTCTCTTGCAGGCGCTCGTCGGTGTGCACCACGGCCACCCGCTGCACCACGGGCGGAATCAGCAGCACCCCCAGCACTACTAGCAGCAGCTTGGAAAGCCCGTTAAAAAGACCCAGCTTAGTTTCTAGTCTCATTATAAATCGAGTTGCTAAAACAAATTTGTCATTGCGAGCGCAACGAAGTGAAGCGCGGCAATCGCACTAGAACGGTTCTCGAGGAACTCGTGCTGATGCGATTGCCGCGCTTCACTTCGTTGCGCTCGCAATGACAATATTACCTAGCGGGTTACTAGCTACACGGCCCGGTAGCCGATGCCGCGCACAGTTTCGATGAAGTCGGCCGAGCCAAACTGGGCCAGCTTCTTGCGCACGTTTTTAATGTGCACGTCGATGTAGTTCGAGTCGGAGTCATCTTCGAGCACGTTGCCCCACAGGTGCTCGCCGAGCTGCAAGCGCGTGAGTACGCGGCCTTTGTGCAGCAGCAGATAGTTCAGCAAGTCAAACTCCTTCTTGGTGAGCGGCACCTCGGGCGAGTCAGGAGCGCCGTGGCGCACGGTGCGGGCCGTTACGTCCATTACAAAGCCATCGCCGAAGACGATTTCTGAGCGCTTCAGGCCAAACTTGCGGCGCGTGATGGCTTGCATGCGACTGGTGAGCTCGAGCAGCGAAAAGGGCTTAGGTAGGTAGTCATCGGCCCCCAGGTCGAGGCCCTTGATGCGGTCGTCGAGGTCGCCGCGCGCAGTGAGAATAATAAAGGACGCCTCCTGCTTTTCGCTGCGGCGCGACTCGCGTAGCAGCTCCAGGCCATCGCCGCCGGGCAGCCCCAGGTCGAGCAGCACGAAGTCGTAGGAATTGACGTACAGCTTTTCCGAAGCCTCGGTGAAGGTGTAGGCCGAATCGACCAAATACTGAGCCTGTTGCAAGAATTGCTTTACTTCCTGGTGCAGGCTTTTTTCGTCTTCAACTAGCAGAACATGCATGGTATCGGGGAGGGAGAAGGGATTGATACTGCAACATACGGCACGCCCCGTTAAGGGAAAGATGAAGATTGGGTGTCTATTTGATGAAGACACTGCTTTGCTACCGTACGTGGGCTAGTTGCGTACCTAGGGAAATATGTTGCAACTTCTCAATACGTAAATTTTCTCCGGTCAATGAAAACGAGATTCTTACCGCTGGTACTAAGCCTGCTGCTACTCACGGTGTGGAGTGCAGCGCTGGCAGGCCCGCCCGTCACTATTTACCTAGTGCGCCACGCCGAAAAAGACCTTACGCCCGGCCTCTCCGACCCACCCCTGACGCCCGCCGGCGAGGTGCGCGCCCAGCAGCTGGGCCGCCTGCTCGCCAAGCGCCACCCGGCAGCGTTGTTCACCACCGATACGCGCCGCACCCGCGCTACCCTGGCCCCGCTGGCGCAGGCCACCGGCCGCACCCCCGAGGTATACGATGCCAAAAATCCGGCCGCGCTGGCCGCCCGCCTCAGCCAAGAGTTTGGCGGCAAAACGGTGGTGGTAGTGGGCCATTCTAATACGCTTCTTCCACTGCTATCGGCCTTAGGGGTGGCCCCGCTGCCCGGCGAAATCCGCGACGAGGAGTACAACTACCTCTTCAAAGTAAAGCTGCGCCAGGGCCAGCCCGCCCGGTTGGTAATGAGCCGCTACGGCGCCGCGCCCCAAACTGTGAGCAGCAATAAAATGCAGTAAGCCAGCGCAAGTAGTGCCTAGGTAAGCTAGGTGGCCTTTTGGCCGCAGCAGCGCAGGGTACGGCTTTGGAGGGACCTAGGGCCGCCTGAGTGCTGCTTTACTAGCAGCTTAGGGCCAGCGCGGGCGCGTGAGCTAGGGCGCTAATAAGAAATAGTAGGAACAAAAGCCGCTAGGCTGGTACTTTTGGCCGACTGCGTTTTCTGCCGCCTTACTTTTTCCTATGCGTTTACTTTCCTCCTTGCTGCTGGCTGGCCTGCTGGTGGGCGGCCTCCCCGCTGCTGCTCAGGCTCAAACTACGGCCGCTACCTCTACCAAAACCGACTCGCTGACCCTGCGCAAAATCTATGACGAGGCCCTGCTGCATGGCCAGAGCTACGAGAACCTGCGCTACCTCTGCGAAAAGATAGGCGGACGCCTGGCCGGCTCGCCGCAGGCAGCGCAGGCCGTAACCTGGGGCAAGCTGACTATGGAAAAAGCCGGCTGTTTCGATAAAGTATACTTGCAGGAGTGCCAGGTGCCGCATTGGGTGCGTGGCGCTAAAGAAAAAGGACAAGTGTTTGGAAATAAGGGCAAAGGCGTGCCAATGGCCGTGTGCGCCCTAGGAGGCTCGGTAGCCACGCCCGGCAACAAGCCCTTGCGCGCTGGCGTGGTAGAAGTGAAAAGCCTAGCCGAGCTGAAAGCCCTGCCCGACGCGGCCGTGAAGGGGAAGTTCGTGTTCTTCAACCGGCCCTTCGATGATGCGCTCATCGAGCCCGGCGCGGCCTACGGCGGGGCCGGCGACCAGCGCCGCAGCGGGCCGGCCGAGGCTGGCCGCCGTGGTGCCGTAGGTGCTTTGGTGCGCTCGCTCACCAGCGCCCGCGACAACAACCCGCACACCGGCACCACCGCCTACGGCGACACGCCTACCAAGGTGCCCGGCGCGGCCCTCAGCACCCTGGCCGCCGACCAGCTCAGCCAGCTGCTCAAGGCCGACCCGAGCTTGCAGTTTGAGCTGGAAATGAGCTGCCAAACCCTGCCCGATGTGGTTAGCTATAACGTGATAGGGGAGGTGCGCGGCTCGAAGTACCCCGACCAGATTATCACAGTGGGCGGCCACCTCGACTCGTGGGACCTTGCCCAGGGTGCCCACGACGACGGCACCGGCGTAGTGCAAAGCATTGAGGCTGTGCGCCTACTGAAGGCGGCTGGCCTGCGCCCCGAGCGCACGGTACGCGCCGTGCTCTTTATGAATGAGGAAAACGGTACCCGCGGCGGCAACAAGTACGCCGAGCAAGCCAAGCAAAACAACGAAAAGCACGTGGCCGCCATCGAGAGCGACGGCGGTGGCTTCACGCCCCGCGGCTTCAATGTGGAGTCGACTCCCGCTGTGTTTAAGAAGGTGGCGGCCTGGGGACCGCTGCTGGCGCCTTACCACGCCAATGAGCTAACGCCCGGCCACTCGGGTACCGACATCGAGCCGTTGGTAGGCGCTGTGCACCCCACCGCCCTGTTTGGCTACGACTGCGACTCGCAGCGCTACTTCGACATCCACCACACGTCTGCCGACACGTTCGACAAAGTGAATCGCCGCGAACTAGAGCTAGGCGGTGCCAGCATGGCCTCGCTCATCTACCTGCTCAGCAAATATGGCCTCCAATAATCGCAGATTATAGCGGATTTAACGGATTACGCAGATACGCCCGCC
This sequence comes from Hymenobacter sp. BT559, assembly GCF_016427535.1. Taxonomy (GTDB): domain Bacteria; phylum Bacteroidota; class Bacteroidia; order Cytophagales; family Hymenobacteraceae; genus Hymenobacter. The sequence continues at coordinate 97,452 of NZ_JAELXV010000004.1, read as the reverse complement.
TTCGGCGGGCTGACTACTCGAATGCAGAGTAGCCTTTGGCTAACTCAAAATGAGCCGGCGAAGCCGCTCCTGCGTTCGAATAGTCAGCCCGCCGAAGGCGGGCGTATCTGCGTAATCCGTTAAATCCGCTATAATCTGCGATTCTAGTTTTGATTCAGAATCGAGAACAGTTCATCCAGTTTCGGCGTCAGGATGATGTCGGTGCGGCGGTTCAGGGCTTTGTTTTGGGGCGTATCGTTGGCCGCCACGGGCAGGAACTGGCCTTTGCCCGAGGGCGTAATCTGCTCGGGCGCAATGCCAGCCGACGTGAGCAGGCGCGTGATTTCAGTGGCGCGCAGCACGCTCAGGTCCCAGTTGTCGCGGGCACCGTTCACCACGCCCTTGATGGGCACGTTGTCGGTGTGGCCCTCGATGAGCACGTTAATATCCTTGTTGCCCGTGAGAGCGTTAGCCAGCTTAATGAGGGCGTCTTGGCCAGCGGGGTCTACTTTGGTCGAGCCCGACTTGAAAAGCAGCTGCTCGGAAAGCGACACGTAAACCTTGCCGTTTTTTACGTTCACCTGCAGGTCGTTAGAATTGAAGCCTAGGAGGGCATCGCTCACTTTTTGACGCAGCGCTTTGGTGGCAGCGTCTTTCTCATCCAGGATTCGCTGCATCTCGGCGATGCGAGCGTTTTTGCCGGCCAGGTCCTGCTCGGTAGTACCTAGGGCCTGGTTGAGCTGCGACACCTGTCGGTCTTTGTTGAGCAAGCTATTGTTGAGGCTGGCCTCGGTGCGGGCTTTGTCTTGCTCTAGAGCCGTTTTTTCGAGTTGAAGCTGGTCGCGAGACTTGGTAAGGTCGGCGTTCTGTTGCTGCAAGAGAGCAATTTCCTTTTTGTTGCAACCGGGCAACACGAGCAGCGAGGCCGCCAGTGCGGCGGCGGGAACAAATGCAGGGAGCTTAAGCATACGCAAAAATGCAAAAAAAAGTAACCCCGGCCAGTGGGCCAGGGAGCAGGCTTACAAACGAAACGACTCGACTAGGGGTTGCTGGCGCGCCCAGGCGGCACCTAGGAGCGCCGCAGGAGGTACTTTTGCCCCGGCCGCTACGGCGCCGGCCCCACTGGGTCCTTGCTACATCTCTCCTCCGAGCTATGCGAATAAGAATGAGCGGCCGCTGGCCGCTGGTAGGGTGGCTATACCTGCTGCCGCTGGCCCTGGCTGCGCGGGCAGTAGGCCCCGGGCCGGACCCAGCCGCGCCAGCCCGCTACTGGGTCAGTTTTGCCGACAAAACCGGCGTGGCGTTTAATCCGGCTAGGTACTTCAGCCCGGCCGCGCAGGCGCGCCGCCATCGCCAGGGCCTACCCGCCTACGAGGCTACCGACCTGCCCGTGCGGCCCGACTACCTGGCTCGGGTGCGAGCCGGCTGCGATACGCTCACGCTCGTCAGCCGTTGGTTTAATGCCGCGGCGTGCCGGGCCACGCCCGCCCAGGCGGCGGCCCTGCGCCAGCTGCCGGGCGTGGTGCGCGTGGTGCGCTGGCCCGAGGCTTTGGCGCCGGCCGCGCTGGCGGCCCGGCCTGCCAGCGCCCCGGTAGGGCCCGGCCGCCACGACGAGCTAAGTACCAACGACTACCTGCTGGCGCGCCAGCAAACGGCCGTGCTGGGCCGGGCGGCGCTTGGGCGGGCCGGCCTCACGGGCCGGGGCGTGCGCATCGCGGTGTTCGACGTGGGCTACAATGGGGTAGAAACGCACCCGGCCTTTGCGGCGCTGCGGCGCGACAAGCGCATCGTAGCTACTTATGATTTTCTGAAAAACCGCGTCGATGTCTTTCGCACCGGCTCGCACGGCACCGAGGTGCTAGGCTGCCTGGCGGGCCGCCTGCCCGGCCGCACCGAGGCTGCTGTCGACAGCCTGGCGGCTGGCCCCCTCCTAGGGCTGGCCCCCGATGCCACCTATCTGCTGGCCCGCACCGAAAGCCTAGCTCGCGAGCGCATCGGCGAAGAAGAAGCGTGGCTGCGCGCCGCCGAGTGGGCCGACCGCGAAGGCGCCGACATCGTTAGCTCGTCCTTGGCCTACACGGCGCAGCGCTACTTTCCCGAGTGGATGGATGGCCGGCATTCGCTCATTGCTCGGGCCGCCAACATCGCGGCGCGCAAGGGGATGCTGGTAGTGAGCGCGGCCGGCAACGACGGCGACGACGACTGGGGCCGCATCGGCACCCCCGCCGATGCCGACTCGGCACTGGCCGTGGGGGGCCTCGACCCGGCTACTGGCCTGCACGTGGCCTTCAGCTCGACAGGGCCCAGCGCCGACCGCCGTCTCAAGCCCGACGTATCGGCCTTCGGCATCGTGCTCACTACCACGCCCAGCGGCTACGAGCGGCTGGAGGGTACCTCGTTTTCGGCCCCGCTGGTGGCGGGCTTTGCCGCCTGCGTGTGGCAGCAGCAGCGCCGCCTAGGTGCCATGGAGGTGTTTCGGCAGGTGCGCGCGTCGTCCGAGCTTTACCCATATTATGACTATGCCCACGGCTACGGCCGCCCGCGCGCCGAGTACTTCACGGCACCCGCAGCGGCCAAGGTGAAAGAGCCGACCTTCGATTTTGTGGCGCACGACTCGGTGGTAGTGGTGGTGCTGCGGCCTACCGCTACGCTGCCCAGCACCCGGCCGCTGCCCCTGCTCACCGACCCCGACGAGGCCGGCCTCGCCTGGTTGGCAACCCTAGGTCCTGCGGCGGCCCCGGCTTTGGCTGCGACGCCGCCGGCCACGCCCACGGCGCCCCCCGATGCTGCCCCCGTGGGCCAGGAAAAGCCCACTACCGATGACAATGCCCCGCTGCCCCCGGCGGCCTACCCCGCGCGCCTCTACTGGCACCTAGCCAACGCCCGAGGCGTGCTGCACCGCTATGAGGTGCGCGCCGTGGCGCAGCGCGTCATGCTGCAATTGCCCCGCCGCCTGCTGCACGGCGGCACCGTGCTGCGTGTACATTATCAGGGGTATACTGGGGAGTATTCAGAAAAATAACAGATTCGCTGCAACCCCCTAGGTAGCAAATGGACTCCTATTGCTAGTAGCTTCGCTGGAATTTCTGGCATTGTGCCAATAAGCTCGTTGCTTAGATTAGCCAATCGCCTCCAACCCAGAAGGTCTCTTTTGTGCTTCTGAATTCCCGTAAGTTGCTCTTTCTATGAAAAATAAGTACGCGTGGCTACTGGTAGCGAGCCTTGGCGGGGCCGGGCCGGTGGCGCGTGCCCAGCAGGTGCTGCTGCAAGCTGACGTGGCCCGCGATACCTTGCCCCCCCGCACGGGGCCCAACCGCCGCTACTTTGGGCACTTCTACACCGGCTACGGGCTGGTGCTGGGGGGCAGCAGCGCGGGTCTGCCGCTGCGCTACGGCGTGGGCTCGACCGAGGTGCAGCTAGGAGGGCGCCTCAAGCGCCGCTTTACCGATAACTTGGCGCTCACCGCCGACCTGCGCTATGCCTACCTGCGCTACGCGCTGGCCCAAGATGCGGGCCCCAAAGCCCCGCCCTTCGGGCCCCTGCACGATACTGAAACGCTGACTTATCACCAGCTGCAAGGCGAAATAGGTCTGCGCTTAAATGCTGGCCTGCGCCCGCGGGGCAACGTGGTCGGCACCTACCTCGACCTGCTCGCCTACGGTGGCCCCACCCTAGGTGCCAACCACACGACCATCGACGAGACAACCACTGAGGGCCGGCTTGAAGTGACCCGGCACCAGCCGCCCTACCTGCAGCGCTGGCTGGGCGGCGTGGGCCTGCGCCTGGGCAGCGGCCCGCTGGCGCTGGTAGGTCGCTATCGCCTCAGCGAGGCCCTGCGGCCCCTGGAGGGCGGCGCGCCGCTGCAGCCACCGCGCTATGTGCTGGGCCTAGAAATCGGGTGGTTTTAAATCTTGCCAAACTCATTATTCGTACATAAACATGGCGCCGTGGCCCAGTGAGCGACCTAGGCGGCGCGGTTCTTGTTATCCTTTTCCCACCTATGAAAACGTCGATTATTACTATGCTTGCGGTAGCTGGTCTACTCCAGCTAGGTACCTCCTGCGTAAACTCGGAGCACGAACTAGCGGCTTCGACCAAAGACCCTCGTAGCCTGTACATTCCGCCTTCCGGGGCGGGCCGCCGCGTAAGCGGCGCCACCGTGCTCAACACAGTGCGCGCCAGCCACAGCTTTTCGGACCCCAAAACCAAAGACAACTTCTTGTTGCAGCTGCGTGGGCCGCGCATCCTTACCAGCCGCCTGCACCTTATTGTGCTCACGGCCAAGGGCGATACGCTGCGCCACGAAGTAATGCCCGCCCGCGCCCTGCTGCAAGGCACCGAGACGCAGAGCAGCAAGCTAACTACCGTGCGCGACCAGGAGATTACGATACTGCGGCGCATGAACGGCTTTTTCAGCGAAGACCACTTCGCAGCGCTGGCAGTGCCCAGCAGCACCCGCCGGCCCGCCGGCCTCGATGCCAAAGCCTGGGCCACGCTGCTCGCCGACCCCAATGCCATCAGCTTCGAGTATCCTAGTGTCGGCGGCAACGACCGCCGCCTGGCGTACTCGCGCCAGCTCGGCCGCGCCGTGGTGCTGAGCGAATAAGCAACCGCTACACCTCTAACCAAAACCCCCAAGTGTCCTAGGTAGGGCGCTTGGGGGTTTTGAATTAAAAGGCAAGGGATATGCGGCGTAGTAGCAGCGAGCTGCCGAGCTGTTAGCTAAGGTAGTGGCTGCAAGACCACCCGCCGATTGCGTGCCCGAAGTCCTACTACGCGGTTATCGGCAACGGGGCGAGAGCCACCATATCCCTTCGCTTGTAAGCGACCATCGGCGACGCCGCCCGCCACGAGGTAGCGGCAAACTGCTTCGGCGCGCCGCTGCGATAGCTGGCGATTAAGGACCGAATCGCCTTGGTTATCGGTGTGCCCTTGCACTTGCAGCCGCAGCCCCGGCTGCTGACGCAAAATGGTCGCCAGCGTATCGAGGCTAACCCGCGCGGCTGGCAGCAGGTCGGCTTGGCCCTGCGCAAAATATAGATTGGGCCAAACCAGCGCCTGGCCCTGTGCTAGTTGCTCAGCCAGCCGGGTATCTGCTGGAGTTATCGAAACAGGTGCGGCAACGGGCAAGGCCGGCCGAGGCGGTGTGGCCACCGGTTGTCGGGCCCGAGCAGGTGGCTGGCGGTGGGCCAGAGGGCGGCTCACGTGGCGCGGGGTCGGCACCGGTGCCTGCGGACGCCGCACCAGGGGGGCAGGGCGAGCGGGTGCTGGCACTGGTTGCGGGGTCGGGTTATAGCTGAAGAGGTAGCGAGTGGGAATGACCGTACGTTGCGGCGGGTCGGCGACCAGGCCCCACAGGGTTCGCCACGAAACCGCCTGCTCCGCTTTCGCCAGCTGCTCGGGCCGCACCCAAGCGAGCTGCGCATACGAATCGGCCCCATATTGGCAATAGTCGAGGCGTAGGGCATAGGCGCGGCCCGCTTGCAGGTTGAGGTCGAGCGTGTATGAGCTGACGGATTGACCGCGCCATTCATTGAGTAGGAGGCGGCCGTCGAGCCAGAGCCGGGCACCATCGTCCACAACGAGGTGCAGCACGTAGTGGCCACTCGTAGGTACACGCAGCCAGCCCGTCCAGCGAGCCGAAAAGTCCTCGGCCGGTACTCCTTCCGCCGGGGCCTGGTTGCGGCGTTGAAAGTCGATGGTGGCATCGACCTGGCGGTGCCGGAACTCTTCAAAATTGCGCCCCCGGTAATAACTGCCCAGCAAGCCATCGCCCACCGGGGCCGCTGCCTCCTGTGCCACTACTAACCCTGGGGCAACTGCCAATAGCCCCAGACATAACCCCACGCGCAGAATCCAGTGCATAGCTTACTTTCTTTAAAAAGAGGAGTGTCTTCAAGCAGTAAAGGGTCTCCAATAAGGCAAAGCTCGGTTTCTGCCCTTGCCAAGGTGTGCCATCCTATCCAAGCGAACGAGTATACTTAGGTAGAAGGCGAGCAAATATCTGCCTAAATGTAAGTTGATTATGAAGAAAGGGAAGGTATTTACTTTATCCTAGGTAGGCAAGCGCAGCACTTAGCGAATCATAACCTCTCTCTTCTATCTTCACCAGCAAGTACCCTTTCCTATCCAGTTGCTTGCCCGTGCCACTAGTATACTCCCTTGCTTGCGGTGGCGTGCTGCTGCTAGCGTTCTTGCTGATTACAAACGCGCTCCGCGTAAACCAACTGGCCAATCGGTGGCTAGGAGTTTTTCTGGCGTGCGTGGGGTGCGTATTGCTGGGCCGCGTGCTGCCGGGCACCACGGTAGCCGCGCACTACCCAAGCCTGCCCGGGTGGCTAGAGCTGACGCGCCTTGCCATGGCCCCGGCCTTTTACTTGAGCGTGGTGCAGTTCACCGCGCCCAGCCGCCCGCCGCGGTGGCGCGACGGACTTCATTTTCTGCCCTGGCTGCTGTTTTTGCTGGTAATGCTGCCCCCGCTCCTGGGCTGGTGGTCGTTGGGTGCGGTGCCAAGCAGTGCTGCTCCGGCTAGCCGCCTGCTGGTTTTTACGACGCCTAAAGTGCAGGCTATCGGCTACTGGCTGGCGGCTTACCTGGCCCTACGGCGGCATCAACAGCACTTGCCACAACTCACGGCGCAGCCAGAGCCAGTCAATTTGCAGTGGCTCAAGCAGGTGCTGTGGGGCTTGGCGCTGCTAGTGGGGCTATGGCTGAATGAGCTTTTTTTCCACCTAGGCTGGGTGCTCGCGCTTACCCCGGTCGGCTACCTAGGTGCGGTGTTTTACTTGGCCCACTATGCCCTGCGCCAGCCCGAGGTGTTCGCCTTTCCGGCCCCGGTACGGGCCGAGCTTCAGGAGCTGTGGCAGCAAGACTCGCCCGCGCTGCCTGGCCCGGCGCCCGCTGCCCCCAAGCAGGCGCGCCTGTCACCAAGCCAGGTGGCGTACTGGCAGCAGCGCCTGCTTCAGCTACTACAAGCTGAAAAAGTATACCTAGAAGCCGACCTGAGCTTGCCGGCCTTGGCAGAGCGGGCGGGCCTCTCCACCCACGAGCTTTCCTACGTGCTCAATGAGGGGTTCAGGGTTAATTTCTTCCAGTTTATCAATGCCTACCGGGTGGCCGAGGCGCAGCGGCTGCTAGCCTCGGCCCAGCACCAGCACCTAAGCATGGTGGGCATCGCCTTCGAGGCCGGCTTTAGCTCTAAGACTACGTTTAATACCACCTTCAAGAAAGTAACTGGCCTGACGCCCAGTCAGTTTTTGCAACAGGTGCGGGCCGGTAGCGCCCCACAGCCGGCGCCGCCGGGCCGGGCTTGGCTGCCCCCAATGGGTTCGGTTGGATAAGGCCGAACGCGGTGGGAGCGGGGCGGGGTGAGGTTTGAGCTTTCCCTCCTTAACCCTCCCCTCGCTCATGGCCCCGCCGACCATTGCTTTCCGCCCTAGGGGGCACGCCAAACTACTAGTGTGTTCGCTGGCTGGCCTGGTAGCCGGGGCCGTGCTACTGCGCGTCGGCCGGTGGGTGGTTGGCCCCTGGGCCCCGTATGCTGGGCTGCTTGCCGGGGCCGTGCTCGTGCTGGTGGGCGCCATCGGCTACGGCGTTTATTGGGGACGGCAGCCGGTGGGCCGGCCCGCCGATGCGTCTATTCTGGCTTTCTGGCAAGGGGTGCTGCGCTATGCCGTCGCCTTCGACTTATCGCTGATTGGGTGGCAGAAAATTTTTAAGCTTCAGTTTTTTGTGCCGCTGGGCATGCTCGATTTGCCCTTCAGTAGCTTCTCCGGCGAAGACCTGACCTGGGCCTATTTTGGGTACTCCTATCCGTATCGGTGCACGATTGGGGCGCTGCAAATCGGGGGCGCGTTGCTGCTGCTGTTTCACCGCACGCGGCTGCTGGGCGTGCTGACCTTGCTGCCGGTAATGGTCAACATCCTGCTCGTCGATTATTTCTACCAGCTGCCGGTGGGCGTGTTCATGCAGGCGCTGATTCATTTCATTTGCCTGCTGTACCTAGGAGGGCTGGACTATGAGCGGCTGATTACGCTTTTTCTACGCACGCCCCCGCACCTGCCTCGGCTCGCTATTCGCCGGCCGCTGGTTCGCACGCTGCTCCGCTTATCGGTGGTGTACGGCCCTTTGCTTTTGCTAAGTGTCCACGAGTTTCCGGATACCTATCCGCAGCTCACCGGTAAATATGCCGTGCGCAACGTCCAGCTCAACGGCCGCGCCCTAGCGGCGCACTCGTGCCAAGACAGCGTGTTGACGACCGTGTACCTAGATATCGACCACGACTGCGTGTTTGAGTTTAACGACACGAAGCGGCGCCTGTACGGAAACTACACCTACGAGGCCAGCCGGCGGCGATTGCGCGTAGTGTGGCGCCGCCCCACGCCACGGCCCGATACGCTCACGGCCACGCTCTCACCTGCCGCATCCGGCAGCCTACAAGCCACGGGGCACCTAGGGCAGCAGGCCGTGCACTTTACGCTAGTGAAAGCACCCTAGGCGCGTAAAAGCGAATCACCTGAGGCGCTTAGCCAAGACTAATTAAATACGGGCCCAGCCCTCTTGCCCGGCCGGGCCGCGCAGCAGCGCGTAGCCACTCGCGCGGCCCAGCACTACCACGGGCGTGCGCGCCGGCCAAGCGGCCAGCGCAGCGGCCACTGGTGCCGGCTGGGCCTGAATTTCTACCTCGGCGGGCAGCGTGAGGCGGCGCAGGGGCTGCGCCGGAGCTACGTTGCGGGTAGCCACGTAGCCGCGGCGGCCGTCGGGCAGCTCCACACGCAGGCGCTCGCGCTGCTGGCCTAGCACGCGCAGGGGCGTGCTACTGGTCAGGAGTTCGGTGCGGCTATCAGTTAGCTTAAACTGAGTGCCAGGCTTGGCGCTGCGCAGCCGCACCCATTGGCCTAGGTACTCACCGGCCGAGGCGGGCAGGGCTGCTGGCACGGGGTCGGCGCGGTGTAGGTAGGGCCAGGGGTCAACGGCGCCGCGGCCACTCTTGTAGATGCCAAAGTGCAGGTGCGGCACCGTGGTGCGGGCGTTGCCGGTGTTGCCCACCAGCCCTAGGGTGTCGCCGGGACACACGTGCTGGCCGGCCTGCACTAGCTGGCGGTCGAGGTGCGCGTAGTAGAGGTGCTGGCCAGTAGCGGCATCGAGCAGCCACACCACGCGGCCCCCGATTTTGGTGTCACCTACCCGCGTAATGACGCCGGCGGCCGCCGCCACGGCGGGCGTGCCACGTGGGGCAAAGATGTCAACGCCTTCGTGGCGGCGTGCCCCGCCATCGCGCTCGGCACCCCAGAAGCTGCCCACGGCCTGGTCGCCGCGCCCGCGCACCGGGAAGTTACTCAGGCTAGGCTCGCGCCACAGGCGCAGGGTGTAGCGGCCGGCCGCCAGCAGCTCGGCTTGCACGCGCAGCAGGTGCTGCCCGCTGGCCTCGATGCGGTAGCGCAGGTCGAGGGTGCCGGCCGTGGTGTCGGTAGTGGTCCACTTCACTAGCTCGGGCTGCTGGCCGGGCGCCAGGGCAAAGGCATCGACAAACACGCGGGCCGGGGCCACGCCCGGCTGCAAACTCAGGCGCACGTGCACCTGCTCGCCGGCCAGCACCTGGTAGCGATAGCTGGCGGCCGTGGGCTGGTCGGCCCGAAAGAACCCAGTTTCGAGCACGGGCAGCGCCACCACCAGCGAGTCGCGCAGGGCTTGGTCGGCGGCGGCTTGCCAGCGCTGCCCTAGGGCGGCATTGCGCAGGCCGGCCCGGTCGAGGGCGCGGGCGTAGTCTTCGTGCGGGGTGGTTTTTTGGAACAGCGTCGTCAGCGTTTGGGAGGTGCTGCAGCTGCTGAATACTACTAGCAAGGCTAGCAGCAAGCCGCCGGCCCGGCGCGTGCCGAGGGCGGTAAGTAACGAAAAGGGCATGGCCCTGCAACACAGGCCGCGGCGGGCAAGTTCGGGGAGAAGCGTCCCCAGGGGCGGCGGCCCTGCCTACTTTTGCGGCCCCGTACTTACCTAGCTTCCCACCCGTGTCTACGTCTCCTTTAGTGCTCACCGAGTGCCCCCGCGATGCCATGCAGGGCCTGGCCGACTTCATCCCGACGGCCACCAAAACGGCCTACCTCCAGCAGCTGCTCGCGGTGGGGTTCGACGTGCTCGACTTTGGCTCGTTCGTATCGCCCAAGGCTATTCCGCAGCTGCACGACACGGCCGAGGTGCTGTCCGGCCTCGACCTTAGCCAGACATCGACCAAGCTACTGGCCATCGTGGCCAACCAGCGCGGGGCCGAGCAGGCTGTCGGCTATCCCGAAATCAGCTACCTAGGCTTTCCGCTGTCGGTGAGCGAGACCTTCCAGCGCCGCAACACCAACCAGACGCTGGCCCAGGCCCGCGCCGACGTGGCCGCCATGCACGCCCTCTGCGAGCGCAGCGGCAAAACGCTGGTGGTGTACCTCTCCATGGGCTTCGGCAACCCCTACGGCGACCCCTGGAGCCCCGCCATAGTAGCCGAGTTCACGGCCGAGCTGGCGGCGCTGGGCGTGCGCATTGTGGCGCTGTCCGATACTATCGGGGCAGCTACGCCGGCCCTTATTACGCCCTTGTTCAAAGAGTTGATTCCGGCGTTCCCGCACATCGAGTTTGGGGCGCACCTGCACACCACGCTCGCCACCTGGCAGGCCAACGTGCAAGCCGCCTACGAGGCCGGCTGCCGCCGCTTCGACAGTGCCCTAGGTGGCATAGGCGGCTGCCCCATGGCCGCCGACACGCTCACTGGCAACCTGGCCACTGAGAACCTGCTGGCGTTTTTGGAGTCGCAGGGCGAGCTGCTACGCATCGATAAGGCGGCGTTTCAACAAGCGCAGGTGATTGGCCAGGAGGTGTTTGCGCAGTGCTAATTTTAGCTAAATAATTGCTCGCCGCTCGTACGACCCCACCCCCGGCCCCTCCCCTCCGGGAGAGGGGAGCCAACCGCAAGCGACCGTCATTCAGTCGTCCGGCTCCCCTCTCCCGGAGGGGAGGGGCCGGGGGTGGGGTAACACGTTAGGATACATAATATTTTACTCCTATTCCCCACCTAGGGCTACGTACTCGGCTACTAGCGCCAGCGAGTGGGCGGGGCACTCCCAGTCAATCTGGCTGAGGCGCCAGCGGGCCAACCAGCGCGTTTGGGGGTAGTAATTGAGTAGCGGCGCAATGCAGAAGTACAGGCCGCGGCTCCGCTGTTCTAGTTCGGCCAGCGTCCAGGCGGGGTCGAGGAGCGGTGCGGGCTGCCCGCCCAGGCGCAGTAGGGTAGTGGCCAGCAGTACCTTATCCATGAAGGTTGGCGCGGCCGCTAGCAGCTGCGGCAAGTCGCGGCGCAGGGTGGCGCGGGCGTCGGCCAACTGCGGCAGCTCGGCCTCGGCCAGCAGGCGCCCCACGTGGTAGGCAATGAGTGGCGCCGTGGCGTAGTAGGCCGACACATCGAGCGGGCGGCGGCGATACTCGCCTGAGGTAATGGTCCAGTTGATAAAAGCTAGGCTATCCTCGTCAAACTCATTGAGCGGCATCCCCGTGCGCACGGCCCACAGCATGCCGTTGGATAAGGTGCTGGCATCCATGTCAATGGGCATGCGCTCGCCAAACCAGGCCGAGTAAACTTTCTTACACCGAAACGACCTAGGGCCGGTGGCGGCCCAGCCCTTCACGGTGTTAGCGTGGGCTTGCAGCTTGGCCTTGAGCCAGCGGTTTTCGGCGTCTGAGCGCGGGTAGCTCAAGTACGCTAGCGAGGTTGAGTCGAGGTCGTCGGGCGCGGCAAAATGCCGGGTGCGGTGCAGTAGATAGCCATGCGGAAAGTGCTGCTTGGGCCGGGGCGGGTAGAAATTGTAGGTGGCCTGCCCGCTCTTGCTTTGGTACAGTGGGTAGATAGCCAGCGCCTTAGCTGCAATGTCGTCTACTACCGCCTGGCTCGCGGCGGGCAACTGCGCCTGCCGCTCACGCAGCGTGAATACGATGAGCGACGTGAAAAAGCCATTCGTGTCGGGGCGCCGGTAGCCCAGCGCCTTCTTCCAGCGCAGGCTCGGAAACAAGCCTGCCGGATAATGTTGGTCGCCAGTAGATTGCAGCGCCGCAATGCGGGCTACCAGCTGGGCTAGGAGGGAAGCGCGAAAGTCGTCGGCCATGAGGGAAACCGCAAAAATACGCGCCGCCCCGCCCTAGGGTAGCTGCTCGACCTCCACGCGCCGGTTGCGCACATCGGGGGAGGGGTAGAGCGGGCGGCTGTCGCCGTAGCCAATGGTTTCGAGACGGGCGGCGGCCACGCCGGCTTTCACCAGATAGGCTTTTACGGCCGCGGCGCGCTGCTCCGAAAGCACCTGGTTTTTGCCGGGCTCGCCGATGCGGTCGGTGTGGCCCGCCACGCGCAGGCGCAGTGCTGGGTTGGCCTGTAGGTCGGACACCAGCTTGTCGAGGGCCGGGCCCGACTCGGATAGCAGCTCGGCTTTGCCCAGCTTGAAGAGCACTTTAGGCAGCACCACGGGCGCGGGGGTGGGGGCAGCGGGGGCAGGCGGGACCACCGCTACCGGCGGCGCGGGGGTAGCCACCGGGGGCAGCGAGTCGGCCGGAGTTGGCTTGGGCGCCGGGGCTGGTGTAGGCGAAGTAGCCCTAGGTGGCGTTTTGGCGGCGCCCGCCACCTGAATGGTAATGGGCACCACGGGGCTCTCGGCGCTGGGGTAGTAGCCCTGGGTGAGATAGAACGTAGTGGCTTTGGTGAGCTTGGTGCGGTAGGTATTGCCGGTGTTTACAGGCTGCTTCAGCTCGGCATCGGCAAACCAGCGCACGTCGCGGCCCGATATTCGCAGGGTGCTGAGAGCGCCCGCCTTGACGGTAGCGGCCGATTTGAGCTTGACGCGGTAGAAGGTGAAGTCGCCGGTGTCGCAGTCGTGCACCGGGCGGTAGGCGGCATGGCCAGTTAGCTTTTCCTGGGCGGCGTCGTAGGTGAAGGTAATGGCCCCGGCGCACCAGTAACTCCTGGGCGTTTGCCCGGTTTCGTTCAGCTTGCGCACGTGGGTGAGCTGCAAGCTATTGGCGGTGCGCGTCCCTTTCATCTGGAAGTTGACGGTGACATAATCCTGGCCGCCTACCTCCTGGTACAGTACGCCAAATAAATTATTGTCAGAGCCTTGCAGGCGCAGCACCACCGGCCAGTAGCGCGGGTCGTCAGGCAAGGTTTCTACCCCTTGCCAGGCACCGGCTAGCGTAGATGTCTGGGCGTGCGCCGCCTCAGCTAGTAGCAACGAGCCAGCGACAAACCACAAACCACATTTCATGTAAGCAAACCTCATAGCGAGTTTTTATTATAGAATAAAAACGCTGTAAAGTAGCATATTATTTTGAGACAGACTTAGCTGCACTAATGGCTGTCGGGCCTGCTTTCTTCTGCAGTTACCCATAACGAAAGCCGCCCACCATAAGCGTGGCCATTCCAGATAGTAGAGCTTACTCCAGCATTCGGAGAGTGGGGCTTATGGACTCACTGCGTAGCGCATTCACCATTAGTTATTTACAAGCGAGCAGCGCGCTGGCACAAGCTTGGTGTACGGAGCCCGGAAGCAATTGCTGCGGGCCTACCGGTGGTGATTGCACCCACCTGTCTGTTCAGTTTTTCGCCATTAGCTCAGCACTACTTCTAAAGCAAGTTGCCCGCAACAGTTCCTAAGAACCTGCCTAGGAATTTAACACGTGTCATGCTGAGCCCCGCGAAGCATCTCTGTCGCAATGCTAGAGCCATTTAGCGAAACGACAGAGATGCTTCGCGGGGCTCAGCATGACAGTCAAAAATAGATTCTAAGTCGCGCAGGGTAGCAGCATGCTCCCTGGGGTACTCATCCAGCCACCCCCAGCACATAAGAAGCAGATAAATACTGCACTTAGCAGATAGCACGGCCGGGTGCAGTGCTGCGTGCTGAGTCAGGCTAATGCAGAAATAATACGGGCGTGCTACTGCTTGGTGTTGATTGATTATAAGTTTATTATGAGTTGCTATCGCCTTATACCGCTTTCTCTACCTAGGGCCCGTGCTGCCAGCGCCTGGTTTAGGTGCTTCGGCCTGCTGCTGAGTTTGCTGGGCCTAAGCACAGCTGCCCACGCGGCCAACTACTACTGGGTAGGCAACACCGGTGCCTGGACCGACCTAGGGCACTGGGCCAGCACCAGCGGTGGCCCTGGCAACGCCTACCCAAACGTGCCCAAAAGCACTGATAACGTATATTTTGACGCCAATTCTTTCTCGGTCGACAACCAGCGTGTGACTATCGCGGGCACCGTGACCTGCAACGACATGACTTGGAGCGGCAACGTGCGCCAAGCCACCTGGACGCCGGGAGCCGGCAGCGTGCTGGAGATAAATGGCAACTTGCGCTATACCAGCACCATGGCCACGGCCGCACCCATTGCGGTGCCCCACCGGCTGCTGGCGGCCACCACGGGCGGGGTTGTAGATATGCAGGGGGTTCTGTTCGGGACGACGCTGCTGTTTGATAACGCCGCTGGTGGCTGGACGTTTACTAGTGCCTTCAATGGCACGGCGGGGTCCACTGTTAATATCTCGGCGGCCAAGCTCGTGAGCTTTGGCAGTGCCACGCTCACCATGAGCACCCTAAGCACTTACACGGGCTCGACCTTATCGGCCAGTACGGTGGCGGGTACCCTGGACCTAGGCAGCAGCACTACCACGCTGCTGGTGCAAGCCAGCACCGGCGCCCTATTGCTCACGAACCCCAACCTGACGCTAACGGCCGGCACCAGCACTATTAACATTGGGGCCAGTGCCCTCACCAACTATACCAGCCCGGTTAGCTTTAGCGCGGGCAAGGTGTTGGCTTTTAACAAAGTAAACGTAACCGCCGGCCAGGGTGTAATTTTCAACGTGGCCAACTCATCGTTCAAATCCTTGAACGTAACTAGCCGGGCCATTCTGAACAGCGCCGCTACCATTGGGGCCGGGGGCAGCCTCACGCTGGGCCCCGATGCCACGCTGCTGGTGGGAGCGGGCACCTCGAAGGTACTGAGCTTTGGCAGCGGGGCCACACTGGCTACGAGTGGCAGCTGCGCGGGCTTTGGCACGGTGCAGTCGGCGCTGGCGGGCAGCCCGGCCCTGCTGGCCCGCAGCGGAGGGTGGGGCTCAAACCCCTTGAGCTACGTGGTGCTGCAAGACCTGACGTTTACGGATGGCAGCGCTGGCTACCCGGCCAACGGGGGCGCCGTGGCTATGGCCAGCGCCGACCAGGGCGGCAACTCGGGCGTGGCCATGGAGGGCCTGCCCATGACCGACCTCTACTGGGTGGGCAACAGCGGCAACTGGCACGACCCCAGCCACTGGGCCAGCCGCAGCGGCGACCTAGGCGGCGGCAACACCTGCGTGCCCAACGTGTTTACGAACGTGCACTTCGATGCGAACTCCTTCACGGCCATGGGCGCCGTGGTGACGCTGGACCCCGGCGGGCAGCAGTGCCGCAACATGGACTGGACGGGCGTTACGAACAAGCCCACGCTGACCACGGCCTCGCGGTGCATGCTCACGGTGGCTGGCTCGCTCACGCTGGTGCCGCCCGCCGCCCTCACGCAGACGCTGGCGGTCGACTTGTTTTTGGGCCAGCCGGGGGCGGGCAGCTACACGCTCACCACGGCCGGGCAGCCCCTGGCGGCGCACCTGTGGTTTCGGGCAGCGGGCGGCACCTACGCGCTGCTCGATGATGTGACGACCTCGGGGCGCGTATTTGTGGAAGCGGGCACATTTGTCACCAACGACCGCACTATCAACGCCCAGTCGTTTAGCAGCGGCTATGCCTTCAACTATTCGGTGTACGGCACCGGCACGGTGCAAAACAGCCCCGTTAGCCTGTCGCCGCCTACCGTGAACCTAGGCGCCAGCGTACTGAACCTGTTGGGTACCACCAGCCGCAACGATGGCAACGTGCTGACTACTAACTACGCCTGGGACGTGGCCAGCGTGCCGGTGGGGGGCGTGGCCACGTCGGCCGTCGCGCTCGATGCCAGCCGCAGCACCATCAACATGCTCAATGGCAACAACGTGGCCACGTACAATAGCTACTTCCGCGGGGCGCTGGGCCTGACCTATGGCACCGTCAACTTTAGTAATAATGTGGGCGGAGGCTCGGCTAACATCGTCGGTAGCACGGGTTCGGCCTCCACTTTTCAGAACCTGCGGTTTTATGGGTCGGCCACCATTGGCAGCAACAACACCATCCGGGGGCAGCTGCTGCTGAGCCCCGGCAAGACGTACACATTCAGTAGTTCCGTCACTCAGACGTTCGGGAACGAAGCCACGCTGAGCGCCGTGGGCACGTGCTCCAATTTTATCACCATCACGGGGCCGGCCGCGCCCAGTGCGCCTACGCGCTTTGTGTCGGCTAGCAATGCGCCGCTGCAATACGTGGCGCTGCAGTACACCGCTTTTTCGGGCGGCGCGGGGTGGCAGGACCTAGGCGGCGTAGACAACGGCAGCAATACGGGCATCAGCATTACGCTGCCAGCGGCGCGCACGCTGTATTGGGTAAATAACGGCGGCAATTGGAGCGACGTGGCGCACTGGAGCCTGAGCAGCGGCGGCCCGAGCGGCGAGTGCAGCCCTTCGCTCGTCGATAATGTGGTGGTGGATGCTAATTCGTTTCTGACTGCGGGGCAAACGCTGACGCTCGACCTGGCCTCGGCGAGCTGCCGCAGCATCGATTGCCGCGCTGCCACCAACGGCATGACCCTGCGCAGCGTGGCGGGCAACCTGCTGGGCGTGTATGGCTCCGTAACCTGGGCCCCCGCGCCCAGCATGACCCTAGCCCTGGCCGGCACCCTGTCGATACTAGGGGCAAACACCACCAGTACCCTCACTAGTGCGGGGCAGCGGCTGACTAGCTTGCTTAACGTGAACGTGCCCGGCGGCAGCGTGACGCTGGCCGATGGGTTTACCAGCGCGGCGGGCATTTCGCACACGGCCGGCACGCTCAGTACCAACGACCAAGCCGTGACCATCGCCAACTACGCCACGCTAACGGCGGCGACCAAAGTGCTCGACCTAGGGGCTTCGCGGCTCAACATTAATGGCACCTGGAACGCCGCTGGCACGACCATCGTACCGGGCACCTCGCTGCTCACCGTGAACGCCAGCTACTTTGGCGGCAGCGGCCAGCCCTACTACGATGTCGTGCTGAACAGCCCCACCACCATCAGCTCGCTCGTGGGCAACAACACCTTTCGCAACCTGCAGCTGACGGGGTCTACTAATATTCAGAATAATAACACTGTTAATGGCACACTGACCTTTTTTCCGGGCCGGGCTTACGTGTTCACGGTGGGCACCACTACCACGTTTGGCCCTAGCGCAGTGCTGGCCTCGGTGGGCCTGCGCAACAACCCCGTGACGCTGCAAAGCTCCGTAAACGGCAGCCTCTTTACCTGGACCAAGGCCGCGGGCGGCATCTGTGCCGACTACACCTATATCCGCGACAGCCGGGCCACGGGCGGCGCCTACTTCGAGGCCGGCCGCAACGGGGCCAACAACCAGGGTAACAACCCTGGCTGGAGCTTTGGCTTTGTGCCACAGGCCAACTATACCAACCGTACTACTTGCCCCGCCGAGGGGGCGCACTTTTTACGTATCGACTTCACGGCCTATGATGGTACCAACGACGTAGGGGGCCTGGCGCTCACTACGGCCCAGTTCCCCCTCAGCCTGCGCGTGCACAACCTCACAACCGATACCTACGAAGACGTAAGCGCCACGGCCTCGCCCTACTATTATCCCATTCCGACCAGTACCGCCGCTATGCAGTACCAGGTTACGGCCTTGGCTACGTCGGCCACCAGCGGCTGCGGGGCGTCTAGCAACACAGACCTCAGCACGTTTCCAATCGTGACCGACGCCATCCTAGGGGGCGCGGCCGGCACCTGGAGCGGCAACGGCGAGCTGGCTGATGGCAACTGGCTCGATTGCCACAACTGGGCCAGCGGCACTGTGCCCGACGCCACTACCGACGCCACTATCAACGTAAACGATGCCCTAGTAGACCTAGGCAACGGTTTGACAGCCAATGTGCCCATGCAGCCCACCCTCAACAACGCCGGGGCCGTCGTGCACATGCTTACCGTGCCAGTAGGCACTACGTTTACCCTAGGCAGCAGTGCGCGGCTGGCCGTAAACGGCGACTGGCTGGCCGCTGGCACCATTGCGGCCGCTCCCGCCAGCCAGGTTACGTTCCTAGGTACCAGTGCCCAAACGCTAAGCGGCGGCACGTTTGGCAGCGTGGTGGTTGATAACGACGCCGGCCTCACGCTGGCTACTGATGCCAGCACCACTGGCACGCTCGTGCTCACGGCGGGCCGCATCGCTACGGGCAGCTTCAAGTGGGTGCACCGCAACACGGCCGCCACCAGCATTAGCGGCTACGGCCCAGGCGGCTACGTGGCGGGCACCCTGCGCCGGGCCATTGCCAGCAACGTGGCGGCCACCTACGCCTTTCCGGTGGGCACGGCCAGCCAGTACGCGCTGTACGAGCTGGTTGACCACAACCTGCGGGGCACGGGCTTCAGCACCCTCGACGCCCGCTTTGGCCCCAAGCCCGGCACCGATACCAACCTAGGGTTCCTGGAACTCGGTTTTCTCACGCCTTACTACGCCGTGCACGGCGCTGGGGTCTGGACCCTCACGCCCAGCGCCCAGCCCAGCGGCGGCACCTACGACGCCAAGGTTAGCCTACTGCCGTTTAGCGGTTTGGTAGATAATTACTTCGCTATCCTTAAGCGCCCCGATGCCAGTAGCAGCGCGGCCGACTGGACCAGCGGCAATGGCACCCTTAGCCCCAGCGGCGGCGCTGGGCGAAAGCTAGCCGATGGCTATGCCCTGCGCTTGGGTTTGAGCAGCTTTAGCCAGTTTGGCGTAGGGCAGCTGCAAGTGCCTAGCCCCCTGCCCGTGGCCTTGACCAGCTTCCGGGCGGCGGCCAGCGGCACCTGCGGCGTACGCCTCAACTGGGCCACGGCCAGCGAAGTGCAGAGTGACCGGTTTGAGGTGGAGCGCAGCTTCGATGGACACTTGTTTGAGAAGCTAGCTACCGTGGCGAGCCGCAACAGCGCCAGCGGCGGCACCTACAGCTACACCGACCAGCAGCCCGGTGAAGGCACCAGGTACTATCGCCTGCGGGTGGTGGACCTGGACCGCACCAGCACCTACAGCTCCGTAGCCACCCTCGCGGTGGCCTGCGGCGCGGCGGGCCCCGTGCGCCTCGTGCCCAACCCGGCCACCACCACGGTGCACTTGCAGGGGCTGCGCGCCGGCCAGGCCCTGCACATCTACAGCAGCGACGGCCGCTTGGTATACACCGGGCCGGCTACCGGCGCCGACCAGGCGCTCGAAATCAGCGGCTGGGCTACGGGCTTGTACCTGGTGCACGTCCGCAACCCAGATGGCGAACTGGCAGGCACATACAAGCTGCTGAAGCAATAGCGTAGCGGCTGGACTGGGTGCCTGCTGTCTAGCTCAGTCGCCGCTGAAACTCGTCCAGAAACATCCCCACGTGGTAGCCATCGGCCAGGCCGTGGTGCACGTTTACCGACACGGGCATGAACGTAGCAGCGCCTTCTTGGTGGGTTTGGCCCACCGAAATCTTGGGCATGCTGTCGGGGTGCGAAAAGCTGCGGGCGTGGGTGAGGCCGCTGAAGCGCACCCACGGGATAGCCGAAAAGTGGATGACATCTAGCCGGGCGGTATTGGGGCTCAGGCGCAGGCCCGAGCTGGCTTGCACGGCTGCTATTTCAGTCTTAGCGGCTTGCACAAAGGCTCCTAGGTTGTCGTGCAGCTCGATAAAGGAAAAGCCAAACGTATGGTCAGGACGCCCGATGGTAGCCGAGGCGTGAATGCGGTCGTAGGTGTACACTTGCCCGTCCTCGATGCGGTAGCGCAACGCCTCTACCTGGTTGACGGCCTGCAGCGCTTGGTAGAGGTAATACAGAAAAAACGGCACCCCCAGTCGCTTGGCTTCGGCTAGGGCCGGGGTGCAATCGACGTTTGCCACCAATCCAAAGAAGGGCTCCTCGAAGCGGGAGAAAAACTCAAAGTGTTCGCGCCGGTTCCAGTCGGTCAGGTTCAGCAAGTGTTTCATGGCGGCAAAGGTCGGCAGGGGAGAGCCGTACCTTTGCCGCCTAGGTGGCCGGTAACAGGCTATTCTGCTGCTAAGTGGCTGCCTACTCATTGCAATGCTTATCGCCTTCGACGCCGATGATACCCTGTGGCCCAACCAGCCGCACTTTGATGAGGTAGAGGCCGCGTTCTTCAACATTCTGGCTCACTGTGGCGACCCCGCCACGCTGCACCCGCAGCTCTACGCGGTGCAGCGGCGCAACATGGCGCTGTATGGCTACGGCGCCAAAGCGCTGACGCTCTCGCTGATAGAAACCGCCATTCAGCTTACTGACGGGGCCGTGACGAGCGCCGACATTCAGCAGCTGCTCGACCTGGGCAAGGACTTGCTGCGCTTTCGCATTGAGCTGCTGCCGGGCGTGGCCGAGGTGCTGCCCACCCTGCGCCTGCGCGGCCACCACCTGATGCTGCTCACCAAAGGCGACCTTTTCGACCAGGAAAGCAAGCTGGCCCGCTCGGGCCTCGGCGACTTGTTCGACCACGTGGAGGTGGTGAGCGAAAAAGACGAGCCTACCTACCAGCGGCTCTTTCGGCGCTACCAAGCCACGCCCGACAACTTTGTCATGATTGGCAATTCGCTCAAATCCGATGTGCTGCCCGTGGCGCGCCTTGGCTACCGCGCCATCCACGTGCCCTACCACGCCACCTGGATACACGAGCAGGTAGCTGATAGCGATTTAGTCGGGGTTGAATTTCAGCAGATAAACCACTTGGCCGAGGTGCTCGATTTGCTGCCCTAGGTGGCAAGAGGCAACTGCACAAGTAGCGCGGACTTTTAGCCCGCGCTATTTGCGGGCGCTGCCCTGCTGGGCGGCCCGGATTTTCTCGGCTACTTCTACCATCGGCGCGATGTAGATGTCCTTTTCGTGCGCCTTGAGGTAGCGCAGCAGCTGGCGGTGCGCGCCTAGGTCCACGTTGAGCGAATGGCCGCCGCCTACCCCGTGAAACAGAAACACCAGCAGCGTGTGCGACTGCTGCGCCTGCTTCACCAGGTCAATCAGGTACTTGCCATCTTGGCCATTAATCATGTAGCTGTCCACGTTGTCGAGCTGCACCTGCGCGGCTGTTTGCAAGCCGCTCGTAACGCCGCGGGCGGCCACGAAGTCGTTTCTGAGCTGGTCGTAGAAGCGGACGCCGCCTATCTGGCGGTCGCCGCAAGGATAGGCGAAGGTGCGCGTCGTTTTGCCGTCGATGGCATTGAGCAGCGTATTCATGGCGCGTATTTCACTGACGGCCCGGCTCACGGTGTACTTGCTCAGGTCGTTGTCGGGCGTCACGAAGCCGCGGCCGGGCAGGCTACCGTCGCAGGGGTGCATCAGGGCGTGGTTGCCGAGCTCGTGCCCGCGCTGGGCGGCCTTGCGCCACTCGGGCAGGCGCTTGCTCAGGGCCGGCGCCGAGCCGATGAGGTAAAACGTGCCCCGCAGGTGGAGGGAGTCTAGAGCCGGCACGGCATTGTCTAGGTCCACATCTACGGCATCGTCGTAGGTGAGCACCACGGCGCACTGCTTGTTGTTCCAAACGCTGCCGGGGCTGGTTTGGGCGGTGGCGGCACGGTGGCCGAGTAAGAGAGTGGCGGCGAGGGCTAGGCGGGTAGAAAAACGCATAGGCGAACTTAGGCAGAGAACCGCGAGTGGCCAGCTACCGCGGGCGGTGCACTTGGCTCACCGCACCAATTTAGGCACCCTAGGAGGTGTTCGCGCGGCTGGGTATAGGGCCCGGTTGGCTCATGGCGCTGCACTAGTCAGGCCAACCTTTGGCTGGCGTCGGCAGTTCTAGTGGCTACAAGCCTGCGCAAAATGGAAGATAGCAACAGCCCCACCCGCACCCGGCCCTACGTAATCGCGTGGGTGTTTTCGCTCCTTTTTTACTTTCTGGAGTACGCGGTGCGGTCGGGGCCAGCGGTGATGATACCCGAGCTGGCGCACACGTTCGGGGTTGATACGGTGGGGGTTGGAGCCATCCTGGGTACGTATTATTACACCTATTCGGTAGCGGGGCTAGTAGCCGGCGTTGCTCTCGACCGCACTGGCGCCAAATACGCGCTGCCGGCGGGCATTGCCATTGTGGCACTGGGCTGCCTGCTGTTTGCACTGCCCGGCGCGGCGGCTGGCAATAGCGGTCGGCTGCTGCAAGGTGCGGGCTCGGCGTTTGCCTTCACGGGCTCGGTGTATCTGGCTTCGCGCGGGTTTCAGGCGCGGTCGTTGGCCACGGCCATTGGGGCCACGCAGTGCCTAGGTATGCTGGGCGGCGCGCTGGGCCAGTCGGCGGTGGGTCCGCTCATTCACCAGGGGTTTGATGTGCGCCTGTTTTGGGTGCTGATGGGCTTGGCCAACCTGGCTACCGGCGTAGCGCTCTACTTTATTACCCCTAGCGACGCCCGCACCCAGGCGCAGCAGCCCGCCGCGCAAGGCGGCTTGCTGGCGCCCTACAAAATCGTATTTAGCAATCCGCAGTCGTATTTATGCGGGCTGGTTGCGGGCCTGCTATTTGCGCCCACTACCATTTTTGCCATGAACTGGGGCGTGGCCGCCTTGCAGCAAGACCAGCAAATGAGCTACGCGGCCGCCACTTGGGCTTGCTCAATGGTGCCGCTGGGCTGGGTAGTGGGCTGCCCAGCCCTAGGGTGGCTCGCCGACCGCCTGGGCCGCCGCAAGCCGGCCCTGCTCTTGGGCGCTAGCGGCATGGTCCTGATAGGTTTGCAGCAATTATTTCTGCCCGCGCTGCTGCCGCTCTACCTCAGCCTGCTGCTCTTTGGTGTGGCCTCGGGCGCGGCTATGATTCCGTATTCCATCATCAAAGAAGCAAACCCCGACCACGTGAAGGGCAGCGCCACCGGCGCCATGAACTTCCTCACCTTTGGCGTGTCGGCGTTGCTGGGGCCGCTGTTTGCGCGCTTCTACGGCCAAAGCCTGGGCCACACCGCCGACCCCAGCGCCCACTTTCAGCAGGGCGGATTATTCTGGATAGCGTGCACCAGCTTGGCCATTCTGGCGAGCTTGCTGCTGCGCGAAACCGGGTCGGCGGCCGCCGCGGCTCCTGCGGGTACTGGCCAGAAGCCCGTGCTGGCGGGCGCCTAGGTGCCGCCAGCACGAGCCGGCCGCTAGTTGCCCAGTCGGAAGTCAGTTACGCTGTTTTGCGTCAGGCTGATGTCCTCAAAATAGTTGGTGGTCCCTGTGTCGATGGGGCACTGCGAGCTTACGCCGGCCCACAGCTCGGTGGGATAGTCGTTTTTGTAGAGGCGTACCAGCTGCCAGGTTTTCTTATCAAGCGAGTAGTAGCTGGCCACGGTGCGCGTATCCGACGATATTTTCAGGTAAGCCGTGGGGGCTTTCACGATGTCGTGGTTGTTGTCGTCGGAGGTACCTAGGGTGCGCACCGACACGATGCGGTGGTTGCCCCGCTCGTCTTGCTCGAAGCAATGCTTTTGCCAGCGCCGGTCGTTTACGTACACGTACAGCACCCCAGCGTTGTAAAGCCCCTTGGCGGTGAAGCCAGGCGTTACCTTGGCCACTAGCGTAAAGGGCTTGGTATTATCGACTTTGGCTAGTAAGATAGGGGCCGTGTTGTTGGTGAGCTTATTGTCGTTGGGGTCGCAGAAAAAGTCTTTTTTCGCGCCCACCCGAAACGCCATTCTGCCTTGGGCATCGGTTTTAGTGAGGGTGTCGGCCCCGTTCACGGCCTTGGTAAAGTGGATGCCAGCCAGCTTGATGTCGCACGGCTGGCCACTAACGCGGGCAGTATCGGCCGCCGCTGCGCCGGGGCTGGCCGGGGGCGTGGTAGTAGCCGCTGCCTCGGGGACCTTATGCTCAGCACAACTGCCCAGCAGCAGGAGCGCCGCCAGAGATAAAACTGTAGAAGAAGCGAGTTGCATAGGTTTCGGGGCGAAGCTAGGTGAGGTTGTAGTGAAGCAGTAAACGTAAGCCGAAAACATCGGGGCGAGCGCAAAGGCCGACGCCCGACATGGCGCGAGTTCAGACAATGCTTGGTGCTACTCTTGAGCGAAAATGCGCTTAGTATTACTCATCAGTAGGCCAATGCGATACGCCTAGGTTCGGAGCTTTCCACTAAAATGGCGCTGAGCGACGCGCCAGCAGGTGGCGGTGTGGTGTAATGCGGGCTGCTTAGCAGCGATAGAGAATGCGCTATTCCTAGGGTCGGCGGCTGGTTCCTGCGGCTTGTTAAGTTTGGTTTTGGCTTGCTTGTGCTCGCGGATTAGCTAGTATTTTTCTGCCCCAAATCACTCTTCTACGTTGCACCCTATTCCTTTCGCTACTACCTCATGAGTAACCTGCTGCAATTCGTTGCCAACTACGACGACCTGTCTACGGACAAAGGCTACCAGTTTAAATTTCACTGCGATAAGTGCCACAACGGCTACATGTCGCGCTACCAGACTAGCACCATCGGCATGGCGGGCAGCCTGCTGAATGCGGCCGGCAGCCTCTTTGGAGGCTTCTTTAATGAGGCCGGCAACGCGGCGTACCAGATGCAGCGCGCCGTGGGCGGCAAGGCCCACGACGAAGCCTTGGCCGTTGCCGTGCAAGAGGGTAAGCAGCACTTTAAGCAGTGCACCCGCTGCGGTCACTGGGTGTGTCCCGAGGTGTGCTGGAACTACCAAGCCGGCCTCTGCGAAACCTGCGCCCCCGACGAGCAGGAGGAGCTGTCGGCCCAGCAGGCCCGCGCTACCAGCGAGCAGATTTATACCAAAATCCGCGCGCAGGACTACACCCAAAACATTGATTTCTTGAATCGCGGGGGCATTTCACAGTGCGCTAATTGCCGTTCTAAGCTCAGCCCCGGCCAAAAGTTCTGCAGCTCGTGCGGCACGGCCGCCGCGTCGGCTTCGGCTGCGGGTAAGTTTTGCAGTGGCTGTGGCAGCAGCATTAAAGCCGATCAACGATTTTGCAACGAGTGCGGCCAGAAGCAATAACGCCGCAACTGCCCTAGGTCGGTAATCAAGCGGCCTAGGGCAGCTAAGGCAACTACCCGTAATAGCGTCAGAAGACCCATTGCCGACTAAGCGAGAGGGAAAGATGAAGAACAGGTAAGTACAGGCAAGTACGTCAAAATGATGACTGTACTTTTCGGCACTCAGCCGAGTAAGCACTTACTAACCTTTTCATCTGCCCACCCCGCTTGTAGTATGCGTAACTTCTACCAAATTAGCCGCTTGCTATGGCTACTGCCCGGCCTAAGTGTGCCCGCCGCCTTTGCTCAGGCGCAAACCCAGGCTCAAACCCAACGCGTAACCATTACGGGCAAGGTTACGTCGGCCGATGGCAAAGAAGCACTGCCCGGCGTAACTGTCCTGCTCAAAGGCACAAGCAACGGCACTGGCACTGGCCCCGATGGTAGCTACAGCCTGCAAGTGCCGGCCGGTGGGGGCGGGGTGCTCATCTTCTCTTACGTGGGCTATGCTACCCAGGAAGTGCAGATTGCCGGGCAGTCGGTCATTAACCTAGGGCTGCAAGGCGAGGCCAAGGGCCTCGACGAAGTAGTGGTGGTCGGCTACGGCTCGCAGAAAAAGAGCGATGTGACCGGCGCCCTCTCGTCGGTGTCGGCCAAGGAAATCCAGCAGGTACAGACCCAGAACATCACGCAGGCGCTGCAAGGCCGGGCGGCGGGGGTAGACGTAGCCGGGGGCAATTTCCGGCCCGGCGAGGTGCCGGCCATCCGCATCCGAGGCAACCGCTCGGTGCGGGCCTCCAACGAGCCGTTGTACGTGGTCGATGGTATTCCGCTGGCGCAAGGCACTGGCCTCAATGATTTTAACCCCCAGGATATTCAGTCGGTCGAGATTCTGAAAGATGCTTCGGCTACCGCCATCTACGGCTCGCGCGGGGCCAACGGGGTCGTGATTGTGACCACCAAGCGCGGGCAGGAAGGTAAGTTTTCGATTAACTACAATACCTACTTCAGCGCCGACCGCGCCTCGCGCACCCTGAACCTGTTTAACGGCGGCGGCTTCCTGGAAGTGCAGCGCGAGGCCAACCGCGCCAACGGCACCTATGCGCCGCTCTACGCCGACCCGGCCCGCGACTTTGCGCTTTTTGGCGTCAAGGATTTGAATGCCTGGGAAGGCATCGCCGACGGCTACGAGTGGGTAGACCGCGCCAACCGCGTGGTGGCTACTCGCCCCACTACCGACGCCGAAAAAGCTCTCTACGGAGCTGGCGTGACGCAAATCCCGATTTATGACGCCAGCAAAGTGCGCACCACCGACTGGCAGGACCTGGCCCTGCGCACGGCCCTTACCCAAAACCACCAGCTCAGCGCCAGCGGCGGCACCGACAAGCTGCGGGCTTCCATGTCGGTAGGCTACCTCAAGCAGAACGGCATTCAGCCAGGTCAGGATTTTGCGCGCTACAACGCCCGCGCTACCCTCGACTTCAAGGTAAACCCTATCGTGACTCTAGGGGCCTCGACCAATGCCAGCCTATCGGTGCAGAACTACGGGCCCGACGTCTACGGCCGGGCTACCGGGCAGCTGCCCTACGCCGTGCCCTACACGCCCGATGGTGCATTTATCACCAATCCTGGCGGCGACCCGCTGATTTTTAACCCGCTGCGCGAGCAAAGCAATGCTTTCAACGAGCGGCGCGTGACGCGTTTCTTCGGCAGCTTTTACGCCGATGTGCAGCTGCCCTTCGTGAAGGGCCTGCGCTACCGCCTGAACGTGGGGCCTGATTTCCGCAACAACCGCACGGGTATTTTCCAGTCGGCGCGGGCCATTTCCCGCGATGCGGGCGGGCCCAACTCGGTGTCGTATGGGCAGTACGACCAGGGGCAGAATTTTACTTATGTGGTGGAAAACCTGCTGTTCTACGACCGGCAGTTTGGCGACAAGCACTCGCTGAGCCTCACGGCGCTGCAAAGCGTGCAGTCCGACCGCGGCGAAGGCTCGTCGGTGAACGCGCTGGACCTGCCCTACGACAGCCAGAAGTGGTACAACCTAAGCTCGACCTACAAGGCGGCGGCCAACGGCTTCAGCAGCTACTACACGGCGCGGTCGCTGGCCTCGTGGATGGGCCGCGTCAACTACGGCTACCTCGACCGCTACTTGCTGACGCTGACCGGGCGCGCCGATGGCGCGTCGGTGCTGGCGCCGGGCAATAAGTGGAGCTTCTTCCCATCGGTGGCCGTGGCCTGGAAAGTACAGCAGGAGAACTTCTTGCGCAATGTGGCTGTGGTGAGCGAGCTAAAGCTGCGCGGCGGCTACGGCACCGTAGGCCAGGCCTCGGTAGACCCCTACACTACGGGTGGCACCTTGCAGCAGTCGGCCTATGCCTTCAACGAAACGCCCGCCTACGGCTACTCGCCCACGCCCGGCACGCTGCCCGGCACCCTAGGCGGCCTACCCAACCCCAACCTGAAGTGGGAGCGCACCTCGACCCTCAACCTAGGGGTAGATTTTGGCTTCTTCAAAAACCGCATCACGGGCTCGGTCG
Organism: Hymenobacter sp. BT559; assembly: GCF_016427535.1. Taxonomy (GTDB): domain Bacteria; phylum Bacteroidota; class Bacteroidia; order Cytophagales; family Hymenobacteraceae; genus Hymenobacter. The sequence goes on along the minus strand of NZ_JAELXV010000004.1, from coordinate 69,864 downwards.
AAGTGTACCGCGCCAATACCACCGACCTGCTGCTGCCGCGCGCCCTGCCCGCGGTGAGCGGCGTGGTGAGCATCTTGCAAAACGTGGGTGCCACCCGCAACAGCGGCGTGGAGGTGGGCCTGACAACGGTGAACGTAGAAACGAAAAACTTCCGCTGGAGCACCGACTACGTATTTACCCGCAACAAAGAGGAGTTTGTGAGCCTGGCCTCGGGCGCGGTGAGCGACGTGGGCAACCGCTGGTTTATCGGCCAGCCACTGGGCGTGTACTACAACTACCAGAACAACGGCATCTGGCAAACCTCGGAGGCCGACGCGGCCAAGGTGTACGGCGCCAAGCCTGGCGAAATCAAGGTAGTAGACCAGGATGGCAATAACATCATCAACGCCAACGACTTTGTGATACTTGGCTCGAACCGCCCCAAGTGGAGCGGCAGCCTCAACAATACGCTGACGTATAAAGCCTTCGAGTTGAGCTTCCTGGTGTACGTCCGGGTAGGGCAGCTGGTGGCTACTGGCTACTCGCCGGGCCTAGGCGGGCGCTACCCCGGCCAAGCCGTGGACTACTGGACGCCCACCAACCCCAGCAACGAGAACCCGCGCCCGGCCATCGGCCAGGATGCGGCTAAAAACAACTCGGGCTACCCCTTCGTGAGCGGCAGCTTTGTGCGGGTGCGCAACATCTCGCTCACCTACACCGTGCCGCCGGCCATCAGCACCAAAATTCGGGCGAACAACCTGGCCATCTACGTCAACGCGGTCAATCCCTTCCTGTTCACCAAATTCCGGGGCCTTGACCCCGAAGCCAGCGACGTTGGCTCTACCTCGGGCGAACTGGCCCAGGCCCGCAACCTAGGTACCAAAAGCCTCATCGTGGGCCTGCGCCTCGGCTTCTAATTCCCACCCACTCCGCTGCTATCTCTCATGAAAATTACCCGTACTTTCCGTACTCTGGGCTTTACGGCGCTGCTTGGGCTGGGCCTGGGCTCGTGCAAAGACTACCTCAACGAAGAACTGGTTTCGACCCTCACCAACGACTATTTCAGCACCGAGCAGGGGCTGGAAGACCTCGTGAAGTCGAGCTATGAGCAAACCCGCTACAAGTTTGCCAACGAGCACTCCTACGCCATGTTCAACTTTGGGGTAGATGAGCTAACCTACGCCGACCAGGTAAACTTCTACTGGTGGGATATTTACGACAGCCGCCTCAACTCTTCCGATGGCTTCGTGGATGGCGTGTGGACGGCCGACTACGACGGCATCAACCGCTGCAACATCGGCATTGCACGCATCCCCGCCATCCAGGGCACCACTACGCTGCGCACCGACGTCCAGAAAAACCAGCGCCTGGCCGAGCTGCGCTTTTTGCGCGCCTACTACTACTTTCAGCTGGTACAGCAGTACGGGGCCATTCCGCTGGTGCTGCAGCCCACCGAGGGCGTGCAGCTCGAGTACACCCGCGCCCCCGTGCCCGACGTGTACCGGACCATTATCAGCGACTTACGCTTTGCCGCTACCAACCTAGCGCCGACCACCAGCGACTTTGGGCGGGCCACCCAGGGCGCGGCTCAGCACTACCTAGCCAAGGTGTACCTGACCCGCGGCAGCGCCATCACCGACGTGCGCGGGCAGCGGCCCACCGACATCGACAGCGCGGCTTACTACGCCGACCAAGTGATTAGCGGCGGCCGCTACACGCTGGAAAGCGACTACGCCAAGCTGTTCGATATATCGAGCTATACCAATAGCGTGGCGGCCCAAACGAGCAAGGAAATCATCTTCTCGTCGCAGTTTGTAAACGTGCCCGCGCTGTCCGGGCGCTTCGGCAACCGGGTGCACTCGTACTTCACCTTGCAGTACGACACTGAGCCCGGCATGGCCCGCGACCTGCTCAACGACCGTCCGTTTCGGCGCATCATGCCCACCAACTATGCGCTAGACATCTTCGACCGCCGCAACGATTCGCGGTTTTATAAGACGATGAAAACGGCCTGGATTGCCAACAGCGCCACCAACCTACCCAAGTGGACCGCCGCCAACGCGCCCACGCCCGCACTAGTGGGTCAGCCGAAGTTTGCGGTGGGCGATACGGCATTTGCGGTTATCGTAAATACGCCGCAAAACCCTGTTCCGCAGGCCCAAATAAACGCCTCGCGCTACGGCATCTTTGCCCGCTACGTGCGCAATGCTGCCGGCACTGTGGTGCCCGGCTACGACCCCACCGGCGCAGTAGGCCTGCGCAACAAGTTTCCGCAGCTCATCAAGTACACCGACCCCTTCCGCACCAGCGCCGCCGATGAGGCCGGCACCAAGGACGGCATCTTGGCTCGCTTCGCGGAAACCTATCTGATTGCGGCGGAGGCCTACGGCCGCAAGGGCGATTACAACAAAGCCTTGCAGTACGTGAACATCGTGCGCCAGCGCGCCGCCTACAAGGCCGGCGAGGTGCGCCCCAACGCTAACTACCGCTTCGAGGGCGGCGTGCGCGGCGACGTGACCAGCACCTACCCGGCCCTCACGGCCACGCAGGCCAGCTTCACCACCAACGACCCCAAGGAGATGTACCCGCCCTCGGTGAGCTCTACAGCCGAGCGCTTTATTCACTTCATACTGAATGAGCGCACCCGTGAGCTGCTCGGCGAGCTGCACCGCTGGGAGGACCTGGCCCGCACCGAAACGCTGGTGGTCCGCACCCGCTACCTCAACCCCGATGCCGTAGCCATCCAGCCCTTCCACAAACTGCGCCCCATTCCGCAAACGCACCTGGAGCGCATCTCCCGCAACGGCCAGCCCCTGAGTGCCACCGAGCGTCAGGCCGAGCAAAACCCAGGCTACTAAGGGCATAGCAGAACTTGTGAGCAGATAAGGCTTGCAAGTATTGCCGGATAATAAAGTAGTATGAAAGTGTATGAGGGCCTGCGGCAAACCGCCGCGGGCCCTAGGAGGTTGCTGCATTACCGTGCCAACGTCTAGCAGCGCTGCCCAGTAGTCGGCCGAATTTGAACAGCTTACCAGAAGTCACTTCCTCTGCTACCGCCGAGGGGCAAACGACCGCCGAAAGGCCAGGGGAGTGGTATTTGTCTTGGCCTTGAACAGCTGGCTAAATGACTGGGCGTGTTCAAACCCCAACTCGTAGGCAATCTCGCCCACCGATAGGCTGGTGACCGCCAGGCGCTCCTTGGCCCGCTCAATCAGCCGGTGATGGATGTGCTGCTGGGCGTTTTGGCCGGTCAGCGAGCGCAGCATATCACTTAGGTAGCTGGGAGTTAGGTTTACTTGCGCCGCTAGGTAATGCACGGTGGGCAGGCCCTGCACAAGAGGTTGCTGGGCCTCGAAATAGGCATCTAGCAACTCGTCAATCTGCTGGAGCAGCACGCGGTTGGCCGGGCGCCGGGTCAGGAACTGCCGCTGATAAAAGCGCTGGGCGTAGGTTAGCAGTAGGTCGAGCTGCGCTAGTAGCACCTCCTGGCTTAGGTCATCGAGCCGGCTGCTTAGCTCCTCCTGCATATTGGCAAACAGGGCCACTAGGGTGGCTTTTTCCTTGTCGGAGAGATGCAGGGCTTCGTTGGCCGCGTAGGAGAAGAAGCCGTGCTGCTTGATGGTTTTCGCCAGCGGATAGCCCAGCAGAAAATCCGGGTGAACTAGGAGCACCACGCCACTCTGGCAACCCGTGTCATGGGCGCTGCCCAGCAGCTGATTGGGGGCCGCTAGCAGCAAGCTGCCCTCCGTGAAGTCATAGTGACCTTGGCCGTAGGCCACTTGGCCGGCCTCGGTTTTGAGGGCAATCTTATAAAAGCTGAGCACGTGGGGCTCCCGCGTTGCTGCTCCCTGCACCGGGTGGGCCGCAGCGTCGAGCAGGCTGATGAGCGGGTGCTGGGGCTGGGGCAGGCCCAGCGCCTGGTGGGCCTCAGCGAGGGAGTTAAACCGCAGCGGACTGGTTTCTGATTTTTTCATGGGGCAGCCGAAAGCCACCAGCGGCGGGCGGAAAGGCCTCGCGTCGCTGGTGGCCGCACTGGTAAGGTAGGGAGTAGTTGGGTAAGTGGGCGGCGGGACTACCGGCCGGCTCCTTAATGAGCCTTACCGGCAGTACCCTGGGCGGCATCCGACACGGGGGCCCACTGCTCCCAGGTGGCGAGCCGCTCGGCGTAGGTGGCCCGCACCCAGGGCAGATTTTGGCTACCTAGGAAAATACGGAGCGGCGGCTCGGCCGCATCCACAACGGCGAACAGCGCCGGAGGCGTGGCCCGCGGGTCGCCGCCTTCGGACCCTTTTAGACGCGCCATAAAGTTGGTCCGAAAATCGGCGTAGCTATCCATGCTAGGCGCAAACTTCAGGGAGTTGTCGCTGCCAAACTCGGTGGCGTAGGCGCCCGGCTCGACCAGCGTGACGTGCAGGCCAAACGGTTTTATTTCGATGGCCAGGCTTTCGTGAATCGCCTCGAAGGCCCACTTGGAAGAGCAGTAGTAGCCAATCAGCGGCAGGCTCACCAGCCCTAGCCCGCTCGAAATGCCGATGATATGCCCGTGGCCTTGGGCTCGTAGCAGCGGCAGCGCGGCCTGGATAACGGCCAGCGTACCAAAAATATTGGTTTCGTAGAGCGCTCGCACGTCCGCCGCGCTGGCTTCCTCAATGGTGCCGACCAGCGAGTAGCCGGCATTGTTGAGCACCACATCGAGCCGGCCGAAGTGGGCGTGCGCCTGCGCCACGGCCGCCGCCACTTGGTCGGGCTGGGTGACGTCCATGGCCAATGTTAAGACGTTGGCCCCGTAGGCAGCTTGGAGGTCGGCTAGGCTAGCCAGCGAGCGGGCCGTGGCGGCCACCTTATCGCCTCGTTGCAGGGCGGCCTCGGTCCAGATGCGGCCAAAACCGCGCGAGGCCCCCGTAATAAACCATACTTTGCCCGGTGTGGTGGCGGTGCCGCTGTCGGCTGTTTGTTGCTGTGCCATAAGGTAGTTGGGTGCGTTAATAACACTGCAAAGGTTGCCGGCGGCCTAGGAGGAGATTGTAGGCTAATTGAGGAATTGCGTAGGCAAAACGAGGCTAGCGGCCACTTGGAGCATCTTTTTAGACCTAGGCACGCCAAATGCGCTCGCCACCATAGCCACTTGAGGCGCAGGGCTACTCAGGGCGTGTTTGAGTTAGCTAAAAACGTCTGTCATTGCGAGCGCAGTGAAGCAATCACACTCGAGCGGCGCGACTGAACAGGTGCGATTGCTTCGCTGCGCTCGCAATGACAGACATCTTGGCCTGTTTCCGGCTAACTCAAACAGCTTCTTAGCCAATACACCATCTGCAAAACGACTGGGTATGAAACGGCTTGTCTGGTAGGCCAGAGAAGCGGCGGCGAGTATACCTCTTATCTATAGGCGATGGGAGGGGGCGTAAGAATAAGAATCTCCGCAAACTTTTGCAGGCATTGCATAGTTAAATAATAGTAAGCTTACTTAACAAGTTTACTTGGTAACTATGGCTACTCAAGCTTTTGCCCCCGACGACGCCCAGCACTTGGCCACCGAGTTGCGCACCGTGGTAACGCGGCTAGTGAAGAAACTGCGGGCCCACTCGCCCACCCGCGAAAAGCTTTCGCTCACCGAGCGCTCGGTGGTGCGCCTGCTCGACCAGCACCCACACTTGTTGCCCAGCGAATTGGCCGAGATGGAGAAGGTCACCACCCAGTCGATGTCGCAGATACTGCGCCACTTGGCCGAGGGCGGCTACATCGAGCGCCGGCCCTCGGCTACCGACCGGCGCAAGGTGCACATCGCCATTTCCGACGCTGGCCGCCAGCTGCTGCAAACCGCCCGCCAGGAGCGTGACGAGTGGCTGCACGCCACCCTCACCCAGCACTGCTCGGCCGCCGAACTAGCGGCCTTGCAGCAGGCGCTGCCGGTGCTCACCAAGCTGGTTGCCAGCGAATAACTAGTGGGAGCGCCCCTAGGCCTCCCGTTTATTACTACTATGAATACAAGCACTTTCCGCGCGCTGCGAAGCCGCAATTTTCGTCTTTACTTTACGGGGCAGGCCCTCTCGCTGCTGGGCACCTGGATGCAAAAAACGGCCGTGAGCTGGGTCATCTATGCCCAAACCAACTCCAAGTTTATGCTCGGGCTGAGCGTGTTTGCCACCATGTTTCCATCGGCGGCGTTTACGCTGGTGGGCGGCGGCGTGGCCGACCGCTACAACCGCTACCGCGTGCTGCTCACCACGCAGGTGCTCTCGATGGTGCAGGCCGCGCTGCTCACGCTGCTGGTGTTTGGCCGCCCGGGTGCGGTGTGGGGCATCCTGGGGCTGAGCGTGGTGCTGGGCATCATCAACGGCTTTGATGTGCCGGCCCGACAATCGCTGGTGCACGAACTGGTGGAAGACAAGCAGGACTTACCCAACGCCCTGGCCCTCAATTCGTCCATGGTCAATCTCTCGAAGCTGATAGGGCCTGCCGTGGCCGGGCTAGCCATCGAGGCCCTGGGCGCCACCACCTGCTTCGCGCTCAATACGCTGAGCTTCGTGGCCGTCATTGGCTCGCTGCTGGCCATCAAGCGGCCGGCTTACGTGGCCAAGCCGCACGCCAAAAACATCCTGGGCGAGCTGAAAGAAGGGTTTCAGTACGTGCGTACCACCCCCGATATTCGGTATATCATTCTGATGCTGGCGGCAGTAAGCTTGCTGGTGCTGCCCTTCACCACCTTGATGCCGGTGTACGCCAAAGACATTTTTCACGGCACGGCCACCACGTTCGGGCTCATCGACAGCTCCATCGGCCTGGGGGCGTTTATTGGGGCGCTGTACCTGGCCTCGCGCCCGCCGGGAACCAACCTGCACCGAATACTAGCCACCAACACCCTCATTTTTGGGGTCGGGCTCATCCTGTTTTCGCACACTCCGTGGTACCCGCTGGCCCTCGCGTTTATTGCGGTGGGCGCGTTCGGCATGATGTCGCAAATCACCATCAGCAACACGCTGCTGCAAACCACCGCCGACCCCGCCATGCGCGGGCGGGTCATCAGCTTCTACGTGCTGGCCTACACGGGCATGGTGCCCCTAGGTAGCCTGCTGGTGGGGGTAGCGGCGCAGCACATCGGCGTGCAAAACACGGTGTTAGTGCAAGGTGTGCTGGCCCTCGGCCTAGGTGCGCTACACTGGCGCTCGCTACACCAGCAGCCAGCGGTACGTACCGAGTTGCCCGCCCAGGCTAATTCCACGCAGGGCTTAGCATTGTCGAGCTAGCACTGGTAAGTATTGGTAAGCACTGGCGCGAGTTTAGCGCAGCGTAACTCGTGCCTGGTCATGATGTGGAGGTTACACCTCCACTGCCGCTTTAGCGGCAATCGACGTTTGATTTGTCAGTTTGTAGCTGAAGCCCTTACGCAAGCTTGCCGCGTTGCGGCAGTGGAGGCACAGCCTCCACGTCATAGCTAGGCACGAGTTACGCTGCGCTAAACTCGCGCCAGTGCTTGCGTATACTCGGCCTATACTCGCGCTAAATCTGTTTCTTTACCGCGATGAGTGAGAAATACAAAGTCCGTGATTCGCAGCAGCTGTACTTCGTCAGCTTTGCTACCGTCAATTGGATAGACGTATTCACGCGCCGGCTTTACAACGACATCTTCGTGGATAGCCTACGCTACTGCCAGCAGCACAAAGGGTTGGAGCTATATGCCTGGTGCCTCATGACCAACCACGCGCACCTTATCATTAGTAGCGAAGCCGAGAATCTATCGGGCATCTTGCGCGACTTGAAGCGGCACACGGCCAAAGAGGTGCTCCGCGCCATTGAAGAAAATGGGCAGGAAAGCCGCCGCGAGTGGATGCTCTGGCTATTTGAGCGCGCCGGACAGCGCAACGCGCACAATACCAAGTATCAGTTCTGGCAGCAAAGCAACCACCCCATCGAACTGCCTTCTACTGACCTGCGGCAGCAGCGGCTAGCCTACCTCCACCGCAACCCCGTAGTAGCCGGCTTTGTCGATACGCCCGAAGACTTCCTCTACAGCAGCGCCCGCAATTACGCCGGCCGCCCCGGCCTACTAGAAGTCCTGCTAATCGACTAAGCAACCAGCTTAATTCCCCCGGCTACAACACTGGCGCGAGTTTAGGCGCAGCCGTAACTCGTGCCTAGCCATGACGTGGAGGCTGTGTCTCCACTGCCGCAACGCGGCAAACAACGTCCGCGCAGCCTTTTCCGCTAGTCTCGTCTACCATTACGTGTCGCTAGCGCGACAGTGGAGGTGCAACCTCCATATCATAGTTAGGCACGAGTTACGGCTGCGCCTAAACTCGCGCCAGTTTGAGAAGCTATTTATCTGCTTGAAAATGTACTCTTACAACCGCTCTAGTTTTGACTGCTTTCCCTTTAATCATACCAGGCACCCAAGTCGAAATGCTTTGTAACTCACTTTGAGCAATTGACCAAAGTTCTGCTTCAAAAGGCTTGATAGTGTCACCGTCCTTACTCGAATCCAGATAGGAAACCATCTCGAAATCGTGTCCTTTTCCTGTTTTTTCGATTATAAATCTGATATCCATAAATGGGCCGTAATCATCTATTTTTGGCCGAGGTTTAGCAATCAATTTTGGCGAAACCTTAAGATAAATCTCGGGGTCGCGGTCAGATTCGTTGGGTAGAGAGGGGTGAGTATCACAATTAGTATAATCAACTGTAGATGTTTCTGCTGCTACAGTAAATAGACTGTCAGCACGAGACTCTATCTTCTTCTTAAAATCGTTTCCGAACTTAGCAGCAATAGCTTTGTCCATAACAGCACTATAGCAACCTTGAGTTTGGCCCTCAAATATTACATCGGAAAATATTTCGTAATTGAAACTGAGCCCGTACATTTTGGCTAATGTTCGTAGTTGTTGCTCGTATCTTAATGGAGAAGACCCAAATCCGGAGGGAGAGCAAAATATTAGCCTGCCAGCATGCAAATCACGCTCTGCCCTAGCTACTTCCGTGCGACACTCAGTATCTTTAGCAGCTGGGTTATCTATATATTGCCAAAGTTTTGGGGCATTATCTGTTCTAAGATGTTTGTTCTGACCACAAGCATTTAAACAAGCAGAAAGAAACCCGAACAGAATGATTGCAGTTGAATAATGAATTCTCATATTCTAAAAAAGAGCCTACTATTCTTATTATGATAGCAGGCTCTCTAACGCACCTAAATTAATTCGATTACATATTCCGCCGGTACTGCCCGCCTACCTCAAACAGCGCGTTCGTAATCTGACCTAGGGAGCAGGTTTTCACCGTTTCCATTAGCTCAGCGAAGAGGTTGCCATTCTGCACGGCGATTTGCTGCAAGCGCTTCAGGGCGGCGGGGGTAGCGGCGGCGTTGCGGGCGTGCAGGGCTTCGAGCATCGTAATCTGGTACTGCTTTTCCTCCTCCGTGGCGCGGATGACTTCGGCCGGGATGACCGTGGGCGAGCCCTTGGACGAGAGGAAGGTATTGACGCCAATAATCGGGTATTCGCCGGTGTGCTTTAGCATCTCGTAGTGCAGGCTTTCCTCCTGGATTTTGCCACGCTGGTACATGGTTTCCATGGCGCCGAGCACGCCGCCGCGCTCCGTGATGCGGTCAAATTCGAGCAGCACCGCTTCCTCGACCAGGTCGGTCAGCTCCTCGATGATGAAGGAGCCTTGCAGCGGGTTTTCATTTTTGGCCAGGCCCAGCTCGCGGTTGATGATGAGCTGAATGGCCATGGCGCGGCGCACACTTTCCTCGGTAGGGGTAGTGATGGCCTCGTCGTAAGCGTTGGTGTGCAGCGAGTTGCAGTTGTCGTAGATGGCGTAGAGCGCCTGCAACGTGGTGCGAATGTCGTTGAAGTCGATTTCCTGGGCGTGCAGCGAGCGGCCCGAGGTCTGGATGTGGTACTTCAACATCTGGCTGCGGGCGTTGGCACCGTACTTCAGCTTCATGGCCTTGGCCCAGATGCGGCGCGCTACTCGCCCAATGACGGCGTACTCGGGGTCGATACCGTTGGAGAAGAAGAACGACAGGTTGGGCGCGAAGTCGTTGACGTTCATGCCCCGGCTCACGTAGTACTCCACAAAGGTGAAGCCGTTGGAGAGCGTGAGCGCCAACTGCGTAATCGGGTTGGCGCCCGCCTCCGCAATGTGGTAGCCCGAGATGCTGACCGAGTAGAAGTTACGCACCTTCTCGGTGATGAAATACTCCTGCACGTCACCCATCAGGCGCAGCGCAAACTCGGTGCTGAAAATGCAGGTGTTCTGGGCCTGGTCTTCCTTCAGGATGTCGGCCTGCACGGTGCCGCGCACCTGGGTCAGCGTCGAGGCCTTGATTTGCTGGTACACGTCGGCGGGCAGCACGTCTTCGCCCGTCACGCCGAGCAGCAGCAGGCCTAGGCCGTTGTTGCCCTCGGGCAGCTCGCCCTGGTAGCGGGGGCGGGGCTGCTGCTTGGCGGCAAAAATGGCGTCGATTTTGGCATCCACCTCGGCTTCGAGGCCATTTTGGTAGATGTACTTCTCGCAGTTCTGGTCGATGGCCGCGTTCATAAAAAACGCCGCTAGGGTCGCCGCCGGGCCATTAATGGTCATGCTCACCGAGGTGGCCGGGTGCGAGAGGTCGAAGCCCGAGTAGAGCTTCTTGGCATCGTCGAGGCAGGCGATGCTGACGCCCGCGTTGCCGATTTTGCCGTAGATGTCGGGCCGGTGGTCGGGGTCTTCGCCGTAGAGCGTCACCGAGTCGAAGGCCGTGCTCAAACGCTTGGCGGGCAAGCCTTTGCTTACGTAGTGGAAGCGGCGGTTGGTGCGCTCCGGCCCGCCTTCTCCTGCAAACATGCGGGTGGGGTCTTCGCCCTCGCGCTTGAACGGAAACACGCCCGCCGTATAGGGAAACTCGCCGGGGAAATTCTCCTGCATGGCCCAGCGCAGGCGGTCGCCCCAGCCTAGGTAGCGCGGCACGGCCACCTTCGGTATCTCATTGCCCGACAGCGACGTGGTGTGCGTCTTGACCCGAATTTCCTTGTCGCGCACCTTGTACACGTACTCGGGGTTGCGGTAGTTTTGGAGGGTAGCCTCCCAGTTTTCCAGAATGGCCTGGGCGTCGGCGTCGAGGCGGCGCAGTTGGGTTTGCACGTTTTTGGCAAAGTCCTGGGCCGTGGCGTCGGCGCTATCGGCGGCGCCGTAGTGCTTGGCTAGGGTCGCAAACGAGCCCGCCACCTCGGCAATGGCCACCTGCTCGGCCACGCGCTTGTCGTAGGCGCGGTTGGTCTCCGCGATTTCGGAGAGGTAGCGCGTGCGGCTCGGCGGAATGATGTAGACCTTTTCCGACTGCTCGGCGCTGGTTTCGAGCTGCGAGGCAAACTGCGCGCCCGTCTTCTCCTCCAGCGTGCTGAGGATGGCCCGGTAGAGCCGGTTCATGCCGGGGTCGTTGAACTGCGAGGCGATGGTGCCGAACACCGGCATTTCGTCGAGCGGCGAATCCCAGCGCTGGTGGTTGCGCTGGTACTGCTTGCGCACGTCGCGCAGGGCGTCGAGGCCGCCGCGCTTGTCAAACTTGTTGAGCGCAATGACATCGGCAAAGTCCAGCATGTCAATCTTTTCGAGCTGCGTGGCGGCGCCGTACTCGGGCGTCATCACGTAGAGGCTCACGTCGGAGTGCTCGATGATTTCGGTATCGCTCTGGCCGATGCCGCTGGTTTCCAGAATAATCAGGTCGAAGTCGGCGGCCTTTACCACGTCCACCGCGTCTTGCACGTAGCGGCTCAGCGCGAGGTTGCTCTGGCGCGTGGCTAGGCTGCGCATATATACCCTAGGCGAGTTGATGGCGTTCATCCGAATGCGGTCGCCAAGTAGCGCGCCGCCGGTTTTGCGCTTGCTGGGGTCCACCGAAATGATGGCTAGCGTCTTCTCCGGGAAGTCGAGCAGGAAGCGCCGCACCAGCTCATCGACCAGCGACGACTTGCCCGCGCCACCCGTGCCGGTGATACCTAGAATGGGGGCTTCGCTGGTTTGTGGTTTTTGGTTTTCGGTTGTTGATTGGGCACCGTTTTCCTGTTGCTGAAAATCAGCTACTAACTGGCTTTTCACCCGCTCAAATTCCTCCGGGAAATTCTCGGCGGCCGAAATCAGCCGGCCAATACTGCGGGCGTCTTTCTCCTTTATATGACCGACTTCGCCGTTCAGCTTCTCGCCCGTGGGAAAGTCGCTCTTTTCCAACAAGTCATTAATCATACCTTGCAGGCCTAGCGAGCGGCCATCATCGGGCGAGTAGAGGCGCGTGATACCGTAGCCTTGCAGCTCCTCTATTTCGGAGGGCAGAATAACGCCGCCACCGCCGCCGAAGATGCGGATGTGGCCCGCGCCGCGCTCCTTCAGCAGGTCATACATGTACTTGAAGTACTCGTTGTGCCCGCCCTGGTAGCTGGTGATGGCAATGGCCTGGGCGTCTTCCTGAATGGCGCAGTCCACAATTTCCTGCACCGAGCGGTTGTGCCCTAGGTGGATAACCTCGGCGCCACTGCTCTGAATGATGCGGCGCATGATATTGATAGCCGCGTCGTGCCCATCAAACAGCGCGGCGGCCGTGACGATGCGAACGTGGTTTTTGGGCTTGTAGGGGGCAGCTGGGGTGGGATGCATGGGGTAGGGGTAGGGCGAAGTTTCAGGGCACGTTCAGTTGGTCTAGTCAACTAAGCGCACCGTATTTGGGTGCGATAAAGGTACGAAAAAGCCCCGGCGGGGTCGGCCGGGGCGCGTATTCTATCCTTCGTATTCAGCTAAAGTGGAATCGATAATTGATGGATTCAATACAGTCTCTAAGTTGCCACGTTTTAGAAGGTCTGCGATAGTAGCCTCAATGCACTCGCGGGTAAGCTCATGCACGAATAAGTCAGGTGGTATTTGGTAAATACCACCTAGGTTCTCGCCGCTTGCTTTGTCTTGGCTGACGGTAGTCGCAAGAAAGTCAAATGTCCACACATTAATACCGTAGCGTCGGCCATCAGCGAGCGTAACGTGTATGTTGCAAAAGTCATTTTTGTTATTCCAGTCATGTGTCTCAAGCTGACCAGTTGCGAAGTCGTGGCTAGCCGAAAAATAAAATTCCTCAAATTCGAGCCAAAGAGTGAAGTCAATCATGCGGATTAATTATGTCAATCAGGGCTCACGGTAGTAATATACAAGCTCAAATTAATCGGCTGCACTTTCCACTGGTCTTCCGACTTGTCTCGAAATACCATGCGATGCGTGGCCGACAGCGCCGCTGGAATCGAGACACTGTACCATTCTTGTTGCTTAGTGGGGATGCCGTCGAGCCACTCTAGTGTCACGGCGATGCGCCTTTGCGGGCCTACATTGATGTTGTAGGGCTTGAGGTCAAGGTGCTGCCAGCTGGCAGTGGAGTCAGCCACGGCAAACTGCACATCCTGGGTGAGCAGGCTGGCCGCTGGGTGGTCCTGGCTATCCAGGGCCCGCACGTTGAGCCGGAAGCGCAGGTGCCGGAAGCTGCTTTGTCTGAGGTACACGTAAGCTTCTTCCACAAAGCTGTTGGGTTTCACCCCTAGGATGGCGCCCACTTCGCGGCCCAGCTTGTTGGCGGGTTCTTTATCGGCCTGCAAGTGGAAGTTATAGAATGTGAAGCCACCTGACCCTTCGCGGCCTACGTTGCGGCGCTTCCAGGTGTCGGCGCGCACCTGTACTTCTTGGAGTGCGGCGGCCTGGGGCGTCAGCGTCAGCTCGGGCAGCTTGCCTAGGTCGGCCACCAACAGCCGGCGCGATTGGTAGCCCACGCACGAAATTATCACCGTATCGGTGGGCGCGGCACCCACCCGCGCCAGCAAAAAGCCGCCTTGAGCATCGGCCACGGTGCCGAGGGGGCGGCCCACCACGCCTACCGACGCATAGGGGATAGGTTGCTTGCGCTGGCTATCTACTACCCGTACCTCCACAGATTGGCTGGGCTGCACCTGCTTGGCCAGCGCAACCCCAACTCCTAAACTAGTAGCCACTAGGTAGCCAACAAAACGAATATTCATAGTACAGAACGACGGCCCCTTCGTGGTGCCAGTACTTAGGCAGAGCCCCTAGTTGCTCTTTGGGGTTGCAGCGCCGGTGCTACTAGCGGCGGCGCCCTAGGGCACCTAATTATTCAATAGCTCTTTACTAAGGCTAACTCTGCTGGTTTTGATAACTTGCCTAACACGAAAAGAGCCCCGGCGACCTGCCGGGGCTCTTTGAAATCTACGCGTAAGTGCGAGTACCCTAGGCAGCATTTAGCGCCTCACGCAGGGCTTTGGCGGCAGCAGCGGGGTCTTCGGCGCCGTAGATGGCGCCACCGGCTACGGCTACGGCCACACCGGCTGCCTTCACGGCCGCGATGGTCTTCAGGTTGACGCCGCCCGCGATGGATACGGGCACGCCAGCACGCTTGGCTTCGTCGATGAGCACTTGGATGGAATAGCCTTCTTGAGCCTGCTCGTCTAGGCCGGCGTGCAGCTCCACAAATTCAACGCCGAGCTTGCTCACTTCCTGGGCGCGCTTCACGCGGTCTTTTACGCCGATGGTGTCTACTACCACGCCTTTGCCGTGCTCTTTGGCAGCTTTCACGGCGCCGATTACGGTGGCGTCGTCTACCGAGCCTAGGATGGTAACTAGGTCAGCGCCCGCACCGAAAGCCATGCCAGCTTCTAGTTCGCCGGTGTCGGCAGTTTTGAAGTCGGCAAACACTAGCTTGTCGGGGTGCGCGGCTTTCATGGCCTTAATAACGGCGAGACCTTCGCTTTTGATGAGCGGGGTGCCCAGCTCGATAATGTCCACGTAGGGAGCAACTTTGGCAGCCAGTTCGAGGGCTTCTTTGGTGCTCAGTAGGTCGATTGCAACTTGTAACTTAGCCATGGGGCAGTTGGGGTCAGAGGTAAGAAAAATAAACTAGTTAAAAGCCACCTAGGGGTTATTCCAGGTTGGCGTGTCGTTTCCAGAGTTCTTCGGCTGGGGTGCCATCCAGCGCCCACAGCGTTTGGAAAATGGCATCAGTGAGTAGCAGCACCAACTGCTCAAAGAGGCTACCCGCATACTGCTGCGAGATGGTGCCGCCGTGGTCTTGCTTTTGGGCGGCGGGCAGTACCACTACCTGCGTAGCCAGTGCCGCCAGCGGCGAGTCGGCGGTGGTAGAAATAGCCACCACTTGCGCCCCGGCTGCTTTAGCTTTTTCGGCCGCTTTCACGATGGTGCTGGTAGTACCCGAGCCCGAGCCGGCTAGCAGCAAGTCGCCGGCTTGAATGGCTGGGGTAGTAGTCTCGCCCACCACAAACACCGTGAATCCTAGGTGCATCAGGCGCATGGCGGCGGCCTTAAGGGCTAGCCCGGTGCGGCCCGCGCCCACAACAAAGACCCGCTTGGCGTGTTGAAGCAGCGGTATCAGGGCCGCCACTGGGGCAAAATCTACTTGCGCAGCCAGGCGCTGGTTTTCTTGAATAATTACCTGCAAGCTGTGGCGCAGGTCGTGGCTTAGCCTATCGGTATCTAACTCGCTCATCGGGAAACTACTGCTGCTTTTTCAACCCTGGTTTATTAGGAAGAAAGAGGCGTTTTGGCCAGCATTTTAGCCGGCCGATAAATGCTTCACAAAAGTAGAATCGCCTAAAAAGCAAGGCTTGCACTATCCTAGCAACCGCTGGCAGTATCCTAGCAAAGGCAGGCTTGTCTTGTGAGCAAGGCCGCCGGGCAAGCCATTACTCCTCCTATTCTCACTCCGCTATTCTCTTCCACTATGTCATCCGCCGATTTATTGCCCATTATTCCGCGTACCCCGCCGCACGAGCTAACCACCCTTATCGACCACCGCCGGGTGCAGACCTTAGAAAAGTATGAGCTAAGCATTCTGGAAACGCTGGTGCCCAGCGACCAGGTGGTGCAATCGTTCAACGACCTAGTGCTCACCAATATGCTGCGCGGTAAGAAGGTAATGCACCTGCTCGACCAGCAGGCCTTTCATTATCTGCCCGGCCACACAATGGTGGTGCCGCCCCACCTTAAGATGATGATTGACTTCCCGGAGGCCTCGGATGCCAATCCCACGCAGTGTGTGGCGCTGGCCATCGACCGGCTCCAAATCATCGACACGGTCAACTACCTCAACGAGTTTTACCCGCGCACCGAAGGCGCCAAGTGGAGCTTTAGCTTCACGCAGCACCACTTTTACAATAATGAAGAGATAACGGCGCTCATCTATAAGCTGGTACGCCTAGGGTTCGACGATTCCCAGAATAAGGACATCCTGGCCGATTTTGCCGTGAAGGAGCTGCTGCTGCGCCTGATGCAGCTGCAAAGCCTGCACGCCACCGAAAGCAACGTGGCCGTGCTAGCTACTTCCAACCGCTTTGCCCACACGCTGCACTACATCAAGCAAAACATTGCCGAGAAAATCAGTGTCGATGAGCTCAGCGCCCAGGCCTACATGAGCAAGCCCAATTTCTTCCGCGCCTTCAAGCAAGAATTTGGCTTGTCGCCCATCGACTACATTATTAAGGAGCGCATGCGCCTGGCCAAGCGCTGCCTGCGCAACCCAACGCTCAGCATCACCGAAATCTGCTTCAAGGCAGGTTTTAGCAACCTAGCGTATTTCACCCGCATGTTCAGGCAGCTAGAGGGCATGACGCCCACCGAATACCGGGCGCTGTGCCTGGCGCCTAGCGCAGAGTTGCTTAACAAGTAGCTTGGGCGTTGTAACCCGAGCCACGGCCATCCAATCTACTGGAAAGCCACGCCCGCGCCCAAGGCCAGCCGCCACGCTAGCAGGGCCAGTAGCGCCAACCCCACCAAGCCCCAGGCCACGCGGGTGGGGCGGGGCAGCAGCTCGCGCTCGCGGATGAATTCGCGCTGGCAGCCCATAGTCAGCGGAATCAGTAGCAGGCTCATGGTGGCGTAGTGCAGCGCTTCGTTTACCCCTAGGTGCGGCATTTTGCTGAGCGCCAGCAAAAGCGAGCCCACCAGCCAGGGACCCACCACGGCGTACACCACCAGGTGCGCCCGCCGGTCAAACTGCATAATCGTGCGCGAGTCTTGCGCTTGCAAAAAGGGCCCGGCCGCCCCAAACCCCAGCACGACCTGCCCTGCCGCAAAAAGTAGCCCCAGCACTGTGCTGGGCCAGGTGCTGCCCAGCCCCAGCAGCCAGTTGGGCAGGTACCATGAGCCCGACTGCGTTACCGTATCGGCGAGCAGGCCGCCCAGCACCGTATTGGTGGCGTGCAGGGCCACCCACAGCAGCAGCAGCTTGCCGAGGCCCGGCTGCTGGCGCCGCTGCCAAAACCACAGAAAGCTCAGCCCACCCAGCAGCAGTACCAGCGCAGGGCCTGCGCCGTAAATGTCCAGCACCATGTCGCGCCGCCAGCCACTGTCGGCCAGCTCAAACCGCACGCCACCTAGGTTCCACAAACCGGGCACGCTGGCTCGCCGCGCCACGTACACCGTGGCTGCTTGGTACGCCAGGCTTACGAGCTGGTACGCTAGTAGGTAGCAGGCCGTGGCGTTGAAGAATATCTTCAGAAACTTGCCGTGCGCCACACGGGCCGCGCTGGCTCTGGGGGCACCAGTAGGGGGCAGCTGGGCAGTAGCCGTCGCGAGTGGGTCCATACCCAAACATACAACTGGCCGCAAATCGGCCGTATCTTCGTGTGCGATAAAACCGCTCTCCGTTGAAGAATATCCGTAATTTTTGCATTATTGCCCACATCGACCACGGCAAAAGCACGCTGGCCGACCGGCTTCTCGAGTTCACGAGCACCGTGGCCAAGCGCGACATGCAGGCCCAGCTCCTCGATAACATGGACCTGGAGCGCGAGCGCGGCATCACCATCAAGAGCCACGCCATCCAGATGCAGTTTCCCTACAAAGGGGAGCTGTACACGCTCAACTTGATTGATACGCCTGGCCACGTCGATTTTAGCTACGAAGTAAGCCGCAGCATTGCCGCCTGCGAAGGCGCGCTGCTGATTGTAGATGCTTCGCAGGGTATTGAGGCGCAGACGATTTCCAACTTGTACCTCGCCATTGGGGCTGATTTGGAAATCATTCCGGTGCTCAATAAAATCGACCTTCCGCACGCCATGCCGGAGGAAGTAACCGACGAAATTGTGGACCTCATTGGCTGTAAGCCGGAAGACATTATCCACGCCTCGGGTAAGGCTGGCATCGGCATCGAGAACATTCTGAACGCCATTTGCGAGCGCATTCCCGCGCCGCAGGGCGACCCCGAGGCTCCGCTGCAAGCGCTCATCTTTGACTCGGTATTTAACTCGTACCGTGGTATTGAGGTCCTGTTCCGTATCAAGAACGGTACTATGCGCAAGGGCGACAAGCTGCGCTTCATGGCCACCGGCAAGGAGTACGGCGCCGACGAAATCGGGGTGCTCAAGCTCAACCAGGAGGCGCGCACCGAAATGAGCGCCGGCAACGTGGGCTACCTCATTTCGGGCATCAAGGAAGCCCGCGAGGTGAAGGTGGGCGACACCATCACGACGGTGGGCAACCCCACGCCGGAGGCCATCCAGGGCTTTGCCGATGTGAAGCCGATGGTATTTGCTGGCATCTACCCGGTCGATACGACTGAGTACGAGGAGCTGCGCAGCAGCATGGAAAAGCTCCAGCTCAACGACGCCTCGCTGGTGTGGGAGCCCGAAACCTCAGTGGCCCTAGGGTTCGGTTTCCGTTGCGGCTTCCTAGGTATGCTGCACATGGAAATCGTGCAGGAGCGCCTGGAGCGCGAGTTCAACATGACGGTGATTACCACCGTGCCCAGCGTGCAGTTTCACGCCCTAGGTTCCAAAGACCAGGAGCTTATCATCAATGCGCCGTCCGAAATGCCGGAGCCGAACCTGATTAAGCTCATTGAAGAACCCTACATCAAAGCGCAGATTATCACGGCGTCGGAGTACGTGGGGCCGATTATCACGCTCTGCATGGAGAAGCGCGGCATCATCAAAGGCCAGAGCTACCTGACCTCCGAGCGCGTGGAGATGAACTTCGAGCTGCCGCTGTCGGAGATTGTATTTGACTTCTTCGATAAGCTCAAAACCATTAGCCGCGGCTACGCCTCGCTTGACTACGAGCTAATTGGCTACCGCGAGTCGGACATGGTGAAGCTCGACGTGATGCTGAACGGCGAGAAGGTGGACGCCCTGTCGGCCATCGTGCACCGCTCCAAGAGCTACGAGTGGGGCAAGCGCCTCTGCGAAAAGCTGCGCGAGCTGCTGCCCCGTCAGATGTTCGACATCGCCATTCAGGCGTCTATCGGCCAGAAGATTATCGCCCGCGAAACGGTGAAGGCACTGCGCAAAAACGTAATTGCCAAGTGCTACGGCGGCGATATTTCGCGTAAGCGCAAGCTGCTCGAAAAGCAGAAAGAAGGCAAAAAGCGGATGCGCTCGGTGGGCTCAGTGGAGATTCCGCAAGAAGCGTTTCTGGCGGTGCTCAAGATTGACTAGTAGCGAAAAGGCCGGCCCCTGCGAGGGGGCCGGCCTTTTTCAATAAGGGTTTGGGTATGTGTGCGTAAAGACCAGTTGGCTACTTCTTACCGTTTGCCAGGAGCAGGCCCGTAGGCATTAGGGCCTGCAGTGGCCGCGAAGCAAGCTAGGATGTGGCTGTAAACCGGTATGAGGGCATATATACCATACTTTCCTAGGTCGTGCATTCTTCTCATGCCGACGGCGAGGCTCGGTAGAAATAATGCTGCTGCATAAGTAATAGCCAGGAAGTTGGTGCGCAGGCGGATTTCGATAAAAGCTACCACCAGCGAGATGAGATAATTAAATAACATAAAGTTCCAGTATTCTGCCCTGCTTGCGCGGCCTTCAACATTTGCATACTTTTTTAAAGCTTTAAAATAATATTTCATATAAAAGTGAACGGTGGCCCGAAAGTGGTTGCTACAGAAGCCAATATACTGTATCACATCCTATTATTGAATGCGTCAATTAGCTCTCGCTGTATCTTTTCGGATAATATTCCTGCTGTTGCTGGCAGGCCACCTAGGTAGTGTAGTGGCCGCCCCCGCGCCGCAAAAGCCGGCTGCTAAAGCCAAGATACCCGCCCGCCGCCAGCCGCCGCCCGCGCTGCCCGATTCGCTGGCCCAGCGCGTAGAGCGGGCGTACTTCGTGCTGAGCCGCATCAACGGCACTGCCCGCCGCGCTACCAATACCGAAGACCTCAGCGACGACCTACCCACGGTGGAGGACAACCTTGATATCATTCGGGAGAACCTCGACCAGTACGGCAACGTGGTAGATGTGAAGCAGCTGCAGATGTACCGCGTGCTGCTGGCCGACATGCAGGAGAAGCTGGGCCGCTGGCGTACAACCCTGGCCGATGGCAGCAAGCAACTCGCCGCTATGCAGGCCCGGCTCGATACACTGAGCGGACAGCTGCCGCCCGCTGCTGCTCGCCCGCCCGTTACTACTCCCGTGGGTCGGGCCCTAGGTCGCCTTCAAGGCAAGGAAGACCAAGCTACCGTGCTGTTGCGCCGCAGCCGCCAAACCGTAACCGGCCTGCAAACGCGGGTATCTGACGGTTACATCCAGGTGCTGGAGCTGCAAGACGTGGTGCGCGAGCAGATGGGCCGCTTCAACGGCCGCAACCGCCAGGCTGAGCTGCCGCCACTCTGGCACCCCAGCCGCATCCGGGCCGATGAAGAAACTAGCGCCTTGGTGCGCGAGTCGTACGCTGCCCAGCGCTCGCTCACAGGCTATTACTTTGCTGAAAATTGGGATTATTGGGTATGGATGGCCATCCTCGCGCTGGCTTTCTTCGGCTGGGTGTTTCAGAACTTTCGGGCGCTGCGCCTGGCGGCCCAGACGCCAGCTACGGGCGCTACTACCCTGGCCGAGATACCTGAGCACCGCCTGCGCTACCTAGGCCCGGTGCCGGTGGCGGCCTCGCTGCTGGTGGTGTTCAGCCTGGCTCCGTTTTTCGACCTGCACGCGCCCGCTGCCTATACCGATTTGCTGCAACTGCTGCTGCTGCTCACGCTTACGGTGCTGGGTTGGCGCAGTTGGCCGCGGCCGTTGTTTTGGTACTGGCTCGGTATTGTGGGGGCGTTTTTTGCGCTCACGATAGGCTATGCGGTGCGGGCACCGGGCCTCGGTATGCGCTGGGTAGCGGTGCTGCTCAACGTGGGTGCGGGCGTGCTGGGGTTCGCTTTCTGGCGCTACCTGCGGCAGCGCCACCTCATTGCGGGCTTTGTGCGGCCGGTGGCGCTGCTCTTCATTTTTCTAAACGCGCTGGCCATCCTGGCCAATGCCTTCGGCCGGGTGAGCCTGGCCAAGATGTTCAGCACCACGGCCATCTTTGGGCTGACCCAGATAGTGGCGCTCTCGGCCTTTGTGCGGGTCACCACCGAGGCCTTTTTCCTGCAAGTCAAGCGCAGCCGGTTGGCGGGCGGCATGTCGGCCCGATTCAGCTTTGGCAAAATTGAGAGTGGCCTGCGCAAGGCGCTGGTGGTAGTGGTGGGCGTGCTCTGGCTAATGCTGTTCACCTCCAACCTAAACCTATACAACCTCTTTTACCGGCTGATTGAGCACGCGCTCACGGCGCCGCACCAGCTCGGCAGCACTACGTTTACCCTAGGTAATATTTTGCTGTTCGTGGGCATTGTATTGATTACTATTCAGTTGCAGAAGTACGTGGGGTATTTCTTCGGCGAAACCGACGATGATTTCAACGCCGATGCCAACCGCAAGGGCTCCTGGATGGTGGCTGTTCGGCTGGGGATTCTGGCCGTGGGCTTGTTTCTGGCTACCATCGCCTCGGGGCTGCCGGTCGATAAAATTGCCATTGTGCTGGGCGCCCTAGGTGTCGGTATTGGCCTGGGCTTGCAAAATATCATCAACAACCTTGTGTCGGGCGTGATTCTCATCTTCGAGCGGCCGTTCCAGGTGGGCGACTATATCGAGGTGAAGGGCCAGACGGGCCGGGTGAAGGATATAGGTATCCGGGCTAGCAAGCTCACATCGCAGGCTGGCTCCGAAATCATCCTACCCAATGGCGACCTGCTTAGCAACCACGTCATCAACTGGACGCTCAGCAACAGCCACATCCGCACCGAGCTGGCCCTGGCCCTAGGTCCCGATATCGACCTGGCCGAGGCCCGGCGCCTCATCGGCGAGGAGATTCTAGCTAACCCTAACACCCTGCACCGCATCACGCCCGAAATCCTGGTTAGTAGCATCACCACCAGCGGCTACGACCTCAAAGTGCAGTTCTGGATAAACAACATTCGCCAGGAGGACGTGCTGAAAAGCGAACTACTGGCCGGCATCTACCAGCGCCTAACAGCGGCGGGTATTGCCATGCGGTAAGTAAGTATGCGGACTGTAGCCAAGCTGCCCTTTGGTGCTGGTCCGCGATGTAATAGATACCTTTTTCAACCAATCGCGGACTACAAAGTCCGCGCAACCTTATGCCCCAAGAAGCTCCCCATCTCATCGACGGCAAGCAAACCGCCGAGGATATCAAAGTTGAAATTGCTGCCGAGGTAGCCCGCCTAAAGGAAGCCGGCCAGAAAGTGCCGCACCTAGCCGCCATTCTCGTAGGCCACGATGGTGGCTCCGAAACCTACGTGCGCAACAAGGTGCTGGCTTGCGAGCGCGTGGGCTTTGGTAGCACGTTGCTGCGCTTCGAGGACGACATTACCGAAGCCGAGCTGCTGGCCCAGGTGCAGCAGCTCAACGAGGATGCCGACATCGACGGCTTCATTGTGCAGCTGCCGCTGCCCAAGCACATCGACGCCGAGAAGGTGATTGAAGCCATTCGCCCTGAGAAGGACGTGGACGGGTTTCACCCCACCAACCTAGGCCGCATGGTGGCTGGCTTGCCCGCGTTGCTGCCCGCCACGCCCTCGGGCATCGTGGAGCTAATGGCCCGCGCCGGCATCAAAACCAGCGGCCAGCACGCCGTGGTAATCGGCCGCAGCAACATCGTGGGTACGCCCGTTAGCATCTTGCTGGCTAAGAACTTGGAGACGGCTAACTGCACGGTTACTTTATGCCACTCGCGCACCAAGAACCTGCCCGAAATCGTGCGCCAGGCCGATATCATCGTGGCCGCCATCGGCCGGCCCGAGTTTGTAACGGCCGACATGGTGAAGCCCGGCGCGGTGGTGATTGACGTGGGCACAACCCGCGTGACCGACGCCAACAAGAAGAGCGGCTTCAGCCTGAAGGGCGACGTGAACTTTGCCGAAGTGGCGCCACTGGCCTCGCGCATTACGCCCGTACCGGGCGGCGTGGGCCCCATGACCATTGCCATGCTGCTGCTAAATACGCTGCGCGCGGCCAAGGGCGAAATCTACCCGAAATAAAGTTGTCCTGTCATTGCGAGCATAGCGAAGCAGTCGCACCCAAACGGGACCTAGGCGAGCCAGTCCTAGTGCGATTGTTTCGCTACGCTCGCAATGACAGATAAGAATAAGTTACTTCGTAAATTTGAGCGGCCGGAACCCCCGGCCGCGCCTCGGGCGTTGACGTAAGTCGCGCCCTTTTTTAGTTGCTTATGTCTGCCGTTACCGATTTTTTTGCTGCCCTGCCCATTCTTTCGCCCAACGAGCCCGCTGCGGCGCTGCCCGTAATGGAGCAGTTCTATACCATTCAGGGCGAAGGGTTTAATACGGGACGGGCGGCTTACTTTATTCGCCTAGGTGGCTGCGACGTGGGCTGCGTGTGGTGCGACGTAAAAGAGTCGTGGGACGCCGACGCCCACCCGCGCTACGCCATTGCCGACTTGGTAGCGTCGGCCAGTGAGTACCCTGGCCGCAACGTTGTGATTACGGGTGGCGAGCCACTGATGCACGACTGCCTGCCGCTGACCAAGGCCTTGCAAGAGGCTGGCTTTAAAACCTGGATTGAAACCAGCGGCGCGCACCCGCTCTCGGGCAACTGGGACTGGATATGCGTGTCGCCCAAGAAGTTTAAGGCCCCGCTGCCCGAAGTGCTGGCCCACGCCGACGAGCTGAAAATTATCGTTTTCAACGATAGCGACTTCAAATGGGCCGAGGAGCACGCGGCCCTGGTGCCCAGCACCACGCGCCTCTACCTGCAGCCCGAGTGGAGCCGCGCCGCCCGCATGACGCCCGCCCTCATCGAGTACGTGAAGGCTAATCCGCGCTGGCAGGTGTCGCTGCAAACACACAAATACCTCGACATCCCGTAGCGGGCGGGGCAGTGCATCTTTGCGGCACCTGGGTGAAGGCAACCTGAACGGTCCGGCGGCTTGTACCGTTAGGTTGGTCAGAATACCTTGCCTAGGGTACTCGTTTGCGACTTTCCTGCTCTATGCTGCCCAAATTCCTGTTTTCTGCCAGCCTGCTGGTTGGCCTAGCCACGGCGCCCGCCCTGGCGCAAGTGCCCGCCAGCATCACCGACAACAAAGCCCGCGGCCTCTACGAAAAGGCGCAGCAGCTATTGCAACGCGACCGCCAGCCCCAGCAGGCCCTCGCCGTGTGGCAGCAGCTTACGGATAAGTATCCCGACTACGGCGAGCCATACCTGCGCAAGGCTTCCCTGCTGCTAACCCTCGGCGACCACCCTAGGGCCCTCGAAGCCTACCAGGCGGGCCTCAGCAAGCTGCCCGTGGAGCCCGCCCGTGCCGCCGACTACTTCGTCATGGGCCGCCTAGCCGGGGAGGTAGGCGATTACGCCGCCGTGCGCACAGCCTTCACCAATTACTTGAAAACTAACCCCACCAACAAAACGCAGGTGGAAACGGCCAAGCTACAGCTGCAAAACTGTGACTTTGCGGCCGAGGCCATGGCGCATCCCACTGGCCCGCCGCCCGAGCGCCTGGCCGCGCCGCTCAACCAATTTCGTAACCAGTACTTCCCGGTGCTCACTGCCGATAACCGCTTCTTGGTGTTCACGGTGCGCCGCAACCCCGAGAAGCAAGGCCAGGAAAACGAGGACCTGCTCATCAGCGCCGTCGATGCCAACGGCAAGTTTGGGGCGCCGCAGTCGATTTCACCGGTCATCAACTCGCCAGAGAACGAAGGCGCGGCCACTATCTCAGGCGATGGCAAGACGCTGGTATTCACCAGCTGCGGCCGGGCGGGTGGCCTCGGCAACTGTGACCTTTACATCTCGCACCGGCGCGGCAACCAATGGACGGCCCCACGCAACCTAGGCGTGCTGGTTAATTCCAAAGCTTGGGATTCGCAGCCCTCGCTATCGGCCGATGGCCGCACGCTGTACTTCTCCTCCAACCGCGGTGGCGGCGTGGGCGGCTACGACATCTACGTGACCACCATCGGGGCCGATGGCAACTGGGGCGCCGCCCGCAACCTAGGCGCGCCCATCAATACCACCCGCGACGACCTGGCGCCCTTCATTCATGCCAGCGGCACCACGCTCTACTACAGTACCAATGGCCGGGTGGGCCTAGGTAGCTCCGACATCTTCCGGGCCTACCTCGACGAAAAGGGCCAGTGGAGCGAGCCGCTCAACGTGGGGTACCCGCTCAACACGTTTGCTAATGAGGCCTCGCTCTTCATTAGCTCCGACAACAAGCGCGCTTACTATACCCGCACCGAGCGGCCGCAGTCGGGCGATGCGCCGGGCCTGCCGCCCGCCATCTTGCTCTACGGCAGCGAAGTGCCCGCCAGTGCCCGCGCCCGCGAAACCAGCACCTATACCCAGGGCCGTGTGTTCGACGCCGTGACCAAGAAGCCCATTGAGGCCGTGGTGCAGCTGTTCGACCTAAATACTAATGCCCTCACGCAGCAAGTGTACTCGGATGGCGAAACCGGCGAGTACACCGCCGTGCTCAACGAGGGCCGCGCCTACGCCATGTACGCCGCCGCGCCCGGCTACCTACTCAAGAGCCTGAGCTTCGACTATTCCAACCAGCAAAAGTTCGACCCGCTGACCTTGGACATCTACCTCGACCCGGCCAAGAGCGGCCGGAGTGCGGTACTCAACAACCTGTTTTTCGACTCGAATAAAGCCACGCTCAAGCCACGCTCGCGCACCGAGCTGAGCCGCCTGGTTGAGTTTCTGCGCCAAGACCCCAGCCTGCGTGTAGAAGTGGCTGGCTATACCGACAACGTAGGTACGCCCGCCGCCAACCTAAGCCTGAGCCAGCGCCGCGCCCAGGCAGTACTAGACTATCTCACCAGCCAAGGCGTGCCCGCCAGCCGCCTGCGAGCCAAAGGCTATGGCGAAACCCGGCCCCTTGCTGCTAACGATACGGAGACCCACCGCGCTCAAAATCGCCGCATCGAGCTGCGAATTCTGTAAAGCAGACTTAAAGCAAGGCTTTAAGAAGGCGAAAATTTACTAGGATTGTTCGAATAAAATGTAGTGCCCGCCTTTGTGCGGGCATTTTTTATGCCTCAAGCTTAGCTTTTTCAAGTTGAAATAAAAACTCGAAAATGAGAGGGTTGTGTTTTTTGTGAAAAATGGCCTGATTAAAAAAGTGACATGGTCACCCGATTTTGTCCAAAAAATAAAAAGCGTGTAGGTTTGAAATCAGTTACCCCGGCCACCTAGGCAACGCTGCTGACTGGCTCTTTACACAACATCATCTTTTTCCAACCTCTACCTTTTTTACGCATGAAAAACCTAGTAGCTGCCGCCTGCCTCCTGACGGGCCTCACCAGTGCCCGCCCCGCTCATGGCCCCGGCGAAGAACCTAAGACCTTTCCTAAGTCGGTCGCCATCCACGCTACCGCGCTCACGCAGGCCCTGGCCCAGCGCATCCACTTCGATGAAGGCCAGTACGTGCAAGTAAAGCAGCTGCACCTGCGCTACCTCGAAGAGCGCCGCCAGCTAGAGTTTGAGCTGAACCTAGCCGAAGCCCCCGCCGCTGAGCGCGACGAGCAGCTGGCCGACTACCAGCGCCGCTACGAACACGCCCTTGCCACCCTGCTCCGGCCCGAGCAGCGCTTGGCCTACCAGCAGCTGCGGGCCAACATGACGGCCCACCGGCTGTAATGCATTTGCGCCACCGCCGATATAGCTTGAGACTAAATCGGCGGCGGCCGAAATCCGCGGGTTATGATGAAGAAATTCGAGTACAAATTGCTGGATACTAAAAGTGGCTTCTTTATTCGACTACAAGCAACTCAACGAGCACCTCAACCAGCTGGGGGCCCTAGGGTGGGAAATGGTGTCGATGCTAAGCGTGACCACGGCCGGTACTGCCACCAGTTTCCTTATCACCCTCAAGCGAGAAATTTAGTAGCAGCGCAAGCTAGAAAACGCGCGCTACTAACCGCTGAAATAGGGGAGAAGCAACAACTAAAAGCCCCGCCTGCTAGTAGCAGGCGGGGCTTTTAGTTGTTGGTAACTAGCTACCTAGGCTCGCTCGGCCATCGGCACGTAGTTGCGCTCGGTTTCGCCGGTATAAATCTGGCGGGGGCGGCCGATGGGCTCTTTGTTTTCGCGCAGCTCTTTCCACTGGGCAATCCAGCCGGGGAGGCGGCCGATGGCAAAGAGCACGGTGAACATTTCGGTCGGAATGCCCATGGCCTTGTAGATGATGCCCGAGTAGAAATCCACGTTCGGGTACAGCTTGCGGTCTACAAAGTACTGGTCGGTGAGGGCGGCTTCTTCCAGCTCCTTGGCTATTTTCAGCAGCGGGCTGTCTTGCACGCCTAGGGCCTGCAAGACCTCGTCGGCAGCCTTCTTAATGATTTTGGCGCGCGGGTCGAAGTTCTTGTACACCCGGTGGCCGAAGCCCATGAGGCGGAACGAGTCGTTCTTGTCCTTGGCCTTGGCGATAAACTTGCTGGTATCGCCACCATCGCGCTCGATGGCTTCGAGCATTTCGATAACCTCTTGGTTAGCACCGCCGTGCAGCGGGCCCCATAGGGCGTTGATGCCGGCCGATACCGAGCCATAGAGGCTAGCGTTGCTGGAGCCTACCAGGCGCACGGTGCTGGTCGAGCAGTTTTGCTCGTGGTCGGCGTGCAGGATGAAGAGCTTGTTCAAGGCGCTCACTACCACGGGGTTTTGCTTGTACTCCTCGGTGGGGTAGCTGAAGAGCATGTACAAGAAGTTGGCCGTGTAGTCGAGCTCGTTGCGGGGGTAGATGAACGGGTGACCTACCGAGTTCTTGTAGCTCCAAGCCGCGATGGTCGTAATCTTAGCAATGAGGCGTACAATGTTGAGGTCCAGCTCTTCGGCGCTCATCTGCGGCGAAATGCTCTGCGGATAGAAGGCCGTGAGCGAACACACGATAGACCCTAGGATGCCCATGGGGTGAGCTGACGAGGGGAAGCCGTCGAGAATCTTGCGCACGTCTTCGGGCACCAGTGTGTGCTGCGAAATCTTGTAGCGGAAGGCATCAAACTCGGCCTGCGTGGGCAAGGTGCCATAAATCAGTAGGTAAGCTACTTCCAGGAAGCTGGCCTGCTCGGCGAGCTGCTCGATGGGATAGCCGCGGTAACGCAGAATGCCTTCCTCGCCGTCGAGAAACGTGATGGCGCTTTTGGTAGCACCAGTGTTCTTGTAACCTGGGTCGTAGGTAACGTAGCCGGTTTGGTCGCGCAGCTTGCCGATGTCGAAGGCCTTTTCGTGCTCGGTGCCTTCGATAACGGGCAAGCTAATTGTCTTGCCGTCGAGGGTGAGGTCAGCAGTTTCTGCCATTGTACTAAAGAAGAGTGGGTGGTAAACGTCAGGGAATAATCTGGCCGCGAAGCTAACTGCCGGACCGCAGATTCAAACGGATTTTTAGGATTTCACAGATACGCCTGCCGGCGGCAGGCTGACTGGTGGAGTAAGAGGAGCTCTTACACAAGACATAAGAAACTGCTCGCCTATACTAGAACTGGTATATCCAAGCTTAGGTTATGTATAGAGCCCAACTCAAGCCCTTCGTATAGTCAGCTCGCGCAGAAAGCGTATCTGTGAAATCCTAAAAATTCGTTTGAATCTGCGATTTACTTACCGATACAGAACTGGGTAAAAATGCTCGTCAGTAGGTCATCCGACGAGATATCACCCGTGATTTCGCCTAGTGCGCCGAGGGCGTGGCGCAGGTCGGCGGCTAGCAGCTCGGTGCCGCGCCCGGTGGCCAGGCCCAGCTGCACGGCCCCTAGGTGCTGCGCGGCGGCCTCCAGGGCGCGGGCGTGGCGCACATTGGTAACGATAGTGGCCGCGCCAGTGGTGGCCAGGCCAGCGCCGCGCACCTGCGTGAGCAAGGCTTCCTGCAGCTCCGCGAGCCCCTGGCGCGGCGCCGCAGCAATGGTATGAAGCACAACGTCTTGGAAAGAAAGCGCTGCAAAGGCAGCGAGCTGCGTGGGCGTTGCCGCGTCTTGCTTGTTGCCTACCACGAGCACGGGCAGCTTGGGATGCGCGGCCGTAAGCTCGCCTAGGTCAGCTTCTACCTCAGCCGGCGTCATAGCCGTTAAGTCGAAGAGATATAGCAGCAGGGCTGCTTGCCCAATGCGCTGGCGCGTGCGCTGCACCCCAATGGCTTCTACCTCGTCAGCGGGGTCGTCGCGCAGGCCGGCCGTGTCCACAAAGCGAAAGCGCAGCCCGTCAATACTGACTTCATCCTCAATAAAATCGCGCGTCGTGCCCGGAATGGCCGATACGATAGCGCGCTCTTCGCGCAGCAAGGCGTTGAGTAGCGTAGACTTGCCCGCGTTAGGTCGCCCAGCGATTACGGTCGTGATACCGTTCTTAATCACGTTGCCCAGCTCGAACGAGCGCAGCAGGCCATGCACCACACCTTGTACTTCCGTGAGCAAGCGTGTGAGGCCAGTGCGGTCGGCAAACTCTACATCTTCTTCGCCAAAGTCTAGCTCTAGCTCCAGCAGCGCGGCAAACTGGATGAGCTGGGCCCGTAGCCCGCGCAGCTCGTCCGAAAAGCCACCGCGCAGTTGGTTCAGCGCCACCTGGTGCGAGAGCGCCGAGTCGGCGGCGATAAGGTCGGCCACGGCCTCGGCCTGGGCCAAGTCGAGGGCTCCGTTTAGGAAAGCGCGCTTGGTAAACTCGCCGGCTTCGGCCAGGCGAGCGCCTTGGCGCAGCAGCGCAGCCAGTATTTGGCGCACAATGAAGTCGGAGCCGTGGCCCGACAGCTCCACTACGTCTTCGCGGGTGTAGGAGCGCGGCGCACGGTAGAGGGCCGCTACTACTTCGTCTAGGATTTGGCCGCTGGCGGGGTCGCGCAGGGTGCCGTAGTGTAGGGTGTGGCCGGGCTGGGCAGCCAGGTTTTTCTTCGAAAACAGCGCCTGGGTGATGGCTACCGCCTCGGGCCCCGAAAGGCGCACCACGGCCAGCGCGCCCGCACCGGGCGGCGTGGACAAAGCCACAATAGTATCGGATAGTGTCTGAACCACGGATTCGTCGAATTTTTCGGGTTGGTCGGATTTTGTATACGGCCCTATGCGCGCCAGCAAATGGCCAGCGCAACACGGCTACGTTACAAACAAATTGCGCCCAACTTCGGCCGAAATCAAAATAGTACGCTCGCGGTTAATACGGAGCTCTAGTGAGTTATCAAACGCTACCTTATCCAGTACTTTAACCTGGGCACCTAGGGGCAGGCCTACCTTGTCGAGGTACTGCAGGAAGGGCGCGGAAGTATCTTTAACGGCTGCTAGGGTGCCGCGTTCGCCTATTTCCAGTTCGGCTAGCAGGCGCTGGGTGGGGCGGCGCATGGCCCCATCCTCGGCCGGAATGGGGTCGCCGTGCGGGTCGAGGGTGGGGTAGTTCAGAAACTCATCGAGCCGCCGCATCAGCAGCGGCGATTGCACGTGCTCCAGCTCCTCAGCCACTTCGTGCACCTCGTCCCAGTTAAAGCCCAGCTGCTGCACCAGAAATACTTCCCACAGCCGGTGCTTGCGCACTGTGAGCAGCGCCAGCCGCCGGCCCTCGGGCGTGAGCTGCACGCCGCGGTATTTTTCGTAGCGCAGCAATTCCTTCTCGGCCAAGCGGCGCAGCATATCCGTCACCGAGGCCGCCCGGGTGGTGAGCGCCGCCGCAATGCGGTTGGTACTCACGTCTTGCCCCGGCTCGGCCTCGGCTAGCTTATAGATGGTTTTTAAATAATTCTCTTCGGTGTGCGAGGGCATTGCTTTCAATGAGCAATTAACAATGAGCAAAGAGCAGGTAACAAAGGCGCTAAGTCGCAGCGAACTGCTCATGGCTCATTGTTAACTGCTCATTGCCAACTACCATTTAATCAGGGCTGAGGCCCAGGTGAAGCCCGAGCCAAAAGCGGCTAGGCACACGAGGTCGCCGCGCTTGACGCGGCCTTGCTGCACAGCCTCGCTGAGCGCAATCGGGATGCTGGCGGCCGTGGTGTTGCCGTAGCGCTGAATGTTGCTGAACACTTTATCGTCGCCCAAGCCCATTTTCTGCTGCACGTACTGCGTAATGCGCAGGTTAGCCTGGTGCGGAATGAGCAGGTCAATGTCGACCGGCTGGTAGTTGTTCTGGTCGAGAGCCTCCTTAATAACCTGGGGAAAGCGGACTACAGCGTGCTTAAACACATTCTGGCCGTTCATGTAGGGGTACATGCCCTCGCGATTGTCAGCCACGTAGTTGGTGCGGTCGTCGCGGTTGGCGCCGGGCTCCTTCACAATCAACTCCTCGGCAAATTCGCCCTGCGCGTGTAGGTGCGTGCTCAGTATGCCGTGGCCCTCTTGGCTCGACGGCCGCAGCACTACCGCGCCCGCGCCATCGCCGAAGATAACTGACACGGCCCGGCCGCGGGTCGACTTGTCGAGGCCCGAAGAATGAATTTCGGAGCCCACCACCAGCACCGTGTCGTACATGCCGGTGCGGATAAACTGGTCGGCCACCGAGAGCGCGTAGATAAAGCCCGAGCACTGGTTGCGCACGTCGAGGGCCGGCACGTTGTCCTTCATGCCTAGCTCGCGCTGCATGAGCACGCCCGAGCCGGGAAAGAAATAGTCGGGCGAGAGCGTGGCAAACACGATAAGCTGCACGTCGTCGGGGGTGAGGCCCGCGGCGGCTAGCGCGCGGCGCGATGCCTCGGCGCCCATGCCGGCGGTAGTGTCCTTGCCTTCCTCAAACCAGCGGCGCTCCTGGATGCCCGTGCGCTCCTGAATCCAGGCGTCGGTAGTGTCCATGAGTTGTTCGAGTTCCGCATTTTTGACCACGCGGTCGGGCACGTAGTGGCCCACGCCCGCAATTTCGGCGTGGCGCAAAGTGTTAGATGAAGCCATTGAGTATGAACGGGAAAGTGGGTGGGAGGGGAGCGAATTGGCTAACCAGAGCTGGCCAGCAATAGCGAAAAGCAGCCTAGGGGAAAAAGCAAAATTACCTCCTCCGGAACGCGCTAAGCGGGCACAAAGGTGGCGGGCGGCAGCAGGCTTTCCAGCAAATGCCGTAATTTTTTGCCTTCGCCCGCCCACAATACGGCATCGGTGGGCGGCCCGGCCGGGTAAAAAATGGCCGTTGGCAATGCCGCGGCCACTTGCGCCGCCGACGCCGCGGGCTGCGAGAAATCAACTACCAGCCCCGCTTGGTGCGCCTGCACCGGCGCCGTCCACAACGGGTTGGGCGGCACCAGCACCGGCAGGCCGTGCGCTAGGTACTCAAACAGCTTGGTGGGCCGGCAGCGCTCGGTGCTGGGGTGCGGGCGGTAGGGCAGCAGCCCTAGGTGGCTGCGGCCCATCTCAGCCACTATCTGCGCGTGGGGCACCAGGGCCGCCCCCCCCATGAGGGTGAGCCAGCTGGCCTCGGTGGCTGCCAGCTGCTGCAGCTCGGCTAGTAGCGTCGGCTGCTGGCAAAAGCCGATGATAGTAAGCCGTGCCCCGCCCGGCCAGGCAGCCCCTAGGTGCCGAGTTAGCGCTATGGCTTCGCGCACCCCAGTCAGCTCCGCAATGGTGCCCGAGAACAGGAGGCGCAGCGGCTCGGTGCGGGCCGGTAGCGGCCGCGCAGTGCGAGGCAGTACCTCGCCGGGTTGGGGCTGGTACTTGTTTTCGAGCAGGAGCACCCGGTGGCCGGGCAGGGTGGCTAGGTAGGGCAGCTCGTCGGCGTAGCTGGCCTCGGCCAGCACTACGGCGGCGGCGTGGCGAGCCGCCAGCGCCTCTACCCAGCGTAGCGCGGCGGCCAGCGCCTGGCGCACCACGGCTGGGTACACGCCTTGGCTGCGAATGTTGAGCGCGTAATTTTCCTGGATGTCGTAGATAAACTGCCGACCGCGCCCTAGGTGCTGCCACAGCAGCGTGAGAGGCAGCAGCTCGGGGGCGTGCACCACCACCAGCGCGGGGGCGTGGCGCAGCGCCCGCAATAGGCGCCAGTAGCGCCCCTGCGCCGCCAAGCGCCCCAGGCTCAGGCGCGAGCTCCAGAGAATGCGATTGTGCGTGATGCGCGGCTGCACTAAGTCCGCATGCAGGTCAGCGCCAGTGTCGCGGCCCACTACGTGCACCCGCAAGTCGGGCCGCTGCAGAATGGTTTCGGCAAATTTGCCGCGCATCCGGGTATCGTCTACGGGCTTTAGCACCGAGGCCAGCACCACGGGGCGCAGCGTGTCATCGGCCGGAGCTAGCCTAGGGGTAAACTCGAAGCGCGGAGCCACGGGGCGAGGCGGTAACATGTTTCAAAGATGTGGCGCATTTCCTTAAAGCGCAGAAGCTGCTGGTGCTGCCAGGCAGCGCAGTGCGGGCGGATTAGGCTGACATACAGCATATAGCTTCATTATCGCCTATCTTGCTTAGGCATCAAGGGCTAGCGTGCAAAGCTGCCAGCCTTGCACACCCACGAAGTCGCTCTTAATTTCTTAGCTCTATGAAAACACTAGTTCGCCCCTTTCGCCTGCTGTTGCTGGTCAGCTTGCTGGTAGGCAGCCTCAGCAACTGCCGCAATACTAGCGAAGACCCACAGCCTACCCAGCCCACTGGCCAAGACCTGTTTGTGTCGGCGCAGCCCATTGGCACCGTTACAAAATTGCAGCTGCAAACCGTGGCCACGCTCGCCGGCTTCGGAGCGTTTGCATCTCAGCTCAAGTACGATGCTACGTACTACAAGTTCTTGTACAAGACCACGTATAAGGGGCAGCTCATTCAGGTGTCCGGCTTGCTCGGCGTGCCGCTCAATACGCCCAAGCCACCTGCTTTACTCAGCGCGCAGCACGGCACCATGTTTCGGCAGGCCGAAGCGCCGTCCAATTTCCCAAGCACCTTCACGGGGTTTGAGCTTTTTGCGAGCGCGGGCTTTGTCACAGTCATTCCCGATTTTATTGGCCTAGGTGCGTCGAGCAACGTGGCACAGCCCTATTTTGATAAGGCCACTTCGGCCAGCACGGTCGTGGATATGCTCAAGGCCGCGCAATATTACCTGCAACAGCAAACCATTACCACCAATAAAAATCTGTTTCTGATAGGCTACTCCGAAGGGGGCTACGTGACGATGGCCGCGCAGCAGGAAATCGAAACCAACACCATGCACCAGCTCACGCTTACGGCCGCCGCCGAGGGGGCGGGTGGCTACGACCTGCCAGGCATGCTCAGTGGTATTGCAGCCGCGCCTACCTACAATACGCCCTCTTTTCTGGCGCTTTTGCTGCAAGGCTACAACACCACCTACGGCTGGAACCGGCCGTTGACCGACTTCTTCCAGACGCCCTACGCGGCGCGGATTCCATCATTACTTGATGGCACCAAAGACCGGGCTACTATCGACGCCCAGCTCACCAACAGCCCGGCGGCTTTGTTCACACCTGCTTTCTATACCGCCTTAGGTAGTGCCAGCGGCGAGCCCGTACTCAAACAGCAGCTTGCCGATAATAGCTTCAACAATTGGGTGCCGCGCAGCCCCACGCGCCTCTACCACGGCACCGCCGACGAGAGCGTATTTTACCAGACTTCGGCGAGCACCTATGCTCGTTTCCAGGCTGCCGGCGCTCCCAATGTTACGCTTATTCCCATTCAGGGCGGTACCCACATATCGAGCATCTTGCCCATGATGGCTGACGCGCTACCTTGGCTGCAGTCGCTGGATAAATAAGCTGACGGGCCCCGTAGGCTGCGGCTTGCTGCTAAGGCGGAGGGCTGACTAGCAGTGCCTTGGCCGCATGGCGGGCTGCTGGCGGCACCTAGGCGCTGTCGGTGCTGGTTTTTTCTAAAAAATCGAAGGTAGCGCGGGGCTATTTTTGCGCCCAGTTTTACTTCTCTTTTTCATGGATACTACCAACCACCATAGCCCCGTGCTCGACCGCTTTGCCGCCCAAGAGGCCATCGAAGCTGCCTGGGCCGACCGAACCCTGCTCGACCAGCCCGAAACCCAAACCGCCATCGAGCACGTCATTGAGGACCTCGATAAAGGCAAACTCCGCGTAGCCGAGCCGCCCACCGAGGAAGGCGGCGAGTGGACCATCAACGAGTGGGTGAAGAAGGCCGTGATTCTATATTTCCCCATCCGCAAGATGGAAACTCAGGAAGTTGGCCCCTTTGAGTACCACGACAAAATGGCCCTCAAAACCGACTACGCCACTCAAAAAGTACGCGTAGTACCGCCCGCCGTGGCCCGCTACGGCGCCTACCTGGCCCCCGGCGTCATCCTGATGCCGAGCTACACCAACATCGGCGCCTATGTAGGCGAAGGCACTATGGTCGATACCTGGGCTACCGTGGGCAGCTGCGCCCAAGTAGGCAAAGGCGTGCACCTAAGTGGCGGCGTAGGCCTAGGTGGCGTACTGGAGCCCGTGCAGGCAGCCCCGGTTATCATTGAGGACGGTGCCTTCATCGGCTCGCGCAGCATCTTAGTTGAAGGCTGCCGCATCGGCAAAGAAGCCGTAATCGGCGCGGGTGTGACCATCACTGGCAGCACCAAAATCATCGACGTGACTGGCGACGAGCCCAAGGAGTACAAAGGCTACGTACCGCCCCGCTCGGTCGTCATTCCGGGCTCCATCACGAAGAGCTTCCCGGCCGGCGACTACCAAGTGCCCTGCGCCCTCATTATCGGCCAGCGCAAGCCCAGCACCGATTTGAAAACGAGCCTGAATGATGCGCTGCGTGATTTTGGCGTGAGCGTATAAGAAAGTAGCTGGCGTGGGCGCAACTACAAACTGCTTCTTTATTCGCTGGCAAGCGCTTTGGCAACTATGGCTTAGCGTTGCGGTGGCATTGTTAGAATGGCGTTGGACTGCTTCGCAGCCCGCGGCTACCCTAGTAGAGGCGTGGCACGTGCTACTGGTTGTAGTAGGTAGTTCCTTACTTATTGCTGTGCTGGCATTGTTGTTAAAGCCAGAACCATTGGCTGTATGCATTGACTACCAGAAGGCGCAAGTAACCTGCTACCAGCTAAGGATGCCTTGGCGCACTGCGCTGCCCCTGAGCCGAATGCACTATCAACTGAGCCGCCAAACCAGTCATAGTGGTAGCGTTCATTTCTTAGTAGCATTTGGTCCTCAAGGGCAGGCTTGGGCAATACAGGAAAGCGCTGGCTGGCCATTGCCGCGATTAAAGCAACTTCAAGAGACGCTGACTTTCGCTATATCATAAAAAAAGCCCGCTGACAAGCGGGCTTTTTTTATGATATAAGACCAATTCCTACGCGGCCACCGACTTTAGCTTTTCGCCAAACAGCGCTTTCACCTTGTCCACTTTGGGCTTAGCCACAAACTGGCAGTAGGGCTCATGGCCGTGCATGTTGAAATAGTTCTGGTGGTAGTCTTCGGCGGGGTAAAACTCCGGCGCAGCCGTGATTTCTGTTACCACAGGGTTCGGGAAGGCCTGGCCGTCGTTGAGCTTTTGTTTGTACTCCTCGGCGAGCTGCTTTTGCTCGTCGTTGTGGTAGTAAATAACCGAGCGGTACTGCGTGCCCACGTCGGCACCCTGGCGGTTGAGGGTGGTGGGGTCGTGGGTTTTCCAGAAAATTTCGAGCAGCTCTTTGTAGCTGATAACGGCCGGGTCGTAGGTGATGTCAATCACTTCGGCGTGGCCGGTCATGCCGCTGCACACCTCGCGGTACGTAGGATTTTTAATGCGGCCTCCAGTATAGCCCGAAACCACTTTTTCTACCCCCTTCAAATTTTGAAAAACGGCTTCGACGCACCAAAAGCAGCCGGCACCGAAAGTTGCATGTTCCATATCGCAGATTCAAACGGATTTATAAGATTTAACGGATACGCTTGCTGCGCAAGCTGACTGCGGACTATTACTCCGCTACCGTGCTGGTTTATTAACGAAGAAAAGTGGCGCTGCGTTCGTCCTTATACTGCGGCTTTTCTCATTTTGCACTCTAGTCAGCTTGCGTGGCCTAGCGAGTAAGTCGTTCGCAAACAGTCATGACATTTCGCACCCTAGCCTAGTCAGCTTGCGGAGCAAGCGTATCCGTTAAATCTTATAAATCCGTTTGAATCTGCGGTCTGAAGTAAGGGGCCACTACCAAGTCCTTCGATCCGGCGGTGTATTGGTAAAAGCCTTCGCCGGATTTCACCCCTAGGCGGCCGGCCATCACCATGTTTACCAGCAGCGGGCAGGGCGCATACTTGGGGTTGCCAAAGCCGTCGTGCAATACGCGCAGGATGGCTAGGCACACGTCGAGGCCGATAAAGTCGGCCAGCTGCAGCGGGCCCATGGGGTGGGCCATGCCGAGCTTCATCACCGTATCAATTTCTTCTACGCCGGCCACGCCCTCGAAGAGGTTAATAATGGCCTCGTTAATCATGGGCATCAGAATGCGGTTGGCCACGAAGCCAGGGTAGTCGTTGACTTCAGTAGGCGTTTTGCCGAGCTGGCGCGACAAATCCATCACGCGCTGTGTCACCTCGTCGGAGGTAGCGTAGCCCCGAATTACCTCCACCAGCTTCATCACCGGCACGGGGTTCATAAAGTGCATGCCAATGACCTGGGCCGGGCGCTTGGTAACGGCCGCAATCTTGGTAATCGAAATCGACGACGTGTTACTGGCCAAGATGGCCCCGGCGGGCGCGTACTGGTCGAGGTCTCGGAAAATCTGGAGCTTGAGGTCCACATTTTCGGTGGCGGCTTCTACTACAAGCTCGGCGCCGGCCACGCCCGCTTCGAGGCTGGTGAAGGTGCGCAGCCGACCTAGCGTGGCCGTTTTGTCGTCCTCGCTCAGGGTCGCCTTGGCTACTTGGCGGTCGAGGTTCTTGGTGATGGTGGCCATGCCCCGGTCGAGGGCGAGCTGATTGATGTCGATGAGCGAAACGGCGAAGCCGTGCTGGGCAAACACGTGGGCAATGCCATTGCCCATAGTACCCGAACCGATAACGGCAACTTGCATGGGTGGGAGCGTTAGTAGAGGCGGAAAAGAGCTAATTCTGTCGCGCAAAATTACTCGCCAGCCTTCCGGCAGCCGGGATGTTGCCCACAATAGTCAAAATTATAATAACAAATTCATCCTTTTTTTGGCGACGTCGTACAATGCCTCAGAAGGCCCAGAAAGCCTTTTACCACCCTTCCAATCTTAACACGTCTCCTTTCACTCATGGGTAACCTCCTGTATCTCATCGCCGTCATCCTCATCATCGTATGGGCCCTCGGCTTCTTCGGCATCCTAGGCACTGGTATTGCCGGCAATAACCTGATTCACATCCTACTAGTAATTGCTATCGTAGCTATTCTGCTGCGTGTTATCAGCGGCCGTCGCCCTGTATAAAGCTAGTAGCTAGAACACTATAAAAAAGCCTCCGCTGCCCTAGGGTAGCAGAGGCTTTTTTGTGGGTCACATTTGTCGGCTAGCGTCCGATGTTAAACAAGAAGTTAAACCGGATGACGGGGTTGGGATAAATGCTGTTGTAGTCATCCTGAAAATTGTAGAGCAGCACAATATCAGCGGCGGCGCGGTTGCTAATCTGCGAGCGGTAGCCAGCCCCAAGCAGCGGCGTTTGCACCGAGCGCGTCACTTTGCCGGTGTAGTAGTTATTTTGGTCAAAGCCCAGTAGTTCTGCCCGCGTTACTTCATACTCCGCGTGCACAAAGAACTGGTTATACACCATAAACTGCGCAAATCCTTTAACCCCAAAGCTACTGGTATTGAGGCTAACACTGCCGCCACGGCCATTGTCCTGACCGTAGTAGTTATAAGCGTAGCTAATGCCCGGCCCAATAGAAAAGCGGTCGCTGACGCGGTAACCAATAGCCGGTGAAATGCTGAAATTGAAGTTGCTCAGGCCGAAGTACGAGCTGTAGCCCAGCCCGATACCCGAGTACACAAACATTTTGGTGTACTGCTCGGCGTGCTGCTCTAGAGCTTTGCGCTTCTGCTCGCGCTCGGGCAGCTCCAGGCCCGAGGGGCTGTACGTGTCGGGCTGGGGCAGGTCAGCGTTGGCGGGGGTAGTGGGTGTGGGCGTTGTGGTGGCTGGAGTCTCGACCGGGGTAGTGGGCGGCACGGGTGCGGGGGCCGGTGTCACTACCGGGGCGGGAGCCGGTATTACCACGGGCGCCGTGTTCAGCACCGGTTTTTCTTGAGCCCAGCTGCGACCAGGAGCTAGCAGCGCTACTGCACCTAGCAGCAGCGACGGGAAAAGCAAACGCTTCATTGGGGAGAAGTAAGAAGTAAGAATTATGAATTAAAAATTACTGATTAGGAGCAGATTGACTAAAAATTGCTTCCCAAGCAAGCCTAGGAAGCAATTCATAATCTCTAATTCATAATCTTTAACTTAGTCTGCCTAGGCCAGTTGGTACATCTTCTGGCGCTGCGCCTTCAGCGTCTCGTCGGCTAGGTATTCTTCGTAGTTCATGCGGCGGTCGATGATGCCATCGGGCGTGAGCTCGATGATGCGGTTGGCCACCGTGTCAATAAACTGCAAATCGTGCGAGGCGAAGATAAGCGAGCCCGTAAAGTCTTTGAGGCCGTTGTTTAGGGCCTGAATGCTTTCCAAATCTAAATGGTTCGTGGGGTCGTCGAGTACCAGTACGTTGCCGCTTTCGAGCATCATCTTGCTCAGCATGCAGCGCACTTTCTCGCCCCCGCTCAGCACGTTAGGCTTCTTCTGGCTTTCCTCGCCCGAGAACAGCATACGGCCCAGCCAGCCGCGCACAAAGCTCTCGTCTTTCTCTACCGAGTACTGGCGCAACCAGTCCACAAGGTTCATATTATCGGCCTGGAAGTAAGCGCTGTTCTCCTTCGGGAAATAGCTCGGTGTGATAGTAGTGCCCCACTTGTAGTCACCTTTGTCGGCCTTGGCCTCGCCAAAGATGATGTCAAATAGGAGGGAAGCAGCCCGGTCGTCGCGGCCCACAATGGCTACTTTATCGCCCTTGTCGAGCGAAAACGACACGTTTTTCAGTACCGGGTGACCGTCCACCGACTTGCTGATGCCTTCTACGCTCAGCAGCTGGTTGCCAGCTTCGCGCTCGGGCTTGAAGGCAATGTAGGGGTAGCGGCGCGACGAAGGCTTAATTTCTTCCAGCGTCAGCTTTTGCAGCAGCTTTTGGCGGCTGGTAGCCTGCTTGCTCTTCGAGGCGTTGGCCGAGAAGCGGCGTACAAACTCTTCGAGCTCCTTGCGCTTGTCCTCGGTTTTCTTGTTCACTTCTTGGCGCTGGCGCAGCGCGAGCTGGCTGCTCTCATACCAGAAGGTGTAGTTGCCGGGGTACATCGTGATTTTCGAGAAGTCGAGGTCTGCCATGTAGTTACACACGGCGTCCAAGAAGTGCCGGTCGTGGCTTACAACGATAACGGTGTTCTCAAAATTGTCGAGGAAGTTCTCCAGCCACAGCACGCTCTCGGCGTCGAGGTTGTTGGTTGGTTCGTCGAGCAGCAGCACGTCGGGGTTGCCAAACAGGGCCTGGGCCAGCAGCACGCGCACCTTTTCGCTGGCGCCTAGGTCGGCCATCAGGGCGTAGTGCTTGTCTTCCGTGATGCCGAGGCCACTCAGCAGTTCGGCCGCCTTGTACTCGGCGTCCCAGCCTTCCATGTCGGCAAACTCGCCTTCTAGCACACCTAGGCGCTCGCCGTCGGCGTCGGTGGCCGTGCCGGCGTCATACTTAGCGTAAAGCGCGTCCTTTTCCTTCATCACGTCGGCCAGCTTCTGATGGCCTTGGATGACGGTTTTCAGTACTTCCTGGTCGTCGTAGGCAAACTGGTTCTGCTTAAGCACGGCCAGGCGCTGGCCAGCCGGCATTTCGACCGAGCCCGTGTTGGGCTCAATCTCGCCCGAAAGAATTTTTAGAAAGGTGGATTTGCCCGCCCCGTTGGCCCCGATGAGGCCGTACACGTTGCCGGGCAGAAACTTCACCGTTACGTCTTCAAACAGTACCCGCTTGCCGTAGCGCAAGCTCACGTTGGTGGTCGAAATCATCTAAGCCAGAATAAAAACTACAAATAGCCCTGCAAAAATACAGCGTCCCCCGGGTTTGCCGCATGGGCGCCCTGGGGCCCTAGGGTAGCTAACACCCCCGCCCGCCAATTTGTGCCCTGCGCCAGCCACCAATGGCTAGCTGGTAATGGTTGAGCTTAGGGCGCCACTCAGCAGTTTTTAGGTGACCTAGGCACAACACCAAGCCCCGAAAAACAGTATAGCTGCTTAGGCCGCCGCACTAGTTGGCTTGGCGGCTTTCTCACCTCACGTACTTGTCTTTTATGGCTGCCCATTCCACTTCCATTACGCCTGTTCTGACCCCCGAACGAAACGGCTTCCGCTACGGCCTCATCACGGCGGCTGTACTCTGCGTCTACACACTAGTGGCCGCGCTGCTCGGCTTTTTCTCACGCATCGAGGCCGGTTCGCTTGATGTACTTATCCTCATCATCGGCTCGGTATTAGCGATTCGCAACTACCGCAACGTGCGTGGCGAGCATATGTCTTACCTCGGTGGCTATGGCACGGGCATTATTGCAGCGCTGGTGGCCTCCATCATCTTAGGACTGTTTTTTGTTATCCTGACGGTAGTAATGCCTAGCTCGATGGACCTCACGCAGGTCGAAAATCTATTTGGCTTTGATTTATCGGTTGTGATTGCCTTGCTGGCCATTGTGCTGCTGGGCGCTATGACGGGGGTTATTACCTCCCTGGTGGCCATGCAGTACTACAAAGTGCAGGTATCGAACCCGCTGCAAATGCTGGAAGAAAGCTAGGATAGTCCTTCTCTTACTAAAAAAGCCCCGACTTCTACCAAGAAGTCGGGGCTTTTTTAGTTTGGTCACACCACGCTCAGCTTTGCGCTCTAGGTAGGGCAAACGGCACAAACTGGTTTACATCGCCGCCGAAGCGATGAATCTCGCGGATGATGGTGCTGCTGATGGCCGCCAGCAGCGGCGAGGTGATAAGGAACACCGTTTCCAGGGCCGGGTTAACGTGGCGGTTGGCCTGGGCAATGGTGTTTTCGTACTCAAAATCGGTAGTATTGCGCAAGCCGCGCAGCAAGTAGCGCGCCCCCGTATCGCGGGCAAAATCGGCGGTGAGGCCGCGGTAGCTGCGCACCGACACCCGCGGCTCGTCCCGGAACAGCTCAGCTATCTGCTGCTCCATCCACTCCACGGGCAGGTAGCGCTGCTTGCTGCTATTGTTGCCGATGGCGATAATGATTTCATCGAACAGCTCGGCGCCCCGGCGCACCACGTCGAGGTGCCCGTTGGTAAACGGGTCGAAAGAGCCGGGGAAAAGCGCAATCTTTTTCATTTAACAAGCAAGTAGGTATCCGTTAACAGCCCAGTGATGCAGTTATCATTAGTCTGCTAAATGATAACTGATAGTTACCCAGATGAAATGTAAAGGCCCTAGGCGCAAAAAGCGAGGCTGAACAGCTCGAAGTGGCGGCACTCGGCCAGCTCATTGAGGCGGTAGCTGTATTGCAGGCCGAAGGGGCGGCTGCCAAAACGCAGGTAGCGCACGTAGGTGCGCAGCAGCGTGAAGATGGCCGACTCGCTGGTGAGGTCGCCCCAGATAGCCACGGTATCCTGGTCGGGGTTAAGGCCCAGCTCCTGCATTACCAGAATGGTGTAGTAAACGGCATCTTCGGGCGTGCTGATGGCGAACACGTTGCAAAACTCCAGCTGCGCGCCCAGCACCACTAGCGTCAGCTCGGGGCCGGCCAGGTGCAGGTAGAGCTGCCGGGTGGGGGCGGCCGGGCCGCGCTGGTGCAGCAGCCCGGCTACCAGGGCGCTGGTGTGGTGCAGCAGGCGCGCCGACGGGCCGTGGGTAGCGTGCAGCCACTCGGCCACCGCCGCCTCCACGGCAAAAATGCTCACGAGCTCGTGCGCGGCCGAGCCGGGCGGCAGGGCGTAGGCCAGGGCCTGCTCGGTAGCCCCTAGGGGGTGGTGCAGGCCCAGGTACGCGGCCTCGTCGCCGGGCCGAAACAGGGGCGCGGGCAGCAGCGTGAAGGCCCCGCCGCCCACTGCCAGCCGCACGCCGGCCCAGCCGGTGCGGCCCAGCAGCTCGTGGCCGGCCGCCAGGGCCGGCAGAGCCGTGGGGGTGGCCAGTGTCCAGTCCTCCAGCACCAGCACTTTTTGGCGGGCCGCCTCGCGCACCGTCAAGCGGCAGTGGCCCTCAGTGAGGAGAATATCGAGGTGGTAGGCACCT
Source organism: Hymenobacter sp. BT559 (assembly GCF_016427535.1). Lineage (GTDB taxonomy): Bacteria > Bacteroidota > Bacteroidia > Cytophagales > Hymenobacteraceae > Hymenobacter. The sequence goes on along the minus strand of NZ_JAELXV010000004.1, from coordinate 26,454 downwards.
AGGCGGGCCGGGTCGAAGGCCTCATCGTGCAGCTGCGCCACGGGAGCAGGCGGCAGGGCCGACGAGGGCGGAAGAATAGCAGTAGCAAGCACGGGCAAAAGCGGCAGCCGCTGGCAGCCACCAGCCGTAAAAGTAGCATGCCGCCCCCACCAATGCGTGCCGTGTACCGCTCTGGCCCGGCGCGGAGCTTGGGCGGAGTGCTAGCTCACAGTTAGTTAAGTAGCTGCTGGGGTACAAAAACATCGTCGATGCTGAGCAGGCCGCGCAGCACGGGATGCACCTGCGCGGGCGGCAAGGCTAGCAACTGGCGCGGGCTAAACCAGGCCAGCTCGGCCAGCAGCTGGCGCTCGGGGGCGTGCTCGGGGTCGTGGCCGAGCCGCGGCACTGCGGCGGGGTCGTCGGGCTGCACTTCAAAAAAAAGCTCCAGCGCTTGTAGCTCACCCTGCCGAAACTCGTGCAGGTGCAGCAGCCGGCCGGCTTGCACGGCCAGCCCAGTTTCTTCTAAAAACTCGCGCCGCACTGCCTCGCGCAGCGACTCGCCAAACACCCAGCCCCCGCCGGGTGGCGACCAGAAGGGGGCGCCATCGGCCAGCAGCCCGCGGTGGGCGGCTAGCAGCAGCGTGCCTTCGCGCAGCAGCACGCCGCCTACTCGCACCCGCACCTGCCCAGCGTAGGGGCGCAGTAAGTCATCAGTTTGTACCATAGTTGTAGTCAGGCCAAGCTTCTTACCAAAGCTTGAAGTCGAAAGCGTAGCCCTGCCCTAACGTGTAGGGTGGCCCAGCGGTTGGCCTGCTGGCCCGGCCGGCCCCTGGGGCGGCGGCTATCTTTGCCCGGTGCCAGGTTGGCGCGTAAGCATTTATGCTGAAAAAATACGAAATAATTTTAACTGTTCTGGCCCTGCTGCTGATTGGGTCACCGCTAGCTTTCGACCTAGGTGCCCTACCTATCCAGAGCTGGGACGAAGCCCGCCAGGCGGTCAATTCCTTGGAAATGCTGCGCTCGGGCGGGCAGTGGCTCATCACCACCTTCGACCACCGCCCCGACCTCTGGAACACCAAGCCCCCGCTGCTTATCTGGCTGCAGGCTATGAGCCTGGGCCTGCTGGGGCCAACCGAAGTGGCGGTGCGGCTGCCGTCGCTACTGGCCTCGCTGGGGGTAGTAGTGCTGCTGTACCTGGCGGGCTGCCGGGTGGGGCGCCCCGGCCTGGGCCTGCTGGCCGGGGCGCTGCTCGTGACGATGCCTGGCTACCGCGGCCCGCACCTGGCCCGCAGCGGCGACTACGATGCCCTGCTTTGCTTCTGGGTGCTGGGGCAGCTGCTGGCCACCTTCGCTTACACCGAAACCGGACGGCGACGTTACCTGTTTGCGGCAGCCGTGGCCGTGGGCGGAGCCGTGCTTACCAAGAGCGTGGCGGGGCTGCTGGGCCTGCCCAGCCTGGTGCTCTACGTGCTGCTGGAAAAGAAACTACTGACTACGCTGCGCCGCCCCGCCTTCTGGGGGGCCGTGGCAGTGGGCCTGGCGGGCCCGGTGAGCTACTACCTGCTGCGCGAGTGGGCGCTGCCGGGCTACCTGGCTGCCGTGTGGAATAATGAGCTGGGCGGGCGCTATGCCCACGACTTGTCGTATGGCCCGCACCCGCTGCTGTTTCATGTCAACAACCTCGTGAAGTACCAGTGCCGCTACTGGCTGCCGCTGTTGCCGCTGGTGGGGTTTCTGGTGGTGGGGCCCGCCTCGGCGAGCCGCCGCCTAGGTGCCTTACTAGGGTTGTTTTTGCTGGAGTGGCTGGCCGTCATTACATTTTCTGAAACCAAGTTTGAGTGGTACACGGGCCCCATGCTGCCAGCGCTGGCTCTGCTGCTGGCGCTGGGGGCGGGGGCGGCTTACACTAGGGCCCAGTGCTGGCTGCCAGCCTGGGTGCAGCGCGCTTGGTGGCGCCCGCTGCTGGGCGGCGCGCTAGCTGTGGGATTGGTCGCCATTCCGCTAGGCCGGGTGTTCTACTGGATAAAGCAGGAGCGCTCGGGCTACCAGGTGTGGGGCGAGTACCGCGCCTACACCGCCTACGTGCGCGACTACCGCCCGGCCAAAACCCCGGCGCACATCCTGGCTTACTACGACGATAACTATTTCGGTAGCTTACACTTCTACCAACAAACGCTGCGCGCACGCGGGCTGCACCTGCGCTGCTGCGGCCCCGACAGCCTGCCCGCCACGCTAGCCTCTGGCACTCAAGTATTGGTGTGCCTGCCCGAATTGCGTGCACGCTTGCAGCGACGCTATGCCGTGCGCCTCGTCGACCAGCGCGAGACCTGCACCCTATATGAAGTCACTGGCCCGGCCGCTGTTACTGAGCTGCTGGGCAAGCTTTGATGAGAAGGAAAAGTGACAAGAGGCTACGTTCTCGTTTTTGCCAGCAGCTAAAATGGAGGGTGGGTTGCCCTGCAGGGCACGCAATCTTTGTGAACAGAGCAGAACCTCGGCCTTCCTCGGTGCTAGTTCTGTTTCAGCTGCTTAGGGTGCAATTAGGTAGTTATATTGTAGGCATTTATGTCGAAAAAAAGTGAAGTTTTATTGACTATTCTAGCCTTTGTGCTTCTCACGTTGCCGCTGGCTTTTGACTTAGGGCAAGTGCCGCTCCAAACCGACGACGAGGCACGGCAGGCTGTGAATGCATTGGAGATGTTGCGCTCGAATGGGCAGTGGTTGGTAACAACATTCAATCATCAACCCGACCTCTGGAATACGAAGCCTCCGCTACTTATCTGGCTGCAGGCGCTGAGTATGCACTGGCTAGGACCTACTGCGCTGGCTGTGCGCGTGCCCTCCCTCTTAGCTGATGTGGGAATATTGGGGTGGCTTTATCTCGCGGGGCGGCGGCTCGGTAAGCCGGGCATAGGCCTGCTGGCGGGGGGGGTGCTTGTCACAATGGGGGGCTTTCGCAGTCCGCACGTCGCCCGTAGCGGCGACTACGATGCCCTGCTGTGCTGCTGGGTGCTTGGGCAACTAGTGGCTACTTTTATTTATGTAGAAACTGGCCGGGCCCGCTATCTAGTGCTAGCAGCTGGTACAGTAGGGGCAGCTGTGCTTACCAAAGGCGTAGCCGGGCTGCTGGGTGTGCCTAGCTTAGCGCTATACCTACTGCTAGAAAAAAAGCTGTGGGCTACGCTGCGCAAGCCAGAATGCTGGCTTGCCGTTGCCACCGCCCTAGTGGGGCCGGTGCTTTTTTACGCATTGCGCGAGCACGCTCTCCCAGGCTACCTGGCTGCGGTATGGAATAATGAGCTAGGCGGGAGGTTTGCGCACGACTTGATTAATGAGGTACTACCCGGCTGCCCCACCGGGACGGGCCTGCCCCCGATATCGACTCTGTTCTACGTTCGTGATTTCTTCGGCTATCAGTGTCAGCTGTGGGTGCCTTTCTTGCCCCTTGCCGGGTTGCTCGTGTTCGCGCCGCCGCCCGTACGCCGCCTAGGGGTATTGCTGAGTGTGTTCATAATTAGCTGGATGCTGCTTATTACGCTGTCCAAGACAAAACACTATTGGTACGTAGCGCCGATGATGCCGGCGCTGGCTCTCTTAATAGCGCTTGGGATGGGGGCAGCCTATGGCCATGTGCGGACCTGGCTACCAGCTACCATTCGGTACGCACGGTGGAGCCAGCTACTGGGTGGGGCGCTTGCTATAGCCTTGCTTGTATTGCCCTATGGCCGAGCTTTTTACTGGCTGTTGCTGGAGCGGCAGAGTACAATGGTATGGGGTAGCGAACACGCGTATAGCACCTATGTGCGCGACTACCAGCCTGCTAAAACGCCCGCGCACCTGCTGATTTATTATCCCAATTGCTATATCGGCGGCCTGCAGTTTTACCAAGAAGTATCGGTTAGCCGAGGGTTGTTGCTTCAAACCTATAGCCCATCCGAACTCCCCCTAACGCTGGCCCCCGGCGCCCAGGTATTGGTATGTATGCCCGACCTGCGCGCACGTCTGCTACAACACTACGCCGTGCGCCTCGTCGACCAGCGCGAGAGCTGCACCTTGTATGAGGTAACGGGCCCGGCTGCTGAGCCACTTGCCACCAATTAATTATTCTGTCATTTATGTCTGACTCCTCTCTGCTTCCCACCGCTGACCTGGAAACCCGCATTCGCCGCAAGCTCGAGCGCCAGCACTTTATGCACCTCATTGGGGCCGACCTCACCCGCATTGAGCCTGGCCGCATTGAGGCCGAACTGGCCCTAGGTCAGCAGCACCAGCAGCAGCGGGGCTTTGCCCACGGCGGCCTGGTGGCCACTATGGCTGACCTGGCGGCGGGCTTTGCCGCCGTCACGCTCGTGCCCGATGAGGTGGGCGTGGTCACGTCCGACCTCAAGGTGAGCTACCTCAATCCCGGCGTGGGCACCCGGCTCAAGGCCATTGGCTGGGTGCTTAAGGCCGGGCGGCGCCTGCACTTCTGCGAAGCCGAAGTGTGGTGCGACGACGTGCTCGTGGCCAAGGCCTCGGCTACCATGGCTGTGGTGCAATAGGTTATTAGTGCGTAGTTATTGGTGCTTAGGGCATAACAACTATGCCCTAAGCACCAATAACTACGCACTATACACTATGCACTAAGCTTGCGGTAGAGCCCCGCACGATAAGCTCGGCCGGTAGCTCTACGCTTTGGGTGGCCAGCAAGGGCTTTTTCTCAATAATGGCGCTGAACAGCAGGCGGGCGGCCTCGCGGCCAATTTCGTAGGCCGGCTGCGTGACGGTGGAAAGGGGCGGCGCCAGTAGTGAGGCGATTTCTAGGTTCGAAAAGCCGATGACTTTGACATCCTGCGGGATGGTCCGGCCTAGCTCTTGGCAGGCCTGGTAGGCACTGAGGGCCAGCCGCCCGGTGGAGGCAAATAGCCCATCAATATCGGGCCGCCGCTGCAGTAGGGCCCTGATAGCGCCGGTGTTCTCGTCGTTCGAGCCGCCGCTTTCGAGCAGCAGGTCGGGGTCGAGGGCTAGGCCGTGGGCCCCTAGGGCAGCCTCGTAGCCCCGCTGGCGCTGGTTGCCGATGGAGAGCTTGCCCGACATCAGCAAATAGGCTATGTGGCGGCAGCCGGTGCTAAGTAAGTGCTCGGTAGCCTGGTAAGCTGCGTCGAAGTCGTTGGTGGTGACAGTAGCCGTACCTAGGGCGTCGCTCACGCGGTCGAAGAACACCAGCGGTACGCCCCGGCTGCTCAGCTGCTCGAAGTGAGCGGGGCCCTGGGTTTCGCCGGCCAGCGAGATGAGCACGCCATCGACCCGGCCCCGGGTAAGCTGCCGTGTTACCTGGGCCTCGAGGTCGTAGCTATCGTGGGTGAGGCAAATGAGCATGTGGTAGCCGTTTTGGCGCGCCACTTCCTCAATGCCATCAATAGCCAGCGAAAAAAAACGGTCGTTTACCTCCGGCACTACTACGCCGATGGTGTGGCTAAGCTGGTTGCGCAGCCCGCTGGCGTAAGCGTGGGGCTGGTAGTGTAGCTCGGCCGCCATGGCCTGTACACGGCGCTTGGTTTCGGCACTGATGTCGGAGCCGTTGCGCAGCGCGCGCGACACGGTAGAAGAAGCCAGACCTAGCTGTTGCGCCAGTTGCTTCAGGGTAACGGAGGACACAGGAGTGAAAGAAAAGGGTAGGAATGAGCCCTGCAAGCTAAGCAGGAAGCCGGGATAAACTTGTACGCTACCTAGGTCTGGTAAAGATGACATTGGCTAGCGCAGGTTAGCTTGCCTACCTTAGCTATACCAAAAAAGCGCTGCCGCAGTCGCAATGATGCAGTCAGAAACTATGTATTATCCCTGTGGGGTGCGCTGGCAGCAGCAAGACGGCTTTCTGCTATGGCAAGACCCACCCGAGCCGGCGCGCGAGAGCATTTGGGTTGACACGCAGAGCATGGCGCCGCTTTTCGCAACAGCGCCTGCCTTGGCTGCTTTTGCGCAGCACCTAGGGTACGAGCTAGTAAAGCAAGTGCCTCCACTAATAGACTTAGACAGCGTAGCCAGTTGGCTAAAGAATGATAAAAAGCGCCCACTACACGAATGTTTAGCAGTTTGGAATTTGTTTGATGATGTAGGTGCAGGTACGGGTAAGCCCTTTGCTGGCAACTACAAAACGCCCCTTCGAAACCGAGTTTTTGACCTGCTCTATGCAGATAGTGGCCCTTGGCAAACGCCATCGAAAGCACAGTGGCCTTTAGCGGAGCAAACTTTGCTTCGTGATATATTAACCCAAGGCTTTGCGCTTTGGCAACAGCACGTTTGCTGGCAAGCGTGAGACGTTTATCCTTCTGATGTTAAAAACCCGATTTCCGTCCGTTCGCGACTATTTCCCTTTCGAGCCGACCGACGACCAAGCCACTCTATTCACCCAGCTCGATGCGTTTTTGCGTGACCCACTGCCGGGCCGCAAAGTATTTGTGCTGCGCGGCTATGCCGGCACCGGCAAAACCACCGTGGTGAGCGCCCTGGTGCAGTGGCTGGCGCGCTTGCAGCGCAAATACACCCTGATGGCGCCCACCGGCCGCGCCGCCAAGGTAATGAGCGCCTACGCCGGCGTGCCCGCCAGTACCATTCACAAGAAGATTTATCGCCAAACCAGCGGCGCGCCTACCGAGCGCCTCAGCTTCCAGCGCCAGCCCAACCGCCAGGAGGAAATGCTGTACATCGTGGACGAGGCGTCCATGATATCGGACGAGAAGGCTTTTGGCGAGAGCGGCTTGCTCGACGACCTGATGGGTTACGTCTTTGAGCGCAGCACCAACCGCCTGCTGCTCATCGGCGACACGGCGCAGCTGCCGCCGGTGGGCCAGCTCCTGAGCCCGGCCCTCGACCCCGAGCTGCTCGCGCACCGCTTTCGGGCTCGCGTAGAGGGCGTGGAGCTGCGCCAGGTAATGCGCCAAGCCGAGGCCTCGGGCATCTTGGTCAATGCTACCGAGCTGCGCGAAGAACTGCGCGAGGAGGTGCCTGCTATCCACTTGCATACCAAGGGCTTCAAGGATATGTTCAAGATGGGTGGCGACAAGCTCGAAGACGGCTTGCGCTGGGCCTACCGCAATTTTGGGCACGAGAACACCACCATCATCTGCCGCTCAAACCGCAACGCAAACCAGTACAACCAGCTCATCCGGCGCACGCTGTTCGATGCCGAAGAGGAGATTGAAGCTGGCGACTACATCATGGTGGTGCGCAACAACTACTTCTGGCTACCTAAGGACTCGGAAATCGGCTTCTTAGCCAACGGCGACTTTCTGGAAGTCACCAAGATTATTCGCCGCGAAGAAGTGTTCGGCTGCCGCTTTGCCCAGGCGCGGGTGCGGCTTGTGGACTACCCCGACGAGCCCGAGCTAGAAGTAAAGCTGCTGCTCGATACCCTGCACACCGAAAGCCCCTCGCTGCCCCGCGACCAAAACGAGGCCCTGTACCAAGCCATTGGCGAAGATTACAGCCACCTTACCAAGAAGAGCGAGCGCAATGCCGAGATGCGCAAAGACCCCTACCTCAATGCCTTGCAAATAAAATTTGCCTACGCCCTCACCTGCCATAAAGCGCAGGGCGGCCAGTGGCAGGCAGTATTTGTCGACCACGGCTTTCTGAAGCCCGACGAGCCGGTAGGGGGCGAGTTTGCGCGCTGGCTCTACACGGCCATCACGCGGGCCTCGGAGCGGCTGTTTCTGCTCAACTTTCAGCAGCGGCTCATCGACGAAAGCGAAGTGAGCGAAGAATAGTCCGATTGAAAGGTAAGCCCAGTAATTTGCTTATTCTAAGGAATTGAAAAGCCAGGATTTGGGTTTAGGCGGGGCAGCTTCATGCTGCGGCCACCTAGGCGGGCTAGTTTGGCCCCCGATTTGCCGGGGCCCTCTTCGCGTGTAAATTTGTTTATTCCTCCTACTCCCTTTTTTACTACTACTTGCCATGACTAAAATGCTGCTGTTGGCCCTGGGCCTTGCATTTGCCGGAAGCTACACCGCTCAGGCTCAGACTACTGCTGCTACCACTAAAGCAGCCGGCCCCCAGATTAAGTTTGTGGAAGAGAAGTACGACTTCGGCTCCATCAAGCAGGGCGACATCGTAGACCACGTGTTTAAGTTTAAGAACACGGGCACTCAGCCGCTCGTGATTTCGAATGTGCAAGTGAGCTGCGGCTGCACCGTGCCCGACTGGACGAAGGAGCCCATCGCACCCGGCAAAATGGGTATGATTTCGGCCAAATTCAACTCGGCTGGCAAAATGGGCATGCAAACCAAGGTGCTGACCATCGAGTCGAACTCGGCCGCTGGTGCCGCCACTGTATCGCTGGTAGGCGAGGTGAAAGACCCAAGCACTGCCTCGGCCACTGCCGACGTAAACACGGCTGAGACTGGCAAGCAAAAGACCAAAGACGGCGACGCTAAGGTGAAAGCCAAAATGAAAAAATCGTAATCAGCTAGCTGATTGCTAAATGAAAGGGCGGCCCGGCAATAGTTGCCGGGCCGCCCTTTTTGTAGTCAGTACCTACGTCGAGTTGCTAACCCGGCCAAGTAGAAGCGTGCTACTCAAGGCAATGCTTCAAGTCGCGTAGCCGCTGCCTGACGTTGCGCTGCAAGTTTTGCTTGATGAGCGGTGCCATCAGATTGAACGGAAAGCGGAGGCCAAATGAGTAGAGAAAGGTGACTTCGGTCGTGCCTTTGGTCAACTCTTTGAAGTTCCAGGAACCTAGGAAAGAGCTAAATAGAAAGGGGCCTTTCGTCATTTTCACTGCCGTTACCTTGGGCCGGTTGAAGCTGACGTATTCGGTTTCCATGCCCAGGCCGTTTTTGGCCACGCAGTACGCCTTCACGCCCAGCGCGGCGCTAGTGGCGCCCTCAACTAAGACTGCCTTACGCAGAAAAGTGTCCCACACTAGCCGGTTCGCATAATCCTGCGTGAAGTCAAATATTACCGCTGGCTCAGCGGAAATAGTTACTTTTTCGGAGAATTTTATGGCTTGCATGAGGCGAGGTTTACGCTAAAGCTTACTTACTAGCAGCAGTAGGCGCACCCAGCCCGCAATCAGCAGTAGCCCACCAATGGGCGCCACCGCCCCCAGTTTGGTAATGCCCGTGAAGCACAGCAGGTAGAGCGAGCCGCTAAAGAATAAAATGCCGCCTAGCCACAGCGCCGCCGTGGTGCCGATGGGGCCGCGCAGCTCGGGCCGCGCGGTGGCCAGCACACCCACCGCCAGCAAAGCCAGGGTGTGGTAGAACTGGTAGCGTACCGCGGTTTCGAAGGTATCGAAGCGGCCGCTGGCTTCGAGCATGGCCCGCAGGCCGTGGGCCCCGAAGGCCCCGATGGCTACACCTAGGCCGCCGAGCAGGGCGGCTAGCTGCAGAATAAGACGAGTAGACATAAAAAACGAAAAGTGGCAGCTACTAGAATAGCTAGCCAGGCGCTTTGTTTACAAAATAAGTAGCGCCCAGCCGCCATGCTAAAGCCGGGGCGGCAAATCGGAGGGCGAAAAGTGAAATGGTAGCAAATCGGCGAGCCGTTCAAAACGCAATACCGTACCGACGGGGCCCGGCAGCAGCAGCCAAATGGGCTGGCCCTGGCGCATTTCGGCCTCTAGCATTACCTGGCGGCAGGCCCCGCAGGGCAGGGCGGCGGCAAATTCGCCTTGCGCTGGCCGGCCCGCTACCGACATACCTAGGATGAGCGGCGGCGCCCCTAGGTGGCTACCGGCCAGCCCAAAGAGGGCCGTGCGCTCGGCGCACAGACCCGAAGGGTAGGCGGCGTTTTCCTGGTTAGTACCTTGAAAAACAGTGCCATCGGCTAGCAGTAGGGCGGCCCCCACGTGGAAATGCGAGTAGGGCGCGTAGGAGTGGGCCGTGGCGGCGCGGGCCGCATCCCACACCCGGCGCTCGGGGGTGCTGAGCTGGTCGGGCGTATCGAGCTCGTGATAGTGCAAGCTAAGCTGGCGGCGGGTGGAGGGGTCGGGAAGGGCGGCCATGCGCAGAAATGAAAAAATGGGGCGGCAAAGTAAGCCCGAAATGTACTTTTGCCCGGCATGACCCACTCCACCCGCCTTCTGCTGCTCGGGGCTGGCCGCTCGGCCTCTGCTCTCATTCAGTACTTGCTAGCCCACGCGCCCGCCTCCAACTGGTTTCTGACCGTGGCCGATGCGCAGCCCGCGCACTTGGTGCCCGTGCTGGCCGCTCACTCGGCCTACACCCGGCCCGTGGCCTTTGAGGGGCACAACGAGGCGCAGCTCGACGAGCTGGTGAGCCAAGCCGACCTGGTGATTTCGATGCTGCCCGCCGCCCTGCACCCGGCGGTAGCCCGCGCTTGCCTGCGCCACGGCCGGCACCTGGCCACCGCCAGCTACGTGAGCCCCGAGCTGCGGGCCCTGCACGACGAAGCCGCCGCCGCTGGGCTGGTATTTCTGATGGAATGCGGCCTCGACCCAGGCCTCGACCATATGTCGGCCATGCAAACCATCGGGGAGTTGCAACGCGCCGGCGCCCGCATCACGGGCTTCAAATCGTATTGCGGCGGGCTGGTGGCGCCCGAGTCGGAAGGAGCCAACCCCTGGCGCTACAAGCTCAGCTGGAATCCGCGCAACGTGGTGCTGGCTGGGCAGGGCGGTCCCGCGCAGTTTCTGGAAAACGGGGAGGTAAAAAGCATCCATTACGACGAACTATTTGGCCGGGCCGAGGTGCTGGCGGTGCCCGGCCACGGCCACTTTGAAGGTTATGCTAACCGCGATTCGCTGAGCTACCAAGCTATTTATGGCCTGTCCGACCTGCAAACCATGCTGCGCGGTACCCTGCGCCGCCCCGGCTACTGCGGAGCCTGGCAGGCGCTGGTGGCCCTAGGCCTCACCAACGATGCCGAGCGCTTGGGTAACGCCGCCACGTTACCTTGGCAAGAACTAGTAGCCAGCCGCTTGCCGCAGCCCGCAGCACCCGCCGAGGCGGCCGTTCAGCTTGCTGCCCAATTGCGTCTCGACCCCCACGGCCCCGAGCTAGAGCGCCTAGCTTGGTTAGGCATTTTTGGTGAGCAGCCGGTGGGCCTGGCCGATGCCACGGCGGCCCAGCTGCTTGAGCATTTATTAGTCGAGAAATGGGCCCTAGGCCCGCACGACCGCGACCAGGTAGTGATGCAGCACCAGTTCGACTACGAGCTTGGGGGCGAGGCACGCAGCCGCACTGCCTCGCTGGTGGTCACGGGCACCGATGCTACGCACACCGCCATGGCCCAAACGGTGGGGCTGCCCCTGGGCATGGCCGTGCGCCGCGTGCTGCGCGGCGAGATAGCCGGCCGTGGCGTAGTCATTCCAACCACGCCCGACCTCTACGAGCCCATTCTGGCCGAGTTGGCGGCCGACTACGGCATCGCGTTTCAGGAGCAGGATGAGCTTCGCTGACGTGTGGGTGTCGCCCACCGAGGCGTACCTCCGGCTGCGACTACGACTAACGGGCCGGTTGCTGCGCGAGGTGGGAGCCGTGCGCTTGGCATTGCTATTACCTTTTCTATTCATGTCGGTGGGGCAGGCGCTGGTGGTAGCCACGGCGCACCCTAGGGGGCGGTGGGCGGTACCCGTAGTAGTGGCGTGGCTGCTGCTATCAGTGCACCGGCAGCGGGGCGATTACCTATTTTTAGCCACTACAGCACCTAGCTTTAGAACCTGGCTGGCCTGGGAGTATGGGCTGCTGGCGTTGCCAGTGGCCATCGTACTTGTGGCTGGGCGCGCCTACGGGGCCGCCGTACTGCTGCTAGCGCTAGTCCCGCTAGTGGCATGGGCCCCGCCCCGCGGCGAGGACCGCGCCAGTCGGCGCCGCTGGCGCAGCCCGTTCCGCAGCGAGGCGTTTGAGTGGGTAAGCGGCATGCGCGCTACCAAGGGGCTGTGGCTGTGGCCCGTGCTGGTGGGACTGGCCGGTTGGCAGCGGGCGTCGCCACTGGCACCGCTGGCGGCGCTACTCATTTGGCTCCTGGTGGTGATAGCTTGCTACGGCACGGCCGAGCCGGTTCCGATGCTGGCGCTAGCGGCTCGCTCGCCGAAGCAGTTTTTGCGGCGGCGCCTGGGGCTAGGCTTGGGTTACGCGGCGGTCACAGCCGTGCCGTTCTGGGTCTTGCTGGTGAGCGGGCCGGCGGGCTGGGGTGGGGCACTGGCCGTGGCCGTTAGCTGGCTGGCGCTGGTGGCCTTGTTTGTGGTGGCGAAGTACGCTTTTTACCCTAACGAAACTCATTTCCGCACCACGCAGGGGTTGGTGCTGAGTATAGTCTTGCTGCTTCTAGGTCACCCATTGTACCCGGTGCTGCTGCTGGTAGCGGCCATTGGCCTGCCCTGGCAAAGCCGGCGGCGGCTGCAGCAATTGATTGATTATAAAAAGGATTAGTAGTAAATGATAGCGGCGTAACTAGTCTTTTTATTTTCCCTTCCACTACACGTAGCAAAGTATGCTCGAAGTCGTTGACCTCCACAAAGCCTATGGCCAGCACGAAGTGCTGCGCGGGGTGAGCCTGGCCGTGCGGCCCGGCACTATTCACGGCTTGGTTGGGGCCAATGGCGCGGGTAAAACGACGCTTATCAATTGCCTCTACGGGCTAGAGACCGGTTTTACGGGCGTAATACGGGCTGCGGCAGCGGGCGGCTCAGTGCGCGAATGCACCGGCTTGGTGCCCTACGATCCTCATTTCTACCCGCGCCTCACGGGGCGCGAATACGTAGAGTTTTGCCTGCAGGCGCGGCGGCGAGCCGTGCCCGACCTACGCCCCTGGAACCAACTGCTCGACCTGCCGCTCGACCAATACGCCGACGAATACTCGGCTGGTATGAAGAAAAAGCTGGCGCTGCTCGCCGTATTGGTGCAGGACTTTGCCTATCTCATTCTAGATGAGCCTTTCAATGGCCTCGACCTCGAAGCCAACCTACTGCTCAAAGAAATACTAAAGCGCCTGCGCGACCGCGGCACCGGCCTGCTGCTCACCTCGCACATCCTAGGTACCCTCACCGAGGTGGCCGATGAGGCTAGTGTGCTGGTAGGCGGCCGGGTGCAGCGCCACTACACGGCCGCCGAGTTTGGCACCCTAGAAGCCGACTTGCTGGCCGCCTTGCACGGCGAAAAGCTAGCACACTTGCGCACCCTGCTATAAGTAGCGCGGACTTTCAGTCCGCAAGCCAATGTAGCCGCTTGGGTCGCGGACTAAAAGTCCACGCTACGTAAACTATAAAGCCAAATAAAACCCGCCTAGTAGTTCTTGAAACGCCGCTGAATATGCGCCCTCGGCATCCTGAATTATCAGGTTGTCGGTCCGAAGTCTGCTCGGTGCTTCTTGCCCGAAGGTGCTGATGCTGCGCGTAGCGCGCCCGCCCGGCCGGTGCTGCACCACGAGGCGCGCTTGCGTGGGCAACCCTGCGGCCGCCGCTTCGTGCTCAAACTGCTGCATCTCGGGTGGGGGCAGCAGCACCGTGAGTGTGCCACCTAGGGCCAGGTGCGCTGCCGCAAAGCTGATGATGTCGCCAAACGTGAGCGAGTTTTCGCCCTCGTGCCGAGCCGTGGCGCGGGCCGCATCGGGCGGCGCCAGGCTGCGCCGAAAAAATGGCGGATTGCAAATGATGTGGCTAAATAGGCCCGGTTGCGTAGCCACGTAGGCAGCCAGGCCCAGCGGGTGCACCTGTATGCGGCTGGCCCACGGACTAGCCGCCACGTTGGCTGCCGCCTGGGCGGCGGCGGCGGGGTCTATTTCAATAGCTTCGATAGCCGCTGCCGAGGCACGCTGGGCCGCCATGAGAGCCAGCAGCCCAGTGCCAGTACCTAGGTCGAGGATGCGGGTAGCCTCGGTGAGGTTGGCCGCCGCGCCCAGGATGCAGGCATCGGTACTGACTTTCTGGGCGCAATCAGCTTGGTTTATGCGGAACTGCTGAAACTGGAAGTAGTCGTTGGGCAAGGGTGAGAAGGGACAAGTATTAAGGCCGCGCTAGCCGGTCGCGGAGCCGCAAGAAAGGCTGCTCAAAATAGTGGAATGATAAGCTGCTAAGTACTACGGAACCGCCAAAGGTGACCAAGAACATGACAGTGCCCTTACCCCAGGTATCAAGCGTGATATGGTACAGTAGGCAGTATTGAAAGGCCACGTGGATGACCACAATATGAAAGACATACAGGCCGTAGCTGATGGTGCCGAGGTAAGCCAGCACACGGCTTTTGAGGCGAATAGCTGAGTGGGCAGGTAGAAAGAGCGCAATCAGCGCACTGAAAAGCGTCGCAATCAGGAGCGGCCGGAATACGTTAAACAAGCTCCGCGGAACGTAGGGCAGCACATCAACTTGGAACAGCACTGCGACCAGCACCACGCTCATAATGCCGTAGCGCAGCGGTAGTGGCCAACTGTTAACTCTGGCCGAAAAGCCTGGGTAGTCGGTAGCTACCCAGTAACCCAGTAGGCCACCCACGGCAAATACATCTAGGTGCGTAAGTAAGTCATTGGTTTCGACCTGCGTGTTGGTGGGCAGAGCCAGTGGCTCGAGATAGCGAAATAAGCAGGCCAGCGGCAGGCAAGCCAACAAAAACCAAGGCAGCCGCCGCACTGGTAGCAAAAATACCAGTAGCATCCAAACCAGGTAAAAATGCTCCTCGATGCAAAGCGACCAAAACACCGGCAGCGGCGTGGTGCGCGGCGAGTTGTCGGCAAGCAGCATCTTGTAATTCTCCAGAAAGGTGAACGAGAAGCGCCAGTCGGGCACGTAGCCGCCGCCGACCATATGTAGGCCCCAGCGGTCGGCCCAGGCATCGGGCAGCAAAAAAGCCAGCCCCACCATAGCGTAGAACAGCGGCCAAATGCGCAGGCTGCGCCGAATGAAAAAGCGGCGTATATCGACCTGCCCCCGCGTTAGCTTATCGGCTACCAGCAGGTAGGTAATCAAAAACCCACTCAGCACAAAGAAAAACTGCACCCCGATGCCCCCGCCGCGCTTGAGGTAGCTAAGCACCGGCGATGGAATCGCCAGTGGCAAATGCAGCAGAAACACCTTGAAAAACGCAAAAAACCGAAGCGCTTCCAGCGAGTGAAAATGAAGCTTGGCGGGCGACCGCGTGGCGCTGGGTGCCAGCATAAAACTTAAGAGTAGCGGTTGGCCAGCGTAGCTGCCTTTCTAGGCCGAGTCAAGCTTTCTAAATCGAAAACAGTCGTTGAACTGCTCTGCTGGATAGGCAGCATCAAAATCATCCCAGCGCCTCGTAGCCCTCATCTATCAGCAAACCCTTACCTAGGGCGCTTTGCACGGCCAGCACGTCGCAGCGCTCGTTTTCGGGGTGGCCGGCGTGACCTTTTATCCATTTGAAGGAGACTTTGCGCTGCTCGTATATGCGCAGGAAGCGGCGCCACAGGTCCTCATTGGCTTTTTTGCCGAAGTCGGGTTTCTTAATCCAATTGAAGACCCAGCGCTTTTCGACGGCATCGACCACGTACTTCGAGTCGGACACGACCAGGATGGGAATCTCAGGGCGGGTCACGGCTTCGAGGCCTACTATCACGGCCAGCAGCTCCATGCGGTTGTTGGTGGTGCGGCGGAAGCCCTGCGTCAGTTCTTTTTCGTGGGGGCCGTAGCGCAAGATGGTGCCGTAGCCGCCGGGGCCTGGATTGCCGCGCGACGAGCCATCGGTGAAGAGGGTAATCAAGGTTTTAGGGTAGGAGGGTAAAGAAGATAGGAGAACTTGTCGGCCGTGTTACCCCACCCCCGGCCCCTCCCCGTTGGGAGAGGGGAGCCGACCGCAAGCGAACGTTTATAGTCGTCAGGCTCCCCTCTCCCGGAGGGGAGGGGCTGAGGGTGGGGTAACCGCGTTACTTGGCCGCTACTTCTTCGCTGCGAACTCTTTCAAAAAACTGCACCAACGCCTCAAAGGCTGCATCGGGCACGGCCGGGAAGTTGGCAATGCGCAGGCTCGTGGTTTTCCAGTCGCCATAGCCCGAGCCGAGCTGCAGGCCAAACTCGTCGCGAGCGCGACGCTTCGCCTCGTCGATAACGGCGGGCGGACCTTGCAGGCCAATGACGGTGGTGGAGCGCGCATCCACGTTTTCGATGAGCGGACGCAGACCTAGGGGCTGCACCTGCTCGAAATAGTCGTAGAGCTTTTGGGCGCGCTCTTGCAGGTGCGGCGCAATAGCCTTGATGCCCTCGCGGGCTTGCAGTACCCGGCTCAGCAGGTAGATGCCAAGCACGTTGGGCGTGTGGGTGGTCTGGTGGTTCAGCATGTTCGATACCATGCTGTTGATGCTGTTGTAGTGGGCCTTGTCGCCGATTTCGCGGGCGCGGGCCACGGCGCGGGGCGACAGCACCATGATACCTAGGCCGGCGGGCAAGCCCAGGCACTTTTGCACCGAGCCGTACCACACGTCGGCCTTGATAAACTTGAGTTGTACCCCACCTAGCGACGACGTAGCATCAATGGCCAGCAGCGCCGGCCCGAGGCGGTTATACACGTTCAGAATGAACGAATCGCGCAGCTGAGTAGCGGTGCTGGTTTCGTTTTGAGTGAGGCACACGAGGTCGGTTTCCTCGGGGTTGAAAGGCAGCGTGGCCGGGTCGGGCACATCGTTGATGTCGAAGCGCAGGCCGGTGCAGCCGGGGCGCAGGGCGCGGGCGTAGTCAAACCATTTTTGCCCAAAGGCACCGTTGTAGAGGTGAAATGAACGGCGCGGCGTGAGGCTCTGGGCCAGGATTTCCCAGCACTCGGTAGCCGACGACGTGAACAGGATGGTATAGTCTTGCGGGATGTTGAGCTTGGCACGAGCCTGGTCGAGGCAGTGGCGCACCAGCGCCGTGAAGCGCTCGCCCCGGTGCGGGGCCGACAGCCAGCCCTCTTCGAAGGCATCGGTCAGGTACTGGCGCAGCTCGGGGTACACGGCCGCGGGGCCGGGATTGAAGGTGTAAGTCGGGAGAGTTGCCATAGTAGCGGCAAAGGTATTCAGCAGTAGCCCCGACTTTATAGTCCGAAGGCGACATAGCAAGCATTCAGCGTTTGCGTGCCCAGATGCCCGCTGTTGCTCGTCCCCCCGGCCACAAAGTCAGGGCTACTGCCACCTATCGCCGCCCAAAGCCCACCGGCCTAGGGCGCTGCCGCAGCAGGTAGTGCAGGGCCAGCCGGTAGCTTTCGAGCCCGAAGCCCGCGATGCTGCCCACGCAATGCTTGCCAATGTAGCTGACATGTCTAAAATCTTCGCGCCCTGCCAAGTTGCTGAGGTGCACCTCAATAACAGGCAGGCCCGCGCCGGCCACAGCGGCCACGGCATCACCGAGGGCCACGCTGGTGTGGGTGAAGCCGCCCGCGTTGAGCACCACGGCCTGGCTGGCGCTTTCGGCGCCGGTTTCGCCCCAGCCCGCGGCGGCGTGCAGGCGGTCGAGCAGTACGCCCTCGTGGTTGCTCTGGAAGGAAGTTAGCGTGAGGTCGGGAAAGTCGGCTTGCAGCTCGGGCAAGTAGTCATCAAACGAGCGATGGCCGTAGATGTGCGGCTCGCGGCGACCTAGGAGGTTGAGATTGGGACCGTTAAGAATGAGGATATTCATGTAAATAAAAGAAAATAGGTGTCGTCTGTCCTTGCGAGCGCAGCGAAGCAATCGCCCCTGTTAAGCGCCGCCGTTCGGGTGCGATTGCTTCGCTGCGCTCACAGACGGGTTTAGGCTAGCCAGGGCTGTGCCCTACCACCGCCAGGTATACTCTTTCCCCGCTTTTGTAGCCAAGTCATAATCGGCCGTTGCCGTTGTGGCGCTTGGCGTGCCGGCCTGGGCCCCAAAATACTCGCCTTGCTGGTAAAAGGAATTTGCATTGCGGCCGCTGGCGGGCGTGAGGGCGGGGCCGCCAGCGGGCTTGAGGCCTGCCGGTAGCCGTAGGCGCAGGTTGCCACCTAGGGCCGAGCGCACCGTGAGGCCGGCGAGGCGCCCCTGCTCCCAGCGCAGGGCTACTATCTCGAAGCCGCCGCGGGCGCGCAGGCCGGTGGCCGTGCCGCTGGGCCAGGCGCTGGGCAGGGCGGGCAGCAGGTGCAGGGCGCCATCGTGGCTTTGCACCAGCATTTCGGCCATGCCGGCCGTGCCGGCAAAGTTGCCGTCAATTTGGAAGGGCGGGTGGGCGTCGAAGAGGTTGGGGTAGGTGCCGCCGGCCCCGCCCCAGCCCGTGGTGGGCGGCACGTAGGCCAGCAGCTGGCGCACCAGGCGATGGGCGTGGTCGCCGTCGAGCAGGCGGGCCCACCAGTTTATCTTCCAGCCCTTGCTCCAGCCCGTGCCCGCATCGCCTCTTATTTCTAGGCTCTTGCGGGCGGCGGCCAGTAGGGTGGGGCTGGTGTGGGGCGTGATTTCCCAGCCGGGGTACAGGCCGTAGAGGTGCGAGGCGTGGCGGTGCTTGGGGTCGGTTTCGGTGAACTCCTGCGACCACTCTAAGAGCTGGCCCTGGCTGCCCACTTGCAGCGGCAGCAGGCGGGCCGTAGCCACTTGCAGGCTGTCGCGCAGCGGTGCATCTACGCCGAGGGTCGCCGAGGCCTGCCGCACGCTGGCAAACAGGTCGCGGATGATGGACAAGTCCATCGTGGTGCCTACCGATACGCTTTGCTCGCGGCCGTTGGCGTCTTTAAACTTGTTTTCGGGCGTCGTCGACGGGGCCGTTACCAGGTGGCCTTTGCCATCGTCCACCAGCCAATCGAGCGAGAACTGGGCGGCCGATTTCATCATCGGGTAGGCCCGGCGCAAAAAATCTCGGTCGCCGGTGTAGAGGTAGTGCTCCCAGAGGTGGCGGCACAGCCAGTTGCCGCCCATGTACCAGTTGGCCCACACCGGGTCGCCGTTGCCGCGGTCGCCCACCGCATACGACATAGCCCAGATGTCAGAGTTGTGGTGCGCCACCCAGCCGCGCGTGCCGTAAAACTCGCGGGCCGTGGCGCGGCCAGTGCGGGCTAGGCCGGGCAGCCAGTCGAGCAGCGGCTGGTGCAGCTCGCTGAGGCCGGTGGCCTCGGCGGGCCAGTAGTTCATCTGGGTGTTGATGTTGATGGTGTAGTTGGAGCTCCAGGGTGCCCGCAGCTCCTTGTTCCAGATGCCTTGCAGGTTGGCGGGCGGCCCGCCGGGGCGCGACGACGAAATGAGCAAATACCGCCCAAACTGGAAATAGAGCGCTTCTAGCCCCATATCGGCCGCGCCGGCCGTGTAGGCTTGCAGGCGCTCGTTGGTAGGCAGAGTCGCACCGCCGCCCGTCGCTGCGGGCGCAGCCAGCGTAAGGGTAGCCCGGTTAAACAAGGGCTGATAATCGGCTAGGTGGCGGCGCAGCAGCGTGGCGTAACTGCGGCCACTGGCGGCGCGCAGGGCGGCGGTAGCCAGTGCATCTTCGTTCAGGCCCTGGCTGTCGGGGCACTTGTCGAAGCCATTAAACGACGTAGCGGCCGCGATGAACAGCACTACCTCAGTGGCGCCACGCACGTGCAGGCCGGCCGTGTCGGCTTGCACCGTGCCCTGCTTGGTGGCCGCCCGCAGGCGGTATTCGAAGCGCATGCCGTTGCAGCCGTCGGTGTCAGCCTGCACAATGGGCTGGCGGCCGGGCTGGTTGTAGTAGTTGGGGTCCACGTTAGCTGGGGCCTTGCCGCGCACCACTAGCTCGGCGGGGGCGCCAGCGGCCACCTGGTAGCGCAGTAGCGAGCGGGCCGAAACGTCCAGGTTCAGCTTGCCGGGTTGGCTGCTGGTTAGGCGCAGCACCAGCACCCTATCGGGGGCCGAGGCAAAGAGTGTGCGCTCGTAGCGCACGCCCCCGGCCGTGAAGCGGGTGGTGGCCGTGGCGGTGGCCAGGTCGAGGTCGCGGGAGTAGTCGGTGGGCGTTTGGCCACCTAGGTCCTGGCGCAGGTGCACATCGCCGAGCGGCAGGTATGACTGCGAGTAAAAGCCCTGCATCTGGCGGCTCAGGCGGTCGGCCCGGCCGTAGTCTTGGTCTTGGAGCAGCGCCTGGCGCACCTGCGGCAGCACCGCCGCCGAGCCGGGGTTGATGCCGGTTTTTACGGGGCCGCCGCTCCACAGCGTGCTTTCGTTGAGCTGCAGCAGCTCGTGCTCGGCGCCGCCGAATGTCATTGCCCCGAGGCGGCCATTGCCCACGGGCAGGGCCTCGACCCACTGCTGGGCGGGCTGCCGATACCAAAGCCTTGTGGCGGATGATACGGGGCTTTGGGCCTGGGCGGCGAAGGCAGCTAAGGCCAGCAGCGCCGCTAGTCCGCGGCTCCTAGGTGGCACTTGTGAAAGAAACAGCATGTAGGTGGGGTAGGTAAGTAAATGGAGCGTGGCCAACGCGTGCCAGGTTTGCCAGCTGGCTGCGCAAAGTCGGCCTGACTCGGCAGTAAGGCAACTCTGCCCGACTTTTGCGGCGCGGCCCTGCTCTCGCGCCGCAAATAACTCACCCCGTACCAAAGTGACCTGGCCCCAAGCTATCAAACAATTCGACGGCTACCTGCGCCTGGAAAAATCGCTCTCGCCCAATTCGGTCGAGGCCTACCGCCGCGATGTGCGCAAATTGCACCAGTGGCTGGAGCTTGAAAACCTAAAGGCTGGCCCCCTGCAAGTAACCACGCGCCTGCTCCGCGACTTCCTAGCTGCCCTCACCGACCTCGGGCTGTCGAGCACTTCGCAGGCGCGCACGCTCTCGGGCCTCAAGGCCTTCTATGAGTTTCTTCTCATGGAAGACCAACTCAAAATCGACCCCACCGACACGCTCGAAGCGCCCAAGCCCGGCCGCCACCTGCCCGATACGCTGTCCTACCCCGACATCGAGCGGCTGCTCGGCGCCATCGACCTCAGCACCAATGAGGGCCTGCGCAGCCGCGCCCTGCTAGAAATATTGTATTCGTCGGGCATGCGCGTGAGCGAGTTGTGCGACCTCAAACTCTCGAATATTTACTTCGACCAAGGCTTTATGCGGGTGCTGGGCAAGGGCAACAAGGAGCGGCTGGTGCCCATCGGGCGCGAGGCCGTGAAGCACCTGCACTTCTACCTAGGGGGCGTGCGCCAGCATCTAAACGTGCAGCCCGGCTACGAAGACATCGTGTTTCTGAGCCACCGGGGGCGGCAATTGTCGCGCATTACGGTCTTCACCACCATCAAGAAGCTGGCCGATTTGGCCGGCCTGCGCCAAACCATCAGCCCGCACACGCTGCGCCACTCCTTCGCCACGCACCTGCTCGAAGGCGGCGCCGACCTGCGGGCCGTGCAGGAAATGCTAGGCCACGTTTCCATCACCACCACCGAGATTTATACCCACCTCGACCGCGATTACTTGCGCCAAGTCATTACGGAGTTTCACCCGAGGAGCTAGCATGAGCAGTCTGCACCACTGGTACTTTACTCCCGCACGCTGCGCACGCCATACACTGGCCCGGCGCTGTTATTAGGCTTGGCCTGGAACGTCACTTTCACCTGCTGCTTACCCTTGGTAAGGGCGGGCGGAATAGGGTAGGAGATGTCATAGAAGCGGCTCTCCTTGTACTTGTTAAGGTCTTCGGTGGCAATCTTCTCCCCATCCACCAGCACGTCGAATACGCGGCCGCGGTTGTCCATGCCCCAGTAGGTGAGCAGCAGCGTATTGGCCTTGGCTGGCGCTACTTTCAGGGTGAAGGCCATGGTGCCGCCTTCGTTCACAGTGCGCCATTTGCGGCCGTGTTCCTCGCCGGTTTCGGCCTTTTCGCTGACGGTGAAATTGTGGTCGCGCTCGGGCTGCATCTCGCCTACGCGCAGAATGTCCACGGTTTGGGCTTCTAGGGCCTGCTGCTTTTGGCGAGCAGCCTCGTACACGCGCTGCTGGGTGGCCCACTTTTCGGGCGTGAACACGTCCCAATACACGGTGTAGTACTCGTTACCGGTTTGGTTGAAGGGCACGAGCGGTACGTCGTGGGGCGTGCCCAGGCCAGCGGTCTGGAAGCGCAGCTGCCGGGCATCCACGGGTTTCACCCAGTTATTAGGGTCGTTGTTGGCGGTCACGAGCACGGGCACGCCGGTTACGGGCTCGGGCTCGGTGTTGCCGAGCACGCCGGCCAGCAGCGTGGGGCCGTAGAAGAGGGCGCGGCGGTCGGGGTTGTCGGGCAGGGCTTCGGTGTGGAAGTCGGCGGGCAGCGTCAGTTCTACCCGGTCCTTATTTTTCCACTTGCGGTCGAGCACGAGGTAGCCCTCGGCGTCGGGCATGGCGGCCACTGGCTGGCCGTTCACACGCACCTGCGGGTTTTTGGTCCACCTAGGCTGGCGTAGGCGCAGCTTGAAAGCGCGGGGCTTAGTTGCCGTTAGGGTGAAGGCTACCTGGTCGGTGGCCGGCAGTTGGGTTTCTTGGCGCAGGGTTAGGCCCTGCGCTTTCCAAGTCAATTCTGAAGGGATAAATAGGTTGACATATAAACTGCCATCGGCTCCCTGGAAGTAGATATTCTCGGCGTACTTCACGTGGTTTTCCATGCCCGAGCCCACGCAGCAGGTAAAGGTGTCAAACTCGTCGCTGTAGGTTTTGCGCCCGCCCATGCGCAGCGGCACGAAGTAGGTCGTCATGCCCGTAGCGTGGTTTTGCGAGGCCAGAATGTGGTTGTAGAGGCCCTTCTCGTAGTAGTCCATCAACTTGGCCGAGGGCTGATGGGCGAACAAATGCTGCGTGAGCTTCAGCATGTTGTAGGTGTTGCAGGTTTCCGTGGTGTTCTCGCTGAGCTTGTCGTTGAGCTTGCGCGGGGCACCTAGGTACTCGTAGTTGCTGTTGCCGCCGGTGGCGTAGGAGTGGTTGTCAGTCACGGTCTGCCAGAAAAAATCGGCAATGGCGGCATCCTTCTTATCGCCAGTTAGCTCGTAGCGGCGGGCGCTGGCGATGGCCTTCGGAATCTGGGTGTTGGAGTGCTTGCCAGGCAGAATGTCGGTGCGGGCGGCCAGCGGGTCGAGGATTTTTTTGTCGTAGAAGCGGTACGACAAATCGAGGTACTTCCGGTCGCCGCTCAGGGCGTAGGTGTTGGCCAGGGTTTCGGCCATGCCGCCGTACTCGCACACCAGCATGTCTTGCATCTTGGCCTCGTCGAGGCCCTTGACGGTGTTGCCCGTCCAGTCGGCAATGCCTTGGTTCACGGCCAGCGCCGTTTTATTGCCGGTGTACAAGTAGGCATCAAGCAGGCCGGCCATGATTTTGTGCACCGTATACCACGGCGACCACGCCCCGTTCAGGTCGAAGCCGTGGGAGCGGATGTTGCCGCTGGCCACCTCAGCCCACAGCTGGTCTTCCTTCGGAATAGCCCCCACGTAGCCGGTTTTGCGGGCCTGCTGGCACTCGTCCAGCTGCGCCACGATATAGTCTACGCGCTGCTTAAACTCAGCCTGGCCCGTAGAGGCATAGGCCAGCGCGCAGGCCGAGAGGTAGTGCCCTAGGGTGTGCCCGGCCAGCCCCGTCGATTCCCAGCCGCCGTATCGCTTGCCTTTGGCTTGCAGCCCGCTGTGCTCCCGAAAGTCGGCCAGCAGCCGGTCAGGCTCGATTTTTAGCAGATACTTAGCATCGGCTTGTTCCGCCACCTTGAAGGGGCCATCGAGCAGCTGCACCTGGGCCAGCGGGAAGGCGTAAGCCCGCACTGGCACCTGGGGCTGCACTTTCATGCGGGCGTCGCGCGGGGTGGGTAGGTAGGTTTGGGCCTGGACGTCGGGGCTGCTCAGGGCAGCCAGCAGGGCGGGCAATAGCCAGGTACGTTTAGGTTTGGGAGAGAAGGGCACGGAGAGAGACAGTGTAGAGTAGACAAGTCGCCTAAGGAGCTTAGCTGCACAAGGTAGCGCGTAGTGCCGGCTCAGCTCTCGCCACCCGGCACGGCACAGGTGGCGTGGGGTAGCTAAAGCTGCCGTGCCAACGCACGCCGCCGCGGGGTGCCGTTCTTTGCGGCTATTCTACATGATGCCTTCTGCCACTACTTCGCCTTTGCGCTGGGCTTTGCCGGGCCTGCTTTTGTTTTTGCTGCCGCTGATGGCCCTAGGGCCGCGCACGTTCATCTTGCTGCACGACAACCTAGAGGCCGAGGTGGTGTGGGCGCACCTGCTGGCCAAGCTGCACCTGGCGCTGGCCCACGGCCCAGGCGCGGTAGTGCTGCCCATCATGGATGGGCTGCCGCGGGCCGCGCTGCGCTCGGGGCTGAGCGTCACGGTTTTTATCTTTCACTTGCTACCCACGGCGCCGCTGGCGGCCTATCTGCTGCACGAGGCGCTGGTGCGCGTGGCCGGGCTGCTGAGCATGTACTGGCTACTACGCCGCTATGGCCTAGCCCGGCCCGAGCAGCGTGGCCTGGCGGCGGCCGTGGCGCTGCTGTGGGCGGTGCTGCCGGCCTACAGCATCTTTGGGCTGAGCGTGCTGGGCCAGCCGGCGCTACTACGGGCCGCTCTAAGCCTGCGCGACGGCCGCGCCCGCTGGCCCGAGTGGCTGGTGTGCGCGGCGCTGCCGTGGTGGTCGTCGTTTGTGCTGGTGGGGCCATTTGTGGCGGTGGGGTGGGGGCTGGGCCTGCTGCTCGACCTAGGGCGGCGCGGCCGGGCCGCATGGCCCGCCACCGGGCGCGGGATTGCCGGACTGGCCTTGCTGCTGGTTAGCTACGTGGTGGTCGAGTGGCAACTGTTCTATGGGCTGCTGGTTGCCAAGGCTTTCGTGGCGCACCGCGAAGAGTTTGACCTAGCGCGCCTGGCTCGGCCCGGCCTGGGCCGTGGGCTGCGCGAGGCGGCGCAGCTATTCTGGCTAGGGCACTACCACGCGAGTCCGTTCTTCAAGGGCGGCATTGTGGTGGCGGTGGCCGTGGGGCTGGGGCGGTTGGCCGGCGCCCAGCGCGGGCAGCTGGGCCGCCAGGTGGCAGGGCTGCTGGCCGTTAGTGCGGGGCTGAGCTTGCTAGCGGGCCTGCTGCCGCAGGTGTCGGCCGCGCTGCAGGGGCGGCTGCCGCTGCTGCACGCTTTTTCGCTGGGGCGATTCTATTTTTTGCTGGCGCTGCCTTGGGTGTTAATGTTGGTGCTGGTGCTGCGCCAGCTGCCACCTAGGCGGCTGGCCTACGTGCTGGTAGCGCTGCAAGTACCTTTCGCGCTGGCCGCCAATCCCGAGTTTACCAACAACGTGCGCACCCTGGCGGGGCGCCCTAGGCCCGATGCGCCGGGCTACGCCGCCTACGTGGCGCCCAAGTTGTTGGGGCAGGCGCGGGCGCTTATTCAGACCCGCACGGGTCAGCTGCCGCCTGCCTACCGCGTGGCCTGCCTGGGGCTGCCGCCCGCTGTGGCGCAGTTCAACGGGTTTTACACCCTCGACTCGTACCAGACGCTTTACCCGCTGGCTTACAAGCACGCCTTCCGGCCGCTCATTGCTGGCGAGCTCGCCAAGAGCCCCGAGCTAGCCACATACTTCGACGCCTGGGGCAATCGCTGCTACCTGTTCTCAGCCGAACTTGGGCGCAATTTTCTGGTGGGCAAGCGGCCCGTGCGCACCGTGCAGCACTGGGCCTTCGATGCAGCTGCCTTCCGGCGGCTGGGTGGGCGCTACGTGTTGTCGGCAGTGCGCCTGGCCCGGCCTGCTGAAAGTGGGCTGCGCCTGCTGGGCGTGTTCGACGACTCGGAGGCCTACTGGCGGCTGCACCTCTACGAAGTGGTACCGCCTGCCACGAGCAGCCACTAGGGTAGGAGTGACCTTCCCTAGGGTGCCAAGACGAATCAAACGTTTGTGTTGCGCTAAAACCACTTACGCCGTAGTCGCGTGGGGCGGGTTCGCTTGCAAGCCACGCTGGGCATCGAGTCGCTGGCAGTCGCGCAGCCACGTGGCCGCGTCGGCCAGGGTAGAGAAGAACTGCAACTCAAACTTGCCCGCAAAAGGGTTGTGCTGAAGCAGCAGCCCTAGGTCGTCTTCGGTGTGCGGCTGCAGCACGTGCGCCACATAGCGCAGACCCAAGCGCTCGGTTTGGGGTGCCCAGATGCGCTGGAGCCAATCGACCGAATCGAACCACGGCCCCACCACTTGGCTGTTGTCGTTGAGTAGATAGGGTACCTGCGTCAAATGGAGCTGTTGCACCATGGCGGCAGCCCCGTGCTGGCCATCGGGCGTAGTCACTACGCCCTTCCAGGTAGCCTGTAGCCAGTGGTCGGTTTCGTTGTATTCGGCGCGGCAATACTCTCGGCCGTCCGGGTGTGTAAAACTATAAGTAACCATGGTAAAAGTGCAGGAGCGGAAGGATAATGTATAGTAAACAGTAGAGCGGATAAAAGTTAGATAACTACGCTAGTTGACGCCAAAGCTAAGCTGCGGGTTGCTTCAAAACCGCGGCCTGTAGCGTAGATTTGGCTTTTACGCTTGCCCCGCGCATGGCTTCTAACAACTACAAAAATCCAACAACGGGCCCGGCGGCCAGCAACCGCCCGGCCCCCGCCGCGCCCCCCGAAAACGGGGCTGCGCGCCCGCGCGGCAATACCCCGCGCCCGGCTGCCGGCGCCCCGCCAGCGGCAGTAGCCGGCACTGCTCGGGCTGCAGC
>NZ_JAELXV010000003.1 GCF_016427535.1 Hymenobacter sp. BT559 | reverse complement strand
ACCCCCTATAAATTGAGGGTCACTTTATAAAAATTAATATTAATTTTTATAAAGTGACCCTCAATTTATAGGGGGTTGTTTATTATGTTTGTCATATAAGGCGTAAGTACCCTTTCTAAAAGAGGGGGTAATTCTGAAAAAATACTTTTTAGGAGCAGCCTATACACTCTTCTTCCCCCTCCCCACCCCTCGCCTCCGCCTTTCATTTTCTATCTATACCTAATTGGTTAGTATGGCACCGCAGGGAACTCCCACCGTCGTTGTTGTTGGCAATGGCATGGTCGGCTATAAGTTTTGCGAGAAGCTTCTCGCCAAGTCGACCGCTTTTAACCTCGTTGTATTCGGCGAAGAGCCCCGCGTGGCCTACGACCGCGTGCACCTAAGCGAGTACTTCGGCGGCAAAACCGCCGATGACCTGCTCATGGCGCCCACGCAGTGGTACCACGACCACGGCATCACGCTGCACCTAGGAGATGCCGTGCAGGAAATCGACCGCAGCCGCCGCACCGTGCACGCCCGCAGCGGCCTCGTGCAGCCCTACGACTACCTGGTACTGGCCACTGGCTCGTCGGCCTTCGTGCCCGATGTGCCGGGCGTGGAGAAAAAGGGCGTGATGGTGTACCGCACCATCGAGGACCTCGACGAGATAAAAGCCTACGCCGCCACCGCCCGTAGCGGCGCGGTGTTGGGCGGCGGCCTGCTGGGCCTGGAAGCTGCTAAGGCCCTGCTCGACCTGGGCGTGGCCGATGCCCACGTGGTAGAATTTGCGCCACGCCTGATGCCCAGGCAGATAGATACGGCTGGCAGCGCCATGCTGCAAACCAAGCTAGAGGCCCTAGGGCTGAAAATTCACCTCAGCAAAGCCACGTCGCACATTGGCGGCGAGGGTAAGATTGACTCGCTGCACTTCGGCGACGGCTCTATCTTGGAGGTGGATATGCTGGTGATTTCGGCCGGCATTCGGCCCCGCGACGAACTCGCCAAGCTGGCGGGCCTGGAGGTGGGCATGCGCGGCGGCATCGTAGTCAATGATGAGATGCGCACCAGCGACTCCCGCATTTTCGCCATCGGCGAGTGCGCGTTGCACAGCGGCATGATATACGGTCTGGTGGCGCCCGGCTACGACATGGCCGAGGTGGTAGTGAGCCAGTTGCTGCAAGGGGCGCGGGCCTTCACGGGCTACGACATGAGCAGCAAGCTCAAGCTGATTGGGGTAGATGTGGCCAGCTTCGGCGACCCGTTTATTGCGGAGCCGCACAGCCGCAGCATCGTATTTGAGGACGCGCACAGCGGTGTGTACAAGCGCATCAACATCAGCCCCGACGGCAAGTACCTGCTGGGCGGCGTGCTCATCGGCGATGCCGAGGCCTATAACATGCTGCTGCAAACGGTGAACAACAAAATCGCCCTGCCGCCGCACCCCGAAGACCTTATCCTAGGTGCCCGCGGCGGCGAAGCCGAGGCTGGGGCGGGCGTGATGAGCCTGCCCGACGAGGCGCTGGTCTGCTCGTGCGAAGCCGTGACCAAGGGCATGATTTGCAACGCCGTGACCGACCTAGGCGCCACCAGCGTGGACGCCATGAAGAAGTGCAACAAGGCCGGTACTGGCTGCGGCGGCTGCATCCCGATGGTGAAGGACCTCATCAACGGCACGCTCACGGCGCAGGGCGCCTACATCAAAAACGTGCTGTGCGAGCACTTCGACTACTCGCGCCAGGAACTGATTGATTTGCTGCACATCAACAATATCCGAAGCTACGACGCCGCCCTCGACCACTTTGGCACCGGCGATGGCTGCGAGGTGTGCAAGCCGGCAGTGGCCAGCATCTTGTCAGGACTCTGGAATGAGTTGATTGTTAAGCAAAACGTTATCCAGGACACCAACGACCGCTACCTGGCCAACATCCAGAAGGGCGGCAGCTACTCGGTGGTGCCGCGTATGGCGGGCGGCGAGGTATCGCCCCAGCAACTAATGGCCATCGGCCGCATTGCCGATAAGTACAACCTCTACACCAAGATTACGGGCGGCCAGCGCATCGATATGTTTGGGGCACACGTGAGCGACCTGCCCAACATTTGGGAAGAGCTAATCGCCGAAGGCTTCGAGAGTGGGCACGCCTATGGCAAGAGCCTGCGCACCGTGAAAAGCTGCGTGGGCAGCACTTGGTGCCGCTTCGGCCTGCACGACAGCGTGTCGTTTGCCATCGAAATCGAAAATCGCTACAAGGGCATTCGCTCGCCCCACAAGCTAAAGAGCGGCGTAAGCGGCTGCGTGCGCGAGTGCGCAGAGGCCCAGGCCAAAGACTTCGGGGTAATCGCCACTGAAAAGGGCTGGAACCTCTACGTGTGCGGCAACGGCGGTGCCAAGCCCCAGCACGCCCAGCTGCTGGCCAGCGACATCGACAAGGAAACACTTATCAAGTATCTCGACCGGTTCATGATGTTCTACATCAAAACCGCCGACCCGCTAATGCGCACCGCCACTTGGCTCAACAAGATGGACGGCGGCATTGCCTACCTGCGCAACGTCATAGTAAATGACAGCCTAGGTATCTGTGCCGACCTGGAGGCCGAGCTAGCGCTGCTCATCAACAACTACCACTGCGAGTGGAAGGAAGTGGTGGAAAACCCCGAGCTGCGCAAGCAATTCACCCATTTCGTGAACGCGCCCAAGGCCAAGGACCCCACGATGGAGTTTGCCGACATGCGCGGCCAAAAGATGTCGAAGGCCTGGTAGGCCAGTAGCGCGAGGCGTTCGCCTTGCACTACACCCTGCTCATACCCAACTAACTACCTAATCACATGGAAACTTTAACGGAAGTTACCTGGCTGCCCGTGTGCCAGGCCGCCGACATTCCCGCCGACGGCGGGGCCTGCGCCTTGGTGGAAGGCGAGCAGGTAGCCATTTTCAACTTTGCCCGGCGCGGCGAGTGGTACGCCACCCAAAACCTGTGTCCCCACAAGCAGCAAATGATACTGGCGCGCGGCATGATAGGCAGCACCGGCGAGGCCTGCGAGCCCAAGGTGGCCTGCCCCTACCACAAACGCACGTTTTCGCTGCTCACCGGCGAGTGCCTCAACGCCGACGAATGTTCCATCCAAACCTATCCCATTAAGGTTGAAGACGATGTGGTGTACATCGGCTGGGCCTGATGTGCTGTAGCGCGGACTTTTAGTCCGCCCGCCTAACCCAACCTAGTGTTTCACTCGCGGACTTAAAGCCCGCGCTACTTCCCCGCTTATGGATGCCACGACTACCACGCAGCAGCCGCTGAATAGGCTCAATATTTTCGCTACTAAGGGCGTGCAGATGCGCACGTTTCACCTGACCTGGCTCACGTTTTTCTTTTGCTTTTTTGGGTGGTTCGGCATTGCGCCACTCATGCCCTTGGTGCGTGAGCAATTGCACCTCGACAAAGGGCAAGTTGGCAATATCGTGATTGCCTCAGTGTCGGCCACCATCTTGGCGCGCCTGCTCATGGGCAAGCTCTGCGACACCATCGGACCTAGGCTGGCCTACACGCTACTGCTGGCGGTCGGCGCGCTACCGGTCATGCTTATTGGCCTGAGCAACAGCTACCAGAGCTTCCTGCTATTCCGCCTTGCCATTGGCATCATCGGGGCATCGTTCGTTATCACACAATTTCACACGTCAATGATGTTCGCGCCCAACATCGTGGGCACGGCTAATGCTGTAGCGGGCGGCTGGGGCAACCTAGGTGGCGGCATCGCCAATATGCTGATGCCGCTGGTAGCCGCCGCATTCGTGAGCTTGGGCTACGTGGACAAGGCCAACTCGTGGCGCCTGGCCATGGTGGTGCCGGGTGTTGTCCTCTTGGTGATGGCCGTGTTGTATTATAAATACACCGAAGACACGCCCCGCGGCAACTACGCCGACATCGAGCGCGCTACCCCTACCAAGAAGAAGGGCACTTTCCTGGTAGCCCTGCGCGACTACCGCACCTGGCTGCTAGCCCTGGCCTACGGCGCATGCTTCGGCATCGAAATCACGATTGACAACGTGGCAGCCGTATACTTCGTCGACCACTTTGGGGCCACACTGGTGGCAGCGGGCGTACTGGCGGGCATCTTCGGCTTTATGAACATCTTCGCCCGCGGCCTAGGGGGCATCGTGGCCGACCGCGCCGGACGAGCCTACGGCATCAAAGGCAAGTGGATGCTGCTTAGCGCACTACTCGTCTTTGAAGGCATTGGAATTGCCTTTTTTGCCCTCGCTCCTAGCCTGACGCTCGCCATTGTGGCCATGCTGGGCTTCGCGCTGTTCCTTAAAATGGCCAACGGCTGCACCTACTCCATCGTGCCGTTTGTGAAGAAGGAAGCCATCGGCAGCGTGAGCGGCGTGGTGGGCGCGGGCGGCAACCTAGGTGCCATGCTGGTAGGCTTTCTGTTCAAATCATCGGCTATCAGCTACAGCCAAGCCTTTCTCTACATCGGCTTTGGGGTAGCGGCCGTGGGCGCGCTGGTGCTGCTAGTGCGCTTGGTGGTGAAAGAATCGACAGAAGCAGCGCCTGAGTTGGCGCTGGCTTAATAGGAGATTACCCCAGCCCCTGCCCTCCGGGAGAGGGGAGCCTGACGATTGGTCACGTTCGCTAACACCCGTTGGCGCTAGGCTCCCCTCTCCCGGAGGGGAGGGGCCAGGGGTGGGGTACCCTGCCCGAACAGATTATCTATTAGTATTATGCCCACTCCTTCCACTACTACGGTTCCTTCCACCTGCTGCTACTGCGGCGTGGGCTGCGGAGTGCTGGTCGAGCCGCTCAAAAACGGCGACGTGGCCGTGGTGGGCAACCCTGCCTACCCCGTCAACAAAGGCGCACTGTGCAGCAAGGGGCTAAACCTGCAATACACCGTCAACGACCGTAGCGAGCGGCTGCTGTACCCGCAGATGCGCTACAGCAAAAGCCGCCCCCTCCAGCGTGTGAGCTGGGACGAGGCCTTACAGCGCACTGCCGCGGTATTCCAGACCTTTATCGAGCAGTATGGGCCCGACTCGGTAGCGTTCTACGCCTCGGGGCAGTGCCTGACGGAAGAATACTACGTTATCAATAAGCTCATTAAGGGCTTTATTGGCAGCAATAACATTGACACCAACTCGCGCCTGTGCATGAGCAGCGCCGTGGTGGGTTACAAAATGGCCCTAGGGGAAGACAGTGTGCCGGTGTGTTACGACGACATTGAGCTAGCCGACTGCTTCCTCGTTGCGGGCGCCAACCCGGCATGGTGCCACCCCATTCTGTGGCGCCGAGTAGAGGCCCACAAAGCCGCCAATCCCGATACCAAAATTATCGTCATCGACCCGCGCGCCACCGATACCTGCGCGCTGGCCGACTTGCATTTGCAGCTCATCCCCGGCACCGACGTGGTGCTAAACCAGGCCCTAGGGCGCGCCCTCATTGAAAACGGCGACATCGACCTAGCCTTTATTGAGCAGCACGCCGAGGGCTACGAAGCCTACCGCGAGGTAGTATTTGAGCGCACGCTAGCCGAGTCGGCGCAGTTGTGCGGCGTGCCCGAGGCCGATATTCGGCTGGCGGCAAGCTACCTAGGGGGTGCAAAAGCGTTTATGTCGATGTGGACGATGGGCTTGAATCAGAGCGCTGTCGGGGTCGATAAGAATTTGAGCCTGCTCAATCTGCACCTCATCACGGGACAGATTGGGCGGCCAGGCGCGGGGCCGCTTTCGCTCACCGGCCAGCCCAACGCCATGGGCGGGCGCGAGGTCGGCGGCCTCAGCAACCTGCTACCCGCCCACCGCAACCTCAACAACCCGGCGCACCGCGCCGAGGTGCAGCAGTTTTGGGGCAGCGGGCCGCTGGCGGCCACGCCCGGCTACACGGCCACCGAGATGTTTGAGGCCTTGGAAGATGGTCGCCTCAAAGCCATTTGGATAATCTGCACCAACCCGCTCACCAGCCTACCCAACGTGCGCCAGGCCGAAGCGGCCCTAGCCAAAGCCAAGTACGTGGTAGTGCAGGAGGTCAGCACCAAGCCCGAAACCCTGGCCTACGCCGACGTGGTGCTGCCCGCTGCTGCCTGGGCTGAAAAAGAGGGCACCATGACTAACTCGGAGCGCCGCATCAGCTACCTACCTAGGGTGGCGGCGGCGCCCGGCGAGGCCCTGCCCGACGCCGAAATTATCTGCCGCTTTGCGCGGGCTATGGGCTTCCAGGGCTTCGACTACCCGTCGATGGAGGCAATTTACTTAGAGCACATTCGCCTCACGGCGGGCACCAGCCTCGATAGCACGGGCCTCAACTACAGTATTCTGCGCGAGCGTGGCTCGGTGCAGTGGCCCTACCGCGCCAGCCAAGCCGCGCCCGACACGGCGCGTTTATTCACGGACCAACAGTTTTATACGCCGTCACGGCGAGCGGTTATTCACCCCGTCGCGGCCACCTTCCGTAGCGAGGCGCCGGATGAGGACTTCCCCTTCATCCTGACTACCGGCCGCATCCGCGACCAGTGGCACACCATGACCAAAACGGGCCGGGTCAGCAAGCTCAGCAAGCACCTGCCACAGGCTTTCCTCGAACTGAACCCGCAGGATGCGGCAGCGCTGGCCGTGCGTGAGGGCAACCTCGTCACTGTGCAGTCGCGCCGCGGCGAGGTGCGCGTGGCGGCACGGCTGTCAGCGGGCATCCGGCCGGGCGTGGTATTTTTGCCCATCCATTGGGGCAAGCTCCTAGGGTCCGACCTGAACCGCGCCAACAACGTTACCTCGAGTGCGCTCGACCCCATCTCGAAGGAACCCGATTTTAAGTACTGCGCGGTGCAGGTGGTGAAGTATGAGAAGCCCACGCAGCGTATTGTCATTATCGGGGCGGGCGCAGCAGCCTACGGCTTTGTCAAGTCCTACCGCGAGCTCAATCAAGAAGATAGCATCACCATTTTCAG
Source organism: Hymenobacter sp. BT559 (assembly GCF_016427535.1). Taxonomy (GTDB): domain Bacteria; phylum Bacteroidota; class Bacteroidia; order Cytophagales; family Hymenobacteraceae; genus Hymenobacter. The sequence continues at coordinate 902,331 of NZ_JAELXV010000003.1, read as the reverse complement.
CAAGGAAGATTTCCCCTTTTACAACCGGGTGATGCTGCCCGACTACATCAGCGGCCACCAGGACTGGGCGCAGCTGGTGAAAATGCAGGACACCGAAGAGCCCGCCTACAACATTGACTTGCTGCGCGGCGTGAGCGTCGAAACCGTAAATCGGGCCGAGAAATACGTGCTCGACTCGCGCGGCCAGCGCACCGACTACGATGTGCTGCTCATGGCTACCGGCAGCCGGGCGGCCATGCCTCGCCATGTGCCCACGCTGCCCGGCATCTTCACGATGCGCAGCCGCACCGACGCCGACGAGTTCAAAAACCACTTGCCTGCCGAGGCGCACGTGGTAGTAGTGGGCGGTGGCCTTCTAGGTCTCGAAATGGCGGCCTCGCTGCGCGAAGTGGGTACTAAGGTCTCCGTGATTCAGCGCACGTCGCGGTTTCTGGACCGGCAGCTCGACCAGCTCGGCAGCCAGCTGTTGCAAGAGGAAATGGAAAACCAGGGCTGCGACCTCTACTTCAACGACGAGGTGGAGCTCTACTACGGCCGCGCCCGCCTCACGGGGGTAGGCCTGAAAAGCGGCCGCCGCCTAGCCTGCGACGCCGTGATTCTGGCCATTGGCACCGTGCCCAACCTAGAGCTGGCCCGCGACTGCGGCCTGGCCTGCAAGCGCGGCGTAGTGGTCGATGCCCACCTCCAAACCAGCGACCCCAGCGTGTATGCCCTAGGCGAAATCGCTGAGTTTGAAGGCACGCTCTACGGCATTACGGCTGCCGCCGAGCAGCAGGCCGCCGTGCTGGCCCGCTACCTCAGTGGCGACGTGGCCAGCCAATACCGCGGCAGCACCTTCATGAATATCATCAAGATTCATGGCTTCGACTTGTGCAGCATCGGCCTGCCCGAGCGCTCGAATATCACTGATTACGAAGAGATTGTTTTCATCGACCAGGCGCAGCGCTACTATAAGAAGTGTATCATCCACCAAGACCGGCTGGTGGGTGCCATCCTCATCGGTGACAAAAATGAGTTTCAGGAATACCGCGAGCTCATTGCCAATAAAACCGAGCTGAGCGATAAGCGCTTGCAGCTTCTGCGTAGCGGCACCCCCGCCACGCCCGTGCTCGGCAAGCTCGTGTGCAGCTGCAACAACGTGGGCACCGACAACCTGCGCCAAGCCATTGCCACGGGCTGCGGCAGCCTCGCCGAACTGTGCGCCGCCACCGGCGCGGGCACCGGCTGCGGCTCGTGCCGGCCCGAAGTGCAACGGCTTTTGGAGGAGAGCCTAGTGACAGTGAGCTAATTATTTTCTAGGTAACGCGCCTTGCTTTTACGGGCGAAACCCCATGCCGACTCCGACCCATACCGTCAAAGTCAACCTACCTGGCGGCATCGTGCCAGCTGGCGATTTGCTCACCATCCTCGAAGCTGCCGAGGCGGCGGAGGTCGAGCATATCCAGTTTGGTAATCGCCAGCAGTTGCTTTTTATGGTGGCCACTGCACAGCGGCGCGCCTTGGTGCAGGCCCTAGCTCAGGCCAATATTCTGTGCGAAGTCGATGCTGACCTGCACCCCAACATCAGCAGTTCCTATGTGGTCGAAGACGTGTTTCACAACACGACGTGGCTGCGCGAAGGCGTGTACAAGGACATTCTGGACTTATTCGATTTTCACCCTCGATTGAAAATCAATCTCATCGACCACAACCAGACCTTCGTTCCCTTCTTCACCGGCAATCTCAATTTCATCTCTTCGGATACCAGCAACTACTGGTATTGCTACGTGCGGTTCCCCAAAACCAATGTGCTCTACTACTGGCCGGCGCTGGTGTATTCCGAGGATATTCCGGGCCTGAGCAGCGCCGTGGAGCGCGTCATTTACGCGAACAAGGAGCTATTCTTTGACCAGCCCGCTGCCAACGGGGCACTGCTGCACAGCTTGGTGAGCGCCAGCCAGGCCTTCGTATTGCAGCCGCTTACTGCGCCCCTCGCGCTACCCACGTTCACGCTGCCCTACTACGAGGGCTTCAACCGCTACGGCAGCAAACTGTGGCTGGGCATCTACCGGCGCGATGAGCAGTTTTCGGTAGCTTTCCTCAAGGACATCTGCCAGTTGTGCCTCCAAACGCGCCTAGGTCAGCTGTGCACCACACCTTGGAAATCGCTCATTATTAAAGGCATCGACCTGGCCGACCGGCCGCTCTGGGACGTGGTGCTGCGCCGGCACCGCATCAATGTGCGCCACGCTGCCAACGAGCTCAACTGGCAAGTCGAAGACCACTGCGCCCACGGCCTGGCCCTGAAACACGAGCTAGTGCGCTACTTCAATGAGGAGGATATTCGCACGTACCAGCTGTGCTTTGCCATTAAAACGCAGCCCAAAACCGGCTTATTCGGCTCCATCGTCGTCCGCCGCCACTTCGATAACCTAACCCAGACCGGCCTGCACGCCGAGCAATACGAGATTCTGCACACCCGCGACTTCAATCCTAACAACAAGGATTTTATCAGCTTTCGCAAAAAAGTAAACCGCGATAACCTGCCGTGGTACCTAGCGCAGCTCTGCGATTATTTCTACGAATTGCAAAGCGCCCCGGCCCTACCCCCTCTTCCCGAAGAAACGGCAACCGTCACGGCCGCCTCCCCCACTACCGCGCCGCTTTACCAATGCCAGCGCTGCCTCACGGTGTATGATGAGGTGTATGGCGACGAGACCCAGGGCATTGCTCCCGGCACCCCGTTTACTGCGCTGGCTACGTACTGCTGCCCTACCTGCGAGGCAAGCCTAGAGCAGTTCGTAGCCGTGCCCACGCCCCAAAGCCAGCGGCTTGCCACGGCGTAAAACGACCTAGGCCTGGCACACCATACGTTGCGGCTCGCCGCTACCTTCGCTCTATGCCCGACCAAAATCCACTTTTCCCGGCCTTTCTGAAGCTCGAAAACCTGCGCGCGCTACTCGTGGGCGGAGGCAATGTAGGGCTGGAAAAGCTAACCGCCATCCTACGCAACAGTCCCGAAACAGCCGTAACCGTGGTTAGCATCACCATGCTAGCCGAACTGCGCGAACTGGCCACCCGGCACCCCCGCGTGCAACTCTTGGCGCGCGCCTACGCCGAAACCGACCTAGACGCGCACGACATCGTTTTTGCCGCCACCGACGACCCCAGCCTACATCGCACCATCGTGGCCGCCGCCCACCAGCGCCGCCTGCTCGTGAACGTGGCCGATACGCCTGCCTTGTGCGATTTTTACCTTTCCTCGGTCGTCGTGAAAGGCCAGCTCAAAGTAGCCGTTTCTACCAATGGCAAGTCGCCCACCGTGGGCAAGCGCCTACGCGCCGTACTCGAAGAAACTCTACCTGAAGAACTCGACGAAGTGCTAGAACAAATGACCGTTATCCGCAACCGCTTAGCGGGCGACTTCGCCAATAAAGTAAAGTCCCTCAACGCCGTAACGGCCGAGTTGGCGGGCGGCAAAGCCTACGAATCGTCCGCTACTAAGCGCTGGCGACGCGTGGCCACTGGCTCGTTGCTAGCCGTTGGGGCACTGCTGGTTAGCCGCTTAATCAAGAGGCCCGAATAGCAGTAGCTTGGACTACAACGTTTAAGCTTCTTTCTGTTACTGCAGGTAGTAGTGCTTGATGCGGTTCAAGTTGTCATCTAGCTCATACACCAGGGGCACACCGGTGGGGATTTCTAGCTTGGTCACTTCCTCATCCGAAAGCTTGTCGATGTATTGCACAAGCGCCCGTATGCTGTTGCCGTGGGCCGCCACCACTACCTTCTGCTGGTGGCGCATGGCCCGCACAATGCGCTCGGTCCAGAAGGGCATTACCCGCTCCATGGTCGAACTCAGGTTTTCGGTCAGCGGCAATTCGCGGTCCGTTAAGTGCTTATATCGAATATCGTGGCCCGGAAAGCGCGGGTCTTCGCGCGTAACGGCCGGGGGCAGCGCGTGCGGGTCGCGCCGCCATAACTGCACCTGGTCAGCCCCATACTTTTCGGCTGTTTCGGCTTTGTTTAGTCCTTGCAGCGCACCGTAGAAGCGCTCATTGAGCCGCCACGACTTCTGAATCGGAATCCACATGCAGTCCATCTCATCAAGCACGTAGTCAAGCGTTTTGATGGCCCGCCGCAGCACCGACGTAAAGCCTTGGTCGAAGGTGTAGCCGTTCTTTTTCAGAATCTGCCCCGCTTGCCGCGCCTGTTGGCGGCCAGTATCGGTCAGGTCCACATCAGCCCAGCCAGTGAAGCGATTTTCGAGGTTCCATTGGCTTTCACCGTGGCGGATGAGCACGAGTTTTTCCATATAATGGTGCTTATTGAGATAGCACGCCAGCAAATACGGCAACTCCAGTGAACGGGTGGTGAGGTTGCTACTTCGCAGCTTGCTAACTCCTTATTTTTCAGGTAGCTCTCATGTCGTCTATTGTGACTAGTATAACTATCTTATGCGGAAGCCAACGATAAAAACTGATTATTGGGAATTGCGCTCTGCCGAAGAATCACATGCCAAGTATGGCGATAGCTTCTGGATTCCTGCATTAGAAGCTAGACAGGCTATAAAACGCGGGCAAGCGGCAAGACTAATATTTGACATTGAAGTTGATGATGAGAGGACGATAGATGTAGTGGGAGAAAGAATGTGGGTTATCGTCAAAGAGAAGATTGGTGATACTTATATCGGCATCCTTGATAACCAACCAGCCTGCTTAGATTTTGAAGATGATTTCTATCTCCGCCTAGGAGCAGAAGTGCCCTTCTTGGCTGAGCACGTCATTGATATTGATACTCCACCACAAGACCACTCCGATTGGCAGCTTAGCCTTGAGCCTAAGCGAGTCTGGCCTCGTTGAAAATCTGCTTGCCTATTTGCTAAACTCACTGAAAATCCGTACCTTTGCGGCCCTGTCAAGGCGGCAGGTCGGAAGATTTTTCTTTCGGAACCAACTCAAAATGCGCCCCGCCCTAGGTTCCGGTGTGGCGTTCAGTAGCTTAGGAACCTGCTATTACATGGCAGAATTGGTTGACGATTTCGACTGGGACAATGTCGGAGCCAGCGGCTTTGGTGGTAACTACAACGCCGAGCAACGCGCCGAGCTGGAAAAGCTTTACGGCGACACCCTCACCACCGTACAGGAGGAAGAGGTAATTAAAGGCACCGTGGTAGGTATCACCGACCGCGATGTTATCCTGAACATCGGCTTCAAATCGGACGGCTTGGTGCCGCTGAGCGAATTCCGTGACCTGCCCGAACTGAAAGTGGGCGACGAGGTTGACGTATTCATCGAAGACCAAGAGGATGCAAACGGCCAGCTCATCCTGAGCCGTAAGAAAGCTAAAATCAAGCAGGCCTGGAACGCTATTTATGCGGCTCTGGAGAATGATACTGTGCTGGAAGGCGTGGTGAAGCGCCGCACCAAAGGCGGCCTCATCATGGAGATGGATGGCGTTGAAGCCTTCCTCCCCGGCTCGCAGATTGACGTGAAGCCCATCCGCGACTTCGACATCTATGTTGGTCGCCGCATGGAAGTGAAAGTGGTGAAAATCAACGCCGCTTTCGACAACGTGGTTGTATCGCACAAAGTCCTCATCGAGAAGGACCTAGAGCAGCAGCGCGAAGCCATCCTGAACAACCTCGAAAAAGGTCAGATTCTGGAAGGCAACATCAAGAACATGACCAACTTCGGCGTGTTCATCGACCTCGGCGGTGTCGATGGTCTGCTGCACATCACGGACATTTCGTGGGGCCGCATCGCTCACCCGAGCGAAGCACTGCAGCTCGACCAAAAACTCAACGTGGTTGTGTTGGACTTCGACGAAGCCAAGAAGCGTATTTCGCTGGGCTTGAAGCAGCTGACGCCTCACCCATGGGATTCGCTGCCGGCCGACCTAGGTCCTGGCTCGCGTGTTCAGGGCCGCATCGTGAACGTAGCCGACTACGGCGCATTCATGGAAGTGGTACCGGGCGTTGAAGGCCTCATCCACGTATCGGAAATGAGCTGGAGCCAGCACCTGCGCAACCCGCAGGACTTCATCAAGCAGGGCGACACGGTAGAGGCAGTAGTACTGACCCTCGACCGCGAAGACCGCAAGATGAGCCTCGGCATCAAGCAACTGACCGAAGACCCGTGGACCCGTGGCGACTTCGCTGAGAAGTTTGCTGTAGGCACCAAGCACAGCGGCGCCGTGCGCAACCTGACCAACTTCGGCCTGTTCGTAGAACTGGAAGAAGGTGTAGACGGCCTCGTGCACGTATCGGACCTGTCGTGGACCAAGAAAATTAAGCACCCCTCGGAGGTGGTTAAAGTTGGCGACAAGCTCGACGTAGTAGTACTGGAGCTTGACATGCCCGCTCGCCGCCTGGCCCTAGGTGTGAAGCAGCTGGAGGAAAACCCCTGGGATACCTTCCAGACGGTGTTCACCCCCGGCTCGGTACACAAGGCTACCATCACCGAGAAGTCGGACCGTGGCGCTGTACTCGAACTGCCTTACGGCATCGAGGGCTTCGCTTACCCCAAAGGCTTGGTGAAAGAGGATGGCTCGAACGCCGAAAACGGCGAGTCGCTCGACTTCCGCGTTACCGAGTTCTCGAAAGATGACCGTCGCATCGTGCTGTCGCACACTGCGGTGTACAACAAAGAGGATGAGAGCAACCGCGCTTCTAACTCGAAGTTTGCTAAGAAGGCCCCCGCTGGCGGCGCTGCCCAAGGCGAAGGCAAACTGAGCGACCTCAAGAAGCCCGCCGAGAAGAACACCCTAGGTGACCTCGACGCCCTGAGCGCCCTGCGCGACCAGCTTGCTGGTGCCGAGCGCCAGGCTGGCGAAGACCGCCTGAAGGCGCGCGCCGAAGCTGGCACCCCGCTGGCTGGCAACTCGCCCGACAACGCTGAAATTCAAGGTTCGTAAGTCCTTGAATTAAGGTAACTAAGAAGCCCCGGTCGAAAGGCCGGGGCTTTTTTTATGTAAGTATTTCCAGCATTTAGGCGAGTAATTTTGGCAATGTGGTCTTTTTTCGTACCTTTGCCCGCCCAAGCCGGTAACGTGACCGAGTGGCTAGGTAGAGGTCTGCAAAACCTCCTACGGCGGTTCGAATCCGCCCGTTACCTCAACTAAACCCCCAGAAAGCTAGCTGCTTACCTGGGGGTTTGTTTTTTAGTAGCGCTGCTTGCTACCCTAGGTGGCGCCAGCAGCCGGTGTAAGGGATCTTCGACACCCTTGTAAAGGGCAATGGCCAGCGCATTGGTAATAAAAAAGCGCAGGGGTAGGCTGGTAGTGACGTGCAGGATGAGGAAGCGGTCGAGCAATTCGGCATGAATCAGGTAGAACGCGTAGCTAGCTTTACCAAACAAGTCGAAAGGCTGACTACTAAGTAAGCGCCCCAAACAAGTAGACTCGTGCATCAGGCCGTACAGCAGTAGGCAAATACCAGGCACGACTAACAGATTATTGATAACGATACGGCCCAAATCAGCCTGCTCGTTGCTCCAAGGCAGTGCATGATTTAGTACCAGCAGCCCCAGGCAGCTTAATACCCAGGCCCCTCCTACTGCAGTACAGGAAACGTGTCGGACAAGCCAATCCAATACAGGCGCTTGGCGCAACCATAGTAGCGCAAGGTAAATACCCCCTAGAAACTCGAAGCTACGGCCAAAGAAAGTAGCCGCTAGCATAAATGTGTAAGTAGGCATGAATCCAAACCGGTGAAAGGGGGCGGGCAAGGCTACTAACGCGCAGCCGATAGCTACGAAGCCTACAACATATAACGGCAAGCGTGCCGGCCGACGCCGCAGACCCAGCAGGAGAAAAGGCGCCAGCAGATAAAAAAACTCCTCCACGGTCAGCGTCCAGCCAGTGTAGATGCCCGTGAATCGAAACCCAGTAAACCAGCTGCGTAGCAGAGTCAGGTTCATGCCTATCACCAATGCCTTGCCTGGTAGGTGCGACTCAGTAAAGAGTCCTGTGTTATCGTATTGCGGAGCCAACTGGTACACCACAAAGTACAAGCAGGTAAGCAGAAAATAGAGCGGGTAGATGCGGGCGAAGCGGTGGCGAACATAGTTGACTAACCACTGGCGCGATAGGGTTAGCTGGCGCCCGTAGCGCACCCCGATAAGCAGGCCGCTTAGTACAAAAAATACCGTAACCCCTAGGTGAAACTCGCCGGTAATACGTTCGGGCAGGCTTTTGAGCTCGAAGGAATTGACATGATGAAAAAAAATAAGCCAGGCTGCTAGGGCACGTAAACCCGTCAGCGCCGGGAAATAAGGTTTTGCACCGGCAACGGGCGTAAGCGGAGTAGCAATTTCAGAAGACATTAAACAACAAGGAAGTGCTCCAAAATACTGCTGAACGGCGGCATCTAGCTGAATCAGTAGTGTTCAGGTTACTTACAGGTGCATCCTTGCCAGTTAGCTAGTAATGCCTCTTTTGCGGGCTTTGTGCGTATATAGGGCGCTATCAACGTATGGTGCCTACATTGCTAATCCGCTGGCCAAACTAGCGGCTTTTTCCTGACTTGCTTATATGAAGATTATTGACCTGCGCACGATGCGCGGCCCGAGCTATTGGTCGGTGAAGCACCTCCGACTGATTGTGTGCAAAGTTGATTTGGGAGAACTTGCCGGCGAATGGAGCAATACCCTCGATGGCTTTGCCGAGCGCCTCACGGCCCTGCTGCCCCAGCTGGGCCAGCCGCACGCGCCGGGCCGCCACTCCAACAAGCAGCTGGCTAAGCACCCTCCCCTCACCCAGGAGCAGCTAGCCGACGGCGAGCCCCTAGGGCACGTTATTCAGCACGTGGCGCTGGAGCTGCAGCGCCAGGCCGGCATGCCGGTGTTCTGGGGCAAAAGCTATCCCGCTCGTGAGGAAGGCGTGGAGTACGTAGTATTTGCCTACCAGGAGGAGCGGGCGGGCCGCTACGCAGCGCAGGCTGCCGTAGAGTTGGTAGAGGCCCTGGCCAAGGGTGAGGCCTTCGACCTAAAGCCGGTTATTGACGAGCTGCACGATATTCGGGAAGAGGAGTTTTTTGGACCTAGCACCTGGAGCATTGTGGCCGAGGCCGCCTCGCGCAACATCCCCTACATCCAGCTCAAGAATAGCAACATTATTCAGCTTGGCTACGGCGTAAACCAACGACGCATCTGGGCCACGACCACCAACCTAACCTCGCACGCGAGCGTGGAGGTGGCCGGCAATAAGAACCGCACCAAGGCCATGCTGGCCGATGGCGGCGTGCCCGTGCCCCGCGGCACCACAGTGTATTCAGAAGATGGCCTGCGCGACGCCATCGAAGAACTAGGCTTCCCCATTGTGACTAAGCCACTAGATGGCAACCACGGCAAGGGGGCTACTATTCGCATTACCAATTGGGAAGATGCGGTGGAAGGCCTGAAAGCGGCCAAGGCCTACTCGCGGGCCGTGATAGTGGAGCAGTACGTGCAGGGCGACGACTACCGCCTGCTGGTGGTGAACGGCAAGCTCATTGCGGCGGCCAAGCGCACCCCCGCCGCCGTAACCGGCGACGGCGAGCGCACCATTCAGCAGCTCATTGATAAAGTAAACGAGGACCCGCGCCGCGGCGTGGGCCACGAAAAGGTACTAACCTCCATCAAGGCCGACCAGCACACGCTGGACATTTTGAAGGGCAAGGAACTATCCCTAGAATCGGTGCTGCCGGCCGGCGAAACGCTGTACCTCAAGAGCACGGCCAACATCAGCACCGGCGGCACGGCTACCGATGTTACGGACCTCATTCACCCCTATAACCTACTGCTGGCCGAACGCGTGGCAGGCATAGTGGGGCTCGACATTTGCGGCATCGACTTGCTCACCAGCGATATCGCAATTCCACTGAACGAGACGCGGGGCGCGGTGATTGAAGTAAACGCGGCACCGGGCTTCCGCATGCACATTGCCCCCACCGACGGGCTGCCGCGCAACGTGGCCGCACCGGTTATTGACATGCTCTTCCCGGCCGGCTCCACGGCGCGTATCCCGATTATCGCCATCACGGGCACCAACGGCAAGACGACAACCACACGCCTGATTGCGCATCTGGTCGGCAGCACCGGCTACAAGGTTGGCTTCACGACCACCGATGGCATTTACATTCAGGGCGTGCAGCTGCAGAAGGGTGACTGCACGGGCGGGCAGAGCGCCGAGTTTGTGCTGCGCGACCCTACTGTGAACTATGCGGTGCTCGAAACGGCGCGCGGCGGCATGCTGCGCTCGGGCCTGGGCTTCCATAGCTGCGACATTGCAGTGGTGACCAACGTGGCCGCCGACCACCTAGGGCTGCGCGACATCTACACTGTGGAGGAAATGGCGGCCGTGAAAAGCGTGGTACCCCGCACCGTGCCCAAGCACGGCTGGGCGGTGCTCAACGCCGACGACGACCTAGTGTATGACATGGGCCGCACGCTCGACTGCAAGGTGGCGTACTTCTCGATGAACGAGAACAACCCACGCATTCAGGAGCACGTGGAGGCTGGCGGCGTGGCGGCGGTGTACGAGGAAGGCTACGTCACGATTTACAAGAACTCTTATAAGCTGCGCATCGACCGGGCCCTGGAGTTTCCGGTGACCCTAGGGGGCCGCGCCACCTTCAACATCGAGAATGCGCTGGCTGCCGCGCTGGCGGGCTACCTGGCGGGCTTCGACAAGGATGCGATTAAGACAGCGTTCCGCACCTTCATCCCTTCGGCTACCAAAACGCCGGGGCGCATGAACAGCTACAAGTTTCCGCGCTTCGAGGTCATCGTGGACTACGCCCACAACACGGCGGGCATCACGCGCTTTGCCGAGTTTATGGAAGCTACCCCGGCCACCCGCAAAATTGGGGTAGTGAGCGGCCTCGGCGACCGGCGCGACGAGGATACCCTAGGGTTCTCGCGCGTGGCAGGGCGCATCTTCGATGAGATAATCTTGCGCCAAGACCGGGATTTGCGCGGCAAGTCGGCGGAGTTCCTGCGGGAGATAATGACGCGCGGCCTGCGCCTCGACAAGCCCGAAGTGCCCATCACCTACATCGAAAATGAGATGGACGCCATCGACCACGTGCTGGCCACGGCCCCCGAAGGCTCGGTGGTAGTGCTGCTGACCGAAAACATCAGCGGCACGCTTAAGAAGCTCGACGAGTTTGAGGCTAACCTAGGCAAAGACGCGGGCACCGCCCTGTCTTATCAGATTTAATTTACTTCGCTTCCATGAAATACCTCGCGCAGGCGGCGTTGGCCGCTGCTGCCCTGTGGCTGGCGGGCTGCCAGTCGTCTACCTCTTCTGATAAAACCAGCTCGGAAACTACGGCCACTACCAGCGGTGACAAGGACCTCAATGCCTTGTTTGACAGCTACTGGGAGAAAAACTCACAGCTGTTTCCGCTCGATGCCACGGCCTACGGCGACAACCGCTACAACGACCAGCTGCCCAACAACCAGGCGCGGGCCTTCCGCGACACGCTGCGCAATTTTTACCAGGGCTACCTCACGCGGCTGCAAAAATTTGACCGCGAGAAGCTGGATGCGAACGACAAAATCAGCTACGATATCTTTCAGTATGAGATGAACCACGGGCTGGCGGGGCTCAAGCTAAACAGCTGGATGATACCGGCCAATCAGTTTTATGGCTTGCCCATCACCCTAGGGCAGTACGGCTCGGGGCAGGGCATCCAGCCCTTCAAAACAGTGCAGGACTACGACAACTGGCTCGGGCGCGTGCACGGCTTCACGGCCTGGACCGACTCGGCCATTGCCAACTTCCGCACGGGTCTGAAGGCGGGCGTGGTGCTGCCGCGCGCCCTAGTGGTGCGCATGGTGCCGCAGCTCTTGGCCAAAGACATCGTAGTAACTGACCCAACCAAGAGCCTGTACTACGGCCCGATAGCTAGCCTGCCTAAGGACTTTTCGGACGCCGACAAAACGCGCCTGACGGAAGCTTACAAGAAGGCTATTCTCACAGAGTTGGTACCCTCGTACAAGAAGCTAGGTACCTTTTTGCAGACCGAATACCTGCCCAAGTCCCGCGCCACAAGCGGCATCGACGCGGTAAACGGCGGCAAGGACATCTACGCCTACGAGGTAAAATACGCGACGACCACCGACAAAACGCCCGCCGAAATCTACCAGATTGGGCTGGCCGAGGTAGCGCGCATTCGAGCTTCGATGGAGCAGATTAAGGCCGAAGTTGGCTTCAAGGGCGACCTAAAGGCTTTCTTCAAGTACTTAAACACCGACCCTAAGTTTCGACCCTTCAAAACGCCGCAGCAGGTGCTGGCGGCCTTCGAGGACATTCACCAGCGGATGCTGCCCAACTTGAAAACGATGTTTGGGCGCACGCCCAAAACGCCGTTTGAGATTCGCGAAACCGAGAAATTTCGCGAAGCCTCGGCGTCGGCGGAGTACAACCAGGGCTCGCCTGATGGCTCGCGGCCGGGCATTTTCTACGTGCCCATTCCCGACGCCACCAAGTTTGCCACTACCTCAGGCATGGAATCGCTGTTTTTGCACGAGGCTATTCCGGGCCACCATTATCAGATTTCGCTGACCCAGGAGAATACCAGCCTACCCAAGTTCCGGCGCTTTGGCTTTCAGACGGCCTACGTGGAGGGCTGGGCACTGTATTGCGAAAGCCTGGGGCCCGAGCTAGGTCTTTACAAAGACCCCTACCAGCGCATGGGCGCCATGGGCGACGAAATGCTGCGCGCCGTGCGCCTAGTGGTAGATACCGGCTTGCACTCGCGCCAGCTCACGCGCGAGCAAGCCATTGCCTACCTGCTCGAAAACCTGAGCACCACGCCCGACGAAGCCACCTCGGCCATCGAGCGCTACATGGCTATTCCGGGCCAGGCGCTGGGCTACAAAATCGGGCAGCTCAAAATCAGGGAGCTGCGCACGAAGTACGAAAAACAGCTTGGCAGCAAGTTCAAGCTCAGCGACTTTCACGACGAGCTGCTGAAAGATGGCTCGATGCCGCTGGCCGTGCTCGAAAAGAAAATGGACGCTTGGGCAGCCAGTGTCAAGTAACGGCTTGTAACCATTTAGCGGAAAGCGGCGAATCAGTAGGTTCGCCGCTTTCTTTTTATATGAAATTCAACAACTTCGAGCTTGCCTTTGTGCTGGGGCGCCTGCTCCTAGGTCTCAATTTTCTGATGCACGGGCTCGTGCGCATCCCCAAGTTAGCCGTGTTTCGGGCGGGCATCGAGAAGGAGTTTGCCGCCGCCCCGCTGCTGCCGGCCCTGGTGAGCGCGTTTGCCACGGCGCTGCCATTTGTAGAGGGTGCTATCGGCGTGCTGTTGCTGCTGGGGCTCTTTACGCGGCCGGCCCTAATAGCTGCCATGCTCGTGATAATGAGCTTAGTCTTCGGCAGCAGCCTACTTGAAAAGTGGACGCTGGTAGGCGACCAACTCGTGTACGGGCTCTACATCATCACGCTGGTGCTGCACTTGCAGCGCAACCGCCTGTGCCTCGACGTGGTAAGCCCTCAAGCCTAGGTAGCTTTCTTAGCCAATCGCTTTTCGCGGGTATAGTCAGCCCGCCGTAGGCGGGCGTATCCGTTAAATCCTAAAAATCCGTTTGAATCTGTGGTCCATATAACCGCCGCCGACATTTCGGCCTTCGAGAAAATCTATCGCCTCAACCTTGTCAATGGGTTGCCAGGCTACAAGCCGGCCAACCTGGTGGGTACGGCTGCGCCCGATGGCCAAACTAACCTGGCCATTTTCAGCTCAGTACTGCACCTAGGGTCCGACCCGGCCGTGCTGGGCATGGTAACGCGGCCCAATACCGTGCCGCGCCATACCTACCAAAATATTAAGGACAATGGAGGCTGCTACACGCTCAACCACGTGCCACTGAGCCTAGTAGCCCAGGCGCACTACACGTCGGCTAATTTCGACGACCAGGTGTCGGAGTTTGAAGAGTGCGGCTTTACGGCCGTGCACCGCGATGGCTTTCCGGCGCCCTACGTGGCCGAAAGCCCGCTTAGCATTGGGCTGCGGCTGCGCGAGGAGCACCCCATTTTCAACGGTACCGTGCTGCTCGTGGGCACCGTAGAGCACGTGTACCTGCGCGAGGAGGGCCTGCGCCCCGATGGCACGCTTGACCTGGTGGCGCTGGGCGAGGCCGTCATTTCGGGGCTCGATGGCTACCACGCCGTATCACCGCCGCAGCGCTTCGGCTACGCCCGGCCAGGTCAGTTTCCGAAAGCTGAATAAAGAAAGCGGGCGCCTAAACCAATTGGTTTAGACGCCCGCTTTCTTTATTCAATATAATTCGTTGAGCCAGAGCCCGAAGGCCTAGGGCCGATAGGGGCGCGGGCGGGCCGGACGGTCACGGTACCAAGCACGGCGATGTCTTTTGCGACCCCCCTTCTTGTTGGCCAGTAGTAGGCCGGCAGCGGCCAGCAGTACCCCAGCCACAGCTAAGCCTTTTATAACGGGGCTAACCAGGGGTGGCGGCACCGAGCGGACACCATCGGCATCGGCTATAGCGGGCTGATGAGCGTAGCGACCTAGTTTGGGGCGAGCTATGGTGTTGAAATGCACAGCCAGGTGGGCCAGCTCAGTGCGCAACACCTCGCCGTGCATCGGAATGCCGTGGCCCGTGGCGGCCACCTCGGGTACTAGCGTTACCAGTTCGGCCACCGACACGCGGGCCGAATCCCAGTCGGGGGTGAAGTAGGCGGGCGGGCCATGCACCTCCTGGCGCTGCGTGTAGGTGGCAATGGCTGACTCGCCCTTCACGGTAGTGAAGGCATCGCCCGCTACTAACACCCGGCCTTCTTCCCGGAAAAACGATACGTGGCCCGGCGTGTGGCCGGGCGTGTGCAGCCAGCGCCAGCCGGGCAGGCCGGGCACGCTGCCATCTTCGGGCAGCGGGTGCACGCGGTTACCTAGGTCGTAAGGATGCTTGGGGTACACAAAAGACATGTACGCCATGAGGCCTCCGCCCACGGTGGGGTCGGGCGGCGGGTAGCCCGAGCGGCCCGTGAGGTAGGGCAGCTCTAAGGGGTGAGCATACACGGGCACCTCGGGCCAGAGCTTCAGCAGCTCATCGAGGCTGCCGGCGTGGTCGAAGTGCGCGTGTGTCATCACGATGGCGATGGGCGCGTTGGCGGGGCCAAATGCCTCTTCGGCGTACACCTTGATTTTATCGGCCGAGCCGGGCAGGCCGGCATCAATCAGCACCCAGGGGCCGTGCGGCTGCTCGGGCACGGCGGCCGCGTAGTAGAGGTTGACAAATACGTCGCGCAGCGCGTGCAGGCCGGGCACCACTGGCATGAAGGCGGGGGTAGTGGCCCGCGAAGCATCATTGGAAAGCATAGACAGCAAGGATGGGAAACATGAATTGCCTGGGCCGGCAGCCGCAGCATATACATAGCCTACGGCCCGCGGCACCTTAAGGCTTGGTTTTACCACCTAGGGCCGGGGCTGCCGCCGCTGCTTAGCTGCACCGCCACTATACGTAAAACGCCCCCCGCCAGGCTGGCAGGGGGCGTTAAGACATCGCACAACTATTTATTGGTTGCCGTCGGGCGCCGTGGCGTTGCTGGTGGGCTTGGCCTGGTCGGTGGTGCCAAGCTCACCGCTGGCCGACTGGGGCGAGGCGCTGCTCTTGCCGGCCGGTGCCGACTGCTGCTGCTCTTCGGGGCTGGCCGTTTGCAGGTCGGTGGCCGAGCCTTTGCCGATAGGCGTGCGCACGTTTTGGACGTAGTTAACGCTATCGCGGTTTACATCGGCATTGGTGAAGCCCGGCGTGCCGTTGAAGCCGTGCTCAAACTGCGTATTTACGCCAGGGCTGTATTTGTAGTCGCAGGCCGTGAGCAGCGCGGCCGAAGCACCCAGCAACAGCGCCAGGGCGGGGCGAAAGGAGAAGTTCATACAAAAAATAAAAGGAGTGTTGGTGCAAAGATGCAGCCCGGCTGCGTTTAGACTTGGACGGGTCCGCCGGATTTTTGTTGCCGCGGGGCCTGCTTCGCCCGCGCTTTCGCTGTTCATTCTTCTTACTGCTTGCTATGGCCGCCTTTTTCTCGCCCTCCCCGCTGCGCCGGGCCCTAGGTACCCTCACGCAGGTGGCCCTGGCGCCGGTGCGCGGGGCCGCGCTGGTGTACCAGTCGGGGCGGGCGCACCAGCATTTTTTCTTGCCCGTGCTCAATGGCGCGCTCGGCGACCAGCTGGCCGCCCGCCACGACCCGCGCGCCATTGCCCTGAGCTTTCGGCGAGGCGGCCGCGATGTGACCGTGGCCGACTTAGGCCTGAGCGAGCCGCACCAAAAGACGGTGGTGTTCGTGCACGGGCTCATGGGCGACGAGCTTATTTGGCAAACCGGCCTGGCCGAAGCGCCCGGCGGCCCACTGCGCTACGGCCCGCGCCTAGCCGCCGAGGCCGGCGTGCGGGTGCTCTACGTGCGCTATAACACGGGCCTGCACATTTCTGAAAACGGCCGCGGGCTGCACCAGCTGCTCACCGACCTGCACCACTCCTACCCCGATGCCCTAGGCGAGCTCGTGCTGGTGGGCCACAGCATGGGCGGGCTTGTTATTCGCTCGGCGGGGTACTACGCGAGTAAATCGCAGGAACTGCGCACCAAAGCCGGTGCTAAAAAGGCCAAAGCAGCCGAGGAGCCGCTGCCAACTACTGCTTCCTGGCTGGCGCACGTGCGCTCTATCTTTCTGCTGGGCGTGCCGCACGATGGCTCGTACCTAGAGCAAAACGGCCAGTTGGTAGAGCGCCTGCTCAAGCGCATTAACCTACTGCCCACGCGCTTTGTGAGCAATGCCATTGCTCGCCGCTCCAACGGAATCAAGGACCTAGGGCAAGCCCTGCTGGTAGACGAAGACTGGCAGCAGCCCGACGACCCAGCCCTACCCCGCCCGCGCACGGTGGTGCCGCTGCTACCCGGTGTGCGCTACCATGTGCTGGTGGGCGCCTGGCTGCGCGCCAACCTGCCCCGCGCCGTGCGCGACTATTTTGGCGATGGCCTGGTGGGCGCAGCCAGTGGCCAGGGGCAGCTATTTGGCGACGAAACGGCCCTGCCGCCCGGCACCAGCGTGCGTACGGCGCGCTTTGGGCAGCAGCACCACGGCGGGCTGCTGCGCCACCCCGAGGTATACCACTACCTGCGCCAGTGGCTGTAGCTTCCGGCAACAAAAAGGCCCGCTTGCGTGCTGCAAACGGGCCTTTTTGTTGCCGGAAGCTACCTAGGGCAGCTACTTACCACGAGCCTTGGTTATCGTCGGTGCTGTCAAACCCCCCGCCGCCAGTGTCGTCCGATGACATATCATCGTATGACCCGCTATCGCCGGAGAAGTAGTCGCCCGAGTTGTCCGAGCTATTAGTATCCGAGAAGTAGTCGGGGCCAGCGTCGGCGCCGCTGTTGCTGGTGCCGAAGTAGTCGCTGGCTGCATTAGCGGGCGGCACGGCCCCGGCCCCGCCAAGGCCCGCGCCCGCTGCGCCCGTGTCAAAGTTGTGCGCCGCGCTGCCCGAGGTGTCGTGGCCCTCCGACATGCGATTGCCTATATAGGCGCCAGCCGCAGCAGCGGCCCCAGTAGCCAGCATGCCGCCTATGCCCGGGCCCGAGCTAGGCGCTTGGCCGCCATAGCCCCCACCGTAGTTGCCACCCTGCGGGTAGCCCTGGTTACCTTGGTTGCCCATAAAGTTGGGCGTCTGGTTGCCCCCCACAGGGCCATTGCCCCGGAAATTAGGCGTCGGCGACTGCGCCGCGGCATTGTTGTTATTGCGGCTAAACAAGCGCTTTACCAGCCAGATGCCACCGCCAATCACGAGCGCTCCAATGAGGAGCGAGCCGATGCCTAGGCCGCCACCCGAAGAAGCAGGCTCTGGGGTTGCCTCGGGGTAGGCGGGCGTAGTAGCTGCTGGCTCGGTGCTGGCAGTATTCATAGCGTTAGGGGTGGTGGTAGCATCTGTGGCCGATGCAGCACCAGCGCCGGCCGCAGCCGCGTTGTTTTTGCGCGGGTCCGAGCTGGGGTTAGCCGCCAGCATCAGGGTGTTCAGGCCTTTGCGTAGCCCAGCAAAGTAGTTGCCTTGCTTGAACGCCGGAGCCATGTCCTGGTTCATTACGCGCTGGGTCAATTCGGGCGTAATAGCGCTGCGCAGACCCGAACCGGCTTCAATGCTCATTTTGTGCTCCTTGCCAGACAGCAGCACCACAATGCCGTTGTTTTTGTCGCGCTGGCCCACGCCCCAGGCAGTGCCCAGCTGGCGGGCGTAGTCGGCCACGTTGGTGCCACCCAGCGAGGGCACCGTCACCACCACCACCTGCGTGCCGGTGTTGTCGGCGTACTTGCGTAGGCCGCCTTCCAGCTTTTTGGCGTCGGCTGCCGATAGCAGGTTGGCTTGGTCTGTAACAAAAGTAAAGGGCTCCGGCCGGGCCGGAATGCCGTCGGCCGCCGCGGCTGGGCGCGCAAGCCCAACCGCTAGCGCGAGCAGTAGAAAACTGAAAAATCGAGACATGGCGAAAGTGTGCTGAAAGAATGGAAAAGTTTCACTTTCCTTGTACGGCAGTTGTCTACCTAGGGCTGGCTTTTGGGTGCGCTTAGCTATCGGCTTAGGCAACCTTGTCACTCCTAGGGCCTTCGGCAGCCCAAAGCTACCCAAGGCCCTGCCTAGCAGTGCTTCTTAGATATACTATTCGCCAGCCCCTAAACACTAATTGATTAACGCCTACTAACCAATACCTAACCTCATCCGTACCGACAGCACCGTGCTCACCAATGGGGCGGCACTTGCTTTATCTATTCCTTATGCCTACCACGCCTGCCTCCTACGTTCGCTTCGCCGACGGCGTCGAAGAAATTCAACCTAATGAAGACCAGCTAGGCGACGAAACTGTGGCCTCAATGGCGCGGGTGGCCCGCCTCATGTTTGAGAAAAACCGCCACGCCATCCGCGATGCCCACGCCAAAAGCCACGGTATTTTGCGCGGCGAGCTACACGTGGCGCCCAACTTGCCTGAGCACTTGGCGCAAGGCATGTTCAGGGAAGCCAAAACATATCCGGTTATCATCCGCCTGTCCACGTCACCAGGGGCTATTCAGCCCGATAGCCAGCCGGCCGTGAAAGGCTTTGCCCTGAAAATTATTGGGGTAGAAGGCAAGAAATTTCTGCCTGAGGAAGCCGACGCCCTCACCCAGGACTTTCTGATGGTGAACGATACCATCATCCCGACCGGCGATGTGAAAAGCTACCACGACATGCAGCTGCGCATCGAAAAGCTGGCCCACGGCCCCGAGCTACTGCAAACCGCCATCAACAAAGTAGGCGTGCTAGCCGACAAGGCGCTAGAAGTTATCGAAGACTTAGGTGGCCCTAAGAAAGAAGTGGAGATGGTAGTGCAGGCGCACCCCAACAACCACATGCTGGGCGAAACATACACCACGCTTGGTGCCATTCGCTATGGCGACTATGTGGCCAAAGTAAGTGTAGCGCCGCTTTCTGAGAACCTGAAAGCGTTGGCGGGCAAGGAAATGGACGTGAGCGAGCCGGGCGCTTACCGCGACATGGTCGTAGACTTTTTCCGTACCCAGGGTGCCGAGTATGAACTGCGCGCCCAGCTTTGCACTGACCTCAAAACTATGCCCGTCGAAGATGCCTCCATCGACTGGCCCCAAGACCAAAGCCCCTACCAGACGCTGGGCAAAATCGTGCTGCCGGCGCAAGATGCTTTCAGCCCTGCCCGCCGCGTGTACGCCGACGATGTACTGTCGTTCAACCCCTTCCATTGCTTGCCTGAGCACCTGCCCCTAGGTAGCATCAACCGGGTGCGCATCAAGGCCTACGCCTCCTCCACCAAGTATCGCCATATGATGAACGCCACGGCCAAAGTAGAGCCGACGGACATCAACCAGCTTCCCGACTAAAACGTATTGAGCTTCAACCGCGTAATAGAAGTATCTCCTTTAGCCCATAGACCATGAAGACGCCCAATCATACCGACCCGGAAACCAAGAAGAAAGAAAAGAAAAACGAGGTGGTCGAGCAAAGCAAGCCTGACGGCAAAAAGACAACCACGCAAAAGAAATAACGCATCTACTGCTTTCTAGCAAAAGAGCCCGGCTACGTGCGTAGCCGGGCTCTTCTGTGTTAGGCCTGTATCAGCTTTGCAGCGCCGCGGCGGGTTCAACTACCCGCTCGAAGCGTACGTGGCCCTCTTGGGCGGGGCCCACTAGGGCAAAGCCATTGCGCACCAGCACCTGCTGCGAAGCGGGGTTGTCGGTGCGGGCGTGGGCCACCAAGCGGCGCACCTGACCGGTGGCGGCGGCCTGCTGCACCAGCCCACTTACCAGCTCGGTAGCCAAGCCCTGCCCGTGCCAATCGGCGGCGATGGAGTAGCCGATTTCGGCCGTGCCCGCCGCATCGGGCGGGCCCATGAAGCCCCCCGTGCCAATAAGCGTGCGTGG
The DNA here is from genome assembly GCF_016427535.1 of Hymenobacter sp. BT559. GTDB lineage: Bacteria > Bacteroidota > Bacteroidia > Cytophagales > Hymenobacteraceae > Hymenobacter. The sequence goes on along the minus strand of NZ_JAELXV010000003.1, from coordinate 881,934 downwards.
CGTGTCGCCCTCGGCCTTGCGTAGCGCGTACCAGCCGTACCAGCCAGCAGCGTTGCGGCCGTCCGCCGTCAGCTTCTCCAAAAAGTAGTGCATGGCCTCGCGGTCGTAGCCGCGGGGTGGCCAGTCGGTAGGCAGCGCGGCCCCGAGCAACACCGGGAAATACTGGGGCTTGTGCAGCTCGGCGGTGAGCAGCGCCCGGCTGGCCGCCAAGATGATAAGACGCGGGGTCTGGACAATCAGTGGAATCATAGCTGCTATATACGGCCCGCGTTGCCCAAGCAGGCTACCTAGGGCCAGTAATTGTTGCTGCCCCGGCCACGCGGTTCGGCTGCCAAGCCAGCCCATCCGCGCCGGGCGCAGGCGGACCCAGCGCGTAATTTTGGCTTGATGCCGCACTCGTTTCGCCTTCCTCCCCTGCCCGACCTGCCCATCGTAGCGGCGCTGCCCGCACTGCGCGAAGCCCTGGCCACACAGCCCCGCGTGGTGCTTGAGGCGCCGCCGGGCGCCGGCAAAACCACCGTGGTGCCCCTAGAGCTGCTGGCCGCCGAGTGGCGCGCGCCCCACCAAAAAATACTAGTGCTGGAGCCCCGCCAGCTCGCCGCCCGCGCTGCAGCGGCCCGCCTGGCCCAGCTACTAGGCGAGCCCGTGGGCCGCACCGTAGGCTACCGTGTGCGGCTCGATAGTCAGATATCGGCCGATACGCGGGTGGAAGTCATCACGGAGGGAATTCTCACGCGCATGCTGCAAGACGACCCCGCGCTGGAAGACGTAGCCTGCGTAGTGTTCGACGAGTACCACGAGCGCAGCCTCAACGCCGACCTAGGCCTGGCGCTGGCGCTCGATGCACAGGCCGTGCTGCGGCCCGAGCTGCGCATCCTGCTCATGTCGGCCACCCTAGAGGCGCAGCGGCTAGGCCAGTGGCTGCCGGCGCCCGTAGTGTCATCGGCGGGGTTCTTGTTTCCTATCGAAACCTATTACCTCGACCCGCGCCGGGCCGCCGCCCTGCCGCCCAAGCCCAGCGAGCGCCTGGCCGAACTGGTGCCTGGGCAGGTACGCGCCGCCCTCGCCGCCCATGAAGGCGACATATTAGTATTTCTGCCCGGCGTAGCCGACTTGCAGCGCAGCGAGAAAAAACTGGCCGACAGCCTGCCGCCCACTACCGACCTACACCTGCTGCACGGCGAGCTACCCCTCGAAGCGCAACAGGCGGCCCTGCGCCCCGCGGCGGCTGGCCGCCGCAAGGTCATCCTGGCCACCAGCATCGCCGAAACTAGCCTCACCATCGAGGGCGTGCGGGTGGTAATAGACGGGGGCTTTGCCCGGGTGCCGCGCTTCGTGCCGCGCACGGGCTTTACTACTCTCGAAACAGTGCCCGTGGCCCAGGCCGCGGCCGACCAGCGCCGGGGCCGCGCCGGCCGCCTCGCGCCCGGCACCTGCTACCGCCTCTGGACCGAAGCCGAGCACTATCAGCTGCCCGTCCATCGCCCGCCCGAAATTCAAACCGCCGACCTCAGCGGCCTGGTGTTGGAGCTGGCCCTGTGGGGCACCCACGACCCCAGCAGCCTGCGCTGGCTCGATGTGCCCCCCACGGCCGCCGTGGCCCAGGCACGCGAGCTGCTGGTTCGCCTAGGGGCTATGAGCAATGGGGGTAATTTGAGTAATAAGAGCAATGAGCCTAGTCTTGCCCAGGATAATGAGGCGGCATTACTCCCATTACCCATCACTCAAATTACCCAGCCTACGCCCCACGGCCGGCAGCTTGCCAAGCTAGGCCTGCCGCCGCGCCTAGGGCACCTGGTAGTGCGTGGCACCGACCTAGGGCACGGCCCCGCCGCCACGGCCCTAGCTGCCCTGCTGGCTGAGCGCGACCTGCTGCGCTGGGCCACGCCCCACGACCCGCGCCCCCTGCCCCCCGACCTGCGCCTGCGCCTAGAGGCACTGGCGAGCGGCCGGCCGCCACTGGCGGGGCTGGCCTTGCACCACGCCACGTTGCAGCGCGTGCGCGAGGTGGCGCGCCACTTGCAAGGTCGCGCGGGCGGCAAGCAGAGTCCTTCGGCGGCCCATCTCACGGCTTCGCCCGTGGGGTTGCTGGCGGCCCTAGCCTACCCCGACCGGCTAGGCCAGCGCGAGGCTCCCGACCGGCTGCGCCTCGTCACAGGCCAGCGCGTGAGCCTCAAGACCGAAGATGTAGACCCCCAGGCTCGCTTTTTTGCGGTGGCTTACTTGGCGGGCACGGCCGCTGCGCCCCGCGCCACCCTGGCCGCTCCGCTCGACCTAGAAGAGTTGGAAGAGGGCTTTGCCGAGCAAATCAGCACCACCGATGAGGTGCGCTACGATGCCACCGCGCAGCGGGTAGTGGGCCGCCGAGTACGCCGCCTAGGGGCACTTGTGCTGGCCGAAAGCATGATTGGCCAGCCCGATGCTACGCTAGTGGCGCGGGCGCTGCTGGGCTACTTGCAGGAAAGCGGACTGGGCAAGCTCAACTGGACGGCCGGGGCCCGGCAGTTGCAGCAGCGCCTCACCTTCTTGCACCAGCTGTTAGGCGATGCAGCGTGGCCAGCCTTCGACGATGAGGCGCTGCTAGCTGACCTAGGCGATTGGCTGGGCCCGCACCTAGCCGGCCTCAAGAGCCTCGACCAAGTGCAGCGCCTCGACCTGACCGAGCCCTTGCTGGCGCGGCTGCCTGGCGACTGGGCCCAGCGCCAAGAGCTTGACCGCCTCGCCCCCGCTGCGCTTGAAGTACCCAGCGGCTCGCACATCACCCTCGACTACGGCGACCCCGCCGCCCCAGTGCTGGCCGTGAAGCTGCAAGAATTGTTTGGCCTCACCGAGACCCCTACGGTGGCCGCGGGCCGGGTGCCGCTGCTGCTACATTTGCTTTCGCCCGGCGGCCGGCCAGCCCAGGTCACGCGCGACCTGCGGTCTTTTTGGGAGAAGGGCTACTTTGATGTACGTAAAGACTTGAAAGGCAAGTACCCCAAGCACCCGTGGCCCGATAAGCCGATGGAGCATATTCCTACTAAGCTCACCAAAAAGCGCCTGGGAACGTCCTAGGTGCCGTGGTAGTAGCACAAGGAGTTCATCTGCTAGTACAAAAACTTACGCGCTAGTATATTTTCCAGGTAGCCGCTACAGCGCCGACAGCAGGATATAAGCTACTAAAAGATAATGCAATAGCCACAAAAACAAATTGCCCATCTCAAACTGAGATGGGCAATCCAACTTTTCCTTTTCCTGTTTCTAGAAAATCTATTCGAACCCTCTTGCAGGCAACTACCTCAACCTAGCACAAGGCCACGGCTGGTAGGGTGATGAATAAATTATCTGATACAAAATTACAGGCAAACCGTGTAGGAACACGCAATTGGCGATGATTGTAGCTATTTAGTCGCTCGATGGCGCTTCTTTCTCTGTAAACGAGTAGAATTTCCTTTCTCAACCGCTCTATTTCGGCGCCTAGGTGCCAAAAAACCCCGCTGCCCTGAACACAGGGCAGCGGGGTTTTGCAGAATTGAGGCTTAGGGGTATCAGATAAGTTCTAAATCCCCAGCGATATTTTGCGGCTGAAAGTGCCGGCGTTAGTAGTCAGCTTTAGCATATAAATGCCGGTTGCCATGTCGGGCTCTATCATCTGGCGTGCGCCATTAGTTAGCGATATTTCTTTCTCATATACTTGGCGGCCGCTCATATCGAGCAGCCTGAGTTGGGCCGTACCCACGTTGCCTGGCTGCACATCGAGGTAAAAGGTACCGTTGTTGGGCACGGGGTAGATGCTAACGGTTAGCTCGATAGGCTTTATTTCGACTGCTTTGATAGGCGAGTACACTGGCTCGCGGTCGCTGCGCAGTTGCTGCAGGCGGTAATAGGTCCAGCCAATGGCGGGCTGTGGGTCGATGGCGCTATAGCTCCGGGCCTTCACGGTGGTGGCCCCACCGGGCCGGCGCAGCAGGTCGGTAAAAGTCTTGCCATCCCTCGACTTCTGAATTACAAACTCGGTGCAGTTCTCTTCGGCAGCGGTTTCCCAGTTCAGCGCTACTTGCAGGTTGTCCGCCACAGCCTCAAAGTTCAGGAGCGTGGGCAAAATGGCTGCCGTCATTTGGTTATATAGCACCCCGTTGGGCACCAGCTGCTTGGGCATGTCGGGGCCGCTGTATTGCAGCACCAAGCCCTGGCTGCCGCCGTGCTCGCCATAATCGACGCGCAGCGTATGCAGGCCCGCCGTGAGCGTGCAGGTGCCACTCATTTCGCGGTACGGAAAGGAGTCGCCTTTATTGAAAGCTACCGGCTGCGGGTGGTTATCGAGCCAGAGGTAAGCCGCATCATCCGAGCCCAGGTAAAACGTGTAGCTACCGGCTGTGGTCACATAGAGCTGCCCCCGAAACTGAGCGCTAAACTCGTCGGGCCGGTTGGGCGAGTAATAAGTAGCCACGTTTCCGACGCGGAAATTATCATCTTCGGCCTCCTCAAAGTTTAGCTGCTCTACCGGGCGGTTGCGAATGACCGGGGTATTGGCCGTGAAGAAGCTGACCTGGTCGTAGAAATAGCCCCGGTAGTAATCGGCCGCCAGCCCCGGCGAGCCTATCACCGGTGGCAGTGACTGCGCCCGCGCCGTAGACGCCAGCAGCATGCAGATGCCCAGCACGATGGCCATACAAGGCCTAAATCGACTAGCGCCACATGAGGGCCAGAAATGGCCGCAAAGAGTGTAAAGAAATAGCATGGCGAGGATAAGTGGAATCATAGATTATTGCCTTCAGACGTAAGAAAAAAAAATTTGTTTTTCTTAAAAAAGCAAAGTTCTTTCTTCTCTCCGCAATATTCAATCCGATTTAGCCCATTACCTTATAAATAATTTTTGGCCTTTACCTAGACTACCTAGATAGACCACAGAATTGCTACAGCTTTTAATCAGTGCCCTTCTTCATCACTGCTTTAAAAAGGTCAATTAGTGAGCACGCTATACGCTTTATGCCTGTGCTTTAGCACCTACTCAGCTACCAAATTCTCGCTACGTAAGCAAACTAACTTATAAGTAGATATGTGTTATTTAGAATTAGAGAAAGTATTGTAAACACTAGCAAGATGCTATCGCATCTACTTGCTTAATACAATTCCTTACTAATCCTTTAATATTCACTACGCGTGGGCTAATTATTGCTAAACCGGGTTTGCTTTTTTTGCCAACTTCTTATGAGTCGCCACCTCTTTTTAGGGAAGCGACGCGAGTTATGAGGCATCTTTTCTGATTTTTTGGCAGTGCACCGCTACTCAGCAGTTCAAGCCGCTGCCTAGCACGCTGGACCGGGCCGGGCCACCTAGGGCGCCTGGGGCGCAGCCAAACATTCTAGGCATGCCATCCGTCTTAGCCACGTTCTTTTCTTTAAGCTAAGCAGCATGACTAAAAACTGGTTTATCACCGGCGTAAGCACCGGCTTTGGTAAGCACCTGGCCGAGTTAGCCTTGGCCCAGGGCGATAAAGTGGCCGCCACCTTCCGCAAGCAGGAGCAGGCCGACGAGTTCTCCGCAAAAGCCGGCGCCAACGGCAAAGGCCTGGTGGCCGACGTAGCCGACGAGGCCGCCGTGAAACAGGCCGTAGCTGATGCCATTGCGGCACTGGGCCACATCGATGTGGTGGTTAACAATGCCGGCTACGGCTCGATGGGCCCCATTGAGGAAGTGCCGGATTCGGAAGTGCAGCGGCAGTTCGACATCAATGTATTTGGGCCGCTGCGGGTGCTGCGGGCGGTACTGCCGCACCTGCGCGAGCGCAAAAGCGGCCACATTCTCAACATCACCAGCATTGGCGGGCTGCGCGCTTTTCCGGGCGTGGGCATCTACAACGGCTCTAAGTTTGCGCTGGAAGGCATCGGCGAGAGCCTGGCTCAGCAGGTGGCGCCCCTAGGTATCCACGTGACTAATGTGGAGCCCAGTGGCTTCCGCACCGACTGGGCGGGCCGCTCGGCCACGTTTACCGAGCCGGCCATTGAGGACTACCGCCCCACGGCCGGCAAGAACATGGCCGACATTCAGGGGTACAGCGGGCAGCAGCCCGGCGACCCCAAGCGCGCCGCGCAAGCCATGTTTGACCTAGTGCGCATGGATAACCCGCCGCTGCACCTACCCCTAGGTAAGGCCGCCGTGAAGGGTGCGCTCGACAAATTTGCTACCATTACCAAAGAAGTAGAGCAGTACGCCCACATCGGCAACGGCGCCGATTTCCCGAGCTAGCGCATAGGTTCCTTTTTTTGTCTCAAACACACAAAACCCCGGTCTACCAGACTGGGGTTTTGTCTTGTTGGGCCTCTCCTAGCCTACGCACCCTCGTGCGTTTTCAATCTTCGCAGGTTATAAAATCACCTGGAGTTGCGTCGTGATTTCGGGCCGGTATTTTACGTCGTTCACATTGGTGAAATCGGGCCTAGCGCGGTAGTTGAGCGTGATTTTGGCTTGGTGGCCGTCGAGCAGCACGTTCACGCCACCGTCGAAGACATGGACATCCCGCGTAGTGCCCTCGCTCGTGCGCAAGCCTTCGTAACGGCCGTGGATGTAGTCGGCATAAGGCTGCAGGCGCACCTTAGGGCCAAGCAGCTTTTTGGGCAGCAAGAAGCCGGTTTGGATAGTTTGGGCGGTACCGGTGCCGAGCAGGGGCATGGCGTTGCCGCGCAGCGTGGCCGTGCCAGTACCGGGGTTCATGGTGCCGCCGTAGCGCACAAAGTTGGACCCCATGTTGTAGCGATAGGCGGCAGCATATAGCGTGAAGGCCGTTTGCTGAGCCGTGTCCACGGGCGTGTCGTAGAAGAGGTCGGCCGCAATAGTGCTGGTATTTTGCTTCTCGTAAGGAATGGTCCAGACGTTGGTGGGCAATGTGGTGGGGTTGGCCACGGTGCGCGTGTACATGCCGTCTTTGTAGAATAAGAAGCCCGCGCCGAGGTTGAGCACCCGCCTCGCCCCTAGGTAGCACCCCACCTGGAAGGGCACAAGGTTGGCTTCTTTATCCAAAAACTCCCAGTCGAAATAGCCCTGGTACACCATGCCGCGGGCACGCGGGTTGAACTGGGCCACGCCCGTGGTGAGGGTGGCTGGCGTGCTGCTAAGGTTGCTGCGGAAGGCATCGTTAACCGACAGCTTGTAGTCAAAGCTCTTGACCCGGCCACGCACGTACATTCCTAGGCCACGCCCGGTCTGGTCGATGGCGTCGATGACGGGCCACTGCGTGCCCGGCACGTCGAGCGTGAGCAGCGAAAAGGCCGCGAAGCTGGTCTGGCGCGAAATACCATTGACGTAGTGCAGGCCGCCGCCAAAGTTGAGGTACTTATTAATCTTGTACTCTACTAGCGCGTCGTGCAAGAAGAAGAACGGCTTCTTGCCAGGGCCAGTCGCCTCGCCGGGCGCACCACCCGAAATGGTGGTTTGCACATTGATACCTAACTGCGTAATAATAAGAAACCGCGGATTGAGTTGTGCGACCAGTAGCACACGCGAGCGCCGGATGCCAAAGTCTACCTGGTCGTAGGCTAGCTCTTCGGTGGCGTTAGTAGTGTTGCTATTATTCTCGGTATAACGCGCCCAAAACTGATGGGCCGTCATCACGCGCACGTATTTCGAGCCGTCGGGCGAGAGGTTGATTTTCATGCCGCCCGCGTAGGGCGCCGACTTGGCAGGGGCTGGGGCGGGCTTGGGTAACTGTACTGGGGCCGGGTCGGGGGCCTTGCCCGTAGAAGGTGGCACCACTACCTGGGCCTGGGCCGTAGCACCTAGCAGCAATAAGCTCGCAGCCAGCAGGCGGCCGTAAAAAGCACTCATTATCAAGAGCGTAAAATGGGTGGGGATGGAAGAAAAAGAGCAAGGCGTGGCCTGCTTTCGACCTAGGCCGAAAAAAGACAATACCCAACTGTGATAATGCTGGTGTGAGAAACACTCACCCCGGCGAGGAACCTAGTGCCGCGCTATTTCCACGAGCGGCAGTTCGGCCACTGGCTCGGCGGCACGTGCCTCCGGTACCGAGTTGCCTTGCAAGGCTAGTTGGTAGCGAGCCTCGTCAAACTCGCCCTCGCTCTTGGCAATGACCAGCGTCGCCACGCCGTTGCCGATAACGTTGGTAATGGCGCGGGCCTCGCTCATGAAGCGGTCGACGCCCAGCAGCAGGGCTACGCTCTCGACCGGAATAACCTTGGTGGCCGCCAGCGTAGAAGCCAATACGATGAAGCCCGAGCCGGTAACGCCCGCCGCACCCTTGCTCGTAACTATCAGAATAGCAATGAGCGTGAGCTGCTGCGTGAAGGAAAGCGGGATATTAAAAGCCTGCGCTAGGAAAATCACCGCGATGGACAGGTAGATGCTCGTGCCATCGAGGTTGAAGGAGTAGCCCGTGGGAATAACCAACCCGGCCACCGAGCGCGAGCACCCTAGGCGCTCCATCTTGTCTATCATGCGCGGCAGCGCCGACTCCGACGACGATGTGCCAAGCACCAGCAGGATTTCTTCCTTTATAAAGCGCAAATAGGGACCTAGGCGCAGCTTATAGTAGCGCAAGATGAGATTGAGCACTACGAAGATGAAGAGGAACATCGTCGTGTACACGACCAGCATAAGCTTGCCTAGCGGCAGCAGCGTGGCAATACCATACTTGCCAATAGTGAAAGCCATGCCGCCAAACGCGCCCAGCGGGGCCAACTTCATCACGATGGCCAGCACCCCAAACATGGCGTGCGATAGCCGGTCGAAGGTCTTTACCAATGGCTGAGCAACCTGGCCCATACGATTGAGCGCCAGACCAAAAAGCACCGCAAATAGCAGCACTTGCAAAATGTCGCCCTTCGCAAAGGCCTCGACTACGTTGCTAGGCACAATGTGGGTGAAGAACTCAACCCAGTTCATCTCGCCCGCTTTCTCGGTGAATTTGGCGGCTTCCTCGGCTTTCTTGCTGTCGTGCAGCACGGCCTGGGCGGTGGCCTGCACGCCCGCGCCAGGCTGCGTCAGGTTGGCTACTCCAATGCCAATGGCCAGGGCTAGCGTCGTCACTATTTCGAAGTAAAGGAGAGCCTTGCCGCCCACGCGGCCCACTTTCTTCATGCTGCCCATGCCCGCAATACCGAGCACAACAGTCAGGAAAATGATGGGGGCAATCAACATCTTGATGAGGTTGATAAACGTGTCGGCCACTGGTTTGAGGGCCGCGCCGAACTTGGGAAACAATGCGCCCACCACCACCCCTAGGGCAATGGCCGTGAGCACCTGCACGGTAAGGTTAGAATACCAGCGTTTCATATTTAAAGCAAAGAGAAGAGGGTGGGAATGTAGCGGTAGTAAGGCTAAGACATGGCCCAGTGAAGCTTATTGAAGACCACGCCCTACCAAGCAAGAAGCCTTAAGACAACTGCCGAATAAGGGCAGCTAGCGACCTAGGCGGGCTGCTCGGCAGCAACCTTTGGTGCACCAGCCAAGATGTCGGCGCTGGCATAATCAGCGTACTTCTGGAAATTGTCTACGAATTTCTGAGCTAGGTCGGCGGCCGTAGTGTCATAGGCAGCGGCATCGGCCCAGGTTTGGCGCGGGTCGAGCAGGTGGGTGGGCACGCCGGGCACGGCGGCCGGCACCAGCACCCCAAACACTGGGTGCGCGTGGAAATCGACCTCGTCGAGTTGGCCAGTGAGAGCGGCCGTAATCATGGCGCGGGTGTAGCTCAGTTTCATGCGCGAGCCGGTGCCATAGCTGCCGCCCGTCCAGCCGGTGTTTACCAGCCACACGCTCACCTCGGGGTGCTCGTCCATCTTCTGGCCTAGCATCTCGGCGTAGCGGGTGGGGTGCAAAGGCAAGAACACCTGGCCAAAGCAAGCTGAAAACGTAGTTTGCGGTTCGGTAATGCCCATCTCAGTGCCGGCTACTTTGGCCGTGTAGCCGCTCATGAAGTGGTACATGGCGTGGCTCTTATCGAGCTTGCTGATGGGGGGCAGCACGCCAAACGCATCGGCAGTAAGAAAGAAAATGTGCTTGGGCGCGGCGCCCACTGAGGGCTCCACCGCATTGGCGATGTACCCTAGGGGATAGGCCGTACGGGTATTTTCGGTGACGCTGGTGTTAGCATAATCCACGGAGCGGGTGCCGGGCACGAAGCGCGTATTCTCGACAATAGAGCCAAACTTAATGGCCTGCCAGATTTCGGGCTCCTTCTCCTGGCTCAGGTCGATAACCTTCGCGTAGCAGCCGCCCTCGAAGTTGAAGATGCCGGCCGCGGGTGTCCAACCATGCTCGTCGTCGCCAATGAGGCCACGGTTAGGGTCGGCCGACAAAGTGGTTTTGCCAGTGCCCGATAGACCGAAGAAAATGGCCGTGTCACCGTCGGCACCCACGTTGGCCGAGCAGTGCATGGGCAGCGTGTCCTGCTCGTGGGGCAGCAGGTAATTCAGCACCCCAAAGATGCCCTTTTTCATTTCGCCCGCATAAGCCGTGCCTCCAATGAGAATCAGCTTCTTGGTGAAGTTGAGGATAGCAAAATTGGCTTGCCGGGTGCCGTCCACGGCTGGGTCGGCCTCAAAACCAGGCGCGCAGATAATACTGAAATCGGCCGCCCAGCTAGTATCGGCGCCTGCCTTGGGACGCAGAAACAGGTTGTAGGCAAACAGGTTGTGCCAAGCTAGCTCATTCACCACACGCAGTTTGAGCTGGTAATCGGGGTTGGCCCCAGCGTAGCCTTCGCGCACATACAGGGTCTTGTCGGCTAGGTAAGCCACCATTTTCTGGTGCAGCTGGTCAAACTTGTCAGCGTCGAAGGGAATGTTTACCTCGCCCCACCACACGCTATTCGCCGTGTTTTCGTCGCGCACCACAAACCGGTCCTTAGGCGAGCGGCCGGTAAACTTACCCGTATCGGCCATGAGCGCACCGGTGTCAGTGAGCACGGCTTCGCCGCGGCACAGCGCAGCTTCGACCAGGGCGGCGGGCGGCAGGTTTAGGCATACCTCGCTGGCTTGGCTAATACCTAGCGGCTGAAGACGTTGCAGCGCATCGGCGGTGAGGGTAGTGCTCATATAAGTGGGGTGGGAAAGGGTAATACAACTGTAGAAGCCATCGCCAGCACAGCGAAGCTTATCTTGCTTAAATCCAGCAGGAGAATGACGACCGCCTAGGGCCTTGCTGCCTGACCAAACGGCCGGGTAGGCCGGGTTTCGGCCATCGTAAAGAAGAGCAGGAGCGAGATGCCAATGCAGCCTGCGATGTAGTAGTAGAAATAGGCCTCGTGGCCCGCGCCCTTGCACCACAGGGCGATGTACTCGGCCGTGCCGCCAAACACGGCTACCGTGAGCGCGTGCGGCAACCCGATACCTAGGGCCCGGATTTCAACCGGAAACAGCTCGGCCTTCACCACGGCATTAATGCCGCTATAGCCGCTCACGATAGTGAGCGCCACGAGCAGCAGCCCCAGCGCTGCCCACGGGCTGCTGGTATGGCTGAGCGCCATGAGCAGGGGCACCGTGCCCAAGGCCCCAAACACCCCGAAAAACAGCAGCAGCGGCCGCCGCCCAATGCGGTCGGACAGCGCCCCAAACACCGGCTGTAGGGCCGCAAACCCCAGCAACGATAGAAAGCAGACATTGGCCGCGGCCGACTTGCTCATGTGCGTGGTGTTCACCAAAAACTTGGGCATGTAGGCCGTGAAGGTGTAAAACGCCAGTGTGCCGCCCATGGTGAGCCCCACCACCGTGAGCACGGCACGCGGGTGTTGCCGCAGTACGCGTAGGCTGCCGCGCAGCTCTTCGGGCGTGTGCCGCTGCGCTTCAAAGTCGTTGGTTTCGTCGAGATTACTGCGCAGCAGCAGCGCTACCACTGATAAGGCCGCACCAATGGCAAACGGAATGCGCCACCCCCAGGCCAGCAACTGTGCCTCGCTGAGCAGCCACTTCTGTAGCACCAGCTGGATACCTAGGGCCAGCAATTGCGCCACAATCAGGGTTAGGTATAAGAAACTGGAATAAAAGCCTCGGCGCTGCGGCGTCGCCATCTCGGCCAAGTACGTGGCTGATACGCCATACTCGCCGCCCACGCTCAGGCCTTGCAGCAGCCGAGCCGTAAGCAGCATTACCGGAGCTACGAGGCCCACGGTTTGGTAGGTGGGCGTGAGGGCAATGAGCAACGAGCCCAGCGACATGAGCAGTACCGACAACGTCATCGACTGCTTGCGGCCAACTTTGTCGGCTATGCGCCCAAACATCCAGCCCCCAATAGGCCGCATCAGGAACCCTAGGGCGAAAATACCAGCCGTGTGTAAGAGCTGCGCGGTGGCATCGTCGGAAGGAAAAAATGAGCCCGAGAAATACAGCGAGAACGACGAGAACACGTACCAATCATACCACTCTACTAGGTTACCTACCGACCCACTCAGGATAGCCCGCAGCCGACGATTGGAAATATTTTCCGGCCGGGCGGGCTCTGCGTTAGCAGAGGGGGCAAGCAAAACGGGCGAGAGCAGTTGAGCCACCGAAGTGTGAGAATTGGGAAGCGCGAGAGTGGGATGCCTTGCCAGAGTAAGTATTCACTCACCCTAAAAGACGATACAAAGGAGAAACCCAATTTTATAGAAATTTCAAATAAACCTTATGATTTACTTGAAATTTCATGCGCCTTCTCCTGTCTTCTATTCCGCTAGCGACCCAAAAACTACGCGCAAGCGGTGCCACCCCTTCGCATACTCGTAGCTGACCTGGTGTCCGTATAATTCGCCGATGCGCCTAACAATGGCCAGCCCAATTCCGATAGAATCAAGAGCCGCATTGCCCTTCTTGAAGCGCCCAAATAGCTCTTCAACCGGGGCCGTTGGCGCGAGGCCCGTGTTGGCTAGCAGTAGCTCGGTGGCTGACAGCTCTACCCGCACCTCGCCACCTGGCAGATTGTGTCTGATGGCATTGCTGAAGAGGTTATTAAGCAGCAATTGCGCTAGCGATTCATCAAAGGGCACGCGCACCCCAGCCGCCACGTGCTGGCTAGTGGTCAGGCCTTTCATCTCAGCGAGGTCGGCAAAGGCAGCTTCGGTGGCCGGCACCATCTGGCTGAGGTCGGCGAGGTCACTGGGGCGCGACTCGTAATGTTCGAGCTTGGCCAGCAGCGTGAGGGCTTGGTTGATTTTGGCGAGGCGCTCTAGCTCGTCGTGCATGGCAGCCAATGTGCGCAGCTGCTTTTCGGCCAGCTCATCTGCATCCATCAGCAATTCTATCTTGGCCTTGATGCTAGCAATGGGCGTTTGCAGCTCGTGCGAGGCATTTTCCGAAAACTCTTGTAAGCCCTGGTAGTCGCGCTGAGCGCGGGCCGTCATGCGCACCAAAAAGCTGTTGAGTTCCTCAAACTCGGCAGTACGGGTAGTAGGCAAGTCAATAGGTGTTTTCTGACCGAGCTTAAACTGCTGAATGCCCCGCAGCGTGGCATTGAAGGGCCGCAGAATACGCCAGGAAATCAACTCGCTTAGTATCACCACCAAGGCTAGTAGAAATATGAACGTCCAGGCAAAAACCAATATCAAGCCTGTGAGGTACACGTCGCTCGGCTCGACCACCGAAGCCCGGCTAGTGATAGCGTAGCGCGATGCTCCGATGAGTGGATAAGTAGTAAGGCGTACCACTACCACCCGCGCTTGCAGGGCCGGGTCCCACTCTGGGCGCACCAGCACCGTGCGCGGCCTACCTAGGGTATCGGGCAGCAGTTGAATGCGCACATTAGGGCGCCTGAACTCGCCACCAGCGTCGCGGCTGCGGAGCAGGTGGGTGGCCACTACCTCGTTTAGGTGCTCGAGCCGGCCGATGGTAGCCTGCGTGACGCTGCGCGACAAGGCTGCATACACGATAGCAAACCCGATGCTGAGCACGAAAAACGTGATAACCGCGTAGGCGATGGTGTAGCGATAGTTGAGCTTCACTACTCGGGCGCATTTAGCTTATATCCAAACCCATACACTGTGCTAATGTAGTCTTGGCCGCCCGCATCGGTTATTTTTTTGCGCAGGTTCTTGACGTGCTGATACACAAAATCCACGCTATCTAGGTTGTCGGTGTAGTCGCCCCAGAGGTGCGCCGCAATGGCCTGGCGCGTCAGCATTCGGCCCTTATTGTTGATAAAGTAGAGCAGCAAGTTGGTTTCCTTGCGCGTGAGATTCAGCAGCTTGCCGCCCACACGGCACTCCAGCGACTCTAGGTCGGCGGTAATATCGCGAAACGTGATGATGTTGTTTTTGTGCGGGCTGCGGCGGCGCATAATAGCCTTGATGCGCGCATGCAGCTCGGGCAGCGGAAACGGCTTCGTGATATAGTCATCGGCACCCTCGCTGAGACCAGTGAGCTTAAAGTCGAGCGCGTTTTGGGCCGAGATAATAACAACGCTGCTTTCTACACCTTCCTTGCGCAGTAGCTTTAATAGGTTGATACCGTTGCCATCGGGCAGCATGATATCAAGCAACACACAGTCGTAGCTAAACAGCGCCAGCTTTTCGCGCGCCTCGTCGAAGGTGCTCGCCACCTCGCAGATGTAGTGCTCCTGCACGAGGTAGCTGGCAATGCTCCGCGCCAGTTCAGCGTGGTCTTCAACGAGCAAAATTTTCATGGTGGGTGGGGCAGAAGCTTAGTGCTTCAAAAATACGCCGAACCTACCGCCGCGCCTATGGCAGTAAGCTGCGCGCTAGCCTATAGAGCAAGTCCGTGCTTTTACCTTAGCCCTATGCCCGCACCTCCCTCCTACTCCGCCAACGATTTTGAAGCCCAGAGCTGGCAGCACCTGCAAGACCTGGTTTTTCGCGATACCTGGGATGCGCGCCTCGGTCGCTACCGCTCACCATTTGTGTATCGCGGCATGCGCAGCTTTGGCTACACGCTCAGCACCAGCTTGCAGCGCCTAGGTGGTAATTACCACGAGCTAGAGCACCACCTGCTGCGCAACTTCCGCAAATACGCCCGTGACACCACGACGCCGCCTAACGCCACCGTTTGGGACTGGCTAGCCCTGGCCCAGCACCACGGCCTGCCCACGCGCTTGCTCGACTGGACCTACTCGCCCTACGTGGCGCTGCACTTCGCCACCGACGACCTGCACGCTTACCACCAAGACGGTATTATTTGGGCACTCAACTACGTGAAGGCTGCCGACCAGCTGCCCCCTGCCCTGCAAGGTGTGCTGGCCCGCGAGGGCTCCAACGTATTCACCTCCGAGCTGCTGTCGCCCGCCGCGCCTTCGCTGCCCGCCTTGCAAGACCTGCAGGAAGAGCCGTTCGTGCTCTTCCTAGAGCCGCCCTCCCTCGACACGCGCATCGTGCACCAGTACGCGCTGTTTTCGTGCATGAGCACCCCACAGGCCGTGCTGCACCACTGGCTGGCCGAGCGGCCCGAGCTTTTCTTTCGCATCCGTATTCCGGCCCGCCTCAAGTGGGAAGTGCGCGACAAGCTCGACCAAGCCAACATCACCGAGCGTGTGCTTATGCCCGGGCTAGGAGGCCTCAGCCGCTGGCTGCACCGCCACTACTCGTCGGCGCAGGGCCGGCCGATTACGGGTGAAGGCGCTGAACTGCCCGGCTAGCACTACTCCCAACGCAAAGCGCCGCTGCCTAGGTAGGCAGCGGCGCTTTACATTAAGCTAAGGTTATTTTATTGACCTAGGAATTAGTGGCGGCCGTAGCCGTAGCCATACCCCCGGTCGTGGTGGCCGTGGCCATGGCCGCGGTCGTAGCCCCGGCGGCCGTAGCCGCGGCCTCGGTCATGGTCGTGCACTACGCACGAGCTGAGCGTGATACTTCCAAGTATTAAGAGGGGCAAAGCCCGACGAAGAAAGAGCGACAACATAGCAGTAAGTCTGTTTAAAGAAGATTGAAGAAAATCGAGAACGTATATACCTAAACGAAGACCGTGCCAGAAAGATAAATACTTAGCCTAGGCACTTATTGGGTAGGTCAGTGCCCGCTGGCGTATATTTGTCTGGCAATACGGTTTTCCTGCTAAACCCCCTGTTGCTATGGCCGACCCCGCCACCCCCAAAATCGCCTTCGAGGCCCTGACCTACGACGACGTACTGCTGCTACCCGCTTATTCGGAGGTATTACCTCGCGACTGCGACCCCAGCACCCAGCTCACCCCCCGCATCCGGCTGCACCTGCCCCTCATCTCAGCCGCGATGGACACCGTGACCGAGGCCGACATGGCCATTGCCCTGGCTCAGGAAGGCGGCCTAGGTATCATTCACAAGAACATGAGCGTAAAGGCCCAGGCCAACCAGGTGCGCCGCGTCAAGCGTTCCGAGTCGGCCCTCATCCAAGACCCCTTCACCCTGCCGCCCACCGCTACCTTGGCCGATGCGCGCAGCCTCATGCGCCAGCACAACATCGGGGGCATTCCGATTATTGAGGATGACCGCCGCCTAGTGGGCATCATCACTAGCCGCGACCTGCGCTTCGAGAAAGACTTCTCAGCCCCGGTTTCGACTATTATGGTGCCGCTGGCGCGCTTGGTGGCCGCCCCGGCGGGCATTGACCAGCGCGCAGCCGAGGACATGCTGCAAGACAAAAAGGTAGATAAGCTGCCGCTCGTGGATGAGCAGGGCCGCCTCACCGGCCTGATGACCTACAAGGACATTCGCAAGCGCCGCCGGGCCCCACACGCTAGCAAAGACCACCTAGGGCGCCTGCGCGTGGGTGCCGCCGTGGGCGTCACCGCCGACCTGCTACAGCGCGTGGCCGCCTTGCACGAAGCGGGCGTCGACCTCATCAGCGTTGACACTGCCCACGGCCACAGCAAGGGTGTGCTCGATGCGGTGCGCCTCATCAAGAAAGAATACCCGAACCTAGACGTGATGGCCGGCAACGTAGCAACCGCCGCCGGGGCCCGCGCCCTGGCCGATGCCGGCGCCGATGTCGTGAAGGTGGGTGTGGGCCCCGGCTCCATCTGCACCACCCGCATTATTGCGGGCATTGGCGTGCCGCAGCTATCGGCCGTAATGGAAGCCGCCCGCGGCCTAGAGGGTACCGGCATCTCGCTGGTGGCCGACGGTGGCATCAAGTTCTCGGGTGATATCGTGAAGGCCCTCGCGGGCGGCGCAGCCGCCGTGATGGTAGGTTCGCTGCTGGCCGGCACCGAGGAGGCCCCCGGCGACCTCATCATTTACGAAGGCCGCAAGTACAAGAGCTACCGTGGCATGGGCTCGGTCGAGGCCATGGAAGACGGCTCGAAGGACCGGTACTTCCAGGATGCGGAAGACGATGTGAAGAAGCTGGTGCCCGAGGGCATCGTGGGCCGCGTGCCTTTCAAGGGCGATGTTAATGAAGTGCTGTACCAGCTGGCCGGGGGCCTGCGGGCCGGCATGGGCTACGTAGGCGCGGCCAACCTGCCGGCGCTGCAGGCAGCCCAGTTTGTACGCATCACGGGGGCAGGCCTGCGCGAAAGCCACCCGCACGATGTGCAGATTACTCGCGAAGCGCCGAACTACTCGAGTCGCTAGTACCAACGGCGGCGGCTTGCCTTAGGGCGGGCCGCTGCTAGTGGTATTGGCCTAAGTTGTATTTTTGCTTTTCCAACGGCCAGCGGAGAATAGCGGGGTACTAGCGCCGATGGGGTTACCTTCACGCTTCTTATGCCCAAAATACGCCCTTCTGCTTGGTTCCTGATAGCCGCTGGCCTGTGCTGGCTTCTTCTGCTACTCAGCACCCTAAGCCGCGGGCAACCTATTCCGGGCCTAGCTGCCGACTGGCCGCGCTGGCTGCTGCTGGTGGCGCAAGGTGGCTTTGCAGCCTGCGTATTTCTCTATATGCGGGTGCAGCCAGACGCGCTGGTTGGTCAGAACTTTATCGGGCTGTTGCGGGCCCTGTTTCGCCGGGGGCTGGCCCTCAGTGTGGCTCTAGTAGTGCTCATTGGCATCGACCGCTCGGCGGCGACGCACGCGCTACCCCTACCTGGCAATGTCACAACGGCGGTAGTCTATACCATTGCGCTGGCGCTGTTTATCGTCTTTTTGGCGCAGGTGCTTTATGCCTGGCGGTCGCTCGTCAATTTTCGGGGTGGGGCTAAGCTGCGGCGCGAGTGGATGGTATTTGAGCTTACCCTAGGGCTAGCCCTGCTCATGCAGCTGCTGGTGTGGCAAATGTCGCCGAGCCTGCGCCTAGGGGTAGGTATTGGGCTGGGGCTGTTTGGAGTGTACCTGAGCGGGCATCAGCGCTGGGTAGCGTACCTCAATAGTTCGCAGAAGTGGCAAGCCATTTTACTACAGTTGGGTATTCTGGGCTTTACGCTGCTGTTTTTGTTTTACCTGCGCAATGCCCAGGCCGACCCCGTGCTGCTGGCGCCCGCCACGCAGCTCTCCTTTTTGGTACTGAGCTCGTTTTTTGCTAGTTTCTACGCCATTGCGGGTCTGCTCATTACGCTATTCAACCTGCCCATTGCCGAGGTTTTTGAGCAGCGGCGGGCCGAGATTCTGGGCCTACAGCACCTGAGCCAGATTATTCAGCGCGGCCAGTCGGCCCCCGAAATCTACCAGATGCTGTTCAACTCGGCTATTCAAACTATCAAGGCGAATGCAGCCGTTTTGATGCCCGAGCGCCAACCCGGCGAACTGGCCAAGTCGCCACTTACGCCGCTGCGCTATCAGTTTCCTACCGATGACCTTGAGCTAATAGCTTCGCTGCTGACCCCGTTGCCCGGCACGCCGCGCGTAGTTGAGCTGATTGACAATAGCCTAGAGCGCTCCAAGCGCCTAGAGGGCTCAGCCATGCCCTACGGGTCTATGGCAGTGCTGCCACTGCAAAGTGCCTCGCATAACTACGGCACGCTGCTGCTGCTGCACAAAGAGCCGCACGCCTTCGACTCGGAGGTGCTGAGCATTCTGCACACCTTCACGGCCCAGACGGTACTTAGTCTCGAAAACCTGCAACTTGCGCAAGAGTCGCTCAACAACCAGCGCACGCAGGATGAGTTGCGCATTGCGGCACTGGTGCAAGAGCGCCTCATTCCGAAGCGCCTGCCCACCGACGACTGGTTTGAAATTAGTACCTACGCCCAGGCGGCCAAGGAGGTAGGCGGCGACTTCTACGACTTCCTGCACCTGCCGGGCCAGAAGCTGGCGGTGCTCATCGGCGACGTTTCGGGCAAGGGCGTCACGGCGGCTTTCCACACCGCCCAGATGAAAGGCATCTTCCATGCCTTGATGCAGGCCAACCCGCTGGCCAAGAAAGAGCGCGACCGCTACCCCGACCCTCACCGCTTTATGGTGCAGGCCAACGAAGCCCTCACGCACTGCCTAGAGCGCTCGTCTTTCATTACGGCCGCCTTTTACCTCATTGACTACCAGGCGGGTGGCTTCAGCTTTGCGCGCGCCGGGCACTGCCACACGCTCTACTACCACTCTATCAAGGAGGAAGTCAGCTATTTCCGCACGGAGGGGCTGGGCCTAGGTATCATCCGCGACGTGGCCTACGAAAAACACGTCAAGACGCAGTTCTGGGATTACAACCCTGGCGACGTCATGGTTATCTATACCGATGGCATTGTGGAGGCGCGCGATGGCGACGGCAATGAATACGGGGAGGAGCGCCTGCGCCAAATGCTGGAAACGTGCTTCTACCAGTCGGCCGAGGAAATCAACGAGCACCTGCGCCACGACGTGCAGGAATTTAGCCGTGGCCAGCCCCTACACGACGACCAGACCCTGCTCGTCATCAAGTTTAAAGCGGCCCAACCCCACACCTAACCCTACGTATGGGGCACTATTATGAAAGTAACGACGCACACCTCCACCGACACCCTCACCCTCGTTCTTGACGGTGAGCTAGATGCTTCTTCTGCTGTTGTGCTCGATGCCGAGCTCAACAAGCCGGAGATACTAAACTACCGCAAGGTACTCGTTGACTGCCAGCGCCTGAGCTACATCTCTTCGGCGGGCCTAGGGGTCTTTATCTCGCACCTGCAGCGCTTGCAAGACTCCGACGTGAAACTAGTGTTTTTCAACATGCAGGAGAAGGTATTCAACGTATTTGAGATTCTCGGTCTCGATTCGCTGATGCATATTGTCCCCACTGAGCAGGAAGCTCAAGCCGCCTGAAAAATTATGGATTAAAAATTGTGAATACTGAATCTGCTACCCGCTTTTCCACCTCACAATTTTTAATCTATAGTTCATCCTTATCTCTCATGACCAGCCACCTTCGCATTGCTTGTTCGCGCCAAAACCTCCAGCAGGTGCGCGACTTCGTGCGCGGTTTTCTTATGGCTGGCCATCGCAGTGAGGTAATTGTCAACCAGGTAGTATTGGCCGTAGACGAGGTAGTTGCCAATTTTATCATCCACGCCAATGGGGAGGATGCCAGTCAGTTTCTGGATTTGATGTTGGCCCTCACCGAGCACCGCCTCGACATCGAAATCGAAGACCAGGGCCATACCATCTTTATTCCTTCCTCGGTGGCGCCCAACCCCGATATGCGCGAATACATTCGGCAGGGGCGCAAAGGGGGGATGGGGATGGCCCTGGTATCGCGCATCATGGACCAGGTAGAGTTTTTTGAGCGTAATGCCCACACCGTCTGCCACCTGAGCAAAAAACTCGGCTAGCTTCAGCAGCGGCCACCTAGGTGGGGAGAATAAGGGAAGAGGAAAATCTTTCCCTTATTCTCCCCATTTTTTATTCGGTTCTTCGCTTCAGCCTATCCCCGCTTTTTTCTTCGTAAAATTGCACCAGCATTGTGTCCATTGCGTTGGGAGCAAACTTCTGACCTTATTGGGCTGATTCCGCTTACTCTTTCTATGCATTTACGCCTTCCGTTGGCCGGTGCTGCTGCCGCCACGCTGTTGCAGCTGGCTGCTTGCCAGACCAGCAAACCTACCGCTGCTGCGACTACGGCACTCACCAGCCCCACCGCTGCCCCCCAGAGCAGCGGCCCTGCCATCGAAACGCTTGGCACGTACCAGGTGCCAGCCAGCGAGTTTGGGTACGTTTATAAGAAAAATAACGGAACCGCGCCCGACTTCGGCACCCGCCAGAGCGTGACCGATTACCTCACGCTCTATACCAATTTCCGGCTGAAGGTGCTGGATGCGGAAAAGCGCGGCCTCGATACCACGCAGGCCTTTCGCCGCGAGCTCGATGGCTACCGCCAGCAGCTAGCTCAGCCCTATCTCACCGAAAAGGGCGTGACCGACCAACTGGTGCGCGAGGCGTATAGCCGCATGAGCCAGGAGGTAAATGCCTCGCACATTCTCATTCGGGTTGCGCCCGATGCCAGCCCCGCCGACACGGCTATCGCGCATCAAAAAATCACGTCTCTGCGCCAACGCGTTACGAGTGGTGGCGAAGACTTCAGCACTGTAGCGAGCAGCACCAGCGAAGACCCGTCGGCCAAGGAGAACGGCGGCAAGCTTGGCTACTTCACGGCCATGCAAATGGTGTATCCGTTTGAAACGGCTGCCTACCTGACGCCGGTGGGCCAAGTGAGCCAGCCCATTCGCACGCGCTTTGGCTACCACATCATCAGGGTCAACGACCGCCGGGCGGCCCAGGGCGAAATAAAGGTGGCGCACCTCATGGTGCGCGTGACGCCGCAAGCACCTAGGACCGACTCGACTATTGCCCACAAGAAAATAAACGAGCTTTACGGCCGCCTACGCAAGGGCGAGAACTGGAACAAGCTTGTGGCGCAGTTTTCGGAAGATGCGGGCTCGGCGGCCAATGGCGGCGAGCTGCCGCCTTTCGGCACGGGTCGCATGATTCCAGCCTTTGAGGAAGTAGCGTTTAAGCTGCAGAAACCTGGCGATATTTCGGCTCCGGTGCAAACGCCTTACGGCTGGCACGTTATCAAACTGCTCGAAAAGCAGCCGGTGCCCTCCTTCGCAGTGCTAGAGCCCACACTTAAGAGCAAAGTAGCCAAGGACTCGCGCTCGGAGCTCAACCGCACGGCCTTTCTGAAGCGCATTCGCCAGGAAGACCAGTTTGTGGAGATTCCAGCGGCGAAGGCGCTGGCTTTTGCACAGGCCGATACCGCTTTGGTAAAAGGGCGCTTCAAGTTCAACCCCGCGACTATGACGGCCAGCGGCGCCAAGGCCTCGAAAAGCACGGTGAAAGCGGGCGGTGACAAGCTCCCGCTGTTTACCATCAAGGGCAAGCCATACTTGGTGAGCGACTTCCTCACCTACGTGCAGCAAAACCAGCGCCCGCGCCCCACGGCGCAGCCGGCCTTTGCCATGCAGCAGCTCTACGACCAATACGTAGACCAGAGCCTGACCGAGTTTGAGAAGAACAGCCTCGATACCAAGTACGAAGACTACCGCATGCTCGTGAAAGAGTACCGCGATGGTATTCTGCTGTTTCAGCTCATGGATGAGAAAGTGTGGAGCAAGGCCATTGAAGACACGGCCGGGCTACGCAAGTTCTTCCTGGCTAACCAAGCCAACTACCAGTTCGGGCAGCGGGCGCGGGGCACGGTTATCTCGGCTGCTACGCCTAAGCTGCTGGCCCGCGCCCAGCGCGAGCTGGCGGCCCGCCGCTACCCCGTAGCTGGGCGGGCTGGCACGGCGCTGGTGCACTTCCGGCCCGGCACCGCCACCCTAGGTAGCGCTAACGGCACCGCAGTACTCAGCGACCTGGCCAAGCGCATGGACCAGGACACGGCCCTTACGGCCACAGTAGCGGGCCACATCAAGCGCGGCGAGAGCCCGGCCCTGGCCCGCCAGCGCGCCGCGGCCGCTATCGATTACCTCGTGAAGACTGGCAAAGTAGAGCGCCGCCGCCTAGCCGTAGCGCCTGCTGCAGTTGCTACCACCGATGGTGACACGCGCCTTGCGCTGCACAGCAGCGCTACGAATGTATTGGAAGCCAGCCTAAACGCCCAGAACCCGCTGGCCGTGCAAATTCAGCAGCGCACGTTCCAGAAGGGTGATAACAAGGTGATGGACGACTACCTCACGCGCCCAGCCGGCACCTACACTGCACAGCGCGATGGCCGCTATTACGCCATCGTGGTGAAACAGTCGCTACCTGCCGGGCCCAAGGCCCTGAGCGACGCCCGCGGCCAAGCCACCAGCGACTACCAGAACTACCTCGAAAAGCAGTGGATTGAGCAGCTTCGCCAGCAGTACCCTGTGCAAGTCAATGAGGCCGAGGTAAACAAACTGGTTACTAAATAAAAGCTTTGTTCTGCCGTTTGGTTTCTGCTTAATTTCAAGAACGAAACGGATTTTCTTACCGCTCACTCGCGTTACGGCCGCACGCCCGGCAACCATTTGTCCCTTCCGTGGCTCTTTAGTTTATGCAACTTATCCTTAAGCGTTTGCCTGCGCTCGCTATTCTGGCTTTATTCTCCCTGCTAGCCGTGCCGCACACCAGCCAGGCCCAGCTTGGCATCAGCCGCCCCCGCGGCCAGGAGTTGGTAGACGGCATTATTGTGAAGGTAGACAACCAGATAGTACTGCGCTCAGAGGTCGAAAATATCTACGGCCAGGAAGTAGCACGCGCCCAGGGCAAGCCCCTGCCGCCCGACTTGAAATGCAAGATTCTGCAAAGCCTAGTACTGAACCGCCTCATGCTAGCGCGCGCCGAGGTTGACTCCGTCACTGTTACTGACCAGCGCGTTAACTCAGAGCTAGACCGCCGCATGGCGTACTTCGTACAGCAAATAGGCTCCGAAAAGAAGCTGGAAGAGCTGTACAACAAGTCTATCCGCGCCCTGAAAGAAGACCTACGCACCCAGGTGCGTGACCAGCTCGTGCAGCAGGAAATGCAGGATAAGATTGCGGGCAAGGTAGCCGTGACGCCACGCGAGGTAAAAGAGTACTTTGAGAAGGTACCTAAGGACAGCGTGCCTTACTTCTCCACCGAAGTTGAAGTAGGCCAGATAGTTATTCCGGCTCAGGTGAATGACGAGGCTAAGCAGGCAGCCATTGCCAAGCTCAACGAACTGCGGGCGCGCATCTTGGCCGGCGAAAAGTTTGAAACGCTGGCCAAAGAGTTTTCGCAAGACCCCGGCTCGGCCGTGGAGGGTGGCTACCTAGGCTTCTTCAAGCGCGGCGAACTGGTGCCGCCCTACGAAGCGGCTGCCCGCAAGCTGGAGCCCGGCCAGTTGTCGCCGATAGTTGAGTCGCAGTTTGGCTTCCACCTCATTCAGCTCATCGAGCGCAAAGGCGAGTCGTATTCAACGCGCCACATCCTGCTGAAGCCGGCTACTGGCACTACCGATGTAAGCGCCTCTGCGGCGAAGCTGGCTAAGATTCGCCGCCAGATTCTCAGCGACAGCATCTCCTTTGCCAAAGCGGCTAAAGAATACAGCGAAGACAAGATGAGCAGCGCCAATGGTGGCTTGCTTGCCAACCGCCAGGATGGGGGCTCGCGCCTGCCGCTCGACAAGCTCGACCCGGCCATCTTCTTCACCATCGACACTATGAAGGTGGGCCACATTACTCCGCCCCTGCCCTACCGCACCGACGACGGCAAGGATGCCATGCGCATTCTCTATCTTAAGTCGAACATCCCGCCGCACCAAGCCAACCTGACCGACGACTACCAGAAGATTTCGCAGGCGGCACTGGCCCAGAAAAAGAGCCGCGCCTTGGATGAGTGGTACGATAAGAACCGCAACACCGTATACCTGGAAGTAGCCCCCGAATACGACTCGTGCAAGGTATTAACTGCCAGTACCGAGTAACTAACCTTTTCTGTGCTCCTAGGTTGTTTGTACCATTCCAAACGACCTAGGAGCACTGCCTTATTTACCAGAAGTACTTTAGCTAATGGCTCAATTTCAAAACGATAAAGAAGCTGCCGACTCGCTCACTCGTGCCTATCAGCAGCTGCGCCAAGAAATTGGGAAGGTAATAGTGGGCCAGGAAGAAGTAGTGCGGCTGGTACTCACGGCTGTGTTTGCCCAGGGACACTGCCTACTGGTGGGGGTGCCGGGCCTGGCCAAAACGCTGCTTATCCAGACAATTGCCGACTCGCTCGACCTTTCTTTCAACCGGATTCAGTTCACGCCCGACCTGATGCCCTCTGATATTGTGGGCTCAGAAACGCTGACGCAGCAGCGTGACTTTCAGTTTGTAAAGGGTCCGATATTCTCTAATATCATCCTGGCCGACGAAATCAACCGCACGCCCCCTAAGACCCAGGCAGCCCTGCTGGAAAGCATGCAGGAATACGCCGTGACGGTGGCTGGGCAGCGCTATCCGCTGGCGCGCCCCTTCTTTGTGCTGGCCACTCAAAACCCAATTGAGCAGGAAGGCACTTACCCGCTGCCCGAGGCGCAGCTCGACCGCTTCATGTTCAATATTGAGCTGGGCTACCCAAGCTACCAAGAGGAGCTAAACATTGTCAAGAACACCACTTCTGACCGCAAGCCGGTAGTGAGCAAGGTGTTGCATTCCGATGACATTCAGGCATACCAAGCCCTGGTGCGCCGCGTGCCCGTGGCCGACAACGTAGTGGAGTACGCCGTAGGCCTCGTGCACAAAACGCGCCCCAACGGCGAGCGCGCTGCGCCGCGCGCCAAGCAGCTGCTAGAGTGGGGCGCCGGACCTAGGGCCAGCCAATACCTCATCGTAGCTGCTAAGTGCAACGCGCTGCTAACGGGCAAATACTCGCCCGATATCGAAGACGTGCGCGCCGTAGCTTTGCCCATCCTGCGCCACCGCCTCGTGCGCAACTTCAAGGCCGAAGCCGAAGGCGTGACGATAGAGCAAATCGTAAAAGAATTATTGTAAGTGCGTGTTAGCTAGTGCGCGGCGCTTGGCTCAAAACAGTTTGCCAGCCTACGCTCCAAGTACTTGACACCAAGCCCCAACCATGGAAGCCCAAGCCTACTACCAACAATTTGAGCGCAACGTGCGCATCATTCTCGATGCATTGGCCGCGGGCCTCGACCTGCGTACCACGACCCTCGAAACGAGCTTGCCCCTCGAAGTATATGTGCTCTGCGAGGTGCTAAACCAGGGTGCCGGCGAACACTTCA
This sequence comes from Hymenobacter sp. BT559, assembly GCF_016427535.1. Classification (GTDB taxonomy): domain Bacteria; phylum Bacteroidota; class Bacteroidia; order Cytophagales; family Hymenobacteraceae; genus Hymenobacter. Next base: position 855,995 of record NZ_JAELXV010000003.1, on the reverse strand, counting down.
CATTGTCAGCTACGGGCGTGGCGCGCCTAGCCGAGTTTCAGCAGCAGTTTATGCGCCACGAAGACCAGACACTTGCTGCCATGCAACGGATTCTGGCCGACAAGCACGCGATAATGCGCACGCCCGAAGGCCGCGTACTTACCAAGGAGATGCTGATTCGCCGCCTAGAGTACTTTAATGAGGCTGCCCGGCAGGTGAACGTAATGCGCACGCAGCAGGCCCTAGGTAGCCCGCGCCAGTACGCCGTCTGAATTGCAGACCCGTCGAATTTTGTAGACGCTTTCTCATCACTAAAAATTGAAAAAGGCCACCTGCGAGGTGGCCTTTTTGCATCTACAAAATCCGACGAATCCGTAGTTCGGACGCTTAATGGCTGACCATTTTGCCTGCGTCATCGTGCCGTATCTCAGTGTGGCCGTCTTTGCTGTGCTGAATATTTAATTCGCCAGCCGGTTCTTTTTTGAGGTCGGCGGGTACTTGAGCCCCCGAACTGCTCTTAGAAATGGTGACGCCCCCATCCACAAAATAGATGGCTCCTGTCACGTAGCTCGCCTCATCAGAAGCCAGGAACAGGTACACGTTGGCTACCTCTTCGGTGGTACCGCGGCGGCCCATGGGTACGCCTTCTACTGTCTGCTTCTCCATTTGGGCGGTCATGGGGCCGGTTTCTTTGTGCGTCCAGGCCGTGTCGATGGGACCAGGCCCGACACAGTTGGCTCGCACGCCGTACTTGGCCTGCTCGCTGGCAATACCCTTGGTAAAGGCGTGGTTGAAGCCTTTAGTACCGCCGTAGGGCGTATTCATGGGCTCACCCATATGCCCGGCTTCCGAGCCGGCCGTTACAATATTGCCGCGGGTTTTCTTTAGCTCGGGTAGCGCCGCCCGGCTCATATGAAACGTAGTGTAGATGTTGTTCTTCACCATGTATTCGAAGGCTTCTACTGGATACTCGTCAAGCTCGGTAGCTGCCGGGAAAGCACCAGCATTGTTTATCAGAATATCGAGCTGCCCAAACTGCCCCACGGCGGTTTGTACGCAGGCCTCAGCCACGGCTTGGCTCGACAAGTCGCCCTCGAAGGCCGTAGCACGGCCCCCAGCTGCCGTTATTTCTTTTACTACGGCCTGCACGGGGTCTTCCGGAAAACCCGCTACCACCACGGCAGCACCTTCTTTAGCAAATTTTTTAGCGATGGCCTCGCCAATGCCTGCGCCACTACCGGTCACAATGGCTACCTTACCTTGCAGTCTGTTCATAGGAGATAAAGAAAAAGAGAGAAGTCTGCTTCTTTACTGGCTTCCTGGTCTGATGGTTATTTAATATTCCATGTTTGCCACTCCTCCCCCAGGTGCCAATTTGTGCCAGCTCGACACTGAGCGCCTGCGTCTGCGCCCCTATGAAGCCCGCGATGCGGCAGTGTTCTTCCGGGTGCTCGATGAGAGCCGCGCCCGGCTACAATTATCTTTTCCTGACCGCCTACGGTCGGTGCCAACGTTGGCAGCGGCGCCCACCCAGTTGGCCGCGTTCGCCCAAGACTGGCGCACCGGCCGCTTCTACGTATTTGGCATTTGGCATCAGCAAACCCAAGCCTATCTCGGCGACATTTGCCTAATGCCCCAGCGCGGCGGGCAGGCCGAAATTGGCTACTACCTAGCCGCTGAGGCCGAAGGCCAAGGCTACGCCCGCGAAGCCCTAGGTGCCATCGTACGGTTCGGGTTCGGGCAAGTAGGTGCGACGCGCCTGCTCATTCGCTGCTTTATAGATAACGTGCGAGCGCAGCAAGTAGCTCGTGCGCACGGCTTCCGGCTGCTGGGCGAGGAGCCCGCCACTGAAGGCCGCTCGTGGTTTCACTTCAATCTTTGGGACACCAGCCCGCCGCTGCCAGCCATTCTGCACTTTGTGCGGGAGCGCCGGCAATCAGCCACCTAGGGGCTCCGCCTATTGCTGCCCCACCCGCACGCGGCGGCCTACGTTGCCCAGCAGCCACTCTTGCCGAAAATTGAAATACACGCCAAACGAGAAATCCAGCAGTTTGGCGTTGAAGTCGTACACCGGCTCGACCCGCACCGTCACGGCTGCCGCATCGGAGATGCGAAAATCGCGCAGTAGCCGCACCAGTAGCAGGCGGCGCTCGGGGTCGGTGTAGCCCGGCGTGCCCTCGCGCGCGGCCACCGACTGGTAATAATTGCCACCTAGGGGAGCGTAGAAGCGATGCCCCTGCCAGTAGCTCAGCATGAGGTCGGCGTAGCGCGTTTCGAGCGTACCATTCAGGTACAAGCCATTACCACTCTGAAATGGCAACCTGTAGTTTGCCATCGAGTGGTCGTCGAAAAGCAGGCCATAGGCATTGAGCCGCACGGCCTGTAGCACCCGGCCCCGCAGTGGCAGCCGAGCCACCACGCCAGTAGCGTAGTTGAACAGCGTTTGGATGGGCGCGTGCAGCGTATCAATCTGCCCGCCCGCGTGGCGCGCCGTGAATTGCAGCGGAATAGAAATAGCTACTGGGCTGTTGTCGCCCGTCAGCCGGAAGCTGCTGCTGAGGCCGCCGGCTATCTGCTCCTGGTAGTTAGAGCCGGGGTACTCTTGCCGTAGCCAATCGACCCACACATCCAGAAAAACGCGCTTACTATTTAGCCGATATTGCAGCCCTTCTTCTAATGGTTTTAGTATTACCTGCTCAAAATCAAACAATGGCTCGATATAGTTATGATTGAGGTGCGGGCGAATATTACCGAAGATGAATTGTTGGTTACCTTTCGTCCAAGTAGCTCGGAAAGTGGGCCGAACCTGCCGGAGCTGCGAGTTACCAAAATCTTTCCAGAGAAATACCCCGGCTTCGAGGCGCAGGTCTTTGATAGGATAGTAGACGAGCTGAGGATTTAACTGCGTACCAAACAGCGTGTAACCCTGCACGATATCGTTGAAATACTCGTTGTCTTTGAAGAAGGTGAAGGAATTGATTGCAAACCTAAGGTCTCCTCCACTAGGTAGTTGATTTGGTAGAGCTAAAGAATCAATTGTCTTTCTAGCGTCTTGGGTACCCAAGCCACAAAGCATTGGTTGATTTACTAAATCAGCGCCAGGCCTAGATGATATAAATGCTCGATTATCTAGTTGTGCGTGCACCGGCCCGGCCGTAATTAGCACAGCCCCAAGCCATCCCAAAAATTTTAGAAAATTCCTCATATATTTCCGCTCTCAACGGCACAAAACCTAGGGTCGCTGTGTTAGAAAAAGCCGCCTGAGAACGGCCAAAGCGCCGCTCATTCGCCGGTGCTTTGCGCCCGACAATTAGCGGCCAACCGATAAAAGCACCAAACGTAACTACTTTTTCCCCTAATTTCCCCGACATGGCAGTTGCAACTGACAAAGCCGAGAAAAACGCCACCAACCCCGCAGCTGAGAAAGCCAAAGCGCTTCAGCTGACGATGGACAAGCTCGACAAAGCCTTTGGCAAAGGCACCGTGATGAAGCTGTCGGACCAAAAGGTCAACGACATTCCGGCTATCAGCACGGGCTCACTCTCGCTAGACATTGCCCTTGGCATTGGTGGCCTGCCCCGCGGCCGTGTGATTGAGATTTACGGCCCGGAATCGAGCGGTAAGACCACTCTGACGATGCATGCTATCGCCGAAGCTCAGAAGGCTGGTGGTGTAGCTGCGTTCATTGACGCCGAGCACGCTTTCGACCCGATTTATGCCCAGAAGCTGGGTATTGATACCAACAACCTCCTCATTGCGCAGCCCGACAACGGCGAGCAAGCCTTAGAGATTGCCGACCAGCTCATCAGCTCGGGCGCTATCGACATCATCGTTATTGACTCGGTAGCAGCTCTCGTGCCCAAAGGCGAACTCGAAGGCGACATGGGCGACTCGAAAGTGGGTCTGCACGCCCGCCTTATGAGCCAAGCCCTGCGTAAGCTCACCGGCACTATCAATAAGACGAACTGCCTCTGCATCTTCATCAACCAGCTGCGTGAGAAAATTGGTGTGATGTTCGGCTCGCCCGAAACCACGACTGGTGGTAACGCCCTGAAGTTCTACGCTTCGGTGCGCCTTGACATCCGCCGCATTGGCCAGATTAAGGAGGATAAAGACAACGTAACCGGTAACCGCACCAAAGTAAAAGTGGTGAAAAACAAGGTTGCGCCTCCCTTCAAAGTAGTTGAGTTCGATATCATCTACGGCCAAGGCATCTCGAAGGTAGGTGAGATTGTGGACCTAGGCGTTGACATGGGCATCATTGCCAAGTCGGGCTCGTGGTTCAGCTACGGCGACAGCAAGATTGGCCAGGGCCGCGAGGCCGTGAAGACTCTGCTGCTTGACAACCCCGAGCTAGCCGAGCAAATCGAAGCCAAAATCCGTACGCTTGCTAAGGGCGATGCCGACGTCATTCCCGTAGACATGAGCGGCCCTGAAGACGGCGACGACACGCTGTAAATCAAGGCGCTATGCTAGTAAAGCCCGCTACTACTCAGTAGCGGGCTTTTTTATGGCCTAGGGCCAGCCTACTTATTACTTCTATCCTATTTTTGTCTTGGCATTCTGTTTGTAATTATTTCCTAGGTATCGCGTTACATCTATCCGCTTTATGACCCGTCGCTGGTTACTCTCTCTTCCGTTTTTGCTGGCCTGCACGGCCTGGGTGCAGCGCACTGGCTCGGCCGAGCCAGTGCGCGTGTGGCCCAACCCAAGCTTTCAGGCCGGCGAGACTATTCGTTATAAAGTGCACTACGGGTTAATCAACGCTGCTGAGGCAGTAGTCGAGACCTCGGGTGCGCTCGACCGCGTGGCCGAGCGGCCCTGCTACCGTGCTACCGTGAGTGGCCACACGACGGGCTCCTTCGATTTCTTCCTGCACATCCGCGACCAGTGGCGCTCCTACATCGATACCACCAGCATTCTGCCGCTGCGAGCCACGCGCGACATTACCGAGAAGGGCTACCACAAGAAGGAAACCGTTGACTTCGACCATCGGCGCGACATTGCCGATGTGCAAGTTCATGACCGGGAAAATCCTACCCGTACCGCTTATAAGATTCCTAATAACGCGCAGGAACTCGTGAGCGGCTTTTATTATTTGCGCACGCTACATTACGAGCATATGAAGCCCGGCGATGTCATCAAAATGCCCGGCTTTTTCGACGAATCGGCCTTCAATCTGGAAGTTACCTTCAAGGGCCGCGAATTAGTAGAAACCAAGGCTGGCACTGTACGCGCACTGAAGCTGGTACCCAAAATGCCGAATAATAAGATATTCCGGGGTGAAGATGCCATCAAAGTTTACTTGTCCGACGACCGCAATAAGATTCCAGTACTCTTTCAGGCTGAGATGTTTGTGGGGTCAGTAAAGGTTGATATGTATAAATATGACGGCCTAAGGAGCAAGCTTAACCTCGTAACTGCCCAATAAGTAGCTAGCATCACGCCACTGGGCAACTCGTCACATAACCGTAACATACGGCTAGGTAGCTAGCGGGTATTTTTGCACTGCGAAAGTCCTTCTCCCTTTCGCCCAGTTGCCATGGCTGCTTCCGTCGCCCCACGGGCTGCATCAGCAAAAACGATAACCTACAAAATTCTGGTAGTCGACGACGACCCTGACATTGTCGAGCTGCTCGAATTTAATCTCAAAAAGGAAGGCTACCTCACTGCTTCGGCCGGCGATGGCCGCCGGGCTCTGGCCGTAGCCCAAGATTTTGTACCCGACATCATTTTGCTCGACGTGATGATGCCGCAGCTCGATGGCATTGCCACGTGCCGCCTGCTCCGCGAGCAGCCCCGCCTAAAGGATACCTACATCATGGTGCTCACGGCCCGGTCAGAAGAGTTTTCGGAAGTAGCTGCGTTTGAGGCAGGCGCCGATGACTTTATCGCCAAGCCCATTAAGCCTAGGGCGCTACTGAGCCGCCTGGCCGCCGTAGTACGCCGCGACCAGGACCCCCACGCCGGTGTAGAAGCCATTGACATCAACGGCTTGCGCATCGACCGCACGGCATTTGCAGTGTACCAAGAGGGTCGCAAAATCACCTTGCCCAAGAAAGAGTTTGAGCTGCTGGCTTTCCTAGCCGCCGCGCCCCATAAGGTATTCAGCCGCGACGAGCTACTCCAAAATATCTGGGGCAACGATGTCTTCGTGTTGGCTCGCACCGTGGACGTGCACGTGCGCAAGGTGCGCGAAAAGGTGGGTGACCACCACATCCAGACTATTAAGGGCGTAGGCTATAAATTTAACGCCGACTAGCGAGCTATTTGCCAGCTCGCGGCGGCCCCTATGAGCCAATGGCGCTGGATAGTACGAGGATTGCGGCGGAGTACTTCCTGGCTGTCTCGCCTAGCCTATTTCACCCATTCGGCCCGGTACAAAACGGTGGAGATATCCTCACGCACGATTGCCTTGCTTATTGCCCTGCTGGTGGCAAGCGTCCTCACGACGTTTGCCTACCTAGGGCCAGGCCTGCCGGTTCGGCAGGCCTTTTTGGCGGGCGGCATTACGATAGCCGCCTGTTTCCTGCTGGTATACTTAGCTTTTGAAGCGCTTATTTTTCGCGAAATAAACGGCATCTACGCTGGCCTTGAGCATATTAAGCGCAAAGAATTTAGGAAGCTAAGCAATCGATTTTTATTTCGTCCCGAGCCCCTCAAGCGTCTGCGCGATGAGATTCTGGAAACGGCCGAGCGCCGCCAGCAAGAGTTTGAAGAGCTAAAGCGACTGCAAGTGCTACGCCGCGAGTTTTTGGCCGACGTGTCGCACGAGCTAAAGACGCCGCTTTTCGCTGCGCAGGGCTTTGTGCATACTATTCTGGATGAAGAAGTAGACGACGAGGATGGCATGGACCCCGCCACCCGGCGCAAGTTTTTGCAGAAAGCCGCTAGCAGCCTCGATGCCCTCGACACGCTGGTGCAGGACCTAGTCACAATTTCGCAGCTCGAAAAAGGAGTGGTGCGCATGCGGCGCCAGCGCTTCGACCTCGCGGCCCTGGTCCAGGAAATATTTGAGCTACTAGAGCAGCAGGCCCAACAGCGGGGTGCCAGCCTCACGCTCTACCCAGCCCAGCTACCCGAAACCGGGCTGCCCGTAGTGGCCGACCGAAACCGTATTCGTCAGGTGCTTATCAACCTGATTGACAATGCGATAAAATACGGCCGTGAAGCAGGCGGCCAGGTGGTGGTATCGCTCGTGGCGGGCCGCGAGAGCGTGCGCGTGACGGTGCGCGACAATGGCGCCGGCATTGCCCCCGAGCACCAGGCGCGCGTGTTTGAGCGGTTTTACCGCGTCGAGAAAAGCCGCACGCGGGCCGCGGGTGGCACGGGCCTAGGGCTAGCTATCAGCAAGCATATTGTGGAAGCCCACAAGTCCAGCATTCGCATCAAGAGCGTTGTGGGTGAGGGCACCGCGATGGAATTTAAGCTACCTAGGCCGAAGGAAGTAAAATAACGGCACCCCTGAAGTAGTCGTACCTTTGTGCTTCGCATGAAGCCACCTAAGTTCAAAGACCTTATCTTGTTTGAGAACGACGATTATATCGTCGTCAACAAGCCGCCCTTCCTGGCCACGCTCGACGAGCGCATTGGCGTAGCGCCTAGCCTCCTGCGCCTAGCTCGCGAATACGCCGACGATGCCCAGGTGGGCCACCGCCTTGACCGCGACACTAGCGGCGCACTAGCCCTGGCCAAGCACCCCGAGGCCTACCGCAGCCTTGCTATGCAGTTCGAAAACCGCGAGGTAAGTAAAATCTACCACGCCGTAACCAATGGCGCCCCGCCACTGGAAAAGTTTGTGGTAGACCGCAATATCGAAACTACTAAGAGCGGCAAAGCACGCCTAGCTTTCAAAGGCAAGCCCGCCGAAACGCGTTTCACTACCCTCGAAACCTACGCCCAGCATGCCCTGGTGCAGTGCGAACCTGTAACGGGCCGCATGCACCAGATTCGCCTGCACTTAGCGTATGTGCAAACCCCTATCGTAAGCGACCACCTCTACGGCGGCGAGGATTTTTACCTGTCGTCGCTCAAGAAGAAATTTAACTTGAAGGAGGGTGAGACGGAGCAGCCGTTTATCAAGCGCTTTGCACTGCACGCTGTGGAGCTAGGCTTTACGGGGCTAGCTGGCGAGGCGATTAAGGTAGATGCCCCCTACCCCAAGGACTTCCGCGTGCTGGTCGAGACGCTACGGCAGTATCGCTAATTCAGCCAATTAGCTGACGCACCCTTGCTATTCTCCCCTAAAACCCGTACCTTTGTGACCGTTTTTCCCCAAGCCTGTTCGGCTTGGGGTTTATTGTCAATTGTTTAGCAGGTAATATTTACCAATCCTCATGGACCACCTGAGCTTCAAGACGACCCACGTCAACAAGGCCAACGCCCAGAAAAGCTGGGTTATCATCGACGCCAGCGTGGCCCCGCTGGGCCGCGTGTGCAGCCAAATTGCCAACGTACTGCGTGGCAAGCACAAGCCTTCGTTCACCCCCAACTCGGACTGCGGCGATAACGTGATTGTTATCAACGCTGACAAGCTGCGTGTAACGGGCAAAAAGATGACCGAGAAGGTATACATCTCGCACTCGGGCTACCCCGGTGGCCAGAAGCAGCGCACCTTGCGCGAGCAGATGAACCGCGATTCGCGCAAGGCTATTGAGCACGCTGTAAAAGGCATGCTGCAAGGCAACCGCCTAGGTGCCGAGCAGTTCCGCAACCTGTACGTATACGCTGGCAGCGAGCACCCCCACGAGGCGCAGCAGCCCAAAGTATACGAGCTGAAAAACCTGTAAATCATTGCTTTTACGGCCGACTTTGGCCGCATTATTTTCCACTAAATGGCAGCTACTAACACCTCTGGTAGAAGAAAAACCTCGGTGGCTCGCGTGTACATGCAAGCCGGGCAAGGGAATATCACTATCAACAACCGGGACATGAAGTCCTACTTCGCCAACGAATTGTTGGAGAACATCGTGAACCAGCCGTTGGCTACCCTCGAGCAGGTGGGCCAGTACGACATCCAGGTGAACGTGAGCGGCGGCGGCATCGCCGGCCAGGCCGAGGCTATCCGCCTCGCCATCGCGAAAGCCCTGGTAAGCGACAATGCGGAAGTGAAGTCGGCCCTCCGCAAGGAAGGTTTCGTAACCCGCGACCCCCGCATGGTCGAGCGGAAGAAGTTCGGCAAGCGCAAAGCTCGTCGCTCGTTCCAGTTCTCTAAGCGCTAATCGTTTAACCGTAGGAATATCATGGCTCAGTCCACCACTTATAAAGAGCTGCTTGACGCAGGTGCCCACTTTGGCCACCTCACGCGCAAGTGGGACCCGAAAATGGCGCCGTACATCTTCATGGAGAAGAACGGCATCCATATCATCGACCTTAACAAAACGCTGGCTTCGCTTGACTACGCTGCCAATGCTATTCGCAACATCGCGAAGAGCGGCCGTAAAATCATGTTCGTAGCTACCAAAAAGCAGGCCCAAGAAATTGTGCAGACGGAGGCTCAGCGCCTCAAAATGCCCTATGTAACGGACCGCTGGCTGGGTGGGATGCTGACGAACTTCGCCACCATCCGCAAGAGCTTGAAGAAAATGAGCACCATCGACAAGATGGTGAAAGAAAACACTGCCTACGCTGCCCTCGCTAAGCGTGAGAAGCTGATGCTGACCCGTGAGCGCGAGAAACTCGAGCGTGTAATGGGTGGTATCGCTGACCTGAGCCGCCTGCCCGCTGCCCTCTTCGTGGTAGACGTGAAGCGCGAGCACATCGCGGTGAAGGAAGCTCAAAAGCTGGGTATCCCTGTTTTCGCTATCGTTGATACGAACTCGAACCCCGAGCTGGTGCAGTTCCCCATTCCGGCTAACGATGACGCCTCGAAGTCTATCCAACTCATTATGAATGTAATGGGTAAGGCTATCGAAGATGGCTTGTCGGAGCGTAAAGTTGACAAAGAGGATGCCGACCGCAAAGAAGCCGATGAGGCTGCCATTGCGGAGAAAACCGAAGCTGACAACGAAGGCTAAGCCGCTCGCTTTTATAGCTTGACAAAAAGGGAACGGTCGAGGCAATTGCTTGGCGGTTCCCTTTTTTATTTTGCAGTTGCGTGGGCTTTGCAGCTCACGACCTAGGAATAACACTCCATTCACCCCCAACTCGCGGACTGAAAGTCCGCGCTACAACTATGGCCGCTATCACCGCCGCAGACGTAAACAAGCTCCGCACCATGACCGGCGCGGGCATGATGGATTGCAAAAAGGCTCTGACCGAAGCCGATGGCGACTTCGAAGCCGCCCGCGACATCCTGCGCAAGCAGGGCCAGAAAATCGCTGACAAGCGCGCTGACAACGCCACTTCAGAAGGCCTCGTGCTCGTGAACGTGAGCGCCGACGGCACTCAGGGCAAACTGGTAGCTCTCGCTTGCGAAACCGAATCGGTAGCCAAAGTAGCTGACTTCCGCACGCTGGTGCAGCAAATCCTGGACACGGCCGTGAAAACGAACGTAGGCACCAAGGAAGACCTGCTGGCTGCTAAAGAAGAAGATGGCCGCACCGTGCAAGAGCACATCACCGAGCTGACCGGCAAAATCGGCGAGAAACTCGACCTCACCTACACCACCCTGAGCGCCGAGAAAGTGGCTTCGTACATCCACTCGGACAACAAGAAGGGCGTACTCGTGGGCCTGAAAAACGTGGGCAGCGCCGACGTAGCCGCCATCGGCCGCGACGTGGCTATGCAAATCGTGGCCATGAAGCCCGTTGCTGTTGACAAAGATGGTGTGGACTCGGCTACGGTAGAGCGCGAAATCGAAATCGGCAAAGAGCAGGCGCGCGCCGAAGGCAAGCCCGAAGCGATGCTGGAGAAAATCGCTCAAGGCAAACTCAACAAATTCTACAAGGAGAACACCCTCCTGAACCAGGAATTTGTAAAAGACAACTCGCTGACCATCGCCCAACTGCTCGACAAAGAGTCGAAAGGCATGACGGTATCGGACTTCAAGCGTGTAGCAATCGGTGCTTAATTAGCGCCCCTAGGTTGCTTTACCAAAAAGCCCGCTGGCAATGCGCCAGCGGGCTTTTTACTTATTGAGCAGACGCTTTCCTCTGCTTAAGCTGTGCTTTAGATAGCGGTATCTGCGGCTATAGTCGTGGCTGGGACAGGCTTAGTAACTGGTTTGGCAGGTGCTACCGTTGGGCTGGTAGTAGCCGACGCCGCAGACGAATCTGCCTGAAATTGTGTAGCAGCGGGCTTAGCTACTGGGGCGGGCACGACCACGGGCGCCACACGTATGGTTTCGGGGACGGCGAGTGGTAGCGTGAGTTGCTCGGCCTGAGGGCCAACTTCGGGGGTCACACGCGCCGAGTCGGCAGCGGTTTGGCTGGTGCTAGTGAGGTGCTCGTCGGGAGCGCTACTACCTAGGGTCAGATAAAGGACCGTGGCTAGCAACACGAGCGCCCCACCGATGATAAAGACTAGTGTGAGCGGATTGCGGCGCTCCTCGGGTGCCTCAATAGAGGGATTGGCTGGCGTATCTTCTATCAGCACGGGGGCGGCGGCCGTAAGCCAATCGGTGCCCTGGGGCGTAGCAGACGCTGGAGGTAGCTCTACCTGAGCCGACGCTATGGGTTCGGCAGCAGGCACGGGGCTTGACAGCGGCGGACCTAGGGCGGGAGTGGGAGCCGAGTCGGGAGCTGGCCTAGCCTCTTGGCCAAACACTAGCTTCTGCTTTAGCGCCTCAAACTCTTGGGGCGTAAGCGTGCCAGCGTCGAGCATTTCTTTGAGCTGGCGCAGGGTAGCAAGCGCTGAATTGGCATCGGACGGATTCATGCGGAGAAAGCTAGCGGCGGGGCAGCCCGTTATTTTTTGTCGATGGTGGCTAGGCGCTCGCGGCGGCGCTGCAAGCGAGCGCGCGTAAGCTCGCGCAATTGGGCATTATTGGTAAGCTGGAGGCTATCCTGATGCATTTGCAGCGCGTTAGAGCGATTTTTATTGGTGAGCTCGTCAATGCGCTTGAGGTTGGCGGCGGTATTGCTCTGAGCGGCTTGAATGCTGCGGGTTAATTTGTCTTGCTCTTTATCGGCAGCCGTCACGTCGCGCTCAGCTTCTTTCACTTGCACCTGGTAGGCGTTGGCACGGGCAGCTACGGCAAACTTGTCCATAATCTTGCGCAGGCCTTTAAACTCGGACACCGTGCGCGTGGGCTCAAAGTACGTTTTATCGCCGAAGCCGCCGAAAAAGGCAATTTCAGTAGTCGAATCATTCACCGCACTCAGATTAACATACAGTGTGACGGGCCGGCTCGAAATGCCGACGTTTGACACTTCCTGGGCTGCTAGCTCATCTTTCTTGCCCTTGATACCTAGGGTGGCCAGCGCGCCGCTCTTGAAGCGAATGCCATAGGTGTCCTTCATGTAGTCTTGCCAAAACGTGCGAGTAGTTTCAACCGAGCCATCTACTTGTAGCAGGAGCGCGTCGCGGTCGCGCTTGTCGTGGGCGGTCACGCCGCTACTCACTTGGTAAAGCTGCGCCTGCACAGGCGCCGACAACGCTAGTAAACTGACTAGTAAGGCAAAGAAAATTTTAGGCATAAAGGCAGAAGTAAAAGAGCAGAAAGGTGGTATACGCAGAATCTTAGCGCAGGTCGTGGCGCGCGAAGGCAGCGCGCATGTCCTGCTGCATAGCTTGAAAGCGGGCTACAGCGGCCGCCAGAAACTCGTCATCGAGTAGCTGCCGAATTTCAACATCGGGTGGCTCGATGCCGCTCAGGTCGAGCTCGGCTACCTTATAGGTTTGCTCGATGGGGCCTTGCTCTAGCTTGAGCAAGTACTTGCCATTCCAGGCAAGCAGCGTGATTTTGACCTGAGGATATGGGATATCGGCAACGTGGCGCATGGCATCTTGCGAAGAAAAAACCTTACTATAGCGGCAAGTAATAGCGGGGCGAAGATAAGGCCACGTGGCGGGCCTAGGTAAGCTGCGCGTTAACCGCAGCTTGGCCCTCGCCGTACCAAAACCAAGCCACTCGCCCGCGATGTGGCCCTTGCTCACCTTTAACCTCTACTACTATGTCACAGGGAGATAAGTCCAAGTACACGGACAAGCAAAAACGCCAAGCCGAGCATATCGAGGAGAGCTACGAGAAAAAGGGTGTACCCGAAGACGAGGCCGAGGCCCGCGCCTGGGCCACCGTCAACAAACAAGATGGCGGGGGCAAGAAGCCGGGCGGCTCGGGCCGCAAGCACTAGCGCACCTTCTTTCTTACCCTAGGCCGCGGCCGCTGGTGCAGTAAGCTGCGCCTGCGCCGCGGCCTTGCTATTGGGGTCGAGGCGGTAGAGGGCTAGCAGCAAACCCATGAGCAACACTCCGCACCCCAGCCCGATGCGAGGTGCCGTGGTAACCTCTAGTAGCCAGCCATTGAGGTAGCTAGCTGTCACAGTACACAGATTGACCAGGGCCATATAGGTGGTGAACTGTGAGCCCTCAATCTTGGGGCGGCAATAGGCCATCAGTAACGGCATGGCCGACACACTTAGCAACGGGTCAGCGAGACTACCCATCATAACTCCTGCTATACCCATAGCTGGCACCACCCACAAAGATGACAAGCTACTGAACAGTAGTAGGAATGTAGCAAGTGCTAGTAGCACCCAGCGCTGAAGCTGACTTGCGCCTAGGCGGTCGGCCAGCACCCCACCAACCATTAGCACGCCGAATGATAGTATACTTCCCCATGTTCCCTGTAAGGTTGATAGAAAAGTATCGGCCCAGCCTATAGTATGAATAAGGTGGAAGTTGAAGGCATTGCCAAATAGCGAAGCCGACATGTAGCCGAGCACGATAATGCCAAACGCTCGCAGACTGTGCTTTTCGACTATACTGTGCCACAGCTCGCGAAAAAGCCACCCTAGGGAAGGGTTTTCTTCTTCCGTGAGCACAGGGCGGTCGGTCCGCTGAGCGGCTCCAAACTGCGGCAGCAAGCGGTCGGTGCGCTCAAGCTTGATAAAAAACGTGAGCACCGTGAACGCCAGCAGCACCAGCGACTGCACCCAGGCCGCCCGCCCAAAGCCGCCGTGGTGCAGCAGGTACGAAAGTGCCGCCCCGCCCACTGCCCAGCCCGCCAATGAGCCTGCCCGCATAAACGCATTGACGCGCCCGCGCTCGGCCACCGGCACTACCGAAATAGCAATGGCATCGACGCTAGCATCTTGAATAGAGGCGAACACGCTGTGCACAAAAAATACTACCCCTAGTAGCGTTAGCTCGCGCACGGGGTCGTGCACGAGCAGCAACGACAGCGAAGCCGCCACCGCCACCAGCTGCGTAAGCACCACCCATTGCTTGCGGTGGCCAATAATGGAGTATTGGTACTTGTCAATGAGCGGCCCCCATACAAACTGAAACGTCCAGGGTAGACCCACCGTGGCGGCAAACGAACCCACCGCCCGCGCCGAAAGCCCCTGCCCTATCAGGTAATTGTAAACCGCCGTGAGAGCGAACCCAGAGGGAATACCCTGCATCACGTACAGGTAGAAAAACGTAAAATAGCGCAGGCGGGCACTATCGCGCAGTACGAGGCTTTTCAAAGCGGGCGGGAAAAGGAGAGATAAGCTAACGGGGTAATTAAGAGCCCCTACCAAATGTAACTGCTACCAGCTCAGCAACTGCCGCCTAGCTTTCTCCTGACCCTGACCAGCCCCGTGCCCTAGGTGGTCAATACCTCGGTTACTTTGCTGAGGTCGGCACTCACTTTTTGCAAGAACCCTAGCTGCTCCAGCAAGGGCCGGTCGGCAGGCGAGGCAGGCACTTCGGAGCGCACCTCAGGGACGGGGGCGCTCTCCTCAGGCAGGGTGTCGGGGGCTAGGCGCGTGAGGCTGCGCGTGAGGGCAGCCTGGGCACTGGTAAGTGTGCGACGGCTCTCGGGCGAGGGGGGCGGCGTGGGCGTGGCGGTGTCTTGCAACGTGGCCGTGAGCGCGGCGATGTTGGACGACAGAATGTGATTGAGCACCACAAACTGATGAATCTCGGTAGGATGACGGCGCTTGCTTTTGGGCTCGGAGAGCATGCGCTGGAAAGCCGCCGCGAGGTTGGCCGATGCCACGTACACGTCTTTACGCCGCAGCCGGTAGGACGTGGCTGTTACTTCGCGGCCCGCCAGGCGGTCGGCCAGCTGGCGCAAATACGCAAGGTTGGCACGTAGCGTGGCAGCCATCAGGTCGCGCAACTGGTCGCTTTCCCAGCTCGGAAACAGCAGGTAGCCCGCACTGAATGCAATGGCGCAACCCAGCAGTGTATCGGTCACCCGCTCCTCAATGATACCTAGGTAGCCCGCCCCCAAGAAGGTGAACATGATGAGCAGGTAGGCCGTCAAGAATATCACCGTCACGATGTACTTGGTGCGCTGAAAGCTGTAGGCCACCACCATAAACACCACCAGAAACGCAAAGCGCACATCGCCGCTAGCTACTGTTTTGAGGATAACAGCCCCCAGTACCCCGCCCACCAGCGTGCCGATGATGCGCTCGATGTTGCGTTGGCGCGTGAGACTAAAGCCCGGCTTAAGCATGATGGTCACCGTCATGAGCACCCAGTAGTTGTGCTGACCGTGCCACAGGCTTTCGGCCAGCACATAGGCTATGGCGCAGGCCACGGCCATCCGGATGGCGTGCCGGAATACCGACGAGCTTAGCGTCAGGTTTTGGGTAAATGCGGAGAAATGCAGCTCTTGCCGGGCCACGAACTGCAGGTGCGTGGCGGCGCGGCTGGGCTCGGGCGGAGCTGTTTCGAGTAAGCTTTCGTCGAAGTAGCGGCGCAGGTTGGCAATGCGCCGGATGAGGTCGCGTAAGTTTACTAGTATCTTCAGCAGCACCCTAGGGCTGCTGCCGGTAGCATCGGCGGGGGTGGCCGCAATGCGGGCCTGCAGCCGGCTCCACTCGGCGGTGCGGTCGGGGGCTGGGCTACCGTAGGCGCGGTTGGCCTGAATGGCGCTACCTAGGTAGTCGAGGTCAGTGGCCAGGCGGTTTATGAGGGCCGCAATATCTACCAGCAGGCCGGTGCGGCCAAAGTCGCGGCGCAGAGCAGCGTAGTCGTAGTAGCCCGCCGTAATGTGCTCGTACAAGTCCACCGCTTCTACAAACGTGAGCACGAGGCGCCGGCTAGTGCTGGTGCTCTCATTTACGAGTTGGCGCGAGCGGAATATCACTTCGCGCACAGCCTCTTGCTTCTCGTTTACCGTTACCTGCTGAGCTACCAGCCGGCGGTAATCTTCTTCTAGGTCAGTCGATTCCTGGTAGAAATCGGCTTTCAATTGCAGAAAACCAGCCATAGCGTGCAGGCACTCGCCTAAAGCCTGCTGAGCGGGCCGGTAGGGCTGCAGCTGCTGTTGCAGCAGCGCCAGCACCAGGTACCAGCCACCGCCCAGCAGCAGTAGCAGCGCGTGGGGCAGCACCTGAGGCAACGTGGGCGGGTGGGCCAGCATTAGTACCATGGCCAGCAGCGTGGCCGAGCCCACCGAGCCTGCCCGCGCGCCCCAGACAAGCAGCATGGTGAGGGCAAACGCCAGCCCCACCACCTCTAAGCCCAGCAGCCAGCGGTAGGGCGCCACCACTCCCGTCAGGATAGATACTACAAATACCAGCCCTAGGCCAGCTAGCATTCCATTGCGCTTGTGCTTGGCGGGGCCCGGTGTGTCGGTAGCGCTCACGCACACCGCCCCGGTCGAGATGGTGATACCCGCCTCAAAATTGCCCCACTGCGCCCCTACCAGCGCCGGCAGCAGGATAGCCAGCGTGGTGCGCAGCCCATCGGAGAAGTGCTGGCTAAAGAAGAAATACGATAAGTCGCGGCGAGATACGTGCGGGAGCGAGGGCAACATGGGTACCGGCAAATACGGTCTGCATCCGGTTGAGTTTAGGCCACAAGCAAATGGCCAAGCGTGATATTACTCACGCTTGGCCATTTTAGTGGAACTGCTACCCTAGGTAGCAGCTACGGGCGCGCGGCGCACCTAGCGTCGGAACAACAATTCGCGGTATTTCACCAGGGGCCAGTCCTCATCCGCCACCAGCAGTTCGAGCTTGTCGGTGGCGCGGCGGATAGCCGCAAATTTCTCTTTCACCGTGTCGCAGTAGGCCACGGCACGCTCGCGGGCGTCCTCGAGACGGTTGGCCACTTTGCGGGCCTCCGTCATGGCATCGACCGTGCTCTTGATAGTAGACACGTAGCCCGAAATCGACTTAATCATTTCTACCGTTACCTGGCTGTTCTCGTCGTCGAGGCCCAGCTCGCGCAAGCCACATACGTTCTCGATTAGCTTGGTTTGATACGCTAAAGCGGTCGGGATAACATGGTTGACGGCGAGGTCACCGAGCACGCGGCTTTCAATCTGAATTTTCTTGATGTATTCGTCGAGCAGAATCTCGTGACGGGCGTGCAGTTCCGTTTCGGAGAAGATGCCGTGGCGGCTGAAAAGCTCGGCCGCGTCGTCGCGCACTAGCGCATCGAGGGCCTGGGGCGTGGTGGGCACGTTGGCCAGGCCGCGACGGGCTGCCTCGTCGCGCCACTCGTCCGAGTAGCCGTTGCCTTCGAAGCGGATGTTCTTGGACGAGATAACGTACTCGCGCAGCACGTCTACAATGGCCACTTCTTTCTTCTTGCCTTGGTTAATGAGCGCGTCGACCTGCTCTTTGAAGGCAATCAACTGGTCGGCCACGATGGCGTTGAGCGTGGTCATGGCCGACGAGCAGTTGGCCGAGGAGCCCACGGCGCGCAGCTCAAACTTGTTGCCCGTGAAGGCGAAGGGTGAGGTGCGGTTGCGGTCGGTGTTATCGAGCAGGATGGCCGGAATCTTGTCGATGCCGAGCTTGAGGTAGATGTTGTCGCCCTTGTCGAGCGGCAGCTTGGCCGTGCGCTCAAGTTCGTCGAGCACGCTATCGAGCATCGAACCCAGGAACACAGACATGATGGCCGGCGGGGCTTCGTTGGCCCCGAGGCGGTGGTCGTTGCTGGCCGAGGCAATGCTGGCGCGCAGCAAGTCGCCGTAGCGGTGCACGGCCTTCACCGTCGTAATGAAGAAGGCCAGGAATTGCAGGTTCTCCTTGGGCCGGCGGCCGGGGGCGAGCAGGTTCACGCCCGTATCCGTGCTCATGGCCCAGTTGTTATGCTTGCCCGAGCCATTGACGCCGGCAAAGGGCTTCTCGTGCAGCAGCACCTTGAAGTTGTGCTTGAGGCCTACGCGGTCCATCACATCCATCAGCAGCTGGTTGTGGTCGATGGCCAGGTTGGCGTCCTCGAAGGTGGGGGCGCACTCAAACTGGTTGGGGGCCACTTCGTTGTGGCGCGTGCGCAGCGGGATACCGAGGGCGTTGGCTTCCTCCTCAAACTCGAGCATGAACGCGTGCACGCGGGGCGGAATCGAGCCGAAGTAGTGGTCTTCGAGCTGCTGGCCCTTAGCCGAGGCATGGCCAAACAGGGTACGGCCGGTCATCACCAGGTCGGGGCGGGCGTCGAAAAGAGCCTTATCAACCAGGAAGTACTCCTGCTCGATACCTAGGGTCGTGTTGACGCGCTGCACATCTTTATCGAAGTACTGACACACATCCACGGCAGCCTTCTCGAGCACGGCCAGCGACTTGAGCAGCGGGGCCTTGTAGTCCAGCGCCTCGCCGGTGTAAGCCACAAAGATGGTGGGGATACACAAAGTCTTGGCGCCTACCGTCTCGATGATGAAGGCGGGCGAGGTGGGGTCCCAGGCCGTGTAGCCGCGGGCCTCAAACGTGTTGCGGATGCCGCCGTTAGGGAAAGACGAGGCATCGGGCTCCTGCTGCACCAGCGCCGAGCCCTTGAAGTTCTCAATCGGACGCCCGTCCGAGTTGAGGTCGAAGAACGAGTCGTGCTTCTCAGCCGTGGCCCCGGTCAGGGGCTGGAACCAGTGCGTGTAGTGGGTAGCCCCCTTGGCCATGGCCCACGTTTTCATGGCCGAAGCTACCGCGTCGGCCACCGAGCGCTCGACCGGCGTGCCATGCTTAATAGCAGCCTGTAGCTTCTTGAAATATTCGCCGGACATGTTAGCCCGCATTGCTTCTTGGTTAAACACATTCTGCCCGAACGTATCGGCGCGGCGGCCCTTCGCAGGTGCTACTGGCAGGGGCTGACGGTGGTCTACAAGTTCGAGCGCATTGAAGCGTAAAATGGCCATGGTACTGGTAAAATGATGAAGCGATACTTTTTAGGCTGGGTAAATGTAGAAGTAAAAATATATTTTCTATGCACCTCAAAAAAATATGCCTTCATTTCTAAAAAATATTTTTTAATCACCAATACCCCTTGCGTCAACACCTAGTAGCAGTTGATATCATAGACTTTATAGCTTATACCCTCCCCATACCAAACCTTCGATTAGCAGGACTTACAGTTCCTAAATCATCATCTTTTCCCTTTAATGATAACCTAGGGCCATTCTAACCCTGCTTTTAAAAGTGCTTCTGAAGGCTAGCAACTAGCTGCTGCCAGTTTCAATGTCTCAGTTAGTTCAGCAGGCCAGTTATCTCTCTTACTGGCCTGCAAAAGCCCAACCAACTCTAAAAACAGTTCTAAAAATATTTAAAAGAGTAAGAGGCCATTTGCAAATAAGTTAGCTGTTGCTACTTTTGAAAAAATTCATATCCCTTTAAATACACCCTTTTTAGTAGGGTACATAACAAGATATAATAGCTTATTAAGTAGTATACACCCAATTTTGTATGGGCCTTCCGATTTAAAAGATAGTTTCTATAGCAAACATGCCTCTAATAATAGAGGCCAAGGTTTTTACAGTTTCAGGTTGTCTTTCTGCCTTTGTAGCCTCGCTTATTACTGTCTCTTCATTTATCGGAATACCCATGACCAAACTTCTACTTTCGCTCGCGCTAACAGCCCTCTGCTTCGCGGCGCATGCGCAAACGGATTCTACTGATACCGGCAAGCTCACGGTTTCAGGTTACATCGACTCCTACTACCTCACAGCCTTCAACCAGCCCAAGTCGGGCAACCTGCTAGGCACCGACCAGCTCGCTGGGCGCGCTTTCGACCGCCTGCCCGACCAATTTTCCCTTGGGCTAGTGCAGGCCAAGCTGGGGTATTCCAGCCGAAAGTCTGACTTAGTCATTGACCTCACTTTCGGGCCCAATGCCGACCTAGGCAACTTTGGCAACACTAGCGGAGCTCTTAACCTCTACCGGCCGGCTTCGCCCTACGTGGCAGCTCTCTATGGCACGTCAGCGGCTATTAAGCAGGCGTATTTCACATATCGCATTGTACCTAAGCTGAGTGTAACGATTGGGCAGTTTGGTACGCACATCGGCTACGAGGTCATTGATGCGCCACTCAACTACAATTACTCGCTGTCTAACCTATTTAATAACGGCCCCTTCTACCACATCGGCCTCAAGGCTGCCTACGCCTTCAATGACAAAACCACGCTAATGCTGGGCGTGGTGAACAACTGGGACAACCTCACAGACAACAACAAGCAGAAGTCGCTGGTTGGGCAGTTCTCCTTTAAGCCTCTCAATACCTGGGCAGTATATCTGAACTGGATAGGCGGCCACGGCGACGACGCTTACCTCTCGAACCTAGTAGACGCGGGCACGCTGCCCGCCGCATGCAATAACTACCAGCGCAACCTATTCGACCTGACTACCACCTATCAGGTCACGCCTAAGTTCTACCTAGGGCTCAATGCGGCCTATGGGTGGTACAACTTCAAAGACGCCGGCGCCGAGCAGGCCATTTCAACGCTGTTTGACAGCACTTCGCCTAGCTGGGGCGGCGCGGCGCTCTACTCCAACTACGCTTTTACCGATGTATTTGGCCTAGGGGTGCGCTACGAGTATTTCAATGACAAGCACGGGGTGCGCTACCTGCACACGTCCAACAACTCGCTGACTATCACGGCACCCGTTACGCTGGCTGCAGGCAAGCTTCAGGTCAAGCCCGAGTTTCGGCTCGACGTAGCGCCCGGCGCTTATTACGAAAACTCGCTTGGCGTGGGCACCGACCGTCAGTCTACCCTAGGCGTCGCTTTTATCTACAAATACTAGCTGGCTGGTTTTGCGGCCTACCTGCACTTTATGCGCCTGCTCCTAGCCCTTCTTTGTGTGTTGCTGGCCGCCCTCCCGGGCCGCAGCCAGGAGCTACCGCTTGATAGCCAAGGCAAAGTAAGTTTCTACGAAGTAGTGCGGGCCGATTCGCTGCGGGCGGGCACGCTCTACGCGCATGCCAAGCACTGGCTGCACCGATACGGCTACACCCTGAGCACGGCCGACTCGGCGGCCGGCCGGCTGGTGGCGACCCAAGCGCTCGCCATGTACGACCGCGGCTACCTCACTAAGAAGCTGCACGGCAAAGTGCGCTACCAGCTCACGCTGGAAGTAAAAGACGGCCGCTACCGAGTGCAGTACGACGACTTCGTGTTTGACTACTACCACGAAGACCGCGCCTATCGCCTAGTGCCCACCGGCAAAGCCAAGCCACTAGAAGAATCGCTGGCTGCGGGCTGGCAAAAGCTCTGGCAGCACCACCGCCACGACACGCTGGTCGGCATCACGGCCCTGCAAGCCGAGCTCAAAACAGCCATGCTCACAGTGCCCAAGCCCACCGCTCTCCCCTCGCCCACTCGCTCGGCCAATTGGTAGGCCTAGCTGCTTCACTTTAATAAATTCTTTATAATCAAACCCTTACTTTTTACCAACCATGCAGAAACCTAACGTTGTTCCCCTCCTCCTGCTGCTGGCACTGGGGCTTCTGGCCGTCTTCATGCCCGCCTTGCCTACCAAAATAGTGACCGAAGGCATTAACACCGGCGATACCGCCTGGATGCTGTGCGCCACGGCCCTCGTGCTGTTTATGACGCCCGGGCTGGCCTTTTTCTACGGTGGCATGGTAAACTCTAAGAACGTGATTTCGACCATGCTGCAAAGCTTCGTAGCCATGGGCATCGTGAGCTTGCTGTGGGTAGTAGTGGGCTTTAGCCTAGCTTTCGGCGACTCTATCGGCGGCTTTATTGGCGACCCGCGCACGTTCTTCCTATTTAAAGGCGTGCTCGATGGCAAGCCCTGGTCATTGGCCGCTACTATTCCGCTGGCGCTGTTCGCTTTCTTCCAGATGAAGTTTGCCATCATCACGCCGGCCCTCATCACGGGCTCGTTTGCCGAGCGCATCAACTTTAAGTCGTATGTGCTTTTTATTGTGCTCTTTAGCCTTATCGTGTATACGCCCCTGGCCCACTGGACCTGGCACCCCGATGGCTTCTTGTTCAAGATGGGTGTGCTTGATTTTGCAGGCGGCACGGTGGTGCACATGTCGGCCGGCTGGGCTGCTCTGGCCTCAGCCTTGTACCTGAAGCCGCGCAAAACCTATGGCACCACGGAGGTGCTGCCGCCCGCCAACATTCCGTTTGTACTCCTAGGTACGGGTCTGCTGTGGTTTGGCTGGTTTGGATTCAACGCCGGATCGGCAGTGGGCGCCAACCCGCTTGCCGTGAGCGCCTTTGCCACGACCAACATCGCGGCTGCCGCCGCCGGCATTTCCTGGATTTTGTTTGATGTAGCGCGGGGCCGCAAGCTGTCGGCGCTGGGCTTCTGCATCGGGGCCGTGGTAGGGCTGGTGGCGATTACACCAGCGTCGGGCTTCGTTACGGTGCCCGTGAGCATTTTCATCGGCATCGTGGCCGGGGCTACCAGCAACTTCTTCGCTCACCTGCGCTCGAAGTCGCGCATCGACGACACGCTCGACGTATTCCCGTGCCACGGCATCGGGGGCATGGTCGGCATGATAATGACGGGCATTTTCGCCAGCAAGGCCGTTAATTCGGCTGCGGTAGATGGCCTAGCATATGGTGGCACGCACCTGTTCGTAACCCACTTGATGGCGCTGGTACTGGTATCAGCCTTTGCCTTCGTCGGCTCGTTTGCCCTACTGAAGCTGACTGACCTCATCATTCCGCTGCGCGTATCGGCCGAGGAGGAAATGCTGGGCCTCGACATGAGCCAGCACGAGGAGCAGCTGTTTGCCGCTGAGCAGTCGGCTCGGGCTGCGCAAGCCCCAGCCACCAGCCAGCACGAGGAGCAAGTATTTGCTAACGCCTAGGTCACAGCCTGGCGTACCCCTCAGATTATAGACAAAAAAGGCCTGCGCTAGTGCGCAGGCCTTTTTTGTTGGTTTGTAAGCTCCTAGGTGGTTGCTTCTGCGGGCTATAGTAGCACGGCGGCTAGCGCATAATCGGCGAGCAGAATGGCGATGATGGAATTGGTAACGGCGGCAGTACCGGCAGCGCCTACTTCAAGGGCGCCGCCGTGCACCGAGTAACCCTTGTAGGCCGAAGTGGCCGTCACCAAGAAGGCAAACACAACTGATTTTATTAGTGCAAACAGCACGGTGTAGGGCTTAAAATCAAAGCGAATACCCTCGATATAATCGGCAGCTGACATGATGCCCGACACCTGCGAGGCCACGAAGCCCCCTAGGATGCTCAGGTTCATGGCCAGAATGACCAGCATCGGAAACACGAACATAGCCGCCAGAATACGCGGCAGCACCAAGTAGGAAGCCGAATTGATGCCCATGGCATCGAGCGCCGAAATCTGCTCGGTAATACGCATGGTACCCAGCACCCCCGCAATGGAGGAGCCCACCTTGCCCGCCAGCACTATTGAGATAATAGTGGGGGCAAGCTCCAGAATGGTCATCTCGCGCACCATGTACCCCACCATCGACTGCGGAATGAGCGGGCTGACAAGGTTGTAAGCGATTTGGACGCACGTGACCGCGCCGATAAACGTGGACACTAATCCCACAATAAATACCGAGTCGGTGCCGATGAGTACGGCCTCCTCGAGCGTGCGCCGCCAAATAACGGCGAGCCGCTCGGGCCGCACTACCATCTCACTCATCAGCAACACAAAGCGACCAAAAGCCGAAACCGGCCGGGGATAACGATACATCTCACTAGCTATATACTACACTACAAAGGTACGGCCCTCCTCTGAGGGAAGGCCGCCCTAGGTCAGCTAGGCACGCGCGCCTAGCTGAACCTTACCAGTAAGACGGATGAGGCAGCAGAATATTTTAAGCTTAGTATAGAATGTCGTTGACGGGCTGCAACGGGGCGGGCACGCTGGTTTCGGCTAGCATCTGGCGCAGGTCTATCTCAATGCTACGGCAGATGGAGGACATTGACACGTCGTTTTCCCCATTTTCGAAGGGGTTTTCGCTGTTGTGCCCCACCTTCTCTATAGTATGAAACACCCAGCTCACCAGCGTAGCGAAGGGCACCATGAGCCATACGTGGTAAGGACCTAGGGCCACGCGGCTATCAAACTCCTCAACCAGACCTAGGGGCAGCAACACCGCAAACACAATGACGAAGACGTAGCTAAAAAAGGCATACTGCCGCGGAAATGGCGTATTCTTGATGCGCTCGCAAGCGCCCTGGTGGTTGTTGAGCTCACGCAAGGTCTCGGCCATCGACACCTCCCGGAATTCCGTCAGCATACCATTGAAACTGAGCTGGCGCATGTCGTTCCCTTGGCGCACTACTAGTTGAGCAGGCGGATTGTTAGTCTGACCTAGGGCGTGGTCGGCGGGGTCGAGCAAGAAGGGCACGACCTCCGTTTGCCACAGCTCGGCCGTTTGGCGGCGCAGGTGCAGGCGCAGGGCATTGACCCAGGCAATGTGGCGGTACACCAATCGCCGGTGGGCCTCGGCCTCGACACTGTCGTAGCCAAAATTATCGTCGGGGGTTCGCACAAAGTCTAGCACCCGCCCAGTCCAGGTGCGCGAGGAGTTCACGACCGAGCCCCACAGTTGGCGCGCTTCCCAAAAGCGCGAGTACGAAGCATTGCTCTTGAAGCCGATGTAAAACGCCACGGCCGTACCTAGGGTAGCCACCGGCTGCCACGGAATATCGAGCCAGTGAAAATCGAGCGGCCCATACATGAAGCCAATCAGGGCGTCATAAACCATGAAGACCAGCAGCGGACGCCAGCCATATTTCCGCCAGATAAAGCTGGGCCGCAGGTTTCGTTCTATATGCATAAGAATAGGATTTTTAGAGTCTTCCGAGGAGCTAAGCAGCAGCCAGCCAACGCAAACGCGAGGGTGCCGGCTGCCAGCAGCGCTACAAAATAAGGGCCAGCCGAGAGGTAGGTGGCACGGTTTTGCCGCGGCTTTTCGTTCTTTACGGTGCTAATGCGCACATAGTCACTATCAACTTACATTCATTTTTACTTCATGAGGTTCTCTAAGCTCCCTATTATCTTCTTGCTGGCGGCCGCAACTCCGGTTTTAGCTCAAAAGCCAGCCAAGCTAAAGTATCCAACTGACGACAACAGCCGCATCTATGATGCCGTGGAGCAGCCCGCTGTGCCTAAGGGCGGCCCCCAGGGCTACGCCGACTACCTGGCCAGCCACCAGAAGTACCCCACGGCCGCCATGCAGGCCAAGCAAGAAGGCACCGTGATGGTGACGTTTGTGGTAGAGAAAAGCGGTAGCATTGGCGAAGTAGAGGTGAAGCAGCCCGTAGCGCCGCTGCTCGATGCCGAAGCCATTCGCGTAATTAAAAGCGCCCCAAAGTGGACGCCAGCCCACCAAAAAGGCAAGGTGGTGCGCCAGCGCGTGACAGTACCCGTGAGCTTTGTACTGGCCGAAGGCTCGGGCGAAGTAGTAGAGGTACCGGCCGCGGGCGCTGCTAAGCCCGGCCAGCCACTACCCCCCGGCGCCGTAGCCGCCGAACCGGGCACTACCTCGGTAGTGGGTACTGCACCGAACGGGGCGGCCATCATCCGGCCCGAGAAAGGTGCCCAGCCGGTGGGCGGCAACGCCGCTTTCTTCTCCTGGATTGCGGCCAACCAGAAATACCCCGACCTGGCCCGCAAGCGCAAGATTCAAGGCAAGGTGCTAGTAGAGTTTATGGTGCAGCCCGACGGCTCGCTCACCGATGTCCGCGTGCCGAAAAAGCACGGCTCGGGCCTCGATGAAGAGGCCGTGCGCCTCATCAAAGCGGCCCCCAAGTGGGAGCCGGCCGTGTACCAAGGCAAGCCAATAAAGCAAAAGATGGCTTTGCCGGTTTTATTTCAGTTGTAGGCTATGCTGGGCGGGCGCACTTTCTTTAAGCTGGTGCGTTGAGTATCTAGCGGGCTTATGCGTCTACTTATCTAGAGCCCTTTTTCCTGCCCCATGTCTTACGTCGAAGTTGCTACCGTTCCCGTCACGTTTCGCATCTGGCCGCACGAGCGGCGCTACCGCAATGCTGCCCAAGCTATTGCACAGGCGCTGTTCGATGCGCTCGACGATGAGCTGCTGCCGCAGGTGCAGGTGCTGTGCCTGCCCCAAGACGCCAGCCAGCCCATTGTGCAGGAATTAGGCCCCGATAGCACCGAGCTGCCCGACGAACTGCTGGCCGATGTAGCCGAGCGGGGCCGGACCCTGGCCCTGGCTGGCCAGGTACCCGTGGGCACCACGCCCATCGACACACTGCTTGACCCGGCCGATGTGCGCGACCGCCTAGAGCGCAAAGGGGTACGCCTGGCGCTGCAGCCGATACTGGACGACCTAGCGGAGGGCACCGACTACGCCCACTTCTCGACCTGGCCGGTCGTGCTCAACAACTATTACGTCTGCACCATCCTGCGCATGCAGCGCAAGCCCATACAGGCTTATCCGGCCCTGCAGCCCCACCGCGCTTATACTGACGGCCGCCCGCTGCCCAACTCGCTATTGACGGCGGCGATGGCGCGCTTCAACGAGGAAACGGTGAAGACTCTCACCGAGCCCGAGCCGGGCGCGGGCCTGCTCTACCGCCCCCGCGATACCGAAGAGCTGCTGCGCGCCGCTGGCCGCAGCCTACTCGATGCGCCCGCCCTGGCCGTGGGCTCGGCCGACTGGAGCAGCGGCGAGCGCCTCGACCGCGGTAGCAGCACCGGCCCTGGCGCCGAGCGGCTGTTTTACATCATCAATACTATTTCGAGCCTGCGCTATGAGGGGGCCGAGGGCGTGGGCTGCCTGCTGCTAGCTCGCCGCGGCCACCCCAACCTAGAGGAAGTCTTTGCCCTGACCTGCCCGGTAGACCTCACCGACTACCGGGCCGTGCGCAAGCTCCTGGAAATGACCAATTCTAACATCCACCTGCTGGCCGATGCCGACAAGGTGTATGCCCTAGGTCGCGAAGTAGGCCAGTACGATGCCAGCCGCGAAGACCTGTTCGCCTTCCACTTCGTGACTTACTACACGTGGGAGCTGAGCCACGCCGGCGACACGCTGC
Source organism: Hymenobacter sp. BT559 (assembly GCF_016427535.1). Lineage (GTDB taxonomy): Bacteria > Bacteroidota > Bacteroidia > Cytophagales > Hymenobacteraceae > Hymenobacter. The sequence goes on along the minus strand of NZ_JAELXV010000003.1, from coordinate 828,733 downwards.
TGCGCTGCCGCTACGGCCTGCCGGGGCTGGCCCGCCCGCGCCTCAACCGCCTAGCTTTTAAGCGCGAGTACAAGCGCACCTTTGGCCTGCCTAAGACCGAGCAGCTAGAACGGCTGTGGCAGGTGGTGCTTGAAGCCAGCCACCAGCCCAAAGGAACATTGCTGGTCATCACGACCGAAGCCCTAGCCGAAGCCGACCGCCTCAAGCTGCAATGCACGCTCATCGAGCCGGTGATACTCACGCCTACCATTACACAGCTCGTAACGGCCATCGACGGGGCCGTGATGCTCGACCCGCAGGGCTACTGCTACTCCATTGGCGTTATTCTGGATGGCAAGGCCAGCGGCCGGGGCAACAGCACCCGCGGTGCCCGCTACAACTCGGCCATCCGCTACGTCGAAAGCTCGGCCTTCCCTACCCTAGTAGTGGTAGTAAGCGAAGACGGCATGGTAGACGTGATTACCAAGGAAAACTTGGCCGAAAGCCGGACCTAGGGGCGCAGGCACCACCGCCTTACTTAGCTTTAAACGACCACCTTATCTGAAACACGGCCACCATGTCGCCGACCTCGTCGCGGCCGGTGCTGGTGCAGGTTACCGTGCGCCCCTGGCCCGTGGCGCGGCTTTCAGCTATGGCAGCCGCAATGGCCGCACCGTCGGGGCAAGTGAAGGTGATGAGCCCCACGGCTTTTTTGCTGAACTCCGCTTGCAAGCCCACCACCAGCATCGACACCGGCCCGCCGCCCTGCGTGTGCATCATCGCCTGAATACCCGAAGCTAGCTCGGCCGCCATGGCTAGCGCCGCGAAATAGATGCTACGAAACGGATTCTGCGTAAGGTACTTGTAGCGAATCGTAACCGTAGCGGCCTCGGGTGTAAGGGCCGTCAGGCGTAGCCCAGCCAGCCACGCCAGCGGCAGCTTGCGCAGCATAAATAGCCGCAGCTTGTGCGGGCTGAGCACTTGGCGGCGAAACGCCTGCATGGCGAGTGTGTCGGTGGGCATGGCGCTGGCTGGTAAAGTTTTCCGTAGAATTTCGCAAAGTAAAGCGCAGCGTCGCGCAGGGTGTTTATGGAATATAACCCCACGCAACGCTGCGCCTTGCCTTTCGAAATCTCTATTTTTTAGGTTTCACTACCAGCTCCTTATACCCGAACGTGGGGTCAGTTTCGCGCGTGAACTCTAGCCCCGGCAGGGCCGCCAACACAATCTCGGCGGTGGTGTACACCCGGCAGCCGGCCAGCAGGTGCCCACCTAGGGTGCGCCCCGTGCTATCGGCCACCGACAGGTGCAGGTGCGAGCCGCCCGTAGCCGAAACCGTACCTACCAGCGATACTATCTCAAAGTGCCCCCGATACTCGGTCGGCCCTTCCTGGTTGGCGAGCCGCAGGGTGGCTACAGTGAGGCTGCCCACGCACGTGAGTACCGCTCCCGCCCCTAGGTGGTGCTGCGCCACATAAGCCAGCAGCGCCTCGCGCAGGTCGTCGCCGGGGCGCAGCCGTAGCGCATGGGCCTGCATAGGCGACGTATGAGCTGGTAAGGGCTTGGCGGACTGAGCCATGGTGGGGAGGCTATTTAGTAGCCCTAGGAACAAAAGTAGCGGCCAGCGGGTGGTATAGTTGCCGCTCATTTCTTCTCCAGCACCAGCACTATCTTGTTAAAATTGGCCGAGGCGTTGACGACGGAGCGGTAGGCCTCAAAGTCTTTCTTGGGCCAATAAATCTGCTGGTAAGCCTCCGTAGAAGTTACCGTTAGCTTTTGCCCCTGCTGTGTGTAGGCCGAGCGGAAGAAATAAATGGGCTTTGCCGGGTCGGGGCCAGCTTTTACCTCCATGTTCAGGTCTTGCAGGTTGCGCACCGAGTAACCCGCGGGCAGCTCCACTACTAGCTGGCGGCTATACTCGCGGTTAAAGTCGTTCTCCACATCAAACTGCCGCGTTTCCTGCTGGTACAACTCGGTCTGGGGCCCGATGAGTGTGCCAATTTTGAATAGGTATCGTGGCCCCGCCTTATCAAGCAGGCTAGCACTTTCGAGGTCCGAATCGACCATAAAGGGCTTGGCGAGGATGTTGAGGCCTCGCTCACCATTCTTGGCCGTGGTCTTGAGGAAGGTGCCATCGGGCACCACGGGCTTTTGCAGCTCCAGCAAAACCTCGGGTTGCTTGTCGGCGGGCACCTGCGGGTAAATAGCTTGCAGCTGGACGCCGTGGTAGCCACCAAACTCCTGGTGCAGGTGCACGGTGGCCTTGTCTAGCGTAGGCGCAAAGCTCACTTGAACGGCCATATTGTGCGGGCTGGCGTTGGCGGGCAGGGCTGCTACCTCACGCACCGTGCCCACGGCCGACTCTATGCTACCTAGGGTGATGGTTTTGATAAACAGCGCGGGCGTGCCCGTCCAGCCGGGCGGTACCATGCCAAGGCGGAAATCGGGCCGGCTCGGCGCCAGGTATTGCTTGGTAGCCGGAAAATAGAAGAAGAAGTTGTCGAGATAGCCCCAGGTGTCGAAGCTGCCATCGAAGGGCACCTCGCTCCGGTCGGTATTCACTACCAGCTCGTGCTCTACCCCTAGGGCTTTGTACAAGGCCCCCAGCAGGCGTACAAACCCCAGCTCGGGCGCATTGTGCGTAGCCACTACGCGAGTGAGGGCGGGCTCCGCGCTGGGGTCTAGGTTATAGTTAAGCTTCACGTAGCTCTCCACCGCCGCAATGCGCTCGGGGAGGCTGGCTCCGCCGGGCACGTTGGCGGCTTTCAGCACGGTGCTCACGGCCTTGGCTTCGTCCTTGCTCAGGGTATACACCACCTGGTGCATCGTCTGGCTAGCATCGGCCCACGTAAACTGGCGTACATCACCCTTATTGGCTGCGTAGGCCAGCTTGTACTCAACGCGGGCACGGTGCGCCTTGGGCTCGGCAAAAGCCTCATTGTGCAGGGCTTCCAGCGCGGGCACCTGCACGCGCAAAATGCGCTTGCCGGCCGTTAGGGTATCGGTTTGCACCTTGGCCGTCGAGTTATAGACCTTAGCCTCGAAAGTGAGCGTGGAGGGTGCAATAAGCTCAAACGCCACATCGTGTTCGGGCGTGCCACCTTGCAAAATCTCGCGGCCGAAGTGGTTCATGCCGCGCTCGCGGGTGTAGTAGTATTCGACCTCGCTGCCGTTCTCAACGCCTTCGAGGGCAAAAATTCGGTAGTCGCCCGCGCCCGCCTCGTTTTTGAGCTCCTTCATGCTTTCGGGCTGCACCTCTACCACTACCCCCTTGGGGCTGATGGTGCGCGCACGTACTGCCACCGTGGCGCCGCCCGGCAGCACGGGCACGGCCAGCTTATTGTATTGCTCGATGCCATCGGCCGTATTCACGCGCACGATGCGGTGCTCGGTCGTGAACTCGCGCATGCCCTTGCGAACTGGGTCAAAGTAAAACTCGGTGGCCGTAAAATCTTTGAGCACCACGGCAGGCAGCGTGGCCTCCTCGGCCGACACGGGTAGGCGCTGGTGGCGCTTCTCATCCCAGTGGTAGGCGGCGTAGTGCAGCTGGCTGGGCAGCGCCTGGCTGGTTTTCTTTTGCGCCAGCGCAAAGCGGGCCGGCATAAGGGCAGTAAGCAGCAGCGCGCTGCGGAAATAGGTAGAAGTAAGCACGAAGCAGATAGTATGTATATAACTTATTAATCAGTCGATTATTTTCTTTTCTAGGTCTTCTTCTTTTTTAGAATAACCATCTCGCGATAGGCGGCGCCCAGCTTGTCTACTACACCGTTCCACTGCTTAAACTGCTTGGTGGGCAGCAGCAAGTAATTCACTGTCAACTCGCGGTTCTGGATGATGCGGTCACCCTGGCGCTCGTAGCTAATGTGGAAGGCCAGCGGGCCAGCCGCGTCGCCAGCCTGGGCAGCGGGCGGCAGGTAGCTTACCTCGTAGCCAGCGGGCACCACTAGCTCGGTACGGGCGCGGTCGGTGTGGGCAAATTCATTGGCGCGGGGCAGGCGACGCGTCAGCGAGTCGAGCCGGTCATGGGCCAGCGGGCGCTCTAGGTTGAGGTTTATGTAAAGCTCGTCGTCGAGCTTCTGCACGTAGTCTTGCAGGCGGTAGTCGTAGGTAAGGCGCAGGGGCTGGTCGCGGGCCGCGAGGTTTTGCACGGCGTACTTATCTACGAAGAATTTATTACTGCCGCGCTCCAGCAGGGCCTTCACGTACTTAGGCTCCTGCACCCGGTCGAGGCCACCTAGGGCGTAGCTCTGGTTTACCTTGGCATAGCCTGTGAAGGCCAGCTCGCCAGTGCCACGCAGGCCAGTACCGTCGAGGGTCACTACTGAGCGGTCGGTGGCCCCGTTGCGGGCCGGCGCCACCACCGGAATGGGCACCACCTTGCTCTGCTGCCCATCAAGGGCCAACAGGCCTTCCTTGCCCTGAATAAAGGCCGATGGCATGCCGAAAGGCGTGTGGTTGCTGGTGGCGTCGAGGAAGGTGTATTGGCCAGGACTGAGTTCGCAGGTCGAAATCATGTGGTTGTCCACGCCCGGCGTGGCTAGCTCGCCATACTTATAGGGCAGGTCGCGGGTGCCCACCCAGGTGAGGTACGACTTAAGACCCGCTAGGCGCAGCATTTCGGTAGTGAGGTTGGCCATGTCCTTGCAGTCGCCGTAGCGGCGCTCGTATACCAGCCCAGCGGCGTGGGGTACAAAGCCACGCATGCCTTGCTCGAAGGCGATGTAGCGCACGTTGTCCTGCACCCAGTAATAAATGCGGCGGGCCTTCTCCTCGGGCGTAGCAGCGCCGACCATGAGCGAATCGACGCGGTGCTTTAGAGCCGGGCTATCGTGAGGCTGAATGCGCCGCACAAAATCGGCGTACATGTTATAAAGCTGCGGCACGCCACCTAGGAGCTGCTGCTGGCGGCCGCCCACCGTAGCCTGCTCGATGTAGTACACCAAGTGAGGCAGGTAGTACGCGGCTTTGGGGGCATCAGCATCGCGCGGAGCGGCGGGCAGATTGTCGGCCGTCCAGCGGTACACCACATTACTGCCCTGCTCCTGCTTGGAAAACTTAATTGGCAGTTGCTCGGCATTGAATAGCTTGTAGTTGAGCTGCACACTCTTGGGAGCCGTGATGGTGACCTCGGCGTGCCGCACGGGCACGTAGGAGCCAAAATAGAACGGCATCAGAAACCGCCCGTCGGGGTGGCGCACGGTATAGTCGGTGATGGTACGGGCACCCGGCGCCACGGCCGGAAAGCTGAACGACGTAGCGCGCGTATCGTCATAAAACACGCCATCCTGCATGTCAAACTTATCCTTGAAGGCTGTCACGCGCAGGGGCTTGTACTTATCGGCCGCGCCTGGCACGGGCACCAGCGTGCGCGCCTCCAGCTTTTGCAGCTTGTTGAAGTGCGAGCTATATACTTGGTCGAGCGCATAGGGCGCCGAGTGGTCGCCTAGGTGCGCCATATCGTGCAAATGGTGCGCGAGCACCTGCACCGAGTCGTGGCGAATCTCAACCGTGAGGTCGGCCCGCAGCGTTACGTAGGCCGCCTGCTGGCCTGGGTACTGGTGCTGCAACTCGGCCAGCGGCGGCAGTGCCTGGCCTTGCGCAGTAGCCGCCAAGCCAACGAGTAGCAGGGCAATGGCAGTGAATAATTTCATAGCAATAAGTAGATAAGCAGATTAGATTCGAAAAGATACGCTCAAACTAGCAGCCCCCAGCTATCAGCTTTTGAGCGGCCCTAGGGCCCATCTTAGCGCGGATTGTAGACTGAGTTGTTCCAGTAATGCTCGGTGAACTGTGGGCGGCCCTGGGCGTCGTAGGCAATGCTCGGGCCCGAGTGCTCGCCGGCCCGATAGTTTTCCTCCCGCTCTAGGGTGCCATCGGGGCGGTAGTAGCGGCAGCGGCCGTGCAGCTCGCCATTTTGGTAAGATTCTTCCTCCATAAGCTTCCCGCTGGGCCAGTAGCTCACTTGCTGCCCGTGGCGCAGGCCCTGCTGGTGCGCCACCCGCCGAAATATCTGCCCCGAAGCGTAGTAATAAGTGAAGTTGCTGTTTGGGTAATCATGCGCGAAGGACTCTTCCGCCGCGGGCTTGCCATTAGCAAACGTCGTTTTGAGAGGGCCTCCCGCCACAGGCAGCATTTGGCTGGTGCCCGCAGCACCCTGCGCACCCGGCCCGGCAAAGCCTACTAGCCGGTCTTGGTCATAGTGCCGCTCCAGCAGCAGTTCGCCGGCAGGATTATAGTAGCGGCTCGGGCCATCGAGCTCGCCCTCGTCGTTGTAGGCCTGCACACGCTGGGGCTTGCCGTTGGGGAAATTGTGCACCCACTCCCCCACCGGCTCGTCGTTGAGGTAGCGGCCACGGCTGCGCAGCGTACCATCGGGGTAATAGGTACTAAACTGTCCGTAGAGCTTGCCGCCTAAGTATTGGCCCTCGGTTTGGGTCTGGCCGTTGGCGTGCTGGCTGCGGTAGGCACCGTAGCGCTGGCCACCGCGCAGGGTCGCCACCGACTCGGGCTGGCCATTGGGCCGCAGCCAGGTGGTGGTGCCTTCGTAGCCACCATTGGCAACGGCGGCTCGGTTTAGCACCTTTTTACTTGTGCCGGTGTAGTGCAGCACTAGCTCTTTAACTGCCGGCGTGAGCTCATAGCGGTCAATCACCTTGCCCGTGGAATCATACGCCGTGAGTTGGCGCATCTTACCGAAGGCGAAGAGCCGCTCCTCCGTTAGCTTACCGCCCGGCTCATACGTCCGCGTCAAGCCGCTTGGCTCACCCCGAAAGTATTCCCGCTCCTGGCTTAGCTGCCCACTGGGGTAGTACGATTTCCACACGCCTTGCTCCTCGCCTTGCCGCTGCCAGCCGGTTTGCAAGGGTTTGCCATTGGCGTAGTACTGCTCAAAAGCTCCTTCAGCTACGCCGCCCGGCCCGTAGTGGCGGCGCTGGCGCAGTTGGCCATTGGTGTAGTACACCTCGCCCACGCCCGTGAGCACGCCAGCGGCATCGTAATGCTGCACCTCGTGCAGGGTACCATCGGGGTAGTAGGTTTTCCACTCGCCCACTAGGTGTCCGTTTTCTACTTCGCCGCTACGCGCTAACTGGCCTGCCGAGTTATACGTCTTTACGGCCGTACGGCTTTTTTTCAGGGGCACGTCAGCAAGTTGCTTGCCCTGCACATTGAGGTTGGTCAGGCGCACCAAGCGGCCGTGCTCGTATAGGGTAGTTGCGTAGTGGCGGCCCTGGGCATCGTAGTCGAGGTAGGGCCCGTGCAGTTCGCCAGCCGCATCGTAGGTTTCTTCAGAGCTGAGCTTGCCGGTGGCGAAGTATTCCTTCCAAGGGCCCGTTCGCTTGCCGCGGGTGTATTGCCCGGTTTCGCGCACCTTGCCATTAGGGAAATAAGTGGCATAAGGGCCGTGCAGCTCATCCTGGTCAAAAGTGGCCTTCTTCTCCACCGTCTTATCGGGGTAATACACCACCATCTCGCCTTGCGCCTTGCCTTGTGCATAGAGCGAGCGTACTTCGGGCGTACCGTCGGCATAAAACCGCTCTAGTAGCCCATCGCGCTTGTCGGCGTGCATCTTGGCCCGGAAGCTAACCACGCCGCCCGGCGTGTAGTCCACGGCGTCGCCTTCGTAGTCATCGCCGATAAATTGCCGGGTTTCGCTTACCTGCCCGTTTTCGGTGTAGGTCTTGCTGCCGCCCTCCAGCTTGCCTTGCCGATAGGTGGCCTCACTGCGTAGTTGCCCACCCGGATAGTAATAGCGCGAGGGGCCATCGAGCTCACCCTTAGCGCCGTAGTACTGTTCCACTTCGATACTGCCATCGGGGCGCAAAACCTGCCACTTGCCCGTGCGCTCGCTGGCCGCCGAAAACGCACCGCGCTGCCTCACGTTACCATTCTGCGCTATCAGCAGCCAGTCGCCGGTGGGCTGCACTTCGCCCTTGGCGTCGCGCTGGCCGGCACCTAGGCCATCGAGATACACCCCATCGTACCACGCTGCCACTGGACCAGCGCCTGCAGGCCGGGGCTGCTGGCTACGTAGCGTCAGCAGCGGCTGGCTTACGGCGGTAGTTAGCTTTTCGAGGCGGCTTTTATTGCCCTTAAGCCACTGCTGAGCGCTTTTATCATCGGCCGAGCTTAGAATCAGGTACGTAAAAGTTGTCAGGTTGTCGTCTTGCCTGAGCGCTTTTACTACCGGGCCATAGGCTCGCAGCCAAAAGTCGCTGGCCGGGTCAGCCTCGAGCGGAAACTTCTCTACCAGCAGTTGCAACTGCTTCACGATGGCCGCCTTAAACTTCACCTTTGATGTGTAGCCTGCATTCAGCGCCACCTTGCTGGTCAGCAGCTGGTCCAGTTCCTCAAACGCCGCATTGGGCGCTACCGGAGTGGCCTGGTCTTCTTTGTCAATAATAGTAATACCCTGCGACAACCGCTCTAGGTCGACTAGCACGGCGTTGCTGCGCGGCCCTTCGGGCTCGATAGCCAGGTATAGCAACAGGCTTAGCATAGCGTGGGCCGTCTGGCCCTGCCGCGCCGCCAGTATACCTAAGAGTCGATGCCCACTCGCTTTGGCCGGCCGCAGCTCTATTGAGCGCTGCAGGCTAGCCAGGGCCGCGGCGGTCTCGCGCTGGTTCAGCTCAAAAACCCCTTGGTTAACCCACAGATTTTCGTTGTAAGGAAATAGCTTGAGCCCTGCCGCGTAGGCTTGGCGAGCTTCGGCTAGCTGCTTCAGGCCCTCGTGGGCACTACCTAGGGTACTGTACAGCTCAGGCTCGAAGGGCTCGACGGCCAGCGAGCGCCGGGCAGCCTCAATGCTGGCCTGGTATTTTTCGGCCGCCATGAGGCTCAAGGCCAGTTCGGCCTGGGCCTGCGCGTAGGCACTGTCGCCGGGCGTTACTAGTTGGTAGCGCGCTGCGGCCTCGTCATACTTGTCGGCATCGTGCAAAGCAACACCTTCTTTAATTAGGGCTGCTGCCTCCGTATAAGCGGGCGCGGGGGTGGTTTGGGCACGGCTCAGAGTGGGCAGTGCCAGCAGGGCAGCGGCCGCCCCGTAGTGTCGCAAATGCATACTGGAAAGAAGCTTATTCCAGCCGCGGCGCGCAGCCTATTTTAAATAAGCCTGCAAGTATAAGGACTCATCTAGCAGGTTTTCAGCAATTCTAGGTAGCCTACAATTTTTTATTTGCTGAACCGTACCGTCCCGTACCGCACCTTGATATTTACGCTGCCCGCCCCGCGAGCCGGCACTCCACCCCCATATACTCCTAGGACATCGGCAATACCTTTGCTATGCTCGTCTGCCGACAGCACCCGCACCAGTTTTTTATCTACCAGCAGTTGGCCCTGCTCGGTGCTAACGTCGAACTGAAAGCTAGGCGTTTCTTCAGCAAACCCCAATCGAATGGTGCTGTAGCCACCATCAAGGTTGATTTGCCGGAAGTTGGCGCCCATGTCGCGCACCTCAAAATCGGGGCAGTAGCGCACGGCCATATCCAGCCCCTCGCTCAGCTTGTCGACGCTAAAGCGCGAGTAGCCTGACGAGCCGCGCAGATTACGCACCTTCCCGAGGGCAACGTCACCGTATTTGCTGTGCATGGTGAGGTCTTGCACGGTGGCCATATCCACATCGGCGTAATTGGTGCGCAGCTCTACCTGCTCGCCCTCCGTGAGGCGCAGGCGGGCGTAGTTTGCCTCGAGGCTAGCCTGCTTTACGTAGGGCATCGTTGCCTCACCGTTGGCAATGCGCACTACGTTGCGCTTACCCGCCAGCCGGCCCGTATGCAGGTTGCCGTAGTCCACGCTGAGCTGGGTTGGGCCCTGCCAGTCGCTGGCTATCGTTACATCAGCAAACGAGGCCGCCACGCGCAGCGCTAGGGTACGCGGCAGCCAGATGGTATAATTTACCTCGTAGCGGCGCCCGCCCCCACACTTACCCCGCAAGGTGGAGCCAAACTGCGAGCTGACGCTAATGCCCCCGGTGTTAGCATCGTAGGCCAGGTACTGCACGCTAAGCGCGTCGAGTATTTGAGCGGCTGCTACGGGGGTCTCGGCCCGCGCCACTAGGTCGGTTTCTACTTTTATTTCTTGCTTGTTCCAGGCACTGATTTGTACCCGGCCGTAGCGCGTATCTAACGCAAACGATTGTCCTACTTTGCTTACCGGAAACCGGCGACTCAGGTGACGACGCTGCTCAACGGGGGGCAAGCTTTGGTCGTTATCGACTTGCTCAACTGGCCCCTGCTGAGACGCGCCCGACTGCGCTGGTCCATCTTGCCCGCTTAGTGCGCTACTCACTGCCCTAGGCAGCTCTGCGCCGATAGCAGTGGCTTGTACTAGTGCAGGCAGCCCTAGCCACGCCACCAGCGCTAGCAGCCCACTCAGCAAGGCTCGATTAGTGGCCATGGTGCAGAATGCTGGGAGAAGACCGCCGGCTATCGGCTAGGGCGTATTCGCCACGCGTTTCATTGGGCAGCGCTGACTCTGTCGGATTGCGAAGCTCTAGCTGCCGATTCAGAATATCGAGCCGGTACTGCAGGTTGCGGTTCATAGCCGTGAGCACTACCTCCGGCTGCGGGTGGCTAGGTAGTTCACGCTTAAGTTGCCGGTAAAGTGAGTCTAGGTCTGCCAGCTCGCGGCTACATTCAGCCACCGCTTCGGGCGACAGCTGGCCAAGCTCCGCTTTGCGGTCGGCAAGCTGGCCAACATAATAGGTTTCCATGCCGCGCACGGCTGTATCTAGCCGGGCATTCGTGCTGTGGCTCACTTCGCTGGCCATCAGCTCGCCCGATGCACCTAGGTAGAGTGCCGCATCGGCTACGTTGCTCGCCGGCATCTCGGTAGCTACATTGGCAGCTGTGCGCTCTTTTGTTACTTGGCCCGACTTCCAGGCTTCCCCTAGGCCAGCAGCTAGTATCAGCACCGCAAGCGCAGCCGCGATGCTGTAGTGCTCGGCCCAAGCCCAGCGCTTGCGGGGAGCGAGCTGCGCCATAACTGGCGCAGTCGGAGCTGCTTGGCTGGTAGTAGCCGCAGTATCTGCTACTACGCTCATTACTGGCTCCGCTAGGCCGGTGCCTGAGTCATGCAATTGCTTTTCCAAGGCCGCCCATAGCTCGGGGCGGGGTTCGTGCAGGTCGAAATCAGCCCGGTGCCGCTCTATGCACGCCTCAAGCTGGTCTTGCTTACTATAGTTCATGGTAAATAGCTCTAAAAAGCTGTTGGCCCTAATGCCGCTACCCGTTGCTAATACGGTGCTGAATAGCGAAAGCCAGCAGAAATGTGCGGGAAAAGAAGAATATAAAGAGAAAACCTGTGGTAATCAGCAATGTGCGCTCAGCTAGCTGAGGCCTCGCTGCATCGCCAGCTCACGTAGCCGTTGCCGCGCGCGACTGTATTGCGACTTAGATGTTGATTCGGTAATACCTAGGATGCCAGCTATCTCCAGATGGTCGTAGCCCTCCAGCAAGTACAACGATAACACTACTCTGTAGCCATCGGGCAACTCCTGAATACAACGCCGCAATACGTCGGCTCGGTATTGAAGTTCCTCTGCTTCCTCCTCAGTAGGCTGCGTAGCGGATTCCGTCGGTGCGGCCTCGTGATGAAAATCCTCCAATGGCACAAGCGCCAATCGCCGCTGCCGCAAGCAATTGATACTCTTATTAATCACAATACGCTTGAGCCAGGCCCCAAAAGAAGAATCCCCCTTGTAGCCACTCAGCTCCCGAAACGCACTCAGAAAAGATTCTTGCAGCACGTCCTCGGCTTCAGCATAGTCGCCCGTAATACGCAGGGCCGCATTAAACATGGCCTTCGAATAGCGTCGGTATAGCTCGGCCTGCGCTTGCCGGTCGTTGAGGCGACACCGCTCTACTAGCGGGGCATTGATATCGATATACGCAACGGCTTCCATAGGCTCACACAGCTGGGATAAGACGCAAAGGTCAATAGCTTTCCGCTTACAACCCAACAGACAACACCTGAGCTACCTAGGTTGCACTCCCTACTAGGAAAGCTTCTTTACCATTAGGTCAAGATACCGTGAACACAAAAAAAGGGGGCCGCACCAATAGGTGCAGCCCCCTTTAAGAGTGCCTAGAACAACTAAGCCTCAGGCGTCTGCTTTTCGTCAGCCGGAGCATCCAGCGTAGTAGCTTCAGCTTCGGTAGCCGAAGTAGCCGGAGCATCTTCAGCTACTACAGCAGCCGACGTGCCGGCCTCGTTGCCAGTAGCCTCGGCACCGCCCTTGCCACCGCGGCGACGCGAACGACGGGTAGTAGTGGCTTTGGCCTCCGAAGCGTTTTTGGCTTCGAGCAGCGTTTCGTTGAAGTCAACTAGCTCGATGATGCACATATCAGCATTGTCACCGGCGCGGCTAGCGCTCAGCTTCAGAATGCGGGTATAGCCACCGGGGCGGTTAGCAATTTTCTCAGCTATCGAGCCATACAACTCTTTCACGCTTTCCTTGTTTTGCAGGGTAGCAAATACGGTACGGCGCGAGTGCGTGGTATCATCCTTAGCTTTGGTCAGCAGCGGCTCTACAAACTGACGCAGAGCCTTAGCCTTAGCAACAGTAGTAGTTACGCGCTTCGAGATGATGAGCGACGAAGCCATGTTCGACAGCATCGCGTTGCGGTGGGCGGCAGTGCGGCCCAAGTGGTTGATTTTTTTACCGTGTCGCATCGGACAGTTTTGGGTAAATGCTACACTTGCGGACCAGGACCACGGCGGGTCACGAGGAACCTCATTAGAACCCTAATCCCTAGGGCGTAGCGGGTGAATAAAAAAATAGTGCTTAGTTGTTAGTGCTTTGTGCCCGGCTATTTAAAACCTATGCACTAAGTACTAACAACTAAGCACGCTATACTAGTCTTCGTCTAGGCGGTATTTGCTTAGGTCCATGCCAAAGTGCAGGCCCTTTTCTTCTACCAGATTTTCCAACTCGGTGAGGCTCTTCTTGCCGAAGTTGCGGAACTTCATCATGTCGGCCATATCAAGCTGTACTAGCTCGCCTAGGGTCTTGATGTCAGCTGCTTTCAAGCAGTTGTATGCCCGCACCGAAAGGTCCATCTCGCCAAGCGAAGTCTTCAGGACTTTGCGCATAGCGAGGGTTTCCTCATCGATAGGCTCAGCCGCCGCAGGGCGGTTACCGCTTAGCTGCATCGTGCTGTCCGAGAACAACATGAAGTGCTGAATAAGGATGTTAGCAGCACCTTTCAGAGCCTCCTCCGGGTGAATAGAGCCGTCAGTCGAGATTTCAATCAGCAAACGCTCGTAGTCAGTTTTCTGCTCTACGCGCGTGTTCTCGATGCTGTATTTCACGTTCTTGATAGGCGTGTAAATAGCATCGATAGCAATCTGACCGAACACTTGGTCGGCAGGCTTGTTTTCATCAGCGGGCACGTAGCCGCGGCCACGTGCTACCGTTAACTCAAACTCGAGTTCTTTTGCCGGGTCGAGGTTGCAGATAACCAGCTTCGGATTCAAAATCTGGAAGCCTACGGCAAACTTGCCAATGTCGCCAGCAGTGAAGGAATCCTGCCCGCTCACGCGCACCGTAATCTTGTCCTCAATGGCGTCGCTAATTTTCTTGAAACGCACCTGCTTGAGGTTCAGGATGATTTCGGACATGTCCTCAATCACCCCCTCAATCGTCGAAAACTCGTGCAGCACCGAAGTTGTACGCACCGACGTAATGGCGAAGCCCTCCAGCGACGAGAGCAGAATACGCCGCAGCGCGTTCCCAATCGTTACGCCGTAGCCCTTCTCCAGAGGCTTGAATTCAAACGTCCCGGTGAAGTCGTCGGATTTCTCCATTACCACTTTCTCCGGCATCTGAAAAGCTAAGATTGACATATGTGGGGCAGTTAATTTATGTAACAGGAAAAGCAAGCCTAGGCTTGCTCAATTTTGGGTAGCCACCCAAAACCACCATTTAGTAGTTTTGGTGCCCTTCCGCGCTCAATAGCAGCAGGATAGTAGCACCGGCTTAGCATAAGTGCGGCCCGAACAGCGTCCGGGCCGCACTAAGTGCCACTATTACTTCGAATACAGTTCGACGATGAGCTGCTCCGTGATTTTCTCCGGAATCAGGTCACGCGACGGCATGTTGGTGAATTTACCCACCATCTCTTTGCCGTCCCACTCCAGCCACGAGAACTGACGCGAGTTGCGTACAGTTAGCGAAGTGGTGATAGCTTCGAGCGACTTAGATTTCTCACGCACACCAACGAGGTCGCCGGGACGCAGTTTGTACGAAGGGATGTTTACTACCTCACCGTTTACCGTGATGTGCTTGTGCGACACCAGCTGGCGAGCAGCGCGGCGCGTGCCGGCGATACCAAGGCGGTAAACCACGTTGTCGAGGCGCGACTCCAACAGACCGAGCAGGTTGTCGCCGGTGATGCCGGGCAGTACTGCAGCCTTGTGGAACAGGTTTTCGAACTGCTTCTCAAGCACGCCGTACAGGTATTTCACCTTTTGCTTTTCCATCAGCTGGACAGCATATTCCGACTGCTTCTTGCGGCGGCCACGGCCGTGTTGACCGGGGGGGTAGTTCTTTTTATTGAGCGCTTTGCTCGGGCCGAAAATCGGCTCCGAAAAGCGACGGGCGATTTTGGCGGTAGGGCCAGTATAACGTGCCATTTTAGAAAAATATCAGAAGTAAAAAATCAAACGCGGCGACGCTTAGGCGGGCGGCAGCCGTTGTGCGGCAGCGGCGTCACGTCGCGGATGGTCGTCACTTCGATACCAATGTTGCCGAGGGCACGGATGGCCGACTCACGGCCAGCACCTGGGCCTTTCACGAACACTTCGGCTTTGCGCATACCCAGGTCGTGGGCTACTTTGCCGCAGTCGCTAGCTGCCATTTGGGCAGCATAAGGCGTGTTTTTCTTCGAACCACGGAAACCCATTTTACCCGCCGAAGCCCAGGAAATAACTTGGCCGTTCGAGTTGGTTACCGAGATGATGATGTTGTTGAAGGAGGCGCGGATGTGGACTTGGCCCACCTGCTCCACCACGACAAGCCGCTTCTTGGCTTTGTCTTTTCTTTTTTGTGCCATTTGGTTATCGCTATAAACGCGGCAGGTGTTGGCTCCGCCTCACACTCACAAGGAGCATCAAGCAGAGCCGATTGCCGCTACGGGTTATTTCGTTGCTTTCTTCTTGCCGGCCACGGTCTTACGCTTGCCCTTGCGGGTGCGCGAGTTGTTCTTGGTGCGCTGACCACGAACGGGAAGACCTTTGCGGTGACGGAGGCCACGGTAGCAGCCAATGTCCATCAGACGCTTAATGTTGAGCTGAATTTCAGAGCGCAGTACGCCTTCAGTCTTATGCTCAGCGGCGATAATGGCGCGGATTTCGCCAGCTTCAGCCTCGGTCCAGTCTTTCACCTTTTTGTTGACATCGATGCCAGCTTTGGTGAGGATTTTAACCGAGTTGCTCCGGCCAATGCCGAAAATGTAAGTCAGGGCGATTTCGCCGCGCTTGTTGTCCGGGATGTCTACCCCTGCGATACGAGCCATAGTGGTTGTGAGATGTTTGCGGACCAGAAAGCCCGGCAGCGGCTTGGAAGGCGGCTAGCTGAAGAAAAGTTCAAACTGCCAGTACCCAAGGCTCCGGGTTTCTGAAAATTGATTTAGCCCTGACGCTGTTTGAAGCGGGGGTTCTTCTTGTTGATAACGTAGAGCTTGCCGTTGCGACGGATGATTTTGCAATCAACGCTACGTTTCTTCACCGAGGTTTTTACTTTCATGACCTTGAAAAGAACGAAAAAATTTACTTGTAACGATACTTAATGCGACCTTTCGACAAGTCGTAGGGCGACATTTCGAGCTTTACCTTGTCGCCGGGCAGAATCTTGATATAGTGCATCCGCATCTTGCCCGAGATGTGGGCAATCAGCTGGTGGCCATTTTCCAATTCCACGCGAAACATGGCGTTGGAAAGGGCTTCGAGGATGGTACCGTCCTGCTCGATGGAGGCTTGTTTTGCCATAAGGGCTATTGCAGTGCTTTTTCTATGTAGTCAAAGGAGGTCAGAATTTCTGCCTTGTCTTTCCGAACAACAACTGTGTGCTCAAAGTGCGCTGCTGGCTTTTTATCACGGGTTCGGATGGTCCAGCCGTCCTTCTCCTGCACCACATCCTTCTTGCCGAGGGTAATCATCGGCTCGATAGCGAGGGTCATGCCAGTTTGCAGCAGCGGTCCCGAGCCCCGTTTGCCATAGTTCGGTACTTCGGGCTTCTCGTGTAGCTTGGCCCCTACCCCATGGCCAACCAGCTCGCGCACTACGCCGTAGCCTTTTGGCGACACATAGTTTTGGATGGCGTAGCTAATATCACCCACGCGGTTGCCTGCTACAGCCTGCTCGATACCTTTATACAGCGATGTTTTGGTTTCATCCAGCAGTCTCTGCACTTCCGGCGCTACTTCCCCTATTGGGTAAGTATAAGCGCTGTCAGCATGGTAGCCATTAAGGAAAACCCCACAGTCTACCGTTAGAATATCGCCGCTTTTGAGCGGCTCATCAGTGGCGAACCCGTGCACTACTACCGAGTTTGGGCTCAGACAGCAGCTGTGCGGAAAACCGTACAATCCTTTGAACGAAGGGGTAGCTCCGTGGTCGCGGATGAATTCCTCGGCGCGGCGATCTAGCTCTCGCGTCGTGACTCCCTCGCGCACCAGCGCAGCTACCTCGCCGTGTGCGCGCGCCAACAGTTGCCCAGCGGCGCGCATTAAGTCTATTTCTTCTTCAGTTTTATACTGAATAACACCAGTTGCCATTCGTGCTACTTAGGAGGCAATAGCAATCGGCTGCGAAGGCCGACCGCGCAATTTGCCCGATTTCATCATGCCGTCGTAGTGGCGCATCAGCAAGTAGCTCTCTACTTGGTTGAGCGTATCCAGCACCACGCCTACCATAATGATGAGCGAAGTACCACCGTAGAACAGCGACAACGGACGGGTAACACCGAGTAGCAGAGCAAGTGTCGGGAAGATGGCAATTAGAGCCAGCGCCACGGCACCTGGCAGGGTTACACGGGTCAATATTTCATCTATAAACTCCGATGTATCGCGGCCTGGCTTCACGCCCGGCACGAAACCACCACTGCGCTTCAGGTCGTCCGCAATCTGATTGGGGTTGACGCTGATAGCGGTGTAGAAGTACGTAAAGACGACAATCAGTAGTGCAAATACCGTGTTGTACACCCAGTGCTCGGGTGAGAAATATGCCGCGATAGTAGCTGCTAGGTCGCTGTTCTTATCCCAAGCCGAAGCAGCGATGCTCGGAACGAACATCAGCGACTGAGCGAAGATGATGGGCATAACGCCAGCAGCGTTAACTTTTAGGGGAATAAATTGACGCTGGGCGTCAAGTTGCGTAGCACCACCTACCTGCTTAGCATACTGCACCGGAATGCGGCGAACAGCTTGTGTAAGCACGATAACGGCCATTACTACTAGGAACAGCACCACCAATTCTAGCAAGAAAATCAGCGACTTATTGACGCCCTTCGCAGCAGCTTCGCCAATGAGAGCACCAGGAAGGCGCGATACGATACCAATCATGATAATCATGGAGATACCGTTGCCGATGCCTTTATCGGTGATTTTCTCCCCTAGCCACATGCAAAACAGCGTTCCAGCCGTGATGATGAGCATCGTGGAGATGGTGAAAAACGTGCCGGGAGTCACGATGGCCTCGGCATTAATTGTTGCCAGAAAGCCCACGGACTGCGCCATCACAATTGGAATGGTGAGCACGCGGGTATACTGGTTGATTTTTTTCCGACCCGACTCTCCCTCTTTTTGCAGCTTCTGGAAGTAAGGCACGGCAATCGTGAGCAGCTGCAACACGATAGAAGCCGAAATGTAGGGCATAATACCCAGCGCGAAAATCGACGCGTGGCTGAAAGCCCCACCGAGCAGCGTATCCAGAATACCGAATACGCCGCCAGTACCTTGCTTTAGTTGGGTAGGGTCTACACCGGGCAGGACTACATAGCAGCCCAGCCGGTAGATAGCAATGAAAAATAGCGTATTGAGGATTCGCGTACGCAAATCCTCAATCGCAAAAATATTCTTTATCGTGTTGATAAACTTATTCATTGCTAATTGATAACAATATAAGCTACAGCGTAACTACTTTGCCACCAGCTTTTTCGATAGCCTCAACGGCCGATTTCGAGAAAGCGTGAGCGTGTACCTCGATAGCAGCGCTGAGTTCGCCACGGCCGAGCACTTTGATTTTAGCATTCTTCGACACCAAACCGGCTTCAGTAAAGTAGCCAGCAGCCATCGTAGCTGAGTTGTTGGCTTCGAACAGACCTTGAAGTACGTCTAGGTTGATGCCTTTGTACTCAATGCGGTTGATGTTCTTGAAACCAAATTTAGGCACGCGGCGCTGAAGCGGCATTTGACCGCCTTCGAAGCCCGACTTGCGCGAGTAGCCCGAGCGCGACTTGGCACCCTTGTGGCCACGGGTAGCGGTACCACCGCCGCCCGAACCTTCACCACGACCTAGGCGCTTGTTATTGCGCGTGGAGCCAGCGGCGGGTCTGAGATTAGAGAGATTCATGACTGGGATAAACGCTTACAGTTCGGTTACTTCCAGCAGGTGCTTCACTGCGTTCACCATTCCCAATACGCTGGGGTTGGCTTCGTGAGTAGCGGTGCTGTTCAATTTATTCAGGCCGAGGGCCTGTACGGTGCGCTTCTGACGCTCGGGGCGGTCGATGGCGCTGCGCACGAGCTTTACTTGAATCTGTGGCATGGTCAATTAACCGTTAAAAACGCGAGCGAGAGAAATGCCACGCGCCTGAGCGATTTGCATCGGGTCGCGCATTTTGGCGAGGGCAGCAAAGGTAGCCTTTACTACGTTGTGGGGGTTCGAAGAGCCTTTCGATTTAGCCAGTACGTCTTTGATACCAGCAGATTCGAACACGGCGCGCATAGCGCCGCCGGCAATTACGCCCGTACCAGCAGCAGCAGGCTGCACGAGTACGAAACCTCCACCGTAGCGGCCTTCCATTACGTGGGGAACAGTGTGCTTGTACAGCGGCACTTTCACTACGTTTTTGCGAGCGTCGTCAATGCCCTTGGCAATAGCGTCGGTTACCTCATTGGCTTTGCCCAGGCCGTAGCCTACGTTGCCTTTGCCGTCGCCTACTACTACGATAGCCGAGAAGCTGAAGCGACGACCACCTTTCACCACTTTGGCTACACGGTTGATGGCTACTACTTTCTCTTTGAAATCCGAATCGCCTTGTACAGCGTTATCGTTGTTGCCGCGGCCACCGCGGTCGTTACCGCGACGGTCGTTGCCGCCCCGGTTGTTACCCCCACGGTCGTTGCCACCGGCACCGCCACCACGGTTGTTGTTGTTATACTCTGCCATGATGCCTTAGAAATTGAGGCCGCCTTCGCGGGCTCCTTCTGCCAATGATTTAACGCGACCGTGATAGAGATAACCCGAGCGGTCGAACACTACTTTGGTAATGCCAGCCTCTTGTGCCTTAGCAGCAATTTCGCGGCCTACGGCAGCAGCCAGGGCCACACCGTTACCACCTTCGGCAGTTACCTTCTTCGACGAAGCGGCAGCCAGCGTGCGGCCAGCCGTGTCGTCGATAATCTGGGCGTAGATGCCCGTGTTGGAGCGGAACACCGACAGGCGCGGGCGCTCCGGCGTGCCGGACACTTTCGTGCGGATGATGCGCTGAATGCGCTTCCGGCGAGATGCTTTATCGAAAGCCATGATACTAGATTACTTTTTAGCGGCAGTCTTGCCGGCTTTACGACGAACGATTTCACCCACGAAGCGAACACCTTTGCCTTTGTAGGGCTCTACTTTCCGCAACGAGCGGATTTTGGCTGCTACCTGGCCGATAAGCTGCTTATCGATGCTGGTTAGGGTAACGATGGGGTTCTTACCTTTTTCGGTAACGGCAGTAGCCGATACTTCGGGCGGCATGGCCAGGTACACGTTGTGCGAGTAGCCAAGCGACAGTTCCAAAGCCTTGCCGTTGAGGGCAGCTTTGTAACCTACGCCTACTAGCTCGAGCTTGTGCTCGTAGCCAGCGCTTACGCCGGTAATCATGTTGTTGATGAGGGCGCGATAGAGGCCGTGCATGGCCTTGTGGCGCTTCTGCTCGGTGGGGCGGGTTACTACTACGCTGCCATCTTCGGTAGCTACCGTGATGTCACGGTCTACTTGCTGGGTCAGCGTGCCCTTGGGGCCTTTCACCGTTACGGTGTTGTCGTTGTCAACCGAAACCTGCACACCGCTGGGCAGGCTAATCGGCAGTTTACCAATGCGGGACATATAGAATACTAGTGCTTAGCAGGTTAGTACACGTAGCACAGCACCTCGCCGCCCACGTTCTCGTTTTTAGCCTCCTTTTCGGTCATTACCCCTTTCGAAGTCGACAGGATGGCAACACCTAGGCCGCTCAGCACGCGGGGCAGGTTCTCGACGTGCCGATACTGGCGCAGGCCGGGAGTGCTCACCCGCTCCAGCTTAGTGATAGCCGGGGCTTTGGTGGTGGGGTTGTACTTAAGGGCGATTTTAATCACGCCTTGTGCCGAGGTATCATCAAAACGGTAGCTCTGAATGTAGCCCTTGTGATAGAGCACTTTCGTGATTTCCTTTTTGATGTTGCTGGCCGGGATTTCCACCACCCGGTGGTTCGCCTTGATGGCGTTGCGCAACCGGGTCAGGTAATCAGCAATCGGGTCAGTATTCATTTGGTTGTAATTGGCCCACAACTTGGGGCCGCAAAGACAAGAAAATTTCGCAGCAGTAGCTAGCAGCCCTACAGCGAAATTTCAGTTAAGACTACTGGGCTCGGCTTTCAGAGCGCGGCCCATGGTTTCTTTCGGCAACCTGCCAAATATCGGGTGGGCAAGCCCACAGGTATTCTGTTTCGGGCTGCAAAGGTACGTCGAGGTCTGAGACTTATGCAACTGACCAAACGTAAAATTTTATAGACGTAGTAAACAATTAGTATTCCGCAGTCCGTAATTAACTCAGCTGCTACCAACCAGTGCGCTGTTATTTCACCTTTCACATGAAGATTCTATTGGTAGAGGATGAGGCTAGCTTAGCCTCATTTATTCAAAAAGGCATGGCGGCTGAGGGCTACGAGCTGCGCGTGGCCTACGACGGCACGATGGGACAGCGACTATTTGACCAGCAGCCCTTTGATGTGGTGGTGCTCGATGTAAACCTGCCTGGCATGAACGGCTTTGAATTGTGCCGCTACATTAAGCAGCATTCGGCACACCAAGCGGTGCTGCTACTGACAGCGCTTGATGGCCTGCAGGACAAGGAAAGCGGCTTTGGAGCGGGGGCTGATGATTACTTAGTTAAGCCGTTCGAGTTTCGAGAATTGCTGCTGCGGATTCGGGCGCTGGCCCGGCGTAGCAATGCCTACGCAGGCCAACATACTGTGCTACGTGCGGCCGACTTAGAGATGGATACTGATACGCGGCTGGTGCACCGGGCAGGCCAACGCATCGAGTTGACTACCCGCGAATACGCGCTACTAGAGTACTTATTGGTTAATAAGGGCCGAAGCGTCAGCCGGATTGACATTGCTGAGAAGGTTTGGGACTTGCACTTTGACACGAATACTAATGTTATCGACGTGTACATCAACTATCTACGCAATAAGATTGACAAAAAATTTGAGCCTAAGCTGCTGCATACTATAGTGGGGCGGGGCTATATGCTACAAGGCTAGACGACTGCTCAAATCTTACAGTGACTTACCATGCAGATTCGCCATAAGCTACTTCTTTGGTTTGCGGGGTTGGTGAGCGTGCTGCTGCTGGCGTTTTCAGCCTACGTGTATGTAAGCTATGCTGAGTTTCGAACGCAGGGCTTTGCGCAGAGGCTAGTGCGCAAGGCCGAACTACTGTACCAAGTACTCGACGATGCGCGGGTGAATGAGGCGCTGGCGACGCTGCCCGAGCAGGCAGGGTATATCTATAGCCCAACCGACCAATTAGTTTATGCTAGCCCCAATGCGGGCGACTACCACCCTTCAGCAGCCTTTCTGGCCGAAGTGCGGCAGCAGGGACGGGTAGCATTCGATTTTACCAGCCCTGACCACATCTATTCAAAGGAAGGTGTAGCGCTCACCTTTCGGCGGCCGTCCGAGCCAGGACGCTACCTAGCCATTGTGACTGCCTACGATAATGCTGGCCTTACCCGCGAGCATACCTTACTCCGCACGCTACTGTATGGCTACCTAGGGGCGGTGGTGCTGGTAGCGGGGCTAGGGCTGGTATTTGCGCGGT
Source organism: Hymenobacter sp. BT559 (assembly GCF_016427535.1). GTDB lineage: Bacteria > Bacteroidota > Bacteroidia > Cytophagales > Hymenobacteraceae > Hymenobacter. The sequence continues at coordinate 806,465 of NZ_JAELXV010000003.1, read as the reverse complement.
GGGCGCTATTGCCATTCAATCGCCTCATTAGCCAACTGCGGCGGCCGGGGGTGACGCAACCCTTTCGCTTGCAGCCCCTGCACCAGCACGACGAGGCGGGTGAGCTAGCAGCCGCTTTTAATGGTTTGCTGGCCCGACAAGAGGCTTTGGCTCAGAGCCAGCAGGCGTTCATTGCGCAGGCTTCGCACGAGTTGCGCACGCCGCTCACCACTATTAAGGGGTGGTTAGAAACCTCATTAGCCTATGATGCCGACGTCAGTAGCCTGCGCGAGGGAATACGGCAGGCGGCGCAGGAACTTGACAAGCTCACAGCCTTAGCTAACGGTCTGTTGCACCTAGCCCACCTTGAGGGCCTAGATACGCACCTAGAGCGCCAACCGCTGGAGCTAATGGATTTGCTGCTCGATGTTATCGATACAGTACAGCACCAACGCCCCGCCCAGCGGCTGGCCCTAACCGTGGGGGAGGGCGTGCAGCAGCAGACTAGCGCGCCCGTAGTGCTGGGCAATAATCATTTATTGCGCACCGCTATTACTAACCTAGTCGATAACGCGTGTAAATATTCCGACGGCCAGCCCGTAGCACTACGCCTTGAAATGCACACCGACCTAGCTATTCGGCTTACTATCGAGGACCGGGGCATTGGCATTGCGCCGGCCGATGCGGAACGCATTTTTCAGCCGCTCACGCGGGGCAGCAACAGCCAGCAGGTCAGCGGCTTTGGTATTGGGCTCACGCTGGCTCGGCAAATAGTGCAGCTGCATAGAGGGCAGCTGTGGCTACGGCCTAGGTCGGGTGGCGGCACAGTGGCTGAAGTAGGGCTACCGCTGGTGCGAGAGGCCGGCTCGACGGACCTCTAATAACTTCTAATCTGACATTAATATCAGTCTAATAAGCCAGGGGGAGGTTTGTGGCATCATGTCCGCATTTCGTTTTCTCTGGTTATTATTTATTGGGCTGCCGCTGGCTGGCTGGGGGCAGGCAACCACGCCGCTCACACTACCGCAGGCACTAGAGTTGGCCCGCACCAATTATCCGTCGCTCCGTGCCCGCCAGGCAGGTATTGCCGCGGCTACGGCCGACGTGCGCACCCTACGCGCTACTTATCTGCCGCAGCTCACGGTGCAGGCGCAGGCCCTCAATGGCACATCGAACCAAGCGCGGGGCGCGCTGCTGGGTGGCATTGGCCCCAATGTGTCGGGGGTGCGCGACTACACCAGCAGCCAGGCATCGTGGGCCAGCCAAGGAATGTTATTTATTGATTGGCCAGCCGTGACCTTTGGCCGCTATAGGGCCGACGTGCAGCGCGCCGAGGCTGGCGTAAACCAGGCTCAGGCCGACTACACCCAAGAGTTATTTCAGCGCCAGGTGCAAGTAGCTGATGCTTACTTGCTGGCTCTAGCGGCGCAAAAGTCCGTGGCGCTACAAGCCGCCAACTTGCGCCGCACGCAAAGTTTACGGCGGGTAATTCTGGCGGCCACGCAAGCAGGTGTTCAGGCTGGCATTGATAGCTCGACGGCCAACGCCGAAAATGCGCGGGCGCAGCTTCAGCTGCTGGTGAGCCGCCAGCAGGCCGAGCAGCAGCGCGTGCGGCTAGCGGGCTTGCTGGGCGTACCTACTCAGCAGTTGGCGCCAGCCGATTCGGCCTTGTTCTTCACTCGTCTGCCGGCCTTGCCCACTGTAACCGATAGCGGCAGTTTACTGCACCACCCTACCCTACTGGCCTATAAGCAACGGGTGTCAGCGAGCGACGCGGCGGCTAAGTACTTAGCTACCAACAAGCGGCCTACGCTATCGCTGGTGGGTGCTACCTGGGGCCGGGGCTCAGGCGCGGCCTCGGCGGCTAGCACCGATGGCTCGTTCAACATCGACCCATCGCTGGGAGCGGGCTTGCCTTTTAAGGTATACAACTATGCGGTGGGCGCAGCGCTGACTTGGCGCATGACTGAGCTGCTACACAGCCGGCGGGCGGCCACGGCACAATTGGCTCGCTCCGAACAGGCCCGCGCCGAGTACAGCCAGCAAGAACTACAGCTCCGCACCGAGCAGCAGAACGCCCGCAGCCAGCTTGACCTAGCTCGCCAGAGCGCGCTGGCCGCGCCCGCCCAACTCGACGCGGCGCAGCGGGCCTACACTCAGGCCCAGGCGCGCTACAACGCCGGCCTCGACAACCTAGTGGTGCTCACGCAGGCTACGCTGGTGCTTAACCGCGCTGAAACCGACCAGGCTATTGCCATCAATAACGTGTGGCGAGCACTGCTACTACGCGCCGCTACTAGCGGCTCGCTTACTGACTTCACTGGGCAGCTGCCCTAGGGTACCGGATTACGCCGTTGTCATTGCAAGGATGCCTGACGAAGCAATCGCGCTCAGACGACCACGCTAAACAGGGGCGATTGATTCGCTAGCGCTCGCCATGACGCGTCCTATTTTTTACTAGAAAATAATTTATACCTCATGCTAAAAGCCGCTCTTGCCAAACCCATTGCCGTGCTGGTGGCCCTGGTAGGCATCCTCGTGTTTGCGGGGCTGGCCCTAGGGCGCATTCCGGTCGATATTTTCCCGCGGCTGAATCTGCCTACCATCTACATCGCGCAGCCGTACGGCGGCATGACGCCGGCCCAGATGGAAGGTTTCATTGCCACGCGCTACCAAAACCAGATGCTTTATGTGTCGGGCATTAAGAACGTGGAGGTGAAGAATATCCAAGGGCTGTGCCTGGTGAAATGCGTGTTTTACGAAGATACCAATATGGCACAAGCAGCCGGCGAGGTAGCCTCGCAGGTGAGCCGGGTGCTCAATTACTTCCCGCCCGGCACAGTGCCGCCCATTGTGGTGCGTTTCGATGCTTCGTCGCTGCCAGTGGGGCAGTTGGTATTTAGTAGCCGCACGGCTACCCTAGGGCAGATGCAAGACCTAGCCTCGACGCGGGTGCGGCCGTTGTTTTCGCAGATTCCGGGGGCGTCGGCGCCATCGCCATTCGGCGGCAACGAGCGCACGGTGGTGGTGCGCGTAGACCCCGAGCGCATGAAGAGCTACCAGCTCACGCCTGACGAAATCGTGGCGGCCATCATCCGCAACAACCAGGTGTCGCCGGCTGGGGCCGTGAGCATGGGCGACTACACAGTGCTCACACCCAGCAATGCCACTATCAGTCGCATTCCCGATTTCTTAAACATTCCGCTGCGCCAAGGCGTGGGGCCGACGGTATTTGTGCGCGATGTGGCCCGCGTAGAAGACGCCACCGATACGCCGGTGGGCTACGCCCTCATCAACGGCAAGCGCTCGGTGTACATCCCGGTTACGAAGTCGGCCGACGCCTCTACTATGAGCGTGGTGAAGGCCCTACGGGATAAGTTGCCCGAGATGCAGGCCCTGCTACCCGACAATATTCACCTGAGCTACGAATTTGACCAATCGGTGTATGTGACGCAGGCCGTGCACAGCTTGGCCTTCGAAGGTGGCATAGGAGCGCTGCTCACAGGCTTGGTGGTGCTGCTGTTTCTGCGCGATTTGCGTTCGTCACTTATTGTTATCCTGACCATTCCGGCGTCCATTTTAGCAGCTATTTTGCTGCTTCAGCTCACTGGGCAAACCATCAACCTGATGACGCTGTCGGGGCTATCGCTGGCTATCGGCATCTTGGTCGACCAAGCCACGGTGGTAATTGAGAATATTCACCAGCACTTGGAGCTGGGCAAAACCAAGGCCCGCGCCATTTTGGATGCCAGCCAGGAGGTGTCGTTTCCACTACTGCTAATCACGCTTAGTATTCTGGCGGTGTTTGCGCCCTCGTTTCTGATGACGGGGGTACCTAGGGGCATGTTTATCCCGCTGTCGCTGTCGGTAGGCTTTTCGATTATCGTCTCGTATTTGCTCTCGCAAAGCTTCGTACCGGTGCTGGCCAACTGGTGGCTGAAAGACGAGCCGCACCACGCCGCTCCTAGGGTCGACACCGACGACCTCAACGACGAAGAGCCCGCCCCTACCCCCGACCAAAAAGCCACCGGTTTCGAGCGCGTAAAGCTGGGCTACTTGCGCTTGCTCGACCGCTTGCTGGCGCACCGGGCACTCGTACTCACCGCCTACGGTGTGGTGTGCGCGGTCCTAATTGGCGGTTGCTTTTACCTTATTGGGCAGGATATGATGCCCAAAATCACGCACGGGCGGCAGTTTCAGCTGCGCATCATTGCGCCGCAGGGCCTGCGTATCGAGCGCACCGAGGCTCGCACTAAGCAGGTCATCAATATCATCGGGCAACTAGTAGGTCCGCAGAACGTCGCCATTACCTCAGCCTTTGTGGGCATGACGCCCAGCAGCTACGGCACTAGCGCGCTTTACGTGTTCAACGCCGGTCCACACGAAGCCGATTTGCAAGTCAACCTGGCCGAAGACTACGAGGTCAAAAACCTTGACGCCCTCAAAGACCAGATTCGCAAGGCCGTGGCTAAGCAGGTACCCGACGTTCAAATCAGCTTCGAGCCTATCGAGCTAACTGATAAAATCATGAGCCAGGGTGCCCAAACACCCATCGAAGTGCTCGTGGGCGGCAAAGACCTCACCGAGGGCCAGGCCTACGCCGACCGGCTGGCCGACCGCCTGCGCAAGATTCCGTACCTGCGCGACGTGCGCCTCAACCAGCCGTTGCGCTACCCCACCGTGCAGGTAGAAGTAGACCGCGAGCGCGCCGCCCAGTTTGGCCTCACGCCCGACCAGATTTCGCGCTCGTTGGTGGCGGCTACGTCGAGCAGCCGTTTTACGGCCAAAAACCTGTGGCTCGACCAAAGTAAGGGCTTCTCTTACCAAGTGCAGGTGCAGCTTTCGGCCCGCGACATGACCTCCAAGGCCGACATGCTGAGCGTGCCCATGATACCGGGCCAGCTGCGCCCCACCCTCGGCGACGTAGCCACGCTACACTCCACCACCATCCCCGGCGAGTACGACCGCATCGGGCCGCGCCGCATCATCACAGTGTCGGCTAACATCGCGGGGCAAGACCTAGGTACTGCTACCCAAGCTGTGCAGCAGGCTATCAAAGAAGCCGGCACGCCGCCCAAGGGCTCGTCGGTCGAGCTGCGCGGCTTGGCCCAGCTGCTGCAAGAAACCCTAGGTAGCCTGCAAACCGGCCTAGGGCTGGCCGTGGTCGTTATTTTTCTATTGCTTGCGGCCAATTACCAGTCGTTCAAAGTAGCCGGTGTGGTACTTGTGACGGTACCCGCCGTGCTGGCAGGTTCGCTGGCCCTACTGCTAGCCACCGGTCAGACACTTAACCTACAATCGTACATGGGCCTCATTATGTCGGTGGGGGTGTCGGTGGCCAATGCCGTGCTGGTCGTCACCAATGCCGAAAACTTGCGCCTGCGCTACCGCGATGCCGTGGCCGCCGCCCGCACTGCCGGCGCGGCCCGCCTACGCCCCATCCTCATGACCAGCATCGCCATGATTGCCGGCATGCTGCCGATGGCCTCGGGCCTGGGCGAAAGCGGCGAGCAAACTGCCCCCCTAGGGCGCGCCGTCATCGGCGGCCTGTTGGCCTCCACGGTGGCAGCGCTCTTCATTCTGCCCATCGCATTTGCTGCCGTGCAGCGCAAAACCGGTTTCGACTCGGTTTCGCTCGACCCCGACGACCAGCACAGCCCCGTGTATGATGGCCAGCAAGTTCCGGCCGAAGAGCCCGAGCTAGTGGCGCACTAACCTAGGGCTGCCCTTATCCTTCTTATTCGCTTCTCTGCCACCTGCTTTATGCGTGCTCGTTCTTTTTTATACCTGATTATTAGTGCGGCCGGACTACTGGCTAGCTGTTCGTCAGCAGGCTCTTCCGACGCCAATTCTGACAAGCCCGAAAGTGAAGTTCCCGCTGAGTCGCAGCTTGATGCCGTGCACGTTACGGCTACCCAACCCGCCCAGTCGCTGAGCTTGCCCGGCGAGTTAGAAAGCTATTTCCAAACTGACATCTCGCCCCGCGTGAGTGCCTACGTGCAGCGCCTGCACGCCGACATCGGCGACCACGTGCGCCAGGGTCAGGTGCTAGCCGACCTAGAAGCGCCAGAGCTCGCCGCCGCCCTCAACGAGGCTTTATCTAAGCAGAAAGCGGCCGAAGCAGTATTTCAGTCCAGCCGTGGCACCTACCATCGCCTCCGCCAAACTGCCCGCACTGCCGGGGCCATCGCCCCTTTGCAGCTTGCGCAAGCCCGCACGCAGGTCGTCACCGACAGCCTAAATGTGGCTGCCGCGCGGTCACACTACAACGCGGCCAAGCAAATGACCAACTACCTGCATCTCACTGCACCCTTCGCCGGCGTTATTACCGAGCGTAATCTCTCGCCGGGGGCGGCTGTGGGTACGGGTGGGCCTGGTGCCCTCCCTCTATTTAAGTTGCGCCAGCTGAGTCGCCTGCGCTTGCGCGTGGCCGTGCCCGAGGCCTACGTAGCCGAGATGCACCAAGGCAGCCCCGTCGAATTTTCGGTCAAGTCTTTCCCCGGCCGCACCTTCGTGGGCCGCATCACGCGCATTGCGGGCAGTGTGCAAGCCGCCACTCGCTCCGAGCAAGTCGAGATAGATATTCCTAATTCTAAGGAGGAACTGAAGCCAGGCATGTTTGCTTCGGCTAGCCTCCCCATTACCCGCCCTCAGAGCAGCATCTTCGTGCCCAAGTCAGCCATTGTCACCACGGCCGAGCGCACCTATGTCATCCGCGTGGCGCAAGGCCACGCCAGCTTTGTTGATATCCAGCAAGGCGACGAAAACAACGGCCAAGTGCAGGTATTTGGCAAACTCAAGGCTGGCGACGTGGTGCTGCGCGCCGGCACCGAAGATGTAGCCGAGCAGCAGGCGGTGCAGGTGGCCGTGCGCTAAGCCCACAGCTGAGCATACCTAAAGCCACCTCTTAGCCAGAACAGATGACTGACCAATGAGGATGCGAGTTCAATCTAAACAGCTTTATCAGTAGTGCTACTATAAAGCTACCTGCCTCCCAGCAGAAATCATTCAGCTGCCAAGCCCAGTGACTTATCACTCGGCTTGGCAGCTTTTTTTGGTGCATACCAAGGCCGTAAAGCTCCTTATCGGATTCCTATCAGGCCCTAGGTTCTGGTAGATAAAGCCACATACCATAAGCGCTGCCACAGCTACAGGCGCGGTACAAATCCATTAGAAAATTAGAAAAGCCATCAGCGAAGACGGCTTATAAATGACTCCACTTTTCAGACGCAATTCTGGAAAATAGAATACCCATCTTCCTCCAGCACTCTCAAAATACTCATTATAAATTGCTTATAAAAAATAATTGCTTTGGCACCGAGTTGGCCTTTGCCGGGCCAAACGTATTACGCCATGCTCGATAAACCTTCTAAAATTTTCTTGGTCGATGATGACCCCTTTTGCCGCCAACTGATGGAGCACTCCATTCGGGGACTAGGCTTTCAAAATATCCACTCCTTCGACAACGGCGCCTCGTGCCTCGATGCGCTTATCGAGGAGCCAGATATCATTTTCCTTGACCAAATGATGGGTAGCGTATCGGGCACCGATGCGCTGAAAGCCATTAAGCGCTTCAATCCCGACATCTACGTGGTGCTCGTGAGTGGCCAGCAGCAAGTGCAAGTCGCCGTCGATTCGCTCAAGTTTGGTGCTTTCGACTATGTGGTGAAAGACGAGCAGCTTACCGGCCGCCTGGCCACTGTGCTCGCCAAGGTAGAGCAGGTACAGGAGCTACTCGCTAGTCGCCAGAAAGTTAAACCCCGCTTTTTATCCCTATTCTCTTTTTAGAGATACTAGTTAATTGATGCTGTTGGGCGTGCCGTTGCCATTTATTTATGTACATGAAAAAATTACTATTATCGCCGGTACTGCTGCGCTTGGCCACCTTGCTGGTGCTGGGCTTGCTGAGTAGCTGCACGCAGAACCTGTTTGTGACGAAGAAGCAGCTGCCACCGGCGGCTACCTTGTCGGTAGGGCCCGATTATCAGTACCGCCTGCGCAAGGATGATAAATTAACTATCAGCGTTTTCGACCACGAGGAGCTAAGTATTGGCTCCATCTACGGGCACTACCCCGTGAGCGAAAACGAGGGCAAGTGGGAGCTAGTCGATGGCTTCGGTAACCTAAATGTACCCAAAGTAGGCAGCTACCACGTGGAGGGCCTCACCATTGCAGAAGCCGAAGAGCAGCTGGAAAAAGTCCTAGGTAAGTGGATAGTAAATCCGCAGATGGTCATCAAGGTGCTGAACATGGAAACCACTGTGCTCGGCGAAGTGAACGCCCCCGGTAAGCAGCGCCTCGAAAAGGAGCGCAACACGCTGGTAGAGGTACTGGGCAAAGCCGGCGACTTTGGTGTGTATGCCGACAAGCGCCACGTGAAGGTGTTGCGCCAGGACGCCAAAGGCACCCAGGCCACCGAAGTGAACCTCACCCAGATGACAGGCTTCGAGCGCGACAACCTAGTAATACTGCCCGGCGACGTGGTGTACGTGCCCAGCAAAAATGGCAAGCAGTTCGACCGCAAGTCGCCAACCATCTTGGGCATCTCGTCCATTATCAGCACGTTCTTTATCGTATTCCGCTTCCTTCAATAAGTAGCTAGTCATGAGTGAGTTTAAGCAAAATATGCGTGCCCTGCGCCCACTATGGACCGGCCTACCCATCATTGCGGTATGCACGGGCCTGGGTCTGACGGCCGCATGGCAATACCTGCGCTACGCCACGCCGATGTATGAAAGCACGGCCAAAATCAAGCTAGCCGACGTGAACGAGGGCGTGCTCAACACGACGCTGCTCAAGAACCTAGACGCGTTTTCGGGTGATAACCGCACTAGCGCTGAAGTAGAACTGGTGCGCTCATCGCTGCTGATGGGCCGCGCCCTCGACCGCCTCGATTTTGACCTCAGCGCCTACCGCGTGGGCAAGGTGCGCACTACCGAAATGTACCGCGCCAGCCCCTTCACGGCCGAAATGAAAGTGGCCAACCCTAAGTGGACCGAGCAGCCCTTTGATTTGCGCATCGACGCAGCCGGCACCGTGCAAGTAACCGCACCTTCGGGCGAGATGACCCAAGGCCAGATAGGCCAGGTGCTGCGCCTGAGCGGGGCCGAACTGCGCATTGGCCGCAATGACTCGCTGCTGAAAGCGCGCCCCGATATTTCGCTGGCCGACCACTACCAGCTGGTGCAGCACAACCGCGCCCGGCTGCTCGAAGACATTGCCAGCCACCTCGACGTAATCAGCACCGACCGCAATGTGCCGGTGCTGCGCATTAGCTACCAGAGTGCGGTGCCGCAAAAGGCGTCGGACCTGGTGAATGCGCTCTCGGAAGTGTACCTAGATGATTACTTGGCAATAAAGTACAAGGTGGTGAACTCCGCCGCCGAAACCATTGGTGCGCAGATAAAGGACGTGCGCCGCACGCTGGCCCACTCCGAAGACACGGTGGAGCAGTACCGCGACATGAAGCGCATCGTCAACATCAAGCAGGAAACCGACACCGACCTGCACAAGGTATCGGAGCTGAAGATGCAGCGTGCTAACCTGCAAATGAGCCTGGCCGCCGCCAACGACCTCTACCGCTACATGACCGATGGCAAGAAGAGCGCTCTCGAGCTAGCCCCCAACTTCGAGGCGTTCAACGACATGCTCTCGACGGACATTGTTAAGAAAATCAAGGACCTGCAAGCCGAGAAGCACGACCTGCTGCTGCGCTTCACGCCCGAAGATGAGAAGGTAAAGACCGTGGACATGAAGCTGGCCGACCTCAACGGCTACCTGCTCGAAAGCATTCGCAACACGCGCACCAACCTCACCATCAAGAGCCACGAGCTCGACCGCGCTATTGCGCAGGCGCAGGGTGCGTTTGTGGGACTGCCCACCCGCGAGAAAAACCTGACCATCCTGCAGCGCGACTTCCAGCTCAACGAGAAGCTGTACACGTTCCTGCGGGAGAAGGCCACTGAGGCTGAAATTGCTAAGGCTACACCTACCTCGTACCACCGCATCATCGCGGCCGGCCTAGTGCCGACCGAGCCCACCTCGCCGCACCGCACGTTTGTATTGGTGCTGTCGGGCTTCCTAGGTATGCTGGTGGGCACGCTGCTGGTATATCTGCTGTCCATTGTGCGCTCGACGCCCGGCGATGCCGACGGCGTGCAGAAAGAAACGCGCACCCCGCTGGCGGCCATCATTCCGCACCTAGGGCGCGGGCTGGCCGGCCGGTTGGCCTTCTTCACGCAGCTAGCTACCCGATTGGCCCTCAAAGGAATGTTAGCGCCTGGCACTAAGTTGGTAGTGAATGCTTTCACGGAGAAAGAAGGCCAAGCATTCTTCTTTGAGCACCTGCGCCAGGCGTTGGTAGCCAAGGGTCTGAAGCTGCGCGCCATCACCCTGCGCGACGCCTCTTCGCCCAACCCTGAAGCCCAGCCCGACGAGATTTTGCTGGTGCAAAACCTGCCCCTGAACCAAGACAGCCACGCGCTGGCCGTGATGAGCGGAGCCACCGTGAACCTGGTCGTAATCGACGGCCGCGCCACGCCTACCAGCCGCCTAGCCGAGCTCGATTTGCTCATTCAGGAGTTTGCCCTTCCCAACGTGCAGCTCTGCCTCAACCGTGATGGCTACGCCCCTGGCCCGCTGCGCGTGCTGGCCATGCGCCTGGGCCGCTTATTCTCGACGCGTCGCGCTACCCGCCCAGCCACCGAGCCAGTAGCTATGCCCCTAGGTGGCCTCGACCTCGACTTGCAGTCGTGAGCCAAGCACTAGCCTTACCGCCCTGGGCGCTACGCTTGGGGCGGCTTTCGGTGGCCCCCCGCTACTGGGTGGTGGCGGGCCAGGCCACAGTGAGCGCCACTAATTTTCTCACCAATATCTTCATCGCCAAGCTGTGCGGGCTGGCCACCTTCGGCGAATACAGCGCCTGGCAACTGGTGCTGCTGTTGGCGCTGGCCTTGCAGGGTGCCGTGATTACGCAGCCCATGCAAGTGGTGCTGGGCACGCTGGCGGCACGGCATCGGGTAGCCTACGGGCAGTTGGTGCTGGGCTTGCAAGTGGCATTTAGTGGGCTAGCGGTGGCGGCCACGGCCCTAGGTGCCGGTTTGTTGCCGCAGGCGGCTACGGTGTTACCAGCCTTTATGGTGCTGCTGGCCGCTGCTGGTGGGCAAGACACGCTGCGCAAACTGCTACTGGCCGAGGGAAAGGTGCAAGCCGCCCTGGCGAGCGACGTGCTCTCGGCAGGTGGGCAGCTACTGGTGCTGGTACTGCTGGCCTTGCGCCCCGAGCCGGCCACGCTGGCCGAAGTAGTGTGGGCCGTGGGCCTCACCACCGTGCCGGCACTGCTGGTAGGAGGCAAGGCCCTGGGTCAGTGGCCTATGCTTAGTCTGAATAGCTTGCGGCGCTTTGGGCGGCGGCACTGGCGGCAAGCCCGCTGGCTGGTACCCACCGCCCTGCTCCAGTGGGGCTCGGCCAACGTGCTGCTGGTGTTTGCGGGATGGGTAGGTTCGCCGGCTATGCTGGGCGTACTGCGCCTAGCCCAAACGGCGATGGGCGTATTTAACCTGGGCCTGCAAGCTGTGGAAAACTACGCCCTGCCGCGCCTCAGCCAGAGCTTCCACAACGCCCCGGCGCAGTTCGCCGCCCAGCGCGCGGCCCTCACCAAAAAAATGCTGTTCGCAGCCGGCCCGCTGCTGGCCCTGCTGGCCCTGGCGGCTGGGCCGCTGGTGGCGCGCTTCGGTCCCGCTGGCGGAGCGCAATACGCCGACCTACTACGCTGGTGCTGCGTGCTCTACGTGGTGATATTACTCGTGTACCCGCTGCGCCTGACTGTGCGCCTACTGGCCGATTCGCGGCATTACTTTGGGGGCTACGTGCTCAGCATCGGGGCCTCGCTGGCGAGCGTGCGCTGGCTTACGGCGCATTACCAGGCTAGCGGCGTGGTACTAGGCTGGCTGCTAGCGCAGTTAGTGCTAGGCGGCTACTGGCTGTGGGCCGTGCGGCGAGCGCACGCGGCGTAACTCTCTATACAACACTATAACTATTATCCCAGTGAAAATTATCCACCTAATCCTCGGCAAGGCTAACCCTGACCGCATGAACGGCGTGAACAAAGTGGTGCACGCGCTAGCCACTCAGCAGCACCGGGCTGGGGCCGACGTGGCAGTGTGGGGCATCACGGGCGACCTGAGCGACAACTACCCGGCCCGCGAATTTGCCACCCGGCTGTTTCTGGCTCAGCGCAACCCGTTTAGCCTAGCTACTGAGCTGCGGCAGGCGCTGCGCGAGCAGGCGGGCACGCCCACGGTGGTGCATTTGCACGGGGCATTTATTCCGGTTTACTTCTCGGCGGCGCGGCTGCTTAGCGCGCTGGGTATTCCGTATGTGCTCACGCCGCACGGCAGCTATAGCCCGGCCGCCATGCGCAAGAGCGGCTTCACGAAGCAGGTTTACGGGCGGGTGTTTGAAAGCTACTTGCTGCGCCGAGCAGCACGAGTGCATTGCCTAGGCCAGAGCGAGATAACCGGCGTGCATCGCCTCAACGCTGAGCTACCTACCGCGCTACTGCCCTACGGCTTCGAGCCGCCGCTACCGGTGGCCGCTGCTACGCCAGCCGCGCCAGGTCGCTTCCGGGTAGGCTTCTGCGGCCGGCTCGACGACCACCACAAAGGGCTGGAATGCCTATTGCTGGGCTTCGCCCAATTTGCTAGCCTAGTGCCTGAAGCTGAGCTGTGGGTGATTGGTGATGGCCCCGACCGCGACCGCGTGGCGCAGTGGGCCGCTGCCGCCCCGGCCGGCGCGGTGCAGCTGCTCGGCAGCCGCTACGGGGACGAGAAAATCAGCCTGCTGGGCCAGCTCGACGTGTTCGCCCACACTTCGCACTACGAGGGCCTACCCACCGCCGTGCTCGAAACTGTGGCCCTAGGGGTGCCCTGCGTGGTAACCGAAGCCACGAACCTTGGCAGCTATGTGCGTGAGTTCGGCTGCGGCGAGGTGCTGCCCACCGCCGACCCCGCGCTGTTTGCCGAGGCGCTGCACCGGCTGCACGCCCGCTGGCAGGCCACGGCCGGCGCCCGCGAGCTGGCCCCGCAGTGCCGCCAGATGGTGGGCACCGCCTTTCACTGGCCCACCCTGCTGCCTGCCTACGAGCAGATGTATCAGCAGGCGCTGGCAGCTTAAAGCAGGTTACTAATCAAGCTATTATTTCGTCATGCGGAACGCAGTGAAGCATCTCGCTCACTTCGTTGCTGACATTAGAAATTACTACGCCACGCGAGATGCTTCGCTGCGCTCTGCATGACAAGAGATTATAATTATGTCTATATCCACTACCCCTAAATCGCACCAAGGCTTTCTGCGCACGATGAGCGTGCTACTCACTATCATCGTGCTCATCAAGCTGGCCGGGTTTTTCACTTGGAATGAGGATGTGGGCGTGACGCGCGTGCTGAAGTTGGTGAGCCGCCTGGCCATGACAGCGGCGGCCTACGGCACCTACCGGCTCATTATCAAGCGCGGGGCCGTGGACTCTTTTCGCTGGCACAATAGCTGGTCGCCGCTGCTGTACGGGGCCTACCTAGGGCTGGGGCTAGTGTCGTTGCTGTGGTCGCGCAACCCGGGCTACTCGCTCTTACAGTGGCTTATGGATGTGGAAACGCTGGTATTTGCCTTCTACTTCGTGAAGTGCTTTCTGCTGCTCGATGAGTTTTTTCCCGACAGCCCGGTGCGCTTCTACCATGTGCTAGGCAATGCCACATTCTTGATTTTGAGCGTATTTCTGGTGGGAATGCTCATCTCGCCCGACACGTTTTACCGCCTCACCCACGATGGCGAGGAGGCCCGCCTAGGCGGCTTCATCATGAACCCCAATGAGCTCGGTATGCTCTGCGCGGTCGGCATTGCCTGCCTGATGTTCAATTTTTACCGCCACCACCGCCTGGCCTGGACGCTCGTCAAAATCGCAGCGCTACTGCTAGCGCTCGTGCTCACCGGCTCGCGTTCGTCGCTAGTGGGCTTCCTGCTGATTGTATTTTTCCACATCCAGCAAGCCGGCAATAAGCGTCTGAAAATCGCAGCCAACCTGTCGGTGCTGCTGGCGGTGCCGGCGCTGGTGCCGCTGGTGTTCATCAAGCAGGGCGGCCTGGACGAGGTGCTGAGCATGACCGGCCGCCTGCCCTTCTGGCACGCCCTGCTCACCGAAGGGCTACCCCGCGAGCCGCTGCTCGGCTACGGCTTCATGCGCATTGCCTACGGCGAGTACTTCCAAAGCGTGCACACCTACGCCGCCCAAATGGCGCATAACACTTTCATTCAGGTATTGATGAACCTAGGGCTGGTGGGCTTCACCATTGTCATGATACAGCTAGGGGCCACTATCCGGGGCTTCATCCGCACCAGCAGCCCGCAATTGCGGCTCACGGGCGTGGGCTTGCTCATCCCGATTCTTATTAACTCCTTCACTGAGTTCGGCATCTTCGGCATGACCAACTACGGCATCCTGTTCTACCAGTTCCTCATATGCTTCGTGAGCTTGCGCTTCCACGCCCTGCTCACCGACCGCGAGCAGTTGTGGCTGGCACGCCGCCGCCCCGAGCTAGCCCTGGCGGTAGCCTAGGCTGAACCAGTATTTGCTTCCTGTTTTGCGCTCACCTCGCCCCAGGCGGGGTGGGCTTTGGCAGTGCCGGCGCGGCCAGTTTGGCGCACGCTATACGGTAGCGATAAGTTGATTAGTATGCCTACTCTTAACGCCCTGGCTAACCGCGCGCTGGGCAGCCCGCACCACCGCATTTTTGGGCTCGACCTACTGCGGGCGGTGGCTATTTTCATCACCGTGTACGGCCACGCCGTGATGCTGGTGCCGCCCGCCTACCGGTCGTGGCACAACCTACCGGTGTCGGCCATTGATGGGGTCAATATCTTCTTTGTGCTCAGCGGCTATCTCATTGGCGGCATTCTGCTCAAGGCCCTGCTCGATACGCGCAAGCCCTTTGCCCTAGGTCACTTCTGGATGCGGCGCTGGCTGCGCACGCTGCCCGCCTACCTGGTGGTGCTGGGTAGCGCGGTTGCCCTAGGTGCCTGGCAAGGCAAGCTTCCGGCCGAAGTGTGGCGCTACTTCTGCTTTAGCCAAAACCTGATGACGCCGCACCCCGCTTTCTTCCCTGAAGGCTGGAGCCTGGCCGTGGAAGAGTGGTTTTATCTGCTTTTTCCCATGGTGGTACTAGTGTTGGCGGGCCTCACACGCAGTCGCCGGGCAGCTATGGCGGGTACTGTCGCGCTGTTTCTGGTTTTGCCCCTTGTGTTCAAGTACTACCAATACCAGCAGGGAAAGGGCCTCGATGCGGCACTGTGGGATGGCTACTACCGCCGCGTGGTGGCTGCCCGCCTCGACGCCATCGCGCTGGGCGTGCTGGCTTGCTACCTCCAGCACTACCATACCGGGCTGTGGCACCGGCTGCGCCGGCCTGGCCTAGGGCTGGCGGCAGCACTGCTGGTGGTTACGTTCCTGTATCCGAAGCTGGGCCCCAACGTGCTGTTTTACAACGTATGGCTGCGCCCGCTACTCGAAGGCGCCACGGTACTGTTGGTGCTGCCTTTCTTTTCGCAGCTGCGGCGCCAGCACTACACGCCAAGCATGCGCGGCCTTACGCTGCTCAGCCTCATTTCGTACTCGATGTATTTGCTGAATAAGTCAGTACTCATCAAGCTAGTATTGGAGCCTTTAGAAAAATCGGTATTCACGCCGTACCTGGGCTCAGGTGGCTGGCTGGTAGCCTATGCGCTCTATTGGGTGCTGTTGCTGATAGGCGCGCTGCTGCTTTATACCTACGTAGAGGTACCGTTTATGAAGCTGCGCGAAGTATTTGAGAAGCCTAAGGCGGCGGCCTCAGCTCCCGAGCTAGCAGCCACTCAGCAGTAAGCAGATGCGGCTGTCCCTTATTAAACAGCCTTGCTTCCGCCTAGGGCAGAGGTAAGTACAGTCATGCAGCGCGCAGCGAAGCATCTCGTGTGGCGCAGTATTCCATACGTTTGAGAGTACTGCGCCACGCGAGATGCTTCG
Organism: Hymenobacter sp. BT559; assembly: GCF_016427535.1. Lineage (GTDB taxonomy): Bacteria > Bacteroidota > Bacteroidia > Cytophagales > Hymenobacteraceae > Hymenobacter. The sequence goes on along the minus strand of NZ_JAELXV010000003.1, from coordinate 790,435 downwards.
CTGCGCGCTGCATGACAGGCGTTCTCCGATGACGTTTATTCAAGAGCATTTTAATCAGTGAAAAAGTCAATTACGCAGCACCTGAGTGCAGCTACTCCTCGTCCAGCCTTGGCAGAATACATTCCAGATGCTGGAAACCCGTTCCAGTAGCTGGAACCATCGATGTCTGTCCAATATTTTTACTACTGATTAACAAGTACTTATATCACCAAAACCCTTTGGCACTCGGTTGGCCTTAGGGCTGGCATGACATCAACGCTACTATCCGCTACTACCGCTACTATCGACCTACCCACCTTGTTAGGCCGGCTGGGCTACGCGCCTGCTGCCACGGGTGGCGTGCAGCTGCGGGGCTGCCGCAACCCCGATGGCAGTCTGCGTTGGGTGTGGCCCACCACGCTGCGCCAGCCGCTGTTTCTGGAGTTTTACAACGCGGCTTCGCTCAAGGCCCGGTTGTTTAGCTCGCTGGTGCGGGTAGTGTTTGCGTGCCGACTCCAAGGGCTGTTTTTCAAGAAACTGCCGGGACGCTTTGCCGCCACCGGGCAGCAGGCGTGGCCCACGAGCAACTTTGCTCTCTTCACCGGCACGCCTGGCCCCAACCGCAAGGCCGTGTGCTGCTACGACGCGGCCCCCGGCCAGCGCGTATTTGCCAAGTTGCCCCTAGGTGCGGCCGCCACCGAAAAGGTAGCCGCCGAGGCTCGTTACCTCGACCACCTGGCCGAGTGCGGCTTCACATCGTTTGAGTTGCCGCGCATTGCGGGCTATGCCGAGGGCAATCACTTGCTACAAAGCAGCGTGAAGCCCACCGAAGCCCAGCGCGCTGCCCGCTTTGGCGCGGCCCACACCCGCTGCCTCACCGAAATGCTCGATGCAACCCAGGTGCGCCAGCCGCTGGTGGCTAGTGCTTGCTGGCAAACCATTGGCGAGCAGATTACGGCGCTCGAAGAGCTACCCGAAACCCGCATTCCTTTCGGCTTGCGCACCAAACTGCGCCACCTGCGCGAAACCATTGACCCGCTGAGCCAGGCCACGTTTGCCTTCGCCCACGGTGACTTCACGCCTTGGAACTGCTGGCTGGGTGGCGATAAACTCGCCATCTACGACCTCGAAATGGCCCAGCCCGAGGCGTCGCTGCTCTACGACTTATTCCACTTCATTACCCAGCAGGCGCTGCTCGTGACGCGCGAGCCGGCCGCCGGCATCCGCGAGCGGGCGCTAGGTGTGGCGAGCAAGTATTTCCCGAGCGTGCCGATGGCCGAAATGGCCCTGGCCTGGCAGCTCTACCTACTGCACCAGGTATCGACCGGCGCGCTGCTCTACCACGCACAGCCTGACTGGCACGCCCAAATTAGCTGGTTGCTGAATGGCTGGAACGCGCTGCTCACCCGCGAGCTCGCCACCACCATCGAGCACCGCCAGCTGGCCATCTACGACCTGCTCGACTACGTGCAGCTGCTGCCCCAGCCCGGCGTGGTGCTCAAGCCTCGCGCCGCCAATGCCTACTACCCAGCTCCGACTTCGGACCTCGACCTGCTACTGACCCAGCCCGATACCCTAGGGGGCGTGCAATTTATGCAAAGCTTCGCGCTGGTGCAGTCGGCTACGGTGCGCAAGGCTGCGCACATGGTATCGGTCGATTGCCTGTTTCAGGATGGCTCGCTGCTGTCGGTAGACCTGCTGCACGCCATGCACCGCAAAGCCTTGCAACTGCTCGATGCTCCGGCCGTGCTGGCGCAGGCCGAGCGGGCGGTGGCCGGCGTGCCCGTACCGGCGCTGCTCCATGATTTTGCGTACACCTGGTTATTTTACTGGCTCAATCAGAGCGACTTGCCACTCACGCACCTGCGGCACTTTCAGCAGCAAGGCCCCGAGCGCCAGGAGGCTATGCTGGCTCACCTAGCCGAAACTTACGGTATCACCTTCAGCAGCTTGGCTTGCGCTAGTGTATGGCAACCGGCCAAAGCGGCCCTGCTGCATCACGCCCTGCGCCAGCAGCCCGCCAACGGCCGCGTGGCCCGCAAGCGCCGCGGCCTGCGCTACCTGCTCAGCACCGCCGCCGATTTTGTGCGGCCCGGTGGGCTCATCATCACCTTCAGCGGGGTAGATGGCGCGGGCAAGTCCACAGTTATCAACCACGTGAAAGAGCGCCTCGAAAAGAAATGGCGCAAGCGGGTGGTAGTTATCCGCCACCGGCCCTCGGTACTGCCCATCCTCAGCGCCTGGAAGTATGGCAAGGAGGGCGCCGAAGCCCGCAGCGTGCAAAGCCTGCCTCGCCAAGGCCAAAACTTCGGCTTAGGTTCGTCGCTGGTGCGCTTTAGCTACTACTACCTGGATTATGTAGTGGGCCAGGCGGTTATCTGGCTCCGGCACACCCGGCGCGGCCATGTGGTGCTCTACGACCGCTACTACTTCGACTTCATCAACGACGGCCGCCGCAGCAACATCAGCCTGCCCACGGGCTTTACCCAGGCGCTCTACGCGCTCGTCAACAAGCCCAAGCTCAACTTCTTCCTCTACGCCGACCCGCAGGAGATTTTGCGCCGCAAGCAGGAACTCTCGGCCAGTACCATTACCCAGCTCACGCAGCAATACAAGTCGCTATTTGGGGCGCTCGGAGCCCGCTATCGCCGCTCGCGCTACGTGCCCATTGAAAACCAAGACCTAGACACCACGCTGAACCTGATTGGGCGCTACATCCAGCAGGAGATATAATAGCTTAGTGCCTAAAGTCTTATTAGAATTAAATAACTGATATTCTGTCGCTTTATATGAAATCTTTACTCGAACGCTTCGTACGCCGCCGCAATCCGCACTTCGCGCTGCACCAGGCTGTGAGCACTGGCATTTTGCTCAGCTTCGGGACCCAGACGGCTGGGAGCCTGCTGCGCGGCTGCCGCCTGTGGCTGCGGGGCCGGGCTTCGGGTGGGGCTATGCTGGGGGCGGGTGTGCGGTTTCAGCACCTAGGGCGCATCCGGTTTGGCAAGTGGCTAAAAGTGGGCGACTACGCCCGCTTTAGCGGCTTGGGCCAGGGCGGCCTCGTAATGGGCGACAGCGTGAGCATCGGGGCCTTTAGCCAAGTCATCGTGTCGACGTCGCTGGCCGAACCTGGCCAGTACATCAAGCTGGGCAACCGCGTGGGCATCGGCGAATTTGCCTACCTAGGGGGCGGTGGTGGCCTTAGCATCGGCGACGACTGCATTATCGGTCAATACTTTAGCTGCCACCCCGAAAACCACCTGCACGGCAACTACAACGAGCTTATCCGCCTGCAAGGCGTCACGCGCCAGGGCATCAGCATCGGTCCCAATTGCTGGATTGGCAGCAAGGTTACCGTGCTCGATGGCGTCATTATCGGAGCGGGCTGCGTGGTAGCAGCGGGCGCGGTCGTGACGCGCTCGGTACCGGCCGGCAGCGTGGTGGCCGGGGTGCCGGCGCGCATCATTTCGAGCCGTGCCCCTCAGCCGGTTACGGCTGAGGCTATCAACAACATTCTCGCCGCTGCCTGATTATGAATACGGTACTCATCACCGCCTACGCCGTGAATCCTTACAAAGGCTCGGAAGATGGCATGGGCTGGAACTTCATTTTGCAAGCCGCTCGTTTCCAAAAAGTAGTGGCCGTGACTCGCGAGAACAATGGCCCGCACATCGAGCGCTACCTCGCCGAAAACCCCGAAGCTGCTGCCCTGGCTGCCAACGTAGACTTCCGTTACTTCGACCTGCCGGCCTGGACGCGCTGGTGGAAAAAAGGCCCGCTTTTGTCGCTTATCTACTTTTACATGTGGCAAGTGAGCTTGGCCGTATGGCTGCGCCGCCAGAAGCTGGCTGTGGACCTGGTACACAATCTCAACTTTCACAACGACTGGACGCCCTCGTTTTTGTGGCTGCTGGGCCGGCCTATGGTGTGGGGACCTATTGGGCACCACCCGCCCATTCCGGCCAGTCACCTGGCGCAGTATGGCAAGGCCGCCTTCGTGAAAGACCGGGCGATTGGCAGCCTAAAGCACATTTTTTGGGCCCTCGACCCCTTCCTGCGCGTGACGCGCCGGGCCTCGGAGCGGGTGCTGTGCATGAATTCGGCCGTAGCTCCGCGCCTAGGTCTACCCGCCAGCCGCTACGAAATAGTGCCCTCGGTGGCCGTAGACTTGCCCACTGTAGCCCTAGGTGCCGGGCCTGCGCCCAAAGCCGACTTTACGGTAATGATTGCCGCCCGCATGGTACCGCTAAAGGGCTTTGATATGGTGATTCTGGCCTTCGCCAAATTCTACCATGCCCTGCCCGCCGCCGAGCAAGCCAAAGCTCGCCTGCTGCTCATCGGCAGTGGCCCCGAAGAAGGCCGCTTGCAGCAGCTCTTGAAAGATAATAAGCTGACCGACTGCGCAGTGCACCGCCCCTGGCTGGCCCGCCACGAATTGCTCGATATCTACCGCGAGGCATCAGTGTTCTTCTTCCCCTCGCATGAAGGAGCAGGCATGGTAGTGGCCGAGGCCATGAGCTACAGCGTGCCAGTACTGTGCTACGAAAATGAAGGCCCCGGCGAATTGACGCCCGCCGCCTCCAGCCTGAAAGTACCTTACAAGGCGTTCAACCAAAACGTTAAGGACTTTGCCGAGCGCCTGCGCTGGCTCCACGACTCGCCGCGCATGCTGGCCGCCGAGGCCGCCCTTAGCCGCCGCCACGTGGCCCAGCACCACACCTGGGAGCGCCGGGGCCAGCAGCTTCAGCGCATTTACCAAGAAGCATTGGCCGCTTAAATCCTAGCTATTAGTCTCTATCAATACTTCTCGACTTATAAATTAAAAGCTAGCAGCCACTAGCTGATAGCTAATACCTTATCAAATGCGCATTATCGCCGTACACTTACTAAACGACCGCAGCGGCAGCCCGCTGGTGCTGCGGCAGTCGCTGGCTGTGCTGGCCGAGGCCGGCTACGGCATCGACCTGCTCACGGCTACGCCCGGCGAGCCAGGCTTCCTGAGCGACCTGCCAGGCGTGACGTTGCATCCGCTGGCCTACCGCTGGTCGGCGAGCCAGTGGCGCACGCTGCTCAATTTTGCGCTGGTGCAGCTGGCCGTGTTTTGGAAGGTGCTCCTGCTGGCCCGCCCTGGCTACGTGGTATATGTCAATTCGCTGCTGCCGGCTGGTGCGGCCTTGGCGGCTCGCTGCCGAGGCGCCCGGGTGGTGTACCACCTGCACGAGGTATCGCTGCGGCCGGCCCCATTGCGGCGCTTGTTGTGCGCGGTAGCTCAGCGCACGGCCCACCAGCTGCTGTGCGTGTCGGAGCACGTGCGCACGACACTAGCACTGCCCGTGGCCGAACAAGAAGTAGTGTACAACTCGTTGGCGCCAAGCTTTATCGCTGAGGCTAATACGGCCTCGCTGCCCTACGCCAGCCCCCGCCCCTTTGTGGTGCTGATGGCTTGCTCGCTACGTGACTACAAGGGTGTGCCCGAGTTTTTTGCCCTGGCCCGCAGCCTGCCCGAAATGAGTTTCGAGCTGGTGCTCAATGCCTCACCCGCCGCCCTGGCCGACTACACCGCCCGCCACTCGGTACCTAATAACCTTAAGCTGTTTCCGGCCACGGCCGATATGCACCCGCACTACCACCGCGCCGCCGTGGTTGTCAACCTCTCGCGGCCCGACGAGTGGGTCGAAACCTTCGGCATGACCATTCTGGAAGGCCTGGCCTACGGGCGGCCCGTGATAGTGCCGCCGGTGGGCGGCGTGGCCGAAGTCAACGTGCACACGCACACCGGCTTCGCCATCAATGGGCGCGACCTAGGGGCCTTGCAGCACGCCCTGCGCCTGCTGCACCGCAATGGCCCGGTGTATGCCCGCATGGCTGCCGCTGCTCGCAAGCGGGCCGCCACCTTCGGCCCCGAGCGCTTTGCCGAGCAAGTGCTGCGCACGTTTGGCCTACTGCTGCCGCTGGCACCTAAAATGGTTTCTGAGCCCGCCGCGGCTGTAACGCAGCCAGTTTACACGCCAAGACCCGCGCTAGCATAGCTTAAGGCCAAGTAATTACAATAAGATTTAACCTAGAATTCTGCCCAGTTATATCACATGTCTACCAAGAAGAAAGTTGCTATTATCGGTACCGTGGGTCTGCCCGCCTGCTACGGTGGCTTCGAAACCCTGACGGCCTACCTCGTGAAGCACCTGCACCAGGAACACGACCTCACGGTGTATTGCAGCGGCAAAAAGTACTCTAAGGCCGAGCGCCGCTCGCACTACGAAAGCGCTAAGCTGGTGTACCTGCCCTTCGAGGCCAATGGTGCGCAAAGCATTATCTACGACTGTCTTTCTATTTTGCACGCGGTGCTGTTTGCCGACGTGCTGCTCATCCTAGGGGTGCCGGGCGGCATTTTGCTGCCCTTCGTGAAGTGGTTTACCAACAAGAAAATCATCATCTCTATCGACGGCATAGAGTGGCGCCGCGACAAGTGGAACCGCTACGCCAAGTGGTTTTTGCGCTGGTCGGAAAGCCTGGCCGTACGGTTTTCGCACGCTGATATCTCGGACAACGACGCCATTCAGAACTACACGGCCCGCGCCTACAGCACCCGCAGCCGCGTAATTGAGTACGGCGGCGACCACGCCCGCAAGCAGTCCATCACCGACGCCGCCCGCGAAAAGTACCCTTTTCTGGCCCAGCCCTACGCCTTCAAGGTGTGCCGCATCGAGCCTGAAAATAACGTGCATCTCGTGCTCGGGGCCTTTGCCGAACTGCCGAGCTACCCCTTCGTACTGGTGGGCAACTGGAACAACAGCGCCTACGGCCGCCAGCTACGCCAGGAGTTTGGCCAGTGCCCCAACCTGCACCTGCTCGACCCCATCTACGACCAGACGCAACTCGACATTTTGCGCAGCAACTGCCACGTGTATGTGCACGGCCACAGTGCGGGCGGTACCAACCCTTCGCTGGTAGAGGCCATGTGCCTGGGCCTGCCGGTACTGGCCTTCGACGTGTCGTTTAACAAAGCCACTACCGAGCACAAGGCCGTGTACTTCTCTGACAAAGCCGAGCTCAAAAAGCACATCGCCGAAACCCGCATTCGCACCTGGAAGGCGCTGGGCCAGGAAATGCAGGCCATCGCCGACCGCCGCTACAACTGGGCCGTTATCGCCAAGAAGTATAATTATCTCATTAATAAGGTATATTCTACTAAAAGCCAAGAAGCGAAAGCCGGCTTGCGCCCCCAGCTTAGCTACTTGCCCGCCACCGAACTGGTACAGCACCAGCTCGGCCAGTATGGCGCCCTTAATATGTTTTACGAGGAAACGAAGGCCTAGGAATAACGTAATTTGGGTTCGGCTAGCAGGTCCTTATGCAGCAAGTATATCGGCTGGCTAGCCGACGAGGTAAAACTCTCTAAAAAATACCATCTATTATTAAGCCTCAACTATACTCTATAATAATTTAACAATCAAATTATTGCATTATTTAACGCAGCTGATTACCGATAAATACACTTCATAGTGAAGTTCTATTTTCAGCCGTTACCAATTGCCTTCCGTACCTTGATAAAAGTCAGGCGCTACTAAGCGCCTGACCTTATTTAGTTAATAGCCGTTCCTGATGTCTAAGTTCTTCTTATCTATTTCCTCCACTCTGTTACCCGTTCGGCTTGATTGCCTATCGGCCGTAACTCGGCAGCCCCGCGAACTCCCGTCTTTCTTGCTTTCCACAATCGATTTCCACACCACTTACTAGACTCCTATCAGTTCCGGAGCAATTGTTTGGTGTTGAGTAGACGCACCTAACCCTATGGGGGGGCTGCGCCTACGCGTGTCCTTTGATTTACAAGAAATTAGGCTTAGCATGGAAGCCCCCTTTACTATCTTCATTGTAGAAGATGACCCGTGGTATGGTCAGCTGTTACACTATCACCTTTCGCTCAATCCCGAGGACACGGTCCAACTGTGGACCTCAGGCCAAGAGTGCTTGGACAACATGCATTTGCGGCCCGATGTGGTCACGATAGATTTTTCGCTGCCCGACATCAGTGGCGACAAGCTGCTGACGCGCCTTCGCCAGCGCTGGCCCGAAATACCGGTTATCGTTATCAGCGCGCAAAGCAAGATTGCGACGGCCGTGCAGCTGCTCAAGGCGGGCGCGGCCGAGTACTTGGTGAAGGACGACAACACCAAGGACTTGCTCTGGAACGCGATTCAGAAGCTGCGCGAAACCAGTTCGCTACGCGAGCAAGTGAAGCGCCTCGAAGACCAGCTGCAAAACAAGTACGATTTCAGCAAAATCCTGAAGGGCCACAGCCCGGCCATCGAGGGGCTCTTTGGGCTGATGGAAAAAGCCGCTCAAACGCCAGTCAACGTGTCCATCACTGGCGAAACGGGCACAGGAAAGGAACTGGTGGCCAAGGCCATTCACATGAAATCGGGCCGACACAAAAAGCCGTTCGTGGCCGTGAACATGGCTGCTATTCCAGCCGAGCTACTGGAGAGTGAGCTGTTTGGGCACGAGAAAGGCGCCTTTACCAGCGCCGTGGCCCGCAAGATTGGCAAGTTCGAAGAAGCCAACGGCGGCACGCTGTTCTTGGATGAAATCGGCGACCTGAACCCCGCCATTCAGAGCAAGCTGCTGCGCGTGCTGCAAGAACGCGAGCTGCAGCGGGTGGGCGGCAACGAGCGCATCAAGCTTGATGTGCGCCTCATCACGGCCACCCACAAAAGCCTGTCGGAAGAGGTGCGCAACAACAACTTCCGCGAAGACTTGTACTACCGCATCATCGGGCTGCCGCTGGTGCTGCCGCCACTGCGCGAGCGCGGCTCCGACGTGCTGTTTCTGGCCAAGCACTTCGTAGATGAGTTTTGCCGCGAGTACCAGAAGCCGCCCATTAGCCTCTCCAAAGCGGCGCAGGACAAGCTGCAGGCCTACAACTACCCCGGCAACGTACGCGAGCTCAAAACCATCATTGAGCTGGCGGCCGTGCTCAGCAATGGCCACGAGATAGAGCCCGCTGACATTGTGTTTGCGCCCGCTGGGCGCGAGGCGGGTTTCCTGGATTCGGAGAAAACTCTGCGCGAGTACACGCGCACCATCGTGCGGCACTACCTGACCAAGTACCAGGACAACGTGCCGCTGGTGGCCCAGAAGCTGGACGTAGGTAAGTCCACGATTTATAAGATGATACAGGACGGCGAAATTTAGTTGTCGGTCGCTTTATTTTCTGGAGTACTATGCTTTCTGATACCTCTTGTGAGGCCCAACTGGCCGCGCGCGATGCCGAAATAGCTATGCTGCGTAGCCAGCTGGCGGCTATGCAGCTAGCCGCCACTAGCCCCTACCTAGGCGACTTGCCCAACTTCGTGGCTCAGATGCAGGACTTGTTTGTGGGGGTGCTCACCACCGACGCGCAAGGCCACCTGACTTGGGCCAACTCGCGCTTCTTGGCCCGGTGCCATACTTCGCTGTCTCAGCTGGTGGGGCAGCCCATAAAGCACCTAGGGGGCTGGCCCCTACCCGAGGCCACCCAAACGCTGATTGCAATGGGCTTGGCTAGTAATGCAGCGTTTCAGTTTGACTTACCCGACCTGTGCCCTGGCTACGAGGGCGGCTGGCTCCGGATGCGCATGCGCCCCTTGTGCCTGCCCGCCCTCGCCGAGCCCCTGTTTGTGGGCATGCTAGAAGACATTTCGGAGGAAAAGCGCTCCCAGCTAGCCCTGGCCGAGAGCGAGGCGCGCTACCGCGAGCTAGCCGAGCAGGTGCCGGGGGTGCTGTTTCGCTGGCGCAAAAACCCCGATGGCAGCTTCACCTCGCTCTACGCCAGCCCCAAAATGCGCGAGCTGTTTGGAGTGACGCCGGGCGACGCTGGCAGCCTGCTGCCACTCATTCACCCTGATGACCGGGCGCGCTATATCGCATCGGTGGCCGCCGCTACTGCCGACGATAACGCCGACCCTTGGCACTTTGAAGGGCGGCTGGTGCGGCCGGGGCAGCCCATCATTTGGTGGCGCGGCAACGCCACGCTGTCGTACCGCGATGCGCAGGGAACAGTATACAGCGGCTTTATCGAGGATATTACCCTGCTGAAAAAAGCGGAGGAAACCGACCGCCGCCGCGAGCTGCGCCGCAAACTGGCAATGGACGGCCTAGGTGATGGTACCTGGGAGTATGACTGCCGCAAACACGCAACGCGCTTTTCGCCCGAGCTGCAGGCATTGCTTGGCTACCCACCCGCCGAGCAAACGGATAAGTACCGCGGCCTGAGCGAAGCCACGCACCCCGACGATATGCCGCAGCTTATCTGGCGCCTAGACAACTACCAAGCCGGCAACACCCCCATTTTCAGCAGCGAGCACCGTATGCGCTGCTACGATGGCTCTTATCTGTGGGTGCTCAGCCGCGGCCTCATTACGCAGTACGACGACGATGGCGAACCCCGGTTGATAACGGGCCTCTCCATTAATATTTCGGCCAATAAAAAGGCCAACAGCGAGCTGATGGTGGCGGCGCTGCGCCTATCGGCCACCATCGACAGCCTGAAGCGGGGCATCCTGCTAGTTGATGAAAGGCACTGCATTGTGCAAACGAACCCGGCTTTCTGCCGAATTTTTGGGTTTGATACACCGCCTGAGCGGCTGGTGGGCCTGCACGAGCGGGAAATTGTGCAGCATGTAGGGCATTTGTTTCCTAGCGAACACGACTTCCTGGACAAGGTAACCGAAACGGTAGCCCGCCGAGAAGCTTTTTTCGACCACATCATTGTGCTGCACGATGGCCGCGTACTGCAGTGCTCGTTTGTGCCCGTGTGGCAAGAGGAGAAAAGCATCGGTCACCTCTGGAAGTTTGAGGACATTACCGAACGCTACCACGCCGAGCAAACCTTGAAGCGGCAGGAAGAGAAGTACCGCAACATCATCGACAACATGCAGCTCGGGCTGGTAGAGATAGACCTAGAGTACCGGGTGCTCTACGCCAACCGCAGCTACTGCCAGATGATGGGCTACACCGCCGACGAGCTGCTGGGCCAGCCGCTGCACCCTCTCATCATGTCGTCAGGCGCAGTCGACTCGCTGCGCGACCGCCTCGCCGACCGCCGCAAGGGCATTTCGGGTTCTTATGAGTTGGAAGTCACTACCAAGCAGGGCGAGCGCAAGTGGCTCTTTGTAGGGGCGGCCCCACTCTACGACCAGGATAAGCAGCCGACGGGCACCATTGGCATTAACCTAGACATCACGCACCAGAAGCACCTAGAGAAAAACCTGCGCGAAGCCAAGCAGCAAGCCGAAGACTCGGCCCGAGCCAAAGAGCTTTTCCTGGCCAACATGAGCCACGAAATCCGCACGCCCATGAACGCTATTCTGGGCATGAGCCAGCTGCTGGCCAAGACCACGCTGGCCCCGCGCCAGAGCAACTACCTGCACGCCATTACCACATCGGCCCAGAACCTGCTCGTCATTATCAACGATATTCTGGATATCTCGAAGCTCGACGCGGGCAAGATGACCATCGAGCGGGTGGGCTTCAACGTGGCGCGCCTCTGCGAGCAGGTCGAAAAGACCATGCTCTACAAAGCTGAGGAGAAGGGACTGCGTTTCGTTACGAAAGTGAGTCCACTCATCCCCAACGTAGTACTTGGTGACCCCTACCGTATTACCCAGATTTTGCTAAACCTGGTTAGTAACTCCGTAAAATTCACAGACAAAGGCGAAATAACTGTGGAATGCGAAGTAGCGGGCTATTTCAATGGGCAAATTATTGTTGCGTTCTCGGTATGCGACACCGGCGTGGGCATTGACCCCGATTACTTGCAGTCTATTTTCCAAGAGTTTAGCCAGGAGGACTCCTCCATCACACGCAAGTTTGGGGGCACGGGCCTAGGGCTTAGCATCAGCCGTAGCCTGGCGCGGCTAATGGGCGGCGAAATTGACATTGAAAGCGAGAAGGGCAAGGGCACTAGCAGTCATTTCTGCCTGTTTTTGCCCATTGGCACTGTCAATGACCTGCCACAGCGCAAGTCGGCAGCTATTGCCAATCCGCAAGACCTACGTGGCAAGCGCATTCTACTGGTCGAAGACAATGAATATAATCGCCTGCTGGCCAAGAGCTTTTTGCGAAGCGCACACCTCAAGGTAACAGAAGCCGAAAACGGGGAGGAGGCCATTGAGCGGGCGCAAACCCAGGAGTTTGACCTCATTTTGATGGATGTGCAGATGCCCGTGATGGATGGCTTTGTCGCAACCCAGCACCTACGGCAGCAGCTAGGCATTACCACGCCCATCATCGCCCTCACGGCCTCGGCCATCAATGGTGAAAAACAGCGCTGCCTAGCGGCCGGCATGAACGACTACCTCACCAAGCCGTTCTACGAAGACGAGCTCATGCAGCTGGTGCACGACTGGGTATTGCGTCCGCATGGCAGCCCCTCCGAGGCAGAAACCTCAGCCGAGCCGACACCGCCCGCGGCTCCTATGCCCGACGTCCCTTCAGATGGCACCTTGTACAAGCTGGATATGCTGCTGGACACGGCCCGCGGCAATCAGAAGTTTGTGGAGTCGATGCTTAAGACGTTTATCGAAGGCACTTATAATGCGCTTCGGGACCTAGGGCGGGCGCTTGAAGTAGGCAACATACAAGGCCTGCAAAACACAGCGCACAAGCTGCGTCCCAGCTTGGTGCACCTCCAGATTCAGCCGGCCGTAGCTCTGATGGACCGCCTCGAAAACTGGGAAGGGCCTTACAGCTACGACGACTTGCAGCCGCTGGTAGAAGCGGCCGACCGCCTACTACGTCAGGTGCTGGCCGACATGAGTGCCGAGCTGCAGACGCTGCGCGACAGCCGGGCGCAGTAGCCTGCGCCTCGTCCGCCCCGGTCTCCAGTTTTCAGAGTCACATTCTGAAAAACGGACGTTCGCCACGACCCTAACCCGCATGAATAGCTATTTAATAGGTATTTATGCGGGTTAGGCTCGTTTGGTACGCATCTGGCACAGGGCATAAAAAACCTGTCTTATGCTACCAACTGTACCGCCTTCTATTTCTGTGCTCAAAGTACCTTCTACAAAGGCTTGGCTTTTTCTCCTTGGCTTGCTCACTACACTGCTGGTGCTTAACCAGCAGATGCAGCCAGCTCGCAATACGCCTGCGCTGGCTAGCCGCCAGGGTGCCGCGCCCCAGCGAGTAGTACTGCGTAGCGCAGCTGCGCAAGCCAAGCCCGTAGTCTCCCTCGTCGCCAACGCGACCCTACTAAAGTAGCTACAAGCCAGCTACGCGGCCGGGGGCTAGGGCAACCCGTGCCTATTCCTTCCTCACGGATTCGTGAGAGCCTAGGGCCTGCGTTCTGCTCTCATAGCGTGCTTATAGGCTGTGAGGCGCGCGGCGAAACATTACCGCACGCTATCAGTGCGGCTAATGGCACTGGTGGCACTGCCTAAGGCACCTAGGTATTGCTGAGGGGCCCTAGCACAGCCGCGCGCTGCAACAGCGTTGGCAAGTGCCCGCAAGCGCCTTGCCAGCGACCAGCCCGCCTAGTCTATTTCATTTATGTACGCTTATTCGTAATGATAATTGCTTCTATTTATGCTATTTGGCGGCGGGCTAGCGCTGGCCGCTGGGGGCTAGTACTAGCCTTCCTGGCGGCCGGGCCGGCTGCCCATGCTGCCGACTACTACTGGGTAGGCGGCAACGGCCAGTGGGATGACCTTACGCACTGGGCCACCACCAGCGGCGGCAGCAGAACCCATACCCAGGTGCCCCAAAGCACCGACGACGTGCACTTTGATGCTCATTCTTTCACTGCCAGCAACCAGACAGTGAGCATCGGGGCCACCGTAACCTGCCACGATATGGACTGGACGGGGGCCGTGTACACGCCAGCTGGCGGCGCTGCCGTGACGGGCATGCGCCTGCTGGGCAACGGCACGGTAGAAGTAAATGGCGACCTACGCCTAGCCACCGGCCTAGGTCGGCAAGACGCCAACTTTCGCCTGCTAGCCACTTCAGGCGGGCACGAACTAGACTTGCGCGCCGTGCCTATCAATGGCTGGCTGAGCTTTGAGAGCGAGGCCGGCGCCTGGGCCTTCAGCAGCGATGTAAACCTGGTGCAGTACGCTGGCACCCCCAGCCTGCTGCTGATGGCGGGTAGCGTCGATTTTGGCAATGCCACGGTTTCGTGTTTCGGAGTGCGCAGCACGGGCAACCGCGTGCGCGATATTTATTTGAACGCGAGCACCTTCAACCTACTGGCGCCAGTAAATACCTGGGAGGTAGCAGGCTCTAACCTGACCCTAGAAGCAGGCACGAGCACTTTGCGCATGGGCACCACGCCCCGCAGCACAGCCAACGCGTACACTTTCATTAGCACAGCGCAAACGTATAATACGGTAGAAGTAGCGGCCGGCGCGAGCGCCACATTCAGTGTAGCGGGGTCTACCTTCAATACGCTTACCATTAAGGGCAATGCTGCGCTGACTAGCGCGGCTACCATCACGGGCACGCTGGGCGTAGGCGCCGAAGCTGTGCTGCGCGCCGCGGGTGGCCAAACGCTGATGCTGGGTTCGCGCGCCGTATTGGCCCTAGGTGGCAGTTGCGCCGGCCTAGCGCATCTGCAATCGAGCGTGCCCGGGCAGGCTGCGGTGCTGCAGCGGGCAGGTAGCTGGAGCAGCACAACCATTGCCTACGCGGCAGTACAAGACATTACATTTAGCGGCGGCGGCAGCGTGCGCGCCACTAGCTCGCTTAACCGCGGTAATACTCAAAACATAACTTTTACGGCCCTGCCCACGAGCGACCTGTACTGGGTAGGCGGCAGTGGCAGTTGGCACGATGCCACCCACTGGGCCAGTACCAGCGGGGGCGCGCCCACCGGCAGCGGCTGCCTGCCCACGCTGGCTACCAACGTGCGCTTCGATGCCAACTCCTTTACGGCGGCCGGACAGGTAGTAACCCTGGACGGCTCCAATGCCTTTTGCCGCGACATGGACTGGACGGGGGCCAACGCACCCGTTTTTAGCCAGGCCGCTACCGACCTAGGGCAAAAGCAACTCGGCATTGGCGGCTCGCTAACCCTAGCAGCCACCATGACTATCAGCACCAAGGCTGACCTAGTTTTTTACGGCCATGAGGTCAGCAGCTTGCCCTCTACCGTAGCTACGGCCGAGCGAACATTGCTGGGCAACGTGTACTTCCGGGCTCCTGGCAGCACGTATACCCTGCTCGATGCCCTGACGCTGGCCCCCGGCGCTACCTCGCCCAATGGCCGCCTGTACGTAGAAGCAGGCGCGTTCAACACCAGTAATCAAGCCATCAAAGCGCAGGGCTTCACCAGTGGCTATGCCGCCACGGGCTCGGTCTTTACCACGGGTAGCAGTGCCGGTGGGCCGGTGAGCGCCGCCCCCGTGAGCGTGAAGCTGGGCAGCAGCCTACTAACCCTGACACCCGCCTCGGGCACGAGCGACGTGGGAGTGCGCACCACCTACACCTGGGACGTAGCGCCGGGCGTAACCCTCGATGCAGGCACCAGCACCATCAGCATTAGCTCTAACTCTACTCGCAACCAGCCGGCCTTCTTCCGAGCCGGACTTGGGCTGGTGTACAACATAGTCGCGTTTACGGACCCTGCGTCGGGCTCGCTGCCCACGGTTGTGTCGGGCGGCGGCGCAATAGCTACGTTCAACCAGCTTCGCTTTGCGGGCTCGGCCAACGTGAGCGCCAGCAATACCTTCAGGCAGCAGCTCAGCATGGCAGCTGGCCGGATATACAACTTTTATAATTCTAGCCAGCTTTTTGATGCTAATGCGCAGCTGGTAGCCGGGGGCGACTGCTCGGGCTACGTAACCATCAACGGCGGCACGGGCACGGCCCGCGTAACGTTTAGCAAACCAGCTGGTGGCACGGCCAACCAGCCGGTGGCCTACGCAGCATTGCGCAATGTAACCTTCACGGGCGGTAGCCAGTGGACGGCCAATCAATGCTTCGACAACGGTGGCAACTCCGGCATCAGCTTTACCAACCCACCCGTGCCGCGCACCCTCTACTGGGTTGGCAACGGCGGCAACTGGAGCGACCCTGCCCACTGGGCCCTGAGCAGCGGCGGGGCGGCCGGCATTTGCGTGCCCAATCAGCTCGACTACGTGGTATTCGACAGCAAGTCGTTTACCCTAGCTAATCAAACCGTGACGCAGGATGCAGTGCTGGCCTCCTGCCGCAGCCTAAGCTGGGCCGCGGTGACCAACGCCCCCACCTTCGGCGGCGCGGCGGCCAACCGGCTGGCTATTTATGGCTCACTTACCTGGAGCCCCACAATGAACCAGCAGTGGCAAGGGGAAACCATGCTCCTAGGCAATGGCACGCTCACTAGCGCTGGCCAGTCCTTCGGCGGCGCCCTCACCATTAATGCGCCCGACGCAACCATTAACCTGGCAGATGCATTGCTTCAGCCCCGCACTGGGGGCAATGGCCTCACGCTCACGGCTGGCACCCTGCTCACCAACAACCAACCGCTGCAACTGCGCAGCTTGGCCAGCGCTCCGCTCGACGGAGCTACCACGCCACCTAGCCGTACGCTGCTGCTAGGTTCCTCCACGGTCGAAATCACGTCCGGGGCGTGGGCACTCAGCCAGCCATCTTCGCTGACGTTTGACGCTGGCACCTCAACCATTTTGCTAAGCACTGGCGCGGCTTTCAACGGCAATGGCTTCGCCTATAATATTGTGCAAACGGGCGCGGGCGCTACTCATACCGTGGGTGGCAGCGGCAGCACCATCGCCAGCCTGCAGCTGGCGGGGGTAAACTACGTGACGGGCAGCAATACGATTACGCAGCAATTATCCCTGGCGCCGGGCTCCACTTACCAATTTGGGGCGGGCACCACCACCACTTTTACCGCGGATGCTACAGTACAGGCCAATGGCACAGGGGCCAAGGTCATTACCCTGCAAAGCACGGTCAATGGCCAGCCGTTTAGCTGGAGCAAGCCTTCGGGCACGGTGTGCGCCAGCTACATCTACCTGCGCGATAGCCAAGCCCAGGGTGGGGCTTACTTCGAGGCCGGCCAAAATGCCAACAACCAAGGTAATACTAGCGGCTGGAGCTTTGCCTCGCTGCCGCAGGCTGCCTATGCTAGCCAGCAGGTGTGCCCGCAGCTAGGCGCGCACCCGCTCCGCTTCACCTTTGCGGGCCTCGACCGGCTCAGCCAGCAGCCCACTACCCTAGCCGCAGCGCAGTTTCCACTTACGGTAGTGCTTCGTAACCTCACCGCCGGCACCACCGAAACGCTCACCATCCCGAGCGCTACCTACGACTATTTAGTGCCCAATAGCACCGCCACTACGCAGTACCAAGTGCTGAGTGTGGCTACGAACAGCACTAGCTGCACTCCACTCGCGAACATGGGGCCCTTCCCGGTCGTGACCGATGCGCCTCTCGACGGCCCCGCCGGGCAATGGACCGGCCACGGCACCACGGCCAGCTGGCTCGACTGCCAGAACTGGGCAAGTGGCACCGTGCCCACCCCAACAACCGACGTAACGGTGGGCCCGGCAACGGTGGCCCCCATAATCGATGCGCCCGGGGCTACCGTAGGCACGCTGCACCTCGTGCCGGGCGGCCAGCTCACCCTAGGTAGTGCTGCTGAACTGGCCGTGAGTGGCGACTGGCTGAACACGGGCGGCACCGCCACCGTAGCGGCTAGCAGCCAGGTAGCGTTTGTAGGCAACAGCCCCCAAGTGGTGGCTAACGGGGAGTTTGGGCGGGTAGTGATAAACAACGGCGCTGGCCTCACGCTGCAGAGCGATGCTACCTCGGCCACTAGCCTTACCCTAACAGTAGGTATCATTAATACCGGCAGCTTTAAATGGGTGCACTTCAGCTCGGCTGGGTCCAGCCTGAGCACCAGTGGCAGCAGCTACGTGGCCGGAACGTTACGCCGCTACGTAGCACCGGGCAGCACCGATACCTATGCGTTCCCGGTTGGTACCAGCACGCAGTACGCGCGCTTCGACCTAGTGAGCAACAACCTAGTCGGCACCCGCTACCTCGATGCCAGCTTTAGCTCTAGCCCCGAGCCAACGACCGAGCTGAGTTGCAACGAGACTGCTCCTAGCCAACTACGCTACGTAGAGCTGTACACGACCGGCCGCTGGCTATTGCTGCCTGATGCCCAACCCACGGGCGGCACTTATACTGCCCGCGCCTACCTAGGGCCGTTCAATAACTTGGTCGATAACTACTTTGGCTTGCTCAAGCGCCCCGAAACCAGCACCACTGCTGCCGATTGGAGCGTCGGCGGTGGCACCCTTAGCCCTACGGATGGCGACGGCCGCCGCGTGGCCGATGGCTACGCCTTGCGCAGCGGGCTCAGCAGCTTCAGTCAATTTGCCCTTGCTCGCGCCGAGCAGGTAGCGCCGCTGCCGGTTACACTGGTCTCGCTGCGTGCCGTAGCACAAAAAGCGGGCACTTTGCTGAGTTGGGTAGTAGCTCAGGAAGTAGGCATTAGCACCTATGAAGTAGAGCGCAGCCTCGATGGGCTCGCCTTTCAGCGGGTGGGGCAGGTAGCCGCCAAAGAAGTAGCTACCGCTACGTACAGCTACCTCGACGCCTCGCTGGGACAGCCCCTAGGCGGGCAACCCGTGTACTACCGGCTGCGCGTGCTGGAATCTACCAAACCCGCCACTTACAGCCCCACCGTAGTTGTCCAAAACCTTGCTGCAGCAACGCTCATGGTATGGCCCACTGTCTTCTCCTCAGAGTTGCATCTAGATGGCACTAACCTGGGCGAAGACATGCAGCGCGTAGAGCTGCTCGATACCCAAGGGCGCGTAGTACTCGCACAACAGTTGCCGGCAGGTAGCCGCCTGCTCACACTCAATGGCCAAGGACTAGCGGCTGGCTTATATCTGCTGCGCGTAACCACGGCCACTCACCGCTACCAAGAGCGCCTAGTTCACCACTAGTCGTTGCCTATCAACGTCCGTTATACATCATCTTACTTAATAAGCAGTCAATCTTATCTTTTATGAATTCCACGTTTAGCATTCAACTAGCTCTAGCAGCACTATGGGCGTTGCTCATAGCCCTATTCGCAGTACCATCTATCATCTACGTAGCGCACCTCAAGAACTTATTCGACGCCCCTAATAATCGCTCGGTGCACAAGATGCCTACTCCGCGCCTAGGTGGTGTGGCGGTGCTAGCGGGGTTTCTATCGGCGCTTACCATCTTCGCCCCGCTTGCCAATGGAGTACAGTACTTACTGGCAGGTTGCCTATTGCTTTTCTTCGTAGGCCTCAAAGATGACCTTGTGACGGTTTCGGTTGCCAAGAAGTTTGTCGGCCAGTTGCTAGCTACTGGGGTAGTGATGCTGATGGCCGATGTGCGTATCACCAGCTTACAGGGCATTTTCGGCATTGATACGCTGCCTATTGGTATCAGCTATTGCCTCACCTTCCTAGCCATCGTGGGCATTACCAATGCCATCAACCTTATCGATGGCCTCGACGGTTTAGCGGGCACTATTCTGCTTATTATCAGCAGCACCCTAGGGTATTATTTTTATTACTATGGCGGCCAAGCATTTAGCAACTATGCTTTCGTAGCAGTATGCCTACTGGGCGGCGTCCTAGGCTTCTTGCGCTACAACTTTCACAAGGCCAAGATATTCATGGGTGATACAGGGTCACTGGTATGTGGCTTCATCGTTTCGGTACTGGCCATCCAGTTTATCGAGATGGGTAACACACCTGGGCAGCCCTTAGGTGGAGCGTCGCCGGCCGTAGCACTAGGCATCTTATTCGTGCCCCTATTCGATACCAGCCGCGTGTTCCTAGTACGGATACTAGCTGGCAAGTCACCTTTCGCACCCGATAAAAATCATGTGCACCACCGCATCCTAGCGCTAGGCTTCTCCCAGATTACTACCGTGCTCTTTTTAGGCCTACTCAATGTGGCCGTCATTCTATGCGTAGTCAATCTCTCCTCCCTAGGTAACCTACCACTCATCGGAGGCTTAGTAGCCTTGGGGGTAGCCCTAAGTATCGTACTGGAGATAGGGCAACACCGTGAATCGCTTCGCAAGCTAGCCGTGAGCTAGTCCCTATAATAATTTCTCTTTCAATACACAGGAACTGATTCTTCAAGAAATGACGCGAAACGTTTCTATCTTGAAGGAACAAAGCTCCCAACTTTAAATGGCATTTAAAGTTGGGAGCTTTATTATGAGCGCTAGTTTATAAGCTGCCTAGGTATCGATTCACTATGCCTTAATAAAAGTGTATCATCTACTACCAACTCATCTCGATTAGGCAAATACATTAGCTTAAAGTGATAATGCCTTAAGCATCCTTGCCTCCCCAAAAGAGTGTCATTGCTAATAGATAGCCAAGCACTATAGCTGCACCATTTACCCGCTAAATTATCATAGACAAATAGTCCATTATCGCTCGTTGGATAAATCAATAAATTGGGCTCATTGCTCGAAGAAGTAGCCATTATCCATTCACCAACTAGTTTCTTTTTTAAATCAGCAGGATTTTGCTTTTTACAAGACACGCAGATGATAGCAAATACTAGAAAACACTTACTAAACACATGTACTATTTGCATGCTTGAGAAACTGGTCAAATTAAGATAACATATATAAGATGCCGTGACAGTAATTATTGCACATATAAAAAGCCCCATGCAATTAAATTACATGGGGCTTTTTATATATAAGCGGCTGTCTTACCAGCTCGACTTCGTTACGCCGGGAATCTTACCAGCCAGCGCCATTTCGCGGAAGCGAACGCGGCTGATACCAAACTTGCGCATGTAGCCACGAGGGCGGCCGTCAATCATGTCGCGGTTGTGCAGGCGCACAGGCGACGCGTTGCGGGGCAGCTTGTCGAGACCAGCGTAGTCACCGGCAGCTTTCAGAGCCTTGCGCTTCTCAGCGTAGCGGGCTACCAGGGCAACGCGCTTGCGGGCCCGGGCTTTGATGGATTCTTTAGCCATTATTGAGCGTCCTTTTTAGCGTTAGCGAAGGGCATTCCGAAGGCGCGGAGCAGCTCGTAGCTCTGCTCGTCGTTTTCGGCGGTGGTCACGAAGGTGATATCCATACCCGCGATGCCTTTGATTTTGTCAATCGAAATCTCGGGGAAGATAATCTGCTCTTTCACACCTAGGGTGTAGTTACCCCGGCCATCAAAGCCTTTATCGTTGATGCCTTTGAAGTCACGTACGCGGGGCAGGGCCACCGTCAGTAGGCGGTCCATGAACTCGTACATGCGCTCGCCGCGTAGCGTTACGCGCGCGCCAATTGGCATACCTTCACGGAGTTTGAAGTTCGACACCGAACGCTTGGCGATGGTGGGAACGGCTTTCTGACCGGTGATGGTCGTCAGCTCTTCAACCCCGTTGTCCACCAGCTTCTTGTCAGCAACAGCGGCACCGATGCCACGGTTGATGCAGATTTTAGTGATGCGCGGTACCTGCATTACGCTCTTGTACTGGAATTTCTCCTGGAGCGCGGGTACTACTTCTTTCTCGTATTTATCTTTCAGTCGGGCCATTGTCGTAGCGGATTAAGCGTTGGCCGAATCAACCTTCTTCACGTTAGAAACGTGAATAGGGGCTTCGATTTTAGTGATGCCGCCCTGGGGGTTTTTCGCGCTAGGCTTGTTGTGCTTAGTCACCAGGTTGAGGCCTTCCACGATGACGCGCTGGGTCGAGCGGTTCACCGACTTAATAACGCCACGCTTGCCCTTCTCGTCGCCGGCAATTACGAGTACGTTGTCGCCCGTTTTCACGTGCAGCTGAACGGGGGCTGCTTTCTGTTTCGTCGCCATAGCTTAGATTACTTCGGGGGCTAGCGATACGATTTTCATAAACTGCTTCTCGCGCAGTTCACGGGCCACTGGCCCGAAAATGCGCGTGCCGCGGGGCTCGTCGTTGTTGTTGAGCAGTACGGCAGCGTTATCGTCGAAGCGGATGTAAGAACCGTCCTTGCGACGGATTTCTTTTTTCACGCGCACGATAACGGCTTTGCTAACCGTACCCTTCTTGGCGTTGCCCGAAGGAATAGCCGATTTGATGGCTACCACGATTTTATCGCCAACCGTAGCGTATTTCTTGCCCGTGCCACCCAGTACGCGGATGCAGAGCACTTCCTTGGCGCCGCTGTTGTCGGCTACCGTGAGGCGGGATTCTTGCTGTATCATCGTTCAGGATTACTTAGCACGTTCAACAATTTCAACTAAGCGCCAGCGCTTAGTCTTGCTCAGGGGGCGGGTGCTCATGATGCGCACCAGGTCACCTTCGCCGCACTCGTTTTTCTCGTCGTGGGCGTGGAACTTGGTGGTCTTGCTCACGAACTTACCGTAAATCGGGTGCTGGTATTTGGCGACTACGGCAACCGTAATGGACTTATCCATCTTGTTGCTAGTCACCTTGCCCACGATTTCTTTCCGCATGTTGCGGTCCGAAGCAGCATCGTGAGCCGGCAGCAGGTTTTCTTGAGTCGGTTCCATTACTAAGCTTGGTTAGAAGCCTGCTCATTGTTCCGACGCGAAAGCTCCGTTTGCAGGCGAGCAACGGTTTTGCGGTTGGCCTTCAAACGGCCGGGGTTTTCGAGCGGGCTGATAGCGTGCGCGAAGCGCAACTGCTGGCCGTTAGTTTGCTCGGTTTTAATCTGGGTGCGCAGGTCCTCGATGGACAGGGCGCGGATTTCTTCGTTTTTCATCGAATTAAGCAGCGGCTTCTACGTAGTCGCGACGAACTACAAATGAGGTACGAACCGGCAGCTTCTGGGCCGCCAAACGCAGCGACTCCTTAGCAACTTCGAGGCTCACGCCATCCGATTCAAACATGATTTGGCCGGGCTTCACGCAGGCCACCCAATACTCGGGCGAACCTTTACCCTTACCCATCCGCACTTCAGCAGGCTTCTTGGTAATTGGCTTGTCGGGGAAAATGCGAATCCATACTTGCCCTTCGCGTTTCATGGCACGGGTCATGGCAATACGAGCCGCCTCAATCTGGCGAGCCGTAATCCAAGAGATTTCCAGTGACTTAAGCGCGAACGAACCGAAGTCTATGGAGCTGCCGCGGTAGGCTAGGCCTGTTACGCGACCCTTTTGCATCTTGCGATACTTGGTCCTTTTCGGTTGTAACATCTTGAGTAAAAAAAGAAAACTTGAAAAATTATTAGCGTTAAACCGTACCCTGAAAAAAATAATTCAGGATACGGTTTAGACTTTCAACTAAAGCTTAGCGACGGGGACCGCCACCTTGGCCGCCACGGTTGGCACCGCCACCCTGACCACCACGGTTACCACCACCTTGGCCGCCACGGTTGCCGCCGCCCTGACCGTCACGGCGCGGGCCACGGTCACCGCCACGGTCGCCATCGCGACGCGGGCCGCGGTCACCACCACGGTCGTTGCGCGGGCCGCGGTCGTTGCGACCGCCGCGCTCATCACCACCCTGGCCGCCAGCGGGAGCTTGGTTAGGCGACAAGTCTGGCTTGCCGAACACCTCACCGCGCATTACCCACACTTTGATGCCGATTTTGCCGTACACCGTTTGGGCTTCCGACAGGGCATAGTCGATATCAGCGCGCAATGTGTGCAGCGGGGTACGACCTTCTTTGTACTGCTCCGAGCGGGCAATTTCAGCGCCACCCAGACGACCACCGCACTGAATCTTGATGCCTTCAGCACCAGCGCGGAGCGCGGCCTGAATTGACATTTTCATTGCGCGACGGAACGAGATACGAGCGGCCAGCTGCTGGGCGATGCTCTCGCCTACTAGGCGAGCATCCAGCTCGGGGCGCTTAATCTCGAAGATATTGATTTGAACGTCCTTCTTGGTAATTTCCTTGAGTTCGTCCTTAATCTTATCAACCTCCTGGCCGCCTTTACCAATTACCACACCCGGACGAGCCGTGTTGATGGTAATGGTGATGCGCTTCAGTGTACGCTCGATAACGATGCGCGAAATACCACCCTTTTGAATACGGGCGTTGATGTACTTACGAATCTTCTCGTCTTCAACTAGTTTGTCGGCGAAGTCTTTGCCGCCGTACCAGTTGGAGTCCCAGCCTTTGATAACGCCGAGTCGAAAGCCAACCGGATTTACTTTTTGTCCCATGGTAGATTAGGCGTTAGCGGGGGTTTCGGTAGAAGTTGCCGCGTCGATAGTCGAGATGGCGCGGTTCAGTGCGTTCAGCTCTTTCTTCGACATTTGCGACTCACGCTGCGGACCAACCGTCAGTGTGATGTGGTTCGAACGCTTGCGGATGCGGTGACCACGGCCCTGGGGGGCGGGGCGCAGACGCTTCAGTTGCCGGCCTTCGTCCACGAAAATTTCGGTGACATAGAGGTTGGCATCTTCGATGCGTTCGTCCTGGTTTTGCTGCTGCCAGTTGGCTAGGGCCGACAGGAGAAGCTTCTCAACGCGCTCGGCACCCGAGTTGGCTTCGAAGCGGAGCAGACCGAGGGCCTGGGTTACGCGCTTGCCGCGTACCAGATTGGCTACCAAGCGCATTTTGCGCGGCGAGGTAGGCACGTTACGGAGTTTGGCTACTGCTTCCATCTTAGCGCTTGCCTTTATCTTTTTTGGCGACGTGACCGCGGAAGTTGCGCGTGGGCGCGAACTCGCCGAGCTTGTGGCCGACCATGTTTTCAGTTACATAGACCGGGATGAACTTATTCCCGTTGTGCACAGCGAAGGTGTGGCCTACGAAGTCAGGCGAAATCATCGAGCGCCGCGACCAAGTTTTAACCACCGACTTCTTACCAGCGCTATCGAGCGCCTCTACCTTTTTCTCGAGCCGGAAGTCAATGTACGGCCCTTTTTTGAGTGAACGTGCCATATATTACTTCTTGCCTTTGCGGCTGACAATCAGGTTTTCAGAGTACTTGTTCTTGTTGCGGGTTTTCTGACCCTTAGCGAAGATGCCGTTACGGCTGCGCGGGTGACCACCCGACGACTTACCTTCACCACCACCCATGGGGTGGTCAACAGGGTTCATAGCCACACCACGAACGCGGGGACGACGACCAGCCCAACGATTGCGGCCAGCCTTGCCCATTACCACGTTCATGTGGTCGCCGTTCGACACGGTACCCACCGTAGCGGTGCAGGTAACCAGCACCATGCGCATCTCACCCGAAGGCAATTTCAGCGTGGCGTAACGGTCTTCGCGAGCTACTAGCTGCGCGTAAGTACCAGCCGAACGAGCGATAGCGGCGCCTTGACCAGGCTGCAGCTCGATGTTGTGCACGATGGTACCTAGGGGCATCTCGCGGAGCGGCAGAGCGTTGCCAACTTCGGGAGCTACACCAGGGCCCGATACGATAACGGTATCTACATTCAGGCCAGCGGGGGCGATAATGTAGCGCTTCTCGCCGTCGGCGTAGTGCAGCAGGGCAATACGAGCAGTGCGGTTAGGGTCGTATTCGATAGTCTTCACCGTGGCCGGAACACCGTTCTTATCACGCTTGAAGTCAACGATACGATATTGGGTTTTGTGTCCACCGCCGATGTAGCGGTTCGACATCTTACCCGAAGAGTTACGACCGCCGCTCTTTTTGAGCGAGGTCAGCAACGACTTCTCCGGCGTCGACGTGGTTAGCTCGTCGAAGGCCGGGGCCACGCGGAAACGCTGGCCGGGCGTAGTTGGTCTGAGTTTTTTAAGTGCCATTACTAGCTAGTTGGGCTTTTGCGGCGAAGGCAACTACAGGTTGCCGTAGAAATCAATGATGTCACCATCTTTCAGGGTCACGACGGCCTTTTTGCCGTGGGCGCGACGACCTGAAACTTGGCCACCTTTAGTGAACTTCGACTTCACTTTGCCAATCGTGCGCATCGTGTTGATGTCTAGCACGGTTACGCCGTAAAGTTGCTCGATGTCCTTTTTAATCTGCACCTTGTTGGCTGTGCGCTCTACTTCGAACACATAGCGGCCTTTTTCGGTGAGGCTGGTAGCCTTCTCAGTGATAATGGGGCGTTTTAGCGTGCTCATTATTCGGCAGAGTTGTTAGCGGTGTACAATTGCTCCAGCGAACGCAGACCATCCTCACTCAATAGCAGGGTGTCGGTGTTCAGCAAATCGTGGGTGTTAAGAGCTACAGGGGTAGCAATTTTCACCTTTTGCACGTTGCGGGCGCTTAGCAGCAAGTTCTTGTCAGCCTCAGCAGCTACGTACAAGGTCTTGCGGCCATTGTTGAGCTTCAGACCGTCGAGAATGGCAACAAACTCTTTAGTCTTAGGAGCGCTCAGCGTTAGGTTTTCAACCAGAGCTACTTTGCCTTCGCGAGCCAGCACCGACAGAGCGGACAGACGCGCAACGCGCTTAGTCTTTTTGTTCAGCTTGAAGCCATAATCGCGAGGCTGCGGGCCGAACATACGGCCACCACCTACGAATACACCCGATTTCATCGAACCAGCACGAGCACCACCGGTGCCTTTCTGCTTCTTCAGTTTCTTGGTGGTGCGAGCCACTTCGGCGCGCTGCTTCGATTTGTGCGTACCCTGGCGCTGATTGGCCAAGTACTGCTTCACGTCAAGGTACATGACGTGCTCGTTCGGCTCGTGGCCGAACACGGCGTCTGACAGCGTAACCTTACGGCCGGTGTCTTCGCCTTTGCTATTGAATACGGACAGTTCCATCTCTAGTAAGCTTAGCAGGTTATTTCTCCAGAACCACGTAGCCGTTCTTGGCACCGGGCACCGAGCCGCTCACCAAAATCAGGTTCTTATCAGCCACAATACGCATCACTTTCAGGTTCTGAATCTTGACGCGGTCGGTACCCATGCGGCCACCCATACGCATTCCTTTGAATACGCGGGAAGGCCACGAGCACGCACCGATAGAACCGGGGTGACGCAGACGGTTGTGCTGACCGTGGGTTTGGCCACCCACACCTTGGAAGTTGTAACGCTTTACAACACCTTGGAAGCCTTTACCTTTCGAGGTACCAACTACGTCAACGAACTCACCTTCTTCGAACAGCGAGGTTTCAACCGTGCTGCCGAGCGAATAGGTGGCTACGTCCTCAGTGCGGAACTCTACCAAACGCTTCTTGGGGGTGGTGCCGGCTTTGGCGAAGTGGCCAGCCAGTGCCTTAGTGGTATTCTTCGCTTTCTTCTCGCCGTAGGCAATTTGAACTGCGTTGTAACCGTCGCTTTCGACAGTCTTAACCTGCGTCACTACGCACGGACCCGCTTCGATGAGCGTGCAAGGAATGTTCTTCCCGTCCGGAGTGAAGAGGCTTGTCATACCGATTTTTTTACCGATGATGCCAGGCATTCTGTGTGGATATTAAATGACACAAAAAGAAAAGGCCCGAGTGGCCTTTTCGCTAAGGGAGTGCAAAGGTAAGGAGAATATCTGGTAATTACCAGGGTAGATGAGAAATAAATTTAGCAGTGAGGCATTTAGCTCCTGCTACCAACCCTAGATAGACCTTTTGGGTCTACAGCAACAAAAAGCCCCGCCGGCCAATGACCAACGGGGCTTTTCGTTAATTCAAGAGTTAGGCTCAGACTTTGATTTCAACGTCAACGCCGCTGGGCAGTTCCAGCTTCATCAGCGCATCTACCGTCTTGCTGCTGGTCGAGAAGATGTCAACCAAACGCTTGTAGGTGCAGAGCTGGAATTGCTCCCGGCTCTTCTTGTTTACGTGGGGCGAACGCAGCACCGTGTACTTCTCCTTTTCCGTGGGCAACGGAATTGGGCCGCTTACGATGGCACCGGTAGCTTTTACAGCCTTCACGATTTTCTCGGAAGACTTATCGACCAAGTTGTGGTCGTAGCTTTTCAGCTTGATTCTGATTTTTTGGTTCATGGTTGGTTAGGGCCGATTGCCCTAGGGTTGACAAGCTGAGATAATACTAGGCGCGAGTGCCTTTGGTTTTGGCCACAATGGCTTCAGCCATGTTAGTGGGCACCTGCTCGTAGTGCGAGAAGGTTAGCGATGCCGAAGCACGGCCCGAAGACAGCGTGCGCAGGTCGGTCACGTAGCCGAACAGTTCCGACAGCGGAACGTCAGCCTTAATAACCTGAGCACCGCCTTTGGTGTCCATACCTTTCATCAGACCACGACGACGGTTCAAGTCACCGGTTACGGGACCTGTGTACTCGTCGGGGCAAACTACTTCAACGGCCATGATGGGCTCAAGCAGTTTTGGACCGGCTTTGCGAGCAGCCTCACGGAAGCCGTCACGAGCAGCGAGTTCGAACGACAGGGCGTCCGAGTCAACGTCGTGGTACGAACCGTGGAACAGGCGCACCTTCATCGTTTCGATGGGGAAGCCAGCCAACGGCCCGCGCTTCATGGCTTCTTCAAAACCTTTCTGAATGGGGGCAATGAATTCGCGGGGGATAACACCACCTACGATAGCATTGTCGAACTCTAGACCAGCCTTTTCGGGCTCAGTTTCTTTCGGGCCAAGTTCAAACACGATGTCGCCGAACTTACCACGGCCACCGGTTTGCTTCTTGTAGGTTTCGCGGTGCTCAACTTTCTTGGTGAGCATCTCCTTGTAAGCAACCTGGGGAGCACCTTGGTTGATTTCCACTTTGAACTCACGACGCATACGGTCGATGATGATTTCAAGGTGCAATTCACCCATACCACGTAGGATGGTCTGGCCGGTTTCCTCGTCGGTATTAACGCGTAGTGTGGGGTCTTCCTCGATGAGCTTGGCGATAGCCATACCCATTTTGTCCACGTCAGCTTGCGTCTTAGGCTCGATAGCGTAGCCGATTACCGGCTCGGGGAAGCTCATCGACTCCAGAACCAGCGGATTCTTTTCGTCGGTTAGCGTGTCACCGGTTTTAATGTCTTTGAAGCCAACACCAGCTGCAATGTCACCCGCTTGGATTTTCTCAATCGGGTTTTGCTTATTGGAGTGCATCTGCATGAGGCGCGAGATACGCTCTTTCTTGCCGGTGCGGTTGTTCAACACATACGAACCACCGTCGAGCTGACCGCTGTAGCAGCGGAAGAAGCACAGACGACCTACATAAGGGTCGGTAGCAATTTTGAATGCGAGGGCGGTGAAAGGCTCCGAGTTATCGGGGTGACGCTCAATGGGCTCGCCGGTTTCGGGGTTGGTACCCTCGATAGCAGGCATGTCGAGCGGCGACGGCAGGTAGGCCATTACGGCATCTAGCATGGTCTGCACACCCTTGTTCTTGAAGGCCGAACCGCACAGTACAGGCGAGAACTTCATGTCGATAACCGCTTTGCGGATAACGTCCATCATTTCTTCGCGGGTGATGCTGTCCGGGTCCTCGAAGAATTTTTCCATCAGAGTGTCGTCGTACTCGGCAACGCTCTCGATGAGCTTCTCGCGCCACTCGGCAACCGTGTCAACGAGGTCCTCGGGAACGGGAATCTCGTCGTACGATTTGCCTTCGGTTTTGTCGTCCCACACGATGGCTTTGCCAGTCAGCAGGTCAACTACGCCTTTAAAAGTGTCCTCAGCACCAATTGGGATTTGCAGCGGCACAGGATTAGCGCCGAGTTTATCCTTGATTTCATTAACGGCCTTGAAGAAGTCAGCGCCAGCACGGTCCATCTTGTTGACGAAGCAGATACGCGGCACGTGATATTTGTCAGCCTGACGCCATACGGTTTCCGACTGCGGCTCTACGCCCGATACGGCGCAGAAAAGAGCTACGGCACCGTCAAGCACACGCAACGAACGCTCTACTTCCACCGTAAAGTCAACGTGACCGGGGGTGTCAATAAGGTTAATCTTGTACTGCTTGGTTTCGCCGGTTTGGTTGCCCTTCGCGTCAGTGGGGTAATTCCAGAAGGTAGTAGTAGCAGCCGAGGTGATGGTAATGCCACGCTCCTGCTCCTGCTCCATCCAGTCCATCGTGGCGGCACCGTCGTGTACCTCCCCGATTTTGTGAGTTTTACCCGTGTAGTAAAGAATGCGCTCCGAAGTGGTAGTCTTGCCCGCATCGATGTGGGCCATGATACCAATGTTGCGCAGGTACTGAAGGTCTTTGTTGACTGCCATTACGGTAGGTTAAATAGCGCGTTAGCGGATTGTTGAGTTCAGAGAGGAAGACAACCAAAAGTGGCTAAACATTCAATCTAAACTCAACAACCCGCTAAACGCCCGATATATTAGAAACGGAAGTGCGAGAAGGCCTTGTTGGCTTCGGCCATCCGGTGGGTGTCGTCTTTTTTCTTAACGGCAGCACCTTCACCTTTGGCAGCAGCAATGATTTCACCAGCCAGCTTGTCTTTCATGGTTTTCTCACCACGACGACGAGCGTACTGAATCAGCCACTTCGAGCCAACAGCAATGCGGCGGTCAGCACGCACTTCAATCGGCACTTGGAACGTAGCACCACCTACGCGGCGGCTCTTTACCTCTACAGTCGGCATTACGTTGTTCAACGCTTTGCGCCACATTTCGAGGCCGTTCTCTTTGGTACGGGTCTCCACCTGCTCTACGGCATCGTAGAAAATGGTGTAGGCCAGGTTCTTTTTCCCGTCATACATCATGTAATTGACGAAGCGGGTTACGAGCGTCTCCTTGAACTTGGGGTCCGGCAGGAGGATGCGCTTTTTCGGTTTTGACTTACGCATAGTTGTATAGAGTTGTCAGTTGTTAGTTGTTAGTTGTCAGTTGCTTGCGTGAACAATCACGAACAACTGACAACTAGCAACTGACAACTACTAAATTACTTTTTCTTACCGGGTGCTGGTTTGCCACCTTTGCCGGCTGCGGCAACTTGGCCCGGCTTCGGACGCTTGGCGCCGTACTTCGAGCGGCGCTGGAGGCGACCATTAACGCCAGCCGTGTCGAGCGCACCACGGATGATGTGGTAGCGAACGCCTGGCAGGTCTTTTACCCGGCCTCCACGAATGAGCACGATGCTGTGCTCTTGGAGGTTGTGGCCTTCACCGGGGATGTATGCGTTTACTTCCTTACCGTTGGTAAGGCGCACACGGGCCACTTTGCGCATAGCCGAGTTCGGCTTCTTAGGCGTGGTGGTGTACACACGGGTGCACACGCCCCGACGCTGCGGGCACGAATCAAGGGCGGGCGACTTCGACTTGGTAGTCAAAGCCTCACGGCCTTTCCGTACGAGTTGGTTAATGGTTGGCATTTAGCGATTGGTTGAACAGGAGCCGTTTGCTCCCAAATTTTCAGGCCTGCAAAGGTAAGAAAATAGTTTGGCAATAGCAAACTTGCTGAAAAAGTTAATCTTCCGCTTGCGTAGCCGCTGGCTACAATGCCCTAGGCTTCCCCTACTGCCCCACCAAAGTTCATTGGGTAGCTAGGCGTTTCTTGGTGCAGCTTGATAGGGCCATAGCTCTGCTCAAAACGCTGAATATTCTCTTCTAGCGCCGACAGTAGCCGCTTAGCATGTTCGGGCGTGAGCACGATGCGGGCTTTAACCTTGGCCTTAGGTACGCCGGGCATCATGCGGATGAAGTCTACCACAAACTCGCTGGTACTATGAGCAATCAGGGCTAAGTTGGCGTACTCGCCTTCGGCTATTTCTTCGCTTAGCTCAATGTTGAGCGCGTTTGGGTCGGGATTCTGGGGTTGGGATGGTTGCATGGTCTAACTATTTTGCTTTTGCAAGGCTGCTTGAAAGCTTCAGTTGCTTTATACTCGCAAAAACAGTGAACAGTGCTATTATAATGATTAGAAGACAGACCGAGTAATTTAGGTATTCCGGTTCAGCAGGGCCTAAGTTCTCTTGAGAAACACATTTGTTGGCTGTATAAAGAATCTAGGCAATAATTTGATATATTATCAACCAGACTCCACTAGCAGTGATAATGAAATAGCCAACTTGCTTCGTGCTGACAAAGAAACAAAAAACCCCGACTAGCTGACGCTAGCCGGGGTTTCTCTTACAAACCTACATCACTCATTAGTCCTGCGCGGTCGTCGTCTCACGTTTGGCGCGCGAAGCACGCTTGGTGGGAGCGGCCGGCTCTGCAGCAGCGGCGTTTTGACGAGCAGCGAGGTCTTCTTTCGAAGTAACCTCAATGCCTTGGTACTCGCGGAGGCCAGTACCAGCGGGAATGAGGTGACCTACAATTACGTTCTCCTTCAGACCTAGGAGTTCGTCAGCCTTGCCACGGATAGCGGCTTCGCTTAGCACCTTGGTCGTTTCTTGGAACGAAGCGGCCGAGATAAACGAAGCAGTACCTAGCGAAGCCTGCGTGATACCTTGCAGCGTGGGTTTCGACACGGCGGGTTGAGCATCGCGCACTTCAGCAAGCTTGAGGTCGCGGCGGCGGAGCGACGAATTTTCGTCGCGCAGCTTGCGGGAAGATATAATCTGACCGGGACGAAGCTCGGTCGAATCACCAGCATCAGTCACGACTTTCATGTCGATGATGATGTCATTCTCTTCCATCAGCGATACCTTATCCACGAGTTGGTTTTCGAGGAAGCTCGTGTCGCCAGCGTCCATCACAAGCACCTTCTGCATCATCTGGCGGACGATAACTTCAATGTGCTTATCGTTGATTTTCACACCCTGCAAACGGTATACTTCCTGAATCTCATTCACGAGGTATTCCTGCACCGCGCCCGGACCCTGAATGTTCAGGATGTCGTTCGGAGTGATGGCACCGTCGGAGAGCGGTGCACCGGCCCGCACGAAGTCGTTGTCCTGCACGAGGATAAACTTCGACAGCGGCACCATGTATTTCCGCTTCACACCGTCTTTCGACTCTACGAAGATTTCGCGGTTACCACGCTTCACCGAGCCGTAGGTAATAACGCCGTCGATTTCCGATACTACCGCCGGGTTCGACGGGTTGCGGGCTTCGAAAAGCTCCACTACGCGGGGCAGACCACCCGTGATGTCACGGGTTTTGCCCACTGCGCGGGGAATCTTAGCCAAGATGTGACCAGCTTTCACCTTCGTGCCGTTTTCGACGTTCAAGTGAGCGCCTACCGGCATCGAGTACGACTTATTAGCGTCAGCATCTGCGCCTTTAGCCGGAATCAAGATTATAGACGGGTTTTGCGCCTTATCCTTCGATTCGGTAATTACCTTCTCGCGGAAGCCCGTCTGTTCGTCAGCCTCCTCGCGGTAGGTGATTCCTTCGGTGATAGCATCGTACTGGATGGTACCGTCGAACTCGGCCAAAATAACGGCGTTGTACGGGTCCCAGTTTACCAGCTCTTGGCCCTTTTCTACTTCTTGGCCTTCCTTCACCAGCAAGAACGAGCCGTAAGGCACGTGGTTGGCGATGAACACTTTGCCGGTGCCTTTTTCTACGATGCGGATTTCACCCGAGCGACCCATCACCACGTTAGTTTCAGCGCCTTCAGCGTTGACACCAGCAACGGTGCGGATATCTTCGAACTCAATCACCCCGTTGAACTTGGCGCGGATGTTCGGCTCTACCGTGATGTTAGAAGCCGTACCACCTACGTGGAAAGTGCGGAGTGTTAGCTGCGTACCGGGCTCACCAATCGACTGTGCGGCGATAACACCGACAGCTTCGCCCTTCTGCACCATGCGACCAGTAGCCAGGTTACGGCCGTAGCACTTGGCGCAAATGCCCCGCTTGCTTTCGCAAGTCAGCACCGAGCGAATCTCAACCGACTCGATGCTGGTAGCATCGATACGGCGGGTAGTTTCCTCCGTGATTTGCTCACCTGCAGCTAGAATCAGCTCATCGGTCAACGGGTCGATGATATCATGAACCGCGGTGCGACCCAGGATACGCTCGGCCAAAGGCTCTACGATGTCCTCATTGTCCTTAAGGGCAAATGTTTCAGTACCGCGCAGCGTGCCACAATCGGGCTCGTTCACGATAACATCCTGCGACACGTCTACCAGACGACGGGTCAGATAGCCGGCGTCAGCCGTCTTCATAGCCGTGTCAGCCAGACCCTTACGAGCACCGTGCGTCGAGATGAAGTACTCGATTACGTCGAGGCCTTCTTTGAAGTTCGACAAAATCGGGTTTTCGATAATCTCACCAACCGAGCCTTGTAGCGACTTCTGAGGCTTAGCCATCAGACCACGCATACCACCAAGCTGGCGAATCTGCTCGCGCGAGCCACGAGCGCCCGAGTGCATCATCATGTAGATGGAGTTGAAGCCTTGGTTCTCCTTTTCGAGGCGACCCATCAGCGTCTCCGTAATCTGCGAGTTGATACGCGTCCAGATGTCAATTACTTGATTGTAGCGCTCGTTGTTTGTAATCAAACCCATCTGGTAGTTCTGCGTTACGGCAGCTACGTCAGCTTGGGCTTGGGCAATGAGCTTATCTTTCTCGGCCGGGATGTTGATGTCACCCAGACCCATGCTCAAGCCGCCTTTATAGGCCGACTGGAAACCTAGGGTCTTGATGTCATCCAAGAACTGCGCGGTGCGGGCCATGCCCGTGCGCTTAAACACCAGCGAGATAATCTGCTGGAGCTTCTTCTTAGTCAACAACTCGTCTACGAAGCCTACTGCCTGTGGCACGAGTTGGTTGAAGAGCACGCGGCCAGCTACAGTTTCGATAATTTTTGGCACGAGGTCATCGTTCTCGTCACGCACCATGGTTTTCACCTTGATATACGCGTGCTTCGACAGTTGCTTCTCGTTGAGCGCAATCACTACCTCCTCGTCGGAGTAGAACGTGCGGCCTTCGCCCTGAATAGTCTCTTCAGGCGTCGAGCGCTTGCCTTTGGTTACGTAGTACAAGCCTAGAACCATGTCCTGCGACGGTACCGCGATGGGCGCGCCGTTGGCAGGGTTCAGGATGTTGTGCGACGCCAGCATCAGCATCGAGGCTTCTAGGATAGCGGCCGGCCCTAGGGGCACGTGCACAGCCATCTGGTCACCGTCAAAGTCAGCGTTGAAGGCCGTACACACGAGTGGGTGCAGCTGAATAGCCTTGCCCTCAATGAGACGCGGCTGGAATGCTTGGATACCCAAGCGGTGCAGCGTAGGAGCACGGTTAAGAAGTACTGGGTGGCCTTTCAGCACATTCTCCAAGATGTCCCAAACCACGGCGTCCTTGCGGTCTACGATTTTCTTAGCCGACTTCACCGTTTTCACGATACCGCGCTCGATGAGCTTGCGGATGATGAACGGCTTGAACAGCTCGGCGGCCATGTTCTTGGGCAGACCGCATTCGTGCAGCTTCAGTTCAGGACCTACTACGATTACCGAACGACCCGAGTAGTCAACACGCTTACCAAGTAGGTTCTGGCGGAAGCGGCCCTGCTTACCTTTCAGCATGTCGGACAGCGACTTCAGTGCACGGTTACCTTCGGCGCGCACGGCGTTCACCTTACGCGAGTTGTCGAAGAGCGAGTCAACTGCTTCTTGCAGCATGCGCTTTTCGTTACGCAGAATCACTTCAGGAGCCTTGATTTCAATCAGGCGCTTGAGGCGGTTATTGCGAATTATAACGCGACGGTAGAGGTCGTTCAAGTCAGAAGTCGCGAAGCGACCACCATCCAGCGGCACCAGCGGGCGCAGTTCCGGCGGAATAACTGGCACCATGCGGATAACCATCCATTCGGGCTTGTTCTCCACACGGGTAGCGGCATCACGGAAAGCTTCTACTACACGCAGGCGCTTCAGGGCCTCAGCCTTACGCTGCTGCGAAGTCTCGTGCGCAGCCGAGTCGCGGAGCGAGTAGCTCAGCTCGTCGAGGTTGATGCGCTCGAGCAGCATTTGCAGCGCGTCGGCACCCATTTTGGCGATGAACTTTTGCGGGTCATCGTTGGGCAGCATCTGGTTTTCGCGGGGCAGCTTGTCGATGATGTCCAGATACTCGTCCTCGGTGAGGAAGTCGAGTTGCTGCACACCTTCTTCGGCTTGCACGCCTGGCTGCACCACCACGTAGCGCTCGTAGTAGATAATCTGGTCGAGCTTCTTAGTAGGCAGGCCCAGCAGATAGCCTATTTTGTTCGGCAGGCTCTTGAAGTACCAGATGTGGGCTACGGGTACCACCAGTTCGATGTGGCCCATGCGCTCACGGCGTACCTTTTTCTCGGTCACCTCCACGCCGCAACGGTCGCAGATGATGCCCTTATAGCGGATGCGCTTGTATTTGCCGCAATGGCACTCCCAGTCCTTCACCGGACCGAAAATGCGCTCGCAGAACAGGCCACCCATCTCGGGCTTGTAGGTACGGTAGTTAATCGTTTCCGGCTTTACTACTTCGCCCGTGCTCCGCTCCAGAATACCTTCGGGAGAGGCCAGCGAGATAGTAACCTTCGAGAAGTCTTGTACTAACTTCTTGTTTTTTGCAAAAGCCATTCTAATGGTTTTAGCGGTTGATTTCTGCTGTTATAGCGAGCCATAACAGTGCGACGCTACGAAAAGTGCTCTGCGGGTCGGACAGGTACGCCACGCAGTAGGTTTTCGCTAGGTCTTGTTTTTGCCCCTCGGCAGCCGCGCTTCCCACCTTGTGCTACCCTGACCTGTCTCGGGGCAGTAGTATCGTGAGCGGGGCGCTTTGCAGCGGGACTATCTATCATTTATTTCTATTGTGGGCGAAATGATTGAAAGTTGGTTGCCAGCACTTGCGTACCGACAACCAACCTATTCAATTAACCTAGTCCAGCGAAATCTCCAACGCCAGACCACGGAGTTCGTGAATCAGTACGTTGAACGATTCTGGGATATTGGGCTTGGGCAGAATGTCACCTTTTACGATGGCTTCGTATGCCTTGGCACGGCCTACCACGTCATCAGACTTGATAGTCAGGATTTCCTGCAGCACGTTGGAAGCACCGAAGGCCTCCAGTGCCCATACTTCCATCTCGCCGAAGCGCTGGCCACCGAACTGCGCCTTACCACCCAATGGCTGCTGCGTGATGAGCGAGTATGGCCCAATAGAACGAGCGTGCATCTTGTCGTCAACCAAGTGACCGAGCTTGAGCATGTAAATCACACCCACGGTTACCGGCTGGTCGAAGCGGTCACCCGTCAGACCATCGTGCAGGTAGGCACGGCCCCAGTCGGGCAGGCCAGCTTCGGTCAGTTCACGCGACACCTCATCCTCCGTAGCGCCATCGAAGATGGGCGTAGCGTAGGTGCGGCCCAGCTTCAGGCCAGCCCAGCCAAGTACCGTCTCGTAAATCTGACCGATGTTCATGCGGCTTGGTACACCTAGGGGGTTCAAGACGATGTCCATCGGCGTACCGTCGGGCAGGAAGGGCATGTCCTCATCACGCACGATGCGGGCTACTACCCCTTTGTTACCGTGGCGGCCGGCCATCTTGTCACCCACCTTTAGCTTGCGCTTTTTGGCGATGTATACTTTGGCGAGCTGCACAATGCCGGCAGGCAGTTCATCACCAACTTCCAGCGTGAAGCGGTCGCGCTTGAAACGCGCGGTGATGGTATTACGGCGCTTCGCATAATTTTTGATGAGGTGCTGAAGCATCTCATTCACGCGGGCGTCGGCTGTCCAGCCTTCAAGCTGCAAGTCCTTGAAGAGGTTCACCTCTTCCGGCACGGCATAATTGCTTTCGTCACGGTAGGCGTTTTTGTCGGGGAACAGCGCTTCGCTAATATTCTTCCGGCCAAACTTCACGCCCTTGGCGAGTACTTCATCGCCAAAACGGTGCTTGATGCCTTGCGAGGTTTTGCCTTCCAGCAGGGCTACCAGCTTATCAATCATGATAGCCTTCACACCGCGCAGCTCGCGAGCGTAGCCTTCTTTCAGGTCTTCTACCTCTTTCTTCGACTTGGCACGTAGGTTCTTGTCCTTTTTGGGGCGCGAGAACAGCTTGGTGCCGATAACTACCCCGTTCAGAGAGGGTGGCGCTTTAAGCGAGGCATCCTTCACATCGCCGGCTTTGTCACCGAAGATGGCACGAAGCAATTTCTCTTCCGGGGTCGGGTCGGTTTCGCCCTTCGGCGTAATCTTACCGATGAGGATGTCGCCTTCGCGAACCTCGGCACCTAGGCGGATGATACCGTTGTCGTCGAGGTTGCGCACGGCTTCTTCGCTCACGTTCGGAATCTCCGAGGTCAGCTCTTCTTCGCCACGCTTGGTCTCGCGCACTTCCAGCTCAAACTCCTCGATGTGAATCGAGGTAAAGATGTCGTCGCGCACTACGCGCTCTGAGATAACGATGGCGTCCTCGAAGTTGTAGCCCTGCCACGGCATGAACGCTACCTGCATGTTGCGACCTAGGGCCAGCTCGCCACGATTGGTACCGTAGCCTTCGCAAAGCACCTGGCCTTTGGTCACACGCTCGCCATTTTTCACCAGCGGCGTGAGGTTGAGGCAAGTATCCTGGTTGGTACGGCGGAACTTGATGAGGCTGTACGTCTTACGGTCCGCGTCGAAGCTTACCGATAGCTCGTCATCGCTCAGGTCGTACTTGATGATGATGCGGTTAGCATCTACCGAATCCACTACACCATCGCCTTCAGCGATGATTAGTGCACGCGAGTCGATAGCCGTGCGGCCTTCCAGACCCGTGCCCACAATTGGGGCCTGCGGGCGGAGCAGCGGCACTGCTTGGCGTTGCATGTTCGAGCCCATGAGCGCACGGTTGGCGTCATCGTGCTCCAAGAACGGAATCAGCGAAGCAGCTACCGATACAATCTGGTTCGGAGCCACGTCCATGTAGGAGTATTCCTCTGGGCCTACTACCGGGAAGTCACCTTCGAAGCGACCTTTCACCAGTTCTTGCGTCAGCTTGCCCTCATTGCTTAGCAGCGAGTTTGCCTGTGCGATGTGGTGCGTGTCCTCTTCCTCAGCGGTCAGGAATTTCACGTTTTCGGTCATGTCCACCGTGCCAGCGCTTACCGTGCGGTAAGGCGTCTCGATGAAGCCCATCGAGTTCACGCGGGCGTGTACGCACAGCGACGAAATCAGCCCGATGTTCGGACCTTCCGGCGTCTCAATCGTGCAAAGACGACCGTAGTGCGTATAGTGTACGTCACGTACCTCGAAGCCAGCGCGCTCGCGCGACAGACCTCCCGGCCCGAGCGCCGATACGCGACGCTTGTGCGTCACCTCGGCCAGCGGGTTGGTTTGGTCCATGAACTGCGACAACTGGTTGGTGCCGAAGAACGAGTTAATCACACTCGAGAGCGTGCGGGCGTTAATTAGGTCAACCGGCTTGAAGTCCTCGTTGTCGCGCACGTTCATGCGCTCCTTGATGGTACGCGCCATACGGGCTAGACCCACGCCAAACTGGGCGTAGAGCTGCTCCCCTACCGTGCGCACGCGGCGGTTGCTCAAATGGTCAATATCATCGACAATAGCCTTCGAGTTGATGAGACCAATCAGGTACTTCACGATGAGCACGATGTCCTCATTGGTCAATACCCGAGCCTCTTGGCTCATGTCGATTTGCAGCTTCTTGTTAATCCGGTAGCGGCCCACTTCCCCTAGGTCGTAGCGCTTGTCCGAGAAGAACAGCTTCTGGATGATATCGCGGGCAGTCTCTTCGTCAGGAGCTTCCGTGTTACGGAGCTGACGGTAAATCTGCTCTACAGCTTCTTTCTCCGAGTTCGAGTTGTCTTTCTGCAGAGTGTTGTAAATGATTGCAAAATCCGCAATATTCACATTCTCTTTGTGCAGAATTACCGACTTGGCACCCGCGTCAACGATGGTGTCAATGTCTTCCTCATTGATGGTAGAATCGCGCTCCAAGAGCACCTCATTTCGGTCAATCGACACTACCTCGCCAG
Source organism: Hymenobacter sp. BT559 (assembly GCF_016427535.1). Lineage (GTDB taxonomy): Bacteria > Bacteroidota > Bacteroidia > Cytophagales > Hymenobacteraceae > Hymenobacter. The sequence goes on along the minus strand of NZ_JAELXV010000003.1, from coordinate 750,828 downwards.
TGTCCTCGTCCACGAAGTCTTCCGTCCAAGTGCGGAGCACGCGAGCGGCCAGCTTGCGGCCAACGGCCTTCTTAAGGGTTTTCTTGTCTGCCTTAACTTCTTCACTCAGGCCAAACAAGTCCAGAATGTCCTTGTCAGTACCGTAGCCGATGGCGCGTAGCAGGGTAGTAACCGGAAACTTCTTCTTCCGGTCGATGTAGGCGTACATCACATTGTTCACGTCCGTGGCAAACTCAATCCACGAGCCTTTGAACGGGATAATGCGGGCCGAATACAGCTTCGTACCGTTGGTGTGCTTGCTCTGAGCAAAGAACACGCCCGGCGAACGGTGCAGCTGCGATACGATAACGCGCTCAGCGCCGTTAATAACAAACGAGCCCTTTTCCGTCATGTACGGAATGTTGCCCAAGAAAACTTCTTGCTCAATGGTCTGGAAGTCCTCGTTATCCTTATCGTTACAAATGAGTTGCAGCTTCGCCTTCAGCGGCACGGCGTAAGTCAGGCCGCGGTCGATGCACTCATCCACCGTGTACTTCGGCGGGTCAACGTGATAGTCGATAAAGTTCAGCACGAAGTTTTCGCGCGAATCAGAAATTGGGAAGTTCTCGGCAAATACCTTGAACAAACCCTCATTGGTGCGGCTTGCGGCGGCTGTTTCGAGCTGAAAGAACTCCTGGAACGACTGCACTTGCACGTCCAGAAAGTCCGGATACTCGATAACTTTCTTAATCTTGGCGAAATTGATTCGCTCACTGGCCCCAGTCAGGTGTTTGACTTCGGCGGCCTCAGTTGCTTGCGGTGTAGCCAATTGAAAAGTTGTTAAAAATGTACACGTAAGCTATTACAGTTACGCGAGTTAGCTCTAGGTCAAGCTGAGTTTGGAAGTTTGCTCTTTACACCTGCACCTACGGTAAAAAGCCTTCAGACAAACTCAGACACTATGAGCGCAGCAAAGGACCTTACCACGTTGTTTGTCAACTGAGTCCGAAACTCTGGCGACTTCTAACGTGATAAGGTCCTTCATTTTGCGTTGCTCCAATGCAGGATGACAGAAGAAAACTGCTAGCGTAAGACAACCAAAGCCGAAGGCTTTGAGTTGCAAAAGGTAACTTATTCTCTAGAAACAGGAAAAGACCTGGCTAAGTGCCAGGCCTAATCCGTTGCGGGAGCAAGCCCGTAGGCGAACCTACTTAACTTCTACTTCAGCACCAGCTTCTTCAAGCTGCTTCTTCAGTGCTTCGGCTTCGTCTTTAGCGATGCCTTCTTTCAGGGGCTTGGGAGCGCCGTCAACCAGTTCTTTAGCCTCTTTCAGGCCCAGGCCGGTCAGGTCTTTCACCAACTTAACTACTGCCAGCTTCTGGCCACCAGCAGCCTTCAGGATTACGTCGAACGAGGTCTTCTCCTCGGGAGCGTCAGCAGCAGCGCCAGCACCACCACCAGCTACCATTACGGGAGCAGCAGCAGCGGGCTCGATGCCATACTCATCCTTTAGGATACCTGCGAGTTCGTTTACTTCTTTAACGGTGAGGCTAACAAGCTGCTCAGCGAAGGCTTTCAAATCTGCCATTTCTGTAGATTATTAAAAAAAGGTTGTATTGAAAATTGAAAGTTGAAAAGGATGAGCAGCGGTTAGCCTGCAGCTTCTTCTTTTTCGGAAAGCGTTTTGAGGATACCAGCCAGTTTGTTGCCGCCGCTCGACAGAGCAGAGATAACATTCTTGGCAGGCGATTGCAGCAGGCCGACGAGTTCGCCGAGCAGTTCCTGCTTGCCTTTGATGGTAGTGAGGCCTTCGAGCTGATTAGCACCGATGAAGATGCTAGCGTCGATGAAGGCACCTTTAAGCGCAGGCTTGGGCTCTACGCCGCGGGGGTAAGCCTGCGACTTATAGAAGTCCTTCAGCAGCTTGGCGGGAGCGTTGCCGCTCTCCTTTGAGAACAGTACGCCCGACTGGCCTTTCAGCGCCGCGTCCATTTCGCTGGTGTCGCCACCTAGGGTGTCGAGAGCCTTGCGGATGAACGAATTTTTGTACACTTTGAACTCCATGCCACGGTTGAAGCAGAGGCGACGGAATTCGTTGATTTTGGCTACCGACATGCCTGAGGCATCGGCGATATAGAATGCGTTGTGCGACTGGAACTTCTCGCTCAACTCATCCACGAGGGCTTGTTTATCTTCCCGAATCATGGCTGGTTGGTTTAATTAGTTAGCGGAAGAAACCGTGCTGTCAACCGGTACGCCGGGCGACATGGTGCTGCTCAAGGTAATGCTCTTGATGTAGGTACCTTTCGACGAAGAAGGCTTCAGGCGACCCAGCGTCTGAATTACTTCCAACGCGTTCTCAGCCAGCTTGCTGGGCTCGAACGATACTTTACCTACTGAGCAGTGAATGATACCAGTTTTGTCAACTTTGAAGTCGATTTTACCAGCTTTCACTTCTTGCACAGCCTTGGCTACGTCGGTGGTTACGGTGCCCGACTTCGGGTTCGGCATCAGGCCACGAGGACCCAGTACGCGACCTAGACGGCCAACTTTTGCCATTACCGAAGGCATGGTGATGATAACGTCGATATCGGTCCAACCCTTCTCGATTTTCGAGATATAGTCGTCCAGACCCACGAAGTCAGCGCCAGCGGCAGTAGCTTCGGCTTCCTTGTCGGGAGTTACCAGAGCCAATACGCGAACGGTTTTGCCAGTGCCGTGAGGCAGGGTGGCTACGCCGCGCACCATTTGGTCGGCTTTGCGTGGGTCTACGCCGAGGCGCACGTCGATGTCAACCGAAGCGTCGAACTTGGTGAAGGTGATGTCCTTCACTACCTGTGCGGCTTCGAGCAGGCTGCGTACCTGCGTCAGGTCGTGTTTGGCAAGGGCTTCCTTGCGCTTTTTGCTGATTGCTGCCATTGTGTATGTCCTCCGGTTAGTTATTCAGCAAAAGGCGAGTCGCCCTTCACGGTGATACCCATGCTGCGAGCCGTACCGGCTACTTGCTTCATGGCCGACTCCACTTTGAAAGCGTTCAGGTCGGGCATTTTGGTTTCGGCGATAGTACGAACCTGGTCCCAAGTTACCGAGCCTACTTTGTTACGGTTAGGCTCTTTCGAGCCGCCCTGCAACTTAGCAGCGTCCATAAGGAGCACCGGCACCGGGGGGGTTTTGATGACGAAGTCAAACGACTTGTCAGTGTACATCGTAATCAGGACGGGGCAAACTTGGCCGGCTTTATCTTGGGTGCGCGCATTGAACTGCTTGCAAAACTCCATGATGTTCAAGCCCTTACTACCAAGCGCAGGTCCAATCGGCGGCGCGGGATTTGCGGCACCTCCCTTTACCTGAAGTTTCAGGTAACCTCTAATTTCTTTGGCCATTTGGTTTGTAAAGCTGTGGCACTGTCCGTCGTAACTCGTCAGCACCTCAGTAAAAAATACTCCTAGTGGAAGCCCCGCCTAACCGGAGTGGATATCAGGCGACGTATATAATTACTGCTTATTAGCTAAGCCTTATTCTTTCTCTACTTGCGTATAACTCAATTCTACTGGCTGAGCACGACCGAAAATTTTCACGATAACGTTGAGCTTCTTACGCTCTTCGAATACCTCATTAACGTTGCCACTAAAGCCGTTGAAAGGACCATCGATAACTTTTACAAGCTCGCCCACTGTGAAGGGAGTTTCGAGTTCGGCTGTCTTCTCTTCCGCTTCGTCTACCACACCTAGCAAGCGATTCACTTCGTTCAGCGAAAGAGGAACCGGTTTAGCGTTGGTATTCTTACCTTCTTTATCACCTAGAAAACCGATTACGCCCGGCGTGGAAGTAATAATATTCAATACCTCGCCATGGGTCACATCCGAGTGAATGATAATATAGCCCGGATACAGGTTGCGCTCGCGTACGCGCTTCTTCCCATTGCGCATCTCGAATACCTTCTCAACGGGAATCAGTACTTGCGGCAACAAATCCTGCAAGTTGTGGCGACCGATTTCGGTCTCCATATAGGTCTTAGCCTTTTTCTCTTGGCCGCTCACCGAGCGCACCACGTACCATTTTAGCTCTGCCATTCTTCGTAAAACCTAGCGAGCAAAAGACTGATAGAAAGCATTGAGGGCGGAGTTGAAGCTCACATCCATCAACCCTACTACGGCAGCAAATACTAGAGAACCAATCAGTACCAGACCGGCGCTCTTTTGCAGCTCGGTGGTCGAGGGCCACGTTACATTGTAACGCATTTCCTCGATGGTATCGCGGAAATAGTTGTTCAGCTTAGCCATGTCGCAATCAAGCCGGTACCGGCGTAAAAAAGAGCCGCCAAGCGGCGGCCCTAGGTGGCACGAGTGGAGAGATTCGAACTCCCATCAAAGGTTTTGGAGACCTCTATTCTACCCTTGAACTACACTCGTGTATGCGTTCCTAATTGACGTTGTTTGTCAATGGGAGTGCAAAGGTACAAAACAATTTAGACAAAACAAATCCGCCCCCGAAAAATCGGAGGCGGATTATCTTAATTTTTAGCGATTAGGCTAAAACTAGTCGAGGATTTCGGTTACCTGACCGGCACCTACCGTACGGCCACCCTCACGGATAGCGAAGCGGAGGCCTTTTTCCATTGCCACCTTGTTGATGAGCTCAACCGTGATGGTGATGTTGTCGCCGGGCATTACCATTTCAACGCCCTCTGGGAGGGTAATGATACCGGTAACGTCGGTGGTACGTAGGTAGAACTGCGGACGGTAGTTGTTGAAGAAAGGAGTGTGGCGGCCGCCTTCCTCTTTCGAGAGTACGTACACCTCAGCCTTGAACTTCTGGTGGGGCTTAACCGAGCCAGGCTTGCAGATAACCATGCCGCGACGGATGGCTTCTTTTTCAATACCACGGAGCAGCAGACCTACGTTATCACCAGCCTCGCCACGGTCCAGGATTTTGCGGAACATTTCCACACCCGTTACCGTCGACTTCAGGCCTTCGGCACCCATGCCGAGGATGTCAACTTGCTCACCCGAGTTGATGATACCGCGCTCGATACGACCGGTGGCTACAGTGCCACGGCCAGTAATCGAGAACACGTCCTCTACCGGCATCAGGAAGGGCAGGTCGGTCAGACGAGCAGGAATTGGAATGAACGAGTCAACCGCGTCCATCAGCTCGTTGATTTTGGGAACCCAGTTAGCGTCGCCGTTCAGGCCGCCGAGAGCCGAACCCTGGATAACGGGGATGTTGTCACCGTCGAAGTTGTAGAACGACAGTAGTTCACGGATTTCCATTTCCACGAGCTCGAGCAGCTCGGGGTCATCCACCATGTCCACTTTGTTCATGAACACAACTAGCTGAGGAACACCTACCTGACGAGCGAGCAGGATGTGCTCACGAGTCTGAGGCATCGGGCCGTCGGTAGCAGCTACTACGAGGATAGCGCCGTCCATTTGGGCAGCACCCGTTACCATGTTCTTCACATAGTCAGCGTGACCGGGGCAGTCAACGTGAGCGTAGTGACGGTTAGCGGTAGCGTACTCTACGTGAGCGGTGTTGATGGTGATACCACGCTCTTTTTCCTCGGGCGCGTTGTCAATCGAGGAGAAGTCGCGCTTTTCGGCCAGACCTTGGTTAGCCAGAACCGTGGTGATAGCCGCGGTCAGGGTAGTCTTGCCGTGGTCAACGTGGCCGATGGTGCCGATGTTTACGTGCGGCTTCGACCGGTCGAAATTTTCTTTAGCCATTGTAAAGAGTTGAGAAAAAAGAGGGAATTAAAACTAAAAAGCAACTAGGATAGGCCTATCACAAGAAAAGCGAAACCCAGCTTGGGCCAATTCAGGCTTGAGTGCTGCGTATCGCTTTTGATTGCTGACCCGGCGCTATCTTATCACAAAGATAAGCAACACCGTATTTGCTGAGCCATTTATGGGATTTGAACCCATGACCTCTTCCTTACCAAGGAAGTGCTCTACCACTGAGCTAAAACGGCTTATTCTTTGAGCATTAGGCTGCTAGCTATTAACCGTCAGCTTTCTGCGAGAAGAGCTAATAGCTAGCAGCTAAAAGCCAACAGCTATCAAAAGAAGAGCGGGAGACGAGGTTCGAACCCGCGACCTGCAGCTTGGAAGGCTGCCGCTCTACCAACTGAGCTACTCCCGCAGATGGTACTCATGTTAAAAAATGTGGGGGTAACAGGACTCGAACCTATGAACCCGAAGGAGGTGAGTTACAGTCACCCGCAATTGCCGCTATGCGATACCCCCATTTTTGGTCTTTTCCAGCCGCTTGCCGGAATTGAGACGCAAAAGTACTGCTTTTTTTGAAAGATGCAAGGATTGCGAAATAAAAAATATTTCGCCTTTCTATCATTTCCGATATTTGTGGAGCGTACTACACCACTAAAATTTTGATAGTTAAATCAAACCGTAATATGCCTTGAGGCGCTCGTCCTTCTCTTTATCCCGAATATCGTGTAAAATTTCTTTCAGCGCGGGCGTGCTCGGCACTAGGGTTAACAGCCCTTTGTAAGCTCCGAGGCGCACGTAGTATTGGGGGTGAGTACGTGCTAAGGCTTCCAGCATCTTTACTCCTTTCTCACGTTCAATCACGGGCATCCTCACCATGAAGGTACCGAAAGACTGTAGATACGTGTAAAGGTCAATATCGCTAACATCGGGCAGGCGGCGTAGAAACCAGCCATATTGCTCGATAGTGCCCCCTTTAGCATAGAAGTCGGCAATGGCAACCACAAGTGACGAACTATTAGTATTCTCTAGGGCTGCAATTTGTTGGTAAGACGCTGGAGTAGGTGATTTGGCAATTGCAGCAACGGCGGCAGCCTCTACTAGATAAGAGCTATCACGCAGGCCGGCTTGGAAGACGCTACCATAGTTTTCGCCGGCGAAAGAAGCTAATGTAGTAATGGCTTGAGCACGCACCGAGCTATTGGGGTCGGAAGTAGCAAAATGCTGTATTTCGCCACGCACTGCTGTCGGCGAGGAGCCACGATAGGCACGCAAGTGGTCGAGCGCTGTGCGTCGAATGGCGTAAAAATTATCTTGTAGGGCATTGCGATACATGCCGCTCACACTTATCTCAGCGGCCTTATTGTGCAAGAGCTCTAGGGGCTCATAGCGCTGCAAGTAATTACGCGCGTGGTAAAACTGAAATACTAGTTCTTCTGTGGTGCGGTCCTCGTCGAACTGAGCAAGCAGTTGAGACTCGCTATCAAACTTTACCAAGCTAGGACGGTCAGCTGCCAAGAATGAAAAGGTCTGGTCAGTCTTGGTGACTGTAATGCGATGGTCGATGGCTTTTTCCTTTTGCCAGATGGTGACTGTAACTGGCAACCGATAAATTGGTTGAAACAACGTGTCCTGCACTTGCTGCACACGCAGCAGCACCTGGCCGTTGGTATATGAGTGCGTAATTTTTAGCTCGGGGTGTCCGCGTTGCATAAACCACTGGTCGAAGAACCAAGTAAGGTCTTCGCCAGTCGTTTCCTCGAAGGCCGTGCGCAGCTTACTGATTTCAACAGCCGTAAACTTATTCTTTGTTAGATACTGATTAAGGGCAGTGAAGAAAGCGTCGTCACCCACATATTTACGAAGCATATGCAGCACCCGTCCGCCCTTCTCATATGAGTGGCGGTCGAACATATCTTCTTGGCTGGCATAGTGATAGCGAATGAGGGGCTCGCGCTTGTCATTTGCCTCCTCTAAGTAGGCTGCTAGGTCGTGCTGCTGCACCAAGCCTGCTTGGTCTGCGCCATACTTGTGCTCGGCCCATAGATACTGAGCATAGTTGGCGAAGCTCTCGTTCAGTGGAAGGTTGCTCCACGATTCGCAGGTTACTAGGTCACCAAACCAATGGTGAAACAGCTCATGCGTAATGGTAGACTCAGCGCCTTCGTATTGGGCATCGAGCAGCTCGCGACTGGTAGCTTGGATGGTGCTGCCATGCACAGTAGCGGTAGTATTCTCCATAGCGCCGCTTACATAGTCGCGCACGGCTATCTGAGCATATTTCTCCCACGGAAAATCAATACCTAGGCGCTTGGAGTAATACTCCAGCATCTCGGGAGTATGGCCAAATATTGCCTTGGCGGTGTTTTTATAGCGTGGCTCCACATAGTAGTCTACTGCCTTGCCCCGCCATGTGTCGGATACTACCGCAAAATCACCTACGGCCATCATAGTGAGGTAGGGGGCCGCGGCTAAGCTCTGGCGCCACGTATCGGTGCGGGTGCCATCGGCGTTTTTGCGCGAGGCAACGAGCAGACCATTCGATAAGGTTTTGTATTGGTTATCGACCGTCATCGAGATTTCCTGCGTCATCCGCTGATTGGGATGGTCGATGGTCGGAAACCAGCAAGAATTGGCTTGTGTCTCGCCCTGCGTCCATATTTGACGGGGCTTCTTCGGGTCTTGCCCTAGGGGGTTGATAAAGTACAAGCCCTTATCGGAAGTGATAGCTGCACTGCCGCCACCCTGGGGCAGCTCATTGGGCTTGGCGACGTACACGATGCGCACCTGGTAAGTCTGGTCGCGGGTATAGGGCCGGTCAAGTGTAATACTCAGCTGTGCCTTGTCGTATTTGTACGTGAGGTTTTTATCGCCCTTCTCCCCTACCAGCTGTACTGTCTTGATATCGAACCCACGGGCGTCGAGCAGCACATTGCTTTGGGGGTAGAAGTGCGAGCGCAGCGTTAGCACGGCTGTACCTAGGAGGTACTGCTTGGCCCAATCGAAACGCACATCAAGTTTTGTATGAACTACGTCGCTGAGCAGCGGTGTAGCTAGGTGCAGTGGAGTTTCGGGCGGCAACCACGACGGCACTGTGATGCTTGCCGGCGCCAGGGCCGCTTCTGAGTTAGCGGTTGTATTCTTTCTATCAGCCTTATCGGATGCTTTGCTTTTGCCACCAGCTGACTGGCCAGCTGCCACGAAACTTAGTAAGCAAAGCCACAGAAGATTAACACTAAACGTATGTTTCATATAAGTACCTAGAGCGGAAACGCAGTAGCAAGTTCTGCATGAAACAGCGATTTAACTTACCTTTAACCCCGCTTCGGCTCACTTGGCCGGTTCCTGTATGCTCCAGATAAGCATTGGCCCGGCCCACGGCTGGGAGGTGGACTTTCGCGCCACCGACTCTATTACACTCAACGGCCAGCCCTTTGCCTGGGATATCGCAGCCCTAGGAAACGGCCGCTATCACGTAGTGCATCAAGGCAAATCGTATAATGCGGAGCTGCTGGCTGCCGACTACGAAGCCAAGACTTTTGTGCTGCGCCTTAATGGGCAGCGGGTGGAGTTGCAGGCCAAGGACCGCTTCGACCAGTTGCTGGAACGCATGGGATTAAGCAACGCTGCTGCTACCAAGGTGAATGAGCTGAAAGCTCCGATGCCCGGCCTCATCGTGGATATACGGGTACAGCCTGGCCAAACGGTGCAAAAAGGCGACCCGCTGCTGGTACTAGAAGCCATGAAGATGGAGAACATTCTAAAAGCTCCGGCTGAGGGCACAGTAAGCAGCATCCGAGTGGACTTGCGCGCCAATGTCACAAAAGGCCAAGTGCTAGTGCAGTTTGCCTAGGTGCCAGCGCACTAAGGTACTAGCGACCATCCCTGATAGCTAAAGCTTATACCTACTCGTCAGAATTATTAACAAAAAGACATAACAACTTCTTTCGCTTTGACTTACCAACGAATTTTACTTAAGCTCAGCGGCGAGGCCCTGATGGGCCAGCAGCAGTACGGCATCGACGCAGAGCGCCTCATGCAATACGCCACCGAGATTAAAGCCGTCGCCGCGAAAGGAGTGCAGGTAGCAGTCGTGATTGGCGGAGGCAATATCTTCCGTGGGGTGCAGGCCGCTGCTTTCGGCCTCGACCGCGTGCAGGGCGACTACATGGGCATGCTGGCCACTGTTATCAACTCGATGGCGCTGCAAAGTGCGCTCGAAAAGATAGATGTAAGCACCCGCTTGCTATCGGGCCTTACCATCCAGCAGGTGTGCGAGCCTTACATCCGTCGGCGTGCTGTGCGGCACCTAGAGAAAGGCCGGGTAGTAATTTTTGGCGCCGGTATTGGCTCGCCCTATTTCACTACCGACTCAGCAGCTTCACTGCGCGCTATCGAGATTGAAGCCGATGTAGTGCTGAAAGGAACCCGCGTAGATGGCATTTATACTGCCGACCCCGAAAAGGACCCTAATGCCGTTAAATTTAACGAAATCTCGTTTGACGAAGTAATCGAGAAGAACCTGAATGTAATGGACATGACGGCCTTCACGCTTTGCAAGGAGAATAACCTGCCCATCATTGTGTTCGATATGAACACCGAAGGCAACCTCGAACGCCTCTTGGGTGGCGAGCCACTGGGCACACTCGTGAACAGAAGCGGTAACAAGGACCGCTAGGTTTGGATACCTAGGCAGGAGCGAATTTTACGTTTTCCTGCCACTTGATGAGCATTCATAAGCCGATTTATAAAATTCAACTTTCCAGCAAATGGACGAAGAAATTCAATTTTACCTGAGCGATGCCGAAGAGTCGATGGGCAAAGCAGTAGCCCATGTGGGGGTAGAAATGGCCCGCATCCGGGCCGGCAAAGCCTCGCCGGCAATGCTTGACAGCCTGAAAGTAGATTACTATGGCACTCCTACGCCGGTGTCGCAGGTAGCCAACGTGTCGGCGCCCGATGCCCGCTCGCTGCACATCAAACCCTGGGAAAAGAACATGGTGGCTGAGATTGTGAAAGCCATTAAAAACAGCGACCTAGGGCTAAACCCGATGTCGGATGCCGACGGGGTACGGCTCAATATCCCGCCCATGACCGAGGAGCGCCGCCGCGACCTAGTAAAGCAGGCCAAAAACGAAGCCGAAGCCGGCAAGGTGCGGGTGCGCGGCATTCGCAAAGACGTGAATGAAGCCTTGCGCAAGTTGCAGAAAGACGGCGCTGCCGAAGACGCTGTAAAAGACGCCGAAGCTAAAGTTCAGAAATATACCGACGCTCACATTGTAGAAGTTGAGAAACTTCTGACTAAGAAGGAGTCGGAGATTATGACCATCTGAGTTGGCCACCTAGGTCACTAAAAAAGGGCGGCTCCGTGCGGAGCCGCCCTTTTTTAGTGATAATACTGTTGAGTCAAGATTTCTTCTTCGACCGCCCTAGGCACTAGGTAGCGGATACTCTGGCCTGCCCGCACACTAGCTCGGATAAATGTAGCTGACACATCGAGCAAAGGAGCCTCCATAACCTGTGCACGTGGCAAAGTCCCTAGGTCTGGTAAAACTGCCCCGGGCCGCGGATACACATATAAGTCTAACTCCCGCGTCAAGCGGTCGGCAGCACGCCAGCGAGGCAAGCCCGCGAGGTTGTCGGCACCCATCAGCAGCACAAACTCGTACGTGGGATGCTGGGCACGCAGTGCATCGAGGGTGGCAATGGTATAGCTAGGGCGTGGTAAGCTAAGCTCTATAGCCTCAGCACGCAGACGCGGATTGTCGGCTACCGCAAGCTGTAGTAGTGCCAAGCGAGCAGTATCGGCTAGAAGCTCCTCCCCTACCTTGAATGGGCTCTGCGGCGATACTACTAGCCACACCTCCGACAGGTCGGTACGAGTGGCAAAAAACTCGGCCAGGATAAGATGCCCGGTGTGCACTGGATTAAACGAGCCGAATAGTAAGCCTACTCGCTTCAATGCACCTAACTGGCTCATATAGCTTCGTCAGCAGCGGCGGGCGTGATGAAGTTGCGTACCAAGTGCTCGGCATGCGCCACGGCTTCTTCTAGGTTATCGTTGACCACCACTTCGTCGAACTTGTCTTCGAAAGCCAACTCGAAGGTAGCTTTATACACCCGCGAAGAAATGCTAGAGGTAGAGTCGGTAGCCCGTGCCGTGAGGCGCTGCGCTAAGGCTTCGATAGAAGGGGGCCGCACAAAAATGGCCAGCGCCCGGTCTTTATAGAAATCCTTAATGCTAAGCCCGCCTTTCACATCAACGTCGAGAATGGCATGCTTACCTAGGGACCAGATACGCTCGATTTCTGACTTGAGCGTGCCGTAAAACGCACCTTCGTACACCTCCTCCCACTCGACAAACTCGTCGTGGCGGATTTTTTCCTGAAACTCGTCTACCGAAATAAAATGGTAGTCCTTGCCGTTTACCTCTGCGCGCCCCCGGCGGTCGCGGGTGCAGGCAGAGATAGAGAAGCTCAGTTGTGGCAGCGACTCCATGAGTCGGTGCACGATAGTCGTTTTGCCAGCGCCCGAGGGAGCCGAGAATACAATGATTTTGCCCTGCATAGGCCTGCAAAGCTACACCATTTCGGCGTGCAAGCGCGCCATGATGGCGTGCGGCAGTGCCGAAGGAGCAGCTTTGCTGTTCACTTTCTGCTTTAGAAAGCTTACGAATACTCGCTGTTTCGAGATATCCTCGAAGCACGGCGAGCAATCTTCGGCGTGGTCGATGAGGTAATCCTCATCTTCTTCGGCGAGCACCCGGCCCTCCAAAAGCTGGTCCAATACAATGTTCACGCGTTCGCAGTCGGCGCCGTTGTCGAGGGTGGCGGCAAGGGGGGCCAACAGATTGGTTGTAGTAGCGGTAGCTTCCATGAGGGTCAAAAAGGGGGTTAGAAGGTGAAAAATACGGCCGCAGACTTATTCAGCGTCTTCGTCCTTGTCGGCGGCATCAACGGCCGAATTAACATCATCGTTCCCGTAGCCCATCGAGGATGCATATTTTTCAAGCTTCTCTTTTAGGAAATTACGCGCTCGGTGCAAGCGCGAGCGCACTGTACCAATAGGAATATCCAGCACTTTTGCCATTTCCTCGTAAGTAAAACCTTCGAGGTCGCACAGAATGATAACTGTCCGAAAATCAACGGGTAGCGAATTCAGTGCGCTGGCCACCTCATCACCAATAAGGTCGCGGGTTGACTGCTGACGCAAATCGGAAGAAGATGCTCCAGTTTCAGCATCGCCTTCTACTTCATCGGGGTTGTAATAGCCCTCAACTTCGCTGTAGTCGACCTTGGCGGGCTGTTTACTTTTTTTCCGAAAATCGTTGATAAACGAGTTTTTCAGAATGCGAAAGAGCCACGCCTTGGCGTTGGTGCCCGGCTCGAAGTACTCGAAGAAGCGGTAGGCCTTGAGGTAGGTCTCCTGCACGAGGTCGTTAGCATCGTCCTCATCGAGGGTGAGGCGGTAGGCGAAGTTGTAGAGCGGGTCGAGCACCGGCATCAGCTCGGCCTGAAAGCGCCGGTCTTTTTCCTCTTTGCTCAGCTTAACCCGTTCGGGAGAGTCGCTCATGATAGGTGTTTTGGGCAGAATGATGGAAGCCGATTGGCGCGGAAGGCTGTTCGGGTACCGGGCAAAAGTAACGCCAGCAGCCAGAGCCATATCGGTAAATAGCTTGGGCTCGGCGTGCCCTGTTCTTCTCTATCAAGTTGCATGAGCTCTTGTTAGCTTGTGGCCAATCGGTAGCTGCAGCGGCAAATCAACGAGTAGGATAAGGTCCGAACGAAGCCCAAACTGCCGTAGGTACGGATTTCAACGCTATACGGGTTGCGTCGCTGCCCACCAAAGGCTAAGTTCTGACCCTAGGTGAAGATTGGGCACGCCTTGCTACTGAAGTGTCAACAGTGGCAGCCATCCTGCTACGCGAGCCACTACTGCATCTGCCGCGATGGCTTTGATGCAAGTGCACTGTGCTGGCTGCGTGCGGCAGTCCTGGCAGCTGGGCCGGTCAAAGACCAAGTACTCGGCCCTAGGTCCCAAGGGTCCCCAGCGCCCGGGATGCATGGGCCGGATAGGTGGGTACAGCCCCAGCGCGTGGCGGCCCAGTGCGGCAGCTAGGTGCAGTGGGCCCGTGCTGCCAGCTACCAGCCCGTCAGCCGCCGCAATAAAAGCAATGAACTCAGGTAGTGCAAACTGCCCAGTGAGGTCGGCCGCTAGGTATGGTTTGTACTCTTGTAGCCAGCCAGCGGCGGCTAGCTCGGCGCCCTCCTCGGCCGTGCCTGTAACGAAAACACGGTGACTCGCCGCGTGAAGTAGACGCGCCAGCTGCCCAAAGTGAGCTAAGCCCCACTCGCGGGCACTACCGCGGCTACGCGGGTGCAACACCACATTGAGCTGGCCTGGCTGCCGCGCCGCCAGCAGCTGGCGGGCACGGGGCGATAATGGCACAGTGGGCACCAAGCGCACTAGCTCGGCCACGGCGGACAGCGGCGGCACCTCTGCGTAGCCGAGTGGCTGCAACAGCTGCAGATTGAGCTGGGCCTCGTGCAGCGGCGAGTGGCGCCGACTAAGCGCTACCAGCCGGTTGCAGGTAAGCCAATGAAATAGCCGGTTGCGAGTGCCTATGCGCACCGGGATGCCAGCCTGCTTGGCCGCGCTGGCCACTACTTTATTTGGGAAAACGTGAAGGATGGCGGTGGCTGCGTAGCTGCGTAGCTGAGCCGCTAGGTCGGCCACCACGGCGTTTGCCGTCAGTTCTATAAAATCATCGACCCAGGGGCAGGCAGCGGCTACGGCCGCCGTGTAGCTGCGCCCAATAAGCACTACCCGGCAGCCCGGATGCAGCTGCTTGAGCATACCACAAACTGGCAGGGTTAGCACCACATCGCCGATAGCATCGGGGCGCGAGACGAGGAAGGTCGGGCTCATGCGGTGGGTGCGTCTTGGGTGCGGGTTTTCAGCTTAGCAAATTTTAGAAATACGCCGGCGGCCGAAATAATGGCAATGCTGAGCCCCGCAAAGCCGTCTAGAAAGCCTAGCCGAAACACGTAGCCGTGCATAAACTTCCAAAACGGCTTTAGCACCAAGTGAAACCACGTGACGCGGGTTTTACCGCGGAGCGCTAGCTCTTGTGCCGTGATGCTCGTGAATTTGTTGAGCTGGTTGACGTGCTGGGCAATGGAGTGGTACGAGTAGTGCAGGGCATCGCCGCGTAGCTCGCCGGTAGTTTGGCCAGGCTGCACCTCGTAGCGCTCGTGCAGCAGCAAGCCCTGCCAGCGACCTAGGCGCCGGTCGTAGAGGCGCAGCTTGCGGTCGGGATACCAGCCGCCGTGGCGCACCCAGCTGCCGCAGTAGTTGGTGAGGCGAGCCAGCGAATAGGCAGCGTGCTGCCAGTGCTGTTTAGCCCCGCGGATGCTCTGGCGCAACTCTTCGGTAAGAACTTCGTCGGCGTCGAGCTGGAGCACATAATCAAAGCGTGCTTGGTCGGTGGCAAAGTTTTTTTGCTCGACGTAGCCTGCAAAGGCGTTTTGCACCACGCGTGCCCCGTGCTGCTGGCAGATTTTAACCGTGTTATCGGTAGAGAAAGAATCGACTACCAGCACCTCATCGGCCACATCGCCCAGTGCGGCTAGGCAGCGAGCGATGTTGGCTTCCTCATTAAACGTGATGATGACGACAGAGAGCGCGGGCATAACAACTGCAAAGCTAGGTGGCCGACCCTAGAGCGCGTCGCGCTGCTAGCACGCATGGTATGTTGGCCGTTGGTTCGTCGGTTTGCGTACCTGGGTAAAACTCTTCTCCTTACTGCTATTCTAATGCCTGACTTACAAGATAAAATCATGCTCGTGACTGGGGCCACCTCCGGTATTGGTGAGGTAACGGCCCGCGAGTTGGCCCGGCAGGGCGCGCACGTTATCATCTTGGCGCGCAATGCGGAGAAGGCCGACCGCACGCGCCGCGCCATCATTGCGGCTACTGGCAATGAGCGCATTGATACCGTGCTAGCCGACCTTTCGGTGCTGCAGCAGGTGCGCGACGTAGCCGCCGAGCTTCATGCCAAGTACCCGCGCCTCGACGTGCTGGTAAATAACGCGGGGCTGATGTTTGGGGCCGAGCGGGAACTGTCGGCCGATGGCTATGAAATGACCTTGGCGACCAACCACCTAGGACCGTTCTTGCTCACCAGCCTGCTCTTCGACTTATTGCAGAAGAGCTCAGCCGCTCGCATCGTCAATGTGGCATCAATGGCCTATCGGTTTTCCAAGCCCACGCTCGACGACCTACAATCGGAACGCGACTACAGCGCCGTGTGGGAGTATGGCAATACTAAGCTCTGGAACATCATGTTCACACAGGAGCTGGCCGAGCGCCTACGCGCCCACGGCATCACCAACGTCACGACCAACTGCCTGCACCCGGGCGCGGTAGCCACCGGCTACGGCAAGCAGACGGGCGGTATTGTGGGGGCAGCACTCAGCCTGGCGCGGCCATTCATGATTTCGCCTGAGAAAGGTGCTCAAACCAGTATTTTCTTGGCTACCGACGCCAAGGTTGGCGCTGTTAGCGGCGGCTTTTTTAGCAAGAAAAAACCTGAGCCCGTCAAAAGCAGCTTCAATACCCCTGCCAATAACCGTAAGCTCTGGGAGCTTAGTGAACAGCTAACAGAAACGCGGTTTCTTGATTAATCGAAAGCCCTTTCGCATAAAGCCCCGTTTCTGCCTATGTCGGCAGAAGCGGGGCTTTTTACTTCATGCAGACCAGCTGTGTAGCTATTGAGCCACGATGCTCGATTTTAGAGACGCCAGAGTATTCATCCCTTCTGTTACTGGCTGGCGGGCACGCCTTTACTCGTCATAGCTTTTCCTAGCTCGACACCAACGCGTTAAATTCTACCTCTCTGACATTCATGCCCCTGTGTGCGGCTGGCATCGACAGGCCTTCGTAGACCAGCAGACCACCAGTAGCCTGCTCAATTTGGTCGATAAGCTGATTGCGCAACGAAGCCACGTGGTACGAATTATCGGACTGCATCAGCAGGTCGAACGTGCGCTCGAGCTTCGAATTTGACATCATCGTTTCGGTTACCACGTTGGTAATAAACTGGTCAACCACCGTCGAAACAGTAGGCAGGTCGCTCAGCCGTTCGTAAAGTGACGTAGTAGCCACGAGCGCTTTGGCATTCTTTTTACAAGGCCCTAGGGTACCTAGCAGCGACGTAGCCAGCGGTAGCGCCAGCGAAAACTTACGGGTTTTACAAAATCAGTGATTCTCACGCTTAATGTTTAGTTTATTTTGAAGTAGTCTCACCTACAGATGAGGCTATCTAGCTGGATTCACTGCTTGCCATTTTTAAAGCGGGTTAGGAGCAGTTCTGTGGGCAGCTAAACATTCTGCGACGCGCTGGGCTTGTTTCGTAATTCTACTCCTTTTGCCTTTACTCTATGGAATTTGGTATCAGCTCCTTTGGGGAAGTAGCGCCCGCGCATGTAGCCGGGGGCGACCAAGCAGCCGCACTACGCATGCAAGAGCTGCTGGCGATGGGTCGCCTAGCCGATGAAGTAGGCCTGGATGTGCTGGCCCTCGGCGAGCACCACCGCCCCGACTTTATTATCTCGGCACCCGAGGTCATTTTGGCCGCAGTAGCTGCCCAAACCAAGCGCATTCGCCTGTCGAGCGCGGTTACGGTGCTCAGCTCCGTGGACCCAGTGCGCACTTTCCAAAATTTCGCCACTGTGGACTTGATTTCGGGTGGGCGGGCCGAGATTCTAGCTGGGCGTGGTTCATTTATTGAGTCGTTTCCCCTCTTCGGGCACGACTTGAAAGACTACGATGCGCTGTTTATCGAGAAGCTACAGCTGCTGCTCGAAATCAATAAAAAAGAAATTATAAGCTGGCAGGGGCAGCACCGGGCCGCCATTGCAGGCAAGGGCGTATACCCCCGCCCGGTGCAGCCGCAACTACCTGTGTGGATTGGAGTGGGCGGTACACCCGCCTCGGTGGCGCGGGCCGGGCAACTGGGCCTGCCCCTCACAATCGCCATCCTAGGAGGCGCGCCAGCGCAATACGTAGCCTTCACCGACCTTTATCGCCAAGCCTACCGCGAAGCCGGGCACGCTGAAGTTGCACAGCAAATTGCCATCAATTGCCATTTTCACGTGGCAGAAACGGCTAAACAAGCTGCCGACGAATTCTTTCCGCCCTACTCGCAGCTTATGAACCGCATCGGACGCGAGCGCGGCTGGCGCCCAATGTCGCGCCAGCAGTTCGACTACCTGTGCGGGCCCGAGGGGCCACTCTTAGTGGGCAGTGTGCCGCAAATTATTGATAAGCTACTCTACCAAAAAGAATTATTCAACAATACCCGCTTCCTGGCTCAGCTAGTTATCGAAGGCATTTCTCATGCTAGCGTTATGCGTTCAGTAGAACTGTTTGGCAGTGAAGTGGCACCAGCCGTGCGGACCGCGCTAGCTAACTCAGGTTTAAAGGCTACTGTCTGAACCACGGAATCGTCAGATTATCCGACTTTATCAAACTCTATAGATACCTATTAACTATTATATAATCAAAAAGAGAGGCCGCTCAATGAGCGGCCTCTCTTTTTGGTATTGTCCACAAAGTCCAATAAATCTGGATAATCCGACGACTCCGCGGTTTAGGTTTGATTAGTAGCGGTACAAATCCGACTTAAACGGACCTTCCACTGGCACTTTGATATAGTCAGCCTGCTTGGGCGTCAACTCGTCTAGCTCCACGCCGATTTTGGCGAGGTGCAGGCGGGCTACCTTCTCATCGAGGTGCTTGGGCAGCGTGTATACTTGGTTTTCGTACTTATCGGCGTGTGCCCACAGCTCCAGCTGCGCTAGCGTCTGGTTGGTAAACGAGTTCGACATCACGAACGATGGGTGGCCGGTTGCGCAGCCTAGGTTCACCAAACGGCCTTCAGCCAAGATGATAATCTCTTTGCCATCGATGTTGTAGAGGTCAACCTGCGGCTTCACCGTGTCTTTGGTGTGGCCATAGTTTTTGTTGAGCCACGCCATGTCGATTTCATCGTCGAAGTGGCCGATGTTGCAGACGATGGCTTTGTCCTTGAGGGCCCGGAAATGCTCCTCGCGGATAATGTCGCAGTTACCGGTAGTGGTGATGACGATGTCGGCGCGCGGAATGGCGTTCTCCATCTTCTTTACCTCGTAGCTGTCCATAGCTGCTTGCAGGGCGCAGATGGGGTCTATTTCGGTCACGATAACGCGGGCACCAGCACCACGCAGCGAGGCAGCGGTACCTTTTCCTACGTCGCCGTAGCCAGCTACTACAGCCACTTTGCCAGCCATCATCACGTCGGTAGCGCGGCGAATAGCGTCTACAGCCGACTCCTTGCAGCCGTACTTGTTATCAAACTTCGACTTGGTTACCGAGTCGTTGATGTTGAAAGCCGGGAAGGGCAGCGTACCCACTTTCACACGCTCGATGAGACGCAGCACGCCGGTCGTGGTTTCTTCCGATACTCCTTTGATGCCACCGGCCAGCTCTGGGAACTGGTCGAGCACCATATTGGTAAGGTCGCCACCGTCGTCGAGAATCATGTTCAGGGGCTGGCGCTCTTCACCAAAGAACAGCGTTTGCTCGATGCACCAGTTGAATTCTTCTTCATTCATGCCTTTCCAGGCATAAACCGGGATGCCAGCAGCGGCAATAGCAGCTGCGGCGTGGTCCTGGGTCGAGAAGATGTTGCACGACGACCACGTTACATCGGCACCCAGCTCAATGAGGGTTTCGATAAGCACCGCCGTTTGAATCGTCATATGCAAGCAGCCAGCAATGCGAGCGCCTTTCAGCGGCTTGCTTGGGCCGAACTCAGTGCGCAGCGACATCAGGCCGGGCATTTCGGCTTCGGCTAGGCGAATTTCTTTGCGGCCCCACTCGGCCAGGCTCATGTCTTTCACTTTGAAAGGCACGTAAGTCGTGGGCTTGGTTTCTACCATGACGCTCTTTAGTTGGTTATATGAGGAGAAAGAGTACAAAGATACTGGTGCGAATAAGGTTTAACGCCAGCAGGCTACCGAGTGTCAAAGTGGCCTTTTACCAACATGCGCTTACATGAAGACCTAGGCCGAATTTCACAAACTAAAAGGCTCTTGGCCGAGCCGAGATGCAAGAATAAGTAGGTATGCTTAACTTAGGGTATCTCTTAGAATTTTATTACTATTTAACAAGTTATGTTTGAATTTTCTCGGGTTTATCGCTTTTTCCTCCTATTGAGCTTATCAGTTGCGGGTAGCGTTTCAATTAGCTTAGCGCAGAGCAAGCCGACTACTATTCGCCTCTCGCCCGAAGACCAAGAGCGTGGGCAGTATGGCCCGCAACGCAATTTTTTCTTTTTGCCGCCTGGTAAAACGGGCGAAGACAACTACCTAAGTGCTGGCTTCTTCGGCCAAAAACTGCGCCCTTATATTAGTAGCAGCCCAACAGCCGTAGCCGAGCTAGATAATTACCGCCGCCAGAAAACGCTCTACCTCATTGATAAGGGCGTGCTGGTAAGCTCCATCCTTGTTTATGGCTCTCAGGTATTCAGAAAAGATGAAGCTCAATATCTTTCAACCACGCAGCAGGTAGCAGCAGGCGCAGCCGTGGTAAGCTTGGTAGCCACCCTCTTCATCAATCGCCACACCAACGAATACTTGAAACAGGCGGTAGACAATTACAATAGCGACTTGCCTACTGGCCGCCAAGGCTCTGTATGGCCGCGCCTCCGGCCAGCAGGCCTAGGAGTAGCTACTACTAGGCAAGGGGCGCCCATATTGGCGCTTCGTTGGCAATTGTAGAGCCGGGTAGTGCACCAGTTCAGCGTTTTTTGCGTTAACTAGCGCATAATGGAGTTTCCTTTACCTGAGGCGGCCCGGCGCTACGTGGCCGCCCACCTGCACGACGACCCCGCTCACCTGGCTTTACAGGCGCGTCGCCACCCCCACCTGCCAGTGCCCGAGTTGGTGCGCCAGATTCAGGCTCGCCAGAAGGCACGCGTGAAGTTGCCGGCCTGGGCCGATAACCAAGACCTTATTTTTCCGCCTGCGCTCTCGGTCGAGCAGGCATCTTCTGAGCGCACGGCGGCTTTTAAGGCAGCTATTGTAGCGGGCGCCGCCCGCTTAGCCGACCTTACGGGTGGCTTCGGAGCCGATTCTGCACATTTTGCTACTGTAGTCGACCAGGTTGACTACGTGGAGCGCGACCCGCGCTTGGCACAGGTAGTAGCCTACAATTTTGCGCAGCTTCAGATTGCGAATGCGACCGTGCATGCGGCCGATGCAGTTTCCTTTCTCAAAAGCAGCGGTGCCACATTCGACTGGCTCTACCTAGACCCAGCCCGACGCGACCAGCGCGGAGGCAAAACGTTTCGCCTAGCAGACTGCGAGCCCGACGTACCTAAGCTGATGCCATTGTTGCTTCGGCACGCGCCACGCATTCTGCTTAAGACCTCACCGATGCTAGACATTGAGCTAGCCATCCAGGAGCTAAAGCACGTGCGCCGCCTGTGGGTGCTAGCCCTAGATAACGAAGTGAAGGAGGTATTATATGAGCTGGGCGAGGAGCCGGCCGTAGACCCCGAGCGCCTTGCCGTCAACCTACGCCGCGATGGCAGCCAGCAGGAATTTCGCCTCAACCGTGCCCGCGAGGCGCGTGCCGTGCCCCGCTACGCCGAGGCCCAAGAGTATCTGTATGAACCTAATGCCGCTATTCTGAAAGCAGGGGCTTTCAAGAGTATCGGCTCGGCCTTCGAGCTCATCAAGCTGCACCAGCACAGCCACCTGTATACTGGCGGCGAGCTGCGCGCCGATTTTCCGGGCCGCATTTTTCGGGTACTAGCTACTGAGAAAGCCGATGGCAACACGTTGAAGAGCCACCTAGGGCCCGAAGCCCGCGCCCACGTCACTACACGCAATTTCCCGGAGTCGGTAGCTGATTTTCGGCGCCGCACAGGTATCCGCGAGGGGGGCGACCTGTACCTTTTTGCCACTACCGATTTGCGGGGTCGGCTGGTGGTGCTAGTGTGCGAGAAAGTGGTTTTATCAACCCCATAAAGCAGCCAATCAGGCACAAGCGCCGAGGCATTTTCTAGGTGCCTCAGTATTTGGTTGCAATTCTTGAGTAGCTTTGTCGCCCGCCCGCCCGCGCCTACGTCTGGCTGGGCGGGCGGTCTTTGTGTTTGAATAATCCTCTCCTATGCCCTATCTGTTCACTTCCGAATCGGTTTCGGAAGGCCACCCCGATAAAGTTGCCGACCAGATTTCTGATGCCATCCTCGATGACTTTCTGCGTCAGGACCCAGCGGCCAAAGTAGCGTGCGAAACGCTGGTAACTACCGGCTTGGTAGTAGTAGCTGGCGAAGTAAAGTCGTCGGCCTACGTTGACGTACAGACGGTAGCCCGCGACGTCATCCGCCGTATTGGCTATACCAAGGCCGAGTATAAGTTTGAGGCAGAAAGCTGCGGCATTCTATCGGCCCTACACGAGCAGTCGCCCGACATCAACCAGGGCGTAGTGCGCCAGGCCCCCGAGGAGCAGGGCGCTGGCGACCAAGGCATGATGTTCGGCTACGCTACTAGCGAAACCGACAACTACATGCCGTTGGCCCTAGACATATCGCACCGCCTGCTGCAGGTGCTGGCCGATATTCGCAAGGAAGGCAAGGAGATGACGTATCTGCGCCCCGATGCAAAAAGCCAGGTAACAATTCGCTACTCTGACGACCACCGCCCTGAGGCCATTGACACCATCGTGGTGAGCACGCAGCACGACGACTTCGACGATTCGGAGGCGGCCATGTTGGTGAAGATTTCAGAAGATATCAAGTCTATCCTCATTCCACGGGTGAAAGCTAGCCTAGGCGCCGACATTCAGGCGCTGTTCACGGACAGCATTACGCACCACATCAACCCGACGGGTAAGTTCGTTATTGGTGGCCCGCACGGCGACTCAGGCCTTACTGGCCGCAAGATTATTGTAGATACTTACGGCGGCAAGGGTGCCCACGGCGGAGGCGCTTTCTCGGGCAAAGACTCAAGCAAGGTAGACCGCTCGGCTGCCTATGCTGCGCGCCATATTGCTAAAAACCTGGTGGCTGCTGGCGTAGCCGACCAAGTGCTAGTGCAGGTGGCCTACGCCATCGGCGTGGCTAAGCCCGTAGGCCTCTACGTAACGACCTATAACACGACCAAAGCCAAAAACGCAGCCGGCCAGACGCTCACCGATGGTGAGATTGCGGAAAAAGTAAATGAACTCTTCGACTTGCGGCCCTATGCCATTGTCGAGCGCTTCGGCCTGCGCAACCCTATATTTGGCCAGACGGCGGCTTACGGCCACATGGGCCGCCAACCCGGCACCGTAACGGTTAAGATGAAGGACGGCGAGGAGAAGACATTTGAAACGTTTACGTGGGAAAAGCTGGACTACGTAGACAAAATCAAGGCAGCGTTTGCACTCTAAGAGGTCATCATAACCAAGAACAAAAGCCCCGGCAACTAGCGTAGTTGCTGGGGCTTTTGCTTGGGTATTAGCTAGTGCCACCTAGGTAGCTTGCTGCGCTTAGTGGAGGTTCAAGTGCTTTTCCTTATACTTTGAAATCTGGCGCTTCAGAGCTTCTACTGCAGCGTCGGCGGCGGCTTCGAAGGAGGCGGCATCTTCTTGGCTGAAAAGGGTGCTGCCCGGCACCATCAGCTTAATTTCTACAGTTTTATTAGCTACACCGTCTTTGTTGTTAAGGCGAAGAATCACTTCCCCGTCGGTAATACGGTCGTAGAAATGGTCGAGTTTATTGAGGCGTTGCTGAATAAAGTCGAGCAGTTTTTGGTCGGCATCGAAATGCACCGATTGCACTTGCACTTTCATGGGCAAAAGGAATAGAGTGGGAAACAGAAAACCTATGCTCGGGGGTGAGCCTGTTCAAATACGGATTTTAAGCGGTCGACGGACAAGTGCGTGTACACTTGCGTGGCCGCCAAGCTAGCATGCCCCAGTAGTTCTTTGATGGCATTGAGGTCGGCCCCTTTGCCAAGTAGGTGAGTAGCAAAGGCGTGCCGCAGCGCGTGCGGATGCTGGTGCGCGGTCGAGGTCGATACTTGGCTCAAGTATTTTTTGACGGTGCGGTACACCAGCTTCTCATAAAGTGGCTCGCCCTTGTCGGTGCGTAGCAGCGGGCTGCTGGCGGGGCCAGAGCCAAATTCAGCCATGCGGGCGGTATCATACCTGGCCAAGACGAGCAGCAGCGACGGGTTTAGAGGCACCAGCCGTTGCTTATTGCCCTTACCCGTCACGCGTACCGTGCGGGCTTCGGCATCTACATCGGCCGCAGCGATACCTAGGAGCTCGGAAAGACGAATGCCTGTTCCGTACAGCATCTCCAGCACGAGTTGGTCGCGAGCGCCTGCAAACGTGGCCTCAAACTCAAATGAATTGAGCAAACGATTAAGCGATTCTTCGGGTACAAACTCGGGCAGCTTCTTCGCCATTTTGGGCGCTTTGATACGCAGCATGGGGTTGGCCTCGATGCGATGGATGCGTAGCAAAAACTTATAGTAAGAGCGCAGGCACGCTACTTTCCTATTCACTGTGCGTGGGTCGAGGTCTTGCCCCATCAAATTCACTACCCAGTCGCGAATAAGGGGGTGCGTGGCATGGGCCGGCTCCTCTAGCTCGTATTCTTTCCGCACATAGTCGGCAAACTGCATTAAATCAGTTTGGTAGGCTATAACGGTGTGCGGACTGAAGCGCTTCTCATAGCGCAGAAAATCTAGAAAATCGTCCATCATGCTCCTACTTAGCCAAATCCTACCTGGTGGTAGTGGCAAGGTACAACGCAACGCGAAAAGCCCCTACTCTTGCCAGGTAGCAAGAGTAGGGGCTTTTCAAAGCCACCAAAACGAACACCTATTGGCTATTCGTTTTCGGTGCCGTAGGTAGCCAGCTTATAAACAGCTTTCTGCTTCAGCTTACGCTTGGTAATGCTAGGCTTTTGGAAGAACGTACGGCGACGCAGTTCTTTCAGCACACCAGTGCGTTCGAATTTCTTCTTAAAGCGCTTCAGCGCACGGTCAACGGTTTCGTTGTCTTTGATTTGAACGATAATCATATCGAGGGATGAGGAGTCTTTTCAGGGCAAACGGGCCGCAAAGATAATCACAGATTTTCAGATTAGCCAGTTTATAGTAAGTCTTTTGAATTTTAGCGGTTTACATACCCGCCCCCGCAGGGGTCTATGGTGCCGCCTAGGTGGCTATTTGAGCAGCGCCCGAGCAATAACCAATTTTTGAATTTCGCTGGTGCCTTCGCCAATAGTGCAAAGTTTGGCATCGCGGTAGTACTTCTCGGCCGGGTAATCTTTAGTATAGCCATAGCCACCGAATATCTGTACTCCCTCGTTGGCCACCCGTACAGCTACTTCAGACGCGTACAGCTTGGCCATCGCCGACTCGCGGTTCACGTTTTCGCCCCTGTCTTTGAGTTCGGCCGCTTGGTAAGTAAGCAGGCTAGCGGCTTCTATCTCGGTAGCCATATCAGCCAGCTTAAAAGCGATTCCTTGAAAGTTACTGATGGGCTGGTTGAACTGCTGTCGCTCTTTTGAATACTGTAAGGCTGCTTCGTAAGCCCCCTGCGCAATACCCAAGCTGAGCGCCGCAATGCTGATGCGTCCGCCATCGAGCACCTTCAGCGACTGCACAAACCCCTCCCCTACCTTGCCGATAACGTTGGCGACGGGCACCCGGCAGTCGGTAAAAATAAGTTCGGTAGTTTCAGATGCCCGCATGCCGAGCTTGTCTTCCTTGCGCCCACCGGCAAAGCCAGGGGTACCACGCTCGATGATAAAGGCAGTCATGCCGTGCGAATCGCCTACCTCGCCGGTGCGAGCGATTACCACGGCCACGTCGCCGCTCTGGCCGTGGGTGATGAAGTTCTTAGCGCCGTTCAGGATGTAGTACTCGCCACTAGCGTCGAGTACGGCGGTAGTGCGCATGTTACCAGCATCGGACCCGGTATTGGGCTCCGTGAGGCCCCAGGCTCCCAGCCACTCGCCCGATGCTAGGCGCGGCAAATATTTGTGCTTTTGTTCTTCTGAGGCGTGTTGTAGAATATGCCCGGTGCACAGCGAATTGTGCGCCGCCATACTCAGGCCAATGCTTCCGTCAATTTTTGCCAGCTCAGCAATAGCCGTCACGTATTCTTGATAGCCAAAACCAGTGCCCCCATATTCCTGCGGCACGAGTACTCCCATCAGCCCTAGCTCGCCAAGCTGGCGAAAGGTATCACGAGGAAATTCCTGGGTTTCGTCCCAGCGCATGAAGTGGGGCTTAATGTGCTGCTGGCCAAAATCGCGCACCATCTGCGCAATCATCGCCTGATTTTCGGTCGCTACGGTAGCTTCCATAATATTGAGAGTGTGGGTGGGTGGGGAAAGAGTGAGAATAGGACGCTGTAAAACCCATAGTGGTTTCCAACAACGCCAGTTTGCCAAAATTACTAGCTTATTGCCCGAACCAAGGCCCTAGGTCCTCAGTTAAAGGGCCCAAAATTGGAAACCCTACAAAGGATAAGTTACTTTTGAGACCTTTTAGCCAGCGCTCACCCTCCGTGCAGAGTTTCTGGGCTTCACTTTCTACCCGGCTTACACCCTTTGGCTTCTTCCTCCGCCTACGCTGCTATTCGCCGCTTGCTCTTGAGCTTGCCAATACTTTTTTTAGTTGCCTCCTGCGCATCTAACCGTTACTACAGTCAGCGAGTACTGTTCCGCCTTACAGATGAGAAGGGCAACCGCATAGACACGGCAAAGCTACGGGTTGCGGTCAATCGCACTGACCGCAACTACCGCATTCAGCCTAATGACTTTCTGGATATTCGCGTGTACACCAATAAGGGCGAGCGCATCATTGACCCTAATGGGGAATTACAATTAGGTTCGGCACCTGGACAAGTGCCCAGTCTAGCACCGCGCACCGCCGCTTCTCAGGGTCGCTCAATATCACGTACTGGTGCTAATGGTAGCGGCGCTGGCCTAGAACTACTCGTGCAAGCCAATGGGATGGTAGCGGTACCAATTATTGGGCTTACACGTTTGAGTGGCCTTACACTGCACCAAGCTGACAGCACTCTACAAGTGCTATTTACACCTTACTACCGCGACACGTTCGTCCAAACTCGCGTTACCAATAACCGAGTTATTATTTTAGGCTCACCTGGGGGAGTTGTGGTTCCTTTGGCTAATGACAACATGAATCTTTTAGAAGTTTTGGCGTTAGCAGGTGGAATTGATGGTAATGGTGGCGGCGGTAGCGGTGGGGTGTATAGATACGGTGGCAAAACATCAAATATTCGAATTATTCGAGGCGACCTGAAGAATCCCAAGATTGAACAAATAGATTTAAGCACTATCGCTGGTATGCGGCGAGCTAATCTTCAAATGGAGCCTAATGATATTATATACATTGAACCTGTACGCCGCCCTCTATTAGATGGCTTAGCTGATGCAGTCCCTGTATTCACTGCAACGGCTACCTTGCTTAGTACAGTAAGTATAATATTTACAATTATTACTATTTCGCGTCAAAATTGATAACTTACTTAATAACCTACCTCTACTTATAATATCTTTAAAATATAACTCATGGCAGTAAGTGAAAATGCGGAATTGGAGGAGCTTATTCGCAAAGCCACTGGCGAAACGGCAGGACAATTGCCTCCTACCACAGGCCCAACGCCAACTACCGAGCAGGATGACATTGGCGGTGGGTTAGACCTAACTACACTAGTATTAGTAGCTCGCCGAAGCTTAGCATGGGTTCTATTGTTACTCGCCTTGGGTTTTACAGCCTCTTGGCTGTTTTTGCGTTATACAAAGCCTATTTATAAAGCAGCTTCTATCATAAAGCTCGATGAGCGTTCGGAAGCTAATAAACTAGGGTTTGGCGCTGTTAAAAATGAAGAGGCTCCTGTTAATCAGCTAGCTGGTGAAGTTGAGCTTATCAAGTCTAACTTGACTTATAAAAACCTGCGTGAACGTGTAGCATTAGATGTCAACTATTACGTGCAGGGAACTGTGCTGGAGGCTGAACTATATACTAATTCACCATTTCGGGTGAAGTATAAAATCACGGACCCGGCGCTATATAATCAGAAGTTTTTAGTCAATTTTCTAACTCCCACTAAGTATCAAGTAAGTGTCAAGGCTCATAACCAAACACTGACTGGCACCTACCAAGTAGGCCAATGGGGTACTTTCCCAGGTATGCAACTGTGGCTAGAGGCAGCGCCTGGACGGACACTGCCAGTAGGCGATGACCCACAGTACCATTTCGTTATTCTTGATGATGGTGCAGTAAGCGGCTACTTAGACAAAAACTTGGCTGTAACCGTACTAAACCCTAGCGCCAATACCATCCAGATTTCATTTACTGATAATAATCCTGAGAAGGCGGCGCACATCATCAATAATATTGATACCGTTTATTTGAAGGAAAAGCTCGACCGCAAAAAGCAAAGCAGTGCTTTATCCTTAGAGTTTATTGACCAAGTAATTGCGGACAATGATAAGCGGTGGCGGGCTGCCGAGGAAGCACAGAAGGAGTTTGTACGTCGTAATAGAACTTACGATGTCAAAGGCGATATGATGACAATTAAGGAAACCCTGGTGAAACAACAGGAGGACCGACAGAAGATTCAGGATAAGCTTCGCCTCTTAAGTGATATTAGCCGCCTTATGAGCCGTGACCAGCTTACGCGCACTGATGAGGAAACAGTGGCAGATAATCTACCGGGCCTATCACAATTAGAGGACCCAGCACTGACAAACTTACTAGACCAGCTAGACGCGCAGCAACGCAACCTGCGGCTCACATTGAAATCGCAGACTGAGAAGACATTTGCAGTACAGCGCAACCAAGCTATTATAAATGACACACGCGAACTACTGCAGCGGCAGTTGCAGCAAGACCTACAATTACTTCAGAAGCAGCTCGCTCGCCTCGACGAGAAGGATGCGCTACTGAACAATCAGCTGCTGGCAATGCCGGAAAAGGTGACTGAGCAACAACGCTTACAGCGGCCTCTCAGTCTATATGAATCTACTTACGAGCGGTTAATAGACCGGAAAATGGATTTTAACATCCAGCAGGCTGGTACTACTCCTGAATTCCAAATTTTATCACCAGCCTCGCCTCCAGGTGAGCCCATTTCACCCGTGCGCTTACTGGTCTATGCTATTGGACTAGCAGGCGGTTTGGTACTCGGCTTAGGACTTATAGCCACTCGCTATCTGATGCACAATACCATAACTGGCATTGGTGAGTTGGAACGTGGTACCAGAGCGTCTGTACTAGGCGTCATTCCTACCTACGACAAAGAAAAGCTGGAAGTATCGCGGCTGGTAGTAGACAAAAATCCTAAGGCTTCCGTCTCTGAGGCTATTCGTTCTATCCGAACCAATCTGGATTTCATTAGTCCATCTAATAAAAAACGTATCATTTCCATTACCTCCACTATTTCGGGCGAAGGCAAAACCTTCGTTGCCGTAAATCTTGGCGGCATTATTGCGCTATCTGGTCAGCGAGTCATTATCCTGGACCTAGACATGCGCAAGCCAAAGGTCAATTTAGCGTTTGATGCCGATAACGTGCGAGGTATCAGCACAATTCTTATTGAACGCCATACCTTGGCAGAATGCATCCAGCATACTGCTATTGAGTCACTTGACTTTATCTCGGCTGGTCCTACCCCACCCAACCCATCTGAGCTTATTTTGAACCCACGATTCGACCAGCTACTGGCCGAATTGCACCGGAGCTACGATGTTATTCTTATCGATACGCCGCCAGTAGGATTGGTTACCGATGGAATTCTTATTATGCGTAAAGCCGATGTACCTATCTATATAGTACGGGCTAATTATTCCCGAAAGGCATTTCTGAAAAATCTGAATCGCCTAATGAGTAATAATCAGTTCTCCAAGATGTGCACCGTACTTAATGATGCTAAAGCTCAAGGCGCCTATGGCTACGGCTATGGTTATGGCTACGGCTACGGCTATGGTAGCAGCAGCACTGGCTATGGCATGGGCTACTACGAAGAGTCCGTCCAAGCTCCAACACTCAGCCAGAAAATCAAGAGTTTCTTTAGCTAATCAATAATGAGCATTATATAATGGCCAGTTTTTGGCAGCGCTTGTTTGGCAGCGGGTCTGCTACCAATTATACTCATGTAGATAGTCCTCTAGCTAGCTTACGCGTTGATATGCATTCGCATCTGCTACCAGGTCTGGATGATGGGGCCGAAACGGTGGCTGACAGCTTAGGACTTCTGAGCGAGCTCCGCACACTAGGTTTTCGCAAGCTGATTATGACTCCCCACGTGATGGGAGATTTTTATAAAAATACGCCCGAAGGTATCCGGGCGTCCCTGGCAGAATTGCAGGCTGCAGCTTTAGCAGCGGGCCTCGGCGACGTGGCCCTGGAGTGCGCCGCCGAATACTACCTAGACGAATGGCTGGGCCAGCGCTTAGCCGAAGGCTCTGAGCTATTGAGCTTCGGCGGCGAGAAGCGCTATGTACTCTTCGAGACATCGTACATGAATGAGCCCTTCAACCTGCAAGCTACTATTTTTGAGTTGAAAGCAGCTGGCTATCAGCCCGTACTAGCTCACCCTGAACGCTATACTTATTATTACGGACGATTTGCTGAAATTCGAAAGCTGCGGCAGGAATATGGGGTGCTTTTACAGCTAAACCTCAACTCGCTAGCGGGCTACTACTCGCCCACCGCTCGCCACGTGGCCGAGCAACTGATAGATGAAGGGCTGGTTGATTTTGTAGGCACTGATACCCATCACCTACGCCATACTGCCGCTCTGGCTAAGAAAACGGTCAACTCGGCTTATTTCCGAAAGCTTTTGCACCTGCCTCTACTCAACAACACGTTATAAATTAATTAATTACCGCTCTCTCTATTAGCCGATGGTTTTCGTTACCGGAGCAACTGGTCTTATCGGCTCGTTTTTGCTGCGCGAGTTGCAAGCGCGGGGGCTTGCCGTGCGGGCACTGCACCGGGGCGCCGCCCCCATTGATACTTTTCCTGGCGTAGAGTGGGTACAGGGTAACCTATTAGATGCTACTCTGCTGGCATCAGCTATCGCACCGGATGTAACGCATGTGTTTCACTGCGCCGGACTAGTGTCCTACGCGCCGCAAGATGAGGATTCCCTCTTAGAAACCAATGTAGAGGGCACAGCGGCCGTTGTAGATGCGTGCCTAGCCCGGCCGGGCATCCGCCTAGGCTACGTATCTTCGGTAGCAGCCCTGGGTTCGCCGGCCGAAGCAACGGATGAGCAACCGGCTGCCATACCGCAGGTAGTAACGGAGAAGGCGACGTGGGACCTAGGCGCTAGCCACCCGGCCTATGCTACTAGCAAGTACCTAGGCGAGCTGGAGGTATGGCGCGGAGCCGCTGAGGGCCTGGCAGCCGTTATTGTCAACCCCTCGGTAGTTATAGGCCCCGGCGACTGGCAGCGTAGCAGCACGCGCTTGTTGCGCTATGCCTACGATGAGCATCACTTTTACACAAAAGGTCTGCTCAATTTTGTAGATGTGCGCGATGTAGCAGCTCAGCTAGTGCGACTGATGTTAGACCTGCCATTAGGGACCACCGAGCGCTACATCCTGAATGGAGGCATTTACCCATTAGGGGACTTTTTGCGAGACGCAGCTACTGCCCTGGGCCGCCGCCCGCCCACGGTGGCCGTGCCCGACTGGGCCGCCGAGCTTATCTGGCGCTTCGAACATGGGCGGGCTGTTTTGACGGGCGCCCGCCCCCTAATTACCCGCGACACGGCGCGAGCCGGGCGCCGACACATCTATTACGATGCTGTCAAGGTGCAGCAAACCACAGGCTTAGGTTTTCGACCGCTGAACGAAACTATTGCCTGGGCCACGCAAGGCCTCAA
The DNA here is from genome assembly GCF_016427535.1 of Hymenobacter sp. BT559. Taxonomy (GTDB): domain Bacteria; phylum Bacteroidota; class Bacteroidia; order Cytophagales; family Hymenobacteraceae; genus Hymenobacter. Next base: position 719,149 of record NZ_JAELXV010000003.1, on the reverse strand, counting down.
AACGAACCGGACTAGCCCCCAGACGGTTGTATCTTAGCGAATCGCGACAACGCTACGCTTTCACACCTAGGGAATATGACGGAAGGTCCTTAATTAAATCAGGCCTAGTTATTGTCCGTTCCCGCTGATTAGCTGAAGGTGCCTTAGTAGCTGTTCAGTTCGTACTGTACTAATTCGTGATTTTATGCGCATGAACGAATCATTTGAAGACCCCCGGGCAGCTCAGAACACTGTGCGCCGCTACGAGCGCATGGTGGCTCACGATGAAGCCGCTTTTTTTGACTTAGAGGAATTTGAAATTATCATTGATTACTATGTGACCTCGGCGGCTTTCGACAAAGCGCAGCAAGCCTGCGAGGTAGCACTGAGCCAATATCCTTTCTCCACCGAGCTGCTCATCGACCGTGCCCAGATTTCGGCCATGCGCGGTGACTATACCGAGGCTGAGCGGCAGATTTCGAGCGTAGCCAGCCTCGACCCCGATAATGCTGACGTGGCCGTAACCCGCGGTATTATTGCCACGCAGCGGGGCGACTTTGAAGAGGCCGTTCGTTTCTTCCAGGCGGCACTGTCGCAAAACCCCGACCGCGAAGACATTCACTTTAACCTAGGGCTGGCGTACCAGAGCTGGCAGAAGTACAAGAGCGCCGCGCGGCACTACAAGCACAGCCTGCGGCTGCACCCCGACAATGAAACAACGGTGCAGGAACTACTCAACTGCCTAGAGGCCAGCAATAGACTGCCCGAGCACGAGGAGTTCTTTCAGCGCTTTACCGACGACGACCCCTACTCGGCCATTGCCTGGTATAACCTAGGGCAGTACTACTATCGGCTAGAGAAATACGAGCAGGCCATTGCAGCCTTCGACTACGCCATTGTTATTGATGCTGACTTTTATGATGCACACCACTGGCTAGCTGACACCTACGTATGCCAGCAGCAGTACCAGCGGGCCATTGCGGAGTTTGAACTCAGCTACCCGCCCAATGAGCCCACCGACGAAGCGCTGTGCAACATTGGGGAGTGCTATGAAAAGCTGCGCGATTGGGAGCAGGCCCGCCAGTATTATCGCAAGGCGCTGGATATTAATCCAAATATGGACGAGGCTTGGTTTGGCCAAGGCGTACTGCTACAAGAGCAGGAGCGGCCCTTTGAAGCCATTCATTTCTTCCGTAAGGCAGTGGAGCTTTATGGCGAAAGCGGCGAATATTGGTCAGCCCTAGGTGCCGCCGAAAACCAGGTAGGCAATGTGGTGAGCGCCCTGGAGGCCTACGAGCGGGCCACCGAAGTAGCGCCAGATGATGCAACGGGCTGGGTAAGCTGGAGCGCCATTCTGTACGAGCAAGGGCATTATGACGAAGCCATCGACCTACTGAGCCATGCCGTAGAGCTACACCCGCACGAGGCGCATTTTCACTATATGTTCTGCGCTTATTTGCTGGCGTCGGGCCGGCTGCGAGAAGCCTATCAAGAATTAGAAACAGCGCTCTCGCTCAATTATGAGCAGCACACCCTACTATTTGACTATTTTCCGGAGCTCGAACAGCAGCCTGCTTTGCGGCGGCTCATTGACCAATTTCGGAAGTGATAAGATGGTCCGTGCGTCCTAAAGTTTTTAGGTAACTTACTTTTGTAGCCGCCTGCCCAACAAGCAGGCGGCTTTTTGCTTTCTAACGTGTAGCAACTGGCTGCTGGCTCAGCGGCCCAGTTTTTACGTTATATACCCCTACTTTTCACCCGCTTACTTAATGAACTATTCCCTTTCGCAACTGCCCGAGCGCACGCAGAAACCCCGCGAGCAAGGCTTTACCATGATGATGGACAAAGGCCTGAGCATTCGGGAAGTGGAAGACTTTCTGGAGGTAGGAGCCCCCTACACCGACATCGTGAAGCTGGGCTGGGCTACCTCCTACGTTGTGCCCAATCTGCAGCGCAAAATAGATGCATACCGGGCAGCGGGCTTGCCAGTGTACTTAGGCGGCACCCTGTTCGAAGCCTTTATCATTCGCAATCAGTTTGACGATTATCGCCGCCTACTCGATTCGTTTGGGCTTGAGTATGCCGAGGTATCGGACGGTAGCCTAGACCTGCCGCACGACCGCAAATGCGAGTTTATTAGAGAACTGAGCAAGTCGGTGAAAGTACTGAGCGAGGTAGGGTCGAAAGATGCCGAAAAGATTATTCCTCCTTACAAGTGGATTTCGCAGATGCAGGCCGAGCTCGAAGCTGGCGCTGTTAAGGTTATTGGGGAGGCCCGCGAGGGTGGCAATGTGGGCTTGTTTCGAAGCACAGGCGAAGTGCGCTCGGGACTGGTAGAAGAGATTCTCACCAAGATTCCTTCGGAGCGCATTATTTGGGAAGCCCCCCAAAAGGCGCAGCAGGTATGGTTTATCAAGCTGCTAGGCGCCAACGTAAACCTCGGTAACATTGCGCCTAATGAGGTGGTGAGCCTCGAAACTATTCGCTTGGGGCTGCGGGGCGACACGTTCTCCCACTTCCTGGATATGGAAGCGGTAGACCCTATGTTTCGCCCCGAAGTTAAGACAGGTAAACCGGGCACTTCAATGCCCCGCGGCTAGCAAAAAGTTATAGTTAATCAATAGTGTACACGAAAAAAGCCTGGCTCATACGAGCCAGGCTTTTTGCTGGGATTCGGAAAAAGCGACTAGCGCTTCTGGATGCGAATCGTCTTTACTTCGCCCGTTGCGAAGGTCACTTTCACGAGGTACGTTCCTCCAGCCAGCTCGCTAGCATTGGGTATTGCTACTTCCGAGATACCTGCCACCGTGATTACGGCGCGGCTTGCAATAGTGCGGCCGGTTAAGTCGGTCAACTGCAGTTGGGCCGTGCCGGCAGTAGGCGCCTGCAATACCAAGGCAGCTTGGTCACTGCTAGTGAAGGGGCTGGGGTAGCTGCTGAGCGAAGCTACGGCGGCGTCATTAGCACCCGCGAAGCTTACGGCGCGGATGGGCGAGTAAGCATACTTGCCATCGAGGTCTACTTGGCGCAAGCGGTAGTAGCGCACACCCGATTTAGCTGCTTCAGTGTCAGAATAGCTGTAATTAGAAGCCGAGCTATTGTTGGCCGATTTGCTGGCCACAAACGCTAGCTTGCGGAAACTTAATCCGTCGGTAGCTACTTCTACATCAAAGCCAGCGCTGTTCTTTTCTGTAGCCGTTTGCCACGTAACTAAGGTATTAGTACCCGAACGCTTGGCGTCGAAAGCTACTAGCTCTACTGGTAGTGGATTGGTTTTATCGCCAAGGGTGAAACGGGTAGTGGGCACTGCAAAGCTGGCTGTACCCATAAGCGTTACAATATTGCTGGTTGCATCTACATTGCCACCTAGGTTGACGAACGTGTTGCCCTCATTAACAGAGGCGAATATCACCAAATTATCTTCGTTGATGTTGATGTTACCAGTCGGACCTAGATTCTTGGTTTCGCTGTCGAGGTAGAAAAAACGCATGTCAGCTTTGATAGCACCAGCTGTATTAGCGCTAGACTGCGTTACCTCGAAGATGCGGCGCACCCCGCTAGCAGCGCCATTACCAGGGCTGTAGGCTTGAGCCGTGTTGCGAGTTACCAGAATCGCCCCGGGGTTGGTGTAGAAGTTCAAACCTAGGCCAATGTTGCCAAACAGGTCTTCCGTGCCGGGAGTAGCAGTGCTATGCGAAATGGTCACGAAGCCCTGTAGATAAGACCCGTCTCGCTCGTTCAGCAGGCGGCCACCTACGTTATTGTTACTATTACCACGGTCTCCTAGGTTAACAACAGAGGTCGTAGGCCGCGTAATGTCCGTTACTAGCAAACCACTTCCAAAGGTGATGTCGCCAGCCACATTCATAATACCTTGCGAGGTTTTAACACCGCCTCCACTGATGAATACGTTAGCGAACGCACCACCCGAAATGCTCTGGTTGGTGCCGTTGAAAGCAATGGTAGTACCAGCACTCGATACGAAGCTGGCGAAAGTGTTATCGAAGTCCCCACTAACATTTAGGGTACCGATAACCAAGCTTAGGGTCGAACGGTCAGCCTGGCTAGTACCAGCCATCGTTAGGTTACGAGCCACCGCTAACATCCTGCCAGTGTTATCTACTAGGGATGATGCTTGCGTAACAGGGTCAATAAAGGTATACTTAGTATCGCACAGGATACGCGGGTAGGGAGCATTAGTACCCAGGTTAGCAATTACCACGTTGGTACCAGCGGTTGGGACGCCATTTGTCCAGTTACTACCGTCAAACCAGTTATCATTTAGGCCACCTGTCCACACTGTAGTTGGAAAAGGGTCGCCAGTTACATTGAAGCCCGCCGTGTAAGGATTGTCTCCATTGCGGTCAGAAAGGGTAATAGCAACCGGAGCATTGGGATTAGCATTATCCGTACCTCCCGCCTGGAAATAGATATCTACGCTGTAACTACCTGCGATACTAGCGCTGCTTATCAAATTGATTGTGCGATTGGCAAGCGAGAAAATACGAGTACCATCATTGCTCACATTACCATTCTGCGTCAGGTTGATAGCAGTATACGAACCACCACCTTGGTTTTGCTGGCGCACCCGGTAGTACATGCTCACGCTAGTAATTGTGCGAGCACCAGACTCCGTAGTCACTGCTACACCGCCATTGAGTAGTAGTACGCCGGTGTTGAGGTCGTACGTCATGTTTCCCAAGTTGGCTCCTTCAAACGCTGGTGTAGCCGTTGAATTCAGAGTGTATGTGATTCGTGGCTGAGCATTGCCGCTTGCCGAGTAAGGCGTTACATAAACCGCAGTGCCTTTGAGGGTAGGTGCAGGCGGAGCAGTATAATCGAATTCAGCTTGGTAAGACGAGCCACTAGGGTCTGCATCTACCCCAGTTACGCCGCGAGAATTACGGGTTAGCGTCCGAAACACTACTTCCAGTACATAACGGCCTGAGACATTCAGTCCGTTTAGCAAGTTGGCGTTAGCTACCGCATTATTTTGGTACAGCTCTCCGCCATTGACATAGCTACCTGCGCTTGACAAAGGAATTGTAGTATAAGCTGGCAGTGCAGTGGTAGTAGACTTCAGGTACACCCGATACCGTATCTCTGCTCCGGTAATGGTAACAGTTGGGGCTCGGGGAGGGGGAGGAGGCATGTAAGCCACTAGAGAGCCGCTACCAATTGATAGCGCACTACTAGTATAGTCATAGGCTCCTAGGTCTGGATTGCTGGTGTTAGTGCTTGTGTTACCTAGGTCAATATAACTGTCATATGGTGTGTCACCATCAGTGTATGTACCTCTATAACCAACTGTAGAACTAGACGCGCCTACTGGCTGCCTAGTAATGGTGATGGCATCGTCGTAGAAGTAGGTATTTTGCGCATTTGCCTGCCAAGAAACTAAGCTAGCTATGAATGTCAGCAGTGGTACCACCGCTTTCATAAAATTCACGCGATAGCTAAGCTGTCGCTTTTTTTGCAGAGTAGTAGTTGTCATATTGAGTGAGGGTAAGTTCGTTTACCTAATACAAGGAAATTTTTCCCGGACGGGCAAATCGGGGCCTTATACGGGTCAGAAAAGAAAGGTGACGCTTTTTTTAAGTTTTTTTTATGGGTGTTATTGTCCTGCTTAACTTTTTAAGAGAAAGGTAAACTAAAGGCAACTATGTGTGATTTTTTTACAAAAAAAGCGCCAAATGAGCCATTTTTACTTAGTACGCCCGGCTCTTGTTTACATGCTCAGTGACGGACGCGCTACGCAAAAAATCAAGGCCTTAGCTAAAATGCCAAAGCCCTTCGAAGGTCCTGAATGTACCGATTGCAGTTTAGTTCCCTACCGGGGCATGCGTAAGTGCTAGCATCCAATAGAATGCTGTGGCCTAAGGTTGGTATTTAAGTAATATACTGCGTGGATTCGTGGCTATCGCCTAGCTTGGCATAATACTATAGGTAAAAAAGAAATAAATTTTCAGAAATATCTAAAAATTAGTTCTTAACGTTGGCCGGCGGAGCAATAAACCAAATAGTACGGCTGCTCAGGAGTAGGCGGGCCTTCGCTAAAGACCATGGAATTGTTGGTCAGCATGCTACATAAGCTGGCATCTGCATAACTCCCGCAGCTCTTACTGTAGTGGCTTTGGCTGCGGTAGCCGCGCCGATGCTGGCACTGCTTCATTAGCGGCGTTACTTTGCAAGGTCAACATTCCTCGCGCATGGAGCTCATCAAGCACTTCCTAGACCTTATTCTGCACCTCGATAAGACGCTCGTCAATGTAGTGCATGACTATGGTAACCTCACCTACCTGATTCTGTTTCTTATCATCTTCACGGAAACAGGAGTTGTCATATTCCCCTTTCTACCCGGCGATTCGCTGCTGTTTGTAGCGGGAGCACTGGCCGCGCAGCCCAACCCCAGCACCGGCCACCCGCTGCTGAATATCTTCTATCTCATCCCGCTGCTGCTGGCAGCTGCTTTCCTAGGCGATAACCTCAACTACTTTATTGGTGACTACCTAGGGCCGCGGGTGTTTCGCGAGGACTTCAAATTTTTGAAGCGTAAGTACCTAGAGCAAACCCAGGCTTTCTATGCCAAGCACGGCGGGCAGACGATTATCATGGCGCGCTTCGTGCCGATTGTGCGCACGTTTGCGCCATTTGTGGCAGGCGTGGGCACCATGACGTACCGGCACTTTGCCTCGTACAGCATTGCGGGGGCGGTGCTCTGGGTAGTGTCGCTCACGCTGGCGGGCTACTTCCTAGGGTCTATTCCGTGGGTTAAAAACAACTTTACGTTTGTTATTTACGGCATCGTGCTTTTCTCGGTGCTGCCGCCGCTGTGGCAGTTTTTGCGCAGCAAGCTAGCCCGGGCCTAGGCTACCGGGCTGCGGTATTTTGCACCTTTACTCGTCGAAGCTATGCGCACGTTTGGGCTTATTGGCCGGTCGCTTTCGCACTCTTTTTCGCAGACCTACTTTACCCAGAAGTTCTACCGGCTGGGGCTGGAGGACTGTCGCTATGAGTTGTTTGAGCTGGCCTCGCCCCACGAGCTACCCGGCTTGCTAGCTCAGCACCCCGACCTAGCAGGGCTCAATGTCACCATCCCGTATAAGGAGCAGATTTGGCCGTACCTCACTGATGTAGCCTCTTCGGCCGCGCTGGTGGGGGCCGTCAATGTCATCGAGCTGCGGGCCGATGGTACCCTCATTGGGCACAATACTGACTATGTAGGGTTTCGGGAATCGCTACGCCCCTTTTACCCCACGCGGGGTTCTGAGGCCCGGGCGCTGGTGCTGGGCACGGGTGGTGCAGCCAAAGCTGTGGGCGTGGCCCTGCGCGAGCTAGATATCCCCTACTGGCTGGTATCGCGCGATGCCTTAGGGCCACACCTCACCTACGCCGAGCTTACGCCGGCAGTAGTGGACGCTCACCCACTTATCATTAACACTACGCCGCTGGGCACTTACCCCAACGTAGATAGCTGCCCGCCTCTACCCTACGCGGCTCTCACGCCACAGCACTACCTCTACGACCTAGTGTATAATCCTCGCGAAACGCTGTTTTTGCAGAAGGGCCGCGAGGCTGGGGCCCAAACTAAAAATGGCTTCGATATGCTGGAGCGGCAGGCCGAAGCTGCTTGGGACATTTGGAATAAGTAGTGCCTAGTTGTTAATGCTTGGCGCTTAGTTAGCAGTAATTGATATCGCGCTATTAGCTAAGCGCCAAGCACTAACAACTAGGCACTACTTACCTGATACCTTTTTGGCAATCTCGGCAGTGTGGCGGCCCTGGAAGCGGGCACCTTCAAGCTCATTCGCGCTGGGCTGGCGCTCGCCCTGGCCACCGGCCACGGTGCTGGCGCCATAGGGCGTGCCCCCGGTCACTACCTCGTGGCCCATTTGGCCTTGCCAAGCGTAAGGCAGGCCTACGATAACAAAGCCATGGTGCAGCAGCTCAGTATGGAAGTTGCGCAGGGTTTCTTCCTGGCCGCCGTGCTGGGTAGCAGTGCTCACGAAAGCACCGCCTACCTTGCCCACTAGGGCGCCGGTGGCCCACAGGCCGCCCGTGCTATCCATAAACGACTGCATCTGGCCGCAGAGGTTGCCGTAGCGGGTGGGCGTGCCGAAGAGAATGGCGTCGTAGTCCTTCAGCTCGTCGGGGGTAACAACGGGTACGTGAGCGAAAGCCTGCTGGGCCCCGGTGGCGCCGGTCTTATCCAACACTTCCTTAGGTAGGGTTTCGGGCACGCGCTTTACTAATACTTCGTTGCCAGCTACTTCGCGAGCACCTTCGGCAATGGCTTCGGCCAGTTTCCACACGTGGCCATAGGTGGAATAAAACAACACAAGCGTCTTCATACAAAGAAGAAAAGGGGGTTGAGAGGAGAAAAGAGGGAACAACAAGTAACCGGAACGCTAAAACGGCTAACCGCCGCTGGCGTTGCTTCGGCTCAAATATAAATGGTTATTCATGTATGTACATCTTATGTGCCCACATCGCTATGTTATGCCACTTAATGCTTTTATATATGATTGGAATACTGCATCTTAATTTTAGATAGACACTTTTATTTTTGGTGATGCAACGCTAGGTGGCTGTTGCGCCTCTTGCCATAGTGAAGCGGTGAAACCAGCTGGCTTTCGACCTAGGAAAGTTTTCATACCTCGCGTTGTCTATGTTGCACGGATTACCAGCCGGCCCCGCCCGGACCAAAGCATGAGCAGTGCCGCCTGGCCCGCTACGTTTGGCCAAGACCCGCCAGCCCGGCCCACCGGGCTCACGGCCAGCCGCCCGGTGGCTTACGCCGCGCCCACCGAAGCCGAGCTGATAGACGGCTGCCTGCAAGGCCGACAGTTGGCCCAAAAGCAGCTCTATGACAAGTACGCTGCCCGCATGATGGCCGTGTGCCTGCGCTACGCCCAGACCACCTTTGAGGCGGAGGACGTGCTACAGGAAGGCTTCCTGACAGTGTTTCGCACCCTAGGCAGCTTCCGGCGCGAGTGCCCGCTCGAGTTTTGGATACGGCGCGTAATGATAAACGCCGCCCTACGCCAGCACCGCCGCAACGCCCCGCTGGTGGCCGTGAGCGACGGCGACTACCCGGAGACCCTCGCCAGCGAAGAATTTACGTTTAGCAACTACGCCTACGGCGAGCTGCTGGCCGTAGTGCAGGAGTTGGCCCCCCGCTACCGGCTGGTATTTAACCTCTACGCCATAGAGGGCTACACGCATAAAGAAATTGGAGAACTGCTCAATATATCGGAGGGCACCAGCAAGTCGCAGTATTCCCGGGCCCGGGTTGTCCTTCAAACTAAATTAGCGCGTCTGTCTTCACCGGCGCGGCCTCTATCTTAATTACTTCTAGCAGTATGGATTCGCAATCGCCTCCCAAGGGCAGCCTCGAAGAGTTATTTCGCCACCACTTGCTAGAGAGCGAGGCGGCCGCCGTGCCGCCGCGTCCTCTGGTTTGGGACCAAATTGACAATAGCCTGCTACTAGCTGAGAACGAGAAATACCGCCGCCGCCTACTCGTACACCGCTGGGGCATGGCGGCCAGTCTGCTGCTGGCGGCACTAGCGGGCGGCGGCTGGTGGCACAGCCAACAACAGGCAGCACCCAACCTGGCCAGCGCTACTGGCAATATGGCGCGCGTAGAGATGACAACCACTGCGGCCCGCCCTACTCGAACTACTGCAGAGCTGACCAGCCCTGCAGGCCGGGCTACGCAAGCCGCTACGGCTACTACGCAGCCAGCAGGTGCCCTGCCCGCTCTAGTTAGCGCGGCAACTACCCCGGCCGACTACGCCGCCGTAGGCGCTACCGATGCTCCACGGGTAAGCACTAGCCCAGCCGCTACCCTAGGCCACTCGGCCACCCCTACCCTGGCCACCTACGCCTACCGTGCCACGATGGCCTCGCGGAGCGGTGCAAGGGCCGCAAGTGTGTTCGCAGCAGCTCCTTTTTCGCCTTCTATCAGCCAATCTATCGAGTCTACTGCTACCTCATCGCTTACTACGTTTTCTAGCACCGCTACTACCCTAGGCCAGCCGGTGGCTACTGCTGCCGATGTGGCTAATGCTACCGAGGCTGGCACGGCTACAGCGGCGCTAGCACTGAGCCGACATGGCGAAGCATTGCTCGACGGCAAGCTGGCTCAGCTAGCCCCAGGTCCCAGTACTGGGCTGCCAGCTGCGCTCACGCCCGTCGAAACCAAGCTGCCTGCCCATACCAAGCTGCGGCAGTGGCGGTTTGAGGCGGCTTATGCGGCCACTGCATTCAATCCCAACGTTGATTTTGCCGCTAGTAGCTCACGTTACCCATTGGCTAGCGCCATCACTCCTCCCAGCTATTCGGTTGGCTTGGGTGGCAGCCAGTCGGCCGCTGCCGAGTACCGGGCCAACCAACGCGGGGGCCTGGGGCAACGCCTCAGCCTGCGGGCTACGCGCTGGCTGGGCGGGCACTGGTCGCTCAGCACGGGCCTAGAGGCCGCACAGCAGCACGCCACCTCAGCTACATCTATGGGCTTCGATGGTGTGCACCTAGATGCCGCCAGCTTTTTCAACCCTAACTTATCTAACTCGGCACCTCGCGCACTGCAGACTTCTTCCTACCGCTACCGCTCGGTGGGTGTGCCGGTCGAGCTCCGCTATGACACTCCCACTAAATCAGGTGTTTCGTTTTACGGGCGCCTAGGGGCCATCGTGAGTGCCCTGCTTAATGTGCACACCGAGGTAGCCAGCAACCCCGAAACGGCTCGCTCCTACTCGCCTTTTGCGGGCAGCACGCCCTACCGCCGCCTCACTACGCTGCTGCGCGGCGGAGCAGGCGTACGCTACCGCCCGGCCAACAAAAGCTGGGGCGTAAGCGTAGGCCCCACGGCCGAAGCGGGCGTGCAATCGCTCAACTCTGATACCGACAAAAGCTTCTTGCAGCAAAGCCGCCCCTACAGCTTCGGGCTAGAGGCTGGCTTTGAGTTTAACACTGGCGTAGTGCCCGTGCAATAGGCTACGCGGTCCAGCTGGGCCGCGTAGTTTTTCGTTCTTCTCGCTCTCTCCACAAACAAACTTATGCCTTTTCAGCTACGTCTGCTCGTAGCCCTGCTGGCGCTGCTCGCGCTGCTGGCAGCGCGGCACTTGTACCGGCACCAGCTGCAGGCAAGCGCCATGCGCACACAGCCACTAGCACCGGCCTCTGCTCCGATGGCTGGGCACTTTGGCAGCGGGCACCATGGGCGCATAGTCGTTCCCCAGCCGCATTAGAGCTGGGGAACGACTCGCCTTTCCCGACGGCCTTTTCTTTTTCTTCCTCATGAAACGCACTTTGGTAGGGCTGCTGGGTGGACTGCTGGCTTGCAGCTGCGGCAAAACCACTCCCCAACTAGGCCAAGATGTTGCCTTGGTGCCCAAGCAGCCCGTTACGCTGGCCCTAGGTAGCCCTGGCCATGTAGAAGCCACTCTTACCGAACTCAGCGATTCACGCTGCCCCAGCGACGCTGTGTGCATTTGGGCTGGTACTCTAATGGCCACGGTAGTGCTCACCGACGATGGCACCGCCCAAACAGTGCGCCTAGGGTACCAAAAGAGCTATGCCGCTGATTCAGTCAATGTGACTTTGAACCGACAGAAATATTGGGTGCGGCTGCTGGATGCAACGCCTTACCCATCAACCAAAAACATGGGGCAGCTACGCGCGGCTACGCTCAGGTTGCGGCCGGCCTAGCGGCGGGCTGCCGAGTTTCGAGCAACCTAGAAACCCAAGGCTGGTATTTGGGGTTAAGCTAGCTGGCCTTTTTCCGGCCGTTCCTGCCCCTGTATGTCGACGTACCAGCTTACTTCCGAATTTAAACCTACCGGCGACCAGCCTCAAGCCATTGCCCAGCTTGTGCAGGGCGTGAATACTGGTGAGCCGGCCCAGGTGCTCCTAGGTGCCACGGGCACGGGCAAAACCTTCACGATGGCCAACGTGATTGCCGAAACCGGCAAGCCGGCCCTGGTGCTGTGCCACAACAAAACGCTGGCCGCCCAGCTCTATGGCGAGTTCAAGGCGTTTTTCCCGCAGAACGCCGTTGAGTACTACATCAGCTACTACGACTACTACCAGCCGGAGGCCTATATCGCCAGTTCCGATGTCTTCATCGAGAAGGACTTAGCTATCAACGAAGAAATCGAGAAGCTGCGACTGCACTGCACCAGCACGCTGCTGAGTGGGCGGCGCGATGTAGTGGTGGTGGCTTCGGTGTCGTGCATCTACGGCATTGGCAACCCCGAGGAGTTCAGCAAAAATGTCATTTTTCTGGCACCGGGCCACCGCTACTCGCGCAATAACCTGCTCTACCAGTTCGTGCAGATTCTGTACTCGCGCACCGAGGTCGAGTTTACGCGCGGCAGCTTCCGGGTGAAGGGCGATACGGTAGACGTATTTCCGGCTTACGCCGACTTTGCGTACCGCATTTTCTTCTTTGGCGACGAGATTGAGGCGATTCAGAAAATCGACCCCGCCAGCGGCCGCAAGCTGAGCGACGAGAAGAATATGACCCTTTACCCCGCCAACCTCTTCGTGACGGGCAAGGAAACGCTGAACACCGCCATTAAGGAAATCCAGGATGACATGGTATTGCAGCACAAGTACTTCGAGAAAGAAGGCCGTGATGTAGAAGCCAAGCGCATTCAGGAACGCACCGAGTTTGACCTGGAGATGATACGCGAGCTAGGGTACTGCTCAGGCATTGAGAACTACTCGCGCTACTTCGACCGGCGCGAGCCGGGCTCGCGGCCGTTCTGCCTGCTCGACTACTTCCCCGACGACTACCTGCTGGTAGTAGACGAGAGCCACGCCACCATTCCGCAAATCAGGGCCATGTGGGGCGGCGACCGCTCGCGCAAAACGGCCCTTATTGAGTACGGCTTCCGCCTGCCGTCGGCGTTTGACAACCGCCCATTGACCTTCAACGAGTTTGAGAGCATGTACCGGCAGGCGGTATTCGTGAGCGCCACGCCCGCCGACTACGAGCTGACTCAGGCCAATGGTGTGGTGGTAGAGCAGGTTATCCGCCCCACGGGCTTGCTTGACCCCGAAATTGACTTGCGCCCGAGCATCAACCAGATAGACGACCTACTCGATGAGGTAGACAACCGCGTGAAAGCCGGCGACCGCGTGCTCGTGACCACCCTTACCAAGCGCATGGCCGAGGAGCTGAGCAAGTACATGGAGCGCCTAGGTATCAAGGTCGAGTACATTCACTCGGATGTGAAGACCCTGGACCGGGTCGAAATTTTGCGGCGCCTGCGCCTGGGTGAGGTCGATGTGCTCATCGGGGTAAACCTGCTGCGCGAAGGTCTTGACTTGCCCGAAGTGAGCTTGGTGGCCATTCTGGATGCCGATAAAGAAGGCTTCTTGCGCGACCAGCGCTCGCTCATCCAGACTATGGGCCGCGCGGCGCGTAACGAAAACGGCAAGGTCATCTTATATGCCGACCGCATCACAGGCTCGATGCAGCGAGCCATGGACGAAACCAACCGCCGCCGCGCCACCCAGATGGCCTACAACGAGGAGCACGGCATCACGCCCAGAACAGTGCGCAAGAGCCACGCCCAGATTATGGGCCAAACCGACCTGGCCGACTACCGCATTGTGGAGGCGCAGGCACCCGCCACGGCTTACGCTACCGGCGACACGACCTTAGCCATGGCCGCCGAGCCCGTGGTAGCCATGATGAACCGCGTCGAGCTAGAAAAGCTTATCAAAACCACCGAAAAGCAGATGGAGGCCGCCGCCAAAGAGCTAGACTTTTTGCAAGCCGCCAAGCTCCGCGACGAACTTGGCGCCCTCAAACAGATGCTCAAAAACAAGCGCGACTAAGCCCCTAGGTGCTCGCAGGTAGGGCATGGGAGGCAAGCCGCCCACCCTACCTGCGCTGCTACTGGCAAGCTTTTTTTACTGCTCGTAATAACCTGAGCTTTTCGTGCTTTTAGGCTACCCGGAATAAGGAGGTTATACTTATTACTGCGCAGCACGAGGAAGATATCAAAACTTCATTTATAACAAAAAAAAGTAGCCACTGTGCAACTTCCTTACTTTCATAGTCGTTAGGGGACTTCATTTTCATTTTTCCCTTAGTCAGCTTATGAAACGCAACCAGTTTTCATTGCTAATGGGCGCTGCGCTGTGCGCCTCGCTAACCTTCATGAGCGCTTGCGCTACCACCGAAGGCACGTCGGGCACCACCACCGGCACCACTACTACTGACGGCACTACCTCAGGCTCTACTACGGGCACTACGGCCAGCACCACCACCACGGGGGCTAGCACTACTGGCACCACGGCAGGCTCTACCGCTGGCACCACTGCTGGTACTACCACCACGGGCGCTACTACCACAGGTACCACTACCGGCACTACTACTGGTAGCACCACGGGCACGACCACTGGTACTACCACCCCCTAGGTATTTCCAGACCGGCGCTAAGCCGGCTTAGATGAAAAAAGGCTCCGCATTAACTGCGGAGCCTTTTTTAGTTTACGCCCACCTGCGAGGCTGTTAGCTGCTACTTAGCAGCCGCTGCTACCGATACCACTACTGCATTGCCCGGCGCGAAGGCTGCCGTTGTGGCTCGCGCCCGCACAAGGCTCTCTGGCAGCTGTACCTCTACCTCATAGTAGCTGCCCATAAACCGCACGGCCCGCACGGTACCGGGCAGGCCGGCGCCACTAGCCGACAGCACCAGTTGCTCGGGGCGCACCAGCAGCGGCGCTTTGGGAGTGGCGCTAGCCCCAGCCTGACCTAGGGCCAGCTGGTCGGCGCCGCGCACCAGGTTGTAGTCGCCAAACAGCGCGGCGGTGTACTCGTCGGTGGGCTGGGCATATAGCTGCTGCGGCGTACCGCGCTGCACTAGCTGGCCGCGGCGCAATACCAGTATTTCGTCGGCCCAGGGCAGCACATCGGTGGCATCGTGCGAAACTAGTAGGCACGTGATGCCTAGGCGTGTGCCAACCTCCTCGATAATGGCTTGGAGCTGGCGCTTATGCACGCGGTCGAGGTTTGAGTACGGCTCATCGAGCAGCAGCAATCTAGGCGAGCCCAGCAGCAGCCGCGCCAACGCCACGCGCTGCTGCTCGCCGCCCGAAAGCTGGTCGGTGCGGCGGGCCAGTAGGTGGTCAATGCGACAAAGCTCATAGAGCGCCTGGGCCTCAGCGGCGGGGCGCTTGCTGGCGTAGCGCAATACCTGCTCTACGCGCAAGGAATGGGGCAGCTCAGATTTCTGCGACAGGTACGCCACGCCGGGGTGGCCCGGCACCAGCACATCATGCGGCCCCCGCACCCGGTCGCCCGCCACGCGTATTTCGCCGGTGCTGGGCTGTATCAGGCCCGCTACCATTTGCAGCAGCGTGCTTTTGCCCGCGCCGCTTTCGCCGGCCAGGGCCAGCTTGTGGTGGGCGCGCTGGCTGAAGCTGATGGGCGCTACCACTGTAGCCTCGCGCTCCACCAGGCTGATATCCGATACCCGAAGCAATTCCATAGGCGCTAGTAACCGGCAGAGCCAGGGAATGATTTAAGAGTAGGCTTGCGCTTACTGGCTGTCGGCGGCACGGCGCAGCTCCTCATCGGCCCCGGCGGCGCGCTTGCGGGCGGCGGCTACCTTGTTGTTGCCAAAGCGATAGGTAAAGGCTGCCGTGAACACGCGCTGGTCCTGGCGCCGGTAGAAGGTCTCCATAAAATTATCGTAGGTCGAGGTCACACGCAGCGGCGTGGTATAGAAGATATCGGTCGCATTCAGGCGGAACGTGGCCTGCTTGCGCCAGAAGATTTTCTGCACGGCCGCGCCCACCTGGCCCCGGTGCTGCAGCACCTGAAAGCCGCCTACCTCGCGCGATTCGTAAAAACCATTGAGTTCGGCCGTCCAGCCGTGCGGCAGCGCAAAGCTGTTGTTGGCCGTGAGGTTGCACGCCAAGCGGCCCCGGTCGAGCACGGTACCATTGAGCACGCCCTGGTACCTGTTGTAGTACACCAGCGCGTTGGCATACAGCGTCCAGGTTTTGGTCAGCTCGAAGGGCGCAATTAGGTTTAGCGTGTAGAAATTCTGGGTGCTCAGGTTCACATACTGGTTTACTACCATCCAGCCGCCATCGGGCGCGGGCAGCTGCGCAATAACAAACGGCTGGTTGGTGCGCGCATACGCAAGGGCCGTCGTAAACTTCCCTTTGTAAGTGTGCGACACCTCGAAGTTGTAGCTGGTTTGGGGCAGCAGACTATAGTTGCCCGAGCTGTACGATGTAGCATCCAGGTACACGCGCAGCGGATTCAGCTGCAAGTAGCTGGGGCGGTCGATGCGCCGGGCTACGCTCAAAGTCAGCGTGTTGTTTTTATTGAGCGTGCGCTGCACCAGCAGGCTCGGGAATAGCTGAAAATAGTGCTGGTCGCGCACCCTAGCATCGCCTAGGTCGGCCCGGATATTGGTTTGCTCGCCCCGCAAGCCAGCCTGCACCGTGGTTTTAGCTACCGTGCCCCGCAGGCTTACGTAGGCCGCGTTCACGTTTTCGCGGTAGGCGAAGGGCTGCGAAATAGCTTCGAGCAGCGTGTAGGTATAATCTGTGGGATTAACGCCCGCGCGGTTGATGAACGTGGCCGCATTGTCCGAGGCTATCTGCGTCACTTTGGCGCCCGCCTCGAGGCGGGTGCGGTGCGGCAGCGGCTGGCTATAGTCGACCTTAGCCGTGCCGATAGCGAGCGTGCTGCGCTGGTCGCCGGTAAGCTCGTCAGGCGTCGGTGCCGGGTCTTCCTGCTGAGTCACCAACTTAAGCTGGCGCGAATTGCGGTAGCGGGCGTAGTCAACATCGGCATTAATGACGCTAGCGTTGGCCGAGTCGGCAAAGGCATGGCGCAGGTTCAGATTCACCGACCCGTTGGGCCGGCTCACGTCTTGCTCGACCCGCGAGTAGATACGGTCGAGGCGGGCGCCCCTATCACCGTAAAAAAACGCGTCGCCGGTGGTTTCGATGGCGGTTTTGCTGGCCAGCGCCGTGGCCGACACCCCGAGCAGCGTGCGCTTCGAAAGGTTCAGGTCGAGCCCTACCTTTGCGCTGTGTGTCAGCTGCTTCACGTATTGGTAAGTATCCTGCTCGCTGCGGGCAGCGGGCAGCGTGGGCGTGGCAGCGAACTGCCGCTGAAAGGTATACTGCGTGTAGTACTGGCGGTCGTTGAAGGCATAGGTGCCGTACAGGTTAAAGCTCTTGCGGCGGTAGTTGAGCGAGCCACCGGCTACGGCCTTGCCGTAGCGGCCGCGGCCATAGCTGGCGTTCAGGCTACCATTGGCACCTAGGCGCTGGTCTTTCTTGAGGTTGATGGCAATAACCCCAGCTCCACCCTGGGCGTCGTAGCTGGCCGGCGGGTTTGTTAGCAGCTCAATACTTTGAACCTGCTCGGCAGGCAGCGACTGCAGGTAGTCGGCCAAGTCGCTGCCGGTAAGGGGCACGCGCTTGCCATCAAGCACTACCAGCAGACCCTGCCGACCACGCAGAGCCAGTTCATTCGTACCGCTAATAGTAACATTGGGCGCACGCCCTAGGACATCGAAGGTCGTTGCTCCGGCCGCCAGCGGGCTATCGGCCACGTTCACCACGGTGCGGTCGGCCAGGCTCTCATACAGCGGCTTGCGGCCGGCCACAATTACTTCCTTTAAAACAGTGGCCGCGCCAGGTACTAGGGCGATAGTCGGCAACACCGCCCCTGTAGGCGGCAGCACCAGGGCGGGGCCCCAATAGCGCTGGTAGCCTACCTTTTGCGCCGATACCAGGTAGCGCTCCCCCGCTAGAGCCTCCAGCCGAAAAGCGCCAGTGGCGTTAGTAAATTCCGTTTTGACCGCCACCGAATCTGTCGCCCGGTGCAGCGTCATGGTCACCAGCTCCAGCCCAGCGCCCGTGGCGTTGCCGACGGTGCCCGTGAGGGCTGCTCGCTCCTGCGCCCGCATAGCCAGCGGCGCCAGCACTCCCCCACCAACCAACAGATACCACGCCGCACGACAGAAAGTGGAATTTGTATAAACCAGGGTAAAAAAAGGCATAGGTAAAATGTGAGCGGCAGCGAGGTATCGGAAGAGATAAAATGTTTCAGCGAGCCGCCTGCAGTGCTGGCTGCCACCCCGAATGCCGGTGTGCAACAATCAGACTATTTAGGCCTAACTGACCATTTTAGCTACCTAGCCAATATGTAAAATTGCGGTATCCGACCTAATATTCCAATAGTGTTAGCAATACTTTCTTCATACTGCTGCGCAGGGCCATGCCCGAGTAGCACGCCAGCCTGACCAGCCCCGCCTACGCCGCCAGCCCACTGGGGCAGGAGAGCACAGGGCAATCAGACCTAGGGCGCTGCCTTAGCTTGCCGCCTGCCTTACTTGCTCACCCCCCGCGCCACCATGCCTCGCCCCTTGTCACTAGCTGCCCTGTTTCTAGCCTTTTTACTACTAACTACCCTTGGTAATGCGCAGCCTGGCCCAGCGAGCGGCGCACTGCAAAAGCAGGTGCAGTACCTATCGGGGCGTGACAACACGCGCACGGCCACCTGGGACTTTTACTGCACCAGCGGGCGCAAAAGCGGCTACTGGACTACTATTCAGGTGCCTTCGTGCTGGGAGCAGCAGGGGTTTGGCGCCTACAACTATGGGCGCGACTACAAGACCTACGGCAAAAACTTTCGCTTTGCCGATGAGCAGGGCAAGTACCGGCACACCTTCTCGGTACCGGCCGCATGGCAAAATCAGGCGGTTTACATCGTCTTTGAAGGGGCCATGACCGACGCCGAAGTGCGCGTAAATGGCCAGTTGGCCGGACCCATTCACCAGGGCGCGTTCTACCGGTTTAAGTATGACATTAGCCCGCTGCTGAAGTTTGGCCAGGCTAACTTGCTCGAAGTGATGGTGAGTAAAATGTCAGCCGATGCCTCAGTAAATAATGCTGAGCGACTGGCTGACTACTGGGTATTTGGCGGCATTTTCCGGCCCGTGTACCTCGAGGCCACGCCTAGGCAATTTATCCCGCATACCGCCATCAACGCCCGCGCCGATGGCTTTTTCGCCGCCAACGTAGGGCTGCGCGGCCTCACCCAAGCCGCCGAGGTAAAGGCCGACATCATCGACACCAGCGGCCGGGTAGTAGGCACGGCCCTAGGTCGGGCCACGGCCACCGACACGGTGGTGCAGCTGCGCACCCAAGTAGCCAAACCCCTGACCTGGACCGCCGAAACACCGCGCCTCTACCGCGCCCGCTTCACGCTGCAAGCGGCCGGCCAGCCGCTCTACCAAACTACCGAAACCTTCGGTTTTCGCACCATCGAGGTGCGGCGCGGCAAGGGCATTTTCGTGAATGGCACGCAGGTAAAAATGAAGGGCACCAACCGCCACAGCTGGTGGCCCGAAACCGGGCGCACCCTCAACGACTCGATACATCTGCTGGACGTGAAGCTCATCAAGGAGATGAATATGAACGCCGTGCGCATGTCGCACTACCCGCCCGATGCCGAGTTTCTGCACCTTTGCGATTCCCTAGGGCTGTACGTGCTCGACGAGCTAGCGGGCTGGCAAAAAGCCTATAGCACCAAGGCTGGCCGCCCGCTGGTGCGCGAAATGGTGCGCAAGGACGTGAACCACCCCAGCATCATTTTCTGGGACAATGGCAACGAGGGCGGCACTAATAAGGAGCTAGACGCAGAGTTTGGCAAGTACGACCTGTCGAACCGGCCCGTCATTCACCCGCACCACCGGCCAGGCAATGCGGCCAGCGGCATCGACTGCAACCACTACGAGAACTACTACAGCACCAAGCAGATACTCGCCGACTCGCTCATTTACATGCCCACCGAGTTTTTGCACTCACAGGACGATGGCGGGGGCGGTGCGGCCCTGGCCGACTTCTGGGACCTGCACTGGAAGGCCCAGCGCTCGGGCGGCGGCTTCTTGTGGGCGTTGGTTGATGAGGGCATCGTGCGCACCGACCAGCGCGGCATCATCGACGTGAACGGCGTGAACGCGCCCGACGGCGTACTGGGCCCGCACCGCGAGAAAGAAGGCAGCTTCTTCGCCATCCGGGAGATTTTTTCGCCCGTGCGCATTGAGCTGAAGGAATTGCCCGCCAAGTTCAACGGCCGTGTGGCAGTCGAGAACCGCTACCATTTTACCAACCTCAACCAGTGCTTTTTTCAGTGGGAACTGGTGAAGTATCGCCAGCCCGGCGAGGTTTTTACGGGCTACAGTACGCTCAAGAAAAGCCGCATTGCCAGCCCCAACATAGCGCCGCTCGCCACCGGCCAGCTCGACCTAAAGCTACCTAAGGACTGGCAGAGCTACGACGCCATTCTGCTCTCGGCTTTTGACCCGCAGAAAAACCTAGTGTACCAATGGACCTGGAAGACCGGCCCAAATGCCAACCTACTGCGCGACATGCTGCCCGCTGCGACTACGCCCGCCGCCGCACAGCAGCCGGCCGCAACAGCCCCTGCCCTACCAGCCGCCGTAGCCGTAACCGAAAACGACAGCCTACTCACGCTGCAAGCCAGCGGCATCAGCATCAGCTTTAGCAAGCGCACTGGCTACATCGGACAGGTGAAAGGCAACAACGGCGACAAGCTCAGCTTTGCCAACGGGCCGGTGCTGGTGGGCGGCGCAGCCACTTTCCAGAGCCTAGCGCACCGCACCGAGGCGGGCGCCGAGGTGGTAGAAGTGCGCTACCTAGGGGCCCTTAACACCGTGCGCTGGACCCTGCGCCCCGATGGCTGGCTGCGCCTCGACTATACCTACGACCTGCCTGCGGGCGACTACCCGGCCGCGGGGCTCACATTTACTTACCCCGAAAACTACGTGCTCGGCGCCAAGTGGCTGGGCAAGGGCCCCTACCGCGTTTGGAAAAACCGGATGGCCGGCCCCACCACCAACGTGTGGGAAAACCCTTATAACAACACCCAGACCGGTGCCGCACCCTGGCTCTACCCCGAGTTTAAGGGCTATTTTGCCGATGTGGTGTGGCTGGAGATGAATACGGTAGAAGGCAAATTCCTGGTCGCCAGCCCCGATAAAGGCTTGTTCGTGCGGCTATTTGATTTCTACGGCTTATCGGGCCCAGTGCCCGCGCCCGCGCTGCCGCCCGGCAATTTCTCGTTTCTGGATGCCATTCCGCCCATCGGTACCAAACTTGCCCTCAACCTCGATAACAATACTAAGAACCTAGGGCCCCTCAGCGAAGCCAACCACCTGGGCGGCCCGACCAAGCGCACGCTCTATTTCTTCTTCGGCCTGCCCAAGACTACGGGTAAACCTCAGCCCTACGTGGTGCCGGCTAAGAACGACTTATTCTAACGTAGGACCCCACCCCCGGCCCCTCCCCTCCGGGAGAGGGGAGCCGACCGTAGGCGGACATTGTAATTCGTCAGGCTCCCCTCTCCCGGAGGGGAGGGGGCGGGGGTGTGGGTGGGGTTCCACAATTAACGAGCAATACACCTCAAGCTATTTTTTCATTATCCTAGCAAGCGACTGCTCAGCGGTAGTGGCTGTGCAAACGCCACGCCCGCCAGCACTGCATCGTTTTGTGCTTGCTGAGCCAGGCGAGCGGCCGAGGGCGCAACAATAACTGTGCTCACCAGCCGCGACTGCTCAAATACTTCCACTATCATCTGTTGCACGCTGGTCGTCACTTTAAGCGTATTACCTGGCTGCACGGCTACCGTAGTGGGCTCAAACGGAAAAACAGCGACGTGCACGTTGGTAGCTATTTCCTGAAAAGTGTAGCTGTACACGCGCTGCGAACCGGCTTGGTACTGCGCCGCCACCGAGCCGTCACCTAGGCAGAAGCGGTAGTCGAGGTGCTGAATGGAGGCGGGCAGGCGGGGCGCCAGCGTGAGTCGCTGATTGGGCACGTCGGGGCGAATACCGAGAAAATACTGGTACCACACGCGCAACTGCTCGGCATTAGACCAAGCCTGCAGGTAAGCACCCGTGAGCTTGGGCCACGCTTGGCCGGGGTGCGGGTAAGCATCCAGGTTTTCGCTGAGGCCGCCCACCACGCCTAGGGTCAGCGCCTGGCGGTTGGCGTTGGCAAAGAGCTGGTAGGCCGTTTCGACTTGGCCCGCTTCCAGCATGCGCTGCATCGCAATGCCATTGAGCCAGGGCCAGACGGTGCCGCGGTGGTAGGCCGCATCTTTATGATACTCGGGCGCGAGGTGGTACGGATGGAATTGCGGGTCGTGCTGGGCCAGGGTGGCCACGCCCCAAGGATACACCAACTCTTGCCAGGTGCGGCGCAGCACGCGGCGCGCGAAGGCAGCGTCGTCCACTAGGTCGAGGGCGAAGAGCTGGTTGGGGCGCAGCGTAAAATCGGGCTTGCCCTGCTGGTCGAGGCGGTCGGCGAGGTAGTCGTGGGTAGACTGGCGATAGTCTTGCTCAAAATGCTGCTTTACCTGCTCGGCCAGCTGCGCCCATTTCGCTTGGCTGGTGTCGTCGTGCACGCAGGCGGCGAAGTAGGCGCCAGCTTGCAACTGCTGGTACCACAGTGCCTGAATATCGTTGGCGCGGGTGCCCCTGGGGGTGTAGGCCACGTGGTTGGCATCACGGGCGTCCATCCAGGTTTCGTTGTCGTCGTGCAGCAGGTAGCTTTTGGCATCAACCCAATTCTTGAGGGCGCCCTCGATGCTGGCTTGCACAGCTGGGTAGAGTAGCCGCCCTAGGTCTAGGTCGCCCGAGTACTGCACGTAGTCGCGCAAGGCAATCACAAAGCGCGGCGTGCCGTCGGTGGTGTGATAGTCGATGGTGCTGGGGTTTACTATGTTGGGTACCCGCCCGTAGTATTTCGACGCGGGGTCGGTTTGCTGAAACTCCGCGAATGCCAGCAGCATGCGCCGCGCCGTGGCAAACTGCCCGGTCACCAACACCGCGCCGGGCAGGGCGATAAACTCGTCGCGCCCCCAGTATTCGTTAAACCACGGCAGGCCAGCGTAGATGCCATCGCCCTGCTGCTGGGCCACGAGCTGGTCGGTGGTAATGGCTAGCCAGCGCAGGGCCAGCGTCAGCGCGTCGTCGCTCGCCGTTAGGGAGGCATTGGTTTGTAAGAAGTGGCGCAGGCGCTGCTGGCGAGCCAGCTTCAGGGCTGGGCCGTGCTGCTGGCCTTCACGCACCAGTGCGGTAGCATCTGCCTCGTCTTGGCCGCAGGCAATGAAGAAGCCAGCCCCCGACGCTATTACTCGCTCGCCTTGCCGAGTGAGAGCCGCCGGCAACCTAGGCGCTACGGCTAGTACAAAGTCTCCCTCTTGCGGCGAGAAAAACGCAATGTCGCCCTGCTGCTGCAACAAGCGCACGCCCTCGCCTTTCAGCTGCAAGCTAATGGGCTGCGTGGCGCCGCCTAGGTCTATTTCGAGCAGGTTGCGGCCATCAAACAGCCATAGCTCTTCTTGCAGCGCCGGGCCGTGCTGGCGCACCAGCTTATGCGGATACACCGTAGCAGTGGTCGTTTTGTTGTCTAGAAGGTAGTCGCCGTGGTACAGGGCATAGCCGCCAAACACGCGGTTTTTGGCTACATTAAGCCCCTCAAACCACGAGTACTCAGGGTGCGTGACGGCGTGGGTTTGGGCGCAATAGTAGGCGGCGGCTTTATTAGTGAAGGAGGCAATGCGGTTGGCCGAGTGCGGCACCGTCATTTGCATTGCGTCCAGTATATCGCGTTGGTCGGGCATGGCTTCCGGGCATAGGGAGCGGGGCACGGGCGGCCCACGCCGAGCAACTACGGCGTACCTAGGCCCCGGGTAGCATCAAGCAGGTACCTAAGCGAGCAGCTCAAGGCAGCACGCAGGCCAAAACTGCGAGCCGCGCACAGCGGCTTTTAAGCAGCAATCGCTACGCCAATAGCCGCGCTTGGTGCGCCGCATTGAGGAGCGCGGGCGCGTTCTTGAGCGTAGCTAAGACTACCTCTTTGGCCGCTTGCTTCAATTCATCTTTGCTGATATCGCGCGTTTCTTCGCGCACTAGCTCAGTGAGGACCTGAAACGTGTGGGCCAGCGCTTTGTGCCGAGGCCGCTCGGCTTGCAGCTCTGCATACACCTCGTCGAAGTGCGCCCGAATCTTTTTACGCTTGGTGCGAAAAACCGACTCGTTGGCCACCTGTGGCTGAATGGCATCGAGCAGCGCCACCAAGGGCAGCAGCTTAGTGGCCGTGGCTACCACAGCCCCACCTAGGCGCTGGCGGCGGCCGGGGGCCACTGCGGGCGGTATCGCTACGCCAGCAAGCGCGGCCTCCGAGGTAGCGTAGTTGGGTGTGTGAGAAGAAGTAGCATCCATAGGGCGCCCGGGTTGAAGGTACGTAGGCTAAAGTAGCAAACACCTTGCCTAGCCATTGCCCCCAATGCGCCAGGCGCGCCTTACTGCGCCGAAGCTAGTGCCGCGGGCGCCTTGGCTGACGCAGCCGGACCGCGACGGGTAATGGCCCGGCGAGCGCGGGCGGGGGTTTCGCGCGAAGGGCCAGTTGGGCTCATGCCCGGGGCCTTGGGCGCATCGGTGCGGTTGCGGCCCACGTTTTTAGTGCCCGATACGGCCGGCGTACCGGCCGAGGCTGAAGCCGCAGGAGTGGTCTGGACCCAACCGCCTGCGGCACCCTGCTTAAAAGGCGAGACTACGGGGCCCTTTACAAGCCACATAGCCTCGCCTTTTAAGCAGGGTGCCGTTCGTTTTTATTAATCGATGACCACCTTCGCGCCGGTCAGGTTGACATCGGTTTTCAGCACCCGGCCGGCCGACACTGCGGCGGCCAGCGGCTGCCCGCCGCCCACAAACACCTGCACCTTTTCAGCTAGCTCTACGCGTTGAGCCTGGGCTGTGAGGCGCGCCAGCTGGCGCGGTGTCAGGGTGAACTGCACTGTCTGCTTGGCGCCCGGCCCTAGGTTGATGCGGTGGAAGCCTTCGAGCGCGTGCCGCGCTACGCGGCCCGTGGCACCAGGGTGCCGCACGTAGAGCTGCACTACCTCGTCGCCAGCGCGCTGGCCGGTGTTCTGCACCTCTACACTTACCCGAATGGGCTGGTCAGTGGTAGTCTTCGACAGCACTTTCAAATTGCTGTACTTAAACGTAGTGTAGCTCAGGCCATGGCCAAAGGGCCACAGCGGCTCGCCGGTGAAATAGCGGTAAGTGCGGCCTTCCATGCTGTAGTTGTCGAAGGCCGGCAATTGGATTTCCGACTTGTAGAAGGTGACCGGCAGGCGGCCGGCGGGGTTGTAGTCGCCAAACAGCACGTCGGCTAGTGCGGTGCCGGCCGCTTGCCCACCGTACCAGGTGTTGAGGATGGCCGGCAAGTTGGCGGCTTCCCAAGGCGTGGCAATGGCACTGCCCGTCATCATGGCAAATACTACGGGCTTACCGGAGCTATGCAGCACCTTCAGCAAGTCGGTTTGCACCTGGGGCAGGCCGATGGTGGTGCGGTCGCCACCGCTAAAGCCGGGCACGTCCACTTTCATTTCTTCACCTTCAAGCCGGGGTGAAATGCCACCTACCATCACAATAGCATCGGCGTCCTTTACCTGAGCCAGAATGTTGGCCGCGTTCATGGTCACCACCTTCGCGCCGGTGAATTTGAGAATGGTGCGGCGGTCGGTCTGCAAATACTCCAGGCGCAGACCTAGGGGCTTACCGGCCGTCACGGGCAGCACGTATTGCTTGGTCGAAACGCCGCGGCCGGCCCAATTGTCGAGCACCAGCTTGTCGTCTAGAAATAAGCGGTAGCCGTCGTCGCCCGTGATTTGCAAAGCCAGCTCCTCCGTCTTCTCGGGCGTGAAGGTGGCGCGGTAGCGGGCCGAGAAGTTTTCGGCAGGCAGGCCAGGTGCTACCTCCATTTTCACGTTGGCTAGGTAGCGGTCTAGCCCCGCCTCCTGGCGCGTGGCTACGGGGGCGCCCTCTAGGTTGGTGCCTTTAAAGTATTCGGCCTGAAAGCCCGGCTGACCGCTGAAGGCCAGGCGCTTGTTGATATCCAGCGGCTCGTATACGGTGTTGCTGGCGTAGTCTACGCCTTGCACAAAAGTCACTTCGGTGTTCTTGCCCACCTTGGCCCGGATGCCTTCGAGCGGCGTCACGATGTCGGTCGGAAAGCCATTGTAGTTGCCGAGCTGCACGGCTTCGTTGTTGGCGTTGGGACCTAGGACCACGATTTTCTTCAGGTCCTTGCGCAGCGGCAACGTGTTCTTCTCGTTCTTGAGCAGCACCACCGACTCGCGGGCCATCTTGAGGGCGTGGGCCTGGTGCGGAGCGCTCTCCACCACACTCAGCGGAATCTGGGCGTACTTCACGCGCTCTACTGGGTCGAACATGCCCAACTGAAACCGAATTTTGTAGAGCCGCTTCACCGACACATCGAGCTGCTGCTCCGTGATGAGCTTCTTCTGCACCGACTCTAGCAGCGAGTTGTAAGTAAAGAGCTTACCGGTGGCGCACTCGATGTCGGTGCCGTGCAGCACGGCATTGGCGGCGGCGGTAGCCGCGTCGGGGTCGGTTTTATGATGCTGCCAAAAGTCGTTGAGCCCATCGCAGTCGGAGGTGACGTAGCCCTTGAACTTCCACTTGTTATACAAGATGTTGGTCATCAAGACATCGCTGCCGCAGCAGGGCTGGCTGGCGTAGGCGTTGTAGGCACACATCACGCCGGCCACCTTGGCATCCACGATGAGGTCGCGGAAGGCGGGCAGGTACGTATCCCACAGGTCGTAGTCGCTGATTTTGGCGTCGAACTCGTGGCGCAGCTGCTCGGGGCCGCTGTGCACGGCAAAGTGCTTGGCGCACGCCGTGATTTTCAAATACTTCGGGTCGTCGCCCTGAAAGCCCTTCACCAATGCTGAGCCCAGCTGCCCGGTCAGGTAAGGGTCTTCGCCGTAGGTTTCCTGCCCCCGGCCCCACCTAGGGTCGCGGAAGATGTTGATGTTGGGCGTCCAAAACGTAAGACCTTGGTAAATACCGCGCTCGCCGCGCCGCACGTACTCCTGGTGCACTGCCCGGGCCTCGTCGGAGGTGATGGTCGCCATTTGCAGCATGGCGTCTTTGTCGAAGGTCGCCGCCATGCCAATAGCCTGCGGAAACACCGTGGTTTTCATGCTGGTGCGGGCCACGCCGTGCAGCGCTTCGTTCCACCAGTTGTAGGCTGGGATACCTAGGCGGTCGATGGCCGGCGAGGCGTTCAGCATCTGCGACACCTTTTCGGGCAGCGTGAGGCGGCCCACCAGGTCATCAACGCGCTGGTCGATGGGCAAGTCCGGGTTTTGGAAGGGATAGGCCGCCGCAGGAATGGCAGCCGGGCGCTGGGCGCTGGTAGCTGCGAATACCAGCAGGCCCAGGAGGAGTTTGGGTAGTTTCATGGATGGGTGGGAATAGAGAGCGCTGCTGCTAGGCTCCTAGGGTACTTTGGAGGCCGTTACCAGCAGCTTGCTGCGCGAAAGCCTACTTTGGCGGCCAGCGCAAGCCCCTCAAATGTACAGGCAGCTCGCAGGCCCTAGCGAAGCCAAAAAGCTGAACAGCAAGCAAAATATCTGACGAAAACTATCGGTATCGTCTTCGCAAACGTTTCTGATAGGCCGCTGCCTAAAAACTATTTTGCGTGGGTGTTCGCAGCGGCTCAAGCTTGAGCTCGTGGCTACGCCTCACTTCGCCGGCTCGGCACTACACCAGTATACTTGGCTGCATGAAGTGCTGGCCTAGCTGTGGCGGGCCGGGTTGTGCGGCGCTAAGCCACTCAGCATAAGGCCAGCCAACTACTACCTAGGGTGCGCTAGAGGCCCCTCTTGCTGCCAGGCGCCAAAAGTTACTTAATATTGACGCGGCTAATGAGCCGGCGGCCCCGCTTAGGGGCGCCAGTTTCTGCATCCCTTACCCACCTATTATACCGAGAGGAAATGACCAAAATCAAAGTAGCCAACCCCGTAGTGGAGCTCGATGGCGACGAGATGACGCGCATCATCTGGAAATTTATCAAAGACAAGCTCATTACCCCGTACCTGGACCTTGACATTAAGTACTACGACCTAGGGATTGAGTATCGCGATGAAACCAACGACCAGGTGACCATCGACGCGGCCAACGCTATCAAGCAGCACGGCGTGGGCATCAAGTGCGCCACCATCACCCCCGATGAGGAGCGCGTAACGGAGTTTGGCCTGAAGCAAATGTGGAAATCGCCCAACGGCACCATCCGCAACATACTGGACGGCACCGTATTCCGCGAGCCTATCGTGACGAGCAACGTGCCCCGCCTAGTGCCCAACTGGACGGCCCCCATCTGCATTGGCCGTCACGCCTTCGGCGACCAGTACCGCGCTACCGACTTCGTAACGAAGGGCAAAGGCAAGCTCACCATCACCTTCCAGCCCGAAGATGGCGGCGAGACACAGTCGTTTGAGGTATTCAACTTCAAAGGCGATGGCGTAGCCCTGGCCATGTACAACACCGACGAGTCGATTCGCGGCTTCGCGCACGCCTGCTTCAACCAAGCTCTGATGAAGGGCTGGCCGCTGTACCTGAGCACCAAGAACACTATCCTGAAGAAGTACGATGGCCGCTTCAAGGACATCTTCCAGGAGATTTACGAAGCTGACTACACGGAGAAGTTTAAGGCCGCTGGCATCACCTACGAGCACCGTCTGATTGACGACATGGTGGCCTCGGCGCTGAAGTGGAACGGCAACTTTGTGTGGGCCTGCAAAAACTACGACGGCGACGTGCAGAGCGACACTGTAGCCCAAGGCTTCGGCTCGCTGGGCCTGATGACTTCGACGCTCGTGACGCCCGACGGCAAAACCATGGAGGCCGAAGCCGCCCACGGCACCGTGACGCGTCACTACCGCGACCACCAGAAGGGCAAGCCCACCAGCACCAACCCCATCGCCAGTATCTTCGCCTGGACGCGCGGTCTAGAGTTCCGCGGCAAGCTCGATGGCAACCAAGAGCTCATCGACTTCTGCCACGCGCTTGAGCAAGTGTGCATTGAAACCGTAGAAAGCGGCAAAATGACCAAAGACCTGGCCGTCTGCATCCACGGCAACAAGGTGGAGCACGGCCGCGACTACCTCTACACCGAGGAGTTCCTGGAAGCGCTCGACGAAAACCTGAAAGCTAAGCTGGGCAAATAAGCCCTAGGTTAGTTTTAAACCAAAAGGCCCATCCGCACACGGATGGGCCTTTTTTATATGTAGCGCTTAGTAGCTCAGGCTATATAGCCTAGGCTATGCTACTCGTACATGTCATGTGGGTCGGCGGCAGCTAGCTCGATAAGAAAATGGCCGATAGCTTGGCTGGCAGCAGCCAGCACGGCAGCTCCTTTTTCAGCGGTGGCCTCGGCAGGGTCGCCCACGCCGGTATCGGCACTCACCTTGCTCCACTCGCGTTGCGCCCAGGCCCAGCCCTGCCGCAAGGCCTCGACACGAAATTGCTTGGCATGGCCCGAGCCTGCTTCGGACAGCGGGCGCACCAGCTCGGAGGCAATGTGCAGCATGGCACTGGTTTCGAGGGCATCGGCATGGTCGCCGGGCGCCGTGAAAAACTTACTCCGGTCTACGGCCTTAAACCAGTTGAGCGTGCAGAGAAAAACCGTCGGAAACTCGGCTTGCAGCTGGCGCAGGTGCTGGCGAAAATCGTTGCCGCCGTGCCCATTCAGCAGCACCAGCTTCGGAATGCCTTGGCGCGCTAGCACCTGCACAATATCGCGTAAGATAGCCAGCTGCGTGCTCGGGTTCAGGTTGATGTCCAGCGTAATATCGAGCTGCCCTGTGTTCACCCCAAACGGAATAGTGGGCAGCACTACCACCTTGGTGCCCGCCTCCCAGGCCAGCCGGGCCGCCTCGGCGGCCACGTAGTCGCACTGCATGTTGTCGGTGGCGTAGGGCAGGTGGTAGTTGTGGGCTTCCGTAGCTCCCCAGGGCAGCACAACTACTTCATAAGCGGCGCTCTTAACGTGCTGCCACGTGGTTTCGGCCAGGATGTAGGGGCGAGGCGACATAGTGTTAGCTGCCTAGGAGCAGCTAGCGGTAAAAATAGCCACCCAGTCCACTTAGACCCCGCCCCGGGGCGTTGCTCTGACTTAAGGCTATTTCAGAGGAAGCTAGACGGCATAATCAACTGCGCATCGGCCCTTGTGCCAATAAAAAGGCCGCTAGCGAGGCTAGCGGCCGGTTTACTCAGCACCTGTTTCACTTGTTGCGTTGCACGTCCCGGCAACTTCACTCTAATACTAATTGTAATTTTCTTAGATAATAATAACTTATTTAGTTATCAAACAGAAGCGAGAAAATCTCGCCTTTGTCCTTATTAGATGTCCCCACATCTGCTTCACATAACCTTTATTTACCAAATAATCCAAAAACCTGCGGCGCTGAATCCGTTACAAAACTAATTGCACTGATTGTAAAAATGCAAAAATAATTGCACTTTTTTATCAATGATATTTATTTCCATCTGCTTAACAGTTATTTATATTTTATAGGGTTCCGCTTACAATATAAACTTGCTTAGCAGCATCCTATTTTACTGAAGGTATGCGAATGAGAACTAGGCTTTACTCCACAGCTCTGAGCCATATTATATACCTCGACAAAGAACACAAAGACCTTTTGTCACTCTCTGACAAACGTCTATAGATAAAGGACAAATCCTTAACTAGAACCCGTTATGTCCTGCAGCACAAAGCTTAGCCTTTTTTGCTCTCACATATGTCCCTAGGTCGCTTGCAAACTCTTGAGTAGCATGAGCCAGTCATAAAACGCGAGGGGTCTGTAGCATTCAGCACTATTCGGGCATTGGCTTGTACAAACGTAGCCAACGGTGCGTAGCTTTACTGAGACTGGCTGGCTGCGCTTTTTCTCACAAGAATTAGTCATCAGGCTTCGTTCTTTAAAGGTGGCAAACGGCACGTTGCCTTCTGAGTAGCTGCCGCTTTGCCTGTTTCCTTACTCGCTCTACTATGCCCGCAGCGCTACCGTCTCCTGCCCTATCTGCTCCTAGCCGCCCCACCCCCATTACCGATAGACCTAGCCCACTACTGCGTGCCAGGCGCCGCAGCCCGGCCAGCTGGCTGCTTACACTGCTGTTTTGGCTGTTGGGTAGCGCCATCCACACGGCCCTAGGTCAGGCTACACCGAGCGCGCCGCCCGAGTGCAGCCAGGATGAGAAGTTTGCCAATACCTGGTATTTCGGCTATAAGGCCGGGCTGGATTTTAACCAGGCCACCGACTCTATTCCGCCGAAAGTGCTGACCGATGGCCAAATGGTAGCGCCCGCCGGCGCCGGGGTAATGTCAGACGGCACCGGTAAGATTCTCTTTTATAGCAACGGCGACACTATTTGGAATGCCAATGGTAGCATTATGACTAATGGCACAGGTATGGGCGGTAACCGGCTTGTCACCGACGGCCCCCTACCTATCCGGCTACCCGGCAGCCCTCCCCCCGGGATGCCAAATAGCGAAACACGCTACCTCATCTTTACACAAGATGCGGCGGGCGGCCCCAAGGGCTTGAGCTGGTCGGAAATTATAATTCCGGCGGGCGGTGGGCCTGGCACGGTGACGGCGGCCACCAAGAACACGCCTCTCACCCAAGGCACCACCGAAAAGATGACGGGGGTGTTTCACAAAAATGGCTGTGACATCTGGATTATCGTGCACGGCTGGGGCGATGCCAAAACGGGCACTGCCAACCGCGGCGATGCCTTTTTAGCTTACCGCGTGCGGCAGGTTGCCGGTGCTGGCTTAGGCCCGGTCCTCATCGACGCGCCTATTATTTCGCCCGTGGGCTCGTTGCACGCGCCCAGCGTATCGCCAATGGGCTACCGCGGGCAGATGAAAATAACGCCCGATGGCCAGCGGCTAGCCGTAGCGCGCTATAGCGAAGTGGTCGGTGACAGCAGTAGCACCGTCGAGCTATTTAGCTTTGACACTAGTACGGGCCGGGTGAGCGCCAATCCGCAGCAGCCATACGTTGTGGATAGCGGCGAGGGCAAGTACTACGGGGTCGATTTTTCGGCCGGCGGCAAACTCTACGCCACGGTGATGAACCCGCCCAAGCTGCTGCAATTTGACATCAGCGGCACGGCACCGCGCAACAAGCAAAGCATTTCGCTCAGGCAAACCACGCCGGTTAACCTAGGGTCGCTGCAATTAGCGCCGGATGGCAAAATCTACGTGGCCCGCGAAAACCAGCCGGCGCTAGGTTTCATTACTTATCCCGACTCGGTGGGTGATAAGGTCCGCTACGCTGACGATAGCCTGACCCTGCGGCTGAGCGGCCGCCGTAGCGGCCTAGGCTTGGTTAACTTCAACCAAAGCTCGCTGCTGCGAGTGGGCCCTAGCGCCGAAATAACTGGCTGCCGGCAAATCTCTTTCACAGCGCCGCCCATTGACTTCGACAATAAAACCTACGCGTGGGATTTTGGCGATGGGGCAACCTCCACCGAGGAAAACCCGGTGCACGTGTATGCCACACCCGGTGACTATGATATAAAGCTACGCATCACCACCAACTGCTTTTGTCGCGAAAGCTCGGGGCGGATTCGGGTGCCAAACCTGCCTGAGCCCGGTAGTATTGCTGGCCCTCAGACCTTGTGCGCTGGCACGGCCCCGGCCGCGCTTACCAGCACGGCTAGTGCTTCGAGCGATGCTGGCCTGCCGCTCCTTTACCAGTGGCAGTCGTCGTCGGATAATGTCAACTTCACCGATATTGGCGGGGCTACGGCTGCCGGCTACACGCCACCGAGCACTCTGCCCGTTGGCACGACTTACTATAAGCGGCGCGCCCTGCTACTCCTGCCGAATCAGTCAGGTCCTTACTGCACTCCCACTTTTACTGCTTCGGTAGCCATTACGGTGCTGCCAGCCTTGGCTGGTGGTAGCATTGCGGCCGACCAAACGCTGTGTGCGGGCACCGATGCAGCCCCCCTCACCAGCACAGCAGCAGCTACGGGCGGCAGCGGTACCCTCACCTACCAGTGGCAAGCCTCGCCCGATAACACGACCTGGACCACCATTGCGGGGGCCACGGCCGAAACCTTCGCGCCGGGCGCCCTTACGGCTACCACGTACTTCCGTCGCCAAGTTACCTCAGGTCCGTGCGTGGCCCTGTCTAATACCGTTGCGGTGACTGTGCAGCCCGCCGTGGTGGCCGGCACTATTGCGGCTAGCCAAGCGCTGTGCGCGGGCGGCACCCCAGCACCACTCACCAGCACCCTAGGGGCCAGCGGGGGCACGGGCGCCATTGCTTATCAATGGGAATCGTCGGCTGATAATGCTACCTGGACCGCCATTGCGGGGGCCACGGCCGAAACCTTCGCGCCGGGTGCCCTTACGGCTACTACATACTTCCGCCGCCAGGCAAGTGCCGCTGGCACCTGCGGGCCGGCCACATCTAACGTTGTTACCATCACCGTAGGCCCGGTATTGACGGCCGGTACTGCTGGCACCGACCAGACGCTGTGCCTAGGCGCCACCCCCGATGCCCTGAACCAGGCCACGGCCCCCACCGGCGGCACGGGCACGTTCAGCTACCAGTGGGAGTCGTCGGTTGATAACACCAACTGGACTGCCATTGCCGGGGCTACGAGCCCCAACTATGCGCCCGGCGCTCTTACGGCTACTACGTACTTCCGGCGCCAGGTTACTTCAGGCCCGTGCGGGCCAGTTTACTCACCCGTGGTTACGCTGACGGTGCTACCCGCCCTAACGGCCGGCACCATTGCGGCCGACCAAACGATATGCGCCGGGGGTACGCCCGCCCCGCTTACCAGTACGGCCGGCCCCAGCGGGGGCACCGGGCAGTTTAGCTACCAGTGGGAGTCATCAGTTGATAATTCTAACTGGACTGCTATCAGTGGGGCAAACAATCCGGAGTACGCGCCGGGCGCTCTCACGGCTACTACTTATTTCCGCCGCCGGGTAAGCTCGGGTAACTGCGGCGTGGCATACTCGCCTCCCGTTGCGGTAACGGTGCTGCCGGCCTTGGTGGCTGGCACTATCGCGGCCAACCAGACTATTTGCGCGGGCACCGCGCCAGCCCCGCTCACCAGCACCCTAGGGGCCAGTGGGGGAACGGGCACATTTGCCTACCAGTGGGAGTCATCTGCCGATAACGCTACCTGGACCACCCTACCAGATTCTAATCCGGACTACGCTCCCGGCGCCCTCACGGCTACTACTTACTTCCGGCGTCGAGTTACTTCAGGCACGTGCGGACCAGTATTCTCTAATGTCATTACCATCAGCATCGCGCCAGCGCTGACGGCTGGTACTATCGGCCCCGACCAAACGCTGTGTGCCGGCGTCATACCGGCAACTATTAATAACCTTACTGCCCCTACGGGTGGCACGGGCTCTTACACTTACCAGTGGGATTCCTCCGACAATAATGCCAACTGGGTCCCGATAGTTGGGGCCATTGGCCCCGAATACAGACCGGGCTCACTTGCGGCCACCACCTACTTCCGGCGCCGGGTCACCTCCGGGCTGTGCGGCTCCGCGATTTCGGCTTCGGTCACGCTCACAGTGCTGCCAACGCTGACTGCGGGCACCATTGCAGCCGACCAAACTATATGTGCGGGCGCTACTGCCGCACCGTTCACCAGCGCCTCGGGGGCTAGCGGTGGCACTGGCACTTTTACCTACCAGTGGGAGTCATCTGCCGATAACGCTAACTGGAGCTCTATTACCGGTGCCATTAATCCTACTTTCGCGCCGGGTGCACTTACGGCTACTACCTATTACCGCCGCCGGGTTACTTCAGGCACTGGTACTTGTTCGACAGCCCTATCTAACGTAGTGACTGTACAAGTGCAGCCCGTCGTAACGCCTAGGGTAAGCCTGGCTACGCCGCCGGTGCAATGCCCCGGCACGGCCCTCACCTTCACGGCAGTGGTTACGGATGCGGGCGCCGCACCTACCATCAATTGGTTTGTCAACAACGTAGCGGCGGCTAGTGGCCCCACCTTCACCAGCAGCACCTTGGTCACTGGCGACCAGGTGCGCGTGGACGTAACGCCCACCGCGGGGCTGTGCAGCACGGGCCCCGCCACGGCTTCGGTTACCGTGACGCGCACGCCTACTACGACGCCCGCGCTCGCCATCGGCGCGCAGCCGAGCGGGCCGGTTTGTCCTGGCGAGCCCATCGCGTTCAGCCTCACGAGCGTGACGGGGGTGGGCCCTACCCCCAGCTACCAGTGGCAGATAAACGGCACCGACGTAGCGGGCGCTACCAACCCGGTTTTTACCAGCACTACGCTGCGCAGCGGCCAAACCGTGACGCTGCGCCTAAGCACCACCAACGAGTGCGGGCAGCCCGTAACGGCCGTTTCCAACGGCGTAGTGGTACAGATTCAGCCGCCAGTGGTGGTGAATGCCGGCCCCGACAAGGAGATTCTGGCCGGCACGTCTGTGACGCTGGAGGGCACTGCCGATGGCACCTACCCCGTGACCTGGACGCCGGCCCTAGGGCTGACTATTCCGCCCAGCGACCCGCTGCGCCCCATTGCCGCGCCGCTCGTCACTACTACTTATACCCTCTCGGCCGGCACCGGTGGCTGCGCCAGCTCTGACCAAGTCACCGTGACCGTGCGCCCGGCCATTCGTATTCCTAACGCCTTTACACCTAATGGCGACGGGCGCGACGACACCTGGCAGATTGAGTTTATCGAGCAATATCCCGACAACACCGTGACTGTGTTTAATCGCTGGGGCAACAAGATTTTCTCGGCCGAAAACTACAGCCGGGCCAACGAGTGGCGTGGCGACATCAATGGCCAGCCCGCTCCGGTGGGCACCTACTACTACGTCGTGGTCACGAAGGGCCCGCTGGGTAAGTCCTACGCAGGGTCGATTACCATTCTCTATTAATCACATCGGGCGTTGGGCGCCGCCGTGGCGCCCAACGCTATTTTCTTCCTAGGTAGCTACTGAGGCCACTACTACTATGAAAAGAGCGCTATCGCTACTCCTGTTTTGGTTGCTGCTGACTACTGTGCCCGTGCTGGCCCAGCAGCAGGCGCAGTACAGCCAGTACATGAACAATAACTACATTCTGAACCCCGGCGCCACGGGCGTGGAGGATTACATTGATGTGAAGTTCAGCTACCGCACCCAGTGGACGGGCCTCGAAGGAGCCCCCAAAACCTACTATGCCAGCATCACCTCCTCGCTGGGCAAGTGGCGCACCACAGACAAGCGCACCATGCGCGACCGGCTGCGCCCGTTTCACGCCATCGGCGGCATCGTGTACAACGACGTGACTGGGCCCACGAGCCGGCTAGGCGCCTACGGCTCCTACGCCTACAACGTGGTGCTGACGCGCGAAATCCGGGCCGCCCTAGGGGTGTCGGCTGGCATGCAGCAATTCGCAGTAGATGGGCAGCAGCTTCAATTTTATGACCCCACCACGCGCGGCGCCAGCGCGGCTTCGCGCGTGTTTGATGCCTCGGCCGGCCTCTGGGTATACAGCCCCAACTTCTACGTAGGGGTGTCGGGGGCGCAGCTGCTGGGCAACCGGCTCAATTTCTCCTACGGCCCTGGCCAAGTGGGCGCGGGCGCGCCCGGCAACTCGCTGCGGCGCCACTATTTCGCCACGGCCGGGGTGCGGGTGCCGCTCAGCCCCGAGTGGTCGCTGGTGCCGTCGGTGCTAGTGAAGGCCGTAAACCCGGCTCCGCTCTCGGTCGATATCAACGCCAAGATTAAGTACCAGGACCTGCTGTGGGCCGGCGTATCGTGGCGGGCCTTCGACTCGGTAGTAGCGCTGGTGGGTCTCAGCTACGAGCAGTTCACGCTGGGTTATTCCTACGATGCTGGCACCTCGCAGCTGGCCAACTACAACGCCGGCAGTCACGAAATACTACTGGGGCTGCGCCTCAAGAAAAGAGCGCAAGTGGTTTGCCCTGACAACCGCTTCTGGTAAGGTTGGCCGCTGGCCACGGGTGGGCGCTTTGCACTGGCACGAGCCAATGCAAAGCGCCTTTTTCTTTTATCACTAAGGCACTGGCTACTTGGCGCATGGCCACCCAATGCTGCCCGTCCCCTACCTAGGAAGCTCGCCCTAGGTGCCACCTAGGGCCTTGGCAATGCATAAAGCGTGTGCTTGGCTTCGCCCTGGGTAGTGCTAACCAGAAAATTTAAACGATTAAGCAGGACAGTTAAAACACTCTATAGCAAAGCATTCACCGAAAAGCGCAGTAGCTAAAAAAAAGTAGTCCTTTTAGCATTGCCGAGCCAACACCGGGAGGTATATCTTTAGAGGCGAATAGCTTATTCAGTAATTAAATCCCACCCGAAAAAGCATGAACATTCTCCTTAGCAGCCTCGTGGTCGTTGCAAGCTTGGCGCAGCCAGTTTTTTCTGCCAAGCAGCCCGCCAAAGCCAAGCCGCAAGCTTTGTTTGATGGCAAGACCACCAAAGGCTGGCACACCTATCTCAAGCCCACGGCCGAGCCGGCCTGGCAGGTAGTCGATGGGGCCCTGCAGCTCGACCCGAAAGCAACCGGCCGGGGCGACTTGGTCACTGACGGAGAATACGAAAACTACGAGCTGAATCTGGAGTGGAAGATTTCGCCCGGCGGCAACAGCGGCGTCATTTTCGGAGTGCACGAGGACCCGGCTTTCCACGCTACCTACGAAACGGGCATCGAAATGCAGGTGCTCGATAACAAGGACGCCGACGACAACAAGAAAGCCAATCACCTAGCCGGCTCGCTCTACGACATGCAGGCCCCGGCCAAGGACGTGGCCAAGCCCGCCGGCGAGTGGAACCTAGTGAAGCTGCGCAAGCAAAACGGCCACCTCACCTTCTGGCTGAATAAGACCAAAATCGTGGACGTGCAGATGGGTAGCCCCGAGTGGCAAGCTCTAATAGAGAACAGCAAGTTCAAGACCTGGAAAAACTTCGCGGCATACCCCAAAGGCCACATTGCCCTGCAAGACCACGGCCACCAGGTAGCCTTCCGCGCCATCACCATCGAGCAGTTGTAATTTCTGACCTAGGAGAATGGATAATTTTGAAATCAAGAAGTCGGCGACGGTATACGACGCTATTGTAGTAGGCTCGGGGGCCGGGGGCGGCATGGCCGGCTACGTACTGGCGCACGCCGGCCTAAAGGTGCTGATGCTGGAAGCCGGGGCATTTTTTGACCCTAGGGAAGATGCGCAGCAGCTGAAATTCTCGTACGAGTCGCCGCGCCGCGGCGCCTCCACCACCCGGCCCTTTGGCGACTTCGACGCGGCTTACGGCGGCTGGGAGATTGAAGGCGAGCCCTATACTACCAAGGACAAAACCGAATTCAACTGGTTTCGGGCCCGCATGCTGGGCGGCCGCACCAATCACTGGGGCCGCATCTCGCTGCGCATGGGCCCCAATGACTTTAAGAGCCACCACATCGACGGCCTCACCGACGACTGGCCTATCACTTACGACGAGGTCAAGCCCTTCTACGACAAGGTAGACCGCCTCATCGGGGTATACGGCACGGTGGAAGGCCTGGAAAACGAGCCCGATGGCATCTTCTTGCCGCCGCCCAAGCCTCGCCTTAACGAGCTGTTTATCAAGCAGGGCGCCGCCAAAGCCGGCGTGACCGTGATACCCGGCCGCGGCTCGGTGCTTACCGAGGCCCTGCCAGGCAATAAGGACCGCGGCACTTGCTTTTTCTGCGGGCAGTGCGGGCGCAGCTGCAAGGTATACGCCGACTTTTCGGCCTCTTCTTGCCTCGTGATTCCGGCGCTCAAAACCGGCAATTTGAAAGTCATTTCCAACGCCATGGTGCGCGAGGTGCTGACCGGTGCCAATGGCCTGGCTACTGGCGTGTCCTACGTGGACAAGAACGACTTGCAGGAGTACGAGGTGAAGGCCAAAATCGTAATTCTGGGAGCCAGCGCCGGCGAGTCGGCGCGCCTGCTGCTCAACTCCAAGTCGCCGAGCCACCCCAACGGCCTGGCCAATAGCAGCGGCGTGGTAGGCAAGTACATCCACGACTCGACGGGTGCCAGCCTGAGCGGCTTCCTGCCCCAGCTCATGGACCGTAAGCGCTATAACGAAGATGGCGTGGGCAGCGTGCACATCTACAGCCCGTGGTGGCTCGATAACAAGAAGCTGGATTTTCCGCGCGGCTACCACATCGAGTACGGCGGCGGCATGCATATGCCGGCCTACGGCTTTGGCAAAGGCATCCAAAACCTGAATGGCTTGGTGCCCGGCCGCGATGGCAAGATGAAAGAAGCTGGTGGCTTCGGGGCTTCGCTCAAAGACGATTACCGGCGCTTCTACGGCACGCAAGTGGGCATGGCCGGCCGCGGCACGGCCATCGCGCGCGAAAGCAACTACTGCGAAATTGACCCCGACGTGGTGGACAAGTACGGCATTCCGGTGCTGCGCTTCCACTACAAGTGGACCGACGCCGAAGTCAAGCAGGCTAAGCACATGCAGGAAACCTTCCAGGAAATCATGCACGGCATGGGGGCTGTTATCACCTCCAAAATACCCGGCGCTGACACTAACTATGGCCTGGAGGCGCCCGGCCGCATCATCCACGAAGTGGGCACGGTGCGCATGGGCGACGACCCCAAGAAGTCGGCGCTCAATAAGTGGTGTCAGGCCCACGACTGCCGCAACCTGTTTGTGGTTGACGCGGCGCCGTTTGTGCAGCAAGGCGATAAAAACGCCACTTGGACCATTCTGGCTTTGTCGATGCGCACCAGCGAGTACATCCTTGACCAGCGCAAGCGCTTAATCTTGTCTTAATTAGCCCTAGGTATCCATGAAAAGACGTGAGTCATTAAAGGCCATCGGCCTAGGCGCCCTCAGCACCGGGCTGCTGCTCGATGGCTGCCGCCCCGATACGGCTAAGGCACCCGCCGAGGCCTCCAAGACCGCCGATACGCCCGCCAAAGTTGCCGGCCGGCAGCCCTACGAGCTAGAGCGCGACCAGAAGCTGCACGCCGAAACGTTCTTCACCCCGCACGAGATGGCCACGATAACCGTCTTGGTGGACATCATCATTCCCAAAGATGAAAAGTCGGGCAGCGCCTCGGATGCCAAGGTGCCCGAGTTTATCGAGTTCATTGTTAAGGATATCCCCGAGCACCAGGTACCCCTGCGCGGCGGCCTGCGCTGGCTCGATGTGCAGTGCGCCAACCGCTTCGGCCAGCCGTTTGTGAAGTGTACTTCGCCGCAGCAGCTAGAGCTGGTAACCAAAATAGCCTACCATAAGCGCGCCACGCCCGACATGCGGGCCGGCGTGGCTTTCTTCAACCGGATGCGCGACCTTACGGCCAGCGGCTTCTTCAGCAGCAAGATGGGCATGGCCGACGTTGGCTACGTGGGCAACTCGCCCAACCGCTGGACCGGCGTACCCGCCGATGTGCTGAAGCAATACGGCATGGAGCACGTCTAGGGCCCCTATCCTGCCTTAGCAGTTAGCAAAACGAGTTTGGCCCCACCTAGGGCGGCGCTACCAATGGTAGTCCGCCTTAGGTGGGGCCAAACTCGTTTTACCAACTCACGCGCGTCTACTGCGCCGAGGGCGGCGGGGTCTTGCTGCCCCAGGCTTTATTGGGTTGCGCGCCCATCGTGAACACCAGCTTGCCGCCTTTCATCAACTCGTCGCGGTAGAGCCAGCAGTTGTTCAGCGGCTTGCCGTTCAGCTCAGCCGACTGTACGTATAGGTTGGTCTTGGACGTGTTTTTGGCTTCAATAACCAGCTTCTTCTGGTTGCCCAGCTGGATGGTAGACTTGCTGAAGATGGGGCTACCCAGCTCGATGATGGGCCGGGCATCGGTGAAGCCTTTCACGTCGAACAGCCCTAGGGCCGTGATAACGTACCACGAGCCGAGCTGGCCCTGGTCCTCGTCTTGGCCGTAGCCGTAGCCGTGGATGGGCTCGGTGCCGTAGAACTCATCGCAAATCTGGCGGGTCCACTTCTGCGTCAGCCAGGGCTGGCCCGAGAAGTTGAACAACCAGCTGATGTGCAGGCAGGGCTGGTTGCCTTGGTTGTAGATGGCGTTGACGCCGGCGAAGGCATCAATTTCCTTGCCACCGCCAAAGCCCGTTTTGGCCGAAGCCGTAAAGATGCTGTCGAGGCGGTTGTTGAACTTGTCGCGCCCCATCGCTGCAATAAGGCCGGCAGGGTTCTGCGGCACGTAGAAGCTGTACTGCATCGCATTGCCCTCCTGGAAGCCGCGCCATGGCTCAAAGGGTTTGAAGTTGGCCGCGAACGTGCCGTCGGCCAGCTTGGGCTGCATCAGCTTGCTCTGCGGATTTAGAATCTTTTGCCAGCCGTTGGAAAGCTTAATGAGCTGCTCGTAGTCGGCTTTCTTACCTAGGGCCTTCGCCATCTGGGCGGCCGCGAAAGCGCTGTAGCTGTACTCTAGGGTATGCGAATTGGCGAAGTAGGCGCCCGTCGAGTCGGTCTTGTACCACTCGCCCTTGTACTCTTTATAGTCGTCGCGGAAAGGCACGTAGCCGTACTGCGTGAAGGCCTTCACGTCCATCTTGCCCGAGCCAAAAGCGCGATTACGGTAGTTCAGTTCGTTGGCACGCACAGCCTGGTAGGCC
Organism: Hymenobacter sp. BT559; assembly: GCF_016427535.1. Taxonomy (GTDB): domain Bacteria; phylum Bacteroidota; class Bacteroidia; order Cytophagales; family Hymenobacteraceae; genus Hymenobacter. The sequence goes on along the minus strand of NZ_JAELXV010000003.1, from coordinate 677,617 downwards.
AGGTTTACGTCGTAGTTGCGGATGCCCACCTGGTAGGCACCGGCCACGGCTAGCCCCACGAAGTTGGTACCTACGCCCGACACAAACTCGCTATTAGCCAGGCCGTCGCCAAACCAACCTTTATCGCGGTACACTTGTAGCTCGGTGTTCACGTAGTTGCCATACCACTCAGGGTAACTCAGCGCCCACAGCTGCGTCAGGTTCCAGTAGCCGCCCCAAATGGCGTCGGTGTTGATGAACTCGGGCTTGGGGCCGGGGCCGCTAGCCACTAGCTGCCCCACCTGGCCGGCGTGCTTGGGGTAGGCACCGCTCACGTCGCTGGCAATGCCGCGACCTAGGAGGGCGTGAAACAGACCGGTGTAGAACTTGGTCTTGCTTTGCTCATCGGTACCTTCTACTGCGATTTTGCCCAGCTCGCGCTGCCAGGTGGCTTGCGCCGCGGTGCGGGCCTGGTCAAAGGTCAGGCTCTTGGCTTCGGCCAGCAGGTTGGCCTTGGCGTTAGCAATGGAAGTGTACGAGAGGCCGATTTTCAGCTCCACCTTCTCTTGCGCGGCAGTTTGATAGTTCAGCACTAGGCCCGCGCCCTTGCCGGTGGCCGACTTAGTATTGGGCTGGGTGCCGGCAGCTGTGAAGGCGCCCACGTTGGCCGGTGCCTTGCTGATTTCACCGTAGAAGTACATGTTTACCTTGCCGCTAGGGTCATAGGTTTTCACGTACTTGGGGTAGGTGTTCACGAAGCCCTCCACGTGCGTGGCGTCCACCATCCGGATGCTGGCGTCGGTCACGTCGCTGCTTTCGCCCTGCTTGTTGCCGATGTCGAGAATAATGTGCGCCTGTTCGCTCTTGGGGAAGGTATAGCGGTGAAAGCCTACCCGCTTGGTGGCCGTCAGCTCAGCCGTGATACCGTAGTCGTCGAGCAGTACTTTATAATAGCCGGGCTCGGCCACCTGGTTTTTGCGGTCGAAGCGCGAGCGGTAGCCGCTGTCCGGCTTGTCGAGGTCGCCGGGCTGGGTGCGCAGCTCGCCGGTGGTGGGCATAAAGCTCACGCCGCCCACCTGCCACTCGTGAAAGTGCACGAAGCCCTCGATAGAGTTCTGCCGGGTGTCGTAGCCCACCGCTTCCCAGCCCGAGGCATTGCCGTAGTGGCCGTTGGTAGAGGGCGCCAGCTTGGCCATACCGTAGGGCACGGCCGCGGGCGTGTAGAAAAACCAGCGGCTGTGCGCCGTGCCGATGTTGGGGTTTACGTACTTCAGCACGTTAGACGCTTTGGCCGCGCTTTGCGCGTTAACCTCGCCCGCCGCCAGCAGCAGTCCCAGCGCCCCCGCGCTAGCCTTGACAATCAATTTCATACAGGAGTTTTAAGAATAGCAAGTGCAAAAAAATGCCCGCGCCCGGCTCCACCAGCCAGACGCGGGCGGACCAGACCGCACCCCACCGCGCAGCCCGGTCCTTATCGTCAACTAGGTAGTTGTGGCAACCTAGAGGAGCTTGCGGGCCTGTAAATCGGCCATTATTTCAAACATCATCACGCCGCTCAGCTGCGTCGAGCCATCGACAGTGCCGCCCGGCCGCGAAGTCCAGTTGGTATTGAATAGAAACTGTGGCCGGCTCGTGCCTTTGTTGTACAGGCTCTCGCCGTTGAACTTGAGGAAGGACACATAACGGGCGCGGGTAGCGGCCGCCACGGCGGGGTCAGTGGCGAGCTGCGCTAGGTAGCGCACCAAAATGCCTTTGAACAAGCCCCCATCGCCGCCGCCTTCATCCTTGAGCACGCCGCCGGGCGCGAGCTGGCTGTCGTTGAGCACGTAGCCGGCCGTGCGGTTGGCGTCGTCGAGGTAGGTGCTCTGCTGGGTAGCGCGGTACAGCTCCAGGCCGGCCCCTATATACACGCCCTGGTTGTAGGTAAAGCGCCAGTCCTTGTCAATCTGGCCGTTGCCCTGGCGGTTGATGCCGTCCCACACCACCCCGGTGGTAGGGTCCACGAGGGTCTTTTTCTGCCAGTCATAAATCTTGGTGGCCCAGGCTAGGTCGTCGGGGTTGCGGTCGAGCTGGTAGAGGCGGGCACCTAGGATGGCTACCGGCGCGTTGGCTGGCGTGTTTTTGTAGTCGCGCTGGTCTTTCTTCCAGGCTATGCCACCGCCCTGCTCGGTGTTCCAGCCATTTTTGAGGTCGGCCCACAGCAGTTGGGCCGTGGCTTTATATGACTGGTCCTGCGTTATCTGAAACGCCCGCAGGTTAGCCAGGGCCTGCCAGGCCATGTCGTCGTAAAAATTGTTGAGGTAAGTGTTGCCGTTCTTCTTCTTGGCGCCCTGCTGCAGCTGCTGCATCTTGGTGATGTAGTCGAGCACTTTGGTGCGCTGGTAGCCATCGAGCAGCACGTCGAGGCCGTGGCCCTGCCACCAGTAGTTGAAGTCGGGCTTCTTAGCGCTGTTCTGCAAATAATAGTATTCGGTAGGCGACCAGAAGGACTGGTCGAGTGCCGCCTGCGCCGAGTCGGCGCGGGCAGACCAGTTGGCCACTACGGCCACCGGCTTGGGGGCCGGTGGCGTTATCATATCATCAACCGGTTCGTTGCAGCCAGCCAGGAAGGCTAAGCCTAGTAACGCGCCGGCATTTATCCGAAAAGAGGGCATAAGCACGAGGGTTAAACCTTGTTATACAAAGACGTTGCTACCTAGCGCACTTTCACCTGGTGGGTATAGGCAGCGGGCTGCATCATCACCAGGATGTCTACACTCTTGCGGTCGGCGGTGCCCGGAAACTTATAGGAGTTGTTCCACTGGTCGGTACCCACCGGCACAATGTTGAAGTAGGCCGCGGCCGTGTTGGCCGTAGGCGGTTGGTTGTCGGTGTTAGTGCTGCCGTACTGGCGCGCCGCTACGGTACCCGCGGCGTTCTTTTCGGTGAAGACAAACTTGTAACGCTCGTCGCGGCCCCAGTCAAACTGGAAGAACTCAATCGGGGTGTTGTCGATTTCCCACAGGCCTTTGCCTACGTAGGGCAAGGTCACCGTCACTTTATTCTGCGCCGCTACCCACAGGCCCACCGACTGAATCTCGGTGAGCACCGACGAGCCGTTGTTGAAGTCGAGGGTTACGCGGTACACGGCCGCCGTGGTGGCGGGGCTGGTGGCGTTGGCGCCTTGCAGCAGCTTGGTGCCATTGATGTAGTATTCGGTGGGCGTGCCGGTGGTTTGGTCTACCATCTTCACGTCGCCGGGGCCAAGCTTGGTGTAAAGCTCAAACACCCCCGACGACAAGCGCTTGAATGGCAAGGCCTGGCTGAGCGTGGCGCCGCCCTCGGTGCCCGAGCCCGTGAGGTACAGGTTGCCGGGGATAACCGAGAAGCCAGCGGGGCGCTCGACCGTGAAGGTGCGCGCTGCCGAGGCGGGCATCACGTTCAGGCCCTTCGAGGCGTTCACCATCCACTTCATTTTGCCTTGGCTTTGCGAGGCAATACCGGCCAGGTTGGCGATTCTGTTCAGGTCGCCGTGGCTGAGAGTCAGCTTATTTTCGAGGCCATTGGTGCCCGATACAGTGCTATAAACCGGCTTCGAGAAGTCGCCGCCATCTTTGTCAAACAGCACTTCGTAGAGCACCAGCGTGCCATCGGCGGCGCGGGCCTGGCTCCACTCAAAGGTCACGGCCGCGTTGGAAGGCGGGTCGAGGCGGAAGAAGCTGTTATCGGCGGGCGAAATGTAGTTCGACACCGGCGTGATGGTGTCGTCCAGGGCCTTTTCGTCTTTCTTGCAACCAGCAAGCAGACCTAGGAGAGCTACGAACAGTAGCAGTGGGTGGGAAAACTTTTTCATGGTAAGAGAGGCGAGGAGATATGCTGAGTGGGAGGGCCAGGACTACCAGCCGGGGTTTTGCGTGAGGTTGGGGTTGATGTCGCGCTCGCGCTGGGGCACGGGCCAGAGGTAGTGCTTGGCGGGGTCAAACGTGCGCTGGTCTACGCGCAGGTAGCCGTTGTCCACGTTGGGGTCGCCGGCCTTGATGCCGTGGGCATAGCCCGTGAGGGCGGTTTGGGCAGTTTTCCAGCGGCGCAGGTCGAAGATGCGCGTGCCTTCCATGGCCAGCTCGGTGCGGCGCTCGCGGCGCACCACCGTTTGCAGGCTAGCCTTATCGCCCCCAGGGAAGGTGAGCGCGGCGGGGTCAGTAAAGCCGGCCCGGCGGCGCAGCGCTCCAATGGTGCGGTCCCATTCCGAGGCCGTGAGCAGGCCTAGCTCATTCTTAGCTTCGGCGTGCATGAGCAGCACGTCGGCGTAGCGCACCAGTATCAGGTTCAGGCCCGAGTTGAGGTTGGCGTCGGCGGTGGGGTCAAAGTACTTGGCCGAGTAGTAGCCGGTGGGGCTAGCGTCGGCGCGGTCCACCGAGTTGTCGCCGGTGCCCGGCACCGTGCGGATGAGGATGCTCGACCCATCGGGGCGCTGCCAGCGGTAGCCATCGTATACCAGCGTAGCGGCAAAGCGCGGGTCGCGGCCCACGTAAGGCGTGGCCTCGTTGTAGCCCGAGCCGGCTTCGCCGATGGCTTTGCCGTTGGCCATCACGTAGCTATCCACCAGCTCCTGCGTAGGCGCAATGGCACAGATGAGCTTGCCCTCGGTGCGCGGAATAAAGAAGCGCTGCTCGGAGTAGGTGCGCGACGGAAACAGGTACTGCAAGTCGAGCATCACCTCGCTGTTGCCCTCGTTGTTGGGCGAAAACACGCCGGCGTAGCTCGAAAACAGGCTGTAGCTGCCTACTTGGCCACCTAGGAGCTGCTCGGTTACGGCCGTTACGTCGGCCCAGCGGCCTTCATAGAGCAGTACTCGCGCCTTCACGGCCAGCGCCCCGCCCTTGGTAAAGCGGCCGCGGTCGGTGGCGGCGTAGGCGGTGTTGATGGGCAGGTCGGCTGCCGCAGCGTCCAGCTCTTTCAGTACAAAATCGAGCACCTCGGCGCGCGACGTACGGGCCAAGCCCGCCGCGTCGCTCACGTTGATTTCGGTGGTTATGAGGGGCACGTCGCCGTACCAAGTCAGCAGTTGGAAGTACTGATAGGCGCGCAGGGCGCGGGCCTCGGCAATGTAGCGGGCCTTGAGGCCGGCATCAAGGTCCGAAATCTTGTCGATGTTGGCCAGCAGCTGGTTGCACTTACGGATGCCCGCGTAGTGGTAGCCCCACTCGTTGGTAACGCGCGCTTGGTTGGTGCCGTAGGCGCCCTCCGCAATGTTGCGCGAGTTCGAGCCGTTGACGTCGCTCTTGTTATAAGCGTTGTCGGAGAGCGTTTCGTTGAAGAAGAAATACTCCGAATTGTAGAGGTTTTCGTAGGCCGTGGTCAGCACGTTGGCCGCGTCAGACGGCTGCTGCCAAAACGTGGCATCGGTGGGGCGGTCGGTGGGCGGCAGGTCGAGCTTTTGGCACGACGCGAGCCCCAAGCCTAGCCCTAGCCCAAGCAGTAGCGTGTGGCGGAGGTGGCGATTAATCAGCATGATGGGTGGGATAGAGATTAGAAGGAAATATCAACGCCTAGGGTCATGACGCGCACTGCTGGGTACACGCGGCCGCTGCTGCCCACACCTCCGCCAGTGCCCACGCTCTCGCTGAACTCCGAGATTTCGGGGTCAAACCCGATTTTCTTCAAGTGGCTGATGGTGAACAAATCCTGGCCCGACGCGAAAATGCGCAACCGCTGGATGTAGGCTTTCTTGGTGAGTGCGGCCGGCAGGGTATAGCCAAACTGCACGTTTTTGAGGCGGGCGTAGGCGCCGTTTTGCAGCCAGTAGTCCGAGCCCTGGTTGTTGTTGGTCGAGGCCGTGCCGATGGTCAGGCGCGGGTAGTCAGCATTAGGGTTGGTGGGCGTCCAGCGGTCAAGGTGCTGCTGGTACACGTTTTCCCAGTTGTTGTGGAAAGCTTCCACGCCCTCGCCCCGGATGTAGAGGCTGCGCTTGCCCACGCCCTGCACAAACACCAGCAGGTCGAAGCCCTTGTAGTCGGCCGTGTACGTGGCCCCGAAGGTGTACCTAGGAAACGGGTTGCCCAGGATAAAGCGGTCGTCCTGGTTGATAATGCCATCGCCATTGCGGTCTACGTAGCGGATGTCGCCGGGCCGCAGCGTACCGGGCGCTATGAAGGCGGGCTGGGGGCCAGCGTTTGCTTCTTCCAGAGTTTGGTAGAGGCCGGCCGTGCGGTAGCCGAAGTACGAGTTAATAGGCCAGCCCTCGCGGATGATGTTGGTCGCATCGCCACCCCGAATGGTTTCGACGCCCCTGGTGTCAAGGACGGTGTTGCGGCTGTCCGCTGCGTTCAGGCTCAGGCTCTGGTTGAAGCCGCGCTCGGTGCGCATGCGGTACGTGGCCGTTACTTCCCAGCCCCGGTTGCGCACTTTGGCGGCATTCTGGGTAGGTGCGCCAGCACCGAAGGCCCCCGCCACCGGCAGGTCGATGAGGATGTTGCTGGTGCGCTTATCGAAGTAATCAACGCTGAACGACAGCGCATTCTGGAAGAAGCCTACGTCGAGGCCCACGTTACCCATGGTGGCCGTTTCCCAGGTGATGGCCGAGTTAGAGGTGCTGAAATACGACCCCGACACCGGCGTACCGCCGAACGAGTACGTACCCGGCGCCAGGCTTACAGTGCTCAGGTAGCGGTATAGGCCAATGTTCTGGTTGCCCAGCTGACCTAGGGAGCCGCGCACCTTCAGGTCACTAAGCGTCGATTTGAGGAACTCTAGGAAGTTCTCTTCCAGCGGGCGCCAGCCCACCGAGCCCGACGGGAAGAAGCCCCAGCGCTGGTTGCTGGCAAAGCGCGACGAGCCGTCGTAGCGGAAGCTGCCCTCTACCAAGTACTTGCCGGCAAACGAGTAGTTCAAGCGTCCGAATACCGAGTTTAGCGCCCACTGCTCTTGGTTGCCGTAGGTGCCGTTGGCGTGGTAGCCGCCGCTAGGGTCGGTAATGCCGCCGTAAGTAGTACCATTATTAATGACCCCAAACTGGTTGCCCGGTATGTTGGTGACTAGGATGCCGCGGCGGTCATCGGTGAAGTGCTCAGTCGAGTAGCCCACTAGCGCCTGCACGCTGTGCTTCTCCGCAAAGGTGCGGTCGTAGTTGAGGGTGGCTTGGTAGTTGGTGAGTAGCGTGCGCTGGTTGCGGTTTTGCACCGCGTTGTTGCCATCGCCGCCCGCCGTGGGCGAGCCGTCGGGCGTCACGTACATCAGGCTGCGCCGAAACTCGTCGTTCTGGTAGCTCCATAGGTCGCCGCCCACCAAGCCGCGCAGCTTCAGGCCCTTGATAATTTCAAACTCGGCGTTGAGGTTGCCGAATACGTTGTCGTTGGAGTTGGTGCGCAGGCCGCCGTTGAGCAGGCGGTTCACCGAGTTGTCGCTGGCCGTGGCCGCTGTTACGTAGTTGCCCTGCTCATCCTGCACGGGGTAGATAACCGGGATGCGGGCCGCACCACTGATAATCCACTCGGTACCGAAAGCGTGCTCGCGGGTACCCACATGGGCATACGACACGATGGCGCCCAGCTTGAGCCGGTCCGTGACTTGCGTCGTCAGGTTGAGGCGGCCGTTTAGGCGCTTAAACCCGTAGTTATCACCGTAGAACAGACTATTCTGGTCTACGTACCCTAGGGAAACGAGGTAGCGGGTTTTGCCCGAACTGCCGCTCACGCTCAGGTTGTGGTTTTGCTGGAAGGCCTGCTCCTTCAACACTTGGTTGAGCTGCCAGTCGTAGTCGCCGTGCGCGGCGAAGTCGCGCATCTGCTGGGGCGAGAACTGCGGCGCCTGCCCCGAATTCACGAGCGCCTCGTTCTTGAGCTCCATGAACTGGAGGCCCGTAACCGGCCGGCGCTGGAAGTTAGGCGCTTGGAAACCCAGCACCGTGTTGTAGCTGATAACCGGCTTCTGGTTGAGCGCGCCCTGCTTGGTGGTTACCAGCAGTACGCCGTTGGCAGCGCGCGAGCCGTAGATGGCGGCCGAAGCCGCATCCTTCAGCACTGTCACGCTCTCGATGTCATTGGGATTGATGGCGTTGAGCGAGCCCGCAATGCCGTCCACGATAATCAGCGGCGAGGCATTGCCTAGGGTGCCTACACCCCGGATGTTGATGTTGAGGCCCGCACCCGGCTCGGCGCTGTTCTGCTGAATGGTGAGGTTAGGCGACGAGCCTTGCAGCGCCTGCGCCACGTTGGTAACGGGGCGGTTTTCGAGCGTGGCACCGCTCACGGTATTGATGGCGCCCGTCACGTTGGCGCGCTGCTGGGTGCCGTAGCCCACTACTACCACGTCCGTCAGCGCCTGCGCCTCGTCGGCCAACGACACGGCCAGGTTGCTGGTGGCGCCGGTGATGGGTACTTCCTGGCGGGTATAGCCCACAAAGCTGAATACCAGCACGCTGTTTTCCGGCGCTTGCAGGCTAAACCTGCCCTCGGTGTCGGTGCTGGCGCCCTGGGTGGTGCCCTTCACCACCACCGTCACGCCCGGCAGTCCCACCCCTTTGCTGTCGGTAACGCGGCCAGCCACGGGCACGTCGGCCAGGGTACTAGTGATGGCCGACCCAGTTGAAGCCAGCAGCGGGGGTACCTCCTGCGGCACCTCTGGCTGCGTAGTATTCTGGGCGGTAGGCTTTGGCACGATAACGTACAGACCGTCCTTGAGGCGCTCAAACTCCAGGCCGCTCTGCTGGGTCACGTAGCGCAGGGCTTCGGGCAGCGATTTAAAAGCTGGGTGGGCCTTGGCCAGGTACCGGCCAGTTATGAGCTGGTTGCGGTAAAGAAAATTGACTTTGTAAGTGCTTTGCAGCTCCTGGATAAAGGCTTCCAGCGATACTTGGGCCGAGGCCGAAGCGCGAGCCGAAGCTACCGGCGAGCGCGGATTTTGGCTGGCGAAAGCCAACGACCCTTGCGCCCGGCTGGCGCCGGGCACGGCGCCTAGCAACAGGGCCAAACGCACGTAGCGGGTAAAGTTTGCCATGTGATGGGTGGGAAAAATGGAGATAAAGCAAGCAGAAGAGAGTAGCCTCTAGCCCTACTGGGCCAGGGGCTGAAAACGCACCACATTGCCGGTGCGCGTCACATCGACGCCCAGCGTCTTAGCGAGCGCCGGCAAGAGCAGGTCGGGGTTGTTGGCGGGCAGCAGGCCCGTCAGCGTCTGGTTGAGCAGGGCTGAGTCAGCCACCTGCACTTGCCAGCCGTAGTCGTCGCGCAGCAGCTGCACGATGTCACGCACCGAGGTTTGCTGCAGCTGCAGGTGGCCTTGCGTCCAAGCCGAGTACAGGGCAGGCTGCACGCGGCGCTTAGCCAGGCTCGGCGCAGCAGTAGAAGTTTCAACGAGGTCGCCGGGCTGCATCAGCAGGTTTTCGCGGGTAAACCAGGCGTGGCGGTCTACGGCTACTTTGCCCGAATTCAGCACCACCTTGGTGCCGGTGGGCTGGCTATTCACGTTAAACTGGGTACCTAGGACAGCGATATCGAGCCCACCCGCGTGCACCACAAACTTGGCCTTGGCCGGGGCGCTGGCAATGTCGTGCACCGCCGGGGCGGCCAGGTGCGTCACTTGGAAGTAGGCTTCGCCCGTCAGCCACACTTCGCGGGGCGTGGTGGCGGTCCACTGGGCGGCAGTGGTCAGCTTGGCGTTGCCATTCAGCACCACCACCGAGCCATCGGGCAAGGTAAGGGTACGCTGCTGGTTGGGGGCGGCCACGTACTGCGTGGTGGGGCCGGTAGTGCCCGACCACTGCCACCAGCCAGCCACTGCCAGCAAAATGGCGGCCGCCGAAGTGCCAACCAACAGCCGGGTGCGCCGCTGCCAGCTCAGCCAGGGCTGCGTGCGGGGCGCGTAGAGCGACTGCCGCAAACGCAGCAACTCTTGGTGCTTAAGCTCGGCTGGCACTGGGTAGAGCGAGCCGGGACCTAGGGCTTGTACCAGGGCACGGGCGTGGTCGGCATCGGCTTGGTGGCCGGGGTGCGCAGCCAGCCACGCCTGCCACGTGCGCCCGGCGTCCGAATCAGCATCAGCCACAAATGCCTGAAACGACTCGTCTGCTACGAAATCATTAACCAAGTAAGTCGTAAAATCCATAGGCGAGCAGGGCAAAAGTGACCTGATTTTTCCTGACCACGAACGAAGGCCGATTTTGTACTCTAGTAAACGTGAAATTTTTTTAAAATATTTTTCAATACCCTATTTTACAGTGTTTTATCATGCGTAAAAAGGTTTCAAAAAATCTCTTTTTCGTCATACAGCGCGCAGCATGACAGATGTGGTGTGCTGACTTCAGCCTCAAAGCCAGCAATTCAGCAGCAGCCCGTGCAAAAGCAGGAGCAAGGGGTGCGGCAGTACTTGGCGCATCCGCTTGATGGCTTGGTGCACCAGATTGCGTACCGACTGCTGGTTAAGGTCCATAATCTCGGCAATGCGGTCGTAGCTGAAGCCTTCAAAAAACTTGAGGGACAAGGCCTCGCGGTGCCGGTTGCTGAGCTGCTGCAGCGCCCCCAGCAACTGGGTCTGCTGCTCGGTAGTAAGCTGCTGGGCTATCAAAAACTCTTCGGGTGAGTGTTGCACCGGGGCTTCCCCTAGGTAGCCGCTTTGCAGGGCGGTGCGGCGCTTCTGGGCGCGTGCCTCGTCGGTGACATGGTGGCGCAGCGCCGTGAATAAATAGGGCCTGATTTCTTCGACGGGCCCCAGCACCTTGCGGCGCTGCCACAGCCGCTGAAACAGGTTTTGGATGCAGTCTTTAACAACTTCTTCTTCACCAGTTAGGCGCACGCCGTAGCGGAACAGCTCGTCGTAATGCGTCAGGAAAATGCGCTCGAACGCTTGCTTACTGCCCGCCAGAAATTCATTCCACAGCGAAGCATCAAGCAATAGCATATAAGTGAGTGGGTTAAGAAGGATACAGGTGGCCGGAGAGCGAAGAATTCAGCCATCGCTTAAACGTATTAGCAAGTTAAGCAGCCGAGCCGTTTACTGGGCCCCAACCCATCTACTGCCATCCTCGTTCAATCTCTTCCAGCGTCCGGCCTTTGGTTTCGGGCACGCCGCGCCAGACAAAGACGAAGGTGAACGCCGAAAGTACCGCGTAGAGCCCGAACGCACCCGCCAGACCTGCGGCTTTCACCAATGACAAGAAGGTAAAGGAAATAAGGGTGCAGGCTGCCCACAGAGCCACCGTGGCCAGCGAGGCCGCCCGCCCCCGCACGGCATTGGGGAAAATCTCGGTAATCACAACCCACACGCCCGGCCCCAGCCCCACCGCAAAGCAGGCCACGTAGAGCATAATGAGCCCCAGCAGCCACGTGGCCGGCGCATGCAGCTGCAGCCCCACTACCAGCGCACCCAGCGCCAGCGCCATGCCGCCCGACGCAAAAAGTAGCAATGGCTTGCGCCCCACCCGGTCAATGATGAACAGCGCCACGATGGTGCCCGCGAAGTTGATACCTCCTATAAGGGCATTGGCCCCGATGGCCGACGAGGCGCTCTGCCCGCTGTGCTCGGTGAAAATGATGGAGCCGTAGTAGAGAATGGTGTTGATGCCCGTGACTTGCTGCAACACCGCCAGGACTACCGCAATGCGCAAGGGCTTGCGCAGGCGCGGCTGGCTCAGACTAGCTTCTTCGCCTTGCTCGGCGGCCAGGGCAGCCTGAATTTCTTCGGCCTCGGTAGTGGCCGCCGCGGCGCCGTTGAGGCGCGTGAGGGTACCTAGGGCCTCGGCATCGCGGCCCTGGCCCAGCAGCCAGCGGGGGCTTTCTGGCACCAATAGCAGCGTGACCATGAACAGCAGCGAGGGCACGGCGGCGGCCGCAAACATCCAACGCCACGACGCTAGCCCTAGGTCGGCTAGGTAGTAGCTGGCCACGTAAGCCAGCAAAATACCCGACACAATAGCCAGCTGATTGAGGGTCACCAAACTCCCCCGCATGCGGGCCGGGGCAATCTCGGCGATGTAAAGCGGCACCAGCAGCGAGGCTACTCCAATGGCCAAGCCACCCGCCAGCCGCGCCAGCACAAACTCGGTGAGCGTGCGCGGCACCGCTGCCGCCAGCGCCGACACCGTAAAGAGTGCTGCCGCCCCAAACAGTAGGCGCCGCCGCCCGTAGCGGTCAGTCAGCCAGCCGGCAATGGCCGCGCCCGCTACCGCCCCAAACAAGATACTGCTGGCTGCTAGCTCGGTTTGCGAGTCGGTCAGGCCAAAGTCTTTTTTCAAAAAGACCAAGGCGCCGTTAATAATGGCCGTGTCGAAGCCAAACAGCAGCCCACCCAGCGCTGCTACGGCCGCAATCAGGTACACGTAGGCGGCACTGCCGCCTGGGGCCGGTGGCCCGGTAGCCGCTTCGCGAAGAGGGAAGTTGGGGACAGCTTGTGTGTGCATAGCAGGGTGGGAAAAGAGTGGAGAGTCAGGAAAAGGGTGTTGCAGGAATGACAGTTGCGCGGACTTGGTAATCCGCGGCGGGGTGTGCGGCATTGCGGCCTACCAAGCCTGCGCAACTACTATTCGCCGTTGCCTAGGGCTACTTGAACCGCCCTAGGTTGCGGGTCTCAGACAAGCAGCACCTCGATGCCCAGCGCGCGGAAAGGAGCTACTTGCTCCTCCATTGCGCCGGTGTCGGTGATGAGCTGATGCACCTCGGCAATGGGGCAGATGAGCGACGAAGCGACCGTGCCGAGCTTGGTGTGGTCGGCCACCACGATGCGCTGCTTGGCCTGGCGCACCATCACTTGTATCACGGCGGCTTCTTCTGGGTGCAGCGACGTCAGGCCCTTTTGGGCATCGATGCCATTGACACCCAGAAAGACTTTATCGACAAAGAACTGGCTCAGGGCCTGCGTAGTAGCGGGACCCACCAGCGAAAACCAGCCGCCCGTGAGGAAGCCGCCGGTCACGAACACGCGCACGTCGTCGCGGTGGCTCAGCTCCATGGCCACGTTCACGGTGTTGGTCACGACCGTAACATTTGCACCCGGCCGCAGGCTGCGCGTGACTTGCGTGGTGGTGGTGCCCGCCGTGAGCGAAATGATTTCGCCCGGCTGAATGAGCGCCGCCGCGGCCAGCCCAATGCGGCGCTTCTCGGCCAGGTTGCGGTCTATCTGCTCGTGAAAGCTGGAGTCGTAGCGGAAGGGCTCGTAGAGCAGGGGCTCGCGGGGCACGGCGCCGCCGTGCGTGCGCCGCAGGCGGCCGCGCTGCTCCAGCTCCATCAGGTCGCGCCGCACGGTAGCCACCGACACGCCAAACTGCGCGGCTAGCTCATCCACGGCCACAGTGCCGGTGTGTAGCAGCTTTTCAACGATGGTTTGGGCGCGGACAGCTGCAGCGTTATCAGGAATCAATAAGTCAGACACAGGGAGTAACGTTTTGCTAAGTGATTGAAAAAGCAAAGTTGGCCATTATGTAATGGCCTTCCGCTGTGCCTAGGTCCGCACGTAGGCTTTCATGGTAGCACACTCGGTACCTAGGGCCGGGCCGTGTGGCCGAATGGTGTAGGCCCCTACCCCCGCGGGCACGATAAACGTCTCAGCGTAGTGCACCACGTAGGGCTCGAAGGCCCCGCTGGGGCTCTCGACGATGGCCTCAGCGCCCTGCACCAAATTGAGCACCTGCACGCCCCCGTTGGTGTGGTGCGGCACCAGCCCCGTAAACCAGTGGCGGCGCGTTTCAATGAACTCGCGCTCGTGCAGGCCGGTGCGCTCTTCGCGCCAGCCGTCACCGCTGGCTACGGGCTGCACTTGGTTTACCAGGTGCTGCTCTACCCAGGCCGTGGTGCGGTCAGGTTGAATGTTGGCCGCGCCGTGGGCAAGGTGAATAGGCCTAGGCCGGCCGTCGAGGCCGAGGCGGTCCCAGTCCCAGAGTTTGAAGGTGAAGATGTAGGGCGTGGCCGAAATTTCCAGTACCATTGCCTGGGCCCCCGAGCAGTGAATAGTACCCGCCGGAATCAGAAAGTGGTCGTGCTTGCGGGCCGGAAAATCATTTACATACTTGGCTGCGGGGAAGGGCGCCGTACTGTCGGCTTGGGCGCGCTGCAAGTCGGACACCATCGCTGGGAAATCCACGTTTTCCTTCAGCCCTAGGTACACGCTCGCGCCGGGCTCAGCATCGAGCATGTAGTAGCTTTCATCCTGGGTGTAGGCCAGGCCAAACTTGTCGAAAGCGTACTCCGTGAGCGGGTGCACTTGCAGCGAAAGGTTGCCGCCACCCACGGTATCGAGAAAGTCGAAGCGAATGGGAAACTCGGTGCCGAAGCGCCCGTGCACAGCCTCGCCCAGCAGCTCGCGTGGGTGCAGGAAAACGAGATTGATGCTCGGGATTTCTACCCGCGCTTCGCCAAAGCCCAGCAGCAGCGAGTTTTCTTCGGGCACGCAGTCGAAGCCCCAGGCGTAGTTGGCCGGGCCGTCGGGCAGGTCAAACTTTTCGCGCATCCACTGCCCGCCCCACACGCCGGGGTCAAAAAACGGCACTACCCGGAACGGCCGCTGCACGGCAGCTGCCAACCCGGCCCGCAGGTCGGCCCCGCTGATGAGCTTGGGTGCGGTGGGGTCGTTGGTATCGAGCAGAAAATCGGTGCGGGGCAACACCTGTTTCTTCAGGCGGTCGGCCGCCCGCCAGTCTACAAAGAAGGCCCGCTTATACTTGAGGCTAGCCTTTTCGGCTATGTTATTGCTGCCTAGGTTACCGATTTCGTCGCGCCGCTGCCGAAGTTGAATTTCCCAGCGGGCTAGGTCGGCGTAGACTACTACTGTGGCATCGGGGCACACCAAGGTGGCCCCGGTGCCTAGCACCAGCACTAGCTCGCCGGCCGCCGCAGCCAGCTCGGCTTGCGCGGCCTGCAGCTTTTCTATGTCGAAAAAATCATCAATCGTCAGCCCATTGAGTCGGCCAAAAACCGGGTCGTCGGTGAGCGGGCCGGCTACCATGGCGTCGATGTCGGCGGGGGCGCGGTAGAGGTTGTCGGCTACTAGGCACCGGGCCGGCTGCAGGGCCTGCGTTAGCGCTTGCCGCAGCTGCCCTAGGTCGGTGCCGGGGTAGCACTCTACGGCCAGCACCGTCGGCTGGCCAGGCGCAGCGGGCCGGGCGGCCAGCGCCGCTTGCAACACTCCCACGATAGCGGCCCACCCCACTTGGCAAGCGTCGGCTTGCGCCGCTACCGGCACGAAGGGAAACTTGTCGTAGTTGGATGAACGCATGGTACTGATAGGTGAAAATGTATAAAAAGGCGCGGGACGGTACCGTAATCCAACTGGCGGCCTGTAAGCCGACCTAGGCCAGAAAGCCTGTCTTGGATAAGGTTGAGAAGAGTGATTTCACATGCCCGTCGCAGCAAGGCCGCGCTTTCTACTGCAAATATTGACAACAAAAATGTTCGTTTGATACCAAAACGAGCAAAATAATTTTTATTGTAGCAAGATTCTTTGTTTAATTTGCCAAAAGCTTTTAGCTACAAGTCCTGAAACAGCCGAGCTATTCCAAACTACTCGGCGCCAGCCTCTTTCCTACCCCACCCATGATACTGATAGCAGACGGCGGCTCTACCAAGACTACTTGGTGCCTGGTTGATACCCACGGTGCCCGCTCCTTTTTCCACACGGAGGGCTACAACCCGGAGTTTATCAGCACGGCGGGTATCACTGCCTCGCTGCACCAAAGCCTACCAGCCACGCTAGATGCAGCAGCTATCACGGAGGTGTATTACTACGGGGCCAGCGTGGTATCGGCGCAGCAGGTGGCCACGGTGGCCGATGCCATGCAGGCAGTGTTTGGGCAGGCACGCGTATTTGTGGGCCACGACCTGCTGGCGGCGGCGCGGGCGCTGCTGGGCCGGCAGCCAGGGTTTGCGGCCATCCTGGGCACGGGCACCAATTCGTGCGTATATGATGGCGAGCGCGTAACGCACAACGTGGACTCCCTAGGGTACTTTTTGGGCGACGAGGGCAGCGGGGCCTTCATCGGCAAGGCGCTGCTGCGCGACTACCTGCGTGGCGATATGCCCGCCGACTTGGCGGCCGAGTTTCGCACTACCTACGGCCTAGAGCGCGACGATATTTTGGACCGGCTGTATAACCAGCCGTTTCCGAACCGCTTCATTGCCAGCTTCGCCAAGTTTGCCAACGACCATAACCAAGCGAGCTATTGCCAGCACCTGGTGACTGAGGCATTCGATGCTTTTTTCCGGAATATCATCAAGAAATACCCTACCTACCAGTCGCATACCTTCAATTGCGTGGGGTCAGTGGGCTATAACTTCCGTGAGACACTAACCCAGGTGGCTGCTGCGCACGGCATGGCGGTGGGCAAAATCATCAGTGCTCCTATCGATGACTTAGTATCCTATCACCTGGCCTAGGCACTGGCCTTTACGGCGCTCCTCCCCTACTTTTTCCCACCCCCTATCTGGCAAGTTGCGATGCGCTTTTCTACACTCATAGCTAGGGGGCCGCGGCTCGCCTTACTGGTAGCTAGCTGCTTATTGACGGCCTCGGCCGCCTTTGGCCAGAATAAGTACCAAGTAGCCGGTGAGGCCATTCTCGACAAGCTCAATACCAAGTTCTACAACGCCAGCAAGCAGCTTTACGTGGAGCAGCTAGACGGTAACGAAAACGTTGTTGTGGAGCGCGGCGGCGTGAGCTACGTGTGGCCGGCCTCGCACATGTTGCGGGCCCTACGCTACGGCGCCCTAGCCAACCCGGCCAAGTACACCGAGCGGCTTAAGTCGTATGCCTACGCCCTCGACCAATACTTGCAAAACGGCAAGTATGCCTCCGACATCGTGCGCGGCGCCGACCCGCTCTACGACGACAACGCCATCGTGGGGCTGGCCCTGATAGACGCTTACCAGCAGGTGCTGCCAACCGAAACTGGCATCTACGACCGCTCACTCATCGGCCTCAACTACTGCCTCAGCGCCCGCGATGCCAGTTGGGGCGTGCCGCAAAAAGAAGCGGAGCTGGGCCGGGGTAAGTTTTACTCGCAGGCCACCATCTTGCCCGCGCTGCACTGCGCCTTGCTGGCAAAAAACAACTCCGACCCCAAATACCTCGACATCGCCAAGCACTACTACGAACTCATCAACGACCCAAGCCACCGGCTGCGCGACGCTGGCACCAACCTGATTAATCAGTACAGCTTCAATAACAACGGCGTCTGGAGCCTGAGCGGCAACGGCGAGAATGGCGCGGGCTACCGGGCCTATCAAACCACGCCCGACATTCAGCTGGCCCTGCGCCTCTACCAGCGCACCGGCGACAGCCGCTACCTCGACGACGCCACCCTTATGGCCAACGCCTGCCTCCGGCAGTGGTACACGCCGGGTAAGGGCGTGAGCGAAATCTCGTTTTGGGGTGGCAGCGACATGGTCGAGATGCTGGTTGACTTTTATGAAGTAGACCGCAACGCCAAGTGGCTCGATGCGGCTCGCAGCATCGTAGACTACCTCATCGACTACGGCCGCGACCAGCTTGGTTACTACCCCGGCACGTACAGCGACACCGACGGCACCTGGAACCTCGACCGCCGCTACATCTTCCCGGCCAATGTGCAGATGATGGGCCAAGCCTGCGCGGCGGCGGCTATTCTGCGCGTGGCGCAGGCCACCAGTACCCCGCTGGCCACTACCGGCCCCGCAGCCGCCAAAGCCACTGACTTGTTTCCTAACCCGGTAAAGGGCCGCCTCACGCTGCAAGCCAACCGCAAACCTATAGCGAGCAACGTCACGGTCTTGAACGCCCTAGGGCAAACGGTGCTCACGACCCACGCGCCGGCCGCCACGCTCGATGTGTCGGCGCTGGTGCCCGGCGTCTATACCGTGTCTTGGCTGGCCGACGGGCAACGCCTAACCAAGCGCTTTGTGAAGCAGGCCGATTAGGGCTGCTCTGGCAACGTGCAGCTCGCTTCCTTTCCCCTGCAACCCAGCGCTAACAGCAGCCGACTCTAACGCCGTGAAGCCGCGCGGCACTCCTTTTCCACGCTTATCTCTTGCGTAACATGACGTTTACCAGCCTACGCTATTTGTTTCTGTCTGCGGCCCTAGGCCTCGCTTCCTGCGCCAAAACGGTGCCATCGTCGGGCGGTGGCGTGGGTACTGCGAGTAAGGGACCTGCCCAGTACGTGAATCCCCTCATCGGCACGGCGGCCTTCACCGACCCTAAGCTGGTGGGTTACGTGGCCCCGCCCGACTGGCACGGCGTGTGGGCCGGGCTGGCGTTTCCGGGCAGTTCCCTGCCCAATGCCCTAGTGCAGCTGAGCCCCATCACGGAGTTTAACACCGGCTCGGGCTACCAGTACGAAGACTCGGTGATGCAGGCCTTTGCCCATACTAACAAGGGGCACTGGAACCTGTGCCACCTGCCCGTACTGCCCGTAGTAGGCGCGCCTGATGCCAACGGCCGCTATTCTTCTCACTTCTCGCACGCTACCGAAACGGCGGCGCCGGGCTACTACGGCGTCACGCTACGGGACTACAAAGTGCGAGTGCAGCTGACCTCGACTTTGCGTTGCGGCTTGCACCAGTACTACTACGACCAGCCGCAAGACCGCAGCCTCGTGTTCAAGCTGGGCCGCTCGAACGAGAACGTAAACGACTGGAACCTCGAGAAAGTAGGACCTAGGGCCGTGCAGGGCTTCCAGAAAACCGGTGAGCAAACCGCTTATTTCTACGCCCAGCTCAACTCGGATATTCAAGAAGTAAGCATCAAGAACAAGGGCAACAAAGAAGGCCTGGCCGTGCTGCGCCTGGCCAACGGCGACCGCAAGCCCGTGGAGCTGCGCATTGGTGTTTCGTTTGTGAGCATCCAAAACGCGCAGCAAAACCTGGCGCAGGAACTGGGCACCCGTTCGTTTGACGAAGTGCGGCGCGCGGCCACCAACACCTGGAACCAGCTGCTCACCCGCGTGAGCGTGAAGGGCGGCACGGCGCAGCAGCAAACCATGTTCTACACCTGCCTCTACCGCTCGTTTTTGTGGCCCGCTCTGCGCAGCGACGTCAACGGCGAGTACACCGACGTGAAGGGCAAGGTGGTTAAGGCCGACTTCCAGTACTACACCACCCCATCGCTCTGGGACACCTACCGCAACAAAGACGTGCTGATGAGCATGCTCGCGCCGGGCGTGACCGCCGACATCATCAAGTCGATGCAGGACATTGGCAATAAGACTGGCTTCATCCCGACCTTCTTTCACGGCGACCACGCGGCGTCGTTCGTGGCGGGGGCGTACCAGCGCGGCGTCACCAACTTCGATGTAAAAGACGTGTACCGCTTGCTACTGCGTAATGCCAACGTGGAAGGCGGCACCCGGCCCCACATCAAGGAATACATTCAGAAAGGCTACATCGCCACCGATGAGGTCGCTACCCCGAATGTAGAAACCAAGGGTAGCGCTGGCGTGTCGAAGACGCTGGAATATGCCTTCGACGACTACGCCGTGGCCCAGCTCGCCAAAATCTTGAAGGACACCGCGCAGTACCGGACGCTGATGGCGCGCTCCAAAAACTATCGCAACGTGTTTGACCCCGGCACCAAGTTTATGCGTGGCCGCCGGGCCGATGGCCAGTGGGTGCAGCACTTCAACCCCCAGTACCCTTACTACGAGTACATGTACCGCGAAGCCAACGCCTGGCAGGTTTCCTTCTTCGCGCCCCACGACATGCCGGGCTTGGTAGACCTCTACGGCGGCCCGCGGCCCTTCGAGGCCAAGCTAGATTCCTTGTTCACGGTGCCCTGGAACCCGAGCTACATTGCCCGCAACGTATCAGGATTTATCGGCCAGTACTGCCACGGCAACCAGCCCGACCACGAAACGCCGTTCTCCTACTACTTCGTGGGCAAGCCCGAAAAGTCGCAGCAGCGTCTCGATGAAATCATGGCCAAGTTTTACAACACCGGCGAAAAAGGCCTCGCCTTCTCGGGCATGGACGATGCAGGCGAAATGTCGGCCTGGTACGTTTTCGGCGCTACCGGCCTCTACCCCTTATCGGCGGCCGATGCGCGCTACATCGTCACGCTGCCCCTCTTCGATGAGGTGCGCTGGACCATGCCCAACGGCAAAGTGCTAACTGTAAAAAAATCTGGCGCCAGCCGCAATCTGAGTAATATCCGGGTAAACGGGACTTCAAATCCGGGATACTTCGTACCCCACCAGCTATTCAATACCGGCGGTCAAGTAGAGGTTGTAGCAAAGTAAGCAACCTAGAACAAGACGAAGCCGCAGCCCACCTAGGTGGGCTGCGGCTTCGTCTTGTTTAGCGCTTGAGTTATCATCGCAGTACCGATGGCATAGAACACAGTTGCGCGCCATCGAGCCTTCTACAATGTCATGCTGACGAAGGAAGCATCTTGCTGGTGCAGCAATGGATGCGCTAGCGATGAAGTGATAGAGAGGCTTTACTACGTTCAACATGACGGTTTGGAAGACCTCCTCTTTTCTTAAGCAGCTTACTTACAAAGCAAGAGTTGCGCATAGGGCCCTAGGTGCCACCTACACACTTTCGTAGCACTCACAGCCACCTAGGTACTAGCAAATACGTTTTCCGCTGACCAGGCCTAAACAGTAGTGCCGGACGTAACCCTCACTACCCATGCAGGTAATGAGGGCCACGTCCGGCACTACTGTTATAAGCTTGCTTTCTTAGCCGTGTACTAGCTACTATATTTTAATAGCCAGGATTTTGCTTGAGCTGTGGCGAGGTGTTCATCGCATTCAGCGGAATAGGGTAAATCTTGGTGTGGTCGTCGGCATCTGCCGTTTTATCCCACCAAATGGCCGTGTTGAATTTACCGAAGCGGATGAGGTCGATGCGGCGGCGGCCTTCGCCGATGAACTCGCGGCCCCACTCGTCAAGCAGCTCTTGCTCGGTGAGGGTAGCGCCGCCAGCGGCATACAAGCTGGTTGAGCCCGTGGGGTAGTTGCGCTTCCGCACCGTGTTGAGCAGCTGCGCAGCCGTGGCGCGGTCGCCGGCCCGGAACTTGCACTCAGCCAGCATATACACTATTTCCGCAAAGCGGATTTCGGCGTAGTCTGCCTCAATCTTATTCGGGTCAGATGATGGATAGAAGGGATACTTCACCAGTGGAATACCCGAGTTCTGGTCGGCATTATTCATGTCCGACGTCTTGTTGGCTAGCACCTGCGTGGGCTTAGTACCTTTAAACAGGCCCACTTGGTCGCGCAGATACAGCGTATAGCCACGGGTGCTCTTAATGGTATCGCGGCCGTTGATATCCTTTAGGTAGCCCTGCAAAAACATGCCCTCGCGGGTGCTGTTGCCTAGGTTTTTATAGTTTTTCAAGCGCACGTCGTCGGCGTACTTCTGAAAATTGATAAGCGGCTTGCCCTGCGCAAAGGTGTAGACCCTGTTGTCTACGTCGCGGCCCGGCTGCAAGGCATAGCGTGGGTTACCGCTGCCAAAATCGGTGAACCCGAAGTAGTTGACGGGCACGTTGTAAGGCAGCCCCCAGAAGTACATCCCGCCCTCATACTGCCAGTGCGAACGGCCAAACGAACCCGGGAACGCAAAAATGGTCTCTGACGACTGGTCATTGTTCCAGTCGAAGGGCGCGTCCCAGCGACTTTCGACGGCGTAGGTGCCGTACTTACCGTCTACAATATCCTGGCACACCGCGGCGCAGTCGTTGTAGTGGTCTTGCCCGATGTAAACGTTGGCGTTCAGGTAGAGGCGGGCCAGCAGCGCGGCAGCGCCCGCCTTGGTCCAGCGCCCCTGAAACTGCGCCGTGCCCTGGTCGCCCTTGGCCAGCAGCGTCGGCAGCGACTCTTTCAGCTCCTTTTCAATGAAGGCATATGTTTCCTGGGGCGTCGACTGGTTGGGCCCCTTTACTTCCCCCTTCACCTTGGTGATAATCTGCACGTTGCGAAACAAGTCGAGCAGGCGCAAGTAGTACCAGGCGCGCATCACACGCAGCTCGCCAATGAGCTGGTTTTGCTCGGCCACGGTCATGTTAAACCGGGTTGGGTCAAGCGCCTGAATATCTTCCAGCGAGTTGGTATCCAACGTAATGCCCTGGTAAAGCAAGTTCCACGTGCCGTTGATGTAGCCCTCCTGCACCGTCCAGGTGTGGTAGTGCGCCCGGGCATACTGCCCACCGTCAAACCAGTCACCCTCGCGGTTGGGGGTCATCAGCTGGTCGGCGCTCAGCTCCTGTAGCTGATAGGGGTTATCCTGTATGGTATTGTAGCCGTGCTCGAAGGTGCGCAGGAAGTCCCGGTACACGTCGTCCTTGGTGCGCAGGAAGTTGTCGGGCGTAATGCGGTCGTAGAGCGTTTCGTTTAGGTCGGTGCAGCTGCTCAACCCGGCCAGCACCAGAGCCGCCGACAGGCGGGCGTATGTTTTAGAAAAAGTCATGGCTGCGGGGGTGGGATTACAGGCCTAGCTGAAGGCCAAACAGGACCTGCGTGGTAGAAGGATAGTATTGGCGGTTGCTATTGATGCCCGGGTACAGCCCGTTGATGGGCAGGATGTCGGGGTCGCCGCCGGTGTAGCTCGTGATGGTCACGATGTTCTTAGCCGCGGCATACAGGCGTAGCGAGCGCGCATACTTCGACGTGAACTGGAAAGTGTACCCTAGGCTCACGTTGTCGAGCTTCACGAAGTCGCCCTTCTCCAAGAAGTAGTCCGAGAGCACGTTGGTAGTCGTGGGGTCAGTGAGCCTAGCATACTTGCTATCACCATAGGCCGAAGTCAGCACGTTGGCATTAGACTGCGTAGCTGGCGTGCCTAGGTAGAAGGCACGGGTATTATAGGCATCAAAGCCGAGCACGCTCCGGATGAAGATGGCCGCATCGAAGTTTTTATAGGTAAAGGTGTTACCTAGGCTGAGCGTGTACTTGGGCAGGCCATTGCCCACCACCTGCCGGTCGGCTAGGGTAGCCTTGTTGCCCACAATAACGCTGCCGTCTTGGGCGTACACCAGCAGGCGGCCCTGGTCATCAACCCCCGCTGATTTCAACATGTAGAACGTACCGATACGCTGGCCTTCCTGCAGGCGCTGGGCATTGCCCGGCGAGCCCGGCGAGGGCAGGCCCACTACGTCGATAAACGTTTGACCCTGGTAAGTGTCGTTGGAGAACGAAACGAACTTGTTACCGTTGGTAGCGCCAGCGAAGGACACCGACCACTGAAAGTCAGGCCGGCTAACGATGGGCGCATTCAACTGCACCTCCACACCCGTATTATCCAGGGTGCCAACGTTGGCAAACGTGCTGCCTTGCGTGTTGGGCGGAATGGGCACGGCGTAGCTGCCGAGCAGGTTTTTGTTGCGGCGAGCGTAGTAGTTAACGCTACCAGTCAGCTTGTTATTAAACAGGGCAAAGTCTACCCCCACGTTGAAGCTCTGAGCTTGCTCCCAGCGTAGGTCGGCGTTGAGGTTTTGGGTGGGCCCGTACACCTGGTAGTATGTGCCACCTAGCAGGTAGTAGCCGAAGCCCCCATAGAGGTTCTGCGACAAGTAGTTGCCGAAGTCCTGGTTACCGGTTACACCATAGTCAGCCCGCAGCTTCAGGTCGTTTA
Organism: Hymenobacter sp. BT559; assembly: GCF_016427535.1. Taxonomy (GTDB): domain Bacteria; phylum Bacteroidota; class Bacteroidia; order Cytophagales; family Hymenobacteraceae; genus Hymenobacter. The sequence goes on along the minus strand of NZ_JAELXV010000003.1, from coordinate 654,131 downwards.
TCCACTTCTGATTGGTTAGGAAAGCCTCCTGGCTGATGCGCCAGCCCACCGACACGGCCGGGAAATCGCCCCACTTGTTATCGGTACCAAATTTTGAAGAGCCCTCGTGGCGCAAGCTGGCCGACAGCAAGTAGCGGTCCTTAAAGGAATAGTTGACGCGCCCAAAGAAGGCAATCAGCCTCGAATCGTTTTTGTAGCTGCTGCCATCGGTGCGCCCGGCCACTTGCCCGTAGAGGCCGGTGCCGATGTTGTTGTACGTAAAGGCGTCGGACGGAAAATTACGGTTATAAATACCGTTGCCTTCTGACACGAAATACTGGTACGAATACCCCCCTAGGACCTGCAAAGCATGGTCGTTCTTAGTGAGCGAGTAGTTGCCTATCCACTCCAGACTGCGCTGGTCGCTGCGGTTGTAGTTGCGGCTGGCCGAGTTCATACTCCCCTCGTTCTTAGCGGCAAACGTGGAGGTCGACGGCCGGAACGCGAAGTCGAAGTAGTCGCTAGTAAACTGCCCGTAGGTAACCTGCGTGTTCAGGTTGGGCAGCAGGTTGAGCTTGAAGGTGGCATCGAAGTTCAGGATTTTACCTTCGGTGCCATTTAGCTCCGTGCGTAGGCGCTCGGCGGGGTTAAACGGCCCATCAAAGCCCGACCGAATATCGTAGTAAAGGTTCGGGTTGGTGGTGTTCAGCACCGGAATAGTAGGGTTCAGCGTGAGCGCTTGCTCAAAGCTGGCGTAGTCAGCGTTGCGGGCGTTGATGTAGCGCGGCGCAAAGTTGAGCCCGATGGAGTAGAGCTTGTTGGCCGAATTGTGGTTCAGCGAGATACGCGCGCCATACTCCTGCCGGCCCGAGCGCACGTCAATGCCTTTGGCATCGCGGTAGTCAAACGTAGCCCGATAGTTGCTGTTTTCCGACCCGCCCGAAGCCGTGAGGGTATGCTTTTGTGCAAAGGCGTAGCTACGCGAGATTTCGTTTAGCCAATTCGTTTTAGCACCGAAGTCCGTGCCGCGCTTCTGAGTCAGAAACTCGTCAGCCGAAAGCACCTTGGGCTGCAGTGTGGCGTAGTCAAACGTGGCGTAGGTGTTGTAGTCTACCCGATTGTCTTTTGTGCCCTTCTTGGTGGTTACTACGATTACGCCGTTGCTGCCGCGCGTGCCGTAGATAGCGGAGGCAGCCCCGCCCTTCAGCACGTCAATCGACTCGATGTCGTTCTGGTTGATGTTCTCTAGGTTACCGCCCGGCACGCCGTTGATTACGATGAGCGGCCCTAGGCCGGCGCTGCGCGACGACACCCCCCGCAACTGAATGCTAGGCTGCGAGTTGGGGTCGGCGGCCGAGCCATTGGCAATAGTCAGGCCGGCCACTTTGCCTTGCAGTGCTGTAAGGGGGTTGATGGCACCCACCGTGAGCAGGTCGCGGCTGTCGATGTGGGTGATGGCGCTGGTCACCTCTTTCTTGTCGAGCGTGCCGTAGCCTACTACCACCACGTTGTCGAGCGATTGGCTGTTTTCCTGCAGGGTGATGGCCAGGGTAGTAGTAGCCTCGCGCACCGTTACTTCCTGCGGGCTAAAGCCAACGGAGCTGAACTGCAGCACGCTGCCTTCGGGCACGCTTATTGAAAACCGGCCGTCGCCATCGGTAGTGGCGCCCTGCGTGGTGCCCTTCACGATGATGGTAACTCCGGGCAGCCCCTCGCCTTTGCCCTGCGTCACGCGGCCCGACACGGGGATGTTGGCGGCGCTGCTGCCGAGCTGCGGCTGGCTAAGGATTACGCGGTCTTTGCGCACTTCAAAGTGCGACTTGCGCGGCGCTAGCAGCTCGTCTAGCACCTGCTGCAGCGGCTCGTCCGTGACGCGCAGCGTCACGCGCCGGTCGGAGCCAATGAGCTGCGGGCTGTACACGAAATGCACACGCAGCTGCTTGCCGAGTTGGTTCAGCACCGACTCAATGGTTTGAGATTCGGCCTGAAGCGTGACGCGCCGCTCTAGCACCGCTTGTTGGGCCATGGCTGGCCGCGCAATGGCGGTAGCAGTCAGCGGCAGGGCCAAAACAGACTGAAGCGCTAATACCCGCAGGGGGTAGCCAAAGCGCCTCGAAATAGGTAAGCTACTTTTCATGCACTGCAAACGATTGGGGTGGGAAATAAAGAAACTAATTGTTTAGACTACTGCTTGCTAAAAGGATTAGGCAACTTGCCAAGGGTATTGAGGATAGCCCGGTGGCCGCAGGAGCGGGCCTTGCAGCGCACCGCCTCGCACTACCCGCAGGGTTTACAAAGCGCAGCCGTTGCTGCGAAATCGAATTTGGGCATCGTCGATAGTAGCGTAGCTGGCCCCGAGGGCCTGGCTCAGCACATCGAGCTTTTCGTAGAGCGACTCTTGGTAGAACGTGACCGTGATGGTGCAGCCCGCTAGCTTGTTTTTATCGTAGAGGATAGTGACCCCGTAGGCTTTTTCCAACGCCTGCAACACACTGATAACGGGCTGCTTTTCGAAGGTAAAAGCCTGCGGAGCCAGTACAATGGGGTTGGCAACGAGTTTCTTCTGCAGCGAGCGCGGCGCCAGGGCCGAATAAGCCACCTGCTGGTTGGGTAGCAGCAATATGCCCCCGGCAGCCGGCTGCGCCGGCGTAGCGCCTAGGTCAGCACCGCGGCGCAGTTGCACGGCCACGCGGCCTTCCTGCACGGCCACCTCGTTGGGGCGCCCTAGGTAGGCTTTTACCCGAAAGCTGGTGCCAAGAACCGTTGTCACGAGCTGCTCGGTATACACCAAGAATGGCCGGGCCGGATTCTTTGTCACTTGAAAAAACGCCTCACCCCGAAGCTTAATCTCACGACGCGCGCCGGCTAGGCCGGGCCGGTACTGCAGGCTGCTGCCCGGGTACAACGTGACGCGGCTGTTGTCGGCCAGGGTAAGTATTTCAGGCTGCTTACCAGTGTTGTGCTGCTGCACCCAGCTTGGCGCGGCAATGGGCACCTGGCGGCGCGGCAGTAGCACGGCGAGTGCCGCACCCAGAAACAGCAACACCGCGGCGGCCCAGCGCATGATGGGTGTGCGCCAAAAGGAGGCCGGGTGCCGAAGCACGCGGCCGGTAGCGCCACCATCACCGTGCGCCAGCACCTCAATGCGGCGCCACATTGCCACCCGCACCTGCTCACGCTCGGACTCGGGCAGGGTCAGGTTTTCTGACGCCCCGAGCTGCCGGCTCCACTGCTCCATCAGCTCGCGCTCGCCCGGCCGACTGGTGCCGTCGAGGTAGCGCTGGTGCATCGCCTCAAATTCAGATTCGGTCATGACAGTGGCAGGGGTGGGAGTGTAAAAGGAAAGACTCCTACCCCTGACGCACCCCTAAAAAAATAGTCAAACTTTTTTTGTCGACAGTCATTCTACAACCGTATACTACTGTCGCACTATAGTTTACCGCACAAAAAATAGTAGTGGCAGCAAGGCGACCAAGAACTCGCGCAAGTACGCCCGCATCCGCTTCAGCGACTTGGTCAAGTGATACTCCACGGCTTTGGGCGTTACGTCGAGGCGGGCCGCAATCTCCTCTACCGATTGGTGCTCTAGACGGCTCATCCGAAATACCTCCCGCGACTTCTCGGGCAGCAGCTCTACCCCCCGCAGCAAAGCGGCCGATAGGTCGGCCACCGCCAGGTTGTCTTCGGTTTCGTGCGTGGCTTCGGTTACGAGGTTGCGGCAATAGTCGGCGTAGTGCTCCCGCACGCGGTGCGCCCGAATGTAGGTAAGCACGCGGTGGTTGATAGCTACCAGCAAGTATTCTGCTGGCTGCGCAATTGCCTGCTGGCCCCGCTTGTGCCAGAGTGTGGCAAACAGTTCCTGAACCAGCTCTTCGGCTATCTCCCGCGATTTTAGTTTGCGATAAGCCAGCGCAAACACCCGGTACCAATACCGCTCATACAGCTCGGCAAAAGCCCTCCAATCGTCTTGGGCCACTGCGTCTAGTAAAGCAGCATCGGTCCAGGAGGTATACGACCGCGGAGACGAAGAACTCACAAGGGTAAGTAATACAAGTGGAAACACCAAGGAAGAGCACAGTAAATATACTGTTTTGCAATGAAATAGTAATACCAAAAAAACAGCACGGTAAGTAAAGCAGAACAGGCCAACTACCTTATGCTATGTCATTCATTCACAAATCTTCAAACCAGCTGTAGTTACCATCAAGTTACTTGCAAAGCGTTAGTCTTGCCTCGGTGCACCTGCGGCCCGGCCAGCTACCTAGGGGCTTCATGAAAGCTTCAGGTGCATCACTCCCCCCTCACCCTATCCTACTGCTTACACGCTCAGCGTAGCCGGCCCAAACTCTTCGAAGTGAATGGCCGCGCGCAGCACACCTAGGGCCGCCAAATCCTGCACCTGCTTGCGAATGAAAGGTGCCGGGCCACACACGTAGTAGTCAGCCTCAGGCAACAGTATGCCACCTAGCTTCTGCAGGTCCACAATGCCGGCGTAGTAGTTGGTAGCTTCCAGGTCAAGAGCTAAGGTGTCGTAGAAAATGTGCTGCTCGACGTTCTTACAGCCTGTTGCTAGGTCGGCTACTGCCCCTCGAAAGGCGTGTACTTCAGCATTGCGGCTGCCGTGTACCCACACCACCTGGCGGGGGCTATTGGTCAGGATAAGATAGTCGAGCATGCTCAGCAGCGGCGTTTGGCCTACGCCGCCGCTCACCAGCACTACAGGAGTTTGCTTGGTTGTTGCCAGGGTGAAGTCGCCGGCCGGAGCGGCTAGCTCGATGATATCGCCCTCGTGCACGAAGTCGTGGAGGCGGTTACTAATCATGCCATTGGGGTGTTGGCTACCGACTTCCTTCTTCACCGAGATGCGGTAATACTCGCCATTCGGGGCGCTGGAGAGACTGTACTGGCGAGGCTGGAACAGGTTCAGCTCAGGCAGGAACAGGCGCACGCTCACGTACTGACCAGGCAGGAAGTCAGCGACCCTACCCCCATCGGCGGGGTACAGGTAGAAGGAGGTAATTTCCGTGGACTCGACCACCTTCTGCCGCACGGTGAAAGGCCGCCAGCTCGTCCAGCCGCCCTCCTGGCTTACGGCTTTTTGGTACAAGCCGCTTTCTAGGCCACTCATCAGGGCGGCCAACTGGTCGTATGCCACAGTCCAGGCATCGAGCAACTCGGGCGTGGCAGCCTCGCCCAGCACTTCGCCGATAGAGGCTATCAGGTGCCGGCCCACGATGGCGTAGTGCTCGGGCCGGATGTCGAGGCTGACGTGCTTGTGGCCTATTTTGGTTACCGCGTGTACCAGCACCGAGGGGTCTTCGATGTTTTCGGCGTAGGCCAGCACGGCCATGGCCAGCGCGGTTTGCTGCTTGCCGGTTTGCTGGTTGCCCATGTTAAAGACGTTCTTCAACTCGGGGTTGTGCTCGAACATGCGGCGGTAAAAGTGGGTGGTCAGCGCCACGCCGTGCGCACGGAGGGTGCCGACGGTGGCCGTGACGAGGGCTTTTTGCTCGGGAGTCATAGGATGAAAATTAAAGGACAAATTTGTCCGGTATGCAAGTAAAAAAAGGGGTCAACTGAATTGCTTTAAAAAACCGAGGCCCTCGTGCACCTTGCTGGCCAGTTCCCCGATGGTGTGGGTGCGCAGCAGCTCATTGAGTTGGTCGCGAATGGGCAGAAACTGGTAGTGCATAGGGCAGGGCTGCTTGGCCGAGCACTGCGGCAGCCCTAGGGCGCAGCCTTGCAGCATGGCACCGCCGTCGATAGCCACCACTATCTCGCGGAGCGTGACGGTGCGCAGCTGCTCGGGCGTGAGCTCGAAGCCACCGGCGGGGCCTTTCACAGAGGTGACCAGCTGCGCGCGCACCAGTTGTTGCAATACCTTGGCGGTGAATGCTTCTGGCGAGCCTATTTCGGCCGCAATGTCCTTCAGGCCCACGCGGCGGCCGCTGGCCGATTGCTGCCCGATATAAATCGAGGCCCGAATCCCATACTCACACGCCTTGGAGAACATACTTGGTGGTTTTGCTGGCAAAGCTAGGGCATGAATTAATACCGGACAAATTTATCCTGTATAATTTTTCTGGCGCCTTACGGCTGGCTGTTACCTCCTGGACCAGTATTTATATGCTGCCTGGTCCACTGCCAAAACGTGCATAAATGGTTAGGAGTGCCAACTACTTTTGCCTCGTACTCCAACCACAACTTATGCTTCCTATGAAAAAGCCCTTGCTTACCCTAGCACTGCTTATCGCCTTGATGGACAGCAGTTTCGCGCAGTCCTTGGGCGCGGCTTACCAGAATGCTGACTACACGCCGAAGAAGGCCGCCATCAAGTATTTGCACGAGCTGGAAACGCTGGTCTTCGAGTTTCAGGTGGCGGGCAGCGCCGGCAAAACCCAGCCCAAGCCCGCTGGTAAAACGGATGGCGCGCCAGTGCTCGGCTACGTCTTCCCGACCACGCTCAAGTCCACCGACATTGGCATGGGTGCCACCGACGGCATCGTGGCCATGGCCCTGACCTCGCACCCCGACTTTGAGGACACCCCGCTGTGGGATGAGAACGGCGACGGCAACTACACCAACGACGGCCTGGTGTGGCACGCCCACTGGGTGGTGCTCATCAAGGACAGCCGCGTGGCGGGCGGTTTCTCGGTCAAGGAATTTGACCACATGGGCGCCGCGCCCAAACTGCCGCCCACCAGCGCGCCTGGCATGCATATGTACATGGATTCGCCCGGCTTCACCGTCACAATGCAGGGCAACACCGGCCGCGTGGTGGTGCCGCTCGACCGCATCAACCACCGACGCGACTTCAAATTTGACCTCGTGACTTGCTACATGGAAGTCAACGTCTCCGACAAAAAGCGCCCTATGCTCGGCGTGTACCAGGTGTACGGGGTGCTATCTGGTAATCTCTCGCTACCCTACTCGGTGGCCACCACCAACTAACCTTCACGCCATGTCCGACTTGCAACTCGTCCCCGGCAACAGCCTGCTCACGGCTACCCCGGAAGAAGGCCGCCAGCTCGCCGTCAAGCTTGCCCGCCTTATCATCAAGCTCACGCAGCCCGACGACGAAAAGCGCCGTCAGCAACGCGCTATCTACGCCGATAACCCAATGATGCTCATTAGCATCGGCCAGACGGTGGCCGCCGAATTTGCAACCATTGCTGCCGCCAACAACTACTGGCGCGACCGGCCCGAAACCCGCTAACCTCTCCTTTTTCAAACAAACTTTAGCCAGCTTTCCGGCCTAATTATTTTCTCGCTTTTAACTCTTTACAATCATGGAAGTTGCCGTTTATGACACCTACGTCTCGAAGAAAGACGGTTCGGTTATGCACTTTGACATTCTAGTGTCGGATGAGGCGGCCAGCAAGGAGCAGGTCTACCAGTTTGGCCGCCAGTACCTCGCCACGAAAGGCCAGGAGGGCCAGCCCCTAGCGGCTAAGGAATGCCGGTTTTGCCACATCGAGGAACCTACCCAGGAGGTGGTGGACGTTATCAATGCCCAAGGGTATTACATTATTGAAATGCAGGGGTGCCAATAGGCGCCCCACTTTCCCTACCCCTATCATGGCCCCATCTGCCTATAAACCCATTGATTGTGGTTTTCACGATTTGCTGGAAGCCACTATTACGCTGCGCACGTACACGCACCTGCAATATTTCACGGACCTTTGGGAGTTCACCACCGTCACGGGCTTGCTCAAAAACCTGGTTAGTGAGCGGGACGCGGCGGGCCTCGCCGAATACCTGGTTATTGACACCGGCGAGCGTATCCGCCTCGACCGGGTGGTGAACGTGAACGGCACCTTTGCGCCGCCCTTTCGCCACTACCACGATTTCACCTGTGACTGCTGATTCCGCCGCCAGCCCGTTCGACCCCAACCGGCAAAACCACCCGCCGGACCTCGACCACAAGATTGTGGCCTCGCTCGAACGGCTGAGCGGCGTGTTTCGTCACTTGCTTTGGCAGGAAGCCACCCACAGCGGGCTGAGCCCACTGCAGTTGCAAGTGGTGGTGTTTCTGCGCTTTCACGCGCCGGGCCAGGGCACGGTGAGTAACCTAGCCCGCGAATACCAAGTAAGTCGCGCCACCATCAGCGACGCAGTGAAAACGCTCGCCCAAAAAGCGCTGGTCAGCCGGCACACTGACCTAACCGATTTGCGGAGCCACTCGCTCCGGCTCACCCCCGCCGGCGAGCAGTTGGCCGACCAGAGCAGCCGCTTTGCCGCGCCACTCACCCCACCCGTGGCCGGCCTACCCGCCCGGCAAAAGCTAGGTCTGTATTTGAGCTTGCTGACGATGCTGCACCAATTGCAGCAGGCCGGCACCATTCCGGTGCAGCGCATGTGCTTTTCCTGCCGGCACTACGGGCGCCGACCTGGCCAGCACTTCTGCCACCTGCTCAACATCCCCCTCGAAGGCCCCCAGCTCCGCATTGATTGCCCGGAGCATGACGCCGCGCTTTTTTAGCGCGGCGTTTTTGCGTTGCGGGGCTAGTGCTGTGAAGTAGTTCAGCCGAAACCCGGTCTTAGAGAGCTACCGAAGCACACTAGGTGGTACTAAGCTATAGGCCACCTAGGAAAGTTAGCAGGGCAGCATTTACCTCGTCGGGGCGTTCTTGCTGGAGCCAGTGACCAGCGTTCGGCACCTCGACTACGGGCCGCAACTGGGGTGCCAGGTGGGGCATGTCGGCAATCAGCTCACGCATCCCCGGAATGCTCAACCCAACGTCGCGCTGACCGATGAGAAATAGGGCCGGTACTTCTACCCGTAGCCCGCAGAAGGGTGCCAGTAGCTCCCTATTACGGTCTAAGTTTCGGTAGTAATTCAGACCACCCGCAAAGCCGCTAGCCGCAAAATCCGCCGTGTACACGTCTAGGTCGGCTTCGGTGAGCCAGACGGGCAGCGTGGTGGGGTCGGGTAACGGTGCCAGCAGGCCTTGCTGCCGCGACACCATGCCGAAGGGGTTGGGCGTACCGTCGCCCAGCTGCCGGGCACCGGCATCTCCCGATGCTGCAAACAGTATTTTGCGCAGTGTCTGGCGCACCTGCAACTCGAACTCCGCTTCGGCCACGCCGGGCTGCTGGAAATAAAGTGTATAGTGCAGCGCCTCGTCGGTCTGGGGAAAAATGCTCGTCGGGGCCACCGGCGGCTGGTCCATTATCGGCACGCTCAGGGCCACCACGGCCCGGAAGCGGTCAGGCCGCAGCAAGGCGGCGTGCCAGGCCACAGTAGCGCCCCAATCGTTGCCCACCACCACGGCTTGCTCCGCGCCTAAGGCATCCAGCAAGCCAACCAAGTCCCCAACAAGCTGCAAGAGGTTGTATTGGTCGCTGTCCTCCGGGCGAGCAGTGCCGCCATACCCGCGCATATCGGGCGCCACGGCGTGAAAGCCCGCTGCCGCGAGGGCCGGCAACTGGTGGCGCCAGGCGTGACTAGTTTCTGGAAAGCCGTGGCAGAGAATAACCAACGGACCTTCACCCTGCTCGGTAAATTGCATAGCCAGGCCATTGGCTTGAATGGTACGGGTGGAGAGTGCGCTCATAGAAGGAAGTCATGTCTCATATTTGAGACAGTATGCAGTAAATAAAAAGAGTCATAGCCCGATGCCTTTGCTGAAGGAAAACCAGGCAAACCGCTTCACGTGCGTTGCATCCACTGCCCCAAACGAATCGGCATTAATGGTAGCGGAGACGATACCACTCATGAGCATCTTGACCCACTCGGCCGTAATGTGGGGGCTGATGATGCCCTGCGCCTGCAACTGCTCCACGATGCGGCGGTAGCGCCCGTGCAGCACATCGTAGTCGGCCTCGCCCGCATGCGGAACGCCCCTGTGCTGGGGCTGGGTGTGCAGCTTGTGGAAAAAGGAGTACTTAGCCCCACAGTCGACGACGGCGTAGAGCATACTTTCCAGCTGTTTGAGCGGGTCCGTCGAGCTATCCAAGGCCTGGGTCAACGCGAGCCGGCAGGTACGCTGCATGTCTAGCTCACAGCAAGCTAGCAGCTCCTCGCGGCCCTTGAAATAACGATGCAGCGTCCGCCGCGTGACGCCAGCTTGCGCCGCTACTTGCTCCAACGGGGCAGAGTAATCCTCGTTGAACACGCGGATAGCAGCATCGATAATGACTTGTTGGGTAGGCGGCATCAGGCGACAAAGATAGCGAAAAGTCTCACTTGTGAGACATATTCATTTTAATCGCACAGTCAGCTTTGGTACTGACCTAGTACGGCCCCTAGCTGCTCTACGCCATAAGTCAGTTCGGCAGGCGTGAGCGCGGCATAACCCATGCGCACGGCGTTGGCAGCCGGTCCTTCGAGGTAGTAGCGGCTGCCGGGCGTAACTACCACTTTGCGGCGCGCCAGTTCTGCAGTAACCTGTTCTAAGTCTACGTCTTCTCGGAAATTCACCCACAAGGCCATACCACCTGCAGGCAGCACAAAATCCATGTAGTTGCCTGGCAACTGGCGTAGCGCATCGGCCAGCGCATCGCGGCGGGCGTGGTACTCGGCGTGAGCCCGGCGCGTATGCCGCTTGATTTCGCCCTCGTCAATTAGGTCGGCTACGGCTTGTTCCAGCACGGTGTCGCCTTGGCGGTCAATCAGCGCCCGCAGCCGGCCTAGGGCCGTGATGAAGGCCGCGGGCCCGGTGACATAGCCGATGCGTAAGGCTGGGGCAATTAATTTGGAGAGCGAGCTGATGTAGATGACCACGCCGTGCGGGTCGGCTGAGGCCAGCGGCAGCATGGGCTGGTAGTGGAAATGAAAGTCGTGGTCATAGTCGTCTTCAATAATGGCCACGCCATAGCGGGCGGCCAGCGCCAGCAGTTGCACCCGCCGCGCGGCTTTCAGCGTCACAGTGGTCGGGAATTGGTGGTGGGGCGTCAGGTACAGGGCCCGCACCTGCTGGCGCTGACATAGCGCTTCCAGCTCATCTACGCACAAGCCTTCTTCGTCCACCGGCACCGGGGCTAGTTCGGCACCTAGGAGCCGGAAGGTTTGCCAGGCTGGCGGGTAGCCAGGGTTTTCCACTGCCACCACATCGCCGGGCTGGATGAGCAGGCTGGCCGTGAGGTACAGAGCCATTTGGGTGCCGCGCGTCAGGCAGATGCTGGCTGGCATGGTACTCAACCCCCGGTCTTGGTTGAGCATGCGCGATAGGGCTTCGCGTAGGGGTAGGCTACCTAGGGGGCTGTCGTAGCCCAGCTGGTTGCGGCGGCCGCGGCCCTGCATTACGCGGCGGTAGGCACTGGCCAGCGTGGCCACGGGCGCCAGCCGGGCGTCGGGCGTCCCGTCATTGAACACCAAGGCGCCGGGTAGTGCCAAAGGCGGCTGCTCTAAATCAAATGGGTCTTGCCAGGCAAAGCCAGGTGCTGCTACCGGGCCACTCGCTGCCTGGGCAAAGGCTGTCGGACTGCTCTCGGGCAGCCGGCTTGACACGAAGGTGCCGCGGGTGGTTTGCGACTCCAGCCAGCCCTGGGCCAGTAGCTCCTCGTAGGCTAGCACCGCCGTTTTGCGGTTCACGCCTAGCTGCTTAGCTAGCTCCCGAGTGCCGGGCAAGGCCGTCCCGGGTTGCAGCCGGCCGCGGCGGATTTCGGTGGCAATCAGCTCGCTGATTTGCAGGTACACGGCCCGGCCCGCCGCGAAGGTTGGATGGAAATTGGTATCCCAGGCACGTAGCATAACTGGACCCGTTTGTTTAGATAAACTGGATGAATTAACGGGACCAAACTACAAACACTTTTGCAGAGTCGCACGCCGGTACTCACCCTGACCCGGGACTACAAACAGGAGCTTATCAGCGCTGCACAGTGGCTTCACCCTTTTTCAACTCTCCTTATGGACACTATCATTAGCAACCCAACCAAGCCTACGGACAAGTTTCAGTCTGCCGACTTTCACCGCACCTACGCCCGGCCCGAAGTCCGGATGCCCGAAAAGCTACACCACGCCAATGTAGAGCAAGCTGGTGCCCACGACCAGTTCTCGACTGAGCGCAAGCACCCCGTCTTTTTCGTGGACCTGCCCACCGTGGCCCTGAGCATGACCATCGGGGGGCTGCTGCCGGGCCAAATTACCAATCAGCACCGCCACACTTATGAAACGGTGATTTACGTCATCGAAGGCGAGGGCTATACTCAGATTGAGGACCGCCTCGTGGAGTGGAAAGCCGGCGACGCTATCTACATCCCCATTTGGGCCTGGCACAACCACGGCAACCGCAGTGCAACAACGGGTGCCCGCTACATAGCCTGCGAAAACGCGCCCCTGCTGCAGAACCTAGGGGTAGCCCTACGCGAAGAGCGCGGCCGCGACCTGTAAACCCTCGCCTTTAAAACGATTTCTTCGATGAATCCGAGCGTCCCCTTTCGCGGCATCATTGCCTACCCCATTACTCCCTTCACTGCTGATAATGCGGTAGACTTGCCTACCTACCGCCATCTAGTGGAGCGCCTCGTAGCCAGCGGCGCGCACGGCATTGCCCCGCTCGGCAGCACCGGCGTGCTCCCCTACCTCACCGACGAGGAACGCGACGCCATAACCGAGGCGACCTTGCAGCAAGTAGGCGGCCGCCTGCCGGTGCTGGTCGGCGTTTCGCACCTCACCACGGCCGGCGTAGTGCGCCACGCCCGCTTCGCTGAGCAAGCTGGCGCGACCGCGGTCATGGTCATCCCGATGAGCTATTGGAAACTCACCGACGACGAGATTTTCCAGCATTTCGACCGGGTGGCCAGCGCCATCTCGGTGCCCATCATGGCCTACAACAACCCCGCTACGGGTGGCCTGGACATGTCGCCCGCTCTGCTCAAGCGCTTGCTCGAAATTCCGAACGTGACCATGATAAAGGAAAGCACCGGCGACGTGCAGCGCATGCAGGCCCTGCGCCAGTTGCTGGGCGAGGACGTTGCCTTCTACAACGGCTCTAATCCGCTGGCCTTAGCAGCTTTTGCCGCCGGTGCCACGGGCTGGTGTACAGCCGCTCCCAACCTCATTCCGGAATTGAACCTAGGGCTTTATGAAGCTGTACAGCGTCAGGACCTGGCCGAAGCCCAGCAGCTTTTCTATCAGCAGTTTGAGCTGTTGCAATTCATTGTGGCGAAAGGGCTGCCCCGCGCTATTAAGGCAGGGTTAGAGCTACGAAGCCAAGTGGCTGGTGAATTGCGTGCCCCGCTTCAGCCCCTGGCAGCCGGGGAGCGGCAAGAGCTAGCGCGACTGCTAGCGCGGGTGCAGCTACCCGCCACGGTGGGCTAGGCAGACCTAGGCGCAGAAACGGCCAACAAGTGCCGTGGCTTTCAAAGTCACGGCACTTGTTGGCCGTTTCGCTGTAACGAATGCGCGCCAGGGCGAATACTCTCCTTGGCTGGCGCTTCGCTACCCCTAGTATTTCTTTACTATATGCTCTCCCTTTCAACTTTTCCTGTGGCTGTCGCCCATCGGCTATTACGGCGCACCGGGCGCTTTGCTAGCCTGTGTAGCTTGGCGCTAGTGTTGCTCTCGGCCTGTGCGGTGCAGCCGCACCTAGGGCCGTCTGCCCAGGGCGCAGCTCAGCCCTTCAACCCAGCGCAAGCCAAAACGCAGCTGGCTGGGGCGCCTACGCAGGTGTTAGTCCTAGGCATGGGTCATTTGGATACTGCTTCGGATAGCTTTCAGGTGGCATGGCTGGAGCCGCTGCTGTGCCGCCTGCGCACGTACAAGCCCGATGTTATTCTGACCGAGGCTCTGCCGGGCGAGCAGGTGATGGCGCTCGACGCCTATGCCGCCTACCACGGCACTGCAGGCCGCTACGCGGGGCCGACCCTAGAAATGGCGAAGACCGCCCAGACTGAGCTGCACTTAACGGCCGCGCAAGCCTTGGTGCAGGCCAACGCCCTAGCCTCCCACGGCAGCCTAACACCCCCGCAACGGCGGCAGTTGGCCAGCCTGTTTGTAGCCGCCGCCGAGCCGTTTTCGGCCACCGTGCAGTGGCTGCGGCTGGCACCGGCCGAGCGGGTGGCCGGCAATGGCGTATCGGCGGCGCTGGCCAAGCGACTCGACCGGTTTGCCGGATTGCGCAGCGAGCTAACGTCCGTGGCGGCGCGCTTGGCGGCCGATATTGGGCTAGAGCGAGTGGTGGGGGCCGGCGACCACGCCAGCGACGTAGCCGGCCCCAGTGATGAGGCGTTTCGGACAGCCGTCGAAGCGGAGCCGCAACTAAAAGAGCTGTTCAATCACCACACGCCGGCGTTTCAGGCAGTGCCCGAAGAGCGGTTTAAGCTCTCGGCCGCTAGCCAGGTAATGCCGGTGCTGAGGTGGAAAAACTCGCCCCACTTCGGCCAGCTTGATGCCGATGCGCAATGGCTATCGCTGCTGCGCAGCAAGCAAATGGGGGCAGTGGGCCGCCAGCGCGTAGCCGCCTGGGAAGCGCAAAACCTGCGCATGGCCGTTGCCATTCGCGAGGCTACGGCTCCGCTGGCCGGCGGCCGGGCGCTCTTTATTGTTGGGGCCGCGCACAAGCCGTTTGTAGAGGCGTACCTACGCACCTTCACCGATATTGAGCTAGTATCGGCAAGCGACCTACTGGCGTCGCAGCCAAGCAGCTGCCCCAACTAAGAAGCACATGCATAGCCTGCCCTTCTATTTCTCGACCTAGGGTAAGCTAACTGAGTAAGCAAAAAGCTACAGGCTGGCACTCGGCAGCAGTCTATTGTTCTGCTACCCAAAGTGTACTAGGCACTTAGTTGACACAAAAAAGCCGCGGCAGTTACCGCGGCTTTTTTGTGTCAACTAAGTGCCTTTGGCTACTATTTCAGCTTGATGCCTTGGGCTTCCATTTGCTTTTCTTGCTGGGCGTGGTTGGCCAAGAACTGTGCGTGCTGCTCTTCGGTGCGGGTGCTGCCGAGGCTAGCCAGGTGCTGCTGCACTTCGGCGGCGGGTAGGTCGTTGCAATACACCGGCGAGCCGGGCTGCTGGCGCCACGACTCGTGCAGGCTGCCTCCGTCTAAGGCATCAAAGCCCAACTCTTCAACTAAGGCCATCACTTTTTGCTTGGCGGCGGCATCGTCGCCGGCCACGGGCAGCCCAATGCGGCCGGGCGTACCGGCAGGCTTGCCTGATTTCTCGAGGTGGTCGGCAAAGATGTTGTTGAACACCTTCACCACCGGGCGGCCTAGGTGCTGCTGCACCCACTCGCTTTCGGTGAGGTCGCCGTGCTCTAACTCGGCCAGATGACCATCGCGCAGCAAGGGGTAGTAGTTGCTGGTGTCAATGACGGGTACGTCGGCAGCTACGCCTTCGAACAAGTCTTTGGGCAGGTCGGGGACGTTTATCAGCGGGATGGTCACGACGACGATATCGCCGAAGTGGGCGGCTTCCTGCGCCGTGGCGGGGGTAGCGCCGGTTTTCTGGGCTACGTCGCCTAGGGTTTCGGGGCCGCGCGAGTTAGCAATGCGCACCGAGTGGCCTAGGCTAACGAGGCGCACGGCCAGCGCGCTGCCGATGTGGCCGGCCCCAATGATTCCAATTTTCATAGGTAAGAAAATTAATGCGTGATGGCGGCGCGACAGCTTCGCGCCGCTGCGTTGCTCAAGACCCACCTAGCCCGCAAATTGTTTTTCGCTCTTCCGCACCACCTAGGCGTATTGTTCCGATTACTAAATGGCCGCACCAATAGTCCCGCAACCAGCCAGCGTGCCCATCCCCTTCTACTTCGCACGCCGGGCGCAACTCAATCAATTAATGGACCTAGGCGGGCCCGGGCGGCATGCAACGCAAGGCCTACAACCTAGGGCCTACCTAGCCTGCGGCGAGCGCAACAGAATAACCTAGGCCAAGTGGGATTCTCATAATAATAGCACAACGCGTATGCCAGGCGCCCATCCTTGAGCTATTCACTGCATACAGGGTAGCAGCAAGTTGACCAGTTATTAAGCAATAATTTGACGTTGATTTGTACATTAGCTTTTATTCCCACCATATTCCCTATTCATGTTAGCCTCTTCTTTCGGTAGGTATGCCTCTTTATCAGATGCAGACCTGCTGGCCGCTCTGTGCGCCGATGATGAGGGAAGCTTCGCCGAAATCTATCGGCGCTACTGCTACCGATTATTTGAGCTGGCTTATCGCAAGCTCAAGAACCGCGAAATCGCGGAAGAATTGGTACAAGACCTGTTCGAAAATCTTTGGAACCGGCGCGCTAGCCACCAGATAGAGAAGCTGGAGCAGTACCTGTTTGCGGCGTTGCGCTACCGCATCATCAACTACATCAAGGGGCAGCAGGTGCGGGCCGGCTACGAGCTGTACTGCCGCCTGGGCGCCTCCGAGGCCGACACGACTACCGAAGACGCGCTAGCTCACAACGAGCTGAGCGCGGCGCTGCTGGCCAGCATTCGCAGGCTACCTACCAAAACGCGCGAAATATTTCAGCTTAGCCGGCTAGAGCAGTATTCGGTTGCCGAAATCTCAGGTCGGGTTAATCTGTCGGAAAAGACGGTAGAGTACCACCTCACGAAGTCGCTGAAGCTGCTGCGCAATTATCTGCGCGATTTCTTGGTGCTGCTGGCAGTCACGCTCTGGCATTTTTGAGGCTGCGCTTATTCAGGCAATTGTAGCCGTTGAGGAAGTCAGCAATAAGTACGTCCGTCATGCAGAGCGCAGCGAAGCATCTCGCGTGCTGACATCTACTAGCGTCATCGATTACTGCACTACGCGAGATGCTTCGCTGCGCTCTGCATGACCAAACAAGATTTTTTTGATTTCCACAAAGACTTCAATCGTTTGATTTACTGATATTAGCAATTCAATGCGCTAACCTTTTACAAAAAAAGTTAATCATGGCATTAGGGGTAAAAGCAAGTTAGCTGACTTGTTAGATGAAGCCCCCTACTCTCTCGCCGCTCGTGACGGAAGCCGAATTTTACGTATTGCTCCAACGCTACCTCGATGGCCGCTGCACGCCTGCCGAGCAGGCGCGCGTAGCCCAGTGGTACGACCAGCTACAAGGCCAGGCCGCGGACGCCCGCCCGCTACCTAGCCAGCAGCAGCAAGCCGTTGAAGCCGCCATCTGGCAGCGGCTGCAGCTCGACCCGGCCCCGCCGAAGCCCGCTCCCCGCGTGCGCCGCTTGCCCGCCAGCATTTGGCAGCAGCCCCAAGTGCGCTGGGCTGCGAGCATCGGGCTTCTCCTGCTCGGGCTGGGTGGGCTGCTGCCCGCGGCCCAGCACTGGCAGGCTACCCAGGCGCCCACCGCCACCACTTCGGCGCGCGGCTGGACGAGCCACCACAACACTACCTCACAGGCGCAGGTAGTGCAGCTGCCCGATGACAGCCGCGTTACGCTGCAGCCGGGCAGTACGCTGCGCTACACCACGGCGCTCGCCGGCGCCCGGCGCGAGGTGTACCTAGAGGGCGAAGCTTTCTTTCAGGTGCACAAGAACCCGGCGCGACCTTTCCTAGTGTTTACTAACCAGGTCGTAACCACGGTGCTAGGTACGAGCTTCGACGTGAAAGCCTACCCCGGTAGCGCGCAGGCGCTAGTGGCTGTGCGCGAAGGGAAAGTGGCCGTGCAGCCCCGCCAAACCGCCCAGCTCGATGCTACCCCCACGCACCCGGCCAAGGCTGGCGTGGTACTACTACCCAACCAGCAGGCCGTATATGCGATGGCTAGCCACCAGCTGAAAAAAGAGCTGGTCGACAAGCCTGCCGTGCTGGTGCCCCAAGCTTTCGAGTTTGAGGAGCGGCCCGTGACGGAAGTGCTCGCGGCACTAGAAAAAGCCTACGGTGTGCCTATTCACTACGATAAGCAGAAGCTGGCGGGCTGCACGGTTAGTATCACGTTCTACGACGAGCCACTATTTGAAAAATTAGGCTTGCTCTGCAAGTCCCTAGGTGCCTACTACACGCTTGCTGATACTCAAATCACTATTCACAGTACGGGTTGCCAAGCCGACCCGGGGCCGCCGCGCAGCTAAGCGCCGCATAGCAGGGGCTAGCTAACGCCTAGGCCCTGCCGAAGAACCAAGCTTCTTCCACACGCAAAACCACTAGCCACCAACAACCTAACTGCATTTGCAAAAATGCTGAACGGCTTCTCTTTTTCTTTATTTCCCCACCCTACCCCATGAAAAACCAGGTACCGTTTTCCCCACCCTTGCGGCCTATACTCCGAGGCCTGCTACTGCCGGCCGTAGTAGCCTGCTTGCAAACCAGCCCGGCCCTCGCCCATGTACATGCCACTACCCAAACCGTGCTAGAGCGCACCGTGACGGTGCAGGTAGAAGGTCAATCAATAAAGGCCATTCTAGGCCAATTGGCTAAGCAAGCTAACATCCGTTTCGTGTATAGCCAGCAGCTTGTGGGGGCCGACCGCAAGGTGTCGGTGCGGGCGCAAAACCAGCCGCTGGCCACGGTGCTCGACGAGATTTTTGCGCCTTCCAAGATTGAATACGAGATAAACCATGACCGCATCGTACTCCGGCTTCCGGCAAAGACTACTTCCGCAAACGATTCCGGTAGTTCTAGCCTGGCGCCGGAGGCGGTACCCGTTACCGGTAAAGTAGTTGATGCCAAAGGTGCAGGTTTGCCCGGCGTGACGGTGCTCGTGAAGGGCACGACCACGGGCACGAGCACCGGTCCCGACGGCAGCTTTAGCATTCAGGCGCCCGAAAACAGCGTACTGGTGTTCAGCTTCGTGGGCTACACGCGGCAAGAGTTGCCGGTGACCGGCGCGGCCAACAACATCACCGTGACGCTGGCCGAGAATACGCAGGACCTCAACGACGTAGTCGTAATTGGCTACGGCACGGCCCGCAAAAGCGACCTGACCGGCGCCGTGGCCTCGGTAAGTAGCGCGCAGCTGACGCAGGTAGCCACTTCCGACCCCGTGCAGGCCTTGCAAGGCCGCGTGTCGGGCGTAGAAGTAACCTCCAACAGCGGGCAGCCGGGCTCGGGCACGCGCATCCGGGTGCGGGGCGTGGGCACCATCAACAACAGCGACCCGCTGTACGTGGTAGACGGCGTGCAAACCAGCGATATCGGCTTTTTGCTACCCGCTGATATTGAATCGACTGAGATTCTGAAAGACGCGTCGGCCACGGCCATTTACGGTTCGCGCGGGGCCAACGGCGTGGTGCTCATCACTACCAAGCACGGCAAGGCGGGCGCCACGCAGTTTAACCTAACTGGCTACACGGGCTTTCAGCAAATCCGGCGCGAGCTGCCCCTTACCACCGCCGCCCAGTACGCGACGCTCGTTAGGGAGGCGTACACCAACGACGGCAAACAGCTGCCCGATTACGGCCCGCAGCTGCAAAACGCCATCGCCACCAACGCCGAAGGCACCAATTACCAGAATTTGGTGACGCAGAAGGGACTCATTACCAACTATAGCTTGTCGGCCTCGGGCGGCACCGAGCAAAACCGCTACCTCGTGAGCGGCAGCTACTTCCAGCAAAACGGTATTATTAAGAATTCGGGCTTTCGGAAGTTCGTGATTCGGGTAAATGACGACGTGGTGCTCACCAAGCACATTAAGGCAGGCGTGGCAGCCACGTTTACCAACAACAACCAGACGGGCAGCGGCGATGGCCAAGGCGGCTCGCAGCCGTACACCGTGCTGCAATACGCCCTGCAAATCAATCCCATCCTCAACCCCTTCGGGCCCAACGGTGCTTATACGGAGGACGTTATTACGCGCAATACGCTGAACGTGGCGCGCCTGGTCGACGAGCAGAAATACAACAAGATTCAGAATAATAACCTGTTCAGCAGCAGCTACCTCGACGTATCGCTGTTTAAGGGGCTGTCGTTCCGCTCTACGTTCGGCATCAACTACTTTAACAACCACCCCAAACAGTATCAGCCGCAGTACTACATCGGGCCATTCGACCAGCGGGCGCAGAGCGCGCTTGTTGAGACGCGCAGCGAAAACGTAAGCTGGGTGTGGTCGAACTACTTCAACTACAACAAGACCTTTGCCGATAACAGCAACCTCTCCTTTACCCTAGGGCAGGAGGCGCAGCGCGGCTACGGCAACGGCATTTCTATCACGGCCTACAACGTGCCGCTCGATGCCTCACTGCAATACGCGTCGGCTTCGCGCAGCACCGGTAACGTGGTGCGCAGCTCGCAGTACGACGGCGGCTTGCTCTCGTACTTCGGCCGGGCCAACTACAACTTCCGCGACCGCTACCTCCTCACGGGTACCCTGCGCTTCGACCAGACGTCCAAGTTTCTCGGGCCGGTGCGCACGGGCACATTCCCCTCAGTAGGCGCCGCCTGGAACATCTCCAACGAGAATTTCCTCAAGGATGTAGCCGCCGTATCGGTGCTGAAGCTGCGGGCTAGCTACGGGCAAGTGGGCAACCAAAACGCCGCGCCGAACTACGGCTACGCCTCGGTGGCGAACAACAATCAGATTTATGTCTTCAACGGCACGCCCGCGCCCGGCCTAGCCATCACCCAGATTAACAACCCAGATTTGAAGTGGGAAACGGCCGTCACGACCGATGTGGGCGTGGATGCTGAGTTTTTCAATAACAAGCTGACCTTTACAGCCGACTACTTCGAGCGCCGCACCCAGGACATGATTGCCCTGCTGCCGGTGCCCGACTACGTAGGCCAGGCCCCGGCCAGCGCCAACGTAGGCGCCCTGCGCAACCGCGGCCTGGAGCTAGCCCTGAACTACCGAAATGCCGTTGGCAAATTGCAGTACAACGTGGGTATTAACTTCACAAAAATCAACAACGTCGTAACCAGCCTAGGGGGCGGCAACGCCATTGCGGCCGGCAACGTGCTGCCGCAAATTGGCAACACCACCCTTACCGACGTGGGCCGCGAAATCGCGTTCTACTACGGCTTGCAGGCCCAGGGCGTGTTTCACAATCAGGCCGAGATTGACGCGTATACCTATACAAATGCCGCTGGGGTGCGGACGCTGGTGCAGCCCGGTGCCAAGCCCGGCGACGTACGCTACCAGGATACCAATGGCGATGGCCAGATTACGGCTTCTGACAACACCTACCTAGGCAGCGGCACGCCCAGCTTCACCTACGGCGCCTCGCTGAACCTGAACTACGGGGGCTTCGATTTCCGCATGCTGCTCTACGGGGTGCAGGGCGCCGAAGTCATCAACGGCGGGGCCTTCAACCTGTCGAAATCAGCCGACTTTGTAGGGGTATGGAGCAACTTCTACGCGAACCGCTTGGACCGCTGGACGCCCAGCAACCCCAACAGCAACCAGCCCCGCGTGACCGCGACCGACACCAATGGCAACGACCGCTTCAGCAGCCGCTACGTGGAGAACGCCAGCTACCTGCGCGCCCGCAACATGGAAATCGGCTACACGCTGCCCCAGGCCTTGCTCGGCAAGGTGCAGGTAAAAGGCGCCCGCGTGTTTGCCTCGGTTGATAATGTGTTCACCCTCACCAAGTACACCGGCTACGACCCCGAAATCTCGACCGTGGCCAACTACAACAACCCACTGTCATACGGCGTGGACTACGGCAACTATCCGCAGGCCCGCACCTACCGCTTGGGCTTCAACGTGCAGTTCTAATTCGCTCTTTCCCACCTACTCTATATGAAATCCACCCGCACCGCCGCTTTGCTCGGCCTGCTATTTACTTCGGCCCTTACTCCGGGCTGCAAAGACTTTCTGGATAAGCAGCCCCTAGGTACCACCACCCAGGACAACCTGTTCAAAGACCCCACCAACGCCGTGCAGGCCATCAACGCCACCTATGACGTGGCCGCCTGGGACCAGGGCCCCAAGTGGGGCGACCCCGCCGGCCAATACGTGGCTCAGACCTACGAATGGATGTTTGGGGACCTCATGACCGATGACTCCGAAAAAGGGGGCAGCTCGGCCAGCGACTTTGGCCCGCTCATCGAGCTCAAAACCTGGAATATTCCGCCCTCCAACCAGACCGTTACCACGCTGTGGGTGCACAGCTTCACGGGTATCGCGCGGGCTAATACGGTGATTAACAACATCGACGCGGGCACCATCGACGCGGCGCTGAAATCGCGCCTGAAGGGGGAAGCCTTGTTTCTGCGGGCGTATTTCTACTTCAACCTCGTGAAGGCCTTTGGGGGCGTGCCGCTGTTTGAGAAAACCGTGACGCCCACCGAGGCGCCCAACGTGACCCGCGCCACCATCGCCCAGACCTACGCTTTCATCGAGAAAGATTTGAAGGCCGCCGCCGCCTTGCTGCCCGAGAAGAACGCCTACCCCCAGGCCGACCTAGGCCGGGCCACCAAGGGCGCCGCCACTGGCTACCTGGCCCGCGCCATCCTGTACCAGCTGGGCACTGTGAATGGCAACAACCATACGTGGCAGGAGGTGTATGACATTACAAGCACCATCATCAGCTCCAACCAGTACAGCCTGTACCCCAACTACGCGGCCATTCACCAGGACATTGGCGAGAACAGCAGCGAGTCGCTGTTCGAGATTCAGTTTGGGTCGGACAACAACGGTTATGGCCCCATCTCGATAGGCACGACCAACAACATTTTCCAAAACAACCGCAAGACGTTTGGCTACGGGTTTAACAACCCCACGCAGAACCTAGTGGATGAGTTTGAGGCCAACGACCCGCGCAAGGAAGTCACGATTATCAAGAACAACGACATCGTGCTGGGTATTCTCAATCCCGTCGATATCACGCAAAATGCCACGGGCTACTTCAACCGCAAGGCGGCCATCATCGCCCCCAACGCGCCTGAGTCAGGCCCGCAAAACATTCGTAAGCTGCGCTACGCCGACATCTTGCTGATGAAAGCCGAAGCCGCCGCCCAGCTCAGCCGGCCCACTGAGGCCATCGCATTGGTGAATCAGGTGCGCGCCCGCGCCCGCGTGTCGACCCGCCCGCCCGGCACCAAGCTGGGCACTCTCACTTACGACCCCACCAATGCCCCGGCTAATACCCTACCCGACCTCGCGCCCGGCCTATCGGGCACTGCGCTGCTCAACGCCATCTGGCACGAGCGCCGGGTAGAGTTTGCCGAGGAGTCGCTGCGCTTCTGGGACTTGGTTCGCACGGGCCGCTACCTAAACGTTTTGCCGGCCGATGTACGGGCCCGGGCGGCGTCGCACGTAGCCACCGAAACCTCGGTAAACCCGATGCCGCTGCTGCCGATTTCGCTCAACGACGCCCAGAGCTGGAAGCTGCCGCAGAACCCTGGCTACTAAGCAACGACTTTTTCGCGCTGGCTGCTGATGAGCTGGCGCGAATGCAGACTTAGGCTGCGATGGCCCGCGCCATTTAGCAGCCGCTAAACATTACCTTTTCCTGTTCTCTTGTTGCCGCAAGCCCCCGCTGTAAAATGGCCCTGGACACGCTACCTAGGGCCATTTTGCAGCGGGGGTTTGTACTTCAGCCTCGCCTCCCCTACCCGCTACTTGCGGGCCGCAACTGGCTGCCGAGGTGGCCTGAGCGCAAAAAAATGAGGTAAGTATTGCCCGTGCGCGTGCCGTGCGGCGCGCGCCTAGGGGCGCCAGCAAGTAGAAAATGAGCTTGTCTGCCTATGAGCCGCTCTGCTTAACCTAGGCGACTGCTACCAGGGGCAATACCTATCGGTAAAGTTGCGCTGAAAAAGAAACTGTAGCTTAGCCCCGGCACCTGGTGTGGCACCTGATAATGGACAAGCAGCCGCCTCTTTTCTGCGCCGAAATAGAAGCACTTAATCACCCCCAATGAACACAAAACAACTTTTTGCCGCCTTCCTCCTCGGTATGCTGCCAACATCGGCACTGCTTGCACAATCGATTGAGTTAGTGAACCCCATCATGACGGGTTTCTACCCCGACCCGAGCATTACCAAAGTCGGCAAAGACTACTACCTGGTCAACTCCACGTTTTCCTACTTCCCCGGCATCCCGGTGCTGCACAGCCGCGACCTGAAAAACTGGAAGCAGATTGGGAACGTGATAGACCGGCCTTCTCAAATGACCTTTATGGGCGACCGGATGACCCGCGGGCTATTCGCGCCGGCCATTGAGTACCACAATGGTACCTACTACGTCACGTGCACGCAGATTGACCACAAGGGCAACTTCGTGGTGACGGCCAAAAACCCCGCCGGGCCCTGGAGCAACCCAACTTTCTTGCCTCAGGTGCGGGGCATTGACCCTTCGCTGTACTTCGAGGGCGACAAGGCCTACGTTATCTATAACAGCGACCCGCCCGGTACGCCGCTCTACGACGGCCACCGCTCCATCAAGATTATCGAGCTGAACCCGCAGACGCTGCAAACGGTGGGCGAAGCCAAAATTGTGGTGAATGGCGGCGTAGACATCAGCAAGAAGCCCGTCTGGATAGAAGGCCCGCACCTAATGAAGCGTGGCGACTGGTACTATCTCTACGCAGCTGAGGGCGGGACGTCGGTAAATCACACCGAGGTAGTATTCCGCAGCAAGGAACCCCTAGGCCCGTTCGTGCCCTACGAGAAGAACCCTATCCTGTCGCAGCGCGAACTGCCTCGCGACCGCAAGGACCCCATTACTTCGGCGGGGCACGCGCAGTTTGTGGAGGGGCCCGATGGCAAGACCTACGCCATTTTCCTGGCCGTGCGGCCCTACGAAGGCAATTTCTACAACACGGGCCGCGAAACGTTTATCGTACCAGTGGAATGGAAAGACGAGTGGCCGGTAACGGTGCCGGGCCCCAACGGCGTGCAGTATGCTTATAAGGCCAACTTCCCCGAGGTGAAGCAGCCCGGCGCCCTGCCACAGAGCGGCAATTTTGCTTACACGCTCACCTTCGAGAAGCAGCTCGACCCAGCGCTTTTGTTCATGCGCACGGTGGACAGCACTAATTTTTCGCTGAGCAAAGCCAAGGGGCTCACCCTGAAGCTGAAGCTCGAAACGGTAGCCGAAACTGGTAACCCGGCCTTCATCGGCAAGCGGCAGCAGCACATGTATGGCAGCGCCGAAACCGAGCTAACCTTCTCGGCCAAGGCGGCCAACGAAACGGCGGGCCTAGTGGTGTTTCAGGACGAGAAGCACTTCTATTTTCTCTGCAAATCGGTTGAGAATGGCAAGCCCGTGGTGCAGCTGCTCAAGAGCACAGCCGACACCAAGAATACCGAGCTGCTGGCAAAAGCACCGCTGAAAGCGGCGGCCAGCAAGGTGCAGCTGCGCATCAACGCCGACGGCGACACCTACAGCTTCCGCTTCTCGGAGGATGGCAAAAACTACACGCTTCTGAAAGACAAGGTAGATGCGCGCTTCCTGAGCACGCAAGTGGCGGGCGGCTTCATTGGCTGCCTCTACGGCATGTACGGCACCTCGGCCG
The DNA here is from genome assembly GCF_016427535.1 of Hymenobacter sp. BT559. GTDB lineage: Bacteria > Bacteroidota > Bacteroidia > Cytophagales > Hymenobacteraceae > Hymenobacter. Next base: position 628,871 of record NZ_JAELXV010000003.1, on the reverse strand, counting down.
GGCAGCCCACCACTAACACGGCCTCCTTTAAGTGGCTGAAATACGAAGGGCACGACCCCATGTACAAGAAATAATCTGCGGTCTGCCACACATCCACTCTCCTTTTATGCGCTTATTCCCAATTCTTTGCCTGCTGGCGCTACCCCTGGCCGCCGCCCAGGCTGCCCAGCCCATTCGCATCAGCAGCCCCGATGGGGCCGTGCTAGTGACCGTAGATGTCACGGCCCAAGGCCAGCCCACCTACACCGTGCGCTACCGCCAGGCCGAGCTGCTGCGGCCCTCGCACCTAGGCCTGCGCCTCGCGAGTGCTGACCTCACGCAGGGCCTCAAACTCACCAAAGCCGATAAGCAAACCGCCGTAGCCGACGACTACCAACTCGCCACCGACAAGCGCGCCAACTGCCGCTACCGGGCCAACCGGCGCGTGCTGCACTTTGCGGGCAAGGCCGGGGCGCCGCAGCTCAGCGTGGTGTTTCAGGTGTCGAATGATGGGGTAGCGTTTCAGTACGTGCTGGAAGGCCCGAGCCAGGAGGTGCAGCGCATCACGGCGGAGGGCACTACGTTTCACCTGCCGGCCGGGGCCAAGGGCTGGCTGCACCCGCACGCTAAAGCCCAAACTGGCTTTGCCAATACGCAGCCCTCGTACGAGGAGAATTACCAGCGCGGCATCGCAGCCGGCACGCCCTCGACCATCGGGCAAGGGTGGTCGTTCCCGGCTTTGTTTCAAACCAATGGGCACTGGGTACTGCTGACTGAGGCCGGCATGGGTCGCACCTACGCCGGCACCCACCTAGCCCACGAGTCGCCCGATGCCGAGTACGGCATTGCCTTCCCGCAGCCGCCCGAAAAAACCACACCCGACGCGGCCCTGCTGCCCGAAAGCCGCCTACCGTGGAGCACACCTTGGCGCGTGGTGGTGGTTGGCAATTCGTTGGCACCTATCGTAGAATCGACGCTGACGACCGACCTGAGTGCGCCTGCTAAAACGCCCGTGCTCACTGAGGCGCCCGGCAAGTCGTCGTGGTCGTGGGTGCTGATGGGCGACCAAAACACCACCTACGACGTGCAGCGCCGCTTCATCGACTATGCCGCTAACATGGGCTGGCGCTACTGCTTGGTCGATGCGCTCTGGGACAAGCAAATCGGCTACGACAAAACGCAGGAGCTAGCCCAGTATGCGCGCTCCAAAAACGTGGGCCTGCTGGTATGGTACAACTCGAACGGCCATTGGAACCAGGCCCCGCAAACGCCTACCAACGTGCTCTTCGAAGCCGAAAGCCGGCGCAAGGAGTTTGCTCGCATCAAGCAGATGGGTGTGGCGGGTGTAAAAATCGACTTCTTCGGGGGCGATGGGCAGTCTTTTATGAATTACTACCAGGACATTTTGGTAGATGCCACCCAAGCCGGCCTATTGGTGAATTTTCATGGCGCTACCCTACCTAGGGGCTGGAACCGCACCTACCCCAACCTGATGACGATGGAAGCCGTGAAGGGCTTCGAGTTCTTGACCTTCGACCAGCGCAACACCGACCAGGAGCCAACCCACTGTGCCACGCTGCCCTTCGCCCGCAACGCCGTGGGCCCGATGGATTTTACGCCCGTGGCCTTCTCGGAGATTCGGGGCAAACAGCGCCGCACGTCCAATGCCTTCGAGTTGGCCTTGTCGGTGCTCTTTCAATCGGGCATTCAGCACTACGCCGAGGTGCCCGAGGGCATGGCCGCGCAGCCCACCTACGTGCAGGAGTTCATGAAAAAGCTGCCGCCCCGCTGGGCTGATGTGAAGCTGCTCGACGGCTTCCCCGGCGAGTACGCGGTGCTGGCCCGCCAAGCGCCTAGCGGCGGGTGGTACGTGGCTGGCATCAATGCCACCGACGCGCCCAAAACCATCCAGGTAGACCTAGGGAAGCTGGGCCTGAAAAGCGGCATGCTCATTACCGACGGCGACACCAACCGCAGCTTCAGCACGCGGGCCGTGGCGGGCAACACCGTCAGCGTGACGCTGCCCGCACGGGGCGGCTTCGTGGTGCAGCCCTAGGTCCTCTGTTTGGCTTAGCCCCGTGGCCAGCGGTCCGCTTTTTGTTCCTACTTGAAAACTTGCTTGTTATGAAGCACCTATTTTGGGCCGCTCTTCTGACCTTGGCCGCCTGCACCACGTTGCAAGCCCAGAATCCTATCATCCAAACCAAGTTCACGGCCGACCCGGCGCCGATGGTGTACCAGGACACCGTGTTCCTTTATACCGGTCACGATGAGGACGATGCCAAGGGGTTTAAGATGTACAATTGGCTGCTGTACACCTCCACCGACATGGTAAACTGGACCGACCACGGCGCGGTCGCCTCCACCAAAAGCTTTAACTGGTCGCCGCAAAACGGAGCGTGGGCGGCGCAGTGCATCGCGCGCAACGGTAAGTTTTACCTCTATTGCCCCATTCACGTCAAGGGTATCGGCGTGCTGGTGTCGGATAGTCCCTACGGCCCCTTCACCGACCCGTTGGGTAAGCCCTTGATTCAGAATGGTCCTGACGATATCGACCCCACCGTCTACATTGACGACGATGGCCAGGCCTACTTGTACTGGGGCAATCCGAACCTGTACTACGTCAAGCTCAACGAGGATATGATTTCCTATTCGGGCGGCATTGTCAAGTCGCCCACCAAGCCAAAGGATTACCAGGAGGGCCCGTGGTTTTACAAGCGCAAAGACAAGTACTACGTGGCGTATGCTTCCACCTGCTGCCCCGAGGGCATCGGCTACAGCATGAGTACCAGCCCCACGGGCCCCTGGAACTACACCGGCACGCTCATGGACCACGACCGTCGGTCGAACGGCAACCACCCGGGCATCATCGACTACAAGGGCAACTCCTACCTGTTCGGCTTTAACTACGCTATTTCCAAAGCCCTGTCGCCGACGCACACCGAGCGGCGCTCCGTGTGCGTGGCCAAGCTGACATACAACCCGGACGGCACCATTCAGCAGTTACCGTTTTGGTCGGAAGAGGGCGTAGACCGCGTGGCAGTCTTGAACCCCTACAAGCGCACCGAGGCAGAAACCATTGCCTTGAGCCAGGGTCTGAAAACCAGCAAAGGGCCTAACGGCATGTACGTAACCGCTATTGATAATGGCGATTACATCAAAGTCAAAGGCGTTGATTTTGGAAAGGGAGCGAAAGAGTTCATGGCTTCGGTAGCAAGTACATCCTCCAACTCAGCCATTGAACTACATCTGGACAGCCCCACGGGTGCTTTGCTGGGAACACTGAAAGTGAAGAACACTGGTAACCTAGGAAGCTGGATGGTGCAGTCATGCAAAGTCAGCCGGAAGAGTGGCATCCACGACGTGTACTTCGTCTTCAAAGCCGCCGGTAACAACCAACTCTTGTTCGACTGGTGGCAGTTTAATCAATAGATAAGGCTGAGGTAGCCGCCAGCGAGTACTGCAAGCACTCATGAAAGGCTGTCAACAACCTATCCGGCCTTCGCGCTCCTATTCCCACTTCTTTCAGTGGTGCGCAACTCATTATCAGGAACGCGGCTAGCTGGCCGCGGCTGGTGTCTTGCGCTTCAACCTCTATTCCTTCTTAGCTATCCTTCTCCACATGAATTCCCACCTTACTTCGCTTTTCCGGACGGGCCGGCTGCTCGGCCTAGTTAGCTTGCTAGGCCTAGGGGCTACCACGGCAGTGGCTCAACGCCCGGCTAAGCAGCCAGCGTCAGGGGCCTTTTACACGGGCAAGTACCCTAGCTTGCTGCGGGAGGCGGGCTACAGCCAAGCCGCCATCGACCAGAAAGTAGCGCAAGCCTACCACGATGTATTTGAAGGACCTAATAAGGTGTACTTCGAGGTAGGCGACTCGATGGCCTACGTGTCGGACGTGAAAAACCACGACGCCCGCACTGAAGGCATGTCGTACGGGATGATGGTGGCCGTGCAGCTCAACAAGAAGGAGGTGTTTGACCGCCTCTGGCGCTGGTCGAAGAAGAACTTGCAGCACCAAACCGGGCCGCTGGAAGGCTACTTCGCCTGGAGTTTCAGCACCACCACGATGAAGCTAAATTCGGAGGGCCCCGCTTCGGATGGGGAGCTGTATTTCGTTACGAGCCTGCTGTTTGCGGCCAACCGCTGGGGCAACGCTACCGGCATTGACTACTACAAGGAGGCCCGCCGCATCCTAGATGCCTCGTGGAAAAAAGACGGCACGGGCGGTGTGCGCAACCTCTTCAACACCCAGCACAAGCAGATAACCTTTGTGCCAGTCGGGGATATGTACAACTGGACCGACCCGTCGTACCACCTGCCGGCTTTTCTGGAGGTGTGGGCCACCTATGCCAAGGACGGGCACGAGCAGTTTTACCGGGCCTGCGCCGATACGTCGCGGGTGTTTCTACACCGGGCGTGCGCTGCCCCTACCGGCCTCAACTACGACTACACCGGGTTTAGCGGCAAGCCGCACGCTACCAAGTGGGCGCCACCGGCCTTCCGCTACGACTCGTGGCGAGTGCCCATGAATATTGCCATGGACTACGTGTGGTTTGGCAAAGACAAAGCCTGGCAGGAGCAGTACGCCCGGCGCTTCCAAGGCTTTCTGCGTGGCAAAGGGCTGAATACATTCGAAGACCAGTTCAACGTGGACGGCTCGCGGCCCGACTTCATTCTGCAAGCCGGCGACGTCAAGAAACTGCGGCATTCGCTGGGGCTGGTAGCTACCAGCGCGTCGGCCTCACTCATGCACCAAGACCGGGACCTAGGGTTTGTGCATGCGCTCTGGAACGCCAAACTAGCACCCTACGAAGATGGCTACTTCGACCCTTACTACGACGGTCTGTTGTACCTGTTCAGCTTGATGCACTTGAGTGGCAAATACCAGGCTATCAAACCCACGACCCATCACTAACACCGCAGCTCGGCAATCTCCCACCCATGTCACACTTCCTACAGCGCAGCACTTTATTTTTCGGAATAGTCCTCGCATCGGCCGTTGCTTCGCCGCTACTCGCGCAGGTAAAGCAGGCGCAAAACCCCATTATCTACGCTGACGTGCCCGACCTCTCGATGCTACGGGTGGGAGACACGTACTACATGAGCAGCACGACCATGCACATGACGCCGGGCGTGCCCATTATGAAGTCGAAGGACCTCGTGAACTGGCACCTCGTGAGCTACGCCTCCGATACCCTAGGTGGCCAGGACGAGCTAGCGCTGCGCAACGGCAAAAGCACTTACGGCCGCGGCTCGTGGGCAAGTAGCCTGCGCTTCAATAAGGGCACCTACTACGTTTCGACCTTCGCCCAAACGACCGGAAAAACTTATGTCTATTCTACCAAGAACATTGAGAAAGGCCCTTGGAAAGCCGTATCGTTTAAGCCGAGTTACCACGACCATTCCCTGTTTTTCGACGACGATGGCCGCGTGTACCTGATATACGGCGCCGGCAAGCTGCGGCTAGTTGAGCTGACAGCTGACGCCTCCGGCGTGAAGCCCGGCGCCACGGAGCAGGTGCTGATAGAAAACGCCAGCACCCCGGCCGGCCCCAACCTCGGCCTGCCCGCCGAAGGCTCGCAGTTGTTCAAAATCAAGGGCAAATACTACCTCTTTAACATTACCTGGCCTAAGGGCGGCATGCGCACGGTGGTGGTGCACAGGGCCGACAAGCTCACGGGCCCCTATGAAGGCCGGGTGGCGCTGCAAGACCTAGGGGTGGCCCAGGGCGGCCTCATCGACACGCCCGATGGGCGCTGGTTTTCCTACCTCTTCCGCGACAACGGGGCTGTGGGTCGCATCCCGTACTTGGTGCCCGTGACCTGGACCGATGGCTGGCCCGTACTGGGTAGCCCGGCCGGCAAGGTTCCCACTACGCTAGCCTTGCCCGCCAGCAAAGGCCTGATTCCGGGCATAGTAGCCTCGGATGAATTTGCCCGGCGCAAGGGCGAGCCCGCCCTGCCGCTGGTGTGGCAGTGGAACCACAACCCGGAAAACTCGCTGTGGTCGCTCACTGACCGCCCCGGCTATCTGCGCCTCAAAACCGGCCGCGTGGATACTACCTTCCTGCTGGCCCGCAATACCCTCACCCAGCGCACCATCGGGCCCATCTGCGCGGGCACTACGGCCTTGGATGTATCGCACCTCAAAGACGGTGATTTTGCTGGCCTAGCTCTGTTGCAAAAGCGCTACGGCCTGGTGGGCGTAGACAATCGCAACGGCGCCAAATCTATCGTCATGGTCAGTGCCGAATCGGAGAAACCGGTGGAGCTACAGCGCCTGCCCTTGGCACAGAACACCGTGTATTTCAAGGCCGAATGTGACTTTACGGACCGCAAAGACGTGGCCACGTTCTACTACAGCCTCGATGGCAAAACGTGGAAAGACATTGGTGGCCCGCTCAAAATGGCTTACACGCTGCCGCACTTCATGGGCTACCGGTTCGGGTTATTCAACTACGCCACCAAGAATCCTGGTGGCTACGCTGATTTCGATTATTTCCGCATTACGGACAAGAGTACTGGGGCCAAGTAACCTGCTCTCTAGGTTATGCAGCGCAGAATGCGCTGCATGACAGCCTTTTTGACTTCGAAACCTATCCACAACTTCTACCCACCCATGCTGAGGCACAAACTATCCTACATTCTAGCCAGTCTGACCTGCCTGCTAGGCAACGCCGCCCAGGCGCAGAACCCAATTATCACTAACCAATTCACGGCCGACCCAACGGCGCGCGCATTCGATGGGCGGGTGTACGTGTACCCCTCGCACGACATTCGGGCTGCTCCCGGCCGCGGGCGGGCGGGCTGGTTTGTGATGGAGGACTACCACGTATTCTCGTCGGCCAACCTCACCGACTGGACCGACCACGGCGTGATTGTGACGCAGAATAAGGTGCCTTGGGTGAAGCCCGATAGCTACAGCATGTGGGCGCCTGACTGCATCGCGCGCAACGGCAAGTATTATTTCTACTTCCCAACCACCCCCAAGGACACGACCGTGAGCAAAGGCTTCACCGTGGGGGTGGCCGTGGCCGACAAGCCCACCGGGCCGTTTGTGCCGCAGCCGCTGCCCATCAAGGGCGTGCGTGGCATCGACCCCAACGTGTTTATCGACCAGGATGGGCAGGCGTACCTGTACTGGTCGCAGGGCAATATCTACGGGGCGAAGCTGAAGGAAAACATGTTGGAGCTAGCCTCAGAGCCCGTTACGCTGGGCGAGCTGCCGACTAAGGGACTGAAGGAAGGTCCGTACTTGTTTAAGCGCAAAGGAATTTATTACCTGACTTATCCGCACGTCGAGAACAAGACTGAGCGCCTCGAATACGCTACCAGCACCAGCCCCCTAGGTCCTTTCACGGTGAAGGGCGTGATTATGGACGAATCGCCGACGGGCTGCTGGACCAATCACCACTCCCTGCTGGAGCTTAAGAACCAATGGTACTTGTTCTATCACCACAACGACCTGTCGCCCGCTTTCGACAAAAACCGCTCGGTTCGCATCGATAGCCTATTCTTTGAGCCCGACGGCGCCATTCGGAAAGTGACGCCCACTCTGCGCGGTGTGGGCCTAACCGATGCCAAGCAGAAAATTCAACTGGACCGCTACAGCCGCTTGAGCAGCAGTGGTGCGAACATCGCCTTCCTAGATACTGCCAACAAGTTTCAGGGCTGGAAAACCATATTTGCCAACAACCAGGGCTGGGTGCAATACAACGGCGTAGCCTTTGGCAAACAGGCTCTCAAGACGGTGACGCTGCGCACGATGGCGGCGGCCGGCGCTACGGTGCAGCTGCGGGCAGACGGAGCTACCGGCCCGGTGCTGGCCCAAGTCACTGTGCCCAAGGGCAGCCAGTGGCGAGAAATAAAAGCGCCCTTGTCCGCCTTCAAGCCCGGCACGCACACGCTGGTCGTTTCATCTAAAACGAACACGCCCGTCGAGATTGACTGGGTCAAGTTCGAGTAAGCAAGTCGGACCTAGAAGCTAGCTTCTACTTATGCTGCGAAGCTCCTAGGCTCGGCAGCCCTGGGAGCCCCGTCATTTAAGCAAGTAGTGTTCTTGCCCACCAAAGCGGACCTAGGTCACTCATTCTACTTAAAAAGCCAACATGCTCCACCGCTGCTTCGCCTTGCTCCGAATAAAGCCCGCTTGCTTGCTAGTGCTCGTGAGCTGGCCGATTGTGGGGTTTGGCCAAAGCTTTCGGAGCTACAAGCCGAGCGCCGACCGGGTCACGATTGCCTTGGCCAAAGGGCAGCTGGTGTTGCGGCCGCTGGCCGAAAACGCCATTCGGGTGCAGTACGCGCAAGGAGCGCTGCCTGCGCCGCCCGAATTGGTGTTGACGAGCCAGCTCCGAGCGCCCGCTTTCAAAACCACGGAAACGGGCACGGCGGTGGAGCTAGCTACCAAGCAAGTGCGGGTGCGCGTGGACAAGGCCACCGGCTCAATTTCTTACCTGAACAACGCCGGCCAGGTGTTTCTACGCGAGCAGCCTACTACCCGCCTGCTACCGGCCGAGCCCGTGCTGGGCGAAGCCAACGTGGTGGCGCAGCAGCAGTTCCAAACCAGCCCGGATGAGCTGCTGCTGGGCCTGGGGCAGTTTCAGGATGGGCACTTCAACCTGCGCGGCGTGACCCGGCAGCTCACGCAGGTGAACACCCAGATTGCGCTGCCTTTTCTGTATTCTAGCAAGGGCTACGGCCTGCTGTGGCATCAATACGGGCTCACCGACTTCAACCCAGCCGATGCGCCCATCGCCCTCGAAAAGCAGCCCGAAACAGCCGCCACAGGCACCGCAGTGGATGCCACCACCGCCAATGGCACCCAAAAAGTAGCGCAGGACCAGGCCACTTACACCGGCACGTTTACGCTGCCCGCGACCGGTACCTATTCGCTGATGCTCGACCTGGGCGCGATGGGCAACCGGCACTACGTGGCCATCGACGGGGTAGCGTGCCTCGACCAACGTAATTTTTGGCTGCCACCCACGGCCAGCGCCCAAGTGGCGCTGAAGGCGGGGGCGCACACCGTGCAGGTCATTTGCAAGGCCAATAACACCCCCCGCGTCACCTACAAGCGGGTAAATGGGCTTACCACGTTTCGCTCGCCCAATGCCAAGCTGCTCGATTACGTGGTGTTTTATGGGCCGCAGGCCGACGAAGTTATTCGCACCTACCGCAACTTGTCGGGCCAGGTGCCGCTGCTGCCGCAATGGGCCTACGGCTTTTGGCAGTGCCGCGAGCGGTACACTTCCAGCGCGCACCTAGAGGAAACGGTGCAAGAGTTTCGGCGGCGCAATATCCCCATAGATGTGATTGTGCAGGATTGGCAGTACTGGGGCAAATACGGGTGGGGCGTCATGCAATTCGACGAAGCCCATTACCCCGACCCGGCCGCCCTGATGCAGAACCTGCACGCCCAGCACACCCGCTTCAATATTTCGGTGTGGGAGAACCTGAACAAGGAATCGGACATCGGCAAAAGCCACGTCGCCAATAACTTCTACATCCCGAATAGTCCCTGGCTCGACCTCACGAACCCCGCCGCTCGCAAGGCGCACTGGGCGGCTATCAACCAGCACCTGTTCCGGTACGGGGTCGATTCGTGGTGGCTCGACGCCACGGAGCCCGAAAACGATGCCCTGCACGGCAAGCAGCTCGCCCTGGGGCCGGGCGATTTTTACCGGCTCACGTACCCGCTTTTTGTGAACCAAGCCGTGTACGAGGGGCAGCGCGCCGCCACCCAGGACAAGCGCGTGTGCATCCTCACGCGCTCGGCTTTTTTGGGGCAGCAGCGCTACGGCACCATCAGCTGGTCGGGCGATATTGGGGGCACCTGGGACACGTTTCGCCGCCAAATTCCGGCGGGGCTAGGCTTCAGTATCACCGGCCTGCCGTACTGGACTACCGACATCGGCGGGTTTTTCCGGCCGGGCGCCGGGCAGTACAACGACCCGCAGTACAACGAGCTGCTGATGCGTTGGTACCAATGGGGTGCCTTCACGCCCATTTTCCGGGTGCACGGCTACCAAACTGAGACCGAGCCCTGGAAAAACGGCCCCGTGGTGGAGGCCAATATCCGGCAGCTGCTGGACGTGCGCTACCGCCTGCTACCCTACCTCTACTCGGCGGCCTGGCAAGTGCACGTGCAGGGCTCGACGCTGATGCGGCCCTTGGTCATGGATTTTCGGACCGATACCACTGCCCGCAAGCAGGCCGGGGAGTACCTGTTTGGGCCGGCGTTTTTGGTGGCGCCCGTCACGGCGCCGGGCCGCACCGAGTGGCCCGTGTACCTGCCCCAGGGTGGGGCGTGGTACAACTTCTGGACCGGCCAGCGCCACGCGGGCGGACAAACCATCACGGCCCCGGCGCCTATGGCCACGACCCCGGTTTTTGTGAAAGCCGGCGCCATTGTGCCCCTAGGCAAACGCCTGCAATACACCGGGCAAAAAACGGCTGACACGCTAGAAATCAGGGTGTACGCCGGCGCCGACGGCCGGTTTACGCTCTACGAAGACGAGGGCGACAGCTACCGCTACGAGCAGGGCCAGTACACTGCCATTCCTTTTGCGTGGGATGAAAAGCGCCGCACCCTGACCATCGGCCCGCAACTGGGCGCCTACCCCGGCGCGCTGAAGCGGCGCGTCTTCAACATCGTGTGGGTGAGCGAAACCACCGGGCTGGGAGAGGCCTTTGGCAAGCCCAGCAAGCAAGTGGCCTACCTAGGTAAGCCGCTCACCATCAAGCAATAAGTTCCGTATCATGAAAAAGCTTCTTTTTAGTCTTTGGCTGCTAGGCACTACCCTAGGGCTGCGCGCCGAAGACGGCCACCAGCTGTGGCTACGTCCGCACCAAGCGGCGCCGGTCACGGTGGTAGTGGCGGCCAAAAACTCGGCCCTGCTCGCCATGGCCAAGCAAGAGCTGGAGCGCGGCTGGCAGGGCACGGCCGGGGCTACCGTAACGCTCACGCTAAAGAAGGACAACGCCATCAAGCACGATGGCTTTCGCCTGGGCCCGACCAGCGTGCGCGCCACGACCGAAGCGGGCCTGCTCTACGGCGTTTTTGAATTGCTGCGCCGCCAACAAACCGGCCAGCCGGTGGCCGACAAGGTGTTCAATCCTTCCTACAAGTACCGCCTGCTCAACCACTGGGACAACCCCGACGGCTCGGTGGAGCGCGGCTATGCCGGGCACTCCATTTTCTGGCGCAAAGACAGCTCGTTTGTGGTCACGGCCAAGGACAAAGCGCTGTGGCAGCAATACGCCCGCGCCAACGCGTCGGTGGGTCTCAACGGGGCCGTTATCAACAACGTGAATGCCTCGCCGCTCATCCTCTCGGCTGAGTACCTAGGCCGCACGAAAGCTATTGCCGATGTGCTGCGGCCGTATGGCGTGAAGACCTTTTTGGCGGTGAAGTTTTCGTCGCCGGTGCTGCTGGGTGGCCTCAAAACTGCCGACCCGCTGGACCCAGCCGTGAAGAAGTGGTGGCAGACCAAAGCAAAGGAGATTTACCAGCAGATTCCCGATTTCGGCGGCTTCCTGGTGAAAGCCAGCAGCGAGGGCCAGCCCGGTCCGCAGGACTACGGCCGCACCCACGCCGACGGCGCCAACATGCTGGCTGATGCGGTAAAACCCTACGGTGGCCTCGTGATGTGGCGGGCCTTCGTGTACAGCCCCAACGATAAGGACCGCGCCAAGCAAGCCTACAACGAATTTGTGCCGCTGGACGGCAAATTCCGCGACAACATCATCGTGCAGGTGAAAAACGGGCCGGTTGATTTTCAACCCCGCGAGCCGTTCAGTCCGCTTTTCGGGGCGCTGAAAAAGACTTCTGTGATGCCTGAGTTCCAGATTACGCAAGAGTACCTAGGCCACTCCGTCGACTTGGCCTTTCTCTCGACCATGTGGGAGGAATGCCTAGGCAGTGACACCTACCAAGCAGGCCCTGGCAGCACCGTGGCCCGCGTCACCGATGGCAGCGTGTACCCACAAAAGCACACGGCCATGGCCGGCGTTGCCAACACAGGCCTAGACCGGAACTGGACCGGCCAGGACTTCGGCCAGGCCAATTGGTACGCCTTCGGCCGCCTGGCCTGGAACAACCAGCTGAAAAGCGCCCAGATTGCTGACGAGTGGCTCAAGCAAACCTTTACCGGAGCTACCAGCTCGACGGCCAGCGCTACCACGGCTAGCGCTTCAGACTGGAATACCAACTTTCTGGCGCCGGTAAAGCAACTGATGCTGGACAGCCGGGAAGCCGTCGTGAACTACTCCATGCCCCTAGGTTTGCACCACATCATGTCGGCTACCCACGACCACTACGGCCCCGGCCCCTGGTGGGCACCGCCCAAAATGCGCGCCGACTGGACGCCGCCCTACTACCACCAGGCCGATGCGCAGGGGGTAGGCTTCAACCGCACCAACACTGGCAGCAACGCCGTGAGCCAATACCACGAGCCGCTGGCCGCCAGGTTTAATAACCCCGCTACCTGCCCCGACGAGTACCTGCTCTGGTTTCACCACTTGCCCTGGGACTTCAAGATGAAAAGCGGCCGCACGCTCTGGGACGAGCTAGCCCTGCACTACGACCACGGCGTGCAGCAAGTACGCCAGTTTCAGCAGGTGTGGGATAAAGCCCAGCCCTACGTGGATGCCGAGCGCTTTGCGGCGGTGCAAAACAAGCTGCGCGCCCAAAGCGGCAACGCCGTGCTCTGGAAAGACGCTTGCCTGCTCTACTTCCAGCAGTTTAGCCACCTGCCCATTCCGGCTACCGTCGAGCCGCCAATGCACACCCTGGAAGGAGTGATTGCTAACGATGCAGTGCGACCTAGGCCGCAGCCACGGCCCTAATGCTTCCACTTGTTGCCCAGCGGCGAGCCGTCTACCCCACTTTTTACTTTATTTCTGTGCCTAAGCAATTCTTGTCTGCTGCCCTGTTTGTTGCGCTTGGGCAAGCCGCCTTCACCCCTTGCAGCTACGGCCAGGCGGCCGCTAAGCCGGGCGAAAACCCGATTATCCGCGACGTATTTACCGCCGACCCGGCCCCACTGGTGTACAAGGACAAGCTGTACCTCTACGTGGGCCACGATGAGGCGAAGGAGGGCCAGATGTTCAACATGAACGACTGGCGGTGCTACTCCACCACTGACATGAAAAACTGGACCGCGCACGGCCCCATTATGAACGTGCGCGACTTCAAGTGGGCCACGAGGGATGCCTGGGCCTCGCAGGTAGTGGCCCGCAACGGCAAGTTTTACTTCTACGCGGCGGTGCAAGAGGGCGCCCCGGCCAACGCCAAAGCCATCGGGGTGGCCGTGTCGGATAGCCCCACGGGCCCCTTCGTGGATGCCCGCGGCTCGGCGCTCATCTCGGACAAAACCACGCCCGGCCCCAACGGCTGGGACGACATCGACCCCACCGTATTCGTGGATGACGACGGCACGGCGTGGCTGGCTTGGGGCAACCCCAACTGCTACCTAGCCAAGCTCAAGCCCAACATGACGGAACTCGACGGCCCCATCCAGCGCATCGAGGTGCCCAACTACACCGAGGGCCCGTGGCTGCACAAGCGCGGCAACCTGTACTACCTCACCTATGCCGCCTTCGCGCACCAGGGCATGTCGGAGAAGATGTGCTACGCCACGGCCCCCAAGGTCACCGGCCCGTGGACCTACCGCGGCATCCTTACCGACCAGGCCAAAAACAGCTACACCATTCACCCGGGCATTGTCGAGTTCAAAAAGCAGTGGTACTTCTTCTACCACAACGCGACGCTGACCCTGCCCACCGGCGAAAGCGGGGCCCTAGGCCGGCGCAGCGTGTGCGTCGAATACCTATACTACAACCCCGATGGCACTATTCAGCCTATCGCCCAAACCGTGGCCGGCGTGAGCGGGCCACCCAAACCTAGCGCCAGCCGCCCCGCGCCGCCCGCCAGCGCCCCAACTACTACGGCCCCCGGCGTCAGCGTCGTGCAAAACCTGTTGCCGCGCCCCGCGCAGTGGCCCGGCGCGCCCCTGCTGAGCACCATGGCCGACCCGGCCAACACGGCCCTCGACAACATCAGCTTCAACCACGACAAGGGTGGCACCAGCTTGGGGCAGACCTTCCGGATGCTGGCCGACGGCAAGCTCACGCGCATCGACTTGTTTGGGGGCGACGGGCTCGGCACCGATACCAAGCAGTCCGTCACCCTGGCGCTCTACGACCTAGGCACGCAGGAAAGCCCAACCTATACCCCCGGCACCAATCTATTAGGGGGTGGCCAGGGCCTCGCTATTGCCTACACGCCGCAGCCCGCGGGGCTGTTGCAATTCGATTTCACTGGGACCAACCAAGTGGCGTTGCAGGCCGGCCACACCTACGCCTTCGAGCTGCAGGGCCTGGAAAAGTCGGCGCCGCTTTTCTGGCGCGCGAGTCGGCAGGAGGCCTACCCGGCCGGGGGGGCTTACTTCAACCGATTGCCGCTGCGTCTGAACGACAAGCCCGGCTACGACTTTGGCCTGGCAGTTTATACCACAGCTAACCCGAAATAACAGGCGCCACCGGATGGCTGACTACTAGGAGTGTTTTGTTTTTTAACCTTCTGCTGCCCGTAGGGCGGCGCACTTTTTCCCACCACTATGAGAGTATTGTTTCCTCTACTGGCGAGCGTCGCCCTGCTGAGTGCCAGTAGCGCCTTGGCCCAAAAAACTAGCATGGAGGCCCCTAGGGGCTTCGACCAGCCCGCCGCGGGCATTGCCACCGGCCGCATCGACAGCATCAGCTATACCTCCAAAACGGTGGGCACGGTGCGCAAAGCGCTGGTGTACACGCCGCCCGGCTATTCCAAAAAGAAGAAGTACCCGGTACTGTACCTGCTGCACGGCATCGGCGGCGACGAGAAGGAATGGCTGAAAGGCGGGCGCCCGCAGGTGATTCTGGATAATCTGTACGCGGCGGGCAAGCTCAAGCCCATGCTGGTGGTGATGCCTAACGGCCGAGCCATGAAAGATGACCGGCCCATCGGCAATATCTACGGGCCGGATAAGGTGGCTGCGTTTGCCAACTTCGAAAAGGACCTGCTGACCGACCTCATTCCCTACATCGAAAAGAACTACCCGGCTCTCAAGAATCGCGAGGACCGGGCTATTGCCGGGCTGTCGATGGGCGGCGGCCAGTCGCTGGATTTTGGGCTAGGTAACCTCGATAAGTTTGCCTGGGTAGGTGGCTTCTCATCGGCCCCGAATACCAAGATGCCCGAGCAACTGGTGCCCGACCCCGCCAAGGCCAAGAAGCTGCTCAAGCTGCTCTGGATTTCGTGTGGCGACGCCGATGGACTGCTGCCCATCAGCCAGCGCACGCACGACTACCTCTACGAGCACAACGTGCCGCACGTGTACTACCTAGAGGCCGGCGGGCATGACTTCAAGGTTTGGAAAAACGGGCTCTACATGTTCTCGCAGCAGCTATTTAAGCCCGTGGATGTGGCGGCGTTGCCCACCTACACCGTGCTAGGAGCGCCGGCCGCCACCAACGTGCGCAACGCCAAATACCCGCAAATTCTGCCCGATAACCGCGCCGTATTCCGCCTCAAAGCGCCCGGCGTGCAGAAGGCGCAGCTCGACCTAGGTCGCAAATACGACATGGTGAAGGACAGCACCGGCACCTGGACCACCACCACCGACACCTTGAGCCGCGGCCTGCATTACTACTCGCTCATTCTCGACGGCCTGCCCATCGCCGACCCCGCCAGCGACACCTTCTACGGCATGGGGCGCATGGCCAGCGGCATCGAGATTCCGGGCCGCGGCACCGGCTTCTACGCCCTGCGCGACGTGCCCCACGGCGAAGTGCGCGAGCGGCGGTTCTTCTCTAAGGTCACCAATTCGTGGCGGCGGTTTTTTGTGTACACCCCGCCGGGCTACGACGCTAACACGTCCGCCAAATACCCCGTGCTGTACCTGCTGCACGGCGGCGGCGAAGACGAAACCGGCTGGGCTAAGCAAGGCAAAACCGACATCATTCTGGACAACCTAATTGCCGACAAAAAGGCCAAGCCCATGCTCATCGTGATGATGGACGGCAACATGGGTGGCCCTGGTGGTATAGCCGGCTTCGGCGAGCAGACACTGAAGCGCTTCGAAGACGAGCTCAAGCAAAACGTAATGCCCGCGGTAGAAAGCAACTACCGCGTAGCGCCTGGCGCCCAAAACCGAGCCCTAGCTGGCCTCTCGATGGGCGGCCTACAAACGCTATATGCGGGCATGAAGAATACCGACCAGTTTGCCTACCTAGGGGTATTTAGCTCGGGCTTCTTCGCCAATAACGCGGCCTTGTCTGACCCGCAGTATGCTTACATGAAAGCCAACGCCAGCACCATCAACACCAACCTCAAGCAGCTGTGGCTTTCGATGGGTGGGCAGGAGGACATTGCCTACGCCAACAACAAAGTGATGCGCGCCAAGATGGACGAGCTAGGTATCAAGTACGCCTACAGCGAATATCCCGGCGGCCACACCTGGCCCGTGTGGCGCCACGATTTGTACATGTTCGCCCAAAAGCTGTTTTAGGCAACTCAAAGGCCCCGGCCGAACCTAGGGCCGGGTGCTTCCTCTCCTGCTAGTAATGCCATGAAAAACCTTCTCCTCACGTTCCTGCTGGCCTGCGTGGCTAGCACCGCGCTCCGAGCGCAAAACCCGATTATCAAAGACGTGTTCACGGCCGACCCGGCGCCGCTGGTGTACCGCGACACGCTGTTTTTGTACACCGGCCACGACACAGCTTCGGTGCAAGAAACCAACTATAAGATGCCCGATTGGCGCATCTATTCCACCACCGACATGGTGCACTGGAAAGACTACGGCACTCGCCTCTCGCCCCGCACCTTCGCTTGGGCCACCGGCGATGCCTACGCAGCGCAGTGCGTGTACCACAAGGGCAAGTTCTACTGGTTTGTGTCCACCTTTCACAAGAAGGACGACAACAGCCAAGGCGGCGCGGCCATCGGCGTGGCCGTGTCGGACCGCCCCACGGGGCCGTTCAAGGACGCCATTGGCAAGGCCCTCATCGTAAATGAGATGACTAAGGACAAGCCGCACGCCTGGGACGACATCGACCCCACCGTGTTCATCGACGATGACAAGCAGGCCTACCTGTACTGGGGCAACTTAAGCTGCCGCTGGGTGAAGCTCAAGGACAACCTGACGGAGCTGGCTGGCCCCATCACGGTGCTGAATATCAAGAACTACATTGAAGGACCCTGGGTGTACAAGCGCAAAAAGCTCTACTACCTCGTGTACGCCAGTGCCGGCACCAAGCCCGAAATGATAGAGTACTGCACGGCCCCCAGCGCCACCGGTCCCTGGACCTACCGCGGCATCATTCAGGAAAACGTGCCCAACAGCTTCACCACGCACCCCGGCATCATCGACTACAAAGGCAAGAGCTACTTTTTCTACCACAACGGCTCCTTGCCCACCGGCGGCAGCTACCGCCGCTCTATCTGCGTCGATGACCTGCACTACAACAAGGATGGCACCATCCAGAAAATAGTGCAGACTACGCAGGGCGTAGCACCAGTTAAGTAGCTACCAAACCAAAAGAGGACGACCTAGGTCGTCCTCTTTTGGTTTACGGGCTTGCCGTGCGCCTAGGTCGGCAAACTGTTAAGGCAAGAGCTCGATGCGAGCGGCGAAGCCGCCATCGGGCACCATCGTTAGGGTAATAGGTTGGCCGGGCTGCATGGGCTGAACGACGCGCTTGAAGTCCATAGCCTGCACGTCGGCATTCACACCATCCTTAATCAACGTGAGCTGGTAGCGGGCGCCCTTGGTCAGGAAGTCGGTCGGCAGCGTTAGCTCGTGGGCTTTTTCAGCCGTCATACCGCCTAGGTACCAGGTAGTGCCCTTGCGCCGGGCCGTCACGATATAGTCGCCCACGGCCGCTTCCAGCACGCGCGTTTCATCCCAGGTCACGGGCACGGAGGTAATGAAGGAGGTGGTTTCGGGCTCGCGCAGGTAGTTGAAGGGGTTGTCGGCGAGCATCTGCAAGCCGCTGGTAAACACGATGTACATGGCCAGCTGGTGGCCGCGGGTGCCGATGCTCATGGTGTTCACCCAGTTGCCGCGGTAGTCTTTGGGGTGGGCCGAGCGCATGGCGCCGGGCGTGTAGTCCATGGGACCCACCGCATTGCGCAAAAACGGCAGGTACAGGTTATTCTTCGGCGTGGCCAGGCCGCCGCCGATGTTCTGCTCCATGCCTATCACGCCTTCGTACGACAGCACGTTGGGGTAGGCCACTTCTAGCCCGGCGGGCTTGAAGGCGCCGTGAAAATCGACCAGCAAGTGGTGCTCGGCCGCCCGCTTGGCCACGCGGG
Source organism: Hymenobacter sp. BT559 (assembly GCF_016427535.1). Classification (GTDB taxonomy): domain Bacteria; phylum Bacteroidota; class Bacteroidia; order Cytophagales; family Hymenobacteraceae; genus Hymenobacter. Next base: position 610,538 of record NZ_JAELXV010000003.1, on the reverse strand, counting down.
TGTAGTAATTCACCATCCACTGGTCGCTACGGTCCATGAAGTCGATTTTCATGCCCGCTATCCCCCATTTCTCCAGGGTTTCATACACCGTGGGGTTGTTCTCGATAGCCAGCCAAGTAAACCACAGCAAAATCTTGACATTCTTGGTCTTGGCGTAGGCAATCAATTCCTGCAAGTTGATAGTCGGGTTGGGCTCAAATGGGTTGAGCGTCGTTTTGGCCCAGCCCTCATCCATAAGGATGTAGGGAATGCCGGACTTGGAAGCAAAGTCGATGTAGTACTTATAGGTGTCTTGGTTGTAGCCCGATTTAAAATCGACCCCGTACACGTAGGCGTTGTGCCACCACTCCCAGGTTACCTGGCCGGGCTTAATCCACTGGGTGTCTTTCAGCTGATTGGGTGTGCTGAGCTTGTACACCATCTGGTTGGCCGCTAGCTGCGCATCTTGCTCCGTGATGACCAGAAAGCGCCACGGAAACGTGCGCTTGCCTGCCGTTTTGACGAGGTAGGGCGCCTCGGTCACAATCTTCACGCTGCGGTCGCCGTCGGGACCAAACTTCAGCGGGGCCTTCGGAAACGTGGCAGTGACCGTCTGCCCATCCACAGCCTTCACAAACAGGCCCGGGTAGTCGTAGAGGTCCGCTTCCGAAAACAGCGCCTTGTACTTGGGAGTGGCGAACAGCATCGGCAGCACGCTCATTTTGTCCCGGTTCACAGCCTCCAGCGGCTGGCGCTTGTATAGGATTTCGTAGGCAGTTTTGAAGCTGCCCGTCTCTAAGTAGGACGTCTCGACCGGGCTGGCGAAGTGCAAGTGCACGTCCTCGCTGCTCACCTCCACCGAATCCTTTTTATTAGTAACGAAGCGGTAGGCCACCCCGTCATTATAAGCCCGAAACTCTACGCTGAAATCATTTTTAAAATCCAGTGTCAGCAGATTGTAGGCATTACTGACGGTACTATTGGCGAGGGGCACCACCGGCTGCGACGTAGTGCTCACTGCCTTGATAGACTTCTTGCGCAATTGCGGGCGCTCGCCTAGATGCTGGCCCGCGAGGTTGAGCTGCACATACGAGTCTTGCAGCACCGGCGTGCCGCTCACCGACACCGAGTAGCTTATCCGCCCTTGCAGATTAACGGAGACGTTGACACGCTTATCGGGCGACAGCAACGTGATGGGCGCACCTAGCAAACGCGCCGCGACAAACAAAAATGAAAGCGTGAAACAGAGTCTTTTGTGCATGAGGCCAGCTTAGTGAAATACCCAGTAGGCCAGCAAGGTAGCACGTTTGCGCTGCTTCGTTACTAGCAGTACCCTAGGGTATTACCACTCCTGCGCATATTCTCTTGCCGAGCGAGTTGTGTTAGGCTCGGCAGTAGGCGTCGTCTTTCGCTTTGACTGACCAATCAAAGCGAATGGTGCGCTGCCACCACCCGGGGTCCGTGAGCACGGGGTGGGCGTAGTCGCCCCGCTTGGCCAGGCCTTCCACTAACGCGTGCAGGGCAGTGGGCCGGGGCTGCGCCCCACGCACGTCATACACGCCGGCCTCGTACGAAGCTCCGTCTTGCGTGAGCAGGTTGTCCCAGTCGAACGCGCCGAGCAGCGACCACACCGTGAGGGCGCGCAAGTCGACGCCGCTGGCGCGCACGCGGTTGGCCACCTGCCACAGTTGGTACAGCCACCGCATTTGCTCCTCGCGTGTGCAGCCTAGGTGGGCTTCCGTAATGGCTATCGGCAGGTGGTAGCGGTCCCAGGTGGCGCGTAGTAGGGCTTCGGGGCCAGACACGGGCGCGCCTTCTACCCGCAAGGCCTGCAAATCGGCGTAAGCTGCGTGGTGGAGACCCCGCAGAGCGTGCTCGCCCGGAAACAGGTTTAACCGCTCATCCAAGTAGCGCTCGCTGGTGGCGTAGTGGTTGATGCCTAGCAGGTCGGGCGGCAGCGGGTTATCAATAAATACTTGCAGCTCGGCCTCGGCTATGCCGTTTGTGCGCAGGTAGCTCCACAGCGGGTGGCTAGGCGTGAGCCGCCCGGTCAGGATATCGAACGTCAGCCAGCGTCGGTGGTTTTCAAACGTTACTTGCTGGGCCAGGGCGGGAGTGCCATGAGCCTGCCCTAGGTCCTCGGTTTGCACGAGGCGGGCGGCCGGGTTCACTTCGCGAATGGCGCGCATGGCCAGCCAGGTGGCGTACAACTGGTTGATGAGCAAGCGCACAAACGTGGTATCCTCGCGCCCGTGCGGGTACCACAAGCCATAGAGCCCACTAAAGCGGGCCGTGGTGAGCGGCTCGTTTACGGGGGTGTAGTCCATTACCCAAGGATAGCGCTCGGCCACCATGCGGGCGTAGCGGGCCAGGCCCGTGGCAAAGTTGGGCTGGGCGAGTGAGGTGTAGCGCGGGCCGCTGCCGTGGTGCACCAGCCCTACAATGGGCGTGATGCCGAGCTCCTGCAGGCGCGCCAGCCGCTCATCGGGCCAAGTCCAATCGGGGTTGTCGAGGCTTTCGGGGGCTACGTGCTCCCACAACACGGGGTAGCGCAGGGTGCGCAGCCCCAGGTCGGCAAAGCGGTCGAGGTCGTCGAGCCGCTCGCGGTGACCATTGCGCACCAGCTGGTCAGAATAATTATCTCCTACGCGGCGGCACGTGCACTCCACTCCTCCCCATACCTCGACTGTTGTTGCTTGTTTCATACCGGCTGCTTGCCACCCTAGGGCCGGCAAGGACCGCCAGGCTAGCTATAGATGTAGCATCTATACCCTGCTAGTAACTTTCAAGTTACCAATTACCTACGCTAAGTAAGCTCCTTAGCGGCCACAAGCCCCACCGTGTGCCGAGCTAGTTGGGCCAGTCTTAACACTAAGCGTTTCGGCTCGACAGTTCGCAATTTATTTGGTCACTGAAGGTACGGGCAGCCTTTGGCCCTACACCAGTCGCACGCGGACCTAGGGGCCTGCCTGCGCTGCGACTGTCGGCAGAGGCGGCTCTCCCCTGCCCTAGGTGCCTGCTGGGGCCGCTAGCTCACCTAGCTCGATGTCCTTGGTTTCGGGCACTAGCGCCCAGTAGAATATGGTGGCCAGCACCCCCGCCCCGGCCAGCGCACTAAAGCCTACGCCGTAGCCAAATTGCTTGACCACGTAGCCCGCCCCGATGCTGCTGAGCGCCGCAGCCAGCCCAATGGCCGCGTACACCACGCCCTGCAGCAGGTTAAACCGGCCGGTGCCACTGCTAAGGTCTGCTATCATCAGAATGGTGACCACCCCCAGCAAGCCAGCCCCAATGCCATCGAGCAGCTGAATGGCGGTCAGGGCGTAGGGATTATTAATAAAGGCGAAAAGCAGCGCTCGTACTGGCAGCAGCACAAAGGCGACCAGCAGCACTTTTTTGCGGCCGTTTTCGGAGGCCTTGCCCGCGTATTTTGCCACAAATACCATCACGCCCTGCGCAATGATGATGGCGGCCGACAAATACAGCGACGAGTTTTTTTGGTCGGCCAAGCCCATTTTTTGCCCCAGTAGTGGCAGCAGCGGGGCATTAACGAAGTGAAACAGCGCAATGGCGACAGTAAAAAATAAAATGCTGCGATTGGCCAGTAGCCCTTTCATTCCCGCTACGCTGGCCGGCTGCCCCTCGTCTGCCGCGGCGCCGCGAGCTACGTCGTGGTCGATGTCGCGCTCGCGCACCACTAGCACCGCCACCACCAGCAGCAAGCATTGCACAATGGAGAAGTAAAAGATGGCTTCGTAGGAAACGTAGCGCCCCAGCAGCCCCGCAATAATGGCGGCCACCATGTTCCCTAGGTGGTTAAAACTCTCGTTGCGCCCGATGCGCTGCGCCAGCGCTGCCTGCCCCACTATACCCAGCGTGATGGCCGCCACGCACGGCGCGTACATCGATTGCGTGAACCCCACCCCGAGCTGCGAGAACAGCACCGGGTAAAAGCCACTGGTCAGCACCACCACCAGGCAGCACAGCGCAATAATGAGCGAGGCCCACACTAGCAGCCAGCGCTTGTGCCGGGTGCGGTCGATGAAGGCGCCCGCCGGCCCCTGCACCAAGATGCCAATGATGCTGGGCCCGGCAATGACGAGCCCAATCTTGTCAGGCGACCAGTGCCGCACAGTGAGTAAGAATACCGATAGGTACACTCCCACGCCGTCCTTTACGTCGGCCATTAATAGGCTCACCCAATCGAGGCCCTTCAAACTGCGCGTTTTTGCTTCCATAGCGGGGCCCATGTGTTGGTTGGGGTGTGAGGCTCAACGCAGACCGAGCAGCTTAGATATGGTCGGGCTTAAGTCCTAGGCAGTTAGCGCTGGGCTTACTACTAGCAAAATGACTGCCTGCTGCCTGCAATGGCAGGCGCTGGCTCTATCAAAATAATAGCTGCGCTTTTAACAAATCGCAGCCCGCTAGTTGCCGCCCCGCCCCTGCGCAGGAGCAAACACCAGCCGCAGCGCCTGCAAAGCTGCCGGGTGGTAGATGGTCGCGTGGGTTTCCTGGGGCATGGGCGTGTAGTACCAGCGCAAGCTACGAGGCGCGGCGGCCTTTAGCGCGGGCTCCAGGCGGCGCGATTCTGGAATTTTAGCGTCATCGCTGCTAGAAGCTACATACAGGGTTTTGGCTGGCCCCGCGTAGGTGCGCAAGCGCGCCTGGGCTTGGTCTACCAGCCACCCCTTATTCCACCACAAGCTAGGGTCAAATGCCACATACGTATCAACTAAATCGGGCTCCAGCAACAAGGTCTCTACTACAAACAAGCCCGCTAGCGACTCGCCCATAAGGGCCTTCTCGGTGCTAGGGTGGTAGCGCTGCTGCACTACAGGCATAAGCTCGGTGCGCAGAAACTGGCGAAAAGCCGCGGAGCCCCCCACCTGCGGGGCAATTTGCTTGTCCTCCGCGCTGGTAGTAGGCCCGGTCAAGTCGCGCCGACGGGCGGTGTTTTCGACGCCTACGAGTATAAAGGGTCGCATAGTGCCATTGCCCGTGAGCACTTGCACCAGGCCCGCCACGTGCAGAAAATCTTCCCCTAGGCCGCCATCAAGCATGTACAAGACCGGAAGCCTGGCCTTGGCCGAGTCGGCATAGCCCAGCGGTATGTACACGTTGATGCGGCGGCTCTCCTTCAATATTTTGGAGGGCAAGGTAAACGTTTGGCCTATGGTGAGAGGCGCGGGCGCAGTCTGAGCGCGGGCCGCGGAGCCAGCCAGTATCCCAAGTAGGATGACCTGGAGCACGGCGCACAAGGAAGTAGGTAGACGTAGCAAAAGAAGCGTGGCGAAGTAAGAGGAAGGGCGGGTGGAGAGGCATACCTAGGTCGCGCAAAAGGCCCTGCCCTCGGCGCACGAGCACGCTTATGCGCCCGCCTTCCTCAGCTATGGAGACTTGCACAAGCGCGGGCTCCCTTGCAGGCGGCACAGCTGCATTTACCAATTACGCACCACCTAGGAGCTAAGTCTTGGGGCTTACAACGCAGGCACCACTGGCCCCACGGCATCATAAATCACGACTTTTTCCCAGTAGCGGGCATATTCCTGCCGAAACGTGTCGTGAATTGGGTGCTCCTGATATTCCTGCTCGGCGGCGGCACTCTCGAACACGCACAGCCACGAATAGGTGTAGGTACGGTCGATAACGGCGCGGTTGGTTTCGGCCGGCGTACCAATGTGCGAAAGCTTAATGGCCGAAATGCGCTGCAGTTGCTGCAATCCTTCTAACAGCGTGGCCTGGTCGGCGGCGCTAGCCGTGGCCGGCATATAAAACAAGACGTGATGAATGAAAGCGGACGCGGGCATGAGCGTAGGAATAGAAGGTACTATCGGCCCGGCCTCAGCCGGCAAGGCCCGGTAAAGATGCAGCTTATTTGGTGCTGTCATCGCGGGCACTTAGCAATTGGCTAGGGCCGGCGTCGCACATACCGCACTCACTACCGCTCACCTAAAATCATTTCTAAACAATAGATACTGTAAAACAGAAGATTGCGCGTGTGGCGCAAAAATATCTGTTATAGCGCGTAGGATTTTAAGCGCGCAGCCGTACTTTTGCACCCCCATTCTACTCCTGCATACTGGGAGATAAATGACGGTTCTGTAGCTCAGCTGGTAGAGCAGTACACTTTTAATGTACGGGTCCTGGGTTCGAATCCCAGCGGAGCCACTTTTGGGCCTTAGGCCATTTTACCTGCTGGCCGGTCTGCCTTACTGCGGCAGCCAGCGCCGGAAGCATCGGCTCCCTCCCCTTTCTGCACTTTGCGGGTTCTAGTAAGTCCTTCGGGCGCCTCGCGCCCACGGGGGCTGCTGGGTCTGGGGCCATGCGGTCTCGGCTTTTCGCACCTAGGCTACTACACAGGGGCACTACTGCCCCGCATAGGGGGAATGATGGCTTGTAGCGGCCTACCAACCGAGTGCGCCTCGCCACCTAGGTAGCTAACTCGTCAGCTCTGTTGCTTAAGCCGTTGGCTGCTTGCCGCTAGGCTAGCCAACCTTGAAATCGGGCGCCAACCGGGTAAACTCTTGCTGCCGCTCTTCGTATGAGGGCTGCATCCTTTACCTCTGATTTTTCCCCAGTTAACCATCATGATTACTAAGCTTTTATTAGCGCTAGCCGTTGCTGGTGTGGTTGGCTCTGCAGCACAGGCACAAACCACCCCAGCCGGCACTGCGCCCGCAGGTGGCCGCATGGCCGGTACGGCTGCCAAGGCAGGCGCCTCGCCCAGCAAAAGCAGCCAGGCCAACTCTGGCAATATGGCGCCCAACCGGTCCAGCACCGCCGGCAGCTACTCCACCGGCACTTCCAACAACCCGGTGGATGCGACTGGCAAGCCAGTTAGCGCTACCCAATCGGGCAACACGAGCACCGGCAAAGCTCCGAAGACCAAAAAATAGCGCTTTTAACCCAGCCGAATGCCGGGCCGCTTGTAAAAAGCGCCGAGCCCGGCAGTCATTCTAACGCCCTGCGCCTCCTTGGCGCGGGGCTTTTTTTGCACCCTGCCAGCCAACTTAGGCTGGGGCTGGGGGCCAAGCCGCAGCACACGCGCCTTCTGCCAATAGGTCGGCCCATTAGCCTAAGCCTGGACAGATTTTGTTTGTCTCTTTGCCACCTTCTGATGCAGGTATTGCACTTCTTGCCGAATCAGCTGGGCTTCTTGCCGCAGTACTTCTACGCCCTGCGCCAGCCGAACTTGGGCCGGCGTTTGCCAGGGCGAAAAGAGCATGCTCTCTGCGAAAGCAGCGAGCGGCTGCTGTAGCCAGGCAGTTGCTTCCTCCCGCGTGTTAAACAGCGTTAGCGCTAGGCTAGGTATGTGTTTGGCCACCGTTTGGGCTAGATGGCGGCCTAGCAGCGTCGGTGCACTAATCCAGGCTATTTGCGTCACCCCTACCACGGCCATGTAGGGGATAAACTCTACTCCCAGCCAGCTGGCCACCCCCTCCCCAACGCCCGTGACCTGCGAATTGCTAATCAATACCCGCAGATAGGTGCGGCGCATGTAGCACTCTACCACGGCAATGCAGGCGTCTTGCACTGCCGTAAGCGTAAGCTCACCGGCCCACTCCAGCAAGAGCCAGTCACGCGACAAGTCGTGATAGATGGCTAAACAGGCACTGCTCCGCAACAATTCTAATTGCATAAAAATTAGATAGCGAGGTAAAATAAAAAGAAGGCATATTAACTAGTGTACAAGGTATTACCTATTTCTCCAAACAACTAATTATTAGATAAATCACATACCCTGGTTAGCTCGCTTACGGGGAGGCTAAGTGCTGGCAGCACGCAATTTTGAGCAAGCCCGTGCGCTTTATACACCACCGCTGCCAACCACTTACCGTGCTCTGTGCGCCCCACTCGCTCGCACTTGCTTCCTAGGTGCCTTCCCTACCTGCGGGCTGGCTGAAGGCATCTGGCTACCCCAAGCCACCGGCCGAGCTTTGCTACCTGGCTTCCAACCACCATTTAGGTTTTCGGCTCGCTCGAAATGCCCCTGGCTAATGCTTTAGTCCCAAACGTTTTTGTGTCGTTGCGCGCGGTAATACGTGCGCTTACCTCAACGAAAATTCTTACCCAGCATGCTTAAAGGATACGTAACAATACCGTAGCTTTGCACCATGCTTCACCCGAACACCTTGTCGATGAAGCGTGGCACCCTGCTCAGCAAGGAGCCGCGCGTGGACCGGAAGGTCTTCGCTAGCATTGGGTTTCCTGATTTTGCCTTTGGCATTTCCGTTGTTTCTTCTGAGTGCTACCCCGCTACCGTTTCGGATTCCGAAACGGTTTTTTTATGCCCGCCGAGGTCGTCGCGGGCCGCCTGGCATTACCTGCCTATCTCTGGGGCGCGGCGGCCAGCACCACCAGCGCCACCAGCAGCCGGCTTCCTTGGCCTGAGTAGTAGCAGATAAGACCTTGTATCATTCGCGTTAGCTAGTTAATCTCATCTTTCCTCATCTATCGGTATGGCACGTAAAGACCTGCTCGACATCGCCTCCCTTCGCCGCGAGGAAATCGAGTTTTTGCTCGACCAATCCTCGTCGTTTAAAAAGCTGTTCACCCACTCGGTGAAAAAAATCCCCGCCCTCGAGGGCAAGTCCGTGCTCATGCTGTTCTACGAGGCCAGCACGCGCACGCACTCCTCCTTCGAGGTGGCGGCCAAGCGCCTCTCGGCCGAGGTCACGAACTTCGACGTGGCCCACTCGTCTATCACCAAAGGCGAGTCGGTGCGCGAAACCATCGAGACGCTTCAGGCCATGCGCACCGACTACATTGTGGTGCGCCACAGCCACCCCGGCCTGCCCGGCATGATAGCCCGCCAAACCACAGCGTCGGTCATCAACGCCGGCGACGGGGCGCACGAGCACCCCACCCAGGCGCTGCTCGACGCCTTCACTATCCGGGAGAAGTTTCCTGACCCTAGGGGCAAAAAAGTCCTCATCATCGGCGATATTCTGCACTCGCGTGTGGCGCGCTCGACCAGCACCTTGCTGCAAAAGCTGGGCATCGAAGTGGCGTACCTAGGGCCGGGCTCGCTGGTGCCCAAGTATATCCCGGAAAGCATTCGCCGCTTTACCGACTACGAGGCGGCTATGGCCTGGGCACCCGATGTGGTGTACCTGCTCCGGGTGCAGCTAGAGCGCCAGGACGTGCAGTTTTTCCCCAGCGTGCGCGAGTACCACCGCGTGTACGGCATCACCACGGCCCGGCTAGCCGAAATCCGCGACCAAGGCCTTTACATCATGCACCCTGGCCCCGTGAACCGGGGTGTTGAGCTGTGCGACGCCGTGATGGACTACGAGCGCAGCCTGATTACCAACCAGGTCGAAAACGGCATTTCCGTTCGCATGGCCGTGCTCGATTGGCTCACGCCGGGCGGAGACTTCCCGAAGCAGGAGCCGTATGCCGCCCAGCCGCGAGCTAGCGCGGTGGCCGCGCTGTCCTAGGGCCAGGCAGCCCTACTATTTCACTTATATTTCCCATAACCCTAGCGGTTTACAGAACTTATCACTTCATGCTCCTCCTACAAAATGCCCGCATCGCCTCCGAAAACTCACCCGTGCTGCGCGAGGGCGATGTCCTGATTGTCGAAGGAAAAATCCAGGATATTGGTACCAAGCTGGCTGTGCCCGAGGGCACCCGCGTTATCGACGCGCGCGGCCGGGTGCTGATGCCCGGTATGTTCGATGCCCACGTGCACTTCCGCGCTCCCGGCTTCGAAAACAAGGAAACAATCACCACCGGTAGCGAGGCGGCCATCAACGGCGGCGTGACCGGCGTGGTGATGATGCCCAACACCCGCCCGGCCCTCGACTCGGCTACCACCGTAGCCACCGTGCTGGAAAATGCCAAGGACCGCTCGCGCATTCCGGTGTACACCTCGGGCTGCGTTACGAAGAACCGCGAGGGCAAGGAACTAGCCGAAATCGAGGGCATGCGCGGCCTAGGGGTGAAAATGCTCACCGACGACGGCGACACCACCAACGACCCGGCCGTGCTGCTGCGGGCCATGCAGTACGCCACCGAGTTCGGGATGTTTTTTGCCAGCCACTGCGAAGTGCCGGAGCTGGCCGGCCCGCGCGCCCTCAACGAAGGCGTGATGAGCTACCGGCTGGGCATCAAGGGCTCGCCGGCCTGCGCCGAAGAAATCATTATTGACCGCGACATCCGGCTGGCCCGGGCGGCGGGCGCACACGTGCACATTCAGCACGTGTCGAGCAAGCTGGGGATGGAAACCATTCGCGGGTGGAAAGCCCGCGGCGACGTGAAGGTGACGGCCGAAGTGGCCCCGCACCATCTGCTGTTCACCGACGAGCACATCGGCGACTACGACACCAACTACAAGATGAACCCGCCGCTGCGCACGCAGGCCGACTGCGATGCGCTGCTAGAAGGGCTCAAGGAAGGCGTGTTTGACCTCATTGCAACCGACCACGCGCCCCACACGCCGTTCGAAAAAGCCCAGGATTTCATTAGCGCGCCCAACGGCATCACCGGCCTCGATACGGCCCTTGTGTCGCTGCACCACTTCTTCGTTGAGCCCGGCAAGTTTGGGTGGGACCTGGTGGTGAAGCGCTACTCGGCCGAGCCTCGCCGCCTGATGGACCTGCCGGTGGCCAGTATCGAAGTTGGCCAGCCCGCCAACTGCGTCCTGTTCGATACCGAGGCGGAAACAACGTTCACGCGCGATTTCATGAAATCAAAGTCCCAGAACACGCCCTTCATCGACCAAACGCTGAAGGGCCGGGTAGACCTGGTAATTTTGGGCACGGAAATTTTGCTGGAGCGCTAGTAAGCAACGCCTGGCCGAATAAGACCGTCGGGCCGCGCTTGTTGGCGCATCGCTGCTGCTTCCAAACCGCTCAGCAGTGCAGTAGCTATGCGTCAACAAGCGCCGCCTGACACAACTAATTTTTGATGAGTACCCTCCCTACTTCCAATACCCCCGATACTTCCAGTCCTAGGCCGCTGATTGGCGTAGTTATGGGCTCTAACAGCGACTGGGACACCATGCAGCACGCCGTGCAACTTCTCACGCAGTTTGGCGTGGCCCACGAAGCGCGCGTGGTATCGGCCCACCGCATGCCCGACGACCTATTTGCCTACGCCGAGCAGGCCGGCCCACGTGGCTTGCAGGCCATCATTGCTGGCGCAGGCGGGGCCGCCCACCTGCCAGGCATGCTGGCCGCCAAAACCACAGTGCCCGTACTGGGGGTGCCGGTGGCCAGCCGCCATTTGCAGGGCGTAGACTCGCTGCACAGCATCGTGCAGATGCCTAAAGGAATACCGGTGGCCACGTTTGCGATCGGTACGGCTGGGGCGGCCAACGCCGCGCTGTTCGCGATTAGCCTGCTAGCCCTGCACAACCCAGACCTAGCGACCAAGCTGCAGCAGTTTCGCGCCGACCAAACCGAGGCCGCCCGCGCCATGACCCTGCCCGTATGAGCGCCGATACGCACGTAGCCGCCCTGCTCCCGATTTTTCCTGGCAGCGTAGACGCCGCGGGCCAGCGGGCTACCCTAGGGGTGCTGGGGGGCGGCCAGCTGGGCCGCATGTTTGTGCACGCTGCCCAGCGCCTAGGGTACTTCACGGCCGTGCTGGAGCCCGACGCGCAAAGCCCGGCCGGTCTGGTGAGCCACCACCATATCCAAACCAATTATGATGACCCGGCCGGCCTGGCGCAGCTGGCCCACCTGTGCCAGGCCATCACCACCGAGTTTGAAAACGTGCCCGCCCAGGCCCTACAGACGCTGGCGCAGACCCGGTCCGTAGCGCCCGGCGCGGCCGTGGTGGGCATCGCCCAAGACCGCATCGAGGAAAAAGCTCATTTCGCGGCCTGCGCCGACGTGTCGGGCGTGACCTGCGCGCCCTATGCGGTGGTTGAGACGGCGGCTCAGCTACAGGTTGTGCTGGCCGAGCGGACGGATTTGCTGCCCGGCATTCTGAAAACCGCGCGCCTAGGCTATGACGGCAAAGGCCAGGTTCGCGTGAAGACTGCCGACGAGCTGGCCGCCGCCTGGGCCGACCTAGGCGGCGTGGCCTGCGTGCTGGAAAAGATGCTGCCACTTACCGCCGAGTGCTCGGTGCTGGTGGCGCGCGGCTGGGATGGCCAAGTCGTCAGCTTCGCCCCGCAGCGCAACGTGCACGTAGCGGGCATTCTGGCCGTGACCCACGCCTACGAAGGCGCAGTGCCCCCGGCCCTGGCCGCAAGGGCCCGCGAGGCAGCCATTTCCATTGCGCAGCACCTAGGCTACGTGGGCGTGCTGTGCGTCGAGTTTTTTGTGGTAGACGATGGCAGCGAGCACGGCGGCTTGGTAGTCAATGAGATGGCGCCGCGCCCGCACAACAGCGGCCACTACACAATAGACGCCTGCGACGCGTCGCAGTTTGACCTGCAGGTGCATACCATGGCGGGCCTGCCCTTGCCGCAGCCACGCCAGCATTCGCCCGCCATCATGCTCAATCTGCTGGGCGACGTGTGGTTTGATGCCGATGCCCAACCGCAGGCGCCAGACTGGCAGGCCGTACTTAGCTTGCCGGGCACCCACCTGCACCTATACGGCAAGGCAGAAGCGCGCGCCGGCCGCAAAATGGGCCACTTGACCATCACCGGCCCAGATAGTACCAGTGTCAAAACCGTAGCGCGTCGCGCCGCCGGTCTGCTCCGCTTGCCAAGGCTGGATACTATTTAGGGCCCATCGCCTAGCCTTAGCGCAACGGCCTACTACATAAAGGCACATATTTTCCGAAAAGAAAACAGCCACTCAGACTTGCGTCTGAATGGCTGTTTTACTTTGAGCGAGAAACGAGGTTCGAACTCGCGACCCTCAGCTTGGGAAGCTGATGCTCTACCAACTGAGCTACTCTCGCGGGGGTTGGTACTGGCAAAGGTACGGCCGTTTGGCTAAATAGCAAGTAGTTGAAAAAGCCCGGAACATCGAGCCTGGCCTTGGCGTTTACTTTGTCACGTATGCCTCGTCGTCACCCGTCCCGCACCGTTCTCACGCCTTTTTCGCGCCGCATGGTGGCCGGTTTGCTTATTGCAGCGGGCATCTTGCTAGTGCTCGGGCAGTTACTTAAGCTGTACGTCTTGCTATTTAATTGGCGCGCCCTAGGCTTGCTAGAGTTTCAGCCCCTGCTGGGCGTGGTGCTGGGTATAGGGGCGGGGGTGGTTACTAGCTACGTGGGCTGGCGCGTAGGGCAGGCGGGCTAGGTGGTGGCGCTGGTTTAGGTGGTGCGCCCGACCTTTGCCCCTAGTATGTCTTCTCCCCTCCGCATCTCTATTGCCAAGGCCAACCTAGCCACGGCTACCCGCCTAGCAGAACTAGGTCGCCAAACGTTTAGCGAAACCTTCGCCGCCGATAATACGCCCGAAGATATGGCCGCCTTTCTGGCCGAGGCGTACGGCCCCGATATCCAGCTTGGTGAGCTTCAGCAGCCGCAGTGCACGTTTTTGCAGGCCGAGATGCAGGGCGAGCTGGTAGGCTTTGCCAAGCTCTGGCGCGACTCGACCCTAGGCCTTGGGACCGAAGAATCAGCGCAGGGCCGCCTTGAGGTGAAGCAGCTCTATGTGGTTGAGGACTGGATTGGCACCGGCCTAGGGGCCGCGCTGATGCGCCGGGTATTGGACCTAGCGCAGGCCGAGCATTGCACGGCTATTGTCTTGGGAGTGTGGGAGCGTAATGAGCGCGCCAAGGCCTTTTACCAGCGATTTGGCTTTCGGGAAGTTGGCGAGCAAGCCTTCAAGCTGGGCACGGACATACAGCGCGACCTCATTCTGCGCAAGGGCTTGGCGGGACGCACCTAGGCGTATATTTGGCCGTGCAGGTTTTTGCTTACACCATACGCGTTCGCTTCGGCGCCCTGCTTGGGCTGCTGGCTGGGTTGGCTAGCTGCCAAGCCCAGCCTGAGGCGGCTAGCGGGCAGGCGGGAGCGGCTCACCCACCCACCGGCCACTTTGCCGGCACGCTAGACGTGCCCGGCCAACCCGCGCTGCGGGCTGCGCTGGAGGTGCGCCACCCGCGCCCTGGCCACTACGATGCCGAGCTGGTAGTACCCACCGCTCCGAGCCTCAGCTTCGTAGCCGACACGCTGGATTTTGCGCAAAACACGCTTAGGCTGGTGCGGCCCGGGCGGACGGACGAAACCTTGACGCTGACGCAGCAAGGAAACTTCTGGCGCGGGGCGCTGGCCGTCGATTCGGTTAGCTACCCGGTGCTGCTACTGCGGCGAGGGCCGGCCGAGCCGGCCGTGTACCGGGTGCGGCGCGATGAAGTAGCAGGACCTAGCGGTCAAGCGCTGCTCTTTAGCCCCGCCGACGAAACGCTGCCTGGCGTGGCCCTGGCCGTATTTCCTACCCCCGACACAGCCCCTGGCGCCCCCGCCTGGGCCGATGCACTGGCCCGCGAAGGCTATACCGTACTGCTGCTGCCCGCCGCCGATACTCTGGCGCCGCCGCACCTCACGGCCGCCCTTGCTTACCTGCGCCGCACGCCGGGCGTCGATACGGCGCGGGTAGGCGCCTGGGCGGCCGGCAGGCGCGCCCCGCTGCTAGCGGCTATGCTGGCCGAGCCCGCCCTAGGTAGCCCTAGGCCAGCTTTTGTGCTGGTGCAGGGGGCCCCTTCCCCTACTGCCGCCACGCGTCCGGTGTGGCGCACGCTGGCGCGCACCGAGCGCGTGCTGGGAATTTATGAAGCTACCGATGCCTCTACCGTCCGCACGGCAGCGGGCTTGCGCACTGCTCTTGCCAACCCGCGCGCCCGGGTGCTGCGCGGCCAGGGCGCGGGGCTAGTAGAAGCCGTGGTGGGTTGGCTACGGGAGCTACAACCACCCCGTTAAATCAATAGCAGGCCCTTTTCGCGCAGCAACTGCCAGGCGGGGCTTTGCAGAAAGTTTTCCCAAGAGCCGGCCCCGGTGGGAAAGCTGGCGCCAGCTTCTTTGAGCAATACTTTGGTGTCGTAGTCGGTGCTGAGGCGCGTGAGCAGCTGGTGCAGCCAGGGGCCGATAAGCTCGGTGGTTTTCACTTCAAAGTCCTCGGCTTGCTCGTAGCAGGTGAGGATGGCGCGGGTCGTTTTTTTGTCTTTAGGACCATTGCCGCCGCTCGTGCGGAAACTCAGTTCGGGCGCGTTGCCGAGCCAGAAGAGGCGGCGGTTGGGCTGGGCGGCGTCGGGCTTATCGGGCTCACCTAGGGCCTGCTGAATGAGCTGGCGGGGCACCGTAGGGCGCGGCGTTTTGAAATCGAACCAGAAGCTGAGCGGCTCGCGCAGGGCCACGCCGTGCATGTAATTGTAGAGGCTTTTGGCGAGGCCGGGGCCGAACTGCTCGTGGTTGGCACCTAGGGGGTCATCGTGCCAGAGGTCGTTCCAGGCAAAGGGGCCGGGCTCGGGGCCTACGGCGGCCACCTGGTACTTGGCGGGATTTTTCCCCACGGGCGAGTGGGCTGTCATCGAGAAGCGGTGCCAGTAGCCGCTCTGCACAATACCCGTTTCGAAAAGCTGCCGCACAACCTCCAAGGCATCCACGGTTTCCTGGGCGGTTTGGGTCGGGAAGCCGTACATGAGGTAGGCGTGCACGAGCACCCCCGCCGCCGTGAAGCCTTGCGTGACGCGCGCCACCTGGGCGATGGTTACGCCCTTCTCCATGAGCGCCAGCAGGCGGTCGGACGCTACCTCGAGCCCGCCGCTGATGGCAATACAGCCCGAGGCGGCCAGCAGCCGGCACAGGTCGGGCGTAAAGGTCTTTTCGAACCGAATATTACCCCACCAACTGATGCTGACGCGGCGCTTGAGCAGCTCGATGGCCAAGTCGCGCAGGGCCAGCGGCGGCGCGGCTTCGTCTACAAAGTGAAAGCCCGTTTGGCCGGTCTGGGCTACTATCTGCTCGATTCTATCAACCAGTAACGTGGCGGGCGCGGCCTCGTAGCGGCCGATATAATCAAGCGTGACGTCGCAGAACGAGCAGCGCTTCCAGTAGCAGCCGTGGGCCACGGTGAGCTTGTTCCAGCGGCCATCGCTCCAGAGGCGGTGCATGGGGTTCAGCACCTCAATTACCGATAAATAATCGCCTAGGTGCAGGTCGGAGTAGTCGGGCGTGCCTACCTCGGGGTGCGGAATGTCGGGGTGCGGATAGTTGAGGTACTCGACCTCGCCAGCCTCATTGCGCAGGAAGGTGCGCTGCAACTCGCTTTGCGGCAGTTGGCCCTGCAAATAGGCAAAGAGCCGCAGCCAGGGGCCTTCGCCGTCATCCAGCGTCAGGTAATCGATGTAATCGAAAAAACGCGGTTCTTTCAGCCCGCGCAGCTCGGTATTGGGGTAGCCGCCGCCCATCACAGTGGCGGTGGCGGGGCGCACTTGCTTGATGCGCTGCGCCAGGCGCAGGGCCGCGTAGAGGTTGCCAGGAAAGGGCACCGTGAAGCCCACGATATCGGGCTGCACCTCAGCCAGCAGCTCGTCGAGCAGCTCTAGCAGCATGGTATCGACTAGGTTAGGCGCGCTTTGCAGGGCGTCGTGCAGGGGGTCGAAGTGCGTGGCCGACATAGCCAGGCTCTCGGCGTAGCGCGACAGGCCAAACTGCGGGCCCACGGTTTCCTTCACCAAGTCGGCTAGGTCTTCCAGATATAGTGTGGCCAAGTGGCGAGCCTGGTCGGTGAGGCCCATCGTGCCAAAGGCTGTTTCAAGGTCGGCCACATTGTCGAAGCGGCTGGCTTCGGGCAAAAACCGTCCGTGGCAGATGCGCGGCGCCAGCGTCAGGTCCTTATTCTGCAAAAACCGAATGGCCGGGCCGATGGTGGCCTCATAGCGGCGGCGCAGGCGCAGCATGCGCTTGACATTGTCGCTGAGGTCGTAGCCGCCGGCCTCGATTTCGTCGAACATCCGCCCTAGGCCTTCTTTCGAAAAGAGCTTGAGCACCAAGCCAATGCTGAGGTCGGCCTGCCGCACCTCGTAGCCTCTACCCTTCAAGAAGCCTTTGATGTAGGCCGTGGCCGGGTAGGGTGTATTGAGCTGGGTAAGCGGCGGCGTGAGCAGCAGAAGGCGGGGCGAAGCGGTAGACACGGGACTACAAACCTACGGGCGGGCGCAGAGGTTCAGCCCTTTTGCGAAGACAAGGGCGCTCAGGCGCGGGGCAGTTCCGATTTGCGTGTTTCTTTGGGAGCACTTCTTACTTCCTCATTCTCATGATTTTCTTTTTCGGCACTGGCACCTCCATCATCAGCAGCTTCGAGCTAGCAGGCGTTTCGTGCGTCAACTGCGGCACGCGCAACTCCGTGTTCATCACCGTTTACTCGCGCTACCTGCACTTGTTCTGGATTCCGGTGTTGCCGATGGGCAAAAATAGCGTGAGCAAATGCGGCCATTGCCAGCAAGTATTTGAAGCCAAGCAGATGCCACCCACCTACCGCGAGCCAGCGCTAGAGGCACAGCAGCAGGCCCGCATCCCGGTCACAAATTACCTGGCGCTGGCCGTAGTTGGGGTGCTTTTTGTGGGCTTGATGGCGGTAGGCGCCCTAGGTGGCAAAAAGCACCCCACCGCCAAGCAACTGACCAATGTAGTGGGAGCGGCCCCGACCGCCTCGGCTATGGAAGAAGCCTTAGTAGCCGCCGACCCTGCCGCCAATGAGCCGCTGCTGGCAGCGCCAAGAGTGGCCGACATCTACGCCATGCGCAACCCAGACAAACACTACAACCTGATGCGCGTGGCTCGCATCGCGCCTGACACGCTCTATCTGCAAACCAGCACCTACCGGCCCACTAGCCTAGAGGCTGTTAGCGCGCACCAAGACTCGATGATGAGCCAGCTTAATAACTTCTTGGTACCCATGCCCCGCGCCAATGTAGCGGCAATGAACAAGACCAAGCTCTTGACAGTAGTGCGCAAGTAATTAGCCATTTGCACTCATAAAGTCAAAAGAGCATGCAGGGCTAAGCCCTGCATGCTCTTTTTTATTCAATAGCCGCCCTTAGTCTCCAAAGGTGACCATAGCTAATACCTTATATCGCTGGGTCGGCAGGGGTAGAAGAATTATTCTCGCGCTCGGTGCGAGGGTAAGGATAGAAGGTGCGGTTGCGCTCGGCGCCCGTAGTGCCGGGGCCGGGCCGGCTAAAGCGGCGGCTGTTGGCCAAGCGGAAGCCCTGGAAAGCCAGCTCGATATTGCGGTTGCGCAGGATTTCGAGCAGCACGGCATCCTGGGTGAGCGCGCCGCTGTAGGCGGGTAGGGCCGCACCTAGGCCGTAAATATCCTGGGCGGGCGTTTTGGTGAGCACGCGGTTGAGGAAGCTAACGGCATTGGTCAGGTCGTTTTTGCGGGCGTAGGCTTCGGCCTGAATCAGCAACATTTCGCCCGGCAAATACACCGGAATGGGCGCATTGTTCGCCGTATAGAAAGCCAGGCCACGGTTTTGGGTTGGCGCAGGGTTGGCGCGCACTAGGAAGGCTAGCCGCTGGTCGCCGGCTGTCGGGGCGAGCGCACCGGTGAGCCCTAGGTTGGCATCGGTGGGCTCAAACACGTTGCGGTTGCCGAAGGCCACTTCGAAAATCGGGTTGCGGGTGTTGTCATCGAAGTTGAACACCGATTTCTTCGTCAAATCGACCTTAGCAGCCGCCGTAAGGGCCTTATCGTAGTTGCCAGCCTCCAGGCTGTAGCGCGCAATGAGCGCCTGCAAGGTGTTGGCCAGGTCGAGGCCGGGCACGATTTTGCTAGTGAAATCGGCCGAAACGGGCGTAGTAGTAAGCTGCGCAGCGGCCGCTTCGAGCTGCGTCACGGCGGAAGTTAACAGCTGGGCGCGGGGCACAAAGGGCGCGTTGTCGCCCGTCATGAGGGGCGCTTGCTCAAAAAACTCGGCCAGCGTACCTAGGGCCAGGGCCCGGAAGATGCTGGCGTAGGCCACGATGCCGCTGCGAGTGCCGGCGTCGGGCGCATTGCCAGCGTTAGCCAGAACCAGGTCGGCGTTGGAACGCACCAGTTGGCACTGGGTCCAGACGTTGCGCACCACGCCGTTGCTATTGTTCACGTTGCCAGCCCCTAGGCTCACGTTGTATTCCTCGATGTTGCCCACGTTAAGTACGTTCAGCTCGCGGGTGCTGAGGCCACCTAGGGCGGCGGCGTTGTAGAGCACGCTCAACAGACCGCCCGTGCTGTAGCGGTACTGCAAGCCATTGCAGAGCGTGATGAGGCCATCGGACGAGGTGACAACCTGCGTCTGGTTGGCCGAGCTGGG
The DNA here is from genome assembly GCF_016427535.1 of Hymenobacter sp. BT559. Classification (GTDB taxonomy): domain Bacteria; phylum Bacteroidota; class Bacteroidia; order Cytophagales; family Hymenobacteraceae; genus Hymenobacter. The sequence goes on along the minus strand of NZ_JAELXV010000003.1, from coordinate 591,351 downwards.
ATTGGTGTATTCCTTATTGCAGGCGCCGAGCGAGAGCAGGGCAGCCAGAAAAAATAGCTTTTTCATAATGATTATCTGCTATATGCGCTAAAACGTAGCCGAAAGCTTGAGTTGGTAAGTGCGCGGAATCGGCACGTTGCCAAAGTCGATGGCACGCAGCAAATCGGACGAGCCGCCAGCGCTGGTTTCGGGGTCGAAGCCGTTGTAGTTATCCCACGAATAGAGGTTGCGGCCCACCAGGGCAATGCTTAACCCGCTGATATACTTGCTGAATGTGGGCAGCGCGTAGTTCAGGGCCACCTCGCGCAGCTTCACGTAGGAGCCGTCATCGACGCGAAACTGCTGGGTGTTGTAGATGGCGAAGATGTAGCCGCGGGGCAGGTCGCCGCGCAGTTCTTGCTCGGCCAGGTCGCCGAGGCCCACACCCTGCCGGGTGCGCTTGTCAGCGTTGAACACGCTCACGCCGCGCACGGCATCGAGCAGCAGGTGCAACGACAATTTTTTGTAGGCAAAATTGGTGTTGAACGAGCCCGTCCAGTTGGGGTTAGGATTGCCGATGACGGCGTTGGCCACGGCGGTACCGGCGGCGTAGCTGGGCTGGCCGTTGGCCTCGCGGGCCGGCGTGAAGGTGGTCGAGCCCACGGCCTGGCCGCTGGTGCGCTCATCTTGCGGGAAGCCTTGGGGCGTGAGCAGCAGCGAGCCATCGGGGTTGCGGGCGTAGGTCGAGCCGTAGAACACACCCGCCGGCTGGCCGTTGAGCAGGTATACCGGCGCGCCAGCCGCGTTGTCAATCGAGATAGCCTGCGTGGCGCCGTTCGAGCCTGGCAGGTCGAGCACCTTGTTACGGTTGCGGTTGTAAATGAGGGTCAGGTCCCAGGTAAAATCGGTGATTTTCACGGGCGTGGCGCTCAGCACCACTTCGAGGCCACGGTTTTCCATCGAGCCCACGTTGGCAGGTACAGTAGCTCCACCCGTCGAAGAAGCTAAGTTGCGTACTACAAGCAGGTCAGTGATTTTTTGATGATAGACTGTGACACCTAGACCTAGCCGGTCGCTGAAAAAGCCTAGGTCAGCGCCTCCCTCCCATTCATTATTTCGTTCAGGCCGGAGACCTAGATTACCTAGTCGGGTACTCGGTACAATGGTATTTCGTCCCAAGAAACCCACTGGCTGAAACTGGTAAAACCGAGAGTATGGGTCATTGCCAGCTAGATTACCAGCTTCGCCATAGCTAGTGCGAAGTTTGAATGTACTGAATGCCTTAGATATACTGGCGTTCTTCCAAATGCCAAGGTCAGAGACTACCAGCGAAGCACTGACCTTAGGATAATACTGGTTGGTTTGCGATTCAGCAAAAACGGTAGAGCGGTCGCGACGAATTGCGCCGGTCAGGAAAACCAGATTTTGGTAGCCAACAGTAGCCTGAGCATATATTCCAGTTAGGTCTAATTGGTTGACATTGTAGCCAGAGGTTACTGTCGTACTGGATGCTCCATTTACAGTAGTGATAAAAGGCGCCAAGTTCTGACCCTGCGTAGTTGTAAGCTCTTGCCGACTATATTGATAACTATACCCAGCCAACAAACTGATTTTCAATTTTTCAGTCAGGTAACGCTCATAGCCCACGTTCAAGTCGGAGTTCAGCTGAATAGACACATTGTTGGCGTTTGAAGCGTAGCCCAAGGGGTAGCGCGCGGCCGGCAGACCTGCCGTGGCTTGATAGGGATAGGGACGGATATAACCTTGTCCTACTTGCGAGAAAGCATCCACGCCCAGCACATAGTCCACGCTCAGGCCCTTCACGGGCGTCAGGTTTACCTGCACGTCGCTCACGGTGCGGTTCACGCCCTGCGTGAATTTCATGTCCTCGATGGTCGAGAGCGGGTTGACGCGGGTGGGCTCCACGGCCAGCAGGTTGCCGGCCGCGTCGCGCTGCGTGATGTCGTAGATGTTGTTGGTGATGTTAATGGAGTTAATCGGGCTGTAGAAGACGTTGCCGTTGGCCTTCTCATTCGAAAAGCTATTGATGTAGCTGATGCCCGCCGACACCTTGGCCCAGTCGGTGAGGCGCTGGTCGATGCGCGCCCGCAGGTTGTAGCGCGTGAAGTCGGTGCCTTTGATAATGCCCTGGTTTTTGAGGTACCCTAGGGAGAAATAGTACTGCGTGCGCTCCGAGCCGCCGGCCACCGACACGGCATCATCGGTGCCGTAGCCTGTGCGGAAAATCTGGTCGAAGTAGTTGTAGCGCGTCACGTCTACTTGGTTGGTAGCGAGCTGGGTCGTGACGTTGGCGCGAGTGATACCCGTGGTCGTCACGCCGGGGTTGGCGGCCACCGCTGGCACCCCGATGGTGTAGAGCCGCAGCCCCGCGTAGCCAAACTGCCGACCGTAGGTGTTCACCGGCACCATGTGGCGCAGCTCGTTTAGCTGAAAGCTGCCCGAAAAAGACACCCTAGGTGCCCCCGCCTGCCCGCGCTTGGTCGTGATGAGCACCACGCCATTGGAAGCCCGCGAGCCGTACTGCGCTGCGGCCGCCGCGCCATTGATGACGTTGATGCTGGCGATGTCATTCGGGTTGAGGTCAGCCAGGCGGTTCTGCCCGGCATTGGCCTGCCCGATGTCATTGGTGAGGGCCAGCTGCGACACGTTGGTGCTGGCATTGCTGACAATGACGCCGTCGATAACGTAGAGTGGGTCGGAAGAGCCCGATAGCGAGTGCACCCCGCGCAGGCGCACCGAAATAGAGCCCGCCGGGTCGCCCGAGTTCTGTGTGATTTGGGCACCGGGCACCTTGCCCTGCAAAGAGTTGAGCACGCCGCCCGAGCCACTTTGCGTCAAGTCATTGCCATTAATGGTGCTGATGGCGTTGCCCAGCTCGCGGCGGCTGGTGGTCACGGTCGAGCCCACTACCACTACCTCGTCGAGGTCCTGGCGGCTTTCGGCCAGGGTTACGTCGGTGGTCACCGTTTCGGCACTACCTAGGGTAATGGGCCGCGCCTCCGTCTTATAGCCCACCAGCGACACCGTGAGGGTGTAGGCACCGGCCGGCCGGGTACCTGTAATGGAGTACGCGCCATCGCCACCCGAAGCGGCGCCTAGGCCAGTACCTTTCAGCAACACCGTGGCGCCGGGCAGGCCTTGCCCCGTGGCATCCGTGACGCGGCCTTGCAGCGTAAAGCGCTGCCCCGCAGCAGACTGCGCCCAGGCAGCCGTATGTAACAATACCAAGCAAAGCAGAAGGAACACCCCCTGCGGCCAGCATCGGCCAGAAGAGTATAGTTTGGGCATAGAAGAGAAGGAAAAAGAGGAAAATATTCTACCGCGTCAATGATAAGAAATATTTTCATTTTTCCTTAATTCGCTGCTTTTCATAGCCCCTTTAGCCTACGCCAGATGCCTCGTATACTCTACAAGTCCTTGCATGAACCTACATATATCCAACAAACAAAACCACGTCTGTCCACGTCTGTCATACTGAGCTTGCGAAGCATCTTCTCACGCTAGGATTAGTTATTTCAACGTGAAAAGATGCTTCGCAAGCTCAGCATGACAGACGTGAGGGGACGGTACATGTACTAGGCTACTGAAGCAGCGCCTCGGTCTGACAAGCCCTAGCTACCTCACCCATGTGCTCAAAACGGCACCACCACCTTCACGCCCACGTTGCGACCGGGGTTAAAAATGCCGAGCCGGCCGCTGGGAGAGGCCGCGTAGTACTCGAAATACTTGAGTCGGCTCAAGTGCGACTGGTAGGCCGTATCAAATAGATTATCAACCTGCGCAAATAGCCGTAGCGCCTCGCGCCCGGCCTTGGTGCGCCAGGTAGTACCTAGGCCCACGCCCAGCAGCACGTAGCCGGCGGTGGCGGTTTCGGCGCCATCTACGGCATAGTAGCGGTTTTGGCGGGCGGTGCCGTCCAGGGTCAGGCGCAGGTAGCTGGCCGCGAGGCGGGCACCAGGCCGGGTAGGCGCGGTGAGGCGCAGTTCGGTGCGGGCCTGGGCAGGCGGCATCAGGGGCAGGTAGCGGGCGGCATCGCCTACCCGCTCGCGCAGCGCGGGGTTGTCATTGAGGCCCACTACTAGGGCGGCACCCGTACGCCAGCTCAGCCAGGGCAGGGCAGTGGGGTGTAGGTTGAAGCTAATTTCGCCGCCATAAAGGCGAGCGGCCGCCTGCTGATACTGGTAGGTTGCGTTGCCAGGTACCACTTCCACGGGCTGGCCCTGGGCATCAAAAAGACGCGCCTGGTAGATGAAGTTATCCACGTAGTTGTGGAAAACTTCGGCGCTGGCTTCCCAATTTTTCGACTGCCACAGCACGCCCAGGTCCTCCTGCAACGAGAACTCGGGCTGAAATCCACGGTTGCCCAGGTACACGATGTGCGCACCGGGGTCGAGGCCGTTGGAACCAATTTCGGGGATGTTGGGCGCCCGGTAGCCCCGCGCTATGTTAGCGCGCAGCACTAAGTGGCTCCCTAGGGCGTAGCTACCACCCAGGCTGGCCGAAAGTCCCCGGTACGAATTGCGAAACGTTGGAAACTGCAGGGCCGCGCCGGGCGTGGTTGCGCTGCCGGCACCCTCAAAACCCGTTCCTAGGTTGGGTGCCACATAAAAATCATCCCAACGCACGCTGCGAGTATCGTAGCGCAGGCCACCGGTCAGCTCCAGCTTACCCAGGGTCTTTTTGGCTACGCCGAAGCCGCCGATATCGAACAAGCGGTAGGCCGGAATGGGAAAGTCGGTGGCTTGCAAGTGGGTGTTTACCTGACTCATGCCATTAGCACCCACGGTTAGCTCCAGGCCGCGCCAGGTGGGCAGCAAGTAGCGCGCCTCGTAGCTGGTGGTGGTCAGGCGTAGGTCGAGGCCCGGCTGGTCGGGCGCAGTGGGGTGGTTGAACTCTTGGCGGTGGTTTTGCTGCACGCCCAGCAGCAGGCGCAGCTCGCCGGCGCCCAGCTTCACCTCGCCGCTGGCAAAGGCGCGGTAGTGCCGAATGTGCTGGCGCAAGTCGCCGATGCGGTAGCTACGCAGCTCGTCGCCGCTCACTACGGGGCGGTTACGGATGTCGTCGGCGTCCGACTCGAACACCTGTCGGGTGAAGGCGCGGCTCAGCGAGTCGCGGCTGCCATCGGGTATTTCCTGGTGGTTGTCATAGGTGGTTAGCCAGAGGTGGGCGCCGCCCCAGCGCTTTTGCACACCCACCATGCCAGTTAGCGTTAGCTCGCGAAAGCCGGTGTTGTACACGCGCCCATCCACGGCATTGCGGTAGTCGCGGGCCAGGCGTTGGCTAGCGCGGAAGCTCGTCTGGAAACCGTTTTTCTGATAATTCAGACCTAAGGACGCGCCCAACAGGCCATTCACCGACTGGTATTCTGTGAGGGCCTCGCCGTGCAGCTCGCCGGCCGGGCCACTAGGTAGCGCGGGCAGCAGGTTTACCACGCCGGCCACGGCGTCGGAGCCATAGAGCAGGCTGGCCGGGCCCTTCACTACCTCTATCCTATCCACGCCGTAGGCATCGACCTCGATGCCATGCTCGTCGCCCCACTGCTGGCCTTCCTGGCGCAGACCATTGAAGAGGGTCAGCACCCGGTTGTACCCGAGGCCCCGGATAAAAGGCTTACTCACATTGGGTCCGGTCGTGACGGCGCTTAGCCCCGGTACGCCCCGCACGGCCGCATCAATGACGTTGGTACTGGCATTCAGGCGAATCTCCTTCTGGCTCAGCGCCGCAATGGGTACCGGCGAGCGCCGAATTTCGGTGGCCCGCCCTACGCCCGTCACCACTACTTCGCTCAAGGCTTTTTCGCTGGCGGCCAGCCGCACCAAGAGCGGCTGGGCAAGCGGTAGCGTCACGGCTGGACGAGCCGGAGTGTAGCCCACGGCGCTGATTTCGAGCTGCTGCGGCCCGGCCGGCAGGTCTGGCAGCGTAAAGTCGCCCGCCGCATCGGCGGTAGTGCCCTGGTGCAAGGCTGGCACGGCCACGCTGGCGAAAGGCACAGGCTGCCCGGCGGCGTCTTGTACGTGACCGCGCAGGCCTTGAGCCTGGGCCAAAAAGGGTGTAAGTAGCAGGCAGAGGAGAAGTTGCTTCATAACATACCCGGTAGTAAAAGCCCACACTTAGGGATAAGGCGCGGCCCTGAGCCAGCTTTTCAGCCGCTTGAAAAAGGAGGAATCGTCGTCGAAAACAGGGCTACTAAAAGCACCTCGTTGGCCGGGCGAGCAGGTGGGCGTACCCCCCCGTGCTACTCGTTGCCCGCCACCGTTTGCCAGAGCAAAAACACGTTGAGCGCGATGATGAGACTGGCTACTACCCAGGACACCACGCGCACCCAGGGGCGGTTTACAAACACGCCCATCTTGAGCTTGTCATTGGTGAAAAGTACCAGTGGCACCACTGCAAATGACAATTGCAGTGACAACACTACTTGGCTGAATACCAAGAGTTGGCCAGTACCTTTTTCGCCGTAGAGCACAGCCACTATCATCGCCGGCACCACAGCTACCAACCGCGTGATAAGGCGCCGCACCCAGGGCTTGAGGCGCAGGTTGAGGAAACCCTCCATCACAATCTGGCCAGCTAGGGTGCCGGTGAGCGTCGAGCTTTGGCCCGAGGCCAGTAGTGCGATAGCAAAAATGGCGCTGGCCGCCCCTGCCCCCAGCACTGGCGTGAGCAGCTTGTGCGCATCAGCAATGTCGGCCACGTCTTCGTAGCCCTTGCCATGGAAAGCCGCCGCGGCCGTGACCAGAATGGCGGCGTTGATAAAAAAGGCCAAGAACAAGGCCACTGTCGAGTCGATGGTAGCAAACTTGATAGCCGAGCGCTTGCCGGCCTCAGTGGGCACTATCTGGCGCACCTGCACGATGCTGCTGTGCAGGTATAGGTTATGGGGCATCACAGTGGCCCCTAGGATGCCGATGGCTACGTAGAGCATGCCCGGGTTGGTCACGACTTCGGGCTGCGGCACCAGGCCTTTGGCTAGGCCCAGCCAGTCGGGCTTCGAGGCGATGATTTCGTAGAGGAAACAGGCGAATATCAAGAAGATAAGACCTGCCACTAGGCTTTCAATGAGCTTGAAGCCTTTGTTTTGCATCAGTAGCACCAGCAGCACGTCGAGGGTGGTGATGGCGACGCCCCAAGGCAGGGGCAGCCCGAAGAGCAGGTTAAGCGCGATGGCCGAGCCGATAACTTCGGCCAGGTCGCAGGCCGCGATGGCCACCTCGCACAGCACCCAGAGACCGACGGCCACGGGCTTGGAGTAATTGTCACGGCAGGCCTGAGCCAGGTCGCGGCCAGTCACAATACCGAGTTTGGCTGCCAGGTGCTGCAAGAGCATCGCAAACAGATTTGAGATGAGCACCACGCTCAGCAGCGTGTAGCCAAAGCGGGCGCCGCCGGCCAGGTCGGTGGCCCAGTTGCCGGGGTCCATGTAGCCCACAGCTACCAGCAGGCCCGGCCCCCAGTAGGCCCGGAAGCGCTGCCAGAACGTAGCGCCCGCCCCCGGCACCGGAATACTGGCGTGTACTTCGCTAAGCGAGGTGCCCCGGCGGGCATGGCGCCAGCCCGGCTCGGGCCCGGGGGTAGCTGGGTTATCGACGGTGGAGGTAGAAGGTAACAACACGTAGTACTTAATGAATTAGAGCAAATGTAATGGAATTTTTAGATTAGCCTAAAAATTATTTTAAACTAACCTAAATACTATAAAAACGCGTAAAAGGTTTCTGCCTAGGTGCCCCCCGGGGCACCTGCACGGGGCCGCCGTGGTTGGGGCTTGTACGGCCGCACCGGCTGGCTCCGTTTCGTGCCGACCTTTGCGGGCCTTTTTCACAAATTTTTTCTTCATGGCTGCTTCGCCTGGCCTCAAGCGCCGCCTAGGCCTGCTTTCGCTCGTCGTCAGCATAGGGTTGGTGCTCACCAAGTTCTACGCCTATCGCCTCACCCACTCGCAAGTGGTGCTGACGGATGCGCTGGAGAGCATTATCAACGTGTTCACGAGCGGCTTTGCACTGTATAGCCTCTACCTCGCCGACCTGCCCAAGGACGAAAACCACCCCTATGGCCATGGCAAAATCGAGTACCTATCGGTGGGCTTCGAGGGCGCGCTGATTTTCATTGCGGGCGCTTTCATCTTGTACAGCGCCACGCTCAGCTTCATCCACCCGCACCCGGTGGCGCGGCCCGATTGGGGCGTGGCGCTGCTAGCAAGCACCTCGGTGGTCAACTTTGGCCTAGGGCTGTGGCTGGTGCGGGCCGGGCGCAAGGTGCAGTCAGTGGCCCTGGTGGGCGACGGGCAGCACCTGTACATCGACGCGCTCACGAGCTTGGTGTCGTCGGCTGCGCTGGTGCTAGTGCATTTCACGGGCGTGCTACGCTTCGATGCGGGTGCGGCGCTCGGCCTAGGGGCCTTCATCTTGTTTAATGGCTACCAAATGCTGCGTAGCGCCGTGGGCGGCCTCATGGACGAGAGCGACCTGGCCACCGTGGCCGAGGTCATCGCCGAATTGCAGCGCTTGCGTCGCCCCTGCTGGATAGATGTGCATAACCTGCGCGTGCAGCGCTACGGTGCCAACTTGCACATCGACTGCCACATGCAGATGCCCTACTACTTTTCGCTCGAAAAAGTGCACACCGAAATCCACGAGGTAGAGGAGCTGATTCGGGCGCGCTTCGCGGCGGTTGAAATCGAGATGTTTGTGCACGCCGACCCTTGCTCGTACGCGGCCTGCTCACTGTGCCATATGCCCGATTGCCCCGTGCGCCGCCACGCCTTCGAGCACGAAGTAGTGTGGGACATCCACAACGCCGTGAAAGACGAGCGCCACCACTTGACAATGAGCAATTAACAGTGAGCAATGAGCTGTCATTGCGAGCGCAGCGCGGCAATCTTTCTTTCTTCGTTGTGATGCTCTCCGAGCGTGAAGGAAAGATTGCCGCGCTGCGCTCGCAATGACAAACGCTAGCTATAGCTTACTTGGCCGGGCTAGTCCATTTGCTATCCTTCAGGCGAAAGCGCCAAGGGAGCGCCACGGCTTCGGCGCCTGCGTACTCCAGGCCCACGCGGGAGCTGGCGATTACTTGCTCATCCTGCACCATCTCGCCCGCGTCTTCAAACCAGATATGCGGTCCGGTCACTACCTCGCCGTTGAGGGCCGGCGTGAGACCTAGGGCTTGACTGAGCACACCGGGGCCGGCCGTAAGGTTGCGGGCCACAGCCGCCAGGCCGCGGCGGCGCAGCATCACGTCGATGCCTTCGAGCGGCTCGATGGCCCGAATGAGCACCGCGTCGGGGTGCTCGGCGTCGTGGGTGGTGATGTTGAAGAGTGTGTGCACCCGATACACGGTGTAGAGGTAGGCCGTGCCACCCGGCTGGTACAGGCCCCGCGCCTGCTTGGCCTTGCGCTGCAAGTGCAGCGTAATGCTGGGGTCACCTAGGTGGCGGTAGGCTTCGGTTTCGACGATACGGCCGCCGGTGAGCTCGCCATTGATACGCGTAAACACGTGCTTGCCCAGCAGCTCGCGGGCAATGGCGAGCACGTCGGGGCGCTGGAAAAAGGATGCGGGAAGTTTCAAAGGGAATAATGGCGTTACCGTTGCGAACGCAACGAAGGAAAGCGCGATAATCTTTCTTTAGTCGCTAGGACAGCAACTACAACAAGGCTGATTTGAAGGAAGAATTGCCGCGCTTACTTCGTTACGCGCGTGCTAGCAGACAGTTCACGCATCGTACATTTGTAGTGCTATGGTGACCAGACTCTTTTGCGGAGCGAGGTTGAAAAGGGAATCCGGTTCGAAGCCGGAGCTGTCCCCGCAACTGTACGCGCTACATCGGGGTGGGCACCCCATGCCACTGCTAGCGCTGGCTGCCACCTAGGCAGCCAGCGCCGCGGGAAGGCCGCCCACCCGGCAGCGCAAGCCAGGAGACCTGCCAGGGCACTTACCAGGTTCAGCGCTCGCGGCGGACGGGCGGAGAACGGAAACGCACGTCTTCGCCGGGCCTTAGGCTTGGTTAAGATGTCGCTTCCGGCCTCAGCTTCAGCGTAGCTGGCCATTTCAGCGGCCGGTTTGCGACGAGGTTTTGAACTGAATTTTCGCTTGAAAATTTAGTTCGTGTTAGTTTTTAATCCGTTGCTAGGTGCCTTTTCCCGCGCTCATCGCGGGCCGCTCGGCTGCGCCCTGGCTATAGGGCTGCTGGTCAGCCTGCCTAGTCACGGCCAAGCCCGAGCAGCCCGCCCCGATACGCTCGTGGGCCGGCGTCACCGGCTGCCCGAGGCGCAGGTGCGCGCCGTGCGGCCCGAGCGCTTTGCGGTGGGCAGCCAGCGGCTCGAAGTGGATTCGGCGGCGCTGGCGCAGTACCGCGGCGGCACGGCGGCTGATATGCTGGGCGCACGCCTGGGGCTGTACATCAAGAACTACGGGCCGGGGCAGCTGGCCACGCTGTCGCTGCGCGGCACCTCGGCGCAGCACACCGCCGTACTCTGGAACGGCCTTAATATCGCCTTGCCTACCCTAGGGCAAAATGACCTAGCGCTGCTGCCCATTAGCGGCAACACCCAGCTGTCGGTGCAGTTGGGGCCAGCCGCCGCGCTTTATGGCAGCGGGGCCGTAGGCGGCGCCCTGGTGCTGCGCACCGAGCCCGATTGGCGGCCCGGCCTGCGCGGCAGCGTGCAGGGCGACCTAGGCAGCTTTGGGCTGCGCGGCGGCAGCCTAGAGGCCCGCGCCACCACCGCGGCCGTGGCCGTGCGCGTGGCTGCCAGCTACCGCCAGGCCCAAAACGACTACCCCTACCTAGTGCGCGAGCCTAGCGGCTTGGTGCGCTACACCATGCGCAACGCCGCCCTGCGCCACCAGTGGAGCATTAGCCCCGACTTGGCCTGGCGCGTGGGCACGGCTGGCGAGCTCACGGCCTCGGTATGGCTGACCGACGCCGACCGCGAAATCCAGCAGGGTACGGGTGTGGCCGGCTCTAATGCCCGCGAAATCGACCAGAGCCGCCGTCTGGTGCTGGGCTACCGCCAAGTTACCCCGCGCGGTGGGCAGTGGCAGGTGCGCGGTGCGTGGTTTGAAGACATTATCAACTATTCCGACCAAGGCGCCATCAGTAACTCGCGAGTGCGCACCACCCAGAGCCAAGCCGAGTACACCGCGCCGCTGGGCCAGCGCGCCAGCCTGCGCCTGGGCGTCGAAGGCCAGCACTTCGCGGCTGTGGTCGATGGTTACGGCCCCGACGCCATCACCGAAAACCGCGCCGCGGCCTTCGGCCTGCTACGCTACGACCCGCGTCCCGGCCTGCGCCTCTCGGCCAATGTGCGGCAGGCGGCGCTGCCCGCCGGGCTGGCGCCCCTCACCCCCACCCTAGGTGCCGAGTGGGACCTATATCGGCCCCAGGCGCCTGACTCGCTGGCAGCCGCCGACCGGCCGGGTCTTACCCTTAGGGCCAGCGTGGCGCGCACTTACCGCGCCCCCACCCTCAATGAGCGCTACTGGCGGCCGGGCGGTAACCCCGATTTACTGGCCGAATCGGGCCACGGCTACGAGGCCGGGCTGCGCCACCGCCTAGCGCCGGGCGCCCGCTTGGTACTCGAAAGTGAGCTCACGGCCTTCTACCAATTGGTTGATAACTGGGTGCAGTGGCTGCCCTTGGGCGCGGGTGGCAGCTACTCGCCGCGCAACCTGCGCCAGGTGCGTAGCCAAGGCCTTGAGGGCAGCACTGCCCTACGCGGGCACCTAGGCCGCTACCGAGCGGCGGCGCGCCTGGCCTATAGCTACACCCAAACCCAGAAAACCCAAGGTGTGGCCGTCGATACCGACCCCGTGGGCGTGCAGCTGGCATTTGTGCCGCTGCACCGCGCTAATTTCACTACCGACCACGGGTGGCGGGGCTGGCTGGGCAGCGCTACCTACACCTTCATGAGCTACGTGTACACCGATGCCTCGGCCAGCAGCTTTTTGCCGGCCGTTGGGCTGCTAAGTGCCACGCTGGGCCGCACCGTGGCGCTGCCGGGCCGCACCAGTCTCACGCTGCTGCTCCAGAGCACCAACCTGCTCAACCGCCGCTACGACAGCTACCCGGCCCGGCCGGCGCCACCCAGGGCCTACACCGTTAGCCTACGCTTCGCTTACCACTGATTTTCAACTTTATCTATTTTACCCGCCGCTTCATCGGCTACGTTTTCTTTATGACTAAGTATTTAGCTACCCTCTTAGTGGGGGCTGCCGCGCTGGCAAGCTGCAACAACCCTGACAACGAATTTGGCCCCCTGGTGCCGAGCGCCCCTGGCGTGTATATCCTCAGCGAAGGGCAATTTGGCCAAGGCAGCGGCACGGTGAGCGCCTACGGCGTGGCCAGCAAAACCACGCTTATCGACGCCTTTGGCAGCGTGAATAAAAGCGCCAGCCTCGGCGACGTGGTGCAGGACATGGGCGTGGTAAACAACCGCGGTTATATCTGCGTCAACGCTTCTAATAAAGTAGAGGTGGTGAGCGTGCCCGACTTTGGCTCGGTGGCCACTATTCGCAACATCCGGCAGCCGCGCTACTTTGCAGCTGCCTCGGCTACGCGGGGCTATGTCACGTCGTGGCGCGGGCCCTACACCAATTATGCCCCCGGCAAAGTGATGGTGCTCGACCTCACGAACAACACCGTTATCGACAGCATCACGGTGGGTCGCTGCCCCGAGCAGCTAACGGTGCTTAACGGCAACATCTACGTGCCTAACAGCTACGATAATACCGTGTCGGTAATCGACGCGAGCACTAACAAGGTGACCTCGACCGTGACGGTAACGGCTGGCCCGCAAAATGTAGTGGCCGACCAGGCCAACAACCTGTGGGTGCTGTGCTCGCAGCCCTACGGCACTACCAGCACGCCGCCTGCCGCGCTGGTGCGCTTTGCGCCCGGCAGCACTACCGCCCAGCTCACGCTGCCCTTCGCCAGCAGTGGCCCGCGCCAGCTGCGCATCAGCCCCGATAAAAAGCAGCTCTACTACAGCTACAACGGCGCCGAGTACAAGATGGCTACGACTGATACGGCACTGCCCACCACCGTTTTCATGCGCCGCAACTTCAATGGCTTTGCCATCGACCCACGAGACAACTCTATCTACGGAGCCGTTTCGACGGGCTTTACCACTAATGGCTACTTCCTGCACTATCCCGCCGCCGGCGGCAAGGCCCTCGACTCGGTAACGGTGCGCGTGGGTCCCAATGGCTTTGCCTTCTATTAATAGCCAATCTGTTCTTTCTGAGTTAAAAAACAAACTTCCTCTTTACCAAAAAAGGCCTGCCTCACTTGCGTGGGGCAGGCCTTTTTTGGTAGCTAGCCTTAGAAAATAGCCCGGTTACTATAGAAAACTTATTTCAAGAACCAGTCTTCAGGCTACTTAGCTGCGATTAGTCGGCGAGGCCGTCGTGGTTGCGGTCTTTGGCACGGTCAGCGGCTTTGTAGAGTTCCTTGCCGGTGGGGCGGTTGGTAGTATCACGCGGTATGCCGGCGGCCAGCGAATCGCCATTGCTGGTACCTTCTTTGGGTGCGGTGGGGCCTTTTTTAGCCGAGCCTTTTTCGACGTTGGTGTCGCCGGCGTCACCGCCGCTGTTGCAGGCGCTCAGGGCGAGGGGGAGGGCGGCGGCCAGGGCCAGGAGGCGTAGGGTGCGGTTCATGGGGGAAAGAAGAAAGTAAGTGGCCGCCCGCGAGCGCGGCCTAGGTGAGCAGTATCGGCAGTAGTCCGGCGCGCCAGAACAGGCAGCCCCAGCGCTGTGGTTATGTGGCAGTACCGAAAAACGACGCGTCGGGTTTTGAGCGCCAGGCGGGGCTACTCGCCACACTTGCCGCCCATACGGTAAATTTGCGCCGATGGCTCGCTCTGCTTCTCTGTTTCTGCGCCTACGCCAGCGTGTGGCCGCCTACCGCTGGCGGCGCGTAGGCGTGCTGGCAGGCAGCAGCTTAGCGCTGAGTTTGGCGCTGGTGCTGTATCTTTTCGGCATCGGCGACCACTTCTTTGGCCGCCTTTTTTCCACGTTTTTCGTATGGTTCTGGCTGCTTGCCGTGACTTTTTTGGCAGTGGTGCCGTTTATCACCTGGGCTACCACGCACTGGTTTGGGCCTAGCTGGCAGGGCCAGGACGCGCTGCCGGTGCGGCGCCCGGCCCGCCCAGCCGCTCCCAAACCCACGGCTCGCCGCTCTTCAACTTCAACAACGTAATTCTACCCCGTGAAAACCAATCTGCTGCATATCAAAAACATGGTTTGCCCGCGCTGCGTCGAGGCGGTTCAGAATCTGCTGGTGAAGGCCGGCTACGAGCCCACCGCTGTAACCCTGGGCCAGGCGCGCCTCTCGCCGAGCACGCCCGTTGACCCCAAAGCCGTGGCCCCGCTGCTGCGCGAAGCCGGCTTCGATGTGCTGCTCGACCGCGCCGAGCAGCTTACCGAGCAGATTAAAACCGTGCTGCAAGAATACCTGGAGCACCTGCGCACGGCCCCGGCCCCACTCACCACGTCGGCCTTCCTTGCTGACCGCTTCGCCACGACCTACTCGCACCTGAGCAAAGTATTCTCGCGCACGGCCAACCTGACCATCGAGAAGTATCTCATTCGCATGAAGATAGAGCGCGTGAAGGAAATGCTGAGCTACGGCGAAATGACGCTGGTGCAGATAGCCGACCAGCTGCGCTACAGCTCGGGCCAGCACCTCAGCAACCAGTTCCGCCAGGTTACCGGCCGCTCCGTTAGCGAGTTTCGCCGCATGCTGCAGCCAGACCGCCTCTCGCTGGATGCCCTAGGGTAGTCCTCTGGTTGCTTACTAAAAAAGGCCCATGCTGCTCGCAGCATGGGCCTTTTTTAGTGCTAATACTATACTAGGCAGCGTAGGCTTTGCAGGCCTCTACGCACTCGCGGCAGGCCTGGGCGCACTGCTGGCAGTGGTCGTGCTGGTGCTTACCGCACTCATCGGCGCACTTCTGGCAAATTTCGATGCACTCTTTGATAATGTGCTGGGCGTGGGGCGAATTGCGCGCAATGAAGGCCGAGGTGAGTCGACAGATGTCGGCGCAGTCGCGGTCGGTGCGGATGCAGGGCACCATCATCTGCACGTGGTCTTCGCTGAGGCAGGCGTCGGCGCAGTATTCGCAGGCGGCAATGCAGCGACCTAGGGCGTCGAGCAGGGAGCGGTAGTCGTTGGGAGCGTTTTTCATGCCAGTAGGGAAATAAAAGAGTATCAGCCACCAAGGCGCGGCTACTGCTTTGTACGCGCCCAAGCCAGCCTAGGCCGTACAAAGTAGAGGCGGCGGGCGTGCAGGATTTAGGCTTGCGCCCCGGCCGGACCTAATTCTGTACGCTGGCGGCCTCAACCTTATGGGCCGGCCGGGCAGCCATTAGCAGGGCAGGCACGTTAGATGAGTTCTTGACTAGCGCTCGTTTATGAAACTACCTGCTTACTTTTTGCTGGCTACTGGCCTGGCGGCTACCCCGGCCTTGGCCCAGCACCAACACCACGCTATGCCCGGCATGGCAACGCCCACCGACACCACCCACCACGCCGCTGGCAAGGGCCACCACATGCCGGGCATGAAAATGCCCAACGACAGCAGCCAGGCCGGCCACCATATGGCCGGTATGGACATGGGGGACATGAATATGAGCCACGCCTACTCGCGCAACCTGCCCATGAACCGCAACGGCTCGGGCACGGCCTGGCAGCCCGACCAGACGCCCATGTACATGTGGATGCAGCACAAGGGCCCCTGGATGCTGATGTACCATGGCAGCGCCTTTGGCCGCTACACCAACCAAAACTTTAACCACCGCGATGCCCGCGGCCACCGCAGCGCCGTGGACGGCCCCAACTGGTTTATGACCATGGCCCAGCGCCAAGTAGGCCAGCGCGGGTTACTGAACCTGAGCCTCATGATGAGCCTCGACCCGCTGACCGAAACGCGGGGCGGATACCCGCTGCTATTCCAGACAGGCGAGTCATATAAGGGCCAGCCACTCATCGACAAGCAGCACCCGCACGACTTGTTTTCGGGGCTGAGCGTGGCCTACACCTACGCGTTTTCGAAGGATATCGACCTGACCGCCTACCTAGGGTACCCCGGCGAGCCTACCATCGGGCCTACGGCCTTTATGCACCGTATTTCGGCCATGCCCAACCCCGATGCGCCGCTCTCGCACCACTGGACCGACGCCACGCACATTACCTATGGCGTGGCCAGCCTGGGGCTGCGCTACAAGCAGTTTAAGCTGGAAGGCAGCAACTTCACGGGCCGCGAGCCCAACCAGTACCGCTACGATTTTGACCGCCCTAGGGCCGACTCCTGGGCCGCCCGCCTCAACTGGAACCCGACCTCGGAACTGGCCTTGCAAGTAAGCCATGCCTTCATCAAAAGCCCCGAGGACCTGCACCCCGACGAAAACGTGCGCCGCACCACGGCCTCGGTGCTGCACAGCCGCACCTGGGGCGACCATCAGTTTATTGCCTCCTCGCTAGTGTGGGGCCTCAACCAGGGCCACGGCGCCCACGCTGAGCACGCCGTGCTGGCCGAAAGCAACCTCACGCTGGGCCGGCCCACCTTCTACGGCCGCTACGAGTGGGTGCAGAAAAGCTCGGAAGAGCTGGCCTACTACGTGCCCGGCCCCGCCGATATGCCGCTGGACTTGGTGTTTAACGTGCACGCCCTCACACTGGGCAGCAGCTACCGCCTTGCCAACCTAGGCGGCCCGCGCGGCCCTGAGCTGAGCGTGGGCGGCCAGATTACGGGCTATGCCATCCCTAGCACGCTGCAAAACGACCAGCGCGGGCGCGGCTTTGCGCAGCAGCTGGGCTACGGCAAGCTACCGCTCTCTGCCTCGGTGTACGTGCGCCTCACGGCGCCCTGGATGCAGATGGGCCGTATGTAGGCGCCAGTTATTTTACGCTACGCAGGCAACCCTTCGGGTTAAAAGCTGCTCTAGGCTAGTACCTTGGCACCTCTCCTTTCCCTGCGTAGCTTATGAAAACCTGCTGGCTCTTTTCGGCCGCCTCCCTCCTACTGCTCACCACGTTGCCGGGCCGCGCCCAGGCGCCCGCTGCGCTCAACCTGAGCATGGAGCAGCTAAACCACCAAACCCATCGGCCCACTGGCTGGCTGCCGGGTGTCCGGACAGGGGCGCCCGCCGCGTTTACCAATGGTTACCAGGCAGTGGCCGACTCGGTGGTGCACCACGGCGGGCGCTACGCCCTGCGCATCCAGTCTACGGGCCAACCGCGCACTGAGGGCGAGTTTGGGGCCGCCAGCTTGCATATACCCGCCACGTTTAAAGGCAGTACCATCAAACTAACGGGCTTTCTCAAAACCGACCAAGTGCAGAATGGTGCCGCGGGCCTTTGGCTGCGCGTAGATGGCCCCGATGGCTCGCTGGCCTTCGACAACATGGCCAAGCGCCCGGTACCCAGCACTGCCGACTGGCAAGAATACAGCATCACGCTGCCACTTGCCGATGAAGCGCGTACCATTTATTTCGGCGGTCTGCTCTCAACCACCGGCACGCTGTGGCTCGACGACCTGACGCTGACTGTGGACGACAAGCCGCTGGCGCAGGCCCCGCCAAAGGCTATTCACTATTTTAAGGCAGAGCAGGATACGGCCTTTCGCCGGGGCTCGGGCCTGGTGCTCGATAATCTCAGCCCACAGCAGCTCGATAACCTGGCCGTGTTGGGCCGGGTCTGGGGCTTTGTCAAATACTACCACCCCGCCGTGGCGCGCGGCGACTACAACCTTGATGCTGAACTGCTGCGCGTACTACCCAAAATACTAGCTGCCAAGAACCTAGGCGCCCGTAGTGAAGTATTGAGCGCTTGGCTCACAAGCCTAGGTCCCGTGCCGGCCTGCCGCACCTGCCGCGAGCCCGGCGCCAAGGATGTGCGCCTGCAGCCCGACCTAGCTTGGCTCACCGACAAAACCCAGCTCAGCCCCGCTCTGAGCCAGCAACTGACGTACCTGCGCCAAAATCGTAACCAGGGTCCCCACTACTATATCGGCGCCGCGCCGAACATTGGCAACCCGCTTTTCCTGCACGAAGAAACTTACGCCAGCCAGGAAACGCCCGATGCGGGCCTGCGCCTAGTGGGGCTGTTTCGGTACTGGAACATGATTGCCTATTTCTTCCCGTATCGCTATGCCATTGGCGAAGATTGGCAGCGCGTGCTGCCCGAGTTTATCCCCAAGTTTGTGGCCGCCCGCACCGCCGAGCAGTACCAGCTCACAGCGCTGGCGCTCATTGCCCGCATCCACGACACGCACGCCAATGTTTTCAGCGGCAAGGCCTTGACCGCCTACAAAGGCACGCTCTACGCGCCTTTGTGGCTGCGCTTTGTGGAGGGCCAAGCCACAGTAGCGGGCTACTACGATGCGACCCTAGGAGCCGCTACTACCCTCAAGCCAGGCGATGTAATCGTGCAGGTAGATGGCAAGCCGGTAGCCGAAATAGTGAAAGCGCGCCAGCCCATCACGCCCGCTTCCAACGAGCCCACCCAGCTGCGCAACACGGCCAACGACCTATTGCGCGGCGCCACCCCACAAGTAGCCCTAGTAGTGCGGCGCGATGGCCGCGAGTTCCCGGTTACGGTAGAGCGCGTGCCCGCCAGCAAGCTTAACCTAGCGATGAACTACGGCACTCCCGACCCCAAAGCCTCAGCCTGGAAAATGCTGCCCGGCAACATCGGCTACCTGGCCCTAGGTACCATCCGCAACGCCGACCTACCGCAGCTGATGGCCGAGGCCAAAGACACGAAGGGGCTCGTTATCGACATCCGCAACTACCCTTCGGAATTCGTAGTCTTCTCGCTCTCCAAGTACTTGCTCGACAAGCCCGCGGAGTTTGTGATTTTCAGTGAGCCCCAGGTTACGTATCCTGGTTTGTTTACACGCACCCCGTCCATCAAGGTAGCGCCCGGCCCCGGCCGCGCCTACCCTGGCAAGGTTGTGATTCTGGTAAATGAGCTTTCGCAAAGCCAGGCCGAATACACTACCATGGCCCTGCGCACCGCCCCTCGCGCTACCGTGATGGGCAGCACTACGGCCGGGGCCGATGGCAACGTGTCGTATATCGTGCTGCCTGGCAATGTGCGCACCGCCATTAGCGGCCTCGGCGTGTACTACCCCGACGGCCGCGAAACCCAGCGCGTGGGCATCGTACCCGATGTGGAAGTCAAGCCCACCATCAAGGGTATTAGTGAGGGGCGCGACGAGGTGTTGGAAAAGGCCGTGCAGCTGATAAAGGCGGGGTAGCGCGTCTACGAGGCGGGGCCAAGTGCTTTGTAATGCTGACGGCCGCCCAGCGATGAAGCCGGGGTCGGGATGGGGCGCAGGTGCCAGTACCTTGCGCCCTCATCCCGTCCCCGGCTTCATCGCTGCTACCAATGGTTTTAGAAGTACAACACCTAACCAAGTCTTTCGGGCCCAAACCCGTGCTGCGCGACGTGAGCCTGACCGCCGAAACCGGCGCTTGCGTGGGCGTAGTGGGCCGCAACGGCGCGGGCAAAAGCACGCTCTTCAACCTGCTCACCAACATCCTGCTGCCCGACAGCGGCCAGATACTCCTCGACGGCCAGCCGCTGGGCGATACCTTTCCGGTGGCAGTGAAGCGGCGCATGGGCGCGCTCGTCAACCAAGCGTACTTGGTGGAGCAGCTTACGCCCGAGGAGTACTTGCAGTTTGTGGCCCGCATCTACGGGCTGCCCGATGCGCAGCCGCACATCGAGAGCCTGCTGGCTCACTTGCTCGAAGACTATCCTACAGTGCGCCACAAGCGCCTAGGGTCGTTTTCGACAGGCATGAAGCAGAAAGTGGCCATTGCCTCGTGCCTGCTGCACCGGCCCGAGCTGCTAATACTAGATGAGCCGTTCAACGGCCTCGACGTGTTTTCGGCCACTAGCGTGCTGTCGTTGCTGAATAGCTACCGGCCGCAGGCGCTCACGTTTGTGTCGTCGCACAACCTGGCCCACATCGAGCAGGTAGCCACGCACTTGCTGGTGATAGACGACAACGAGGTGAAGTATTGGGGCACCCTGCCCGATTTTTTGCACGGCGAGCGCGCTGTGCTTGGTGATGCGCTGCTCCAGCTCATTCGGCCCACTCCTACCGCTACTACCCAAGACCTGTCATGGCTAACTACGCAACGCTAGGCCACTACCTGCCCTACCTGCTGGGCCGCCGCCTGCGGGCCGTGGTGTGGCCGCCCGACGGCGGCGAGCGCGCGCTGGCGTTGTTCCTGCTCGGCATTATGGCGCTCTACGGCGTGGGCTTTGGCTTCATGCTCAATCACCAAACCCAGCGCGGTATAGCCGGGGTGTTTCCCAAAATGCTGGTGGCGCTGAACGCCGCTTGGCTGGTGTCGACGCTGCTGGTCGATTTTCTGCCTACCCTGCGGCCCATCACGCGGCCCCTGCCCGAGCACTTCCCGGTGTCGGAGCGCCAGAACGTGGTCACGGCTTTCTTGCTCGACCTGATAACCCTGCGCCGCCTCATGCTAGTGCTAGGCCTGCTGCTAGCGCTGCTGGTAGCGCCGCGCCACGCGCTGGTGCCGGGCTTTAGCCTGCTGCTAATACTGGGCGCCACGGTCTTGAGCTTCAACGTGCGCCTGCTCGTGACCCTAGGGCGCTGGCGGCACCCGCTGCTGGCGGCCAACCTACTCAGCCTGGGCCTAATGGGCTGGTGGCTGGCCGTGCCCGCGGCACCCTACGCCGCGGCGCTGGGCGTGAGCATGGCGCTGCTACCCTGGCTGGTGGGTGCGGCGCAGCTCTACTGGCTGGCGCCGTATTTCAGCGCCCGCTACCTGCCGGCGGCTACGGCTACTACGGCTCCTAACACCACGCTGGCTCGCCTGCCGCTAGAGTGGAAGGTATACCTACGCAAAGTATGGCTGCCGCTAACGGTGGGCTTAGTATTCAAGGCCATTTTACTGAGTGTCACGGGCCTGGCTATGATAAAAAACGGCAAGGTTACCAACCCCGGCTTATTTTACCTAGGGCTACTGCCCATTGTGAGCTTCACCTACGTCAACAACAATCTTTTTGCCTACCTAGGTAGCCTCACGGCCAACGAACTGATTCGCCTGGGCCTCACGCGCCGGCTATTGGCGCTGTATCTGCGCCTGGTGCTACCCGTGCTGCTGGCCGACTGCCTGCTGGCGGTAGTGTTCGTGCTAGCCTTGTTTCCGACGTCGTTATGGCACATGTTGGGGCTATTGCCCCTAGCGGGCGCGGCCTTGCTCAGCGTAGGGCTGTGGGCCAGCCTGCACCACGCCAAGCCGGTTATCAAAGCTATTGACTTTGCTAACATGCGCAACAATACCTCCGGAGCCATGAGTGCAACTAGCATTGGAATAGGCGCGGCCTTATACTTTACGCCGTGGTGGTGGGTCCGCATCGCGCTGGCGCTGCTGGTGGCTGCTTCGGCGGCGTGGCCCTTGCGCCAGGTGCTGCGCAATGATGGGGCACTGCGCCGCAAGCTGTTGAAGGGTATTGGGGCATGAGGTGGCGGCAGCTAGTTCACATTTTGTGCACCGTGTGCTTGGGTATTTTGTGCGCGCAAAGCATCTTTCAGGCCACTCGAGGTCTAGACGACTTAGCTAGTTTCACTGGCCAACTCTCGTCGATGGAATCAGCTGCAGCAAGTACGTTGTCTTTTGTTTCCGCTCTCCACCTATCGTACTAGGACTAGATTTGGGCACAAACAGTCAGGCAGCACAGCAACTTGTCGCGCAGCTACAAGTAGGCGACACGCTAACCATTCACTATGACGCAGCCGGCACATTATTTCACCAAGAGCCTAATACACTAGCTTATCAAGTGGATATCGTGGGCAAGAGAACGATTTATTCTCTGGCTCAAATGCACTACCAGTATTGGCTTCAAGCGGCGATTTATGGTTTAGTAATGTTAGTTTTCTTGGCCAGTACGCCGGCTAGGAGCCGCAAGTAAAATTGTGCCGTTGAGCTGCACCATACGTCCTATGTCAACTTTCCCGACCCAATATTCTACGCTTTCGGCTGGCGCGCTGGCCACCCACGTCAGCACCGAATATGGCTTGCCGGGCCTGCGGGGGCGCTACTTGCTGCGTGGCGTCAGCGACACGTACCTGCTCGAAAATGAGCATGCCAAGTATATTCTTAAAGTGTACCGGGCGGCGCACTGCACCCAGGCCGAGCTAGCCGCCGAGGTAGAATTACTCACGTATCTGCAGGCGCACGGCGCCCCGGTGGCGGCGCCGCTGCCGGCTCGCAACGGCGCTTTTTTGCTACCCCTGGCGGCGGCCGAGGGCGAGCGCTACGGCGTGCTTTTCACCTTCGCGCCGGGCCGGGTAGTCATGGACCTTAGCGATGACCAGCTGCGCACGGTGGGCCGCGAAATGGCCCGGCTGCATAACCTCACCGCTGGCCTAACGCTGCAGCACCTGCGCCCCAGCTACGACCTCGATACCACGCTGCGCCAGCCCCTGCGTGCCCTGGAGCCCGCCTTCCGCGACTACCCCGAGGGTTATGCCGAGCTGCAGAAAATAGTAAATCAGACTATTACCAAGCTAATGCGCACCGACACGTCGGCTTTTAGCCATGGGTACTGCCACTACGATTTCCTACCTAAGAACTTTCACTTCGACGCCGAGGACCGACTCACATTCTTCGATTTTGACTTTGCCGGGCCCGGCTACCTGGTCAATGATATCATGACTTTCTTCGTGCACTACTTCCTGCATCGTCTGTTGCAGGGCGTCACGGAGGCCGAGGCCGAGCGGGCCTTTGCCGTATTTGTGGCTGGTTACCGCGAGGTGCGCCCGCTGGCCGATGCTGAGCTGGCCGCCATTCCGTACCTAGGCGTAGGCTTCTGGCTTTTTTATTTCGAGTTTGCTTATCGCAACTTCGACGACTGGTCGAACACCTTCTTTGGCCCGCGCTACCTGCGCGAGCGCGTGGGCTGGATAAAACAGTGGGCGGCGTGGTACTGCGATTTTAGCGCGTGACCATGCCCACGTAATCGGACGGGCATGAATCTACCTTTCGGCAAAAAACTAGTCAGCAAACTGAAGCTCCCACGTCTACCAGCCAGCGCAGTACCATTGCTGCGTCTTCACGCCAGGTAGGCTGGCCCAACATGGCGTGGCTGCGGCCGGGCAGTTCTCGGTAA
This sequence comes from Hymenobacter sp. BT559, assembly GCF_016427535.1. Lineage (GTDB taxonomy): Bacteria > Bacteroidota > Bacteroidia > Cytophagales > Hymenobacteraceae > Hymenobacter. Next base: position 568,208 of record NZ_JAELXV010000003.1, on the reverse strand, counting down.
TCAATGATGGACTGCGCGTGCCGGTAGCGCCGGAAGTTGGCTCGGTTGAGGGCGGCGGGCATGATGCGGTCGGCGCCGCCGGCCACAAACAGTAGCGGCGCGTGCGGCCGCCGAAAATCGACGCGGGCCTGGCTACTAAGCGCCCCGCGAATCAACTTTTTCGACTCCGGCGCGGCTAGGTTCTCGTAGGAGGACTGCTGGTCGGTCAGCGGTAGACCATTGGCGATGGCGTACTGCCACTGCGCGAAGGTGGGCAAAAAGGTAGTTTTCAGCGACGAAAGGAGCCCTAGCATGGGCAATACCGAGCGAAAAAGCGACCAGCTCCACACTGCTACGCCCCGCGGTGGCGCCGACTCGATGGCCACGCCCGCGGCCACCGTTCCTTGCTGCAGCAGGAGCTGCACTAGCAGTCCTCCGTAAGAATGCCCGATAACAATAGGGCTAGCTGGCAGCTGCGCAATAAAATCAGTGTACACCTTCAATACATCGGCTAGTCCGTTTTGGGCAATGGACGAATGCGGATGCTGGCGGCGCAGTGCCGCAGCTGGGGCCGCTTTGTGGGGCCAGTCGGGCACATAGCAAACATAGCCTTGGCTTTCAAAAAAGCTTTTCCAATTATTCCAACAATTGCTGGTGACGGAAGCGCCCGTGATGAAAACGATAATAGGCGCGGTGGGCGAGGATGACATAGACATTAAGCTGCTTATTAGCATTATTGGCCAGCCCGAGCAATTGCGCTGCCTGGCACATCGGCCCACAGCAATAGCGCTTCCGACAGCGGGTTCACGTCGAGGTTCACCAGCCGCACGCCGTAGCGCAGCTCGTCGCCCTCCCTAATAGTGCGGCTGCCGAGGCTGATGACGCGCCGCAGCCGCTGGGCATTGCGGTAGTCACCTAGGGCCACCGCATCGGCAAAGGCGAAGGCCGTGGCCGGAATACCGTAGCCCAGGATAAGCGGGCCGCTATCGATGTTGCCCGCGCCAGTTTCGTAGCTGTTGGCAAACTCGCTGTACAACCGCAGCACGCCTAGGTTGGTGCTGTGATGTTGCTGATATAAAGCATATTGCTGCCGGGCGAAATCCGAATCGACCTGCGCTAAAAACCAGATGCTCCAGCCCAGGTGAGAGCCCCTAGGTTCTTCGCTGGGCCGGCCGGCGGCGTCTACCATCGAAGCCAGCAGGCCGGTGGCAGGGTCGAGCCACTCGTGCCGAGCCCGCGCTACCCAGCGGTGGCCCGTGGCGGCGTAGTTGTTACCCGTGAGGCGGCTATGCAGCGCCAGCGAAGCCAGGGCTACGGTATTGTCGGGCAGCCAGCGCCGGTGTGGGTACGAGGGTAGGTTGCCGCTGGGCTCCTGCTGGAAGCGGGCAGCCAGCGCGGCCGAAAGGCTGTCGTGTAAGTGGCGATAAGGCGAGTGGGGCGACAGCTGCCGGTGGCAGCCCAGCATCAGGTTGAGGTGCCCTAGGTACAGCACCGAGCTAGGTAGCGCAGCCGTGGCATGCTCGGCCGGTATGTCTAAATTAAAGGGCTGCCGCAGTGGGGCAGTCAGCGCAACTTCTATGGCTTGGCCGATGGTAGCCGCAGCCTCCGCCCGTAAATCGGGCCGCTGGGCCGCCAGGTTGGCCAGCGCATACGTGCTGAAGGAGAGTGTAAAAAGCCCCCATTCGGGACTCATTGCCGTTAGCCTACCTAGGGTTGTTGGCGGGGTTGTTCCTTCCTGAATTACGCGCTCTAAGTAATTCAGCCGCAAGCGCACCTCGGGGCGGCTAGGCGGCTGGTAGGTAGGCCAGCTGCCGCCTACCCATAGCAGTACTCCCACTATTATCGCTAGCCGGCCCCACCGCACCCGCGTGCTCCAATGTCGTTTTGGCTTCATCTAGCCTCCTTGGCTTCTACGCTTTTGTACATCAAAAAGCCCCTGCGCTTCCAACGAAACACAGGGGCTTTCATGATTTTCAGTTCAGTTTACACTAGGCCGTTGGCTACCAGATACTCGGCAATTTGCACGGCATTGGTGGCGGCGCCTTTGCGCAGGTTGTCAGCCACAATCCACATGTTAAGGGTGTTGGGCTGGGTGTCGTCGCGGCGCAGGCGGCCCACCAGCACAGCGTCGCGGCCGTGGCTATCTTTGGGCATGGGGTAGTTGTTGTTTTGCACGTCGTCTACTAGCTCCACGCCGTCCGTCTGGCGCAGCACGTCGCGCACCTCGTCGAGGTCAAAATCCTGCGCAAACTCCACATTCACCGACTCGGAGTGGCCGCCCATGACGGGCACGCGCACGCAAGTAGCAGTGACACGGATGCTGTCGTCGCTCATGATTTTCTTGGTCTCGTTCACCATTTTCAGCTCCTCCTTGGTGTAGCCGTTCGGCTGAAACACGTCGATGTGGGGCAGCACGTTCAGGTCGATGGGGTGGGCGTAGGCGGGGTTGCTGGCCGGCTGGCCGGCGCGCTCCTCCATCAGTTGGTCCACGGCTTTTTTGCCGGTGCCGGTCACGCTCTGGTAGGTGCTCACCACAATGCGCTCAGCCTTGTACTTTTTGTGCAAGTCGTTAAGCGCTACCACCATCTGAATAGTCGAGCAGTTGGGGTTGGCGATAATTTTATCGTCCTTGGTCAGCTCGTGGGCGTTCACCTCGGGCACTACCAGCTTCTTGCTGGGGTCCATGCGCCAGGCCGACGAGTTATCGACTACCACGGTGCCGACCTCGGCAAACTTGGGCGCGAACTCCAGCGACACGCCGCCGCCGGCCGAGAAAATGGCAATGGCCGGGCGCGCCGTGATGGCGTCTTCCATGCTCACCACAGGGTAGTCTTTGCCTTGGAAATGAACCAGCTGGCCCACCGATTTGGCCGAGGCCACGGGCAGCAATTCAGTAACCGGAAACTGGCGCTCGGCGAGCACCTTCAGCATTTCGGTGCCCACCAGCCCGGTGGCACCCACAACGGCAATTTTCATGAGGGTAACAGTTAGTCAGCACGTTAAACGGGCGGCGTCGCGCCGGCCGGTGCGGGGCAAATGTCGGGATAAAAGTGGTTAGCTGGTGAGTTGCCGGGTTTGGAAATCAGCCTTAGGTAGTTGCGGCCCTAGGTGGCGCAAACTATTCGCCACGCAGGCCAGCCAAAGTTGCAGATTAACCGTTGAGGTTTTAGAAGAAATAGTAGCTGTTATACTGCACTCTGCTCGGCAGGACAGCTATTATTTCTCGCCAAGCTATTTACTCACTCCATCACCAAACCAGCCAACTACTTATGGCCATTCAGCCAAAGACCAAGGGCCTCTCGCACGTAGCCCTGCGCACTTCCGATTTTGCCCGCGCCAAGGCGTTTTATCACGACCTGCTAGGCTTGCCAATCGCCCTCGAAACGCCCGAGATACTGGGCTTCCAGGTCGGCTCCTTGTTCCTCGGCTTCAAAAAAGCGGAGCCAACGTACCCCGGCGGCGGCACCTTCACGCCCTTCAATGTAGGCCTCGACCACATTGCCATTGCCTGCGAAGACGAGGCCGAACTGCACCGCGTAGCCGACGCCTTGCAGGCGGCCGGCGTCGAAAATACGGGTATAAAAACGGATACTGTTCAACCCAAGCAGTACGTGGCTTTTAAGGACCCCGACCGCATTCAGTGGGAGTTTTATATGGCTTAAGCACGAGTGAATAGGATGAAGACAAGCGAGCAATCTAACTGTTAAACAGTCAGATTGCTCGCTTGCCTTTTTTCAGCAGCTTATCGAAATGACTTTCGCCAATTTGGCGTTGCCGTTTGGCTGCTAGGAATTTATTTAGGGTTATCTATCTAGGTGACCCTATTAATGAAGTACTTATTATTTCTATTTTTCCTGTTGCCGCTGGCGGCCTTCGCGCAGCTCGCCGAGACGTTTGCCGACGGCAACTTCACGCAGAACCCTACCTGGAGCGGCGACGCGGCCAGCTTCAGCGTGGCCAGCCAAGTGCTGCAAAGCAACGGCCCCGCTACCACGGGCACCCAGCTGCAGCTAGCCACACCTTGCCAAGCCAGTACCGGCACCACCTGGGAGTTTTGGGCTAACCTGAAGTTGGCCACTTCTTCGGGCAACCTAGCCGATGTGTGGCTGCTGGCCTCGCAGGCTGACCTCAAAAGCCCTGCCACTAAAGGCTACTTCGTGCGCCTGGGCGGCACCGACGACGAAGTAAGCCTCTTTCGCAAGGACTCGGCCAAGGCGGCCGTCTTGGTTATTGATGGCCAAAACGGCACCCTAGGCTCCTCAACCAACAACGTGGTGCGCGTGCGCGTAACGCGCTCGCTGCAAGGCCAGTGGAAGCTAGAGCGCGATCTAGGCGGCGGCCGCAATTTTATGGCTGAGGCCAGCCAACCTATCGACAACACGCACCAGCGCAGTGCCGTGGTGGGCGTGTCGCTGCTGTATTCGGCGGCCAACAGCAAGAACTTTTACTTCGACGACTTTAACGTGACCGATGCCACGGCGCCGCTGCTCACGCGGGCCGCGCCGCTCGACGCCCGCACAGTTGATGTAGTGTTCAACGAAGCTGTGGACCCCGCCGCGGCCGCGCAGCCGGACCGCTACCGGCTGGCTACGGGCGCGGTGCCTACTACGGCCCAGGTATCGGCCCTGAACCCCGCCGTGGTGCGCCTCACCTTCGGGCAGGATTTCGCCAGTAGGAATACCCTAGAAGTGCGCCAACTAGCTGACCCCTACGGCAACGTGGCCGCTGAGCCGCTCACGGCTACGTTTGGCGGGGTGCCGGTGGCGCCTAGGATAGGCGAGCTGCTCATTACCGAGATTATGGCCCGCGAAACGCCCGCCGTGGGCCTGCCGGCGTCGGAGTTTGTGGAGATTTACAATAACACCGCCAGCAAAATTTTGAGTTTGCGAGGCGTGCGCCTGCTGAAGACTGGTAGCTCGACCGCCACCGCGCTGCCCGACACCGCCCAGCTGCTGCCGGGCCAGTACGCCGTAGTGTGCGGCACCACTCGCGCTGCGCAGTTCGCGCCGTATGGTAAGGTATACGGGGTCAGCAACTTCCCGGCGCTCAGCAACACTGGCGACCAGCTCGTGCTGCGCGGCCGCACGGGCACTACCCTCTTCGAAGTGGCTTATACCGACGACTGGTATCGCGACCAACGCAAGAAAAACGGCGGCTGGACTCTCGAAATGCGCGACCCCAGTACCTACTGCGGCGGTACCGACAACTGGCAGGCCAGCCAAGATGCCAGCGGCGGCACCCCCGCCCGCCGCAACAGCGTGGCCACTGCCAGCCCCGACCGCACACCCCCTACCCTGCTGCGCGCTGTCGCGCTGACAGCCAGCACCGTGCGCCTGCACTTCGGCGAAAAGTTAGACAGCACCGCGGCAGCCAATCTAGCCTTATATACCCTGCAAAGTAGCGCAGGTACGGCCCTAGGTGTGCGCCAGGCTGCGCCCGTAGGACCTGACTTCCGGGCTGTAGACTTGCTCCTAGGTGCCTCCTTGCAGCCCAGCCAGCCGGTAACCGTGGCCGTGACTCGCGCCACCGACTGCGCCGGCAATGCCAGCGGCGCGCTGGCCTCGGCAGGCTTTGCGCTGCCCGAGGCGGCGCTGCCCGGCGACTTGGTAGTGAACGAGATACTGTTCAACCATCGCTCGGGCGGGGTGTATTTTGTGGAGCTGCTTAACCGCTCGGCGCGCTACCTCAACCTACAAGGCTACCAACTGGCTACGCAGAAAGCTACCGGCCTAGGTACCTGCATTATCAGCCCCGCGGCGGCCTACGTGCTGGCGCCGGGCCAGCTGGTAGCGCTCACCAGCGACCCTGGCATTTTGCAGGCGCAGTACCCGACTAGCAGCGACGCGGCGGCGCTGCTGGCCGTGGCGGGCTTTCCGGCCCTCGACAACAGCGCGGGCACGGTGTACCTCTACGATGCAACCAGCCAAGAGCTTGACCACTACGCCTACGACAAAAGCCAGCAATTGCCGCTGCTGAGCACCCAGGCTGGCGTGAGCTTGGAACGCATTAGGGCGGCGGGGCCTAGCTTAGCGAGCAATTTCCACTCGGCGGCCAGCACAGTGGGCTACGCCACGCCCGGCCGCCTCAACTCGCAGACCCAAGATGCCGCCGGGGGCGGCCAGGAGCTGACGCTCACGCCCGAGCTGTTTACGCCCGACGATGATGGCCAGCAAGATTTTACGACTCTGACCTACGAGCTCGACCAGCCCGGCTACGTAGGCTCCGTGACGGTGTACGATGCCCTAGGTCGCCTCACGCGCCGCCTGCTGCGCAATGAGAGCCTACCCACCACCGGCACCGTGCAGTGGGATGGCACCGACGACAATGGCCGCAAGGCCGCCGTGGGTTACTACATCATTCACGTCGAGCTGTTTAGGCCCAGTGGTGGCGAGCGCCGCGAATACAAGAAAACAGTGGTGGTTGGCGCCCGGTTATAGCTCAGCTAAAACCTATTTAGTGCGGAGTTTAAAATATAAGCTCCGCATTTCTGTCTGCTTAGGCAGACAGGCCGCTATTTCGCCTCCACCACTCTTACGTGAAGCTTTTTACTCTTTTTGCCGGTGCTGCTTTCAGCCTGACAACGCCGCTGGCCGCCCGGCCTGCCACCCAGCCAGATGCCCCCGGCCCCGCCACCCAACAACTCTCCCTTGGCCGCCACCGCGGCGCACTGTATTTCAGCTGGGGCTACAACCGCGACTGGTACACGCGCTCCGACATCCGGTTTCGCAATAGCACGACCGATGACTTCGACTTCACGTTTCACGACGCGAAGGCGCACGACCACATGAGCATGAGCGACTTCTGGAAGCCCAGCAACCTGACCGTGCCGCAGTACGACGCCACGGTGGGCTATATGTTTGGCGACAAGCACGACCTAGGTATCGAAATAGCCTGGAACCACCTCAAGTACGTGGTCGATGACAACCAAGTAATGCGGGCGGCGGGCCAGATTCGGGGCTTTCGTTTCGACCGCGACACGCTCGTGACGCCCGACTTTGTGCACTTGCAGCACACCAACGGCAACAACTATCTGATGGTGAACCTCGTGAAGCGGCAGCGCCTGCTCATGGGCAAGCACTTGGCCCTGAGCGCCATCGGTAAAGTGGGCGGCGGCCCCATGATTACCTACACCATTGCGTCGATTTTCACGAGCCACTCCGAAGGGCCCTTTCGCTACGAAGGCTGGGTCGCGGGCGCCAGCGCGGGCCTGCGCTTTGAGGTTTTTCGGTACTTCTTTTTGCAGTCCGACATGCAAGGCGCCTTCGCCAACTACACCAACTCGCGCATCGGCTACGACCGCCAAACGCTGGTGACGCACCGCTTTGGCTCGGCCCAGCTTACCTGCGCCCTCGGCTTCAACGTGCCGCTGTAGGTCAATGGTTAATTGTCAGTTGTTAATGATTAATTAGCCGGAGGGCGTCTACCGTGCTCGCCTGACTAATTAATCATTAACAACTGATAATTAACTATTTAAGCGTGCGCTACGTTGGCAGTGCGGTCTTGCGGGTACCACTGCGTGAGCGAATACACCAGCAAAAACACGATACCTGCGCCCACAAACAGGTTGCGGGCCGTGGTATTTTCGGCGAAGCCAAACAGCCAAGGCGAGGCAATGAACACGGGCCCGCTCACTAGCTCTAGCTTGCCATGCAGCCAGAAAGGAATAGCCTTAAACAGACCTAGGGGCATGTTGGTAAGCAGCGAGATAACCAGGTAGCCACCCGCCAAGATGTAGCACACCGTGGCATAGGCCCCGCCGAGGCCGAAGAGGCTGGGAGCTGCCGCAAAAAACGCGCAAGTCATGTAGTCGAGAATGCCGTGCACGGCTGGGGAAATGGGCTTCATAGCAGGAGAGGTAAGGGGGTGAAGTGGCCGTAGATACGGGCCGCCCTGGGCAAGGATATAGCCCAGCTTGCATTACAGCGCTGCTTTACAATAAATTACCCCGACTGTATCACCTAGGAGCTATCTCCTCATACTAGGCCCGCAAGGCGCTCGATGCCAGGGCCAAGCACTAGTTTATCATCGGCCCCGAGCCAGTCGGATAAAATACTGGCGTAGAGGCTGCGAAAATCAACTTGGTAGCGCAGGTCGCCTTGGTCGAGGTCGGCCAGACTGGCGGGGGCGTTGAGCAGGCCGGGCTTGCGCAGGGCGCCGCTGAGCAGAAACACGTTGTTGGCGGTGCCGTGGTCAGTGCCGTTGCTGGCATTCTGGATCACGCGCCGCCCAAACTCGCTGAATACCATCACCAAAGTATTGGCCCACTCGCCGCTCTTTTGCAAGTCGGCGGCCAGCGCGGTCAGGCCATCCGAGAGCTCGCCCAGCAGGCGGCCTTGCTGCTCGTGCTGCCGCACGTGGGTATCGAAACCGCTAAGCGCCAAGTAGTACACCCGCGACTCGACGCCCGAGGTAATCAGCTCGGCCGTGGTCTTGAGGTTGCGCCCTAGGTCGGTGTTGGGGTAGGTGGCGGTGCTGGTGTGCACCTTCGACTTTTGGTAGAGGTAGTCGGCCGACGATGCCGTTTCGGCCAGCGTTTTGTAGAGGTAGTCGAGCTCGGAGGTGGCCGCGGCTGGCGCCGCCTCCTGGCTTAGCTGGCTGAGGTAGCGGCTCTGAGTGAGCTGGTGAAACTTGCTGGGCGTCTTCACCGCCAGCCCTTTGCGCAGCTGGCCTTTGAGGGCCAGGCTGAGCGTGTCGTCTACTTCTAGAGCTTGGTAGGGCAAGGCGCAGCCCGCGCAGCTGCTATCGAGGTAGCGGCCGAGCCAGCCGGTAGTCAGCAGCTGGTCCGAACCCGAGCCGGTTTGCCAGATGTCCATGGAGCGGAAGTGCGAGCGGTCGGGGTTGGGGTAGCCCACGGCATTGAGCACGGCCAGCTGGCCCTGGTCGTAGAGGGCTTTGAGGCCGGTCATGCGGGGGTGCAGCCCTAGGTCGTCGCTGAGGGGCAAGATGCCCTCGGCCTGCTTGAGCGCCAGCGTAGGCCGCGCCTTGTAGTACAAGTCGTTGCGATATGGGATGATGGTATTCAACCCATCGTTGCCGCCGCTGAGCTGCACCACGATGAGGCGGCGCGCTTTGTCAGTAGGCGCATCGCGCAGCTGTGCCGCCAGCCGGGTTTCGGGCCGGTCGAGGGCGTGCAAAAATTTGGGCACCAGCAGCAGGGAGCTGGCTAAGGCAGACGATTGCAGAAAGTGGCGGCGTTGCATAAAGGCTTGTTTCAAAAGGTCATGCTTCGCTGCGCGCTGCATGACAGACGTTTTTATCAACTCAATTGATACTCGGGCAAGCTCAGCAAGCTGATAAGCGTGGTACGTAGCTGCTCCTCGGGTGTGGTGGCTTGGGCGGCGGCTTGCTGCACCAGGGCCAGGTTTTCGGGGCGTATGGGTACTTGCAGCAAGTGCTGCGCCAGCTGCCGGGGCTGCTCGGCCGCGCTGCTGCCACCTAGCAGCTGCTGCAGCGCGGCCAGCGGCAGGCGGGCGCCCACGGTGTTGCGCACGGTGCGCTCCTTGCCGGTGGTTTGGGGTGTGATATCGTTTTCGTCGTCCTTGAGGCGCACCGCAAACTCGGCGTTCTTGAACAGAATGGCCGGCAGCTGCAAGCGCAGCAGCAGCGACGACGAATCTATCCAGTTGCGGCCGCCGGGCCAGCCGGCCACGTTGGGCGGCATAAATAGCGTTTGGCCCAGCGCCTTCTGGTAGCCCAGCAGCGGCTGTACATTATCGACCTGCACGCCTAGGGTGCGGCGCAGGCCGGCAATCAACTCGACCGGCGACTTGATGCGCACGCCCACGTTGGTTGCGTCATAAAACCAAGGGGCCGAAAACAGCCGCTCGGCCAGGTCGGCAATGTCGTAGTGGCTGCGCCGAAAGGCCGCGGCTAGCGGCTCAATGTGCGCCGGATTGGGCACGTCGTTGACGAAGAAGCGGTACATCTTGGTGACCAGAAACGTGGCAGCCGCTGGCTGCTGCATGATGATGGCCAGCACGTCTTCGCCGCCTAGGTTACCGATGTGGCCTAAAAAGTTCTTGGGCCCATCGTCGTGCTGGCGCACCCGAAACACGAAGTTGTTTTGCCCATCATAGCTCCAGCCGGTGAAGGCGCGGGCGGCCTCCTTCACGTCGGCTTCGGAGTAGTTGCCCCGGCCCAAAGTAAATAGCTCCATCACCTCCCGGGCGAAGTTCTCGTTGGGGTGCTCTTTTTTATTCTGCTGATTATTCAGGAATTGCAGCATGGCCGGCTCGCGGCTCACGGCCAGCAGCAGGTCCGAAAACCGACCTAGGGCGTGCTGGCGAATAGTGTTGAGCAGCTGCAAGCTGTCGTCGGGCCGGCGCGTGCGGCAGGCAAAATGCCCGTGCCAGAACAGCGCCATCTTCTCGCGCAGTTGGCCGGGGCCGGTGGCCATGCGCTCCATCCAGGCAGTGCTCATGGCCGCAAAAGCGTCGCGAATGCCTTCGTTTTGCTGCTTGCGCTGCTCGGGCGTGAGGTCGCGGCGGCGCAGCACCGGTGCGGCAGGCCGACCCGCGGGCAGCGCCCCCGTGCGCGGGCTCAGCAGCGGCAGCTCGGCGGCCATTGCGGCTCCAGCCATGACAGGCGCCGGAGGCTGCACAGCCATCACGGCTCCTAGAGGGTCGGCGTAGTGCAAAGCTGGGCCCTCGATGGGCGTGTAGGACTCAGCCTCGCGCAGGAGCTGGCGCAAAGCCTTAGCTGGGCTGAGGCCGGCGGCAATATCGGCGGGGCGCGGGCCAAAGCCGGCGCGCCAATACAAGTGCTGAAGCTGCTGCGAGTTCATGCCGGGTAAGATGCAAGGCGAGTGCAGAGGTTTAATTTACTGCACGCCCAGCGCCGGCTACCTAAAGCATTCCCAAACTCGTGTGCAGAGCGTAGAGACGCAATACGTTGCGGCTGGTGTTAGAGTGCGATTGCTCAACAATATGAGACGCAAAGTATTGCGTCTTCACGCCTTTTAACGACAATCCTTCAATCTAATAACCGCTCTAGTACCGCACCGTCAAACCCACGAAATATTCGCGCTGGGTGCGGCCATTGAGGGCAATGTGGGTGCCCGCATCAAGCTGAAAATTGTCGGTCACGTTGAAGGTCGGCGCCACGTTGAGCTGTGCGTGCCAGCGGTGCTGCTCGCTGTTCCAGGGAAAAGCGCCCTCCACGAGCAAACCTAGCTTCTCGCCAAACTGCCGGTCGAGCGCCACCGAGGGCATGAGGCGCACGTAGCGCTGGCCTTCTTCGGGGTCGTAATCAAGGTCACTTTCGAACTGAGCTTCCAAGTTATAGGTCTTGCCTATCTCTATGTCAACGGGCAGCACAATGCCGTATTCGGGCCGGGCATTGCTGACGCCCGTAGCGCCGGTGGGCAGCCGCACAAAGCCAATTATGCTGGCGGCTAATGGGCCCTCCTGGTCGTCGCCCAAAAAGTTGTGTTTGAGGCGCACAGCCACGTCGCCAAAGCCGCGCTGGTTTTCCCACTCGCTAGCGTCGTCGGGCCGCTGCTTTTGGGCGGCATAAAAAGGCAGCTCAACCTGCAAATCCGTTTTGCGGCTCAGCCCAAGCTTCACGAGGGCGTAGGCGGCGCGCCAGGTACGCTTCTGCGGGTCGTCTTCCGAACCGGGCTCGTTGATGAGGCGCCCCAGGTCGGTTTCAAGTTGAAAATGGCCGGCGTCAACGGTAAAGGGGCTTTCGGTGGTGCCGGGGCGGTCGGGCCGCAGGGGGCGCAGGCGGTTGCGCGGCACGGGCTTGCGCCAGCTAAAATGCGCTGAGTCGTAGGGGCTCGGAAACTTGGGGTGGTTGTCGTCGCTGGATTGTGCCCAACCGGCCAAGGGCAGGCCTGCCAGCAGCACGATTACTAGGGTAATAAATTGCTTCATGGGCGGCAAGTACGCAGAAAAGGCGGTGGCAGCTACCTAGGGCGGGCCTGCACCTGAACTGTTATGGCGGGCAGAAACGGGCTTAGCCCAAAACCAGTCAGGCCAGTACTTACTCAGACGCAGCAGCTTCTATATTTACCGTCAGCTACTCTCACCCTCGCTTTTCCTATGCGCCGCTTTTTTCGCACTTGCTACGGCCAGTTGCTCCGGTTCTAATTGCAGTGCTGTCATTGGCCGGACCGGCAGCCTGGGCCCAAAAGTCGCCCGCTGGTGAGCCGCGCTTTGTAAGCGGCCCCGACTCGCTGCGCGCGCTACTGAGCCGTGTGCAGCAGCAGGCTAACCCGGAGCTACGAGGTCAATTGTTTTTGAAGCTGGACCTGAATAAGGATGGCGTGCCTAGCAAAGCTTCCTATATAGTATCCGATTCGGCCCCCGCACGGGCACTGGCTCGCAACAAAGACGCGCAGGCTAGCGCTCAAAAGCTGCTCAGCCAACTGCCACCGTGGCAACTAAACCCTGACCCGGCTAATGAGGTGGCTCCGACCATGATACTACCGCTTACGTTTGGGCCAGTTGCCGCGCCGCTCCCCCTGCTTTACAGCGATGAGAAGCCAGTTTTTCCCTTCGCAACCAGTTCCCGCGTTCCGCGTGGTGCTGCCGATGCGGCCATTGACTATATCCAGCGGAGCTTTCGCTACCCTGCCCAAGACCTTCGCAATGGGGTGCAAGGCACAGTCTACCTATACTACGAGGTAAGCGAAACCGGTGCCATCGAGCAGCGCCGCGTGGTGGGCAGCCTGAGTTATAGCATCGATGCCGAAGCCCTGCGCGCGCTGCAAACGCTACCTAACGCCACCACCCCGCCGCGCCACCAGGGCCGGCCGGTGCGCGTAGCTTACATAGCCCCTATCAATTTGAGGATTATGTAACCTAGGGCTGTGTCTCAAACACGGCACTAGCCAGCGCCAGTACCGCCCGGCGCGTAGCCTCTGGCTGCTCGAGGTACGAGAGGTGGCCGCTACCTTCCAAAAACAGCCCGGTGCCCACCGGGGCCAGGGCTGCCTGGGCTACCGAGTCGGCCAGGGGCACGGCTACGTCGTGCTTGCCGGCCACCACCAGCACCGGAAAGCGGGCGGCGCGCAGCACGGCCGTGCGGTCGGGCCGGGCGGCCATGCCGCGCAGGCCGCCCACCAGCGTGGTTTCGGGCGTAGCCTTGCCGATGTCTTCGAGCAGGGCGCGGGCCTCGGGCAGGCGGTCGCGGTTGGCGGGCGCGAAGAGCGGGCGCACGAAGCTGTCCATGAACTTGTCTACACCATGGCGCTCCACAAAGCCAATGTTCTTCTCGCGGTTCTGGCGCTTCTCGTCGGTGTCGGCGTAGGCCGTGGAGTTGATGAGCGCCAAGCCCGCTACGCGCTCGGGGTAGCGCTGGGCCACGGCCAGGGCCACGTAGCCGCCCATGCTGTGGCCCACTAGCAGCACCGGCTCGGTGGCATTGCGGCGCCCTAAGTGCTCAATCACGTAGCGCGCCTGGGCCTCCATCGAGAAGTCGGGCACCGGGGCCAAACTAGTGCCGTGGCCCAGCAGGTTGGGCGCCAGCAGGCGGTAAGCAGCCGGAAAAGGACGAGTAAATTCGGTCCAAACTTCGCGGCTTTCGGCAAAGCCGTGCAAGAAAACAACAGTGGGCTGGGCAGTGGGCATAAGCAAAAATAGCCACCTAGGCGCAGGCGCAGCCAGGGGCCGCAACCTTACGTCCTTCTTCGCAGTTGGCAGCAAGGCAAGCCACCCGTTTCTACTTCTGTTTTTTCTTTCTTTGTTCCTATGAATTTTACCTATTCCCGCCTTTTGCTCGGCACGGCCGCCCTTGCGGGCAGCGCGTTGCTCTACGCCAGCCAAACCAACGTACGCGTGGCGCCCGACCCCGACAACGCCGGCCTGAAGCTGCCCGCGGGCTTCGGTGCCCTCAAAGTAGCCGAAACCGGCGGTAAAGCTCGCCATATCGCTATTACCCCGCAGGGCGTTATCTACGTGAAGCTCAACCGGGTGAAAGATGGCAAGGGCATTTTGGTGCTGCACAGCCAGCCCACCGGTAAAGCCTCCGTAACCAGCGGCTTTGGCGACTACGGCGGCACGGGCATGTACGTAAAGAGCGGCTACCTCTATGCCTCCTCCGACCACGACGTATACCGCTACAAGCTCGACGAGCGCGGCGAGGTAGTAGACCCCACCAAGGGCGAGCTACTGGTACGCGGCCTCAAAGTAGGCAGCCAGCACGAGTCAAAATCCATCGTGCTCGACAACGATAACAACCTGTATGTGAACGTAGGCGCCTACGCCAACGCTTGCCAGGAGCAAGACCGCACCCGCGGCTCGAAAGGCATTCCCAATTGCCCCATCCTAGACTCGGCGGGCGGCATCTGGCAGTTCAAAGCCAGCCAGCTCAACCAGCGCTACGCCCAGGGCACCCGCTACGCCACCGGCCTGCGCAATGTGGTGGGCCTCGACTGGAACCCGCAAGACAACCAGCTCTTTGTGATGCAGCACGGCCGCGACCAACTGCACGACAACTGGCCTGCCCTCTACACCGACCAGCAGTCGGCCACGCTGCCCGCCGAGTGCATGTACGCCCTCAGCAAGGGCTCTAATGCCGGCTGGCCTTATATCTACTACGACCCCCAGCGCAAGGAAGTAATGCAGGGCCCCGAGTACGGCGGCGATGGCAAAACGCCCGCCAAGGGCGACTACCTCAAGCCCGCCGCTGCCTACCCCGCCCACATGGCGCCCAACGGCCTACTGTTTTACACCGGCAATATGTTCCCGGCCAAGTACCGCAATGGCGCCTTCATCGCCTTCCACGGCTCTTGGAACCGTGCCCCCGAGCCACAGGCTGGCTACATGGTGGCCTTCCAGCCCTTCAAGGATGGCAAGCCTAGCGGTCAGTGGGAGGTATTTGCCGATAACTTCTCGGGCTCGGCCGAGAAAACCGCTTCGGGCCGCGCCGACCACCGCCCCTGCGGCCTCGCCCAGGGTCCCGATGGCTCGCTTTATGTCAGCGACGACTCGAAGGGCACTATTTACCGCATTGTGTACAACGCCAAAAAATGATTTTCAGCAAGCAATTTTTCCTAGGTATCGCCCTACTAGCCTGCGCGGGCCTTACGCTGCAAGCCCAGCACCGCCCTGCTGCTAAGGCGCCAGCTAAAGCTTCGGCTAAAACCGCCGCCGACCCCGCCTTGGCAGCGTCGCTCACGCGGGGCGCCGTGGTGTACAAAAACGTGTGCATCACCTGCCACCAGGCCGATGGCGGCGGCTTGCCTCCCATCAACCCGCCCCTCATTAAAACCCAGTACGTGCTCGGCGACAAAGCGCGCCTGTCGCACATCGTGCTGGCCGGCCTGGCCGAGCACATCGAAATTGATGGGGAGGAGTACAAGCAACCAATGCCCGCCCAGGCCCACCTCACCGACCAGCAGATTGCCGACGTGCTCACCTATGTCCGCAATAGCTTCGGCAACAAAGCCAGCGCTGTGCAGGTAGCCGAGGTAAAAGCTGTGCGCGCTACTCTCAAGTAATATATCAAACACAGGCGCCCCGAGTGGATTGCTGCGCTTAGCAGCAGCCTACTCGGGGCGCCGTATTTTTGGGCCTCCCTACCCCGCCCGGCGCGTATGCAACTGCTTTATCTGGTGTTTGGCACCAACATCCAGAACCACTTTCAGGCGCATTTTTCTATCCTCACGTTTTTGCGACAAGGGCAAGGCGACTTGCGCATCACGGTGATGACCGATGCGCCGGACTTTTACCGGCACCTAGGCGACGCTATCGCGGTGCAGGTGGTGGAGGCGGCCACGCTGCGCGAGTGGGAAGGCGAGTTCAAGTTCTTCTGGCGGGTTAAAATCAAGGCCTTGGAACTGGCGGCGCGGCAGTTCCCCGAGTTGCCGCTGCTTTACCTCGATACCGATACCTTTCTCTATGGCTCGCTGCCTGCTCTGCGGCAGCACCTAGGCACCGGCCAAGCCCTAATGCACGAGCCCGAGGGCCTGCTGTCGCAGTTGCCCAGCAAGACCGAGCGCCGCATGTGGCAGCAGGTGCAAGGGCAGTCGTTTGGGGGCGTGGCTATTACGGCGCAGCACGCCATGTGGAATGCGGGTGCTGTGGGCGTACCGGCTCAGCGCAACCAAGAGGCCATTGCGCTGGCCCTAGGTATCTGCGACGACCTATGCCGCCGCCAAGTCACGCCCCGGCTCATCGAGCAGTTTGCGCTGTCGGTGGCGCTGGCCGAAACCTACGGCTTACAGCCAGCCCGGCCCTACATCGGCCATTACTGGAGCACCAAGGAAATGTGGAGTGAACTCATCGGCCGCTTTTTGCTGACTTCGCACTTACAAAACCGAACCTTGGCCGAGGACCTGGCTGCGCTCGACACTCTTGATTTCAAGGCGTTTCCCATCAAGCAACACGTGCGCAGCACCCTAGGGCGCCTCGACGACCTCACCCGCCGCCTACTGCCCCCACGCAATGTGGAGTATGTGGGCGACTAGGCGGGCGCCTAGCAGCGGTAAGCTCAACATAACCTGCTGGCATGGTTCAAGGTAAGCGGTAGTCTACTCCATTTCCTCACCATGACTGACTTTGCCGCTTCGGCCGCCTCGCGCCGCGAATTTCTCCGGACCCTCTCGCTAGGCGCTGGCGCTACTTTATTAGCCCCCAGCCTTCTGGCAGCGCCACCCGAGCGCAAGCTGGGGGTGGCACTGCTGGGCCTAGGCAAGTATAGCAGCGGCCAACTGGCGCCGGCCTTGCAGCAAACCAAGCTCTGCCGCCTGGCGGGCATCGTCACGGGCTCGCCCGAAAAAGCAGCTAAGTGGAAGCAGCAGTACCAGCTCGCCGATAAGAATATCTACGATTACAAAACCTTTGACCGCATTGCGGACAACCCGGATATTGATATCGTGTACGTGGTGACGCCCAATGCCTTACACGCCGAGTACGCGGTGCGCGCCGCGCAGGCTGGCAAGCACGTCATTTGCGAAAAGCCGATGGCTACCACCGTGGCCGACGCCCGCCGCATGATAGCCGCTAGTCAGAAAGCCGGCAAAAAACTGAGCATCGGCTACCGACTGCACTTCGAGCCGCACAACCAAGCCATGATGCACCTAGGGCAAACCCAGGCCTACGGACCGCTCAAGCACTTGGTGTCCGACAACGGCTTTCGGTTCGGCAACGACACGCCGTGGCGCGTGGATAAGGCGCTGGCGGGCGGCGGGCCGCTCATGGACATGGGCATTTACAGCCTGCAAGGCTGCATTTATACCAAAGGCCAGGTACCCATTGCGGTCACGGCCAAGTTCGACCCTAAGACCGACACGCAGCTCTTTAAGGATGTGGAAGCGGGCCTCAAGTGGCAGTTACAATTTGCCGATGGCTCCACGGCCGATTGCCACACCAGCTACGCCGAAAACCTGGCCGGTCGCCTACGCGCCGAGGCGGCTAATGGCTGGTTTGAGCTGCAGCCGGCCTTCGGCTACGGCGGTCTGGCAGGCAGTACCAGCAAAAACGATGGCAAGCTCGACCTGCCTAACATCAACCAACAAGCCGCCCAAATGGACGACTTTGCCGACTGTGTGCTACACAATAAGCCCACCCGCGTGCCCGGCGAAATGGGCTTGCGCGATGTGCAGTTGCTACTAGCTATTTACCGTGCTGCCGAAACTGGCCAGAAAGTAGCCACCACCGATGTGCAGAAGCTTATCGACCGTACCAACGCCCGCTAAGCTACCTAGGGCCGCTTAGTTGCGCGGCGCTACCGGAAATTGCTCGAACATGGTAGCCACTGCCTTATCAATCTGCTTAGCCGATTTGATAGGTTTGCGCGACAAAATGCTGGTCGTGGTGCCCTGCCACACCTGCTCCTTGCGGGCGGCATCTACAATATCAATGGTGGCGGTACCTTCCTGGTACTGGCCCACCGGTATATCGCGTGCATCCCAGTGGTAGCGCCGCTGCCCAATGTACTGGGGCGCACCATCAAATCGAAAGTTGGTTTCCCGCGTCTGGATTTTCTGTTGCGTCACGATGCCGATGTTCACCCACAAGTCGGGCTGCTCGGCCTGCTGAAAGCCGCGGCGCGTCATCTCAGCCGTTACCGCCCGCTTCAGGTCAAAAATACCGGTGCCCGAGTTCTGAAATGCCGAGTCGTTGCGGGCCACTGCGTCCATAAAGCCATAGGTTTTATAGGTAGCGAAGTTGATACCCGTTTTCTGGTCTACCTGCGCCAGTCGCTCGTTGGTAGAGCAGGCCGCCAAGCTGAATGCTAGGGCCAGCAACGGCAGTTTTAGAGAAGTTGGCAAGGCGCGCATAAGCAAGAAGTTCACGAGTGTAGTGCAAGTCAATAGCTTATACGGCTGCTCTAGGGATACCGTCTACCAAGCCCAGCGGCAAAAGGCCCAGCCTGTGCAGTGATTACTCGCACGGGCTGGGCCTTTTGGTTCAATCAATTAGCACTCTTAGGTCTACGAAAAGCCCAGCACCGGGTGCGGCTGGTACGGTTCCTCCAGACGCTTTATCTCGTCGGCGCTCAGTTTCACGTCGATAGCCGCCACGGCATCTTCGAGGTGGCCGGGCTTGCTGCCCCCCACAATGGGCGCCGTAATTGCGGGCTTCGAGAGCATCCAAGCCAGCGCTATTTGCGCATTGGGCAAACCCCGCTCTTGGGCAATCTCCGTCACGCGGTCGGCCACCGCAAAATCGTCGTCACGGCCATAAAGGCTTTTCCCAAAAGCATCCGTTTTAGCGCGCTCCGTCTCGTTGCGCGCCTTGCTACGCCCACCCGTGAGCAGCCCCCGCGCCAGCGGCGACCACGGAATCACGCCAATGCCCTGGTTCTGGCACAGCGGCAGCATCTCGCGCTCTTCCTCACGGTACACCAAGTTGTAGTGCGGCTGCATACTCACAAAGCGCGTCCAGCCGTGCTTATCAGCTAGGTACAGCGCCTGCGCAAATTGCCACGCGTACATCGACGAGGCCCCAATATAGCGCGCCTTGCCGGCCTTCACCACGTCGTGTAGGGCCTCCAGCGTTTCCTCAATGGGCGTATCGTAGTCCCAGCGGTGTATCTGATACAAGTCCACATAATCGGTACCTAGGCGCTGCAAACTCGCGTCGATAGCGCTCATAATGTGCTTGCGCGATAGTCCCTTTTGGTTGGGCCCCGGCCCCATGGGGTTAAATACCTTCGTAGCCAGCACTACTTCATCACGCTTAGCAAAGTCGCGCAGGGCTCGGCCCACTACTTCCTCACTAGCGCCGTTTGAGTACACATCGGCCGTATCGAAGAAGTTGATACCCAATTCCAGCGCTTTCTGAATAAAGGGCCGGCTCTGCTCCTCATTCAAAGCCCAGGGCCAGCGGTCAGTAGGTGTGCCGTAGGTCATGGTGCCCAGGCATATTTTAGAAACGTGCAGGCCCGTGGCCCCCAATCGAGTAAATTCCATAGCGTAGCAGGCCGCCGCAAGCAGACCAGATAGTTCAGTACCTGTATACGGCCATGTCGCCTAGATGGCGTTAATCAAGCTACGCTGGGCTATCTGCCTTTACTATCAAACGTAATACCTGCCTTCATTTGACTTTATAAAAACAGCCACCTATTAGAAGAGCACTTAGCATTTGCTAAGTGCTCTTCTAATAGGTGGCTGTTTTTAATACCTAGTATTTATTCCTTAGAGCGACCAGGCTTGCTTTTAGGTGTACCGTCTTTTTTTCTGCCATACGGCGCTTCAGCATCAACTTCTACTGCTTCGCGCGGTGTACGAGCTTTACGCTCTTTTACGGTAGGAATGTAATCGTCGCTCAGTAGAGCTTCAGCCTCTTCCAATGCGCTTTGTAAGTTGACTACCAAGGAGGATACTTTACGCAACGCTCTTTTAACATCCGCTTTGAAAGCATCTGCTTTTTGCGCATTATCCAGCACTTGTTGTAATTGGGCGAGGTCTACTGCCATCAGAAGAAGAATCTTTTATGAGTTAATAATGCAAAACAACAAAAGTTTTATCATACCGACAAATATGTTATTGTTTTCTTTTTCAACAGTAATACATACGCTCGTTACAGATTCATCCAACTTATTTATTCAAAGCAGCTTTTTAGCTAGACACATAGGTAATCAATAATCTAGATTCCAGCCTATTTCAATAAAATGAGCCGCTTCTTTATTCTAATGAGCCACTGCAATTTAGATAAATCAGCTCAAAAGTTTCTTTTAAATATAAACCAAACATAGGACTAACCACAACCTTGCTCCCATACCGAAAAGGATGTGCATCTACATAACTATCACGCTCTATATCCACTCAGTTAGTACTCACTCACCGTATCTATTCTCCACACTTTCCCATATCTGTTTCACTTTCCTTACTTACCCGATAGTGGCACCCCAAGGTCACACTATTCAACCCAACACCTCAGTAGTTGCTTCTAAATCTCGCAATACCTATTTCCCACCCAGATTAAGCGGATTTACGCTCAACCTGGCTTATTAAATAAACACAAAAGATGATACTGTTCACTTTATCATAACATAGTAGTTGACATGAAACTTATATTATCTAATTAAATAAGGACAAAGTCAAAATAATAGCCATAATTATTGTAATTTTCTCATATTTCATATTCATTTACCCCAATTACTTTGATAAACACAACATATACCTGTATAATTGATAAGATGTGCATGGAAAGCACTTTTCTAACCCTTCCTCATTATGATTACAATAACAGACAACTCTGCTTCTCTACTTGGAAAAGTACCATCTAATACTCAGATAATATTAGTGAAACCACGCATTGCGACTAAGCCTTCCTTACGCAAGCAGGTACTTGACTTATTCATCGCAAGCGCAGTACTTATTCTATTATTGAGCTGGTTGGTTCCTATTATTGCTCTGCTTATAAAAGCTGAATCAAGGGGCCCAGTATTTTTTAAGCAATTAAGAACTGGCAAGAATGGCAAGCCTTTCTATTGCTTTAAGTTTAGGAGCATGTATCTCAACGAAGACTCGGACACGCAACAAGCTAGAAGAGGTGATGCTCGTATTACTAAGCTAGGGGCATTTATGCGTAAAACTAGCCTGGACGAACTCCCTCAGTTTTTCAATGTGCTTCGCATGGAAATGTCTATCGTTGGACCACGACCACATATGATACGGCACACTGAGGACTACTCAAAAACTGTTAACAGCTTCATGGACCGCCATATGGTCAAGCCGGGTATCACTGGCCTGGCACAAGTATCTGGTTGCAGAGGCGAGATTAATGGTCCAGAGGCTATCAAGCAGCGGTTCACTTTTGATATTCACTATTTGCATAACTGGTCCTTCCTACTAGACCTAAAAATTATTGCGCTAACATTCGTTCAAATGCTGAGAGGAAGCGACAACGCTTTTTAAGCCTTACTTCATTATCGACTTGCTAGTCAGCGAACCGCATGCGGAAACAACGAGCATAAGACTCTAATCATCAGTGCTACTTATTAAGTAATTGCACCCAAAAATGCGATTGCTAAAAGCTAGTAGCTCTAAGCTATCTTGTTCTGAGCTAGTGTCGGCCCGGAACACATTTAAGCTGGGCTAGCATTAATGGCTCAAAAATGTATTACATCTGATAATCGACGTCTTTACCATGCGTCACTAATAGCACTGCACACCTATTCTACACCATACAACAATTCGATATATACACGATTGATAAATCTGATTTAACTGAGTAAGCGCTTACTCAATTGGGAAGGTTCAAATACTGATTTGCACATACACAGCTATAAGCCTTACTAATTAGCACCATGCACAGGTTAATATGATGCCGACATCAGACACTAAATAAAATTTCTAGTAATACTATCAACTCAAGATTAATGAGATAAAATAAAGAGCTACTTCTCATAAAAAGAAAAGTGGCACTATAAATTATTCAGATAATAAATGCAAGAAACCTAGTTAAGAGGTTATTAATTATAGAAGTTGATTTTATAAAGATTTATTGCATTTTTTTGGCATTAATCTATCAATTTGATTATAACAGATGCTTCAACTGCTATATTTGTTGTTGCAATAGCTTTCTTCAATTCGAATAGTATACCATCAGTATGTTATTCTACGAAGATGTTCTTCTACCTTTTTTCTGAAAATACATGCGCTTCACGCATATTCTTCCATACATACTGTTAGTTTTTGTTTTTTCCTGTACATCCAGTAAAAAGCTATCATATTTCAGGAATCTTGACGAAAAAGGAGATTTTCGAACTCCTATTGGAGCGATAGAGGAATCGCAAATTCAGCCGAGCGACGTGTTATCTATAACTGTCAGCAGTCTAAATCCTGAGTCTAATATCCTATTCAATAATGGGGTATTAGCGACGGCTGGCAGCGGTGTACAGTCTACTACCCCCACTCGCAGTAGCGAAGGCTATCTAGTGGATAAAGATGGCAATATCAACTTTCCAGTCATAGGCTCTATCGCTGTTGGTGGCCTTACAAAAGCGCAGGCAAGTGAAAAGCTCACTGCTGCTCTTAAAAATTTCGTCAAGAATCCAATCATTAATATCCGTTTCCTGAACTTCAAAATTACGGTGATGGGTGAGGTTACCCGCCCATCAAGCTTTAATGTGGTGAGCGAACGGATTAATATTTTGGAAGCACTTAGCCTAGCCGGAGATATGACGCCTTACGGCAAGCGCGAGAACGTTTTGGTAATTAGAGAAAAGGACGGGGTTAGAACTACTTCCAGAATTAACCTAGCCGATAAAAATACCCTGAGCTCACCTCTCTTCTATCTCCATCAAAACGATATCGTGTATGTAGAGCCATCGGGTAGCCGCGCGCTGCAATCGAGCACTCAATCCTTCTACCTACCTATCGTACTGACTGCCCTATCGGTAATAAGTATATTCATATCTGTTTTAAAGTAAGTCATCATAATAGCTATGAATAATAAAGAATTATTTCCGTTAGCTTCGGAGAAGCAAAATCATAAGGATATTGGCCAGCTACTGGCACAATATACTAAGTATTGGTACTGGTTTGCTTTAAGCTTGGCTCTTTGCCTAGGCTCTGCCTATGCTTACCTAAAATACTACGCGGTACCAGAGTATTCCATTACTAGCTCGCTTCTTATCAAAGATGACAAGCCAGGAGCTACATCGGCCGACGAGTCTTTTAATTTGAATCTCTTTGCTAGCTCAAAGAATTTAAATAATGAAATAGAAATATTGGAATCCATCAGCCTGATGGAAAGAGTAACGCAAGCCTTAGGGCTTAATATTACTTACCACACAAAGGGGAAATTTCGCAACACTGAGCTATACGGCAAGCAATTGCCTATTAAAATAGTAGTAGACAGACTTAGCCCAGAGATTACTAACCAGGATTTTCTGCTGAACCTTGGTAAGGGTACGGCTTTTGATTTAGAGGAAAACGGCAAACGCACTTCTTATAGCTTCGGCCAGCAAATAAAACGGCCCTACGCCGACTTTACGATTGTGGCCGATAGCAATGCGCAGTTGCTCGCCAATTATGCAAATAGCCAATTGCTGGTGGGCCTGCATAACCCTAAGACGATAGCCAACAATTATCGGCAGAGCATCCTAATAGCGCCGGTGAG
The DNA here is from genome assembly GCF_016427535.1 of Hymenobacter sp. BT559. Taxonomy (GTDB): domain Bacteria; phylum Bacteroidota; class Bacteroidia; order Cytophagales; family Hymenobacteraceae; genus Hymenobacter. The sequence continues at coordinate 544,710 of NZ_JAELXV010000003.1, read as the reverse complement.
CAAGGATGCTACTGTGGTGAAAGTAAGCATGGCGGACGCCATTCCAGAGCGCGGCCGCGACATCATCAACAAGCTAGTGGAGGTATATAACCAAGAAGCCTTGGAAGATAAAAACCAGACGGCTACTAATACCATTCAGTTCTTAGATGAGCGCCTGAAGTTTCTAACTAATGAACTTACTGGTGTAGAGAAAAAGGTAGAGCAGTATAAGAGCCGAAATGAGGTTACCGATATGTCAGTACAGGCCTCTAATTATTTAGAGCAAGCTAGCGACTATAATAAGAAGTTATCGGACTGGACCATCCAAATCAACGTTCTCAAGTCGATAGAAAATTATCTGACCAAGAATGGCAGCCAATACAAGCTTGTTCCTAGCGCCCTAGGTATTCAAGACCCTACCCTAGCGGCACTAATAGCCAAATTCAATGAATTGCAGTTGGAGCGCGAGCGCATGCTCCGCACCACGGAACTCAGTAACCCACTGGTCGTGAACATTGACCAGCAGCTTGCCAACTTGCAAACCAACATCCTAGAAAATTTGCGCAACATCAAAAATGGTTTGCTAATCACTAGCAACAACCTACGCGCCAATTCGGGTCAATTTAAGTCACGCATTCAGCAAGTGCCCCTACTAGAGCGGCAGTTACAAGATATCAATCGTCAGCAGGAAACTAAGCAGAAGCTCTATCTCTACCTACTGCAAAAGCGGGAAGAAGCTGGCTTGTCTCTGGCCGGCACGGTAGCTAATACCCGCATCGTTGATTCGGCCATCAGCACCGACTATCCTATCCGGCCTAGCAAGCAGATTGTATACTTGGCTGCCTTACTGGTAGGATTACTAGTCCCTTTTGGCAGCGTGTATGCGAAGGGCCTGCTCAATGAAAAAGTAGAGAATCGGCATGACGTTGAACACCACACTATCACGCCCATTATTGGCGAGCTATCTCGCAACAACCAAGGTCCGCTGGTGATGACCAGGGGAAACCGAAGCGGCTTAGCAGAGATGTTCCGTTTGATTCGCACCAACTTACACTTTGCAGCCAATAACCCCGACGAGAAAGTGATTCTGGTCACTTCTAGTATGAGCCGAGAAGGCAAGACCTTTATCAGCCTAAACCTAGGAGCTACCCTAGTGCTATCGGGTAAGCGCGTGGCAGTGCTGGAAATGGATTTGCGGCAGCCTGCCCTGCTGCAAATGCTAGATATGTCTACGCAATTTGGCCTCACCGATTATCTCCAATCGCAGCAGACAGCCATTGACAGCTTATTGCAGCCTGTACCCCAAGTTGATGGATTGTTCGTTATTGGAGCTGGTCAGCAGGTAGCTAACCCAGCCGAGCTGATGATGTCTCCAAAGATGGGCTATTTGCTGCATGAGTTGCGCGAGGCCTTCGACTACATCATCATCGATACGGCGCCCGTTGGCAAGGTAGCAGATGCCTTTACACTGAGCAGCTATATTAACCAAACTATCTACGTAGTGCGGAGCCGGTTTACGCTTAAAAAACAGCTTGACATTGTCGATAGTATTTTGAAAAGCGGCAAGCTACCCAATCCGCTGATTGTTCTAAACGACGTGTCCGTTGACACAAAGAATGGATATGGGTATGGGTACGGCGAAGAAATCAATCAGAAGAAACGGCTATTCAGCCGAGCGACTATCTAAATAAGGCATAGTTTAGTATCAACTATTTTTAGCCATGGATGTAACGCAAGTTTCTATTGTAATCCCTACTTATAAAAGACCAATTCGCGTAATAGAAGCAGTTAGGTCCTGTCTGAATCAAATACTACCACCTTACGAAATAGTAATAGGGGATGATTCTCCAGACACAGTTACCGAAGAAGCAATAAATCAAATAATTTCAACCACATCAATTCCTATAAGATACATTCGAAATACACCATCATTAGGGCAAGTCAACAATGTGAATAACTTATTTAGTAATGCTAAAGGAGGAAGCATCATGTTGCTTCATGATGATGACTTGATACTTCCTGAGTCTTTATCTACACTAACTGCTATACTTGCGAATGACCCTACGATAAGTATTGCTTATGGTCGACAATACATTATTAATGAGCAAAGCGAGATAGACCCTGTATCATCAATAAGCTTTAATAAAGCATTTTACAGAGACGCAGAATTTGAAGGCAGCATACTTACACCTTTTGAGGCTGGCTTAAGCCAACAAATACCAAACAATGGTTATTTAATCAGAGCAGCTGTACTTGAAAAAGTTCGCTTGAGGTCTGAAGCAAACGACGGATGCGATTTTGACTTTGGTTTTCAACTGGGCAAAGCTGGTTATAAGACTTACTTTATCAATAAATACCTTGGTATGTATCGATTATCTGCCCAGTCTATATCCTCTTCTAAAACAAGCGATATGGCGTCTCAAGCATTTCGATTAATACGCGATTGTGCAGCTGATACTCCAAGAGCAAAAAGTATTAGAGCTAAGCGAATGCTTGAAAGAGCACCGATTGCGATTACTGAGTATGCAATCAGGGGTAATCGCAAAGATGCATTTGAGATTTATTTTAGCAAATGGTATCGAGGCCGTATTATTTCCCTTGGCGGAGCGAAGAGATTTATACAAATCTTATTTCCTAGTATTTTCAATAGATAATTTGGGTACGCTATAAATATTTTATTAGTGTATCCAAAACTCAGCTATAGATACTAGCTAATTGGCTTTATATTATAAAAAATGCCTATTCAACTTCTTAATTCCTCACCTCGTCGGGCCAAGCTAGTTGAGTGGGGACGTTTGATTACAATTACGGGGACAGCTCAGATAGCAGTACAGGCACTTGGGTTTGCTGGTGGCGTCTTAGTAATCAGAATACTACCGACGCAAGAGTATGCGCTCTATACGCTGGCTAACACGATGGTGGGTACTATGCTGTTGCTAGCTGATGGCGGTATCGCCACGGGGGTGATGTCGCAGGGCGGTCGCGTGTGGCAAAGCAGGGAACGGCTGGGGGCAGTGCTTGCCACAGGCCTACACCTGCGGCGCAAATTTGCGGTAGTGAGCCTGCTACTGGCACTACCTGCCTTACTCTACCTACTGCGGCACCACGGCGCTAGCTGGCTAATGGCGGTTTTCATTACGGCAGCCCTCATTCCGGCCTTCTTCACTACGCTGTCAGGCACACTCCTCGAAATCGCGCCCAAGCTGCACCAAAATATCGTGCCTCTACAGCGTTACCAAGTAGAGTCGTCAGTGGGGCGTGTGGTTCTACTGAGTTTGAGTCTAGTTATCTTTCCCTGGGCCAGTCTGGCCATACTAGTTGCCAGCTTGCCACAAGTATGGTCTAACTGGCGCCTGCGCAAGTTGACCAAGACTTATGCCGACGATACACAGCCGGTAGACCCACTCGTGCGGCAGGAAATATTGGCGAAGGTAAAGCGTCTGCTACCTGATGCGCTGTATTATTGCTTTGCGTGCCAGTTTGCCATTTGGCTTATCTCGTTTTATGGCTCTACGGCTGCAGTGGCCCAGATAGGTGCCCTAGGGCGCCTGGCCGTGGCTCTTAGCCTATTTACCGTTCTTTTCTCCTCCCTAATACTGCCGCGCTTCGCTCGTTTGCCCGACCAGGCTGGAATGCTGTTTCAGCACTTTACGCGATTAGTAGTGGGGTTACTGGGCCTGAGTGCTGCCATAGTATTCGGCACCTGGGTGCTAGCCAACCCCATTTTATGGGTATTGGGCAAGCAGTATGCGGGCCTCCAAACCGAACTGACACTGATGATGGTCGGCAAGTGCCTGAGCATGGCGGCGTCGCTGACGTTTCTGCTATGCACTAGCAAGGGCTGGATTATCAACCCTCTTATTTCCATTCCTCTAGGTATCATATCTACTGGGCTCGGCGTTTTCTTTTTCGATTTCTCTTCTTTACAAGGGATATTCCGGCTCGACATTTTCGTCGCCCTTGTTCAGCTTCTAATGCACGCTACCTACGGGATTTATAAAATCAGGCAGTTGGCCCGATCTACCACGCCTGTCCCAGTTGCTTCCGTGCTTGAGCCACAATCTACTCACTCCTAATGGCTGCGTTGCGTAAAAAACTATTGATTGTGGGTGCTTCGCAGGGCGGCTACGGAGGCATTGAGGCCTTTATGATAGCCATGGCCGAAGCAGCCGAAGCATGGCCCGAGTTTGAAGTGCGACTGTGCTTTAAGTTAGTGAAAGGCGCTACGTTTAAAACAGAGCTAAAGGAACTGGCCGAGAATGTGTGCCGCCAGGTATACTACGTGGAGCGGGGCTCATCTAACCTCTTGAGCCTAATACGGTGGGCTGATATTTTGCATGTACAAAATATGCCACCGGACATCGTTTTTCCGGGCCGCCTGCTCGGCAAGAAGATATTTTTGACAGTGCACAACCGGCGGCTACCAGGAAATAGTCTGCACACAGCCATTTGGGGAATTACAATTAAGCTAGCCAACCAACGTTGGTACAATTCTCGTTTTGTGTGGAGCACTTGGGAGCCAAGGATAAAATCAAACAATAGTGATTGCATCCCCACCGTGTGCCGGTTGCCGCAGCAGCAGTGCCCGCCCGAGCAGCGCAAGGGTTTCATCTTCGTAGGACGCTGGATTACGAATAAAGGCTTGGAGGAGATACTGCAAGCCTACGCGCTAGCTAAATTTTCGGCAGCTGACTGGCCCCTAACGATACTAGGCGACGGCCCGCTCAAGGAAAAGGTGTTGGGCCTACAGGCCGAACTAGGTCTAACCGACGTGCACATGCCAGGCTTTGTCGATGATGCTGCCAAGCAGAAGTACGTAGCCTCTGCCCGCTGGCTGTTGGCACCAGCCCGCACCCAAGAAGACATGGGTCTGACGCCTATCGAAGCCCGTAGCGTAGGAGTGCCTGCCATCGTGACGCGTGATGGTGGCCTACCCGAGTCGGGCGGGCCAGCCGCTTTCATTGCCGAACCCGGCAACGTGGCCGACTTGGCGCGGTGCATGCAGGAGGCTGCCGCCATGACCAGCCAAGAGTACCGGCAGCGTAGCGAGCTAAGCCACAGTTCGCTGGCTCAATATCTGAAGCCAATGGAGTTTTACCGGACAGCCTTTTCACAATAATGACTGCTGCGCCGACATTTTTTTCTATGCCTGAGCTACTTAATAAGAAACTAATCGTCATCGCCCCGACTGCTCCTCCAGAGGTGTGCGGAGTGAGCGACTACGCCTACAAAGTAGCGCAAGAGCTAGGTAAACAGTACGCTGATGTCGCCATCGGAGCTGACCGCCTACCTGAGGCCCCCGTGCCTGGGCACGGGCTGCCGCTGGCGCACTGGCAGGAACTGCTACAGCAAGCAGCGGCGGCGCCGCTGGGCACCGACGTGTTTCTGAATTACACTCCTACTAGCTTTGCGCGCTCAGGCTTGCCCATTGGGCTACTGAAGGCGCTCCGCCACTTTACCAAGAGCCGCCCGGATAACCGACTATTTGTTTTTTTCCACGAAACCTGGAACGACAGCCGTGACTTGCGGTTATATCAGCAAGTGCAGCAGCGTATTGTGCGCTCGGCCATGGACCGCATCGGCCAGCTTGCTACTGGGGTTGCCGTTGTTAATAGCGAGCAGCAGCAGAAACTAGCCCAGCTTTTACGACGCACCAACGTCCGCGTGCATCCTATCGGCTCTAACATAGTACCGCCTCACCCCGAGGCCGGCTTCTTGAGCGAGCGTCAGCCGGGCGAGTGGCTAGTGTTTGGGCTGTCGCACACGCGCTTATGGTCGCTCGAAGCTAACCTGCCGCTGCTCAAGGCAATGCATGCGCAAGGAGTACTGCGCCACATTCGGTCCATAGGGCCCAGTGACACGAAGTTTGCCCGTACAGAAAAAGAACTGATAGACAATACCCTAGGCCCTAACATACTGGTGCAGATGGGGGCGCTGGCGGCTGACGAGATATCGCAGCAACTCCTAAGTGCCCAAGCCGCCTTGGTGGGCCTGAATGCCAACGGCCTCAAAAAATCAGGCACCTTCGCCGCCATGGCTGCGCACGCCGTGCCAGTTATCTGCGAAGCAGATAAGGACCTCGATTACCCACCAGGAGCGGCCTTGTTTCAGCCCAGCGAAGTGCTGGCTGACCCTGGCATACTGGCCAGCACTGCCGGCGAAAACCGCCGCCGCCAACTGCACAAGTGGTTTTGGGCTACGCGCAGTTGGGAAGCCATTGGCCAATCGCTCCACACTTGGTTGCAGGAAACACCACGCTAGCTATCCTAGACTGGCTAACGTGGCCCTTACTATTTCCCTTATATGAAAGCCGTTCTTTCGCACCCTACTGGCAACCGCAACGTCCGGGCTATCCTGGCCTCGCTTCTGGCGGCTGACCAGCTGGCTGAGTTTGACACAACGCTGGCTATCTCGCCGCAGGCGGCTTGGCTGCGCCTACTACCGGGCGGTTTGCGCCAAGAATGGCTGCGCCGCACCTATGAGGTGCCGGCACACCAGTGCCACTCCCATCCCTTCCGCGAGCTTAGTCGCCTACTACTGCCCAAGCTGGGGGTGCGCTCGCCTCTGCGCCACGAGCAGGGATGGGCCAGTATGGATGCTGTATACCAAGACTTTGACACAGCCGTAGCCCACCGCCTAGGTTCGCTGCAGACACGGCATGGAGCCGATACGGTGTATGCCTATGAAGATGGAGCTTTGGCTACCTTCACGCGGGCCAAAGCCTTAGGTATGCGGTGCGTCTACGACTTACCCATTGCCTACTGGGAAACTGGCCGGCAGCTTATGCAGGAAGAGGCAGCTCGGCTACCGCAGTGGGCCCCCACGCTGGGCGGGGGCATTCAGGACTCGCCAGCGAAGCTAGCCCGCAAAACGAAGGAGTTGGAGTTGGCCGATGTAGTAGTGACTCCTAGCCTATTTGTGCGCGATTCGTTGCCCGCCTGGGCACGTGAAAAACCCACTATTATGGTACCCTTCGGCTCACCGACCAGCACTACTGCTACGCTGCCCACAGCAGCGCAGCGCGCCAGCCGGCCACTGCGTGTGCTATTTGTAGGTGCCCTAGGTCAACGCAAAGGTCTCGGCGATTTGATGGCGGCCGTGAAACAGCTCGACCGTCCCGACTTGGAGTTGGTACTACTGGGTACCCCACTGGCGCCACTTGAGTTTTATCGACAGCAGCTTCCGCAGCTCACCTACGAGCCCGGTCGCCCCCATGACCAGGTGCTTGCACTCATGCGCACCTGCGATGTTTTTTGCCTCCCATCCATTGTAGAAGGCCGCGCTTTGGTGATGCAAGAAGCCATGAGCCAAGGCCTGCCACTACTAATAACGCCTAATACCGGAGGCGAAGACTTAATTGAGGAAGGACGCACGGGCTTTCTAGTACCTATTCGTTCGCCTGAGGCTATTGCCGAAAAGCTCAATTGGTTTTTGGATAACCGCTCGGCCATTCCTGAGATGGGGCGTCTAGCCCAGCAGCTAGCTGCTCGCTACACGTGGGAGAGCTATGGCACCCAGGTTTTTACTGGTCTCACCGAACTAGCCAGCAATCATCTAGCAACCACTTAAGGTTCCTCTAGCACTTTTTTCTTCTATGTCACACTTTGCCACTACCCTGCCTGCCCCTGGTGCCTACCCGGCTATCCGGCCCGCCCGGCCGGTTGTGGCTACTGACCCCAACCAGCTGCTCAAGCGTGGCATTTGGGCATACTTATTACTCCTGATTTTTGAAGGGGCACTACGGCGCTGGGTGTTACCTGGCTTAGCCACGCCCCTGCTTATAGTGCGCGACCCTCTGGCGCTGTGGTTGATAGTAATGACCTGGCGGCGCAGCCTGCTCCCGGCCAACCCATATATGACTACGACAGTGGCCGTCAGCATCCTAGGTATTATTAGCGCCTTGCTACTGGGGCATGGCAACCTGACGGTGGCAATATATGGAAGCCGCATCTTACTGCTCCACTTCCCAATGATATTCGTAATTGGCCGCGTATTCAACCGCGCCGATGTGGTGAAAATGGGTGCCGCGCTAGTATGGATGACCGCGCCTATGGCTCTGCTTATTGCCGTGCAGTTCTACAGCCCCCAGTCTGCCTGGGTAAACCGGGGCGTAGGTGGCGACATGTCAGGGGCGGGCTTTGACGGAGCTATGGGTTTTTTCCGCCCGCCCGCCACTTTCTCTTTCACTAATGGCACGCACCTATTCTTTGGGATGGCCGCATGCTTCATTTTCTACTTCTGGCTTCACCCAAAAGGTATCAACCGTTTGGCCCTGATAGCCGCAACAGTTGGTCTACTGTCGGCCATTCCGTTCTCTATCAGCCGCAGCCTACTACTTTTCACGGCTGTAGCGCTGCTTTTTACAGCTCTCGGGATGCTACGCCATCCTAAAAACATTGGGCGGCTATTGCTACTAGGCATGGGCGGCGTGTGCGTATTACTGCTGCTAAGCCGAGTGAGCGTGCTACAAACTCCCATTGAAGCCTTCGTAAGCCGATTTACGGCGGCATCCGACGTAGAAGGCGGCCTAAAGGGCTCGCTGGGCAATCGCTATCTCGGTGGCATGCTTGAAGCCTTAGCTAACTCGGGTCAACAGCCCTTTTTTGGCTATGGTATTGGCATGGGTACCAATGCGGGCAGCGCTATCCTGACAGGCGGGAGCAGGGCCTTTCTGATTTCGGAGGGCGAGTGGGGTCGGCTTATCGGCGAGCTTGGTCCATGGCTGGGACTCTGCATCATTTTCGTACGCATGGCGCTGTGCGTCAAGCTCACGGTGGCCTGCTACAAGCGCCTCCGCCAAAACGACATTCTACCCTGGATACTACTCGGCAATGGTCTACTGATGATACCCCAATCGCAATGGGCGCAGCCTACAGCGCTTGGATTTTCCACCCTCATTGCTGGGCTTATAATAGCATCTCTGCGCCCTGCCCATTCTTAATTTGCTTTTGCCTCAATGCGCGTAATTTTAATTGGCAATTATCTGCCCGACCGCCAAGAAAGTATGCTGCGCTTTGCGCAGATGCTGGAGGGTGGTTTTCAGCAGGCTGGGCTCACCGTTGAAACTTGGCTGCCAACTGTAGTCTTGGGCCGCTTTGCCACCAATACGTATGTCGGCGTAGGTAAATGGCTTGGGTACCTAGATAAGTGGGTGCTATTCCCCCTGGTGTTGCGCTGGCGCCTGCGTGGACGGCAAGCCGATGCCACTTACCGCTACCATATCTGCGACCATTCTAACGCGCCGTACCTAGCGCATCTACCTGCTGCTTACACCGGCATCACTTGTCACGACGTGCTCGCCATTCGCGGTGGCCTGGGTCATGCCGATGCGTTTGTACCAGCTTCCCGGCTGGGGCGCCTACTGCAAACCTGGATTTTGAACAACCTAAGCCGCGCTCGGCACCTTGCAGCAGTATCGCATTTCACACTTGGCCAACTTCGTGAGCTAGCGCCAGCCGCAACAGCCGCGCCTACGTGGCGCGTTATTCACAACGCCTTCAACGCTAAGTTTTGGCCCATGCAGGCCTCTGATGCCTGGAAATTTCTGCAAGGCACCGGCTTGCAGCCCGATACTCCTTTCCTACTGCATGTAGGTTCCGACTTACCGCGAAAAAATCGTGCGCTACTGCTCGATATGGTGGCCGCCCTAGGTAGCCGCTGGACAGGAGTTATCTGCTTGGCCGGCGATGCACCCGAGCCTGCACTGCTTGCTAAGGCCAAGGCATTGGGTTTGAGTCAGCGCCTTGTGTCCATTGCCCGACCTGTGCACGAAGTGCTGGTAGCACTATACAGTACGTGTGCAGCGTTTATTTTCCCTTCCTATTCTGAAGGCTTTGGCTGGCCAGTTATTGAAGCGCAGGCTTGCGGCGCCCCAGTTATTGCTAGCAGTATTGCCCCTATGCCTGAAGTTAGCGGGGGCGCAGCCCTGCACGCCTCCCCAGACGACGCCCAGGCGTTTGCCGAAGCATTTCTACAGCTTTCAACCAGCCCGCTTGGAGCCGAACTAACGCAGCAGGGCTTTGCTAATTGCCAGCGCTACGCGCCCGCATTAATGACGGCAGCTTACCTCGATTTATTGGACCTGCCAGCCGTGCACTCACCTCTTCAGCCAGCCTAACCTTGATTTTAAAGATTCTTTCTTTCTTACTACCATGGTCGTTACGGCGGCGAGCACTGGTGCGGTGGTTTCAGTTTGAGATTCACCCTACTGCTCGAATTGGATTAGCCTGGGTTTTTCCGGATAAGCTAATAATGGGTGCTCACGCGCACATTGACCATTTTACCGTCGCCATCCACCTTGACCGACTCGAGTTGGGCCGCAATGCTACCATTGGGCGCAATAATTGGATAACCGGCTTTCCATTAGGTAGCGATTCGCCCCATTTTCGTCACCAGACCGACCGAAGCCCGTGCTTGCTAATAGGTGAAGCCGCCGCTATTACCAAAAACCATCACCTCGACTGCACGCACACCATCAGCATCGGGCCGTTCGCTACCATCGCGGGCTACCAGTCACAGTTTCTGACACACTCCATCGATGTTTTTGAAAATCGGCAAGACAGTGCTCCTATTAGCATCGGGGCGCACACGTTTGTGGGCACTAACTCGGTAGTATTGGGCGGTGCCATATTACCCGACCACTGCCTACTCGGCGCCAAATCGCTCCTCAACAAGGCCCTTACTGACGAGTGGATGCTCTACGGGGGGGTACCGGCTAAAGCCTTGCAGCCGCTGCCCAAAACGGCTAAATATTTTACCCGCACCGAAGGCTTTGTGTACTAGCCCTAGTTTATCCGCTCGTTTCTTCCGGCGAAATTAAATGCGTATTCTTCTTATCGTCCCCTCTTACAAGCCAGCTTATATTTACGGAGGGCCCATCGTGGTTATAGCCCGGCTGGCCGAAACCCTGGCTGCTATGGGCCACTCCGTAACGGTATATACTACTACGGCTAACGGCAAAACCGAACTGCCCGTGGCGGCTGGCGCCCCGGTACTGGTAGATGGGGTAACGGTTTATTATTTTAAACGCGTGACCGGCGACCACACACACGCTTCCCCGGCCCTATGGCGCCACCTTGGCCAGACCGTCAAGGACTTTGACATAGTGCACATTCACTCGTGGTGGAACCTCCTAGTTATTGGAGCAGCCTGGATTTGCCGTCGACACGGGATAACGCCTATTGTTTCACCACATGGAATGCTGAGTAATTACATTCTAGACACGAATAATTCTGCTAAAAAGAAAATTGTACATTCTTTGATTGGCAAGCAATTATTAAAGCAGTCGATAGTACATGTTTCTACGCAGCTAGAATGGGAAGAATCACAGGCAATAATTCCTGGATGGTCAGGCATAATAATTCCTAACCTAGTAACACTGCCCCAGAAGACTACGCCAAGGGTTGATAATGACATCTTTACCATTGGCTTCTTGTCACGCATTGACCCTAAGAAAGGTCTAGACGTTTTATTTAAAGCTCTTTCCCTTGTCCAATTGCCCTACCGTCTACTAGTTGCGGGGGCTGGTAGCGAAGAATACACAAAGGAATTGCAAGAAATAGCTAGCGCCACCAACATCGACAACAAAATACAATGGGTAGGCTGGAAAAACGGAGAAGCTAAATTTGAGTTTTTCGCTGGCCTTGACTTATTTGCGTTAACGTCGCACAGTGAAAACTTTGCCATCGTCGTTATTGAAGCCTTGGCTACTGGCACCCCAGTATTGATTAGCGAGCAGGTCGGACTGTACCAATTTGTGCGGACCCACGATTACGGTTGGGTCACGACACTTTCGCCTCCCGAAATAGCGGCCACTATCGAAGCCGCCATCCTGGACAAGTCGAAACGCACACACATCGCTAACGTTGCCCCAGTTGCCATTCGCCGCGAGTTTGATGACCGCTATCTGGCGCAGCAATATCTTGATTTTTACGCCGCGTCCACCCCTTACGCATTGCAGGCCTCATGAACTCACTTTCAGTTATTATACTCACCTTTAATGAGGAGCAACATATTGAGCGGTGTATTCGCAGCCTACAAGGCATCGCTTCGAACATTTTTGTGGTCGATAGCTTCTCCACTGACAATACCTGCGCCCTAGCTACGGCCCTTGGGGCCCAGGTGTACCAGCGTAAATGGGTTAATTACAGCACCCAATTTAACTGGGCATTAGCTAACTGTCCCATCACTACCGATTGGACTATGCGCATGGATTGCGATGAGTACCTACTGCCTGAGCTAATTACCGAAATCAACCAAAAGTTACCGCACGCTGCAGCAGCTACGGGGGGCTTCATTATTAAGCGGCGTGTGTACTTCATGAACCGCTGGATTAAGCATGGTGGTTTTTATCCGCACCGGCTGCTCCGCATTTGGCGCACTGGCCAAGCCGTACTCGAAGACCGCCAGATGGATGAGCATGTGGTGCTAGAACGTGGCGAGACGGAAGCCTTTGAACACGACATGGTCGACCACAATCTCAACGATCTAACTTGGTGGACCGGCAAGCATAACCTTTATGCAAACCGCGAAGTACTTGACCTACTTGCCATTGAGTCCCATACCACGGCTAGCCAAAACGTAGAATCGACTTTGGCGGGTGAACAATATTCACGCAAGCGCTGGATGAAGGAGAATATGTACAGCAAGATGCCCTTATTTCTGCGGGCGCTAGTCTACTTCAGTTTTCGCTATTTCATTCAGCTAGGCTTTCTTGATGGTAAGCCAGGCTTGATTTGGCACTTTCTCCAGGGATTCTGGTACCGGTTTCTAGTTGATGCTAAGCTCTATGAGCATAACCACCGCCGGCAGCAGGCCACACTAGCAGTTCCGGCCCCAGCCTCCGTTCCGCAATCTCTATGACGCCTACTCAGCCAATTATTCATACCGACCTCTCTCGCTTTAGTGTGGGCAGCTACCGGGCAGGCCCGAAGTGGAAAGTCTTGCTTTGGTATGCCGTACACTATTTCTTCTTTGATAGCTCTTTGCCGTGGCCTTACGGTCTAAAAACTCAGCTGTTGCGTTGGTTTGGGGCACGCGTAGGCAAAGGTCTGGTTATCAAACCGCGAGTGCGCGTAAAAAACCCATGGCGCCTAACTATTGGCGACCATTGCTGGCTGGGCGAGGCAGTATGGATTGACAACCTAGCCGATGTGCATATTGGCAGCCACGTCACACTTTCGCAAGGAGCACTGCTGCTTACTGGCAACCACGATTATACTGTCAGCAGCTTTCCTTACCGCCTAGGTGCTATAACCCTCGAAGACGGCGTGTGGGTCGGCGCACAGTCTGTGGTGTGTCCCGGCGTCACGTGTCCTTCGCATGCCATCCTCACGGTTGGGTCGGTGGCCACTCGCTCGCTCAATGCCTGGGGTATCTATGCAGGCAACCCAGCCAAATTCGTGCGCGAGCGAGTTATTAACTCCTAGTTATCTCTTCTTCCCTTTTACTTATTTTACCGAGCATTTATGCGCCTATTAGTCAGTAGTATGACCTTTGCGCCCGACCATAGTGGCATTGCATTATATGCCACTGACTTTGCTGTGTATGCAGCCGAGCAGGGACATGATGTAACGATGGTAACGGGCTTTTCATGGTATCCAAAATGGCAAAAGCGCCCCGAGGACCGACGCAAGCTGTTTCGCACCGATTTTTACAAAGGCATCAAGGTGCTGCGAGGATATTTATATGTACCTAAGAAGGTAACTACTGTTACCCGTATGGTGCAGGAAATTACGTTTCTGCTCTTCGCTTTCTTTAATTTTCTGCGGGCCGGCAAGCACGATGCTATCGTCCTCTTTACTACGCCTATCAACCTAGGATTACTGGGCGTGTTGTTCCGTAAGATATGGGGGGCCAAGCTGATAATTAATGTGCAGGATTTGCAGTTGGACGCGGCCAAATCCTTAGGTATGCTAGGTAAGCTGCCTATAGTAGAGACTATGGGCGCGCTCGAAAAATACAGCTACCGTAAATCTGACATGGTAGCTTCCATTTCTACGGCCATGACGGACCTCATTCGCCAGAAGGATATTTCTGATGATAAAATATATCTGTGGCCCAACTGGATAAGCGTGGCTGATGCCAATATGCAAGGCCGAGAACTGGCTTTTCGGCAGAAGTTTCCTCAGTACCGCGATAAAATTATCGTGGGCTACGCGGGCAATGTAGGTATTAAGCAGGGCTTGTCAGTGTTAATTGATTTGAGCAAGCGTTTTGAAGACCAGCCTAACCTGATATTCTTAATAATTGGCCAAGGTGGTGACATTGATAACTTGAAGCGCTATGCACAGCAACAACAAGTAAAGAACCTCGATTTTATTGACTTCCTATCGCAGGAAGACTACTTCCATTTTCTTACCGACGCTGACATTGTGTTTTTATCCCAGAAAAAAGATTCTGGTGATGTGTATTTCCCATCAAAGCTGCTCGGTATCATGGCTAAGCAGAAACTCATCATGGTATCTGCGGATAAAGAATCCGAAATCTACCGGGTAATTAATAGCAACAAGGTAGGTCTTTCGGCCGACTTTGGGGATATCGACCATATGGAGCAGTTGTTACACCACTACCTGCGCGACACACCAGCTTTTGATAATTACAAAAACAACGCCTACCGCTTTGTGCAGCAGTACGACCGGCAGCCAGTGCTGCAGGATGTATTCAACCAACTCGAACGCTTACAAGCAAACCTAAAAATATCTACCAACCAAGAGGTTGTAGCCTCATAGTTTTTACTCATGAAAAAAATCTTAGTTACGGGCTCTAGTGGTCTTATCGGGAGCGAGGTAGTGCGCAAATACTGCCAGAACGGCTGGCAGGTATACGGCATTGACAACAATATGCGCGCCGACTTCTTCGGGCCCAACGGCGACACTCGTTGGAATCAGTTGCGTCTGTTGTCAGACTACCAGAATTTCAATCATATTGAACTAGATATTCGTGACCGCCAAGCAGTGCTCGATAGCATTGGCGATTTGCGCCCCGATGCTATCGTGCACACGGCCGCCCAGCCTAGCCACGACCTAGCGGCCAGCCGTCCTTTTGACGATTTCGATGTGAATGCTGTAGGCACGCTCAACCTACTAGAGGCTACACGCCGCCACTGCCCCGAGTCGACGTTCGTGCACATGTCAACCAATAAAGTGTACGGCGACGCACCTAACCGTCTGAACTTGGTAGAGCAAGAAACCCGCTGGGATTTTGCCGATGCTAACTATTACGACGGTATTAAGGAGTCGTTTAGCATCGACCAGTCGAAGCACTCCATCTTTGGTGCCTCTAAGGTAGCAGCCGATGTAATGGTGCAGGAATACGGCCGCTATTTCAATATCCCGACCTGCTGCCTACGCGGCGGCTGTCTCACTGGCCCCAACCATTCAGGTGTAGAGCTCCACGGCTTCTTAAGCTACCTTATCAAGTGCAACCTAGAAGAGCGCAAGTACACTGTGTTTGGCTACAAGGGTAAGCAAGTACGCGATAATATTCACTCACACGATGTAGTTAGCTTTATGGAGGAGTTTATCAACAATCCGCGCGTAGGTGAGGTGTATAATATTGGGGGCGGCCGCGACAACTCGATTTCCATTCTGGAAGCTTTTAAGCTTATCAGCGAGATATCGGGCAAGGAGATGAAATACGATTATGTGGACCAAAACCGCGCCGGCGACCACATCTGCTATATCTCGGACCTGCAAAAGATGAAAGAGCACTATCCCAACTGGGATATTACCAAAAATCTGCGTACCACCTTCGAGGAAATCTACGAATCGTGGCTCACTCGCACTAAGATTAGCTAAGCAGTTACTTAACTGGACAGTCAATTTCTAATATAGTTTTTGACTGTGCCTGTACCGAACTGCTAGTTATTAATAAGCCTACTACAGCTTTATAAATAAAAGACCGCAAATTCTTTTTAAAGAACGCCCTTGAATGTATACAACTCATTCATGGGCGTTTTTTTAGTGCCTATCCTCCCCGATTGAGTTAATAATATCACTAATTACAGATACCCACATGAAAATTATTAGGGGTGCAGATTAAACGCCTAAATTAAACAATAAGCCATAATAAAAATCCTATGCTATGAAATATATAAAAATTAATATCTTTCTATCTATTTATTGGTAATATACAATTAATCTGACCCTTTTTTAACCTTATGGCTTTTAAAATTCTATTTATCGGATTAGATTTGTGCTGATTAACCATACTGCCTATATGAAAATAATTAAAAAAACAGGGTTGTACTCCCGTCTATTTAGCTATCCCTTCTGGCTGTCGGTGGTAGGTTTGGCGCTACACACTACCACTGCTAGCTCTCAGACTACGATAAAGTTTACTTTAGATAAGAAATACACTACTAGTGCGGGTGTTTACAAAGCAGATGGCAGTTTAGTCCGCACTTTGTGGCGTCGCGAGTCTTATAACGCTGGCACGCACACAGTGGCTTGGGATGGGAAGGACGATGCAGGTAATGCAGCTACGAGCGGTCCATTTCAGGTAAAGATGATTTACCACAATGTGCAATATGTATGGGAAGGTGCTATTGGTAACACCTCGCAGGCTCAAGCAGGACCGCACGTGTATAATGGCTATCTACCTATCCGTGATATGGCAGCTACCGACACATCCATGCTTACGGTAGCAGGTTTCAACGAAGGACAATACAGCATGAGGCGCTTTCCGCACGCTAACCCAGCCTACCCAACTAATGCTGGCCGCGTTGATGGATACACAGCCTTCAGCTTACTCGACACAGATGGTACCAACGTATATATGGCCAACAATGAGGGCGGCGTAAATACAGGCGGTACTACCTCCTTTGTCTATGCATTAAAAGTGCGTGACAACCAAGAATTTTCATTTCAAGCTGGTCAGACGCTGCGACTTAATGGAAATTACCCTAATCAAACTTATGCTAGTGTTATTGACCTAGACCAAGTTAGCAATACACTAGCTAGCGTAGGTTTTACAGTTCTTTCCAACGCAGCCACCGGTTTAGCAGTCCAAAAGAACGGCAATATCTTGGCGGTAGCTCATCGTGGGCAAAATGTCATCCGTCTCTTTGATAAGATAAAAGGCAATCTCTTGCGTACTATCTTGGTCAATAAGCCAGGTTCGCTCAGCATGGCGCCGAATGGTGACTTGTGGGCTGTAACGGGTAGCAATGTTGTTCGCTATACTAACCTAGATACTTCACCTACTGTTGCTACTACCATCACAGGCTTTGTGAATCCTTTAGCACTAGCCACTGACCCGACCAGCGATGACTTGGTATTGGTGGCTGACGGAGGAACCAGCCAGCAAGTGAAAGCTTACAATCGCAGTGGTAATCCACAGTGGACGTATGGGCAACAAGGTGGCTATCTAGCAAATGGTAACGAGGTACGCAATGACAAGCTTTGGTTTAATCAGTCTAGCGTAGGGGAAACTACCTTTTTGACGATAGCACCCGACCACTCTTTCTGGGTAGGTGACCCAGGCAACAACCGCTGCCTACATTTCTCAGCTTCGCGAGCATACATCAACCAGATTATGTATCAGGCTCATACCTATGCAGCAGCGGTTGATGCCAATAATCCAACGCGTGTATTTAGCGAGTTCCTAGAATTTCAGGTAGACTACAGCCGACCTATTGGTGAATCATGGACCTTAGTGCGCAACTGGCGCGTAGGTCTCGATAACAAATACTTAGGCTTTGGACAGGGCCTACAGCAAGTAACAACGCTAGCTAATGGGCGAACGTACGCAATGGTAAATTTGCCGAAAATGTACTACCCTGAGCTAGTGGAATTAGCCGGGTCCCAACTGCGTCCCACTGGCATTAAGCCTACCACAGGCTTCGACAGTGGCTCTGCCACCTTAGAGCCTGATGGTTCATTAGTACTGGCACCTTATAATCCTGCAGCTAACGGCACAGCTGCTTGGCAGAAACGTACCATTACAGGTTTCGACGCTACTGGCAACCCACAGTGGAGCAGCCTCACAGCACTGGCCAGCGCGCCAACAGCTAATAAGGACCCATATCCCCGACCCGGCGGCGCAGGCGGGGTACGCACGCCGCTTACTTCTAACGGCTTAGTTATTTCTTTTGACAACTCAAAAAATGACAATTACCACCTAGGGGCTATTAAGCCAGGTAGTACAGCATGGTTGTGGAGAGCCTCACCTACTGGCGCACTAGATGGTAAGGGAAGCTATGACATTGGTAACAATGTCGCGTATGGGGGCAATATCGTCACTGCAGCAGGACGCAATATTGTGTATGGTTACCATGGTGAGTTTTGGGGCGGTGCTCAGGCCAGCCAATGGATGCATTTTTATGACAACGGCTTGGTGGTAGGCCAATTTGGCGAGACTACTGTAGGGCGCTTCGCTAGTGAAGGAGTACTAGCTGGCTCAGCAGGCAATGGCCTTTCTCCTACTCTACTTACTCAAAACGGCGAGACGTATCTCTGGAGTAATGATGAAGGCGGACATGGCCCCATTCGTTGGCATCTAGTAGGCACCAACTCGATACAGGAAGCTATAGGTAGCGGCACTCTCAATAGCACTATCACTCTAATATCCACAGCTACCGCTTTTCCTACTCAAGTATCAGCAACGCCTAATAATGCACAACTCCAGATTGGCTGGTCGGCGGTAGCTGGAGCCAGTAGTTACACTGTGCGTTATTCGCGGACGCCAGGTGGACCCTATATAACAGCCGCTTCAGGCCTTACAACTACTAACTATACCTTAGGAGGCCTGCTCAACGACACGAACTATTACCTGATAGTGGATGCTAAACAGACTAATGGCACTAGTGCAAGTTCTGATGAGATAGCCGCTACCCCCTACGACCCAGCCGTAGTAGTCCACTTGGCCGGTGCCACCACTAGTAACTACACTGAGCTAAACGTCAACTCAGCTGCTACAACTAATGGCAAACCTGCACTTCAGGTGATGCAGCCTTTGCGCTACAGTGCAGATAAACTGCAGCTAGATGCCGTAGGCAGCGGTGGTTATGTTATCTATAACTGGGGTGGTGTGACAATCCCGGATAAGTTAGTAGGCTTTGACAAAGCCAATCTACCCAGCACTACTACGGTAACAAAAAGTACCACCGGCTGGCGCAACGATAATTATGTCAAACTCACGTTCAAAGTTGATGGAGTGGCTGGCTCCGACTATAGTCTCTATAGCAACCCTGCCGGCCGCCTTGACATTACTGTAAACGATAATAACTGGCACTATCTCACGGCGTTTTGCCCGGTACGCTTCGATGAAGCTCGCGACTGTCGGGTTGTTCTCACTCCAAAAGGCAAAACGAGCCCAGCAGCTACGTACATTATTAAGGAAGACCTTGGCAAAAACCACATTATCCAATTTCGCTTTAAGGGTGATGTCAGTTTGACAATAGATAATAAGAACGGCCAGGGTGGAACAGTACAGGCTATCTTCTTAGATAACGACCCAGTAGCTACTACCATCCTACCTGCTAGTCAGCTTGCAACAGTAGCAGCACCACAGCTTACTAACTTTGTACTAGTTAATGCTGATAACGGACAGGATATTAAGCAGCTGGTTGACGGTGAAACCATTAATCTCCCAGCGCTGCCAACGCGCAATCTAAGCATCCGAGCTAATGCTAGCTCTACTACCGTTGGGAGTGTATCATTTAGCCTAACTGGCGCGCGGCAGCTTGGAACCACCGACAATACAGCTCCCTATACTATGTTTGGAGATAACAACGGCTCCTATGTGCCCTGGCAAGCTATCACAGCTGGTAATTATACAGTTAAAGCTACACCTTATACGGCAAGTGCAGGCACCGGCACAGCTGGCTCAACACTTACTACTACGTTCACCATTACCGATATCACAAAGAGCGCTCCTGTTACTACAGCACTATATCAAATCAACGCTGGGGGTAATCAGCTAGCCACCTCCCAAGGGGTGTTTCAAGCAGATAATTTCTATTCTTCCTCTATCAACAGAACTGCAAGCACTACCTCAGCCATCGCTAATACAGTCGATGTTGCCCTCTACCAAACGGAACGACGCTCGGATAGCCGAGTACTCAGCTACAATTTATCGGTACCTAAAGGCACTTATACTGTTATCCTACACTTCGCTGAAACTCAGTGGACTGCGGCTCGCAGAAGGCAGTTCGACGTAACAATAGAAGGTAAGAAAGTTCTTGACAATTATGACATTTTTGCTAAGGCAGGCGCCAACGCAGCGCGCATAGAGAAATTTACTACTACTGTTAGCGATGGTGTATTGTCCATTGGCTTCAGTTCTCTGCCTAGTGATGGAGGTCTCGATTATCCTACTGTAGCGGCCCTACAGGTAGTAAGTGGAACAGTAAGTACGATAAACACAGCAAGTAAAGTATTAGCAGCTAGCGCTACCTCGTTTAGCCTAGCAGAAGAAGCTGTAGTAGCTAAATCAGCTGTTTATCCTAATCCCACTGCCGACGGTAAAATTCACTGGGTTTTGCCCACAGCGGTGCAAGGGGATGTACAAGTAAAGCTGACCTCAGTTACTGGAAACGCATTACTGTCTAAGAGTATTTTCTTAGCCGAACCATCTTCGGAACTAAGCCTAGACTTCTCACAAATACTGAAGGTAGCGGGAGTTTACTACTTACAGTTACAATGCCAAAACTGGTCTGCTAGCACCAAAGTATCTTATTCAGGTAAATGATTCTTTTTTCTTGATTAGTGTACCAATAAGCAATATCCATTAACGTAAAACGGGCCCTAGTACCGATTGGTACTAGGGCCCGTTTTACGTTAATGGATATTGCTTATCTAATTATTAAAATTCGTATCGTAGCATTAAAATAGCTTATGCATCAGCTAAATAGCACCTGTACTGTTACACTTTTTTTAAGCTATTCCTCAGCCTATAACCGTTTCCCGTATCGCAACTGAAGTTTTACTACTCAGCTCGCGCACGGCGGTTGCAATACCTGCGGCATCGAAGCCACATTCTTTATAGAGTTGGTCTTGCGTGCCGTGCTCAACTACCCGGTCGGGGATACCTAGGCGGCGCACTGCAAGGTGCTGGCCCTGGTCGGCCAGGAACTCTAGTACAGCTGAGCCAAAGCCACCTTGCAAACAGCCATCCTCAACCGTTACAATGGCGCGATAGCGGCGAGCGATAGACAATAGCATTTCTTCATCAAGCGGCTTGCAAAAGCGCATGTCGTAGTGGCCTACTTCAAGACCTTCAGCAGCTAGCGCGGTGGTGGCTTGCACAGCATAGTTACCGATATGGCCGATGCTGAGAATGGCTACTCCACCAGCTTCGCCTTCGCGCACCACGCGGCCAGTACCAATGGCTATGCGCTGCAAGGGGGTGCGCCACTCGGGCATCACGCCTTCGCCGCGGGGGTAGCGGATACTGAACGGCCCGGCATTTTCGGGCAGCTGCGCGGTGTACATGAGGTTGCGCAACTCCTGCTCGTTCATGGGCGCTGCTATTACAATGTTCGGGATACAGCGCATGTAGGCTAGGTCATAGCAGCCGTGGTGCGTGGGGCCATCGGCACCGGCAAAGCCGGCCCGGTCGAGGCAGAACACAACGTGCAGGTTTTGAAGGGCTACATCGTGGACTACCTGGTCGTAACCACGCTGCATAAACGAAGAGTAGATGTTGCAGAACGGCACCAGGCCCTGCGTAGCCATGCCAGCTGAGAAGGTTACAGCATGCTGCTCGGCTATGCCTACGTCGAAAGCCCGGTCGGGCATGGCCGCCATCATGATGTTCAGCGACGAGCCGCTGGGCATGGCTGGCGTCACGCCCATGATTTTATCATTGGCTTGAGCTAGCTCCAGCAAGGTGTGGCCGAATACGTCTTGGTACTTGGGCGGCTGTGGCTTGTCGGGAATTTTGGTAAAAATCTCGCCCGTGATTTTATCAAACAGGCCCGGCGCGTGCCACAGGGTCTGGTCTTTTTCGGCCAGCGCGTAGCCTTTACCCTTCACCGTGACGCAGTGCAGCAGCTTAGGGCCAGGAATGCTCTTTAGGTCGTTGAATACTGCTGCTAGGTGTTGCACATCGTGGCCATCAACGGGACCGAAGTACCGAAAATTTAGCGCCTCAAACAGGTTGCTCTGCTTAAGTAGGGTCGCCTTCATAGCGGCTTCTACCTTGCGAGCAATCTGCTGCGGGTTGGGCCCGAACTTGGAAAGCTTGCCGAGCACATTCCACAGCTCGTCGCGCACTTTATTATAGGTGCGCGAGGTGGTGATGTCGGTCAGGTACTCCTTGAGCGCGCCCACGTTAGGGTCGATGCTCATGCAATTGTCGTTGAGCACGACAATCATGTTATTGTTGAGCGCGCCGGCTTGATTGAGTGCCTCGAAGCTCATGCCGGCCGTCATGGAGCCATCGCCGATAACGGCAATATGCTGGCGGTCGAACTCTTTCTTATAATCGGAGGCCACCGACATACCTAGGGCGGCGCCGATGCTGGTGCTGCTGTGGCCTACGCCAAAAGCATCGTACTCGCTCTCGCTGCGCTTGGGAAAGCCCGACATGCCACCGTAGCGGCGGTTGGTAGGAAAGCGGTCGCGCCGGCCAGTCAATATTTTATGGCCGTAGGCCTGGTGGCCCACGTCCCACACCAGTTGGTCGTAGGGAGTATTAAAAACGTAGTGCAGAGCTACCGTTAGCTCGACCACCCCTAGGGAGGCGCCGAAGTGCCCACCGTAGATGCTTACCGTGTCGATAATAAACTCGCGCAGCTCAGCGCTAACCTGCACTAATTGCTCAGGGGCTAGCTTTTTAAGGTCGTCGGGCGAGGTTATCGCCGCCAGTAGCGGACCGGGTTCAATCATCATCGGGCAAGCGTGTACAGAAGAAGAGGCAGTGGGTAACCGCTAGGCCGTCTAAAAGATTGGGCGGTTGAGACAAAGGTACGACAGCGCCGGCTGGGCGGTTCTGGCACGGCGTGCACTTAAGGTAGCGCTTACAAAAAAAATGCCACCTAGGTCTGCTTTTCGCTGGACCTTTGCCTGGCGTAGTGGCTTGGGGCACTGGCAATACCAGCAGCTCCTTTACCTGCCTTAGTCGATACAATTGCCGCTTTAACCGACGATTTTGGCAATTCGGGGCTGACTAATGCAACTATTGCCAGCCGTTTACGCACTTTGGCCGTTATCGATTTTTATGATGAAGACTACCCTACCTCCTGCCTTAGTTGCGGCGGCTTTACTTACTGCACCGCTTTTGGCTCATAGCCAAGGCACTAGGCCCGCGGGTGCGGGCACCCGCCCGGCAGCGGCGCCCGTGCCCGCAGCGGCTCCGGCGGCCCGGCCTGCTGCCAGCGGCCGCCTCACCGGTACCGTTACGGATGCTGCTACAGGCAAGCCCATTTCGTATGCCACCGTGGCCGTGCTCGACGGCACCGGCAAGGTGATAAATGGCGGCGTGTGCGGCGACGATGGCAAATTTGTGCTGCCTGGCATTCCGAGCGGCACTTATACGGTGCAGGTCTCTTTCTTGGGCTACAAGGGTGAGGAGCGCCCAGGCGTGGTAGTGCCCGCCGAGGGCGGAGCTGTGGCCCTAGGTACCATCCAGCTGGGCGCTTCGGCTCAAGCCCTGAAGGAGGTAGTAGTAACCGGCCGCAAGCAGCTGATTGAGGAGCGCGTGGACCGCACCGTGTATAATGCCGACGTGGACAAGACCACGGCCGGCGGCGACGCCACCGACGTGCTCAAGCGTGTGCCGCTGCTGAGCGTGGACCTAGACGGCAACGTGAGCCTGCGGGGTAGCTCTAACATTCGGGTGCTGATTAACAATAAGCCCTCGACCATCGCGGCCAGCAGCATCGCTGATGCGCTTAAGCAGATTCCGGCCGACCAGATTCAGACGGTGGAAGTCATTACCTCGCCCTCGGCCAAGTACGACGCTGAGGGCTCGGGCGGCATCATCAATATTGTAACTAAAACGAATAACCTGCGCGGCGGCTCGCTAAACGTGGACCTAGGGGCCGGCCTGCGGGCCAGCAACCTGGGCCTGAACGGCAGCTACCGTACCGGCAAAATGGGCTTTTCGCTGGGCGGCTTTGGGCGGGCTAGCTACAACCAGCCGGGCAGCTTCATCAACAACCAGACTACCCGTAATCTAGACGGCAGCTTCGGGTCGAACAACATACAGTCGGCTGACACGCGGCGCAATGACGCATTTGGCCGCTACACGCTGGGTTGGGATTACGACATCGACAAGCACAACTCGCTGTCGGCCTCGGTGGCGTATGGGGTGCGTAACAGCAATAACTACCAAGACCTGCTGACAACCGTATCGACCAACCCATTGCTCAACTCGGTGCGCAACGTGAAGACAACCGATGAGTCGGGCACCGTCGATGCCAGCCTCAACTACACGCATACCTACGAAACGCCGCAACGGGAATTCAGCATTTTGACGCTGTACAGCCGGAATAACCGGACGAATAACTTCCTAAACGACATCCTAGGTGGCGGCAACGAGACGACTAGCCGCCGGCGCAACGACAACGACAGCTATAACCAGGAAATGACGGCGCAGCTTGACTATCAGTCGCCGACAGCCAAAAACCAGTTACTAGAGCTGGGTGTAAAAAATATCTACCGCAAGGTGAATAGCGAGTACGCCTACTTCACCGCCACGGGCAACAGCGACAATTTTATTGTCGATACTGAGCAGCGGCCCAACAATTTCAATTACAACCAGAACGTGGCGTCGGGCTACGCTACGTACACCATCGGCTTGCCCAAAGGCTTTACCTTGAAGCCCGGCGTACGCTACGAGTACACGACCATCAGCGCCGAATTTGCGCAGGGCGATAACAAAAGACCTGATATTCCGAACTACGGTGTGCTAGTACCCAGCGTGAACCTGTCGCGCAAGCTTGACAATGGCAACGTGCTGAAACTGGCGTACAACCGCCGTATTCAGCGCCCCTCGCTACAGTTCCTGAACCCGAACCGCCAGGCACCCAACCCGTTGCAAGCTACCCAGGGCAATCCGGAGCTGCGCCCCGAGTACACCAACAACTACGAGATTGGCTACAGCACGCTGGTGAAGCAGAAGGTGAACCTGAACATGTCGGCCTTTGTGCGCAATACGACTGGCTCCATCCAGGCTTTTCGCACACCTAACGGCGACACCATCGTGACCAGCTTTGCTAACATAGGTAAGGAAGACGCCTATGGGGCCAGCATTTTTGCGAGCGCTAACGCGGGCAAGCTAACCCTGAACGGTGGCGTAGATACCTACTACGCCGTGCTGAATAACAACTTAGAAGACCCTCTCTACGCAGCTAGCAACAAGGGTTTTGTCATAAATGGCCGCGTGCAAGCTTCGTACGCGTTCAATAAGCAGTGGGCCATTCAAGGGTTTAGCTTCTTCCGCGGGCAGCAGGTGCAGCTGCAGGGCTACCAAAGCGGCTTCGGCATCTATAGCCTCAACATCCGGCGCAGCTTTGCCGACAACCGGGGTGGTATTGGCTTTGGGGCCGAAAACTTCTTCACCAGCACCCGTGATTTCCGCAACGAAATCAACTCGCCGCTGCTAACTCAGAGTAGCACCAACGTTATCAGAATCTTAAATTTCAAGGTCAACATCAGCTACCGAATCGGCAAGCTGACGGTAGACCAGCGCCCCCGCAACCGCAGAGGCGTGAGCAACGATGACTTGAAAGAAGGCGGCGACAACGGCGGTGGCCTAGGTGGCGGCGGTGGCGACACCGGCGGTGGTGGCCAGCAAGGCGGCGGTGGCGGCCGCCCGGCCGGTGGTGGGCAGCGTCCAGCCGGTGCGAGCCAGCGGCCTGGTGGCTTGCCCGGCGCACCTGGCGCTACTACGCCGACCGATACGACCAAAACGGCCCCGGCCGTTGCTCCTACCGATAGCACCTCGGGCCAGCAGCCCGCCCAGGTAGTGCCGGGTACCACGCCAGCAGGCCAGCCGGGCACTACGCCAGCCGGGCAGCCTGCGGCAACGCCCGCCAACAACTCGGTAGTGAAGCCTACGACGCCGGCTACCAACTCTAATAATACGACGCCGGTAAACGCGCCGTCGCCGGGTACTACCTCGCCGGGCGGCATCACGCCGGCCGGTAGCCCGGGCGGGCGCCCCTAGGTAGGGGCTAGCACCGTATAGCGGGGGCGGCTGGGCGTACTTTTGCCCGGCCGCCCCTTTCTTATGCCCCTAGCTAGCCCTCCCCCGCCGCCCCCCGCCGACGACCAGGATGCCAACCTGCTGCGGCAGCTGCGCCCTTCGCGCCTGGTGTGGCCCGTGCTCATTGGGTTGGCGGTAGTAGGCTTTTTGTTTTGGCGCAGCTACAAGCCCGGCGACCTCGCCCCGCTAGCCAATGCCAAGTGGGAGTGGCTGCTCATAACGCTGCTCGTGCTTTGGGCCCGCGACCTAGGCTATATCTACCGCATTCGCTACATTTCGGAGCGCGAGCTTAGTTGGCGCCAGGCGTTTGAAGTTATCGTGATTTGGGAGCTTGCCTCCTGCGTGCTGCCCTCGGCGGCGGGCGGCACTGCGGCAGCACCGATTATTCTCACCAAGGAGGGCATCCCCCTAGGTAAGTCCTTGGCCTATACTATCGTCACGGCGTTTTTAGATAACCTCTACTACGTTCTGATGGTACCGCTGGTAGTGGGACTAGCTGGGTCGGCACTTTACCCCCGCCACCTCGACTCCACTTTTACCGAAACGCTGCGCGTGCTGTTTGTGGTGAGCTACGTGGCCGTGTCGTCCTACGCGGGACTGCTGCTGTACGCGCTGTTTGTCAATCCCATCTCGGTGCGGCGGCTGCTGGTGCGGCTGGCGTCAGTGCGGGGGCTGCGGCGCTTTCGGCGCACGGCCTACCGCCACGGCCAGGAAATGGTGAATGCCTCGGCACACCTGCGCGGGGCCGGCTGGCTATATTGGTGGCGCGCCAGCCTCAGCACCTTCTTCGTCTGGACGGCCCGCTACGCCGTTATTGGCTGCCTCATTGCGGCCTTCGTGCCCATGACTACGGGCGAGTTCCTGTTCATCTTCGCCCGCAACATCACCTACAAAGTAGTACTGCTGCTGGCCGTGACGCCGGGTGGCGCCGGCATTGCCGAAGGCGCCTTTCCTACCTTTTTCGGGAGCTTCATCGGCACCGCTACCATGACGAGCTTCATGGTGCTGCTCTACCGCATTGTCACCTATTACTTCTACCTGGTCCTAGGTACCGTGTTCTTGCCGCGCTGGGCGGCGCGGGTATTTGGCCGGCCCACGCCTACTTCGTAGCCGCGGGGGCTAGTGCCCCACCCGGCCGCTGGTACTGCTGCCAGAACTCAGGGCGATAAGGCACCTCCACTATAACTGGCTTGGCTCCTTTGGCGGGCGGCGTGGGTGCCGGACCGGCGTCGGGTAGAGGCCGGAAGAACATTTCGACCAGGCTCTGGTAGTAAAACGGCTGCTTTGTGCGGAGCACGCGGCCCGTCGTTTGAGATACGCCCACACTGCGGCGGGCGTAGTAGCGGCCGTTTTCGTCCTTAGTGTAGTCCACTACGTGGGTGTTACGGTCAGAAGTAAATACTTGGGCGTATAGCTTTTCTACCAAGTTATTCTTTCCTATGCTTTTGCGGGCTACACCATTGTAGTTGGCGGTGTCAAGCTGCCACAGCGCTTCGTAGTGCACCACGGCGTAGTCGCGCTTTTGCACGAGTAGCCGCCCCTGATACACACCTGCCAAATAGGTGCCCGTGCTGCGGTGGTTGGCATTCTTGGCAGCGAAGCTTACTACGTAAAACGTTTCGCCGCTCTGCTGGCGTACGCTGTCAAGCTTTACATTGAATTTGCGTAGGTTGCGGGCCACAAAAAGAGGAGAAGTCCGCACGGGGTCAGCAGCGCTAAAGGCAAATGCCTGCATACCTCCTCCTATCTGCGCCCTGCGCGAACCGTTCTTTTGCTCCGTCAGCACGCGCTTCTGTTGCACCTGAATATCCACACCATCCTCATGCCCCAGGAAGCCACGGGTGAAGTGCCGATAACCGGCTGGCACCCGCAGCCGGGTCACGCTTTCAGCCTCGTAACTAAGGGTATCAAAGTTGCTAATCCGCTCGTGCCGATATACCTCCGTGGCGTAGTCCTGCTGCTCGTAGTTGGTCGGGATATTTTCAATAACGTTTTTTAGAATCGCCACCGGGTCGGGCGGGGCGGCGGCCACCCGCACTTCATCGAGGGCGTAGGCGGCGGGCGCCAGCAGCACTGTCAGCTCCTCATCGCCGACCGGCGACTGCACACTGGCTATCTCATACCCTAGGCTGCGCACTTGCAGCTTGGTAGGCCCAGGCAGGGGTAGGGCAAAGCGGCCATTGGCATCAGCGGTAGTGCCCTTGCCCTGCCCTGGCAGCAGCACAGTGGCGTAGGGCACCACGGCGCGGTTGCGCTGGTCGAGCACCACGCCCCGCACCAGGCGCACCCCCGACACATCGGGGGCCGCTACCCCACGCCGCAGCGTAGTGCCCGCGCGCGCCGGGGCGGGGTTTAGCGAGCCGGGCAGGGGCGGCACAGCGGCTATGCCCCCCGTGCTATCGGCCGGCGCGGCGATGCTGTCGGCAGCTGCCAAATGCGGCGGGGCTACGCTGCGCAAAAACAGAAACCCGTCTACGACCTCGCTCCACGGGCCAGCTAGCGGCTGGTAGTCAAAGGCATACGCAGTGAGCTGCCGGCCGGGCGCATCATGCTTGAGGCTCACAAAGGCATAGGGCGAACCTAGGGCCAGTAGGCTGGCCTCTAAGGTGCCCGCGGCGGGCTCGGGCACGGCCATGCCCGCGGTGCCGGGCAGCCCGTGGGCGCCGCTCCCCGCTAGCGTACCCAGTATATACACCTGGCTGGCACCTAGGGCGTCTTTCACGGCCCGGCCCATGGGGCGGTAAGCGCGCAGTTCCTCGCTACCGAGCAGCTCGACGCGATTGGCGAAGTGTGGCAGCGCGCCCCAGCAAATCACTTTTTCGCCAGGATGCTGGCGCAGGTACCACAGCAGGTTTTCGGCCATTTGGGCGTCGCGCGGGTTGCTGTCGGCGGCTACCCATTCGGCCTGGGTCTTGGCGCTGGGGTCGTGCTCGGCGTAGTCGCGGGCTAGGGCCCGCAAGCTGCGCAGGCACTGTTGCCAAAACAGCGCCTCGTTGCGCCGCGCGGCCGTAGACGCGGTGGCCGCCTTGGCAAGCAGCTTATCGGCCTTAGCCAATTCGGCCTCTAGCTCGGCGGGCTGGTGGTTGAGCGGAAAAGCAAAATGGTCAGCTTGGTAGCTGATGATGTTGTCGAGCAGGTCGTAGTTGATGGCGTCGCTGCCTTTCTCATCGCTCAAGAAGTCGTCGAGGTCATCTACTAGGTCGGTGCTGTACTCGCCGCTCAGTTGCGGGTCGAAGCCCATTACGCGCAGTCCCTCCTGGCCCACTAGCGGCACCACGGCCTGAAACTCCTGCGTGCGCATCCATATCGGGAAGATGCTACTTTCCAAGTTTTTAGCCACCGACTTGCCCAGCGTAATCTGGCGCTGCGCCTTGTGCAGGCTGTAGAAGCCGCTTTCCATACCTAGGGTCGTAAAACCAAGGCGCTGCTGCAAAAACGCCACTAGTCGGGCCTTGGCCGCCAGCACATTGCCCTCGCCGTGCGTGGGCTCGCCCAAGAACACCACCCGGGCCCCGCCTATTTCGGCTCGCAAAAACTCTAGGTCGGCAAACGTGGTATCGGCCGGGCTCACGCTGCGTAGCGCCCGGGCCGGCACTGCTTGGCCGGGCGGCGCTACCTGCGCTTGTGCTTCTATGCCTAGCCCCACGCCCAGTGCCCACAGCACTACCCAACGAAACCAACTCATTTTTTATGTACTAAAATAACTTATCTAGATGCCATACTGGCCAATTCGAATGCAAAGAAGCAACTCGGCGGGCGCAGGTCGCATCGGGCGCAAAAAAAGCCCCATGCCAAACTAGGCACGGGGCTTTTTTAGTATGTTGAGGCCGCTCTATTCGGCTTCCAGCACCAGCTTGGCGCCGCTGGTGCCTACGAGGGTCAACTTCTTGTCGGTCAGCGTTTCTACGGTGAAGGTGTTAGACGTGCCGCCAGCTTCGGGGGTCAGCGTCAGCGTCTTGGCCGATTGGTCGAAGGCGAACTTACCTTGCATGGCGCCGGCGGTGCCAGTCATGGTATAGGTGTTGTTCGAGAACATGTGCAGCGTTTCCTGCTCCTGGGCATCGGTCTGCTTTACCTTGTCGCCAGCGGCATCGGTTTCCTTAGCGGTTTTCCATACCTTACCGCTTGTGCCGTAGAGCATGTTTACGCCTTCTACTTTGCCTTTGTCATTGCCGCACGAAGCAGCCGCAAATAGCAACACAAAAGCGCACAGCAACGACGCTGCGTAAGACCGGAGGGAAAAAGAAGAGGTAACCATGGGGAAGAAAGTTTTTTGTGAGGAGTGAAGAGCGAATGAATTACGGGTAGTACCAGTAACGGAGCTGCTTACGCGGTGCAATTTTTTTGGTTATTAATCATAACCTTTGGTTTGCTAACGCGTATTAGTCTCCGCAAACCAGCCGGGTAGCGCTTAGCCATTGCCAAGCAGCTGCCCTTAGGTTGCCTTACCTATTCTTTTCACAGCCAATCATTTGCAGCCATGGGCTTACTAGATTTTCTGACTAATGAGGGCGATAAGAAGCCCGTTGAGCCTGCTAAGCCAGCTGCTACTGGCGCGGACACCGATTTTTTCGGCAACAGCAAGCCCGCCAATGCTACTGCCGGTGATTCTTACACCGTAGTTAGCGGCGATTCGCTCTCCAAGATTGCTAAAAACCACTACGGCGACGCCGCCAAGTGGCACCAGATATACGAGGCCAACAAGGCCACTATCGGCAGTAACCCTGACAAGATTGAAATCGGTCAGGTGTTAACCCTACCTAGTCTCTAGGTACTTTTTGCAGAAAAAAGGTGAGAAAAGCCGCTCCAGATTTGGGGCGGCCTTTTTATTGCCTGCTATGTTCGGATTTGCACTTCGAAAGCGCTTTGTTGCGCAAGTGCGCTTCGTGTATATCTTTGCCCGCACCAACCCTTGGTACTCCCCGCAGCCGGCGGGGCAGTTGTTTTCAGTTTTATACAGAAGCGGCGAGAGATTAGGCTCCGTGACCCGCTGGCAACCTTCCCATTCGGAAAGGTGCCAATTCCTACCCTGCCCGGCGTTGCTGCCCGGCACGGGAGCTATAAATCGAGTACCATGCAACATTCCCTCTTCGCCGTTTTCTTGCCCTCCCCCACTCCGGCTGCCGCCCGCAGCCAGGCCCGGATGGCTACGTCAGTTGCGCTAGGCGCCGCCCGCCGAATGTGCTGTTGCGGCTCGCGTTGTTGCTGCTAAGCAGTATTAGCTACTCCTATCTTTTTGCGGGTTCATGAGTGCGTGAGGCAGCCTAGGTTGCTGCCAGCAGACTAAAGTCATCTGCAAGCCCCGCGCCGACTCGCCCTGCAACCGGGCTCCGCTAGCGCGACCTCTGACGCGCTGCACAAGCTTCCTCACTGTGTATTTCTAGCATTTTTCAGCTTTAAGCTTCCATTCCCATGGCTACCCAAAACTTGCACTTCGAAACCCTTCAGCTACACGCCGGGCAGCAGCCTGACCCCACCACTGGCTCGCGGGCAGTGCCCATTTACCAAACGACCAGCTACGTATTCAAAAATGCAGAGCACGGCGCTAATTTATTTGCCCTCAAAGAGTTTGGTAATATCTACACGCGCTTGATGAACCCCACCACCGACGTATTCGAGCAGCGCATTGCGGCGCTCGAAGGTGGTGTGGCGGCCGTGGCCGTGGGCTCGGGCCAAGCGGCGCAGTTCATTGCCCTGAACAACATATTGCAGCCCGGCGACAACCTCGTGTCGAGCTCCTACCTCTACGGCGGCACTTACAACCAATTTAAGGTGGCGTTCAAGCGCCTAGGTATCGAGGCACGCTTCGCTGAGGGTGATGACGCCGACAGCATCGAGAGCCTGATTGACGACAAAACGCGGGCTATCTACCTCGAAACCATTGGTAACCCCAGCTTTAGCGTGCCCGACTTCGAGCGCGTGGCGGCCGTAGCCAAGAAGCACGACCTGCCGCTGGTGGTAGACAACACTTTCGGCGCGGGCGGCTACCTATTTCAGCCACTTAAGCACGGCGCCAATATCGTGGTAGAGTCGGCCACCAAGTGGATAGGCGGCCACGGCACCAGCATCGGTGGTGTCATTGTGGATGGCGGCACCTACAACTTCGGCAACGGCAAATACCCGCAGTTTACGGAGCCTAGCGAAGGCTACCACGGCCTGGTATTCAACGACGTATTTGGCATTGGCGGGCCGTTTGGCAATATCGCCTTCGCCATCCGGGCGCGCGTGGAAGGCCTGCGCGACTTTGGCCCCGCCATCAGCCCTTTCAACTCTTTCCTGCTGCTGCAAGGCCTCGAAACGCTGAGCCTGCGCGTAGAGCGCACCGTTGAGAACGCCCTCAAGGTGGCCCAATGGCTAGAGCAGCGCCCCGAGGTGGCCAACGTCAACTATCCCGGCCTGCCCAGCAGCCCGCACCACGCTACGGCCGCTAAGTACCTGCAGCGCGGCTTTGGCGGCGTGTTGTCGTTTGCGCTGCACGGCAGCAAGGATACGGCCACGGCAGTTATCGACAACCTCAAGCTCATCAGCCACTTGGCCAACGTGGGCGATGCCAAAACGCTCATCATTCAGCCGTCGGCTACTACGCACCAGCAGTTAAGCGAGCAGGAGCAGATTGCCTCGGGCGTAACGCCCACGCTGCTGCGCCTCTCGGTGGGCATCGAGCACATCGACGATATCCTGGCTGACCTAGGCCAAGCCCTGGAGGCTGCCACTAAGGCCGCACCCAAAGACGAGGCCGATACTACCATTCCTGACCCGCAGCCCGAGCACGTGCAGCCGCTGGAAGTTTAGTTGTTAGTGCTTAGTTAATTAGTGCTTAGAGTACACACTAAGCACCAATTAACTAAGCACTGTCATTGCTAAGAGGAACGACGAAGCAATCGTATTCGAATGAGCTGTTAACGAGCCGTTCGGGTGCGATTGCTTTGTCGTTCCTCCTCGCAATGGTAAATAGTTTCGTATACCTCCTTTATGAAAGAATACCTTTTTCAACTTCCCGACCAGTTTTTGCTAGAAAGTGGCGAGGTGCTGGCGGGCGCCCACGTAGCCTACCGCACCTGGGGCCAGCTCAACGCCACCCGCGACAACGTGGTGTGGGTGTGCCACGCCCTCACGGCCAATGCGGATGTACTGGACTGGTGGCTGGGACTGTTTGGGGAAGGCCACTTCTTTGACCCGGCCGACTGGTTTATTGTGTGTGCCAATATCCTGGGCTCGTGCTACGGCAGCACCTGCCCACTCGATAGCGACCCCGCCACCGGCCTAGGTCGCTTCCAGCGCTTTCCGCTGCTCACTATTCGCGACCTAGTGGCCGCGCACGAAGCCCTGCGCCAAGAGCTGGGCTTGACCTACATACACACGCTCATTGGCGGCTCGATGGGCGGCCAGCAAGCGTTGGAATGGGCCGTGAGCCAGCCCGATGTTTTTAATCACTTGGTAGTTATCGCTACCAGCGCTCGCCACTCGGCCTGGGGCATTGCCTTCAACGAGGCGCAGCGCTTGGCCATCGAGGCCGACGCTACTTACCACGATAACCAACCCGGCAGTGGCGATGCGGGCTTGGCTGCCGCCCGGGCGGTGGCGCTGCTCAGCTACCGCGGCTACGACGCCTACGCTGCTACCCAAACCGACCCCGACGACAGCCGCCTCCACGATTTTCGGGCCAGCAGCTACCAGCGCTACCAGGGCAACAAGCTCGTGGCTCGCTTCGATGCCTACAGCTACGTAGCCCTCACGCGCGCCATGGACTCGCACCACCTCGGCCGAGGCCGGGGCGGCGTGGCTGCGGCGCTGGCCAGCATTCGGGCGCACACCCTGGTGCTGGGCATCACCTCCGATGTGCTGTTTCCGCTAGCGGAGCAACGCACTATTGCTCAAGGCATTTTGGGAGCGGTGTACGGGGAACTTGATTCGAGCTTCGGGCACGATGGCTTTCTGCTAGAAACCGTAAAAATTACGCACGCGCTGGAGGCCTTTTATGCCGCCGAGCTAGCGGGTGATTAGCGGACACCTAGGGGCCGCTAAGTAAGCAGAGGCCGATGAGTAATGCCCACGGGCTTTCTTTGCGAGCTGATTCAGCTCGTGTTTATGCCGTCCCTCGCCCCTCCTTTTCTCCAGCCCGGCCACCGCGTGGCGCTCGTCAGCACGGCCCGCAAAATCACGCCGGCCGAAGTAGCGTTTGCCCAGCAAACCCTCACCGACTGGGGCCTAGAGGTAGTGCTGGGCGAGAGCATCGGGGCGGCCAGCCACCAGTTTGCCGGCGATGATGACCTGCGGCGCCGCGACTTTCAGCGCCAACTCGACGACCCCAGTATCCGGGCTATTTTCTGCGCCCGCGGCGGCTACGGTACTGCTCGCCTAGTCGATACCTTGGACTTCAGCCGCTTTGTTGAGGCTCCCAAGTGGGTGGCAGGGTTTTCTGATATCACCGTGCTCAACTGCCACTTACTGCGCCTAGGTTACCAAAGCATTCATGGCGTGATGCCCGTGCTCTTTGGCCAGGAGGGTAGCGCCGCCGCCGTGGCCAGCCTGCGCGCCGCGCTGGTAGGCGAGCCAGCTACGTACACGGCCCCAGCGCACGCCCTCAACCGACCCGGTACAGCTACTGGCGAACTGGTAGGCGGCAACCTGAGCCTGCTGCACACCATCACGGGCACCAGCTCGCAGGCCGATTTCACGGGGCGCATTCTGTTTCTCGAAGACCTGGATGAGTACCTGTACCACATCGACCGCATGCTGCTGCACCTACACCGCAGCGGCCAGCTGGCCGGCCTGGCGGGCTTAGTTGTAGGTCATTTTTCGCAGATGCGCGACAATGCCGTGCCTTTCGGCCAAGATGCCTACCAGATTATTGACCATTACGCGCAACGCTACTCCTTCCCGGTTGGCTACGGCTTTCCGGTGGGGCACGAGGCTGATAACCAAGCGCTGGTAGTAGGCCGGCCGGCCACACTGGTAGTTAGCACTACAGGCAGCCAGCTTAGCCAGTAATCCTATTTCTCTCTATGAGCCGGCTATTTGCCTCGGCGCAGGGCTTGAGCTACAGCACCGGCTACTAGCCCACCTAGGGTATACCACGCCACCGTCATGGCCTGGGTTTGGGGGGTGCGATTGCTGGGGGCTTCGCCTAGGCCTAGGGGACCGGGCAATAGCACACCGCCCACACCCGCGGCCGCGCCCAGCAGCACACCGCGGCGCAAGCTGTGCTTGCCACTGCCTACTAGCGTATAATACAGCCCGTTGCTGAGTATATCGCCAGCCATCGTCGCTACATAGGCGGTCGATTCATCGGGCTGAGGGGCGTCGGCTATGCCTAGGAGCTTGCGCAGGCCGCGTTCGCCGAGCACGTCCATGCGGGGCGCATCGTGGGGGCGCAGGTGGCGCACTGTTTCGTGCAAAATGGTCAGGGCTACGGCTCCGGTAAAGCCGGCAGCTAGCGAAGGCAGAAGTTTCATGAGGCTGGGCAGCCGCTACATGGCTACTAGTGGTGAGACGCGTAGCACGCCGCTAGGTTACGTAAAATTTTGCCTAAGCTTGTGCGGCTTCCGCGTGGCGTGTTATCTTTGCAGCCCCAGCAGCAGATGGCCGCTGGCGTATAGGCCGATTTAGCTCAGCTGGTAGAGCAGCTCATTCGTAATGAGCAGGTCGTTGGTTCGAGTCCAATAATCGGCTCTCTTTTAAACAAAAAGCCCTGGGCGCTAGCGTCCAGGGCTTTTTGTTTTTAGTGGCTTTTTGCCTCGTAGCAAGCGCGGCAAGCCGTTGGCAATCGAACCTGGCCAGCGGCTGGGTCAAACCAAGTAGGCCGGCATACTATGCCGGCTCAGCAGGGCAATTGCGTGCTCTAGGCACTCGGCGGCTCGGCCCCATGCTCAGAAGCAACTCGTAGCGAGTATCTGTCTTCGGCTATTTTAGGGGCGCCGGGTAGGCTGCGTGGGCCGGTGCCCTAGGTGGCAGTTGGGGCGACGCGACCGCCAAGCTGGCTGCGACCCCAACCTCGGCTCCCTTGGCGCGTACAAACCCCTCTTCGCATGTCAGCATCCTCTTCCTCCAAACTTTCGCTCTACGGCGGCATCGCGGCCAACGTAGCCATCGCCATCAGCAAATTCGTGGCCGCCTATATCACGGGCTCTTCGGCCATGCTCTCCGAGGGCATCCACTCCTTGGTAGATACTGGCAACGGGGGCCTGCTGCTCTATGGTATGAGCCGCAGCCAGCGTCCCGCCGACGCCAAGCATCCGTTTGGCCACGGCAAGGAGCTGTATTTCTGGGCGTTGATTGTAGCCGTGCTCATTTTTGCCATCGGTGGCGGCATGTCTTTTTACGAGGGCATCAAGCACCTAGAGCACCCCGAGCCACTCACCGACCCCATGTGGAACTACATCGTGCTGGGCTTGTCGATAGTGTTTGAA
Organism: Hymenobacter sp. BT559; assembly: GCF_016427535.1. Lineage (GTDB taxonomy): Bacteria > Bacteroidota > Bacteroidia > Cytophagales > Hymenobacteraceae > Hymenobacter. The sequence continues at coordinate 508,168 of NZ_JAELXV010000003.1, read as the reverse complement.
GGCGCGGCGGCGGGGCTGGCCATTCGGGCGCTGCTCGAAAAGCAAGCGGCTGGCAGCAGCTTCTGGCACACCCTGCGCACGAGCCGCGACCCGGCCGTTTTTGCCTCAGTGCTGGAGAACGTGGCAGCCGTAGCAGGCCTTGTCATTGCGTTATTAGGAGTTTATTTTGGACATTTGCTAAACAACCCGCTCTTCGACGGGGGTGCTTCTATTATCATTGGCTTGTTGCTGATGGGTGTAGCCGTGCTGCTGGTGTCGCGCACCAAAGACTTGCTAACCGGTGAAGGCGTAGACGAGGCCACCACCCAGCAGGTGCAAGACCTGGCTCGCCAAACGCCCGGCGTGTCGCAAGTGCGCCCGCCGCTCACCATGTACCTCGCCCCCGACGAGGTGATGCTGGCCCTCGACGTGGACTTTGAAGACCACCTGACGGCCACACAGGTAGAAGAAGCCGTGGAGGCGGTGCAAGACCGCATCCGGGCCGCGCACCCCGAGTTTAAGCGCATTTTTATTGAAGCTAAGTCATTGGTTAACCGCGAATAATTTCTTGCCAATGACAGCATTATACCCACTTACCCTATGATGTCTTCTATGACCGATAGCCCCTTCCAGTCTTTCTGGTGGGGCGGCTACGAGTGCACCGACCAGCTCAATGCGTTTGGCAACCGGGTCGATTTTCTACCCCTTACCGGCCACTTGCAGCTGCTCGACCAAGACTACACCGACCTAGGGCAGTTTCAGGTCAAAACTGTGCGCGAAGGCATCCGCTGGGCCTTTATCGAGAAAACGCCTTACCACTACGACTGGAGCACCGTGAAGACGATGCTCGACGCCGGGCAGCGCCACGGCATCCAGCAGGTGTGGGACATGTGCCACTTCGGCTTCCCCGACGACCTGACGCCGCTGCACCCCATGTTTGCGCGGCGCTTTGCGGCGCTGTGCCGGGCCTTTGTCGATTTTTACCGCTCCGAGCGTCCCGAGGGTGCGCTCATTGTCACGCCCATCAACGAAGTAAGCTTTTTGAGTTGGGCCGGCGGCGAGGTGCGGGCCACCTCCCCCTACGGCGTGCGCCTAGGGTGGGAAGTGAAGTATGCGCTGATGCGCGCCTATATTGAAGGCGTGGTAGCCCTGCGCGAGGCCGACCCTAGCATCCGCATCCTCACCACCGAGCCACTGGTGAATGTGGTAGCGCCGCACGATGCCACCCCGCAGCAAAAGCGCGAAGCCAAGCAGCACCACGAGTGGCAGTACCAAGCCACCGACATCCTGGCGGGTCGCGTGAGCCCCGAGTTAGGCGGCCGGCCCGAGTTTATGGACATCATCGGCTTTAACTACTACTACGACAACCAGTGGGACGTGACCACCCACCACCGCCTGGGCTGGAACGACCCGCACCCCGACTCGCGCTGGCGCAACCTGCGTGAGCTGCTCAAGGAAGGGCACCGCCGCTATGGCCGTCCCGTGGCCCTCACCGAAACTAGCCACCCCGGCATCGACCGACCGCTGTGGCTCAAGATGATAGGCCGCGAGTGCGCGGCGGCCATCCAACAGGGCGTGCCCTTACTGGGCGCCTGCATCTACCCCATGGTAGACCGGCCCGACTGGGACTTCCTCGACCACTGGCACCACTCGGGCATGTGGGACGCCGCCCTGCAACCCGACGGCCCGCCCCACCGCGTGCTGCACCAGCCCAGCGCCGAGGCCCTACTCGAAGCCCAGGCTACCGTATCGGCTGTGCTCGACCGCAAGCCCGCCCTGGCCCTGAGCTAGTCCTTGAGGGCCTCGGCTTTTTATCTTACGCTGCAAAGAGGCGCCCCGGTGGGGCGCCTCTTTTTTTGGGGTATTAGCCTGCCATTCGTGAGACCCCACCCCTGGCCCCTCCCCTCCGGGAGAGGGGTGTTGGACGACTAATTACGTCCATTAAAGTCTGTATGTAGTCGGCTCGCCTCTCCCGGAGGGGAGGGGCCGGGGGTGGGGTCTTACGCCTAGAAAGCCCTAGGTAGCTGCTCGTGCTATAGTGGCAGCCGTGCGTACCTTGCAGGTAGTAGCCACCTTAGCTTTTATTCTATGGAAACCCTGGCCTACCTCTATTCGCCCCTCGGCATGCTGGCGCTCAGTGCCTCCGATGCGGGCTTGCACGCGGTTCGTTTTCTCGACCGCGAGGCCCCGGCGCCCACTGCCCCGGCCGACTTGGCCGCGTGCCTACAAGCGCCTTATCACCAGCTCAAAGCGTATTTTGCCGGCGAGCTGCGCGAGTTTGACTTGACGTGCGTATCGCTCACGGGCACCTATTTTCAGCGCCAGGTGTGGGCTGCCCTAGCGGACGTGGCACACGGCCGCACGGCCTCATACCTCGACATTGCCAAGCGCCTAAATAACCCCAAGTCGGTGCGGGCGGTGGGCGCGGCCAATGGCCAAAACCCGCTCCCGATTGTGTGGCCCTGCCACCGCATTGTGGGCGCTAATGGCTCGCTCACCGGCTACGCGGGTGGGCTGGTGCGCAAGCAGTGGCTGCTGGCTTTTGAGCAGCCCGAGCAGCAGGGCAGCCTTTTTTCCTGAGCAAGTTGTACTTTGCGGGCTCCCTAGTCCCGTAATCCACACTTGCTTATGCGAAACTACCCGCTACTAGCTGCTGCCCTATTGGCGGCCGGTCAGGCCAGTGCCCAGGCCGTAGTCACCAGCAAAACGCTGCCTTACCCTCAAACCCGGAAAGTAGATACCGTTACCTCTTATTTCGGGACTAAGGTACCCGACCCCTATCGCTGGCTCGAAAATGACCAGGCCACTGATACCAAGGCCTGGGTGCAGGAAGAGAATAAGGTGACCCAAGACTACCTAGGTAAGATTCCGTACCGCGAGGCCATCCGCAGCCGCCTCACCAAGCTCTGGAATTACGAGAAGTACTCGGCGCCCACCAAGGAGGGTAAGTACACTTACTTCTCGAAAAACACCGGCCTGCAAAGCCAGTACGTCATGTACCGGCAGCTTGGCACCGGTGCCCCTGAGGTGTTTCTAGACCCTAATACCTTCTCGAAAGACGGCACCACTTCGCTGGCGGGCATCAACTTCACGCAGGATGGCAGCCTAGCGGCCTACCAGATTTCGGAAGGCGGCTCCGATTGGCGCAAGGTGATAGTACTGAAAACCAGCGACAAGTCCATCGTGGGCGACACGCTCAAGAACGTAAAGTTTTCGGGCCTGGCCTGGAAGGGCAACCAAGGCCTGTACTACAGCAGCTACGACAAGCCCACGGCGGGCAGCCAGCTGGCCGGCAAAACCCAGATTCATAAGCTCTACTACCACCAACTGGGCACGCCGCAGAGCCAGGACAAGCTCATCTTCGGCGGTGAGAAAGACCCGAATCGCTACATCGGGGCGAGCGTGACGGAGGACGAGCGCTTTCTCATCATTTCGGCGGCCAACACCACTACCGGCAACAAGCTGTATTTGCAGGACCTAAGCAAGCCCGGCAGCCCCATCGTGACTATCGTGCCCGACGAAAAGAGCATCAGCCACGTGGTCGATAATGTGGGCAGCAAGCTCTACCTCGAAACCAATTACCAGGCTCCCAACCACCGCCTCGTAACCGTGGATGCTGCCGCTCCTACGCAAGCCAACTGGAAAGACCTCATTCCAGAAACCAAAAATGTGTTGAACGTCAGCACCGTGGGTGGCCACATTTTCGCTACCTACCTCAAAGACGCTACCTCGCTGGTAGAAGAGTATGACATGGCTGGCAAGAAGCTGCGCACCATTGGGCTGCCGGGCGTGGGCTCGGCGGGCGGCTTTGGCGGCAAGAAAACGGATAAGGAGACGTACTACACGTTTACGTCGTACACCTACCCGCCTACCATTTTCAAGTACAACCTAGCTACTGGCATCTCCACGGTATACAAGAAAGCGGGCGTGCAGTTCGACCCTAGCAAGTACGAATCGAAGCAGGTCTTTTACACCTCCAAAGATGGCACGCGTGTGCCGATGATTATCACGTACAAGAAAGGCCTAGCGCTGAACGGTAAGAACCCCACTTTGCTCTACGCCTACGGCGGCTTCAACTCCAGCGTGACGCCGAGCTTTAGTACTTCCAATATCATTCTGCTGGAGCAAGGCGGTGTGTACGCCGTGGCTAACCTGCGGGGCGGCGGCGAGTACGGCGAGAAGTGGCACGAGGCCGGCACCAAGCTCAAGAAACAGAACGTATTCGACGACTTTATTGCTGCGGCCGAATACTTAAAAACCAATAAGTACACCGATACCGACCACCTTGCCATCGCGGGCGGTTCGAACGGCGGCCTGCTGGTGGGCGCCACTATGACGCAGCGGCCCGACCTCTGCAAGGTGGCTTTCCCGGCCGTGGGCGTGATGGACATGCTGCGCTACAACCAGTTTACGGCCGGCGCGGGCTGGGCCTACGACTACGGCACGGCCCAAGACTCGCCCGAGATGTTCAACTACCTCTATAAGTACTCGCCCTACCACGCCCTGAAGCCGGCCAGCTACCCGGCCACGCTCATTACCACCGCCGACCACGACGACCGCGTGGTACCAGCGCACTCCTTCAAGTTTGCGTCGCGCTTGCAGGAAAGCCAGCAGGGCCCGGCCCCGGTGCTCATCCGCATCGAAACCAAGGCCGGCCACGGCGCGGGCCGCAGCACGGCCCAGGTCATCAGCGAGCAGACCGACAAGTGGGCGTTCATGTTCGAGAACATGGGCGTGAAATACTCGGCGGCACAGTAGCCCTGCCATGTGGCAACCGGCACGCCCCTACTTCTTTTGCCGGAGTAGGGGCTTGTTTGTTTTGACCCACTTTAGGTGTTGCCTGGCGCGAGGCTCCAAAAAAGCCCTAGGTGCCTGTAACGAACGCGCTAGCGGCCGGTACTCCTGTTGTCGCCACCTTTCAAATGCTCTTCACTCACCTGTTATTTTACTGCCCATGAAATCCTTAGCCTTAGGCTTGCTGCTACTGAGCGGACTAGCTGCCACTGCTCAAACCGTTCCGGCCCCCACTTTCACCTCCACTTGCCAGGAGCGTAATGACGGCCGCCAAAAGCTCTTTTGCGAAACCCGCGACCTCACCCTACCCGCCACGGCGGGGCAGCCCCTCACCATCGATGCCAGCACCAATGGCAGTATTAGCGTGAAGGGCTGGGACGGCCCCGATGTGCGTATGCGAGCCAAGGTAACGGCGTGGGCTGATACTGAGGCCGAAGCCAAGGCCCAAGCAACGGCTATTCGTATCAGCACGGCGAGCAACGAGTTGGTTGCCAAAGTACCGAATGGCGTAGAGCGGGCCGCGGTTAGCTACGAGGTGTTTGTGCCGCGCCGCATGGCATTAGCCCTCACCACCCAAAACGGCAGTATTTACCTCGCGGGTGTGCAGTCAGCCATCACGTTTAGCGCCCAAAACGGTAGCGTGTCGCTAGCCAACCTAGGGGGCCAAGTAACAGGTAAGGCCGTCAACGGCAGCCTCTCCATCAAGCTTAGCGGCAACCAATGGCAGGGCAGTGGCCTCGACGTAGAAACCGTGAACGGCAGCATTAGGTGGGAGGTACCGGCCGACTACTCAGCCCAGTTTTCGACCAGCACCACCAACGGCAGCCTCAAAACCACCCTCCCGCAGAGCGACCCCAAAAGCCGCAAGCACGAGGTCAATACTGCGCTAGGCAAAGGTGGCCAGCCAGTTAAAGCCGTGACCACCAATGGCAGTGTGGTCGTGCGGCAGAGCTAGGCTGCTCACGTTTACTGCGCCAGCCGACGCAGTTCATTATAGAGCTGGTTGCCCGCCCAAAACAGCTGCGTCACCATGCTCACATGCTTCTTACCAGGCAAAATGGTATACCTAGGCGCCTGGTCCAGCTGCGTCAGCCGCTGCCGAAATTTCTCGCTGCTCTCTTTGATGCTAGGGTAGGTTTCGCCGCCGATATAGATACTATAGGGCGGTGCTCCGGCCCGCATGTGGTAGAGCGCCGAGGCTTGGCGCCACACCGCCGGGTCTTTGCTGAAGGCACCTAGGTATTGCGCATCGTCAGGGTATTGCATCTTGGTGAGGTAGTCGAGCATATCGAGGCCGGCCGGGTCGTCGAGCAACACGGCGTGGGCGGCCGTGCGGGGCAGGCCATGCTTTGCCAACAAGGTATCGGAGCCGGTGGCCAGCAGGGCGGCCAGCCCACCACCCGCCGAGTGGCCCATGAGCACGATGCGCGCCGGGTCGCCGCCGTAGTCTTTGATGTTGGCCACCGTCCAAGCCAGGGCGCGGGCGCAGTCATCCGCCTGCTGCGGCACCTGCACCTGCGGCGAGAGGCGGTAGCTGATTACCACGCCCACGAAGCCGTTTTTGGCCAGCCGCCGGCCGATGGCCTTGTAAATGAAGTCGTCTTTGCTGCCGCTGTTCCAGCTGCCGCCGTGGATGAACAGTACTACCGGCCGCGGCGCGGTGGCCTCCTGCTTAGGTTCGTACACATCGAGCCGGTGGCGGTTGGTATCGAAGTCGGGCGCCGACGCCGGCACGTAAGCGATATCGGACGCACGGTGACTGGCGCGGGCCACGGCCCACTCGGTGGCCAGCAATACTATCGTGATAGCCAGCAACAACCCAAGGGTGGGTAGCGCCAGCAGGCGTATATAACGCATAAGTGAGGGCAGCCGCAGCCAGATAAGTTTTTGGGGCCGCTATCCTACCTACGCCGGCTCTAGGTGGGTGGTTTGCCGCGACTAAGCAGGGGTAGCCAGCAAATGGCAGTGACACCCTATTTTTGCTAACTGTCCCATTCATCTGCATTTTCCGTGGCTTTCTTTTCACACTCCACGCGCACGCTCCTAGGCGCGGTTTTCCTCACACTGCTGGGCACGGCTGCTTGCCTGCCCGCCCACGCCCAACGCAACAAGAAGAACGCGCCCGCAGCAGCCGCTACCGGCCCAGCGCGGCTGGCCCCCCTGTACGGCGGCGCTAGCCCAGCCCAAGCGCAGGCCCTAGTGGGCGCAGCCGTGCTGGCCGACATCGACCGCAGCTTCCCATCGCGGGCCGAGGCAAGCAAGTTTTTCAGCACCAAGGGTTTTCAATATATGCTTGAAAACCAGCCTGACACGGCCGCTGTGCGCTTTAACCTGGCCTGGGTGCTCGATGTAAAAAATCCCGACCCCTACCACGGTTTTGCGGCCCTCATGAGCCAACGCCAGGTTCCGCCGGCCGAGGTGCAAGCCATCTTGCTGCAAGGCTTGGCCGTGGCCCCCACCAACGCCGGGCTACTCACCGATGCTACTACCATCGCGATAGAGCGCTACCTTCAGACCAAGAAAAAGAAAGACCTAGCCGAGGCCGCTAGCTATGCGCAGCGCGCCGTGCTGGCCGATGCTAACAACGCCAACGCCTGGCAAGCTCAGGCCCGCGTGCGCTACTACCAAGAAGACTATGCTGGCGCGTGGGAGGCTGTTCACAAAGGCCAGAATCTAAACCTGTCCAGCCTCGATTTTACCCTCATCAGCGACTTAAAGGAGAAGCTGCCCGACCCCCAAGGCAAGTTTAGGTAATAGCCTTGTTTCTAAATTAAGAAAAGGCCAAAAACGCGCTATGCTGAACGCAGTGAAGCATCTCTAACGCACCATCTGAACTTGCTCAATTGTGCGATAGAGATGCTTCACTGCGTTCAGCATGACAGTTGTTATTTAAGCTTCTTGTCCAGAAGCAAGTCTAATAATTGATTTAGACTAAAATCATTAACAACTAACCATTAACAATTAACCCTTAAAACAAGCTACCCTGCACTACCTGCGGAATGGGCCGTGGTGGCTGAATGGGAAAGCCCGTGAGCGCGTGCACGCGCCCCAGGAAATGTTGCGCCCAAATGGGCGCGTGCCGCACGTCTTTTTGGTGGATGAAGACATAGGCAGCGTGTAGCCCCTGCTGGTACCAGCTAGCCAGTCGCTCGGCCCATTCGTCGGCGCGTTGAAAATCGCTGTTCACCAAGCCGTGGCCATTGAAGCGGATGAACGCCACGGGTGTGGTCAGGCGCTGGGGCAGCACGTCGCGCCGACCCGCCACGTCAGTGATGACCAACGTTTTATTCAGGGCTTCGAGCGTGGCGTATATCGTATCGGCTAGGCCCCGGTCGGCAAACCAGCGGGGGTGGCGTAGCTCTACGGCTAGCGGCACCTCGGCCGGCCAGTCGAGCAAGAATCGCTCGAGCCGTGGCAAGCTCTCGGGGCCGATGTGGGGTGGCAATTGCAGAAAGCAGGGACCTAGGCGGTCCTCCAGCTCTAGAATGGCACGGGTAAAGGACAGTGTTAGCGCGTCAGTATTATATAGCTCGCGCTCGTGGCTGATGCTGCGCGGCAGCTTGGGGCAAAACTTAAAGCCCGGCCCCACCGCCTCGCGCCAGCGCCGCACCGTGGGCGCATCGGGGATGCGGTAGTGCGTCGTATTCAATTCTAGCGAATTGAATTGCTTGGCGTAATGATGCAGGTAGTCAGGCTCCTTGGCTCCGAGCGGGAAGTACGAGCCCAGCCATTCTTTATTGGTCCAGATGGGGCAGCCCACGTACAGGCCAGGGCTATCGGGGGCTGTCGGCTGAGCGCGAGCCAGCACGTGCGCCGTTTCGGGGTGGTCGGGGGGTAGTCTGAAATCGACGTGGCGCAGGTCGGGTAGTCGGCCAAAATCCATGCTACGAAGGTACGGCCTACCTGCGGGAAGCTTGCGCGCATATACAAAGAAAGCGGCACCTGTGCAACCTAGCCACGAGCTAGCTCGACGACGCAATGCCAAAATTTTACACCCGCCGCAAAATCTAATTCTGGAGGCCACCGCGGAAAAATACAATAAGCAGCTAAAAAGTGGCTTTACTAAACACAATCAGCCATTGCTTTACCCGCACTTAGATATCTTAAATGCAAGTTTTATAAAAAAAGGATAATTTTTAACGCTTGATAATTTCTTTAGCAAAGTATGATAATAGGTTTTTGAGGAGGGGCCTACTTAAATTCGGTCAGTTACCATCCCTATAAAGCGCATGACGCTCAAGCGAATTTCTTTCTTTACTTCCGGCTTTCTATTTAGTTGCTTTTATCTACTGTTTGTCTGTGGGTTAGCTTCACCTGCGGTTGCCGGCACCCACCGGGCCCGCACGGCCGCCACCCACGCCAAGGCAACAGCCTCCCTTTCCTACTCTACCGTGCTGCGGGGCCGGGCTTCGTGGTACGGCCGCGAGCACCAGGGCAAGCGCACTAGCAGCGGCGAGCGGTTCAACCGCTTCAAGTTTACTTGCGCCCATAAGAGCCTGCCCTTTGGCACCCGGCTGCGCGTTACAAATGTGAAAAACGGCAAAGCCGTAGTGGTGCGGGTTTCTGACCGCGGCCCGTTCCGCCACCAGCGCATCATCGACCTGTCGGAGGTAGCAGCGCGCCCCCTAGGTATCATCTCGACGGGTGCTGCTACTGTTATTGCGCAGGTAGTACCTACCACTACTCCCCTAGGTCCTGCCGCCACTCCGCTCAACCTCGTAGACCTGCGAGCTGCCGACCCCAACCCCGCTGCGCCGTTTACTACCTATGAGTGGCATAGCGTGCCCGATAGTGCTGCCCTGGCTACCACGCCTGCCGCTATTACTGGCTCGGCTGCTCCGGCCGCTACTGCTACCGAACCGGCCCCGCAGTTTCTGGTGCAGGTGGGCATTTTCCAAGAAGCTCAGAATGCCGAAGCTATGCGCGCCCGTGTGTTGTCGCTCGACCCAGCGCTAACCGTCGGTATTAAGCAAGAGGTCCTGGCGGGCCAGCAGGTTAGCCGCGTGCTCATTAGCCAGCTCGATACGTGGCTGGCGGCCGAAACCGTGCAGCGCCGCTTACAGTCGTGGGGCGTAACTGGCGTAGTGCGGCAGCTGCCGAGCCAAGCTGTGCTTGCCGCAACCACTACTACGCCCGCTGTTGCGCCACTCAACTAGGCCCCACAAGCTGCTCTATAGCTTTTTACAAAAAAGCGCCTCACTCCTAGATACTAGGAGTGAGGCGCTTTTTTTAGGTACCTAGGAGGTACTGCTAGTGCTGGCTAGCCAGTACTATTCGTCTTGGCTAGCGCGGTTGATAACGATAATCGACACCACGGCCAGCGCGGCTACGCCCAGAATCATCTGCGTAGAGTTGAAGTTTTTAGAAACCTTGCGCAGCAGCGTGCCGCCGTTCTTGAGTAGGTCATCCATGTGCTCGGTCTTGCCTTGAAACACATTGACGGCGGCCTCAAACGTGCGCGCAATATCCTCGGGGAGAATTTTTTCGACTTGTTGGAGTTGGTCAGCCATTGGGGGAGGGTATTTTGGTGAGGGAGCACGGCCGGCCGGTAGCTGGCGGCCTGTGCAACGGTTGTACGCGAAAGTCAGCCTGGCGTTTTGGCCGAGTTAATTATTATTTGGTACCTAGCGTAGGGGGTGCCAGCCCTAGGGCGGTAGCAAGCAGCCTGCTATTTAGAAGGCTACCAGCCACAAAAAAAGCCCCACTGGAGAGCGGGGCTTTTTCTAAATTTTGCAGAAAGCAGGATGAAAGTCTATTCATAAACCTTTACTACAAACACAAAGTCTTGCAGGCGCTTGAGTTGCTGCGGGCGGGCGGCGCCGGCCAGCTGGTTGGTGCGCGGCAAGTGGTAGGGCTGCAAGGGCTGCTTGTTTTTGAGCGAATCGACCAGATGCACCAGGTACGACGACTTAGTGGCAAAGGCCGCGCCCAGCACATCGTCTTGCCGGCTGCTTACCACCCCAATCAGGTTGCCTTGCCCATCAAGCAGCGGACCGCCCGAGTTACCGGGGTTCAAGGGAATACTTACTTGGTAAAACGCCGTGTCGCCGTCATAACCCGAGCGGGCGCTTAGCGCACCTTCGCCATACACAGCATCTTCGCGGGGGTAGCCCAAGGTGTACACGCGTTCGCCTAGGTCAGCTTGACCAGCCTTAAACGTGTAAGGCAGTCGATTAAAGGGCTTGAAATTACGGTCCTTGATGCGTAGGATAGCGAGGTCGTGCTTGCGGTCAGTATACACGGTTTCGGCGTGGTAGCGTCGGTGGTCACGGCTTTCTACCAGTAGCGAATCGGCTCCTTTAATAACGTGCGCGCTGGTTACGAGGTAGCCATCGGCGGTGAGCGCAAAACCGGTACCGCTATATTTATTCACGCGTACTGGTGCTACAGCATCGGTTGTACCAGCCACGTTATTCACCTTCCGGGTGAGCGCATCCGTACGGCGTGTAATGCGGGCTACCTCACCTCGCAACTCCCGCAGGCTACTGGCCGGCGCGGCAGTGGTAGCACGCCACAAATCGAGGCCTAGCAACGTGCAAAACACCGCCAACACGGCGACCGAAGCGGCCACGCCCATAGTGGCGCGGTGGCCATTCCAAAACTCGCGCAGCCGGCGCTCGGTGCGCGAAATGCTCAGGCGCGGGTTTACCGAATACGACAAGCCATCTGCCTGTTTTTCTTCTGCAGCTGGCGCCTCGTCGGCAGCCAGCATGGCTTCGTGCAAGCCACCTAGCATCTGGCGGGTGCGGCGGCGTTCGCCGTAGGCACGTAGCGTGCCGGTCAGCTCCTCAAACTCGGCGTAGCGCTGGTGCAGCCGCGGGTCGGTGCTGAGGCGCGCTTCTAGGTCGGCCCGCGCCCCGGCGGCAAGCTCACCGCGCTGGTAAGCTTCAAAGAGCGCGTAGTAGTCGGCTTCGGTTTGCATTTTGATTGGTGCCTAGCTGCTAGTGCTTAGTGCTTGGCGTTTAGTACTGGCTTGGTCGACCATTTACTAAGCACTAGCAGCTAGGCACTATGCCCTAAACTATACTTCTTTATAACTAGCAAAAAACAACTTCTTCAAGCGCGTGAGGCACTTGTACTTCTGGGTTTTGGCGGTGTCGGCGTTGGTATAGCCGTGCTCCGCCGTGAGGTCCTGCATCGACTTATCGAGCAGGTAAAAGCCTTCGAGCAGCGAGCGGCAGGGCTCCCCTAGGTGGGTGAGCGCCTCGCTCATGGTTGCAAAGCGCCGGTCGCGCTCTTCGGCTTCGTGGAGGTCATCTTCGGCCCCCGTGTTGAGGTAGGGTCCGTAGTCATCATCATCGAGCAGGCGCACACCGTGCAGCCGGCTCTTGGTGGTGAGGCGCTTGAGCCACAGGCGGCGGCACACTGCGTAGAGGTAAGTTTTAATCTGGCAGCTCAGCTCCAGGGAGCCTTCGCGTACTTTTTCATAAAACACCATTACGCCTTCCTGGTACACATCGCGGGCGTCGTCTTCGGTTCCGCTGTTTTGCAGCACGAAGTGCGACACCATGGGCCAGTGCAGTCGATAGAGCTGGCTCAGCGCCCGCTCGTCGCCACTTTGGATGGCTCGGATAAGTTGGGCATCGGCCGCCAGCGCCGTTGTGCTATCCATGTTCATTCGCTTCGGGGGTTAATGCCGGCTAACGGGCATTAGTAACCCAAAATAATTTATTTAAAAAATTTTTCCACCCACTGGGTTACCTAGGGGCGGCTGGCGGATTAAGGGCAGATTTTAACTACTCCCATTTTCAAATTTACCTCAAGATGAACAACCTTCTGAAAGTATCGGCTGCTGCTCTTTTCTTCGCTGTTGGCCTGACCTCGTGCGAGTCGAAGCCCGCTACCACCGAAACCACCACCACTACGCCCGCTACCACGGAGTCGACCACCACGGCTACCACCGACTCGACCTCGTCGATGAGCGCTGCTCCTGCTGATGCTGCTACCGGCACCGGCGCTATGAGCACCGACACCACCAAGAAAATGTAATTACGCCCGGGCCTAGCCCGGAGTATTTTTCTGAAAGCGGCTCACACTACCTAGTGTGAGCCGCTTTTTTGTGACCTAGGTGCTCCCTAAGCTCGCAAGGCCAGCTTAGGCAACCAGCGCCAGCAAGTCGGCAGCGATGCCGGGCCAGGGCTGGTGTAAATCTAGGGTGACGATGCGCACCGGGTGGCCGCCTAGGGTATAGCGCACATCGACGGCGGCCGTAGCAGCGGGATAGAGCAAGATGCCTTCGAGCTGCTGGCCCGCAGCGGGGCGCACGTTTTGGAGGTAGGCGTAGAGCTGGTAGAGGTGCGGCGAAATGAGGCGCTGCTGGTCGTAGCGTGGGCGCAGGGCCGCCGCGTAGTACTTGGTATCGAGAATAATCTTACGGGCCGGGCTATCCAAGGTCGTGTCGGTGAGCATAGTGGGCAGTAAGTCTAGGTCTTTTGGCTGCGGGGCGGCAGCCTGCCAGGTAATGGTTTCGGCAAATACGCGGTACTGGCGCTGCTCGCGGCGGTAAAAATTGCGCACGGCTTGCTCAAACAAGCGCGCCATCAGGCGCTCGTCGCGCCGAAAATCTACAAAGCGTCCTCTGCCCTCCTCGGCTGGCTCGGGCAGAGCAGTTTGGTAGATGAGCTCGCAGAGGTGCAGTAAAAACGCCTCTTGGCTGGCCGGGCGCTGGCGGCGCAGCTCCGCGAAGATGCCTGCCGTGGGCACTAGCGGCACTACCTCGGCGGGCAGGCGGCGGCGCACATGGCCTAGGTCGCGGCGCAGGGCCACGGGCACGGCCCGGTGGTTGGCCAGGGCCGCTAGGGTACCAGCTACCAGCCGGTACAGCGGCTGGTTGGGGCTCAACTCGTCGTAGGTGCACACGGCGCGGCCCTGGGGCAACAGCCCACGGCCTAGGCTGGGTGCCAACTCAATGCGGCCCCGCAGCTCGCGCAACTCGGCTTCCTGGGTTTGGTAGCCGCGGGGCAGGCCGGTGCGCAGCAGCTCGCGGGTGGCGTGCAGCAGCATTTGGGTCAGCAGCTCCAGCGGGCGGTGGAAGGGCGTGGCCTCGGTGGCTTGCAGCACGGCCGGCACGGGCAGGCGCTGCCAGGCGTAGCACAACAAGTAGTAGAGCGTGGCGAGCGGTATCATTTATCGCAGATTTAGCGGATTTAACTGATTGCGCGGATACGCCCGCCTGCGGCGGGCTGACTAGTTGGGGGCGGGGGCTATCCAGTAGTTGCGCGAGATACTGCGGCCTGTATTTTACAACCCTTGCAATAACCGGCGCTGATGGGCGGCGGCCGTGGCGGGCTGCTCACGCCAGTAGTCGGCCAGCAGCGGGCCTATTTCTTGCTCGAAGATTAGGCGCAGCCAAACTGCTGCCTCGGCAGGGGCGGCGGGCGGGGCGCAGAAGTAGCTGTGGCCTACCGCAAAATCGGGCCCTAGGTCGGGGTCATCGGCAATGGCCTGGTTGAGCTCGGCCATGCGCTCGGCTACGTGGGCGGCTAGGGGTCCGGGTACGCGGGCAGCGTGCAGCAGCTCTTGCAGGGCGCCACTAAACTGCGGCTGCATGGTCACGAACGCAAAGCGGCGCCGCAGGGCGTAGTCGAGGGGCGCCAGCGAGCGGTCGGCGAGGTTGAGCGTGCCGATGACGTATAGGTTCTCAGGCACGTAAAACAGTGGCTCCTCGGGCGGGGCGTAGGGCAGGCGCAGGGCGTGAGCCGGGCCGCGCTGCGAGGGCTCTAGCAGCACTAGGAGCTCACCAAAAATGCGGGCCACGTTGCCGCGGTTTAGCTCATCAATCAATAGGAAATAAGGCCGCTCGGGGTCGAGCGCGGCGCGCTGACACAGCAGCGGCAACACGCCGGGCACCAAGCTAAACTGTCCGTCGGGGCCAGGCCGAAAGCCGAGCACGAAGTCTTCGTAGCCGTAGCTAGGGTGAAACTGCACCAACTCGATGCGGCTATCGTCTTGGGCACCCAGGAGCAGCCAAGCCAGCCGGCGCGCCAAAAACGTTTTGCCGGTGCCGGGCGGGCCCTGTAGCAACAGGGCGCGGCGGCGGCGCAGGCCGGCCAGGGCTGCGGTTAGCTCTTCCTTCGAGATAAACAGCTCACCTAGGGCCGTTTTTTCGTCGTAGGCCGCTGGCGGCGGGCTCGCGTAGGTGGGGGCAGGCTCGGCCACAGCGGAGTCGGCGGCCACCTTGTCGGCCAGGGGCGGGCCGGTGTACAGGTCTTCGGCCTGCTGCTCGGCGGCCTGACCCTGGTCTTGGGCCGAGCCCGCGGCTAGGATGGGACGCTTGGCCACGATGGTAAAGTCGAGCGCTTCGAGCACCGTATTGGTAGGCTGGCCGGCGGGGTGGGGCCAGCGAATTTTGGGGTCGCGGTGCGCGAGGCGATAGGCCAGCTCGGCCACAGCGCGAGGTGGGTAGCGGCGGCTGCGATACAGCAACTCGTACACGGTGCTGGGTGGCAGTTGGCGGCCTTCGCGCTCCACGAGGCGCAGGGCACGCAGCACCTGCTCGCGGGTGAGCAGCGGGGCGGCAGGCGCCGGGGAGTCAGGAGCAGAAACGTCAGTCACAGCGCAAATAACACGTACTGGCCGCCAGTAGTGCGGGCCGGGGCCTTTTCTTTGGCCCGTCTTCCTCGCTTAACTCTGCCAGCGGCTGGCTGGTTGCCCTAGTATGTCTCAGCTCCTTCCTCCCGACCCTGCTCTCCTAGGTGGCATTACGGCCTTCGAAAACCTGCCGCCCGAAGTACTGACCTGGCTACTCGAAGCAGGAGAAGTGCGGCAGTACGCCCCCAGCGAAATCGTCGTAGAAGCCGGTGCCCCCGCCGACCGTATGCTGGCCGTGGTGAAGGGCGCCATGCAGTACTACGCCACGGCCCCCACCGGCCGCACACCCGTCTTTAGCGTCGAAGCAGGCCGCGTGACCGGAGTGCTCCCCTACTCACGACTGCAAATATTTCGTGGCCAAGGTGTAGCAGTTGGCGAAACTATCTTGTATCAACTGCCGCGCAGCCAGTTTGCAGCGCTAGAGCATGTGAGCCCCGAGCTAGTACAGCGCTTAGTAGGCATCATGAGCGACCGCGCCCGCGAAGAAGCACGCACTCAGGAGCGGGACGACAAGCTGCGGGCTCTAGGGAAGCTGTCGGCTGGCCTCTCACACGAGCTCAATAACCCAGCCGCCGCCATTAGCCGCGCCGCCGCCGCACTGGCCGACTCCCTGCTTCTGAAGCCACAGCTGCTGCTAGATATGCTCGCCGCTTGCCCACCGGCCGACGCCATGGCGGCCCTCACGGCGCTGGCGGTGCTACCCACCGAGGCGCCTCCGGTACTCTCGGCGCTGCAAGCCTCGGACCGCGAAGAAGAACTGGCCGACTGGCTTGAAACACAGGGCTGCCCCGATGGCTACACCCTAGCTGCCAACCTCCTCGACGCGGGCCTGGACCTAGATGCCCTGGCGCCGGTAGTGGCCCAGCTACCGGACGCGGCCCGCACTCCGGCACTGACCTGGCTGGCTGGCCACTTGGCCACGCTACGCCTAGCTCACGACATCAGGGAGGCTAGCCAGCGCATCAGCACGCTGGTAAACGATGTCAAAACCTACTCGCACATGGACCGTGCCGGGGGCCGCGAGAAGCTGGCCGTCACGACCGGGCTTGATAGCACGCTCAACATCTTCGCCCACACGCTACGCCAGAAAAACGTGCGCCTCACCCGCGACTATGCCCCCAGCCTACCGCTGATAATGGGCCAGGCCGGCAGCCTTAATCAAGTGTGGACTAATTTGATTGACAATGCTTTGGATGCGCTACCAGACAAAGGCGGCGAGCTCACGGTGCGCGTAACCAAGCAAAGCGACTTCGTGTGCGTCAGTATACAAGACAACGGCTCGGGCATCACACCCGAGGTGCTAGCGCACATGTTCGAGCCTTTCTATACCACTAAGCCGGCCGGCGAGGGCTCGGGCCAGGGCCTTGACATAGCGCGGCGCATCGTGCAGGAGCATGGCGGGCGCCTAGAGGCCGCATCGCAGCCTGGGCACACCGAGTTCACCACCTGGCTGCCGATTGGTTAAGGAAGTGTTACCCAATCGCTGCGTATTGAATGTGGTACGCATCTACTATTATTTTGCACGCTGCTTACTCATGCTGCGTGCTAGCTTCCTTCTATGAAAAAGCCCATTATCCTGACTGTTGACGATGACCCGCAGGTGCTGGGCGCTATTACCCGCGACCTGCGCAAGGAGTTTCACAAAGACTACCGCATCTTGAGCGTAGGCTCGGGCCCAGAGGCCTTAAAAACGCTCGACGAGCTGCGCGCCCGCGCCGAGCCCCTGGCCCTGGTGCTGGCCGACCAGCGTATGCCCGAAGTAGAGGGGGTGGAGGTACTAACCCACGCCCGCGGCCTGTTTCCGAGCACCAAGCGCGTGCTGCTGACAGCCTACGCCGATACTACAGCCGCTATTCAGGCCATCAATTCGGCGCAGCTCGACTACTACCTGCTCAAGCCCTGGGACCCGCCCGAGCAACTTCTCTACCCTACCCTGCACGACCTGCTGGCTAGCTGGCAAGCCACTTACCGGCCGGCATTTGCGGGCATTCGGCTGGTTGGGTTTCAGTGGTCGCCACTGTCGCACGACCTCAAGGACTTCTTAAGCGGCTACATGGTGGGTTACCAATGGCTTGATTTTGAGAAGGATGCCGAAGCTACTACGCTGCTGCAAGCCAGCGGCTTCGGGCCCGACGACCTGCCCGTGGTATTTTGCCCCGATGGTAAGGTGGTGTCGCGGCCCGATAAACTTGACCTAGCCCGGCACCTAGGGCTGCTGGTAGAGGCCAAGCAAGAGCTGTACGATGTGGTCGTTATTGGGGCGGGCCCAGCCGGGCTGGCAGCCGCCGTGTACGGCGCATCGGAAGGTCTGAAAACGCTCATCATTGAGCGGCAAACGCCCGGCGGGCAGGCGGGCTCGTCGTCGCGCATCGAAAACTACCTAGGCTTCCCCACCGGGCTGAGCGGCGCCGAGCTGGCCCACCGCGCCTGGAGTCAGGCCACCCGCCTAGGTGCCGAGTTTATGGCACCGCAAGAGGTAGTAGACCTGTGCGTAAAAGATGGTTACAAAGTACTGACTCTGGGCGACAAAACTGAGATAAAAACCCGCGCCGTAGTCCTTACTACCGGCGTCAGCTACCGCACACTGCAAGCGCCGGGCCTCGACCGCCTAAGCGGGGCGGGCGTGTACTACGGCGCGGCGCGCACCGAAGCCCGCAGCTGCAGCAACCAGCCGGTGTACATCATCGGCGGGGGCAACTCGGCGGGGCAGGCGGCTATGTACCTCTCCACGTATGCGTCGAAGGTATTTATTGTTATCCGGGGCGAGAGCCTGGCGGCCAGCATGTCGGCCTACCTCATCGAGCAGATTAGCCAGACGCCGAACATCGAACTGCTACCCCGCACCCAGGTGCGCGAGGCGTGCGGCGACACCTCGCTGGAGGCCGTCGTGATTCAGCGCGATGGCCAGGAGCCTGAAAAGCACCCTGCGCGCGCCCTGTTCATCTTCATCGGCACCCGGCCCAGCACCGAGTGGATATGCCACCTCGCCATTTGCGATGCCAAGGGCTACCTGCTCACCGGCCGCGACCTGGTAGCTGACCCGCGCTACGGCGCCTCCTGGAAAAAGGAGCGCGAGCCTTACCTGCTCGAAACCTGCGTGCCCGGCATGTTTGCCGCCGGCGATGGCCGCGCTGGCGCCATGGCGCGCGTGGCCTCAGCCGTGGGCGAGGGCAGCATGGCTATCAAGTTTGTGCACCAATACTTGGACGAATAGTCAATTAATAATGAGCAGTTAACAATGAACAATGGGCAGAGGCGTCATTCCGTCTGCTCATTGTTCATTGTTAACTGCTCATTGCTTTAAGTATTCGGCTCGTGCGTCATCCAGCAGACGCAGGACCTCGGCACGCTGCGCCCGCAGGCCAGCCCGGGTAGCAGCCGGTAGCCAGCGCACCCGCAGGCGGCGCAGGCGGGCGCTCAGCGTTTGCCAGTACCCTAGGGCGTAGAAACCTGCCAGCGGCAGGCTGAGCACAAACAAGCTCGTCAGGCGCCAGTCGTGCGTGAGCCAGTGCTGCACGGCAGCCGCTTCAATGGCGTAAGCCACCGGAAACGTGATGATGCCCACGCCTAGTAGGATAGCAGCGATAAACTCAGTGTCCTTAGTAGCCCGACGGGCTACTTGCGCCGGAATCTTATAAGGCACATAGTTAGTAATGAGCCCATAGAGCCATACCGGCAAGCCCAGCACCAGGTTGAGGAAGTCGGCCAGGCGCGCGCCGGGGCGTTGGGTTTGGTCGAGGTCGTCGTCTTCGAGTCTATAGGCTTGTAAACTGGCTAGGTACTGCCCTAGGGCGGTGCGCAACGCTGCCAGCCGATTGGGGTTATGCTGCTCAAACCAAGCCACGGCGTCGAGCAGCGTGCGGCTCAGCTCAAAGTTGTCGTAGAGCGTGGTGGGGTCGTCGTCGGGATTGAGGTGGTCACCGAAGGTGCGCTCTACCTGCTGGGCCAGCTCGTCGTCCTCGGCAGCGCGGCTGATGACGAGTCGCCGCGTGAGGCGCTGCCTGATTTCCTCGGTGAGCTCGTCGGCCGCGGCGGCGGGGTCCTCGTGGTAGCGGGCCGCGTAGTCGGCCACCACGATGGGCGGGGCCACATTGAGCAGCACATCGGAGCGGAAGCGCGTGGGGTCAAAGTAATTGGTGCCCACGCACACTAGCTTGAGGCCCAGCTTAAAGTCGTGCCGCGCCTCGGCCCCTAGGGCAATGCGGGCGGCCCCGGTCTTGAGCGGGCGCAGACGGCGCTCGCTCACGCTGGTGCCTTCCGGAAAAATCATGACCGTGCCGCCGCGCTCTAGGTAGTCGTAGCAGCGGCCAAAGCTGGCTTCGTTGCTGGCGGCTAGCTGCCGGGCCGTGCTGGCACCCTCGCCTTCGGCATCTTGGCGACGGTAGATGGGAATGCAGTTGCCTGAGCGCATAATGGCGCCGAGTACCGGGTTTTTGAAGAACGTGCTCTTGGCCAGAAACGCGATGGGCTGGTGCCGCTGCACAGCCGTTACGAGCGGGTCCATGAGCGTATTAGGGTGGTTGCTACACAGCATGAGTGGGCCCGGCAGGCGCAGGCGCTGGCGGTGGCGCACCTCAAGGCGCCGAAAAAACACGCGCAGCCCAAGGCGCACTACGGGCTTCATAACGGTGTAGAAGAGCATAGGCAGGCAAGTTTACACTAAAAAAGGCCGGCTGCGCGAGCAGTCGGCCTTTTCGTTAATGATTAATTATTAAGGGTTAATTGTTAATGGCTCATGGAGAGAAATTAACAATTAACCCTTAATAATTAATCATTAATATGCGCTATTGAGCTGGTCGAGGTTATTCGGGTTTTGGCCACCCGAGGTACCTGCGTCGTAGCGGCTGCCCGAGGCGGGGCCTTGGTCGCGGCGCTGGCCAGAGGCCGGGGCATCTTGGTGGCGGCTGGCCGGGGCCTGGCGCCCTAGGTCATTGCTGTGCGACGAAGAAGGCGACGACGTGTAGCCGCTGCCCGAGCTTACGCGGGGCTTGCCGGCTGCTGCGGAGCCTGAGCCATAGCGGCTGGCACCCCAGGGGCGCTGGCCTTTGCGGTCGTAGGCGTGGTCGCCGTCTTTGGTGTGGGGCTGGTGGTCGAAGGGCGACTTGCGGGGGCGGTCGCGGTACTCGCCGGCCGATTTCTTGCTCTTGCCGCGTGTGGCCAGGAAGGCTACTCCGGCGGCCAGCAGGCCTACACCCACTGCTTTTTGGGTGGTAGTGAGGCCACTAATGCCCGTCCAGGCTTTGTTGCTGAGGTCTTTGGCTTTCTGGGGCAGTTGCTGCGCTTGCTCGGCCACGCCCGAATCGTTGAGCCATTTTTTGCCGCTTTCGAGCGCGTTGTCAAGCTTAGCTTTTACACCGCTAGCGGCGGGCTGCGGTGCCGAGGCATTGGTTGGGTACGGGCTGCTGCCCGTGGCGTGCGCAGCTGTAGTCGAGAAGCTCGAATCGGCCGACGAGGTATTGTCAGAATGAGGCGTATTGGCGGCGCCAGTAGAGCCGTAAGACGGCTGGTGGGAAGTAGGTTCCATGAGCGAAAAGATGATAAGGGAAAGGACTAAGAGGCCCTGCCGACCCGGCTGGGCTAGTAAGCGTTAGTATTCGTAAGTTGTGGCTGGCGGGTTGCGGCCGAGCTAGCCCTAGGGCTTACGTAATGCGGGGCGTGGCGCACACAGGCAGCCAGCCATCGGCTCGGCCACAGCGTGGGCACGGGGTGGGTACTGGCCCAGCAGGCAGCTCGCGCACGGTGGCGCAGGCGTGGCAGGCGTAGGCGCCAGCCTTCGGCAATTCGTACAGGGGGTGCTTATATATCTCGGGCCAAATAGGTAGGCCGGGGCGCTCGTGCTCGGGCTCAAAGAAAAAAACACTTATCTCACCGGTTGCTTCAATGTATAGGCGCCGCACCTGCCCTAGGTGCTCCACTTGCAGCTGCCGCAATTGGCCATTCAGTTCCTGTCCCGTCAGGCTAGCTTTGTTGAAAGCGGGCAAGTCGATTTCACCATCCTGAACAATCAACTCAGGCTCACCCTCCAGCATGCGCTCTACCCGGGGATACTTATCGGTCCAGTAGTTAAAAAGCACATATAGGGCAATAATTACTACAAATACAGCGACCGCGTGTAGCAGGGGCGTGTCGTGGTAGATGGTAGCGTCGCCGGCAGCCGAACCCAGCACCAGTATCAGCGCAAACTCAAACAGGGAGAGCTGCCTTACCCCACGCTTGCCCGAAATACGCAGTGCCCCCACGGTGAGCAAGAACATAAGCACGCTGCGCAGCACGATTTCGAGCAGGAAGCTAACGGGCGCCTCGTCTGATATCAGTAGCCGCTTTAGTGAAAAGGGCTCAACGGCCGCTAGGAGCAATGCAGATAAAACCATAGCTCCTCTTTACGACCGCATCAGGCCAATGGCTGCCTTACTCGTCATAAACTGGCTAGCAATTGCTTTTTTAGGCGAATAGCCCACCTTAGCCGAACAACCCTAGGTCGCCGCCACCGTTAGGTAGGCAACTACTAAGCGCTACTATTGCTACTCGTTATATGTTCCGTTTTCAGAATAAAGTTTGCCTGGTCACGGGCGCCACTTCCGGCATTGGCCGGGCCACAGCTGTGCGCCTAGGGCGCGAAGGGGCATCAGTTATTTGCATAGGCCGCGAAGCCAAAGAAGGCCGCGAAGTAGAGGCCGAGATAAAGGCTGGCGGTAGCGAAGCACTATTCATCAAAGCCGATGTGGGCAAAGACGCCGACCTGGTGCGCATCGTGGAGCGCACCCTGGCGCGATTTAAGCGCATCGACGTACTGATAAACGACGCGGCCATGATGACCTACACTCCCCTGCTCGAAATGGCCCCCGCCGATTGGGACCGCGTGCAGAGCGTAAACGTGCGGGCCTTGTTCCGGCTCTGCCAGCTCTGCGTGCCGCACATGCAGGGCGGCGCCGTGGTGGCCATCAGCTCGGTGCACGCCTTCCAAACTACCCCCAACGTGGTGCCCTACGCCGCTAGCAAAGGCGCTACGGAGGCGCTCATTCGCGGCCTTAGCCTCGAAATTCCTTACACCCAGGCTCGCATTGTGGGCGTAGCGCCGGGAGCCGTCGAAACGCCCATGCTGCGCAGCAACCCCAACGTGCAGAACGGCACCGAGAAGATAACCGGCCAGATAGGTACTCCCGACGAGCTGGCCGCCGCCATCTGCTTCCTAGCCTCCGACGAGGCCAATTTCATCAACGGCACCACGCTCGTAGTCGATGGTGGCCGCTTGGCACAGCTCTAACACGCTAGTCACTACGCCTTTTGAAAGCCTAGGTCGCGGTAAGCGACCTAGGCTTTTCTTTTTGGCCCTAGGTCGCCTTTTTGGCTAGGTTTTCCATGAAGAGCCGGGCGCCTTCGCGAGCTTCTACCTCAAACCTATTTTGGTAGTAGCCCACTCGCGCCGACTCTACCAAGTACTGCCACAAAAAGCGCGGCAGACCTAGGTCACGCACTTGGCGCAGGTGCACTTCCTCATGCGCCACCCATTCAGGGTCGGCCAAGAATTCGGCACGTGTGGCGCCGCTTAGGTGCACCGTCTGGCCTAGCACCATAGCTACCCGCGGGGCGCGGCCTAGCACTAGCCGGGCCACCCGGGCGAGCGGAGAATTAACGAGTGTGCGTGGCTCCATAAAGTACAAAACTCGGGCGAAACTACGAGGTTGATTTGGTAATAGTTACGGCTCTTGAACAGTTATTTTTGCTTTAATACGGTACTTTTCTAATAAAATTTGCACTTTTATTGCTTTCCATTCAATTGTATCACTTTTTATGACTTAGATTTGGCCGAGCCTATTTCTTAGCTCAACCCAAAATTGAGTCATTCGATTTCATTTTACTCACTCTAATTCTGGCGGTAATTACCGCTTCGCCTAGCGCAACAGTCACCACCTTTTTTCCCGGCCGAGTAGCTCGATGGCACTGGCCGGTGCTCACCCCAACCAACGGACTATGAAGAATACCCTGCTGTGTTGCCTCGCCGCTGCCTCCCTGGCTCTCTCCTTCTGCTTTGATAAAGCACCCGATGCTTCGGCCTCGGCCGGTACTGCTACCCACGCTGTGCCCGCCGTAGCCGAAGCATCGCTGCTTTCGGGCCTGCTGCCCAGCAACGAAGGCGATGAGCCCACGGCCGCGCCCGAGTCGGCACTAGTAACGGCCACCCGCGACTCGCTGGCCTACGGCTACTATGGCCAAACCCTAGGTCTTAAGCTGACCCAGACCGAGAACAAGAGCCTGCTCCAAACCGTGATTGACTGGATTGGCACGCCGTACAGCTACGGCGCCAGCTCGCGCCGCGGCACCGATTGCTCGGGCTTTGTGACGCAGGTTTACAAGAAGGTGTACGGCATCACCCTCAAGCACAGCTCGCGGGCCATGTTTGGCTCGGCCAAGCGCGTGGCCAAGACGGAGATGAAAGCTGGTGACCTTGTCTTCTTCAGCCACGGCAAGGGCAATATCTACCACGTAGGCATCTACTTGAAAGACGGCAAGTTTGCCCACTCGGCCACCAATGGCGGCGTGATGGTGAGCTCGCTCAACCAAGCCTACTACCACCGCAATTTTTACGCTGCCGGCCGCGTAGAAGGCACCGAAGTGCCCCAAGCCGAAGCGATGCTCGAAGCAGCTACTGTGCAACTAGCCAACTAGTCATACTTAGCACTTTCGCCTTTTCAACGGCCCTTAGCTCTCGCTGCTAAGGGCCGTTTTTGGTTAGCCAAAACATTGCCGGCCCGAATGCAGTACTAAGCCCTGGCGGCGGTGGCGCCGCTTGCCTCTTTGCATTCCCTTTTTTCCGCATGGCTACTTACAACTCCCCCCCTTCCGGCAACGATGTGGCCGGGTCCAAGTTTTTCAAGAAGTTTCTGGCTGCGGCCGAGAGCTACATTCAGCAACCCACTCGGCTTAAGAAGCTTCTGACTGACGCTTACCAAAAGGCTAGTGAGAAGAAAGAGCTAGGCACGCTGGCACACGAAGCCTGGGACACGCTGCAAAGCCTATTTCGGCTCATCAAGCTCAGCATCTCGGGCGAGTACACCGAACTGCCTACCTCAACAGTGGTAGCGGCGGTAGCCGTGCTCATCTACTTTCTGTCGCCGATTGACCTGATTCCCGACTTTATTCCGGTAGTGGGCCTGCTCGATGATATGGCGCTGGTGGCGTGGTTTTCAACCTCCATCAAGCACGAGCTCGACAAGTTTCACGCCTGGGAAACGGCCAAGGCTGCTACCGTGGTGTCGGATGAAGAAATCTACAAAAACCGCCCCTCTACCCCTGCACTCGCTATGTCAACTACCACCAACCAGTCGGCTAAGAACACCGGCACTACCGACTACCCTACCGCTCCGGCCGGCACCGGCCAGTCGGCCACTGATGCAGGTCTAGGTTCGCCAACCTCCTCTACGACCAAGCCCATCAGCGATGTGGGTCCCGACGGCCCGCTACCCGAGCCCACCAACGAGTCGGCTAAGTCGGCTGGCGTTGATGACATCGCCAACGTGAGCGACGGCTCGCGCGATGGCAATACTGGCCAGCGCAACGACACGGGCGGCAACGACCGCTAGGTCTGAACCGCGGATTCATCGAATTAGTCTGATTTTGAGGACAACCCTCATTGATTAGTATAGTCACAAAAAAGGCTGCCCTAGGGCAGCCTTTTTTAATGAATACGCATTTAACGAACAAGTAAGCTACTAGCTCCAAAATCCGCCTCATCCGATAAATCCGACGAATCTGCGGTTCAGACAACTAAGCCGCTGCGGCGTGGGCCGTGACGTAGCGCACAAAGTCGCCGACGGTGTAAAACGGAACTTCATCGGGCACGGTGATGTGGAAGTTGCGCTCTAGCTCCAGAATGATGTCGACTAGGTCAACGGTATCGAAGCGGAGGTCGCGGCTGAGGCTAGCGGTACGACGCAGGCGCACCGCCTTGATGGCCTTGCGCTTGCTAATGATTCGAAGCACTTGCTGCTCAATATTTTTGGAAGCAGCCTGGGTGGCAGAGGTAGTAGCAGCGAACATAGATAGAAGTGTAAAATTGCAGAAACGTCGGGTGAGAATGCCTTTTTAAAATTGATTGCCGAGCATCGAGCGGCGCTTGTTAGGAAGACAAGTACCTCTCCACACCCGGCAATCAACTTACCACAAGAACTAGGCCAGCACGGGCGGCGTAGCAGCTTCTACCTCCTCACGGTCGGCTGGAACCGAAGGTGGCGGGCTGTTAACATCGCGCCCGGTAAAGGCCGCTTGTATCTTCTCATTGAGCAGATACATTACCGGGACTACCAGCAGGGTCACAAGGGTTGCAAACGACAACCCGAAAATGATGGTCCAGGCCAGCGGGCCCCAGAACACCACCGACTCGCCACCTAGGAAGAAGTGTGGGTGGCCCGAGTTGAAGAGCTCGTAGAAGTCGATGTTCAGGCCGATAGCCAGCGGAATCAGACCTAGGATGGCGGCCGTAGCCGTGAGAATAACCGGGTTGAGACGGGTGCGGCCGGCCAGCACAAGGGCGTCGTGCAGGTTCATGCCCTGGGCCCGCAGCATGTCGGTGAATTCCACCAGCAAGATGCCATTCTTCACCACAATACCAGCTAGGGCGATAATACCTACCCCCGTCATTACGATGGAGATATTCATGCCCGTGATGGCGAGGCCGAGCATTACGCCGATGATAGAGAAGATAACTTCGGTGAGGATGATGAGCGGCTTAGCTACCGAGTTGAACTGCGTCACGAGCACCAAGAAGATGAGGGCGATGGCGCCAATAGCAGCCACCCCTAGGAAGTCGCTGGTTTCCTTCTGGTCTTCCTGGGCGCCACCCATGCGCACGGTGTAGCCGGGCGGTGTGGGGAAGCTTTTGAGCGCGCGCTGCACGTTGGCCACCACATCGGGGCCAGTGAAGCCGTTGAGCACGTTGGAGCTAATCGTGATGAGGCGGTGCGTGTCCTTGCGCTTGATACCGCCGTAGGTAGTGCCATAGTTCACATCGGCCACGGCCGAAATAGGCACCTGGCGCACGGCGCCAGTGGCGTCGCGGAAGGTGAGCGGCGAGTTTACGATGGCATCTACGTTGTCGCGGTAGGGCTTGGCGTAGCGCACCTGGATGGGGTACTCATCGTCGGGGGTCTTGAATTTGCTAGCCTCGAAGCCGTAGATAGCCGTGCGGACTTCCGAGCCGATTTGGGCGGTCGAGATGCCTTCGCGGTTGGCCCGCACGCGGTTGATGCGCACGCCAATTTCGGGGTTGCGGTCCTGCAAATCGGAGCGCAGGTCTTCGATACCACCGATTTTCAGCGAATCGACGTAGCGCTCTACTTTCTTGCTCAGGGCGGCCAGTTTGGGGTAGTCGTCGCCCGATACTTCGATGGCTACTTCCTTACCCTGGGGCGGGCCGCTGGCTTCTTGGTCAACGGACACCTCGGCGCCGGGAATGCCTTTCACTACCTCCCGAATCTTATCCATGTAGGTATGAGTAGCCGGGCCGGTTTGCTCGGCCAGCTCTTTGAAGGCCACGCCCACCTTACCTAGGTGCGACTGCGACACGCCCGACGCGGTAGCCTCAGTGGGGTCGCCGGCGCCGATGGCCACGTTGGTAATCACCGATTCTACGTCGGGGTTGTTACGGCCAATAACGCCGTACACGCGCTTTTCGAGAATCTTAGTTACCGAGTCGGTTACTTCTACGCGGGTGCCCACTGGCATGCGTAAGTAGGTGTAAATGAACTTGGGGTCGCCTTTGGGGAAGAAGTCCACCTTGGGCTTGCGGGCGCCCACGGCCATGATGCTACCCACAAACAGCACTACCAAGCTTAGCATGATACCCACCTGGCGCCACACCGAACCACCCACCACAATCTCTACGAGGCGAGCGTAGCCATCCTGGAAACGCGGCAGGATGCTGCGCTGGAAGCCAGCTATCATGTACACAAACACGTACTTATCGAGGAAGCAGAGCACGATGATGGTCACCATCAAGTTGCCCAAGAACTTGGAGCCGGCCAGGTAGCCCGCTAGCGCTACCAGCGCCAGCCCGCCCATGCCGAGCAGGAAGTTGCGGGTCAGCTTGGGCGTTTCAACACGGTCGAGGTGCTCTTCGCGCTCCATGAAGCTCACGGCAAACACGGGGTTCATGATGAACGCCACGATGAGCGAAGCCCCTAGGGTCAGAATTAGGGTCACCGGCAAGAAGAACATGAACGAGCCCACAATGCCGGGCCAGAACATGAGCGGCACGAACGGCGCCACCGTAGTGAGCGTACCGGCCAGTACTGGAATGAACACCTCGCCGGCCGCGAATTTGGCCGCCTTAGCAGTACTCAGGTTGGGGTGCTCGTGCAGCAGGCGGTGCGTGTTTTCGATAACCACGATAGCATCGTCTACCACGATACCTAGGGCCAGCAAGAAGGCAAAGAGGACAATCATGTTCAGCGAGAAGCCAAACATGGGCAGCATCACGAAGGCCAAGAACATCGACAGCGGCACCGACAAGCCCACGAAAAGCGCGTTGGTGGTACCCATGAAGAACATCAGAATCAAGGTCACCAGAAGGAAGCCGATGATAATGGTGTTAATCAGGTCATTCAGCGTATTGCGGGTTTCGTTCGACGAGTCGCCCGTAATCGTGATTTTGGTGCCTTTGGGCAGACTGGCTTCGGCGTCCTTCACTAGGGTGTGAATCTTGTCTGAGGCGTCGAGCAGGTTTTCGCCCTGGCGCTTCACCACGTTCAGGGTCACGGTGGGCTGGCCGTCGAGGCGGGCATAGCTTTCGCGGTCCTTAAAGGCGTCTTGCACGGTGGCAATGTCACCTAGGCGCACCGGAGCGCCGCGCAGGTTCTTAATTTGGATGTCGGCGATGTCGGCGGCATTCACGTACTGGCCGGCCACGCGCACAGCGCGCTTCTGGTCGCCCACGTCGATAGAGCCACCCGACACCGTGATGTTCTCGCGGGCGATGGAATTCTCAATGTCCGTAAAGCTCAGCTGCGAGGCTTGCAGCTTCTGCAAGTCCACGTCTACGTTCACCTGCTGCTCCAGGGCACCCACGATGTCGACGCGGGTGATTTCGGGCAGTGCCTCAATCTTATCCTGGAAGTCGTCGGCCAGCTTTTTGAGCTGCGAGGCCGGCAGGTTGCCGCTCAGGTTGACGTACATAATCGGCTGCTCCGAGATGTTGACTTCCTGCACCGTGGGCTCGGTGGGCAGGTCGTTGGGCAGCTCGGTGCGGGCCTTATCTACGGCATCCTTGATGAGTTGCTTAGCCACCTGCACATCGATACCCGACTTAAACTCTACGTCTACAATACAGTAGTCCTGGTTCGAGGTCGAGTTGATTTTCTTAACCCCGTTTACGCCCTTGATTTCTTTCTCAATCTGACGCGTCACCAGGTTTTCAATGTCGGTCGGCGACGTACCGGGATACACCGTAGCCACGATGATGCGCGGAATCACGATGTCGGGAAACTTCTCCTTGCCGAGCTTGATGTAGGCAAAAATGCCCATCACCGTCAGGAGCAAGGTGATGATGTAAATACTCGTCTTGTTATTAATGGACCAACTGGTGGGTCCAAACTCCTTTTCAATATCTTGCATAACAGGTAGTTGCTAGTTGAGGAGTGTACTTAGCCGACTTTCACCGTCTGCCCCTCATTGAGGTTCTGGTAGCCTGCCGAAATCACTTCGTCGCCTGCTTTTAGGCCACTTAGTACTTCTTGCTTGCCGTTGTAAGTCTGGCCGGTTTTGATGACGCGCTTGGCAGCCACGGGCTTGCCGCCTTCGTTGTTCACCACCAGCACGTAGGCGTTTTCCTCGTCGTGCTGAATGAGGTCGACTGGCAGCACGGTGGCGTTGTTGTTGCCGTAGTTTTTGATGCGCACGGTGGCTACCATGTTGGGGCGCAGGCGGGCGGCCACGTTGCTGGGCAGGCGTAGCTCCACGGTGAAGGTGCGGCTGGTGGCCGAGATGGTGCGGCTCACGGTGCGCACAGTGCTCTCGATTTCTTCGCTGCCCATGTCGGGCAGGGCTACCAGGGCCTTGTCGCCAGCCTTGATGCTGCCCGCGTAAGCTTCTGATACATCGGCGAGTACTTTGCCGCCCCGGCCGCTATTGAGCTGCACCACCGGTGCGCCGGGCGCTACCGTTTCACCCAGTTTCGGCAGCACGTTGTCGACCACGCCGGCGTAGGGGGCCACCACGTTGTAGAGAGCTTTTTGCTGGTTGAGGCTACCTAGGTTGCGCTGCAAGGCCTCATAGTTATTCTTGGCTTGCAGGTACTGCACCTCGGTACCAATCTGCTGCTTCCAGAGGCCGGCCTGCTTTTCGTAAACCGTCTTAGCCAGGTCCATGCGCGTGCGTAGCTCGGCAATGTTGGCGTCCAGGATGCTGGCATCTACGGTGGCCAGCACTTGGCCTTTGCGCACCTGGTCGCCGCGCTGCACACGCACGCTGGTGAGCGTGCCGGCCGCCCGCGCGCCCACAGTGGCGTTCTGGTCAAAATCAACGCGGCCCTGCACTTCGAGGTAGCCCGCGAAGTTTTGGGGCGCTACTTTAATTACCGACACGGGCACGGCCGAGTTGGCTTCGGCGGCTTTGGCCGAGCCGGTTTTGGCTTCTAGGTCGGCTATTTTGGCCTGGGTCGCGGCCTGCTCGGCCTTGAGCTTAGCCAGCTCGGCGTTGGGGTCTTTGTCGCCCCCGCCGCACGAAGCGAGGAAAAGCGTGGCGGCGAGCAGGGAGTAACGAGCGGTATTCAGGTTCATGAGGTTACTAGCTTTCAAAGAGAATTACTTGGCCTGCTGGTACAGCTCGCCGGTGGCTTTGTCGCGGTCTACCTTGGCCACCAGCACATCGTAAATGGCAGCGTAGTAGTTGGTTTGGGCTTGGCGCAGGTCCGTTTCGGCCGTTATCAGCTCCACGTTGGAGCCCACGCCAGCCTGGAATTTGATTTTCGACACCCGGGCTACATCGGCGGCCAGCGTTAGGTTGGCCTGCTGGTTGTCGAGCACGTCGAGGGCATTCACGAGCGTGGCGCGGCTTTGGGCATCTTGCAAATCAATGCTTTGGCGCAGCGTTTCGAAGCCGTGCTCAATGGTCTTCTGCTGCAAGCGCGCCTGCTGCACCTGGTACTTGCGGCGGAAGCCGTCGAACACCGGCACGTTCAGGGCCAGGCCCACGTTGCCAAAGCCAAACCAGTTTTGGTTGAGTAGGCCTTGCCCGTTAACCGACTCAGGGCCGCGGAAGGCAAATAAGTCGCGCGCCGACTTGGCCGAGCCCGTGAAGCCATAGGCAGCCGTGAGGCTCAGGCGCGGGTAGGCACCCCGCTGGCGGTTGGCTAGGTCGAGGCCAGCCAGCGCCTGCTGCGTTTCGAGGGTCGAAAACTCGATGCGGTTGTTGTAGTTAAACGCTGCATTGGCCTGCGTGGGCTGGCCGGTATTATTGGCTACGGGCGCCGTAGTGGGCGCCTGGCCGGTGGTGGGCGCGGCCACCGTGGGTACTTGGCCGAGGCTCTGGTCGCCGCCGCCAGTGTTGAAATTGGCTACCCCTAGGCGCTGGCGCAGCGCCCCGGCATCGACCACGGCCGCGCCGAGCGAGTCGGTAAGCTGCACGTTTTGCGCCTGCGGCAAACCCATCTGAAACTTAAGCAGCGCCACGCTTACTTCGGTGAGGCGCTGCGCTTTCTGCTGCTCCACCACTAAGTTGTTGCGCTGCACGCGCAAGCGGTCCACGTCGAGCTTTTCGGCAAAGCCGGCCTTGAACGTCTTATCGGTTTGGTACAGCAGCGTATCGAGGCGCTGCACGTTGCGGGCCAGCAGGGCCAGGCGGGCGCGGGCTACCAGCGTGCTGTAGTAGGCCTTGCTTACTTGCTCGATTACGTCGATTTCGGCCTGCTGGGTCTGCTTTTTAGCCAGCTCCTCGTACACCCTAGCCGCCCGCAGGCCTACTAGGTACGAGCCATCAAACAGCATTTGCGAAAACGAAGCTGAGGTGTTGCCCGCATACTGCAAGCCGAAGGCAATAGCCTGGGGCGGCGCCGATACAGGTGCCCCATAAGCCGGCGGTAATGTCACGCTTTGGCCAGCCGATGCCGCTGCTATGTCGCCCGGCGTGAGAGTAGTACCGCTCAGCGTGGGGCCCGAAAAGGCACCCGCATCCAGCAACGACCTTTGCAGCTTGAAGTTATCGGCTAGGTTAGCCGCCACGTTTACCTGCGGCAAACCTTGGCTTTTTACTTCGCCTACTTTTGCCTTGGCGGTTTGCTCGGCCAGGCGGGTAGCCAGCAGGCTAGGCTTGTTTTGCACGGCGTAGCGCACGGCTTGGCTCAGGCTTATGGCCATGGGGCCCTGGCCGGCCGGGTTCGCCGGCGTGGCTGGGGCGGGGGTCTGCGCCAAGGTGGGGGCGCCCGCCCCTAGGGCTAGGCCAGCCAGCAACGCCTTGGTTAATGCGTTCTTCATAAAAATGTGAGAGACAGAACGTCTGGGTAAAATCTCAGGAGAAACCGTTATTCTTCTTCCGTAATCTGACGGTACTTGTTAAAAAGCCGGTGCCCTTTTAGCGTAGCCACGCCCAGCAGAAAATGCTCGTCGAACACCCGGTTTACCCGCAGTGGGCTAAACTGTGCGGGTGGGTAGATATCGGGGTCGAAGGCCAGCTCTATCTGCACCAGGTTGAGGCGGGCCAGCACTTCCACGTCGAGGTCAGCCCGAAACAACCCTTCGGCAATGCCGCGCCGCAGGTTCTGGGTTATCTGGTCAAGAATGAAGGCGTTTTTATGGGTGGAGAACAAAGTCCAGGCATCGGGGTGGTACTTCTTGAGGTCGTAGAAAATGCTGGGATGCACGTTGCTAAACTCCTTGTCGGCCCAGGCCGATAGCGTTAGCATTTCCTCCACAGCATTGGCGGCGGCGCTCGCTACCCGGGTGCACTCGCCCTGCGCCTGGCAGAGGTGCCCCGACATCACGGCCATCACTATCTCATCCTTGCTGGCAAAGGTTTTATATAACGTTTTCTTCGACATGCCGAGGTCAGCAGCGATGTCGTCCATGCTCACACTCTTGATGCCGTTGCGCAAAAACAGTGCAGCAGCGCGGGTCAGAATTCGGTCCTTCGTTTCCATGATTGGCATGGCAAAGATACAGCGGAAACTATTATCGAGTTCAAAGTTTCCAAAGTTTCTTTGGCGCTGCTCGTCTGGTTCAATCAGCTCACCTGACGCGGTGGCCAGCCGATTACTTTAAGCCGGTTCATTATTTTTTCAGCTAGGTTGCAAGCCAGCTTGCGCCAACTACTTTTATTAGCTGCACAAAGCTAATATTATTAGTTTAATTATTACCATATTCTTTTACCTATTTTTTAGTGATTATCAGTTTGCCGCTGGCCTAGGCACGGGCCAATACCTTTGTGGTTTCGCTATTCCACTTCAACTCCATGAAAATTCGCGTTGGCTTCGGCTACGACGTTCACCAGCTCCGCGAGGGCCTCCCCTTCTGGCTCGGCGGCATTGAGGTGCCGCACACCTACGGCGCCCTAGGCCACTCCGATGCCGACGTGCTCATCCATGTCATTTGCGACGCGCTGCTGGGCGCGGCTAACCTGCGCGACATCGGCTTCCACTTCCCCGATACCGACCCGCAGTACAAAGGCATCGACAGTAAAAAGCTGCTAGCCGAGGTCATGCGCATCTTGCGCGAGAAAGGCTACGAAGTCGGCAACATCGACTCGACCATCTGCCTCGAGCGGCCCAAGGTGAACTCGCACATCCCGGCCATGCGCACGGTGCTGGCCCAGGTGATGGGCGTGGACGAGGACGACATTTCCATCAAAGCCACTACTACCGAGAAGCTTGGTTTCGTGGGCCGGCAAGAAGGCGTAGCGGCTTATGCCACCGTACTGATTACGAAAGCCTAGGTATCGATTTTAATAATCAAAAGACGTTTGCCGGGCTGAGCGTGGCGCAGCATGACAGACCTACTTCTATGATAACTTCTAAACTGGTGAAATACCCCCTGTTGCTGCTCGCTGCCCTGGCGCTGCCGGCTACCCTAGCTGCCCAAACGCCGGGCGCGGTGAAGGTCAAGACCAAGACAAAAACCAAGCTTACTAAAAAGCCAGCGGCTAAACCTACTGATGGTGGCATTGCGCCGCATGGCTCGGTGCCGGTGGCGCCCCTGCCAGCGGCCGACTACGCTACGGTGTATGCTGAGCGCTACATTACGCAGGACAAACTGCGGCGCGACCTCTCGGTGCTGGCCTCCGACGAGTACGAAGGCCGCGAAACCGGCACCAAAGGCCAGAAGATGGCCGCCGAATACATCACCCAGCAGTTCCGGGCCGATAGCTTGGTAGCGCCCGTGACCGCCAACACGGCCAACCCGTACCTGCAAACCTTTAGCCTAGAGCGCAGCGCCTGGCAGAAAGGTGGCACGCTTACGGTGGGTGGCAAGGCGTATGCTTGGCTTAAAGACTTCTATGCGTTTGGGCGCTCGCCTTTTCAGCAGGCCACGGCGGTGCAGCCGGTGTTTGTGGGCTACGGCATCGAGCAGGGCACCTATTCTGACTACGCCGGGCGCGACGTGCAAGGCAAAGACCTAGTGATGCTGCTGGGCGAGCCTCGCACCACCGATGGCAAATCGGTGCTGAGCTCCGATGGCAGCGCCACTAAGTGGAGCGTTGATTTCCGGGCTAAGGCCGCGCTGGCGGCGCAGAAAGGCGCCCGCAGCGTGTTCTTCATCAGCACCGAGCCGGCCCTGGCATTTGAGAAGATGGAGGAGCGGCTGGCCCCGCGCGTGATGCAGCCCATTATTGCGGCAGCCGAGCAGGGTGGCGGCCGGGCGCCGTCGTTTTTCGTGTCGCCGGCTGTAGGTCTCAAGCTCCTAGGTGCCTCCGACGCGGCATTGCGCAGCTATGCCGCTGCCACGGCCGCTGCTAAGGCACCGGTAGCCAGCAAGTTCAAGCCGGTCAAGTTCACTATCAGCGCGCCGCAGGAGCGCTCGGCGGTGGGCACCGAAAACGTGCTGGGCTTCTTGCCCGGCACCGATAAGAAGGACGAGGTTTTGGTGGTATCGGCGCACTACGACCACCTAGGTATTATCGGCGGCAAGGTGTACAACGGCGCCGACGACGATGGCTCGGGCACAACCGGTATGCTGGCTATTGCTGAGGCGTTTACCAAGGCTGCTCACGCGGGGCACGGGCCGCGCCGCAGCATATTATTCCTGGCCAACACGGGCGAGGAGAAAGGCCTGCTGGGCTCGGAGTACTACGCCAACCACCCGGTTTTTCCGCTGGCTAACACCATTACGGACCTCAACATCGACATGATAGGCCGCACAGATGTGGCCCACGAGGGCAAGGCCGACTACGTATACGTCATTGGTTCGGACAAGCTGTCGTCGCAGTTGCACAGCGTGCTGGAAGCCGCCAACCAGAAGTACACCAAGCTCGACCTCGACTACCGCTTCAACGACCCCAACGACCCCAACCGCTTTTACTACCGCTCGGACCACTACAACTTTGCGGTGCACAAGGTGCCGGTGGCGTTTTTCTTCAACGGCGTGCACGCCGACTACCACGAAGCGAGCGACGAAATCGACAAGATTGAGTTTGGCAAGATGGAAGCGCGGGCGCGGCTCGTGTTCTACACTGCTTGGGAACTAGCCAACCGCGACGAGCGGCCGGTGGTAGATTCGAACAAACCTTAAGTAATTTCCCGCAGAGTTAGCAGAGTAAGGCGCAGGTTTTCTGGCTGTCTTTGCGAAACTTTATGCCATACCCTGCTAACCCTGCGGGAAGCCTATGCTAACTAAAGCCACTGCCTTCCAGACTGACGCCGAAGCTAAAGCCTTCGACCTCGAACACCGTCGCAAAATCCGCTTCAACATCGGCAAATACGATGCGGCGGTGAGCGCTGGCATGCAGCTCTACGAGCAGCACGAGCTAGCTCGCGCCCGCGCCGCCTACCTCAAGGCCGGCGTGCTGGAAAAGCTCGACGAGTACCTGTTACAGTTTGAAGCTGCCTTCACGGCCCGCGGCGGGCGCGTGGTGTGGGCCCAAAATGCCCAGGAAGCGCTGGATGAAATAGGCCGCCTCACCGAGGCGCGCCAAGCCCGCACGGTGGTGAAAGCCAAGAGCATGACCACCGAGGAAATCCACGTCAACAAGTATTTGCAGAGCCGGGGCGTGGAGTCGGTAGAAACCGACCTAGGCGAGTACATTGTACAACTCAACGGCGAGCGGCCTTACCACATCGTGACGCCGGCCATGCACCTGAGCAAGGCCGACATCGCCAACATCTTTGTCAAGCACCTCGGCATTGAGCATACCGACGATGCGCAGCAGCTGGTGCTTACGGCGCGCCACTTGCTGCGCGACAAATACACGGCGGCTGAGGTAGGCATCACGGGCGGCAACTTCCTGATTGCCAAAGAGGGCGGCGTGGCCGTGACCGAGAACGAGGGCAACGCCCGCCTGTCGGCCACCTTCCCCAAGCTGCACATTGCGGTGGTCGGCATCGAGAAGCTGATTCCGCAGCTCACCGACCTCGACCTGTTTTGGCCCTTGCTCAGCACCAGTGGCACTGGCCAGCAGGTAACGGTATACAACACGGTGTACTTGGGACCTAGGCAGCCTGGTGAGCCCGATGGCCCGGAGGAGATGGTCGTGATTTTGCTCGACAACGGCCGCACCAATCTGCTGGCCCGCCCCGACCGCCGCGAGGCGCTGCGCTGCATCCGCTGCGGCGCCTGCCTCAACGTGTGCCCGGTGTACAAAAACATCGGCGGCCACACCTACGAAACTACCTATTCGGGGCCCATCGGCTCAGTTATCAGCCCGCACCTGAGTGGGCTAAAGGAGCACCAGCACCTGAGCTTCGCCAGCAGCTTGTGCGGGGCGTGCACCAGCGTGTGCCCGGTGCGCATCAACCTGCACAACTTATTACTGCTCAACCGCCAGGAGAGCGTAAGCGAGGGTCACAATGCCCGGGTTGAGAGAATCGCCATCGGCCTCTGGCGCTGGAGCATGCGCCACCGCTGGGCGCTCGACATCCTGCCCGGCCGCCTCAAGGATTTCAGCCTAGGCTACCTGCTCGACCAAGCGGGCTGGCGCAAGCGCCGCGAGAGCCTGAAAGTGGCCGACAAGTCATTCCGGGAACTATGGAAGGCCAGCCATAGCAGCTAGAACCTCAGCGGCTCCGTACAAGGGGCCATGTCTTCAACTGTTGAGTACGCCCTGCGCGTACTGGCCGGAATAGCCGGCGGCTGGCTCATTATCACTACCGTATCGGGGGCCATCCGCTCGTTTGTGCTACCACGCAACGAGTCCGTGCGGCTCAATGCCTTCGTCTTTGGCGGTGTGCGAGCCTTGTTTGACTTTGCGGCGCGCCGCGCCAATACCTATGCGCACCGCGACCGCATCTTAGCGCACTACGCGCCGGTAGGATTGGTGGCCCTGCCTATTGGGTGGTTGGCATTGGTGGGCATCGGCTACACCGGCATTTACTGGGCGCTCGGTGTCGATGGCTTTACCAAGAGCTATGAGCTGAGTGGCAGCTCGTTGCTCACCCTAGGTACTACATCGGAAGCAGGTTTTGCCATCAACGTCTTCAGCTACTCGGAGGCCACCATTGGCTTATTGCTGCTCACGCTGCTCATCTCTTATCTACCTACTATCTACCAGGCTTTTTCGCGGCGCGAAATCGTGGTGGCTCAGATAGAGCTGCGCGCGGGCGTTCCGGCCACGGCTAGCGGGCTGCTGCGCTGGCTGGGCCACGATGGCAACTTCAGCAACGACGACGACCAATGGCTGGCTTGGGAAGAGTGGCTGGTTGAGATTGACGAAAGCCACACCTCGCTGCCGGTGTTGGCCTTTTTTCGCTCGCCTCAAGCAGGGCGCTCCTGGGTTACGGCGGCCGGGCTGGTGCTCGATACGGCCAACCTGCTGTTCTCGGCACTCGACGTGCCCCGCTCGCGACAGGTAGAGCTAACGTTTACGGCTGGGGTGCTAGCCCTCAACCGCATTCACCGCTTTTTCAACCACAAAGTCGAAACCGAGCCGGCCGAATTGCGCACAAAAGAAGAGATTAAGGAAGCTTCACCCGACCGCCAGAAGTTCGCCAAAGCCTGGCAGGAAATGCAAGAAGCAGGCCTACCCCTGCGGCCCGACGAAGAAGAAGCCTGGCAGCAATACCAGGAGCGGCGCCAGCTGTACGACAGCGCCCTAGGCTTTATGAGCCAGCTGCTGTTTGCGCCGGCTATGGGCTCGCTGCACTAAGCCGCCTTACTCATCGGGCAAGATGTTGACATCCTGCACCAACACCATCTTCTCAATCTCACGGCCGCGGCGGGTGTTGGCCAGGCCACCTAGGGCGGTTTCCTTATAGCGGGTTTCCATGCTTTGGCCCACCTCGCCCAGGGCCGCCACGCACTGGTCAACGGGAATAACCGGGTCGACGCCCGCAATGGCAATCTGAGCCGACGAAAATGCGATGGCCGCCGCTGAGGCATTGCGCACCACGCAGGGCACCTCTACGAGGCCCGCCACGGGGTCACACACCAGCCCGAGCATGCACTGAATGGTGATGGCCACGGCGGCAAAAACTTGCTCCACGGTGCCACCTAGGCAGTACACAATGGCCCCGGAGCCCATAGCAGCGGCCGAGCCAGTTTCGGCCTGGCAGCCGCCCACGGCGCCGGCCAGCGAGGCATTCTGCTCGATAATAAGCGCAATACCCGCCGCCACCAGCAGGCCCTCCAGGATTTTCTGGTCGGGCAGGTGGTGGATATTTTGAATGGTAGTGAGCACGCCCGGCAAAATACCCGACGCGCCAGCAGTGGGCGCGGCCACTACGCGGCCCATGCACGAGTTCACTTCCTTGGCCCCTAGGGCGCTCACCACTAGATTTTTGAACTCGGGCGATAGCACTGTAACAGGCGAGGCCGCAATCTTCTTGGCCCCGTTATTTATCATGCCCGAGCGCGAAGTCATGTCGCCCGTCAGGCCGGTGTGCACAGCGTCGCGCATTACGTCGTAGGCGCGTTGCAAACCGGGCCAAATGTCGGCCTCAGCGGCCCCTTTCTGCTCGATTTCGTAGGCCAGCACGGGCTGAAAAAGCGGCTCGCCGGTGGCGGCGCAGTGCGCCTGCCAGGAGGCGAAATCGGTAAAAAGGAGCGACATGGTGGGTGGAGTGAGGCAGGGAACAGAGAAGAGGCACAAAGATAAAACGCCCGTCATGCTGAGCTTGCTGAGACATGACGGGCGTTTACCTGGTTGGCTAGCTACCTAGGCGGGTGCTTTCTCAGTTACCAGCTTGATGCTGGCCGAGTTGATGCACAAGCGCAGGCCGCTCGGGGCGGGACCGTCGGGGAACACATGGCCCTGGTGGGCGTCGCATACGTTGCAGAGCACTTCCACGCGCACCATGCCATAGCTGGTGTCTTTCTTGTACTTAATCGCGTTCTCTTCGACTGGCTGCGTGAAGCTGGGCCAGCCAGTGCCGCTCTCAAACTTGGTGCGCGAGTCGTAGAGTGGGGTGCCACAGCACACGCAGGCATAGAGGCCGGCCTCGTGGGCCTCGCAGTACTCGCCAGTAAAAGCGCGCTCGGTGCCGTGCTCACGCGTGACGTGGTATTGCTGCGGCGTGAGCTCTTGCTTCCATTCGGCATTGGTTTTTTCTACGCGACGGGGCGGCTCGGGGGCGCCGTGGTTGGCCAGGCGAATAACGTCGTTCCAGGTTTGCATCTCGGGTTGGTTTTAGAGGCAGGGGATATACTTAGGTAAAACGCAGGACACCGCGCAGAGTTCAAGCTGAGCCGTTAGGCCCAATCGCGCAGCAGCGCTAGGCCTTCGGGCCAGTCGCCGTGGCCGCTGGATACGTTGATGTGGCCAGCGTCGCCAATTACGACCAACTCGCTGCCCCAGGCCTCGGCAAACTGCCCGGCGCGGGCTGCGCTCACCCAGGGGTCGGTGGTGCTCGTCACTACTTTGCTCAGAAAAGGCAGCCGCAGCAACGGTAGAGGCGCAAAGCCGGTAGGGGCAAGGGTAGCGAAGGCGTCAGTTTCTACATCAACCGGAGCCACTAGTAGCGCGCCCTTGATGCGGTGGCCGTAGGTGTTGGCCCAGTGCGCCACCGTTGCGCAGCCCAGACTGTGAGCAATGAGCACGACTTGGTTGAGGTCTTCGCCCGCTAGGGCTTGCTCTAGCGTTGCGACCCACTCGGCGCGGTCGGGGGCATCCCAGCTGCGCTGCTGAACGCGAGTGAAATCGGGGTATTGACGCTCAAAAAGCGTTTGCCAGTGGCTGGGGCCCGAATTACCCAGGCCGGGCACAATGAAAAAGCGAGTGGAACTTTGCATGGCCGAAGGTAGAACGCCTACTACTTAGCGCTTCAGTTCAAATTCTTGCACCTGCCCGCTGCGGCTGCGTACTACCACGCGGTAGCGGCCGGGGGCTAGGGCCAAGGCCGTGGCATCCGCTTTGGTAGCTAGCTCGATTATATCGACCGGCACGGCTTCGGCGGGCTCGCCGGCTACGTAGGCCAGCACCTGGCAGGGATAGGGCACCTGCACACGGCTGGCAACCGCTACCGGCTGGCGCTTGGCAGTAAATAACCAAGTGGGTCGGCCCTGTATGTAGGCAGCCGGCGGGTGGTACACATATGCATCGACGCTCATATACTTGTCGGCGGTACTGAAGGGCCGGCCCCGCGCATCGAGCAACACCGCGCTCTCGCGCATGGGCTGCGGCTGGTAATAAGGGTTACCAGCTCCCTCACTGAGAGAGGTTTGGTCTACGGTAAACGGGTCGATGCCTGTGTACTCGCGCAGGTAGCTGGCCAGCCAACGCGTTTGATCTTCGGGGTCAGGCTGCTCGCTAGCGTGGCTGTAGCCGCAGTGCACTACTATTTTGGCTTTAGGGTCGGCTAGCAGAATATGCTGAATATTGCGAGCCTGAGCCATTTCGCGGGCTCGAATGCGGGCCACCCAGTCGCCCTCGCGGCTAAAGCCGTAGTTGTAGCAGCGTAGTTGGTAGCCTTGACGCTGGGCGGTACGCAGCAAGTTGCCAAAGTTAGGCTCACCTACGTAGCTGCCAGTGGCCTGCACGGGGTAGCGGCGAGCGGCCCAGTTCAGCGAGTCGTCCTCTAGCAAATCCTCTACGGCTAGGTAGTGATAGCCCTGCGCCGCCAGCTCGGGTAGTAGCGAGGCCGTGAACGCCCGATGGCGCGGCACATGGTGAGCCTCATTGATAATAAGGATGCGCTCGTGCTGGGCCCGCTTCAGAATGTAGGCTTTGGCATTGGTAGGGCGGTAGGCAGCAAAGGCTAGACTATCGGCGTGGGGCAAGGGGCGCGGGGTGGGCACTACGCCTTTTTCGTGCGCCACTAGTGCCGCTTGGTAGCGCCCGATGCGAGAGTATTGCCAGGCGGCTTGCTGATTTTGGTCGGGCTGGGTGCGCAGGGTAGCCGCAATGTCGTCGGCAAACACATACGGTGAGGCGGCCTGCTGGGCGTGGGCCGAGGCGCCAGCCAGCAGCAGGGCCACAAGGACAAGTTTTTCCATAGCAGCTAGGTGGCTAAAAGCTAAAGCCTTGAATATAAAATTCTCCCAATACTACAACACACCGGTATAGTATCCGCTTATTACTACCGCCCCACGTGGCTGCCTTACCTTGCCTTATCCCATGAAACTCCTCACCGCCGCCCAAATCCGCGAGCTTGACCAAGCCACCATCCGCGAGCAGCGCACCACCTCGACCGAGCTCATGGAGCGCGCTGCCACCGCCGTGGCCGAGTGGCTGCTCGGGCACTACGACCCACACACGGCCACCGATGTGCTGCTGCTGTGCGGCCCCGGCAACAACGGCGGCGATGGCCTTGCGCTGGCCCGCCTGCTCTACTACGCCGGCTACGCCGTGCGCCTGGCCCTGCTACCCGCCGAGAAGTACTCCGACGACTACCAGCACAACCACCACGTGCTGCCCAAGGTCATTCCAGTGCAGGAGTTGGCCGCCGATGCACTGCCCGACATTCAGCCCACTACTCTGGTCATTGACGCGCTATTTGGTACCGGCCTTACGCGCCCCCTCACCGGGCTGCCCGCCAACGTAGTGCGGCACCTCAATGCCAGCCACGCCCGGGTGGTAGCCATCGACCTACCCAGCGGGCTGCTGGCCGACGCCCCCCAGCCCGACCCGGAAGCGCCCGTGGTGCGCGCCATGCACACCGTCAGTTTTGGCTTGCCCAAGCTGGCTTTCTTGCTGCCGCAGAATGCCGAGTACGTGGGCGAGTGGCACCTCGAAGACATTCGCCTGAGCCAGCAGTACATCGACCACGCCGATACGCCCTGGCACTTTACGCAGTATTCTAAGCCACTGCCCGATGGCTGGGCTGCCCCGCACGCCGTGCCGCAGCCCGAGCTGCAACTACCTAGGCGCAATAAGTTCGCCTATAAAAATACCTTCGGCCACGCCCTGCTACTGGCGGGCAGCCGGGGCAAGGTGGGCGCGGCGGTGCTCAGCGCCGGAGCCTGCCTGCGCGGCGGCGTGGGCCTGCTAACGGTGGCCGTGCCTGGCTGCGGCTACGACATCATCCAGACTACGCGGCCCGAGGCCATGTGCCTGCCCGACCCGCAGGCCGATTTCATCAGCGAGTTGCCCGACCTGAAGCCGTACCAGGCCATTGCCATCGGCCCCGGCCTGGGGCAGGACGACGCCAGCCGCGTTGTGCTCGAAAAGCTGCTGCGCGAAGCCAAAGTGCCGCTCGTCATCGACGCCGACGCGCTTAATCTCCTAGGTACCCACCGCGAGCTGCTCGACCTGCTGCCCGAAAACACGGTGCTCACGCCCCACCTAGGCGAGTTTGCGCGCCTCACCGAGAAGACCCAGGACGACTACCACCGCCTCGACCTGCTGCGCGATTTTGCCCGGCGCCACCGCTGCATTGTGGTATTGAAGGGTGCCTACACT
Organism: Hymenobacter sp. BT559; assembly: GCF_016427535.1. Classification (GTDB taxonomy): domain Bacteria; phylum Bacteroidota; class Bacteroidia; order Cytophagales; family Hymenobacteraceae; genus Hymenobacter. The sequence goes on along the minus strand of NZ_JAELXV010000003.1, from coordinate 465,838 downwards.
GCCACGGCTGCACCCGATGGGCAGGTGTACTTCAACGGCACCGGCAACCCCGGCATGGGCACCGGCGGCAGCGGCGACGTGCTCACGGGTCTACTCTTGGCCCTGCGCGCCGACCAGCGCCTCAACCCATTGCTGGCCACGCGCCTGGCTGTGCTAGCTCACGGGCGCGCCGGCGACTTGGCCGCTGCCCACACTGGCGAAGCTGGATTGATAGCGGGCGACTTAGTGCAGCACATCGGGCCCGCATTGCGGGAGTTGGAAGGCTGAGTTGTGAGGATAGACATGTAGTTTGGAGTTCGCAGCCCAAGCTGCATGGCTACTGCAAGCAAGCGGCTGACAGCATATAAGTAAATAAATACTTTAGGATTGCAACCTCTTGGCAGTCATACGGGCTCTATTGAGTGCCCCGCTTTTGGGTGGGGCTACTTTGTCATTTTCCTTTAGCCTGACTGCCACATGAACCGACTACTACCTCGCCCATCGAGCTGGGCCCTGCTGCTGGGGCTGCTTACCCTGCTAGCCTGCACCCGCCAAGACCCGGAGCCCGAAAACACCGTTTCTTACCTGGTGTATGCTGCCTACCGGCCCCTGCTGCTGACGCGCAGCACGCTCGAAAGCTCGGTGGCCACTGTAGCGCCCCAGCCGCTGCACAATACTGGCAAGATTTACTTGCGCGGCGCCTATGTATTTGTGAATGAGAAATACGAGGGTATCCACGTTATCGACAACCGCGACCCGGCCAGCCCTAAGCCGGTGAGCTTCCTGCGCATTCCGGGCAACGTGGACCTGGCCGTGCGGGGCAACCTGCTGTATGCCGACAACGGCCCCGACCTGGTTACCATCGACATCAGCGACCCGGCCAATGCCAAGCCTACGGGACGCGTGCGCAACGCTTTCCGCGAGTTGCCCATGCCCGAGATGGGCCCGCTGGAAGAAGCCTATCAAGTCGGCAAGCGCCCCGCCGATGCCGTGGTAGTGGGCTGGCATAAGCTGACTGCCAGCGAAGTAATTCCCTACCGGGTGACCTATCGGAACTGGGGCCCGATGTTTTACAGCAATACGCTGTCCAATGCTTCTAGCGCGGCCCCGGGTGCCACCACGGGCAAAGGCGGCTCGCTGGCTCGCTTTGCTATTCTGGGCCAGACTCTTTACACCGTAGACGACAATAGCCTACGCTTGTTTGACCTGCAAAACCCGGCTGCACCAGTGGCGAGCAAGCAGGTAAACGTCGGGTTTGGCATTGAAACAATTTTTCCGCAGGACCACTACCTATTCCTAGGTACGCAGTCGGGCATGTACATCTACGATGTAGCCACGCCCACCAACCCGCAGCGGGTGAGCTTCTACCAGCACCTGATTAGCTGCGACCCGGTGGTGGTAGACGGCCGCTACGCCTACGTGACCCTGCGCACGGGCCGCACCTGCGGCGGGGGCATTACCAACGCACTCGAAGTCATCGACCTAACGAACCTTAGCCGGCCTACCCTGGCCGCTACCTACCCGCTGACCAACCCGGGTGGCCTAGGTATTGAAAACAACCGCCTCTACGTGTGCGACGACGGCCTCAAAACCTTTGATGCCAGTAAGGCCCCGGCCCTCACGCAGCTCCAGCACTTCACGACTAATATCACCGACGTTATTCCGAATGGCGACTACCTGCTGGCCATCGGGCCGGGTGGCCTCTACCAGTACCGGGTTGGTAGCACCAGCTTGCAGCAGGTGAGTATGCTCCCGGTTTCGCCTACACTGTAGCATGCCAGCGTTTTCCTTATTAAGCCAGCCAGCGGGTGCCTGCTGGCTGGGCTGCCTGGCCCTAGGGCTGCTGGGCGGGCGAGCCCACGGCCAAGCGCCTAGCGGCTGGGTCCTCAAAGCCACACCTCAGCACTTGGTGCTAAGTGGGTTTTGGCTTGAGGCCGAGCACGCCCGGCCCGGCCACCCCACCCAAACGCTCACGGTGGGCCCGCAGCTATACTGGGGGCCCACCGGCCGTCCCGACGCAGCCCCCGACCCCAACCGCCGCCGTTACAACGACCTGGTGCGGGGCGCGGGCCTGCAGGGGCAGCACCGCTTTTATCTGGCGGCCCCTAGGGCTGGCCAGTCTTTCGCCACGGGCTTGTATTTGGGTTATAGCCCACAAGTGCAGTTCTTCCGGCTTCACTTTTCGCAAGGCGACCAGTGGCACGAGGAAACCGGACCGGGCGGCCTACCCTACCTAGTATACGGCCCGCTGCGCTACCGCGAAACGGTGCTGCGCTACGGCGTAGCCGCCCAAGCTGGCTACCAGCTAGCACTAGCAAGCTGGGCCCTGCTCGATGTGTACGCCGGCGTAGGCGTCCGCAAAAGTCACTTTTGGTCAGCGCTCGATGAAAGCCAGTTTCGCAGTGGGCCTTCTGACTATGCGCACCAAGGCATTTACTTTCCGGCGGGCTTTAAGCTGGGCATAGTACTATAGCTTCCCCAATAGGCCACCTAGGGCCTGGTGCCGGCACCAGGCCCTAGGTGGCCTATTTACTGCCGGGCAATGACATGCCCTCCTTCCTACAGCAGGAACACGGCCGCGGCCTGCACCAGCAGCACTCCATCGGCGATGAGGGCAAAGAAATAGTCGCTCCGCGTATCGCGCGATACGGCGATAACCCAGGCGGCCAAGGCCGCAGGCAGCAGCACTACCAGCAGCGGCGAGCCCCGCCACAAGCCGAGGGCCACCGAAATACTGAGCAGCACCAGCGCCACGGTTTTGGCGCCGCCCAGGCCCAGCACCACGGGCATGGTGCGCAGATTAGTAAGCCGGTCGCGACTAAAGTCACGAATATCAAACACAATGGCTAGCCCCGACACCAGACAAAACCGCTGTGCTAGCAGGAGCGCCAGGGGGGCCAGCGGCCGGTGCAGCGCCAGCGCGGGCAAGCCCACCGTCACGGCCGCCCACACGCCGCCAATCAGGAACACCTTGAGCAATGGTATTTCGCGCACGGCCCGCCAGCGGCCGCGCCAGGGCAGCAGCGGCAGCGAGTAGCCCAGGGCCAGCGCGGCCAGCGGCAGCAGCAGCGGCAGGTAGTGCAGCCAGCCCCCTACCAGCAGCAGCCAAGCGCCACCTAGGGCCGCCAGGCCGGCCAGCGTGGCTAGACCCCAGCGGTGGCGGTGCTGCCAGGCCTTGCGCCCCGAGGTGCCCACCGGCTGCCGGTGCTTGAAGGGCAGGGCAGCATCGAGGTTATAAGTGAGCAGCGTGACGGCAAACACCAGGGCCACTGCCTGCCACCCAGCTCCTACGAAGCCACCCGGTAGCTCGTGCAGCACCCCTGCCGTTTGAGCGGCGGCGGCGGCGGCCAGCCACACGCTGCTGTAGAGCAGGGCATCGAGCAGGCGCAGAGGAAGAGCGCGACGGGGCGACATGAGAGCAATCAAACGAACCTAACAAAAGAACGTCAGGCCGCCCGGAAAACCCGGGCGGCCTGACGTTCAAGCGGAGCATGGCAAGGCTTACGCCTGCTGGTGCTCGGCGCCAAAGGTTTCTTCGTACAGCTTCACGCTCTCGTTGATGATGCGGTAGGCATCTTCGCGACCTAGGAACTGCTTTACTTCTACGTGCTTCTTTTCGAGAGCTTTGTAGTCTTCGAAGAAGCGCTGCATTTCGAGCATCATGTAGGGCGGCAGGTCGGCAAGCTCGTTGTAGTGGTTCACGCTCACGTCGTGGGCGGCCACTGCAATGATTTTATCGTCTTCCTCGTCTTGGTCAAGCATCTGCATCACGCCGATTACTTTGGCCTCTACTACGCACATGTGCGGAATATCAACCGAGCATAGCACCAGGATGTCGAGCGGGTCTTTGTCGTCGCAATACGTGCGCGGAATGAAGCCGTAGGCGGCGGGGTAGTGCACGGCCGAGAACAGCACGCGGTCGAGCTTTAGCAGACCGCTGTCCTTGTCGAGCTCGTATTTGCCTTTGCTGCCTTTCGGAATTTCAATAATGCCGGTCACGGTTTCGGGCAGGTTATCGCCGCGCGATACGTCGTGCCAGGGGTTAAAATGGGCCACGTTGAATGGGGGGAGGGGTGAAAGAAGGGGAAATGGGCTGGCAATTACGCGACAAAGATGCGATGGATGCAGCCCTAGGTCGAAAAAAGCTAGCGCTACGGCTATCTATTTCAGCAGCAACTAGCTTTTTCCTGCTTAGCAAATAAGATTAGGTTACTTCATTACCTCCGTCAGTGGCACGCCGGTGCAGCCGCTGGGCTCCTGAATGTGCAGGTAGCGGGCTACCGTGGGGGCAATGTCTACAATTTTAACATTCTTTGCTGACTCGCCGTGGCGCACATGCCAGCCCCAGAACAGCAGTGGCACGTGCGTATCGTAGGCCCACGAGGCACCGTGAGTGGTGCCCTTCACCACGGGATAGCCGTATGCTTCGAGCCAGCCGGGGGCCAGCACGGCCAGCACATCGCCCGAGCGCGAGGCGTAGAACCCATTTTGCTGGAAATAACCCAGGCCCTCGTTCCAGCTGCCGTGCAGCAGGTCGTGGGCCGTGATGGCCTCCGTAATGTGCGGCTGCGCTCGCAATATGTCGGCCACTTCTTCCTGCACCTGGCTTAGGTTCAGCTTTTTCTGGGCAATGAGCGGACGATTGAGATATATCTGTTGGTTTTCGTAGCTCAGCACCCACTGGCCGGGGCCGTGCTGGCGGGCCAGTACGCGCTGCACGGTATCGCGCACGATGGCTGGGCCCACACCGCCGCCCGGCAGCCGGTGGGCTTGCAAGAAGCCAGGCGCCTGGTCGGCGGCGTGGTCGGCGGTGAGGAATACCAGCGCATTGCCCTTGCCTACTTGCTTCTCGACGCCAGCCAGCAAACGGGCCAAGTCGCGGTCGAGGCGCAAATAAGTGTCCTCAGTTTCGATGGCGGTAGTGCCAAACTGGTGGCCCACATAGTCGGTGCTGCTGAAGCTCACGGCCAGGAAGTCGGTTTGGGCACCTAGGCCCATTTGCTCGGCGCGCAAGGCTTCGAGGGCAAAGTCGGCCGTGAGCGAGTTGCCGAACGGCGTGGAGCGAACGAGGTCGAGGTTTTGGGAAGTGGCCTTGGCGGGCTTTTCGCCAGCCGCGCTCATGGTGGCAGCCACTGTTGTAGGCGTGGCGCCGCTCAGCACTGGCAGGTCGTGCGGAAATACGGGCTTGGCCTCGCCCTTGTAGGCCGATTCCCAGGCCACGTCGTCGGCCGTGCTTTCAGTATACTCGGCAATGGGCAGCAGTGTGGTCCAGGGCTTGCTGAGGTACTCGGCAGCGTGGCCCGCGGCGTTAAACTTCTGCACCCAGGCCGGCAGCTCCTTAGTATAGAAGGTACTGCTCATGAAGGCGCCGTTGGCACCATCGTACCAGTAGGCGGCGTTGGCGGCGTGGCCGGCGGGCAAGATGCTGCCCCGGTCTTTCATGCTCAGCCCGATTACCTTACTCTGGAAGTTGGTGGCCAGGCGCAGCTCGTCGGTAATGGTGGTGGTAAGCATGTGCGCGGGCGACATCTGGCCCGCGGCGGCCGAACCGCCCACAGCCTGCACCGTCTTATCGTCGGTGACATAGGTGCCCTTGCCGACTTCGCGCTCGTACCAGTTGTTGCCCACGATGCCGTGGTTGGCGGGCGTGGTGCCCGTGTACACGCTAGCGTGGCCCGGCCCGGTGTAGGTGGGCACGTAGTTGTAGTGGCAGCTCTCGTAGCTAAAGCCCTCACCTAGGAGGCGTTTGAAGCCATCCTTACCAAACTTATTCCAGTAGCGGTAGAGGTAGTCGTAGCGCATCTGGTCAACCACAATTCCCACTACCAGCTTGGGGCGCTCGAGGGCCGCGCCCTTCTTCTGGGCCAGCGCCGGCAGCGCGAGCATCGACAACAACAGTATTTTTTTCATGCAGTAAACCGTAAGAACCGGTGGGCAAAGATACCGGGCCACCCATTTTGGCTGCACGGCACTGCATTACGGTAGGTTTATGACTGCATAGTGACCTAGGGTGGTTAGCGGGCTAACCTAGCCGTGCAATGCCCGCTGACTCAGCGATACAATCACAAATTGATTTTCACGTCCACGCCCTCGGAATAATTGCGGAATTTCAGAAGTAGCGTATTAGTTTGTGCATCCCAGGCGTGCGTGGCAGGCTCAGCTGTGCCGCTGCGCGTTACGGCTACTTTACCTGGCTTGCTGGGTAGCAAGAGGCGCATTACGTTGTTGGTGTTAGCGGGACTTTTGGTAGCAAACGACACGCTGGTAGGCTGCGCGTTGAAATCGTAGACTCGGCAAGCGGCGGCTAGCACCTTGGGCAGCTTGCGCTCGGTGGGCGCGGGCAGCCGGTATAAGAATGCCTGCTTATTGGGCGCCACCGACTTAGACTGTAGCACGGGCAGCTCGGGGTCGTACAGGTCCAGCAGAGGTCCTTGAATGACTAGTGGCTGCTGGTCCTCGTTCTCGTCTAGCACCGCGGCCAGGGTGTAAGGGCCGCGGTCGAGTCGGTATGAGTTCTTAAATAGCAGCTTGCCTGCGCGGGCATCTCGCTCATACGCCTGCTGAACCTGCTTGATGAATGGCTGGTCGGCCTGCGGCTGCAAAACCAGTTCCTTAGGGTCGGTTTTGGTGATGTACACCTTGCCTTTGCCGTAAGCGTAGGCCGCATCCTGCTGGCTAGCGGGCAGCTGCATCAGTTGAAGCAAATGCGCCAGCGGCGTAGCGTAGTGCAGGCCGCCAGTGTTCCACCACTCTTTCACCTGCTGAAACGGGTCCGCATCCTTGCCATAATACACTAGCACGCCGCCAGCTTTTACCCAGGCCGCCAGCTTTTCGTGCACCAGCGCAGAGGTCGGCTTCATGTTAGCGTAGGACACGAGCAACACTTTGGTTTGCGCCAGGGCCTCGGGGTACCCTAGGTTCTCCATGTGCACTAGGTCTACGGGCACGCCCCGCTTGAAGAGCGGTAGCGCTAGGCCATAGAAATTGGAAAGCTGCGGGTCCTCGTACCCCTGGTGGGTCGGGAAGCGCTGAAACATCATCGAATTGCCGAGCAACACTGCCACACCCTTGCTGCCGCTGACCTGGCTGGCGGCCTTCGGCATGGTGTTCAGGGCGTTAATCATCACCTGCATCTGGGTGGCGTAGGCCGGCGCAATGGGCTGCGGCTCTGCCTTACCCTCGACCGGAAACTTACCTAGGTAGATGCGATTGGGCCACGGCATCACCTCAAAGTGGTTGACGGTCGGAAACATGAGCTCGGCCGTGAAGGTGGCCTCGTAGTTCTTCTTGTAATCATCCCAGCTCCGCACGCCATCTTCTATGGGGTCGGTCAGGAAGTAGACCGTCTTCTTGGTGGGCGCCGTCATTGACAGCACCGAGCTGTACTCTAAGAAGGCGTTTTCAAACACCCGCTCCTTCTTCACGCCGTTGAAGTAGTTGGGCACCCGGGCGGTGCCGGTCCAGACCTGAGCAATGTACCCATCCATGCCTGGCAGCGCGGCTAGGCTGGCTTCGGGGCTTACGATTTCCCAAGCCGAGTAATTGAGTAGCGAGTGCGTGGGTACAAAGCACTTTACCCGCTGGCCCTTGCTTTCGCTGCACGTCTTAATATATGAAAATAGTTCTTTTAAAGCTCTGAAGTACAGCTGGTACTTGAGCTTTGAGGACAGGTACGTGGCCTCCGGCGACTCATGCTGCGGCATCCAGGGAAAGTGGTAGTAGTCCTGCCACTCCTTCTTAAACGTTTCGCTGTAGCCGCCACGTGCCCAAAACTCGGGCTCTTCCAGGTAGATGGCCGTCACCCCAAAGTCAATGGCCCGCTTGACCTGGGTTTTCATGTAGTCGAGGTAGTGCTGCGAGGGCACCACATAGGGCACCGTGGGGCCGTGCATAATGCGAGTGCCATTGCGCTCTAGCTGAATATCTTCCGGGTGCGGCCGGCCATCAAACTTCCCCTCGAAGTAGGGCTGGTAATTGCCCCAGGCAATGCCCGTCATAAACTGCACATTGTAGCCCTTGCCTAGCCACGAAGCCGCCCGGGTCTGGAAGTCGTCGCCAATACCATAGAGCATCACAATATCGGACCGCACATCCACGGCAGCGCTCCACGGCTGGTCTATTTGAAACGAAGTGGTTTCAGCCTTGCCTGCCACCTGCGCCGCGGCTGGCTGCCCAAGCAGCCCACCCACGCACCATAACACCTGACTAATTTTTCTACGAAACGTCCAGCTGCTCATTGCTTTAAAAATTAGCGTCAACCCGCTTGCTCGACAAATAGCTAGCAGCAGTAACCTAGGGCCGGCAAGGTAAGCGCACGATGTGCTGCTGAAGCCTGCTGTGCTTGAGCTACCGGATGAGTACTACCTGAACAAAAATAGCTAGATAATACAATTAATGTTAAAATCGGCATACTCTTACAGTTGCCCAAAGTACATTACTCGGTTATCTCGAATAGAATGACTAGAACAAGCAAAACCCTGTTGACATGATAAATGAGCAGCACATTAAAATTTATCATATATAGCACCCACTTATATTTCTTAGAAAAATTAAATAATATTCATTAAACCTGCATTTCAACACCCGATTAAATACAATAAATTTGCCAATGCCAAACTGTGCAGTTACTGTAACTAAATCAGGAATTGGTCTAGCAGATTTTCAGTTGAAACTACTTTTTACCTTCTTGCTGGTATTGCTAGGCCTGCGCAGCTTTGCCCAGACCGGCGTAGCAGTACCTGCCTTGGCTCCTTGCGATGCCACCATGCAGCAATTTATGCAGCGCTGGAAAGTGCTTGGGGCCTCCGTGGCGCTGGCTAAGGATGGCAGGCTGGTGTATGAACGCGGGTTTGGCTATGCCGATGTGGCGCGCACCTTGCCCATGCAGCCCTACCACCTGCTGCGGGTGGCCAGCCTCTCCAAAACTGTCACGGCGCTGGCCATCATGAAGCTGGTAGAGGAAGGTAAAATCGACCTCTCGCACCCCGTATTTGGCCCGCAGGGCTACCTAGCCCCCCCCGCATACACCCAGGAAATCCGGGATGAGCGCCTCTACCGCATCACGGTGCAACAGCTGCTGGAGCACACGGCCGGCTGGGACCGCAGCGTTGGCTGCGATGGCTACGGCACTTGCGACCCCGTCGAGTTTCCGACGCACGTAGCTACTGTGATGGGCGTCGCCAACCCCGTGGGTGATTCGACCCTCATTCGCTACATGCTGCGCCAGGGCCTCAACTTTGAGCCCGGAACGCGCTTTGCCTACTCTAATACCGGCTACCTCGTACTGGGCAAAGTGCTGGAGGCCGTGACGCACCAGCCCTACGAAGCCTGGGTGCGCCAGCACGTGCTGCAGCCCAGCGGTGTACTCGAAGCCCACCTAGGCCGTAACCTGCTTGCCGCCCGCCACGAACGCGAAAGCGCTTACCAAAGCGCCTACTGCCTGCCCTCGTGCTACGACCCCGCGCAGCAGGTGCCCGCCGCCTATGGCGGCTACCAGCTGGAGGCTATGAATGCGCACGGTGGCTGGCTATTTTCGGCCCGCGACCTGGTGCGGCTGCTGCTGGCTACCAGCGGCTCCGGCTCGCGGCCCGGCCTTCTGTCGGCAGCCAGCTTGCGCAGCATGGCGCAGCCTTCGGCCGCGAATAGCTACTACGCCAAGGGCTGGATGGTGAACGGCGGCACCCAGTGGCACACCGGTTGCCTCGACGGCACAGCCAGCCTCATGATGCGCACCGCGGAGGGCTATACCTGGGCCATTTTGCTTAATATCAACAACAACTCAAGCCAGTTCTGGCAAGAGCTGACTGCGCTGGGCGGCAAGTGGCGGGCAGCCGTAAAAAGCTGGCCCACGCACGACCTATTTGCGCCCGCGCTAGCCGCCCGCGCCGTGCAAGTCGGCCAGCGGTCGGCTAGCCCCACCCAGCTCACCTGGGCGCCGGGGTCGGGCACCCACCGGCTGGTGCTGCTCAAAGCCGATGGCCCCAGCACGGCCTTCCCCACCGATGGCACCGCCTACCACGTAGCCAGTACCCTGGCCGATGGCACGCGTGTAGTGGCTATCGAGCGGGGCACCAGCACCTGGCTGCCCCCCCTCGACCCGCAGCGCACCTATTACGCTAGCGTGGTAGAGTATCGCCAAGATGCCACCACTGGCCACCACCCCGTATACACCCTCGAGGGCAGCCCGGCCGTGGTACTAGGCCCCGTCAGCAGCGCTCAGCAAGCGCTCGCGCTTGCCCCCAAGCCCGCCCGCTCCCCGCGGCGCCTAGGTAGTGTTCTGGCCGGCTTATTTTCTAAAGCGGCCCGCCCGCAGGGGCAGCTTGTGGCGCAAGGCGACTTGCCCAGCGAGCGTGCCACTACTAGGCAACAGCTCCCAGAATCCAGCCACAAGAGCACTTGGCCGTTTACAAGGCATTGATTGGCAAGCGAAAAAGCCTAGCATTAGGCTGGTTCAGGTACTGGCTTGGCGGGCGCTTCCATATAGGTGCCACACACCTTGCAGGTGCGCAGGTCGTCATTGGCCCAAAAGCGGTCCATGATGGGCGGCAGCTGGGCCACAATGTCGGTAATCTCGGCGTACTCCTCGTAGAGCTTATTGCCGCAGTTTTCGCAGTACCACTGAAAGCCGTCGAGCTCACCGGCCGTGCGGTAGCGCTCCAGCACTAGGCCCACGGTGCCGGCCGGGCGGCGGGGCGAGTGCGGTACGCCGGGCGGCAGTAAAAACATATCGCCGGGCCCGATGACAATATCCACAGGCTTGCCATCCTCGATGATTTTGACTGTCATCTCGCCCTCAAGTTGCCAAAACAACTCCTCGCCTTCATCCACGTGGTAGTCTTTGCGGGCGTTAGGGCCGCCCACCACCATCACGATAAAGTCTTTATTGTCTTTAAAAACCTGCTGGTTGCCCACCGGCGGCTTCAGTAAGTGCCGGTGCTCGGCAACCCACTTTTGAAAGTTGAAGGGACGCGAAACCATAGAATATAGAATTACGAATAGAAAGTGAGGAGGAGGCCGCGAGAAAGTGGGTAACTATGCTTTGCAGAAAAACTAAGTCACCTATTTCTGGCGGCGCCACAAGCGGCTACATACGTTTGCAGCACGTAAAGGAAGGCTTGCTTCGCCATTCCGCTCCGCAAGAATAACCGTTTCCTCCGCCACTCCAGCCGCCTTTCCCTAATACCTTCTTCTTACGTTACCCTGAACTGTGCCTGCTGCTCCACACCGTTAGTTAAGGCAAAGGTGCTACGCTTCATATTGGTACCCGCGAGGCCACCAGCGACTATGCCATTGAGCAGGACGCTGACTTAGCATACGACTCTAACAAGTATAATCTACCTGGTCATGCTACTAGTGTTGGTGCCAGTTTGACATTTTCACCTGGAATATTTGGCATTAAGCTATAAATAACTCTACCAAGTAAAGACTATCGCGACTGGCCCGTGCCGCTATGCTTGCCTAACAGAAGCGCATTAGCTATACTCTAGAAGTGCCAGCACAGCTTTATGCGCCGCCGCATTGCTTACTTATCCGCCTTCTGATAAAACAGCTGTTCTTTGGGTGTTACGCCCCAATATTTCAGCATTTGTGCGTGTATCTCAGACTGGTGATACTCATAAAATGGCAGCCACGTCAGCACATTGCAGTAGGTTGATAACTGGGCTACAGGCTCAGTGGCACGCGCCAGTTGGTCGAGGGCCCAGCGCTGGCAGTCGTTGTTGTTATCTACTAGCTTGAGCCGGGCATCGGCGCCCGTCAGCAGCGCACTGAATAGGCAAATGACTACTAGGTACAGCGTATGCTTGCGCCCACGCAGCCGAAATAGCAGCAAGTAGCTTGATACCCCATAGGCAAAGAACAATCCTATCAAAATGGGCGAAATAGAGTCATTGCGCAGCAAATACGGGCGATAGGACCGGTACCCCCCGAAGGGCAGGAGCAGCAAATAAAGAATGGTGTACACGCTCACCCAGCGTAGTAGCTGCAGCACACGCTGCCGGCCAGGCGTGCCCTCGGGCAGCCGGCGCAACAACTGCGCATTCAGCAGCAGCAGCCCGGTTAATAGCGGCAGCGCTGGCTGCGCGATGAAATATTGGTATACGCCGGTGGGCAATAATCGAAACAGCTCACCTAGGGTGTGGTCGTGCGAGTTCTCTATATTATTGCGCCCGATGTATATAGAGTACAAGCAAATAAGTGCCAGCATTGCCAGCAACCCAATAGCCTGGCCTGACAACCATTGGTTAGCTACCTGGGCCTGCTGGGGATAACGCCAAGCTCTCATTTTGCACCAGCCCCAATACAAACCGATGCAGCCCAGCACTACGGCTAGGGCAGCCGTAGCAATGACGCCATGAAATCCAATAACCACCATGAGTCCTACTAGGGCAAACTGCGATGCCCACGACAGCCGTAGCGGTTGCCGCTGGCATGCGGCTCGAAAAAATGGCCACAGCAACACCAGCACCAGCACCAGCGGCATTGCATAAAAGAAGGTGTAGGTGATAGATAAGTCATGCACCCCCAACTGCTGGTAGTAGCCGTGCCGCTGAAACAGCGGCACCAGTAGTGCCGCTGCTGCGGCCAGCCCCAGCCAGCCCCGCGGCTCGCCGCTCGCCCGACGAATATACTGCGCCAGCAAGCCCAGAAAAGCCGCCTGCATAGCCACTGTGAATAGCGCGCTGGCAGCGTAGAGGCTGCTAATAGGGTCAAGCACGGCATGCAGAAGCAGTGGCACGTGCCGCCAATAGTAATACACCGACGCGTGGGCGAAAAAGCGATTAGGTGCCGCGTAGATGGCGTTTTTGGTAAGTACTTCCCAGCCAAAGGGGTCTTTTAGCACCTGGCTGTAAAACGGGGACGGAAAGGTGACGGCTACCATGTCGCCATCGAGGGGCAATAGATAGTTTTGCCAGTAGGTAAAAACCAAATCGGTCAGCACGAAAACCAGCAACACGCCGGTGAGAAACCGCTTGTTCATCGAGGAAGCAAGAAAGATGAAGATAGCTCGGGCGACTTAGCGCACAGGCTTGCTCAGACGGTTGCCTACGTAGGCAGCTCCGCTACCGATTGTCAAAACGACTACTCAACAATACTCAGTTTTACATCATCAACTAGCACGTCGCTTTGGGCGTCGGCACGCCACAAAAACATGCGCAGGTGCTGGTTGGCCGTAATGGTGTCAGGCAACACGAACTCCTTACTAATCGGCACCCACTCGCCATATTCCTTGATAGTTGTGCGAAAGCTGATGCCATCGCCGTATAGCTGCTTCTGGTCGCTGGCATCCATTAGCTGAATCCCTAGGTTGCCCGTAGCGTTTGCATCGGGCATGTACGCCCACGCCTCCAGGCGCAGCTTTTTAAACTTGCGCGGACTGAGCCTACCTAGCGTGCTATTAAAGGTGAGACTAAACTCGTGGTCTTTGTTTACTATCATTGCGTACTGCCCCGAGTGCGCCTGCCCTTTGGCTAACAGAGTGGGGTCTGGAAGCCATCCGCCGCCCGCTTCAAAATCGTTAAAGGTCACAACCGTAGCTCCATCCGTAGTTTTGACCTCCTTATTATTGGAGGAGCATGCCCCCAGCAGCGCTAAGCCAAGTAGCAGGGTAGTATTTTTCATATAGCGATACGGAGTAAGTTTTTAGTACCGGCAAAGATAGGAGTCGGTGCTACCCAGCCCGTGACCGCCCCACCCCTACTCTAGGGGCCGCCCCAAGCATGAAATATACCGTGGAGCGTCTTAGGTATGGTCTTGCTTCGCAACCCCCTTCGGGCTGTTACCTTTGCGAGTGCCAACCCTCGTTTTTGCCCCGTGGCCGAATCTGCTGCCGAGTTCTATGCCCATTCCAGCGCCGTGCTCGATGCCGGCTGCCGCGTAGGGGCGGGCAGCCGCATCTGGCACTTTTGCCACCTGGCGGCGGACGCCGTGTTGGGCGAAAACTGCTCGTTGGGCCAAAACGTGTTTGTGGCCGATGGCGTGACCCTGGGCCGCAACGTGAAGGTGCAAAACAATGTGAGCCTCTACAGCGGCGTGGTGTGCGAAGACGACGTATTCATAGGTCCGTCGGTAGTGTTCACCAATGTCAAGAACCCGCGTAGCGCCGTGCCGCGGCGTGGTGCAGACTACTACTTACCCACCTACCTCGAGCGCGGAGTCAGTATTGGGGCTAATGCCACACTAGTGTGCGGCGTGCACCTTGGGCGCTACGCCTTTGTAGGAGCGGGCAGCGTGGTCACGCAGGATGTACCTGCCTTTGCCCTAGTATATGGCACGCCCGCCAGACAGCACGGCTGGGTAAGCACCTATGGACACCGCCTGGCGTTTGATGCAGCCGGTCTTGCTACCTGCCCCGAAAGCGGTGAGCAGTACCAGCTGAGCACCGACCAAACAGTGGTGATACCTATGGATGAAAGTTTTATCATGCATAGCACCAATCCTTAACTCAACATTTATAACTTCTAACTCAATAGACGTGTACGACGAACTCCTCCGCAAAGAAGCCAAGTTGGCTGTTATCGGCCTCGGCTACGTGGGCCTGCCTATCGCGCTCGAATTTGCCAAGCAACTCTCGGTTATTGGCTTCGACATCAATGCTGGCCGCGTGGAGATGATGCGCAACCACCAAGACCCGAGCGGCGAGCTGGATAGTGCAGCTTTTGAAGGCTGCGACATCGCGTTCACCGACTCGCTCGATGTGCTGCGCGAGGCCCGCTTCTTCATCGTGGCCGTGCCCACGCCCATCGACGAGCACGCCCAGCCCGACCTCAAGCCGCTCCTAGGTGCCTCCACCTCGGTAGGCAAGGTGTTAAAGAAAGGTGACTACGTGGTGTTTGAGAGCACCGTGTACCCAGGCTGCACCGAGGAAGACTGCATTCCGGTAATGGAGCGGCTATCGGGCCTGAGCTTTGCCAATGGCGACTTCAAAGTGGGCTACTCGCCCGAGCGCATCAACCCCGGCGATAAGGAGCACACGCTGCGCCGCATCGTGAAGGTGGTGAGTGGCGGCGATGCTGAAAGCCTAGACATTATTGCTAAGGTTTACGAGCTGGTGGTAGATGCTGGCGTGCACCGCGCTAGCAGCATCCGGGTGGCCGAGGCCGCTAAGATTATCGAGAATACCCAGCGCGATGTGAACATCGCGCTGATGAACGAGCTCTCGATGATTTTTGACCGCATGAGCATCAATACCTACGAGGTGCTCGAAGCGGCCGGCACCAAGTGGAACTTCCTCAAGTTCAGCCCCGGCCTAGTGGGCGGCCACTGCATCGGCGTGGACCCCTACTACTTGACCTACAAGGCTAAAGAGCTGGGCTACGATGCCAAAGTCATTCTGAGCGGGCGCACTACCAACGACAATATGGGTGCCTACATCGCCCGCAAAACGGTGCAGATGATGATTAAGCGCGGCAAGGACGTGGCCAAAAGCCGCGTGCTGGTAATGGGCGCCACGTTCAAAGAAAATGTGGAAGACATTCGCAACTCGAAGGTGGCCGACGTTATTCAGGAGCTTAAAAACTTCTCGGTTAATGTGGACATCGTGGACCCGCACGCCAGCTCCGACGAGCTACACCATGAGTACGGCTTCCGCCTCACGGCTCCTGATAAGGTGCGCACTGACTACGACGCTGTTATCGTGGCCGTGAGCCACAAGCCCTACCTAGAGAAAAACGAGGCTTACTTTCAGTCCATCACGGCCGATAATGCCGTGCTGGTCGATATCAAAGGCTTGTACCGCGCCCAGCCCATGCACGAGCTGCACTACTGGAGCTTATAATTTAATGGTTAATGGTTAGCTGTTAATGGTTAATGCCTCCGAGCATCAGCCTATATACATTAACCATTAACCATTAACAACTAACAATTAACCATTATGACCAAGATTCTGGTTACCGGCGGGGCCGGCTACATTGGCTCCCACGCCGTGGTAGAGCTGGCGCAGGCGGGCTATGAGCCCATCATTGTCGACGACTTCAGCAATTCGAAAGAATCGGTACTGGCCGGGCTACGCGATATTCTGGGCCGAGAGGTGCCGTGCTACCACGTCGACTGCGGCAATGCTGACGCCCTGCGTGAGGTATTTAAGAAAGAAGGCAACGTGCAGGGTGTGATTCATTTTGCTGCATTTAAAGCAGTAGGCGAATCGTTGCAGAAGCCGCTGGCCTACTTCCAAAACAACGTGGGCTCACTGCTGACGCTGATAGAAGTAATGAATGAGTTTGGCGTTGAGAACCTGGTGTTCTCGTCATCGTGCACCGTGTATGGGGTACCCGACCAGTTGCCTGTGACCGAGGCGACGCCCACCAAGCCCGCTTCCTCGCCATACGGCCGCACCAAGCAAATGTGCGAAGACATTGTGCACGACGTAGCAGGGGCTGCGGACAACAAGCTGCGTACCATTCTACTACGCTACTTCAACCCTATCGGCGCACACCCCTCGGCCAGGATTGGCGAGTTGCCCCTAGGAGTGCCCAACAACTTAGTGCCCTTCATTACGCAAACGGCTGCCGGCCTGCGCGAGAAGCTGACCATCTTCGGCAACGACTACGACACGCCCGATGGCACCAACGTACGCGACTATATCTATGTCGTAGACCTAGCCAAGGCGCACGTAGTGGCCGTACAGCGTCTGCTCGACCATAAGGCCAGCGAGGTGGTCGAAACCTTTAACGTAGGTACTGGTCATGGCAACACGGTACTCGAAGTGGTGCAAACCTTCGAAAAAGCCAGCGGCCAGAAGCTCAACTACGCCATTGGTCCGCGCCGCGCCGGCGACGTGCCCGCCATCTATGCTGATGCTACCAAGGCCGCTGAGGTCTTAGGGTTCAAAACCGAAACGTCGCTCTTTGATGCCCTGGCCAGCGCCTGGAAATGGCAGCAAACGCTCGCTTAAGCTATTTAATGCCATGCAGAGCGCAGCGAAGCATCTCGTGTGGCGCAGTAATATCCAACTAGTAGAAGTTAGTGGGCCATGCGAGATGCTTCGCTACGCTCTGCATGACAGCCGTTTTTTAATATGAAAAAGATTCTTATTACCGGCGGGGCTGGTTTCATTGGCTCGCACGTAGTGCGGCTGTTCGTCACAAAGTATCCCGAGTACCAAATTCTCAACCTGGATGCCCTCACCTACGCTGGCAACCTGGAGAATCTGCGCGATATTGAGAACGCCCCCAACTACCGCTTCATCAAAGGCGATATTGCCGACCAGGCCTTCGTGAATGAGCTGTTTGCCAAGGAGGAGCCTGACGCCGTGATTCACCTCGCGGCCGAAAGCCACGTTGACCGCAGTATCACCGACCCGCTGGCCTTTGTACGCACCAACGTCCTAGGTACCGTGTACCTGCTGAGTGCGGCCAAAAATCTGTGGCAGCCCGGTGGCTACGACGGGCACACGTTTTACCACGTAAGCACCGATGAGGTGTATGGCTCGCTGGATTTTGGCCCCGAGATGTTTACGGAGGAAACCAGCTATGACCCGCGCTCGCCTTATTCGGCTTCTAAGGCCTCGAGCGACCACTTTGTGCGCGCCTGGCACCACACCTACGGCCTGCCCGTGAAGCTGAGCAACTGCTCGAACAACTACGGCCCCAACCACTTCCCCGAGAAGCTTATTCCGCTGGCCATCCACCGCCTGCGCACCGGCCAGCCGGTGCCCGTGTATGGTAAGGGCGAGAACGTGCGCGACTGGCTATTTGTAAAAGACCACGCTACGGCCATCGACGCGGTTTTCCACCAAGGCAAGCTGGGCGATACCTACAACATCGGCGGCGTAAACGAGTGGCAAAACCTGAAGCTCATTCAGCTGCTGTGCGATGTGGTAGATGAGAAAACGGGCCAGGAAGCCGGCACTTCGCGCAAGCTTATCAAGTTTGTAACCGACCGCGCCGGCCACGACATGCGCTACGCCATCGACTCGTCTAAAATCATGAACGAGCTCGGTTGGAAGCCCAGCGTCACCTTCGAGCAGGGCCTGAGCCAGACCGTGGATTGGTACCTGGCCAACCAGGAGTGGCTTGACCACGTGACCAGCGGCGCCTACCAGGACTACAACCAGAAGCAATACGCTGACCGCTAGCGCGCTTAATTTCAACAACGTGTACGATTTTCCTTTCCATAACCAACCGCTCGGCGATACGTCATTTCTCGTAACGGGTGGCGCGGGCTTTATTGGGTCTAACCTAGTTGAGTACTTGCTCAAGTACGGCGCCAAGAAGGTGCGGGTGCTGGACAATTTCTCCAACGGTTTCCGCAAAAACCTACGCCTATTCGGGGACAACCCCGCCCTAGAGGTGCAGGAAGGTGACATTCGCGACCGCGACGCCTGTGCTCGCGCCTGCGAGGGCATCGATGTAGTGCTACACCAGGCGGCCCTAGGGTCGGTGCCACGCTCCATTAATGACCCTGTGACGACGGACGAGGTAAATGTGGGTGGCTTCGTAAAAATGCTGTACGCGGCCAAGGAAGCGGGTATCAAGCGCTTCGTGTACGCGGCTAGCAGTTCGACCTATGGCGACCACCCTGGTTTACCTAAAGTAGAAGACCGCATTGGCAAGCCGCTTTCGCCCTACGCCGTTACGAAGTACGCCAATGAGCTGTATGCTGATGTCTTTGCCCGCACCTACGGCATGGAGATTATTGGCCTGCGCTATTTCAACATCTTTGGCCCGCGCCAGGACCCAGGTGGAGCTTATGCGGCGGTAATTCCACTGTTTATCGACGCCATCTTGCAGGAGAACCCGCCCACGCTCAACGGTGACGGCGGACAAACCCGCGATTTCACCTTCGTGGAGAACTGCGTGCAAGCCAATATTAGGGCAGCCCTTACGGACAACCCCGAGGCAGTAAATCAAGTGTATAACATCGCTGTGGGCGACCGCACTTCGCTGGTGCAGATGTACGACATATTGCGAGAAGAAGCTGGCTCGACGCTGGAGCCCAAGTTTGGGCCCAACCGCGCTGGTGACATTCGCGACTCGCTGGCCGACATCAGCAAGGCCGAAACCCGCCTAGGGTATGCCCCGCAGGTGCGCATCCGCGAAGGCTTGAAGCAGACCCTAAGCTGGTTTGGGGCCAATCAGGAATTTATCAAAGAGCGCAACTAAGACTTAGGGCGCTACGAATCTATTTATTCAAGCAAAGAGATTATTTAAACTTACTCGACTACTTTACTCAAATGAAAGGCATCATCCTCGCCGGCGGCTCCGGCACCCGCTTGCACCCCCTCACGCTGGCCGTGTCTAAGCAGCTCATGCCGGTTTACGACAAGCCGATGGTGTACTACCCGCTATCGCTGCTCATGATGGCGGGCATTCGGGATATCCTTATCATCACCACGCCTCACGACCAGGCGCAGTTTAAGAAGCTGCTGGGCGACGGCCAGAGCCTAGGGTGCAACTTCCAGTACGTGGTGCAGGAATTGCCCAACGGCCTGGCGCAGGCCTTTGTGCTGGGCGCTGACTTTATCGGCGATGATAAGGTGGCGCTGGTGCTGGGCGATAACATCTTCCATGGGGAAGGCCTAGAGGCGTTGCTGAAAGCTAACAACGACCCCGACGGCGGCGTCGTGTATGCCTACCACGTGCATGACCCAGAGCGCTACGGCGTGGTGGAGTTTGATGATGACAAGGTGGCACTCAGTATTGAGGAGAAGCCGGCCCACCCCAAGAGCAACTACGCCGTGCCAGGCTTGTATTTCTACGACAACGATGTGGTAGAAATCGCCAAGAACCTAGAGCCTAGCCCGCGCGGCGAGTACGAAATCACGGACGTAAACCGTGAGTACCTACGCCGGGGCAAGCTCAAAGTAGGCATTCTGGGCCGGGGCACGGCGTGGCTCGACACTGGTACCTTCGAGAGCCTGATGCAGGCCGGCGAGTTTGTGCGCGTGCTAGAGCAACGCCAAGGCCTGAAAGTTGGCTCTATCGAAGAAGCCGCTTACCGCCAAGGCTTTATTGATGCCGACCAACTACGCAAAATTGCCGAACCGCTACGCAAGAGCGGCTACGGCGACTACCTACTACACCTGCCCGAGCAACTCGTTATCGGGGAGTAGCTGTAGGTAGTAATAAAATCAGGGTAATGCTAGTAATACCGAGTAGGTATTGCTAGCATTACCTTGATTTTATTATTGATTAAGCACCAGCCGAAAGGTTGTTCCCTTGCCCACCTCGCTCCACTTCACGAAAAGGCGCCCCTGGTGGTAATTCTCGATGATGCGGCGGGCTAGCGCCAAGCCTAATCCCCAACCGCGCTTTTTGGTGGTGTAGCCGGGCAAGAACACGCTTTCCAACTTGTTTTTAGGAATGCCTTTGCCAGTATCGGTGATGTCGATGGCGACCTGTGGGGGCGACGGGCGCCGCGTCCACCAGCGGCGGCGGGGGCGCACGCGGCGCAGGCGCAGCGTAATGCTACCTCGGCCATCCATAGCGTCTACCGCATTCTTGCAGATATTCTCGACCACCCAGTCGAACAGCGGCACGTTGAGGCAGGCCGGCGTATCGAGCGGCAGGTCGGTTTCGATGCTAAATTTCACCTTGCGCGACACTCGGGACTCTAGGTAAGCAATGGCGTTGCGCGTGGTCAGGTATAGGTTTTCGGCCTTGAGCACCGGCACCGAGCCGATATTACTGAAGCGCTCCGTAATGATTTCCAAGCGCTTGATGTCCTTGCCCAGCTCTTCCACTATGGGCTCGTCGCGGAAGCGCTCCGACTCGCGCAGGTAGCTCTGCCACCCTACCAGGCTGCTTAGCGGCGTACCCAACTGGTGCGCGGTTTCTTTAGCTAGGCCTACCCACACGCGGTTTTGCTCGGCCCGACGCGAGTAGCTAAAGCTGAGGTAGGCCAGCATAGCCAGCGAGGCAATGACCGCTAGCTGCACCCTAGGATAGGTACGCAACTGACGAAGCGAGGCCGAATCTTGGTAGAAAATATAATTACGGGTATTACCTGTCAGATCTATGCGAATGGGCGGATGCCGCTGTTGCATTGCGAGCAATATCTGCTTTATCTGCCGCAGCGAATCGGGCATCGTAATATTTTTTCCCAGCCCTAGATTGCGCGTATCGATAATATTTTCTCCGTCGGTCAGGATTACGGGGATGGTTGTGTTGGCGTCAATTATTTGGTCCTGTAAAAAAGGTAGGCTATATGTTTCCTCTGTGCTAATCATGTAGCGCAGTGTTTTGGCATAGAGGTCTATCTGATGCTGCTCCTGCTCCGACAGCTTTTGCACCAACGCATTTGTGTACAGCATCGTAGCTGCTCCAATGAGCAGTGCCAGCACAAGCACTATCAGCTTAATTCGGGATTTCTGGTCGTAAAGAGGAATCAGCATACAGCCACAAAGGTCGGGGTAGGACAAAGTTTAGACGGCTGCGCACCTCCTCCACTATTTAGAACTATTCCAAGTTAAGGTAATTACGCTGTTATCTGGGCTTTTACCTCAATCTGCTCGAACCAGGCAGTTCGTATTACTGTTTCTAAAGCTATTATTTATACCGTAATTTTGCAGGCCGGCCTTGGGCCGTCCCGTGCTATGTCTCATTCTTTTAAAGCGGTTAGTCTATCTTTTAAGAAAGCACCGCTCGCCATCCGCGAGCTGTTGGCCCTGGACGAGCCCGCGTGTCGCCGCTTCTTGCAGCAGCTACACACCGACTTGCACCTCAGCGACTTGCTGGTTCTCAGCACCTGCAACCGCACCGAGGTCTACTATGCTCACGACGACGACCAATCGGCCGCCATTATTGAGGCTCTCGGCCAGCTAAAGCACCGGGCCGATATTGGCAACTTCGCGCCCTATTTCGACCGCTACAATGAGGCTGAAATGGCCACTCGCCACCTTTTTGAGGTGGCAATCGGGCTCGATGCGCAGGTAGTGGGCGATTTACAGATTATCAACCAGGTAAAGCTGGCCTACCAGTGGGCCGCCGACGCTGACGTAGCTGGCCCCTTCCTGCACCGCCTGCTGCACACTATCTTCTTCACTAACAAGCGGGTGCAGCAAGAAACCAGCTTCCGCGACGGGGCCGCTAGCATGAGCTACGCCGCCCTGGAGCTGGTAGAAGAGCTCACGGCCGACGTAGCCGCCCCTAGGGTACTGGTAGTGGGCCTAGGCGAGATAGGCTCGGACGTGTGCCGCCACTTGGCTGACAGCAAGGCTTTTGCCAGCGTGACGCTGTGCAACCGCACCCGTGCCCGCGCCGAAGAGCTCGCCGCCGAGTTTGCGCCCGGCCGCTTGCAGGTTGTAGACTTCGAAGAACTGACTACTGCGTTGCGTGAGGCCGACGTTATTATTTCGTCTATCAACCGCGCCGACCCCTTCTTCACCCGCGAGCTGGTAGCGCACCTAGATGTGCTGAGCTATAAGTTCTTCATCGACTTATCGGTGCCGCGCTCGGTAGCCGCCGATGTTGAGCAGGTGCCTGGGGTGCTCGTATACAATGTCGATGCTATTGAGAGCAAAGCTTCGGCCGCGCTGGAGCAGCGCTTGGCCGCCGTGCCGCAGGTGCGCAGCCTCATCGAAAGCAGCCTAGTTGAATTTGCCGACTGGAGCCGCGAGATGCTGGTATCGCCCCTCATCCAGCGCATGAAGGCCGGCCTGGAGCAATTACGCCAGCAAGAGCTCGACCGCTTTCAGAAAAAAGCTACGCCTGCCGAAGTCAAACTGCTTGATGAGGCCACGCGCGCCTTTATGCAAAAGGTACTGAAGCAGCACGTGCTGCAGCTAAAAGCTGCTTGCCGCCGCGACGAAGCCGAGCAGCTGCTACCGCTGCTCACCAGCATTTTTGACCTGGAGGGCCAGTCGGTGCCGGCCTAGGCGCTTCGCACGGTACACTAGCCTCTAAAAATGAAAAGGGCCGCTTGTACAAGCGGCCCTTTTTTTCAGGTTTCTGGTGTGGTTACTTAACCAGAAGCGTTTTCATAGCAGATAGTGAGCAAACTACTCACCGGATAGGTGGCACTAGATGCGCCCGGAGTAATCCTCCAAGGTATCAATCACTTTCATCAACTGAGGTACCGCCAACGCGTAATAGATTTTGGTACCTATTTTATTCGATTTCAGCACACCACGGTCCTTGAGGGTGATGAGGTGCTGCGAGGCGATGGCCTGGGGTAGGTCCAACGCTTGATAGATTTCGGTAACGGACATTTGCTGGTCTTTGCTGCCCTTAAGCTTACCCAGGAGGTCGACAATCGCCAGACGCTTGGGGTGAGACAGAACTTTCAGCATAGCAGCAGCGCGGTCCAGTTGTTGCGTTTCGACACGCGAATGCAGTGGTTTCATTGAAGGATATAGAGATGGGGAAAATTGCGTATCTGTACTACGCTTGGGTAAGAAAATTAGTTCTTAAATACTTAATGCTTTCATTTATACCTTGTTAATCAATCCGCTATATTGCAGTAATGTAGACTTAACAATTTTAATACCGAGAGGTTTTTAAATAATACAATTAGCAATTTTTTCTAGCAATAATACTGCGCCTTGGCCGCGGCTAGCAACTGCTTGTGTGGCAGCCGCCTGGTAGCCAGCGCGGTGCCCGGCGGCCCTAGGTGGCCCACTGGGCGCGGGCCTAGCAAAAGCCAACTAGCAAGGCGCCAGGCGCGTACCGACCTTATTGCTTCTCTTCACTTGAACCACGCAGTAGATGGAAATACCGCCTTTCTTGCACCGCGAGGTGCTGGGTAATGAGTTAGTAGATTATGTTTTTGCCCTCTTAATTTTTGGCCTAGGAGCAGGCCTCAACCGGTTACTAACGCGGCTGCTCAGTAGCACTTTATTTCGGCTAACCAAACGCTACACGGCTGGCATTACCGAACAAGAGCTACACGACTTATTTATCCAACCACTTAGCACGTTACTTTTCCTCTGCACAGTCTATCTATCCTTTAGCGTTTTGCGCTACCCACTGCCTCCTACAGCCGTGAAGGGCGTGGAGCCCTGGCCTAAGGTTGCCCTCCTTAACTTATTTCACCTAGGAATTATTGTGACCATTGTGTGGGTAGTGCTGCGGGTGGTCGATTTTGCCCTACTGATGCTGCAGCGACGCGCCGAGCTTACGGCTACACCTGGCGCCCACCGGCTTGATAATCAGTTTTTACCGTTTGCCAAGGACTTGCTCAAGGTTTTTGTGCTGCTCATTGGGCTCATGGTCATACTGGGCCGCGTATTTGGGGTGAATGTGGTGGGCTTTGTAGGTACACTGGGTATTGGGGGGCTGGCCGTAGCTTTTGCGGCTAAGGAAAGCATTGAGAACCTGCTGGCTTCGTTCACCATCTTCCTCGACCAGCCGTTTGGGGTGGGCGACTTGGTGTCGGCGGGCGACGTGAGCGGCACGGTCGAGAAAATTGGCTTTCGCAGCACTCGCCTGCGCACAGCCGAAAAAAGCTTTCTGACCGTCCCCAACAAGAGCATGATAGACAAGCCCCTGGACAACCTTAGCCTGCGCACCTCGCGCCGGGTCGGCTTTACACTTGTCTTCGACCAAAAAACGACCAGCACGCAGTTGCACGCCATCATTGAAGGGGCCGTAGCCGCTATCCAGCAGCATCCCCTGATTTTGCCCGATGTGCAAATGAAATTCAATGCCCTTACCCCTAGCGGCAAGGAGGTTACGGTGCAGTACTTTGTAGAAACCACTAACTACGACGAGTACCTCAATACTAAAGAGGACCTTAACTACCGCATAGTAGAAGTAGTGGAGAAGGAAGGCGGCATATTTGCCAGCACCAGCACCACTACTACCAAAAGCACCTAGGCAGGCAGCGGGCTCCTACCCTAGCAAAAAGGCGGGGCGGCTTTTCCAGTGAAAAGCCGCCCCGCCTTTAGTTAAGCGAAGTTGTCGCCGCTGTTAGCGGCCACCAAACAGGCCGCCGAGCAGGCTGCCCATGCCGCTGCCCATGATGCCCCCACCGCCTGCGCTGCGCGGCTGCGAGTTGGGCTGGCCACCTAGGCCGCCTAGCACTGACATAATGGAGCCCAAGCCCCCGCTGCCCATAGAGCCCTGCTGCGGATAGGCCGAGGTGTTGTTGTTACCACCGAGCACCCCGCTGAGCAGGCCACCGCCTAGCAGGCCACCTAGCAAGCCGCCCATAGAGCTGCCGCCGCCTTGACCGCCGCCCAACAGGCCGCCGAGCATGCCGCCCATGTTGCCGCTGGGCTGGCCCTGGTTATGGCCGCCGCCCATCACCTTCGAAATAACCATCGGGGCTACTACACCAAGCAGGCCGGCCATCAGCGCACCCTTCGGAATACCTACGTTGCTGAGCTTATCGCCTATGCCGCTCAAGAAGCCTTGTTTATTGGGGTCTTCGGCACTGTGCGGCACATTGGCAGCCTGGTCTACTACGTTTTCGAGCGTAGCCTTTTGCTCGGCATTCACACCTAGGTAGCTGGCCATTTTGCTTACCATGGCCTCTTCCTCGTTAGAATAGGCGCCATCGGCGCGGGCAAAGCTGATAAGGTCGGTGATGAGCGAAAAGCGAAGGTCGCTGCCTTTAAGGGCATCGAGGTTTTGCTGGATGGTCTGGTTGCTCGAGCTTTGAGCGGCCTGCAGCACTTGCTGAGCCGCGCCTTGCGACAGACCAGCCTGCTGCGTGAGGCGCTGCAAAAACTCTGCTTCAGGGGCCGAAGCCTGGCGGTCGGCGGTGGCAAGGGCCGCAATGGCACTGAGGTAAGCCGTTTTTTCGGCTTCCGAATAGTTCTGGAGCAATTGGGTTTCCATGGGAAAGAAGAAAAGTGTGTGAAAAAACAGCCTTCGCACTGAGGCATTCGGCCCTTACCTAACGGCGGTGCCTAGTTTGCGTTACAAAGAGCCGCTAAAACTCATTTCTAGCTGAAAATTTTTGTCCTTGAGCCTGAAAAGCTTATGCCTTTCAGGAACCTACTGGCCCTCTTTTTAGGCGTTTTTTTTAGCGGCGAGTTTTGCCATTCCAAAAAATCATCCCATCTTTGTACTCCCAAACGGCCACAGCCACTCGGGGAAAAGGGAGATTAGCTCAGCTGGTTCAGAGCATCTGCCTTACAAGCAGAGGGTCACTGGTTCGAACCCAGTATCTCCCACACCAAAAACACCCACTCAGATTTTAATCCGAGTGGGTGTTTTGCTTTTAATACCTTGCTAAATCGCCGAATGCGGTGAGACAAGACCTCCGGCTGGGGTGGTCGGCCACTCCCCTAGGGGAGGATGGCCGACCGGTAAGCTTAGCGAAAGAGCAGCGAGGCAATACCTAGAGTGACGAAAATATTAAAAGTCTGGGCTGCTAGGAAAGCGTAAAGTGGCCGCTTATTCTCTTGCTTGAACAAGTCACTGAAATTGGTTTCGAGCCCGATGCTAGTGAAAGCTAGCGCAAACCACAGTCCCTGGGCGCTTTTTAAGCCACCTTTCACGGCCTCAGTCGTGGTGGGCGTGAGCACGAATGAAAACAGCAGGGAGGCCGCCACAAAGCCGAGCACGAACTTCGGAAAACGCTCCCAAATGATGGTCAGCGTGGGCTTTTGCTCGGCGTCTTGGGCAGCGGGATGGTTGGTGTAGGTCCAATAGAGCGAGATAGCGAAGGCGGCCACCCCTAGGAGTACGTTTTGCGAAAACTTGACGATGGTGCTGATTTTCAAAGCGGTTTCACCCACCAGCGTGCCCGAGGCTACTACCGCGCCCGTGGTGTCGATGCTGCCGCCGAGCCAGGCACCGGTTACTTCTTGCGAGAGGCCCAGCCAGCGGGCGGCGTAGGGCATCACAATCATCATGGGAATGGCCGTGATGAGCACCAGCGAAATGACGTAAGACAGCTTTTTAGGGTCGCCCTTGATGGCGCCCGACGTGGCAATGGCTGCCGACACGCCGCAGATGGATACGCCGCTGGCTATCATCATCGTCAGCTCGTCGTCGACCTTTAACTTGCGGCACAGCCAGAACGCGAAGTACCACACTGACAGCACTACTACCAGTGCCTGCACCAGACCTAGGGAACCCGCCTTGAGGATATCGGTAAAAATGACGCTGGTACCCAGCAGCACCAGTCCGATTTTCACAAACAGCTCGGTGGTGAGTGTGGCCCGCAGCCAGTCGGGCAGCCCAAACACATTGCTGACCAGCAAGCCGATAAGCAGGCTAAAAATCACCGCCTCTAGCCCGAAGCCCCGCGCCTGCGCGCTGCCCGCCACCACCAGCGCTACCAATGTGAGCCCATACACGAGCGGAAAGCCTAGGGTAAAATTGCGTACCGACTTGCCCGTGAGCCAAGCCCCAATGCCTGCTACCGCCGCCAGGTATACGAATTGAGTCAGGATAAGCTGCAGGTTACTTGCGCTAAAAACCTTACCAGTTAGCTCGGCTGCATTGGCCCAATTGAATACGGGCGCCACGAACGGCACACCAAGCAGTGACAAGGCGATGAGCAGCGCCCCCAGCACCACGACTACCCAGTCTTCGTGGAGGGTAAATGCGCGCTTGACCAGTACAGGAGAAACAGTTGACATAAGCAGAAATGAGGAAAATTTAGGCTTGGTATAAAGGCGAGGCGGGCAGGTGGAACACGTCGCGTAGGGCGCGCTTGGCGGCGTGATAGCCACACATGCCGTGTACCCCACCGCCGGGCGGCGTGGCCGACGAGCACAAGTACAGCCCGGCCTGCGAGGTGCGATAGGGCGAAGCCCGCAGGGCCGGCCGCGTGTACAACTGGCTGATATCTAACAACCCGCCATTGATGTCGCCCCCCACGTAATTGGGATTATAGCTTTCCATCTGGGCCGTGTCGAAGGTGTGACGGGCGAGAATGCGCTCGCGAAAGCCCGGCGCGAAGCGCTCAACCTGACGCTCGATAGCCGCGGTGCTATCCACCCGCGAGCCGTTGGGCACGTGGCAGTAGGCCCAAGCGGTGTGCTGGCCGGCCGGGGCGCGGGTAGCATCGAACAGGCTTTGCTGGGCTAGCAGCACAAACGGGCGCTCGGGGTGTTGGCCTTGGGCAGTGGCTTGTTCACCAGCGGCGATTTCGGCCAGAGTGCCGCCTAGGTGCACGGTGCCGGCCTGGGCGCACTCAGGTGCTGTAAAGGGAATAGGCTCGGCCAGTGCCCAATCGACCTTGAACACGCCCATGCCGTAGCGGTAGCGCCTCAACTGCCATTGGTAGATGCTCGACAGGCTATGCCCCGCAATCTGCAAAAGCTGCGCGGGCGTCACATCGAAAAGCACGGCTTTGGCAGGAGGCAGTTGGGCTAGCGAGCACACATAGGTACCCGTTTCGACATGCCCGCCCAGCGCCCGAAAGTGCGCCACCAGCGCGTCGGCGATGGCCTGCGAGCCGCCCCTAGGTAGAGGCCAGCCGCCGCGGTGCGCCGCAATGAGCAGCACCAGCCCGATGGCCGAAGTGGTCAGGTTGCTCAGCGGCTGAATGGCGTGGGCCGCCATGCCAGCAAATAGAGCCTTGGCTTTTTCGCCCTGAAAGCGCCGGGTGAGCACCGTGGCCGGCAGCAGCGCCGACAAGCCAAACTGCGCCATATCGAGCGGGTGCTTGGGAAAGTGCAGCGGCGCCAACACATCATTGGCGAGGCCGGGCCAGCTAGCTACTAGCGGTGCGAGCAAGCTTTGGTAGGCTTTGGCATCGGGCCCTAGGCCCTGGGCGGTATCGGCTAGCGAGTTTACTACGGCAGCCGCCGTGCCATCGTCGAGGGGGTGGGCTGCGGCCACGGGCGGCGTGAGGTACTCTAAGCCATACTGCGCCAGCGGCAGGGTCTGAAAAAATGGCGAGGCCGCCGCCAGCGGGTGAATGGCCGAGCAGATGTCGTGGCGAAAGCCGGGCAGCGTGAGCTCGGCAGTACGCAGGCCGCCGCCAAGCTCCTTTTTGCCTTCGAGCAGCAGCACCGACAAGCCGGCCTGCTGCAAGGTAATGGCGGCCGCTAGCCCATTGGGGCCCGAGCCAACTACGACGGCATCATACGTGGAATCACTCATGCGCAAGGGGCTGACAATAACTGCCAGCCAGAAAAACAGGGGGCTTAGTATTGACCGGCCGAAAGCGTGGACTCGGACAAGGTGTAGCGACGGTCTACCCGGTCAAGCACCACGTACAGCGAGTCCTTATGTTCGTCAGTGCCACGCAGTACGACGTGGCGGCCGCCATCGGTGGTACGGTACGCTAATATCAGGTGGTCGCGCTGCTCGGGGCGCTGCTCAGCTTTAATGCCGCGGTCGCGGCGGGTGCTGTAGGCCAGGGGATTTATTTTCTTGGTCTCGTCGCCGATGCGGGCCAGCGCCGGGGCCGGAATCCACTTGGCTAGAGATGCCTGGTACTTGGCCTGCTGCGCGGCTACCTGGCCCCCTAGGTAGCTGCCACCGGCATCGCCGCCGTAGCCATTGGCGTGGCTGGCCGCGCTGCTGCTGCCCTGTGGGGCGCCGGCCCTGGCGGCTGCGGGTGGGCGGTTGTTCCGGCCTTTGCGGTCGGTGCCAGTGCGGATTTTACTTTGCAAATACAGCGTGTGCCCGGTGGTGTCGGCATCGTAGTAAAACACGCGCTGCCCGCCGGCCAGGCCCGTGGTTTCGAAGGTGCGGTTGATGTCGCGCATGGGCGAGCCGCCGCCATTTGACAAGTCCAGCTTGAGCGGCCGGTTGACCTTGTAGGTAAAGCTGCTCCACTTCTCAAACGTAGCCTGCTGCCAGCGCACGCTGTCGAGCGGCGAGTAAGGAATGACCTGGCCATTGCGGCGAAACTCGGTGACGTTGTAGAGCCCGCGCAACGCGGCCACGCCCTTTTGCGCGGGCTGTTTATAGGGGTCGAAGCGGAAGTTCAGGTATTCGAGGTAAGTCAAGTACACCAGGAAAATACCGATAGTGGCCACCTTCAGCCCTAGGCGGCCCCAGCGCTGCCACGCCGCCCGAAAGCGCGGGTAGTAGTGCTGCGGCACTGTGTAGCGCTCCCGAATAAGCAGGTTGTAGAGGTTAGGAACGTCCTGCACCATCAGGAAAGCTGCCAGCAGCACGAAGTACGAGCTGTACACGTGCACCCCACCATCGTAAGCGAAGTTGACGAATACAATATCGCCCAGCGCTCCGAGCAGCAGCGCGGCCCCTAGGAAGGTGGTGCGCCGAAAGAACAGCAGCACGCCGGCCAGCGTCTCGACCACGCCTGCAAACACCTGGTACCACGGCACAATGCCGATTTGCAGCCAGAATATTTTTTGGGCCGTCATGTCGCCAAAGTCGCTGTTGAGCAAGCCAATGGAGGGGTATGGCATTTGGGTCGGGAAAAGCTTGGTGAAGCCAAACCCGATGATGCCGATGCCCGCCCGAAACCGCACCACGACGCGCAGCCAGTAGTAGAGCACCTCGTACTCCTCGCGCTGGCGGTCGAGCAGGGTCCAGACCAAGCCGATGACGAAGGAGATACCTAGGGCGATAAACCAGTTGCCGTAGCCCAGCAGCACAGGCGTGCCCCCCTCCCCGACCCCACTCAGGAAGAACGACGGGGAGAAGCGGGCAATGTCGTACACATCGCGGTAGTGCCCGTGCAGCCAGTCGATAGTGACGAGGTTTTTGTACCACCCCCCGTCGCTAGGCAGCGACAACAGCACGAAAAACGGAAAGGCAATGCGAAACAGCACGCGCTGCCAAGGTTGCCAGGGCCGGCGAGCGGCAGTGGCGGGCGGCGCGGTGACTACAGGCGTCTCAAGCGTGATGGTTGTCATAGGGCTAATTGATTATAATTCGACTGATTAGGCGCACACGTTAGCCAAGACTTATAACCTTAGCCCGCCGCGTCGGCCGGTCTTGCTGGCTTCTTCCAGCAGGTACTTCTTTTTGCGCTTTTCGAGCACCACGTAGAGGTCACGGCCCTGCTCATCGCGCCCAGCTAGGGTGATGGTGTTAGCGTCGGGGCGGGCTAGGTGCAGCGTCAGCGGCTGGCCACCTTCCTTGGGGTTGCGATTGCGCAGCGTCAGGGTCTGGCCATCGGGGCCAAGGGTGTAGCCGTAGTAGTGGCGGCCCGCCGCGCCCGCAAACTCGAAGTTGCGCTCGATGTCCTGGGAAGGAATTACCTCCTCATTGCTAGGGTCGAGGGCTACTGGCTGGTTAGAGCGCACGCTGAGCGTGGCCCATTTCTCAAACACGACATCTTGCCAGCGGTCGGGGTCGGTGGCCGAGTACGGGTGTACCTGCCCCGCCAGCCGAAACTCGCGCACGTTGTAGAGCCCGGCGGCTCCCGCTAGGCCCGGCGCCGTGGGATAGTGGTAGGTGCCGCGCTGGTAGGCGGCGTAGGCTTTTACCCCATACAGCCCCACAAACAGCAGGATAAAAGCGGCTTTGGCTACGCGCTTGGTTTCGCGCGGCAAGCCAGCGGGCAGTACTAGGCGAAAGTGGTTGGGCCGGGTGGGCAGCTCTAAGGTGAGCAGCCGGTTGAGGCGCGCCAAATCGTACCAGAGTATCAGCAGGCCGAGCACTATGAGGTAGAAGCTGTACACGTACTCGCCGCCCTCGTAAGCCAGGTTCGAGAGAAACACGTTGCCCAAGAATGTGAGCAGCAAAAAGGCTCCCGTGCTGGCCGTGCGGCGGCTCAGCAGCAGCACAGCCCCTAAGATTTCGACTAGCCCTAGGAATGATTGGTACGAGGGTACGATACCTAGGCTGAGGGCAAAGACTTTCCAATCGCTTAGGTCGCCATAGTGCGTATTGAGGTGGCTCAGCGAAGGCATCGGGGCTTGCATCGGAAAGAGCTTGAGGAAGCCGTAGCCCAGCAGAGCGGCTGCCAGCCGGTAGCGTACCAGCACGCGTAGCCAGTAATATAAGGTGTTGTACTCGGCACGGTTGCGGTCTAGCGCGCTCCACCCTAGGGCGCCTACTGCCGCAATGGCCGCTACTACGCCCCAATTAGCGAAGGTGTCGGGGCCAGCGAAAAAGCGCGGCGTGTAGTGCGTCAGCCGAAACAAGTCGCCGAGCGACAACCCCGCCCAGTGCTGCACCAAGCCGTGGTAAAACTTCCAATCTAGCGGCACTACTTGCAGGAAGTAGTACAGAAACGCGAAGCGAAACATCACCTTCTCGGCTGACGACCACGCGCTGCTTTCTGGCGCAGGACCTAGGGCTGCCGCAGGTGCGGGAGCCACCCTAGGGTCCGCATTCCCGCCGGGCAAACTGCTCAGCGGCGCAAAATGAAAGGCCGAGGGAAACCCCGATTCGTCGCGTTGCGCCCGCACTGTGGCCGCTACCTGGTTATCAACTTGCTGAGGCATAGCAGAAAGCTTATTAGAACGGTTAGTAGCCAGTGTTTTGCGCCAAAGCCGCATCTACTTGCAGCTGGCTGATAGGCAGCGGCAACAGCAGCCGGAACGCTGGCAGCGGCGCCCCGCTACTCAGCGGGTCGGCGAAAACGGCGGTGGCCCGCCCGGTGCGCGCCAGGTCAAACCAGCGGTGCGGCTCCAGGGCAAATTCGAGCCGGCGCTCTTCTTCAATAGCTTGCAACACAGCGGCCTGGGTAGTAGCCGAGCTAGCAGCCAGCCCGGCGCGCGTGCGCACGGCGTTGAGGTCGGCTAGCGCATCTGCCAGCTTGTTTTGGCGGGCGCGGGCCTCAGCCCGAATGAGGTACTGCTCTGCTAGGCGCAGCACATAGCTGGGGTCCGAGCCGGGGTTACGGTAGTAGAGGTTACCGTACCAAGTGGTGCCTAGGTTGGCAATCAAGGTGCTGCGGCCGTTCGGCGTGTTGTTAGGCGCGGCAGTAAGTAGCGCTACCAGGCCGGCATTGGGGGCCCACTGCCGGGTGCCGCCATTGGCGGTGGGCTGCCAGTTGCCACGGTGGCCGTTGACCTCGGTGGTACCGTTGTAGAAAATCTCAAAAATCGACTCGCGCGTGCCTCGGGCGTTGTTAGCAAACCAAGCGTTGAACGGAGCAACCAGCTGGTAGTTAGCTTGGTCGTTGATAACGCGGGTGGCGTAGTCCTCGGCCAGCGCCCAGTTGCCCTGGTACAGGTGCAGCCGAGCCTTGAGCGCCCAGGCCGCCTTGCGGGTGGCGCGGTAGCGGTCGTTGGCACCTAGGGTAGTGGGGTTGGGCAGCAGCGGCTCGGCCGCGTCGAGGTCGCGCAGGGCCTGGGCGTAGGTATCGGCCTGGCTGGCGCGTGCAATACCTTGGTTGTCAGTAGCCGTGCGGGTAGGCTGCAAGATGAGCGGCACCCCGCCAAACGTGCGGGCCAAATCGAAATACGCCAGCCCCCGAATGAAATACGCCTCGCCTAGGTACTGATTGCGTAGGGCGCTGGTCAGCAGCGGGTCCGTCACGGTAGGCACAGTAGCCAGCACGTGATTGGCGCGGTTGATGGTCAGATAGATGCTCGACCACACCGTGCTGACGGTCGAGTTGTCGGAGCGCACGTTGTGGCTCACAAACTCCTGCACCTGCGACTGCGTGCCGGTCCACTGAATGTCGCCCCCACCTAGGTAGCCAATAGACTGGAAGCTAGTGCCGTAGTAGCCGCTGCTGCCTAGGGCGCTATACACCCCATTGAGCGCCGTCAAGGACGACTGCTGGTCCACGATGGTGGCGTTGTCGGCAATAGATTCGCGGGGCTGCACATCGAGATAGCTGCTGCACGCCCCCAGGGCCAGCACCAGCGCCATGCCTAGAAAGGGTGCGATACTTTTCAGATAAGCAATGGAGAAAACCGAAAGCTGCACGGCCGGGCGCAGCTGCGCTGCCTGGCGCCGAATGGCTGCCCGCTGGCGAAAAGTAGTAGCTGACATATAAAATTGACCGTTAAAAAGTTGCGTTCACGCCCACTTGCCAGCTGCGTGGCTGGGGCGGCGTACCTAGGTCGATGCCCTGCTGGTTGGCGTCGCTGCTCGATGCCGATTCGGGGTCGAGGCCAGTGTATTTGGTGAGCAATACCAGGTTAGTGCCCTGCGCGTAGAGGCGCACCGTGCCGCCGAGCAGGTGCCGGGTCACGCTTTCGGGCAGCGTGTAGCCGAGACTCACGTTGCGCAGCCGGATGAACGAGCCGTCTTCAAGCCAGCGGCTACCGCCGTCGAGGTAATTGTTCACGTTGATGCCGTCGGCTTTGGGCACGTCGGTCACGTCGCCGGGCTTTTGCCAGCGGGCTAGGTTGCTGGCGAAAATCACCCGGGCCTCGTCGCGGGCCCCGCCGCCCTCGCCGAAGAAGCGGTTGTGGTTGTACACCTTGTTGCCAGACTGAAACGAGACTAGCACGCTGGCATCAAAGCCTTTGTAGGTAAGTGTATTGGTCAGGCCGCCGAAGAATTTGGGCCAGATGCTACCCACAATCTGCCGGTCGGCGGCCGTGATTTTGCCGTCCTTGTTCACGTCGTCGTACACCGCATTGCCGGTCTGCGGGTCCACGTAGAGCTGTTTGTAGACCCAGAACGAGTAGAGCGGCGTGCCCTGCTGCTGCAAAATCAGGTTGCGGCTGCCAAATTGAATGGGTGTGGCCAGCTTCTCGATGTTGTTGACGTTGCTGGCAATGTTGAAGCTGGTCGTCCAGTTCAGCCCGCCCGCGCTACGCAGGTTCACGGTGTTCAGGGCAAATTCCAGCCCTTTGTTACTGATTTCAACCGCGTTGCTCCAATAGGAGCTGAAGCCTGTAGTGGCCGGCTCGGTCAGCTGAATCAGCCCGTTCTTCGTGTACTTGTAGTAGGCGTTGAATTCCAGCGTAATGCGGTTGTCGAGAAAGCCCAGGTCGAGACCCACGTTGGCTTGGCTGGTTTGCTCCCATTTTAGGTTTTCATTGCCCAGCTGTTGGGGCGCGATGCCCGCGACGCCTAGGTAGTTGGCGCCACCGCTCCACAGCCCACGCGCCGCAAAGTTGCCGATGCCGTTCTGGTTGCCCGTCAGGCCGTAGCTAGCGCGCAGCTTCAGGTCGCTCAGCCAACGCGCATCTTGCAGAAACTTCTCCTGCTTCACCCGCCAGGCGGCTCCCACGCTCGGAAAATACCCCCACTGATTGGCCGCCCCAAAGCGCGAGGAGCCATCAGCTCGAAAGCTGACATTCAACAAGTAGCGGTCGTCAAAATTGTAGTCAACGCGCCCGAAGAACGAGGCCAGTCGGTAGCCCGTCCAGTTCTCGGTGCTACTCGTGACCGAGGCCGCCGAAATCTCCCGGAAGGAGTTGTTGGGGAAGCCTGTGCCCTGCGCAAACGTGCGGTGGTAGGTATCGGCCTGCAAGCCTTGGCCCACCACCACGCCCACGCGGTGCTTGCCCCACTGCTGCCGGTAAGTCAGCGTATTCTCATTGAGCAGGGAGGTGTACTGCGCATTGCTCGACGTGGCCAGCCCACCCACGCCCGCCCCCGCAATGAGCAGCGTATTCCAGTACTCTTTCTCGTCGTAGCTGTTAAAATCTACCCCTAGGCTGGTCCGAAACTTCAGGTTTGGCAAAAGCTGCACATCGCCATACAGGTTGCCAATGTAGCGCAGACTAGTCGAGTTAACATCATAGTTATCAATGAGGAGCTGCACATTATCGAAGCTGGCGCGACTCACCAGCCGCCCGCTTTCGTCGTAGGGCGAGAGCAGCGTGGGGGTGTGCAAGGCAGCCTGTAAGAGGCCGCCGGCCGGGCCGTCGCCAGCGCGACCCTCGTTGCGGTAGGTGCGTGTAAAGGTGTTACTCACCCCGATTTGCACCTTGTCCGACAATTTCTGGTCGAGGTTCAGCTTGAAGTTGGCGCGCTGAAAATCAATAGGTCGCAAGATGGATTCCTGCTTGGTGTAGCCGCCGCCTAGGTAGTAGCGGCTCGCCGCATTGCCACCCGCTACCGACACATCATAGTTCTGCAAGCGCGCCGTGCGGAACACTTGCCCTAGGCGGTCGAAAGTTGGCTGCTCCTCGGGTAGCCCGCGTCCGCCTTCTGACATCGGGCGGTAGGGCCGAGTGGCCGCATTGCCATTGGTATTCAGCCAGTACTCGTTTACTAGGGTGGCGTGCTCGGGGCCAGTGGCCAAGTCCCACAATTTGGCTGCCTTGGCCCAGCCCTGCGACACGTCCACGCTTACCTTCGGCTTTTGGTTGAAGTTGCCGCGCTTGGTCGTCACTAGGATAACGCCATTAGCTCCACGGGCGCCGTACAGCGCCGTCGCATCAGCATCTTTAAGCACTTCAATGCTTTCAATATCAGATGGATTGAGGTCGGCAATGGGCGACGTCGCTTTGCCCCCAGTGCTGATGGTTTGCAGGCTGTTATTATTAATGAACACGCCATCTACCACGTAGAGTGGGGTATTCGAGCCGTTGATAGTGGTGGCGCCGCGCACCCGCACGTTCACCGCCTGGCCGGGCACGCCAGAATTTGACGATATCTGCACGCCCGGCACCTTGCCTTGCAATTGCGCGTCGAAGCTGCCTACGGGCAGGGTCTTGGTATCGCTCGGGTCAACCTTGGCAATGGCGCCAATTAGGTTTTTGCGCTGCTGGGTGCCGTAGCCCACTACCACTACTTCGTTGAGTTGGCCTTGCGTGGGCACCAGCCGCACCGTTAGGCCACCCGCGCGCCGGGCCTTGACTTCCTGCGTTTTATAGCCCACATAGGAGATGAGCAGTATCGCGTCTTCGGGCACGCCAGCCAGCGAGAAGTTACCCTGGTCGTCGGTGGCGGTACCAGCAGCACTGCCTTTCAGGCGCACCGTTACGCCGGGCAGGCCAGCCCCGTTTTCATCGAGCACTTTGCCGCTAAACGGCTCGTCGGCCAACAGCAGCGGCAGCACAGTTGCCCCATGGGCTGCTTGCGTCGCAGTCGGCAGCCCCAGCGCAAGCAGGAGCATGGGTAATGGAAATTTCATAAAAAGTCAGGAAGCCTGATAGCAAAAACGGGGGAGCGCTGGCTGCGGCAGCAGAATAAGCGACGGGGCTAGGCGCAGAGCCGTCGGGGGCAGCAAGTAGCCTACCGCTAGGCTACAGCAACCACTAAAAGGTTTTTGCAAACCAATAGTAGCGCGATTAATGAAAGGCTTATGCCACGAAATCCTGATGAGGAGCGCCGCTGGGCTGCCGACCACCTAGGTCGGCGGCAATCCTATTTTGCAGGTAAAACACAGCCGCTTTGGTTAGCGCGTAAGTGCGCCCTAGGTCACTGGCGAGACCTCGCTAAACGCTACTGCCCAAGAAGGTAGCAAGCAGCATCTAGCCCTATATGCTGTAAACCCACAAGAGAGAATTACCCGCGCCAGCCATAATGGCAGCCAAAGCTGTGCCTAGCAAGTAATTAACCCTGCCTGGCAGAAAAGCCCATGCTGCGGTATTCCGACGCTATTTCGTGTCCATGGCTGCGGCCAATGCTCGGCAACAACAGCACTGCGCAGCAGTACCGATGGCGGAGGAGGCGAGGAGGCAGCGGAAGTGGAACACGATGTTTGTTTTTATAATAGCCAGGCACCTTGCGTTGGCCTTCAGTTGGCACCGTTCCAGCGGGTGGCTGGGGGTTGCCGGCGGTTCATCGAGTCTGTCTCTCCGCGCCTCGGTATAAAAACGTTCCTTCTGAAGAAGGAGTGAATGGGCCAAAGGTAAAAGAACGAAAAGCAGAATTACAATTAATTTTTTGTTTCCTCCAGGCTAAGCAAAAGCAATGAACACCGTAATAAGCTATGATTATGAGTTGTATAGCAAAAAATAACTTATTGCATCAGTACTAGCATTGGGGCAATGTAACCAATAGCAGCGTGATAGGCCTGTGCATTCTGCTACCACTCTAGTAGCAAGTTTGGACTACGGACCTTTTACCACCGAGGTAACAGCAGCAAAGCAGCACTGTCAGCCTAAACAAACATTTGTTTGTGTTTATTTGTAACTGCAAAGAGTATACTGCTCCCACAGTCTGCTCCTTCCCTACCCCTCTCCCACCCACTAGCAGCGCTTCCCATGCTGTTCAACCCTGCCATCGAGCGCCTGCCGCTGCCTAAGTTGCGCGCCCTGCAAAACGCCCGGCTCAAGGAACAGGTGGCGTATGTGTACGACCGGGTGCCATTTTATCGGCAGAAGTTTGACGCACTGGGCGTGCACCCAAGCACCTTTCGCGGGTTGAAGGACCTAGGCAAGCTAGGCTTTACTAAGAAGACAGATTTCCGAGATAACTATCCCTTCGGCCTCTTCGCAGTGCCCGAAAATGAAGTAGCGCGGCTGCACTGCTCCAGCGGTACCACGGGCAAGGCCACGGTAGTCGGCTACACGGCCCACGACCTAGAGATTTTCGCCGAAGTAGTGGCGCGCTCGCTGGCCGCTGCTGGCTGCCGGCCCGGCATGAAGCTCCAAAATGCCTATGGCTACGGCCTCTTCACGGGCGGCCTAGGTGTTCACTACGGCGCCGAGAAGCTGGGGCTAACGGTCATCCCAGTATCGGGAGGTAGCACCGACCGTCAGTTGCAATTGCTCCAAGATTTTCGGCCCGAAATCATCTGCGCTACTCCCTCATATGCGCAGGTGCTAGCCGAAGAAATCAAGCGGCGTGGCATTAGCCCCGAGGCCATCAACCTACAATATGCCGTGCTGGGCGCCGAGCCCTGGACCGATACCATCCGCCAGCAGGTGGAGGCCGGTTTGCGCGTGAAGGCCACCAATATCTATGGCCTCAGCGAAATCATGGGCCCTGGCGTATCGCAGGAAGACGTGAACGAGCGCGGCACTGGCAGCTACGTCTGGGAAGACCATTTCTATCCCGAAATAGTGGACAAGCACACCGGCGAGCCGGTGGCCGAAGGTGAGCTGGGCGTGCTGGTATTCACAACCTTGACCAAGAAGGCCATGCCCATTCTGCGGTATTGGACCAACGACATCACGAACCTTACCTACGACCACTCCGAAAGCCGGACGCACGTGAAGATGGGCCCCATCCGTGGCCGGGCTGATGACATGCTCATTATTCGCGGGGTCAATTTCTTCCACACCCAGGTCGAGGATATCCTCAGCGGCCTACCCCAGGTGAGCCCGTATTACCAAGTAGTAGCCTCGCGCCGCGGCAGCATGGATGAGGTAGAAGTAAGCGTAGAAATCGCCGAAGACCTGATGCGCGACCTAGGTTTGGAAACCGTAACTGCCGACGCTATTGAGCAGCACGACTGCCTACGGGCGCTGCAAGGCTCGTTTGCTAAAAAGATTAAGGACAACATTGGGCTGAGCATGAAGGTAACGCTGCTTGGCTTCGGCACGCTGCCGCGCAGCGAGGGCGGCAAGCTCAACCGCGTGCGCGACTTGCGAGCGCTCGCCTAGTGTGCCTTACCCCAAAACAACAAATACAGCAATCAGAGAATGCCTCCTAAAACCGCCCCTAACCCCGCCTCGACGGCCACGCCGCCCGCCACGGGCACGGTGCGGCTAGTGAAAAAGCGCCGGCCCCAGCAGCGCCAGCTCATCCTGGATGAAGCCGCCCGACTCTTTAAGGAGCGCGGCTTCGGCAGCTCGTCGATGCGTGACCTAGGGGCGCGGGTGGGCCTCGACGCGGCCAGCATGTACAACCACATCAAGTCGAAGGACGAGATTCTGGAAATCATTTGCTTCCAGGTGTCGGACACCTACATCGCGCAACTCACCGAGGTAGAGCAGATGGAGGCGACTTACCTCGAAAAGATAACCGAGCTGCTGCGGCGGCACGTGCGCCTGATGACCAAGGACGGCGCCGCCGTATCGGTGGCCAACAACGAATGGAAGGCCCTGACCGAGCCGCGCCTGACCGAATTTAAGCAGGCCCGCAAGCGTTATGAGAAAGGCTTCGCGGCCTTGATTGAACAGGGCATTGCGGCGGGCGAATTGCAGGCCGTGAATGTATCGGTGGCCTTGTTTACGCTGCTCTCGGCGGTGCGCTGGGTCGAGTTGTGGTACCGGCCGGGGCGCAACTTATCAGCCGCCGACCTAGAGGCCGACCTCCTTACTATGCTCCTCGACGGGCTGAAAAAACCTACCGCATGAGCCGCTTTCACAAACTCAAAATCAAGCATATTGCCCGCGAAACGCCCGATTGCGTGCGCGTGACGCTCGACGTGCCCACCGACCTGCGCGAGGCGTTCCGCTTCACGCAGGGGCAGTACCTCACGTTTCGGCGCATCCACAACGGCGAGGAGTTGCGCCGCTCGTACTCCATTTGCAGCAGTCCGCTCGATAATGAGTGGCAGGTAGCCATCAAGAAAGTGCCGGAAGGTCGCTTTTCGTCGCTTGCCGTGGATGGCCTGAGTGCGGGCGAAGAACTCGACGTGATGCCCCCCGCCGGGCACTTCCACACCGCGTTGCACCCCACGCAAGCCAAGCATTACGTGGCGTTTGCGGCGGGTAGCGGCATCACGCCCATTTTTAGCATCGTGAAAACGGTGCTGCTGACCGAGCCGAATAGCCGCGTGACGCTAGTATATGGCAACCGCGGCCGCAACTCCATTATCTTCAAAGAAGCTCTAGAGGCGCTCAAAAACAAGTTCTTGCACCGCCTGAGCGTGTACCACATCCTAAGCCGCGAGCAGGGCGATGCCGACCTGCTATTCGGCCGCATCGATGAGCAGAAGGCCCGGCAGTTTCTTGAAAAAGTGGTGCCCGCCAGCCAAATTGACGAGTGCTTCTTGTGTGGCCCCGAAGACATGGTAAACGGCGTGCGCACCGCGCTGACCAGTGCAGGCGTAGCACCCGAGAAGATTCACTTCGAGCTATTTGGCTCAGCCAATGCAGGCAAACCCGGCGCGGCCAAAGCCAAGCTGCCACCCGTAGGCGAAGACGATAAAAAGAGCTTAGTAACGCTGAAGCTGGATGGCGGCGTTCGGCTGCTGGAAATGTCGTACTACGGCAATACCATCCTCGATGCAGCGCTGGAAAGCGGCATTGATGCCCCATATTCTTGCAAAAACGGCATGTGCAGCACCTGCCTTGCCCGCGTCATCGAAGGACGCGTAGAAATGGATGTGAACTACTCGCTTTCCGAAGCGGAGGTGGCCAAGGGCTACGTGCTCACCTGCCAGGCCAGGCCCGTGACGGAGCAAGTAACGGTAGATTTTGACCAATAATAATTTAATTAACTCATTCTTAAGCAGTATGGAAACGTTAGAGAAGCCCGCCCTCACGCAGGAAGAACAGTTCCAGGCCCGCATCGACGCCGACGTGCGCATCGAGCCCAAGGACTGGATGCCCGAGGCCTACCGCAAAACTCTGATTCGGCAAATTTCGCAGCATGCGCACTCCGAGCTGGTGGGGATGCTTCCCGAAGGAAACTGGATAACCCGTGCCCCGTCGCTCAAGCGCAAGTCCATTCTGCTCTCGAAGGTGCAGGACGAAGCCGGCCACGGCCTCTACCTCTACAGCGCCGCAGAAACCCTAGGTGCCAGCCGCGACCAGATGCTCGCCGACCTGCACTCGGGTAAGGCCAAGTACAGCAGCATCTTCAACTACCCCACCCTGAGCTGGGCCGATATGGGCTGCGTGGGGTGGCTGGTCGATGGCGCGGCCATTCTCAACCAGGTGCCGCTGTGCCGCACCAGCTACGGGCCGTATGCACGGGCCATGGTGCGAGTGTGTAAGGAAGAAAGCTTCCACCAGCGCCAGGGCTTCGAGGTGATGCAGACGCTTTGCGAAGGCGCGCCCGCCCAGAAGGAAATGGCCCAGGAAGCCCTCAACCGCTGGTGGTGGCCCACGCTGATGATGTTCGGCCCCAAAGACTCGGAGTCGCCCAACACCGAGCAGTCGATGAAGTGGCGCATCAAGCGATTTACCAACGACGAGCTGCGCCAGAAATTCGTGGACATGATGGTGCCTCAGGCTGAGTTTCTAGGTCTTACCGTGCCCGACCCAGCTCTCAAGTGGAACGAGGAGCGCAAAGCTTATGACTTCGGTGAGGTGAACTGGGAGGAGTTTTGGCAAGTGGTGAAAGGTAACGGCCTTTGCAACGCCGACCGCCTGCAAGCCCGCGTGCAGGCGCACGAAGAGGGCGCCTGGGTGCGTGAGGCAGCCTTAGCGCACGCCGCGAAGCGCAAGGCGCGCGAGGGGGTAGGGGCTTAACGCGTAACCCCACCCCCGCCCCCCTGGCCCCTACCCCCTCCGGGAGAGGGGAGCCGACCGCAAGTAGACGTTGTTAGATGGTATTCAGTCGTCAGGCTCCCCTCTCCCGGAGGGGGTAGGGGCCAGGGGGCCGGGGGTGGGGTCTCAAGGTTGTTAAGGCAAAAGAAGTTATACAAACTACCTATATGAACCAAGCCGAATGGCCTCTTTGGGAGGTCTTTATCCGCAACAAGCAGGGCCTCGACCACAAGCACGTCGGTAGCCTGCACGCCGCCGATGCCACCATGGCCATCCAAAACGCGCGTGACGTGTACACGCGCCGCCTCGAAGGTGTGAGCATTTGGGTGGTCGAGTCCACGCACATCCACGCCTCCAACCCCGACGATGCCGAAGCCTTCTTCGACCCGGCGGCCGATAAAGTGTACCGGCACCCCACATTCTACGACGTGCCGGATTCCATTAAACACATGTAATGCTGCCACCTATGCAAGCTGCCCCTTCCGAATCTACTGCCCTGGCTACCTACTCCGCGGAGGTGCGGCAGCTGCTGTTTACCTACGTAGTGCAACTGGCTGATACCAGCCTCATCCTAGGCCACCGCCTGAGCGAGTGGTGCGGCCACGGCCCCATCCTGGAGCAGGACCTTGCGATGGCCAACATCGCCCTCGACCTGCTGGGCGAAACCCGCAGCCTCTACCAATACGCCGCCGAGCTCGAAGGCAAAGGCCGCACCGAAGACGACCTAGCCTACCTGCGCTCGGCCGTGGAGTACCGCCACCCGCTGCTAGTCGAGCAGCCCAACGGCGACTTTGCGCACACCATCGTGCGGCAATTTTTATTCGATAACTTCCACTATCCCTTTTTACAACAGCTCAAAAGCAGCCCCGACGAGCGCCTAGCCGGCATTGCCGAAAAAGCCGTGAAGGAAGCCGCCTACCACCTCAAGTGGAGCTCGGAATGGATAATCCGCCTCGGTGACGGCACGCTCGAAAGCCGGCAGCGCGTTGAAAAAGCTATCGCCAGCTTGTGGCGCTACGCCGCCGAGCTGACCACGCCCACCGCCACCGAAAAGGCCTTGCAAGAAGCCGGCATTATCCCCGATTACGCTGCGTTGCAACCCGCCATGGTAGCCCACGTGGCCCGCGTGCTGGAAGAAGCCACCCTGCCTACCCCCCCGGCGACCACCTTTGGGCTGGCGGGCGGCAAGGAAGGGCGGCACAGCGAGCACCTCGGGTACATTCTCACCGAGCTGCAATACGTGCAGCGCGCCTACCCCGGCCTCACATGGTAGCCACCGCCCTCACCAAAGCCCGCATCTGGGAGCTGCTCGACGAGGTGCTCGACCCCGAAGTACCAGTGCTCAGCATTCTGGACCTAGGCATCGTGCGCGGCGTGCAAGTGGCTGGCGAGCAAGTGACGGTGCACATCACGCCCACCTACTCGGGTTGCCCGGCTATGAACACCATCGCCACCGACATCCGCCTGCGGCTGCTGGCTGAAGGCATCACGCAAGTCACGATTCACAACCAGCTCAGCCCAGCCTGGACCACCG
The DNA here is from genome assembly GCF_016427535.1 of Hymenobacter sp. BT559. GTDB lineage: Bacteria > Bacteroidota > Bacteroidia > Cytophagales > Hymenobacteraceae > Hymenobacter. The sequence continues at coordinate 422,369 of NZ_JAELXV010000003.1, read as the reverse complement.
ACTGGATGACCCCCTCCGGCCGCGAAAAGCTGGAAGCCTACGGTATCGCGCCGCCCGTAGATGGCACGGCGACGGGGCATATGCTTAATCTTTTTGGGCAGGACACGGCCGTGCGCTGCCCCAATTGCAAGTCCGATAACACGCGCTTGGTCAGTCAGTTCGGTTCTACGGCCTGCAAGGCGTCTTACCAGTGCAACGACTGCCACGAGCCCTTCGATTACTTCAAGTGCCACTAGCCCAGCGGCTCCCCACTATTCTTCTTCATGTCCGATTCCCAGCCCCTGCTCTTCTCCCTCGCCGACGGCGTCGCTACGCTGACCTTCAACCGGCCCGCCGTTTTCAATAGCGTCAACCGCGAAGTGGCCCTAGGCCTCCAGCAGCACTTGCGCGAGTGCCAGGCCGATACCAGCGTGCGGGCCGTGGTGCTAACGGGCACGGGCAAAGCCTTTTGCGCCGGGCAAGACCTAGCCGAAATAACCGGCCCCAACGCCCCCGACGTGGCCGAAATCGTGGAGAAGCTGTACAACCCCATCGTGCTGCTCATCCGCGAACTCGACAAGCCCGTGATAGCCGCCGTGAATGGCGTAGCTGCCGGTGCCGGGGCCAACCTAGCCCTGGCTTGCGACATTGTAGTGGCCAAAGAATCGGCTTCATTTATTCAGGCGTTCAGCAAGATAGGCCTAGTGCCCGATAGCGGCGGCACGTACTTCCTACCCCGCCTTGTGGGCATGCAGCGCGCCAGCGCCCTCATGCTGCTCGGCGACAAAGTGAGCGCTGCCGACGCCGTACAAATGGGCATGATTTACAAGAGCTTCCCCGACGAAACCTTCGACCAGGAAGTAGCCGCGCTGGCGCGCAAGCTGGCCGCCATGCCCACTAAAGGCCTGGCCTACACCAAGCACTTGCTAAACAGCACCTTCGGCAATGACGTGGCCCAGCAGCTACGCGCCGAGGGCGACTACCAGCTGCGCGCCGGCCACACCGCCGACTACCGCGAGGGCGTGGCGGCGTTCATGGAAAAGCGCCAACCCACCTTCACCGGGATGTAGTTCGGACTTTGTAGTCCGAACGCGAGCGCAGCTCGCATCCGCGCCTGAGAACGTCAGGAAAATCTGCCCTAACGGGAATGCGAGCTACGCTCGCGCTCGGACTATAAAGTCCAAGCTACACTGAATTCAACCATGCAACAGATAACCATCGGCATCATCGGCAGTGGCGCAATGGGCGCGGGCATCGCGCAAGTGGTAGCCACCGCCGGCCACCCTGTGCGCCTACTCGACCAGGATGCGGCAGCTCTCGAAAAAGCTATTTCCAACATTGCCGCCAGCCTGCGCCGGCTGGCCGAGAAAGGCAAGCTGACCACTGAAGCCGTCGAAGCGGCCGTAGCCCGCCTGCACCCCACCGAAACGATGGCCGACTTTGCCGATTGCGGCCTAGTTATCGAGGCCATCGTGGAGGACCTAGGCGTGAAGCAGCAGGTTTTTAGGGGGGTAGAAGCCATTGTGTCGGCCGAATGCTGGCTGGCGAGCAATACGTCCTCGCTCTCCATCACGGCAATTGCAGCGGCCTGCCAGCGGCCCGAGCGGTTCGTGGGCATCCACTTCTTCAACCCGGCCCCGCTGATGCAGTTGGTTGAAGTCGTCCCGGCGGTGCAAACCCGCGCCGGGCTGGCCGAGGAGGTAACGGCGTTAGTAGCCAGCTGGGGCAAGCGCCCGGTGCTGGCCCAAGACACGCCTGGCTTCATTGTGAACCGTGTGGCGCGGCCGTTTTACGGCGAGGCCATCCGCATTTTGGAGGAAGGCATCGCCGACATTGCTACCATCGACTGGGCCCTGACTGACCTAGGTGGCTTCCGCATGGGGCCATTCGCGCTGATGGACTTCATTGGCCACGATGTGAACTACCGGGTCACCGAATCGGTGTTTACGGCCTTCTTCTACGACCCCCGCTACCGGCCCTCCTTCACCCAAAAGCGGCTTTTCGAGGCTGGCTACCTAGGGCGCAAGACCGGGCGCGGCTTCTACGACTACGCGCCGGGCGCGGTGCCACCAGCGCCTAATAAAGACGAGAGCTTGGGTCACACCATCTTGCACCGAGTACTGGCCATGCTCATTAATGAAGCCGCCGACGCACTGTACCTGCGCGTGGCCTCCGCCCCCGACCTAGAGCTGGCCATGACCACCGGCGTCAATTACCCCAAGGGTCTACTGGCCTGGGCCGACGAGCTAGGCCCACTACAAGTACTCGCCACCCTCGACGAGCTCTACGCCGAGTACCACGACGACCGCTATCGCGCTAGCGCGCTGCTCCGCCGCTTGGGGCGCAATCACCAATTTTTCCTGTCGAATGAACCCGCTGCCATCCGCCAATAATCATCCGGCCGAAGCCGTGAAAGAGCTGATGCTGCGGCAAGACACCTTCAGCCAATTACTAGGGTTGGAGGTCGAGGAAGTTGGCCCAGGCTACTGCCGTCTGCACTTCGTGGTGCGGCCCGATATGCTCAATGGCTTCGGCTCGCTGCACGGCGGCGCCACGTTTTCGGCGGCCGATACGGCATTTGCCTTCGCCTGCAACAGCCACGGTCGCCAGAGCGTGGGCCTCACCGTGACCGTCGATTACCTCGAAGCTGGCAAGCTCGGCGACGTGCTCACGGTGGAAGCCCGCGAGGAAAGCCTCAAGCACAAAGTCGGCGTGTACCAGGTGCGCGTTGTTAACCAGAAAGGGGTAGTGCTGGCCTTGTTTAAGGGCACGGCCTATCGCACTAGCAACGAGATTTTGGTTGAACCCGCTTGCTAACGTCTGTCATGCAGCGCATAGCGAAGCATCTCGCGTGCAGCAGTAAATCCTCACGCTAGCAATGAAGCGAGTGAGATACTTCACTACGCGCTGCATGACAACATCAATTTATTACTCTTCCCCCATGACTCCCACCCTCGAAAACTATACCCTAGGCCGCTGGGCCGCCGGCGCCGCCGACCCACACGAGCTACTCGATGCTAGCACTGGCGAGGTCATCGCCCTGGCCAACACCGAAGGCTTCGACTTTGCCGAAATCCTGGCTTACGGCCGCCGCGTGGGCAACCCTGCGCTGCGCCGCCTGACCTTCCACGAGCGCGGGCGCATGCTCAAGGCGCTGGCCTTCCACTTGCAGGAAAAGAAGGAGCTTTTTTACGAGTTGAGCTACCGCTCGGGCGCCACGCGGGCTGACTCGTGGATTGATATTGAAGGTGGTATCGGTAATTTATTTGCCAATGCCTCGCTGCGGCGCAAGTTTCCCGACAAGCCGTTTTACGTGGAGGGCGAGCCGGTGAGCCTCAGCAAGGGCGGCACCTTTATGGCACAGCATCTGCTGGTGCCTAAGGAAGGCGTGGCCGTGCACATCAACGCCTACAACTTCCCCATTTGGGGCATGTTGGAGAAAATCGCGGTGAACCTACTGGCCGGCATGCCCGCCGTGGTGAAGCCCGCCGTACCCAGCGCCTACCTCACTGAGGCCGTGGTGCGCGAGATTATCGCCAGCGGCATTCTGCCTGAGGGCGCGTTGCAGCTGGTGGTGGGCTCGGGCCAGGGCATCCTCGACCACGTCACGTACCAGGATGTGGTGACCTTCACCGGCTCCGCCGCGACCGGCGCCAAGCTGCGGGCGCACCCGCGCATCATCAGCGAGGCGGTGCCGTTTACGCTAGAAGCCGACTCGCTCAACGCTGCTGTGCTTGGGCCGGATGCTGTGCCCGGCACGCCGGAGTTTGACCTGTTTATCAAGGAAGTGCGCAAGGAGATGACGGCGAAGTGCGGGCAGAAATGCACCGCCATCCGCCGCGCCATCGTGCCCGACAATCTGCTCGAAGACGTCCAAATTGCCCTAGGTAAGGCGTTGGCCCAAACCACCATTGGCCACCCACAAGCCGAGGGCGTGCGCATGGGAGCCCTAGCTGGCCGGGCTCAAGCAGAGCGCCTGCGCGAGCAAGTGCGGCAGTTGGCGAAAAACACGCCCATCGTATACGGTGACCTCGACCGCGTAGAAATCCTAGGTAAGGAGCGCGGGGCCGACGCGGCCAAAGGCGCCTTCATTTCGCCCATCGTGCTGCGCAACGACCAGCCGTTCAAGTACCTCGACTCGCACGAGCTGGAAGCCTTCGGCCCGGTCGTGACCTTGATGCCCTACCACGACCTAGGCGAGGCCGTGCAGCTGGCTAACCTCGGCAAGGGCTCGCTGGTGTGTTCGCTGGCCACCAACGACCCGCGCACGGCGCAAGAGTTTGTGCTGGGCGCAGCCACGCACCACGGTCGTATCCTAGTCATTAACAATGATATGGCTAAAGAAAGCACCGGCCACGGCTCGCCCATGCCGCAGCTGGTGCACGGCGGCCCCGGCCGCGCCGGCGGTGGGCAAGAGATGGGTGGCATCCGCGGGGTCGAGCACTTTATGCAGCGCGTGGCTCTACAAGGCTCGCCGAGCATGATTACGGCCATTACAGAAGTGTATCAGCCCAAGGCCAAGCAGATGGAGAAGGACAAGCACCCATTTCAGCACTATTTTGAGGAGCTGGAAATTGGGCAGACGTACACCACGCACAAGCACACCGTCACGGAGGCCGACATCACGAATTTTGCCCAGGTGTCAGGCGATAATTTCTACGCTCACGTCGACGCTACCTCGCTGGAAGGCACGCTATTCACGGGCCGCGTGGCCCACGGTTACTATATTTTGAGCAAGGCGGCTGGCATGTTCGTAGACCCGCGCAAAGGACCGGTATTGCTCAACTATGGCCTCGATGAGTGCCGCTTCACCAAGCCTGTGTACCCCGGCACCACCATCGGCGTGACGTTGACCGTGAAGGAGAAAATCGGCCAGGAAAAGCGTGACGCGGAAGACGTGGCCAAAGGCATCGTTCGCTGGCTGGTGGAAGTGACCGACCAAACCGGCGACACCGTGGCCGTAGCCACGATTTTGACGATGGTGAAGAAGAAAAAGCAGGAATAAGCTAATGAATCTAGACTTAGAAACGATGGCTGTCGACAGCCGAGCGTCGTTCGCGCATTTCCTGAGCCTTTTACGCCAAGAGCTTGACTCTACCCCTGAACTATGGAGCAATAATTCGTTGCCTGCTTTTCTGGAAGCAATAGAATCTTACGCTTTGGATATAGACGGTTTCTATCTCAACACCAATCAAGTAGTCGATGCAAATGTGCCTAGTTGGCAAAACTTCGCGAATATCTTGCGTGGGGCACGGATGTATGAGTAGCATTAAGATTATCTAAATTGTTATGACGGACACCCTCACTGCTGGCCACGTTTCGGCCACTACCGATGCCCTAGGCATTGCTACCATCTCCTTTTTTCACCCCGCGCACAACTCGCTGCCCGGCCAACTCCTGCGTGAGCTAGCCGCCACTATCACGGCCGTGGGCCAAGCCGACACTACCAAAGTCATCGTTCTCAAGAGCGAGGGCGAGCGCACGTTTTGCGCCGGCGCTAGCTTTGATGAGCTGGTGGCTATCGCAGATGAGGCGCAGGGCCAGCAGTTTTTCTCAGGCTTTGCGCAGGTGATAAACGCTTGCCGCACCTGCCCCAAGGTCATTGTGGGCCGGGTGCAGGGCAAAGCTATTGGCGGCGGCGTGGGCGTGGCGGCGGCTACTGATTATTGCTTTGCCACGACGCAAGCAGCTGTGAAGCTCAGCGAGTTGGTAATAGGCATCGGGCCGTTTGTGGTGGGGCCGGTAGTAGAGCTGAAAATCGGCCGGGCGGCCTTTGCGCAGTTGGCGTTGGATGCTGGTGAGTTTCGCCCGGCGGCTTGGGCACAGGCGCGCGGGCTGTATGCCGAAGTGCTCGAAACTACGGCGGACCTAGACGCGGCCGTGCAGGCGTTTGCCGAGAAGCTGGCAGGCTACAGCCCGGAGGCCTTGGCCGCCATGAAGCAGGTGATTTGGGAAGGCACCGAGCACTGGGACCGCCTGCTGAGCGCGCGCGCCGCCATTAGCGGGCGGCTGGTGCTGTCCGATTTCACCCGGCAGGCTGTTGCGAAGTTTAAAGCGGCCACTGGCGCGAAGGCGTAGCGCTAGTGTTGGTAGCAAAACCTTAACCTAGGGGTGCGCTGAGAGTGCCAGATATTTGTGGATAAGTGCAACTCAGGGCTTGTGCATAGTGCGCAAGTCCTGAGTTATTTTCAGCCTTCTCCTATGAAGTATCTCGTTGCCCGCGTGACAGTTGCCCTTGGGCTACTGGTCGCTGGCTCGGCGGCGGCCCAGCGGCCGACCAACGACCCCAAAGCCTCCTCCATCCTACTGCCCAATGGCTGGAGCCTGACGCCGGCCGGCACCTCGCTGCCCTTAGGCGACCTGCCGCTCAATATGCAGCTTGCCCCTGGCGGCCGGCTGCTGGCCGTCACCAACAACGGCCAGAGTACCCAAAAGGTGCAACTCATCGACCCCACTACCGAAAAGCTGCTCGATGAAAAGGCCATTGCCAAGTCGTGGTACGGGCTGGCCTGGAGCCCGGCCGCCGACCGCCTCTACGTGGGGGGCGGCAACGACAATATTATTCTAGCTTATCCGGTGGCAAAGCAGAAGTTCGGCCAGCCCGACACGCTGCGTCTAGGTAAGCCCTGGCCCACCAAAATCAGCCCCGTAGGGTTGGCTGTGGATGCGGCCCAGCAACGCCTCTACACCGTGACCAAGGAGGACAACGCGCTGTACGTGCTCGACCTCAAAACCAAGCGCACCCTGAGCCGGCTCGACCTAGGGCACGAGGCCTACGGCTGCCTGCTCGCGCCCGATGGCCGCACGCTTTACATCACGCTGTGGGGCGGGCAGGAACTGCTAGCCTATGACATTGCTAGTAGCCGCATCACCCGGCGCCTGGCCACCGAGAGCCACCCCAACGAGCTGATTCAGACCCGCAATGGGCGCTACGTGTTCGTGGCCAATGCCAACGACAACTCAGTATCGGTGGTGGACACGAAGAGCTGGCGCGTGCTCGAAACCATCTCAACCGCCCTCTACCCTACCAAGCTCACCGGCTCGACCACCAACGGCTTGGCCCTGAGCTCCGACGAGAAAACCCTGTACATCGCCAACGCCGACAACAATTGCCTGGCCGTGTTCGACGTGGCCGTGCCGGGCAAGAGCGCTGCCAAGGGCTTTATCCCGACGGGCTGGTACCCGACCTGCGTGCGCACCCTAGGTAAGAAAATCCTGGTGGCTAACGGCAAGGGCTTCTCCTCCTTGCCCAACCCGCGCGGGCCGCAGCCGTTGGCCAAAAACGACCACAGCGGCCACCACACCGGCAATACGCTGGCCGACGGGCCGGTGGAGTACATCGGTGGGCTGTTTAAGGGTACGCTCTCGTTTATTACCGCGCCCAGCGTGGCCCAGCTAGCCGCCTACTCGCGGCAGGTGTATGCCAACACGCCTTTCACCAAAACCTCGGAGAAAGAGGCCCTAGGGGAGGCCAGCAACCCCATTCCGCGCCGCAAGGGCGAGGTCTCGCCCATCAAGTACGTTTTCTACGTCATCAAGGAAAACCGCACTTACGACCAGATACTTGGCGACATGCCCGAGGGCAACGGCGACTCGGTGCTCTGCATTTTTCCGCGCAAAGTGACGCCCAACCACCACGCGCTGGCCAGCGAGTTTGTGCTGCTCGATAACTTTTATGTGAATGCCGAGGTGAGCGCCGACGGCCACAACTGGAGCACCGCCGCCTACGCTACCGACTACGTGGAGAAAACCTGGCCCATCAGCTACGGCGGGCGCGGCGGCACCTACGACTACGAGGGCAGCCGCCTAGTGGCCTACCCGCGCGATGGCTTTTTGTGGGACTACTGCCAGCGCGCCGGCCTGCGCTACCGCACCTACGGCGAGTTTGCCGCCGACGGCAAAACCGACCTCAAGTCTTTGCGCGGGCACGTGTGCCCTAGGTCGCCGGGCTTTGACATGGACACCAAAGACGTGGACCGCATCCGCATTTGGGCCCAAGACTTCGACTCGCTGCTGACCCGCGGGGCAGTGCCGCAGCTCAGCACCATCCGCATCAGCAACGACCACACCAGCGGCCAGAAGTTGGGCAAAATCTCTCCCACCGCCGCCGTAGCCGACAATGACCTGGCCCTAGGTCAGCTGGTAGAGCATATTTCGCACAGTGCCATCTGGAAGGAGTCAGTAATTTTCGTGGTCGAAGACGACGCCCAAAACGGCCCCGACCACGTGGACGCCCACCGCTCGCCGGCCTTCGTTATCAGCCCCTATACCCGGCGCGGCTCCGTCAACCACACGCTCTACACCACGGCCGGCGTGCTGCGCACCCTCGAGCTGGTGCTGGGTTTGCCGCCCATGAGCCAGTACGATGCGGCGGCCAAGCCGCTATTCGGCTGCTTTCAGGCCACGCCTACCCTCACGCCCTATCAGGCCAAAGCCGCCCAAGTGGGCCTCGACACTCGCAACACAGCCTGGAACCGCAGCGCCGAGCGCTCATCGCACTTCAACCTCGCCAAAGAGGACGCCACCCCCGACCTCGACCTGACCGAAGTAGTTTGGAAAGCCATTAAGGGCGAAGACGCCGTAGTGCCGGCACCTAGGCGCGGAGCCTTCCTGCGCGCCGCCCCCAAGCACGACGATGACGACGACTAGGCGCACCTAGCTGTAGCTCGTACTTTATAGTACGAGCTACTTTTTAAACGAGTAGCTTTCAGCTTACTTACGCTTAGGTTTGGAGTTGGCACTAAGCAACCCAACTGTAAGCTGATGAGTGGCCCGCCCCTGCTCGGCTAGCGAGCGGCCAGTTGGTAGGTGAGCGACGCCTGTAGCGTCTGGTGTAGCATACGACCTGGATAATTGGTGTAAAAGACAGCAAGGTTTTTATCTGGAGTGCGAGTACTAGACACTAGCCCTTGAAAGCCACGCACGCTCACGCCAAAGCCCGCGGGCAGGTCTACGCCCACCCCCACGCACGGCCCTACATCGAAGCGCCGGTAACGATTCGTAATGTTCTGGTCAACTTCCTGATAAACTAATCCAGACCAACCGTTATATATATCGGTGCCCTTTTCGCTGCCGCTCACCAGTAGGCTGATTTGCGGGCCAGCTTCCACATACACTGGCCCAAGTTTGACGCGCATCAAAAGTGGCATATTAATGTAATTCAGGCTAAGCGCGTAATCGCCCCGATACCCGGCATCGGCAACGTTGGAGCGAAAGGCGTGCAGACCCGAATTTTCGTGGCTAAACTGGACTTCCGGCACCACCGCAAAATACTTACCTAGCTTAACTTGGTAGTAGGCCCCAGCTTGATAGCCCAGCTTGCTGTCGGTGGTAGCTGCTACTGTCTGGCCGATAGAAGGGTCGGAATCTTTGGTGGTGAAGTGCGTGAGGGTGCCGCCCGCCCGCAGGCCAAACTGGGCGTGGGCCAGTGGACTGAGTAAGAGACCACTGCCTAGTAAAAACAGGAATCGTTGCATGAGGAAAAGGTAGAGATGCAAGTAGATGAGCCACCTGCGCTTCATTTAGTTGCACACCGCCTTATTCCTTTCCAACCACGCAAACTGGCTAGCACACTGAAGGCCACCAACACAAAGAAGGGTCAGGCCGTGCGGCCTGACCCTTCTTTAGTAACGCCTTACGACGCACTACGCGACCTAGGCGGCGTTGGTGGTCGTGGTAAGGCTCACCTCAATGTTGCCTTTAGTGGCGCGCGAGTAGGGGCAGATGCCGTGGGCAGCTGCTACCAGCGACTCAGCCTGGGCCTGCTCGAAGCCGGGCAGGTTCACGTGCAGGTCGGCCGAGATGCCGTAGCCGCCGTCTTCAGCCTGGCCAAAGCCGATGAAGGCTTCTACCGATACATTTTCGAGCTTCACCTTGGCTTGGCGAGCGGCCACACCCAGCGCGCCCTCAAAGCAAGCGGCGTAGCCAGCGGCGAACAGCTGCTCTGGGTTAGTAGCGCCGGCTTTGCCGGGGCCGCCCATTTCCTTGGGCGTGCTCAAGTTGAGGTCAAGCACTTGGTTGTCAGAAGTAACATGGCCGTCGCGGCCACCGATGGCCTTAGCCTGCGCGGTAAATACCTTGTTGATTTTCATGGGGTTATTTTATGAAAGTGACTTAGAAAGAAGCAGCGCAATTTTAAGCTTAGCAAAAGCTACTAGGGCAGAAGTCAATCAGAGGATTTTTAGCCCATCTATAGTCGCAAGCAGTGAGTAAGAGTCAGGAATTTCTTCCGCCGTGCTGCAAAACTAACACGACTGGTTTTACAATGTTCAATTGTGCACAATATATTTTTATACTACATACATAATAATTTGATAAACAGCGTATTTAATCTAAATCCGTTCATTACGCCTGACCTTTCGGCGCTTCTATACCAGAAAACCCCAGCCTTCGGGTGAAAGCTGGGGCTGCACAAAGCGCGGTCGCTTTATTCGACCTAGGGGCCTATTTGCGGCGGGCCTTGCCGCTAGGCTTCGGGCTGGCACCTAGCACCTCCACGATGGGCTGGCCGGTGCAGGCGCTAGGCAGCTTACTATTGAGAATCATGGCCGCCGTGGGCGCGATGTCGGTGATGGTGTGGGGCTCGTAACTAACGCCAACTGGGATGCCCATGCCCCACCACAGCAGTGGCACGTGGCTATCGTAGGCGTAGCCGGTGCCGTGGCTGGTGCCCACGCCGATGTCGCCGGTCCAGCCGGGCAACAGCTCGTAGCGCACATCGCCGTAGCGCGGGTAATAGAGGCTGGCTACCAGCCGGGCTTCGAGGCCGGTAGTGTAGCCGCCATTTAGTAGCTGCGTAGTCGTATTTACCTGCGCGATACCGGGCTGGCTACGCATAAACTCGGCTAGCACCTGCTGGGCGTGCGGCAGCTCTACCTTGTGCTGGGCCAGCAATGCGCGGCTGATGTAGTAAGAATTATTAATCTCCTTTTCGAGCCACTGGCCGGGGCCAAACTGGCTGACTAGGTAGGCATTGGCCGCCTGGTAAGCGCCGCGCCTGTCGAAGGTACCCACGGGCAGCTGGTGGTCGGCGAGGTAGCGCGTCACCTCGCTGGCGCCGTGGTCAGCAGTCAAGAAGATGGTGTAGTTGCCCTTGCCTACGGTCTGGTCGAGGGCTTTCAGTAGGCGGGCTATTTCGAGGTCGAGGCGCAGGTAGAGGTCGTTTTCTTCCTTCGAAAGCGGCCCGAAGGTGTGGCCTACCGCATCGGGGCTAGAGTAGCTGATAGCCAGCAAATCGGGCACGTTGTCGCGCCCTAGGTCGGTGTTTTTGAGCGCGGCCAGGGCAAGGTCCGTCAGCAGGTTATCGCCGAAAGGCGAGGTGTACATGTTCTCGTAGGCGGGCGGGTTTTGGGGCGCCAGCTTGGATAGGTCGTAGGGGAAAGTGGCGGCCGTTTTGCCCTTAAAAATGCGTTCGTAGCGGTTCGAGTCGGGCAAGCTGTTGAGGTAGGCCGAGGCGGGTTTCAGCGGCGACCAGGTTTGCTGGCGGTAGGCGTCGGCCTTTTTCTGGGCATTAAACTCGGTGACCCAAGCCGGCAGCTTGGTCATGTAAAAAGTGCTCGAAATGAAGTCGCCGGTATTCACGTCGAGCCAGAAGGCGCCGTCGGCCATGTGGCCGGCGGGCAGGGCCGAGGCTCGGTCTTTAAGCGACAAGGCCAGCACCTTGCTGCGGCCGCCGTAGGTCATCTTAAGCTCGTCGCCTAGGGTGGTGCTGAGCTGATTGCGGGCCGATACACCCATGCCCTTGGTGGTAGTACCTACAAGCTGCGCGGTGGTATCGTCGGTGCAGTACACGTCGTGGCGCAGGCGGCGGTCGTACCACGAGTTGCCCACGATGCCGTGGTAGCGCGGCGTGGTGCCGGTGTACACGCTAGAGTGGCCGGGCCCGGTCACGGTGGGGATATAGTTGTAGTGCGTATTGCGGCACTGAAAGCCCTCACGCAGCAGCCGGTTGAAGCCATCGGGTCCAAACTCGGGGCTGAAGCGGGTGAGGTAGTCGGGCCGCATTTGGTCGACCATGATGCCAACCAGCAGCTTGGGCGTGGGGCGAATTTGGGCAGCCGCAGAGCTACCTAGGAGCAGGCCAGCGGCCAGGAGGTAAGGAGAGAACATTCGCAGAAAAAATCGGGGCGCAAACCTAGGGTGTGTGCGCCACGGCACCTAGTTTACTATCAGCTTGGTGGCGGCGCCATCGTCGGCGCGCAACAGGTACACGCCGGCGGCGAGGCCGTTGGTTTCTAGGCGGTCGGTGGTGCGCAGCTGGCGCACAGGCCGGCCGGCCAAGTCATGCAGGGTGCCCGACACGGCCCGGCTCAGGCGCACGGGCGTGCCCTGGCTGGGGTTGGGGTAAGCGGCCAGTGGCTCGGTGGCCTGCCCCGGCCGGGCGGCAGTGGGCGTGCTGGCCTGGATGCTGTACACGGCAATGGTGCTGCTCACCTCATTGGCCAGCAGCAGCAGCGGCTGCCCGCTGGGGCTGTCGGCGGCCGAGATAAAGACGATGCCCTCGGGCCCTAGGTCGCCGGTGGTAGTGGCGCCCGTGAGGTTGCGGTTGTTGGCATATGCTTCGAGCACCGGGGCGGCGGGGTCGTTGATATTGAACACCATAACGCCGCCTACGCGCTCCAGCGACACGAAGGCGTACAAGTTGTTGCCGATGCGACCGGTGGTCACGCCCTCGGGCTCGGGGCCTTTGTCGTCCGAGCGATTTTTGCGGGTGGGCGCTTCGCCGAAGCTATTGCTGGCGTTGAAGATGGCGCCGTAGGTAGCATCGGCGGCGGTCACGCGCTCGAGCAGGCTGCCGCTGTCGTGCACCTCGGCGCCCGTGGCGGCGTTGTAGATGCTGAACGAGCGGCCCCCAAAGGCATAAATCTCGTCGAAGTCGCCGTCGCCGTCGGTGTCACCAAGCTTGTTAGTCACGTTGAGTCGGCCTAGCACAGCCTCGTTTTTGAGCAGGCTGGCATTGGGGAAGGCCGTGGCGTCGAGCACGTAGCCATTGGCACCTACGCGCACCACCTCACTAAAACCAGAGTAATCGCGGGAGTCGCCCTCATTGGCCGTGAGCAGATACGAGGTGCCGTTGACCTCAAACAGGTTGATGGCATCGGGCTGGCGCATGCCTTTGATAGACCAGTTGGCCAGCAGCACCTCGGTGGTGCGGTCGGAGGCATCGATGCTGCGGCCAGGCTGGCGGTGGTCGCTGTAGCCTACCGGTCGCAGGGCCGTTATCTGCTTAGTAGCCAAATCAAGCACCGCAATGGCGTTGTTTTCCTGCAAGCTGATATAGGCCGTTTGCGAATTGGCGCTCACCGCAATGTACTCGGGCTCTAGGTCCTGGGCCACCGTGCTGGGCGAGGCAGCCAGCCCACCGTAGATGCGGATGCCCTGCGCCCGCAGCGCGGCAGCCTGGCTGTTATAAGCCGTGAAGGTAGCCGTGGTCACGTTGGCCTGCGTGAGGCCCGCGAGGCCGCCCAATACATCAATCACCGACACGCTGCCCTCGGGGTCGGTGGTGTAGGCGGCGTTGGGCTCGCCCTCGTTGGCCGTGAGCACGTAGCGACCATCGGGCGAGAAGGTTATCATGTCGGGCATGGCGCCCACGGTCACTTGCTTCTGAAACACGCCGTTTTGGTCGAAGAACACCACGCTACCGTCTTGCTGCGGGCTACTGTTTTCGAGGGCGCAGGCCACCACGCCGTTGCGCACCGCCACCGAGTTGAGGCCGCCGTAGCTTTTGATATCGATAGAAGCCAAGGCCGCAATGGCGGCCGGGTTGGCTAGATTCAAAATCTCTAGCTTGCCGCCAATAGAGTTGGCCACGTACAGGCGCTTGGTCGTAGGGTCGAAGGCCGCTATTTCGGCTGAGTTAATTTGGTTATTGCCGCTAAAAGGCGTGGCCGTTTGATAGCTCTGCACCAAACTCAGCGACAAGTTATTGGCCCGCGTCGGCGCCGGAGTGTCGTTGTCCTTTATATAAACCAGAATGTCATTGGCCGTAGCCGACACGGTGGCGTTGGTCGGGTTTTGCAGGCGCACCACGAAGTACTCGGTTTCCTCGGCCATCGCGTCGTCGAGGATAGGGATAGTAAGCGTTTGGGTGCCCGTGGCCCCAGCCGGAAACGTCACGGTTTGAGTGGTGGCGTAGGTGTAGTCTTGCCCTGCCGTGGCCATACCTAGGGCCTGCACTACCACCTGCACAGTGCTGGCTTCAGCACCCGGATTGCTGATGCTGAGTGGAATACTAACCGAGCCCGCGCCCTCGGTCACGGTGAGCGTGGCGCTGGGCCGGGCAATGGTGGGCGTAGTTTGGGCGCGGGCCGCCCCGGCCGCCAAGCCTAGCAACAAAGTAGCCGGAAGAAGTGCGGAAAAGTTTAACTGCATAGACGCCACAAAGAGGTTGAAGCGTCAAAGCTATCGGCAGCCTGTTGCGGCAGTGTGATGTTGTTATTATGAAATAAAGTAACGCCAGAATGCTAGCCACACACCGCCGCGCTTGGCTTAAAAAACTGCCCGCCCCCCTGCCTAGGTTGGCAGCGGGGCGGGCAGTTTGCTAAGATGGAAGGTCCTTAGGCCGAAATGCCTATTCCTGAGGCGTGGAGGCCGCGGCTTCCGCTGGAGCGGGCTTGGCTGGGGCAGGGCGCCGCTTGGGAGCTACCGGGCGGGGCGCCGACGCCACCGAGGCCGGGCGCGGAGGCTGCGGCCGACCAGGACGCGGGGCCGAGGCCGCACTGCCTTCGGCGGCAGCGGCGGGCGCTTCTTTACCCTTGGCCGTTTTAGTCGCTTTGGCTGACTGCTTGGCTTGTTTGCTGCGCTGCTTCACCAACTTCTTCGACAGGCGCTGAATGAGCTTGGTAACCGCTTTAGAAGGAGGGGTAGCTTCTTCGCCTTCGGGGCTTAGGTAGGGCTGCAGAGCGCCGGTTAGCTCGCTAGCCAGGGCCTGGCGCACGCGCTTGGCTTTGGGGGCCACGGGTGCAGCGGGCATTTTTTCAGTTTTGGCTTGCTGCTTCAGCAGTTGCTTAGCAAGCTTGCGTAGGGTTTTGTTGACGGCTTTAGGAGGCTCGTTTGTGCTGGCTTCCATCCCTAGGTGGGGCACCACGGCCGCGGCCAGGTTGCTAGTTAGGGCTTTCTTAGCTTTGCTCATAATCGTGGGTGAGAATTTGGGAGTGGCCAGCAGTACTATTAATTAGGGTAAGCCCGTCAATAGTTGTCGGCCAACCCGCTCTTTCTAAATAGTTTACCAAGCACCACTTCGTGTAGTGCATTGGAAACACAATAGTACGGCTCAATACTGTCCAAATGTTGCGCTTGCTATGTTAAGCTTTTGCGGGCCCTAGGTCCTGGTTTCAGCGACTGTTAGCGGGCAGCGTAACCTGGGCTAATCGGGCGGCCAGCTCGGCCGGCGTTAAGTTTTCAAGCGTCAGCAGCGCTTCGTAGGGGTTGCCCGGCAGTTGTAGCAGCGCGGCAAAGGCAGGCTCTGTTTTCAGGCCCTGCGCCTTGAGGCGGCGCACCGCCGTGCGCCAGGCCGGCCCTCCGGCGCACAGCACCGCGTATTCTATTATTAAGTGCCGAAACGCATATTGTTGCTCGGTGGGCAGGGCTTGGCCAAACACTTCTATTTCGATTTCCAGGTAGCGAAAACTACTCACCAACGCTGGCCCCGTCGCGCTCGCTACCTGGCCTGCTCGAAAGGCCGGCAGGTGCCCGTAGTGGGTGCGTAGCAATTGCTCGAAGGCTACGCTATTCCCCAAAGGCACTTCGCAAATAATATCGATGTCGCTACTAGGCAGGTCGATAGCCAGCGGGATGGTGCCCGCCACCACAGGGTCGAAGGGCCCTAGGGTAGTTAGAATACCTAGCTCTTGCAGCACCGCGTAAGCGCGACGCTGGCGGCGGTTGCCTGCTGCTAAATAGCGTGGGTCTTTCCAGGACGAATGAAGGTTCATAGCAGCCAGAGAGCCAAGCACAAAGTGCGGGCGAGTGTCTAAGCCAAGGCAGTTCAGTATGACGTACGCTAGCTGTTGCCCCAATAGCAATTAGAACCAGTCCGAAATTGTGGAACAGTTGCAACGCGTTGCTCCGTCGATAGAGATTGGCACTAACGTACAAGAAGCTACAGACCTGAGTGAAACCCCCACCCTACCGAGGCCGGGGCTGCGGGGTATAAGTGGGCCCGAGGCACCTAGGGCCGTCAGCGGTCCAGGCCAGGGGGTCGATGCAGAGCTCGCGCTCCGTCATGGCGGCGTTCCAGGCATGGTACACGAGGTACTCGGTGCGGCCATCGGGGCTCATGGTGTGGCTGTGGTGGCCGGGGCCACGCACGTGGCCGGGCACCGAGTGCAGCACCCGCGCCCCCGCATCGGAGCCCGAGTCGACGTAGGGCCCCATTACGTGGTCGGCCACGCAGTAATCAACCCCGTAGCGGTCGGTGAGGAAATTGGCGCCGCTAAAGAAGCAGTAGTACTTGCCCTCGTGGCGGCGCACAAAGGGACCTTCCAGCGTGTGCCACTGCGCAAAGGTGCGGTTATCGTAGAGCGGCATCAGGCGGTTGGCCTCGAAAAGCGTCCAGCTGTGGCGGGCGCGCAGCACGGTGCGAGGCGCGTTGGCCAGCTGGGTCATGCTGGTGAGGCGGTCTACTACGAGGCCGGTGCCGGGGTAGTAGCCGTCGTTGGTGTCAGTAAAGTCGCGGGCGTAGAACAGGTACCATTGCCCATCCGTGTCTTTGAAAGCGTGGGCATCGATGGTAAACTGGCTGTCGGGCACCGGCAGGGCGGCCACCTCGGTGTAGGGACCTTCGGGCTTAGCACTGGTAGCCACGTGCAGCCGGTGGCCTACGGTGGCCCCAATGGCGCCGCCGCCGCGCGAGTAATACATGTAGAAAGTACCGTTGTGCTCTACCACTTCGGGCGCCCAAAAATCAAATTCCTCGCTGCCGGCTGGCGGCAAAAGCGCCCCACCTAGGGGCCGCCAATCGACTAGATTCTCTGACTGCAACAGCGTGAAAACCCGGCCATCCTTGGTGCGCCCGCGCCCGGTGGTGCCGAAGGCGTAGTAGCGCTTGCCGTGCTTTAAGACGAAGGGGTCCGGGAAGTTGCCGGCCAGCACGGGGTTGGTGTAGGTGCGGGCCGCGGCCGCGGCAAGTGGCTGGCGCATAGCGAGCAAAGCCAGGCCGGTGAGCGAACCAGTGAGAAAATGACGACGAGTAGGCATAACCAGAAGACGCAAAGCCAACCACATAGCTGCATGGCGGCGGGCCAGCCAAGTTACGCCGGCCTGGCGGCCGCAAGCCTACTGCTGGTACACGCGCACGTAGTCGATTTCATAGCGGCTGGGCAGCGGTGTATCGGCGAGTGGGCCCCCGTTGTCGCCACCTAGGGCCAGGTTGAGCAGCAAGTAATGAGGCTGCATCATGGGGTTGAAGCCCGTACCGTCCTGGTTTACGGTTTGGGTGAGAGGCGTTTCATTCAGCAGCAGGTCATCGACGTAGAGGCGAATGGCGGTGGCATCCCAGTCCATGCGCCACACGTGAAACTGCTTGGCCCAGTCGGGGTCGGCGAAGCTGGCCACGGGCTTGGTTTCAGAGTGCCACTTGGCGGTATAGGGCTTGTCGGTGCCGCTGGCTACGTTGGCCAAAATCTTGCCCTTGTAATACTCCATGATGTCGATTTCGCCGTTGCTGGGCCAGGGTTTTTCTACCCCTAGGGTCCAGAAGGCGGGCCATAGGCCAGGGCGAGCGTCAATACGGGCACGCATCTCGAAGCGGCCGTATTGCCACTGGTGCCGGCCGCTAGTATTGAGGCTGGCGGCGGTGTACTCGATGGTGGGGCGGCTGGTGCGCCAGTCGGTGCTACCGGCCTGGTACGTGGGGTTGGGCCGGTTTTCCTTTTTGGCCTCGATGATAAGCAAGCCCTTTTCGCAGCGCGCGTTCTCGGGCTGGTACCACTGCAGCTCGTGGTTGCGCTGGAAGCCGGTTTCAAACTGCCAGTTCTGCGGGTTGGGGCGACCCTTTTTATTGAACTCGTCGGCCCACACCAGTTTCCAGCCCTGGTACGAAGGCGGCGCAGGCTGGCCTTGCGCGCCCGCGGGCGCTGCAAGGGCACCTAGGGCGGCGGGCTGCACGGGCTGGCCCGGCTGCCACTCCAGCACATATACAGGCTGGGCGGGCAAGTTTTCGAGCGTTTCGCCATCGCCCTGGCCGGTGCGCTGCACGAAGAGACTCAGGACGTGCTCCTTTTTCCAGCGCTCGGTGTCGTAGCTGGGCTCCCAGTTGCCGACGGTGGTAGAGGTGAGGTCGGCGGCGGTCCAAGTACCCTTGTCTAGGTCGGCGCATTGCAGCACCGAGGCCCGGTCCTGGCGCTCGGCGTCACGGAAGAGCAGGTAGGCGGCCGTACGGCCCTTTTGGGTAGCCACCAGCAACTGCGGGCGCGAAATCGGAATCTTCTTCGTGCCCACGCCGCTCAGGCTAAAGGGCGTAGTGCGCTGGCTGATTTGAGCAGTCCGCCACTGTTTGTCTTTGAGATAGATAAGCTGATACTGCGGCACCTGTGTGCCCTGCGGCCGCCAGTAGCTAGCGATGTAGGGCGCGCCCGCCGCATCGGTCGTAATAGTGGTTTGATTGATGAGCTCCGAGTTTTGCGGAATGCGGGCGGCGTACTCGGCCGTGCCCGCCGTGATGGGCAACGCGTAGGCTTCGCCTGTACTCTTCTGCCAGGTACGGCCGCCATCTACGGAGCGGGCGTAGGCCATGTCGTGGTTAGAGGCCACGTTGGGGCTTTCGCGCCACACCCACGACACGTGGATGGTGCCCTTAGGGTCGATGCAGGCCTGCCAGTAGGCATTACGCTGGCCCTCACCATCGATGAGCACATCGTGCAGGCGCGTCCATTTTCTTGTCTTAACGTCGTAGCGGTTCAGCACCAAGTTGCCGTTGCCCGAGCCGCCGTCGCGGTACATAAAGAGCAGGTCGCCCGAGGGGTAGCGGTGAAACTCGGGGTAGCTCACCTTCTGCTCTTGCTGGCCGGTCATGGGCTCTAAGGTGCCCATCGTCAGCGAGCCAGGCGCAGTGCCGCGGCAGTAGTGCAGCGGGTTGTTGTGGTGGTCGAAGCTCAGGTGCAGGTAGCCCGCGCCGTCGGCCATGAGACTGATGACGTTGTGCGCGTCCTTCACATTGCCCTGGTAGGGCGTGCGCTGTACCTGCCACGGGCCATTGGGCAGGCGGCGCTTACCTAGGGTCACGTAGCCCGCCGAGTCGTAGTAGGCCACATACTGATTTTGGCCCTGGCTCACCACCGAGTTTTTGCGAAAAATCGCGCCGTTCACGTTGTTTTTGGCCCAGCCCAGGCCCACGGGCGTTTGGGCGCGGGCACTTAGGGTGGTAATGAGCAGTGTGAGCAGCAAAAACTGCGAAAGGAGCTTTGTAGGCATTATTAAGGCTAAGAATTACTGCTGTGCTAGGCCGCGAATCATGATGGTGCCGGGTGGGTAGTGATGCGGCGCCGGCTTGTAGGGCACCGAGCGGATATTCACGACAGTCTTATCGGCGGTGCCTGGGGTAGCCTGAGTTACATCAAGGCTCGCGATTTCACTAGTAGCTATTTGCAGCGATTCATCTTGGATAGGAGCGCCATTAAACTCAAACCTGACTGGGCCATGCAGCCCCAGCCCACGCTTGATGGCCACCAGTGACCTCGCTTTCAACTTAAGCCTGGGCTTGGCTTTCATCGTTATGCTCATAATACCGGGCTCAGCTAGAGTGCGCCATTTCACGGGGCCACTGTCTATTCTATAAACTTCAATTCTATCTATTTGCTGCGGATTCATAGCACCTAGGGCATTCATTCCCATGAGGTAGCGTCCGTTCAGAATGATTACTGGCTCTGAATTAGTGGGCCGGCGCTGGGGCGGCGTGGTGGCCGTAGGCGCCGAAGTAGCCGGCTGCTTCTGTTGAGACTCAACTTCTAAGCCTGACCTAGGCGGAGCTACTACTGGAGTCACCGGTGCAAGAGGCGCAATGGGCGCTCGCTGAGCCTTGCTAGGTTGCCCAGCAAGGCAGCCAGTAGCCAGTAATATGCTGGCAATAAAAGAAGTCCCCATGATAAGCAGACGCTAGTTTGTTATTCAGAAGCTTACGCAAAAATCGTCTGTCATGCTGAGCGCAGCCGAAGCATCTCTATCGCTTCATCCGGGCTGTCCAACGAGGCGGTAGAGATGCTTCGGCTGCGCTTAGCATGACAAGCGTTTTTAAACGCTACCTAAGGCTGCGGCTTTTTGTCATCGACCAGGCGCAGGGTGTAGCTGTAGCTGTACTGCTTGGCCAGTAGGCGGTAGGGGTCGTGGGGCAGGGCGCCCCAGCTGTCGTCGCCGCCCACGCCACGCTGGGCTAGGTCGAGGTGCAGCCAGGTTTGGCCGTGCGCCTTGAGGTCGGTGGGGTGCTGCTGCTTTTTGCTGAGGCCGGGGTCTAGGTCCTCGGTGCGGAAGGGCAAGGCGCTAAAGCAGATGGGCTGGCCGGCGCCCTCCACGCGCAGGCCCTGGCCGGCGGCATCGGTGAGGGTGAGCCAGCGCGTATCGGTGTGGTAGCCGTACTCCTGGGGCCGGATGTAGGTGCCGGGGAATGAGCGCCGCACTGAATCTTGATAAGTACCGAGCAGAGCCGCCGAGTTACGGTCGCTGTAGTTTTCGTGGGGGCCGCGGCCGTAGTAGCGCAGTTGGTCAAAGCGCCTAGGTACCTCCAGGCGCATACCGAAGCGCGGTAGCTCGGGCAGGGTCTTATCCTGCATATCGAGGCTGGCCGTGACGCGCACCGCGCCATCGGGCTGCACGAGGTAGGCCACGGTGTAGGGCACGCCTAGGTCGGCCAGCCGGTACTCGACCGTGATGGGCAGGCCGGCGGCCGACTGCTCGCCCACCGTCACGCGCTGCACGGGGCGGTTGGCGTGGGCGCCGCGCCACACCCCTAGGCGCTCGGGCATGCCGCTGCCAAAGTCATTGTCGGTGGGGGCGCGCCAGAAGTAGGGCTCGGGGTAGTTGTTCATTACCCACTGGTTTTTCAGGCGGTAGTCGGTGAGGCGGCCGCTGCGGGTGTTAAACTCGCCGCGCACATCGCCCACCGTGAAGGTCAGCTTATCGCCGTCGCGCTTTATGTCGAGGGTGCCCGCCGGCGCCGGGGCCGCTGCAAAATAGGCCGTGGCCGGCGTGAGCACAAACTGCTCGCGAGCCACCTCGTGGCCGGCCGGCAGTAGCGGCGCGGCGGCTTTGGTGGTGGCAAATACATTGAGCACGTATTCGGTACCTGCTTCTTGCTTCAGCGCGGGCAGGGCCAGCTTCACTTCCTTCTGTTGGCGCGGGCCGAGCTTGCCCACCGCGAAGGTGCCAGTTTTGGCCACCGCGCCGTTGCGCAGTAGCTCCCAGCGGAAGGTGTAGTCGTCGAGGTTTTTAAAGGAAAACCCATTGAGAACCGTCACGCGCCCGCTGGCGGGCTGAGCAGCCGTGAAGCGGATATCCTGGTACACCTTCTTGACTTCGAGCAGGCCGGGGTGCGGCGTGCGGTCGGCGGCCACGAGGCCGTTGGCGCAGAAGTTCTCGTCGTTTTGGAGGTGGTAGCCGCCTAGGTCGCCGCCGTAGGCGAAGAAGGGGCGCCCATCGGGGGTTTTGGTGGCCAGGCCCTGGTCAACCCAGTCCCAGATAAAGCCACCCTGCATGTGTGGGTGGGCGCGTATCAGGTCCCAGTACTCCTGAAAGTTGCCGCTGCTGTTGCCCATGGCGTGCGAATACTCGCACATGATGAAGGGGCGGGTTTTGTCGGTGGCCTCAGCGTACTTGCGCATGTGGCTCATGCGGGGGTACATGGGCGCCACGATGTCGGTATCGACATCTTCGCCGGCTTGCTCAAACGACACGGGCCGACTGGGGTCGCGCTGCTTGAGCCAGGTGTAAGCTTCGTGGAACACCGGGCCGTTGCCGCACTCGTTGCCCATACTCCAGATGATAACCGAAGCGTGGTTCTTGTCGCGCTCGACCAGCCGGCTGATGCGGTCGCGGTGGGCGGCCTTCCACTCGGGCAGGTAGGCGGGGTGCTTGCTCTTGTCAAGCCAGCCCTGAAATTCGGCGCCGTAGCCGTGGGTTTCGATGTTGGCCTCGTCCACGAGGTAGAAGCCCAACTCGTCGCACAGGCGCAGCCAGCGCTCATCATCGGGGTAGTGGCAGCTACGGATGGCGTTGATGTTGTGCTGCTTCATCAGTTCTAGGTCGCGACGCATGCCAGCCTCCGTAACCACGCGGCCGGTGGTGGGCTCTAGCTCGTGGCGGTTCACACCGTGCACTTCTACGGGCACGCCATTCACCATCAGCTGGGCCTTCTTGATTTCGACCTTGCGGAAGCCGATTTTGCTGCCCGTCACAGCAAGCGTTTTGCCCTGACCATCGGCCAAGGTCAGGCGCAATTGGTAGAGCGTGGGCACCTCGGCGCTCCAGGGGCGCACGTTTTTGATAGAGCCGCTCAACTTCACCTCCTGCGTAGCGGCGCTAGTGGGCGCGGCCACGGCCTGCTGCTGGCGCAGCACCACCTTGCCGCTAGGGTCAAGCACCTCGGCTGTGAGGCGAGCGGCGGGCGCGCTACCGAAGCTGCGCAGTGTTACGTCAGCCGAAAACTGACCATTTTTATAGCTCGGGTCGAGGTCGGCGTGGGCAAAGAAATCCCAAATCGTGTGCCTAGGTAGCGCCGTGAGGTACACGTCGCGGTCAAGGCCCGAGAGGCGCCAGAAGTCCTGGTCTTCGAGGTACGAGCCATCGTGCCAGCGCATCACCTGCACCGCCAGTTGGTTGTCGCCGGGCTTAAGATACTTGGTAATGTCGAACTCGGCCGGCGACTTGGCTGCCTTGCTGATGCCCACGCGCTGCCCATTCACATACACAAACGCGCAGCCCGAAATGGCCCCAAAGTGTAGCACCACCTCTTTACCCTGCCAGCCGGCCGGCACCGAGAAGCTGCGCCGGTAGGTGCCCACCGGGTTGTTGCTCGGGTCGATGAAGGGCTGGTTGCGCGGGAAGGGGTAGGTAATGTTAGTATAAATCGGAATCCCGAACCCCTGAATTTCCCAGTTGCTTGGCACCTGGATGGTCTTCCAACTGGCATCGTTGAAGCCGGGCTGGAAGAAGTCTATGGGCCGCTCGGCGGGCCGGGCCACGTAGCTAAATTTCCAGGTGCCGTTCAGGCTTTGGTACCAGGGCGAGCGGGCGTAGTCGTCGGCAGCCACATCGGCCGGCTGGTCGTAAAGCTGGAAGCTGGCGCGGGGTGCCTCCTGGCCCTGCTGGGTTAGCTGCGGGTTTTGCCACTCGGCGGGGTCGGGGGCCTGGGCGGCAGCTAGGCCGCTGGTGAGTAGCAGCGCCGCAAGCGGCAAACGGAAATCGGACATAGTGAAGGTGGGAAAAGGCAGACGTGCCGTAGCGTCATTGCTCGCGGACGGGCTATGAGCTAGCAGCTACAATACTACCGCCCATTCGCGGGGGTGGGCGGGTCGGTTTTCGCTGAATGAGGGGGCCATATTTGACAAGCCACCATACCAGCTTTGGGCATACCGGCCCGCAACCAGCTACTGTTTCGCGGCTTGCGCCGCGGCCTGTTGTGCTAGGCGCTTAGCAAACTATTCATCCACTAAACCCACCTAGGGCCGCCGTTTCCTATTTTTTCTGCATCTCGGTAGGCAGCCAGGTGGGATAGTTGGCTACCCGTTGGGCGGCTTCCTCCCCCACCGGCACCCGCCACTGGGCAAAGAAGGGACCTAGGTTGCGCCGCGTGGCCGTGCTGATGGCCGAAAACCAGTAGTCGCGCTTGGCGGCCTCGGTGGCCGGGTACTGGCTGCGCGGCAACTGCCGGTACTGCCGATACACCTGCTCGATGGGTTCCCAGCCAAAGGCGTCTATCAGCTGCACGTACATAGCCAGGGCTAGTATGGGGTCGGCCTTCCACTTCTCGAAGGAAGGTGAGCTGTCTAGGTATCTCTTTACTTCCTCAGCTACTTGCTGCTTGCTGCGTAGCCGCTCGTGGTTGTTCGTATACAGTCCCTTGTGCAGCAGCTTATCAAACACATACCTCGTGTACAGGTTGACGCTGACCTCGCTCAGTCCGTCAAAGTCAATGCCCAAAAACTGGTGCCGGTGCCCTATCTCGTGGAAGTGGCCCCACGAGCCATTTTTCCACATAAAATCCGCGTCCAGCATGTGCGCACAGCTCTCGTCGTCGGGCACAAAAATGCGGTCAATACCTGTAGCCATATAGGCCCCGTCCGGCAACTGCTGGTCTACAACGAGGCGCTCGGGATGGCCGCGGGGCGCGGGGAGGGCGGCCAACTTGGCATTAGTAGCCAGCACAGCATCCCAGAACGTTAATACCTTGGCCGGGTCGTCGAGGGCACGGATGCGCGCCGAGGGCACCGTCAGGCTGATGTTGTTGCTCACCAACTCGGCCCAGGGCGCGGGGTACTGCCGGATGGTCTTTTGCCACTCGGCAAGGCTGGTTTTACCAAGCTCGAAGCGCGGGGCCCGCACGGCTCCTTCCACCTTAATGCGCAACTCCTTCAGCGAAGACGTATCGGGGATATTTACTAGCAGCGCGCCGCCGTAAGGCGAGTAGATTTCGGTGCGTCCCGGTTTCAGCTCGAAGCGGCGCGTCAGGTCAAAGGGCTCGCGGGTAAAGCGCTGGTTGTTTGTTAAATCGACGCTATGCACACCAATCTGAGCCGCCAGCTGGTGCCTCGCGTCCTTGGCGGCCAAGTAAATAACTACCTTTTCGCCGGGCGCCACGTACAGGCCCGTGCCATGCGCCAAGCGGTAGCCTGGCCTCGGCTCCACCACCCCATTGGTGCCCACGCGCACAGGCAGCACTAACTCAGTAGTAAGGCGAGGCGCTGCGGCCGGCACGGGCCCCGGAAACGTGGCCGCGGCGGGCGCCACGTAGGCCGGGTCAGGGTGCTCGCGCAGTTGGTTTTCCCGCAATAGGTGCTGGAGCATGTAGACTGAATAGTTGCCGCCCACTTTCACTGGTTTTTCAGGCGTGGGCACCAACAGCGAATCGGGTCGGTAGTGCGCTACTTGCCTGATTCGCCGCTGAATGGGCGCGTCAGCCGGATTCAGTGCTAAGACTTGCTCTAGGGTATAGTTGAAGATATAGCCCCCCTTCATTGGGGCGAGTGGCATCTGGTAAACCTTTTCCTCCACACTTGCCAGCATGTTACGAATACCCAAATACGGTGGCACGGGGCCGGCAAGCAGGTGGGTGGGCTTAGCATAACGCATGGTGAAGTAATCACTTTGCATCAGCCCAGCTTTGCGCAGCAGTTGATTAAATCGCGCTTCAGACTGCTTTTGGGCGGGCGTATGCGGCCCATTAGGCAGCGGGTAAGCGTAGAGCAACGTGCCGCCTCGGCGTACAAATCCCTCAATGCGGCGCACCGTGGCCGTATCAGTTACCTCTTGGCTTAGCAGCAGCACATCGGCCGAAGGGTCGAGCGCACCGGCCGTACCCACCAGTTTGGCCCGCCCCTGCTGGGTCATAAAAGTGGTGAGAGCGGCATCACCGCCCCATACCTGCACGCGCTTGTGGCGGGCACTGCTGCCCCAGCTCAAGCAATTTAGCAACAGCTGCCGCACCTCGGCCTGCTGCACCAGTGGCTGATGAAAATACGCGGGCGTGCTAAACGCCAGTAGCTTACCCTGCCCTAGCCGGCCGCTAGCCAAGGCAATGAGCTGAAGCGACTGGTTGAGGTCATCCGGGTTAGCTTCGACTGTGAGAATAATCTCGGGCTGCTCGTTGAGGGTAATCGTGGTTGCCATAAAATCTGGCTCGACGGGTGTGGGCAGCTTGCCCACGCCTTGCAGCAGCACAGCTTTGTCGAGGCCTTGCGCGGCCAGCGAGCTGGCTTGGCCCACCACGAGCACCAGCCACATAACCCAAAATAACTTCCTAGGACTCGGCATAAGCGATTGCTTTTTACTGGTTCATACTTGGCCGTGCACGCTCTGCGGCGCAACACCGACCATCATTGCCATCTACTGAGCCACTTCCACTGTCTAGCGTTGCAGAGACGCCACTACCACTACGCGCTCGCTTAACGTAGCAATGGCTGGTCTACTCACCCTAGGGCGAGCAGACCAGCCATTGCTTACTTCAGTTCTACCACTACTACCGACTTGGGCGGCAGGGTCACGGCTAGCTTGTCGCCCTTCTTCTTGGCGCCTTTGAAGTCGGCTAGCTTGATGTTGTTGGGCTTGTCGAAGGTGTTATAGTCGCTCACGCTAGCCGAGGTCAGCATGCGGCCGGTCACGGTTTTGAAGCTCACGCCGGGCAGAGCGGTTTCGAGAGTGAGCGCGTTTTTGGGGTCGAGGTTGACCAGCGAAATGTGCACCGCGCCGTTTTTGTCTTTCGAAGCCGAGGCATTCAGAGCCGGGATTTTTTCGCCACCTAGAGTATAGTCGGGGCTAGTGAATTGCAGGGGTAAGTACTGCGCATCCTGGTGCACTTGGTAGAGGTCGAAGACGTGGTAGGTAGGCGTGAGCAGCATCTTCTCCTTGTCGGTCAGCACCAAGGCTTGCAGCACGTTCACGGCCTGTGCGAGGTTAGCACCCTTCACGCGGTCGCAGTGGTTGTTGAAGATGTTGAGGGTAGTGCCGGCCAGCAGGGCGTCGCGCAGGGTGTTTTGCTGGTAGAGGTGGCCGGGGTTAGTGCCGGGCTCTACGTCGGTCCAGATGCCCCACTCATCCACGAGCAGCGCCACGCGCTTGTTCTTGTCATACTTGTCCATGATGGCGGCGTGCTTGGCCACTATGGCGTCCATGCGCAGGCCGTTGCGCATAGTGTTGAAATACTCCTGCTCGCCAAAACCGGTGGCTTTGCCCTTGCTGCCGCTCCAGCTGCCGGTGGGCAGCGTGTACTGGTGCAGCGTGAGGCCCCACATCTGGTTGAGCGGGATGTTTTTCATGCAGGTCTCGGTCCAGTTGGCGTCGTCGCCGTTGGCGCCGCTCACGATTTTCTTGAGGCGGGTGCCAGGGTAGTCGTGGGCGAAGGTGGCGTAGCGCTTGTACACGTCGGTGTAGTACTGGGCCGTCATGTTGCCGCCGCAGCCCCAGCTTTCGTTGCCGATGCCCCACCACGATACCTGATAAGGCTCGGCGTGACCGTTTTTCTTACGCTCCTGCACCATGGGGGTGTCCTCGTTCGAGTTGAGGTACTCCATCCAGTTGCTCATTTCTTGCACGGTGCCGCTGCCCACGTTGGCGGCCAGGTAGGGCTCGGTGCCGAGCAAGCCGCACAGCTCTAAGAATTCGTGCGTACCGAAGCTATTGTCCTCTAGCGTATTGCCCCACCACAAGTTCAGCATCTTGGGGCGCTGAGCGGTGGGCCCCACCCCATCGTGCCAGTGGTAAGTGTCGGCAAAGCAGCCGCCGGGCCAGCGCAGGTTGGGCACGTGAATTTTCTTAAGTGCGTCCACAATATCCATGCGGATGCGGCCCTGCTTGGGCACGTTCATACCGGGCTCAACCCAGAAGCCGTCGTAGATGCAGCGCCCTAGGTGCTCGGCAAACTGCCCCTGAATGTGCTTGCTCACAATGAGCTTGGGGTCGCCGGGCTGCACGGTCATTTGCACAGTTTGGGCCTGGGCAGCGGCTAGTGGCGCAGCTAGGCCAAGCGCCGCGAGGGTGAGGCGACGAAAGGAAGAAGTGGGCATAGGTGGGGGTGGTTGTGGAAATGGAAGAATGTTTTGATTAGTTAATTAAGCCTCTGACAAAAGCCGCTTGTCATTGCGAGCGCAGCGAAGCAATCGCTCAGGACGAGCCGTTCGGGTTCCGCTCAGGTGCGATTGCTTCGCTGCACTCGCAATGACAGGTGACCTTTGCATTGACTTTATACTCAGCGCTTGCCGCGCAGCCTGATTACCGTTAGCGAGTATGGTTGCGCCTCGTAGGAGAAGCGCAACTTTGCTTTGTAGGCGGCAGTTTTTGGCATCACTGTGTTGGGGCTGGCGAAGGTATTTTTCGCGTCCTTATCGCCGGTGAACACGGTACGCGTAGCGGCCATATTCAGCCCCTTCAAGCCCGACAAATCGACTTGGAATGGCTGGGCGGTGGCGCTGGCGTTCACCAGCTTCAGAATTACGTCGCCGGTTTTGGCGTCGCGCACGCAGGAGGCGGCCACGGTGGTGTCGGCCACAGCGCCGGCGGGCGGCGCTACTACGCCAGCTACGTAGTCGGTGCCCTGGTTCTGGCCAAAGAGCTGCTGCACGTAGTAGTTCACGGTGGGTACTACCGTGCTATTGTTGAAATAGATGAGGTCGGGGTTCCACTGCGTGTGGCCTTCCTTGGCCAGCAGGGGCGCGTAGCTGGCCAGGCGCACCACGTCGCCGTTGCGCTCCAAGGAGGTCATGTAGGCGGCCTCGGCCACGGCGTTGAAGAGAGTGTTACCCCACGAGGCGTACTCGCCTAAGTACACCTTGGGCTTTTTGCGGTCGTAAGTATCGTAGCGCCGGTTATTGGTCAAAAACCACTTGGGCTTTTCGTAGTAGTGCTCGTCCACGAGCGGCACGTTGAGCTGGCCGGCCAGTGCCCAACCCTTGTCGTAGTCCTCGCCTTTAGGCGAGGGCCCTACGGTGCCAATCACCTGCATCTTAGGGTACTTGGCGTGCACGGCGGTGTAAATCATCTTGAACCGCTCCTCAAAGCCCTCCGTGATTTTGTCTTCGTTGCCGATGCCGACATACTCTAGGTTGAAGGGCGCGGGGTGGCCAGCCGCGGCGCGCTTGGCGCCCCAGGTCGAGGTGGCCGGGCCATTGGCATATTCTATCAGGTCGAGCACGTCTTGGGTGTAGGCGGCCATATCGGCCAGCGGAATGCACTGCTGCCCTACCCCGCCGATGCGCCACGAGCCGCCCGAGTTCTGGCAGCTTACACCGGCCGGCACCACGGGCAGTGCTTTGGCCCCGATGTCTTCGCAAAACTGGAAGTACTCGAAGTACCCTAGGCCGGCCGTTTGGTGATAGTTCCAGATGTTGCGCTGAGCCACGCGCTGCTCCACTGGCCCTACAGTTTTTTTCCAGTCATACATGTTATCCAGCCCATCGCCGTGGGCCAGGCAGCCACCCGGAAAGCGCACGAACTTGGGCTTGAGGTCGGCGATTACTTGGGCCAGGTCGGGCCGCAGCCCGTTGGGGCGGTTGTAGAAAGTCTTTTGCGGAAACAGCGACACCATATCCAGGTCTACCACGCCCTTGCCGGTGGCCAGCACTACGAGGCTAGCTTCGGGCTCGGCGGCCGGGGCCGTGAAGGTGGCGCGGTACTGCTGCCAGCCGGCGGACTGGGCCGACAGCGTAGTTTCGGCCAGCACCTTGTCTTTTTTATCGCGCAGCTGCACCAGCAGGGGCACGGCCGCGCCCGACTTCACCCGCGCCCACAGCGAGAAGTCGTACTTCTCGCCCGCTTTCAGCGCAATGCCATCAAAGCCGTTGTTTTTCAGCCCTAGGCCATTCTGAAAGGGATTTTCGATGCGCAGCTGCACGTAATGCGGGTTGTTGGCATGCAGCGGGGCAGCACTTTCTACCGACACGCTGCCCATGGCGTAGCCATCGTGCAGGTAGTCCCAGCTGGTGAGCGAGTGCCAGCCGCCATGGTCGCTGGGCGAGTACTCAAACGAG
This sequence comes from Hymenobacter sp. BT559, assembly GCF_016427535.1. Taxonomy (GTDB): domain Bacteria; phylum Bacteroidota; class Bacteroidia; order Cytophagales; family Hymenobacteraceae; genus Hymenobacter. The sequence continues at coordinate 392,724 of NZ_JAELXV010000003.1, read as the reverse complement.
CGGTTTTGCACCAGCTCGCCGTACAGCCCGCCGTCGGCGGCGTAGTTGATATCCTCGAAGAAGATGCCGAACAAGTCGGGGCTGATGGCCTTGGCAATGGGTTTGGCCTGGCCCGCCGCTAGCAGCGGCGCGGCCAGTACGGCCGCGCACAGCAGCGACCGCAGGGAGGGAAGAAGAGTAATCAACGCGTTATTTTTTAGCGGTGAAGTGATACATTTCACTGGCAGCCAGCAGGAACGCGCCGACTCCGAAGTTGGCCGTCGAGTTCTTGTCCACCACCTGGCCCGGAATAGCTTTCTCGCCGATGGGCTGCACGTAGCCCACGGTGCCATCGGGCTGCACGGCGGTGGTAGTGAGGTACTGCCAGCCGCGCTGGGCAGTGGGCAGGTACTCGTTACGGTCGAGCACGCCGTGGTTGATGCCCCACAAGTAGGCGTAGGTATTGAAGGCGGTGCCGCTGGTTTCGGGACCAGGGGCGTGGGCGGGGTCAAGCAGGCTGCGCGTCCAGTAGCCCTCGGGCTGCTGGGCTTTTTTGAGGGCGGCGGCCAGCCCTAGGTACTTGGTGAGGTACTCGGCGCGGTGCGGGTCGGTGGCGGGCAGGTCGGCCAGCACTTTAGCCAGGCCGGCGAAAACCCAACCGTCGCCGCGCGCCCAAAAGTCCTTCTGGCCGTTGGCCGATTTGTGCTGGGGGTACACGTATTTGGCGTCGCGGTAGTAGAGGCCGGTTTCGGCGTCGTACATGATGCTGTTGGCGTAGCCGAAGTACTGGTGCAGCTTGTCGAGATACTGCGGGTTTTGAGTGATGTTGTAGAGCTTGGTCATCACGGGCATTACCATGTAGAGGCCGTCGGCCCACCACCAGTAGTCGCTGCGCGTGGTGCTCATTTCGTACTCCATCACCTCGCGGGCGCGGGCAATGCGGATGGGCTCGCGCTTGAGCTTGTAGAGGTCGGCATAGGTCTGGAAGCAAATCTGCCAATCGCCAAACAACACGTGGTCAGGCGTTTCGCCGTAGGTGTATTTCCAGTCGTCGCGGTCGGTCGAGGTGGCGCCCTGCCACTTGTTGTGCACGGCCCAGTCCTCGGCATACTGGTGGTACTTCTTGTTTTTGGTCACGCCAAAGGCGGCCATGTTACCGGTCTGGTAGGCGGCCTCATCCCAAAACGAGCGCACCTGGGGCGTATGGGTGGCCTGCCAGTGGTCGTTTACTTTGGTGATGAGCGCCAGTACGTCAGCCTTCTTGGTCGGAGCAAGCCCTAGGTTGCCGCCGCTGGCCCAGCGCTTGGTAAGGCGCGCCGCCTCGGCGGCCGTAATGGGCAGCACGGTGCCGTGCCGCGGGTGAAAATCCATGCTGATGTCCTTGTCTACCACCTCAAAGCGCTTGAGGTCGCTGGTGCGGGTAAACTGGTACTTGCCCTTGGTGTAGAGGTCGTACATCAGGATGTAGTCGTTCGAGTTGTTGAGCTTGAAGGTGCCGGCGCCCTCTACTGGGTCCTTGGTTTGCTGGACGTAGTTGTCGCGCAGCACGTAACCGCTGGTGAGCTTGTCCGACACAGCGATTTTGATGCCGTTGCCGTTGCCCTCGGTCTTAAAAAACAGGTAGTAAAGGCCGTCTTTGGCCACGATGTCGCCGTCGATGCACGAGCCGTTGGTGGGCGAGAAAAACAGCTGCTTGGGCTCGCCTTCTAGGTCGGTGAAATCCTTATTAGCGTAGGCGTAGTAGATTTTATCGGGCTCCGAGCCGTGCTGCAATGAGAAGTACACCAGGTACTTCTTGGCCTGCGGGTCGTAGATAGTTTGCGGCGCCCACACGCGCTTCAGGTTTTCCTGGCCAGTGTAGCGCTTCTGAAAATTGATGGCGCTGTGCGTCCAGTTCACCAGGTCCTTCGACTTTAGCAGCACCATGCCGCGGTTCGAGCTCCAACCCTTGGCCGACACCATGTCGGTGGCCACCATGTAGAAGGTCTTGCCATCGGCCCCGCGCAAAATGTGTGGGTCGCGCACGCCGCCCGTCTCGCTGATGGTAGCCGAGCTAACCACCGGCTGATTGCCATTGAGGGCGCGGTAGTGGTAGCCATCGGTGCTGAGCGCGAAGCGGATAGCTTCTTCCTTAATGTCGTTGCCGGTGAAATATGCGAAGAGGTAAGCGCTGGTTGGGTCGGCTTTCAGAGGCTTGGCGGCCGCTGGCGCGGCCACGGCACCTAGGGCGCTAAGGAGCAGGAATAGTAGGCGAAGGGGACGTTTCATCAAGTGGATAAAGAGGAATATGTAAAGCTTGGCTGGCCCATAAGCAGTTTAGATAAGTAAAAATCGACTGTCATTGCGAGCGCAGCGAAGCAATCGCACCTGCATGGCTCGTCTGGATGAGATTGCTTCGCTGCGCTCGCAATGACAGTCGATTTTAATTTTAAAGCTTCACCGTCGTTTTCTGGCCAGCATATTTCACGTCCTTAGCAGGCGCATCATCGGCGCCTATGCCGGTGCCGTGCTGCTCATCAACCAGCACCACGCGGAAGGTGCGCGCCTGCTGCATGCCCGGAAAGCTGCCCGCGCGATTCTCGAAGGTGAGCTGCCGGGCTTTGTCGTCCCAGCGCATTTTTATCGTGGCAAAGGCGCCCTTTTCGTAGTTATAGTTGTCATTCTCATCCTCATAGAGCGTGAACTCGCCGTTGGCACCGGGGTACACGCGGATTTCAAGCGGGGCATCCGCCTTCTCGCCGGTGTACTGCTGGCGCGGCCCTAGGGGCAGCACCGAGCCGGCGCGCACGTAAAGCGGCATGATATCAATGGGCGTTTCGCGCTGCACGGTGCTGCCGCCCGTCTGGCGCTTGCCGGTCCAGAAATCGAACCAACTGGCGCCGGCCGGCAGATACACCTCCACCCCTTTCGTTTTCGAGAAGTCGGGCGGTACGGGCACGTTTCTATCGGGCCGGTTCACGTACTGTGCCTCCGTGACGGGGCGCACCAAAAAGGCGGGGCCGAACATGTATTCGCTGCCCATATCAGTCACCTTCGGGTCGTTGGCAAAATCCATCGCCAGGGCGCGCATGGGCGTGCCAGCGCGGCTAGTCACCTGCCACATCAGCGAGTAGAGGTAGGGTTGCAGGCGGTAGCGCAGGTCGATAAACTTGGCTTGCGAGTCGAACGCCCAAGTGCCGCGCTCGCCGAACTGGTAGATTTCGCGGGGCGTGTACTCGCCGTGGCTGCGCATCATGGGCGTGAGGGCCGCGAACTGCTGCCAGCGCGTGTACAACTCCTGAAAAGCCGGGTCTTTCACGCCCTTGGGGTACTGCCCACTGGGGAAAAAGCCGCCGATGTCGCTGTTCCAGTACGGGAAGCCCGTCAGGCTGAGGTTGAGGGCAGCCGGGATTTGCTTGGCTAGCACGTCCCAGCGCGAGTCTACGTCGCTCGACCACACCATGGTGCCGTAGCGCTGCTGCCCGGCAAAGGCCGAGCGCGTGAGGATGAACACGCGCTTATCGCTAGTAGCCTGGCGCTGATGCTCATAGACGCCGCTGGTGGCCACGAGCGGGTAGGCATTGCGCACGCGGCGGAAGCTACCTAGGGCCGTTTCATTGTCATCGTCGGTGTCAAAGGGCTGGAGCTGGTCGGGCTCGGTGGCGTCCATCCACCAAGCATCCATGCCGAGCTTGAAGATGCCCTGGTTGAGGTACTTCCAGTAAATGTCGCGGGCGGCGGAGTCGAAAGCATCGTACACCTTCACGTGCGGCGTGCGCGGCCACGTGATGAAGTCAAAGAGCATGTCCTTGCTGGCCAGCTCCTGGTAAGGCTTGCTTTTCTTGCCAAACGAGGGCCAAACGGAAATCATCTGGTGGGCGTGCAGCGCGTGCACGCGGTCTACCATGGCCTGCGGGTTAGGAAACTTGGGGTTGTTGAAGGCCATGTCGTTCCAGAGGTCGTTGTCCTCGCCCCAGTACTGCCAGTCCTGCACAATGCCATCGAGGGGCACGCCTAGGGCGCGGTATTTTTCGACCACGCCCACGGTTTCATCCTGGCTTTTGTAGCGCTCCTTACTTTGCCAAAAGCCTAGGGTCCAGCGCGGAAACATGGGCGCCTGCCCCGTCAGCTGACGGTAGCGGGCCACCACGCCATCGGCAGTGCCCTGGCCGTTGAGCAGGTAGTAATCGACACAGTCGCCAATCTCCGAATCGAAGACCGTGCCGGCGGCCGCGTCGCTGAAATTAGTGGTCGAGTAATTGTCCCAGAGTACGCCGTAGCCCTTGCCCGAGTGCAGCACGGGCAACGCGATGTCCAGGCTTTTCTGCTTCATCAGCACTTTCTGGCCGCGGTAGTTGAGGTGGCCATCCTGGTGCTGGCCCAGGCCGTACACGGCCTCGCCCGGCGCCAGCTGAAACACCTGCCGTACGCGGTAGGTGGCAGCACCTAGGTCCTTCTTAGGAGTGAAGCGCGACCCTAGGGCCTGCTCGCTCAGCAGCGGCTGGCCCTTCGCCGTGCGAAAGCTTACCTGCCCGGTTTTCTCATTCACCACTACCTGGGTAGTGGGGCTGCTGATGGTCACCTGGCCATTTTTCTGGCTGTATTTCAGCTTGCCCGGCGCGGGCGCTTGCGTCACTACCAAGCTCTTTTTCGCTGCCTCCACGTTCTTGGGCTGCTTGAGCACGCGCACTATCTCGGGAGAGTAAAACTGCACCTCCACCGTGAGCGAATCGGTGCTGACCCGCAGGCCGGTAGCAGTGGGTTGGTACTGTTGGGCGTGAGCAGCGGCAGGCGCAAGCAGCAGCCCTAGGGCGGCCAGTGGCAAGAGACGGGGTAGATGCGTCAAAACGGGTGGGAATAAGTATAGTAAGCAATACTGCCCGCTGCGCTAGGCTAGGCCAGGCACGGCGGGCAGGTAGGCATTATTTGCTGCTGCCGGGCAGCGCAGTGGGGCGCGTCACGAGGTCCACGTCCAGCACCTGGGCCGGAAACCACACCGTCATTTCGCCCTTGCCGCGGTTGGCCCAGGCGTAGTACGGAATGGCCGTGAGGGTCTGCGGCACGGTTTGGATAGTGCTGGCGGCAGCATCTACCTGCACGGCGGGCACCGTGGCGGTGAGGGTCGTCACGCCATTGAGCAGCTCGGGGCGGTAGGCGGCGGTGAAGGTGGCCGTGGGCGGCACCACGAGGTTGCTGGCTTTGCCCTTATTGTCGGCCCACTCGGCACAGTAGATGACTGGGCCGCGCTGCAAGGCCACTTTCCCTAGGTCTTCTTTCACGTGGGGGTTGGCCACCACGCGGCGCACGTCCATGGGCAGGGTCATTTCGACCACGTCGCCTTTGCGCCACTTGCGCGGTAGCACGGCGTAGCCGTTGCGCAGGGTGTAGGCGGCGGGCTTGCCGTTTATCTTAATGACGACGTCGCTCTTAGCGGGCGTGGCAAAGGTGTAGAGGTCGGAGGGCATGGCCTCGCCCCGCGCCCAGCCGGGCACACGCACTAGCAGGTTGAAGTCGGTGCTGGCAGCTGGGTTTACTACGAATTTGAGGCCGCCGTCCCAGGGGTAGTTGTTTTGCTGGGTCAGCTGCACCGGCTTCTTGTTCACCGTGAGGTTGGCAGTGCTGCTAACGAAGAGGTTCACGTACAGGTCTTTGTCGTGCTGGCCGTACACGTAGCCGGGCAGGCTTGGAAAGAGCCGGGCCAGGTTGGTGGGGCAGCACGAGCAATCGAACCAGCCCGAGCGCGCCGCCTCGGTGTCTTTCGACCCTAGGCCGCCTTTTACTTGCATGGCATTGCTATAAAAGAACGATTTACCGTCCAGCCCCACCCCCGAAATCAGGCCGTTATACAGCACCTTTTCCATGATGTCGGCGTACTTGGCGTCGCCGTGCAGTTGAAACATGCGCTGGTTCCAGTACACGTCGGCTACCGAGGCGCAGGTTTCGTTGTAGGCCGTGGCGTTGGGCAGCTCGTAGTTGGCGCCGAAGCGCTCGCCGCCGCCCACCGAGCCGGTGCCGCCCTGCACATACATCTTCTTGGCCACCATGTTGTTCCAGATGGTATCCACGGCCGCCAGCAGCGGCTTGTCGCCGGTGAGGGCGGCTACGTCGGCCATGGCCGAGTACAGGTACTCGGCGCGCACGGCGTGGCCCACGGCCTCGGTCTGGGCGATTACGGGCTTGTCATCTTGCCAATACTGGCCGTTTTTCCACTCGTCCTGGCTTTTGGGGTCGTAGCCCTGGTACTTGCCACGCTGGTCGAGGAAGAACTTAGCCGTATTCAAGTACTTCGCCTGGCCGGTTACGCGGTAGAGCTTTACTAGCCCCATCTCCACAATCTCGTGGCCGGGCGCTACGGCACGGCGGCCGGGACCAAATACCGAGCACACGAGGTCGGCATTTTTGAGGGCGATGTTGAGCAAGTTTTTCTGGCCGGTGGCTTGGTAGTGCGCCACGGCGGCCTCGTAGAGGTGGCCCGAGTTGTAGAGCTCGTGGCTCAGCTCGCGCTCTTTTTCCCAGCGCTCTTTGCCGGCCCAGCTGTGCGGGTGGGCGGGGTCGATGGTGCGGGCCGTGTAGAGGTAGCCGTCAGGCTCCTGCGCGGCGGCCACCTTTTTGATGAGCGCATCGACGTACTCCTTCAAGTGCTCGTCGGGGTAAAGACTCAGCGAGTAGGACGCCCCCTCGATGGTCTTGTAGATATCGGTGTCGTCGAAGGGATACGTCGTGGCAAACTTGCCCGACTTAGCCGCCGCCATCTCAAAGTTCTTGACCCGGTTGGTAGCCTCGCAGCGCTGAAATGACGCTGGAATGGTAACGTCGGTATTAGTCTTGAGGCGCGGCAGCCAGAAGTTGTCGGTCAGCTTTACTTGCGTGAATAATACCGGCCGAATAGGATAGTCGGCTACGGCCTGGGCCTGAGCTGCCCCCGCAGCACCTAGGCAGAAAGACGCAGCAGCTAAGCGCTTTACTTGCTGAGTGAAAGAAGCGTAACGCATAGAACGAGTGGGGTGGGAAATAGAAGAAAGAGCTTACAGAAGACTACGCTAGCAACTAACGCAATCCTATGAGGGCAGCAATTTACACAATCGTTTGTGCATTGCAGACAAAAAAGAACAAATTGTTCTTTTTTGGGGCATTTTTTGTCAGCTTGTGGGTGGTAATCATTGCAATGGCAAGGTTACTAGTCAGCAGCACAAGGCAAAGACGTGGCAGGCCGCGTTGGGATGCGCGGCCCAGCGGCCCGCCACGTCTTTACTTCGGCACCTAGGGCCGCCGCTTAGCCGCTGCCTTGCGAATTTTAGCAGCCTTCACTGGCTCAAATACATTGACTGGCAATATATTACCGGTCGCATCGAAGCGCATGGCCGACACGCAGGTTTCGCGATTGAAGCCATCGCCGCCCGGAATAATAAAGCGGTGGTAAGCAATAAACCACTGGTCGGTGCCCGGCACCTGCACCACCGAGTGGTGGCCGGCGCCCTTCACCGGGCCGCGGCCGTGCAGCACGGGCGGGCCGCTGGCCTTCACCCACGGCCCCATGGGCGAGCTAGAGGTGGCGTAGGCCACCGAGTAGCGCGGGTCGCGGGTGTCGTACTCGCTCCACATGAGGTAATATTTGCCCTGGCGCTTGAGCACAAACGGGCCTTCGTTGTAACCCTCGGGTTTAAACTCGACCACTGTGGCGGGGTCGTAGCTGGTCATGTCGGCGTTCAGCTTCACCACGTGGCACTGGCCCTGGCCCCAGTAGAGGTAGGCGCTGCCATCGTCATCGACGAATACCATGGGGTCGATGGCCTGGCCGCGGTACACATCTTTGGCCACCAGCGGCTTGCCGATGGGGTCTTTGAAGGGGCCGGTGGGGCTATCGGCCACGGCCACGCCCACGCACTGGGCCGCCGTGTAGTAGAAGTAGTACTTGCCGTTTTTGGTGGCCATGGCCGGGGCCCAGGCATTGCGGTTGGCCCAGGTGAGGTCACGCGGCAAATCCAGAATGACGCCCTCCTTCTTCCACGTTTTCAGGTCCTTCGATGACCAGGCACTGAACGACTTAGCGCCCCAGCCCTCGATGCCGTCGGTGGTGGGGTACAGGTAGTAGGTGTCGCCAAAGGCCGCGATGTGCGGGTCGGCATTGGGACCGGGCAGGGCGGGCGGCAGCGCGTGCAGCGTGTCGGCACCTAGGGTCTTCTGAGCATGGCTGGTAAGGGTGGCTCCGCCCACCAGCAGGGCAGTCGTCAGCAAAGAGGTGATGCGCATGTACTTTACTTATTCGGTGTATTTCAATTCTTTGCGGCTACCATCGGCCATTGTCACAGTGGCCCCAGTGCCGCCCGCGGCGGGCCGCACCTGCCGCACGGGCAGCAGCTCGGCATCGGCGAAGGTAGTACCCGATTTTTTCCAGAGCAGCAGCGTAGCGTAGAGCTTGGGCCGGGCGGCGGGCGCAGTGCTACCTAGGGCATTGAGCACGGTGCTGGTGCGGGCGGCGGGGTGCAGGCCGGTAGCCTCCATGGCTTCTACCTGGTCCCAGCCACCTAGGGGCACTAGGGCCAGCTGGTAGGTGCCATTATCAATGATTTGTACCTCATGGCCTTTCACCTTGCGCGTGGTGCGCCGGATGGCGCCCGTGAGGGTAGGCAGGGCGTAGTGCCCTAGGCGCAGGGCAGTGGCCTCGGTGCTAGCGTTCTGGTCTACCCGCAGGATGCCGTTGGGCAGGGGCATTTCGGCCAGGTGCAGCTTGATATTCTTGTTGGTTTCGAGCTCGGCGTCGCGGTAATACACGCCGTCGGCGTACCGTCGGAAGGTGTACAGGCGCAGCGGCTCCCACTTGTCCTGCTTGTTTTTGAAGACGTAGTTCATGGCTACCTCGCCGCGGGGGCCATCGGCCTGCCACGGGAAGGCGCTGTTATAGCTCAGGCGGTTGTAGTTTTCGTCGCCGCGGTAGGGGTCGCTGGCCGGCTGGTGCGGCACGGTGCGAATTTCGGCCGCGCCTAGGTCGGGGTAATCGGTCACAAGGATGTTAGGCCCCGCCTCAAACTTGTTGGTCACCGTGCCGGGCTTGAACTCACTGCTCCACGGTCCTTCGTTTTCGGTGGCGGTCCAGAACGGACTATCGGCCGGCACTAGCAGGCCCAGAAAAGCCTTGGCCATCCAGAACACGCTGCCCCGGCAGCTATAGGGCTGCACGGCCGGCTCGAAGGCTCCATAGTACCCTAGGGTCGGAATGTTGTCCTGCAAGAAATCGGGGTGTTGCAAGAACTGGAGCATAGCCCCGGAGGCAATGCGCCGCATCCAGCCGAAGTTGGTGCCTGCCTCGGGCTGCAAACCCATGAGCGGAAACGGCACCACCGCCGCAAAGCGGTACGTGATGCTGCGGCCCCACATTACCATGCTTCCATCGCGCCCAAACTGATAGGGGTAAGTGTTCTTGAGCGGCGCGAAGTTCTCGGTTAGCTGCGCGGCCACCTGCGGGTACTGCTGGCGCCCGTAATACTCGCTCCAGAGCCGGCCATACATCTGGAAGGCCCACATGCTGTAGTAGTCGAAGCTGGGGTCGTCGTTGTACCAGCCCTCGCCCTTGTAGTGGGTCAGCTGCTTTTGAAGGTACTCTTCCAGCAGCTTTTCATTCACCTGGTAGCCCCGGCTTTTGTAGAAGCTGAGAATGAAGATGTTGAAGTAGCGCCAGTTTTGGGGCACGGTAGGCCCGTCGCCATAGCTGAGCATGGTGGCGGCCAAGGCCTTTTTGGTGGCAGCCGGTAGCGGGTCCCAGAGTATTTCGGGGGCAGCAAACAAGGCCACGCTCAGCCCACCAAACTCTACCAGGTTTTGGCTGGGGCCGCCGTTGGCGGCGCGGGGCGCAATGTAGCTGGGGCTGGCCGGGTCTACGAGCAGCGCCAGCTGGTGGCGGTAGTAGTCGCCCACTTTCACGCCGTTCAGCGTCAGGTTAGGGTCTTCCTTAAGCAGCGGCGCGGCCATAAACAGCGTGCGGCATAGGCCCTCCAGCTTTTCGGTGGGCACCTGGCTGGCCGAGCGGGGGTAGCTCTTGCCCGGCTGCTTCACAAACTGCATGGGGTCATCCAGGGTCCGCACGTAGCTGAAGGCCCCGCTTAGTAGGTAGCGAGCGGCATCTTGCCAGTGCCGGCGCGTGAGGCCGGTGTAGGGGCTCAGCTGCTTGTCGGGGTTTTTGACCTCGAAAGGCGGCAGCTTGGTGGCGGGCGGCGACACGTGCGTGTCGAAATAGGGGGCGGCCTGACCTAGGGCCCGGCCAGCCGGCACGGCGGCCAGCGCCCCGGCAACTAGCAATAGTATTTTCATGGGTGGGATGAAAGTAGTGGCCCAAATACAAAATGAGCCGGAGCCCGCCCTCTCCACAAGGCAGCCCCGGCTCGACCGGCAACTAGCCCACCAGCTAGTATCCGGGGTTTTGCGTCAACGTCCCGTTGGTGTTCAGGTCGATGCTCGTTTGCGGAATGGGCAGCAGCGCTTTCTCCTTGGTCAGACCAGTTACCGAAGCGCCGTTGAGGCGCAGGGTGCGCTCGACGAGCGTGCCGGTGCGCACCAGCGTGAGGCGGCGCTGCTCCTCCCCTATCAGCTCGCGCACGCGCTCATCGAGGATAAAGTTGAGCGTAATGTCGCTGGCGCTTACCTGGGCGGCTTTGGCGCGGGTGCGCAGCACGTTGATGCTGGCGGCGGCCCCGGCCGTGTTGCCTTGGTTAAACTGAGCCTCAGCCAGCAGCAGGTAGGTCTCGCCCAGGCGCATCATGGGAATGTCTTTGATGGTGCCGTAACCGAAGGGGTCGGCCGGGTTATACTGGTTCCACTTGGTGGTGTAGGGCGTGATATAGAAGATGGTGTCGGTGCCCTTGAGGCCGGTCACGCGCTTGCCGTAGAGGGCCGTTTGCGAGGGGTCGTTGTAGTAGAAGCGGCGGCGCAGGTTGTATTTCGAGTTGCGCATATCGGCGGCGGGGTTAGCCGGATACAGCTGGTAGTCGACCCAGTTGCTGAGGCGCATGCGCCCGATGCCGCGGCCGCCTAGCGAGTCGGCAATCACCATGCCCTTGATGTTGTAGTAGCCCGGCACCCACATGCGGCGATGCTGCGCATCGGTGGTGGCGCCCGGAATATTCAGCTGCTGCTCGATACCCCAGATAAGCTCGGTATTGCCCTGGCCCCGGCGCTGGTTGCCCACGATAAACATATCGGAGAAGTAGTCGCCGGGGGCGCTGGCGTTCACCCCGTAGCGGGCCGAAATCAGCTTGTACTGGCCGCCATTAATCAAGCTTTGCAGGGTGCTTTGGGCCAAGTCGTTCTTGCCCATGCGCAGGTACACCTGACCTAGGAGCTGCTGGGCAGCGCCCTGCGTAATGCGCCCCGAAGTGGCCTTACTGGCCGTGAACATACTGGGGATGGCCGTCGTCAGGTCTTTGACAATAAAGTCGTTGACCGTAGCCAGCGGGGTGCGCGTAAAGTCAGTGCGCGGCGAGGTTACGGGCGTGTCAATCAGGGGCACATCACCCCAGAGCGTGGCCAGGAAGTCGTAGGCGTAGGCCCGGTAGAAGCGCGCCTCGGCCGAGATGCGGTTCTTGTAGCCTTGGCGCACCGTATTGGGCGCCGTGGCTGCTGCCGCAATTATCTGGTTGGCATTGTTGATGGTGCGGTAGGCCCAGCTCCACATCACCGCCGCAAACTGGTCTTGCGAGTTCAGCAGCGTATAGTTGTAATAGGGAACCTCCACGCCCTGCACCTGGCCCGGAATGGCCACGTCGGTGCCTTCCTGCATGGCACCCAGCAGCCCCTGCTCGTTGGCGCGGGTGTACTGCTCGCGCACTACCGACTGCAAGCCGGCCATAGCGGCCTCGAACCCTAGGGAATCGACAAGAACAGTTTGGGGGGTGTAGAGCGAGGGGGGATTTTCATTCAAATAGTCCTTTTTGCAGGAGCTGAACAGCTGGGCTGTACCCAGCAGGCCTACAAAAGCTAAGGCAAGGCGTTTCATATATCGAATTGCTAAAATCGGGTGGGAAGAAATAGCTAGCGCAGGCTCACGTTGAGGCCAGCTACGATGGTGCGCACGTTGGGGAAGTTGGTGCCGCCGTTGCCGGTGCCGTTGCCCACGGTATAGCTCTGCTCGGGGTCCCAGCCCACCCAGGGCGACCAGGTGTAGAGGTTGCGCCCGCTCAGGTACACGCTGAGGTTACCTAGGTGCCATTTTTCCACCATTGTGGCCGGGAAGCTATAAGTCAGCGTCACGTCCTTGAGTCGGGTAAAGCTGCCGTTGCTGGCGTAGCCGTAGCCGCGAGAGTTGGTGAAGTTGAGGCCGGGGCGGTCCTGGCTGGCGTTTTGCGGCGTCCAGTAGCCAATTTCCTGCGGCAGGTTCACGCGGCCCCCTAGGTCGACAAAGTTGAGGTTGCCGTTGTTGCGCAGCACGCCCTGCACCGTCTGGAAGAACACGCGCAGGCTGATGCCTTTGTAGGAGAATGTGTTGGTGATACCACCCTGCCAGCTCGGGATGCTGGAGCCTAGGTAGGTCCGGTCGTTGCTGTCAATCTTGTTGTCACCGTTGAGGTCCGCAAACTTCAGGTCGCCGGGCTTGGCGCTGGCGTCGGCTTTGCTCACGTCCTCGCCCTGCTGCCACACGCCCGTTTTCACGTAGTCGTAGATGCCAAACAGCGGCCGGCCAATGAAGAGGCGGTTGCCAATGTCGTCGCCGCCGGTGCCATAAATCTGCAGCACCCGGTTGCGCACAGCCGAGGCATTAAGCGTCGTTTCCCAGGTGAAGTTTGAGTGCTGCACGTTCACCGTGGTCAGGGTGCCCTCCAGGCCCTGGTTGCGCACCGAGCCCACGTTGTCCAGAATCGAGCCGTAGCCCGAGATAATCGGAATCTGGCGGTTCAGCAGCAGGTCGGTGGTTTTGGCATCGTAGTACTCCACGGTGCCCGTAATGCGGTTTTGCAGGAAGCCAAAGTCCACCGCGTAGTTGGAGCTGGTAGTTTGCTCCCACTTCAGGTCGGCGTTGCCCAGAATGCCTGCCTGCAGACCCACTGTCGTGACACCATTGTAGGCGTACTGCACCTGGCTGAGGCCCGTGATAGTCTGATACGGGTTGATACCCTCGTTGCCAGTGGTGCCGTAGCTGAAGCGCAGCTTCAGGGCCGTAACCGCGCTATTATCTTTCAGGAAGGCCTCGTTGGCCACGTTCCAGCCCAAGGCCAGCGAGGGGAAAACCGCGTATTTGCTGGTATTAGCCCCGAACACCGTCGAGCCGTCGCGGCGGGCGGTCAGCGTCAGCAGGTAGCGGCTGTCGTAGTTGTAGTTGATGCGCGCCATCTGCGACACTAGCGCCCGGCGGTCGGCAGACGAACTAATGGTAGGCGGTAGTGAGCCCGAGCCGATGCCGTTGAAGCCGATGTTATCGTTGATGAAGCCACTACCGTTCTCGGTGGTGGTGAAGTAGGTGTTCTGTTGGGCGCTGTAGAGGCCCGTTAGGTCAACGTGGTGCTTGCCAAAGTCACGGGCATAGGTAGCAATGTTTTCGAGCGTGTAGTTGTAGCGCTCGTCGTTCACTAGCTGGGCATAGCCGTTGAGGTTGCCGAAAGCGCGGCCTTCGTAGTAGGCATAGCGGTAGGGCCGGTAGCCGAAGGTGGCGTTGAAGCGGTACTTCAGGCCCTTAACGGGTAAATCTACCTCGGCATAGCCCGTGCCGATAAGCTGGTTCACGCGGCTCTCGCGGGTAGTCGTCAGCGAGGCCAGCGGGTTTTTGATGAGCAACTCGGGCAGCTGCGGATACACCGTGTAAGTGCCGTCGGTATTGTACACGTTGCCGTAGGGGCTAGCCACCTGGGCCAGCGTCAGGTCGGCTCGCCCGCCACTGTCATTGTTGGTCGAGAAAAACGACGAGGTACCAATGCGCAGCCAGGGCGTAAGCGTGGCGTCGATGTTCGAGCGCAGGCTCACGCGCTGAAACTGAAAGCCTTTGAGTGTACCCTTCTGGTTGAAATACTCGCCCGACACGAAGTATTTCACATTGTCGGTACCACCCGAAATGGACACGTTATGGTCCTGAATGACGCCCTGCTGGCGAATTTCCTTCATCCAGTCTACCGTGCGGCCGGCCTGTAGGTTCACGACCTCCGCCGTATTGGGCAGCGGCTGGGTGGGCGTGAAGCCCCGCTGGGCCGCAAAGTCCTGGTACTTCTGGGCGTAGGCCTCGGGGCTGAGCGGGCGCAGCCGGTTTACTAGGTATTCGGGGCCAGCGTAGCCGTTGTAGCGGATTTCGGGCTTGCCCGTCTTGCCGCGCTTGGTAGTAATAAGAATAACCCCGTTGGAGCCGCGCGTGCCGTAGATGGCCGTCGAGCTGGCATCCTTCAGAATCTCAATTGAAGCAATGTCGTTGGGGTTAATGTCGTTGAGGTTAGTCGACACCGGCAGCGGCAGCCCATCCACAATGATGTAGGGGTTGGTGCTGGCCGTAATCGAGCGCACGCCCCGGATGTTGATATTGGGCTGCGCCCCGGGCACCGCCGAGCTTGTGGTGATGTTGACGCCCGCCACCGCGCCGGCCAGCGCCTGCGCCACGTTCGACACCGGGATTTTCTCAAGCCGGTCCTGCGGCACCGACACCACGGAGCCCGTCACGTCGGAGCGCTTCTGGGTGCCGTAGCCTACCACCACTATTTCATTTAGGTCTTGGGCATTGGCCACCAGCTTCACTTCGAAGGTAGTGCGGCTGCCCACTGCCAGCTCTTGCTTGACGTAACCTACCGACGAAATAACGAGCGTGGGCGTGGCCGTGCCGTCAGGGATGCGCAGCGTGAACTTGCCGTCGGCGTCGGTATTCGTACCTAGGGTAGTGCCCTTGAGCACAACCGTGGCGCCGGGCATGCCGTCGCCCTTCTCATCGAGCACCGTGCCGCTAATCGTAATGTCGGCCGCGGGCCGGGGTAGCGTGCGCAGCGCCTCATCGGGGCGAGCTACGTGGGGAACCGGGGCCGCTGCCACCGCCAGGGGCAGCAAGGCTCCGCACAGGAGTATAGACTTTGCCTGCATAGAGTTAATTAAATGGTCGCGGAAGCGGCCAGGGTGGGAGAAAAATAATCGCAGTGCAAAAGCAAGCGCCGCACCTACCTAGGTGGGTCGCAAGGCGGAGGAAAGTAGCACGCACAGTGGCGCTTAACCAGCGGCTAGTGTGGCCTTTGGATTGCCCAAAAGTATCGGGAGCAAACAGCGCCGAAGAGGGGTATTTTCAGGAAAGAGCAGGGCCTAATTCAACCTGCTAGCTTTTCGCAACGCTGCTCCTGTAGTGCCCACTACTATTTCCGGGCCTTTATCGCCCAGGCGGATGCATTCGTAAGCAATGCAGGTACCTAGGGAGCAACCACGGCTTTGGGCTGCGGCTGGTCAAATGCGGAAAGAGCCCAGCGGTCGGCCCAGCGCAGGCGGGGCTGGTCGCCTTCGAAGCGGAGGGGCAGCCAGATGTAGCCGCCGTCGATGGGGTTCTTGGGGGTCCAGCGGTCAGCCATAAAAATGAAGGCGTCTTTCTTACCCGCCACCGGCAGCAGGTAGGTGCTCTGCGAATGATAAGTAGAGTCGGCGTCGGGACCGGTAGCGGGGTTATCGAGCTGCTGCCACGGCCCCCAGATGGACGAGGCCACGAACGAGCGCGCCGCATTGGGGGCCCAGCCCGTGCAGCCCGACGTGAGGAGGTAATACTTGCCGCCACGCTTGCAGATGGCGGGCGCCTCGTTGTGCCCGGCCGGCGCAATGGTGTTCCACTTGCCCGTAAAGCCCTGGTAGTCGTCGGTAAGCTCGGCCACGTGCAGGGTCAAATTCTCCTCAGATGAGTGGATGTTGTAGGCCTTGCCGTCGTCATCGACGAAGATGGTCATGTCGCGGGCCATTTGGCCGGGCGTAAAGTCGCGCCGCACAAACAAGCCCTGGGTTACGGCAGTGCGCCACTCGGGCGTCCACCATTTCAGGCTGACCTCGTTGGGGACGGGCTGCTTCCACTCGTCTTTGAACCCTAGGGGCCACTGGCCGGCACCGGGCCGGTACGAGCGCACGTACTTATACGGCCCGGTGGCTTTGTTGCTCACGGCCACCGCGGTGCGGGCCGCTTCGTACCCTTTGCCCTTCAGCTCAAGGTGAAACCACATCACGTACTGGCCGGTCTTCTTGTTGAAGACCACCTTGGGGCGCTCTAGCACGCAACCTTTCTCAACTTCCGAACCCGAGCCTTCGGGCGCTACCGCAAAGGCAATGCCTTCATCCTGCCAGTTATACAGGTCTTTGGAGGAGTAGCAATGCACGCCCACCTGGGCACTGTTGCCCTTGGGGCCAGCTATTTTGTGCTCGCCAAACAGGTAGTAGCGGCCCTTATCGTAGAGCGCGCCGGCGCCGTGGGCGTTGAGGTGGGTGCCTTTGTTGTCGGGCCACGGCTGGCCGGGGGCGAAGGCCGTGCGCTGGGCCTGGGCCGTGCTGGCCAGGGCCAGTAGCGCCGCAAGCAAGGTATGCTTTTTCATGGCTGGGTGGGAAGCTGAGCACTGGCCGCCCGCTGTGGAAATGGCGACCTAGGACCACAAAAGTAGCGGCGCCCCTACCCCACCTAGGGGGCCATTTTCGCCGAACAGCCGGGGGAAAATAGCTGGTTTGCGGCCCTAGGTAGGCGCCAGCCGCATTTCGCCAACCAAGGCCAGTTTGCTACCTTGCAGAGCCGCCATTGGCGCGTGGCCCCAGCTTAGGCTAGCACGCACTTATTCAGCTGGTAGCGGCGCTGCTCGCCCTCTGTCTTCCCCGCCCTTGCCGATGTTCGTTATTCCTCCTAGGTTGCTTTTTTGCCTGGCTGCGCTGCTGGGGCTGCTGGCCCGCCCCGCCTGGGCGCAGGACACGGCCCCACGCGAGTTTCGCTTTGAGCACCTCACCGTTGACCAAGGGCTTTCGCACAGCGATGCCATGGCCGTGGCGCAAGACAAGGCGGGCTTTATCTGGGTAGGTACTAACCGCGGCCTCGACCGCTACGACGGCTACGTGCTCAAGCAGTACACGCTGCCGATTACTCGCAAGGGCATTTCGGGCAACCGCATTGCGGTGCTGCACACCGCCCCCAACGGGCGCCTGTGGGTGGGCACCGAGCGGGCCGGGCTCAACTTCTACGACGCAGCCACCGACCGGCTCATGTCCTTGGCCAGCCTGGCTATTGCGCCGACGGGCCAGCCCATTTTGCAGCAGCTGGCTACCAGCAGCATCACCGCGCTGGCCTCCGACTCGCAGGGCCACTTGTGGATTGGCACCCTGCGCGATGGGTTGCTCAAACTAACATTCACTCCCCAGGGCCAGCTAGCGAGCTTGCGCCAGGTGCAGCCCGCGGCCGGCCAGCCCACCACGCCCTACTCGGTGAGCAGCCTGGCCGCCGACGCCGAGGGCAACCTGTGGGTGGGCACCTATAACCAGGGGCTGTGCCTGGTGCACACCGATGCTGCCCCCCTAGTAGCCGAGCCCACCCCCGTGACCGGACTAATACGGGCGCTGCACCTCGACCGCCGCGGCGACCTCTGGATAGGCACCAACCAGCAGGTGCTGTGGGTGAGCGCGGCCAACCGGCGAGCCGCGCGCCAACTCACGGCGCACCCACAGCCGCTTAGCTACCCCACCCTGCAGTCGCTGCAGCTTGACTCGTTTGGGCGGCTGTGGGTGGGCACCAACTACGGGCTCTATGTGTGGGAGGCGGGCACCGTGACCGGCACTGCGCCGCCGCTACGCCCCGGCGCGCCCACCCTGCTGCTGCCCACCGATGGCGAGGCGCAGAGCATCAACTCCGAGCGGGTGCACCAGATTTTTGAAGACCGCACCCAGGTGATGTGGCTGTGCGCCTCGGCGGGCGGCCTCAACCGGGTAGACCTGCGCCAGAAACCCTTTGGCCGGCTGCGGCGCCAACTGATGGGCCAGGCTACGCTGCCCAACAACTACATCAATGCCGTTTATAAAGAAGAAGCCACCAATACGCTGTGGCTGGGCTCGCGCAATGGCGTGGCCGCCTACGACCTAGGCCGGCAAACCTACCGCAACTACCTAAACCAGAACGAGGCCGGTGTGACGCGCGGCATCGACGTGTCGGCCATTTGCCAGGCGCGCACGGGCGCGCTGTGGTTTGGCACCCGGGGCCGCGGGCTGGTGCGCCTCATCCGCCGGCAGGGCCAAGAGGAGCTTACTACCATCGACGAGCTACCAGGCGGGCAGCGCCTGCGTACCGCCAGCATCGAGCGCATTGTGGAAGACGGCTACGGCACGCTATGGGTAGCTACCTTCAACCAGGGCCTGCTGCGCTTTAGCCCCGAGGGGCAGTTGCTGGGCCGCTACCAGGCCGGCGCGGGCGGGCTGCCGAGCAGCAATTTCACCTTCCTACTGCTCGACCCGCGCCGCAACGTGCTTTGGGCTAGCACCACTGATGCAGGCTTGCTTAAGCTACAAGTCACGCCCGACTCGGTGCGCCTGCTGCGGCAGTTCAGCTACGTACCCGGCGCGGCGGGCGGCTTGCGCGTCAACTACGTGTGGCCGCTGGTACTTGACCGCCAAGGCACGCTCTGGATTGGCACCATCGGGGGCGGGCTGCACCAACTGGCCACCGATGCCCAGGGCCACGACACCGTGCGCAGCTACCAGCGCTGGCTGCCCGAAAGCGACGTGGAAAGCCTGCTCACCGACGACGCGGGCAACCTTTGGGTGGGCGGCACGGGCCTCTACCGCTTCACGCCGCGCACCCGCCAGTACGTGCGCTACGATGTGGCCGATGGCCTGCAAAGCAATGCTTTTAAGATAGGGGCTGCCGCCCGCGGCGCCGACGGTACGCTGTACTTCGGCGGCATCAATGGCATCAGCTACTTCCAGCCGTCGGCCATTCAGCCCAATCCCTACGCGCCAGTGGTGCAGCTCACAGGCTTGCGCATTGCTAATCAGCCGGTGGCCGTGGGGCAGCCGTTTGGCGGCCGCGTGCTGCTGGCCCAGCCGCTGTCAGTGCCCCAAACCGTAACGATAAAGCCCAGCGAAAACGACTTTTCGGTCGAGTTTGTGGGCCTTAACTATGCCAACCCGCAGAAAAATCGCTACGCTTACCAGCTCGATGGCTACAACCAGCACTGGGTGTACCCGGCGCCCGGCCAGCGCACTGCCAGCTTTGCCAACCTGCCGCCCGGCCACTACACCCTGCGCGTGAAAGCCAGCAATGGCGAGGGCGGCTGGAGCGCCCGCCCCGCCACCATGCAGTTTGAGGTGCTGGCGCCCTGGTACAAAACAGGCTGGGCTTACTTGCTCTATGCCCTAGCCCTAGGGGGTGGCATTGTGCTGTACCGGCGCTTTGAGATGTCGCAGCAAGGACTGAAAAACAAGCTGGTACTAGAGCAGTTTCAAACCGAGAAGGAGAAGGAACTGACTAATCTCAAGCTGGGCTTTTTTACCAATGTCAGCCACGAGCTACGCACGCCGCTCACCCTCATCCTGGGGCCGATGGAGGAAATCATGCGCAGCCCCGGCCCGGTGGCCAACCTAGCAGGCAAAGTGGAGCTAATGCACCGACAGGCCCGCAAGCTGCTAGAGCTGGTAAATCAGCTGCTCGACTTCCGCAAGGTCGAATCGGGCAATGTGCCGCTGTGCGCCCGCTACGACGACGCCGTGGCCTTCCTAGGTGAGCAATACGGCAGCTTTCAGCTGAAAGCGCAGGAGCGGGGCGTCAAGTACCAGCTCGACGTGCCGGCCGAGCCCGTGCGGCTGTACTTCGACCGCGGCAAGCTGGAAATTGTGCTTACCAACCTGCTGGCCAATGCCTTTAAGTATACCTGCGACCAGGGGGGCGTAGAGCTAGCCGCCACCGTGGTGGGCAGTGCAGGCAGCCCGGCCGTGTACACCGGCGAGCAGCTAACGGGTAATTATTTAAAGATAACCGTTTCAGACACTGGCGTAGGCATCAGTCCGCACGAGCTGGACCGCATTTTTGACCCTTACTACCAGGCTTCACATACTGACACGCTGCGCATGGGCGGCACTGGTATTGGGTTGTCGCTGGCCCGGCAGTTTGCCCAGCGCCACGGTGGGCAGCTCACGGTAGCTAGCGTGCAGGGGGCCGGCACCACTTTCGAGCTGCGCCTACCCTTTGGCCAGCAGCACCTGCGGCCCGAAGACATTCGGGCCGAGGAACCCAGCACCAGCCCGGCCGCCAGCCAAAGCGAGCTACCTCTTGAAGAGGAGCTTCCGGCCTTGCCGCCGACCGCTGCGCCCACCGGCCCGCCGCGCCTGCTGGTAGTGGAGGACAACGACGAGGTGCGCCAGTACCTCACGCAGCTTTTTGAGGCCGACTATGCGGTGCTGACCGCCGAGGATGGCTTGGCGGGCTGGACTACGGCGCTGGCCCAACTGCCCGACCTCATTATTTCGGATGTGATGATGCCGCGCTCCGATGGCTTGGAGCTGTGCCAGCGCCTCAAGCAGCACCCCAAAACCAGCCACATTCCGGTGCTGCTGCTCACGGCGCGCACGGCCGAAACCCACGAGCTAGAGGGCCTAGGCATGGGCGCCGACGACTACGTAAGCAAGCCCTTCAACCCCACTCTGCTGCACGCCAAGGCCGACGCTCTGCTGCGCAATCGGCGCAAGCTGCACGAATTTTACCAGCGCCACATCCTGCTGCAACCTACCGAAATAGTGGTAGCCGACGCCGACCGCGAGTTCTTGGAGCAAGCTATGAGCGCCGTGGAGCGGCACCTAGGCGACGCCGAGTTTAGCGTGCAGGTGCTGGCCCGCGAAATGGCCATGAGCCAGTCGGTGTTTTACCGCCGCATCAAGAGCATCACGGGTCAAACGGCGGTGGAGTTTATCCGCGACGTGCGCCTCAAGCGCGCCGCTCAGCTGCTGGCTCAAACCACCATGCGCGTGTCCGAAATAGCCTTTGAGGTTGGAATAGAAGATGCCAAGTATTTCCGCAAGGCCTTCCAGAAAATTTACGGCCTCACGCCCTCCGATTACGCCAAGCAGCACCGCACGAGCCGCACGGCCGCCGCGGCCGATGCGGAGTAGCTGACTCGCCGGACTAAGCACCAACCGCTTACCTAGGTTCTTTCTTGTAGCAGAGCTGCGGGCTCCCGAAAACAGCCCCCCTAATCTCCGAGAATGACCCGGCCCGCTCGCGCACTGGGGGCTAGTATTGCAGTGGGGTTTTGTGGCTACCTAGGGCATCGCCCGCTGGCTACAAAACCTGGCTCTCTCCCACCCAGCTTTACTATGCGCCGTTCTATTCGGACTACCTGGCTGCTCGGCGGCCTGCTCTTAGCAGCCGGCCTAGGCCGCCCGGCCCACGCCCAAACTGCTGCGCCCGACGCGGCACTGTTCAAGCCCAAGTACATAAAAGCCCAACTGCTGAAAGCAGCACAGTGGCAGCTGGCGCACCCCAAGCACGCACCCACCGACTGGACTAACGGCGCTTTTTACTCGGGTGTGTTTGCGGCCTACCAAGCCACCAAGTCGAAGCTGCTGCTAGACTCGCTCATGGCCCTGGGTGAGCGCACGCGCTGGCAGCCTGGCCCGCGCTACGACCACGCCGACGACATTGCCATCTGCCAGACCTACCTCAACCTGTACCGGCTCAAGAAAGACCGGCGCATGCTGGCGCCGACCCTAGCCGTGTTGGAGAAAGTGCGGACCACGCCTGGCCCGGAAGTACAGAACCACGGCATCACGTGGTGGTGGTGCGATGCTCTCTTTATGGGCCCGCCGGTGCTGGCCAAGGTGGCCGTTATCGACAATCAGCCCCAATACCTGGCCTTCAACGACACGCTATATCAGCAAACGTATAAGCGGCTTTTCAACCACGAGGAGCATTTGTTTGCGCGCGATGCCTCGTACCTACTCGACGCCGCAGGCCAGGGCAAAAAGGAAAGCAACGGCCAGCGCATTTTCTGGAGCCGGGGTAATGGCTGGGTGATGGGTGGCTTGGTGCAGCTGCTGCAAGAGCTGCCCGCCAACCACCCCAGCCGGCCGTTCTACCTCAGCCTGTTTAAGGAAATGAGCGCCCGGCTGGTGCAGCTGCAGCAAGCCGATGGCCTGTGGCGCTCGAGCCTGCTCGACCCCGCTGCCTACCCCGGCGGCGAAACTTCGGGTTCGGGCTTCGACTGTTACGCTATGGCTTGGGGCATCAACCAAGGCATTCTGGACCGCGCCACCTTCCTAGGTCCGGTGCAGAAGGCTTGGGCAGCCCTTACTAAAGTGGTATCGCCAGAAGGCCGGGTGGGCTGGGTGCAGCCCATTGGGGCCGACCCTAGGCGCGATTTTTCGGCCGATAGCTGGGAAGTGTACGGCACCGGTGCCTTTCTACTGGCCGGCTCCGAGGTAATGAAGCTTAAGTAAGTAGTATGAAAAGACGTTCGTTTGTGGGCCAAGCCGCGGCTGGTCTGTCGGGCTTGGCCGCGCTGGCCGCTCTGCCTGCCGCTGGGCACGACCTAGGAGCCGCGCCGGCCACCGCGCGCGGCACCGACCGCGACTATTGGCTGGCTACGCTGTTGCGCATCGTAGACCCGCTGCTGGCCGCCGCGGCCCAGGGCCGGCTCAAAGCTGCTATGCCCGTAGAGGCGGCATCTGGCCAGCAAGAGGGCCGCCGCCAGGTAACGCACCTGGAGGCCCTGGGCCGCGCCCTCGCCGGCCTGGCGCCGTGGCTCGAGCTGCCCGATGTCCCGCCCACCGAGCAGGCCCGCCAAACCCGTTATGCCGAGCTAGCCCGCCAGGCTATTGCTCAAGGCGTAAATCCTCAATCGCCCGATTTTCTGAATTTTACCCGGGGTGGGCAGCCGGTGGTAGATGCCGCCTTTTTGGCCCACGCGCTGCTGCGGGCGCCTACTCAGCTGTGGGGCAAGCTGCCCGCTACCACCCAGGCGCAAGTGGTACAGGCGCTGCAAAGCTCCCGCGTCATCAAGCCGGTGTACAGCAACTGGCTGCTGTTCAGCGGCATTATTGAAGCGGCGCTGCTCAAGTTTACGGGTAGCGGCGACCTTATGCGGATGGACTACGCCATCAAGGAGCACCAAACCTGGTACAAAGGCGATGGCACCTATGGCGATGGGCCCGATTATCATTGGGACTACTACAACAGCTACGTCATTCAGCCCATGCTGCTCGACGTGGTGGGCACACTGGTAACCGCCGGCAAAGAGCGCCCCGACCTGCTCGAAACCTTACGCACCCGCGCCCGGCGCTACGCCGCGGTGCAGGAGCGCCTTATCGGGCCCGATGGCTCGTTTGCGGCGTTTGGGCGCTCGCTGGCGTATCGGTGCGGCGCCTTTCAGCACTTGGCGCAGTGCAGCTTGCAAGGGCTGCTACCCGAGGACCTAGGGCCCGGCCAAGTGCGCAGCGCCCTCACAGCCGTTATCCGGCGCACCATGGAGCCCAAGGGCACCTTCGACGCGCAGGGCTGGCTTCAAATCGGACTGTGCGGCCACCAGCCGGGCATTGGCGAGGGGTACATCTCGACGGGCAGCCTCTACCTCTGCACCACAGCTTTCCTGCCCCTAGGGCTGGCCCCCACGCATGCCTTTTGGAGCAGCCCCGCGCAGGACTGGACCGCCCGCAAAATCTGGTCGGGCCAGGATGTAAAGCTGGACCACGCGCTGTAAGAACGTTTGTCATTGCGAGCGCAGCGAAGCAATCGCACCAAGACGAGCCGTTCGAGCACTACTCAGGTGCGATTGCTTCGCTGCACTCGCAATGACAAAATTTTGATAATCAAAATCAATATGCTATTCAACCGCCTACTCTACGCCAGCGCTTTAGCCCTCACTACCCTCGCCAGCCACGCGCAAAAGCCGCTGAAGAAGGACGAGGTGCTACTCTTTGCTTATTTCAAGGGCAATGGTGAGGATGGGCTGCACCTGGCCACTAGCCCCGACGGCTTGCAGTGGACGGCCCTCAACCAGGGCAAGTCCTTGCTGGCGCCTACCGTGAGCGCCGACAAGCTCATGCGCGACCCCTGCATCATTCGGGGTAAGGATGGGCAGTTTCACATGGTCTGGACCACAAGCTGGCACGACCGCAGCATTGGCTACGCGTCGTCGAAGGACCTCGTGCACTGGAGCCCGCAGCAGGAAATACCTGTAATGGCCCATGAGCCCACCGCCAAGAACTGCTGGGCCCCTGAAATCACCTACGACGCCCCAAACGGTCAGTACCTCATTTACTGGGCCACTACCATTCCGGGCCGCTTTGCGGCGGGCGAAACGACACTGGAAGGCGGTAATAACCACCGCATCTACTACGTCACGACCAAGGACTTTAAGACCTACACGCCCGCCGAGGTGCTCTACGACCAGGGCTTCAACGCCATCGACGCCACCATACAGCCCGACGGCAAGCGCTTCGTCATGTTTTTGAAAGACGAAACCAAGGAGCCGGTGCAGAAAAACCTGCGCGTAGCCTTTGCCGACCAGGCGGCGGGGCCCTACGGGCCACCCTCGGCGCCCATCACGGGTAAGTACTGGGCCGAGGGGCCGACGGCCATTCAATTGGGCGATAAGTGGCTGGTGTACTTCGACAAATACACCGAGCACAAATACGGCATGGTTTCCTCGACCGACCTCACACACTGGACCGACGAGTCGGACCGGGTGCAGTTTCCGGCGGGCACCCGCCATGGCACTGTGCTGCGCATCACCAAAAAAGAGCTGGCCCAGCTACCTAGGTAGCGGTGCCTTTGCCTAACCTACTTATGAAGAAAACACTGCTTCTCGCCGCTGCCTTGCCCCTGGTAGGTGGCCTGACTGCCCACAAACCCGCCCCCGCCGCCCCAGTCGTGACGGTGCGCAACCGCCTCAATGTGGCCCGGCCGGCCGAAACGGTGAGCGTTCCCCTTAGCCAATTACGGGCCCTAGGTCCGGCGGCCAGCCTGCGCGGCGTGGTGGTGAAAGACGCCCAAACCAAGGCCGTGCTCACGAGCCAGCTGCTGGACAGCAACGCCGATGGGCAGCCCGACGAGCTGCTATTTCAGGCAGCGCTGCCGGCCAATGGCACCCGGCAGTTTGTGCTGGCGGCCGGCGCGCCGGTCCCAGTGCCAGCGGGCGGGCCTACCACGTTTGCGCGCTTCGTACCCGAGCGTACCGACGACTTTGCCTGGGAAAATGAGCGCGTAGCCTTCCGCACTTACGGCCCCAATGCCGAGCAGCTTTTCGACAAGAAAGACCCCAACGGCACGCTCAGCAGCGGCATGGACTGCTGGCTGAAGCGGGTATCCTACCCCATCATCGACAAATGGTATGGGCGGCACGTGCACGAAAAGCCCTTTGCCTACCACACCGACATTGGCGAGGGCTACGACCCCTACCACGTGGGCACCAGCCGCGGCGTGGGCGGTACCGGTGTGCTCGACGGCAACAAGCTCTACGTTTCCAAGAACTTCGCTTCTTATAAGGTACTGGCGACCGGGCCCATCCGCACGGTATTTGAGCTTACCTACGCACCCTGGGACGCCAACGGGCGCCAGGTGACGGAGAAGAAAATCATTAGCCTCGACCTGGGCTCGAACCTAACGCGCTACGAAGAGCAGCTGAGCGCCGACAAGCCCCTGTCCAACTGCACTATCGGCCTGACGCTGCACGAGGCCAAAGGCGAGGTGAAAGCCGACCGGCCAGCCGGCTGGTGCCGCTACTGGGAAAAAATCGACGATTCATACCTGGGCACCGGCGTAGTGGTAGCCCCTAAGTACCTGCTCGATTACCAAGACCACCGCAGCGCCGCCAAAGACCAAAGCCAGCTGTACATGGTGGCCAAGCCCAATGTGGTGTTTTACGCCGGCTTTGGGTGGCAGAAGAGTGGGCAGTTTGCCTCGGCCGCCGACTGGGACGCTTACTTGGCGGCCTTTGCCCAGCGCCTCGCTTCGCCGCTTGAAGTGTCGGTGAAATAGCCCTAGGGCCAAGAGTGGGGCCCGGCCTACCAGTAGCCGGCAGCAGCTGAGATAAATAAGCCAACTTTCTCTGCCTTATCGCAGTATGTAGAGTGTTCAGGAAGAATACTCCATGCATGCCCCTACTCAGCCAGTGACCGAGCGGCCTGCTCCCAACGCGCTCTTGCAAACGCTGTTGGATGCTTCGCCGACCGGCATCGTGCACCTACGGCCCCTGTACGCCCCCGAGCGGCCGGCCGAGGTGGCCGACCTGGCCTACGTGCGCCTTAACCCGGCCGCGCAGCGCTTGCTAGGCCTACCCGAGTACCCCGCCGCTACCGATACCCTGCTTACGCTGGCCCCGCAGGCTACCGCGCTCGTCGCGTTTTACCGGGCAGCCTTCGAGTCGGGCCAGGCCGGGCACTATAACTACGACCCGCCCCCCCCCGGAGGGCGGCTGCGCGTGGTGGCCCAGCGCGAGGGCGACCTGCTGGTAGCCAGCCTCATGGCAGAGGCAGCGCCGGCCGCTGGCCCTGCGGCGCTGCCCCCCGCCCTGGCTCAGCAGATATTAGAGCAAACCGTTACGGCCGTGTGCGTGCTGCAGGGCCCCGAGTACCGCCTCAGCTACACCAACCAGGCCTTTGAGAAGCTTTTTCCGGGGCGCCCGCTCGTGGGCAGCACGGTAGCCGAGGCGCTGCCCCAGGTACCACAACCCGACCTGGCGGTGCTGCTGCAGCACCTAGGGCGCACGGGCGGCTCCTTTGTCGGGCCCGATGTGCGCCTGGACCTGCCGCCCACCGCCGGCCAGCCCGTGCCGTGGGGCTATTTTAATTTCAGATACCAGGCCTACCAGACCAGCGGGCAGCCCAGCTACATCTCTATCTCGGCTCACGACGTGACCCGACAGGTGCTGGCCCGCCAGCAGCGCGAGCAGCAGCGGGCCGAGTGGCAGCGGCTGTTTGAGCAGGCCCCGGTGGCGATGGCCGTGCTGCGGGGGCCGCAGCACCTCATCGAGCTGGCCAACCCGGCCATGTGCGCCCTCTGGGACCGCTCGGCCGAGCAAGTACTAGAGCTGCCTTTATTTGAGGCGCTACCCGAAACCGATGAGCCGCGCACCAAGGCGCTGCTTACCGACGTGCTGGCCACCGGCAAGGCACGCACCACCCACGAGCGCCTAGGTCCGCTCAAGGCCACGCAGGCCGACAAAGGCTACTGGAGCTTTGGGTACTACCCCCTGCGCGAGCCCAAAGGCCAGGTTACGGGCATTGCCGTGGTGGCCCTTGACATTAGCGCGCAGCTCCGCGACCGCCACCAAGTGCAGGAATTGAATGCGGAGCTCAGCACGCTGAATAATAAGCTTTTGGTTACTAATGAGGAGCTACACGCCAACAACACCGAGCTGGAAAGGGCGCAAGGGCAGCTGTGGCAGCTGAACCGCGACCTAGAAACCCGGGTGCTAGAAGGCGTGCAAGCGGCGCGCACAGCGCGCGATGAGGCCGAGCGCCAGCGCCGGCGGCTGGCCAACTTCTTTCAGCAGGTGCCGGCCGCTATATGCGTGCTCGACGGGCCCAACATGGTCTATGAGCTCGTAAACACCGACTACCAGCGGCTGCTGCCCGGCCGCAAAATGCTGGGTCGCCCCCTGCTAGAGGCCCTGCCCGAGCTAGCCGACAGCCTCATTTGGCAAACCTTGCAGCGGGTGTACCAAACCGGCGAACCCCACGAGGAGATAGGCCTGCGCGTGCCACTGGCACGCCAGGAGGGCGGTCCGCTAGAAGATTTTTACCTGCACTATGTGCAGCAAGCGCGCTACGACGAGCGGGGCCGCATCGATGGCGTGCTGATGTTTATGCTTAACATCACGGAGCAGATACTGGCCGACCGGCGCGCCGAAAAGCTGCAGGCCGAAATACTGGCCACCATCCAGCGCCGGGCCCAGGAGCACGAAACCTTCTACCAGGTGTTCGAGCAAACCTCGGCCCTGGTGGCCCTAATGTGGGGACCCGAGCACCGCTTCGAGTACGTCAACCACTCGTTTCAGCGGCTCTTTGCCGGGCGGCACTTGCACCACCGCCCCCTGGCCGAGGCCCTGCCCGAGCTAGTAACCCAAGGCATACCGGCCCTGCTCGACCGCGTGTACAGCACTGGCGAGCCCTACCACGGCACCGAACTGCCGTTCAGCATCATCGAGCCCGATGGCCACTCGCGTAAGAGGGTATATTTCAATTTCACCTACCAGGCCTACCTAGAAGAAGGCCAGCCGCGCGGCATCTCAGTTTTTGCCTACGATGTGACCGAGCAGGTGAGCGCCCGGCAAGCCGTGTTAGCGAGCGCGCAGCAAGCCCAGGCCCTGGCCCACAGCTTACTCATTGCCAATGAGCAGCTTACTCGCACGAATACCGACCTAGACAACTTCATTTACACAGCCTCGCACGACCTTAAGGCGCCTATTGCCAACATAGAGGGCCTACTGCTGCTGCTGCGCAAGCAGCTCCCCCCCGAGGCCCGGCAGGCGGGCCTGGTGCCTCGCGTGCTGACCATGATGCAGGGCGCCATCGAGCGCTTCCAGCTCACCATTGCGCAGCTCACCGACCTAGCCAAGCTGCAGCACGCCTACACCCAGCCCGCCGAAGAGGTAGACCTACCTGCCGTAGTCGAGGCAGTGCGCCTCGACCTAGCCCCACTGCTCGAAGAAGTACATGCCGAGCTAGTGGTGAACCTAGATGGCTGCATCACGGTGTCGTTTGCGCCGCAGCATTTGCGCAGCATCGTGTATAATTTGCTTAGCAACGCGCTTAAGTACCGCCACCCGGCCCGGCCGCCCGTGGTGCAGCTGCGCTGCTACCGCCAGGGCCCGGCCGCGGTGCTCGAAGTAAAGGACAACGGCCTGGGCCTCACGCCCGACCAGCAGAGCAAGCTTTTCGCGATGTTTCGGCGCCTGCACGACCACGTAGCTGGCTCAGGTGTGGGCCTCTACATGGTTAAGCGCATGATAGAAAACGCCGGCGGCAGCATCACGGTGCAGAGCGAACCCGAGATAGGCTCTACATTCACAGTTACCTTTCCCACCTAAGACCACTCTAGCTCTTCGCCCCGTAAAACTATGCAAAAGCTATCAAGCGTTTTGTTGGTTGACGACGACCCGACGACAAACTTCCTACATGAGCAACTACTGCTGAGCTTGGGCGTGACCGACCACTGCCTGGTGGCCGAAAACGGCGCCGACGCCCTGGCCCTACTGGCCGAAAACTTACCGCCCAACGACCAGTGCCCGGCCCTGGTACTGCTCGATGTGCACATGCCCGTGATGGACGGCATCGAGTTTTTGGAAGCCTACGTGCAGCCACCTAGTCCGCCGCCCGTCGTCATCGTACTCACGACCTCGGTGCACGCGCGCGACCAGGCCCGCATGGCCAAGCTGCCCGTAGCCGACTGGGTGAGCAAGCCCCTCACCCGAGCCAAGGTAGATGCCATTTTGCAGCAGCACTTCCAGCGCCAGCTGCCCCCAGGAGACGAAGAGTAAAGTCGCTAGTGATCAGCAGATTAGCAATAGTTGGCCGTGGCCGAGCTTAGCGCCCTAGGCAGGACCTAGGGCCGGCCCGCCCCGCCGGGACCAACTTATCTTTGTGGAAATGCCTCTTCTCGAAGTTCTCTCCGCCGCTCAGCAGCAGCAATTTTGCGACCTGCCGCGCCGCCTGCACCAGGCCGCGCCCGCCTTTATCAACCCACTCGACAACGAGCTGGAGGCCGTGTTTGACCCGGCCAAAAACAAGCTGTTTGGGGCGGGCGGCACGGCCTGCCGCTGGCTGCTCACCGACGCCAGTGGCTTAGTGGTTGGGCGCATCGCGGCATTCGTCAATCCGCTCACGGCCACGGCTACCGACCCCACCCTGCCCGCCGGCGGCATGGGCTTTTTTGAGTGCATCGACGACCAGGCGGCGGCCAACCAGCTTTTCGACGTGGCGTGCCAGTGGCTGCAAGCCCGCGGCATGCTGGCCGTGGATGGGCCTATCAACTTTGGCGACCGCGACCGGTTTTGGGGTGTGCTCATCGATGGCTTCGAGCACGAGCCCAACTATGGCATGTTCTGGCACCCCGCTTACTACCAGCGCCTGCTCGAAGGCTACGGCTTTCAGCTCTATTTCAAGCAGTACACCTGCTATCGCCCGGTAGCGCAGGTGCTGCACCCTAGCTTTAATAAGAAGCTGACCGAGCTCACGGCGGCGGGCTACCTCTTTACCCACGCCCGCAAGGCTGAGCCCGAGAAGCTGGCCCAAGACTTCCACCACGTCTACAACCTGGCTTGGGGCAAGCACGCGGGCGTGCAGCCCATGACCCTTGACCAGGCCCGCACCATTGTGCAGGAAATGAAGCCCGTGCTCGACGAGCGCGTACTGGCCTTCGCCTACTACCAAGACGAACCGGTGGCGTTTTTCATTAATATCCCCGAGCTGAATCAGATTTTCAAGCACGTAGGCAAGCGGCTCGACCTCGTGGGTAAGCTGCGCTTTGTGTGGGAGCAGTGGCGCTACGCGCAGCGCTCAGATAAGAAAATCCTAGGTATCATCTACGGCGTAGTGCCTGAGCACCAAGGCAAAGGGGTTGAAAATGCACTCATTATGTCGACCCAGAACGCATTTCTGCGCGCTGGCTACACCGACATCGAGATGAACTGGATTGGCGATTTTAACCCTAGGATGCTCGTAGTCACGCGTAGCATCGGGTCCAAAATCATCAAGACCCATGCCACCTACCGCAAGCTGTTCGTAGACCGCCCCTTCGAGCGCTACCCCATTATTCGGTGAGGCAATTATCGGGCTGAAACGACAAGAGCTAGGCATATGCCTAGCTCTTGTCGTTTCAGCCTAACCTTGTCTAAACGTCTCGTCTAGGGCCAACACCTGGGGCAGCACTAGCTGCGAATCATCGTTGTATACTACATAATCGGCCCGCGCTAGCTTTTCCTCATCGCTAAGCTGCTGGCGCATAATGGCCTCTACATCGGCAGCGGAGCGGTGGGCATCGCGGTGCAGCACGCGAGCGTGGCGCACGGCCGGCGGCGCAAACACGGTAATAATGCGGTCGAGCTGCCGGTAGGCACCCGATTCGTAGAGCAACGCGGCTTCCTTCAGAATGTAGGGCTGGCCAGCCGCCGCCTGCGTCGCTACCCACGCCTCAAAATCGGCGCCTACCCGCGGGTGCACCAGCGAGTTGAGCAACGCCACCTGCGCGGCATCGCCAAACACCCGCTGCGCCAGGTGCGTGCGGTTGAGCAGGCCCTCGGGGGTGTAGGTTTCAGCGCCAAAGGCCGCGAGCAGTTGCTCGCGCAGCCCTAGGTCGGTAGCCATGATGCCCTTGGCTCGGCTGTCGGAGTCGTACACGGGCACCCCTAGGGCGGCAAATAAGCGCGCCACGATGCTTTTGCCCGAGCCGATACCACCCGTGATGCCAATGCGCCGCATTCCTACTGTTGAGTTAAAAGCTGTGAGTTAAAAATTGCGGCGGCCATTGCCGGCGAACAGCAAGCTACTTTATTCTAGTAGAGTCGGCGCCCGGCACCAGGTAAAACGTGGCCGAGTCGGTGGGCAGCGACACTAGCCGCACCGTACCTAGGGCCCGGCGCAGCGGCGGGCGTAGGGGCGAACGTGGCGGCGGGGTACCCGCCAGGCGCAGGCGCACCTCAGCAGGTGGCACATGAAAATGCAGGGCTCGGCTGAGCAGGCGCCACCCGTTGCCGCGCACCTCTACCCGCACAGTGGTAGGCAGGGCCCGGGCCGGGTGGTAGCGCTGGGCATTGTAACGCCAAACCACGGGGTAATCGAGAGCCGCCACATGGCTGCCGTTGAGCGCCCGCAGCATCCAGAGCGTGCTGGCGATGACAAAGCACGCCAGCACGGCCTGGTAGAAGCTGGACTGGTGCCCAGCCAACGGGCGCAGCAGGCGCGCGAGGAGGCGGGGCGCCAGGGCTGCCATGCTAGGCGGTTGTTGCTACGGTTTCGGTAGCGGTGGTGCTGCCGGCCAGGCGGGCAATGGCCGAGCGGTCGAAGCGCAAGCGCTGGCCGCGCTCTACTTCGAGCAGCACAGTTTCGGGGCCTACTTCCACCAGCAGGCCGTGCAAGCCACCAATAGTTACCACGCGGGTGCCCTTCACCAGCGACTCGCGGAAGGACTTGGCATCAGCCGTTTTGCGCTGCTGCGGCCGAATCATGAAGAAGTACAGCACCAGGCCAATAGCCACCGGAAATATCAGCTGCATGATGCCGCCGCCGGGCGCAGTTTGGAGGAGGAGGGTAAGGAAGGTCATGGGTTGAGAAAGGAAAGAAGAAGTAAGCGGGCAAACTTACAGCCACTACGCGACTGCTTTTTGCCCGCTCGCTTCACTGCCCACGCACTACTTGGTGAGTACGTTGCCTTTGATGTAAATAACGGTGGTGCTGGGCTGGGTATTAGCCCGCACGCTCACCTGCTTGCTGATAAGGCCTTGCTTGCCGCGGCTATCAAACTGCACGTCGAGCGTGCCTTTGGCGCCGGGCGCCACGGGCTCCTTGGTCCAGTTGGGGGTGGTGCAGCCGCATGAGGCAGTAGCATCGGCAATGAGCAGCGGCGTCTTACCCGTGTTGGTGAAGGTGAAGGTGTGCTGCACCTTGCTATCCGGCTTGATGTCGCCAAAGTCAAACTGCGACTCGGCAAAGGTCATCACTGGGGCGTCGGGGTTCGGGGCCTCGGTATCGCTGGCTACGTTCGGGTTGTCGATGGTCGGGTTGGCCTTCGAGTTGTCGTCGGCCGCGGCGGCGGTGGCATTCATGCCCTGCGTGCCGGCATCAGCAGCCTTGTCGCGGTTGCAGCTGGCCGCCAGCAGGCTGAGCGCTAGCAGTACACTAACTTTTTTCATAAGGTAAAAGTACACCTAGGTCCGTCAGCAATTAATAATGAGCAATGAGCAGACCGATTATTCAGTCTGCTCATTGCTCATTATTAATTGCTGACTATTGACCTACAGCTTGTCAATAATAAACTGCGTAAATTCTTTGGTCGAGGCTTTGCCGCCTAAGTCGCCGGTGCACTGCTCTTTGTGCAGGAAGGTCTCGTTGAGGGCCTTTTCGATGCGAACGGCGTGCTCTTTCTCGCCTAGGTGCTCCAGCATCATAAGGGCCGAGCGTAGCAGGGCGGTGGGGTTGGCTTTGCCCTGGCCCGCAATGTCGGGGGCCGAGCCGTGCACGGCTTCGAAGATGGCCATGTTGTCGCCGATGTTAGCGCCGCTCACTACTCCTAGGCCGCCCACCAGGCCGGCGCAGAGGTCCGACAGGATGTCGCCAAACAGGTTGGTGGTCACAATCACGTCGAACTGCTCGGGCTTTCCTACCAACTGCATGCACATGTTATCAATGATGCGGTCGTCGTAGAACGTTACCTCGGGGTACTGGGCAGCAGCCTCGCGAGCGGCTTCCAGCATCAGCTTGCCAGCGTTCTTGAGGATGTTGCCCTTGTGGGCCATCGTCACGTGCTTGCGGCCGTGCTTGGAGGCGTAGGCGAAGGCAGCCTGGCAGATTTTGCGGCAGCCCTCCACCGTCACGCGGCTGATGGAGTCGGCAATACCTAGGCGCTCGTCGTACACTTCGAGGCCAGCGTACAGCCCTTCGGTGTTCTCGCGGAATAGCACCAGGTCGATGCCCTCGAAGCGGGTGTTGATGCCGGGCGTAGTTTTGGCCGGGCGCACGTTCTGGTACAGGTCGTACTTCTGGCGCAACGTGATGTTCACGCTCTTAAAGCCCTTGCCTACGGGCGTCGTAACGGGACCTTTGAGGCCTACTTTGGTGCGCTCCAGCGAGTCGTACAGCGGCTGGGGCAGCAAGCTGCCGCTCTCGGCCAGGGCCGTTTCACCGGCATTGTGGGTTTCCCACTGCACAGGAACTTTGGCGGCGGCAAAGATATCGACAACAGATTGGGTGATTTCGGGCCCAATGCCGTCGCCGGGAATAAGCGTTACGAGATGCATAAAAGTGGTGGTGAGGTAGGGTAAGTGGGTGGCACAAGTAAGGGGCAAAGCAAGGGCTTAGCCAGCCAGATACGCCAGTACAAACTACGCCCCTGAATTGCCAAGTCCCCTACCTCACCCAACACTTAGTTGGTGGCGCGGCGCGAATTAATCTGGCTAATGAGCTGGTCTACATCGCCGAGCAGTTGCTCAGCTTTGGTCTTGGCATCCTGAATCACGCGCTGCCCTTCGCTCTTGGCCAAGGACGGCGTATTGTCGCGGCTGGTCACGAGGCTCTCGGTGAGGTCAGCCAGCACCGAGCGGTATTTCTCGAGTTGGTAGCTGAGAAACGAGCGGGTTTCGCGGCCGGTTTCGGGCGCATACAGCAAGCCAATGGCGGCCCCGGCAAGGGCGCCGCCCGTGAAGCAAAGCAGGCCGGTGGTGGTTTTACTAGCCATGATTGTTTTTAATGGTTAGTGGTTAATTGCTAATGGATAAGGACCTAGAGTCTTTAGCCGCTACTTGTTTAACCAGGTGGGAAAGGATGGTGGGAAGAAGGAAAGGCGGTGCTTAGTTGTTAGTGCTTAGTTGGTAGAACATATGCACTAAGCACTAACAACTAGGCACTACTTACTGGTTGTCTAGCAGACCACGGCCCGATTTGCGAATCTCGCCGCTCGCGGCCAGGTCCTGCGCCAACTTATCCAGAATACCGTTTACGAACTGCTTGCTCTTCGGGGTACTGTAGAGCTTACTGATTTCGATGTATTCGTTGATGGTCACCTTCACCGGAATGCCCCGGAAGAGCTGCATTTCGCAGAGCGCCATCTTCAAGATAATCTTATCGAGCAGGGCCACACGCTCCACGTCCCAGTTCTGCACCGACTCGGCGATGAGCTTTTCGGACTTGGCATCGTCTTGCAGCGTTTGGTTGTAGAGGGTCTCGGCAAAGTCGCGGTCGTCCTGCCAGTTGGCGCTCAAGTTCATCAGCTCCTGCTTTTCGTCGGCCTGGTAGGGCAGCATCTTCAGGGTCTTCAGCACTAGGTTGCGCACGATGGGGCGGTTTTCCTCCCAGTTCAGGTCGTTTGCTTCAAGCCAGCGTGGCAGCGCTTCACCTTTGAATACGAAATCCTTGTAGAGGTGGCGCACCAGCTCCATATCGGTTTCGTAGTCCGTTTCGGCTAAGCCGGTGTTTTTGCCCCCTAGGTAGGCCTGCACGGCTTCGTCGGGCTTTATCTCCTTCTGCCACGCCTCGCGCAGAGCCTCGATTTCTTCCGAATCGGTCCACTGCAACTTGCGCTTGATGGTGGTTTGCAGCAGCTGCTCGTTTTCCTTAAGCTTGGCAAAGGCCGCGTTGCCGAACAGCCGCGCCGTAGCCTCAGCCTCGAACCTAGGGCCGGTGAAGCGGCGTGCCTCACGCTCGTTGTCTTCGGTGATAATCTCAAGCAGCGCCTGCGGCAAGTTCAGCAGGTGCAGGTACTGGTCGTGAATGCTTTCGGCGCCGTGCAGCAGCTGCCCGCCGTAGAACGAGCTTTCCTTTTGCACCAGCTTCTGGTAATAGTCGATGGCCGCGTTGAGGGCGGCAGCTACTTCTTTATCATCGGAGCCGGTTTCGGGCAGCTCACCGGTGCGGTGCCACTCGCGTAGTTGCGCCTCGCCCAGCTTGCGCTGGCCTTCGAGCAGGCGGCGGTCGGGGGCTACGTCGGCGGTGAGGTCAGGCTCAAACGCCGCCGCGATGCGGTCTTGGGCCAGTTGCAAGTCGGCGGCTACTGCCTGCTGGTAGGCGTAGAGGGCCTGCATGACCTTGATTCTGAGTAAGCGGCGGTTTAGCATTTCGAATACGTATCGGTTAGGATGGCGCCGCAGCGAGCGGCGAGGCGGTAAGAAAGGAACTGACCGCTAACAGTTAATGGGGCACAATTAATTCGGCCGGTTTTGCTTATTCCGCACGGCAGTCGCCGGGAAGAGTAAGCCGTAACTTTGTTAAGTGGCTACGCGGCCGGCTTCCCAGGCCGGCCAGCCGGCCGTTTGGGACTGCAAAAGTACCCGTTTTTTTCTGGTTCTGGTCCCGCTTCCCGCTCCTACCCCGCTGCTATGCCAACCCGCTCGCTCGCCGCCGTCAACGTCCACATCCTTCGCTACAAGTGGCACTTCCTAGGTGGCGTACTCTTTGTGATACTTAGCACCTTGCTGACTATTTTTCCGGCGCAGCTGGTACGCTACTCCTTCGATTTGGTAAACGAAGGCATTGACCTCTATCACCTCTTCGCGGGTACCCAGGCACAAGCCGGCGTGTACCAGCTATTTGGGCGCAACGTGCTGTTTTACGGCATGTTGATTATCGGCCTGGCCCTGCTGCGAGGCATCTTTCTGTTCTTTATGCGCCAGACGCTCATCGTGATGTCGCGCCTGATTGAGAACGACCAGAAAAACCAGATATTTCAGCATTACCAGTCGCTGCCGCTCAGCTTTTACCGCCGCCACAGCACCGGCGACCTTATGTCGCGCATCTCCGAAGATGTGGGCCGCGTGCGCATGTACCTAGGGCCGGGTATCATGTATTTTTTGCAGCTAGTGGTGCTTTTTATTCTGGTGGTGCCGCTCATGCTCATGGTCAACGTGCGGCTTACGCTGCTGACTATTCTGCCGCTGCCGATTTTATCAGTTACTATCTTCTACATCAATAACTTGATTGAGAAGAAGTCGGATGATATTCAAAAGGCACTGGCCAGCATGACCACCTTCACGCAGGAGGCTTTTTCAGGTATTCGAGTACTCAAATCCTTCGTGCGGCAGCAAGACTCGCTAGAGCAGTTTACGCTGGCTACCAACGAGTATAAAGACAAGTCGCTCAGCCTCAACTTTGTCAATTCGTTATTTTTTCCCCTCATCATGTTTTTGGTGGGCATCAGTACGGTCGTCACGGTCTGGATTGGCGGCCAGGAAGTCATCAATGGCACCATCACCACGGGCACCATTGCCGAGTTCATCATCTACGTAAACTTGCTAACCTGGCCCGTAACGGCCCTAGGGTGGACTTCGTCGCTAGTGCAGCGGGCGGAGGCCTCACAAGCCCGCATCAACGAGTTTTTGGACGAGAAAACCGATATCGTATCGCGCCGCGACGTGAGCCAGGACATCAAGGGCGCTATTGTGTTCGACCACGTAAGCTTCACCTACCCCGACACTGGCATTAAGGCCTTGCGCGACGTGAGCTTCCGCATTCAGCCCGGCCACACGCTGGCCATCATTGGCAATACGGGCTCGGGCAAAAGCACGGTAGCCGCCCTGCTCTGCCGCCTCTACGACGTAACGAGTGGCGATATCAAGGTCGATGACGTGGACGTACGCGACTATTCGCTCACGTCGTTGCGCGAGCAGATTGGCTATGTGCCGCAGGACGTGTTTCTGTTTTCGGATAGCATTCGCAACAACATCAATTTCGGCCTGAATGAGCCCCACGAGGAGCGCATGGCCCAGGCCGCCCGCGATGCCGATGTGTACGAAAACATCATCCGCTTCCCCGAAGGCTTTGACACTAAAGTGGGTGAGCGCGGCATCACGCTCTCGGGTGGCCAGAAGCAGCGCGTGAGCATGGCCCGCGCGCTGGTAAAAGAGCCTAAGATTTTGATTCTAGACGACTCGCTCTCGGCCGTTGATACCAAGACCGAGAACGCCATCCTAGACAGCCTCCAGCGCGTGATGAAGAACCGCACCAGCCTCATCATCTCGCACCGCGTATCATCGGTGAAGCTGGCCGATGAAATCCTGGTGCTCGACGATGGCCAAATTGTGCAGCACGGTACCCACGCCGCTCTCATGGCCGAAACCGATGGCCTCTACCGGGCACTCTACGAGCGCCAGTTGCAGACCGAAGCAGTAAGCGACTAAGCAAGTAGGTGACAAAAAATAGGCGGGCGAGCAAGAAGAAAATGCATCCTTCTTGCTCGCCCGCCTATTTTTTGGGAGCGGTTGCCTTTACTCGCCCAGCATTACGCGGCGCATACCGGTTTTTTCGCCGGCTGTGCAGCGTACTACGTAGGGGCCAGCGGGCAGCTTGGCCGTGTTGAGCACCACTGGCGTAGTGCCAGCCATCATCGTTTTGGTCAGCACCGGGCGGCCTTCCTTATCATTGATTTCAACGCGGGTAGGTCCAGCGGCATCGCAACGCACGGTCAGCTTGTGCGCGATGGGGTTAATTTCGGTTTTGATTTTTAGTGCGTTAGGGTCAGCGGCCGGTGTCACGGGGGCCAGCGCGATGGGCGTTGGCGTGGTGGGGGCAGCGGGGTCGGTGGCCGCCGTAGCTGGCGCCGGCGTGGTAGCTGGGGCCGGCGTGGTTTGGGCATGGCCCGCGAGCGACGCCAGCAGCAGCGCCCCGGCGCAGGTAAGAAATACTTTCATGACACTCAGGGATAAAGGTTTTTTCAGTGGGCTAAAGGTACGACCGGTAGCTTTTTTTCGGATTGAGATTGACCGGTTTAGCACGCGAAAATCTTGCCAGTTGCCCTACCTAGGTTGTTATTAATTGAAAAAAATCTTGCTTGACTTGTGTAAATCTCAATTTTTCTCCTACCTTTGTGCCTCCAATTCCCTCGGGGTGTAGCGTAGCCTGGTATCGCGCCAGCATGGGGTGCTGGAGGTCGTAGGTTCGAATCCTGCCACTCCGACCAAGGGACAAGTTGCCCCACGAAAAAGCCCCCGACCTTCGGGTCGGGGGCTTTTTTAGGCAATCTTGTGAAAGAATTGGAACTCCCGACGCGGCGTCGCCCCATCGATGCTGCTAGTTTTCGGGGTGTAGCGCAGCCCGGTAGCGCGCGTCGTTCGGGACGACGAGGCCGTAGGTTCGAATCCTGCCACCCCGACTGATTTTGTAAAAAGCCGCTTGTCTTTGTGACAAGCGGCTTTCTTGTTTGTGGTCATCAGCTTGCCCTTAGCTCATGGTTGAGCTTCAAATAGTGAGTGGTAAAAAAGTTCCATTTCATTATTTATTGGCATGAAATTTCGCAGGAAAGCGCGCCCGCTATTGGGAGAAACTTCCTTTCCTTTTCATGAACAAGCTTTTTGCCTTGGCCTGCCTAGGTCTAACCAGCAGTATTGCCCACGCCCAAACCACACCGCTTACGAAAGGTCGTGGGCTGCTTTCGGGCAGCATTGGCTACCACTCAGACAAGTATATCGGAGAGGCAAGCCAAGACCTCTTCAACTTTACCCCAACGATTGGCTACTTCGTGGCTGATAACCTAGCACTCGGCCTTAATGGCAACCTACAGATAGTGGGTGGCAACGCTAATTACTCTAGCCAGAGCTCTTATTCGGTAGGGCCTTTCGCCCGGTACTACCGGTTTGTGGGGGGTAGCGACAAGTTTGCGCTGTATGGGCAAGGCAGCTTAGGGTATACTCATTATAGCGGTGGCACTAACCTGGGCTACGCAAGCATTACCCCTGGGCTGGCTTTCTTTCCTATCCCTCGCTTTGGGCTCGAAGCTTCGTTACGTGGCTTATCTTACAGCAGCAATTTCAATAATACGCACAGCTTCGATTTCGGCTTCAGCCTGCAGAATATCCAGCTTGGGGCCGCTTACTACTTTGGCAAATAGCTTAACCTACTATTTACGCACAAAAAGACCTAGGGCCGTTGAGTAGCTACTCAACGGCCCTAGGTCTTTTTGTGCGTGGGCTAATTACCGGCTAGCCGAGCGAATCTTATCTTTCTTGTTGCCTTTGCTAGAAAGCAACACCACTGCCCCACCAACGAGGGCTGCGGCAGTAGCCAGCTTGATTATCAGGCCAGTGCGGTCATGCTTCCATTCGGTCTTATAGCCTTTCTCAGCAAAAATATTGGGTACATGACCGTGTGCTAAATCATCTATAATGCCCTCTACTACATTCACGCGGTCGGCTACTAGCAAGGGGAGCCAGTGCAAGTAGCTGTTTTCGCTGTACTTGAAGGCGAAACGCCTAATGACGCCACTCAGGCCGCTAGGAGGCACTGAGGTACCAAATACGGCCGTAATATTAGGGCGCTCGATGGAGTGCAGTACCTCAATATTGATGGGCTGCTGCGTGGGACGCTCCCAGCTATATCCCTTGTGGTCGTCCGGGGTGCGCGTGCGCATCGGGTACGTGGGGTCGTTGTCGGGGTCGTTGTCGATGTTCCAGCCAGGCAGCTGCGACGGATTGTGAGTGATAGGTTCCATGATAGCAATGCGTTACATTCCGGCAGTGGAAGGAATCAAGACAGTTTTGATGCAGTTGTCGAGCTTGGCTGAGAACATGCGGTAGCCATCGGCCACGTCTTCCAGTGCCAAGCGGTGGGTGATGAGGCCTTTGGGATTAAGCACACCATTCTGCACGTGCTCGATGAGGCGCGGCAGATGGCGCTTCACGGCCGTTTGGTTAGCTCGGATGGTAATGCCTTTGTTCAGCACGTTGCCAATGGGCACGAGGTTATCGGTGGGGCCATACACGCCCACAATGGACACTACGCCGCCCTTACGCACCGAATTAATAGCCCAGTGCACGGCCGTGGCCGAGCCAGCTTGCAGCAGCGTTTTGCGGCCAGTGATGGTTTGCAGTGCGTTACCCGCAGCCTCAGCCCCTACGGCGTCGATGCAAACATCAGCGCCTATCCAGTCGGTTTGCTTTTTAATGAATACCACTGGGTCGCCAATTTCCTGGAAATTGTATGCCTCGCACTTCGAATAGTTGCGGGCAAACTCTAGGCGGTAATCCTCTTTATCAATGATGATGACGCGGCCGGCGCCAAATAGCCAGGCGCAACGCGCGGCCATAATGCCTACGGGACCGGCGCCAAATACCACGACGGTGTCGCCGGTCTGGATACCGCCCATTTCGGCAGCTTGGTAGCCCGTAGGCACTACGTCGGTTAGTAGCACGGCATCTTCAATGTCCATACCGGGCGGAATGACGGTAGGGCTCACGTTGGCGTAGGGCACGCGTACATACTCGGCCTGCCCACCATCGTAGCCACCCGTAATGTGCGAGTAGCCAAAGAAGCCGCCCGCTGCCGTAGCCTGGGGGCTGCCTTCGTGGCAATTGCCAAATAAGCCTTGCTTGCAGAAAATGCACTTACCGCACGCAATGTTAAACGGCACCAACACATTATCCCCCACTTTGAGCTTGGTTACCTCAGAGCCAATTTCTTCGACCACGCCCGTAAACTCGTGTCCGAAGGTCTGGCCTACGCGCGTATCGGGCACATTACCATTATATAAGTGCAGGTCGGAGCCGCATATGCACGAACGCGTTACCCGTACAATCGCATCCTCAGGATGCAGGATTTCGGGCATCGGTTTTTGAGTGGCCCGGATGCGTTTGGGGCCGCGATATTCCATTGCTAGCATGCGAATGTTCTTTTATAGTTAGAGCAGTACGGAGGCATTGCGTGCTGCTTTGAGGTAAGCCCCAAAGCAGCACGCAATGCCTCCGTTTTGTACTTGCTCAGTCCTGCAAAGGTTGGCTAACTAGCTAATAAGTAAAGCAATACCCTTATTTTAGGAAGTATACGGCGCAGCTTCTTCCATGCTTTCTCTCACCAGTATCGCCCTCACGCTCTGGCACACTCACGCTCGAGCAGCCCAGCCTATTTGACGCCTATCCACATTTCCGAAATTTCGTCGGCACCGAAGCGCTCTAAGTAAAAATCGCCGCGCTGCGTCAGCTTCTGAGCCTTGATAGCCTCGGTAGCCGCG
Organism: Hymenobacter sp. BT559; assembly: GCF_016427535.1. Classification (GTDB taxonomy): domain Bacteria; phylum Bacteroidota; class Bacteroidia; order Cytophagales; family Hymenobacteraceae; genus Hymenobacter. Next base: position 351,188 of record NZ_JAELXV010000003.1, on the reverse strand, counting down.
GGATACAGCTTGTCTGGCGCCAGCAAAAAGCTAACCCCCTTAATTTGCGCCCGCATAATGCGCTGGCCCGCCGGTACCACGCGGTAGCGCCAGCCAGCGGGCAGCGGGCGAGCCGTATCGCCCACGGCCAGCCCAATGAACGCCCGGATGGTGTCGTGGGCCGCCTCGGGGTTATTATTATACACATTGGCTAGCGCCAAGGCCTGCCCTAGGCGCCCGCTTTCCTGCATGGTTTTGGCCTCCCTAAATAGCTCGCCAAAGCGCTGCCCCTGCACCTTGCCCGCATATACCTGCCCCGCCAGCAACGTAGGCGCACTGGTGGTTTCGAGGGCGACCGTGGGCTTGCGTAGCCCCCCTAGGTAAGCATAGAAGCTAATGGCGACCGCCGTGACGATTAGGACGAGGGGAAACAGGTAACGCATTTTTAATTAATCAATTAACATAAAAGTTATCAATAGCCGGCTGCCCCGCTTCTACGCGTCGCCATTTGCCTGGCCATTGATAATCGATGCCTGCTGGCTGGCAACCTGCTCGTGGCTAGCATACTGCATGCGGTAGAGCTGGGCATAATAGCCGTTTTGGCGCAGCAGCTCGTCGTGGGTACCCGTTTCTTTAATCTCACCGCGGTCGAGCACAATAATGCGGTCGGCCTTTTGAATGGTGCTGAGTCGGTGGGCGATAACCAACGCCGTGCGGCCTTCCATGAGCTTGTCAATGGCCTCCTGAATGAGCTCTTCCGTTTCCGAATCGACCGACGAGGTAGCCTCGTCAAGCACAATAACGCGGGGCTCGTACACCAGCGCCCGCACAAAGCTGATGAGCTGGCGCTGCCCTACCGAGAGCGTGGCGCCGCGCTCCATCACGGGATAGTCGAGGCCGCCCGGCAAGCGCTCAATAAAGCGCTGGGCGCCCACTAGGGCAGCGGCCTCCATTATCTGGGCGTCGCTGATAGTGCGGTTGCCTAGGGTAATATTATCGCGGATAGAGCCGGCGAAGAGAAAAACATCCTGTAGCACCACCCCAATCTGGCGGCGCAGTTGGCTGAGGTCATACTCGCGTAGGTCTTGACCATCGACGCGGATATGGCCCCGCTGGATATCATAAAAGCGCGATAGCAGGTTGATGATACTGGTTTTGCCCGCGCCCGTGGCTCCCACAAAGGCAATAGTCTGGCCTGGCTGCACATGAAAGCTGATGTCTTTGAGCACCCATTCGGGCTCAGCAGCTTCACCGTCTTGCTGGTTGTAGGCAAACCACACGTGGTCAAATTGCACATCACCCCGCAGCTGCGGCACGGGCGCGGTGCCCGAGGTAGCTACTAGGTCCTTGTTATCAAGTAATTTGAGCAAACGCTCAGTACTCACCAAACCCAGCTGCAGCGTGTTGAACCGGTCAGCAATCTGCCGGATGGGCCGGAAGAATAGCGAGTTGTACATGATGAAGGCAATGAGGGCGCCCTTCGAGATAGTGCCCTCAATCTGCCCCTGGGCAGCGTACCACACCAGCAGGCCCACCCCAATGGCACCTAGGACCTCGGCCACCGGAAAATAGATGCTGTAGTACAGCACCGACTTGATGTTAGCCTTGGTGTGTTCTTGGTTGATGGCCTCGAACTTCCGAAACTCGCGGTCTTCGTTATTAAAAATCTGCACCACATTCATGCCCGTCAGGTGCTCCTGCACAAAACTATTGAGCTTGGCCACGGCGTTACGCACTTCCTGAAAGCTACCCTTCACCTTTTCCTTAAACACGTAGGTGCTGAAGAGCAGCGGCGGAATAACGGAGAGGCTGATGAGCGCTAGCTGCCAGTTGGTCCAGAACATGAAAATCATCAGGAACACGATTTGGAGCAGGTCGCCCACCATCGCGGCCAAGCCCTCGCTAAACACGTCGGCCAGCGTTTCGACATCGGAGATGTTGCGCGTCACGAGCACGCCAATGGGCGTGCGGTCGAAGAAACTAAGCTTAAGGCTAAGCAGGTGCCGGTAGAGGTCGGTGCGGATGTCCCGCACAATGTATTGGCCTAGCCAGCCGCCATAGTAGGTCTGTAGGTAGCTCACCAGGGTATTTACCACTAGCAGCGCCAGCAGCCACAGCGTCGAGCGGTTGAGGCCCGCCCAGTCGTTGTTGCTGATGTCTACATCGACCATGCGCTGAATCAGCGCCGGGCGCACGGTGCCGAGCACCGCGGCGGCCACGGTCAGAAAAATAAGGCCGATAAATACCCCCCGGTAGGGCTGCACATAAGTGAGCAGGCGGCGCAGCACCTGCCAGTCGAATACCTGGCCGGTCTTGGTAGCAGAAGTTGGGTCCATAGTCAGTAGCTCTACTAACAAAGGTCGGCACGGTTCGTTTGGCCGCCGCAAACTTCCCTAGGTGGCTGACAACAATGCCCTCTTCCTTGAACCGTTATATACTGATCAAGCTAAAGTGAGTGGAACTAATAAGCTTTTTTATACTAAAACCGAGATAATTACTTAGGCAACATAGCTAGGTACAATACCAGTTGCGTACTCTACCTTGCTTAAATATAGACCTTTAGCAGGCGCGGCGCCACTAGCCGCAATCCGTTGCTGCCGATGCAGCACCTGCTGAAACTCAGCGGGGGTTAACTTGCCGCGTCCCACATCGAGCAGCGTCCCTACTACCAGCCGCACCATACCCCGCACAAAACGGTTGGCACGAATGCGGAAGACTAACCCATCGGCATGGTGCGGGTCAGTGTGCCAGCCAGCCTCGTAGAGGTAGCAGATGTAGTGGTTTTCGCCGCCCTTCACCTTAGAGAAAGCGGTGAAATCGAATTGCCCCACTAAGTAGCTAGCAGCTTCGTTCATGGCCGTGATATCAGGTGCCCGGTCTAGGTACAATGCCTGGTCACGCCGAAACGGGTTAGGACGCAGGCTTACAAAATACTCGTAAGTTCGCGCTTCTGCCGAAAACCTCGCGTGGTCTTGTGGCCCTACCTCATGCACCTCAAAAGCCTGCACATCGGGCGGCAAGGCTCGGTTGAGGCGATAGCGCAATAAATCGAAGGTCATTCCTTCGGGCAAGCTAGCCTCAAAATGGGCTACCTGGTGGCTTGCATGCACCCCAGTGTCGGTGCGCCCGCTCCCAATGGTGTGTATAGGCTGGCGCAGCACCTGGCTCAGCGCTTTGTCGAGCGCAGCTTGTACCGTGGGCACGCCCGGCTGCACCTGCCAGCCGCAATAAGCCGTGCCATCGTAGGCAAAGTGAATAAAATAGCGCATTACCTGCAAAAGTACCGCTTTGCACAGCGTAAAGCGCGCTACCCATCCCGATAGGCTCGGGTTAATCCTGCATCTGACCTATTGGCCGAGAGCCTGCTGGTGGCCTGCATACAGGCCAGCGAAGGCTAGCTCACGGGGCAATTCACCCGCTTCATAGCGCCGTAGCTGAGCTTGCACTGCTGGGCTGGGTTTACGTCCGCACAGCGCCTGTACCAGCAAAGCGTTTTCTACTTCGCGCCGGCGTGCGGCCAGGGTATTAGTTAGAATAGCAGGGCGTTGGGAAAGTTTAGATTTCATAGTAAGAAGAGCAGGTTGGACAAAAGTAATGGCAGCATCGCGACCTACCAAGAGCCAAACCTCATCTATACAGTTTTACACCTATATTATTTAGCAAGCACTGTTCTCCCATACGGTACCTATCCCTGAAAAGGTTACATATACCGGTAGCACATGTCCTAGGTAGGTACTTAGGTCAACAGGTAGCTTTAGAGGCACCAGACGCTGCTTATACCATAAGATACTGAAATTCCAGCCCTAGGCTAGCTCACAATGCGGCCCAGAATAGTTACACAAAGGTTGGCTTGGCACTCGTCTTTTGTGCTTCTAGAATAATAGTGACGCCTTCGGCTTTGTTATCGTCCCTTATCCAGCCCCATCAAAAAAGGCGCCCTAGCTCGGAAGCTAAGGCGCCTTTTTGATGAAACTTAGAATGTCTATCGACCAGCGGCCAGGGCCTCGGCCCCACCCACGATTTCAAGAATCTCAGTAGTAATAGCTGCTTGACGCGTGCGGTTATACGTCAACTTCAGGGATTTCAGCAATTCACCGGCGTTATCAGTAGCCTTGTCCATTGCTGTCATGCGCGCACCGTGCTCCGAGGCATTGCTTTCCAATACAGCTTTGTACAGCTGAATTTTCAGGCTCTGCGGAATGAGGGTTTTGATTATCTCCTCTTTGCTCGGCTCAAAGATGTAGTCGACGCTATTGGCGGGCTCATTGGCACTAGGTGTCCCGGCGGGTACTTCAGTAGGTACTAAGGGCAACAATTGCTCAGCCTGCACTACTTGCGTAGCCACATTCTTAAACTCATTGTATACCATCACTACCTCATCGTAGGTACCTTCCGCGAAGCCCCGCATAGCTTCTTCGGCGGCAACGCGCACCGTATCAAACGAGAGCTTGGTGAATACGTGGGTGTAGTTACCCACCAGCATATTGCGACGGCCATAGTAGTCGTGCGCCTTCTTGCCGATGGCCATCACCGAAATATTACCAACCGGCAGGCTAGCATAGCGCGCAGCAATCAGCGCGTTTACCCCCTTAAATATATTGGCATTGAAAGCGCCAGCCAAGCCCCGGTCTGAGGTAATGGCGATAATCAGCACCCGGCGCACGTCGCGCACCTCGCCGTACTCGCTCACCATCTCGTCGGTGGTCGTGCGCGTCAGGTTAGCCAAGATGCTGGTGAGGCGCTGGGCATAGGGGCGCATCCGGATGATGTTATCCTGAGCCCGACGCAGCTTGGCCGCCGCCACCATTTTCATGGCTTTGGTAATCTGCTGCGTGCTCGAAACCGACTGGATGCGCGAGCGAACTTCTTTTAAAGAGGCCATTTGTTAAATTGTCAGATTGTTGGAACTGCTGGATTGTTAGATTGCTGGACGATTGAATGGGGTAGCGTACCCCAATTCAACCATCCAGCAATCCTGACAATTCAACAATCTAAGCGGCAAAACCCGCGGCTACGTCCTTAGCAGTCTGGCGCAGGGCGCCGGTTACTGCGTCGTCGAGCTTACCAGCTTTCAGCGCTTTCAGCGCGTCGGGATGGCGAGCGTTGAGCACTTGCGTAAATTCTTTCTCGAACTCGCGCACGCGGTTAACGGGCACCGTGTCTAGCAGACCGTTGGTAGCAGCATAAATGATGGCTACTTGGTCCTCCACCTTTACCGGCGAGAACTGGGGCTGCTTCAGAATTTCTAGGTTACGACGGCCACGCTCGATGGTGAGCTTGGTCGAAGCGTCAAGGTCCGAGCCAAACTTAGCAAAAGCTTCTAGCTCGCGGAATTGCGCCTGGTCAAGCTTCAGCGTACCCGACACCTTCTTCATCGACTTAATCTGGGCGTTGCCACCTACGCGGCTCACCGAGATACCCACGTTGATAGCGGGACGTACGCCGGAGTTGAAGAGGTTGGTTTCGAGGAATATCTGGCCGTCCGTAATCGAAATTACGTTGGTCGGGATATAAGCCGACACGTCACCAGCTTGCGTTTCAATGAGCGGCAGAGCCGTCAGCGACCCACCACCCTTCACCAGCGGCTTCAAGCTTTCGGGTAGGTCGTTCATGTTGCGCGCAATCTCGTCCGAAGCGTTGATTTTAGCGGCGCGCTCCAGCAAGCGGCTGTGCAGATAGAAAACGTCGCCAGGGTAAGCCTCACGTCCGGGAGGACGACGCAGCAGCAGCGATACCTCGCGGTAAGCCACAGCTTGCTTCGACAAGTCATCGTAAACTACCAGTGCCGGGCGGCCCGTATCGCGGAAGTACTCACCAATAGCAGCACCCGTGAAGGGAGCGTAGAACTGCATCGGGGCGGGGTCTGAGGCCGAAGCCGACACTACCACCGTGTAGTCCATAGCACCACCCTTGGTAAGGGCGTTCACTACCTGAGCAACCGTTGAAGCCTTCTGGCCCACAGCTACGTAGATGCAGAAAACAGGCTCGCCACGGTCGTAGAATTCACGCTGGTTGAGGATAGCGTCAAGTGCTACGGTTGACTTACCAGTCTGGCGGTCGCCGATAATCAACTCGCGCTGGCCTCGCCCAATTGGAATCATGGCGTCGATAGCCTTGATACCAGTTTGCAGCGGCTCAGTTACGGGCTGGCGGAAGATTACGCCAGGAGCCTTGCGCTCGAGAGGCATCTCGTAAGTCTCACCCTGGATAGGGCCACGGCCGTCGATAGGCTGACCTAGGGTGTTCACTACGCGGCCTACGATGCCCTCACCTACTTGGATGGCAGCAATCTTATTAGTGCGGCGAACCGTATCACCTTCCCGGATTTCGGCATAGTCGCCGAGCAATACGGCACCTACGTTATCTTCTTCAAGGTTGAGCACTAGGCCTTGCAGGCCGTTCTCAAACTCGATTAGCTCGCCCGACTGGGCGTGCGACAGGCCATAGATGCGAGCCACACCGTCACCAACCTGCAGCACAGTGCCGACTTCTTCCAGCTCGGCGGCCGATTTAAAATTGGACAGCTGCTGCCGCAGGATGGCGGAAACTTCGTCCGGGCGTACTTCTGCCATGAGAATATTAGTTTAAGCTGGGAGTATAAGTCTTGTCGGTGAGCGAGGTGCGCAGACGGCGCAGGCCCCCACGTACCGAATCATCAATTTGCCGGTCGCCAACGCGCAGCACAAAGCCACCTATCAGCGAGGCATCCACCTTCTCGGTGAGCGAAATCTGGGTGAGGCCCGTTTGCTGGGTCACCATCTTCTCAATCTCGGCGCGGGTTGCAGGCGTCAGCGGCACAGCAGACGTTACTTCGGCTACTTGCACGCCCATCAGCACATTGTACTGCTTCAAAAACTCGCTGCCAATGAACTCAAGCGTGTCCTCGCGGTTTTTGCTCGTCACGATTTGAAAAAAGCGTAACAGCATATCCGACACCTTGCCCTTAAACACGGCGTTGAGGATGCTTAGTTTCTTATCGTGCTTTACAATCGGATTGCGCAGCAGCAAGCGCAGGTCGCGGCTACCAGCCATGGTATTGGCCAGCAAGTCCATGTCCTGCTTAATCGTTGCCAAGGTGCCCTGCTCCTGAGCCAGGTCCAATAAGGACTTAGCGTAACGGGCGGCTACTTGTTGGTCGGCCATTTTTAGGTTAGTTGTCGGTTGTCAGCTGTCGGTTGCTAGGTCTAGCCTGTCTTACAAGGACTGACCAGACCTAGCAACCGACAGCTGACAACTAATTAAGCTTAACGTCCTTGAGGTACTCGTCAACCAGCTTTTGCTGAGCAGCAGGGTCGGCTAGCTCGCGGCGCAGTAGGCGCTCGGCAATGTCGACGCTAAGTTGCGCAGCAGTATTGCGCACTTCGGCTAGAGCTTGGTTTTTCTCCTGCTGAATCGATTCGCGCGCTTGTTGGGCAATGCGGTTTGCTTCTTCAGTAGCATCAGTCTTAGCCTTTTCAACAAGCTGATTAGCGATGTTCTGACCCTCCTTCAGCATCTGGTCGCGCTCGTGACGCGCATCGGCTAGCAACTTCTCATTGCCAGCTTTCAGGTTCTGCATTTCCAGCTTAGCCTGCTCCGCCATACGCAAAGCATTGTCGATGCTGTCTTCACGGTCGCGCAGAGCTAACAGAATCGGCTTCCAAGCAAACTTGGCCAGCAGGAAAAGCACTAGCAGAAAGATGACCAGCTGCCAGAAAATAAGGCCTAACTCGGGGGTTACAATGTCCATATTGAATAGAGATTAACTATCGGGGTAAATGTGAAAAGAGGTTAGATGTAATTTAAAAGTGAAGCTCGGCAAGCATCATGCACACTGCCCCTTCACTCTCCCACATCCTATTCATTTTCAACTGGCTACCTTCACGCAAACAGCCCGCGGCGCCCTACGCCGAAGCGACGCGCCGCGGGCTGTTTTGTGCCATCTCTATTCTTAGAGCTTGAACGAAATCAGCAAGCAGACTACTACTGCGAATAGGGCCAGACCTTCGATAAGGGCAGCCACAATCAGCATGGCCGTTTGGATTTTGCCCGAAGCTTCTGGCTGACGGCCAATAGCTTCCATAGCCTGACCACCGATGCGGCCAATGCCAAGACCAGCGCCGAGGGCTACCAGACCAGCACCGATAGCAGCACCAAATACAGCCAAACCAGTGGCATTAGCAATCTGCAGTAACAGAGAGAGCAACATAAAAAAAGGGAGAAAGTGTGGGGAATGAAAAAACAATAGGAGGACAACCAATCGGTTACCCGGTAAAAAAGCAGTTTAGGGCTATTAGTGAGCCGCAGGGTTAGGGATAACGCTACCAGCGGGGCCGGTTTGCATATCTAGCGCGTGTTCCTCATCGTGGTGGTGCTCTTCAACGGCACCACCTATGTACATCGCTGTCAGCAAGGTGAAGATGTATGCTTGCAGGATAGCAACCAGTAGTTCCAGTACATTGATGAACAAGCCAAACGCTAGCGAGATAGGCGCTACAGCAGGCGAGCGGAAGATAAAAATCAAGCTGATGAAGCTCAAAATTACGATGTGACCTGCCGTGATGTTAGCAAACAGACGGATGGTAAGCGAAACGGGCTTAACTAGGAAAGCACCAATCAATTCAACCGGAACCATGATAGGCAATAGCAGCTTCGGTACACCTGGCGTAGCGAAGATGTGTGCCCAGTAGTTCTTATTAGCGCTAAACAGGGTAATTACCAGCGTTATGATTGCCAGAGTAGCCGTTACCGCGATGTTGCCGGTAAGGTTAGCAGCACCAGGCGTAAGGCCCAGCAAGTTGTTGAACCAGATGAAGAAAAAAACGGTGAGCAGGTAAGGCATGTAGCGCTCATACTTCGGCCCAATTGATTTCTTGGCTATCTCATCGCGGATAAAGATGATGATAGGCTCGAAGAACGACTGAATGCCCTTAGGCGCCCGGCCTTGATTCTTCTTGTAACCGGCTGCGACACTGGTAAACACCACTAACATCAGAACTGCGCTACCTAGGAGAGCAACGGCATTCTTGGTGATGGACAGGTCGTAGACTTTGCTACCATCAGCCGTCATCAGCTTACCTTCACGTAGCATGAGGCCATCATACTCAGGTCCTTCGCTATGCGAGCCGCCTGCAGCCCGTTTGCGCGAAGGCGACTCTTCCCGAGCCGGATGGGGCTCAGCAGCCAGCTTCTTCGACGAGAAAACCGAAAGGCCCTTACCAGGACGGTAAGCGATGATGGGCAGATACGAGGTGAAGTGGTTGTCATCAGTCGAGAACCAGTGCCACTCGTGCGAATCGCCGATGTGGTGCAGAATCATCTCGCCCGGGTTGAACGCCTCCTCTTTTTCGCCCCCTTCGGTGGGCTCGGCAGCGAAGCCGGCAAACGTGCAAAGGCAGAAAAATAGAGTTAGTAACCGCTTCATTAAAAACTAATTAAAATGCGAGTCCGTTGATAAATTGCTATTCTTCCGGGACTTGCTTCTTGGAAAACGGGCGCAAGTTACTAAAAATAGCCCAAATTTCAAAGCCAGCGCCCAGAAAGTAGCTCACAAAGAACACTCCTAGGAAAGCCCAGGTACCCCGGCCCTCGTGCGCCCCACCCCGGTAGAGATACACCAGCACGATAATCAGCGATAGCACCAGCCGTAGCACTACCCCACCAAAATAGGCCCCTAGGAAGTTGTCGGCAGAGCGAGCTACGAAGCGCGCCGTGAGCCAATAAGTGAGCAAGGTGACCGCTAGCAACCCACCTAGGACGTAGGGCGCCAGCGGATGCACTATGGCGGTTCCAAACGCCGCTTGCAACCCCAAAAGCACGGCATAGCTGGCCATCACTAGCGCAGCAAACTGCGTCCAAAATGAGCGCGTCATAATAGGTAAAATCAGCTACTTGCAGGCAACCGGGGCGCAAAGGTCGGCACAACTTGCCTTTCATGCGCAAAAAGCTTTCGCTGATGCTGGTCAACGGGGCCAATAGGCTGGTGAAATCGTCATTTACACCTCAGCTGGCGATGATATAATTAATGAGTTGTCGGCGCTGAACGCCTTCTGCAAAAGCCATTTGAGCTACCCTTTAGCAAATTGAGGACCTGAATGAGCACGGCTTTATTATTACTTCACCTGCTGCGCATCTTCACAGGTGTATTGAGCCGTTTGCCCTGATTAATAGGCCAAAGTGCCACCTAGGGCTACTGCTCTGGCAAGGCGCTTTCGATGGCGAGTTGTAGCAGTGCCGAGCGCACGCCAAGCTCGCCGAGCTTCCCATTGCGGCGCGTGGGATTAACGCGGTTGGTGAGTAGAATCACGAATAAATCTTGGTCGGGCTCGACCCAGAAATAAGTGCCCGTGAAGCCTGTGTGCCCGAAGCTGCGTGGGCTGGCACTGCGCGCTGCGTTGAGGGCGGGATTCTTGGGCTCGGGCTTATCGAAGCCTAGGCCCCGGCGGTTGGTAGGGCAAAAGGGGCAACTAGTGTATTCGGCCATCGTTTCGGGCTTGATAAGCTGCCGCCCACCGTAGTGTCCCTGCCACAAGAAGAGCTGCACCAGCTTAGCCAGGTCATTGGCGGTGCCAAAGAGCCCAGCGTGGCCGCTCACCCCGCCCAGCATAGCCGCGTTTTCATCGTGCACGGTGCCGTGCACCAGCTTTTTACGAAACAACGAGTCGTACTCAGTAGGTGCAATGCGACTCAAGGGAAAGCGGCGTAGCGGATTAAAGCCCAGCGTACCGGCACCTAGGGGGCCGTAGATTTCTTTCTCTATAAACTGGTCGAACGCCTGCCCCGTGGCTCGCTGCACGTAGTATGGGTACAGCATGAAGGAAAAATCGGAGTACACGTAGCCCGGCTGAGTATTGAGCGGCGACGTGGCCACGCCTTGGTAAATGCGGCTCGGTAGTGCCTGGCTACCCCAAAGCCCCTGGCCCACCGGCAGCGGAAACTGCGCCGAAGAGTCAGACCGAAAAAACTGTGACCGCAGGCGGCCACCGGGCTGCACGTAGCTCTGCCAGAAAGGAATAAAGGGCTTGAGCCGCGCCTGGTGCGTCAGTACATCGCGCAGGCGCAGGTCTTGCTTGTCTGTTCCTTTTAGGAAATCAAACATTGCGCCCATCGTGTAGTCAGGCTTAAATAGTCCGAGGTCTTGCAGGCGCATGAGTGCCGGCAATGCGGCCGTTATTTTGGTGAGTGACGCAAAATCGTAGAGCGTGCTGCTGAGCACCGGCTGAGCCGCGGACGCCAGCTGCTGCACGCCATAGCTGCGGCTGAGGGCCACCACCCCGTGCCGCGCCACAATTACTTGCCCGCCTGGGAAGGCGCCCGCCTCCAGCGCTTGGCTCATCAGCGAATCGACCAGCTTAGGTAAATCAGGGCGCAGGCCCGCCGCCTGCGGCGAGGCGTAGGCTAATCGCAGTCCGCCGCGCGTGAGCTGCGCCGTCCCTAGGCCCGCCTGCGCCAGCGCGGGCGATACCTGCCCGACTGCACCCATCCCTCCAAAAAGCACTTGTACGGCTTGGTTACAGGCCTGCCTGCTGCGCTCTTTCACAAACATCACGGCCGCAGCCTGGCGCAGTTCGGGCAGTGTAGTTAGTGCTGTGCTATCACATACCAGCACCACTAGCTTCTTGCGGAGGGCCAACAGCTGGTGCAACACGGCCCGGTCGTGGGCACCGCCTTCGGGCAAGGCCAGCACCAAGAGGTTGCTCCGGCGCAGTTGGGCCATATCGGCTGGCCTAGGGCCGACTATCGAGATGGCAGGCGCGTAGTCGCGCACATCTTGCGCGAGATACTGACTAAAGTTAGGCACTTGGCGCTCGGGCCGGGCCTGTACCTGCACCACAGCCAGCCGCAGGGTGTCGAGTTGCTGCAGCGGTAATAGCTCGCCCACATTGCGCAGCACTGCCACGCGGGTGGTGGTCAGCGCGAGCGGACGGGCAGCTTGGGGCTGGGCCTGGTACCCGCAGGCACCTAGGCAGCTGCTAGTAAGCCAGCAAAGTAGCCACGTGGCGAGTGAGCGAGGCAGTGAGGAGTAGCGCATAGGCGCGCAATATATTGTCTTCCGCCCACGCTAGCTGGTTGCCTAAGCTGCCGGAAAATTCTTGGTCATCCACGCCACAGCACCGTCAAGGTCGGCCTGTGTCAGATTGTGGCCGGCAGGCGCATCGCGGCGTGTGAGCTGGTAGCCAGCCTGCGCTAGCAAGGCCGCGTAGGCTTCAGTGGCGGCGGGACGCACAGTAGGGTCGTGCTGGCCAGCCGCAAAGTACACCGGCATCGGCCGTGGCGTCTCAAATGCGGGCACCTCTTGCACCAGCGGCTGCATGGGCCGCCACAGCACCGCGCCCGCCAGCAGGCCTGGGTATAGCATCAATAAGCCGCCGGCAATGTTAGCGCCATTAGAATAGCCCACGGCAATGAGCTGCGCGGAGTCAAAACCTTCTTGTTCGGCTACGCTGCCTATAAAATCGGCTAGCTCGTGGGTGCGAAACACTACGTCGGCCTCGTCGAAAACACCCATACCTAGGCGGCGGAAGAAGCGGGGCATGCCACCTTCCTGCACATTGCCGCGCACACTTAGCACATTAAACCCGGGACCGAAATGCGCAGCCAGCGGCAGCAAGTCGCGCTCGTCGCCGCCCGTGCCATGCAGTAGCAGCAGGGTGCGCGTTGCGCCAGGCGCGGGTTGATAGATATAGGTAAGAGGCTGAAAAGCGGTGGGATTCATAGGAAATTTCCTCTGTCAAGGCTATTTAGACATCCGCTATGCTGAGCTTGCCGAAGCATCTCTACTGCCTCATTTAGCTGTACAGTAGAGACACTCCAGCAAGCTTAGCATGACGGGTTAATTTGCTTATCACCTCCTTAGCCTAGCATGGGCAGGTGCGCCTCGATGGCGGCGCGCTGGCTTTCGTACTGGGGCGGCAGCATTAGGTGCGTACCCAACTCAGCCAGCGGCTCGTCGACCATGAAGCCAGGATTGTCGGTGGCTACTTCGAACAGCACTCCGCCCGGCTCGCGGAAGTACATGGCGTGGAAGTACTGCCGGTCAATCTGGGGCGTTACCTGAAAGCCTTTCTTAATCAGAAGGTCGCGGAAGTATAGCTGAGTGGCATCGTCTTTCACCCGGAAGGCTACGTGATGCACCGAGCCAGCCGCCACGTGGCCGCGGGCCTCGCCGGGCGCAGCCACCAGCTCCACGATGTTAGCGGTGCCTAGGGCATCGGTGGCGTAGCGAAAGCGGTTGACGTGCTGGGCCACTAGGTGGTAACCAAATACGTCGGTGAGCACGGCGGCCGTAGCCTTCACGTCGCTCAGGGTGAGTGTGATGTGGTGAAAGCCGCGAGTGGCTACCTCGGCGCCAACCTCAGTGGTAGTCCAGGGAGTGCGCGAGTCGTCGGCCACCTCGGTTAGCTCCAGCTTGAGGCCATCGGGGTCGAGGAAGGTGAGGTAGCGTTCGCCAAACTTCTCGGCGGGTTTGTTATACGTCACGCCGCGGGCTTCGAAACGCTTTTGCCAGAACTCAAGGCTTCCCTGCGGCACGGCGTAGCCGATTTCGGTGGCTTGGCCGGGACCGCGGCGGCCGGGCGTCATGTTCTCCCACGGGAAAAACGTGAGGATGGTACCCGCCGAGCCTACCTCATCGCCAAAATAAAAATGGTAAGTATCGGGCGCGTCAAAGTTCACCGTCCGCTTCAAGAAGCGCAGGCCCAACACCTTGGTATAGAAGTTAAAATTGCGCTGAGCGTTGCTGGCAATGGCCGTGATGTGGTGCAGACCTAGGAGTTGATTTTCCATGATAATCAGAAGCTTACTTCTTTAAATAAACAGCTCGTTGCTCGCAGGGCTCTTAATGATTGATAGGTGCCTCGATGAGCAGGAAGCGCGTATCGGCAGCGCAGTCGAGGTGCACGGGGCCGTGCGTGTTCCAGATACCTAGGGCATCACGGCGGCTCAGCACCTCGTCGTTGATGCGCACCGTACCGCTGATGACGAACACGTACAGCATTTTATTAGCAGGCGCAAAGCTGTAGTCGAGGCTGTGCGCCTCGGTATAGTAACCTAGCGAAAGCTTGGCGTTCTGGTTTATCCAGCAGTGGGCGGTGCCCTCCTCATTGCTCACGATGGTGGTGAGCTGGTTGGTGCGCTGCTCTTCCGGAAACTGACGACGCTGGTAGCGCGGCGTCACGTTTTGAAGCTTGGGCTCAATCCAGATTTGCAAAAAATTCACCTCGTCGTCGCCCACGTTGTATTCCTCGTGGCGCAGGCCCGAGCCGGCACTCATTATCTGCACGCCCCCGGCCGGAATAACTTCCGAGTACCCTAGGGAATCTTTATGGTTCATGGTGCCGGCCAGCAGCACCGAGATGATTTCCATGTTGGCGTGGGCGTGCAGGCCAAAGCCCTTCTCAGGCGCCACAAAATCGTCGTTGAAAACCTTGAGCAACCCAAAGCCATTGCGCTCGGGGTTGGCGTAGGGGCCAAAGCTGAACGTAAGGTGGCTTTGCAGCCAGCCAATATCCTTAAGGCCGCGGTCGCCGGCTGGGAAGAAACGCGTATTCATGGGAGATGGGAATGATGACGAGAGGAAGCTACTAAGGCTGATTTGGTGCGCAAATATACACCGATGTAGCAACATTTAATGTACATACATTATTTTGAGTAAAAAAGTTGTGCGACTTCTACTCACCTAGTATTATAACTAATTATTTCTCAACCCACTAAAGCACCACCTAGGTAAGCTCTAGAGAAGCTTGTTCACTTTATATCCGGTAGTCGTTGCCAGGCGAGCAAGCACTAGTCGCCCTTAGTGAGCCCTCGGATAACTTGGTAGAGGGCCGCCAGCACACCAAACAGCATCAGGCCTATAGTCCACCAGGGACTCTTGGTTTGAAAATGGCGGTCGAGCCAAGTGCCAGCCCACGCGCTAAGACCGATAGTAGCCAGCATTTGAAACGCAATGCCCGAGTACTTAGCAAACGAGCGCAAGCGGTCGGTAGAGGGCGTGGGGTCGGTATCGCGGGGCGGCAGCGGGTTGGTAGCCATGGCAGTAAGCAGGAGAGTGGGTAAGTAAGCTACGCGGGTGTCGCTGGCGAGTTTCGGCGGAGCAAGGCGTAATTTTACGAGTTAGCGGGCGTTGTGCCTGGTGGCAGCCGAACCGGCTGGCCCTGGCATAGCGTTGTGCCCTCCGTATCCTTCCCTGGCTTTTTCGTGGCTTTGACTCGACTCGTTTCCCTTTCCCGACTTTCGTGGTGCTGGCTGGCGGTGCTGGTGGGCCTGGCCCTAGGTGGCTGCGCCTCCGACAAGTCGCTGGTAAGCCACACCCTCAACAACGTAGCGGCCCGCGACAACGGCTTTTTTCTGGCCCGCGAAAAGCTGTGGGCCACCGAGGCCACGCTCTACAAAGGCCGGGTGAACGACTACAACCGCGTGCTGCCGCTTTTCCCAACGCTGGATAGCACCACAGTGCGCGCCACGCGGGCCGACCTCAATGATATTATCAAGAAGGCTTCGCTGCCCATTCAGCACCGGCCGGGCTCCGACTGGACCGACGACGCCTACCTGCTGGTAGGCTGGTCGCGCTTCTACAAAATGGAGTTCGACGACGCAGTACTGACGTTTAAGTATGTAAACAGCACCAGCAAGGACCCGTTTGCCAAACAAGAGGCCCTAATTGGATTGATGCGCAGCTTCTTGGTAACGAAGCAGCTAGACAATGCCAAAGCCGTATCGGACCTACTCGACCGTGAAATAGGCTTACGCAAAGATGCCCGCGAGCTATTCTTGACCCGCGCCGAATACTTTTTGCAGCGGCAGGAGCCTAAGGCAGCTATTGAGCAGCTAGAGCGCGCCGTACCGCTAATACCGGCCAAAAACGAGCGTTCGCGTACCCGCTACATCCTGGCGCAGCTCTACCAGGAACAGGGCCAGGACAAAGAAGCTACCGCGCAGCTCAACGAAATTCTCAAGCGCAATCCGCCTTACGAACTCGACTTCTTCGCCAAGCTGATGCTGGGCCAGGTATCGGAGCTCAACAACCAAAACACGGCGCGGCTCGACAAGTACTTTGCAGGCCTCTTAAAAGACCCAAAGAACAAGGAATATCGCGACAAAATTTATTACGAGATGGCCCGGTTGGCCTATCGACAGAAGCGCTACGCCGATGCCCTAGGGCTGCTACGCACCTCGGCCAAGGCCACTACCACCAACAAGTCGCAGCAAGGCTATACCTACCTACTGGCGGGCCGCATCTACTACGAAAACCTGCAGAAATACCGGCTGGCGGCGGCGTACTACGACAGCACTACGCAAGCTATGCCGAAGGACAACCCCACCTATGCCTCTATTGAGGAGCGGGCGGGCATTCTGAAGGAGTTTGCTAAGCAGTACACCATCATCGAAACGCAGGACAGCCTGCAAGCCCTGGTTCGCCTGCCCGCCGCCGAGCTAGAGCAGCGCCTGGCCAAGTATGCCGCCGCTGAGCTCGAAGCCAAGCGCGTGGCCGCCGAAAAAGCACTGGCCTTACAAAAGGCGCAGCAGCGGGCCCAGCAAGCCCAGGCCCAGGGCATGCCCGGCGTGCCGAGCGCCCTCAGCGGCAACCAGCGCGATATCAGTAACCCTAACACCTACGACCCCAACAACGCCGTAGCGGCGGGCGCCCTCTGGTATTTTGATAACCCTACTTCGCTGAGCACGGCACGGGCCGACTTTATTCGGAAGTGGGGCGACCGCGGCCTGCGCGACAACTGGCGTACTGTAAACCAACCTAGCAACTCGCCCAATACGCCGCAAAATGGTGGCGTGCCACCCAGCATCACGGGCAATACCCAAACCCGCGTAAATGGCAACCTAGGGCCCGCTGGCACGGCTACGGGCGCGCCTGCTACCCCCGACCCTGCCGCCGAGCAGCAAGGCTTGGTGGCGCAGTACCGCGCCGCCCTGCCCAGCACGCCCGACAAGCTGGAGGCCTCAAATATCCAGACTGAGGCGGCTATGTATGAGCTAGGCGGCATCTACAAAGAGCTGCTGAAGGAGCCTATGCGCGGCTATGAAACCTACACCAAGCAAGTAGCCCGCTACCCCCACGGCGCCAATGCTCCCGAAGCGTATTACCTGCTTTACCTCTACTATAAAGGCCTACCCGACGCCGAGAAAACCGCCCAGTACGCCAGCGCGCTCCAGCGCGAGTTCCCTAGCTCGACCTACGCCAAGCTCATTGCCGACCCGCGCTACCGCGAGCACGAGCTGGCCTTGCATAATGCCGTGGCGGCCCGGCTCGACTCGGCTTTTACGCTTTACAAGGAGCAGAACTTTACTAAGGCCAAAGCGCTGCTGACGCGCACCGAGCGCCAATACCCCAAGAGCGACCTCAACGACCGCATGGCCTACCTGCGCACGCTGTTGGCCATCCGGACGCAGCCGCCTCTCACAGCCCGCGCGGCGGTTGAGCAGTTCTATGTCGACTATCCTAGCAGCCCGCTGGTGCCGCTAGCCAAGGCCTTGGCTGATTCTTATAAGAAAGCCGCCGAAGGGCAGTTGGCGGGCGCCCTGGCCTCGACCGACAAGCCAGTAGTTTCTATTTTCCGGCCGGGCGAGGTCAACAATCGCCTGCGCATCGAAGAGGAAGACTTGCCGCCCGCTATGGATGCCCCGGCAGCCACCACGCCGCCTACATCTCCGGCACCTGCGCCTAGCACTACCCCTGCGCCGAGCCCATCGCCAGCAACCACTTCAGCGGCCATCTCCCCTATCAAGCGAGCGGCTGCTCGTCGCCCGCGCGTGGCGCCAAGCAAGCGCACACCAGCTCCTGTTGCTAAAGACACGGCTAGCACTACCGTGCCAAGCGCTACCCCACCTACTACCAGTGCCCCCGCAACCCCGGCGCCGGCTGCTACTGTGCCCGCCAGCACGCCAGCCCCCGCGGCAACCGCCCCCGCCCCAACGCCGATAGTACCAGCCCCGGCGCCAGCAGCACCAGCAGTGGCTTATACCACCCAGCTGAGCGCGGCCCACGCTGTAGCATTAGTTTACCCCAAAGGTGCCGCTCCAACGATTGACCTCGTGGCACAGCTTACGGCGTATAACGGCCGGTTCTTCCGGGCCAACAACCTGGTGGTGTCGGCGGCGCATCCCCTAGGTGCCGACCAAGAGGTAGTGGTGGTACGGACTTTGCCGGGGGCCAAAGTGGCCCAGAGCTACGCTACCAAGCTGCGCGGGCCACAGTCGCCGCTGGCGCGCCTGCGCGGGCAGGGCTATCAGACCCTCGTCATTAGCCTAGCCAACCTGACCTTGCTGCAAGAGGCGGGCGACGTGGCCGGCTACCAGCAGTTTTATCAAAAGGTTTACCAATAGCCAAATCAGGAATAAAGCCTCAGCGAAGAATAGCCCGTAGTTGGCGCACCTACCTTCCCCTTCCTCGCTGGGTCTACTTTCCTATCTTTTCAAAATGCCTACTTCTCCTTCTTCACCAGCTCGCTCTACAGCGCGCCCTAGGTCCCGCCAGCCTGCGCCGGCCCGGCCCGGGCGCTTCCATGCCTTCGTTCGCACTTTGTGGGTGCTGTTTGTAGGTGGCTTGGTAGGGCTGGTACTGTACGTGGGCGCTGTGAACTACAACTTCATGGGCTTGTTTGGGCGCATGCCCAATTTGCGCACCCTCGAAAACCCCAAAAGTGAATTAGCCTCCGAGGTATACTCGGCCGATGGTGTGCTCCTAGGTAAGTATTTCCGCGAAAACCGCACGCCAGCCGACTACCAGGACCTGCCCCAGAACCTGATAGATGCCCTAGTGGCAACCGAAGACGTGCGCTTTGAGCAGCACTCGGGCATCGACTTCAAGAGCATTATGCGCGCGGTGGCGGGCCTAGGGCGTAGCGGTGGCGGCTCTACCCTATCGCAGCAGGTGGCCAAAGTGCTGTTCAAGACCCGCCCCGGCGAAGCGAGCAATCTCAATGACGGTACCCTCAACGGCGAAGGCAAGCTCGGCCTGCTTATTACGAAAACGAAAGAGTGGCTACTTGCCATCCGGCTAGAGCGCAACTATACCAAGCGCGAAATCCTGCGCATGTACCTCAACACTGTAGACTACGGCTCTAATGCGTTTGGTATCAATACGGCAGCCAAGACTTTCTTCAACAAAAAGCCGAAAGACCTGACGACGCCCGAAGCGGCCACGCTGGTGGGCATCGTGAATGCGCCCTCGCGCTTTAGCCCAGCGCTGCACCCAGCCCGCTCAAAGCGCCGCCGCAATTGGGTGCTGCATCAGATGAACAGATACGGTTACCTCTCGGCCGCCGAATTGGCTAAGGATACAGCCAAAGCCATTGTACTGCACTACAGTGTAGAAAGCCCTACTCAGGGCCTGGCGCCCTACTTCCGCACCGAGGTGGCCAAATACCTGCAAACCTGGGCCAAGGAAACCGACCACGATTTGTACGCCGATGGCCTCAAAATTTATACAACCCTCGACTCGCGCATGCAGGCCTATGCCGAGCAGGCGGTGGCTGAGCACCTAGCGTTGCAGCAAAAGTGGTTTTCGGCGCAATGGAAAGGCCAGCAGCCCTGGCGCGATGAGAACGGCCGGGTTATTCCGAACTTCTTGGCCACTTCGATGCGCCGCACCCAGCGCTATAAGTCGCTGATGGCGCGCTATGAGGGCAATAAGGACTCGGTAAACTACTACCTGCGCCGCAAGTACCGCATGCCGGTGTTTACGTGGCAGGGCGAGAAGGAAATGCTGCTGTCGCCCATGGATTCGCTCGACTATTACAAGCGCTACCTGCGGGCCGGCTTCATGGCCGTGAACCCGCTCAATGGCCAAGTAAAGGCCTGGGTCGGCGGCCCCAACTACAAATTCTTTAAGTTTGACCACGTGCGCCAGGGCAAGCGCCAGCCGGGCTCTACCTTCAAGCCCATCGTGTACACGGCGGCCATTGCCGAAGGATATTCACCGTGCTTCCCACGGCCCGACGTAGCTACTACGTTCCCCGGTGTGGCGGGCCGGCCACCCTATACCCCCAAGAATTTCGAGGGTGGCTTCTCAGGGCGCACCTTCACCTTGCGGCAGGCGCTGGCCCGCTCCATGAACTCCATCACGGCGTGGCTGGTATCGGAGCTCACGCCCCAGCGGGTGGCTGACTACGCTAAGCTCCTAGGTATTACGTCACCCGTTGACCCAGTGCCGGCCGTGGGCTTCGGTGCTTCCGATTGCAGCATTTTTGAGCTGTGTGGCGTCTATGGCACCTTCGTAAACAAGGGTGTTTGGACCTCGCCCATCATGGTGACCCGCATCGACGATAAGAATGGTAATATGCTGCGCGAGTTTATTCCGCGCACCCGCAACGTGCTGACCGAAGAAACCGCCTACGTGATGACCAACATGCTGGAAGCCAGCACCACCGAGCGAGGCGGTACCAGCACCATCTTGCACACGGGCTTCAAGTTCAACACCAACATTGGGGCCAAGACCGGGACGACTTCCAACTACTCCGATGCCTGGTTTATGGGCATCACGCCCGACCTGGTTTGCGGCATGTGGGTGGGCGGCGAAGACCGCAGCATCCACTTCCGCTCGGGCTACTATGGGCAGGGGGCCCGCCTGGCGCTGCCGCTCTACGGCATCTTTATGAAAAAGGTGTACGCCAATAAGAGCATCGATATCAATACCGGCCCATTCCCGGCACCTAGGGACCTCAAAATCGAGCTCGACTGCTCGAAGTATTACGGTGCCCAGCGCGATACCATTCCGGCCGACCAAAAGATGGCTCAGCCCACAACCATCGACTTGAACAAGGAAGACATTTAGACTACAGATTCAAACGGATTTGTCGGATGAAACGGATACGCCCGCCTGCGGCGGGCTGACTTCGGTAGCCAGGTCCGACAGAAAGGTAAGTATTATAATAAGCAACGGCCGGCTACTTTTGCCGGCCGTTTTGCGTTCTGATAGCTGGCCCTTTCAAAGAGCAACCTAGGTGCTAAATGGTAAGCTATTACATAGCAGTACCTAGCAGAACACTTGCTAATTCTTCGCCCTAGGTACCTAAAAGCAGCCGCGCCAGCGGCATATTCGTTTCATCCGTACCAGAGTCAGCCCGGCGTAGCCGGGCGCATCCGTTCCATCCGACAAATCCGTTTGAATCTGCGGTCATGGCAGCCAAACCCGAGCTACAAGAGCAAATAAACCGCCTGCCTCACCAGCCAGGTGTGTACCGGTACTTCGACGACGAAGGCATCATTTATGTGGGCAAAGCTGTAGACCTGCGCAAGCGCGTGAGCAGCTACTTCACCAAGCAAGACCACAACAAGAAAACCCAGCAGCTGGTCAAGAACATCAAGCGCATCGAATTCACCATCGTGAACTCGGAGTCGGACGCTTTCTTGCTAGAGAACAACCTCATCAAGCAGCACCAGCCGAAATACAATATTCTGCTTAAGGATGGCAAGACGTATCCGTACCTGCTGCTGACTAAGGAGCGGTTTCCGCGCCTCATTCCAACGCGCAACAAACAGCCTGGCGATGGGCAGTATTTTGGCCCCTATGCGCACCAAGGCTCGCTCAACGTCCTGCTGGAGCTTATCAGGGCGCTGTACCCGCTACGGACCTGCACGTATAACCTAAGCCCCGAGAATATCGAGGCTGGTAAGTTTAAAGTGTGCCTAGAGTATCATATCGGCAACTGTAAGGGTCCGTGTGAGAACAAAGAAGACGAGGCCACATATAACCAGTACATCCAGCAAATCCGTCAGATTCTTAACGGCGACCTGCGCTTGCCCAAGCAGTACTTCCGCGAGAAGATGACGGCCGCGGCCCAAGAAATGCAGTATGAGCTGGCGCACCAGTTCAAGCAGAAGCTAGACAAGCTCGACGAGTTTCAGGCTAAGAGCACCATTGTAAATGCTTCGCTGACCAACATTGATGTGTTCAGTATTGCCTCTAACGAAAAGGCTGCTTTCGTCAACTATTTCAAGGTGATGAATGGTAACATCATTCTTACCCAGAACCTAGAGCTGACGAAGAAGCTTGACGAATCAGACGGTGAAATTCTGGCGCCTCTCATCATGCAGCTGCGCCAGGAGTACGAGAGCGAGGCCAGAGAGATTTTGACAAACGTGCCCGTGGGCGACTTGCCCCTGCCCGGCGTAGCCGTTACCCAACCCCAAATTGGGGACAAGCGCAAGCTCTTAGAGCTCAGCATTAAAAACGTGCTCTACCTCCGCAAGGAAAAGGAGAGCATGAACGAGAAGAGCAAGGACGTCAACGAGGTACGCATCATGGAGCAGATTAAGAAAGACCTGCGCCTGAAAGAGCTACCTAAGCATATTGAGTGCTTCGACAACTCCAACTTCCAGGGCGACAACCCAGTGTCGGCAATGGTGTGCTTCCGCAACGCGCGCCCTAGCAAAAAGGACTACCGCCACTACCATGTTAAGACGGTAGTGGGGCCCAATGACTTCGACACCATGTATGAGGTCATCACGCGCCGCTATCGTCGCTTAGTCGATGAAGGGGCCAGCCTGCCACAGCTCGTCATTGTAGACGGCGGCAAAGGCCAGCTCAGCATGGCTGTAAAGGCCCTAAAAGACCTCAATCTATGGGGGCAAATCCCGGTCATCGGTATCGCTAAGCGCCTCGAAGAAATCTACGTACCCAACGACCCCCTGCCGCTCTATATCGATAAGAAGAGTGAGAGTCTGCGCCTGTTCCAGCGCATGCGCGATGAGGTTCACCGCTTCGGCATCACCTTCCACCGCAAGACCCGCGACGACGCCACGCTAAAGACCGAACTAACCGAAGTAAAGGGCCTAGGGCCTGTCACAGCGGATAAACTGCTCACAAAATTTAAATCGGTCAAAAAGATAAAAGAGCTAACCGAGCTTCAGTTAATAGCCGAAGTGGGCAAAGCCAAAGCTAAAATTCTGCTCAATTATTTCGACCAACAAGAATCGCCGACATCTTAATTGACGTAAACCTATGAAAAAACAAAAGAGCCCTGGCCTATAGGCCAGGGCTCTTTTGTTTTTTACGAATTACCTATTCAGCTAATAGAAGACAGGCAATCCGTTATATCCGACAAATCCGTTTGAATCTGCGGTTTAGAAAGACCACAGGTTGTATTCGTACTCTACTAGGTCAGCGGCAATCTGCTGCGAAGCCAACAGCCCTTGACGCTCCCCACCATACTGACTGGCGAGGTCATCACCAGCAGGGTTCGAAACCTTGGTGATGTATGAGTTGAACAACCACAGTTCGAATGCATCGGCCAGGTTCTTGTGCTGGGCATCATTCTGCGCATTAAACCAGATGGCCGTCTGCGGATTGTTGCGGAACACCTTTACCAAGTCGGCATATTTGAACGTTGCTACGTTCTTCTCTAGGCCCGAAGTATTGGTAGACAGTGTCGAAGGCAGCTTCAGCGAGATAGTTTTAATCTGGTGATACATCCGCGAGCGCTTCTTGTCGAATATCATTTCCTCCGACAGCTCCATTTGGTAGAGGTCTTTTGGACGATACTCTTCAGTCGTTTTAGGCGGCGGCGGGGCAACAGCTACCGATGAGACAGGTACCGTGCGGTACACAATCTTACCGTTTTTCTTAACTGGTTTGCCTTTGCTATCCAGTACCGCTACTCGCTTAGTAGCGGGCTTCTTTGGCGAAGCTACTGGTGCGCCCCAACCATCGTCTGCAGCCGCAGCTTTTTTCGTGCTCTTAGCAGGAGGTGCGCTAGCGCCCCAATCGTCGCCATCAGCGCTGATTGGTGCTTCAATAGCATACGACATGTTATCCGACATCTCTTTAGCAGTGAGAGTCGAAGTAACCGAGTCGTTTTTATATGCCTGCAGTTCACCACGCTTTACTGCATCTATAATGACTCGGCCAATTTCCCTCCCATCCGAATACATCGGCAGGTTTTGCTTCTCGCGCAGGTCAATGGCCCGCCAGATAGTCTTGCGGAACATTTGGTCGGAAACCGGGATGGCCCGAACGGCACCGGTTGTAGCCGTAGCAGCCGCCTGCTCCTGCGCGTGAGCCGCTACTGCGGTTGTCAGCGCTGCGAGCGTGAAAGGAAGAATTTTAAAATAGCGGGTCATAATAGAGAAGATAATTAAAATCTTATTGCAACGGAATGTTGAACACACGAGTAGGCATATTCACATCTTCCACTTGGCCTTGGAAGTTGTTACGCTGCACACCTAGTACTTCAATGTAGAGGCGGTCACCTTCTTTGTAAGCGTTTACCATATCGCTCATATCGCCTTGGGCACCATTAATGGTTTTTGGACCAATAACAGGGCGCTTGCCACGAGCAAGTACTGCGGTAAAGCGCGATACACGGTAGCGAGCATCTTCGGGTAGGAAGGTAGCAAAGCCAGGGTCAGGGACAGCGCGCAGCGTGATAGTGCGGATGGCCGTACCGGGCGTACCCTGCTTCTCATTAGCCTTTTGGCCACCAACATAGCAATCGATGGTTGGGTTCGGAATTGGGCGAACTTTGAATTCCTGCGAGCCGATAGCGTTGCCACCGCTGCTTACGTTCAGGGTCACCTCACGAGCGTTGGGCACCAGTGTTACCTCACCTTTCTGGCCCGTGATTACCGAAGCACCCGAAGCCGAGAAGCTAGGCTGGTACTGGGCACCTAGGGCCGGCACCTGCACGCTCAGCTTATTGCCGCACTTGTAGTACAGCGCCTGTACCGAAGCCGATTGAATTTGCATTACCGGCTTAGTCACGGTGTAAGGTACCGTTACGCGGAAAGTAGTGTCGCGGCCGTTCTGGTTGATGCGGATAGAACCAGTCCACGAAGCTTTGGCATTACCAGCAGCGTCGAAGTTGCCAGGACGAGCCGTAAATTCAATTTTGCCGTGGTTGGTCTTGGGGTCAACGGACAGCGGGCTACCGTTGTAAGTCATATTCTGCTTGAGGCCGCTAGCAGCAGCGGTCAAGAACAGCTCGGCTTTGTATTTGGTACCAGCAGCCACCGTGTTCGATTCGGCCGAGGCGAAAGCACCTAGCTTATCAAATACAATAGTCTTGGCGCCTACCTTCTCAGCCTGCTTTTGCAATGCGTCGGCTTGGTATTTCAGTACTTCGGTTTCCTTCTGGCTCAGAACGGCCAGCGCGGCAACCACCGGCGTATTCTCGAAGTTAAACTCAGCGAAGTTCTTGCCCTTCTGCTCTTTGTCCGTCACCTTGGGGTCAACCTTAGCGTCAAGAGCTAGTGGAGCAGCATCAGGTACGTACTGCTTAATATAGTCAGCGTAGCCATTGAGCTTGTCTTTCAAAGGGTAAGCCAAACCATTTTTAGCACCGCCAAGCATCGTGATAGCTACTTTGTCGGTGGCTTCCATGTTGTGGAATTCGCCAGCCTTAGAGTTTTCAGTAGCAGCAATCAGCTTTTCGCGTACCTGGTCGATATAAGCGACCATTTCCTTGGTCTTTTCGCGAATCTCCTCGCTTTGCTTTAGCACCTGCTGGTCGGCAGACTGGTTGCGGTTTTTAGCTACCGCCTCCTGAATACCTTTTACAGTGCCATCGGCAGCTTTGTCAGTTTTAGCGTTGACGTCAACCAAGCTGTCGTCAATGAGCTTAAATTTTTGTAGAATCGCGGAGTTAACGTTGAGCGCCAGAAGAGCCGTTAGCACGAGATACATCATGCCAATCATCTTCTGCCGCGGCGTTTCATTAGCTGATGCCATCAGATATTCTCGCTATAGTGATAATTAATTGAGATAGGCACTCTTAATAGTTAGCTGATTGCGCCGGCACGCATAGCGTTCAGCATGTTGCCGTACACACGGTTGAGCGACGACAGGTTGCCGGTCAGGTCTGCTACCTGATGCTGCAGGCTTTCGGTGTCTTTGCCGGCCTGTACCATATTTTCCATGGCTTTGCCTAGGGTACCATAGAACTGGTTCATGGACTTCAAATGCGTATTGGCATCTTGCAGTTCCATTTCGTACACCGCATTTAGAGCACCCAAGTTCTTGGTTACGTTCTGCACTTGCAGGTGGTATTCTTTGGCATCGCCAGTGGCGTTCGACATAGCCGATACAGCCTCTACCGTGTTAGAGTAAGCTTCGTTGATACGCTCGAGCGACTGAGCAGCGGTACGTACCTTCTGGGTGTACTCCTCGGTTACGTTAGTAGCCTCGCCTAGCTGGCCCAGCTGAGCCGTAGTAGCGCTG
This sequence comes from Hymenobacter sp. BT559, assembly GCF_016427535.1. Taxonomy (GTDB): domain Bacteria; phylum Bacteroidota; class Bacteroidia; order Cytophagales; family Hymenobacteraceae; genus Hymenobacter. Next base: position 325,060 of record NZ_JAELXV010000003.1, on the reverse strand, counting down.
AGGCGGTTTAGGCCTTGACCGAGGTTAGTGAGTGCTTCGGGCGTAACGTTAGCGTTTTTCAACATATCGTCCAGCTTACCGGTCAGACCGTTCGGAGCGGGCGTCTTAGCATCGCGGAAACGGTTGTCATTGCTGCTGGGGTCATAGCCCTCGCTCAATTCAGGATATACCAGCGACCAATCAGTTTCCTTGGCGTGAGGCTGGAACGAGCTTAAGAAGAAGATAGCGGCTTCGGTCAGCAGACCAACCGTAAGCATAAGGTCGGCACCGGGTAAGTGACGAATTTTGAATAGTGCCCCAACGATTACTACCGCGGCTCCGATGCCGTAGACCATCGGCATTACTTTATCGAAGAAAAAATTACCTTTAGCTGCCATTGTGATTGTAGAAACTTAAAAAAATAAATGAAATGGTGTGGTGATACTAGGTTGGTGAATTAGCGATTCAAGCTACCATTGGTGCCCATGCCAATTTGAATCATGGAGCAACGGAAACCAATGTAAGAGCGCGAAGAATCCTGGTATTCGAAGTTGCGGGTGCCCGTTTCGAGGAAGTACTGAATGTCTTTCCACGAACCACCACGCACTACTTTGCGGGGCTCGTTATCGTCGGGGTTGGTGGGGTTCAAGTCCCAAACTACCGGCACGGAAGCTTCCATATAAGCGTCATCGCACCATTCTGACACATTGCCGGCCATATCATAGAGGCCAAAGTCATTGGGGAAATAAGACCCAACCTCGGAGGTATAAGCAAAGCCATCCGAAGCATAATCACCGCGGCCCGGCTTGAAGTTAGCTAGCATGCAGCCGCGTGTGTTGCGCACGTAAGGGCCACCCCAAGGGAACGTAGCCCCTTCACGACCACCGCGAGCGGCGTATTCCCACTCAGCCTCTGAAGGTAGGCGGAAGTTTGGCAGCGGGGCCTCACCACGCTCTTCGTTAGTGGCATTCTTATACTTCGAGCGCCAGTTACAGAAATACTTAGCTGCAAACCAGTCAACACCTACCACCGGGTAATCGTCGAATGCAGGGTGCGAATAGTAGTACTCCAACAACGGGTCACCCATATGATAAGTAAAGTCACGCACCCATACAGTAGTATCCGGATACAGCTCAGTCTTAATATAGTCTTCCCCTAGGGCTTCTACCGAGTCCTGCATAATAGCACCCACGAACTGACGGTATTCATTATTCGTGATTTCGGTTTCATCCATGTAAAAGCCAGCGATAGTCACCTGCTTATTCATGTTCACCATAGAAGCCGAAATGTCTTGGTCGGTCTGGCCCATGTGGAACGTCCCCCCTGGGCAAGGAACCATACCAAACGGAACATCTTGAGGATTAAAAATCGGTCGGTCCTCCGCGCCTACCAAGTCACCCTGATAGTTTTTTGTAAAACACCCACCCATGAATAACCCAGAAAGGGCCAGGAGGGGTAGTGCCAGAAACTTTTTCATAATAAAGAAAAGACTAATTGTATATCCAGGTGTTAGCAGGGCGTATTCTATCGTCTGGCAAATCTACACTATTTCAAGTCGACCTGCAATATCGGCCGGACACGCGAGTGTGGATATTTGTTCCTAAAAACAAGAAAAACGCTCTAATTAGCTAAAAAAAGCTATTTTTGAGAGAAAAATATTTCTTTACAAAGATTTTATCTTTTTCCAACCCTTAGTTCAAAATAGGACTAAAAGCTGTAGCGAGGGGTTCGAATCGCAGGACGCGTAATTAAACCAACCTTAGGCATACGTAGCGCAAGCATGATTTCGTGCGAGCTCAATGCGAGGGCGTCTTGGTGAAAAGCAACGAAGTCGAATGCGTAACCAATTCGAAACCGATTGTCGGCGCCGAAGCTGGCACCTACCAGTCCGGCAATGGATTCATCATACCGATAGTTCAAACCAGCCCAGAATCGGTCATCAAGAGTAGCTCGTACTCCCGTTTCGAACGAATAGTTGTGCTGGTTATCATATTTACTTTTAGTGCCGTAGCTACCAGGCAATACCGCTTTAGCAAGGATGGTCGGCGTCACGACAACGGAAGAGGATGCTTCAATATTGTAGCCCGCTGTGAAGTAGGCATGGTTCTCTCCTAAATACTGGCTAGCGGTGCCCCGCACACCAGTACTGGCAAACGTATACTGAGAACGGAATAAATTGTTGGCACTAAGTCCTGCGTAGAACTTCGGGCTCTCATACCAGATGCCTGCGCCTGCATCAAACTTGCGGTCTGAGGCCCCCTGAGCAGGCACATTGATATCGTTAGGGTCAATAGCCCGGTAGGTACCATTGCCTATGTATGTATACGTACCCTGGATGCCGATGCCGAGCTGACCACGGCCGAGCTTAATATGCTGCGAGTAAGACAGCGCTCCGTTTGTCGTTTTTACGGGACCAGCTTGGTCATAGTACACCACTAGGCCTACTCCCCCACTTAGGGGTAGAATAGGCACGGAGAAGGAGGCCATGCCCGTACGCGGCGAACCATTATCGTCTCCTTGGGTATTGCCGAGGTTAAAATACTGGTAGCGACCAAGTACAGTAACTTCGGTTTGGCCTTTTATGCCAGCGTAAGCCGGATTAAGGTACATGCCATTGAAGCCGTAGTGCGTGAACTGCGGCTGCTGCTGGGCCATAGCAGTGCCCGCTGCCACTAGTAGCAGCAGGGGAGCGAGTATAATTCCCTTCATACGGATTGGGAGAGGAGATAGGAACAATGGGGCAGACATAGCGAAAACGGGAAGACCTCTCGCTTTCAAATGTAACTACTAGGCCGCTGCTATACGCAGCGCACCTAGGTGAATAGCTTGGGGTCCTAGGTCCTCTCTATGTTGCCGCTATGCTATCAGCCGTTTCCCTTTGCCTTGTCAGCGCTGGCGCCGGGCGCCAAGGCGTGCTGGCGGATGTATGCTTCGATGGCACCCGTCATGGACGGGGCATTGGGCATAGGGGCTTCAATGTCAAGGATGAGACCTGCATCACGGACGGCCTTGGCCGTAGTAGGACCAAAGGCCGCAATGCGAGTGCCTTCCTGCACAAAATCGGGGAAGTTGACGAATAGCGAGCTAATGCCGGAAGGGCTAAAGAACGCTAAGCAGTCATATTTTACATCAGACAAGTCGGAAAGGTCGCTAGCTACTGTGCGGTAAATAACTGCCTCTGTAAACTTGAGATTATTGGCCCGCATAAACTCGGGCAAATCATCTTTCCGAATGTCGGAGCAAGGATACAAAAACTTCTCGCCCTTGTGCTTTTTAATAACGTCGAAAAGGTCAGCCGCAGTACGTTGCCCCACAAAAAGTTTGCGCTTACGCAGCACAATATATTTCTGCAAGTAATTGGCGGTTTGGTCCGAGATGCAGAAGTACTTCATTTCGGCCGGCATCTCCAGCTTAGCCTCTTGGCAAATGCGGAAGAAGTGGTCGACAGCGTTGCGGCTGGTAAAGATTACCGCTGAGTACTCCAAGATGTTAATCTTCTCTTTCCGGAACTCCTTGTACGGCACAGCCTGTACATCAATGAATTCACGAAAGTCCACCCGGATTCCATATTTCTCGGCCAACGGCGAGTAAGGCGAAACATCAGTGGCGGGCTTCGGCTGGGTAACCAGAATGCTGCGGATGGGCTTGGCGTGCCGGTTCAGTCCCGGCTGTGCTGCGCTCTCGGCCATAAGAATAAGTAAGGGTAACGCTAAAGCAATAGACTAAACGCTGGGGCTACAGCAACAACCTACTTTAGCCAAGGTATGTAAACACGATGAGCTTTAGTAGTACTGCAAGGGGCAGTATTTCGGTAGCACAAAGGTACGCGAACAAATGAAGATTAAGCAGCGACGTGCGCTGATGCAGCGTGCGGGCTACCCGCAATACCGTCAGCGTGAGCAAAACTAGGACAAAGCCATTGGCTATTTTAACAACCAAAGGCCAGTATGCGTTCAAGCTCAACAGTAGCAGCAGCACCACAGGAATAAGCAGCCCCAGCAGCAGCGTGGTGCGCAGAAACTCGCGGTAGTGAATGGTAGCCAGAGACCTTAGGTCGAAAATGTAGCTTAATGCCTCTACTATCAAGAACTTACCTGCTATAAATGCGATGATGAGCCCGGCGTACAATCCTACGCGCGCCACAGTGGCCGACTCGGGCACTTTAAGCAATTGGTTGACCAGCGGCAGGCTGCTGAAATCTGTGTGCAGCGCAGTTAATAAGAGCGACAGCGATAACGCAAATAGGAGCGTCAGCACTAGGTTAAGTAGCGTGAAGGCGGGCCGGACCAAAAAACTTGGCGTGTCGGCAGATGCTCCCAAAAAATCGGTTATTTGCAACACCCGCGCTAGGCCGGCTGGGTAGGCGCTCCGCACAATGCCATAAAGCAGCCCCACTACCAAAAGCCCTAGCAGCAATGGCTGGCTTTGCAGAGCGGCCTGCTGCGGACGGGCGGGATTAAGCGCCCCTACGTGGGCGCTAGTAGCAGCTGTGGCCCCCTTGGCAGCCGCTTCTGGGGCCGGCGCGGCCGTGAACGACCCTAGGGCCGGGTAGCCATCGGGCTGCCACACTGCCAGCAGGTGCGCAGCGGCCGCTTGGCGCGGAACACTACGCCCTAGGTCTACGGTATAGGCACTGGCCTTACCAGCCGTAAAAATGAGCCGGTTGTCAACGAATATGCTTAGCCCGGGCTGTGCTACGAAAGAAAGCACTAATGGCTGCCCCACTCGCAGGCGCACCCACTGGTAATAAGCATGAGCGGGCGCGTGGTAGCCCGGCAAGTAGAGAATGAGCCGGTTGTGCAGGGCGTCGTGCAGCAGCCAGTTATCGGCGGAGATGCCGGGGGCGGGCGCCGGGGGCAACGGCCGGTATTCGGCCGCCCGGCCGGCTAAGGACACCCCTAGGCAAATTGCCAGCAGGAGTGACCACCTCCTAAGCACCCTAAACCAAGCTTTTGCTACTGTGCGCACGCTACGAAGAAGCTACCTGCCGCTTAGCAACCCGGCTTTGGTAAACGCCTAGAAACACGCTGAGCAGTATTCCAAATACTACCAGCGCCCCAATCAAGGCGATGTTACCTAGGTGCGTAAAGCTGATTACGAATAGGATAACTACCGCATTAAGCAGGCCGAGCAGAAGCACCGTGCTAATTTGGGAGAAGCCCAGGGCCATGATGCGGTGGTGCACGTGGTTTTTGTCGGGGGCGAAGGGCGACTTACCAGCCAGCGCGCGCAGGGTAAACACCCGCAGCGTATCGAAGAGAGGCACAAATAGGATACCTAGGGTCACGGCCGGGGCCACGTTGCCGAAGGGCTGCCCCGTACCATTGCCCATCTCGATAAACTGAATGGCTAGTATGGAGACAATGAACCCACACACCAACGAGCCGGTATCGCCCATGAAGATGGTGGCCTTGTGGAAGTTGTAGCGCAAAAAGCCTAGCATACCGCCAATAAGACACACCGCTACAAACGCATAGTTGCTGTACGTGGCCCCACCGTAGCGATAGAAGTAGTACCCAAACGTACTACTGATTATCAGAACCATGGTACCCGCCAGGCCATCTAGGCCGTCAATGAGATTGATGGCATTGGTGACGCCCACGATAACCACAAACGTGAAGCCATAGCTAAAGCCTACTGGCAATGTTTCGATACCTAGGATGCCCTGAAAGCTGGTGATGCGCACATCGGCCATTATCATAACCACCCCGGTGGCCAGCAGTTGACCGATAAATTTCTTCATCACCGAAATGGTCACCATATCGTCTTTGAGACCCACGAAGAAAAGGATGATGCAGCCCGCTAACAGTTGCTGCACTCCATTGCCGAGTGGCGCAAAGATGGTAAGCGCCGACATGAACCCCGCGAAGATGGCCACCCCGCCCAGCCGCGGCGTGAGGGACTTGTGCACGGTACGGCCGTTGGGCGTGTCAAGTAGGTTTTTGAGGTGCGCAATGAATATGATGGAAGGCACCGCAAACATGGCAACGAGCAGCGCCCACAACGCGGCCAGGGCCAGATATATACTAAGAGTGTGGTTCATAGCGCGGAAGCGACAAGGACAACAGACGAAAACAGGAACGGCGGACGACTTACCACCATGAGGAGCGCACGTGCACCCTTATCCTAGCTGTGCAGCACGCCAGCCTGGCCGTCGAGCAGGTCGATGCGGCTAAAGTTGGCGGGCACGATAGAGTCGGGAACAAACACAAACTTTTTGTCGAAAACCTGGCCGCCTAGGTAGTAGCTCACCCAGTATTGATTGGTGAGGTGAAACACGGCGGGGTCGATAAGCTCGACAGGCGTGGCCGAGTGCGGCGCTATCTCCGGAAAATGATAGCGTAGGGTAGAGGTGCGTACTGCTTGACCATCGGGCTGCGTGCCGTAGCCCTCCGATGCAATAATGACGGTTTCGAGCGGAAACTCATTATTGTTGAGCAGGAATACTTGCCAAGTAGCCACGCCCGTTTCGCCGAGCGTAGTATCTGCAGCAGGAGCATCGGGCACAATCGCAATAGAAACGCCTACTACAGGCTCGAAGGGAATATCTTGTTTCATGAGGCATTACGGCCCGGCGCACCAGAATACACGTCGGTCCTAATCAGTGAAAAGCGGCTACCTTTTGCAAGACACATTATAGCCGGCTTATTTATACTCGACAATAACTGCATAGCACTCTGCTCATCAACAGTTAAAGCCTTAAATTTTAATTTCTTCCTTGTCAAGTGCCACCACCTCGGCAGCCTTAGCCAAAGCTAGCACCTAGCTGCTCGCGCAAGTGCTCCAGTAACTGCTCTTGCACCTCTTCGATAGCCACGGCATGCCCTAGCTCGGCTTGCAGCGAGGTCACAGCTTTATCGGCAATACCGCAGGGCACGATGTAGCCAAAGTAGCTGAGGTCCGTATTTACATTGAGGGCTAAGCCGTGCAGGGTTACCCAGCGGCTACAGCGCACGCCCATGGCGCAGATTTTGCGCGGATTAGGCGCTCCCTCCTCCCAATCGAGCCACACGCCGGTAAGCCCCGCAATGCGTCCGGGCTGCAGTCCGTATAGCTTCAGCGTTTGAATAACGGCCTCCTCCAGCGCTCGCAAGTACCAATGAATATCGGGCCGATAGTTTTCGAGGTCCAGCAGCGGATACACTACTAGCTGGCCAGGTCCGTGAAAGGTAATGTCGCCTCCACGATTGATGCGGTGGAAGGTGGCACCGTGCGCCGCCAGGGCTGCGTCGTCGAGCAGCAGGTGCTCGGGCTTGCCGCTCTTGCCTAGGGTGTAGGTGGGCGGGTGCTGGCAGCAAAGCACGTGGTTAGGCGTGGGCTGCTGAGGCTGGCCAGCAGCTTCGGCCACGCGGTTAGCAGCCTTAATGGCCAGGGTATCGGCCAGTAGCTGCTCTTGCAAATCCCAGGTAGGCACGTAAGGCACAAGCCCTAAACGCTGCACCTGCAGGCACCTAGAGCCGGACACTAGCTCGGGTTGAGTATTTTCGCCTGGGCTAAGAGCAACTGGGGCGGCGCAGGCCGAGTAAAAATCCATAGCTTCTGAAGACAAGGCGCGCGTTTGAGGCGCGATGAACGGTTATACAAAGGTACTTCGCGCCGCAGGCTTTGGCTTGGGGCCGGGCAGGTGGCAACACGCAAGCTGCCGGCAGCACTTGCTTTATTTTTTCATGACTACATCTGCCCATGCGCTAGGCCGGGCTGGCGAGGAGGCAGCCGCTGCATTTTACCAGCAAGCCGGCTATGCGGTGCTGCTGCGCAGCTACCGCCACGGCCGAGCCGAGGTAGACTTAGTTGCCCAGCGCGGCCAGGAGCTGCTCGTGTTTGTAGAAGTCAAAACCCGGTCGGGCAGCCAGTACGGCCCGCCCGAAACCTTCGTCTCGCCCCGCAAGAAAGAGCTTTTCCGATTGGCTGCTACGCACTTGCAGGAAGAGCTAAATTGGACCGGCGACATTCGCTTCGACATTCTAGCTCTCACTCATCTCAGCCAAGGCTTTCGGATAGAGCTGTTTGAAGATGCTTTTTACTAGATTACCTTGACCATCGACCCTTCCTTGACGGAGCCCACTGAGCTGCACCGCCACTTTTTATTGCACAAACCCGCTGGCTACCTCAGTCAGTTCATTAGTGCCTTCCCACGCGAGGCCCGCCTCAAACGCTTCCTAGGTGAGCTCTACGATTTTCCGCCCGGCACCATGGCTGTGGGCCGGCTCGACGAAGACAGCGAGGGCCTGCTGCTACTCACCACCGATGGCAGGCTGAGCGAGGCGGTGCGCAGCCACCACATAGAAAAAGAGTACTATGCCCAGGTCGATGGCCTCGTCACCGACGACGCCCTGGCCCAGCTGCGGCAGGGCGTCGCCATCAGCATTCAGGGCAAGGCCTACCGCACAGGGCCATGCCTAGCCCGCGGGCTGGCGCAGGCGCCGGACCTCGCCCCGCGGGCGCGGCCCGTGCGCGACGACCGGCATGGCCCTACTAGCTGGCTGTCGCTCACGCTCACGGAAGGCAAGTTTCGCCAGGTGAGGAAGATGACCGCTGCCGTGGGCCTACCCACCCTGCGGCTGGTGCGCGTACGCATCGGACCGTGGCACCTAGGCGACCTGGCGCCCGGCCAAGTGCAAGAGCTAGCTGTCGCGGACGTAGCACTTCTGTAAAAAAGCAGATAACTAAGTTATTTTTCGTACCTTCGGCGGAATCTAATTGGCTGTTTTATCCTTTTCAGTATAAGACACTAACCCAACGATACCGCTACCAAGCATCTATGGCAAGAGCACAGGAAACCTTTAGCAAAAAGGAAAACGAGAAGAAGCGCCTAAAGAAGAAGAACGACAAAGAAGAGAAGCGCAAAGAGCGCCAAGCCAATGCTACCTCGGGCCAGAGCCTAGAGGATATGCTTGCTTATGTAGATGAGGACGGCAACATCACGAACACGCCGCCCGACCCCACGCGCAAGCGTAAGGAAATCTCTGTCGAAAGCATTCAAATTGGCGTGCCCAAGCAAGAAGACCGCGAGCCCGAAGACACGCTGCGCACTGGCACCGTGTCATTCTTCAATGACTCGAAAGGCTACGGCTTCATCAAAGACCAAGCTTCGCAGGAAAGCATTTTCGTGCACGCCAACGCCCTAGGTGGCCTCACGCTGAAAGAAGGCAACAAAGTGACCTTCGAAGTAGAGCCCGGCATGAAGGGTCCAACGGCTGTGCGCGTAAAGCTGGCTAGCTAGGCGACTGCTGCACAAGCATATATAGGGCTACTTTATGCGCCCATCATTTTAACAAAAGCCCTGCGCTACTCAGTAGCGTAGGGCTTTTGCGTGTGGCTCCCCCCTACCTAGGCCCGACCAACTCGGAGTAGTCGGCCAGCCGACGAAGTTGAGCGGGCTCGTATACTTGTCCGGCTTTCACCACTAGTTGCACCTGTCGGATGTCTCGAATATGAGCCAGCGGGTCGCCGTCGATGAGGACTAGGTCGGCCTGCTTGCCGGGGTCGAGCGAACCAGCACGGGCATCCAGCTTCAGGGCGCGAGCAGCGGCGATGGTAGCCGTTTGCAGCGCTTGCATGGGCGTGAGGCCGCCCTGCACATACAGTTCCAATTCACGAGCTAGGCTAGTGCCAGGAAAGCCCATGTCGGTGCCTGCCACCACCGGGATGCCGTGGTCGTTAAGCGCTTTTACGAGGAGCGGGTAGCTGGCTACGTAAGAGGCCGACTTAGCCGCATCGGCCGGGTCTTGGCCCATGTTCACAAACAGCGCCTGCAAAGGCTGCGGCAGCCGCAGGTAGGCAGGCTCGATGGCCATAATATCGTCTTTGGTCGAGCGGTACGCCAGCTCAAACACTCCCACTGTGGGGTCGATAACCGTGCGATGGGCTTTGAGGAAGGCAAAGACGCGAGCGGCTGTGGTGTCGGTAAGAATAACCGAGCCGTCGGGGTTGCGGCGTAGCAGCCGCACCACGTAGTTGATATGATTGACCTGGTCCATGCCCGCCGCCACGCCTTGTAACAGGGTCATGTCGTCAGGGATGTGGCCCGTAACCGTAAGGCCCAGGCGGTGCGCTTCGGCACATACGGCGTGTACTACTGCGGGCTTCACCGAGCTGTAGAGCTTGATTTGGGCAAAGCCGCTGGCCTTGTAGCGCTGCACTAGTCGCACCGCTTCGGCCGGGGTATCGGCTATTTCGATACCTAGGGTGCGCGGCCCGCTGCCATCGATGAGGCCGGCCTTGAGAATGCCCGGCCCTACCCCCTGCCCACTGTCGATAGCGCGCTGCACAGCGTTGATATAGGCAAACTCGTTGCCGCAGTCGCGTACAGTGGTCACGCCGGCAGCCAGGTAGGCTGGCCCCCATTCGGCCTGCTGAAAATGGGCGTGCATGTCCCACAACCCCGGCAGCACCGTTTTACCCTCAGCCCGGATTATGCGCGCACCTTTCGGGATGGCTACAGCCGTGGCCGGCCCCACCTTCAGCACCTTACCGCCCTGCAGTAGTACCGTGGCCTTGGGGATGCGGCGGCCCCGCACCACATCGACCACCGTGCCGCCCACCACGGCCAGAAGCGGAACCGGGGCAGCTGGTCGGGTGGCCGCCGCGCCCATCTCGGCCCGAAACAACTGCATGCCGCGCCGTGCTGCCCGGCTGATAAGCGCTGGCAGTAATGCCTCGTAGGACTGGGCCATCAACTCTAGCTTGTCGCCCTCGGCGTCATTGGTGATGAGACCCACGAGGTTGCCCTGCTGGTCGGTCCAGAGCAGCTCGTTGCCCCACACGAGGCCCTTAAGCACGTAGCGTCGCAGTAGCAGCGGCTGGTTCTGATATTGTAGGGTATCTATTCCATCTTCGCGGATGCGCACCGTGCCGCTGGGCAGCATATTTAGGCTAGCGGGGCGGCCGTGCTGCTGCCAGTAGCGCAGCAGCAGCCACTGCCCAGTGCCCGGCGCATAGCCCGCCACCGGAAAGCTCAAGGCCGGCCGCGGCTCGGTATGCACCGCCTCATTGATGCGGATGCGGGCCTGCCCATCGGCCCCAAGGCTCACCGTATCGTTGATGCTGCTGAAGCGCGAGGTCTGCCCCTTCACAGCCAGGCGCAGCGGCTCGCCGGCGGGTGTAGTAGCGATTTGGGCGGTGAGCGCCACTGGCGAGCCCCGGTCTACGAACCGGAAAGCGACGTCGTAAGTGTACGCCTGCGGGGTGCGCGTGAGGCGGTAGGTTTCCTTGCCGATACGCTGCGCGAATTTGTGCAGTAGAAAGGTGGCCGTATCGGCGGGGGCCGTTTGGGCGCGGGCGGCGAGCGGCAGCACGCAACTAGCCAAGAGGAGAAGTAGACGCATGGACTGAGTACTAAAGCAGGCAGCACAACATTACAAAGTGTACCGACAATTCTTGTTTTTGCCCCTGTCTTAAAGGCTGTTTAGTAGCTATACCAAAAGCCGGAAGCTCGTCTCAGCAACCTTGCCGCAAACTAACGCCGTATAGCCGCGCATGGCTAATTCGCCCACTTCCCCCTCCCACTCCGGCCCAGACGACGAGCCGGAACTGACGCCCTCGGGCGCGCCCATCTACCGCTACGATGGCGTGGCGCCTGCCCCGTTTGAACTGGCCAGTGGCGACGACGTGACCATTACGGCCATTGCCGACCACATCGAGCGGCACCTAGGGCCGGTGCAAGGCGTGTACCACGAACTCATCTCCGACAAGGTACACCTCGACGTGCATGTGGTGGCCCCCAGCGCCGACTTCCCTTTTTACGCCCTCATCACCTCGGGCATGAGCGACCGGCCCATGACCGTACCGCCTGAAGCCAGCCCCGACGACGCCCCACCTTTTGCCGAGCTGTGCATCTTGCTGCCCAGCACTTGGCGCATCCCCCCCGACCCGGCCGACATGGCCGAGGCTTTCGAAGATGAAAACACGTACTGGCCCATCCGCTGGCTGAAACTGCTGGCTCGCCTGCCCCATGAGTACGGCACCTGGCTGGGTTTCGGCCACACCATCCCCAACGGCGAAGACGCCACGCCCTTCGCCGACAATACCGCGCTGGGCTGCATGCTGCTGCTCACCGCCCTCAGCTTACCCGAAGAGTTTCAAACGCTGGAAATCAACCCCGATAAAACGGTGCATTTCTATACCCTCTACCCCATCTACCGCGAGGAAATGGACTTAAAAATGGAGCAAGGCGTGGATGCGCTCATCGACCGCTTCGAGGTTTTCGACACCAACGACGTACTGGACTTGAACCGGCCAAATACGGCGCTGGCCTGAGCTAATAAAAACTATACCAAACAAAAGCGGCTGAAGCTCCTAGAGCTTCAGCCGCTTTTGTATTTCTACCGCAGGGTGGGGGGTATTACATGTGAATTGCCCGATTCTCGGTAGCCGCCAAGCAGGCCTCTTTCATGGCCTCGGCGTAGGTGGGGTGCGAGTGGCTCATGCGGGCCACGTCCTCGGCGGAGGCGCGGAACTCCATGGCCGTCACGGCTTCGGCGATGAGGTCGGCGATGCGCGGTCCTATCATGTGCACACCTAGGATTTCGTCGGTGGTTTTGTCGGCCAGCACCTTCACAAAGCCGTCGGTGTCGCCGCTGGCACGGGCGCGGCCGCTGGCTTTGAAGGGGAACGAACCCACTTTGTAGGCCTTACCCTGCTCCTTGAGCTGCTCCTCGGTGTAGCCCACGCCAGCCACTTCGGGCCAGGTGTACACCACGCCAGGTATTAGCAAGTAGTTGATGTGCGGCTTCTGACCCACGATGGTCTCGGCCACGAACACGCCTTCTTCCTCAGCCTTGTGGGCCAGCATGGCGCCGCGCACCACGTCGCCAATGGCGTAGATGCCGGGCACGTTGGTTTGCAGGTGCTCATCGACCTTGATGCGGCCGCGCTCTTCCATTTCTACGCCGGCAGCCTCTAGGTTGAGGCCAGCGGTATAAGGAACGCGGCCCACGGCCACGAGGCAGTAATCGCCCTCAAATTTCACCTCCTCGCCCTTGGCGTTGGTAGCGGTCACGGTCACGTTGTCGCCATCGCGGGTAGCGCCGGTAACTTTATGCGAGAAGAAAAACTCGATGCCGATTTTGCCCAGCACGCGGCGCAATTCCTTACCTAGGCCGCGGTCCATGGTTGGGATGATGCTGTCCATGAACTCTACCACCGATACCTTGGCACCTAAGCGGGCATACACAGAAGCCATTTCGAGGCCAATCACGCCGCCGCCAATCACTATCATGTGCTTGGGTACTTCGCGAATGTTCAGGGCCTCGGTGCTGGTGATGATGCGCTGCTTGTCCTGCTTAATGAACGGCAGCACCGTGGGCTTGGAGCCAGTGGCGATAATGACGTTCTTCGTCTCTATTTGCTGCGCCTCGCCGCCCTCAGTGGGCGCGATGCTGAGGTGATTTTTATCAACGAACGAGCCGACGCCGGTGAGCACGTCGATTTTGTTCTTTTTCATCAGATAGGCGATGCCGTCCACATTAGCCTTCACCACGCCAGCCTTGCGGTCTATCATGCGGTTCATGTCCACCGTCAGGTTATCGAGCCCGATGCCGTGGTCGGCAAACGCCGTGTGGGCGTTGTGGTAGTGCTCCGAAGAGTCAAGCAGCGCCTTGCTCGGAATACAGCCCACATTGAGGCAAGTGCCACCTAGGGTCGGATACTTCTCGATAAGCGCAGTTTTGAGGCCCAGCTGGGCGCACCGGATGGCGGCTACATATCCGCCAGGGCCCGAGCCGATGACGGTGACATCATATTGATTCATAATCGCAAAAAACGGGTAGGGCTAACCATCCGGCCAGCCCGGCAAAGATACGCGGGCGTAGCGGGCGAATACCTCGCCCGCTACGCCCGCGTTCTTAACAAGTAGCCCGCCCAAAATGTGCGACCTAGTGCCCGAGAGCAGTCAGTTCATCTTACGACTGCTTTTGGCTCTTGGCCAGCGCTGCCCCAAGGCCCAGCACCAGCGCATCTTCGCCTGCCCCGACAAGGCTCGTGTTTGTGCTGGTTTTCTGGCTAATAGCTTGACGCAGGTAAAACGTGAGGTACGTAGCTGCCACTGCGCCAAGTGCCCCCACTAGCGCACCACCTAGGGCGCTGCCGCCCTTGCTCTTGTACACCGTAGCTCCTACTAGCGCGCCCGAGGTAGCGCGTGTCGAAAGCTGCATTGGCACAATGCGGTTGGGCGTATTCGGCAACTTATCGCCCACAAACTCGCCGGCAATAAGAAACCGCAGCGCGGTAGTAGCGCCCGGCTTGGCCAAAAAGCGGAGCGGCGAGCCTGCCAGCGCTGGCGCTAGTGCCTGCTGTGAAAGATATTGGCTTAGGAAAGCAGGCCCTGAGGTAGCTCGTGAGCCCGCCAGCGCGGCAAAGCCCAACGCGGGCCAAAACTTAGCACCGCGCGATTTGTGAGAAGAAGTCATACGAGAGAAGCATCAAAGAATTTGGCATAGTACGCAAAAGCGCAGCCGCCGGCTTGAAGCTATTCCTAGGCGCACAAAAGCCCACCCGAAATCGGGTGGGCTTTCGGCAAACTATCCGGGTTGCTACTGGCTAGTTTATTTGCCCGGCGTGCAACCGCAATATTTCGCGGGCAATAGCGCCGGGTTTGTTTTACGCCAATCCACTACGCAGTGAATGAACTTGTTATCCACCACAAGGTCATGAGGAAGGGAATTGGCGTGCGAAGTCAGCGCAGTACCCTAGGTAACGTTGGCTATAGCTGGCGCAACCAAGACGTGCAGTTCCACTGTGATGACTTTACTCTCTTTGTCAGCGAGGTTATTTACAGCGTTTGCCACATAAGCAGTCTTCTGCCATTAACGCTATTAGAAGAATAGCCAGTGCTTGCGCTTGCCCTGCTTAGGCTGCAGCACTACAGCAGACGTGGCATTAACAGCCTTCATTTCCTGCTCGGTATAGCCGCCATAGCCATACTGAAGCGTAGCCTGGCTGCCCGCCGCCACGCGCAGGCTATAGTTGCCGTTGGCATCAGTGCTGGTGCCATAAGCAGTACCCTTCTGCAGCACGGTGGCCCCAGCCAGCGGCAAGCCTTTTTCGTTTAGAATGCGGCCGTGCAGCACTACCGTGCGAGTGAGCGCAGCTTCTGGCACACTTGTCACCTCGGAGGCTGCCGATAGGCTAGCAGCCGAAGCTGATAGCGCAGCAGTGGGCAGCTTGCTGGCAGGTAGGTTGGCAGCCATGGAGGCCCCAGCTAGCATTGCACCCATTAGCACAAAGCTCATGGCCCGACGGCGAAAACGCTGGGGCTGCTCGCGCATAAACTGGACCTGACGACCAACCCACCCAGGCGCGGCCGCCTGGTTTTCGTCGGCCTGCAGGTCATGCCAGCGCGTCACTACCGAATAGGCTTCGCTGGCATCGCGGCGCAGGTAATCTTCTACCGCTTGCGCCGACGAGCGAGCCAGGTCTCCACGCAGGTAGGCATCCCGGTATACGGGCAGCAGTTCGCCGGTGGTAGCATCAAAAGGAGTAGCAGTCAGTTTCATGGGTAAGGAGGATGTAAAGGGTGAAAAGGAAATGGATGAATTGTACTTTGATAGGGTAATAAATAATACTATTTAAAAAGTCGTATGAATCGTCAAATCAGCAGCTTGTCGCATTACTTCACGAGCTAAAGCCAGATTAGTATCCGCTTCCTCAATCGCTAAACAGAGCAGGTATTGTCGATTCGATGCCAGATGAAGTAAGTGTAACTGTGTTGGCAGCGTCACCAGCACTTCTTCTAGGTAGTCTGATTCTGAGCCTTGGGCAGCTTGGTTGGCTTGTAGCTGCTGCACTGCCGCCATCCAAAAGGGAGCAGCGGTACTAGGCCATAGCTGTGGCTGGGTAGCGTAGGTCGCCAACACCTGCCCCGATTCCATTGCTATCACAGCCGCCATTAGGAGTTCTGGTAGCTCGGCTAATAAGTATTGAAGTGCAGCCGCTGCTCCCGTGGAAGTTGCCTCAGCACTAGCCACCACCTTTGATAAAGGACGACGGCCAAGCCCTGGCAAGCTGCGAAGAAAAGGAATATTCATAGCATCCGGACTAACTTATCGCCGGCCTTTCATAAATACGTCTAATTAGGTGAAATGCGTTCTAAATAAGGTCTGTAAATAATAGATATTCTCATAATACAAATATTATAATCTACTAACTAGCTATCTCACATAGGCAATATCACTATCTAATGCTTCAGTACTCTTGGCTTTCAACTATAGCAAAGCTCGTCGTACAACTGGTTCCAAAAAATGATTAATATCATTTTCGATGATGATTATAATTAAAATATTCTATTTCGCGAATTGCGCTGAAGTATGATTAAAGCAATAACCCGCCATACAAGTATTTATCCTATTCACTGGTTAAAAAAGCCAACCAGTAAGTATCTAAAGGCTCCGGACGGTGGATGCACCAATTCAGCCAAGGCCTTAAATGTCGACTCGTTAGTCGTACATGGTAGCTAGCTCCTGCAGGCGCAGAGGTTTTAGAATGGTAATCTGGCTGCCGCGTGTAACAATCATCCCAGCATCTTTAAACTCGGAAAGCAGCCGGCTAACGGTCTCTTTGGCAGTACCAACAAGGGCTGCCAAATCCTCGCGCCCTAGGGCAATACGAAAAGGTAAGGCCTCATCTTCCCGATGAAAAGTCTGCTGCACAAATAATAGGGCACCGGCTAAGCGCTCGCGCACTGGTTTGTAAGCTAAGTGGAGCATTCGCTCCTCTGCCAGCCCAAGTGTTTGGGCGAGGAGTTGCATGAGCCCCATGGCAAACTGCTGATTGCCTTGCACCAGTTGTAAAAAGTCTAGCCGAGGCATGAAGCACACCACACAATCTTCGAGTGCTACCGCCGAGTGTGTATACCGTGAGCCAGCTACCAAGGCACGATAGCCCATAACTCCACCCTCACGTAGGAGGTGCACAATCTGCTCTTTATTATCTCCTGCTGCTTTTGCCAGCTTTATCTTTCCTTGGTTGATGCAGAACAAGCCCATAGCTTGGCTGCCTTCATGATAAATGTATTGTCCCTTTTGATAATGCAGCGTTGTCTTGTTGCTGTTAATAGATGCCAGTTCTTCGGGCGAGCAGCAACTCAGCAATGGGTTTTGGCGGTGAGGACACGCCTGGCACTCGGGTTTGGTAAAGCGTTGCATATAATAATAGTAAGTATATAGCGGACATATCAAAATTAGCAGCTTAAATAAAAAACACAAAATAGACCCTGATACTTATGCAAGCATTAAATCTTATTAACAGCTGAATATCAGAGCAAAGTATACATAAACACAAAAAGACCCGCTTCTAAAAATAGAAGCGGGTCTTTGCAAAGTATTATAAAATCTATTAAATGCCTAATAGCAGGCGGGTTGGGTCCTCAAGCAGTTCTTTCACGCGCACCAAGAACGACACCGACTCGCGGCCGTCGATGATGCGGTGGTCGTAGCTCAAGGCTAGATACATCATGGGGCGGATAACCACTTGGCCGTTTTCGGCTACGGGGCGCTGAATGATGTTGTGCATCCCTAGGATAGCCGACTGCGGAGCGTTGATGATGGGCGTGCTCATCATCGAGCCAAAGATGCCGCCGTTGGTGATGGTGAACGTACCACCCGTCATCTGCTCGATGGTGAGCTTGTTGTCGCGGGCCAGGCCAGCGAGGCGCACCACTTCCTTCTCCACACCATCGAAGCTCAGCTTCTCGGCATTGCGAATAACTGGTACTACCAAACCTTTCGGGGCCGATACAGCGATGCTAATGTCGCAGAAATCCGAGTACACAATGCTGTCGCCGTCGATATAGGCGTTCACAGCGGGCCACTCTTTCAGGGCTACGCATACAGCCTTGGTGAAAAACGACATGAAGCCGAGGCCTACGCCGTTCTTCTCTTTGAACTTGTCTTTGAACTTGTTGCGCAAGTCCATGATGGGCTGCATGTTCACCTCGTTGAAGGTGGTGAGCATGGCCGTCTCATTTTTCACCGACACTAGGCGGCGGGCTACTGTCTTACGCAGGTTGCTCATGCGCTCGCGGCGCTGGCCGCGCTCGCCAGCTGGGGCGGCGGGCTGGGCAGCAGCAGGTGCCGAAGCTGCAGGAGCAGCGGCTGGAGCTGGCGCAGCGGGCTTAGCTTGGGCGTTCTGTGCGTCTTCCTTCGTGATGCGGCCATCGCGGCCCGTGCCGTTTACATCGGCAGCATTAATGCCTTTCTCACCTAGGATTTTGCCGGCAGCTGGCGAGGGCACGCCGGTGGCGTAGGTAGCTGCGCCGCTGGTAGCAACCTGGGCCGTAGCTGCCGGGGCCGACGCAGCAGGCGCACTGGCGGCCGGAGCCGCAGCCGCTCCATTACCACCTTCAATGTGCGCAATAGTAGCGCCGATGCTGATGGTATCGCCTTCCTTCACGGCGTGGCGCAACGTGCCGCTGCCCTCGGCGGGCAGCTCAAACGTGGCCTTATCCGATTCAAGCTCAGCGATTACTTCATCACGGCTTACTTGCGCACCGTCGGGCTTCAGCCACTTGGCCACCGTTACTTCGGTGATGGACTCACCCACGGCGGGAATCTTCATTTCAACCGAGCTGCTGCCAGCTGCCGGGGCAGTAGTGGGTGCACCCGGAGTAGAAGGGTCGGCCGCGGGGCGGTCGGCGGGCTGGCCGCCATAGCCGGCTTGGTCGCTGGCCTGGGGGTTCTGCTCACCTTGGGCAAGGGCATCGCCGCCGACAGCGGGCGCGGCAGCTTGGCCGTTGCCAGCCGGGGCGCCGGCGCCAGCACCATCGAGCTCCGCAATGACTGTCCCAATACCAATCGTTTCGCCTTCAGCCACGCGGATTTTCAACGTGCCGTCAGCTTCGGCGGGCAACTCAAACGTGGCTTTGTCCGATTCGAGCTCGGCGATTACTTCGTCGCGCTTTACGGCGTCGCCATCAGCTTTCAGCCACTTGGCAATAGTTACTTCGGTGATGGATTCGCCAACGGCGGGAATTTTGATTTCGGTGGGCATCTGAGAATGACGAAGAATTGTATTGGCAGGGAAACGGCACTACGCGAAAGGTGGCCGACCGCTAAAAATTAAAAGGGAAGATAGGCTGCGAGTATTCTCACAGCGCTAGCAACTTACATAGACTAACTACTCTTGCTTCTTAGCGATTTCGGCAGTCTCCTCGATTTGTTCGCTGGCAACTTCTTCGCGGCGCTCGCCGAAGGCGCGGGCCACGATTTCCTTTTGCTCTTTTACATGCACCTTGTTGTAGCCGGTAGCGGGCGAAGCCGAGGGCTTGCGAGCCACCACATCTTCGAGCTCGCGGCGCATAAAGCGGAGCAGGTAGTTCCAGTAGCCCATGTTTTCGGGCTCTTCCTGTACCCAGTAGATTTTGGCGTTGGGGTACTTGGCCAACTCCACGTCGAGTTGCTTTTTCGGGAAGGGGTGCAACTGCTCGAGGCGCACGATGGCTACATCCTTACGGTCTGACTTCTGCTGCTCGTCAAGCAGGTCGTAGTACACCTTACCCGAGCACAGCAGCACTTTCTCTACCTGGCCAGCGTCGGCAAAACCATCACCTAGGACCTCTTGGAAGCGGCCGCTCGTGAAATCCTCAATCGGCGACACGCACAGCGGGTTGCGTAGCATCGACTTGGGCGACATCATCACCAGCGGCTTGCGGAAGCTCCAGGTGAGCTGGCGGCGCAACGAGTGGAAGAAGTTAGCCGGCGTCGTGATGTTAGCCACGATGATGTTATTCTCAGCAGCGAGCTGCAAGAAGCGCTCGGGGCGAGCATTGGAGTGCTCTGGGCCCTGGCCTTCGTAGCCGTGGGGCAACTGCATTACGAGGCCCGTCATGCGCTGCCACTTGCTTTCGGAACTCACCACGAATTGGTCAATCATGGTTTGCGCACCGTTGGCAAAGTCGCCAAACTGTGCTTCCCAGATTACCAGCGCCGTGGGGTTAGCCATCGCGTAGCCAAATTCAAAACCCAGGACGGCATACTCGCTCAGCAGCGAGTTGTAGATGTTCAACTGCTGGTGCTCGCCTTCTAGGTGATTCAGTGAGTTGTACGGGGCCGACGTTTCGGCATCGTGCAGCACCGCATGGCGGTGTGAGAATGTGCCGCGCTGCACATCCTGGCCGCTCACACGCACCGTGTGGTTCTCGCTCATCAGCGAGCCGTAAGCTAGCAGCTCGCCAGCGGCCCAGTTGAGAGTGCGGGTTTCGTAGAACATTTTGCGGCGCTCTTTCAGCAGGTTATCAATCTGCTTGATGGGCCGGAAGTTCTCGGGAATGGTCGTCAGCGCCTTAGCTACGCGCTCCACGATTTCCTCGCTGATGCCGGTTTCCGGCGACTGGTCGAAGTCTTCATTGGTGCTGCGGCGCAGGGTGCGCCATTCATTTTCGAGGGCCTGGTACTTATAAGGAAGCGGCTGCTGCTTCACTTGGTCGAGGCGGGCTTGCAGCATGTCGCGGAACTCCTTGTCCATCTGGTTGGCCAGCTCGGCATCCACGTCGCCACGCTTCACCAGCGTGTTGTTGTACACCTCACGCGGGTTGGGATGCTTCGAGATAACGTTGTAGAGGGTAGGCTGCGTGAACTTGGGCTCGTCTGACTCGTTATGGCCGTGGCGGCGGTAGCACACCATATCAATGAAGATATCGGCGTGGAACTGCTGACGATACTCAGTAGCTAGGCGCACGGCAAACACCACTGCTTCGGGGTCGTCGCCATTCACGTGAATTACCGGCGCATCGATAATCTTAGCTAGGTCGGTGCTGTAGATAGACGAACGAGCGTCTTCAAAATCAGTGGTAAAACCTACTTGGTTGTTAATCACGAAGTGAATCGTGCCGCCCGTCTTGTAGCCTTCGAGCTGCGACATCTGCGTTACCTCATAGCCGATGCCCTGGCCAGCCAACGCCGCATCGCCGTGGATGAGGATGGGCAGAATTTGGTGGTAATCGCCGTCGTATTGGTGCTCGATTTTAGCCCGCACGAAGCCTTCTACTACCGGGTTCACCGCCTCTAGGTGCGAGGGGTTAGGGGCCAGCTTTAGGTTGACTTTGTTGCCGCTCGTGGTGTCTACTTCCGACGAGTAGCCCATGTGGTACTTCACGTCGCCGTCGCCCATCGTGAGGTCGGGCGTGGCAGTACCCTCAAACTCGCTGAAAATCTGCTCATAGGTCTTACCCATGATGTTAGCCAGCACGTTGAGGCGGCCGCGGTGGGCCATACCAATCATCACTTCCTTCACGCCCAGTTCGGCCGCACGGTTGATGATGGCATCGAGGGCCGGGATAGCCGTTTCGCCACCCTCCAGCGAGAAGCGCTTCTGACCTAGAAACTTAGTGTGCAAGAAGTTTTCGAAAACGACTGCCTCGTTCAGCTTCTTAAGAATGCGCTTTTTGTACTCTACATCGGGGTTGAAGGCCAGCGCACCATGCTCGGCTTTCTGCTGGAACCAATCCAGAATCTGGGGGTCGCGGATATAAGTGAACTCGAAGCCTACCGTGCCGGCGTAAATACTGGTAAGCGCCGCTACAATTTCGCGGAGCGTGGCGCTCTGCCCTAGGCCCAGCGACTCACCCTGGCGGAACTTCGTGTCCAGGTCGCTGTCGCTCAAGCCAAAATCAGCGAGGTTCAGGCGCTCCTTGCGGTCTTTGCGCTCGCGCACGGGGTTGGTTTTGGCACGCAAGTGGCCACGGCTGCGGTAAGCGTGGATGAGGTTGCGCACGGCCGTTTCCTTGTCGCTAGCGGGTGCACCTTTGGCAATGGGGCCGGCATCATTAGTCGAGGCCTCCGTTTGGAGCACACCGTAGCCATCGGGCTGGGGTACGGGGCCGGGCGCTGGAGCAGCGCTGGTTTTGCCGGCCGGAGCCGCGCTGCCATTGGTGGCAGGTGCTTGGCCAGGTACTACCGGCGCACCCTCGGGGAACTGCTGTGAGAAATCGTAGCCTTCAAAAAACTTACGCCAGCCAAAATCGACCGATTCGGGGTTCTGCTGATACGCTTCGTATAGCGTTTCGATGGCCGCCACATCAGCATTGGCGATATAGGAGTAAGAATCCATAGGGAGTGGGAATTGAAAAGGCTACAACAAGCAGTGCAAAAGTAAACTAGCTGAGAATAACCTAAAAACCTACATGCGGTTACGCGAATAAGCTTAATGGACAACCAGATGAATTCTGCATATGCTGCTTTATAACTCGAAAAGTTTACCAAGCTAACGTAAAAAACTGGATTTTCCCGTAGCCCTACTTGCTAAAAAGCCCACTGCTTGGCACCTAGGGGCAGCAGTGGGCTTTTCGCTAAGCTGAACTTTACTTGGTAGCTGCCATTTTGTAGATGCGGAAGGGCTCGTGTGCTGAGGCTACACCTTTGTTCCAATTGGGCGTGAGGTCGAGCTCCGACACGGTGAAGTAGAGGCTCTTGCCATCGGGGTCCCAGGCGAAGGTATCGGGCCATTGTAGGCGCTCTTCCTGCACCAGCGTTTCGGTTTTGCCGTCGGGCGTGCGGCGTAGGATAGCGCCAGTCTCGAAAGCAGTAAGATAGAGGTTGCCTTTGCTGTCGATTTCCATGCCATCGCAGGCGGGCGCATCGGGTAACTTTTCGGGAGCGGCGTTCACTTGAGCGGCGCTGAGGGCCGGGTTACGCAATACCTCAGTTTTAATGCGGTAGAGCTCATGGCCCGACAGCGCCCGATAGTACAGGTATTGGTTATCGGTGCTAAGGGCAATACCATCGGCCTTAAACGAACCAGGCTTGCCCGTGGGGTCGATGAGGGCGTGGCCCTGCGCTTTGGTTACGAAGCCAGGGGTAGGCAGGGTTGAAGGCTGCTGCTTGAGTAGGGCGCGCGACGTACCAGTTTTGAGGTCAACTACTACCAGCGCGCCGGTACCCGACTCGGTCATGTAGGCGTAGTTGTTTTGCAGGTCGATGCGCACGTCGTTGAGGTACGACTTTCGCGGAGCCACGCTTTCCGGGATGGCGATGGTGCGCACTACCGTGCTGGTGGCGGGGTCAGTTTCGACTAGCTTGGGGCCGCCGGGCACGGTGTACTTGAGGCCAGGCGAGGCGGGGTCTACTATCCATAGGTGGCCTTTGGTATCGACGTAGCCAGCCTGTGGGCAAATCCAGTGCTTTTGGGGCTCATTGCGAAGCGAGTCGTTCCACATGCACCACTTGGCGTCGGGGTAAGGCGCGAGGGTATTTTTACCCGTCACGAGCGCCACGGGGTTGGTGGGATTGTAGTCCCAGCGCGGCGAAAAGGCGAATATCTTGCCGCCCGGCGCTACGGCCACGCCCGTGATTTGAGGGGCATTGATTTCGGCCACGATGGTGAGCGGCGAATTGGCGGGCGCGGGGGCCGGCACATGGGCAGCGGTCGAATCGGCAGGCATAGTGCCGCGGGTCTGGTTATCGGTGGCGCTGTTGCCGTTGCAGGCACCTAGGAGCAAGCCAGCGGCCACGGCCGCCGCGGGTGCCGCCGCCGATTTGGCGAAGAAAGAAGACATAGAAACAAGTGAGTAGGAATGGAAAAGCCCCAGCCGGCTACCGGCTGGGGCTTTGCATACGGGCAGCGCGGGGCGTCCGTTCGGTTGGGGTTAGGGTAGAGTAGGCTTCAGCTAGCGTAGTGTCGGCCTGCGGCTGCCTATCCTAGGTCTGCCTAATATGCCCTGACGCCACATTACCTAAAAACTAAGCTATACTACCCCTTGAAAGCTAATACGTTGAGCTGCTCGCCCGCTGCCTCGGCGGGCTGCGGCTGGCCAGTGGCATCGTAGAGCAAGCTTAGGGGCTGGAAGGGATTGCGCAGGATAATCTCTTCGGAGAGGCCCCAGCGCGCCCACAGGCCGGTGAGCACGTGGCCGTAGGACAGGTTTTCCCAAGGATTGAAGATTGTCGCCGTCACATCGTCGACCAGCGCATCGAGCACCAGCTCGGCACTGGGCGGGTCGAGCGGGCCAGGCCGGCGCGGGTAGATGTCGGGAATGGCCGACAGCAAATAGGCCGCGTAATAGACGCGGGCTTTAAACTCGGCTACCTGCACGGGGTGCAGCGGGCGCTGGGCATCGGCATACACTTGGCGCATAGCCTGGCCGATAAAGCCGATGTCGATAAGCGAAGCCACTACCACGGCATTGCCTAGCTTGATGCTAAATACCAGGGTATTGAGGTCGTCATCATATTCAAAGACCGGCGCCTCATAATGGTCGTCTGCCTCTAGCACGAACACTGAGCCGGGCACGAAGTCGGCGTAGTCGGTGGGCACGCGCAGGCCTTGCAGCAGCTGAAAAAACGGCCGAAACTTGCGCAGCAGCTGCACATTTTCGGCCAGCGGGTACTGGGGCTTGATGAGTGGCTGCTGCTGCTGCACCAATTCGGCGGCGAAGATGCCGTAGAACATTTTGGCTGCCCACTGCCACAGGCGGGCGGGTAGCAAGGCGCGCAGGCCGGCGGGGCCACCTAGGGCCGCTTGCTGCACCTCGTCTTCGAGGGCTTGCAGGCTCGGGCGTAGCGCGGGGGCCAGTGGCAGGCGCAGGGCAGCGTAGGTAGTCTGGCTCTGGTCGAGCAGGTAGATGGGGCGCTCGGCCAGGCCGTAGGCAGCCTGCACCCACTCGGCAAAAACCGGAACGGTATCAGCGGGGCCAACGGGCTGGCCGGTAAGAAAGCAGCGGCCGGGGCCAAACTGCATGCCCTCGAAAGGGTCGTAGAGGGTAATCATGAGCGACGCGAATTGCGGTGCAAAGGTCGGGGCAAAAAAATAGCGCGGCCCCGGAGGGGTCCGCGCTAAAGTGGCGTGCAAGCGGCAAACCGCAGATTTAGAGTACCTAGGGCTTGCGCTTAGCGCGAAAGCAGGTTGCTGGCTTTGATGAGCAGGCGGCTCAGCTTGTGCAGCGAATCGGAGTAGCCATTGGCAGCTTCTTCGCTCACCTTCTGGGTTTCAGCACCTAGGCTGGCCAGAATTTCGGCAATCTCATGGGCTTGGGTATCGGAGGCGCTGAGACGCTCGCGCAGCAGCTTCACTTCCTGGCACACTTTGGCTAGGCCGGGGCGGTCGCTGGCTTCGAGCACCATTTCCCAACGCTCCAGCTCGTGCAGGCCGCTGGCCCCATCGGCATTGGGCAGGCCCTCGCCGAGTAGGCCTAGGGTATCGGTGAGCAGAGCCGTGCTTTGTTCGTCGCTGATGTGCAGCGGCTCGGTGCGGGCGGGCGGGGTGTGCGGGGTGGAGGCAGTGGAATCCATAGAATGAAGGAAAAGCAAAATCGAGGTGCAACTCGGCTATACTTGCGCGGGGCAAAAAAAGTTGGTAAGCCCGAGCGCGGGCGAAGGTTACCTTTTGCAGAGAGCCTTCATTAAGCAGCACAATTTCACTTTCCCAACCCCCTACTCCCATGACTACTTCGTTCAAAACTCTGCTCGCCGCCGCTACCCTCAGCCTGAGCCTCGGCGCTTGCTCGACCGACACCGACACCACTAAAAACGCTGACGGCAGCACCACCACTACCACCGAGGTAACTACCCCCAGCGCCGAGCAAGTAGGCGACAAAATGGAGGCTGCTGGCGACAAAGCCGAAGCCAAAATGGAAGCCGCTGGTGACAAGATGGAAGCGGCTGCCGACAAAGCTGGCGACAAAATGGACGCCGCTGCTGACAACGCCAAAGCCAACGCCCAAGAAGCCGGTGCTAAAATGGACGCCAAAATGGATGCCGCTGGCAACAAAATGGACGCTATGGGCGACGCCGCTGCCAAGTCGGCTAGCCAGACCAAAGAGAACATGAAAGCTGCTGCCAAGCAGTAATTTCAGCTTACTGCCCAGGCACCTGGCAGTATATTAAAAAGGAGCACCGGCCCGCTGCGTGGCCGGTGCTCCTTTTTTTGGGCCGGGCGTGTGCATTTCGAGGCGAAGCGGCATCCTGCCAGTGGCAGGCCGCGGGTGTTTGCGCCCACTCGTACCTTGCCGCCGTGTTGTTTCGTCGCCGCACTACCGTCGTTCCGTCCGCTGCCCTCTCCGACCAGGAGGTGCTGGCGCGCTATCGCCAAGGCGGCGACGTGGCCGACCTAGGCCTGCTCTACGAGCGGTACCTGCCCGAGGTGTTTGCGGTGTGCCGCCGCTACCTGGCCCCGCCCGACGAAGACGCCCAGGATGCGACCATGCAGCTATTCGAGCACTTAGTGGTGAAGCTGCGCACCCACGTGCCCGATAACTTTGGGGCCTGGCTCTACGCCACGGCCCGCAACCACTGCCTCATGGAGCTGCGGGCCCGGCAGCGCGGCACCGCCAGCGGCGGCCCCCTCCTACTGCTGCCCGACGCCGCCGATGTGGAAACGGCCGCTGCACGGCATCTGCCCAATGCCGCCGATGAGGCCGAAGAAACCCAGCAGCACGAAGCCGACCTGCAAGCCTTGGAGCTGGCCCTAAGTCAGCTGCCGCCTGAGCAACGCCGCTGCCTCGAGCTGTTTTATCTAGAAGAAAAATCGTATCAGGAAATAGTGGCCGCCACTGGGCTGGCCCTCAACCAAGTAAAAAGCCACCTCCAAAATGGCCGCCGCATGCTCAAGCGCAGCCTGCACAAAGAATTGAGAATGAACAATAACGACTAAGGCGAAAGTTGATTGTCATTGCGAGCGTAGCAAAGCAGTGATAACCGTTTTCCTCCCCTACCTCAGCTCCTAATCCAACACTTAAAACTCTCCACTCAAAAAAGATGCTGCCCACCAACCCGCTGTTGAACGCCACTACCCCGGCCGGCCCGCACCTGCCCGTGGGCTTGTTGCGCCAGTATGCGGCGGGCACGCTGGCCCCGGCCAGCCAGCACCGCGTAGAAGCCCACACGCTGGCCTGCCCGCGCTGCGCCGATATTCTGGCTGGCTTGCAGCAAACCTCTGCCGCCACTACCGACCAAGCGCTGGCTCAACTTCAGCAGCGCCTGCGCCAGCGTGTGCAGCAGCAAGCCGCGCCCGCCCGTTTCGACCGCGAAGAGCGCCGCAACCGCTGGCTGCTGCCCCAGCTAGCCGCCGCCGCTGCCCTGTTGCTAGGCCTAGTGGCCGGTGGTTGGTGGGCCTGGCAGCAGCGCCATGCCGCGCGCACTACTACGGCCGTGGCCGTGGCGCCCGCAGCGGCACCAGTAGAACCTGTAACACCGGCTGCCCCTGCCTCGGTGACATCGTCCGAGAGCGAAGTAGCCAGCGCTCCCCCCCTTGCAGCAAGCAAGCCGGCGCATGCTAGGGCTGCGGCCCGGCCCCGGCGCACTCATGTCGCCAGCAGCAGCGCCCGCCATGCGCGCCAGCAGCCCACGCAGCAAACTACTTCGGCTGCCCCGATGCCCGATGCGCCTCTAGCCGCCAACAGTGCCAAACCTGCGGAGGAACTGCCCGTGGCGCCGCCCCTCGCCAGCAGCGCGCCCGCCGCCACGGCCGATACGAGCCATCTGCGGTTTACTTTGAAGGCTGCTGACACTCAGCTCACGCGCCCAGTAGAAAGCGCACCTAGCCGGCAAGCCCTGATGCCGGCTGCCCCGCCCATTGCCCCGGCCCCCGCCGGTGGCTACTCGGCTATGCGTGAGAAGCTGCGCCGCGCCGCCGCCGAGTTTCAGCCCGAAGCTGGCGAGCGCCCGCTGTCGGGCAGCGTGCAGCTGCGGCTCACCATCGGGGCCGATGGCAAGATTCAACAACTCAAAGTATTGCACGGCCTACGCGCCGACTACGACGAAGAAGCCCAGCGCCTGGTGTGCGAAGGCCCCGGCTGGATACCCGGCATCAGCGGCGGCCGCCGCGCCGCCCAAACGGTAGATGTGACGGTGCCGTTTTAGCAGTAGTTGTGGGAAGAGGTGATTAGCCTACTTCGCATTCATGATATTTACCCTGGCCTTACTGTCAGACGATTCTGCTGCTAGCTGTGTGCCGGGCTTGATGGAACCGTCTTCCACCGACTTCAGGAATTTTACTAGGCCCGTCATATAGATTTGCTGGTCGTCGTACATGCTCATGTGGCTGCCGTTAGGGCAAATAAGCGAGTTACCCAGCTTGACCTGAGTCGCAATCCACTGCATGTGTGCCGGATCCATGGTGTCGTACTTGCCGCCGATGCTGAGCACCGGAATGGTGAGCCTAGGTAGGTCTTTGGTGCGGTCCCAGGTAGTGAGCTTGCCCGAAATACCAAACTCACTGGGCCCTTGCATCGTCACGTAGAGCGACTGATTTATTTTGCTCATGGCCCGCGTTACCGGCTCGGGGTTGGGCACGATGCGGCACAGGTGCTGCGCATAGAAATTGGGCTCCAGCAGTCCCATATAGCGCGGATTGCTGAAGTCCTTCCGCGCTTCAATTTGCCGGATTTCGGCTAGCACCTCGGGCTTTAGTTGGTTGGCCAGCACCTCATCGGCATAGCGGCCGTAGGCGGGGCAACTCATCATCATATTAGAGATTATAAGGCCCTTCAGGTTTTGCTGATACTTAAAGGCATACTCAGCCGCCAAGATGCCGCCCCAGGAGTGACCTAGGAGGTAAAAATTGTCCTTATCCAGATTTAGGGCTTTGCGCACCTGCTCTACCTCCTCCACATAGCGCGGCAGGCTCCACATGGCTGTGTCGCGGGGGTTATCGGAGTTGCCGCACCCTAGCTGGTCATAGTAGATAAACTCGATGCCCTCCTGTGGCAAAAAGCTCTCCATGCACTCGAAGTATTCGTGCGTGGCACCTGGCCCTCCATTAAGAAGCAGGATTTTGGTTTTCGGGTTGTTGCCGAAGCGCTTGGTCCAGACCTTAAACGTGCCCTTGGGCGTCGTTATCGGAATGACCTGCACACCGCCTGTTTTCACGCCCGTTTCAGGGGCAGGGAAGTAATCGGCCGGAACAGTGGTATTGGTTGTCACAACTTCGGCAGTAGCAGAAGTTTGCGACTGACCGCAACCAGACAGCAGCGCGCTGAGCACTACCAATGCCATCGAACAGGTGGAGAAACGCATTTTCATGGGGCGGGGAAAAGAAGAGCTAGAACAACGGTCATGCTTCACTGCCTAGACGCCAGATAAGCATGACCGTTCTCCTGGGTTTTGAAGTAGTTATATTGAAATCAACCTACTGCGCAGCCACCCCTTTGGTGTGCAGGTAACGCTCAAAAAACTCGTAGGTGCGCAGCATCTGGTCGATGCGCTGGCGGTTGTCGCCCGCACGGGTAAGCTCGTGGGTGCCGCCGGGGTGGCGCACGTACTCCACTGGTCGGCCCAGTACTTTGAGACTGCGAAACAGCATCTCGCCCTGCACGAAGCCCGTGCGGCGGTCGTTTTCGCCGTGAAAGAGGATATAGGGGGTCGTGATGTTTTCGACGTAGGTGATGGGCGACTCGCGGGTGAGTACCGCCCGCACCGCCGGCTGCCAGGGGTAGCCACCGAAGTAGTTGGGCACTAGGCGCCAGGCATTGCCCTCGCCGAAGAAGGTAGCTAGGTCATAGACCCCGCGCTGTGAGCAGGCCGCCTGGAAGCGGTGGTCATGGCTCACAATCCAGGCCACAAGGTAGCCGGCGTAGGAGCCGCCCGTCACGACCAGCTTGCTGGGGTCGGCCCAGCCTTCAGCCACGGTTTTGTCGAGGGCCGTGAGCACGTCGCTGCTCGGGCCAGTGCCCCAGTCGCGGATATTGGCCCGGAGAAACTGCTCGCCGTAGCCGCCCGAGCCGCGCGGGTTGCTGTATACCACGCCGTAGCCCTGGCTAGCGAAATACTGAAACTCGTGCCACATGCTGGCCTCGCCCGGCCCCCACATGGCCGACGGTCCGCCGTGGATTTCGAGCAGCAGCGGGTACTTCTGGCCGGCCTGGTAGGCAGTGGGTTTCATCACCCAGTACTCCACAGTCAGGCCCTTGTCGTTCACAAACGTGTGCTTCTCGGGTAAGGAGAGGCGCCAGGTTTTCACCCAGTCGTTGAAGGTGCCGGCGCGGTGCACTTGGCGCAGGCTAGCATCGGCCACGTACAGGTCGGAGGGGTTGCGCACGCCGGTTTGGGCGTACACCACATGGCCCTGGGCCACGGCAAAGCTTAGGATACCTGCGTCGTCGGCCGACAGCTTCTCCATTTTGCGCGTGCCAATATTTACTCGGTACAAGGGCACGCCGCCGTTGGCCTGGGCCGTGAAGTATAAATACTTGCTATCGCTGCTCCACGTGAGGCCGGCCGGTGTGCGGTCGAGCGGAACGGTGATGGCGGGGCCACCGCCTAGGGGCATTACCATCAGCTTGGGCACGGCCACGCGCCCGGTGGGCGACTGCTGAAACGCCAGCCACCGACCCGAGGGCGACACCGCCGGGGTGGCGTAGGCGGTACTGTCTTGGCTCAGCAGCGGGCGCAGGTGGCGGCCCTGGAGGTCGGCCATAAACACCGCGTTTTCCTGAGCGCGGTCGGGGTGGCGCACCGAGTCGATGGCTGCCAGCAGCAGCAGGTGCTGGCCGTCGGGCGTGAATTCGGCCTGGCTAAAGCGATAGAAACCGTGGGTAATGGCCACAGGCTGCGCGGCCGGGTCAGTAGCATTAATCAAGAAAAGCTGGGCCAGGCTTTTGTCGGCCGACACGTCCTTTTCGTCTTGAAAGTCCAGATTATCGAGCACCTTGGCTTTCTTGTCCAACTCGTTTTTATCGAGGTAGGCACGCACTTCAGCCAGATTGCCGTCGGCATTGGGCCGCGCCGACCCTAGGGGACTATTCTTGGTAAAACCCGGCTTCTCGTACGACCAGAGAGGGAGGGCCTTGCTAGCATTCAGCAGAGAATCCTTCACAAAATCGCGCAGTGGAATGGCCGCCCCAAACAGTACCTGCCGGCCATCGGGGCTCCACTTAGGGGCCGTGGCACCGTACTTGAAGCGGGTGAGCTGCCGGGCCTCGCCACCATCGGCGGGCATCACAAATACCTGTGGCTTCTCTTCTACCGTGCGCACAAAAGCTAGCTGCCGGCCGTCAGGGCTCCAGGCGGGCTGCGTAGCGCCGTCTTTGCTAAAAGTGAGCTGCCGGGGCACAGCCCCCGCCTCGGTGCCAATGGTATAAAGCTGGCTCAGGTTTTTGTAGTCGGCCTTGCTTTTCTCATCGGGCACCACGGCCAGCACCGTAAAGGCTGCCCGTCGGCCATCGCGGGTCAGGGTTACATTACTGAGCTGCTCAATTTTTAGCAAGTCAGTGACTTTTACCGGCTCGGGAGCCGGTTGGCCACTGGCAGTAGGCCGCGTGGGTTGGGCAGCCAGCGGCCCGGCCGCTAGTAATAAGAAGAGGTAGCGTTTCAGCATGAGTCAGGTTGGCGTGGCAAAAAATCAGCACCTCACGCCGCAAAACCTTGGCGGTAGGCCCTCGAAAGATAGCACTCCCTCCTTTTCGATACCTGCTGCTTTTCGCCTTATTGTGAAATTGCATGAGGTGTAAATACTACTCAGCACCACGCAAAAGCGCCGCGCCGCCTACAGTAGGCAACGCGGCGCTAGGGCCAAAATGCCAAGCAGACTAGCCGCTGTAGCCGCCGCCGCTTTCGGGCTCGGTGGCGCTGCCGCCAGCTTTGTCGGGCGTGGGCAGCTCCGATTCGGTATGAATCTCTAGGTGGCTGTAATCGGGCACGCCGTCGCCTTGCACGGGTACGGGCGGCTCGGTGTGGGGGTCGGGGGTGGGCGTAGGCTCGTTCATGGTAGATGGATGTAGGGGTAAGGTAAAAGTTACTTTTTAGAAGACAGCTAGTGGGCTTTACGGCGAGGGGCGGCAGATGGCTGCCCACCACCCGCTCACAGCCTTACTTTTGCCGTGTACCAAAACGGCTGTACTGCCCTGGCTTCGGTCGGGCACCGCTGGCCTTCCTCACTTCCTACTCGCCTACCCTCACTCCCTCATACCCTCTTAACATGAGCCAGTTCCGCACCGAAAAAGACACCATGGGCCAGGTGCAAGTGCCCGCCGACGCCTACTGGGGCGCCCAAACCCAGCGCAGCATCGAGAACTTCCCCATTGCGCAGGACATCAACAAGATGCCGAAGGAGATTATTAAAGCCTTCGCCTATTTGAAAAAAGCCGCCGCCCTCACCAACCGCGATGCGGGCGTGCTCGACGCTGAAAAAGCCGAGCTCATCGGGAAAGTAGCCGACGAGATTCTGGAAGGTAAGCTCGCCGACGCCTTCCCGCTGGTGGTGTGGCAAACCGGCTCGGGCACCCAGAGCAACATGAACGTGAACGAGGTAATCGCCTACCGCGGCCACGTGCTACATGGCGGCCAGCTCTCGGACGAGAAGAAGTTTCTGGCGCCCAACGACGACGTGAACAAGTCGCAGAGCTCGAACGATACCTTCCCGACGGCCATGCACATTGCGGCCTACAAAATCCTGGTAGAGACCACTGTGCCGGGCATCGAGAAGCTGCGCGACACGCTGAAGAAGAAGTCGGAAGAGTTTAAGAACATCGTCAAAATCGGCCGCACCCACTTTATGGATGCCACTCCACTGACCCTAGGTCAGGAGTTTTCGGGCTACGTATCGCAGCTCGACCACGGCCTGCGCGCCATCAAGAACACGCTGCCGCACCTGAGCGAGCTGGCCCTAGGTGGCACCGCCGTGGGCACGGGCATCAACACGCCTGCTGGCTACTCCGAGAACGTGGCCAAGTACATTGCCGAGCTCACCGGTTTGCCCTTCGTCACGGCCGAAAACAAGTTTGAGGCCCTGGCCGCCCACGACGCCATCGTGGAAGCCCACGGCGCTCTCAAGACGGTGGCCGTGAGCCTCATGAAAATCGCCAACGACATTCGGATGCTGAGCAGCGGCCCGCGTGCGGGCATCGGCGAGTTGCACATCCCCGACAACGAGCCGGGCTCCAGCATCATGCCGGGCAAGGTGAACCCCACGCAGTGCGAGGCCATGACGATGGTATCGGCCCAGGTGATGGGCAACGATGTAGCCATCACGGTGGGCGGCAGCCTAGGGCACTTCGAGCTCAACGTATTCAAGCCCGTCATGATTTACAACTTCTTGCACTCGGCCCGCCTCATCGGCGACGTGTGCGTGGCCTTCAACGACAAGTGCGCCGTGGGCATCGAGCCCATCCTGCCCAACATCAAAAAGCACGTTGACAGCAGCCTGATGCTGGTAACGGCCCTCAACCCGCACATCGGCTACTACAAAGCCGCCGAAATCGCGCAAACGGCTCACAAAAACGGCTCGACCCTGAAGGAAACCGCCGTGCAGCTCGGCTACCTCACCCCCGAGGAGTTTGACCAGTGGCTGAAGCCCGAGGACATGGTAGGCGAGATTAAATAAGTAGCACCCTAGGATAATGCCAGCGGGAGCTTCGGTGCACAGCGCCGGGGCTCCCGCTTTTTTTGGCACCGTGAGGTGCCTATGCAGCGGGCGATTGCTAGGCTGGGCACCGACAGGCCGGAAATGGTGCAGGTTACCCATTATTTTCACGCGTTTATTTCCATCTCTTTCCGTTTATATGGTTAAATATTTACAAGTTTTATTGCGTAGTCTTCCTTTATTAGGCTGCTTAGTAAGCTGCCTGCCCGCAAGCTCAGCGCCGAGTAAAGCCCCGGCGCCGGCCCTATCGTTTGTGGCTAACCGGGGGCAGTGGCCAGCCGCTGTTCGCTACCGCGCCAACCTGCCGGGTGGCACGGCCTTTCTGACTTCTACCGGGCTAGTTTATGACTGGCTGCTGGCCACCGACCAACAGCGCTTGCACGAGGTGCTAGAGCGCGACCCAGCCACGGGTGCTAGCCTGACGCTGCACCACCACGCCGTATTTGTGGATTTTGTGGGCGCCCAGGCCGTTGAGCCGGCCGGCGAGCAGCAGCAAGCCGCTTACCACAACTACTTTGTGGGCAACGACCCGCACCACTGGGCCGGGCACGTGCCTCTATACAAGGAGGTGCGCTATGCTGGGCTTTACCCAGGCACCAGCCTGCGTTGCCATGGCACGGCTGGCGGCCAGCTAGAGTACGATTTTGAGCTGGCGCCCGGTGCCACGCCCGCTCTCATTGGCCTGCGCTACCGCGGCGCGAGCGGCCTGCAGCTACTCGAAGATGGCAGCCTGCTGGTGCGCACCAGCGTAGGCCAGGTACGCGAGCAACGTCCAGTGGCCTACCAGCTTACA
Source organism: Hymenobacter sp. BT559 (assembly GCF_016427535.1). GTDB lineage: Bacteria > Bacteroidota > Bacteroidia > Cytophagales > Hymenobacteraceae > Hymenobacter. Next base: position 291,006 of record NZ_JAELXV010000003.1, on the reverse strand, counting down.
GCGGCCGGCGGCCGGCAGGCAGTGCCTTGCCGCTACACCCTAAGCGGCACTACCGTAGGCTTTGCGCTACCGGCCGGCTACGATGCCACCCGCCCGCTCGTTATCGACCCCGTGGTAGTGGCCAGCTACAGCCGGTCTACCTCTGACCAGCTTGCCATGGCAGCTACCTACGACGCGGACGGCAATGCCTACAGCTCGGGCTACTCCTATGGCGTAGGCTTTCCGGCCTCGCCGGGGGCCTACCAGACGGTTTCCAGAGGTAGCACCGAAGGCATTATTCAAAAATTCAACCCACAGTGCACCAACCTTTTCTACGCCACCTTCCTAGGTGGCAATGGCGACGACCGCGTTATCGCGATGCGCGTAAGTGCGGCGGGCGAGCTATACGCGCTGAGCGGCATAAACTCCACTAACTTCCCGGCCACGGGCGGCAGCCTGTCTATTACGCCCGGTGGCCAGGGCGACTTAGCCGTCACGCGCTTCAACGCGGCTGGGTCGGCTGTGCTGGCCAGCACGTACCTAGGGGGCTCGGGCAACGACACGCCCTATGCCTTCGGCTCGGTGGGCTCCCTGCGCTCCGTGAGCATTGGGGAACTGGTGCTGCACCCGAACGGCGATGTGCTGTTGACGGGCAGCACCGCTTCTTCTAACTTCCCGACTACCGGTGGCGCTTATTCGCAATCGTGGCGGGGCGTGCAAGACGTGTTTGTGACGTGCCTAACCGGCGGCGCCCTAGGGCTGCGCTGGAGCACCCTACTCGGCGGCAGCAACGTGGACTACCCGCGCGACCTGACCCTGACGGCCGCGGGCGAGCCCGTACTGGCAGGCATCACGGCATCGGCCGATTTTCCGGTTACTACCCGGGCCTTCCAAGCTACTACCACTAATTATACTGGCTTTGTAGCGCGCTTGTCGGCCACGGGGGCAGCCCTTGGGGCCAGCGCGCTATTTGGCCCAGCCAGCGTTACTAAAATAGCACTAGATGGCAATGGCTTGCCAGTAATTGCCGGAATAGCAGCCGGCAGCTTTCCGAGCGCTACGGCTGGTGCGGTGCAGCTAGGCAGCGCCACGTCTACGGCCACTTTTGTGGCGGGGCTATCGGCCGATTTTAGCCAGCTGCGCTACGTGGGGCGGCTGCCGTCGCTCGATGTCTTTGCTTTTCAGGTGGGTGATTGTGGACACTTGTACTTGGCTGGCTTCAACCCCTTTAGCTTGCCAGTGACCGGTGGCTTACTGGCAGGCTCCAATGCCAATGCCGGCTTTCATACCCTAACCCTAGATGTGGGCGCAGCGCGGCTCTTGTTTTACTCGCCTTTCGGCACCAACGGCGTCAACCACACGCACTCAGGCTCGCACCGCTTCACGCGGCGGGGCACGCTCTACCAAAGTATCTGCGACAACACCTTCTCCTATGCGGCGCCTTCCAACGCCTACGGCCCCACCAACCGCACCAATGGGTACGATGTCTTAACTATCAGCATCAACCAGGAAGTAGCCGGCGGTAGTGCCCCGACGCTAGCGGCCAGCATCATTCGGCCCGACTCGGCCTGCGCGCCTGCCCGGCTGCAGTTTGGCAATGGCAGCCGCAATGCCCAACGCTACCGCTGGACGTTTGGCGATGGCAGCCCGGCCGATACCTCCTTTGCCCCCAGCCACTTGTACGCGGCACCCGGCACCTACCGCGTGTGGCTACGCGCCCGCCGTGCCGCACTGGGCAGCTGCGGCAGCAATACCCTCGACTCGACGAGCGTGCTGGTACGCGTGCTGAGTGTACCGGGCCGGGCACTGCCCGCCACGACCGTGCTATGCCCCAACAGCCCCGTAACGCTGCAGGCCGTGGGCGGCGCTGGCTACAGCTACCGCTGGAGCACTGGCGCCACCACCCGCACCTTGGCCGTAACCCAGGCCGGCACCTACCGCGTGGTGGTGAGCAACGGCGCCTGCAGCACCCGCGACAGCATCGTGGTGCGCGCCGTGGCAGTGCCGCGGCTACCAGCCGACACTACGCTCTGCACCAACGGCAGCCTGAACTTGCAGGTGCAGGCCGCCCCCGGCAGCACCATTCGCTGGGATGGCGGCCAAACCACCAGCACCCTACCCGTGAGCACCTCGGGCGTGTATGGCGTGGCCGTGACTACCGATGGCTGCACCTTCACGCGGCAAGTGCGCGTGGAGCTGCGGCGAACCGTGCTGCCGCCCAACGTTATCACGCCCAACGGCGACGGCCTCAACGATGCACTGGAGCTGCGGCCAGCAGAGCCCGGCACTCGCCTGCAGGTGTTTAATCGCTGGGGCCGGCTAGTGTACAGCACCACCGACTACCACAATGATTGGGGCCGCGGCCAGTCACCGGGCCTGTATTACTACTTGCTGGAGAATGAGCGCTATTGCCAACCCTCCCTCAAAGGCTGGGTAGAGGTAATGCCCTAGGTGGCCAGCAACCCGTTTTAGTATACTATGCGCCAGCCGTAGCAAAATCTGTACACCGCTTACCCCGCTATACTCCGCTACGGCTGGCATATTTGCATAAACCAGCAGCTCCTAAGCCTATGAACTTCCTGCAGTCTGTTGTGCTCGAAAACAGCCGCGTGCGGCTGCGGCCGCTCGACACCGCCGATTTTGAAGCGCTAAAGCCCGCGGCGTTTGACCCGGCCGTGTGGCAGTTTACTCTCTCCCGCGCCGACGATGCCGTGAGCCTAGCCGACTACCTGGCCACGGCGGTGCTCGACCGCGAAGCAGGCCGGCGCTATGCCTTTGCCATCATCGACCGGGCTACGGGGCAGTTGGCGGGCAGCACCAGCTACTATAACATCGTGCCCACCGACCAACGCCTCAGCATCGGCTACACCTGGCTGGGGCGCGAATTTCAGGGCACTGGCCTTAACCGGGCTGCCAAGCACCTGCTGCTCAGCTATGCCTTCGACCACCTAGGCTACGAGCGGGTCGAGCTCGAAACCGATAGCCGCAACGAGCAGTCGCAGCAGGCCATGCGCCGCATGGGCGCCACCGAGGAAGGCACGCTGCGGCGGCACCGCCTCACGCAGGGCGGCGTCCGGCGCGACACGGTTATTTTCAGCATCATCCGGCCCGAGTGGGATGGGCTGCGCCAGACTGTCTTTCGGGAGTACTATGCTTGAAGCTGAGGAGCCTGAAACCTACGTGCCGCCCGCGGCCCTGCAGCGCAGCCTGCTCAAGCGCCGGGCGGCTAGCTTCGGGCACGCCTTGCGGGGCGTGTGGGGGGCACTGCGCTCCGAGCTACATCTGCAGTTTCACGCAGTAGCAACGGTGCTGGTGCTCGGCCTAGGTACCTATTTCCGGCTGAGCCCGACCGAGTGGGCGCTGGTGGCGCTGTCGGTGGCCAGCGTGTGGGCCGCCGAGCTATTCAACACGGCCATCGAAACGCTGACCAACCTGGCGTCGCCGGGCTACCACCCGCTGGCCGGCAAGGCCAAAGACGTGGCTGCCGGGGCCGTGCTGCTGGCGGCCCTAGGGGCCGTAGTAGTGGGCGGGCTGGTGTTTGGGCCCAAGGTGTGGGCGCTGCTGCTGCGCTAACTTTCCGGGCTGGTTGGCGTAAGGTGAAGCACTTTTATGCGTGCTCTTCTACCCTTTTCCGCTATGCGTCGCTCGCTCCTTTCGTTTACCGCGCTGGCGCTGCTCCTAGGTGCCTGCCAGCAAGATGTGGTGGTCAATACTCCTACTACGCCGCCCTCCGAGGGCTTTGTGCGCAACGTGGACACCCCCGCCCCCACCAGCACCAACACGGTAGATGCCGTGCCCGCCCGCGACATGCGCGTCGATAGCTCGGCCCGGCCGCTATGGCTGCGCCAGCACATTCAGAACATCTTGGCCACGCGCAAGCGCAACCCCGTTATCCGCATCGTGCGCTACCAGTACGAGGGCCAAACGGTGTACTACGAGTCGGCCCCTTGCTGCGACCAGCAATCGACGGTGTACGACACTAAAGGCAAGGTACTTTGCCACCCCGAAGGCGGCATTACGGGCAAGGGCGATGGCCAGTGCGCCAATTTCGACAAGCGCAAAACCAACGAGCTACTGGTGTGGCAAGACCCACGCTGATAGCAGTTTTTGAGGTATAAATTTCGTGTTTCGAGCTGGCAAAGCCAACTCGTGCGCTAGAGGCCTGCTGTAGGCAGAGTAGCTTTGGCGCACGAGTTAGCTTTGCCAGCTCGAAACTCAGCACTCAAAATTCAAAATTATCATGGTTAACACCATCGAAAAACTCGGCGTATTCAACGTGTGGGCCAACGAAACGCTGTTGCGCCGCCTCGACTCATCTGCCGCCGCAGGCAAGGAGCTGCCCACGGCAGCGCTACGCATTTTTAGCCACGTTATCAATGCCCAGGCCATCTGGATTGCGCGCCTCTCGGGCACGGCTAGCCCCCTGAAAGTGTGGCAAGAGCATGACCTAGCTGGCCTGCACCACTGGCACGAGCAAACCTCGCAGCGCTTTGCCGAGCTGTGTGCTAATGCCGACGACCCCGAGCTGCACCGCCACATCCAATACAGCAATTCGCAGGGCGACGCGTTTGACTCGCAGGTGAGCGACATCTTGACGCACTGCGTAGTGCACGCCAGCTACCATCGCGGCCAAGTAGCCACCAAGATGCGCGAAGACGGCTTAGAGCCAGTCAATACCGACTTTATCACCTACTGCCGCGAGATGAGCGGTCAAGTTCAACCGCAGATTTAAACGGATTTGTCGGATATAACGGATACGCCCGCTGCGCGGGCTGACTAATCGGGCGCAGGAGTGGCTTCGCCAGCTCTCCACAAGCAGAGAGGCTAGCCGAAGGCTGCCCTGCGCTCGAATAGTCAGCCCGCATAGCGGGCGTATCCGTTATATCCGACAAATCCGTTTAAATCTGCGGTCCTACTCGGCGTTTACCGACCTAGTGCCAGCGTAGTAGTACAGCTCGGCACGGTATTTTTCATAGCTGGACCGCATGCTTTCTTGCTTGATTCTCAAATCAATGAGTTTGCTTTCGCGGGCGTTGATGAGGAAGATGGTGCTTTCACCTAGCTCAAACTTTTGCAGCTCAGCTAGTAACAGGGTGCGTTGATTTTTAATGGTTTGCGCCTGCAAAGTCAGTAGCTGCTCGTAGGCCTTGAGCGTGTTGTACACGTTGTTGACCTGCGTGACGATGGTACGCCGGCTCTGCTGCTGCTCGTAGGCAAACTCCTTGAGCTGAATGCGGGCGTACTGGAGCTTGCCACGCTCGGCGCGCAGGAAAAGCGGGAACGAGAAATCGACGCCCAGCTTGTAGTTGTCCATGCCGAAATTGTAGTAGCTCGGCACCTCACTGCGGTAAAAATTGCCCTGGCTGATGAGCGTACCGCTCACATTGAGCTTGGGCTTGAGCATTTCGCGCCGATACTGCTCTTCAATGCGGTACTGGGCTATCTTGGCACCTAGCTTTTGCAGCGTGGGGTGGTTGGCGGCAGCTTGCTCTGCCAGCTGCTGAAACTGGGCCCGGCTCACAGTATCGAGCACGGGGGTTTGAGGAGCAGCGTAGTCGGGCAACTCCACGGGTTGGCCGTCTTTGTTCCAGAGGTGGTTGGAAAGCACCCGGCGGGCGTTCAGCAGCTCTACCTGCAGCTGGGTCGATTGCACCAGGCGGTCCTGCACCGTGATTTGGGCCTCTACCGAGTCGATGGGAGCCTGGTCGCCAATTTGAGCGCGGCGGGCCGTAGCCTGAAAGCGGCGGTTGGCCAGCGCAATGCCTTCGCGGATAAGCTGAATCTGCTGGTACTGGTAGTACCAGTTCCAGTAGTCTTTGGCGGCTTGCAGCCACACCTCGTTTATCTGCTTCACGCGGTCGGCCTCGGCGGCGGTTAACAGGGCCTTGGCTTGGCGCAGGGTACTACGGCGGGCGTCGATAAAGAGCCCCGCCCCGATGGGCACCGATAGCCCAATACCGGCCAGCCCGTTGACGGGCGTGCGGGTTTCGGGGTTGGTGTACACGCCTACATAGCGGTCGTAGCCAGCTTTAAGGTCGATGCCGCCCGGCCACAGGGGTACTTTCAACTGGTTGCCCCAGTTGTTGTAGTACTCAGTACCGCCAAACAGCTTGCGGTGAAAGTCGGCCTCCAGCTTGGGGTCGAAGCCGCCACGGGCTTGCAGCACCTGGCTGCGGCCTTCCTCGCTGAGCAGGGCCGCCTGCTTCACGATGGGGTGGTTGGCAAACACCAGCTCAGCCAAGTCTTGCAGCGAGAATACCTTGGCCGTATCGGCTGGGCGAACTTCATCGAGCTGCTGGGTCTGGAGCGGCGCGCGCTCTAGGCCCGAACGGCGAGTTGGCAGCTGCGGGTCTTGGGCCAGGGCCGGGGTAGCAAGAAGCAATAGCAGGCTCGTTACGTGGACTTTGTAGTCCGCGTGTGCCGTGCTAAAAACGCGAACTACAAAGTCCGCGCAACGGCGGGCTAGCCAGTGAAAAAAGCTTATTATAATGAAAAACAAAGGCATATTGCGGCTATTTGCTGGCTTTGCCAGCATCAGCTTTGGTGGGGGTTACCTCGGGTTCTTTGCTTAGGGTGGGCGGGAAGCCGTTGAGCTGACGCCAGATTTCGTACCAAACCGGCACCGAGTCTAGGATAACCCAGCCCTGCACGCCCGAGCCTAGGCGCAGCTGCTTGGGCCAGGGCTGGTCGCCGCGCTGGGGCTGGGTGGGGCGCACCAGCAGGCGGTACTTGCCACCGGGGCTGTTCACCACATCTATCACCACCACTTCGCCGCCAAACGTACCCACCGCTGCCGAGGGCCAGCCCGAAAACTGGATGGCCGGGAAGCCCTCAAACTGCAAGCGCGCTGTGCGTCCGCGCTGAATGAGCGGCACGTCCATAGCTCGCACGTAGATTTCGGCGGCTAGGGCCGGGGCCTCGGGCTGCAAGGTGGCAATGCTCTCGCCCTCCTTAATGGTCTCACCAATACCGGCCTTGAGCGCACGCACGATGTAGCCCGTTTGGGGGGCACGCACGATGTAGAGGTCACGGCGCACAGATACGTTGGCAATTTTATTGCGGGTGGCGGCTACTTCGCCTTCGTAGGTTTCGCGGTTGGCTACGGCCGTGCTACGGTCGGAGTTGGCCTTAGCTAGGTCCTGGCCGTACTTGGCACGCAGGTTAGCCAGTTCAATGCGGGCATTGGCTAGGTTCTGGATGCTGCTATTCACCTTGTTGCGCTGCGAGGTCACCTTAGCTAGGTCTTCTTGCAGCTTGAGGCGGCGCGTTTCGATGTCGGTAAGCGAGAACAAGCCGTTTTTGTAGCCCTCCTCGTAGCGCAACAGTCGGGCCCGCGACGTTTCGTAGAAATTAGTGATAGCTACCAGGTCGGCACGGTCACTGTTGAGGTAGTTTTCAGCCTGCTCTACTTTGTTGCGGGCCGATTCGAGCTGCACTTCCAGCGTGGCGCGCAGGGCGGCAATCTGCTGGTCGGTGGCGTTGATTTTGGCCTGGTATGCGACCACGTTGCCCTGCTTGGCGGACAGCTGCTCGCGCAGGCGCTGGGGTAGGTTGGGGTCGAAGTACTCATCTTTCACCTCCGACAGCATTAGCAGTGTGTCGCCTTTGCGCACAAACTGGCCTTCGCGAACGTTCCAGTGCTCAATACGGCCGGCTATCTGGTTCTGAATGTTTTGGGGGCGGTCCTGCGGCGTGAGGGCCGTGAGCGTGCCAAAGCCTTCAATGGTCTGGCGCCAAGGTAAGAACAGGATGATAATGAAGACGATACCGATGACCATCAGGATGCGGCCCAGCTTGCGGCTAGCAAAGGTGCGCAGCAGCTCGGGGCGCGACTGCCGGGGCACGTGCTCCCACACCTCATCGATAACATTCTGATTAGATATATTAAGCATTCTCGAAGGCAATAGAATTCTTATGCTCGTCCATGGGCAGGTCAGTTACGGCAGCTACTTTCTCCACCGCCGTCAGCACGTCAAAAATGGTGTTGATGCTTGTCATCAGCTTTTCTATCGAGCCGCTAATCATCACAATCAGTACTTCGGCGGCCACAAACTGCCCTAGGGTCATTTGGCGCGACACTACGAAGAGCGTGCCCGATATCAGTAGCCCCGCCGTTAGAATAGTACGCAGGGCAATACCATAGTTGTAGTATGACTTGAGCACGCGAAAGTGCTCATTGCGAGCGTGCAGGTACTCGGAAGTTAGCTCGTCGGCGCGGGCCAGGGTTTTGTGCTCTTCCTTGTCGTCGCCGCGCACCTCGTCGAGGCGGCCAGCTACTTCTTCGAGCCAGGCTACCAACTCGTACTTATAGGCCGACTCTTCGATGCTGGTACGTAGCGCCCGCCGGTAGTTGAGCATGTACACAAACCCCAGTGCCAGGATAGTAAACAAGCCAAACCCAATGAAAATGGGGTGATAGAAGGACAGCACTATCACGCCCATTAAAATTTGAAGTACCGCAAACATGACATCAACCAGCAGCTTGGTGAGGCCTTTCTGCACGGTCAGAATATCAAAAAAGCGGTTTACTAGCTCCTTAGCGTCCAGGCCCTTCAAGGCCTCGGGCTTGATGCGCGGCAGCCGGTAGGCGTACTCGATGGCCGCTTTGGCAAAAATGCGTTGCTCGATGGCCTCGACCAGCGTAATCTGGCCTACTAGCAAAATGCCGCCTAGTAGCACGCCGCCCACTACCACCGCCACCAAGATGTAGGTGGAGCTGAACACCGCCCCCGTCGAAACCAGGTTGAATACCGCCTGCGTACCTAGGGGCAGCGACAAGCTGATGAGGCCGGTGAGAACGGCGTAGAAAATGATGTAGCGAATAGTGCTGCGCTCAGTATCGAGCATGCGGGTAAGGCGCTGCCAGGGGGTGGGTGGCGGCAAGCCGGCCGTAGCGTGTGATGCCATACGGTATCCTGTTTTTCCTTAAAGTGTGTTCATGGCGACTCGCTCAAAGCAATTCGCTCAAGTCGAAACCGATAATGAAGAAAAGATGAAATTTGTTGCAAACCTACGCATTTTTTACGGTTGCCCTTAGGCTTGCGCCTTTCAAACGAACTGAAAAAAGGCCGGACCACGGCTATGTCCTTATACGAACATTTTCCGCAACCCGGCACATTATCAATTCATTTCGAGCAATAGCGGCTGTGTTAATCGACAATAGCGACCACTACTAAGCATCACTTTTTATTGTCTATCAATGAATTATGCATCTATTGACATCTTCCGAATTACTGCAACTGCGTCACGCCTAGGCTAGTTACTTGGTTTGTCGTGACAGTGACATTAGGCACTACCACATTTTTATAAGCTGACTGCCCAGTAAGCGCCGTAGTGCTCGGAAAGAACTGTACCTGGTACGTACCAGCCGCCAAGCCTCTAAGCTGAAAGGCCCCCGAGGCATCCGCAAACGTGCTCACGGTGTCGGGGCCGAGTATCGACGAGCGAATGGCCAGCACTTGCGGCCGAGCGGCGGCTGGGTTTACGGTGCCACTGAGGCCACCCTGCAAGTTTTGGGCCACCAGCCGAATAACAGGCTTGAGCAGGTAGCGCTCTTTCTTATCGTTGCCGGCTCGCCAGTTGCCGCGCTCCACAATAGACTTAGCAACGTCAAAATCGAGCAGCAGCTGGTAGGTAGCGTTGGCTTGCAGCGTTACGTTGTCGAGCTTCAGCTTCACGCCCGAGGTCTGCCCGCTGGGCGTTTTCAAGTCGTAGCGCTGGTTGTCGGTGCCCACCACGTGGCTATTGGGCCCGAGTATCAGCCGAATTTCCTTGAGGTCGCCGGGCGCGAAATCAGTATTTACCAGTAGTGCCGACTTGCCATTGACGTAGTCCAGCACGTTCACGGCCTGGGGCGTGAAGGCCAACGTTTGCCAACCGCTCGGGTCGTTTTCATTTTTGAGATGCACTTCTACCTGCTGCACATCGAGCACCACGGCGCTGAAATTGCCAGGCGCATCGGTGAGACGTACTTCCAGCTTGGCCGCGCCAGCGCTGGCATTGTCCGATGAGTTTTTGGAGCAGCTAGCCAAACTGAGCAAAGTGGCACCAGCCAGCCCTAAAAGAAGGTGTTTTTGCATAAAAGCTGTACTAAGAATAAGAATTAAAATGTACTAAAAAGCCCAGCTACCGGATTGGCAACTGGGCTTTATTACGGCAAAAATTTTGCCAATAGCCTCCTCGCTAAGGCGTGGCTTTCTTAGTCGTATCAGCTGGGGTAGGTGTGGCAGCTGGCGCGGCCGGCGTAGTCTTACGCCCACCACCAAAGAGACTGTTGAGCCCCTTGCCAATGGCTTGCCTGGCTTTTTCCTGCGCCTCTAGCTTGCGCTTCTGTACTTCCAGATTCAGCTGCTCCTGCGCGTTTTGCTGCGTGATGGCGGTGGCTTTCTGCGTGCTATCGGTTTTCGCGCGGTTCTTATTAGCCAGGTCGAGCAGAGTATTGGTAAGCTTGGTTTTCACTACGTTGGTCACGATAGCTTTGCCCTGGTCTTTGAGGCTGCCGCTGGTCAGCTTCACGCTAGGGCTGGCGATGTTGCCGCCAATGTTGAGGCCCAGCGTCACGCGGTCGGTACCCTGGATGTTTTGCACGCCGGTTAGCTGAGTCAGCTTATTGCTCACTGCCGAGCCGAGCTTGCCAGTGGGTGCGTTAATGGCGGCCACGTAGGACAAGATGCCTTGCAGGCTGTTCGAGCCACCTAGGGTCATTTTGATGTCACCCACCGTCAGGTCGAAGGGCTGCACCACGAGGTTGCCGTTCACGATTTGAGCCTTCACCTCACGGTTCAGCACTTGCAGGTTTTTGAGCTCGGGCAGGGTCGTGAGGCTGGCAATCTGCGTCAGGGTGGGCGACTGCAACACGGCCGCTTTCACAATGTCAAACAGGCCGCTGCCGCTTAGGGTGCTCAGTTTGGGCAGCATGTCTTGGCCCATTTCGCCGCTGGCCGAGAACTTGGTATTGAATACGCCCTGCACCGTAGAGGCCAGCGGCACCAGCGCCTTCACCGTGTTAAACGCGCTGAATGCCTTTTGGAAATCGAGCTGCTTAATATCCAGCCCTAGGTCGAACTTGGGGTGCGCCAGATCTTGCGTGTTGTAGCTACCAGTGGTGCCAAAAGTGGCCCCTAGGGTGTTAAAAGTGAGATTTTTGAGCGTGGCTACCTCGTTTTTCACCGTCACGGTGCCGCTGGCATTTTGCAGCTTCAGGTTGTCGTAGGTCACGTTATCGACCTTGCTGTTCAGCACGAGGTCGAAAAATTTCGGAATCGGCACCACGCCATCGGCCTTGGCGGGGGCGGCTTTTACGGCGCCCGCGGTAGGCTTCTCGCTCACCGGGTCTACCATAAACTCGTTCACGTTGAAGTTGTGCGAGGTCACGTTCATGGTGCCGCGTAGCGGCTGGCCGGGCGTGAAGAGGTACCCTAGGTAGTTGCTTACGGTGCCATTGGCGGCGAAGTCGGAAGAGCCCGCCGTGCCGTTCAGGCTCTGAATGTTAATCTGGTTGTTGTTGAACGTACCCGCTGCGCTGCTGATTTTCACGCCCTGCGGCAAGTCCTTGCTCTTATAGGTGATATTGTTAGCTTTCACCGCCCCGCTGGCTTTCACATTTTGGTAGCGGCCGGCCTCCACGTCGGCCATGTTGCCGGCGGCGGCGATGTCGCCCGATACGCGGCCGGTCACGGTCATGCCTTCGAGCGGGAAGATTTTGGTCATCTTCGTGAGGTCCACGGTGCCCTTCACATTAGCGTCGAAGATGGGCGAGTTAATATTGTGGGCCGCGAGGCGGCCGTCGAGCGGCTCGCCCTCCAGCACCATGTGGAACTGCGGCAGGTTGACGTAGGTATCGTTCACCTGCCCGGTCTTGTTCACCACCGTCCCACTCAGATTAATGTCCTCAATCGGGGCCGGAAACTGGTTCGATTTCACGTAGCCGTTGCTCATCTTGATGGCGGCGTTCACCACCGGCATCTGGGTTTTCGAGTAGGTGCCCTTGGCCGTGGCATCCACGAAGAATTGGCCACGCATGTTGATGCCGGCTACCGGGTACACTTTCAGCGCCTCGGCCAGATTCACGTTGGCTTTCACGCGGCCATCCACCTTCATGGGCTCCAGGCCGTCGATAATCACGTTGCCATCTACGGGGTCGTTGCCCAGGTCGAGGTGGAACTTCGACACATTGACTTTCACGTTGTTGGTAAAGCCCGAAGGGTTATCCACCACCATCGCCACATTAATGTTCTTAGCCTCCCTAGGTAGCTGCGGGTAGTGGAAGCGGGCGTTGGTCACGGTTAGGTTTACGCCGTAGCCGGGCATACGCAGCTTGTTTTGAACACCTTTGTAATAGCCATTAAAAGCGACCTGTCCGCTGGCCTGCACGTCCTTAAACTGCTCGTTGAACACGCCGGGCACCAAGCTCAGGATATTCTTAAAGTCAGTTTGCAGCGCCTTGAAGGTGATGTCGTAGGTGATATCCGTGGCATTGGGCAGCCCGATGGCGCCCGCGAAGCTGAACGGAAAGTCATTCAGCTTTACCTGGTTTTCTTTGAAAGTATAGAGGCTCTTGCCTAGGTCCATCGCCATCGCGATATCGGCGTCTACCTGTTTGTCAGTCAGGTAGTCTACCCCGGCGTAGTTGGCCGTGAGCTTGGCAATCTTGGTATTTGAAGTCAGGTCAAAGATATTCTTCGCAAAGTCGCCCTTGCCGGTGTGGTTGAGGCCCCGCGCATCTAGGCGGAAGGGGATGCTGCGGTCGTCGTAGCGCAGGCGGCCGTTGTCAATTTTCCAGCCTTGGATGGCGAGGTTCACGGCGCTGGTATCCTGACCTTTTGCCGCGGCGGCGGAGTCCGAAATCATGATATCCCAGTTGGCCCGGCCGCTTTTCAGCACCTTCACCGCAATGTCGGGCTGGTCGAGGTTCACGCTCTTAATATCAATCTGCTGGCCTTTGATAACGCTCATCAGGTCGAGGCCCACGCGCAGGCGGGGCAGGTAGGCCAGCGTATCGCGGCTGAAGGAATCGACGCCAATCACGCGCAGATTCTTGATATCCAGCCCTAGGTCGGGAAACGTGCTGAGCAGCGTCACGTCGATATCGGCGGGGTTGTACTGCACCTTGGCGCGCACGCGCTGGGCTATTTGCTTGTCGGCCAGCGCACGCAGCTTGTCCTTGAAGAGGAAGGGCGCCAGCGCGGCCGCCGCCACCAGCACCACCAGAAAGAGCAGAAAACCAAAGAGAATCTTACGCATCAGGAAGAGGTAATTAGGGGTCGTGGGCAAAAGTAACCGCCCCGCCAATTATGGTTAAACGCGAAAATGCGGCCAACTGCACCGAGCCGCCGCATTTTTTCTACCAACCTGCCCACTTCACCTACCGAGCCACGCCCACCTAGTGAGGCAGATAATGCAAAGACAGCGGCTGGTACGGAACTATCCGTACCAGCCGCCGCCGCTGTTTTCATAGTCAGAAAGGCACCCGTAGTACTATTCCATGCGCGAGCGCTCGGCTTCCACGCCCGTTTCGCGGCGCTGGCTGGCTTTTACTTTCTGGTTGCCAAACTTGTAGCTGAAGTTCAGCTTCACAAAGCGGCTCTCGAACTTGTTGACGTTTTGCGAATTGATGCCGGCGGCGAGTACCTCGTAGCGTGTACGTTGGGTGTTGAAGATGTCCGTAACATTGAGGGTAAGCGTGCCGGCGCCCTTGAGCACGGTCTGCGAGATGCCCACGTTACCGCTGTAGCTCGACCGCATCGCCAGCCCACCGAAGGTCATAGGTGACGCATAAGAGGCGGCTACTTCGGCTTTGAGGCCGGGGCGCAGCGTGATAGTGTGGTTGCTGGAGAGGTAGGCGCCGGGGCTAGACTTGGCTAGGCCAATGGTACCGGGGCCGCCTTGCACTTGAGCAGCCAGCACGCTTAGGGTCGTCACGGTCTGCCACTTGTTGTTTAGCAGCGGCTTCATCAGGGTCAGGGTGGCGCCGAGCTGGTCGGCGCTGCGGTAGTTGGCGAAGGAGTTGATGACTACCTGCGTGGCGTCGTTTTTCTGGTAGCTTTCGGTGATAACGTCGCTGAAGCGGCTGTAGCTCACGGCCGCCGAAAGCAGGCTGCCATAGGAGTAGCTCACCTCCAGGTTATGCGAGAGGGAGGGCAGAATGTTAGCGTTGCCCTGCACGTAGCGGTAGGGGCTGATGTAGGTGAGAAAGGGGTTGACAATCCCAAACTGGGCCCGCTCAATCTTGCGGCGATACGAGAAGCCAAACTGCGTTTTCTCCGACCGGTTGTACTGCGCCGACACGCTGGGGAAGAAGTTGAGGTACTGGCGCTCCGTGGTTTGGCCCGTGGTCAGCGAGGTGCCAGTGGTGTTGGTTTGCTCGGCGCGCAGGCCCACTTGCAGCGCCACCTTCTTGAGGTCGCGGCTGAACGTGGCGTAGGCAGCGCGCACGTTTTCGCGGTACACGAAGTGGTTGGTTTTGCCGAGGTCGGTAGTCCAGGGCTGGCCGGCGGGTGCCTGCTCCCAAAGAATATCATTGTCGGTGGTGGTTGAAATGGCTTTTAGGCCAGCCTCAAACGTACCCTTATAAAGCGGCTGCGAGTAGTCGGCCATTACCGATTTCACCGAGTTGCGGGCCGGCGAATTGTCACGTAGCAGGTCGGCTGGGCCGCTCGCGTCGCGAGTGCTGGTGGCGTAGTCGTTGTAAGAATTTTTAGCGTAGCTGAAGTAATCGGCGTTCACGCGCAGCGTTTTACCCTTCGCAAAAGCCGTTTTGTAGTAGGCATTCACAGCCGGGCTTACTACCTGCGAGGCCCCAGCGATGTTTACGAGCGTGGCTTGCTGCGGCGCGCTGAGGAGCGCTTGGCTCTCGGCATCACGGGTGCGGTCGGTGAGCATGCCCTTTACCAACACGCCGACCGAAGTGGTTTTGCTTAGGTCATAGCCAAAGCCCAGCTTGGCATTGTTAGTTTGGAGGCGGCGGGTTTCGAGGCTGTTCTCGGCCAGTTGGCCTTCGCTGCTGAGGGCGCGCACGGCGCTAGTGGTGCTGTAGGTCTGGTTGTCGAGGCGGTCGAGGCCACCGTACACGTTCATCTTTTCGGTGCGGTGGTTGAGGTTCAGGCCAGCATTGTAGCGGCTGTAGCGCCCAGCGCCCACGCCTAGGGTAGCCGTGCCATTGGTGCCCAGCTTCAGGCTCTTGGTCGTCACCAGGTTCACGATGGCGCTGGCACTAGCATCGTACTTGGCCGAGGGGTTGGCAATGAGCTCGACCTTATCTAGGCTATTGGCGGGCATGGCGCTGAGCATGTTTTTCAACTCGTCGCCGCTTAAGTTGGTGAGCTTACCGTCGAGCATCACGGTCACGCTTTTGCCGCGCAACTGGTAGCCGCCGCCTTGCTCCAGCACGCCGGGGGCACGGCCTATTAGGTCGGCAGCGGTGCCACCCGCGGCGATGGGGCTAGCGGCCACGTTGAGCACCAGCTTGTCGGCCTGCTGCTCGATGAAAGGCTTGGCAGCCGTCACTTTCACTTCGGCCAGCGCGTGGTGCTCAGGAGCCAGCGCCAGGGCTACGGCAGGCGTGCTCCCCGCGCCCACCGCCACGGCCGTAGGCCGGCCCGAACGGTAGCCGAGGTAGCGGACTTCCAGAGTATAGGCCCCGGCCGCCAGGCCCGCGAAACTGAACGCACCCTTATCAGTAGTCACCGTGCTCAGAAGTTTTTTGGCATCGCTGGCAGAGCGCACGATTACCGTGGCAAAGGCCAGTGGCTGGTGCGAGGTGCTGTCGGCTACGGTGCCAGCGAGGGTACCTAGGGCAGTAGCGGCGGGGTTGGCGGCTACTTGAGCAGCGGCTTGCTGAGCGGCCGAAGCCAGGGTGCCGGTGAGGAGCAGGGAGGCGAAAACGTTTTTCATATCGAGGGGCAGAAAAGGTTGCTGGGTGCGTGACTCCCGCCGCCAACCGGCTGGGAATGGGACAAAGCAACAGCCGCCCAAAACCTTCTTTTCGCTTTTTTCGACCACGCCAGGGCCGATTTCGACCAAGCGCGCCCGCTCGATTTTTAGTCGAAAAAATCCCCCGTTTGGTCGAAATTCAGGGTGCTTTCTTACCCTAGGCAGGCTTTCGGCTGCCACCTTCGCTCCATGCAACAAGACGATGCCGCGCGGCCTAGCCGCTTCCCCCTGTTTTTTGAAGTGCTAGTGTGGGCGCTCTATGTAGGGATGTATAAGTACAACTACTTTATGGAGGACAGCCGGCTGCACCCGACCGAAAGGGCCAATTTTCCCTTTCCGCAGCTGATACTGTTTGCGCTGGCGGCTACGCTCTATGTGGTGCCCTACTACCGCTGGCTGCTGCCCCGGCTGCTGCGCCGACGGCGCTACGCGGCACTGCTGGTGCTAGGGGCAATATTGTATATGTGGTGGGGAATCAAGCTCAACACGATGCTGATGGCGCTGGCTTTTCGGCCCGTGGCCGTGCCGCCGGCGCTGGCCGCGTTTTACCAGCACTACTACCGCGACGGCATTCGGCTACTGTTCCACCCCGGCATGCCTTATTTACTATTGCTGCTGACCGATTTTCTCGCCTTTAGCTGCGTGGGCTTTGTGCGGGTGGCCTTCGAGCAGGAGATGCGCCGCCGCCAAATCGAAAAGGAGCATGCCGCCTTGCAGCTTGAGCAGCTCAAAGCACAGCTGCAGCCGCATTTCCTCTTCAACACTCTTAATAGCATCTACGGTCTCAGCCTAGCAGGCTCGCCCGAAACGCCACGCTTCATCTTGCTGCTGTCGGAGCTGATGCGCTACGTGCTCTACGACAGTGGCAAGGAGCGCATAAACCTAGCCGATGAAGTGGCGTTTCTAGACAATTACTTCGAGCTAGAGCAGCGCAAGTATGAGGGCGCGCGCATTCGGTTTAGCACGGCCGGGGCCGACCTAGGCGGGCGGCAGGTGCCGCCGCTGCTATGGCTGCCGCTGGTCGAAAACAGCTTTAAGCACGGCCGCCACCACTTCAGCGACGATGCCAGTGTGGAGGCCACCCTCACGACCGCGCCGGGCCAATTGCGCTTCGTCATCGAGAATGACATGCTGCCCAGCCCGCCACCCGCGTCGCCGCGCCGCAGCGGAGGCATTGGCTTAGAGAATATTAAGCGGCGCTTGCAGCTTTACTACCCCGGCACCCACGAGCTACACCTAGGCGAGAACAACGGCCGCTACCGCGCCGAGCTTATTTTGCACCTATGAGCACTGCCCCTACCCGCTGCCTGATAGTCGACGATGAGCCGCTGGCCCACCAGGTCTTAAAGCAATTCATTGCCCAAACGCCAGGCCTCGTGCTCAGCGGCCTGTGCCGCCACGCCCTGGAGGCCCACGAGCACCTGCGCCAGCACCCGGTCGATTTAATGTTCTTAGACATTGAAATGCCGCTTGTTACGGGATTAAATTTCCTCAAAACGCTCCCCTCGCCGCCCGCTACCATCCTCACTACCGCCTACCGCGAGTACGCCTACGAGGGCTTCGAGCTCAACGTGCTCGATTACTTGCTCAAGCCGTTCAGCTACGAGCGCTTCCAAAAGGCCGTGGCGCGCTACCAACCCCCTACCCCAGCCGCCGCGCCCAATGCCGCCGACGACACCCACCTGCTACTCAAGGAACAAGGCAGCTTGCTGAAAGTGCCGTACCGCGATATTCTATTTGTGGAGGGCTGCAAAGACTATGTAAAAATCGTGACGGCTGCCAAAACCTACCTGCACCACGCCACTATGAAGGAGATGGTAGACACCCTAGGCGAGCGCTTTGTGCGGGTGCAGCGCTCCTTTATCGTGGCGGCGGCCCACATCAAGCTGCTTCAACCCGAGCAACTGGTATTGACTACGGGCGACGAGATACCCATTGGCAACTCGTATAAGGCTGACTTACTGACGTTTTTTAAGAAGTAAAGCTTTTGCATTTTCCTTAATCAAATTTTCATAATTACGGCTTGACGTTGGCGTAACACTAAACGAGGAATTTTGGGGACCTGTTAGAACCCAGTTTTTTTCCGTTTTTATTTTATGACCAACACTACTCTTCTTCGTTCGGCCCGCCTAGCGGCCCTAGGTCTTCTGCCCTTGCTAGCAGCTTGCAGCAACGACGATAACAACGAGCCCGGCAACCCCGTCGAGCTGAAGGCACAATCGGTGACGCCATCGCTGGTGAAGGCAATGTCGGGCTTTGAGAACCTGCAAATCATGCCCCTGATTTCGTCGGACGATGTGCTGGCCGGGTCGCCCAACTTCATATTTGGCCCGCAACCCGATGGCGCCGGCCTGCTGAAGAATCCCGCCGCCGAGGGTGGCTACGTGCTGATTAACAACCACGAGATTTCGCAGTCGGTATCGCGCGTGTACCTTGACCGCACCTTCAAGCCGGTACGCGGCGAGTATATCCTGGACTACAATGGCGGCACCACCCGCCTGTGCTCGGCCACGCTGGCCACGCCCGAAGAGCACGGCTTCCCGATACCCACCTTCCTGACGGCCGGCGAAAGCGGCTCCGAAAGCATGGTGCACGCCCTCGACCCACTAGGCACGGCCAACAAGTCTAACTCGAGCCGCCGCAAGCCCGCCCTAGGTAAGGCCAGCATGGAAAACGCCGTGCCGCTCAGCAAGCAGGCTTACCCCGGCAAAACGGTTATCGTGATTGGCGAAGACGACACCAACGGCCAGGTGCTGCTCTACGTGAGCAACACGCCCGGCGACCTCGACAATGGCAAGCTTTATATGATGAAGCGCCAGAACAACGACCCCGTCGAGACCAACATGAGCTCCGGCACCAGCTACGACGTGCAGTGGGTAGAGGTACCCAACGTGACCACCATGACGGGCGCCCAAATTGCTGCCTTCTCGGTGACCAACAATGCCTTGCAGCTAGCCCGCGTGGAGGACCTAGACTACCGCAAGGGCAGCGCCGCCAACAACCGCGAGGTGTACTTCACGGCTACCGGCGTGAGCGCTTCGGATAAAGTGACGCCCGTGGCTGGCAAAACCATGTGGGGCCGCGTTTATAAGCTGAACCTGAATGCCACCGACCCTACCGCCGCCGCCAAGCTCGAAGTGGTAGTAGACGGCGCCAGCGACCCCGGCAACTACATCGTGAACCCGGACAATATCTGCGTGACCGACAACTACGTCTACATTCAGGAAGACGGCGACTCGTACTACGTGGCCAACAACCACGACGGCCGCATCTGGCAGTGGGCCATCAACAGCCCCAGCCAGCGCGCCAAGGCCATGCTTGAAATGGACCACCGCCGCACTGATGCCACCTTCAACGCCAAGTATAACCCCAGCAACAACCAGCAGAAAAGCTCCTGGGAATACGGCGCCATGTACGACATCAGCGACCTCGTAAATACGCCTAACACCTTCTTGGTCAACATTCACCCCCACACCTGGCAGGATACCAAGTTCCGTAACGCCGATGGCTCAGGAGCAACTTCCAACACCAACAGCGAGGGCGGCCAGGTCGTCATCGTGCGCGGCGTAGCCAAGTAGTTTTCAGGACCTAGGGCCTTTGCAGCACCCTCCGCCGGCCCTGGTGGGGGGTGCTGTTTTATAGAAGCACAACTAACTGTCATGCTTCGCTACGCGCTGCATGACCAGTGAGGGATAGCCTCGCTTCTGCATCAGCGGCCACAGCTTGGCACTTTTATGAAACAGCCTCTTTTTCAATTTTTAAGCCTAAATCTGCTACTGGCAAGCGTGCTGACCTACTGCACGCCCGCCACCGACGAGCAGGCCACTCCCCCACCCGCCCCCACCGGCCAAACCACCCAGCAAGCCCGCTCGCGCCCAGCTCAGGTAAAAACCGCCGTAGCTCGCGACCTAGGGCACCTGTTAGCCCTCATTGATAAGGAGCTGCTGCCGCTGAGCCGCCGGCCCGCCGCTGAGCCGCTCCCTATCGATTCGCTGCGGCAGGCATTCCGGCGCTGCCGGCTGGCCTACAAGCGCGTCGAGCCGTTTACCGAATACTTTTTGCCCGCCACCAGCCGGTTGGTGAATGGCGCGCCCGTGGCTGAAGTGGAGGTGGAAGAGACCAAGATGTTTGAGCCGGCGGGCTTGCAGGTAATTGAGCCGCTGCTGTACCCTAGCCCCGCCCCGGCCGCCCAAGACACGGCCAGCCGCACCGAACTGCGCCGCCAAGTAGTGCGCCTGCGACGGCAGATGCGCTCGCTCCAGCTCTCGTGGGCCGACCAAGAGTTTACTGATGCTCACGTCTTTGACGCCTTGCGGCAGCAGGTGTTTCGGGTGGTGGCACTGGGTATCACGGGCTTCGATACGCCGCTGTGCCCCACCGCCACCTTGCCTGAAGCAGAGGCCGCCCTAGGTGCTCTAGAAGCGTCGTTGCGGCTGTATGCCCCGGCTGGCGCTACCGCTGGCAAGCCAGCCGCGCCTACCGCGCAAGCCCGGCTGGCGGCGGCTCGCACGGCCCTACTACAGCAACAAGATTTTGCGTTGTTCGACCGCATAGGGTTTATTCGCAGCCACGCCAATCCACTGGGGCGCAGCCTACTGGCTTTGCAGATGCAATTAAACATTGCGCCGTTTCCGGGCGAGTTGCGGGCGTTGCGGCCCAACGCGGCCACGCTATTCGATACGGGTGCATTCAACCCCGATTTCTATACTGGCAACCGGCAGTGGTTCAGTAACCCGGCCAAGGTGGCCCTAGGTCGCGCGCTATTCCACGACCCCGTGCTGAGCGGCGGCGGCCGCTCCTGCGTCTCATGCCACCAGCCAAGCCGCGCCTTCACCGATGGCCTGGCCTTGAGCGCCACGCTCAACGGCGGTACGTTGCGGCGCAACACCCCTACCATCCTCAATGCCGCACTCCAGGCCGGGCAATTCTACGACCTGCGCGCCCCCAATCTTGAAAACCAAGCCATTGATGTAGTCGGCAGCCGCGACGAGATGCACGGCTCACTGGAATCTGCCGCCGGCCGCCTGGCCCGGCAGCCGCGCTACGCCGCGCAGTTCCGCCAAGCTTTTCCCGGCACCGAAGCTGGCGCGCCGCTCGTGAGCCCGGTGCGCATCCAAAACGCGCTGGCTGCCTACGAGCGCAGCCTCGTGCGCCTCAACGCACCCTTCGACCGCTACGTGCGCGGCGAAAAGGACGCCGCCTTGAGTTCGGCCGCCGTGCGCGGCTTTAATCTCTACGCGGGTCGGGCACGCTGCGCCACCTGTCACTTCTTGCCCCTCACCAACGGCACCGCACCCCCTACTTTCCAAGACTCGGAGGCCGAGGTGTTGGGCGTGCCCACGCGCCCCAGCAGCCGGCAGCTCGACCCCGACCTAGGGCGCTACGCTCTCACCAAGCTGGCCCCATTGCGCCATTCTTTCAAAACGCCTACGCTGCGTAACGTGGCGCTCACCGCGCCTTATATGCACAATGGGCAGTTTCGCACCCTAGATGAGGTCATCGCGTTCTATAACGAGGGCGGCGGGGTAGGCCAGGGTATTTCCGTCGAAAACCAAACCCTGCCGCCCGACAAGCTGCACCTTTCTACCCGCGACGTAGCCGACCTCAAAGCGTTTTTATTAACGCTAACGGACACTACTCGCCAGCGCTGAGTAATTAGTACCGTCTGTCATTTCGAGCACAGCGAAGCAACCACACCTGTTGAGCGACACTATTGGGGTGCGATTGCTTCGCTGCGCTCGCAATGATAATTGTTTATTGTCCTAGGCCGGGAAGCGGAGGATGAACGTGGTGCCCACGTCTACCTGGCTTTCCACGGTAATGGTGCCGCCCGCGTTTTCCACTATTTTCTTCACCATATACAGCCCCAGGCCCGAGCCCTCGACGTGGGTGTGCAAGCGCTGGAATAACTGAAACAGCCGCGCCTGCTGCCAATCACCCACGCCCAGTCCATTGTCTTGTACTTGCAATACTAGCTCATCACCCTCGGGGGCACAGGCCATACGGATGCGGGGCGGCCGCGCGGGATGGCGGTACTTGAGAGCATTGCTGAGCAAGTTGTAGAGGATGCTGCGCAAGTTCTTCTCCGAAAATACGCGTGGCTGGCAGTCATCTACGTCTACTTCAAGCTCGGCACCGGCTTCGGTAAGCTGGGGTAGCAGGTCCTGGCGCACGTCTTCCAGCACGGCCGCCAGCGACAGCGTTTCGGGAGGATGAGCGAACTCGATTTGTAGCTTGGTGACGTCGGTGAGGTGGCCAATGGTGCGCGTAAAGCGCTCGACCGAGCCGTGCATGCGGCTCAGCACGGTAGCCACTAGGCCGTCGGTGCGAACTTCGGCAGGCAGGCTCTTTTTCAGTAAGTTCAGCAAGCCCTCAATGTTGGTAATGGGCGCTTTGAGGTCGTGCGAGGCCGTATAAATGAAATTATCCAGGTCGATGTTGGTGCGCATAAGCTGCTTGTTGGCGGCGCATAGCTCCTGGTTGGCGGCCGTCAGCTTGTCATTGAGGCGCCTTACCTGCTCGTGCGCCAGTACCTTATCAGTCACTTCAAAGCCAAACACATAGACGCCGTCTATTTCGCCGTGCTCGTTGTGGCGGGCCTGCTCGATGTAGGTAAAGTAGCGCTCTTCCACCACGCCGTCGGGCCGGGCCACGGGTACCGCCTTGCTGTCGGCTAGGTGGGTGCGGCCTGTTTTGTACACCCCGCGCAGGCCGTGCCACACGGGCTGGTCGGCATACTCGGGCACCGCATCCAGAATAGACCGCCCAACTAAGGTACGGTTATCAAAAAGCGCCTGGTAGCGCGGATTGACGAACTCGTACACAAACTTGGGCCCCGCCAGCACACAGATGGCGGCCGGGGCCTCGGCAATGAGCTGCGCCAGGCGGCCGCGCTCGCGCTCGGCCTCGGCCCGCGCGAGGTGGGCCTGCCGGGTGCGGTCCTGCACGCGGGCTTCTAGCTCCTGGTTGAGCAGTTCGAGTTGCTGGCGCGCCAGTACCTGGTCGGTTACCTCAATCGCCACGGCTATCGCACCCACTATGGCACCATTTTCGGCCCGCCAGGGCTGGTACGTCACGTGGTAGTAGCCGCTATCGGGCTTGCCTATGTTGGCACGGCTGAGTTCGACCGATACTTCCCGAAACACGATGGTTTCGCCTTGCATCACCCGGTGCAGCACCAGGTCGAAGCCTTGCCCCTGCAGCTCGGGCAGCGCCTCCATAATGGGCTGACCCAGCAATTTTTCCCGCGTGCTACCTAGGAGCGTCGCGTTGGCCTCGTTCATGAGTTCGACCACGTGCCGGGGCCCCTTCAGCACCGAAATGGCCACGGGCGCCTGCTCAAACAGCCGGGTCACCTCTTGCTGCTGGCGCTCGGCTAGCTGCCGGGCCGCCTGCTCGCGGGTTAGGCTGGCGTGCAGCTGCTCGGCCACCGCCTCAATGGGGTGGTTGGTGGTCGTTTCGAAGCTGACAACCAACCTAGGGCCCTGCCGCTGCGCCACCAGGCGGTAAGTGAATACTAAGTCGGCAACCTCGCGGGTACCCTCGTACTCGGCCCGCCCGCCGCTTAGGTAAGCTTTTTGGTAAAAAGCGAACAGTCCTTCATCGTCGGGGTACAGCGTGCGCAGCGACTCGGTAGGCCGCGCCGGCAGCAGGACTTTGCGCTGGGCTATGGGGTTAAGGTATTCAAAAACTACGTCGATAATGTCTCCGCCCTCCGCAGCAAACACGGGGCGCAGCAGCATCATACCTACCGGAGCTACCTCCAGTAGCACCTGCGCCAGTTCGTCGGGCTCGGTCGCGTCAGTTAATGATGTAGGCTCCATACGCTATCATACGAAAAGAGGAGCTAATTTGATATAACGTTTTATCTATACCTAATACCCAGGCACACCAATTCTATCACCTTAGTAGTCAGACACCGGCGTACGGCTCTGCTAGTGCCTAGCACTTACTTCGTCGCCAGCTGCTCGAGCAGCAAGTAGCGGTCGCGGGTTTGGTCGGGCACGGCCTTGGTTTGCACGTCGAGGTGCAGCAGTTGGCCACCCGCGCCGGGCTTCAGGGCCGGCCAGGTAGGCAGGCCCGCGCCGTTGGGATTGCCGGTCTTGATGAAATTGGCGAAGTAGGCCTGCATGGTCTTCGACACTTGGTAGTCGTCGGGCGTCCAGGCAAATACTTTATTGCTCCCTAGGTTGCCGAGCGCGTACTCTATCTCGGCCGAGTGCACGGCCCCCTTGGCAGGCGGCGCGGGCTTAGCGTTGGGGTCGCCCTTGGTTACGCCGCCGGCTAGGTTGGCCGTGGCGTTGCCCATTTCGGGCGTCATGGCCGGGCGCGGGCGGGCGTAGTAGTAGCGGTACACGGGCCGGCCGCTGGTGTTAGCGTGCGCATCGGCCCACTTCCAAGTGCTATAGCCCAGAAAGCGGTCGCCGGCCAGGTCGGTAGCGGCTTGTTCTACCTCGGCATCGGTGGTGGCGGGGTACAGGCGCAGCACCTCGGCCGCGCGGTCGCCGAAGTTTTTCTGCACGGCGGCGCGGTAGTTTTCCACGGTTGGAGCAGCCTGGCCCAGGATACCCTGGTAGCCGCTTTCCTGCGAGTTCCAGCCCACCAGCAGCGGCACCTTGGCTTGCTGCCCAGCCAAGAAAATTTCCTTGGGCGACTGCGGAAACAAGTAGCCATCTACAATGGCCGAAAAGCGCGGCGCACCTGGCTTACCACTGGCTTCTAGCACCTGCTGGGCCGGCAGCGCCCGTAGTGCGGCTAGCGAGCCCACGCCGAGGCTGGTAGCCCAGGTAGCGCCCGCCTGCTCGGCCTGCGCCAGCGCGGGCAGCGGCTGCAGACCTAGGAGCGAGCCGCTTTCGCCTATGGCGCCGGCTATTAGGTTTTTAGAAAGCGGTGATGCCATTTGGGCGCTCACCGAAAACGAGCCCGCCGACTCGCCCGCGATAGTAATGTGCTGCGGGTCGCCGCCGAAGGCCGCAATATTGTCCTTCACCCACTTAATGGCCGCGGCCTGGTCGAGCAGGCCGTAGTTGCCCGAGGCGTGGTGAGGCGATTCTTTGGTCAGCTCGGGATGGGCCATAAAGCCAAACGCCCCCAGGCGATAGTTCACCGTTACGGACACGATGCCCCGGCGGGCCATGCTTTCGCCGTCGTAGCGCGGCTCCGAGCCGTCGCCGGCCACCAGCCCGCCGCCGTAGAAGTACACCAGCACCGGCCGCTTCTCGCTGGTAGTTTTGGCCCCGGTCCACACGTTCAGGTAGAGGCAGTCTTCGCTCACGCCATTCGAGCGGAAATTCATATCGCCAAATAGCGGAAGCTGCATGGCCCTAGGTCCGAATTGCGTGGCCGGGCGCAGGTTGGTCCACTTGGCTGCGGGCTGGGGCTCGCGCCAGCGCAGGTTGCCCACCGGCGGGGCCGCATAGGGTACGCCCTTGAAGGTGTGAATATTATCAACCGCCGCGCCTTGCAGCACGCCGCCGCTCACGCGGGCTTGGTTGCGGGCTAAGTCGGCCGCTGCTTTTTGGCTTGGCTGGGCAACGGCGACCGTTACCACGAAACAGGGTAGCGCCAGGGCAATCAGGTTTTTCATAGGGCGGGTGGGGCGAGCAAAGAGCTAGGTGCTTGAATTTTTTACAGCACGAGTCGCACAATAGTAAGAACTTCTGCCGAAAATCTTGCTGACTGCCCTAGGGCCAGCGTCGGGCCCACCAGCTGCCACTAACTCAAAAGCCCCTGTGACTAGCGCGAGTTTAGCGCAGCGTAACTCGTGCCTGAGTATGACGTGGAGTTTGCAACTCCACTGCCGCAACGCGGCAATGTGCGGAAGGGATTGCCGCTTGGCTTGCGCAATCTCGCTCATTTCAACTGTGATTTGCCGCTAACGCGGCAGTGGAGGCGCAGCCTCCACGTAATACCTAGGCACGAGTTACGCTGCGCTAAACTCGCGCCAGTTACACCAGCCATTACCAAATCAAAAAGCCCCGCCACTTTGCGGTGGCGGGGCTTTCGTTAACCTAGGACGGCTCTACTTATAGCAATTCAGTGCTGCGCTTCACGAAGGCCGTGAGAGCTTCGCCCTTCAGCAGGCCCTGGGCCAGCAGCGCCAAGTCGAAAGCTTGCTTGGCAATGGTGTCGCCGCCGTCGGCCAGCACCTTGCTCACCAGCGGGCTGTTGGCGTTCACGGTCACGTCAAACGAGTCGGGCATGTTGCCGAACATCTGCATGCCGCCTCCGCCACCGGTGCGCTGCATGTCCTTCATGCGGCGCATAAACTCATTTTGGGTGATAACCACCGGCGCATCCTGCGGCGAGAGGGCCGCCACTTTCACGTGCATTGCGGGGTTGCTGATAGCACCCGTAAATACCTCTTCCAGCTTCTTTTGGTCGTCTTCGCTCAGCACGCTGGCCGGGGCTTCTTCCTTCTCGATGAGCTGGCCGGCCGTGGCCGAGTCCACGCGCTTAAACGTAGTCTTCTCGAGCTTCTGCTCTAGCAGGCCGATGAAGTGCGCGTCGAGCACTTGGTCCATGTTCAGCACGTCGTAGCCACGCTCCTGGGCTGCTGCCACGAAGCCGTGCTGCGCCTCAGCATCGGTGGTGTAAAGCACCACAGTGTTGTCGGTCTTGTCTTTCTGGTTGGCCTGCACGTGCTCGGTGTACTCGGTGAGGGTACGCAGGGTGCCGTCCACGCTTTTCAGCAACACGAAGTCCTTGGCGCGCTCATAGAACTTATCGTCCGAGAGCATGCCGTACTTCACAAACAGCCCAATGTCAGCCCACTTCTCCTCGTAGCCAGCGCGGTCCTTGCGGAACAGCTCGGCCAGTTTGTCGGCCACCTTGCGGGTGATGTAGGTGTTGATTTTGCGCACGTTGGCGTCGGCCTGCAGGAAGCTACGCGACACGTTCAGCGGAATGTCCGGCGAGTCAATCACGCCGTGCAGCAGCATTAGGAACTCGGGCACCACGTCCTTCACCTCGTCGGTGATGAACACCTGGCGCGAGTACAACTGAATCTTGTTGCGCTGGAATTGCAGCTCGTCCTTCACCTTCGGGAAGTACAGAATACCCGTCAGGTTGAAGGGGTAGTCCACGTTCAGGTGAATCCAGAACAGCGGCTCATCCATGCTCATCGGGTACAGCTCACGGTAGAACTTTTTGTAGTCCTCGTCGGTCAGGTCGGCCGGCTGCTTGGTCCAGATGGGCGTGGTGTCGTTAATCAGCTCACCCTCAAACTCAATCGGGATGGGCAGGAACTTGCAGTACTTGGTGAGGATGGTGCGCAACCGGGCCTCTTCCAAGAACTCGTCCGAGTCCTCGGCCACGTGCAGCACTACGTCGGTGCCACGCTCGGCCTTGGCGTGCTCGCCGGTAGGCTCGTCGATGGTATACTGGGTCGAGCCGTCGCAAGTCCAGTGCGCGGTCAGGGCGCCTTCCTTATACGATTGCGACCAGATTTCTACCTCTTTGGCCACCATGAAGGCCGAGTAGAAGCCTAGGCCGAACTGCCCGATAATCTGGTCTTTGGCTTGCGCATCCTTCTCCTTGTATTTCTCCACAAACTCGGTGGCGCCGGAGAAGGCAATCTGGTTGATGTACTTCTTAATTTCCTCGGCCGTCATACCTAGGCCGTGGTCCGAAATCGTGATTTTGCGCTGGTCTTTGTCAACCGTCACGCGCACTTTCAGCTCGCCCAGCTCGCCTTTGTACTCGCCCAGCGCTGCCAGACTCTTAAGCTTCTGGGTGGCATCGACGGCATTGCTGACCAGCTCGCGCAGGAAAATCTCGTGGTCAGAATACAAGAACTTCTTGATAATCGGGAAGATGTTCTCGGTATGGATGGAGATGGAGCCGGTTTCGGACATCGGGAAATGAGCTAAGTGAAAACAATAAAAGGCTGACCAACAAGCCGCGCCTGTCAGTCAGCCCTTCTTTCAAAGGCTGTTCCAAATGTAGTAGCCGCTGCCAGGTTGGCAGAGGCCGCGAGCGGCTATGGCCGGCGGTACGGTGCCCGCGGTTCGGCTACCTGCGAGGCCTCGGGTTCCATGGGCCCAAAGGCACTATCCCACTCGGCAAGCAGGGCTGGCAGGCGCCGCGACTCGTTGGTGAGCCAGTGCATGGCCGATACTGACTGGCTAAAGAACTGAAAGTCAAATTTTACGTGGTTTCGATTCAGCATCAGCAGCGTTTCGATGGCTTGCTGATTATAAATCTTACCCGACGAGAGTACCACCACGGCTTGCTTTAGCGACAGCCGCTCCGTTTTAGGCAGCCATTGCGAGCCTAGCCATATCTGGTCGTATGCCGAAATGTCGGGCAGCGTGTCGATTGCCAGTAGGCCGTGCGTGATTTGCAAGCGAATAGCTACTTGCGATAGCTGCTCCAGGGCAGGCCGGAGGCGGCGCATATCACGGCCAGCGGCCCACTCTACTCGTAAAAGATGCAACGGTTCATCATATTGAATTTTGAGTTCTTTAATGTCCGTAATAATCATAAAAACAACAGCGGAAGAAAGAAGAGCATCCTGACGGTACGACTCAACGCACCGCAGGCAATATAATTTTATGCAAGAAAGCGGCGCACGTACGCAGAAACCTTATTTCCGGTCGGGAAAACCGCTCGAAAAACCCAAAATATATTAAATATAGAATAAATACAAAAAACTCGTCTATTTTAATGATATATACTTGATGTTTTGACTTTTCTGAATTAAAAACAAAGGTAACGCCGGTAAGCCTACGCCAAGCACAGCAAGCTGTAGCAACCGCATGCCAAATAGGTTATTTTGTAACAGCATTTCATATGCCAGCCTATGAACTGCGGTAGCAAGCCCGCACCACTGCTTAGTTAGATTGGTACTATTTTTTGCCGGTCCTAGGGTTGGCACATGAGGCACTGCGGCGTGGTGCCCCGCAGCGGTGAAGACTTAGCAAGGTCGTTTACTGGCAGGCGCTCATTACGGCTAGGCCGCGCGAGTGTTCGCGAAACCCTGTTGCACCGCTTCCCCGCTGCGCTTTTTATTTAAGCATATCTTTGCCGGGCGGCAGCCATGCCAAGCCGCCTGCGTTGTCAGTAAGTCGGTTACTTTAGCGTTACTGTGTTGCGGCCCGTTCTTCGCCCCTACCTTGCTTTGCTGCTGCTGCTCTGCCTGATGCGGACGCTGCTGCCGGAGGCATGGATACTGGCGCTGCACTCCCACGAGCACACTACCGAGGAGCCCGCCTTTGCCCCAGCCGCAAAGCACCAGCCAGGTAAGGTGCGGCTCACGGCCAAGCACACCCACTGCCAAACCGAGCAGTTCTATAATGTAGCCTACCAGTCTGCGCCGCGGGTAGCCGTCCCTCTCCCCTCGTGCGCGCTGTACTATCGGCCGCTGGCCGTGCCTGCCACGCTGGCTTGCTCGGCGGCGGCCCTACGGCGCTCGGCTTTGCGCGGCCCGCCGCCGAGTGCCTAGGTAGCTACTGGGTAGCTAGGCCGGGCCTATGCCACCCACAATTCTTTTTCTTTCAATCAATTAGGTTTTGGTCCTGCGGGCTGCGTGTGCAGCCGCGGGCCAGCGCCAAGCGCCGGCGTACCTGCCGGGCGGCAGCTCTGCTCTTCCTCGCTGCTAAGGCCCCGGGCCCTAGCTAGGCGCAGAGGCTTGCTAGCCGAGCCCAGAGCTGGCCGCTTTGGTGCCTTTTTTCTACTTAGTGGGCTTTATGCTTCGTACCTCTTCTATGCTGGTGCTAGCCAGCACCTTGTCTTTTGCGGCAGCAGGCCAATCTACTGCGCCAGTGGCACGCCCGCGGGCAGCGGGGCCAGTCAGTGGCCGCCTTACCGATGCCACCACGGGCGAAAGCCTGCCGGGCGTCAACGTTATTTTTCCCGACCTCAAGCAGGGCACAGCCACCGACGCTGAGGGCCGCTTTAGTTTCGCCAACCTACCCAGGGGCCGGTTCACAGTGCAGATTACCTCTCTAGGGTATAACACGATAAGCCAGCTGGTAGACACTGGCAGCGGCCAGCCGCTCGACTTCAAACTGAGCCCGTCGGCCACCGAGATTGGGCAGGTGGTAGTGACGGGTGTGAGCCAGGCCACAGAGTTGCGCCGCTCGCCGGTGCCCACCACGGTGGTCGACCGCACGCGCCTCAACCAGACCTCGGCCACCAACGTGATTGACGCCATCGCGCACACGCCGGGCATCAGCCAGATTACCACAGGTGCAGCCATTAGCAAGCCGGTAGTGCGCGGGCTGGGCTACAACCGCGTGGTGACGCTCAACAACGGCGCCAAGCAGGAAGGCCAGCAGTGGGGCGATGAGCACGGCATTGAGCTAGACGAGTTCAGCATCGACCGGGCCGAGATTATTAAGGGGCCGGGCTCGTTGCTGTATGGCTCCGATGCCATGGCGGGCGTTATCAACTTCTTAGCGCCCGACCCCATTGCCGAAGGCCACATCACGGGCCAGGCCGTGGCTAACTACCAAACCAACAACCGCCAACAGGGCTACTCGCTCGAAAACGCGGGTAACCTCAATGGCTTTAACTGGCTGGTGCGGGGTACCCGCAAGGTGGCCGGCGACTACCGCAACCGCTACGACGGCCGGGTTTTCAACTCAGGCTTTAATGAATGGGACGCCAACGGCTACGTGGGCTTGAACAAAAGCTGGGGCTATTCGCACTTGACCTTCAGCTCATTTAACCAAAACGTGGGCTTGATAGAAGGCGAGCGCGACAGCCTGACCGGACGCTTTTTGCGCGAGGTGGCCGTGAACGGCCAAGCCGAGCCCCAGGTAGTGACCGACAACCAATCGGGCTACACCTTGCAAGTGCCGCGCCAGCGCATCAACCACTTGCGCTTTGGCACCGACAATAACTTTATCATTGGGCAGCGCGGCGGGCGGCTGGCGCTGCAAGTCAACTACCAGCAGAACCTGCGCCGCGAGTTTGGCAACGTGCTGGCGCCCGACACGCCCGACCTGTACTTCCAGCTGCGCACTGTGGACTACGCGCTGCGCTATTTCTTGCCCGAGCTAAACGGCTGGAACCTGGCCGTGGGCACCAGCGGCCTGCACCAGCAAAACCGTAACCTAGGGCAGGAATTTCTGATTCCGGCTTACAAGCTGAACGAGGGCGGCGTGTTTGGGGTCATCAAAAAATCGCTCGGCGGGCTCGACCTCAGCGGCGGCCTGCGTTACGATGTGCGCCGCATCCGGGCCCAGAGTTTGTACCTCGATGCCGACGAACAGCCCGTGCCCGCCGGCACGGCCGGCGCCGAAACCAAGTTTCCGGGCTTCGAGAGCACTTTCAATAACTACAGCGGCAGCCTAGGTGCCGCCTATAGCTTTAGCGACCGCCTTACGGTGAAGGCCAACCTGAGTCGCGGCTTCCGGGCGCCCAACATTGCCGAGCTGGGGTCGAACGGGGTGCACGAGGGTACCATTCGCTATGAGGTGGGCCAGCCGGGCCTTAAGGCTGAAACCAGCTTGCAGGTCGATGCCGGCGTGAGCTATGTCAGCGACCACGTGCGCTTCAGCATCGATGCGTTTGAGAACAGCATCTCGAACTACATTTTTGCGCGGCGCGTGCTTAATCAGGCCGGCACCGATTCGCTAGTTTCGACGGGGCCCGACATCGGGCTGTTTAACTACGTGCAGGGCCAGGCGCGGCTGCTGGGCGGCGAGGTCACCCTCGACTTTCACCCCCACCCGCTCGACTGGCTGCACTTCGAAAACTCGTTTTCGATGGTGCGCGCCCGCCAGCTCGACGTGCCCGACGAGCAAAAGTACCTGCCCTTCATCCCGGCCGACCGGCTGCAATCGGAGCTGCGCGGCAACTTCCGCCGCCAGGGCAAGCGCCTCACCAACGTGTACGCCCGCTTTCAGCTAGAGCAGACCTTTGCCCAAAACCGCTTCTTCGGGGCCTTCGATACCGAAACGGCGACACCTGCCTATACCCTGTTTAATGCTGGCGCGGGCACCGACGTAGCCGACAGCAAAGGCCGCACGCTGTTTTCGGTATTTGTGACGGCCAATAACCTGTTCGACGTGGCCTACCAGTCGCACCTGAGCCGCCTCAAGTACGCGGCCATCAACTACACCACTGGCCGCCAGGGCGTGTTTAACATGGGCCGCACGGTGAGCGTGAAAGTGGTAGTGCCCCTGGCCTTTAAATAGCACCTAGGCCGGGGTTAGGGCTACTTTCGCACCCAAACCCCAGCCTTTGCGTTTAGGCCAGTACACGCGCACGCTACTTAGTTATGGGCCATTCGCACGACCACGACCACGCCGGCCACGTACACGCCGCCCCGCCGGCCGGGGGCAAATTCAGCGCCGCCTTTGCCTGGGGCATCGGGCTAAACCTGGCCTTTGTCGTTATCGAAGCCCTAGGTGGGCTGTGGTCTAATTCGGCCGCCGTGCTCTCCGATGCGGGCCACAACCTGAGCGACGTGCTGAGCCTGGCCCTGGCCTGGGGGGCCGCCTGGCTGGCGGGCCGCCCGGCCACGCCGCGCTATACCTTCGGCTACCGGGGCGCTACCATTCAGGCCGCGCTGATTAATGCCGCACTACTTTACGGCGCCCTAGGGTTCATTTTGTGGGAAACCATCGACCACCTGCGTCACCCCGAGCCTGTGAAGGGCGGCGCCGTGATGCTGCTGGCCGGCACCGGCATCTTGATTAATGGCTTCACGGCCTGGCTGTTCAGCGCCGGGCAAAAGGGCGATGTGAACGTGCGCGGCGCCTACCTGCATATGCTGACCGATGCGCTGGTGAGCCTAGGCGTGGTGATAGGCGGCGCCATCACCTACTTCACCAATGTAACTTGGCTCGACCCTCTCATCAGCTTCGGGCTGCTGGGGGTGATTGCAGTGAGCTCGTGGGGGTTGCTGCGCGATACCATTCGCCTCGGGCTGCAAGCCGTGCCCGATGGCATCGACCTCGAAAAGGTGCGGCAGTTTATGCTGGCCCAGCCGGGCGTGCAAAGCCTGCACGACCTGCACATCTGGAGCATGAGCAGCGATGGCCACGATACCGCCCTCATGGCCCACCTGGTGCGCCCCGGTGGGGCCGATGCCACGTGGCTGGCCAACCTATCGGCGGGGCTGCTGCGCGAGTTTCATATTCACCACAGCACGGTGCAGGTTGAAGACACCGAGCTGCCTGATGGCTGCCGAAGCGGCTGCGCCGTGCCAGCCGCGGCACATGCCTAGGTGGCTTCAAGGTGGTTAGCAGTGAGTCGAAGTACGCCGCATGCATTAGGTGGCGGTGCTTACCCTAACCCTTACCTAGGCTTTTCACGTTAAAGTAGTTCAGCTAGTTAGCTGTTCATCTTCTTCTCATGAAAAAAGCATTTTTGCTGGCTGCCTTTGCCGTAGCCAGCCTGGCCGCTACCTCGGCCCACGCCCAGACCACTACCCCCGACCAGAGCGCTCCCCAGCCTTCGGTGCAGGGTGCCCAAGCCACCTACGACCAGCAGCGTGCACAGCGGCAGGCCTCGGAGGCCTCGGTGCGCGACAGCAAGCGCGCTATCGAGCAGCAACAAAACCAGGCCGACGACCTCAAGCGCCAGCTGAAAGAGCAGCGCATTGCGGCCAAGCAGCAAAAGGAACAGCTCAAACAGCAGCAGGAAGCCAGCAAAGCCGCCCGGCAGCAGGAGAAAGCTGCTAAAGAGCAACTCAAGGCGCAAAAGAGGGCCGAAAAAGAAGCCCGTAAATCCTAGCCGCGGCTTCGTACTTACGTTTTTTAGTGAAAACTCCGGCCCCGGCCGGAGTTTTCTCGTTTGGCTTAGTTCCTTTTCTAATCTTCTCGCCCAATGGCTGCCAAAAACCCCGTTCGCTACTACCCGCTTCACCATTTTATCGTGCTGCCCCTCACGCTGGTGATGGTTATCTACACTATCCGGCGCTACGTGGGCGTGGCCGGCGACGACTCCGAAATTTCGCGGCTGTGGTTTTCGCTGGCGGCCGTCACGCTGCTGTTTTTTGTCACGGTCGTGATGCTGCGCCAGCACTACGCCCTGCTGCTGCAAGACCGGGTGGCCCGCCTCGAAGTCCGCCAACGCTACTTTGAAGTAAGTGGCCAGCGCTTTGCCGAGCTCGAAAAAAACCTCACGCTCAAGCAGATTCTGACCCTGCGCCTGGCCGGCGACCAGGAACTGCCCGCCCTGGCCCAGGCCGCCGCTCGCGAAAAGCTGTCGCCCCAAGACATTCAGGCCCGCATCAACGATTTTCAGTTTGACTCCATGCGGGTGTGAGCCCTAGGGTCAAACCCTGCGCGCAGCTGGCTGGTTAGTTTTAGCCACCACCCCGCTAGCTTATGAATGCCTTCTGCGAGCGTTTTGCGCTCACCCATCCTATTATTCAGGCACCTATGGCTGGGGTGTCTACGCTAGCGCTGGCGTTGGCCGTGTCACGGGCGGGTGCACTGGGCTCATTGGCCACCGGGGCTACCCCCGATGCGGCAGTAGTGGCCCAGCAGCTAGCCGAGCTACAAGCCGCCACCGACCGGCCGTTCAACGTCAATGTTTTTTGCCACCAGCCGCCCGCGCCCAACCCGGTCCACGATGCTCAGTGGCTGGCCTATTTGCGGCCATTTTTTGAGGACCTAGGCAGCGAGCCGCCCACCAGCCTACCCGAAGTGTACCCTAGCTTTCGGGTGAACGATGCCTTGCTGCGGGTGCTGGTAGCGGCCCGGCCGCGGGTAGTGAGCTTTCACTTTGGCTTGCCTACGGCAGCCCAGGCCAGCGCCCTGCGGCAAGCTGGCGCGCTACTACTGGCCTGCGTTACGTCGGTGGCCGAGGGCCAGGCCGCGGCGGCCCTAGGTGCCGATGCGCTAGTGGCCCAGGGCATAGAGGCGGGGGCCACCGAGGCGTGTTCGACGTAGCTACCGATACCTTTTTGCCAGCCCTCACCCTGACGCGGCAGTTGGCACAAGCGGTACCCTTACCTGTGGTGACCGCCGGCGGGCTCATGACCGGAGCCGACATTGCGGCGGCGCTGGGCGCGGGCGCAGCGGCGGCACAGTTGGGTACTGCCTTCGTCGCTTGCCCCGAGTCGGGAGCCAGTGCGGCCTACCGAGCCGCACTGCTTCAACAGCCGCCACTCGCTACAGCGCTCACCGACGTTATTTCGGGGCGGCCGGCGCGGGGCTTGGTCAATCGGTTTATGCTAGATGTCGACCAGCCAGGCCGGCCTGCTACCGCCGCCTACTCACGGGCCTATGCGGCGGGCAAAGCCCTGGTGGCCGCCGCCCAGCAAGCCGGCGAGCCCGGCTTTGCCGTGCAGTGGGCCGGCACCGGGGCTGGGCGGGCACGCGCGTTGCCTGCCGCCGAGCTAGTGCGCGTGCTGGCCGATGAATTGCGTGCGGCAATGCCCATCTCAAACTAAACCCTCGTAGTAGTAGACGGCGGCTACCTTCAGCTTGGTGCTGTTGAGTGGCCACGCTTGCCTCCTGCGCCCTATTTTCACTCTCATGATTCTATACAACGTTACGACCAGCCTCGAGCCCCGCATTGCCGACGAGTGGGTAGCCTACATGCGCGACCACCACATGGCCGAGGTAGTAGGCACCGGTTGCTTCATCAAAAGTAGCCTGCTGCGCCTGCTCAATGAGGAAGACGACGGCATCACGTATGCCGCCCAGTATTTCGCCATCAGCCTCGAGCAACTAGAGGCTTACCAAGAGCACTTTGCCCCCGCCCTGCGCGAGGAAATGGACCGAAAATTCAAGGGCAATTACGTTTCCTTCCGCACCGTGCTGGAGGTGATAGAGTAGCCCAGCGCTCGCTTTTAATTGCCTGGCAATGTCCGGCTGAGCTAGCTCGGCCGGACATTGTTTTTTAGCGCGGCCGCCTAGGTCGAGCGTTCGTATTCTGCGGCGCCAAAGCGCGTGCATTTACTGCTATACCCCTATGCTTAACTATCTTAGTAAGCTTAACTATAGCAACTTCCTGGCACCTGTTTCGTTTAGCCCAGCCTACTCTTACTTAGCCAACCAGCGTGCTATCTCATGGAAGAAAACAACATTAGCCGGCGCAAGCTGCTCGGTGGCCTGGGCGCCGGCCTAGCTGCCGCAGCCGTATCGCCCATCTTACCGGCCGAGGCGGCCCCCGGCCCCACGGCGGCCCCGCTCCAGGACCCTACCACCAAGTACCCTAGGCCGCCTTTTAAGAGCCAGTCGCAGCCTTGGCCCGGCCTGGCCAGCCAAATGGACCCCAAGCCCGACCACGGCGAAACCAGCTATAAGGGCTCGGGCCGCCTGCAAGGGCGCAAGGCCCTCATCACGGGTGGCGACTCGGGCATGGGCCGCGCCGCCGCCATTGCCTACGCCCGCGAGGGGGCCGACGTAGCCATCAATTACCTGCCTGCTGAAGAGGCTGATGCCAAAGAAGTTATTGCCCTCATCAAGAAGGAAGGCCGCAAAGGCATTGCCATTCCGGGCGACTTGCGCGACGAGGCGTTTTGCAAAAAGCTGGTCGAGGAAGCCGTACGCCAGCTCGGCGGGCTCGATATTGTGGTCAGCAACGCGGCCCGGCAGCAGGCGAATAAGTCTATCTTGGACATCTCGACCGAGCAATTTGACTGGACGATAAAAACCAATATCTACGCGCCGTTCTGGATTATCAAGGCTGCGCTGCCGCACCTGCCTCCGGGCTCGGCCATCATTGGCACTACCTCGGAGCAGGCTACCGACCCGTCGGAAGACCTCTACGACTACGCCCAGACCAAGGCGGCTACTACCAACTACGTACGCTCGTTAGCCAAGCAGTTGGCTCCCAAAGGCATTCGGGTAAATGGCGTGGCTCCTGGCCCCATCTGGACGCCGCTGCAAGTAAGTGGTGGTGCGACCCAAGAAAAGCTGGTCAAGTTTGGCGGCGACACGCCCATGAAGCGGCCCGGCCAGCCCGTGGAGCTAGCCAGCATCTACGTGCAGCTTGCGGCTAGCGACGCCAGCTACGCCACGGGCCAGATTTATGGCTCGGCGGGTGGCAAAGGCATGCCCTAGGGTACCTACTACGTCCACTAAAACACGTTTGTCATGCTGAGCTTGCGAAGCATCTTCTCACGTTAGAGCTAATAACCCTGACGTGAGAAGATGCTTCGCAAGCTCAGCATGACAAACGTGTTTTGTTTATTAATAGCTACTTGCCCATCGGGGTCACGCCCATGTTATAGAAGGCGAAGCTCCAGATATCAGCCCACTCATCAATTTGCAGCTTAGTGCTTTTGCCGGCGCCGTGGCCGGCGTTCACGTCGATGCGAATGAGCGTGGGGTTGTTGCCGGCCTGGTCGGCTTGCAGCTGGGCGGCAAACTTGAAGGAGTGCGCCGGCACCACGCGGTCGTCGTGGTCGGCGGTAGTGATGAGCGTGGCCGGGTAGCTGGTACCGGGCTTGAGGGTGTGCAGCGGCGAGAACTTATAGAGGTTTTCAAACTGCGCCTTGTCGTCGGAGGTGCCGTACTCGGGCGCCCAGTTCCAGCCGATAGTAAACTTCTGGTAGCGTAGCATATCCATAACGCCCACGGCCGGGAAGGCCACCTTGCAGAGGTCGGGCCGCTGCGTCATGGTAGCGCCCACGAGCAGGCCACCGTTCGAGCCGCCCGCAATGGCGAGGTGGTCGGCGTCGGCATACCCTAGGGCCTTCAGGTGCTCGGCCGCCGCGATGAAGTCGTCGAATACGTTTTGCTTATTGGGCGTCATGCCGGCCTTGTGCCAGGCCTCGCCATACTCGCCGCCGCCGCGCAGGTTCGGAATAGCCAGCACGCCGCCATTCTCCAGCCACAACATGCGCGCGGCCGAAAAGCCCGGCGTCAAACTCACGTTGAAGCCGCCGTAGGCGTAGAGGTAGGTTGGGTTTTTACCGTCGAGCTTCACCCCTTTTTTGTGGGTGATGAACATCGGAATCTTGGTGCCGTCCTTGCTAGCGTAGAATACCTGCGTGGTGAGGTAGTCCTCGGGCTTCACATCCACCCTAGGCGCCTTAAATACGGTGCTCTGGTTGGTAGCCGGGTCGTATTTATAGATGGTAGTGGGATAGGTAAACGACGTGAACGCGTAGTACAGATACTTGTCGGTGCGGCGCCCGCCAAAGCCCGCCGCCGTGCCAATGGCCGGCAGCGCTACATCGTACTTATACTTCCCGTCTTCGGTGTACACCTTCACCTGCGAGCTGGCGTCGTGCAGGTAGGTGGCCAGCAGCTGGCCCGCGGCTTGGCTGATGCCTTCGAGCTTTTCCTTGGCCTCGGGAATCACTGTTTTCCAGCTAGCCGGCTGCGGGTGCTTGGGGTCGATGCGCACCACTTTGTAATTGGGCGCGTGGTCGTTGGTGTACACCAGCAGCTCGCCGCCTAGGTTACCAATTACGCTGGTATCGTACTCGTAGCTAGTTTGCAGCGTAGTCCAGGCAGTGGCCTGCTTGGGGTCTTTGAGGTCGCGCACCAGCAGCTGGTTGCCATCGGCCTTGCTATCGGTAAGCGAGAGAAACAGAAAGCGCTCGTCCTCCGTCACGCCCGCAATGCGGAACCCTAGGGCTTTGGTCTTGTCTTCGTACACCAGCTTGTCCTGGCTCTGCGGGGTGCCCAGCTGATGGTAGTACACCTTGTGGTACTCATTTTTGCCGGCCAAGCTGTTTTCGCCGGCTTTGGGGGCGTCGTAGCCGCTGTAGTAGAAGCCCTTGCCCGCCCACGAAATATCCGATACTTTCACCCAATCGAGCTCGTCGGCCAATGGCTGGCGGGTTTGCATGTCGAGCAGGTGCACCTTTTGCCAGTCCGAGCCGCCGCCGCTGGTGGCGTAGGCTAGGTAGCGGTGGTCGTTGCTGAAGTGCAGCCCAGCCAGGGCCGTAGTGCCATCGGCCGAAAACTTGTTGGGGTCAAGCAACACTACGGCGTTTTCGAGCGGCTCGCCCTTTTTCACGGCGTAGACGACGGCTTGGTTCTGCAAACCATCGTTCTTGCTGAAAATCAGCAGGTCACCCTCCACGCTGGGCACGCCGTAGCGCTCGTAGTTCCAGAGGGTAGTGAGGCGCTCGCGCACCTTGTCGCGAAACGGGATGCGGCTGAGGTAGTCGAAGGTCACCTGGTTTTCGGCCGTTACCCAGGCTTTGGTTTCGGGCGAGTCCAGCTCTTCGAGCCAGCGGTAGGGGTCGGCCACGGTGGTGCCGAAGTAGTTGTCGGTGTGCGCGTCGCGGCGCGTTTGGGGGTAGGTCAAGGCAGTGGAAGTAGCGGTGGGCTGCGCGCGCTCGGCAATCGCCGATTCGGTGAGGGCGTCGTGGCCGCCGTTGGTTTTAGAAGGAGAGATGCCCGCCTGGCGGGGCGGCGCCGTGCGGCAGGCGGCTAGTAACAGCAAGCCCGCCGCCGTAGTTGACCTAAAAGCTGCTTTCATAGGGAGGAGAGGTAGAGTGGCGGGGGCAGCGTAGGCGGCCTAGGTGGTGGGTGGCCGTTCGCCTTCGCGCTCGCGCAGGGCCTCGGCCACGCGGCGGGTTATCAGCTCCTCCACCTGCCGCTGCTGGGCCGGGCTCAGCTCAGAGGCTAGGCTGGTCATGCGCCGCATTTGGCGCAGCTCGCGGCCCATGCTCAGGCGCAGCAGCGCAAACAAGACTAGGCTTACAATGCTCAGAATCAAGGCCAGCGGCGCGAAAAAGCGATTGAGCACCGGCTCGGTGGTGGGCGCCTCTGGCCGGGCGGCGGGTGCGCCAGTAGCGCTCGCCTCGGCGGCCTCGGCCAGGCCTGGGGCAGCACGCACGGAGGTATCGGCCGTGGGGGCTTCCTCTTCGCGGCCGGGGGGCAGGCCGGTCGTAACGTAGTCGGTCAGCTTTTTTTCGAGCCCTTGCAGGCGGGCCAGGCGGGCGGGGTCGCGCTGCCGAGCGGGCGACGACCGCAGGCGGGCAATGATAGCCTTAGTGAGCGCCGCCAAGCGGGCCGGATTGTCTTTGAGGCCTTTATATATGCGGCCTTGCCCCTCGATGGGCGCGTACAGCAGCGAATACACCCGCAGGCTGTCGGGGCGCAGGCTCGCGGCCAGGGTGCCTAGGTTGCCGTCGCAGCGCAGGGTGCGCTTGAGGTTGGGGCGGCCGGCATCTTCGTATACAAAGCGCGCTGTGGCGCACCACACCTGCACCTTGGCTTCGTCGAGCGAGGGCTGCCCGAGGGGCGTTTGGGCGCGGGCCGAAGGGCTGCCAACCAAGAGCAGGTAGCCTAGGAGGCCAGCCCCAAGAGCCCAGCGGCGTAGCTGAAAAAGGGAGTGTCGCATACCAAATGAACGCCTAAAAATGGATGGGGGCCGGAAGGTACAACCCCGCCCGGCCCCAATTACAAACTATAAACTTCGCTGGCACCTTGCTGTAGTGCCAGGTGCCGCCCCTACTTACCGGCCGGCTCGGGAGCCACGCGCGTGGGCGTTTGCTGTCCCGCCACAATGCCGGTGGCGCTGCGGGCAATGGCCGAAATAACGTTGGTCATGTTCTTCAGGTCGAGGCTACTGGCTTCATCGTCGACGCTGTGGTAGAGCTTGTCGGTCGGAATCTGGTCGGTGCTGATGGTGTGGGCGGGTACGCCCAGCTTGGCCAGCGTGGCGTTGTCAGAGCGGTAAAACAGGTTTTGCTCGGGATACGGGTCGGGTTCAAACTTGAACTCGGTGCCTTGCAGGTTGGCTTGCAGCAGCTTGCCAAAATCTGACTTGTCGTAGCCCGTGATGAAGGCCGTTTTGGGTCCGAACTTGGCTTCCTTGCCTATCATCTCGATATTGAACATGGCCACTATCTCCTTCGGGTCGAGCTGCTTGGAGAAGTAGCGCGCGCCAAAGCCGCCTATCTCCTCGGCCGTGAAAGCCACAAAAATCAACGACCTCGCATTGTCGTTGCGCTTCTTGAAGTACTCGGCCAGGGCTACTACCGCCGTGGTACCGCTGGCGTCGTCGTCGGCGCCGTTGGCGATAGAGTCGCCAGCCACGGGCTTTATAATACCTAGGTGGTCGTAATGGCCCGAAAAAATGACTTTGTCCGGGGCTAGCTTGGCGTCGCGGCCGGGCAGATAGCCCACCACGTTGCGCAGGGTCACGGGCTTAGTAGCGGCGGTGGCGGCCACCCGGAAGGTAGTGAC
Source organism: Hymenobacter sp. BT559 (assembly GCF_016427535.1). Lineage (GTDB taxonomy): Bacteria > Bacteroidota > Bacteroidia > Cytophagales > Hymenobacteraceae > Hymenobacter. The sequence continues at coordinate 250,033 of NZ_JAELXV010000003.1, read as the reverse complement.
CTTGGGCGCGGGGGCCTCGGCCAGCACCAGCACGCTGGAATAGGGGCGGCTAATGACTTCGCTGCGTAGCCTAGGCTTGCCAAACTGGCTCAGCATATTCTGAAAGGTAGCCGCCTGCGCGGGGTCAAACACGACGAGCGTGTTCTTGCTGGGCAGCATGATTTCCCGGTAGTGCTCCTGCAGTTTGTCTTCTGGCCCCAGTACCAGCACCTGCACGCTGTCGCGCTCCGTCCAGCTTAGCTGGGGCTTCGTGGTGAGGGCGAGGGCCCGGGTGGCCGGCACGGGTGCACCATTGAGCGTCACCTGCAGGCTCGTCACACCCGATTCGTAAGCTGGAAACTCCTGCATGAAGCTGCTCTGGCCCGGCAGCGGCTGCAAGCCAATGCGCTTAAACTCGCCGGCCAAAAACTCGGCTGCTTTCAGTTGGCCGGGCTGGCCCGTGGCGCGGCCCTGCATATCGTCGGCGGCCAGGGTGGTGAGCACGCGCTTCACGGTTGCGGCCGACACGGCCGTTTTGGTTTGGGCGGTGGCCGATAGGGTACTGGCTACCGCTAAGCAGCCTAGGAGCAAGGAAATACGCATTAAGAACAACTAAAAACTAGCGCGTGGGCGCGGTAAGCAATGGGTCGAGGGCTACTACGGCGGCGGCCAACTCGGTTTCGCTGCCTAGGCTGCCTTTGCGAGCCTTGAGGGCAGCCAGGGCGGCGGGCTGGCCCGCAAGCGCCTGCTCGAGGCTGCTGCGCTTGAGGCGCATGGGCACGAAGCGCCCATCGGCCCAGCGCAGGTAGTAAGTGGTTTGGGCCTCCAGCGCATCAACGCTAGAGCTAGAAGCATAGGCACCACCTTGGGCGGCCTGCTTCACAACGGTTTTGCGCACATATTTTAGTAGCTGCGCGTGGGTACCATCGGCCAGTACTTCGCCGCAGCCCCCGCCTGTCTCGGCCGGCAGCGTGGGGGCCGGGTAGCACACAAAGCGCCGCGTGGCAAGCGTAAACTCCTTTACTCTAGTCACGGACACAGCTACCGAGTCGCCATTGGGCCGCTTGGCCCGCACCTCCTGGTTGTGCACGTCGTATTTGAGTGGGGCCTCTATTGGCTTGCTATTACCATTGAGCAGGAGCTGGCCTGGGGCCCAGGCTGCTACTAGGAATACGTTGCCCTGAATGGCTTCATTGGCTCGCGGTGCCATGAAGTACCCTAGGGCAAACCGGTCGTTGAGGGTGCCGCCGCGCGGGTCGGTGTGCAAATCACTAATCTGCGCCATTCCTACGAGCGGCAGGCCAAGGCAGGCAAGAACTAAAAGCGAGGAGCGCATGTGCTGGCGTGTTACTGGTTTTAGGTAATCTGCTACGAGTAGGAATAGGGGCTATTAGTTGCGGCTAAGCCACCGTCAGCACCAGGTCGTCGGCCAGCACGCGGGTGCCTTCGCCCAGGGCGATGGCACCAACCGTGAGGTCGTCGGGAGCAGTGATGGTGGTTTCCATCTTCATGGCCTCGATAACGAAGAGCGGCGTGTTTTTCGTGACCTGCTGGCCAGCCTCGACCAGCATTTTGCTGAGCAGGCCTTGCAGCGGGGCGGCTATCTGCTTGGGGTTGGCGCGGTCGGCTTTGGCGTTGTGCACGGTTTTCACTTCCACGCCCTGGTCGCGTATCTCAAGGTTACGCGTCTGGCCATTGAGAGTGAAGAACATAGTGCGCATGCCCTCGGCATTGACCGGGCCGATGCTTTGCAGGCGGATAATAATCGACTTGCCGCGTGCAATCTCGATGATGGTTTCCTCCCCCTCTTTCAGGCCGAAGAAGAACACCGGCGTGGGCACGCGGCTCACATCGCCGTAGCTCTTGCGGAACTCCCAATAGTCAGCAAATACCTTGGGGTAAAGCAAGCTAGAGAGCAGGTCGGTGAACTGCGCGTAGGGGTGCGTTTTCTCAAATTCGGCCCACTCCTTGTCGAAGTCAATGGGCGCCAAGTGCTCGCCAGGCCGCTCGGTGAAGGGCTTCTCGTCGCGCAGTACGGCCTGCTGAATGTCCTGGGGCCAACCGCCTTCGGGCTGGCCGATGTCGCCGCGCAGCAGCTCGCGTACCGACTCGGGGAAGTTGAGCGTTGGGCCTTTCTCCAACACGTCCTGCGGCGTCAGATTATTCGACACCATGAACAAGGACAAGTCGCCGACCACCTTAGAGGAAGGCGTCACTTTCGGAATATCGCCCAGCAGTTCGTTGGCGTCGTGGAAGCGCTGCTTCACCTCGCCAAACTTGTCGAGCAGACCTAAGGCCGCCGCCTGGGGCCGCAGGTTGGAGTACTGCCCGCCGGGGATTTCGTGCTCGTAAACCTCGGCCGTGCCGGCCAGCAGGCCGCTCTCGAAGGGATAGTACTGCTCGCGCAGGGCCTCGAAGTAGTCGCTGAACTGGTTGAGGCTGGCCTGGTCGAACTCGCGGTGGCGGGGCGAGTGGCGCAGCATCTCGACCACCGAGTTGAAGTTGGGCTGCGAGGTGAGGCCCGAAAGGCCACCTAGGGCCACGTCAATCACGTTTACGCCCGCCTCCACGGCCTTGAGATAGGTGGCAGGTTGCAGGCTGCTGGTGTCGTGGGTGTGCAGGTGAATCGGAATCTTCACCGTTTCACGCAGCGCGGGTATCAGCTCGGCGGCGGCGTAGGGCTTGAGTAAGCCCGCCATATCCTTGATGCAGAGGATGTGCGCGCCAGCCTCCTCCAGCTGGCGGGCCAGCGTGAGGTAGTAGTTGAGGTTGTACTTGGGCCTGCTGGTATCGAGAATATCGCCGGTGTAGCAGATGCTGCCTTCGGCCAGGCCGGGCGTTTGCTTGCGCACGTAGTTGATGCAGCCCTCCATGCCCTTCATCCAGTTCAGGGAGTCGAAGATGCGGAACACGTCGATGCCTTTTTCGCTGGCCGTGGCCACGAATTTTTCGGTCAGGTTATCCGGGTAGGCCTTGTAGCCCACGCCGTTGGCGCCGCGTATCAGCATTTGCAGCATGATGTTGGGCACGGCCGTGCGCAGCCGCGTGAGGCGAGCCCAGGGGTCTTCGTGCAAGAAGCGCAGGGCTACGTCGAAAGTCGCGCCGCCCCACACCTCCATCGAGAACGTCTGCGGGTGCTGGCGGGCGTAGCGGTCGGCTACCTTCAGCATGTCGATGGTACGCATGCGGGTAGCCAGCAGGCTCTGGTGGGCGTCGCGCAGCGTGGTATCGGTGTAGTGGATGGCGGGCTCGGCGCGCAGCCACTTGGCAAACTCATCGGGACCTAGGGCCAGCAGCTTCTGGCGGGTGCCATCGGCGGGGGCCACGCTGAGGTCGGCGGCGGGCAGCGGGGGCTTGCGAATCTGGCGGCGCTCGTCCACGCGGCCGGCCACGTCGGGGTTGCCGTTCACGGTTATCTCCCCAATGAAGTTGAGCGTGCGCGTGGCGCGGTCGAGCCGGGTCTTAAACTGCAGCAGCTCGGGGTGGTCCTTAATGAAATCTACCGTAGCGTGGCCAGCCTGGAAGTCGGCATTGCGCACGATGTTCTGCAAGAACTGCATGTTGGTTTTCACCCCACGCACCCGAAACTCGTCGAGGGTGCGCAGCATTTTCTGGGCCGCGCTAGCCAGCGTGGGCGCCTGGGTTGACACCTTCACCAGCAGCGAGTCAAAGAACGGCGAAATCACGGCGCCCTGATACACCGAGCCTTGGTCGAGGCGGATGCCAAAGCCGCCCGCCGAGCGGTAGGCCACCACCGTGCCGTAGTCGGGCTTGAAGTCGTTGGTGGCGTCTTCGGTCGTGATGCGGCACTGCACGGCCACGCCCATGCGCGGCACCACCACATCGGGACCTAGGCCGATTTCGGGCGACTCAAGCGGGAAGCCCGAGGCGATGAAAAGCTGCGTTTTAATCAAGTCCACGCCCGTTATCATCTCGGTCACCGTGTGCTCGACCTGGATGCGGGGGTTCACCTCGATGAAGTAGATGCGGTCAAGTTCGGGGTTCACCAAAAACTCGACCGTGCCCACGTTGTCGTAGCCCACAGCCCGCCCAATCTGCAAAGCATATTCGTAGAGCTTACCGCGTAGCGACTCGGTAAGGTCCACGGCCGGGGCCACTTCTACCACCTTCTGGAAGCGGCGCTGCACCGAGCAGTCGCGCTCGTAGAGGTGCGTGAGGTGGCCGTGCTGGTCGCCCACCAGCTGCACCTCGATGTGCTTAGGGCGCTCCACAAACTTTTCGAGGAACACCGTGTCATCGCCAAACGCATTCTGAGCTTCGTTACGGGCCTCGAAAAAGCCTTTAGCCAGCTGCTCGTCGTCACGAATCACGCGCATGCCGCGGCCCCCGCCGCCACTCGCGGCTTTCAACATCACAGGGTAGCCGATGCGGTGCGCTTCGGCCAGGGCCACATCGATGTCGGTCAGGTCTTGCTCCGAGCTCTCGATGAGCGGCACGCCGCAGTTCATCGCTACTTCTTTGGCGGCTACTTTGTCACCTAGGGCCTCCATCACCTCAGGGCGCGGGCCCACGAAAATGATGCCTTCCTCGCGGCAGCGGCGGGCCAGGGTGGCGTTTTCGCTCAGAAAGCCATAGCCGGGGTGAATGGCATTGGCACCGTTTTCCTTGGCTACTTTAATAACGCCTTCGATATCGAGGTAGGGCCGCAGCGGCTCGTCGTCGCGCCCAATCTGGTACGCCTCATCGGCCTTGTAGCGGTGCAGCGAATACCGGTCTTCGTAGGTGTAGATGGCTACCGTGGGGATACCGAGCTCGGAGGCGGCGCGAAACACGCGAATGGCAATTTCCCCCCGATTGGCTACGAGCAGCTTGGTGATTTTCATACGACTGAAGGAGAGCTAGGCAGCAAGTTGGGCGGCTAAGCTACGCAGTACCCCCCATCCGTCCTAAACTCATTTGGCGTGGCCCCAGCCGCCCTTGCCGAGCATAGACGCCTGAGGCTGGTATCTTTGAGGGCTATTTTATCCTGCTTTTATGCACATCGAAGTTCTTAAATCCAAGATTCACCGCGTCAAGGTAACCCAGGCCGAGCTGCACTACGTGGGCAGCATTACCATTGACGAAGACCTGCTCGACGCCGCCAATATGGTTGAAAATGAGAAGGTAACGGTGGTAAATGTTAATAACGGCGAGCGCCTCGAAACCTACACCATCCGGGGCGAGCGCGGCACGGGCACCATCTGCCTCAACGGCCCCGCCGCCCGCCGCGTGGCTGTGGGCGACGTGGTTATCGTGTTTTCGTACGCCTTGGTCGATTTTAAAGAGGCGCGCGAGCACAAGCCGACCGTCATTTTCCCCGACCAACACAACCGCCTTACCTAAGCTGCTCGCTGCTGGCTAGTAGCTGCTAGCTTGTCAGCCAGGCCAGCAGCTACTAGCCAACAATCTATGAAGCACCTTCTTACCGTCCTTAAGTACGCGCTGCTCCTCAGCATTTCGGGCGCCCTCATGTGGTATGCGGTGCGCGGCCAAGATTTGTCGCGCATCGGGCACTACATCCGCACCGCTAACTACTTCTGGCTGAGTCTCTCGCTCGTACTTTCGGCCCTAGGATACTTCAGCCGCGCCTACCGCTGGCAAATGCAGCTCGACGCCTCCCAGCACCCCGCCTCTTACTGGAAGGTGTACCACGCCATGATGGTGGGCTACCTCGCCAACTTGGTACTGCCGCGCGCGGGCGAGGTTATCCGGTGCTCGGTGCTACGGCGCACCAGCGGCGTGCCGGTGCAGGTGGCCCTAGGTACCGTCGTGACCGAGCGCGTGATTGACGTGCTCATGCTACTTATTTTATTGAGCAGCACGCTACTACTCGATTTTAAGACCTTCTGGGGTTTCTTCAACAATGAGCTACTCGGCGGCAAAGCCGACACCATTGCTCGAAACCCCACGCCGCTGGTAATAGCGGCTGTGGTGGGGCTGGTGCTGCTGGCCAGCGTGGGCTACGCGCTGTTTCGCAATCTCGAAAAGCTGCGGCAGAACGCACTGTTTAACAAGGGCATCGTATTTGTGAAAGGCCTGCTAGCGGGCGTATTCAGCGTGCTCAAGCTCAGGAAGAAAGGGCTCTTTTTGCTCCACACGCTCTTTACCTGGCTGGTTTATTACTTGCTCGACTACCTGGCTTTCTTCTGCTTCCCCGAAACCTACGGCCTCGACATGCGTGCCGGCTTGGCGGTGCTCACCTTTGGTGCATTTGGCATGGCTGCGCCGGTGGCGGGCGGCATCGGGCCATTTCACGTGTTGGTGCAAGGCATCTTGCTGGTGTACGGCATCAGCAAGGAGGCTGGCATTGCCTACGCCTTGGTGGTGCACGGCGCCCAAACGCTGCTGGTGGTGCTCATGGGTGGCATCAGCTTTGTAGCCGTGGCAGCGGCCGACAAAGGCAACGTAGTAGACGAAGCCGATGCGCTGGTACACGAGCCGCTGACGACGGAATAGGTATTTTTTTGATTGTCATTGCGAGCGCAGCGAAGCAATCGCACCTGTTCAGTTGTACCGCTCGGGTACTCGTCGGGTGCGATTGCTTTGCTGCGCTCGCAATGACATTCTTTTTTCTCTACTATCTAACTTATGACTGCTGACAAAATTCTAACCGAAATCCAATTGCCCGCCACCCTCAACGCCTGGCGCGCCAATGGCGAGCGCATAGTGTTCACCAACGGCTGCTTCGATTTGCTGCACCTAGGGCACGTAGACTACCTCGAAAAGGCGCGAGCGCTCGGCGACCGCCTGGTGGTGGGCCTGAACACCGACGCCTCGGTGAGCGCCCTTAAGCCCGGCCGGCCACTTCAAGACCAGACCTCGCGGGCGCGCATCATGGCCGCGCTGGCTTTTGTCGATGCCGTGGTGCTGTTTGGCGAGCCCACGCCGCTGCGGCTCATCGAACTGGTGCAGCCCGACATTTTGGTAAAGGGCGATGACTACGCGATTGACGGAATTGTGGGGCACGAATTGGTGTTAAAGAGAGGCGGACAAGTCCTGACCGTGCCGCTCGTAGCGGGCTACAGCACATCGAGTATTGTAGCTAAAGCACGCGGTTAAGTAGCGCGTCTACCTAGAGGCAACCGCTACCGGGGGCTAGCCGTTTAATTAGCTACTTCATCTTTTCTTCATTATGTACCTGCTTCTGATTTTAATAATGGTCGCCAGCGCTGCGGTGCAATGGCGACTGCGTAGCAAGTTTAAAGAGTACGGCCAGGTAGGTCTGCGCGCCAACCTGAGTGGCCGCGAGGTGGCCGCCAAGATGCTCGCCGACCATGGCATCTACGACGTGCAGATTACCAGCACCGACGGTAGCCTAACTGACCACTACGACCCCACCAACAAGACCGTGAACCTAAGCGCCGACGTGTATAACGAGCGCTCGGTAGCCGCTGCTGCCGTAGCTGCCCACGAGTGTGGCCACGCTGTGCAGCACGCGCAGGCCTACAGCTTCCTCAAGTTCCGCTCGGCTATGGTGCCGGCGCTGTCGGCCGTGTCGAAGTTCATGCCCTTCCTTTTGTTGGCGGGCATCTTCATGATACGCACCAGCGTCATTCCCCTAGGTATCGGCATTGGGCTGTTTGCGCTCACAACGCTGTTCTCGTTTGTCACGCTGCCCGTCGAGTTCGACGCTTCGAGCCGGGCGCTAGCCTGGATGGACCGCAGCGGCGTGGTGACCACCCAGGAGCACGCGGGCGCCAAAGACGCGCTCTGGTGGGCAGCCATGACCTACGTAGTGGCCGCGCTTAGCTCGCTAGCCACGCTGCTCTATTACGTCAGCATTTTCCTGGGCGGTAGCCGCCGTAACTAAAGCAGCACTATCTGCTTCTTAGTGAACTAAAAAGTCGTCATGCCGGTATTCGGCATGACGACTTTTTTTCGGCCTACATGCACCCTAGGCCGTATTTTCGTGTCTCTTTTTCACTCTACCCTCCCCCTGGCTTCGGCCCCCACCCCGTATGATGACCACCACTGCCCCCACCTCCCCGTTTCAGCTCACAGAAGAGCAGCTAGCGGTGCGCGACGCGGCCCGCGACTTTGCCCAAGAGCTATGGGCAGGCGTAATTGAGCGCGACGAACACCAGAAATTTCCGGCCGAGCAAATCAAGAAGATGGGCGAGCTCGGCTTCATGGGCATGATGGTAAGCCCCGAATACGGTGGCTCGGGCCTCGACACCGTGAGCTACGTGCTGGCCATGGAAGAAATCTCTAAGGTCGATGCTTCGTGCTCGGTTATTATGTCGGTGAATAACTCGCTGGTGTGCTGGGGCCTCGAAAAATATGGCACTGAAGAGCAGAAGCAGAAGTACCTGCCTCGCCTGTGCTCGGGCGAGATAATCGGTGCTTTTGCCCTCTCCGAGCCCGAGGCGGGCTCCGACGCTACCAGCCAGCGCACCACTGCCGAAGACAAAGGCGATTACTACCTGCTGAACGGCACCAAAAACTGGATTACTAACGGCACTACGGCATCGGTATACCTCGTCATTGCCCAGACCAACCCTGAGCTAAAGTCGCGCGGCATCAACGTGCTGATTGTGGACAAGGACATGCCCGGCTTTCAGCAAGGGCCGAAGGAGAATAAACTTGGTATTCGGGGCTCTGACACGTGCTCGCTGCTCTTCAACGATGTGAAGGTGCCTAAGGAGAATCGCATTGGCGAAGATGGCTTCGGCTTCAAGTTTGCCATGCAAGTGCTGGCTGGTGGCCGCATCGGCATTGCGGCGCAGGCCCTAGGTATCGCCTCGGGCTCGCTTGAGCTCAGCATCAAGTATGCGAAGGAGCGCAAGGCCTTTGGCGTAGAGATTGCCAAGCACCAAGCCATTCAGTTCAAGCTGGCCGACATGGCGACCAACATAGAAGCCGCGCGCCTGCTGTGCCTAAAGGCTGCCGCTGATAAGGACAACGGAGCCGACTACGCCAAGAGCGGCGCCATGGCCAAGCTCTTCGCTTCAAAGACTGCCATGGACGCTTCGGTCGAGGCAGTGCAGATTCACGGCGGCTACGGTTTTGTGAAAGAATACCACGTAGAACGCTTCATGCGAGACGCTAAAATCACGCAGATTTACGAAGGCACTTCTGAAATTCAGAAAATTGTGATTTCGCGGGAAATACTCAAATAGGCCTTCTGCGGCCCTTGTTTTCAAGCATTTTGCACAAAACCCAGGCCTTTTGGCTTGGGTTTTTATTTTTACTGAATTTTTCCATGCTTTATTGGATTATTAAGTCGTAACTTTCGGCACTTTTAACACCCATTATACCCAAGAGCTACTCATTAACTTATGGAAGATTACAATAAAGTCATCGAATCACTAGGGGTCCGCTACATAAAGGCCAAGAATTTGGTACTACGGCAAGGCTTTACGGCCCGCAACGTATATGACGTGGGTAATAATATTATTTTATTGCACCGGGGACAAATTCGCTTCGGCGAAGACGAGCAAGTCGTAGAAGAAGGCGAACTGCTGTTTGTGCCGGGCGGCCGCGCCACCCGTATTGGCTACGGCGCCGGGGCTAGCAGCCGGGTTATTTCTAACGACGACCTGATTACAAACAAGGACCGGTTCTTCTCTTCTAACGATAACCTGGACCTTATTGGCGACGCCGAAGAAAGCCACAGCTTTGTAGCCTTCGAGGCCAAAGTATTCGACTCGGTTAACTTTTTCTCGTCTCTCGACGTGCCGGCCTTTGTTATCAAAGGCAACTCTAAGCTGGCTAACCTTATTATTAAAGTTGTTGAAGAAACGCTACAAGATTTGCCGGGTCGCGAGCGGCTGGTAAGCATCTACACCGAAAACATCGTGGTGGAGGTAGTGCGCTACATCTTGCGCAATAACCTCTTTGTGGAGCAGCTTGCCACCAACAGCACGTACTTCAAAGACCCGCGCCTCATTGACCTGTTCAACTTCATTAAGGAGAACCTGAGCGGTGACCTCTCGAACAAGGTGCTGGCTGGCGTAGCAGGCGTGAGCGAGGACTATGTGGGCCAGTATTTCAAGATGCTGACCAACATTAACCCTCAGGACTACATCGAATACCAGCGCATGGAGCGTGCGGTATCGCTGCTGCGCACTACCAAGAAGAGCATCCGCGACATCGGCCGCGAGGTGGGATATAAAGACACTGCCTACTTCTGCCGCCGTTTCAAGATGATGTTTGGCATTCCGGCCGGTAAGATGCGCCGCCGCGAATCGGCCATGAACATCTAGGACCGCAGATTCGAACGGATTTGTCGGATTTAACGGATACGCCTGCTATAGCAGGCTGACTAACTGGTTATACTATTCAAAAACACAACAGGCCGCCCAAATAGGCGGCCTGTTGTGTTTTTGAATAGTATGTAGAGGTCTTGACTTCTAGGTGGACACAGTGGGCGTAGTATAGCCTAATGGCTGCAGACTGGCATTCTGCACTATTATGCCTCTCCTGAATAGCTAGCCCGCTTTAGCGGGCGTATCCGTTAAATTCGACAAATCCGTTCGAATCTGCGGTACGGGTAGCGGCTACGGCTTCGGCTAGGAAGTTGGGGTTGTGCTCGATATGGTTGCCTACTACTACGAGGTCGGCGCCGGCACCTAGGGCGGCGTGAATCTTCTCGCCCGTGTTTAGCCCGCCGCCCACGATGAGGGGCACATCTACGGCTTCGCGCACGGCCCGTATCATGGCCGCCGACACGGGGTGCTGGGCGCCACTGCCCCCGTCGAGGTACATGAGGCGCAGTCCTAGCTGCTCGCCGGCCATGGCCGTAGCCGCCGCGATGCTGGGCTTGTCGTGGGGCAAAGGCGTGGTGCCGCTGATGTACGACGCCGTGGTGGGGCGGCCACTATCAACCAGCATATAGCCGGTGGGCAGCAGTTGCAAGCCGCTCTGGCGCAGGCGCGGGGCAGCTACTACGTGCTGCCCGATGAGAAAGTCAGGATTGCGCCCCGAGATGAGCGACAGTAGCAGTATGCCATCAGCGGCGGGGTCTACGTGCAGGGCGTGGCTCGGAAACAGGATAACGGGCACCTGCGGCGCCTCAGCCTTCAGCAACGCAATGAGGGCAGCTTGGTGCTCGGTAAGCACCAGGCTGCCCCCAACGAGGAAGAAATCAACGGGGTGCTGACGGGCCAAGCGCAGCAAGTGGCGCAGGCTATCGGCAGCAAAATCATCGGGGTCGAGCAGCACGGCCAGGGCCTTGCGCCCGCGCCGCCGCAGCCCGACTAGCGAATCAAGCAAGCGGCTCGCGGTGGGAGTTGGCGTCGGTGTCGTGGTGGGCGGCAGCAGAGGCATCCTGAGCGGCAGTGTTGGCAGGCCAAGTAACAGGCGAAGCGCCCGCCAAGGCCGATGAGTGCGCAAGGTCGGCATTTTTGCCGGCTTTGTCCTCATTGCGCGGCAGAATATCCTTCACCTTGCTGCTCACGAAGGCCAGGGCCATTGCGGCAGCCTGCGCTACTAGCACCTTACCCGTTTCACTCTGGGCAAAGGCCATCACAGTTGGTATCAGCCACGGCTTTTTAGCCTCGGTCGTTTCGTTTTCAGCAGGTTGCGCGTACTCATCTTTCTCATCCAGCTCGGTAAAGCTATCCGATTCTGGTAAGCGGCGGCTATCGTCGTAAGGGCGCGCTTGGTACGAATTGGGCGAAGCAAACGAATGGGACGGCTCCGCGTCATCTAGGTCATCATCACCTTGGTCTTCGTCGGTGTGGTACACGCCAGTATCGGTGCTGTACACGCCTGGGTCGTCGTGGCTGCCGTAGGTGGTATCCGTATCGGTAGCGCCTTCGCTATACGCATCGGTGCCGTGCTGCGAGCTAGAGTGGGCCGGGAAGTCGGGATAATCGCTCAGGCCATTATCGTCGTCATCGCTATCCTCATCCTGGAAGTAGTCGGCCCGATTACCCTCTTGGTAAAAGCCATCTTCTTCTGAGTAGCGGTTGGCGTGGTCGTAAGCGTACTCTGGCGAGTTGTAAGCGGTAGCCAAGGCATCTAGCTCCTCGTCGTGCGCATCATCGTAGCCTTCGTAGCCATCAAAGCCCGCGTAGTCTTCGAAGGAAGAATGGCGCTTATGCTTTTTATGCTTCTTCTTGCTTTTGTTGCCGCTAAAGGCTTTCACGAGCAGCCACACACCGCCGGCCACACCCGCGCCCACTAGCGCTAGCTTGCCGACATGAATGGTCTGCTCTTTTATTTCTTCGACATCACCGCGCAAAGCCCGTTCATACTCGAGCTTTTTGCGCTCCAGAAATTCCTTTTCGTCTTCAAACAGCGGGTTGTTCGGCTCAGCCATAGTAGGTGTTGGTTGCTAAGTAGAGGAGAGAAACGTGGGGCAGGCGCCCTAGGTAGGCTCGGCAGGGCAAGGGCGACCTAGGGTGCCGCCGGCCGGACAAATTACTTTGCCGCGTCGCGCTTATCCGATTTGTAGATGGTGTTATTGAGCAGCTTATCAGCTACCCCTTGAAATACTTTCTTATCGACGCCCACGAAGAAAAGCACCGCCAGCACCAAGTATAGCGCCGCTACCAGCCCAAAGCCGGCCGATGGGCTTTCGAGCGCTTGGTTCAGGGCCAGGCCCAGGTAAACGGAGCCAAACACGATGAATAGGATACCTAGAAAAGCTAGGGCTACGCCGTGTACAGTGCTCACAAACACACCCTTAACCTTCTCCTGAGTTTCGAGGCGCACAATGTCGATGCGCGTGTCGAGGTAGCCGGTGAGGTTGCTGATGAGGCTATCGTTGCGCGGCGTTTTGTCGTCGGTCAGGGTCGCCATAAAAGAGGAATTGTTTAGCTAGAAGTTGCGGTTAAGAAGCAGGCGCCGTGGGCAACAGCCCGCCTACCTAGGGCGTTCTTTACGCAAAACTTGCGGCCAGGGCTAACTTTTATCCCTGGCTTCTCTTTAATTTTTTCGGGACGTGAGTCAAAATCATTACCAGGTGCTAGGGGTGCCCGCAACGGCTTCGGTCGAGGTTATCAAGCAGGCCTACCGGCGCTTAGCCAACCAGCTGCACCCCGACAAGCACGGCGGCGACCCACGCCACGAAGAGCAATTTAAGGCCGTAGCCGCCGCCTACCGGGTGCTGTCTGACCCCGGCCGCCGCGCCCAGTACGACTACCAGTTGCAGCAAGCTGCCCAGTACGCCGACAGCCAGCGCCGCGCCGCGGCCGAAGCTGCCGCCAGTGGCCCCTCGGTGTACCACATGCCCCCGCCCATGGCCACCCGCCCGCTGCGCACCCGCCCCCCGGCAGGCAGCCGCGAGCGCCACTACCAGCAGCGCGTGCCTCGCCAGCAGGTGCGCTTCAACCGCCAGGATTTCTGGTTGGTAGCGGCCATTACGGGGCTCATTTTCTTGTTTGGTATCTCGGCCAAGGTGGTGATGGACCGCGTGGCGGCGGGCGTTAATTACGACGACGCTCGCAAGGCCTTTGCCCAGGGCCAGTGGAGCACTGCCTACAGCTACCTCGACCAAGCCATTGCCTTCCGCGACGACTACACCTCGGCCCTGCGCCTGCGGGGCCAGCTCGCCGAAGACATTAACCACGACTACGCCACGGCCCGGGCCGACTACCAAGCTGCCCTACTGGCCAGCGCCGCTGGCACCGACCCACTGCCCACCCCCGAAACCGCCCGCGTGCTCTACCGCCTAGGTCGCTGCCAGGTAGTGCTGCACCAGCCGGCCGAGGCTGAGCGTAGCTACTCGCAGGCCTTACGCCTCGACACTACACTAGCCGAGGCCTACCTGGCTCGCGGCGAAAACCGCCTGCTTGACCTACGCCGCCCCCGCCCCGCCCTGGCCGACCTGCGCCAGGGCCACCGCCAATACCAGCGCCTGGGCCGCGCCGTACCCCTTTCCTACCTGCAGGCCGAGGGCGCCGCGTTGGCCCACCTAGGGCGCTACGCCGACGCCCGCACTGCCTACTTTCAAGCGCTAGAGAGCCAGCCCGAAGACGGCCGCACGCTGTTTTTGCTGGGCCGATTGGCACAGCAGATGGGCGACTCAGCTACTGGGTGCGCGTTTTTTCAGCGCGGGGCAGCGGCAGGCTACTCTTATGCCATCCCGGCGGCCAGCGCTTGCCAGTAGGCGATACTCACCTGCAAATGAGCGAGAATGCGTGGCCAGAGTGTAGCTTGCGTTCTCATTCTACTTAGCTCTCTCCTGCTATGAAAAAAGCCTACCTTCTTCTCATCGGAATAGCTGCCCTAGGCGCTTGCGATAAAAACAGCGAGCCCGCACCTGCTCCTTCGCGCACCGAATTGTTGACGACCCCTAAGTGGAAGATATCGACTGGCACAGTTAGCCTTGGCACAAATTCATTCCCAATCAACGTAGTGCTCCCTACTTGCTACAATGACGACACTTTCAAGTTTAACACGGATAAGACTGTGGTAGACGATGCTGGTGCAACCAAATGCAATGCCACGGACCCGCAAACGCAAACCGGCTCTTGGAGCTTTGCTAACAGCGAGCAGACACAAATGCAGCTCACCGTACCTAATACGCCTCTAAATGGCACTTTCGATATCAAAGAACTAACAAGCAACAGCTTGCGCTTGACCGGCACTCTGAGTGGCGCCACGGTAGATGTTACGTTCGCTCCCTAGCTCTCTAACCAACACATAAAAAAGCCGCTTGCTTTGTACGAAGCAAGCGGCTTTTTTATGCGGTATTGTTGCTTCCTAGGCATTTACCGGAGCGCCAGCTAGCGCCGCCGCAATGAGCTGCGCGTGGTGCCGGCCGTTCTCAATAAACCAGCGGCTGGTGGCCAAGCCGCCGCACACGGTGCCGGCGGCGTACACGCCGGGGCGCGCCGTTTCGTGCGTGGCAGGGTCGAAAAGAATGGGCCGGGCGGGGTCGTTTTCATCTAGCGGCAGGGCCAGCATATCGACCAGCAGCGAGTAATCGGGGCGGTAGCCGGTGAGGGCGTACACGTAGTCGGCCGGAATACTGAGCGGTCCTTCGGGCGTAATGACCTCTACTGTGTGCGGCGTGATAGCCGTGATGGTGGTATTAAAATACGCCGTAATGCGCCCCTCCTTGATGCGGTTGAGCAGGTCGGGCCGAATCCAGTACTTCACGCTCTCCGACACTTCGGCGCCGCGCACTACCAGCGTGGCACGGGCTCCCGAGCGAGCCAGCGACAACGCGGCTTTGGCCGACGAATTTTTGGCTCCTACCACCACTACGTTTTGGCCGGCGTGGGCGTAGGGCTCTTTAAAATAATGATTTACGTGCGGCAAGTCCTCGCCAGGTACCCCTAGGGGGTTGGGCACGTCGAAAAAGCCGGTGGCTACTACGACGGTGCGGGTGGCGATTTCGCCCTTCGTGGTTTCGACCACAAAGTCGCCGGCCTGGCCACGCAGGCCGGTTACGCGCTCGTAGAGGCGCAGACTAAGCTTTTCGGAGGCGGCCACGCGCTGGTAGTAGTCGAGGGCATCTTCGCGGTGCGGCTTGTAAGAAGCCATCGGGAAGGGGTAGCCCCCGATTTCGAGCAGCTCGGGAGTAGAGAAAAACTCCATATTGGTGGGGTAGCCCACAATAGAGTTGACCAGGGCGCCCTTATCTACCACCGCCACGCTGAGGCCCTGGCGCTGAATTTCGAGCGCGCAGGCCAAGCCCACGGGGCCGGCCCCGATTACAATGGCGTCTAGCTTTTCAGTTATCATCGAACAAGTATCAGTTGGCAATTAGCTACTCAACCAACGACTTGCCGCGGAGTTGGGTTCTGCTGCTGAACTTTACAGCTAAAATCAGTTGCCTTTATCGCCCAGCCGCCTTGCTGATAATTGATAATTGCTCACTGATAATTGAAAAATGCGTCATTGTGATTTGTGCGGAGCCACGCGCTTCGAGCCCCTCCCCTTTTACTATCTCTTTGACGGCCAGCGCCTGCAAGGCACCCGTTGCACCAGCTGCGACCTCGCTTTTCTCGACCCCCAGCCCACGCCAGCGCAGCTCGAAAAGCTGTATGGTAAGGAATACTTCACGGACCGCCCCAACTACGACCGTACCGAAAAGGATAAGGCGTTTATTGAAGAAGGCAAAAACCTGGATTTGAGTAAGGTCAAGGAAGACAAGTTCACGACCTATATGCAGCGGCACTACCCCGGCCGCAAATTTCGGTACCTAGAGGTGGGCTGCGGCCCCGGCTACACCCTTAAGAGCCTGCAAAGCCTGGGCTGGGAAACCTCAGGCCTCGAAATATCGGCCCACGCCGCCGACTATGCCCGCCGCGAGTTGGGCCTACCCGTGGTGACCGGCAACATCGAAACCACCGAGGACTTTCACGAAAATCAGTTCGACCTAGCCTACCTAGGCGACGTGCTAGAGCACCTGCTGTCGCCGGCCGCCGCCATCCGCAAGTTTGGCCGCATCCTGAGCCCCGGCGGGCTGCTGGTGCTAGCCCTGCCCAGCGTGACGAACCTGCCGAGCATGCGCCTGGGTTTTGCCGCCTACAAAGCCCTAGGTCGCCAGCGCCGCATGGATATTCTACCCTACCACCTCTACGAGTTCACGCCAAACACCATCCGCAAGATGCTGGCCAAAAACGGTTTTTCGGTGGTCGATTTGCTCAACCCCGTGAAGGCGCCGGCCAATATCCGCCTAGGTGGCAACCTCGTGGAGCAGGCCACCAAGCTCGGCACGCAGTACCCTACTTACTGGCTCAATAAGCTGACTGGCCAGTTTGGCGACCGCATGTTTGTGGTGGCTAAAAATGAGAAGGCGCAGTAGCGAGAAGCTCCGCTGCACACTACTTTTTGCGCAGTGCCTTGAGTGCGCCGGTGCTCCATAGGGCTGCGCCCACCAGCACGGGCTGCCCAAATAGCCGGGCCAGCCGCTTGCCATCGGTGTCGAGGTTGAACGCCGAAATGCGCTCCGTATACTGGTGAATATTGCCCGGAAAAATAGCCACGTAAAACGCCGCTAGGCCCAGGCCCATACGCACCCGGTTTTTGCCTTTCAGGAAAAGCAGGGCCAGCCCTAGGGCGATTTCGACCACGCCCGAGAGTAGCACCACAGTGTCTTTGTCCATCGGCACGAAGTCGGGCACCTGGGCCTGAAAATCGTGGCGCACGAAGGTGAGGTGGCCGGTGCCGGCCACCACCATAAAGCTGCCCAGCAGGCAGCGCGCCACGTCTTGCAGCGGGGTGGTTTTGGGGGCCGGGAGGGTGGCTAGTTGGCGAAGAGTAGCTTCCATACTCCTGCTTACGTCTACCTGAGCTGGCAGGGTGCGCGGGCGGTGCTAGCTCACGGCCAACACCCGCACCGGCTTGCCGTTGAATAGCACTTCTTCGCCGGCCCGCCGCCCGCTCAGGGCCGCCGCCAGCGGTGCGGCCGGCGACACGGCCATAAACTCCTGCCCATCGGACGTGGCCAGCCGCCCTGCGCTAACGCTCAGGTAAAACAGCCCTAGGCTGGTGCTGGCCAGTGCCCCCAGGCGTACGGTGTCGCTGGCGAGCTCAGGGTTGATTTTTTGCAGCGCCCCCAATAGCTGCTGGGCCTCGTGGAGCTGGGCGGCGTGGCGGTCGCGCTCTTGCTGGGCCATAGCGCGGCCAGTTTCGTACTTGTCGCCGGCGCTGCTTTTGGTATCGGTATTTGATGAATCCTGGGCGGCTTGCATCTCGGCGCGGGCCAGGGCTATGCGCTGGGTCAAGAAAGCCTGGCAGGCGGCGTAGTAAATAGATTTCGCAGACATTGGGGGCTAAGTTAGAGCGCCGAAACAAACAACCTGCGGTGCCGCGCCTACGGGTAACCCAGCAACCCAGCTAGGCCCTACCCCATTTTCTACCCTTCCTAGATGAGTCCTTTCACCGCCGAGCTGGTGGGCACCGCTGTGCTCATGCTCACGGGCACCGCCACCAATGCCAACGTAGTACTGGCCGACACCAAGGGCCACAACAGTGGCTGGCTGGTCATCGCTACAGGTTGGGCCCTGGCCGTGTACGTGGGTGTGGTAGTAGCCAACCCCTACAGCGGCGCCCACCTCAACCCCGCCGTATCGCTGGGCCTGGCGCTGGCCGGCAAGTTTGCGTGGGCGCAGGTGCTACCCTACGTGCTGGCCCAACTGTTGGGCGCCGCCCTAGGGTCTTTACTGGCGTGGCTGCTGTTCAAAGACCATTTCGACCGCACCCCCGAGCCACTTCTGAAGTTAGCGGTATTCTGCACCGGCCCGGCCATCCGCAACCATAAGCTAAACTTACTCAGTGAGGTAGTAGGCACGCTGGTACTCCTACTGGTTGTTTTTTACAACAGCCAAACCCAGCCCGAGCTCACGGCTACGCACACGGCCATTGGGCTGGGTGCAGTAGGCGCGCTACCAGTGGCGCTGCTAGTGTGGATTATCGGCCTTGGCCTAGGTGGCACTACTGGCTACGCCATTAACCCTGCCCGTGACCTGATGCCGCGCCTTATGCACTCGCTATTGCCTATCCGGGGCAAGGGCAGCAGCGAGTGGTCTTACGCCTGGGTTCCGGTAGTGGGGCCGCTGCTAGGAGCCGCGCTAGCGGCGGGACTGTTTGGGTGGCTGGGGTAGTCTGCTACTACGCTTTCGCCAACTTTAAGGTAGAGTGAATAAGACGCGACGGCCAGAATAGTCATCACTCATATCAGGGTCATATGTACCTCCCTGCTCATCTTCTTCATCTCCTGAAGCAACGGAATCAATAGGAGTATCTACTTCGCTGGTAAGTGGCTGGCTCTCTATACTGTTAGACACCTCAGTAGGTAACGGCTCCTTTTCACGAGGACTGACTCCTATATCGGCTAACTGCTCGTCAGAGAGATAGTCTTTCCAGCTATCATCATCGTCCCAGTAAGTAGTTGCCCGCGATTTATAATCTATAATTATCTCCTTGCCTTCCTGAAAGATGCGTCCATCACCCTGCATGCTAAACTCGCCGGCGGCGGGTAGGTCCAACAGTTCGGTGATATACTCATCCATGAGCACAGACAAATCATTATCAGAGCTGTAATTGGCTTTCAGCTCGCTATCATCAATCTTGGTATATACAAAGCTTTCATCGCCACCACAATCCCAACGCACACTCAACTTATGCCCCGCCTTCAGCAGGTGTACGAGTTGCGTTTGAATAGCTGACAGAGGACCATCCAGCATGGCGTCATTTATTAAAAAGGTGAATTGGTAGCTTACTCTTGCTCCTGCTGTTGCAGCCAAGCCAAGGCCCGGGGGTCGGGGCGATATTGCCAAGGGTGGCGCAAAGTAATATGCGCCAGCAACTGGGCCACCGGCACTGGTGCAGGCTGCCACCGCAGCAGCTCCTCGGCAGCAGCAAGGCCTAGTAGCTGCTCGGCGAGGTACATGCCAAATGTGCTGCACGTGAGCAGCAGCGCAGCTACCTGACCAGTACGCAAATAAGGCCGCAGCAGTAGTTGCCGCAACGCTGGTGTTAGCGTTGCAGGCAACTCATCGGGGCTAGCTATGGGTAGGGCAGCCAGCAACTCTGGGGCAGGGCCTGGTAGCCACTCCGCTAGCGTAGGCACTCGGCCCAACAGGTCTTCTTGGCAATGAGCGGCAGCCACATCGCGCACCAACACCTGTCGGTTATCACTGGTAGTCAACACATCACCTAGCAGCTCGATAGCCCATTCAATACCTACGGTATGATGCAGCAATAATCGGTGCCGGGGATGGTAGCAAAACAACTTACTGCTATCCAGAAAGCGATGCACAGGTAAAAAATCACCCGGCTGCCCACCAAACTTATGCTGCGACAGCAAGCAGTGTTTCCAAATATTCATGCTACTTACAAGCTCACCTAGTGCGCCTTCAGCCAGTTGTCGCCGGTGCCTACTTCCACCTCTAGCGGCACGCCGTGGGGCAGCAGCAGGGCAGTGGTCATTAGCTCGCGGATTTTGGGCGTCACATATTCCACTTCTTCATTTACGGCGTCGAACACGAGTTCGTCGTGCACCTGCAGTATCATTTTGGTACCTAGGCGCTCTTTTTCGAGCCAATCGTGGATGTTAATCATCGCCATCTTGATGATGTCGGCGGCCGTGCCCTGGATGGGCGCGTTGATGGCGTTGCGCTCAGTGTAGCCGCGCAGCGTAGCGTTGCGCGAGTTGATGTCGCGCAGGTAGCGGCGGCGCTTGAGCAAGGTTTCGGCGTATTCGAGCTCGCGGGCGCGGTTAATGCTGTCGTCCATGAACTGCTTCACCGACGGGAACTCTTGGAAGTAGGTCTCGATGATATCAGTCGCCTCCTTGCGGCTGATGCCGATGCGCTGGGCCAGGCCGAAGGCTGAGATGCCGTAGATGATACCGAAGTTGACGGTCTTAGCCTTGCGGCGCATCTCGCTATCCACTTCTTCTAGGGGCACATGGAAAACCTTACTAGCGGTGCTGCGGTGCACATCCTGCCCTAGGCGGAAGGCTTCTATCATCGTGGCATCGCCCGAGAAGTCGGCCATGATGCGCAGCTCGACCTGCGAGTAGTCGGCCGCCAACAAAATGTGGTTTTCGTCGCGCGGCACGAAGGCCTTGCGGATTTCGCGGCCCTTCTCGGTGCGGATGGGAATGTTCTGCAGATTGGGGTTGGTCGACGACAAGCGCCCGGTAGCCGTCACGGCCTGGTTGAAGGTCGTGTGCACGCGGCCATCGGTGCACACCAGCTGCGGTAGGGCTTCTACGTAGGTGCTGCGCAGCTTGGTGAGCTGGCGGTACTCCAGGATGAGGCCCGCGATGGGGTAATCGCCGGCCAGCTGGCTCAGTACTTCTTCGCCGGTGGCGTACTGGCCGGTCTTAGTTTTTTTGATTTTGCCGCCGCCAATCTGCATCTTATCAAACAGCACCTCGCCTAGCTGCTTGGGCGAGCCGATGTTGAACTCCTGCCCGGCTTCTTTGAAAATCTGGGTTTCGAGCTCCTGCACATAGCCTTGCAGCTCGGCCGAGTACTCATTCATGGCGCCCGAGTCGATGCGCACGCCAGCGTGCTCGATGTCGGCAAGCACCGGTACCAGCGGGTTTTCGACATCGTTGAGCAAGCCCAGCAGCCCTAGGTCCTTGAGCATGGGCTCAAACACGTGGCGCAGCTGCAGGGTCACGTCGGCGTCTTCGCAGGCGTAGTCTTTCACGCGGGCCGGCTCCAGGTCGGCCATTGTCTTCTGGTTCTTACCCTTGGGCCCGATGAGGTCGGTGATGGGCACCGGCGAATAATGCAGGTAGGTTTCGGCCAGCACGTCCATGTTGTGGCGCATGTCGGGTTCGATGAGGTAGTGCGCCAGCATGGTATCGAAGAACGGCCCGCTTACGCGCACATTGTAGTTCTTCAGTATCAGCAGGTCGTACTTGATGTTTTGCCCGATTTTCAGAATCTGCTCGTTCTCGAAGAAGGGACAAAACTCATTTACCAGCGCCTGGCTGGCCTCGGCGTCGTCGCTGGGCACGGGCACGTAGTACGCCTCGCCCGGCACCCAGCTAAAGCTCAGGCCTACCAGTCGCGCCGTCATAGTGTTCAGGCCCGTGGTTTCGGTATCAAAGCTGACTTCCTTTTGCTGGAGCAAGAACTGCATCAGCGACTTGCGCAGCTCGGGCGTGTCCACCAGGTGGTAGTGGTGCGGCACGTCTTCCAAGGTTTTGGTGGGGCCGTCGTAGTACTCGGCGGGCGCATCGGGCCCTAGGTCGCCGTTTTCGGCCGCGTTGATAACGGCCGCGCTGCCCTCGCCAAAAAGCGAGCCCTGGCCAGCTGGGGCCGCGGCTACTTTGGGCCGGCGGGCGCCGCGGCCCACGGGGGCTGCCGGTGCCCGGCCGGCGCTGCCCGCGCCACTCTCACCCAGCACGCGGGCGGCGAGCTGCCGAAACTCCAGCTCCTCAAACAACGCCCGCAGCCGCGTGGCATCGGGCGCATCCATTACCAGTTTATCGGCCTCAAAGTCAATGGGCACGTTCACGTGTATCGTGGCTAGCTCCTTACTCAGCAACCCCTGCTCAGCGAAGTTGCGCACGTTTTCCTGCTGCTTGCCTTTCAACTTGTCCGAATTGGCAATCAGGTTTTCGACCGAGCCAAACTGCTTGATAAGCGCCTTAGCCGTCTTCTCCCCAATGCCGGGAATACCCGGAATGTTATCGCTTGCGTCGCCCTGCAAGCCTAGGATATCAATCACTTGCTCGGTGCGCTCAATCTCGAAGCGCTCCAGCACGTGCTGCACATCAAGCACCTCGGCCGCGTTGCCCATGAAGGCGGGGCGGTAAATCTTGATGTGCTCGGTCACGAGCTGGCAATAATCTTTGTCGGGCGTCATCATAAACACCTCAAAGCCTTCGGCCTCGGCCTTCTGGGCTAGGGTGCCAATCACGTCGTCGGCCTCGTAGCCGGGCATCAGCAATATCGGGATGTGGAACCCCTCAATAATCTGCTTGATGTACGGGATGGCAATGCCAATGTCCTCGGGCATGGCCTGGCGATTGGCCTTGTAGTTCTCGTCCTTCTCGTGCCGAAAGGTCTTGCCCGAGTCGAAGCACACCCCTAGGTGGGTCGGCTTCTCCTTGAGCAGCACCTCTACCAGGGTATTAGTAAAGCCCAGGATGGCCCCGGTATTCATGCCCTTCGAGTTGACCCGAGGGTTTTTGGCAAAGGCAAAGTGCGAGCGGTAGATGAGGGCAAAAGCGTCAAGCAGGAAAAGCTTTTTGGCGGGCGAGGGCGTGGTTTCAGACATAGCAAACAAAGTACGGAAAGACGCTTAAAACCGCCGGACTAATTTTAGTGGCTAGTTTACTAAGCTGGTTACTAACAGCCAGCTTATGTTTGTACCAAACCTATTTAACTCAGCCTATTCAACAACTTTATGCTTCGCGATAACAAAGAGCGCGCCCGCGTGGCTCGCCTCATCTTCTTGATTTTTGCGCTCGTGTCGGGCGCCCTGGCCACGTTATGCTTCATAGGCCTCGGCCTGCCCGATTGGGACGATGCCGTGGCTGGCACCGCGTCTATGCTCACTACCGGGCTATACTACCTGTATCTGGCTCTCACGCTGACCGAGCTCGTCTTCTTGGTGGGTAGCTACATTGCACTAATCATGTGGTTTCGGCGGGCTTATTTCAACTTGCATCAGGTTCCCACTATTCGCCCGGAGCACTCCGAGGGGTGGGCGGCCGGCGCCTGGTTTGTGCCTTTCCTCAACTTTGTGCGGCCTTACACCATCATGAAGGAAGTGTGGCAAGACACGCAGCGCGCTGCCTGGGGCCGCATTGTGCAGCCCTCCAACATCCTAGGGTGGTGGTGGGCAGCCTTTGTGCTGAAGATGATTATGGGCCGCATCACCTCTAAAATGGGTGGTAATGACTCGGATGGTATCGCCCAAGCCAACCTATTGCCCGCCCTACTCGATGCGGGGGCGCAGCTACTAGCCGCAGCTTTTACCTGGTACATTATTGGGCGCGTCGTTGTTTTTGAAGACGAGCTAGCCATGCGCCAGCAAGTAAACCAGCTGGGCCGGCCCATCGCGCTTCCCGTGGCTCACCAAACCGACCAGTCGGACTACGCATTAGAAGAAGGCTACTGAAACCTCGTCCGCTAGCCTGAAAACTCAAACGGCCGGCCCGGTGCACGTTGCACTGGGCCGGCCGCTTGGCTGCTGAATAGTGAATACCTAGAAGTTGGGCGACAGCGAGTACTTGTGGTAGAAGTCGTCGATGATTTTGACGGCTTCGCTGGCGTCGTCTACTATTTGCACGAGGTCCATGTCCTCAGGCGAGATATTGCGCTCCTCGCCCAGCATTACGTTCTGAATCCAGTCGAAGAGGCCGCCCCAGTAGGCCGAGCCTACCAGCACAATGGGGAAGCGCCCAATTTTCTTGGTCTGAATCAGCGTAAGAGCCTCAAACAGCTCGTCGATGGTGCCGAAGCCGCCAGGCATGCCCACGAAGGCCTGCGCATACTTCACAAACATAACCTTGCGCACGAAAAAGTAATCGAAGTCGATGCACTTGTCCGAGTCGATGTAGATGTTGTGCGTTTGCTCGAAGGGCAACTCAATGTTGAGGCCCACCGACTTGCCGCCCTCGGCGCGGGCACCTTTGTTGCCGGCTTCCATAATGCCGGGGCCGCCGCCCGTGATGACGCCGTAACCGTGGCGCACCAGCTTGGAGGCGATTTCCTCGGCCAGCTGATAGTACTGGTTGTCGGGCTTGGTGCGGGCCGAGCCGAAAATGCTCACGCATGGGCCAATCTTAGAGAGCTTCTCGAAGCCCTCCACAAACTCGGCCATCACTTTGAAAATCTGCCAGCTATCGGCAATTTTAATCTCGTTCCAGTCTTTATCAACAAAGGCTTTGCGGATGCGCTGCTCGTCGGGGTCGGGGCTTGTCTTGGGCATATTGCCCGTCTGCTGGCGCAGTTCGGTAATGCTCGTCAGCTTGTTGTCGTTGACGTTGGGCTGCACGATGGTCTTGCCCGAGCCAGCGTTCAGGTTGTCGTCGGCTAGCTTGGTTTTGCTGGTTTTCTTCAGTTTGGACATATTGCCAGGGTGGGGAAAAAACGAAACCGCCCCAGCTCAGCAAGCGGGGCGGCCACAAGGGGGCGAATATAAGAGCCCAAGGAGTAACAAGCATTTTGCGGGCCCTATCGTTCCGCGCCCGCCATATTATGCCTGCGCTACTTGGCCCGAATGGCGATAACCGGGTCGAGGTTGGCGGCCAGCACGGCCGGCACGATACCCGCCACCACGCCAATGCCGATTGACACCAACAGCCCTAGGGTAATGTTGCCGGGGCTGAGGAACAGCGTGAGGTCGCCGAGCGGAATGAACGTGACGAGCCACACCAAGAAAATGCCCGCCGCGCCACCTAGGAGGCAAAGAAACACGGCCTCGAACAGAAACTGGAACAGGATAAAGTAGTTCTTGGCCCCCAGCGACTTCTGAATGCCAATGATATTGGTGCGCTCGCGCACCGACACAAACATGATGTTGGCAATACCAAAGCCGCCCACCAGCATCGCAAACGACCCAATAACGGCCCCTGCCAAGCCAATGACGCTGAAGAGCTTGGTAATGAGCGAGGCTATCATCTCGGGCCGGTTCAGGGCAAAGTTGTCTTCCTCGCGGGGCTTGAGGCCGCGGATGGTGCGCATGGCGCCCTGCATCTCAGCCTCTAGGCTGAGCAGGCCGGGGTCGGTATCAACCCCCTTCACGCCAATGTTGGGCGAAGGGCCGCTCATGCCGGTGCTGCTGAGGGCAAAGATGCCGGCGAAGGTGTTGTAAGGAATAAGGCAGTTGGCATCGTTGCTGGGGGCACCTAGGAGGTTTTTACCCTCCTTTTTCAGCACGCCAATCACGGTAAAGTGGCGGCCGTGGGTTTTAAAGTCCTGCCCCACGGGGTCGATGCCGGGGTAGAGATTCTCAGCAATGGTGGCCCCGATGATGGCCACTGGCCGGCCACCATCAACTTCTTGCAGCGTAAAGTAGCGGCCTTGCTCTACGGGTACGCTCGATACGTTGCGGTAGTCGTAGCTCACCCCTTGCAGAGCGCAGTCAGTCACCGAGTTAGAGCCAGCCTTGAAGGTGTTGCCGCTCTTGCTCACGAAGATGGCCACGCCCTTGTTGCCGCCGGGCGTTAGCATGCGTTCGAGCTGCCGAAACTCGCGAGCCGTGGGCACCGGGCGGTTGAAATACTTCCACCAAGGTTGGTTGGGCTCAAATACCCAGGGCCACTTGCCCACGTACACCACCTTATCGCCCATGAAACTCATGCTTTGGCGCACGTTAGTCTCCAGCGAATCGACTATCATGAAGACGGCAATGATGGCAAAAATGCCCACCGTGACCCCTAGGAGCGACAAAATGGTGCGCAACAGGTTAGACCGCAGCGCCTGCCAGGCAAAGACAAAACTCTCGAACGTGAGGCGTAGGGCGAGCAGCATAAGCGGAGCAGAAAAGGCAAGTAGCAGATAAGCAGCGCAAAGGTATTCGGAATCTCAAAACAAACGCGTACCTTTGCCCGCCCAAATTTTTGGTAACTTCCCCCTAGTACGTCCCACTACATGGCGATGAAACTGCACGAGTTCAAATTTGAACTCCCCGAAGAGCTGATTGCTTCGCATCCGGCCCGGCACCGCGACGAGTCGCGCCTGATGGTCGTAAACCGCGCCACCGGCCAGTTCGAGCACCGGATGTTCAAAGATATTCTCGAATACTTCAACGAAGGTGATGTATTCGTTTTTAATGATACTAAAGTATTTCCGGCCCGCATGTACGGCCAGAAAGAGCGCACGGGTGCTCAGATAGAAGTGTTCTTGCTGCGCGAGCTGAACAAGGAGCTGCGCTTGTGGGATGTGCTGGTAGACCCGGCCCGCAAAATCCGGGTGGGCAACAAGCTCTACTTCGGCGACTCCGACATCGTGGCTGAAGTTATTGACAACACCACGTCGCGCGGCCGCACCATCAAGTTCTTGTTCGACGGCACCGACGAGGAGTTCCGCAAGGCTCTTTACGAGCTGGGCGAAACGCCCGTGCCCAAGGACGTGCTGAAGCGCGAAACCGAGGAAGGCGACAAAGAGCGCTACCAAACCATTTTTGCCGAGAACATCGGTGCCGTAGCTGCCCCCGCAGCCGGCCTGCACTTCTCGCGCGAGGTGATGAAGCGCATGGAAATCAAAGGTGTAGAGAAGGCTTTCATCACGATGCACGTAGGCCTAGGTACCTACCGCAACGTAGATGTGGAAGACCTGACCAAGCACAAGATGGACTCGGAGCAGTTCTTCGTGAATGCCGAGGCCGCCCAGATTATTAACAAGTCGATAGACGCCAAAAAGCAAGTGTGCGCCATTGGCACCACCACCATGCGCGCCCTCGATGCCTCGGTATCGGCCAGCAGCCGCGTGAAGGTGACTCAGGGCTGGAACGACAAGTTCATCTACCCGCCCTACGACTTCAAAATCGCTAACTCGCTGCTCACCAACTTCCACCTGCCCGAAAGCACGCTCGTGATGATGGCTTCGGCCTTTGCGGGCTACAAGCTGCTGATGGCGGCCTACGAGGAAGCTATCAAGGAGAAGTACCGCTTCTTCGCCTACGGCGACGCGATGCTCATCCTCTAAAATAGCGGCTTGTCATTGCGAGCGTAACGAAGTGGAGCGTGGCAATCTTTCCTTTGTCGTTGGATTAGTAACTCCAGCGTGAAGGAAAGATTGCCACGCTTCACTTCGTTACGCTCGCAATGACAAACGTTTTTTTACCCGATAGCTCTAGCACTTCTACTCCCCCGCTACGCTACGCCATTCTGGTGGCCGGGGGCAGTGGGCTGCGCATGGGCGCCGACCGCCCCAAGCAGTTTTTGCTGCTGCACGGCGAGCCGGTACTGCTGCACACGTTGCGGCGCTTCGCCGACCCGGCCCTAGGGGTAGTGCAGACCATCGTGGTGCTGCCCGCCGACCAACTGGCCTACTGGCAGGCGCTAGCCGCCGAATACGCTGACACGCCGCCACACACGGTAGTGGCAGGTGGCGAAACTCGCTGGGCCTCGGTAAAGGCTGGGCTAGCGGCCCTGCCTGCCGCGCCCCCCACCGGGGCGCTGGTGGCCGTGCATGACGGCGTGCGCCCCCTAGTACCCACGAGCGTGGTAGAGGCCACGTACACGGCCGCCGCTGTGCACCAGGCTGCGGCAGCCGCCGTGCCGCCCAAAGACTCGGTGCGTATGCTGGCCGCCGCGGGTTCGTCGCCGCTCGACCGGCGCCGCCTGCGCCTGATGCAAACGCCCCAAACCTTTGACCTCGACTTGCTGCGCCGCGCCTACCGCCTGCCCGAGCTGCCCACCTTCACCGACGACGCTAGCGTAGTCGACGACCTGCACCCCGTGCAGCTGGTAGAGGGCGACTACCGCAACCTTAAGATTACCACCCCCGAAGACCTGCTGCTGGCCGAGGCGCTACTTGTCTGAACCGCGGATTCGTCGAATTTATCGGATTACTCAGATTTTGTAGGCGATACCTTTCGCTCCTTACCAAAATAAAAAAGGCTGCCCTAGGGCAGCCTTTTTTGATACCACAGACCACAACAAGCGTCGCCTGCAAAATCTGAATAATCCGACAAATCCGCGATTCAGATAATTAGCGCAGGTGAATTGTATAAGTGCGCCCGTTCGACGCGACGGAGGCGACGTTATCACAGGCCTGGGTGCCGGTGGGGTCGTAGTTGAGCAGCATTGCTTTGCCGTTAGTATTAGTGAGCTCGATGGTGCCCGCCACGAAGTGCCGGGCACAGCCCACGGCAAACTTCTTAACTAAGGGCTGCTGAATAGTAGCCGTATAGTCGATGCCGCGGCGATTTGTACCCATAAGCGAGCCCGTGATACTGTAAGCATCGTCGAGAATGCTAGGGGTACCAAAACCCGCCGTGCGAGTGTAGCGGCGCTGCGACGACCACGAGGTAGTACCCCCGCCATTGGCGAAGAGGATGCTAGCGTTTTGCACTGCCAGGTCGAAAGAACCACCACCTAGGTTGGTGATGATGCGAGTGCCTAGGTGCTGGTTATCATTCACAAAGTAGCCGGTGCGGTTGATGGTAACCACGGCACCCGCCTGGCGATAAGGACCGCTAAACACGGCCGTGATAACGCCGCGGCGGTAGCGCCCATCGGGGCACAGGCAGTTGGTGGGGCCAAAGTTGAGGGTGAGCGTGCGCGTAGCGGCGTCGTAGGTGCGAGTGGCGCAGGGCGGCAACAGGCGGGCCAGTTCGGCGGCACCGACTACGGTAGCGCTGGCCGAGGCTGTAGCATCCTGCGGGGCAGCTGCTTCTATTAAGTCGCTGGTAGCGGCGTTTTCCTCGTCGCCCAGGCCCGCGTCTTGGGCCGAAACCACGTCGTCGGTTGCGGTGATTTCAGTGTTCTTTTTGCAACTGGCGGTAAGGAGCAGCCCGCCCGCCAGGGCTACACTGGCGGCGGCGTGCCGAGTAGTAGTGAAACGCATAGAAAAAAGGTGAGAAGGTGAGGTCTGTAAGAGGCCAGACCGCCTTAGTGGTTTAACCTAGGGGCGAAGAATAGCCTCAGCTTTTGCGGCCAAGCGGCTTTGACTATCAAGAGATAACAAATTCAATATACTCATAATCAAAACATTATAAATAAGCCCGCGTAAACTGTGCCTCCAACCTACTTTTTAACTCTCCGATATGAAACGCTTGATTCTTCCCCTGCTCGGTGCTGGCCTGCTGGCCCTGAATGCATGCAGCTCAACCGACTCGTCGACTAGCGACACGGCCACCACAGGCACTAGCACCGAAGCCAATGCCTCCGCTACCACCGACACGACCGGCGCAGCCGCTACCTCGGCCCCGGGCGACAGCAGCTCGGCTATGCAGGGAGGCGGCGGTATGGCCAAGGCTGACCCCAGCGGCCCCACCGCCCCCCACGCCGACGACAAAGAGTTTATGATGTCGGCCGCTCACAGCGACCAGAACGAGATTCAGCTCAGCAAGATGGCCCTGACCAAGGACGTGTCGGCCGATGCAAAGGCGCTGGCTAATAAGATGATAGCCGACCACACCAAAAGCACGGCTAACCTGAAGCCCATTGCGGCCAAGGCCGGCGTGACGCTGCCCGCCGACATGGACGCCGAACACAAAGCGCTGGCCCCTACCATGGCCAAGCTGACGGGCAAAGAGTTTGAAACCAAGTACTTGGCCCAAATGGTGACCGACCACCAGAAGACGGCTAACACACTAGCTGCTCACAAGACCATGACCAAAAACACGGCGCTCAGCGGCTGGATTACTACCACCCTGCCCGTAGTAGAAGAGCACTTGAGCATGTCGCACAAGGACTCGGACATGAAGATGTAAGTATGCCCTAGGGTAGCTTTTTAGACGCTCAACTGACCATAAGCTGTTAAGCTTCGCTATGAAAAGTATTTTAGTAATGCTCTGCGGAACAGTCTCGTTGCTTGGTGCAGCGAGCTGTTCCTCCAAGCCCGACTCGGTAGAGCAGGCGCAGGAGGCCAATAATGCTAAGCAAGGCATCACCGACGCTGACACGACCGTGACTACCGCCAAGGGAGTGGGTGGTGAGCAGCGCCCGGCCTTCGACTCGGAGTTTATGACCAAGGCCGCCAGCGGCGGCATGCTCGAAGTGCAGCTAGGCCAGCAAGTAGCCCAAAAAGCTACCACGCCCGAGGCCAAGCAGTTTGCCCAGCAAATGGTAACCGACCACACCAAAGCCAACGAAGAGCTAAAGGCGCTGGCGGCTCAGAAGAACATCACGCTGCCTACCACGCTCGGCAAAGACCAGCAAAAGGTATACGACGAGGTGCTGGCTGAGAAGGGCGCCGAACTGGACAAGAAATACGTGAGCGCTATGCTCACCGACCACCAGGAGGACATAAAAGAGTATCAGGGGGCCGTGACCACCGCCAACGATGCAGATATTAAAACATTTGCGCAGAAGAACCTACCAGTTCTTCAGATGCACCTAGGCATGCTCCAAAAAATGCAGCCGGTGATAGAAGCTAAAAAGTAAGCTACTGCGCATCTGCGCACTTTTTAAAGCCGCCTTGGGGTAAACCCAGGGCGGCTTTTGCGTTTGATGACTTTTATTTTTTAAATAAAAGCCAATTTGTTGTATTTCAAACAAATAAAATGAAATTAGCTCAAAAAGTCAGCTACTGAAAACGTACATAATTCGGGCATAATACTATTAAGAGCACGCTTAATGGAACTTTATTGAGATGGGCTAAAGCACTCATTTTGCATCGGCCCTGTATTTGTAATACCCAAAGTCCAAGCAGTTTAGTTGGTCGCCTTTGCGCCGCTAGTAGCCTGCGCCAGACCCTTTTCACCACCTGATTATCCTAGCGCGAGCTAGGTAGTCACTAATGCTGTCTGGCCTATGGGTATATTTCTGCTTGCGCTATTACTTGGCGCCCTGTTTCTAGCCATCCGCGTCTGGAACCTTCCGGACCGGCTAGATGACCTTCAAGACGAGCTGGCCCGGCGTAATGCCGAGCACACCAAGCTCCGCACCGAGCTGCTACAGCTGCGCGACCAGTTTGCACAGTTCCGGGAAGTCAGCTTGGCCCCCGTAGCCAGCCCCCCCGCCCCCACCGAGCCAGTCGTAGTGCCAACCGCAGCGAGTAGCTGGGCCTGGCAACCAGCGGCTACCCCAGCGCCAGCGCAGCCTCTAGCGGCACCCGAGCCAATTGCGCCGGCCCCAGTTACAGCGCCGGAAGAGCTTGCGCCAGTTATTGCGGCTACCGAAGCTCCCGCGCCAATCCTACCAGCGGCAGAGCCGGCACCGGCTGTGGAAACGCCCCAAGAAGAACCGCTCTTCGTTGCGGAGCCCGCACCTGCTACCTCACTTACGCCCGAGTGGGATATAACGCCCGCCGCCACGCCCGAGCCCACGCCCCTAGGTGAGCCAGTACCCGCACCTACGCTTGATGCGGAGCCTATTCAGGAAGTTGAAGCTACCGCCCTAGTGGAACCAGAGGCAGAAGAAGCCTTGACCGCTGAGCCTGCAACAATAGCCGAACCTAGCCCCAGCGCTGAGCCTGAGCCAGCAGCAATCCCCGAAGTTGTAGAAGAGCCCGAGGCTGCTTCTACACCAGCTGAAGAGCCTGCCCACGCCTGGGCGCCACCTCGCCCGCTGAGCCCGTCCACCCCGCCGCCCCCTCACCAGCCGGTGCTGCCGCGGCGACCCGTGCCCCAGCCCACGCCTGCTGGCCCTACTTGGTGGGAGCGCGCCTCGACGGTACTGCTCGAAAACTGGACGGGCATTCTAGGAGCAGTGGTGCTGGTGACGGGCGTCGGCTTTTTGGGGATTTATGCGGCGCTGCGGGTGTCGCCCCAGCTGCGGTTCCTGATGATTTGCGCCTTTGCGGCGGGCTTGCTGGGCGCGCGGGTTGCGCTGCGCGACAAGGCTTTTGCCAAGAAACTGAATGCCTGGCTGACGAGCAGTGCGGCGGCTATTTTCCTGTTTGCCTGCGTGGGCGCGGTGAGCATAGAGGGGCTGCGCTGGGTTACGGCGCCATTCGACCAATTATTGCTGCTAGCGGGCGTGAGCGCCAACCTCTACCTAGCCTGGCGCACCAGCCGCCAGGAGGTAGCCACCCTACACGGCGTGCTGAGCCTGGTGTCGCTGGCAGTGCTACCACCCGCGGCCCTTACCCTAGGTGCGGCGGCGGGCGTCACGGCCTTCAGCATTGCCATTACCTACCGGCAGCTCTGGAAATACCAGCTGCTGCTGAGCATTGTTAGCTTCTTTGTTTTTCATCTCTACTGGCACCAGTCGCTACCCGCCCTCCCTAACGCACTGCGCTTGACGGCTATGGCGCTGGTGCTACTAGTGGGCGGTGCGGCGGCAGTGGTGCAATACCGCCGCGTGTATGCGCAGCGCCGCTTCGAGCCGCTGCTTTTCACGGCCCACTTGCTGAACTGGACTTGCCTGGGTATCAATCTATATCTCTACAGCACGGGCTCGGCCTGGAAGACCATTCCGCTGGGCCTAGGGGCGGTACTTACCTTCTGGGCCGGGCGGCGGGCTAAGCAGCTGGGCATTGGCTGGCTGTTCCAAACTGATACCATTATCTCGCTTATTCTGGCCCTTGCCACGGCGCTGTCACTGCAAGGCTGGCACGCTACGCCCACGGTCATCGGGCTGTTTATGCTGCTCGAAGCCTTGTTGATAACGCTGGTAATGGCGCGGCAGGGCGAGTTGCTGGTGTATCGCGTGGCCCTGGCTGTGGCCTCGTTGGCTAGCCTAGGCCTGCTAGTAGTGGCGGGCGGCCACCTAGTCAGCAGCCCACCCGCGTCGCTGTATCGCGAGGCGCTGGTGCTAGCCTTGGCGGGCTGGGCGGGCGTGGCGTTTGTGCAGTTTATTTTGAAGCAACGCTTACTGCGCGGCGCTACCCCTGAGCAGGACCTAGGGGCTGACTATCAATCGCCGCGTTACCTCCTCAACCTGTTTGCGGGGTTGACGGGGCTGCTACAGCTGGGCGCGGGGCTGGCCCTGGCGCGCATCTTATTTAGCTGGTCGACTGCGCCCATCGGCTTGCTGCTGGGCTTAGCGGCCGCGGCATTGGCGCTGGCCACCTGGGTGCGGCGGGCCGGCCGGGCGCCGAGCTGGGTGCGCTGGCAGCAGTTGGTGCTGGCGCAGGGCCTAGTGGCGCTGGCGCTGGTCGGCCTGCACGAAACGGGGCTGATGTGGTCGGTGGTGCTATTGCTAGTTTATGCCGAAACCCTGGCGGTGGCACTGCTGCTGGCTGGGCGCGCGGCGGGCGATGCCCTACACCGGCAGCTATACCGGGCCGCGCTGGCCGAGGCCGCAATAGCTGGGCTGGCCGTACTGCTGCGGGCCGCCAGCATGTTGCCACACAGCGAGCCGACAGTGCTTTACCGCGAAATACTGCTAGTGGCGCTGGCCGGCTGGGGAAGCATAGCCTTCGCACAAGCGGCGTTCCGGTGGCCGCGACTGGCGGCGGTCAAGCCCTACCTGCCCCAATTCCTCGGTAGCGACTCAACAGTGCTTACCAATTTGGTATCGAACCCTGAAGAGCACCGAAGCCTCGTTAACTGCTTTGCGGGCCTAGGTGGGGTGCTGCAAGTGGTAGCGGGCATTGGACTAAGCCGCTTGCTTTTCGGGCCGACTACTACTTCTACTTGGCTCGTGTTGGGGCTGATTGTAGCCTTGGGGGCGATTTCGATAGGCCTAGCTACCTGGGTGCGTACGGCGGGCCGCCTACCGGGCTGGGCGCGCTGGCAGCAGCTGGTGCTGGCGCAGGGCCTAGTGGCGCTGGCGCTGGTCGGCCTGCACGAGGTGGGGCTGAGCTGGTCGTGCGTAGGCCTGTTGCTATTCGGCGAAAACCTGCTGGTAGTGCTCTTGCTGGCGGGGCGCGCAGCCTTCGACCGCCTGCACACGCTCGTGTACCGCGCCGCCCTGGCGCAGGCCCTAGGTACGGGAGTGGGGCTACTGCTAGTGGCTGCCAGCCACCTAGCCAGCGCCGGGCTAGTGGTGCTGTACCGCGACGCACTGGTACTGGCCCTGGCGGGCTGGGCCACCCTGGGCTTCGTGCAAGCGGCCGTGAAATGGCCTTTGCTTCGGGGCGTGCGGTCCTACTTGCCTGGCTACGCAGCCGCCGACCTAGACGCCTCTTTTTCGACCGAACTGGTTTCTAACCCTGAGGCCCACCTCGACTTGCTGCACAGCTTCGCGGGCTTGGCGGGAGTACTACAGGCGGGGGCCGGACTGGTATTAATCCGCTTGGTGTTTGGCTGGGCAGGCGCGCCGGTGGCTTGGCTACTGGGGGCGCTGGGGCTGCTAGCGGGTACCACGCTGGGCCTAGGGCTATGGCTACGGGCCACGCCCGCGCTACCCAAGTGGATGCGCCGCCAGCAATTAGTGCTGACCCAGTCGTTTGCCGTAATCGCTATTTTGGGTCTGCACCGGCTCGGGCTGAGCTGGCCGGGCGTACTAAGCGTGCTGTATGCCGAGAGCTTAGTGGTGGCCCTGCTACTAAGCGGCCGCGACGAAGACGACCTGCTGCATGTGCAAACCTACCTGCTAGTAGTGCAGGCGCTACTGCTACCCCTACTGGTGCGCTACACCTCTCTGGGCGCCTTAGGGCCGTGGGGCCGGGCGGCGCTGCTGGTGGGCGCCGCGCTGCTCACGCTGGGCTACCAGCTGCGTCGCTTCTATTGGCGGCGGGCGCAGGAAGACTTTGCCCGGCTAACTCTTGGGGCTAGCACGCCGCTGCCGGCCCTGGGCGTGGCCGTGGGCTGGCTGCTGCTGGGCGCGGGAGCGCTGGTAGTTGGGCAGCAGTGGGCGGCTTGGCCGGCCATGGCGCTGCTGGGCGCCTTACTCTACCTGCGGCAGCGGGTGGCATTGCCGGGCCTTTGGGCCGGGCTGATGCTGGCCGGCATGGGCTACCTAGGGCTGCAATGGCACCACGTGCTACTCCCGATTTTCCCCCACGGTGCCCGCTATAGCACTGGTTATGTGCTGCTGTACCTGCTGCCTACGCTGGCCGTACCGGTGGCGGGCCTGCTTACCTTGTGGTGGGCGGCGGGCCAGCGCTACGTGCGCTGGCCCTGGCTATACCTACTGGGCGCGCACCTAGGCGTGGCCCTACTGGTGGCCGTACCGGCCGGCCACGTTGCCTACCTAATGCTGGGTTTACTCGCGCTGGGAGGCGCTGCCTTTGGGGCGGCCCTGGCATGGCGACGCGCCCTGCCCGATGCCGCCGCCGTGGTGCGGGCCGGCCTCCCCGACCGCTACCTGCTGCACCTTGGCTACGGTGGGCTATTGGGCAGCCTGCTGCTGCAAGGCTGGCTAGTAGCGCACCACGAAGTACTATTCGGCCTGCGGGCCGATTACCTCACGGCGGGCCTGTTCGTGGCGCTGGTATCGGCCCTAGCCTTGGCGCGGCCGCCGGCTACCGAGCCGGTGTACGCTTCCTGGCAACAACTGCACCCCTGGCTGCCCGAAGTGGCGCTCCTCTTCGGCTCGGCCACGCTGCTGCACGAGGTGCGCACGCCGTGGCTGCCGCTGGTGTGGGTGGCAGTGGCTTTGCTGCTGGGCGGCGCGGCCCCGCGCCTGGCACTCCGCTTCCGGCGGCTAGGCCTGTACGGGCGGCTGTATTATTGGCTGGCGGCAGTTACGGCCAGCGCTTGCTGTTTGCGCTACATTACGCCTGCCCAGCTGCTTAGCGCCGACTGGTGGGCGCTCACGGTGGCCGTGCTGCTGTTGTTTGGCTACGTGACGCTGGCTTTGCGCCAGAGCCAGGCGCTATTCGCGCAGCTCTCGCCGGCCTGGGGCATCCTGGCCTTGCCCGCCCGCCACCGGCTAGAAAGCTGGCTGCTCTACCCCGCTTTTGTGGCGCTGGCCGTGCTGCTCATTCAGTCCTTCGACCGCTCGGTGCTGACCGTGCTGCTGATGCTACAGGTAGTGGCCGTGTTTGGCGGCAGCCTGGCACTGCGGCGGCAAGACCTACGCTACGTGGCGCTGGCTGGCCTGCTCGGCTGCATGGCGCGGCTCTTGTTCTTCGACCTGCGGCAGAGTGGCACTGTCACGCGCGCTATCGTCTTTATTATCATGGGCTTGCTGCTACTCGGCATGAACGCGCTGTATGCCCGCTTCAAAAGCCGGTTTGAGCCCGAACCGGCCGAACAACTGGACCTAGGCGAAGACGACCTGGTGGTGGACACAGAATAGGTTAAACATCTCGCCCGGCTTGGCGGTACAAGCAATAGCCTAGGGTATCCTGCTGTTTAAAAAGCCCTTGGCACGCAATAGCCAAGGGCTTTTTTTGCTTGCTTGGCAGCGCCCTAGGTTTCTCGCTTCGTCTATTTTTTTGCTTCGCTACTCACCTGCCCCATGGGAATCTTCACCAACCGCGGCTTTCAGCCCAAGCGCCAGAGCAACCACAAGCTGCCGCCTGGCCAGTACGAAACCACCGATTTTCCGGTGCTCACGGCCGGCCCCACCCCGCGCATTGCTCTCACCAACTGGGAGTTTCGACTCGAAGGCTTGGTAGAGGAGCCTGTGAAGTGGAGTTGGGAGGAGTTTAACAAACTGCCCATGCAGGACTTCAACCCCGACATTCACTGCGTCACGAAGTGGAGCAAGTTCGACACCCATTGGCGCGGCGTGAGCGTGGACACCTTGCTGGAGCACGTCAAGCTTAAGCCCGAGGCGCAGTTCGTGACTCAGTTTTGCTACGGTGGCTACACCACCAATCTACCGCTGGCCGACCTGCGCGATGGCAAGGCCTTCGTGGGCCTCGTGTACGAAGGCCAGCCGCTGGCGCCCGAGCACGGCGGCCCGGCCCGGCTAGTAGTGCCGCACCTCTACTTCTGGAAAAGCGCCAAGTGGGTGCAGGGCCTGCGCTTCACGGCCCAAGACGAGCCCGGCTTCTGGGAGCGCGGCGGCTACAGCATGTACGGCGACCCGTGGAAAGAGCAGCGCTACCGCGACGATGACGACGACCAAGCCAGCGCTGGCAGCATTCGCCTATGAGCCGCGTCGCCTGGCAGCTAGCCACCGTCAAAAGCATCCGGTCCGAGACGC
The DNA here is from genome assembly GCF_016427535.1 of Hymenobacter sp. BT559. GTDB lineage: Bacteria > Bacteroidota > Bacteroidia > Cytophagales > Hymenobacteraceae > Hymenobacter. The sequence goes on along the minus strand of NZ_JAELXV010000003.1, from coordinate 213,078 downwards.
CGCATGTCAAGACCTTCGTCCTCAGCCTGCCCAGCTGGACGCTCCACCTCGCCGGCCAGCACTACGACCTGCGCCTCACCGCCGAGGGCGGCTACCAGGCCGAGCGCAGCTATTCCATCGCCTCGCCCCCCGAGCAAACCGGCGAGATTGAGCTGACCGTCGAAATCATCGCCGACGGCGAGGTATCGGGCTACCTCAACGAAGGCGTGCAGGTAGGTGACCAGTTGGAGGTGCGTGGCCCCATCGGCGGCTACTTTGTGTGGCGCGGCGAGGCGGGTGCGCCGCCCCTGCTGCTGGTAGGCGGCGGCTCGGGCGTGGTGCCGCTCATGGCCATGCTGCGCCACCGCCAGCACCTAGGGCTGCGCACGCCGGCCGTGCTGCTGTTTAGCGTCCGCACGCCCGAGGAAGTTATTTACCGCGCTGAATTAGAAACAATGGCTGCGGCCGACAACAGCTTCACGCTGCTACTCGACTACACCCGCCAGGCGCCGCCCGGCTGGGCCGGCTACCACCGCCGCATCGACGCGGCGATGCTGGCCGAGGTAGTGGCGCACTTTGGCGAGGTAAAACCGCAGGCGTTTGTATGCGGCCCCACGGGCCTAGTCGAAAGCGTAGCCAACGGCTTACAGGCCGCTGGCCTGGCCCCAGAAATGATTTTGACCGAGCGGTTCGGGCCGACGGGCGGATAAGCTGATTCTCACTGCTTCCATAAAAAAGGGCAACTACTCACCTAGGTAGTTGCCCTTTTTTATTCGGTTGAAGGTAGCCTTGGCCTAGGCTCTTGTCTTCGTGCATTTGCGTGCTCTTGCAACCTACTACTAGCCTATTCCGGCTCGTCCCCGCCATTCTGAAAATACTGCCAGGCGTACCCACCTAGGTCCCCATTAGTAAGCGAGTTGCCCTCTGCATCACGCAATTCGTAGCGCGTTTGCGTGCGGCCGATAGAAGCGCTGCCTTCCAAACCAAGCAGTGTGGTGTAAAATACATTGTCCAACACGTTTTCGAGGAGTTCCTGCACCGTCAGTTGCTGCCCGTCACGCATTACAATGCGTTGCTGCGCAGCGGCGGTATCGGCCAGTGGCAAGCGGTCGAGATAAAATTGCAATAGGTCTTGCTTCTCCCGGTAAAAACCCTGTACAAACTCTTCTGTAGTCATACTTGCTACTGGCTTAGTGTCAGGCTATTCTCAACGTGTGAAGGCCCATGTGTTGTACGCGCCTACTAGTTTTTAGCTACTAAGAAGCTAGCGTGGCACACTGGCTCTCGGACCCGATAGCCACCCACTTAATAAGTTACCATTTCGTAGAGCACAGACTCGAAGGCGCTGGCATCTACGCTGAAACCACCCCGAAACGGATTGTCTATAGCCGCTGTCAGAAACAGCAGCGACCCTAGCAACACGGCAATTAGGCAGGTGAGGGCTACCTGATGCGTACTATCAACTGCCACAAAAAACCAAGAAATAGCCACGTTGATGACGGCTCCAATAATGAGTACCCACCACAGCAGATTGGGCAGGTTGTCCTGGTCGCCACGCAGCCGCAGGCGGTGGGCTAGCAGCAATTCATTCAGCTGGTTGATAGCCTGTTGGTGCACTACCTGCAAGCGCGCATCGGGCGGCACAAAGGCGAAGAAATCGTTCTTAAATGTGCGCAGCCTGGTACTGCTTGCCTGCGGCACTTGGCCCCGGTGGTGCGCCGGCCAGTCTTGGTGAATCACCGACTGCACGTAGGCCTTCAGTTCCTGCTGGTAAAGCTGCCGGGCGGCCGGTGGGTACGTAGCTAGGTCATTATAAATGGCCGCCGTGATGGTAGCCTCGGTATCGACCTGCCCTGATAGGGTTTGAAAATTGCTCCACACCCCAGCCGCGACCAGCCCGAGCAAGATGCCATAGATAACGCCCGAAACGCTTAGAAAGTAGCTAACCAAGTCGTTGTGCTCGGCCGTATCGCTCACGTGGGCCTTGACCCAGGGCCGCAACAGAAATAGGCCCGCTAGGGAGAACAGCAGCGTAGCACTGCAGCAGCTAGCCCAAAACAACCAGTTGGGTACGTAGTAAATCCAATCCACCGGAAAAAAGAGGTAACTCAGTAGGAGCCAATACCGGGCGAAGGTAAGCTCCTGAGTGGGCGAGGCCCGAACCCAGAGCGACGGCCACTTGCGCATCAAGCGGCTAGCCCTATGAGAAGGGTGCCGCCGCCCGGCCGCCATCTAGCGCACCTAGGCTAGAACGACGGCCGGGCAGCGGCACCCTTCTTACTGATACGCAAATGCTAGGCGTACACGCTCGTTTTCAACTCCTCGGCCAGGAAGCGGCCGGTGTGGCCTTTGCCAGCTTTGGCCACCTGCTCGGGCGTGCCTTGGGCCACGATGGTGCCACCGCCCGCCCCACCCTCGGGGCCGATGTCGATAACGTGGTCGGCTACCTTGATGAGGTCCAAGTTGTGCTCGATGATGAGGACGGTATTGCCCTTGTCAGCGAGCTTATGCAGCACGTCGGCTAGGTGGCGGATGTCCTCGAAGTGCAGGCCGGTGGTCGGCTCGTCGAGGATGTAGAAGGTTTTGCCGGTGTCCTTTTTGCTGAGCTCGGTAGCCAGCTTCACGCGCTGGGCTTCGCCGCCCGAAAGCGTGGTGGCCTGCTGCCCTAGGGTCAGGTAGCCCAGGCCCACGTCGGCCAAGGTCTTGATTTTGCGCAGAATACGCGGTTGGAACTCGAAGAAGTCCACGGCCTTTTCCACCGTCATGTCGAGCACGTCGGTGATGCTCTTGCCTTTGAAGCGCACTTCCAGCGTTTCGCGGTTGTAGCGGCGGCCTTTGCAGGTTTCGCAGGGCACGTGCACGTCGGGCAGGAAGTTCATCTCGATGGTGCGGATGCCGGCACCCTCGCAGGTTTCGCAGCGCCCGCCCTTTACGTTGAACGAGAAGCGGCCGGGTCCGTAGCCCCGGATTTTGGCCTCCGCCATCTCAGCAAACAGCTGCCGGATTTCGGTAAACACCCCTGTATAGGTCGCTGGGTTCGAGCGCGGTGTGCGGCCGATGGGCGACTGGTCTACCTCAATCACCTTATCAATCAGCTCCAAGCCCTCGATGCTGCCATAAGCCAGCGGCTCGCGGTGGGCGTTGAAGAAGTGCTTGTTAAGAATCGGGTACAGCGTGTCGTGGATGAGCGACGACTTACCCGAACCCGACACGCCCGTAACGGCAATAAGCTTACCTAGGGGAAACTTGGCCGTGACGTTCTTGAGGTTATGCCCTTTGGCACCCTTCAGTATCAAGTGGTTGCCTTCGCCCTCACGCTTTTTCTTGCGCAGCTCAATATTGCGCTGCCCGCTGAGGTACTGCGAGGTAAGCGAACCCGAGTTGAAAATAGCACTCGGCGTACCCTCAGCCACGATGTGGCCGCCGTGGATGCCCGCGCCCGGCCCAATGTCGAGCACGTGGTCGGCATTGAGAATCATGTCCTTGTCGTGCTCCACCACAATCACCGAGTTGCCGATGTCGCGCAGGTGCTGCAAGGCCTTGATGAGGCGCTCGTTGTCGCGCTGGTGCAGGCCAATACTGGGCTCGTCCATGATGTAGAGCACGCCCACGAGCTGGGTACCAATCTGGGTGGCGAGGCGAATGCGTTGGCTTTCGCCGCCGCTGAGCGTGCGCACCGAGCGGTGCAGGCTGAGGTAGTCGAGGCCCACTTCGAGCAAGAAGCCGATGCGCTTGCGAATCTCCTTCAACAGCTCGCGGGCAATGAGGTTCTGGCGCTCGCTCAAGCGGTCCTCCAAGCCCACAAACCAGGCCGAAAGCTCGTTGATGTCGATTACCGACAGCTCACCTATGTGCTTGTCAGCCAGTTTAAAGTGCAGGCTTTCCTTTTTGAGTCGGTAGCCGTCGCACACGGGGCAGGTCTGAGCCTGCGTGTACTGCTGTATCCAGTCGCGGATGCTGTCCGAGTCCGATTCCATCTGCCGGCGCAGGAAGGGAATAATGCCCTCAAACGGCTCGGTGTAGGCGCCTTTGGCATCGTCAGCCTCATCCTGCGTGATGCCGTGCATAAGGCGCTGCAACAGCTCGGCGGGCAGCTTCTCAATGGGCGTATTGAGGCTAACCTTGTGCTTCTTCAGGATGAGTTGAAGCTGCTGAAAAATCCAGATGTCGCGGTACTCCCCTAGGGGCGCGATGCCGCCCCGGCTGATGCTCAGCTTGGGGTCGGGTATTACGGTTTCTTCCGTTATCTGCTGCACCTCACCTAGGCCGGCGCAGTGCGGGCACGCGCCGTAGGGCGAGTTGAAGCTGAACGTATTAGGCGCCGGGTCGTCGTAGGCGATACCCGTTTCGGGGTCCATGAGGAAGCGCGAGAAGAACTGCGGCGCGGCCTTTTTGGCGTCGGGGTCGAGCACCAGCAGGGTGCCTTTGCCGTGGGTCATGGCATTCTGCACCGAGCCCGACAAACGGAACCGGTCCTCTTCCTTCACCACGAGCCGGTCAATCACGATTTCGATATCGTGAATCTTGTAGCGGTCGACCTGCATCTTGGGCGTGATGTCGAGCAGCTCGCCATCCACGCGCACCTTGGTAAAGCCCAGCTTAGCAATCTTCTGAAAGTCTTCGCGGTAGTGACCCTTGCGGCCCTTTACCACCGGCGCCAGCACGATGAGTTTTTTGCCATCGTAGTGCTTCAGGATGTAGTTGATAATCTGGTCATCGCTCTGCCGAATCATCTTCTTGCCCGTGGCGTAGCTGTAGGCCTCGGCCGTGCGCGCATAGAGCAGGCGCAGGAAGTCGTAAATCTCGGTGATGGTGCCCACCGTCGAGCGCGGGTTGCGCGAGGTGGTTTTCTGCTCAATCGAGATTACCGGCGACAGCCCTTCGATTTTATCCACGTTGGGCCGCTCCAGCCCGCCCATAAACGAGCGTGCGTAGGCCGAAAACGTCTCCATGTAGCGCCGCTGGCCTTCGGCATAAATGGTATCGAAAGCCAGCGATGACTTGCCCGAACCCGAAATACCGGTGAATACCACCAGCTTACCGCGCGGAATCTGCACGCTCACGTTCTTGAGGTTGTGCTCGCGGGCGCCGTACACTTCGATGTAGGGCGCCTCGGCGGCGGCACCTAGGAGCTGGCCATCGGCGGGCGGCAGGGTTTCGGGCATCTGGTGCTGCTCGGCCACCGCCCGGCCGGCCGGCGCGGGCTGGCGCCCCACGGGTAGGTCATGGTGCAGGTTGGGCGCTTGAGGAGAAGCAACTTCAACTAGCTCAGCTTCGGTAGCAGCAGTCAGGATTTCGGCCGCGGGAACGGCGGGCTTAGCGGCCTTTTTAGGAGCAGCCTTGGTTTTTTTCGGAGCGGAAGCCACGGGAGCGGTAGCCGTTTTTTTAGCCATGCGGGCAAATCAGAAGAACAAGCGAAGGTACGGGAACGAAGCGGCCAGCGGTGGTAAAAATCAGAATTTTCATCTCCTGCACGGCCGTGAACCAGCTTGTACTAACAAGGTTGACCGGCGAATAGTGCGGGGCTGTTTTCCTTTCTTTACCAGCCCGGCGGCCTAGGGTGGCCGCATTTCTACCTTTTATCACTTAGCATATGCGCGCCCTCCTTCGATTCTCCATTCTATCGAGCGCCCTCCTCAGCGCCTGCTTACTCTCCAGTTCGATTGCCCGTGCCCAGGTAGTTGCGCCGGCCGCCACCACCGCTACGCACGGCTACGATTTTCTGACCATGACTACTTCGGAGGGGGCTAAAGGACTATCCTTTATTTTATTCGCACCAGCCTTTCAAGGCAAAACCGATGTTCCGCTGGAAACAATTAATATGATAGGCACAGAGAAGTATAAGGAACGGCTTCGGCAAAATGCGCAGCTTATCAATGAGCAGCTGAGTGCCCTGACGGTAGCCGGCTGGGAGCTAGCATCGGTTTACCCGACGGCCACCCTCAACAATGGTCGCTGCTACCTCTTTCGCAAAGCCAAAAACTAAGCTGCTGCGTATATCGCCCACCAGCCGCCCAATTAGCGCTTTTTGGCACTGTGCTTGCCTGGTTTCTGCTATCCTATTCTTTCTTCCTCATGACTATTTTTCAAAAAGCCGCCGCGCTAGCCCTATTCAGTGGCCTAGCCTTAGTAGCCGCCCCAGCCCAGGCTCAGGTCAACATCAACATCAATACGGCCCCGCCGGTAGTGGTGGGCGCGCCGGCCGATGCCCAGTACTACTACATTCCGGAAGCTAACGCCTACTACGATGTGCCGGCCCGCCGCTACCTCGTGCAGCGCGATGGCCGCTGGCAGCGCTACGAGCGCCTTGATGGCTACGACCCGCGCAACTTCCACCCGCAGTACATCGCCTACCGCGGCGACTCGCCCTGGCTCTGGAAGGGCAAGGGCCACCCCCACGGCATGCCCCCCGGCCAGGCTAAAAAGCTGTATGGCGGCGGCCCTGGCAAGGGCCACGGCAAAGGACACGGCCGCCACTAGTACTTGTCAGATTAACTCAAAAAGCCTCGCTACCCAGCGAGGCTTTTTTTGGTAGCTACTGGCTAGCCCGCCCATTCGTCGGCACATTGGGCAGGCTAGCCAGTATGCTAGGTGCTTCTGTCGATTGGCCTCAAAACCCGGCACTGTACTTGCGTAGAAGTCAGTGATAATCCACTGTTTCTCTTTCTGCTTTTATCATGAAGTCTCGCCTTCGTTTTCTTGCTTTCGCGCTGGGCATGGGCCTGGCTTTTGCCGCACCTAGGGCCGCCCAGGCGCAAGTGAGCGTGGGGGTCAATATTGGCCTACCGCCCTGGGGGCCAGCCGTGCCGCAGGGCACCCAGTACTACTACATCCCGGAGATTGATGGCTACTACGACATTTACAATGGCGTGTATCTCGTGTTCGATGGCTACCAGTGGGTGCAGCTGCCCTACCTCGATGGCTACGACCCTTATTACTTTCACCCCTACCCCGTAAGCTATGTGGGGCCGCAGCCGTGGCGATACATTGGCTCGTACCGAAGCCGCTACCCGCAGTACGTGGCTGGCTACCGGCGCGGCGGCTGGGGGAACTACGGCCCCTACCACAACAGCCGCGACTACGGCGCGGGCCGCGTGTATGGCTACGACCGCGGCGGCTACGGCGGTCGTAGTGGCTACAACAGCTACGATGGCCGCGGTAACTACAACAGGAACAATAACTACCCTAACCGGGGTGCCTACAGCGGCGCCCAGGCGGGCTTTGACCGGCCACCCGGACGTGATGGGCGCCCCGGCCCTCCCAGTGGTCCGCCTCAGCCGGGCCAGGGCGGCCCTGGCCGCGGCAACTTTAGCAACCAGCCAGATGGCTTTCCCGGCCGGCCAGCTGGTCCTGGACGGGGTGACTTTGGCGGTAACGGTAGGCAGCCAGGTGGCAACCTAGGTGGCCCACCCAGCCCTGGCGGCCGGCCTAGTGGCTTTGATAATGGCCCCAACGGCCAGCCGGGAGGTGGGGGCCGGCGCGGCGGGCGCTAACTAGTTTAAAATGCAAAAGCCGGCCCTTGCTAGCAGCAAGGGCCGGCTTTTGCGTGTAGGTGCTTACAGCCGCTCGGCCCAGTTCATGCCCGGCCGCAGCTCGGCAGGGGTAGGCATACGGCCCAGCCCCAGCAGCTCGGTGATGTAAACCATATCGGTGTCGCGGCCCATGCCAGCTACGGCTACGATGCGACCAGCTTGCACGAAAAAGGCCAGAAAATCTTGCTGGGCTACGTTGCCGTGGTAGATAATCTCGTCCCAGCGCTCGGCGTGGCCGGCGTAGCGTAGGCTCTTACCATACTGCTGCGTCCAGAAAAAGGGCGCGGCAGCGTACGTTTCTTGCTGGCCCAGCATATTGCGCGCTGCTACCTGGCCGTGCTGCTGAGCCACGCGCCAGTGCTCGATGCGGGTGGGTTGGCCGGTGGCCGCCAGCGGAAAGCGGGCGATGTCGCCGGCCGCATACACCCCCGGCGCGGCTTGCAGGCCGGCGCTTACTGCCAGGCCCCCATCCTCTTCAAGGCTAAAGGCATCCTTCAGAAAATCGGTGGCGGGCCGCACACCCACCCCGAGCACCACCACATCTGCCGGCAGGGTTTTGCCCGATTTGAATTGCACGCCTGTTACGTGGCCTTGCTCTCCTAGCAGGGCGCTTACTTCAGCTTCAGCTTCGATATGCACACCTTTTTCCTCGTGCAGTTGCCGGAACATCTGGCCAATTCCGGGACCTAGGACCCGGGCAAAAGGCACTTTTTCCTGGGCAATAACCGTGACGGCCCGGCCCTCAGCAATGAGGCTGCTCGCCGCCTCCATTCCGATAAAGCTGCTGCCAATAATAACAACTTGCTTGGCATCTTTGGTGGCAGCCAGCAGCGCATCAGCATCGGCCTGGGTGCGCAGGGGCAACACACCGGGCAAGTCGTGGCCGAGCAGCTTAGGCAGCCGGTTGGGAGTGCTGCCGGGTGCCAGTAGCAGTTGGTCGTAGAGCAACGGCGGCTGGCCTTCGAGTTGCACTTCGCGCCGCCCTAGGTCCAGGCCAATGGCGCGCGTAGCCTGAAGCCGCTCAATGCGCTGCTGCGCATAAAAATCGGCTTCGCGCAGGGGCAGGGCGGCGGGCTTGGCCTTGCCCGCCAGGTAGGCTTTGCTGAGCTTGGTGCGGTCGTAGGGGGCATGCTCGTCGGCCGACACCAGCACTACTCGCCCCGCGAAGCCTTCACGCCGTAGCGTTTGGGCTGCAAACTCGCCGGCCGCCCCGCCACCCACAATAACGAAGGTGCGCGTATCAGTCACGGCCAGGACCGGCGCGGGTGGCACGCCGCCTACCTCGGCCGTAGGCGTGGCCTCGGGCTTGTCGGTGCTGGCGGGCGGACTAGCTGGCACTTGCACCAAGATGCGGCCCTCGGCCTCGCGCACAGCGTAGGCGGGCAGGTCGTCGAGGGCGGGCGGCTCGCAGAGGTGGCCGCCCTCGACCTTAAAGCAGGCGTGGTGCCAGGGGCAGACGAGCTTGCCATTCAGCACCTTGCCTTTTTCGAGCGGCGCGCCATAGTGCGGGCAGTTGGGGGCAAAGGCGTGCACCCGGCCTTGCTGCCGCGTCAGCAGTACCTGGGGGCCATCGTGGGGGGTAGGAAAGGTTTTGAGCGCGCCTTCGGGCAGGCTGACAGCGTCGGTAAGGTCGATTTCGGGGAGCATAACAGGACAGTAAAGCTGCCGGGTGGCAACGGCAAGGTCGGCGCTGGGGTTGAGCTAAATGCACAAAAAAAGCGACCCTAAGGCCGCTTTTCTGGTTGGTATCGAGCAAACTATTCGCTGCTTAAAACTCTGCGTTCTTCGGGAAGCGCGGGAAGGGAATGACGTCGCGGATGTTGGTCATGCCGGTCACGAACAGCACCAGGCGCTCGAAGCCCAGGCCAAAGCCCGCGTGCGGCGCGGTGCCAAAGCGGCGGGTGTCGAGGTACCACCACAGCTCGTCGGCGGGCACGTGCATCTCGGCCATGCGGCCTTCGAGCTTACCTAGGTCCTCCTCACGCTGCGAGCCACCGATGATTTCGCCGATGCCGGGGAAAAGCACGTCCATAGCGCGCACGGTGCGGCCATCGTCATCGAGCTTCATATAGAAGGCCTTGATTTCCTTAGGATAGTTGGTCAGGATAACCGGCTTCTGGAAGTGCTTCTCTACGAGGTAGCGCTCATGCTCGCTCTGCAGGTCGGTGCCCCAATCCACGGGAAACTCAAATTTCTTCTTAGCTGACTTCAGAATCTCAACCGCCTCGGTGTAGGTCAGGCGCTGGAAGGCGTTGTCGGTCACCGACCGCAGGCGCGCCAGCAGCTCCTTGTCATAGGTGTCGTTGAGGAATTGTAGGTCGGCAGCGCAGTGCTCTAGGGCATACTTTACCAGGCTCTGGAGGAAGTCCTCGGCCAGGTCCATGTTGTCTTGCAGGTCGAAGAACGCCATTTCGGGTTCTATCATCCAGAACTCAGCTAGGTGGCGAGCCGTGTTCGAGTTTTCGGCCCGGAAGGTGGGCCCAAAGGTGTACACCTGCCCTAGGGCCATTGCGGCCAGCTCACCTTCGAGTTGCCCACTCACGGTGAGGTTAGTAGCCTTACCGAAGAAGTCTTCGGAGAAGTCAACCGAGCCATCTTCGGTGCGCGCCGGGTGCTCGGGGGGCAGTGTGGTTACTCGGAACATCTGGCCCGCGCCCTCGGCATCGGAGCCCGTGATGATGGGCGTGTGCACGTAGTAGAACCCATGCCGGTTGAAGTAATCGTGCACGGCAAAGGCCAGCGCGTGCCGGATGCGTAATACCGCCCCGAAGGTGTTGGTGCGGGGGCGCAGGTGAGCAATTTCGCGCAGGTGTTCCAGCGAAGTAGCTTTCTTTTGCAGCGGGTAAGCTTCGGGGTCGGCGGTACCGAGCACTTCTATGTCGGTAGCTTGTATCTCAACGGTTTGACCCTTACCCTGGCTGGCTACCAGCTGGCCGCGCACCGCGATGCACGAGCCGGTAGTTACTTCCTTTAGGCTCTCCTCCGGAAACTTCTCGGCATCGGCCACTACTTGCAGCGTGGCGAGGCACGAGCCGTCGTTGAGGGCGATAAACTGCACATATTTGTTGCCCCGGCGGGTGCGTACCCAGCCCTTCACCAGCACTTCGCGGTTGAGGTCGGTACTCGTGAGCAGGTCTTGAATGCGGGTGCGGCGGAGTTGGTCGGCAGGCATAAGCGGTAATCGAAAGGCAATTGAGCTGGCAAAGGTAAAGCCAGCGCTTGGGCCATTCCCGCGCGGGGCGCTAACCCCAGTCAGAATTTGCTAGTATTAGCCTACGACCAGTTAGTTTGTTCTTCCGTATTTCTATCGCCCACCGTCCGCGCTGGCCCCTTGGCCCATTCCGCTAGTAGCCTTTCCTTATGCAACGCCTTGACCTCAAACAGCTTCTCTCTCAGCGCCTTTCGCCCCAGCAGATTCAGTTCATCAAGCTGCTGCAAATCCCTACGGCAGAGCTCGAAACGCGCATCAAGGAGGAGATGGAGGTGAACCCGGCCCTAGAGGAAGGCGACAGCGACGATGCCGAGCGCGACGACAGCCCCGACGACTCGGCCGACGACAACGACCCTAACGACTCGCTCGACAGCGACGACAACACGCTGGACGAGGACTTCGGCGGTAATGAGGCTTCCGATGACAGCGCCGGCCCCGACGACTACGCCGACGAGCGCCCCGAGCCGTCCGCCGAGCCCGAGGCCCTAGGTATCGACAACGACAACCACGAAATCGACATCAGCGACTACGTTAACGACGACGAGATAGCGGGCTACAAGATGCAGGGCGATGGCCCCGGCGACGAAGAGGAGCGCGAAATGCCCCTGGCCGATACTAGTGGCTCGCTACAAGATTCACTGCTCGACCAGTTGCACTACGCCCAGCTCGATGAGCTAGAACAAAGCATTGGCGAGCAACTCATTGGCTCAATCGACGGCGACGGCTACATCCGGCGCGACCTAGCGGCTATTGCCAACGACTTGGCCTTTAGCCAGAACATCGAAGCCACCGAAACCGAGATTGAGAGCGTGCTGCGCGTTATCCAAACGTTTGACCCGCCCGGCATCGCGGCCCGCGACCTGCCCGAGTGCCTGCTGCTGCAGCTCGAGCGACGCCCGCAGGATGAGGCTACCCAAAACGCCGAGCGCATCCTGACCGACACCTTCGAGGAGTTTACCAAGAAGCACTACCAGCGTATCCAGCAAAAGCTGGACCTAGAAGACGACGAGTTGAAGGAAGCCGTGGCCGTGATTCTGAAGCTAAACCCCAAGCCGGGCGGCAGCGGCCCCGTGAGCGGTGGGCGCGGCAGCGCGGGCGGGGCGCAGTACCTGATGCCCGACTTCATCTTGACCAATGACAACGGCGAGCTAAACCTGACCCTGAACGCTCGCAACGCCCCCGAGCTGCGCGTGAGCCGCGACTACCGCGAGATGCTGCAGACCTACGACAAGGCATCTAAGAAAGACGCTAAGATGAAGGAGGCCGTGAGCTTTGTGAAGCAAAAGCTCGATTCGGCCAAGTGGTTTATCGACGCCATACGGCAGCGCCAAAATACGCTGCTGCGTACCATGTCGGCTATTGTGGAGCGCCAGCGCGAGTTTTTCCTGACCGGCGACGACTCGAAGCTGCGGCCCATGATTCTCAAGGATATTGCCCAGGCCATTGGCATGGACATTTCGACTATTAGCCGGGTGGCCAACTCCAAGTCCATCCAGACCGAGCACGGCATTTATCCGCTCAAATTCTTCTTTTCCGAAGGCATTGCCACCGACTCGGGCGAGGACGCTAGTAGCCGCGAGGTGAAAAGCATTTTGAAGGACCTCATCGGCAATGAGAAAAAAGACCACCCGCTCAGCGACGACAAGCTCGAAAAAATGCTAAATGCTCGCGGCTACAACATTGCCCGCCGCACGGTAGCCAAGTACCGCGAGCAGCTCAACATCCCGGTAGCGCGCCTGCGCAAGGAGTTGTAGCGCTATTTTTTGGGTCCGCGTCAGCTCAGTCAAAACAAAACCCGTGCTCCTGCGTCTTTTGGGAGCACGGGTTTTGTCTTAATTCTATGTCCCAACGGATTATTCTGACTGGCGCCACTGGCATGGTGGGCGAAGGGGTGCTGCTGACGTTGCTCGACCAGCCCGAGGTAGAAACGGTACTTTCTATCAGCCGCCGCCCCAGCGGGCACGCGCACCCCAAGCTGCATGAGCTGCTGGTACCCGATTTTTTCGACCTAGGGGGCATAGGAGAAGAGTTGCGCGGCTACACGGCGTGCTTCTTCTGCGCAGGCGTATCGTCGGTGGGCATGAAGGAGGACGCGTATGCGCGGGTTACGCACGACCTAACGCTGCACCTAGCCCAAACACTGGTGCGACACTCGCCCGCGGCTACGTTTTGCTACATCTCGGGGGCGGGCACCGGCGGCAGCATGAAATGGGCGCAGGTGAAGCGCCGCACTGAAAACGACTTGTTGGCCCTACCCTTTAAGGCGGCCTACATGTTTCGGCCGGGTGGCCTGAAGCCCGTGAAGGGCCAGCGGCACGTGCCCGCAGTATATCGCTGGTTTAGCTGGCTGATTCCGCTGGCGCGGCTGTTCAACTACAGCAGCACTCTGCGCGAGCTGGCTTTAGCACTCCTGCACGCGGCCGAGCACGGCGCCCCTAAGAAGGTGCTGGAAGTAAAAGACATCAACCAGCTGGCCAAGCAATAGCGCGACCGACGAGCCGGCCCTACTGCTCGGCCAGCTGCAGCAGCACGTCGTAATACGGCCGGCCCAGCACCCGTGCTTTCAGCCACGCATAGAAGCTAATTACTTGCAGGTCTTCGCGCTCCTCCGACAAGAAGGCTGGGATGCGCGCCACCCGCGCCGCAAACTCGGGGGTACGGGCCACGGCCGGGTCGGCAATGATTTCGCGCACAAAACCCATAAAGCTCATTACCGCGTGGTAGGGGCCACCTAGGGGCATGGCGGCCGCCTCGGCCGTGGCGGCGGTGGCCGGATACTGCTCGTGCAGGCGGCGCTCTACGGCGCGCAGGCGGGCCAGCGCCTGGTCGGGGTTGCCCAGCTCTAGCTGAATCAGCATCTCGCCTAGGTTATGGTTGAGCACCCATTCTAGCCCGAGGTTCTGCTCGAGCCAGTGGTCGGTGCGGTCGAGGCTGATGAGTGTCTGGTTGGCCTTCTGAAAATTAGCTTCCGCAAAGTAGTGAAAGCTGAGCTGCAGGCGCGCGGTAAGTTGGTCGGCGGGTAGCAGGGGTGGCTGGGCCGCCAGTGCTTCTTCCAAAAGACTGATACTGGCCTTATTCCGTCGCAAAAAAGCGTAGTTGGCCGCCAGCAAAAAGGTGAGGCGCGGCCGCAGCTCGGCAAACTGCCGGCCTGGCGCAGCGGCCAGCGCGGCCAGGCCCTGCTCTAGGTAGGCCACCGACTCGGGAAAGCGCCGCGAGCGATAGAGCGCGTGCGCCAGCATGTACAGCAGCCGCAGCTGGTAGCCGCGGTGGGCTGGCGCAAAGCCGTGGCGGCGCTCCATGAGCCGGTAGCAGCGCTCGATGAAGGGCGCAAACGTGGCAAAGTCGCCCCGCACCAGCATGGCGTGCCGCGTGATGCTCATGAGCCGGCATAGCAGCGAGGGCGAGCGGGCAAAGGCCTCCTGCAAGTCGTACTCGACCAATATGTTGTGCAGAATCTCGTCGGCTGGCACGGCGCCCCGGCCGTGCTGCCGGGCCTGGCGCAGGCGCTGGCGCAGCAGACTGTCGGCAATGGCGGCGCGCTCTTCCTCATCGGCGGCCTTCTTATTGCGGTGGCGGCGCTCAATAATGGCGTCGAGCGGCTCGGCGTAGGGCGAGTTTGCGTACTGAATTTGCAGGTTATACACCGCGTTCAGCGGCTCGTACTGCTCGTTGTCTTGGGCCAGTTTTTCGGCTTTGCGCAGCAGGTTCCAAGCTAGGCGCGGCACGCCCGCCCCAAACAGGTACTGCGCCAGCGTAAGCTGCCCGCGCACCGAGGTAGCAGCCGTAGCATCGTGCTGGCGCTGCCTCAGCAACAGAAAATCAGTCAGATACCGCAGCAGCCGCTTGCGCAAAGCGTAGTACGCCACCGCATTAGGCTCGTCAGGGTATAGCTTCTGGATGAGCGTTTCGGTCTTATACTCCTTGGGGCTGAGCAGCAATTCCAGCAGGCGCAGGTCTTGCCGGCCAGTGGTTTTGCGGCGCTGCCACTGAATAAACCGCTCCAGGTCGCGGCGGTCGTCGGGGGGCAGGGTTTGCAGCGTCAGGCGCAGGTCGTCCATGAGGGGGTGAGCTTAATCAGCCCGAAAGTAAGCTACCTGCTACGTCAGCCAGCGTAACCCGCCAACCCCGCGCAGTTTATCGCCGTACAAGCTCCACAACCCACCCTTTCAACTTTTTCACTCATGGACGTTAACAACAATAACATCGGCGATAACACCGAGCTGCGCGCTCGTGGTAACTGGAACGAAATCAAAGGTGCTGCCAAACAGAAGTGGGGCCAGCTCACCGACGATGACATGACCTACGACGAAGGCAAGCAAGATGAGTGGTTTGGCCGCCTACAAGAAAAGACTGGCCACGCCATTGACGATATCAAAGATTGGTTCTCGAAAACCTTCAGCGGCACGGACAATGACCCCAACCGCCCTTCGAACCAGCGCTATAACTAAGCTTATTTAGCTTCTCCTTTTCTTAAAAAAAGCCCCGCTCCTACCCTTTGGAGCGGGGCTTTTTTTCGTTACAGCTTCCACTACCGTTTCAGGGGCACCTAGGGGCTTTGCAGCACTACCACAGGCTGGCAGCCGCCCGGTAGGTATTGGCGTGGGCCTCTACAATATCGGCAATGCGCTCGGAGTAGCCGCCGCCCATGCACACCACCGTAGGCAGGCCGCGCTGGTGCAGGGCGCTTAGCACCAACTCATCGCGCTGGCGGCAGCCGGCCCGGCTCAGGGCCAAGTGCCCCAGCTTATCGGTGGCTAGCACATCGACGCCGCTGAGGTAAAACACGAAGTCGGGGCGCACCTGCTCGTCGAGCAGGCGCGGCAACGTATCGGCCAGTAGCCCTAGGTACTGGTCGTCGCCGGTGCCGTCGGGCAGGGGCAGGTCGAGGTCCGATAGCTCCTTGCGCCCCGGGAAATTGCGGGCCCCGTGCATCGAAAACGTAAACACCCGCGGTTCGTGCCGAAAGATGGCCGCCGTGCCGTTGCCCTGGTGCACATCAAGGTCGATAATCAAAATCTGGCGCACGCGAGCGGGCTCGTGAGCCAGCAGCCAGTTGGCGGCCACTGCCTGGTCGTTGAGCAGGCAAAAGCCCTCGGGCCGGCCGGCAAAGGCGTGGTGCGTGCCCCCGGCAATGTTGAGGGCCACGCCCGCGCCCGCCAGCACCCGCTGCGCGCACCCAATGGTACCCCCGAGCAGCGTTATTTCGCGCTCGGCCAGGGCCGCACTCCACGGAAAGCCGCTGGCTCGCTCCTCGGGTCGCGTAAGCTGGCCGTGCAGTAGGCGGTGCACATAGTCGGCCTCATGCGTGAGCAGCACATCGGCCAGCGGCGGGGGCGTGGGCACGAAGAAATCACTGGCCGTGGCGGTGCCTTCGTGCAGCAGTTGCTCGGGCAGTAGCTCGTACTTCAGCATCGGGAAGCGGTGGCCCGGCGGCAGGGGCAGGATGTAGTTGGGCGCGAAGGCGATAGTCACAAGCTACCTAGGGAACAACTGAGTGGTAGAACGTGGTTTGAGCTGGGAATAAATAGCAATTTTTCCAGCAAGACTACTTTGTTTGAAAATGTTCAATTTATTTTGCTTATAAGTCGATAACCAGTAATCCGTTGGGCCCATGGCCTCGTACTTTTCTTCGACTAAATTATGACTACACTTCTCCTTCCCACCCGTTTATCATTACTTTATACATGGCATCTTCTCGGTCTATTTCCGACAGGTCGCTGGCTTCTTCTACGGGCCGGCGCTATCGACGCTCTGCATTTAATGGTGCTAAGCAGCTCAGTGCCGCGCAGGCTCCCAACCGTCGCATTTTAGCACTTTTAGCGGTACTTGCCGTTGCCCTCATTGCCTCGGTCGGCGTTATCGTGGGGGTGCACTTACAAAGCGACAACGACCAGTCGGCCGGCTATCCGGCCGCTGCTATTCATCCAGCCAGCCGTTAGTGAGGCTGCCGAGCACACTGCCGCTTTCCTTGCGGGCATTGCCGCCAGTGGGTGCCAGGGCCTGGATGAGCTTCTTAACCGGCATCGACTGAATCCAGACGCGGCCTGTGCCGCGCAGGGTGGCCAGCAGCAGCCCTTCGCCACCGAATATCATCGACTTCAGCCCCCCGGCCCGGGCCACGCTGAAATCGATACCCGGCTCGAACGCCACCACGCAGCCCGTATCGACGCGCAGCAGCTCATTATTGAGGCGCTTCTCGATGATGGTGCCCCCGGCGTGCACAAAGGCTTTGCCATCGCCAGTAAGCTTTTGCAGAATAAACCCTTCGCCCCCGAAGAAGCCAGCCCCCAATTTTTGGTTTAAGTGCAGGCTGATTTTCGTACCCTTTGCGGCGGCTAAAAAGCCATCCTTCTGCACAATAAGGCCGTTGGGCAGTGTCCCTAGGTCGAGCGGAATGATGGTGCCGGGGTAAGGCGCCGAAAAGGCCACCCGGCTTTTGCCGTAGCCGCCGCGGTGCGTAAAGTGTGTCAGAAACAGGCTTTCGCCGGTGATGAGGCGGGTACCCGCCGAAAACAGCTTGCCCAGTAGGCCTTGGTCGGGCTCTGAGCCATCGCCCATCTTGGTCTCGAAGGCAATGGCCTCATCCATGTACACCATCGCGCCAGCCTCGGCAATGACGGTTTCCTGCGGGTCGAGCTCTATTTCGAGCACTTGAATATCGGAGCCAAGAATACGGTAATCTACCTCGTGCGAGCGCATGGTTCAGCTAGGGATTGGGTGAGTGGCAAATGTATACCACAGGCTATATCGCACGAACTGTGTTATACTTACAGGCAACTTCTGTCGTTAGAGATAAAAGCCTAACCCTCACGCCCTCAAACAGCTGCCATGCGCTACCTTTTCCTTGCCCTACTTGGCCTCGCGGCCTCGGCTTGCACTACGGCAGTGCCGGGCCGCCGACACGCCGCTTTCTGGCGCACCAATGGCTACGACCGTCAGGGAGAGCATCAGGGCCGCTGGCGCACCTACTTCGACGAGAAGAATAAGCAAACGCGCTTCACCACGGGGCGCTACCGGCACGGCCGGCCGGTGGGCCACTGGCGCTACTACACGCAACTGGGCACCCTCGACCACGAGGAGCGCTACCGCCGCGACTACAGCGATATCACCTTTTACCACCCCAACGGCCAAGTGTCGCAGAAGGGCCGCGCCCGCGTGGCCGACGAGGGCACCGTGCTGCACTACTTCTGGTTTGGCGAGTGGCGCCGGTTTTCCGAAACCGGCCGGCTGGTCGAGATTAACACCTATGAGAAGGGCCAGCAGGTAGCCAGCCACCCCATTCAGGATATGTAACCTAGGGCAGCGCGCTTGCGCGTAGCTGGCATCTTGTTACTTAGTCAGGGAGCTCGCGCCGGAGTTCGGCGGCCTCGTCGGCGTCGTTACCCACGTCTTTTTTGCGCTTGGCCTCGCGGCTGGTGCGCTTCATAAAGTCTTCGTCGGTTTCTTCGGGCTCGTCGGCAGCACCTTCGGCTATCGGGAACTCGTCTTCCTCGCTGGCCAGGCGGGCGGCTTCGGCGGCGCTTTTGGCCTGGGCTTCTTCGCCGTACTGACCTTCGCGATTCACAATCTTTTTATCGCGCACGTGGCGACCTAGGAATTGGTTTATTTGCTCGATGGAGTAGTTAGAAGTGATTTCTCCCAGCGGATTTACTCCTATTTCGAAGCCTTCCAGCTCCTTATGCACGCGAGCCTTCTTTTCGGGCTCGGGCGCCTTTTGCTTGGGTTTGGTGGGTTTCTTAGCCATTTCTGCAATGAGCGATTAAGAATGAGCAATGCGTAATGGCGGGTAATACGCAAAAAGCCGCGCCCGAGTGTTGGGGCGCGGCTTTTTAGCTATTAAATAAGGCGTAGTTACCCTAGGCGCTCGACGGCGGCGCGCAAGCGCTGGCCCACCTCGCCGGTACCCAGAATGGCCAGGGTCTCGAAAAGGTCGGGGCCAGCCCCGGCGCCAGTTACGGCTACGCGTAAGGCTTGCAGTACCTGACCGGGCTTGAGGCCTTGGGCTGCAGTGGTATCGTTAAAAATATTTTTGAGCACTTCGGCGTTGGCGCTAGGCTCCGAATCGGCGGGCAGGGCTTCGGCGTAGGCGGCCAAGGCAGCCGACACCTGCGGGTTCCACTTCTTGCTGATAACCGACTGGTCGTACTCGGTCGGAGCCTCGAAGAAGTACTTCGCCTCCTGCCAGAAATCCTGCGGAAAGCTCACGCGCTCCTTCATCACGCCCACCACCTGCTCGGCCTTCTCGGGCGAGCACGCAATGCTGTGCTCGGCTAGCTGGTCCAGCAGGTAGGGCGCCAGTTCGGCATTGGGCTTGGCGCGCAGATAGTGCTCATTGAACCACTTGATTTTGGCTTGGTCGAACTTAGCGGGCGACTTACTCACGCGCTCGATGGAGAACGCCTCAATCAGCTCGGGCATCGAGAAAATCTCCTGGCTGGTGCCAGGATTCCACCCTAGGAAAGCCAAGAAATTGACCAGTGCCTCGGGCAGGTAGCCCTCTTCGCGGTAGCCGCGGCTCACGGTAGGCTCGCCTGTTTCGGCGTCGGTACCGCGCCATTCTAGGGCAAACACCGGGAAGCCTAGGCGGTCGCCATCGCGCTTGCTGAGCTTGCCAGTGCCATCGGGCTTAAGTAGCAACGGCAGGTGGGCGAAGTGCGGCATGGTCTTTTCCCAGCCTAGGTAGCGGTACAGCAACACGTGCAGCGGCGCCGAAGGTAGCCACTCCTCACCCCGAATAACGTGGGAGATTTCCATGAGGTGGTCGTCCACGATGTTAGCCAGGTGGTAGGTCGGCATACCGTCCGACTTCATCAGCACCTTGTCGTCGACGGCGCTAGAGTGCACCACTACCCAACCCCGAATAAGGTCCTGGAAGCGGATTTCTTCCTTACGCGGCACCTTGAGGCGAATAACGTAGGGCGCGCCGCCGTCGAGTAGCTGCTTCACCTCATCCTCGGGCAAGGTCAGCGAGTTGCGCATTTGAGTGCGCGTGATGCTGTTGTACTGCGGGTTGGGTACTTTGGCAGCCTGCAGGCGCTCGCGCATGGCGTCTAGCTCCTCGGGCGTGTCGAAGGCGTAGTAGGCGTAGCCGTCGCGAATAAGCTGGTCGGCGTACGCGCGGTACATGGGCTTGCGCTCGCTCTGGCGGTAGGGAGCGTGAGGGCCGCCCACCCACGGGCTTTCGTCGAGCTCGATGCCCACCCATTCCAGGCTTTGGCGAATGTAGTCCTCAGCGCCGGGCACAAACCGGTTTTGGTCGGTGTCCTCGATGCGCAGAATCATGGTGCCGCCCAGCTTGCGGGCCAGCAGGTAGTTGTACAGGGCCGTCCGCACGCCGCCAATGTGCAGCGGGCCAGTAGGCGAAGGGGCAAAACGCACCCGAACAGGTCTTTCACTCATAATGCTACAAAGGTAGGCAATGGGTAATGGGCATAATTGGAGTACTGAGCTTAGTACTATGGCTTCCTTACGCTCAGTATCCCAACTACGCCCATTACATTATGCTACAGCGATGCAGGAAATTTCAACTTCTACATCGCGCGGCAGGCGGCTTACTTCCACCGTTTCGCGCGCCGGCGCGGTGGCTTCGTCGAAGTAAGTGCCATAAATCTGATTGATGGTAGCGAAGTTGCCTAGGTCCTTCACGAAGATGGAGCACTTCACTACATCGGTAAGGGCCAGGCCAGCGGCGGCCAGCACGGCGGTCAGGTTCTTAAGTACCTGGTGCGTCTGGGCGCTTACATCGCCGGTGCCCACAAGCTGCCCAGCGGCATCGAGGGGTATCTGGCCCGACACGTATACCGTGTTACCGGCTTTGATAGCTTGCGAGTAGGGCCCAATGGGCGCCGGGGCCTGGTCGGAGAAAATAATCTGGTGGGGCATGGGAGCTATTAGCACATTAGGTTGGCTCATCAAAGTAACGCATGACACGGCTGGCTATCTCAGCCCGTACCTAGCGAGGCGCGCCTGCCTTTAGCACGTACACCACTGGGCCACCGTAAAACTGCGAGTAAGCCACGTTGCCCCACAGGCGCTCGTCGGCTGAAATATCATAGTAGAAAATAGTGCGTGGCTGCTCGCGCAAAGGGTCAAGGCGCAAGGGAACTATGCTAGGTGCTGCTGCACGCACGAGCGCCACGCGGGCGCGCTGCTGCTGGTCGTAGCGAGCAGCACTGCCGCTCAGCCAGTCGCGGTAGGCCTGCACCACAGAAGAAGTGGCTTGGCCTATTCGCTCATGCTGAAGCGAGTTATTGTGGTCAGTTAAGAAGTAGCACAGTATTCCTACACCCAGGCCATACTGCCAGACTGGGGACCAAGTCTGCTTAGCAACAGGTGCTATGTAGCGACGCGATAAGGCATGTGCCCCCAAGAACCAGCAGAACAAGAAGTAGAAATACAACAGATTCTTTACGCGTAGTGCGGGTCCTATACCAGTTGCTAAGAAGCAAAAAAGCATTGCTGTAAACAACCCGAGCACTAGCACGCTGGGCCACACTGCCCAGTGGTTGGTTAGACGATTAAGAAAGCTACGCCCGGTATGGCGGGCAATAGTTTGGCTTAACGGCCACAATGCGACAGTCAGCAGCAGTAGTAAGCCATTAGCAAGCCAGTTTACCAATATATAACCCGTGCCTAAAATTGCTTGAGTGAGAGCATACCCTATTTTCAACCCTCCGCTGTGTTCACTGGATTGTTGTAGCCGGATAAAATTACCGGGCGCCAGCAGTGTGAGTGCGCAGCCTAATAACCCAGCCCCAATCACCCAATACACTTCCCGGCGTACTGGCCATTTTCCTGTTATCAGGAGCGCTCCTCCCACCAGCGGTATTAGCATAGCCCATATTTCGGAGAAGCCCGGAATTAGAAAACTTAGCACGGCGCTTATTACCCAACCTATTGGGTGTTTACTGGTCGAGGGTGCATTGTATAACCACGCCAATAGCATTAGTAGCCAGCAACTAATAATGAGGGAGATAAGATAGGCCTGCACTCCCGTTAGCCAGAATAATCCCTCAGCTGGCCATGGATACGCACTAAAGCCTACAATAACTAGCACACTGCCAGGCAGCACCCGTTTCGTATTTGCCTGCGTCCCCCATGTAGCGGCTGTAGCAGCCCCGAATAAACCCGAAGCGAATAGTATAAGAAAAATAAAAATCTGGTAGCCATACCACTGAGGATAAGCATCAAACAGTATGAAAACGAAACTAGTCAGAGAGGAAGCGTAACGGCCCGAGTGCTCTAGGTAAGCGCTCCAAACATGCGCCAGCAGGCCGGTAGTGCGCAGATAATTACTTAAAGCGAAATCGTCTAGTGCTGGATGACTATAAAATGCTAATACTGTAAAAGGCAGTACGCATAGGATGGCCAACAGTAAAAGTGCCCCTTCACTCTTTTTCATAATCAATGTCTTACAATGATAAGCCCCCAGCCAAAAGTAGTTTCTGACTACTTCTTGACTGGGGGCCGGTCAACAAAGCTAGCTAAACAGCTTACTCCACCGTCACCGATTTGGCCAGGTTGCGGGGTTGGTCTACGTTGCAGCCGCGCATCACGGCAATGTGGTAGCTCAGCAGTTGCAGTGGCACTACCGATACCAGCGGCATCAGTACTTCCGAGGTATGGGGCACTTCTACCACAAATTCGGCCATAGCCGGAATGGTCGTGTCGCCCTCGGTTACCACCGCAATGATGCGGCCCTTGCGCGCTTTTACTTCCTGAATGTTGCTTACTATCTTCTCGTACGAGCTATCGCGAGTGGCAATAACGACCACCGGCATGTTCTCGTCGATGAGGGCAATGGGACCATGCTTCATTTCGGCAGCCGGGTAACCTTCAGCATGAATGTAGCTGATTTCCTTGAGCTTGAGTGCTCCTTCCAGCGCCACCGGGAAGTTGTAGCCCCGGCCTAGGTACAGGAAGTTGGGTACATCCTTGAAGGTCTCGGAAATCCGCTGAATCTCGGCATCCAGCTTCAGGGCTTGCTCTACCTTGCTCGGAATGTTGTGCAGCTCAGTCATGAGCTCCCGCAGCTTGGTATCGGAGAGCGTGCCGCGGCGCTGGCCAATACACATGGCCAGCAGCGCCAGCACCGTTACCTGCGCCGTGAAGGCCTTGGTCGAAGCCACCCCAATTTCGGGGCCGGCGTGGGTATAGGCACCGGCATCGGTAGCGCGGGCAATGCTGCTACCTACCACGTTGCAGATACCAAAAATGGTAGCCCCTTTGCTCTTAGCCAGCTCCAGGGCAGCAAGTGTATCAGCTGTTTCGCCGCTCTGCGAAATGGCAATTACAATGTCGCGCTCCGAAATAACGGGGTTGCGGTAGCGGAATTCCGAGGCGTACTCAACCTCTACCGGAATGCGGGCCAGGTCCTCAATCAAGTATTCGGCTACCAGGCCAGCGTGCCAGCTCGTGCCGCAGGCCACGATGATAATGCGATGGGCATTGACAAACTTCTGCTCGTAGGCCCGGAAGCCCGCCATGTTCAGGTGGCTGCCACCCAGCTCGAGGCGCCCGCGCATCGAATCGAGAATAGAGCGCGGCTGCTCAAAAATTTCCTTGAGCATGAAGTGCTCGTAGCCGCCTTTCTCAATGCTATCCAGCTCTAATTCGAGGCGCTGAATATAAGGCGTCTGCGCTACGTCCTCTCGCGAGCGAATAGCCAGCTGCCCGTTTTTGATAACGGCTAGCTCATAGTCATTTACGTATACTACCTCGTTGGTGTATTCAATAATAGGAGTAGCATCAGAAGCAACGAAGAATTCGCCTTCCCCGATGCCAATAACCAGCGGCGACCCTTTGCGGGCAGCAATGAGCTGGTCGGGCGCATCCTTGCTCAGCACCACGATGGCATAAGCCCCCACTACCTCGTGCAGGGCCAGGCGCACGGCTTCTTCGAGTGTGCACTCGTTTTGCTTCTGAATTTCCTCGATGAGATTAACAAAAACCTCGGTATCGGTATCAGAATGAAACACATGGCCCTGCTGCTGCAAGTGCGTTTTCAGGGCCGCATAGTTTTCAATAATGCCATTGTGGATGATGGCAATGCGCTCTGAGGTCGAATAGTGCGGGTGAGCATTTACATCGTTGGGCTCGCCGTGGGTAGCCCAGCGAGTGTGGCCCATGCCCACCGTGGCGTGGGTATCCTTGTCACCTAGGAAGTTCTCTAGGTCGGCAACTTTGCCTTTTTTCTTATAAACGCTCAGGGTGCCATTGAGCAGGGCTACGCCCGCCGAGTCATAGCCCCGGTACTCGAGGCGATGCAGTCCTTTGAGAATAATAGGGCAGGCCTCACGATGACCTAAATATGCAACAATGCCGCACATGGCTTATAGGATAAAAATGTGGAAGTAAAATTTCTGTAGCAACTAAATTAGCCCAGTAGAAGCCAGCTTTACCGTGCGGCCCCCGTCTTCGCTAATTACTATTTACAAAGATAGCTTAAACAACAAACCGGCCGTTGGACCGCTTAAAGCGATGCCAACGGCCGGTTGGTAAAAGCAAAGGTACTACAGCTGGGAATATTCCAAGCAGCGCCCTAGCTGGCTAGGTCATTGTAGAGGGCCTGGTAGGACGAAAGCAGGTTTTCGTCGGCGGCTACCTGGCTTAAGTGTTTGCGTGAGGCATACTCCTTAAATAGCCCATTGAGGTTGTCAGAGAAGTCTTCGTCGGAGCGCACCACCGTATCGGCATATTCCATACCCAGCTTCACAAAACCCGAGAAATCGTTCGATTTCAGCTCTTTCAACATGTCGTCGTCGATGTCGAGCATTTTGGCTTTTTCGACCAGATTGCCTTCAAACTTGTCGGAAAACTCGTTGTTGTAGACGGTAAATACAGATTTAGCATCCTTGAAAACCGGGTCTTTTTTGTAGGTGGTCTTTAGGTACAGCGGAATGAGCGAGGTCATCCAGTCGTTGCAGTGCACGATGTCGGGCGACCAACCTAGCTTCTTCACCGTTTCGAGCACACCTTTGCAAAAGAAGATGGCGCGCTCGTCGTTATCGGGGTGAAACTTGTCATTCTTATCCACCAGCGCCGATTTGCGGTGGAAGTAATCTTCGTTATCAATAAAATAAACCTGTAGCTTCGCGGTCGGAATCGAGGCCACTTTAATCACCAGCGGCTTTTCGTCGTCCCCCACGGCAATATTGATGCCCGAGAGGCGTACTACTTCGTGCAGCCGGTTTTTACGTTCGTTGATAATGCCGAAGCGAGGCACAAAAATCCGGATTTCAGCCCCGGTCTCCTGCATCGCGGCCGGCAGGCGGCGCAGTAGCTCAGCCACTTTCGTGGTTTGCAGGAAAGGGTCAATTTCGGTGGCCGCGTACAGGATTCGCAACTTCGACATGATAATTGGGAAAGGATTTAGGAAAAGGCCAAGGCTTGGCTACACAAAATTACGCATTTTTTAGCGAAAAATCAATAAAATTCATTCAAACCTCGCTTTTAGGCTATACTAAGGAATGTTAATTTTTACTACCGCCGCCGAGCTGCGCGCCTACGCCGAGCAGGCCCGCGCTGCTGGCCGGCGCCTAGGGCTGGTACCCACGATGGGCGCCCTGCACGAGGGCCACTTGCAGCTGGTGCGCGCCGCGGCCCAGGCCTGCGACGAAGTCATTGCGTCAGTGTTCGTTAACCCCACCCAGTTTAATAACCCCGACGACCTACGCCTCTACCCGCGCCTCCCCGAGCAAGATGCGGCGGCCCTGGCCCCGGCCGGCTGCACAGTGCTATTTATGCCCACCGTGAGCGAAGTCTATCCGCAGCCCGCGGTGTTGCGCTTCGATTTTGGCGCGCTAGAGCAAGTGATGGAAGGCGCGCACCGGCCCGGCCACTTCAACGGCGTGGCCACGGTGGTGAGCAAGCTCTTTCACCTGGCCCGGCCGCACGTGGCGTATTTTGGGCAGAAGGACTTTCAGCAGGTCGCCATTGTGCGGCAGCTGATTGCCGACCTCTCGTTCGACCTAAAACTAGTTGTTTTTCCGACGGTGCGGGAGGTTGATGGCTTAGCCATGTCATCGCGCAATGCGCGGCTATCGCCCGCGGCGCGGGCGGTGGCTCCCTTACTCTACCAGGTATTGCAGCAGGCGGCGACGCAGGTGCGCCTAGGGGTGCCGCCCGCCCAGGTACAGCAGCAAGCGCTGGCAGCGCTGGCGCAAGAGTCTGCCTTCATCCCCGAGTATATCGAAGTAGCCGATGCGCACTCCTTGCAGCCGATAACTAGCTACGAAGCCGGCCGGCCTGTGGTGCTGTGCGTGGCCGCCCACCTAGGGGGCGTGCGGCTGATTGATAACATGGTAGTAGAATAGCTACTGAGCATAAAAGGGAAAGGGCGTACTATCGAATTTGATAGTACGCCCTTTCCCTTTTATGCTCAGTAGCTATTCGTTAGCTCCGAGCCTGGCTATAATCAATCTCCGTATTGTCGCCTAGGTTGAGGCTGTGGTTGAGGCCACGGAACGAGGCATCGGAGCCTACAATGCAATCGTGCATCACGGCCGAGCTAAGTTCGCTGTAGGAGCCGATTATGCTATCGCTGACAATGGTGTGCCGGATGATAGTGCCCTCGCCTATGGCCACATTGGGGCCGATAATGGAGTGGGCAATGCGGCAGCCAGCACCAATGCTCACGGGCGGAATTACGACGGTATCAGTGAAGTCGGGGTATTCGCGGGCGGTGTAAAACTCGGGTTGGTCGAGTAGGCGGGCGTTGGCTTCGAGCAGCGTTTCCTTGCGGCCGCAGTCAAACCAGTTGTCTACGGCGGCGGGGCGCATCACTTCGCCTTCCTCGATGAGGTGCATGAGGGCGTCGGTGAGCTGAAACTCCTCGTGAGTGCGCTGGTCGGTGGCAATAAGCCACTCTAGGGCCTCGGCCAGCTTTTCGGCGTTGGCAATCTTGTAGAGACCCACCAGGGCGTAGTTTGACTTCGGGATGCGGGGTTTTTCGACCACGCGGTTTACCTGGCCATCGGCGCCAGTCTCTACAATGCCGAAGAGGCTAGGCGTTTTTACTTCCTTCACGGCCAAGATGGTGCCGGGCTGGGCTAGCAGGGCGGGCAGGTCTACATCAACGATGGTATCGCCAAGCAGGATGAGCACGCCGTCAGTATCGTGCCGAAAGGTCTCACGGGCCATGTACAGCGCATGGCCTAAGCCCTCACGCGGCGACTGCACCACGAAGGTGGCGTTGAGGTCGGGGTAGTGCTCGCGCACGTACTGCTCGATTTTTTCGCCTAGGTAGCCAATAATGAACACGTACTCGGTAAGGCCCGCCGCCTTCAGCCGGTCGATGATGTGGCCTAAAATGGTATTGCCAGCCACCGGCACCAGGCTTTTGGGCTGCGTGTGGGTGTGGGGGCGCAGGCGCGAGCCGATGCCGGCAACAGGAATAATGGCTTTCATGTAGCTAAAGGTAAGGGCGAGGGCGCAGGCGCGAGCAGGATACCGAACAGACTATACAACCGTGGCGGGGCGCGTGCGTATTTTGCCCCGGTCGGGCCACTAACCGCTAACTGGCGGTAGTGGTTGCGGCAATACGCTTCTTATTTCTCACCGCCGGACCTCAAAACTAATGGCCGGCTTTCAGAAACCCTAACCCCTTATGAAACGCCTTCTTCTCTATTTCGCCGCGATGGTTACGCTCCTCTCGCAGTCATCGTGCGGCTACAATGGCATGGTGCAGCGCGACCAAGCTGTGAAAGCCCAAACCGGTAACGTACAAAGCGCCTACCAGCGCCGGGCTGACTTAATTCCGAACCTAGTAAACACGGTAAAAGGTGCCGCTAAGCAGGAGCAAGCCACGCTGACCAGCGTGATGGAAGCCCGCGCAAAAGCTACCAGCGTGCAACTCAACGCCAACGACCTCACTCCCGAAAACATTGAGAAGTTTCAGGCCGCGCAGGGACAGCTTTCGGCTGGCCTAGGTCGCCTGCTGGCCGTGAGCGAGAACTATCCTGAACTGAAGACTAATGCCAACTTCCAGGAGCTGCAAGCGCAGATTGAGGGCACGGAAAACCGTATCAACGTAGAGCGCAACAAGTTCAACACCGTTACCAATGACTACAACGGTTTTATCAAGTCGTTCCCCAATAACCTGTTTGCGGGCATGTTCGGCTTTAAGGAAGCGCCTTACTTCAAGGCAGCCGAAGGGTCTGAAAAAGCGCCTACCGTTCAGTTCTAATTGAGTTTTGAAGGTTGAGTTTTGGGTTTTGAGGTGGCCGCTTATCCATTTAGTGGGCCATAGGTCAGAACTCAAAACTCATACCTCTCAGCTCTTACCCTACGAAAATGACCCACCCTCTCACCCCGGCTCAGGAAGAAGCGCTGGTGACTGCTATCAAGCAGGCCGAGCTGCGCACGTCGGGCGAAATAAGACTGCACCTAGAGGAAAAATGCCCTACGCCTGAGCCCTTGGACCGGGCGGCACAGGTATTTGCCGAGCTCAAAATGCACCAGACAAAGCTGCGCAATGGGGTCTTGTTTTACCTGGCTTGGCAGAGCCGGCAGTTCGCCGTGGTCGGCGATGCGGGCATCAACTCCACGGTGCCCGACGAGTTTTGGGAGGACGTGAAGGAAATGGTAGTGGGTCACTTTCGGCAAGAGCAATACGTGCTGGGCCTAGAGCGCGGCATTCGGCTGGTGGGGGAACAGCTGCAACAGTTTTTCCCCTACGATGCCGCCACCGATATAAACGAGCTGGACGACACTATCTCTTACGGGGACGATGCGCCCCCTTCGCCGCCCCGCCGATGAACCAATCTTTTCTAGAATTTCCTAAAAAACCTTCTCCCCTACACCAAGCGGCTACCAGCTACTGGCGCGGCCTACTTGGCCTGCTGCTGTGGCTGAGCCTAGGGCTGGCGGCGCGGGCCCAGCAAGTACCGCCCCCCCCTAGCCCACCTCGCCTGGTAAACGACCTAGCGCAGGTGCTGCAGCCGCAGGAGGTGGCTGCCTTGGAGCAGAAGCTGGTTAGCTACAACGATAGTACGACCTCGCAGATAGCGGTGGTCACGGTGCCTACCCTAGGGGGCAATGACATTGCCGACTATGCCCAAAAGCTGTATGAAAGCTGGGGTATCGGCTCGAAGAATAACAACAACGGCATCTTGGTGCTCGTGGCCATTCAGGAGCGCAAGGCCCGAATTCAGACGGGCTACGGCCTCGAAGGAGCGGTGCCCGACGCGCTGGCCAAGCGTATTATCAGCAATACGCTGGTGCCAGCTTTTCGCCAAAACCAGTATTACGCAGGTCTCGACCGGGCTACCGACCAGCTGATAGCCCTGGCCCGGGGCGAATACAAAGCTGATCCAGCCCAAGCGCCGCGTAGCCGCGGGCGCCGCGACCGCACCGGCTCGGGCGCAGGCTTCTGGATAATCATTGGCATCCTAGTCCTCGTCTTCTTGCTGCGCTCGCGTGGGGGCGGCGGGGGCCGGGGTGGGCGCGGCGGCTTGGGCGGTGGCTTCATGCCCCCTATCATCTTCGGCGATTTCTCGGGTGGCCGCGGAGTCTTCGGCGGGGGCGGGGGCGGCGGTGGAGGCGGCGGCTTTGGTGGCTTCGGCGGCGGCAGTAGCGGCGGCGGCGGTGCCAGCGGCAGCTGGTAGTTTCAATTAATAGTGAACAATGAGCAATGAACAGTGGGCACGCTATCTAATGAGTCAATCTGAACTCATTAGATAGCGTGCCCACTGTTCATTGCTCATTGTTCACTACTTTATAGGCCGGGTGCTCGTAGAAGGGCCGCAACAGACGTACTACCTCTAGGGCATCGGCGAGGGCCTCGTGGGCTACGTGGGGCTCAGCATCGCCGGCGCGCGCCTGGCAGATGAGCATGGTGGGCAGGCGCGAGTCTTTGTGCCAGTTGAGGTAAAAGGCGGCGGGGTCCAGCACAGCAGGTTCGGCTTTGAGCAGGGTACTCCAGCCGGGCAGTTGGCGTAAGAAAAGCAGGTCGAACGTAGCGAAGTTTTTACCCGCCATCACCACGCTTAGACAATCCTTTTTGTTAGGCCGAAAGCCATTAGCTAGCAAAAACTCGCGCAGCTGCGGCAGCAGCTCGTCGGGCCGGCAGATGTCGGGCGCGGTTAGCTTGGTTTTATCGGCTAGCTCACGCAGCAGCCCCGCATTGAGGGCTAGGGCGCCTGCCGTACCGCAGATTTCGGGGTGGCGCACGGCGCGGCGGAAGGCCGGCAGCTCAGCCAGGGGCGTGGCGGCGGCCCGCTTGGTATCCTCTACTACGGCAGCCAGCTCCAGCACCTGGTGGCGCAGGGGGTCGGGACCGCTCATTTCGAGGTCGATGGAAACGTAACGCATTTTTTGGCTGCTAGCTTTTGGCTGTTAGCTACTAGCTTTTCTCACCTACGCAGGAGAGGCGGCGAGTAGCTAGCAACCGGAAGCTAGCAGCGCAAAAAACTACTCCCAGCGCAGGTCTAGCAAGCGCAACTGCAAGGTGCGTTGCCCCCGAAACTCGTTCATCTCTAGGATGTAGCACGCACTTAGCGGCGCATCAGGTGTTTCGAGCAGGCGCGGCAGGTAGTGCCCTAGGCCGAAGCCAATGGCTTCTAGCACCACGCCCGGCGACTGCTCGGGCTGCATCAGGCGCATTTTGAGGTGGCCGGCCTGGCCTACTGGCCGCACCGATGCCGGTACTGCCCGCAAGTCGGCACTAGCGAACACGGGTGCGGGGTTGCCGGGCCCATAGGGCTCCAGGCGTTGCAATTCGGCTAAAAAGTCAGTGGTGAGGTGCGTAAAATCTAGCCATGAATCGATATCTACGGGCCGTACGGGCTGCTGGCCAGCCGGCACGCGGGCGGCCACCTCGCGCATAAACTGCGCCTTAAAAGCCGGTAGGTTTTCGACGGGCAGCGTGAGGCCGGCCGCCGCCCGGTGCCCGCCAAATTGACTCAGCAACGGCGCACAGGCTTCTAGCACCTCATGCACATCGAAGCCCGCGATGGAGCGCGACGAGCCAGTAGCCATGCCATCCTTCTCAGTGAGAATAACAGTAGGCCGGTAGTATTGGTCGAGGCAGCGCGAAGCCACGATGCCCAGCACGCCCTGCGGCCAGTGCGGCTGAAAGAGCACTGTGGCGGGTGCCGTGGCGCCCTCAGGGTCTTCGGCAATCATGGCCAGCGCCTCTTGGGTGGTGCGCGCATCCGAGAGGCGCCGCTCCTGGTTCATGTGGTCGACTACCTCGGCCGTGTAGCGTGCCTCCTGCTGCGTGGGGGCCAGCAGCATGTTCACGGCGCGGTGGGCATCGCCCATGCGCCCAGCGGCGTTGATGCGCGGCGCAAACCCAAACACCAGCGAACTCAAGCTCAGTGGGCCCTGGCGAGGGGCAGCCAGCTCGTGCAAGGCCGCTAGGCCGGGGCGGAGGCCTTCGCTTGGTAGGTGGGCCGAGGAGGGCGCCTGCGCTGGGCGCGGCGCCGGGCCATCGAGCGTGTCGGCAGCCGTTTGGGCTACTTGGGGCGTAGCGGCCTGGGCCGCCGCGGCAGCCTGCGTCACGTTGAAGCGGCGCAGGCCGTGGGCAGCCAGCACACGGTTTTCACCCGTCACGGGCACTACATCGGCGGCAATGCTCACCGTCACGAGGTCGAGCTGCGCATAGAGCGGGGCGGTAGGCAGCCCTAGGCGCTCGGTGAGGCCTTGCAAGAGCTTAAAGCCTACTCCGCAGCCCGATAGGTCGGGATAGGGGTAGTTGCAATCGGCCCGCTTGGGGTCGAGCACGGCCACGGCGGCCGGCAGCTCTTCGCCGGGCAAGTGGTGGTCGCAGATGATAAAATCGAGCCCTAGGTCGTTGGCGTGGGCTACCTGCTCTACAGCCTTCACGCCACAGTCAAGGGCAATAACCAGCGTAAAACCGTGGGCTTTGGCAAAGTCGACGGCCTGCATCGAGATGCCGTAGCCCTCGCGGTGCCGGTCGGGGATATAGGGCTGAAAGCGGCTCTTCTCTTCGGGCAAGTCGAGGGCTTCGGCTAGTGGCCGCAAGTAGCTCACTACCAAGGCTACCGAGGTAATGCCATCCACATCGTAGTCGCCCAGCACCAGAATTTTTTCGCCGTTCTGCAGGGCGCGCATTACCCGGGCCACGGCCACGTCCATGTCACACATCAGCCAGGGCGAGGGCAAATCGGCCAGCTTAGGGTCGAAAAACTCTTGTGCCGCCGCCGGCGTCACTATACCGCGCTGCACCAACAGCCGCGCTAACACTGGGCTGATACTCAGCGCCTCCCCTAAGCCGGCCACTGTCGCGGGGTCGGGGTCGGGGGCAAATATCCAGCGCTTGAGAGGAATAACAGGCATTAATAAATAGAACAAGAATAGCCTCAAAAGTACGCAAAAATTAGCCGCCGTACCTTCGCTCGCTCCTTTGCCCCTGCTTATGAGCCGCCTCCGCGAGTTTTACCAGCGCTACCGCCAATATATTTTATCCGATGGCCTGATGTACGTGGTGTTCATTGTGGTACTGGCGCTAATGTTTGCTTTTTTCGGCTAGTTTTCCCGTGCCTCCTAGGTGCTGCTTTCACCTATTTGCAGCCGTAAGCGGCAATGGGGCCACCTAGGGATGCTTTGAGCCTAGTTTACTACCATTGCTCAGGGTAGCAGTTGCTGCGCGGCCAGTAGCACCCGCTCCACCGGAATTTTATCAATCAATGGGTCGCGAGGAGGCGGGCTGAACTCACCGCGGGCGAACCGCTCTTCTTGGCTAGGCGGAAACAGGCATTGGCAAGGTGCCCGTAGCAAAGCGGGGGGATAGGGAAAAAACTTGCCGTAGTTCTCCCCCATTAGCAGCACCAAACAGGGCGTACCGGCTTGCACGGCCAGGTGGGCGGCCACCGTATCGTTGCTGATGACCAGTTGCGCCGCGGCCAGCAGCGCGGCTAGCCCTGGCAGGTCCGTTTTGCCACACTGGTTTTCGAGCGGCACGGTAGGCCCAGCTGCTCGCAGTAGCTGCTGAGCTAGCTTATCGTCGGCGGCGCTACCAGCAATAACTAGCCGGTAGTGGGTGCCATAGTGCTGGTGCAGCTGTTGAGCCAGCTTCGCAAAAGCAGCCGGCGGCCACCTTTTTTGGCGGGCGCTGGCACCGGGAAACAACACTAGGTAGGGCGCGGTAGTATCTGCCAGCTGGCGGGCGGCCTCGTGCACCGCAGGGGGCAGGGCCAGCGGCGCTATTTCGATAGTAGCTGGCGGCACGCTTGGACCCGCTGCCAATTGCTGCCAATTCTCAAAAAATTCGCGGTTGCGGTCGTACTCGAAGAGCACGGCCCGAGTGCTAGGCAGCAGGTGCGAGTAGTTAGCATTGAGCAACGACAACCACTCGCCGACCTGGTGCGCCCCTTCGCTGGCTACGCGAACGGGCGCCTGCAGAAATCGAATAAAATTTTCGACGGTGGGCTCGCGCACATGCAGCGGATAGATGACTTCACCAAAGCCTTTCTCGCCCAGCTTTTGCACTAGTTGGCTTCGGTACGATAGGTCTTTGGTGAAAGCCCCAAAGTCTACGGCTATTATTTCTTCGCACCACTCGCCATCCCAGGCCTGCGCCAGCGGCGCCCACACCCGATTGGCGAGCAGGGTAAGTCGTTGCCCCCGAGCGCGCAGCACGCCGCTGAGTTGGCGCAGCCAGGGGCGATACAGCAGGTAGTCGCCTATCGAGTCGTTGCGCACCACAAGCACGCGCGCTCGTTGCGGCGAGGCCTGGGTGCTCAGCGCCGCCGCATCGGCCGTGCTGAGGGCTGCCATGAGGCGCTCGGCGCGGCGGGCCCGGTAAGCCAGCCGAATACGCGTGAGGAAAGAGCTAAGCATAAACTTGACCTAGGGCTTTATTCCCTAGCCAACCGGGCGGCAGAGTGGCTTGGAGCAGTGGGAATGAGCGCTAGCAAAATGAAGAAAATACCCGTCAGTAGCCCAATCTGGGTCTCGAGGGTGTATTCTGCCAGAAAGGAGAGGGATACTATTGTATAAATTAGAATCAGCACCATGTTTTTAGTGCGCACGCCAATCCATAAGGGATAATAGAAGGCAATTAGAAACACCAAAAGGCCTAGTAGGCCATACGCTGCCAGATTATATAAAAATTGATTGTGCGGCAGCAGATAATGCGCAACTTCTATCTGCGGATACATATAGCTATATTGGCTGGCAACGGCTTCGTCGAGCTTTATTTTGCTTACTCCTGCCAGTGGATGTTCGCCAACAAGCACCCATGCTACCTTATAGGAATAAAAGCGAGCCGTAATAGAGTAATTATTTGCCGCGTCCGTCAAGTCCATAAGTCCGGCATCGTAACGCGTATTAATAATTCGAATCTGCAGCGTCGGAAATAATTGCAAGGAAATACCCGCGAGCACTGCTAATGAAGCGACTAATAACAGCAGCGTTTTCCGGTGCTTGGGCTGCCACGCCAGCCACCCAAGCAGTAGTACCCCGCCCGCATACATGGTCAGTAGGCCGCTGCGCACCGCTAGCAAATGCTGAAAGACGAACAGCAGCAGCACCGCCCCTCCCACTGGCCAGCGCCAGCTAAGAGGCAGCGCCTTCTGGACCAGCAGCATGGTGCCTACCAGCACGGACATACTGATTAACAGGCTAAACCGAATATAATCCGGGACGGTTGGCATCACCTGCGAGCGCATGTAGGCATCGTCAATTTGCTCGTAGTGAATAAAATAATTAATAGTGCTACCAAGCGCAGAGAGCAGGCAGCAGCCAATGAGCACCACCCACAGCACAGTGCGCTGCCGCTCGGGCCAAGTAGGTAGCAGCAAGAAAGAGAGCGGGAGCAACAGCAGCGGCAGCTGCAACACCAGGTCTTGCAGCAGTAGCGCGCCCGAGCCTCCGGCAAAGAGGCAGGCCCAAACTCCAGTGGCGGCGTGCAACAGGTAGATGAGCCCGAAGCTCAGCAGCACCGGCCAGTGTGCTCGCTGGGCAATGCGCTTGTGCGTGATGCTATAGCCAATGCTCGTCAGAAACAGACCCGCAATACCAATGCTAGGTAGTATTCTAATGAAAGCAGACAGGAATATCCCGGCTATTATCACTATCCCAAAAAACACGCTTAATTTACGTACCCTAGCTTCCGAAAAGAAAGTCCACATTTATTGCTCGCGACTAAAATCCAGAAACCAGGCTAAAAGAACGACGGCATTCTTTTGTAGCGCGTTCGTTAATTGGCCTAGGTTATTTCTTTTTGAAAATTCGCTTAAACTTCTTCCAACGAATTAATAATTCCACGCGCTTCGTGGCGAGCTTGTCGAAGAGGCTAACGGGAAAAAGTCCTTCCTTTATAAAAACGCTATCACTGCCATCCTTATACCATAGGGTATAGTTATGCTGCGCCAGCCAAGCTGTTATTTCCGTCAGGAAAGGATTGGTGTAGTATTTACCGTGCGTTTCGATAGATAATACCTTGGGCGAGCTTACTAGGTGCTTCAATACGTACCACTCGCCGCCCTCGATGTCAATGCTGAGCAGGTCGATGGTGCCGTCGTCAATGGTTGAAAACTGCACACAGGGCACCTCGAAGGTCGTGGCCTCACTCACGTGGTAGCGGTCGTTTTCGAGGGCTGGGCTGGTGGGCAGCTCGGTGGCAAACGTGGAAGAGGCCGCTTTAGACAGCTTTAGCGTGCCGTTGGTATCCCACACGGCCACCGGGTGCAGGTCGATGTTTTTGGTGGCAAAGGCGGCCTTTATCTTCTTCGCTACGTCGGGGTCGGCTTCTACCAGGGTCGCCCGCACGCCGTTGTTGATGAAGTCGAGAATGTTGGAAGTCTCCGGGATGTAAACGCCAACCTCACACACATGGCTAAAAGTGAGGCCGCGCGCCCGAAGCTTTTGGTACATTAAACTCATGGTAGAAGGGGTAGGTATTATGCTCGACAATGCCTCGCCGCGCTAGCTGGGCAGCACGGGCCGCGGCTGGCACCGGCACGAAGGTAAGGCCAGAAGAACGGCCCACGCCCGGCCCCTAGCCTACCCGCGGCGGCACCTACTGCACCGCATCGCCGCGCAGGCGGCGGAAGCGCTTGCGGGCCTCGGCCACGTAGATGCTGCCGGGGTATTTGGTGAGCAGTTGCTGGTAAAGGGTTTGCGCCTGGGCTTTGTCCTTCACGTCCTCTTCCTGAATGCGGGCCAATAAGAACAGCGCGTCGTCGCTCAGCACGTCGTATTTGGGATTGTCGGTGAGGAGCTTGAGGGTGGCCACGGCCCCGGGCAGGTCGCCGGTGCGGCGCTGGAGCTGGGCTTTTAAGTACAGCGCGTCGTCGGTGAGGGCGTGTCCGGGATAGCTGCGCAGCAGGTTGTCGAGGCCAGTTTTGGCCTCAGCGAGCTTGTTTTGGAATACCAGCTCCTCTACCGCGGCGTAGGCCTTCAGGCCGGTGCCTAGGGTGTCCTCAGCTGTGTTTTCCTGGATGAGCAGCGAGAGCTGCATGGCGTCGTTGGCGATTTCGCGGGTGGTGGCCTCCTTGAGAATATCGAGGTGACTTTGAGCCAGCTTAAAGTCGCCGGCAAAGTAGCTCAGGCGGGCGTTGCGCAGCTTGGCTTCGTAGCCTAGGGGCGCTTCGGGATGCGCTTTCTCCACCTGCGAATAGAGCAGCGTGGCTTCCCAGGGCTCGCCCTTCAGCAAGTACAAGTCCCCTAGGGTGGTCTTGGCTTCGTCTACTACGTCCGCACTGGCGCGCGGCATGGCGATAACTTCTTGCAAGAGGCTCATGGCCTTGGCTCTGTTGTCCAGCGAAAACGCGTAGAGGTCGGCCAGGCTGCGAATGACCGGGGCCGTGTCGGGCGTGCGGCCCAGCTCAGTCAGTAGGCTCTCGTACTCGGTAGCCAGGGCGCGCACCTTGGCCTGGTCTACGGGGTACGTGTCGCGCACCTGCGCCTCACGGGCTTGCAGCAGGCGCTGGCGAGCCAATTGGTAATACGGGCCCTGGCGATACTCGCGCACCACGTAGTCGTAAGCCGCAATGGCGCTTTCATGGTCCTTGTTGCGCTCGGCAATGCTACCGAGCTGCAGCACACGGCTACCCTTGGTGTTGCTGCGCCGGTCGAGGGCACGAGCCTGCACCAACGCGCCCGCAAAGTCGTGGCGCTGCACCTGCAGCCACAGCAGCAGCTCGCTGTAGGCACTTTGCTCGGGGTGCTCCTGCACGGCCGTCACCAACAGCTTATCGAGGGCGTTAAAGTCCTTTTCTTCGTGCAGCGCATTCTGCAGCATGTTGCGCACAAAAGGCAACTGCTGCTCGTCTTGCTGCACGAGGCGCAGGGTCTCGGCCAGTAGCTTGTCCTGCTGCTGGCTTTGGGTGTACAGCTGAATGAGCTGCGGCGCGTATTCCGAGCCGTTTTTGGCAAGCTCGCGCCCGCGCAGGTAAGTGCGCTCGACCCAGGCTGGCTGCTCGCGGCGCCCAAACTCGGCGGCTACTGGCGCCACCTGCGCAGGCGTGAGCTGGCTTAGTACGCGCTGGTACTGCTTGTCGGCCGCGGCCGCGTCGCCGCTGGCGGCGTAGAGGCCACCTAGGGCCACGCTATAGGTGCCTTCCTCGGGGTGCTGCTTAATGGCGCGCTTGGCAAGCTTCTCGGCGTCTTTATAGCGTTTCTGGGCTTGCAGGGCGGCCAGGTAATCGGGCAGCACGGCCGGGCTGGTTTGCTCGTCGGCCTTTAGCTGACTGAAGAGGAAAACGGCCTTTTCGTATTCGCCGCGGCGGGCGTAGTCTTTGGCCAGCGTGGCGCCGCTCACCGGGGCCCAGCTGCCGGGGCGCGGACCCCCTAGGGTAGGCTGGGCGCGCAAGGGAGCAGCCAGGGCCAGCCAGCCCAGCGGCAGCAGCAACGACAGTCGACGCATAGTTTTCATCTATCAAACCTAAGATAATTACCCTAAACGCCGCTGTTCAAGTACTTTGTTCAAACGCTGACCTCCGAGCCTTCCTTCTCGAATGCCAGCAGTTGCACCTATTGCTGCGCTAACGCGCCAGAGAGCCTAGCCAGAGCGACACTACTAGCACGGCTGAAGCCAAGAGTTCCGTCCTCAGGGTATGAAACGGCCGCTGGTGTACATAGCTGCCCACCATATTACAGCCGCCCACAGCCAGCAACAGGGCCAGCGGATACACAAAAGACTTCATCTCAACAGCCCAAGCGCTATGCCGGCCGAGACTCAGACCCAGCAAGAGCCCTAAGGCCAGTAGCAGCAAGCCCGGCAGCCCACGCTTGGTGAAGGAAAGAACTGGTTTCGACGACGTAGCCATAGCGAGCGGAACGAGCCTTAGGAAGCCCGCACAGCAAGATACAAGAAAAAGCGCCTGACCAAGTGGAGGCTACAGCCTCAGCACTTAGTCAGGCGCTACCCTAGGGGCCTCGCGGCGCTTAGAAGAACTTCGAGCGGTTATCCTTCACGTCGGCGTGGGCCTTAATGGCTTCGTAAATCAGGCCATCCTGGCGCTGCTGGCGCTGCTGCGCCAGCTGGGTGCGTAGGGTTTTCACGTCGCCGGGCGTGGCGGGCGGCGTTACGCTAGTGCCTTCTACTACCAGTACGCCTTGCTCGCCCTGG
This sequence comes from Hymenobacter sp. BT559, assembly GCF_016427535.1. Classification (GTDB taxonomy): domain Bacteria; phylum Bacteroidota; class Bacteroidia; order Cytophagales; family Hymenobacteraceae; genus Hymenobacter. Next base: position 174,818 of record NZ_JAELXV010000003.1, on the reverse strand, counting down.
ATGGGGGCCGACTTCTGGCCTGGCTTCAGGGCGAAGGCACGGCCGATAGCCTCGGGCTCGTAGCCCACGCTCGGGATGATACCCTGGCCCTGGGCCACGCCTTCGGCAGTTTGCACTTGGGCGCCGGTGCCGGCCAGCTTGGCTAGGTCTTCGAGCGAGCCGTTTTTGCCTTGCAGCTTGGCGATGATTTGCTTTGCCTTAAGCTCGTTGCGCACAGCAGCCGTCAGCTCGGGCTTGATGCTGGCTACGGTAGCCGTACCCTTCTCGCGGGTATCGGTGAGGGCCGCCAGGATGTGCTGGTCGCCGATGTCAAACAGCTGCACGTCGCCCACGTTGGTTTTGCTGCCATCCGGGCCGTAGCCGTAGGCCCAGCGTACAATTTCGCGGGCGTTGGGGAGGGTACCCAGCGAGCGGGCGTTGCGGTCTATGTACTTGGCTTCCTGCTTTTGTAGGGTCTTGTCTTTGGTCACAAGCTGGCGGAAAGCCTCCAGGTCGGGCGCGTCAGCTTTTAGCTGCTGGGCGCGGTCGTAGGTAGCATTCTGAGTGGCTTCGCTGGGCTGCACGGCCTTTACGATGGCGGCTAGCTGGTAGGTCTGGCTTGTCTTAGGCGCCGTTACCTTCACAATGTGGTAGCCAAAGTTGGTTTCTACCAGATTGGGCAGCAGGCCCGCCGAGCTGGTGGCAAACACAGCCTTGCTGAAGGCCGGTACCATACGGCTCTCGTCAAACCACCCTAGGTCGCCGCCCTGCTCCTTAGTGCCATCAGAGCCAAACTGACGCGCCATAGTAGCGAAGTCGGCCCCAGCTTTGATTTTGTTAAGGATGTCCTGCGCTTTGGCCTTGGCCGCAGCTTTAGCTTCGGGCGTTTCGGCCGTGGGCTTGATGAGGATGTGGCTGGCGCGAGCGGCGGGCTTGGCGCCGGCTTTCTCAGCCTGCACTTTGTACACCGAGTAGGTGCCGTTTTCGGCGTAGGGGCCGTACACCTGTCCTACCTTCAGCGGCAGCTGCTGGCGCAGCTTCTCGGGCAGGTCGGCGGGCGACAGGAAAGCGCGGTTGTAGGGGTGTTCGGGGTCGGTGTTTTGCTTGGCAAACAACGAGTCGTTGGGGGCCGTGCGGAACTGCTGAACCAGCGCATCCATGTTCTGGCGAATGGCAGCGCTGTCTTCCTTACTAGCTACCTCCGGGATAACGATGTACTCAATGCTGCGCCCATCTTCTACCTTGTAACGCCCCTTGTGGCGGTCGAGGTAGTCTTGCAGCTGGGCATCGGTGGGCTTCACGGCCGAGTCCGACACGCTGGTGTAGGGCACAAACAGGTAGCGGAAGCTAGCCTTTGCGTTTTGGGCCTCGTCGAAGCGCTTGGCTTCGGCCGAGGTCACGTACACCGAGTTTTTAAGCAGCGCCGTGTACTTAGTCAGCGGGCGGTCAAACTCACGGAGGCTAATTTCGAAATTGCGGAAAGCAGCCTGCGACTCGGGCGGTAGCTTATCGAGATTTTTGAGGTACTCGATGAGGCGCGTCTTGTCAAACTGCCCGGTCTGGGGGTCCGTAAAGGCTTGCTTCAGGCTGGGGCTGATGTTATCGCCCTGCACGAGGTCCACGATTTCGTTGTCGGAGGTTTGCAGGCCGAGCTTGTCGAACTCGGGCTGGTAGGCCCGGCGGGCCAGCAGCTGGTTCCAGGTTTGCTCGCGCAGGTAGCTTAGAGCCTGGTCATCGGGCGGGCGGCCCTGCTGCTGGGTAAAGTTTTGCTTGGCTTGCTCCAGGGCTGCCGTGAATTCGGGTAGCTCGATTTTCTCGCCGTTCACCTCCCCTACCATCTGCTCGTCGCGGCCAAACAGCCGGTTGCGTCCTCCAATCAGGTCGCCGCCCACGATAAATAGCAGCATCCCGATGGCGACGGCCCCGACGGCTACCCCCGATTTTTCCCGAATCGTGTTAATTAATGCCATTTATCAGTCTAAAAAATGTAGGCGCACCAGTCAAATGAGGCGCAAAATAACCACAATTTGCGCGAACTCCCAAGCTGAGCCGCTTGTCGGAAGGCCCTGATTGCCACCGAAAGTCCTAAAAGCACTAATGCGGCGGGCCCGAAAGCCTAGGTAAGACTTTCGGGCCCGCCGCACTACCCTGCTACTGCTTTTGCTAGCGCTTCCTCTTAGCCTTAGCGTTTTTCTTGTCCGCAGCCCGGTTGAGGGCGGCTACCTGCTTGGCCACCTCTATTTCCTTGGCCCGGCGGGCTTCCTGGCGGCGCCAGTATTGCAGCGGCAGCCAGCAGCTCAGCGATATCATGTATATCCAATAGTTGCCGGGCAAGTCATTCTCTAGTACCGTTTGGTAGGTGGCAATAATGAACGCAACGACCCCTAGGGAAAACAGGACGGTTTTGAGCAGCGACTTGTCAAACTTCATAACTTCTACTTGCCTTGCGCTTGCGCCTGGTCGAGCGTGAACGTACCCACCGGCCGGCGAATCTTGTAAAGCGAAAAATCTTCGTTGGCTTGCAGGCCGTAGCCGGTTAGTACCTCAGTGGGCGTTTGCACCCGCACAAACATGGCCGTATCGGTGTAGATTTTGTGCTTCAACTTATCGTAAAATAGCTCCTGTGTGGTCAGCGTCTGCTGCTGCGGCACGTTGGCTACGCGCACATCGCCGCGCATGGTGTAGAGCTGGCTGCTTTTCTCAACTTTAGCATACTTAGCCTCCAGCGTATTGATGACGAGCTTACCCGGCTTATCGTAAAAGGTCACTTTCACCTTTTTAGGGTACACCACATCGCCGTTCTCAAACTGCTGCTCGAGCGGCGCAGTGAGGCGCAGCTGCAAGCGGGCTGAGTCGCTCACTAGCGTTTCGACGTTGGTAGTTTCGGCGAGTGGACCCTTGTAGGTAACCGGGGCAATTTCAACCTCCTTCTCGCTGCAGCCTACCAGCGGCAGCATAGCCAGCAGGAGGCCAGTTGAGAGCAGGTGCCAACCACCTAGGAAGCCCATAGCTATTGTAGGCGGCGCTTGATAAACCACCGGTTGCTGAGCGTAACGCCGAGCTGGGCGCGCAGGTAGTTTTCACGCACATTGCTGGCGCTGCTGCCCCCGGTACCATAGAGGTAGTCAGTGTTGCCCCGCACGCCGTAAATGAAGGCCAAGCTGATAATCGTCGATTCGAGGGGCGTGGCTGTGGGCAGCGGAAACGCAAAGCCCCAGTGAATGGCCCGGTCGTAGAGCGTTTGGCCGAGGGGCCGGTACGGCATCTGAGCCACGCTCAGGCCGAAGCGATACGTGACGCGCTGAAAGTAATGCTGCACCGAGCCGGGGTCGGGCGTGAACTCGCCGCCTGCGCCTACGCGCCAGGTATCGCTGAGCTGCGATACTGGAGCACCGCCAAACGCCTGAAACTGCGACCATTGCTGGTACGCCCCATCCACGTTCACCGAGAAGTTACGGCTATTATCAAGCGATAAGCCCACCTGCGTAAGCGCCGGAACAAAGGTGTGGCCCGAGTCATCGGTCAGGCTTATGACGGTGCCGAGGAGGGCACCGTTGGCGTCGCGCTGCTCCTGGGTACGCTGGCGCGTCACCTTAGTATTGGTGGCGAAGGTGTAGGTGCCACCTAGGTTCATGTTTAGCTCCTTGCCGAGCTTGTGCCGGTAGTGGATGCCACCCCGCAGCAAGAAATCGGCGTAGCGCAGCTGCTCGCGGTCTACCACCAGTTGGTTGGCCGCTACCGTGCTCGTCGTGATGGCAGTGCCGTTGGTTTGGTCGAGCGTACCAAACAGGTACGACGCGCTGGCCCCAATATTGAGGTCGCGCAGAATGTGAAACCCGTGAGCGAAATATGCTTCCGACAAGCCGCCCGAGCCACTATATTGCTTGTAGGCGATGGCGTAAGGGTCGCCGTTGACGGTACCAGTCGTGTTTACCTGGTAGTCTACCACGCTGTAGGGCTTGAGCCCCACGGCGGCGCCCCAGCGCTTGTTTATTGGTACCGCTAAGGCCAGGTAAGCCAGGGTAGCGCTGCCCGTGCGATACGATTCGGTGGCATTGCGAACATTCTTGTACTGGCCGTTAATACCCGCCTCGAAAGTGGTGCGGGGCGTGTAGTACAGCAACGCCGGGTTTAGCTCGTTCACGTTGCCCGTGTTAGGCGCCGCTAGGCCTGCGCCGCCCATGCCGAGTTGGCGCACGCCGCCTAGGTTGCCGACATTATCGCCCAACCCGATACGCGAGTAAGGCGAATTACCTAAACCTTGCCCGCGGGCCGAGCCAGCCAGCAGCAACGGGGCAGCGGTCAGCGCGGCCAGAAGTAGTTTTTTATCGGTCAACATTGTGGCGTAAAATCCGGTCTAGGCCTAGTAGCACAAGTTCGGGGACTACAAAGATAAGGCCCACGACCGGGGCTAGATGCGGCTGCAAATAAGGAGCGTCACCGCCCGTAAGCACAAGGCCTAGGCCGGGGTAGCGCCGACGGTATTCGGCCACCAGGCCGTTTACCTCCGCCACTACTCCGTTGAGCACGCCGCTCAGCAGCGAAGAGGCCGTGGAGTCGCCAATTAGTTGCACCGCCGCGCCGGGCGCCGGCAATTCTAGTAACGGCAATCGCCCCGTAAACGTGTGCAGTGCCCGCAGCCGCATGCGCAAGCCCGGCCCAATACTGCCTCCGTGGTAGGTACCATCAGCCGTGACGAGGTCTAGCTTGAGCGCCGTGCCGGCATCGATTATGAGCGTGGGTTGGCCGGGTCGCAAGTGCGCCGCACCTACGGCGCCAGCCAGTCGGTCGGCACCTAGTGTATGGGGGGTGGCGTAGGCAATGCCCAGGGGCACCGGCGTAAAGCCTGGCCGCAACGGCAGCACCTGGCGCAGCACACCGCTTAGCTCACTTAGCCAGGGCTGGGCCTCGGCCTCTGTGGCTACCGATGCCAGTATGGCGTGCTGTGGCTGGTGGCGCACCCAAAGGTCGCGCAGCTGGCCAGGAGCAGCTAGAATGCCACTTTCCTGTAAGCCTGCCCGCGCAAATACCCCGTATTTCAGTGCAGTATTACCTAGGTCAAGCGCTAGCGTGGTCATAAATTATTAATGGTTAATTGTTAAGGGTTAATTATTAATGAACAATTACATTAATAATTAACCCTTAACAATTAACCATTTACATGAAGTATTTCAAGCGGATTACCTCTTGCTCGCTCAGGTAGCGCCACTTGCCGCGAGGCAGGTCTTTTTTAGTAAGGCCCGCATACTGCACCCGGTCTAGCGTTACTACGTCGTAGCCTAGGTGCTCAAAAATGCGGCGCACGATGCGGTTGCGACCGCTGTGCAGCTCGATGCCCACAAAGTGCGGGTTGCCCGCAACTACGGCCACGTCGTCTACCTCAGCTTTGCCATCTTCTAGCTCCAAGCCGGCCGTTATCTCTCCTAGGTGCTCGGCCGTGAGCGGCTTATCGAGCTCTACTTGGTAGATTTTCTTGTTCTTGTGCGAAGGGTGGGTTAGCTTCTGCGCCACTTCGCCGTCATTGGTGAAGAGCAGCAGGCCCGTGGTGTTGCGGTCAAGGCGGCCAACTGGGAAGATGCGCTCTTTCGAGGCCGTCGCCACTAAGTCCATTACCGTCTTGCGGCCTTCAGGGTCGTCGGTAGTAGTGATGAAGTCCTTGGGCTTGTTGAGCAGCACGTATACCAGCTTCTCGCGGTTCAGATTGGTTTTGCCATACTGTACCGTGTCGGAGGGCTGCACTTTGTAACCCATCTCCGTAATCACCTCGCCGTTTACCCGAATCTCGCCGGCCGCGATAAGCGCATCGGCTTCGCGGCGCGAGCAAATGCCCGCATTGGCTATGTAGCGGTTCAGGCGCAGCTCCTCGGTGCCGAAGTCTTCTTCGTCGCGGCGGCGCTTGTTACCACGGGTTTTGTCTTGCTCGTAGTGCGTGAGGTTTTTGTAGTCCGGTGCTTCACCGGCCTTCTCCCCAAACTTGGGCTTGTCGGCCCGGCCGTAGCCGGTGCTCGAACGCGGGCCACTGGTAGCCGCCCGCATAGCCTCGCGGCGCTCACGGAACGTGCCACCAGTACTCGGCCGCTCGCCGGTGCTGCGGGGCTTGTCAAAGCTACCGGCAGCGCGCTCGCCATACGGCTTGCGGTCGCCGTAAGTGCCGCGGTCGCGGTCGGCACCATAGCTGTTTTCACCACGGCCCGCGCTGCGCTCGCCGTAGGGCTTGCGGTCGCGGCTATCAGCACCCTCCGAGCGGTTACCGTAGCTGCGGCGCTCGCCTCGGTTTTCAGTATCGCGTTGGTAAGGACGGTCGCCCGAGCTACCGCGGTTGTCGCCGCGGCGGTCGTCGCGCCGCTCATAGTTGCCGCCGCTGGGGCGCTGGCGAGGAGCGTCGCGCTCCTCAAACGAGCGGCGCTCGTCGCGGCCCGTGTAGGCGGGGCGCTCCGAGCGGTTGTCGCCGTAGGGCCGGCCGCCAGCAGGGCGCTCCAGGCGCGGGCGCTCGGTGCTGCGCTCATGCTCGCTGCCGTCAGGATTTTGCTTTATAAACTTGCGGTTGCGCTCGCCAGGCGTGCCGCGGGGCACGGTGGGCTTGCCTTCGTAGCGCACGGGTTGCCCCTGCCAGATAGGCTTGGGTGGGTAAGCTGGCCGCTCGCCACGGTCATCGCGATTGCGGCCCTCGCTGCTGCCTGCCGCATCGAAGCGGCGGGGTGGCCGGGCATCATCCCCAAAAGAGCTGCGGCGGTCACGGTCGCCAAAGCTGCGCCCACCGGCTGCGCCGCGGCGGTTATCGCCGGCATCCGGGCGGCCGCCAAACTTGCTGCCCCCCTGCCCAAACGCTGGGCGCGAGCCAGAGTACTCACCGCGGTTAGCGGGCCGGTCGTTATCACGGCCACTACCCCCGCGCGAAGCACCATAACCACTGCTATTGCCGCGAGAGTCGTAGCCCCCACGGCCTTCGGGCCGGTTAGAGCGGTCGGGGCGGCCACTGCCCCCGGCCGGGCCACGCCGGCCCGGCTTATAGTCTGAAGAATGTTGCTTACCCATATAGTCTAGATGGCTGGTTGCTAGGTGCAGATTGAATGTGTACTGGCGGACTAGGCTTTGGTTGTTAGAGCAGCCGCTTTGTATGCGCCCAACTACCCGGCAACCAGCAACCTCATAAAAACAAGGCCCGGACCCGGTAGCTGGCTGCCAAGGCGCCAGCCACGGGTCCGGGCCGGAAAATCATATATCCTTTAATCGCGACGAGCCATCTTGGCCTCAATCGAATGCTGGGTGTGAGGCACTGCCCGCAGGCGCTCTTTCGGGATGAGCTTGCCCGTGCCAATGCACACGCCGTAGGTGCCGTTCTTGATGCGGAGCTGTGCGTTCTCTAACTGCTGGATGAACTTCATCTGCCGCGAAGCCAATTGATTGAGGCTTTCTTTCTCAGCAGTTTCTGCGCCATCTTCTAGCACCTTCAGCGAAGCTGCCGTAGTGTCGGTGCCCGACTCATTGTTGCGGGTAAGCGTTTCCTTAATGAAAGACAGCTCTTTGCGAGCAGCCGTGAGCTTATCTTGGATAATCTTATCGAACTCCGCCAAATCTTCGCGCGAATAGCGCAGGTTTTCCTCAGTCATCGGAAGGGAAAGGCATTAAAGGTAAGTCAATTACTGGCTCACGCCAGTCTGGCAGCCAAACACTAGACCTAGCTAAAAAGTTTAGTGCCTGTCAGCCTGTTCAGTTGGCAATTCGGCGGTTAAGTTACCTAATAGGGACTTATGCCACCACAAAGATAATGCCTTCCAGGCTGTTTTAAAGCTCTGCGCTAGAAGCCTAGCATCTGAATAGCTGCCACGGCGGCTTCTACGCCCTTGTTGCCGTGCTGCCCGCCGGCTCGGTCCCAGGCTTGCTCCAAGGTATTGGTAGTAACCAGCCCGAAGATGACGGGCTTATTGTACTTCAGGCCCACCGTGGTGAGGCCTTGAGCTACCGCGTGGCAGATATAGTCATCATGCTTGGTGTCTCCTTTAATCACAACACCCAGGCAAATCACGGCGTCTACTTCTTCGTGTTGCGCTAGTAGCTGGGCACCTAGGGTAAGCTCGAAGCTGCCCGGCACAGTATTGCGGAATACGTTCTCCGGTTTAGCGCCGTGCTTCAGTAGCGTCTCATAGGCTCCGGCGCTGAGCGTGTCCGTTAGCTCACGGTTCCATTCGGCTACTACCAAGCCAAAGCGTTTTTCGCTGATATCGATAAACCCTGAGCTGTCATAGGTGCTAAGATTTTGTAGGGCAGTTGCCATGAAGTTGAATTGAATAAGCGAGAGAAATGAGCTGCTGCCAGAAGCGGCATTATTAAAAGCAGCAGCGCCTTGCGGCCGCCGACAGCACCCTAGGACTTAAATAAGAAGCCCCTCTTAAAAGTTTAACGGCACCCCCCTTGCAGGAGAGTGCCGTTATGAACTGAACGAATTATTACTATTACTGCTGCAAACGAGCCTTGGCTTGACGAGCTTCGGCTGCCTCCTGCGAAGTAGCGTAGTCATCTAGAATGCGGTCGTAGGCTTTAATAGCTGCGCCGTTGTCTTTCGCTACCTCGAGGGCCACCCCTTGCTTGAGCAGGTAGCCGGGCGTGAAATACTCGTTGGCCTTGTGGTCGGCAGCTTTGCTATAGAGGTCGGCAGCTTCCTTGGGCTTGTTAAGCTCTAGCTGCGCATCGCCCATTAGCGAGTAGGCCCGCGACTGTACTAGGTAGTCGTCGGAGCTGAATTTATCGAGCGCACTGTATGCGTCCTGAAATTTGCCTTGCTTGAGCAGCGCTACCCCAGCGTAGAAGTTAGCCAGGTTGGCTGCCTTGGTGCCACTGTATTCGCTAGCTACGCGGTTTAGCCCCGGCAGCTTGCCGTCGCCTTGCAGCGCAGCCTTCAGCGAGTCAGACTCCCAGTTATCTACTGCCCGGAACATGGCAGCCTGTGCCTGCTCATCCTGCTGGCCCTTCCAATAGTTGTAGCCAAAGAAACCGCCCACCGCTAATACCACCGCGGCCAAAACGGCTAGTAGCACCGTGCGGTTGCGACGTATAAAGTCCTCCGAGTCGGCCAAGCGAGCGGCCAGCGCATCGGGGTCTTCGAGCAGCGGGTTCTCGGTTACGTAGTTTTCCTGGGTCGGAGCTAGCGGGTCAGTCGACACCTGGCGAACAGGCTGGCGAGCTCCCGGCGTTTTGCCGGTATAAGGGATTTTAGACATCAGCTAGGATAGCTCAACGGCGCGGCTCGTAAGGGAGCCGCGCCGCAGATGGGGCCAGGACGCAAACGCACCAGCCGGGTTCGATTTAATCTACTTAATCGTGAATATAAGGGTAATCGTTCTGTACGTATACATCTTCGTACAGCTCGGCCGCGTCGGGGTAAGGCGAGTTCTCGGCAAACTCTACCGCCTCTAGCACGCGCGCTTTTATCTTTTCATCAATGGCAGTGAGGTCGTCCTCTGTAGCCATGTTGTTGCTGAGGATGGTGTGGCGCACTGCCTCAATCGTATCGCGCTGGCGGTACTCTTCGAGTTCCTCCTTGGTACGATACTTCATCGGGTCGCTCATCGAGTGGCCCTTGTAGCGATAGGTTTTGAATTCTAGGAAGGTCGGGCCTTCGCCAGCGCGGGCACGCTCAGCAGCGCGGGCTACGGCGTCGTGTACATCCTCTACGTTCATGGCGTTTACTGGCTCCGAGGGCATATCGTAGCCCCGGCCAATATGGTAAAGCTCTGTCACGTTAGAAGTGCGCTTTACCGACGTACCCATCGCATAGCCGTTGTTTTCGACCACGAAAATCACGGGCAGCTTCCACAGCATGGCCATGTTAAAGGCTTCGTGCAGGGCACCCTGGCGCACAGCTCCATCGCCCATGTAGCAGATGCAGAGCTTGCCAGTCTTGTTGTATTTCTCGGCAAAGGCAATGCCAGCGCCCATTGGCACCTGAGCACCTACGATGCCGTGGCCACCCATAAAGCCAACTTCTTTGTCAAACATGTGCATCGAGCCGCCTTTGCCTTTTGAGCAGCCGGTGGCTTTCGCAAACATTTCGGCCATCACGGCATTGGGCGATGTACCTAGCGCCAAGGGGTGGGCGTGGTCGCGGTAGGCAGTAATATACTTGTCACCTTTTTCCAGTGCCGACACCGCCCCAGCTATGCAAGCCTCCTGACCGATGTAGAGGTGGCAAAATCCTTTGATTTTTTGCTGGCCATATAGCTGACCAGTTTTCTCCTCAAACTTGCGGATGAGCTGCATTTGCTCATACCAAGTCATGTAGGTCTCTTTCGAAAACTTGGGCTCAGCGGGCGAAGTAGCCTTGGGCTCATCAGCGGGGTTGTCGCCGGCATGTGCATCGGGTAGAACCTCTACGGCCGGCTGCTGCACGGTTTCTACGCCCGTAGCTTTATCGACGGCTTTCGGTGTTGACGCAGCCGCGTCGGTACCGTTGCTGCCATTCGCGCCAACCTTCGACGCATCTTTTACTTTCGACTCCGCCATAATCTGGGGTTATAATTTCGCGTTGGGAGGGCGAAATTACGTAATTCTCCTCGTAGTTACGTAATATCATTTTGCACTCTCCCCAACCGCTCTTAATGACGCTCAATCAGCTCCACTTGCTGTTTTTCAAAAACTACGACGAAGCTTCGCTAAGTCTTAGCCCAGGCATCAATTGTTTTATTGGGGACAACGGGAGTGGCAAGACAAATTTACTTGATGCTATCCACTACCTAGCTCTGACCAAGAGCGCCTTCACAACGCTAGATGCACAAAGCATTAAGCAAGGAGCCGACTTCTTTGTAGTGAAAGGCAAGTTTACTTCTCCCCTGCTCGACCGCCCCGAAACCATTCAGGTCAGCTTGCGCCTAGGTCAGAAAAAGACACTCACGCATGATAAGCAGCCTTACGAGCGCATGGCCGACCACATTGGCCGCTACCCCGCCGTGCTCATCTCGCCCTACGATACGGATTTAATAAGGCAAGGCAGCGAGGAGAGGCGGCGCTATTTTGACAGCTTGCAGTCGCAGCTAGACGGTGACTTTCTGCAACTGCTCATTCAATATAATGGGCTGCTACGCCAGCGCAATGCTACCCTTAAACAGCAGCCTAGCGGTAGCCATGGCTTCGACGTACTGTACCTGCAAGCACTCGACGACCAGCTAGCCCCACTAGGAGAGCAACTGTCAGCAATGCGGGCAAGCTTCTTAGTTGAGTTTACGCCGGTCTTCCAAAGCCACTATCAGCAGCTAGCAGAAGGGCGCGAGGTAGTGTCACTGGCTTATAAGAGCCAATTGCCAGGCCAAAACTTTCGGCACTTGCTACTAGCTAACGAGCGCCGCGACCTAGCCATGCAGCGTAGCAACGTAGGCCCACACCGCGACGACTTCATATTTCTAATGGACGAGCTACCTGTCAAATCCTATGCGTCCCAGGGCCAGCAAAAGTCCTTCGTCATAGCACTCAAGCTAGCGCAGTTTGAGCTGCTTGCAAATCGTTCGCTACCAGGCTCAGATGGCCGAGCAGGAATAGCGAGTAAGCCTTTGCTATTGCTTGATGACATCTTTGACCGACTCGATGATAAACGCATCGCCCGACTCTTGCAGCTAGTAGCCGAGCACACTTTCGGTCAAGTATTCCTTACGGACACGAGCCTAGCCCGCACCGACCAAGCACTTGCTGGTATTGGCGGCGACATTCGTCGCTTTAGGGTACAAGCTGGCACCGTTACCCCTATTTAGGCTTATCTGAATTTTGTAAGAACCTAGGCATTGTAATTTTGCCTTGCTAGTAGCTCGAGCCATTAACTAAGGCTAGCTGCCTTGTTATATCGCTGCCCGCCCACTGCTCCATGAAAAAACCTTTGCCTTCTGCTTCCGGACGTCGGGCCGATATTATACCGCTTAAGGAAGGACTGGAAGCACTAGTGCGCGCCTACCGGCTGGGCGGCAAATTGAATGAGGTGACCGTAGTGGCTAGCTGGGAGCGCGTGATGGGTAAAGCTGTTGCTCAAAAAACTAAAGAGGTTTACGTTAGCAAGGGCAAACTCTTTGTACGCCTTACTTCAGCTCCGCTCAAGCACGAACTCGTGATGGCTAAAACCCGCGTGCTAGAATTGCTCAACGCGGAGGTTGGTGAGCAAGCAGTAACAGAGGTGATATTCCTTTGACCGCACCAGTTATTCTTCTCGATGGGGCTGGTGCTATAGGCCAGATGCTACTTCTCTAGGTCTGCCCTTTCCTCGCTACAAAACGTCCGTTTGTGCAAGCGGGAAATATTTGCTTAAGCTCCTCGCATATCCTGCCCTCCTTTTGTCTTAAAGTGTTAAGAGGAAGCTGTTGCAAAACGCGAACGAAAATGTTCCACGTGAAACATTTTCGTTCATTTTGGACCGTACACTTTCAATAGCAGTTCATTGTAGGCCTCCAGCAGCGCTATATACTTCGTCTGAAGGGTCAATAGTTGATTGGAAACATCTAAATCAGCTACTTGAGTTGTTGTTACACGTGGTGCAACAGGGGCTGTAACGTAACTTTTGGGTGGCGATGATACAAACGGTAGCGATGATTGTTCGGGCATTGTAAAGTCTTGAGCGAAATCATGTCCTATTATTTCGCCTATTTTTCTGACAAATTTTGTATCTAATGTATCATCCTTGAATTTACGGTACATAGTAGGCCGTGTGATTCCTAGCTCCTCCACGATGCGCGTGATGGAAATACCGCTATTTTTAATAGCTTCCTGCACTATTTCGCCCTGGTGAAGCATCGGTAGAAGGAATTGATTACGGACAAATATGTAATACAATGTAGTGCAAACCAAATTTTAAAGCATATACACTTGTATCATTGCACTGTAACACCGTAATCATGTAACAGTGTAACAAGGTCTCTTTACAATCAATGGCGTTACACACCTGACAAGCCATATTACACATTCACTTATTTTAACGATAGGAAGCACGTAACTCCCTTTTCTCGGGAGCGCTATTCACCTTTATTGAGAAGCGCAATCAGACGGTCAGGGTAGTCGGTGGTAATGGCATCTGGCTGCCACCCTAAGGCCATCGTGAGCTCTGCAGGTGTATTGACCGTCCAAGGCACGAGTCTGAGGGTAGGATAAGTGGTGCGAATGTGCTGCACCGAGCTGGCTGAAAGCAAGTGGAAGTCTGGGCCGAGCGATTCAGGCTCAAAGCCTAGGTCGTTAAAAATGGTGGTTATTGCTGGCAGGTAGTCCTCGATGAGCAGGCATAGCGCTAGGCTGGGATATGCCCGCCGGGCCGCTTGCAGTACACGTGTGTCGAAGCTCAGCAGTGTAGTTCTGCTGAGTGTGTCGGCCGCCAGCAGCTCGGCTACGACGAGGTCAACAAATAGGGCCGGGCGAGGATGAAATATATCGTCGCCCATTGGCCAAGCTTTTATTTCGACTGAGAAGCCTACAGCGCGGCCATGTTGCTGACTGGCGATGGTGACTTGGTGCAGCACCTCGCGTAGCAAGGGCCGGTGAGTAAGCTCTGGTTGCTGCTCGGGGAAATTTGCATGTGACCACTCCCCCACCGAGCATTGCCTGATAACGGTGTAGGGAAGCTGGTACAGGTTGTAGCGCTGCTCTTGAATCTGCTCTATTAGCTCACCCTGAGGGCCACGCCCTAGCTTGGCCGATAGCCAGGGCTCGTGCGAAACGACTACTTGGTGGTCTTGCGAAATGACAACGTCTAGCTCTATCACCTCTACACCTAGCGCGACGGCATGCAGAAAGGCGGACATTGTATTCTCAGGGCGCAGGCCACGGCAGCCGCGGTGCCCGTGCACTTCGGGCTGGTGAAGTTGCCTAGGAGTTAGTATGGGAATGCTCATGCCCCCTTTACGCACCAGGAGAGCAGGTAGCCTATTCTAAATTAGCACTGCCTGGCTTAGGCAGAGAGGCTGGTAGATTTGTGAGTGAATACACCGTACTTTTTTTACTTAATATGAAAAGACTATTACTTCTTGTGGTGCTACTAGCCCTTGCGGCGGGCGGCTACTATTATTACAACGCGGCCAAGTCAGGCCCTAGCTATGCATTGCTGCAAGCCGCTGCTGCTACCCAAACCCACGACTTAGCCACCTTTGAGCGCTACGTGGATATTGATGCGCTAACCGGCCACCTAGTCGACGATGTAGCAAACCAAGGTTCGGTATTGACCTCATTAGTACCCGGCGGTAGCTTGGCAGTAAACGGTGCTTTGCGCTTTCTCAAACCACAGCTTACCAAGGCCGCTCATAAAGAGATACAGCGCTACGTAGAAACGGGCTCACTGGCTGCCGCGGCGGCAGCTGCTCCCAAGCGGCTAGTCAACCTTTCTATTACGGGCTTGGCGGGCCGGGTTATTGGTACCGACAGCCAGTATAAGGGCATAAAGTACACGACCGAAAAAGGCGATGAGGCGCTGGTAGGGCTGGAGTTTACGCAACCCAAATACGACACGACCATGGTGCTTGAGCTAAGGCTACTAAAGCAGGCTGACGACCACTGGCAGGTAAAAGAAATCACAAATACCGGTGACTTAGTGCGCGGGGTGGCTCGCTTGGAAAAGAACCGCTTGGTAGGCGGCCGTTAGCCCTTACCGCTACCGCATAAAAAAGGGGCCCTTGCCAAGTTGGCAAGGGCCCCTTTTTTGTGGGCTTATTTGATACTAGCTATTGCGGCCGAAGAGGTAGTAGAGAATGAGACCGCCGAAAGGAAAGAAGAAGATGATGGCGGCCCAGATAAGTTTTTTGCCAATGCCCCAAGGCTTGTTGAATACGTTGATGATAGCAATTACATCCAGGATAAGAAGCAGGATGCCCCAGGGGGCCAGGCTACCATCGGCGTTGAAGCGACTGCAGCTGGCCGTGAGTAGTAGCAGCGGCAGCAGCATGGTGGCTAGCAGGGGGAGGCGTTCGGAGAAAGAGCGGAGGGCTTTCATGTGAAGAAGAGGCGTTTAGGTGAAAGAGTGTGCGGACTGTACGCGGCTCTCTAGCACTTAGATACCTGTTTAATCACAAAATTCTAATAATCAATTAGTTAAAATCTATAAGCTGCTACTTGCTGCAAAAAACTACCCAATACATCGGGTAAGAGGGCCACCGTGAGTACTACGCCGTACAGCGCCCCGTAGAAGTGAGCATCGTGGTTGATATTATCGCCCCGGCGGCGCCCCATGTAGTACGAGTACATGAGGTACAGTACGCCCCAGATGAAGCCTGGGATGCCGACGGGAATAAGCATCATGTATACCTTACCCATAGGCTGGAACAGGATGCCAGCAAACAGCACCGAGGCCACCCCACCCGAAGCCCCTAGGCTGCGGTAGCCGGGGTCGTGGCGGTGGCGGAAGTAAGTAGGCAAATCGGACACCACGATGCCCCCTAGGTACAGCGCCAGGAAGGCAAGGATGCCGGGCGTGTCACCTAAATTGTAGGTGAAAGCCGAGAGGGCCAGCCCGCCAAACGAGTAGAAGGTAATCATGTTGAAGAGCAGGTGCCCCCAGTCGGCGTGCAGAAAACCGGAGGTGAGGAAGCGGTACCACTGCCCCCCACGGCGGTTCATTTGGTAGGGGTCGAGTATCCAGTTGTTCATCAGTTCTTGGTTGGACCAAGCGTAGGCCGACACGGCTACGGTAAGACCAAGCAAAATGAGGAGGGGATTAAGCGGCATAGGTAAGGTGGAATGATGCGGATTTTTGGTCCGCAAGTAGGCAAGTGGTATCAGCAAAAAGAGCGGGCTACTAGCCCGCTCTATAACACTATGACTCGCGCTCGAGCAACTGCAAAGCCAATTGGCGCAAGGGCTCTTTGCGAGCGGCGGGTACATCGATGCGTCCTAGATGGTGAAGTGCCGCCTCAAAATACTGGTTGATGAGCGTCTCGGTTTGGGGGCGAATACCGAGCTCGTCGTAAACGCTACGTACGGCCGTCACCTTGGATTCGGCATCATGGACGGGCTGCCCGATGTGCTGGGCCAAGGCCACCTGCTGGGTAGCGTTGGCCTGCGCCTGGGCCGTTAGCAGCAGGTAGGTTTTCTTATCCGAGATAATGTCGCCCCCTACCCGCTTGCCAAAGGTGGCGGCGTCACCGTATACATCGAGCAGGTCGTCGCGGAGCTGGAAGGCTAGGCCAATGTCGGTGCCGAACTGCCGCAAGTGCTCGGCATCGGCGGCCGAAGCGCCAGCCAACACAGCCCCCAACTCCAAGGCGAAGCCTAGGAGCACGGCTGTTTTCAACCGAATCATGTCGAGATATTGCGGGATGGTAACGTCGGTTTGGGTTTCGAAATTCATATCCCACTGCTGGCCTTCGCACACCTCGGCGGCGGTCTGTGAGAAGCGGCGCAGCACCTGGGGCAGCACCGCCACGGGTACGTTTTCGAAGAGCAATTCGTAGGCCCGCACCAGCATCACGTCGCCCGAGAGGATGGCCGTGCTAGGGTTCCACTTCTCGTGCACGGTGGGCTGGCCGCGGCGCAGCGGCGCCTGGTCCATGAGGTCGTCGTGCACCAGCGTAAAGTTGTGGAAGACCTCCGTGGCCAGGGCGGGCTTCACTAGCGGCCCTAGGTCGTCGGTGAAGAGCTCGCCGCCGAGCAGCGTCAAAAGCGGGCGCAGGCGCTTCCCGCCAAGGCTCATGATGTAGCGAATGGGGTCGTAGAGAGCGGCCGGCTGCTGGCCGTAGTCAAGCTCTTTTAAGGCTTGCTGAAGGAGGTTGGGGAGGTCGGTTTGCACGGGGGCAAAGGTAGGTTTAGGATGGCCGGGTGGCCGGTCTTTTATTGCGACGCTTGCAACGCCAAAGGACCTTCTCAAGCCAGGCAGCGCTGGGGTTGTTAGTCCCAGTTTGCGTCCTGACAGGAGAAGGTCCTTCCTATTTACCTAGGGAGATGGCCGACGTTTAGCGACGGCGCTTGCCGCCCTCGCGGTCGCCGCGGCCACCCTTGCCAGCGCCGCTGCGCGAGCTGCTGCCCTTGTCACCACGGTAGCCACTGCGGCTGGCGCGGCCAGCTTCGCGCTCGGCCCGCTCGCGCTGCTTCACGTGCTCGGGGCGGTTATCGACTAGCTCCATGTCAATGGTGCGGTCGAGTAGATTGGCGGATGTGATGATGACTTCCAGCTCGTCGCCGAACTGGATAATGCGCTTCGAGCCGCGCCCTACTAGGCGGTAGTTGTCTTTGTCGAGCTCGTAGGTATCGCCCGGAATGTCGGAGATGCGCACCATGCCTTCGCACTTGTTTTCCTCAATCTCGACGTAGATGCCGCGCTCGGTGAGGCCCGATACCACGCCCTTAAACTGCTCGCCAATGTGCGCGCCGATGTATTCGACCTGCTTGTATTTGATGCTGGCGCGCTCGGCATTGGCGGCGAGTTTTTCGCGAGCCGACGAGTGCTTGCATTCCTCCTCTACCAGCTCCACGGGTACGTTCTTGCCGCCCTCTAGGTAGTGCTCCAGCAGGCGGTGGGCCATCATGTCGGGGTAGCGACGGATGGGCGACGTGAAGTGCGAGTAGTGCGCAAACGCTAGCCCGAAGTGACCTAGGGGCTCGGTGGTATAAATGGCCTTCGACATCGAGCGGATGGCTAGGCCCTGAATCACGTTTTGCTCGGGCTTGCCCACTACATCTTCGCTGAGCTTGTTGAGCTCGGTGCTGACTTTTTTGGGATTGGCCAAGTTCAGGTTGTGGCCGAACTTCTGGGCAAAGAGAGCAAAGTTTTCGAGGCGGTCGGGGTCGGGCGCATCGTGGGTGCGGTACACCATCGTGAAGCGCGGCTTGGTTTTCTTGAGGCCAAACACGAACTCGGCCACCCGCTTATTGGCGAGCAGCATGAACTCCTCAATGAGCTTGTGCGCGTCCTTACGCTCCTTCACGTACACGCCAAGCGGCTTGCCGTCTTCGCCCAGCTTGAACTTCACCTCCTGCGTTTCGAACGAAATCGCGCCCTTGCGGAAGCGTTCGGCCGAGAGCTTTTTGGCGAGCCGGTTCAGGAGATTTACTTCTTCGGCTAGGTCGCCCTCGCCGGTTTCGATGCGCTCCTGCGCCTCCTCGTAGCTGAAGCGACGGTCGGAGTGAATGACCGTTTTGCCAAACCACGAGTCTTGCAGCTTGCCCTTTTCGTCTAGCTCGAACACGGCCGAGAAGGTCAGCTTGTCCTCGTTGGGCCGCAGCGAGCAGAGGCCGTTGGAGAGGTTCTCGGGCAGCATCGGAATCACGCGGTCCACGAGGTACACCGAGGTAGCGCGGCTCTTACCCTCGCGCTCTAGCTCGGTACCTAGGCGCACGTAGTGGGTCACGTCGGCGATGTGCACACCCACTTCGTAGTTGCCATTTTCGAGGGTACGCAGGCTGAGCGCGTCGTCAAAATCCTTGGCGTCGGCGGGGTCGATGGTAAAGGTGAGGATGTCGCGGAAGTCGCGGCGCTTCGCAATTTCCTCCTTCGAGATGGTAGTCGGAATAGCATCGGCTTCCTCCTCCACTGCGCTCGGAAACTCAAAGGGCAAGCCGAACTCCGCCATGATAGCGTTTATCTCGGCCTCGTTTTGGCCAGCCGCGCCGAAGTTGCGAACGATGGTCCCGACCGGGTTCCGGCCTTGCCCTTCGTGCTCCGGAAAGTCGGTGATGCGCACCAGCACCTTGTCGCCGTTGCGCGACTCACCGAGTTCCTGAGGCGGTACCATCACATCGAAGTAAGCCTTCCGGTTGTCAGGCTTCACGAAGCCGATGGAGCCCTGCACTTGCAGGCGGCCCACCACTTCCGAGCGCTGGCGCTTGAGCACTTCTACCACGTCGCCGGTGAGGCGGCCGTCGCGGATGCCACGCAGGCGCACTCGCACCAAGTCGCCATCGAGGGCGTAGCGCAACTGGTCGGTGAAGACGCGGATGTCGTCGCCCTCGCCATCCTCGCGCACCACAAAGGCAAAGCGCGGTGTGGCCAAGGCTACCGTGCCAATGACAGTATTGCTATCGCGGCGGGGCCGGTCGGGGCCGTCGCCTACGTGGTCGAAGCCAGCAAAGCGGCGACGGTGCACGATAGGGTCCTGGCCAAACTCATCTTCTAGGGTTGGCTCGGGAGCAGCAGTGGGGGCTGCCTTCTTAGTGGTTTTGCGAGCCTTTGTAGCGCTGGCGGCTACCTGCAGGTCGGTAGGGTTACCTAGACGGTATTCGTCGTTTTGAAGCAGCTCGATGCTACCTAGGCGGCGCAATACTTTCAGGTGGTCGAACAGCTCATCCCGCTGCGCCTTGGTTGTAATGCCGAGGCGGCGCGAGAGCTGGCGGTAGCCGAGCACCTTTCCGGGGTTGTCGGCAAACTCGCGGTACACGACGTCTTGGCTCAGGCTAGTGGCAGCAGCCTTCGCGCGAGATGCGCGGGGGGCTGCAGGGTCTTTGGGGTTTTTCATAAATAAAGAAGACGGGCCGCCAGACAGCTAGAGTTAAGATTGACGAAGGCGGCCGATAACACCAAGCACGGGCTTGGCTAAGATGTAATACGAAGCGCTCGATGGAAGGATGACATACCCCTACCAAGCGCGCCGGGCAGTGCAAAGAACTACCCAAAAATTAAACAACAGTATGGTGCAGCTTGCCAGCCTCACGCTGCCAAGGTCCGCAGCACGCAGCTACCGAACTCGGCTACCGACCACTCCTTGAGGTCCGAAACCTGCCCGTCGCCTACCTCTACCAGCACGGGCTGGCCGGTCAGAGTTTCGGCCACATCGAGCGAGTAAAACAGCCGGGGCTGCAACGCTGCCACAGCCGCTAGCAATGCCTCGGGCAACACCGCCCCAGCGGCCCCTAGTACTTGCCCGCGCACCACAAAGAAGCGGCGCTCGGAGGCCGGCTTTAGGTCAACATAATCGCGCACGAAAAGGGTCGTGTCAGCTGGCAGTTCTTGCTGCTGCCAGATGCCTACCAATTGCTGTTGGCTAGTTAGCACCGAGTCTTCGCCAAACGACTTCACTAGGCCCTTCACAAAATAGCGCCGACCTGCAGCGAAGTCCAGGGCGGCTGGCTCTGTGAGGAAGCGGCTCGGGAAGGTGTAGGTAGCCACTGCCTCGTACCAGCCGGTTGCTTGGTGTGAGGATAGGTACTCGACCGGCGACACAGCTAAGGGAAGCGACCGGGCGAGCTGGTCGTACTCGGCGGCCGTCAGCATCCAGCCCCGATAGACCACCTGCGCCAGTGGGGTGGCGGTACTTGATGAAGCGGTCAGCGTAGGTATCCAGACCCTGCCGTTATCCATATCAACAAGCCCAGTGGGCAGCCCGTTCGCCCGTACCCACTCGTACTCCGGTGCCCACATGGGGTCGACGGTGCGCGGCTGATACGGTAGGCAGGGATAAACGAAGTGCATGGTACTAGGCTTGTACCCGCGCCGCGATGCGGGCCGGGTCGTCGCTCGGAATGGCCGCCAGCAACTGCTGCGTGTAGGGGTGCTGTGGGTGCGCGTACAGTTCGGCAGCGGGGCCGCTCTCCACAATCTTACCCTGGCTCATTACCAGTAGGCGGTCACTCATGAAGCGTGCTACCGACAGGTCGTGGGTAATGAATAGGTAGGTGATGCCTAGGTCCCGCTTGAGGTCATTAAGTAAGTTGAGCACCTGCGCCTGCACACTCACGTCGAGCGCCGACACCGATTCATCGCATACAATAAGCTTCGGCCGCAAGGCCAGCGCCCGCGCAATGCAAATGCGCTGCCGCTGCCCGCCGCTGAACTCGTGCGGGTAGCGCTGCTCGGCATCGTCGCTCAAGCCCACCGTACGCAGCAACTCTCGCACCCTCGCTTTTTGCTCGGCGCGGCTGCCGCCTACCCCGTGCACCCGCAGTGGCTCCAAGATGGCCTCGCCCACCGTGAGCATCGGATTGAGCGCCGCGTAGGGGTCTTGAAAAACCAGCTGAAACTCGCGCCGACGGTGGCGCAGTTGGCCAGCGGGCAGGGCAGCTAGGTCAGTGCCTTCAAATAGGATGCGGCCAGCCGTGGGTTCCGTGAGCCGGAGCAAGGCCCGCCCTAGGGTGGTCTTGCCACAGCCCGACTCACCAACCAAGCCTACTGTTTCACCGGGGTAAATAGTGAAGCTGACCTCGTCCACTGCTCGCACGTAAGTGGTAGCGCGAGTAAAGAATCCCTTGCGAACGGGGAAGTGAACCTGTAGATTTTCAACCTGCAAAAGAGGCTGCGCGACCGTGGAACGTGAATTTTGTTCCACGGGGAACGTTTTGGAAGTATCAAAAATGGTTTGTAAGCTCGCGAGGGGCTTTTCTGAGCTGTTTTCTCTTTCCTCATCCAACCGAGCTACTAGATTGCCGGCTGCATCGACGCTCATAAAATCGGCCACTACCGGAAGGCGCGTCTTCCCAATCGAAAGCCGAGGCCGGCAAGCCAGAAGCCCTTTGGTATATGGGTGCTTGGGATTGGTGAAGATGTCTAGTACCGCGCCTTGCTCCACTACCCTACCCCGGTACATCACCAGAATGCGGTCGGCAATCTCGGCCACCACACCTAGGTCGTGTGTGATGAACAGAACGGCCGTGCCATGTTCGCGGCGCAAGTCGCGAATGAGTTGCAAGATGCGCGCCTGCACCGTCACATCGAGCGCGGTCGTCGGCTCGTCGGCAATGAGCAAGGCCGGGCGGCAGGCCATCGCCATCGCAATCATTACGCGCTGCTTTTGGCCACCGCTTATCTCGTGGGGATAGGACTTGAATATTTGCTCGGGCCGGGGCAGCTGTGCTTCGGTGAACAACTCGATGGTACGCGCCGCGGCGGCTTGCTCGCTTAGCGAGGTGTGCAGCTGCAGCGCTTCCACCACTTGGTAGCCGCAGGTCAGCACTGGGTTCAGGGAAGTCATGGGCTCCTGAAAAATCATGCTGATGTCATTGCCCCGCACTTGCTGCAACTCCTTTTCGGAGAGCTTTAGCAAATCGACCTCCCCTAGCTTCTCCGATTCAAATACGGCCGTGCCACTCTCGATGTGCGCCGCCGGCTTGGCCAGCAGCCCGAGCAGCGCCAGCGAAGTCACGGACTTGCCCGAACCCGACTCGCCCACAATGGCAACCACCTCTCCCCTACTCACGGTTAGCGACACGCCCGCCACGGCGCGCGTGTGCCCGCGCTGCGAGCGAAAGTCTATAGTCAGGTCTTGAACGGTGAGTAAGGGCATGGGGCAAAAAAAAGCGGCGTGGAAAATTTCCACGCCGCAAGTTTACTAGGCAAGGTCCGAAGCGGGCGGGCCAGCTGGCCGCGGCGCCGCAGTCTTCGTTTCGTCTTCCTGCTTGAAGAAACGGCCCTGGAATAATAGTATCAGCGCCACCCCAATGAAGATGGACGAGTCGGCAATATTAAAGATTGGCCATAGCGACACGTACTTGCCGCCCACCAGCGGCCAAGCAGCTGGCAAGAAGCCTTCGTAGATGTCGGCGTAAATCATATCTATTACCTGGCCGAAAAACCACGGGGAGGGCGACCCCGCGGGCGCATTGTGGTAAATGATGCCGTAGAAGATAGAATCTATCAGGTTGCCCACAGCTCCACCTAGGATAAGGGCCATGCAGGCAATGAAGCCACCCGCGGCCCGGTGCCGCCACAAGTACACGATGTAATAGCTCAGCCCAGTTACGGCCGCTAGCCGGAAGGCCGTGAGTAGCAGCTTACCATAAGGTGGCGGCAACTCGACGCCGAAGGCCATGCCGGGATTGGTGGTGTAGTGCAGCTTTAGCCAGCGGCCAATCAGCATGATTTCCCCACCCGACGTAAGCGTAGGGCTACTGTGCACCAAATACTTAGACAGTTGGTCAATTCCGATAACCAACAAGGCCAGCAGGAAATAAGGAAGGACGCTGCCGCGCCGCGCCTGATAGGGCGGCTGGGTAGTAGCGGAATTAACTGGCAAATCGGTCTGCACGGATGAAACTCAAGTTACTTTGTACTGTTTTATACCGAATTACGGGTTTTGAGAACCAACTAAAGACGGTATGAGAAATGCTTTGTGCGGCTGAAAACCCGGCTGCCTTTATACACGCAGCCGGGTTACTCATATTCAAGCAGTTACTACTTCTACTTTGGCGGGCACCGAGAAGTCGTCAAAATCTAGCACCGCACCGCCGGTTACGTCGGGCACAAAGTCGAGGCGCTGGGCCTGCACTTCCTCGCGGATGTAGTCACCAAACGCAGCCACAGCGGCTTGCAGCTCGGCAGGCGCGCTAGCCCCTAGGTGCACACTGATACGGTCCTGCACCTCAAGGCCCGAGTCTTTGCGCAGATTTTGGAGGCGGTTGACTAGTTCGCGGGCCAAGCCTTCCTGGCGCAGCTCCTCGGTAAGCGTCACGTCGAGCGCCACGGTGAGCGGGCCGTCGGTGGCAACCAGCCAGCCGGGCAGGTCCTGGGTGCGGATTTCGACCTCGTCGAGGTGCAGCGTGAGGGTTTCACCTTCTACTTCCACAGCCAGCTCGCCTTGCTTTTCAAGCTGGCTCAGCTCGTCGCTGTTCAGCGTTTGGATGCGGGCACCCACAGCCTTCAAACGCGGGCCGTAGACTTGACCTAGGCGCTTAAAATTGGGCTTCACTGACTTCACCAGCACGCCACTTGTGTCGTCCAAAAACTCCACGTGCTTCACGTTTACCTCGGCGCAAATCAGGTCTTCGACCTTGCCAACCTGCTCCTTGGTGGTGTCATTAAGCACCGGCACCAGAATGCGCTGCAAGGGCTGGCGCACCTTTAGCACCGACTTCTTGCGCAGTGAGTGCGTAAGCGAGCTAATGCGCTGGGCCAGCTCCATCCGCTCTTCCAAAGCCTTGTCGATGAGCGACGTATCAGCCTCGGCCAGGTAGGTCAAGTGTACTGATTCAGCGGCTTCCTGGCCTTTAGTCAGGTTACCGTAGAGCCAGTCGGCGAAGAACGGCGCGATGGGCGCCATGAGCTGCGCTACGGTGCTGAGGCACTCGTGCAGCGTCTCGTAAGCGGCTTGCTTATCGGTCGTTAGCTCGCCTTTCCAGAAGCGGCGGCGCGAGAGGCGCACGTACCAGTTGGAGAGCTGGTCGGTCACGAAATCCTGCACGGCGCGGGCAGCTTTCGTGGGGTCGTAGCTATCGTAGTGGCCGCGTACCTCGGCCAACAGGCTCTGCAACTTGCTCAGAATCCAGCGGTCGAGCTCGGTGCGCTCGGCCACTGGCACGGAGCTAGCGCCGACCTGGAAGCCGTCGAGGTTGGCGTAGAGCGCGAAGAACGAGTACGTGTTGAACAGCGTGCCGAAGAAGCGGCGCTGCACCTCCGTAATCCCCGCCTGGTCAAACTTGAGGTTATCCCATGGTGGGGCGTTTGAAATCATGTACCAGCGGGTAGCATCGGGGCCGTACTGCGCAATGGTCGCAAACGGGTCCACGGCGTTACCTAAGCGCTTGCTCATCTTGTTGCCGTTCTTGTCCAGCACCAAGCCATTGGCAATCACGTTTTTGAACGCCACCGAGTCTTCCAGCATCACGGCCAGCGCGTGCAGCGTGAAGAACCAGCCGCGCGTTTGGTCTACGCCTTCGGCGATGAAATCGGCGGGGAAGTTCTTTTTGAAAACTTCTTGGTTTTCAAATGGATAGTGCCACTGCGCATACGGTACCGCGCCCGAGTCAAACCACACGTCGATGAGGTCGGGCTCGCGGTACATGGGCTGGCCGCTGGGCGAAACGAGGAAAATATCGTCTACATAGGGGCGGTGCAGGTCGATTTTTTCGCCGTTGGCGTAGGGGTTGTGGGTCATGATTTCGGCCGCTACGGCCTTGTCAATCTCCGCCTTTAGCTCGGCTACGCTGCCGATGCAGATTTCCTCAGTGCGGTCCTGGGTACGCCAGATGGGTAGCGGCGTGCCCCAGTAGCGCGAGCGGCTGAGGTTCCAGTCTACCAGGTTTTCGAGCCAGTTGCCGAAGCGGCCGGTGCCGGTGCTTTCGGGCTTCCAGTTGATGGTTTTGTTGAGCTCGATTAGGCGGTCCTTCACGGCCGTGGTCTTGATAAACCACGAGTCGAGCGGGTAGTACAGCACCGGCTTGTCGGTGCGCCAGCAGTGCGGATAGGTGTGCTCGTACTTCTCGGTTTTGAAGGCCGTGCCGTTAGTCCGCATCCGAATGGCGATGCTCTCGTCCAGCGTTTTATAGTCGGCGCCGCTCTGGTCGTGGCCGTCGTAGTTCTTCACCCAGCGTCCGCCAAACTCGCCCATTTCAGCCACGTAGCGACCCGTGCGGTCTACTACCGGCCCTAGCTTGCCTTGGTCGTCGGCCACCATCAGGGCGGGGATGCCGTTGAGTTGTGCTACCCGGAAGTCGTCGGCGCCAAACGTGGGCGAGATGTGCACGATACCCGTACCGTCTTCCGTGGTCACGAAGTCGCCGGGGATAACGCGGAACGCATTTTCCTCCCCCTCAAAGTGCGGGAAGCCGGCTTCGATACCGAACAGACGCTCGTAGTGAATACTTACCAAATCAGCGCCCGTAAACTCGGCTTCGATGCGCCAAGGCAACACCTTTTTATCGCCTTCGGCATAGCCCTCAAAGGGAGCAGCCGCACCCTTCTCGGAGAAATATTTACTCACCAATGCCTTCGCCAACACCACCCGGATAGGCGCGGCGGTGTACGGATTGAAGGTCGAAACCAGCACATAAGGAATGTTCTTCCCTACCGCTAGACCGGTGTTAGCAGGCAGCGTCCAGGGCGTAGTCGTCCAGGCTAGGATGTAGGTATTTCCTTTGCCCCCACCGGCAAACAGCTTCTCCGATACCTCATCGCGCACCACCTTAAATTGCGCCACGATGGTCGTGTCCTTCACGTCTTTGTACGTGCCGGGTTGGTTCAGCTCGTGCGAGCTGAGGCCGGTGCCGGCAGCCGGCGAGTACGGCTGGATGGTGTACCCTTTGTATAAGAAGCCCTTGTCATAGAGCTTCTTGAGCAGGGCCCAGCAGCTCTCGATATAATCGGGCTCAAAGGTGATGTAAGGGTTGTCTAGGTCCACCCAGTAGCCCATCTGCTGGGTTAGGTCGTCCCACTGCGCCTTGAAGCGCATCACGGTTTCGCGGCAGCGCTGGTTGTAATCTTCTACGCTGATTTTGTGGCCGATATCTTCCTTGGTGATACCTAGCTCCTTCTCTACTTGCAGCTCAATGGGCAGGCCGTGGGTGTCCCAGCCACCTTTGCGGGGTACCTGCTTGCCGAGCTGCGTCTGGTAGCGGCAGAAGATATCCTTCACCGCCCGCGCCATCACGTGGTGAATGCCGGGCTGGCCGTTGGCCGAGGGCGGGCCCTCATAAAACACGAACGTGGGCTGGCCCTCGCGGCTGCTCACGCTCTTCTCAAAGATGCCGTTGGCGTCCCAGCCGGCGCGCACATCGTTGGCGAGCTTGGCGTAGTCGAGCGGCTGCTTGTATTCGGGGTAAGTCATTTCTTAACAGTCTGTCATGCTGCGCTTGCGAGGCATCTTCTTACTACCGAACGACTCGTTCTGGCGCGATAAGATGCTTGGTAAGCGCAGCATGGCAGATTAATTTAAATCGCAATTAATCAAACAGTTTTAGCCTTGGTCTGCTCCACGCTCAGGCGTTGCAGGTTCTGGTCTATGTCGTCGTCTTCCTCGTGGTAGCTATCGTCGTAGTGGCGAATAGGCGCGTTGCCGGGGATTTTCTCATCCTTGCCGTGCTCGAAGGTTACGAGCAGCGTGGGTAGCAGCACGAGGTTCGAGAAGTTGGTTATGAGCAGCGAGGCCCCCATCAGCACACCTAGGGCCTTGGTACCACCAAACTCGCTGAAGGCGAATATGCTGAAACCCAGAAACAGCACGATGCTGGTGTAAATCATGCTCGTACCAGCTTCCACCATCGTGTTAGTAATAGCCTCCGTTACGGTGCGGCCGGCCATCGCCATCTCCTGCCTAAACTTGGCCAGCAGGTGAATGGAGTTGTCGCCGTCGATACCTAGGGCAATCACGAAGATGAGCGCCGTAGCGGGCTTGAGCGCAATACCAAAATACCCCATGATACCAGCCGTAAGGGCTAGCGTAAAGATGTTAGGAACGAGCGCGTAGAAGATGGTGCGCACCGAGCGAAACAGCAGCAGCACTACCACCGCCACCAGCCCAAAGGCCCACATCAGGCTCTCACGCAGGGTGCCAATTACATATTCGTTGCCCTTTGTGAAAATAACCGTGGTGCCCGTGCGGCGCACCGTCATGCCCGATTTGGCGAAGATGCGCTCCATGGCCGGCTCAATGCGGCGGGCCACCAGCGTATCCAGCTTATGCGAGCCCACGTCGGCGATTTTGAGGCTGATGCGAGCCTTCTGTGAGTTCTTGTCCACGAAGCTGTTGAGCAGCTTGTTCATCGACGCCCCAGCCGTGCCCTGGGCCACGGTGGTCTTGGTCGAGTCGGGGACGTTGGTGGTGGCGCCACCTTGCGAATTGGCCAGGTAGCTCAGGATAAAGTTCTTGTCGTCGTTGTTGGGCAGGCGGTAAAAATCTGGCTCCCCATTATAAAAAGCCTGGGTCGCAGCCTTAATAAACGTGACCATGCTGATGGGCGGCGACAGCTCGGGCTGGGCCCGCAGGAAGTTCTCAAACTGGTCGATTTTCTGCAAATTGGGTAGCTTGAGCAGGCCCTTGGGCTTACCTGTATCCACCACAAATTCGAGTGGCATCACACCGCTAAAGTGCGACTGGAAGAACTCTAGGTCGGTATTTACGGTGCTCGATTTGGGCAGGTCATCGACCATGTACGACACAGCTTCAATCTTGCGAATGCCGATGCCCGCTATCACCAGCAGCCCTAGGGCCGCCAGATACACCGTGCCGCGGCGGTGCAGCACCACGTGGTCGAGGAAGTGAATGATGCCCAGCAGGGGCTTCGAATCGAGGTGTTCGAGCTGCTTCTCGGTGGGCGGCGGCAGGTAGGTAAACACCGCCGGAATCATAATGAAGCTGATAGCGAAGGCGATGAAAATGTTAATCGTCGCCACCATGCCAAACTGGTAGAGAATGGCAATATCGGTGAACGTGAACACCACGAAGCCGATGGCCGTGGTGAGGTTGTTCATCAGCGTGATGAGGCCAATTTTGCGGATTACCCGCGTCATGGCCAGTATCTGGTTGCCCGATTTGCGGTAGTCGTAGTGGTAGCGCGAGAGCAGGTACGTACAGTTCGGCACCCCGATAACCACCAGAATACTAGGTATTAGGCCCGTCAGCAGGTTGATTTTATACCCTAGGAGCACGATGCTACCCACGCAGCATATCATCACGCACACCACCACTAGCAGTGGAAACACGACCGCCGACCACGTGCGGAAGAACATGAACAGCGTGATACCCATCACCACTACTACCAGCATGGCGAAGAACTTCATCTCGCCGGCCACCTTGCTCGTCATCGTAGAGCGCACGTAGGGCAAGCCCGCGTAGTGCATCTTGATGCCGGTCGTCTTCTCAAACCGCTCGGCGTGGCCCAAGATGTTGTTCATCACGGCCTGGCGGCGGTTCGAGTTGAGGTACTTGGGGTCGAGGGTCACGGCCAGCAGCGTGGCGCCACTGCGCGGGGCGATAATCTGGCCTTTGTAAAACTCGATGTTGTTGACCACCCGCATCAGTGAATCCAACTCGCGCTGTGAGCGCGGGGCCGACTTGAAGATGGGCGACGTCACGAACTTCGAGTTCACGGTGTCCTTCTCAATCTGGATGAGGCGCGGAATGCCGAGCACGCCGCTCACGCCCTCCACCTTGGCCAAGGTGTCGGTCAGTTGGTGCAGT
Source organism: Hymenobacter sp. BT559 (assembly GCF_016427535.1). GTDB lineage: Bacteria > Bacteroidota > Bacteroidia > Cytophagales > Hymenobacteraceae > Hymenobacter. The sequence goes on along the minus strand of NZ_JAELXV010000003.1, from coordinate 146,076 downwards.
TGGTTGAACTTGCCAAGCTGGTACACCGAGCTGTCCTGCATACCTAGGACGAGGATGTTGCCATCCTCGCCAAAGGTTTTTTTGAACTGCTGGAAGTACACCATGTCGGGGTCCTTCGGGCTCACCACCTGGGCAAAATCGTAGGTCATCTCCACGTCCTTGGCAAACCAGGCCATGGTGACAGTGAAAATGGCAATCAGGCCCAGCAACCACTGCCGGTACTTGATGATAAAGAGGGCGATATGTCCCCACATAGGCTTACAAATTGTTGGTTCATACCGCCCTCTTCGGGTCGTACTTGAGCCAGGTCTACAGTTTTTCGAATACGCGGCGGAAGCTCACAGCCTCGCCAATGTACCCCCGCAACGCGCTGATGGGCATGCGGGTTTGCTCGCGGGTGTCGCGGTCGCGCACTGTCACGGTGTCATCCTCCAGCGTTTGGCCATCCACCACTATACAAAAAGGCGTTCCGATAAGGTCCTGGCGGGTATAGCGCTTACCGATGGCGTCTTTGTCTTCGATTACGAGGCGGAAATCAAACCGTAGGCTGTCGAAAATTTCCTGCGCTTTTTCGGGCATGCCGTCCTTGCGCACCAGCGGGAAAATGGCCGCCTTGATGGGCGCCACCGCCGGGTGCAGCTTCAGGAACGTGCGCTGCTTGGTGGTTTGGGCTTCGCCTTCCCCTTCTGTAATGGTTTCCTCCTGGAAAGCCTGGCAGATGGTAGCCAGGAACAGGCGGTCGGCACCTACTGAGGTCTCAACTACGTAGGGCACGTAGTTGCCGTAGGGCTTGCCGGTGGCGGGGTCTAGGTCGTTGTCGAAGTACTGCTGCTTCTTGCGGCTCAGGTTCTGGTGCTGGGTCAGGTCGAAGTCCGAGCGCGAGTGGATGCCCTCAATTTCTTTGAAGCCGAAGGGGAATTCAAACTCGATGTCCACGGCTGCCTTGGCGTAGTGCGCCAGCTTGTCGTGGTCGTGGAAGCGCAGCTTCTCGGCTGGCAGCCCTAGGGCCTCATGGAAGCGACGGCGGGCGGCCTTCCAGGTGTCGTACCACTCGCCTTCGGTGCCAGGGCGCACGAAGAATTGCATCTCCATCTGCTCAAACTCGCGCATCCGGAAAATGAACTGGCGAGCCACAATCTCGTTGCGGAACGCTTTACCGATTTGAGCGATGCCGAACGGAATTTTCATCCGGGCCGACTTCTGCACGTTCAGGAAGTTCACGAAAATGCCCTGGGCCGTTTCGGGACGCAGGTACACGGGCGGCGCATCCGAATCTACGGCCGAGCCTTGGGTCGAGAACATCAGGTTGAACTGACGCACATCGGTCCACTTGGCGGTGCCAGAGATAGGGCAGGTTATTTTTTCATCAATGATGAGCTGCTTCACGCCGGCTAGGTCATTCTCGGTTAGCAAGCGGCCAAGCTCGGCAGTGAGGGCTGCGCCGCGGGCGGGGTCGCCTGCCTTTTCATACTCGGCAGCTTTCTCCTCCACGAGCACGTCGGCGCGGTAGCGCTTTTTGCTGTCGAGGTTGTCGATGAGCGGGTCGTTGAAGCCCGCCACGTGGCCGCTGGCCTCCCAGGTGCGGGGCTCCATGAAAATGGCCGCGTCGATACCGACCACATTGCCGTGCAGTTGGGTCATGGCCTCCCACCACAGCCGTTTCAAATTATTCTTCAGCTCTACGCCATTGGGGCCGTAGTCGTACACGGCGGCCAGGCCATCATAGATTTCGGAAGACTGGAACACGAAGCCGTATTCCTTGGCGTGGGCCACAATATCTTTTAATTGGGCGCTTTCTGCGGGCGTAGTGGGCTTGCTCATAAGCAGCAAAGTTAGACCGCAGATTGAAACAGATTTTTAAGATTTAACGGAGGCGCCCGCCTTCGGCAGGCTGGCCAAGGGTAAGGGCCAGGGCGTGGGGGCGGTTGGGGAGGATTTATTCATCTAAAACACAGAAGCTGCAACCTAGAGCCTACTTTGGTACTCCCAAACGTGCGCCGCCTGCTCTTCCTGTTTTTTGCTTATGAATCAACTTCTTCGCTGCTGCCTATTGGGTTTATTGGTAAGCCCGGCGGTAGCGTGGGGCCAAACGCCTGGCTTACCGGCCCGCGTCACCATCAGCGGCTACGTGCGCGACCGGGCCACGGGCGAGAACCTCATTGGGGTGGCAGTGGTACTGGCGGGCACTGGCCAGGGCACCGCCACTAATACCTACGGCTTCTATTCGCTGACCGTGCCCACGGCGGGGCTCGACTCGGTGCGGCTGGTGGCCAACTACCTAGGGTACGCACGCCAGCGCTGGGCCGCCCCAGCCACGAGCAGCGCCAAACACGACTTTCTGCTGCCCGCCGCTGCCAACGAGCTGGCCAGCGTGGAGGTGGTGGGCGACCGCCAAGCCGACGACCACGGCCCGCGCAGCACCCGCATGGGCACCATCAACGTGCCCATCGCTCAGATTAAGAGCTTGCCCAAACTCATGGGCGAAACCGACGTGCTGAAGGTATTGCAGCTGCTGCCCGGCGTGCAAAGCGGCGGTGAAGGCACCAGCGGCCTGTACGTGCGCGGCGGCTCGCCCGATCAAAACCTGATTTTGCTCGACGGCACGCCGGTCTATAATGCTTCGCATTTGTTCGGTTTCTTCTCGGTGTTTAATGCCGATGCGCTCAACAACGTAGAACTGATAAAGGGTGGCTTTCCGGCGCGCTACGGTGGGCGGCTGTCATCGGTGCTCGATATTTCGATGAAGGAAGGCAACGCGCAGGAGCTGCACGGCGAGGGCGCCATCAGCCTCATTGCCTCGCGCTTCACGCTAGAAGGGCCGATTAAGAAGGATGTGGCTTCGTTTATTGTGTCGGCGCGGCGCACTTACCTCGATGTAGTAGGCCGGCCGCTCATTCAGCGGCAGCTCAAGCAGGAAGGCCAGGCGGGCTCCCTAGGGTACTATTTCTACGACCTCAACGCCAAGCTCAATTGGAAGGTGAGCCCACGCGACCGCCTGTATCTGAGCGCCTACCGGGGCTACGACAAATTTTCGGCTGACCTGCGCGATGCCGACGAAGACCCGAATGACTACCGCCGCTCGAACAGCCGCCTAGGCTGGGGCAACCTCACGGGGGCGCTACGCTGGAACCACGTGGTGAATGACAAGCTGTTCATGAACACGCACCTCACCTACAGCCAATATCAATTTGACGTGGGCCAGGCGAGCGCGTATCACTTCGTGGACCAGGGCCAGCCCACAAATGATAATACTACTCTACGCTACCTGTCGAATATCCAGGATTGGACGCTAAAAACCGATTTTGACTACGTGCCCTCACCCAACCACTACTTGCGGTTTGGGGGGCAGCTTATCCGGCACGCGTTCCGGCCGGGGGCGTCGGTGCAGGACGATAATATTGGGGTATCGCCAGCACGAGCGTTTCGGGTAGCCGCACCCTGGGTACCGAGAGTGCCCTGTACGTAGAGGATGACTACCGCCTCAGCCCGCGCCTGAAGGTGAATGGTGGCCTGCGCCTAAGCAGCTTCTACGTGGATAGCAAGCTCTATCCCTCGCTGGAGCCGCGGCTGGCGGCGCGCTACATGCTCACCGACGAGTGGGCGCTGAAGGCCTCCTATGCCCGCACTACGCAGTATATTCACCTGCTCACCAACAGCGGCATCGGGCTGCCTACCGACCTCTGGGTGCCGGCCACGGCGCAGGTGCAGCCGCAGGTAGCGCACCAGGTTGGCCTAGGTGTGGCGCGCACGCTGCACCACTGGGGCGAGGCGTTTGAATTCAGCTTCGAGGCGTATTACAAGCCCATGCGCAACCTAGTAGAGTACCGCGAAGGGGCGAGCTTTCTCAACACTACCGATGGCGAGTGGCAAAGCAAAATCACGAGTGGGCAGGGCTGGGCCTACGGCGGCGAGCTGTTTTTGCAGAAGAAAACCGGCCGCACCACCGGCTGGCTAGGCTACACGCTGGCTTGGAGCAACCGCCGCTTTCCGGAGCTGAACCGGGGGCAAATTTTCCCCTATAAGTACGACCGGCGCCACGATATTTCACTGGTTGTCATGCATAAATTCAGCCCTACCCTTACACTGTCGGGCACTTGGGTGTACGGCACCGGCAACGCCACCACGCTCTCGTCGAGCCGCTACCAGCTGGGGCCGGGGCAGATTTTCGACGACTACGGCGACCGCAACTCCTACCGCATGGCTGCCTACCACCGCTTTGACCTCGACCTGAGCAAGACCAAGAAAAAGCGCTGGGGCGAAGTGGTCAACAGCCTCTCCATCTACAACGTGTACAGCCGCCAAAATCCGTATTACATCTACTACGAGGCCTCCTTAATCAACTACAACGGGGTAGTGAGCAAGCCCGCCAGCTACCGGCAGGTATCGCTGTTTCCCATTATTCCGTCGGTCAGCAAGGCCTTCAAGTTTTAAGTCGGTTTGCCAGTACAGCTTATGAAAAAGGTTCTCTTCCTAGGTTCGCTGGCCCTGTTGGCCAGTTGCGAAGCGGTAGTGAATGTGCCCACCCCAGCCCACACGCCGCAGCTTTCGTTACTCTACACACTAAGCAACCAGCCTATTACTGCCGAATACAACCAGTACTTCTATAACCGTAACCCCTATGTGAGCAGCAGCCTAGGCACGCTGGCCACCACGCGCCTGCAGGGCCGCCTCGATGCCACCGTAGAACTGCGCGACGCCAGCGGGCAGGTAGTAGAGCAGTTTAAGCCCGACACCTCGGCGCACCAGCCCTTCGACTACCGCTACGGCACCTACCTGCCGGTGCGCGGCTACGTAGGGCAGCCCGGCCAGGCCTATACCCTGCGCGCCAGCGCGCCTGGTCTAGCTCCGCTCGAAGCCACCCTGACGCTGCCGGCCCCGGCCACCATCGACGCGGCCAGTGCTAGCTTCGTGACCAAGCCGCAGGTAGTGGCACCCGGGCCCTACCCCTTCATTTACGACTACTATGGCCAGTTGTCGTTCGCTATTCTCGACGCGGCGGCCACCACCGATTACTACGTGGCGTATGCGCGGGTATTCGACGCGGCAGGCCGGCCCTGGGGCTACGTATACCAAGACAATAGCGGGCGCAACACCGAAGGCCCCGACATCAAGCTAAACCGCTTCGACCTGTCTTCCACCAACGATGTGTACAAGATTTTGCCAGTAAGCGATGAAGGGCGCAATGGCCAGCGCCTCAACTTCAGCCATCCCGTAGGCTTGTCGTACAGCGGCTCCTACGACCCGCAGCGCCCCAATATCCCACCGCCGGCCTTTCTTGAAATCACCGTGAGTAGCCTGCCCCCCGCTACTTACGACTTCTACCAGTCGATGCAGCGCTACTACGACACCAACGGTAACCCCTTTGCCGAGCCTGCCCCCCTGCGCTCCAACCTACAAGGCGGCTACGGCCTCTTCGGTGGGGCCACCGATACCAAGTTCCGCATCCGGCTTTGAGACAGCCAAAGAGCAGACAACAATTCGGTAACATGAAGCTTGCACAATAACTGGCTAATTTTGGGGGCTGAATTTCCGTACCTCAGCTTCTTTTTATGTTCGGACTCGAACCCCATGTTTTGCTGCTCTTAGGCATCTGTCTGTTTGCAGCTTGCGCTTTTGAATTTGTTAACGGCTTTCATGACACGGCTAATGCCGTGGCCACCGTTATCTATACCAATACGTTGCGGCCCTGGGTGGCCGTGGTTTGGTCAGCTTTCTGGAACTTCATCGGTGTGTTTGCCGGCGGCATTGGCGTGGCCATGGGCATTGTATACCTACTACCCGTCGAAAGCCTAATTGACCAGAACGTGTACCACGGCATTTCTATGGTAGGTGCGCTCATCGTGGCGGCCATCATCTGGAACGTCGGCACCTGGTACTACGGCATTCCGTCGTCGTCGTCGCACGCGCTCATCGGCTCCATTCTGGGCGTCGGTATCGCGTTTTCGCTACTGCCCGGCGGCAAGGGCGCAGCCGTGAACTGGAGCAAAGCCGGCGAAAGCGGCCTGGCCCTGATACTGGGCCCGCTACTGGGTTTCACGCTCACCATCATCATGATGTTTTTGCTGAAGCGCTTTTCGCCGAGCAAGGCCATCTTTAAGGAGCCGCACAAGCGCAAGCCCCCACCCCTCTTCATCCGCCTCACCCTCATTGCTACCTGCACGCTGGTGAGCTTCTTCCACGGCTCCAACGACGGCCAAAAGGGCGTGGGCCTCATCATGCTGATTCTGATTGGCATTGTGCCCGTGCATTTTGCCCTCGATAGCACCAAAAACCCCCTTGACCTACGCGATTCGCTGGCCAAGGTAGAGTACGTAATGGGCCGCGTAAATAAAGCTGAGCTCAGCGCCGCCGACCAGAAGCTGTATGCCGAAATGCAAGCCCAAACCACCGACCTCGACCGCGTATTTGCTGGCAAAACCAAAGTAGAAGAGCTGCCCGAGCAAGCCCGCTTCGAGATTCGCCGCGATATCCTGCTACTGGCCAACCGGGGCAAAAAGCTGCTCGGCTCGCCCAGCCTCAGCCTCAGCACCGCCGACCGCGAAACTTACACCAAGTCTATAGACCAGATGAAGAGCTTCACCGACTACGCGCCTTGGCCGGTGCTGCTCATGGTATCGTTGTCGCTGGCCATAGGCACCATGGTAGGCTGGCAGCGCATCGTGAAAACCATCGGTGAGCGTATCGGCAAAGAGCACCTCACCTACGCGCAGGGCGCCAGCTCCGAGCTGGTAGCGGCGCTCATGATTGGGGCCAGCACGCAGCTTAGCCTACCCTCCTCTACTACGCACGTGCTGTCGTCGGCCATTGCGGGCAGCATGGTGGCCAACCGCGGCATCAAGAACCTAAATCCCCAAATGGTGCGCAGCATCGCCCTAGCGTGGGTCCTGACCCTGCCCGTGACGATGGTGCTGTCGGGCGGCTTGTTCCTGCTCTTCCGCGCCATTAGCGGCTAGGTCAGTCTCGCAGCCCAACAACTCCGGCCACGCCCGGTCCTTCGCGCAAGGGCCGGGCGTTCTTATTTGCAGTGCACCTGTGCCTGCCCTTAGCATAGCTCCCTCCCCTAGGTTCGCGCAAGCTTACAGCTAGTGCCAGAAGCTGCGGCCTTGGTCTTCGTACGCAGTAGGTGACTTATACACAATGAGCTACTTACTTATCCACAAAGCGCTCAGTATACTACTTTCATCCTGACACAAACCACGTATTATTTACCCTGCTCTTACCCTTGTTTACGCAAAAAAGCCAACCCTATTCAGGTTGGCTTTTTTTGCTAGGCAGATTGGCTAGATTAACTAACGGTAACCTAGGAATAATCCCACCGTCACAGAGTTATCCACTTATCCACACCCAAAAAGGGCTTTTTTGTGGATAACTTTTGCCAAAATGCGCTAATTCAAGGAAACTTTTACCTATTTCCAGTTTTCAACACAAGCTATTTGCTGGGCCATTGTACCTCTAGGTCGTCGTTGATAAACACACCGAAGTTCACAAATTGCAGCTGGCCTTCTTCGAAGTACAAGTCTATCATAGACTTCTCGTAGCTCAGCCGGATTTCGCCTCCCTCCATCGTTTCGAGTTCGGGGGCGCTTTGGCCGTGGCGCTGCATAAGGTCGCGCACCTGGTCGAGGCTACGGCCGTGGATGGGCTCGCCAAACAAGCGCAGGCCGGGGTTATCGGTTTCGATGCAGCTCAGACGGAAGTCATCTTCGCGGTCGAAGTACAGCGACAGCAGGTGGTCATCTTCGTAGTAATTCCAGGCTTGGTGCTCAAAATCGTCTTCGTCTTCCGACTCCTCGATTTCTTCGGGTTCGCCCACTAGGGTGCGCACCTCGTCCATTGTGGCCCCGAAGCGCAGCGGGCCCATGCCGGTGCCCAGAATGATTTCGTTTTCTTCGATGCTGTTGGGGGTCGTTTGCGGGTTCATATCAACAAGGGGTTGTAAGTCAGACAAAGGTAGCGGTGTGAATACGTGGGGCAGCGACTGAGTGCTACAGCACAGATGTGAATAAGTGATAACTCCCTGTTGATAACTAGCGGAGTGCTCGCAGCACCAGCAGTAAATGCACCGGACCGATGCTTACCAAGCCATGACAGCCTTCCTATTTTGCGCTACTTGCTCCGGGCCGTCCGCCTAGGTGCCTACTTCCCGTAGGTTGCCTCAAAGGCGGCTTTCTGGCGTTGATACTCGGGCAAGGCTTTGGCTTCGTCCCACTTCTGCTTAAAAATGGCGGCGGCTTCTACTTTATCCACATCGGGGGCGTCGGTGCGCGGTAGCTCGGCGCGGCCGTGAGCCCCGCTTTGGCCTTTTTTGTCGGCGGGCACGGGGCCGTCGTATTTCTTGCCACCGCGGTGGTTGGCATAGCGCCGGGCGCGGGTAAAGCCCATTTGCAAAAACTTGCGGGCCATGTCAGCACCCACAAAGTCATTGGCCGCCAAATAAGCCTCAAAGAGCTTCCAAATAGCTGCCGAGGACTCCCGGGCTGCCACCGCGTCTTTAAAGCGCCAGTGAGGCAGGATTTCGCCCTTGTAGGGCTGCACTAGTAGCACGCCCTGCTCGCCCTTCCCTACTCTATATAGCTCGGGGTGCTGGCGGAAATCGACCGTGTGGAAATCTAGGGTGTAATCGAACGGCATACTGCCCGGTACGCAGGCTGCGCAGGTTCGTTTGCCGGCCCGGCTGAGTTTTCCACTTCTAAAAGGTGCCCCAGCCGTTTTTTCCACGACTTACGCAGCGCCGGGTGTGGAAAAGCTTTTGCCCGGCTGAAGTTTTCCACAAGCTAATAAGTTTAATAAAATTCTTTTTTAAAAAATCTTTTTTGTTTTCATCCATTAGGGCAGTGGATAAGTGTATAAGTCAAAAAGGTTATCCACAGCGTGGATAACGGGTGCACAACTACAGGCTTATCCACGGGCTATCAACAGCCATTGTGCATATCATTTGGCTGGTGTTTAAAAACTTAGCCTAGTTTTCCACTATTCACAGGGGTTATCCACTTATCCACTATTCACAGGTTGGGAGCAATGTGGATTGTGCTGCTGGCGGTGGATAGTTATCCACCGTTATCCACAGCGCTGGCACCCTGTGCTAGCAACTGCGCGGGCAAAAAAAGTTACCCCCAACTTATCCACGGGTTGTGCACGGTTATCAGTCGAGTTATCCACTATTCTGTGCACAGCCGCCGCCAGTAGTGGGAAACTATGTGGAAAACCCGTGGATAAACCTTAAAAAGCGCGCTCAGTAACTGGAAACGTGGATAAGTTTTCCACTTTAGTGGCTACGGCGGTGAATAAGAGCCCGCTTTTCCACGTGCCACATTGAAAGTGGCCCTAGGTCACTACTCACTGTATGTGGCGGCTTGCGTTAGCTAGGTAGGCCTGTGGACAGCTAGGGCAGCCAGCCGGCGTGGTGTGGAAAAAAAGAAAGCCCGACCCGCGAAATACCGCGGGCCGGGCTTTTAGCTGTGGAAAACTCCTGAAAAGGCTAGAACGTCAGGTTAACTTGGTCAATCAGTTCGAAGTTAGCGCGCACCTTTATCAGCGTAGGCGACATAATTACCGGCTCGGGCGGCACGCGTAGGTCGGGGTCGGCACCGCGCCAGCGGCCGTCGCCGTCTTGGTCAATAAGCACGCGCAGGCGATAGCTGCCCGGCGGCAGGCGGTCAAACACGTAGCGACCCTTGGGCGTTCGCAGCTGGCGCACGACTTGGTATTTGTCATCGAGCAGCTGCAAATCGAACTGCTTGGTTGTGGGGGGCACGGTACCCCTGATGATTCCGTTGGGGTCGATGTCGGTGACGGTGAGGCGCAGCGCCCGGCGCAGCCCTAGCGACTGCCCCGTAATGGCCGTGATGGTGGTAGTGTCGAGGCGAATTTCGACGTTTTTCTGCGCCTTGGTATCCAGCCTGATGGTAAGCTCGGTGCGGTCGGGGCTGAGGCTGCCATCGGCGGGCAGGCGCAGTGGGCGGCGCTTCACCGAGTCTTCGGCCAGCGTGCCCACCGGCTGGCCCGGCGCCAGCCGCACCGGCACCGGAAACTTAAACTGCACCTGGCCCTGCCGAAACACCGAGCGCGGATTACCTTCAACGCTGGTGCCGACGGGCGGCGCGGCCTTGCGGCTGGTAGCCGTGGGCACCGGAAATGTGAGGTTGAGCGTGTCGCGGGCGGTGTTGCCGGTGCTGTCGGTCACGGCCAGCAGGTAGCGTCCATCGCCGAGGGCGGGTGTGCGGTAAAGAATGGCCGAGCGGCCGTTCTCAGTCAGGAGTACCGATTCTTGCAGGGCAGCCGTGGTGGCGGGGGTGGCGCCAGTGGCGGGCGCCAGGCTTAGGGTGCGTAGGCCCTCATTAAAGCGCAGGCGCACTTGCGTAGCCGAGCGCTCTAGGTTGGTGCGGCGCGGCGCGAGGCGGTCGGGCTGCGTGAGTAGCAACGCCCTAGGCCGGGTGGTATCGCTAAGGGTGAGGGGCGCCGGCAGGTAGGCCAGCTTTTCGCCGTCGTCGTAGCGGCCGTTGTTGTTTTTATCAACCCAGGCATATAGGTTGTATTGCCCGCTTTTGATAAAATTCAACTCATAATTGCCCTTGCTGTCGGCGCGGGTGAGGTAGTAGGGCAAGCCGCGGCGCACGCCGGCCGTGTCGGCCACCCGGTACAGGCCCACGCTGGCCTCGGCCACGGGGCGGGCCGTGAGCAGGTCGGTGACGGTGCCCTGCACCTTGGCCGAGTCGAGGGTGGGGCCAGTGCTAAAGCTCAGGGCTTGGTACTTGGCTGGCAAGCTCTCGGTGATGTCCACAATGGCCTTGCGGAAGTTGAACGAGTACGTGGTGTTGGGCTCCAGCGGCTTCGGAAACTGCAGCGTCACGCTATTGCGGTCTTCACGCAGCTGGTACTGGTTGTCGGGCGCCAGCTGCGGGGTGATGAGCAGGTTTTTGGGCAAGTCCTTCACCTGCACCGCCTCCGAAAACGTGAGCCGGATGAACTGCTGTTTCACATTGCGGGACGCGCTATCGGGCGAGGTAGCGATGAGGCGGGGCGGCGTTCTATCGCGCGGGCCGCCTTGAGGCGAGCTCACCGCCGCGCAGCTACCTAGGGCCGCCAGCCCGGCCGTAGCTGCCAGCGCCGCCCAGCCGCGCCATGGGATTTGGCTACCTAGGTAGCGGCAAAAAGACGAAAGTGGAAAGCCAGTAACCAATGAAAAGCGAGCAGCAGGCATGCGGGGCAGCAAATAGAAATAGCAAGACAAAGATGGCCGCCCTAGGTGCTACGCGCCGCGGCTAGGCCAGCCGTTCGGCTACGTACAGCACGCTAGAATATTGCCCGTCGTGCTGGGCCGCGTAGCGATTAGAGATGTAGCCGGCGCGCAACACGGTGAGCGGGCCGCCGGCCCGTTCGGGCGAGCGGTGCTTTTCGGAGAGCATACTCACATAGTAGGCATCCAAGGCCAGCGGCAATGTTTGGCGCACGGCCAGGCCGTGGCGACTTAGCAATTGGCGCATTGAGGCCTGACTGAAGTGGTAGAGGTGGCGCGGCACGTCGTAGGCGGCCCAGTCTTGGCGGTAGTGCTGGGCATCGAGGCTTTCCACATTGGGCACCGCGATGAGCAGCTTGCCGCCCGGCTTCAGCACCCGGATGAGTTGGTCGAGCGTCTCATTAAGCGTGTGCACGTGCTCTAGCACATGCCACAGCGAGACTATATCGAAGCTGCCTGGTGCCAGCGTACCTAGGGTACTCGGCTCCTGAATGGGCTGGCCCACCCGTGTGCTGGCATCGGCGCGCGCTAGGTCGTTGGGCTCTAGCCCCACTACCTGCCAGCCACTTTTCCTAGCGCCGGCCAAGAAGTGACCCGTGCCACAGCCGTAGTCAAGCAGCCGGCCTTTTTTGCCCCCATTCAGCTTGGTTATTAAAGCCACTTTGCGGCGCACTGTGAAAAAGCGCGCTACTTTATACACCTGGTTTATCAGTCCCTGTGCTCCGCTATTGTGCGATACATAAGCGGCCGACTCGTAGTACGGCCCAATGCTAGCCGCGTCGGGCCGGGGGTTAGTGAACTGAAACTCGCAGGCCTGGCACTGCACAATGGTAAACGTTTCCTGGCTTACCGACTTGTCTTGTACTTGTAGCTTTTCGCGCAGGTCGGTCTTCCCGCACACCGGGCAGCGTTCTAATAATTCAGTCACTCCTAAGTATCAAATTAAGAGTTAAGAAGTAGGAGTTAAGAGTTAAAAACAGGCTTTACGCGTGGCTTCTAACTCTTAACTCCTACTTTTTAACTTAAAAAATTACCTTCCTAGGTACACCATCAGCACCGACACGTCAGCCGGGCTTACGCCACTGATGCGCGAAGCCTGCCCCAGCGTTTCGGGCTGAATCTTGAGCAGCTTTTCGCGGGCCTCGTGGCTGAGGGCCGGCATAGCGCCGTAGTTCAGGCGGCCCCGAATCTGGAAGTCTTCGAGCTCGCGCATGCGCTGGGCCTGCTGCTGCTCCTTCTGCAAGTACGTTTCGTACTTGGTCTGGATGATGGCTTGCTCCTGCGCTTCGGTGCTAAACGTCGCCAGCTTTTCGGCTAGCTCGGGCAGCGCGGCGGCTAGGTCGTTCAGCTCGATGTTGGGGCGGCGCAGCAGGTTGAGGGCGCGGGTTTTCTCGTGAATCTCGGCCGAGCCGCGCGCTGCCAAAAAGCCATTGATAGTCGCGGGCTCGATGCCGAATTTCTCCAGCACCGTGAGCACGGCAGCCGTGTCGGTCTCCTTCTGGCGCACGCGGGCCAGGCGCTCGTCGCTGGCCAGACCTAGGGCGTGGGCCATGGGAGTTAGGCGCAGGTCGGCGTTGTCCTGGCGCAGCAAAATGCGGTGCTCGGCGCGGCTCGTAAACATGCGGTAGGGCTCCTCGGTGCCTTTATTGATAAGGTCATCGATGAGCACGCCGATGTAGGCCTCGTCGCGCTTGAGCGTGAAGGCGGGCTTGTCGTGGGCGCGCTGGTGGGCGTTGATACCCGCCATCAGGCCCTGGCAGGCGGCCTCTTCGTAGCCGGTGGTGCCATTGATTTGGCCCGCCAGCCAGAGGTTGCGCACGGGCTTAGTCTCCAGCGTATTGGTAAGCTGCGTGGGCGGGAAGAAGTCGTACTCAATCGCGTAGCCCGGCCGGAACATCTTGGCGTTTTCAAAACCCGAGATTTCGCGCAGAGCGCGGTACTGCACATCCTCAGGCAGCGAACTGCTAAAGCCGTTGATGTAGCACTCCACCGTATTCCAGCCCTCGGGCTCCACGAAAATCTGGTGCCGGTCCTTGTCTGCAAAGCGATTGATTTTGTCTTCCACGCTGGGGCAGTAGCGCGGCCCTAGGCCCTTGATGCGGCCCTGGAACATGGGCGACTTCTCAAAGCCCTCTTTCAAAATCTCGTGCACCCGCTCGTTGGTGTACGTGATGTAGCACGGGCGTTGCCGGGTCAGGGCCGGCGTGTCGAGGTACGAGAAGCGGCTCGGGTTGGCATCGCCATCCTGCACTTCCATCTTCGAGTAGTCGAGCGAGCGGCCATCCACGCGGGGCGGCGTGCCAGTTTTCATGCGCCCGGCCTCAAAGCCCAGCTCTACCAATTGCTCGGTGATGCCGCGGCTGTTTTTCTCAGCGGCCCGGCCACCGCCAAAGTTTTTCTCCCCAATGTGGATGAGGCCGTTCAGGAAGGTACCGTTAGTGAGCACCACCGTTTTGCTTCGAAACTCGATACCTAGGGAGGTGCGCACACCTACGCAGGTGTCGTTTTCGATGAGCAGGCCGGTCACGCCTTCCTGCCAGAAATCCACGTTCGGAATCTGCTCCAGGGTCAGGCGCCACTCTTCAGCAAAGCGCATGCGGTCGCTTTGGGCGCGTGGGCTCCACATGGCGGGGCCCTTCGAGCGGTTCAGCATCCGAAACTGAATCATCGTGCGGTCGGTAATCAGGCCCGACTGGCCACCTAGGGCGTCTATCTCGCGCACTATTTGGCCCTTGGCCACACCACCCATGGCAGGGTTGCACGACATCTGGGCGATGGTGTTCATGTTCATCGTGATGAGCAACACCTTCGAACCCAGGTTGGCGGCCGCAGCGGCGGCCTCGCAGCCCGCGTGGCCAGCCCCCACTACAATAAGGTCATATTCAGTATCGGAGAACATGGTAAGCAAGTAGCAATTAACAGTTAGCAATTATCAGTGCGCTAAGTATCAAGTGCAATAGCCCTGATAATTGTTCACTGAGGATTGATAATTGGCAAAGTTCGCTACAAAACCACTAGCATCACGCGCCGCAGGTTTGCGCAGAAGGCTGGCGCGTGTGCCTAGCGAATGCCATTGCCCGGAAGAATTCTTTACCTAGGTCAAGTAACCATTCTGCGATTGCCATAGACTGCGCGGGGCAAGAGGCGTTGCCACCTCTTTGCTCATGCCAACCCCACGCTAAGGCTAGTGAGCAGGAGTAAAACCGTGAGGTCTCGAACTGACCTGGGTGCTGCGACCATCGCGCCGCACACAAAATACCTGTTGTAACACGCTAACTGTGAGTGATAAGCTCGTCCATAACATTAGCGTAATGTTATGGCCACAATTAGGACACGTATCGGGGCGCACTTTGTGCAATTATTAATTTTTGATGAAGAAATTATTATTTGCCCTTCTACTGCTGGTCACCCAGGCCCAGGCCCAGGTCCAGGCCCCCGACACAGTGCCCCAGCCGGCGGCGCCTAGGAAGTGGTTCGAAACCTTCGCCATTCGTGGGTATGCGCAAGCCCGTTATAACCGCCTGCTCGAAACCAACCCCGACCTTTCCTGCGAGCAATGCGACCGGTCGTGGGGCAACAACGGTGGGATTTCGCTACGGCGCATCCGTCTGATTTTCTTCGGTCAGCTGCACGAGCGGATTTATTTTTACATCCAACCCGATTTTGCCAGTACCATCAGCGGCAGCACTTCGCTAAACGTCGGCCAGATACGCGATGCGTACTTCGACCTAGGTCTCGACAAAGCCAGTCGCTTTCGGCTGCGCGTGGGCCAGAGCAAAATCCCGTTTGGGTTTGAGAATATGCAGTCGAGCCAAAATCGTCTGCCCCTCGACCGCAGCGATGGCATCAACAGTTCCTTCTCTAACGAGCGCGACCTAGGCGCTTTTTTCTACTGGGCGCCTACGGCCGTGCGCAAGCGTTTTGGCCAGTTGGTAAAGGACGGCCTAAAAGGCTCCGGCGATTACGGGGTAGTGGGGATAGGCGTCTTTAACGGCCAAACCGCGAACCGCCCCGACCTCAACAATCAGCGCCACGTGGTGGCCCGCGTAAGCTACCCACTGGCCCTGGGCCAGCAGCTTATCGAGCCCTCGCTCCAGGCCTACACCGGCCGCTACGTAGTAGCCCGCGACCAGCTCTCGACCGGCGTAAAGCACCGCTCCGACTTAAGCTACCCCGACCAGCGCCTAGCTGCCACTTTCGTGCTCTACCCTCAGCCCTTTGGCGTGCAGGCCGAGTACAACGTGGGCCGCGGACCCGAATTTAACCCTCGTACCGATAGCATCGAAACCCAGTCGTTGCACGGCGGCTACCTGCTGCTCAACTACCGGGTACGCTACCAGCAGCAGCAGTTTTTTCCGTTTGTGCGAGCGCAGTATTACGATGGTGGTAAAAAGCACGAGCGCGACGCCCGCAGCTACACCGTGCGCGAGGCCGAGCTAGGTATGGAGTGGCAGCCGCTGCCCAGCTTCGAGCTGGTGGCCATGTACACCTTCTCATCGCGTCGCTTCGAAGATTTTCAGCGCCCCACTAACCAGCAGCGCGGCAACCTGTTGCGCCTGCAGGCCCAAATCAATTTTTAGCCGCCGAACGCCGCAAAAATTGCAGCTACCGCCCTAGGTGCTTCTGCAAGCACACACTATTCTCGACACCTACATACTGCCCATAGTTCGGGATGTGCGCGTAGCCGCTGCGTTCATACAGCCTGATGGCTTCGGGCTGGCGCTTGCCGGTTTCGAGTACGCAACTAGTGTAGCCTAACTCACCGGCCCACCTTTCCAGCTCAGTTAGTACAGCCTGCGCCACGCCCTGCCCCCGGTGTGCGGGCTGCACAAACATGCGCTTTACTTCCACTGCATTGGCCTCAAAAGGCTTGAAGGCACCGCACCCCACGGGCTCATCGGTCTGATACACTACCACAACATGCTGTAAGCTGGCGATGGTATTAAACTGGGCGTAGTAGCTGTGCTCAGCCCCATCACGCTTGGCGAGGTCTTGGTCGAGCAGCTGTACCAGAGTACGAAAATCAGGGTTTTCGGAGGTGGTACGGATGAGCTGGAGCATGTTGCAGAAATACTATGCAGTGGGATTTATGCAAAAGCGCCTGTCCTTGCGAGCGCAGCGAAGCAATCTCATCGGTTCTGCTACCGTTCGGATGCGATTGCTTCGCTGCGCTCGCAAGGACAGATGTTGTTCACGAAACCACAGAAATCACTCAAAAAACTATTGCTCTCCGCCTAGCCAATTATTAGGCAGCCAGCTGGGCAGTAAAATAGCTGATTGCCGCTCCACAAGCTCCCAGGAAAAAGGTAGCCACTCGCTGTTTTGAAAATCAAAAACCTCGGTGGCTTCGGGACTGGCAAACAGCTTGTAATCGAACTTGGGGTAGCCGTGCACCAAATAGCCAGGATAGTAATATACCAACTGCTGCTCGCGGGCGTGCTCGGTCTTGAGGAGCATCAAGTACTTCCCTAGGCTGTGTTTGCGGTAGTCGGGGTCGTAGAAGTTGACGATGCCTGCGATGGTAGTAGTGCCCCGATCGAAGATACCAGCCGCGATGAGTTGCTCGCCGTGGCGCACCTCGATAATGTAGGTATCAAAAACCGAGTGCGTAGCCCCGGCCAGCAGCAGCTCGGCCAGCGAGGGCGACGCGTCGAAGTCGATGTAGGCATGGTAGCGAGCGTACAGCGCCTCGTACTCCGCCGTGAGGCGAAACTGCTTTATGACCACTTCAAACTGCGCATTGAGCCGCAGCAGCCGGCGCTGCTTGCCGCCATACTGCACCTGTGCCACCACCAGGCGCAGCCAGTGCACGGTATAGATGCGCGGCCCCACCGGCAAAAACCGGCAGGTAAACAGGTCCTGGTTCATGCGGTAGTAGCCCAGGCCTAGGTAGTAGTCCAGCACATCGCCGGGAATACTGGAAAGCGAAGGTGCCGAACTCATAAGACCAGAAAAGCCAAGGCTAACCTGCTAATACACACCTAGAACCCGCGCAGCGACAAACAATAGTCTTCCTTGCGGCGCATGGCCGTTTGGCTCAGCAGGTCCTTGTCGTGGTACCCTAGGAGGTGCAACACGCCATGAATCATGACGCGGTGCAGCTCGTCGCGAAAGCTGATGTCCAGGTCTCGGGCGTTGTCGGCCACCCGCTCCACGCTGATGAAGATATCGCCTTCGAGCACTTCCGAATCATCGGCATTATCGAAGGTGATAATGTCGGTGAGCGTGTCGTGGTTGAGGTATTCTACGTTCAGCTTGTGCAGGTAGTCGTCGGAGCAAAAGATAAACGTCAGCTGCGCAATGCGGTACTCGTGCACCGCCGCGATGCGCTCAATCCACGCTACGAGGTCCTCGGCGTCGTGCAGGCCAAATTCCGGCACGTCTTCTACCACGAACTCTATGCCGGGCGCCTCAAAGTAGTGGACGCCGGTAGCGGAGACGTTGCTCATGCGGCCGCAGCTTCGGAAGAGGTGGTGCTGGCAGCGGGCGACTCAGTGCCGGGCGTGAGGGCAAAGGTGAGCTCTACGCGGCGGCCTTCTTTGCTGAACTCTACCTCATCGGCCAGGTGGCGAATGAGGAAGATGCCGCGGCCACCGGGGTTTTCCAGGTTTTCGGGGGCCGTCGGGTCGTCGAGGTTATTGAAGTCGAAGCCCGTGCCTTCGTCTTCAATCTCAAACTTCAATAGGTTGGCGCTCACGTACAGCGACAGGTACACGTTTTTGTCCTTGTCGAACTTGTTGCCGTGGCGGATGGCATTGTTCACAGCCTCCGTGACAGCTACCATAATATTGCCGTAGATGTCGTCCTCAATGTGGAACGTGTCTTTGGAGTTGTCAATGAAGCTCTCCACGACGCGGATGTTTTCCACAAGCGACGGAATCTGAATTTTAACCTGCTTCATAAGCGGTAGCGAAAGGATAGTAAAGGCAGCGCGGTAATAAGAACGGCAAAAATAGGGTAATACGTGCAAAATTCAGGCAGGGCGTACGACGGGGTTTCACAACCACTTACGTGCAGCCTTGCCTGAATTTTATGAGTACGATTTGCTCCTTACGAAGCCTTATAGGAAGGGTTACGCGGCAACTACTTATTTTTTTGGAAATACTCGGTCACCTTCTGTTGGTAATACGGAGTGAAGGTAGGCTGCGCCCGGCGTAACAGGTCGGTTTGCTGCGTTTTAGTGGCGCCTTTGTACTTGTCGAAAGCAGGCGGGAAAACCGGCGGATGGTTTTGGGCAGTTTGGGCTTCGCGCTTGGTATCCTGGTCGCGCTCGCGGGCCGACTTCTCGGCTTCGAGCATGCGGGTAAGAATCTGTTGCTGACGCTGAATGGTTTGCTCGGTGAGGCGCTTGTTCACGAGGTCGGTCTCGGTCTGCTCCATCAGCTTTTTCATCTCGCCAGCGTTGCCGCCCTGGCCGTCTTTGCCCTCCTTGCCATCTTTTCCGCCGGGGCCGTCTTTTCCATCTTTGCCCTCCTTGCCGCCGCCGGGTTTGCCGTCTTTGCCGGGTTGCCCACGGTCTAGCTGCTGCATAGCCTGGCGCAGCATCTGCTGCTGGCCCGCTAGCTTGGCGAGCTCCTGCGAAAGGGCACGGCCGGTTTTGCCGCTCTGAGACAGCTGCTGAATCTGCTGATTGAGCTGCTGCTGCATCTTACTGAGGCTGCCAGGAGCAGGCGAGCCGCCCTTGCCTTTTTTCTTACCGGGCTTGCCACTGCCGCTTTGCTGCTGGCCTTTGCCTTGCATCTGCTGCATGTCTTGTTGCATCTGCTGTAAGGCATCCGATAGCATCAAGGCTAGGTTGTTGATGCTGGTCATGGCCTGCTGCTGGGTGGCAGTGGCCCTAGGTACGTCGCGCTGCTTGATGTGCATGAAAGACTCGTCCATGCGGCCGTTCATCTCGCCTACCTCGCGGGTCACGAAGCTCTGAATCTTGGGCTCGCGCTTGGCCAGGGCGTAGAGCGAGTCTTGAATAATCTGGGCATCGTCGCGCAGCTTGCGCTGGGTCTGGCCGAGCTGCACAAAGCGTGGGTCGCTCTGGTCTACGGCTCGGAAATCCTTCATCAACTTCTCTTGGTCGAAGCTGAGCGTGACAAGGTTATCCAGAATGTCGCGCAGGTCGTCGATGTTTTGCTTGGCCTTTTGCTCCTCATCGTCGCTCATCTGGTCCTTCATCTTCTTAGCCATTTTCTTCATCCGCTGGGCGGCGGCTTTTTGGCTCTGGCTGGCTTTCTGATTCTGATTTTTATTCAGCTGCTGCTCGCCTTCCTGCATGTCTTGGTCGGTTTGCTGCTGGTCGGGTTTTTGCTCGTCCATGCCGTTTTGGTCGCCCATTTCCTTGTCCTGCTGCTTCAGGTCTTGCAGGTCCTTTTTGAGGTCCTCAAACTCCTGGCGTTTCTCGGCCTGCTCCTGGGCCAGCTTCTGGTTTTCGGCCTTCTGCTGCTCGTTGCTGAGCTTGTTGTCGGGGTTGTTCTTGTCGTTCTGAGCTGTCTTATCAGCTAGTTTTTCTTCTTCCTTGGCTAGCTGCTCCAGGCGGTCGGCGGTCTGCTCGGCCTTCTGCTCAAACTGCATCTGCTTGAACATTTCGAGGGCACGGTCCAGCTCTTTCTGCAAAGTGTTCTCCTTGTTTTCGAGCTGCTGAAGCAGCTTTTGCATCTCGGCGTCGGGCTGCTTCTGCTGTTCTAGCAGCTTTTGCAGCTTCTCGTAGAGCTTCTTAGTCTCGGGGTCGAGCAGGTCGTTCATGAGCTTTTTGAGCTCCTCGGCCTTCTTGGCCAGCTCCTCGCTCTTGGGGCTGAGCTGGTTTTGCTGCTGCTGCAACTGCTCAAACTTCTGCTGCATGGCCTGCACCTGCTGGTCGAGCTGAGCCTTCTGGTCTAGCATATTTTCGAGTTGCTTGCGGTCCTGGTAGCTCATCTCGCGCTTGGTCTTGAGCTTGTCTTGGCTCTGGGCCAGCTCGCGCTCAAGCTGCTTGCTCTGCTTGGCAGCCGAGCTTAGCTGGCTCGCCACCGAGTTGGCCTGCGAGGCCAGCTGCTTGTCGAGCTCGCGGGTGCTAGGCAGTCGGAATTCCAGTGGCCGCGAGCGTGTGCTCTTGGGCCCGTGAATACCGTCATTATCCACAGCTTCCACAAAGTACTGAAGCCGGTCGCCAGGCCGCAGGTTTAGGGGCGCTAGGTTCCAGGTATAGGAGTAGGTGCCGCCCGCGCCGCTGGGCAGGCCTAGGGAGCGGCTCACATACCCACCGCCTTTGTTACCGCCTCGCTGCACCTGGTAGTGCAGCCGCAGGGCCGTAAGGCCGTAATCGTCTTGCGCACTGCCACCTAGGGCCAGGTAGCGCAGGGAAGTAGTATCCGAAAAGGCCTCGACTGTGAGCGTGGGCGGCGCGTCGGGCACCACCGTAAGCTGATAATTGATGGGGTCGCGGTTGAGGCTGGCGGCGTTTTGCAGGCGTACTTGGTAGGGCTGCGAGCGCAACACCCGGCGCTCGGCCACGAAGCTTTCGCCCGAGCGGTTGGCCGGCACGGTTTCGGCCGGCTGGTCAAATACCAAGCTCAGCGCCTCGGTGGCCGCCGTGCTGAACTGCCAGCGCAGTTGGCTGCCCTCGGGCACGGTGAGATTGCCGCCGTTGCGGATGGTTTCGGCCGCCCGGCCGGTGTAGGCGGGGTACGTCACCTGCACCGCGAAGTCGCGCAAATCGGGCCGCTCCACCACCGTCAGGTGGTACTCGGGCGATACGAAGCCAGCGCCATTAAGCTGAAACGTGACATCCTGCGCCGGCTGCTCGAAGGTGTAGCGAAACGCGTCGGCCCGGCCGTTGACCTTGGCTAGCGGCCGCTCGGTGCCATCGGTGAGCAGGCTCACGCTGGCGGGTAGCGCCTCGCCCGCCACGGCTACGTCGAGGGTGAAATTCTCGCCCTTGAACACGCGCAGCTCTTTGTTTTTTAAGACAAAATCGAACGGCGCGGGCCGCGAATACTGGCGCTGGTAGTGCCAGATGCGGCTGGTACCCTGCGTGATAAACGCTGGATAAAACACCGACGCCAGCAGTAGCACGGCCAGCGGTGGCAACACGTACTTCCACAGCGGCCGGCTCTGCTGCCCTAGGTCGATGCCCTGGGCAAACGACACGCCCTGGAGCTGAGCGGCGCGCTGCTCCAAACTAGCCAGCAGCAACTCGTTGTCGCGGGCTTGGCCTTGCAGCTGCAAGGCATTAAGCAGGCGGTCTTGCACTTGCGGAAACAGCTCGCCTACCTGCCGGGCGGCCTGCTCATCGCTCAGCAAGCGGCGCAGGTTGGTGAGGGCGGCCAGAGGCTGCCACAGCCAGCGCCCTACCGCGTACACGGCCAAGGCTAAGAAGCTGAATAGCAATCCAGCGCGCACGGCTGTGGGCAGGTACAAGAAGTATTCGAGGGTGTTGAATACCACAAACAAGCTCAGCAGCAAGGCCGCGGCCACTAGCCCGCCGCGCACGAGCAAGCTGAGGTAAAACTTACGTTTATACGCTTCCAGCTCGGCCCGCACTTGGGCAAAAGCTGGGTAATTAGCCGAAGCCCCGGCTACTGCAGCCGGAGAAGACGCTACCATCGTCATAAGCAAAGCAAAATAGGCCGGGCGCGGGCCGCCCTAGGTCCGCCGCAACAAGTTACGCCCAGTCCGCCAACGCCGCTGGGGCGGCTACTGGTTCGCCGCCCACCCACCTAAGGCCGGGCCAGCTGTGGCGCGGGCGTCGAATCGCGAATAAACAGCACGGCGTCGAACTCGCCGCGCAGGCTGTGCAGCATGTACTGGTTGTGCGCATCAGCGTACCCAATATCGTGCAGCAGCTGGCTTTGGAACAGCCAAGCGTTGTCTTCAGTCAGTTCCAATTTGCTCAGACCCAGCCAAGACGTAGTGGGCCCAGTGCGCAGCCACGCCTCATACGAGCCGGGCCGCACGGCTGCCAGCGAGGCCGTGGCCCAGCGGCCGGTGGGCTCTTGCGCCGCAAAGCTGCCCTGCCCCAGCACCATGCCCAGCGCCAGGTAGCCCGGCCCTAGGGTGGCGCGCAGCCACTCGCCCATTGGGCGCTCCTCGGGGGCGATAAACTTGGCTACGCTGCGGTTGTTGGCCCATAGCAGCAGCTTGCCGCCGGCCTGCTGGCTTAGGTAATGGGCGTTTTCGGCTAGGCAGGCTTGGCGGTAGTTCTCGGCCGTACCTAAGTCGAGCCGCCGCCAGGTAGCGCCCTGCTCTATTAGACGCAGGTAGTAGCGCTGGCGAGCCAGTACCTGCAAGCTCGTAGGCTGGCCCAGCTTGACGCGGGCATCGAAGCCAACCGCCAATTCACCCAGTACGCGGCGCAGGGGCGCCAGCAGCGAGTCGCGCGGCTGGTCGGGACGCAGGCGCAAATCCAGCTCTTCGGCCGAAGAGTGGCGGTAGGTGGCTAGCAGCTGGGCCAACTGCCGGAGGCGCGGCTGGACAAAGTCGTCTTTGGCTTCTACCAGCTGCCCTAGGTAGGCCAGTGCCTGCTCGGGCTGCCGTATCTCGATGCCTGCTAGTAGCAGCGGCGTGCTGGGGTGGGCCTGCTGGTAAGTGCGCAAGCTGCGCACGAGGGCAAGCACAGCGGGCGTGTGCCAGCCATCTAGCGCGGCCAGCAGGCGTGCCGGGTCACCCTGGCCAGTGCGGAGGTACTCGTTCAGGGCGGCGCAACTGGCCGGACTGGCTTCGAGCAGCAAGCCACCAAAGCCTTTTTGCTCAATCAAGTACTGACTGATGCGAGCGTTCAGGCTAAAGACTTCCTGCGAGCCGTGCGTGACTTCGCCCAGGCCCACCAGCCGCGCCGCACCTAGGAAGGTGCCGAGTGCGCCCAGGTCGGGGCCCGCCGTGGCAGGAGTGGCCAGGCGCAAGGGCTTGAGCACAGTACGTAGCCAGGCTTGCTCGGCGGCCGTGGGCGGGGGTGGCGTGGGCGGGCCGGTGGGCACGTAAGGCTTGCCATCCAACGCAAACGTCAAATTATCAAGCTCCAGCGCGCCTGGTATGGGCAGTACCACGCTCAGGGCGAGGGCCCCTAGGTGGGCCGGGTCGGTGCTGCGGCTGAACAGCCCTTGCAGCGGCACTTCAAAGGCAAAGCTTGTCCATTGCGGTCCAGGTGCCAGCAAGTTGCTGGCAGTGCCTAGGGTGTCTGCCTTCCAAGTGCCGCCGTCGGGCCGAGGTATAAAGGAGAGCAGCCGATAGCTAAAGCTAGGGGCTGGCCCCGCGCTGCCGCTGCCAGTGGGCCGCCGCCAGTAGCCCCTCACCCGAAGCCGCTGGCCGCCTTGGGTAGGAATCAGCCGCAGGGCACCTAGGTAGGCGGCCTTCTGACCAGGCGTACTGGCTGGCACCAAGCGCAGGTAGCGGCGGCCGTGCTGCGGACTAGCGCTATCGAGGGCGACCGTTGCGCTGGGCGAGTTAGGCCTACCTAGGCGGGGCAAGCGCCGCTCAAAATCCCAATTGGTGGTAAGCACCTCCGCCGCGGGCAGTAACAGGGCGGCGGTGGCTGGCACGGGCAGTTCGGGCAGCGGCCGGCCCCGCACGCTCAGCTGCATATCATCGAGCCACACCCGGCCACTACCGCGCAGCTGCATGTTTATATCGAAGCTATAAGCTACGGCGCGCACGGGCAGTTGCAGCGCGAGGCGGTGCCAGTCGGCATTGGGCAGCGAGTCGATGGCGAAAGCCGACTGGCTCGTGAGGCCCGCAATGGTCGTGGCCGTGTTGCTAGCATTGAGCCGGATGGTGCCCCGCCAGCCCTGCGTGCGTACCCACACGCTCACTGTCACGAGCTGCCCGCGTAGCGAGTCGAGGGGCACCAGGCTGGTGGAAAAATATGCAGCGCGAGGCTCGGCCGCGGTGGGTAGCTCCAGCCGCAGGCTGCCTCTCCCCTGCCGAAACACCGTGCTATCAAATACCGCTCGCCCGCCCGGCGGTACGGTTTGGGCCCACAGTGCCAGCGGCTGGCCGTAATTGGCGCGCGGCTCCAGCCCTAGGTTAAGGTAGGCCTGGGCGCGGGTAATGAGGCTCGCCAACAGTAGCCAGGCCAACAGCCCACCGCTGCGCCAGCTCACCAAGTAAGGGGTAGACATAGAAAAAGATAGCTGAATCTTGAGCGAACGTAACGCCCAAAACGCAGCTATCTTTTCTGGCCGGCGGCCCTAGGTGCCGATTGGCAGTGCGGCTACTCTTTTACGGGGTTGCCTTGGCCATCAAAAAAGAGCTGCATACGCTTGCCATCCTGCTCAAAAATGGTGTGGTAGCGGCCGGGTTGGTTCTTGGCTGGGGCTACCATTTCCATTTTAGCAGCAGGATAGTTTTTAGTCATGTAGGCCTGCACGGCGGCAATGGCCGCCGACTGCTCGGGGGTAGGTCCTACCATCGGCGCCACAGCTGCAATGCGCTTATTGAGAGCCAATACGGCAGGTGAGTTAGCATTAGCCTTCGTCGTGACGACGACGGTGCCACCGGCTGAGCTAGTACCAAAAATTTGCTGTTGCTGTTCGCCCTTTAGCACTTGCATGTAGCTGATTGTCTCGGGGTCGAGCTTCGTCTTATCCAACACACTCTTGTCAGCCTTCTGCCCATCGAGGTAATACACTACATCTTGTGGGATAGGCTTTTGGGCCGGGGCGGGCGTGGGCGCCACCTGGGCATGGGCGGCCGAGTGCCCTAGGGCCAGGGCCAGCATGAAGGGGGCAGCCAGTAGGTAGCGGCCAAGTTGGGAAGCACGGGAAGCTGGTTTGTTAAGCATGGGGATGTGGTTGTTGAGAATGAGAGAAGAGGCTGGAGAAGGCCGACGCTGGCGCGCTCGGCTACTTGGTTTGAGCTAGTATCACGCGCTTCACGTCGGGGTCCTGGGCATAGGTGGCGGCTTTCTGGCCGTCTAGTACCTCCATGCGCGTAATGTATTTAGTGTCAAGCTGCTCGATGACCTCCTTAGTCGAAGGCTTCGCATTTAAGTAATAGCGAGCGGCTTGCATTTGGGGCAAAGGGGCCGTAGAAACCGGCTTGGCCTGCTGCTGTTGCTCGCAGCTGCTGAGGCCCAGTAGTAGCACTGCGGCGCAGCCTAGGTGCTTGTAAGCGGTCAGAAAAGTCGGCATATCAAAGGTGGAGGAAATAGGGTGGGATGAAAAAAGGAACCTGAGTTTTAGGGAAAGCTTATGCTGCTCAGTGAGATGCTACGCTACAACTACTTCTGCACCGGGTTGCCTTGGCTGTCGAACGCTAGCTGCATGCGCTTGCCATCTTGCTCGAACACGGCCATGTAGCGGTCAGGCTGATTACTGACATGTATAATGCCTACGCCGTGCAGCTTCGCAGTGGGGTAGTTTTTAGCGATGTAAGCTTTGGCAGGAGCTATGGCAGCCAACTACTCGGGCGTGGCGCTTACCGTCGGCTTTACAGCTTCGATGCGCTTATTAAGCGCCAATACAGCGGGCGAATTGATATTGGCTTTGGTCGTGACGACGAGGGTGCCCGCCGCCGCACTAGAGCCAAAAATCTGCTGCTGTTCTACGCCCTTTATTACGTTGATAGAGCTGATATCGTCAGTCTTGATTTTTCCTAACACGTCGCTGCTAGCCTTTTGGCCATCAAGGTAGTACACCGCATTTTGCGGAATAGGCTTCTCGGCCCGGGCGGGCGTGGGCGCCACCTGGGCGCGAGCCGCCGAATACCCTAGGGCCAACAGCATCACGAGCGGAGCGGCCAGCACGTATCGGCCTAGCTGGTAAGCACGTGAAGCCGGCTGGTTGAGCATCGTAATGCGGTTTTTGAGGGTGAGAAAGGAGAAATGGAAAGCCAGGGCTGGCGCGGGCACGCCGCCGGGCTGCTGGCGCAGCAGGCTGTATTGGTAGGCGCGGCGGTCGAGGCCAGTTTGCAGGGCGGCGTGGTCAGCCAGGTACTCAAGGTTGTCGAGCACGGCGCGGCGCAGTAGCCAGGCGGCGGGATTGGGCCAGGCCAGGGCCGTGGCTACCTGCGCCAGTAGCACATCGAAGGTATGCCCTTGGCGCACATGGGCTTGCTCGTGGCGCAGGGCAGCCGGCAGGTGCTTAGTGTCAAGCAGTATGCTGTCGCTTAGGTAGATAGCGGAGCCAAACGAGAAGGGCCCGCCCTCGCCGGGCAGCCGGCGCACGCGCTGGCCCAGCACCACCGTGGGCTGCGAGCGCCGCCGCACCAGGGCCAAGCTAACCAGCTGCCCTAGTAGCCGCAGCAGCAGTAATCCCGCACCTAACGCGTAGGCACCTAGGGCCAGCAACTGCCAATCGAAGAAGGATGCGGTGGCCGAGCTAGCGGTCGGGGCCATGCTCGTAGCTAGCAGAGTGGTGGTGGGCAGCGCGGGCAAGGCCACGGCGGGCAGCAGCGCAGGCACGGGCAGGGCCGGGTACACCGCCGCAAACACCAAGGCTACCAGCAGGTACACGCGGTTTAGCCCGAAGAACGTGAGCCGGCGCAGCAACCCGTAGTACGCTGCCGCAAAGAGCGCCAGCACTACATTGGCCTTCAGCAGATAAAGCAAAGCGGCTTCCATAGCTACTCGGGCTTTTGGTTTTCGATGAGCTTGATAATCTCCTGCAAATCGGCGGCACTGACTTTCTCTTCTTTCGCGAAAAAGGAAACCAACTCTTTGTAAGAATCGCGGAAATGCTCGCGCACCAGTGCCCCCAGCGAGCGGCGCTGGTAGTCCTCGGCGCTCACGAGCGGCGTGTAGCGAAACGAGTTGCCTAGCTTCTCGGCGCTGGCGTAGGCTTTGCGCTCTAGGTTGCGCAGCGTTGAGGCGAGGGTGGTGTAGGGCGGGCGCGGCTCGGGCAGGTGGTCGAGCACGTCTTTCACAAAGCCGGGGCCAGTGCGCCAGAGCGCCCGCAGGGCGTCTTCTTCGGGTTGGGTGAGGCGTTCCATAAGGCTATTTATGATTTTTTCGTAATACTACGAATCTTTCGTAATTAGTCAACAAAAAGTTATTTCTTCCTAAAAGCGAGGAGCATAAAAAAGCCCTTGCCACGCACGGCAAGGGCTTTTATTAACCTTAAAATATTTTTGCTTAGCCGTGTGCTTCGGCTGGGCTTGGCACCACCACGGCCGCATCGGTGGGCAGCCGGCGCAGCGTGCTAGCGGCCACCAGCAGCGCCAGCAGGGTCAGGACGGCCCCCAATAGGAAGGGCATGCCTGGAAAGTACAGGGGCGCTGCCTTACTAGTAAAAAAGGTGAACAGGCTGGTCATCAGTAGTGGGCCCACTACGCCGGTAGCACTGATGAGCGAAGTAAGGGTGCCTTGTAGCTCGCCTTGTTCAGTAGAAGGAACTTGGCTCGAAATGGCTCCTTGCATGGCGGGCCCAGCTAACCCTCCAAGCGCATACACTGCAGTGACGGCAAACATCATCCAGCCCCGGCTGGCTATCGCAAATAGCACAAAACCAGCAATATAAAAAAGCATGCCTATTACTACCGAGCGCGCTGCCCCCAGCCGTGGAATAGCTACCCGTACCAAGCCGCCTTGCACCACCAGGGCCCCTACCCCCACTACGCCTAGTGAGTAGCTGATGAGCTTGAGGCCCCAGCCAAACTTGAGTATGGTATAGAACGTCCAGACCGACTGCGTGGCTGAGCCAGCCAGGTACAACAGCACCAAGGCAGCCACTAGCCCCACTATTTGCGGGTAGTTTCTGAGCCGCAGCAATGAAGCTAGGGCATTTGCGCGTGACCACTCGAAGGGGCGGCGCTGTCCAGCTGGCAGCGACTCGGGTATCAAAAACAGCCCGTATAAAAAATTAAATAAGCTTAGGCCGGCCGCCGCTATAAAAGGCACTCGCGGACCAAAATCGCCGAAAAAACCGCCGAGCAGCGGCCCTACGATAAAGCCTAACCCAAAGGCCGCGCCGACGAGCCCAAAATTCTGCGCACGCTTTTCAGGCGGGCTCACGTCGGCAATGTAGGCAGTAGCAGTGGTAAAGCTCGCCCCCGTGATGCCCGCCACTACCCGCCCCACAAATAACCACCCTAAGGAAGGTGCCAGCGCTAGAAAGAGATAATCGCACCCTAGGCCAAGCAGCGAAGCTAGTAGCACCGGGCGCCGCCCAAAGCGGTCGGACAACCCACCCATTACGGGCGCGAAGAAGAACTGCGCGGCCGCGTAGGCAAAGGACAAGTAGCCCCCATACCGAGCCGCCTGGCTCACGCCCTCGCCTGTGAGCTGCTCGATGAGCGTGGGCATAACAGGAATGATGATTCCCAGCCCAATAACATCGATGAGAATTGTGAGGAAGATGAAAGCCAGCGCGGCCGGGCGTTTGGGCGACATACCAGATAAAGTAAAAAATCCTTAGCAAATATTGCTAAGAAAGCTGGCTACTAGCCCGGTTGCCCACCGATGCCCAAGGTGCGCGGGCAGTGGGTGGCGTGGCCTAACCGCATGGATCCTAGGTAAGGTTCAGGGCGCTTAGCCGCACAGTAGCGGCGCTAACCCAGCACTTTTAATTCAAACATCCGTATCAGGCCTATTGCCGCTTTCGGCTTGCCTACACTTCCCTTTCAACACCTTTCATTTCTTCATTACATGAACCAGAAACGCACTTTCGGCAGCATTCTCACCGTGCTCGGCATCATTGGTATCATTCTCGGGGCTCTAGGCTTCTTGGGCATCGGCGGCCTGCACCTAGGCAAGATGAATTCTATTGTGCCCTTTGCCGTTGGCCTTATCTTCTTTTTTGCCGGCATCAACCTAGTAAAAACCACCAGTGACCGCGCCTAGCAATGTATTGGCTCGGGCTTGATGAAAAATAAAGGCCTTGTTAATCAGGTATAAATGCTAATAACATCGGTTTTTTTACCCAAGCCCTTGCCATTCCAGAGTTTCATCCTACCTTTGCACTCCCAAACAATGCGGGGTGGAGCAGTTGGTAGCTCGTTGGGCTCATAACCCAAAGGTCACTGGTTCGAGTCCAGTCCCCGCTACTAAAAAGGCCGTCTTCTTAACGAAGACGGCCTTTTCTTTTATCCGCATGTAGCAGCTTGGCACGCGTTGGGTTATTTCCAGTCGGGCTGGGTAGCGTTTTGGAAGAGCTGCGTGCGCGAACGGCCGTCCAAGCTCATAGTCCACACCTGGGGGATGCTGCGGTTATCGTTGGGGACGTTCACGAAGATGAAGCTGTAGCTAGTGGGCGAATAGCGAGGCAGCAGGTCATTGGTACCTAGGGGCTTGCCTTGGCCGGCCGTGGACGTGGCAGTGCCCGACACATCTACCGGAGTGGCACCCGCAGTAAGACCTAGGGTGTACACGCGCGCATCGAGCTGCCGCCCGCCCGGGTCATTAAAGCCGGCGGCATCGTGAGTATAGGCTACGCTCAGGCCATCGGTGCTGAAGCTCGGCGAATCGAGGCGGCCGGGCAGGTTGCCGAGTAATAGCTGCGAATTAGAACCATCCACGTTGAGCAAGTACAGCTCACTGTCAAACACGTTGCTGCCAATGGTTTGCACTACCAGGCGGCCCCCGTTTTGCACCGTCCAGTCGCACTCGCGGAAGTGGCGGTTGGCCGGGGCCGTAGCCAGCAGCGTCAGGCCCGTGCCGTCGCGGTTGATGCGATAAAGCTGGTTGTAGTGCGCATAAATGAGCTGTGCCCCATCGGGCGACCAGCGGTAGCCTACCCCATTGTTGCTGTAGCCCTCCGCCGAAAGGGTCGTGATGCGCTGCTTATCGGTACCATCGAGGTTCATGGTATAAAGCTGCCACTGGCCAGTAGCGTTAGAAGCATACGCTATGAGGTCGCGGCTGGGGTTAAACTGCGGGGCGGCTTCTACGGCTTGGCCCTGCGTGAGCTGCACGACGCTGGTGCCCGCCGCGTCAGACGAATAGATGTCGGTAATATCGTTCACGGTGCGCACGTACACGTAGCGGTTATCAGGAAATGGGCTGGTCTGAAAGCTCCACACCCGGCCTAGGGTAGTCAGGGCATTGCCGCCGCTCACAGGGTTGGGCTTGCGCACCGTCACTTGCCAGAAATAAATAGTGCCGTAGCGTAGGCCCGTGGCCACTACGCTTGAGTCGCGGCTATTGCTGAGCAGCAGGCGTGGGGCGGTCGCGTTGCCTTCAAACAGCGCCACATCGTAGGTCAGCGAGTCGCTTTTGGTGGCGCCGGTGGGGTGCCAGCTCAGCGTAACGGTAGTAGGCTGACCAGTGGCCCCCGAGGCGGGGGTAGGGCGCGCCGGCAGGTCCGGCGGGGCGGCGGCCGTGGCCTTATCGAGCAGCAGCGTAATGGCCTGCGTGCTGCCCGCCGTCACGGTGACGTTGGTAGTCAGGGTGGTGTAGTTGTTGCGGCGCGCCGACACGGCCAGCGTGCCCGCCGGCACCTGGGCCAGTGTAGCCTGGCCGCGCGCATCCGTGACGAAGGAGCCCGAGGCGGGGCTGGTGCTTACGCCGGTATTGGCCAGCGGCTGGCCCGAGCCCGAGTCGAGCACCGTTACGACCAGCTCGCCGTAGGAGGTGGGCTCTACCGTAACGGGCTCGCAGCCACCCAGCCCGGCCAACACCCAAAAATATCCCCAGGCGGCAAGTAGCCGCAGTGCAGTTTTCATAAGAAGGTAGGAGCGTACAAAGCCGGCAGGAGGTGCGAATACCTATCCCAGCCTTAGGGGGCTTGGCGCACCGAGTCTTGGGCTACCAGCTGGCCGGCCGCGTCGTACACGCGCAGTCGCAGCAGGTAGTGGTCGGTGGGGCCAAGGTTCACCGTCGTTTGGGCCAGCTGCGCCTCCTGGTGGGCACCTAGCTCGATGGTGCCGCCCTGGCTGCTGCGGCTGCGGCTGCGCCCCCAGCGCTCGGCCACCAGCTGGTATTGGTAGCGGGCCGGCTGGCCCAGTAGGCTGCGGCACACGCCGCTAGCCACGAGTAGCTGCTGTGGCTGGCGCGTCACCACGAGGTGGGCTTCGCAGGGGGCCAGCCCTTTCCAGGGCGCGCTGGCAGCCCCTAGCAGCAAGGCAAGTAAAGGACGTATCATAGCAAGGAAAGGGAAGAAAAGGTAGGACTGGTGCGTAAGGGCTCAGCGCTATGGCACGCCCGGTAAGCCCCGGCCTTGCTCAACGGTGATATGCATGTTGCTGCCCCGCTGCTCAATGCTGTAGCCCGGCTGCGCCGAAGGAGTGGTTTCGCGCTGCGTAATGCTGTTGTTGCTGCCAATCTGACTCAGGTTGTACTGGCGGTTGCTGGCAGCTACCTCACTTCTAATCTGGTTATTGCTACCATCCTGAGTGAGGTTTATGACGTTTTGGTTGCCGGTTACGCTGCCTTCCAGGGTGTTGGCGGTGCCGTACTGGCCCAGCATGCCTTGGTTGCCGTTGCCGGTTTGGGTGTAGTTGGTGCGGTTGGCGCTGCCTTGCTGCAAGAGGTTCAGCTCATTGGTAGTGCCCACCTGCACGATGTAGGCCTGGTTGGCTGGCAGGTTGAGGCTGCTTTGGGAAAGGGTGGCGGTATTGCCGGTCCCGTTTTGCAGCAGCGAGGCCGTGTTGCGCTGGTCGGCGCCGGCCCGCACGTGCAGCAACTGGTCGGGCCCTAGGGCTTCGGCCAGCTGCTGCGCGGTTCCTTCCCCTAGGGTTGGCGTTTGGGCCTGGGCGCTTAGCAGGGGCCAAGACAGCAAGCTTGTGGCCAGCCAAAAGAAGGATGTTTTCATAGCTCAGTAGAGAAAGAGTAGGTAGGGATGCCCCCAGCAAAGCAGGCCCAGCTACCTTAGCCGGGCCTGCTGCAGGAGGTAACTTATTGCTGCGTCACGATGGCCGTGTTATTCGAGCCCCGCTGGTCGGTCACGCTCCAGTTATAGCCAATGCCGCCCTGCGTCGTGCGCACGTAGTTGTCGTGGCCCGAGAGGGCATTGCCGCCATTACTGCGCTGCACCTGCTGCGCCACGTTAGCGTTGCTGGTTTGCGTGATTTCGGCATCGTTGCTATAGCCGGTCTGGCTTTGGAAAGCTGATTCTCTATCAGAGCCTCGCTGCACAATCTTGCCGCGGGTGTCGGAGCCGTACTGGTACTGAGCGGCTACGTCGCCATCGCCGCGCTGCTCTAGGTACATCGCATTGCCGCCAGCCTTACCCGTAGCAATATTGGTTTGGTCTTGAAAGGCGCGCATCTCCATGTTGCCCGAATTCCGTGCCTGAATCAGGTTAGCCGAGTTGCCACCAGCATTGCCGTTCCGCCAGGCCTGGTCCACTTTGCTGTATTGGTTGCTACCTGTCTGCTCTACATACGACTGGTTGGCGTAGCCTGCCCGGTCGTAGGGGCCTGCCGTGGTGCTGGTAGTCGGCGCTGCTTTGATGTTGAGCGAGCCAGGCCCGGTCAAGGCCGGCTGCGTGAAGTTTTGGGCGTGGGCAACCCCGGCAAATAGAACGCCGCTGGCGAGGATGGCAAGAGTCTTAATCGTTTTCATGAGCGTACTTAAAAAAGGGTGAAAAAGGGTGGGTGGTGGTGCTCTCTCCGGAAGAACGAAACAAAATTATAGTCTCAAAATATCTTTGTCAAGTTCTATTTTTATAATAGATAAACATTTATATAAATTTCTTTTTGTAACAGTAGTAAATAAAGATTTTGCTTTGAAAAATACAATTTAATATCATGCCTGATATAATTGAAGACTAATTTTAAATATCTATAATAAGGACATAAGAGGTTTATTAACAAGTATTTTATTATTTGAAACACTTGTACTTTGTCGGTAAAAGCCAATAAGGTATTGACTGATAACTTTAAAAAGTTCAGTTAATGAATCTCTGAATTTATTCCCTATTCTTAAATCTAAAAGCTATGCGTTGACACGTTTTTGTTATAAAACATGATGCATCAGATTCGACGTTAAAAAGGCCACTGAGGCCTAGCGCGCTTGCGCGTTGCGGCGGGGTTGCCGACCTAGGTATAGGCTGATGCCAGCCCGTCCGGCCAAGTAATAATCGTTGTATCTGCCCGTCGCCAGCCCGTCGAGTTGGTCGCTCAGATAGTAGTGCACGTCGAGGCCCACATTGAGCCCTAGGTGCGGCGTGAGCAGATATTCGGCCCCGGCCCCAGCTAGCAGGTGTGGTAGCAGTCGCGGCTGCTCGGCAGTAGGTCGGGTGCGGCCCGTGAGGCCGCCGCCCGCCAGCAGGTAGGGAGTCAGGACATCTTGCGGCAGCAGCCGCAGCAGCAAGCCAGCCTCCGCATAGTTAAAGGTCTGACTAAAGGCTTGGCCACCAGCGCCCGCCGCCAGCTGACCCCGGCCTGCGTTTATAAACAAGCTCGTAGCATCACCTAGGCGGTAGCGCAACGAGGCTTCTAGCCCCGGCCGGTTCAGGCCGCTGCTGTAGTCGCCCACGTAGTGCTGCAAGGCGCCGCTCAGGCCAATGCTAAGATTTGGGCGCCGGGGGTAGGTTTCGCGACCCAGCACATCGATGTCTAGGTTGGTTGACTTCTCGCGCAGGTAGGCCTGGCGACCGGGCCCGTGCTGCTCGGCGGTGTCGCGCGGCGACCACAGGTGGTCGTTGAATCCCTCGTAGATGAGGGCCTGCACGGCCTTCTCGATGGCTTCCTTCACGGCCATTTCGCT
The DNA here is from genome assembly GCF_016427535.1 of Hymenobacter sp. BT559. Classification (GTDB taxonomy): domain Bacteria; phylum Bacteroidota; class Bacteroidia; order Cytophagales; family Hymenobacteraceae; genus Hymenobacter. Next base: position 112,291 of record NZ_JAELXV010000003.1, on the reverse strand, counting down.
GGGCTCGTTGTAGGTAAAGCCGGTTTCGGTTTCGAGCAGGTGCTTGAAGCTGACGAACTGAAACACCCCCGCATCGACTTGCTGGGACAAAATGGTTTTGGAGGTGTAGACCGTGCGAAAAATGCGCCCCGAACTGGTGCTGATGGCCCGCAGGTACACCGTCACGCGGTCTTGTCGGTACTGGCCCGAGGCCCCCGCCCCAAAGTAGCGCAGGCCCCCACCCCCCGTAATGATGTTGGAGTCGTAAGAAATAATGCCACCCTCCAAGATGATGCCCGCAAATAGCAGCGGCGCTAGCCCTGGCTGCGGCCGGCCCGTCTGCTGCGAAAACTCCTCGCGGGTCGAGCGAATTATCTTGCGCTCGTTCAAGAGGTTACCGATGTTTTCGCGCTCGATGGGCTCAAACCAGCCCGACTCGTCTAGGGCCCGGATGAGGATGCTGGTGGCCCCCTGCGTCACGGCCGTCGAGAAGCTGGAGCCGTTGGTTTGCGGCTTATACTGTCCCGTTTGGTCCCGAAACTTATACACGGCCACTACCGTGCGTTCGCTCGGGGCGGGTAGTTGGCGCCAGTGCTCGTTGCGGTTCAGCTCGGCGCCCAGCCGGGCGGGCTGGGGCGCGAGTAGGTGCTGGTGCATGTACGGAATGCACCCCCCCACCCAGCTCAATAGCAGGATGAGAGCAAGTCCTCGAAAGGTGCTCATGGCGAAGGCGATGGGCGAGCTGCCTAGAGGCCGTTCGGAATAGTAACGGTGGTTTGGTTGCCGTTGCCGGTATCAGTCACCACCACCACAATGCCATTGCTGCCGGGCGTCACCTGCACCTGGTAGCCCCCTACGTTGTACGACCCCGCCTTGATGGCGCCTTGCCCAAACTGCGAGCTGATGAGCCGGCTGGTCAGCTGCGACAGCACTTGTTGGTTAAGATTGGCCGAAAACTGGTTGAGCGGGTTGGTAGCTTGCTGGGTGGTGCTGGGGTCAGCGGTAGTGTTTTGGGCTGTGGCCGCGCTCAGCAGCCACGAGTAGTTGAAGGTATTGCCGCCCCCAAAGGCCGGGTTTTTAGGCTCATACACAAAGTCCTGGGCGGCGCACAGGCGTGGTAAGGCGCTGGCGACTAGCAGAAAAAAGAAGTAAAGCAGTTTCATAGGCTGAAAGAGAAAGAGCGAGGGTGGGAGAAAAGAAGGGCGAATCAGAACGTTTCGAGTGGTGCCCGCCGGCCCGCTTCGAGCTGGCGGCTTACCCGTTGGTTTTCGAGCAGCTGGCTCTGGGCGGCGGCTACGGCCTCGGCCGCGACGGCCATCATTTGTTCGTATTGCGGCGAGAGCGGAATCTCGAACAGGTCCACGTCATTTACCGTGAGCGCCACCAGGGCCGACCCAATGCGGCCGGGCCGCTCGGTAATGGCGATGGTATAGTCGGTGCTGCCGGCCGGGGGCTCAAAGGTCACGTAGAACATGTCAAAAAAATCGCGGCCTAACTTGGTAATCGTTTGGTCGAGTACCAGGCCCGCCGACTCGGGCCCGCGGGCCCGCAGCTGGTTGGTAGAATCGGCGCGGAGCAGCAGGCGCAGTGCTTCTTCGACCTGGGCCGCTGGCAGGGTGCCCGACGCCTTGGCCGCGGGGGGCTGCGCTGGCGCTACCTGGGCACACACCGCGCCACTGCTCAGCAGTAGGACGCCGGCTAGTGCTCGGCCTCTTCCCCAGCCCGCGACAGCGCCGCCGCGTAGCAAGTATGAGAGTAACATCGATAACATAACGTAAGCTTGCTGTACTGGCGTAGAAGCAGAACGTCTTGTGTTTAAAGAGCATAAGCTGGCCCTAGGCTACCTAGGGTGCTGCTGCGCGGTGAGGGGCTGGCCACCATTGGCCGGGCAGCACGGCGGCCGGTGGGCCCGCGGCTAGCGCCGGCCTGGTTGGCACTGCCAGGCTGGCTAGGGTGATGTTCGTTTGTTTTCATAGTGCGTGGTGGGTGGCGGTAGCAGCAAACCAAGAAAAAACCAGAAGCTGCCAAGACAGATTAGTTGTTCGAAATTGGCGCCGCCTTGGTCTAAGGCCAACGGAACGTAGTGGACAGCGCTAGATGGTAAGTGAACGGAGCCCGCGTGGTATGCGAGTGTCGGGCGGGCGGCTTCGTGCGTAGCTTCGCAGTACCCCTTTGCCCACCTACCGCTGCTGCACCCTATGCCCACTCCTATTTCGCTGCTACTTGTTGAGGATGAGGCCGTACTAGCCCTCGACCTGCGTGCTACCCTTCGAGCCGAAGGCTATGAGGTAGTGGGTATCGCTAGCACTGGCCCGCAGGCCCTGGAACTGCTGCGCCAGCACCCCGAAGTGGGGGGCGTGCTATGCGACATTCACCTGCAAGGCCCCTGGGATGGCATCGAAACCGCCCGGCAGCTGCTGGCCTTGCGCCCCTTGCCGCTGGTTTACCTCTCGGCCCTGGCCGACCAGCCCACCCTCGACCGGGCCCTCACCACCAGCCCCGCCGCCTACCTGCCCAAGCCCGTATCGGTGGCTAGCCTGCGGGCGGCCCTGGCCCTGGCGCTGCACAGCGTGGCGCGGCCCGTGCCGCCGGCCGCCAGCCACGAGGCCCTCACCCGCGATACCATTTTGCAGCGCGGCGATTACGTGTTCATCAAGGATGCCAGCGAGTTTGTGCGTATCCAGCTGAATGACATCATCTTGCTAGAGGCCGACAATACCTATACCTCGCTGCGCACGGCTGGCCGGCGCCACGCCCTGCGCCTTACCCTAGGGGCGGTGCTCGAGCGCTTGTCGTTTGGGCAATTGGTGCGGGTGCACCGCTCGTTTGCAGTTAATATTCAGCGCGTCGAGCGCTTTTCCGATACCGAGCTTACCGTAGATGGCCAAGTAGTGCCACTGAGCCGGCAATACCGCGAGGCCTTTCTCCGGCAGTTCCTGTTTCGCTAAGTCAGGAGCCAGCGGCAAGTCTCGGCTTACCACCTAGCGTTGTTCACTACTCCCAGCCGACCATTGGCTGCCATTGTGCGCCGGCGCTTGCGCAAACCGCATACTTTCGCTGACGAAGGATAGTCGGCCTCACTGCTGGCCATCACTTGCACGACGTGGCGCAGCAAACTCTAATTCAGTACGTAGCAAGCTTAGGGAGTTGCTTGATGCTGCTGGCCGGCTGGCCCGCTGCCGGGCAGCCGCGCCAGGGCACCCCGGCCGATACGGCGCAGGTGCGGGCCCAGCTGGCCCTGGCCAAGCAGCTACAGCTGCGCCACAACGACTCGGCGCTGGTGCTAAGCCGACAGCTGCTGCGCGCCAGCGAGCGCCTGCGCTATCCCTACGGCACAGCCCAGAGCTGCTTGCAGCTTGGCATCGCGCTGCGCAATCGCAGCGAGTTCGACTCTAGCCTCGCGTATGGCCAGCGCGCCCTGATGCTGTTTGAGGCGCAGCACCAGTTGCCCGGGGTAGCTGCGGCATTGAATACAAACGCCCAGACCTACAAGCGCCTAGGCGATGCGCAGAAGGTAACGCTGCTCACCCGCAAAGGACTGGCCCTGGCCAGCCGCTCGCTGGCGGTGGCCCGGCAGGCCCACGACCCAGTTGGGACAGTGACGGCACTGCTCAGCCAGGGCATCATTTATCGCGACCTGCGCCAGCCCGATTCGGCGCGCAGTTGCTACCAGCAGGCCATCGCGCTTGAGCACCGCTACCATCCTACCCCATCCATGCTGGGAGTAGCCTACGCCAACTATGGGCAGCTGCTGATGGACTTCGACCACAACCTACCCACTGCCATCGGCTATTTTCGACGGGCGGTGGCACTGCACCGTGCCAACCGCAACCGCAACAGCCTGGAGCACGCCTATCGTCAGCTTAGCTGGGCCTACCGGCAGCAGGGCCGCCTAGGCTCGGCCCTCGCCACCGCCGATAGCTGCCTGGCCCTGGGCCGCGCCAGCGGCGACCCGCACCGCCTCAGCAACTCGCTCGAAGCGGCCTACCTGGCCTACCAGGCGGCCGGCCGGTACCGCGAGGCCAACACGCTACTCGAAGAAAAGCAGCGGGTAGAAAACCAACTGGGCCGGCTAGAAAAAACGCAGGCCGTAACCCGCATCGAAGCAGCTTACCGCCTTCAGAAGCAGCAGGCCCGCATCCGGGCGCTCAACCAGCTCAATACGCAGCGGCAGCAGCAGCTCGGGGCGCTCGGCCTGGGCCTGGGGCTTCTATCGGCGCTGCTGCTCGTGACAGGCTGGCAATATCGTGCCCTAGGGCAGGCCAATGCCCAGCTGCGCATCACCAACCAGACCGTTAGCGAAAACCACCACCAGCTGCAAGAGCAGGCCAACCACCTGACCCTGCTGCTGCGTGAACTGCACCACCGCGTCAAGAACAACCTGGCCATCGTTAGCAGCCTGCTCAACTTGCAGTCGGGCAGCCTTACCGATGCGCGCGCCGCCCGCGCCGTGCGCGAAGGCCGGCAGCGCGTGGAGGCCATGGGCCTGCTGCACCAGCACCTGTACCAAACTGCCGACGTGGCCCGCGTCGACATGCGCCCCTACCTCACTACCCTCCTCGATAATCTGCTGGCCACCTACGGCTTCGAGGAAGATAGTATTAAGCTCGAGCTGACGCTGGACTTGCCCACGTTGGAAGTAGAGCGCGCAGTACCCCTAGGTCTCATTCTGAACGAGCTAGTAACCAATGCGCTTAAGCACGCCTACGCCAGCGTGGCCCGGCCCTGGCTGCGCGTGTTGCTGCTCGGCGCGGCCGATGGCCAGCCGGGGCTGCTGCTAGAGGTAGAAGACAACGGCCCTGGCATCGCGCCGGGGCAGTGGCAAAAAGCCGAAGGGTCGTTTGGCCAGCAACTCATCCTGGCGCTGAGTGCGCAACTGGGCGGGCAAGTGAAGGTGGCCAACCAGCCGGGGGCCTTTTTCCAGCTCCGCCTTACGGGCTCGGCAGCTGCGGGCACGCCGCTAGCGGGCACCTAGGGCGCTTGTGGCAGCTGCCACTTCTGGCTATCTGGCCGAGCCTATGGTACTAGTTCGCGGCGGCAGTTACTCGGCTAGGATATTTTAACTAATTCATAATCAAAAACTATTGCCTAGGTAGTGGTTCTTTTATAAGCAGCAGCGCAAAGGCGAGCGCTGTTTTACCGTAGAGGGCGGCATGTCCTCTACTACTACTTCAATAGCTGCCCGCGCGCGTCGCTCGTGGGGAGTATCGTGCGCACTGGTGCTGAGTATCTGGCTAGGGCTGGCTCCGGTTGCCCAGGCCCAGGTGCCACTCAACCCGGCTACCCCGGCCGCGGCCGATACCACGCACAAATACGAAAACCCGGGAGGCGTGCCCGCGCCCGTTAAGCAGCCGTTTTTTAAGAGCAAGGTCTTCAAGGCGGCCATCGTGCCGGCGGTGCTCATCGGCTATGGCGCCTACACCTTCAACGGGGGCGGCTTCTACACCAACCAGGAGGCCCGGCGTGACATTCACCGGCTGTTTCCTAAAAGCGACAGCCGTATTGCCGACTACCTCATTTTTGCGCCCTACCTCGAGCTAGGGGCCGTGGCGCTGGCCGGGGTGCAGTCGCGCAACGACCGGGTCAATGTCTTGCTCATCATTGCTAAGAGCGAGGCCATCATGCTCACTAGCACCTTCCTAGTGAAGGCCATCAGCCACGAAGAGCGGCCTGATGGCTCTGATAACCTGTCGTTTCCGTCGGGGCACACGGCGCAGGCCTTTTTGGCGGCCAGCATTGTGCACACCGAACTGCGCGACAAAAGTCAGTGGTACGGCATTGGGGCCTATACGCTGGCCACCGGCGTGGGCGTGCTACGCATGGTGGTAGATAAGCACTGGCAGAGCGACGTGGTGGCGGGTGCGGGCTTTGGCATCTTGTCGGCTCACCTGGCCTACCTCACCCACCGCAACCGCTGGGGGCGCAAGGCTATTGGGCGCGATGTAGGCGTGGTGCCCACCTTCTACGGCAACACGCCAGGCCTGACCATAACCTGGCGGCCTAAGTAGCCAAGGCACGGGCGAGGTGTAGAAAGGGAGATGAAGGAAATAAGTATATACTACAAGAAACCTTCAGATTTCCTGCCGTTTTTCACACGGTCAACCCTTCCCTTCCCACCCACCCTGCCCATGAAACTATTGCTTATTGAAGATGAGCCGGCCCTACGCAGCACGCTCCTGGAGTCGCTGCGCCAGGGCGGCTACGTGGTTGAGGTAGCGCCCGACTTTGCGCAAGCCCACGAAAAAATTAGGCTTTACCGCTACGACTGTGTGCTGCTCGACCTGACGCTGCCCGGCGGCAACGGCCTCGACCTGCTGCGCACCCTCAAGACCGAAAATCCAGCCGCGGGTGTGCTGGTATTAACCGCCCGCGACTCGCTCGAAGACCGGGTGTCGGGCCTCGACCTAGGGGCCGACGACTATCTCATCAAGCCTTTTCACCTCTCGGAGCTCAATGCTCGGCTGCGGGCCATCATTCGGCGGCGGCAATTTCAGGGGCAGCACCACATTGTGTTTCGCGACCTGCTCGTTTGGCCCGAGCGGGCCGAGGTATTGGTGCACGGCGAGGCCCTCACCCTCACGCGCAAGGAGTACGACCTGCTGCTGTACCTGCTAGCCAACCCCGGCCGGGTGCTCACCAAAGAAGCCATTGCCGAGCACCTCTGCGGCGATGCTGTAGACGCGGCCGACTCGTTCGACTTCATTTATACCCACCTCAAAAACCTGCGCAAAAAGCTGCAGGAAAAGGGCGCGGATAATTATATTCGGACTATGTATGGCGTTGGCTATAAGCTCAGTGGCGAGTAGCAGGCAGTGACCCAGGCAAGCATACATACTTGCTTTGCAGCGTTGCTCTGCAAGGACAACCGCCTGCTTGTGCCACTGCTTACCCACCTAATCACCCATTAAATGAAGCTTCTCGCCGCCACCAATCGCTACTATTTGGCCTTGGTGGCGGTGCTGTTTGCGGCGGCGAGCGGGGCGCTATACTACGGCGTAAATGCGGCGCTGCGCCACGAGGTAGATGAGCAGCTGGGCCTGCACCAACGCAAAATCGAAGTCTTGGTGCAAGCCGGGCAGCCACTGGTGTCGTCCCTTTTTGCCGACCAGTTTGTGGTGAGTGCCCGGCCGCGGCCCCTAGGCCTGGTCGATACTATTTTGCCCGACCCCTACGAGCGCACGTGGGTGCCGCACCGGCAGCTTACCTTTCGGCTACACTCCCAAGGCCAGCCTAAGTGGGTGACGCTGCGCAAGTCGCTGGTCGAAACCAATGATTTACTGGCCGTAGTGCTGGGCATCATGCTGGGGGTGCTAGTAACGCTGATGTTGAGTGTATTGCTGCTCAATCGGTGGCTAAGCGAGCGGTTGTGGCGGCAGTTCTACCACACGCTGGCCGTCTTGCGCCGTTACGATTTGCAGCAGCACCGGCCACTGGCCCTACCTAGGCCGCGCATCGAAGAATTTGCCGAACTCAACTTGGCCGTGACTCACCTGAGCGAGCGCCTAGTGGCCGACTACGAGAGCCTGCGCGAGTTCACGGCCAACGCGGCCCACGAAACCCAAACGCCGCTGGCCATCATGCAGGCCCAGCTAGAGCAGTTGCTGCAAGTGCCCGCCCTGGGCGACGACCCTACTGCCGCGCCCCTCCTGGCCGACCTCTACGGAGCCACGCGCCGCCTCTCGCGCCTGCATCAAGCGCTAGGGCTGCTTAGCAAGATTGAAAACCGGCAATTTGCCGAGGCCCAGCCCCTCGACCTGGCCGCTGTGCTCGATGAAAAAGTAGACCAGCTGGCGCCCCTACTGGAGGCCCGCGAGCTGCGCCTGCATCGGCACGTGGAGCAGGCGCCGGTGCAGGCTATGCACCCCGGCCTGGCCGATTCGCTGTTGCATAACCTACTCTATAACGCCATCAAGCACAACCAGCTGGGGGGCGACATCACGGTGCGCCTCAGTGCCGAGGCGCTCGAAATCAGTAACCCCGGCCCGGCCATCGACGGCAACCCCAGCCGGTTTTTTGAGCGCTTTCGTAAGCACCACGCCGCCGCCGAGTCGCCGGGCCTGGGCCTGAGCATTGTGCAGCAAATAGGTGCCTACTATGGCTTTGCGGTTACCTACAGCTATGCGGCGGCGGGGCAACGCCACACGCTGCGGGTGGCCTTTCGGCCTGCCGCGGGCTAACTACCGCCCGGTAGGCTGCGTACTTTGCCGCAACTCTACGCCGTGTTTATGTCCGATTTAGCCCCCAAGCTCACCCACCTCAACGACGCCGGCCAGCCGGCTATGGTCAACGTTGGCCCGAAGGCCATGACGGCGCGCCTGGCCCGTGCCCGTGCCCGCGTACGCCTCGGGGCCGACATCCTGGCGCTGGTGCAAGCCGGCGACCTACCCACTCGCAAAGGCCCGGTGTTTCAAACGGCCATTATCGCGGGCGTGATGGCCGCCAAGAAAACGGCCGACCTTATCCCCCTCTGCCACCCCCTAGGTATGGACGATTGCCAAATCACCATTGAGGCCGTGCAGCCCGACAGCCTGCTTATTGAGTGCACCGCCCGCGTTACCGGCAAAACCGGCATCGAGATGGAGGCCCTGACCGGCGCCTCGGTGGCGGCGCTTACTGTGTACGATATGTGCAAGGCTATGTCGCACGACATTGTGATTGAAGAAATCAGACTGCTGGAAAAAACAGGCGGCAAGTCCGATTTTCGGCACACCGACTAGTGTGCCCTAGGGTGCTGCCGCGCCGCGTTGCGGCGTTGCTACTAGGTAGTTCTTTTGCGTCATGATTGGGCTTCAAACCTTAGCGGAGTTCTACGCCGACCGGCTGCCCCTGCTCCAGCCCAATGGCCTGCGAGGCGGGGCATTTAGCGCGTGGCGACTCGAAGATTTCCTGGCCGATATGGCGCTGGTGGGCGTGTACAGCCGCAAGGATTTCTACAAAATAACCCTCACTATTGGGCCGGGCACCTACCTCTGCGCCGACCAGCGCTTGACGCTGGCCCCCGGCGAGCCAGCGCTGGTGTGCACCAACACGCAGGTGCCCTATACCTGGGAAGTACCCGCCGACGGCGCGTGCCGGGGCTACTGCTGTGTATTCACCGAAGCGTTTTTGCCCGCCCACACGCACCTGCGGCCCGCCGATTGGGCCGTGTTTGCGCCCGACAAGCCGGCTTTCTTTCGTCTCACGGCCGCTCAGGCTACGGCGTTTAGCGAGCTGTTCGAGAAGATGCTGACCGAGCAGGCCTCAAACTACCCGTATAAGTATGAACTGCTGTACCACTACCTGATGGAGTGCATCCACGGGGCGCTGAAGCTGGAGCCCGTGGCCGAGCCGCACGGCGCTACGGCCGCTACCCGGCTGGCGGCGGCCTTTGGCTCGCTGCTGGCGAGCCAGTACCCCATCATCACGCCCGCGCGCCGGCTGGCACTGCGCACGCCCCAGGCCTTTGCCGATGCCCTGGCGGTGCATGTTAATCACCTCAACCGGGCCCTGAAAGCCGCTACTGGCAAAACCACCACGCAGCTGCTGGCCGAGCGCTTGGTACAGGAAGCTCGCACCTTGCTGCGGCACACCGACTGGCCCATTGCCAGTATCAGCTACTGCCTGGGCTTCGAGGAGCCAACGCATTTTACCCGCTTATTCCGCAAATACGCCCATTGTTCACCGTCGTCGCTACGCGCAGTTTGATTGGGGTCAGTATCCGTTTGAATCGTATTAGCCGGGCCCTGGCAACCTAGGAGACCTTTGCAGCGCCTTCGGGAAACAGCTTTCCTGATGGGCTTCACTCCTAGTTCTCCCTCATGAAAACGTGGTTCATCACGGGCACCTCGACCGGCTTCGGGCGCCTGCTCACCGAAAAACTATTGCAGCGCGGCGACCAGGTAGCCGCCACTGTGCGCCAGCCCAACGCTCTCGACGGCCTAAAGGCGCAGTACGGCGACCGCCTCTGGGTGGCCGTGCTCGACCTTACCGATACCCCCGCCATTCGCCAGGTAGTTGATGCCGCTTTTGCCGACCTAGGGCGCATCGACGTGGTTGTGAGTAACGCGGCCTACGGTCTGTTTGGCGCCGCCGAAGAAGTAACCGACGAGCAGATTCGCCACCAGATTGATACCAACCTCATCGGCTCGATACAGCTCATTCGGGCGGCGCTGCCGCACCTGCGGGCGCAGGGTGGCGGCCGGCTCATGCAGGTATCATCGGCGGGCGGCCAAACGACTTATCCCAATTTTAGCCTTTACCACGCCACCAAATGGGGCATTGAGGGCTTTGTTGAGACGGTGGCCAAGGAGGTGGCGCCTTTCAATATCGAGGTTACTATTGTGGAGCCCGGCGCCACGCCCACCGGCTTCGGCACGGGCCTAGTGAGCGCCCCCGCTATGCCCGAATACGACCAAACGCCAGCCGGCCATGTGCGCCGGGGCTTGTTCAACGGCGACTTTCCCATCCCCAACGATGCCGATAAAATAGCGCAGGCCATGCTCGACTCGGCCAGCCAGCACCCGGCCCCCCTGCGCCTAGCGCTCGGCCCTGATACCTACGCCGACGTGCGCGCTGCGCTAATGAGCCGCCTAGCTGCCCTTGACGCTCAACAGGCTATCGCCTTATCAGTTAAGGCCGACGCCTGAGGTACCTAGGGATGGGCGGCCACCCACACGGTACCGTCTTCGTATTCCTCTTTCTTCCAGATGGGTACGACTTCCTTCAGGGTGTCAATAATGTACTCGCAGGCGGCGAATGAGTCGGCCCGGTGGGGCGTGGACACGGCCACTACTACGGCCACGTCGCCGATTTCGAGGGTGCCGTGGCGGTGCGATACGGCTATTTTGCGCAGCATGGGCCACTTTTCCTGGGCCATCTCGGCCACGCGGCGTAGCTGGTGCAGGGCCATGGGCGGGTAGGCCTCGTAGTGCAGGCGCACCACGCGGCGACCCTCGCTACGGTTGCGCACCGTACCGATAAAGGCATTGACGGCCCCGGCTTCTTCCGACTCGGCGGCAGCTAGCACGGCCGCTACGTCAATAGGCTGGTCGGTGAGGTCGATTTGCATTCTGTATAAAGAAGGAGTAAAAAACGTTTGTCATTGCGAGCGCAGCGAAGCAATCTTTCCTTACGCAGCCTCGCTTACGTCAGCTAACGAGAAGGAAATATTGCTGCGCTGCGCTCGCAATGACAAACGTTTGAATGGGTAATAACCAATGTCTTAACCCCCGCTTACGGGCGGAATTAGCGCGATTTCGTCGCGCTCGTGCAGCACCACGTCGTCGGCAGCGTACTCATTATTGACCGCTACGGCGAGGCTACGCAGGCCCGCTAGCTCGGGGTAGGTGTGGCGCAGGTCGGCGAGCAGCCCGGCAGCCGATTGGCCAACGGGGGCGTTTAGGGTCAGAGAAGACTGCCCTACTATCTCGCGGGCAATGCCAAAAAGAGCAATGTTAATATTCACAGCAACAAGTATTTCAGATAAAAGCTAGCCGCCTATCGTGGCCATGCTCTCGAAGTTGAGCTGATGCACGGGGCGCTGGCGCTCAGCCTCGAAGCCATTGGCCGCGCGGTGGTAAAAGGCCTGACCTAGGGCCTCGGCAATTTCCAGGTCGGAGGAGCCGCCGCGTAGCAGGGCGCGCAGGTCGAGCACGCCTTGGTCGTAGAGGCAGGTTTTGATACCGCCTTCGGCCGTGAGGCGTAGGCGATTGCAGGTACCGCAGAAGGTGCGCGAGTACGCTGCAATGATGCCAATGCGGCCCACGTGGCCCGCCACGGTGTACTCGTCGGCAGTGGCGCCGGCCCCGGCGTGGGCGGGCACCAACGGCCCTAGGTGGGCTTCCAGGTGCTGCCTGATGCGGCGGTGGTTCCAGGGCAGCGACTCGGGCGTGGCCACGTGGCTACCACCGTTGAAGGGCATTTCTTCGATGAAGCGCACCTCTACGGGCAGCTCGCGAGTGAGCTCGGCCAGCGGCACTAGGTCCTGGATGTTGCGGTCGCTCATCACCACGGCGTTGATTTTGAGCTGAATACCGGCATCGAGCAGCGCATGAAACGTGCGCATGACCTGCGGCAGCTCGTCGCGCCGCGTAATGTCGAAGAAGCGCTGCCGGTCTAGAGTGTCGAGACTGAGGTTGACAGCCTTCACGCCGATGCGGGCCATAGTGGGCACATGCGGCGCGGTGAGCACGCCATTGGTCGTCAGGCTGAGGTCGTTGATGCCGGGTATCGCGGCTAGGCGCTCCATGAAAGGCACCAGGTCGCGGCGCACAAAGGGCTCGCCACCAGTGAGGCGCACCTTGCGCACGCCCAGGCCAGTCATGATGCTGACCAAGCGTAGCATTTCCTCATAGCTAAGCAGCTCGTGCTTAGGCATGTATTTGATACCCTCTTCGGGCATGCAGTAGAAGCACCGCAGGTTGCAGCGGTCGGTTACGGCTAGGCGCAGGTATTCCAGGGGCCGGCCGTGGGCGTCTAGTAACGGGGTGGGCGTGGAAAAACTACTCATGCGGAAACCTAAAGAAGCCTGGGATTGCCAGGCTATGTACTACCCTAAACGCGAAGTGGGGGTTTTCATTCATTTTAACCCAATACCGTTATATAAGGTTGGGAATAACGGGGATGGATAGTTGTCAGTTGCGAGTACCTAGGTATTAAAGCTGCCTTAGAAAGTTGCAAAAAAGTGCGTTTGTCATACAGCGCGCAGCGAAGCATGACTTTGTGAAGGCCATGCTAGAGAACTCACTAACAATTAACTCAAAACTCTTCTATTCCACCGCTGAGGGTACGCACGTTGTCGTAGCCTAGGCTCTGGAGCAGGGCCACGGCTTGGGCGCTGCGCACACCGCTCTGGCAGTACACCACTACCGGGCCCTGGCGCGGCACCTCGGCGGCGCGGTCGGCGAGTTGAGGCAGCGGCAGCAGCACAGCGCCCGGCAGGTGGCGGCGCTGGTACTCCAGCGGGTTGCGCACATCGAACAGTAGCGGGGGCTCGGGCGCGGCTAGCATCGCCCGCAGTTCGCTGCTAGTGAGCAAGCTATTAACCGGGGTGGGCGCACAACTGGCGTCGATATAATCGGCGGGATTAGCCGTGTCGAGGTTGATAATGCTCTGCACGGCGTCGCGCTTGAAGCGCAACGTGCGGTTTTGAAAGCTGAGCGTATCGAGTATCCAGAGCCGGCCGCTGAGCACGTCGCCGAGGCTTAGGACTACTTTCAGCGCCTCGGTGGCCTGCACCGTGCCGATGAGGCCGGGCAGCACATTGAGCACACCGGTGGTATTGCAGTCGGGCGCTTCGGCAGCGCTCGGCGGCTCAGGGAAGAGGCAGCGGTAGGTAGGGCCGCCTTGGTAATTGAACACCGAAACTTGCCCCTCAAACTTGTAGATAGCGCCCGACACCAGCGGCTTGCCCAAACTCACACAGGCATCGTTGAGCAGGTAGCGGGTCGGAAAATTGTCGGAGCCATCGACTACCACATCGTAGGCGGCCACTAACTCGCGCACGTTGTCGGGGCTCACGCGTACGCGATGCACTTCATACGTTACGAGGTCGTTGAGGCGACCTAGGGCGCGGGCGGCGGCTTCCACCTTAGGCTGGCCTACGTCGGCGGGGCCGTACAAAATCTGGCGCGGCAGGTTAGTCAGCTCTACTTGGTCGGCATCGGCCAGCCCTAGGGTGCCCACGCCGGCGGCGGCTAGGTATTGCAAGATGGGGCAGCCTAGGCCACCGGCACCCACTACTAGCACCCGCGCCTGGCGCAGGCGTTCTTGGCCCGCCTCGCCAATTTCAGCGAGCTGGAGGTGGCGGCGGTAGCGCTGGCGCTCAGCAGGAGAGAAAGTAGACATACCGCTAGTAATCGTTATTGCCGGCAAATAGTTTGCGCAAACCAACAGCTGTCATGCTCATCTGGCGTCCGCTTGCGGAGCATGACAGACGGTTTTAAACCAGATAAAAGAACCTTACAGCCCGTACGTCACGGTGAGGTAGTAGAGACCGCCTACGCTGGGACCGCCTAGGTAGCTCACGTAGTACTGGTTGAGTACGTTGCTGGCCCCGAGCTTGAGACGCACCTGGGGCGCGGGCGGCAGCTGATAGCTGAGCTGGGCATCGAGCGTGCTATAGGCCGGCACGTCGCCATTGACCAGAAAGGTCTGCGAGTAGTAGCTGACTTGGTGGCGAAAATTCAAGCCGAAGCCGAAGTTGCGGTAGGCGTTTTCGTTAGCCAGGCTCAGGTTGTACATCCAGCGCGGGGTGTTGAAGCCGTCTTCGAGGCCGTCGCCGTTTTCGGTGCGGTCGAGGCGGGTGTAGGTGGCGTTGGTGCCCAGCAAGTAGCCGCCGGCTAGGTTGTAGCGTAGGCCCGCCGAGCCGCCGTAGTTGTATACCTGGCTGCGCGAATTGGTCCAGAGGCGGTAGCGGGCCTGGGTGGCGCGGGTGTTGAGGGCGGTGGCCACGGCATTCAGGTTATTGTCGCCCGTAATAGGTAAGTAGTTGGCTTGCTGCGGGTCGCGCAGGGGCGAATTGATGGCGTTGGCCGTGGCGATGGGCACGTAGGCTTCGACCTGGGCGATAAAGTCGCGGTACGAGTTGTAATAAAAATCGACATCGACCAGCAGCCTACCACCTTCCCCAAACGCCGCTTTGTAGCCCACTTCGAGCGACTTAATGTACTCGGGCTTCATGTAGGTGTAGGGGTTTTTCTGCAAAGTGCCCTGGTTGGCCAGGATGGCGGCGGCCCGCTTTTGGGCGGTGGTTTGCGAAGAGGTGTTAGCGTTAACGGCAGCCGTTACTTGGTTATTAAACGCGTCGATGCTGGCGCGGGTGTAGCTGTTTTCAAATACGTCATCGCTCATCACGCGCAGCCCGCCAATGCGCTTTACCTGACCGCTGTTCACGTTTGAGAAGCCCTCAAACAAGCTCGGAAAGCGGTAACCGCCCTGGTAGCTGAGGCGAAAGTTTTGGCGCTGCGTGGGCGAGTACACGGCCGTGAAGCGCGGGTTAAACTTCACGTTGAAGTAGTCATTCTTATCGACCCGCAGCGTGGCCGTCAAGCGCAGTTTCTCTTGGAAAAGCCGGCCGCCCGCCTGCACAAAGCCCCCGGTTTTGGAGTACGTGAGGTTATCACCTAGGGCGTCATTACCCGGCTCGGGGTTCACGAAGTAGTTGCCATCGGGCACCACGATGTACGTGCGGTGGTCGGCGCCGGCTAGCAGGTCGAGCTTGTCCGTCAAGGATTTGCCGCTGCGGCGCAGGGCTTCCGCAATATTCACCTGGGCCTCGCCGTGCAGCAGCTTGGCTTGCACGCGCAGGGCGGCGCCCTGGTCCCAGTTGTTGATGTTTTGCAGCTGGCTCAGGCGCTGGTTGAAGGCCTCGGTGCCGGGCTGGAGGCGGCCGGCATCGGCGGCTTGGCGAGCCGTAGCGTGGGCGGCCGCTACGCTGGCTCCGCCAGCGGTGGCGGCGTTCCAGGCGCTAGTGTAGTCGGCGTTCCAAGTAGCATCGGGCTTATAGCTACGGTCAATATTCTCGCCCATCGAGCGCAGGTTGTAGCTGCGGCCGGTGTTCTCGGCGGTAAGGTAGGCGCGAGCCTGCACCACGGGCGTAGTTAGGGTCAGAGCGTGCTGCTGCAAGCGGTAGTCTTGCAGCCGAAAGCGGTTCGAGCGCTGGTACACGTTGTCGAAGCCCGCTACGCGGTAGGTATAGGCCAGCTCCACGCCTGGCCGAAAGCGGTAGTGCAGCGCGGCATCGGCCTTGAGCGTTCGGATGTTATAGTCCACCAAATCGCGCTCGTTGTAGCCGGTGCGGGCCACCGCGTACTGCTTGCCGCCTAGGGTCAGCGTCGAGCGGTCCGACGACTCGTTGCCGTAGCTGCTCACCGGGTCGCGAGCTGGGTTGTCGGCTCCGAAGAGGCCGGTGGTAGCATTGCCCTGGCCGTTGATGTCGGTCTGGTCGTTGGCTATCCAGTCGAAGGCCCGTAGGTAGGTGGCGTTCACCTTGAAGGCCAGCTTGTCGGCCAGCAGCACCTTGGCATAGCGCAGGCTGGTTTCGGAGTAGCTGGTCGAGGAGCCGCCGCCCTCCCCAAATGTCTTCACGTTGGGGTCGTGGAGGTGGTTGACACCCGTTTGCTGGCGCACGCTCAGGCCTTGATAGTCAAATGGGTTTTTGGTCGTGAAATTGGCTAGGCCATTGATAGCGTTGAGGCCGTAGAGCGCGGCGGCGGTGCCCGGCACCACTTCCACCGTGTTAATGTCGAGGTCGCTTGGCCCCAGCACGTTGCCGATGGGCCCGCCGATGTGGGGCGCTTGGTTATCCACCCCATCCACGAGTTGGGCAAAGCGCACATTCGTCGTGTTAGTGAAGCCCCGGGCATTTATCACCTTAAACCCCAAGCTGGGCGTGATAACCTGCACGCCCTTCAGGTTCTCGATGGCATCGAAAAACGACGGCGCCGCCGACAGCCGAATGGCCCGCGGGTTGAGCTTTTCTACTGTCACGGGCGACTGCAAAAAGCTCTCCTCCACCCGCGAGGCCGACACCACCACCTCGTTGAGGTCGGTGTGTAGCGTGTCTTGGCGCACGGGCGGGCGGGGCACCCTAGGGCTTTGGGCATAAGCCGCTGGCGCGCTAGCGGCTACAAGCCCCAGCGTAGTGGTGGCTGCACCGAGCACCAAAAGCCGATAGCGAGCTACTGAAAGTACTAATTTCAAAATAGGCCTTTTCGTTATATTTTGAAAGATATAACGGGGATATGCGTTTTTTTGTTATGCCTAAGTCAGCATTCGCAAGGGCAGTGAACCTATCAGTAATAAGCTAACCAACGGCTTGGCGTCGAGCTGCCGCCTAGGTCCCTTCTTTTTCTTATGAATCGCTTCGACCGCATCACGGCCATCCTTATTCAGCTGCAAGCCAAGCGTGTAGTGAGTGGCCCAGCCCTGGCCGAGCGGTTTGGCGTGAGCCTGCGCACGATATACCGCGACTTGCGCACGCTCGAGCTGGCCGGGGTACCGCTCTTTGGCGAGGCGGGCGTGGGCTACTCGCTGGCCGAGGGCTACCGGCTGCCGCCCGTGCTGTTTACCCGCGAGGAAGCCACCGCCCTGCTCACGGCTGAGAAGCTGGCCGCCCGCCTCACCGACGCGCCCACGGCGCAGCTCACTGGCGCAGCCATGGACAAGCTGCGCGCCGTGCTACGCCGCCCCGACCGCGACCACCTCGAAACCCTAGCCCCGCACATTCAGGTGCTTGGCCCCGCCAGCCGGGCCGGCCACCCCACCGATGCTCACCAACTGCTGCTCACGGCCGTGGCCACGCAGCGGGTGGTGCACTTGCGCTACCAGGCCGCGACCGCTGAGGCCCCCAGCCAGCGTGCTATCGAGCCTATCGGCCTGTACCTAAGCCAGCAGTGGCACGTGGTGGCCTATTGCCGGCTGCGGCAGGCCTTCCGGGAGTTTCGCCTCGACCGCATCGAGCACCTAACGCTCAGCGAGGAAGTATTTGCGGCCCGCCCCGAAACCTTGCAGCACTACTGGGCCGCGCAGGCCGAGCGCGGGCGAGCCAAGGAAAAAGTAGTACTGCGCTTTCAGCCCACCGCGATGCTGCCTGAGGCCGCGCGGCGCCTGCACGATACCAAGCGCCAGTACGGCTGGGCCCACGAGCAGCCCCTGCCCGATGGTAGCCTGGAAATGACGTTGTTTCTGGGGTCGCTGCCCTACCTGGCCGCCTGGCTGCTGCCTTACGCGGGGGCCGTGACCGTAGTGGAGCCGCCCGCGCTGCGCACCCACCTAGGCGAGCTGGCGCAGCGGGCCTACAATTTTTTTTGCACCTCGAGCTAGGCTGCTGACACAGGGCTGTCAGTAGCGGTCAGGACTTTTGTAGGGTCAAGCAACAACGCTTTTTAACCCTTCACTTTCTCTGCTGCCCATGTTTAACGTGCTGACTTCCATTAATTGGCTAAGTGTGCTGGTCGCTTTTGTGGCGTATTTTCTGCTAGGTGCCCTGTGGTATATGGTGCTTTTCCCCAAGCCCTACCGGGCCTCGCTCGGGAAAGAACACGAGCCGGCCGCTGGCCAAAGCCAAGACCCACTCTACATAGTGGGGCCGGCCGTGTGCGTACTCCTCATTACCATTACCTGCGCCGTACTGCTCTACGCCCTCCACATCGATACTTACGGCACCGCTCTGAGCTTTGCGCTGCTGGTGGGGGTAGGGTATCTGGTGAGCAATACCGTCAACATTGCCATCAACCCCAACATGCCGCGGCCGTTCTTCTATGGCCTCATCACTGGCAGTTACCACCTAGCGGGCATGGTGTTCGTCAACCTGATTTTGGTGGCTATGAAATAAGCCATCCGTAGCCAGCCATGAAGCCCACCAAGGAACCTACAACCTTTTGCCCCAGTAGCCCGGAGCACTGGCGCGAGTGGCTGCAAGCGCACCACGCCACGGAGCAGGCTGTGTGGCTGGTCTACTATAAAAAGGCCACTAATAAACCTAGCCTAACCTGGAGCCAGGCCGTAGACGAAGCCCTGTGTTTTGGGTGGATAGACAGCCAGGCCAAGCCGCTGGATGGCGAGCGGTACCAGCAGTACTTCAGCTGCCGCAAGCCCACCAGCGGGTGGTCGAAGGTTAACAAGTATAAAGTAGCGCGGCTGATTACCGAAGGCCGCATGACCCCAGCCGGTCTCACTAGTATCGAAGTCGCTCAGAAAAATGGCGCGTGGTCGCTGCTCGATGAGGCCACTGCCCTGGTGCTGCCTACCGACTTAGCGCTGGCCCTAGAAAACGCCCCGGCCGCCCACCGCTACTTTCTGAGCCTGAGCAAATCAGTGCGGCAAAACATACTGCAGTGGGTAGCCCTGGCCAAGCGGCCCGCCACGCGCCAGCAGCGCATTAGCGATATTGTAGACGCGGCCGCCCAGCAGCTTAGGCCCAAGCCATTTCGCCGGTAGCCGCGGGGCCCTAGGTCGGCCGCTGGCCAAGGTACAGGCTTAAGCGCTACTGGTACAGCCGAGCCGTTTCGTCGGCCAGGAACTGCGCGAACCGCGCCTGCATAGCTTGAAACTCGGCCACGGCCTGCGCGCCAGCCTCGGTGAGGCTGGCCCCGCCGCCGTGGGCACCGCCAGCCTGGGTACCCACTAGCGGCTGACGGGCCTGGGCATTCATAGAGCTTACCAGGTCCCAGGCTTTTTTATACGACATACCCATCTCCTTGGCTGCCCGCGAGATAGAGCCTGTGGCCGCGATGCGCTCCAGCAGTTCGAGCCGCCCGATACCCAGAAAGCGGTCGGCCGGGCCTTCTATCCAGAGGCGGCCATTGGCGCGGAAAGGTTGGTTTTCGGTAAAAAGCTCGTGCATGAAGTAAAAATCAGCAGTAAATGGGCAGGCACCAAGCCGCCCCGCCAGTAGGCCACCCTGCTACAACGCCGGGCCGCCTAGGTCGGTTGCTGCAATAGCCACGCCACAGCTTCGGTCTCGGTGTCGAAGGAGCGGTAGCGTAGGGGCAGGCCGCTTACATTGGTCGTAATATAAGCCGTGGCCAGGCGCGTATAGGTATCGGTAGACACTACAACGGCCCCCGCGCGGTAGCCCGCCTCGCGCACGGCCTGGGGCAGCCACTCCTGCGATACCCACTGCTGCTCGGCTGGCGAAAACGGCCGCATTGCCACCTGGTTTACCAAGATGCGGCTCCAGCCACGCTGCTTTAGCAGCCGCGCCATATTGGTGAAAAGAGCCTGCGTATCGGCCAGGGTGCGCGGCTGGGCAAACCAGTGCACGCGCAAAAACCCGGTGGGCTCAGCAGTTAGCTGGCCGGCAGTGTTTGCAAAAAGAGGAGTAAGCTCGGCCGGCATAAAAGCCAAAGATAATAGCGTGCTGCAGGGCGCTCGCTTCCTAGGTGTGCGCTAGCCCACGCGCAGCAGCCAGGCGGTAGCCTGTGCCGCATCGTCGAAGGAGCGGTAGCGCAGGGGCAGGCCGCCCACGTTGGTAGTAATATAGGCCGTGGCCAAGCGTGCGTAGGTATCGGTAGACACTACAATAGCTCCGAAGCGGTAGCCACCCTCGTGCACGGCGAGCGGCAGCCACTCCTGTATCCAGGCTTGCTCGGCGGGCGAGAACGACTGCATCAACGTTTGGTTGGCCAGTACTTTGGCCCAGCCGCGCTGCTGCAAAGCCTGGGCCATGCTAGTGAGCAGGCCCTGGGTATCGGCCAGGGTGCGGGCAGCCCCCGACCAGTCCATGCGCAAAAACCCGGCGGGGTCGGCCGCGAGCTGGCCAGCAGGATTCTTAAATAAAACGGGTAGGGCAGCTGTCATCGAAGCCCAAAGGTAACCTAGGGGCGTGAGAGCTACCTGAAGATGGCGAGGTAGCCGCCGCCACAACTTCACCCGCGAGCAATACCTAGGCGGCAGAAATAAGTAGGCCCCGCCGCACGTTGGGTTAGGGAGAGCTGCCGGCGCATCCGAGCCCGGCTGCCGACCTTTGTAAATATGATGCGCCTCTTGCTGCTATTTTCTGGCCTGGCCTTGCTGGCGGCCTGCACCGATTCTACCGGTGATAAAGCCCAGCGCCTCGATTTTGTGGGCAGCACCCGCTTCACGGCGAGCAACCGGACGACCACGGTGCCCGGCGACACGCTGGCCAGCCGCATCTACGCAGAGGCGAATACCGACGACCCCAGCCAGCTCCTGACTCGCCTGCGCATCACGGTTCGGTACACGCCGCGCCGCGCCCCCTTTCTGTACCCTACGCCGGCCAGCTCCATCAGCCGCGACCTGATTAACAACAACCCCGACGGAGGCTTTATCTACCTCGATACACTGCTAAATAAGAGCGCGGCTACCTCTAAAAGCTTTCTGTTTACCTCCGTATTTGGGGTGCGCACCACCACGGGCGCCGAGCGCTGGGAGTACGAGCTGCTGTCGGCCGATACGGTGGTGCAGGCCAGCCGCGCCTTTCGGATAAGCATGCGCCGCCTCGATTCGCTCAACACTTACCATGACTACACGCTGAAGCTGGTAGCGCCGGCCAACCGGCCCGGTGCCCGGCGCTTTTTGCAATTGAACGCTGGCTTGGCCCTGCCCGCCTACTCAGTGCTGAACACGTCTCCCAGCCGCCCCGCCAGCCAAACTGCCCTGCAAAAGCTGACTGACCTGATTGTGCTGCCCGACGGCCTGACGCTAGTGACGCCCGACGCGCAGGCATCTAGTTCGTTTAGGCTCAATGATAAACGATGGGAGCCAGCGTACCGCCGCGCCACGCGCATTTATCCTGCCGTCCGAGCCGATAGCGCTTTTGTGGGTTTGCTCACCGATGCAGCCATCAGAAATGTTTTTAATAGGGCCGCTACGAGTGGTGCTTCTACGGGCCAGCAAATTGGCCCAGTGCGGGCGGGCCAGATATACGCATTTCGCACCGACGAAGCCACGCCGCAATATGGCGTAATGCTGGTCGTGAGTGTGCCTGTTTCTACGTCTACCACTACCACCACTGGCCTGCAGCTGCAAGTGCGCATGGCTAAACAACCGCGATAAATAAGGCCGCTGAGTAGATAACCAAAAACGGAAGGCCCGCCAAGCAGCTTGCTCGGCGGGCCTTCCGTTTTTACTTAAGAAAATGACAGCCTAGGACTAGAATGTGAAGCCGGCCGTGAGGGTAGTAGTGAAGCGGTCATTTTTGACCTGCACCACGGGCTCGCTGTAGTTGTTGAGGGTGTAGGGCGAGTAGTAGGTGTTATAGCGGGTATACACGCCGGCTACGTCCAGAAAGAAATTGCTGGTGCGCAGCCCAAGGCCCGCCGTGTAGTGATTCTGAGCCAGGCCGGTGGCACTCTGGTTGAGCACCGTGGTGGCCGTGTAGGGCGAGCCGTAGTGGGCAAAGCCCGCGCGCACCCGGAAGATGTCGAGCCGCGCCTCACCACCAAAGCGCAGGTTCACAGCCTTGGCGTAGTTCTGCTGAATGTAGGCGTTCGTGTCCGAGAAGTCGGCATTGTCACCTAGGGCATTGTTGGGGTTGCTGTCGAGGCGCGCCTGCTGGTAACCCACGTACTCTACGTCGCCGGTCAGGAAGCCATACTTACCGATGGTAACGGCCACGCCCCCATTAGCCCGGAAGGGCGTGGTGATGGTATAGGCGTACTGATTGGTGCCAGTGTCGAACGAATAGTTCTCAGATGGGTTGCTAGGAGAAGTGAAACTGGTGCTGAGCGACTGGGTATACGTATCGGTCATGCGCATCCAGGTGGGCGTTTGCACCGAAGCCCCGATGCGTACGGCATCCACAACGCGATAAATCAGCCCTAGGCGCGCATTGAAGCCGGTACCGCTGGTTTGCACATCGTCGTAGAGGGCGAGGTTAACAAAAGGCGTACTCTGGTCACTTTCCGCCTCCGTCAGGGTGCGTCGCGAGTGAAAATTCGACGTTACAATGCCCAGTCCTAGGCCAATGTAGAGCTTGTCGCGATACGAGCCACCGTAGGCCAGGTCAAATTGCGACATCGAGCCTGAGGTTTGGATGCGTTCGCCCTGCGTGATGGGCCCCACGCGCCGCTGCGTCAAGAGAGTATCTTGGCCGCGTCGGCCAGTGTCTACTTCCGTGAGGAGAGCGGCGTAGCCCAGGCCATCTAGGTTCGTGTAGACTTTATTTGTATACTGGTCTTCGATGCTGCCATTGTTACGGCCTGTGATAGGAACGCGGGGGTCGCGCAGGCGCTGTAGCAGCGACGTATTATCGTTGACAGTCCCCGAATAATTGGAGCCCGCATTGAAGTCAGCGATACGCGTAAAGCCGATGGCAAAGGCCCCACCTTTCCAGGCGCTATCGTCGTTGCCATATCCTAGGCGGCTGCGGCGCGACGAAAACACAGCGCCCCCGCTGAAGTTGAAGTTATTGGCATTTTGATTGAGCGGCCCGGTAGCTGTGGTGCTGTTGAGCAGCGTGCCTTCGCCTTGCCCCACGCTAAAGCCAGGGGTAATCTGAATCTCAGATTTTTGGTACAAGCCCAACCCCGCGGGGTTCGAGCTCACGGAGCCGTAATCGGCACCTAGGGCCACGTTGGCCCCGCCGATACCTAGGGTGCGCGCCGAGCCCCCAAACTGCAGCCGCGAGTAGCGTAGCGCGTCGGTGGCATCTTGGGCATAGCTGTAGCTGGCCTGCCCGAGTGCTAGGGGCAGACTAAGCCAAAGAATCCGTTTTTTCATAGGAAAAAGGAGAGAAAAAAAGGAGCCGGCCGTGGGGGCCGGCTCCCTGCGAAACACGTTTCAGCAACAAGAAAAGCCAGGTGCGGCTTAGCGGCCGCGGCGGCCACCGCCACCCCCGCCAAAGCCACCAGCAGCACCGCCGCCTCCACCCCCGCCGCCAAACGACGGAGCCGGTGCAGGAGCAGGCTGGAAGCTACGCTGCTCCATGCGCTGCTGCTGGAAGCCACGGTCGGGCTGCGAGTAAGCACGCTGCTGTTGCTGTGGCTGCGAGAAGCCACGTTGCTGCGGCTGCGAAAAGCCGTTTTGAGCACCGTTATTGCCGCCTCCATTGGGTTGGGCACCAAATACATCGCGGAAGAAACCGCCGCGGCGCGGCTGCGGCGCGCCGGGATTAGTGGCGGCAGCATCGGAGCGCGGCTGGTTGTAGCCGCCGTTGGCGCCAGCATCCATCGAGCGCCAGCCACCGCGGCCGTTAGGGCTAGGCGAGTTGGGGTTCACGGTGGGCTGGTCGAAGCGACGACCACCCGTAGTGGGCTGGGCTCCCGTCACGGCCGTAGGGTCGTTGCCGGTGAGCTGGCCCGGAGCCGGAGCGGTAGCATTGCCGAAGCCCGAAGCGGCGCCACCTACCACGCGGCGGCCCCCAATCACGCCCGAAGGAGCGTTGGTACCGTTGCCACCGGGGGCAACTACGCCACCACCCGCGCCAACGGCGTTGGTAGCGCGGCCTTCGCGCCGGCCCACCCGAATGGCGTTGCGGTCATAGCCATTGGGGTAGCCACCGTTCACGATGGCATTTTTGTACACATAGCGGCGGGCTCCGCCATAGCCGCCCTCGTAGTAGTTGCCGCCGTAGTAGCCACCGCCCCCGTAGGGGTACCGGCCATAGGCGTAGTAGGGCGAGTAGCCATAGCCAAACGGCGAGCCAAAGCCATAGGGATTGCCAAATCCACCGAAGCCGTAGCCAAAGCCCAGGCTGAAGGCCGAGCCATAGCCGTAGGGCGAGAAGAAGGGGTCATAAAACCCAGCGTAGCCGGGGTAACCTAGGCCGTAGCCGAAGGGGCTGTAGCCGCCAAAGCCACCTAGGCCATAGCCAAAGCTCAAGCCAGTGCCGTAGCCGAAGGGCGAGCCATAAAATGACGGCGACACCGACCAGGTCGGCGTGTAGTTGTAAGTGCTTACGCCAGGCCCGGTATAAGGCTGGCCAAAGCCGCTAGGCGATGCCGAGGTATAGCTATCGTCGTAGTAATCAGTACTCGCGTCCGTACCCTGCGTGCCGCCTTGGTAATCGGGGTTTGCATCCTCAGTGGTTTGGGTAGTCTGGGTTTGCGCGCGGGCCGTCTCGTAGCCGTAACCATCGGTTTGAGGGCGGGCAGCGTAGGGCGTTACGGTCGTGCGGTCGGCCGAGGAGTAATACACCCCGTCGTCCTCCGTGGAGGAGATAGCCCCTGTGGTGGCGCAGCCACCAAGTGCGAGCGCTGCCAGGGCCGGCAGCGTAGCGGTGAGTATTTTTTTCATGGCTGAAAAAAGGCGAAATCAGCTTGCAGCTGAGTGGGATAGTAAAAAAATGTCGCGCGTATGGAGGCTACGTGAAGCCTTGCTAACGAAGCCCGGCCGAACAAGATACAGTACCAACGAAGATTCCGCCCCAGCGCACGTTACTATAACGTAATTTCGCCCCAAAACGGTGCCTTTATTTCGAAGTTACTGACACAAAACCTGTACCAGTTTCGACCTGGCAGTTGCCTAGGTCGACCAGCTGGTCGCTAGATGCCCGATATGAGCAAGAAGTTGCCTACCCGCCAGGAAGATTATTCGGCCTGGTACAACGAACTGGTGAAGCGCGCCGGCCTGGCCGAAAACTCCGCTGTGCGCGGCTGTATGGTTATCAAGCCCTACGGCTACGCCATCTGGGAAAAGATGCAGCGCACCCTGGACGACATGTTCAAGCGCACCGGCCACGAGAATGCCTACTTCCCGCTGTTCGTGCCTAAGAGCCTGTTTGAGGCCGAGGAAAAAAACGCCGAAGGCTTTGCCAAAGAGTGCGCCGTAGTGACCCACTACCGCCTCCAAAACGACCCTGACAAGCCAGGTAAACTGCGCGTTGACCCCAACGCCAAGCTCGAAGAAGAGCTCATCGTGCGCCCCACCTCGGAAGCAATTATCTGGAGCACCTATAAAAACTGGATTCAGAGCTACCGCGACCTGCCATTGCTCATCAACCAGTGGGCCAACGTAGTGCGCTGGGAAATGCGCACGCGCTTGTTTTTGCGCACCGCCGAGTTTTTGTGGCAGGAAGGGCACACTGCCCACGCCACTGCCACCGAGGCCGTAGCCGAAACCCGCCAGATGCTCGACGTCTACGCCGAGTTTGCCGAAGAGCACATTGCCCTGCCCGTAGTGAAGGGCGTGAAGACGCCCAATGAGCGCTTTGCCGGCGCCGAGGACACCTACTGCATCGAGGCGCTGATGCAGGACGGCAAGGCCCTGCAAGCGGGCACCAGCCACTTCCTAGGTCAGAATTTTGCCAAGGCCTTCGACGTGCAGTTTGCCAACAAAGAAGGTGGCCTTGAGTACGTGTGGGGCACCAGCTGGGGCGTGAGCACCCGCCTGATGGGCGCGCTCATCATGGCCCACTCCGACGACGAAGGCCTGGTGCTGCCGCCCAAACTGGCGCCGATTCAAGTTGTCATTATCCCGATTTACAAAACTGGTGAGCTTGACGCGCTCATCGAGCGCATTCGGCCCATTCAGCAGGGCCTGGCGCAGCGCGGTATTTCGGTGAAGCTGGATGCCCGCGACACCGAGCGCCCCGGCTTCAAGTTTGCCGAGTGGGAGATGAAGGGCGTGCCCGTGCGCCTAGCCATCGGCGCCCGCGACCTCGACGCTGGCACCGTAGAAGCTGCCCGCCGCGACACCAAGCAAAAGCTGCAACTGCCGCTAGCCGACGTAGTAGACAGCGTAGATAAGCTGCTGAACGATATTCAGCTGAATATCTACAACAAAGCCAAAAACTACCGCGATGCCCACACCACCCGCGTCGACACCTACGACGAGTTTAAGGCGGTGCTCGACGGCGAAGGCGGCTTCGTTGTAGCCCACTACGATGGCACCTCCGAAACCGAGGAGCTCATCAAAGAGCAAACCAAAGCTACCGTGCGCTGCCTCCCCCTCAACGAGCCCGACGAGGACGGCGTCTGCATCGTGACCGGCAAGCCGAGCACCCGCCGCGCCTGGTTTGCGCGGGCGTACTAGTCCTTAAGTTATACGATAGCAAAAAAGCACCTAGGGTTGTCCTAGGTGCTTTTTCGTTTTCATAGCTTCGATTCTTATAATTGCTTGATGAGCCGCACGGCATCTGCCTCACTCACGGCGGTTAGGGTGGGCGTTATGACCAAGCCATTCTGGGTGGTAAGTGGTTGCGAGCCAAAATAGAGTTGGCCATTGACAGATTGTAGCACTGCGACTACCATGTTAGCTCCGGTCGGCAACTGGGCTACCCAGTTGGTTTTGGCTGTGTTGCTGGGGTATAAACGAGCTAAGCCATTGAGGCCAGTCACCCGTATAAAAACCTGAGTTGAACCAGTGCTAGCTGCTGGGATAGCAGGTACCTGCACCGTAATAGTTCTTACGGGAGCCGATTGATAGAGCGACCACAGGCGGTCAATATTCCACCAGCTAACTGAATCAAGCGAAATAGGCATGCTGTAAACAGGTGCCACGCCATTAGGGAAGGTATTAGTGCGCACGGTGTCAAGTGTGCCGGGCCGCGACCACGCCGCCGAGTCGGGTGTAGGATTAGCTAGTTGCTGCCAGACGAGTTGCTGGCCGCTAGCTGCACCAACCGGAGCTATCGAATTGACTACTATGCGTGAGGAGCCTGCCGCGAGTCGTAGCCGGGTTCCATTCTGCCATACTTGGATACTGAACTCACCTCCTGATATTAGCAGCTGGCGGGTACCAATAACTTGCGTGGGCATATTGCTCAATAGCATGTCGGGTACCGAATAGATTTCGCGCACGCGCACCTGCGCCGAACCGCTGGCCGCTGTACCGTTGGGTAGGATGAAGCGGCTGCCGGGGAAGGTAATGGTAGCGCCAGCGTTAGTTGTAAGGGTTTGATTCCCGGAATTAGGTCCTAGCGTCAGGGTAAAGGTTTGTACGGGAACGCCATTGCGCTTTATAAATTCTTGAAGTGATAGATTAGAAGTAGCGGGTGTGCAGTCAACCAAGTCGTCTTTGCGGCAGCCGGCCGCCAGCAGCAGTCCGGCCAAGCCGAGCAAGAGAAACAAACGATTCATAACAGCCAGGAAAAAAGGTGGAAGAGGATAATAGCGCTAGGTAGAAGCAGCCGGCCGGCCTGCTTTGGACTTAGCGCAAATCCCAGGAAAAACCGGTGAGTAGCCCCAGGCTAAAAGGCTGACGGCGCGTGAAGCCAGTGGCGTCGCTGCGCACGAAAGGGGTAATGATGTAGCGCGCGGTAGGCTGCACCACCCACTGCCAACGCGAGGCCGGCCCCCCGAGCCGGTAGCGCAGGTCGAGCCCTAGGCTCAATGCTAGTGACAAGGAGCGATAAGGTCCAGTCTTGGCTGAATCGGCCGGATATAGCCGCTGCTGGCAGCCACAGTCGCTACCCTCGGTGCTGCGGCCGCCTAGGTACCAACTGGGCTCTAAGCCCAGCAACAGGCCCCAGGCCAGCCGCTGGCGAGGCACACCCAGCGCGTAGCTCATCTGCACGGGTAGCGTAAGCATCCGGTACACATCGCGCTGATGTACCGACCTAGGGCTGCGACCGCTAGTGTCAACGATACCAAGGGCTAGTCGGGTAGCGTACTCGTGGTAGCCTAGGCCCGCAGCCAGCGCCCAGCGGCTCGACAGCACCCGCCGTAGTTGCACCTGCGCGCCCAAGCCCAGCGCCGGCCGCTCGAGGCGAGCAAAATCGGGGTGCCGCGCAGCCAGCGTGGGCGCTGGGCCTAGGGTACGGTAGCTCAGGGTGGGCCCGGCCAGCACCATCACCGACCAGCGCCGCGCCCTAGGTAAGGTCGGCTGTACAGAGTCGGGCCGGGCGATAAGTACTGGCTGAGTCAAGGTCAGTGGCAATTCTAGAGCTACCGTGTGTAGTGCCAGGGAATCGACTTGGCTGGCCCGGCCCACTGAGGTACGCGGCCCAGCAGTTAGCTCAGTACTACCTAGACGCGACTGCAACCGGGTGCCAGCACTAGCCTGCTGAATACCTGAATATGTTTTGGCTCGGCGACTAACTCGGTTAAGAGCAGTTTCGGACGGTACCGAACGGTGCTGCTTGGAGGGGCTTTGCGAAGCGAGAGAACCTTCGGCCCGAGTACGGTGCCTTTTGCTGCGAGCCGTGACCGACCGGCTGGCTTCTACAGAGGAAACTACATTAAGACTTACTACTCCTGCTTTTGCTGACCTCTTAACCTGCGACTCTGGCGCGGCCGAAAGCCAAGTCGAAGCAATGGAAGTTTTGCGTCTGCGTGTGCTAGCGCGTGCTAATGAAGGCTGTTTCAACATCCGCTCGCTATGGGCACGGTCGCCAGTTATATCTGCTGTGAGAGAAAGTCCGCTCGCATCTGCGGAAGCTGTTTTGCCGATGCGCGAAGGGCGCCCGACTGGTGAGTGAGCTGAAGTATTGGGAGAGGTGGTTGGCTGGGCGAGGCTGTTGGTCGCAGCAAGTGTTATCGCCGTGTCAGTGGTAGCAGAAAAAGGCGAGGCAGTTACTGGTGAAGAAGTAGAAGAGCTAGCAGTTTCTACAGACCTCAATTTAATAGGAACTGTTTTTGGACCTGCGTTCCTAGGTAGGTCGGGAGCGATAAAATCATGCTTCAGCATCTTACCCGCCGGCTGCCGCTCAGCGGTGGTTGCCTGACCTCGCCGGCCCATATGCCCGCGCAAAATGACAGTGGTGGTAACGGCCACTACCCCCAGCAGTAAGAGTAGTAACGGCAAGAACCGCGTGCGTTGCCACCACGGGCGTGGCGGCGGTAGCTGCTCCTTGATGGCGGCCCAGGCGCCGGGAGGAGGGGCTTGGCCGTAGTCGCCCAGGCGCTGCCGTAGCGCAGCCAGCAGCGGGTCGCTGGCGTCGTCATCGGGGCTGGGCGGGGTCGGGCCTGCGTTCATGCTTGATAAAGATTTTTGTAGTTAGCTAAGCGCAGACGATGGGCTAAGAGCTGGCGCGCACGGGCAAGCTGCGACTTGCTGGTGCCCTCAGAAATGCCGAGCAACTGCGCGATTTCGGGGTGGGAGTAGCCTTCGATAGCGTATAGATTGAGTACTGTGCGGTAGCCAGTAGGTAGGGCTGCTAGGTGGCGCAGCAGGTCATCGGCCGCCAGAGTGTCCAGTGCGGAGGGTTCCAGACTGGGCAGGTCGGCCGCGTAGTCGTCGAGCTCGTCGGCGCCGGTGCTGGTGGGGTGGCGCAGGCGGTGCTGCGCCACGGCGTGCAGTGCGGTGTGCACCGCCACCCGCCGCGCCCACGCTTCAAAAGGACCATCGCCCCGATATTGGTCGAGGCGCGTAAATAGTTTAACGAAGGTGTTTTGCAAGGCGTCTTCGGCCTCGGCTCGGCTCGAACAGTAGCGTAGGCAAACGCCCATGAGACTGTAGGAAAGCTGGTTGTATAGCTGAAACTGCGCGGCCTCCTCACCCCGGCGGCAAGCCGCAAGCAAGGCATTGGAGATAGCAGTAGCAGCTGGCATAAGCAGAAGGAGAAGCAAACGCCTGACCTGGCAGCAGCGGCATTCGGGGGCTTGACCGGCGGGCTGCGCTAACGGTTGCGTGGGCTAAGGAAAAATTCTGAACTAGTCTGCTAACCGCGACTAAGGCGCGCTCTAGGCGGTAGCAGGGAATAAGACCTTTTAAGAAATCTCACAACAAAAGAGGCGCCGGGCTTTGCCAGGCGCCTCTTTTTGAAATTAATAGCGTAATGATGATTTCTACAGCGTTATAGTTTCTCTTCCAGCCACAAAAAGCCAGCAGCCAGCAAGACTAGCCCAAAGAACCAGCTAGTGGGCCACGGCTCCTGTACGGTACCGGGCGCGTGGCTGCTAGCCTTGAAAGCTCCTAGGTGCTGCGCTAGTGCTTGCTGGCGCTCGGCCAGCTCGGGCCCGCGCCAGGCGGTCGAATCATACACGAAGAAATTGTAAGCTGTGCGGCCAGGTCCTTGTACTTGGTGCCAGCCCGCCGCGCCCGGCCAAAATTGCGCCGTGCTCCATTCGGGCAGGCGAGTATCTTGCCCGAGGGCTAGCTGCACGCCCGCCCCGCCCGCCAACGGGCGCACGGTCGGCAGCGCAGTGGGGGCGGGCAGCGCCCCACTCAGGCGCAAGGCCAGCGGATAGTGTGGTCGGGGCCAGCGGCTACCTAGCTGCCAGGTGGCGGCCAAGCCGGGCGGCGGCGTGGCCGCCCCAAGCAGCTGGCTCCAAAAGGCGCCGTAGGCAGTTTCCTGGCCTTGCAGCGCCCACCGAAACGTATTGGGTACCACTGATACTACCACCGTACCTAGACCATAGCGCCGGCTGGCAGCTACCAATGCAGCGTTGGGTCCATTCACCAGCGGCTTCAGCGCGGCCGTGGGCCGCAGGTGGGCCGGCAAAGTGGTGCGTAGGCCAGCCGGGCCGCCGGGCCAGGCTACCAGCTGCGGGTTGGCGCTGGGGCCGGTAGTGGGCTGGGGTACGATGCTGAAATCGGCGCGGGCGGGTGCGGCAGTAGGCAGCGGCGCCACGTCAGCTAGCACTACCAAGCCTAGTCGGCCGGCCTGGGTGGCTGCGCGTAGGGCTTGGCTTTCTGAGGGAGGCAAGGCCGCTAGCGTGGCGGCATCGGCTACTACCACGGCGTAGCGATTGAGTAGGCTAGGCGTGAGATGGTCGAGCGACTGAGCGGGCTGATTGAGAAACTCGGTTTGCACTAAACCTTTGCTCACGGTGCTGCGCAAGCCCACAGCCCGGCCCTGCGCCGCGAGGCTGTTTTTTAGAAACTTAAACTCGAATGAAGGCACGGCAGCCAGGAGCAGCACGGGCGGCTGGTTGGTGGTTGTCACTTCAATCGGTACGGGCTCGATGGCCACCACGCGGCCAGCTTGACGCAGCATCAGCTCGGGCAATTGCCGGCCGGCGACCTTGGGCAAGTAGTGTAGCCGGAAGGTGCCGCTCTTGGTTAGCCGCACCGAGTCGCGCCCGGCGCCGGCGGCGCGCAGACTCACCCAAGCAGGAGCCCTAGGTGAAACTACGGTGCCTTCTACCACTAATGTCTGACCTAGGCGCAATTGTGGGCTCCAGTGCGCCTGCTGAAAGCCTTCAACGGCCGGTGCCCCGTGCGCTTGCAGGGGCGCGTTGCCTAGGACGCCTAGGTCGGCGGCGGGCAGGCCGTAACCCAGCACGTGCAGCTGGCGCAGGGCCGGGCGCTGCTCGGCTAGGCTGAGCAGGCTACCTAGGGCCCGGGCGCCGGTGGGTGCGGGCACGCCGTAGCTCCACACGGGCGTGCCCGCCCCAAGCTGCCCCTTCAGTTGGCGCAGGCTGTCAGGCTGGTACCCTTCGGTAAGCAAGATGGCGGCCGACTGTGTGGTCGGCACCGCCCGCGTGGGCGGGTAGGCGCTGAACCAGAGCCCTAGCGGCACCAGCGCACTGGCCAACACGCGCAGCAGGCGCCGCCGCGGGGCGGGTCGGCGCCAGGCAGCCACTACCAGCCACACGCCGAGTAAGATGCAGCCAACTAGCAGCAGGTAGAAAACAAGCGGAGAAGACAATACGCGATAAGTAAATAATGTCAAATAAGAATGGCATTGCGGTCAGTCGGTTCACGCGCGAACTCGCAGAGTCCACGGTACACTACTGGTCTAGCTCCTGGAAGTAGCGCCGCGCCAGGCGGTTGGGCGCCACGGCCGGGGCGGCGGTGGGGGTAGGAGAGGGTAGCAGGTCGGCCAGGGCGCGCTCGGCTACCGGCAAGCAGTTAGCGCAGGGCGTGCGGCCGGCGCGCGCATCGGTAGCCAGCGTGCGTAGGGCACGCAAGGCGGGCAGGTAGGCGCCGGGCTTTTGCAGGGCAGCTTGCGCCAGCACCTGGCCGGCCTGGTCGAGGGTGGCGGCATCGGCAGCGCGGCTGGGCTGGCCGGCTTGGGCCGCCGCTAGCCAGCGCAGGGCCCCGCGCACGGCCGGCTGCGCGGCGGGCGCCGGCACGGTGCCGGTGAGGTGCGGGGCAGCGGCGCCCTTCAATTCGCCGGTGAGGCGCAGGGTGGCCTCCGGGAAAGGCTGAGGCGTGACGCCGGCTTTCTTAACGTAGGCGCGGGTTTGCTGCTGCACCTCTTTGAGCAGGCGCAGGGCGCGGTACTCATAGGGGCGCGCGGCCTCGGGCTGACCGGTGCGCAGGCGCAGCTCGGCGGCCCACATCTCGTCGAGCACTGCGTGCAGCTTGGCCTTTACAGCGGGCTCTAAGAAGTCGGCAGTTTCGGCGTCGTCGTGCTTATGGATGTAGGGGTCCATTAGCGCGTCGGTTTCGGCGGTTTGCGAGCCTAGGGTACCGGGGCGGGGCGGGGCCGCCGCGTGGCTATGGTCGTGGCCGTCGTGCTCGTCATGTTCGTCGGCAATGGGCGAGTGGGCCGGCTCGGCGGCGGCTGGCGCGTCTTCGTCCTCCGCAATGGGCGAGTGTGAGGGGCCAGCCGTCACGCCCATGCCTTTCTCCGATTCTTCCCCTAAAAACTTGCCGTAGCGCAGCCGCAGCGACTGCTGGTCGAAGCCCAGCGCATTGGCCCGGTTAGTAAACTCGGCATGCGTGAGCTTTTTGCGCTCGGCAATCAGTTTCTCGGTGTCAATAATTATCTGGCGCTCACTGCGGAAATAGGCGGGTGCGGTGTTCACGCCCATGCCCATGTCGAGGGCACTGGTGGCGGCGGCCGTGTCTTGCCACTGCACCAGGTAGGTGTCGGAGCGGGCACTTTGGCCGTGGGTATCGCGGGCTTGAATGTAGAAGTATAATTCGTCGCCGTAGGTCATGCCCAGCTTAGGCAGGCTAAGCAGGTTGCTGAGCGTACTCTGCGTGGGTTGGCCACCTAGGGCCGCGCTCAGGTCGCGACGCACCTCCTTAAATTTCACCGCTTCGCCCTGCCCCTGAGCTACCGTAATGACTAGCTCGGCGTGGCTCAGGCCGTAGTCGTCGCGCAGGGTAGCCCGCACCGGCACCTCGGGCTTGGTGCCGATGGCTGCAATAAGCGTGTACGGCTTCGGCGTTTGGATGCGCACTACCGGCACCTGGTCGGGCCGCACATCAATGGCGTAGTCGTCAGACACCTGGCCGGCGTAGCGCAGCCGGTACAAAGCCGGGGCAGCCAAGGTTTGCTCCGTAAAAAAGGCCCTAGGTTGCCCTGCCACCGGCTGTAGTGGCTGGCGCTGCTTCCCTATTTCTAGTAAGGGAGCGGACTGCACAGCGCGGTTTACCTCCACTACCCAGCGTACCCGCGACCCCTGCGGGCACTGAAAAGACGCCTGCGCGGGCACAAACGCCGCCCGCCGCGTGTAGGCCGGCGGCGTCACGAGCAACCGCACGTTGGTGATGCGCGCTGGGCCCGCTGCAGTTGGCTTCTGAGTGGAGTCGGGAGAGAAATGCACGGCTACGCTGGCGGGCGCGGCCGCTTGCTTGGTAGGGCGTACCAACGTGAGCAGTCCCGCGCTGCCGAGTAGCAACCCGGTTATGAGTAGCGACTTCTTAAAGGAGAAGGGCAGTAATCCCGCACCGTTCGCCATGAGCTGGCTCAATTGCTGCGCTACATGCGCCTGTTGCAACTGGCCCAGCAGATTTGGCTCGGTGGGCACCAGCAGCAGGCCGGTGCTGTCTTCAAGCTCGGCAAACTGTCGGTCGAGCCGCCGTGCCACCGCCGCTGGCCCTAGGTGCCGCAGCGGCCACAGTTGCCACGCCGCGATAAGGACCACACCTACGCCGGCCGCAACTAGCCAGGGCCGTCCAGCCGGCCACACCTGCGCCAGCACGCCGAGTAGCACGCCGGCCGCCAGTGTAGGCAGCAGCACCGCTACTGCGTAGCGCCAGGCATAGTGGCGGCCCACTTCCTGGATGTGCCGCTGGGCCTGCCCTAGGTCAGTCTTTGCTGCAAAATCGACGGTCTGCATTATGCCGGAGATGATAAGGTGAAGGCCGCCCGCCGGCTAGCCAGCCAGCGCTCTAGGGCTAGGAGCACGCCCGCCGCCAGTACCAGCCACGGGCGTAAATCGAGCAGTCGAAAAGCAGTAGGGGCAGGCGGCCCGGCTACTTTGGCGGCGGGGGCGGGTAGCTGAGCGGGGTCGAGGCGGCGCTGGTCGTGGGCGGCCAAGCGTGCCAGGGCGGCGCCCGTTGGCTCAGGCCGCAGTACGCCGAGCAGCAGCGCGGGCAGCGCCGGGCTGTCGGGTAGCTCGCTCCAAGTGGGGTGGAGGCGGGTAGCAAAGTAGTAAGATGCGCCTTGGCCTTGCGCCTGGCGGGTGAGTACGGGGCGACCTAGGCCATCGGTCCACAGCGGCTCGGCAGTAGCGCTAGCCCGCTGATTGGCCCGCCGCCAAAGGCTGACCGGGGCCGCTTCCTCAAGATTAAGCGTGGCTAGCGCGCTTGTGTCGGCCACGCCCGGACCAGCCGCGCTTTGCCACAGGTGTAGCCCCTGGGCTATGCGCCCGCGCCAAGCTGCGGGCACCGGCGCCGCCGATAGCCAGAACAGCCAGTCGGGCGCGCTTGCTGGGTCGGGTAAGGTAGCAGCTACCGTCAGGGCTAGTGGGCCGGGCAGGCCGGCGCTGGCCGCCCGCAGGGCAGCGCGCAGATAGCGTGCATCCTGGGCGTAGGCGGGCGTGGTATACACCCACACGCGTAGGGCGGCGGGCTGCACCGGCACGGCGGCCAGCGCGCGGCCCAAATCGGCGGCCGTGGCGGGCAGCGGCTGCACCTGCGGCTGGCCGTTGCTGGGCGTTTCGTAGCTTAAAGGCGGCAGGTTGGCTCCGGTGAGCCGTTGCCCCGCTGCAGGCCGCGCCACGGCCACCGTGCGGAAGGTGGTTTGGCGTTCGGTACTGCTGCCCAACAGCAGATGTAGGCTATCGCGGCTGCTGCTGGCGGCTTGCAGCCAAGTAGTTTCGGTGGTCAGTGGTAGCGTCTGCCAAGTCAGGTTAGCAGGGAGCGGACCGTGGGTGCCCTGCGCGCCGCGCAGCGTGGCCGGCGTCAGCACGTACAGCGGCTGGCCGGCAAAGGTGTCCGCTGCCTGCCTGATACGCTCCCAATAAAAGCCCGCCGTAGCAGCCCAGCGTAGGGCCACTACACTATCCGAAAGCCGACCTAAGGAATCGGCTCGCCAAGCGGCGGCCGAAATCTTGGGCAGCCCTTGGCCCAGCCAACGCAGGGCGTAGCCGCGCCGACGCAGCGAATCAATATCCGGCCGCACGGCAGCCAGCGAGCGCGTGCCCGCCAGCTCGGGGCTCACCAGCACCTGCCCCCGGCCGCCTGGCAACACCTGCCGCCACACGGGGCCCGCCACCGCCACCGCCAGCACGGATAGCAGCGCCGCTCGCAGCAAGAGCAGCCATATCTGCTCTAGGCGCAGGTTGCGCAGGCGGCGGTTGGCGCCGGCCGTTAGCCAGCGCAGGCTGCCCACTGCTACCTCCTGCCCCGGCCGGCGGTTCCAGAGGTGGATGGCCAGCGGCACCAGCAGGCCGAGCAGGGCAAACAGCGCAGAAGGGGTATTGAGGGCGAACAAGTTAAATCAATTAAAAACTGTCATTGCGAGGAGGAACGATGAAGCAATCTTTCCTTATCGTTTGTATTGCCTGTCAGCCAAAAAGGAGAGATTGCTTCGTCGTTCCTCCTCGCAATGACAGACGGTTTTGTGGTTCTTTTTAAGAATACTAGCCCATCCGCTGGCGGCGGGTTAAAAACTCGCGTAGCGCTCCGTCGAGCGGCTCGGCGGTATTCAATAAATGGTAATCGAGCCCCTGGCTGCGGGCGTTCTGAGCAGTGTCGCGTAGCCACAGCTGTAACTGCTGCTGGTAAGCGTCCCGTTGCTGGTCGGCGTCGAGCTGAATGGTTTGGTTGGTCTCCAAGTCGCGAAACGTGACGGGCCCCTTGTAGCTAAAATTCAATTCGTTGCCAGCTACCAAGTGCAGCAGCAGCACGTCGCCGCTCACGGCCCGCAGGCGACCTAAGAGGCGCGTTATCTCGCCGTCCTCTTCGTACAAGTCGCTCACGCACACCGTAAGCGCCCGCTGGCGGCGTGCCGTAAGGGGCGCTAGCGTAGTTGTGCTCGGGAAGGCGCCAGTGGCCTCAGTATTTTCGAGGGTATGGTAAATGCGCGGTAGCTGGCGCGTATCCGAAAGGGCACCTAGGTGCTGCAAACCAGCCGGACTCAAGATGCTCAGACCCACCGCGTCGCCCTGCTTTTGAGCCAAGTAGGCCAGCGCGGCTAGCAGTAGCCGGGCGTAGTCGAGCTTGCGGAGGCCGTTGTCATCGCGGTGGTTCATGCTGGCGCTAGCGTCGAGCAGGAGGTTCACCGTGAGGCTGGTATCCACTTCCGATTCCCGGATGTAGTAGCGGTCCGAGCGGGCGGCCAGGCGCCAGTCGAGGCGGCGCAGGTCGTCGCCAGGCAGGTAGGGCCGATACTGGCTAAACTCCATACCTACCCCGTGCCGCCGGCTGGCATGGGCGCCGGCCAGGAAGCCTTCGGCCGCCCGCTTGGCGGCAAGGGGCAAGTTGCGCAGGGCGTAAAGGAGTTCAGGAAAAAGCATCTACTAACTAGTGAATTAAGAACCTAGGATGACCTCATGATGGCGTGGGGCTGCGCCCCGTGCCATCGGTGTTACACCGCTACGGCTTTTAGCAGCTCGCGCACTGCGTCGTCCGGCGTCAGGTTTTCGGCTTCGGCGTTGAAGTTCAGGAGCACCCGGTGCCGCAGCACGGGCGGCGCCAGCGCCTTGATATCATCGAGCGTGGCGGCAAAGCGGCCTTGCAGCAGCGCCCGCGCTTTGGCGCACAAAATGAGCGCCTGCCCGGCCCTAGGTCCCGCCCCCCAGCGCCCGTAGTCCTGAATAAACTTCACCGTAGAAGTGGCTGGGCGCGTGGCCCGCACCAGCCGGTTCACGAAGCTCAGCAGCTCGGGGCTGAGGCTGACCTGGCGCACTAGCTGCTGCAACTGCCGAATATCTGCCCCGCCTAGGATAGGCTTGACCTCGGCGCGGGCACCGCCGGTGGTGCCGCTCAGCACTGCCATCTCTTCCTGCTCGGTGGGGTAGCCAATGCGCACGTACAGCAGAAAGCGGTCGAGCTGCGCCTCGGGCAGCGGGTAGGTACCACTCTGCTCAATAGGGTTTTGGGTGGCCAGCAAGAAGAAAGGCTTGGGCAGCGCGTGTTCCTGGCCGGCGTAGGTTACGTGGCCTTCCTGCATGGCTTCGAGCAGGGCAGCTTGGGTTTTGGGCGGCGTGCGGTTTATTTCGTCGGCCAGCACGAGGCTGGCGAAGATGGGCCCTTGGTTGAACTTGAACGAGCGGTGCCCCGTGCTGTGGTCTTCCTCTAGTACTTCGGTACCTAGGATGTCAGTCGGCATCAGGTCGGGTGTGAACTGGATGCGGCGAAACGGCAAATCGGTGGCCGAGGCCAGCGTGCGTACCAGCAGCGTTTTGGCTAGGCCCGGCACACCCTCGAGCAGCGCGTGGCCGCCCGCCAGCAGCGCCACTAGCACCTCGTCGAGCACCGACTCTTGGCCCACGATGATTTTGCCAATCTCCGCCTTCAGGACGGGAAGCTTGGCGAGGAGCGTTTTAACGTCTTGTTCTGTCATATTATATAAAGGCGTCTGTCATGCAGAGCGCAGCGAAGCATCTCGCGTGCTGACGTTTGTGAACATTATTGATTACTGCGCCACGCGAGATGCTGCGCTGCGCTCTGCATGACAGGCAAATTTCAACTCAGCGCATACAGCAAAATATTGACCCCAAACTTGGTGTTGTCCTCGGCCAGAAAGCGCTTGTTTCTAAAGTCATAGTCCCACTCGCAGCCATAGTCTTTGTTGGAATAAAGGACACCTAGGCGACCGTTTATTTCCACGCCCTTCAGGTAGTCGTGCACTAGGTCGTCGCCCCAGCCATTGAGCTCGAAGCCTGTGTTGGGTGGGCCGTCTTTGAACTTAAAAAACTGGTTGTAAATGGGGTGGGTCTTAGGAATTTTCTTCAGTGCCGTGGCGCCGAAGCAGGCGCGCATCTGCTCCTCAAAGGAGCGGGCAAACAGGCCGTCGATGTCGTGGTTGCAGTCGTCCACAAACACGAAGCCGCCGTTGCGCACGTACTGGGTGAAGTTTTTCTTTTCCTGGGCCGAAAACTGCACCAGCCGGTGGCCGCTTAGGTAGCAAAAGGGGTAGTTGAACAGCTCGGGGCTGTCGAGGGCCACCACTTTTTCCTTGGGCTCGACGGGCACCGTGGTGTACTGCACCAAGGAGTGCAGCAGGTTAGCCGGCATGCGCTCATCTACCGCGTCCCAGTCGCCGGAGTGGTAGCTGAGGCGCACAAACGTAAAAGGAGCAGCGGGCATACGTAAAAGTTAAGCTAGCAAATAAAGGCAGCCAAGGCACCTAAATGAAACAAAGCGACGCGGTTGGTTGCGCGGTAGCGCGTTTTTTCTGCAGTTATTCTGGCCCAAGCTCATCATAACTCCATCGCATGAGGCCCCGTTAGTGCACCCGGCTGTACTATTTCGGCCCGCACTGCGTTACCCGCTTTGGTATTCTACCTCTAAAAAATTGTCCTTATGAAAGCTCTCGTCCTTCCGGTAGCCGCACTGCTCACCCTAGCCCTTGCCCCCAAAGCCCATGCCCAGTTCGGCGTGAAAGGCGGCGTCAACTTCGCTCAGCTGCACGGCCGCTCGGGTGAAGATGCCAGCTACAAAACCTTCTATCATGTGGGCATCTTGTACCAGGCCAACATCCTAGGGCCGCTGTCTATTCAGCCTGAGCTACAGTACTCGGTGCAGGGCAGCGACCTCAAAGGCGCCGTAACCGATTACGAAACTAAGCTGCACTACTTCACGGTGCCCGTGCTGGCCAAAATAACCGTCGGGCCCGTTTTCGTAGAAGCTGGCCCGCAATTCGGCTTTCTGGCTAGTGCCAACGAGAAAGGCAACGTGCAGATTAGCAACACCAACGGTTCGGCCAGCTACGGTCAGGTCGACCAGTCTTCAACGGGCAACTACAAGCGTGGCGACTTTAGCCTCGCTGCTGGCGCGGGCCTGAAATTCAGCGCGCTCTCCATCGGTGCCCGCTACGTGGCTGGCCTCAACGACATCAACGATGTGAAGAACCTCAGCGGCGTGAACGACCCTAGGTTGCAAAACCGCGTGTTTCAGCTTTACGCCGCCATCCAGTTTGGCAAGTAAGAACTAAAAGCAATCCCAAATAGGCTCCTCAACCGGCTGTCATGCTGAGCTTGCGAAGCATCTTCTTACGCTGGAGTTACTAGCTCTAACGTGATAAGATGCTTCGCAAGCTCAGCATGACAGCCGGCTTTTTGTGGTTGCTACACGGCGTCTGATAGGCTGGTAAAGGTGAAGTCGCGAATCTTGAGCGGCGGCACCAAGCAATTAGCCAGGCGCTGGGGCCGGCCGATGGCCTCCACGTTGTTGAGCATGATGATGGGGCTCTCATTGAAGCGCATGTTCTTAATAGGGAACTTGATAGCGCCGTTTTCGATATAGAAAGTACCATCACGCGTCAGGCCCGTGTAGAGCAGCGTTTGCGGGTCTACCTCGCGGATATACCACAGGCGTGTGACTAGAATGCCCTTGGCCGTGCTTTTGATAAGCTCGGCGGTGCTCTGGGTGCCACCCGTCATGATAAAGCTGCTGGGGAAAGCGGTGGGCGCCACGTTGTTTTTCTGAGCCCAAAAACGTGAGTAAAACATGTTTTTTACTACACCTTTCTCCACCCAGCTCATGCGCTTGGTTGGCAGGCCCTCGCCATCGAAGGCGTTGCCGGGCACGTCGGCATTGAGCGGGTCGGAGTAGATGTTCACGCGCTCGTCAAAGAGCT
The DNA here is from genome assembly GCF_016427535.1 of Hymenobacter sp. BT559. GTDB lineage: Bacteria > Bacteroidota > Bacteroidia > Cytophagales > Hymenobacteraceae > Hymenobacter. The sequence continues at coordinate 72,120 of NZ_JAELXV010000003.1, read as the reverse complement.
TTTCGCCCTTGCGGTTGCCGCCGCCCTTCTTGGTCAAAAAGCTTCGCCCTTCGTCGGCCTCACGGGCGCCCATGTTGTACACCAAGCCACCTAGGAGCGAGAGGTCATCGCCCGCCATCAGGGCGGCCGGCTCCAGAATAACGGTGTACTTGCCGGGCTCGATAGCCTTGGCCATCACCGACGAAGCTGCTTTATCAGCGGCCCGCTGGGTCAGCGACTTAAAATTGAGTTTGCTGGGGTCGGTGGCGTCGCTAATAGCGTAGCCCGAGCCGCGCCCGTCGGCGGTGCGCACCGTCACCGAAAAGTCGGTGCTGGTCGATTGCTGGTAGCTTTCCAGGCCCTTCGAGTTGCGCAGCGCTGAGAAGCGGGCGCCACCATCCAGAAAGCCGGCGGCCGTAAGGTTTTTGGCCGCGCATAGCCCGATGCTGTCGGCTGCGGCCTGGGCGCGGGTAGCGGGCGTGAGCAGCGTAGCTGCCGCCGAGGGTGGGTTGAGGTAGGTTTGCGGACCTAGGAGCGGCATGTATTCGGGGCTCTCGGGGGCCAAGCGTGCGATTTCTTCGGCGCGTTGCACGCAGCGGCGCAGCGTGGCCTCGTCAAACTCGTTGCAGGTAGCAATGCCCGAGCGCTTGCCAAAGCGCGACTCCACGCTGAGCGACACCGTGTCGGAGGCGCCGGCCGTGCTCACGCTGTTGCGGGCGTAGCGAATGTTGCCGGTGGTGCGCCCATCGAGCCCGACGGCGCACTCGTCAGCAGTGCTATAGGATAGCACCTTTTTTAGTAAAGCTTGGGCTTCGTCTTTAGAGAGAATAGCCATTGGATAAGTTGCTGATAGTAAGAAGTGCGGGCGCTAAACTTTCCGGGCCGTATTAATCACGTTCACCCCATTGAAGCGCGTGGTAGCCGAGCCGTGGCTCACTGACGAGCTTTGCGTAGGCTGGCCCTTCCCGTCGAAGAAAGTGCCGAACAGGCGGTAGTCCGATTGGTCGCACGAGCCGGCGCAGGCGCCCCAAAACTCTTGGGTGTTCGACTGGTAGGCCACGTCCTCAATCGGCTCCGTGATTTTGCCCTTCTCAATGGCGAAAAACAGCTGCCCGCCGAACTGAAAGTTATAGCGTTGCTGGTCAATAGAGAACGAGCCCGCGCCGGCGATATAGATACCCTTATCCACCTTACTCACCATCTCGTCCACGCTCATCTTGGTGGGGCTGGGTTTTAGGCTGATATTGGCCATGCGCTGAAACTGTACATCGTCCCAAGACTGGGCATAGCAGCAGCCATCCGATTCCTTCTGGCCCACGATGTGCGCCTGGTCCCGGATTTTCTGGTAGTCTACTAGCTTGCCTTCCTTAATAATGTCCCACTGCTTGGTTTTCACACCCTCGTCGTCGTAACCCACCGTGCCCACCGCGCCCGGCTGCAGCTTGTCGGCCACGATGTTAACCTGCTTGGAGCCGTAGGGTAGGTTCTTGGCTTTCCACTCTAGGGTGGCAAAGCTGGTGCCCGCAAAGTTGGCCTCGTAGCCCAGCACGCGGTCGAGCTCGGTGGGGTGGCCCACGCTCTCGTGAATGGTCAGCCCTAGGTGGCCGGGGTCGAGCACCAGGTCGTACTTGCCAGGCGTTACCGACTTCATGTTCAGCTTGGCTTTGGCTTGCTTGCCGGCCAGGGCGGCGTCGGCCAGCAGGTCGTAGCGCAGCTTGTAGCCAATGGTGTCGGTGCCCTGCGGCCCGCGCACCTGCTCGGCAGCGCTGGGTGTGAGGTACTCGTAGCCCATGCCCACGGGCGCGCTCAGCGCCTCCCGCGAGCGGAATTTACCCGACTTGGTATCTACCGCCGTGGCGTTGAAAGTGGGCCAGAGGCGGTGCACATCTTGGTCGATGTACGAGCCGTCGGTACTGGCAAAGTACTTCTGCTCATTAACTTGAAATAGCGCCGAGCTGATGTAACTCGCCCCGTTGTTCATCGCGGCGGCGTTGGCGGCCAGCAGCAGGTCGGCCTTTTGCTTCACTGGCACCTCAAAGGCGCTTTGCACAAGGGGCGTCTTCCAGCTCACCTCCCCGAAGCCCTGCTGTGGGGCTAGCTGAACAGGCTCTTTCAGCACCAGCTTGTTGGCCTTGGCAATATCGGCGGCCAGGCGGGCGGTGGCGGCCAGGCTGGCCTCGGTGACTACGCTCGTGGAGGCAAAGCCCCAGCAGCCATTCACGAGCACCCGAATGCCCACCCCGTAGCTCTCGGTGCTCACGATGTTCTGAATCTGCTTTTCGCGAGCAAACACGTACTGATTGAGTGAGCGGCCAATGCGCACGTCGGCATAGCTGGCGCCCGCGCTCTTAGCAGCATTAAGGGCGGCGTCGGCTAGGCGCTTTTTCAGCACGGTGTCGGCGCCGGGCTCCAGCAGGCGGGCGGGGTCCACGCGCTTGGCCCCAAAGCCGGGTAGCGTGGGCAGCAGCAGGGCCGTGGCACCTAGGCCAGTGAGGCCCACAAAGTCACGTCGGTTCATGAGTAGAGTTTTATATATAAAGCGCTATTTAATCAGGAATAAATGAAAAGCAAAAACCGCCCTGCGAAGGCAAGCTAAGCAGGACGGTTTTTAGGCTTGAGCGTGTGCTCGCCAGCTGTGAGACCCCACCCCCAACCCCTCCCCTCCGGGAGGGGGGAGGGGCTGGGGGTGGGGTCCACGCGCTACACGGCGTCGGACAAGCTCGTAAACGTGAAGTCGCGAATCTTCAAGGGGGGCACCAGATTGCCAGCCAAGCGCACGGGGCGGCCGATGGCTTCCAGGTTGTTGAGCATGATGATGGGGCTCTCGTTGAAGCGGAAGTTCTTGACCGGAAACTTGATAGCGCCGTTCTCGATATAGAACGTTCCATCGCGGGTGAGGCCCGTGTACAGCAGCGTTTGCGGGTCAACGGGGCGGATGTACCACAGGCGCGTCACCAAGATGCCTTTTTTGGTGCTCTTGATGAGGTCAGCAGTGCTTTGGGTGCCGCCTTCCATGATGAAGCCACCGGGGCCAGGCAAAGAAGGAATACCCGACTTCTGCGCCCAGTAGCGCGAAGAGTACAGGTTTTTCACCACGCCCTTCTCAATCCAGGTGGTGCGCTGCTGCGGGCGGCCGTCGCCCGAGAAGGTGAGGTCGGGTACCTCGGGGTTGGTGGGGTCCGAGTAGATAGTCACGCGCTCGTCAAACATCTTCTCGCCCTTGCGATTGCCGCCGCCCTTCTTGCTCAGGAAGCTGCGCCCCTCGTCAGCCGAGCGGGCGTCGAACGAGCGCATTAGGGCACCTAGGAGCGAAGCGTCGGTGTTCGACAGCAGCGCATTAGGCTCCAGAATAACGGTGTACTTGCCGGGCTCGATGGCCCGAGCGCCCACCGACGAAGCCGCTTTGTCGGCGGCCGTGCGCGTGAGGCGGGCCGCGTCAAACTTGCTGATGTCAGTAAAATCGGTCGAGGCGTAGCCCGAGCCCTGCCCGTCGGGCGTGCGCACCGTGATGCTGAAATCGAGGTTAGTGAGGCGCTGGTAGGCCTCCAATCCTTTCGAGTTGCGCTTGGCTACGAAGCTGGTTGAGTCGTTGAGGAAACCCGCCGAGGTCAGCTTCTTGCTGTCGCAATACTGCATGCTGGTCGCCATTTGGGTGGCGCGGTAGTCGGGCGTGATGCCCGCCGTGCTGGCCGCGTACGATTGCGGCGACGCCTGGTAGGTTTGCGGACCTAGGAGGGGCATGTACTCGGGGCTCTCAGGGGCCAGGCGCGCGATTTCCTCGGCGCGCTGCACGCAGCGACGCAACGTAGCCTCGTCAAACTGGTTGCACGTAGCCGTGCCCGAGCGCTTGCCGAAGTACGAGGTCACGGCCAAGGATACGTTGTCGGTAGCGCCGGCGGTGCTGATGGAGTTGCGCGCCGAGCGCACGTTGCCTTGCAGGCTGCCCTGCATGTTGGCCTCGCACTCGTCGGCGGTGCTGAAGCTGATGACCTTCTTCAGAATGTCCTGCGCTTCGGTTTGAGAAAGAATTGCCATTATAGCTGAGATTATTTCGTAGATACTAAAGTGCGCGCTACCCGATTTTGCGGGCCGTGTTAATCACATTCACACCGTTGAAGCGCGTGGTAGCCGAGCCGTGGCTCACGGCCGAGCTCTGCGAAGGCTGGCCCTTGCCGTCGTTGAAGGCACCAAACAGGCGGTAGTCCGAGGCGTCGCACGAGCCGGCGCAGGCACCCCAGAACTCCTGGGTGTTAGCCTGGTAGGCTACGTCTTCCAGCATCTCGGTGATTTTGCCTTTCTCGATGGCGTAGAACACCTGGCCGCCAAACTGGAAGTTATAGCGCTGCTGGTCGATAGAGAACGAGCCATTGCCGGCAATGTAAATGCCTTTGTCTACCCCTTTCACGAGGTCATCCACGCTCATTTTAGCGGTGCCGGGGCGCAGGCTCACGTTGGGCATGCGCTGGAACTGCACATCCTGCCACGACTGCGAGTAGCAGCAGCCATCCGACTCCTTCTGGCCCACGATGTGCGCCTGGTCCCGGATTTTCTCATAATCCACGAGCTTGCCCGCCTTGATGAGGTCCCATTCCTTGGTCTTCACGCCTTCGTCGTCGTAGCCCACGGCACCTAGGGAGCCGGGTTGCAGTTTGTCGGCCACAATGTTGACTTGCTTCGAGCCATAGGGCAGGTTCTTGGCTTTCCACTCCAAGGTGGCAAAGCTGGTGCCCGCGTAGTTGGCTTCGTAGCCCAGCACGCGGTCGAGCTCCAGCGGGTGGCCCACGCTCTCGTGAATGGTCAGCCCTAGGTGGCCGGGGTCGAGCACGAGGTCGTACTTGCCCGGAGTAACCGACTTACAGGTCAGCTTTTGCTTGGTTTGCTTGGCGGCGCTGGCGGCGTCCTCCAAGATGTCGTAGCTATTCTTATAGCCAATCACATCGGAGCCGGCCGGACCCGCAATTTTGTCGGCGGCCTTAGGCGTGAGGTACTCGTAGCCCAGGCCCATGGGCTGGCTCAGCGACTGCCGCGAGCGGAACTTACCACTGGCGCGGTCTACCACCGTCACCCCAAAGTTGGGGTAGATGCGGTGAATATCCTGGTCGATATACGAGCCATCGGTGCTGGCAAAATACTTCTGCTCATTGATTTGAAACAGCGCCGAGTTCACGAACGAGGCGCCGTTGTCGAGAGCTACCGCATTAGCGTTCAGTAGCAGGTCTACCTTCTGCTTGATGGGCACTTCCAGCGCATTTTGCTGAATAGGGGTTTTCCAGCTTACGTCGCCGTAGCCACGTTGCGGGGCCAGCTGCACGGGCTCTTTCTGCACCTTCGAGTTGGCCTTAGCGATGGCCACCGCCTGCTGGGCCGCTTTGGCAATGCCTGCATCAGTTAGCTGGTTGGTGGCCGCAAAGCCCCAGGTGCCGTTGGCAATCACCCGAATGCCCACGCCCATGGTTTCGGTGCTACCGATGTTCTGCACCTGCTTTTCGCGAGTGAAAATGCCCTGGTTGAGGGTACGCTGAATGCGCACGTCGGCGTAGCTGGCGCCGGCGCTTTTGGCGGCGTTGAGGGCTACGTCGGCCAGGCGTTTTTTCTGGGCTATGTCAAGGCCGGGCTCTAGCAGGCGCGCCGGGTCTACCAAGTCGGCGCCGAGGCTCGGAAAATTGGGGAGCAGCAGGGCTCCGGCCCCCAGGCCAGCTAGTCCTACGAAGTCGCGTCTGTTCAAAATGTGGGTAGATTTAGTGAAATAGGAGTGAAGAGGTGGGGCAAGATGGGGATTTTTTCTTGAAAAAGGACTAACCTTCCAGTGGGAAGTTGCGTAGCGCGTGGTTCTTTTTTCGAAACGGCTATTCCGCTAGCGCATGACCCCACCCCCGACCCCTCCCCTCCGGGAGAGGGGAGCCTGACGACATTTGACGTGAGCGAGCGTGTGGCTCCCCTCTCCCGGAGGGGAGGGGTCGGGGGTGGGGTCTTACGCCAGAAAAGCCCTACCCCAACTTGCGGGCCGTATTAATCACATTCACGCCGTTGAAGCGGGTAGTGGCAGAGCCATGGCTTACGGCCGAGCTTTGAGAGGGCTGGCCTTTACCATCGTTGAAGGTGCCGAAGAGCCGGTATTCCGACGCGTCGCACACCGCCGCGCAGGAGTTCCAGAACTCTTGCGTATTGGCTTGGTAGGCCACATCGTCGAGCATGCCCGTGATTTTACCTTTCTCGATGGCATAGAACACTTGGCCGCCAAACTGAAAGTTGTAGCGCTGCTGGTCAATGGAATAAGAGCCGCGGCCGGCAATGTAAATACCCTTGTCTACCTGACTGATGAGCTGGTCGGCGCTGAGCTTGGCGGTGCCGGGGCGCAAGCTCACGTTGGGCATGCGCTGAAACTGCACCGAACTCCAGGAGTCGGCGTAGCAGCAGCCATCCGATTCGGTCTGGCCTACGATGTGGGCCTGGTCGCGAATCTTCTCGTAGTTCACGAGCTTGCCTTGGTCGATGAGGGTCCACTCCTTGCACTTCACGCCCTCATCGTCGTAGCCCACGGCACCTAGGGAGCCGGGCTGGAGCTTGTCGGCCACAATGTTGACTTGCTTCGAGCCGTACGGAATGTTCTTCGCCTTCCACTCCAGCGTAGCGAAGCTGGTGCCAGCGAAGTTGGACTCGTAGCCCAGCACGCGGTCGAGCTCTAGCGCGTGGCCGATGCTTTCGTGAATGGTGAGCCCTAGGTGGTTGGGCTCCAGCACCAAGTCATACTTGCCGGGCGCTACCGACTGCGCCGTGAGCTTGGCCTTGGCTTGGCGAGCGGCCAAAGCGGCATCTTCCAAGATGTCGTAGCTGTTGCGGTAGCCGATGAGGCCGGTGCCCGCCGGGCCCGCCACCTTGTCTACAGCCTGGGGCGAGAGGTATTCATACCCTAGGCCCATGGGCGCGCTCAGCGCGTCGCGGGTCTTGAACTTGCCGCTGGCCCGGTCGATGGCCGTGACCGAAAACGTGGGCCAGATGCGGTGCACGTCTTGGTCAATGTACGAGCCGTCGGTGCTGGCAAAGTACTTCTGCTCATTGATTTGGAACAGCGACGAATTAACGAAGTTGGCGCCATTCTCGGTGGCTTTAGCATTGGCTGCTAGCAGCAGCTCTACCTTCTGGGCTACTGGTACTTCGAAGGCATTCGTTTTAATAGGCGTCTTCCAGCTCACGTCGCCGTAGCCGCGCTGGGCGGCCAGCTTCACGGGCTCCTTCTGGGTTTTGGCGTTGGCCTTAGCCATGGCTACTGCTAGCTGGGCGGCCTTGGCTAGACCCTTGTCCGACACGTCGTTGGTAGAGGCAAAGCCCCAACTGCCGTTGGCAATGACGCGCACGCCGGCCCCGAAGCTTTCGCCGTTGGCGATGTTCTGCACCTGCTTTTCGCGGGTGAAAATGCTCTGGTTGAGGTAACGCCCGATACGGACGTCGGCGTAGCTGGCGCCGGCCCCTTTGGCCGTATTGAGGGCCGCGTCGGCAAAGCGCTTTTTCTGCAACACATCGAGGCCCGGCTCTAGCAGGCGGGCGGCATCAACCGGATTACTAGCCAGGCTAGGGAAGCCGGGTAAAAACATGGCCCCGGTGGCTAAACCAGTGAGGCCGACGAAGTCGCGTCGTTTCAAAGCAGCAGATTAAATTATGTCAAGGTGAAATGCAGTCGGTAAGATGGCAGCTTTTTCACAAAAAAGACATAGTGCCCTGCACCAAGTTGCAGCCCTTAAGTAGGTAACTTTTTAAAACCAAGCGGCCAGAAGGACGCAGCAACTAGCTGCCGCACTCTTCTGGCCTCAACCCAACTATTGCCCTAGGTCTCATAATTAGGTAAGTGAGACGTGAGGCAGCTACTCTATGTCCTGCACCGGCGCATTCGTAAAAGTGCCCTGTAAACTCAGGTTGCAACGGCGCGGAATATCAGTGCTGTATAAGGCGAAGGGGTCCGACGCGTTGGGTACATTGACTTCAAAACGGCCACTTACCAAGCGGTGCTTTGCATCATACGCGGTGACAATTAAGGAACCAGTTGGACTATAAATAAGCCTATCGTAGACCCAGTTACTTGACCCTCGCCGGTCTGTTATTTCGATTCGGTACGCAAAGTCCACATCGGGGCCGTCATCCTGCTTAGTCTTAAACGTATACGTGCCAACCAGATTGGCCGGTAGCTTGGCGCGCACAAAGCTGAAGCTAATAGCTTCGCGATTGGGCGGACGCTGTACAAATACGGTGAAGTAATTGGCGTTTTGCTGAGCGAAAGCCTTGAGGACAGGCGCTTTAAAGGTAGAATCTAGCCGGCTCGGGCTAGCCGTGTCTGAATAAGTGACGGTACGGCTATAGGTGGCTTCGGGAGCTGGGGCGGGTGCCTCGTCGCGGCTACATCCAGCTAGCAGCCCTAGGGCCAGGCCTAAGTAGGGGAGGAGCGCAGTAGTTGTTCTCATCAAAAGCAAAATGAGGGACGGATGAAGTCAGAAGATGTCAATTATAAGACCAGCGTTGCAGGGCACCTAGCCCTTTTCTCGAATTAGCTTAAAGAAGTCTTCTCGATATGTCTCGCCCACCGTGATGCTTTCGGTACCCACGAGCAGCGTGTTACCCTCCACCATGCGCAGGTGGTCGAGCGAGATGATAAACGACTTGTGCACCCGCACGAAGGGCGGCTGTGGCAATTGCGCCTCTAGGTCGCGCAGGGTTTGGTAGGTGACTACGCGCTGACCGGGTACGTGGATAGAAACGTAGTTCTTGAGCCCTTGAATGTACAGAATATCAGCGTAGTTGAGCTTGAGATATTTGTTCTTACTCTCGCCCTTCACAAAGAGGTAGTCGGCGCTGGTCGTGACCAGCGGCGGGCTTGCCACCGGGGCCGGGGGCAGGGCGGGCGTCACGGGCGCGGGAGCCGGAAATAGCGCCTGCGCCTTCTGCACGGCCCGCAAAAACCGGTCGAAGGCAATGGGCTTGAGCAGGTAGTCTACCACATCGTGCTCATAGCCGTCGAGGGCATACTCGGGGTAGGCGGTAGTAAGCACGACCTTGCAGCGGGTACCACAAATCTTGAGGAACTGTAGGCCCGTGAGCTCGGGCATCTGAATGTCGAGAAACACCAGGTCGGCGCGGCCCTCTTGCACCCACTGCAAGGCTTCGAGCGGGTTAATAGTGGTGCCAACCAATTCTAAGGTCGGAATCTTCTGGATGTAGCTGGCAAGCAGCCGGGTAGCAAACGCCTCGTCGTCAACGGCAATGCAGCGGAGCATAGAATAGAAAGTAGAGAAAGTGGAAATGTAGCCTCAAAAGCGCAGGCTGCTAGGCAAAATGGCGGGCCAGCGCTCAAAAGCGAGGCGCGGGCCTATACTTTTCAAAGAATTACAGTTAAGTTTGCTAAGGGCGCTCCTAGGTCGTTGCCACGGCCTAATGCGGGCTCTCAATGAAGCAGCGGTTTTCGGGCTGCGCTGCGCTACTTACCCTAGGTCGGTGCTGGCTGAGTAATTCTTTGCCAGTCTATTCGGCTAATTCTCCTTTCCCACCCAACCTGCTCTCTGAATGCGTTTTACTCGTTTACTCACTATCGTGGCCGGCGGCTTGCTGGCTATGAATAATAGCTGCAAAAAAGAGGACGATACGGTGCCCTGCCCAGGCCCTAGTCCGGTGGAGACGGCCCAAGTACCCGGCTTGCAAGCGCACATCACCGAGCCCATCCCCAACGTGGGGCAGTCCAACCACTATATCGTCAACTCCATCAGTGAGTACCGCGAACTATTCGACTGCGCGCCGCCGACCATGGTTAACTTCATGACCCACACGCTGCTGGCTGGCAAAACAAAAACCGCTACCGCTACCCGCGTGCTAGCCCAGGAGGTAATGCAAACCTGCACTGGCTATACCTACACCGTGAAGCTGGAGGCGGCCAGCGGCCACAAGGCTGCCAGTGTGGTGTACTACGTGGTAGTGCCCAAAATTCTGCCGACGGCCAAGGTTGATTTCGACGTGCAGTTGCCGGCCCTCGATAGCAAGGCGCTGAGCCTAGGCACCGAGTAACAGCGTAAGCTCGGTGCGGTAGGTGTGGCCATCGTCGTGCACCTGCAGGGTGTGGCGGCCGGGGTAGAGCAGCGCCAGCCGCCGCCGGATATTGGGCAGCCCCACGCCGGTAGTAGCATCCTTGTGATGCTGGTTAATGCGGTTTTCGACGCTGAAATTTAGCTGATTAGGCGCCGGCAGGTGCAGCCGGATGCGCACCGGGTGCGCTGCTTGGTTTACGACGCCGTGCTTGAGGGCATTCTCCACAAATGGGATGAGCAGCAGCGTGGCCACGCGCTGCCCGCCCACTGGCTGGCCGGTTTGAAGAAACTCGACGTGGAAATTTTCCTCGAAGCGTAGCTGGTGAATGGCGAGGTAGTTCTGTACGTACTCCACCTCGCGGCCTAGGTTTATCTGGCCATCGGGACTATCGTGCAACAGATAGCGCATGAGGTCGGAGAGGCGCAGCACGGCCTCGGCCAGCGGCTCCGACACGGGGTAGGCCTGGGCGTAGAGGTAGTTGAGGGTATTATAAAGGAAGTGCGGGTTTATCTGGGTGCGCAAAAAGGCTAGCTCGGCCTGGGTTTTCTCCTGCTCCAGCACTTGCAGCAGCAGCTGGTTTTCGCGCTCCTTTTCGCGCACAAAGGCATCGCGCACTACCACAACGGCGGCGGCCAGCCCTACCGTGGGCGGCAGGTAGTAGAGGTTGTCGCCGATATAAGGGAGCAGCGGCACGCCCGGATAGTAATTGCGGAAGCCGAACAGCAGCGGCAGTACTACCTCTTGCAATAGGTAGCGGCTGCCCGCAAATATCAGCGGCGTGCCTAGCAGCCCTAGCGCCAGCACCGGCCAGCCGCCCCGCCGTAGTCCCCGCGGAAACACGAACAGGAAGCAGTAATAAAACAAGCTCATTAAGCTGAGCTCGAACGTGAATTGCAGTAGCAATTGCTGGCCCAGGCCCTGCTTGTCGCTCTTGCTGTGCGTAGCCACAATGGCTACTAAATCGGAGCCGATAACCAGCGCCCAGCCGAGCACTTGGTAGAGAAGAAGGCGCTGGCGGTTCATGGCTTAAAAGTACCGGCCTAGGTAGCACCCGTCGCCATTTATTATCCCAAAGCCGCCCAGGCGAAAGTCAACGCCCGCTGGGGCCGGACGACCGCCCCACGCCAGTTGGAATAAGATTCAGCCGGGTTGGGATAATAAAATTTCGGGCGCCAGGTGGGCCGGGCACCTTTGCGACATCACTTTCAAACACTGCACTGCCATGTCGCTCGCCACCTGCTTCCGCTCCCTGCTCGCCCTAGGGCTCCTTGCCGCCGCTCGCCCTGCCGCTGCCCAAACGGCCGCTCCGCTCAACACTAAAATCAAGGTCTACCTGGTGGGTACGTTCCACTTCAACTCGTCGGACGGCGATGTTATCAAAGGCACCAAGGTGGACATGAGCACGCCCGATAAGCAGCGCGAGCTCGACGAGCTAGTGAGCAAGCTCCAGAAAACGCAGGCCGATAAAGTCTTTGTGGAGTGGAAGCAGGAGTACCGCCAGCGCTTTGTGGATAGCACCTACGCGCTCTACCGCAAGGGCCAACGCGAGGTAGGCAACCAGCGTGACAATAACAACGAGGTAGTGCAAATAGGCTACCGCTTGGCCAAAAAGCTGAACCGCCCCAAAGTTTACTGCGCCGATGCCGACGGCGTATTCGACTACGGCGCTGCCTTAGACTATGCCAAGAGCCACGGACAGGAGCCGATTTTGAAAGGCTTTAGTGGCCCAGCGCAGGCCGGCGACAGCGTAGGCCTACTGATAGAGAAGCGAGTGAAGGCTATTGAGGCCGCCCGGCCCGCCGTGCCCAAGCGCCCCATGAACAATATGCTCAACCTCTTCAAGGTGCTGAACTCACCGGAAGTAAACCAAGCCAATATGGATGGCTACTTGCTCACCGACGCCCGCGTAGGTGGCGGCACCAACTACGCCGGTGCTGACCTAGGCGGCGATTACTTCAAGCGCAACGTGCGCATTTACACCAACTTGCTGCGCGCCGTGGATGTGCAGCGCGACAAGTCAATTGTACTCATCATTGGCCAGGGACATGTGTCTTTACTCAAGTCGATTCTGCGCTACAATTCGCTTTTTGAAGTAGCCGAGATACTGCCGCTGCTAGAGGCAAAGTAAGAGATTAAAGACGACAAAAAACCGGCTGTCATGCTGACGAAGGAAGCATCTTATCACGTAAGGTTCTAACCTGATAAGATGCTTCCTTCGTCAGCATGACAGCCGGTTTAGACGGGCCATTTTATGACTGCATTATAGGTTACTTACCCAGCTGGCCCAGCAGCTCCTTCACGGCGGTGTCGAGTTGCACGTCGTGGTCGGTATAGCTCTCGCCGATGGGGCGCGTCACGGGTATGTCCACGGGGCGGGGGTTCATTTCCATTACTTTGCCGTCGCGGGTCGAGCGGATGGTGCTGGTGGGCAGGCGCAGACTAGAACCATCGAGCAGGGTGGTACCCGAGGTGAAAATAATCCAGCCGCCGGTGGGCTCGCCCACTATTTTGCCGAGCTTGGAGGCGCGGTAGCCTTCGCTAAAGTCCTCAGCATCAGAGAGCGAGTGCTGGTTGGTGACGAGTACCGTCGGAATTTCGAGGCTGCGCTGACCTAGGGCGCTGCGGGCGGGCACCGGGGTAGGCGTGCCGCGGTCGGCCATGGTGAGGTAGCTGCGGCGGGCCAGCACGTCGATGGCGTACACGTTTACGAAGCCGCCGTTGTTGTTGCGCACGTCTACTACCACGCCGTCACGGCTCATGTTTTCGGCGTCGAGGTCGAGGTAGAGCTGTGAGAGCGAGGCGGCCGACATATCAAACATGTGCACGTAACCGAGCTTGCCGCCGCTGGCTTTGGCCACGTAGGCGCGGCGCTCCTCTACCCACTGGCGGTAGTCGAGGGCCTTTTCGGTGTCGCGGCTGAGGGGGCGCACCACTACCTCGCGCTCCTTATTATCGGAGGAAACGCGGAGCGTGGTGCGGCGGCCCACCTTGTATTGCAGCACCTCGTCGAGGTTGGTGCTGCCGTTGATGGGGCGGCCATCCACGGCCAGCAGCACGTCGCCGGGCTTGAGGCCGGCCAGCGCGCCGGCCCCTAGGGGCAGCACGGTGGTTACGCGCAGGCGACCTTTTTGCTCGTATTCGGCGGGGGCGAAGCGCACTCCTAGGCGGCCGGTGGAGGGCGGTACCGTGCCGGGGCTGTTGGCGGCTGGGCCCATGCCCGAGTGCGAGGCGTTGAGCTCGCCAATCATGAGGTTGGTGAGGCGGCGGGCTTCGTCGGGGGTGCGGGCGCCGGCGATGTAGGGCGCAAACCGGTCGTGCTGGGCTGGCCAGTCGGCGCCGTTGAAGGTGGGGTCGTTGAAGAAGTCGCGCAGGTAGGCCCAGGCTTCGTCGAAGACTACCATTTTCTCCTGCTCGAAGTCCACATCGAGCTCGGCGGCTACGAACACGCTGCGCGAGGCACCCTTGCCTGCCTCCACCGGCACTACCTGAATGCGGCCTTGGTCGAGGAAATACACCTCCTTGCTGTCGGGCGAAAACTGGGCCTCGCGCTTAGCGCCCGAGGTAGAGGTAATCTGTCGGGCCGTGGCGGGGTCCTTGCTCAGCTCATCGAGCGGGTAAATGTACAAGTTGGTCTGATTCAAGACGCTGCCTGTGAGTAGCAGCCACTTGCCATCGGGGCTAATGGTTTGGGCACGTACATCGATGCCTACCGGCACCAAGCTCAGGCGCCGCCGAATATCCTCGAAGTTGATAGTGACCGGCGGCTTGGCCGCTGTAGCGGTAGCAGCGGTATCAGCCCCCTTTTTGCCTTTGCTCGACTTTTTGGTTTTAGCCGTGGCGCGCGTTTTGGCGCGGGCCGAGTCGGCGGCGGCTACGGGCAGCGGCGCTGGTGTAGCTGGGGAATTAGGTTTCTGCGGCGGGTTCTGGTTTTTGTCGGGCGACACCGGGCCGGGCGTCGTCTCCTTGAACAAGTCGCGGAACTGGTCTTCGCGGAAGCGCGGCGTGCGCAGCTGCAAATCCACGCGGGCTACCTCGGCGTCTTCGGTGCGCTGGCCGGTGTCGAAGAGCAGGTACTTGCCATCGGGGCTCCACGAAAGCGTGTTGCTGTTGGAGTTGGCCAGGAAGCTCACCGGCCGGGCCGCGCCGCCCGCGGCGGGCACTACCTGCACATTGGTAAAGCCGCGAGCGCCGGCCGGCGCGAAGGCCAGCCACTTACCATCGGGGCTCCATACGGCCGAGCGCTCGGCGGCCAGCGGCGGCCGGTCGAGGCGACCTGTGCCCACCACGCGCTCCTGGTTGCTGCCTAGGTCGAGTACGCGCAGCTCCTTGGCATCGCGCTGAAACGCCAGCAGCTTGCCGTCGGGCGAGAAGCGCGGGGCGGCGTCGTTGGTGGCCGCGTTGGTGAGCCGCGTTTCTTTGCCGGTGGCGAAAGTGTAGCTGTACAAGTGCTTGGCACCGTCGCGGGCCGACACGTACACCAGCCGGCGGCTGTCGGGCGCCCAGGCTAGGTCGCTTTCGGCGGCGGTGGTCACCGAGAGACGGGTGGCGTCGCCACCATCGGCGGCCGAGGCGGCAAACACCTCACCGTGCACGATGAAGGCTACCTTCTTGCCATCGGGCGAGAGCGCCATCTCTTGCAAGCGGTCGGTGAAGCGCTGGCGCTCCACGGTAGGGCTGGCCGGCGCCCCGCGCCGCCGAATGGCTACCTGCTTTGCTTGGCCACTCTGGGTGTCCAAGGTCCAGATGCTGAAGTCGCGTTCGAAGACAATGAGCTTGCCATCGTAGGAAGCGCTGGGCCACAGCACCCGGCCATCCTTAAAGTTGGTGACTTGCTGGGGCGTGCCTTTGGTGAGGCCGGTGGTCCAGATGTTTTCGGGGCCGCCCTGGTCGCTGGTGTAAAATAGCTTTTGGCCGCCCGGCCCCCACATGGGCCACAGCGCCTTGGCCCCACCGCTGGTGAGGCTGGTGTACCTAGGGCCGCTTTTGTCGTCCTGCCGCAGCAAGATTTCGGACTCGTCGAGGTGGCTGTGGCCGTGGCGCCACCACTGGTTGGAGGCGATGCCGCGGGCGGCCAGGGCCAGCGTTTTGCCATCGGGACTGGGCGCGGCAAAAAACTCGTTGGCGTAGCGGTCGGCCGATACGGCGGTGGGCGTGCCGCCGCCCACCGGCACGCGGTAGATGTCGTTCATGCCCGCGATGTCGCGGCTGGTCGAGGAAAAGTAGAGGTACTTGCCATCGGCCGACCACGCGTCGAGCTGGTCGAGGCCGTCGTCGAAGGTGAGGCGCTTGAGCTCGCCGCTCTCAAAATTGAGCAGGTAGATATCGCCGTTGCCGCTGCGCGTGGAGGTGAAAGCCAGCGTTTTGCCATCGGGCGAGTACAGCGGGCGGCTTTCGGTGGCGGGGTGGGCCACCAGCAGCCGGGCCTCGCCGCCCGCCACCGGCACCGTCCACACATCGCCGCCCGATACGAAGGCGATTTCCTGGCGGTCGGGCGATACGGCGGGCTCCGAGAAATAGGGCGTAGCCACGGGTGGCGCAGCCACCACGGGCACGGCCGCCAGCAGCGGCAAAGCTAGGACGGGCTTTAGTAAAGGTTTAAGACGCATAAATTTTCATAAAAGACTAGGGAGAAAGGTCGGTAACTAAGTCGCCGCGCTGCATCAGGAACCTAGGAAACTAGATTGGAATCCGTGAAGCTAACTTAGGCTCCCAAACCCATCCCTCACTAGCCGGCGTCGGTCTCTTCGTCCTCTTTGCTTAAATCGAGCAGCCAACGCGGCGGGGTAGCTGCCAGTGCTAGCGCCGTAAGATTGAGCCAAGCACCGGCGCGGTCGAGCACAACCGAATCGGAGGTGACGACCACGTCGGTAGTTTCGGATAGCTCCCGGTCGGGGTTCATCACTACTTCGGCCGTCCAGGGCAGACCTAGGGCCGGCCCCAACTCGCGCAGGCGCGCCGCCAGTCGGCCACTGTTCGAAACGGGCTGGTCGAGCAGCCACCGCACCGGGCCGGGGCTAAGCGCAAGCAGCGCGCTAGCGGCCAACTGAATGGCCCGGTCAGTTTCCTGCACCGCCCGATAGGTGCCATGAATGCTCGACAAGTCGCGCGGGGCCCCATCTCGGCCCCGCAGCACGACGCCGCCACTCAAAGCAGTTTCGAGAGTGATGAGTAGGTTGAAGCCATCGATAGATACGGGCCGGCCACCTAGGTCGGTGGGTGGCAGTTGCTTGGCTGCCCGGCCGGTGCGTAGCTCGTCGGGGCAGGCGGCGCGGCCCACGGCCCAGCGCTGGCGCTCGGTGAGGGCGTAGCGGTCGCCCACTAGCTTCAGGGTGGCGCTGGGCGGGTACCCGCGCGTGAGCAGCCACGACAGCTCGGCGGTAGCGCGGCGCAGCACCGGCACCCACTTGGGCGCAAACAGCTGGTCATCGGCGGGGTGCGGGCCACGGTGGCGCGTATCAGCGGGGCGCATAAGCAAGGGGAGAACGTAAGCCGCGGCAAGTTGCGTAGCAATGTGCAAGATTTCCTAGGTAGCGTTCTAAACTAAAAAACGCCCGCTGGCCGAGCCAACGAGCGTTTTAAGAGAAGAAACCAGCAACGGGCTAGTTTCTAGGTGCCGCTGCGCGCCAGCCAGAAGGCTAATCGGCGCGCTACGTTAGTTGATGGTGAGGCGACGGGTAGCCTGCTCGCTACCAGCTTGCACGCGCACCAGGTACACGCCGGCTGGTAGGCCATCGAGCTTTAGCGTAGTAGCACCACCCACCACGAGCGCTTGCTCGCGCACTAGGCGGCCTAGGGCGTCGAGCACACGCACTTGGCCAGCACCCGTGCCGGTGGGCACGAGCAGCGTAGTCTGGCCATTCTGGGTGGGGTTGGGGTACAGCGCTAGCTCGGTTTGCAGCGGGTTGGCAGTGGCCAGCGGGCTGTCTACGCCATTGAGACGCAGCCAGAAGCGGCCATCGGTTTGCTCGCCAGCGGCTACCGTGAAGCTGTAGGTGCTGCCCACGGCGGTCAGCGGGGTGCGCTGGCCGGTTTTGGTGTCTTCCAGCACGGGTTGGGTGCCAGCGGGCAGGTTCAGCAGTTCGGCAGCGGTGAGCGAGTAGGTGCCAGCAGCCGGGACCTGCACGCGCAGGGCCACGCGGCCAGTCAGCGTAGCCAGGCCCTGGATGCTCAACGGCTGGCCGGTGCTGGTGAGTGCGGCGAGGTTCAGGCCAGTGGCATTGGGAAGCTTGGCGGCGTCTTGCTGCACGTCGAAGCCAGCAGTGGCGCCGCTTTCAGCATATACATACAATGGGTCGGCGCTGCCGCTGGCGGTACCTAGGGTTAGGTTCAGCAGGGGGCGGGTTTCGCCGGTAGTGCGCTGCACGCTCACTTGGGTAGCGTAGCTGGTCACGCGCTGGCTGTTGTGTAACGCGAGGGTGGCACTGGTCTGGTTTTCGGCTACCCGCACGAAGAAGCCTTGGCCAACCGGCAGCACGGGAGTACCGATTTTATTGACGTAGCTACGGTAGGTATTGGCGTACTGGCCGGTGCTCTGGCTCACGTACACGGCCGCTTCGAGGCCGGGGCGGTCGGTAGGCATTACCTGGCTCCAATCGAGGGAAGCGGGATAGGGGTTGCCCAGCAGCTGCCAGCCGCCGTCGGCGGTTTGGTCTTGGCGCGTCAGGGTCTGGGTGTAGTCGCCATTGTTGAGGGCACCCACGAAGTCCACTACCTGCCGGGCACCTAGGTTCACGGTGTAACCTTTGCCCACTACCAGCGCGTCGCTGAGGCTAGTGGGCGAGTACCAACCTTTGTCAAAAGCCGGGGAGTTATTAGTCGCGGTTGTGAGGCGGCTTTCGTCGTAGCCGTATACGGTGGGGTAGGGCTGCACCGAGCCGGGCATGGCGCTACCGTTATACGCTGAGTTCACAACAGGCGTGAAGCTGGCGGTAGCAAGGTCGGCTACAGTCGAGCCGCTCACCGGCGCCGACAACTGGCGGTAGCCTAGGCCGCCATTGAGGCTGCCATCGAGGTAGCGTTGCACGGCGGCAGTAGCACCTTGCACGGTGCCAGTACCACTGTTCACGACGAGGGCCGTGCCCGCGGCGTCCGAGCGTAGCGTCAGGGCCTGGTTGTTCAGCAGCACGTTGCCACTGCTAGCCACGGTCAGGGTTTGCGCCACGGTTAGGGGCTGGCTCAGGGTGAGGTTGCTGGCGTTGGTGGTCGTCAGCTCGCGCACTTGGCTAGGTAGGCCTAGGCCTGTTACCTGGGCCGCTGTGCCATTGTAGACGTAGTTGGCAGCCGTTGAGAATGAGCGCGTGCCCGTAACCTGAATGGCACCAGTGCTGCCCGTGGTGGTAATACCCGCGGCGTCGCAGATGCCCAGTGTACCGCCATCGGCCACCGTGAAGGTGCCGGGGCCGGTCAGGGGCTGGCAATCGGTATCGAGGCGGCCACCGCCTTGCACGGTCAGCGACGTATTAACTGCTACCGGAGCCTGTACCCGGGCCGAGCCAGTACCCGTAACGGTGATGCTGTTATAAATGCCATTAAGCACCAGCTGGTTGGGGGTGCTGATAACCAGGTCAGGCGTTGAAAACGAGTAGCGCGTGAACACCGGGTAGTGGTCGGTGGTAGTGGTGGCGTAGCTCTCAATCTGGCTGGCGATATCGGTGCGCACGGCGGCCGAGCCCGGTAGGTAATAGGCGGCTAGCTCGTTAGAAGCGATGCTATTGTCGATGACCGTTGGGTAGCCAGCCGTCGATTGGGCGCCCGCGTTGGCCAGGGCCAGCGTCAGGGGCACGTAGCCAGCGGCATCGTTCAGGAAGGAGCTGTACGAGCTCACGGCCGGCGATACGCCCGTGGCGATGGTGCCATTGAGCACGTCGTTGTAGTCGCCCGCGATGAGGATGTTGTCGTTCGGGTAATTGGCGTCTAGGTAGGCTTTCAGCAGGTCGGCACCTACTTTGCGGCGCTGGTAGTCGTTGGCCGACGTGGCAGTGCTGTTAGCCTTGGCGTGAATGTCGATGAACCGCACCTGCTTGGCTACCCCGTTTAGGGTCACCGTGGCGGTCATCATGTATGGGAAGCGGCCACCAGCCCAGGCGTTGTAAGCGGGGCAGTTGTCGGTTTCGTTGCATCGCAGTAGGCCCTGGAACGTGGGATTGGTCACCACGGCCGTGTTGTAGACGAAGGCCAACTTCTGGGCGCTGGCGTAGTCAGCGGCGTCGGTGGTGGGGTCGTCGGCATAAGAGCCAAAATCCGAGGCCTGGTAGCCGTAGGTAATGCCTGTGGCGGCCGACAGGTCGGCCACTACCTGCTTGAGGCGGTCAACACTCACCACTTCTTGCAGGATGAAGACGTCGGCCTGCAGGCTGGCCATCACCTTCAAGGCATTGGCTTGCTGCAGGTCTTTGTTGGTTGGGCCTACGTTGGCCGAGGGGGCCGCCCCAAACCACTCCATGTTCCAGTCCACTACTTCCAGCGAGCTGTTCAGGTCGTAGGAGTTGCCAACCAGCTGTACCGTGGCCGTAGAGGCGCCGGCCGTAGCGATGCTGACGTTGCCAGCGTAGGACAAGCCAGCCGTGAGGGGCGCAAACTTTACCTGAATGATAGTGGGGCCAGCTAGTTCGGCCGGGGTGAGGCTGATGGTGCGGGCAAACGCGCCACCAGCTTTTGCCACTTGGTAGTCGGCGGCCGACGTCGTCAGCGTCACGTTGCCCGTCAGGTTGGCCACGCTGAGGTTGAAGGTTTGAATGTTGCTGTTGCTGACCGATTGGTTACCTAGGAACAGAGTAGTCGGGTTAGCGGCCAGAGCTGGGGCCGGAGCAGCATTGCCGTTGGTAACGGCAATATCATCGACCGTCCAGCGCGAGGCGCCAGTGCTGGGACCCGAGGTGTATACCAAAGCCACGTATACTTTGGGTGCTTTGAAGGCGCTCAGGTCGAGGCCACCTACCTGCGTCCAAACATCGGAGCCAGCCGTGGGCAGAATCGCGCTAATCGTCGTCCAGGTAGCGAGGCTAGGGTCGCCGCTGCCCGTGTAGTTGGTCGAAACGCGCACGGCCAGGCTCGGGCCCGTAAACGCCGAGCGCGCCCAGAACGTGAGAGACGGAAAGTTGGTAGCACTCAGGTTCAGGCTGGGCGAGATGAGCCAGTCTTGGTTTTCGACGTTGCTGCCGTTAGCAAAACCGTTGATTTGCACCCCGTAAGGCGCGGAAGCCGTGGGCGAGTTCGTGGCTTTGTTGCGACCAAAGGTGGTGCAAGTCCAGGTTTGGGCACCGGCCACGCTGTATTGCAGCCAGCCATCGGAGAGGTCGGCAGTGCCGGTGCAGGCATCGAAGCTAAAGCTGGTCTGGTTAGGGTCGTAGCCAGCGCCGCTCAGCACCACCGTGGCCGATGCCGTGCCGCTGCTGTGGCTGATGCGGCCCGTAACCGCGCCACCCGAGGTGGGCACAAACTGCACATACACTGTGGCAGGGGTAGCCAGCTCGGCTACCGAGTAGGTAAGCGTGGTACCATACGAGCCGCTGCTGCCATCCTTAGAGAGTACGAACGGGCCCGTGGCCGTAAGCGTGGTCGGGTCGCTGAGGTTGGCACTCGTCAGGGTGTAGGTTTTGGCGGCCGAGGTGCTGCCCACGGCCGTGCTGCCGAAGGCGAGCGGGCTAGGAGCAGCCGTAAGCTGGGCAGCCGTGGGCGCGCTCCAGCTCAGCGAGAAGTCGTCGATAGCCATGCCATCGTCGGCCCCACTAGCATTGAAGTCGTTCCAACGCACCCAAAATGTATCGCCGGCTGCTAGATTAAGCCCCGTGATGGTGCTCGTGATGGAGGCCGTCTGGGTAGGGTTAGCCACGCCCGTAGCGGCGGCAGCCGTGTTAGTGTAGCTGAGCGCAGCTACGCCCGTCCAGGTGCCGGTGCCGATAGACGTGGCATCGGTGCTGTACTGAAAGTCGAGCCGGTCGGTGCGGTTGATGGTGCCAATACGCCAGGTCTGGCCCGTGTAAGTAACGGTAATGCTGGTGAGCGTAGCCCCGGTGTTGTTGACAAAGCCGCCCCCGATAGTGGGCACAACTGAGCCGCTCTGCAGCGAGCCAAAGGCGCGGTTGGTGCTGCCACTGGCGCCGAAGCTGTAGGTATTGCCAGCCGTGCTGGAGCCAGTGCTGGTAGCGTAGGTTTGGTCGGCATTGGTGCCGGATTCTACAAAATCCCACCCTAGGGGCAGCGTGGCCTTGGTATTAGCCGTGCCAGTAGCGGCTAATTCGCTAAAATCTTGCGCGTAGGAAGTGCCAGTAAGCGGCGCCGTCGCTTGGGCATGCGCGCCCAGCGTGGCTAGCGCCAGCAAGCTAGTCCAACCCAGTTTGAGGAATGGTTTTGTCATATAGTGGAAGCTATGGGGAAATAGTAGTACAAAACTACCATATAGGTAAAGCTAGTGTTGTTAAGTTAATGTTTTGAAATGCAGTAGCGCGTGGGTGGGGCAACTCCGCACCACTGCGTTCCTAGGCCCAAATTCATTCACCGTGAGAAGGCAATAGCTTTGCAGAAAATAATGGGTGGGATATAGTAGGCGTGCCTACTGTTTTTTACAAAAAGCACAATACCTTTATTCCCATCTTTCTCACCCACCCTTACTCTACGTATGCAAGCGAAATCTTTACTCCTCGCGGGAGGAGCGCTGCTGGCGTCCGCCTCGGGCGCGCTGGCAAGCGGCTTTCAAATAGGTCTTTCGGGCCAAAAGAACATTGGCATGGGTGGCACGGGCACCGGCCTATATCTTGACCAGGCTGCCCAGTTCTACAATCCCGGCGCGTTTGCTTTTGTGGGTTACAGCAGCTTTCAGGCCGGCCTCAATATGGCCGTTCCGCGCATCACCTTCCGCCCCGAGGGCGGCGGCACTGGCCAGGAGACCCTGCAGAACAAGAACGTCTTCCCCTTCAATGGTTACGCGGGCTTTAAGGTCAACGACAAGTTTCAGGTGGGCCTAGGGGCCTACGTGCCCTTCGGCAGCGAGCTGCACTACGGCCAGGGCTGGTCGGGCCGCTATACCCTCACCGACATCAAGCTGACTTCGGTGTACGTGCAAGCCACGGCCGCCTACGCCATCACGCCGCAACTGGGCATTGGCGCCGGCCTCGTAATGCTGGCCTACGGCGACGTCGACCTGCAGCGTGACATTCCGCTGCAATCGCAGAATGGCACCACGGCCCACGCTACGCTCGCGGGCAAGGCCGACCACAAATTCGGCTACAACGTGGGTATTATGTATAAACCCAGCGATAAGCTGAGCTTCGGGGCCAGCTACCGCTCGCGCATCGACGCGCACGTGTCGGGTGGCGATGTGCGGGTGTCGGGCATTCCGGCCGCCGCGGCCAGCAGCTTCACGGCTACCAACTTCAGCGCCACACTGCCGCTGCCCGACGTGTACAACTTCGGGGTGGGCGTGCGCCCCAACGACAAGCTGACCCTAGCCTTCGACGCCAACCTCGTGCGCTGGAGCAAATACCAGGCGCTCAACTTCACCTACACCGGCGGGGTGCTGGGTGGAGCGGGCGTTACCTCCTCCAGTTCAGCGCGCAACTACAAAGACGCCGTGGCCCTGCGCCTAGGTGGCCAGTACAAGCTCACCAGCGGCCTAAGCGTGCGGGCTGGTACCTTCTATGACTTTGCCTGCGTGCGCGATGGCTATATAACGCCCGAAACCCCGGACGCCGACCGCGTGGGCCTCACGGCGGGCTTCACCTACGAGTTTAGCCAGCGCTTCGGCATCGACGGCTCGTTCCTGTTCGAAGACTTCCGCCAGCGCAGCCAGAGCCAGGCCGACCTAGTGGCCAATGGCACCACCGACCGCGTGGCCGGTACCTACAAGACGACCATCAGCGTGCCCGGCATCGGGGTATACGTCAAATTTTAAGGCCGACCTTTTTCCCACCTGCATACTCTCATGACTACTATTTCTTCTTTTGCAGTGAAGGCCTTACCCGCGCTGGCGCTGCTGAGCCTGGCCGGCTGCCAAGCCGACATCGACGCGCCCAGCACCTCGGCGGGCTCGGCCAATTTTAGCCGCTACATCGCCATTGGTAACTCGCTCACCGGCGGTACGGAAGACGGTGGCGTTTACCGCGAAGGTCAACTCAACTCCTACCCCAGCATGCTGGCGCAACAGTTTGCGCTGGCTGGTGGAGGAGCATTTAACCAGCCGCTCTTTACAGAAGCGCAGTCTAACGGCTCGGGCTACTTGCGTTTGGCCGGTTTCACGGCTACGGGCACCCCCATTACGTCTTCAGTCACTACCAATTTGGCTGTTCGGGCCGTTACGCCCACGGTAGTTTATACCAAGTACCTTGATCGGGTTGATAACCTAGGGATGGATGGTATTAAATTGGCTGATATTCAAACGGCTAACTTTGGTAATCTGAGCCCGACCAGGGCCTACAGTGACGCCAACTTCAATGCTTATTTCGAGCGCATTACGCCCGACGGCAGCAGCCAGACCTATTTTCAGCGTGTGAAAGCGGAGGTAGCTGGCACCGCCAATACGCCGGCCGCTACTTTCTTCTCGTGCTGGCTGGGCAACAACGACGTGCTAGCCTACGCCACAGGTGGTGGCGCGGTGGCTACCCGAGCTATTACCCGCACCGATACCTTTAATCTCAAGGCGGTACGCATTATCAATGCCCTCACAGCCAATGGCGCCAAGGGTATCGTGAGCAATATCCCGGATGTAGCAGGCATTCCGTTTTTCAACACGGTAGGTCCCTCGGCCCGCGCTTTGTTGGCGGCAGCTAACGTCCCGACGGCGGCGCCCTTTGTGTATACCACCGGCATCCTGGCTCCCTTGCAACCCAATACCCGCATGACTACGACGCTGGCCAGCGTGCGCAGTGCCGGGGGCAGCGAGCCGTTGCTGCTTACACTCACGGCCGCGCCCTATGTGAGCCTCTACGGCCAGCGTACCGGTAAATACTGGCGCGATTTCTACGCCCAGGCCCGGCCCGGCCTACCCGCCGTTATTCCCAACTTGTCGGTCTTCCTGGCTACCCTGCAGGTTGATACCACCCAGGCTTTCGGCGCTAGCAACGGCAACCCCTTCCCCAGCACGCTGGTGCTCGATGCTACCGAGCAAGCCAACGTGGCGGCAGCCACTACGGCCTTCAATAGCTCGCTGCAAGCCGCCGCTTCGGCCAAAGGTTTAGCGTTCTTCGATGCCTATACTTACTTCCGCTCGGTCGCGGCCAGCCCCACGGTAGTCAATGGGGTGAACAACTCGGCCGGCTTCATCACCGGCAACCTGTTTAGCCTTGACGGTGTGCACCCCACGCCTCGCGGTTATGCCTTGGTAGCTAATGAGATGATTAAGGCTATTAATGCTAAATACGGCTCGTCGGTGCCACAGGTGAACCCCACCAGCTACCGCGGCGTGCTCTTCCCCTAGGTCACTGCGGCCTCTGATTTTTCTAAAAAGCGCCTTTCCTCCTCGGGAAGGCGCTTTTTGCATCTAGCAAGCAGCCTAAGGTCAACTGGTTCAGGTTTTAGTTAAAGTGCGGCTGGCAGTTGTATCTTCGTGATGCTGCTATCCAGAAAGACTGAGGGACCAGGCCCGATGACGTCTTGGCAACCGCCCTAAGGCTGGTGCCAACTCCTGTTTGGTCAAGTGCTTACGACCAAAGAAGATATCAGCCGGAACCCGCACCGCTTGGCGCGGCTTTCTTTCTGGATAGCGGCTTTTGCCGTCGCTTTTGCTTTCCCGAAAGACTATGTCCCCAGTTGCTGCTCCCGTCGTTCCTGACCCCGCTCGTATTTCACCGCTGCCCGGCCTGCTGCGCCAGCGCCTGCTGGTGCTCGATGGCGCCATGGGCACCATGATTCAGCGTTACCCGCTGGAGGAGGAGGACTTTCGGGGCGAGCGCTTTAAAGACCACTCGCACCCGCTGCGTGGCAACAACGACCTGCTGAGCCTCACGCGGCCCGACATAATCCGGGCTATTCACGCCGAGTATTTTGCGGCCGGGGCCGACATGGTCGAAACCAATACCTTCAGCGGTACCACCATCGCGCAGGCCGACTATGCCCTCGAGCACGTAGTATACGAGCTGAACTACGAGTCGGCGCGTCTAGCCCGCGAGGTTGCCGACGAGTACAGCACGCCCGAGCAGCCGCGCTTTGTGGCCGGCGCCATTGGGCCCACCAACCGCACGGCCTCGCTTTCCCCCGATGTCAACCGCCCCGGCTACCGGGCCGTGACCTTCGATGAGCTAGCCACTGCCTACCTAGAACAAGTGCGCGGCCTCGTGGATGGTGGCGTAGACACGCTGCTTATCGAAACTATCTTCGATACCCTCAATGCCAAGGCCGCGCTCTTTGCGGTGCAGCAGTTCTTTGACGAAGGCGGCCGGCAGGTGCCCATCATGATTTCGGGCACCATCACCGACGCTTCGGGCCGCACCCTAAGCGGGCAGACGGTAGAAGCGTTCTGGAATAGCATCCGGCACCTGCCGCTGCTGAGCGTGGGCCTCAACTGCGCCCTAGGTGCCGACCAGCTCAAGGTGTACGTGCGCGAGCTAGCGCGCCTGGCCGATGTGTCAGTATCGGCCTACCCCAACGCGGGCTTGCCCAACGCCTTCGGCGGCTATGACGAAAGCGCCCAGGAATTTGCCGCGCTGGTCGAAGACTACCTCAAAGAAGGCTTGCTCAACGTGGTGGGCGGCTGCTGCGGCACAACGCCCCAGCACATTGCCGAGCTACGCCGGCTGGCCGATGCGTACCCCACGCGCGGTATCGAACAGGAAGTAGACTCGAAGGAGGCGCTAGAAGATGAGGAAAAGGCCGCTAATGCGTCCTTGACCCTGGCTGGCCTAGAGCCTTTCAATATCAAGTCCGACAGCTTGTTCGTTAATATTGGCGAGCGCTGCAACGTGACGGGTTCGCGGGCGTTTGCGCGCCTCATTCGCTCGGGCGACTACGAGGCTGCGTTGGCCGTGGCCCGCGCCCAGGCCGAAAACGGCGCCCAGGTGCTCGACGTGAACATGGACGAGGGCATGCTCGACTCGGAGGCGGCCATGACCACCTTCCTGAACCTCATTGCCTCGGAGCCCGACATCGCGCGCCTGCCTTTGATGATAGACTCGTCGAAGTGGACGGTCATTGAGGCTGGCCTGAAGTGCGTGCAGGGCAAGAGCATTGTCAACTCGATTTCGCTGAAAGAAGGCCCGGAGCGCTTCAAGCACTACGCCCGGCTGGTGCGCCAGTACGGCGCGGCGGTGGTCATCATGGCCTTTGACGAAGACGGCCAGGCCGACAGCTACGAGCGCCGCATTGAGATTTGCCAGCGCTCGTATGATATTCTGACCAAGGAAGTTGGCTTCCCGGCCGAGGACATCATCTTCGACCCCAACATCCTCACCGTCGGCACCGGCATTGAGGAGCACCGCAACTACGCGCTCGACTTTATCCGGGCCGTGAAGTGGATAAAGGAAAACCTGCCCGGCTGCCGCACCAGCGGCGGTGTGTCGAACATCAGCTTCTCGTACCGCGGCAACGACGTGGTGCGCGAGGCCATGCACGCGGCCTTCCTCTACCACGCCATCCGGGCCGGACTCGACATGGGCATCGTGAACGCCGGCCAGCTCGCCGTGTACGACGACGTGCCCAAAGACCTGCTTGAGCTCTGCGAAGACGTACTACTCAATCGCCGCGCCGACGCCACCGAGCGCCTCGTAGACTTTGCCGAAACGGTGAAGCAAAAAGGCAAGGTCGAAGTAGTGGCCGATGCCTGGCGTAGCCTGCCCGTGGCCGAGCGCTTGCAACACGCGCTGGTGCGCGGCATCACCGAGTTTATCGACCAGGACACCGAGGAGGTACGCCAGCAAGTCGGCCGCCCGCTCGACGTAATTGAAGGCCCCCTAATGTCGGGCATGAACGTGGTGGGCGACCTCTTCGGCGCCGGCAAGATGTTCCTGCCACAGGTGGTAAAATCGGCCCGCGTGATGAAGAAGGCCGTGGCCTACTTGCAGCCTTACCTCGAAGCTGAGAAAGAAGGCAACGCCCGCCAAACGGCCGGCAAGATATTGCTAGCCACCGTGAAAGGCGACGTGCACGACATCGGCAAGAACATCGTGGGTGTGGTGCTAGCCTGTAATAACTTCGAAATAGTGGACCTAGGGGTGATGGTGCCACTAGAGCGTATCCTAGACGAAGCCCAAAAGCAAGGCGCCGATATCATCGGTCTCAGCGGCCTCATCACGCCCTCGCTCGATGAGATGGTGTACGTAGCCCGCGAGATGGAAAAGCGCAAGCTGCAAGTGCCACTGCTCATTGGCGGGGCTACCACCTCACGCCTGCACACGGCCGTAAAAATCGCGCCTGCTTACTCGGGTTCGGCGGTGTACGTCAATGACGCGTCGCGCTCAGTAGGCGTGGCAGCGAGCCTCCTAGGTTCGGCTAAAGACGCCTACACGCAGACTATTAAGGACGAGTACGCCGCGCTACGCGAAGACCACGCCGGCCGCCAGCGCGACAAGAGCTACCTCACCATTGAGGCGGCCCGCGCCAACGGCTTCAAGGCTGATTGGGAAACCACGCCCATCACCAAGCCGAGCTTCCTGGGTACTAAGGTGCTCGACAACTACCCCCTAGAGGAACTGGCCCAGTACATCGACTGGACGCCCTTCTTCCACACCTGGGAGCTGAAGGGCCGCTACCCGCGCATCCTGGAAGATGCCAACCTAGGCGAAGCGGCGCGCAAGTTGTTCGAAGATGCCCAGAAGATGCTGGCCGAGGTAATCGCCAACAAGAGCCTCACGGCCCGCGCTGTGGTGGGCTTCTGGCCGGCCAATACCAAGGACTTCGACACCATCGAAATCTACGAGGATGACACCCGCCAGCAGGTGCGCGACGAGTTTTTCACGCTGCGCCAGCAGAGCGAAAAGGCGCCCGGCGTGCACAACATCGCCTTCTCCGATTACCTCGCACCTAAGGAAACCGGCCGCCAGGACTACCTAGGAGGCTTCGCCGTGACGGCCGGCATCGGTATCGAAAAGCTGATTGAGCAGTACGAAGCCGACCACGATGACTACTCGAGCATCATGATTAAGGCCATCGCCGACCGCCTGGCCGAGGCTTTTGCCGAGCGCCTACACGAGCGCGTGCGCCGAGAGTTCTGGGGCTACGACCCCGAGGAACACCTGACGGGCGAGGAACTGATTAAGG
The DNA here is from genome assembly GCF_016427535.1 of Hymenobacter sp. BT559. Classification (GTDB taxonomy): domain Bacteria; phylum Bacteroidota; class Bacteroidia; order Cytophagales; family Hymenobacteraceae; genus Hymenobacter. Next base: position 43,893 of record NZ_JAELXV010000003.1, on the reverse strand, counting down.
AAACGTACCGCGGCATCCGGCCCGCGCCAGGCTACCCCGGTTGCCCCGACCACACCGAGAAAATCACGCTTTTCAAGCTGTTGGATGCGGAGAAGCAAACGGGTATCATTCTCACCGAAAACCTGGCCATGTACCCCACCGCCGCCGTGAGCGGCATGTACTACGCCCACCCGGCTTCTAATTACTTTGGCCTAGGTAAGATTGGGCGCGACCAAGTGGTGGACCTGGCCGAGCGCAAGGGGATGCCGCTGGCTGAGCTAGAGCGCTGGCTGATGCCCAACCTGAATTACGACCCGCAATAGTGTACCGTGGACCCTGTGGGTCCGCGCGTGTTATCGTTTAAGAAGCTGCTAAAACTCGCGGACCCGCAGGGTCCACGGTACAATCCATGAAAGTAACTGAACACCTGCGTCGTGCCGAAGGCAAAACGCTGTTTTCCTTCGAAGTGCTGCCGCCCCGCAAAGGCGAAAACATCCACACGCTGTTCTCGAATATCGAGCCGCTAATGGAGTTCAAGCCGCCGTTTATCGACGTGACCTACCACCGCGAGGAGTTTGTGCTGCGCGAGCGGCCGGGCGGCCTCTTGCAGCGCAAGGCCGTGCGCAAGCGGCCGGGCACGGTGGGCATCTGCGCGGCCATCAAAAACCGCTTCGACGTGGACACCGTGCCGCACCTCATCTGCGGCGGCTTTGCCAAAGAAGAAACCGAGAACGCGCTGATTGACTTGCACTTCCTAGGTATAGATAACGTGCTTGCGCTGCGCGGCGACCCCATTAAGAGCGAGGGCCACTTCCAGCCGCATCCCGATGGCCACCGCTACGCCTGCGACCTCATTGGCCAGATTAGCGAGCTCAACCACGGCCGCTACCACGACCACGACGAGCAGTACCAGCCCGCCGGCGCCGAGCCCATCCTCAGCACTGACTTCTGCATCGGTACGGCCGGCTACCCCGAAAAGCACTTTGAGGCGCCCAACTTCGGCTCGGACATCCGCTTTCTGAAGGAAAAAGTAGACCGCGGCGCCGATTACATCGTGACCCAGATGTTCTTCGACAACGAAGAGTTTTTCAAGTTTGAGCGTCGTTGCCGCGATGCGGGCATCACGGTGCCTATCATCCCCGGCCTCAAGCCGCTTACTACAAAGAGTCAGCTCACCGCCCTACCTAGGGCCTTCTTTCTCAACATTCCCGAGACCTTGGCCGAAGCCATTCACGGCGCGAAAGACAACGCCGCCGCTCGTGAGGTGGGCATCGAGTGGTGCCTCAACCAAAGCCGCGAGCTAATGGCCCACGGCGTGCCCTGCCTGCACTACTACAGCATGGGCAAATCGGAAGCCATTCGCCGCGTGGCCGCCGGCTTGTTTTAAAAGTGATAGCGGGTAGCCTGGGCGTTGTAGCTTGGGCTACCTGCTGGTGGGCGAGCCAGCTACTAGCGGTACATGAATATCGTGAAGTCGCCCTCCCAGTAGCCTTCCAGTAACTCGACGCGCGGCGCTAGCTGCTCGCAAAAAGCCAGTATCACTGCCGGCTCGTAGGCGGCTAGCGGGCCCCCACCGGCCGGTTCCCAACTCAGCAGGTTAAACCCAAACCCTAAGCGGCAGCTGCCAAACAGCTTCTCAATAGAACGGTAGATAAACTGCGGATTGCGCGGACGGTAATTGAGAGCGCCACTTGCTAGCACGTAGTCGGCAGGAGGCGGCGGGGTGCGCAAAAAATCTCCCTCACTCAGGGTAATGTCAGCGGCGCCATGGTAGCGGGCCTGAGCTACTGCCAGTAGCTCGGGCATGTGCTCGATGCCGTGATACTGCACGCCCGCAAAGCGTGCCCGCAAATAGGGGTAGAGGTCGGCATAGCCGCAGCCTGCGTCGAGCACCGAGCGGTAGGCAAGGTCTCCGATTTGGGTCAAGGTCTGAAAGCGCACTTGCTGGCCTTCCGAGCGAGCCCAGCCCAATGCCTCAGCGCCGCCCGGCCCATACTCGCGGATGCGCTGCCGGTGGTAGCGTAGAATGGCCGCCGTATCGAGCCACGGACCTAGGGGGTTGTGCATGTAAGTGGTGTAACCAAGGGGCAGGCCACGTAAGGAGGCCAAAAGTACGCGTAGCGTATTTGGCAAAGAGCCACGCGGCGGCCCTAGGTGCCTAATGCCCGCTTGCTAGGCAGGGCCCTCAGGCGACTGCTCACAGCACGCCAGCTATGCCGCTGATAACCAACGCGACCAGCGTTGTATTGAATACAAAAGAAATAAGACCGTGCAGCAGTGCCAGCCGGCGCTGGGTACGGCTGCTAATACTAACGTCAGCGGTTTGGGCCGTCATGCCCACCACGAAGGCGAAGTAGGCAATGTCGAGGTAGTCGGGCTCGGGGTCATTGCCGGGGAAGTCTAGCCCGCCCCTGTCGGCACCCTCGTCGTCGGCATCATAATAGGCGTGCGCATAGCGCAGCGTGAATACCGTGTGTACCAGCAGCCAAGCTGCCCCCACGGCTACCGCGCTAAGCCCAATGTGCCAAGCTAAGGTGGGGGCGTTTAAGTCGTGGAAGGTGCGCAGCAGCGCTACCACTGCCAGCAGGCTCGCCGAGGCGGCTACCAGCACGAAAATAAAGCTGACCGCTCGGCTAAGGTCTTCGCTAGCGGCCACCACGCGAATGCGCTCGGCATCGGCTGTGGCAATGGCCGCCCACAGCAGTAGCAGCGTGATTACGCCGAAAGCATCCCAGGCCGCCACAGCGCGGCTGATGGTAGTAAGGCTGGCTGGGCAAAGCAACCACGCCGCCGCGCCAGCCGCCAAGCCAACCAGCAGGCGCAGCGCCGAGGGCATACGGGCCACCGAGCGCAGCAGTGGCCACGAAAAAACAGGAGCATTCACGGTGCCAAGGTAGGGGCAGCATGGTGTTATAGACGTGAGTAACCGCAACACTGGTTTGGCCCGCGCCAACTGCTAGGTGCGTAGCTTGCCGCTGTATAGCGAGCAGCTTGTTGTGCCCCTGCCGGTTATTTGTATCTGCCCATGCCCACCCCCTACCTCATTGGCCTGCTGCGCGAAGGCCGCCCAACGCCTGACCGCCGCGTAGCCCTCACCCCCAAAAAATGCGTGGAGCTGCAAACCACCTACCCCGGCGTGCGGGTGCGGGTGCAGCCCAGCGCCCACCGCGCCTACACCGACCAGGAATACCGCGACCTAGGCATTGAGGTGGCCGAGGATATGCAGACCTGCGACCTGCTGATAGGCGTGAAAGAGGTGCCCGTAGACCAACTACTGCCCGGCAAAACCTACCTGTTTTTTTCGCACACCGTGAAGCAGCAGCCCCGTAACCGCGAGCTACTACGCACCGTGCTGCGCCTAGGCATCACGCTCATCGACTACGAGCTGCTGACCAATGCCGCTGGCGAGCGCATCGTGGCCTTTGGGCGCTACGCGGGCATCGTGGGTGCCTACAATGGCCTGCTCACCTACGGCCACAAGCACGGCCTCTACGACCTCAAGCCCGCCCACCAGTGCCTGGATATGGACGATATGCAGGAAGAGTTTTTCAAGATAAAGCGCCTGCCTGCCATTAAGATAGCCGTGACGGGCTCGGGCCGGGTGGCCGGCGGTGCGCTCGAAGTACTCGATAAGATGGGCCTACGCCAGGTGAGCGTGCACGACTACCTGCACCGCGATTTCCGCACGCCCGTGTATGTGCAGCTGCGCTCCAGAGACTACCACCGCCGCCGCGACGGCCTAGCCTGGGATACAGCCCACTTCCACGAGCACCCTGAGGCGTATGACTCTAACTTTGCCCGCTTCCTGCCGCTCACCGAGTTGCTCATTGCCTGCGCCTATTGGCACCCGGCGGCGCCGCGCCTGTTCACGGAAGCTGATACACAGGAGCCTGACTTCAAAATAAATACCATCGCTGACGTGACGTGTGACGTCGATGGCTCTATTCCGCTCACCAAGCGCAGCAGTACTATCGCAGACCCGGCCTTCGATTACAACCCCGCCACTGGCGAGCTGGAAGCACCCTACACCCGGCCTACCAATATCACCCTCATGGCCGTAGACAACCTGCCTTGTGAGCTGCCGCGTAACGCCAGCCGCGACTTCAGCCGGCAGCTGCTCGACCAGGTGTTTCCGCACCTGCTGGGCGGCGATGCGGCCGGCGTGGTAGCCCGCGCTACCATTGCCCAGGGCGGGCAGCTGCTGCCCCGCTACACCTACTTAGCCGACTATGTGGCGTGAGCTACCTAGGGCGGGTTTTAGGCTGGCCTAGGTAAGCGATTACAAGTGAATTGCAACCAGAGCGACTAATTTTTGCCTAGGTTCATGCTGGCTACCGTGGCGGTAGTGCTATCGGCCAGCGTCGAAATGGCGCCTTCTGGGCTGATTTTCTTGAGAGCGGCGTGGCCCGTATCGGTCACGTACACTGCCCCTGCCCCGTCAACTGCAATGCCTGAGGGATATGTTAGGTGTTGGGCCAAAGGGGCTGCCGTGCCAGCCGGCAGAATCTTGCGCACGCTGTTGTTGTAGGTGTCAGTGAGGTAAAGCGTGCCAGCAGCATCCACTGCTACGCCGTGGGGCTTGTTTAGGCCCTCAGCGGCTACCAGCGCCACGCTGCCATCGGGACTGATTTTTTTGATGCTATTATTATCAGTATCGGCCACATACACGGTGCCATCGGCGGCTACAGCTACGCCACTAGGCTTGTTAAAACCCCGCGCCAAGGTTGATACGCGGCCCGTGGGACTGATTTTTTTGATGACGCCTGCCGCTATCCCACTGCCGGCATCGGCCACGTACACGGTGCCATCGGCGGCCACGGCCACACCCGATGGGTACGTAAAGGCATTGGCGACCAAAACGGAGACTTCGCCCTGAGCACTGATTTTCTTGAGGCTGTGTGCGCCAGCATCGGCCACGTACACGGTGCCACTACTGTCTACCGCAATGCCCGTGGGATAGGTAAGGCCAGTGCTGGCCAAGCTCGAAAGGGTACCCGCTGCGTTTATTTGCAGCACAGTAGCATTATCGGTATCAACCACATACACGGTGCTGTGCGGGCCCACCGCTACCCCGTCGGGATAGCTCAGCATGGGCGCCGTTGCTGGCCGGGTTGTCGTACTGCGCAGGTGTCGGCCAGTCCAGCTAGCAGTCGAGCCAAACCAAGGCGTTAGGCTCAGCAATAGTGGTAGCGTAAGTGCAAGTACAATTGCTCTCATTATAAGAAGCAAGGGTGGGAGGAAGGAAGTCTAGAAGATACTAGAATAGAACCTGCTTTGTTGCAGCGCTTGCCGCGTGGCAGCGTCGCCCAGCCACCCTAGGGCCGCCCCCGTACCCTAGTGCACCTTTGTGCCTATGAACTTCGCCACCCGCGCCACCACGCCCGAGCTGATGGACGACCTGAGCCTCGCCACCGAGGAGCTGCGCCAGAACCTCGACGAGCTCGAAACCATCAATACCTGGCTCGGGGGCTACCGACCGGTGCTGGCGGCGCTGGCCCGGCTGCGGCCGCGCTTCCCGACTGCCCGGCCCCTGCGCCTGGCCGACCTAGGCAGCGGGGGTGGCGATACCCTGCGCCACGTGGCCACCTGGGCCCGGCGGCAGCGGGTGCCGGTGGCCCTCACCGGCGTCGATGCCAACGCATTTATGCTCGACTATGCCGCCGCCAAAAGCCAGGCTTATCCTGAAATCAGCTACCGGCAGCTCGATATTTTCGCGGCCGAGTTTGCTGCCCAGCCCTATGATGTGCTCACGGCCAGCCTGTTTTGTCACCACTTCACCGATGCCGAACTGGTGAACTTGCTGCGCCGCTGGCACCAACAAGCGGGCCTCGCCGTCATCATCAACGACTTGCACCGCCACCCACTGGCCTACTACAGCATCAAGTACCTGACCAAGCTCCTAGGTGGCTCGCGCCTGGTGCAGCACGATGCACCTCTCTCAGTGGCCCGCGCCTTTTCGCGCGCCGACTGGCAGCGGCTGCTGGCCGCGGCGGGCATCACGCGCTATTCGCTGCGCTGGTGTTGGGCCTTTAGGTGGCAGGTGGTGATTTTGGCCTGGGCCTAATGGTCTGTAGCGGGTGCCACCCTCAGCGACTTGGCTGACTCAAGCAGCAGGCTAGCCCCGCGCAATGGCGCTGCTTAGCGCTGCGGTTGTAGGATAGGAACTGCGTTGGTGCGGTGGTATTCTTCTAGTAATTCTATTGACTGATAGATGGTAAGGCTGCCGTCAATATACTTATCAGTCAGAAACTGCTCGTACGCGCTGGGCACCGTGCTGTGGCTATTGGCAGGAAAGAGGGCTGCGGCAATGATTCTGCGTTGCGCCTGTTCGTTTTTCATGCCGCAAAGTTCCGATAGGCAGCAGGCCTCCCCAAGCTTCAAAAAATTATATTTGTGTGAAGGCACTGTTTCATCTCCATATTCTGGTTTGCGCATGAGTGATAAGGCCGGCCCCGCCCGAGGTTGCCGTAGTCGCGCTCGCCTAGGTGCCTTTGGGTACGCTGTCAGCGCCCAAGCCTAGCCAACGTGGGCCATACCTGAGAACAGCAATCGCCGCCCACATCTGTCATGCTGAGCTTGCGCAGCATCTTCTCTCGTTAGAATTACTAATCCTAGCGTGACAAGATGCTGCGCAAGCTCAGCATGACAGGTGGAGAGTAGTGGTTCTAGTGCATTACCTACAGCACTGGGTCAGGTCGGAAATACTTGCCGCCGGGGAAGCTGACGACGTAGCTTGACTTGAAGTGCGTGCTCGGGCGGTAGTAGTCGGTACTGATGATTTGGGCGCCCGACTGCATGGCCGCTTCGAAGCTGCTTTTGTCGTTGCGGCGGGCCTCCTGGGTGTCGCTGTCGGCGCGGGTGCGGATGATGTAGCCCTTCTGCACCAGGGTTTTGATAGCCCCTAGGTCCTTTTTAGCGTTGTTCATAATGTGGATAGCTGCCTCGGGCGTGCCCGGCTCGGCATCGGCAAACAGCACCCGGCCTTTCAGCGAGGGATGGCCCTGAATGTAGGTGGCACGCTTCTCGCCCACCTCATCGAGCACGAACACAAACTTGCCCTGCGCGGCGCGCAGCGTAGGCCAGTTGCGATGCAGCACGGCGCTTTCAAGGGTGGCGTACTGGCCGCGCACCTGGTCGGGAGTGATGAGTTGGTCGGCCCCTAGGTAGTCGCGGATTTCCTTGTCCAGTGCATCGAACACGGCTGGCGTAAAGGGCTCGGGCACCGTGAGGCCCGGCCGGGGCAACGCCTCGCTCTTGGCGTTCATGGTGATGAACACGGGATTGTGTTTGGGATGGGCCAGCGACCACTTTTTCAGTTCCTGCAAGGCCAGCTTGAAGGTGGGCGCGTTGCTGCGGTAGTCGAGGTCCTGGATGTGAAACACCTTAAACCCTGGCTCTTTCATCAGCCCAGTTGGGTCGTAGGGCGGCTGGCCGGGCGCCAGGTCGAGGCCCTTGGGGTGGGCGTACTTGCCACCCTGGGTATCGGCATACACGTCGATTTCCAAGGCCAGCAGCCCTAGGTCGAGCTGCTCGGTGAGGGTGGCGTGCTCATAGTCTATCTTATTGAAGGTAGCCGAATCGGCTTTGTGCAGTATAGCAAATAGCTTGGGGTCAATGGCTTGCTTATAACTGTTGTGCGAGCCAATAACCTGAATTTGATTCATCAGCGGCTCGGCAGGCTTAGTGAAGGCTAGCGAACCTAGGGTGAGGAGGGCAACGGGGATAAGGAGGAGTTTCATGGTGCTTGATAAAGTACAGTAGGTAGCTCGCCGTTCGATAGGACCCCACCCCCGGCCCCTCCCCTCTCCCGGAGGGGAGGGGCCGGGGGTGGGGTCCCACGTTAGGTCAGCCTAATACCCCTTGTTCTGCACCAGATTGTTATTCAGCCGCAGCTCGATAGTCGGCACGGGGTACAGGCGGCGAAACTCGCTCTTATCCATCTTCAGCACATCGTTGGGCAGTGGGTATTCGGTCTCAAACTGGCCGAAGCGGATGAGGTCGTTGCGGCGCCAGGCTTCCCAGCTCAGCTCGCGGGCGCGCTCGTCGAGCATGCCACTGAGGGCGATGTTGGTAGCGGGCTGGGCTCCGGCGCGAGCCCGGACTTTATTGACTAATACCAGCGGGGTTTGTAGCTCGCCGTTTACACTAGTGGCGGTGGCGCCGCGCAGGATAGCTTCGGCTTTCATCAGCAGCACGTCGGCGAGGCGCAGCAGGGGCACGTCGTTGCCGTTGAGGCGGGTACCCTGGATGATGGTGGGGTCGGGGTAATACTTGATGGAGCGCACGCCCGACGCTTGGCTGGCCTGGGTGTTGCCTAGGTCCATGGGCTTGGGCGGCACCAGCGTCAGCACCGGGTTGATGTTGATTTGGGTGGTCGAGTTGGGGTAGTAGACCGGTGTGGTGGTGAAGCCGCCATTGCCATCGGGCGCGTACTGCGGGCCGGCCAGCCAAGTGGTGGTGCGGAAGTCGCCGGGCAGGTTGAAGCGCGCGTAGAACTCGGGCGTGGTGCTCATGGCGATGCTCAGGTTCACATTGAAGCCGTAGGCCTGGGTGAGGTAGTAGAAGAAGCCAAAGCGCGTAAACTGGTTGCCCGGAATCTGCTGGTCGTAGGGCACGGCGAAGATGGTTTCCCGAATTTGGGGGCCGTTGTTGGGCAGAAAGATGTCGCGGTAGCGGGTATCGAGGGCGTAGTTGGTGTTGGCCTGCACGCTGTCGGCCATGCGCACAACATCGGAGTAGCGGGCGGCGCCCACGTACACTTCCGAGTTGAGGTAGAGCTTGGCCAGCAGCGCATACACCATCCCCTTGGTGGGGCGGCCGTACTGCTGGGTGTTGGTGGCGGCGTTGCTAGTCTTGGCCGGCAGCTTGCCGCTGATACCGGTCAGCTCGCTTTCGATAAACTTATACACTTCGGCGCGCGGCTTGGTGGCGGGCGAGGCGGGCGCCGGATAGTCCGTGATGAGGGGCACGTTGCCGTACAGGTCCATCAAAAAGTAGTAGTACAGCGCCCGCATGGCCCGGATTTCAGCCAGCCGATTAGCCTTTTCCTGGTCCGAGAAGTTGAAGGTGCCGGTAACGTTGAGCAGGCGGTTGCAGGTTTGGATGCCACTATAGGCCCACTGCCAGATGGTGAGCACGTTGGGGTGGTCGGGCGTCCAGGTATGGTAGTGCAGCTGGCGGTATTGCCCGCCGTCGTCGAAGTTGCCATCACGGGCAGGAATGATGGCCTCGTCGGTGCTCATGGTTTGCATGCGCCAGTAGGGCACCGCAAACTGTGACGACAGGTTAGAATACATGGCCCCCACCGAGGCATTATAGTCGCTGATGGTCTTGGGAAAGTTGGACTCTACAAACTGCGACTCGACCGGCACGTCCAGCTTCTTGCAAGAGTACGTGGTAGTAGCCAGGGCGCTCAGGGCAAGGAGAATAGCTTTGCTTTTCATAAAATATGGTTTGGACCTATTCTAGCGTAGAACCCCACCCCCAGCCCCTCCCCTCCGGGAGAGGGGAGCCTAATTGTGCGCTGACGTAAGCGAGCGTGTGGCTCCCCTCTCCCGGAGGGGAGGGGCCGGGGGTGGGGTCACACGTTAAAACGAAGCCGTTAGCCCCAGCGTGAACGTCCGGGTTTTGGGGTAGTAGTTGTTATTGTCGATGCCCGGCGTGAGGCCGCCGATATTGATTTCGGGGTCGATGCCGCGGTACTTGGTGATGATGAACAGGTTGTTGGTGTTTACATAGAAGCGCAAGGCCTTCACATACTGTGTGTTGGGGCGTAGGGTATAGCCTAGGGTGGCGTTGTCGAGGCGCAGGTAGGAGCCGCTCTCCAGGAAGCGGTCGGAGATGAGGTAGGCGTTGATGTCGTTGAACGACTCGCCTAGGGTGAAGCGCGGAATGTTTTGCAGGCGCGCATCAGCCGGATTGTTGAGGCCGGCTAGGGTGGCGTTCAGGATTTTATTGCCGTACACGCCGCGCACCAAGAAGTTGAGGTCGAAGCTCTTGTAGGTAAAATTGTTGACCCAGCCATAGATAAGCTTGGGCTGCGCATTGCCCACCACTTGCTGGTCGGTCGTGAGGGGCTGGGTGGCGGTGGTGCTGCCGTCGGCCTTCTGGAAGGTGCTCACACCCCGCTCGTTTTTGCCGAGGTAGTGCCACAGCGTGAAGGTGCCTACCGCCGAGCCGGGCTGGATAATCTGGCTGTAGTTACCGCTCTGGCCCTTGCCGCCGAGCTGCGCGGTCTGGATGTAAGGAATCGTGAACCGGTCGGTGCTCAGGTTGTCGATGCGGTTGGTGTTGTGCGAGAAGTTGAGCGACGAACGCCAGGTGAAAGCGGCCGTTTGCACGGGCACCGCGCTCAGCACCACCTCGATGCCGCGGTTAGTCATGCTGCCCACGTTGGCGGTGTAGGTGGTGTACTGAAACTCGGTGCTCGACACTGGCAGCACGTCGTCGATGAGGTCGCGGGTCTTTTTAATGTAGAAATCGACCGAGGCCGTGAGGCGATTTTTGAAGAAGCCCACGTCCACGCCTAGGTTGGTAGTGGCGGTGCTTTCCCACTTCAGGTCGGGGTTTTCGTTGCGCACGGCGTTCACCACGTTCGAGATAACGCCGTTGTTCAAGTACTTGCTGCTGCCGGGCGGCGTGCCGTAGATGAGGATGGACGAGAAGGCGTCGAAGCCCTGGCTGTTGCCCGATACGCCGTAGCCGGCGCGCAGCTTGAGGTCGCTAAAGGCGGGCAGCCCGCGCATAAACTCCTCATTGATAAGGCGCCACCCTAGGGCCGCCGTCGGGAAGTAGCCGTAGCGGTTGTTGACGCCGAAGGCCGACGAGCCATCGCGCCGCACCGACACTTGCGCCAGGTAGCGGTCGCCGTATTGGTACTGCGCCCGGGCATACTGCGAGATGAGGCGCAGCGTCGAAATCGGGTTGTTGTCGAAGGCAATCTGCGCCAGCGACGACGGGTTGGACAAGTACAAGTTATTGTAAGCCAGTGCATCGTTGGCAAAGCCTTGGGTCGTAATGCCGAAGCCGTCGTTGGTGCGGTCTTGTTGGTACGAGTAGCCACCTAGGAGCTGTAGGTTGTGCTGGCCAAAGGTGCGGTCGTAGTTGGCGTACAGCTCCACCACGTCGTTGGTGGTTTCGTACTCGTTGAGGCGGGCCACGCCACCTAGGTTCACGGCCAGGCCCGACTGGCTGTTGAAGTAGCTATTGAAGTTGGTTTGGGTGCGCTGGTTCGAGCCGCTGAGCGTGAGCTTCAAGCCCGTGATAATGTCGAGCTGCACCAGGCCATTGACCAGCGTTTTGCTGTCCTTGGTTACGTAGCTGTTGTTGTTCACCAGCGAGAGTGGGTTCAGCGGCCCGCTGCCGGTGCGGGTGTAATTCTCCTTATAGCTGCCGTCGGCGTTGTAGGGGCTCACCGTGGGCAGGTAAAAGAGCATGTTTTGCAGCACCTGGGTCTGCGGCAGGTCGTTCTGCGTAGTCGAGCTGTTGATGATGTTCACCCCCAACTTCAGGCGATTATTGAAAAAGCGCTGGTTGATAAACCCCCGGTAGATGATGCGCTCCAGCGAAGTGCGGTTCAGAATACCGTTATTCTTCAGGTAGTTGACGCTGGCGCCGTAATCGGTGGCATTGGCCGAGCCGTTGAAAGACAGGTTGTGGTTGGTGGAGTAGCTGGTGCGCTCCACCAGCTTTTGCCAGTCGGTGTTCGAGCCGTCGTCGTCGGTAGGCTGGGCCAGCGGGCGGGTGTTGTTATCGCGCAGATATTGACGCAGCTCGTCGCCGCTCAGCATGTCTACTTTCTTCGACACGTTGGCCACTGCGCCGTAGGCGCTGTAGGTCAGGCGCGTCTGGCCCGACTTGGCCCGCTTGGTGGTGATGATGATAACGCCATTGGCTGCCCGCGTGCCGTAAATAGCTGTGGACGAGGCATCCTTGAGTACGTCGATGGTGGCAATGTCATCGGGTGCCAGCAGGTCGATGCTTGCGCCGGGCACGCCGTCAATCACGTAAAATGGCTCCGTTACGCCGCCATTCAGAGTGCGAATGGTACTGGGACCACGTAGCACCACTGAGGGGCGCTGGTTGGGGTCGCCGCTCTTGGTGATGTTGAGGCCCGCCACCTTGCCTTGCAGCAGTTCGGCGGGCGTGGTCAGCACGCCTTGGTTGAATTCGCCGGCCTTTACAGAAGTCACCGACCCGATAATATCCTCGCGGGTAGCCGTGCCGTAGCCGATAACCACCACGTCCTTCAGCTTTTGCGCATCGGGCAGCAGCGTCACATTGAGGCTGGTTTGGGTACCCGCAATTACTTCCTTGGGCTCCGTACCTAGAAAGGAAAACACCAGAATGTCGGCTGGCCCATTGGTTTTGATGCTGTACGAGCCATCGGGGGCGGTGCCTACCGCGGCGCTGCCATCCTTAAGGCGCACTGTCACGCCGGGCAGGGGCGCGTTTTTCTCATCCGTCACCGTGCCCTTTATGGTTTGCTGCGCAGCGGCTAGCATGGGGCACAGGAGCAGCGCCAGCCCTAGGCTGCTGGTGCGAAGCCCGCCGGCTGGCTGTCCTACACGGTGAGCAAAGTACTTCTTTTTCATAAGCGCCTAGGGCAATGTGGAATGGGCTGTTTTTGAGCACCACAAAGCACCGCCGCGCCTATTATCAGAATGTCATTTTAATATTACAGTTTGCATTTCTGCGTTAAATAATAAAACATCTACCAGCGGCACGCCTAGGTAGATGGACAAGGTATTAGGCTGACCTAGCGAGTATTAGATTGTTAAGAAGCAATTAAATTCGTGTCGATAACGTGGGGCTGCGCCCCGTGCCGACTACCCGTGCCGGCCTCTGGCGGGCACGGGTACTACTTTGCTTTAGCCGGAGTGCTGCTAGTTGGCTCGCCGGCCACCCAGGGCTGCTGGATACCCCAGGTTTTGTTGGGCATGTCGGCGGCCACAAACTCCAGCGTGCCGCCAGCGGCCAGCTCCTGGTGTGTGAGCCAGTTGCGATTCAGCGGCTTGCCATTCAGCCGCGCCGATTGAATGTAGACGCGGTTTGGCGCGTAGTTCTCGACCTTAATCGTGAGCGTCTTGCGCCCGCCAGTTTGCAGCGTAAGCTGCTGAAAGAGGGGTAGATTGAGATAGTACACTGGCTCGCCCACGCAGGCGGGCAGCAGCCCACAGCCCGCGAGCACAAACCAGGCCGACATAGCGCCCGCGTCGTCGTCCATGGTGCGGAGGTACGCCTGGGGCTGGTTTTGGTAGATGCGGCCCACGTAAGGGTCAATGCCGCGGCTGTTGTCGTTGAAATAGTGCTGCACCACCGTATCGACGGCTAGGTGGTGCACCTGCGCCTGCGACTGCCAGGGCTGCCGCGTGGCGTTGTAGAGGGTAGGCGCCTGCAAGTCGGTTTCGTTAGCGTGGTTGTAGTAGTCGCCGCCAAAGAAGGTATCGAGCTGCTGCCGGAAGGCTGCCTCGCCACCCATCAAGTCCTGCAAGCCGCGGATGTCATAGGGCACATTCCAGCGGTATTGCCAAATGGTGCCCTGGTAGAGGCCGCGGGCTGGGAGGCGGTCCACGTCGGGCTTGGTCATGTCCTGGAAGTCCTTCTGCCAGTAGCGTTTATAGTCCAGCGCTTTGGTGTGCCAGAAGGCCGCTTCTTTAGGCTCCTTCAGCCTACCTAGGATTTCGCCCAGCGCCCACGCATCGTACGACGATTCGAGGGCTTTGTCAGGATGCGAGTAGTCGAGGCGCTTGGCCTGGCTCACGAGCGAGTCGCGGATGCCGTGCAGGTCTACGGTGTAGCCCTTGCGGGCGGCGTCGAGCAGCACCACGCTGGCGTGTTCGGTGCGCACCGTGGGCGAAGGCTCGTGCTGGGTAGCATAGTCTTTTTTGCCGTAGCGATACAGGTTGGCAAGCGACGTGGCGATGTCCTGGAACTCGGTGGGGTAGGCCAGCGACAGCAGTGGGAGCTGCGTGTGGTAGTTGTCCCATATTGCCCAGCCGTTGTAGACGGGCCGCGTGGAATGCTGCAACGAGCCATTGGTAGCCTGGTAGCGCCCATCGGGTTCCGACACCACGTAGGGCGACTGCAAGGTGCGGTACAGCAGCGAGTAAAACAGGCGCTGGCGGTCGGGCTCGCCCTGCACCTGCACACGACCAAGTAACGCATTCCAAGCCTGCGCGCTCGCCTGCCGCACCGCCGCAAAGTCGGCGGTAGCCTGCTGCTTCAAGGTAGCCTGGGCATCGGCCAAGCTCACTGACGAAAACGCCACCCGCACTTCCACGTCGGGCGCGCCGGTGGTGGGGAGGCGGGCCACCAACTTGTGCGCGCCCGCGGGTTCCCATTGTACCGGCTGGCTGGTTTCGAGGTAGTAATAGAGCCGGTAAGTGCCCGCGCCGCACGTGGTGCCCGCTTCCAGCCAGCCGCTTAGCGTGTTGTCAGTCGTAGCATGCTCCTCACGCTTAAAGCCGTTGGCGAAAGAATAGCTGATATCCACAAACAGCCCTCGCGCCCCGCTGGCTGGAAAGTGGTAGCGGTGCAGCCCAAAGCGCTGCGCCACCGTAAGCTCGGCCCCGATGCCATTCTCGAACGTGACGCCGTAGTAGCCCGGCGTGGCACGCTCGGTCTTTTTGAGCAGCATAGTCTGCGCCGGGTCAGCACCTAGGAGGGGTTTCACCAACAGGTTACCGCCCGCGCCCTGGCAGCCTACCCCCTCAAAGCGCGTGTGCGTGAACCCTAGGAACGTGCGTGCTAAGTGCTCGTAGCCAGTGTGTAGATTGGGGTAGGTCTGCGGCCCCAAACTCAGCATACTAAAAGGATAAGACGCGGCCGGCGACAGCTGCCCGTGGTCGCCGGAAGAACCTAGGAACACATTGACTTGCTCGGCTGGGCTTTGGGCCAACGCCGGGAGGGTAAGCCCAGCTAACAGGAAATAGCCTAGGTATCTCTTTATGCTACTAATCACGTGGCTACTCAAAAAAGAGCTCGAAAAAACGATTTAGCTTCTAAAATAGCATCTGTCATGCTGAGCTTGCGAAGCATCTTATCACGTGAGTAAAGGCCTTCCGAGCGTGAAAAGATGCTTCGCAGGCTCAGCATGACAGGTGCTACTTAATGAATGGCTGTTAAACCTCTGTCCCTAGGGGTCGAGCGGGTCAAACGGGTCGGGCTGCCCAGCTTCGGGTATGGGGTAGCAGCGGTTTTCTGTGTCCGAAATACGCTCCAAGTCGCGATAGGGCACGTAGCCTAGCTCGCGGCGGCAGCGCTCGGCCATGCCTAGAATGTAGCGACTCTGAGCTGCATCAGTGACGATGAGCATGGGCCGGCCCGCCGGAAACTTAGCGGCTTCTAGCAGCCGGGCGGTATTGCGTAGGTTGGTAGTGGTGTGGCGGGCGTGGGGTTCGATGAACACTGCTGCCGCGGGCACGCCTAGGTGCTCGACCATATATTTTTTCATCTCGACCGCTTCGCAAACCGGTGTGCGAAACGGATGCACGTGCCCACCCGATACCACAATAAAGGGCGCTTGCCCCGCCCGGTAGCGGGCTGCCGCCAGCCGGCAGCGCTGGGCCCCGGCCGAATCGAGCGCCACGCCGGGCTGCTCGGGGCCGCTGCCCGGCACTAGTAGCACAGTATAGGGGTAGCGCGCCCAGTCGGTGCGGGCCAAAGCGGCGGTGGGCGCAGCATTAAGGCCGCCGGTCAGCGGCTCGTAGCGCGCGGCTTCGTCGCGGCCATTGAGGCGTAGGGCACCTAGGGCTGCTTGCAGGGGCAGGTTGTAGAAAGCGGCAGTCTTGCTAGCCTTGGCGGGCAGCTGCTGGCGCAGCTGCGGCGCCAGCCCGGCATCGCCGCGCCGAAAGCTCGTGGAGTCGATAGCTGGATAGTGCGGCTTGGCACTAGCCAGGTACACCCGCAAGATGCGGTTGATGCCTGCCGTGGCATCTTGCCAAGCCAGGCGCAGGGCCGTGGTGTCAGGTTGGCCGGCGTAGCGGGGGTAGCGGCTGGGCCGCGCAAACAGCGGCCCTACCCCTGCTCGAAAGGCTGCATTGCTGACATAGGCTTGCTGCAAAAGCTGACCTACCTGCCGGATTTCGCGTGGCTGCCACGCCAGTGAATCAACGTAACGCCGCAGCGGTACCGCGGCCTGGGCGAGGAGCGGCGCACTGCGCCGGGACTGCCGCTGCGCCAGGCGTTGTAGCTCGGGCGATGCCCGTAGTGCTTGCCGCAGGGCTGGCTTAGCCTCGAAAAGCGCTAGCAGCGGGAAGGTCTTGGCCAGAATAGCAGAATCTGTGCGGGCGATGGGCCGGGCGGCTACGAGCTGCCCCATGCTGGCGAAGCTCAGCAGCGAGCAGCACAGCAGCAGGAGTAAGCGCTGGGTCATGCAAAAAGTGCGGTGAAGCAAACCAGTTGTCCGGCTCGCAATGGCTTAACCGCTTTCTACGGGTCCAGGCTGCACCGGTCCTGGCTTTTTGCCCCTTCTAGCGCAAACATAATATCCCGACAACACTGCTGTAAAGTACTAGTAATTCCGAAAAACGTCCTTTGCAGTCGCAAAAAAGCCCAAGCGGGCAGACGAAGTAGCGAGTAGCCACTGCACCTAGTACAAGCAATTTGTGCGAGTGGCTACCCAAGTGTAGGGACTGATTATGAATAAATTACTGCTACTAGGTATTGGCTTGGCCAGCGCCCTCGCCCAGCCGAACTTGGTAGAGCTAGCCATCACAGCTTCCTCCACAGCCAGCGTCCTAGGTGCCTGCCAGGGGACCAGCTACCAGCAAGGCCGGCTGTTCCTCTACGGCGACCGCGAAGTGGGTGTCATTCGGGAATACCGGCCCGGTCCTGACTCGCTGACCTACCTAGGGCAGGAGGTGAAGCTGACCGAAAAAGGGCAGGACGTCATCAACCATCCCACCGGCGTGGCCTGGAACGGCACCGGCCCCACCTTCATCGGCAACAGCATCCGGCTGAACGCCGAGGGCACCAAGTGGCGGGCCGTCATCTACGCCGTCGATTGGGCGGGTTTGCTGCGCGGCGGCACCCTCGATGGGCACTTGCTCAATACCATCGAGGACGATGCCTGCGTGCAGGGCACCCGCCCCGAGTACGTGCAGTACCAAGGCAAGTCGTACGTGGCCACGGCCGACTACGGCCCCCAGGGCAACGAGGTGCGCCTCTACGACCCAGCCCGGCTAGCTAAGGCTCGCAAGACCAGCGAGCCGGGGGTGCTAGTTAAAAAATTCACCTGTTCACCCTGGGTCCAAAACCTGCTGTGGGTGCCCAGTAAGAGCACGCTGGTGCTCATCCAAAACCAGGAGCAAGGCCGCCGCTGGCGCTTCACGCTGCTCGATTTAAACCAGTCGCTGGCCGCTGGCCACGAGGTAGTGCGCCAAGTCATCGACGTGGACAAAGCCGACGAGTTGGAAGGATTTACGCTGCTCGGCGACCTGCGCAAGGGCCTGGCCGTCACCTCATCGCGGCGCGACAACGTGCACGCCGTGCGCCTGGCGTGGTAGCCACCTAGGGCGCACTTACCGACTACTTTTTTCACCTCCAACAACCTGAGGTTTACTATTATGACGCAATACTCTACAACGCTGCGCCGGTGGCTGGCGGGCTTGCTGCTAGCCGGTAGCTTGCCGGCGGCGCACGTGGCCCAAGCCGGCCGCCCGCTGCCGACGCGGGTGGCCCCACAGGCCGTGCGCATCACAGGCACCATCACCGACGAGCAAAACCAACCGGTGCCGGGCGCCAACGTGATTGAAAAGCGCACTTCGAACGGCACCGCGGCCGATGGCACCGGGCGCTTTAGCATCGAGGTGAACCCGGGTGCTACGCTGGTGTTTTCGGCCATCGGCTTCGTGAGCCAGGAGGTGGTCGTGAGCACGCAAACCACTATCAACATTCAGTTGAAGGGCAGCGCTAATGAGCTCAACGAAGTGGTGGCCGTGGGCTACCAAACGGCCCGCAAAAGTGACCTGACCGGCGCCGTAGCCGACGTGAAGGCCAAGGAGCTAAACCTAGCGGCGCCTACCCTAGGGCAGGCCCTGGTGGGCAAGTTGGCTGGCGTGCAAGCCACGCAGGTGAGCGGCGCGCCCTACGTGAGCACTAAAATCCGGGTGCGGGGCGTGGGCTCTATCAACGCCAGCTCGGACCCGCTCTACGTTATCGACGGCTTTCCGGCCGCCAACGACGTATTTATCAACCCCAATGATATCGAGAGCATCGACGTGCTGAAGGATGCTGCTTCGGCCGCCATCTACGGTTCGCGGGCGTCGGGCGGGGTGGTCATTATCACCACCAAGCGCGGTAAGGAAGGCAAAGGCCGCGTCGATTACGAGTACCAGTTCGGCATCAACCAGCTGGCTAAGAAAGTAAAGCTGCTCGATGCCAACGGCTTTGCGCAGCTGCTCATCGACGGGCGCAACAACACCTACCGCGACCTGGTGCAGAACAGCGGCAAGCCCTGGACCGACGCCATGTTCTCGGACGACAATGCTACGCGCATCGCGCGGGTGGGCAACGCCAGCTCGGTCAGCATCCCAACCGACATCTACGACTTCGCCACGCAGTCGCTTATCACGCCCAAGTACAACACTGACTGGCAAAATGAGCTGTACCGCAACGCGCCCTTCAACCGCCACAACCTCACCTTCTCGGGCGGCAACGCCGGGCTGCGCTACCTTATCAGCGGCGACTACCAGCAGCAGCAGGGTATCATCGTGGCGACCAAGCAGGAGCGCATAAACTTCCGGGCCAACCTCGATGCCGAGCTGAGCAAGAAATTCCACGTCAGCGGCAGCTTGTTCGTGACTTCGAACAGCAACCGCGAGGTGCAGGAAGGCCGCTTCAACCAAGGCCCCATCCTAGGGGCGCTGATTTACCCGCCCACGTTCCGGGCCTACGACGACAACGGCAACCTGGTGAAAAACGAGGTGTCGGCCCAGCAGTCGGCCTACGGCTACCAGACCATCGAGAACCCGGTGGCGCTGGCCCAGGAAACCAACATCACGCGCAAGGGTCTGCGCGGCACCTACAATGGCACGGCCAGCTACGAAATCCTACCCGGCCTCATCGCCAAGGCCAACGTGGGCTTGCAGACCTACAACGAGAAGTACGAGTATTACCTACCCACCAGCCTGAGCAGTGGCAACAACCCGCCCTACTCACCGCAGGCCATTGCGGCCGCCACAGCTACGGCCTTAACTGTCAACACGCAGAACATCTTAGGCGAATTCACGGCGACCTACACCAAGCAGCTTGGCAAGCACAACCTGAACGCCCTGGCGGGCTACACCGCCCAGCGCACGACCCTCGACCAAATCAGCGTGTCGGCCCAGGGTTTCCAGAACGATGCCATTCAAGAGATTACGGCCAAGGGCGCTGACCCGACCAACTTTTTCCAGAGCGCCACGACCAGCAGCGTGGGCTTCACGGGCACCGGCAAGCAGGCCGAAACCCTGCTCTCGTACCTAGCCCGCGTGCAGTACAGCTACGACGAGCGCTACTTCCTAACGGCGGCCTTCCGCACCGATGGCTCGTCGCGCTTTGGGCCCGAAAACCGCTACGGCAGCTTCCCCTCGCTGTCGGCCGGCTGGACAATTTCGAACGAGTCGTTCTACCACGACATGCTGGGTGAATCGTCCACGCTACGCCTGCGCGGCAGCTGGGGCCTCACCGGCAACTACAACATCCCGCTCTATGGCTACCAGCAGACTATGGCCAGCCCCACCGGCGCCGTGTTCGGGCCGGGCACCATCCAAACGGCCTTCTACGCTGGCGCGCTCAAAGACCAGCGCCTAGGTTGGGAATCGACCTCGCAGTTCAACCTAGGGCTCGACCTAGGCTTGTTCAACAACCGCCTATTGCTGATTTCCAACGTCTACCTCAGCCACTCTTACAACCTGCTGTTCAACCAGCCAATTTCGGCTATTTCGGGCACCACGAGCATCCTCACCAACCTGCGCGACTCGCGCATTCGCAACCAAGGGTTGGAGTTTCAGCTCGATGGCAAGGCCATTCAAACGGCTGACTTTAACCTGAATCTGAGCGGTAACATCTCTTTCAACCGCAATCGGGTGCTGGACATGGGCGGCGCCAATACCATCACGACGGCGGGTGCCGAGCGCTCCTACATCACCCATATCACGCAGGAAGGCCAGCCGGTGGGCATGTTCTACGGCTACCGCGTGGCGGGCATGGTGCGCCAGTCGGATGTAGACAATATCGCCGCCGACAACGCGGTGTACAACGCCGCTACCCAGTCGTTTCCGGCGGGCTACGTGCGTCGCGGTCCGGCCCGCTCCACGGCCTCAACCAACCCGCTGCGCCCCGGCGACTTGATTTTTGAGGACGTAAACAACGATGGCGTGGTGAACGATGCCGATAAGCAGGTCATTGGCTCGCCCTACCCCAAGTTCAACTACGGCTTCTCGCTCACGGCCAATTACAAGTCGTTGGATTTCAACGCCGGCTTCAACGGCGTGTATGGCAACCAGGTGCTCGACGGGCAGGACTACTACGTGTATAACATGGAGGGCTCGGGCAACCAGTACGCCAACGTAGTGAACCGCTACCGCTCCGAAGCTGAACCCGGCGACGGGGCTGTGTTCCGGGCCTCACGCGGCGGCACCCAAAGCAACAGTACTCGCCTCTCGACCTTCTACCTGCAGAGCGGCTCCTTCCTGCGCTGCACCAACCTTACGCTGGGCTACAACCTGCCCGCCACCCTGCTCAGCAAGGTGCACGTGAGCGGCCTGCGCGTGTACGTCAACGCCAATAACGTCTTCACCATCACCAAGTACAAGGGCTACAACCCCGAAGTAGACTACAACAACGGCGCCAACCTATCGCCCGGCGTGGACTACGGCAAGTACCCGCTGGCGCGGGGCTACAACGTGGGCGTGCGCCTATCCTTCTAATGCGTTTACCCCACCCCCGGCCCCTCCCCTCCGGGAGAGGGGAGCCGACCAAAAGCGGACGTTTGTAATCATTAGGCTCCCCTCTCCCGGAGGGGAGGGGCCGGGGGTGGGGTCTCGCAGCCCAACTACTTCTAATTCGTAACAACTATATCTAATGCGTCTTCAAACCACTGCTACCTCCCGCCTCGGTCTAGGGCTGCTGAGCAGCCTGCTGCTGCTGGCTTCGTGCAAGAAGGATTTTCTGGTAGAAAATAACCCCAATGCCGTAGCCGCCGACAACTACTACCGCTCGGAGAATGACGTGCTGCTGGCCCTCAATGGCGTGTACACCGCCCTGCACGACAACAGCGGCCTGGCCGAGGGCAGCGACCTCTACGGCGAGCAGCGCTCGGACAACACTGGTACCAACGACAACCAGTCGAACGCCGGCGAGCCCTTCCAGTTCAACGCCTTTTCGCTGCTACCCAGTAACTCCTACCTCCAAAACCACTGGACGGCGCTGTACCAGATTATCACGCGAGCCAACTACGTGCTGGCGGGCTCCGAAACGGTGAACTTCGCCCAAGCCAGCACCAAAACCCAGTACCAGGCAGAAGCCAAATTTTTGCGGGCGCTCACGTACTTCAACTTAGTGCGCGAGTGGGGCGATGTGCCGCTCGTGACCCAGCCGCTCACTACCCCCGATGCCGTGGCGGCTAATACCTTCCGCGAGAAAAAGGAGAAGGTGTATGCCCAAATAGTGGCCGACCTGATGGACGTCATCGCCAGCCCGCTACCCGATGCGCAGTCGGCAGCCAATACCGGGCGCGCCTCCAAAATCGCGGCCAATGCCCTCCTAGGGAAGGTGTATCTAACCATGGCCACCACCCTCGACCAAGCCAACCGCAGCGCCAACCTGACCCAGGCTAAAACCTACCTCACGGCGGCCTACAGCAAGCGCACCTTCGGGCTGCTGAAGGAAATCCCCTACGCCGACGTGTTCGACGTGACCAAGAAGACCAACAACCCCGAGGCCATCTTCCGCATCGTGTACCGGCAGGGCGATATTAACTATTCGTCGCGCATCGCCGCTAACTACCAAGCCCAGGGTGAGACCATCAACTCGCTGCGCCCTAACACCGGGGTGGGCGGCAACGTGACGCCCGACCTCGTGCTCGACTACGAAACCGGTGACGTGCGCAAGGATTTCTCCATCAAGTACGCCAATGCGGCCGTGGTGAAAGACTACTTCATCACCAAGTACCGCGATGCCAGCGCCACCGCCGGCACCACCGGATACGGTGGCAACGACTGGCTGCTCCTGCGCTACGCCGACGTGCTGCTGCTGCTCGCCGAAACCAACCTCTACCTAGGCGACGAGGCCAATGCCATCAGCCAGCTCGACCAGGTACGCGAGCGCGCCGGCCTGCCGCGCTATGCCGTGGCCAGCGCCACTGCCAGCTACAGCGCCAAGTACCCCACACTCAAGCTTGCCATCTTACACGAGCGCCGCGTCGAGCTAGCCTTCGAAAACCAGCGCTGGTTTGACTTGCAGCGCGCCTTCACGCCGCAGCAGTTGACGGACTACTTCCGGGCAAAAAGCCAAGCAAACTTCGGCATCGCTCAGCTCACTAACTTCGGCCTGAAGGATTATTACTACCCCATTCCCTTCAACGAAGCCAAGCTGAACCCCACGGGCATGTACCAGAATCCGGGTTATTAAGTCTCGGCACTTGAGCGATATGCGCGCACTACGTCTGTCATGCTGAGCCCCGCGAAGCATCTTCTCACGTTAGAGTTACCAATTCTAACGTGAGAAAATGCTTCGCGGGCTCAGCATGACAAATTCAATTTTAGTAGTACTCAGCTTATGAAACAGTTTTTCCTACCCCTCCTAGCTGGCTTGTTGCTCGGCGGCTCGGCGCTAGCGCAGCAGCCCGTGCAGGCCATCATTCGCACCCTCAAAGACACGAAAAGCAACCAAGTGCTAGTAGTAGCGCACCGCGCCGACTGGCGGAATGAGCCCGAAAATTCCATTCGCGGCATCGAGTCGGCCATCAAGATGGGCGTGGACATGGTTGAAATCGACCTCAAGAAATCCAAGGATGGTGTGCTCATCCTCATGCACGATAACTTGCTCGACCGCACTACCACGGGCAAAGGCCGCCCCGCCGACTACACCTGGGCCGAGCTGCAGCAATTCACCCTCAAAAACCAGCACGGCGGCCCCACCCGGCAGCGCATCCCGAGCTTCGAGCAGTGCATGCTAGCCGCCAAGGGCCGCGTCATGGTAAACATCGACAAGGGCTACGACTACTTTCAAGAAGCTTACGACGTGCTGGTGAAAACCGGCACTGTGGACCACGCGGTTATCAAGTCGGCCTACCCCTACGAAAAAGTGAAGGCCGAGCACGGCGCCCTACTCACCAGCCAGCTGCTGTACATGCCCATCGTGAATTTGCAGCAGCCCGAAGCCGCCGCCGTGCTGCGCGAGTACGAGACCAAACTCAAGCCGGTGGCCTACGAGCTGAATTTCCCCACCGATAGCGTGCTGCTGCGCTCCGCCTACCAGACCATCCCCGCCACTGGTTCTAAAATCTGGCTCAACAGCCTGTGGGCAAGCCTAGATGCCGGCCACGACGACGAGCGCAGCCTCGAAGAAGGCCAGCCCGCCGACGGCTGGGGCTGGCTGCTGGCCCACGGCGCCACGCTCATCCAAACCGACCGCCCCGCTGAGCTGCTGGCCTATTTGCGCCAGCACAAGCGGCATCGCTAGCAGCTACTCCGAGTAAAGAGGGCGACCTAGGAGAAGGATAGAAAGCCTTTCGACCTACTACGCACACACTTCCAGCAGCATGGCCTCTAGGGTAAGCCCGGGTCCGAAGGCGCAACTGAGCACGGGCGCCCCGCTATTGGCGGGTGTGGCGGCTGCCAGTAGCTCGCGCAGCACAAACAGCACCGTGGCCGACGACATATTGCCGTAGTCGCGCAGCACTTGGTAGGCAAAGCGATTATCAGCCTTGCTGAGCCCTAGGGCCTGCTCAATAGCTTCCAGTATCTTGCGACCACCAGGGTGCAAGGCAAACTGCCGGATGTCGGCCAGCTGCACTGGCAACTCATGCAACAGCCCCGCAATGAGCTGCCCGATACCTCGCTCGATAAGCGCCGGCACGTAGCCCGATAGCGTCATTTCAAAACCCGTGTCGCCGATGTGCCAGGCCATATCGCGGGTGCCCTCGGGCTCGAGGCCGCAGTGGAAGGCCTGCATAGCCAGATAGGGCGCCGGGCCGGGCAGCGGCTGCCCCAGCACCAGGGCGGCCGCCGCCCCGTCGCTAAACAGCGCGTTGCTCACGATATGGTCTTCGGCGTGGCTTTTCTGGAAGTGCAGCGTGCACAGCTCCACACTCACCACCAGCACGCGAGCGGCAGGGGCGGCCCGCACTATGCCGTCGGCCAAGCGCAAGGCATTCACGGCCGCGTAGCAGCCCATAAAATTGACGCAGGTGCGGCGCACGCTCGGGCGCAGCCCTAGGGCCTGCACCAGCTCAATATCGAGCCCCGGCGCGTACATGCCCGTGCAGCTCACTGTGATGAGGTGCGTGAGGCTATCGGCCGCCACGCCCGGCGCCTGGCGCAAGGAGTCTTGCGCCGCGGCCAGGGCCAGCGGCAGCGCCTCGCGCCGGTAGGCCGCCATACGCGGGCTCACGCTCGGGAAGGGTTCGAGCCCTGGCGTATTTGGAAAAAACTCGTAGTCGCCTAGGGTGCGCCCGTAGTCGGGGAGCACCGAGTACCGATGCTCGATGCCCGACACCCGGTACAGCGCCCGCAGCTTGCGCGCTCCTGAGTCATCTAGCTCCAGCGCCCGCGCCATAAAATCGGCAATGACGGGCTGGGCTAGGCGGTGGGTGGGGAGGGCGGTGCCAATGGCACCCAGGTAGCTGGGCATTCAGAATAACAGTTAATCGGTAGGGGTTAGGGAGTAATCGGCTCTGGATAAGGAATTAACCAATAACCGCTAACAAGTAACCATTCGCAAAAGCTTTACTTACGCAACCTAGGTGATTTCGGAAAGCTAATCTCCAAATAATGTACCTTCAGAAAGGTTTACCGTGGGTCTGGCGCATGAGGGCGCGCACGGCGGCCGGCCAGTAGCGTAGGCCGCCCACCACCAGTTCGCTCAGCGTGGGCCCGCCAAACAGGCGCTGCACGGCTCGCCCCACCCGCAGCCGCGCCCCAAAGGTGCGGTGCCAGGTCTGGGCATACGCCGCCTCTAGGGCCGGCCTAGGTAGCTGCCCCCGCAAAAACTGGTCGGCCAGCGGTGCGGCCAGCGCGGCTCCGTGCAGCGCCATAGCCATGCCATTGCCACACAGCGGCGTAATGAGCCCGGCTGCATCGCCGAGCAGCAGCAGGTGCTGCTCCACGGGCTGCTTGGGGGCAAATGAGATTTCGTTAATAACCTCGGGCTGGGCATACAGCCGCTCGGCATGCTGCAAGATGTCGGCCAAGTGTGGGTTTTGAGCCAGCACGCCCGCCTCTAGGGCCGCAATGGTGCCCCCACTGCGCTTAAGGTTATCGCGGGTGGTGAGGTAGCAAAAGCACAGCTTGTCGTCCTCAATGGCCGAAATGCCGGCGTAGCCATCCCGAAAATTGTGCAGCGCAATGACATCACGTGCAAAGCCCGGCAGGCGCAAATGGTGCTTGACGCCAAGGTAAGGCGAGCGCTGCGCAAAAAACGGCCGGCCTAGCTGCCGGTCGAGCGCACTGCGCTTGCCGTAGGCACCCAGCACCAGCCGGGCCGTAAGCTGGCGGCCATCGGCCAGTATCAGGGTGTGGCGGCCCGCTTGGTCGTCAAACGTGACGTCGGCCACCGTAGCGGGTAGCACAAACTCCACGCCGCGCGCCAGCGCCAGCCGGTACAGGTAGTCGTCGAGCCGGTAGCGGCTCACCCCAAAGCCCCCTAGGTCGAGTGGGCTATCGAGCACGCGGCCAGCTGGCGACGATAGCCGAAACTTGGTGAGGCTGGCCGGCCCTAGCGGCGTTGGGTCGGCCCCGAGCCGGCGCAGGTAAGGGCCCACCTCGTGGCTCACGTACTCGCCGCACACCCGATGGAAGGGATACTGCTTGCGCTCTACCACCAGCACCCGGTGCCCACGCCCGGCTAGGTCGAGGGCTGCGGCCAGTCCGGCCAGCCCCCCCCCGATTAATACCACATCGGCCGTGTCAGAAATAAAATTTTGGGATGATGGCACAGGATAATCAGGGCTAAACTCGCTTACTGGCGTTATATTGCATTTTAGCGTAGTTTATATAGGCAAGTTGCTGTACTTTTGTAAAACCAATTTTTTAGCTAGCCGTAACTTTAATCCCACCCAGCTAAGCTATTCTGGTTGATATCGCTATGAAAACACGAGTACTATTTTGTGGTATGCTGTTGGCAAGCCTAGGGCTGCTGCGCGGTAGCCTCGCGCTGCCCGCTGAGGCGGCCCCGGCGCCCGCTGTGCATCACCAAGCCGTTACGGGCCGCGTAGCGGAGGAGCGCACCCTAGTAGTTTATCCGAACCCTAGCACTGGTATCATTCACCTTACCATTAGCGGCCTCGAAGGCCGGCGTGCCGAAGTTAGCGTGCTCAACGTGATTGGTACCGTAATGTACCGCGAAACGCTAAGCGAGCTCAATGAGCACTCTACCAAGACCCTAGACCTGAGCAAGTTTGCTAACGGGTTATATTACGTTAAGCTAGAGGCTGATAACTCCAGCCAACTCTGCAAGCTCATTATTCGCTAAGTAACTGCCGCTCAGCGGTCCGAAAGTTTTAAAACAAGAAAAGCAGCCTAGTCTAGGCTGCTTTTCTTGTTTTAAGACCGCAGAAGCAGGCTAGCGAGCTACCACCGGAGCTGGGGTTACGAGGTTACGTACCCGGCGGGCCGTTTCAAGTGCAAGAATGGCAGTGGCCGCAATAAGGCCGAAAAGCAAAAACCACATAATAAAGTCTAGTAAAGGATAAGAGAAATATGCGCTCCACCGTGGCGAGGCAGCATCTACAAACTTAACTCTGGAAAGGCAGTCTGGGTTCGTGTAAAATTAAGGCATTTAAGAAGTAAGCTGTCCCAAAAGAGCCGGTTTGCAAGTGCAGTACCAGCATTAAGCTACTTATTTCTACCTAAGGCGTCTGCCGCCCTAGTCTTGCGGTAGCCGCAAATGGCCGCTTTGTAGAAGCCGGTACATAGTAGAGCGGCCGATGCGTAGGCGGCCCGCGGCAGCTACTACGTCGCCTTGCGTTTGGAGCAGCGCATGTTGCATAATAGCCAGCGTTTGCTCGCGAAGCGAAGGCATAGTGCCGTTAGCAGTGGCGGTAGGAATTATGCTAGAATCGCGCCCCGCAGCCGGCACCTGCAGGGGCGGCAGGTCGGCGGCGCCAATGTGCGCGCCATCGGCCAGCACGGCGGCTAGCTCTACCACGGCCTTCAGCTCGCGCACGTTGCCCGGAAAAGGGTAGGCTAGCAGGCGCCGTTTGGCTTCTGCCTCGAAGCTGCGGATAGGCAGCCGGTTGGCGTGGCTGAAATTTCTCACAAAGTAGTCGGCCAGTAAGAGCCGGTCGTTGCCGCGGGCGCGCAGGGGCGGCAGCTCTATCGGCAGCCCCAGTAGGCGGTAGTAAAGGTCTTCGCGGAAGCGCCCGGCGCGCGCCTCGGCTGCCAGGTCGCGATGCGTAGCCACTACCAGCCGCACATCGAAGGGCACGGGTTTGGAGCCACCTACGCGGGTAACGACCCGCTCTTGTAGCACGCGTAGCAGCTTGGCTTGCAGCGGTAGCTCTAGGTCGCCTATTTCGTCTAAAAACAACGTGCCCCCGTTGGCCGCCTCAAAGTGGCCCACGCGGCGGGCCGTAGCCCCCGTAAAAGCACCTTTCTCGTGGCCAAATAGCTCGCTTTCGAGCAGCTCGCGCGGAATGGCGGCCATGTTCACGGCCACAAAGGGCTGGCTGGCTCGGCCCGACTGGGCATGGATGGCCTGGGCCACTAGCTCCTTGCCCGTGCCCGTTTCGCCCGTTATCGACACAGTAATGAGGGTGCGGGCAGCCTTGGTAATAAGCTCGCGTACCCGCTGCATGCTGCTGTGCTCACCTAGGAGCAGGCTGGCGGCCTCGGGGCAGGTGCCCTTGGGACTGGGCGGCGTGGCCCGGGGTTGGCAGGCTTGGGCCAGTAGCTGCCACAGGCGGTCGGGCGTGGTAGTGTCCTTCACGAGGTAGTCGGAGGCGCCTTGCCGCACCAACTCCACGGCCGTGCTAATGTCGGCCTGACTTGAAATCAGAAACAAGCCGGCCTGGGGCAACAGTTGGCGCAACTGCTGCACGGCCCGCCGCGCGGCGGCATCGGGGGCTGGCCCACAATCAAAAATAATTGCCTCGGGCTGCTCGCCTTCCTGGGCGCTGGCCAGGGCCAGGGCAACGGTAGAAAACCGACGCAAGCGGTAGTCTGGGTTGCGGCCTAGGTAGTGGCTGAGCAAGTTGCTATATGCCTCGTTGTTTCCTAATAGCCATATGTCAAAAGTCGCTGCTGCTATCATGGGTAAAAAGCGGCAACCAGCTTATTCAGCTAGCTGTCGATAAATAAGAGAGGAAATAAATTATTGGAAAGTTTATAATTGGGCAGGGTAACGTAACTCAATGGTAGTTAAGCAAAAATACGAATTTTTAGCTTACAAAGATTCTGAATTTGTCTATTTATTAGAATGGGTTTCCATTTTGGGAAAATATAGATTTCTGATTTTTGTTAACCTATTGTTTATTAAATATTTAAATACAGTGGCAATATCATTGGGGAAAATGATAGCATCCCCGCTCTTCTTCTTTCAGAATGCTATCTGCTATGAAAATAGTACCATTTTTGACAATCGCTTGTAAGCGCCATAGACAACTCAGGCTGTTGCTGTTGCTCCTATTGCTGCTGCCACTAGTTAGGCAGGGGCAAGCCGCCACTGCCTATTATTCTGATGGGCAAAATATTACGGTGCCAGCAGGTGGCCCTAACGTGAGCTTGGCCCTCGCCAGTGAAGCTGCCCAGCAGCAGCTCACGGCCACCGTCACCGTGTCTACCACCAGCCCGGTTACAGTGCGGCTGCCGCTGGTTGGCACCGGCCAAGCTGGCTTCCGGGCGGGCGTGCTGGTTTCCACCACCAATTCGCCTTCGCTGCTGGGGCTATCGCAAGCACTCCAGCTGCAGGCCCTGGGCACTATCACGCTGCGTACCTACCTAGGGGCAGCGTTTCAGCAAGAGCAGGTGGTAGATGCCTCGCTGGTGCAGCTAGCATTGCTAGCGCCTGCCGGGCAGCCCACGCAGTTGGAGTTTGTGAGCCAAGCCCCCTTCGACCGGGTAGAAATAACGTTTGGCCAAGCGGTGCAGCTGGGCGTGGCCACCAAAATTCACTACGCCTACGCCATCGGGCCCGAAACCCCGAAGCAGGTGAAGGGCTTTTTGTCGCAGTTCACCCAAGCCTCAACCGACCGCTACAGCACGGCTAACCCCGATGGGGGCGGCTTGTGCGTCGGCAGCGGCATCAACAACCCCGAGCGGGCCGTCGACGCCGACCTTACTAACTACGCGTCGTTTAGTAGCCTCGCCTCAGTTGGCACGGGCTGCGGCGGCACGCTACGAGTGCAGCTGCCGGGCACTGTGCCTGCCACCGGCTATCGCGCCGGGTTTGTGATTGGCAACGCGGGCCTGCTCGACCTAGGCGTGCTCAACGCCCTACGCCTGCGCACCTACCGCAATGGGGTGCTGCAAGAAACAGCGACCGCAACCAACCCGCTTCAGCTAACACTGCTCGCTAATGATAAAGCACTTATCAGCTTTCCGGCGACGGCTTCCTTTGATGAGGTGAGCATCGAGCGCACGGCCGTGCTCGACTTGCTCAACAACTTGAACATTTACTATGGCTTTGGCCTCGAAAATGTGGGCTTCACGGCGAACACCGTTGCTACCTCGTATCCGCTCAGCCAAAACAACTATACGATAAAAAACAATGGTATCTGTACGCTTTGCAGTAGTGGCGTCACAGCGCCAAGCACGGGCTCGCCCTATTTGAGCTTCAACCAAGGCATTGGCGCTTTGTCCTCAACACAGGTGCTGTTTCCACTTACTACTACTGGTGTAGTGGGCAACCGGGCGGGTGTCGTCCTAGGTCAGAATACAGTGCTCGACGCAAGCGTATTGGCCAACATTGTGCTGGCGACACACGATGCGGCGGGCAACGTACTTGAAACGGCTACCAGCAACTCGCTGCTTACCGCCAATTTGCTGCCTGGCGGTAAGCAGGAGGTGAGCTTTCGCACCACGCGCAATTTTGCTCAGGTAAGCATCACGCTAAAAGCAACTGCCAGCCTCCTCAACAATGCGCGGGTATACTCGGCCTTTGCAGATGACCGTGGGACCCTACAAGCTATTTCACCGGCGGGTCCTCTGCCGGTAGTGCTCACCAGCTTTGGCGCAAGCCGCCCTGCGGGCACTGCGGCGGTAGAGATAGTGTGGGCTACGGCTAGCGAGCAGCGTAGCGCCTATTTTGTAGTAGAGCGCGCCACTAATCCGCAGGCGGGTTTCCAGGCGGTGGGCCAGGTGGCCGCCGCGGGCGCCAGTGCGGCCACGCGCCAGTACCGCCTGCTCGATGCCACAGCCCCCGCGGGCACGGTGCTCTACTATCGCCTGCGTCAGGTAGACCTAGGGGGCAGCGAGCAGCTCTCCCCGGTGGCTACGCTGGCCGCCAGTGGCTCTGCCGAAGGCTTTGCACTGTATCCTAACCCGGCGGGCGACAGCCCCGTGTCAGTACGCTTGCCGGCTTCGGTGGCAGCGGGCGGCACCGTCATCATTTATTCTTCCCTAGGGCAAGTACTTCGCCAGCAGTTCGTCAGCAGCGAGGCGCAGTCTGCCACGCTGCTTACTGCCGGCTTGCCCATGGGGATATACCAGGTAGTACTGCGCAATGCAGTCGGCCAGCAGTTGGCCGCCAAGCGCTTAGTGCTCAATCGCTAAACGTCCACTTATTCTTGTCCTGCATTCTGATTCCTTGATTGTTGTCCTTTTATTCGCACTAAGCCAAAAGAGCCGCCCCACCAGGGCGGCTCTTTTGGCTTAAACGGCAAGCTCTACCCAAGCTGGGCAGTGGTCGGAGTGCACCGCGTCGGGCCAGAGGCCCGATGCACGCAGGTGCGGCAGCAGGGCTTGGTCGAGCAGTAGGTGGTCGAGGCGCCAGCCCACGTTGCGCTTGCGCGAGCCCGCCCGATAGCTCCACCACGAGTAGTGGCCCGTAGCATCGGGGTGCAAGTGCCGAAACGAGTCGATGAAGCCATCGGCTAGTAAATCGCGAAACCACTGCCGCTCCTCGGGGGTGTAGCCGGGGCTGTTCTGGTTGGCCTTGGGATTGTGCAGGTCGATGGGCGTTTGGCAGCAGTTATAGTCGCCCCCAATCACCAACGGACCCGCTGTGGCATCTTGCCGCAACCGAGCCACATAGGACCGGAAGTAGTGCAGCCAGGCCACCTTAAACGCCTGGCGCTCCGGGCCGCTCGTGCCCGAGGGCATATAGGTGTTCAGCACCGATACTCCTTCAAAATCGAGCCGCAGTACCCGGCCTTCGTTGTCATACAGCGGCTCGCCGCAGCCCGTCACCACCGCCTTGGGCTGCACGCGGCTGAAGGTAGCCACGCCGCTGTAGCCCGGCTTTTGGGCCGGGTGCAGGTAGGCATGGTACCCTAGGTCGGTGAGGCCGCTCACGTCGAGGGCTGCGGTGCCGGCTTTTATCTCTTGCAGGCACAGCACATCGGGCCGGGTGTCGGCCACCCAGTCAAGCAGGCCCTTGCTCAGGGCCGAGCGCAGGCCATTGACGTTATAAGAAACGATTTTCAAGCGAAGCGATAGAAAATAGGAACCTAGGAAAGAGCCCGCACCAGCGTGTACTCAATCCTCGTTTTCCAATGCATCAAAATATTCCAGGATGTGCCATTTCAGCATGCGCTCCTGCTCCTTGAGGTTGGCAAATGGTACTGGCTGCAACAGGTTATAGTGCGGCCAGCCCTCGTCATCGACACGCGCTAGCTCATAATAGCCACTAAGGCTAAAGAGCTTGCACGTAGCAATGTGCATAAGGTCTTGCTTCTGCTCCTTCGTAAAGTCGGCTACACCTTGCCCTAGCTCCTGTACGCCTATTAGCAGCAGCAGCGCGTTGAGGTCGGGCCGGCGGCCAAACCGCTCCTGCATGGTGGCTAGCAGTGCCTCCCAGCGGGCGTTGAATGCGGCCTCGGTTTCGTGCCCGGCCGCGTCCTGGAAGTTATTAGTGCTCATGCGGCGGGTGGGTGGCTGAGTGGTGCGCGGCACCAAGGGCGGCTTCTGCGCGCAGCGTTTCCCAATACTCCACGGCCCGGCGGAAGTGCGGAATGACGATGCTGCCGCCGATGAGGTTGGCAATAGAGAAGATTTCAAATACTTCGTCATCGCTCAGGCCCTCCTCGTGGCACTTGCCTAGGTGGTATTTCACGCAGTCGTCGCAGCGCAGCACCAGCGAGCAAGCCAGGCCTAGCATTTCCTTTACCTTCACCGGCAGCGCACCTTCGGCGTAGGCGTTGGTGTCAAGGTTGAAAAAGCGCTTGATAACCTTGTTGTCGTACGACATCACCCGCTCGTTCATGCGCTGGCGGTAGTCGTTA
Source organism: Hymenobacter sp. BT559 (assembly GCF_016427535.1). Classification (GTDB taxonomy): domain Bacteria; phylum Bacteroidota; class Bacteroidia; order Cytophagales; family Hymenobacteraceae; genus Hymenobacter. The sequence goes on along the minus strand of NZ_JAELXV010000003.1, from coordinate 11,330 downwards.
AAATCGGTGGTGAGAGACATAATCAGTAGAAAATAAGCTACTATTGTAGCGCTAGTAGTAGGCCGCTACCTGTGAGCAGCGGCTTCAGCTTCAAAGTTACCGCCCCACTTGGCACTACCCTGCCCATGCTGCGCGCCTGCCTCACCGATTTCATAGCCTTGTTTTTTCCGCAGGCGTGCTTGGCGTGCCAAGCTGCGCTAGTGGTCGGCGAGCAGCACCTGTGCACTACGTGTCGCGCCGAGCTTCCTTATACCGATTACCACCTGCTGCCCGCGGCCCAAAATCCTCTGAGCCGCCGCTTTTGGGGCAAGCTGCCGGTGGCACACACCCTCAGCTATCTACGGTTTTTGCAGCATGGGCGAGTCCAGCATTTGCTACACCAGCTCAAGTACCAAGGCCAGCAAGAGGTGGGCAAGGCCCTAGGTCAGCTCTACGGGGCTGAGCTAGCCGCGGCCGGCCTAGGCCCCGAGTTTGACCTCATTGTGCCTGTGCCGTTGCACCGCCGCAAGCTGGCTCGCCGCGGCTACAACCAAGCCGCCGCGTTTGCGGCCGGCCTGGCGGCTACTCTGCCTTGCTCGTGGAGCGCGGCCGCTCTACGCCGTACTGAGCACACCGCCTCCCAAACCCGCAAAAGCCGCACCGAGCGCTGGCAGAATGTGGCGACAGTCTTTGAGGTAGCGCAGCCCCAAGAAGTAACAGGTCGCCACATCTTGTTGGTTGATGATGTGCTGACCACCGGCGCTACCCTAGAGGCATGCGGCGTGGCGCTCTTAGCTGCAGGCGCCTGCCAGGTAAGCATCGCTACCATCGCCTGTGCCGAATAGCTGTCGGGACCGCGGATTCGTCGGATTTGTCGATGAGTCGGATTTTGTAGCTGACTCTTTTTAACCTAGGAATAAATAAGAAAGGCCGCCCATTTGGGCGGCCTTTCTTACAACTATAAATTCCGGCGAAGCCGTGGTATAGGCTTACTTATTAGAGCCAGCGTTAATCATCGCGCAACGGAAGCCGATGGTAGCCGTGGCCGAGTCTTCAGCCATGAAGCGGCGCGTACCGGGCGAGAGGTAGTACGCCACATCGCGCCACGAACCGCCTTTGTATACACGCACGTGGTCGTCAATCAGCGACTGGTAGCCTTTCTTGTCGTACTTGCCCTCGGGGTCGCTCACGCCGTTGCGACGGAAGGGGTTCAGGTCTTCTACGTCTTGGAACGAGAGCGGGCGATATACGTCTTGTACCCATTCGTTTACGTTGCCAGCCATGTTATACAGGCCGTAGTCGTTGGGCGGATAAGCGTACACGTAGTCCGTAATCATGGCGCCGTCATTCAGGCTGCCGGCAATACCAGCGTAGTCACCACGGCCACGCTTAAAGTTAGCCAAGAACTGGCCTTGCTTGCGGCCGTAGGCATTGCGGGTCGAGCGACCATCCCAGGGATAGATGCGCTTCACCTCTTGGTTTTCGTTGCCTACTTCCTGAGTGCCTACGAGGGCCTGAGCGGCGTATTCCCACTCAGCTTCGGTAGGGAGGCGGTAGTTGGGCAGCGAAGTGCCCTGCTCGATAGACGGGCCACCTTTACCATTAGCAAGGGCGCCAGCACCTTCGGCCGAGCCAGCGGCAGCAGCGCCAGCATCGTCGCCTTTTTTCTTCTTTTTGCCAAACAGGCCACCGCCTTTCGACGAGCCGCCGCTCTTACCTAGGTTCTCGTTAACCTTGGCCGTGCGCCACGTGCAGTAGCGGTCAGCTTGCAGCCAGTTTACACCCACTACCGGGAAGTAGCGGAAGCCGGGGTAACGGAGGTAATAAGTTACATAGGGGTCGTTGAACGACAGGTCGCGGGCCCACACGGTAGTGTCGGGCAGAGCAGCTTTGTATTGCTCCTCGGTCGAGTCCTTACGCAGGTAGTGCAGGTATTCGAGCCAGTGAATGTTGGCCACCTCCGCTTCGTCCATATAGAACGAGGCGATAGTCACCGTGCGCTCCATATTGTCGTGCGTGTTCGTCACGTCTTCCTCCATTGTGCCCAGCACGGTGCGGCCGCCTTCAATGTATACCAGGCCCGGGCCGGTCGGTATTTTCTTGAAGCTCGACACCTTCATGCCCTCATCGGTATTGTACTCGATGCCAGTAGTCGAAGAGCTTTTGCCGGGGTTCGTGGCCGTGCCTTTCTTGCTGCCGCTGCAGCTGGCGAGGGCCAGCGCCCCCATGGCCAGTAGACTAATAGTTGGAGAAAATTTCATATGATAAAAAGGATTCTGGTCTAGACGCTAAAGTTTAATACTAGCTATTTGGTTGCAATATTACAAAAAATCAGAAAAATGGGCAAGCGGCAAGCGGATAATTTCGCCTCCGCAGCCGTCGGTACGCGCTCTCGGCTTTGTCAAACGCACGAATGGTGAAAGTTATTTCATGCGCACCTCCCAAATCCTGAGCTAGTTGACTCAACCCAACATCATAGCTGTACCCTATGCGAAAGTCCCCGTATTCGAGGCCAAGTATTGCGGCTAACACATGTTGTGTACCTTCTTTATTTGCAAAAATTAGGTTCCGATACGTCGCGCCGAGCGTTACTGGCTGCGCGTTAAAGTACAATCCGGCCTCTGTGCGCTGCGAGCCACCTTGGCGCGTGTAAGAAGCAACGGGGCTAAAACTGATTTCGCGTACATCGTTGGTACCGCGGCCTACCGTGGGGTGCTGCACAAAGAATTTATACCCCCCGCTTACGTTCAATCGCAGCGGGAGTTCGGCCTGCGTAGCAAAGCCGAGGCTCGGCCGGTTGAGGTGCTGCCCCGATACACTGAGCCAGGCTTGCTCGGCATATAGCACGGCCCCCACCCCTAGGGTGAAGTAGTTAGTCGGCGGGTAAGCCGACAAAATTTCGGCGGAAGGCCCACTGATACTGCCATCGGCCGCTAGCTGGTCGCCAAACACGAAGTTGTCGTAGCCCACTCGCTGGCGCCCGTAGCCCACGTTGGCGCCCCCGCTTAGGGCTAGCTCACGCGTGAGGCGGGTGTGGTAGGCATATTGGCCAGCCACTTCAAAGCGCGTGTAGCCAACCTCGCCGGTGCGGTCTTGGTTCACGAGTAGCCCTAGGGCATGGTGCAAGCCTGCGCTCGGCAAGCGCCACTCGCCAGCCAGCTGCGTCGTCTGGAAGGTGCCCGCCAGTGTCGGATGCTGATTGCGAAAGCTTAGCGTGCCGCTATAGTCGTCGAGCAACCCCACAAAGGCCGGGTTTAGGGCTTGGCGATTGGCCAAGGGCTGCGAGAAGTACACATCCTGCGCCCACGCCACCGGCTTCGCCCACGCTAGCAGCGCCAGCGCTAGTAGCACACGGGACAGATGGCGAGTACAGTAAATAGACGTATCTGGCACTAAGGCAAAAGGTTAGAAGGTAACAGCTTCTGGCTCTGCCTAGCTAGCTTGGCCTGCTTGCAGAGATAAGAAGCGGTGAAGATACCAGGGCACTCAGCAACTAGGGTAGGGGCAAAAAATAACCGGGCGGACCGCTCTTGAAAGCAGCCCGCCCGGCAAACGCACTAGATTGAAAATTATTTCTTCGTAATCGTAAACTCTACCCGGCGGTTAAAGCGGCGGGTTTCTTCCTGCTCGTTGCTCGAAATAGGCTGCGTGCCACCAAAGCCTTGGGTCTTGAGGCGTTCCGCTGAAATGCCCTTGGCTACTAGGTATTTCTTTACCTCGTTCACCCGGTCTTCGCTCAGCTTCATGTTCAGGGCCGGGTCGCCTTGGTTGTCGGTGTGCCCGCCAATGAGGATTTCTACAGTTGGGTACTGCTTCAAAATCTTCACGAGGCGCAGCAGCTCGGGGAAGGAGCTGGGCTGCAAGTAAAATTTACTCTGCGGGAAGAAGATGTTGTTGAGCCGCACCTTCTGGCCCACCTTGAAGGGCACCAAGAACAAGTCCTGAGTCTTCTCAGAGTATTTATCAACGGCCGATACGTCGAGGTTCGCGTTTTCAGCAATATACTCAGGGGCTTCGGCACGGTAGCCGTATTGCACGCCGGCTGGCAGCACAATTGTATAAGAGCCATCGACGGGCGAGCTCTCTGCTACGCCAATTTCCTCGCCTGTGATCAAGTTTTCGTAGTGAATGATAGCCCGAATGGGCTTCTTTGTCACGGCGTCCAGCACCTTGCCCTGCACCAGTGTCACTACGTCGGGCTTGAAAGCGGGCGTCAAGGCAATGCGGAAAATGTCTTTAGACCCGTCAATGCCATTGCGCGAGGACACCAGGTAAGCATCTTCGCCAGCTGCCGACAGTGTGTAGTAAGCATCGAAGTCAGGCGAGTTTACGACCGGCCCTAGGTTGCGCGGCGGGCTCCAGTTGGTCCAGGTGTCGTCGAGGCGCTTAGAGTAGAAAATATCACTCTTGCCGTAGCCACCGTGCCCGTCCGAAGCAAAGTACAGCGTCTTGTCATCGGCTGCCAAGAAAGGAGCAAAGTCCGACCCTGGCGTATTGATTTTACGTCCTAGGTTAAGCGGCTTGGTCCAGGTAACGGGCCGGTTGGGGTCGGGCTGCACCCCGATGTCATCGGGCTTCGGGAAGCTCACATACAAGTCTTGGCCACCCTGGCCATCGGTGCGCTCTACAGCCATCAGCAGCGCCTTGCCCGACGTGGCCAGATACGCGTCGATATGCTCGGGGTCTCTGTTATAATAGTTATCGATTTCTACTTTGAGGGGCTTGCTCCACCCGCCCGGTGTGTGGCGGCTGGTGCTGAAGCCCTTGGGCTCCATCAAGCCATCTACGTATACGCCGATGAGCAGCGCTACTTGGCCATTGGCCGATACCGACGCAAGGCCGTTGGGGTCCTCTGGGCTATTGGGTGGCGTGCCTAGGTTCTTAGCTAGGCCCCAGGTCTTGCGCTGCCCGCTTTCAAGCTTTGAGTACCATACGTCCTGCGGGTCGCGAGTTCCACCGCGGTTGCCGGGGTGGCCTTGGCGAGCAAAAAACAGCGTGCGGCCGTCGGGTGAAATAACTGGGTGTGTATCCGTGTACTTGCTGTTAACGTTGGTACCTAGACTCTTAAGGGTCGAGTCCATCTGCACGGTCTCTACTTCCGAGGCGGCATTCTTGAAGTCCTGCTTCACAATCTGCACGTCCACGTTAGCCACCCCTATGGCGTCTATCTGGTTGTCGCCGGGCACCTTGGCCGCGTTCATCGTCACCACCGCCCCAATGGTGAGGTAGTTCTCTGGTTTGAACTTTACCTGGAGCGTGCGAAATGCCACCGGAATCGGACCAGGCGTGGTGTTCTTGTATACCTCGTGGCGTCCCCCTTTGGTGTCCAGAAGCTCAATCTTGGTGATAGCGCCAGGGTTGAAGTTTTCTATAACCGTTACCTGCTGGGCCTTTACCGACCGCGCAAAGCGTACTTCTATAGATTCATTAGCACCATCCTTACCGGGTGCCCATGCCTCATTACTACTTTCGCCCAGGGGTAAAGCATTAGGTGCCCCCAGCACTTTATCGGCCGAGAAGGGCGCTTTACCAGTGCCTTTCTGCGAAGAAACATCCACCACCTTGGCCGCCCAAAGCACGGTTTGGGCCTGCGCCGCTGAGCCCATCAAGCCTAGGCCCGCCGCTAAAGCTAATTTAGAAAAAGGAACAGAATACAATTTCATAATGCTAGATAAATGGCGTATAACGTAAAAACAATGCTGCAAGATAATATAATACTATAATTAGACCCTGCGCAGCATTGTCATTACGAACCTACTACTAAACTACGGCGCGTGCAAATACCAAGCGTGGCTACTGCATCTTTGCCTCATGAACACAGCTGCCTCCCTTTCCGCTCCGGCTTACGATTATCTGCTAGTGGGGGGGGGCGCGGCAGGCCTCAGCTTAGCCTACCACCTAGCCCAGGAGCCACGCTTAGCAGGCAAGCGGGTGCTGCTCATAGAGCCCGAAGCCAAAGACCAGAACGACCGCACATGGTCATTTTGGGCCGACGAGCCGGGGCTGTTCGATGCAATAGCCACGCACGAGTGGCATGCTATCGCCTTCCGTAGCCCAAGCTTTGAACGAACCTTTAACCTGAAAAAGTATACCTATCGCACCCTGCGCGGGCTGGATTTTTACCAGTTTGTGCACCGCGCCCTAGGTGTCCGGCCAGCGCAGTTTACGCTCGTGCGCGCCGAAGTAGCCGACCTAGTAAACACATCTACAGGCGTGGAAGCCCGCACCACTACGGGGCAGGTTTTTGCCGCTCGCTACGCGTTTGATAGCCGCCCACCCGCTATCACGACGCAGCCAGCCACGTATCGGTACCTGCTTCAGCACTTCGTGGGCTGGGAAGTCGAAACCACGCGCGATGTCTTCGACCCGCAGGCGATGGAGTTTATGGACTTCCGTGGCGCGCAGCACCACGAAGCCCGGTTTATCTACGTGTTGCCTTATAGTCCGCGCCGGGCGCTGGTCGAATACACGCTATTCTCGGCTACCCCCTTAGCCAAAGCGGCCTACGAGGCAGCCATTGTAGAGTATCTACAGCATACCCTAGGGCTGTCGGCGAGCGAATACCAAGTAACAGCCGAAGAGGTCGGCGCCATTCCCATGACCGACCACCCGCTGCCGGCCCGCGTCGGCGCGCATATCATCAACCTAGGTACGCGGGCCGGGCGGGCCAAGCCCAGCACGGGCTACGCCTTTCAGCGCATTCAGGCCCAATCGGCGCGCTTAGCGCAGGCCTTAGCTACTACTGGCCACCCGCCCGCCGACCCTACCGGCGACAAGTGGCAGTTCCACCTTTTCGATACGTTGTTGCTCGACATTATGCAGCGCCGCGGCGAACAAACCCGCGATATTTTCACGCAGCTATTTCAGCGCAACCCCGTCGAGCGCATCTTTCAGTTTCTGGATGAGAAGACCTCGTGGACCGATAACCTGCGAATAATGAATTCAGTATCGGCGTGGCCCTTTCTCCGCTCTATTGGGCAATTAGTACGGGGGCGCGCCAGCCAGCGAGAATAGCCCCCATAACAGGCCATTGGTAAGTTTCTAAAAGCAAAAAGGCGCGTACCCGGGGGTACGCGCCTTTTTGCTTTTAGCAGCGATAAGCTATGCTACAAGTCGAGGCCTAGTACTCGTCCTCGTTGAACATGAAGTCTTCTTTGGTTGGGTAATCAGGCCACACTTCTTCAATGTTCTCATAGGGCTGGCCATCGTCCTCCAAGCCTTGAAGGTTTTCTACTACTTCCATCGGGGCACCCGAGCGGATAGAGAAGTCGATGAGTTCGTCTTTGGTGGCGGGCCAGGGCGCATCTTCCAAGTAGGAAGCAAGTTCGAGAGTCCAGTACATAGTAAGAAGAAGATGTGGCGTGAAAAAAGGTTTGTAAATGTAAGCCGCTAAGGTGACAACGGCACCGAGCTAACGGAGGTTAGCGGCCGGAAGAAGGAACAGTGGCGCTGAAAATCGCAATTAGCTCAGTCTTAGTCTGAATCTTGCGCTCAAAGGTGCGAATTTTTCCTTGTAGCAGCTGTCGAAACTGGTCATTGGCCGGGGCCGAGCTGAGCTTGTCTAGGTTATCGCGCAGCAGGTCCAGCTCTTGGCGGTCGTTTTCGATAAACTTGCGCAGGGCTGTAGTAGCAGCTTGGGCACGCTCTACAGGGGTGGCAGTGGTGCCTTCGGCTTGACGCTTGCGCAGGTAGTAGTCCAAGGCACTCATTTCAAATACCTTGTCGCAAGCCAGCATAAAGCGCTGCCATAGGCGGTCCGACTCGGGGCCGCGCACGGCGCCGCTTTGCTTCCACTCGGCCTGTAAAGCCTTGGCTTGGTTCACTGCCTGGTTAGAAGGCACGCTGAGTAGGGCTTCGGCCCGATTGGCTAGCTCGCGCTTACGCACCAAGCTTTCCTCTGCCGAAGACGGCACGCTAGAGCGGCCTTCGTTGGCTGCCGCTACGCGCTGGCTTTCGATGTGCTGCTTAAGCCGCTCGAAGAAGTGGTTGTTAGCCGCTCTGAACTTGGTCCATAGCTCAGCGGCCTGCTTCTTGGGCAAGTTGCCATTAACATCGCGCCAAGCCGTTTGCAATTGCTTGAGTTGGCGCGAAGTGGCTTCAAACTGGTCCGAGTTCTTCAACACCTCGGCTTGGTTCACTAGCTCGCGGTAGCGGTCCACAGTGCGGCGAGCCAGCGCTTTGCGGTCAGTCTGGAAAGCCTTGCGCCGGTCAAAAAACAGCTGCACGGCGCCGTGAAAGCGGTTTTCTAGCTCATCGGTCAGCTCCTTATCAACTGGGCCGGTTTTCAGCCAGGCCTGGCGCAGCTCTTTTACCTTCTCGCTGGCCGAAATCCACTCGATGCTATCGCTCAGCTCTTCGGCCTGCTGGATGAGGCTAATTTTCGTGGCTAGGTTCTTCTCGCGGTTGCGCGCCACCGAAACCTTTAGCTGGTCTTCGGCCTCGCGCAGGCGGCGGTGTAGGGTCTCGTAGTCACCTAGGCCGTCGTGCTGCTTGCATTGCTCTTGCAGATGAAGAATCTTCATCAAGTAAGAGCCTTGGTTATCAGCGGTTTCTAGGCGCTGGAGCAGTTCATCGACTTTGCCGCGGAAGGCCTCGTAGCGCTGGGCAAAATAGCGCAGCGCATCATCGTCGGTATCCTTCACCTGGCCAATACGGCGGGCAGGCTGGCCCAAGGTCGGGCGCAGCCACACGCCCCCATCTTCCACGTAGCCGTAGCGGCGGGCTTCCGTGAGCGGGTGGTCGGGGTGTTCCATTGAAAGTCGGTGTAATCGGGAAGGAGCCCGCTACTGATGGTTTAGCAGCGAACTAAAGGGAAAGAATGAAATACAAGTTTACGGGGAAAAGGCGTATTCGCCTAATATTTTGTACTGGCCAGAGCCGGGCTGTGGCTGGCAGTTGCCGTTCTTTGCAGTAAGGTGCGCACAGGGCCTGCCAGCGTAGTGGCAATGGCTCCTAGGTGCACTTTACTTTTGGCTTTTACTCCCTAACGCACTTCTATGTCCGACCAGCCCACCATTATTTTCAGCATGGCTGGGGTAAGTAAGATTTACCCGCCTCAAAAACAAGTTCTTAAAAATATCTACCTCTCGTTTTTTTACGGTGCTAAAATCGGTGTGCTCGGTCTCAACGGCTCGGGTAAGTCGAGTTTGCTCAAGATTATTGCCGGAGTCGACAAGCAGTTTCAGGGCGAAGTAGTTTTTTCGCCTGGCTACTCGGTAGGCTACCTAGAGCAGGAGCCGCAGCTCGACCCCACCAAGACGGTGCGTGAAGTAGTAGAAGAAGGAGTAGCCGAAACGGTAGCCTTACTTAAGGAGTTCGACGAAATCAACGAAGCCTTTGGCGCCGAAGATGCCGACTTCGATAAGCTACTCGAGCGCCAGGGCACCGTGCAAGAGCGCCTCGACCAGCTCGATGCCTGGAACCTCGACAGCAAACTAGAGCGCGCGATGGATGCCTTGCGCACGCCGCCGCAGGAAGCCGTTATCGGCAACCTCTCGGGGGGCGAGAAGCGCCGCGTGGCCCTGTGCCGCCTGCTGTTGCAAGAGCCCGATGTATTGCTGCTCGACGAGCCAACCAACCACCTAGACGCCGAAAGCGTGCTCTGGCTCGAGCAGCACTTGCAACAGTATAAAGGAACGGTTATTGCCGTAACCCACGACCGCTACTTCCTCGACAACGTAGCTGGTTGGATTCTGGAACTCGACCGCGGTACCGGCATTCCATGGAAGGGCAACTACAGTAGCTGGCTCGAGCAAAAAACCGAACGCCTAGCTAAGGAAGAAAACGCCGAGAGCAAACGTGCTAAAACGCTGCAGCGCGAGCTCGACTGGGTACGCATGTCGCCAAAGGCTCGCCAGAGCAAAGGCAAGGCCCGCCTCGCTAACTACGACAAGCTAGTCAGCGAAGAAGCCAAAGACAAGGAGCAGAAGCTTGAGCTCTTCATCCCCGATGGCCCCCGCCTAGGTGCCCAGGTTATTGAAGCCGAAGGCCTGCGTAAAGCCTTTGGCGACCGCCTGCTATTTGAAAACCTCAACTTCTCGCTGCCCCAGGGCGGTATTGTAGGCATCATCGGGCCCAACGGCGCGGGCAAAACCACGCTCTTCCGCCTCATCACCGACCAGATGCAGCCCGATGCTGGTACCTTCCAAGTAGGCCCCACCGTACAAACCGCCTACATCGACCAGCAGCACGACTCTCTCGACCCTGCTAAGTCAGTATTCGATACAATAACGGGAGGCACCGAAACGATGCTGCTCGCTGGCCGCCCCGTCAATTCGCGCGCCTACGTTAGCAAGTTCAACTTTGGTGGCGGTGACCAAGAGAAAAAGGTTGGCACTTTATCAGGTGGAGAAAAGAACCGCGTGCACCTAGCTATGACGCTAAAGCAAGGTGCTAACCTACTCCTATTAGATGAGCCCACCAACGACCTCGACGTAAATGCAATTCGAGCGTTGGAAGATGCCCTAGAGAATTTTGCTGGTTGCGCTGTTATTATCAGTCACGACCGCTGGTTCCTCGACCGCCTAGCCACTCATATTCTCGCCTTCGAGGGCGACTCCGAAGTAGTATGGTTTGAAGGAAACTTCTCTGACTATGAAGAAGCCAAGCGAAAGCGCCTAGGTGATGTAGAGCCCAAGCGAGTTCGATATAAGAAGTTAAGCTAATCGTGACTGTATATACAGTATAGAAAGCCCACCTAGCATCAATGCTAGGTGGGCTTTTGGTATCTTAGTAAAAGAATCCTACCGATGGCTAAAAATAAAGCGCCAGTAAGCCAGCTTATTAGTGCTTCGCCGTAATAAGTGAAAGTAATTTTTTGCGGGCTAGATTTGCTTTATAAGAATAAAATCGTACTTTTGCACTCCCAATCCGAAAGAGACTGGGTTAGCGGCTGACTCACTCGAAAACGCCAGCGAAAATTTTTAAAGAAAAATTTGGAAAGTCAAAAAGTCTTCGTACTTTTGCACTCCCAAACCGAAAGAGGCCACTTGCTCACCACAAACTGACCTCAACTTCGACAAAGAATTTTATTTTAATCGAAAATAAAATTTGCAGATTAAAAAAACTTTTCTTACCTTTGCACTCCCAATCACAAACAGGGCTTGCAAACGGCAAGAAAACGAGCTACTCAGCTAGCTCACACGGTTACACTAATTGAGTGTGGCACACGTTCTTTGAATGACGGAAATAGACAAAATAGTAAGTGTCTTGTCAGCTTCGGCTGATGGGAAACAAGCGAAATCGAATTAGACAAACGTCAACTACGAGCAAGGATAGCACTCGACATCAGCCTAGGTTCGCCTAGGTGTAGGAATATTTTACAATGGAGAGTTTGATCCTGGCTCAGGATG
>NZ_JAELXV010000002.1 GCF_016427535.1 Hymenobacter sp. BT559 | reverse complement strand
CATCCTGAGCCAGGATCAAACTCTCCATTGTAAAATATTCCTACACCTAGGCGAACCTAGGCTGATGTCGAGTGCTAATCCGACTCGTATTGACGAGTTCAATTTTAATGTTACGTTTCTGCTTACTTGCGTAAGCATACTTACCATTTGTCTTTTCCAATCATTCAAAGAACGTTTGTTGCTTCCAATTGAGGCAACATGGCGGGTCGTATCATAAACCCTTTTCGCTATTTGCAGCACCCTATTTTAATAGGGAGTGCAAAGGTAAGAAAAACCTTTTACTTTACAAGTTTCAGAGTGAAAAACTTTTTTAGTGTTTTGTCTGCGACTTGTTGTGAAAGCTTCCATTTGAAGCGCAACACAAAGGTAATAAGTTTTTTTTTGATTTCCAAAACTTACAGGGAAATTTTTAAGATTTCCAGCTTTGTTTTATCAATTAAATCAACTTCGATTAAGCTGATTTTCACAGGCTAACTAGCTGGTGACTAGTGGCCTACTTCGCATTATTTCCAAACGCTTATTCTGTTTGGGAGTGCAAAGGTAGCGTTATTTTTTGACTTTCCAAATTTGAGGCGAAAAAAATTTAGTTTTTCAACCTCTTCTTCGGCGTTTTCAATGAGCCGTTTCTGAAACGGGGTGCAAAGATACGCTAAGAAGTTTTAAATTGGCAAAAGATTTTTTTGAGTTTGTAGCTCTCGGTCCTTTTTGTCGCCCTCGTCCGGTTGAGTTGGGAGTGCAAAAGTACGGCGCGAGCGGCGCGCTGACAACCGGAGGTTTGCTTTTGCCGTAGCACTTAGCTTCGCTTGGCGGGGTGGGCGTTTGGAGGTCGGTTAGCAGTCAGCCGGTTAGCCAACCGGAAGATTTTGGAAAAAATTCAGGGCTGAGGGTCTTTTTCGAAGAAAGAGGTGAGATTGGGGCGGTAGCGGCGGGAGCGGCGGGCTTCGTACTGGTACAAAAGCTGTCCTAACTGAGCGAGGAAGGGCTCGCCAATGGTGTCGTATTCGTAGGTAGCGTCGTTGATGATGCCATCTTGGTTAACGTAGAGGACGGCGCTGAGTAGAAATTCGGACTGGTGCAGAGAATCAGCGAAGTAGGCGACATCGGCCAGGTAGCCGTGCGACATACCCACGATGTTAAAAATGCGGAGGCCGGGCTGGAGCTGGGCATTGGAGCGGCGGCCGTAGTAGAGGTATTTTTTGTAGGCGTCGAAGTACTTGGGGGCAGCGTAGGGAGTGAAATGGGCGGCGTGGGGCGTGAGGTGGAGGTATTGGCGCAGGAAAGCGTGGTCGGTAGGCGTGAGGTGGGGGCGCTGGGTAGCGGGAGTGGCCTCGGGGAAGAGGGCAGTTTGGAGTAGGGCGGTGATGTCGGGGAGCGGGAGGTTGTTGGCGGTGGTGAAGTCGTAGGGGCGATGGATGATTTTATCACCGGCTTTGTAGGCGCGGCCGGCAAAAACGGGACCTAGGGGCGGCGCGGGCGTGCGGGGATTAGTTTGAGCAGGCTGCTTATAGATGGTATCGCCAGCGGGAGTGTGGAAGGCGATGGGGTTGGTGCAACGGTTGGCGGCAGTATCGCAGGGGGCGAAGCGGCGCACGATGCGGCTGCCGGAGTAACCGAGCTGCTGGAGGCGGTCGTTGATAGTTTTTTGGCCGAGGAACTCGTAGAGGCGGTTGTAAGCGAGGTTATCGCTGACGAGCAGCATCCGCTTGATGTAGTTGCCGACGGTGGCCTGGCGGTTGGAATCAGCGGGGGCGGCGAAGGGAACGGACGTTTGGCAACGGCCAGCTACGCCAGTGGACATAATGATACTCCTAGTAATAGGTGCGGGTAGGGTATGCAGCTTCTCGAGAGCTAGCAGAGCTACAGGCAGTTTGACGAGACTAGCAGGGTTGAAATACTGACGAGGATTGAGGTGGTAGGTGTGCTGGGTAAAGTGCGGCACGTTTTGCGCGTCGCGGTTTATCTGGGTATAGATGAGTTGGAGCTGGTAGGTAGCGGGGTGGCTAAGGACTTTGGCCAGCGAGGGACTGGTCTGGAGTAGGCTGTCGAGGAGCGGGGAATCAGGATACTGGGGGGCTTGGGCCCGGACGCGGGTAGTTAGCAGTAGGGCTAGGAGAACTAGGATAAGCTTCATAGATGCGCGCACTTTCATACAGTATATAATAAGGAAGGCCGTGATAGTTTTATCACGGCCTTCTAACGTAGCGCCTCATCCCCCATTCCCCTGTCCCAGAAGGAAAGTGGGGCCACGGTGACGTAGAGCATTTAATGTCTTTTTCTCCCCTACCCTGCTGCGTTTGCCTAGGTTGATAGCAGACGTATCCTGTATGTAGATGCGAGCTGCACTCGTGCTCGGACTCGCAGATTCTGAGCTACTGTTTACTGAGCGGCGTTTTGCGCTTGGCTAAGAGGAGGTTGCTGTCGGTTTGACGCCAGTTGTAGCCGGTGCCGAAGGGGAGAGGACGGGCGCGGCGCAGCGTATCGTGGTAGGCGGTAGTGAGCTCGGGTTGGTACTGCTTGGCGAAGAGATTGATGGGACGGCGGTAGGTGCCGTAGTAGGTGAATTGCCAGGCGTTCTTCGGAAAATACTTCATGGCAATGCCGCTATCATCTTGCAGCAGGTAGTTGCTACGCTCTAGTACCAAATTGCGGATTTTGGAGAAGTAGCTCTTGTGCATGAGGTAGGTAGCCGACTTCACGTAGGTGGTCAAGGGGCCGAGGCTGCGCACGTACTTCAGCGGGGCGTCTTTGGTGGCGAGCTTCCAATCGCTGAGGTCGGCGGAGAAGTAATAGACTGTTTTCTCGGAGCCGTCGGGGGCCTGCAGCTTGACCTCGGCGCCGGGAATGGCTTTCGAGCCGGGGGCGCGGGTAGTGTCGGTAACTTCGTGCAGTTGACCCTGGGCGTCGAGTTGTACGGGGCGCACGGCTTGCACGTGATTGCCGGTGCGGGCAGCAAAGAGCATGATGAGGGGCACGGCCCCGTCGAGATTCACTGATTTCAGGTCAATAGCCATGTCATTAGTGCGGAAGAAACTGAAATTCAGCACCGACCACAGCGACTTTTTGACGGCGGGCAGGATGGCGGGGTTGGCTAGGTTTTCGCGGCTGGGCACGCTGCCTACAGGTTCTAAGCCCACCATGACGTAGGTGCTAGCGGTGGGGAAAAGCGTGTAGGCGTTTAGGAAATCGGGGCCGCTGAAGGGGTAGAACAGCGTGGTAGTGGCCTGGCGCACCGAGTCGAGCTCGGTGGCGGCCCACTTATTCATGGGGTCGGTATGGGTGAGGCGGTACTTAGTCCAGCTTTTTTCCTGGTCTTTGGCGAAGGCCTGCCAAGCCGGTTGGGCGGCTAGCGTAGCTAGCGGGGTTTCAACTTTGGGCGGGAGGCCGGCGAGGTAAGCAGCTACGTTCTGGACGTTGGCGGTATCGGGGGCCAAGGCGGCCGGCTTAGCGGGAGCAGTGGTAGTGCTGTCGGCTACGGGGGCGGGGTTAGGCGCGGTAGCAGCTACCTTGCTGGCCGTGTCGGCCATTGTTTCGGTAGTCGTGGCTTGTTGCTCAGTGTTAGAATTGGAGCAGGCGGCCAGCAACGCAAGGGCGGGCAGCAGGGAAAGTAGAGAACGGCGCATTGATAGAGAGGCGGGGACTGGCCGAAGGTGAAAGAGCCAGCAAGCGTTAATTGGCAGAAGATAGAAAAGTAAACCGAGCAGAAGCCGAACCTAGGGCCTGGAAGCGGGCCGCAGCTTTTGCACCGCGAAATAAACCAGCAGGCCACCCGCTACGGTGGCTAGCCCATAGAGCGATTCCGTTTGCTTGTCTTTGATAATAAAAACCAGCGTCCAAGCGCTCAAGGCCAGGAAAATGAGCGGCGTGAAGGGGTAGCCCCAGGCGCGGTAGGGGCGCGGCAACCGCGGCTGCCGCCAACGCAATACAAACACCCCCAGCACCGTGAGGAATGTGAACAGGTTCAGCACAAAGCCCGCGTATACGAGCACGGCCTGAAAATCAGGCTTCAGAATAAATACTAGGCTAATTGCTACTTGCAGCAACAATGCCCGCTGCGGAATACCGGCTGGCGTGCGCTGAGCCAGCCAACCTAGGGCGGGCAGGTCCTCCCCCATCGCTTGGGTGATGCGCGGGCCGGCAAAAATCATGGCGCTGATAGTGGACACGAGTAGCGCCGCAATGACGGCCCCGGCAAAACGGCCCCAGGCGGGGCCAAACAGGTAATTGGCCGAGATGAAGCCGACTTCCAACTGCCCCTTTAGCCACCCCAGGGGCGTCGAGCGCAGGAACACGAAATTTAGCCCTACATATAATAGGAGTACCACTGCAGTGCCGGTGAGCAAAATGCGCGACAAGTTGCGCTGCGGCTGGTCGATTTCGCCGGTGAGATAGGCGGCGGCATTCCAGCCCGAGTAGGCATAGCTGACGTACACCAAACTCACAGCGAAGGCGGGGCTGAGCAGCGCCTGCCAGCCTACCGCGTCGGGTACGAAGCTTAAAGCTTGAGGCTTACCGGCCACTAGGCCTGCCCCGATGAACGCGACCAGTACGCCCACCTTCAGTGCGGTAATAGCTACCTGCAAGCGGCTGCCGGCCTGCACACTACGGCCATGCACTAGGGCTAGCGCCACTACTACTCCCACGGCCAGCAGTTGCGCGCCCGATATATCGGCCACTACCGTCACAGCCAACGCGGGCCACACGCTTTGGGCATAGCGGCCAAGCGCCAGCGCGGCCAGCGCCGTAGGCGCAGCAAAGCCCACCGTAGCCGACACCCAGCCCGATAAAAACCCTAGAGCGGGGTGATAAATCTGACTGAGATAGTGATACTCGCCGCCCGAGCGCGGCATGGCCGCCGCCAGTTCACCATAGCTCACGGCTCCGCACAGGGCGATGAGGCCGCCCACCGCCCACAGCATCAGCAGCGCAAAGCCACTTTGAATATCTAGAAGCTGAAACCCAAGGCTGGTGAAAACGCCCGTGCCCACCATATTGGCGATGACGATGGAGGCGCCGGTGCGGAAATTTATTTTATATGATTGTGTTTGCACGCCGGCAAATGTCGGGGCTGCTTTTCGTTTGAGCGCAAAAAAGCCCACGTCAGAGATTGGCGCGGGCTTTTTGATTATTTTTTGTTGTCATGCTGAGCGCAGCGAAGCATCTCGCATGGTGCAGCATCCTCTACGCCAACAGCGAAGTGAGCGAGATGCTTCGCTGTGCTCAGCATGACAAGCGTAACCTAGGCTTCAGCAGCTACCGCCGCTTTCGGCTTTTTATACAGCGGTACGGTGCTGCACGGCTCGCCATACATGATGCTAGCGGCCATCGGCAGTAGCCGCTGCATAATAGCCACGTAGGCAAACGTGGGAACTGGCTTGTCGCCACACCCTTTAATTACCAGCTTGGCATCTTGATAATCAGCGGGATTGATACCGGCAATGGCTTCCTCAAAAAGCGACTGCTCCAGCGCCCCTAGGTCGCCAAAAACGTAGCGGTGGGCGTGGCCTTGCAGCTTGCTGGCCAGCAGCATGTAGGCCCAGGTGGGCACAATGGCGTCGGCCGAGCAAATGACGGCCACGTTTTTTCCGTCGTACTGCGTCCAGTCGTGGGTTTTTACGAACTCGCGGAAATCCTTTTCGCGCAGCATCAAGCCGTGGAAAAGGTTGTCCTTGATGTCGTACACTACCCGGTCGCCGGGGTGAATGTACTCCTCTAGGTTAAGGGTAACGAGGCCCGAGGCAGCAACGCGGTTTACAAAAAGCGGCTCCATAGTTTTAGTGCTTGGTGCTTGGTGCCTAGTGCTTGGGCCAAGTTATCAAACTGGGCACCAAGCACTATCACCTAAGCACTACGTGGCGTGGTTGTATAAACTTCTTTTAAATAAAAAGGCTCATAATAAGCCACATCCTTAAACTCCTGGCGCTGGTAGGCACCTAGGGCCAGCTCGCCAACGCTTACTGCTGAGGGCTGCACGTCGGCAAGGAAAGTAGCATTCGGGTTGTCGCTTACCAAGGGTTGAAACTTAGCGACGCCCGACCCGAAGAATAACACTGAGTGGTGGGCTAATTGTTCGGCCAGCGCCTCGGGGGTTAGGATGAGCGGCGCGGGTGCGGCCAGTTCGTGGCCATCGGAGCGGTAGAGGGCTGTGTACACTTCCTGCCGACGGGCGTCGAGCATGGGCGCGTAATAGTAAGTAGCGGCGCGGGGCGTGCGGGCAGCTACCTGGTGGGCCAGCGCGGGTAGTGTGCCCACCGCCACCAGCGGAATATCCAGCGCGAAGCACAAGCCCTTGGCTGCCGCAGCTCCAATACGCAGGCCGGTGTACGAGCCAGGGCCATCGCTCACGGCCACGGCCGCGAGGTCGCGCAGCGTGTAGCCAGTATTGGCTATGAGCTGCTCAATCAAGACCGTGAGGTGGGTGGAATGCGATTTTTCGAGGCGCAACTCAGACTGGCCGAGCAGGCGGCCATCCTCCACGTTGTGCAGCGCGATGGAGCAGATTGGGGAAGAGGTTTCGAGAGAGAGTAACAAATTCATTATTAATACTAGCCGACAAGTTCGGAAAAGGAAATTCGTACTATTCCTTCCTTGACAAGGTAAGCGATATTCTTAGAGAGCAAAAACGCGCCTATCTCTTCCAAATAATTATGCTGCTTAGGCTCCACAAGCCTACCTATATGCTCTATAACTGCTGGGTTAATCTCAAGCCATTCTACTTCTCGAAATGGCGAAGGCCCGTGCAGCTCGATATAACCATCTACTGGCAAGCCGATTCCTCTAGCCCATATTTCTGGAGCTTCGTCTACCTTCAGCTTAAGCCTCACTTGACACTTAAGCTTTCCAACAAAATCTGCTAGCTCAGTTATTCGGCTCATTTGTGTAAACAAAAATAAAGCAGGCACCTCACGATGCCTGCTTTTCTAAACATAGGTACTTGGCCTCCTTACTTCACCCCCGCCGACTTCCGCGCGCTGGCGGCTTGCCCGCCCGGCTTTAGCAGCGCGGCGTAGCGGTTGGGGTCGTTGAGGACGGCCACGGCGGCCTGGATGTTGGGGTCATCGTCGAAGCTGGCTTCGGTGCGGCCCTTCTCGTAGTAGTAGCGCGACACGATTTCCGACTCTAGGATTTCCTTTATTTCGGGCTTGAAGCGCTGCAAGTCGTTGGCCTTATTGACGGTAACCTTCTTCTTGATGGCGTCGAGCTCCAGCTTCACGTCGTCGTAGTGCTTCTCCTCTTTCACCTTTTTGGTGAGGTCGGTGAGGGAACGCTCGGCGTCGGTGCTGTAGGCGATGCTCTTGTTTTGGAGGTAGGCCACGAACTTCTGGTAGTCAGCATCGGTGAGCTTGAACTGCTTGGCCGGGGCGATGGTAGCGTGCTCGGAGCGGAAGCGCGTGGCGTAGTCGAAGAGGTAGCTCTTCTGGATGAGCACGCGGGTGATGTCGGCGATTTCGCGGTCCTGCACGTCGATGTCGGGGGCCACACCGCCGCCGTCGTACACCACGCGGCCGGCCTGGGTTTTGAAGGCCGTGCGCAGTGAATCAGGAAATTTAGTGAGCGCGCCATCCTCGCCGCGGTGCGAGTAGTCGATTTCCTGGATGCAGCGGCCGCTCGGGATGTAGTACTTGGCGGTCGTTACTTTCAACTGCGAGTTGTAGCTGAGCGGGCGCGTGGCCTGCACGAGGCCCTTGCCGAAAGTGCGCTCGCCCACGAGCACAGCGCGGTCGTAGTCTTGCAGCACGCCTGACACGATTTCGGACGCCGAGGCCGAGCGGTTGCTCGTGATGATGGCGATAGGAATCTGGGTATCGAGCGGCACGTCGAGCGCCTTGTAGGTTTTATTCCACTCGGTTACTTTGCCCTTGGTGCTTACTACGTCCAACCCCTTATCTACAAAGAGATTGGAGATATTCACTGCCTCGTTGAGCAGGCCGCCGGGGTTGTCGCGAATGTCGAACACCAGCTTTTTCGCACCCTGCTCCTTGAGCTTGGCCACGGCAGTACGCACCTCGCGGCCGGCATCTACGGTGAAGCCACCGAGCTGGAAATACCCGATATCCGAGGTCAGCATGCCGTAGTACGGCACGTTGTTGACCTGAATTTTATCGCGGGTAATGTTGACCTCCACCGGCTTGTCTTGGCCGTAGCGCGTCACAATGAGCTTCACCAGCGACTGCGCCTGGCCTTTGAGCAGCTTGCTGATGTCGGCGTTAGTCTTCTTATCAACATTGATGTTGTTGATAGTCAAAATTTCATCGCCAGGCAGCAAGCCTGCTTTCTGGGCCGGATAGCCTTCGTAGGCGCTCTGCACCACGGTCTTGCCGTTGCGCTTTATCACTACCGCCCCGATGCCGCCGTACTGCCCGGTCGTCATGGTCCGGAAGTCCTCGATATCGTCTTCCGGAATGTAGTTAGTGTACGGGTCCAGCGATTTTAGCATGCCGTCGATGCCCGTTTTCACCAGCTTGCCGGGCGTGATTTCGTCCACGTAGTACGTGTTCACTTCCTTGAACAGCGTGGCGAAAATGTCCAAGTTTTTGGCAATCTCGAAGTACCGCTCGCTATCGGAGGCAGCGCGGAAGCTGGCGAGGCCTAAGGTACCTAGGGCCAGGGAAGCGAGAACTTTTGTACGAGTGGTCATCGGCGGGAAAACGGAGGCAGCGAAGCTAATAAGCGATACTGTGCAACTAATGGACCAGTTGGCGTGGCGCAACGATGCGCCCTAGGTAGCCGTGGTGGCTGTATCGCAGGTGAAGATAAGCAATACTACGGCGCGGGTTGCACCGAAGCTTCGGCCAGCAAACGATTAAGCCCGGAAATTAATTTTTTTTCTATCAGCGGCAGCTCACTTTTTTCTTTGCCGGTATAGAGAATGCCCAATAGTGCTACTGGGTGGCCGTTTTCGGCTTCGAGCAAGCGGTATTTATTGAGGCGGTAGGCCTCGCGCACGAGGCGTTTGAGGCGGTTGCGGTCCACGGCCCGCTTGAAGGTGCGCTTGGGTACTGTAATGAGTACCTCGGGCGGGGCGGTGGTGCGCGCCGGCGCGGGCAGCCACGTCAGGCGCAATGGATATGCGCCGAGCGAGGGATTTTGGCGATTAAAAAGCTGCTCAATGCGCTTTTTGCTGCACAGATGCTCCTCCTTTGGAAAGGTGTAGCTTCTCTTAGCTACTGACTGAGAGCTGTTAGCGATTGGCTCGTTCACGTTATTCTGTTCGGAAGGCATTTCCATCGGTCATGCAGAGCGCAGCGAAGCATCTCGCGTGGCGCAGTGAACCTAGACGTTAAATAACGAAGCGAGCGAGATGCTTCGCTACGCTCTGCATGACAAAGTTTATTTACTCTGCTTTCAAAAACAGATTGAAACAAAAACAGCGAAGCCGCATTGTAGCGGCAGTTATTTCTGGCGAAACCAGAAAATAACCTGCCCCAACAATGCGGCTATCTGCGAAGCTAATAGCGATAAGCCATTAGCTACCAGCTAAATCAAAAGACTAGCGCTTGTGACGGCCTTCGTCCGATACGGTGAGGCGCTTGCGGCCTTTGGCACGGCGGCGGGCTAGTACGTTGCGGCCATTAGCGGAGGCCATGCGCTCACGGAAGCCGTGCTTGTTGCGACGCTTGCGTTGCGAGGGTTGAAAGGTACGTTTCATGACAAGTTAAATTGCGAGTTGGGCCGGCAAAGGTACGGATTTAGCTTTACAATAGCAAGATGTTACTTCGAGAATGCCTAGCGGCTGTTGCCAGGTGTAGAGACGCAATACTTTGCGTCTTGCGTTGCTACGTAGCGTATGCTGATGCCAGACTTCAACGGCTGTTATAACGCATCCTAACGTCAGACGCAAAGTATAGCGTCTCTACCCCTAGCAACGCCTGTACGTAACATTGCGCGCCGCATCCCTCCTACCCATGACCTACTACCACGTTTCGTTCGAGAATCCACTCACGTTTTACCTGCAAATTCAACTCATGGTGGAGGTACCAGCCGAGGCTACCGCACCGCTGGCCTTGCAGCTACCCTCTTGGCGGCCAGGCCGCTATGAGATTCAAAATTTTGGCCAAAAGATTCAGCGGGTAGAGTTCAGTGACGCCGAAACCGACGAGCCCCTCCACTACCGCAAGGTCACGAAAGACCGCTGGGAAGTGCCCAGCGCGGCGGGCCGCAGCGTGCGCGTGCGCTACAGTTTCTACGCCCACCAAATGGACGCCGGCGGCTCGTGGCTCGATGAAACGCAGCTTTACCTCAACCCCGTGCAGGCGCTCATGTACGCCGAGGGGCACCAAGACTTGCCGTGCCAACTCTCGCTAGTACTGCCGCCCGACTGGCGACTGGCTTGCGGCCTGCCGCAGTCGAAGCCGAATGTACTCGAAGCCAAAAACTTCGACCAGCTAGCCGATGCACCGCTCATTGCCAGCCCCACTATTCAGCACCAGCAGTACGAGGCGGGAGGGCTGCCCTTCCACGTGTGGGCGCAGGGCGAGGAAGCCATCATCAACTGGCCGCGTCTGCTGGCTGATTTTAAAGCGTTTTCGGAAGAGCAGTTGAAGCTATTCGGCGGCTTCCCGGTGCAGGATTACCACTTTCTCAATCAGTTTTTGCCCTACAAGCACTACCACGGCGTGGAGCACCACAACTCGACCGTGATAACCCTGGGGCCGGCCGAGTTGCTAATGCACGAGGCGCTATACAAGGAGTTGCTGGGCGTGAGCTGCCACGAGCTATTTCATACTTGGAACATCAAGGCTATCCGGCCGGCCGAGATGCAGCCGTACGACTACGCTCGCGAGAACTATTTCCGCACCTGCTACATCGCGGAGGGTATTACAACCTATTACGGCGAGTACTTATTGGCGCGCAGCCATGTCCGCACGCCCGCCCAGTATTTTGAGGAGCTGAATATTGTGTTGCGCAAGCACTACGACGACGCGGGCGGCCAAAACCTAAGCTTGGCTGATGCTAGCATGGACCTCTGGCTCGACGGCTACAAGCCTGGCGTGCCCGACCGCAAGGTGTCGGTGTATCACAAGGGGGCGCTCACGGCGCTGCTACTCGACCTCACCATCCGGCAGCTGCATGGCCACGCTCGCAGCCTCGACGACGTGATGCGTCGCCTCTACGACGACTTCGGCAAAACCGGCGTCGGCTACACTGACGAGGACTACGCCCGCATCGTGGGCGAGGTAGCAGGCCGCAAAATGCAGGTTTACTTCGATAAATTCATCAACGGTACCGCGCCCCTGCAAGAGCCACTCGACAAGGCCCTGCACACCGTGGGCTGCCAGCTCGTGGCCTACGAAAACGCCTCGGCTTCGGAAGGCACCTTCGGCTTCCGCACGGTGGTGAAAAACGAGCGCACCGAAGTCACCTACATTTGGCCCAACTCGCCGGCCTCCGCTGTACTCACCGTCGATGATGAGATAGTAGCCATCAACGGCCGCCGCGTTGACATGAACCTGCAAAGCCTGCTCAGTACCGACGCGCCGCTCTATGAGATAGCTGTGTTCCGCCAAAATCGGCTGGTGCTGGTAGAGCTACTAGCGCAGCCCGGCGCGGCCTACGGCGTTCGCTACACGATTGAGAAGCTAGCCGACGCCGATGAGGCACAGCAAGCCGGCTTCCAAAAGTGGCTCGGCTGGCCCTACAACCCCCAATCTCAACAGCCTGCCAACTAGCCATAATACAGGTTAAACAAAGAGAGCCGCCCAAAAAGGCGGCTCTCTTATTACCAATTCAATAGTCAGCCTGTGTAACAGGCATATCCGTTAAATCTTAAAAATCAGTTTGAATCTGCGGTCTAGTCAGCGTGGCTGCCGGGGCCTTTCTCGGGGCTGTTTGTGTCAACCGACATCGGGCGGTTGCCCTGCGGATTGCTACGCGGCTTGTTGGCTTGGGTGTGGCGGGTCTCGTTGAAGTTGCCGCCGGGCGTGTTGCCTTTAGTTTGGTTGCCTTGCTGAGTCAGGTCGCTCTGGTTGAGGTTCTGATTAGCAGCGCTGTCCACGTGCTCGCCAGCGGCGAGGTCACCTTTTTTGTGATGCTGATTTTCGTAAGGGTTTACGGACGGCTTATCGTTGGCGAGGTCATTCGGTTTGTCAGACATGGCAGGGCGGGGTTTAAGAGTAAGAACTTAACTCTTTTACCACGCTACCGCCAAAAGGGTTACCTAGGGCCTGACTACGCTACTACTAGTCAATTGGCTAACCTCTCCAACGCAGCTTTAAATTCTGGTGTATCATAATCGGCCATGCCGTTGTGGCGGTCGGCCACTCGGCCCTCCGGTGTGAGAATAACGGTGTAGGGGATGGACGAGGTTTGAAACGGCGCGGGCAATTCGGCCGTCGGGAAGAACACCGGCATGGTGTAGTGCTTGCGCTTGAGCAGAGCGCGGGCCTTGTTCTGATTTGCGTCGAGCGAAATCAGCACGAAGGCGACTTTGCTCGTGTCCACTTTCTGGTAGAGGGCTTGCAGGCCCGGCATTTCGGCCAGGCAGGGCGGGCACCAGCTGGCCCACAGGTTCACGAGCACCACCTTGCCGCGAAATTGCCCTAGGTCAGCTGGGCGGCCATCTAGCGTGGTAAGCGGCAGACTGAGCGGATATGTGCGCTCGCTGGCAAACTGTGCCCTAGGTGCCGCCGCTAGGCGCTCGGGCGGCGTAGCGCGCCATAAGCCGGTGGCTAGTAGGCCGCGCTGCAGAGTACTCAGCACGGGCTGACGTAGGCCGGTGGTCATTACTAGTGCGAAGGCGCTGAATAGCAAGAGTTCGCCTCGGTTTTTGCGGAGCCAAGTGGTCATATTATGGGATAAAAAAGTCATGCTGAACGCAGTGAAGCACCTCGCGTGACGCAGCAACCAATACGTTTGGGTTTACTGCACCACGCGAGATGCTTCACTGCGTTCAGCATGAAAAGCTTACTTGACTTTTTTTTACAAGATGGCAAGCCAGAGCTTACCGCACGTTCTCCACCACGCCGGCCGGCTGCACTTTTACCAACTCCTCAAACATGGCTTCGCGGGCTTCGATTTCCTCTTGGGTGAGGTTGAGCAGGCGCTCGGTGCCGAACTTCTCAACGCAGAACGAGGCCATGGCCGAGCCGTGAATAACAGCACGCTTCATGTTTTCGAACGAGCAGTCATCTGTAGCGGCGATGTGGCCGATGAGGCCGCCCGCAAACGTATCGCCAGCACCGGTGGGGTCAAATACCTCTTCCAGCGGCAGGGCCGGGGCGTAGAATACTTTGTTTTTGTGGAAGAGCAGCGCGCCGTGCTCACCTTTTTTGATAATCAAGAACTTGGGGCCGAAAGCCAGGATTTTGCGGGCGGCTTTCACCAGCGAGTACTCGCCCGAAAGCTGGCGAGCTTCCTCGTCGTTGATGCTGAGCACATCCACCATTTCGATGGTAGCCAGCAATTCCTCGGCGGCAATGTCCATCCAGAAGTTCATGGTGTCGAGCACGATGAGCTTGGGGCGGTTGACGAGGCGCTGAATAACGAGGCGCTGCACCTGGGGGGCTAGGTTGCCCAGCATCAAGTACTTGCAGTCTTGGTAAGCGTCGGGAATAACGGGGTCGAACGAGCCGAGCACGTTGAGCTCGGTGGTGATAGTTTCGCGCGAGTTGAGGTCTTTGTTGTACTTGCCCGACCAAAAAAACGACTTCTCCTCCTGCTTGATTTGCAGACCTTTGGTGTCAACGCCGTGCTCTTCCAGGGTCAGGATATCGGACTGCGGAAAGTCGCCGCCCACTACGGCCACCAGGTTCACCGGCTTGGTCGAATACGAGGCCGACAGGCTGATGTAGGTAGCCGCGCCGCCAATGATTTTGTCGGTTTTGCCGAAGGGAGTTTCCAGGGCGTCGAAGGCCACGGAGCCGATTACGAGAAGGCTCATTTGGGAAAGAATGAGTTAATGAGAAAAAAGAATTCAGGGGCGCAACGGCGCAAATAACAAAAAAAGTCCCCGGATTCGCATCCGGGGACTTTCTAGCGGGTAAATAATGGGGCTCGAACCCACGACCTTCGGAATCACAATCCGACGCTCTAACCAGCTGAGCTATATCTACCGTGTGGTGGTTTGGGAGTGCAAAGATACGCGGCAAGTGGTTTTATGCAAGATTTTTTAGAGAAAAATATCTTTTCGGCCGTGAAACCCCACCCCCGGCCCCTCCCCTCCAGGAGAGGGGTTTCACGGCCAAACCACAAAATAACCCGACCTTTGCAAAATGGATACCCTTGCCACCTTCGCCGATTTTAAACTCAACAAGCAGCTACTCACAGCTGTAGCCGACGCCGGCTTTACCGAGCCCACGCCTGTGCAGCAGCAAACCATTCCGCTGCTGCTGGCCGGGCACGACGTGCTGGGCATCGCCCAGACGGGTACTGGCAAAACGGCGGCTTTCGGCCTGCCGCTGCTAATGAAGGTAAAATATGCGCAGGGCGAGCACCCTAGGGCACTGGTGCTGGCCCCTACCCGCGAGCTGGCCATTCAGCTCGAGAAGCACCTCAAGGCGCTGGCCGCGCACACCGACATCCGCATTTTTGCCATTTATGGCGGGCTGGGACCGAAGACGCAGATTGAAACCATAAAGGCCGGGCTGGATATTCTGATTGCTACGCCGGGCCGCCTGATGGAGATTTACCTCAAGGGCGAGTTGGTGCTGAAAGAGCTGAAAACGCTTGTGCTCGACGAGGCCGATAAAATGATGGACATGGGCTTCATGCCCCAAATCCGGCGCATCTTGGAAATTATTCCGCGCAAGCGCCAAAACGTGCTGTTCTCAGCCACCATGCCCGAGCGTGTGACGCAGCTAAGTGAAGAGTTCTTGGAATTTCCGGTGCGCGTGGAAGTAACGCCGCCCGCCCAGCCGGCCCAGACCATCACGCAGAGCCTATATGAGGTGCCTAACCTGGCCACCAAAATCAACTTGCTCGATTATTTGCTGCACCGCGACTCGGAGGAAATGACGCGGGTACTGCTCTTTACTCGCACCAAGGAGAATGCTGACCAGGTAGCAGCTTTCCTCAACCGCAAGGCGCCCCTAGGTGAGGTGCGCGTGATACACGGCAACAAAGGCCAGAATGCGCGCCTCAACAGCATGGATGCCTTTAAGGAGGGTAATGTGCGCTACTTGGTGGCTACCGACGTGGCGGCCCGCGGCATCGACGTGCCGCAGGTAAGCCACGTTATCAACTTCGATGTGCCGCTCATTTATGATGACTACGTGCACCGTATTGGGCGCACAGGGCGGGCGCGGCACACGGGTGCGGCTATCACCTTTGCCAACCCGGCCGAGCGCCAGCACATCGAGCGCATAGAAGCACTTATCAAGCAGTCCATTCCGCTGCTGCCCCTTCCGGAGGAGATTGAGATAACAGCAACGCCATTTACCGAGGGCCAGACCCATGCCCGGGTAATAGACGAGCAGCGCCGCCGCGAAGACCCAACTTTTAAGGGCGCTTTCCACGAGAAGAAAGAATGGGTTAAGCCTGGCGTCACGATTGATAAGCGAACCGGCAAACCATTTGAGGAGGGCCGCAAGAAAAGCCAGAAAGGCAGCAAGAAAAACCCCGGCAAGAAAGGCAAGTCGTCGCCGGCCAGCAAGGCACTGCGGCGACGCGGCCAATAGCGTCGCCTAGGTAGCTACCAGTTGGGGCTGGCTAGCCAAGCATAGCATCGATGTCGGCGGGTGTAAGGGTGGGCGTGGCGCCTTGGTGCGTGGCCACCAGGGCACCGGCCGCACAGGCCCGGCGTAGGCACTCGGCGGGCGCCAGCTTGGCTTGCCAGCCGGCTAGCAAAGCAGCCAAAAAAGCATCGCCGCTGCCAATGGTATCCTGCACCTCGATGGGGAAGCTAGGGTGCGTGAAGAGCTGATTGGCCACCCAGAGGGCCGCCCCATCGGCGCCCTTTGTGAGGCAAACGGCTTGCAGGCCGTAATGCTCGGCCAGCCACGGCAGGGCGGTGGTTTCGTCGCCGGGCATGCCTAGCCACTCGGTAATCTCGGCTAGCTCGTGCTCGTTGAGCTTGGCCATATCGGCTTGGCGCAGCAGGGTTTCGACTACCGCCCGCGTGTAGTGGGGCTGGCGCAGGTTTACGTCAAACACCCGGTAGCGAGCGCTGGGCAGCAATTGGTACAGCGTTTCGCGGGTATCGGGGCGGCGCGTGGCCAGCGAGCCATATACCAGCATGGCGGCGTTGGCCACGGCTTCGCGCAGCTCGGGGGCATACTGCACGTAGTCCCAGGCCACGGGCTCCACTATTTTGTACGTTACCTCGTGGCTATTATCGAGGTTGGCTTTTACTACGCCGGTCAGGTGCGTTTGGCTGCGCTGCACGAGGGCCGTATCTACACCTTTGCCCTGCAAAAATGCCAGCAACTCGGTTCCTAGCTCGTCTTGCCCCACGCGGCTAATCAGCTGCACGGGCTGCCCAAACTGGTGCAGGTGCACGGCCACGTTGAAGGGGGCCCCGCCAGGCTGGCGGCCGGCCGGCAGCACGTCCCACAGGGTTTCTCCGAAGCAAACAATAGGGGCTGACATAAGGGTATTGGCGAGGTAAAACGAAAGCAGAAGGGCATGTCCCTTCTTACCAGCTCTTGACGGGCGGCCTAGTGGTGCAGCAAGTGGCTAATGCGGGAGCTAGCCAGCGTGAGCACGCCGCCCCACAGCACAGCACTCCAGAACATGTGCAGCAAGATACGCTGCCGCGGCACCCCTAGGAGTGTAGCAATGACGGTACCTCCGATGGGCGACAGCAAAATCGGCGTGAGGAAGGCGATGCCTCCCATACCGAACTTCTTAAACACCTTAATGATGTTGCGCGAGCGCTTGGAAAACACCGGCGCTCGGCGCAGGCGGCGCTGCTGCTGGCGGTGGCGCACCCAAGCCCGCCCAATGCCCGAAAACACGAACACGCTGGTCATCATACCCGCCACGGTGAGGCCCAGGGTTTGCCAAAAGCCCAGCCCCAGGCTGCTGCCCGCTAAGGGGCCGCCCAGAAACTTAACTGTGCTGAGCAGGAAGACAGAAGCCCATTTGGCGGCGTAGGGAAGCACTAGCAGAAAACTAAGTAAGTCAGAAGAGAGAGCTAAACGGAGGGCGGGCAAAAATACCGTACCTAGGGCCGGCTGTCAGTTGCTTTCAGCAAACGACGAGCAGCTAAACTACGTGCGTGCGGCCCGCAATTATAATTTGCTGCCGAAAGCTAAATCGCCGGCGTCGCCTAGGCCCGGAATGATATAGGCCTGCTCATTGAGTTTTTCATCTACGGCAGCTACCCACAGCGTAGCCTCCGGTATTTCGCGGGCTACGTAGGCTACCCCCTCAGGCGAGGCAATAACGGCCGCGATGTGCACCTGGCGCGGTGTGCCAAAGCGCAGCATGGCCCGGTAGGTTTGCACCAGGCTTTTGCCGCTGGCCAGCATAGGGTCGGCCAGGATGAGTACCCGCTCATTGAGACTCGGCGCCGTGAGGTAATCGAGCTGCACCTGCACCTGGGCCGTGCCCTCGATGCGGTAGGCTGCTGCGAAAGCGCTGGGGCTCTGGTCGAAATAATTCAGAAAGCCTTGGTGAAATGGTAGGCCGGCCCGCAGCACAGTCGCCAGCACCGGAAAATCGCGCAGCAGTTGACTGGGTGCTTCGCCCAGCGGAGTTTTTACGGCCTGGGGCGTGTAGCTAAGCTGGGCGCTGATGCGAACGGCAATAATCTCCCCTAGGCGCTGCAGGTTGCGGCGAAAGCGGAGGCTGTCTTTTTGGATGTTGATGTCGCGCAGTTCGGCCAGAAAATGATTGGCAATGCTTGGCTCGGCACAAACAACGTGCAGGCGTTCAGTATCCTGCGCAGCAGCGGCAGGCGAAGTTAGGGGCGCATCCATGAGAGAAGCCTAGGGGGGTGAGTAAGCGTGACGGTTGGGTAGAATACGGGCCGCGCCCCAAAATTGGTAAAAAAGCGCCCAATACCTGGTATGCTGCCCCCCTCAAAATCGAAGACCTGCCCCGGCTGCCCCGCGTGGCGCCGCAGGGCATCGTCGAGGAGCAGAATAGGTGCGCTGGCCGCTTTGCCAGCCGGCGAGGCCGCCGCAAATAGATAAATCACGCCGCCAGGGTGGCGCACAAACAACGCCCCAGCCAATAACTCGCCGGTGGCTGGGTGGCGCACCTGGTGCAGCTCAGCTAGCCCACGGGCGCGCAAGGCGGCGTAGAGCCGGTGCAGCGCTGCGTAGTGGCGCGGGCGCAGCCCCGTGTGCGTCGGCCCCCGGTAAGTAAGAAATAGCTCAATCAGCGCGCCTAGGTCCTCACTTTCTGTCACCAGCAGGGGCTGCGCCAGCGCTTGGTTGTTGCGCAGGCGGCGGCGGCAGCCCGTCAGGTAGTGCTGGTAAATAGTAGCGTAGGGCGACCCTAGGTCCAGGTGATAAGTCAGGCGCTCGGTCAGCGTGAAACCTACGGGCAGCACCGGCACTAGTGCGGCCGGGGGCCACTGCTGGTAAAAGGCTACGCAGCTTTTCTTCGCTACGGCCAAGTAATCGGCTATTTGCACCTGGCGGCTCTGGGCCGTCAGTACCAAACCTAGCTGCTGTGTGAATAGCGGCTGATAGGCCACGCGGCCCCACGGCCGCCACTTTAGCGGCAGCGGCAGCAGCGAATAGTACTCGCCGCCGGGGCCCAGCTCGACTACCGCAGCCCAGCGGCCGGCCGTGGCCGCCAGCCACCACGCCTGCACATAGGGCGATGCGCCCGGGCTGGCAGCCACGCAGGCCTGCCAGCGGGCTAGGTCGAGGTCAGAGAAATAGAGCAGGCGCAGCACAGGAAGCGGACTCCTCGCCAAGAGGTAGCGCGGCCAAAGGTCGGGGCCGGAAACCGGCTCGGCGGCGGCCGACGTAATTTTGCGATTCCTGCCCCGTTCTGGGTAGTATTCTTTATTGATGAAACACTACCTGTTACCTCTATTATTGGTGCTGGCGGGCCAGCTCGCGGCCCAAACGCCTGCTCCTGCGCCTACCCCGGCCCCAGGCTCGGCCAACTGGTATATTTTTAACCAGCCCCTGCCTGCCAGCGAGGCTGCCCGCGTGACCACCAAAGCCGACAAGCCGGCTAAGGCTCCGCACCGCGCGCGGCGGGCCACCGCACCCAGTACCGAGTATCAAGGCGCACTCTACGTGCCGCTCGACCCCAACACCTACCGCTTGCTCGACCGCTACGCCATCAAGTACGGCTCCGACTCGCTACGCGACCCGCACACCAGCGTGCGGCCCTACACCCGCGCGGCAGCAGCCCACCTAGGCGAACGTGTGTTTGGCGGCGACAGCCTCACTTTCAGCCAGGGCACACTGTCGCGGGCCGACCGCTTCAATGCGCAGTACCTACTGAAAGACAACTGGATGTACTCGGCGCTCGGCGATAGCCTTAATGAGAGCCAGCGGCCGGTGCTCACGTACTTCTACCGCGACCAAACGGACCTTTACCACGTTCAGACTAAGGATTTTTCGTTTCGCCTCAACCCTGTGCTGCTGCTGCAAGGCGGCAAAGACAACGGCACTGGCAGCATCGACGGCCTGCGCTACGTGAATACCCGCGGCATTGCCTTCGAGGGCACCATCGACCAGCGCCTGGGCTTCTACGGCTTCCTTACCGACAACCAGCAGGCAGTGCCGGGCTGGGTGCAGCAGCGCACCCGCCGCGACCGCATAGTGCCGCACGAGGGCTACTGGAAGGACTTTAAGACTGTGGGCGGCAGCGCCTACGACTTCTTCACGGCGCGGGGCGGCATCACCTATGCCGCCACCAAGCACATCAATGTGCAGCTTGCCCACGACCGTAATTTTATCGGCAACGGCTACCGCTCGCTAATACTGTCGGACTACAGCACGCCTTATTTTTTCCTGAAGCTGAACACCCGCGTCTGGAAGTTTAATTATCAAAATCTCTTCGCCGAGCTAACGGGTGGCCGCACGTATAATGCGTCCGGCAGCCCTACTGATTCGCTATTTCCGAAGAAGTACCTGGCGCTGCACCACCTCAGCCTCGACGTGACCGACAACTTCAACATCGGCGTGTTTGAGTCGGAGGTATCAGGCGGGCCGGGCCGCGGCCTAGAACTGCAATACCTGAACCCGGTTATTTTTTATCGGGCCATCGAGCAGCAGGTGGGCTCTACTGATAACGCCCTCCTAGGTCTCGATTTTAAGTGGAACATCAAGCACCGAGCGCAACTCTACGGCCAGCTGGTGTTCGATGAGTTTAAGCTGAGCGAGATACGGGCGGGCAATGGCTGGTGGGCTAACAAGCAGGCCTTCCAGCTCGGCGGCAAGCTGCTCGACGTGGCTGGTGTGCGCAACCTCGACTTACAGCTAGAGTTTAACTATATCCGGCCGTTTACTTATCAGCACGAGTCACAGTATACTAACTATCAGCATTATCAGCAGCCCCTTGCCCACCCCATGGGCGCCAACATTAGCGAGCTACTCGGCATCGTGAGCTACCAGCCGCTGCCCCGCCTCAACCTGGTGGCCAAGGCGTTTTACTCGGTGCAGGGCTTAGATGCGCAGGCGCCCAGCGCCACCAGCAACTACGGCAGCAACGTGCTGCTCTCTTACAACACGCGGCCCATGGAGTATGGCTACCGCATCGGCACCGGCGACAAAAACCGCCTGCTGCACGCCGATTTTACGGCCACTTACCAGCCGCGCCTCAACCTTTTTCTAGACGCCACGCTCATCGCCCGCCACCAGAATGTAGCCCAGCCCACCTATTATGGCACGGTGAGCGGCAACGAGGTGTACGCCTCGGTGGCTGTGCGCTGGAACATCGCGCAGCGCCTACACGAATTTTAACCGCAGATTCGAACGGATTAGTCGGATTTAACAGATACGCCTGCCTTCGGCGGGTTGGCTAGTATGTCTATGAGTGGTACTACTTATTTATACCGCCCTATCAATCAGGCTGAGCTTGACTTGATTGAGGCTAGTGGGTGGCGTGGCTTTCTGCCTAGGCTGCCCGAGCAGCCTATTTTTTACCCAGTGCTGAATGAGGAGTACGCCATTCAGATAAGCCGCGACTGGAACGTGCCTTATTACGGCGTGGGCTACGTGGTGCGCTTTGCGGTCGAGACAGGGTACCTAGGGCAGTTTCCGGTGCAAAACGTGGGCGACCGGCACCACGACGAGCTGTGGGTGCCGGCCGAGCAACTAGCCGAATTCAACCAGCATATTCAGGGGTTGATTGAAGTAACGGCGACGTTTCGGCGCCAACAGTAAGTAAGAGTACCAATTAGAAAGAGCCACCCACGGCAAGCGGAAACCAAGCCGGATAGCCAGTCCGCCAGAGGCAGGCGTATCCGTTAAATCCGACAAATCCGTTCGAATCTGCGGTCTATGAAAGTTTATTTGCGCCTGTTGCAGTTTGCCCGGCCCTACGGCGACTTTTTGCCTCTGTACTTGCTGTACATGGTGCTGGGTATCTTTTTTGGCATCGCCAACTTCACGCTGGTTATTCCGCTGCTCAATGTGCTGTTCGGCACCACCGATACGCACACAGCCACTGCACCCGCCGCGCTACCGCATTTCGCTCTGAATATTGAGTACATCAAGGACGTCTTCAATTACTATTTTTCTCAGATACTGGCGGTTAGAGGCAAGCGGGGCGCGCTAGCCTACGTGTGCGGCGTTATCATTGCCTCAGTGTTTTTTAGCAACGTATTTCGCTACCTAGGCGGCAAACTGCTAACCAAGGTACGCGCCCGTGTGGTGCAAAACCTGCGTGGCGCCCTTTATGACCGCATCCTTGACTTAGAGCTTGGTTACTTCTCCAACGAGCGCAAGGGCGACTTGATGTCGCGCCTTACCAACGACGTGCACGAGGTGGAAATCTCGGTAGTAAATACGCTGACGGCTGTGTTCAAGGAGCCGCTCACCATCATCGGGTTTTTCGTACTGCTCTTCAGCATGTCGGCGCGGCTTACTGTTTTCACGCTGGTGCTGCTGCCTATTTCGGGCGGCATTATCGCCAGCGTGGCAAAGCGGCTGCGGCGGCAGGCGGCCCTAAGCCAGAGCACCCTAGGCTCTATGCTTTCTGTCATCGACGAAACCCTAGGTAGCATTCGGGTCATCAAAGGCTTCAATGCGCGCGCCTACATTCTCGACAAGTTTCGGGCGCAGAATGACCAGTATGCCCAAACAACGCAGAGCATTGACAACACCCGCGATTTGGCTTCGCCATTCTCCGAGTTTGCGGGCGTGACCGTGGTGGCGGGGCTGCTGTATTACGGCGGCTCGCTGGTGTTAAGCGGGCAAGCGGGTTTGTCGGCGTCGGCGTTCATTACCTATATCATTCTCTTTTCGCAAATTCTAACGCCGGCCAAAGCGTTGTCGGGCGCGTTCAGCAACATTCAGCGCGGACTAGTAGCTGGCGAGCGCGTGCTGCGCGTTATCGATACCGAGCCGGCCATTCGTGACCGGCCCGATGCGGAAGAGCTACCCAACTTCACGGAGCAAGTAGAGTTGCGCGACGTGAATTTTACCTACGGCGAAAAGCCGGTGCTCTACGACCTCAACCTCACTATTAAGAAGGGGCAGACGGTGGCTCTGGTGGGCCCTAGCGGCGGCGGCAAAAGCACGCTGGCCGACCTGCTGCCCCGCTTCTACGACCCCTCGGCGGGCCAGGTGCTCATCGACGGCCACGATATACGCGACTGCACGCTGCACTCGGTCCGCGCCCAAATGGGCATCGTGACGCAGGAGAGCATCCTGTTTAATGACACGATTTATAACAACATCAAGTTCAATACCGAAGCCACGGAAGAAGAAGTGATAGCCGCCGCCAAAACAGCTAATGCGCACGACTTCATTATGCAGAGCGCCGATGGCTACCAAACCATGATAGGTGACCGCGGCGGGCGGCTGAGCGGCGGGCAGCGCCAGCGCCTGAGCATAGCGCGCGCCATCCTGCGCAACCCACCCATCCTCATCCTTGACGAGGCCACGTCGGCGCTAGATACGGAGAGTGAGAAGCTGGTGCAGGAAGCCCTGACGCGCCTCATGGCCTCGCGCACGTCGCTGGTTATTGCCCACCGCCTCAGCACGGTGCGCCACGCCGACGAGATAGTGGTGCTGCAGCACGGCCGCATTGTGGAGCGCGGCACCCACGACGAGCTGCTGCGCCAAGCGGGCGGCCTCTACCAGCGCCTCAGCCAACTGCAAACCAACGCCGCCCTAGTGTAGCTTTGGCAGGCCATTACACTTCTTCTCTCGCTTACTTCACCTGTATGCTTAGCGCCAAAACTTCCCGCTGGCTCGGTTTTTTCATCTTGCTGATGCTAGGCTTGCGCATTGGGTATAAATACTACCGCAGTCAGCAGCCCTCTGCTGCTGAAGAGCAGATGGCGAACACGCAAGCCCGTAGCAAGGCGCTAGTGGAGGCTATTAAGGCCGACCAAGAAAAGCAGCGTGCTGCGGGCGCTACCGTAATTTTGGCCGATTCTACCTTGGCCACCGCCGATACGGCATCGGCAAATTAGCTAACGTAGCAAACTGCGCAGCTAATCCGTAAAAGGCCGTGCTGACGCACCCCACTCTTTTTCTCTCCCGATTTATGCTCGCTCTCAAACGTATCGTGACCGTCGCCGTGATGGTGTATCTCCTGCTGGCTTTGCTGTTTTTGCTGCTGCCCGCCGTGCGCACCAACGTAGCCGAGCTAGGCTCGGGCGTGTTACCCACCGAAAATGAGCGCAATTTTTTCTACGTGCTTTCCTTTATCGGCGTCGTGGTGCTGGCACTGCACCTAGTAATCGAGAACATCGACAGTAGCGTGCTGCGCCGTACTGTAACCCAGCAAGATGGCAAAATCAACGAGCTGAAAGCCAAGCTCTACGACGTACACCAACCTACTACCTCAACCACTGCCCCGGCGGTATCTTACCCTACGGCGGCCTCGGCTGCCGAGCGCGACCAAGCCCCCAACCAAGGGCCTACCGCTACTCCGCCTACCTACTAGCTTTTATTCGTGTCCGATACCCCTACCCCGCTCACTAGCCTCATCCAGGCCGAACTGAGCGAAGCCCGCACCGTCCTTGACCAATTTTTGGCTAATGAAGCCAACCTAGCGTGCATCGCACAAGCGGCCGAGCTCATGGCCGCGAGCCTGCACGCTGGCGGCAAAATCCTGACTTGCGGCAACGGCGGCAGCCTCTGCGATGCCCAGCACTTTGCCGAAGAGCTCAGCGGCCGCTACCGCCAAGACCGCCCCGCCCTGGCAGCCATCGCCCTCACCGAGGCCTCGCACATGACCTGCGTGGCCAACGACTACGGGTTCGAGTTTGTGTTCAGCCGCTTTGTGCAGGCCCTAGGTAGGCCTGGCGACGTGCTGCTGGCCATTAGCACCAGCGGCAACTCGCCCAATGTGCTCAATGCCGTTGAGGCCGCCAAAGCTGCTGGCATGCAAGTAGTAAGCCTCACCGGCAAGAACGGGGGCAAGCTTGCCGACCTCAGCGATGTCGAAATTCGGGTGCCGCACTTCGGCTTCGCCGACCGCATTCAAGAAGTGCACATCAAGGCCATCCATATTATGATTATGCTGATTGAGAAGCTGATGTTTGCGTAGCCAACCGCTCAGACTCTCTCCTATTCAATTCCATCTATCAAATCTTCGCAGTTATATCCAATTAGTCAACTTGCGTAGCAAGCGTATCTGCGAAATCCGTTAAATCTATCATAATCTGCAGTCTATGCTAACCAAGGTTTTTGGCTCGGCGGTGCAGGGCGTTAATGCCTACACCATTACCATTGAAGTATTAGTATCGGCCGGGACGAATTTTTATGTGGTGGGCCTGCCTGATAACGCCATCAAAGAGAGCCAGCAGCGCATTGAATCCGCGCTGAAGCTGCGGGGCTACCGCATGCCGCGCACCAAAGTGGTCGTGAATATGGCGCCCGCCGACATCCGCAAGGAGGGCGCGGCCTATGACCTGCCCATTGCCCTAGGTATCCTGCACGCGTCGCAGCAGCTGCAGACAGAGCAGCTCGGCAGCTACGTTATAATGGGCGAAATGGCGCTCGATGGCATGCTGCGGCCCATTAAGGGCGTGCTGCCTATTGCCATTCAGGCGCGTAAAGAGGGCTTTAAAGGCATTATTCTACCTAAGGAAAACGCCCAGGAAGCAGCCATCGTCAATAACCTCGACGTGATTCCGGTGGGCACCATGCAGCAGGCCATCGACTTCTTCGAGTGCCGCGAGGCCATTGAGCCAGTGCGCATTGATACGCGGGATATTTTTCAGCATACGGCCAACCAGTACGCCGCTGATTTTGCCGACGTGCAGGGTCAGGAAAATATCAAGCGTGCGCTGGAGATAGCCGCAGCCGGCGGCCACAACGTAATAATGATAGGCCCACCCGGCGCCGGCAAAACCATGCTGGCTAAGCGCCTACCTACCATTTTGCCACCTCTGAATATGTTGGAGGCGCTCGAAACCACCAAGATTCATTCGGTGGCGGGCAAGCTTGGCACCGGCCAGGGGTTGCTAAATCAGCGGCCGTTTCGGGCACCGCACCACACTATTTCGGATGTGGCGCTGGTGGGTGGCGGTGGCAATCCGCAGCCCGGCGAGATTTCGCTGTCGCACAACGGCGTGCTGTTCTTGGATGAACTGCCCGAGTTCAAGCGCACCGTGCTGGAGGTAATGCGCCAGCCATTGGAAGAGCGGCGCGTCACAATTTCCAGGGCCAAAGTCAGCATTGATTTCCCAGCCAACTTCATGCTTATTGCGAGCATGAACCCTTGTCCTTGTGGGTATTATAACCACCCCGACAAGGAATGCGTGTGCGGCCCTGGCGTAGTGCAAAAGTACTTGAACAAAGTATCGGGCCCATTGCTCGACCGCATCGACCTGCACGTGGAGGTGACGCCCGTTACCTTCGACCAGATGACCGAAACGCGCCGCGCCGAAACCAGCCACGACATTCAGCAGCGCGTGGAAAAAGCGCGCGAGGTGCAGTCGCAGCGCTTTACGGCCTATGCCGATGTGCACTCCAACGCCATGATGCCCTCGCAGATGGTGAAAGATATTTGTCAGATTAGCGATGCGGGCCGGCTGCTGCTCAAAACCGCCATGGAGCGCCTTGGCCTGAGCGCCCGCGCTTACGACCGCATTCTGAAAGTAGCACGCACTATTGCCGACCTAGCGGGCACCGACGATATTCAGATTCAGCACCTGGCCGAGGCCATTCAATACCGCTCGCTAGACCGCGAAGGTTGGGCGGGTTAATTCATAGTATTGTGTATAAGCAATTTGCCAAACCCCTACTCTTTAAGCTCGACGCCGAGCGCGCTCACCATTTCGTTTTCGATAAGGTGAAGCGCCTAGGTCAGGTACCGGGTACTACGGCCCTGCTACGTGCCCTCTACGACTACCACCACCCAAGCTTGGAGCGCGAAGTATTCGGCCTGAAATTTCCTAATCCGGTAGGGCTGGCAGCGGGCTTCGACAAGAATGCGCTGCTTACCGACGAGCTGGCCACGATGGGCTTTGGCTTTGTGGAGATTGGCACCGTGACCCCCAGGCCGCAGCCCGGCAACCCCACGCCGCGCCTGTTTCGTCTGCCGCAAGATGAAGCCCTGCTCAACCGCATGGGCTTCAACAACGATGGTGCTGCGGCAGCGGCTGAGCGCCTAGGTCGCCGCCACAACCGCCAGCTTATCATTGGCGGCAACATCGGTAAAAACAAGGATACTCCTAACGAGCAGGCCGGCGACGACTACGTAGCGGCCTTCGATGCCCTCGCCGAAGAGGTGGACTACTTTGTAGTCAACGTGAGCTCGCCCAATACCCCCGGCCTGCGTGAATTACAAGATAAAGAGCCCCTTATCAAGCTTTTGCAGCAGGTGCAGGCGCGCAATCAGGCGCGCCCAAAACCGCACCCTCTCTTGCTCAAAATTGCCCCCGACCTCACCGACGCACAGCTCGATGATATTCTCGACATAGCTCGCGAAACGAAGCTCAGCGGCCTAGTGGCTACCAATACTACTATTGCTCGGCCCAGCACCTTGCGCACAGCGGCCCCTACTGTGGCCAGCTACGGC
The DNA here is from genome assembly GCF_016427535.1 of Hymenobacter sp. BT559. Classification (GTDB taxonomy): domain Bacteria; phylum Bacteroidota; class Bacteroidia; order Cytophagales; family Hymenobacteraceae; genus Hymenobacter. Next base: position 1,014,813 of record NZ_JAELXV010000002.1, on the reverse strand, counting down.
GCGGGCGGCCTCAGCGGGCGGCCCTTGCGCGAGCGGGCCACTGAGGTTATCCGTTACCTGCACCAGCGCAGCCAGGGCGCGCTGCCCATTATTGGGGCGGGCGGCATTCACTCAGCCCAGGATGCGCTAGAAAAGCTCGCAGCTGGCGCCACGCTCGTGCAGCTCTACACGGGCTTCATCTACGAAGGGCCGGGGCTGGTGAAGCAGATAAACCGAGCACTCGTGTCATAGCGACCACTTATGCAAGGTGCTATACCTACTTTAATAAGCATAAAACGTTTTAGTGCGCCTGCAGAGCCTAGCGTGGGCGTTTAGCTAGCTTGGCACCCACCTTAAATTCAATGACATCAGCCGTACCGCGGTGAATTTTCAAGTCGACTGCTCCAAATACTACATTAGTAAACTGATACCTCAATCCCAAACGCTCATAGTAAAAGCTATTTGACTTGTAAGGATTGTAGATATACACGCCTAGGTGCGACACAAAAGCCAGCCGGCCGAACAGCAGTTCGTGCCCCAGAAAAATGCCGGCTTTCTTGACATCTACCAGTTGCCCTTGGTTGCGAGCAGTGTCTTTTTGCGCGGCCAGCAGCGAGCGGTCATAGAAGCCCTCTAGCCCCACCAGCAAATTACTTTTTCGGTTAACGCGCCGGCCGGCAGCTACTGTCACAGAGTTCACCTCGTATTTTTTGTATTTCCCTAGCTCCAGCTGCTTATAGCCGAGGCTAGTGCTGGCCAGTAAAAAGTTGTGCCCTACGTCTGCGGGGGCGGGTGCCAGGTAGGGCAGTGTGGGCGCCGGGCGCTGCTGATGATAATTCAGCCCTAGCAGCACTGTGGGCAGATTTATCCCAAAATTAGGTTTGGTAGTAGCTCCATTAGAGTAATGATTGAGCGCTACTCCTACTAACACGCCTAGGTGCGGCGTCAGGGCATAGTCATACTCAAGCCGCATTTGCAGCGTTGCATTCAGCGACGAGCTGACGACTACGTTTTTGCGATTCGTTTGCAGGTCGAAGGGACTGGTAAACCACGCTAGCCCTGTGCCCAGCCGGAAGCTCAGGTCTTGCCGCGGCGTGCGCCAAAATGACTTGCTCAAGTAAACCGTTGTGGCGTAGCTCTGGCCCAGCGTAGGGTTGTGGTAGTCGTAATATACCAGGGCCACTCCTACCTTGGGGTACTTGTACCAGCCATGCCAGGCGGCGGCACCCGTAGTCTGCCGCTGCGCATTCAGCTCAAAGCCAGTTGGATGCGAAGCCGCCAGGTGATTTACAGCGGACGTGTGCTTCATCACAAAGCTACCCTGGGCATAGGCGCCGAGCACCAGCGGAGACCGGGCAGCCTGTGCCGCTGCCGAGTCATAAACGGCTTGTCTAGCTAAGCGTACTGCCTGGGCGGCGGCGGGCCTCACTACGCCGCAGCTAAGCGCGAAAAGGCCTACAGCACCCAAAAAATATTTCCCTAACCCTAGTCCTGAGACAGTAGAAGGCATAAAGCTGGCAACAAACCAGTTCCAAAAGTACAATGCTACTGTTATACAGGAGGCTTATTCAGAAAAAAGCTAAATTCACTTCAAACTGTAACCCTATCCTATCCTGGCTTAGTATAAGGCGCATTCCCGGTCTAGTTCACCTCTTTCATACTTCAGCTATTTAAGCGACCGGGCTAATCTCACCATTTTTTCAGCCATGAAAAAAACCATTCTCTCTCTTGCTCTTCTCGCTGGTGCTGCCGGCGCAGCTAATGCTCAAACCGGTATCAAAGTAGGTCTAAAAGGCGGTTTCAACCTTTCGACTTTCTCGGGTGAAGCCTCCAAAGGCTCGGAGTACAAGGCTGGCTTTGCTGCTGGCCCGTATGTGAACTTTGGCGTTTCGGATAACTTCTCTATCCAGCCCGAATTCCTGTATTCGCAAAAGGGTTCTTCGGTAGACAACTTTGCTTACGGCAGCCCCAGCGCTAACACTACCCTGAAAAACACGCTAGGCTATCTTGATGTGCCTATCATGTTCCGTTATAACATCGGCGAGGATGGCAAAGGCTTTTTCGTAGAACTCGGCCCGCAGGGTAGCTTCGTGCTGCACCGCCGTACGTTCAACGAAGATGGCAGCGGCAAAGAAATCTCGGGCTCGCGCACTACCAGCACCGATGGCTTGAATAAAGTAGTAATCGGCTACGTAGGTGGTCTAGGTTACCAAATCACCAGCGGCTTGCAGCTTGGCCTGCGCTATACCGGTGACTTCTCGCAGGTGTACAAAAACGCTACGCCTAACGTCCACAACTCGGTATTCCAGTTCCAAGTTGGTTACCTGTTCGGTGGCAAATAAGCTGAGATTAGCATAGTTCGCTCAGAAAAAGGCCAGATTCTGTAAAGAATCTGGCCTTTTTCTGTATCTTACTAATATTACCCCCTAATTCGCTGTATTACACCGTACTTTTGTACCACAGTTTAACCATTCTTTTTTCTCGTCCTTTTTATGCAAAAGGTATTACTATCTCTAGGCTTATTAGTAGGCATCTCTTTCGCCTCACAAGCCCAATCTATCAAGTATGGTATTAAGGCAGGTGCTTCGCTCACTAACCTTTCGGGTGAAGATTCTGACGGCTTCAAGAATAAGTTTGGCTTCAATGGTGGCGTTGTAGCCAATTTTGGCTTGAACGATATGTTCTCCATTCAGCCCGAAGTACTATACTCTATGAAAGGTGCCAAAGAAGGCGGTACTGGTGCGAGGCTTAACCTCAACTATATCGACGTGCCAGTATTGGCAAAGATTTCTACTGGCGAAACAGGCTTGTTCTTTGAACTAGGTCCGCAGGTCGGTTTTCTTGCATCGGCTAAAGCAAAAGACGACAATTTCTCTATTAATTATAAAGAAGCATTTAAAAGCGTTGACTTTGGCTACGCCGCAGGTCTAGGCTTTCAAGCTGCTAGTGGTCCTATGATTGGCTTGCGCTATAATGGGGGCTTCACAAACGTAGGCAAGAGTGACAACAGCAATGGTGTACAGGCGAGAAACATTAAAAACAGCGCTTTCCAATTGTACGTAGGCTTCATGTTTGGCGGCAAGTAAGTCGTTTAGGCTAATCTAGTTACAGCCGGCTCACCTAGGTGGGCCGGCTTTTTTGCGGTCACACAACTGGCCGACGCTTGTAGCTTTGTCCCACTTATCCTTTCACTCATCCGTTTTTCGATGAAAAAATCCATCCTTGTACTGCTGGCTTTAGTGCTGGGCTTCAGCACGGTAGCGCAGGCGCAGCGGCGCGACCGCGGCGGCAGCGACGTATCACTAGGCCTAAAAGCAGGCGCTTCGCTGACAAACTTGACAGGGCCCGATGCTGGTGCTAATGACTACCGATTTGGTTTTCATGGAGGTGTGTTTGCTAATATTGGTCTTACGTCACTTTTTGCCTTTCAACCCGAGTTATTATACTCTCAAAAGGGTGGTTACTACAAGAACACTACCGATGTCTCCTGGCGCCTGCATTATATTGATGTGCCGCTGGCCTTTCATGTGAATACCGGTGGGCTATTTTTCGAAGCTGGCCCACAGGCAGGTTTTTTAATAGGTGCTAAATATCAGACAGGTAGTGTCTCGACGGATATAAAAAATGGTTTAAATACTGTTGACTTTGGCTACCTTTTCGGACTCGGCTACCAGCTTAAGCACGGTTTAGGAGTAGGCCTACGCTATAATGGTGGGTTTACTAATGTGCCTCAAGCAAATACGTTCGGTAGCACAACCATCCAGAGCCGCCAGCGCAACGGAGCTTTTCAGCTATACCTGACTTATTCGGTCAATGGCCGTTGATTAACCAAGTATCATTAAAAAAAGGCCCTGGTTTCTAGCTAGGAACCAGGGCCTTTCTATGCTGCGTTACACAAGCTAACTATTTACTAACTGCTGCATATTCACGATAGAACTCCGGGATGGTTTCAATACCCTTCAGGAAGTTGAAGACGCCGAAATGCTCGTTGGGCGAGTGGATGGCATCGGAGTCGAGGCCGAACCCGAGCAGAACCGAGTCGAGACCTAGCTCACTCTTAAACATGGCCACGATAGGAATAGAGCCGCCGCCGCGCGTAGGCACTGGCTTTTTGCCGAAAGTAGTTTCCAGGGCCTTAGCCGCGGCGCGGTAAGCGACCGAGTCGGTGGGCGTCACGACGGGCTCGCCGCCGTGATGGGGCGTCACTTTCACGGTAACACCGGCCGGAGCGATGCTTTCGAAATGCTTCTGAAACAGGGCTGTGATTTCGTCGCTCGTTTGGTTGGGCACCAAGCGCATCGAGATTTTAGCGTAGGCCTTGCTGGCTATTACCGTCTTGGCACCCTCGCCGATGTAGCCGCCCCAGATGCCATTTACATCGAGCGTGGGCCGAATGCTCGTGCGCTCGGGCGTAGTGTAGCCGGCTTCGCCCGCTGCTGCAGGCAGACCGATGCTTTGCTCAAATTCGTCTTCTGAGAAAGGTGCCTGCGCCAGCTCGGCGCGCTCGGCGGCGCTTAACTCGGCTACGTTGTCGTAGAAGCCCGGAATGGTAATGTGCCGATTCTCATCGTGCAGGCTGCTTATCATGTCGCAGAGTGCATTGATGGGGTTCATTACGGCGCCGCCGTAGAGACCCGAGTGCAGGTCGCGGTTGGGGCCGGTTACTTCTACCTCGTGGTAGCTGAGGCCGCGCAGCCCCACCTCAATGCTGGGCACGTCGTTGGCTAGAATGCCGGTGTCGGAGATGAGAATAACATCCGCTTTTAGCTTCTCTTTGTTGGCCTTCACAAAGATGCCAAGGTTGTCGGAGCCAATCTCTTCTTCTCCCTCGAACATGAACTTGATGTTGCAGGGGGCACCTAAGCCGCCATCGCGCAGCATCATTTCGAGGGCCTTTACGTGCATGTACACCTGGCCTTTATCGTCGCAGGCGCCGCGGGCGTATATTTTTTCGTCTTTAATTACCGGCTCAAACGGCGGCGAAGTCCACAGCTCGTAGGGGTCGGCAGGCTGCACATCGTAGTGGCCATACACTAGCACGGTGGGGCGGTCGGGGCCCGCCATGTATTCGCCGTACACGATGGGGTTGCCAGCCGTGGGACATATCTCAACTAACGTAGCGCCGGCCTCTAGCAGCTTGTCTTTAATGAAATCGGCGGCGCGTAATACGTCGCCGTGGAATTTGGGGTCGGCCGAAACCGAGGGAATACGCAGCCAATCTAGAAGCTCTTCTAGGAAGCGATTTTGGTGCTGCGTGAGGTAGGCAGGTGTAGCCATGCTTATATACAAGGAACAATTGATAGGACAAAAGTAAGTACTCGGGCTTTAGCCTTTCTCTGGTCAGGCTCGGTCAACCGGCTAAAGCAGTTTTACGCCCACGAACCGTATGTAATACTCGCCGAATGAGCCCAGTACTGGCACAAAGCTTTTCAGTCGAAAGGCATTTCCTATGTAGCTATGGCTGTACCGCCTGCCTTATAGCCCTAGGAGCTAATAATCGGCACTAGTAGCTGCGGCTCAGAACTCATAGCTGCTGTGTACGGTAGCTACCATTTGCCCCAAAGTGGCACACGGCTTTCGGTGCCAGCCCGCAGCCGGCCAATATTGGCGCGGTGGGTGTAGATGAGCATAGCCGCCAGCAGAAAGCCAAACCAGATTTGTAAAGAGTTAGTAGGCCGGAAAGCGGGCAGTAGCTGCAGAAACGCAAAAGCAACGCCGGCCGACATAGACGAAAGCGATACGTAGCGCGTGGTACCCAGTACAGCCAAAAACACGAGCAACGCCACCCCTACCGTGGCAGGTGCAATGGCTAGCATCATCCCTAGGATAGTAGCTACGCCCTTGCCACCCCGAAACTGCGCTAGCACGGGATAGATGTGCCCTACTACAGCCAGTACTCCGCATGCCAACCGGAAATAGAACAGGCTATCCGGCGCGATAGCCTGCTGGCTGAGCAGCCAGTTAGGCAGAAAATAAGCCGCTGCAAAGCCCTTGAAAGCGTCGAATAGCAGCACAAAAGTGCCAGCTTTCTTACCTAGCACCCGAAAGGTATTAGTAGCGCCTGCATTGCCCGAGCCATGCTCTCGAATATCGGCTAGCTGGAAAAACCAGCGTCCTACCCACAAAGCGGTCGGAATAGAACCTAGGAGGTAAGCGGCGAGCAGCGCAATAAGGATGTAGAGCATTGGAAGAATAGCGTGAAAACAAAAGTACCCCGAAGGTGGCCTTCGGGGTACTACTGCTACGAATCGCCGAAGGGGTCTTCCTCGGCTTTCTTCTTTTTCTTCGACTTCTTGCCGGGGTCTACCGTTGGCTCGGCGCCAGGGTCAGAAGCCGGGTCAGCGGGCGCGGCCTCCTGATCCTTCTTCTTTTCCTTTTTCTTCTTGGCTGGCTCCTCGGCAGGTGCGTCGGTAGGGTCGGCCGCAGGAGCAGCTGCTTCCTTCTTCTTAGGCTCCTTCGCCGGGGCGGCGGCCGGGGGCGGCGTTATCTCGCCCTCGCTAAAGGGGTCGTTGTCCTTTTTCTTCTTCGACTTTTTGGTTGGCTCGGTGGTAGGGTCGGCAGCGGGCTCACTGTCGCCGAAGGGGTCGTTGGACTTCTTCTTTTTCTTCTTGTCCTTGTCTACCCCGATTTCTTCCGAAGTACTGGCCGGGGCAGCGGGCCGCGCCGTTAGCTTGCCCGACTTCCCTAGGTAGTCGCGCTCGAAGTGCGAGCGGAACTGGTCTACGTCGGTGTAATCACCCAGAAAGACGCCATACTCCGTAGCCGTATTCGCATCGCCCTTAGCCTTGCCGCCAATCTCACCGTCGAAGCTCTCGCTCGATGACTTGGCCAGCACAATGTTATTGGCGTAGCGCAGGTAGTACCACGTCTGAGGCTCGGCCTCTAGGTATATTTCTACGAGGTCGGTCGAGTTATCGCGCTTGATTTCTACATAGCCATCTACTAGTGCGTTCATCGGCTGCTTGCCCACACCCGCCAAGCCAATCTTGCCCATCGAGTACCAAGCTTTTTGCTTAGGATTCCAACGCAGGTCTACCTTGCTCAGCACCAGCGTGTGTAGCAGCTTGGGCGACACCGAAGCCAGCGGTGCGGCAGCGGCACCCGGCCGGCGGTTGGCATACAGTTCGGCGCCTTTGTTGCCGGCAAACTGCGCTATTTTGTAGACCTCATCGGTAGAGCCATCGAGTGCCTCGGGCGAGTTTTTAGTCACCTGGCCTAGGTTGGCACCCATTGTCTCAATGGCTTTGCTGGGCATGTTGACGTCGATACCTAATAACGTGTTTACTTGGTAGCGCGCACTGTCGGGGTTGGCACCCCCCACCCCGCTGGCCGTTATGCTATAGTTTTTGTTGTTAGTGATAAAGCTCATGGGGCCGCGGAAGCTGATGCGGTTGGTTGCTTCCTTATACACTAGTACGGCACCCTCATACTGGTTGGCATCGGCTAGGTCGTGCTTCGAGATAGTGTACTCGCCAGCTTTTGCATCGTAGTGCAGTTTGCCGTCTACCTCCAGCAGCGATACGTCGGCGGGCGTCACCTTGGGCGCCGCGTACAGCGGGTATACTCGGTTGTCGGCATCTGATAAAAACAGGCCCGTCACCAGCTCCGTACCGTCTTCCGCTTTGGGCTTGGTCAGGGTCAGCACCACGTTTTTAGGGTCGATGCTATCCTGCACGGCAAACCACTCGGCCGAGTTTTTGAGCTTACTAAACTGCAGCTGCACCTGCCCATCGAAAATGAGGCCGCGCTTTTGCGAGTTTAGGTTGATGCTGCCGCGGTAGCCAATACTAGGTGCCAACTGAAACTTCTGGTTGGCTTCTACGCTGGCCGTGGCAGTGGTGGCCAGGCTGGGCGGTCCGGCGTTCTCGTCGGTGGTTGTGCGCTTGCGCAGGCTGAAACGCTTCTTGCCAGGACCCGCCACCAGCGACGCAGAGTCGGACTGAAAGTTGGTAAATTTCAGCGCCAGCGAGTCGCCGGTCACGGTGCGGAAGTTGTACTTGGCATCGCCGCTGAAGGCATCGCGCGAAGCTACCGTGATGTTGCCGCCCGTCAGCTTATGAAACTTACCTAGGGAGTCGAGCAGCACCGTGGCCCGGCGCAGGGTCTGGAGCTTGCCGGTGCCGGCTACGGCCACGCGGCCCGAATCGGGAATAATCCACGCATCGGCGGCAGCTATGTAAGGTACGCCCTTGGCTTCGAGCTGGTATTTAGCCAGGTCATACGAGGCCGAGGTAGACTTGAATTTCAAGCCATGCTGCTCTGGCTTCGTAGATACAAAATAGGCGCTGCTAGCCGCGTTCGATTTTAGCGATACGCGCTTTTTCTTAAAGTCCCAGCGCCCACTGCTGAGGCTAGTGCGGAAGTTTGAATAGGGCAAGTCGATGCTGGCCTTGCTGTTTTCCTCACGCGTAAATTCAGCGTAGCCATTTTTCATATCGTAGTTAAACGCTACGTCATTGGCCGTAAGCGCAGGCTTGCCTGCCTGGGCCGATTTTACGCTGAGTATGGCTTTCTTACCTGAGTACGAGTCGTTTTTGAACGTCAGGTCACTTGAGCGTACGTAGCTCTGCGGCCCGTCGAGGCGGCCAGCTCCACCTAGAACCTTAGGCGTCAGCAGCATCGAGCCCTTAAAGGTGTGGTCGGCGTACATCTTCACCGGTGCGCCTTCTTTGGGCGTTAGCAGGTGCAGCGAATCCGATTTGGCATTCCAACTGATAAAGTAGCCGGGCGGCATCGTCACCTTCGGGAAATTGGGGCCAGCGGCAATGGCACCCGCCTTGCCCTCACCCGTAAGCGAGTCGCCGTACATCACAAACCGGTCGCTTTGCATGGTGGCCCCTAGGTAGGTTACAGTGCCGTTTGACTGCAAGCCCTGGGCATTGAGGTGCACCTTAGCCCCAGCCGACAAGCGTCCCTTGCCTTTGTAAAGCGCGTACCCACCAGTCGGCACAATATGAACAAAACCCAGTGAACCATCTTCTTGCGTAGTCAGCGCCGTTTTGATGGGTGGCAGGGCTTTGCTGTGGAACATGCCCACAAAGCCCGCCCGCGACTTGCTCGTACCCATCGAGTCAAACTTGAAGGGCGGCACGTCGAAGTACGTAGTAGAGTCGTAGGCCCCACCTAGGACATCGGGCTTGTTGAAGTACACGTAGGCACCTGACGTCGAGTTAAACGACGGGAAATTACCCAGCTTCTTGCGGCCCGAGCGGTTTTTGGGGTCGTTCAAAAAGAGGCGCCCGCTTTGCGAATTGTTCTTATTGGTCAGGGTGAAGTCGCTAGGACGGCGCTCGTTGCCAGTTGCTTTTTTGGTCGACTTGCTACGAATCGTTAGCGAGTCGATATGCGGCATGTCGATGTAGTACCCGTCGTAGTCGAACTGAAAATCGCGTCCCTTAAACCGGTACGCCGAGGCTATCACACGTCCATTAAACTTAATGGTCCGGTTGCGACCTAGGCGCACCACGCCACTATCGGGCCGCACTACCACGGCCGCCGAGTCGTCGGAAAAGCTGAACTGCTCAACGCCCCGCACCAACAGCTGGTCTGAAGCCAAGTTGAGTGTGGCCGAGCGGCCCGAACCCGTTAAGGATTTAATCGCGATGTGGTCGAAATCCTTTTTCTCGCGGGCGGCGCCCACATAATGGCGGCCTTTGGGCAAGATGGTCACTATCCCGTTTTGCGGCTGCACATCTACGTAGCCATCGCGGGCTAGGCTCACCACGGCCGAGCGTAGGTTGGCCTCCGGAATCTTTACTTCCTCGGCCACCTCACGCACCGACATGGTCATGGTTTTGCCGTGGTTCTGGCTGTAGCCCAGCAGCATCTGCAACGGGTGCAGGTGGTTGATGCTTTTGAGTTGCTGATAGCGCGTGTTAGAGAAGAAGTTCTTGCTCTCAAAATCGGCCGACACCTGCTTGGGCGAGGTGAAGATGCTAAAGTCAATCTTGGGCTCGCGCAGGTTCCACACAAGCATTTCGGCTCGCACGTCTACCTGGTGGTACGAGTCCGAATAGGGCGTCTTGCGATAGGTACCCTGCTCTTGCAGCAGCTGCAGCTTTTGCTTGCCCTTGAGGTATTTCAGCTCCACGCCGGGGTGCGTAATCGAGTCGTGGTCGCTCTCGTACATCGCCACCGCCGCCCGGCTGGCCGTGATAATAGAATCGCCGAGCACGTAGCTGCGCGAAGCGGCCCGAAAGCGCAGCTTGCCATCCTGGCTTACCCGGATGTTAGCCAGCGAGCCATCGAGCGCGGCCGACAGCAGCCGCGCCCCCGAGATAGATACACCGCCTTGGTATTTGATACCTTCGCCCATGTTCTTGAGACGGGCATCGTTGGTGAGCGATATAAACCTAGGGTAGCCCGTATCGCCGGTAGCTGGCTTGCGGCGCAGACTCTTGTAGCTCAGCGCCCCTTTCACGGGGGCTTCGAGCAGGTAAGGATAGGTGAGCGTAACCGGCTGAGCCGTGAACTCCGCCTTGCTCAAATCAAAATCGAACGGCCCTAGGTCGGCCGTTACGGGGTTGTTCTTGATAGTCCAGGCTACCTGGCCGCCCGTGGCTACGAGGCGCGAGCTAAGCGGGGCGGCCATGCCACTCACCTTGCGCAGCACAATAGAGTCGCCCGCCGTACCCATCACAAAGTCGGCATCCTTGATTTCAATCACCGGGCCGCTCACCGCGGGTGGGTAGTATGCCTCGTTAGCTGCACTAGCCGAAGGCGTGAAGGGCAGTGCCGGCTCGTCAAAGTCAGTATTCTTAGCCACGGGCGCCGCAGGGGCGGGCTTCGCCGCTGGCGCCTTGGCTGGTGCCGCTTTGGCTACGGTTTTAGCAGGGGCTTTTTTCTTGACGGGGGTTCCCCAGCCATCATTAGCCGAGCCCCACCCATCGTTGGCAGACGATTTTTTCACGGGCGTGCCCCAGCCGTCGTTAGCCGAGCCCCAGCCATCGTTTTTCTTGCTGCTTGACGTCGACGACCACATATCGGCCGTGTCCCAGCCGTCGCTGGCGCGTTTTTTTGGCTTAGGCTTGGCTTTCACCACGGGTTTCGCCGGCGCCGGCTTGGGCGCAGCAGGCTTTGCCACGGGGACCACCGGAGCTGGGGGCGCTGCCTCAAAGCTGGCCGTGGGGCTAGGCTCCGTGGCAGCACCCTTATGCGCAAAAGAAAGCTGCCCACCTATTACACGCAGCGAGTTGAAGCCCGAGCGGTAGAGGTAGCCGCCATTGAGCAGCCGCGCCGTCGATATCAAAAACTTCTCAGTGTCAGCGTTGGGGTCGCGGTCTAGCGACTGGCTCAGCACGTCCAGTAGCTGGTCAACCTGCCCATCGCTGAGCTTCGCCAGGTTTTTGCCCCCCACCAAGGCACTATAGAAGGTAGTGAGGTGAGGCAGCGGCCGGAACTTCTTATCCAGCATTTTCTGCGACAGCTCCGCAATGCGGCTTTGCTGCGTGCTGGTCAGCTGGTTGCTGCCCCATAGCTGGCGCAGCTTTTCTCCTATTGCCTGCGCCGCTGCATTATTCGTGGCCAGCAGCATGGTGCGCACGTCCACAATAAACTGCGCAGGGTCGGGAGCCAGGTGGCCATTGTAGCGTTGCGCTACTGTCACTTGGCCAGGCCGCACAGCACTAGGCGTGCGCCCATCGGCAGGAACAACCGGCTTAGTGGCAGGTGGAGTAGGAACCGGCTTGGTCGTTTGCGCCGCGGCCGGCAGCAAATGCAGAAAAGTGGTGAAGAAGGCGGCGGTGAAAAGTCGCTTCATAAGGTCGGGCAAAGGCACTGGCAGCAAGTAGGATGCCTGGCCTAATTGCCCGGCGCCCTACAATTTTGTAAAAATAGCAGAAATCCAATTACGCAGCTCACGATGACGCTCGTAGCGAAGCCCCTGCCGGGTAGCCTCGGCCGTAATCTTGGCTAAATCTTCCTCATAAAACCCGCTGAATAAAATTGGTTTCCCACTGGGCAGCAGGGCCGCGTAGGCGTGCATGTCTTCTAGCAGCACGTTGCGGTTGATGTTGGCCAAAATGATGTCAAACGGTTCTTCACCAGCCAGCACTTCCACCCCACCTAGGCGGCACTCGATGGTGCGGCAGTTGTTCTCAGCGGCGTTGTCGCGGGCGTTTTCTACGGTCCAGGGCTCCACGTCTACGGCCAGCACCTGGCGGGCGCCCAGCATCTCGGCCATGATAGCCAGAATGCCCGTGCCGCAGCCCATGTCCAGCACGCGCTTGCCGTGGTGGTCAATATCCAGCTGATTTTCAATCATGAGGGCGGTCGTTTCGTGGTGGCCTGTGCCAAACGACATGCGGGGCATGATTTCTAGGTCGTACTCTACGCCTTCAGGCTTGGGGTGGAAAGGTGCCCGCACCGATACCCGGTCGGCAATGATGAGCGGTTGGAAGTTCTTCTCCCACTCAGCATTCCAGTTCTGACGCGTGATGATGCGGTGCGAATAGCTGAGCTCGCCCATGCCTTCGTAGCGGCTCATGATTTCGGCTACTGCGTCGGCATCAAATTCTCCTTCGCCCGTGTAGCCACAAAAGCCTTCGTCGTTGTCCTCAAACGTATCAAACCCTACTTCGCCCAGCTCGGCTACTAAGATATCAGCCAGCTCGCGCGGGGCTTGCACCCGCAGCTCTATATAATCCATGCTTTGTTAATCTATAGGAAATGTCCAACTCTTTAGCCCTAGGTTCCTGTCTGGCTTCGCAAGTCATCAAGGGCGCCACCTAGGGCAACTCAGTTCGTTTTGCACCCTGCAAACGACCGCACCTTGATGTAATGAATGGAAAACTCAGCCAAGTTGCGGTCGGACGTTACAAACAAGTTGTAATCAGCAAACTGACGGTTTTCGGCGGGGTACCACAAGCCAGCTTTATCGGCAAACAGCTTGTTATTCTCCTGGTACACAAGCACGTCAGCGAAGGCTTCTTCGGGCTCGATGTACACCGTAGCGAAGCAGTTACTGCGCAGGCGCGGGTCAGTTTCGAGATAAACAGACCCGTAAATTTTACATGGTTCTATACTGGCGGCCGGCGCCGGCGAAGCCGGACGCAGGGCAAGCAGCGCCGTAAGCAGAAAGGAGAATAACATAGCGACAAGGTGCTGAGTAGCCTAAAAGCAGTGACTTAGCAAACTACATGCTAGTCCTACGTTGCGTTCGGCGCCACGCTTTTCTTACATGCTGGCGCCGAACGCAACTAAGCTTAGAACGATTGCACAATCGTCACGAAATCACGCGATTTCAGCGACGCGCCACCGATGAGGCCGCCGTCCACGTCGGGCTGGCTAAATAGCTCGCGGGCGTTTTGGGCATTGCACGAGCCACCGTAGAGGATAGCCGTGTTGTTAGCTGCCTCGGCGTCGTAGGCGCCAGCTATTTGCTCCCGGATGAAGGCGTGCACTTCCTGTGCCTGTTGGGTCGTAGCCGTTTTGCCGGTGCCGATAGCCCAGATGGGCTCGTAGGCAATGACCACCTTGTCAAACTCCTCGTTGCTGAGGTGAAACAAACCATCTTTCAACTGCTTGGCGATGAAGTCGAAAGTCTCTTCTGCCTCACGGGTTTCCAGGCTCTCGCCTACGCAGAAAATGGGGCGCAGGCCGGCACCTAGGGCGGCTTTCAGCTTCTGGCTCAGCAGTTCGTCGTCTTCGTGGAAGTACTGGCGACGCTCCGAGTGACCCAAAATAACGTACTGGCAGCCTACAGATTGCAGCAGCTTGGCCGATACTTCGCCGGTGTAGGCGCCGCTTTCCTTCTGGTGGCAGTTTTGAGCACCTAGGGCCACGTTGCCTCCCTCATTCAGCAGGCGGCCCACGATGGGCAGCAGCGGAAACGACGGGCAGATAACTACCTGCGGCGCGTTGGCACCGAGCTGCTCATCGTGCAACATTTGCACGATTTCAGAGGTCAGGGCCTGCGCCTCGGGCAGGGTGAGATTCATTTTCCAGTTGCCGGCAACAAATTTTTGACGCATTGCGTGGAGCGATTAATGTAGAACCAAGAGTGGGCAAAAGTACGGCCGGCTGCCGCACGGGCGCGCCCCTCCCCTACACAGCCGGTTTGGGTCGGCGCTTATTCCACATCCACACCCCTAGGGGCGCTAACACTACCAGCAGAATAGCCGTGGTCAGGGCCACCGCCGCCACCGGCGGAATGGTTTGGCGCTGAGCCACCCAGGTGCCCACTAGCCCCCAGGCCACTGGCACTGGTAGCAGCAGGTCGTGCCCCCGCACAGCCAGCACCAACGCTAGCAGGCCCGCCACTTTAGCTAGCTGCACGCAGCCCTCGATGGTGGCGCTGTCCGACCATTGCCAGCCGAAAGCATCGCGCAAGCCAAAAATTATATTCAGCACGGTGGCCAGTAGTATCCAGCCTAAGTATAAACTCAAAAACCACGTGGGCCAGGCCGGGGCTGCGCCGGCCAGCACCAGCCGCCGGGCCCGCGCGTAAGCCAACGCCAGCAGCACTAGCAGCGTCAGCATCACGCCCAGGCTCAGCCCGATAAGCTCGTAGCTGAACGCCAGCGTCCAGCCGGTAGTGGCCAGTACGGCCAGCGTCAGTACCAGTGTGAGGCGGGCCGGCAGCGGCGTGCGCTGCGCCTGCGGTAGCAGCTGCCAAATAGTGTATAAGACTAATCCACTGAAGATTATACCCCAAATGCTAAACGCATACCCGGCAGGCGTCAGGCAGGTGGGGTGGCGGGCCGACATCTCGCCGTTGCTGAGGGCCCCAGCGGGCGGGTGGGCATTGTACAGGTAATTGACGTAGAGGCAAGCCACAACGGCTAGCGGCAGCAGCCAGCGCCAAAAGCGCCCGGTGGGAGCAGAAGTTTCCATGCGCACGCTTACGAAAAAAGAAAAAGCGGGACTGTTGCCAGTCCCGCTTTTCATTGATTAGTCGCTACGCTGCGCAAAACAGCGCCCTAGGTGCTACACAAACAAGCCTTCTACAGACAAGTAGCGCTCGCCGGTGTCGTAGCAGAAGGTGAGGACCTTACCGCCCTGCGGCACTTCGGCCAGCTTTTTGGCCACGGCGGCCAACGAAGCGCCCGACGAGATACCGCACAAAATGCCCTCTTCGGTGGCGGCGCGGCGGGCCATTTCGAACGCCTCGTCGCGGCTTACCTGAATGGTGCCGTCCAGCAAATCGCGGTGCAGGTTATCCGGAATAAAGCCGGCGCCGATGCCCTGGATGGGGTGCGGCCCCGGGGCGCCGCCGCTGATAACGGGCGACAGTTCGGGCTCCACAGCGTAGGTTTTCATGTTTGGGAACAGGGGCTTTAACACCTCCGTCACACCCGTGAGGTGGCCGCCCGTGCCCACACCCGTGATGTGAAAGTCGAAGCCGCCTTCCGGAGCATCGCGCAAAATCTCCTGGGCTGTCGTTTCGACGTGGATTTTGATGTTGGCCTCGTTCGAAAACTGCATGGGCATCCAAGCGCCCGGCGTGGTGTCTACCAGTTCTTGGGCTTTGGCAATGGCGCCTTTCATACCCTGCTCGCGAGGCGTCAACTCTAGGTTAGCGCCATAGGCCGACATCAGGCGGCGGCGCTCGATGCTCATGCTTTCGGGCATCACCAGCGTGATTTTGTAGCCTTTCACAGCCGCCACCAAGGCCAAGCCCACGCCCGTGTTGCCCGAGGTAGGCTCCACAATGGTGCTATCCTTGGTCAGAATGCCATCTTTTTCGGCCTGCTCTATCATGCTCAGCGCAATGCGGTCTTTGATAGAGCCGCCGGGGTTTTGGCGCTCTAGCTTTATCCACACTTCTACGTCGGGCCGCTCGGCGGCAAAAATTTTGTTGAGTTTGACCAACGGCGTGTTGCCGATAACGTCGAGAATGGAATTAGCTTTCATTGGTCTGAACTATCAGCTATCAACTGGCAGCTTTTTTGGGTGGAATAAAAGGATGCTATTAGCTAACAGCTAGGCGCTAATAGCCAAGAAACTAAATAACAAACATCAATTCACCGGCAGGGTCATCTTGGCGCGCCATGTGCAGCTGCGCCCGGTGGTACACGCGCGAGTGCGACGGCACGCTCTCGGTCAGCCACACGTTGCCGCCGATGATGCTGCGCGTACCAATCACGGTGCTGCCCCCTAGGATGGTCGCATTGGCATAAATCACCACGTGGTCCTCGATGGTGGGGTGGCGCTTGAGGCCCTGTTGGTTTTTAGTCACGCTGAGCGCCCCTAGGGTCACGCCCTGGTATATCTGCACGTGCGCCCCAATGTGGGCCGTTTCGCCAATGACGATGCCCGTGCCGTGGTCAATGCAAAAAGCAGTGCCAATGCGCGCCCCGGGGTGAATATCAATGCCGGTTTGGCGGTGCGCATACTCGCTCAGCATGCGGGGCAGGCGGGGCACGCCGCGCAGGTGCAGGGCGTGCGCCAGCCGATGCATAGCCGTAGCGTAGAACCCAGGATAAGAGCTTATTACCTCGGCCATGCCTTGGGCAGCGGGGTCGGCAGCCAGGGTGGCAGCCGCGTCGCGCAAGAGCGCCTCGCGCAGCAGCGGCAGTTGTGAAAATAAAGTACTGGCCAATTCGGCCGGGGCGGCCGGCAACTCGGGCATCAGAGCCAGCAATTCGGTTAATTCCGATTGTAGCTGGTAGAACGTAGCCGCAATGGCATCGGCACTAGCTAGCGGCCGGGCAGCGCGCTCCGGAAATAGAAGGCCTAGTACTTGCTCGGCCAGGGCGCAAAAGGCCGGGCCGGGCAGGGCGGCGGGCACGGCCGCGTGGGCCTGTGCCAATTGCGCAGCAAATCGTTCGGCGACGGCAGTGGACACGGCAGAATCATGAGTGAGAAGACTAGGTAACTCGGCGGCAAGTATACATCACGCGCCGTTACCGGCTGGCATTTCAACCAGTAGCTTACCTGAAGGTTTATCACAACCGTAGCCCCATCCCCTGCGTTAGCCAGCCAGTACCGTGCGGAGCGGCTCTCCGCGTTTCTTTTTCCTTACACTACGGAGTACTGCTCCGTTTACTGCTTCTATGTCAACCACCAACATCAACGCTGCCGACGCGCCCGCTGGCGACCAAGGTGAAAAAAAACTGGCCGCTGGCCACCACGTGGCCCTGCGCCTCTGGGAAGATGAGCAACCCGGCGAGCCCAAGCCCCTCAGCAACCGCCCCTACGAAACGGTGGGCTACGTGCTCAAAGGCCGCGCCGAGCTACACCTCGAAGGCAACGTGACGACGCTGGAGCCCGGCTCGTCGTATCTCGTGCCCCAGGGTGCCTCGCATACCTATAAAATTCTAGAAACCTTCTCGGCTGTAGAAGCCACTTCGCCGCCCGCCAAATAAGCGTCGGCCTTTAAGTTTTGAGCCCGGACAAGCAACCGCATAGGTTGCTTGTCCGGGCTCTTTTGCTAGCCGGACACAGCCCGCGTAAAGAAGTCAACCGCTCGCCGCTCTGAGTAGTACCTGCCACTAGGCGCCCCCTCGGCAAAGCCCACGTGCCCACCGGCCAGGGGCGTTTCCAGAAAAAAGCAGTCGCTGGCCGCCGCCACGTCCCTAGGGTAGCACGAAGCCGGCAAAAAGGGGTCGTTCAACGCATTGACCAGCAATGTCGGAATTTGGATAGTAGCTAAATATTGTCCCGAGGCAGCGTGCGCATAGTAGTCGTCGGCCGAGGCAAAACCGTGTAGCGGCGCCGTATAGCGCTCATCAAACTGCGGAAAATCGCGCAGGGTGTCCAGCTCCGCTAAGTCGAGCTGCCCCGGCAAATACGCCGCTTTCTCGCGCATCTTATTGCGGAGCGACGCCATAAAGCGGCGCAGGTAAATATGATTTTGCCACCGGCTAATGTGCAGCGAGCTTGCTTTAAGGTCGGTAGGCACGGAGAACACGGCCGCTCGGCGCACTTGCGGTGGCACCTGGGCCGGCTGTTCGCCCAAGTATTTCAGCGTAACGTTGCCCCCGGCCGAAAACCCCGTAAGCACCACTTCCTCATAGCCTTGCGCCTCGATGGCGTAGCGAACCACAGCGGCGAGGTCGCCCGTATCGCCTAAGTGGTAAGAGCGCAGCAAGCGGTTGGTTTCGCCGCTGCAGCCCCGATAATTCCACCCTAGGGCGTCGAATCCGGCTTGGTTGAGGGCGCGCGCCATGCCCCGCACGTAAGGCCGGTTGCTATCGCCCTCCAGGCCATGCGAGATGATACCTAGCTTCTGGGCTCGTGCGGACTGAGCCAGCGACCAGTCTAGGTCCAGAAAATCGCCATCTGGCAGTTCAAGCCGCTCGCGCCGGTAGGCTACTTCCGGCACCCGCCGCAGCGTGCTGGGCACGATAGTCTGAAGGTGGCCGCTGAACAATAGCGGTGACGGACGATAAGCGGAGGTAGCAACTAACGGCATTACCCCCGCAAAATTACGCCCTAGGTCCATTTATACTGGGTGAGCTTACGTAAGCCGTCTTGTGGCACGGCAGATTTTGCGGGTGTTCCTGCGCGCCATTTTTAGCCAACACTAGGATAAGCTAAGTATTCTTATTACCTTTGCCCTCCCAAACGTGAAAACCACAGCTAATCTGCTGTTCCTCTATAGAATTCTTTTTTTGTCATGGCAAACCACAAGTCGGCTATTAAGCGCATCCGCAGCAACGAAGCGAAGCGTGTACTGAACCGCTACCAGCACAAGTCTACCCGCACCGCTATCAAGAAGCTGCGTGGCACCACCGATAAAACGGCTGCTCAAGAGCTGCTGAAGAAAGTAACGTCGATGCTGGACCGCCTGGCCAAGAAAAACATCATCCACAAGAACAAAGCTGCTAACAACAAGAGCAAGCTGACAAAACTCGTTAACGCGCTTTAGCGCGAGACGGGTTCTAGCGGGGCCAAACTCTGCCGCCCCACCGTTTGGTCCCGCGCCTCTTATCCGCAAGCCCCGCCCCTACCGGCGGGGCTTGCAGCGTTTGGAGTTATTCCAATTTTGGCTTTTAAGTATAGCCATTAAAAAAGGCCGCCTATGTGGGCGGCCTTTTTTAATGGCTGATAAGCTAAGACTTAGGCCACGCTTACTTTCACCATGTTGGCACGACCCTTATCGGTAATTGGCAGCGTGGCGGTGTTGATGAACACATCGCCCTTTTGCAGGTGGCCGGTGGTAGTGAGTACGTAGCGGATGTCAGCAATCGTGCTGTCGGTGCTATTGAAACGGTCGTAGTAGAACGAACGCACACCCCACACCAGGCTCAGCACGGTGAGCAGGGCGCGGTCGTCGGTGAAGATAAAGATATCAGCTTTGGGACGGTACTTGGCGATTTGGAAAGCCGTGTAGCCGCGATGAGTCATGCCAGTAATCACTTTGGCACCGGTGTTCTTAGCCAAGTGGCAAGCTGCCGACAACACGCTATCGGCCATGAAGCTAGGTGACGTAGCGTCAACCGGCCACCACTTATTAAACAGCTTGGGGCTACGGCTTTCTACGCTCTTAATAGTACCGACCATCGAGCGGATAACCTCGGCGGGGTACTGGCCCACGGCGGTTTCGGCCGAGAGCATTACGGCATCGGCACCGTCGATAACGGCGTTGGCTACATCGCTGGTTTCGGCGCGCGTGGGGCGAGGGGCCGTTATCATCGACTCCATCATTTGCGTGGCCACAATGACGGGCTTGCCGGCTTTGTTGCACTTCTCGATAATCATCTTCTGTGCCATCGGCACCTCCTCCATCTTCACTTCCACGCCTAGGTCGCCGCGGGCTACCATTACGGCGTCGGTGAGAGCGATAATCTCGTCGATGTTACGCAGGCCGTCGGGCGTCTCAATCTTAGCGACTACGCGCGTCGTTTTGCCCGATTCAGCAATGATATTCTTGATGAATCGAATATCATCGGCGCGGCGAGCAAAGCTCAGGGCCACCCAGTCTACGTCGTTCTCGAGGCCAAATTTCAGGTCCTCTATATCTTTCTCTGTCATGCTCGGGGCCGATACCTCCGAGTCAGGCAGGTTGATGCCCTTGCGGGGCTTCACAATGCCGCCGTAGATGACTTCGCACTCTACTTCCTTTTCGCGGTCGGTGGCGAGCACGCGCAGCTCTAGTTTGCCATCATCGAGCAAGATGCTGTCGCCGGGTTTCACGTCGCGGGGCAGGCCTAGGTAGATAGTTGCTAGGCGTGTGGCAGTGCTCACCTCTTTTTCACCCGCCACAATCGTGATTTTATCACCGGGCTTAATCTCTACCTGGCCACCTTCCACTTCACCTAGGCGAATCTTGGGGCCCTGCAAGTCCTGCAGCAGGCCTACGTTGGTGCGCAGGTCTTTATTGAGGCGGCGCACGGTATTAATAACCGAGAGATGCTCCTCATGAGCGCCGTGCGAAAAATTGAGGCGAAACACATCAACTCCCTCACGAATGAGCATGCCCAGCCGCTCGTAGGTGTTAGAAGCGGGGCCAACGGTGGCCACAATTTTGGTTTTATTGAACGAAGTGGAAATGGGGTCCATGCGGGGAGAGGCGTTAAAAAATCAGGTTTTCCTTGTATTTCAATTCGTAGGGGTCAAACTCGCTGGCATACCGCACAGCGGGCACTGCCGTGAGGCGGTCAAGCAGCTCGGTGCCGGCCAGTTCATCGGCCCCGCCCTGCACTTGCAGCAGGTAGTCGTATTCGCGAATGTCGGGCGCTAAAAAAGGCTTGGCTAAGATGGAAGGCGGCAAG
This sequence comes from Hymenobacter sp. BT559, assembly GCF_016427535.1. Lineage (GTDB taxonomy): Bacteria > Bacteroidota > Bacteroidia > Cytophagales > Hymenobacteraceae > Hymenobacter. The sequence goes on along the minus strand of NZ_JAELXV010000002.1, from coordinate 994,177 downwards.
GCCCGGTTGCGAAACAGCCGCAAAGTAAGTGCCTCCTTGGCGTAGAGGTAGTAGCTAAAGGCCAGTGGCCCCTGCTGTACCAGGTTTAGCACAAAATCGGGTTGCCGCACCAGGCGCAGGCGCAAAAAGCGATTGAGGGCCCAGGCCAGCGTATAATCTTGGGTGCTGGACACGAGGCCAAAAAGCGCAAAATCGCAGTCATACTCAGCGTCCAGGGTCAGGGTCATCAGGGGCAGCGGTAGGCGGCGGCAAGCTGCAAAGCTACGGATTTTGCCGGCCCGGCAAGGGCCCTCGAAAAGGCAGGGGCCAAAATCTTGTACGTGCCGCAAAAAGCCGATTCGCAGGACGGATAAAAAAAGTGACGTTACTTTGCAGGCAAGTTTCCTCTTAACCCACGACTGCAATGTCTGAAATCGCCGAAAAAGTAAAAGCCATCATTATCGACAAGCTGGGCGTTGAAGCCTCGGAAGTAACTCCGGAAGCCAGCTTCACCAACGACCTAGGTGCCGATTCGCTCGACACCGTGGAGCTAATCATGGAGTTCGAGAAAGAATTCAACGTTAGCATTCCCGACGACCAGGCTGAGAACATTCAGACTGTGGGTCAAGCCGTTAGCTACCTCGAAGAGCACGCTAAGTAAGTTTCTACCCTGCGCTCGTCAGAGCGTATTGTCTAAGAAATTGCCTGAACCGGCCGGCACGCCGCCGGCCGGTTTTGCTGTTTATCAGAATAGCTATTAGCCACTAGCTTTTGGCTGCTAGCTTGCTCGATTTACAAGAAGCTAGTAGTCAACTACTAGTAGCCATTAGCCACTTAATAATAAAATACGCCGCCCACCGGCGTCTGCTTTATGTCGTCAATTCGTCGCGTCGTTGTAACCGGCATCGGGGCCATTACTCCCCTGGGCAGCACTGCGCCTGCCTACTGGGAAGGGCTAAAAAATGGCGTCAGTGGGGCTGCCCCCATTACGCGCTTCGACGCCACCAAATTCAAAACGCGCTTTGCCTGCGAGGTAAAGAATTATAACCCCCTCGATTATTTCGAGCGCAAGCAAGGCCCCAAAATGGACTTGTTTACGCAGTTCGCCGTCATCGCTTCCGACGAGGCTATCGCCGACGCGGGCCTGCTGACGGGCAACGTTGATAAAGACCGGGTAGGCGTTATTTGGGGCTCGGGCATCGGCGGGCTAAAATCGCTGCAAGAAGAGTGCTTCCAGTTTGAGCGCGGCGACGGCACCCCCCGCTACTCGCCTTTCTTCATCCCGCGCATGATTGCCGACTCATCGTCGGGCAATATTTCCATTAAAAATGGCTTCCGCGGGCCCAACTACGTGACGACTTCGGCCTGCGCCTCGTCGAACGACGCCATTATCGCTGCCTTTAATAACCTGCGCTTGGGTCTGGCCGACGTTATCGTGACGGGTGGTTCTGAAGCGGCCATTACTGAATCGGGTGTGGGCGGCTTTAATGCACTAAAAGCCATGAGCGAGCGCAACGATGACCCGGCGTCGGCGTCGCGCCCTTATGACAAGGAGCGCGATGGCTTTGTGCTGGGCGAAGGCTCGGGCGCGCTGGTGCTCGAAGAGTATGAGCACGCCAAGGCACGCGGCGCTAAGATTTACGCCGAGCTCATTGGCGGTGGCATGTCGTCGGATGCGTACCACATCACGGCTCCCGACCCTAGCGGCTCGGGCGTGGTTTTGGTAATGCAAAATGCGCTACGCGATGCGGGTATTCGCCCCGAGGAGGTTGACTACATCAACACCCACGGCACAAGCACGCCCCTAGGTGATGGCGCTGAGATTAAAGCCATTGAAACCGTTTTTGGAGAGCATGCGCCCAAGCTCAATATCTCCTCTACCAAGAGCATGACCGGCCACCTGCTAGGTGGCGCGGGCGGCATCGAGGCGGTGGCTTCTATCATGGCCATTCAGCACGGCCTGGTGCCCCCTACTATAAATCTGCACACGCCCGACCCGGAAATCAACCAAGCGCTGAATTTCACGCCCAATGTGGCGCAGGCGCGCGAAGTAAACGTGGCCGTGAGCAACACCTTCGGGTTTGGCGGCCACAACACGACGGTTGTATTCCGCCGCTTGGCCGAGTAGACCGCAGATTCAAACGGATTTGTAGGATGAAACGGATACGCCCGCTGCGCAGACTGGCTAAGCCAGCGTAGTGCAGCCGGGCGTATTTACCGTTTTCAGTAGTTTCAATCGCTTGACTACTGCCTACCAAAAACCGAGTTATTTACTGCGATACTGCAGTTGTCGCACAATATTCACTGCAAATGACTAGCTCACATGTCCCAACCAGCCTGTTAGCACAGTCAACCCAGCTTGCTAGCGCAGCGGGCGTATCCGTTCCATCCTACAAATCCGTTTGAATCTGCGGTCATGGCACTTCCTCTTTTCGGCCTGTTTCGGCGGCTGCTGGGCAGCGACAAGCAGTTTCGGCAGGCCGTGGCCACGGTTATTGGCCAAGACCCGCAAAATGCGCGGCTATACCAGCTAGCATTTACGCACTCGTCGGTGGTGCGAGCCGAGCCCGGTGCGGGCCGCCACCAAAGCAATGAGCGGTTGGAGTTTTTGGGCGATGCGGTGCTGGGCACGGTGGTGGCCGAGTACTTGTTTCGCAAATTCCCCTACGAGCAGGAAGGCTTTCTGACCGAAACCCGCTCGCGCATTGTCAACCGCGAGAGCCTGAACGCCATTGCCTTAAAGCTGGGTCTCGACAAGCTGGTGCAGCTCGATAGCACCCAGACGCGGGCCGCTCGCTCGCGCTCGGTAAACGGCAACGCGCTCGAAGCTTTGGTTGGCGCCGTGTACCTAGACCTAGGGTATAAATCAGCCCGTAAGTTTGTGCTTAAAGGCTTAATCAAGCCATTTGTGGACGTTACGGCTCTCACCACGACCACCTCTAATCATAAGAGCAAGCTCATTGAATGGGCGCAACGCAACGGCAAAAACGTGCGCTACGAAATCAGTGGCGAGCCGCGGCCGGGTGGTGTAATGGAGTTTACAGCCACCGTGCTGCTCAATGAGGAAGTAGTGGCTACCGGCATGGGCCTTAATAAAAAGCAGGCTGAGCAACTGGCCGCCGAACGCGCACTGGCGGCCCTAGGGGTATAGCGAGGCTAATCTATTGAATCGGGGTTGATCAAATAGTTGTACTCAACACGCCTCAGCTTACCACTGGCAAACGTGCACGTGAGTTGCACGAAATTTTCCATGCCGTCGGTGAATGCATACGTAGTATAAGTTGGGCTAAGGTGCAGGGTTCGGCAGAAAACTTCTTTCGTTACACCAATCTTCAGCCCACCAAAACTGACTTTGGTTGAGGTGAAAGTTGCGCCAAGCAGCAGCGTATTGTAGCGGTTTTTAAACAACTCTAGGTGGTCAGTGGGGGTTATAGCTAGCAGCACAGAATCCTTTATCGCGGGCTCGTGGCGGTTTCGTCTTACTTGTTTTAGTTTGAGGTCGGCACGGTAAAGCTGGTATAAGCGGCTGGCTTCTAGCCCCGCCGTAAGCTGCTCAAATAGAGCAGTATTGCTTGAACTTAACAGCAGAGGTTTACTTGATTGACCGGGTGCTACCTGAGTGAGCAGGCAAAAACAAGTACTGAGCAATTGGCGCATATTATCCGTATAGCGAGTAAACGCGAAGTTTATTTGCTCAATATAGTTCTCCCGAATTGCTCTTAGTATGCGTCTTGCCGGTGCCGCCCTCAACCAGATTCCGTTTGACTGGAATCATAATATTCAAAATATTAGCACTGCCATTGAGCAGGCTAAGGCCGATGGCGTAGAGCTGCTGTGCTTGCCCGAGCTGTGCCTGACGGGCTACAACTGCGAAGACCTGTTTCTGAGCGACTGGCTGCCCGCGGCGGCCATGGAGCACCTGCAAAAAATTCGGCCGCTCACACACGGCATTTGCGTGGTAGTGGGGCTGCCCGTGCGCCTGCACCACTACACCTACAACACGGCTGCGGTGCTGCGCGACGGCGAAATCCTAGGTTTCGCGGCCAAGCAATTTCTGGCTAATGATGGGGTGCACTACGAGACGCGCTTCTTCGTGTCGTGGCCGGCAGGGCAAACAACGACTGTGGAGCACGGGGGTGAAAGCTGGCCCTTGGGCGACCTCACGTTTGAGCACCACGGTGTGCGGTTTGGCTTTGAGATTTGTGAAGACGCCTGGCGGCCCGACGATGTGCGGCCCGCTTGCCGCCTGCGCGGCAAGGTTGATTTAATAGTGAACCCTTCGGCCAGCCACTTTGCCATGAGCAAAACGGATGTGCGCTACAAGCTGGTTCTTAACTCGTCGCGCAACTTTGCTTGCACATATCTCTACGCCAACTTGCTGGGCAACGAGGCTGGCCGCACCATTTACGACGGGGAGATACTGGTGGCGCGCAATGGGCATCTACTCAAGCGCAACCAGCTGCTCAGCTTCAAGGAAGTAGACCTAGAATGGGTAGACGTGGACTTTGACGAGCCGCTGGAAGTGGTTGAGTCCATTGTGCAGCTGCCTGAGCCCGACGAGTACCGCGAGCTTAACCAAGCCATCAGCCTGGGACTGTTTGACTACCTACGCAAGGCGCGCAGCCGGGGCTTTGTGCTGAGTTTGAGCGGTGGCGCCGACTCGTGCTTTTGCGCCGTAGCCGTGGCCGAAATGGTGCGCCTAGGTGTGGCCGAACTAGGTGAGGAAGAATTCAAGCGCCGTAGTGGCGCCTTTGATGCAGCAAAAACCGAAATAGTACAGCCGGGCGCGGGTGGCACGGCGCACCAGCAGGCCACCGATGTGGATAACCCGGCTGAGGCGCAAAATCAGAAGCCAGAGACGGCTAACCAGAAACTTGTCAACCATTTGCTGACCTGCGCCTACCAGGGCACCGTCAACTCTTCGGAAGACACGCTAAACTCGGCAAAGGAGCTAGCCGATAGCCTAGGTGCTCGGTTCTTCGACTGGACGATAGATGACGAAGTAACCGGCTACGTGGGTAAGATTCAGCACGCGCTGGGCCGCGAGCTTACCTGGCAAACCGACGACCTGGCGCTGCAAAATATTCAGGCGCGGGTGCGGGCCCCCGGCATCTGGCTGCTGGCCAACGTGCAGAATTGCCTGCTCATTACTACCAGCAACCGCTCGGAGGCCAGTGTGGGCTACTGCACCATGGATGGCGACACAGCGGGCAGCATCTCCCCCATCGCGGGCGTCGACAAAGACTTTGTTAAAAAGTGGCTGCGCTGGGCTCAAATGGCCCTCGGCTACGAAGGCCTGCGGCACGTGAATGCCCTGCAACCCACCGCCGAGCTACGCCCCTTGGCCGACAAGCAAACCGATGAGCGCGACCTCATGCCTTACGTGCTGCTCAACCGCATCGAGCGGCTAGCTTTCTACGACCGTCTATCGCCAGCGGCCGTACTGGCCCAGTTGGTAGCCGAAGAGCCTAACTATGAGCTCGACCAGCTGCGCACGTATGTCAAGCGTTTTTACCAGCTCTGGAGCCGCAACCAGTGGAAGCGTGAGCGCTACGCGCCTTCCTTCCACCTCGACGACTACAACGTGGACCCACGCTCATGGCTGCGCTTCCCCATTCTAAGCGGCGGCTTTGGCGAGGAACTGGCGGGGCTCTAGGCTTACTGTTGAGGTGAAGAGATAGGTGGTTTAATCGCGGGCCCTACCAGCACTATGGTAGCTTCTACAATTAAACCACCTGCTCTTTTCAAATTAATTATGCTGACAGCTAACGTTTTATTAAAAACAAGAATAAGCTTGCGCAAGTTTTGTGCAGCATCGGCACCTAAGAGACAGTAGCGCTAGCCGCTGCCCCCACCTCTACGCTGCCAAGCTGCGCTGGTCTTTATGGCTTACAGCCTCTCACTACCCCTGTGCTTCAACTCATTGCCTAAGTCTGACCTAGGCGTTGTGGTGGCCGATGCGGAGCTAGTAGCGCAGCTTCAGCAAGGGAGTGAGGCTGCTTTTCGCAGCCTTGTGGAGAAGTACCAGCAGCGTGTGTACAGCACGGCTTTTTCGTTGTTGCGCTCGGCAGAAGAGGCTGAGGACGTAGCCCAAGAAGTTTTTGTGGAGGTTTACCAAACGGTGGCCAAATTTCGGAGCGAAACAACTCTGAGCACTTGGCTCTACCGGCTGGCTACTTCGCGGGCACTACAGCACCGCCGGCGGGCTACTGCCAAAAAGCGCTTTGCTTATTTTACCAGTCTACTAGGCTTACAGAACCAAGTACTGCACGAGCCGCCCGACCACGCGCACCCGCTGGCGCTGCTGGAAGGTGAGCAACAGCTGCATCTGTTGCTCAGCTACATTGGGCGCCTGCCTAGCCAGCAGCAAATAGCTTTTACGCTGCGCCACGAGCAGGAACTGAGCTACGACGAAATAGCGGCGGTGCTTGATACCACAGTTTCGGCGGTCGAGTCTTTATTGTTTCGGGCGCGGCATACCCTACGCCAGCACCTCCACGCATCCTTTCGCCATGCCTAATCCAATTAGTCAGCCCGGCTCCGACCAAGAATGGGAGGCACTACTGCAGCAGCTTCGCAAGCAGCCAAGGGCGCAGCCACGACCGTTTTTTTACGCCCGGGTTCAGGCCCGGCTTACGGCTCAGCTGCCACCTAGGGGCTGGTGGCTGCCCGACTGGGCACGCCGCCCGGCCTACGTAGCGCTGCTAGGCATGCTGATACTAGCCGTGAGCGGCGATGGCGCGGCCCTGCGCCCGGCAATGGCGACAAACCAGCCGGCCTCCTCATCGCCACACTAACACTTGGCGGGCCCGACGTGGGCGCTTAGTAGCTCGCCGCCGGCTAACGTCAGCCTCCACCTACTTTTCTAGCTGGCCGCCGAAGAAATGGCGAGCCCAGGGTAGTCAGTACCTTTGAACACTCTTACTTTTTGTTGCGCATGACTGCTTTGCTCGCCTACGTTCCCTGGAACGTCTCACCCATTATTGCCGAAATAGGTCCGCTGCTGCTGCGCTGGTACGGCGTGCTGTTCGCCCTCGGCTTCGTTATTGGCTCGTTTGTGCTCACGCACATCTACAAGAGCGAGGGCGTGCGGCCCTACTGGGTCGATGTTATCACCTTTTACATGGTAGTGGGCACGGTGCTGGGGGCCCGCCTAGGGCACGTCTTTTTCTACGACTGGGACCAGTACAAGGACCAGCCGTGGGAGATTCTAAAAATCTGGCACGGGGGGCTGGCCTCGCACGGCGCTACCATTGGCATCTTGCTGGCACTGTTCATTTTCAGCATGCGCAATAAGTTTGATTACCTCTGGGTGCTCGACCGCATCGTGATTGTGGTGGCTATTGGTGGGGCATGCATCCGCCTAGGTAATCTTATGAACTCCGAGATTGTGGGCAAGCCAACCACCGAGCCCTGGGGCTTTGTATTCCCGCGCGATATTGAGCACTTGCAGCAGTTCCGGCCCGACCAGCCCGTGCCAGCCGGGGCCGTGGCGGTGCAGCGCACCCGTGTAGAAGGCAAAGAAGAGCCCGAATTCACGGTTACGCCTGTGAGTGGTGTCGTTAGCCCATCGGCCGAAGTAGCCGTGCCGCGCCACCCTACCCAGATTTATGAGTCGCTATTCTGCCTATTTTTAGTAGCGCTGCTCTACGGGCTGTGGAACAAGTACAAGGAAAACACGCCCCGCGGTTTGCTATTTGGCTTGTTTGTGGTGCTGCTCTTCTCGTTTCGCATTTTTGTGGAGTACTTCAAAGAAAACCAAGTCACGAAGGAGACTGGCATTATTGCCGAATACGGGCTCAATATTGGCCAGCTACTCAGCATTCCCTTCATTCTCATTGGGCTGTGGGTGCTGCTGCGCGCCGGCAAAAATCCCAAGAATCCCCATGGCTTTGCCCCACGCGACCTCGCCGAGGAGGAAGCAGCGCAGGCTGCCGCGGCGAAAGCCTAGGTTAGTTTTTCATCGAAAAGGGGCCGCTTGCGTAATGCAAGCGGCCCCTTTTTTATGGCTTGTGGCAGCCGAAGCGGTTATAGGTCTAGCTCGTAGACCGCGCCTTGCTCGGTAGTGATTAAAAGCGTTTTTTCATTTTTGAAAGCAGCGCCCTCCGTTTGGCCTGCGCCTTTTAGGCTGATGTGACGGGGCGTGGCTTTCAGAATAGCGTCCCAAGAGTTACCATCGAAAATGAACAGCTCTTGCCGGGCTAGCAGCACCAGTCGGCGTCCGCTGGGCGCGAGCGTAGCGTCGGTTACCTGTCCCGGAATGGCGAGCTTGGTGATGAGCTTAGCTTTATACGTACCGGGCGTTTCGGGCACCGTGTACACTTTGCAGGTAGAAGACTGGGCCCGGTCTTTAGTGAAAAGGTAGACCTGGCCATCGTGCCAGAGGCTGGCCTCACAGTCAAAATTGCGCTCGCTTTTGTTCGGCGGAAACTCGGTTTGGTCGGGGTAAGAGAAATTAATTTTACCAACCTTGGCAGGCTGCTCGGGCCGGAAACGCAGGATGGCCAAGTTGCGGCGGTCGCTGTTGTTGTTGCCGCAGTCGCCCATGAAGTAGTTGCCGCGGTTGTCGCGGCTTAGGCTTTCCCAGTCGTGGTTGGGGGCACCTAGGGTAAACTGCCCCACCTGCTGGCCGGTGGCATCCACTTGGTACACAATAGGCTGCTGCCCATCGTCGCCGAAGGTGAAGTAAGTGCCCGCCTCGGGCGCGGCGCACAGCCCCGAGCTTTCCAAGATACCATCGGTAAGGCGGCCCACTTTGCGCAGGCCAGCCGGCAAGTCGGCACCCTTGCTTTTTTTGTGCCCGCCTTTTTTACCTTTTTTGCCCCCCGGAGCTTGCGCAATGGTTTGGGGCTGGTCGGCAGTAGCCTTGTCACCGTCGGCTGAAGAGCAGGCCGAGGTGAGGAGCGTCGCTCCTAGCAAAGAGCGAATGAAGAGGGAGAAACAGAGCATAGAGTGCTCTTACGCGAAAAGCAGTACCAAAGGTCACCTTCGCCCCTAGGGCACTGGGTCGTAGCCTTGGCCGCCCCAGGGGTGGCAGCTGGCAATGCGCCGCAGGGCCAGCCGCCCACCCCGCCACGGGCCGTACTTGGTAATAGCCTCGGTGGCATAGGCCGAGCAAGTGGGCGTGTAACGGCAGCTCGGCGGCGTGAGGGGCGAGATAAAACGGCGGTAGAACCAGATGCACCCCAAAAAAAAGGCGCGGGCCAGCGAGTAAAGCATCGCTTAAAGATACAACGGCACGGCCCCGGTGGTAGCGCCGCTGCCTAGGTCATCGCTATTAAAGAAAGCAGCGGTTAGACAGTATACCGTTCGAATAATCACCCCCAAACACTTCTTACAAATATCCTATATCAGAACTTAATACAACTCGCACAAATGCTTATAAAGCTGTATATTTCAACCTTTATTATTATCCACTATTTATGAATCTACGATTATTTAAATTATTTCTTTTCAACCTACTGGCTTTATATACCAGCCAGCTGCACGCCCAGGGCAATGGCCCGGCCGGACACGGCGCGCGAGCCATAGCGCTGGGCGGCGCAGCCACTACGCTTGCCAATGAAGTGTGGGCCGCAGCCAATAATGCGGCCGGCCTAGGTACCCTTACCCGCCCCACGGCGGGCGCTTATTTCGAGAATCGCTACCTCATCACTAGCCTCAATATGGCGGCCGTAGCCGTGGCATTGCCCCTAGGAGTAATAGAGCCAGCCGCTACCGGCCAACCCGCCCGCGCCGAGCGGGGCGTGATGGCGTTTGAAGCCCAGCGCTTTGGTGGAGTGCTCTACCACGAGGTGCGCGTGGGCGCTGCCTACGGCTACCGCCTAGGGGTGGTCAACATCGGGGGGCGCCTCGACATGTTGCAAGTCAGCTTTCGGGACCTAGGCAGCCGGCGGACACTGGCAGGCTCGCTGGGTGGGCAGGCCGAGGTAGTACCCGAGCACCTCACTTTCGGCGTGTATCTCTACAACCTCAACCAAGCCAAGTTAACTGATTACCAAGAAGAACGCGTACCCACAGTAGTACGCGCCGGCCTAGCCTACCGCGCCGGCAAGCAAGTACTGGTACTAGTTGAAAGCGAAAAGGATATTGAGCACGAAGCGGGCTTTAAGGCGGGGCTAGAGTATCTGCCAGCCCCAGCCGTAGCGCTACGCGCTGGATATGCCAGCCTCAACCAGCAAACCACGGCGGGCGTGGGCGTGAAGGCCAGCAATTTTCAGTTCGACTACGCTGCCGGCTGGCAGAGCGCTCTAGGGCTGAGCCAGTTTATCAGCGTGAACTGGCAATGGGACCGCAAGCCATGAGCCGTGCCGCGTTCTTGCTAGGAGCGGGCCGGCGGCACGCATTCGGCTGGGTGGGCCGCGCGGTGCTTTTGCTGTGCCTAGGAGGGCTGGTGCGCCCAGCCGGCGCCCAAGAGCTACCACGCCGGGCGCCCGACCTCGACCGCCTCACGCAAGAGCTGTTTGCCGAAATCCAGTCGGACCAAGTGCCTTACGAGGACCTGTACGAGACGCTACTGCAGTATTATCAGACGCCCATCAACCTCAACGCCGCGGGCCGCGAGGAGCTGCGGGCCCTGCTGTTGCTTTCCGAAGCACAGATAAGCAGTCTCCTAAAGCACCGCACCGACACTGGCCCACTGCTGAGCCTCTACGAGTTGCAAGCCGTGCCGGGCTGGGACCAGCGTACCATCTACCGGGTGCTGCCCTTCGTGACGGTGCAGGCCGATGACCCCAACCGGGCCCGCGGTCCGCTGTGGCAGCGCATCAGGCAAGAAGCGAATAACGCCTTATTTGTGCGCTATGAGCGCGTATTACAAGCGCGCAAGGGCTACACGGCAGCCGATACTTTTCAGGGGCGGCCCACCTCGCGCTACCTAGGCTCGCCCGACAAGCTGCTGGTGCGCTACCGCGTGAGCCACGCGCACGACTTTAGCCTAGGCTTTGCCGCCGAAAAAGACGCGGGCGAAGCCTTTGCCTGGCGGCCCAGGCAGGGCCAGTACGGGGCCGATTTCTGGTCGGCGCATTTCTTTTTGCAAGAGCGCGGCCGCTTGAAAGCCCTGGCCCTAGGTGACTACCAATTACAATTTGGGCAAGGGCTGTTGCTGTCGTCGGGCCTGGCAGTGGGCAAGGGTGCCGAAACCATCACAAGCCTGCGGCGCTCGTCGGTAGGCGTGCGGCCGTACTCAGCCCTGCTCGAAAACACGTTTTTCCGGGGTGCGGCGGCTACCTATCAGCTTTCGTCTCGCTGGGAAGCTACGGCTTTTGCCTCGCACAAACGCGTAGATGCCAACCTGCAGCAACGCACCGATTCGCTAACCCAATACGACGAGTTTGGCAGCAGCTTGCTGTACACGGGCTTTCACCGCACGGCTGCGGAGCTGGCCGACCGCCACGCCCTGCAAGAATCGGTAGCGGGTGGTAACCTAGGCTACCTCAGCCACGATGGCAACCTGGCCCTGGGCTTCACGGCGGTGGGCACGCATTATGGTACGCCGCTGCTCAAGCGTGCCGAGCCGTATAATCGATTTGAGTTTAGTGGGCAGAACAAACTGGCCCTAGGTGCCCACTACAGCTACGTGTGGCGCAATCTACTGCTGTTTGGCGAAGTGGCCCGCACCACCGGGGGTGGGCTAGGCGGCCTCAACGGCTTGCTGGCCAGCCTAGGCCCGCGGATAGATGCGGCCGTGCTGTTGCGCCACTACGATGTTAATTTTCATACTATCTATGGCAACGCGCTGAGCGAAAACAGCCGCAACATCAACGAAAGCGGCTTGTATCTAGGACTGAAAGTACGCCCCATGGTGCGGTGGGAGCTTTCAGCGTATTTCGACCAATTCTGGTTTCCGTGGCTGCGCTACCGGGTAGGCGCGCCCAGCCGCGGCAATGATGCGTTGCTGCGCCTTGCCTTCACGCCCGCAAAAACCAGCCTACTCTACGCTCAATACCGAGTGCGCCTCAAGCCGCGTGACCTCAGCAGTAGCCTAGGCCGGCCGGTGCCGCTACCTGGCCAGCAGCTACGCCATTCGCTTTTAGTCTATTACGACACGCAGCCTACCCCTAGGCTTGGGCTGCGCACCCGCCTGCAAGCCAGCCGCTTGCGCGACGATGACAACCTGCCCTGGCGCAGCGGCTACGCCCTCAGCCAAGATGCCAGCGTGCAGGTGGCGCGGCGGGTGCAGCTGACGGCGCGCTACGCCGTGTTTGATGCCGATGACTATGACACGCGCCAGTACTTATTTGAGCAGGATGTGCTGTACGCCGTGTCGATACCAGCGCTGTATGGACAAGGCACCCGGGCGTACGCCATTACGCAAGTCACGCTCAATAAGCATTTTACTTTCTGGCTGCGCTACGCCGATACCCACTACCGCCACCAAACTACAGTGGGTAGCGGGCTAGAAGAAATTCAAGGCAATGCCCGCTCCGAAATCAAACTACAAATGCGCTACAAACTATAAGGCAGGCCTTTGGAGCCTGCCTTATAACTAATGCCTACTTAGGCGAAATGAACAAAGCTTGCTTTAGGCCTCTGTCTTGACCAGCACTACCTGCGCGTGGTCGGCCTGGCTGATTTTACGGCGGAAATCCTGGTATTCGGCATACTTAGCAGCCGGGAGCGTAGTGCCGGCCGGGCGGCGGGTTTCGAACTGCCGCACGTATTGCAGAGTGCCATCGGGCAGAGTGGTGCAGGTGCTAGTGTAGGTGCCATAGGCCGAGGTAAGCTGCACGGGCTGCGGCAGGTTTTCGGCCTTGAAGCCTACGGGCAAATGCAGCCGTACTGTGTCTTGGCTGAGGCTGGCTAGCGGCAGGGCCAGTGGGGTCTGGCGGGGGCCCACTTGGGCCGGCAGAGCCGCTAGGCGGCCCAGCACGTTGGGCTCTAGCAAGAGCCGGCTGCCAGCTGGCGTAGCCACACCAGGTAGCTCAAGCCCCAGCAGCTCGACTACCCCAGGCAGCGCCTGAGGCTTGGTGACGGGGGCAGCCGCTAAGCGCAGGTTCGTGATGGTGAAGTGGCCTAGGCGCAGCCGGTTGGATACGTATTTCTTTTGCTCTTCGGCATCGGCTTCGTGCAGGAGCTGGGCGTAGCGGTCTTGGGCCAAGCCCACGCGTTGGGTACGCACGGTAGCCTTGGCGCTGCCGGTGGCGTCGAGCCACAGGTCGGTGCGGCGCTGCTGACGGTTGGCCTGGGCCCCGTAGCGGGGCGTGGCCACGAGGCGGCCGCCCTCGGGCGTGAGCAGCAGGGCGTGGCGGTTGCCGGTAAAGGTGCCCATGTAGCCAAAGGCTTCCGTTTGGCTGGTGCACTCCAGCCACACCGTGTCGGCGGGAGTGGTACCGCGCGCCGCCAGCGGCATGCACAGAATAGCGTGGTTGAACTGGCTGCTGGGAAAGCTGGCGCGTACGTCGGTTTCGTCGGCGCCCGCCCCTACCAGGGCTACATAAGCGGGCAATCCAGCAGCTTTTAGTAGTGCGCAAGTGTAGTTACTCAGGGCTTTGCAATCGCCGTAGCCGCCAGTGGCCACGGCCGTGGCGGGCGCTGTTTGCCAGCCACCCAGGCCCAGCTGCACCGATACGTAGCGCGTCGAGCTTTGCACAAACTCATATACTTTGCGTGCTCGGGCCCTCGGGTCGGGGTCCGATATCATCAGCTGCGCCATCTTGGCGGTGAGGGCGGGCGGTAGCACGTCGCGGCCTTTGCCGAGTTGGTAGGTCCACAGCCCCAGGCTTTGCCACGAGGCCAACGACCCGGCGTAACCCTGCACCTCAAACGTAGCCGGAGCCAGGTGTACGGCGGGCAGCAGCTCGTCGATGGACGGCGACAGCGGCTCTTCTTCTACGGCGGGCTGCGCGGGCAGGTGCCAGCGATAGGTGGTCTGGGAGCCCGCCACTACCGGCGCGCTGGCGGCACCGCTGGGCAGCAGTTGCTCCTCAAAGCGCAGAGGCAGCGCCGTGGGCGTCGTTACTTGCAGGGTAGCACCTTCCAGCGACACGTTTTCCGCGTTTTGGGGCTGCCAATGAGGATAAAACAGCGTGTTTTCTGATGCTATCTCGTAGTCAAACTCTACCGTGTAGGGTGTGGTGGGCTGGCGCAGGTCGGCGTAGCGCACGCGCAGGTCGGTCATGAAGCTGCCACCCGCACTGCCTAGGCCCCGGTCGTGCACTTCGGCGGGGCGCAGCTGGTGCAACAGGCGGCCTTGGGCGTCGTACACGGCCCCGCGCAGGTAGTTGATGCGGTTTAGGGCATCGTAGCTCACTACCTGTTCGCCGTAGGCATCGCTGCCCACGGGGTCTAGGATGGTGATTACTTTGTGAATCGACTTTACGAGCTGGCTGGGTGATTTCACCGTCACTACCTCGTCGTAGGCGCGCACTACGGCGTGGGCATTCTCGCGAAGGGCTGGCGCAATGGCATCGGCCGGATACTTGGGCGCGGGCGGCCCAGCCAGCACTGCCGCAATAAAGGTTAATAACATAGCTACTAATAAATTACTATTTCGAAAATCTGTTTCTTACCCAGCCTTTTTGATAACCAGCGCCTCGGCTTGCTTGGCCAGTAGCAGGCGGTAGAGCTCGCGCAGGGCGCCGTACTCGGCCGCGCTGTACACAGGCTTGTCGAGGGTGAGGCGACTCACAAACTGCACTGTGCCAGGCGTGGTCGAGGTGGCCGAGTAGAGGTAGCGGCCCCCATTATTAGGCAGCACTAGGCTCACTGCTTTGGGTAGCTCGGCTACGTAGCCCGGCGGCAAAGTCAGCGTGACCCGGACAATATCCTGCTGCAGCATTCCTAGGTCGACGGGGTAGCTGCGGTCTTCGTGCTGAAACGGGTTGCGCCGCTCCCCAAAGTAGTTGAGAGGCGTAAGGTAGAGCTCGGTTGCAGCGGCACTGGTGGTAGCCGGCTGCCGCCACTCGTAGCTCAGGCCCAGCGACTGCTCTACGGTGCTTTGCTTAGCGAATGCGTACTTGGCCACTTCCCAGCCGGGGTGGCGGGCTATTAGCTCGGTCACGTATTTTTTCTCCCCTAGCTGCTGCAGCTTCTCACGCACTTCGAGGCCCGCGTAGCCGCCGTGCTCTTCGTGCACTTGGCCGCTTAGGTTGCCTTGGGCATCTACGGCCAAGGTAGCCTCTTGGTAGTGGCTGTAGCGCTGAGCGGGCACCAGGCTTACCCAGCGGCCCTCGCCAGTGGTGGGTACCGTGCGGCCGGCCTGGCTAAGGCAGCGCGTGGGCAAAATGCCTGCGGGCAGCAGCGGCTCGGTAGCATCAAGCAGCAGCTCCTTATTGTCGGGCAGGGTCACTAGGGCCACCACGTAGTTGAACTGCTCAAGCAGCGGATAATCTTGGCTAACGGCCCCGTGGCTGCGGGTGCTCAGCAGCACGGGCTCTACCGTTAGGCCGGCTTCGCGCAGGGCCGCAATGAGCAGTAGGTTCACGTCGGCGGCAGTGCCGCGGTGCTGTTCGTAGCTGCGCTTGAGCGGGCCCGTGGCCCAGTACCGGTCGGTGCCGTCGTACTTCACGGCTTTCACTACCAAGTTGCGCACGGCGGCGGCCCTAGGTGCCGGTTCCAGGTGCTGAGCTATCAAAGGCTGCACTTCGGCCGCCAAGAACTTACTGTTCGTGAAGGCCTTGCCAAATTCTTCACTTTCCAGCAGCAGCTTGTTTTTCTTGGCCCAGCTATCGGTGAGGTCACGGTACTCTTCCTCAGGCATTTGAATTCCCGCCAGCTCAAACGTCATGCGCGCTAGGTAGTCGTTGGGCGTAGTGCTGTAGGGCTCCTCGCGAAAGGCCGGCGCATTGCGCACCACCCAGCGGTGCTGCTCGGTGCTCATGTGCACGCCCGAAGTACCTACCTCCATGCCCGCGCCGGCCCCAGCACCAGCACTGAGCCGATTGGCCAGCAGTAGGCTTACCGAGCCCACGCTGCCCTCATTGATGGCGAGCGGCAGGTAGCCCCGGTACAATATCTTGTAGTGATATACCTGCGGAATACTGGTGCGGTACTCGCTCCAGCGCGTCGGGATGGCGTGTTGAAACGTCCAGTCCTGGTAGTTATCGAAGAAAGTCGACGTTACCACGTAGCTGTACTCAATCACGGCGCCCTCCTGCACATTGGGCAGGGTGAACTTGCGTACCAGCAGGTTGTTGGTGCGCTTCTCATCGAAGATATTGCTGGCTTCGAGCTTGGTTTTGGTTACGTTGCCATCGGCCCCGCGCAGGTAGGTAAAGCCGCGCAGGTTACCTAGTTTTTCGGCGCGCTCGTCGCGGTGGTAGAGCGGCACTTCGACGGTGGCGTAGTCGTAGCCCGCTTTCTTCAGAATCTTGATGCGCGTGGTGCGCTCGGTAGTAATGACCAAGTGGCCCGCCGAGCTGCTAAACTGCGAGCTGCCATAATCGCAGAGGATGACGGCCGCAGCCCCACTGTCGGCTACAAAATTCTTGGCTTCGAAGTCCCCTAGGTCGGGCTGGCCAAACTTGATGGGCAGCGCCGCCTTGGCCGAGGCAGTGGTTTGGGCGGCCGCGGCGCTGGGCAGCGCCAACGCCAGCACGGCCAGCCGCACAGCCCGCCAGGGCTGCTTAAAAATAGTGCGTAGCATAGCGCTTTATAAAAAGTGAGCCCGTGGGCCGGACCTAGGGCCCGGCCCATTTGGGCTAGCCATTCTTTCTGAGCACCAGCGCCTCGGCTTGCTTGGCCAGCACGCGGCGGTAAAACTCGCGCAGGCCTTCGTACTCTTCTGCGCCATACACGGGCTTGTCGAAGGTGAGGCGGCTCATCAGCTGCACCGTGCCGGGGGTCGGGCTAGTGGCCGAGTAGAGGTAGCGGCCGCCATTGTCAGGCAGCGCAATGGTAGCGGGCTTGGGCAGTTCGGCGGTGTAGCCGGCGGGCAGTACCATTGTAATCACTATCACGTCTTGGGTCATGGCGCCAAAATCGACGGGATAGGTGCGGTGCTCGTGCCGGAACGGGTTTTGCGTTTCGCCGAAGGTGGCCAGCGGCGTCAGGTATATCTCTTGGGCCGTGCCGGGGGTACTAGCCGGCTGGCGCAGCTCGTAGCTCAGCGCTATCGACTGGTTGAGCAATTCTACGGCGTTGAACTTATAGGTAGGCACCTCCCAGTTGGCGTGCCGGCCCACCAGCTCGGTCACGTACTTCTTCTCCCCTACCTGCTGTATTTTTTCGCGCACCGCCGCCCCGGCGTAGCCGCCGTGCTCTTCGCGCACCTGTCCGCTTAGGTTGCCTTGGGCGTCCACGGTCAAGCTAATATTTTGAAAGTGGCTGTGGCGCTGGTTGGGCGCTAGGCTTACCCAGCGGCCTTCTACCTCCTTGCTCGGGATGAGGCGCCCAATCTGGTTGAGGCAGCGCTCGGGCAGAATGCCGCACGGCAGGAGCGGCTCGGTGGCGTCGAGCAGCAACTCCTTATTATCGGCCAGCGGCAGCACCCCAATTACGTAGTTAAACTGGTCGAGCATCGGAAACTGCTCGTTCACGCGGCCGTGGCTGCGGGTGCTCAGCAGCACGGGCTCGGCTGGCAGGCCAGCCTGGCGCAGGGCCGCAATGAATAGCAGGTTAACATCGGCGGCCGTGCCGCGGTGCAGCTCGTAGCTACGCTTGAGCGGGCCCGTAGCCCAGTAGTTGTTGGTGCCGTTGTACTTCACAGCCTTCACCACGAGGTCGCGCACAGCCGCCGCACGGGCGGCTGGGTCAGGGTACTGCGCCACCAGCGGCTTGAGTGATGCATCCAGAAAGCCCGCCCGGTCCAAGAGCCCGCCAAATTCGGTACTGTTGCGCAGCAGGCTGTTGATTTTGGTCCAGTTGCCCGACACGTTCTGGTAGGCCTGGCCCGGCATGCGCTCGCCTGCCAGCTGAAAGTCGATGCGCGCTACGTAGTCGCGCATCGTAGTCATGTAGGGCTCATCGCGCAGCGCCGGCACATCTTGCATCGCCCAGTGATAGGCAGTGGCACGAGCCTGAATGGCTTCGGTCTCGGTGGCCGAGTGGGTGCCCCCTAGGTCGGCTTTTTGCACCCGCGCCGAGGCCACGTACTGCGCGCCCGTCTCCTCCCGGGTTTGCAGCGCCAAGGGCTGGTAGCCCTGCATCAGCATTTGGTAGTCGAAATATTCGGGAATAGTAGCCCGAAACTCGCTCCAGCGGGTAGGGATATCGCGCTGAAAAACCCAGGGCTGGAAGTTGAAGAGAAAATCCGAAGTCACCGAATACGTGTATTCGATAACGGCCCCTTCGCGCACATTGGGCAGCGTGAACTTGCGCACCCGCACGTTTTTGGTGCGCTCTTCGCTGAACATATTGGCGCTTTCGAGCTTCACCTTCTCGATTTTGCCGCCTACTTGGTTATAGGTAAACCCTTTTAGCGCCGTTATCTTCTCCTCGTCACCATCGCGGTGGTAGAGCGGTACCTCCACGGTGGCGTAGTCGTAGCCCGCTTTCTTTAGAATCTTGATGCGCGTGGTGCGCTCGGTTTCTAGCTGAAAGCTGGTGCCGTTGAGCCGGAAGCGCGCCGCCCCATTGTCGTACAGCACTACGGCCGCGGCGGCGCTGTCGCGCACAAAATTTTTGTCATCGAAATCTTGCGGAGCAGGCTGCCCAAACTTGATGACGACTGGCTTCACTGGGGCCTGCTGCGCGTAGCTAGCGGTTGTGCTTAGCACAGCAGCGGCACCCAATACACTCTGCACCAAGATGCGTAGAGTTGTTTCCATTGCAGAAAAAAAGGTAAGAATTGAAATAAAACTATAAAGCTTTAAGAAGACCCGTAAACTTACGTGTGCCCTAGCTGCTTAGCAAGTTTTATTCATCATTCTTACACCATTTCTTCAGGTGCTCCTACGGCAAGTGCAGTAGCTACCTCGGCCTCGGTAGCGGGTATGCCAACGGGGGTGGCCCGCACGCCCAGCAGCAGGTAGGCCAAGGCCGCTAGCACACTCGCCAGGCTTATGGCGTGCACCCAGGGCAGGCGCAGGGCTTGGTTGTCGAAAATCCAGCCAGCCAGCAGCGCGCCGATACCAATGCCGATTTCGAGCGCGATGTACATAGTAGCCACGCCCCGACCCCGGCGTTCGGGGTGGCTGAGGTCGATGGTCCAGGCATAAAGCGTGGGGGAGTTGAGCCCGGTGCCAATACCGAATATCACAGCGCCCAGCAAAAACACCGGCACCGACGGCGACCACACCAGCACCGCCAGCCCCAGGGCCAGGATGCTTGCCGACCAGCGGAGCACCGGTACTCGCCCGTGGGTATCGCTAGCCTTGCCCGCCACTAGCCGCACACCTAGCGAAGCCACGGTGTAGCAGATATAAAACAAGCCCTTGGTGGGCCCGGTCAGCCCGAGTAGCCGGCTTTGGTCGGGTATCACCGTAAGCACCGCGCCGTACGGAAACAGGCATAGCAGTGTGGTGAGGGCCGGCGCCAGCACGCGGGGCTCAAGTATCTCATCTAGCTTGAGCTTGAGCAAAGCGGGACTAAACCGCTGCCGCTGTGCTTTAGGTAGCGTTTCGGTGAGCGTGCCTTGCACAAGCACCGACAGCAAAGCTGCTGCGCTAGAGCAGTAAAACATAGTATTCAAAGAGAAATGCTCGGCTACCCACGAGCCGAAAGCCGGCCCGGCCGCCATACCTAGGCTGCCCGTCACGCCGAGCAGGCCCATGGCCTCACCGCGCTTTTCGGCTGGCACGATGTCGGCTACGAAGGCGGCTGTGCCCGTGGGCTTGAAGCCCGTGCTGAACCCGTGCAGCAGCCGCAGCAGCAGAAAGCTGCTGACCGTGAGCGCCCACGGATACACAAACCCGCACACAAAGCAAACCAGCGAGCCAAACACCATTACCGGAATGCGGCCCACGGTATCGGTCAGCTTGCCCGAAAACGGCCGCGAGATAGCCGCCGTAAGCGTGAACAGGGCAATGATAAAACCTTTGTACTCACCGCCGCCTAGGTGCGCCAGGTGGTCGGGCAGCTCGGGCAGCAGCAGGTTGAAGGACAGGAAAAACAGAAACGACGACAGGCACATCAGCCAGAAGCCGCGCGAATATGAACCAAGCATAAGTAATGCAAAGGTCGGGAATTAGTGTTTAGTGGTGGTGCTTGGTGCCTAGTGTCTGGTGCTTAGCGGGTAGCTTGTTTTACTATTTTAGGCTTGCCTCCACCCCCTACTTAATAAGCACTAAGCCCGAAGCACCAGGTACTACTTAGGTCTGCCAAAACGGCCGTTCCCCTACCCCGGCCCCAAATGTGCCGTACCAGTAGCCTATGACTTGGTTATCATCGCTACTAGAGAAAATATCTGCTAAAAACCCTAACCACAAGCGCAGCCCCGAAAAACCTGCCGTGAGCGTGCGCGAGCGGGTATCGGCCCTGCGGCACCTTCCGGCCTTTCTCCAGCTCATCTGGCACACCTCGCCGGCGCTCACGCTGGCTAATATTGCGCTGCGGCTACTGCGAGCAGCTCTGCCCCTGGCCACACTTTACGTGGGCCGCCTTATCCTTGATGATGTGGTGCAACTCAGCAAGCTACCACCCGCGGCGCGAGTGCTGGGCCCAGTGCTGGGGCTGGTAGCCCTGGAGTTTGGCTTGGTGCTGCTGGCCGATGCCCTAGGCCGGGCCGTGGCCCTGCTCGACTCGCTCCTAGGTGACTTGTTTGCCAACGCCAGTTCGGTGCGCCTGATGCGGCACGCGGCCGAGCTCGACCTCGACCAATTTGAGGACAGCACATTTTACGACAAGCTGGAGCGCGCCCGCCGCCAAACGCTTTCGCGCTCGGTGCTCATGAGCCAGGTGCTCGCCCAGGGCCAGGACGCCGTGACGCTGGTGCTGCTGGCCGGCGGCTTAGTGGCCTTTCAGCCCTGGCTGCTGGGCTTGCTGCTGCTGGCGGTGGTACCCGCCTTCTTGGGCGAAAGCCACTTCAACGAGCGCAGCTACTCGCTTTCGCACTCCTGGACGCCCGAACGCCGCGAGCTCGACTACCTGCGCCAAACCGGCGCTAGCGACGAAACGGCCAAAGAGGTCAAAATCTTCGGCTTGTCCGACTTCCTGATTACTCGTTTTGAAACGCTGTCTGATCAGTTTTACCGGCAAAACAAAGGCTTGGCGCTGCGCCGGGCCGGCTGGGGCACGGTATTCGCGGCAGTTGGTGCGGCGGGCTACTATGGGGCTTATATCTATATTATTAAGCAAGCTGTGGGGGGCGCTATCTCTATTGGTCAGCTCACGTTTTTGGCGGGGTCATTTGCCCGGCTGCGCAGTTTGCTTGAAGGCATCCTGAGCCGTTTCAGCCAGGTAGCCGATGGGGCACTGTATCTGCAAGATTTTTTTGATTTTTTTCAGATAGCGCCGCGCATTGTGCGGCCTAGCACTGGGCAGGCCGTGCGGCCGTTCCCTAGGCCCATTCGCCAGGGCTTCACGTTCGAAAACGTGGGCTTCCGCTACAAGAACGCCGAGAAGTGGGCCCTACGCAACCTCAGCTTTGAGCTGCGGGCCGGCGAGAAGCTAGCCCTGGTGGGCGAAAATGGCGCCGGCAAAACCACGCTTGTTAAGCTCTTGGCCCGCCTCTACGACCCCACCGAGGGCCGCATTTTGCTCGATGGACATGACCTGCGCGAATACGACCCCGCCGAGCTACGCCAAGAAATCGGTGTCATTTTTCAAGACTTTGTGCGCTTCCAGTTGCCCGCGGGTCAGAACCTGGCCGTGGGTCGCATCTCGGAGCGTCAAAACCAGCCGCGCATCGAGCAAGCCGCCCACCAGAGTCTTGCCGATACGGTCATTGCCAAACTGCCCCTAGGGTACGACCAGATGATAGGCCGCCGCTTTAACGGTGGCGTGGACCTGAGCGGTGGCGAGTGGCAGAAAATTGCTCTAGGGCGCGCCTACATGCGCGAGGCCCAACTGCTCATCCTCGACGAGCCCACCGCTGCGCTCGATGCCCGCGCCGAGTACGAAGTGTTCGAGCGCTTCAAAGAATTGACCCAGGGCAAAACGGCCGTCCTCATTTCGCACCGCTTCAGCACCGTGCGCATGGCCGACCGCATCCTGGTGGTAGAGCACGGCCGCGTACAGGAGATTGGCTCGCACGAAGAATTACTAGCCAAGGGCGGCCGCTATGCCGAGCTGTTTCAGCTGCAGGCGGCGGGGTATCGGTAATCTTCGCGCCGCAGCCAGCCATGTCGTCCTTTACAACGGCTCGTGCAACAAACTATTTTCTCGCTAAAACCGCCACCGGCACCTCCGCATGAGCACCTAGGTCACGGTTAACTCACTTACAAGCTGGGCAATGTGCAACAAATGAATTTCTTGGCGTAGCTTAGGGAGTTGTTTACTACTACCCTCCTGTTCCTCATGAAGCTCACCCTTACTCTTCAGCTTATCTGCCTACTAAGCCTAGGTTTCTTATCAAGTTGCCTGACTTCCCGAGAAGCCCGCATCGAGTCCAATTACAGCTACCGCGGCCGCTTCCGGCACTACCGCACCTACGGCTTTCTCAACAGCGCCGGCCTCACTGCCGATAGCACGCGCCTCAATGAAACCCTGCGCGACGCCGTGCGCCAGCGCATGCGCCTGCAAGGCTACAAGTACTCGCGCAAAAATCCCGACCTCATGGTCAGCTTCAAGCTGTTTGAAGGCGACATGCGCTTCCCAGGCTTTATGCAGGAAGACATTACGCGCTGGGTGAAGAACAATGACCCTGAAGACGACGAGACGCCCGAAGACCAGCGCCACAGCTACCTAGCCAAACGCATGCTACTCCTCGATGGCACGCTCATGGTCACGCTCATCGATACGCATACCGACAACGCCATCTGGAACGGCTACGCCTCAGGCGTGACGGTGCCCGAGGGCATTCGGGGCGAGTACGTGCTGGTGCGCTCGGTGCGCTCCATCTTTGACCGCTACCGCATTTTCACCGAAAACTACTTCAACGGAGGCAATCTCGACGGGGCCATGAACGGCGAGCCCAGCGTGCCGCAACCCGCCGAAACTACCCATTAGAGCACGGCTTCATAGGTCGGGTTTTTGCCCAAACCGGCGCGGGTGTACCTTTGCCTGTCCGCGCCAGTGCGCCCGTTTGCTAATCAGCTGACTACTATGCTTCTTGCCGTTAATTCTTCTTATCAGCCCAGCGACTACCTGCCGATAGTCATTCAGTTTGGGTTAGCCGTGGCGTTCGTCGCCTTCGCCATGGTGGTGTCTCACCTAGTGGGCCCTAAGCGCCACAGCCGCGTGAAAGATGCCTCCTTTGAGTGTGGTATCGAGAGTGTGGGCAACGCTCGTACTCCTATATCGGTCAAGTACTTCCTTACAGCCATCCTCTTCGTGCTCTTCGACGTGGAAGTAATTTTCATGTACCCCTGGGCCGTGAATTTCCGCCAGCTTGGCACGGCAGGCTTTGTGGAGATGATTATCTTCATGGCCTTGCTAATGGCTGGTTTTGGCTACGTTATCAAAAAAGGTATTCTGCGCTGGAATGAAGCCGTGCCTAGCCAAACTTTCGCGGCAAAACCGGTGTTGAAAAATCAGCCCGCCGAGATTGGCCAGGCTGCCTAAAGTGACTTATTCTCATGGTTGATACCCGCGTTCCTGAAATTAAATCTGTGCCGGCCCCCGAGGGCATCGAAGGCGCTGGCTTCTTTGCTACCTCGCTCGAGAAAGTAGTCGGCATCGCCCGCGCTAACTCGCTGTGGCCTCTGCCCTTTGCTACCTCGTGCTGCGGCATCGAGTTCATGGCTACCATGGGCGCCCACTACGACATTTCGCGCTTTGGCTCGGAGCGTCCTAGCTTCTCGCCCCGCCAGGCCGACCTGCTGATGGTGATGGGTACCATCGCCAAGAAAATGGCGCCCATCGTGAAGCAAGTGTATGAGCAGATGGCCGAGCCCCGCTGGGTACTGGCTATGGGTGCCTGCGCTTGCTCGGGCGGCATCTTCGACTCCTACTCGGTGCTGCAAGGCATCGACCGCATCATTCCGGTCGATGTGTACATTCCTGGCTGTCCGCCCCGCCCCGAGCAGGTGCTCGACGGCCTGATGCGCGTGCAGGACCTCGCTAAAAACGAGAGCATCCGCCGTCGCAACTCGCCCGAATACCAGGCGCTGCTGGCCTCCTATAACATCAAGTAATTGTCTGGTTTTTGGTAACTGGTTTTCGGTTGTTGGCTTTCAAGCGAATCACCGAGAACCGAAAACCAAAAACCGAAAACCAGAAGCCCAATGGCTGACCCAACCAAAGAAGAATCTACTGCTGCTCAGGAAACTGCCGCTGCCCAAGACCCTACCACTCAGCAAAACGCGCAGGTATTAGCCCTGCTGCATCGCCTGTTTGGCGAGTCTACATTTACGGATGTGGAGGAGCCCTATGGCTTGCTGACTGTGACGACGAAGCGCGAGCACATTCACAATATTATTGCGGGCTTGCAGCAGGATACGGAGCTAAAATTCCACTTCCTGACTACGATGTGCGGTATCAACTACCCCGAGAACCTAAACCAGGAGCTTGGGATGATATACCACTTGCACAGCCTAGTGCACAATGTTCGCCTGCGCATCAAGATTTTCTTCCCGTTGGCCGACCCGGTAGTGCCTACCCTTACGGACCTCTACGCCACCGCCAACTGGATGGAGCGTGAAGCCTACGATTTCTTTGGTATCATCTTCACCGGCCACCCCAACCTACGCCGCATTCTGAATGTGGAGGACATGGACTATCACCCCATGCGCCGGCAGTACCCGCTCGAAGATGGCACCCGCGAAGACAAAACCGACCTCTTCTTCGGTCGCTAATTTCTATAGATTGTCATGCTGACGAAGGAAGCATCTTATCACGGCTGCCTTCGTCAGAATTAGTTACTATCCGAGTTAAGCGAACCTGATAAGATGCTTCGCGGGCTCAGCATGACATAGCGCATAATGGCAGTAAACGACACCCTAGCAGGGACTCATAAGATTATTCAGGAAGCCCAGGAGCAGCAGGGCGGCCAGTTGGTGCCTACGCTCAATGACTTCTCGCAGGAGCTAACGACCCTTAACCTAGGTCCTACGCACCCGGCTACGCACGGCATTTTCCAAAACATCCTGCAAATGGATGGTGAGCGCATTATCTCGGGCGTGCCGACTATCGGTTACATCCACCGTGCGTTTGAGAAGATTGCCGAGCGGCGGCCGTTCTACCAGATTACGCCGCTCACCGACCGCATGAACTACTGCTCGTCGCCCATCAACAACATGGGCTGGCACATGACGGTAGAGAAGCTTCTAGGGGTGCAAGTACCGAAGCGTGCACAGTATATGCGCGTGATAATGATGGAGTTGGCCCGTATCGCCGACCACCTCATTTGCAACTCCATCCTAGGGGTAGACACGGGCGCCTTCACGGGCTTCCTCTACGTGTTTCAGGAGCGCGAGAAGATTTACGAGATTTACGAAGAAGTCTGCGGCTCGCGCCTAACCACCAACATGGGGCGCGTAGGCGGCATGGAGCGTGACTTCTCGCCGGTAGCCATCGAAAAGCTGCGCAAGTGGCTGAAGGAGTTCCCGGCTGTAATGAAAGAGTTTGAGTCGATGTTCAACCGCAACCGCATTTTCATGGACCGCGTGGTAAACGTGGGCCCCATTACGGCGGAGAAAGCGTTGAACTACGGCTTTACTGGCCCCAACCTGCGGGCCGCGGGCGTAGACTACGACGTGCGGGTGATGAACCCCTACTCGAGCTACGAGGATTTTGAGTTCGACATTCCGGTAGGCACCAACGGCGACACGTACGACCGCTTTCTGGTGCGCAACGAAGAGATTTGGCAGAGCTTGCGCATTATTAATCAGGCGCTTGACCGGTTGCCCGAAGGCCCGTTCCACGCCGATGCGCCGCACTACTACCTGCCTCCCAAGCAGGCCGTGTACAAGAACATGGAGGCGCTGATTTACCACTTCAAAATCATCATGGGTGAGATTGAAGCGCCGGTAGGTGAAGTGTACCACTCGGTAGAGGGTGGCAACGGCGAGCTCGGGTTCTATCTGATTTCGGACGGGGGCCGCACGCCTTACCGCTTGCACTTCCGCCGGCCGTGCTTCATCTACTACCAAGCTTATTCGGAGATGGTAGTGGGCACGAGCCTTTCCGACGCCATTGTTATTCTGTCGTCGATGAACGTGATTGCCGGCGAGCTAGACGCCTAGTTTTTAAGTTGAAAGTACCCGATATGGAGCCGACCACCCCCGCCGCCAAACCTCAGTTTTCACCCGCTGCCCAGGCCGAGATTAAGCGATTGCTCACGCACTACCCCGACGACCGCAAGAAGTCGACCTTGCTGCCCGTGCTGCACATTGCACAGGCCGAGTTTGGTGGCTGGGTAAGCCCCGAGGTACAAGACCTGGTGGCTGAAACCCTAGGCCTGCGGCCTATCGAGGTATACGAGGTGAGCACGTTTTACACGATGTTCAACCTTAAGCCGGTTGGCAAGCACGTGCTGGAAATCTGCCGCACGGGCCCTTGCATGCTGCGCGGCTCCGATGAGCTTACGGCTCACCTAGAGCGCATTACGGGTGCACAAGTGGGCGGCACTTCCCCCGATGGCTTGTTCACGCTGAAAGAAGTAGAATGCCTGGCCGCTTGCGGCTTTGCCCCAGTAGTGCAAGTACGGGAGAAATATTACGAGTCGCTTGACACGGAAGAAAACGTGAACGCCATGCTCAATGAGCTCCGCGGCCTTGTGCACCGGCCTATTCTGCCTTGGGAAGAAAATGGCTTGCCAACCTCTTTACAAAATAACTAATAGCTAAAAGGTTAATATTATGGGACGCAAGCTATTAACTGAACACGTCAACGTCGAAGGTATCGAAACCTTCGCGGTATACCGTAAGCACGGCGGCTACCGCGCCGTGGAAAAGGCGCTGAAAATGACGCCCGAAGAGGTAGTGGAAGAAGTAAAAAAGTCGGGCCTACGTGGGCGCGGCGGCGCTGGCTTCCCTACGGGTATGAAGTGGAGCTTCCTCGCTAAGCCCGAGGGCGTGCCGCGCTACTTGGTGTGCAACGCCGACGAGTCGGAGCCAGGCACTTTCAAGGACCGTTACCTGATGTCGAAGCTACCGCACTTGCTCATTGAGGGCATGATTGCGGGTAGCTACGCCCTAGGTGCCCGCACGAGCTATATCTACATCCGCGGCGAGCTCTTGTATGTATTGCGCATTCTGGAGAAAGCTATTGCCGAGGCTTATGCCGCTGGCTTCTTAGGTGAAAACATCCTAGGCTCAGGCTACTCACTTGACTTGCACGTGCATCCAGGTGGAGGCGCTTATATCTGCGGTGAAGAAACCGCGTTGCTAGAATCGCTGGAAGGCAAGCGTGGCAACCCGCGCAATAAGCCTCCATTCCCGGCTGTGCAAGGTTTGTACGCCCGCCCCACGGTGGTTAATAACGTGGAGAGCATTGCTACCGTCGTACCCATCCTGAACATGGGTGGCGATGAATACGCCAAAATTGGCGTGGGCCGCAGCACCGGCACCAAGCTATTCTCGGCTTGTGGCCACCTTAACAAGCCCGGCATCTACGAGCTGGAGCTGGGTGTGCCGGTCGAAGAATTCATCTACTCGGATGAGTACTGCGGTGGTATCTGGAAAGGCCGCGAGTTGAAGGCCGTAGTGGCCGGGGGCTCATCAGTGCCAATTCTGCCCAAGGAATTGATTCTCAAAACTGCGGCGGGTGAACCGCGCTTGATGACTTACGAGTCGCTGAGCGATGGGGGCTTCGTGACAGGCACCATGCTAGGTTCGGGTGGCTTCATTGCTATGGACGAGACCACGTGCATCGTGAAGAATACCTGGAACTTCTCGCGCTTCTACCACCACGAAAGCTGTGGGCAGTGCTCGCCCTGCCGCGAGGGTACGGGCTGGCTCGAAAAAGTACTGCACCGCCTCGAACATGGCCACGGCTCGATGCACGACATCGACCTGATTGTGAGTGTGGCCAAGCAGATTGAGGGCAATACCATTTGCCCGCTCGGCGAAGCCGCTGCGTGGCCAGTAGCCGCCGCCGTGCGCCACTTCCGCGATGAGTTTGAGTGGCACGTGACGCACCCGAAAGAAGCTACTGCACCCGGTGCCGTGTACCGCGGCAACCTAGTAATGGCTTAACCTTCTGTTATGCCTCATCTTGCGTACCGAAAGAAGCATCTTATCACGGCTGCTTTCGTCGCACCCATTACAAGTCCAATGATGCGCGCGTGATAAGGTCCTTCGCAAGCTCAGGATGACAAACGTATATCAGCAGCTATTCTAATGGCTAAAATAACTTTTGACGGAATAGAGGTGGAAGTGCCAGATGGCACTACTATCCTTAACGCAGCCCGCAAAATTGGCGGTGGTGTGGTACCGCCTGCTATGTGCTACTACACGCCCCTTAAAGGTAGTGGCGGCAAATGTCGCGCTTGCCTGGTGCGCGTAGCGGCCGGTTCGACCAAAGACCCGCGCCCCATGCCGAAGCTTGTAGCTTCGTGCATTACGCCGGTGCAGGATGGTATGGTAGTAGAAAATACTACTAGCCAGCAAGTACTCGATGTGCGCAAAGGCATCGTGGAGATGCTGCTTATCAACCACCCGCTCGACTGCCCGGTGTGCGACCAGGCTGGCGAGTGCGACCTTCAGAACTTCGCTTACGAGCACGGCGTGAGCACCACGCGCTACGAGGAAGAGCGCCGCACCTTCGAGAAAATCGATATCGGCCCCTACGTGCAGTTGCACATGACGCGCTGCATCTTGTGCTACCGTTGCGTGTATACCGCCGACCAGCTTACCGAAGGCCGCGTGCACGGCGTACTGGGCCGCGGCGATGCTGCGGAGATTGGCACCTACATCGAGAACTCGATTGACAAGGACTTCAGCGGCAACGTCATTGACGTGTGCCCAGTGGGCGCCCTCACTGACAAAACTTTCCGCTTTAAGCAGCGCGTGTGGTTTACTAAGCCGGTGAACGCGCACCGCGACTGTGGCCACGAGAAATGCGCCGGCCGCGTAACGCTGTGGTACAAAGGCAAGGACGTGCTGCGCGTAACCGCCCGCAAGGACGAATATGGCGAAGTGAAGGAGTGGATTTGCAACGAGTGCCGCTTCGAGAAGAAGGAAACTTCGGATTGGGTTATTGAAGGCCCGGCGCACATCGACCGCTCGTCGGTTATTTCGGCCAACCACTACGAGCTGCCGGTAATCAATCCACAAGTGATTGCGGACCTACCCGAAAGCACCGTGCGTGAGCTAGAGAAAAACCCGCCGCTGAAACTGGGTGGTCCCAACGGCACCTCCTTCTAAGCTGATAGTTTCTACTGTATGTCTCTCGAATCTTTAGGCTGGCAAGGCCTCGTTATTCTGGTAGTGTTCGGCATTTCGCTGCTCATTGCCACCTACTGTACCTACGCCGAGCGCGTAATTGCCGCGTTTCTGCAAGACCGCGTAGGCCCCGACCGCGCTGGGCCTTTTGGTATTGTGCAGCCGCTGGCCGATGCTGTAAAGCTTTTCACGAAGGAAGAATTCTTCCCGAGCGGCGCCAACAAAGCGCTGTTCATCTTCGGCCCCTGCTTAGCGATGATAACAGCGCTGATGTCGTCGGCCGTTATTCCGTTTGGTAATTTCCTCAAGTTTGGCGAGACCGTCGTGCACCTGCAAGGTATTGAAATCAACGTGGGCATGCTCTACGTGTTCGGTATCGTGTCGCTGGGTGTCTATGGCATCATGATTGGCGGCTGGGCTTCCAATAACAAATTCTCGCTCCTAGGTGCTATCCGTGCTGCTTCGCAGAACATTAGCTACGAACTGGCGATGGGCTTGGCTCTGATTGCGGTGCTCATGATGTCGGGTTCGCTCTCGCTGCGCGACATCACTTTGCAACAATCGGTGCCCGGCGAGTGGCACTTCTGGAACGTGGTGAAACAGCCCCTAGGCTTCATCATCTTCATCGTTTGCGCCTTTGCCGAAACTAACCGCACGCCTTTCGACTTGCCTGAGTGCGAGACGGAGCTAGTAGGCGGCTACCACACCGAGTATAGCTCGATGAAGATGGGCCTGTACCTTTTTGCCGAGTATGTAAACGTATTCGTGGCTTCGGCCGTGATGAGCGTTATCTACTTTGGTGGCTTCAACTTCCCTTTCCAATACGAGCTCCGCAGTTGGCTGTCTTCTTCGCAAGGCCTCTCTATTGATGCCGCGCAGAATATCATTGCTATCCTAGGGGTAGTTGCGGTTTTCGCCAAAATTTTCGCGTTCATTTTCTTCTTCATGTGGGTGCGTTGGACTTTGCCACGCTTCCGCTATGACCAATTGATGCGCCTCGGCTGGACTATCCTTATCCCGCTGGCCATCTTCAATATCTTGCTGACGGGCGGCCTCATCACGACCGGTATCATCCCCGAAATCAAGCAGTGGTGGTAGACAGCCTATTCGGCTAGCCCTCCCCTCTTACCCTACCGACCTATATGGAATCGCTAAGCAACCGCGCCAAGAAACTAGAAAAGAAGCCGATGACGCTCGCCGAGCGGGCCTACCTTCCGGCGATTTTCCAGGGCTTGTCTATTACCATGCAGCACTTTTTTAGAGCTGCTACCAAAAAGCAAATCACCGTTCGCTACCCTGAGGAAACGCGTCCGTTCTCGCCCGTTTTTCGTGGCCTGCACGTGCTGAAGCGCGATGAACAGGGCCGCGAGCGCTGCACGGCCTGCGGCCTGTGCGCCGTAGCCTGCCCCGCCGAAGCCATCACGATGGTGGCTGGCGAGCGCAAGAAGGGCGAGCAAAACCTCTACCGGGAGGAGAAGTACGCCGTTAGCTACGAAATAAATATGCTACGCTGCATCTTCTGCGGCCTCTGTGAGGAGGCTTGCCCGAAGGCCGCCGTGTACTTGCAGGCTGACAAAATGGCGCCGCCACGCTACGAGCGCGACGAGTTTATCTACGGTAAAGACCGCCTAGTAGAGCCCGTATCACCGGATAACCGGTCGAAGCGTGGCATCCAGCTCACGCCTGAGCAAGCCGATAAGCTGCGCACGCAAATGCAGTCTGCCTAGGTTCACTCCCTGTCATGCTGAGGAACGAAGCATCTTATCACGGCTGCCTTCCTCAGAACTAGTACCTACCCGAGCGTTGCGAGCCTGATAAGATGCTTCGCAAGCTCAGCATGACACTCTTTTATGTCTCTCTTTCTCTTCTTATCGTTCGTTGCGCTGCTGAGTGCCCTAGGTGTGGTGCTGGCCAAGAACCCAGTGCACAGCGTGCTGTTTCTTATCCTCACGTTCTTCACGCTATCAGCCCATTACCTGTTGCTTAACGCACAGTTTCTAGCCGCTGTGAACATCATCGTATACGCCGGGGCCATCATGGTATTGTTCCTGTTCGTGATTATGTTCTTGAACCTGAATGAAGAAACCGAGCCGCAAAAGCCTATGCTAGCTAAGGTAGCCGCTACGGTTTCGGGTGGCCTGTTGCTGCTGGTGATGGTAGCCGCACTTCGCGGTGTAGAGCCTACTGGCTACAATGCCGCCACCTTCGATTCGCAGATAGGCATGGTAGACCGCCTAGGTATGGTGCTGTTTAAGGAGTACTCGCTGCCCTTTGAATTAGCTTCTATCCTACTCCTGGCCGCCATGGTTGGCTCGGTTATGCTGGGCAAGCGCGAAACGGGCGAACGGAACTTCTAGCATAGCATTATCACAAAAAAGAGAGCGGCCACTGAAGTATCAGTGGCCGCTCTCTTTTTTGTGGTACCTAGGTCTTATTTCACGACCACGTCCGTCTTAATGCTCAGCTCGGTTAGCTGCTTATCTGAGATTGGCGAAGGCGAATCAATCATCACGTCGCGGCCCGAGTTGTTTTTGGGGAAGGCGATGAAGTCGCGGATGCTGTCAGCGCCGCCGAAGAGCGAGCACAAGCGGTCGAAGCCGAAGGCAATGCCGCCGTGGGGCGGCGCGCCGTATTCAAACGCATCGAGCAGGAAGCCAAACTGCGCTTGAGCTTCTTCGGGCGAGAAGCCGAGCAGCGAGAACATACGGGCCTGCACTGCGCGGTCGTGAATACGGATAGAGCCACCGCCCACTTCCACTCCATTGATAACTAAGTCGTAGGCGTTGGCGCGCGCCTGGCCGATGGTCTCGGGGTTGTCGAGCAGGTGCAGGTCGTCGGGCTTGGGCGAGGTGAAGGGGTGGTGCATAGCAAAGTAACGGCCTTCCTCCTCGATGTACTCCAACAGTGGGAAATTGACAACCCATAGTGGGGCGAAGGTATCCTTGTCGCGCAGACCTAGGCGCTGGCCCATTTCTAGGCGCAGTTCACTCAGGGCCTTACGGGTTTTATCGGCCGGGCCAGCCAAGATGAGCAGCAGGTCGCCTTCGTTGGCATTGAAGGCGGCTTTCCACTTCTGCAGTTCCTCCTGCGAGTAGAACTTATCAACCGACGACTTCACCACGCCGCCTGCTTCTACGCGGGCGTACACGAGGCCAGTGGCGCCAAGCTGCGGCTTCTTTACGAAATTGGTCAACTCGTCGAGTTGCTTGCGGGTGTAGGCGGCGCAGGTAGCGGCGTTGATGCCCACTACCAGCTCGGCACTGTCGAATACGGGGAAGCCTTGACCTTTTACTACGTCGTTCAGTTCCACGAACTTCATGTCAAAGCGCACGTCGGGCTTGTCGTTGCCATACCAACGCATGGCGTCGGCGTACTCCATGCGGGGTACGGTCGGGAAGTCGAGGTTCTTGATTTCCTTGAACAGGTAACGCACGAGACCTTCAAACGTGTTCAGAATATCCTCCTGCTCTACGAAAGCCATTTCGCAGTCAATCTGCGTGAACTCGGGTTGGCGGTCGGCGCGCAGGTCTTCGTCGCGGAAGCACTTTACTATCTGAAAGTAGCGGTCGAAGCCCGACACCATGAGCAGCTGCTTAAACGTTTGGGGCGACTGCGGCAGGGCATAAAACTCGCCGGGGTTCATGCGCGAAGGCACCACAAAATCGCGGGCGCCTTCGGGCGTGCTCTTGATGAGCACGGGCGTTTCTACTTCAATGAAGTCTTGGCCGTCGAGGTAGCGGCGCACGGCCTGGGCCATCTTGTGGCGCAGCATCAGGTTGTTGCGCACGGGTGTGCGGCGCAAGTCGAGGTAGCGATACTTCATGCGCAGCTCGTCGCCGCCGTCGGTGTCGTCTTCGATGAGGAAGGGCGGCAGCTTGGCGGGGTTCAGCACCTCGATTTGCTCGACGCGTACCTCGATATCGCCGGTCGGGATGTGCGCATTCTTGGAGTAGCGCTCGGCCACTTTGCCAGTCACGCTAACCACAAATTCGCGACCTAGGGTACGCGCTTTTTCGCGTACTTCTTCGCTCTCCACGCCTTCTTCTAAAGCTAGCTGGGTGATGCCATAGCGGTCGCGCAGGTCAATCCACAGAATGCCACCTTTGTCGCGGGTGCGCTGCACCCAGCCCACTAGCGTAACGGTTTGACCTACGTTTTCTTGGCGAAGCTCGCCGTTGGTATGACTTCTCAACATGGACCGCAGATTTAAACGGATTTTTAGAATTTAACGGATACGCCCGGCTGCGCCGGGCTGGCTGTGCTTTTATGGGGGTAGCCCTTTGGGCGATAAGCCAAATTGTGGCGAAGTTACTTCTAGTTGGCGAGCGGTAGCAGCTTAGTTTGGTATGAAGTATGTAAAAGGAGACCTAGGACTGCTTATACGCTGTATCCTTTTTCCTTCTAGCTGACATGAAATTTCTTTCTTCGCTGGCTCTAGCAGCCGCTTTGCTTGGGGCCGGAGCCGCCCAGGCCCAAACGAAAGTCAAGACCAAAAACAAGTATGAGAGTGGCGCCGAGGTCAAAACCAAAGGCCAGGCGCCGGCCGTGACGCTCGATGGCCCCATCAAGCGCGTGGAGACGCTCTCGGGCATCGACATCTTCCCGAAGCCCAACTCTAACAGCGTGATGCTGAGCTTTACGCAGCAGTTCACGAAGCCCGGCACGTTGGTGATGACCGACTATAAAAATAAGGTTGTGTATCAGCAGGAGCTAGACCCGCAGAACAATACTGGCGCGCCCGTGGACCTAGGGCATATTTCGGCGGGCACCTACCTGGTAGAGGCAAAAACAGGTAACTACGTGTACTGGAAGAAGGTGCGGATTAAGTATCCGACGCGCCAGCGCAACTAGCCATAGCATATCTAGACGACTGTCATACTGCGCTTGCAAAGCATCCTAGTCGGTTCGTTGGAGTACTACTTCTGACGCAACCTGACAAGCTGTTGCTGCAAGCACAAGATGACAGTCGTTTTTTCGTGCCGCCCATACACCTAAGCCGCCAACCCTATTTTTGCCCTACTTATGAAAGTTCTCGTCCTCCTCTGCTCGCTGCTCGCGCTCACCAGCTTTGCCCCCAAGCCCAAGCTCACGTCGGTGAAGGTAGCGCCGGGTCTCGCGGTGGGGGTGCCGCAGGGCTTTACGCCGCTGCCCGACGAAGGAATTGCGGTCAAGTTTCCGTCGCCGCGCAAGCCGCTGGCCGTGTACAGCAGCCCCAATGGCAAGGTAGACTACAGCGTAGCCGTGCGGCCTACTATGTTTGGGCCCGACTACAATGTGCTGCTACCCATGTACAAAGCCAGCATTCAGCGCCTGTATACCAAGGTAGATTTTTTGACTCAGGAAGTTCGCAAGGTGAATGGCCGCGAGTTTGTGGCCCTAGAGTTTGTATCTACAATGGCTGATAACCGCCGCAGCAACGCGCTGGCTACGCTCAAAAAGTACGAGTACATCCAGTATACAGTGCAGGGCGAGCAGCTATACATCTTCTCGTTTTCGGCGCCGGCCGAGGAGCAGGCGCAGTGGCGGCCGGTGGCCCAGGCCGTGCAAAGCGCTATCAGCCTGAAATAGTGCTCACCGACGAGTATTTCATGCGCCAGGCGCTAACTGAGGCTCGTCTGGCCTTGGCCGAAGGCGAAATACCCATTGGCGCGGTGGTGGTGCTCGATAATACCATCATCGGCCGCGGGCACAACCAAACCGAGCGCCTGCGCGACGTAACCGCCCACGCCGAAATGTTGGCCTTATCGGCTGCGGCCAATTTTGTAGGCAATAAGTACCTAGGCGCCTGCTCACTATACGTCACTATCGAGCCGTGCGTGATGTGCGCTGGGGCCAGCGCCTGGGCCCAAGTGCAGCAAGTTATTTACGGGGCGGAAGAGCCCAAAGTGGGATTTCGACGGCACGGCCTGGGACTGCTGCACCCGCGCACGCAGGTGCGAGCCGGCATATTGGCTGAAGACTGCGCCGTGCTGATGCGTGATTTCTTCAACGCTAAGCGGAAATAATCTACTTTTGGGCAGTCGCCCCAAACCGGGGCGGGCGGTGGCTGGTTACCTAGCTACCGTTTCCATTCTTTAAACACCCTACTGACATGGCTTTCGAACTGCCCAAGCTGCCTTACGGCTACGATGCCCTCGAACCTACCTTCGACGCGCAGACCCAGGAAATTCACCACACCAAGCACCACCAAGCCTACGTTACCAACCTCAATGCCGCTATCGCAGGCACCGAGTTTGAGAACCAGAGCCTCGAAGACATTCTTCAGAATATTGCCAAAGCCACCCCGGCTATCCGCAACAATGGCGGCGGGCACTGGAACCACTCGCTGTGGTGGACCATCCTGAGCCCCAATGGCGGCGGCCAGCCCACGGGCGAAGTAGCCACCAAAATCAACGAAGCCTTCGGCTCGTTCGACAAGTTCAAGGAGGAGTTTGCCAAAGCAGCCACCACGCGCTTCGGCTCCGGCTGGGCGTGGCTGTGCAAGCAGGCCGATGGCTCGCTGCAAATTTGCTCGACCCCGAACCAGGACAACCCGCTGATGCCCGATACCGGCTGCAAAGGCACCCCTATCCTGGGCATCGACGTGTGGGAGCACGCCTACTACCTCAAGTACCAGAACCGTCGCCCCGACTACATCGCGGCCTTCTTCAACCTCATCAACTGGGATGAGGTGAACAAGCGCTACGCTGCCGCCTAGGTCCCCTCGCCTAACCTAATAGAAGCCCACCGGCCC
Source organism: Hymenobacter sp. BT559 (assembly GCF_016427535.1). Taxonomy (GTDB): domain Bacteria; phylum Bacteroidota; class Bacteroidia; order Cytophagales; family Hymenobacteraceae; genus Hymenobacter. The sequence goes on along the minus strand of NZ_JAELXV010000002.1, from coordinate 958,162 downwards.
CGCGCCGGTGGGCTTTTTGTTGGGCCCTAGGTAGTAAAATCGCTTCATAATGAGGCTTAAACCGCTTTAATCGGCAGGCGGGTTACTGTGTTTCTGGTAGGTTAACTTGTATCTTTAACAACAAAAGCTACTTTCAACATTTTTACTTGTGCCTGCATGAGCATCAAGCTGCGTCTTACTATTCTGAGCTTCCTCCAGTTTTTTATTTGGGGTGCGTGGCTGATTACGATTGGAGCTTACTGGTTTCAGACCAAGCAGTGGTCGGGCGCGCAGTTCGGCGCTATTTTCTCAACCATGGGCATTGCGTCCATTTTCATGCCCTCGCTCATGGGCATTGTGGCCGATAAGTGGGTAAACGCCGAAAAGCTCTACGGCGTGTTGCACCTGCTGGGCGGCCTCACGCTTTGCTGCATCCCGTTCGTGACGGACCCCGGCCTGTTCTTCTGGGTTATCCTGCTGAACATGATTTTCTACATGCCCACGCTGGCGCTGGCAATTGCCGTGTCGTACTCGGCGTTGAAAAGCCAGGGCCTCGACGTGGTAAAGGACTATCCGCCTATTCGGGTTTGGGGCACCGTTGGCTTTATTGCGGCCATGTGGACGGTCACGTTCCTGGGCTTCGAGAAGTCGGCCAACCAGTTTTTTGTAGCCGCCGCCGCGGCGCTATTACTGGGTTTCTACGCCTTTACGCTGCCTGCCTGCCCGCCGCCCTCTAAGGGTGCCTCGGGCCGCTCGCTGGTTGATGCGCTGGGCTTGAAATCGTTTGCGCTGCTACGCGACCGCAAGCTGGCGACCTTCTTTGCCTTTGCGCTGCTCCTAGGTGCCGCTTTGCAGCTTACCAATGCCTACGGCGACACCTTCCTGCACGACTTCGACAAAGTACCTGCTTACCGCGATACGCTTTCAGTAAAGCACCCTGCCTTTATCATGTCGATTTCGCAGATTTCGGAAACGCTTTTCATCCTGGCCATCCCGTTCTTTTTGCGGCGTTTCGGCATCAAGCAGGTGATGCTGTTCAGTATGATTGCCTGGGTACTACGCTTTGGATTGCTGGCCTATAGTAACCCCGCCGACGGCCTCTGGATGATTATTATGTCATGCATCGTGTATGGCATGGCCTTCGACTTCTTCAATATCTCGGGCTCGCTGTTTGTCGAAACTCAGACCCAGCCGAGCATCCGGGCCAGTGCCCAAGGCTTGTTTATGATGATGACCAATGGCTTTGGCGCCGTTCTAGGTAGCTCCATTAGCGGCTTGGTTATCCAGAACTACTTTACCGATGCCAGCGGCAACAAAGATTGGCAAGGCATCTGGCTGGCTTTTGCAGCCTACGCGCTCATCATCGCGGTACTGTTCGTACTCATCTTTAAGCATAAGCACGACCCGCTGAAAGTCGAAAACGACTACCCCGAGCCCGTGCTCTCAGTAGAGCAGGCTTAGGCAACCAAGAGTGAGGGCTTGCTGGTAATCGCGCCAAGCAAGCCCTTGTTTTTGATTAACGACATCACAGAGGAGTTTTATGCCATGAAAACCCACCTCAAGGCACTGTTTAAAGCGTTGCCAGTAGTGGGAAAGCTTTTTTGGTTTGGCTTTGGCGGCCTGCCAATCTTGGTTGGCGTACTGGGTACCATCTATTCTATTTGCCAGCCGCTATTACCTGAGCAGAGTCGCCCGCCCACCTTGCCAGACGCCATATCAAGCTTTCTAGGCAATATCCTGTATGGCTTGGTAGTTACGGCTGCCTGCGGAGTATACAGCGCTTTTCGGCTGCGCAAGCAACGTCGTCGAGAGCGGCTAGTACAATTTGGTCAGCGCATCGACCCACCCATCACCAAGATAGAAGAGAGTTTGTTGCGCGGCGGTAATGGCGAGCGTTTCTACTACATTTACAGCCAATGGCAAAACCCAGCTACTGGTAAGAAATACACCTTTGAAAGCGAGCGCCTCTCCTTTGACCCGAGCGCTCATCTGCGCCAGGGCGTTACGCTTCCCATTTATTTTGAGCCCGATAACATAGAAGGTTACTACTTCGAGGTAAGTAGCTTACCGAAACCCAATCACTTATTTGGGAACTAGCCAAGTTCCAATTCAGTACAAATTTGGCACAAAAAAAGTCTGATTACAGCATAAATAAAAAGCCGCCCTGCGTGATGCAGAGCGGCTTTTTTGGCTTTAGGGCGAGTTTCTAGCGGGCTTATTTGCCGAAGAAAAACTGACCTTCGATTTGGGCGTTCTCGTCCGAGTCCGAGCCGTGCACAGCGTTTGCCTCAATGCTTTTGGCGTATTTCTTCCGGATGGTGCCTTCCTCGGCGTTGGCCGGGTTGGTGGCGCCAATGAGGGTACGGAAGTCAGCTACGGCGTTGTCTTTCTCCAGAATAGCGGCTACGATGGGGCCGCTCGACATATATTTTACGAGGTCGTTGTAGAAAGGACGCTCCTTGTGTACGGCGTAAAACTCGCCGGCGCGCTCGGGCGTCAGATTTACTTTTTGAAGCTCCACGATGCGGAAGCCGCCTTGCTCAATCATGCTCAGGATGCCGCCAATGTGGTTTTCAGCCACGGCATCGGGCTTAATCATGGTGAAGGTGCGATTGGTTGCCATTCGGTTATTCGGGGAAAATAGGTTGGGGGCGCAAAGGTAGCCGGAGCGAGGCGCTTATTCACTTCCGGGCGAACCTTCCCAGGCACTCTGCTTGTTGAAACCTAATTCATGCCGACCTTTGCCGGCCTATTTGCTCTTAGTTAGCCCAATCCGCTTTTTTTCGCATTTGCAGGCCATTCACTTAGTCGATGTCCACTTCCGTTTCCGAACTACAGGCCTTGCTGGCTCAGCCCAAGCAGGTGTTCATTACGACCCACCACAAGCCTGACGCGGATGCCCTAGGCTCCTCTTTGGCCTGGGCCAGCTACCTCAAGAAAAAAGGCCATTCGGTAACGGTGGTCACGCCGTCCGACTACCCGGCCTTCCTCAACTGGATGCAGGGCAACGATGAGGTAGTAGTGTATGAGCCGCGCCATAACGACCGCCAGGTGCGCGACCTCGTGAGCCGCGCCGAACTCATCTTCTGCCTCGACTTCAACTGCCTGGCCCGCATCAATGAGCTGGGCGAATACGTGCGGCAGGCGCCGGGCACCAAGGTGCTTATCGACCACCACCAGCGCCCCGAAAGCTTCGCCGACGTGAGCTTTTCGAACCCAGCGGCGGCGGCCACGGCCGAGCAGATTTTCGAGATAATCCGGGACCTAGGCGACCAGGACCTTGTAGACCAGGGCATGGGCGAGGCGCTCTACGCGGGCATCATGACCGATACGGGCTCGTTCAGGCACCCTAGCACCTCGCGCAATGTGCACCTCATCATTGCCGAGTTGCTGAATGCCCATATCGACCTTGCCTCGGTGCACCGGCGCATCTACGACTCGCACTCCGAGATTCGGCTGCGCTTCCTAGGGTATATCCTGAAGGATAAACTAACGGTAAAGCGTGAGTTTAACACGGCTTACATTGCCGTGACGCAGCAGGAGCTGCGCGACTACGACAGCAAAACCGGCGACACGGAGGGGCTCGTCAACTACGCCCTTAGCATCGAGGGCATCGTGTTTGCAGCCATTTTTATTGACCGCGGCTCGGCGGTAAAGATTTCCTTCCGCTCGGTAGGTGACTTCTCGGTGAGCGATTTTTCGCGCAGCCACTTCGAGGGCGGCGGGCACCACAACGCCTCGGGCGGCGTCAGCTACCAGTCGCTAGATGCCACGGTAGAGCGCTTTTTGGGGCTGCTGCCCACCTACCAGGCGCAGCTAGTGAGCACGCCGGCCGTGCCCGTAGCGGTTGCGCCGCCTGTGGCCTAACTTTGGCCTCGTATCTGTTCTGTATTCCTAATAATTTCTGTTTTCATGCAGTTTTCTTTCCGGCCCCGCGGGGCCCGGCAGCTGGCCCTAGCGGCCGGTGCGCTCAGCCTGGCCTCTTTCCTTGCCTCGTGTAACAAAGGCGGGGGCGACTTCGACAAAACCAAGTCGGGGATTGAGTACAAGATTTTCAAGAACGTTGGCGGTAAGTACGAGCGCCGCGAGGTGGCCAACGGCGAAGACCCTACTTATAAGGACCGGATAGGCAAGTTTATGACGGCCTACCTGTACTACCGCACCGGCAAAGACTCGGTACTGGAAGACACGCGCAAGAAATTTGCGGGTACGGCCGTGCCCATGCCCATGATGGAAGTGAAGCGCAAAGGCATGCCCGACGAAGCCTTCTCGCTGCTGCAGCCCGGCGACAGCGCCGTGTTCCGCTTCAATGCCGACTCGCTGTTCAAGCCCCAGGGCCGCCCGGTGCCCGGCTTCCTCAAGAAGAGCGGCAACGTGATTGTTATCAACGTGAAGACCGACAAGCTCATCACGGCGCAGGAAGAGCAGGCGCTGGAGCAGACGCTGCAGCAGAAAATGATGGCCGAGCAGCAGAAGCAAATGCAGGCTTATGCTGAGACGCAAAACAAAAAAGATGAGGTAACCCTGCAAGACTACCTCAAGAAAAACAACCTGACCAACGCCAAGAAGACTCCCGGCGGCGTGTACTACATCATTACGCAGCCCGGCACGGGCCCGGTAGCCAAGCCGGGCCAGCTAGTGAGCGTGCAGTACCGCGGCACGCTGCTCGACGGCAAAGAGTTCGACTCGTCGGCTAAGAGCATGGGCGGCAAGCCCTTCGAATACCCCCTAGGTCGCGGCCAAGTGATTCCGGGCTGGGACGAGGGCGTGGCACTGCTCAACAAGGGCGCCAAGGCTACGCTGCTCATTCCGTCGTCGCTGGCTTATGGCGAGCGTGGTTCGGGCGCGGCTATTCCGCCCAACTCGCCCCTGCGCTTCGACGTGGAGCTGGTAGGTATTAAGGATGCGCCGGCCGGCCCGGCTCAGTAAGCACCTAGGTACTAATTGCCGCCGTGCCCTGAGGGGTGCGGCGGTTTTGTTTTCTCTCTTGCCCAGAGGGGCCGCGAGTGGTGCCTAGGCGTTGTGCCAAGGCACCACTTTTGCTTTGCAGCCCTACCCTACTTTTCTTTTCGACAACTTTTATGCGACTTATTTTTTTGTTGCTGAGCACCTTGCTACTAGCCCAGGGGGCATCGGCCCAGACCACACCAGCCCCCGGCTTTGCGACCCTACCGGGCAGCACCACGCAGTACCAGCTGTTTCGGCGCGATGCGGCGGGGCACTACGCCCCTAGGGTGCTGGCACCCGCTGGCGATGCGCCCTATGCCAGCCGCGCCGGGCAGGTGCTGCTAGTGTACATTGAGTACCGCACCGACCGCGACTCGGTGCTGATGGCCTCGCGCCGGCTGCGGCCCGAGCCCGTGCCGGTGGGCCTGGCCCCCACCACCAAGCCCGGCTCGATTGAGGAGGCGATGGGCCTGCTGCTACCCGGCGATAGCGCCGTGTTTCGCTTTAATGCCGACACGGCCTTTGCCCAGATGCGGCAAGCAGTGCCGCCCTTCATCAAGCGCTCGGGCAATGCCCTGCGCCTGACGGTGGCCGCCAAAGAGCTAGTGACCATGGAGCAGATGCAGGCCCGCCAGCAAGCTATGATGGCCGAGATGCAGCGCACTGCCAAGTCTCGCGCCGCTAAGCAATTAGTGACAGACAATACTAAAATTCAGGCATATTTTAAGGAGAAGAACCTGACCTCGCAGGCCAAGAAAACGCCGGGTGGCACGTGGTACGTCATCACCAAGCGCGGCACGGGCGTGGTGCCCAAGCCGGGCCAAACGGTGAGCGTGAAGTACCGTGGCATCGTGCTGGAAACGGGCAAGGAGTTTGACTCTACGGCCAAGCACGGTGACACGCCATTTGATTTCACTTTAGGTCAGGGCCAAGTAATCGCGGGCTGGGACCAGGGCCTGGCGGTGCTGCCTAAGGGTAGCAAGGCGACGCTCTATATTCCGTCGGCCCTAGGGTACGGCGAGCGTGGCGCGGGCGGCGACATCCCGGCTAATGCTAATTTGAGCTTCGACGTGGAACTGATAGACGTTAAGGGCACGCCCACGCCGCAGGCTACGGCACCGGCCAAAGCTGCGGCCAAGGCTCCGGTGAAGAAGGCAGCCGCGGGCGCGAAAAAAGCTCCGGCCAAAAAAGCCCCCGTCAAGAAAAAATAGTCCTGGGATGGGATGAAACCGCATCCTACCGAGTACCTAGGGCAACAGAAAAGCCGCTTCCCGTAATAGGAAGCGGCTTTTTATTTGTAAGCGCTGCCAGTTTTAACCGCCTAATACCTCACTCAGAATATCGAGCGACTTGACTTCACCCAACCCCTCCACATGGAGCTGGTAGTAGCGAATGAGCACCGTGAGCAGCTCGCGCCGTACCTGGCCGTTGGGGATGGTGACGGCGGCCGGCGTGTGCAACAGCTCGTCGAAGTACTGCTCAAATTCGCGCAGGCGCACGGTGGCGATGCCGCTGCCCTGGCCGGGGCCCATGGCGGTGCCGGCCAGCACGATTTGGTCCATGAGCTCGGCGCCGGTGTTCACCCCAAACCCTAGGTAGCCCGCCAGGTGCAGCAAAAAGAGCAAGGCAAAGTTTTCGGTACCCACCGTTTGCTCGTCGAAAGCCATTATGGAATCGTGCAGGAAGCGAAAGAGTGGCTCGTTTTCTTCTTCCTCGCGCACCGACTTGCTCAGCACTTCCGACAAAAACAGCGCGACGCTGCTCTTGCGCATCTCGTAGGGCAGCGTGCGGAACGGCTCGGCGCACCGAAACTCGGAGAGGCGCGTTAGGTCGCTGCCCTGACGCGGCACGTAGGCCACGAGTTCGAGCAGCGTGAGGGGCTGAAACAGGGCAATGCGCCCCGGCGGCTTGGCCTTGCGCACGCCGTTCACAATGTAGTTCTGCACGCCGCGCCGCTCGGTATAGATGCGGGCGATGATGCTGGTTTCGCGGTATTTGAGAAAGCTGAGAACGATGCCGCGGGTTTTTATTAGCATGAGGAGCGAGGTGGGCAATTATAAAACGATGGGCAGGGTGCCGGCGCTAGTATTCGCATGGCGTACCTAGGCCTTATCTAGGGGCACTTGCGCTGGTGGACTACTGCTTATTAATAACCACTAGTCGCTGAATTTCCTCCCCTAGCGGCTCAATACGGCCACTTTGCTGACGCAACCGTTTTTGCCGTCGGCGTCGGAGGTGAGCACTAGGTATACGCCCGAGCGCACGCGCCGGCCTTGGGCATCGTTGAGGTCCCAGGTGAGGGTGCCGCCATTGGCGCGGGTGCTATACACGAGGTGGCCCGCCACATCAGTTATCTTCACGTAGGCGTTGTTGACCAAGCCGCGGATGCCCACTTGGCCCACGAAATCGGGCTGCACCGGGTTCGGAAATACCTCGGCGCAGCTCGGGGCCTCGTCGGTGAGGGTGGCCGAGCCCTGGTAGCTGACCACGCCGCCATCGGTAGACACGAATACTTCGCCGGTTTTGTCGTTCACAGCCACGTCCACAATGCTGTTGCTGGGCAGCGGGCTATTGGCCGTGGTGAAGTGCAGCAGGGCTTCATCGGCGTTGGGGCTAAACAGCCAGAGGCCGCTGGGCGTGCCCAGCCATTTGCGGTTAGCCCCATCCACGGCAATGCAGCGCACGATGGTATTAAAAAGCGCCGGGTAGCCGGTGCCCGTGCCGCGCCGCACAATGGGCACTGCGAAGGTGCCCGCACTACCTAGGCTGCTGGTACCGCTCAGGAAGCTCACCACCTGGCTGGGGTCGCTGAAGTACGCCACGCCATCGCCGGTACCAATCCAAATGCTGCCGGTGCGGTCGCGGGCCATGCCATACACTTGGTTGACAGTAGTACCCGTGTTGAAAGTAATAACTTGGCGGCTAAGCGTATCGTACACGGCCAGGCCCGCGCCACCTTTGCGCGACTGCGCAGCCCAGGGGTTACCGTAGGCATCGACCACTAGCCGGTCGAAGTTCTGGGAACCGGGAAAGTAAGGCGCCACCTGCCAGGTATTAGGGCCGGGGCGAAAGCGGTAGAGCCCCGACACCCCCACCCGCTCGTGGCGGTTGGCCAGCCACAGGTATTGGCCGCCGGGGTCGGCAGCCACGTCGGTTACGCGCACATAATCGATGTAGCGCTGGTCGGGGTCGAGGGTGCTACGCAGCGGCGAGCCTGGCGTGCCAAAGGTGTACTGCTTAAACTGCCCCGGCCCCTGCCACTGCAGCAAGCCATTGCCGTAGCTGGCTACGTAGAGTGTGCCATCGGGCGTACGCGCCCCGTGCGACATGTCGAGCAGGTTGGGGAAGTCGGCGGCCTGATAGTTACTGGCGGTGTAGTTGGTCCACTGGCCCGCCCGATACTCATAAAAGCCATCGCGGCGGCCAAACTGCAACCCGTTATCGCCGCTATAGCCGCCGCTGAAAATTACCACCGAGTTGGTGGCAGCATCAGCCAGCAGGCTATATGCTTCGGCCGTGGCGGGAGCGTTGGGTTTAATGATTTCGGGCGTGGTGCTGCCCGCCGCAAAGCGCAGCAGGCCGCGGTCGTAGCTAGCTACATAGACAGTGCCGTCGGCTTGGCGCACCACGTCAAACGGATAGGCACCTAGGGCTTCTTTGGGCAGCACCGTACTAAGCGCCCCCGTCCGGGGGTTGTAGCTGCGCAGGTCGGTATTATCGAAGCTGATGAGCAGGCCCGCGGCACTGGTGCGCAGGCGGCGGGCATCGGTGCCGTAGCTGCCCTGCAGCGGGTGCCAGGCGCGGGCGCTGCCTGTGCCTACCAGGCTGTAGGCCCCCCGGTAGCTCGACTGCGCGTAGACGTGCCCCCGGTAGGTGGCCAGCTGCCGGTACGTATCGGCCGGCAGGCTGGGATTGGGTAGCTCTTTGGTCCAGTTGCGGTAGTCGAGCAGATTAATGGCTGGGCTAAGGCGCCCGCGCAGCACGCCCTGCGTGGTACTGGCAAAGATGGTGTCGTGCACAACGGCCGTGCTATATACTGTCACGGCCTGGCCGCTGGGGCCGATGGCGCTGTAGGTGTCACGCACTTCGAGCTTGCTTAGGTCCAGCACAATCAGCCCTAGGTTGCTTGCTAGGTAAGCCAAGCCGTTGTACACCTGTATCTGGGTAATGGCCTTGGCCGTTTGCTGCGCTTTGCGTAGCACGTCGGTCACGTTCTTGACCGTGCCATCGGGGCGCAGCAAGTCGATGTTGCCATTTTGATAGGATATAATGACTTGGCTGCTGGCCGAGTCGTAGGCCACGGCGTTCACGCCCACGTCGCTCAGGCCATCGCGGCGCGAGAGCAGCTGCGTAGTATTGAGTGCCTTATCGTAGTAGTAAAAAGATGACGCATCGACCACGTACAGGCGGTCGGCAGCATCGGCTAACATGTAGGGGCGAGCCGCTGGCAGATGCAGCTGCCAATCGCCATAGGCCACGCCCTGCGCGCGGGCTGCCAGCGCAAGCACCCATAAAACCAACAGCAGCGGGGAGAAGTAGCGCATAAGCAGCAAAAAAGCAGAAGCAATAAAACGCCTGGCTCGAACGCCCGGCTGGTGGCCTTAGCGCGCCTAGCGCTTGGCTATGGCACCCTAGGGGATGGTCGCAGCACCGATAGCTAGCGCGCCGCCTGGGCCGCCCGTGCCGCCTCGATGGCCGGCCGGGCCGCAGGTCCCGCCAGAAAACAAGGCCGGCAGCGCGCCTCGTAGGCATCGGTTTCGCCCAGCAGCACTTGGCTTTCGCTGGCCGAGAGACGATAGGAGTACGCGGCCAGTTCGCCGCAGCACACGCACACAGCATGCACCTTGGTCACAAACTCGGCCGTAGCTAGCAGGGCGGGCATGGGGCCAAAGGGCCGCCCTAGGTAGTCCATATCGAGCCCTGCCACAATGACGCGGGTGCCCGCATCGGCCAGTCGGCGGCACACGTCTACCAGCGACTCGTCGAAGAACTGCGCCTCGTCGATGCCCACTACGTCGGTGGCGCCGCCGGCCAGCAGCAAAATTTCGGAGGGCGACTGCACTGGAGTCGAGCGGATGCTATTGTGGTTGTGGCTCACCACATCCTGGTCGTGGTAGCGGGTATCGAGGGCGGGCTTGAATATCTCGACCCGTTGCCGCGCAATGCGGGCCCGGGTGAGGCGGCGAATCAGCTCTTCGGTTTTGCCCGAAAACATGGAGCCGCACACTACTTCCAGCCAGCCGCGGCGGCGCAAAAAATCAACAGGACGATGGGGCTCGGTAAACAAGATGAAGCGGTAATTGAGAAAAGGACGCAGGTAGAAAAAATCCCTAGGTGCTACTTCCCAGGCAAAAATAAACGAAGGACGAACCTCGCCAGAGCGAATTTACGACCTCCTAACAAAGGTAACCCAGCGGCTAAGCGAACCCAAGCCAAGCCCTTTTCGTGCGCTTCTGATAGCTCAGTTGCTCAGCCCACGTACTCGACGTGTGGCAGCTTGGTGGCTTCGGGCACCTGGCCCGTAACCTCGCCCTGGGGCAGGCGCACTTGGCACGCTAGGCGCTCGTGCGGCAGCAGCAGCCCAGCGGCTAGGTAGCGCAGCTCGGGCTCGGTGCGCGGCGTGAGGTGCTCGGCCCCGGCTAGCACCTGCAAGCGGCAGGTAGTGCAGCGGCCCTTGGCCCCGCAGGCGTGGCGCCAGTCGTGGCCAGCCCGCTGAATAGCCGCTAGCAGCGTGGCCCCGGCGGGCACCGCCACGGGCGGGCCCGGCAGGTTGATAAGGTGCAGCAGGGGCATTTGTGGCTAACTTGGCGGCGAAAAGGCCGGACCCACCCGGCGGTTTTATGCAAGATAACTATAGCCTCGCCAAGTGCGAGCAATACGGCCGCCGGCTTGCGTCCCGGCTGTGCCAGCAGCACTTTGGTTTCCAGCCCGACGCCACCCTCGATGGTCCGGCACTGCTCAAGTTCACGCCCATCCGGCAGCTCAACTTACTGATGGTGCGTCAGTTGCTTGGGCGCTGGCAGCACGAGGCGCAGCAGCTTCGGAGCCCCTACTTCAACTTTGAGGCCGAGGCGGTGCGCACAGCGCTCACGCAGTTTATGAACGTGCTTTCGCGCCACATTCGCCTCGACCGGGCGGCGCTGGAGCCCCTGCTCGCCCAGGCTGCGGCCGACACGCTGCTGCTAGCCGCCGACCCGGCTTTGGCCTTCGAGCGCCTGCTGCTGCCCGCCGCCAGCGCCGATGCCGACGAGCCCGTGCCAGTGGCCGAGCTGCGCGACGCTCTCCGCTACCTCGACCAAGACAAGGAGTACTACCAGAGCTTCGTGGACAGCCTACCTACCAGCAACGCTCCGCTGAGCCGCGATTTTCTGGTGCAGCGCTTCGCCCTTTACGAAGCCAAGCACACCAAGGCCGTCGATGCTATGCCGCGGCTGGTAGCTGCCTTCAGCGCCTTGCTCCCCCTCACCGAGGCCGACCTCTGGGATGATGGCCCGGCTACGCCTACCCCCGCACCGGCTAGCCCTCCCACGCCTACGCCGGCACCGGCGCCGGCCCCAGCCGCTGCTGTACCGGCCCCCGAGCCAGCACCAGTAGCGCCCCCTACGCCCCCTACACCTGCCGCTGAATCGTCTACGGCCCCGCCTACCGAGGAGGAACCATCTCCCACGAGCGCGGTGCCCCTCTACGAAAAGCTCAAGGCCACGCAGCCAGCGGCCGCCGCGCCCCTGGCGAGTACGCTGCGCCACTCGGCCCAGGGTGGGGCGCCGCTGGCCGAGCGCAGCGCGCCCAAGGTAGGCAGTCTGCGGGAAGCCATTTCCATCAATCAGCGCTTTAGCTTTATCAATGAGCTGTTTAATGGGGAAAATATGGAGTATCATGCCGCCATTCAGCACCTCGACTCGCTACCCACGGCCGATGCCGCCATGGCCTACGTGCGCCAGGAGCTGGCCAATAGCCACGACTGGAGCCGCAAAGAAGAGCACGTGGGCAAGCTGCTCAAGCTGATTGAACGCAAGTTTGCCGGCGCCTAGGGTATGCCCTGGCTGGCGAAGCTACCAGGGCCCGGCCGCGGGCGGCGCTGGTAGCGTAGGCGATTATAGGCCGCTTTGACTGGCAGGCTTCCTTCGGAGGCACCTAGGCTAGGGCACTAGCTCGAGCAGCAGCACGATGGCGTGGTTGCTGAGGGCTTCCAGTTCGACAGAATCGACGTTCCAGAGCGCCAGGGCGTCTTTTTCGTGCAGCAAGCGGCCTTCCAGCTCGAAGGCTCCCGTTAGTACAAAGGCAACCAGTTGGTTGCTTTTGCTAGCCAAGCTATACACGGCTTCCTGCCGCCCCATAAACCGACCTAGGCTGAGCATAATTGGCAGATTAGGCTGAGTTGGCGGCTGGCCCTGCGTGCGCACGCTCACCAGCTCTAGCAGCTCGTTTTCGCGCAGTTCCTCAAACACCGCAACAAGGCCAACGGCTGGCGCAGGCGGCGTGAGCGGCGCAGAGGCGCGCACCCACAAATGCAGGAAGCTAATCAGCTCGTTGGCGTAAGGGTTTCGCAGCAGCAGCAGCGTGCCAGCGGGAGCTGAAATGATGAGTACTGTGCCGACCTCCGCCGTGCCGTGCGCCCCGCCTCCCGTGCTGTAGGCGACGGTGCCCGTAATGGGCAGCACAACCACGTAGGAATCTTGGGCTACAGGCACTTCTACCTCGTGCCCACCGGCCAGTGTTTCCTCATTCAGCCCGTAGAGGCGGCCAATGGGCGCCTTGTGCTCCTGCTGATAGTCGCCAAAGCTAAGGGTGCTTTGGCGCCGAAACTGTGGGCTTTCGACCACGCCGCGCTGGTCGGCCAGGTAGATTTTGCCAGGCGCTTGGGTTATCATCTTAGCTAGCCGGGTGCAGAGAATGAATGGTGAGATAGGGCTGCAGCTGCACGAGGTGCGTCAGTACTTCGCCGCTGGCTTCGGCCGGCGCGGCGGCATCCGACACGAGCAAGTAAGGGGCAATGCTGTCGTGCCAGTGCAGCGGCTCAGCATAAAAGGTAATGGCTACCTGATGCTTGCTTTGGTCGTGCAGGTCCGAGTTAATCAGCTCGAACTGGTAGCGCGTAAATTTTAGAAAATAACGCCCCACGTTGTTGACAATGTCGGGCACTACTCCCTTCAGCTGCTGCACGTAGCCGCCGATAGAGCCACCCACCAAAAAATGCAGCTTATCGGCGCCGGGCACATAGTGTAGCAGCTCGCCGAAGGTGCGGTACTGCCCGCCGGGGTTGTAGAGCTGCGCCTGCATACGCAGCTCGCGGTAGCTATCGACTAGCACAAGCTTGTCCCATGGCTTGGAAGCCGTGGCATCGAGCACCTTGCGGTAGGCAAGCGTAATCACGCGGGGCGGCATTTGGTAGTGGCCAGTTAGTGTCGTAATGAACTAATAATTAGATATTAGACCGCAATGGCCATCGTGAGCACAAAGCCATCGGTGGTGTTGCCCGTTACGGCGGCAATCTCCGCGCCCGCCGTGTCGTCGCTGAATACGTTGTCCGATTTATTATACGTGTAGCCGCTCAGGCCCTTGCCGTAGCCATTGACGGCGGCCAGGGCCGTGCCGGCGCCTTCAGGAAACGCTATCTGGGTTACTTTCAGAGAAGTGCCGTTGGCGTTGTACACGTGCACGTGGATGTGGGTGGCGCGGCCCGAGTACCAGCCCGGAAAGATGCTGGTAAACGTCACCAAGCCACTAGCGTCGGTGGTTTGGCGGCCGCGCAAGAAATGCACGTTCGTATAGTTGGTGCTCTGCATACCGGTGCCGCCGTATTCTGAGTAGTTGCCCTGGGCATCGCAGTGCCAGATATCGACCAGCGCCCCGGCCAGGGCAGCACAGCCATTGGCGCTGCTGTTTATCGTGATTTTCACCGTCAGCTTGTAGCCCGTGCGGCCATCGGTGATGTCGCTGCGCACATACGACGAGGGCGTGTGCGTCGGAAAGGGCCCCTCAGTTTCGGTGGGCGCCACGGTGCAGCTGCCCGAGCCAGTGGCAGTAGTAGTGCCTGTGCCATTGGCAGTTGTGGTGGCAGTGCTCGGCGCCACCTCGTCTTTGCCGCAGGCGGCAAGCAATACTGGGGCCGACGCAGCCCCCATAAGGAGGCTCTTGAGAAAATGCTTTCTTTCCATACTAGCTAGGGGTGAGAAGGTGTAGTGCGATACCTATGCAAAGGTGATTTGCACTCCCTTCCGGCCAAGTAGCTAGTCGACGGGGCCGGCTTTTGCTTCGACGGATGACGCTTATTTGCGGAGTAAGGCCGTGGGTTGACCTAGGTAACTAAGTGAGAGCGTGTGGAGACTAAGCGACCCTGCGTGCGCAACTAGCCTTGCCCCCACTCGCTTTCTAGCGCAGCAGGTCCTGCTTGCGGTGGGCATCGAGGGCCAGCAGCGTGAAGAGCAGAATGGTAAACGACCACAGCGACGAGCCGCCGTAGCTAAAGAATGGCAGCGGAATACCCACCACCGGCATCAGGCCCATAGTCATCCCTAGGTTCACGGTGAAGTGCACAAACAGGATGCTGGCCACGCAATAGCCATAGGTGCGCCCAAATACCGATTTCTGGCGCTCGGCCACCAGCAAAATGCGCCAGAGCAGCGTGAGGTATAGCCCTATCACAACGATGCAGCCCACCCAACCCCACTCCTCGCCTACGGTGCAGAAAATGAAGTCGGTACTCTGCTCGGGCACGAAGTCGAACTTGGTTTGGGTGCCCTTAAGAAAGCCCTTGCCCAGCCAGCCGCCCGAGCCAAGCGCGATTTTGCTCTGCGTCACGTTCCAGCCCTTACCTAGGGGGTCTTTGCCGGGGTCGATGAGCATCTCGATGCGCTGGCGCTGGTGGGGCTGCAGCACGTGGTTGAAAAAGAAATCGACCCCGAACACCATACCGATAACCGCGGCCCACACACTCAGGCTCAGCGGCAGGTGGTGGCGCCACAGGCGCGAATTGAGCCCAAAGGCGGCCAGCAGCAGCACCGTGAAGACTACCACCAGCCACAGCTTAGGCACCAGCAGCGCCAGCAGCAGAATAACGCCCCCTGCCGCCAGCAGCAATAGAATGAGCGGCGACATGCCCTCGCGAAAAAAAGCCAGCAGCAAGGCCGCAAACACCAGCGCCTGGCCGGTCTCATTCGAAGCCAGAATAAGTGCCACTGGCAGTAGTGTGAGGCCGGCCAGCACGGCTTGGTCGCGCCAGTTTTGCTGCCTTAGGTTGATGCCAGCCATGAAGCGTGAGGCCGCCAGCGCCGTCGTAAACTTGGCAAACTCGGCGGGCTGCAAGCGCACGGGCCCCAGTTCGAGCCACGAGCGTGACCCCGCAATGGGCCGGGCAATGAAGATGGTGAGCACCAACAGCAATATCATGCCGCCATACAGAATGTAGGCGAGGGTATCATACGCCTTATAATCGACCACTAGCAGCACCACAATGAGTACTATGGCGGTGCCCATCCACAGCAGCTGCTTAAACCAGTTGAAGGCCATCAGCTCCGAAAAGCTGAGGTCGCGCAGCGCGTGCACGGCGGGCGCATCGGGAGAGGGGGGCGCGTAGGAGGCTGCGTACACGGCCACCCACCCCAGGCCCACCAGCGCCAGGTACAGCAATACCGTGAGCCAGTCGATGCTGCGCGACGAACGGATAGCGACGGTTGGATACATGCGAAAATTTTCCGCAAAGGTCGGGCCGCCAGCTTTGAAGTCCTAGGGTGCCTTGCAGTTAGGCACCAGTCGCTATAAGAATAGCACACCAGTAAGACGCCGTGCGTGCAGAATGCCAACGCAGTAGCGCGGCACCCTACCAAAGCACTTGATTCTTAAGCTCAACTGCTGCAGCCTGGCCCCTACCCGGTTCTTTTTGGCGCCCACGTAATAAACTGCTAAAATGTTTCACCTAGCCTAGGCACAACGTGTACATCCTATGAATAATTAGTAGTACATTTCGCCCCTTCTCTTAGCACTAACCTAATGCAAGCGCTGGCACAGTATTATTCTAGCTGCTTGTCACTCAATTTACATAGATTTATAGCGCTTAGTTGATTAATCAGGATGGTGACGAGCTAAGAAGAATTTTTGACTCGCCCTAAGATTTACTTAAGCAAGCCGCTACCTAGCACACCGCGTCAGTCCGAAATAGAAGGCCATTATCAGCCTAATCGACATACTCACAATTAGTTGCCTGCAAAACCCAGTAAAAGGGCTGCAGTTTTTTCCCCACCCTAACTTTTTAAAGTATGATTGACCACTTACACCAAACAACTGGTTGGTGGAGAATGACAAGGGGTACGCTGCTGCCTGGCGCGCTACTTGTGCTCTCTACTACGGTTTGCTCAACCGCCGAAGGCAAAGCGCTGACCGGCTTAAAGCGAAAGTCAGCTTCGGCTGCTAAAACGATTAACTTTGCCGTTCCGGTGCGAGGTCACGTGCAAGATGAGCTGGGTAAACCCATTCCGGGGGCTACCATTTTGCTTAAAGGCACCTCCATTGGAGCGGCGGCCGACGCTGATGGGGCCTACTCGCTGGAGGCGCCCGACGCCACGGGCACCTTGGTGATTTCGGCTGTTGGGTTTACGGCACAAGAGGTGCCCATTGGCAACCGCACCACAGTCGATGTGACTCTGAAGACGGACGTGAAGTCGCTGAACGAGGTGGTGGTAGTAGGCTACGGCACGCAGCGCCGGGCCGAAGTGACCTCGGCCGTGGCCACGGTGAAGTCGGAAGATTTCAACCAGGGCGGCACGCGCAACGCGCTCGACCTGATTCAGGGCAAGGTGGCGGGCCTGTCAGTAACGCGTACCCAGGGCAACAACCCCAACTCTAGCCCGGCCATTCAGCTGCGGGGCATTGTGTCGGTAAATGGTGACTTGTCGCCGCTTATCGTTATCGACGGCATTCCGGGCGGCAACCTTGACTTGCTGCAGCAGGATGACATTGAGTCGTTTAACGTACTAAAGGACGGCTCGGCGGCGGCCATCTACGGCACCCGCGGCAACGCGGGCGTTATTCTGATTACGACCAAGAAAGGCAAGAACGGCCCGGCCCACTTCGATTACTCGACTTATATCCAGCGCGAGGTGGTGGCCAAGCGGCCCAGCTTCTTAACTGCCGATGATTGGCGGGCGTACCGCGCCGACCCGACTAATACCAAGGCGGGCCAAATGCAGGACCTAGGTGCTTCGACCGACTTCTACGACCTGCTGATTAACAAGAGCAATCTGAGCCAGTATCACAACCTGGCGCTGTCAGGCGGCAGCACTACGGGCAGCTACCGAGCTTCTATTTATTACAATAACGCGGACCCCATCACGATTCAGAACTGGCGCAAGCAGTACGGCGGGCGCCTGAGTCTCAACCAGCGGGGCTTTCATGACATGCTGAGCGCGCAGCTCGACCTAGCCACCAACTTCAACAAGGCTAACCTGCTCGGTGGCAACGGCGGCGACTTTGAGAATGCGCTGGGCCGCAACCCCACGCAGCCGGTGTATAACCCCGACGGTACGTTCTACGAGGAAGGCTCGACGACTAACCCCATCGGCCGCCTCACCCAGGAAAGCAACCTGCGCGACCAAAACACGACGTCGGCCGACATTCGGTTTACGCTCGAGCCCATCAAGGGCCTGCGGGCTACGGCGTTTGGGGCCGTGGTGCGCGACGCCCAGAACGACAATGAGTACCGGCAGGCGGGCTCTCGCTTCTCGCAGCTTGGCGAGCTGAATGGTACGCCCGTACGCGGCACCGCTTATGCTCGCAAGCGCAACTACCTAGAAAACAACTATACTTTCGAGTCGACGCTCGAATATGGCCGCACCTTTAACGAGGCCCATACTTTCCGGGTGCTGGGCGGCTACAGCTACCAGTATCGCGTAGCTGAGTCGTTTGAAGCGGGCAACAGCGGCTTCTTGAACGATGTGTTTCAGGAAAATAACCTAGGGGCGGGTAACTTCCTGCAACTGGGTAAGGCGTCGCTGGGCAGCGGTAAGGAAGACAACAAGCTTATTGCTTTCTTTGGCCGCGTAAACTACTCGTTCAAAGACAAGTACATTGCGCAATTCATTCTGCGCCACGAAGGCTCGTCGCGCTTCGGGGCCAACAACAAGTACGGCGATTTCCCGGCCGCTTCGGTAGGCTGGGCCATCAGCCAGGAGTCATTCATGAAAGGCGTTTCCTTCGTGAATGACTTGAAGCTGCGCGCTGGCTACGGCGTAACCGGCAACCAGGGTATTCCGAACTACCAGTCGGTGGTGCGCCTAGGTACCGGCAACCAGTACCTGAACGACGATGGCATCTGGCGCCAGACCTACGGCCCCAACAACAACCCCAACCCCAACCTGCGCTGGGAGCGCAAGCAAGAGGTAAACGTGGGCGTTGACTTTGCTCTCTTCGGCAACCGCCTCACCGGCGCCATTGATGTGTACCGCCGGCGCACGTCGGACCTGCTGGGCAACTTCAACACCCAGTTGCCACCTTTCGTGCAGTCTACGGTGTTTACTAACGTGGGCGTTATCGACAATAAAGGCCTAGAGGTAACCCTAAGCGGCACCGTGATGAAGACCAAAAACTTCAGCTGGGGCATGGACTTCACGGGCAGCACGCAGAGCAACAAGCTGGTGTCCTTCTCGGACGACGTGTATAAAACCACGTTCCTGAACTTCGGCGACATCGGGGGCTTCGGGGCACTCGGCAACGCCATCCGCACCATCGAGGGCGGGCCGCTGGGCAGCTTCTACGGCAAGCGCTTCGCGGGCTTCACACCCGAAGGCAAGTGGCTGTTTTACAAGGCTACTGGCGAAGCAGTTACAGCCGACAAAATCGCGCCCAACGACGACTACGCTTACATTGGCAACGGTGTGCCCAAGTACTACATGTCGTGGAACAACCGCTTCCAGTACAAGAATTTTGACTTGACGCTCTTCTTCCGCGGCAAGTTCAAGTACGACATCCTGAACCTACAACAGGTGTTCTTCGGCAACAAAGTGTACTTGCCCAACAACGTGTTGCAAGATGCCATTTCGCGCAACAACCAAATCAATGACGTGCTGCAGTACTCGGACTACTACCTCGAGCCGGGCGGCTTCGTCAAGCTCGACAACGTGACCCTAGGGTACAACTTCAAATTTAACACCAGCTATATCCGCAACCTGCGCGTGTACCTGACGGGCCGCAACCTACTGACCTTTACTAAGTACCGCGGCCTAGACCCCGAAGTGAACGACACAGGCCTAGCCCCTGGCATCGATGGCCGCGGCTTCTACCCGCGCACGCGCTCCTTCACGGCTGGTCTCTACGTTGGCTTCTAATATCCCACCTCTATGCAACGATTATCCAAAGGTTTTTTGCTAACCGGCGCGCTCACCTTGCTACTAGGCACTTCTTGTACCAAGCTGGATGAAACGCTTTACAGCCAGATTGACGCCGCCAAGTTTTATAACAACCGCCAGGAGATTCTGGCGGGTGTGCTGCGCCCCTACACCCACGCCAACGCCTGGATGGCGCCCACCGGCCAGACTGGCTACTGGCGGCTCAATGAGATGTCGGCCGACCAGCTGGCTTGGCCCCAGAAGGGCCGCCACGGCTACGACGATGCCCAGTGGATACGGCAGCACGGCCACAGCTGGGTATACACCGAAAACTTCGTATGGGACCCCTGGCGGCTGATTTATACGGGCATTGGCTTCTGCAACAGCACCCTAGGTGACTTCGAGCGGGTTGATTTCGCCCGAGCCGGCGTTTCTGACCAAGAGAAGGCTGCCTTCATTGCCGAGCTCAAGGTGTTCCGGGCCTTTCACTACCTCAAGCTGATGGACTTATACGGCAACGTACCCATCGTAACCAAGGTAGGCGAGCCAGTAAGCCCCCCCACCGCGCCGCGGGCCGAGGTCTTTGCCTTCGTGGAAAAGGAACTGAAAGAGAACGTAGACCTGCTGCCTAATCTCAGCAAGGCCCTAATTGGGCGCATTACAAAAGCCGCTGGCTACTCGATGCTAGCCGAGCTTTACCTGAACGCGGAGGTGTGGACTGGCACGGCCAAGTGGGATGAGTGCATCGCGGCCTGCGACAAAATCAGCTCGGGCGCTACCGGTGGCCTGAACGGGGCGCCAGTGCTGGACTCGAACCTGACTGCGACCTATAACAACACCAACGACAACTCGAAGGAGGCGCTCTTCCAGCTCACCTACGACTACCAGGCCACGCCCACCCGCTGCGGCTGGAGCGGCGACTTTTACCACTTCGCCCAGCGCCTAATTTATGACGGCGATGCCAACGGCAACAACGGCATGGTGGTGATTCCGACCGCCTACGATGCCTTCAAGGACAATGACTTGCGCAAATCTACCTGGATGCTCATCGGCACCCAGTACCAGCTCACCAACCCGACTAAGCCAGTGGAAGGCACCGAAGAATACCGCGGTAAGCCACTAGTTTTTGTAAAGGAAATTCGGCGGGCCAGCGAAAACAAGACTAGCTCGACCATGATTGACGGCGAGGAAAACAGCGGCGCCCGCTTCAACAAGTATCAGCCAGGCCGGCAGTCGGAGGCCAAGTACTGGAGCAACGACTGGATTATGTACCGCCTCACCGACATCTACTTCTACAAAGCCGAGGCGTTGATGCGCAAAAACGGCGGCACGGCAGTACCGGAAGCCTTAAGATTAGTTAACGAGGTGCACAGCCGGGCCTTCAAGGCCTCTGACGTAGCCCAGGAAACCTACACCGCGGCCACCCTCACGCTACCCGAGCTGCTGGCCGAGCGGGGCCGTGAATTCATTTTCGAAGGCAAGCGCCGCACCGACCAGATTCGCTTCGGCACCTTTACTACCGCCTCGTGGTGGGACCACCGGCCCAGCGATAAAACTAAAGCACTGTACCCCGTGCCGCAGCGCCAGCTGGCGGCCAACCCCAACCTAAAGCAAAACGAGGGGTACCCGGCCAAATAGCGCCAATTGCTACTGGTCATTGAAAAACAAAGGGACAGCCGCTTGGCTGTCCCTTTTGTTGTTTAGTGCCTGAAAGCCGACCTAGGGGCACCGTTTACTAGTGCCTAGCTCTGATGGTCAGGTTACCGTACTTAATCCAGTCTTCCATGCGGTGATGGTAGTTGGCCACTTTGCCGCGCAGGTATTTTTCCATCATTAAGCCGGCGGCCGGGGCGGCGGCGCTGCCTCCGAAGCCCCCGTTTTCGATAAATACCGCAATGGCAATTTTGGGGTCGTTGGCCGGCGCGAAGGCGGCGAAGGCCGAGTGGTCGAAGCCGTGCGAGTTTTGCACCGTGCCGGTTTTGCCGGCCACCGAGATGCCAAACTGCCGCAACGAGGCCAGCGGGGCAGTGCCGCCGCGCCCGTCTACCACCTCGCACATGCCCGGAATAACGTACTTAAACAGCGTGGTATCGACGGCCGTGTAGTGGCGCTGGCGGTACTCGGGCAGCGGCTGCCCGTCTTTGCCGATGCTGCGCACGAAGTGTGGCGCGTAGTAGTAGCCCCGGTTGGCAATGGTGGCCATCACGTTGGCCGTTTGCAGGCCTGTGATACCGATTTCGCCCTGCCCGATGCTGAGCGAGTATACCGTCTTGAAATTCCAGCGGTGGTAGCCTAGGTGCTTGTCGTAGTACTCGGGCGAGGGGATGAGGCCACGCTTTTCCTGGCCCATGTCCACGCCCAGCTTCTCACCTAGGCCAAACGACTTGACCATTTTTTGCCACTGGCCGAGACCTAGGCGGGCATCTTCGAAGCCATTGGGCGATTGGTGACGCAATACCGCTGCCCGCATCACTTGGTAGAAGTACGGGTTGCAACTGTTCTTGATGGCGATGCTAAGATTTGCCGGGTACTCGTGGCGGTGGGTGCAGTGAATGAGCGATTGGTTGCAGGGAAAGCCGGTGTTGGGCCCTACCACACCTAGCTGCATGGCTACCAACTCATTCACTATCTTAAACACCGAGCCCGGCGGGTAGGTCGCCATCAGCGGGCGGTCGAAGAGCGGGCGGTTGGGGTTCTTGAGCAGGTCCATGTAGCGGTTGCCCATGCCCTTACCGGTCAGCATTTGGGGCTCGTAGTGTGGCGCCGACACAAAGCACAGTATCTCGCCCGTCTTGGGGTCGATGGCCACGATGGAGCCCCGGCGCCCGGCCAGCAGCGTTTCGCCGTAGGCTTGCAGCTCGGCGTCGATACTTAGGTGCAGGTCCTGCCCCGCCACCGACAGCGTATCGAACTCCCCGTTGCGAAAGGGCCCCTTGTCGATGCCGCGCACGTTTACCAGGCGATATTGTACGCCCCGCTGGCCCATCAAGGTTGATTCATAGTAGGCTTCGAGGCCCGAGATACCCACGTTTTCGCCGGGCTGGTACTTGGCATATTTTGGCTTTTCGAGGAAGGCTGGCGTAATGGCCCCCACGTACCCTAGGGCGTGCGCCAGGTTTTGGGTACGGTAGGCCCGCGCCATTCGCGCCTGCACCCGAAATCCTGGGAAGTCAATGAGATGGTCGTTGATGGCGGCCAGCTCGGGCGTGCTCAAGTTTTGGAGCAGCGGCGAAGGCTTCACCCGCGAGTATTTTTTGGCAAAGCGCAGCCCCAGGCGCAGGTCTTCGATAGAAAGCTGCATGACCCGGCAAAACTTGGCCGAGTCGAGGCCCCGCACTTCGCGAGGCACCACCACAAGGTCGTACACGGGCGTGTTTTGCACCAGCAGCGAGTCGTGCCGGTCGTAGATGAGGCCGCGGTAGGGTATCTGCACCTGTCGCTGCAGGGTATTGCGGTCGGCAGCAGCTTTATAAGAATCGTCCAGCACCTGCAGGTAAAACAGCCGCCCCGCAAACAACATCCCCACCACTATAAAAATGGCCATCACCACGTAGCGGCGGCCTTCTAAATATTGCATAGCTTATCCAATAGTCTACAAAGTTACGGCCTAGGTCGGCGGCCAGGCTCAGAATTCTGCAAGCCAAACGCCGAATAAGCTTATCGGCTTATTCAGCGTTCAGCTTGCTGCGCGTTACATGACAATTGCAAAATGGGCGCCGCGGCGCCTAGTACCTTTGCGGGTACTTATGTCTATGCCTTCGCTCGCTACCCCCACCACCAACACCGCTTTTACCGGCTTAATTTCCGTGGTGGCGCCGCTCTACAATGAAGTCGCCAACGTAGGCCAGTTGGTGAGCCGCGTGGCCGCCGTGATGAACCAGCACGGCTACGACTACGAGCTCATCTTGGTGAACGACGGCAGCCGCGACCAAAGCTGGAAGCTGATGCAGGAGCTGGCCGCCCACGACCGCCACCTGGTAGCCATCGACCTGGCCGGCAACTATGGCCAAACCATCAGCCTGCGCGCCGGCTTCGAGCGCGCTCGCGGCGAGGTTATCATTGCCATGGACGGCGACCTGCAGCACGACCCGGCTTATATCCCGCAGTTTATCAGCCTCATCAATGAGGGCTACGACATGGTGGGCGGTGCCAAAGCCAAGCGCCCCGAAGGGCCGGTGGCCACAGCGCTGGCTACTACGGCGCACGGCATCATCCGGCGCTTGTCGGGGGTACAGCTGCGCTACTTTGGAGCTACTTACAAGGCCTACCGCAGCTACCTAGTGAAGAATGTAGAGATGCTCGGCGACGCACACCGCTTCTTGGGGGCGCTGGTAGCGCGCAAGGGCCTACGCTACTGCGAGTTTCCGATTGAGATACACGAGCGTCAGTTTGGCCAGAGCAACTACAGGATTAGCAAACTCTTCTACGTTATTCTTGACCTGTTCATCCTGCGCTTTTTCATTGTGCACGGGCGCAAGCCATTCCGGCTGTTTGGGCTGGCGGGGCTGCTGAGTCTGCTGCTAGGCGGCGGGCTGGCGGGGCAATTTTTGGTGCGGTCGATATTTTTCAAGCTCAATATCTTCGGCACATACCCGCTGGAATTCATCTTCAGCCTGTTCTTGCTCCTAGGTGGTATTTTCCTGCTCTGCTTCGGCGTACTGGCCGAGATAGGCATGTACATCTACTACTCACGCCAAACGCGCCCACCTTATGTGGTGCGGGCGGTAGCATCATCATTTAACAGTTAGTAAGTAGCATTTAACAGGATAGAGATGGCTCTGACGAGTTGTTACATGTTACTGGCTAACTGTTGAATGAAGAAGCTGATTATCAATTGTGACGACTTTGGCTGGGATGCGCCTGCCACCCAGGCCATACTGGAGTTGGGGGCGGCGGGGCAGGTGAGCAGCACTACCGTGATGGCCAATTTTGCCAGCGAGGCCAAGTTGCGCGAGCTGGCCCGGCTGGCTTCCCCTACCCTGTCGGTAGGCTTGCACCTCACGCTCAACGCTGGGCAGCCCCTGAGCGCCGCTTCGCAAGTGCCGTCGCTAGTAAATGCCGATGGACAGTTTTATAGCTCTAGCCAGCTGTGGCAGCGTTTTTTGCGGGGCAAGGTGCGCCGCACCGAATTGCGCCTGGAAATAGCCGCGCAGCTCAAGCATCTAGCCGCAGCCGGCCTCGCCCTGACCCACGCCGACAGCCACCAACACCTGCACCAATACCCGCTGCTAGGCCCGGCGCTACTGCAGATTCTCGCCGAGCTAGGCGTGCGCCGGGTGCGCCGCCTCACGGCCGCGGGCCGGCTCGATAGCCGCGGGCTGATACTGCAAGCCTTTGCCAAAACTAGCCAACGGGCTCTAGGTCCGTTTCGCACGCCGCAGACGCTGATAACCACTTTTTCGACCGAGGCTGCCAACGCCGACGCCTTTCGGCGGGGCGTGGCGGCTGCCTTTCGGCCGGGCGTGCAGGTGGCCGAGTTTATGAGCCACCCAGGCTTGAGCGAGCGGCCCGGCTCGCCGCTGATGCGCGTGCCGGAATACGAGTTTTGGCGCAGCGGCGCGGCGCATGAGCTGCTTCGCGAAGCAGGCGGCGAGGTGGTGAGCTACGCGGCGCTGTAGCACCTATCTACTCTCTAGCTTACAGTAGGAGCGAGTTCTTCGTCGGCTAGCTTAGCGGAGGTGGCTTCGCCAGCGCTCACCCGCACAAATGCGCCACCGAGCGATACGACGGCCGTGATGACGTAGAATAGTACGCTTACGCTCACCGCCACCGCGGGCGCCAGGCCAAACAGCTTGGCCCCGTAGAGAAACGTGAGTTCGCGCGCGCCCAGCCCGCCCACCGTGAGCGGCAGCACCGCCGCCACCGACGAAGCCAGAAACACCAGCAGATAGGGCAGCACCGGCCCGTGGGCGGCACCTAGGGCCGCTAGCAGCGACCACGCTTGTAGCACCTGTGCCCCCTGCACCCCCAGCGCCTGCCACGAGGTGCGCCCGAAAGCCGCCCGAAAATCGCCGAACAGCCAGCGCCCAAGCCCGTAGCTGAGCCCTAAGCCCAGTGGCACCAACACCAGCGCTCCTAGGCGCCACCAGCCTGGGTAAGCGGTACCGGCAAACAAAAGCAACAACAGCACCAGCAGCGCTACCATGCCGCTGAGTCTATCGAGCAGCAAGGCCCGGAAAATGACGGCCCGCCGCCCCGGAAACTGCCGCCCCAGTAGGTACACCTTATAGCCGTCGCCCCCGATGCCACCGGGCAAAAACAGGTTGTAGTACATACCTAGCCAATACAGCCGCAGGTTGTACCCCTCGTGCAAGCGAATGTCGACGGCGCGAAAAAAACGGTTGAGCCGCACCGACGATATCAGCTTCGATACAATAAACAACCCCGTAGCCACGGCCAGCCAGCCAGGCTGGGCCCCGCGTAGCGTGCGCCCTAGGGCCGGCAAATCGAGGTGGCGCGCCACCAGCCACAGCGCCCCGGCCATAAAGACCAGCTTACCCAGCAGCAGCAGGTGACGCCGCCAGGCTGGCGCGGGCACTTTTTCAGTAGGCAGAGTTACTGCTTCTATATCGTCGTTGGTCATGGCGAAGAGGCGGGCCCTAGGGCACTATTTCTACCAACCGAAAGCGCTGCTTACCGTCGATGACAAACTCGTCGAGGGTGCGGTAGCGTAGGCCGCGCAACTGCTTTACTCGCCCTAGGTAGAGGTAGCCGGGCCGGGCCGGCAGTGAATCTCGTTCTAGGGTCTGGCCCCGCTCGCGCGTGATGTAGAAGGCTTCCACATCATCGAGCTTGGCGTGCGGCAGCAAAATCAGCGGCCGCCCCCGGGTTTCGCGGCCCACCCGCAAGGCCGCTGTGCGGTACGCTACCTCAGACGATGTTTGAAGGCGAGCCGGAAACACGAACACATCGAACGCCAGCCGTAGCACCAGCAAGAAGTAGCCCAGCAGCAGGAGCCGGTAGTCGACTAGCTTCCAAAAAAGGTACGTTCCCCCCAGCAGCACTACGCCCAGTCCGAGGCTCCAGGCCCAGGCACCGGGCACCAGCTTAGCCAGCGCCACCTGGGGCGCCCCAGCCAGCGCCGGGGTAATATATGCCAATGGCGCGCCCAGCACCAGCAGGCTGCTCAGCAGCAGCAAGCCCAGCAGCAGGCCATCAAGCAGACGCACGGGCCAAGCGCGCGCAGGCTGCAGCTTATAGTAGAGTGGGATAACCACCGTGAGCAGCAGCGGCACCAGCATAAAGAGGTAGCGAGGAATGGTAGCCGGCGACAGCCAATACACCGGCAGAATGGCTACGAACAGCAGGGCATTATAGCGCAAAAAGGGCTGCCGCCACACCGCGGCCCGCAGCTCGGGCCGCGCCAGGCACAGCACTAATAGGGTCCAGGGCAGAAAGTGCTTAATGAAATCGAACGGAAACAGCAGCACGTAGCGCACCGACTCGGCCAGCGGCTGGGCGGCCACCGTGCGTTGGCTCGACTGCGACCACAACGTTTTCAGGGCCACATCGAGCGAGTTGTGACGACTGTAAATCAGAAAATAAGTACCTAGCACTCCCAGCAGTACCAGCCCCCCCAGCACATGCTGCCAGCTAAAGAGCCGCCGCCACTGCCGCGCACCGAGGCAGTATACCAGTAGCGCAATGCCCTGAAAAACCACCGATGGCAGTCCTTTCAGCAAAAAGCCTACGGCCGTGAGCAAATAGGTAATCACAAACAGCCGCGTCCACTGCTGGCGCTCGCCGTAGTGCCAAATAGCCATGAACCCCAGCCACGTGAGGCCCGCGTGCCACAGGTCTATCAGCCCGAAAAAGGAATCGTAGAACAATACGCGCCCAGTAGTAGCAAACGCCAGCGCCACTGTAAAGGCTGTTTTGCTACCTAGGTGAGGCCGCAGTACCCGCCAGAGGGCGGCAGTGTACAGCAGCAGCGCTGCTACCGTGGGCAGGCGCAGTATAAACTCATCTTGCCGCCCGGTAAGACGAAACAGTGCTATCAACAGCCAATTAAACAGCGGTGGCTTATTGTAGTATGGCAGCCCCTGCAACGTAGGCTGGAAGAAGTGCCCCGAATAGTGCATCTCCAGCGCCACCAGCGCTCTAATAGGTTCATCGACCAGGAGCGGCATGCGGCCGATGTTGAGCAGCAGCACCGGCAGGGCCAGCGCCAACGTAAGCACTGCCAGCAGCCCTGGCCGCCGGCCCAGCGCCGCTAGTAGTCGGTGGGCAACAGATTCTATCACTAGGTAAGCTTAAGTAAAGCGGTGCTCTAGGTAGCGCATCGCCCCGCAAAGGTACTGGCTCCGCGAACCCTAGGTAGGTCTACGCTGTTTAAAGAAGTCGCATCGCCCCTATTTTTGACGTATGATTGCTCCTGCCCCCACTACCCCGCCGCCCACCGCCAACGACCGTCTTACTCAAACGCTGCTGCGCCACGGCCTGCGCCAAACTCCTGTGCGCCGAGCCGTGCTGGCAGCCGTATCGGGCAAAGGCTACGCACTCACCGGGGCCGAGATTGAGCAAGAAATTGGAGCCGATGTCGACCGCATTACGCTGTACCGCACCCTCAAGAGCTTCGAGCAAAACGGGCTCATCCACCGCGTCATCGACGATACTGATGTATTGCGCTACGCCGCCTGCTCTATCGAGTGCAGCGCCCACGCCCACTTCGATAACCACGTGCACTTCAAGTGCAGCACCTGCCACCATACTTATTGCCTCAGCCAAGTGGCCATTCCGGCAGTGCAACTGCCCGGTGGTTTCCAAGCTGAGCGACGCGACTTCCTGCTGTCGGGCGTGTGCCAGCTTTGTCAGCCCGCATAGGGACCTAGGCCGGCTATAAACGAAAAAAGGCACCTCGCGAGGTGCCTTTTTTGTAATCAGAGTGGAGAATATCGGAGTCGAACCGATGACCTCTTGCATGCCATGCAAGCGCTCTAGCCAGCTGAGCTAATCCCCCTTCTTTTGCTAACCGCGGCGCCATTTGCGTTTTGGTTGTGCAAAAGTACGGTGAATATTGGTTCGTGCAAGCAATAGCGTCCATCTTTTTAGTAAGTAGCCGAAAATCAGACATAAAAAAAAGGTGGAGATTGCTCTCCACCTTTTTAATCGTTGGCAGCTACTAGTTGAACGAGTAGCGTAGGCCAATTTGCATGTAGTACGTTGACGCTGTCGATACCGTGTTGATAAGCGAATTGCTAACCAAAGCACCACCAAACGTATTCATGCGGAAGGTTGGTGCACCGTTATTGTTAGCTACCGCTGTTGGCGATATCAGAGTCGCACCACCACCGCTCAGGATGGGGTTGGTTTGGTAGATACCCCAGTTACGGTTGATTAGGTTACCAAAGTTGAAGATATCTACGGTAAACTGCAGCGTATTGCGGGTTGCACCAGCTACGAAGATATCTTGGGCGAAACGCACGTCAATCTGGTTGCGCCAGGGCAAAGTGGCACCGTTACGCTGGGCATATTCGCCTTGGTGCTTGCTCAAATAAGAGTCTTGCGCGATGTAGGCGAAGAAAGCAGCTTTTTGCTGGTCAGCCGTGAACACAACCGTTTGGTTGCCAGTAGGACCCGTAGTTATAGGCGCGAAATTGATTTCCGATGCATCCTTCGGAATGTACATCAGGTCGTTGGTCTGGCCATCGCCGTTGAAGTCGCTGCCGTAGATGTACGAGTAGCGGCCTTGGATAGAGCCTGAGTAGAAGAGCGAAATCTGCGTGCCTAGGTGCTTGAGGTATTCCTTACGGTAGTTTAGCGAAGCTACTACCCGGTCAGGCACTACATAGTTAGCGTAGCTCAGCTGGGGGTGGTTGGCATTGCCTACAATGTAGTTGCCCGACCACGTGTTCAGCAATTGGTCGCCAGTGCCGTCAAACATAACGCGCGCATCGCTACGAGTATAAGCTACCATGGCTTCCATGCCGTTGCGGAATTGCTTGCGCAGTTGGCCCGTTACCGACCAGTTGTATCCCTTATAGCCGTTCGAGAGCACAATAGCGTTGAGGGCTGAAGCGCGAGCGTTACCGGTCCGGGTAAATGAGCCGTTATAAACAGGATTAACAAACTTCTGCGCGGCGTCGGCTGGGTAAATGTCACGCTTATCATTGCCGTTAGTGGTCAGGGTCGTGGGGTTAACCAAGTTGTAGTTCTGACCGTAGGCCACAATGAGGTCACGGTTGTACAAGCCTTCGATAGTACCAACGATACCACCGGGCAATTTAGCATCAAGTGCTAGGCTGCTTTTCCACGTCTGCGGGTTACGGAAATCGGGGTTCGTAGCGCTGATTGTGCTGGGCACTACCGTGCCAGCAGCCGGCGGCGTAGCTGGGCGGTGAGCGTTGGGGTCGGCGCTAAAGGGCAGTACACCGTTAGCGAAGCCAGGCAGGTTGCCATATACGCCGGCAGGATTTATGCCAGGGGTCGTAACGGCGTTTGTGCCAGTACCAGTGGTCGTGGAGCCAACCGTAGTATAGGTCTGCGTCACCTGAATTAGACCAGCATCACCTGACTGGGCCACAATCCATACGGTGGGCACTTTGCCGGTGAAAATACCCGAGCCACCGCGCAGCTGTAGGGTACGGTCACCTTTCACATCCCAGTTAAAGCCAATACGCGGTGATAATAGCACACGGTTCTTGGGTAGCACGCCCGTGTCGATAGTCTGGTTGTCGATGAAGTTGCGCGGTGTTTGCGTTGCTGTGTTTGAATAAGCAATCAGAGGGTGCGTCTGAATTTCGCGCACGTTCAAGTAGTTGTTCAACTCGGCGCGCAAGCCGTAGGTCAGGCGGAAGTTGTCGCTGATGTTGAACTCATCCTGCGCGTATAGTGAATACTGGGCCGTTTTGAAGCGAGGATAAGCCTGCTCAAAATTGGGGAGCAACGAGTAAGTGATGGCAAAGTCAACCGGGTTGGCGCCGTTCACAAAATCATCCCAAGTGTTGTAGGTGTAGTAGCTGCTAGCAAAACGCTGAAAGCCGTTTTTCGTGCTTTGCAGGTCAAACTGGCCGCCGAAGGTAGCAGTATGCTTACCGAAAGTGGCCGAGATAAAGTCTACTGCCGAATAGGTTTCTACGTCGCGTAGGTTACCCAGCGAGAAGGGCTCGTAGCCAAACGATGTGAGAGGAGTGCTGTAAGAGCCGAAGCCGCCAGTGGTGGTATTACGTCCTACCGAACCATCCAGAATATCCACGAATGGGAAAGGCGAGCTATTCGAGCTACGGGGTTCGTTTTGGTGCGTGTACGTGCCACGCAGGGTATTGAAAAAGCGCGTACCAATGGTCGAGTTCAATTCTATTGCGCCCGAGTAGAAGTTGTAGTTGGTTGCATAGTTCGCATTAGCGAATGGCAACGCAAACAGGCTGGTTCGCGAGTTAGGAAAGTTACCTAGGGGGCTACGCGAGGTGCTCACAAACGAAGGCGTTTTGCTCGTTACCTGGTTGTAGCGTACCGACAAGTGATTCTTACTATTGATGTTCCAGTCTAGGCGACCTAGTACTTGCGTTCTTTCGTTCTGGAAATTATAGCCTTGGTAGGGACCGGCAGCATAGCCATAGGTGCTCTGCAAGTAGTTGCTAATCCCGTTGAGGTAATTAGCACTGGGCCGCGCAATGTTGCCAGCCGAACCGTAAGTAGCGCCTATGGCTGCGTCTGCAGCACCACCGGTAGAAGCAATATTCTGCTGACCTAAGACATCTTCGGTATTGCGCTCGGCGTTAACGAAGAAGAAGAGCTTATCTTTCACAATAGGGCCACCTAGGCGGAAGCCGTATTGCTTTACCGACGTGTTGTTGAGGGGAGGCAACTCGTTGCTACCCACTTTCCGGCCGATGTAGTTTTGGTTACGATAGAATCCGTATACCGAACCAGTTACTTGGTTGGAGCCCGAACGGGTAACGGCGTTTACGGCGCTACCTACGAAGCCCGACTGACGGACGTCGAAGGGCGAGAGGCTTACCGTCAGGGCTTCGATAGCGTCGAGCGAAACCGGGTAGCCGTTGGCGGGGAGGTTGCCGCCGATACCGAAGTTATTGTTGAAGTCTGAGCCGTCAATCGTAATGTTGTTCTGACGGTAGTTGCCACCGCCAATAGCACCTTGCGAAGTCGGCGAAGATTGAGGCGTGGTACGTAGAAAGTCGTTGAGGCTACGCGTGATAGTAGGTAATTGCTGTAGCTGCTCGGTGCTGATATTGTTTACCGGGCCCGAGCGCTCGGCGTTCAGCGTCGAGCGAGGGTCAACTGCCGTGATAGTTACAGCACCCAGCTCGGTAGTAGCTTCCAGCATCTTGATGTCGAGGCGGTAGTCCTGACCAATCGTCAACTGGATATTATTGCGGCTAACTTCTTGAAAACCTACAAAGGAGACGCGCACAGTGTAAGGGCCACCTACGCGCATGTTTTGAAGGTTGAAGCGGCCCTGCGAATTAGTGGGCCCTACGTACTGCGTGTTAGTTGGTGTGTGAATGGCAATAACTGTTGCCCCCGGCAGACCTTCCCCCTTCTGGTCGGTAATAATGCCGCTCATGGATGAAGTAGTCGTCCCTTGCCCCCAACTCCAGTGGGCGGTGAACAACAACATCAGCAGACAAGCAAAGTGTCGTAGATGTAGTTTTTTCATAAAATAGGTAAAAAGGTAAAAAGCGCGTATTGGCAAATACACTTACAAAGGTACGTGCTGCCTGTAGGCCACTGGCTTTAGAAACTATTTACAAAGACAAAAAAAGTTGTTCATTCTTTTTATCCCATCGGCAATAAGCTAATAACACCCACGTAATCTATGCGTTAGCTCGACGCTCTCGCAATGTTACGCGTTTGTTACGTAACTGCGCAATGGGCCATAAAAAAGAGCCAGCGGAACTAGGCGTCCGCTGGCTCTCCTACTAAGGGCACGTTATAGTGCCCTTTCAAATTGCATTATTAGTTGAATATATAGCGAATACCTAGTTGCATTTGCCAGCGCGAGGCTAGGGTCGTGACATCGGGGCGGTAGGTCGTGTCCAGGGTCTGGGCAGGCGTTACGACGCCGGCCGCCGAGCGGCTGGGGGCCGTGGCGTACTGGTACTGGAAGGTAGGGCGGCCCTGCGCGTCGTAGTTCTGGAAGGCCAGCGGCGAAGCCGTGTACTGGAAGCGGTAGATGCCCCAGTTGCGGTTAATTAGGTTACCGATGTTGAAAATATCTACGCTTAGCTGCAGTGAGTTGCGGTTTTCGCCGATGTTGGTGAAGATGTCTTGCAGCAGGCGGAAATCGAGGCGGTGCTGCCAGGGCTGGAGAGCGCCATTGCGGGCTGCGTACTCGCCGCGGTGTTGGCTGAGGTACTTATCCTGGTTGATGAAGCTATTCAGGTCGGTCCACTGCTGAGCGGCCGTGTACACGTACTGCGAGGCGGTACCCGTGAGCAGAGTACGGTCGGTCAGAATGATTTCGTCCTGGCTGCGCGGAATGTACATCAGGTCGTTGCCCTGCACGTTGTCGCCGTTCATGTCGCCGCTATACACATAGGAAAAGCGCCCAGTCGATGCTCCTTCGTAGAACAGAGAGATGCTGGTGGCCAGGTGGTGCAGGTACTCGAAGCGGTAGGCCAGCGAGCCAATGACGCGGCTCGGCACCACGAACTGCGAGTAACCTAGGACATCGGCGTTGGGGTCGCCCGATACGGGGCGGCCGGCCCAGCTCGACTGCGCAATGGTGCCCCCGTCGTTAACCGAGCGCGAATCGGCGTAGGTGTAGGCCGCCATGGCGTAGAGGCCGTTGCTAAACGACTTTTGCAGCTGGGCGGTGAGGGTATACGAGTAGCCTTTGTTGGTATTATTCAGCAGAATAGCGTCCGTGATATTGGGGCTATTCAGCGAGTAAGTAGTAGGCGTGATAACGGGCGCACCATTCAGCACCTGGCCGTAGATACGGTTGGTGGGGGCAAACGCGCCGGGGGCTGTGCGCGACGTAGTGGTGTAGAAAATGGGACGGCGGTCGCCAGAAGTAGCGTCCGTGGCCGACGAAACAGCATTGGTCGTCGAGTACGGCAGGTTCACGTTCTGGAAGTATACCGCGTTCAAGTCTTTGGTGTAAATGCCTTCCAGCGTGGCAATTACGCCGCCAAATAGCTCTTTGTCAATGGCTAGGTTGCTCCGGTACACCTGCGGAAACTTAAACGAGTTTGCGGTGAAGGCCACGTTGTACGAGGTGTTGGCGCCGGCCGCTGTAAGCTGGTTGCGGTACTGGTCTACGTTAGGGCTAAAGCTGTAGCCCGCGGCCGTACCCTGCACGTCAATCGAACCAAACTGCACGCCGTTGTTGCTGGCCTGGTTAGATATCCACACGAAGGGTACGCGGCCGGTGAAAATACCCGTACCGCCCCGCAGCTGCGTTTTCTTGTCGTCATTCACATCCCAGTTGAAACCCACGCGGGGCGAGAAAAGCGGCGTTTTCTTGGGCGTCTGGCTTGTGTTAATCCGGATGTTGTCGCGGAAGCCGGTCAGGCGCGCGAGGCCTTCGTTTTGCTCAATATCGGAGAAGATGATGGGCAAGTCGGCCCGGATGCCGTAGGTCAGCTTGAGGTTGCTGATGGGCGACCACTCATCTTGCACATAAAGACCCAGCTGCGCGGCTTTGGTCACGGCAAACGGGAATGACCCATCGGGAAGTGCCGAGTACCGCACCTGGTAGCGCTGCGCCGAGCGCAAGCCATCGGCCTGCGAGCGAGGCGTCAGGGCGCCGTTCGAATAATTGTAGCCGTAAGGCGAAGTGGCCGTAGCAGCCGAGGCGTAGAAATCTTGCAGCGAGTTGTACACGAACGCGCCGTAGTACTGCGGTGCAAAGCCGTTGGTGAATTTATACAGCTCGTTGTAAGTACCCACCGTCACGTTGTGCTTGCCTAGGTAGGCCGTGAAGTTGTCGCCTAGCTGATACGTGTCGCTGTTCAGCAGATTGAAAGCAGAAAATGGCTCGAAGCCGAATGCCGTCAGCTCCTGCGAAGCCGTAACCCGGGAGCCCACTGCGCTCAGGTTGGAGCTGTTGCCGATGTCAACCAGCGGAAAAATCGAGCCCGTCGGGCTTTCACGGAAGTCGCGGTTGGCTAGGTAGCCGGCCGTCAGGTTGTTGGCAAAGCGTGCCCCGAAGGTGCTGTTCAGCTCGGCAATAAACGAGTTGAGGTTGTTGTTGATGCGGTAATAAGACGAGAGGTAGGGCAGCCCGAAAATAGACTGCACCCGGCCGCTGCTGCCAATGGCACCCGACGCATTGGGCGCCACATCGCGGTACGACCGCAGGTAGTTGTATTTGATATTGAAACGGTGGCTCTGGCTGATGTTCCAGTCGAGCTTGGCCGTAATCTTATCGCTGTTAGACGCCAGTTGGTAGCCTTCGTAGGGGCCGGGGTTAAAGCCGTAGTTGGTGTTCAAAAAGCTACCTAGGGCATCGAGGTCGGTGGCCGACACGGCCGATACGGCGGCGCCCGCCGTGCCGCGGTTGGCCGAGTAGTTGCCGGTCGGCGGGTCGTTGCGGCGCTCGCGCTCGGCGTTCAAAAAGAAGAACAGCTTGTCCTTTACAATGGGGCCGCCAAAGCGAAAGCCAATATTGTAGAGGTTGAAGTTGGCCAGGGGCTGGTTGGTAGTTCCGACCTTGCTGCCCACCATCTCCTGATTGCGGTAGAACCCGTAGACGCTGGCCGAAAACTTGTTGGTACCCGAGCGGGTAACGGCGTTGATGCCAGCACCGGTAAACGAGCCCTGACGCACGTCGTAGGGCGCAATGCTTACCTGAATCTGGTCTATGGCGTCGAGCGAGATAGGCTGCGCATTGGTTTGGCTGCCAATAGAGTTGCCCGACAGGCCGAAGGAGTTATTGAAAATAGCCCCGTCGATGGTGATGTTATTATACAGGTTGTTGCGGCCTGCGAAAGAGTTGCCGCTCGACTGCGGCGTGAGGCGCGTCAGCTCCTGAAACGAGCGGTTGATGGTGGGGAGGCGCTCAATTTGCTGGCGCTGAATCGTGGTAGCGGCTCCCGTACGGTCCGCGTTGATAACCGGGTTTTGGCGGCCGGTCACGGCTACCTCGGTTAGCTGGGTCGAGCTTTCGCTCAGCTTGGCGTCGAGGCGGAAGTTCTCAGCCAGCGTCAGGTTTACGCCCGCCCGGGTGTAGTCCTGGTAGCCTACAAACGTGATGCGCACGCTGTAGGGGCCACCCACGCGCATGTTCTGGATATTGAAACGCCCGTCGGTATTGGTGGGCGCCACGTACTGTGTATTGGTGGGTGTATGCACGGCAATAACCGTGGCGCCTGGCAGCTTTTCCCCTTTGCTGTCGGTGATAGTGCCGCTCATGGCGGCGGTGGTTGCACCCTGGCCCCATCCTAGGTGGGCCGTGAGTAGCAAGAGCAGCAACAGGGTACGTCGCAGGTAAAGTAACTTCATAGGAAGCTGAAAGAAGGTAAAAAAACCGGATTAAATAGTACTGCAAAGGTACCATCGCCGCTTCCCCCCTCATATTACCCCAATGTTACCAAACCGCCCCAGCGCTCCTTCTCGCTTTGGCTTTCGCGTGCTGTTTTTTACAACCTAGGGCGCACAGCCCGAATGAAGCGGCTGAGGTAATAGTCTAGCTCAAAGCTGTTTTCGGTAACGCCCAGCGAGGTTGACGCATGAATAAATTCGACGCCTTCGCTGTCGACTACCGTCACCATGCCCACGTGGGTGATGATGGGCGAGCCGGGCGAGGCCCCAAAAAATAAAAAATCGCCGGGCCGCAGCTCGGTCGGCTTCACGGGCTCGCCCCAGGCCGCCTGCTCGTTGGACGAGCGCGGAATATCAATGCCCGCATCGGCAAAAGACAGCTGCAGTAGGGCCGAACAGTCCATACCTAGGCGGGTGGTGCCGCCGAAGAGGTAGGGCACGCCGTAGTAGGCGCGGGCGTTTTCGATAACGCTAGCGAGGGCCCCTGTGGCGTTGCCTATGCGCGCCGGGCGCTTGGTTACAGTTTTGGCTACTACCGTGCCGCTACCGCTGGGCGTGCTCGTTTTCACTTTGCTTTTGGCCAAAGCCGGGCGACTGGCAGGCCGGCTGCCGGGGCGCGCTGCCACGCGCTCGCCGCGCTTGAGGCGCACCATATCGCGGGCCGAGTAGTAGCGGCCATTGCGCTGATTGAGCTGGCGTTGGCAGCTGGCACTCAGCAGCAACCCTGTTATTGCTAGTAAATAAAGCGCCGTAGTGGCCAAGCGACGACTACGCGCTAGGTGCTCTATTATCATCCGCTGTACCTTCGTTCCTTCACTGTGCATTAAAGCAAATATACTTTTCGACCCCGACACCGACATTTTCACCCCATGACCTTCTCCCCGCTTACTCCCGAGCTTGTAGTTGCCTTTGAGGGCATTGTAGGCCCGGCGCACGTGCTCACCGCCCAGCGCACCGAAGCGCTACAGTACGAAACCTACGGCCGCGACCACACCGAGGACTTCCACTTTGCGCCCGACGTGGTGCTGCGCCCCGGCACCACGGAGGAGGTCAGCCAGATTATGCGCCTCTGCCACGAGCACCGCGTGCCCGTAACGGCGCGGGGTGCGGGCACGGGCCTGAGCGGGGGGGCGCTGCCCATTCACAACGGCGTGGTGCTAAGCATGGAGCGCTTCAACAAGATTCTCCACATCGACGAGCGTAACCTGCAAGTGACCACTGAGCCCGGCGTGGTTACCGAGGCCCTGCAAAATGCGGTGAAAGAAGTGGGCCTATTTTACCCCCCTGACCCGGCCAGCAAGGGCTCGTGCTTCCTAGGTGGCAACCTGAGCCAGAGCAGCGGTGGCCCAAAGGCCGTGAAATACGGCACCACCCGCGACTACGTGCTGAATCTGCAAGTAGTGTTGCCCACCGGCGACATCATCTGGACTGGCGCCAACACGCTCAAGTACGCCACCGGCTACAACCTCACGCAGCTCATGGTGGGCTCGGAGGGCACCCTAGGGATTATCACCCGCGTGGTATTCCGGCTCCTCCCCTACCCCCAGCACAATATCCTGATGCTGGTGCCCTTCCGCCAAGAGGCGCAGGCGGCGGAAGCGGTATCGGCAGTATTCCGGGCAGGCGTCATCCCGTCGGGCATGGAGTTTATGGAGCGCGAGGCCATCGCCTGGTCGTCCGACTACCTCAAGATTCCGCTTACGCTGCCCGAGGACATTACCGCGCACTTGCTCATCGAGCTTGATGGCCAAGACCTAGACCAGCTTTACAAGGAAGCCGAGCAGGTGTATGGAGTGCTGGAGAAGTACGACGTGGGCGAAATTCTGCTGGCCGACACGGCCGGCCAAAAGGACGACCTTTGGAAGATTCGCCGCAACATCGGCAACTCGGTGCGCTACAACTCGGTGTATAAGGAAGAAGACACCGTGGTGCCCCGCGCCGAGCTGCCCACGCTGCTCAAAGGCGTAAAGAAAATCGGCCAGCGCTACGGCTTCAAGAGCGTGTGCTACGGCCACGCCGGCGACGGCAACCTGCACGTCAACATCATCCGAGGCGAGCTCACCGACGAGCAGTGGAACGTAGGCCTGCGCCAGCCTATCTCCGAGATTTTCCAGCTCTGCGTGAAGCTTGGCGGCACCATTTCGGGCGAGCACGGCATTGGCCTGGTGCAAAAGCCCTTTATGCACATCGCCCTGGCCGAAGCCAACCTCAACTTGATGCGCGGCATCAAGCAAGTGTTTGACCCGCACGGCATTCTAAACCCAGGCAAGATATTTTAGGCAATGAATCAGCCCGTTAGCTACCACAATCGCACGTTTCGGTCGGTTAGTAGCAGTGCCAATGGCGAGGTGAGCACTGATACCCTTTTCCATTACCAGCAAACCGATGAAGTCGTCATGGGCACCTACGCCGGCGGTACCATTCGGCACGGGATGCTGCTGGCCCGAGCCGATTGCTTTGGCAACTTGGATATGCGCTACCAGCACCTCAACCAAGACGGCCAATTACTAACGGGCACTTGCCAAACGGTGCCTGAGGTACTGCCCGATGGCCGCCTGCGCCTCCACGAAACCTGGCAGTGGACCAGCGGCGACTTTTCGCGCGGCGAGTCGGTACTAGAGGAAGTACGCTAAAAGCCATCCGGCTTGTATAAAAGAGGGGGTTGCCCTGGCTTTGCAGTAAAGCCGGGGCAACCCCCTTTCTTTAGTAGGTGGAGTATCCTACCCCACTACGGCCCGGAACGTCGGTGCCTGGCGGTGCTTGGTAGCCTGCTCGTAAGCATAGCCCAGGCCTAGCAGTTCGGCTTCTTTGTAGGGGGCGCCGACAAAGGAAATGCCTATAGGCAAGCCGTGAATGTTGCCCATCGGCACCGTGAGGTGCGGGTAGCCAGCCATCGCGGCCGGGCCCGCAAAGCCGGGTCCAGTACCGTACTCGCCATTCACAAGGTCGATGCAGGCGGCCGGGCCAGTCGTGATGCCCACGATGGCGGCCAAGCCACCGTCCGTTCTGAGGGCTGCGTCCAGGGCTTGACGCGAGGTATCTACCACCTTGCGCAGGGCCGTTTTATATTTTTCGGCACCTAGGCCATCGGTTTTCTCAGCCTGCTCCAGAATTTCTTGCTGGAAGAACGGCATGGCCTTGGCGGCGTTGGCTTTGTTGAAGGCAATGACGTCGGCCAAGGTTTTGACGGGCGCGTTGGTTTGCCCTAGGTACTTGTTTACGCCATCCTTGAACTCGTACAGCAGCACGTCGAACTCCGACTCGCCGACGGGTGTCACGGCACTGCGCACATCTACCTCGACCACTGTGGCACCTTGCGCTTTGAGTACGGCCACGGCTTGGCGCAATAGCTCCCCAGCAGCAGTTTGGCTGGCTAGGTGGCCTTTTTCTACGCCCAGCTTCTGGCCTTTCAAAGCCTCAGGGCGCAGCAGGCGCGTGTAGTCCACCGGCTTTTTCGGGGCGGCAGAGGCCTGGGTAACCGCATCAGCCGGGTCGATGCCCACCAAGCCACCTAGGAGCAGAGCGGCATCGCGCACGGTGCGGGTCATAGGGCCCGCCGTATCTTGGGTAGCCGAAATGGGGATGATACCCGTGCGGCTCACCAAGCCCACAGTGGGCTTAAGTCCGACGAGCCCGTTAACCGAGGAAGGCGACACGATGGAGCCGTTGGTTTCGGTGCCCACGGCCACGGCGCACAGGCTGGCGGCCACCGCGGCGCCCGAGCCGGCGCTGCTGCCACTAGGCGTGCGGTCGAGCACGTAGGGGTTGTGGGTTTGGCCGCCGCGGCTGCTCCAGCCACTAGCAGAGTGCGTCGAGCGGAAGTTGGCCCACTCGCTGAGGTTGGTTTTTCCCAGAATAATGGCGCCCGCCGCCCGCAGCTGCTTGGCCACGAAGGAGTCTTTGGCGGCACGGTGCCCAGCTAGGGCCAGCGCACCGGCCGTGGTCTGCATCTTGTCGCCGGTGTCGATATTATCCTTTAGTAGCACCGGAATACCGTGCAGCGGGCCCCGCAGTTTACCGGCTTTTCGTTCTTTGTCCAAAGCGTCGGCAATGCTGAGTGCGTCGGGGTTTAGCTCGATTACGGCATTGATAGCCGGGCCTTTAGCATTAAGCGCCGCGATGCGGTCAAGGTAGAGCTGGCACAGGCGGCGGCTACTGCCCTGGCTGCTTTGCAAATAGGCTTGCAGGTCGGCAATGGTGCGCTCGCTCAGGTCCAGGTCTTTGTCCTGCGGCTGGGCGGCGAGGCTCCTAGGTGTGGTAGTGGGCAGGGTTGCTGGCAACGCGCTGGCCGCGAGCGGCAACAGGCTAGAGGCAAGGGTAGCTTGAGTGCTTTGGCGTAGAAATTGGCGGCGCTTCATAAAACGAGGGCAGGTTCAGAATTTCAAATGTAAGCCGAGCGCCTAATTGCCAAAAGCTCGACTACCGGCGGCGCAGCAGGCCCCAAGCTAGCTAGGCGTCAACCCCTGTTTGGGCGGCGGCGTATAGCCCGCAGCACCTTCGCCTTTCCCACCGCCTCTGGCCCTCCCTCTTATGACTAACGACGAAGCCAACCCCGGCACTAACTCCATTGCGGGCAACCGCGGCCCCGAGCCCACGGCCAACACTAAAATGGGCGCCGATGTACAGAACACGCTGGCTAATAACCCTAATAAATCGACCACCGATACGCCGCCCAGCAGCCAAGAACTGGTAGATAGTGAGATGGATGCTGGCCAGGGCGCCGTAGAAGCCGGTGGCCAGCAAGAAAACAAAGAAGCCAACCCCGACGACCTCACGGCCGCCCCGCCCTCCAATAGCACGCAGCCAAACGTGTATGGCGGCAACTTCGGCAACGACGTGCAGCCCAGCTACCGCGACGACAACCGCGCCAGCAACCAGCGCGCCGACGCCAACCGCGGCGAGCTCGGCCAGCAAGAATATAACCAGGGCGCCACCCACGGTGGCTACGGCAACCAGTATCGCGAAACCAATCCGGCTGCGGAGCACCCTAGGGCCGAAGCTACCGAAGAGAAATACTACGGCGAGGGCGCGGCCCAGCCTGGCCCGCAGCACAACTCGTACCGCACCTACGATGGCCGCGACCTAGTGCCCGACCAGCAAGGCCACGCCGTGCGCGACACACCAACCTCCCAGGCTGCTATTATGGGCCAACCCCAAGCTACGCCTACCGACGGCCGCGGCAATACCCAGGACACCCGCAACCTACCCGATAAAACGGGCCCCGACGCCGCCTTCCAAAATGATAACGGCGCTCCCACCGTGGGCCCGGCCTATGCTGACGACTACGGCCACACCAGCGGCGCTGGGCTACCAGCCGGCACCCCCGACCGCCACCTGCCCCTAGGCCCCAACGGCCACGGCGAGGTAGAAGACCAGCGCTCCTCGCGCGGCGGCTACGACAACCAAGGCAGCCAAGGCGGCCGCAGCCACGACCAGCAGCCGGGCGGCGGCGCGGCTCCGGCCCCCGTCAACTCGCCCGACGCACCTCAAACTGAAGGCTATGGCTATGGCCACGAGCGCAGCGAGCAAGAGCAGCCAGGCAATCCCAAAACAGGCGACTCGCGTAGCGGCTTTGGGCCAGGCGGCTCTAAGGAGGGCGATGCCAGCCAGGGCCACGGCTCGCGTGGCGGCTCTTATGATGATGAAAACCCCGGTGCCCGCGGCCCCGAATACGACAACTTTACGCAGCAGGACAAAGCCAAAAATTACGGCCAGGGCCAGCGCGACGACTATCGGCCCGAGGGCAACGACAAGCCCGAAGAAGGTGACTACGGCCCCGAGCCCCGCCGCAACGCTGGCCGCGACGAACCTAATAGCTAGTGAATTACTGTAGAGTTGATTCGTCTGTCATGCAGAGCGCAGCGAAGCATCTTGCGTGCAGCACTAACCCTAGAACGGCATGATTTACTGCGCCACGCGAGATGCTTCGCTACGCTCTGCATGACAGACGAAAAAAGGCCGCCCTACCAGGCGGCCTTTTTTGCTAAAATAGGCTAAGCTCTTATCTACTTAGCGGTGGATTTTCATATCAATGTCGTACTTGTAGCGCGGCGGGCCGCCAATGGGTACGGCGAAGAAAGGCAGCGCCGTATCGTACTGGTCGGTGACGTAAAAGACCATGTCATTGGGCGTTTTGGTAGTACTGGTCAAGCGAAAATCCAGCGACAGACCGCGCTCCTTATCGGTAATCGGGATGACGTTGCTGCTCCACTCCTTGTCACCGCTTACTACGCCGGGGTGGCCGTTTTTAGAAACGCTGAATACCGTGAGCGTGGCCGACTTATCGACATCGTAGTTGCTCTGCTTCATGCTTACCACTTTGTCGTTGACAAAGGGGTAGAGGTGCACCGTGGCTTTGCGCAGCGCGGGCGGCAGCCGGAAGCAGTACTCATAAGTAAAGGCATTGCCACCGGGCACCGCATTGTTGGCGGCGCGCTCAGTGCTGAAGAAGAAGCGATATACGTTGCCATCATTACCACTCAGGCCCCGCACTATCACTTTGAATACGTACCCTTTAAACTCCTCCACCAGCTCGCCCTCTAGCGGGTTGAGCGGGCCGAAGGTGTAGTATTTTCCATCGTATTGTGGCTCGCTCCCAAAAGTCTTTTCCTGCAATAGGCGGCCCGTCACGGGCAGGGGCTTGAGGGCTGGGCGCGGGTCGCGGGCGCCGGCCCCCGAGTGGGCGCCCGTCCCACCATAGATGCTGAAGCTGGTGCGTGTGTCGTAGCCGCCCTTCTGCGAGTCGAGCTTGCCACCGCAGTCGGGGTCGTACACGCGCAGGTACACCGGCTGGCGCTGGCCCTGCGGCACTAGGAAGAAGAACGTCTGCGTAAAATCGTCGTCGCCCCAAGCGGGGTCGGCTTTAGCGCCAAACGTAATGAGGTATTCGATGTTTTCGCCGGGGTTGGGCACGGCCTGGGCCTGGGCCCCCAGGGCGGTAGCTAGCAGCCACGGCAGCCAAGCCACCAGCCGCTGCATGGGGCACCTAGAGAATAAAGTTGACAACATAAGTGGACACCGAATAGTAGATAGCAGCCGACCGGATTCCAGCCGGCGCCGTAATATTACAACCCTAACTTTTTCTCAAGCTGGACTGCCGCCTACTGCATGAGTGCTTCTTCGCGCGATACCAACGACTTTTTTGACCAGTTGACCAACCAGGTGCTGGCCCTGCGCGTGGCCTCTCACCAGCGTTTGCGCCCACTCAACAACGAGCAGCTCAACCGCCGCCCCGGCTACGACAAGTGGAGCGTGGGTCAGTGCCTAGAGCACCTCAACATCCTCAGCGGCTATTATTTACCTCTGGTTAAAAACAGCCTGAAGCTAGCGCAGGCCCGCGGCTCGGCAGCTCGCCAATCGGTGCGCAGCGGCTGGCTGGGCCGACGCTTCACCAGCGCCGCCCGGCAAGACAACGACTCAGATGCCACTTTTCGAGTACCCAAGCAGTACTCGCCCACCGGCGTCCGCCTCACAGGCACGGTGGTGGAGGCTTTTACCCGCCAGCTCGATGAGCTATTGCGCCTGCTACTGCTGGCCCGCCAAGTTGACGCTGGCGCCGTGCGCGTGCCCAACCCGCTGCACCCCTGGCTCAAGCTGCGCCTCACAGATGTGCTCGAAACCCTGGTAGCCAACTACAAGCGCTACGTGCAGCAGGCCGAGCAAGCCCTGGCCACCAACGCTACAAAACACTCCTAGGTCTGGGTTAAACCAACTAAAAAAGGCCCGTCCTTGCTTCTCGGCAAGGACGGGCCTTTTTTAGTTGGTTTAGGACAAGCTACTCGTTATAAATAACTTGCAACACCGTTTGTCCCACTGCCTTCATCGTTTTGCGGTCGATGATGCTCATATTGTCGGCCGTGGTGTGGTGGTATGCCGGAAAATATTCTTCGCCGTAGGCGGGGTGGTCGTAGATATCCACCGTCGGGATGCCAGCCTGGTTGATATACACGTGGTCGTCGGTGATGGCGCCCGTGTCCTTGAAGAGGAAATAGTCGGAGTAGCCAATCTTGGCGGCCGTGTTCCAGATTTTATCAACCACGCTGCGAGCTTTTTCCAGCGACGTGCCTTCGCGAGTGAAGTGGCCATCTTTGGCGCCCACCATGTCGAGCAAGATGCCGTACTCAGCCTTGTAGTTGGGCGGCACCATGTTTTTGGCCCAGTACTGCGAGCCTAGGCACCAGCCATCGCCATTGTCTTCGAGCATATTTTTCTGGCCTTCGATGGCGCCGGCCTCGTAGCCCCAGTCCTCGGCATCGACCAGAATAACATCTACGCCCACGTTGGGCGCTAGCTTTTCGGGCTGCTGGCTGAGAGTGCGCACCATTTCCAGGGCCACAGCTACGGCGCTGGCGCCATCGCTGGCGCCGTCCATCGGCAGCTTGCGCTTGGCCTTGTCCTGCTCGGCATCGGCGAAGGGCCGGGTGTCCCAGTGGGCAAAAATGGCCACCCGCCGCGCCGCCTGCGGCTGGTACTGGGCAATGATGTTGCGGCCCTTTATCTGCGTACCATCGAAGGTCATGGCCGTAAATGGCTGCTCGCGCACCGCCAGACCAAACTGCTTGAGCTTAGCCACCAAGTAATTGCCGCAGGCCACGTGCGCAGCTGTGTTGGGCACGCGGGGGCCAAACGCTACCTGCTTGGCCGTGAAGGCGTAGGCCGAATCAGCATTAAAGGCCGGGGCCTTAGGTGTGGCGTCGGCGTGCTCGGGCTGGCTAGCGGTTTCGGCCGGCTTTTCGGAAGGGCAGGCGGTGAGCAGAACAGTGGCAGCGCCGAGGAGCGCGAGCCGGGGCAGAAGGTTTTTCACGCGG
Organism: Hymenobacter sp. BT559; assembly: GCF_016427535.1. Classification (GTDB taxonomy): domain Bacteria; phylum Bacteroidota; class Bacteroidia; order Cytophagales; family Hymenobacteraceae; genus Hymenobacter. The sequence continues at coordinate 913,662 of NZ_JAELXV010000002.1, read as the reverse complement.
GGTCTAACAGAATGAGAAGCAAGGTAGTTCGGGGAGCTCGGCGCAGACTATTCTTCGCTATAGGCCCACTCCACGCCGGTTTTAGTGTCTTTAATAACGATACCCTGGCTCTTGAGGGCCGCCCGAATCTGGTCTACCTTGTCGTAGGCTTTGGCTTCCTTGGCTTCCTGGTAGAAACCTAGGGTGAGGCCCAGCAGGTCTTCGGTGTTTGCGCGGGGCTCATCGCGCAGACCTAGCACGTCTTGCACCAGCGTGCGGTAGGCAGCAGCGGCCTCACGCAGGGCGGCGGGGCCTACCTCGGCTAGCGCAGCCGGGTTGGTAGCCAAGGTATTGAATCGCTTGAGCAGGTCGAATACCGCCGCTACGGCGCGGGGCGTGTTCAGGTCGTCGTCGAGGAAGGCGAAGGGCTTGGCTGCCAGGTTCAGCAGCTGCTGAGCTGGGCTAGGCGGGCCGGGCTTAGCGGGCGTCTCCTCTGCTTTCACTTCCTCGCCGCTCACTTCGCCTAGGTCGCCCGTTAGCTTATCAAGCAGGCGCAAGCCATTCAAAAGCTTGCGGTAGCCTTTGCGAGCGGCTTGCAGGGCATCGTCGCTGAGGTCGATGGGCGAACGGTAATGCGCTTGCAGGAAGAAGAAGCGCAACGTCATGGGCGAGTACGACTGCGACAAGGCGCTCGTCTGGCCGCTGAACATCTGAGGCAGGGTAATAAAGTTGCCCAGCGACTTGCTCATCTTGGCGCCGTTTACGGTCAGCATGTTGTTGTGCAGCCAGAACCGGGCGCCGGGGCTGGGCGTGTGCGAGCCCTCGTTTTGCGCAATCTCGCACTCGTGGTGCGGGAACATGAGGTCGAGCCCACCGCCGTGGATGTCAAACTCGGCGCCTAGGTACTTGCGGCTCATGGCCGAACACTCGAGGTGCCAGCCCGGAAACCCTTCGCCCCAGGGCGAGGGCCAGCGCATAATGTGCTGCGGCGAAGCCTTTTTCCAGAGCGCAAAGTCGGCAGGCGAGCGTTTTTCTTCCTGCCCGGCCAGTTCGGTGCGGGTACCGGCCAGCAGCTCCTCCACCACGCGGCCCGACAGGCGGCCGTACTGCCCGCCTTCGGCGTTGTACTTGGGCACGTCGAAATACACCGAGCCGTTAGCCTCATAGGCTAGGCCGCGCTCCAAGATTTCGGCGGTCAGGGCAATTTGCTCGGTGATGTGGCCGCTGGCTTGGGGCTCGATATCGGGCGGCAAGCACCCTAGGGAGGCCATAGCTTGGCGGTAGCTATTAGTGTAGTGCTGAGCCACCTGCATAGGCTCTAACTTCTTGGCTTTGGCTGCTTTTTCCAGTTTATCCTCGCCAGTGTCGGCGTCGCTCTCGAGGTGCCCTACGTCGGTGATGTTGCGCACGTAGCGCACCTGGTAGCCTAGGTGGCGCAAGTAGCGCGTGAGCACGTCGAACACGATGGGCCCACGGGCGTTGCCCAGGTGGGCATCGTTGTACACGGTGGGTCCGCAGAGGTAGAGGCCCACCTGCGGCGGGTGCAGCGGCTCGAAGGTTTCCTTTTGGCGGGTAAGCGTATTATAGAGCGTCAGCGGCATGACAAGTTAGTAACAATGAGCAAGTAGCAAAGCGCCCTTGCTTTCGGCGGTCGGGAAAGAACCAGCAAGTAACTGGCAAAACCAAGTAGTACCCAACGCCGAACGAGCAGCAAAGTTCAGGATGATTTAACAAGTAGCGTGGTCTTTCGGCCCATAAGTTGGGGCGCAAGTACCTCGCCTACTTGCTCGCGGACTGCAAGTCCGCCTTAGTTGCCAGCTGATACAGCCCCTCAACGGGGAAATGGTCGGCATACGGAATCTCGGAATGAATACGACAGTCCAGCACCCGCCACTGCGGGCCGGCAAACTGCTGGTCGATGCGCAGCAATGGCGGCAGGCGCCCGTGGTAGGTGTTGCCGGGCCCAAAGCCAACGGTGGCCCAGGCGTTTTGCAACTCACTGGCTAGCTGCGAGTAGGCGTAGGAATACGGCAGGTCGTTGAGGTCGCCGGCCAGCAGCACTGGGTAGGGCGAGCGGCGCACGTGGGCCAGCAGCGTATCGGCCTGCCAAGCGCGGGCCGCCGCGCCGCGCACAAAGCGACCTAGGAGGCTGCGGCCCTTGCTTTTGAAGCCCGCCCGCGACGAACCCGCTGCCACGATGTCGCCTTCGTCGAGGCTCATGCTCTGCAAGTGCGTATTAAAAATGCGCACCGTGTCGCCGCGGGCGGGCCCTACTACATCGACCCACATGGCGTGGTTCTGGGTAAGGCGGCCAAATGAAATCTCGCCCCGGCCCACAATGGGCAGCCGCGAAAAAATGGCCAGCCCAAACTCGGCCCCGATACTATTGGTGAGGGTTTTGGACACGAACACATGCCGGCCACTGCCCGCGCCCAGGCGCTCGCCCACCTGAAACAGCTTGCCATCGGCGGAGGGAGCACCGGGCGGCTCCTGGTAGTACTCCTGCAGGCACAGCACATCGGCCGGGCTGGTCGCCAGCCACTTAATGGCCTTGGCCGGCGCGGCCGGGTCTAGCCGCCGCAGCTGTGGGTACACGTTGAAAATGCGCACGTTGTAGGACAGCAAGCGCAGGGTTGGTGCCTGATACTCAGTGCTGAGTGCGTGAGAGCTGTGCCGAGCCTCTTTGGCCAATTCAGCTTGTGCCGCACTACCTAGGTGCAGTGGCAGGCCGCGCTGCACCTGCGGCCACGCCAGTACCAGCGCGGCCAGTGGCAGCAGCGCCACGCGCCAGCTTCGGCGCAGCCAGTAGAGCACTAGTAGCGCCACCAGCATCAGCCACAGCGGCACCGTGAGGGCCAGCAGTGGCGCCAGCGACCAGCTGCTGGCAGGTATTCGCTCGCCAAGTAGCACGCTTAGGGCCAAGCCCATGAGCACTACCCAAGTAAAACGATAACGAAATAAGCGGCGCACCAACGCAATCAGGCCGCCAGCCGAGTAGCCACCGGGCCGGCAAAATTACGCCCCGCCCCGGCGGCGGTGCTAACTTAATTTTCAGATGGTGGTGAGGCGTGGGCGGGACTGGTGTAGTTTTACCAGTGGTTTGGCTAGTTGATTTTTATGCAAAAAATTCTTTACTTTCTCTCCTGTATTCTGCTACTCGCAGGCCGCCTGGCGGCCCAAGCTACGCCCCCGGCCGACGGGCGCACGCTGCAGTTTGTTCCGAACCAGGGCCAGTGGCCAGCGGCGGTGCGCTACTCCAGCGCAGTGCCGGGCGGCCACCTCTACCTAGAGCCCACCGGGCTGCACTACGTGCTGCTGGAGAGCATTCGGCACCCGCACGAGCACGATGGCCGCGCTACCAAGGCCGCCGGGCAGCGCTCGGCCGCGGCCGCGCCGCACCTGCCGGCCGCCGAAAGCCCCCTGCGCGGCCACCAGCTGCGCGTGCGCTTTGTGGGTGCCGACGTGGCCACGCCGCTAGTGCCGGCCGAGGCCACGGGCGAGGTGTATAACTACCTGCAGGGTAACGACCCGGCCCACTGGGCCAAGGGCGTGCCCAGCTACCGGCAGGTGCGCTATCAGGCGCCATGGCCGGGCATCGGGGCGCGGTTTTATGAAAACAAGCAGCAGCACCTAGAATACGATTTTGAACTGGCGGCCGGCGCCAACCCGGCGCTGGTGAAGCTGCAGTACCAAGGCGCCAGCAGCCTGCGCCTAGGTGCCGATGGCCGCCTGCACGTGGGCACTACCGTGGGCAACCTTACCGAACTGGCGCCGCAGGCCTACCAAACCGACCCCGCCACCGGGCAGCCGCAGCCCGTGGCCTGCCACTACCGCCTGAACCTGGCCGACTCCACGGTGACCTTCGCGCTGGGGCAGTACGACCGCAGCCGGCCACTCGTCATCGACCCCACGGTGCAGTTTTCGACTTATACCGGCGCGCTGAGCGACAACTGGGGCTTCACGGCGACCTATGACGCGGCGGGCAATATGTACTCGGGCGGCATCGTGCTTAATCAATTTGGCTCTTCGGTAACCAACTTTCCAACTACCGTTGGGGCGTTTCAAACCACGTTCGGTGGGGTTATCGACATTGCCATTATCAAGTACAACACCTCGGTAAACGGGGCGGCCTCGCGGGTGTGGGCCACCTACCTAGGCGGCAACTCGCACGACTACCCGAGCAGCCTAGTGGTGAACAGCCAAAACGAGTTGGTAATGCTGGGCACTACGTCTTCGACAAACTACCCCGTCAGCCGCGATGCCTTGCAGCGTAGCTTTAACGGTGGCACGTCGGCTGACCCGTTTGGCGATGCGGTAGGCGATGACTTTTACCTCATCTCGCGCGGCACCGACATCGTGGTTACCCGCCTCACCAGCAGCGGCGGCCTGGCGGCCTCGACTTACCTAGGGGGCAGCGGCACCGATGGCTTGGTACCTTACAACAAGACTTTAGGGGTACGCCAGCTGCCTCAGAACTACGGCGATGCCTTCCGGGGCGATGTCCTGACCGATGCGGCTGGCAATATATATGTAGCCTCTGTGACTAGCTCGACCAACTTTCCGGTGACGGCGGGCAGCTTTGGCGGCAGCAGCCGGGGCGGTAGCAGCGATGCCGTGGTACTGAAGCTGCCCGCCGCCCTCAACACCATGACCTGGGGCGGCTACCTAGGCGGCAACGCGGCCGATGCCGCCTACTCGCTGCAACTCGATGCCAACAGCAACGTGTACGTGACCGGTGGCACGCTCAGCCCCAACTTCCCGGTGACCAGCGGCGCACTGCAAACCACGGCGCAGGGCAACGTCGATGGGTTTGTGGCACGCATTGCGGCCAACGGGGCCAGCATTCAACGCGCTACCTACCTAGGCACTAGCAATTACGACCAATCTTATTTCTTACAGCTCGGGGCCGATGGCGGAGTATACCTGCTGGGCCAAACAATGGGCGCCTGGCCCGTGACGGCGGGCGCGTACAGCAACACTGGCAGCCGGCAGTTTATTCAAAAGCTCAACGCCGACCTCGACCAGCGCCTGCTGAGCACAGTGTTTGGCAGCGGCCGCAACACTATTGACATCTCCCCTACCGCATTCTTAGTAGACCAGTGCGACCGGGTGTACGTGTGCGGCTGGGGCGGCAACAACAACCTAGGGGTGTACAGCTCTGGTACGTTCAACTTTAACGGCTACACGCACGGCCTGCCCGTGACGCCCAACGCGGTGCGCGGCACGCCCGATACGCCGGGCGCAGGTTCCGACTTTTACTTAGCCCAGTTTGCGCCTGGCCTCACCCGCTTGCTGTACGGCACTTACTACGGCAACGCGGGCACCAACTCTACTGGCGACCACGTAGACGGCGGCACGTCGCGCTTCGACCCGCGCGGGGTAGCTTACTCGGCGGTGTGCTCGTGCGCCAACTCTTCTGCTTTTCCGGTGCCGGCTGGCGCCTACACCTACTCTACTACCAACAACAGTTCGAACTGCAACAACGCGGCGTTCAAGCTGAACTTCGAGCCGCAGTCGGCCACCGTGGGCCTCGACCAAACGGTGTGCGCCAATGCCGCGGCCGTGGCCCTGACGGGCACGCCCAGCGGCGGCGTCTGGACGGGCACCGGCGTCACGGGCTCCGTAACCGGGGGCTACGTGTTTACGCCCAGCGCGGCACTCATTGGGGTGCAAACCCTGACGTATACCTTGGCGGGGGTTATTCCGGTGTGCACAGCTACGGGCCAGCAGCGCATCACGGTGGCACCGGTGGGGCCCGCGGTGCTTAGCGCGCTGCCGCAGGCAGCCTACTGCTTGCAGCCAGGCAGCACTATCGCTCCTATCACGCTGGTGGGCAGCCCGGCGGGCGGCGTGTTCAGCGGGCCGGGTGTTACGGGCAATCAGTTTTCGCCCGCGGCGGCTGGGCCAGGCCAGCACACGCTTACTTATACTATCAGCGGGGGCACGCCTTGCGCCAGCGCCGCCACCCGCGTGGTAGCGGTGGTGCAGGCCACGGCCGGCGCGGCGCTCACGGTATGCGCCAGCAGCGGGGCCGTGGCCCTCACCAGCGGGCAGCCGGTGGGCGGCGCCTGGTCGGGCGCGGGCGTAAGCGGCTCGGCTACGGGTGGCTACTTCTTCACCCCCACCGCCGCCATGAGTGGCACTACTCAAACCCTGACGTACAGTGTACCGGCGCCCGATGGCTCGTGCGCTGCCACTACTACCCAGGCCATCGCGGTGCTGGCCCGGCCCCAGGTGAGCGTGCCAAACCTACCGGCCATGTGCGTGGGCAGCAGCGCGGTAGCGCTCACGATGGGTCAGCCCGCGGGGGGCACCTGGTCGGGGCCTGGCGTAAGCGGCTCGGTCATGAGCGGCTATTTCTTCACACCTAGCGCCAGCTTCCTAGGTACCCAAACGTTGACTTACAGCGTAGTTTCGACGTTCGGCTGCACGGGCCAGGCCACGCTGACGGTGGAGGTATCGCCGGCCGCCGTGCGGGTAGTTATGCCCGCCGATACGGCGCTGTGCCCCGGCAGTATCCGCGCGATTCAGTTGCACGCCCTGCCGGCGGGGGGCGTCTGGAGCGGGCCGGGCGTCACGGCCAGCGGCCTGTTTACGCCGCCAGCCACGTCAGGCACCGTGGCTATGGTTTACACCATGGGCGGCAACACGCCCTGCGCCACCTCGGCTACGCGGCGCATTACGCTGCTGGCGGCACCTACGCTGGCCCCAGCCGAGCAGCCGCTGGTGTGCCGCTCCGATTCGTCGCGGGCCAGCACGCTGGCGCCGGCCGTGGCGCCCTACACGGTGCGCTTCAGCCAGCCCGTCGCCACCCTGCTGGCCGATGCCGTCATGACCTGGGATTTTGGCGATGGCAGCGCGCCGGCCACCGGCCTCAGCGTCACGCACACGTACACGAAGGCCGGTAGCTTTCAGCCCACGGCCACCTTGCGCTACAGCGGCAGCAGTTGCTCGGTGCAGGTATCGCTGGCGCCTATACAGGTGCAGGAAGAGCTAATACCCAACGTTTTCACGCCAAACGGTGACAAGCTGAACGACTTCTTCGAGCCCCGCCTAGGTGGCTGCCAACCCAGGCTGCAAGTATTTACGCGCTGGGGCCAGAAGGTGTACGAAAGCCCAGCTTACTTTAACAATTGGGATGGCCAGGGCCAAGCGGCCGGCATTTACTACTTTCTGCTCACCCCCACCGACGGCCGCGCCCCCATCAAAGGCTGGGTCGAGCTAATTCGATAAGAGCGACCAGCGGCTCAAAAACAGAAGCGGGCGGCTCCCTAGGGGCCGCCCGCTTCTGTTTTTGAGTTACGGCCTGCTCGCAGTGCCGCGCTTACGCAGGGCAGGCCATGTGCCGGCTGGGGGCGCATCGGTTAAAAATAATTGTTTTATTTCCTGTGCCCGCGCAAGATGTGGCGCCCCTCGTGTGACAGCCTGTGGCAAGTCTGTCAGCGTCCTGCGCTTGCCAAATGCCGTGCTAAGTCACTATTGGCGGGGGTTGCGCTGTTCAGCTTATTAATTATTTAATGGGCAAGGTGAACTACCTACTTGCGCAACTTCTCGTATAACGGGCCGGCAATAGCCAAAAAATATAAGTTATACTATCTTAAATCCCACCCACTACCCTATCTACTCTGCCGCTTCACACCCGATTTCTGCTGCCTAGTGAGCAACGACGTTACCATTGTAAAAAACGAGGCGGGCATAGCCAAACCCACCATGAAGCGCTTTGCCCTTAATGTGGCTTCGCTCTTCAGCGTTCAGATTGCCAATTTCTTACTGCCGCTGCTGACGGTGCCCTACGTGGTCCGCATCATCGGCCCCGATAAGCTCGGCCTGCTCAATTTTTCGCAGGCCTACGTCACGTATTTCAGCCTGCTCATCAACTATGGCTTCGACATGGCTGCCGTGCGCGCCATTGCCGCCAACCGGGAGGATAAAGAGGCGACCAACCGCATTGTGAGCCAAGTGCTGGCCGGCAAAACGCTCTTGTGGGGAATCTCGACGCTCATCTTTTTGGGCTTGTCGCTGGGCGCCCCCGAGTTTCGGGCGCACCTGTGGCTGCACGTGTGCACTTACTTGGTGTGCATCGGCACAGTGCTGTCGCCGCTGTGGCTGTACCAGGCTATGGAGGACCTAGGGCGGGTATCCATCTTCAACCTGGCCGTCAAGCTGTTGTTCTCCATGTCAGTGCTGCTGCTCATTCGCCACGCCGACGACTACATTTATCAGAACCTGGCCATCAGCGTGGCGCAGATACTGGTGAGCGCCATAGCCCTGGGCGTGGCCATCCGGCGCTTTGGCCTACACCTGCGCTGGCCAAGCTGGACCGAGCTGCGCGGCCGCTTCCGCGAAGACCGCACGCTGTTCTTCTCCAACGTCGCCATCACCATCTACGCCAGCTCCAACACCTTCATTCTGGGGCTGTTGAGCATGCCCTACAATGTGGGTATCTACGCTGCCGGCACCCGGCTTGAGAGCATGGCCGAGTCGTTTACCAGTCTAGCCCTCAACCAGGCATTTTTCCCCATTGTGGCCCAGGCCTTTGGGCAGGGGCGCGAGCAGGGGCTGCGCATGGTGCGGCAGGTATTCTTTCCGCTGGCGGCCTTGCTGACAGTGGTGGCCATTGGGCTGTGGCTGGTGGGGCCGCTGGTGCTGGGCATCTTGTACGGGGCCAAGTTTCAGGAGGCTGGCACGGTGCTGCGCGTGGTGGCGGTGCTGCCCCTGATAATCGGGCTGAGCAACTTGCTGGGTTTGCACACCATGCTCAACCTGCGCCTCGACCGGCCTTTCTTTTGGATTACGGTGGGTGGCTCTGTTATCGGTCTGGGCCTCAACTGGCTGCTGGTGCGGCCCTATGCACACCTAGGGGCCGCATATGCCCTAGTACTCACCGAGCTCTACATCACCGCCGCCATGTACTTCTACCTGCGGTGGCGCGGCATCGACCTGATGCAGCTTTCACACCTGCGCGAAGGCCTAGCGTTTGCCAAGGCCCGCATCCAAACCTTACGAAACCGCAAATCTAGCTCCTTATAACTATGGAAACTGTTGCTGCTGTGGTGGTTACTTACAACCGCCTCGCCGACCTTAAAAAGTGCCTCGACACGCTGCGCGAGCAAACCCGCCCGCTCGACACCATTTTCATCATCAACAACGGCAGCAACGATGGCACCGAGGAATGGCTGGCTACTCAGCCCGACCTGCGCGTGACTACCCAAGCTAACCTAGGTGGGGCGGGCGGCTTTGCCACGGGCATCGACACAGCCTATAAGGCAGGCTATACCTGGCTGTGGTGCATGGACGACGACTGCCTGGCCGCGCCCGACGCGCTGGCCAACCTGCTGAACTCGCCTAACCTAGGGCCCTGCATCAAGAACTCGATGTCGGTGAGCGTAAATAGCCGCGATGAGTTGGCCTTCTTCGTAGACCGCCCCAACGTGTCGTACCGCAAGGTGAGCGACATGCAGGGCCTCGACCTGATATATGGCGTGGCTTCGTTCTTCAATGGTACGCTGGTGCACTCGGGCGTGGTAAAGGCCATCGGCATTCCTGACAAAGAGCTCTTTATCTGGGGCGATGAGGTCGAGTACATGACCCGGGCCCAGAAAATGGGCTTTCCGGTGGTGACGGTGCCCAGCAGCGTGTTCTACCACCCGGCCTCGTTCGACCGCGACGGCATTCCGTGGCCGGCCGCCTGGAAGCAGTACTATGCCGTGCGCAACCAGCGCCGCGTGCTCCAAAACCAGTTTGGCAATACCCTAGGGCGCGTGCTTTTTGCCAGCTGGGCCACCAAGGCCACCTTGCAGCAAGCTATGTCGAAGCGCCAAAACCGCTTCTATAACTTTCTACTCTACGGCGAGGCCACGCTGGACAGTCTCACCAACAACTTCCGCAAGCGGCCTGATACCATCCGCACTCTGCAGCTGTACAAGCGCAACCACAAGTAGCCTAGCATACCGGCTGGTTATACCTAGGGTCTCTTTTAAGTATATAAACCGGTTGGGCCGCATGTAGCGAAGCCTGGCCGGTTTTTTACGTTGCTGGCCGAGGGGCTCGCGGCTATACGGTGGCGCCAATTTGGCCCCGACTGCTAATTTTAGCGCTGGCTTGCAGCAGTAGGGCTGCCTGCTTTGCTGCGTGCCGCCGGTGGCGCCCAGCGGCGGTGCTCGCTGTAGCTTATACTACCCCATGGAAGACGCCCCGCCCCTAGCTGCCCGCCCCGACACCTCTGCTCTCGCCTCTAGTGCTACGCTGGCCCAGACCCAGGCAGCACTAGCCGAGACCCAGGCCCAGCTGCAGGCGCTGCTGCTCGAAAACCAGGAGCTGCAAGCGGCCCGGCAGGAGCTAGCCGCCAGCGAGGCCCGCCTGAAAGCAGCCGAGGCCGTGGCAGGCATTGGCAGCTACGAGCTCGACCTGGTAAGCGGCGCCTTTCACTTTTCGGAGGGATTGTACCGGTTATTTGGCGAAGTGCCCTATTCTTTCCGGCCCTCGCTGGAGTGGCTCGACGCCCGCACAAATCCGCAGGACGTGGCCGCCGTGCGGCACACCCTAGACCAGGCTCTGGCCGACCGGCAGCCCTACCACTACAGCCGCCGCATTCGGCGGGCCGATGGGCAATGGCGCTTCACCGAGTCGCACGGCCAGGTAGTATGCAATGCAGCCGGGGTGCCCATTCGGCTGGAGGGCGTGGTAGAAGACAAAACCAAGGAGCACGAGGCCGCGCAGGAACTGTTTAAGGCCAAAGAGCGCCTGCGCATCACCCTAGACAGCACACTGTTTGTGGTGCAGGCCTTCGAGGCCGTGCGCGACGAGGCCGGGCACATCGTAGACTTCACCTGGGTGTTTGCTAATAAAGCCTGGACCGAACAATACGGTGAGCCGGTGGGCAAGCGCGTGCTGGAGGAGAACCCCGGCGTAGTGACTAGTGGACTATTTGAGAAATTTGTGCAGGTAACCCAAACTGGCGTGCCCATCGACCACGAGTGTTATTACTACCATGAGCAGTTCGATAGCTGGTTTCACCAAACGCTGGTGAAGATGGGCGACGGCTTCGTGATGCACACCGAGGACATCAGCGCCCGCAAGCAGGCCGAGCAGGCGCTGCAAACCAGCCGCGAGCTGCTGCGGGCCACCCTCGATAGCTCGCCCAATATGGTGCAGGTGTTTGAGGCCGTGCGCGATGCCCAGGGCGAAATAGTTGATTTTGCCTGGGTTCTGAACAACCGGGTTTCGGAAGAAAGCTACGGCGACGTTATTGGTCATCGCCTGCTGACGCACAACCCCGGCGTGGTAGAGGCCGGTATTTTTGATACATTTAAACAGGTAGTTGAAACCGGGCGCCCCAACCAGCAGGAGCGGCACTACACCGGCGAGCAGTTCGATGGGTGGTTTCATCAGTCCATTGTGAAGCTGCACGATGGCGTGGCCACGACCACGGTCGACATTACCGAGCGCAAGCAAGCCGAGCAGGAGCTGCTGCAAAACCTGCGGCTGCTAGAGCAGTCAGAGCAAGTGGCCGACCTAGGTAGCTGGGTATATGAGCTGGCCACCGGCGAGCTGCGCTGGTCGGCGGGTATGTACCGCCTCTTTGGCCTGGCGCCGGGCACGGCGCTGCAACCCACCATCTACCTCGACCACGCCGTGGCCGACGACCGGCCCGTGGCTGAACGCGTGGTGCAGGCCCTCACCACCGCCCCCGCCGACTTTGAGGAAACCCTGCGCCTGCGGGTGGGCCAGCAGGTGCGCACCCTGCGCCTTAAGGCCGTGCTGGTGCGCGACGCGGCAGGCCAGCCCCTGCACCTGCTGGGCGTTGACTTAGACATCAGCCGGGTACATAAGCTTGAGGCTGATAACCTGCGCCTGCGCCTGCGCCAGCAGCAAGCCTTGTTTGAGGCCGTGCAGGAGGCGCAGGAAGAAGAGCGCCGCCGCATCGCCGAAAGCCTGCACAACGGCATTGGGCAGCTGCTATACGCTACCAAGCTGCACCTCGACCGCCTGCCCAATACCCCCGAGCTGGCCCCGCGCCAGGAGGCCGCGCGCCTGCTGAGCGAGGCCATCCGGCAAACGCGCGAGCTTTCGCACGAGCTCACGCCAGCCCTGCTCGAAGAGTTTGGCCTGGAGGCCACGCTGCTTAGCATCGGCCGCTCCCTCAATACGCCCACCCTGCGCTGGCATTACCACATCGTTATCGGGGAGGAGCCGCCGCTGCCGGGCCTGCTGCAGCTGGCCGTGTACCGCATGGCGCAGGAGCTGGCCCAAAATGTACTGAAGCACGCCCACGCCACCGAAGCCACCCTCGAAGTAGAAGTACTGGCCTCCTGGATAGTGCTGCGGGTCGAAGACAATGGCCGCGGCTTTGACCCCACGCGCACCAGCGACGGGCTGGGCCTGCGCACCCTACGCAGCCGGGTAGCCTTGCTCGGGGGCGAGGTGCACGTAGCTAGCGCTCCAGGCCAGGGCGCCCAGTGCTTTATTCGCCTGCCTCTGCCATCGCCCCACACGCCGCCAGCCCGAGCATAGGCTTACACCCACCAGCGCCCAGAAAATCTGCTACGCACCAACTAGCCCACCATTGGCCGCTGGCCACACAGCCACTCTACCTAGGAAGAAGTACCTAGGTAGTTCTTAGCACAATTGGGTGTTTTCATTAAGTTAAATCAGCACTAACGCTCATTTGGAGTTGCCGGGCATTGCAGAATTTTGCAGTGTACTCTATTAGCTACTCCCTATGTCTCACAACCCAAAGTTTGGCCCCGCTGCGCAAACTCCTGAGCAACGCGCCTGGGTGCTCGAGCAGATGCAGCGCGTTATACCCGTTTTGAAAAAGGCTAGCCCCTACATACAGCAGCTATATACCCGCTACATAGCTGGCGAGCTCAGTTGGTCGCAGGTAAGCCAGACCCGCGCCGCCGAGAGCCAAGGCAGCTAAGCCGCTGTATACCCGACCAGTAACCTGCAGTAGACAGGCCGCCTAGGTTATGTGGCGTGGCCTAGCTGCGCAGCAAGTCGGTCAAACGGCCCGAAAAAGACACCTAGGGTCCTTTTTGATAGTATGTGGACCGGCAATACCTGAGCTAGCTAAGAAAGCAGCCAGCTATTTCTGCGTCACTTGCAGGCTCACGCGGTAGCTGAGGACTTGGCCGGCCTTAGCGGTATGCGGAGCGCTGCTATCGAGCGGCCCGTAGCCAACGGCCGTCAGGTGGTCGGCCGCTACGCCAAAGTTCTCCAGCGCCTTTTTGGCGGCTTCGGCCCGGCGCTTACTCAACAGCAAGTCGTTGAGAGGCTTGCCCGAGTTGCCGCTGTAGCCGCCAATCTTGAGCCTGGCTTCTGGAAAGCGCTTCAGAATACTGGCCACGTTGGCCAGCTGCCACAGCGCTTCGCTGTTGAGCTTGGCTTCGTTATCGGCAAAGGTGATGCGGTCAAACCCAATCCAGTTGCTGGCAGGGTCTGCGGGGCTGGCTTCGTCGGCAGGGGCGAGCAACAGCTGATAAAGCTTGCTTTCAGTCGATTTGGCTTTGATGGGCTGGAAGCTCCCGCTTTTGGGCACTCCTGGCTCTGCTGCATCGGAGGCCGCCGGGTAGCTGGCAGCCGCAGTGACCACGCCGGGGGCCGCGTCGGAGTCCGCCGCGTCGCTCCTTCGTAGCTTAAGAATGTAGCCAAACTCGGCCACGGCCACTACGGTCATCAACACCAGCAATAGATGGGCCGGCCTGGCAAGCCAGCCTGGCGCTGCAGGCGTTGCTTTAGGCAGGGGCCGCGGCGCGGCGGCCACCACAGGGGCCGGGCTAACCGGCAGCGGCGCGTGCCGGCGCGGCCGCAGCCAATCGGCTAGCTGCTGAGCCGTCCAGTGCTGCTCGGCCACCGCCTCGCCAATGAAAGTCAGCGCGGCGGCCGGCACCCGCTCGAACAAGTGGTGTACCGTAGCCACCGATACCTGTGCGGCTGCGGCTGTGGCGCTCACCGTGCCGTGGTAGCGGTCATCGAGTACTTGGCGCAGCAGGCTGCGGCCCGCCTCATTGGTAGCAGGTGTGCCCGGCGCAGCGGCAGCTTCACGGGCAGTGTTCCACAGCACTTCGCGGCTGCTGGGCTGGCCAGCCAGCTCAGCAAAGCTGCGCAGCGTCAGGCCAGCGGCTTGCGCAATGGCTTGCTGCAGGGTTGTGGGCTGCTCGGCAGCCAGTATATCGGCCCGCACCAGCTTGTGCTGGGCGATATATTTCGTCAGCTCATCCGGTAGTTGTTGCAGCGGCACCATGGGGCGAGCAGTGGCAGAGGTCAAGATAGTAGAAGTTCGATTTTAAGAAATTTTTTCCTAGGTACGTCAATATTTAGTTCAATAGCCTAACAACTTTTAATTATGCAAAACCCGTAAGCTAGCTTAGGCACTGACTCATAGAGCCAACCCCACGAAATAAACGGTTGTGCTTTCGCAGCGTAATAACCTACTGTGTTCGGCACCTAAGCGCGCACAAACTGAGTAAGTAACGGGTCACTTTGCACTTTTAGGCGTTACCCAAGCGCGGCTATAGGCGCTCTACCACACCGGTAGTATGCACCAAGAAAGCTGCGCTATCGAGAACCATAACACCGCTCCGGGCCCTAGTGCGGTACACGTGCACCAACTGGGCACCTAGGCGCGCGGTGTCTTTCACGCCGGCAAAGCTGTTGGCAGTGGCGAGCAGCGCGTCGTTGTGCTTGGTGGCATTGCGGTAGCGCGTTTTCAGCATTTCTACCCTGGCCGGGGCGGCGTGGCGGGCTAGTGCGTCATTATACTCGGCAAGCGCCTTATTCCTAGCAGCTAACGCGTTATCGAACTGCTGCATGGCAGCGAGGCCTTTGGTGGTAGCCTCACTCCTTTTAGTGTAAGCTACGGGACGGCCCCAGCGCACGGGCTCGTAGCCCGCAAAAGCAGCCTGATTGGCTGTTATGTAGGCAGCTACGGCCTGCTGGAGTGTACCGGCCGAGAGCGAGGCGGGGGTAGCGGCCTGGGTAGTGCCAGTGGGGGTGCCGGTGGCCGGAGCCGCTGGCGAGCTGCAGCTGCCCGCCGCGAGTAGCCCGGCCAGCACCAACGCTTGTTTCATAAAAATTAAATTGTACTGATGCAGACGCTGGGAGCAGTGCTCGCGGGGGCGGGCGCCGGCCCCTTGCTTGCATGGCCTCAGCTGCTTAGCGCGCTAGCAGGCCCTTACGGCAACCTAGGACTGGGAGTTGCCTTAGGTGAGGCACTTTGTTTATTCTCATTTCCGGCCAAACCCGACTCGCCTCCCAACGTAGCGGCGCACAACCTTACCCACCCCGTGTTCCGTATCTGCCGCCGAAGCTCGGTACCCAGCCCCTTATTTTAGAAGCTTACTCGGCCTTGCTGAAGCTTATCGGCCTTGCTTTGGTAGGTAGATAGGCAAATTGGCATCTGTATATCCTACGTAGCTTTACGCTTCATTTTCACCACTTTGATTAATTACGCCCACGCATGATTTCACGTTTCCGACTGCATTTAATTATTTTAGGGGGGTTACTGTTAAGCTTGGGCAGCTGCGTTACCCAGAGCAAGCTGCCTTATCTGCAAACCGGCACTTACTCGACGCAGAAGCCACTTCAGACCGAGAATATTCGCCCCGCGTATAAGCTGCAGCCCGGCGACGTGCTGAGCATTCGGGTGCAGAGCGTGCAGCCGGTGCTGAGCGACATTTTTAACGTGCCCGGCCCGCAAACCATCACGTCGAGCGACCCCGGCACCCTCTACCTCACCGGCTACGCAGTAGATGACACGGGCAGCATCAACCTGCCCACCGTGGGGCGGGTAAAGGTGCAGGGAATGAGCATGGAAGAGGTTCACGCCTTTTTGCAGCAAAAAGTGACCGCCTATGTGCGCGACGCCAACGTGCTGGTAAAGCTGCTGAGCTTCAAGATTACGGTGCTGGGCGAGGTGCGCTCGCCGGGCCGCTATTTTATCTACAACCCGCAAGCCACGGTATTTGAGGCCCTAGGTATGGCCGGCGACCTCACCGAGTTTGGCAACCGCGAGAACATCAAGCTCATCCGCCAAACGCCCAAGGGCTCGGAGGTGGTGCTCATCAACCTGACCGATGCCAACCTGCTGAAATCTCCTTACTACTACCTGCTGCCCAACGATGCGCTGTATGTCGAGCCCATGAAGGCGCGCACCAGCCGCGGCAACGCTACCAACCTAGGTATCGTGTTTGCGGGTATTTCGGCGGTAGTGCTGCTGCTCAGCTACATCGCTAACCGCTAGTACACAAGCTCTTTCTTACTACCTACTGGCCTCTCCTTCTGGGCCACCACTTATTCTGCTATAAAGTATGGACACACGCCCCGCTCCTTTTTCCGCCGAGCTAGACTTAAACGAGCTATTCTTTAACCTACGCCGCCGCTGGCCGGTATTCGTAGTATCGCTGCTGGTAGCCGGCGCCCTAGCCTGGACTTATCTGAAAGTGAAGTCGCCGACCTACGACTTCAAGGCAACGCTGCTCATCGGCGACCAATCAACGGGCTCGAAGCAAGCGCAGGAGCTATTGCAACTGCTGGACAGCAAGCCTAAGGGCCTAAAGCTAGAAGACGAGGTGGGCCTGCTCACTTCGTCGGACATGCTGCGGCGCACCCTAAACCAGCTGCCCTTTACGGTAAGCTATTTTGTGGAGCCCGACTCGTGGCTGAATGCAGTGAAGCCGCTGCAAGTGCGCGAGCGGGCGCCCGGCGACGTGCCCTTCTGGGTAATCCCGGCGCCTAACCGGCCCCAGCTCACGGGTGTGCCTATCTATGTAGAGGCGCTGGCCGACAATAAGTTCCGGGTGCACGCCGATGCCAAGCGCGGCGAGCTGCGCCAGCTTGCTACCGGCGACCTAGTGCGCGAGGTGCAAGATGTGAAGTTTGACCAAGTAGTGGCCGCCGGCGACACGCTGCGCAGCGCCCTGCTCACGGTAGTTTTCCGGCCCGAGCCCGACCAGCTCGGCGGCCAGGGCGGACACTACTTCTTCAAGCTCAACGACATCAATAGCTTGGTAGGCGACTACCAGACGCGCTTGAAAGTGAAGCCCACCGACCACGAGTCGCGCATTCTGGAGCTTACGACGCAAGGCACGGTGCCAGCCAAGGAAACGCAGTTTCTGAACACGCTGATGAACACCTACGTGCAAGACGACCTGAAGCAGAAAAACCAAGTGGGTGGCAAGACAGTGGCCTTCCTAGACAACGAGATTTCTAAGCTAGCCGAGTCGAAGTCGCGGGCTGGGCAGAACCTCAGCTCTTTCCGCGCTTCTAACAACGTAGTAGATGTAAATGCTCAGTCGGGCGCGAGCATTCAACAGCAAAGCGCCCTGACGGCCGACCGGGCCCGGCTGGTGACCAACCGCCGCGTGTACCAGAATATGCTGGACTACCTGAAAGCTCACCGCGCCCCTAGCGATGCCGTGACCCTCAGCAGCAATGGTGTAGAAGACCCGGCCACAACAGGCCTTATTCAGCAGCTGTCGGAGCAGAACAACCAGCGTGCGGCCCTAGCGGTGAGCGCCAGTGACATCAACCCCATTGTAAAAGTGGCGGATGAGAAAATAGCAACTACTAAAGAGTTGCTTATTCAGAACCTAACCAGCCTAGTTGCGGCCACAGACAACGCCCTGCGCGATGCTGACCAGCGCCTAGGTGCCGTGCGCAGCGAGCTTAACCGCATGCCTGAGAACGAGCGCCAACTGGGCACGCTCACCAATACTAGCACCTTCAACGAGAAGAACTACAGCTACTTGGTGGAGAAGCGCAACGAAGCAGCTATTGCCCTGGCTACCAACTCGACCGACAAGAAAATTGTGGACGCGGCCAAGCAGAGCGGCCTGGGGCCTTCGTCGCCAAAGCCGCTGCTGGTAGGCTTATTGGCCCTGCTGGCCGGCCTGGTGCTACCCGCTGGCTTGGTGCTGATGCAGGAGAAAACTAATAGCCGCGTGCAAAGCAAGGAAGACTTGGCGCGCCTCACCAACATTCCGATGCTGGGCGTGATTCCGCACGGCACGACCGAGGACAAGCAAACCATGCTGCACGACCCCCGCAGCCCCATTGCGGAGGCGTTTAGAGCGGTGCGGGTAAATATGCAGTACCTAGCGGCGGGCCTCGACAAGCGCGTAATTGGCGTGACATCGTCGGTACCCGGCGAGGGTAAAAGCTTCTGCACCGTGAACCTAGCCGCCGAACTGGCTCAGAGCGGGCGCCGCGTTATCGTGCTCGAATGCGACATGCGCCGGCCTACGCTGGCGAGCTACTTCGATATCGACCCGCGCCGCGACCACGGCCTGAGCACCTACCTAGCCGGCGAGAGCGCGCTCGACCAAGCCCGCCACACCACCAGCATAGCCAGCCTCGACGTGATTTGCTGCGGCCCGCTGCCCCACAACCCAACCCGCCTAATTGAGGGCCCGCGCCTGGCCGAGCTCATCCAGATGCTGCGCGAGGAGTACGACTACATTCTGGTTGATATTCCGCCGCTGGGCTACGTATCGGAGTTTTTGGTGCTGCTGCAGCACCTAGACGCTAAGATTTATGTGGTGCGTCAGAACTACACCGACCGCGCGCTGGTGGGGCAGATTGCCGAGATGCACCGCGAGCACAACGTCAAGCAACTGTACATGGTGATGAACGATGTACACTTTGCCCAATCCTACGAGTACCGCTATAAGGCCAATGCTTATAAATACGGGGTGTAAGGTACACTTCCTTTTTGCAAGCATAGTAGTATGGCAGTAACAACTAAAAACCTTGCCTCCACTGCAGTGCGAGGCGTACAGTGGACCACGGCCGCCACGGTGCTCACAGCCGTGATGCAAATCGGCTACACCGCTGTGATGGCGCGCCTGCTCGACCCGGCTGCTTTTGGCCTGGTAGCGATGGCGGGCGTAGTGCTACGCTTCGGCAGCTACTTCGCCGAAATGGGCTTAGGCCACGCGCTGGTGCAGCGCACCGACATCAACGCTGATGACGTGCGCGCCACATTTACGGCTTCGCTGGGCCTGGGCCTGGCGGTGGCTGCCGTGGCCTGGCTGGCCGCACCGCTCGCGGTGCTTTTTCTGGAAAACCCAGCCGTAGTACCACTGGTACGCGTGCAGGCTCTAGGGTTCATTTTGGTTGGCCTAGGTGCTACCGCCACTAGCCTGCTGCGCCGCGAAATGCGCTTCGAGGCCATCGCCAAGATTGAGGTGGCAGCCTACATCCTGGGCTACGGCGGGGTGGGCATCACGCTGGCCACGCTCGGGGCGGGTGTGTGGAGCTTGGTGGTAGCCAGCCTAGCGCAGCAGTTTTTTGCGGCCTCGCTCAACTACGCGGTGGCCCGCCACTCGCTGCGGTTTATTTTTCGCCGCGAGCCTTATGCTAAGCTGCTGGGTTACGGCGGCCGCGTATCGGTAGTCGGCTTTCTCGAATTTATTAATGGCAACCTCGACACGCTGCTTATTGGGCGGCTCCTAGGGTCAGTGCTGCTGGGTATTTACAACCGCGCCTACATGCTGCTGTACTTACCCATGTACTTCTTGACCAATAGCTTAGCGCGGGTGGCTTTTCCGGCGTTCAGCAAAATTCAGAACGACTTGCCGCGGGTGCGGGCGCTGTACCTTACCAGCAGCACGCTGGTGGCTACCGTGGTGCTGCCCGTATGCGCAGGCGTGGCGGTGGCGGCGCCCGAGTTGGTGCAGGTGCTGTTGGGGCCGCGCTGGGCAGCTTCGGTACCAATTTTGCGGGTGCTCTGTCTTTCCATTCCGCTGAGCATGACGACACTGTTTGCGGGCGTAGTAGCCGATGCGCGCGCCAACCTCCAACAGAAGATTATTCTTAACCTTGAATTCATGGCGCTCCTAGGCGGCTTGTTTTGGCTGCTGAAGGGCTATGGCCTGGCTGGCATAGCGGGCGCCATCGGCACGGGCGAGGTGGTGCGCACCTTCTTGTACATGCGCATCACGCACCGCGATATTAATATTCCATATTCGCGACTGCTGGCTATTTATAAGCCCGGCCTGCTTAATGCTGCGGCGGTCGGCCTTGGGCTGCTGCTGGTGGCAATGGCCGTTCGCCCGCTCCAACTGCCGCCGCTGCTGGCGCTACTGACCCTGATGGCAGCCGGAGCCATTGTACTGGGCACGGTGGTGCTGCGCTGGCCCTCCGACGAGCTACTACCCATGTTGCGGCAAGGCCTGGGCAAGGTGCGCAGCCTGCGGGCTGTGCCAGCCTCTTGGCAGCCCAGCTTGGCGCGTTACACCGATTTTCTGGACCGCCGGCCCGGCGTGCTCGCGGCTTGGGACGCCTTCGAACAACCCCTCGTGCCATGAACATTTTGCTGACTTCGTTGCAGGTGCCGGGCGCCGCCTCGGGGGTGCGGGTGCACTACGAGCGGCTGGCGGCCCTGCTGCGCGCCCAGGGCCACCAGGTAACGGTGGTGACCCAGGACAGCCTACGCCCGTGGGTGCGGCGCTCGATTGGGGTGGTGCGGCGGGGGCTGGGGCTGCTGCCCGGCCGCCTAGGTGCGCGCGTGGGCATCGAGCTTGGCAACGTGGCCGAAATCTTCTGCGCCATCGACCGCAACCAGCCCTACGATGTGGTAAACGCGCAGGATGTGAGCAGTGGCTGGGCCGCTCGCCTGGCCCTCGGCAACCGGGTGCCGGTAGTAGTAACCGGCCACTACAACGACCACCCCGGCGAGGAAGTGGTGAAGCAGCTTAGCTTCTCCCCTACCAGTTGGGCCGCCCGCTTCGAGGTAAGCTGGTATAATTTTCTGCTACGCCGCACAAAGTTTTTCCTAGGTATCTCGGAATACGCACTGCAGCTTACGCTGCCCTTCTTGCCCGCTGGGGCGCGCACGGCCGTGGCGCACAATGGGGTGGACATGGCAGCTTTCGCGCCCGCACCTAGGTCTAGTCAGAGCACTGCGCCCGACCTACGGGCTATGTTTCCGGGCCGGCCCATTATTCTGAATATCGGCCAGCTCGAACCTCGCAAAAACCAGCGCTACCTAGTGGCCGTGGCGGCCGAGCTGCGGCACCTGCACCCTGGCTGCGTAACGGTGCTAGTGGGCAAAGGCGAGGACGAAGCCTTGCTGCGCAAACTCATCGCGGAGCAGGACCTAGGCGACAACGTGGTGCTGCTCGGCTACCAAACCCAGGTAGCCGCGCTACTGCACGGCGCCGATGTGTACGTGCACACCGCCGCTCGCGAAAACTGCCCCTATGCTGTG
The DNA here is from genome assembly GCF_016427535.1 of Hymenobacter sp. BT559. Lineage (GTDB taxonomy): Bacteria > Bacteroidota > Bacteroidia > Cytophagales > Hymenobacteraceae > Hymenobacter. Next base: position 892,472 of record NZ_JAELXV010000002.1, on the reverse strand, counting down.
ATTGAGGCCATGGCGGCCGGCTGCCCTACCATAGCCCTGGCTGCCGGGGGTAGCCCCGAGCTGCTAGCGGCTACGCCCGAGGCCTCGGTGCCTCAGGGCACGGCACCGGCCGCGCTGGCCGCCCAGCTAGCCACGCTGCTCGACAACCCAGCCGCACTGCGCGACCTACAGCAGCGCCAGTATGCCTACGCGCGTACTCGCTTCGACGTGGCCGCAATGGTGCGCAATACGTTAGCCTTTTACCGCGAGGCGGCGGGGCTAGCCCCGCTTAATCCGCCGCAGCCGCAGCCCCTAGTGGCGCATGCCTAGCGCTACTCTACCTCGCCCTACCTATTTCTTTTCCGCTAGTTAGTACTTAGTTAGCATGATATCGCATGAAAATTAACTTGCGCTTTATCCTGATTCTGCCCTTGCTGGCCGTGCTGGCCACCAATGCGGCGTTTTGGGAATTTATATATGGCCCGCAGGTCGACCAGGAGCCGGAGGGTGTCAAGCTTTACACTTACTTGCTGTTTGCGCTGTCGGTGGCGTCCATCGTGCTCTACGGGCGCTATATGGAGCCTCTGATTCGCAAGTGGATGTACGTGGTGCTGGCGTGCATTGGGGGGCTGATGCTGGAATCGTACGCCGACCAGGGCTCTTGGATGGCGTATCCGCACGTATTTAGCAAGCTGTTTGTGCTGCTCATCATGTTTGGCATCTACGCCTTTTACCGGCGCTTTGGGCTGCCTTCGATGAGCCAGCTCATCGGGGCGCTGGTGTTTGTACTGCTGGCCAACCTGCTGGTCTTTCACCGCGACTCGCTGAGCTTGTCAGCTTTTGCCGAGAATGAGCGCGGCTTTGGCTCGGCGGCGGCCTATTTGTTTGTGCCAGTGGCGCTGTACTGCCTCAACCGCTATCTCACCCACGGCAACATCCTGCTGCTATTGAGCTTCTTGGTGTGCCTACCGCTCATCATTTTCCTGCAGCACCGCTCGGTATGGATTGCCACGGCCATTGCTGTGCCGCTCGATTTACTGCTGCTGCTGCGCACGCCGGGCGCCAAGTTCTCCTTTACCAAAGTGGTGATGCTAGTGGGCCTGCCCGCCATCTTGGGTTCGCTGGGCGTGACAATGGTCGTGCTCAACAACCCCGAGGTGGTAACCCGCATGCAGAAGAACGTGGAGGACATGGCCAACGCCGACAAACAAGGCACTGGCAGCTGGCGCCTGAAGCAGATAGAATCGTACATGCCGCTGGTAGAAAAGCGCCCCGTAGCGGGCTGGCGACTTGAAGGCTTTGAGGTGCCGATGCAGTTCTACGACCCAAGCAGCGACCAGCCCATGTGGGCCGACCGCACGGGCCACCACTTCCACAACTTTTACCTCGACCGTGCGTATTATTTCGGCATTATGGGCATTCTGATGGTGGTGCTGGTGCCCCTCATTCGGGTGGCGCAGCGGCTGCTGCAGCGCGGGCCCATGCGTGCCGATACGGCCCTGCTTATTTCGTATTTCGGGTGCTTGCTGGTGTTTGGCGCCTCCTACGATTGGTCAACCTACCACTTTGGGCTGCTGGGGCTGCTGCTAGCCGCCGTGGCCGAGCCCGAGCCTCAGGCCCAGTCGCTACCCGTTTACGAAACGCCGAAGTGGGCCTCTGAACCGGCCGAACTGGTGGCTTCGTAAGTCGTGCGGCCGCCGTGCTGCTACTATCCCTAGGTCCCTCTATTCTGTTCTTACTAAGCCAAGCTACTTATGGCCCAAGCTGCTCCCCATCTTTCTTCTGCTGAAGCGTTAACAACCCCAGTTTTACTGCTGATTTTCAGCCGCCCCGATACTACCCGGCGCGTGTTCGAAACCATTCGGCAAGCCCGGCCCACCCGGCTCTACGTGGCGGCCGACGGCCCCCGCGCCGGCCACCCCACCGATGCCGTGCGCTGCGCCGAAACCCGCGCCGTGGTGCAGGAAGTCGACTGGCCGTGCCAGGTATTCACGCTGTTTCAGGAACAAAACCTGAACTGCGGGCTGGCCCCGGTCACGGCCATGAACTGGTTTTTTGAGCACGAGCCCGAAGGCATTATCCTGGAGGATGACTGTGTGCCATCGCCGAGCTTTTTCCGGTTTTGCGCCGAGTTGCTGGCCCGCTACCGCGACGATGCCCGTGTGATGCACATCGGCGGCAACAACTTCGGTTCGGAGGCCAGCAAGCCCCTAGGGCCCAATGACCCGTCGTATCACTTCTCGACGCAGCGCAACAGTTGGGGCTGGGCTACCTGGCGCCGCGCCTGGCAGCTCTACGACTATCACCTCACTGATTTTGAACGTGTAAGAGCAGCGGGCGAACTAGATAGCACCTTCACGGGCCCGTTCGAAAAGCGCTACCGCATGGGCAAGATGGCCGGCGTGCTGGCCCTGCCACAGCCGCCCGATGTGTGGGACTACCAGTGGGAGTACACCATTGCCCGGCACCAAGGTCTCTACATTGTGCCAGCCGTGAACTTGGTGGGTAACATCGGGTTTGGCAACGGCTCGACGCACACCCACGACGGCAACGACGTGATGAGCGCTGTGCCCGCCCGCGACCTAGTTTTCCCGCTGCGCCACCCGGTTGCAGTAGCCCAGGACCGTAAACGCGACAACCGCCGTTTTAACGAGTTTTTGATGAGCCGCATTTCTACCATCTTGCGGCGCTTGTTTGCCGGGCAGAAGCCCGTAGCTTCGGGTTTGCAGAGCCCTAAACAGCCTGCTTCCAAACTAGCTACCACAGTATCATGAACGTTTTGGTTTCGGCTTACGCTTGCAACCCCGCCCGCGGGGGCGAGGAAGGCATTGGCTTTAACTGGATGCACGAGTGGCATCATACGGGCCATGCGGTATGGTGCCTCACCACGCCCGCTGGCCGCCCCGCGCTCGATGCCTATGTGGACCACCTAGGGCCCGACGAGCAAGCCCGCATGCACATGCACTACGTGCAGGTGCCCAAGGTTATCGACTTCTTATATCGCTGGCAGTTTGGTGTTTATCTACACTATATCGTGTGGCAATTTCTGGCGTGGCGCGTGGCACGGCGCCTCACCAAGCAGGTGCAGTTTGCCCTAGTGCACCACGCCTCCTACGGTAGCCTCCAAATGGCGTCGTGGCTGTGGCGGCTGGGCCGGCCTATGGTTATTGGCCCGCTGGGTGGCGGGCAGCACGCGCCCGCTGCCTTCAAAAACTACGTGCCCGACTGGTTCAAAACCGAAACCTTGCGCAATGCCATTGCCTGGCTGCTTACCACCTTCGACCCCAACGTCCGCCAATCCTTACAGCATGCTACACTTGTACTCGCCACAAATACCGAAACTGCCGCTAAAGTAAAAGAGCTAGGCGGGCAGCGCGTGCAGATGTTTGTAGACTCTGGCTTACCCGATAATTTTCTACCTGAGCAGTTTCCGGTGCGTCCCGAGGGCGAAGTGCTACGCATCTTGTGGCTGGGCCGGCTCGTGACGCGTAAGGCCCTGCCACTGGTGCTCGAGGCCCTAGGGCAGGTAAACCCGCGGGTCCCGTTTCACCTCACTATTGTGGGTGATGGGTACCTAGGGCCGCAGCTGCCCGACCTCATTCGGCAGCACGGCCTGGAGGGGCGCGTGACGTGGACCGGCACGTTGCCCTGGCTGGAGGTGCGCGAGATGTACCTCACCCACGACGTATTCATGTTTGCTAGCCTGCGCGACTCGTTTGCTATGCAGCTGCTGGAAGCGATGGGCGCTGGCCTACCCATCATCACCCTCGACCACCAGGGTGCGCGCGACTTTATTCCGGCCGCGGCCGCCCTCAAAGCGCCCGTAACCACGCCCACCGAAACGGTAGCTGCACTGGCCCGCGCAGTAGAGGATTGCTACGACAACCCGGCGCAGCGCGTAGCCATGGGCCGCGTCGGCTACGCGTATGCCTGTACCCAAACCTGGTATTTACGTAGTCTACGCCTTCAGCAATTGCTAACTGACCTATCGCCTACCGCGGCGCTTAGTCAGCCGGGTGTAGCCGCCCGGCAGGCTATTTACTCACATTTATGAAGCTGCTCCTTTCTGCGTATGCCTGCAACCCAAACCACGGCAGTGAAGAGGGCAATGGCTTTAACTGGCTTTGGGAGTCGGCGGCGCTGGGCCACGAGGTGTGGTGCCTGACCACCCCACGCGGCCGGGCCGACCTTACCAAGCTACTAGCCGACCGCGCCGCTGACCCGGTGGCCCAGCGCATTCACCCGGTGTACGTGGCTGCGCCCAAGTTTGCAGATTTTGCTTATCGCTGGCAGATTGGCGTATATCTGCACTACATCGTGTGGCAGTACCGGGCGTGGCGCGCCGCGTGCCAGCTCGATGCGCAGGAAGATTTTGGGGCCGTGCACCACGTCACGTACAACAGCCTGCAAATGGCGTCGTGGCTGTGGCGCCTCAAGAAGCCTTTGCTTCTAGGTCCGCTGGGTGGCGGGATGGTAGCTCCTAGGTCGCTTCGCAAGTATTTGCCCGAGTGGTTTAAGACCGAAACGGTTCGCAACGTTATTAGCAGCCTGCTCACGGCCTTCGACCCCAACGTGCGGCAGTCTATGCGCCACGCGGCGCTGGTAATGGCAGCCAATAGCGACACCGCGGCTTTAGCCCGTCGCCTAGGTGCCCGCAAAGTGGCCCTGACAATGAGCGCGGCCCTACCCGAAAGCTTCCGCGCCACGACCTACCAGCCCCGCCCCGCGCTGGCGGGCCGCGAGCTGCGCATCTTGTGGCTGGCCCGCATTTACCCGCGCAAGGGGCTACACCTCACGCTGGCGGCCCTAGGGCAAGTTGACAAACGTGTCAAGTTCCATCTCGATATTATGGGCGACGGGCCGGTGGGGGACTTGGTACCCGGCTGGATTGCCGAGGCTGGCTTGCAAGGGCATGTGACCTGGCACGGCAGCGTACCGTATGAGACTACGCGCGTAGCATACCTCAGCCACGATTTGTTTATGTTGTGCAGCCTGCGCGATACTTATGCTAACCAGTACCTAGAATCTATGGCCCTAGGGCTGCCCATCCTGACCCTCGACCACCACGGCGCCGCCGACTTTATTCCGGACACGGCCGGCATCAAAGTACCGGTGCAGTCGGCTGAGGCCACCACTGCCGCCCTGGCGCGCGCCGTAGAGTACCTCTACGACCACCCCGCCGAGCTTGAGCAGATGGGCCGCGCCGGCATCGACTTTGCCGCTAGCTACACGCGCAAAAAGCTGGTGACTGGCCTCTATCAGCAAGCAGCTGAGCTGGCCCCCGAGCTGGCCGGCCTGGCTCCTCAGCCCAAGCCCGTGGCCGTGGCGGCGGCCTCCGTTTAGCCTCGCTCTTATTGCTCTCTTTCGCTTACACTATGCTTTACATTGTTATTCCTGTCTTTAACCGCTGGCATTATACCCGCGAATGCTTAGAGTCGCTGCGCCGCCAAACCACCCAAGACTTCCGCACGGTGGTGGTAGACGATGGCTCGACCGATGAGACGGCTGCGGCGCTGGCTCGCGACTACCCCGAGGTAGAAGTGGTAACCGGCGACGGCAACCTCTTCTGGACGGCCGGCGTGAACGCGGGCATCCGGCTGGCGCTGGCCCTAGGTGCCGACCGCGTGATGACCTTAAACAACGATGTAGTGGCTGCGCCCGATTTTGTGGCCCAAATGCTCACCGCCGCCGACCAGCATCCCCGCGCCGTGCTCGGTGCCCTGGAGTTTGACGCTAATACCGGCGAAACCATTTACGGCGGCGAGCGGCTGGATTTTCGGACTAATACCACCTACAACCTACTAAAGGAACTGCCGGCTACCAAGCGCACTGGCCTGCACCCAGTGACGTACCTGCCGGGCCGCGGCCTGCTCATCCCAAAGGCTGTTACTGATAAAATTGGTTTGTTTGACGAGAAGCGGCTGCCGCACTACCTCGCCGACTTCGACTACACCAGCGTAGCCCGCCGCGCCGGCTTCCCGGTGTATTGCAACTACGACGCCAAGCTGAGCACCTACCCCGAGGAAAGCGGCCAAACCCTAACGCGCAAGCAGCGCAGCCTGAAGGGTTACTTCCAGCACCTGTTCAGCATTCGGGGCGGCGGCAATATGATGAACTTCACCCATTTTGCCCTTAAGAATTGTCCTAAGCCCTACCTACCCTATTTTCTGCTAAACGGCTACGCCCGGCGGCTGGTGGGCTACTTCCTGCACTAATTGATGAAGGCCACCACGCGCATTACGAGCTGGCTGTGGCTAGCGTGGGCCAGCGCGGCCCATGGGCTGGCGGCCTGCACGCACCACCACCTAGGAGGAGCCGCGGCGCTCGTCATCACGCACGGCGGCACGTACACGGGCACCTACCGCAGCACCTCCTCCGGTATGGCTTGCGTGCGCGTAGCCACTACCGAGCCTGTGGTGCTGGCGGGCTGCACACTCACCGGGCCGGGCAACCTCATCGAAGCCGGCGAAGGAGCCGACCTGACCGTGCGCAACTGCCGCGGCCAGGGCCTCGCCCCCACTGCCGACCAGCAGGCTCCCGGCCGCTTTCTCGACGTATATCGCCCCAGCCGCCTTGTGGTCGAGCACAATGAGTTTACCCAGACCAGCGGTATCGTGGTGAATCGCTGGAGCGGCGCGGGCCAGCCTGGCCCCACCCTATCGGTGTGCTACAACCGGGTGCGCAACGTAGACGGGCGCTGGCGCGACGGCCAAGGCAGCACACACTCCAGCTTTTTAATTTTGAATACGGTGCAGCATCTCCCTAGGGTAGATATTGCGTTCAATGAAGTGGTAAACGAGCCCGGCCAGAGCTTGGTGGAGGATAACATTAACCTATACAACTCGTCGGGCACTGCTCAAAGCCCGCTGCACGTACACGATAATTTTGTGCAAGGTGCCTACCCCTTTCCGGCTACGGCCGACAAGTTTACGGGTACTGGGCTAACCTCGGATGGCGATGCGAAGACGGCCGAGGAAGCTGCCGCTTTCATCGAAGCCGACCACAACCAGTTTGTGGCAACCGGCAACGCCGCCATGAACATCGCTGCTGGCCACGACATCTACTACCACCACAATCGGGCCGTGACAAGCGGTGCCCTACCAGGCGGGCAGCGCTTTCGGGCAGGCCACGCTGCCCTAGGGGTGTTCAACTTCTATCACCAGCCACCAAGCGTATTTTTCAACCACCGGGTAGAAGGGAATACGGTAGGCTATGTACACTGGGGCGGCCACGCACCCGGCCCCGACCGCCAGGACCTAAGCGAAGGCGCCTGTGCACCGTGCACTGGCACAGTGCACCTGCTAGACCCCATCACTCCCGCCACCGAAGCGCGAGAATGGCGGAGCTGGCAACAAAAACTAAAACAAAAGGGCCTCGTCGTTGGACCTTTGCCCCTCAACAAACCGGCCCGGCCGTAAGTAAGTAGCACGCATGTATATTGGAGTCGTAGCCCCCATTGCCACGAATGATTTGCTACCCCTGGCCGAGCGACACGCTGGCCCCTACCCAAAAGGGCGCGAAGGCGCACCACTAATTAGCAACCTTATAAAGGAGTATCTGCGCCGCGGGCACCGCGTAGTGGCCATCACTCTCGATGATAAGATGGGCGACGACGACCCGCCCTTCGTGCACGAAAGCCCGCAGCTAACCTACGTGGTGGTGCCCGCCCGCAGCCGCACCTTCCGGCCTAATGGCCGGCGCCTAGGTCGCACCGCCGACTTTTTCTGGTACGAGCGCCGCCGCATGCTGGCCCAACTCCAGCACTACCGCCCCGAGGTGGTGCACGCCCACTGGACCTACGAGTTTGCCCTGGCGGGTCTGGCCTACGACCCGCAAACCATCGTGACGGTGCACGATAACGCGCTGGTTATCTACCGATACGTGCGCACGCTTAATAGGCTGTTTCACTTGCTTATGGCCCGTTACGTGTTCCGCAAGGGCCACTGGTTCACGGCGGTGTCGCCCTACATGGCCGACTCAGTGCAGCCCTGGACTAAGGCCAAAGTAGCCGTAATAGCTAACCCGGTCGTGATTCCAGAACGCGCCAGCCTGGTAAAAGCACCGCTGAGCCAGCCCGTTATCAGCGTAGTAGTGAATGGCTGGGACGACCGCAAAAACAGCAAAAACGCGCTCTTGGCTTTCAAAGCCGTGCAGCAGCAGCACCCGGCCGCGGTGCTGTGGGCCATGGGTACAGCCTTTGTACCTGACGAGGACGCAGCCGCCTTTTGCCAGGAGCACGCTATTAAGAATGTAGTCTTCCTAGGTCCCACGCCCCACGACGAAGTGCTGAAGAAGATAGCCGCCAGCACTCTGGTACTGCATACCTCGCTTGAAGAATCGTTTGGCATGGTGCTCGTAGAGGCCATGGCCTACGGGGTGCCCGTGGTGGCAGGCCAGGCGAGCGGCGCCGTGCCGTGGGTAGTGGCCGATGGTGGTCTGCTCGTTGATGTTACAAGCGTGGCCGCCATTGCGGACGCCGTTAACCGCCTGCTGTCCGACCCGGCACTTTATGCAAAGCTCTCGGCGCGAGCGGTGGCCATCGTGGCCGAGCGGTTCCCGCTTGCTACCGTGGCCGACCAGTACCTAGGCCTGTACGAACAGTGCCTCGCCAAAAAATAGTCTTCTTCGAAGTCTGGCTTGTCTAAAAACGCGCCAGGCATTCACAAAAAAGGGTGCTTCCCCCTCGTGCCAATATCATGGCACGAGGGGGAAGCACCCTTTTTTGTAAATGCCTATTGCATGATAATATCCTGACACACTACTCATTGCTTGAAATACACAGGTATCAGGGTACCGAGTCTGGGATACGCCGCACATCAGACACGGGCAGTCTAGCGCTTGTCAAGAGACGCTGCCGTTAGCGGAGCCTAGTAGGGGGTGGCGGCTGTAGTCGCGAGCCGAGGCGCGTGAAAATAATGCGAGACACAAAAAATTAATAAGGCTAATTGCTCTGCCATCAAAAAGCATGAGTGAGAGCTGCTTATTAGTCGAATCAGGTGGGAAAGCGTCTTGGTTTCTTAATACGGAAGCTAGCTAGGCTGCGATGCTGCTGAACGGACGCCTCACAATATAAAAATTACAGTAAATGTGATAGTTATGTAAAGTGTTATCAAGTCCCATTTTATAACTAGCCGCAGCCCCCTTGTAGGCACCATTTATTACTTAGACCTAATCTTAATTATAAAAAAAAGCCAATATATGAGGCGCCCGAATTTTGTAATATTCCAACTTGACAATCTCGGAATTTTACAAGGATTTAGGGCTAGTGTTCATATTCGGTTTCTATCACGTCCTTACTCAATAGGTTATAAATCGAATGCTGTGATTATATTTGCCATACTAGACTTTCCGATTTTATAAATATTTTTAATTAACGCTGCATCTCTCTATGACATCATTGGCTATTAAGCCAGTCGCGTTAGCTCGACTGAATTTCGTAGGTAAGCCCTGGTTATCAGCCAGCTTGATCACATTGCTAGCAGGGAGCCTACCCACTGTAGGCCAAGCCCAAGCTGTAAGCTATGCGGCCCCCATCGTTATCACTAAAGGAGGTACGTACACTGGCAACTATCAGAGCTTATCGTCGGGCACGCCCTGCGTTCGCATTGCCACTTCCGAGCCTGTTATTTTGGAAGGTTGTACTTTTTCGGGGGCCGGTGATTTGATTAGAGCTGGCGAAGGTGCTAATCTGACGGTGCGTAACTGCACTGGTCAGGGTCTCACGCCGACGGTCGATGGCCAGGCTCGTGGCCGCTTCCTAGACACTTACCGGGCTAAGAGCTTAACCATTGAGCATAATTCGTTTACCCAAACCAGCGGCATTGTAGTGAACCGCTGGAGCGGCTCGGGCCAGTCTGGCCAAACCTTGACGGTGCGCTATAACCGAGTGCGCAATATTGACGGGCGCTGGCGGAATGGTGGTAGCACACGCAGCAGCTTTCTGATTCTGAACACGGTAACGCGTGTGCCTGGCATCGACATTTCGTATAACGAGGTAATCAACACAGCTAACGAGAGTTTGGTAGAGGACAACATCAACCTCTATAATTCGTCGGGCACGGCCCAGAGCTCCATTCGAATACACGACAACTTTGTGCGTGGTGCCTACCCTTTCCCGGCTACGTCAGCTAAGTTTACTGGCACTGGCCTCACTACCGATGGCGATGCCAGTACGCTGGCCGAAGCAGCCGGCTATATAGAGGCTGACAACAACCAGTTTGTGGGTACGGCTAATGCGGCTATGAACATCGCCGCTGGCCACGACATTTATTACCACGACAACCGGCTTGTAACCAGCGGCTACCTGCCCAATGGCCAACGCCTCAATGCAGGCTGGGCAGCCCTAGGGGTCTTCAACTACTATAAGCAGCCCGCCAGCGTTTACTTCAACAACCGTATTCAGAACAATACGATAGGCTACGTAAGCTGGAACTCTAACTTTCCTTATACTGACCGCCTCGACCTGAGCCCAGGCGCTTGCGGCCCCTGCACGGGTACCGTCCACTTGCCCAACCCCATCACAACGGCTACTGAGGATGCCGAAGCAACGCGGTGGCAAGCTAAGCTGCAACAGGCCGGCGTGACCGTGGGCCCAGTAAACAGCACCACGCCACCAGTAGTTACGGTACCAGTCGGTAACGGGACCGTTGTCAACCCGAGCTTCGAGCAGGACGGAGCCGGGGTGGACGCGCCCGCTGGCTGGCTCACGTGGGTGGGCAACGGCACGCCCGCCAGCGTCGATTACACCGAGGCCTACGGCGGAGCCCACTCCGGCACCTACCACGGCACGCACTGGCGCAACACCGGCGCCTACGAGGTCTACACCTACCAGACCCTGACGGGCCTGGCCAACGGCACCTACTCGTTCAGCGCCTGGGTCAAGAGCAGCGGCGGCCAGCCCGCAGCCCAGTTGTGGGCCAAGAACTTCGGGGCTGGCACGCTCAGCACCGACATCACGGCCACCAACGGCAGCTGGGTGCAGGTGAGCGTAAACAACATCTGCGTCACCAACGGGCAGTGCGAAATCGGCTTCTACTCCAAGGCCAAAAGCGACCAGTTTATCTACTTCGACGACGTAGAATTCACCCAGCAGACTACGTCTAATAAGGCACCAACTGTAACGCTAGCCGCTACTAGCAACCTAGTGCTTGGTAAAGCGCTCACCCTCAACGCTACAGCTGCTGATGCTGATGGCACCGTTAGCAAGGTAGAGTTTTTCAACGGCTCCACCAGCATAGGTACCGCTACCAGCGCCCCCTTCCAGTTGAACTGGACACCCTCTTTCATTGGCCTTTACTCGCTCACAGCTCGTGCTACTGATAACAGCGGCGCTACTACCTCTTCGGCAGCTGTTCCGGTTCTAGTAGTAATTCCTTCGCTAGGCTCCAACCAAGGGAGCAGCAATGGCAGTGCGTTGGTAGTAAATCCAAGCTTCGAGCAGGATGGGGCCGAGGTAGACGCGCCCGCTGGCTGGCTCACGTGGGTGGGCAACGGCACGCCCGCCAGCGTCGATTACACCGAGGCCTACGGCGGAGCCCACTCCGGCACCTACCACGGCACGCACTGGCGCAACACCGGCGCCTACGAGGTCTACACCTACCAGACCCTGACGGGCCTGGCCAACGGCACCTACTCGTTCAGCGCCTGGGTCAAGAGCAGCGGCGGCCAGCCCGCAGCCCAGTTGTGGGCCAAGAACTTCGGGGCTGGCACGCTCAGCACCGACATCACGGCCACCAACGGCAGCTGGGTGCAGGTGAGCGTAAACAACATCCGCGTCACCAACGGGCAGTGCGAAATCGGCTTCTACTCCAAGGCCAAAAGCGACCAGTTCATCTACTTCGACGACGTAGAATTCGCTCAGCAAACCACGCAGCAACCGTCGCTTGTTACTACCAACTCGGTTGGTAATTTTAGCTTCGAAGACGATAACGCAGGCGTGGTAGCTCCGCGCCAGTGGCTCACGCGGACTGGCGGCACTACCCAAGCATATGCTAGCTACTCAGAGTCGTACCCTAACGCCCGTACGGGCACCTACCACGGTACGCACTATCGCCCCGAGAACTATCAGATTTATACTTACCAGACCGTAACGGGTCTGGCCAACGGTACCTACACGCTCAGCGCCTGGGTTAAAAGCACGGGCGGCCAGCGCGTAGCCCAACTACAAGCTCAGAATTACGGCGGCAGTGTCCTTAGCGCAAACGTACCGACCTCGCCTAACGAGTGGGTACAGATTACCATCCCGAGCGTTAACGTAACGAACGGCCAGTTGGAGGTTGGTATCTACTCCCAAGCCAATGGGGGCCAGTGGCTCCACTTTGACGATATCACGCTACTGCCCACCACTGCAAGCAGCGCTAAGTCGGCCCCGGTTGCTTCCGAAGCTTCTGTTGTACCAGCGCTGTATCCTAATCCAGCCCGTGACCAGGTAATGCTTACTACCCAAGTGGCTCAAGAGTCTACGGTTTCTATCGTAATTACCGACCTGCAAGGCAATACGCTTATCACCTACCAACGCAAGGCGGTAGCTGGCGAAAACCAGTTCACGCTCGACACCAACAAGCTGGAAGATGGCTTGTATATCCTGCGCGTTTTGGGCAGCAGTGCTACTTCGGCTCAGCGCCTCGAAATAAAGCACTAGCCGCCAGCATCAGCAAGCTAGCAGTCCTGATTCCCGCTTTCTCTCCTAGGCCCCCGCAAGCGTGCGGCGGGCCATCAGGTAGAGAAAGCGGGAATTTGTAATTAAGTACCGGCGCCATAAGCGGCGCGGCTCTAGCCATAGGCGATAAGCCCACTCCAGCCACAGGCGCCGTGCCCATACTGGCAAGCGCTGCTCTAGGCCGGCATACACCAGAAAAGCCTGCCCTACGCCCAACATGCAGGCCTTAATCTTGCCGCGGTGCGCAGCCATCCAGCGCTCTTGCCGGGGGCAGCCTAGGGCTACAAATAGGAGGTCGGGGTCGGCAGCATTAATGGCTGCTACGTGTGCTTCTTCTTCTTCAGGCGTGAGCGTTCGGAAAGGCGGTGCGCAGGTACCCACCAATCGCAGATTGGGCAACTCGCGCTTAGCCCGGTCTACGATAGCTTGCAATACCTCATCGGTAGTTCCGTAGAAATATACCGACTGCCCCCGACGCGCAGCTTCGGCGAGCAAGGCGGGCAGCAGGTCCATACCCGCTACCCGCTCCTGCGGTTGCCCGCTTAGCCACCCAGCCACGCTGGCCACTGGGCCACCGTCGGGCGTCACGAGATTAGCCTCATCCAACACCTGGCGAAAGCTTACGTCGCGGTGCGCTTCTACTACCATGTGCACGTTGGCACAGCACACATAAGCCGAGTTGCGGGCTGCGCCCAGTTGCAAAATCTTCTCTACAAAATCATCAAATGAACCCGTAGAAATACCTGAGTCAAGAACTGTCTGCTTGGCTAGCATAGATACTATGATAGAATAAAAATTACCTGTATTCGGGGCCTTGTTATTAATACGCGTTCTTTTCCCCGGCTATCATGTTCCACACTGTCTTGCCGATAATCTGGACATCCAGTAGCAGCGACCAGTTTTCCACGTATTTCAGGTCATATTCCACGCGCTTTTCCATAGCGCCTTCAGCCCGCGTTTCGCCGCGGTAGCCGTTTACCTGGGCATAGCCTGTGATGCCTGGCGTCACGACGTGACGCTGCGCGTAGGTGCTAATGTGCTTTGAGTATTCTTCCAGTTGCGACACCATGTTGGGGCGCGGACCTACCACTGACATATGACCCATCCATACATTGAAGAACTGTGGCAGTTCATCGAGGCTAGATGCACGCAGGAAGCGGCCTACACGAGTTACGCGGGCATCTCCCTTGGTAGCCTGCAGTTCAGTACCTCCTAGGTCAGTACGCATCGTCCGCAACTTGTAGCATGGAAAAAGTTTGTTGCGCTTACCAGGCCGCATTTGCTTAAAGAAAATAGGGCCGGGTGAGTCAAGCTTAATCAGCAAAGCCAGTATGGGCATCACTACTGGGAAGATAGTCGTGATGACAAACCCTGAGAAAGCTAAGTCGAACAGACGTTTAGCTATCTGATTGGGGCGCATACCTAGGGGATTGCGGCGCACCGTTAGGATAGGCCCACCACTGTGATAGTGCATATTGACGCCTTCATGCAGCGTGCCTTCAAAATCGGGCACAATACGAAACGCAATGAAATTTGCATCTGCAAAGCTGGAAAGCTCCTGAATAAAATCAGTTTGGTTGAGAGGCAATGCGAAATAGATTTCATCTACCTGCTCTTGTAAGCAAAAGTCTTTTAGCTCGCTTACCCGGCCGCGCACTAGGTGCTTCACATCCTCGGGAGCATCGGTATCGGTAAAGAAGCCTAAGCACTGGTTGGCTAGTGGGTCGTGCACCGTCAGGAAGCTGTGCAACTCGCGGCCGCTACGGCTGGTGCCCACAATCACAAAGCGGCTATGGGGCCGAGCGAAGCGGTAACGATATGTGCGGTATAGGAAGGTCATGAATAACCGTCCCACTACTACGGCTGTGCCCGCCATGCAATACAGCAGTAGCAAATACCGCATAGGCAATAGGCGCTTTTGCAGCACCAGCAGCCCAGCAGTGAGCAGCACAGCATGTAGCAAGAGTGTCCGAACTAGGCACCAAAATTTCTCGCCGTAGGTAGCCAGCCGGTCAAGCGGCACAGAGCTAGCAAACCGCCCGGCTAGTATCCACCAAAGCAGGGCAAAAATGGCGAAGAACATAGGATAGTCTCCGGAGAAATCCCAGTCACTACGCTGAATATAGTTAATTAATCGGAATACTCCGAAGATGAGCAGGACATCGACAATCAACAGTAGTAGTTGATTTACTTGAGTTCGTCGAGCGTAGAGTACCATAATGTTGCAATTGACCTATACTAAGATTTTAGCAGCAGAGCCCTAATTGGGGTGCAGAGAATATACGCTTTTGGTCATACCATGGTCTAGATAAAATAGGGTCGAATAAATAAGCAGTTGCAATTTTCATACTACACAGCTTATAACTCCTCTAAATTCCCCCTATAGTACCAGTATTAATTTTTTGTTAAGTACGAAATGATATTGCGAATCTTAAATATTTTTTTCTTATAAGCTCATCAATACCATAACTAACAATCTAACTTTTATATACCAACGCTCGTAGGATATACACTAAAAATATAAATATTTGTTAATCTGGACGTTATACACAAAGTAAGCCTTTTAAAACCCTTGCTGCCAACCTGAGAAATATAATTTTTATCAGGAAACCGCAGGCGTCACGAAAATATTTACACCTGATTGAAGTAATTATTTATGACCGCACATTTTCTGTACAATGGCAAGAATGCTACTAGCCCATCTAGTATTTCGCCTATTATTCGCAGGCAAAATATAGTTGAGCTTTGGCACCCTAGGTGCATAGCTGCGCAAGCGCTTGGTAGCAACTAGTAGCACAGCCTGAGATTACTGCATAGTGCAAGGCCAACAACCTTTTTGCCGCCTATGCGGCCCGCAAACAACCAGAGTTGGCGCCGCAACTTACTTGTGGCCTAGCCAGCCTTCAGGATTGAGATTAGCAGAGTTGCGCCATACCTGAAACTGCACTATGGCAGTACCATCAGCATCGGTAGCAGCGCTGCCAATGGTTTCGCGAGCGTCCACTTGCTGACCTTCGTGCACGTTTACCGAGCGCAACCGAGCATACACCGTGAAATACTCACCGTGTTGAATCATGACGATGGTATTCATACCCGGCACCTGAGCCACCGTTAGCACTCGCCCAGCAAATACTGACCGCACTGGCTCATTGGTAGTGGTTTGAATGTCAACACCACGGTTTTCTACTACCACGTGCTTGAGCACTGGGTGTGCGTGCCGCCCAAAATGCTGAGCTACGAAGCCTCGAGCCACAGGCCAGGGAAGCCGGCCTTTATTACCCGCAAAGTTTGACGACAGCAGGGCCGTTTGGGGCGTAAGAGCTACGCGGCTTGCGCGGCGGTCGGCCGAGGTTTCTTCGGGCGCGTCACTTTCGGGGTTGGCGCTGGCATCTGCATCGTCAGCTGACCGCCCACCGCGACTACTACGGCCGGCTGCAGCGCGAGCAGCCCGGCGGCGCTCGGCCGCAGCAGCTAGGCGGGCCGCCCGGGCCGCGCGGGCTATTTCTTCGCGCACGCGCTGGGCTATCAGCCCATCGAGCTGGGCCACGGCACGCTGACGCTGCGCTAGCTCGGCCCGCAAGCCCTGCTCTTGTTGGCTGAGCTGCTGTACCACCTCGTCTTGCTCATTTTTGAGACCTAGGAGGTTGCGGTTTTCGACCAGCTGGGTCGTCAATAAACTCTTTTGCTTCTGGCGCTGCTGCGTCAGACCATCGAGCTGATGACTCAGTTGCTGCTGCGTGCCCATGATGCGCTGCGCCTGCCGCTGGCGCTCCTCAGTATACTGCCGCACGTAGCGCAGCCGCAGCACAAACTGATTGAACGACTCGGCCGCGAACAAAAACATGAGCTGGTTAAAGCCGCTGCTCGTTTTGGAGGCAGCGTACATCAGCCGGGCGTATTCAGTTTTGAGGTTGGCGAGCTGCTGCTGGGTGGTCAGCACTTGCTTGGCCGTCTGGTGCACGTTGGTTTCGATGCCTTTCAGCTGCGTCGAAATATGCTGAATCTGCCCCTGCTTTACCGTCAGCTTTTCCTTGATAACATTGAGCTGGCCTAGGGTCGCCTCCTTCTTCTGCGTGGTTTGGGTCAGCACCTTGCCCGCTTCCTGAATGCGCGCCAGGTTGGCTTGGCGCTCGCGCTCTAGCTGCTCTTTGGACTTGGCGCGCTGGCGCTGATGCGAGCGGCGGGTCGGCGCTGCACGTTGCGTGCGAGTAGCCGTTTTAGTCCGGGTTTTAGCCGGCATCTTGGCTTTGCTGGTTTTGGCGCGCTGATGGCGTTGGGCAGCAGCCGGCAGCGTGCCTAGTAGCAGCAGCAGCCCAAGCAAGTAGTAGCACTTAGAAATTGTCAACGAAGCAGTCACAAAAGCAAACGGCGCACCAGCTACCGCCTTGCAAAATAACGCATACGCAGCGGGTATAGCCGCGCAGCACAGGGTAACGCTGCTACTCGGACTTAGGGAATCAGGCCGAAAAAAGCTGTCTAATCCTCCTTTTTAGTCAAGTATTCCTCCTATATGCCTAGGGTAACTCAGGGGTATCACGCATAAAACTGCCCTCAGAAAACTTCGCTTGCGAGCTTCTGAGGGCAGTTTTACACCAGCCTGCCAGGAGGCTTACTTTTTAATACGAGTTTCCTTTTTAAAGCCTTTTGGGATGCTGAACGGAAAATCGAGGTGGCCAGCACCTACCTCTACTTTCGAGAAGCTAAGCGTAGCCGACGTGCTTTCGGCCCCGCCCTGCTGGCCAACTACATTGGCCGTGTAGGCAAAAGGCAGGTTGGTGCCTTCGAGCTTTTGAAAATCGGAGTAAGCAACGGTGAGGCTACGCTGCGCACCGCTCTCGCTCACTTTCAACTGCTGCAAGCGGCCCGACTCGGTGCTTATAAGCTGCTCGAGCAGCAACGCAGCCTGTGGGTAGGTCACGGCTTGGTTAGCGCCCTCGGTGCTCACCTTGGGGCTGGTACCAGTGGGGGCAGGCTGGTAGTCGCCCAGCAAAATGGCTTGCATCTGCTGGTAGCTCACGGGCACATTCAGCAACTGGCTGAGGTAAGCATAGTCGCCGGCGAAGTAGCTCTTTTGCAAACGGTTGACAACGCGCACCGAATCGGGCGTGAGCAGTGCCCGCACACCCTCGATGCCTAGCAACGAACCCGACAGCCAGATGGCCGAATCGCGCCGCACCCGCAGGTTAAAATTAGCCGATTGGTCTACTTCCTTGTGCTTGAAATGCACTTTGCCGCGGCCGTTTAGGTACTGAAAACTTGTGTTATTAGCTTTCACCCCGGCTGGGGCAGCCACGGGCGCCACGGCCGTAGACGTGCCCGGTCCGAGCTTGCCCGACGACGATGGTACGCGGTGGCAGCTAGCTAGCGCCAAGGCGGCCAGCATGATAGCAGATTTATTCATACAGCTTTTGTTCTTTGATTTTGCGGTCTAGCAGGGGCGAAGCGCCCGGCCCGGCCTTACGGGCACGCTGCCACTCGGCTATGGCCTGCGAGCGCTGACCTAGCTGCCACAGCACATCGCCATAGTGCTCAATGACAGCGGCATCTTTAGTGGTCTTAAGCGCGTGCTCCAGGCTGGTGCGGGCTCCCGCGTAGTCTTTTAGTTTATACAGTATCCAGGCGTAGGTGTCTAGGTAGGTATCGTTGTCGGGAAACTGCTTGACCGTGCGGCCCGACATTTCCTTGGCTTTCTCCAGCTTCTCGCCGCGTAGGCTCAGATAGTAGCTGTAGTTATTGAGAGCCCCGTAGTTATTGGGCTCCGCTGCCAAGGCCGATTCATACGCGGCATCCGATTTCGCGTTGTCTTTTAGCTCGTGGTAAGCGTCGCCGAGCTGAGCATCAAACTGCGCTTGTAGCTCGGCGTTGCCAGCGGCCAGCTTGCGGCCATGCTCCAGCGCCGATACTGCCTGCTTGGGCTGCTGCTTCAGCGAGTGCCCTACCCCATTAAAAAACCACAGCTGCGCCTGGTTGGGAAACAGCTCCAGTGCGCGGTCGCTGTGCACGAGCAGCGAATCGGCCTGGTTGAGCTCCGCATCGAGCAGCACTACTTGCTGCCACAGCTGGTATTTTGAGTTGTCGAAGCGCAGGGCCTTGAGGTAGGTGTTGCGGGCTTCGCGCTTTTTGCCGGTTAAGGTCTGCACATCGCCGGCCACGCTGTAAGCCTTAGCTTCCTTAGGGTGGCTGCGCACGGTGGCAGCAGCTAGGTCAAGGACCAGGGAGTTTAGCTTATCATTAGGCAGCTGTTTGAGGTAGCCCACCAAAATGCGTACTTGCTGGTCGATGTCAAGCGACGGATTCTCGAAGGCGAGCTTCAACTGCTTTTGCGAGGCTTCGGGCTGGTCTTGCTGGCGGTATACCTCGGCCAGTATCAGCCGGGCTTGTGGGTTGTCGGGGTCGATGCGCAGCGCCTGCTCGGCCACTCGAATGGCTTCCGGCAGCCGGTTGTTGGAGGCGTACATCTCGGCCTGAGCCAGCACGTAGCGCGGCTCAGTCGGGTTGTTAGCAATGAGGCTTTCGCCTTCCTTCAGCGCTAGCGGCAAGTTATTCTGGCGCAGGTATATCTGCTGCCGCTTAAAGGAAATCTCGTCCAGCGCTCCAAACTGCTGCTGCGCTTTCTCAAGGGTACCTAGGGCTTCGGGCAGCTTGTTTTGAGCCAGGTATAGGTCGGCCAGCTGAAACAGGTAGTTGCCCGAGCCCGGTACCTCGCGCACTAGGGTAGCGTAGGTGGCAGTAGCGGCATCATACTGCTTTTGGCTGGCTTGCGCCTGCGCTAGCAGCAGATAATAATAGGCGTTCTTAGGTTCAAGCTGCACGGCCGCTCGGGCGTAGTTAGCAGCATCTCGCAGGTTGCCGCTCAGCAAGTTAGCTTCGGCTATTTTGTAATTGACAGCCGCGTTGTCGGGGCTGAGGGCGTAGGCTTTCAGCAGGCGGTCGAGCGCTTTAGGGTAGTCTTCGAGCGTCACGTACTTCACGCCATCCACAAAAAGAGCTTCGCTTACCTCCTTGTCCTTGGGTGAAAGCACCGGAGCCGCGGGCCGCGGGGCATCGCCAGCAGCAGCCCGGCGCGCCAGCTCGCGCTTTTCCTGGCGGCTGAGCTTGGTGGGCTTGCGAATGACGGCGGCGCTATCGGCCGGCGCACGCCGGCTCTGCGCCCAGCCTGCCGGACCACACAATCCCAAAACCAACAGACTCACAACAAATTGACGCATAGCTCTTCTCGCGCAGGCTAAGGCCTGCCTCACGAAAGTACGGGGGAATAAAGACGAACGACGCGACCCTCCGGGAGGGCCGCGTCGTCGATAACGTCAGACTGCGTCAAAAAATCACACTTTCAACACATTATAATCGCCTACACTTAGGTCGATGGCTTTGCTGCTCACGCTGGCGAAGTTGCCAATCATGGAGTCGGTAATAACGGCATTGAGTACCGAGGCCGACGTCTGCACAATGGAGTTCGACACGCACGAATCGCGCACGTTGCTCTTGCTGCCAATGCTCGTGTGCGGGCCCACTACCGAGTTGGTAATGACGGCGTTTTCACCAATATAAACGGGCTCGATAAGTACCGAATTGATGATGATAGCCGAGTCGGCCACCAGGTTTTCGCCGCGCTCTTTGAGATACTCTAGGTAGCGCTGGTTGGTGAAGACGGTAGCATCCTTGTTGCCGCAGTCGAGCCACTCGGTTACTTGGCCGGGCACGAAGATGGTGCCCTTGTTCTTCATGTTCTCGAGGGCGTTAGTGAGTTGGTACTCGCCTTTGTCCTTGATGTCATTGTCGAGCAGGTACTGCAGTTCGCTGCGCAGGTACTCGCCGTCCTGGAAGTAGTAGATGCCAATAATGGCGAGGTCCGATACGAAGATTTCGGGCTTTTCTACGAAGTCGGTAATCTGGCCTTGCTCGTTGAGCTTCACCACGCCGAAAGGCTTGGGGTCCTCTACCTTCTGCACCCAGATGGTGCCGGGCACCGAGCTATCAAGCGTAAAGTCAGCTTTGAACAGCGTATCAGCAAACGCTACCACCAGCGGACCGCTCAGCGAGTCTTTGGCGCACAAAATGGCGTGGGCGGTACCTAGGGGCTCGTCTTGGTAGTAAATAGTGCCCTTTGCTCCTACCGATTCGGCGATTTTAATTAGGCTTTTTTCTACTTCGGCACCAAAGCGGCCGATAATGAACGCCACCTCCTCTACGGCCTCGCCGCACACGCGGGCAATATCTTCTACAAGGCGCTGCACAATGGGTTTGCCGGCAATCGGAATCAGGGGTTTGGGTACAGTGAGCGTGTGCGGACGCATCCGCTTGCCCATGCCAGCCATCGGGACGATGATTTTCATTGGAGGGAGAGAAGGAGTGAAAGAAGGTTTGTCTTCGACAGATACTTGTTTTGGTCAGAATCGTTTCGCCGCAAAGAAACGCCCGAACCCAGTAGGATGCTACTGGCGTGCACTATTTAGTGCAGCAGTAGCTCAGCCAATACGGCCGGGTCTACGTTGCCACCACTGAGAATGAGCACCGTATGCCGGCTGGGCGGCAGGCTAGCACGGTGGCGCAGTATGGCCGCCAGCGGCAGCGCGGCCGTGGGCTCTACTACCAGCCGGGCTTCGAGTAGCAGGCGGCGGGCAGCGGCGCGCAATTCGGCCTCGCTCACGGTCACTACGTCGTCGGCGTATTGGCGCAGGTGTGCCAGGGTAAGCTCGCTCAGGGCCAGGGTACGCACCCCGTCGGCTAAGGTTCGGTTGGTGTCGGCAGCGGCCCACTCTACCACTTGCCCCTGGCGGAATGACGCCTGAGCGTCGGCCGCCAGCTCGGGCTCGACACCAATAATTTTCACACTAGGCTTCAGGAGTTTGAGCGCCGCAGCTACGCCACCTAGCAAGCCACCGCCACCCACGGGGGCCAGCACCAGCTCTACGGCGGGCAGGTCTTCTAGTATTTCCAACCCTACGGTGCCTTGGCCGGCTATTACATAGGCATCGTCGAAGGGAGGCACCAGTACGGGCGGGTGGGCAGCATTGGCCAGCAGCCGGGCGGCCACGGCCTCGCGCTTTTCATGGGCAGGGTCGTAGAGCAGTACCTCGGCTCCTAGGTGCCGCGTAGCCGCTATTTTGACCTGCGGCGCATTGGTGGGCATGATAATGGTTGCCTTCAGGCCAAGCTGGCGGGCGGCGTAGGCCACCCCTTGGGCGTGGTTGCCGCTGCTGTAGGCCAGCACGCCCCGCGCCCGCTCCTCGGCCGTCAGGGCCATGATGCGGTTGCCCGCCCCCCTGATTTTGAATGAGCCGATGGGCTGTAAGCTTTCTGGCTTCAAAAAAACCTGTTCGCCAGGCAGCTCGGCCACCTCAAAGGGTAGCAGGGGGGTGCGCCGGGCCAGGCCTTGCAGACGCTGCCGGGCCTGCTCAATGTCGGAAAGCGTAACAAGCTTCATACGTATCCTAGGGTCAACTTACCAATGCGTGCAAAGTTGCGGCGAAAACTGCTGCCCCACCTTCCGCGTTAGCTTTTCCGTCCCGTACTTTGCTTGTATGAACTACATTTCTGAAATCGAATCCAGCATCCAAAGCCTGTTTGCCGCTACCAGCGCCGGCTTCACCCAAGACGCCAGTGCCGGCCAGAGCCAGGTTGGTAATTGGCTCAACTCGCTGCAGAGCAGCAACGACCCCGCCCTGCGCCCCATCGCTCAGGAGCTTGATGTGCTCAACCGGGCTATTGGCAGCGGCGATGCCTCGGCCATGGCCAAGTCGTTTTACCAACTTGGTAACCTCACCGGCAAAGCAGCCCTCAACCTGCACGCCTTCGGTGGTGTGGGCGACAAACTGCGCGAGCTAAGCCAAAAGCTCATTTCGGCTGGTGGTAACCTCCAGATTATCGGCCAGCAGCAGAACCGCCACGCGGCTCATCATTAGTAGTGCTTATGTAGAAAGTGCCTAGTGCTTAGTACTTCATATCTAAGCACTAGGCACTTTCTATTACTTACCAGTGCTGCCGTAGCCGCCTGCACCACGCTCGGTTTCGCTGAGCTGCTCGACGGGCTGCCAGGAGATGGTTTCATGCCGCGCCACTACCAGCTGTGCAATCCGCTCCCCATCCTGCACCACAAATGGTTCATTGGATAGGTTGACCAGCAGCACCTTAATCTCACCCCGATAGTCGGCATCGATAGTGCCGGGGCTGTTGACGATGCCAATGCCGTGCTTGTAGGCCAGGCCACTGCGTGGCCGCACCTGTGCCTCGTAGCCCACGGGCAGGGCCAAGCTCAGGCCAGTGGATATTAATTGCCGCTCTAGCGGCCCTAGGGTAATGGGGCCGTTGGGCAGGTCGGCGCGCAAGTCGAGGCCGGCCGCGTGCGCCGTTTGGTACTCGGGTAGCGAATGCCGCGAGCGGTTGATAACGGGAATTGTAAGCATCATTTGCCAAAATTACTGGTCGCCGCCGCCCTAGGCGCACACAAAAAAGCCCGGTTTGTTGCCGGGCTTTTTTATGTGCAGTTGGCAAGAAGCGTTCACTTTACAGCGCTGCCATCTCGTCACGCACAAAGTCAGCGAGCTGCGTCAGGTATTCGGTACTGAAATCGAAGCGGATACCGGCTGCGGCGTACACCTCCCCAATGGGTCGGGTATACCCTAGGGCCAAGGCCCGCTGGTAGCCAGCCAGCGCCGCGGCCGGGTCTTGCCGGAAGTTGCGCCACACGGCAATAGCCCCAAGCTGTGCCAATGCGTACTCGATGTAGTAGAACGGCACTTCGTAGAGGTGCAGCTGCTTCTGCCACAGGTAGGGGCGGAAGTTTTCGAGGCCGCGCCAGCTTACGGTGCGCTGGTTAAACTCCTGGAAAATATGGGTCCAGCGCTGGTGGCGTTGCGCCTCGGTGTGGGCGGGATTCTCGTATATCCAGTGCTGAAACTTGTCGATGGTGGCCACCCACGGAAAGGTTTCTAACACGCTCTCTAGGTGCGTTTTCTTGGCGCGGCGCAGCTCGGCAGGGTCGTCGAAGAAGACATCCCAGTGGTCCATGCTCATTAGCTCCATGCTCATCGAAGCAAGCTCGGCCACCTCACTCGGTGGGTGCTTGTCGGCCGACAAGGGCAAGCGGCGCGTGAGAAAGGAGTGCACCGCGTGCCCACCTTCGTGCAGCATCGTTACCACGTCGCGCAGCGACGAGGTGGCGTTCATAAAAATAAACGGCACCCCCGTTTCGTC
Source organism: Hymenobacter sp. BT559 (assembly GCF_016427535.1). GTDB lineage: Bacteria > Bacteroidota > Bacteroidia > Cytophagales > Hymenobacteraceae > Hymenobacter. Next base: position 868,642 of record NZ_JAELXV010000002.1, on the reverse strand, counting down.
CAGCGGGTAGTTGTAGCCGCCTGGCGCCTTGCCCTTGCGCGACTCTAGGTCGAGGTGGCCCATGTGGCGCATGGTGCTTAGGCACTGCCCTAGGAAGGGGTCGAGGCGCTGAAAAACCGTGATGGTTTTCTCCAGCAGTTCCTCGCCGGTTTGGAACGGCTGCAGGGGCGGCTTGCCGCTGGGGTCTACGTCGAGGTCCCAGGGCCTCAGTTCGGGCAGCGACAGGTCGTGGCGGCGGGCCTCATCAAACTCATCAATGAGCGGCACCACCGTTTCCCGAATGGCTGAGTGGAAATTAAACGTGTCCTCTGGGGTGTAGTCGAAGCGCCCAAGCGCGGCAAACATGTAGTCACGAAAGTTTCCGAAGCCTGCATTTAGCGCTACCTGGTGGCGCAACTGCACCAGTTCGGTAAAGAGCTGGTCGAGCGGCTGGCTGTCTTGCAGCCGCCGCGCCTGGATGGCCCGCCACGCCTGCTCGCGCACGGGGCGCGATAGGCTCTTGAGGCGGTCGGCGGCGCGGGGCAGCGTTAGCTCCTCGCCATCAAGGGTTACCGTCATGGCGCCCACGGTAGCGGCGTACTGCTGCTGCTTGGTCGAGATTTCGGTTTTCAGCGCAATATTTTCTTCGCGGTAAATCTCCGACGCCCGGCGTACCGAGCGCAGGAATACGCCGTAACGCGCTTCATCCAGCTCGTTTAAGCTGGGGGCAGCCAGTAGCTTTTCGTTGAGGGCATGGTCGTAGGGCGCTACCTGCGGCTCGATTTCCTGCACAAAAAACTGAAACGCCTCGGCGTGGCTCTCGTCCTGGGTGTCGCAGGTCATGCGGATGTAGCGCCACGCTAGGTCTTCACTCAGCACGGCTTCAAGCTCCGAGCGGTCGAGTAGCCACTGTTCTAGAACGGCGGCATCGGGTAAATTGCGGGTTTGTAGTTCCTGAAAGAAAGGCTCTAGTGTCGCCCAATCGGTGACGTAAAACTCCTCAGGTAAGTAGTGGCGCGGGGGGCGCGCCGTATCAGTCGCCACGGATAGGGCATTCGTATCAACCTCAGATATCAGCATAGAAATAGGGTACGCAAATGGTAGGCAAATGGGTGTGGCCTTTGCTAAATCAACTAGCCAGCCGCTTGCTTGCGGCGGGCAAAGTAAGCTGCACGGCTTAAGTTTCAACCGCCAAAGGTTACCGAATGATTATGCCACACCTACCCAGCCAGCCGCAAGCAGCTGGCTGGCACCCCAATAACATTACCTAGGGCTAGCCTATTTCTATTACCACATCGCTGGTGAGCGGGTGGGCCACGCAGGTGAGCACATAGCCTTTGGCGATTTCAGAGTCGGACAGCCCCTCGCGCTCGTCGAGGTGTACTTTGCCCGATAGGCACTTGCCGCGGCAGGCGGTGCACAAGCCGGCTTGGCACGAGTAGGGCAGGTCGATGTCTTCGTCAAGCGCGGCATCCAAAATGGTTTTGCCGGTAGGCACGTTGAGCACGTATTCGCTGCCCTCGTACTGAATGGTCACGTTGCGGCTTTTCACGGGGCCATCGTCGGTGCCGGCCAGCACGTCGCCGTGGGTGGCACTGGCTTCGGCCGTATCGGCGGCCGCCACAAAGCTCTCGCGCCGGATGCGGCTGCTCGGCACATTGAGCAGTTGCAAGGCTGCTTCGGCTTCCGTCATCAGGCCCTCGGGCCCGCAGATGTAGTACTCGGCCTGCGGCGCCGGAAATTGGTGGCGCTGCTCCAGAATGCGCAAAATGGTAGTGCGGTTGACGCGGCCCGTGTGCTGGTGCGGCCCGGCCGGGCGTAGCGGCTGGCTATACACATGCTCTACCTGCAGGCGGCCGCGGCTGTTGGCTTCTAGGTCGGCAAGCTGCTGCTTAAAAATGACGGACTCCTCGTTGCGGTTGCCATAAAGCAGTAGCACGTGGCTTTGCGGCTCCTCGCTGAGAATGGCCTTGAGCATGCTCATGAGCGGCGTGATGCCAGAGCCCGCCCCAATGAGCACCAGCGAGCGCGCCGCCTTGGGGCTGGGCTGCACTACAAAGTTGCCGAGGGGCGGCAGCACCTCGTACTGCTGGCCTACCTTCACGGTATCGAGCAAGTAGTTGCTGACCAGGCCACCGGCCACGCGCTTCACCGTTACCGACAGCCTAGGTGCCTCGGCCGGCGTGCTGCTGAGCGAGTAGGCGCGGCGCTCGGGCTTAGAGCCAGCCGGGCCGCAGGGCACCAGCAAGGTCAGGAACTGGCCCGGCTTGCTGGGCACGGTTTGGCGGTCGGGCCGCTCGAGGTGAATAGTAACGGTATCAGGAGTTTCCTGGGTAAGGGCAACGACGGTCAGCGTCAGGTACGACGACATGGGCTCGGACTTGATATATTTAGAATAAAGCGCAAATTTACGGTTCGTGTGCTTGGTACGGCTAGTGTATAATTTGGGTGCCTACCCCAACCTAGGGCCCGCGTGGGCGCCGTAGCCTAGCTTCGCAGCCCCATGCCACAAGACCTAGCTTCCCTCCTAGCCCGGCACCGCGGGCAGTTTGCCGCCGTGCTTCCCACTTGCGCCTTGGTCGACCCCACCGCAGCACAACTCGATTTCACTGCCTCTAACCCGCACCTAGGGCGCCCCGAAGAGCTACGAGACACTGCATTCTTCGACAAGGTGGTGGACACCATGCTAGCCGAGCAACGGGCCACCGTCGGCCTGGGCGGCTACCTCGAAAACCGTGTTATCTACCGTCGCAGCCCGCACTTCGCCGACGCCACGGAGCCCCGCTCGCTGCATCTCGGGCTCGATGTATGGGTACCGGCGGGCACGCCTGTAGCCACGCCCCTACCCGCTACGGTGCACAGTCTGGCCGATAACAACAATTTTGGCGACTATGGCCCGACTGTCATCTTAGCACACGAACTCGAAGGGAGGACGTTTTTCAGCCTCTACGGCCACCTCACGCGCACCGACCTCCTAGGTCTGCAACCGGGGCAGGCGCTGGCCCAAGGCCAAACTTTTGCCCACGTAGGCCCCTACCCCGAAAATGGTGACTGGCCGCCGCACCTACACTTCCAGCTCATCGCCGATATGCAGGGCCGCTGGGGCGATTTTCCGGGTGTAGCCCCGCCCAGCGAGCGCGCTTATTGGGCAGAGCTGTGCCCTGACCCAGCGCTTGTTATAGGTAATTAGCGTAATAGCAGAACAGTATTACGCCTATTACTTATTACTTATTTCTCCCGCTCTATCGTGTAGTTTATCAGCGCCTCCAGTGAGGTGCGAGCGGCCGAGGCCGGAAACTCGTGCAGAATAGCTAGGGCTTCGTCGCGGTAGCGCTCCATGGTGCGCACGGCATAGTCGAGGCCGCCCGATTTTTTGACGAAGTCGATAACCTGCTGCACGCGGTCACGGTGGCCAGCGTTGTTCTTCACGTTGAAAATAACGCGGCGCTTATCGAGCCAGCTCGCCTGCTGCAAGGCATAGATGAGCGGCAACGTCATTTTTTTCTCCTTGATGTCGATGCCCACGGGCTTGCCAATTTCGGCAGTGCCGTAGTCAAACAGGTCATCTTTTATCTGGAAAGCCATGCCCACTTTCTCGCCGAAAAGGCGGGCGCGCTCAACTATTTCTTTGCTAGCGCCTACCGATGCTGCCCCCACCGCCGTGCAAGAGGCGATGAGTGACGCTGTTTTCTGGCGGATAATATCAAAGTAAACGTCCTCCGTGATGTCGAGGCGGCGGGCCTTTTCGATTTGCAGTAGCTCGCCTTCACTAAGCTCGCGCACCGCCCGGTTTACTATCTTCAGCAGGTCAAAATCATCGTGCTCTAGCGCCAGCTGCAAGCCGCGCGAAAGTAGGTAGTCGCCCACCAGCACAGCTATCTTATTTTTCCATAACGCATTGATGGAGAAGAAGCCGCGACGGTAGTTGCTCTCGTCCACCACATCGTCGTGCACCAGCGTGGCGGTGTGCAGCAACTCGATGAGCGCCGCGCCCCGAAAGGAAGCGGGATTTAGCGGGCCGGCCGGGTCGGCGGCTACAGTGCGGGCCGTTAAAAACACGAACATGGGCCGCACCTGCTTGCCTTTGCGGCGCACAATGTAGCCCATTATCTTGTCGAGCAGCAGCACGTTGGTTTGCATCGACTGGCGAAATTTCACTTCAAACTCAGCCATTTCGGCGGCGATAGGAGCCTGAATAGAGTCGAGCGGGTGTGCCATGCGGGCGCAATGATACGGCAGCCGGGCGCATTGGCCCCTACTGCCTAGGAAGTAGCTTGCGGTACTTTTCCTCGCTATACGTATGCTTACTACTGTTGAGTTCGTGCTCACGGGCACCGGCCACGGCCGCCCTTTTGCCGCCGATGCCACCTATTTAACTCCTGCTTCGCCTACCGCCCCGGCCCGGCCCGTGGTGGTGTTCGTGCATGGGTTCAAAGGTTTTAAGGACTGGGGGCACTTCCCGCTGCTAGCGCGTTTTTTTGCCGAGCAGGGCTTTGTATTCATCAAGCTCAACCTCTCGCACAACGGCGTGGTAGTGGGCGGCACCGGCGACCTAGAAGACCTCGAAGCCTTTGGGCACAACAACTTTAGCCACGAGCTTAACGACCTAGGGCAGCTGCTCGACGCCCTACATACCCCCGGCGCTACGCCGCTGCCCGCGCTCTTGCTCGACCTAGGGCGCCTGTATCTCATCGGCCATAGCCGTGGGGGCGGACTGGTGCTGCTGAAGGCTGCTGAAGACGCCCGCATCGCGGCCGTGGCTACCTGGGCCGCCGTGGCCGACCTTGCGCCGCGCTGGCCCGCCGAGGTTATTGCGCAGTGGCAGCGCGAAGGCGTGCTCTACGTGCCCAACTCGCGCACCGGCCAGCAGCTGCCTATGTACTACCAAATTGCCGAAGACTACCACGCCAACCGGCCGCGCCTCGACCTACCTAGGCTGGTGCCACAGCTGCGCCAGCCCTTGCTCATTGTGCACGGCGACCCCGACGAAACCGTGCCCCTGAGCGCCGCCGAGGAGCTCTTGGCCCGCAAGCCCGACGCAGAGCTTTTCATCGTGCCGGAGGCAGGGCACATGTTCGGCGGCGGCCATCCGTGGTCCTCCCCCGAGCTGCCACCTCTGGCCCGGCTGGTGGCCGAGCGCACTGCTACTTTCTTTCAGCAACACGCATGAGCAGCGTTGTATCGTATCTGCTGCTGGGCGGCAACCTAGGCGACCGCGTCGCCTACTTGCAGCAGGCTCAGCAGGTGCTTGCCGCCACGGCCGGCGCTATCGTAGCGGCGTCGGCTTACTACGAAACGGCCGCTTGGGGCGTGGAGGACCAGCCCGCCTTTCTAAACCAGGTGCTGGCCGTGCGCACTGCCCTGCCCGCCGCCGAGTTGCTTGCGGCCTGCCTGGCCACCGAGCAGCAGGCCGGCCGTGAGCGACGGCTGCGCTGGGGTGCCCGCACGCTCGATGTCGATATTTTGTTTTACGGGCAGGAAATTATCAATACTCCTACTCTAACGGTGCCGCACCCAGCGCTGCCCGCCCGCCGCTTTGCCCTAGTGCCGCTGGCCGAGCTAGCTCCTGGTTTGGTGCATCCGCAGCTGCACCAAACGGTAGCTGAGCTACTGGCCCATTGCCCCGACCCGCTGGAAGTGACGCGGGTAAAAAGCTAAAGCCTACTACAAGCCTTGACCTTTATGGAGGTCAGAGCTTGCAGTAGGCTTTAGCCTAGTTTTGCCCTAGGTAGTACCCTAGGGCAACTATCTATTTACACCGAGGCAGCAGTAGCAGTGGGGGCAATTTTCTTCACCAAGCCTTGCAGCACCTTGCCGGGGCCACATTCTAGGAAAGTGACAGCGCCATCCTGCGCCATGGCTTGCACACTCTGGGTCCAGCGTACGGGCGCAGTGAGTTGGGCCAGCAGGTTGGCTTTGATTTCGGCGGGGTCGCGGTGCGGAGCAGCATCTACGTTCTGGTACACGGGGCAGCGCGCGGGCTGGAAGGTGGTGCGCTCGATGGCCTCGGCCAGTGCGGCCTGGGCCGACTGCATCAGGGGCGAGTGGAAGGCCCCACCCACGGGCAGCGGCAAGGCACGCTTAGCCCCGGCCGCCTTCAGGGCTTCGCAGGCTTTGGTGATGCCTTCGGTTGAGCCCGAAATAACGAGCTGACCGGGGCAATTGTAGTTGGCCGCTACCACTACGTCGCCGCCAGCTGTAATTTCCTGGCACACGCGCTCTACCACGTCGTCGGCTAGGCCCAAGATGGCGGCCATTGTGCCGGGCTGCTCCTCACATGCCGCTTGCATGGCTTGGGCGCGGCGGGCCACCAGCGGCAGCGCATCGGCAAACGAGAGCACGCCGGCCGCCACTAGCGCCGAGAACTCACCTAGGGAATGGCCGGCCACCATAGCGGGCTGCAAATCGGGCTGCGCCACAAACTGCGCCACCGAGTGCACAAATACGGCGGGCTGCGTCACGTCGGTGCGGCGCAGGTCGGCCTCGGTGCCCTCAAACATCAGGTTGGTGAGGCTGAACCCCAGAATGTCATTGGCCTGCGTGAGTAAGGCACGAGCAGCCTCGTTTTGGTCGAATAGCTCGCGGGCCATGCCCGGAAACTGGCTGCCCTGGCCAGGAAAAACAACGGCCACGGGGCCAGCGGTGGTAGGTTGCATAAGCGGTATAAACAGCGTTACTTAGGTAAAAAAGGCTAGCCAGCGGCTGGCGAGGCAAACTTAGCGCAAAAAAAAGCCGCCTCTTCCGAGACGGCTTTTATTGCTTGCTGGGCGGCTGGCGCTAGCGGGCCACTTCTACCCAGCCTTTGTAGGTGCGCTTGGTAGCGGCAAAGTCCGCAAATTCAACCTCGGCCAGGTAGTAGTAGAGGCCGTTGGACACTTTGCCGCTAGACCCCGTTTCGCCGAGCGGGCCGCCGCCGTCCCAGTTGATGTAGGGGTCCCGGTCGCTTTCATACACCTTGCGGCCCCAGCGGTTGAAAATCTGGATGTGGGTGCGCACGATGGGGCTAGCCGTTTTGGGCCGGAACTTCTCATTGAGCTCGTCCCCATTGGGGGTGAAGATATTAGGCAGCAAGAAGAATACGCAGTTGTCCTGGCAAGCCACGTTGCTCAGAGCGCTGCGCACCTTGGCCGCGTTTACGGCCTGCACCACGTAGCAGCCCGCCCCGCCCGTGTTGCCGGCCGGGTTCAGCGGCACCTGGTGCAGGTAAGTATACTGCGTGGTCGAGTCGATGAGGGTGAAGGCGCCCTCTGGAGTAGGACGGTAGTAGATGCGGAAATACGCCACGTCCGAGCTGCAGCCGGCCGGCGTGCTCCCGAGGGTCCAGCGCAGGCGGTTCTGGTAGCGCTGAGCGGCAAAGTTGAAATTCGAATCTCGCTGGTCGAGGTCAGCCAAACTGTCGCAGTTGATGGGCGCTACGGTCAGCACCGGCGTGCAAGGCGTGGGGATGAGCACCGTGCACTGCTGCTGGCTGCGGTTGAGTAGGTTGGTCAATATCGGCTGGCCCAGCGAGTTGACCGGCGTGGCATACTGCCCGTTCGTTTGCACGTAGTAGCAGTACGTTTCGCCCACCGTGAGGCCCTGGTCGTTGTACGTGACGCTAGTAGCACCAGCGTTAGGCGTCACAGTCGTAAGCAGGCTGAATGCCCCCGCGCCCGTGCCCACCCGGCGGTAGATGCTGGTGGGGCGGCCGCTGTTATCCCAAGGCACCTGGTAAGTCCAAGTCAGGGCATTTTGCCGACCTAGGCTGTTCGGCACCACGTTTAGGCGCACGCTGCTGGCCAGCGGCGAGGTCTCAGTGGTTTCGGCGCTGCCTGGCTGTGGAGCAGCCGCGCTAAAGAAAACCAACTGGTAGGTGTACTGCACATCTTGGGTGTTCAGCGCGGGGTCGCTGTCCACATAGGTAGTGTCGGCCAAGCTGGTTTTAGTGGTGACCAGCGTAAAGGGAGCGGCTCCAGTGGCGCTGCGGCTCAGGCGGTACCCTAAGGGGGCGTTAAAGTTGCCCACATTAGCCCGCGGCTGGGTCCACTTAATGGCAATCTGCCCGTTGGCGGTCGCTGTGGTTAGCACATCTACGTTGGTGAGCTGAGCCGAGCGGCCCGTGAGCGTGGCGCACGACTCGTTTGAGGCCAGGCTAGCCCCGCCTGCTGGCAGCGGAAATGTGACGTAGATGCGGTAGCAATACGTGCGGCCGCGGGTAAGCCCCTGGCCGTTGTTGTCGTCTGTATAGGCCGTCAGGTTGGCCGGAATGCTGGCAATGCGCGTGTAGCCTGCCGCTGCCGGAATCCCCGTTTCGCAGGGCCCCGGCGTGAACGGATACGAGTTTTCGCGCCGATAAATTTGAATAGTGGGCAGCACGCCCGGCTGGCTGGAGTATAGGCAAGGGTAGCTTGCCCAGGTCAGCAGCACGCGCTGGTTGGTGGTAGGAGCAGCTTGCAGGTTGGTGGGCGCGGGCCCCACTACCGTTACGCGCCACGTTTTTTCGTCAATCAAGGGAGGGTCGTTGGCGCTGGGCGGCGTGCGCGGCGTATCCTGCGCCTTAAATACCACTAGGTAAGGCTGGGCCGCAATATTCTCGCACGCCGTAGTCCAGTTGAACCGGCCCACCGCGCGCGGCGGCCCCTGGGTCGATTGCCGGAACGTGGCCGGTGGAATGATACCGCTGTAGGCAAAAAGCTGTACCGGCGTAGCCGGGGCATTCGGCCCCACACCATCTACCGCCGTTACAGCCTTATTGAGCACTGCCCCAGCCACCACACACGTGTCCTGCGGAATTTTAATGACGGGCGGCAGATTATTGGTAGCTACCACGTCTATCTGCATGTCGCGCAGTACTTCCCCTATCTTAATATAGCCTAGGGCGTTCTTACGCCACTCTTCCACGATAATCGCCACGTTGTACGTACCAGTACGTAGGGGTGCGTTCCAGATAAGCTGGCCGCTTCTATTAATGGTGAGCGAAGCGGGCGCCCCTACCTGCGCTAGCTGATTACCGTTATTATCCAGGAAAGACACCTGCACTGGATTCTGCCCCGGGGTGCCAAACGTCTGGCTGTTCGGGTATTCATACCCATTCGTAATGCTGGGCGTCGGAATAAAGTTAGCGGGCAGCGGGTTGGGTATCAGGGCTACTTGCTGGCTCTGCATCAGCCGGAAGCCTAGGGAGTCGCCGTCGGCGTCGTAGGCCGCGGGGTTGTGCAAAAACACTTGCCCGGCCGCGGCGGCATCAATGGCCGGCGCCCGCAGCACCGGCAAGCGGTTTTGCCCCAAGCCGGGGTCTACCGTGAGGGTGGTGCTGATGTAGAACGTTTGGTTTACCGAGGCCGTCATGTTCACCACGCCCGCCACTCGGTTGGCCTCCACCATGCTAGCCGTGTACCGGCCCGAGCCAGGGTACGTGTGCTCGAAGTAGAACGTGATAACGTTGGCCGTGGGCGAGACTGATACTTCGCTGGCTTTGGGAATCCCAGTCGGGATATCTAGGTCACTGGTTTTACCATCGCCGTAGTAAACCCTGATGGTATTTTGCTGCACATACCGCGGGTCGCGGTACAGCGTCAGCTTAAAGAAAATCCGATTCGGGTTGCGGGTCGGCGTCGTGTCGACCTTGGCCTGAATGTCGCCAGCACGCAGGTGGGTAGCGTGCGCGGCCGTGGGCAATAGCCAGCCTAAGCTGACTAGCCACAGTATGAGAAACCACCCGTTGCGCCAAACCGACGACTTAGGAGAGGAAAGTGTTTGCATATAACAATAATAAGGGGGGCCAAGCTGATTCCTTCACTGCCAACCTACTACTAGACACAACTTTTGAGGGCCAGTAGTGGTTATAAACTACGCTATACCAGCTTAACGGGCAGTGGCAGGGATTGATTCACGCCTACTGAGACTTCGCGAAACTGCAATATTTAACCATTCTAAATAGCACGCATATTGGGCGGCGTGCTTGGGGGTCAGGGGCCCCGGCCCTACCTTTGGGCGACTTAAGTAGCTCTTTTTTGGCTGATATTTTTATGAATTGGTTTACAAAAACCTTTACCAGCAGCATTGGGCGCAAGATTATCATGTCCCTGACAGGCTTGTTTCTCTGCACCTTCCTGGTAGTGCACTTGATTGGCAACTTCCAGCTCTTCAAAAACGACGACGGCGTAGCGTTCAACGTTTACTCGCACTTCATGGGTCATAACCCCATCATTCGCACCATCGAGTGGGGGCTAGTGCTGGGCTTTGGCTTCCACATCTACGAGGCCCTCATGCTGACGCTCCGCAATAAAGGCGCCCGCTCGCACAAATACGACCAGTGGGAAGCTAAGCAGAATTCGGAATGGACCTCGCGCAACATGGGCATTCTGGGCTCTATCATTCTGGTTTTCTTGATTGTACACTTGTACAACTTCTTCTGGCGCGCGCGCTTCGGCACTCCTGACCCGGACATTAACCACAACGACAATCTGTATAAGGTAGTCGTAACGTCGTTCCACCAGCTTTGGTATGTTATCCTGTACGTAGCCGCGCAGGCTAGCCTAGGGTACCACCTGTGGCACGGCTTCCGCTCGGGCTTCCAGACCCTGGGCCTCAACCACCGCAAATACATGCCACTGATTAAGAACTTTGGCTATGCTTTCGCTGTCCTAGTTTCGGCTGGTTTCGCTTCGATGCCGCTGTACTTTTACCTGTTCACCAACGAGCAAGGCGCGCTAAAAGATAGCGTAGCTATGACGTTGCAACATCTGACGTTAGCTTTCAACTAAGTTGTTAAGCCGTTAGGAGTTAGATAGCCGAACAAAATGCCTAGTTCGTGCTTCTCCTATACCCCTAACCTCCTGACTACCTAACCACCCGATAGATATGGAATTATTTTCCAAAGCGCCCGAAGGCCCCCTGGCCGAGAAATGGGACAAGCACAAATTCAACGTCAAGCTCGTTAACCCCGCCAACAAGCGTAAGTACGACGTGATTGTGGTGGGTACGGGTCTGGCTGGGGCCGCGGCGGCGGCATCGCTGGCCGAGCTTGGCTACAACGTGAAAGCCTTCACGTACCACGACTCGCCGCGCCGGGCTCACTCCATTGCGGCGCAGGGTGGCATCAACGCAGCTAAAAACTACCAGAACGACGGCGACTCAGTTTTCCGTCTTTTCTACGATACTATCAAGGGCGGCGACTACCGCGCTCGCGAAGCCAACGTGTACCGTCTGGCGCAGGTATCGGTTAACATTATTGACCAGTGCGTAGCGCAGGGCGTGCCGTTCGCTCGCGAATACGGCGGGCTGCTCGCCAACCGCTCGTTCGGGGGTGCGCAAGTAAGCCGCACGTTCTACGCTCGCGGCCAAACGGGCCAGCAGCTACTCCTAGGTGCCTACTCGGCTCTGAGCCGGCAGGTAGCCTACGGCAAAGTGAAGATGTATACCCGTTCGGAAATGCTCGACGTGGTAGTGGTAGACGGACAGGCCCGCGGCATTGTAACGCGTAACTTGGTAAACGGCGAGGTGCAGACCCATGCTGCCCACGCGGTAGTACTGGCTACGGGTGGCTACGGCAACGTATTCTACCTCAGCACCAACGCGAAGTACTGCAACGTAACTGCCCCGTGGCGTGCCCATAAGAAGGGCGCTTACTTCGCAAACCCCTGCTTTACCCAGATTCACCCCACCTGCATTCCGGTATCGGGCGATTATCAGTCGAAGCTGACGCTGATGTCAGAGTCGCTGCGTAACGACGGCCGTGTGTGGGTGCCCGCTACCAAAGAGATTGCCGAGCGCTTGCGCAAAGGCGAAATCCGGGTGCAGGACATCAAAGAAGAAGACCGCGACTACTTCCTGGAGCGCAAGTACCCTGCTTTCGGTAACCTAGTGCCACGCGACGTAGCCTCGCGCAACGCCAAAATGATGTGCGACGAAGGCCGCGGCGTAGGTGCCTCGGGCTTGGCCGTATACCTCGACTTTGCCGATGTTATTAAGCGCACTAGTGCCCAGGCAGTAAGCCAGAAGTACGGTAACCTTTTCGAGATGTACGAGAAGATTACCGACGAAAACCCTTACGAGATGCCTATGCGCATCTACCCGGCGGTGCACTACACCATGGGTGGTCTGTGGGTTGACTACAACCTGCAAACCACCATTCCGGGCCTGTATGCAGCCGGCGAATGCAACTTCTCGGACCACGGCGCCAACCGTCTAGGTGCTTCGGCACTGATGCAGGGCCTAGCCGATGGCTACTTCGTAATTCCGTACACCATTGGCGACCAGCTGGCTCAAACGCCGCCCAAGCCGGTGACGACCGACCACCCCGCTTTTGCCGAGGCGAAAGCCGCTGTGCAGGCGCGGGTAGAGCAGCTTCTGAGCATCAAAGGCAACCGCACGCCCGACGATTTCCACAAGGCCCTAGGTCATATTATGTGGGAATATTGCGGCATGGCCCGCAATGCGGAAGGCTTGAAGCACGCCAAAGCCGAGATTCAGAAGCTGCGCCGCGAGTTCTGGCAAGATGTAAAAGTGGTAGGCTCGGGCGAGGAGATGAACCAGGCGCTTGAGAAAGCCGGTCGCGTAGCCGACTTCTTGGAGCTAGGCGAGTTGATGATAGACGACGCCTACAACCGCAACGAAAGCTGCGGCGGCCACTTCCGCGAAGAGTACCAGACGCCCGAAGGCGAAGCCTTGCGCGACGACGACAACTACGCTTACGTGGCAGCTTGGGAGTACACGGGTGACAACCAGCCCGAAGCGCTCCACAAAGAAGAATTGGTGTTCGAAAACGTGAAGCTGACCCAGCGCAGCTACAAATAATTTAGAAGCTGTTAGCCGTTGGCTGTTAGCTGGTAGCGCTCTGCTATGGCTACCGCCTCTGTCTTAAAAAAAGCTAACAGCAAATAGCCAACAGCTAACAGCTAGAAAGAAAAATGGCCGGTTCTGCCTCCACTACCAATACCAAACCAATGAACCTGAAGCTACGGGTATGGCGCCAGCCTAACCGTCAGACTGAGGGGCAAATTGTCGAGTACAACGTCAAAGACATTTCCCCCGACATGTCTTTTCTGGAAATGCTCGACGTGCTCAACGAAGACTTGCTTCGCGCAGGTACGGACCCCGTAGCATTCGACCACGACTGCCGCGAGGGTATCTGTGGCTCGTGCGACTTGTTTATCAATGGCCGTTCGCACGGCCCCGAAAAGGGCACGACGACTTGCCAGTTGCACATGCGTAAGTTCTCGGACGGTGACACCATCACCATCGAGCCCTGGCGCGCTAATGCCTTCCCGGTTAACAAAGACCTTAGCGTCGACCGCTCGGCGTTCGACCGCATCATCCAGGCGGGTGGCTACGTGAGCGTGAACACGGGTGGCGCGCCCGATGGCAACGAGATTCCGATTCCGAAAGAGATTGCTGACCGGGCCTTCGAAGCTGCCACCTGTATCGGTTGCGGTGCCTGCGTAGCGGCTTGCAAAAACGCTTCGGCGATGCTCTTCGTGAGCGCCAAGGTATCGCAGCTGGCCCTGCTGCCCCAAGGCAAAGTAGAAGCTCAAACGCGCGTCGAAAACATGGTGGCCCAAATGGACATCGAAGGCTTCGGCGCTTGCTCTAACATTGGCTCGTGCGCTGCCGAATGCCCTGTAGGTATTTCGCTCGAAAACATCGCTATTCTAAACCGCGAGTTCCTAACGGCCAAGGCTGCATCGAATAACTTAGCTTAACTCGCTTAGGTCATAATCTTTAAAAGGCGCCCTAGTAGACCTAGGGCGCCTTTTTTATGCACTATGGATAACGACAGCATAGCTGGCAACCGAGGGAGCTAAGCAGCGGGTTTAGCGAGGTTGGCAGGCTGAACGAATATATGCTTTACATCGGGATGAGCCGCTTCAATCTTGGCGCGCAACTGCTCTACCGCCTGGGTGAGCTGCGCAGCGGACAAACTGGAGGTAAACTCGACGGGCAGCACCACTAACAGCTCGTGAGGGCTAAGATAGGAAGACAGTGGCGCAGCCGTATTGATAATGGTAGCCTCAGCCTGCGCTAGCTCCGTAATTTCTTGCAACAGGGCTGGTTCGGCTGGCTCACCGAGCAGTAGACTTTTGGTTTCGCGTAGCAGCAACCCTGCTACTACCAGCAGAAGCAGGCCAATAAGCACCGAGGCCACACCATCAAGCACGGGTTGATTGAGCAAATGACTAAGAAACACTCCTAGGAAGGCAATCAGCAAGCCCAGTAAATCGGATGCGTCTTCAAACAACACGACGAAAATAGAAGGGTCCTTGCTAGCACGAAAGGCTTTCCAAAATGGCTGGCGGCCGCGCTGAGCATTGAAGGTGCGGCGGGCTACCAAGAAGGAGGCCCCATCGAAGCAGAAGGCTACTGCTAGCACCACGTAGTTCCAGGTGGGGCTACGTAGTGGGGCAGGGTGCCGAATGTGGTCGATGCCATCGTAGAGCGAGAGGCCGCCGCCAATCACAAAGATGAAAACAGCCACCATGAAGGCCCAGAAATACAGCTCGCGGCCGTAGCCAAACGGCCGCCTCTCAGTAGCAGGATGTTGGCTTTTGCGCAGCCCAAGTAGCAGTAGCCACTCGTTGGCCGTATCTACGAGCGAGTGAATGCCCTCGGACAGCATAGCCGAGCTGCCCGTGAACCAAGCGGCCACAAACTTGATGGCAGCAATGCCAAAATTGGCAGCCAGTGCGGTGATAATGGCAATCTTGGATTGCGGCTCGTTGGTAGACAAGGGCGTAGCGAGCGATGCGAATAATGAGGCTCGCATATTAGTACGCACGTAGGCAGCCTAGGGCTGCCGCAGGGCTAACTATAAGCAAAGGCGCGCATCCTTGAACTGAGCACTAATACCCAGAAGCTGTTCGGCGTGAGTTAGCGAAATTGCAGCAACTTGCCTGATAGCAGACAGTGACCGGATACCTCTCCGATAGTAAGTCGCTGTTGGTTTGCCTGACCTAGCGCATTAGGCCGAGCGGCGGTTACGCAGGGCTATGCGCAGCCGAGTTAGTCAGCACATAATACTTTTCCCAAGTAAAATTGGCCACGAGGCAGAGGAGGCCGTATAGATAAACTAAACAATCGAAAGGCACTCTCTCAAACTAGCGAGCACTAAAAGCTAAGCTTTAATGCAAAAAGCAAAGCGCTAAGAACCTGCTTAGAGCACCTTGATTATAGTAATATTCTGAGGCCAGCCACGGAATTGCGTTTCGCAGCACCGTTATTCGCAGGCACATTTGCCGCCCATGAGTTTGCTTGCTGCTGCCGTTCCCGTTACCGTCTTGGTTTTAGCCTGGGATGAAGCCGCCCCCGCTGTGCGCGCGGTAGTGGACGCCACCGAAGCCCCGACTCCGGCGCTAGATTCGGTAGTGGTGCTGGTGCCCGCCGCCACGGGCGAGCCTACACAGGAAGAATTTTTACCTCTTGCCGCAGACGAACCCGCGCCGCCCGTTCTCGCGGCAGACAGCGCAGAACTGCCATTAGCGGAAGCCGACAACGCCGCGCCGGCAATCCCTGAAGTGCCCGCCACTACGCCCAGCACACTGCCAGATTTGCCAGTGCTGGAGCCCGCACCGACGGTTTTGCCGCCCCTAGGTATTTCGCCAGAAGCTCTGCCCATCCCTAAGGTGCCCGCTACTCTGGTCGCAGTAGCGCCAGAGCCGCTTGCTTGGTCGGCGGTGCGCGTGCTCCGCCTCAGCAGCTTTAGCTTGCCCGAGCTTACCGAGCTGAGTAAGCAAGCCCTGCCCGGGGTTATTTGGCAGGGTATTGCCGACCAGCCCGCCGTTCCCTACCTAGGCAGTCAAGGAGAAGACATTAAAGATGAACTTCTTCCGGTACCTAGCCTAGGCATTGCCCAGCCCAGGGTAGCAGCTCTCGAAAAAAACGAATTTTTAGCCTTTGCCCCCACCCTGCCGGCCACGGCTCAACCCGAGCAGCCCCTGTCAGCACTGGCGCCAACTTACTTACCAGCCGAGTTGCCGGTGCCCGCCCCCGATGCGGAAGCAGACCTAGCCCCTAGCTTGTCTGAGTTAGCGACCGAAGAAGACCCCACTACGCAGGTGCCATTGGCCGAGCCCCTAGGGCCCGCCCATGCAGGCTGGTCGGAAGACCTAGCGGCCCTACGCGCGCCCCTGCCGCTAGAGGAGCCGGCGCCCGCTACCGACCTTGAGGACGAGGCGTCCTACTACGAGGCTACGGTTGGAGAGCCGTTGGCTACGGAGTCCAGCGACATTCCTACAGAACCTAGGGTGGTGAGCCAGCCGTTTGAGGCGCCAAATCTGAATTTCCAGGTTATTCAGTACGCACGCTTTGCGGTGCCGGTGGCCTTGGCGCAGGCGCCGTTTGCGGCCATCTATGCGCCGGCTTGGCCGACTTGGCTGGCGGCGCAAGAGCTGCGCTACCGCACGCGGCAGCCGCTGGTGCTGCACGTGTCTACACTAGCCGCGGGCGAAGCCGATTCACTCGAAACTGCTACTGGCTGGCAAGCCGAGCTGCAACGCCAGGCCCTGCACCGCGCAGACCTTATTTTGGCCGAAACACCGGAGCTCACGCGCCGTCTGCGCCTCGACATAGGCCTACCATCTGACCTCGTGCGCACCGTAGCCGCCGCCGATGCCGACGCTGTGGCGCAGGCTTTGCGCACCGCACAGCTACGCCCAAGCGGCAGTGCAAGTTAATTTTACGGCTGATGACAGATTTTGAACAGGAATTTGAAGCGGTGCTCGAAGACGACCCGCGCACGGGCGACGTGTTTGTGGTGGTGCCTTTCTCGGTAGCCGAGGTCTACGGCACCAAAGACGAGCTACCCGTGCAAACGGCCATCGAGGGCTTTCCCTACCAAGGCGAGCTGACCCCGCTCGGCGATGGCTACTATGCCCTAGTAGTACCCCGCGAGGTGCGCCGCGCGGTAGGCAAAACCGTGGGTGATGTGCTGCACGTAGCCCTTAGCCACGACCTCAGCGAGCGCGTGGTGAACCTGCCCGACGACTTAGCCGCGGGCTTGGCAGACACTCCTGCCGCCAGCACTTTCTTCAAGAGCCTGACTAAGCCCGAGCAACGCTCCTACGTGCGCTACCTCAAAGGCGCTAAGTCGCCCGAGATTCGCGCCAAGCGCCTTACCGAAACGCTATACCGCCTCAGCATCGGGCGCAAACGCGAGTAATAAATGAGCAATGGGAGTAAAAGGCAATGAGCGTAATGCTGTTCTAACATTACGCTCATTGCCTTTTACTCCCACTACCTACGCCTTGGCTAACACCAAGGCCGTGCGGCTGGGCACATACAGCCGCAGGCGGGGTGCCTTGGCGGTGCCACCTCCCCCTAGGGTATCATACGTAACGGATTCGTCGAGCCGGTCGAAGCCCCCGAAAGCAGGCCGGTCGGAAGTGAGCACTAGGCGGTAGCGACCCACGGCGGGCACCGGGATACCGTAGTCAAAAAAGCTCTCGCTCACGTTGAAGCTAAATATAAACACTAGCCCGGCCCGCTCAAAGGCGATGATTTTGTTGCCGTAGTCTATGTTGAGCAGTTGAGCAGGACCTTTTAGCAAGAGCTGGCGCTGGCGGGCCAGACCCAGCATGGCCTGGTCGAAGGCCAGTAGCTGGCTATAGCGTAAGTCGGGGTTGTCGGCTAGGCTCCACTGGCGGCGGGCGTAGTGATAGCTCCAGTCGTTGCCAGCCCGCGGGAAGTCTATCCACTCGGGGTGGCCAAACTCATTGCCCATAAAATTGAGGTAGGCCTCGCCGCCCGCACTCAGCGTAATGAGCCGGATAAGCTTGTGCAGGGCTATGGCCCGCGCCGCGCCGCCATCGGGGTCGCTGGCCTGCATGTGGTGGTAGATAGCATCGCCAAATAGCCATTGCGACAGTGTTTTATCGCCCACCAGCGCCTGGTCGTGGCTTTCGGCGTAGGCCACCGTTTTTTCGCCCTGGCGGCGGTTCACGAGTTGGTGCCACAGCTCGCCTAGGTCCCAGTCTTCGTCGCTCTTGTGCTTAAGGGTCTTAATCCAGAAATCGGGTAAGCCCATCCCTAAGCGGTAGTCGAAGCCTACGCCCCCATCGGCAATGGGGCGGCACAGGCCAGGCAGGCCGCTCATGTCCTCGGCTACCAGAATGGCCGACTTCTTAAACTCGCGCACCAGCGTGCTAGCCAGCATGAGGTAGAGAATGGCATCGTCGTCGGCCTGCGGGCCAAAGTAGCTGTCGTAGCCCCCAAACGCGTGGCCCTCGCCGTGGTGGTGGTAGAGCATCGACGTGACGCCATCGAACCGGAAACCGTCAAAGTGGAACTCCTCAAGCCAGTAGCGCAGATTGCTGAGCAAGAACTGCTGCACCTCGGGCCGGCCGTAGTCAAATAGCTTCGAGTCCCAACCGGGGTGGTTGCCGCGGTCTCCCTTATGAAAGTAGAGGTTGCCCGAGCCATCGAAATCGGCCAGGCCCTCGGCTTCGTTTTTCACAGCGTGCGAGTGCACCAAGTCGAGCAGCACCACAATGCCGCGCTTATGCGCCTCGTTTACTAAGTACTTCAGGTCTTCGGGCGTGCCGAAGCGAGAGCTAGGAGCAAAAAAGTTGGCGACATGGTAGCCAAACGAGCCGTAGTAAGGGTGCTCCAGCACGGCCATTAGCTGCACGCAGTTGTAGCCATCGGCTTGGATGCGGGGCAGCACACGGTCGGCAAACTCGCGGTAGGTGCCCACGCGCCCCTCTTCAACCGCCATGCCCACGTGCGCCTCATAAATGAGCGGCTGGCCTTTGGTGGCGTTGGCCACCCGAAATGTTTGGTCGGTCCACTGAAACGGAGCCTCAGGCACCCAGAGCTGGGCCGAGTAATCTTTGCTGTGCTCGTCTTGCACGGCCCGGCGCAGATAAGCGGGCAGGCGGTCTTTGCCGTGGCCGTGGGCCACCACGTGCAGCTTGTAGCGCGAGCCGGCAGCGGGGCGGCGCCCGTGCTCATCATCGGCAATAAAGCCTTCCCAAATACCAGTAGCTTCGTCTTTGTGCAACGGGTCAGCCCCGCGGTTCCAGAAATTAAAGTCGCCGACTAGATACATAGCCTCGGCACCCGGCGCCCACTCGCGCACCACGTAGCCGCGGCGGCGTGGGTCGTAGTGCAGCCCTAGGCGCTGGTGGGCCAGGGCAAATTTGCTAAGCGAGCCGTATTCCTTCTTAATGACGGCTAGCCGGTCGGCCAGGCGCTGTTGGCGGGCCAGGAGCACGGGCTCGTAGGGCTGCAACCAAGAATCTTCTTGGGTGAGCGTCAGCGAAGGAGCGGTAGAAACGGTGGCGGAGGCCTGGTCGTCGGCAGACATAAGCAAGGAAAAAATAGGGACATCCAAAGGTAGGCAGCCGCCCGATAGCCGAGCCGCGGTGCCTACTTTGCAGTATGCAATTATTTACTCGTCTCTACGGAGCTGGTTTGTTGGTGGTCACTTTAGCTAGCCCCGCGCTGGGGCAGCTAGCCAAGCCCACCCGCCCAGCTAAGCCCACTAGCACCGTGGCCAACCAGCTGCCACCAGCGGCTGCGCCCGTGGTAGCCAAGCACGCGCTGGTAGTATCGGCTCACCCGGCAGCTTCTAAAGTAGGCCGCGACATTATGCAGCAAGGCGGCAATGCCTACGACGCGGCCGTGGCCGTGCAGTTTGCATTGGCCGTAGTGCTGCCAGTGGCCGGCAATATTGGCGGCGGTGGTTTTCTTGTGTACCGCGACCACAGCGGCACGGCCGGCACTCTAGACTTTCGCGAAACGGCCCCCGCTGCCGCCAGCCGCGACATGTACCTCAACGCCAGCGGCAACGTGGTACCTGGCCTCAGCACAGCTGGCGCGCTGGCTGTGGGCACGCCCGGCACCGTGGCCGGCATGGAAGTCCTTCATAAAAAGCTTGGCAAACTCCCCTGGGCTAAGCTAGTGGCCCCAGCCGTGCGCCTGGCGCGCTACGGCGTGGCCCTCACCGATAAAGAAGCCGCGGGCCTCAACCGCACTCAGGCCGATTTCATGAAGTACAACCCTGGCTCGCCGCCCGTGTTCGTGCGGGCCACGGCCTGGCAAAAAGGCGATACCCTTAAGCAGCCCGACTTGGCGGCTACGCTCCAACGCGTTCAGGACCAAGGCCGCGCTGGTTTTTACCAAGGTAAAACATCCGAGCTATTACTGGCCGAAATGCGGCGTGGCAAGGGTCTCATTACCCAGCAAGACCTTACCAGCTACCAGCCCAAGTGGCGCGCCGCCCTGCATGGCCAGTACCGCGGCTATGATGTCATCACGATGCCACCGCCCAGCAGCGGTGGCGTAGCCCTGCTGCAAATGCTGCAAATGCTAGAACCCTACAACCTAGCTAACCTAGGCTATCATACGCCCACGGCAGTATCCCTTATTACGGAGACGCAGCGCCGGGCTTATGCCGACCGCGCTACCTACCTAGGTGACCCCGATTTTGGAAAAGTACCCGTAGCGCAGCTGCTCGCGAAAGACTATAATAAGCAGCGTGCCATGACTATCCGCCCCGATGGCCAGGCCACCCCGAGCGCCAGCATCACGGCTGGCCCTGGCCTGCCGCCATACGAAAGCGACCAAACTACGCACTACAGCATCGTCGACGCGCAAGGCAACGCTGTAAGTTGCACTACCACTCTCAACGGCGCTTACGGCAGCAAAGTAGTAGTAACCGGTGCCGGCTTCCTGCTTAATAATGAGATGGATGATTTTTCATCTAAGCCCGGCGTACCCAACTTCTATGGCCTAGTGGGCGGCACTGCTAACGCCATCGCCCCCGGCAAGCGTATGCTCAGCAGCATGACGCCCACTATCCTTACCAAAAACGGCAAGCTAGCTCTCATAACGGGCTCGCCGGGCGGTAGCACTATCATTAATAGTGTATTGCAGTCCATCCTCAGCATCGTAGACTATGGGGCCGATGCCGAGCAGGCCGTATCGGCCCCGCGCCTGCACCACCAGTGGCTACCCGACCAGCTTGATGTGGAGGCCGGCGCCCTCACACCCGAGGCTGAAAAAACGCTACAGGAAAAGGGCTACAACCCGAAGCCACGGGCGCCGTGGGGCCGGCTCGACATCATTAGAGTGCGGCCCAACGGGCAGCTAGAGGGCGGCGCCGACCCTAGGGGCGACGATGCTTCGGTAGGCTACTAGCACAACGCTGCATGTCCAAAGCAGCCGAGTCTATTATTGCTTGGTCGGTAGCAGGCCTATTGGTCATGAGTGCTGTGACCGGCTTAGCTATTGCCGATATTCTAGTGAGTTTGAAGTATGAAACAAATAACTCTGAAGCATGTATCAGCCAAGTAACTCACCAGAATTTATGCTGGCAGTTGCACTTAACCCAGGGTCTCTGTGCTGGCAGTCTCACACTTGCCTCGCTCATTACCCTAGTTGCTTGGTGGTGCAATACGGACACCTAGGAATGGCTAGTTGCCGCTACTTGCAAAGCCTCTAAGAATTTCGTACCTTTGCACTCGAAATTGGTATTCAATCTGAAAAGAGGGGACGCGCAGTCCCCTCTTTTTTTGTCCCAGCCCCCGCCCGCCATGGCCCAATTTGACCGCCACCGTATTCAGCAGCTACTCGCCGACGCCCTCGGCGACAGTGGGTTGTACGTAGTTGACCTGACCGTTTCTGATTCGGTGATGCCCAAAATCACCGCCACGCTCGATGGCCCCAACGGCCTAGGCATTCAGGAGTGCGCCCAGGTGACACGCCGCCTCAACCGCGGCCTCGAAGAAGCGTATGGCGAAGAGGCTGCTTACTCGCTCGAGGTTACCTCGCCCGGCGCCGACCAGCCCCTCACCGACCCACGCCAGTACCAGCGCCATGTTGGCCGCAGCCTCGCGCTGAAGCTGGCCGATGGCACTGAGAAAACGGGTCCGCTCACTGCCGTCACGCCCGAAGGCATTGAGCTGGAAGAAGTTATTAAAGTAAAGTCGAAGAAAACTACGCTTCCTGCTGCCTTTTTTCCTTTCGGGGACATTAAGGAGGCAAAAGTTGTTATCTCCTTTAAATAAGCTGTTAGCTAACAGCTAGCAACTGTTAGCTTTTCGCCCGACGCAAGCAGCCGGTTTTGACCGGCTGTTGATATTCAAAAAGCTACCAGCTGATAGCCCGAAGCTAGCAGCCAAAAACTATCTCTCATGGCTAAAAAAGCAACCCCTAGCCCACAGGAAGTCGCCGCCGCGGCGGCCGACCTGAACGCCCGGATGCTCATCGAGAACTTCCAAGAGTTCGCCAAGAGCCGCAACATCGACCGGCCCACGATGATGTCTATCCTCGACGACGTGTTTCGGACGATGATTCGCAAGAAGTTTGAGGACGACTCTAACTTCGACGTGATTATCAACCCCGATAATGGTGACCTAGAGATTTGGCGTAACCGCGAAATCGTGGACGACGACTCGGAGGATATCTGGGACCTCGATAAGATTCCGCTGAACGAGGCCCAAAAGATTGAGCCCGATTTTGAGATTGGTGAGTCGGTAGCCGAGCCCATCAAGATTGATGACTTTGGACGCCGCGCTGTACTCCTAGCCCGCCAAACGCTGATTCAGCGCGTGAAGGACATGGAGCGCGACAACCTGTATCAGAAATACAAGGACCTAGTAGGCGAAATCATCACTGGCGAAGTGTACCAAGTATGGAGCCGCGAGGCCCTTATCTTGGACAAAGACGAAAACGAGCTGGTGCTGCCCAAGAGCGAGCAGATTCCGAAGGACCGCTACCGCAAGGGCGACACCGTGCGCGCCGTAGTGCACCGCGTGGATGTTGTGAATGGCACGCCCAAGGTTATCCTGAGCCGCGCTGCCCCCGCTTTCCTCGAGCGCTTGTTTGAGCAGGAAGTACCCGAAATTTTTGATGGCCTCATTACCATCAAAAACGTAGTGCGCGAGCCCGGCGAGCGCGCTAAAGTAGCCGTAGAAAGCTACGACGAGCGCATCGACCCAGTAGGTGCCTGCGTGGGTATGAAAGGCAGCCGCATTCACCCAGTAGTGCGAGAGTTGATGAACGAAAACATCGACATCATCAACTACACTGACAATCTTGAGCTGTTCATTGCCCGGGCCCTCAGCCCCGCCAAGGTAGGTTCCATGAAAATCAGTGAACAAACTGGCCGAGTTTCCGTGTTCATGAAGCCTGACCAAGTGAGCTTGGCCATTGGCCGGGGTGGTGCCAACATCAAGTTGGCTTCGCGTCTGGTAGGCATGGAAATCGACGTCTTCCGCGAAGCCACCGACTACGAAGAAGATATTGCGCTCGACGAGTTTACCGATGAAATTGATGCTTGGGTAATCACCGAGCTCAAGAAAATTGGCCTCGACACGGGCCGCGCTGTGTTAGCCGTTAAAAAGGACGACATCGTGCGCCGCACCGAGCTAGAAGAAGAAACGGTGGACGATGTATACCGCATTATTCGTCAAGAATTTGCGGACGACGACGACCTTCCGACTGACGAAGCTGCTCCTGCCGCTTCGGCTACCCCCGACAGCGCTCCGGCCGCCCAATGAGGGCCGGGGCCAACCGCCCGCAGGGATATTATTAAATCGAGCCAGTAGGCTTGGTTTATAGCCTGCTGGCCAGATTTAATCTTTACCTTTGCACCCAAGAACGTATCGTTCGCGACTTTATAGAATGGCGGAAGCAACCCCGAAACGGCTTATTCAGGCGGCCAAAGACCTGAACATCGGTATCGACCGGGCCGTCGAGACCCTTTCCCGCAAGGGGATTGTGGTCGAAAATAAGCCCACTACCAAGCTCACTGGCGAGCAGGTGGCATTGTTGGAAAAGGAATTTGCCGCCTCGGCTCAGGACAAGCAGGAAGCACAGCGCCATACGCAGGCGCGCCGCCAGAATGAGCTGAATGCCCAGGCACAAGCCGCCGTTGCAAAACCGGCCGCGCCTGCACCTGCGCCAGCACCAACTCCCAAGCCAGCACCTGCTCCTATAGCAGCAGCCCCCGCACCTACGCCAGTAGCTGCTCCTGTTGCTGCAGCATCGGCTCCAGCACCAGTTGCGCCTGCTCAGCCAGCTGCCGCACCAAGTGCTCCAGTAGCTGAAGCACCTAAAACTCCTGGCCTGAAGGTCTTGGGTAAGATTGAGTTAGATAGCAAGGGGCGCGTTATTCCTCCGCGTCCGGCCACGCCGGCTCCGGCACCTGCCCCTACTCCTGTAGCCACCCCAGCTCCGGCACCGCGACCCGCTGCAGTAGCCCAGCCTCAGCCTGATACTCCGGCCGCTCCGCGTCCTACTCCTGCGCCGGCAGCCCAGCCAGTAACCGCTAAGGCAGAGCCCGTTGCCGCGCCAGCGCCAGTAGTACCTACGCCTGCACCTGTGGCAGCAGCTCCTGTTGCACCTACACCTACGCCAGTAGCTACCGCACCCGCGACCCCAGCTGCCCCTACGGCTCCGGCAGAAGCGCCAGCTACTGAAGAAGGCACTATTACGGCCAAGGCTGACCAGCTGAAGGGCCTGACTGTACTAGGCAAGATTCAATTGCCGGTCGACTCGAGCCGTCGTGGTCCGGGTGGTCGTGGTCCTCGCCCCGTCGCCTCGTCTGATGTGCGCAAGAGCGGCGTTGGCAATAATAACAATAATAACCAGAAGAAGCGCCAGCGGCTGCCCGCTCCCGGCCAGCCAGGCGGTGGTGCTAACACTAGCCCTGGCACTGGCCAGCAAGGCGGCTACCAAGGCAACCGCCCGGCGGGTGCGCCCGGCCAGCAAGGTCAGGGAGGCAATCGCCCCGGTGGACAGGGCCAAGGTAATCGCCCCGCTCAAGGTAACAACCGCTCTGGTCAGGGTAACAACCGCACTCCGCAGCCTGCACTTACGCCCGAGCAAAACGATAAGCAGATTCAGGAGCAAATCAAGGCTACACTGGCTAAGTTGAGCGGCGGCAAAAACAACGCCGCTGCCAACCGCGCCCGCTACCGCCGCGATAAGCGAGGCATGGCTGCTGAAGAGCGCGAAGCACTCCGCGCCCAGAACGAACTCGACGCCAAGACCCTCAAGCTTACCGAATTTATCTCGGCTAACGACCTTGCGTCTCTGATGGACGTGAACGTGAACGAGGTAATTCGGGTATGCCTAGGTATGGGTATGTTCGTATCCATCAACCAGCGCCTCGACGCCGAAGCCATCACGGTTATCGCCGACGAGTTTGGCTACGATGTAGAATTCCTCTCGGCCGAAGAAGACGAGGAGGCTATCGACCTGAGCGATGCCCCCGAAGACTTGCAGCCGCGGGCTCCTATCGTGACTATCATGGGTCACGTCGACCACGGTAAAACGTCGCTACTTGACTACATCCGGAGCGCTAGCGTAGCTAAAGGTGAGGCCGGTGGCATCACGCAGCACATTGGCGCCTACGAGGTAACAACCAAGTCTGGCTCGCCCATCACCTTCCTTGATACGCCTGGTCACGAAGCCTTTACGGCTATGCGTGCCCGCGGTGCGAAAGTGACCGACATCGCTATCATCGTGATTGCGGCCGACGACTCAGTGATGCCTCAGACAAAGGAGGCTATCAACCACGCGCAGGCAGCCGGGGTACCGATTGTTATTGCCCTTAACAAAGTCGACAAGCCCACTTCTAACCCAGAAAAAATCCGCGAAGAACTTTCGCAGATGAACATCCTGGTAGAAGAGTGGGGCGGCAAGTACCAAAGCCAAGAGGTGTCGGCTAAGTCGGGCCTAGGGGTAGAGGACCTGCTCGAAAAAGTGCTGCTCGAAGCTGAACTACTCGACCTGAAAGCTAACCCCGAACGCAATGCGGTGGGTACGGTAATCGAAGCCGAGCTGGATAAAGGCCGCGGCTACGTTACGACGGTGCTGGTGCAGACCGGTACCTTGAACGTAGGCGATGTGGTACTGGCTGGCCCGCACTATGGCCGTGTAAAGGCCATGACCGACTACCGTGGCAAAAAGAAGAAGGTAGCTGGCCCAGCTACCCCAGTGCAGGTACTTGGCCTCACAGGTGCTCCGCAGGCCGGCGACCGTATTCAGGTAATGGAAACCGAGCGTGAAGCCCGCGAACTGGCCACCCAGCGCCAGCAGCTGGCCCGCGAGCAAAGCATCCGTACTAAAAAGCACATTACCCTCGACGAGATTGGCCGCCGCTTGGCTATCGGCTCATTTAAGGAGCTCAATATCTTGGTAAAAGGTGACGTGGACGGTTCGGTAGAAGCACTCTCCGACTCGCTGCTGAAGCTGAGCACGCCCGAAGTGAAGGTGAACATCCTGAGCAAAGGGGTAGGTGCCATCTCGGAAAGCGATGTACTGCTGGCTTCGGCTTCCGATGCCATCATCATCGGCTTCCAGGTGCGGCCCTCTCAGAGCGCTCGCCGCTTGGCCGAGCAAGAGCAAATCGACGTGCGCTTGTACTCCATCATTTACAACGCCATCAATGAGGTGAAGGACGCGATGGAAGGCATGCTGGCACCGACCCTGCACGAAGTGGTAGTGGCCAATGCCGAAGTTCGCCAAGTGTTCAACATCACCAAAGTTGGTACCATTGCCGGCTGTATGATGACGGACGGTACGCTCACTCGCAAAACTCGCGTGCGGGTGGTACGCGATGGCATTGTGCAGCATACTGGCGAGATTCAGGACCTCAAGCGTTTTAAAGACGATGTGTCGGAGGTGCGCCAAGGTTACGAGTGCGGTATTTCCATCAAAGGCTTCAATGACCTCCAAGAGGGCGATAACATTGAAGGCTTCGAAGAACAGGAAATTAAGCGTAAGCTCTAATCGCCGAGTCGAATGGATTTATTGGATGCAACGGATACGCCTGCCTACGGCAGGCTGACTTATCCAGAAATCACCTAAGGTCTTTTCAATAAAAAGAGAGGGTTACCCAACTGGGTAATCCTCTCTTTTTACCTATACCTAAACTTGCTTCTGACTGAGTAGTCAGCCTGCCGTAGGCAGGCGTATCCGTTGCGTCCAATAAATCCATTCGACTCGGCGGTCTAGAAAAGCAGGAATTTCTTTTTCTTTTTGTGGTTGTGCACCAAAGGCTGGCCTTTAGTAACACTACCAGGCGCTTGGTGACCTAGGCCGCGCTTGTTTTCCTGGCCGGGCATTGCCCGGTACTTGCGCAGCGTAAAGCCGCCGCTGCCCTTGTCATACTGGTGCGCAGGCTTGCCGTTACTGGCTCCAAAGCTGGTATTTCCCGTGCGAGCTTCCAGAATTTGCATCTGCTGGTCGCGCGCTGCGTCTTCAGGACTCATTTGCTGCTGTCGGCGCGTCCGGGCGGGGTCAATAGACTTAGGCGGGGCCTCGGCCGCTGGCGTGCCACCCGTAGCTGATTGGGCCTGGGCGGCCACAGCACTCACTAATACAAATGAACCAGCCAATAAACCAGCAGCAAGGATGTTTTTCACGCGAAAAAATTACAAATATGAAGCTTCGAAAGTACGCCGCTAACTGCTTATAAACTTCAATAAGTTCCGGCCCGGAGGTGCGATTGTGTGAAGGAAGTTGGCACCTCCCAGCTGTCGCCGCACTAGTTTCGGGTGCGTAGCGCGTCTCGAATCTCGGTTAGCAATACTTCCTCTTTAGTGGGCAAGGGCGTGGGTGGCTCTACTACAACTACCGGAGCGGGCCGCTTAAGCTTGTTAGCAGCCTGCACGATGAGAAAAATGCAGAAGGCAATGATAAAAAAGTTAAGCACCGCATTAATGAATAATCCCACTTTCATTGGCCCTAGGGTGATAGTAGAATAATCCATTTTGCCGACCACCAAGCCTAAAACTGGCATCAGAATGTCGTCGGTAAGCGACGAAACAATTTTACCAAAAGCAGCACCGATAATTACCCCGACCGCGAGGTCGAGTACGTTGCCCTTAGAAATAAACTCTTTGAATTCGGAAACGATGCTCATTGGGAGAAAGAGAAAAGGGTAAAAGGAGATTGCACTGTATGTGTACGACCTAGGCGAATGACTAGCAATTACTTGCCTGCCCTAATGATGGCACAAATACTGCTGCAATATGCAGGAAACATCCTATAGTCCAGTCAAAGCGAGGAATAATTTAACGCCATGTAACTGCCACCCCTGGCTAACGCTACTGCTACTGACCTAGCCTTACCTTTGGGGGCCCATCCGCATTTTGTGCTTTCTCTATGGCTCCCATCTTCGATAATTTGCTCTACGACCTGGATGCCGCTACTGGCATTCTTACGCTTACCGTCAACCGTCCTACGAAGCTCAATGCCTTAAATGCTGCTACTATTGCGGACCTAGGGAAAGCCATAGGGCACGCGCGCCAAGATGCGGCGGTGCGAGGCATTCTGCTGACGGGTAGTGGTGAGAAGGCATTCGTGGCCGGGGCCGATATTGCCGAGCTTGCTCAGTTGAGTGGCCCGGAGGCCCAGGAAGCCGCTGCCCGAGGGCAAGCCGTATTTCGGAGATTTGAGACCAGCCCTAAGCCTGTGGTGGCGGCCGTCAACGGCTTTGCCCTAGGGGGTGGCTGCGAGCTAGCAATGGCCTGCCACATCCGCGTGGCGGCTGAGAATGCCCGCTTTGGCCAGCCCGAGGTCAACCTAGGCCTGCTGCCTGGCTACGGCGGCACGCAACGCTTGGTACAGCTGGTGGGCAAAGGCAAAGCCCTAGAGCTGCTGCTCACCGCCGACCAAGTGAAAGCTGACGAGGCCCTGCGCCTGGGCCTGGCCAACCATGTAGTGCCGCAGACCGAGCTACTCACTTTTTGCCGTAACCTGCTGCTTAAGATTTTAACCAAGGCGCCCATCGCCCTAGGGCTTACTATCGACTGCGTAAATACTTACTTCGACCAGGGTGGTGAAGCAGGCTACGAAGCCGAAGCAACTGCCTTCGGTCAGGCTTTCGGAACCCGTGATTTTAAAGAAGGAACGGCAGCGTTTCTTGAAAAACGACCGGCCGTATTTACCGGAAAATAACTTTACCAAGGGTTGCCTATTTGAGGCAGTTGACTGCTTTCTATGCAGTTACCTAGCCTGGTGGGTAATCTACGCGTTAGCGAATGAGTATTGCGAAAAAGCTGGCCTCCCAAACGGCCATTTACGGGGTTAGTAGCATAGTGGGGCGGGTGCTGAGCTACTTGCTGGTGCCCATCTACACGGCTCACTTTGCAGCGGCTGAGTATGGCATCGTCACTGGGCTCTACGCCTACGTGTCCTTCCTGAACGTAGTCTTCACCTACGGGCTTGAAACCACGTTTTTTCGCTTTGCCAACCGCTCCGGCCAAGACCGCCGCGAGCTATACAACCGCACGCTGAGCCTGCTACTGCTCAGTAGCGTGTTACTTACGCTGCTACTGGCATTGCTGGCTCGCCCCTTACTAGGGCTGCTCGACTTACCACCCGGACACGAAGAATACGCTCGTTGGGTAGCGCTCATCTTAGGATTTGATGCAATAGCGGCCCTGCCTTTTGCACGGCTGCGGCTTGAGAACAAGGCGCGCAAGTTTGCCGCTATCCGCTTGACCAACATTTTATTATATGTTGGACTCAATCTATTTTTCGTGGTGCTGTGTCCCTACGTAATGCAGAGTGCTTCGACCAGCTGGCTAGCCGGACTCCGGCCGCTCGTAGCAGCGGTGTATAATCCTAATCTAGGGGTAGGGTACGTGTTTCTATCCAACCTCGCCGCTTCGGCCCTGACGCTAGTGCTACTGGGGCGCGAGCTTCTGGATTTTCGCTTTCGCTGGCCCGACTTATCATTCTTGCGGCCGCTACTAGCCTACGCGCTTCCCCTCATGCTGATGGGCCTAGCCGGCATGGTCAATGAAACGCTCGACCGTATTTTGCTGCCGCGCTGGCTACCCGAAAACTTTTACCCGGGCCTAAGCCGGCTGGGCGCCGTGGGCGTATATGGGGCCTGCTATAAGCTCAGCATCTTCATGTCGCTTGTTATCCAAGCCTTTCGCTACGCAGCTGAGCCCTTCTTTTTCTCCCAAAGCACCGAGAAAAACTCGCCGGCCACGTTTGCGCTGGTTCTCAAGTGGTTTACCCTGTGCTGCGCGTTTATCTTTGTGGGTATTAGCTTAAACCTGAGCTGGATAGGTCCGCTATTTCTGCGGCGCCCAGTTTACCTGACGGGCCTCGATGTGGTGCCTATTCTCTTGCTCGCCAACCTTTTCCTAGGTGTTTACTACAACCTTTCGGTGTGGTTTAAGCTGACCGATAAGACCTATTTTGGCACCTATATTGGGGCCGCCGGCGCGGTACTGACTATCGCGCTCAACTTTGTGCTAATCCCGGTGCTGGGCTATACTGGTAGCGCCTGGGCCACACTAGCGTGCTACTTCCTGATGGCGGCGCTGTGCTGGTGGCTGGGCGAGCGGCATTTTCCGGTGCCCTACCCGGTGGGTCGGCTACTATTGTGGCTGCTTGGCGCCGTGGGCCTAGTAGTAGCAGGGCAAGCTAGCATCGGCGTGCTGCCATGGCCCGCACACTATGCAGTGGGGTTACTATTGCCGCTGCTCTTTTTAGGACTAGTGTATTTGGTGGAAGGCCGACAGTTGCGGCGTGCGCGCGGCTGACCTATGAGAAGATAGGTCTAAAAAAAACACCGGGCACAACCCGGTGTCTTTCTGAGCTATGAAAACAAACTTAGCCAACTTCCCTTTCCCGAATCGGCCAAAAGGTCGATTACAGTATCAGGTTGCTAACCGATACAAAGTTGGCAGTTTTGAGTGACATATGCGCAGTACTGCTGAATCTTTTCGCTGAATTCATCCTTCTAATCTGCGAACAGATGGAATGTGCATGCTAACGTTCAATTAATTATTTACTTGGAATAATCTAGTAATCTTTTTCCCCAGGTGGCTTTCCTTAATACCATTAGGAGCATAGCCTATGTGGCGGGCTGGCGCACTACTATTACTGAGTGCCGGGCAAAACCAACTAAACTGATACCTTTGTAGCAGTCCAGTAGCACGGCTTTTATCGTATACTGGCTTCTATCTTTTCTCTTCGTTTTTCCACTCGCTACGGCTGCTTAGCCCCCTTGCTCATGCTAGTTCTCACCCTGCTGTTCATCAGCAATCCGAAGACCATCATTTTTATCATCTTTGTGCTGGTGCTGTTCTTCGGTGCTAAGCGCATTCCCGAGCTGTTCCGGGGCATTGGCCAGGGCGTGCGCGAGTTTAAGGATGCCAACAATGAGCCGCAGCGCCCCAACTACCAAGCGCCCACGGCCCCCCAGCCCCCCTATGGCCAGCCGCAGCAATACGCTGGCCAGCCCCAGCAGCCCTATGCGCAGCCGCACCAGCCTTACACGCAGCAGCAGCCCGGCTACGGCCAACAGGCGCCTGGCCAGGTGCCGCCGGCCGCTCCGTACAACCCAAACGGTCCGGCAGCCTAGTTGCTAGCCAGCTTTTTTATTCTCTCGTCTTACCCCCTTCTTTCTTATGACTTCTACCCTGCTTTTCCTAGGTGATATCGGCGGCTCCGAATTGATTCTGATTATGGTCGTCATTCTTATATTCTTTGGTGCTAATAAAATTCCGGAGCTCGCGCGGGGCTTAGGTAAAGGCATCCGAGAATTTAAGGACGCCAGCAGCGAGATTCGCAATGAGTTTGAGAATGCCGGCCAGCAGCGTCCGAACCAGTATTCCAACCAGTATCCGCCGCAGCAGCAGGCGCCCTACCAGCAGCCTTACGACCCCTCGCAGCCGCAGTATGGCCATGTGCCCCCCACGCAGCCGTCGGGCTATGAGCCCGTGCACCCGGTGTATAATGCCGCGAATGACGTAAATTCGCCCGCCGCAGCTCCTGCCCCGCACGCACACGACACGCCCCTGCCGGGCAGCGTGCCCGGTAACAAGCCGCGCCTCGACCAGCCTTCACCTGACGCATAAGATTTGAAACCTCTGTTTTCTTCCCTTTCGGAAATCCAGCGCGAGCTGGCGGCGGACACTACGTCCTGCCGCCAGCTCGTTGAGTATTACCTCGATAACATCGCCCAGCGCAATGCCGAGCTGAATATTTTTCTGGAAGTGTGGGCCGACGAAGCTCGCCAGCAAGCCGCCGCCGTGGACGAAAAGCTGGCCCTAGGCACAGCCGGCCGCCTAGCCGGCATGGTCATTGGCCTCAAGGATGTGCTGGCTTACCAAGGCCACTCGCTGCAAAGCAGCAGCCGCATTCTCGACGGGTTTAAGTCGCTCTTCACCGGCACGGCCGTGCAGCGGCTGCTCGACGAGGATGCCATTTTTATCGGTCGCCAGAACTGCGACGAGTTCGCCATGGGTGGCTCGAACGAGAACTCGGCTTTTGGCCCCGCGCGCAATGCCCAGGACCCTAGCCGCGTGCCCGGTGGCTCGTCGGGTGCCTCGGCCGTAGCGGTGCAGGCCGATATGTGCCTGGCTTCCATTGGTTCAGATACGGGTGGCTCGGTGCGCCAGCCCGCTGCTTTTTGCGGCGTAGTTGGGCTGAAGCCGACCTACTCACGCATCTCGCGCTACGGGCTGGTAGCTTTTGCCTCGTCATTTGACCAGATTGGCCCTATCACCCATTCGGTAGAGGATGCCGCGCGTCTGCTTGAGGTAATGGCCGGCCCTGATGGCATGGACAGCACGGCTAGCCAGCAACCGGTGCCCGCCTACAGCGCCTTGCTCGAGCCCCTCCCCCACTACCGCATTGGCTATTTAAAAGAAGCTATCGACCGGCCAGGCTTGCAGCCTGAGGTGCACGATGCGCTAGAAAGCACCCTAGGCGCGCTGCGCAGCCAGGGCCACGTAGTAGAAGCCGTGGACTTCCCGTACCTCGACGAGATGATTCCGACCTACTACATCCTGACCACGGCCGAGGCTAGCTCTAACCTCTCGCGCTTCGATGGCGTGAAGTACGGCTACCGGGCGCCCGACGCCACGGACCTGGAATCGCTGTACAAGAAAACGCGGGCGCAGGGCTTTGGGCCCGAGGTGCAGCGGCGCATCATGCTCGGCACCTTTGTGCTCAGCGCTAGCTACTACGATGCGTACTACACCAAGGCGCAGCGCGTGCGGCGGCTCATCAAGGAAAAAACTGACGAATTACTGCGCCAGTACGACTTCCTGGTACTGCCTACCACGCCTACTACGGCCTTCAAAATTGGCGAGAAGCAGGACCCCGTATCGATGTACCTAGCTGATATTTTTACAGTGCAGGCGTCGCTGTCGGGCGTGCCCGCCATCTCCATTCCGGCTGGGCAAGACGCCGAAGGGCTGCCCATCGGCTTGCAGGTTCTGAGTGGCGCGTTCCGGGAAGCTGAGTTGCTGGCTTTTGCCAATGAACTAACCGCCGTAACGGCCGCTAGCTAGCTTACTTTCTCTTAGGTACTCTTTACGGAGTGCCCAACCTTAAAATGACTGACTGCGTAGCGGGATGCTGCGCAGTCAGTCATTTTTTTAGCAAGGTTTGCTAACGGTTAGGCTGTTCAGAACTTGTATTTTACCTTAGCCTAATGAAAGTATCGCACCAAGTACCCGCGTCGGCCAATCGCCCTGCTTTGCGGGGTCGTTTGACAGGTCGGTTACTCGTGTGGGCCCTGGCCTTGGGCGCGCTGCCGGCAGCTGCCCAGCGGGTGCCCCGCCCCCAGCAGGCCGCGCCGCTGGATACTGTTCGACAACTAGTTGACCTGCCCGCCGCTACTATCGATTCGCTGGCCGCCGAGCCATTAGTCGAGCCCCAGGTAGATTCGGCCCGCCTAGCTTGGCTGCAAACGCCAACTACGCTGCAAGAGCTAGTAGGCGACCGCATGAGCTGCTTCGAAACAGCCGCGCCGCACCAGTTCAACAACGCGGTGATGGCCTATGTGCGGCTTTTTACAGAGCGGCAGCGTGGCTATACCCAGCGCGTGCTAGAGCGCCGAGACTTTTATTTCCCAATTTTTGAGAAGTACCTAGCCAAGTATAACCTACCCGACGAGTTGAAGTATTTGTCGGTAGTAGAGTCTGCCCTGATACCTACGGCCAAGTCGCAGGTAGGTGCCGTGGGCCTGTGGCAGTTTATGCCGCCCACCGCCGGCGACCTGCGCCTCAAGCGTGACGAATGGGTAGATGAGCGTATGCACCCCGAAAAAGCCACGGAAGCGGCTTGCAAGTACCTGCGTGACCTCTACCGCATGTTTCACGATTGGGAACTAGTGCTGGCAGCTTATAACTGGGGGGCTGGCAATGTGCAGCGGGTAATCCGCAAGACTGGCAAGCGTAACTTTTGGGATATGTACCCGCACATGCCCGCCGAAACGCGCAACTACGTGCCCACCTTCACGGCCATCATGTACGCCATGACATACGCCAAGGAGCACGACTTGCACAGCCCAGCCTTGCGCTACCAGCACTACGAGCAGCTTGACACCCTAACGCTGCATGGGCAGGCGCTTGACCTGCGCCGCCTCAGCCGGGCCTTGGGCTATGACGACTCGCTGGCGCTGGCCCGCTACAATCCCGAGCTGCGCCGCGCTAGCCTGCCGGCTGGCTACCGGCCCTACGTGCTGCGGTTTCCGACGGCAGCCCGCGAGCACCTAGGTGATGTAGACCGCCCTACACTGCTGGCTTATTGCCAGCCCGCAGCCGAGCTGCCGCGGCCACTATCGCCGCTATTTGTTCGGCTGGCGGGCGTGGAGCCTTGGCAGACCAACACACAATTAGCCCGCACTACATCTGAAGAGACCGCGCCGCGCTTCCGGCGGCTCACGCATACCCTGCACCGCGGGCAAACCCTGGCCACTGTGGCTGAGAAATATCACGTAAGCCCGGCCCAACTGCGCAAGTGGAACGGCCTACGCAAAGAACAGCCATTGAAGCCCGGCCGCCAGCTGCTAGTGCTGGTGCCCGCCCCAGCACCCACGGCCCCAGCGGCCAGTCAAGCCATCCTAGCCGCGGCAGCACCGCCCCCCGTAACGGTGGCCACGCTACGCCGCGCTGCTCCTACCGACAGCACGGCGCTGCTGCTAGCCGCTGCCAATGCGCGCTACGCCCGCCAGGCCCAGGAGCGCGCCGCCCGCGAGATAGCCCAAGCTCAGGAATTGGCTCGCGTGAAAAAACAATTGGCAGCCCGAGCTGAGGCTCAGCGGCGCCTATCCATTGCGCAGGCGGCCGCCGCAGCCAAAGCCACCGCCGCCACGCGTCTAGGTATGCCCACCGACTCGGCGGCCACCGAAGCCACTGCCACTGTGGCACTAGTACAGCAGCCTACACGTATTACCAAGCGCCGCGAAACGCGGGTCATCTCTCCGCAGCCAGAACTCGCTGCCAACTCAGATGCGGCCCTAGCCTCAGAAGAGGCTGTGGCTATGCCTCGGACCAACCGCGCCGCACTGGCCGAAGCACGCCTCACTGGCCGGACGCAGGCCGACAGCCGCCGACCTAGGGAAGAAAAAACCGAAGCAGTTACTGTCCTCTATACTGTGCGGCCGGGCGATAATCTCACCAAGCTGGCCCAGGCCCAAGGCGTCAGCATCGAGCAGCTGAAAGCCTGGAATAAGCTAACTACCGAAAGCGTGATGGCAGGGCAGCAATTGCGCCTAGCTGCGCCCGCCGACGCTACCTCCCTGCCGGTGGTGGCGCAGGCGCCGCGCCGCGCCAAGCACAGCCTGGCTACCCCTGCGCTGGAAACGCACACCGTGCAGCCCGGCGATACGCTATTCAGCATCGCCAAGCGCTTTGGGCTGACGCTAGCTCAGCTAAAACGCCTCAATCACTTGGCCACCGACCAGGTAAAACCGGGCCAAAAGCTGGTAGTGGGCGGGTAGCGCCCGCCGAATAAAGTGTAATTTTGCCGAACGGCCGCGATTGGTTCGCGGCCGTTTCTGTTTGGTCTAACTTCCCACCATGCTCAAAATCAATCCGCAAGACGCGCTCGCCTACCACGAGCTTAGCCCCCAGGGCAAAATCGAGGTAGTACCCACCAAGCCCGTGAGCACCCAGCTCGACCTAGCGCTGGCCTACTCGCCGGGCGTAGCCGAACCCTGCAAGGAAATCGCCAAAAATCCTGACGATGTATACAAGTACACCGCCAAAGGCAACCTAGTGGCGGTTATCTCTAACGGCACGGCCGTGCTCGGCCTAGGTAACATTGGGCCGGCAGCGTCGAAGCCCGTGATGGAAGGCAAAGGCGTACTGTTCAAGAAGTTTGCGGGTATTGATTGCTTTGATATTGAGATTGACGCGCAAGACCCCGACGAGTTTATACGCATCGTGAAGGCCCTGGAGCCCACGTTTGGCGGCATCAACCTGGAGGATATCAAGGCGCCGGAGTGCTTCCGCATCGAAACCGAGCTGCGGGAGAAAATGAACATTCCGCTGATGCACGACGACCAGCATGGCACAGCCATCATCACGTCGGCGGCCCTGCTGAACGCGCTGGAAATCGTGGGCAAGAAGATAGACGAGATTCAGCTGGTGGTGAGCGGCGCGGGGGCAGCGGCAGTTTCGTGTCTGCGTCTATATCTAGAGCTGGGTGTGAAGCTCGAAAACGTGGTTGT
Organism: Hymenobacter sp. BT559; assembly: GCF_016427535.1. Taxonomy (GTDB): domain Bacteria; phylum Bacteroidota; class Bacteroidia; order Cytophagales; family Hymenobacteraceae; genus Hymenobacter. The sequence goes on along the minus strand of NZ_JAELXV010000002.1, from coordinate 832,245 downwards.
CTTTGACAAAGACGGCATTATTAATCCCGGCCGCACCAACTTGGCCGACATGCAGATGCGCTTTGCCACGCACCGGCCCATCAGCACAATGGCTGAGGCGCTGCAAGGGGCCGACGTGTTCCTAGGTCTGTCTGCGGCCAACGTGCTGCCGCCCGAGCTGCTGCTGACGATGGCCGACAACCCCATCGTGTTCGCGCTGGCTAACCCCGACCCCGAAATTGGCTACGACCTAGCCATGAGCACTCGGCCCGACCTGATTATGGCCACGGGCCGCTCGGACCACCCCAACCAGGTAAACAACGTGTTGGGTTTTCCCTACATTTTCCGGGGAGCCTTGGACGTGCGCGCTACCGAAATCAACGAGGCGATGAAGCTAGCGGCCGTGCATGCCCTGGCCGAGCTGAGCAAGGAGCCGGTGCCCGACATGGTGAACAAAGCCTATGGCGATAACACGCTGGCTTTCGGCCGCGCCTACCTCATTCCGAAGCCCCTCGACCCGCGCCTTATCACTACGCTGTCTCCGGCCGTGGCCAAGGCGGCTATGGAAAGCGGCGTAGCCCGCCGCGACATCACCGATTGGCAGGCCTACGAAGACGAGCTGCGCGCTCGCCTAGGGGTCAACCAGAAGCTGATGAACCGCATTACGTCGGCAGCCCGCTCAGGGCCGCGCCGCGTGGTATTTGCCGAGGCTGACAACTACAAGATTATCAAGGCAGCGCAGATTGTGCGCGACGAGAACATCGCCCACCCCATTTTGCTGGGGCCGCTCGACCGTATTCAGGCCATTGCTCACGAGAACAATATTGACCTGGAAGGCTGCGAAATCATTGATATTCTGCAGGAAGAAGCCACGCGCCACGAGTACGCCGAGCTATTTTACCAGAAGCGCCAGCGCCGGGGCATCACGCTCTACGAGGGCAAGCGCCTGATGCGCGAGCGCAACTACTACGCTGCCATGATGGTCGAAACCGGCGCAGCAGATGCCTGCATCACTGGCTTTACCAAAGACTATGGCAAAAGCATTGTGCCGGCGCTGCAAGTAATCGGGCCGGCCGAGGGCGTGAGCCGGGTGGCCTCGATGTACATCATCCAAAACCGCCGCGGGCCGTTCTTCTTCGCTGACACCACGGTGAACATCAACCCTACCGCTGAGGAGCTCGTGGGCATCATTGGTCTAACGGCGCGGGCCGTGCGGTTTTTTGACACCGAGCCCCGCGTGGCGGCCATCTCGTACTCCAACTTTGGCTCGAACTCGGGTGTGCTGCCCGACAAGATGCGCACCGCCACAGCCCTGGCCAAAGAGCGTTATCCCGACTTGCTCATCGATGGCGAAATGCAAGCTAACGTAGCTCTCAATCCTGAGCTGCTGCGCGAGCAGTACGGCTTCTCGCCGCTGGCCGAGCGCGGCGCCAACACGCTGATTTTCCCGAACGTAGAATCGGGTAACATTGCCTACAAAGTGCTGCAGGAAATTGGCGGTGCCGAGGTAATCGGGCCTATTCTGATGGGCATGCGCAAGCCCGTACACATTCTGCAGCTTGGCGCTAGTGTGCGCGAGATTGTGAACATGACGGCCATTGCGGTGGCCGATGCCCAGCGTGGCGGTAAGGCCTTGTAGGCCAGCCGTAGACAACCCCGTTTTACTATTTTATTAAGGCGGCCCGAAAGCAGACAGCTTGCTTTCGGGCCGCCTTGCTAGTATTTGGTCGCCTAGGGCTTATTTTTGATAGTACAAAGCCAAGAACCGCTTGCCAGGCCATACTTAGGCGTGGCGGGCAACTTTCCCTCGGCGGTCCGCCGCCAGTATTCTCTGCTATGATAGCCTACCTAGACGGTAAACTTGCCTACAAAGACCCCACCCAAGCCATCATTGACGCTGGCGGCGTGGGCTACGAAGTTAAAATTTCGCTGGCTACTTACTCCAAGCTGCCGGCTGAAGACGAGAAAGTGAAGGTCTATACCTACCAGCACATCAAGGAGGATGGGCAGACGCTCTACGGCTTTCTCGACCCCAACGAGAAGGCGCTGTTTCTGCACCTCATTTCGGTGTCGGGTATCGGGCCGGGTACGGGCATCATCATGGTGAGCAGCATGGGCGTGGGCGAGATTCGCCAGGCCATCGTGAATGAGGACGTGCGCGCCATTCAAAGTATCAAGGGCGTAGGGCCCAAAACGGCGCAGCGCGTGATACTGGACCTACGCGACAAGCTGCGCAAAGACGAGCTCCTAGCCAAGGCTGGCGTAGACACCGTGCCGCTGGCCCGCCAGCACAATACCCAGCGCCAAGAAGCGTTGCAAGCCTTGGTGATGCTGGGGTTTGCCCGGGCGGCCGCTGAGAAGACGCTCGACCAGATTCAGCACAAGCACGGCAACGACTTGAGCGTGGAAGAGCTAATCAAATTTGCCCTGAAATCGCACTAAGTCAGCGGCCCGGCAGCTACTAGTATCCCAAGCCTAGGTAGTAGCAACAACTGCTACCTAGGTTGTTAGCTTTATATACTTAAACCCGGCGACACCTACCTAGGTAGGGCAGGCCGAACCCTTGTATCTGCTTGAAGTCTCTACTATCTGCTGGTTATAAATTACTTACGCCTGCCACCATCCTGACGACCACACTGGTCTCGTCGGTGTTTATGGCAGCGGCGTGGGCGGGCTCGGCCGGGGCGGCGGGGCACTCGCGCGTAGCAGTTGGGGTGTTTACGTGGGCGGGCCAGCTAGGGTTGCCTATGCAGGGCTTGCCCACTCAAACTGTACCGGCCGACACTGGCCGCTACCGCCCCAGTCGGCGGCCGCGGGTGCGTACCCAGGACCGGCCGGGCAGTCGCTTCTCGCCGCAGCGGCGGCGCTCGCCGCTGGTGCTGCCCCTGCCCAAGAGCGTGCAAGTGAAGGTGACGCCCGACGACAGCCTGAAGCGCTACGACGTGCGCGAAACCGTAGGCACCGACATCGACTACCGCGACCCTACCGAAATCACGCGCGAGGAGCTACTGCGGTTTCAGGAGCGGCAGGCCATCAACGACTACTACCGCCTGCGCAGCCAGGGCGGCGTGGCGGGCACCGGGGCTCAGCCCGGCTCAGCCCAGGCCCAGCGGCTGATTCCGAAGATTGACATCGGGCCGGTAGCCGACCGCATTTTTGGCGGGCGCTATATCGACATTAGGCCAGCGGGTTCGCTCACGCTCAAGGCCGGCGCGCGCTTCAACACCAACCGCAACCCGGCCCTGACCCTACGCCAGCAGAGCGTAGGCGACTTCATATTTGAGCAGAACATGAACTTGAATTTGAGCGGTACGGTCGGTACCAAGCTCAAGCTCACGTTCAACTACGATACCAAGGCGGCGTTCGACTTCGACAACCAGATGAAGTTCGACTACGTGGGGCAGCCCACCGACATCTTGCGCAAACTGGACCTAGGTAACGTAAGCATGCCCCTGAACAACTCGCTGATAACGGGTGGCTCTAACTTGTTCGGTATCAAGACCCAGCTGCAATTTGGGCGCCTGGGCGTGACGGCGGTGGCGGCCACGCTGCGCGGCTCGGCCGACGAGGTGCGGGTGCAAAACGGTGCCCAAAGCCGCACCTACGAGCTGAAAGCCAGCCAGTATGAGCGCGACCGACACTTCTTTCTGGCCCAGTACTTCCGCGACCAGTACGACCAGAACCTGCGTGGCTTGCCCACGGTGCAGAGCGGTATCACCATCACCCGCCTCGAGGTGTATGTGACCAACGACAACCGCACTACCGACAACCTGCGCAACGTGGTGGCCCTCATGGACCTAGGCGAGCCCCGGCGCGACCGTACGCTGCGCTCGCAGTTCTTCAACCAGACTGTGGGGGGGGCGCCCTTTGCTCGCAACCCCGGCAACTCGCTGTATAATGCGCTGCTGAATGGTGGCGCGGCTGCCCGCGACAATCTGAACGTGGAGCAGTACCTAGGTAGCCTGCCCACCCCGCAGGGCACGGTAGCGCTGATTAAAAACCTCGACTACGAGCGGGTACGCGCCCGCAAGCTGGCCCCCAGCGAGTACACTTTCAATCCGCAGCTCGGCTATATTAACCTCAATACTGCCCTGCTGCCCGACCAAGTGCTGGGCGTCAGCTACTCGTACATCTACAACGGCACTACCTACACGGTGGGCGAAACGATAAACGAGTACAGCAACGTAGCGCAGGACCAGGTAATCTTCCTGAAACTGCTGAAGGCGACCAACCCTGGTGTGGGCACCGTAGCCTACGATGACAGGAGCCTCAATTTCAACCAGTTCAACCCGAACTTACGCACCCGCAACACGCCAGCCTGGGATTTGATGATGAAAAACATCTATTCCCTGAACGCCTCGCAACTCAACCGCGACAACTTTAACCTTCAGATTATTTACAAGGACGACGCCACCGGCGTAGACTTGATTTCGCTGAAGGAAGGCGCGCGCATTCAGAATACGCCGCTGATACAGGTGCTGGGGCTAGACCGGGTGAATGCCAACAACGACCGCAACGCCGACGGCAACTTTGACTTTTTCCCGGGCATCACCATTGACCCGGAGCTAGGGAAGATAATATTCCCTAGCGTGCAGCCGTTTGGTTCCTACCTGCGGGCGCAGTTCGACACGGCTAATACCAATGCTACGATAGCGGCCTCCGAGCGGGCGCTGGTGCAGAAGTATGTGTACCAAGCGCTTTATACCCAAACGCAGAGCGACGCACAGCAGCAACAGGTAAAAGACAAATTTTTCCTACGTGGGCGCTTTCAGGGTGCGGCGGGCTCCGACGAAATCAGCCTGCCCGGCATTGGGGTGGCGCAGGGCTCGGTGAAGGTGTACTCGGGTAGCACGCTGCTGACCGAGGGCGTGGACTACCAGGTGTTCTATGACCAGGCTAAAGTCAAGGTCCTCAACCCTGCCTACCTGAGCGCGGCCAACGAGCTGCGGGTAGCCTTTGAGAAAAACGCCCTAGTGCAGGTGCAGCCGCGTAAGCTGGTGGGCACCCGCCTCGACTACGCCGCCAACAAGGACGCCCTGTTTGGCTTCACGGCCATGCACATCCTGGAAAACCAGGCCCCCGGCATCAACCGCGTGAATATCGGCGACGAGCCGGCCAACAATACCATGCTGGGCGGCGACGTGAGCTTCCGCAAAGACAGCCGGGTGCTGACCAAGCTGGTGGATATGCTGCCCATTGTGTCGACCAAGGAGATTTCGACAGTGGCTTTTACGGGTGAAGTGGCCAAGCTCATTGCTGGCCGGGCCCAACTGGGGCGCGGCGAAAACGGCGTGAGCTACATCGACGACTTCGAGAATGCCCGCACGCCTTATACCCTAGGGGGCCTGGCATCGGTGCCGGCCTGGCGCCTGGCCGCCACGCCCGCGCCCATTCTGGGCTCGGCTACTGGGCTGGCCAGTAATTACCAGCGTGGCAAGCTAGCCTGGTACACCATCGACCAGAGCTACTACACCGGTGGCAACGGCACATCGGGTATTGCGGCGGCCACGCTCAGCAACTTCTACACCCGGGGCATACCTCGCAATGAGATATTTCCTAATAAGGACCTAGGGGCTACCGGCAACGGCTACGAGTACAGCTTCGACTTAGCCTACTACCCTAGCGAGCGCGGCCCTTATAACTTCTCGACCGGACTTGACGCCGGAGACCGTACTGGCCGCCGCTTTGCCAACACCACACCAGCTGCCAACGCTAGCCGCTTCGGCGGCATTTCGCGGGGTATTACGTTTGACACAGATTTCGATAACGCTAACATTGAATACCTAGAATTCTGGATGCTGGACCCCTTCGCAAAGGCCAGCAACCGGGAACTTACCCGGATAGATGACCCGGCTTCTAGCACGCCCTATTATGCAGATACAAACCCCGGTGGCCGGTTTATTCTGAACCTAGGCAACGTGAGTGAAGATGCGCTGAAAGACGGCAACCGCCACGAGTTTGAGAATGGCCTGCCTACCCCAGCCGACCCTGACCCAGCCCAAAATACAGAACCTACCGCCTGGGGCCGCGTGACTACGCAGCAGTTCTTGACTGATGCGTTCAATGCTGCAGCGGGCGCCCGTGCTCTGCAAGATGTGGGCCTCGATGGCTTCGGCAACGTCGATGAAAAGGTTTTTTGGAATGGCAAGCCGGGAGGTTTTGACGCGTTTGATGACCCGGCGGCCGACGACTTCCGCCACCACCTTGACCCGTTCTATACCCAGAACAACGTCCAGCTCCTAGGTCGCTACAAAGACTACGACAACTACGAAGGCAACTCGCCTGAGAACTCGCAGCTCAGCTCCACGGCCTATCCCGACAAAGAAGACCTGAACCGCGACAACGTGGTGCAAGACTCGGAGCAGTATTACGAGTACAGCATGGAATTGCGTCCAGGCAGGCTCAACATCGGGGAAAACTACATTATTGACAAAGTAGAAGCCCCCGTCACCAACACTACGGGAACAATTACGGGCGAAACGGTGACGTACTATCAGTTTCGCATTCCAGTGCGCGAGTACACCGGCATTCAAGGCAACCGGGGGGCGAATGATTTCAAAAACATTCGCTTCATGCGCATGTACCTCACCGGCTGGCAGCAGCCGGTGGTGCTGCGCATGGTGCAACCGCAGTTCGTGGCCAACCAGTGGCGCCGCTTCCTGAGCCGCATTTCCGACCCCAGTGTCGGCTTGACTTCGCAGATAACCGATGCGCGGGCGTTCAACGTGTCGACGGTAAGCGTAGAGGAAAACGGCTTGACCACGGCTGCCAGCAGCGGCGCTATTCCCTATGTGCAGCCGCCCGGCATCACGCGTGACATTGAGTATGGTTCGTCATCGGTATCGCGCCAGCAAAACGAGCAGAGCTTGCGCCTGTGCGTAGAAGAGCTACGCGATGGCTATGGCAAAGCGGCTTACAAAAACATCAGCATCAACATGCTGCGCTACAAGCGCTTGCGCATGTACCTCCACGCCGACTCGCAGGACCCCAACACGCTGAGCAGCATGCAGGAAGGCGACAGTGTGCGGGCTTTCCTACGCATCGGTACCGACTACACCCAGAACTACTACGAGTACTCGCTGCCCCTGACATTCACGACGGCCGGCCAAACGGCTCAGACCGACGTGTGGCCCGAAAGCAACAACGTAGACATCGCCTTTCAGGATTTTATCGACGCTAAGGCCGAGCGCAACCAGCGTGGCTGGCCGCTTACGCTGCCTTATATAAAGAAAGTGCTGCTACCTAGTGGCAAAACGGCCTACATTACCATCCTAGGCAACCCTGATTTTTCGGCGGTGCAAGGCTGCATGATAGGCGTGCTTAACCCCGTGAAGGCCGGCAACACTAGCTCAAAAACCTTCTGCTTGTGGGCCGATGAGTTTCGGGTCTTTGACTTTGAAAACCAAGGTGGCTGGGCCGCCAACGCCCGCCTGAATGTGAAGCTGGCCGACCTGGCTAATATCACGGCTACGGGGTCGTTTGTGGGCGTGGGCTTCGGCGGCCTGCAAGACAAGGCTCAGGCCCGCTCGACCAACGATATCGTGCGCGGCGACCTCAACGCTACGGTGGCGGTTGATAAGTTTTTGCCGCCCGCTCTGCGCCTGAAGGTGCCCGTGCTGGTGCAGGCCAGCACGCAGGTCAGCACCCCGCAGTATGACCCCCTCGACCCCGATACCAAGCTCGAGCAAAGCCTGCTCAAGTTTCAGACCGCTGAGGCCAAGGCCGAGTATAAGCAGCTAGTAGTAGACCGCACCACCAGCCGCAGCATCTCGGTGCTGAATGTGCGCAAGGAGCGTGCCCCCTCCCAAACCAAGGTGCGCCCCTGGGACATTGAGAACGTGGCCGTGAGCTACGCCATTACCGAGCGCACCCACTCCGACATTAACACTCAGCGCGACTACTCGCGCTCGTACACGGCGGCGCTGGCCTACATCTACCAAACCACGCCGCGCAGCTTCACGCCGCTGAGCACTATCAAGGCGCTGGACAATCCTTATCTCAAGATTTTTAAGGAAGTCAACTTCACGCCGCTGCCCAGTCGCTTCTCGTTCCGCACCGACCTTGACCGGCGTTACAACGAGCGCTTCTTGCAGCGTGTGCTGGAGCCGGGCACGCTGCCCACCACGGGCGGCATTCCGGGGGTGTTCTATAAGTCGTTTTACATCAATAGGGTGTATGACCTGCGCTGGGATATCACCAAGGCGCTGGCCATCGACTACACCGCTAATAACCGCGGCGTCATTGACGAAGGCATCGGCCGCTCTATCGGCGACAGCCCCGAGGCGCGCGCCAACCGCGAGCAGCAGTGGAAAAACCTGCTACGCGGCGGCCGCACCACCAACTTCGACCAAACCATCTCGGCTACCTACCGCCTGCCGCTCGATAAGTTTCCGCTTACCGACTGGCTCTCGGCCGATGTGCGCTACTCGGCGCACTACACCTGGCAGGCCGCCTCTACCGCCCTGCGTGCCCGCACCCCTACCCCTATGCGCTTCGCTGATGGCACAATAGACCCGACCGATACTGCTACTGTAGCCATCAACCTAGGCAACACGGTGCAGAACAACGCTGAGTTTACGGCCAATGGCAAGATTGACCTGGTGAAGCTGTACAACAAAGTGCGGTTTTTGAACATCATCAATAATGCCCAGCCAGCCCCACGCCCCCGGCCGGCCCAGCCGGTGGCGGGCGCACCAGTGCCACCTGGCCGCCCCCAGCAGCCAGTTGCCCCCGACACGGCCCGCAAAGACCCGTTGCGCTTCGTGAAGGCCGCCCTGCGCGCCATCATGACCGCCCGCAGTATCAACTTTACCTATGCTCACTCTAATGGCACGCTGCTGCCAGGTTACCTACCTAGGACGCGCTTCTTCGGCCTTACCGATGGCAGCTTCGATGGCTTGGCGCCGGGCATTCCCTTCATTCTTGGTCAGCAATACAGCTTGAGTTCGCTCTACCAGGAAGCTGTCAGTAAGGGTTGGTATACGCAGTCGAGCCAATACTTGAACACAGCTTACAGCGCGTTGCTGACCGATAATGTGGCAGTCCGCACTGCCCTAGAGCCCTTCCGTGGCTTTAACATCCAGCTTGATGCTCGCTGGCAGCGCACCAAAAATGATGAGTCATACTACCGTAATGCAATAGACACGTCAGCAATCGCCTATAAAGAAGTTGGCTACCTCCAGCCTTTTAGTGATTTCAGACAGGCTCCCGTCCAAGCACTAGGCACAGGCTCATTCAGCGCCACTACTATCACCATCCAAACGTTTTTTGGTGACCTAGGCGCCAACGGCGAAACTAGTAAGGCCTTCGACCGCTTCGTGGCCAACCGTGCGGCCGTGCAAGCCAAGTTGCAGGCGGCTAACCCGGCCAGGCCCGCGGTTGGTACCACTACCGGTCTCTACAGCCTCAATTCGCAGGATGTGTTGATTCAGAGCTTCCTGGATGCCTACCACGGCAAATCGTCGGATGGCTACGAGGCTAAGCGTTTCAATCCCTTTGGCATGTTCCCACTACCCAACTGGCGCCTCGAGTACAACACCTTCGCTGAGCTACCGGGCATGCGCGACTTGTTTCGTTCGTTCACTATCAACCACTTGTATTCGTCGGTGTATACCCTAGGTAGCTACACCACTACTACCAGCTACAGCCGCCAGCCCGATTTTGGACCCAACGCATTGGTGCCCCTTGTTGTCAATAGCACTGGTCAGTACGTGCCGTACTACGTGGTGGGACAGGTCAGCTTCCTCGAAAGCCTGGCCCCGCTGGCCGGCATCAACTTTCAGACTGTTAACAATATAACCGGCCGCTTGCAGTACGCTACCAGCCGCGCCGTGGCCTTGAACACCACCAATGCCCAAGTAACCGAGGTGCACGCCACCGACCTCACCATTGGCATTGGCTATGCGGCCACTGGCTTGCGGCTGCCCTTCCGGGTGGGCGGCGAGCAGCGCGTGCTCAAAAACAACTTACAGGCTCGCCTCGACCTGAGCATTCGTGACAACACGACTATTCAGCGCAGCATTCTGAACTCAGTAGACCCCATTCCAGCCGTGCTAGGCGGCGCAGCCGCCGTACAAGGCGACGTAGGTATTCCAACCTCGCAGATTACCAATGGTGCTCTCACGGTGCAGCTGCGTCCCACTGTCGACTACCTGCTCAATGCCCGCCTCAACCTCCAGTTCTATTTCACCCAAACTATTACGCAGCCCCGCGTGAGCAATGCCTTCCGCAACGCCACCACCGAAGGCGGCTTGCAGCTGCGCTACAGCTTGCAATAGCCGCGGTGTAAACGCGTAAAGTGGCCGTTGCTCAATTTTTCAACAAGGGCTACTGCCCGCGGCGGCGTACTTTTGCCGCACCTCTTCTTTACTCATTTATTCAGCGCCCTTTTTACCTCATGGATTTCCCCGCCACCCTGCACTACACCAAAGACCACGAATGGCTGCGCGTCGAAGGCGACGTGGCGTACATCGGCATCACCGACCACGCGCAGCGCGAGCTCGGCGATATTGTGTACGTGGACGTTGATACCGTAGATAAGGACATCGCGCAGCACGATGTATTTGGCACTGTAGAGGCCGTGAAGACGGTTTCTGACCTGTTCAGCCCCATCACGGGCACCGTGCTCGAAGTAAACGCCAAGCTGGCCGACGCCCCCGAAACCGTAAACTCGGACCCCTACGGCGATGGCTGGATTATTAAAATGTCTATTGGCAACCCCGCCGAAATCGACGAATTGATGACCGCCGAAGCTTATAGCGAATTGGTAGGCGCCTAGGTCCGCCCTACGCCGCTTCAGAACGCCATGCCCCAGAACGCTCCGCGTTCGGCATGGCGTTCTTTTTTAACTTCTCTTCGCTTATTCGCCTCAGCTACTCCGTATCTATTCTTTATGACCCAGCTTTCCTCCCGAAAATTTTACGCCGTGCCGCCCGTGCTGTGGGCCATCATTATGCTGGTGCTCACGCTCACGCCGGCTAAGGAGATGCCCCACACTCCCGACTGGAAGCTGCTAGCCTTCGACACCGCGGCCCACGCCGGGGTGTTTGCCGTGCTGGCCGTGCTAAGCTGGGTGGCCCTGCGGCAGCAGCGTCGCTGGCCCGCGCTGGCGCAGCGGCCGGCCATGCCCGTACTCATCGGCAGTGTACTATTTGGGGGACTCATAGAGATTCTGCAATACCTCATGGCGGTGGGGCGCCAAGCCGAATGGTCAGACCTGGTCGGCGATAGCCTAGGGGCCGCGCTGGCGCTGCTACTGGTTAGCGGAGGCTGGCACTGGTGGTCGCGCCGCCAAGTGGCCACGCCGCTGGTACTGCTGCTGCTCTTGAGCAGCAGCCTTTTTTTTGCCCACTCGGCCAAAGCCCAGTCACCCAACCTAGGGCGCGCTCACCGCACTATTGAGGCACTAGCGGCGCCGAAGCTGCACGGGCGCGGCTACGTGCAAGGTGGCGAGCACAAAGCCGCCGCGTACTTACGTGGCCGGCTGCGCCAGTTGGGTCTACAGCCGCTTGCCCTCGATTTTACGCAGCCGTTCACGCTGGACGTGAATACGTTTCCGGGCAAGATGGAGCTACGACTTAGCTCCCAAAATCGGTCTTCCGTACCTGCTTTATCTTTCACGCCAGGCATCGATTTTATTGTTTCACCTGAATCGCCCAGTACTACTATCACGGCGGCCACGCTTATCCCAGCCGACACCGCCGCCCTGCATGGAGGCGATGCCAAGGCACGAGAATTATTGGCCGGCTACTTAGACCGAAAACTGAACCAATTCTTAGTATTAAGTCAACGTGCCGAAAGCCAATTAGTTGCACCTAGCAATGCTGATTTGCTGGCTAGATGGGAAAGAATGTATGAGGCGCGCATTGTATTGGTCAATAAATTAACCGCTTCCATGCTGCGCAGCAGGGTAAGCAGCCTCACCTAGAGGTACTGGCTTCCAAATGGCCACTGGCTCAAATCAGCAATACGGCTGTTCCCTTCACTGCTACACTTAGCGTGGACGCCGAACTCAAGCGCAACTACCAGACGCAGAACCTCGCCGCAATCGTCCGCGGCCGTACCCAGCCCGATAGCTTTCTGGTAGTATCGGCCCACTACGACCACCTAGGGATGATGGGCAGCAAGACCTACTTCTCAGGCGCCAATGACAATGCCAGCGGTGTGGCGCTGCTATTGGAGCTAGCCTCCCACTATGCCCGCCCCGAAAACCAACCGGCCTGTTCGGTCGTGTTTCTGCTATTCGGCGCCGAAGAAGCGGGGCTGGTGGGCTCGCGCTACTTTGTGGCGCACCCACTAGTGCCGCTGCCGCGCATCAAGTTTTTGGTCAACCTCGACCTCCTAGGTACCGGTGAGGAAGGTGCTACCGTAGTCAATGGCAAAGTATACGAGCACGCCTACCAGCGCCTCATGGCTCTCAACGACGCGCACCACTACCTGCCACGTCTCACCGCCCGCGGCCGCGCCGCCAATTCCGACCATTTTCCCTTCTCGGAAGCGGGTGTACCAGCGTTTTTTCTGTACACCCGCGGTGGCAGCCAAGCCTACCACGATGTGCACGATGTACCAGCCGCGCTATCGCTAGCAGGGTTTGCGGGCGCGTTTGGGCTGGTGCGCGATTTTCTAGATGACCTAGGCGCCCGGCCCTAGGTACCCACCGTGGCATTAAAAAACCCCGACCGCTAACCGGCCGGGGTTTTCTTATAAAATAATAGAATAAGTCTTGTTATAACGCTAACCTAATGCACTAATAATCTGTCACAAGTATCCCCCACTTTCCGCCCGAAGGCGGAACTCGTTTACCCGTTGGCTTTCAACGAGTTCAAGATTTTCTTAGCCAGCGGCTCCCATTCGGGCTTCTGGCGGTCGGCGCAGTTAAAGGTGCAGATGAGCAGCTTGCCTTGCACGTCGGTGAAGAACACCAGCGTATAAACTTCGTGGCCCATCTCCGGCTTCATAAATTCGAGGTAGCCCACTTTGCGGCCCGAAACCTCCTTCACACCCTCACCAAACCACGTGGTTTGCTTGTACTGCTTGTGGTAGGTTTTGGAGAAGCTGCTTTGGTACACATCGACCATGTCTTGGTCGGCTTCATTGTCAGAGTAGTTGAAGGACAGCGTCACCAGGTTGTTGTTGGTGAACACTACGCTAGGCCGGCTGCTAGCGTGCGAGTAGATGAAATCCATCTGCTGCTCGGTCATCAGTTCGAAGCCTTTCGGAATCAGTACTTCTACGCGCTCGCTCAACACTCGCTTTTTTATCAGCTCGATTTCTGAAGCGGGCCGAGCTGCCATCAGCAGGCCCGACAGCGAGACCAGCAGAGTTAGTATGAGTGACTTCATAAAAGTAAAAAAGTAAGAGGGTGAGTGAGTTGAAATAGCTCTTCGTCCTTTGTGGAATCTAAGTTACAAGCAAAATCCAAATTCCGTTGCACAAGGAAATAGGACTCCGGAGGCTCGATAAATCAAATTTTAGCTTAACAATTAATTTTATTAAAATGCTTATATACAGACTATTTATGAATGATTAATAAAGTAAAGCATCTAATAAAAACCCAATAAATCATATTTATAAAACATTCATTTTATTAGAAATATGCAATACCTAATCCGAAAGATGCAGTACTTTTTTCAAAAAATATTTTTGTAGTAATCACAAAATGTTGTTGAGCTGCTCCTTGATTTTTTCCAACTCCTCTTTCATGCCTACTACTAAGTGCTGTACGGTGGCATCATTGGCCTTCGAACCTATCGTATTGATTTCACGGCCTATTTCCTGCGCCAGGAAGCCTAGCTTTTTGCCTACTGCCTCATCGGGCTGCTGAATTGCTAACTCGAAATAGTTTAAATGAGCTGCTAGGCGCACTTTCTCCTCGGCTATATCTAGCTTCTCTATATAGTATAGTACCTCTTGCTCGAAGCGCGTAGCATTGAACTGCTCGTGCTGAGCAAGCTCGGCCAAATGCGCCGCGAGGCGCTGGCGCACGTGCGCAACACGCTGTGGGTCGTGCAGCTCGATGGCAGCCAGTTGCTGCCGAATGGTGGCGATGTAGCTTAGTATCTCGGCCTGAAGCGTTTGGCCTTCGTCGTGGCGAAACTGTTGCATAGCGGCCAGCGCCTCGGTAAGCAGCGGTTGCAGTTCGGCCCAGGTGGGCTCATCGGCGGGGCCGGCTTCGGCTTGGGCAGCCTGCGCCTGCTCGGCCGCGCTTGGCACAACGCCGGGCAGGCGCAGGGCCGCCAGCAGGGTGTCTTCGCCGGTGGGCAGGCCTAGGTGCTGGGCCACGGCTTGCAGCTCGTGAAAAGCGGCCAGCAGGGCTTCGCGGTTGAGCGGCACGGCCACCGTGGCAGTGGTGGTTGTGCGCGCAAAATCGAGGTTAAAATTAACTTTGCCACGCAGCAGTGCTTTGGTGATTTGCTGCCGGATGTCGAGTTCGTGGGCTTGCAGAAAGCGCGGTAGGCGCAGAGTGAGGTCGAGGGTTTTGGAGTTGAGCGAGCGCAGCTCTACCGTAGCGGTATAGCGGTCGGTTTCGCGGTGGGCCTGGCCGAAGCCGGTCATGGATAGCAACATAGCGGGGAGATGCCTGGGCCAGCGGCGCCAGGAGCAACGTTGGGTGATACAAAGGTGAGTGGCAAAGCTATTGCGCCAGGGCCTTTAACGGCCAGTAGGGCTATTTACCCTGCGACTGAGTGGTTTTACTTGTTAAACAGTATAACTGCGCCCCGAAGCAGTTGGTTGGTGAGCCTTGCCATACCTTATTAATATAGGAGTGCGCTTGGGGGCAACAGCAGCGGTGGCTATGTTACGCCAGTATTACAGCTTCTGTTGATTACCAATAATTTGATAATTTATGAAGCCTTAATTAGCTTATACCGTGGGGGAACTTTGCAGGCGCATTGGCATAACCCCCTTTCTATGCGCACCCCTACCCTAGGCCGGCCCGCAACCCGACTGGCCGTTTTTCTCTTCCTGCTGCTTGCCCATTGGGCCTCGGCGCAGGTCACTACCTCGTCAATAAGCGGCAAGGTCATTTCTGATACGAACGAAGAGCTCATCGGCGTTACCGTTGTGGCTACCAATGTGCCCACCGGCACCAAGCGCGGCACTGGCACCGAGGTAGACGGCCGCTTTAGCATCCCGAACCTGGCGCCCGGCGGGCCCTACACCGTGACGGTGACTTACGTGGGATATAAGCCGCAGACCGTGAGCGGTGTATTCCTGACCCTAGGCAACACCACGCGCCTCAACTTTACGCTGGCTGCCGAGGCACAGGCGCTGAATGAAGTTGTGATTACGGGCAACACGCAGGCCACCAAGACCGGCGCGGGCACCAACGTGGGCAAGGAAGCCATTCAGCAGCTGCCCACTATTTCGCGCAGCATTCAAGACTTTACGCGCCTCGACCCGCGCAACTCGAATAACTCGTTTGCGGGCTCGTCGTTCCGCTACAATAACATCACGCTGGATGGTGCCGTGAACAACGACGCCATCGGCTTTTCGCCTTCCCTAGGTGGGCAGGGCGGCACCTCGGGCCTGCCGGGCTCGTCGGCCCGCGCCAACCCGATTTCGCTCGACGCTATTCAGGAGATTCAAGCATCAGTGGCGCCGTTCGACGTGAAGCTGGGCAACTTTACGGGCGGCTCGATTAACGCCGTAACGCGCTCGGGCACCAACGACTTCCACGGCTCGGTGTACGGCTACGGCCGCAACCAAAATATTACGGGCCGCAGCATCGACGGCGACCGCAACCGCATTGGCAGCAGCTACCACGACTACCAGACCGGTTTCCGCCTAGGTGGCCCCATCGTAAAGAATAAGCTATTTTTCTTCGTGAACGGCGAAATAGCCCGCCGCCAAGAGCCGCAATTCTACGGCGCAGGCACGCCCGGCTCGCCGGTGTCGCAAGACCTGGCCCAGCTCATCGCCAACAAGCTGCAAACCACCTACGGCTATAACGTAGGCGAGTACAACAACTATAACATCCACGCCAACAGCGATAAAATCTTCGGTCGCCTCGACTTCAACCTCGATGAAAAGACGAGCATCGCGCTGCGCCACAACTATGTAAAGTCAGACGCTACTAACCTAGAGCGCTCGGGCAGCTTGTTCAAATTTGGCTCGCAGGACTTCAACCAGAACAACCTGCAAAACTCGACGGTGCTGGAAGTGAAATCGAACTTCAGCAGTAAGATTGCCAACAACCTTATTCTGGGCTACACCAACATTCACGACTACCGCTCGCTGCTGGGTGGCCAGAGCACCCTGTTTCCGGCGGTGCAGATTAATAACGTGGGCGCCTCAGCCGGCGACAACACGCTGTATTCAGGCTCGTACTACCGCGGCTCGAACCAGATTTTGCTGGGCTCTGACCGTGAGGCGAGCATCTTCAATACCCGCACCAAGACCTTCGAAATTACCGATAACCTAACCTACTTCGTGGGCAACCACACGCTGACCCTAGGTACCCACAACGAGCTGTACAAGATTGACTACGGCTTCATTAACTCCTGGAACGGCCGCATCGAGTATAACAGCGTATCGCAGTTTTTGAACGACCAGCCGACGCGTATTCGCGGTACTTACAACAAGACCGATAATAGCTATGAGTACAACTATAATAACCCGTCAGCTTCGTTTAATGTCAACCTATACTCAGCCTACTTGCAGGACGAGTGGAACGTGACTGACCGCCTGAAAATCACGCCCGGTATCCGCTTTGACCTCACCTCGTTGCCTACGGCCCCAGCCCTGAACACGGCCTTAGTAAACAACCCCCAGAACGACGTCCGCACCCTGAACCAGACGTATTCGCACACGCCTTGGACGGACCTTAATAACAACATTCTGGGCCGTATTCAAGTGTCGCCGCGTCTGGGCTTCAACTATGACGCCAAGGGCGATGGCACTATCGTAGTGCGCGGGGGTACGGGTTTATTCACGGGCCGCATTCCGTTTGCGTGGCTGGGATATGCCTACTACAACAACGGCATCAACTACAACTCGGTGGATGCCAACAACCTGCAACCTACCAGCGGCAACCTGGCGGCCGGCAATAAGTATCTGCTCAACCAGAATCCTAACCAGATTTATGCACAGCTGCCGGCTTCAGCTCAGAATACTACCGAAATCAACCTTATCGACCCCGACTTCAAGATGCCGCAAATCTGGCGCTCGTCGCTGGCTGTTGATTTCAAGCTGCCTATGGGCTTCCGGGCTTCGGTAGAAGGCTTGTACACGGAAGTGCTGCAAGACGTGAAGTTTCAGAATATTAACCTGACCGACAACGCTACTTACTTCGCCCAGGGCCCGACCCAGTCGCCGCGCTACTCGGCCCCGGCCGGCGGCAATGCCAAGGTGAACACGGCCTTCTCGAATGCCTTCCTGCTGACCAACACTAACCAAGGCCGCCGCTACCAGCTTACGGGCTCGGTAGGCAAGACCTTCGTGAACCTGCTAGACCTGAGCGCCGCCTATACCTACGGTGTGAGCAAGGACATCAGCAACGGTATCCGCAACTCGCCCCAGAGCAACTGGGAACTGAACCCAGCTCTGAACGTGAATGACCCGGCTCTGTCGTACTCCAACTTTGACCTGCGTCACCGCGTGGTAGCCAGCATTAACCTGCACCACGGCCTAGGTCAGCGTTTCACGGGCTACTTTACCTCGGTCCTGACTTACGCCAGCGGCTCGCCTTACACTTGGGTGTACAACAACAACTTCTTGGGCAACGGCCAGCAGAACGTGCAGCTCGCCTACATTCCCGGCTCGGCTACCGATATTACCCTTGTCAACCGCGTAGCTACTAGCGTAAACCCCACGGGCTTTGCCCTCGATGCCAGCGGCGCACAGTATGCGGCTCTCAGCAGCTTCATCGACAACGACTCTTACCTCAAGAATCGCCGCGGCCAGTATGCCGAGCGCAATGCCGCCCGCACGCCCTGGAACAACCAAGCCGACGTGCGCTTCATGGTAGAGGCCAAGCTCGGCAAGCTAGAAGCTAACGAAGCCGGCCAGATTCCGGCCCGCCACACCATCCAGATTTCGTTCGACATCCAGAACGTGGGCAATATGCTCAACAAGAACTGGGGCCGCCAGTACTTCGTGCCCAACACCTTCAACTCGACTCTAGGTACTGGCCTCTCGCAAGTGGCCTTTGCCGACGCAGCCGGCAACCTCTCGACCAGCTACAGCGCCAACCAGTACAACCGGCCAGCCTTCACATACAGCTCGCCGGCTACCTACTCCATCGACCAACTGGCCTCGCGCTGGCAGGGCCAATTGGGCGTTCGCTACCTGTTCTAGGAAGCAGCTAGCCTAGTTTATCAAACAGCCCGCTCTGGCCAGAGCGGGCTGTTTGAATTATACGGATACTATTACTTTGCATACTGCTATTTAGCCTCTGCCCCTTGCCAAGAATCCTGCACCTGCCCAAGTGGTATCCGCACCGCTACGACAACCAGGACGGTGATTTTGTAGCCCGGCATGTGGCAGCCATCGCGGCGAACGGCGGGCCGGTGCAGGCCGCGGTAGTATTTGCTACTGTGGCACGCGGCCCTCTTCCCACATTGCTAGTGGAGGAAGCTGACCTAGGTGGGCCGGTGCCTACCTGGCGCTACTACTACCGGGCACGCCCTACTGGCCTCCCCCCCCTTGACAGGCTGCTGAAGCTGGGGCTGTGGCTGCTGGCCCAGCAGCGCGGCCTGCGTGCGGTGCGGCGCCACTGGGGCGGCGCCCGGCCCGAGGTAGTGCACGCACACGTGCTATTTCGGCCAGCGGCGTGGGCGTGGTGGCTGCGTTGGCGTCACGACACGCCCTATGTACTCACCGAGCATTGGACGATTTTTCAACCCGCCAATGTAGGCCGGCTGGGGTGGCTAAGGCGCTGGCTGGTGGGCCAGCTAGTGCGCCGGGCGGTCGCGCTCACGCCCGTTTCGGCCGACCTAGGGCGGGCGCTGGCGGCCCTAGGCGGCGTCAATGCACATACCATCGTCATCCCTAACGTAGTTGACACCGAACTATTTTGCCCGCCAACCGAACCAGGTAGCCGCGGGGGCCTGCTGCACGTAGCCGCCTTTAACGAGCCTGCCAAGAACCTAGGCGGCCTTTTGCGCACGGTGGCCCAACTAGTGAACAGCCAGCCAGGCCTGCGCCTGCGGGTGGCAGGCTACGGCCCGGCCGAGGCGGCCTTGCACCGCCTAGCCCAGGAGCTGGGACTATTGGACACGGGTATAGTCACGTTTCTGGGCAAGCTGCCCCCGGCCCAGGTAGCGGCCGAGATGCGCCGCGCCGCCTGTCTGGTTTTGTTTTCAAACTACGAAAACCTGCCGTGCGTGCTCATCGAGGCGCAGGCTAGCGGCTTGCCCGCCGTGGCTACCAGCGTGGGCGGCGTACCCGAGTTGCTGCCCGAGCCCAGCCTAGGGCTACTAGTACCGCCCGGCGATGAGGTAGCTCTGGCCCAGGCCCTGCGCGAGGTGCTGGCAGCCCCCGCTGGCCGCTTCGACACCGCCCGCCTACGGGCACGGGCGGTGTCTCAGTATAGCTACCCCGCAGTAGGGCGGGCCTTCGGTGCGGCCTATGCCCGTATTTTGGGGCAATGAAAGTTCTCCGCTCGCTGCTCGAAGCTGCCGTGGTCTTGGTAGTAGCGCTGGGGCTAGTGCGCTGGGTGCTTAGCCTTTTCAGTAAGAAAACCACCGTTTATCGCCCCACCCCTACCCGCCAGTTGGCACTGCTGGCGTGGCCGCTGCTGGCAGTAGGCGCTGGCCTGGCCGCCGCAGGCCCCGGCCTGTTGGCCGCCACAGCCGCCGAGCGCTGGCTGGCCTGGGGCCTGCTAGGGGCTGTGCTTGTCTTAGCTGCCCCAGCCTTACTACTGCACTTGCGTTACTACACGCTCAATGCGGCTACCACACTGGTTTTTGACCCAACCAAGGGCCATTTACAAGTAGCGCTCGATGACGTGCTAGCCTACGACCCCGCCCGCCAGGGTTGGCCCGGCCCCGGACCAGTGGAATGGAGCCGCTGCCGGTGGCCCGGCGTATTTTGGCGGCCTTATGAATACCTGCGGCTGCCGCTGCCTCAGGGCGACATTATTCTCACCGCGCTGGTACTGCCGAGTATGCAGCCACTGGTGCATTACCTGCGCTATTTTGGGGTAGAAGTGGTAGAAAGACGCCGCGGCTGGGCTTGGATTTGAGGATTGGCCTTGCATCGAAACTAGCGCTGGGCGCCCGCATACAGGTTGCTTAGCACGTCATTCCCTAAGTCGTAAAATTGCCGCGGTCCGGGCAATGCCGCTGGGTATGCCAAGGCGCCTATGTAGTCTGCCGCTACGTTAAAGGTGCTAACCTCCCACCTAGGCACCTGGCTGGAGCTAGTTAGCCGGTGCTGGCCATCCAGTGCGGGCACTTGGGCAAACTCAGCGTTGATGCCCTGCCCGGTCGCTTTCACGAAGGCCTCTTTACGCGTCCAAAGTTGATAAAACGCCTGGCTCGGCACTGCACTCCGTTCAATGAACACTTTTTCGGCGGGACTAAAGCTGTAGTCGAGCACCTCTTGAAAAGCAAACTGCGGGGCGAGGCGCTCTACATCAATGCCTATCTCTGCCTCGGCTACGGCCAGTAGTACCCAGTCGCCGGCGTGCGATACGTTGTAGTGCAGCTCTGGGGCCTCGCGCAGGCGCGGCTTTTTAGTAGCGCCCGGCTCGAAGTGCAAGCTGGCTGGCGGCAACCCTAAGTATGCGCCTAGCACCAAGCGCTGGGCCGTCCGCCCCAGCACAAAGCGGTGGTAGTCTTCGGCGCGGTGGTAGCGCTGGGCGCGTGCTAACTCAGCGGCCTGCAGCACTGCCACGGCTTGCGACACCATTACTTGGCTACCAGACACAGCTAACCGAAAAACAGCGATGCCAGCCAGGGTACCGAAAACTGGTACCTCCCAGCTTTCGGTACCCGGCCGGGTACTGCATGTCAGGAGCGCGTGTGCTTTGCCAGGCCAGGCAACACTTGCGCAATTGCCACCTAGGTACATTGGTCGAGGGCGGCTTGCAGAACCCGGGCGCATTCGATGTCGTGGGGCGGGGCAAACATGTGGAAATGATTGCCGGGCAGGTCATACGTTTTCACCCCAGCCGTAGCAAATTCCTTCCACCCCAGGTACGTACTGTCTTCCATGTAGTAAAGGCGCTCCTTACTGCGAAATACGTGCACCACAACGGCTTGCGGCTGCAGCTGATACTGATGCTGCGCCAGCGCGTGCACGAGGCCCAACTGGTAGGAGTGCCCATTGATGCGCTCGTACTGCTCAGCTGGGCTGTACCGCAACCGCTCTATTGTGGCTCGCCGCAGCGACTGTACCTTCAACCTAATAGCCTCGTGAGGACTGTTCTTCAGCGCCACCAAATTATAGAAAAGGTTATAAGCCCGCTTCATGCCTTGCTTCCACTTTTTGCGCAACCACGGGTCATAATGGGTTGTGCGCTCGGCATAGGTGTCAAACATACCCAGGAAGACTACCTGCCGGCCCGCCGCTGTAAGTTGGCGAGCCATTTCGAAAGCAATAATGCCCCCAAACGAGTAGCCCGCCAGTGCATATGGCCCGTTGGGGTTAGCTGCCGTAATGGCTGCCACATAGTGTGCCGCCATCTCCTCCACGCTAGCGGCGGGCTCCTCCGTGCCGTCGAGTCCCTTAGCCTGCAAGCCGTATACGGGCTGGTCGGGCGCCATCTGCTTCGACAGCGCGTTGAAGATAAGCACGTTGAATCCTGCCCCATGCACGATGTATAGGGGCGTTCTGGTACCTTGGGGCTTGATGGGCACTAGCGAGTGCCATGCGGCCGATGGGCTATCCTGCTGCAGCACAGCCGCCAGCTTTGCCACCGTAGGGTGCTCAAACAGTGTGGCCAAGGGCAGGCGCTGGCCAGTGGCCTCGGCCAGGCGGCTCATCACCTGCACCGCAATGAGGGAGTGGCCTCCTAGCTGAAAGAAGTCATCGCTCAGCTCAACCTGCGCCACGCCTAGGCACTCCCGCCAGGTGGCGGCCACCAGCTTTTCGAGGTCGGTGTGGGGCTGGCTCGGGGCAAGTGTGCTGCCCATTTCTACCCCGCTGGGCGCAGGCAGGGCTTTGCGGTCGAGCTTGCCATTGAGTGTCAGGGGAAGCGCGGGAAGCGTTACAAAGTCACTAGGCACCATGTAGGCGGGCAGTTGGCTTAGCAATGCCTGCTGCCAGCGACCAGTGCGGGCCTTGTCGAGCGGCGTGGCCGCCGGGCTGGCCAGTACGAGGTAGGCTACCAAGCGCTCGTCGCCGGGGTGGCGCTCGTAGGTGCTAATGACAGCCTGGCGCACCTCCTCAAAGGCTTCGAGGGCGTGCTCAATTTCGGCGGGCTCGATGCGGTAGCCCCGGATTTTCATTTGCTGGTCGAGGCGCCCTAGGCATTGTACTTCGCCCGAAGGCAGCAGCCGGCCTAGGTCGCCGGTGCGGTAAAGCAGTGCCCCCGACTGGCTAGCAAAGGGGTTAGCCACAAACTTCTCGGCTGTGAGGGCAGGGCGGTTTAGATAGCCGCGGCCAACGCCGTCGCCGGCAATGCATAGCTCGCCCGGCGCACCAGGGGCCACCGGCCGGCCGTGCTCATCCAGAATATAAAATTGGGTATTGGCAATCGGGTGGCCGATAGTGACTTCCGTATCGGCGCGGCTCATCTGCTTAACCGATGACCAGATAGTGGTTTCGGTGGGCCCGTACAGGTTCCATACGGCCTGGCTGCGAGCCAGCAGCCGGCTGGCCAGCTCTAGTGGCAGGGCCTCGCCCCCGCACAGCACCTTCAGCGGCAGGGGCTGCTGCCAGCCCGCATCGAGCATCATGCGCCAGCTAGAGGGCGTGGCTTGCATGATAGTGATTTTCTCACTTTCTACCAGTCGCAGCAACTCCTGTCCTTCCTTGGCTGCGTAGGCGTCGGCCAGCACTACGGTGGCTCCGCTTACTAGAGGTAGGTACAGCTCCAGGCCCGCAATATCGAAGGAAATGGTGGTAATAGCCAGCAGCTTATCCTCGGCCGTGATGCCCGGCGCTTGCTGCATGCTGCACAGAAAGTTTACGGCATTGCGGTGTGTGATTTCCACCCCCTTAGGCTTGCCAGTCGAGCCCGAGGTATAGAGCACATACAGCACCTGCTGGCTGTCGGGCAGCGCGGTGGGCTCCTGGTCAGAGTAGCTGCGCGACAGCTCTAGGGCCTCGTCGATGGCCAGCACGCGGGCTGTGGTGGCCAGAGCAGCCGAGGTAGAAGCCAGCAGCAGCCGCGCACCTGCGTCGGCGAGCATAAATTCGAGCCGCTCGGCTGGGTAGGCGGGGTCGAGGGGCACGTAGGCCGCCCCGCACTTCATGAGCGCCAGCAGGGCAATAACTAGCGCAGGCGAGCGCTCTACCGCAATGCCCACCACGTCGCCGTGCTGCACACCCTGGTGCCAGAGGTAGTTAGCCAGTTGATTGGCGCGGCGGTCTAGGTCGTGGTATGACAGCTGTTCTTGGCGAAACCGCAGCGCCGGCCGCTCGGGCGTGGCCCGGGCCTGCTCGGCAATGAGCTGATGCAGCAGTTTGTGTGCCGGATACGGCTGCGCAGTGGCATTGAGCGCTTGGTAGGCCGCATCCAGCGGGGCAGCCTCGCCCTGTACCAGCGCCTTGAGGCTAGTAGTGGGCTCGGTACTAATGCGGCGCAGCAATGCCTCAAAACTGGCCATCCAGAAGCCTATGGTTTCGGCTTTGAATAGGTCGGTGTTGTAAGACCACTCCAGCACCAAGTCTTGCTCGGTACCGCTGGCATTCAAAAACAGCTCGAAGCTTTCGTAGGCTCTGGGGTTGTTAATCAGCTCGTAGCGCAAGCCCTCAAACGCCACCTCGTTGGTCAGCCCTAGGTCGATGTTGAACACCACTGGCACCAATGGCACGCGAGAGACATCGCGGGTTAGGCGCAGCTTCTTGAGCAGGCTGCCAAAGGTGAGTTGCTGGTGCTCGTAGGCGTCGAAGAGCGCTGTTTTGCGCTGCCGCAGATAAGAAACAAAGTCACCATCGCCGTAGGGCCGGCTACGCAAGGGCAGCAGATTTACACAGTGCCCCACCAGTTGCGGTAGCCCGCTGGCCGACTGTCCGGCCGCTGGCAACCCCACTACTACTTCGTTTTGGCCAGTGAGCTGGGCCAGCAGTACCTCAAAGGCCGCCAGCAGCGTCGTCACAAAGCTACTGCCGGCCCGCAGGCCTACTTTTTTGAGGTCTGCTACTAGGCTGGGAGCCAATGAATAATCGGCGCGGGCGCTATGGTAGGTGCGCACGGCTGGCCGGGCAAAGTCGGTAGGCAGGGCCACTACCGGCACCGGGCCTTGGTATTGCGCCAGCCAAAATTGCTCGACCACTTGATAATCAGCGCTGCGACTAAAAAGCAGCTGCTGGTCGGCATATTGGCCAAACGGCGTGGCGGCCGGCAGTGTAGGCGCTACGCCTTGGTAATAAGCCGAGTACAGCGCACCTAGCTCTTGTAGCAAGATGCCCAGCGACCACCCATCACATACAATGTGGTGGACTGTCAACACCAGTTGGTGCTCCTTAGACGCTACGCTAAATAGACTGGCTTTCAGCAGCGGGCCATGTAGCAGGTCAAACACGTACTGGGCATCGCGGGCCACACAAGCGGCCACTGCCGCTTGCTGCTCAGTGGCGCCTAGGTCAGTGATAGCCTGATAGGCAACCTCCAGCGGCAGTTCCCGAAATACACAGCTGTATTTGCCATCAGCGCTGAAGGCCGAGCGCAGGGCCTCGTGGCGCTGCCCTAGTGCCCGTAGCGCCCGCTCAAGTGCGGTGCGGTCGAGCGGCCCTACTAGGCGCAGGGTCACCGACTCGTTATAGGCGCGGCTGGCATCGTCGCCGCCGAGCAGGCACGCCGCCCAAATCTCGGCCTGCGATTCGGTAGTGGGCACCAGTCGCAGCAGTTCGGGCCCGGCGAAGGGGTCAAATTCCACTTCAGCCACCGTGGCTAGGCGCGCTGGCAGGCGCGCTATGAGCGGGTCATCAGTAAAGATTTTGCTCATGGCCGTTAGTTCACGCTAAGTTGACGATAGCTGTCGGGGCGGCTGGGGTCGGCCACAAACCAAGCGGGGTTGCCGGCCCGGTCGCGGCCCAGGCGAGCACCGGGCGCCGGGGGCTGGTTGAGCTGCTCGGTGGTACCTAGGGCGGGCGCCGCCGGGCGGGCAGTAGCAGGCCGGCTCGACTTGAGGAAGCCAGCGACCACTAACTCGCGGGCGCTAGCCAGGCAGGCCGCTACTATCTGGTCAACTTCCGCCGCGGTGTGGGCTGTGGTGAGAAAGCACGGAAAGCCATCCCAAATGTGGATACCTTTCTCGCGCATGAGCGTAAACAGCAGCTCGTTATACGGCAGCTCATCGTAGAACTTAATTTTCCAGAGCGACCCAAAATGCGCCACGTAGAAGGGCAACTGCTGGCGCTCGAGCTCGGTATTGAGCGCATGGGCTAGCCGCTCGGTGCTGGCTGTCAACTCTTGCTGCAACCTAGGGCCTTGCTCTTTAAGGTATTGGAGGGAGGCCTTGGCGGCCGCCAGCGCCAATGGGTGCCGCACAAACGTGCCAGCGAAGTAGGTCACGCCCACCTCCGGAAACGAGGCGTCGCCGTACTGCCAGTGGCCGCCGTCGAGGGCATCCATCCATTCTTCGTGCCCCGCAATCACGCCGATAGAGAGCCCGCCGCCCACCACCTTGCCGTAAGTGGCTAGGTCGGCCCGGATACCAAATAGCGCCTGCGCCCCGCCCGGGTGCATCCGGAAGCCCGTAATAACCTCATCAAAAATTAGAGCCGTACCCGCAGCCGCTGTTACCTCGCGCACCTGCTTCAGGAATGCCACCGGCCGGAATTCGGGCCGCCGGCTTTGCACGGGCTCGACCAGCACCGCCGCCAGTTCGTGCGCCCGCTCCCGGATGATGCGCAGGCTCTCCTCAGTACCGTAGTCCAGAATGAGCATATTTTGCACCGCTTCGGGCATAATGCCGGGCGCCGCCGGGAAGGACTTGAGCTGTTTGGTACCGCGCACCAGCACCTCATCAACAATGCCGTGGTACGACCCCGTGAAGGCCACCACCAATGAGCGCCCCGTGACGGTGCGGGCCACGCGCAAGGCACCTAGGACGGCCTCCGAGCCAGTATTGCACAAGCCAACCCGGTCGAAGCCCGTGAACTCGCACAGCAATTCGCTCACCTCGCCAGCCAGCACGTGCTGGGGCCCTATCTCGTAGCCCTGCTCAATTTGGGCGTGCAGCGTTTCTTTCAGAAAAGCGGGTTGGTAGCCTAGCAGCGACGACCCAAACCCATTGAGAGCATCAATGTACTCATTGCCGTCGAGGTCCCAGAGGTGGCTACCCTGCGAGCGGTTGACTACCAGCGGATAAACTAGCTCCTTGGTCAGCGGCCGGAAGCCCGACACCACGCGCGGGTCGGCCATATGGGCGCGGTGCTGCTGCGTGTAGGCCTTGCTAGCAGCAGTTTTTTTAGTGTAGCGGCGCGTCAATTCCTGTAAAAACGCCTGCTGCACCGGCCCCAGCTCGGTGGCCTGGCGCTCGATGCGAGCAGTAGCTCCGAAAGGCTTTTTCAGCTCGGCAACTTCTTCTGCCGAGAGTTCAGCCGCCGAAGAGGGGGCCGGTGCTGCGGGCGCGGAAGCCTGCACCGGGGCAGCTAGGGCTGGGGTAGGCAGCGCCAGGCTAGGTGCTGCCGCCGGCACCGGCAGGGGCACCGCGCCAGCCGTACTAGCTTGCACCAAGGCTACTTGCTGGGCAATAAGCTGTAGCTGCTGAGCCAATAGCCCCAGCGTGTCGCTGGCAATCGGCGCGGGTAGCGCTGGCCCTGCCATAAAGGCCCCCACTGGCACTGCGGCGGGTATGGGCACCGCCAGTGCAGGGGCAACTGGTGCAGGCGTAGGCGCCACCGGAGTGGCTGGTGCCTCGGCTGGCAACTGCTGGTCGAGGTAGTCGACTAGCTGGCCTAGGGTGGCATATTCTTCATTCAGCTGCCGGAAGGTGATAGGCAAGCCAAACTCTTTCTTCAATGTAATGGCCAGCTGCGTCAGTAGCAGCGAATCGAACCCAACTTCTAGGAAGCTGGCGGTAGGCGGGGCGGTGGCTAGCTCAATGCCGGAGGTTTCTTCCAGCAAGGTTCGCACCTTGGTAAGTAGCGTCGTCTTTCTCATACTAATGGCAGAAGGAAGTAGCGGGATAGTAGCAGGTAGTAGAGGGCGAGGCAGCTCATATGCCGCGGGCGCCGCCGAGGCGGTGGCGGCAGCAGGAGGGTCGACCCAGCACCGCTGGCGGTCAAAAACGTAGGTAGGCAAGCTGATTTTGCGGCGCGCTTGCCGAGCATATAAGCGAGAAAACTCTATAGGCAACCCATTCATCCACAACTCTCCCAATGCTGCCAGCATGGCGTGGCTATCAGTGTGAGTGGTAGCCGGGGGCAAGCCTGGTAGCACGGCCGCGGCGCGGCGCCCTAGGTGCGGCCGGGCCAGCGCGGCTAGCACGCCGCTGGGCCCTACTTCGAGCAGCAGCGGGCTGGGGAGGCTACCTAGGGTATCAAGGGCTTCGGCAAAGCGTACCGTGCGCCGCAAGTGCTGCGTCCAATATTCGGGGTCGGTTGCTTGAGCATCCGTAAGCCAAGTGCCACTGACGGTAGATACCACCGGCCGTTGGGGGCGGTGCAGCGCCACAGTGGCTACCGCCGCCCGGAAGGCAGGCAGCACAGGCTCCATCATGGCGGAGTGAAAGGCGTGGCTAGTAGCCAGCACCCGGCTTGGAATGGCTTGCGCGTCGAGCCACTGCACGAAAGTGGCCACGTCTTCGGCGGGGCCGGCTACCACGCAGCGCCGAGCGCCATTGGTGGCCGCTAGCGAGAGGGCGGCGGGCAATTGAGTCAGCACCTCGGCGGCGGGCAATTGCACCGCTAGCATACTGCCGCGCGGCAGTTCGCTCACCAGCTGGGCGCGGGTGGCCACCAGCCGCAGGGCATCGGCCAGCGTGAACACACCCGCTAGGTGGGCCGCCACAAACTCGCCCACGCTGTGGCCGCACAAAATACTGGGCTGAATGCCCCAGCTCTGCCACAGCTGCGCCAGGGCGTACTCCGTCACGAAAAGCGCTGGCTGGGTGTATCGCGTATTTTTTAGGCGTTCTTCGGCGCTAACGCTGTCCGGCGTAGGGTACAGCACTTCGCGGATATCAACTGCCAGCTGGTCGCGCAGCAGCGTGGCGCACTCGTCTACCGCCTGGCGATAGGTGGGCTCGTGCTCATAAAGGCCGCGCCCCATGTTTAGGTATTGCGAGCCTTGGCCGGGGAATAGAAACACCGTTTCGCCGGGCACCGTGGCTACAGTCTTGGTGCCGCCTAGGGTGCTTGACGGGCGCTGAAGCGCAGCTACTGCCTCGGCCGCCGTGCCTGCCACTACAAAACCGCGGTGTGCAAACGCCGGCCGCGTGGTGTGCAGCGTAAAAGCCGCATCGACTAAGGAAGTAGCCGAATTAGCACCTAGGTACTGCGCAAGCTGCTGGGCGTAGGCCGTGCGGCTGGCTTCTGACTTGGCTGACCACGTGAGGAGCTGGGCCGGGCGCTCGGCGCTCGGCAGCCCAGCCGTATTGGGCTTGGGCGCCACGTATTCTTCCAGTACCACATGCACATTGGTACCGCCCACGCCGAAGGAGCTTACCCCGGCGCGGCGGGCGCCCGCGGGCTGCCAGGGCGAAAGCGCGGCGTTGACAAAGAAGGAACTACTGGCAAAGTCGATGTGTGGGTTGGGCGCCGCAAAGCCCAGCGAGGCCGGCAGCTGTTGGTGGCGCATGGCCAGCACGGTCTTGATAAAGCCTGCTACCCCAGCCGCCGCCGTGAGGTGCCCTAGGTTGCTCTTGATAGAGCCCAGGGCGCAAAACTGCCGGGCCGCCTGCTCGCCAAAGGCCATCGCCAGGCCCTCGATTTCAATAGGGTCGCCAAGCGGCGTGGCGGTGCCATGGGCCTCCACGTAGCTGATGGTGGCAGGGTCGATGGCGCCATCGGCCAAGGCTTGGCGAATGGCGCCGGCCTGGCCCTCAGCACTGGGGGCAGTGAAGCTGCCCTTGCCAGCGCCGTCGTTATTCACCCCTACCCCTTTAATAACGGCGTGAATGGTATCGCCATCACGCTGGGCGGCGGCCAGGGGCTTGAGCAGCACTACCCCGGCTCCGTCGCTGAATACCGTACCCTGCGCCTGCGCATCAAACGGGCGGCAGTGGCCATTACCGCTCAGCATGGCGCCTTCTTGGTAAAGGTGGCCGCTACGCTGCGGCGCCGTGATGCTGACGCCGCCCGCCAGCGCCACCTCACACTGGCCGCTGCGCAGGCTCTGCACGGCTTGCGTAATGGCCAGTAGCGACGTGGAGCAGGCCGAGTACACACTCACGGCTGGCCCCGTGAGGCCTAGCTGGTAGGCGATCCGCGAGGCCAGGTAGTCCTTCTCATTCACCGTCATTACCTGAAACTCGCCTAGCTGCGCCACCTGCTCGGGGTGGCGCAGTACGTGGCGCAGGTAGTAGGTATTATTGCCGCTGCCCGCAAACACGCCCACGCGCCCAGCGTAGGTCTGGGGCAGATAGCCGGCTTCTTCTAGCGCCTCCCAGGCTATTTCCAGAAATACCCGCTGCTGCGGGTCCATCAGCTCGGCCAGCTTGGGTGGCAGCTTAAAAAAGCGGGCGTCGAACTCCTCCGCGTGGTCAATCAGGCCGCGGGCCGCTACGTACAGCGGGTCGTTTTTGAGGGCGACCGGAATAGACGCGTCTAGTTCTTCGGGACTGAAAAATTGGATGGTTTCGCGCCCCTGCGCCAGCACATCCCACAGTTCCGCCACCGACGCTGCCCCCGGAAAGCGCCCCGCCAAGCCAATCACCGCCACGTCGCCTGCGTGACTAGCGCGAGTTTGGCTAAGGTCGGCCGGGGCCGGGCGATGCTGGCTCCCACCACCTAGGTAAGCGGCTAGGCCAGCCGCTGTGGGCAACTGGTAGAGCTTGGTGATGGGCACGGTGTGCTGGTGCCGCTTCTGGAGCGTAGCCACTGTTTTTTGGGCCAGCAATGAGTTGCCACCCAGCTCAAAAAAATTGTCGTCGGCTCCTATTTCATCTAGCTGCAACAGCTCGGCCCAGAGCTGCGCCACGTGCTGCTCGGCACCGGCAGCGGGCCGCCGAAACGGTACACCTAGGGCAGGGCGCTTGCGCTCGGGAGCCGGTAGGGCTTTCTTGTCGACCTTGCCGCTCGTGGTTTTGGGCAGCTCGGCCAGCCACACAAAGGCGCTGGGTAGCATGTAGTCGGGCAGGCGCTCGGCCAGCGCCTGGCGCACCACCGACACCGCTGGCTCGGCACCGGGCGCAGGCACGAGGTAGGCTACTAGCTGGGGCGAGCCGGTGGGGCCAACGTGGGCCACCACCACGGCCTGCCGAACGCCCGGCAAATCGGCCAGTGCCACCTCAACCTCCCCCACCTCGACGCGGTGCCCGCGGATTTTGACCTGGTCATCTTGACGCCCCAGAAACTCGATGTTGCCATCGGGCAGGTAGCGCCCTAGGTCGCCGGTGCGATAGAATCGCTGGCCATCCGCTTCCACAAACTTTGCCTGCGTTAGCGCAGGCTGGTTGAGGTAGCCTTCGGCTAGGCACACGCCAGCAATGCACAGCTCGCCCACTTCGCCGGCGGGCACGGGCTGCAGGTTGGCATCTAGAAAGAAAACTTCGGTGTTAGCAATAGCTTGGCCGATGCCGGGCAGCGCGGGCCAGGCAGCGGGCGAGCCCGCCAGGCGCAACTGCGTCACGACGTGGCACTCGGTGGGCCCATACTGGTTGTAGAGCACGCAGCCGGGCAGGGCGGCGCAAAAGGCCGCGAGCTGCGGCGTAATCTTAAGCTGCTCGCCGGCCGTCATTATTTCGCGCAGGCTGGCCGGAAAGCGCTGGGCATTTACGGCGGCCTCGGCCAGCGCCTGCAGCGCCACGAAAGGCAAAAACAGTCGGTTGACCGCCTGCTCATCGAGTAGTGCCAGCAGGCCGTCGAAGTCGAGGCGCTGCTCTTCATCGAGCAATACTAGTGTGCCACCGGTGGTCAGGGTAGCGAAAATCTCCTGAAACGACACGTCAAAACTCAGCGGCGCAAACTGCAAGGTGCGCGTGCCAGGGCCCGCCAGTGAGTGCTCGTTTTGCCATTGCAGTAAGTTCACCAGCGCTTTGTGCCCCATGCATACGCCCTTAGGCTCGCCGGTCGAGCCGGAGGTGTACAGCACGTAGGCTGCTGCACCGGGGTGGACAGCGTGCTCGCCGCTCGGAGCTGTGGCATCGGGCGGCAGCACGTGTAAGCCCAGCGCCGCTAACGAGGCGGCATCGGTGGCGGGCGCGACGCAGCTAGTGAGGCCCGAATTGGCCACGAGCTGCGCTAGGCGCTGCGCTGGGTAGCTGGGGTTGAGGGGCAGATATCCTTTGCCCGCCTTCAAAATGGCCAGCGCCCCCACCACCATGTCGAATCCGCGCGTGGTGCTGAGGCCAATCAGCGCGTCGGCCGGGGCTTGTTGCCGAATAGCCTGGCTAAGCTGGTCGGCCCGCGCTAGTAGCTGCGCGTAGGTCAGAGTTACGTTCGTGGCTACTACTGCTACGCGTGTAGGGTATTGGGCAGCCGCTTGCTCAACTAATTCGTGAACTAGCTCCGAAAGAAGAGTATTTGCTTTAGACATTTTTATAACTATTGCTCAACAAACCACACGCTATCCGACAGCAAGTTGACATAATATTGAGTAAGTATTCACAAAGCACTATCAAATATTAGTAATAAATTTTAATAGATAATCAATATCATTGGAAATATTTATTTTAATTCATTTTAGACGCTATAATTACACATGCCTTATCAATTGTGGCCTCGAAATAACAAAACAGAACAGTAGAGACAATAAAATTCAGGATATATTATCTAAACGTCCAGTTTTACTGTGTCAAAATCTAAGTTTTTCTTAGCGAATGTTTGTTTAAGCATGTATCATTTGCGTTAAACTGGCTTTGTGTTAATACTGAGCTAGAGAATATTTACCACTTCTTATTCAGCATATCGCGCCATAAATAATACAACATATGTTCTGCTTATGACTCGCAAGAAAATCAAGTTTTATGCAGCAACTTATTTTAAGAATTTTACAAGAAAATTCCATATTAAAGAGAGCAAGAAACCACACACAATACCCGAGGCTTAGAGGCATAATGATTAAGATGTGTATGTCCTACATTTTCACCGATGTAGGAGGACCTTTATATGGGTAGTTGCGGTCTCGCTCTCACCACCGAGCTGTAGGCTCTCATCTTTGCACTTCTATTCCGCTTCTACCCCATGGCTACTCCCCTGCTGCACTTTCTCGAACAAGGCGACCCGGCTGCCCCGCCGCTGGTGATTTTGCACGGCCTCTTTGGCACCCTCGATAACTGGCAGACGCTGGCGCGCCGCTGGGCCGACGAGGCTGGCCTGCGCGTTATTAGCGTGGACTTGCGCAACCACGGGCGCTCGTTCCACGCGCCCGAGCACAGCTACGCCTTGATGGCGCAGGACGTGCTAGCGCTGTTTGACCACCTAGGGCTCGATGTGGCACGCCTCACACTGCTGGGGCACAGCATGGGGGGCAAGGTGGCCATGACCCTAGCCCTAGGGTACCCCGAGCGACTGGCGCAGCTGATAGTGCTGGACATCGCGCCGCGCTTTTCGGACATGGAGCACCAGGATGACATCATTGCGGGTTTACAAGCCGTGGACCTGAGCACCATTCAGAACCGGCAGCAGGCTGAGGCAGCGCTACTGCCGCGAATTCCGCAGCTAGGCGTGCGGCAGTTTTTGCTTAAGAACTTGTACCGGCGCGAGGACAACTCTTTTGCTTGGCGCATCAACCTGCCGGCGCTGGTCGAAAACCTGGCAGCCGTGGGCCAGGAAATCTCGTCGGCCCAGCCGTTTCTCAAGCCCACCCTTTTTATCCGGGGCGGCAAGTCAGACTACATCACAGCGGAGGACAAGCTGCACAGCATCCCAGCGCTGTTTCCCAACTCACAGGTGGCCACCGTGCCCGACGCCGGCCACTGGGTACACGCCGAAAAGCCCGACGAAATTTTCGGGCTAGTACGCAACTTCTCTTCCATGAGCCATTGATAATGAGCGACGGGCGGGCTCATAGTACATCACCTGCCCATCTTCTTTCGCTACTCATTGTTCACTGCTCATTGCTCATCAATATGCTTTACCTCCTCCCTACCCCGCTGGCTGAGGGCACCGCGCCGCAGGTACTGCCGCCGCAGGTGGTAGCAGCCGTGGCACGGCTGCCCTACTTTCTGGTCGAAAACCTGCGCACAGCCCGCCGCTTCGTGAAGGAGGTAGCCCCGCACCGCGTCATCGAAGACATTCGCTTCGAGCTGATTGACAAGGACAGCACGCCGGCCCAGGTGCGCGCCGCCCTCGAGCCGCTAGTGAAGCAGGGTCTTGAAGCGGGCGTACTATCGGAGGCCGGTTGCCCCGGCATTGCCGACCCCGGCGCGGCATTGGCGCAGGAGGCGCACCGGCTAGGGCTGCCGGTGCGGCCGCTCGTGGGGCCGTCGAGCATCTTGCTGGCGCTCATGGGCTCAGGGCTCAATGGGCAGCGGTTCGCGTTTCATGGATATTTGCCCATCGAAAAAGGCGCGCGCATTGCGGCCATCAAAAGCCTGGAAAAGGAGAGCATCCAGCGCGACCAGTCGCAGCTGTGCATCGAAACGCCCTACCGCAACGACCAGCTGCTGGCCGACCTGCTGACCCACCTAGGGCCCGGCACTCGCCTCTGCGTGGCCGCTGACCTCACCGCGCCCACCGAGTACCTGCGCACGCTGCCCGTGGCTGCCTGGCGGCAGCTGCCCGAGTTGCCCAAGCTGCACAAGCGCCCAGCAGTGTTTGCGCTCGGCAAGTGATAAATAAGGAAGAGCTAAAAGCAAACGACGTACGCCCTTACCTCGCCACCAACACACTCAGTTTGCTTTCACAACTTTTACGCGTTGGCCGGTTGCCTCGTCCTGCAAAAAATACGGGCCAGCGGGCAAGCCACTCACATCCAGCTGCGGCTGGCTGGGGGTGGTAGTAGCGCGCCGCACGGGTCGGCCTAGGTAGTCTAGCACCATAAAACTGGGGCCCGCTGCCCCAGCCACAGTGAG
Organism: Hymenobacter sp. BT559; assembly: GCF_016427535.1. Taxonomy (GTDB): domain Bacteria; phylum Bacteroidota; class Bacteroidia; order Cytophagales; family Hymenobacteraceae; genus Hymenobacter. Next base: position 798,031 of record NZ_JAELXV010000002.1, on the reverse strand, counting down.
TGGGCCAGTAGTGGGATTTGGGTACGCCAGCAGCTTGGTAGCCCACGCTGTAGCCTGTACGGCCGCCACCGGCCCGAAGGTGGCTATGCCATCGTGGTCGAGTTGCCGCAGGCGGTAATAGTGCTGGGTGCCGGGGGCCGCCCCAGCATCTACATACTGGTAGGTGCGGGCCTGCGCCGTAGTACCCGCCGCTTGCACCCGCCCAATGGCCCGGAAGCTGCAGGGGGCAGCGGCCGTGGCCCGCTCTATCACAAACTGGTCGGCATTGCGCTCCGATGCCGTGGCCCACGCCAGCGCCACGCCCGCCGGTGTAGCTGTGGCTCTAAAGCTGGTGAGCACCACCGGCAGGGGCGCTACGGTGCTAAAGGCCTCGTATATCTCGATATCCTGACCTAGGGCCAGCACCGAAAAGAAAACCAACTCTATCTGATTGAACGACTGGGTTGGGGTAAAGGAAATACGCCGGATGCCCGAGGCGTCTATTTGCAGGGCTAGCAGGTTGCTGCTCAGTACATGGCTATCAACCGGGGTGGTAGTAGCGCCGTCTTGGTAAAACGTATTCAGCGTGGCGCCGCCCAGGAGGGCCGCCGAAATCAGAATGTTGGGCCGGATGTACATGCCCGCTTCTTTGCCGGCAGCGGCCGTGATGGGGAAGCTGACCCGCAGCCGGGTGTAGCCGAGCACCAGCGAGGGCTTGACGATGGCGTTAGTGGCCAAGTTGCCATCAGCCGCCCGGCTATTATTCGATACGATGCCATCTTCCAGCACCACTTTATTGGCATACTGGATTTGGGCGGCACCGGGCAAGCTTAGGCAAAGGCAAGCTAACAGGAGCAGCGTCCGTAGCCAATGCAAAGGAGAATAGTACATGCAGGAAAAGGATAAAGCGTATGCCTGCCTTTTCACAAACCCATTGCCAAGCTGCTTTTTATTTTTATCGTGCAGTTTCTTCTATTTATTCCCCTATTCCCAACGAAGGTCACCTACCATAATGGGATACCTAGGTCCCCTTTTGGTAAGAAGCAATAGAATTAAATCCAGACTATTGGCTACGCGCCAGCACTAAATACAAGCTCAAACACCGTGCGCCCGTCGCCTTCCGTTTCGAGCCGAAAAGAGATGCCGTGCGCTACTAAAATGTCGCGCACCAGCGTGAGGCCAATGCCCTGCCCGCCCGCCTTGGTGCTGAAAAACGGCGTGAACAGCTGCTGACTGACCTCGGGGCTGAGCGATGCGCCATCGTTGGCGATGCTGAGTGTAAGTGGCTGGGTAGTGGTCGTTACCCACACGTTGCCGCCGCCAGTACCGATAGCTTCGAGGGCGTTTTTGGCTACGTTGAGTAGGGCCTGCGTGAGCTGCTGCGAATCGGCCTGCACTACAAGCGGGCCCGCCGAGGCTAACTGCCAATGCCACGCCACGCCCTGGGCCGCGCTGCGCGGAGCCAGCAAGTGGCCTAGGTCGCGCAGCAGGGCGTGCAGGTCGGTGGGGTGCGGGGCGGGCGGGGGCAGGCGCACCAGGCGGGCGTAGCCGGCCACAAAGTCGGCGAGTTGGGTATTGCGGGCGATGCTTACTTCCAGGGCCTGCGCAAAGTCGGCTTGGTCGGCTAGGGCCAGCTGCGGGGTATAGTGCCGGAAGCTACCCAGCAGCGAGTTTACGGCCCCGATGGAGTTGTTGACCTCATGCGCCACCAGCCGAATGAGCTGCTCGTAGGTTTGCTTTTCCTGGGCCCGAATTTCCTGCGTCAGCTCTTCGAGCACCACGAAGCGCCGCTGAAAGCCCCGGTCGAGAAAGTGCGCGGCGGCGGCCCGGTAGGTTTGGCCGCCAGGCAGACGCACGGTTTGGGGCTGGCCGGCGGTTAGGTCGGCCAGCACCGCGCCCCACGGGGCGGGCAGTCCGGCCACCGCCTGGCCGGCCAGCACCGCCGCGGGCTGACCTAGGGCCCGCGCCGCCGCCGCATTGGCGCTGGCAATGAGTTGGTCGAAAGTCAGTATCAGGATACCAGCCGGCGAGGCCTGAATAAGCCGCTCGAGCAGCACACTTTGCTCGTGCTGGCTCACGCGCTCTTGGCGCAGGGCATCGAGCATGTGGTTGTACACCGCCACGAGTTGGTCGAGTCCTGGCTGACCCACGGGCTGAAACTTCAAGTTAAAATCCTGGGCTTGTAGCGCTGCCGTGCCGGCCTCGATGAGCCGAATGGGCTGCATAAAGCTGCGGTAAAGCTGCCAGGCCAGCACTAGGCTGCCGAGCAGCACCACCTCGCAGGTGAGAAACAGCGCCACATTGGTGGTGCGCGCCTGCGCCGCCAGCGTGATGAGCACCGCATACAGCGGCAGCAAAAACAAAAGCAGCTTGAGGCGCATACCTGAAACGGTTGTCATTGCGAGCGCAGCGAAGCAATCGCATCAGAACGGGGTGCTTAACAGGTGCGATTGCTTCGCTGCGCTCGCAATGACAACTTTTTACGGCCGCGCTGGCCTATTCGCTGTACGGAATGCCAAACTTATCCAGCCTTCTATACAACGCCCCGCGGCTTAGGCCCAGCGCCCGCGCTACCTGACTGAGATTGCCCCGATAATGCGCCACGCTTTGGCGAATGGCCTGCTCTTCTAGGGCCTCCAGCGTCATGGTGCCGGGAGGCGGTAGGGCGGCCTCGGCAGTGGCTGCGGGGGGCCCTAGGTGCCGCGCCTGGAAGTCGGCGGGCGTGAGCTCGTCGTGCGGGCTGGTGAGCACGGCACGCTCAACCAGGTTTTTGAGCTCGCGAATATTGCCGGGCAGCGTTTGGGTTTGCAAGTAGTGCGCAGCGGCCGGGCCCAGGCGCAGGCCGGGGCGGCTGTAGGTGGCTTGCAGCTGCCGGATAAAGTACTGCGCCAAGCGCGGAATATCGTCGGCCCGCTCGCGCAGGGCAGGCAGGTGCAGCGTAATGAGGTTGAGCCGGTAAAACAGGTCTTCGCGGAAGCGGCCCTGGGCCACGAGCTCGGCCAGGTTCTTATTGGTAGCGGCCACCACCCGGATGTCGAGGCGGCGGGGGCGCGAGTCGCCGAGCACCTCGTAGGTGCGGTCTTGCAGCACGCGCAGCAGCTTTACCTGGCTAGCCAGCTCCAGCTCGCCTATTTCGTCCAAGAAGATGGTGCCGCCATTGGCCAGCTCGAAGCGGCCCACGCGGTCGGCGCGGGCATCGGTGAAGGCGCCGCGGCGGTGGCCGAACAGCTCGCTCTCAAACAGCGACGACGAGATGCCGCCTAGGTTCACTTTCACGAAGGGCTGGGCACGACGCGGACTGTTCTGGTGCAGAGCCTCGGCAATGAGCTCTTTGCCGGTGCCACTTTCACCTTCTATCAGCACCGAGGCATCGGTAGCAGCCACCTGCCCTACCTGCCGCAGCACGGCTAGCAGGCGCGGGTCTTCACCCACTATGCTACCTAGGGCAAACTGCCGGTCGAGGGCCGGGCGGCTGGGCAACGGCGCAGCCTCGGTGGGCGCGTGCAGCTGCAAAACGGTGCCGATGATTTGAAGCAGCGTTTCATTTTGCCAGGGCTTGGTAATAAATTCGGCCGCGCCAGCCTTCATGCCCGCCACCGCCAGCGCAATGCTGCCCCAGCCCGTGAGCAGAATGACGGGTACCTGCGGCGCTAGGGCTTTGAGCTGACCTAGGAGCGCCAGCCCGTCGGTCCCGGTAGTGGCAGCCGTAAAGTTCATGTCGAGCAAAATGAGCTGAGGCGCCACCGCCCGCACGGCGGCCAGCGCCTCGGCCGGGCCGGCCACGGCCTGCGCCGGGTAGCCAGCCTGCTTCAGCAGCAGTTGCAGCGACACGCGCACGGCTAGGTCATCGTCGACAATTAGTATCATGTTCTATCATATCCTATCCTTGCGAGCGTAGCGAAACCATCGCACCCGGGCAACATAGCCGCCTAGGTGCGATAGTTTCGCTACGCTCGCAAGGACAAACGTACTCACCGGCCGCTTACGCTGCCGCCGCTGCTGATGCGCTTGGTGAGCTGTGGCGAGCCTTTGTAGCTGATGCTGCCGCCGCTGCTGGCCTGGGCCACGAGGTCGTCTTTCACGGCCACCGTGATGGAGCTACCGCTGCTGGCTTCGGCGCGGCAATGGTCGGCCTGCAGCTTGGGGGCATCCATGCTGGCGCCGCTGCTGCTTTGCACGTCGAGGCTGGTGGCGCGGCCGCTGAGCGTAGCCGAGCTGCCGCTGCTTTGGCGCACGGTGAGGGTAGTAGTGGCTAAGTCGGCCTGCACACTGGCCCCCGACGACACATCGAGCCGGAACTCAGCCGCATCGAAGTCGCCCGAAGTGCGCACCGATGAGCCGCTACCTGCCGTAAGAGCCGTGAGTTCGTCGGCCGTCACGGCTACGCGCAGGCGCTTGTTGGTGCGGTCGTTGCGGCGGTTTCTGTCATCTTCGTTTTTGTAGCGCAGCGTCAGCACGCCGTCTTTCACGGTGGTTTCGATGCGGTCGCGGTACTCGTCGGTGGTGGCGCTCACCTCCACACGCTGGCTGTGGCCAGCCGTGAGGGCCAGCTCGATGCCGGTACCCACGTTGATGGCTTGGAAGGCGGGCACCTGGCGGGTTTGGGTGTTTTGAGCTTGGGCAGTAGTGAGGGCAGCGAGGCCGAGCAGGGCGGGGAGCAGAAGGTTTTTCATGACTCAGAAAGACAGGTAGCGTGAAGAGAATACTTGGTTGGTTTTGCCTAGGGTACCAGGCTGGGCAGGCGTCCGTTACACGGGTCAAAAAATATAATTAGTGGCGCGGTACAGCTGGCTGCCCTGGTAGATGTTGCAAAGGTGTTTGCCGTTGCCGCCGGCCCCAAGAATATTATCCCAACTGGCGCTGGCCTTACACCAACCCGCTTTTTAGCGCCATTTTTACTCCTCGCGCAGGGCCACTGCCGGCCGAATGCCCGCCGCCAGCCGGCCAGGATAGAGCGCGCACACGGCCGCCAGCCCGTAGAGCCCCACCGCCGCCAGTCCCATCGCGGTGAGGTACACCCCGGCCGGCACCTCGAAGGCCCCGAGCAGCGGAAACTGCACGGCTATCAGCAGCCCCAGCACCAGCCCGAAGGTGGTAACCACCAGCGTTTCGCCCACCACCAGGCGGCTGATGGCGCCGGCCGTGGCCCCCAGCGCCCGGCGCACACCCAGCTCGGCGCGGCGCTGGCTGATGTTGAGCCACAGCACCCCAAAGAGACCTAGGGCCATGTTGAGGAGCAGGAAAATGCTCATCACACTTAGCAGCACGGGCTTGGTCAGCAGCGTTTTCACTTGGCTGGCGTGCATTTCGGGTAGGGTGCGCACTGTGGCCGACCAGCCGGGGCCGATGCGGCGGATTTCATCGGTCAGGCGCTTTTCGAGGGCGGCCCCGCTGCCGGCAGCCACCCGCAGCAGCAGCGCATCGGGCAGAAAAGTCGTATCAGCCGCAAACACCGGCTGCACCACGGCAGGCACAGGGTCTTGCAGTTCGCCATCGGCGCGGTAGGCTTGCATCACACCCACTACTCGCCACTGCTTTTTGTCGAAGCTGAGTAGCTTGCCCACAGCTTGCTCATTGCTGGGGAAGAATGCCTCCCGCAGCCGTTCATCTATCACGATGGGGCCGTGGGCGCTGGGGGCCACATCTGCGGGCTCAAACCAGCGGCCGGCCATCATATTCAGGTTCATCACCTGGCGCAGTTCGGGGCCGACGTTGAAGATATTTACCGTTTCGGCGCTGTGCACTACCCGGCCCTGGGCATCGGTTTTCTCTACCGACATCTGGCTGTCGTTGAACGAGAACGGAGTATTGGCCGCCGACACGGCCACGCCCTGCACGCCGGGCAGGGCGCGCAGCCGGCCTAGCACCTGCTGCAAGGTGCCAAAGCGCTCGGCCCGCGGCTGACTGCCAAACGCCAGGTTGACCTGCCACGCCTGGTTGTACTCGAAGCCCAGCGGCTGGCGATAGTTGGCCCACAGGCCCGCCCCGATGGTGCCCACCGCAAACAGCACCACAAAGGCCAGCAAAATCTCTATAATGAGCAGGGCATTGGCCCGGCGGCGGTTCCACATTAGGGTAAACAGGTGGCGTAGCATAAGTTAAGGAGCAATTGACAGTGAGCAAGGAGCAGCGAAGCCTAGGGCACCCTAGGCTCCTAGCTCGCCTTTAAGGGCTTTGATGGCGGGCAGCTTCGACATTTTGTAGGCCGGGTAGGCCCCCGAGAGCAGCCCAAATACAAGGGCCAGCCCCAGGCCCAGAGCAAACACGCGCCCGCTCAGGGCCAGCTGGGCGTAGGGGATGAAGTGGCTGTCGTTGAGCAGGTGCAGCACAGCGGCGGCCAGGGCCAGCCCCAGCAGCCCACCTAGCAAAGTCAGCAGTAGGTTTTCAACTAGAAATTGCCCGGCCAGCCGCCCGGCCGTGGCCCCGAAGGCCTTGCGCACGCCTATCTCGGCGGCTCGCTCCAAGGTGCGGCTCACGTTGATGTTAACTAGGTTGAGAGCGGGCAGCAGCATAAAGAGCAGCCCTAGGGCCAGCCATTGCCGCCAGAAGCGGGCGGCGTCGCCGTCTTGCCCGGCGTCGTTGTTGTGGTTGGCCATGTAGTGGGCTAGCAGCGTGCGGGCGTAGGAATTGATTTCCTTGTATTCTTTTTCAGGAATGGGCAGGCGGGCCAGCACCTGCTGATACTCGGCCTGCACCGCGGGCACGTCGGCCGCACTGCGAGCCAGGAGGGTAGCCTGGTACTCGCCTAGGTAGCCGGGGCGGCGCAGGTCGTCGGCGGTGGTAGTCACGGGCAGCCAGCACTCGGCGTAGTTCAATTCGCGGGCGGTGGGCACGTCGGCCACCACACCCAGCACTCGGTAGGGCTGACCATTGAACTGCACGGCCTGGCCCACGGCGGCAGCCTCCGAGCCAAAGCAACGCCGGGCCACGGTGGCATTAAGCACGATGACGTGAGCGGCGTCGCGCACCTCGGCGGCGTTGTAGGCCCGCCCGGCCACGAAGTCAAAGTCGAGCACCTGCCACAGGGCGGCGTCGGTGTAGCGGCGGTCGGCCTTCACCACCTGCTGGCCCACGTATAGGGCGATATTGATGGGGAAAGCTTCACTCACAGCCACAGCTTGCGGCGTGCGTAGCGAGCGCACGTGGCGCTGCAAAAAATCGTAGCCCAGCGCCGAGCTGCTTTGCGTGCCCGGCCCTTTTAGAACCATACGGTTGACGAACAGCAGTCGGTCGGTACGCCGCTCGGGGGACCGCGCCCCCACAGCGTGGTCGAAAAGGGCGTACACCACTACCAGCATCATCAAGGTGAAGCTGATACCAAACAGGCTAATGCCGGTAAAAAACTTGCGCCGCTGCCAGCCGCGCCAAGCGAGTTTGAGGTAGGAAAGGAACATGAGAGCAATGAGCAGTTAACAGTGAGCAATGAGCAGCGGGCAATAAGCAGGAGCAATACCTAATGAACTGACTAGCCAGGCGTTTTGCGGCCTGCACCTTGCTCATTGTTGATTGCTCATTGAATCACGCTACCTGCCGGCCGTCGAAAAACCGTATCAATCGCTGGGTTTTCAGCGCCTGCTGCTCGTCGTGCGTCACCATCACGAGGGTGGTTCCCTGCTCTCGATTGAGACCTAGGAGCAGTTCCATGATTTCCTCGCCCATTACCGAGTCTAAGTTGCCGGTGGGCTCGTCGGCCAAGATGATTTCGGGCTGGCCGGCCAGGGCGCGGGCAATGGCTACGCGCTGCCGCTGCCCGCCCGAGAGCTGAGCCGGGAAGTGCTTGGTGCGGGCGTTTAGGCCCACTTTGTCGAGGGCCTCCAGGGCCCGGCGGCGGCGCTCGCTGCCCCCGATACTGGGCCGGTAGAGCAGGGGCATTTCCACGTTGTCGAGCACCGACAGGTCGTTGATGAGGTGGTAGCTCTGGAAGACAAAACCGATTTTGTGGTTGCGCAACCCGGCCAGCTCTTTATCAGAATACGAGGTCACGGGCCGGCCGTCAATCTCGATAGTGCCCGAGCTAGGCTCGTCGAGCAGGCCCATGAGGCTGAGCAAAGTCGATTTGCCACAGCCGCTGGGACCCATTACCGACACAAACTCGCCCCGGTTGATGGTGAGGTTGACTTGGCTAAGCGCCACGGTTTCGATGGTGCGGGTTTGGTAGACCTTCTCGATGTCGGCGAGGCGGATGACGGGGGAGGTGGTGGAAGTTGACTGCATAAAAAGCGCGTTAAAATCGTCTGTCATGCTGACGAAGGAAGCATCTTGGCGAAATAGTTTTCAGGCTAATGAAGCGGCCAATATGCTTCCTTCGTCAGCCTGACAATCGTATAAAAGCAGCTACTCGGCAGCCAGCGGCTGCCCGGTTTCGAAGTCAAATAAAGTGAGCCCGCGCAGCCGGTAGTGGGCCACCCACCCGGCCCGCAACGCCAGGATGTAGCTGCGCCGCGCGAGGTCTTTGGCCGCCGAGGCCAGCGTGAGGTCGGTGAGCGAGAGGCGACCGGCCTCGTAGGTGGCGCGGGTGATGGCGTAGCGGCGCTGGGCCAGCGTATCGGCGCGGGCGGCCAGGCTGGCTTGCCCAGCTAGGGCGGGCACCTGGGCCGCCTGCGTGAGCACGGTTTGCTCGAAGGCGCGCTCGTCTTGGGTCACGGCGGCCTGGGTTTGGTCGCGGGCCAGCTCGGCGGTGCGCACGGTAGCGCGACGGCGGCCCCAGTCCACGAGCGGCAGCGAAAAGGCCAACGATACCTGCTGCTGGTTTTGCAGCGCCCGGTAGCTGTCGAGCAGGTAGGGCGCTTGGTTCACGTAGCCGAGGTTGGCGGTGAGGGTGGCCAGGAAGCCGGTGGTACCCCGCGCCTGGGCTACGTCGCGGGCCGCTTGCAGCTGCTGCCGCTGGAAGGCTAGCGGCGCGGCCCGGTGCTGGCGAGCCTGGCTTAGGGCCTCGGTGGGCACCACGGCCAGGGCGGGCGCGGGCGTGGGCACGGCCAGCGGCGGGGTTTCGGCCAGGCCGGGTAGGGCGCAGTAGGTGCGCAAACTCACGGCGGCGCGCTCGGCATCGAGGCGGGCCTGCACCTGGGCCTGCTGGGCGTCGAGCAGATTCAGCTCCAACTGCACCAAATCGCTCTGCGACAGGCGACCTAGAGCGTATTTCTCGCGGCCCACGCGCAGCAGCTCGGCGGTGGCCTGGGCATTCTGGCCAGCCACGGTGGCGTTTACCTGCTGCAACAGTACGTCGAAGTACAGCTCGGTTACGCGCTGGGCCAGGGCTTCGCGGTCTTCGAGGTACTGGCGCTGGCTTTCCTGGTAGAGCAGCGGCGCAATGCGGCGGTTCCAGCGCAGAGCATTGAAGTAGCCCAGAGGCTGCGTGAGACCTAGGGTAAAGGGCTGGTTGTTATAGCGCTTCTCGCTGCGGGCAAAGTCATCGAAGCGCTGCACCTGTGAGCCAATGACGACTTGCCCGCCCGTGAGGCCAATATTTTGGCTCAGGCCCACCCCCAGCAGCGAGTTATTATAGCGCACGCTCTGAAACTCGGTGGTGCCATCGGGTTGCACCACCGGGATGATGGCGCGGTTGAAATTGGGCACTGTGCCGGCCAGCGTCAGCTGCGGGCGGTAGTTGGCCTGGTAGGCGCGGTAGGCCCAGTAGCCACCTTCGCGGGCGGCGCGGGCTTGCAGGCTGGCAGCCGAAGTAGCTAGGGTTTGCTCAATGAGCGCGGGAAGGGTCAGGGTTTGGGCGGGGGCCGCTATCGCTAGTGAAAGCAACCCAGCCGCGATACCCCACGAGACCCCTATGGGGCCGCCCCTCCCCTCCGGGAGAGGGGTGCCAGATGACTGACAGGCGGCTTTTTTTCGAAGAAAGGTGAGTAGCAAAAAAAGCACGATTGATAAGCATTTACATGAATAATCTTCAGGCTCCCCCTCTCCCGGAGGATTCCGCGCATTAATCCGCGCATTAATCCGCGCATTAATCCGCGCATTAAGCGGAGAAGGGGCGGCCCCATAGGGGTCTCGTGGGGTCTCACGCTATCACTCACTCCACCTGCAGCGCTGGCGTGTCCAGGTGGTTCTTCATCTCCGATACTATTACCTCCTCCCCTACTGCCAGGCCACTCAGCACCTGCACATAGTCGGTGTTGCTGTCGCCGAAGCGTGCTACCCGGCGCACGGCCCGGCCGCCACTCAGCACAAACACTGGCTGCTCTTGTCCGCCCTGGTAGAAGGGGCCATTCTTGAGGCGCGGCACGGCGCGGTGGGCGCGGGTTATCACGAAGACATCAGCCCGCAGATTGGCCCGCAGGCCGGGGTGATGGTCGTTGGCGAGGGTAGCGTAGAAAGTCACCGTGCCTTTGTCCACGGCGGGGCTGATGCTGGCTACCGTGCCGCGCAGGTCGGTGCCGGGACCTAGGCGCACTAGCACGGCGTCGCCGGGGTGCAGTTGGTCGGCGTAGGTATCGGCCAGGGTGGCGCGCACCCGGTAGCGGCTGAGGTCGGCCACGCGGGCCAGCGCATCGCCGGCCTGCACGGTAGCGCCTAGGTTGTCGTTTACCCACGTCAGCACGCCAGGCTGCGGGCTGCTGATGTCGGCTTGGCGCAGCTTGCCAGCTTGCTCCGCAATACTTCGCTGCTGCATTGACACCGTAAAGCTCAGCTCGCGGCGGTCGGCGGCGCTGGCTTGGCGCTGGTTGGCCAGCTGGTGGCGCAGGCGCTCGGCTTCGAGGCGGGCGGTGCGCAGGTTTAGTTCGGCCTGGCGCACGGCCTCGGCGGTGCCGCCCCCAATGCCGAGCAAGTGCTGCTCATCGCGCAGAGCCGATTGCAAGCTGCTTACTTTCAGGTCTTGCGCCTGCTGCTGGGCTTGCAGGTCGGTGAGGCTGCGCGCCAGCGAGAGCTGGAGCTGGGCATTCTTATTTTGATTGCGCAGCTGCTCGTCGTCGAGCTTGGCCAGGGCCGAGGCGGCGAGGTCTTTGTCGAGTTCCACGATGGTTTGGCCGGGCTGCACTCGCGCGCCCACCGCCAGCGCCACCCGCCGAATGGTGCTCTGAATGGGACTCACTAGCACTGCCTCGCGGGCCGGAATAACGGTGCCCGCCGCCGTGAGCGTCGCGTCCACGTCGCCCGTTTCGACGCGGGCCGTGAGGATGTCGGCCCGGCGCAGGCTGGGTTGCAGCACTGCACGCAAGCCCAGCGCCGCGGCCAGCGCGGCTGCCAGGGCACCTAGGCCAAGCAGCCAGGTGCGTAGTTGGCGGCGGCGCTGGGTGGTGGTCGAAATAGCTCTGTCCATAATCGGGCAAGTAGGTAGCGGGTTGCTACTTACTAAGCCAAGCGCCATGCCAGACGCATAATTCACTCACATTAAATAACTTGCATCAATACCGTTTATTTTATTTAGCTGCACCTGTGTCCAGTAGTGGGCGATGTGTCCAGTAATGGACAGTGGTGCTGCTATCTCACCTTGCATCTGCCTTAATGCTAGTGGAGCGTTATATAAATATTTACCAGCTTTCAAACACATAACTTTGTACATCAGTACTATAATTTTGTTATTAACCAGCTTATCTGACGATTAGTAGTATTGAGTGCCTTATCTTCGTGGCGGGCGCTAGTGCCCTGTTCGTTGTGATTATTCGCCACATCCCTAACTTCTGTCTTCAGCACGACGCAGCTTTTCACGTGATGCTACTGGAATGGGTATCCTTGAGCGATTCGCGCCTGTTCCGCACAAGCGCGCAGCAAGTGCTGGCGCTGCTGCAGCAACTAGAAGTGCGCCATTTGCTGCTTGACATGAACACCGTTCCAGATTTGCCACTAGCCGACCAAGAGTGGCTGGGCACCCACTGGATGCCGGGCCTAGTGGCGCTAGCTCTCGAGCGGCTTGTGCTGATTATTGACAGCCACCGCGTGCACAATCAGCTGGCCATCGACGCCCTCCACGACTTGGTACAGCCAGCCATCCGCTTCAGCTCGCACTACTTTGCCGACGTAGCCTCGGCCCTCGACTGGCTCACCGATGGCTCAGCGCGGCTGCCGGCGCTGGCCGCCGAGTGGGCCGCCCGCTACCAGGTACCCGCCTAGGTAGGCCCCACACCCTGGCTACCCCGGAAGGCGGGCATGGTGGCCTCGCCCGCTGCTACAACGCCCCGCCGCCCCAGCACCCGCCCGGCCGTGCGCCACAAAATGCGTAAGTCGAGCCCTAGGCTGCGGTGCTCGACGTACCACGCATCATAGGCAAATTTTTCTTCCCACGAGATAGCGTTGCGCCCGTTTACCTGCGCCCAGCCCGTGATGCCGGGGCGTACCGTGAAGCGCACTTTTTGGGCCGCCGAGTACAGGGGCAAGTATTCATGAATGAACGGCCGCGGGCCGACCAAGCTCAGGTCGCCGCGCAGCACGTTCCAGAGTTGGGGCAGCTCATCGAGGCTGGTGCGCCGCAGCCAGCTACCTAGGGCGGTAAGGCGCTGGGCGTCGGGCAAAAGCTCGCCGGCCGCGTCGCGCTGCTGGGTCATGGTGCAGAATTTCAGCAGCTGAAACGGCCGCTCGCGGTAGCCCGTGCGCCACTGCCTGAATAGCACCGGGCGCAACCCGCCCAGCCAGGCGCCACCCGCCACCAGCAGCAGCACCGGCAGCAGCAGCACTAGGCCCAGCGCAGCCGCCCCTAGGTCGAGCGCACGCTTGATGGCCTCATACATCGGCCGCAAGCCGGAAGCCACTTTTCAGCAAAAATCGGTCGTTGGTAGCCACGGCCCGGAAGGCGCGGCGGCCGTGCAGCACCTGGTCATCCCACCACGCTACGGCCTCGCCGGGCGCTAGCTGAATGGCCACTTCAGCGGCGGTATCGTTGATATGCGTCAAGAGGAACTCTCGAAACTGCTGCGCCAGCGCGTGGTTTTCGGTGGTTTCGGCGGGGTCTACGCAGTGGTAGTTCCAGTTGAGGCGCAGGCCAGCGGGCGTCTGCGCAATGATGGGCAGCGTGCGCGAATCGCCGGCTTTGGCGAAGCACACAGGGCGGCCTAGCAGTTGCGCTGCCAAGGTGGGCACGTGCAGTTGCAGCTGCTGCCACAACACATCGGCATCTACAAAAGTGGTTTCGCCGCCGGCGGGGGCCTGCACTAGGCAATGCATAAACATGACATCGGCCGGCTCGCTGAGGTACGACTCGTCGGTGTGCAGGGGCTGGGCGTTTTTGCTGAAGCGGTAGGCCGCATCGTCAGGGATGGCGGCGTCGTAGCGCACCTCTATCCACTTTTCGCCGGTGCGCACGCTACCTAGGGCGTAGTTTTCGTCGAGGTGCAGGCATTGGCCGGTAGCCTCGGTGAGGGCGTCGTAAAACGCCGGCCAGTCGGCCGCGGGCCGGGCGGCGGCCAGGCCTTGCAGGTGCACTACTTTTGCCGCGCCTAGGGTGGCGCGCAGCGCGGCGGCTACTTCGGCCACCGGCTGGCCGGGCATTATCGAAAGCGTAGAAATAAACGACATAGCAGGCGGGCCAGCGCCGGGTCAGGAGCATACGCTACGCTCCGGCCCAGGCTTCGCCCCTCAAATTTACCATTGCCCGTGCTCACCTTCCCCAATGCCAAGCTCAACCTAGGTCTGTACGTGACGGCCAAGCGGCCCGATGGCTACCACGCCCTCGAAACCGTATTTCTGCCCCTGCCCTGGACCGATGTGCTCGAAGTGCTGCCCGCCCCCAAGGGCCAGGCCGGCACCAGCCTCACGCTCACGGGCCGGCCCATTCCGGGCGAGGCAGCTACCAACTTGTGCGTCAAGGCCTACGAGCTGCTTAAAGCAGATTTCCCAGAATTACCTTTTGCCCAATTGCATCTGCACAAGCTAGTGCCCATAGGCGCGGGCCTAGGCGGTGGCTCGGCCGATGCGGCGTTTGCGCTGCGCGCGCTAGCTGATGTGTTTGGGCTAAATCTCAGCGTGACTCAACTCGAAAACTACGCCCGCCGCCTAGGTGCCGACTGCGCGTTTTTTATTCAGAACAAGCCCTGCCTGGCGTTGGAGAGAGGCGACGTGTTTGAGCCCCTAGCCCTCGACCTACGCGGCACGCCCTGCGTGGTGGTGTACCCGGGCCTGCACATCAGCACGGCGCAGGCCTTTGCGGGCATCGTGCCACAGGCACCTAAGGTACCTCTGCGCGAGGCCCTAGGTCTGCCAATAAGCACTTGGCGCGACACGGTCAGCAATGATTTCGAGGCGTCGCTGGCGCCGACCTACCCGGTGCTGGCCGACATCAAAGCGCAGCTCTACGCCGCGGGCGCAGCCTACGCTAGCCTTTCGGGCTCGGGCTCGGCGGTGTATGGGCTATTTCCGGGCGCGGCGGAGGCGCCCGCATTGCCTTGGCCGAGCGAGTATTTGGTGTGGCGCGGGCTGCTGTAAAAGCTGATAGCTCAAGCTATCCGGCGCACCTACGTCTCTTAAGCGATGGCTTCAGCAGCCTGCTTGCGCAAGCGGCGCTGGTTCCGCTGGTCGAGCACGGGGTGCACCAGCACGCTGGCCAGAATTAAAATGGTACCTAGGTAAAAGCCGCCCGACATTTTCTCTTGCCCAAAGCCCGGCACGCCCAGCACAAACATGATTTGGGCGAGCACGATGCCGTAGACCGGCTCTAGGTTGATGGTCAGGTTCACGACAAAAGCCGAGATTCGCTTCATCAGCTCGACCGAAGAAGAGAAGGCATACACCGTGCACACGCCCGCCAGCAGTAGCAGCCACAGCCAGTCGAGGCCGTGCAGCGCCAGGTGCAGGCCCTGCCCCTGAGTGAAGTAGCGGCTGTAAACCGGGAAGAATAATGCGATGCTCAGGCAAGCGCCGGCCATCTCGTAGAAAGTGAGCCGGACTGGCGCGTGGCGCTTGACCAGCTGCGAATTGAGCACACTGAACAGTGCCGACAATCCTGCCGACGCCACCGCCACCAGCAAGCCGGTGAGCTGCGTAAACTCGGCCTGCGAAATGAGGTACAGCCCCACCATCGCCAGCAGCCCTAGGCCCACCTCGTAGGGGCGCACGCGGCGCCACAGCAGCAGGGGCTCGAGCAGCGAGGTCCACAACGCCAACGTGGCCAGGCCCGCCAGGCACACGCTCACTGAGGAAAGGCGCGCGGCCAGGAAAAAGGTAATCCAGTGCGCCGCCACCAGCGCGCCCACGCCCAGCAATTTCAAGGCCTCGGCCGGCGCCACGCGCCAGCCCGTGCGCCGCACTACCAGCAGCCCCGCCAACCCAATGGTGGCCAAGGCTGTACGCCAGAATACCAGCTCGACGGGCGGCACGGTCAGCAGCTTGCCCAGGATGGCCGTGAAGCCCCAGAGCAAGACGATAAAATGGAGCTTAAGGTAGTCTTTTAACATAGTGCTTAGTGCCTAGTACTTGGTGCTTAGGTTGGTATACACAGACTTACCTGTACACTACACATAGAACCCAAGCACCAAGCACTATGCACGAGGCATCAAAACTACTTTGGTACAAAGCGATAGAGCACCAGCCCAATAGCCGAAAACACCATGCCCGGAAACCAGGCCGCTAGCAGCGGTGGCATGCTGCCTACCTGCGCCAGGTTGCGACTCAGCATCACGAAGATGATAAAAATGAATGCTAGCACGAAGCCCAGCGCAATTTGCCCGCCTACGCCGCCGCGGCTCTTGCGAGCGCTCAAAACCACGCCGATGAAGGTGAGAATGAGAATATCAAACGGGTAAGCATAGCGCTCAAACTTCACGCTCAAGTACTGGTCAGTGTCGTCGGCGCCGCGTAATATTTTATTATCAATCAGCGCGTCTAGCTCGGGCGAGGTCAGGGTTTCGGCAAGGCGGTAGGTGTTGGCGAAGTCCTTCGGGTAGAGGTTCAGCGTGGTGTCGCGGGCCGGGATGGTTTGCAGCGCTTCGTCTTGGTTGCCCCGAAACGAGCGCACCAGCTGCTGCGACATTTTCCAGACGTGCTTAGTGCTGTCCCAGCTTAGGTTGTCGGCCGTCATGCGGCGGCGCAGCACGGTGCCGTCGATGGTTTCGAGCGCAAAGTGGTAGCCCGTGTTGCTGCTGCTACTATAGCTTTCGAGGTACACGTAGCTTTTGGGCCCGATTTTCATGTGCACGTTGCGCCCTTCAAAGCGCCAGGGCTCTTTCACGTGCAGCGACTCGAACAACACTATCTCTTTAGTAGCCTTCGGAATAACCCAGCCCACCAGCCCAAACGTGAGCGCCCCGATAATGGTGGCCCCCATGAGGTAGGGCACCAGCAGGCGCCCAAAGCTCATGCCGCTCGCCAGCATGGCCACTATCTCGGTGCGCGCCGCCAGCTTCGCCGTCACAAATACCACCGCCAGGAAGATAGTAATCGGCGAGAGCAGGTTGGCGAAATACGGAAACAGGTAGATGTAATAGTGCGTGAAAACGTGCCCAAACGACAGGTTGTGGTGAATAAAGTCGTCGTTTTTCTCGGTGTAGTCAATCACGCAAATCACCGACACCAGCATTACCACCGTGAAGAAAAACGCGGTGAGAAACTTGACGATGATGTATTTATCGAGCAATTTCATAAATCGCAGATTATAGCGGATTTAACGGATTTCGCAGATGACGCCCGCCTACGGCGGGCTGATTAGGTGGGGCTTAGGCGGAACGTATGCGGGAGCGGCTTAGGTATGGAAAGTAGACTTGATGAAGCGGCGGTATTGCAGAGAGGCCCCACCGAAGTTTAGGAGCAGGCCCACATGCAGGCAGTAGGCTTCTAGGTAATTAATGACTTGAGCAAAATGAATATCTGCGAGGTCGGTTGTTGCTTTTAATTCTAGCAAAATGGGCTTTTCAGGCTGCGGGCCTTCTACCATAAAGTCGACTCGGCGGCTGCCAATTTGCTGCCCCCGGAAGTAGATGGGCGTTTCGACCTCGCGCTGCGCTTGCATCCCTTCTCGCTCCAACTCGATAGCCAGCGCTCGCTGATAAATTATCTCTGGAAAGCCCGCACCCAAGATGCTGTGCACCCGCATGGCGCAGCCAATAGCCCGGTGCGTAAAAGGTGTGTAAGCTGCCAAGTCTACCCCGTAGGCAGCGCCCGGCTCCTCCACCCTAACGCTTACGAACTGGTCCGCATACACCCAATCCTCAAAAACCGCATCCATAATATCCATCTGCAACACTTATAAAAGCATAGCCAGCCCGCCGTAGGCGGGCGTCATCTGCGAAATCCGTTAAATCCGCTATAATCTGCGGTTATAGGCGTTGCATCAGTTTCTCCACCATGCCCGGCTTCCACGCTGCAAACGTGCCGGCCACGATTTGCTTGCGTGCTTCCTTCACCAGCCACAGATAAAAAGTGAGGTTATGCGCCGAAGCAATTTGCGCGCCGAGCATTTCCTTGGCCTGGAACAAGTGGCGCATATACGCCTTGGTGTAAAACGTGCTGGCGTGGCCACCTAAGGTTTCGTCAATGGGTGAGAAGTCCATCTCCCACTTCTTATTGGTCACGTTAATAATGCCTTGGGTTGTGAAGAGCATGCCATTGCGGGCATTGCGGGTTGGCATTACGCAGTCGAACATATCGACCCCTAGGGCAATGTTTTCGAGGATATTGGCTGGCGTGCCCACACCCATGAGGTAGCGCGGCTTATCGTGGGGTAAGATGTCGCAAACCAGCTCGGTCATCTCATACATCAGCTCGGCCGGTTCTCCCACGCTCAGGCCGCCGATAGCGTTGCCGGCGCGGCCCTGCTCGGCGATGAACTCGGCCGACTGCTTACGCAGGTCCTTGAAGGTGCTGCCCTGTACGATGGGGAAGAGATTTTGCTCGTAGCCGTAGAGCGGCTCGGTGGTGTCGAGGCGCTGGATGCAGCGCTTGAGCCAGCGATGCGTCATGTCCAGAGAGCGGCGAGCGTAGTCATACTCGCAGGGCCAGGGCGTGCACTCGTCGAAGGCCATGATGATGTCGGCCCCGATGCGGCGCTGGATGTCCATCACGCCCTCGGGCGAAAACAAGTGCTTGCTCCCGTCGATGTGCGAGCGAAAGGTGACACCCTCTTCCTTAATCTTGCGGGTACCGCTCAGCGAAAATACTTGGTAGCCACCACTATCAGTTAGGATGGGCCGGTCCCAGCCGTTGAATTTGTGCAGGCCACCCGCCGCTTGCAGCACATCGAGGCCTGGGCGCAGGTAGAGGTGGTAGGTGTTACCTAGGATAATCTGGGCCTGCACATCTTGCTTGAGCTCGCGCTGGCCCACGGCCTTCACGGTGCCGGCCGTGCCCACGGGCATAAAGATGGGCGTTTCGATGGTACCGTGCGCGGTCGTGAGCAGCCCGGCGCGGGCCTTGGAGCCCGGGTCTTGGGCGAGGAGGTCAAAAGTCATGGTCAAAAAAGCACTGGGCCGAAGGCCGGGCAACTGGCCGGGCGCGGCAGATAGTTCCGGCGCGGCGCTAGGCCCGCGGCACTGCTACAAAGGTACTTCGGATAGGCGGGCTGCTTATTCGGCAAGTTAAGGCCAACACTGGGCCGGCCCCGGCCGTACCTTTGCACCCTAGTACTGTGTCGTTACCCCCGCTACCCCCGCTCCCGCCGTCGCTTATCTTGTTGCCGCTGCTACTCGTGCAGCTCTGGTATTGGGCGCGGTATTTTCGGCCGTTTACGCAGCGGCCTGCCGAGGCCGAGGGCGATGAGCCAGGCCCCGACCATGAGCCGGTTTCGCTCATTCTGTGCGCCCACAACGAGCTTGACAACTTGCGCGAGCTGGTGCCCATCTTGCTCAAGCAAGAGTACCCGGCGGGTTTCGAGCTAGTACTCATCAACGACCGCAGCCACGACGAAACCGAGTTCTACGCCCAGCAACTGGCCCAGTATTATCCCGGGCGCTTTCGGCTCGTGACGGTGACGCACACGCCAGCTGGCTTTTCGCCCAAGAAGTACGCGCTTACGCTCGGCATCAAGACTGCCCGCTATGAGCGGATGCTATTTACTGACGCCGACTGCCGTCCTGTCACCTACGACTGGCTGCGCCTGATGCAGCGCGGCTTCAGCCAAAAAAACGGGGCCGACATAGTGCTCGGCTTTTCGGGCTATGTCGAAGAGCCTGGCCTACTCAACCAGCTCATTCGCTACGAAACGCTGCTCACGGCGGCGCAGTACCTAGGGCTAGCCTGGGCCGGCCGGCCCTACATGGGCGTGGGCCGCAACTTAGCCTACACCCGCCGTATTTTTCAGGCTACCAAGGGCTTCGCTAGCCATATTCGGCGCCTAAGCGGCGATGATGACCTGCTAGTGCAGGATGCCGTGGCCCTAGGTGCCCGCGTGGCAGTGGTAGTCGACCCCGCCGCCCAAACCTTGAGCGAGCCCGCCCGTACTTGGGCGGGCTGGTGGCGCCAAAAGCGGCGTCACCTCTCGGCCGGCAGCCGCTACCGGTCCCCCGACCGCTTTCGGCTCGCTATATTTATGGGCAGCAATGTCCTTTTTTACTTGCTGACGCCGGCCGTATTGGCAGTTTCACTTTCCTCCGAAAATATTATATCTTTGGGAGGATTGTGGCTGGCTCGAACATTGCTGCTACTACTGGCTTATATACCACTGGCTCGCCGCCTCGGGCAAGTGCTGCCAGCAGCTACGCTGCCCTTCGTTGATTTTCTGTACCTCGCTTTTTATTGCGCCTGGGGCTTTTCGCTCTTGGTGCGCCGCCCGCTCCAATGGAAGTAAACCCCGCTGATATTCAGAAACAGTTTTCGTCTAAAGCCCGGCATGACTTCAAACTCATCCGCGCCGCCGTGGACAACGGCGACGAAAAGGCCTATGCCGAGCTGATGCAGATTTACAAAAAGCCGGTGTTTCACGTCGTGCTCAAAATGGTGCGCAACCCCGACGACGCCGAGGACCTCACCATCGAGGCCTTCGCCAAGGCCTTCCGTAACCTGCACAAGTTTAACCCCGAGTTTGCGTTTAGCACTTGGCTGTTTCGCATCGCCACCAACAACTGCATCGACTTTATTCGCAAGAATAAAATCAAGACGATGAGCATTGACTCGGCCGTGAAAATGGGCGACGGCGACGAGATTCAGCTGGAGTTTCGCGACAACGACCTCAACCCGGCTGACACGACGATTAAGAATCAGAAAATCGAAATCATGCGCCATGTGGTGTCGCGCCTGCCCGACAAGTACCAGCGCCTCGTGAGCCTGCGCTACTTCGACGAGCTCAGCTACGAGGAAATCGCCACCGAGCTGAAAGCCCCCCTCGGCACCGTGAAAGCCCAGCTGCACCGCGCCCGCGAGCTTCTCTTCGACATGGTGAAGGACAAAAAAGAGTTTATTTAATTATTAAGCTCCTACCACTCTCCTTGCCTGTCATTGCGAGGAGGAACCACGAAGCAACCTTTCCTTTGCATGTCGCTGGCGTTTGCGAACGCTAGTTGACGCGAAGGAGAGGTTGCTTCGTCGTTTCTTCTCGCAATGACACACGTTTTTTATGTCCCTACTCACTAAATATTTTCCACAGCTCACGCCGCAGCAGCGCCAGCAGTTTGCAGAGCTCGAAAAGGAGTTTAAAGCCTGGAATGCGCAGATAAACCTCGTGGCCCGCACCGATACCGACAACCTAGTGGAACGCCACATTCTGCACTCGCTGGGCATTGCCAAGGTGGTGCAGTTTCCAGCGGGCAGCGCGGTGCTCGACGTGGGCACGGGCGGCGGGCTACCGGGTTTGCCGCTGGCCATCATGTTCCCGGAGGTGAAGTTTCACTTGGTCGATAGCATCGGCAAAAAGATTAAGGCCGTACAGTTTATGGCCGGCGCGCTGGGCCTCGCCAATGTCACGGCCACCCAAACCCGCGCCGAGCAAGTATCCGAGAAGTTCGACTTTGTGGTGAGCCGGGCCGTGGCTCGCCTGGCCGCGTTTCACCCCTGGATTATGCACAGCTATAAAAAGCACCCGGCCGCGGGCGCGGGGCTGTACTACCTCAAAGGGGGCGACCTAGGGGAGGAAATCGCCGAAAGCGGCCTCGTAGCGCAGGTTATCGACCTGAAGGATTTTTACGAGGAGGAATTTTTCGATACTAAGAAGGTGGTAGTGGTGCCGGTGTAGCACCGCCTAGGTCTACTTGCCGGGCGCGGTATCGGCCAAGGGCTTCTGCGCAAACCACTGCTGCAAGCGCTCCATGAGGTGGTTGCGCAGGTTTTCTTCCTGGCCGGGCTGCGCGTAGGCGCGGAAGGCTACCGTCATGGTGGCGCCGGGTTTGAGGGCAACGAGCACCACCTGCGGGGCGGGGGCATCGGGCACCTCATTGTCGTGGCCCAGCAGGGGCAGCACCTGCTGGCGCAGGGCGTCGAAGTCTGTGCTGCTGTCTAGCTCCAATTGGATATCGACTAGTGTTCGCTGCGGGTGGGCTTTGTTGACGATAACGCCGTTGGAGGTGGCGCCGTTGGGCAAAATGGCCGTATCGCCCTGGGGCGTGAGCAGGATGGTATTGAAAATCTGGATGGCCTGCACCGTGCCGGTGCGGCCCTGGCTCTCAATAACGTCGCCGACGGTGAAGGGCTTGAATATCAGAATCAATACCCCACCCGCGAAGTTGGCCAGCGTGCCTTGCAGCGCCAAACCTACGGCCAAGCCTGCGGCCCCCACAATGGCTACAAACGACGTGGTTTCGAAGCCCACCATGCCCGCCGCCGACATGAGCAGCAACACCTTGAGGGCGATGCTGAACATGCTGGTGAGAAACGAGCTGAGCGACACATCGAGCCGCGCCGTGGCGGCAGCCACCAGGCGGCTGCCCCAGCCGATAAGCCACCAGCCTACTATCAGCATCACGATGGCCGAGAGCAGCTTGGGCACGTAGAGCACCGCGAGGTCTTGCAAGCGCTCTAGGTAAAAACCAACTTGGTGCAGGGCGAGAAGGGAAAGGGCAGGCATAGCGACAACAGTAAGCGAAAGGCTAGTAGCAACGGCTAGCGGCCCCATCGGGTTAAGCGCAAGTGCATTACTCACTTGTTTCTAGCACCTTATGTTTCCTAGGCTTTGCTCATTGCGCTGGGTAGTAATACATAGTGTGGCCTTTGGTAATACCCCAGTGCTTGAGCAACTCGGCATTGGTGAGCGACTCGTAGGGCCGGACAATAGGCGACCACGACATAACGGTACACTCCTGGGGTAAGCGCACGACCGGCGCGCTGCCCGCCTGGGAAAGCAGGGCCAGCGCCTGGCGCTCGCGGCTGTTGTTGTTATTAGGGATGAGCCGGCGGTCAGCGTTCGTAAAAATGAACGCTACCAGTACCACGGCGGCGGCATACCACCGTACCGACTTGCCGCGCAACTGCTGTAGCAAGTAGCAGCTAGAGAGCGCATAGAAGCCAACCAACCCTAGCGTAATAGGCACAATAGAGTCGTGCCGCAGAATGAGCGGCCGGTAGTCGCGGTAGCCGCCCAGCGGCAGCAAGGCAATGTAAACCAACGCAAACCACCCTAGGTAGCGCAGCACCTGCACAATGCGCTGCCCCTCGGCTGTAGGCGGCAGCTGGCGGCGAATGAGCTGCACATTGGCCAGACAGCCCAGTACCAACAGCGGCAGCCCTAGCTTGCTCGTGAGCTCGTCCCAAATGCCTAGGGGCACCAGCTGGTAGCGCTGCCCTAGCGGCAGCGTAGCCATTAGGTTCTCGGTATTGTGCCGGCCAATGTAGAGCGAGTAGAGACACAGCGCACCTAGCCAACCCCACAGCAGCCCGGCCTGGCCGGGCAGGTTCTTGAGCCAATAGGCCGCAGGCTGCGGCCAGCGCTGGCGGACTGCATGCAGGCCTACGCCCAGCAGTAGCACCAGCACCACCCCCGCAATGATAGGCCCGCTAAAGGCTAACACTACTATTAGCAGCAGCATAGCTACTAGCTGCACGCCCCCCACGCGCAAGGGCTGCCGCTGGCCGGCCGCCCGGTATAGCGGCCACAGCAGCACCAGCAGCACCAGCAGCGGCAGGGCGTAGAAGAAGGTGTAGGTAAAGGATGTATCTACTATCGACATCTGCCCATTGTAGCCCGTCGTTTGAAAGAAAGGTGTCATTAGGGCCATTGCCAGCCACAAGCGCCAGTTGCTTAGGCGCCGACTACCAGTGGCGTACCACCCTAGCACATAAAGCAGCAGCGCCTGCACGCTCACGCTGCACAGAGCCAAGGCCATGTACACGCTGTTGATAGGAGTAGTAAAAGCCTGCAGCAAGAGCGGCGCGCGCAGGCAATACTCGCGCAGCGTGATGTGCGAGAAAAACCGATTGGGTGCCGAGTACCAGCCACCAGTAGTTAGCATCGACCAGCCAAAAGGGTCGTGCAGCACCGGCGCATAGTCGGCGCGCGGCACCACAATAGCGGCTAGGTCCCCATCAAGAATCAAGTTGCTATACTGCACATACGTGAGCACGAGGTCGGTTAATACGGCCAGCACGAGCACGGCCAGCAGCCAAGTTTTTTTCATTTCTTAGAAGGAAGAGCAGTCGCCGATGCCCCAGCGGGCAGCAGCGCGATAGTGGTGATGCGGTCGCCGATGTCGAGGCGCTGCACCACGTCGAGGCCACGCACTACCTGGGCAAAAATCGGGTAGCGGCCATCGAGGTGCGGGGTAGGTAGGTGGGTAACGAAGAACTGGCAGCTTTCTGTGTCTTTGCCAGCCGAGGCCAGTCCCACGGCGCCCGCCCCGTAGGTGAGCTGGGCCAGCTCCGAGCGCAGGGTGTAGGGCGTGCTGCCCGAGCCATCGCCGCGCGGGTCGCCGCCCTGCACCATGAAGTTGGGCACCACCCGGTGGAAATACAGCCCGTCGTAGAAGTGCTGCCGCACCAAGCTCACGAAGCTGGCCACCGCGCCCGGCGACTCCACTACTTTCAGTTCCAGCTCAATGGGGCCCTGCGTAGTAATCAGGCGCACACGCTGGCCCACCGGCACGCTTTGCACCACAGCCCAATCGATGGGATGCTGCCCGGCCGTGCCCCGCGGAATTGGCGTGGGAGTTGCCACTTTTTCAAGCTTATCTAGAGCTTGCTGCAGTGCTATCCAAGGCTCTATTTCGCGAGGCAGCGTTAGTTTATCACGGGCTTGGCGCAGAGCAGCCACATCTTCGGGCTGGGGCGCGGGCACCAGCTTGGGGTCGGCCATTGCCTCGGCGGCGGTACTGAGTTGTGCCTCGTCGCCACCGGCCAGCGCCCGCCGTAGCGCCGCCGTAAAATCGGCTTGGCGAGTAGTAGGGAATCTTTTATTGGCGCGCATTGCTACCAGGGTACCTAGGGCAGTGCCGGGCACTACGGGCGGGCCAGTAGTCAAGGCTGCCTCCTTCGCTACGAAGTCAAACTGCGCCGGGTCCTCCCCTAGGGCTGTAAGAAGGGCCGCTTTTTCGTATTGGTTGGGCGTGCGCTCGTAGCGGCGGCGAATGGTGTCGGCGATGACTGGGCGCTGAGTGGCGGGCACGTGTCGAAGAACAGCTTGCAGCAACGTGGCGCGGGCGCGGAAGTGACGAACACCTACTAAATAAGATAGATAATCAGCCCCCGCTTTGACTGTATCGAAAGGCACTTTTAGCATCCCTTCTGCACCAGTCAGGCTCTCCTGTGCCAAAGGCCGCCGCAAAGCCTGTCGCATTACAACCAAGGGAGTAAGGCTATTGCCTACCAAGGAGCTATTAGCTACGGGCAATGCCCGCAGTGCCGCAATGCGTACCCGGTGGTCGGCATCGGTGGTGGACGCTTTCGCTAAGGCTGCATACGCTACCGGCCGCGCCACCCTACCTAGAGCCGTGGCACAGTTGGCACGCACGAAATAATTCGGGTCCGAACTCAATCCTTTCAGCAGCGTCGGCAGCGCCACTCGCACTAGTGTAGAGTCTTGGCCTCGCATACGCGTGAGCGCTGCCGAAGCACCCGTACGGGCCGCCAGCACTTGGTTTTTCTGACCTAGAAGCTTGGTAGCTTGGCTCACCGCCTCAGCCGGGGCCAAGCCGCGCAGGGCGGCCCGATACAAGCCCCAGGCACGACCGGGCGCGGCAGCACTATCCGTGCCGGGCACCTTGATGATCCACAACTGACTGACCGAGTGCTTGGTCACGCAGCGTCCCAAAGCCTCGTAGGTAGCGCGGCGGGCAAGGGCATTAGGCTCAGGCTGGGCTAGGCGCTGACCTAGGGCGGGCACGGCGGTGCTGTCGCCGGTTTGGCCGAGGGCGTAGGCAGCGGCACGGCGCACGGTGGGCGCGGCATCACGCAGCAGCGGCAACAGCGCGGGCACCGCCTTCGGGTCTTGCACCGACCCTAGGGCCTCTGCCGCAGCGCCGCGGTAAGTGGGGTTTTTATCGGTGAGAAAAGGCAGCAGCTCAGTCGTTCTGCGCTCGTCCTGGGCAGTGGCAATGCGCCGGCGGGTGGCGTCGGCATAGGGGTGGGCGGGCGGGGCCACTGCCTGGGCAAGCAACGGCAAACCAAGTAGAAAAAGGCAAAACGAACGCATAATGGGCACCGGATGAAGTCGCAAGTAAGACCCGAAGTTGCTGACATCGGCCCCCACACGCCGTAAAGCGTCGTGCGCCGCCCGACCTTTGTACTCATTTTCTATTCTTCCCTTACTCTTTCTATGCTTTCCCCGCAGCAGCTCCGCATTCATGATTTTCACTATGACCTGCCCGCGGCCCGCATCGCGCCCGAGCCGCTGCCCGACCGCGCCGCCAGCCGCCTGCTGGTGAGCCGGGCGGGCACCATCACCGACAAAACCTTTCGCGACCTCCCCGGCGAGCTGCCACCCCATACGCTGCTCATCTTCAACGACACCCAGGTGGTGCGGGCCCGGCTGCTGGCCAAGCGCCCCACAGGCGGCGCGGTCGAGCTATTTTGCCTCGAACCCGTAGCGCCGCACCGCGCCCTTGAGCCGGCCCTGCAGCAAACGGGCGCCGCCACGTGGCGCTGCCTCGTGGGTAATGGCCGCCGCTGGAAGGACGGTCCCGTTACGCTGGAGTTTTCGTTTGCTGGCCAGCCCGCCACGCTGTGGGCCGAGCGCCAGGCCGTAGAAGAAAGTGGTGAAAGCCTCATTGATTTTCGCTGGGAGCCAGCCTCCTTGCCTTTTGCCGAGGTGCTGCGCGCGGCTGGCCACTTGCCGCTGCCGCCCTACCTGCACCGCCCCGACACCGCCACCGATGCCGTGCGCTACCAAACCGTGTACGCCGCCCACGAGGGCGCTGTGGCTGCCCCCACGGCTGGCCTGCATTTCACCCCCGAGCTACTGCAGGAGCTAACCCAGCGCGGCACGGCCCTAGGCCAAGTAACGCTGCACGTAGGCGCCGGCACGTTTCAACCCGTGAAGGCCGAGACCATGGCCGACCACCCCATGCACGCCGAGCCTATTATTGTGCAGGCCAGCCTGCTGCGACAGCTGCTGGCGCACCGGCCCCACCCAGTTATTGCGGTGGGCACTACCAGCCTGCGCACCCTCGAAAGTCTATACTGGCTCGGGGCCGGCCTAGTGCGGCAGCCCAACCCGCCTGCGCTGGCCGTGGCGCAGTGGCAGCCCTATGAAGATGCTCCGGATGTAGCACCCGAGCAGGCCCTGCAAGCGTTGCTAGATTATCTAGAGCAGCAGGGCTCCGATACATTAGAGGCCAGCACGCGGCTGCTTATTGCGCCGGGCTACCAGTTTCGGCTGGTGCAGGGGCTGATTACCAATTTTCACCAACCCGAAAGCACGTTGCTGCTGCTAGTGAGCGCTTTGCTAGGTCCTGGCTGGCGCGCGGTGTACGACCACGCCCTGGCGCACGGCTACCGTTTCCTGAGCTACGGCGATAGCTCGCTGCTGCTGCCGGGCTAAGAAGAGGTTTGGCATGAGCTTTGAGTATTCCTAGATTAAATAGGTTTAACCTCATCTGTTAGCCCTGGACAACCCTAGGTAAAGGGCCGCGTAAAAGGCCCAAGAACTACAATTCTACCTCCCCCTCAACCATGAAAAACGCAATTCTGCTCCTCGCCGCCTGTGCTTTCACCACTGCCTCGTTTGCCCAAACTCCCGAAACGGAAGTAAAGGTGCGCGACAACGGCACGAAAAAAGTTGTTACTAAAACCGGCAAAACCAACGTAGGTCAAGCCCTTGAAAACACGGCCGACGCTGCTGGCAACGTAGCCAAAAAGGCTGGCCGTGGCATTAAGAAAGGTGCTAAAAAAGGTACCCGTGCAG
This sequence comes from Hymenobacter sp. BT559, assembly GCF_016427535.1. Lineage (GTDB taxonomy): Bacteria > Bacteroidota > Bacteroidia > Cytophagales > Hymenobacteraceae > Hymenobacter. The sequence continues at coordinate 770,925 of NZ_JAELXV010000002.1, read as the reverse complement.
TGAAGCGCACTACTCAAAAAGTAGGCAATAAGACTGTAGAGGGCACCGAGAAAATGGAAGCCAAAACCGAATAGGTTCTCGCTAATAGCCTAACAAAAAAAGCCCCGGCCTGCGCCGGGGCTTTTTTTGTGGGGTTAGACTACGCTTATCTCACAAGCTCAACTTGTGTAGTTGAGGCATTTCTTCGCACGGAGCCGAGACCACCTAGAAAGCAAAAGCCCGTCTACTGCGCCGCAGGTTTCTCCTTTAGCTGGTATAGCACGCTTTCGCTTACGCCATTGCCAAACAAGCTCAGGCCCGCATTGAAAACAACGAGGGCAAGCGTGCCTGCACTCACCCATTTCTTAGTAGGAGCTCCTTTTTCCTTCAGGCCGCCGGCCCACGTAATGAGGCACGCGCCAGCTCCCACTACCAACAGCCCCGTCGGAGCCAGTACCAACCATTTTGTTTTATGAGTCATTGCTGTAGCACAGCGGTTTGGTGAGAAAAATGCGCTGTGTCTGCTAGTACCTTAAAGTATTACGTTGGGTTGCTGACATTTTTATCTAAGCTCCTCTTAAAATAACACCTAGGGCAACCATTAACTACTTAATACGCGGCACTACCATTCATAAAACAGGCTTATTTTAGATAATTACGTGTAAAAATAGAGACATCCCCTATCTTCGCGCAGGTCATTTTGATAAAACCTGCATTTATGCCGCGCAAAGTACTGTTAGCTCGTTTATCATTAGTCTTACTACTGGCACTGGCCGCAGCCGCCGCTTTTTTGCCTCACCACCACCCCGAGGCAGCGCCTAATGCCTTCCAACCAGCTGATATTGCCTGGATGCTTACGGCCTCGGGCCTGGTACTTTTTATGACGCCGGGACTGGCGTTTTTTTATGGGGGCATGGTGAGTCGGCGCAACGTTATCTCGACCATGTTGCAGAGCTTTATTGCCCTAGGTATCATTTCGGTGCTGTGGTATGTGGTAGGCTTCTCGCTAGCCTTCGGCGATGATATTGGGGGCGTGATTGGTGACCCACGCACGTTCTTCATGTTCAACAACGTGGGCACGGCGCCGCACCCGCGCCTGGGCGCGGCCATGCCACTCGTGCTGTTTGCCGCATTTCAGCTCAAGTTTGCTATTATCACGCCGGCGCTCATCAGTGGCGGCTTTGCCGAGCGCATCCGGTTTTGGGGCTACCTCATTTTCATGTGCTTGTTTAGCATCCTCATCTACTGCCCGCTGGCGCATTGGGCCTGGCACCCCGACGGCTTCCTGGCCAAATGGGGCGTGCTCGACTTTGCGGGCGGCACGGTAGTGCACATCTCAGCGGGTTTTGCGGCGCTGGCGGGGGCCATCTCCATTGGCCGGCGCCGAGTGCACCTCGATGGCCACGCCCACGTGCCTGTAAATGTGCCTTTTGTTATCTTAGGCACCGGCCTACTGTGGTTTGGCTGGTTTGGCTTCAACGCAGGCTCGGCTTTTGGGGCTAATACCACGGCGGTGCAGGCTTTCTTCACCACGCACCTCGCCTCGGCGGCAGCTATGCTCACCTGGATGCTACTAGAGTCGGCCCGGGGGCACCGGCCCTCGGCCATGGGCACGGCCATTGGGGCTGTGGTGGGGCTGGTGGCTATTACGCCGGCGGCGGGCTACGTGAGCTACGGGCCAGCGCTGGCTATTGGCATCCTGGCATCGGGGGTGAGCTTTGGGGCCGTTATCCTCAAAAACCGCACAACCCTCGACGATACCCTCGATGTATTTCCGTGCCACGGCGTGGGTGGCATCGTGGGCATGCTGGCCACGGCGCTGTTTGCACAAAAGGGCGGCTTGTTTACGGGCGGCGGGCCGGCGCTGCTGGGCTACCACCTGCTTACGCTGCTTATCGTGGGGGTCTTTACCTTTGGGGGCTCGTGGATACTTTATCAGATTACGAACCTGATTGTGCCCATCCGGGTAAATGCTGAAAACGAGGCGCATGGCCTCGATACCAGCCAGCACGGCGAAACCATCGTGGTAGCTTAGCTGCCCAGTGGCGGGGCCACTGGCGCCCCTTTCTTTTGCCAGCCGCCATGACGCAGCTATTTTTTTCTGACTACCACCCCAGCGAGCGGCCGGCTGTGGCTCCGCAGCCCCTCGTTATTTTTGGGGCGGGTGGGCTGGGGCGCGAGGTGCTGGTGCTTCTACATCAACTCAACGAGGCCGGGGCAGGCTGGGACGTGCGTGGCTTTTACGACGACCAGCCACCCGCCACGCCTACTATAGCAGGCCTCCCCTACCTAGGCACCGCCCACGACCTCAACCAAACCTCCGAGCCGCTGGCTGTGGCCGTGGCGGTGGGCAGTAGCGCCAGTCGCGCCGCGGTGGTGGCACGGCTTATGTCGCCGCAGCTCGCGTTTCCGGCGCTGGTGCACCCGCGAGTGCGGCTAGCATCGTCGCAGCGGGTAGCCCTAGGGGCGGGCTGCATTATCCAGCAGGGCTGCATACTCACGTGCGACATCACCCTAGGGCGGTTTGTATTCCTTAACCTGGGCTGCACTATCGGCCACGATGCAGTGCTGGAAGACTTTTGCTCCTTGATGCCCCACGCCAACATAAGCGGCGCGGCCCGGCTCGGCGCCGGCGTGTACCTGGGCACCAATGCTACTGTTATTCAGGGGGTGCGTGTGGGGGCGGGAACCACTGTGGGCGCCGGGGCCGTAGTTGTGCGCGAGCTGCCCGCGGGTGTCACGGCCGTGGGTGTGCCAGCCCGCCCCATTATTAAATGAGCAATAACTGCTTATCGGATGGCCTAGCGTGCGCTTGGCACGTTTAGACTAGCAGACTGCCCATTGCTTCTTCTTGCTTGATTTTGGACCGCATTTACCTTTCTCCCCCGCACCTAGGTCGCCACGAGCTCAACTACCTGCACAAAGCGGTAGAAGACAACTGGGTAGCACCGGCCGGCCCTAATTTGACCGGCTTTGAGGCCGATTTGTGCGCCTTCACGGGCGTAGGCCACGCGGTGGCGCTCCATTCGGGCACGGCCGCCATCCACCTGGGGCTGCGGCTGCTGGGCGTGGGACCGGGCGATGAAGTGCTGTGCCCGTCGTTTACGTTCGTGGCTACGGCCAACCCCATTGGCTATTGCGGCGCCACGCCGGTGTTCGTAGATAGTGAAGCCGATACCTGGAACATGTGCCCCGTGCGCCTGCGCGAGGCCATCACCGACCGGCTCAGATTAGGTAAAAAGCTCAAAGCCTTGCTGCTGGTACACCTGTACGGCATGCCCGCCAAGCTCGACGAACTGCTGGCTATTGCGCAAGAGTTTGGCTTGCCGGTGCTCGAAGATGCCGCCGAGGCCCTAGGGTCTCGCTACCAGGGTCGGCCGCTGGGCAGCTTCGGCGAGGTAAGCGTGTTCAGCTTCAATGGTAATAAGATACTGACTACCAGCGGCGGCGGCGCCTTATTAACGAATCGTGCTGATTACGCTGCCAAGGCCCTTTTCTGGGCTACGCAGGCCAAGGATGCTGCCCCGCACTACCAGCATTCAGAAGTAGGCTACAACTACCGCCTTAGCAACCTACTCGCGGGCATTGGTCGGGGCCAAATGGAATTGCTGGAGGACCGGGTGAAGCGCCGCCGCGAGATTTTTACCTGGTATAAGGAGAACCTAGCAGGCCTGCCCGGCCTGGCCGTAGCGCCCGACGCCGAGCTGCCCGGTAGCCGCGCTAATCGCTGGCTAACCACCGTGCTGCTCAACCCCGCCGAGCCGAAGGACGGCGCTAGCCAGACCAGCGCCACGCCCGAAAGCCTGCGCCAGCACCTCGAAACCCGCAAAATCGAGAGCCGCCCCCTCTGGAAGCCCCTGCACCAGCAGCCGCTGTTTGCCGACGCGCCCATGTATGGTGGCGCGGTGTGCGAGGACTTATTCGCCCGCGGCCTGTGCCTACCCAGCGGCACGGCCATGACCGACGACGACCAGCGCCGCGTAGTCAAGGCCGTGCGCGAAGGCCTGCTTTAGTCCAGCGCTTGCCCTAGGTCAGCTAGCAGCTCGGCGGGCTCTTCAATGCCCACGCTCAGGCGCAGCACGCCCGGCGTGATACCTAGAGCCCGACGCTGCTCGTCGCTGAGGCCGCGGTGCGAGGTTGCCGTAGGGTACGAGCACGACGACGCAACACCCGCCAGCGAGGGCGCCAGCGGAAACAGCTTGGTGCGCTGCACAAAGTCGTCGGCCGCCGCCACGGTATCGTTGGCAAGCCGCAGCGAGAGCATCCCCCCGTACAAGCCATTCAGCAGTTGTGCTTTGGCTAAATCGTGGCCGGGGTGCGTGTCGAGGCCGGGGTAAAAAACTTCCGCTACGGCTGGGTGCTTAGCCAGAAAGCGGGCCACGGCCAGCGCATTTTCTGAATGCTGCCGCATGCGCAGCCGCAGGGTTTTGAGGCCCCGCACGGCCAGCCAGCTATCCAGCGGGGCCAGCATCAGCCCCAAGTTAGTGGCCACTTGCCGCAGGCGCTTATTGAGGACTGGGTCGTTGGCCACTACCACGCCAGCCGTTACGTCGGAGTGGCCGGCCAGGTACTTCGTGGCCGAGTGCCACACCATATCGGCGCCCCAGTCCAGCGGGCGCGTTAGCATGGGCGAAGTAAACGAGCTATCAATAAGCAGCTTAATGCCTTGCTCGCGGCATGCCTGCGCCAGGCGGGGCCCGTCGAGCACTGTTAGCAAGGGGTTGCTCAGCACCTCAGCCAGCACCAACTTAGTATTAGGCTTGCGGTGCTGAGCCAAATCATAAAGTTGCGCCAGTGGCACATAGGTGGTTTCGATACCTAGGCGGCTCAACTCCTGCGACAGCAGCACCACTGAGCCACCATAGAGCTCGGCGGGGCACAGTACATGGTCGCCGGCCTGGCAGGTGGCCAGCACGGCCGCCAGCAGGCCAGCTAGGCCAGCGCCGGTGGCTACGCCGCCCGCGGCGCCCTCCAAGCGGGCTACTTCGGCCACCAGTTCGTCCGAATTGGGGTGCTCGGAGCGCGAGTAGCCATACATACCCCCGCGGCCGGGCGTAGTGTAGTAGTCTTCAAGCTCGGCCAGCGAGCTGAATTTGAAGACTGACGTCTGGTAGATGGGGGTAACTTTCGGGTGAATCGGGGTCAGGTCCATAGCAGGGCGAAGGTAGCGCCAGACTACTGCCGCGCCCGCGCTTACCTACTGGGTTCGGCGAATTTCTTCGGCCTCGCTGCGCACTTTCACCGATTCATCTACTATTTCTTCGGCTTTGGCCGTCAGCGTGTCGGGCACTAGGTGCAGCAATACCCGGTTTTCGCGGGCAAACACCTGCATCAGTACGATGAGGTACGACAGCAGCAGCGGCCCGATAACCAGCCCCACAATACCAAAAATATCGACACCTAGAGTCAGCCCCACCAGCGTCACCCAGGGGTGGATGTCGCCCATGTACTTCGCCATCCAGATGCGCAGCAGGTTATCCACGTTGATAATCACCACAACGCCTACTATCAGAATGCCAATGGCCTGCCCATTGTGCCCTTGGGTAAACTGATAAATGGCGGCCGGCCCCCACACCAGCGGGGTACCTAGTACCGGGATGAAAGCCATGAAAAACGCTATAACCGTCCAGAACATCGGCGACGGCACCCCGAATATCCACAACGTCAGGCCGGTCAATAAGCCCTGTACCAGAGCTACCACCCCTTGCCCCAGCACGTTGGCATTCACGTTATTGCGCAGCGACTCACTGAGCTCGTCCAGCGTCTTTTCGCGGAAGGGCAAGTAGCGGCGCAGGCCCGCCAGGAAGGTTTCTTCCTGCATAAATAGATAATACATCGTGAAGAGCATCAGGCCCACGATGACAATGACGTTGAGCACGCTGCTGGCCAGCGTTGGTATCCATTGGCTTACGCGCGCCGCACCTTGCTGCAAGAGTTGGCGCACCTGCGCCTGTTGCGTTACTTGAATGCCTAGTTTACGCTCGATATCTTGCACCGTCGCCAGAATTTGGTCGGTGTTTTGCGCCACTATCCGCACCTTGTCAATGAGCAGCGAGGTGAGAGCAAAAAAAGGAATGATGAGCACTACCACTGCGAAAATCAGCAGCAGCACCGTCACCAGCGTGCGGTTCCAGCCGCGCTTGTGCACCAGTGCCGTAAACCACGGGCGCAGCACTACATACAGGATGCCCGCCCCCAGGAAGGCCGTGAGGTAACCCAGCATCCCGTACAGGGCCAGCGCGCCAAGTATAAGCAGCGTGGCAATAAGCAGCAGGTAACGCTGGCGGGGGGTGTAAATATTGGTTTCAGCAGGAAGCGACATTGCGCAGAGGCCAGTAAAAAGGGAAGAATAGTCGCTGAACGAAAAAACGCCCCGCAAGGCTGAAGTACCCACCCAAACAACAGGCCCTAGGTAGCAAAAAAGCGCCCGCGCCGGCCAAAGCCAGCGCGGGCGCTCCCGCAATAGGTGTTATTCGTAACCTAGGCCGAGGCCGACTCGGCTAGCACGGTCACTTTGTTGCGCAGCACCTCCACGATGCCGCCGCCAATGTGAAACGTGCCGCCGCCCGCACCCGTCACAATCACGTCGCCCGTTTTGAGGGCCGCAATCAGCGGGGCGTGGTTGTTGAGCACTTCAAACGACCCATCGGTACCCGGAAAGCGCACCGAAGTAGCTTCGCCATCAAATACCTTGCGGTCGGGGGTGATGATTTCTAAATGCATTTCTTCTGTCATGCTGAGCTTGCGAAGCATCTTATCACGTTCGCAAGGTTCGGATTACTAATTTCTGACGAAAGCAGCCGTGATAAGATGCTTCCTTCGTCAGCATGACATGCGGTTTACTTGGCTTCAGCCACCAGACGCTCACCCTTGGCTACTGCGTCTTCGATGGTGCCAACCAGGTTGAAGGCCGACTCGGGCAGGTGGTCGTACTTGCCGTCGATGATTTCGTTGAAGCCTTTGATAGTGTCCTTGATGTCAACCAGCACGCCTTGCAGGCCAGTGAACTGCTCGGCCACGAAGAAGGGCTGCGACAGGAAGCGCTGCACGCGGCGAGCGCGGTTTACAGTCTGCTTGTCTTCTTCCGACAGTTCGTCCATACCTAGGATGGCGATGATGTCTTGCAGTTCCTTGTAGCGCTGCAGAATTTCCTTCACGCGCTGGGCAGTGTTGTAGTGCTCAGCACCGAGTACAGTAGCGTCAAGGATGCGCGAGGTCGAGTCGAGCGGGTCCACAGCTGGGTAGATACCTAGCTCGGCGATTTTACGGCTCAATACCGTCGTAGCGTCCAAGTGAGCAAAGGTGTTAGCCGGAGCCGGGTCAGTCAAGTCATCGGCAGGTACATACACGGCCTGTACCGAGGTAATCGAGCCGCGCTTGGTCGAGGTGATGCGCTCTTGCATGGCACCCATCTCGGTAGCCAGCGTGGGCTGGTACCCTACGGCCGAAGGCATACGGCCCAGCAGAGCCGATACTTCCGAACCCGCCTGCGTGAAGCGGAAGATGTTGTCGATGAAGAACAGGATGTCGCGGCCAGCACCGGTGCCGTCGCCGTCGCGGAAGCTCTCCGCAATCGTCAGACCCGACAGGGCCACGCGAGCGCGGGCTCCGGGGGGCTCGTTCATCTGGCCGAACACGAGGGTAGCCTGCGATTTTTCCATCTCGGCCATGTCCACCTTGCTCAGGTCCCAGCCGCCTTCTTCCATCGAGTGCTTGAACGCATCGCCGTAGCGGATGATGTTGGCTTCGATGAATTCGCGCAGCAGGTCATTGCCTTCGCGGGTACGCTCACCCACACCAGCAAACACCGACAGACCCGAGTAGGCCTTGGCTACGTTGTTGATGAGTTCCTGAATCAGTACGGTTTTGCCTACACCAGCACCACCGAACAAACCAATTTTACCACCCTTCACATACGGAGCGAGCAGGTCGATTACTTTGATGCCGGTGAAGAATACTTCTGACGAAGTAGCGAGGTCTTCAAAGGCAGGCGCGTTGCGGTGAATGGGCAAGCCGCCAGTGCTCACGGGCTGCGCGATACCGTCGATGGCCTGGCCAATCACGTTGAACAGGCGGCCTTTCACGCCGTCGCCGGTAGGCATCGTGATGGCGTGACCTAGGCTGCGCACAGCGGCACCGCGGGTCAGGCCCTCGGTCGAGTCCATGGCGATGGTGCGCACCCGGTCTTCGCCCAAATGCTGTTGGCACTCCAGCATCACCACCTGGCCATTGTCTTTGGTTACTTCCAGCGCATCGAAGATGTTGGGGAGGTCGCTTTCGCCCGCGAAGCTCACGTCCACCACGGGGCCGATAACCTGGGTGATTTTGCCCGAATTCGCCATTTGGTTTTGTTTTACTAAGTTAATACGTTTTGAGGGTGCAAAAGTACGCTCAAAACGGGGCTTTTCAAAGCTGTGCAGCGCCTAGGTTGGCTACCCACGCCCACCCTTCCTAAAACAGCCTTCAGAAACCGTTCACAAAGTTTTTTAAAAAATTTTTGACCTCCCTCTTGCGTCGTATCATTCTTTTTGTACCTTTGCAGCCCCGAACAGCACATCGCTCTAGGGACCTTGTCCGATGGTGTAACCGGCAACACGCTTGATTTTGATTCAAGAAAGTCCAGGTTCGAGCCCTGGTCGGACAACTCAGGCACACGATAGTGCCGCTGAATAACCCGAAAACGGCCTCCGCTCAATCTGAGCGGAGGCCGTTTTCGGGTTATTGGCATTTTGGCGTTTACCCAGTGAGCTACTCCGCCAAGATTATTCTGCGAATACCCGCCAAGCAGGACGGCACCTGCCTGCTGCGCTTGCAACTAGTCACCGACCGGGCGCCCCACCCTATCGGGCTCAATAGCAGCTGGTGGCCCGAACTCTTCGACGACGCTACCGGCATTTGCCCCACAAGAAGACGCACGACATACTGCCGCTCACCACGCGGGCCATCGGCTACCTAGGGAATGCCTGGCAGGAGAATGAGCTGCCCGGCTTCTACGACTACACCGACCACTATTCTAATTGTCTGCTTCAGCGCCTAGGTTGGGCGCTGGGCCTGACTATGGGACCTGCCCCACCACGTGGGCCGCGAGGCCTTCGCCACCAACATCGGGCGGGTCGGGGCAAGGCCGAGGTATTGCAAAAGCTGCTGGACCACAAAGACAGCAAGACCACGAGGAAGTACGTGCACGTGGACGGCGACACGAAGCGAGCGGCAATTGCTGCGAGGAAGGCTGCGCAATTCACTGCCTAGTGAGTAGCTAACGCCTTATCTCGCAGGGGCAGACCCGCTATTTTTGAAACATCACCTATTTCATGCCTCATGCTCAAACACCTCGCGCTTGCTCTGCTGCTTGCCACCAGCGCTGCTTCTCCCGTCTTTGCCCAGGCTACCCCCGGCACGCCCACCAGCCAGCCCAAACAGTTTTGCCGCCTGTACGTGTCGCTACGGGCGAGTTCTGACCGGGCACTAACAATTGCGATGGCGTATGGGCAGGAGTCTAAAAAGGCTCCCCTAGTAGACAGTCGCTTGGAGGAAGAGGCTACTAAGGTTGCTTCTTTTGACTCGGAGTCGCAGGCCTTCAATTACCTAAGTAGTAGAGGGTGGGAGCTAGTAGGCTATCAGTACCTAACTGGTGCTTATGTGGTAGCGCAGTTCCAGCGCTCGCTTTCTCACTAGCACCAGCTTAGAAAAGGGCGGTCACTACCTACCGTAGCGGCCGCCTTTTTCTGTATCAAGTAATCCAAGCTTACATAATAGTAATGGGAGCTGCTACTACACTTGAGAGCGAGGTGGCAAAGGCACGAGGGTTAAATACTTCAGGGCTGGTGCGTATACTGACTTCCAATGAGTCTAGGTGGCTAGGTATATCCTAGGTACTACTGACATGACACAAAAAAGCCCGGCCGGTTGGTCGGACTTTTTTATTTCTATTGTCGCAAAACTCATTTTGCAGTGTTTTGCAAAATATCAATTTCAATAAATTTATTAATGTGCTTGGCAATATTGGCACCGAATATTTTAATATCAACTATAAGTTTCTTTCCAAAACATCCAAGAGGTAAAAATATTCTTATTGGAACCTTAAACGCTTTAGATGGAATACCATGCTTTAATTGTCCTATAGAAGAATGAATAATGTAACTATTGTTGTTTTCAATTACTTCAGGATACTCTAGCCTCTCCCAATTGGATAAGGGAATTGTAGGCCCGAATGAGCTAGGCTTTGAAAATTTTTCAGGGGCTATCAAAAAATCAAAGTCTCCTCTAATGGAGAATTCTAAAGATACATCTTCTATATACTTCTCGCCTGCATTAATAAGTTTAAAATTTATTTTGCTAGATTGCTCTTCAAAAACACAATAAGCATCATCTTCTCTATACGTTTCTGTGACCTTCGCTAGATTTTCTCTCAATGTACTCAAATCTCTTTGTTCGTATGAACCAAAGGGATTACTAGGCATGAGTAAAGGCAAATTACATGCAATAAGAGATGCATCTAATTCAGCAAGTGGGCCCTCTTTTATCCTGTTTTGTAAACGACTTAGATTTTCAAGTTCTTTTTCCTTTTGTTTTATAACTTCCTCAATTCTTTTTCTTGCGCTTCTAGAAGGCAGAATAAATTCTCCACTTTCATAAAGCCCGAATCCACTATCGCAATCTAATTCTACACTAATAAAATTTTTAAAATCATCTTTTTCCAACTTATTAGCAAACATTCTATCAATATCCCTACGCAGTAAACGAGTTTTAAAAGAACCTTTTCTAACGAAGCTTTCACCCCTTTGAATAGTGTCATTATCTTTCACACTGTAATCCTTCTTCATCATGTATGGCTGGTCAACACAACTATATATTCTAAAATAAGCTAATTTTTTATCATCAAAATCAAAAGCAGAATATTCAAAACGTAACTCCGGCTCAATATTGTCATTGACTAGCTTTTGATATATAGCATCATCAATAAAATTATCTATTCCTAATATATCCCTTCTACCATCGGGATAATGCTTAACGCCAATAATTATAAATCTATCGCCTCTTGTATCAGCATTCGCCATTGCAATTAGGTCTTTAAGGAGCTCTCCAAACATCTCCTTCCGATAAGGAACCTTTTTAAAATCAAGATTAGTATTCTCGTTTTCGTATTCAATTAATTCTCTCAAGTCCATATATAATAAGCAAGTATTGTTTAATGTTGATAGCACTTTAAATATTTAAGCGTCCCCAGCTTTAGCGCCTAGCGCCCCAGGGCCGCTCAGACCAAGCGTATAAGACACTGCTGGCACGCCCACTGGCCCCAGCGTTTGGCCTGGGCCGCCTCCAGCAGCTGCACTGGGTGCCCACAGCGCGTGAGCTGCGCGCAGGTGCGGCTACAATGGTAGAGCCGGGCATGGGCGCCCTGGCACACGTACACCGTATCGGTGAGGGGCGCGGGGCGAGCCAGCCGCCGGGGCCGCGCGGTGGCTGCCAGGTCCGGGAACGGCGGCAGGATGGTAACGCCAAGCACAAAGCCGAGCAGCAGGCAACAAGAGAGTAGAAAGTGCTTCACGGCTACCAAGATAGGCGGCGCCGCAAGCTGGCACAACTTTGTTGTACTAGGTTTAGCAACAAGGCGCTAGACGCAAAAAGCCCCGGCCATTCATCGGTTGGGGCTTTCGTTTTAGTTAGCGCGACACTAGCAGTACGTCACTAGCAATTACTCACTACCAATAGGTCTTTTCAGCCAAAGAGCACCCACCGGCTTTTGCCATCCTTGCCCCAGCGGCGACCGGGCCCCACAAAGCGCATAAAGTCAGGTGCCCCAAGCGCTCGCGCCCGCCGCTTGTAGGAGCGCCAGTTACTCGGGCTGTATGTGGAGGGCCACCTTCCCCTCAAACAGGTAAACTAGAATAGTAAGAGCCAGAAGTACTTGAGCGGCTAGGCTTCGCTGGCTTTATCCAGTTCGTGAATACCCGATGATACCAAAATGAGCGGTTTGAGAAGCTCGAACGCAACACAAATCAAGCCTACCTCTTTTCACTAGCTGCGAAAGGGTAGTCTCGGTTTCATACGACTTTTACGCCGTGGGCATACCTAGGGCTCTCGCCACTGATACCTACCCCAACCAGAAGGATATAGCTGCTTCAGCAGCCCTAGCCGACGTGTTAATTTTTGGCAGTTGTGCATTTATTCCGCCGCAATTCCTTAAACCTATCGCAACTTTGCAGGCGCAAACCGCTGCCTATTGGCAGCCCTGCTAAGTTTCGACCGCATGAGTAAGCAGCCGCCGCAGCCCTTAGCTTCCGAAAGACCCGACCCTAGTAGTTGGGCACGCGCGGAGTATCTGGCGGGTTGGCTGCCGCAGCGGCCTTGCTTTACATCCTGGGAAACGTTGTGGCAGCAATGCCTCGCTACGACTACCCTACGCTGCAATTTTTATAAAGGCGCTGGCTGTTCCCCTTCGGGAGCAAGCCGGCGCCTTTCGCTTTTTACCCCGGCGGGGCAAGCCACTGCTCGCCCCACTGGCTTCAGGCTGTTCTCTAACATTTACTACGGCAAGCTACCACTTGCTTCCTTCTTCGATGGAACCCATTGTTAAGATATTCGCCGGCACTGCCTCGCAAGAGCTGGGCCGCCACATTGCCGAATGCTACGGCCAGCCGCTGGGCGACCTCACGGTGCAGCGCTTTGCTGATAACGAGCTAGGGCCCAGCTTCAACGAGAGCGTGCGCGGCTGCGAAGTCTTCCTCATTCAGAGCACCTTCCCGCCCTCCGAGCACCTCATGGAGCTGATGCTGATGGTGGATGCCTGCAAGCGGGCTTCGGCGCACAAGGTCAACATCGTGATGCCTTATATGGGCTACGCCCGCCAAGACCGCAAAGACAAGCCCCGCGTGAGCATCGGGGCCAAAGTGGTAGCCAACATCATCCAGAGCGTGGGCACCGACCGCCTCATGGCCTGCGACCTGCACGCCGGCCAGATTCAAGGCTTCTTCGATATTCCGGTAGACCACCTCGATGGGGCCACCGTTACGGCGCCTTACATCAAGTCGTTGAACCTAGAGAACCTCATCTTTGCCTCGCCTGACGTGGGCGGCGTGGTGCGCACCCGTGCCTATGCCAAGAAATTTGGGGCCGAAATCGTAGTCTGCGACAAGATGCGCCTGCGGGCCAACGAAATCGCCTCGATGCAGGTAATCGGCGACGTGAAGGGTATGGATGTAGTATTTGTGGACGACATGGTGGACACGGCCGGCACCATCTGCAAAGCCGCCGACCTCGTGATGGAGCGTGGGGCCCGCTCGGTGCGCGCTGTTATTACGCACCCGCTACTCAGTGGCCCGGCGCACGAGCGCATTCGGGCGTCGTCGCTCACGGAGCTGATTACGACCGACACAATTCCGCAGCGCGAGGCCAATGACAAGATTCGGGTGATTTCGGTGGCCCCGCTGTTTGCGGCGGCTATTCGCAATGTAGTGACGCACGACAGCATCAGCTCGCTGTTTATTTAATCGGTGCTTGTATAACCCCACCCCCAGCCCCTCCCCTCCGGGAGAGGGGAGCCTAATGACTGCTAGCGTTATCAAACGTCTGGTTGCGGTCGGCTCCCCTCTCCCGGAGGGGAGGGGTCGGGGGTGGGGTAACTACGCAAGGCTTGCTTTTGCCGGCCTAAAGCCGTACCTTTGCGGCCCGTTTCGGCAAGGTTGCCGGGCGGCTAATTCATTCCAAACCAACTTCTTTTATGAAAAGCCTAGAGATTGTAGGGTTTAAAAGAGCGAATCTCGGCAAGACGGACGCCAAGGCACTGCGCCTCGACTCCCAAGTGCCTTGCGTACTGTACGGTGGTGCCGAAGCAGTGCACTTCTCGGTGCCCGCCATCCTGTTCCGCGAGTTGCTGTACACCCCGGAGGCCCACATCGTGGACCTGAACGTGGAAGGCACGCACTACCGCGCCATCGTGCAAGATGCTCAGTTCCACCCCGTCAACGAAATGCTGCTGCACGTTGACTTCCTGGAACTGCAGGAAGGCAAAGAAGTGAAAATGGACATCCCCGTGAAATACGTAGGCGTATCGCCGGGCGTACTCGCCGGTGGTAAGCTGGCTAGCAAGCTGCGTAAGCTGAAGGTGAAGGCTACGGCCGAAAACCTGCCCGACTACGTAGAAGTTGACATCAGCACCCTAGAGCTCGGTAAGTCGGTGAAAGTAGGCGCGGTGCAAACCAACAACTACACCATCCTCACCAACGCCCAGGCTCCTATCGCCACCATCACCATCCCGCGTGCACTGAAAGGCGAAATGGCCGCTAACCGTTAATCGCAGATTCAAACGGATTTTTAGGATTGAACGGATACGCCTGCTGCGCAGGCTGCCTACCCGGACGGCCTTCTTTCCGTTAAGCAGTTTAACTGCTGCCACTGCGTTGTTTTGCAAAAGAAAAAGGCTGCTTTACAAGCAGCCTTTTTCTTTTGCCTAGTACTTACTTCAAGTTGGCCTGCTTTGCTACTATCACATCAGCTAGCCTCAAGCATTGCCAGCTAGTCAGCCTGCGCAGCAGGCGCATCCGTTCAATCCTAAAAATCCGTTTGAATCTGTGGTCTTTTTGGTTCTTGCCTTAGGCAATATCGGCCCTGAGTATGCCGACACGCGCCATAATATTGGCTTTATGGTGGCCGACTACTTGGCCGAAAAATTTGAGGCGCCGCGCTTCGCCCTAGGTCGCCACGCGTTCACTACTGAGTTTAAAAGCAAAGGCCACACCTACGTGTTGGTGAAGCCTACTACATTCATGAATCTTAGCGGCAAAGCGGCGCAGCATTGGCTGAGCACGCTGAAGATTCCGGTCGATAATATGGTAGTCGTGACCGACGACCTGGCCTTGCCCTTTGGCAAGCTGCGCCTGAAAGGCCAAGGCTCGGCGGGTGGGCACAACGGTTTGAAGGACATCCAAGCCACCCTAGGTACCGATAAATACGCCCGGTTGCGCTTTGGCGTCGATGCCAATTTTTCGAAGGGGCGCCAGGTTGACTATGTGCTTGACCCTTTCTCGGCCGACGAGCAAATTGACCTTCCGCTGCGCATTGAGAAAGCTGGCGAAGCGGTGCTGGCCTTCGGAGCGATGGGCCTGGAGCGCGCGATGAACGTGGTGAATGTCAAATAAAAAAGGTTAATCCGCGAATGCAAAAACGGCTGTCCTGCTGAGCTTGCTACTTGCTATAGGATGCTGCTGCCGTTGCGCACGGCGGCGCCGGGCTGCATCAGGGCCAGGCTGCCATCGGCGTTTTCGGCCAGCAGCAGCATGCCTTGGCTCTGGATACCTTTTATTTCACGGGGCGCCAGGTTCAGCAACACCATGGCCTGCTGCCCAATCAGAGCCTCCGGAATAAACGACTCGGCGATGCCGCTGACGATGGTGCGCTGGTCGAGGCCGGTGTCAATCGTCAGCTTAAGCAGCTTTTTGGTTTTGGCTACTTTTTCGGCGGCGATAATAGTCCCGACGCGCAGGTCCATCTTGCCAAATTCCTCGAAGCTTACGTTTTCCTTCGCGGCCGTAACCGGAGTGTTAGCCAAGGCATTGGCTTGCTTGGTGTCAAGCAGCTTTTGCACCTGCGTGTTCACCACAGCGTCGTCGATTTTGGTGAATAGCAATGCGGGCTCTTGCAGTTGATGTCCAGCTGGCAGCTGCTCGGCGCGAGCAGCACTCTGCCAATCGCCGGGCTGAAAATTCAGCATATTAGCCAGCTTGGCGGCCGACTCGGGCAGGAAAGGCGTGAGTAGCGGTACCAGCGCGGCGGCCACTTGCAGGGCTACGTGCAGCACAGTGCCGGTGCGCGCTGCATCGGTTTTGATGAGTTTCCAGGGCTCGGTTTCGGCCAGGTACTTGTTGCCGACGCGGGCTAGGTTCATTACCTCGGCTAGGGCGTCGCGGAAGCGGTAATTTTCGATTAGCTCCCCTACTCGCGCCGGAAACTCGCCTACTTGCCGGAAAACCTCTTCGTCAATCTCGGTTAGCTCGCCGCGCTCGGGCACCTTCCCCTCAAAGAACTTCTGCGTGAGCACGGCGGCGCGGTTCACGAAGTTGCCTAGGGTGGCAACCAGCTCGTTGTTGTTGCGCGCCTGGAAGTCTTTCCAAGTGAAATCGTTATCCTTGGTTTCGGGCGCGTTGGCACAGAGCACATAGCGCAGCACATCGGCCTGGCCCGGGAAATCCTGCAAGTACTCGTGCAGCCACACCGCCCAGTTGCGCGAGGTGCTGATTTTGTCGCCTTCTAGGTTCAGGAATTCATTGGCGGGCACGTTATCCGGCAGGATGTAATTGCCGTGCGCCTGCAGCATTACTGGGAAAATAATGCAGTGAAATACGATATTATCCTTACCGATAAAATGCACCAGTTTGGTGCCGGGGTCCTGCCAGTACTTCTGCCACTCGTCGGGGAAGCCTTCCTTGGTGGCCGAGATGTAGCCAATGGGCGCATCAAACCACACGTACAGCACTTTACCTTCGGCGCCGGGCACTGGCACGGGCACTCCCCAGTCAAGGTCGCGGGTTACGGCGCGGGGGTGCAGGCCCTGGTCAATCCACGATTTGCACTGGCCGTACACGTTGGTTTTCCAATCGTTTTTGTGACCCTCGATTATCCATTCGCGCAGCCAGGGCTCGTATTGGTCGAGGGGCAAAAACCAGTGCTTGGTATCACGCAGCACGGGCGTGTTGCCGCTCAGCATCGAGCGCGGATTGATTAGCTCTGTGGGGCTGAGCGACGTGCCGCAGCGCTCACACTGGTCGCCGTAGGCATTTTCGTTGCCGCAGTTGGGGCAGGTGCCCACCACGTAGCGGTCGGCCAAAAATTGACCGGCTTGCTCGTCATAGAGCTGCTGCGTAGTTTGCTCAATGAATTTGCCTTCCTCGTACAGCTTCTTAAAAAACTCGCTCGAAACCTCGGCGTGGGTTTTGGAAGACGTGCGCGAATACACGTCGAACGACACGTTGAACTCGCGGAAAGAATCGCCGATAATCTTGTGGTATTTATCGACAATTTGCTGCGGCGTAACACCTTCTTTCTGAGCCCGAATAGTAATGGGCACCCCGTGCTCGTCGGAGCCGCAAATAAATTTTACGTCGCGGTTTTGGGCACGCAGATACCGCACGTAGATGTCGGCTGGTAAATAAACACCGGCTAGGTGGCCGATGTGCACCGGACCATTGGCGTAAGGCAGGGCCGCGGTAACCGTATAGCGTTCTGGCAATGAGTTCATTGTAAACAACTGTAGTACTTCTTTAGCGAAGCGCCGTATTACTTAGTGCGCAGTTTAATTAGCACTGCTGACGATAATTAAGTATACTCGCTGCGAAAATTATTTCGAGTAAAAAACCACCTAGGGCGAAGAGCATAGCAGCTAACAACCTAACCACCGGCGCCGTTTGCAAATCAGCTACTTGCATGAGGCGTGGGCTGTCAATTTCAGTCAGCTTTCACCGCGTTTATTTTCCCATTTCACCTGTACTCATGGCCAAAAAAACTAATCCCGAAGCTGCTGATGCGGTAGCTTCTCCCAAGCGCACACCGCAGGAAAAAGCCCAGCGCAAAGCCGATAAAGCTAGCCGCCGCGCCAGCCAAACCCTTACCAATAGCCAAGCCGAGAAAAAGGCTAGCCAGAAGGAAACGCTTAAAACGGCGGCCAAGCAGCTGCAGAAAGAACTAGATGCGCGCATGAGTGAAATGGTCGCTCGCATCCGCAAAGAAACGAAGGCCAAGCTGAAAGAGGTAGTGAAGGAAGCCACGCGCCGCCTCGACGTAGACACCGAGCGCATGTTTGAGCAGGCCCTGCACACCATTGTGCGGCACTACGACTCGGTGGCACCGGGCCGCAGCACCGACTTAAGCTTTCCCGCCCCAAGCGCCAACGCTGCCGACGCGGCAGCGGAGCCTAGCACCAGCAAAGCCCCCAAGAGCAGCACTAAGAAGGCCGCTGCCACAAGCAAAACCGCCCCAGCGCCCAATGCAACACCGGCCGCCAACAAACGCAGCCGCTCTGCGGCTACTGCGACTACCCGCAAGCCCGCCGCTAGCGCTGCCCCGGCCGCCAGCCCTAGCCGCGGTGGACGCTCGAAGCGCGCTGCCGCTGATAACGTAGTGGCGGAGGGCGCCTCCGACCTCAGCACGCCGACCGCTACGACCAACGATGGCGTAGCTATAGATAACGTTTAGCCTAGGCCCTAGGCCGGTTTTAATACGATGCTGCCTACCTAGGCGCTTGGCTTCCGCACTATAGAAGCTAGGCGCCTAGGTAGGCAGCATTGTGTTGTGTAAGTACTAAGGGCGGCGCAGGGTATCGGCAATCGACTGGTCGATGCGCCGCAGGCGTGTTTCGGGCGTGGTGAGGTTAGCGTCGTTGGTATTCATCGTTTCGGGGCGCTTGGTGCGGTTGATGTCCGACGCCTCTTCCCCAAGGCGCATTACATTGGGAGTGGCATCGGGCACGGGCGCGCCGGCCCGGCTAACCGTGCCGTTTGATTGGTAAATGGCGCGGCGGTCAGCGTCCGAGTTTACTTCGGTCGGGATGCTGCGCGGGGCAGCGTTTTCGGCGGTTTGCTCAGTGGCCGTGCAGCTTGCCAGCAGCGCGGGCCCAGCCAGCCAAGCTAGGCGTAGATAAGTACGAAATGACATGATTATCAGCAAAGAAGGCGGCCCTAGGTGGGCCGCCTTCTTTAAACGCAACTCGAAGCTAGGAGTTGGGCTTACTTCTTTTCAAATAGCATGGCGTCGGAGTCCATGCAGTAGCGCTGGCCAGTGGGCTTGGGGCCATCATCGAAGATGTGCCCTAGGTGGCCTCCGCACTTGGCGCACACTATCTCGTCGCGGCTCATGCCAAAGCTTTTATCGGACTTCACTTTTACGCTGGCGTCGGTGGCTGGGGCGTAGAAGCTGGGCCAGCCAGTGCCCGACTCAAACTTGGTGGACGACGAAAACAGCAGGTTGTGGTCGGCGGCGCAGTAATAATTACCGGCGGCGTGGTTATCAAAATACTTGTTGTGGAAGGGCGGCTCGGTGCCCTCCTGGCGCAGGATGTAGTACTGCGCAGGCGTCAGCAGCTTCTTCCACTCGGCATCCGATTTCACCACCGCAAATTCGCCGGCCTTGCCCGTCACGGGCTGGGGCTGCGGGTACTTGGCTGTGGTAACAGTGGCACCTTTAGGGCCGGTGGGCACCGCCGCCACGGTTTTGGACTGGTCGGCGTGGGTTTGCGAGCAAGCGGGCGTGAAGGCGAGTGAGCTCAGCAGAAGTGAAAGCAAGGAGAGGCGCATAGTTACTAAGGGGGTAATTGACTAGCTAACAAACGCGAAAACCAAGTCGTTCGGATGTAGTGCCGTGCTTTTAAAGAATAGCAAAACCGGAATTTTAAAAATCTAAAAAGTGTCTGTATCCGAGCCAGGTAATAACTAGATAATTGTGCGGATGCCGGATTTGTGCCTGAGAATCCGTACCTTTGCGGCCGCAAAAACTTACGTATGACTCAGAACATTCGGAATATCGCCATCATTGCCCACGTTGACCACGGCAAGACGACTTTGGTGGATAAGATTATCCACGCTTCTAAGATTTTCGACGCTCACCAGCAGTTCGATGACCTTATCCTCGACAACAACGACCTAGAGCGGGAGCGTGGCATCACCATCGTCTCGAAGAACGTGTCGGTACGCTACAATGGCGTAAAAATCAACATCATCGACACCCCTGGTCACGCCGACTTTGGCGGCGAGGTAGAGCGCGTGTTGAAGATGGCCGATGGCGTGCTGCTGCTCGTGGATGCCTTTGAAGGCGCCATGCCGCAGACCCGCTTCGTGCTGGGCAAAGCCCTCGACCTGGGCCTGAAGCCCATCGTGGTGGTGAACAAAGTAGACAAGGAAAACTGCCGCCCCGACGAGGTGCACGAGCAGGTTTTCGACCTGATGTTCAACCTAGGTGCCACCGAAGACCAGCTTGACTTCGTAACCCTTTACGGGTCGAGCAAGCAGGGCTGGATGAGCACCGACTGGAAAGTAAAAACCGACACCATCACTCCGCTGCTGGACGCCGTAATCGAGTCGATTCCGGCCGCCCCCGTCAACGAAGGTACCCCCCAGATGCAGGTTACCTCGCTCGACTACTCGTCGTTCGTAGGCCGCATTGCCATTGGGCGCGTGCATCGCGGTACCCTGAAAGAGGGCGCCAACATGAGCCTGATGAAGGCCGACGGCAGCGTGAAAAAAGTAAAAATCAAGGAGCTGCAAGTATTCGAAGGCCTGGGTCGCACCAAGGTAGCCGAAGTAAGCAGCGGTGACATCTGCGCCGTAACCGGTATCGAAGGCTTCGACATCGGCGATACGCTGGCCGACGCCGAAAACCCAGAGGCCCTGGCACGCATCGCCATCGACGAGCCAACGATGAACATGCTGTTCACCATCAACAACTCGCCGTTCTTTGGTAAGGAAGGTAAGTTCGTGACTTCGCGTCACTTGCGCGACCGTCTCTTCAAAGAAACTGAGAAGAACCTGGCACTGCGCGTGAAAGAAACCGACCGTGAAGACACCTTCCTGGTGTTTGGCCGGGGCATTCTGCACTTGTCGGTACTCATCGAAACCATGCGCCGCGAGGGCTACGAGCTGCAGCTCGGCCAGCCGCAGGTGCTGTACAAAGAGGACGACAATGGCAACCGCATGGAGCCCATCGAGCACCTAGTAGTAGATGTGCCCGAGGAAACCGCTGGCAAGGTTATCGAGCTGGTAACGATGCGCAAAGGTGAGCTGACCATCATGGAGCCCAAGGGCGACCTGCAGCACTTGGAGTTCAGCATTCCGAGCCGGGGCCTTATCGGCCTGCGCAACAACGTGCTGACTGCCACTGCTGGTGAAGCCATCATGAACCACCGCTTTGCCTCGTACGAGCTGCACAAAGGCCCGATTCCGGGCCGCATCTCGGGCTCGCTGATTTCGCTGGAAAGCGGCCCCGGCACGGCTTATACCATCGATAAGATGCAGGACCGCGGTATCTTCTTCGTAGACCCAGGTGAAGAAGTGTACGGCGGCCAGGTTATTGGCGAGCACACCCGCCCCAACGACCTGACCATCAACATTCAGAAGGGCAAGAAGCTGACCAACATGCGTGCTTCGGGCTCGGACGAAAACGTGAAAATTGTGCCCAAGCGCCAGTTCTCGCTGGAAGACGCCATGGAATACATCCAGAAGGATGAGTACCTGGAAGTAACGCCGAAGTCGGTACGCATGCGCAAGA
The DNA here is from genome assembly GCF_016427535.1 of Hymenobacter sp. BT559. Taxonomy (GTDB): domain Bacteria; phylum Bacteroidota; class Bacteroidia; order Cytophagales; family Hymenobacteraceae; genus Hymenobacter. Next base: position 749,697 of record NZ_JAELXV010000002.1, on the reverse strand, counting down.
TTTACCTCGACGAAAATGAGCGCCTGCGTTACGCAAAGACCGCCGACGCCCAATAATCGCAGATTCGAACGGATTTTTAGGATTTCGCGGATACGCCTGCTGCGCAGGCTGACTAAGCGGACAGAGTGGGAAAGGCTGCCTTTGGGCAGCCTTTCTTTGTTTTTGAAGCTACTCGCACGTAGCTGTTTCACATTTTGCTATTAGTAGTTATCTAGTTTATGGAATCATTGATTGCTTTCGTTCAGCTCTTCACGCTGGCCGATACCGAAGCCATGCAACGCGTTACGAAGCGCTTGGCGTTGGTGCTTAACGACTCGGCTGCTTACCAAGAAGAATTTGCAGAAGAGCTGGAAGAGCGTGGAATTGTGGCCGCGCTGCCCGCACAGGAGTTGCGCGATGTAGCCTTGATTGATGCGCTGCTCAATGAGGAGCTGCTGTGGGAAGCCGACTGGCAAGACCCGGTGGCAGACCTCGCCTACGGCCTCAACGAAACGCTGGCGCAGCAAGGCCGCCCCGAGCGGCTGAACGAAAAAGAGCTTGCTAGCCGTGCCGCCACCGGCCCCGAAGCCCTTGACATTCTACAAGATGCTTTAGAGCCCCTAGGGCTGGCGCTAGTGCTGCTGCCGCTAGATAGCGACGCACACGCGCTGAGCATAGTAGCCGATGCGCACGTCGAAACCTTGCGCAGCTTAGCCAAGGAGCTCGATTTTAGCTTGGTAGTATACTAGCCACGCTGGCGCACGGCCTCGAAGGTGAGCACTGCCGCCGCCACGCTCACGTTGAGCGAGTCGAGCACGCCGCGCATGGGGATGATGACAGTTTCGTCGCAGGCTTGGCGGGTGGCAGGCGTGAGGCCGTCGGCCTCGGTACCGAGCACTAGGGCGGTGGGCCCCGCAAAATTGGTGGCGGTGTAGCTTTTGGCGTCGTCGGCGAGGGCGGCGGCAAAAGTGCGGATGCCTTTTTCGCGCAAGAAAGCCAGGATTTCGGCCATCGGCGCGGCCACGGTGGGCACCGTAAAAATGCCCCCTAGGCTGGCCCGGATGACATTGGGATTATATAAGTCAGTACGCGGGTCGCCGACCAGCACGGCGTGGGCGGGCGCAGCGTCGGCGGTGCGCAGGATGGCCCCTAGGTTGCCGGGTTTCTCCACGGCTTCGAGCACCAGCACCAGCGGGTTTTCAGGTAGTGCCAAGTCGGCCAGGGTGCGGCGGGGCGTGCGCAATAAAGCCAGCACGCCATCGGAGCGCTCGCGCACGGCCAGCTTGGCAAATACGGCGGCGCTCACGGGCAAGTACTCGTAGGGCCGGGGCACGAGGCGAGAGGGCTCGGCCAGCTGGTGACTGATGTCAGGGCCCGCCAGCTCTTCGCAGACAAACAGCGTGGCTACCAGCCAGCCGGCTTGGCGGGCATTAGTCAGCTCGCGGTAGCCTTCTACCAAGGTTAGGCCCTGGCGGCGGCGCTCGGCGGCTTTGTCTTGCAGGCGCAGTACGTCCTTGATGCGTGGGTTGTGCAGGCTGGTAATGCGGTCGGGCTGAGCGGGGCGGGCGGCGTACATAGCTACGAAGGTAGGAACCAGGCGAGGAGGTGAGCGGCTAAACCTGCCGCTACAACCCGGACAATGGAACCGAGAAATGCAAAAACAGTCTTTCCTTTGTACTAAAAACCTCCTGTAAGGTAGCGGATAAGCGCGTTAGCTTTCTCCCCACGCTTACTCACTCCATCACCTCCGCACCCGGTTTGGCGCTCCGACTCAATACTAAGATTTTACTGGGGTTCGCCATTGCGCTGTCGGCGCTGGTGGCCACGTCTATTATGGCGTTTGTCACCATCCGGCAGCTGCGGCATTACACCTCGCTGGTCGACCACTCGTACCAAGTATTGCAGCAAACCGACGACGTGCGCTTGGCCATCCGCGATGCGCAAACTGGTATGCGCGGCTACCTGCTGGTGGGCGACCCCTACTACCTTGACCTCTACGAGCGCAATGCCCTATTGATGCGGCGCAAGGCCGTAGCCCTGCAGCGGCTAGTGGCCGATGGGCGCCTGCAGCACGCGCGGGCCGATACGCTGCGCCAGCTTATAGAAGACCAGGAGCAGGAGCTAGAGCAGTTTAAAACCTACAATCCCTCGCCCGAGGCCGCCCAGGCGCTGCTCTTGGGCGAGCAGCAGCCGCTGCGCACCTTCAAGGGCGTGGTGCTGCGCCTGCGCCAATACGAAGAGCGCCTGCTGCGGGTGCGCAACCAGCGGCAGCAGCTGTTTCAGCAGCTGGCGCCGCTGGCCATCGTGGTGTCGGCGGTGCTGGCTATCATTATTGTGCTGTGGCTGTTTCGCCGCATTTCGGGCGAGCTGCGCGACAAAGAGCGCCTGCGCCTAGAGCTTACGCGCGTGAACCAGGAGACGGCGCGGCGCATCAGGGGCATCGAGCACCTAGCGCGGCAGGTGGTGCAGGGCGACTATAAAGTGAAGATTGTGGACAGCGGACAGGACCGGCTCGGCTCGTTGGCCACGCTGCTCAACCAGATGACGCAGTCCCTGGACGAGGCATTCAGCACCCTAGAAAAGCGCAACCACGACCTCGACCAGTTTGCCTACGTGGCCTCGCACGACCTGAAGGCGCCCCTGCGCGGACTTTCCACCATTGTGCGCTGGATAGAAGACGAGCAGGCCGCCGACCTCTCACCGGCCCTGCTCACGTATCTCAACCAAATGAAGGGCCGCCTAGGTCGCCTCGACGACCTCATCAATGGCCTGCTGGCCTATGCGCGCGCCAGCCGCCTCGAGGCCCCGGCCGAAGAGCTAAACGTGGCTCAGTTGGCCCGCGATGTGGCCGACCTGGTAGTGCCGCCCGATTTTGCCCTAGAGCTGGCACCCGACCTGCCCACCTTCTACACCGACCGCCTGGGGCTGCAGCAGGTGTTTACCAACCTCTTCAGCAACGCCGTGAAATACCACGGCCCAGGCGGCACCGGCCGGCTGCGCGTGAGCTGCCACGACGCTGGCCGCCACTACGAGTTTCGGGTGCAAGACAATGGCCCCGGCATAGCGCCCGAGCATCACCAAAAGATTTTTCTGCTCTTCCAGACCCTGCGCGACCGCCATACCGCCGAGAGCACCGGCATTGGCCTCAGCATCGTAAAGCGCCTCATCGACGACCGCAAGGGTAGCATTCACGTCGAGTCGGACCTAGGGCAGGGCGCCACCTTTATTTTTACTTGGCCTAAGGAGCCGCCCCCCCTCAAGAGCTAGCCGCAAGCACCCGCCTAGGTATCTTGCTATGTCTATTTAAAGCTAACACTGCGGCAAGCGCAATGCCAAGCTTAGCTTACTGGCACCTATTATTCTCGTCCACTCATCGCCTCCTCATACCTACATTTCTACTTTGTACTATGCGTTCAGTATTACTAATCGAAGACGATATTTTTGACACGATGACCGCGCAAAAGACCTTTGCCAAGTTCAGCGTGCCGCACCAGTTGCACACTGCTTTTAATGGCGAGGAGGCGCTGGACAAATTACTAGGCCGCGGCGGGGTGGCGCCCATCGAGCCGCTGCCCGAGATTATCTTACTCGACCTAAATATGCCGCGCATGAACGGGCTGGAGTTTTTGACGGAGCTGCGGGCCACGCCCGTGCTGTGCGACATTCCGGTGTACGTGACGACCACCTCCGACATGGCCCAGGAGCGCGCCGCGGCCGCCGAGCTTGCCGTGAGCGGCTACATTCTGAAGCCCTTCGACATGGAGTCGGGCCACGACCTGATAGACAGCCTGAGCCTGCTCGAAAAATTATTGAAATAGGAGCCTGCCCGCAAGCCCGTGGCGGCACTTTTGCCCTAGGGGCGTTCGTTGGCAACTTGGCTGGCTGCCATTAGCCAGTTTGGTATTTATTTGCCGCATGAAATCCGCATTTCTCACCGCGCTGGCCCTGGGGCTGGGCGCAGCCAGCCTGTCGGCTTCGGCCCAGGATGCGCCCCGCCAGCTTGGTGGGGCGCCGGTGCTACCCACGCCCGCCGCGCGGCCCGCGGCCCCGGCCCCGCAGCAGCTAGAAGTGGCGCCGACCCCGGCGGCCGCACCAGCGCCGGCCCCTATCGCCACGGCGCCCGACTCGGCCCGCCAGGCGGCGCCGGTGAGCAGCGCCCCTACCCCGCCACCCGCCGCACCCGCCGCGCCGCAGTCGAATAGCCCCTTTGGCCGGCCCTACGAAATGGCGGGCCCGGCTCGCCCCACACGCTACCAAGTGGGCCTCAAAAACGGGCAGGTGTACAGCGTGTACGATGTGGAAGTGAAGTCGCCGCTCTTTGGGCGTTCGCACTTGCTGCTGGATGGCCAGCGGCGCGTAGACCTAGCCGACGTGGGCTTCTACGAAGACCAGACCGGCCACTACGTGCGCACCACGCTGCCCCGCTCGAACCGCGAAACGACCCTGCGCCGTGAGAAAACTGGCCGTATCAGCCTGTACGCCACCTATAATACCTCGTATGCCTCCTCGCCCTACGGCATGGGCATGGGCTACGGCGGGTTTGGCTACGGTGGCATGGGCGGCTACCCGTTTGGGGGCTCCCCCTACGGCGGCTACCGCACCACCAAAACCGAATATTTCTCGAAGGATAATGGCCCGGTACAGAACCTCAACACTCGAAACCTAGCCATAGCCACTGCCGACAACGCCGGTGCCCAAGCGCTGCTGAGCAATGCGCGGCGCTACCAGCAATCGACTATTGCGGCCTATGTGGTAGGCGGGGGCCTGCTTGTAGCGGGCCTGGTGCAGTCGGTGCGGCCCAATAACCCCGGCATCTCGCCGCTGTTCTACGCTGCCATTCCGGTGCTCATTGTGCCGCTCATCTTCCAAGGCAAGCAAGCTGCCGCGCAGCGCCAAGCCATTGCGCTGTACAATAGCGGGCAACGGTAAGGCCCGCTGGCTCTCAGCAAAAGGTACTGCGAACCCAACGCCTCGGTTTGCAGTACCTTTTTTCATGCCCACTCGCCGCGCTGCTCCTGTCCTGCCTTCTGCCGATTTTGAGGCGCTCCAAGCCAAAGCCTTGCTAGCCCACCAGCGGCTGTGCGCCGAGTATGGGGCGCCGTTTTTGTTTTTTAGCACCAAGGACCCGCTGAGCGAGCTGATAAGCGCACTGCTCTCGCACCGCACCAAAAACGCCGACTCGCACCGCGCCTACCAGCAGCTGCGCGCCACCTACCCTACCTGGGAAGAGGTGCGCGACGCCCCCACCCTCGACGTGCAGCGCGCCCTGAGCGCTTGCACTTGGCCCGAGCAAAAGGCACCCCGTATTCAGGAGGTACTGCGCGAAATAAGCCGCCGCTGCGGCGACGAAAACCTGCCGCCGTGCTCGCTCGATTTCCTGGCTGAGCGGCCCATTGCAGAAGCGCGCGCCTGGCTTGAAAGCATCAGCGGCGTAGGACCTAAGACAAGCGCCGCCACACTGCTGTTCAGCTGCTTGCGTCTGCCCGCGATGCCCGTTGACAGCCACCACCACCGGGTGGCGCAGCGCCTAGGTCTCATAGGGCCCAAGGTAGGCGAAGGGCCGGCGCACGCCTTACTCGCGGCCCTGCTGCCGCCCGACTGGACGGCCCAGCAGGTGTACGACCACCACGAAGCCCTGATGTACCACGGGCAGAAATGCTGCTACTTTCACAAACCTGCCTGCGCGCGCTGCGTGATGCTGGACGTGTGCCCGGTGGGGCAATCAACAATCAATAACGAGCACTGAGCTGCCAGGCTTAAGCTTGCTCATTGCTTTCGCCCAAATGATTCTGCACTTACACGCCAAGCCTAACGCCCGAAAAAACCAGCTGCTGCCCGGCCCCGACGGGCGCTGGACGGTGCGCCTGGCGGCCCCGCCACAAGATGGCAAGGCCAACACCGTGCTCCTGGCTTTTTTGGCCGAAGTGTTTGGCGTAGCCAAGAGTAGTGTGCAGTTACTGAGCGGCCACACCGCGCCATTCAAGAAAATCGAGATAAGCGGCCTAAACGAGGAAGCTGGGGCTAGCATCTTAGCTCACTATCGCGCCTAGGGTCACTTTTTGCGCTTCCAGCGGTAGTAGCGGCGGTACCAGGGTGCGGTCTTCTTGAAGAGGCTGCCCGCGGTTTCGTGCGGAAACATATTGATGCGAAAAATCTGCATCCGGTCGTCTTCCAGGTGCATACCACCCGTGTCAGTGGCTACGGCGTAGGTGAAGCCCGCTTGCTGCACCTGGGCTTTTAGCTGCTCGGTGAGGGCGCCGTAAGGATAGGCGAAGGAGATAATTTCGGTACCTAGGACCTGCTCAAGCGCGGTTTTGCTTTGCTCGATTTCGGCGGCGGCTTCGGCGGCGGGTAGTTCGGGCAGCTTGGGATGGCGCATGGTGTGTGCCCCAATTTCCCAGCCAGCCGCCACGAAGGCCTGCTTCTGGGCAGCGTCCATAATATCAGCGCGCGGCTCGGTGGGGTCGGCAGCCACGTCCCAATAGTTGTAGCGCACGCCGAAGTCACCTAGGAGATACAGCACGCCGCGGTAGCCGGCCTGCTGCATCAGCGGCAGCAAGTTGGTGTAGTTATCAACGTAGCCATCATCGAACGTAAGGATAAGGGGCCGGCGCGGAAATTCGGCCAGCGGCCGCTGGCCGCTGGCAAACTCCTGGTAATCGCGAAAGGTAATCGGCGTAAATTTCTGCTGCTGGAAATAAGTCAGGTGCTTGGCGAAGTTTTCCTTGGTCACAAAAATCTGGTGCTTGGAGGCTAGCGGCGCGTCCGGAATTTTGTGGTACATCAGCACCGGAATGAAGCCGGGCACGGCCTTTTTCATGCGCGCCGATTCGTACACCCCCAGCACGCGGGCTGCGATGGCTGCTAGGTCGTAGTCGGCTCGCACGCGCTGCTGCAAGGCCTGGGCCACCCGGCTAGGTTGCCGCCAAAAATCCTGCGCATCGTGCAATACCAGCTGCCAATCAATGGATTGCACTCCTTGCTGCGCCAGGATGTCGCCAAAGTTAGAGGCGGCGGCTGTCTCGTAGGTTGCCTCCGTCACGCGGCCGGCATAGCAGGCTTCGCCCATAGCTAGGGCTGCTACGCCGGCGCCCAGCGCCTCCATCACGACGCGGCCCGCCCCAATAACGAGGTCCGTTTTTTCGAGCCAGCCGGGCACGTCGTCGGTGAAGCCCACTACTTCGATGCGCTCCCCAAATTCGGTTTGCAAGGCACCTAGGGCTGCTTTGCCAGCGGCGGGCAAGTAGTCGAGCTCGCCCCCAATAAGGGCCACCCGCAGGCCGGCGTGCTCACGCAGCAGCGGCGGAAATACGTGCGCACACAGGGCTGCAGCTTGCTCGCCTTTGGGACCATTGAAACGGCCAATAAAGGCCATGCGCGGGACTTTATCTGTATCTGCTAGCGGCGGGGCACCTAGGGGGGCGAAGGCTATGCCGTTGGGCACCACGGCGAGTTTGCTGGGCGCCATCTTCACTTCAGTGCGCAGGTGCTCGGCCAGGTTTTCGCAGATGGCAATGACCTTATCGCCGTACACATCGAAGAGCGAGGTAGACGTGTGCAGGTGCTGGCGGCCGTGCACGGTGCTCACCAGCGGCACTGGCAGCCCGCGCACGGCAAAGTAGCTAACCCAGCTCGCGGCCCGTGAGTGGGCGTGCACCACGTCGATGGCCTGCTCCTTTATGAGCTGGCGCAGGGCCTGAATATTGTGCCAGCGCTGCCGGTACTTACGCTGGCTAATGGGCAGCTGCACCACCGTAGCCGCCGTGGGCAAGCTGGCCGCATCCGAAGCCAGCCACACTTGGTGGCCCTGGCGGCGATGCGCCTCAGCCAGCGCCACCGCGTAGGCCACCGAGCCAGCAAAGAAATTAGCAGAAAGTACGTGCAGAATGCGCATGGGCCGGCAAAGGTACCGGGGTTATTACCTTAAGGGGGCTTGAAGCAGTTACAGCGACCATAAACGGCAATTGTCATTACGAGCGCCAGTGAAGCAATCGCACCCAATCAGTAACTGAGTAGGTGAGATTGCTTCGCTGGCGCTCGTAATGACAATCGTCTTTAGTAATATATCAGCCTCTACGCCCAGGCGCGGCCGGCCACGTTGCTCATATACTTCTGGCCGCTGCCGGTGTTGAGCAGCAAGATGCGCTCATCGGCGCGCAGCCAGCCGGTGGCTAGCAGCTGGCGGGCGGCCATCCACACGGCGGCGCCCTCAGGAGCTACAAACAGGCCTTCTTGCTGCCCGAGCTCGCGCATGCCTTCCAGCATGCCTTCTTCGCTGATGCTCACAACGGTACCTTGCGACTCGCGCAGCACGTCTAGCATCAAGGGCTCGCCTAGGGGGCGCGGCACGGCCAAGCCATTGGCAAGAGTGGGTCGGCCGTTGTAGTTCATAGAATTAGCCTGGTGGCCGAAATAGGTGTCGTAGAGCGGGCGGCAGTTTTCGGCCTGCACGGCTACCATGCGCGGCAGGGCGGTTTCGGGTGCGAGCCAGCCCATCGCTTTCATTTCCTGAAAGGCCTTCCAAATGCCGATGAGGCCCGTGCCACCGCCCGCGGGATAAAGCAGCACGTCGGGCAGCTGCCAGCTTAGCTGCTCGGCAATTTCGTAGCCCATCGTTTTCTTGCCTTCGAGGCGGTAGGGCTCCTTGAGAGTTGAAATATCAAGCAGTTCGCCGCCGGCGTTGAGCTGACGCACGCGGGCGGCGCAGTCGTTGATGAGGCCATCAACCAGCTCGACCCGCGCGCCATACCAGTAGCACTCTTCCTTGAAGGCCTCGGGCGTGTGGCGGGGCATGACCACGGTGGCGCTCAAGCCGCCACGAGCGCAGTAAGCCGCCATCGCCACTCCTGCGTTGCCAGCTGTGGGAATGATGCAGCCCTGCGTACCCAGCTCCTTGGCTTTGGAAATGGCCATGCTCAGGCCGCGCGCTTTAAAGGAGCCCGTGGGGTTTTGGCCTTCATCCTTGAGAGTGAGCGCACTAAAGCCGTACTTGGCACCTAGGCGCGGCAGGGCCAGCAGTGGCGTCAGGCCTTCGCCTAGGGTCACTTTATTGGCCTCCGACAGCAAAGGCAGCAGCGTACCGTAGCGCCACATCGAGCTGTCGGCCTGGTCGATAGCTTCGGCGGGTGTGGGGGCATAATGCAGGTCGTAGTCGGCCACTAGTGGCTGCTGGCAGCAGGCCGATACGCTTTGCAGCTCGAAAGGCGAGTAAGGCGTGTGGCAACGGGCACAGTGCAGGCTGTGCATGCGCGAGAGCGACGGGGCAACTGTCAGTTTCATGGGGCAAAGTTCTGGGTGCCCTATACGCGCCGCTATGCCCCAGCGAAATGGAGTTTTCGCATAGCCTATTCCTTACTAGAATAGTAGCGCTGTGTGAAGCGCAAAAAATCGCGGTAGGGCCCGTTGTTTTCAGTGCCCTTGCGCTGAATGAAATTGAATTGCCGAAGCAGCGACAAATCTTTAATTCTAACTTCTTTAAGCTCGCCCGTGGCTAACTCCTTCACCACAGCTTGACGGGGTAGAAAAGCTAGGCAGGTAGCCTCAACGCGCACGAAGTTTTTAAGGGCTTCGGTGCCCCCTAGGCGCACCCGCACCGGCAGAGCCGCCAGCTTGATGCCCTGCGTGGCCAGCGCTTCTTCGAGCACAGCCAGGGTGCCGGAGCCTACTTCGCGCAGCGCCAGCGGGATACTGAGTAAGTCGGCGGTGCTTAGCTCGCGGCCACCTAGGGGGTTGCTGGCGGCGCACACGGCCACTACCTCGTCGGTGAGCAGCGGCGTGTAAGTTACGTGGCTCACTTTGTGAATGCCCTCGATGATGCCAAGCTCAATCTCGTGCGCTAGCAGCGCCCGCAGGATATTGTCGCTGTTGCGATTTTTGAGGCTGAGCTGGTGCTGCGGATGCTGCTGCAAGTAGGCGGCCACCACCGGCGGCAGCACATAGAGCGAGATGGTAGTGCTGGCCCCAATGAGCAAGTGCACGGCCGGCGCAAAGCCGGGGCTGAGCTCGCTCATTTCTTGTTGCAGCTCTTGCTGCAGCTGCTTGGCTTGCAACAGCTTTTGGTATAGCTTCTGCCCGGCGGGCGTGAGCTGCACGCTGCCCCCTAGGCGCTCAAACAAGCCCGTTTGGTAGTGCTCCTCCAAGGCCTTCACCTGCTTGCTCACCGCCGACTGACTGATGAACAGCGCCTGCCCGGCTTTTGTAAAGCTCAGGCGCTGGGCTACTTCGAGAAATACTTCGTGGGGATGCGACAGCATGCAACCAATTTTTATGTCAAAGAAACGCTAGAGGCGCTGGCTAAGCGCGTAAAACAGCTAAAAATGAATATAGAATGGCGTGTTTTTGTCCGCCAGCCCCCTACCTTTCTGCGCCGTTTTTCCCGGCTCATTTATGCGCCTTTGTCGCCTGCTGCCGCTGCTATTTTTAGCGCTTTCCACTACCTTTTCTTGCTCTAAAAAAACCGACCAGGAGCAGGCCCAAACCGCCACTACCGAGGCCGATGGCGAAGAAATCGACCCGTACCAGAACATCACTTTTGCCTTTGATGAGCCGGTGGCACCGGCCACGCAGGAAGGCAAGTGGGACACCACCCGCTACGTGCAGTTTGAGCCCGCCATTCGGGGCAAATTTAAGTGGACTAGCGAGGGGCGCGAACTGGTGTTTTCGCCCTACGAGCCGCTGCGGCCGAGCACGGTATTCGCGGCCCGCCTGCGGCCGGCCACCCTGCCCTCGGGCAAGCAAAAGCTGACGCTCGACCGCGATAAGTTTCATACACCGCTGGTGGCCCTAGGTAGCGCGCAAGTGTTCTACGGGCGCAGCGAGCAGGCGGCGGGCACCGCCGAGCTGCGCGCCAACTTGGTATTCAACTACTCGGTGCGGCCTGCCGACCTGCGCCCGCGCCTGTCGCTGAGCCAAAATGGGCGCCCGGTAGCCTTCACCCTCACCGCCGTAGAGCCCGACCACACGCTGGGCCTCACCATCAACCAGCCGGTGGCACCCGGCGAACAGCTGGAATTTACGGTGGCGTCGGGGCTGAAGGCGGTGGCCGGCAGCCAGGCCACTACCGCGCCGCTCACGGCCTCGGCTGCAGTGCCCGAGCAGGAGACGCTGCAAGTGCGCGAGCTCACGGGCTCGGTGCTGGATGGGCAGCCGGTGGTGCAGCTGCTTACCAACCAGCCGGTATCGGTGGCCGATATTCAGCCACTGCTGCAGGTAGAGCCAGCCGTGTCTTTTTCGATAGAAGCCCAGGAAAGTGGACTGCTACTACGCGGCGGCTTTGAGGTGGGCAAAGATTACCAGGTCAGCATCGAGCCGGGCCTGCGCGGGGCGCTGGGCGGGCGGCTGACCGAGCGGTTTAGCCAGGGCGTGAGCTTTGGCAATACCACGCCAAGTATCAGCTTTGCCAGCGCTGAGAAGGCTATGTACCTCAGCTCCCTAGGTACCCGCAGCCTCGGCCTGCGCCTCAATGGCATCGAGAAAGTGCAAGTGACCGTGGCCAAAGTATACGCCAGCAACGTGCAGGACTTTTTGCGCGGCGGCAAGCAGTATGGCTACGAAGGCGGCAGCGAAGGTGAGGGCGAAGAAGACGGTGAGGGCGAAGAAGACGGCGAGTACAGCGGCGACGGCGACCCCGACAACGACGGCGGCAGCGGCGGCTACCAGTACTACGAGCTCGAAAACCGGGGCGACGTGCTCTTCACGCGCGCCTACACCACGGCGGCGCTCAAAAAGCAGCACGGCTTGCACCTGCTCAGCCTCAATCTCAAAGACCTAGAGTTCAATGCCCCGCTCAAGGGCCTCTACGTGGTGCGCGTGCAAGACACCGAGCACCTGTGGCTACGCGAGGAAAAACTAGTGGCGCTCACCGACCTAGGGCTCATTGCGCGGCAAAATGCCGATGGGGGCACGGTAGTTTTTCTAAATTCTATTCGCACGGCGCAGCCGATAAGCGGGGCCACGGTGCGCTTTCTCAGCACCAGCAACCAAGTGATGGGCACCGCCACTACCAACGGCCAGGGTGTGGCCCGCTACGACAGCGTGGCCGGCTCGCGCTTGCGCCTGGGCATGGTAACGGTGGTGAAAGACGCCGATTTCTCGTTTATCAACCTGCCCCAGACGCGGGTCGAAACCTCGCGCTTTGAGGTGGGCGGGCTAACCAGCAACGCCGCGCATTACCAAGCCTTTATGTACGGCGACCGCGACCTGTACCGGCCCGGCGACACTATTTATACCAACACCGTGGTGCGGAACGACGACTGGCGCACGCCCCCAGCTGGCCTGCCCGTGAAGGTGCGCCTGCTACTACCCACTGGCAAGGAATACGTGAACCTAGGCGAGCGCCTGAACGCGACCGGCGCGGTGGCATCGCGCTTCATCCTGCCCGCCAGCATCATGACGGGGCTGTACACGCTGGAGGTGCTGACCGGCAACGACGTGCTGCTGACCTCCCGGCAAGTGAGCGTGGAAGAATTTATACCGGACCGGCTGAAAGTGACCGTGACCGCCGCGCCCACCACGGTGCGCCCTGCCGAAACGGTGAACGCTAAAATCACGGCCCTCAACCTATTTGGACCGCCAGCGGCGGGGCGCAAGTTTGAGGTCGAGTTTTCGCTGAAAGCCAAGTCATTTTCGGCCAAAGAATATCCTGGCTATAATTTTTCTATTCAGTCGGGCACCGGGCGCAGCGCCCTGGAAGACTTGGCCGAGCAGTTTCAGCACGAGCGGCGCGAGGGCGAAACCGACGCTGCCGGCCGCGGCACGGCCACCTACACCCTACCCGACGTGCGCGACATGGGCACGCTCACGGGCACAGCCTTCGCCACGATATTCGACGAAACCGGCCGGCCCGTTAACCGCCTGGCTACCTTTGAGGTGCAGACCCAAAAGGCTATGTTCGGCATCGAGCGCATCGGTGGCTTGGTGGGTACGCACCAGGATGTGCCCATACAGTTCGTGGCTCTCACGCCGGCGGGCAAAGTCACCACGGCCACGGCCCAAGTTACCATCGTGCGCAAGCTCTGGGAAACCGTGCTGGAGCGCCAAGGCGACCGCTACGTGTATAATTCGCAGCGGCGCGAGGAAGTGCTCAGTAGCAAGGAGTTTACCGTTGAAGGCACCAGTAAAATATTCTTCCGGCCGCAGTACTCGGGCGAGTACGAGGTGCGCATCATGCGGCCCGAGGCCAGCAACTACGTAGCCGAGTATTTCTACGCCTACGGCAGCGGCGACACGGCTGGCAACTCCTTTGAGGTCAACAATGAAGGCGAGGTAATCATCGAGGCCGACAAGCCTAAGTACGAGCCCGGCGAAACGGCCCAGCTGCTGCTGAAAACGCCCTTCCCCGGCCGCATTCTCGTGACAGTAGAGCGCGACCGCGTGCTCGACCATTTCTACGTCGATACCGACCAAAAATCGGCGCGGGTGAGCGTGCCCATCCGCGGCGGGCACGTGCCGAATATCTACGTCACGGCCACCGCCATCCGGCCCATTACCGACAACTCGCTGCCCCTGACGGTGGCGCGGGGCTTCGTGCCGCTGACGGTGGAAAAGCCCAGCACCCACCTACCCCTCACCCTGAAAGCCGCCACGCAGAGCCGCTCGCAGGTATTCCAGACTATCGAGGTGCGCACCGCGCCCGGCGCTCAGGTCACGCTAGCGGTGGTAGATGAGGGCATTTTGCAGCGCAAAGACTACCGCACGCCCGACCCCCACGCCTACTTCTACCAGAAGCGGGCGCTCGAAGTCGGGGCCTTCGACATCTACCCCTTCCTGCTGCCCGAGTTGGGCACTAGCAGCAGCGGCGGCGACGCCGGCGACCTAGGCCGCCGCACCACGCCCGTGCCCAGCCGCCGCGTGAAACTGCTGGCTAAATGGAGCGGCATTCTGACCGCCGACGCCAACGGCCTGGTGCAGTACAAAGTGCGGCTGCCGCAGTTCAGCGGGGCGCTGCGCGTGATGGCCGTGGCCTACAAAGACGACGCCTTTGCCAGCGCCGAGCAGACCATGAAGGTGGCCGACCCGGTGGTAATTAGCACGGCGCTGCCACGCTTTATGTCGCCTGGCGATACGATAGACGTGCCGGTGACACTGACGAATACGACTAAAAGCGTATTAAACGGTAGAGTCGATTTGTTTGCTCAAACTACAGGCGGGAAACGTGATATTGATAAAATCAGTCAATTGGCTACTGTTTTTTTGAACGGCAAAAGTGAGATTGTACTCGGTAAAGGCAAAGAGGTAAAGAGTGTCACAAATCCATTTTCAGTTGTCAAGCTAGCTCCTAACAGTGAGCAGAGAGTAACCTTTAGAGTAATTGCCCAGCAGGTCGGAACGGTGTTTATAAATGCTCGAATTTTTCATGACGAACCAGGAAAGAAGGACCCTTCTGTCATGGGGAACAATGAAATCATCGAACTCCCTATTCGCCCCGCCGCGCCGCTTGAAAAGCGCACTGGCAGCGGCGACGTTATGGCCAGCGCGCCGGCCACGCTCGATTTGCGGACCGACTTCCTGCCCACCTCGCTGCGGAGCAAGATGCTTTTGAGCCGCTCGCCGCTCACGCAGTTTTCCAAGAACCTCGATTACCTGCTGCAATACCCCTACGGCTGCCTCGAGCAAACCGTGTCGGCTGCGTTTCCGCAGTTGTATTTCGGCGATTTGGCGGCCACGCTCAACCAGAAGCCCGGCCCCCACGTGCAGCGCTACAACCCCAACTACCACGTGCAGGAGGCCATCCGCAAAATTGAGAGCATGCAGCTCTACAACGGCAGCCTCAGCTACTGGCCCGGCGGCGACTATGACAACTGGTGGGCCACGGCCTACGCCGCCCACTTCCTCCTTGAGGCTAAGCAGGCCGGCTTCGCCGTAAACCAGAAGCTGCTCGACAAGGTATTGACCTATATGCAGTTCCGGGTGAAGCAGCGCGAAACCGACAAGTACCAGTATTTCGACGTCAACCGCATTGCCCGCGAACGCGTCATTGCCAAACGCGAAATAACCTACTCGCTCTACGTGCTGGCCCTGGCCGGCCGCCAAGATGCTGTGGCCCTCAACTACTACAAGGCCAACCGCCCACTACTAACCAGCGACGCGCGCTTCCTGCTAGCCTGCACCTACGCCCTAGGTGGCCAGCAAAAGGCTTTCCAGGAGACCCTGCCCCGGCAGTTTACCCCCGAAAGCGCCCGCCGCGAGCTTGATGGCTCGTTCTCGTCACCCATCCGCGACGAGGCGTTGGCACTCAATGCCTTGTTTGAGGCCGACCCCAACAACCCGCAGGTAGCCAGCATCGCCCGCCAACTGAGCCGGCAAGTGAAGGCCGAGCGGTATATGAACACCCAGGAATCAGCTTTCGCGCTGCTGTCGCTGGGCAAAATCGCGCGTCGTGCCCGCGCCAGCACCGTCACGGCCACGCTGTCGGCGGGTGGTAAGCAGCTAGGCAAGTTTGACGGCAAAGACCTAACGGTGCGCAACGTGGCCAACTACCAGCTGCTCCTGAAGGCCCTAGGTGCGGGCCAGCTCTACTACTTCTGGGAAATGGAGGGCATCTCGGCCGGCGGCCGGGTGCACGAGGAGGACAGCTACCTTAAGGTGCGCCGCCAGTTCCTGAACCGCGACGGCCAGCCCATCTCGCCCACCGGCATCCGCCAGAACGACTTAGTAGTGGTGAAACTGACCCTACAAGCCGCCACCGCAGCCGGCGAGGTCCAGAACGTGGCCATTACCGACCTGCTGCCCGCCGGCCTCGAAATCGAAAACCCGCGCCTAGGTCCGCAGCGCGAGGTAAAAGGCACCGCAGCCGCTAGCACTCCCGATTATCTCGACGTGCGCGACGACCGCATCAACCTTTTCACCACCGCCTCGACCACGCCCAAAACCTTCTACTACCTGGCGCGGGCCGTGAGCAAGGGCACCTTTAAGCTGGGTCCAGTGAGCGCCGACGCCATGTACAACGCAGAATATCACTCATATAACGGAGCAGGCGTGGTGCGCGTGCGATAATCCTTGGCACGAGGCTGCGCCCCATGCCGACTACTCGCGGCCTTCAGGCCCGTACGTCAGGCTACGTTAGGTAGGTTTTTGCTCAACTAATTCCCCTCAACGTGCGGGCCAGAGGCCCACGAGTAGTCGGCACGGGGCACAGCCCCGCGCCATCAGGCGCCGTATTTTCGCTATTATGTCCCCCTCCCCCCTCCTGCAGGCGCTGCGCCTCGAAACCCGGCCTGCCCACGACCAGCTAGAGCAAAACACCTTCAACCAGCAGCTCACGGCCGGCACTATCACTGAAGCCGCCACCGTGCATTTTCTGACTAAGATGTACGGCTTTCTGGTGCCTTATGAAGCGCAGCTGCGGCAGCAAGACCTAGGGCCGGAGTGGGAGGTGGCTACCCGACAGCGGGCACACCTTATTCTCGAAGATTTGCAGCTCCCTGCCGGCCAGCTGCCCGCTTGCCCCGACATGCCGCCCCTAGGTACCTGGCCCCAGCTGCTGGGTGCGATGTACGTACTAGAGGGCTCGACGCTGGGCGGGCAAGTAATTTCGCGCCAGCTGGCCAAAGCCAACATTCCGCTACGTTCGTATTTTTCGGGCTACGGCGAGCGAACCGGCCCGCTATGGAAGGTGTTTTGCCAGCTCCTTAGCCAGGAGGCGACGCCCGACAACCAGGCCGAAATTGTACAGTCGGCCAGCCTTACTTTTCAAAAATTAGACGCATGGCTCAACCAGCCGCCAGCCTGACCGACGAGAGTCTTTTCGGCCAGCCTATCACCCTCACTAACTGCGACCGCGAGCCCATCCATATACCGGGTTTGGTGCAGCCCTACGGCTTTACCCTTTGTCTCGACGAGGCCACGAGGCAGATAGTGCAGGTCAGCGACAACGTGGAGGCGCACGTGGGCATCTCGGTCGACCAGCTGCTGGGCAAAGGCCTCGAGCGGCTACTGAACCCCACCCAGTTGGTCGAAGTGCAGCAGTTGTGGCCTACGCTCACGGAGGCGGCCAAGCTGCTGGGGGTGCGCCTCGACTACGTGGCGGGCAAGCCGCTGTTCAAGCTCATTATGCACCGCTACGATGGGCTGGTATGGCACGAGTTTGAGCCAGTGGCCGACAAGGAAGCCAACCCCCTTGACTTGGCCGCCCTCAACGCCACGCTGAGCCAGATGCTGACGGCCCCCACGGTACTTGAGTTTTGCCAGCACGCCGTAGAGGAAGTGCGCGCCCTCACGGGGTTTGCGCGGGTGGGCATGTACCGCTTTGCCCCCGACGAAAGCGGCGAGATGATAGCCGAGGCCAAGCGCGACGACCTCGACCCACTGCTGGGGCTGCATTACCCGGCCTCCGATATTCCGCAGCAGGCGCGAGCCATGTATCTGAAGAACTGGCTGCGCTTTATTCCGGACGTGGACTACCAGCCCGCGCCGCTGGTGCCGGTGCGCAACCCCAGCACCGGCCGCCCGCCCGATATGACGTATGCGGTGTTGCGCTCGGTGTCGCCCATCCATATTCAGTACCTCAAGAACATGGGGGTGGCGGCCACCATGACCATCTCGATTATCCAGGACGGCCGGCTGTGGGGCATGCTCATGTGCCACCACGACAGCCCCCGCCTGGTGAGCTACGAGCTGCGCGAGATGTGCCTGTTTATTGGCAAAACGTTTTCGGCGCTGCTGCGCACCAAGGAGCAGCTCGAGCAGCATGCCTACCAGCTGCGCATTCAGCAGGCGCAGGTGCGGCTATTTGAGCAGGTGAGCCACCAAGCCAACTTCTTAGAAGGCCTCTACAAGCAGCCTACTACCCTGCTCGATATATTTGACTGCGGCGGGGCGGCCATCTTGTTTGAAGGCGAATTGATTACCCTAGGTAACACGCCCACCGGCGCCGAGATAATAGAGCTGGCGGCGTGGCTGCAAGCGCAGGCGCCGCAAGATGTTTTTTACACCGACTCCTACGCCCGGCTCAACCCGGCGGGGCGCGCGCTGCGAGCCTCGGCCAGCGGCATTCTGGCCATTACGCTGGCGCAGGAGCCCGGCGACTACATTTTCTGGTTCAGGCCCGAGCGGCTGCAAACCGTGACGTGGGCCGGCAAAAATGAGAAGGAGCAAAAGATGGAGGACGGCCAGGTGTTCTTGTCGCCTAGGCAGTCGTTTGCGGCCTGGAGCCAGGAGGTAGAAAACACCGCCCTGGCCTGGCGACCTCTGGAGCTGGAAGCAGCCCGCGAGCTACGCTTGCATATTGCCGACGTGCGGCTCAAGATTTTTAACGAACTGCAAACCCGCGCTACCAGCCTGAGCCGCCTCAACACCGAGCTAGCGCGCAGCAACGACGAGCTAGATTCGTTTGCCTACGTGGCCTCGCACGACCTGAAAGAGCCGCTACGGGGTATACACAACTACTCGGTTTTCTTGCTCGAAGACTACGCCGACCTGCTCGATGAGGAGGGCGTAAGCAAGCTGCAAACCCTCGTGCGCCTCAGCCAGCGCATGGAGTCGCTTATCGACTCGCTGCTAAAAATGTCGCGCGTAGGCCGCCTCGACCTAGAGCTGCAGCCAGTAGACCTCAACCAACTGGTGGCCGAGGTGCTGGAGCTGCTGCAGCCCCGCCTCGAGCAAACTAACACTACCGTGGAAGTGCGCCACCCGCTGCCGACCATCATGGCCGACCCCACGCGGCTAGGCGAGGTATTTAATAACCTAATTAGCAACGCCCTGAAATATAACAACAAGCCCGAAAAACGCATCGTGATAGGCGAGGCGCCGGCCGATAAGGCCGGCCCCCGCGGCGCCATTGCCCCGGCAACCCCGGCTGATTACCGCGTTTTTTATGTACAGGACAATGGTATCGGCATCGACGCGCGGCACTTCGAGAGTATCTTCCGCATCTTCAAGCGGCTGCATGCGCAAGACAAATACGGGGGCGGCACGGGAGCCGGCCTGGCCATTGCCCGCAAAATGATAGAAAAGCACGACGGCGAATTGTGGGTAGAATCCGTAGTAGGCGAAGGAGCTACCTTTTATTTATCAATTCCTAACCCTACCTAGCGACGTGTCTAATAATTCTCTCCTACCCATACTGGTGGTGGAAGACAGCGCCGAAGATTTCCTGGCCCTAGGCCGGGCTTTTCGTAAGTATGCGCTGCAAAACCCGGTACTACGCTGCGCCGACGGCGACCAAGCCCTGGAATACCTGCAAGGCTACGGCAAGCACCCGGCCTGGCCCAAAACGCTGCCCGCCATTGTGCTGCTCGACCTGAACATGCCGGGCACCGATGGGCGCATGGTGCTCGACATAGTGAAGCATGACCCACAGCTGCACAATATTCCGGTTATCATGTTCAGCACCTCCTCTAGCAGCCGCGATGTAAACGACTGCTACCGCCTGGGGGCCAATAGCTACTTGACCAAACCCATCTCGTATAGCGAGCTGGAAGAAAAAATTCGCCTTACTATTGATTATTGGTTGGGAGCCTCGGAACTACCCGTGCTCCACTCCTAGTTGCTGGCTGCGGTGAAGAAAATATTGCTGGTCGACGATAATGAGCACGACCGACTGCTCTATAAGCGCTACCTGAAGCCTCAGGGCGATGAGGAGCGCCTGACGCTGCACGAGGCTACCTCGGGCGAAGAAGCGGTGGCGCTCTTTCAGCAGCTGCAGCCCGACTGTGTGCTACTCGACCACAACCTGCACGACACCGACGGCCTGGCGCTCCTAGGTCAGTTGCTAGCGCTGGCCCCGCCCAATGGCCTGTGCGCCGTGATGATAACCGGCAGCGGCAGCGAGTCGCTAGCTGTGCGCGCCCTCAACAGCGGGGCCCTCGACTACTTAGTAAAAGGTCATTTTGACCGCGAGCTGCTGGGCAAAACCGTGCGCCACGCCATCGAAAAAAACGAGTGGCGCCAGTACCAAGCTAGCTACCACCACGAGCTGCAAGCGGCCAACCAGCAGTTGGCCCGCACCAATGCCGACCTCGACAACTTTGTGTACGCCGCCTCGCACGACCTGCGCCAGCCGGTAAACAACCTGCGCGGGCTGTTTGAGGAAATTCGTCGAACCGCCACCTTCACCAACCCCGCCGATGCGCAGCTGCTGCACTACATGCACAAGTCGCTGCACGCGCTAAGCACCACTATCGACGACCTGGCCACCGTGGTGCAAGAAAACCGCCAGCCTACCGCCCAGGTGCCCGAGCCGGTGGCCCTGGCCGAGCTGGCCGCCGATGTGCTCGATACCTTGCGTCCGCAGGTGCGGGATACCCAGGCGGTGGTTGAGCTCGATTTTAGCGCCTTGGCCGAAGTGCCCTGTGTGCGCAGCAACCTGCGCACCATCTTGCTCAACCTGGTAACCAACGCGCTCAAATACCGCCACCCCGCACGGGCTCCGCGCGTGGACATTCGCTCGTACTGGACAGCCGACCAGCCGGTGCTCGAAGTGCAAGACAATGGCCTAGGTATTAATTTAGACCAACACGGCGCCGAGCTGTTTCAGCTGTTTCGGCGCTTTCACCCAACGGCTGCCGAGGGCACAGGGGTGGGCCTGTTTCTGGTAAACCGGCTGGTGCAGGCCCAAGGGGGCAACATTGAGGTAGAAAGCACGGAAGGCCAGGGCACCACGTTTCGGGTGCACCTAGGGCCAGCAAAATAGCCCGCGGCACCGAGCCAACAATTAGGTAGGAATTAAGCCAGCGCTAGCGGCCTAGCTATGCCGTATTCGCACTGCCAGCGCCCTATTTTTGAGGATGCGCAGCGCACGAAAACGGTGGTTTCTTCAGCTAGGTGGGAGTTTGCTGCTCGTGGGTCTGCTAGCGCTAGTGCTCGACCGCTTGTTTCCGCTGCCGTTGGCTCCGCAATATTCGCCGCTGGTGCTGGCGCAAGATGGCACTGTGCTGCATGCTTACCTCAACCCCACCCAAAAGTGGCGGATGAAAACCGAGCTACCCGAGATTACCCCGGCGTTGCAAACGGCCATTATCGCTAAAGAGGACCAGTACTTTCGCTACCACCTAGGGGTAAACCCCGTGGCACTGGTGCAGGCGGCAGGGCGCAACCTGCTGGGCCGCGGCCGCACCACGGGGGCCAGCACCATTACCATGCAGGTGGCGCGCTTGCTCGAGCCCAAAGAGCGCACTTTTGGCAATAAGCTGCTCGAAATGCTGCGCGCCACGCAGTTGGAGGCGCACTACAGCAAGGCCGAGATTTTGCAGCTTTATCTCAACCTGGTGCCCTACGGTGGCAACATTGAGGGCGTGAAGTCAGCGGCGCTGCTCTACTTTCAGCAGCCGCCTCACTACTTGTCGCTGGCCCAGACCGTGACGCTGGCCATCATTCCGAACCGACCTAGCGGCTTGGTGCTGGGCCGAAACAACGCCCAGATTTTGCAGGAGCGCAACCGCTGGCTGCAGTACTTCGGGCAAGAGCACCTCTTTCCGCCGCAAGACATTGCCGACGCGCTGCTAGAGCCTCTCAATGCCCAGCGCCACCCCGCCCCTACCCTCGCCCCGCACCTAGCGCGGCGACTGGTGCAGGCGCAACCGGGCACGCCGCTCATCCACAGCACGCTGCACCCGGCCACCCAGGCCAAAGCCGAGGACCTGGCTCGCAACTACGTACGCCGCCTAGCCACGCTGGGCATTTCGCAGGCAGCTGTGCTGGTGGTTAATAACCGCACGCACGCCGCGGAGGCCTATGTGGGCTCGGCCGATTTCCAAAATGCCGCCGCGCTGGGGCAGGTCGATGGGGTACGGGCCGTACGCTCGCCGGGCTCTACGCTCAAGCCGCTGCTTTACGGCCTGGCCCTCGACCGTGGCCTGCTCACGCCCAAGACCGTGCTACCCGACGTGCCCACCAACTTTCAAGGCTTCCGGCCCGAAAACTTCGACAAGCATTGCCAGGGTGAGGTGACCATGGAGCGGGCCCTCACCTATTCGCTCAACATCCCGGCCGTGCGGGTTTTGTCAGAAGTTGGCGTGCCGGCTTTTACGGGCACGCTGCGGCAAGCGGGCTTTCGGCAAGTGGCGCGCGATGCGCCTAGGTTGGGGTTGAGTACCATTTTGGGAGGCTGCGGCGCCACCTTGGAAGAACTGACGGGGCTATATGCGGCGCTGGCAAATGGCGGGATGTATGCGCCGGTAAAGCTTACCTCACGAGGCACTCCTTTCACCGGCCGCCGCATCACTTCCGAGGCGGCCGCCTTTTTGCTCACCGATATCTTGGCCCAGCGCACCCGGCCCGACCTGCCCGTGGATGCCGCCAGCAGCCGCCACCTGCCGCGCATCGCCTGGAAAACCGGCACCAGCTACGGCCGCCGCGACGCCTGGAGCATCGGCTACAACCGCGACTATACCATTGGGGTGTGGGTGGGCAACTTTAGCGGGCAGGGCAGCCCGGCCCTCACCGGTGCCGATGTGGCCTCGCCGCTGCTCTTCGACCTGTTCAATGCGCTGGCTTATAACTCTACCAATGAGTGGTTTGCGCCGCCCGCTAGCCTCGACTTTCGGCTGGTGTGCGCCGAGACTGGCCTAGTACCCGGCGAGCACTGCGCCAACCAACTTATTGACTACTACCTACCCGGCGCCTCTACCAGTCGCCGCTGCCAGCACCAGCAGGAAGTGTTGGTAGCCGCCGACGGCACTTTTAGCTACTGCCGCGCCTGTGTGCCGGCCGCTGGCTACCGGCGTGAGCTGTACCCAAACGTGCTGCCCGAGGTGCTGGCTTACCGCGAAGCCCAGGGCCAGCCTACGCGCCGCCTGCCGCCCCACAACCCCGCCTGCCGCCTAGTGCGCGGCAGCAGCGCCGACGGCCCCGATGCAGCGGCACCCCTCGCCATCACGTCGCCGGCCGCCCACGCCGAATACGTGCTCGATGCCGCCGACCAGCAGCTGCTACTGAGCTGCGCCGCCGCGGCCGAAGTGCGCCAGGTATACTGGTACGTGAACGACCAGTTTTTGCGCGCCGCCAAAACCACGGAGCGCGTTTTTTTCCGGCCGCCTACCGGCGAGGTTAAAATTTCCTGCGCCGACGACCACGGCCGCAACGTGGACGTACGCGTGCTGGTGCGCCAACTATAAATGTGCTAAGAACTTGCGGGTTCGGCAAGCCACAGTTAGGCTCGGCGGCACAAACCACTTTTCGAGCCCTGTCGTAATTGGCACAGTGCTTGTATTTCCCTCTTCACCCACCAATTTCATCTTCTAGCTTTTCACTAGCCCTTCCCATGAAACGCACTTCTTGGTTATTCCTCATTCCGATGCTGCTGTTCAGCCTCATTTCTGGCCACCAAGCCCAGGCTCAGCGCCGCTGGAGCCCGCAGGGCAAGGGGGCCGCTATCGGGGGTGCCGCTGGCATCCTAGGTGGTGCGCTCATCAACAAGCGTAACCGTGTTGTAGGCGGGGCCATCGGCGGCGCAGCTGGTGCCGGCATCGGCTACGGCGTGGGCAAGCACATCGACAACAAGCGTAAGAAAGCCGCGGCCCTGGCCGCCGAGCGCGCCGCCGCCAACCGCCGCATCGCGGCTGCCAACGCCCGTGCCGATGCCGCCGAGCGCGCCGCGGCCGCCGAGCGCCGCTCGGTAGCTGCCAACCCTGGCAGCATTGCCCGCGTGGCTGGCGCTACTACCCTAGCCGCTGCGGCTGGGGTAGCGGGTGCCCAGGCCCTGGCCCCCGCTGCCGAGCCCACCACCGCACTCGCCGCTGGCTATTTGCCTAACTCGCAGTATGGCCAGACCGATGCCGCTTACCCCACGGCCGAAGTACGCCGCAAAAGCTGGTAATCACCCCCAAGTTTGAGTAAATCCGAAAAACCTAGGTCCACCGGCCTGGGTTTTTCGTACTTTCCGCCCCTTCTATTTTTTCCCAAAACCCTTTTAGGTTATGAAATCCTATCTAACGCTGGTTTGCGCGGCGGCCTTGTTGGCGTCGTGCTCTGGCAATAAAGACAATGCTACCGCGGCCGGCGCACCGGCCTCTACTACCGGCAATGCAAGCGTAGCCGAGCTCGACCAGCAGTTTCTAGGTGCCTGGAATAGCAAGGACGCCGCCAAAGCGACATCGCTACTAGCCGATGATGCCCAGTTCTTACAAGGCGAAACGCACTTCAGCGGCAAGTCGGAAATCACTAACAAGTGGATTACGCCGACAATCAACACTATCGCCAACCTGAAGACGAGCGTAGTGAGCTCGGGCAGCGATGCCAATACGGCCTATGAGGCTGGTACATTTTCGGTAGATGTGTTGCCCACTTCCACTGACCCAACCGCGGGCGTAGGCGAGGGCAACTTCATGTTTCTGTGGAAAAAAGCCAGCGACGGCAGCTGGAAGCTCAGCTACGCGCAGCTCGAAGACCTGCCCGTGCGCGTGAAGAAGTAGTGATGTTCCTCGAAACATTTGCCTGATATCTGGCTTCTTAAGCTTCGGTTGCCTTTAGCAGTAGCCGATACTTGAAAAAGCTAGTTGATGTCGAGCAAACGAATACGTCGTGATTTTTATCGGCTAGCCCGGCTCTGGAAGCTCCAGAGTAGGCTAGCCGTTCTTTTTATAGTCTTGGGCAGTAGTGCACTGGTACTCCCTACTGCCCAGGCTCAGGCGCCGGGCGCGCCAGCTTCGCAGCCCATCCCGAGCAATGCCTCATTGGCGCAATGCGTCGAGTTTGCCCTGCGCAACCAGCCCGTGGTGCGGCAGTCGCAGCTAGATGAGGAAATTGGCGAGCGAAATATCCGCATCGGGCTATCGGCTTGGCTGCCGCAGGTGAATGCTACGGGTATCTACACCCGTAATATTCAGCTGCCCACGGCAGTTTTTCCCAACCTTACCGACCCCACGGGGCCGCAGCAGGTTATCCGCATCGGCCTGAATAACACCTCGACGCTGGGCGTGGCAGCCAGCCAGTTGCTGTTTAGCAACGACGTGTTGCGGGCCGCCCGCTCAGTGCGCCCTACGCGGCAGGTGTACCAGCAAACGACCACGGCCAACAAGATTGACGTGGTAACCAACGTCAGCAAAGCGTTTTACGACATCTTGCTGACCGAGCGGCAGCTGGCCATCCTAGACGAGGCCATTCAGCGCCAGCAGCTGCAGGTGAAAGACTCGAAGGCCAAGCTCGACGTGGGTGTGGTTGATAAAACCGACTTTTTGCGGGCTTCCGTGTCCTTGCGCAATGCCTACGCCCAGCGCCGCACCACGGCCGCCGTGCTGCCTGGCAAGTACTCGGCCCTGAAGCAGCTCATGGGCCTAGGTCCCGAAAAGCCGCTGGCCTTGCAGTACGACACGCTGCAAATGGTGCGCGAAGCCCAGCTCGACACCGCCGAGCGGCTGGTGCCCGAGCGCCGCATCGAAATTCAGCAGCTCTTGACACAGAAGAAGTTGCAGAGCATCAACATCGATTACTACCGCTACGGCTTTCTGCCCACGCTGTCGGGCTTCTACAACTACAACCGGGTGTACCAAAACAACCAATTTTCGGACTTGTACAAGACGGCTTACCCCAACCAGCAGGCCGGCGCGCAGTTTGCGCTGCCTCTCTTCACGGGCCTGCGGCGGCTGCAAAACCTGAAAATAGCGCGCCTGCAAGACGAGCGCCTCGACCTGGATTTATTTGACGTCAAAAACCAGATAACCACCGAATACGACCAATCCCTAGGTGTGTACAAAGGCGCGCTGAGCCAATTCAACGCCTTGCAAGACAACCTAGTAGATGCCAAGGAAGTGTACCGCGTCATCAACCTGCAGTACCGCGAGGGCATCAAGACTTTTCTGGAGCTAACCATCGCCGAGGCCGACCTGCGCACGGCTCAGCTCAATTACTACAATGCGTTGTTTAATGTGCTATCCAGCAAGCTGGACGTGCAGCGCGCCCTAGGCAACATTACGTTTAACCAGTGAGAAATTTCAACCTAATCGCTCCGGGCCGCGTGGCGCCGGCCCTGCTGCTTGCGGGGTTGCTGGCCGCCTGCGGCAAGAAAGAGGAAGCCAAACAAGCCGGCCCGCCGCCCGCCACGCCCGTGGCCGTGTATAAGGTGCAGGCCGAAGATGTAGTGAGCGCCGACACCTACCCCGCCACCGTAGTACCCCTGAATGAGGTGCAGCTACTGGCCGAAGTAACGGGTTACCTCACAGATATTTATGTGCAGGATGGCCAAAAGGTGACCAAAGGCCAGCGGCTCTACGCCATTGACCGCACGCGCTACGCTGCCGCCGCCGACCAGGCCCGCGCCCAGCTGCAGGTGGCCCGCACCAACTACGTGCGCGTGGCCAAAGACGCTGAGCGCTACCGCCGCCTGGCCGAGCAGGACGCTATTGCCCTGCAGCAAGTTGACATCTCCAAAGCCGACGTAGCCAATGCGCAGTCGCAGATAGCGGCCGCGCAGGCCGCGCTGCGCAGCGTAGAGCTCGACGTGCGCCACTCCGTGATTACGGCGCCGCTCACCGGCACCATCGGCATCGCACAGGTGAAACTGGGGGGACTTGTGACCCAAGGCCAGACGCTCATCAACACCGTATCGGCCGAAGACCCTATTGCGGTGGATGTGAACATTGGCGAGCAGGATATTGCGCGCTTTACCAAGCTACAGCAAGCCAAAGGCGTGCGGCAGGACTCAGTTTTTACGCTACAAGTGCCCGGCGGCCAGACCTATAAGCTGCCCGGCAAAATCGTTACCATCGACCGCGCTGTGGACCCGCAAACGGGTACTTTGAAGGTGCGCGTACAGTTTCCGAACCCTAGGCGCTTGCTCAAGGCCGGTATGAATACAACCCTGCGCGTGCTCAACCAAGATACCGGCGAGCAACTCGTGATTCCGGCCCGCGCCGTAACCGAGCAGATGGGCGAGTTCTACGTGTACGTAGTGGGCGACAGCAGCAAGGTTTCGCAGCGCAAAGTCTTAACCGGCACCAAGGTAAAAGACAAAACCGTGGTGCGCCAGGGCCTGAAAGCCGGCGAAACCATCGTGACCGACGGCATCCAGAACCTGCATGAGGGCTCGAAGATTCAGGTCGGCGACCCAAGCAAGCCGGCGAATGCGCAAGGTGGTGCGGCTCCGGCTAGTGCTGGAAAGTAATGCTTCCTAGGCGCAGGACCCCACCCCCGGCCCCCTGGCCCCTACCCCCTCCGGGAGAGGGGAGCCGACTGTTGGCTTGCATGACCTGAAGAAAGACTCCCCCTCTCCCGGAGGGGGTAGGGGCCAGGGGGCCGGGGGTGGGGTCTCACGAGCGACGAGCCTCAATTTCAATATTCTATCCTTTCCTGAATGATATCTGACGTTTTTATCCGAAGGCCGGTCACGGCCATCGTTGTGTCGATAGTACTGGTGCTGCTAGGGGTGCTGGCCCTGCGGAGCCTACCCATTAGCCAGTACCCCGATATTTCGCCGCCGGTGGTGCAGATATCGGGCAGCTACACTGGGGCCGACGCCCTCACGGTAGAGCAAACCGTGCTCACGCCCATCGAGACGCAGGTAAACGGTACGCCGGGCATGGCCTACTTGTCTTCGAACGCGACGAGCGACGGGCGCATTTCGTCCAACGTGACGTTTGAGATTGGCACTAACGTGGACATTGCGACGCTTGACGTGCAAAACCGCGTGAGCGTGGCCCAGCCCCAGCTCCCTGATGAGGTGAAGCGCCTAGGTCTCACGGTAAAGAAGCGGAACCCGACCATCCTAATGGTGGCGGCGCTGACTTCACCCAAGGGCACCCACGACATCAAGTTTCTGGACAACTACACTAACATCTACGTCCGCGATGCGCTTTTGCGCGTGAAGGGCGTGGGCGACGTGCAGAGCATCGGCCAGGACTTCTCGATGCGCATTTGGCTCAAGCCCGACCGCTTGGCCCAGCTCAATCTCAGCGCCATTGACGTAACCAATGCCCTGCGCGAGCAAAACGTGCAGGTGGCGGCGGGTGCTGTGGGCTCGGCCCCGCAATACAATGCCCAAGCCTTTGAGTACACGCTCTTTGTCAACGGCCGCCTGAGCAAGGTCGAGGAGTTTGAGAACATCATCGTGCGCACCAAGCCTGAAGATGGCTCGGTGGTGTACCTCAAAGATGTTGCCCGCGTGCAGCTCGGCAGCTTCGACTATTCGCGTGCTTCGTTTGTGAATGGCGCGCCGGCTACCCTGTTGCTCATCAACCAGGTGCCGGGCGGCAATGCCCTCGAAACCGCCGAAGGCGTGTACGCCGCCCTCAATCAGCTCAAGACCAAGTTCCCGCCCGATGTGGCGTACAGCGTGCCGTTTGAGTCGGTCACGGTAGTGAAAGTATCCATCAACGAGGTCGTGCACACGCTGGGCGAGGCCCTGCTGCTGGTAACGATAGTAGTGTTCCTGTTTCTGCAAAGCTGGCGGGCTACCCTCATTCCGGTGCTGGCTGTGCCGGTGGCCATTGTGGGTACGTTCATCGTGTTTCTACCCCTAGGGTTTACTATTAATACCTTGACGCTCTTTGGCTTCGTACTAGCTATTGGTATCGTGGTCGATGACGCCATTGTGGTAGTGGAAGCCGTGCAGCACTATATCGATACCGAGAAAATATCGGCGCGCGAGGCTACCGAAAAGGCCATGAAGGACATCACGGCTCCGGTTATCGCCATTGCCCTGATTTTGGCGGCGGTGTTCGTGCCGGTGGGCTTCATTCCGGGCATCGTGGGCAAGCTATACCAGCAGTTCGCCATTACCATCGCTATTTCGGTAGTGCTGTCGGCGTTTATCGCCTTGTCGCTCACGCCGGCGCTCACTTCGCTCATGATGCGACCCACCGAGCAAACGGCCGACTCGAAGGGTATCAACAAGCTGTTTTACAAGTTCAACCAGTGGTTTGAGCGCGTTACGAAGTCCTACGCTAATGGCGTAAAGCGCTGCCTGCGCTTCGCGCCGCTGGTGGGCATCTTGCTGCTGGGCGTGTACGGCGGCACCTACGGGCTGTTTAAAACCAAGGCTTCGGGCTTTATCCCGACTGAGGATGAAGGCCGTTTGTTTATCTCGGTCGAGCTGCCGCAGGGCGCGGCCAGCACCCGCACCCGCGTCATCATGGACCAGATGGCTAAGATTATGCGCGAGAAAGTGCCGGCTATCCGCAGCGCCTCGGGCATTAGCGGCCTAAACGCGCTGAACTTCTCTTTCAAGTCGAGCAGCGGCACGTTCTTCATTCAGATGAAGCCCTGGGACGACCGCAAGGAAGAATCGCAGCAGCTATATGGCGTGATTGGGCAGCTGCAAAAAGAGTTTTCGGTGATAAAAGGGGCCAACATCGTGGTGGTGCCACCACCCGCTATTCCGGGCCTTGGCAACACAGGCGGCTTCAGCTTTATGCTAGAGCAGCGCGAAGCCTCAACCGACATCAAGGCGTTTGAGGCCACCGTCAACAAGTTTGTGGGGGCCGTAAATCAGCGCCCCGAAATAGCACGGGCTTATACCTTCTTCACGGCCAAAACGCCTGGCTATCAGCTCACCGTAGACCGCCAGCAGGCCAAGAAGCTGGGCGTGCCGCTCACCAACTTGTTCAATACGCTCTCGACGTACATGGGCAGCACCTACGTCAACGACTTTACCAAATACGGGCGCAACTTCCGGGTAGTGGCGCAGGCCGACACCTTCTACCGCAAGGATGTGTCGTCGCTGAATTCATTTTATGTGCTGAATCAGCAGGGTCAGCAAGTGCCGCTGAGCTCGCTCGTGACCTACAAGCTGGTCGAAAACGCGCCGCTCATCTCGCACTACAACCTGTTCCGCTCGGCCGAAATCAACGGCGACGCCAAGCCGGGTTATAGCTCGGGCCAGGCCATTGAGGCGCTGAAAGAGGTAGCAGCCCAAACCCTGCCCGCCGACTATGGCTACGACTTCTCGGGCCTGAGCCGCGAGGAAATCAGCTCCGGTAACAGCACAATTATCATCTTTGGCCTGTCGATTCTGTTTGTATTCCTGCTGCTGGCCGCGCTGTACGAAAGCTGGTCGGTGCCTTTCTCGGTGCTGCTATCGGTGCCGCTGGGCATCTTCGGCGCCATCCTGGCGCTCACGCTGGTGCCTAAGCTCACCAACAACGTGTACGCGCAGATTGGTATGATTACGCTTATCGGCTTGGCGGCTAAGAACGCCATCCTGATTGTAGAATTTGCCAAAGAGCGCGTGGACTGGGGCATGCCCGTGCTCGACGCCACGATGGAGGCCGTGACCCTGCGCCTGCGCCCCATTATTATGACCTCGCTAGCGTTTATCCTAGGTGTGCTACCACTGGCCTTCGCCTCGGGTGCGGGTGCCGTATCGCGCCAAACCATCGGCTGGACCGTGACGGGCGGGATGTTAGCGGCCACCTTCCTGGCCATTTTCGCCGTGCCAGTGCTGTTCTTGAACATCACCAAACTGGCCTACGGCAAGAAGAAGCTCGCCGAGATGGAAGCCAACTACAAGCCCGAAGAGCACGGCCACCAGGGCCACGGCTCGCAGGGCGAAAGCACGCACCCCGCCGGCCCCTCGGAGGCGAATGAGAACGACAAAGCGACGGAAGAGCGCAAACGCAAAGACGAAACGCCGCCGGAATTGGGAACCTAGGGTGGTTACCCCACACCGGCCCCCTCCCCTCCGGGAGAGAGGGAGCCTGACAAGTTTTTTTAAGACAAAAGAGCCTTTAGTAGTACACTGAAGGCTCTTTTACTATCTGCATTTTTCAATGGTCGGCTCCCCTCTCCCGGAGGGGAGGGCTGGGGGTGGGGTCTCACGGCCAATACGCCAAAACCTCTTGACTCACAAATAAGTAGTAGCTTAGCGGGCACTTGCACGGGGCAAGGCTTTTACTCCAGTTTTCTTATGAAATACCTGTTTCTGAGTTGCGCTTTACTGGCTACGGCGGCTTCGGCGGCACCTAGGCTCCCCATGCACCCGCCCGTGGCCGCGCCCGCCAAGAAGGTGGCCGTTTTCTTTAACCGCCAAACGACCTTTGCCCAGCTGGCCACTATCAAGCAAGAAGTAGCCAAGGACGGCATTGCGCTGGACTACGACCGGCTTGCATTTGATGCAAGCGGGCATCTGACCGCCATCAGCTTCCGCGTGGAGTTTGGCGACACAAAAGGCAGCGCCACCGAAGACAATGTGCCGGAAGACCACTCTTTTGGCTTCGTGCGCGACTTCACGCCCGGCGCCTCCATCGTGCTTAGAATAGGCAATTTCAAGTAAGCTTTTAGCTTACGCAAAGCGGCCGCTGCCAGACTTGGCAGCGGCCGCTTTTCTTTTATAGCTCGATAACCTCACACCTCCACCGGGTACTCGTCGCCCGCGAAAACCGGGGCCATATCGGCTTCTTCCTCCGCCGTGAATAGCCGCGAGCGAATGAGAAACCGCACACCTAGGGGGATTTCCAGCGAGAAGCTGGCGCCGCGGCCCTTCACCACGTCCACCGTGAGCTGGGTGTGTTTCCAATACTCAAACTGGCTGGCACTCATAAAGAAATCGCAGCCGTGAATGCGACCCAGCCACACGTCGTTGGCGCCCACTCGAAACTCGCCCTTAGCAAAGCACATCGGCGATGAGCCATCGCAGCACCCGCCACTCTGGTGAAACATGAGCGGGCCGTGCTCGTCGCGTAGTAGGTCGATGGTAGCTTCGGCAGCTTGGGTGCAGAGGACGCGGGCGGTGGACATAAAAGAAGAATTTTGGTGAATGATGCTGTAAAACACACTGTCATGCTGAGCCTGCGAAGCATCTTATCACGTTCGGAATAATCTAGCGTGATAAGATGCTTCGCAAGCTCAGCATGACAGTTTTGATGCCTGACTAGCGTGGCCTAGAAGAAACCTAGCGGCTTCTCGCTGTAGCTAATCAGCATGTTTTTATTCTGCCGGTAGTGGGCCAGCATCATCTTGTGGTTTTCGCGGCCGAAGCCCGAGGCTTTGTAGCCGCCGAAGGGGGCGCCGGCCGGGTAGTCGTGGTAGCAGTTTACCCACACGCGGCCAGCCTCAATGGCGCGGGGCACCATATACAGCTCGTGGGCATCGCGGGTCCACACGCCGGCACCTAGGCCGTAGAGTGTATCGTTGGCAATTTCAATGGCTTCCTCTACCGTCTTAAATGTCGTGACCGACACCACCGGACCGAAGATTTCCTCCTGGAAAATCCGCATCTTGTTGTGGCCTCGGAACATGGTGGGCTGAATGTAGTAGCCCTCGCCGAGCGCGCCATCTGCCTGGCTGTAGGCGTCGCCGCCTACCAGCACCTCGGCACCTTCGGCTTTGCCGATTTCGAGGTAGCTCAGGATTTTTTCGAACTGGTCATTAGAAGCCTGCGCGCCCATCATCGTAGTCATATCGAGTGGGTTGCCGAGCTTGATGGCCTTCACGCGCTCAATGACACGGGCAATAAACTCGTCGTAAATGTCTTCCTGAATGAGCATCCGCGAGGGGCAGGTGCATATTTCGCCTTGGTTGAGAGCGAACATTACCGCCCCCTCAATAGCCTTGTCGAGGAAGTCATCGTCGTGGTCCAGTACGCTCTTGAAGAAGATGTTGGGCGACTTGCCACCTAGCTCCATCGTCACCGGAATCAGGTTTTCGGCGGCGTACTGCATAATGAGGCGGCCAGTGGTCGTCTCGCCCGTAAAGCTGGCCTTGTGAATGCGCGGCGACGAGGCCAGCGGCTTACCGGCTTCGAGGCCAAAGCCGTTGACCACGTTCACGACGCCGGCCGGGATGAGGTCGCCAATCAGTTCCATCAACACCATAATGCTGGCGGGCGTTTGCTCGGCGGGCTTCATTACCACGCAGCAGCCGGCGGCCATGGCGGGCGCCAGCTTCCAGGTGGCCATTAGCAGCGGGAAGTTCCAAGGAATAATCTGGCCCACCACCCCTAGGGGCTCCTGAATATTAAGCGACAAGGTACTATTGTTCAGCTCGGTGGCGCTACCTTCTTCGGCCCGAATGACGCTGGCGAAATAGCGGAAGTGGTCGACCACCAGCGGCAGGTCGGCGTAGGTGGTTTCGCGAATGGCCTTGCCATTCTCAACGCACTCCACGGCCGCCAAAAAGGGCAGGTTTTCCTCGATGCGGTTGGCGATTTTGTTGAGGATGTTGCTACGCTCAGTGGCCGAGGTTTTGCCCCAGGTTTTGAAGGCTTCGTGGGCCGCGTCGAGCGCAAGGTTGATGTCCTCCTTGGTACTGCGGGCCACTTTGGTAAATACCTT
Source organism: Hymenobacter sp. BT559 (assembly GCF_016427535.1). Lineage (GTDB taxonomy): Bacteria > Bacteroidota > Bacteroidia > Cytophagales > Hymenobacteraceae > Hymenobacter. The sequence continues at coordinate 716,581 of NZ_JAELXV010000002.1, read as the reverse complement.
GCCGTCTATGGGTGACGGATTATCAAAATACTGGCCCTTCACGGGCGCTACCCATTTGCCGCCGATGAAGTTATCGTAGTGGTTTTTGAATTGCGGGCGGGCCACCAAAGTGGTGGGGGCTTCAAGAACTTCGGCCATGATGAGGTGGGATTATTGGAAGGGTTAAGGAACACGGCAAAGGTGGGCCGCACCCTAGGTAGGCTGACTGTGGTATTGTCGCAAAAAATGTTGAAATTGCCGCAAGTTGAAGTGAGTACTTACTTATAAAGAATACGTTTGTCATTGCGAGCGTGGCGAAGCAATCGCACCTGCTTAGCCATGCCATTCAGGTTCCGTTTGGGTGCGATTGCTTCGCTGCGCTCGCAATGACAAGCGGGTTCATAATCTCCTCTCCTACGCTATGCCTACCCGCGTTCATTTGCCCGCTGCTGTGCCACCCCTAGCGCTGGAGCGGCTGCACTCGCTGGTCGAAAACCGCACGGTTTTCGCCCTCGATGCCTTTGAGCTCAACATCTTCGAGACGCACCGTGCCGCCCACCGGGTGCCGCTGCGGTTGGAGGGACTGTCGCTGACGACTATGCTGCGGGGCAAAAAAGTGATGCACCTACCCGGCCGCCCGGCCTTCGACTACCTGCCCGGCGAGTCAGTAGTAGTAGGCGAGGATGAACTGATGGAAATCGACTTTCCCGACGCCTGCCTGTGCCAGCCCACGCAGTGCCTGGCGGTGGCCATCGCGCCCGATACCATCCGCCAAACCGTTGACCTACTGAATGAACGCTACCCCAAAGCGGAATCCACGCAGCCCTGGGCGCTGGCCGGCCCCGACTACGCCCACCTCACCAATACCCCCGAGCTCACCGGCACCCTAGAGCGCCTGGTAGCCGTATCGCGCGCCACCGACGCGGCCAAGGACGTGCTCGCTGGCTTCACCCTGCAAGAGCTGCTGGTGCGCCTGATGCAGACCCAGGCCCGCCAGCTCATTTTCCAGGATTATACCAAGCATCTTACCGCGCACCCTTTTGCGGCGGTGGCACAGTATATCCGGCAGCACCTCGCCGAGCCGCTGCCGGTCGAGAAGCTGAGCGCGGTAGCCTGCATGAGCAAGGCTACGTTTTTCCGCTTGTTTAAGCGCGAGTTTGGCTTGACGCCGGTCGAGTATATCGTGCGCGAGCGGCTAGCCGAGGCCAAGCGCCTGCTGAGCCACCCGCTCGCCACCGTGGCCGAGGTGTGCTTGCGGGCGGGGTTTAACAACCTGTCATACTTTCAAGCTTTGTTTAAGAAATACGAGGGGCTGACGCCGGGCGCGTACAGAAAGCAGCATTTATCGCTTCAGTAGGCACCTATAAGTCTTGCTTCTGAAGCGAGCCTTTCATCACAAGGCGTCATACTTCGTTTCTGCTTAGCGGGCAAAATGCACTACTATGACTCATATCTAAATATTAGGCGCACTAAGCGTAGCTGATGCGCACTACTTCCACCGTTTCCGGCTTGGGCCCGAGAGGCAGGGAAACGGCTTGCCCTAGCTTAGCGCCAACTAAGGCGCGGGCAATGGGCGCAACGAACCCAACCTTACCTAGTGCCACATCGGCTTCATCAACGCCCACCAGGGTGAGCGTGCGCTCGAAGCCCACCTTGCCCCCACTTAGGGTCCGGAGCGTGACGGTAGCGCCAAAACGAACTTCGCCGGGCGGCTGGGCGGTGGGGTCGATGACCTTGGCCGTGGCCAAGCGGTCGGTGAGCAGAGCTAAGCGGCCATTTAGTAGCGAAAGGCGGTGGCTTCGGTCGGTGTCATTGTCGCGGTTGGCAGCGGCTTCTGCACGCGTGGCTTCGAGCTCAGCTAGCTCCTCCTGTAGCTGGAGCAGACCACTAGGGGTAACGTAGTTGGGCGTACCGGCCGGCAGGGCGGCGCGGGGTGGCACGATGGGCGGCGTTTGCGCATCATCTTCTTTCACAAATCCTCGGCTCATGCCAAGCAAACGCAACGCCCGCGGGCAAGTTGCGGCGAGCGTGTAACTATCGGGGGGGCCTAGGGGTTAATTCCTCTCTGCTATCTGGTAGCTGCTATCCCGCGCTCTGTCTATCGCTTCCCATGTCCGACACGCTAATTACGAAGTCACCCCTTGCCCCCTCCGCTGCGGCTACCTCAGCCACCAAGCAGCTCGATGCCGCGCTGGTGTGGCTAATGGCCCTCACCTGCGGGCTGGTGGTGGCCAATATCTACTACAACCAGCCGCTGCTGGTGGCCATCGGCCGCACGTTTCACATCTCCGACAGCCGGGCTAGTCTCGTGGCCACGGCCACCCAGGTAGGCTATACGCTGGGCATGGTGCTAGTAGTACCGTTGGGCGACATGCTGGAGCGCAAAAATCTCATTTTATGGATGCTAGCCGCGGCGGCCCTGTGCCTGGGCGGCGCGGCGCTGGCGCCCACGTTTGGGCTGCTAGCGATGGCAAGTGTACTCATCGGCATCTGCTCGTCGGTACCGCAGCTGCTTCTGCCCATGGCCGCTACCCTGGCCCCGGAGGCCGACCGGGGCCGCATCGTGGGCCGCGTGATGAGCGGGCTGCTCATCGGCATTCTGCTCTCGCGCACCATCAGCGGCTACGCGGGGGCGCACTTGGGCTGGCGCACCGTGTTTGCCGGCGCGGGTGGGCTGATGCTGGCCCTAGGCGCACTACTGGCTTGGCGCCTGCCGCGCAGCCGGCCCGCCTTCGCCGATGGCTACGCGGCCCTTATGCAGTCGCTGCTTACCCTCACCCGCGAGCTGCCCGACCTGCGGCGCTCGGCGCTGGTGGGCGGGGCTATCTTCGCCGCGTTCAGCGTTTTCTGGACTTCATTGACCTTTTACCTGGCCAGCCCGGTGTACCACTACGGCAGCGACGTGGCCGGTTTCTTTGGGCTAGTGGGGGCCCTAGGTGCCCTAGCCGCCCCGCTGGCCGGCAAAATAGCCGACACACGCGGCTCGCGCTACGCGCTCACCATCAGCCTGGCGCTATCACTGGGAGCCTACTTATTACTAGGCGTGGGCGGCGGCTACCTGGTGGGGCTGGTGCTGGGCATTATTCTGCTCGACGTGGGCGTGCAGTCGGCCCACATTTCCAATCAAACACTGGTGTTTTCGCTGCGCCCCGAGGCCCGCAGCCGCCTCAACACGGTGTACATGACAGGCTACTTTACGGGCGGCTCGCTGGGCTCGGTAATAGGTGGCCTGGCCTGGATGCACTACGGCTGGCCGGGCGTGTGCGCCGTAGGCAGCGCCTTTGTGCTGCTGGCGCTGGCGCTGCACCGGTATTACGGGCGGTAGCATCCGCTCAACTTCAACTATTCAGCCGCGCTTTCAAGCAGAATCTCGGTGCCGTAGAGCTTGGTGAGGGCGATGCCCGAGCGCCGCAGCGTTTCTACCGCGTCTTGGCTGATAGTCAGCATGACGCCTTGATAATCAGTAGACACTACTTGTTTTATCAAGATTTTCATGCCCGCTACCACCAGCCAATCACCGGCTTTGATAGTTATAGTAGGCGGGTAAACCCGGCCGGTCAGCAAAAAATCGCTGCCATTGGGCTGGTTGCGAAACGCAATTCGCAGGAGAAATACGGCCATGTACTACGCAAAGAAATGGGGCCGGCATTTGTTTGCCAGCGCGGCATAAAAAAGCTGCCCAGGCACTAGCCTAGGCAGCTGATTCAGGAGTTGGTAGTGCGTTACGCCAGCCGCCCCAGGCAGGTTTGCAGGCTGGTACGCCAATGCGGAATTTGCAGCCCTAGGGTCTGCTTAATTTTGGTTTTATCCATCACCGAGTACGCGGGGCGGGTGGCTTTGGTGGGGTACTCGGCCGTGCGGATGGGCACGGTGCGCGTGGGCAGGCCGCTCAGCTCAAAGATGGCCGTAGCAAAGTCGTACCACGAGGTAACGCCTTCGTTGCTATAATGATAGATACCATAGGCAGTGCTCTGCTGCTCGATGATGGTGAGGATGCAGCCGGCCAGGTCAATGGCGTAGCAGGGCGTGCCCGCCTGGTCCCAAATCACGCGCAGTTCGTCGCGCTCGCGGCCCAGCCGCAGCATGGTTTTCACGAAGTTGTTGGCGTATTCCGAATACAGCCAGCTGGTGCGCAAGATGAAGTACTTGTCGGTGAGCGGCGAAATCACCTGCTCGCCTTCCAGCTTGGTGAGGCCATAGACGCTGATGGGCTCGGCCGGGTCGGTTTCGAGCAGCGGCTGGTTGCCGGTGCCGGCAAACACGAAATCAGTCGAAATCTGGATGAGTACCGTGCCAAACTCGCCGCATAGGCGGGCCAGGTTCTCGGCGCCGTCGCGGTTTACTTTACGGGCCAGCTCTACCTCGTCTTCTGCCTTATCTACAGCCGTGTAGGCGGCGCAGTTGATGGCATAAGCGGGCTTATGCTGCTCAAACAGGGTCCGCAGCTTGGCGGGGTCAAGAATGTTGGCTTGGTCTTCGGGTGGGAAGATGAGGCCCTGCGTAGTACGCTCCTTGGCCACGTGCGCCAGGCATTGCCCCAATTGGCCCGAGGCCCCAAAAACCAGAATAGTGCTCATGTAGCTGAAGATGCAGAATTGAGCCCGCAAATTACGGCCGCTAGGTGCGTAACGCGGTTTTTAATTCTACCGGCGCGGGCAAGTACCTAGGGCCAGCCAGCGGCACGCTACTCTCCTAGGGCATTGGGCCCGCGCTTGTTTTTGATAGGCTCGAAGCGGCGCTCGCGGGGCTGCTTTTCGCTGAGGTACTTCCAGTAGCGGCGCGGAATGTGGCGGTAGTGCAGCTTGAGGTTCTTGCGCTCCGGGATGTTGACGTGGTCGAAATACGCCTGCCACAAGATTTTAAAGAGCGGCTCGCGCTCGTCGAGCACCGTGGCCAACACCTCGCCCCGGCGCGGGGCCGCGCCCGCCGTTTCAAACTCCACAATGTCGGTGCGGGTGAGGTCGTAGTACAAGCCGTAGTGGCGCTTTTTATCAAAAATCAGCCAGCGCTGGTCGGCGTAGCGCTTGGTAAAGTGGCTGGCAATGAGCGGCAGCACGTCAAAATCGGGTTCGATAGTAGCGTGAAACAGCTCGTCCTGGCTTTTCTCGAAGCGCACGAAGGCTTCCATGCGGTGCTTTTCGCGGAAGAGTTGCTGCGCCAGGCGCTGGCAGCGGCGCACGGTGGCATCGGCGTAGTTTTCGGAAATGTCGCGCCCAGCACGCAGGGCCATGTCGGCGTAGCGAAAAATGAGCAGCTCGCGCTCGGAGTCTTCGCTCAGAAACACGTGGTAGAGCCGCGCCCGCGCCGGCTCGGGCATAAAGCGCAGTAGGCCGTCCCAGGTGCGAGTGGCCAGGGCTTCGTCGGTATCCACGGCCACGGCTTGGGCAAACAAACCACCCTGCGCCTCGTTTTCGGGCTGAATGCTATTGGGCGCCGAGCGGCGGTCGTAGATGCGAAACAGCACCGTGAGCAAACCCTCAAAACTACCGTCGTAGGTGTAGTCGGCGGGCGCGTTGTGCAGCTCGGGGGTGGGCCGGCGCGGGACTACCGAGCCAACGGCCGTGCTCGAAGGGTGCTGAAGCGGCGTTAGTTGGCTCATGGCAAACTAGTTGACCTAAGGTTAGAGATTGATAGCGGCTTCTTGCTGCAAAAACTGTAGCAGTAGCTCATTGACTTTGTCGGCTTCTTCGAGGTGCACCCAGTGCGTGGCCTGCGGAAAAAAGTGAAGCGTAGCCTGCGCACACTCGGCCAAGCTAAGCTGCGCAAATTTTTTATTCAGAAAAGCATCCTGCTCGCCCCAAATGATTTGCAGCGGCTGCCCAATGCGTGGCCAGTCGCTAACGGGCGGCCGGGTAAGGGCACGGTACCAGTTTATCATGCTGGTGATGGCGCCGGGCCGGTTCCAGGCAGTTTTGTAGCGGGCCACTTCGGCAGCGCTGAAGGTGCCGGGGCGACTGCTCTGCACCAACATCGTGGCCCCGAACTGCCAATTGCGGCGCCTCATCAGACGCTCGGGCAAGCCCGGCAGCTGAAAAAACGCGATGTACCAGCTGCGCAGTAGCTGGTCGGGCGCCTGCCCAATGTTGGGCAGCACCACCCTAGGGTGCGGTACGTTGATGATGGTAGTGCGCGCCACCCGGCCAGGGTAATGCGCCGCCAGGTACCACGCCACAATAGCGCCCCAGTCGTGACCCACTACGGCGGCCTGCGCCCGCCCCGCCGCGTCGATAAGGCCGATAATGTCGGCGGCCAGCGTGGGCAGCACGTAGTTTTCTACCCCTAGGGGCTTGTCGCTGAGGTTGTAACCGCGCTGGTCGGGCACCCACACGCGGTAGCCGGCGGCCACCAAGGCGGGCAGCTGCGCTCGCCAGCTAAACCAATATTCCGGGAAGCCGTGCAGCAAAATGACCAGCGGGCCATCGGCGGGGCCGCACTGCACCACGTGCAGCCGCAGGCCATTGGTAAGCACGTCGTGGTGTTCCAGCGGATAATTCATAAGGGCTTGTACCTGGCAGAGCCGCCCTAGGGTTGCGGCCGTGCTTAGGCCAAGGACCTAGGCAGCTACGCTCGGGGCGGCCTCGGCGGCGAGGCGGGCCACGCGGGCGGCATCGTGTAGCTGGCGCACCTTGGGCAGCAGCTCGCTGAGGCGGCAGCAGCAAGAGAGGCGCGGTGCTTTGTCGAGGGCAGGCAGGGCCAGCTCGGCAGAAGGGATAGCGGCTGCCGCGTCTAGAAGGGCAGCTGCGTCGGCGGGAGCACGATGAGTAATTTGCATGGCAAGGGGGGCCGCAATGGCCTGAGCGGGTTGCATTCCGGCCCCTAGGCCGGCTTATTTTACCACCACCGTATCGGTGATGACACTGTTATTACCTGACAGAAACTGAATGCGATAGGTACCGGCCGTGGCCGTTTGAAATTGATAAGTCGTCTGCGAAACGGTAGTGGTGGTAGTGCAGGCGCAGCCGGTGTACACGCCCGCCACGCCTACTTGCACCACGTTGCCGTTGGGCACGGCCGTTACCTCGCCCAAGGTGCCGCAGCTGCTACCCAGCGTGTAGCTAATGGTAAACACGGCCGGCTGATTGATGCCAACAGTTTTGGGGCCGGTGGCACCTACAATGGGCACGTAGCCGGTCGAGTTGCAGGTGGGCTCTTGCGTAGTGAGGCAGCCGCTGAGCGCGGCGGCACCTAGGGCGATGAGGGAGAAAGAAACCAGACTTTTCATAACAGTAAGAGCGTAACTAGGCAGCCAGAGGTTGCAAGTTATTCGTACCGTCTTATTTACCCCGCTTGGGCAAACAAATCGAGCTGCTGCGTGACCAGGGCCGAGCGCACGGCCTTGCCCCCAAACAGCACCTGCCGGCGAATCTGCTGCTCGTCGAGCTCGCCTAGGCGGGCCGGCGCCGAGCCGCGGCAGGTAAGAAAGTGCTTGGCGCGGCGCATCACTACGCCGAGCTGCTTCAGGGTTTCGGCGGTGAGGGACCCAAAACGGCGGGCCTGCACAATGCGCTCGACTGAGCGCGCCCCCACCCCCGGAATGCGCAGCAGCATGGCTTTATCGGCCGTGTTAACATCTATGGGGAAGAGGTGGCGGTTGCGCAGGGCCCAGGCCAGCTTGGGGTCTACCTCTAGGTCGAGGTAGGGGTGTGCGGGGTCCAGTATCTCGTCGGCCTCGAAGCCGTAAAAGCGCATCAGCCAGTCGGTTTGGTACAGCCGATGCTCGCGCACCATGGGCGGCTGGGTCACCTGCGGCAGGCGGGCGTCGTCGGTGATGGGCACGTAGCCCGAGTAGTACACCCGCTTTAGGCCGTAGCCCTGGTACAGGCTGTCGGAAAGCTTGATGATTTGCAGGTCGTTCTCATCGCTGGCACCTACTATCAGCTGCGTGCTTTGGCCGGCGGTGGCAAACTGCGGCACCTTCTTAAAGAGTGCCTTCTCCTCTTTATTCTGAATAATACCGTCGCGAATCTGGCCCATAGGGGTCAGAATCTCGGCGTAGTTCTTCTCCGGCGCCAGGTTTTGCAAGGCCAGCTCAGAAGGCAGCTCGATATTCACGCTCAGGCGGTCGGCATACAGACCGGCTTCCTGAATCAGCTCAGGCGAAGCACCCGGAATCGTCTTGACGTGTATGTAGCCGTTGAACTTATGCTCGGTGCGCAGCTTCTTGATGATGCGCACTAAGCGCTCCATCGTATAGTCAGGCGACGAGAAAATACCGCTGCTCAAAAACAGCCCCTCGATGTAGTTGCGGCGGTAGAAGTTAATGGTCAAGTCCACTACCTCATCTACCGTGAAGGCGGCGCGTTTCACGTCGTTAGAGCGGCGCGACACGCAGTAGGCGCAGTCGAAAATACAATGGTTGGTGAGCAGAATCTTGAGCAAGCTCACGCAGCGCCCATCTTCGGTAAAGCTGTGGCAAATGCCCATGCCTTCGGCGTTGCCAAGACCCTTTTGCTCGTTCTTGCGCTTGCCACCGCTGCTGCTGCACGACACATCGTACTTCGCGGCATCAGCCAATATGCTTAGCTTTTCCTGAATGCGCTCGTTCATTTGACTAAGAGGGTTAGCGGGGGTAAAACTACTGGTTGCCGTTGATATTAGCAAGCAAGTCATAAGCTAATTTTCTTGGAAATGGTTCCGACTTTCTGCAGTAATAGCTGAGGTAGCAAACCCAGTGCACCTAGGCTACCGGGCGCGTCAAAAGCGCTTATACTGGCGGCCCCGACAGCGTCAACCCTCCCCGCCAACAACCCTGGCTGTAAGGGCCCGGCGGTGGCCTACTGCGGCCGCAAGCGTAACTTGCCGGGAGTGCGTGTGCGCCCTATGTCGAGGCTACTTTCCTTTTCTTTTTATGCGCTGCTCTTGGGCTGGCTACTTGTACTGGGCAGCCTAGGGCAGGCGCGTGGGCAAGATTTTACGCCGCGCGTGGCCGTGCCGCCCGACTCGCTGCACGCCGCCGAGGAAGCGCCTGAGCTGCCGGCCGACTCCCTAGGTCGCCGTTTTGACGAAAACCGGGTGCGCCTGAGCTTGCAGCGCTACACCCGCCGCAAAACCATTGCGGGCCGGGCTGTGGCAGCTTTTTTTCGGCTCACGCGCCCTCGGGAGGAAGAGCGTGGCCTTGATGCCGTGCTGCTCAACCGGCAGTTCGACCAGCACAATTTTAAGGTGGTGCGCCACGTCACCATCACGCCTTTCGATGCCTTTGGCTATAGCCTAAACGACTCGCTGCGGCAGCCACGCACTTTTTTTGAAAAGGCGGGCAATGCCATTCACATCCGCACGGCGCCGGCGCGCATCCGGCAGCTGTTGCTGTTTAAGCCGGGGCAGCCGCTGCTGCCGCAGGCCCTGGCCGAGAGCGAGCGCCTGCTGCGCCAAACCGACGAGCTGCTCGATGCCCGGGTGCTAGTGAACGACCTCACTGCCACCCGCGACAGCGTGGATATTTTGGTGTACACAACCGACGTGTTCAGCATCACGGCGGGCTATGATTTTCGCTCGCCTACCCAGGCTATCGTCACGGCCGGCGACCAGAACTTTCTGGGCCTCGGGCACCAGTTCGACAACCGCTACCAGTACGGGCGCGACTTGCCGCAGGACTGGGGCTACGAGGGCACGTACCGGGTGCCGTTCCGCAACTTCGTGTACGGCCGCGGCTATTACTTCAATGAGTTTGAGTCGCACTCGGGCGGCGTGTCCGTGCAGCGCGATTTCTATTCGCCCAGCGCCCGCTGGGCCGGGGCGCTCTCGCTCGATGCCATCAACCTGCGCATTGTGCTGCCCCGCGATGCCCCGCCGGCCGAAGGGCAGCAGCCCAATTTTCAGTTCCGGTCCTTCACCAGCCAGAGCCTGTGGGTGGGGCGGGCACTGCGCCTGCGCTCCTACGACCTAGGGTACGAAAACCCCGGCCGCCTCATTATAGCGGCCAGCATGCTGCACGAAAACCACACCACCAACCCCACCAACACCCCCGACGACCGCACCCGCACGCTGTACCTAGGGGCCGTGGGCTACTCGGTGCGCCGTTACTATAAGGATAAGTATCTCTTCGGCTTTGGGCGCACCGAAGACGTGCCCGCGGGCACGCTGCTCAGCTTCACGGCGGGCATGGAGGCCAACCCGGTGGGCGCCCGCCGCTACTACGACGCCAAGGTGGCCACCGCCGGCTACTCCGAGCGCCAGGGCTACCTCTACGGTAGCCTGGGCTTCAGTACTTTTCAGCGCGTGCAAGACGGTGGCTGGGAGCAGGGCCTGCTTACGGGGCAGTTTCTGTACTTCACGCGGCGCTACCGCATGGGCAACTACCAGAGCCGGCACCTGCTGAATGCGCGCCTCACGGCGGGCTTCAATCGCTACCCAGCCGAGGTGCTGCTCAGCGGCATAGGCGGGGCGGGCGGCGCGGTACGCGGCTTTCAGCCAGCTGGCCAGGTGTTGCCCACCAGCCGCCTCACTACCAGCTACGAGGGCACCGTGTACACGCCGCTTTCGCTGCTGGGCTTTCGCATGGCCATCCTGGCCTTTGCCGATGTGGCTTTTGTTAACCAAACCATTGGGGGTGGCTCGCCCTTCGGCACCCAGACGCCCTACACGGGCTTTGGCATCGGGTTCCGCTTCCGCAATGAGCTAACGGTGCTACGCACCTTTCAGCTGCTGCTAGGCTTTTACCCCAGGGGGCAGATTACACCCAACGGCCTGCGGCTATTTGAGACCTCACGCGCCTCATACCAATTCAGCGATTTCAGCTTTGGGCAGCCTACTGTGGTGCGCTACGATTACCAGTAGATTGGCGACCTAGGGCCTCGCCCGGCCCCAACAGCTCGATAACTCGGCTCGTATGCACAATAAAACTATTGCTTACGCAACCTTTCACGGCGTTATAGGTTGTTCACAATATAATCTAGCAAAATCAAACTTGCATTCTAACTGACCACTCTGAGCTACCTATTGGTAGCTCAGTTTGCGTTTCTACTCATGAGCCAAAATTCAGTTCTGTTTAAGCCTTTTAAAGTAGGTGCCCTCACGCTGCCCAACCGCTTGGTGCTAGCGCCCATGACGCGCAGCCGCGCCAACAACCCCGGCAACGTGCCCACCGACTCGACGGTGAAATACTACGTGCAGCGCGCCTCGGCGGGCCTCCTCATCACCGAGGGCTCGCAGATTTCGCAGCAGGCAGTGGGCTACATCTATACACCTGGCATTCATACCGAAGACCAGATAGCCGGCTGGAAAAAAGTGACTGATGCTGTGCACGCCGCCGGCGGTCGCATTTTTATTCAACTCTGGCACGTAGGCGCCATTTCGCACCCCTTCTTCCAGAATGGCGAGCTGCCAGTAGCCCCCTCGGCCGTGCAGCCTAAGGATGTGAAAGCCTTCACTGCTAATGGTCCCGAGGAGATTCCGACGCCCCGCGCGCTGACCACCGAAGAAGTAAAGGCCACGGTGGAGGACTTCCGTCAAGCCGCTAAAAACGCCAAGGAAGCCGGCTTCGACGGTGTTGAGATTCACGGCGCCAATGGATACCTCGTCGACCAGTTTATCCAGGACGGCACCAACCAGCGCACTGACGAGTACGGCGGCAGCGTCGAAAATCGCGCCCGCTTTGCCCTCGAAGTAGTGCAGGCCGCCGTAGACGTGCTCGGCGCCGACCGCGTAGGCATTCGCCTCTCGCCCACCGGCAACGTGGGCGGCATCCACGACAGCGACCGCCTAGGTACCTTCAGCTACGTCACCGAGCAGCTCAACCAATTTGGGCTGGCTTACCTGCACGTGATTGAGGCGCTGCCCGGCCACCCCATGGCCGCCAAAGCCGGCCAGGCGCCCGTGGGCCCGGCACTGCGCAAGATTTTTACCGGCCCGTTCATCCTTAACGGTGGCTATACCCAGGAAACGGCCGAGCACGCGCTCGACAATAACGAAGCCGACCTCATCGCCTTCGGCGTGCCTTACATCGCCAACCCCGACTTAGTGGAGCGCTACCAGCAAGGCGCGGCCCTCAATACGCCCGACCAGGCTACCTTCTACGGCGGCGACGACCACGGCTACATCGACTACCCTTCGCTCCAGGAGCAAGGCGCCGAGCCGGAGTTGAAGCAAGATATTGTTCAGAAATAAGTGGCGCTGACCAGCGCCCTAGGTGTATGAAAACCGCTCTGGCTCAAGCCAGAGCGGTTTTTTAGTTATTTACACTAGCTCGCGAAATAATTTGAACTTGAAAAAACGAATTTCGGTTGCGCACAATCAAACATTTAGCAACTAATTTTGCGCTATACTATCAGAAGTCTATGAACGACTCGACCAACCCGCACTGCAACCCGCTGTTAAAGCTTGACAACCAGCTTTGCTTTTCGGTGTATGCCCTGTCGCGCCTCATCACCAAGGCTTACCAGCCGCTGCTCGACACCCTAGGCGTCACGTATCCGCAGTACTTAGTGCTGCTGCTGCTCTGGGAGCACGAGTCGCTGACAGTGAAGGAGCTGGGTGAAAAGCTACTGCTCGACTCGGGCACGCTCACGCCCCTGCTCAAGCGCATGGAGCAGCGCGGCTGGCTTAGCCGCCGCCGCGCCACCCACGACGAGCGCTCGGTCATTATTACGCTGCTGCCAGCCGGCCGCACGCTCGAGCAGCAAGCTCAGGAAATACCTACTAAGCTCGGCAGTTGCTTCGACATGAGCGTGGAGCAGATAGGCGAGCTGCGCCAGCACCTGCAGCCGCTCATTGCCAAGCTAACCAAATAGGTAGCTAAGGCCTACCAGGTGGGCTCTTACTCGAGCGTTACTCGTGAATACATCAAGCTAACCTCGGCACTACTACCTACGCTTAGGAATCGGTTTTATAGCGCCCAGCCAGCCGGCTTCTACCTAGGAAACCGGCTGGCTTTATTTTAGGCCCTCGTGCGCTGGCTGTGCCAACTTTCGGCGCGCTTGTGGCACACAACCTTGGCAAAGCCATACCGACCTTTGCCCTAACTTCAGCCCCTACCCCATGCTTCACCTCGGCGATTTTAACGACCTCGAAATAGCCCGCGAAGTCAGCATCGGCTTCTACCTTACCAGCGACGACGGCGACCTACTGCTGCCCGAAAAGTACCGCCCCGTGGGCGCGCACGTGGGTGATACCATCCGCGTATTTGTGTACCGCGACTCCGAAGACCGGCTTATTGCCACGACTTTAGAGCCGCTGGCGGTAGTCAATAGCTTCGCTGCCCTCACGGTGCGCGACATGGGCGCGCCCGGTGCCTTCCTCGACTGGGGCCTTGAAAAAGACCTGCTCCTCCCCCACGCCAACCAGCGCCAAGCCGTGCGCGTGGGCGACCGCGTGCTCGTGTATGTGTATCTCGACGATGCCTCCGACCGCCTCGTGGCCTCGGCCAAGTGGCAGCAGTTCCTGAGCCCCGAGCCCTTCGAAGGCGCTGAAGGCACGAGCGTGCAACTGCTCGTTGCTGAAGAAACGCCCCTAGGGTACTCCGTCATCGTGAACGGCACGCACGCGGGCCTGCTCTACGGCAACGAAGTATTTCGACCGCTGCGTGTGGGCGAATTGCTGCCCGGCCACGTGCGCCAGATTCGGCCCGATGGCAAGCTCGACGTGCGTCTCGGCCAAGCCGGGTATGACGAAATCGAAACTGCCGCCAACCTAGTGCTCAGCGCGCTACGCGAGCGCCCCAACAAGACCTTGCCCCTAGGCGACAAAAGCCTAGCCGACGACGTGTACCGCCGCCTGGGCATGAGCAAAAAGACGTTTAAAAAGGCCCTAGGTTCGCTTTATAAGCAAGGCTTGGTAGAGCTAGAGCCAGAGCAAACGCGCCTGGTGCAGGGCGAATAGCAAGACTTTACTTATAAAGCGAACCTAGACCTTTTAGACCTAAGTGCTTAGTTTATTTGCACGCGCTGCACAGCCAACCCCTGCGGCAAGCTTACTTGTAACAGGTATAAGCCAGTCGTCAATCCGCTTAGCTCATAGACCTGATTGTTGGCTTGGCGCGCAACAATAGTGATGGGCACTGCACGGCCCATCACGTCTACTACCCGTAGCTGATTAGCTGCTAAGGGCTTAGCAAGGGTAACCGTAAATGAAGCAGTACCAACGGGATTAGGAGCCACTTGTACCAAAGCAGCGGTTTCACGCGCCGAAAGAGTCGCCAGTACTTGTCCCGATAGAGTTTGTATTTCGCCGTCCGTCAGCACGCGGTTATAAAAGCGAGCTTCATCTAGCCACCCATTGTAGCTCAAACCAAAACGATTATTAGGACGGCTGACATTTAGCAAGCTCAACGAATAACCCGGTGAGAGGTCTACAAACATTGTAGCGGTGCTACCCAACGTGAATGTTGAGCCCACTACTGCACCATAGGTAGGATTAGACGACACATAGGTGAGCGGCTGAGCAGTTCCATCTACAAAAAGCCGTATCTGCCGACTAGTACGATTGACCACTACTACCGCGGTATGCCATAGCCCATCATTAAAACTAGCCTGCGTGGCTAGACCTAGGCCGCCATTAGTAGAGCTGATTCGCACTAGATTGAGGTAGAGCTTACCTACTTGCGTGTTATCGAAACCTAGGCTCCAACCTCTCGAGTCGGCTGAGCTAGTTGCGTTATAGGACCCTTGATTGCTAAAAAAAGCCTGGGTACCCGACGCGAGCGTGCGAAAAGCGACACTGAAAGAAAAGCTTCCGGTAGTGCCAAAATCTAGTAGCCCGCTGGGCTCGATAGATACCTCGCCATTAGCTACCAAGCGTAAGGCTGCATTGGTTTGGTTGCGCGCATCGAGGCCATATGCCACGTTGGCATTGCTAAGGTTTGCAATGTTACCAGTAGCGTCAATCAAATTATTATCGAACGGGAATCGGCCTAGTAAGCCACTATTTAAGGAGCCTTGGGCCTTCGCCGACAGGCTACCAGCTAAGAGAAGAAGTATCAATTGCTTCATATAAACTATGTGCTATACTTTATAAAAATGAGAATAAGATGGCAGCAAAATAATGATGCTTATCATCTAATAATCAGCAAATATACACTACCTACTGCACGCCAACTTAAGCCCTAAGAAAAATGCTTAATAGTGACTTAACTGGTAAGTACGTTATAAAACTTATGAAATAGTTTTATAACTGAAACATTAGTTATACATTTGACTCATGGAGGAATTAACTAAAACCGAAGAGCCCATTATGCAGGCGCTCTGGAAGTTGAAGCAGGCATTCGTGAAGGATATCATCGAGCACCTGCCCGACGACCCCAAGCCGCCCTACAACACCGTGTCGTCGGTGGTGCGCATCTTAGAGCGCAAGGGCTACGTGGGCTTCAAAGCCTACGGCAAGACCTACGAGTACTTTCCGCTCATCAGCAAGGCGCAATATCGGGCGCAAAGCCTAAAGCGCATGCTCGCCCGCTACTTCGATAATTCGCCCGCCGCGCTGGTGTCATACATGGTCGAGGAGTCGTTGAACCCAAAGGAGATTCAGCAGCTGCGCAAGCTGCTGGATGAGGACGAAGCCAAGAACGCTACCGGCCGTGGGTAGCAGCTTCGTTTTGTACCTGGCTGCGGCCACAGTTTGCCAGGGCGTTTTTGCGCTCGGCTATTGGCTGCTACTGGTCCGGCTCTCCACCTTTGGCTGGAACCGTGCTTACCTGCTGAGCGCACTCGTGCTGAGCGTAGTGCTGCCGCTGGTGGCGCTGCCCACTGCCTGGGCACAACTGCTGTGGCCCGCGGCGCTGCCCGCGGCCACCACGCTGCCGGCGTGGCACCTAGGCGCCGCCGTGGCGCCGGCTACTACAGCCGCCACCACGGCTAGCGTTTCCTGGCTAAGTGTAGCACTAGCCGTGTACTGGCTGGGCGTAGGCTACCGGGCGTGGGGCACGGTTCGCCACCTAGGGTGGCTGTATCGCCTCCGGCGGCGGCACCCGCGCTCGCGCCTAGGCCGGGGCTGGCTGGTGCAGCTGCCTGAGCCCAGCCGGCCGGCATTCTCGTTTGGGCGCTCCGTGTTTCTGTCGCCCGCCCACGCCCAGCTCAGCGCCGCCGAATACGCCTTGCTGGTGCAACACGAGCAGGTGCACGGCGCGCAGTACCACTCGCTCGATTTGCTGCTGGCCGAGGCCCTAGGGTGGTTTTTCTGGTTCAACGGGCTCGTGCTCTACTTCCAGCGGCAGCTGCGCCTGGTGCACGAATACCTGGCCGATGCCGCCGTGACGCGCCCGGCCGGCAGCCGCACGGCCTACGGGCACCTGCTGCTCAAGCTGGCCGCCGGGCCGCTTCCTACCTCGCTGGTGCACCCGTTCGCGGCCAAGCAAGTAAACCAGCGCATTCACATGCTCACCTTTCCCCCTTCTTCTCCTATGAAAAAGCTTCGTTTTTTATCCGCTGTGCCAGTAGCTGCTCTGGCCTGGGTAGGCGCCGCCGCACTAGGCCCGGCACCGTCGGTAGCGGCTGGCCGGCCCGCTGCTACGCCTTCGGCCAAGGCGCAAGGCCGCATTGGCACTATCACCTGGCAGGGTAATAAGTACCTGACTACAGCCCAGCTCAACGAGGCCCTAGGTCTGAAAACCGGCGACCCATACAGCAAAGAGACACTGGAAAAGACGCTAGCCTACCGGCCCGATAACAGCGACGTTACTTCGCGCTACATGGACCACGGCTATTTATTTTTCCAGGTCACGCCCACTGCTACGACCCGGCCCGACGGCACTACCGACTTGGTGCTCACTATCAACGAAGGTCCGGTAGCGCACATCAATACTGTCACCGTCTTGGTAAGAGCAAAAGACAGTAAAAAAGGATTGGCTCCTAATGCGCCTCAGCCAGCGGCATTGAGCCAACTAATCGGCCTAAATCCTGGTGAGCTTTTCAGCCGCGCCAAGCTGCTGCAGGCTCAACGCAATCTGGCTGCAAGTGGCCTCGTTAACCCCAATAAAGTTGATGTCAACCCCAAGCCCGACCCGGCGACTAATAAGGTTAACATTGATTTTGCAGTAATGGAGAAGTAGCAAGTCACTAACTTTTCGCTTCAAAAATTTGCTTTTCTCCAAAAGCGTCGTTCCTTTGCCCCCGTAAACCGATTTCAACTATGTCTTTTTACGCAACCGTTTCGCAAAGCTGGTGGCACTCAACCTTTCCCAAAGGCTGAGCATTAGGCATATATAGTTGGTTGAACCCCTCGAGATTCTCCAAGCCCGCTGCTCACCGCAGCGGGCTTTTTTGTTGTTTTAGCTTCCCGTTTTCTCTCTGCCATGTCGGCTGCCTCTGAAGTTTCCTCCGCTACCATTGTCCACAGCCACCATCGCCGGCTGCTGGCCGACACCCTCACGCCGGTGAGCCTCTACCTGCGCCTGCGCGACCAGTTTGTGGGTACGCTGCTGCTCGAAAGCTCCGACTACCACGGCAACAACAACAGCTTTTCCTACCTCTGCTTTAGCCCGGTAGCGCGCTTCGAGCTCGATAAAAACCAGCTCACTACCCAGTGCCCCGGCCAGCCCGCCACTACCGCTACGCTCCCCGACCCACGCCAGGCCCTGGGGCTGCTGCGCGAGTTTCGGGAGAGCTTCCAGCCGGCCGCGCCCTCGGGGCTGCCTTTTATTACCAACGGGCTGTTTGGGCATATGGCCTACGAGGCGGTGCAAAACTTTGAGGACGTGACGCTGCGCGACAAGCCGGGCGCCAGCACGGTGCCGGCCATCGTGTACCAGGCGTTTCGCTACGTCATCGCCATCAACCACTTCAAAGACGAGCTGTATCTATTCGAGCACCAGTACCTAAGCGAAGGTGAAGAACCCGCCGCCGACACGCTCGACAGCATCGAGACGCTCATTCAGAGCCGTAATTTTGCTACGCACCCCTTCCGGCTGGCGGGCGAAGAGTCTTCTAACGCCACCGATGAGGAATTTCTGGAGCTCGTACGCCTAGGACAGCACCACTGCCAGCGCGGCGACGTGTTTCAGATTGTGCTGTCGCGGCGCTTTCAGCAAGGGTTTCAGGGCGATGAGTTTAACGTGTACCGGGCGCTGCGCTCGCTCAATCCGTCGCCCTACCTGTTCTTTTTCGACTACGGCAGCTATAAGATTTTCGGCTCCTCGCCCGAGTCGCAGATTGTAATTAACAAGGGCCAGGCCGTGCTCTACCCCATCGCGGGCACCTTCCGCCGCACCGGCGACGATGCCGCCGACGCCCGCCTAGCCCAGCAGCTGCTCGACGACCCCAAGGAAACCGCCGAGCACGTGATGCTGGTAGACTTGGCCCGCAACGACCTCAGCCGCCGCTGCGACGTGGTGGCCGTGGAGCGCTTCAAGGAAATTCAGTACTACTCGCACGTTATTCACTTGGTATCTAAGGTAGTGGGCCAGCTTGGTGCCGATACCGAACCGCTCGACGTAGTGGGCGAAACCTTCCCCGCCGGCACGCTCTCGGGCGCACCCAAGTACCGGGCCGTGCAGCTCATCGACCAGTACGAGAGCACGCAGCGCGGCTTCTACGGCGGCTGCATCGGCGCCCTCGACTTCGGCGGCGACTTCAACCACGCCATCATGATTCGCACCTTCCTAAGCAAAGACAACACACTCTACTACCAAGCCGGCGCGGGCGTAGTCGCAAAGTCGGTGCCCGCCAGCGAATTGCAGGAAGTGCACAACAAGTTGGGCGCACTACGCGCCGCCTTGCAGCAGGCCGAAAAGGTGTAGAAGTATCATTTATAAAACGTCTGTCATTGCGAGCATAACAAAGCAATCACATCCAGACGAGCCGTTCAGGTGCGGTTGCTCCGCTGCGGTCGCAATGACAGACGTTTTATATCGCCCCACCCGCTGATAATTGCTCATTGTTAATTGCTAATTGAAAAACATGGCTATCCTGGTTCTCGACAACTACGACTCTTTCACCTACAACCTCGTGTATATGCTGCGCGAGTTGGGCCAGGAAGTAGACGTGTTTCGCAACGATAAAATCAGCCTCGATGAGGTTGAGAAGTACTCGCACATCTTGCTGTCGCCCGGCCCTGGCATCCCGAGCGAGGCGGGCATCATGCCCGAGCTCATCAAGCGCTATGCGCCGACCAAGCATATCCTAGGGGTGTGCCTGGGCCACCAGGCCATTGGTGAGGCCTTCGGCGGCCAGCTTGCCAACCTAGGCGAGGTGCACCACGGCGTGGCGCACGTGCTGCACCAAACACCCGATGCGGCCGACAATCGGCTCTTCAACGATGTGCCTAACGATGTGCGCGTGGGCCGCTACCACTCCTGGACCATCGCGCCCACCGATGTACCCGCCGAGCTGCGCGTAACTGCCGTGGACGAAAATGGCCAGGTGCTGGCCCTTGCCCACCGCGACTACGATGTCCTAGGGGTGCAGTTCCACCCCGAATCGGTGCTGACCGAGCACGGCAAAACCATGCTGGCTAACTGGGTGAATGGGTAAAGCAACCCGTCTGTCGTTTCTCCTCGCAATGACCATCGTTTAGCTCTCTATAAAGTTGAAAGACACTCTCAACCACCTCTTTGCCTACCGCACACTGCCCCAGGAAGAGGCGCACCGCGTAGTGTTGGGCATCGCCCAAGGCCAGTACAACCCAGCCCAAATTGCGGCCTTCCTTACCGTGTACCTCATGCGCAGCGTGACGGTAGAAGAGCTGGCAGGCTTCCGCAACGCCCTGCTGGAGCTGTGCCGCCCCGTAGACCTAGGCGGCGTGGATGCCATGGACGTGTGTGGCACCGGCGGCGACGGGCGCAACACCTTCAATATCTCTACCTTATCAGCCTTCGTGCTGGCCGGCGCGGGCCAGCCCATTGCCAAGCACGGCAACCATGGCGTATCGAGCATCAGCGGCAGCAGCACCGTTTTGGAGCACCTAGGCGTCAAGTTTACGGCCGATAACGACCAGCTGAAGCGGCAGTTAGAGGAGGCGAACATTTGCTTTTTGCACGCGCCGCTGTTTCATCCGGCCCTGAAAAACGTGGCGCCGCTGCGGAAGGAACTAGGCGTAAAAACTTTCTTCAACATGCTTGGGCCGCTGGTGAACCCAGCCCGGCCGCGCTTGCAACTGGTGGGCGTGTTCAGCCTGGAGTTGGCGCGTCTCTACGCCTACTTACACCAGCAAGAGACGAACCGCGACTTCCTGATAGTGCACAGTCTCGACGGCTACGACGAGGTATCGCTGACAGGGCCGGTAAAGCTCATTAGCCGGCAGGGCGAGGAACTGCTGACGCCCGCCGACCTAGGGCTGCCGCAGACCACACCCGAGGCGCTATTTGGCGGCGACACGGTGGCCGAAGCGGCGCACATTTTTATGAAGGTGCTGCGCAACGAGGCCCCCGAGGCCCACCGCAACGCCGTGCTTGCCAATGCCGCCCTGGCGTTGCGCACCGCTGGCCGGGCGGCCAATGTGGCCGAGGGCCTAGCCCAGGCCGCCGAGTCGCTGGATAGCGGCCGGGCGCACCAGGCGTTTGAGAAGCTATTGGCACTGAATTAATTCTCTTGCATCAAAATACGGTCGTCATGCAGCGCGGAGCGAAGCAGCTCGCGTGGCGCAGTAATTCCTTCCGTTAATGACGGTGCGAGCGAGATGCTTCGCTCCGCGCTGCATGACGAACGACAACACTCTTATGACTATCCTTGATAAAATCGTAGCCGAAAAGCGCCAGGAAGTAGCTCGCCGCGAGGCCGAAACTTCGGTTGAAGCGCTACGCTCGCAGCCTGATTTCACCCGCTCAGTGGTGTCGGCGCGGGCGGCGCTTACGGCCGCAGGCTCCACGGGCATCATCGCGGAGTTTAAGCGGCGCTCGCCTTCGAAGGGCCTGATTAACGGCACGGCCGAGGCCGCCGCCACCACGGCCGGCTACGTGGCGGCGGGCGCGGCCGTGCTGTCGGTGCTCACCGACGAGCCGTTTTTTGGCGGCACGCCGGCCGACTTACAAGCGGCTCGGGCGGCCAACCCGAATACGCCGATTTTACGCAAGGATTTCATCATCAGCGAGTACCAGATTACGGAGGCGCGGGCCCTAGGTGCCGATTTGATTCTACTCATTGCCAGCTGCCTCACGCCGGCCGAGGTGGTGCAGTTCAGCGAGTTTGCGCACAGCCTAGGGCTGGAAGTGCTGCTCGAAGTGCACGACGAAGCCGAGCTGCACGGCCACCTTACCGACAGCGTGGACCTGGTAGGCGTGAACAACCGCAACCTGAGCACCTTCGCGACCGATGTAGACACTTCGGCGCGGCTAGCGGCGCTCATCCCCAACACGTTTGTAAAGGTGGCCGAGAGCGGCTTGCAGCACGCCAGTACCATCCAGGCGCTGCGTGCGGTAGGCTACCAGGGCTTCCTGATAGGAGAAACATTTATGAAAACCGCCGACCCGGCAGCAGCACTGGCGGGGCTGGTAAGCGAACTATCCGGCCCGGTTTCGGCTTCTTAGGCAGCTATGAAAATCAAAATCTGCGGCATGCGCGAAGCGGCCAACCTGCTGGCCGTGGCCGACTTTGACCCCGATTTTGTGGGGTTCATTTTCTACCCAAAGTCGGCGCGTTACGTGGGCGACAGCCTCGACCCAGTCCAGGTGCGTAGTCTCCCTACCACTATTGCTAAAGTGGGTGTGTTCGTAGATGCTGATTTGACCGAGGTACGAGCTATCAACTGCGCCTACACCCTCGACTACGTGCAGCTACACGGCCACGAAAGCCCCGCCTATTGCCAGCAGGCGCACGACGCAGGCTTGCACGTCATCAAGGCCTTTGCCGTGGGCGATACCTTTGATTTCAGCGCCTTAGCGGCATATGAGCCGAGCTGCGATTTCTTTCTATTTGATACCAAAGGGGCGCTGCCGGGCGGCAATGGCACGGCCTTCGACTGGCAAATTTTGGCTGGTTACACGGGTACTACGCCCTTTTTGCTGAGCGGCGGCCTAGGGCCGGATAACCTAGGTGCGTTGCTCGATTTTCACCACCCCCAGCTCGTCGGCTTCGACTTCAACAGCCACCTCGAAATCGCGCCCGGCGTAAAGGATGTGGCTGCCACCCGCGGACTGCTGCAGCGCTTGCATCAGCAGTCCGCCAACTGATAATTGCTCATTGCTAATTGATAACTGAACTTATGACTGCTACTGCCCCCTCGCCCTACCAGGTTGATGCCCACGGCTACTACGGCCCCTTTGGCGGCGCCTACGTGCCCGAAATGCTGTACCCCAACGTGGAGGAGCTGCGCGATAACTACCTGCGCATTACCCAAGACCCGGAGTTTCAGCGCGAGTTTCAGCAGCTGCTAACCGACTACGTGGGGCGGCCAACGCCGCTGTTTCTGGCCAAGCGCTTGTCGGCGGAGTACAACACGACCATTTACCTCAAGCGCGAGGATTTGTGCCACACCGGCGCACACAAGATTAATAACACCATCGGTCAGATACTGGTGGCTAAGCGTCTCGGCAAGAAGCGTATCGTGGCCGAAACCGGCGCGGGCCAGCATGGCGTGGCCACGGCTACCGTGTGCGCCCTTATGGGCCTGGAATGCATTGTGTACATGGGTGAAATTGACATCGAGCGCCAGAAGCCCAACGTGGACCGCATGCGCATGCTAGGGGCCAAAGTGGTGCCCGCCAAAAGCGGCAGCAAGACCCTGAAGGACGCCACCAACGAGGCCATGCGCCACTGGATTTCGAACCCCACCGACACGCACTACATCATCGGCTCGGTGGTGGGCCCGCACCCCTACCCCGACATGGTGGCCCGGTTCCAGTCGGTTATTTCGGCCGAAACCATCAGTCAGCTTTTGCACCAAACCGGCCGCGCCACGCCCGACTTTATGCTGGCTTGCGTGGGCGGCGGCTCCAATGCAGCCGGCGCGTTTTACCACTACCTAGACGAGCCCAAGGTGCGCCTGATTGCCGCCGAAGCCGCTGGCCAGGGCATCGCCTCGGGCCACTCGGCCGCCACCACGGCCCTAGGTAAGCCCGGCATCCTGCACGGCGCCAGCACCATCCTGATGCAGACCGAAGACGGGCAAGTAACCGAGCCGTACTCCATTTCGGCGGGGCTCGATTACCCCGGCATCGGGCCGCAGCATGCGCAGCTCTTCGCTACTGGGCGGGCCGAGTTTCTATCGATTACTGACAAGCAAGCTCTGGACGCGGCGTTTCAGCTTTCGCGGCTAGAGGGCATCATTCCGGCCCTCGAAACGGGCCACGCGCTAGCTTGCCTGCCGCTCATCGGAGCCAAAAAAGACGATGTGGTGGTCGTGTGCTTATCGGGCCGTGGCGACAAGGACTTGGCTACCTACACCAAGCACTTGGAAGAATACGCCTAGCCTACGCTCGGCATGCAGAGCGCAGCGAAGCATCTCGCTCGCTTCATTGCTTACGCCAAGAATTACTGCGCCACGCGAGATGCTTCGCTGCGGTCTGCATGACCGACGATTTGACTCTTCTAGTTTCCCATGAACCGCCTTACCGAACTCTTTCAACGCAAAACGGCCGACGTCCTCAACGTCTATTTCACGGCCGGCTTTCCTCAGCTCAACGATACTGTTTCCATCCTGCAAGCACTGCAAGAGGCGGGCGCCGACCTTGTCGAAATTGGCATGCCGTACTCCGACCCGGTGGCCGACGGCGAAACCATCCAGCGCAGCAACCAGCAGGCCCTCGAAAACGGCATGACCGTAGCCAAGCTGTTTGAGCAACTACAGGGCATTCGGGAGCAAGGCATTACGGTGCCCATCTTGCTCATGGGTTACCTCAACCCGGTGGTGCAGTTTGGGGTCGAAAAATTCTGCCAGCGGTGCCAAGCCACGGGCGTAGATGGCGTCATCCTGCCCGACTTGCCGCTTGAGGTATACGAGCGCCAGTATCGCCCGCTGTTTGCACAGTACGGCCTGAAAGTAGTGTTCCTGGTGACGCCTCAAACTAGCGCGGCCCGCGTGCGCCAGCTCGATGCCCTAGCCGATGGCTTCATCTACCTGGTAGCTGCCGCTGGTACCACCGGCGCCCAAACCGACATGAACGCCGACGTAGACGCTTACCTCAGCCGCACCAAGGCCCTAGGTCTACAAAATCCGACGCTTGTGGGCTTTGGTATCAGCGACGCGGCTAGCTTTGCGGCGGCGAGCCGGCACACCACGGGTGCTATTATTGGCAGCGCGTTTATTCGACTCTTGCAACAAACGCCAGCCGAGCGTCAGCCATTGGCTATCAAAGAGTTTGTGCATAGCATTCGGGCCTAGGGCCTAGCTGAGCTTTGCCCGTTTACTTATAAAAAAGGGACCCTAGGGTCCCTTTTTCTATATAAGCTCATCACGCATTTGTGTAGATTAATTCTAAACAAATTTTGAGCGCGCCCCCTAGTGGTTGTTAATTTGCAACTTCTTTAGATTGCTTCTAATTAAAGTTTCAATGAACCCCTCTCGTTACCTACTCTTTCCGCTAGTAGTCTGTGCCGCGGCAACTACCGCCCAGGCTCAGACTACTGGCACCATCAATGGCCGCGTCACCAACAGTAATGGTGGGGCAGTAGAGGCCGTAAGCGTGGGCTTGCAGGGACAAACAAAAGGGGACCTGACCGACGAGCAGGGGCGTTTTCGCATTCGGCAGGTAGCGCCGGGCGAGTACACTATCGTGGTGTCGGCGGTAGGTCTGAAAACCGAGCAGCGCACCGTGACTGTAACGGCCGGCCAAACGGCGACCGTAGACTTTGCGCTGACTGAGAGCGCGGCTGAGCTGAAGGAAGTAGTAGTACGCGGCAACCGCACCAACAAGTTTAACCGCCCCGTCAGCGTAGACGTGGCCAAGATGCCGCTCAAAAACCTGGAAAACCCGCAGGTATACGCCACCGTGGGCAAGGAGCTACTGACCGAGCAACTGGTATTTTCGGTAGATGATGCCACACGCAACGTACCGGGTCTGCAAAAAATGTGGGAAGCTACTGGCCGCGGAGGCGATGGCGGCGCTTTCTACGCTAGCCGGGGCTTTGTAGTATCGAGCCAGCTGCGCAACGGCGTGGCAGGCAACGTCACCAGCGATATTGACGCCATCAACCTAGAAAAGCTAGAGGTTATCAAAGGGCCGTCGGGCACGCTGTTTGGCAGCTCGCTTACCTCCTATGGCGGCTTGCTTAACCGCGTAACTAAGAAGCCGCTCGACAGCTTTGGCGGCGAGCTCAACGTGGCGGCTGGCAGCTACGGCTTTCACCGCGTGAGCGCCGACGTGAACCTGGTGGACAGCAACGTGCCCGCCGACCAGCCCAAGCAACTGGCCTTGCGCCTAAACACGGCCTACACCTACGAAGACAACTTCCAGAACGTCGGTTACACGGGCTTTACCAAAAACCTGGCCGTAGCCCCCAGCCTGCAATACCGTCCCAACGACCGGCTGACCATCAACCTCGACGCCGAGATTTTCAAAGGCACCAACGTAGGCAAGCAGCTTATTTTCTTTTATTCCCCGGCGGCCCAACTCGGGGCCGACCGTGCCGACCAGCTACCACTCGACTACCGGCAGTCGTACCAGGGCAGCGGCCTGACGCAGGACTCGCGCAGCACCAACCTGTTTGGGCAGGTGCGCTACCAGATTTCGCCGAGCTTTACCTCTACTACCTACCTTACCAGCAGCCATAGCTTCTCCAACGGCTTCGGGCCCTATTTCTACCTGTCGCCAGGCACTAATGGTGGGCCGCTGTCGATTGCTCGCGCCGACCAATCGACGCAAAATAGCCGCCGCCAGATTTTTGAGGTGCAGCAACTGTTCAACGGCGATTTTCAACTTGGCAACCTGCGCAACCGCGTAGTACTAGGTCTAGATTTTCAGCGCTTTGACTCAAGCGTAGATTTTCTTGGGGGTAGTTTTGACTCGCGCCCCCTTGGCCTAGGTGCCGATGCGTACCGCGACTTTACGGGCGCGGCCGTGGCTGCTGCCTATGCCACTACCCCACCCGCGCACTACCTGATTACAACCAAGACGAACACGTACAGCGCCTTCCTGTCGGATGTACTGAATCTAACTGACCAGCTGAGCGTACTGGCCGCGCTGCGCGTTGACCACTTCGACAACAAAGGCGGTATTCTGTATTCGCCGGTAGAAGCGTATTCTCAGACGGCTCTCTCGCCCAAGTTTGGCATTGTGTACCAGCCGGTGAAAGACCGGGTGGCGCTGTTTGCCAATTACCAGAACAGCTTTACCAACCTAGGTTCGTTTCTGGCGCCGGGCGGCACCGTGGCCACCATTGCCAAGCCCGAGCGCGCCAACCAGTGGGAGGCCGGTGTGAAGCTAGATGCCGCTGGCGGCCGCGTGAGTGCTACGGTTAGCTATTATGACATTCGGGTGGCCAACCGCCTGCGCCTGGCGCCCACCCTCGCTAACCCCTCGGCTCAGCTACAAGATGCCAACCAGTGGAGCCGCGGCGCCGAGCTAAACCTGACGGCTAACCCCGTGCGCGGCCTCAACATCGTGGGGGGCTTTGCCTACAACTACTCGGTATACGTAAAATCGGCCGACAACGTGAATGGCCGCCGCCCTGAAACGGCCTCCTCGCCCTACCTGGCCAATGCCTGGGTAAGCTACCGCCAACCCGAAGGCCCGCTGCAAGGCCTGGGCCTGGGCTTTGGCGGCAACTACGCCAGCGACAACAAGATTGTGAACAGCGTGGCGCTGGGCGTGTTTACCCTGCCTAGCTACACTGTACTGAATGCCAGCGCCTTCTACGACCAACCTAAATACCGCCTGTCGGTGAAAGTAGACAACCTCACCGACAAGCACTACTGGATAGGCTATACCACCATGAGCCCGCAGAAGCTACGCAGCATCATCGGCTCGGTGGCATACAAGTTTTAATCTTAACTTTAGCTGTTAGCCGTTGGCTGCTAGCTGTTGGCCTCCGCTATTCGGAAAAGCCACTAGCTAGCAGCCAACGGCTAACAGCTTATAGAACTATGACCTTCCGCAAAGCAATTGGTAAGCTGCACCTGTGGCTAGGGCTGGCCTCGGGGCTGATTGTGCTCATCGTGAGCCTGTCGGGGGCAGTGTTTGTGTTTCAAGACGAAATTCGGGACCTGACGCAGCCTTGGCGTAAGGTAGAAGTGCAGGCCACGCCCATGCTGCTGCCTTCGGTGCTGCAGGCCACGGCTGTGCAGGCTAAGCCTGGCTTCGCGGCCTCCTGGACTACCTACAACGGCCCCGACCGCTCGACGGCCGTGTACCTGAGCAAAGGCGAAGAAGTGTACTACGCCTTCCTGAACCCTTACACCGGCCAGCTGCTGAAGGTGCAGAACCTGCAGAGCGACTTTTTTACCATTGTGCAGTATCTGCACATGTATTTGCTGCTGCCGCCTGCCATCGGCAAGTGGGTGGTAGACATTGCCGTCATCACGTTTGTGGTCATGCTCGTCAGCGGGCTGGTGTTGTGGTGGCCGCGCAACAAAGCCGCCCGTAAGCAGCGCTTCTCGGTGAAGTGGCAGGCTTCGCCCAAGCGCCGTACCTACGACCTGCACAACGTGCTGGGCTTCTATGCCAGTGCCCTAGGGCTGGTGCTGGCGCTCACCGGTCTGTCCATCAGCTACGAGTGGCTTATGGATGGCATGGGCGCGCTGGCCAACGGTGGTCACTCCATCGTGGCCGAAAATGCTGAGCCCAAGGTCGATACCTTACTCACGGCCCGCCCTGCCAGGCCAGTGGTGGATATTGCCTACGCCCACCTACGGCAGCAGTCGCCCCAGGCCCAGATGCTGCTCATCGGCCCCACCGCCGACGCCGCTATGCCCGTGTGGTGCACCGCTTACGCCAAGTCCTTGCACTACTACCACCGCGACGAGTACCGCTTTCACCCCCGCACCGGCCAGCTGCTGATGGCTCAACTGCACGATAGCAAGAGCAACGGCAAGAAGCTAGCAGATATGAACTACGACTTGCACACCGGCCTTATCCTGGGCTTGGGTGGCAAGATTATCGCGTTCACCGTCAGCCTTGTTTGCGCTAGCTTGCCCGTTACGGGCTTTTTGGTGTGGCGCGGCCGGCAGCACAACCGCAAAAAGCACCAGCAGCCGCTGGCAGTGGCGGCGGCCTAGGTTAGCGCAGCGGGTAGCGTTTGAAGGATACGTTACTCATCACTTCCTTCTCGTACTTGGCCAGGCAGTATTTGTTGAATTCGGGGCTAAAATTGACCTCGCCAGGCTGCACGGTTTTGGGCGCCGGCTGGCCCTGCCGGAAGAAATAGACTTTCGTAGTGCCGTACTTGGTGTAGGGCGCTAGGTCGCCGTACTTCCGCATTTCGCGCCAGAGCGTATCAGCCACCGTCACGGCAAACACGCGGGTGATAGGGCCGGTATTGTTCTCGTTGCGGTAGGCGGCCACTTCCTGAAAATTGCCCGGCAAGTCCTGCCCAGTGGGCTGGCTCAGCGAGTCGTATACAAACCAGCCGAGCAGCGCCAGCACGGCACCTAGGGCAAGATATTTTACTTTCATAATGAGGAGCGCGTAGCAGCCCAATCGTGGGCTCGCCTATAGTAAGCGCCTACTCGACTATTAGGTTATAAACGATAAAGTGCGGTATATGATACGCACTGTACCACTGGCTTACAGGGGTCTTGCTTTGCGCCAGCTTGCAATACAGCAGCCAGCCATCTTCTTCATAAGGCAGGGTATACACTAAAAAAGGCACCTTTTGGCCTACGGCGAAGCTGCGCTCCTGGGTAGGCTGCTGCCCAGGGGCTAGGGCCGCAGACCGGCGCGTGTAATAGGGCCAAATGTCGGGGCGGAGGCTGTATAAGGCGCCTTTGCCGGGCTGGGCAGCAAAGGTTTTGGCGGTGGCGCCCTTGGTAAATAGAAACTGAGTTTCTAGCTGTCCCTCGGGGTTCTGATGCGCAAAAACATCGAAGCTGAAGCGCCCGCTAGCGTCGAAAGACAGCAGTTGCTTCATGTCGCCGACCAGCTCTTTTTCGGGTTCGGCTACGCCATTGCGATACTCCTGGTATGTGAGGTGAAAGTGCTTACCGACCAGCTGCGGGTTGCTGGCTTCGATATGCCATTTTTCGATGTGCAACACCCGCGCCATCAGTTGGTGTAGCTCCGCATTATCAGAACCGAGATGAAGGGTAACCCGCACGCTGTCGGTGGTGGGTGCGGCCGGGGGGCGCTGGGCGTAGGCAGCCGTAGTGCAGCCGGCCAACAGGCAAAACAGAGAAGCTTTCATGTGAGTGAGGGTAGTGTTTGGCAAACCTCGCGGCCAGCTTCCCCGCTCTTGGTTAACACCCGTTAAGAAGTGTTAAGGTGTGTTAAACCTCAAGTATTTTGCCTATTCGCCAGCTACTTTCGGGCCGGATGACGCGACGAATCAAGCTTTTGGTGACCCTTATGGCCGGGTGCACGCTGGCGCTGCTGGGCCTGCAAGCCTACTGGAACTACCAGGCCTACCAGCAGGCGCTGCGCAGCTTCCGGCGCGATGCCAACGAGGCGCTGGCCGACGCCAACCGCCAGGAAATCCGCCTGCGCCAGGAGGCCCTACTTCAGCGCTGCCGGGCTTGGCTGGCCGATACCAATGCGTTTATTATTGCGGCCCACGTAGACCCGGCCGAAGGCTACACTATTTTCTCGCTCGCCGACAAGCACCCCTTACCGAGGGAAAAGCGAGCACCCTACACCATCGGCTTCCGCGACTTTCAACTCAAAACCAAGCGACTCGATGCGGCTGGCCGGGCCTTTTTCATCGAGCATTTTACTGCTGGCACTGTGGCCAACAACGTGCGCGAAGGCTTGGCTTACTATTACACTCGCCGCCTAGGCGACAAGCTAGTAGCTGCCTTTGAGGCCGATACGGTGCAAACCCGGCGCCTAGGGCGGCTATATGCCCGCACCCTGCGGGAGCGAGATATTTCAACGCTATTTCAGCTGGCGCTGGCGCAACGGCCGCGGCCAACGAGGGAACTGATTTTTGCAACAAGCGTAGTAGATGCCAACGCATTTGGCAAAAAGGACGCTAGGCTGCGGGCGTGGTTTCCGAACCCACAACGCGTGTACCTACGTCGCATGCAAGGCGTACTGCTGGGCTCGGTGGGGCTGATTGGCATTGTGGTTTTTTGCTTCGCTTACACTGTGCAGTCGCTACTCAGCCAGGAGCGACTGGCGGCGCTTAAAGACGACTTTGTGAGCAACATGACCCACGAGCTCAAAACGCCCGTGGCCACCATCGGCGTCGCGGCCGAGGCGCTACAGCAGTTCAACCTTGGCCCCGAGGCCAGCGCCGAGTACTTGGGCATTATTCGTCAGCAAGCGGGCCGCCTAGGTGCCCTCATCGACCAGATTTTGCAGAGTGCTGTGGCCGAGCACGCTGGCCCGCCTCTCGCCCGCCGCCCCCTCGACCTAGGGCCGCTCTTGGCGCAGGTGCTAGCACAAGTGCAGCCGCGGCTGACGCAGGCCGGTAGCCCGCTAGTGTACGAGGCGCCGACCTCGCCCCTACCCATCGCCGGCGATGCCGTGCACCTCACCAATGTACTGCTGACGCTGTTTGACAACGCCTTAAAGCACGGCCGACTAGGTGGTGAAATCCAGCTGTGGGGCGGCGTGCGCGACGGCCGCGCCGTGGTGCAGCTCACCAATGAAGGCCCAGCCATTCCGCCGCAGTACCTAGGGCGAGTATTCGAGAAGTTCTTCCGGGTGCCCACCGGCAACCGCCACGACGTGCCTGGCTACGGCCTGGGGCTGCACTACGCCCAGGCGGTGGTGCGGCACCACGGCGGCACCATTGCGGTGCACAGCCAGGGCCAGCACACCACGTTTACCGTCACTATTCCGCTCGCGCCCCATGTCGCCCTCGCCCCGGTTGCTGCTCTTAGAGGATGAGTTACCGCTCGCCCGCATCGTGCGCGAAAGCCTAGAGCGCCAAGGCTACCAAGTGCACCACGCGGCCAACGGCGTGCTCGGGCTGGCCGCCTTTCAGCGCGATGCGTTCGACCTGTGCATTGTCGATGTTATGCTGCCGCAGCTCGATGGCTTTGCCTTCGTGGCCGAGGTGCGGCGCACCAACCAGCAAGTGCCTATCCTATTTCTCACGGCCAAGTCGCAGCCCGCCGACGTGGTACAAGGCTTCGGCGTGGGTGGTAATGACTACCTACGCAAGCCCTTTAGCCTGGAAGAGTTGACTGTGCGCTTACGCGAATTGTTGCGCCGGGCACCTGTTGCCGCCGAGTTGCCGGCCACCATCGCCCTAGGTAGCTATAGCTTCGTTCCGCACAAGCAAGAGCTGTGGCTGGAGGGCGAGCTTGTAACCAAGCTTTCGCACCGCGAAAGCGAACTGCTGCGCCTGCTGGCCAGCCACCGCCCGCACCCGCTGGCTCGCCAGGCCACGCTACTGCAGCTTTGGGGCGACGACTCGTTTTTCCACGCCCGCTCGATGGACGTGTTCATCTCGCGCCTGCGCAAGCACCTGCGCCACGACCCCAGCCTGGCCATCCTCAATATCAGAGGCGTAGGTTACCGGCTGGTGTCGTAGCCGATTATTTTAAACGGAATCCCAAGTCAGATACCCACTTGCAAAGCCAACAAACGCTCCTCAGCAACTCCTAAGCAAGTTAGTTGGCAATCTCCGCTAGATTCTAGCCTATTGCCCTAGGTAGCTACTCTCACTCCTAGTAAGCAATAGAATATTTTAGGCTGCGAAATACTGTTCTATTAGCTCGTCTGTTAGCTCTCGCTTCATGGTTTGCCCGTTGCGAGCTGGCGGGAAAGCATTACGACAAAAGCCAGCCGAGCGCTGAAAATCGTACAGCGCATGGCCATAGCCGTTGATAAGCAGCACGACCGCAGTCCAGGTTTCATCCCAAACAAGTTGAACCTTTACCGGAATATGCCGGTCGGTCACGTTGGCTACATCGTACACGTGCAAGGCATCCAGTATTTCCAGGTCGGCCCCAGGCCTCACGGCGTAGAGATAGCCCGTGGTGCCGTCATCTTCAAAAATCGCGCTTCGCTCGCCCCCCACCGCTGTGCTTGCCACAACGGTATCGGGGGTGCCAACCGCAATTTTTTCTTCGATACCTAAATGCATAGCAATGAATTATAAACGCTAACCTTGCACCTTTTCGGCCAGAAACCGGGCCGTGTGGTTAGTATCCTTGAGCTTCACCAGTTGCTCGGGTGTGCCTTCGAAGAGTAGGTGCCCGCCGTTGAGACCACCTTCGGGGCCCATATCAATGAGCCAGTCGGCGCACTTAATGATGTCCATGTTGTGCTCGATGATGAGCACCGAATTGCCCTGCTCTACCAGCGCGTTGAGCGCGCCCAGCAGCTTGGCAATGTCGTGGAAGTGCAGGCCGGTGCTCGGCTCGTCGAAGATGAACAAGATTTTATCTTGTTGCAGCGTGGCGCCTTTAGTGAGGAAGCTCGCCAACTTCACGCGCTGGGCTTCGCCGCCGCTGAGCGTGTTGGCCGACTGCCCTAGGCGGATATACCCGAGGCCCACGTCGAGTAGCGGGCGCAGGCGCTCGGCTACTTTGAGCTGGCCAGCGAAGAACTCCACGGCGTCTTCTACCGTGAGGTCGAGCACCTCATAGATGTTCTTGTCCTGGAATTTGATTTCCAGAATATCCTGCTTGAACTTATGGCCGCCGCAGCTTTCGCAGGTCAGGAAAATATCGGCCATGAACTGCATCTCGATTTTTACCTGGCCTTCGCCCTGGCACACCTCGCAGCGCCCGCCCTCCACGTTGAACGAGAAGTGCGACGGCTTCAGGCCCCGGGCCTTAGCCAGCGGCTGCTCTGAAAACAGCGTGCGAATGGTATCGTAGGCCTTAACGTATGTCACCGGGTTCGAGCGAGACGACTTGCCAATGGGGTTTTGGTCTACAAACTCAACGTGCGTTACCTGCCCATTCACGCCCAGCAAACGGTCAAACTTGCCGGTGCTTTCGCCTGCGCCACCGCCGAGCTGCTTCATTAGGGCCGGGGCCAAAATGCGCCGAATAAGCGTGGACTTGCCCGAGCCTGACACGCCCGTCACTACCGTCATCACGTTCAGCGGAATCTTGACGCTCACGTTTTTGAGGTTGTTTTCGCGGGCGCCGGTCAGCTCCAGCGCGTTGCGCCAGGGGCGGCGCACGGCGGGCACCGGCACGTCCATCTTGCCGCTCAAGTACTTACCGGTGTAGGTCGCCTCATCCTCCATCAGCTCCGGAAAAGTACCCTGAAACATAAGGTTGCCGCCGCCACTGCCGGCCTCGGGGCCGATGTCAATAATCTGGTCGGCGGCCTCCATCATTTTCTCCTCGTGCTCCACCACCACTACCGTGTTGCCCAACTCTTGCAGCGAGCGCAGCACCCCAATGAGCTGCTCGGCATCCTTGGGGTGCAGGCCGATGCTTGGCTCGTCGAGCACGTACATCGAGCCCACCAGCGCCGAGCCCAGCGACGTAGCCAATGAGATACGCTGGCTTTCGCCACCGCTCAGCGTGTTGCTCAAGCGATTGAGGGTGAGGTACCCTAGACCTACCCTATCTAGGTAGCCCAGGCGGTTCGTGATTTCGGCCAGCAGGCGGTCGGCCACTGCCATTTCGTGCTCGCTTAGGCCCAGGTTTTGGAAGAACGTGAGCGCGTCGGAGATGGGCAGCAGCACCAAATCGGTAATGCTGCGGCCGTCGATTCTCACGTACTGTGCGTCTTTACGCAAGCGCGTGCCGCGGCAATCGGGGCAGGTGGTGCGGCCCCGGTAGCGGCTTTGCAGCACGCGGTACTGGATTTTATGCGTCTGCTCGCTTACCCACCGGAAGTAAGCGTCCAAACCCTCAAAGTACTTGTTACCAGTCCAGAGCAAGCGCTGCTCGGCTTCGCTCAGCTCATTGTAGGGGCGGTGAATGGGGAAGTCGAAGCGGATGCCATTCTTGAGCAGCGGCTTCAGCCACTCGCCCTGCTTTTCGGTGCGCCAGGGTGCAATAGCGCCCTCGTACACGGTCATGCTTTTGTCTGGGATTACTAGGTCTTCATCGATACCCAGCACCGAGCCAAAGCCTTCGCAAGTGTGGCAGGCACCGTAAGAGTTATTGAAGGAGAAGAAGTTAACGTTCGGCTCCTCAAATGTCAGTCCATCCAGTTCAAATTTATCGGAGAAGGTACGCGTCTCGTCGTCCAGCTTCACAACGCAAGTGCCGTGGCCCTCGAAGAAGGCCGTTTGCACCGAGTCGGACAGTCGGAATTGCAGGTCCTCGTCGTCGGGCTGTACCGCGGAGCGGTCGATAAGGATGGACACATCGCCCTCCACCTCCGGCTTGCCTTCACCAATCAGGTCTTCGATGAATGCGTTTTGGCCATCGGCCAGCACCACGCGGGCGTAGCCCTTTTGCAAGAGCAAATCCAGCTCCTTGCTCATGGGCCGGTCGGGCTCAGTGCGCAGCAGCGGCGCCAATATGGTGACGCGCGTGCCGGCTTCGAGGCTGAATAAATAATCGACCACGTCGGCCACCGTGTCCTTGCGCACTTGCTCGCCGCTCACGGGCGAGTACGTGCGGCCCACTCGCGCAAACAGCAACTTGAGGTAGTCGTAAATCTCGGTGCTGGTGCCCACCGTCGAGCGGTTGTTCTTGATGCTGACCTTCTGCTCGATGGCGATGGCCGGCGAGATGCCCCGGATATAGTCCACGTCGGGCTTGTCCATGCGACCTAGGAACTGCCGGGCGTAGCTGCTCAGGCTTTCCACGTACATGCGCTGGCCTTCAGCGTACAAGGTATCAAAAGCCAAGCTCGACTTGCCCGAGCCCGAGAGGCCGGTGACCACGATAAACTTGTTGCGAGGCAAGGCCACGCTCAGGTTCTTGAGGTTGTGCACGCGCGCATTTTTGATAACAATAAACTGGCGCGGGTCGAGGTGGTCGATTTCGTCGTGGGCAGGGGCGGCCACTTGCAGAGCGGAGTTGTCGGACATGAATGCGGTAACGCCGGCCGGGGGGCGGAAGGTTTCGGGCGCGGGTACAAAGGTCGGGGGTAATCGAATAGCGAGTTGGACTTTTTTCCTAGGTCAGCCTTTTGGGGCCTAGTCTTTAAAAGACGCTACTTCTTCAACCATTGCAACTTCGCACCCGTACTTTCGCGCCTATGCTCCTTGAAGAACTACGGTCGCCGGTTGGCAAGCTCTACCTATCCATTCAGCAGCCCGAAAACGCCCAGTGGATTTATGCCGACTGGATGGGCTACCCCACCAGCAACAACGTGGCCACCGGGGCCATCGCCTACCTCAACTGGATGCAAAAGCAGCGCCTGCACGCCGTACTCAACGATAACCGCCACCTCGTGGGCCGCTGGGACAACTCGCTCGACTGGCTAGAGCAAACCTGGGTGCCCCACGCCGTGCAGTGCGGCATCCGCTACTGGGCCCACCTCGACAATGCCGATGCCATGTCGGCGCAGTCGGCGGCCGCGCTGCGCGCCCGCATCAAGGGCAAGTTTGTGGTGGAAATGTTCAGTGACCAGGCCGAGGCCGAAAAGTGGCTGCGCCTCCGCCTGGCCCACCGGTAGACGGCGCGCCTTAGTAGCTGCTATCGGCCCCGCCCCCACCCGACTGCCCGCCCCCGAACTGAAATCCGGCTTCCGGGGCGGCAGGCACGTGGGCCGTTTGGGCAACTATCAGCGATTCGAGGTTGAAATGGGGCGTGGCCTCGTCGTCGGGGGCGGCGGTGAGGCCGTGGCGCGGGGTACGCAAGTAGCGCAGGGCAGCCAGCGCCAAGCCCGTGAGCACCAAACCAGCGAGCGTAGCCGCTACTTCGGGTGGCATAATAGCGTGGTAGTAGCGCACCGTGAAGATAGAAAACGCCACTGCCAGCACCCCGACCAGCAGCACCAATCGGTCGTGGCGACGCAGCCCTAGGTAGAGATAGAGCAGCGGTACAACCGCAGTGAATACGTAGAAGACCGGAGCCAGCGGTATCTGCGGCGATGGGCCGTAGCCACCTATCAGCTTTGCGTTGCCTTCGCGCACAATCAAGTAATTACCCGCTAGGTAGAACGTGGCCAACGCTAGTGTCCGCAGCACCACCAAGCTGGTTCGGTAGTACAAATAATTAGGCCGGTCCGGCTGCTTCTCTAACCAATAGAGCAGGACTGCCGAAGCCGCCATCATTGCAAACGGCAACAACAGTTGCCCAAAAGCGCCGTGCAGCAGCACATTAGCTAGTAGGGCCATCACAGTACCGAAAGTAACGGCCGCCACCACAGGGTCGGCGTAGCGCCACAGAGCCAGCAGCAGCGGCCCCAGCAGCAACAGCAGGTGTAGCCACATTCCCGGAGCTATCAGCCAAAAATCATGGTCGTAGTACTGATGACTATAGCTATAAGGCAGCCATTCGGAGAAGCTGCATAGAATTAGAAATTCCCACGCCAGCAGCGCACTGTAGAGCAGCGCCATATCAACGCCGGAGTGGTAGTGGCGCGAGTGTATAATTACTACTTCTACCCCGACCACACTACCCACCAGGGCGAACAAACCCAGACCAAACTCACTGTGTACTCTTGCCCCAATACCTAGGGCCAGCAATAAGCTCCCTACGCTCAGCAGGGTAGCCACGAACAGCCCCACCCGCAGGAGGATGGCGGGCTGGTAGTAATCGACCGGGTAAGCCGCGTCGATAGCCGCCCGCTGAGCGGGTAGCAGCAGGCCACGCCGCTGCCAGCGAGCAGCGGCGGCTTGCATAGCCGTGTGGTAGGGCCAGGCGGTCGGGTAGGCTTTGAAGCTCATGCGAGGCGCAGGATTTTTTTGCTATTGAGAAACAGGAGCACGATGCCAACCAGCGTCAGTGGTAGATACAGCACTATCATGGGCACTACCCAATTGCCGGAGTGGTCGCTGGACAGTGCAGATATAATAACATAAGTGACAGCTACGTAGCTGTAGGCCACGCTCATCAGCAAAAACAGGTAGGACTGCGCCCGCCGCGCATACCATACCAGCCCCGCGCTGAGACCCAGCACCAGCACTAGCCAGGGCAGGGTATATCGACCTTCGGTGTGAAACAGCATCGACATAGTCGCCAGCAGCGCCACATTACCCCCTAGCGAAAGATAGGTGAAGGCAAAATGTCGCTTGCGGTCAAAAAACTCCGATAATAGCCCGGCCGCCACCAGCACGAACCCAAGCAATAGCGCCGGGAGACTTATGACACCCTGCCAAATCAGCCCATGCCGGAAAACATCCAGTGGGGCTACACTCACGCCCACCCAGGCGGCCAGCGCCGTAATGGCCATCGCGAGCACGCCGCGGTGGTCGAACCGGTAAGCTAGAGCAAAGAAAAGCCCGGCTGGCAACACTGTGGCTAGGCCATAGCGCGTGCCAAACAGCTCATACTGCACTTGCAAGTAGCCTTCAAGCACCAGAAACAACAAGCAGCCCAGCACTAGCAGATAATCGGCTGCGATACTGGTGCGCGGGGCCTCACGCCAGGTAAATGCTGGAAGGTGCCGCATTGCGTAAGCAAAGGACGCACTCATAGCCAGTGTAATAGCAGCTATTATGACCCCGTGCCCAATGCTGTCGATATGTTGGTAAACGAGCACTCCTACGCCCCCGGCCAGCAGCGTAATGCCTAGGTACAGCAAGGTCCGCAGCTCGTAGTTTAGCGAAAAGGGTCGGGTGCGCTCGTCGGCCTCAATCGCGGTGGCTTGGTCAGGTGGCACAAGGCCCTGGGCCTCTAGGTCGGCTAACAGGCGAGAAGTAGGAGAAGCCACGATATAAGAAAAGCCAGGTGAAACCGGCCGTAAACATAGGCTACTCAGTACCAGTTGCCGACCTAGGCGGGCTCAACTGCTGGCGGCAACCCTTCGTACTGCTGCTTAGCTTTCTGCTTTCCCGCATTCATATGGCCGAACTTCGTATTCAACCTAAAAAATCTGCACCTAGTCCGTGGCTGCTGGTGGCGTTGGCAGTAGTAGTGCTGGCCGCGGCCGCCTACTTCTTCCTGCGCCCCGACACGGCCGACGAGCCTGCCCCAGCGCCGGCAGTAACTTCGGTCCCTACCCCTACCGATAGCCTGGCCCCCGGCAGCCCGGCCGCTGACGCCCGCGCCACCCCGCCACCCAGCGACTCGCTCGAAACCAGCCCACCCCTAGGCAGCGACTCACCCGCTCGGGTGCGGCTGCTAGAGCTTGCGCCCCAGCTCACGCAATTGGCTGACCGCACCGACCTACGCGACGACGCTACCATTCGGGAGCAGCGCGACAACTTCACCAGCGCTATCTCGCGGCTCGAAGACAATGACCCGGCCGCCAGCCTACGCCCCGGCCTCGTGGCAGCCGCCAACCTGCTGCTAGCCGTCCAGCAAAAAGGCTACCCAAACCTCGAAGCCGAGGCCAACGCCCTCACGCTGCAAGCCAGCGAGCTCTCGGGCCGCGATGCCACGCCCGCCGAGCAAACCTGTAACCGCGCCTATTTGGCACAGGTAGCCAGCCTGCTCAATACTCTGAGCTATCCTATCAAAGATGTGCTTTAATCTCATTTAATCATGCCTTCTCCTATCTTGCGCCGCCTGCGCGACCTGCCCACCTTTGAGATGGCCACCGGCGACCCCGACCCCCGCGGCTGGGCCGTGCGCGGTGGCGACGGCCAGGTATTCGGTACCGTTACAGAGCTGCTGGTTGACCCCGAGTCGCAGCGCGTGCTTTACCTCAACGTGGAGCTTGAGCGAGGCCTGCCCGGCGTACCCACGCCTGCCCCACACGCCGAAACTCAGATTTTGCTGCCCCTAGGTGCCGTTAATCTCGATACCGAAGGCAGCAGTGTATTCGTGACCGCGCTACGCCGCGACACGGTCGGCAGCTACCCGCCCTTCATCGACTTCATCTTGCCTACTGAGTACGAAGAAGCTATGCTACGTACTTTGAAAGCATCATCAATTGATACCAAGCCCTAAAGCCCTGCACAAACAGTCCAACTAAAGCGACTATTTTGTAAAGGTCACTTCACGGCTTTTTGATGCATGCTGGCAAAATACCCTTACGAGTAGGCGCTTAAAAAAAGAAGAGGTTGCTACAATATTGTAGCAACCTCTTCTTTTTTTAAGCGCCGTAGGGTGAATGTCTACAGCCTCTAATACCCTTTCAACCAGACAAGCATAAAAGTAAAGGGAAACTCAAAATCAGAAGTTTATGAAGCAGCATAAATCCCAACCATTTGCAGCGACTAACCGAACTACCTTTAACTTTGCCTCATTACTATCAACACCTAGTAACATCTCACTTAAATATCAAATCATAAATTAATCATTACTACGCCAAATAAATTAAACATCTCTCCATTTAATTTCTACTACCGAAGTGATAAGTATCAGCAACAATACAATTGAGACACAAAAAATAAAACACAGTAGACAATCATTTACTACTAGCAATACATTCTTCTTCTCGATTGCATTTTTACTATTTCTTATTCATTTACTTACGTCACGCTTCTTTCATCAGCCATACGATGCCGCAGGGTATTGGTCACTTGCTAATGAATTTGATGTGAATGGCACACAAGATTTTTCCATTTACAATTTTCATAGCAAGCTACGTGGTTATTTATTACCCTTACTTTATTACCCAGCAGTAGTAGCAACGCGGTCTACCTTTTCAACCAACCCGATGGTATTGCCTAAAATAATGGGTGCCGTCCAGGCCGGAGTTTTATTTGGCATACTATCTCCAATGTTGTGGCAACGCGTAACTAGACGACCAATATCCATGTGGCGACGTTTAGCATTTATCTTTATTTGCTTTTTATTGTGGCGTGACCATTTCAATTTCGTACTGACCGATTTTCCAGCTTTACTTGCATTAATAGCAGGACTCCTTCTGGCCTACGGCTCACGCCCAGTATGGTATGCATTCTTTGTAGGCATGTGCGGTGCATTAGCGCTATATATTAGGCCTGTATATATTGCAACTCTTCCGCTATTGCTTATTCTACTTTGGCAGCAAAGCATCTATCATTACAAAAGAAGCTTTGCAATACGTATAGCCATTCAGCTAGGCCTTTTTATTCTTGGAACATTAGCGGTAGCTACGCCTCAATATTTAATAAACAGTAAAAATTTTAGTTTAAATAACTTCTTAGTTTCTAGCGAAACAAAAGAATATCAAGTAAAAGAAAACAAAAGCTTGTATCTGTGGCATCTTAACGCTGGGTTAGTAATGCAGCGATATGAAACAAATATTGGCAGTGATTATCCAGAGGCTCAGATGGTATTTGGCGACCGTGCTGGCCTTGCCATGCATCTAAATAACGGAGGTGGCAGTCAACATTCCTATTTAGATTATATTCGATATGGAGGGTTTGTATTAGATTCTTACAAGCTTTACGGGCAGTTTGTGTTGAAACAGCCTATCGATATGCTCGCCCTATACTCGCGACATGCATTTAACGGGCTCGATGTTTTGTATTCCAGTCCTTATATAGTAAAGGTGCATTCCTCTACTTTTCTACTAACATTTGTCAACTACACCGCGCTCTTCTTAGCTCTTCTAACAATAAGCCGCTACTGGCACCACCTACGATTAGGGAGCGGACTTGTAGTGGCTACTCTAGCGCTAGTTGGCTTGGTGGCAATACCTACGGTGGTGGAGTGCAGATTTTTTATCGGCTTACATCTGATGTTACTAGGCATAGCCTGCTTCGGGAGCCAATTCAGCAAGCAAAGTCTCATCCCTCAGAAGCTTGCCCCCCTACTGGGAGCATACACCCTTTTCTTGCTGTTTTGCTTCACACTATCCTCTAACACACAAGCCTCGCTTGAAATGGAGGCCAAAACTATTCATTCTAAGCAACTAGTAGCAAAATAAAGAGGGCCGCTGCAGTAATGCAGTGGCCCTCTTAGGTGTTAGTTCAGCATTAGTTCTGCCTAATCATGTCGGCCACGGCCGACACCCAGTAGGGCTCCGAGTTGAGCGAGGGCACCAACTGCCAATGCTCGCCACCGGCTTCTTCGAACATTTCTTTGAATTCCACGCCCACCTCGATAGTGGTTTCGAGGCAGTCGGCCACGAAAGCGGGCGAAAATGCTAGCACGTTTTTGATGCCTTTAGCCGGAAACTCCTTGATGACCTCGTCGGTGTAAGGTTGCAGCCAGGGGTCGCGCAGGCGGCTTTGCAGGCGGCTCTGGAAGGTCACGGTATACTGGTCGTCGCGCAGCCCTAGGCCCGCTGCCAGCAGCCGCGAGGTGGCAAAACACTGCGCCCGGTAGCAGTAGCGGTTGTTTTTATTATACGTATTGCAGCACTTGCCTAGCTGGCAGTAGCCCTTGAAACTACCCTTGAGCACGTGCCGCTCGGGGATGCCATGGTAGCTGAACACAATATGGTCGTAGTCGTGCTTGGCCATCTCAGCTTTGCCCCGCGTCACGAAGCTGCTAATGAAGCCGGGGTCGTCGGCGAAGGTGCTGATGAAATTAACGCTCGGCACTATCCACCAATCTTTTACGATATCCATCACCTTCTCCTGCACCGACCCCGTGCTGGCCGCCGCGTACTGCGGAAATAGCGGCAGCACGATGATGCGGTCCACGGCCGCATCGCGCAGTTCCTCTAGGGCGCTCTCGATGCTGGGCTTCTGGTAGCGCATGCCGAAGGCTACCACGTACCCGTCGCCGAGTTGCGCTTGCAAGAGCTTTTGCAAATCGAGGCCGTGAAACAGTAGCGGCGAGCCACGCTCATCATCCCAGAGCTGCTGGTAGATTTTGGCGGACTTGGGCGCCCGCAGTGGCACTACTAACCCTTGGAAAAGTGGGTAGCGCACGGCGGCCGGCATGTCAATAACGCGGCCATCGGTCAGAAATTCATTGAGGTAGCGGCGCACATCGCCGGTTTGCGGCGAGTCGGGCGTACCTAGGTTCACTAGCAAGACGCCAATGCGGCGGGCGGAGGTAGGCATTATGTATAATGGTTAATGGTTAGTTGTTAATAGTTAATCCTTTACGACCTGCACTAATCACAACCAGCCACTTGCTTTATGTCTGTTGAATCTTTAACCAAAAAGTCCGGGTTTAGACTTTAATGACAGCACAAAAATCATTAACAATTAACCATTAAACCTTAACCACTAATTCCCGCCGTACCTTTGCGGGCTCATTTTCAAAACCCTACCTCGCGTGAACCCCGAACCTAAGCCACACCGTGCCGGCTTCGTCAGCATCATCGGCAAGCCCAACGTGGGCAAATCGACGCTGATGAACGCGCTCGTGGGCGAGCGCCTGAGCATCGTCACGAGTAAAGCCCAGACCACGCGCCACCGCATCCTAGGCATCCTCAATGGCGATGATTTTCAGCTAGTTTATTCCGATACGCCCGGTATCATTCAGCCCAAGTACGAGCTGCACAACGCCATGATGGCCTTCGTGTACTCGTCGCTGGAAGATGCCGACGTAATTCTGTTCGTTACGGACATCTACGAAAAGCATGACGAAGAGCCCGTAGTGGAGCGCCTGCGAAAAACTGAGGATACGCCCATTTACGTGCTGGTCAATAAGATAGACCAAGCCAGCCAGGAAGATGTAGAAGCCAAGCTGGCTTACTGGAAAGAGCAATTGCCCAACGCCACCGACGTGCTGCCCATCTCGGCGCTCAATGCCTTCGGTACCGAAAAGGTATTGCAGCTGGCCCTCGACAGCCTGCCCATTCACCCGCCATATTACCCGAAGGACGAGCTCACCGACAAGCCCGAACGCTTTTTCGCCGCCGAAATGGTGCGCGAGAAGATTTTCAAGCTCTACAAGAAAGAAGTCCCCTACTCCTGCGAAGTAACCATCGAGGAATTTAAGGAGGACGACGAAATTATCCGTATCCGTGGCGTTATCTACGTCGAGCGCAGCAGCCAGAAGGGCATCATCATTGGCGCTAAAGGTGAAGCACTTAAGAAAGTAGGCACCTGGGCACGCGAGGAAATGGAGAAGTTTTTTCAGAAAAAAGTGTTCCTGGAATTGTTCGTGAAAGTGAACGAGAACTGGCGCACAGACAGCAAGGCGCTCAGCCGCTTCGGCTATCAGTAGCCACTCACTGTTATGCTGAGCTTGCGAAGCATCTCTTCACGCTAGAACTACTAGCCTGACACGACGCTTCGCAAGCTCAGCATGACAACCTAGTAGACAACAAGTTAAATTCGACCATATTTCACTTAATTACTCCGGGTACTGCCGCGTC
This sequence comes from Hymenobacter sp. BT559, assembly GCF_016427535.1. Lineage (GTDB taxonomy): Bacteria > Bacteroidota > Bacteroidia > Cytophagales > Hymenobacteraceae > Hymenobacter. The sequence continues at coordinate 673,518 of NZ_JAELXV010000002.1, read as the reverse complement.
ATTGGTCGGGCCGGCGGCTGGAGTCAAGCACATGAATACCATTGCAATAGTGGGCCGCCCCAACGTGGGCAAGTCCACCCTGTTCAACCGCTTGGTGGGCCGCCGCCAAGCCATCATGGACAACCAAAGCGGGGTAACCCGTGACCGCCACTACGGCTACGGCGACTGGACGGGCCACAACTTCACCGTGATTGACACGGGTGGCTACGTGCACAACTCGGACGATATTTTCGAGGGCGAAATCAACAAGCAGGTGAAGCTGGCCATTGAGGAAGCCGACGTAGTACTCTTCATGGTGGATGCCGAAGCTGGCCTGCATGGCCTGGACGAGGAGTTCGCCCATATTCTGCGCCGCTATATTGGCAAAAAGCCTATCTATCTGGTTGCTAATAAGGCTGATACTAACCTGCGAGCGCACAGCTCGGGTGAGTTCTATGCCCTAGGTCTCGGCGAAACGGAGGTATTTGCCATTAGCTCGGCCAATGGCTCGGGCACCGGCGAGCTGCTCGACGCCATCGTGAGCCATTTTGAGGAAGCTGGCGAGGAAGAACCCAACTCGGAGCTGCCGCGCATTGCTATTATCGGCCGGCCCAACGTGGGCAAGTCGTCGTTTGTAAACCTGCTCCTAGGGGAGGACCGCAGCATCGTGACCGACGTAGCCGGCACCACCCGCGACTCTATCGAGGCGAAGTACAGCGCCTTCGGCCACGAGTTTATGCTGGTAGACACGGCTGGCTTGCGCCGCAAAGCGCGGGTGAACGAGGATATCGAATTCTACTCCAACATGCGCTCGCTGCGCGCTATGGAGGCCGCCGACGTGTGCGTAGTGCTCCTAGATGCCAGCCGCGGCATCGAGGCGCAGGACGTGGCCATCATTGCCTTGGCCGACAAAAACCGCAAAGGCATCGTTATCCTGGTGAACAAGTGGGACCTGATTGAGGGCAAAGAGACGAATACGGCCCGCGATTTTGAAGCCAAAATCAAGGAGAAGATTGCGCCTATTGCCTACCCGCCCGTCGTATTCATTTCGGTGCTGAACAAGCAGCGTGTGCACAAGGCCTTGGAGGTTATCATGGAAGTGTACTCAAACAAGCGCCGCAAGATTCCGACTTCGCAGCTCAATGATGTGATGCTGAAGGAGATTGAGAAGTACCCGCCCCCCATTCAAAAGGGTAAGATGGTGCGCATTAAGTACGCTACTCAGTTGCCCACGCACAACCCGGTATTTGCTTTCTTCTGCAACCTGCCGCAATACATCCCGGACTCCTACGCCCGCTACCTCGAAAACCGGATGCGCGAGCATTTCGACTTCACAGGCGTACCAATTGGACTGGCTTTCCGGAAAAAATAATTTTTTTTCAAAAGTTGGGTTACCTCCACAGTGGCGTGGCATTAAGGGGCGGAAATTTTAAAAAACACTTTCCCCCTTTACCATGAAAAAAGTACTGTTCCTCGCCGTTGCTGCTATGTCGCTTTCGCTCGCTTCGTGCGACAGCAAGAAAGAAGATGCTGCTGAAGCTCAAGGCACTGCAGTAAAAGAGGCTGGCGAAGCTAAGGCTGACGCTATGGAAGAGAAGGCTGACTCGGTACGCGCTTCGGCTGACAAAGCTGGCGAGGCTATCGGTGACTCGGCTGACGCTAAAGACCCCAAGTAATTTATCTGGCGCTTGCGCCTGCCAAAAGTCCCTCCCCTACCCAGGGGAGGGACTTTTTTCATTTTACTGCTGTATATTTAACAAACCAAAGCATATAGGCTATTTATTAAGGATTATTTCAAGATTTTATTTTATTGACTATATCTGTGTTTACTCTATCCTTATGGCCCATCCTAGTGTTAGCATTCTGGTAGTAGAGGACAGCCCGGCCCAGGCCCGGCTGCTGGGCGCCTGCCTAACGCAGCTAGGCTTGCCGCTGCTAGGGCCGGCTGCCACGGCCGCCACGGCGTTGGCGCTGTGCACCACTACCTGGCCGGCGCTGGCAGTTATCGACCTAGGGCTGGAGGCTGGCAACGACGGCGTGGCGCTGGCCCAGCAGCTACGGGAGCAAGCACCGTTGCCCCTCATTTTTATTTCTGCCACCGACGATACCGAGCTGCTGGCACGGGCGCGGGCGTTGCAGCCGGTAGCCATCTTACCCAAGCCTTTCACCATCACCAGCCTGCGCCGCATGGTCGAGCTGGGGCTGTATGGGCAGGCGCGCACGCCTCTCGACTGGCAGCCCGGCGCCAGTGCCGAGCCAGCGCCTTCACCGTGGCTGTTTGTGCGCGAGCGCGATGTGCTGATGCGCCTGGCCCTGGCCGATATTACCTGCGTGCACACCGAGCAAAAGCATGCCGTACTCACGCTGGTGTCGGGGCGGCGGCACTCGGTGCGCACGCCGCTGGCCGAGTTGCTGCTGAGCCTGCCCGACACCTTTGTGCAGGTGCACCGCTCGTGGCTGGTCAACCTGAACTACGTAGAGTATGTGGACCCCGTAGCGGGCATTGTGCGGCTGCCGGGTACCCTAGAAGCCCCCCTAGGACGCACCTACCGCGACGAGCTGCTGCGGCGGCTGCCGCTGATTTCGTGAAGGCCGCCTGCCCACGCCGAAACCCAAAGGCAGGCGCTGGCGGTTAGGATACGCAATGGATGTTTCCACCCCCGAGGCCGCGGCGGCGCACTTTGCCCAGCGGCCCGATACCGAATTGCTTTACCTGGCTCGCCACGCCAGCCGCTACCCGCCCGCCGTGGGTGCGGCCGCCGTGGCCGAGCTGCAGCGTCGGGGCCTGGTACCCGAGGCGCCCGCTCCTGCCCCAGCGCCCCCACCCGCCGAAGCCCCCCGCGAAACCTGGGGCCAGTTGCTACGGCAGCTTGGTAAAGGGCTCTTCTGGCCCAGCCCGCCCTACGTGGCCGTGCCGCTACTCATCGACCTCAACGTGCTGGTGTGGCTGCTGATGGTGGCCAGTGGCATATCGCCCACCGACCCCGCAGGCCGCGAGCTCGCCGCTTGGGGCTCCAACGTGAGCAGCCTCACGCTACACGGGCAGCCCTGGCGCTTGCTTACTAGCCTCTTCGTGCATGGGGGTGCCACGCATTTGCTACTCAATATGATTAGCCTCTGGCTGCTGGGCCTGATGCTGGAGCAGCGCGTGGGCACCTGGCGGGTGCTGGCCGTGTACCTGGCCAGTGGGCTGGCGGCCAGCTTAGCTACGGTGTGGTACCACACGGCCGGCATCAACTCGACGGGGGCGAGCGGGGCTATTTTCGGGCTGTATGGCTTTATGCTGGCCCTGCTGCTGAGCAAGAAAATGGTGCTTGATAAGTTTGACCGGCGCGCGATGCTTGGCTTAGTGGTTTACTTAATATTAAGCAACTTGATTTCAGGCCTTACGGGCAACATCGACAATATTGCCCACCTAGGCGGGCTTTTGATGGGTGCGCTGGTGGCCGGCCCGGCGGCCATATTCACAATGCCCGCTGAGGCACCGAATAGCGAAACGAAGGAACCTAGCTGAGCAATTTGGCGGGTGCGCTGTTTAGCTCGTGTCTCCCACCATATTTCCTCCTATTCATGCTTGCGCTCCAACAAGATGCCGTGCACCAGCCCGCCATAGCGCGGGAAATTGCCACGCCCACGCCCGCGGCTGGCGAAGTACTCCTCAAGCTGCACGCGGCTGCCCTCAACCACCGCGATATCTGGATTCAGAAAGGCCAGTACGCGGGCATCAGACTGCCCTGCACCCTAGGGGCCGATGGCAGCGGCGAAGTGGCGGCGCTGGGCGAGGGCGTGAGTGGCCTAACGGTGGGCGCCCCCGTCATCCTGTATCCTGGCGTGGACTGGGGCGATGGCCAGCGAGCCCAAGGCCGTAATTTTCGGGTCCTAGGCATGCCCGACCCTGGCACCTTTGCCGAGTATACCACAGCGGCGGCGACCTACGTGCGGCCTCGCCCGACGCACCTCGACTGGGCGCAGGCGGCGGCCCTGCCGCTGGCGGGCCTCACCGCCTACCGGGCCGCCTTTGGGCGGGCCCAGCTGCAAGCTGGCGAGCGCGTACTTGTAACGGGCATAGGCGGCGGCGTGGCCCTGGTAGCAGCGCAGTTTTGCGCGGCGGCGGGTGCCGAGGTGTGGGTAACCTCGGGCGACGATGAGAAGCTGGCGCGGGCACTTGCCCTGCCCCTCGGCCTACGTGGCGGTGCTAACTACAAAGTCGACGGTTGGGCCAAAGACCTCACCAAGCGTGCCGGCGGGGCATTCGACGTTATTATTGACAGTGCCGCGGGGTCTGGCTTTGAGGCCTTGGTCGATGCCGCGGCGCCGGGTGGTCGCCTCGTGTTTTATGGAGGCACGCAGGGCAACATTACGTCGCTGCCGCCCGGTAAGGTCTTCTGGAAGCAGCTCAGCATCCTAGGTACCTCCATGGGTAGCCAGCATGACTTCGACGCCATGCTGGCGTTTGTAAACGAGCATCGGCTGGTGCCGGTAATCGATAAGCAGTTTGCCCTAGCCGAGGGCGAGGCAGCTTTGCGCTACCTGGCAGTTGGGCAGCAATTGGGCAAGGTGGTGCTTACTATTGCGTAATAAGACGGCTGTCCTTGCGCAGAAACAAAAGCGCCCGCAACGTGTGTTGCGGGCGCTTTTATAGCCTGAAATTTTGCGTTTACTTCTTGCGGTATTCGGCATTTAGGTAGGCTAGCACGGGCGCAGTAATGTCGAGGCCTTTCTCGCCGTAAGCGATAGTGCCGCTGGGGGCTGCGATAAGTATCATCTTATAGCCGTGCGACTTGCCATAGGCTTCCACTTTTTTATTCACGCTTTCGAGCACCGTTTGGGTCAGCTTGGCTTCGGCCTCCTGGGCCTGGGCCTGAATCTTCTGCTGCTCTACGGCACCCTGCTGCTGCTGGGCTTGTAGCTTCTGCTCGGCGGCGGCGCGCTGCTCGGGCGTAAGCGAAGCGGCCGTTTTCTGGTACTGCTCTACGGCAGTGCGGAAGCTGTTAACCAAGTTCTGGTTTTGACGCTCCCAGCCTTTAGCCTTGGCTTCGAAGGCGCGGCGAGCATCCTTCATACCCTGGTAGCCATCGAGCATCTTGCCAGACTCGACGTACACAATAGCGCCGGCGCCCGCCGTGGGCGCTGGGGTTGCTGCAACCGGTGCGGCGGCCGCTGGAGCCGCCGTTTCTTCCACAGGCGCCGGAGTTGCAGCTACTGCGCTATCCGCAACCACAGTTTCGGTAGGTACGGCGGCCACCGGCGCGGCGGCTGGCCGCTGGCTGAAATGCAGAAAATAAAGCACCGCCACCGCAACGAGCAGCACGGCATTAAAAACTAGTTGAACAGGATTCTTCATGTTAGCAAAGGTAAAGTCAATGAGCGATTAGCAATGAACCAGTTCCTTTTCGCTTCCGCCTATTATTTACTGACCTAGGCGGGCACTGCTAGGTGCAATAGCGCATCGCCCTGGTTCACGACGGGCATATTGTTGAAGCCGATGACGTAGCCGCTCATCGGCGACTCGAGGCGTACCGACTGCAAGCCATAGGGGTCGGACACGGAGCCGTAGACCTGGCCTTTCTCAACGAAATCGCCGAGCTTGACCCAGGCCCGAAACAAACCCGCGTAGCGTGCCCGCAGCCAGCGGTGGCGGTGGCACACAATGCTAGGGCGCGCCGGGGCGGGGCAGGGCGCGTCGCTCATACCTAGGTGGTGCAGTACCCGTAGCGTACCCGCAATAGCCTCCTCAATGCCAGGCTCGTCGAGGCGCAGGCTTTCGCCGGTTTCGTACACAATGATAGACTTGCCGAGGGCGTGGGCCGTGGCGCGTAGCGAGCCCGACCGCAGCCGCGCGTGCAGCGTGAAGGGAGCGCAGAAAGCTGCCGCCAAGTCATCGGTCACGTCGTCTTCGCCCAGCACGCAGCGCAGTTGGGGATAGTTAGCGCGAGCGGCGCCACCCGTATGAAAGTCGATGCCAAAGTCCACGAGCGGCATTACCTCGCGCATGAAGCGGTGCGCCACGCGGCTAGCCAGCGAGCCCCGCGGGTGCCCCGGAAAGGAACGGTTGACGTCCTTACCATCGGGCACTTCGCGACTAAAATTCAGAAAGCCATAGATATTGAGTATCGGAATGGCCACTATGCTGCCCCGCGTGGGCTGCAGCAGCTCGCGCCGCAGCATGCGCCGGATAGTTTCGATACCATTTACTTCATCGCCGTGCATGCCCGCCATCAGTAGCAGTACTGGGCCCGGCTTCTGCGCCCGAATGATGTGGACTGGCACATCAATGACCGTGCCCGAGGGTAGCTTCGAAATAACGAGCCGCGTAAGCACTCGCTCACCGGGATTGACAGTTAAGCCATTTATGGACAGCGAGTTGGTTGCGGGCATAATGGGCACCTAGGAAGGGCCGGCCGGGCAAGCCCCAGCCGCGCAGAAGAATACAAGCGCAGGGCGTCGCTCAAGAATCCGGCCAATTTAAGCGCCGCAGCCACGCTTTTCCTTAGTCGGGCGCCGAGTCGGGTGCTGATTTCTTGGCTTTTACTTTGCCTTTGCCGCCGCGCTTGCGCTGCGCCAGCTCGGCGGTATAGTCGATAATGCGGCCGGCAATGTCGAGGCCAGTGGCTTTCTCAATACCCTCCAGGCCCGGCGACGAGTTGACTTCGAGCACCAGCGGGCCGCGCTTGCTTTGCAGCATGTCCACACCCGCAATACCCAGACCTAGGGCCTTGGTAGCCAGCAGGGCGGCGGCCTTCTCGCTGCGGCTGAGCTTGACTAGGGTGCCCACGCCGCCACGGTGCAGGTTAGAGCGAAACTCGCCTTCCTTGCCCTGGCGGCGCATGGCGCCCACTACTTCGCCATTCACCACGAAGGCGCGCACATCGGCGCCTTTGGCCTCGCCGATAAACTCTTGCACCAGGATGCGGGCCTTGAGGTTGTGAAACGCCTCGATAACCGACTGGGCTGCTTTGGCGCTCTCGGCAAGCACTACGCCTAGGCCCTGCGTCCCTTCTAGAAGCTTGATAATGACGGGCGCGCCGCCTACGTGCTCGATAAGGGCAGGTACGTCATCGGTGAAGTTGGTGAAGGCCGTTTTGGGCATGCCTACGCCGGCGCGGCTCAGTATCTGGGTCGAACGCAGCTTGTCGCGCGAGCGCACAATGGCCTGGCTGTCCACGGCCGTGCGCACTTTCATCATCTCAAACTGCCGCACCACGGCCGTACCGTAGAACGTGACCGAAGCCCCGATGCGGGGGATAATGGCGTCGAACTTGGCCAGTGGCTGGCCCTGGTAAACGATATCGGGCTGGCCTTGCTCCAGCACTAGGTTGCACTGCAAATGGTCGAGGACCTGGGCCGCGTGGCCACGCTCGAGCGCGGCCGCCACTAGCCGCTGCGTGGAGTACGATTTGGGCTCCCGCGAAAGAATAGCCAGGTTCATATAAAAAAATACCGGCACTACCTGAAAGCGTAAAAGAATAAATGAGACCGCTCCATAGCACAGTGCCGCCTAACGGCTAGGCACGCGGCCGGGGCTGAGAAAATGGCTTTTGCTGGCGCCAAACTACGGCTAATCCTCCTTTCCGTTGCTAGGCGGCGCGGCCCCTAGGTGGGCAGCAGCCCGGCGCTCAGCTTTATACGACAAATCGCGCCGCGCCACATCGACCACAAAGTGGCCTTGGCGCAACAGTGCCCGGCCCAGCAGCACAGGGTGGCGCAGGTCGGCGCGGTTGGCCAATGAAAACTCAGTCGTGAAGTTTTGGCCGTAGAGGCGCACCACTGTCTTGATGATGTAGCGGGCCTGCACCTCGCCGTTGGAGGAGCGGATGAGGCGCTGGTCGAACTCGTGAAAGGCCAGCGGGCGGCCGTTGGTGGCGGGGTGCTTGGGGTCGAGCAGGCGCACGTGCAGCACGGGCTGGCCGGTGGTGGCGTCGGGTATCAGGCGCACCTCATCGCAGTGAATGGCGCTGGTGTACGCCCCGGTATCAACCTTGGCTTCTACCCCGCACACAGCCAGCGTGGGCAGGTCAATGAGCTCGCGGCGGCCCAGCTGGCGCTTTTTCTTAGGCTTCGGCTTTAGCATGCGCTCGTACTTAAAAGGGTCTGGTCGCGAAAAAACGCCGCCGCCCCTTCTTTGCACGGCCCGCACTCGCGGACGTAAAGGAAAGGGGGCGGCAGCGTTTTACCGCACCATTAGCGCGGTGGGGCGTCGTGTTATCTTAAATTTAATATTGCTGCTGGTTCAGTAGGCGCTCGTATTCGCGCTGGGTGCGCTCGCCGCGGTTGTAATTGCCGTAGGCAGCCAGGCCCTGGGCCACTACTGCCGCGCCCCAGAATATGGTAGACCAAATGGGCCAGGGCAAGAAGAAGCGATGATGCTCCTCCAGGGGCCAGGTCGTGACGGCCCACAGCAGCCACAGCCCAGCATTTACCAGCAAGTAAGTAACCAAGTGGCTCTGAAACTTAGTGCGGGCCTTGGCAATCTGCCACAGGCGTTGGTCGCGGGCGGTATCTGTGGTAGGGCGAAGGGGCTGCATGGCGTGTGGGGGTTAGCGGTGGTTGGGAGTGATGGTCAAATGTAGATTTTTGCCCTACCCCTCCGCAATTTGCCCTTGCCGAAGCAGCATCTTCGGCTGCCGAAACCGCCCAAACGCCCACCGAAGCGACGCGTACAGCTGACTAGGTCCTCAGTATTTCCTTTTTATGTCTGCCTCCCCTACCGCTCGCCTGCGCATTGTGCAGGGCGATATTACCAAGCTCGCCACTACGGCCATCGTCAATGCTGCTAATACTTCGCTGCTCGGCGGCGGGGGTGTAGATGGGGCAATACACCGCGCGGGCGGCCCACAGATTTTGGAAGAGTGCCGCCAGATTCGGGCACGGCAGGGTGGCTGCAAGGTGGGTGAGGCTGTCATCACGAGCGGCGGGCGGCTGCCCGCCAGCTACGTCATCCACACCGTAGGCCCGCGCTGGAACGGCGGGCACAAAGGCGAGCCCAACCTACTGGCCAATTGCTACCGCAACAGCCTAGCCATCGCGCTAGAGCGCCAGCTTGAGTCGGTGGCCTTTCCCGGCATCAGCACCGGCATCTATCACTACCCTAAGCAAGAAGCGGCGGCCCTAGCCGTGCGCGAGGTGCAGCAGTGGCTAGCGGCCCACGAGTGGCCTAGGGAAGTAGTGTTGGTGGCTTTCGATGCCGAAACCAAGCAGCTATATGAGCAAGAGCTTGCGCAGGCTTTATAGCCAGCAGCTAACCCGTTGCGTGCGGATTACAAAATCCGCGCGACAACTACACCGCCACGCTCAGACCCTCTACGCGCTCTGCCACCTGACGCATGAGCCACAGCGGCGTGCTGGTAGCGCCGCAAATACCTACTGAGGTAGCGCCATTTAGCCATTCATCTTGCAGCTCGTTTTCATTCTCGATGAAGTAGCTGCGCGGGTTCACTGCATTTACTACCGTGAACAGCGCCTTGCCGTTGGAGCTTTTGCGGCCGCTCACGAACAGAATAACGTCGTGCTCCTGCGCAAAGCGGGCGAGTTGCGGCTCGCGGTTGCTTACCTGCCGGCAAATGCTGTCGTTAGCATCGAAGCTTTGGAGGGCGCCGCCGGCCGCCGCGATGCGGGCCTCGATGAGCGCCTTCATTTTGTAAAAGCCCGCCGTGCTCTTGGTCGTTTGGCTAAAGAGCGTTACGGGGCGCGTGAAATCAATCTGGTCGAGGTCGTCCTCGTGCATCACGATGAGCGCCTGGTTGCGCGTTTGGCCGGCGAGGCCCACTACCTCGGCGTGGCCAGGCTGGCCGTAAATTACAATCTGGCCGTTGTGGCGGGTGCTGGCGTCGAAGGCATGCTTCACGCGGTTTTGCAGCTTGAGCACTACTGGGCAGCTGGCGTCAATGAGCTCCAGGTTGTTTTGCAGGGCTAGCTGGTAGGTTTCGGGCGGCTCGCCGTGCGCTCGGATAAGCACCTTGCAATCGTGCAGCGTACCGAGCTGCTCGCGGTCTATCACGCGCAGGCCCTGCTTGTTGAGGCGCTCCACTTCCATGCGGTTGTGCACAATATCGCCGAGGCAGTAAAGCGTTTCGGCTCCGCTGTTTAGCTCATCTTCTGCCATTTGAATAGCAAACTCGACGCCGAAGCAATAGCCGGAATTTTTATCGATAGTAACCTGCATGGTAGCGACATAACAGCCCAGCGCATGGCCGGGTTCGAAAAGACAAAGTTACGCAGCCTAGGGCGGGCAACTACCCCCTTGGCGCGCGGCCTCCTTCCAAAGCTTGTGCCACACTTGCCGCCGCCGGCCCGACCTTTGCCGGCCCGCGCCCGGCTATGCTGTTCAATTCGCTTCACTTTCTCGTCTTTTTTCCGCTCGTTGTTGGGCTTTACTACGCCCTGCCAGCGCGCTGGCGGGCGCCGCTGGTTTTACTGGCCAGCTACTATTTCTACTTCAGCTGGCGGCCTGAGTACACACTGCTGCTGGCGGCCACCACGCTGCTCGACTACTACAGCGGCCTGCGCATGAGCCGGCTGCGCACCCCCGCCCAGCGCCGGCCTTGGCTCTACCTGAGCCTGGCAAGCAACCTAGGCACGCTGTTTATTTTTAAGTATTTCAACTTCTTTCGCGATACAGCTAATGGCCTAGCCGAGGCGCTACACCTGCCCGTGGCCGCGCCCGCGCTGGCGCTGGTGCTGCCAGTGGGCGTGTCGTTCTACACGTTTCAGTCGGTGGCCTACATCGTGGATGTGTATAAGGGCAAGCTGGAGGCCGAGCGCAACCTAGGGCGGTTTGCAGTGTTCGTGGCCTTCTTTCCACAGTTGGTGGCCGGGCCCATCGAGCGCGGCAGCCAGATGCTGCCGCAACTGCGCCAAGCGCACGAGTTCGACTACGGCGGCGTGGCCAGCGGGCTGCGGCTCATGGCCTGGGGCATGTTTAAGAAAGTGGTCATTGCCGACCGGCTGGCTTTGCTCGCCAACCCAGTTTTCGACCACCCTAGGCGGTTCGACAGCCTGGCGCTGGTGCTGGCGGTGGCTGCCTTCACGGGGCAGATTTACGCCGATTTTTCGGGCTATACCGACCTGGCGCGGGGCTCGGCGCGGGTGCTAGGGTACCAATTGGTGCTCAATTTTCGGCAGCCTTACCTGGCTACTTCGGTGGGCGATTTTTGGCGACGCTGGCACCTGTCGCTTTCCAATTGGTTTCGCGACTACGTGTACATCCCGCTGGGCGGCAGCCGCCGCAGCCCCGCTCGCAACTACCTCAACATCTTGATTGTATTCTTACTAAGCGGCCTTTGGCACGGCGCTAGTTGGACGTTTGTAGTCTGGGGTGCGCTGCACGGCCTCTACCTAGTGGCCGAAAACTGGACTGCCCCGGCCCGCACGGCCCTAGCCCAGTTCGCGGGCCTAGCCGCCCGGCCGCGCTTGCACCGGGCGCTGGCCACGGCTGCCACAGTGGGGCTAGTCGCTTACGCTTGGATATTCTTCCGGGCCAACTCACTGCCCGATGCTTTTTACATCAGCACGCACCTGTTTCGGGGCTGGGGCAAGCTGCACCCCGCGCAGCTTCAAGGGCTGCTGGCGGGCCTAGGTCGGCATTTTGTAGCCGAGCTGCTGGTGGCGGCCGGAGCAGTGGCATTGCTAGCTGTGGCCGACTACCGCGCCGAGCGGAGCTCGGTAGCGGCCTGGCTGGCCCGCTGGCCCGCGCCCCTGCGCTGGGCCGGCTACCTAGGGCTGCTGCTGGCCACGCTGTACGGCGGGGTGTTTGGCAGCAATCAATTTATTTATTTTCAATTTTAAGCCGATGGTAACGGCACCTCTATTCCTACGCTCGGCAGGCTGGATTACTGCCCTAGGGCTGCTGGCTAGCGGCTGCGGGGGCCGGCCCGTGCCACAGTCACCCGCCAGCTCGTTGCCCGATTGGACTACCGTAGCGCTACGCACCGATACGCTACGCGTAGTCGATACTATTCGCCACCGGCCAATTCCGCTGGTTACGTATGCTCCGGTAGGCTCAGCATCCACTACCAAGCTTAAACTGGCGTTACTCAACCACGGCTACGGCGGCACTAATGCTGATTACTCGTTCGTGGCTAAAAACTTGGTGGCCCACGGCTACTATGTAGTCAGCTTGCAGCAAGACCTGCCTACCGATGCACCTATGCCTACTACGGGCACTCCGGCCGTGGTGCGGCGCCCCTACTGGGAGCGGGGCGTGCAAAATATGCTCTGTGTAATACAGGAGCTAAAGCGCACGCAGCCCGCACTTGACTATCGCCGGCTATTACTCATGGGCCACTCCAACGGCGGCGACATGGTGATGCTATTTGCGCAGCAGCACCCTAGGCTGGTCGAGCGCGTGATAACGCTGGACAACCGCCGGATGCCGCTGCCACGCGCCCGCCGTCCGCGCGTACTATCGCTGCGCTCCAGCGACCAGCCTGCCGATGCGGACGTGCTACCCACCCCCGCCGAACAAGCGCAGTTTGGGATGACTATCGTACCGCTGCCCGCTACGCTACACAATGATATGTGGGACGGCGCTACCGCCGCGCAGCAGCAAGAAATGAATGCGTTGATTTCAAGATTTTTAGCCAACTAAGCCCATGACTAAGCTCTTGCTACGCGTAGTACTCTTGCTAGGGACTGTGGGGCTACTGGGCGGCCTAGGTATCTGGCTGGGCCTACGCCACGGCTATGTCGATGCGTTTTATGCGCGCTTCGCGGCGCCACCGGCGGGCTCGCTGGTACTAGGCACCTCGCGGGCGGCCCAGGGCATCAAGCCCAGCACGCTGGCTGCGCAGCTAGGCGGGCGCTACCAAGGGCCGTGGCTCAACTATGCCTTCACGCTGGCCGAGTCGCCCTATGGGCCGGGCTACCTAGGCAGCATTCAGCGCAAGCTGGCGCCGGGCACGCGCCACGGCTTGTTTGTGCTGGCCGTAGACCCGTGGTCGCTGTCGATGCCCGCGGCCGTGCTGGACAAGCGGCCACTGGTGTTCCCGGAGGCGAAGTCGATGGTCAGCCAGCTGCGTAGCGTTAGCCAAAGCCCTAACCTTGACTACCTGGCGCACTACCTGCACAAGCCGTTTTACCAGCTACTGCTCGATACTGACCCGCGGCACGTAATCGAGCGCCTGCACCCTGATGGCTGGCTCGAAATAGCCCTGCCCCCGCCCACCGCCGCCACCGCGCTGCTGCGCCGCCGCACCGCCGAAAAGCTGGCCACTTACCGGCCTATTGCCGCTAGCAGCCGCCTGGCGGCGGCCCGCTTGCTTAGCCTGTGGCAAACCATTACGCTGCTCAAGCAGCACGGCCAGGTAGTGCTCGTGCGCCTGCCTACCGGCCCGGCTATGGCCGCGCTCGAAGACGACTACCAGCCGGGCTTTGACCAGTTGATGGGCCAGGCGGCGACCGAGCAGCACATCACGTACCGCTCTTACCTCCACGAGCCTTATGCCACCAACGATGGTAACCACCTCACGCGCGACGCGGCCGAGCAGTTTAGCCAGCGCTTGGCCGCCGATATTGCAAAGCTGTCAGTAGCTCAGTAGCGCGAACTCTCAGTCCGCAGTGGCGCTGCCAAAGTTTGGCTTATCAATATTTCTGCAAAAATACCCTATGGCTACTGGCGCGCTATCAGAACTTTGCGCCGGCCAGCCAATGGCTGCCCCGCTGCATCGTACGCCACCAAGTAGTACAGGCCGGGCGAAAAACTACCCACCGCAAGCCGGGCCTGCTGGCGCGCGCGCTGCTGGTGCACGGTGCGCCCTAGGTTATCGAGCAGGCGCAGGGTTACTTCTTCGTCGGTGCCGGCGAGCTGCACTTGCAGCCAGTCGGTGGCGGGCTGGGGCACGGGGGCCAGCAGTGTCGGCACCAGCGCCGGTTGTCCCGCCACGGCCCCGATGGCCACTACGGGCGAGTAGGTAGCCGTGCCGTCGCGGTCGAGCTGGCGCAGTCGGTAGTACGCCCCGGCCGCGGGTGCGCCGGCGTCGCGGAAGGTGTAGCCGGTGGCCTGCGCATGGTCGCCAGCACTGGCCACGAAGCCGATAGTTTCGAATGCGGCCTCGGGCGCCTGAGTCGTTTGGCGCTGCACCTCAAAGCCTAGGCTGCGCTGCTCCGAGGCCGTGTGCCACGTTAGCAGCACCGCGCTAGCCTGCCGCTGCCCCGCAAAATCGGTTAGCTGCACGGGCAGGGGCTGGGCGGTGCGGGCCGGCAGCCCCACCTCAAAGTTGGTAGCGGCGCGCAGCACCACCTGCAATTGCTGCAGGCTGGCATCGTAGGTATAGCTAATTACGGCCGGACCCGTTACCGAAATGGGTCCCTGCGGTAGGCTGATGGTGAGCGTAGTAGCCCGGCTGGCGTAGCCGCCAAAACTGGTAGCGCTGGTGCGCTGCCAGCTCAGGTCGGCCCGCCGCGTCGAGCTCAATACCGCATTCGCCCCAACCTGCAGCCGCGTGCCCGCCTGCATAAATAGCTGAGCAAAATTGCCGCTCGCCTCCGTCGAATAGAAGTTGAGTAGGCCATCGGCCTGCACCGCCTGCGTCAGGTGGTCGCTGGTGCCAGCCACCAGTACTGTATCGGCCTGGGCAAACGCTACATCAAGGTACCCATCGCTGGTGGCGGCCAGTGATGCCGTGGTGGGCTGGCTGGTAGTGACCACTTGCGGGGCCTGGGTAGTATAGGGGTAGAGCGCCGCCAAAAACTGTGTTTGCGTGGCGCTGGCCTGCTTTACTAGCAGCGTTGTATGGTTTTCGGCGGTATTATAAGTGGTTTCGTGCACATTGGTGGCCGTGGTGTAGGTGGGCGTGGCGCCCGTAGCCGTGACGTGGGCCAGCAGGCGCACGCCGTTTTTTTGCCACGTGCCTTCCTGGCTTCCTAGGTTGCCGTCGAAGGTACCCGTGGCAGCCGTGCCGCCCTCGAGGCCGTAGCCATGCAATTGCCAGGTGTAGGCGTGCGCAGCCGAAGCGCTCACTGCGTCGGCCAGCAAAAAGTAAGAGTTGCGCACAAACAGCGTCTTACGCACGATGCGGGTGCCCTGGTAGGCCGTGGCCACTTCGCCGTAGCTCAGCTGCGGCGTCCGAAACGCCCCCCCGATGGTCGATTGCGTCGAGCTGCCCGCCCCGGCTGCGCCGATGTCAGGCCCGGCGCCATCCACCAGCACTAGGTTGTGGTGAGTGGCCTGGCCCACTTCGGCGCGGCGGCCGTAGCTGAGGTAGCCGGGGTCTAGGGCCAGCAACTGCCCCTGGGCGTGCAGAATAAAGCTGCTGGCGTCGCCCTGGCTGTGGCCGCCCGCATTGGCCTGGGCCAGCCCGCCCCGGCCGTAGACGTGCAGGTAGGTAGAGGTCGAATCGCTGCCCGACCTAAAAATGAGGTTGCCGCTGCCGGGCAGCACCGTCAGGGCCGGCCGCGGCGGAGGCGTGGGCAGCACGGCAGCCGCCAGCCAGGCCGCCCGCATGTCCACGGTAGCGTCGCGCAACTGCGCCAGGGCCGATGCCATGTTGGTGCCCGAGAGCTTGCTGAAATACATGGACCTGACGTAGTTGGCCCGGCCCGTCAGGGCCAGCTCGGGCATACCCATGTCCACGTAAGAGTCTTCTAGGGCGGGCAGCCGCCCGTCGGGCAGCATAATGGCCGTTAACCAGTCGTAGAGCCGGGTGTACTTGGGGTCAAAGTAGGGGTTGCGGATGCGCCGCGTGCTGCTCCCGAAGGTGTAGGCCTGGCTGCCATCGGGCAGAAAATTACCTAGGGCCCGAAAAAACGGTAAGCAGTTGAGCAGCGCATATTTGGCGTAGTAGGGCCCCTCGGCATAGCCCGCCACCTGGGTCGAGTCGGACTGCCGCTGGGCATCGCGCCACAGTACGTTATCGATATGATATAGCCCCGCCCCCGCCCAGCTGGTGGGCTGCTGGTTGGCATCGGTGCTGGTGGCCTCGCTGAGCACCACGGCTGCCATGCCCAGCGCGGCCGACGTCATCAGGGTGTGGTTGTTCTTGATGGTCCCGAAGAAGGTGAACCATCCCATTGGCGTGGTCGATTGCCGGTAGAGGTTGCCCGCAAAGGCTTGCAGTTTGAGCTGGCTTGCTTGCAGCGAAGCCGCCGATTCGCCGGCCCCGCGCAGCAGGTCGTAGGCTATCAGGTAGTCAATCAGTTCTTTCGAGCGCCACTGCCATTCGGTATAGGGTGTGCTGCCGGTCCAGGTGGCGAAGGCTTCTACCGCGGGGTTTAGGTTTTCGAGCAGGCTGCGGGTAGTGCCCACTAGCGTAGCGCGCTGGTCGTCGGAGAGCGCTACTAGGTCATTCTCGGCCGTAGGCTGTTGGCTTAGCAGCACTACAAAGGCTGCGTTCTTGGCCCACGTGGCGCGGGCCCGCCGGCCGGCCGAGGCGGTATTATCGGCAGCGGGGGCGCCTTGTACATCGGCCCACAGGCTGCGGTAGATAGCCAGCCGGTCGGGGGCGGCCAGCGTGGCCTGCACGCTAGCTAGCGCTTCGGCCTTTAGCAGCGTGCGTGGGTACCCTAGGTCGGCTTCTGCCGGCTGCCAGCTACCTCCCGCTGCCGCGGTCTGCGCCCATCCTTGGCTTAGGCTGCCGAGCAGCACTACAACTACTAGCACCAACAGTCTCGGTAAACTAATCTCTTTTCCTTGCTGCTTAGGCCAGTAGCAGCCTAGTTCAATCACAGGAATGGACACGCCTCTTTTTTTATAATTCACTCTCATAAAAAATTTATCCGCTTCCTCCAGCCTTCTTTCAACCCCTAGCAACTAAAAGGTACCCACCTTTATAATTGCACTAAATCAATATTATAAATCAACTAAACAATCAACAGTATTCTATCCTTTAATTGTACTCCTAATATACTATACAATGCCAAAACTTGCTAATTATACTAAAATAGCACTACTTACCGTCAGTAGATTTATAATTTTATTATAATATAAATTATGAAAACGCAGTTATATTACTACAATCTCAACAGTAAATTTTTTATTATACTAACATATAATAGTTAGGCCATCCTCTTATTAGTTATGGCTCGCCAAACCGAAGGCCCTAGGTAACGGCAAAGGCCCCCAAGCGGCACATAGTGCTACTTGGGGGCCTTTGCCGTTACCGGTTTAGTTGTTGTCGTGCTAGGTTGTGCCGCCAACGACAGGCCTAGCTTTATAGGCGGCTTGCGTCGCCTAGAGGATAGCTACAGGGAATTGCTTGGCTGGGCAGTGCCTGCTTGCGCCACTTCGCAACGACTTAAGGGCTACTCGCTTAGCTGCTCGTTTATTTTATGAGCGTAAGCAGCAAACAGCGCCGACGACACTTTATCGAGCACAAAGTCTACTTGCTCGGTGATGGTGATGTGCGTCGTGTCGAGCAGCACGGCATCGGCGGCGCGGCGCAGGGGGCTTTCGGCGCGCGTCGAGTCGATGTGGTCGCGCTTGCGCAGGTTTTCAATGATGTCTTCGAGGGACACGTGCTCACCTTTGGCGGCCAGTTCTTCCTGGCGGCGGCGGGCGCGTACTTCCACGTCGGCGGTCATAAAAATCTTGACCTCGGCATCGGGGAATACCGTGGTGCCAATGTCGCGGCCGTCCATTACCACGCCGCGCTTGCGGCCCATGCGCTGCTGCTGGGCTACCATCGCGTGGCGCACATCTACTATCACCGACACTTCGCTCACAGCGTTGGAGATACGCATTTGGCGAATGTCGTCTTCCCGAATTTTATCGTTCAGACAAAGTTCGTTGCGCCCCGTGCGGCGGTTACGCTTGAAGCTGATGTGGATATCTTGGTCCAACGCCTGGCGCACCCGCTCTAGGTCGTCAAATGGAATATCGTTTTCGAGCAGGTACAGGGTTACGCCCCGGTACATGGCTCCGGTATCGAGGTAGGCGTAGTGCAGGGCGGCGGCAACGGCCTTAGCCGTAGTGCTTTTGCCACACGAGGAGTAGCCGTCAATGGCAATGACGAGGTTTTTCATAAACGCGCGGGAGTGGCCATTGGCCCCGCAAGATTACGAAATGTTGTCCTTATGAGCGGCCTGCCGGTCGGCGAGCCGCCACGGCACCGACGCAAAAAAGCTTGCTACCGAAGCCGTAGTGCCCTTATCCAGTTGTTCTTTCACCAGAAAAAAAGGGTTAAAAAAAAGCTGACCGGCAATGCCGACCCCCGTGGTACCATCGGGCCCGGCAGCCCACTCGCCCTGGTAGGTGCGCACCAGGCACTCGCCTAGGTAGCAACCTACCGCCGTTATAAAATCGACGCGCTCGGCGAGTGCCAGGCCCGTGCGCTGCGCATCGATGGTGTGGCTGAGGTGCGCGATGGCCTCGCCGCCATAACCTGGCAGCCGCAGTTGCTGGCGCACCTGCTCGGCGGCGGTAGTGAGGGCAAGGGCTTCGGCAGATTGGTCGGACATAGAAGAATGAGAAAGCAGAAAATACGGCCACGCCGCACGCAAGGCCGCATCTGGCGCGGTGCAGCAGACCTAGGACATTGGGTTTACCACGGAGGTGCTGCGTGCGGCTGGCCTACCAAACGCATGGCTTAATGGCCGCAGGGGCAGGGCGTGGTTTTGCCGGCGTGGCTTTTATACCAGCGCGTTTTCTTTTGCAGCGAGCCGTGGCGAGCGCAGCCGCTGGCGGTGCTAAGCAAGGCGGCGAGCAGCAACCAAGCGGGCAAACGGGAGTTACTAAATAGCTTCACGGCAAATAGTTTTTATCAAAAGTACTTTACTTCAGCTAGGTTGCCCAACGTGCAGCGGGGGGCAACTAGTTTATTCTACGGCTTATGGCTTCTGAATTTTCGCTTTCCGTTAACCTGGTCGATATCCCGGCGCGCATCATTTACCCCGCTACGCTGCGCGTGGCCGAGGGCCGCATTGCTGCTATCGACGCCCTACCCGATGCCTCCGGCCCCGACCCTGCCCTCCCCTACGCCCTACCGGGCTTTGTGGATGCGCACGTGCACGTCGAAAGCTCTTTGCTGGTGCCTAGCGAATTTGCGCGCCTAGCCTTGCCGCACGGCACGGTAGCCACCGTGAGCGACCCCCACGAAATCGGCAATGTGCTGGGGGTGGCCGGCGTGCAGTATATGCTCGACAATGCGACCCAGGTGCCGTTTAAGTTTTGCTTTGGGGCGCCGAGCTGCGTGCCGGCCACGCCTTTCGAAACGGCTGGGGCCGAGATTACGGCCGCCGATATCGAGGCGCTGTTTCAGAATCCCAAAATTGGCTACCTGGCCGAGATGATGAATTGGCCCGGCGTGCTGAACCGCGACCCCGTGGTGATGGAAAAAATAGACCTAGCCCTGCGCTACGGCCGCCCCGTAGACGGCCACGCGCCCGGCCTGCGCGGGGCCGATGCCGAGCGCTACGCCAGCGCCGGCATCAGCACCGACCACGAGTGCTTCACGGCCGAGGAAGCGCGCGATAAGCTGGCCGCCGACATGAAAGTGCTTATCCGGGAAGGCTCGGCGGCGCGCAACTTCGACGCGCTCATTGAGTTGCTGCCGCGCTACTACGACTGCCTCATGTTTTGCTCGGACGACAAGCACCCCGATACGCTGCTGCTGGGCCACATCAACCAGCTGGTGCAGCGAGCGGTGGCCCTCGGGTACAGCGTATTTGAGGTTTTGCAAATAGCCTGCCTCAACCCGGTGGCGCACTACCACCTGCCAGTGGGCCAGCTGCGCCTAGGTGACCCCGCCGATTTTATTGTGGTAGGTGACCTCACGGAGTTTGCAGTGCAGCAAACCTACCTCGATGGGGTGCTGGTGGCCGAAAACGGGCAGTGCCTACTGCCTGCCGCGCCAGTAGAGGTGCTTAATAACTTCCATGCCCAGCCGGTGCAGGCCGCCGACCTAGCTGTGGCTGTGGCGGGAGGCCACCTGCTCACGCCGGTTATCGAGTGTTTTGATGGTCAGCTCATCACGGCTCGGCGCGACCTAGGGCTTCCCGCAGCGGGCGGCTATATCCAGCCCGACCAAGAGCAGGATGTGCTCAAGCTAGTAGTGCTGAACCGCTACGCACCGGGGGCCACGCCGGCCGTGGCCTTCATCAAGGGCTTTGGGCTGCAAGCGGGGGCGCTGGCCAGCAGCGTGGGTCACGACTCGCACAACATCACGGCCGTGGGCGTTGACGATGAGAACATAGCCCGCGCCATCAACCTAGTAGTGGCGGCGCAGGGCGGCCTGGCCGCCGTGGGCCCCGCGGGCGCCGAGCACGTGCTGCCCCTGCCGGTGGCAGGCCTCATGTCAGACCAGCCCGGCCCTGAGGTGGCCGCGGCGTATTCGAGGCTCGATGACTTTGCTAAAATCGAGCTACGCTCGGGGCTGCAGGCCCCATTCATGACGTTGTCCTTTATGGCACTGCTCGTGATACCTAGCCTCAAGCTCAGCGACAAAGGCTTGTTCGACGGAGACAAATTTGAGTTTGTGCGCTAGCCGCGCCCTAGGTACTAAAAAGCGGGGCCCACGCAACACTAGTGTTGCGTGGGCCCCGCTTTTTAGTACCTAGGGCGCTACTTGGCGGATACGGCCAAGTTGATATCGAAGCGCTTGGCGAGCAGGCGCTGCAGCTTTTCTTCGGTAAGCGGCTTGGTGAGGTACTCCACGTTGGGGTACTGCGCCACGCGGGCCGTGTCGGCGGCGTGCATCGAGGTCGTGAGCACGGCCACCACGGTGCGCTCTTGCACGGCGGCAGGCAGCTTGTTGTACTGCTCCAGGAAGTCGAAGCCACTCATGCCGGGCATTTTCAAATCGACAAACACGAGGTCGGCGGCCGCCTCAGACGTGGCTTGGGCGTCTTCCCACAAGATGCGGCTGGCTTCCTCGGCCCGCGTGAAGGTGCTAACCTTCTTCGCCAGCGCCAGGCGGCTCAGCAACCGATTATTGAGGAAGCTGGTCGTCTCGTTGTCATCCACCAGCACAATATGGTTGAGCACTTCCATAGGTAGTTTATTAGACTCTTAGATTGTTTGCTTATTGTTATACTCCTACGAAGTTACCACGCTCGGCTTACTCCTTCCTACCGTTGTGGCTATTTTATTCAGCTACTGCCGAGCTAAATCCAGCCCTGGGCGCGCATCCAGTCGTCGTTGTAAATTTTGCCTAAGTAGCGCGTGCCGTGGTCGGGCAGTACAATTACCATGGTGTCGTCTTCCTTGAGGTGCTCGCGGGCGTATTCGAGCGCGCCGTGCGTGGCCGAGCCGCAGCTCCAGCCCACAAACAGGCCTTCTTCTTTGGCCAGGCGGCGGGTCATGAGAGCGCCATCCTGGTCAGTCACTTTGATAAATTGGTCGATGACGTCGAAGTCCACGTTCTTGGGCAGAATGTCTTCGCCAATACCCTCGGTTTTGTAAGGATAAATTTCGTTTTCGTCAAAAATCCCGGTCTCCTTATACTTCTTAAACACCGAGCCGTAGGTGTCGATACCTAGGGTAAAGAGCGCAGGATTTTGCTCCTTCAGGTACTTGCTGGTGCCGCAGATGGTACCGCCCGTGCCTACCCCCGCCGCGAAGTGCGTGATTTTGCCCTCAGTACCGGTCCAGATTTCAGGGCCAGTAGCCTCGTAGTGCGCCGCCGTGTTCGACATGTTGTCGTACTGGTTGGGATAGAACGAGTTGGGCGTTTCGGCATTCAGGCGCTTGGCCACCGAGTAGTAGCTCCTAGGGTCTTCGGGGGCCACATCGACGGGGCAAATGACCACCTCGGCACCCACAGCGCGCAAGATGTCCTGCTTTTCCTTGCTCTGCTTGTCGCTCATCACGAAGATGGTTTTGTAGCCTTTCGCAATGGCTGTGAGGGCTAGGCCCATGCCCGTGTTGCCGCTAGTGCCTTCGATAATAGTGCCGCCGGGCTTGAGAATACCGGCCGCCTCGGCGTCTTCTATCATGCGCAGGGCCATACGGTCCTTCACCGAGTTTCCGGGGTTAAAATACTCTACCTTAGCGAGTACAGTGCCTTTGATACCTTCGGTCACTTTGTTGAGTCGCACGAGGGGCGTGTTGCCGAGGGTCTCTATGATATGATTAAAATACATGGTGAGTAGGTGGGAGGGGAAGTGAAGCAGTTACGAAGCCACAAAGGTAGGCAGGGGCCCTAGGTGCGGGCGGCGGCGAGCTAGGCGGTGCAGAATGCCCGGCCCGGCCCTACTTTTGCCCCAATTCATTCCTCCCAACAAGTCAGCCGCCCATGAGCGTTCTCGTCAATAAAGATTCCAAGGTCATCGTGCAGGGCTTCACCGGCTCCGAAGGCTCGTTCCACGCGCAGCAAATGATGGATTATGGCACCCAAGTAGTGGGTGGCGTAACGCCCGGCAAGGGCGGCACCGAGCACCTAGGTCGCCCCGTGTTCAACACCGTGGCCGACGCCGTAGCTGCTACCCAAGCCGATACCAGCATCATCTTCGTGCCCCCGGCATTTGCCGCCGACGCAATTTTGGAAGCTGCCCAAGCTGGCATCAAGGTTATTGTAACCATCACGGAAGGCATCCCGACCAAGGACATGATTGCCGTGAAGCACTACCTCAAGGACCGCCCCGGCATCACGATGGTAGGCCCGAACTGCCCCGGCGTTATCACCGCTGGCGAGTGCAAAGTGGGCATCATGCCCGGCTTCATCTTCCAGAAAGGCCGTGTAGGCATCGTGTCGAAGTCGGGTACTCTGACTTACGAAGCCGTCGACCAGCTCACCAAAGCCGGCCTGGGCCAGACCACGGCCATCGGCATCGGTGGCGACCCCATCATCGGCACCACCACCAAGCAGGCGGTAGAGCTGCTGATGAACGACCCCGAAACCGAAGGCATCGTGATGATTGGCGAAATCGGCGGCGGCATGGAAGCCGAAGCCGCTCGCTGGATTAAGGAAAATGGTAACAAGAAGCCCGTGGTAGGCTTCATCGCTGGCCAGACGGCACCTCCCGGCCGCCGCATGGGCCACGCTGGTGCCATCGTAGGTGGCGCCGACGACACGGCCGCTGCTAAGATGGCCATCATGCGCGAGTGCGGCATCCACGTAGTGGATTCGCCCGCCGAGATTGGCGAAACTATGCTCCGCGTACTAGGGAGCAAGTAAGCTGCTGTTATCCTTTTGCTTATAAGCCCTTTAATAGCTCCGGCCAACGCTGGGGCTATTATTTTGCCCTTTCTATTTCCTTATCCTATTGTATATGCGCTGTATTATACACGTTGCCTTAGGTTGCCTCGTCTTGCTGCTTGGAGCTTGTAAGAAGGAAGTTGAAAAGATTGTCATTCAAGATAAAGTGTACAGTTGGGCCCCATCGGGTGGGTTATATGGCAATCAGCAGATTATTCTGAACATGACCAAGGATGCCAACTCCTTGTACTTGCAACATCCTAATCTGATGACTACGGTGTCTCCTACCCCTGCCTTGACCTCGGCGAGCGGCGGAAGGTATGTGTATGGAGCCTCCACAGGTTTTTCGAGCGATGTGAACCTGCGCCTGCCCATGAGCGCCGCTTTTATCGCCACGCCTTCGCTGGATACTCTAGTGTATTTAATCAGGCCCCGCGAGCCGTTGTCTTCCCTTTCCGCCACTCGCATCCGGCTGCGGCAGCTCGACCCACTGGCGCTGGGTATCGTTCCCAATTCGGTTATAAACCAGGAGGCCTTCGGAGCCATCGACCGCCATAACTACCTCCTATTTAGTTATTACTCCAGCAATCGCAGCTCCCTGCGGTTTGTGTTGAGCCAAGTCGAGCTTCAGCCGTTTGGCACTGGCGCCGTGCTGCAAGCTAAATCGCGGACAGTATCTATTCCCCGAACTATTTTATCAACTAATTCGACGGTACGTTGGATAATCGCCGTGGATGATTATTTCCTAGTTAATTGCGAGGACGAAGGATTATTTAAGGTACGCGAAGACGGCTCGTTCAAGCGCGTTTTCGGCCCCAACTATACCGATACCTGCTACAAGTGGCAGGGCACGGTATACCTGGTAGAATCTTCTAGCTCTATCCTAAAATCGACGGACGATGGCGAAACATGGCAGCGCTATACCAATACACCCGACGCCTTCAACGCCAGCACTTACCACGTGGTAAGCGACAGCTTGGTCGGGGTAAAACACGGGTTAGTTAACCTCCTTTACACGCTACGCTGGAATGGCACCAGCTACCGCTTGCGCGAGCTAAAAAGCGATGGCCTGGGCCAGGGACGCCTTACGGGCCTGGAGCAGCTGGGCGACACGGTATATATTGGCACTACTGGCGGGCTCTACAAGCGCCCGCTCAGCCAGTTTTTTGAGTCGCGGCCCAAGCTCTAGGCAGGTTGCACTTTCCCTTACTTTTTGCTCCACAGCAAGTGCGGGTAGAACGCCACGCCCACCGACGTGTAGCTGCGCCCCAGCTTGAACTGCCGAACCGGGTCGGCCTTATCGTTGGCGGTGCGTGCGTTGTAGCCGAAGGTGCTGGAGGCACCTAGGGCAAACTGAAACTGCAAGCTGCGCTGGGCAAAGTCGGGCCGCAGGCGAAAATAAAGCATAGGCTCCTGGCGCAGAATGGGCGCCGCAGTCACCGGCACACCTAGGTCGGTAACGTTGGTGAGGCGTAGCTGCACCACCCGGTATGCCAGCCCCAAGCTGACCAGTGGGCTGGGTTGAAAGGTGGCATACGCCTCGCCCGAATACTTGCTGTACGCGCCATCGAGCTGGTGCTGGATGGGCTCGCGAAACGTGAGGAGGGTTGCCCCGTCGTCGATGTAGCGCGCTTGGGCTTGCGCCCGCCCAAAGCCGGCCAGCCCGCCCACCAGCCAGTGCTGGCCTAGGGGCCAGTAGGTGCCCACGGCTAGCTCGTACTGGTTGTTTCGGGCGTAGCTGGCACTGTCTTGGCCCGGGCGGCTGCCTTTGAAACTGACGGCAGCGCGCACCAACACGTGCGACACGGGCGAATAAGTTGCCCCAAAATCAACACGGTCGCTGAGGGCCCAGCTACCAGTTATTTCCGCCTCGCCCTTGGCTCGGATTTCAGGGGCGGCGCCCTGCATGGGCACGTACACCGAGCAGCCGCTTATACCTAGCAGCAAGGCACTTACTCCTGTTTTTATGTAGCGATGAACCATAGGTGTAGCGGAAGTAGAATAAGTGGTGCAAAGAAAGTCGCAGCAGCGCTAGTACCCTAGCTTTCCTGCTGAGAGCCAAGCCCCAGGCCAAACGTTGCACGAGCATAATTTACAAATTAGCCCGGTCGTGGGTCGGTAATTCGCGTATAGCAAGGCGCCGCCTGTCCAGTGGCCTCAGTTTGTCTTTTTATGTCTGATTATTCTTGCGATGCCCTCATCATCGGCTCCGGCCAAGCTGGTAACCCCCTAGCGAAAGCACTGGCCGAAGCTGGCCAAAAAGTTATTCTGGTAGAAGCCGCGCAGATGGGCGGCTCGTGCCTCAACTACGGCTGCGTACCCACCAAAACCTTACTGGCCTCGGCCACCCGCGCCCACCAGGTGCACACCGCCGCCAACCTAGGGGTGTACGTGCGGGGCGAAGTCGAGATAGACATGCCAGCCGTGGTGGCGCGCAAAGAAAAGCTACTCGCTAAATCGCGCCGCAGCCTTACCGAATCGTTGGCGCCCGAGCACGAAAATATTACGGTAGTGCGCGGCCAAGCGGCCTTCACCGGCCCGCACCAAGTGCGCGTGCAGGAAACCAAGGAGCGTAGCAGCGAGATTACCGCCAAGCAAATTTTTGTGAACACGGGCACACACGCGGCTGTGCCACCAGTGCCTGGCCTGGCCGACACTAAATTCTTGACCACTACCGAGCTGCTTAGCCTAGAAGAAGTGCCCGAGCACTTGCTCATTCTGGGAGGCGGCTATATCGGACTGGAGTTTGGCCAGATGTTTCTGCGCTTTGGCAGCCGCATTACCATTGTGGAGCACAGCGGGCAGGTGCTGGAGCGCGAAGACGACGACGTGTGCCAGGTGCTGCAACAGGCCCTGACGGACGATGGCATCGAGTTTATCATGAACGCCGAGGTGCATCACGTGTCACAAAACGCCGAAGGTCAGTTTACTCTTGCCACTAGCACCCGCCAGGGCGAGCGTCGCCTGCATGGCACCCACCTGCTGGTGGCTACCGGCCGCAAGCCCAATACCGAGAACCTAGGGCTGGAGCTAGCCGGCGTTAAGACCGACGAGCAGGGCTATATTGAAGTGAATACCCGTTTGCAATCCAACGTAGACCACATTTACGCCCTAGGCGATGTGCACGGCGGGCCGCAGTTTACGCACCTCAGCTACGACGACTACCGCGTGGTGCGCAACAACTTGCTGCACGAAGGCCCGCGCCGCTCGGCCAAGCAGCGTCCTCTCCCCTACTGTGTCTTCACCGACCCTGCCCTCGGCCGCATCGGCCTGAGCGAAACGCAGGCGAAAGACCAGGGCATTGACTACCGCGTGAGCGTGACGCCGGTGAAGAAAATCAGCCGCGCCCAGCAGACCGGCGATGACGTAGGCTTCTGGAAAATGCTGGTGGGGCCCGATGACCGCATCATTGGCGCGGCCATCCTAGGTCCCGAAGCTGGCGAGATTATGACTATTGTGCAAGTGGCCATGGCCGGTGGCTTAGTCTATCAAGAGCTCGCCGAAATGGTAATAGCCCACCCCGTTTGGGCCGAAGGCTTGAACGTGGCCTTCAAAGACATAAAGTAATCCCTAGGTCTACTAAAAAAGCGGGCGCAACGTCATACCGACGTTGCGCCCGCTTTTTTAGTAGACCTAGGAGCTATACTTACTTTTTCCCAGCGTCAGCCTTTACCACGCGTACACCCACCGACATAATGCCAGGCAGCTGATTTTGGCGCATGTACTGCTCTAGGGTCACTTTGTAGTTGCCGGGGCGAGCAAAGTGCACATCTCGTAGGGCCAGGAACTGGTGGTCGAAAATGTCGCCCGCGCCTGAGCCCAGTGGCTCGCCGGTTTTGGGGTCGAAGAGCGGCATGTAGTGCAGCAGCGGCTGGCCCACCACGCGGCCATCGGGGCCAGTGAGCGTGTGCTTCAGGTACAGGTTATAAAACCTGTAGGCCGAGGCATTGCGCACGTTAAAGTACACTTCGTAGCGACCAGTAGTATCCGCAATCGGAAACGTAAAGCTCGGGCGCTGCTGCACATCCCACACGTAGGGGTCGCCGGTGGGCGACTTGAGGTCGGTGTTTTCCTCGTACACCCGGTTGGGGTCGCAGGCGCTGAGAGTAGTGAGGGCGGCTAGCGCCAGCAGCGCCGGCCAGGGCCGGGCCACCAGCCGAGAAAGCAGCTTGGGCATAAGGAGGAAAGAAGCTTGTCGATTCACAAAAGCCAGGTGCTTAGTTGCTACCAGCTGGCGGACCAGCGGGGTTTTGACCGCCGCCGTGGCGGCCGCTACCGCCGCGGCGCCCCCGGCCGCGGTTACCATTGCGCCCATTGTCGCCGCCCTCGCGGGGTGGGCGGGGTTGCTGGGGGGCGCCGCTGCCTTCGGCAGGTGCCGAGCCTTTGGGCGGGCGGTTGGTTTGCTCGGGGCGACGCGGGCGGTCTTGCTCGGGCCGGGTGGCATCGGGCGTAGTGGCGCCACTATCGCTAGAGTTGCCGCCGCGGTTGCGGCCGCCACGCCGGTTGAGGGGGCGGGCGGCGGCACCACGCCGGCCGCGCTGCTCGCCGGCTTCGTCGGAGGGCGGGCCCGAGGGGGTGGCCGGTACTATTTCGGCCCGCGGGGCAGCACTAGGCTGGCCTTCGGGGCGGGGCGGGCGGGCGCCTTCGGGGCGGTCGGGCCGCTCGCGGCGCCGGGGCTCGCGTGCTTCACGCGGCTCACGGGCTTCGGGCGCGGCCGGAGTTGCGCTGGTCTCGCGGGCCTCGGGGCGGTCGCTGCGGTCTTTGTCTTTGCGCTTGCGCTTGCCGCGCTTGCTGCCACCTTTTATTTGGTCGTCGAGGCGGTCTAGGTCGCCTTCCATGAGCGTAGAAACGGCAGGCGCTACTTCTTCCTGCACGCGGGGGGCGGCCAGAGTTTCGGGGCGTTCGCCTTTTTTATTAAGCTCCAGCACTTCGCGCACGCGCTCTGTGGAGAGCATTACCCAGTTGTTGTCGCCTTTAAAGGCAAACCACATGCGCTTGCGGAAAATGTCAGTCTTCTGCAAAAATGCCTCGCCGTTAGCCACTTGCAGTGGGCGCTGCACCTGCGGAATGTCTTTGAGGGCGTCGAGGTAGGCGTCGAGCTCATAGTTGAGGCAGCACTTGAGGCGGCCGCACTGGCCAGCCAGCTTCTGAGGGTTGAGGCTCAGGTTTTGGTAGCGGGCGGCAGTGGTGCTCACGGCCTTGAAGTCGGTAAGCCAGGTAGAGCAGCACAGCTCGCGCCCGCACACTCCGATGCCACCGATGCGGCCCGCCTCCTGGCGCAGCGATATTTGGCGCATCTCTACGCGCACCCGAAACTCATCGGCTAGCCGCCGAATGAGCTCCCGAAAATCGACGCGGTCCTCGGCCGAGTAGTAGAACAGCGCCCGCGTGCGGTCGGCCTGGTACTCGACATCGGAAAGCTTCATTTTGAGGCGCAGTTCATCGACCACGGCGCGGGCCCGGAACATGGTACCGTTTTCGAGGTCGCGCACGGCCTGCCAGCGCTCCTCATCGTCGGGGGTGGCCACGCGCAAGATGGCCTTGATGTCGCGCGAGTCGGTGGGCACCTTCTTTTTGCGCATTTGCAGGCGCACAAGTTCGCCCTTGAGCGACACGTGCCCTAGGTGCCAGCCCGAGCCAGTAGCCTCTACTACTACGGCATCGCCGGTCACGAGCGGCAGGTTTTTATCGTTGCGGAAAAACTCTTTCCGGCCGCCCTTAAAGCGGATTTCTACGCAATCAAAGCCCCGGAAATCGGAGGGCATATCGACATCGGCAAGCCAGTCGAAAACATTAAGCCGGGTGCAGCCGCCCGAGGAGCAGCCACCCTTGGAGCCGCAACCGCCTACCTTGCTGGTAGAGCAGCCGCCGCCGGATGAACAAGAAGCACAAGCCATAATCTATATAAAAGCAGCCGCCAATAGGGGCCGCACGAAAGTGGGAACCTAGCAAATATAACCGTTTGGCCAAGCGGAAAGGTTTGCCCCGGCTTGGCGCGGGATTTCTGCACTGTGCTAAGCCAGCGTAGGAGGTTAAATAAAAGTAGCGGAAGTACGATAATGCGCCCGCTAAGCTGACCGGGGTGCATTGCAGAAAGGCTAGCCATACGGCTAGGACCTACTGCAGCATATTTTCGTTCTACAGCTGTAGTGCCTTGCAACTAAATGCCTTCGCTTTAGCTCAATGAGTATGCAACCT
The DNA here is from genome assembly GCF_016427535.1 of Hymenobacter sp. BT559. GTDB lineage: Bacteria > Bacteroidota > Bacteroidia > Cytophagales > Hymenobacteraceae > Hymenobacter. Next base: position 644,275 of record NZ_JAELXV010000002.1, on the reverse strand, counting down.
ACCCATCCTTTTCCCTATGAAAAAATACGTTTACCTATTGCCGCTTTTAGCATTGGCGCGCCCGGCCTACGCGCAGCACTTTGAGTTTGTGGAGCGGGCAGCGCCCAACTTGTCTTGGTACAGCGGGACCGACGCCAGTGGCACCTCCTTCATCAACCGAAGCTCGGATGATGGTGTGTATAAGGGCGGGGCATACACCAACAGTCCTTATGGCAGGCACGCCGGACTAGGCCTAGGGCTAGGCCTGCGGGCACTATACGTAGGGAAGCGGGCCGGATTGCTGGTGGTGGACCTAGGCTATGACTGGCAGCGCACACGTACCGATATCGTGGCGGTCAGTAACGTAGATTGGTCGCGGCAGACGCAAACCGGCACTCAGACGCAGTACGCGGCCGATGGCGAAACCTTCCTGCATTCGCAGAACATCAGCATGTTTGCCGGGTATGGCCACCGCTTTGGGGAGGGAGTCTGGCACTTCGATGTACTGGCTGGTCCCGAACTCACGGCTATATTCGGGGGGCGTGAAAGCGGCGAAGGCACCTTCAATAACGGGCGCGTCTGGCTTACCGATGCCCGGCGCTCATCCTTTGGGCTCGATGGTCGCTTGCGGGGTGACCTTACTGCTTGGCACGGCCGAGCGGGCCTTAATGCCAGCTATTCAATTGGGCTCATTAGCGCGCAAAGCGGGCTAGTAGGTGGTCCAGCCCGACAGTCTTTTGGGCAGGTGCTGCGTTTCGGCATCGCCTACCAGCTTAACTAGGCTTGACTATTTTTTTGAATTCAAGCAAAAAGGCCAGTCTGCAAAGGAGCAGACTGGCCTTTTCACAGTAATGGAGCGTGCGCTTATTCGCCGGGCTTCAGCACCACCTTCAAACAGTTATCCTTTTTGTGGCGGAAAATGTCGTAGCCATGTGCGGCCTGCGAGAGCGGCAGGCGGTGCGAAATGATGTCGTCGAGCACTACTTCGCCCTTGATAATATGCTGCAACAGCTTGTCGATGTGCTTGTGAGCTGGGGCTTGTCCGCCCACTAGCTTAATGCCTTTGTCGAAGAACTGGCCAACCGGGAAGTTGTCGTTAGTGGTGGCGTACACACCGAGCACTGATACTACGCCGCCCCGGCGTACCGCGCTCATGCAGGCTTCAATGATTTTAGGCGAGCCTTTTTCGAGGTTGATAACAGCCTTAGCGCGGTCAAGCAAATTGCGGTCGGGCTCGAAGCCTACGCAATCGACGCACACGTCGGCCCCGCGGCCTTGGCTCATGTCGCGGATTATTTGCACTACCTGGTCGTGGCTTTCCCAAAGAATGGTTTCGCAGCGAGTCGTCTCCTTGGCTTTGTCAAGGCGATACTGCTGAGTATCTACGATAACTACACGGGCCGCGCCGCGCAGCCAGGCGCTCTTGGCGGCCATAATGCCCACCGGGCCAGCACCAAAAATGGCGATGAATTCGCCGCCTTTCACCTCGGCCCAATCGATGCCCGAGTAGCCAGTCGGGAAGATGTCGGTGAGGAACAGTACCTGCTCATCGGTGAGGAAGTCTGGCACTTTGCGTGGGCCAAAATCGGCGTAGGGCACGCGCACGTACTCGGCTTGGCCGCCGTCATAGCCACCGTAGAGGTCGGTGTAGCCGAAAAGTGCGCCGCCCTTTTGGGTCAGCAGGCCACCCTCGGGGCCATAGTGGTCGGGATTCGAGTTTTCGCAGTGGCCGGGCAGCGAGTGGTTGCAGAAAAAGCAGGTGCCGCACGCCACCGGAAAGGGCACCACCACGCGGTCGCCGCGCTTGAGGTTGCCCACGCCCTTGCCTACCTCCTCCACAATGCCCATAAACTCGTGACCCAGCACCATGGGCGATGTGGGCAGCGAGCCGTTGTAGATGTGCAAGTCGGAACCGCAAATAGCGGTGCTGGTAACGCGAATGATGGCGTCGCGCGAGTCTTTCAGCGTGGGGTCGTCGACAGTGTCAACGCTAACATTGCGGGGACCGTGAAACACTAATGCTTTCATGGGGAGCGGGCTAAGTTGGGAAGGAGAAAAGTACCCCAACTAACGGCCCGGTTAGTAGCTGGTTGCGCCAGCCACTATCTTTCCAATGAGCTGCAACCAAGTTACATACTTACCAATGTTCACCATTTTACTTAGGTCAAACTGGGCCGCAGGAATTACCTAGGTAGCTTACTGTCAGCTGCTCGCCCTAGGTGCTACAGCTGGTAAATCTGCACGCCCTTGGTCGTGACAAAGTAGGCGTACTGGTCGCTGAGCAGCAGCTGGCGCACAGTAGTTGCATCGAGGTCGGCGGGCAACGGCTGGGTGCGTTCGGTGAGGTTGTATAAGTGAAAAAAATGCAACTGTCCCCCACTCAGGTACGCCAGTTCATCCCCCCGAAACGTTATAAAATCAAGCCCCGTGAAGGGTAGCTTCTTACGGTAATTCCCTAGGTTGTCAAACACGAAGATGCCGCTCGTGCGGTCTACCAGGTAGATGTTATTCTGGTATTGGCGCAAAAAGCGGAAATCGGGCCGGCTGCGACCGATGAGCAGGTCGAGCGGTGTGTTTTGCACCAGGCGCAGGGCCTGCGGGTCGAACTCGCGCAATACTAAGTTGCTTTCGTCGAGCAGCCACAGCAGGCCGTCGGGCGCCAGCGTGGCCGTACGCACGGTCCCATCGACGTAGTCGGCCAGCCGGATTTCGCTCAGCGGTGCTAGAAAGCGGTCGAGCAGCAGCACCTGCTGCCGGTCATCATAAAAAACCAACACGCTGTTCTGGTTCCAAGCTTCAAGCACCGCCACGTGGCCCGGCTGCGGCGGCGAATAGGTATTGAGCGGATGGCCGGCGGTAGTGAGTTGGCGCAGGTTATTGTCCTTATCGGCTAGATAAAGCGTGCCGCGGCGGTCTACCGAAGCCGCGCTAGCCTGCGGCAGCGTTAGGCTTTTGACCAGTGTCCAGGCGCCAGGCGCCGGGGCAGGTGCATTAGGGTTTAGCGTTTTAGCCCCAGGCGCGGCCTCGACGGGAGCCACTCCGGCAGCTGGCGCCACGGAGGCGGCACTAGGCACGGTGGCTTGGGCATGGGTACCGAGCGGAAAAGCCAGGATTACAAACAGCGCCCCTACCCAGCACGATTGCTGCGACCTCGTCAAAGCAGACCTAGGGACATTACTACCCTTTGTATTCCCGTAAAACCATCGTGGTACCGTCATACACGCCATAGGAGCAATAATTGACCCATTCACCTAGATTGATATACTGGCTGCCGGGTCCTACGGCTACGTCGAGCGGTAAGTGCCGATGACCAAATACGTAATAATCGTGGTGTTGGCGTTTTTCGACCTCACGGCAGTACACAAGCAGCCATTCTTCTTCGCCGAAATACTTGGCGTCGGCCGCCCCATTCTGGATGCGCGAGTGTTGGCTCCACTTGCTGGCAATGCCGATACCTAGGTTGGGGTGCAGGCGCGCAAACAGCCACTGCGTAAAGCGCGAGTTAAAGACCGGCTTCATTAGGCGCTTGTAGGCAAAGTCGCCGGGCCCTAGGCCATCGCCGTGGCCGATGTGAAAGAGCTTGTCGCCCATACGCTGCGACACGGGGTCGCGCTGAATGGGTATTCCCATTTCCTGCGTGAAGTAGCCAAACATCCACATGTCGTGGTTGCCGGTGAAGAGCGTAATGGGCAGGCCGCCATCGGTGAGCTCTGCTAGCTTGCCCTGCAAGCGGCTGAAGCCCCGCGGAATAGCGTGCTTGTACTCAAACCAAAAGTCGAAGACATCGCCCAGCAAATAGATGGCCGCCGCATCTTTGGCAGCTTCGTCGAGCCAGCGCACAATGCGGCGCTCACGCTCGCGAGAGGTAGCCGCATCGGGCACCCCTAGGTGGAAATCGGAGGCAAAATAGACCCGCTTACCGGCTGGCAAAGCCAGCGGCGGCAGCTCGGGTAGCAGCTTAGGCGTCATCTTCGAGCAAGAACAAGGTAAGCCGGCGCGGGCCGTGGGCACCTAGCACAAGCGTTTTTTCGATGTCGGCCGTGCGGCTGGGGCCGGTGGTGAGCGACATCATAGAGGGCAGCTCCGCTCCGTAGCGGCTTTGCACTGCTCGCAGGGCGTCGCCAATTTCGGCCACTACCTGGCTGGGCCGGGCCAATACGATATGCTGGTCGGGGTAGATGCTGAGTCGGCGGCCGCTAGCCGTGGCGGGCGCCACCACGATGCTGCCAGTGCGCGCCACCAGTGCTTCACACGAGGTGAGCCCTACAGCAGCCTGCGCCTTAAAGTCGGCCTCAGTAGCCTGGAAAGGCACGTCGGCCTGGCTCAGCAGCTTTTGCAGGGCGGGCTCCCACACGTAAAACTGCTGCCCGTCGGGCAGACGCTCGGCTAGCCAAGCACGCAGCTCAGTCCCTAGCTGCGCTAGTGTTTCGCAGTAAAAGAACTCACCACCGATGCGCCGGAAGCTGGCGGCAAACGTGACGGCCAACTCGGCATCAGGCAGCGGAGGGTGCACGGGGGCAGTCCAATCGGGCTGGGGCGGCTGGGGCGCCGGCCCCGTGGCCAAGGCCGTGCGGATGCGGGCTAGCATGGTATCGCGGGAAGACATAACGCAAAGGTAGGGGCAGTACCAACGGCCAGCTTAGGTAGCCTTACTAGCTGCAGCGACTATTGCGCGGTACCAGCAGTTTCAAGAGCGCCAAAGCGCTTAGCCAATTGCTGGCCAAAGTAGCTGGTTCGTACCGAATCGGGCAGTGCTTGGTAGTAAGGGCGTAGGCGCTGCCGAGCCGCTGGCGCATCACCGGCATCGCGCAGGGCGAAGAGAACGGCCTCCGAGTGCGGGTGACCTTTAACAAACTGCGCAGAGGCCCTAGCCATGTAGTCGGAAAACTTCTCCTCCACCCGGCGGGTAGAATCAGCCCAGCGGTCTATTTCGGGTTTATTACCCGCCCCGATAGCTGCGTCCATCTTGGCTTTCATTCGCTTCACGTCCAGAAAATAGCCGTTCCAGATGCTATCGCGCGTGAGCAGGTAGCGGCCTACTTCCCGCTGTTGCGGCGCGGTCGAAAACAGCTGCGTATCTAGGTGGTATGACCCGATACCAATTGGACCTAGGCCTTTCGGCTGGTAGATGTCGGGCCGCAGATTGGTGCCAGGCATAACTACTGCTACCACAGAATCGGCTGGCAGATAGACATCAAGGCTACTCGCGACTTTATTCTCGCACACACAATAAACGTTGTAGACACCAGGATGTGCTACTTTCCCTCTAAACACAAATTGTCCTTGCTCCAGCTTGGCGCTGTCTAAAGGAGCTAGCTCTGGTCCCGGGCTGAACAGTTTGCCGACCTTACCCTGGCAGCCCTTCACCCGCATTTTTATAAGGTAAGGATATTCTTTCACTACTGGGGCCGGCGTTTGGCAAGCCGCCATACTCAAACCTAGTAAGCCAGCTAACCAGCCAGCACGCTGTTCAAATAGTCTCCGTGTTTTCATGCTAGCCGCTGATAATAAGAGTGAAATGCGCTGCTAAGAAAGCACCTACTCTTCGCAAAACCTCCGGTTGAGTAGTAAACGAAAAAAGGCCAACCGTTTCCGGCTGGCCTTTTTGTATTCATACACTAAGCTGGCTATACAGTCTCTGATTCGGGCATACCAGGCAGGTGAAGCTCAGGCAGGTCGCTAGCGATTTTAGCGCCAGGGTTCTCGTTCTTCACTTCACTAGCGGTTTCCGAGCGGTCGGTGCCGGCCATATGAGCCTGGTAGTTAGTTTGGCCACCGAAGGGACGCTTGCCTACCAGACGCTCTAGGTCGTCTTGCAACAGCACTTCTTTCTCAAGCAGCTCTTTGGCAATTACCTCCAGCTCGTGACGGCGCTCGGTCAACAGCTCCTTGGTGCGAGTATAAGCGTTATCGATGATGGTGCGAACTTCTTCGTCTATCATCTGCGAAGTAGCCTCTGAATAAGGCTTCGAGAAGCCGTACTCGTTCTGGCCTTTCGAATCATAGAACGACACGTTGCCCAGCTTGGGGTTCATGCCGTACATCGTCACGATGCTGTAGGCCATCTTCGTGATGCGCTCCAAGTCGCTTAGGGCACCGGTCGAGATTTTGCCAAAGACTAGTTCCTCGGCGGCGCGGCCACCTAGGGCCATGCACATCTCATCGATGAGTTGCTCGGTGTTGTACAAGAACTGCTCTTTGGGCAGGTACTGTGCGTAGCCAAGGGCAGCTACACCGCGCGGCACGATGCTCACCTTCACCAGCGGGTCGGTGTGCTCTAAAAACCAGCCAGCGATGGCGTGGCCAGCTTCGTGGTAGGCCACAATGCGCTTCTCACCGGGCGAGATGATTTTGTTTTTCTTCTCCAAGCCCCCAATCACGCGGTCGATAGCGTCGGTGAAGTCTTGGTTGGTAATCATCTTTTTGTCGCGGCGAGCGGCAATGAGAGCGGCCTCGTTGCAGACGTTAGCGATTTCAGCACCCGCAAAGCCCGGCGTTTGGGCCGAAAGCTTTTTGGCGTCTACGTCGGTACCTAGGGTCAGCGGCTTGAGGTGCACCTGGAAAATCTGGGTGCGGCCGTTGATGTCGGGCTTGTCGATACTAATCTGACGGTCGAAGCGGCCGGGACGCAACAGTGCCGAGTCCAGGGTATCGGGGCGGTTAGTAGCGGCCAGGATGATAACCCCCGAGTCGGTACCGAAACCATCCATCTCTACCAGCAGCGAGTTCAGCGTGTTCTCGCGCTCGTCGTTGCCACCGGGCATCGAGCCCTTGCTCCGCGAACGGCCCACGGCGTCAATCTCGTCGATGAAGATGATGCAGGGCGCCTTTGCTTTGGCTTGCTTGAAGAGGTCACGTACCCGAGCAGCACCTACCCCAACGAACATCTCTACGAAGTCGGAGCCCGACAGCGAGAAGAACGGCACATCGGCCTCGCCGGCTACGGCTTTAGCCAGCAAGGTTTTGCCAGTGCCGGGAGGGCCCACTAGCAGTGCGCCTTTCGGGATTTTACCACCTAGGATGGTGAATTTGCTGGGGTTCTTCAAGAACTCCACAATCTCCTGCACCTCTTCTTTGGCTTCTTCCAGGCCGGCTACGTCCTTAAACGTAACCTTCACCTTATCACCACCTTCAAAAAGCGCAGCGCGGCTTTTGCCGATGTTGAAAATCTGACCGCCGGGGCCACCTGCGCTACCTACGCGGCGCATCAGCACCCAGAAGCCGACCATGAGCAGGATAATCATGCCGGGGCCTGTGATGATATCAATCAGGCTTACCCGGTTTTGAATATCAAAGCCTTGGCGCTTGGCGGGGTCCACGTTGGCTTGCGCCTTATCGAGGTCTTCCTTAAACAGTTTGGGGTCAACGATGGGGAAGGCAAACTGTACGTCGCGGCCCACCACGAATGGCCCGCGCCGAGCAGTTAGCTCGTTTAGGTACTCGGGCTTGCGCAGGGCAGCGGGCGTGAGGCCAAACTCGACAACTTTATCGTTGTAGAGGGTAATCTTTTCGACATCACCAGCCAGCAGCATCTGCTCAAATTTCTGCTGGTTAGTTTTGATGGCCGAATTGTAGCCGCTGAAATAAAACATTCCGAGCAGCAGGAACAAGAGCCCCCCCAGCACCCACATCTGCACCCCCGGCCGGGGTGTAGGGTTGGGCACCGTAGGTTTGCGGCGCTTATTAGGCGTGGTATCAGACATAAAAGATGATTAACTAGAGAATATGAATTCGGGGTAAAACTGTGAGCCGCAGGCTTTGTTGCGCTGCAACTGCCGCGGCCACCTTCACTAACGCCAACGCTCCCCGAATACTTTAACGGGTGGCCTCAGCAGGCTCTTCGATATACGTGAACTCCGCATCACCCCACAGCTCTTCGAGCGCGTAGAACTGACGCCGGTCGCGTAGGAAAACGTGGACGACTACATCTACGTAATCCAACAATACCCACTCGCGATTGGTGCGGCCCTCAGTCTGCCAAGGGCTCTGGCCGGTAAGCTTTTCTACCTCCTCTTCTACCGAGCGTGCCACGGCGTCGAGTTGGGTATCCGAATTTGCTGAGCAGATGACAAAATAGTCGGCCACCGCATTTTTCAATTCTTTTAGATTGAGCACCACAATGTCAGTGCCCTTTCTTTCTTGCATGCCGCGAACGACTACTTCTGCCAATGTGTCCGAATCCTGCCGGACTAACGTGCTCTTCATAGAGAAATCTAATTGTTTATCTTGCTAAAGTACGACTGCTAACTCCGTTGGTCATCAGCCCCGACACCTTATTCACGGGCCAGCAGCTTGTTTGGTTGCCGGCCTGCCCTTCAACTAACTCGGTGGCGCAACAGTTACAGCGCGAAAACCGGGCCAGTGAAGGCTGCACCGTCATTACCGGTCACCAAACCGCTGGCCGTGGTCAACGCGGCAACCAGTGGGAAGCCGCCGCCAACGAAAACATTACGCTTTCGGTAGTGTGGCAACCTACTTTCTTGGCCGCCACCGAGCAGTTCTTGCTTAGCCAAGCTGTAGCCCTGGCGGCGCTCGACTGGGCCCGCCGCTGGCTAGGGGCCAGTGGCGAAAGCAGCCTGCGCGTGAAGTGGCCCAACGACTTATACGCTGGCAATCAGAAGCTAGGTGGCATCCTGATTGAGAACACCTTGAGTGGCTCAAAAATTCAGTATAGCATAGTTGGAATCGGCCTGAATGTAAATCAGCAGGCCTTTGCCGTGCCCACGGCCACCTCGCTTAGCCTGCTCACGGGCCGGCAGTACGACCTAGGGCAGGTGGCCGCTCGCTTGCTAGAGTGCCTGGAGGCCCGCTACCTGCAGCTGCGGGCCGGGCGCATCAGCCAGCTGCGGCGCGACTATCTGGCGGCGCTATACCGCTATCAGCAGCCCTACCGGTTTTTGGTAGATGGCCAACCTGCAACGGGCGAGATTGTGGGTGTGGAAGACGACGGCCACCTCGCCGTGCGCCTAGCGGGCGAGGTCCGCCGCTTTGGCGTGCAGCAGATTCGATACCTAGGTGAGGCCACCTAGGCGAAAGGCGTGGCGCCCGCACAGTGCAAATCGGCCTAGGTCGAGCGGCTCCGCCTATTGGTCGAGTGGTAGTGCGGCACGGTGCTTGTCATAGCTACTTTTGTGGCAGGTAGTCAGCAACGAGGCTGAACTATCCCGCTCCCACCCGCCTTCTTCGACTATGCGCTTCTCTACTACGATTTTAGTATTCCTCACCCTCCTGACTGGCGCCACCAGCTGGGCGGCGCCCCACACGGCCAGCCAGCCCAAGCTAACCAGCTACCGCGCCACCCAGACGGCTACGCCCACCATGCCCACGCTCACTGTATTCCCGAACCCTACCCGGGGGCAGCTCACGGTACAGGCAGTTGGCCTCACGGGCCAGGGTTACAAGTTTCGCCTTGCCAATGTGCTAGGACGCGAAGTGCGCCTGCTGGCGTTCCGGCCCGAGCAGGCATCGGAAGCACTGGCCGTGGACCTCACCGGCTTGCCCGCTGGCTTGTACTTCTACTCGCTGCTGGTAAACGATAAAATAGTGAGCACGAAGCGCCTGACCTTGCAGGCCGACTAACCCGCGCATCGCCCGGCAACTTATTTTTAACCAAAAGCAGTTCTCGCCCGAGAACTGCTTTTTTGTGCTTACCCGGGGCGCAGTACGCAACCCCTCGGAGCTTCATGCCTACTTTTGGGGGACTGTAGCCTAGCGGGCAGTTAGTTATTTCGTTGCTTTTCTGGCTTTCTGCCCCTAGGGTCGCCCACTCCGGCTTCGGCCGCCTTTGCGTTGTATGCGTTCTTTTCAAAAACTGAATAACCTGGTTGGCTGGCTGGTTTTCGCCATTGCGGCCGTCACCTACCTCCTCACCCTGGAGCCAACGGCTTCGTTTTGGGACTGCGGCGAGTTCATTGCCTGCTCTTATAAGCTGCTGGTGCCGCACCCCCCCGGGGCCCCTACCTTTTTGCTGCTGGGCCGCCTGATGTCGTTGCTGAGCTTCGGCGACGTGACAAAGGTGGCAGTGCTCATCAACGCGCTATCGGGCCTGAGTAGCGCGTTCACGGTGCTGTTTCTGTTCTGGATTATTACCCGCCTCGGGCGCAAGCTGCTGCTGGCTCGCAAAGAATTTGAGGTAGAAACGCCCGAGCCTACTAGCGGCCAAACGCTGCTCATCCTAGGGGCCGGCGTGGTGGGCGCGCTCAGCTTCGCGTTTTCCGACTCGTTCTGGTTCAACGCCGTGGAGGGCGAAGTGTACGCCATGTCAGCGCTGTGCACGGCGGCCGTGGTCTGGATAATGCTGAAGTGGGAAGAGTACGCCGACGAGGCCGACTCGGACAAGTGGCTCATCCTCATTGCCTACGTTATCGGCCTCAGCATCGGTGTTCACTTGCTGAACCTGCTGGCCCTGCCGGCGCTGGCCTTCATGTACTACTACCGCCGCACGGCCAACCCCACTACCCTAGGTGGCATTATCACGCTGGTAGTGAGCTTGGTTATTGTGGGCTCGGTGCTGGTGGGCATCATTCCGGGTCTGCCCACACTGGCGGGCGGGTTTGAGGTATTCTTTATCAATAACCTTGGGCTGCCCTTCAACTCGGGTCTGATTATCTTCCTGGTGCTGTTTCTGGGGCTCATCTACACGGGCTTCAAGCTGTCTTATCGCCTGCGTAGCCAGCTACTGAACACGGCCATGCTGTGCTTCGTGTTTATCCTGATTGGCTACTCAACCTATCTAGTAGTACCCATCCGAGCGTCTTTCCTGCCCACTATCAACGAGAACAATCCTAACGACGTGCTGTCGTTCGTGAGCTACCTCAAGCGGGAGCAGTATGGCTCGCGCCCATTGCTCTACGGCCCTCAGTTCAATGCCCAGCCCGACCACTATGAGGAAGGCGCCCCGCGCTACCAGCGCAAGGATGGCCACTACGAAGAGGTACTGCCCCGCGCCCAAGAGCCTGGCTACGCCGACGCCGACAAGATGCTGCTGCCACGCATCTATAGCTATGAGCCGGCTCACATTCAAGAGTATAAGAAGTGGATACCCGACTTGCAGGAGGGCGTGAAGCCCACGATGGGTCAGAACCTAGGCTTCCTGTTCAAGTATCAGATGGGCCACATGTTCTGGCGCTACTTCGGCTGGAACTACATCGGGCGCGAGTCCGATATTCAGCAGGCGGGTGTAGTAACGCCGTTTAGCGCTAGCGCCAATAGCTTGCCGCCGCGCATCGGCCAGAGCTTTGCGCACAACAACTTCTTCGCTATTCCGCTCATCCTAGGGCTGATTGGCTTGTTCTTCCAAGTATATCGCCGCGGGCACGACGCCTTGATTGTGGGCTTGCTGTTCTTGTTCACGGGCTTGGCGATTATTGTCTATCTCAACCAGCCGCCGCTGGAGCCGCGCGAGCGTGACTACACCTTCACGGGTGCCACGTTTGCGTTTGCCATCTGGATTGGCCTCGGGGTGCTGGGCATTGCTGAGCTGCTGCGCTCGGCGGTGAAGGCCGATGGCGTACGCGCTGGCATTGCGGTGCTGCTGGGTGTTATTGCGCCGGGCATCCTGGCCGCCCAGGGTTGGGACGACCACGACCGCTCGGGCCGCTACAACTCGGTAGACTCGGCTAAGAACCTGCTTAACAGCTGCGCGCCGAATGCCATCCTGTTTACCAACGGCGACAACGACACCTTCCCTCTCTGGTACGCTCAGGAAGTAGAAGGCGTGCGTACCGATGTGCGCGTGGCCGTGCTTTCGTACCTGAACACTGACTGGTACATTCAGCAGATGAAGCGCCCCTCTTATAAGTCGGAGCCGCTGCCCATCTCGATGGGCGACGCCAGCTACGCGCAGGGCAACAATGATATTCTGTACTACAACCCCAACGAGGCGGTAAAAGAGCTGAACCTAAAGGAATTCATCGGCTTGGTGAGCCAGAATAGCCCGCTGCTGCGCCAGAGCTACGGCGAAGGCCAGCAAGTCACGACGTTCCCGACCAGCCAGTTCTACATGACCGTCGATACGACGGCAGTGAAGTCCCTAGGTATCATCCCGAAAGACCGTCAGAACCAACTCGTGGGTCGCCTCGACTGGAGCATGGGCAAGCGCGCCATCGAGAAGAAGAACCTGGTGATTCTGGACATGATTGCCACCAACAACTGGAAGCGGCCCATCTACTTCAGCTCTACGGTAGCTCCGTCGGACTACATGAACTTGCAGCCCTACTTCCAGCTCGAAGGCATGGCCTACCGCCTGCTGCCGCTGAAGGACCCGAACTACAACCCGCGCGGCGACGAGGGCTATGTGGAGAAGCCGATTTGCTACGAAGAGCTGATGAAAACCTTCAGCTACCGCGGCCTCAATAACGCTAACGTCTTCTACGACGAGAACAACCTGCGCTTCCCGGCCAACTACCGCGATAAGTTTGCCCGCCTGGCCAACGCCTACCTCCAAGCCGGCGACAAAGCCAAAGCCAAAGAAGTAGCCGACAAGTGCCTGGCCGTGATGCCCGACGCAGCCGTGCCATTCGACTACTACACGCCGCAGCTGGTGCCCGTACTCTACGCCGTGGGCGAGAAAGACCAAGCCAATGCTATTCTGGACAAGCTCACCGAACGTAGCATCCAGATACTGAGCTACTACCAGACCCACGACGGTGCTATGTTCGACGATGCCCAGCGCGGCTACTTGCTCACGCTCCAGAGCGTGTACCAGGCCGCGGCCCAGGTCGGCGACCAGGCCCGCGCCAAGAAAGCCTACGACGTCCTAGGTCCCTATTTGCAGGGCGGCGGGCAGTAAGCCAAGTTAGCTAGTTGCAAACTAAAAGGTCCTGCTGGCATCATGCTGGCAGGACCTTTTAGTTTATATACTTCGGCAGTTGGCATCGTACCAATGATTGCAAGCTCAACAGCATAGCCGCCAGCAGAAAGTAGAATTGCTTCATAAATGAAAAAAGGAAAAGGGTGAAAACTTAGAACTTGATGTCGAACCGCCCCTGCGTGATGTCGTGCGTAATCGTGCCCCCGTCCTCCTGTACCCGCGCCTCAAACGTGCCTGCTACCACGCGCGCCACAGTATCGAAGCGCGTGATAATGACTTGCCCGCGAGCAGTCGGTCCCGTATAAAAAGAGGTTTTAGGGCTTGGAGAGTATATTGTGTATGCTCCATATGCAGGACGAGGGCCTGATATCACGCTACGGTTAAAATCTTCCTCAAGCAGATATGTGCCAGGCTTTCGGATGTTGCTAAAATATAAACCGAACGCCTGTCTATTATTGCCATCTTGGTAGCGAGAAATTCCAATCGATAAGTAATTGACCTTATACATATGGCCGAAATAGGCATTCACTGGATAAGGCAGGGAGCTTGAAGGACTATTTTTCGGCAGCCAGGGCTGGCCATCGAGCAGAAAGCCGGCCGTATTGCGCCCTTCTTGCGTGGCGGCGGGTAGTACGTTGGGGTCATCTTTTTTGCAGGCCCCCAAGCATAATAGTGTTAAGCCGAGAAGTAGTTGTTTCATAAATGGAAGACAGGAAAAGGTGAGCGCTTGATAAAGGCAAGTATATTGATAGTGGATAAAAATCGAATATTAATTTTTACCAAATCCTGACGTTCTACCTATCACCATCAGAGCGCAAAAAAGCCCCTGGCGCTGCTGCCAGAGGCTATAGAAGGGCTTCCGCAAAGGACTTTAGAACTACCGCCCTAGGTCTTCAGCTCATACCCTGCAAAGTCCTTGCGCAGCTGGGTTTTGAGTAGTTTGCCGGTGGCCGTGTGGGGCAGCTGCGCCACAAATTCCACGGCGTCGGGCTTCCACCAGGGCGCGATTTTGCCATCGAGAAAGGCTAGTAGCTCGGCGGCCGATACATCATGGTCGGGCTTGCGCACTACTACCAGCAGCGGGCGCTCGCTCCATTTAGGGTGGGGCACGCCAATAACGGCGGCCTCAGCCACGGCGGGATGCGCAATGGCCAGGTTTTCGAGGTCGATGCTTGAAATCCATTCGCCGCCCGATTTTATTACGTCCTTCGAGCGGTCGGTGATGTTCATGAAGCCATCGGGGTCGATGGTAGCCGCGTCGCCGGTCTTGAACCAGCCGCTGGCCGTGAGTTGGCCTGGCTGGGCAGTGCCGAAATAGTCGCTGGCGATAAACGGCCCGCGCACCAACAGGTCGCCGAAGGCCACGCCATCGTGCGGCAGCGGCTGGCCGGTTTCATCCACTATCTCCATATCGACGCCGAAGATGACGCGGCCCTGCTTGATTTTCAAGAAGAACTGCGCCTCAGCAGGCAAGTCGAAGTGCTTGCCTTTGAGCGTGCTCACGGTACCTAGGGGCGACGTTTCGCTCATGCCCCAGGCGTGCCGAATTTCGATACCTAGCTCTTCATCAAACGCTTGCAGCAAGGCCGGCGGGCACGAGGCGCCGCCCACTATCATCTTGCGCAGCGTGCTGAACTGGCGCGAGCCTTGGCGCATAAACTGTAGCAGCCCAAACCAGATAGTAGGCACACCGGCCGAGAAAGTAACTCGCTCGCTCTCAAATAGCTCATATAGGCTAGCTGCGTCCAGCGCGGGGCCGGGCAGCACGAGCTTGCAGCCATTGAGCGGCGCCAGGTACGGGATGCCCCAGGCATTGACGTGGAACATGGGCACGACGGGCAGAATCACGTCGCGGGCGCCGCAGTTGAAGCAGTCGGGTAGCGAGGCGGCGTAGCTGTGCAGCAGCGTAGAGCGGTGCGAGTAGAGCACGCCCTTGGGCTCGTCGGTAGTGCCCGAGGTGTAGCACAGCGACGAGGCCGTGTTCTCGTCAAATGTCGGCCACTCGTAGTCGGCGGCTTCGGCGGCCAGCAGGGCCTCGTAGCTACCTAGGCCGGGCAGCGCCGACTCGCCGGGCAGGTGCTCGGACCCGGCCATCAGTATCCATTTTTCGACCTTAGGGCAATGCGGCGCCAGCTTCTCGACCAAAGGCAAAAACGTGAGGTCGAAGAAGAGCAGCCGGTCCTCGGCGTGGTTGATGATGTAAATGAGCTGCTCGATGAACAAGCGCGGATTGATGGTGTGGCACACCGCGCCCAGCCCCGAAATGCCGTAGTACAGTTCGAAATGCCGGTGCGTGTTCCAAGCTAGTGTGCCGATACGGTCGCCCATTTGGATGCCCAGGCGGTGCAGGGCGTTGGCCAGCTGCCGGGCGCGCTGGTGGGCGGCGGCGTAGGTGTAGCGGTGCAGGCCGCCCTCGGGCAGGCGCGACACGATTTCGGTATCGGCGTGCCACTTGGCGGCGTGCTCGAGAAGCCCTGCGATGCGCAGGGGCGTCGGCATCATTAATCCTAGCATGGGTGGGAATGAGGTTGGTAAGCGGAAGATAGCAGCCTAGGTCGCGCTTAAAGCGCACCTAGGACTAAAATCTTTGCCGCAGCCTCGCTCCCCTACTCGGCTCACCTTATCGCCTCAATGGCTACCTGCTGAATCTGGGTCCGCACATTGAGCTCGCTCAGCTTGTTGTTGCGCCGCGAGGGGTTAAGGCGGTTCGTAAGTACCACTACTACCAGCTCCTTCTCGGGGTCAACCCAGAAGTAGGTACCCGTGAAGCCCGAGTGCCCAAAGCTGCTGGCCGAAGCACCGGGCGCCGTATTGCCCGTGGCGGGGCTGCTGGGCCGGTCAAAAGCCAGCCCCCGCCGGTTGGCGGCCGATTGCTGGCGCGTGTAGTCGGCCAGTATCTCTTTTTTGAATACCTGCTGGCCGCCGTAGCGCCCGCCCCAGGCGTAGGCTTGCGCCAGCTGGACCACGTCATTGGCCGAGCCAAACAGGCCCGCGTGGCCCGAAATGCCACCTAGGAGTGCGGCGCCTTCGTCATCGACGTAGCCGCGCAGCAACTGCCGCCGAAATAGCGAATCGTACTCGGTGGGCGCAATGCGGCTTTCGGCCACGTGGTGTAGCGGCTGAAAGTGCAGGCCCGAGCCCAGCGGCCGGTACACCTGCTTGGCCAAAAACTCCGCAAATGGCTGGCCCGTGCGCCGCCGCACCAGGTCGGGGTACAGATAAAAGGAGAGGTCAGAGTAAACATAGCCCTGCGTGGCCTTGAGCGGCGCGGCCCCAATCTGCTCGTAGATGAAGGCCGGCAAATCCTTGCGGCCCCACAGCCCACGCGCCACCGGCAGTGGAAACCGCGCCGACGAGTCGGGCCGGAACCAGCGGCGCCGTAACGTGCCATCATCCGTAGCCAGGGCCTTCCAGAACGGAATCCAGGCAGGCAAGCCGGCTTGGTGAACCAACACGTCGCGCATCTTCAGGCTGGCTTTGTCAGTCTTGCGCAGGAAGGGAAAAAACTGCCCTAGGGTACTGTCGGGGCTGAACTTGCCCTGCTCTTGCAGCTTGAGCAGCGCGGGCGTAGCCGCCAGCACTTTGGTCAGCGACGCGAGGTCATACACATCAGTGTCTCGCACTAAGCGAGCCGAAGCGAGCGGCGCGGCGGACGCTACTGGCTGGCCGGCCACTGGCGCACTACCTGGCTCGCTGCCAAAATTGCCCGCTGCCGAGGCCACGGCAACGCTCGGCACGCCAGTAGCTGGCAAGGCTGCGCCGGTGCTGGCCTGATAGCCATAACTTTTGCGGAGCACCACTACCCCACGCCGAGCAATAACCACCTGCCCGCCGGGCGTGGCGCCAGCTGCGAGCGCCTGGGCCATTACACTATCAATGCGTGCTTCGAGGCGCTTATTCATACCTGCGTCTTCGGGGTGCGCGTAGGCGAGGCGCAGGCCGGGCTTGCTGGTGAGGCCAAAGCCTGCAGGCAGGTTGTTGGCTACCGTCACGGGCAGCTTGCCGCGGGCGCCGATGCCCCCGAAGATGAGTTGCGCCGCTAGTTGCTGGGCGTCGGTACTTTCCTGGTAGGCCAGCACCACGGCGCTGGCGCGGTCGTAGTCGCGCACCTTGGCCACGGCGTAGGCCGAGCCAAACACGCTGAGTATTACTTGCTGACCGGGCTTGGTGAGCTCGCGCAACAGCAGCTGGGCCTCGGGCGCAATGCCGAAGCTGGTGGCCGGCAGGCGACCTAGGCTTTGTAATGCCACGAGCACCACATCATAAGTAAAAAGCTTGGCCCGCACATCCATCAATTCGTCCATAGTTGGCGCAGCAGACAGGTGGAAGTGCGCCACTTGCGCGTCGTAGTCGGCCACGGCGCGCTGAAAATCGGTAGTGTCGGTGGGGCTACCGCCCAGCACTAGCGTGGCCACGCGCAACGTATCGAGCCGCTGCAAGGGCAAGATATTGCGCTGGTTGCGCAGCAGCGTGATGCTGTGCTCGGTGAGCCGGTGGCTGAGGTAGCGCGCGTGCGCGGGATTGAGGTCGGCAATAATATTTTTCTCCTCAGTGGGGCGGTACTTACGCAGGCCGGCCCACTGCTTGAGGGCTAGCACGCGGCGGCAGCTCTCGTCGATGCGCGCCTGCGAAATGCGCCCGCTGTCCACGGCCGCCAGCACGGCTTGCAGAGCCACGGGTACGCTCTTGCTAAATTCCAGCACATCGTTGCCGGCCAAGATGGCGCGCACCTCGGCCTCGCCCGTCGGCACCTTGCTGATAACGCCCTTCATGTTCATGGCATCGGTGAATACCACGCCCTTGAAGCCCATCTTCTGGCGCAGCAGCCCCGTCACTACGGGCTTCGATAGCGTGGTGGGCGCGCCCGTGCTGTCGAGCGCGGGCACGTTGAGGTGGGCCACCATCATACCTCCAATGCCATTGGCAATCACACTTTTGAATGACGGCAGCTCCAACGAGTCGAGCCGACCGCGGTCTACGCGCACGATGGGCAGGCCTAGGTGCGAGTCGGCATCGACATCGCCGTGGCCGGGAAAGTGTTTGGCAACGGCCAGCACGCCTGCATCTTGCATGCCGCGCATGTAAAGGCGGCTAAGGCGCGCCACGGCCGCCGGGCTTTCACCCCACGAGCGAAAGCCGATGACTGGGTTGGCGGGGTTGTTATTGACATCGACCACCGGGGCAAAATTGACTTGCATGCCCAGCCGCGTAAACTGCCGCGCCACCTCGCGCCCCATGTCGTAGATGAGCGCCGAATCGGCCTCGGGCACGGCCCCTAGGCTCATCTGGTACGGGAAGCGCAGCACGCTGTCGAGGCGCATGCCCGCGCCCCACTCGCCATCCATAGCCACCAGCAGCGGCACCCGGCTCTGGCTCTGAAAGCGGTTGAGCAGGCGCGTTTGGCGCACCGGCCCACCCTGAAAGTATATCAGCCCCCCGATGCCGTAGTCTTTGATTAGCGTCGAGATAGAGTCTTGGTAGATAGCGGGCTTATTAGAATACGCCGCTACCATAAACAGCTGCGCCACCCGCTGCCGTGGTGTGAGGCTGCGCATCAGGCTATCGACCCAGGGCGAGTGCAAGTAGCTCAGGAAACCAGGCACCTTGCCAGCTACCCTAGGGACGGCCGGGCGCACTATTTTCTTGGCGGGCCGGGCGGCGGGGCGGCGCTGGGCCGTGGCCAACAGGGGCGCGCTTAGGAGCAGCGCAAGCAGCAGAAATTTAAAACGGGACAAAAGTGGGCAGTTTTAAGCGAAACGAGCCCGTAAAAGTCGGCAATAGTTGGCCTAGGTTGGCGCGCACGCCGGCCTAACCTTGTTACCACGCTTACATCAGCTCATTTCTCTAACCTAGGGGCACATTAGTTATCCTTCAGCGACCTTCATAACGTACGCAGGTAACGACTGGGCCCGCCAACGGCAGGTACTTGCCAGCAGTTTCATCTTTTTGCTTAGGACCATGACCCTATTAGAAGCTGACGTTGTATTTGAGCCCTCCGCCGCGCTGCGCCGGGAGGTACTGGCCGGCACCATTGCGGCCAGCAGCTTGCCCCAAACGGTAGAGGCTGTGCGCCTGGTCTTGCAAGACGTGCACATCAAGCGCCATGGCGAGCTCAATCGGGCCGAGGTGCAACTCGTTACTATCGTAACCGATGGTATCTCGGCCGAGCCCACTCAGCTATGCTCCGAAACGTTTGAGGGGGTGAAGAAGTGGTCGCACTTGCCCCTAGGCGAAGGCGGCATCACAATTTACCGGACCCAGGCGCCACGCATTCCGCAGTACCTTGATTATTGCATTTTGCTTACCGAGCTCGACGGCGACCTGCGCGCCCTCGGGTCGCTGCTCGACGAGGTGCGCCAAGATGAGCAGTTTCACGCCGCCCGCGCTGCGCTGCTGGCCGCGGCGGCGATAGCGCCCCCGCCAGCGGCACTCATTACGGCTACCTCAGACCTAGCCCTCAACCTGGTGGCTCGCTTGCTTAAGGCGAACAAGGATGACCAGCTATTGCTTGTGCGTGGCTCCTTCGACAATGCCTTTGATAACCTAGGCACCACGTTTGGCCCCATTACTAAAGGCACTGACCGCGCCGCCATCACCTACCAAGCCCAGGCCAAGCTAGCTGAGTAAGCGGGCTACAAAACAGCGCCCGCCCGCATCGAGGCAAAGGCGAGGTTAGCAAAACAAGCGCGTTAACGCCGGGTATATTTGGCCTAGGTCGGCGCTCACGCCGGCCTAGGCCAAATATACCATGTTCAAATCCGTGTTCCTTTACGGCCTGTTTTTTTTGGCTGCTTTTAGCAGCTGGGCCCAGGCGCCTAGCGCGCCATTCATCAAAATCTCGCACCTAGGCACCAGTGGCCGGTCCATTCCGGACCTGTACCTCACCACCCAAGAGCCCGCTCCCGATGCAGCTCAGGGCCTCGATGGCCGCTACATCTTTCAGAGTGTGTGCTTGCTCTCGGCGGCCGAGTTTGCCCCGCTGCTGCGCTACGCCGAAAGCTATGCCGCTACTAACAAGCCTGCTAGCAAAGACACTAAGTATGACACCTTCGCCATTAGCCTAGGTGCCAGCCAGCCCATGCAGTTAGTGTACACGCGCGGCAAAGCGCTGGCTTTCCTGGAAGGCGCGGCGCAAGTATTGCAGAAGCAAAGCTCGGAGGCCGACAAAAGCGAAGCCGTACGTCGCCTCGAAGCCACTGCCCACCGCCTAACTACACCAGCCAAATAGCTGGGCCCCGCCCCTGGCGCACCTCCGCTACTTTTCAAGGACCTAGGCCTTCTGCCTTATTGCCGCCTGAGCCAGCAGCGGAATGCAGCAGCAAGGCATATATCAGCACACAAAAAAGCCCTGCTACTAAGTAGCAGGGCTTTTTTGTGTCGATTAATTGCTTTTACTTCAGCGTGAAAGTGGTCTTGCCCATCAGGGCGCCGCCTTCGTACAGCTCCACGGTGTGCTGGCCGATTTTGTAGTCGCCACCCTTGGCATACACAAACTGCAGGGGCTGCTTGGTGTTGTCGAACACTACATCTTGCTTCTGGGTGTAGAAGGCCTCCTGGCCATCTACGGTGAAGGTGCCGCCGCCGGTGCTCAGGTTGTAGAGGGCAGCGCCGTCGGGCTCCAGAATGCGCATGTAAATCTGCTTGGTTTCCTTCGGCGACACGTCGTTGCGGGCCAGGCTAAAGGTCACTTTCACACGGTCTACGCGCTTGGCCTTGAATTCTTCCTTGTCGTCGTCCTTCTCTTTGTTTCTAGAAGTCAGGATGCTCACGTGAATGTTGTCGGCCTGCAAGCGCGAGGCCACGTTGACTTTGTCGCTCAGCTCGCGGTTGGTCTTAGCAATCGTGCTGATGGTGTCGGTCAGCTTATTCTGCTTTTCTTTCAGCGTCGTCGTTTCTGTATACAGCGTTTCGTTCGATGCTTTCAGCGCCGCAATTTCGTCGTCTTTTTTCTTCAGCTGGCTTTCTAGGTTAAGCGCGCGCTGCTTAAACTGCTTCTGCTGAGCCAGCGAAAACGAGCCCGCCTTAAACGAGCGCAGCTTCAGCAAGTCGGCGTTGATACCCGCGATGCGGGCCACCAACGAGTCGTTGCTCAAGCCCAGTTTCTGCAGGTCTTGGCTTTGGCGCTCGTAGTTGGCTTTCAGGTCTTCAAACTCCTTTATCTGCGCTTCCAGCTTGGCATCTTTCGCCTGGACTTGCGTGGTAAGCTGCTCGTTTTCAGTCTTCTTCTGGGTATTCAGATAGAACAGGACGCCATTGATACCGAGCAGCACGAGGACTAGCGCCACCCATAGCAGGACGCGGCTGTTATTCTGGCGGGGTTCGGGTTGTTCGTTCTTAGGTTCCATGCGGGGAGGTGGGCCAAAAAAGTGAAAGAGATGCGGGCAAGAGCCAGCCGCCAAGCAAGGCGGCTACCTTTGTAACGGGTAAAAATAGCGTTTATTTCTACTTCGCCTACTCTTCGTCATACTTTGCCGCTATGCAAACGGTTCCTCCGGCCTTCGATGCCGCCTATTGGCAGGCCCGCTACACGGCCCCCGGCCGCGCCGGCTGGGACGCCGGACGCATTACCCCGCCGCTGCAAGCTTACTTCGACCAGCTCGACGTGCAGCGACAGCCGCGCATCCTTATTCCGGGCGCGGGCCGCGCCTACGAAGCCGAGTATTTGCACCACCTAGGGCTGCAGCAAGTGGTAGTAGCCGACCTAGCACCTGAGCCCTTGGCCGAGCTGGCTGCCCGCGTGCCCGACTTCCCGCGCCAGCACCTCTGGCAGGCCGATTTCTTCGCCCTAGGTGAGGCTGAGACCTTCGACTTGATAATCGAGCAAACCTTTTTCTGCGCCCTCCACCCGAGCCTGCGGCCGGCCTACGCCAAGCAGTGCGCGCATCTGCTAAAGCCAGGTGGTAAGCTCGTCGGGCTGCTTTTCGACACCCCGTTTGCCGGGGCCACCGAGCCACCCTTCGGCGGCAGCCGCGAAGAGTACGCGGCATACTTCGAGCCGTATTTCCGGTTTATTCATTTCGAAACTGCTCACAACTCGCTGCCCGCCCGCGCCGGCCGCGAGCTGTTTATTTGCCTCCAGAAGCTGTAAACCGCTGCCACCATTTCTTTAGCAATTAATTACTTGCCCATGCTTACCTCCCTCGCCAACACCCTGCCGCACTTCCGCAATACCAACTCTGGCCAGTTCTTTTTGATGGCGGGCCCCTGCGTCATTGAGGGTGAAGACATGGCGCTGCGCATAGCCGAACGTGTAAAGCACATCACCGACAAGCTCCAGATTCCGTACATTTTTAAGGGCTCGTACCGCAAGGCCAACCGCTCGCGGCTCGACTCCTTCACGGGCATCGGCGACGAAACAGCGCTGCGCATCTTGCAGAAAGTAGGCCGCGAGATTGGCGTGCCCACCGTCACTGATATCCACGAATCGGACGAGGCGGCACTGGCCGCCGAGTATGTAGATGTACTGCAAATTCCGGCCTTCCTCTGCCGCCAGACCGAATTATTAGTAGCCGCCGCCAAAACTGGCAAGGTGGTAAATATCAAGAAAGGCCAGTTTCTGAACGGCGAAGCCATGCGCTGGGCTATGGATAAGGTGCAAGGCGCCGGCAACCCCAACGTCATTCTCACCGACCGCGGCAACTCCTTCGGCTACAGCGACCTGGTAGTTGATTTTCGCAACCTACCCACCATGCGCAGCTTCGGCGTGCCGGTGGTAATGGACGTGACGCACTCGCTGCAGCAGCCCAACCAAAGCAGCGGCGTGACGGGCGGCCAGCCCGCTCTCATCGAAACCATTGCCAAGGCAGCTATTGCCGTTGGGGCCGATGGCTTGTTCATCGAAACGCACCCCACGCCCGCCACGGCCCTCTCCGATGGCGCCAACATGCTACCCCTTGACCAACTCGAAGGCCTTTTGCAGCGCCTCACCCGCATACGCGAAGCGCTGCGGCCCACCGGCGGCGTCGACCCACAGGGGCTGAATGCATAAGTAAGAAGCGTACTTCGGCTTACGAAAAAGCAGAAAGGCCACCTAGGAGTAGAACCCTAGGTGGCCTTTCTGCTTCTAGGGCTGAGCATTAGAACCGAAGCCAGAAATCCTGCTTAGGTTGCTTCTTCCGAAAAAACACGAGCCCTACGTAGAACAAGTCCACGGTCACGGTCACGGCCGGGTGGGCCTTGATGGCGGCCCAGGCCTGCTCCATCTCGGCCGACCAGTGAATATCATCCAGCACGAATACGCTGTTTTCGTGTGCCTTGCTCAGGCACTGCTCGAAGTAGCGGAGCGTGGGCTCGTAGCGGTGGTTGCCATCGAAGAACACAAAATCGACGGGCTTGGCTAGCTCGGCGAGTGTGGCGGGTAGCGTTTGGTCGAGGTTGCCGGTCACGAGCTGCACGTTACCTAAGTGCAACTTGTCGAAAGTTTCGCGGGCCACTGCCGCCGTGTTGGGGCAGCCTTCGAAGGTGATGACTTGATTACGGGAGTCGGCGGTGGCTAGGTAGGCTGTGGTGAGGCCCAATGACGTGCCCAGTTCCAGAATAGTAGCCGGCTGAAAATGATTGACTAGCCGAAAGAGCAACTGCGCCAACCTAGGCGGCTTGGCCGCGTGGCGCGCTATGTCGCGCAGTCGCCGCTCGCGCCCGCCCGCCCCCGCCACCTGCGAGCCGGCCCCAAAATCGGTAACAGCTATGCGCTGCGTGCTGCGCAAGAGCTCGCGCCGCCGCGCTTCAATCGGGGCAAACGCCTTGAACTTGCCGTTGTGGCAAATAACCGTGGTGTAAAGGCCGTAGATAAACGGCGAATGCAGGCCGTGGGCATTGCCCGAGCGCAGCCAGAAACGCAGGTAAGCTAGTACTTGGTGCATAGTGCTTAGTGCGGGGCACCTAGGGCTATGCGCTTGGCTATTAGAATGCCAGGCGCTGAGCGCTACACACCTAGCACTAAAAATTTAATTCATCCGGTAGGGCACCATCAGGGTAAACTCCGGGATATTGACTTGGAAGTGTTCGCCGTTGACAAGGCGCTCCATGAGGTAGGTGCCCTGCATCTTGCCCACGCCCGACTTGAGGTTGCAGCCGCTCATGTACTGATGCGACTCGCCGGGCTCGAGCACCGGCTGGCGGCCCACCACGCCTTCGCCCTCCACCTCACGCACGGTGCTGTTGGCATCCGAGATAAACCAGTGGCGGCGTAGCAACTTCACCGTGTATTCGCTATCGTTGCGAATATCAATGCGATAAGCAAATACATAGTGCTCTTGCGAAGGACTAGAATAATCGGGCAGATAGTTGGTCGTAACCGTAACAGTTACGCCCTGCGTAGTGGTAGTAGGCATAAGCGGCGGTAATGCGAAGGTAAGCGACGAGGCCAACAGCGGCCCGGAAGCTTTGGTTTTATACGAATTAACGCTGCCAACGGCTTGCGTGCTGCTTTATTTTCTGTTTTTTGTCTTCTCCTCCCCTTCCTTATATGGTCAAGATTGCCGAAAGCTGGCGGCCCGTGCTCGCCGCAGAGTTTGAAAAGCCTTATTTTCAGAAACTAACCGCCTGGGTGCGCGGCGAATATGCCACCACTACGGTGTACCCCCTAGGCTCCCAGATTTTTCACGCCTTCGATGCTTGTCCCTTTGATGAGGTGAAGGTCGTTATCCTGGGGCAGGACCCCTACCACGGCAAAAACCAGGCGCACGGCCTTGCCTTCTCGGTGAATGAAGGCATCCGCACGCCGCCTTCGCTGCAAAATATCTTCAAGGAGCTGCAAGACGACATCCCCGGCACGCCTGCGCCGGCCAACGGCAACCTCGACCGCTGGGCACAGCAGGGCGTGCTGCTGCTCAATGCCACGCTCACGGTACGCGCCGCTACACCAGGCTCGCACCAGAAGAAAGGCTGGGAGGAGTTTACCGACGAGGTAATCCGGCAGGTGTCGGCGGGCCGCCCGCACGTGGTGTTCATTCTGTGGGGTGCCTACGCCCAAAAGAAGGAGGAACTGATTGATGGCAGCAAGCACCTCGTGCTGAAGGCCGCCCACCCCTCGCCCTACTCTGCCGACCGGGGTTTTTTCGGCTCCAAGCCGTTCAGCAAGGCCAACGCCTGGCTGGAACAGCACGGCGAGCAGCCCATAACCTGGTAGGTTTTATTAACAGCTGGTCGTTAGCTCCGCAGAATGAGGGCTAACGGCCAGCTGCTAACAACTAAGCGAAAGCAAGCGCTTTATCAGGCGCAGCTTGTGGCTGTATTTCTGCCGGTCGCGGTTGAATATGCCGTGGTGGTCGAGGGGGTCAAGGCGCACTTCGCCGTGCGCGTGCAAGATTTGGCCCTCGTCGAACACGATACCTACGTGCACAATACGGCCTTCAGCGTTTTCGAAGAAAGCGAGGTCGCCGGGGCGGGCCTGCGTCACAAAATCGACGGGCTGGCCTAGGGCAATCTGCTGGTAGGCATCGCGGGGCAGCTGCACGCCGAGTAGCCCGAAGAGCTGCTGCGTGAGGCCTGAGCAGTCGAGGCCAAACACGCTTTTGCCGCCCCACACGTAGGGCGCCCGCAAGTAGAGCAGGCCGAGCTTGCGCAATAGGACCAGCTGGCGCTCGGGCGTTGCGGGCTGCGTAGGGTTGGTAGCTGTGCCATTGTAGAATAGGCACTTATCACCCACTTTCAGCGTCATACCATCGAAGAAGGGCAGGCGGCACCCTACGGTAATAGGCTGGCGCGTGGCAGCGTCCGACACCACCTGCACCAAGTCAAGTGCCCTAGGGTGCTCCTGCGCCTGCCATGCCTCAAAGTACGCCGGGCTCACAGACTGGTGCTGCTTGTAGTCCATCCAGCCTTGGTACTTATCGGCGGCGCTTTCAATGTGCAGCCAGTTGCCCTGCGTGAGCAGCACGGTGTAGCAATCGCCAAACAGCAACTCGGTAACTAGCTCGGCCTTGTCGCTGGCCTCGGCCCGAACGGGAATGGCGCTGAGCGCACAAATGCCGTAATCCAATTTCTTAGGTACTAAATGAACAAATTGACTTTGCCGAAGCTACCTAGCGAAACCGCTCCATTTCGCGCTTCTGGTCTTTGGCCTTGAGGTCTTCGCGCTTGTCGAATAGCTTTTTACCCTGGGCTAGGGCAATTTCGAGCTTGGCAAATCCCCGGTCGGTCACGAACAAGCGCAGCGGAATGATGGTGAGGCCAGCGTCCATCTTGCCAGCCAGCTGCTTGAGCTCGCGCTTGGTGAGCAGCAGCTTGCGGGCACGCATGGCGTCGTGGTTGTTATAAGTACCTTGGGTATACGGTGCTATGCGCACGCTGTGCACCCACAGGTCGCCTTTGTGGTCGAAGGTGCAGTAGCCATCTTGTAGGTTGGCCTCACCGGCGCGGATGCTTTTTATTTCGGTGCCTTGCAGCATC
The DNA here is from genome assembly GCF_016427535.1 of Hymenobacter sp. BT559. Lineage (GTDB taxonomy): Bacteria > Bacteroidota > Bacteroidia > Cytophagales > Hymenobacteraceae > Hymenobacter. The sequence goes on along the minus strand of NZ_JAELXV010000002.1, from coordinate 618,093 downwards.
ATGCCCGCGTCGTACTTGGCCAGGAAAGTGTATTCGTGGCCGGCGCGGCGGTTGCGGATGTTGATATTGGCGGGAGTCTTGTCTTTCATACCGCAGATTCTAACGGATTTTTAGGATTCAACGGATACGCTTGCTGGCGCAAGCTGGCTAGGCTGGTAGGCACCTAGGTGCTTTTCTGCCCTGGCTACGTCAGTTTTAACCTAGGGTCGGGGCTGGTGAGCTGGCTGGCAAAGTCGCCGGCTTCGTACTGGAATAGAGCCGCTTGGCCTACCATTGCCGCGTTGTCGGTGCAAAATTCAAAGTCGGGAATAAATACGTCCCAGCCTTCGGCTTGCGCCAGTGTCTGCAACCCCTGGCGCAAGCCCGAGTTGGCAGCTACACCACCGGCCAGGGCCACTTGGCGCAGTCCGGTGGCCTGGGCGGCCTTCTTCAATTGCTTGAGCAGCGTTTGCACAATGGTATGCTGAATGCTGGCGCAGAGGTCGGCAAGGTTCTCTTCGATGAACGTAGGGTTGGCGGCCGTTTCTTTCTTCAAGAAATACAGCACCGACGTTTTGAGGCCACTAAACGAGAAATTGTAGCCCTCGAGCGCCCCCTCGGGGAAAGTAAAACGCCGGGGGTTGCCGGTTTGGGCCAGCTTGTCGAGGCGGGGGCCGCCGGGGTACGGCAAGCCTAGTAGCTTGGCGGTTTTGTCGAATGCTTCACCCGCGGCATCGTCAATTGTTTGACCTAGGATTTCCATATCCAGGGCGCTGCGCACCACCACTAGCTGCGTGTGGCCGCCACTCACGGTGAGGCACAAAAACGGAAAAGCCGGCTTGGGCTCCCGAATAAAGTGCGCCAAAATGTGCGCCCGCATGTGGTTGACGGCCAGCAGAGGCTTACCTAAAGCCAGCGCGAGGCTCTTGGCAAACAAGTTGCCTACTAATAAGGAGCCGAGCAGACCAGGCCCCTGGGTCACGGCTATGGCGTCTAGGTCGGTTTTTTCGATGCCGGCGCGGCGTAGCGCGGCCGTCACCACGGGCAGCAAGTGCTGCTGGTGCGCCCGCGAGGCCAGTTCGGGCACCACGCCGCCGTACTGCTCGTGCACGGCTTGGCCAGCCACTACATTGCTGAGTAGCTGCCCATCACGAAACACGGCAGCGCCCGTGTCGTCGCAGCTCGATTCGATGGCGAGAAGAATCATTTTTGAATTAAAAATTATGCCTTAAAAATCTATGAATTGCCACTGGCTGCCTGTCCTAGTCCGCTCAGCATAGCCGACGGTTAGTAGGGTAAGAGCCCCTTTTAATTCATAGTTTCTAATTTCTACCTGTGCAAAGCGCCCGCAAAGGTCGGGCGAACCCGCCGACTATCTGTCGCGTTTGCCGAGACACTGTGCGCTAAAAGCCGCACCTTTGCGTTTTACTAGCTGGGCTTAGCCGCTCATAACTTCTTTTTGCCCTAATTCGTGCGTCGCGCTTTTCGCATTCTGCTCAGAATCGTCTTCGGCCTGCTGGTGTTCGGGCTGGTGCTGGTGGGCGGCGTGCTAGTGGCGCTGCGCGTGCCCAGCGTGCAAACGCGGCTGGCCCAAAAGGCTGCCGCCGTGCTTACCCACAAGATGGGGCAGGTAGTAGAAATTGCCGGGGTAGACGTGCGGCCTTTTTCGCACGTGCTGCTCGATGGCGTGCGGGTGCGCGACCGCCGCGGGGGTGAGCTGTTTAGCATAGGGCGGGCCGACGCAGATATTCAGCTCTTTTCAGTATTCGACCCCAGCCACCTGCACGTGGGCACGCTCACGCTCACGGAGCCGCGCTTTGCGCTCCGCGATGTGGCGGGCCAGCCCGACTCGACTACCCTCGACCAGTTTCTGAGCGCCATAAAGCGCCTGGCCGGGCCACCCGACTCGACGAAGAAAGATTCAAAGCCTTTCGACTTTCAGCTGCACGACGTAGCTATTCGCAACGGCCACTTCGAGCTGGAGCGGCCCGATGCGCCCCGCGACCCAGCCTACGGCCGCAGTATCGACTATGCCCACATGCAGGTCGATAGCGTGTATGCCGACATTTCGGCGCTGAATTTCAAAACCGATACGTTACGGGCGCGGGTCGCGGGCCTACGCGCCATCGAGGTGCCTTCTCAAACGCGCTTGCGCGAGCTCACGGCTGACATTCAGTACAACGAACACTTCTGGGACTTCAAAGACCTGACCCTGCGTGTGGGCCGCAGCCAGCTACAGAAGTATCTGCGCTTTGAGTACCACCGCTTTGGCAACTTCGCTGACTTCAACGACTCGATGCGGGTCATCACGCAGCTGCGTGGTGCCAAGGTCTATACCGATGACATCGCCAAGTTTGCGCCGCAGTTGGCCACGCTCAAGGACTCTATCCAGATTTCGGGCGACGCCAAGGGATACGTGCGTGATTTCCAAATCAAAAATCTCGACGTGCGCTACGGTCGGCGCACTCACGTGGTGGCTTCCCGCGCCCACGCCGACAACTTGCCGAACTGGCGCAGCAGCCTGATGGACTTGCGCCTGAAGCCCTCGCAGGTGGATGCGGCCGACCTGCGCCGCTGGCTGCCGCGCTCGGCCAACAAGCTGGTGCAGCGCCTAGGGCTGGTGAAGCTGAACGGCCAGTTTGTGGGCTACGTGACCGACTTCGTGGCCAACGCCTCGTTTGACACCGCCCTAGGTAAGGTTTCGACCGACCTTAACCTCAAGACCAAGAGCGACTTTGACCACGCCGTGTACGAAGGCGACGTGCAAAGCACAGCCTTCCAGCTAGGTAAGTTTCTGGGCGATGAGTCAGTGATTCGGGACGTGACCTTGAATGGCAAGGTTACCGGCACCGGCTTTGTGCCGCCCGTGGCCAAGGGGCACGCCGTGGTATCGGTGCCTGCCATTTGGCTGAGCGGCTACCGCTACCGCAACCTGACACTCGACGGCGACTTTGCCCGACAGGGCTTTAAGGGTAAAATCACCGCCAACGACCCCGCCGTGCAGCTTAGTGCCAACGGCGAGTTTGACCTGAACCCGCGCCACCAAAAAATAGACGTGACCGCCGCCATCGGCCGGGCCAACCTAGGAACCCTAGGTCTGCTCGACATGCCGCTGGTGGTGCGCACCAAAGCCCAGGTGCACCTGCGCGGCACGCAGCTCGACTCGCTACTCGGCTACGCCCGACTGCGCGACTCGCGCTTTACGCTGCGCGGCCAAACGCTCGACCTCGACACCCTGGACGTGACCAGCACCCGCAACAGCCGCGGCGAGCGCCGGGTAAGTCTGCGCTCGGAGCTGCTGGCCGTGACGGCGGCCGGTCGGTTTGAGGTGGCAGCCGTGCGGCGCGACATCGAGACGCTGTGGCACGAATACCGCCTCAATTTTGAGAGCAACGAAGCAGCCACAGCGGCCTATTATCGGCGTAAGCGCCAGCAAGCTCTGCCTAATTACGAGATTGATTTTGACTTGAACTTCAAGCATATCAACCCGCTGCTAAACCTACTGATGCCTGACCTGCAGGTATCAGATAACAGCCGCATCGACGGCTCGTTCCGGCAGGGCGAAACGTCGATTTTGCAGCTCGGGGGCAAGTTCGACAGTATTTGGTATGGGCCGGTGCGCACAGTGGCTACCGAGTTTGACTTCACTACCTCGAAGCTGCCCTACCGGCCCGAAGTGCTGGCCCAGGCCAGCGTGACCTCGGCACGCCAACTGGTGCCGGGGCTGGGCAACACCGAGAAATTTGTGGTGGAAGGCGTATGGGACCAGCAGCGTATCAATTTCTCGACCTCGCTGGCCCAAAGCGGCACCACCAACCGCGCTACTATCAACGGGGCACTCTCGTTTTTGCCGCGGCAGGTGGAGGTAGTTTTCCGCCAAAGCGGGCTGCATCTGCTTGATAAAGAATATACCATCGCGGCCGAGAACGTGATACGCATCAGCGACTACGGCCGGCGGCTCGATATTCAGAACTTCGTACTCAGCAACGGCAACCAGCGGCTGAGCGCGCAGGGCATCATCTCGCCCGACCCACACCAGCCGCCTTTGCAGCTCGACATTGCCAACTTCGACCTAGGCACGCTCAATTCGGTTATTGGCCAGCGCCTAGGTGGGCGCCTGAACATGCAGGCGTCGGTAAGCGGCATTTATAACGACCTGGCTATCAACAGTACGCTGGCCGTGGATTCGCTGGTGTATGAGGGCGTGGCCATCGGGCAGGTGGCGGGGCGCGGCGACTGGGATAACCCCACTAGCCAGCTGCGCGTGAACCTCGACGTAGCCCGCCAGCAGCAGCGCGTGCTCACGGTAACGGGCTACCTGGCACCTAAGTCAACTACCCAGCAGTTTAACCTTACCGGCCGGCTCAACGACGCGCCCGTGGTGTTGGCGCAGCCCTTTCTCACCGGCATTCTGGACCGGCTTGGGGGCACGGGCCAAGGCGAGCTAATGCTGACTGGAATGTTTAGCGCCCCCAACCTCACGGGGGCGGTAGACGTGCAGAATGGGCGCTTCACGTTTGGCTACCTAGGTACCACGTACACCTTCGCCGACCGCATCACGTTTACCAATACCAGCATCTTGCTGGCGGGCATCAAGCTGCGCGACGCCCAAGGCAACACAGGCACTGTGGATGGCGCCATTAACCACCAGGGCTTTCAGAATATGAGCCTGAACCTACGGGCGGCATTCCGTAGGTTTCAGGTTCTCAATACGACACGCAAGGATAACGACCTGTATTTTGGCACGGCCTACGCCTCGGGCTCGGCCACTGTACGTGGCCCCGTCGATGACCTAGTGGTGGATGTGCGCGCGACGTCGGAGGCAGGCACGCGCCTGGCGCTGCCCCTCGACAACGCGGCCAAGGCCCAGCAAGCCACCTACATCAAGTTCGTAAACCGCAACCTGCCCGACTCGGTGAAGCGGCGGCAGGCCATCACGGCCGCGGCGCTGGCGGCGCAGAATAAGGTTGACCTATCGGGCATTCAGCTTAATATGAACCTGACGGTGACGCCCGACGCCTACCTCGAGATTTTGCTCGACGAAGCTACCGGCGACGTGATTCGGGGGGCGGCCACTGGGCAGCTACGCTTGGCTATCGACACGCGGGGCGAGTTCAATATGTATGGCCAGGTCGAGATTGTGCGCGGCGCCTACAACTTCACTTTGCAAGGCTTGGTAAACAAAGAATTTGTGGTGCGACCGGGCGGGGTTATTACTTGGAACGGCGACCCGCTCGACGGGCAAATGAACGTGACCGCAACGTATACCCAGCGCACCTCACTCTCACCTATTTTGCAAAACACCAGCGGTGCGGGCACTGGCAGTGGCTCGGCGGTAGTACCCGTTACGGCTGTGATGAACCTGACTGGGCCACTGTTGCTGCCGGTTATTAAGCTGGCGTTGGAGTTTAACGATGCCCCTAGCTCGCTGCAGAGTGACTTGGCTGCCTTTATTGCCCTGCTGCGCAACGACGAGCAGGAGCTAAACCGTCAGGTGTTCAGCCTGTTGGTTTTCCGCACGCTGTCGCAGCAAAATGCTTTTACCAGCGTGTCGCTCAGCGGGCAGGGCAATGCTGTGCAGAACAGCCTAGGGCAGATTATCTCGTCGCAGCTTGGGGCGCTTACCTCGCAGATTGACCAGAACCTAGAGATTGATTTTAACATCAACGGCCTCACCGCCGACCAATTGCAAGCCCTGCAAGTGCGCTTGAGCTATTCGTTTTTAAACGGCCGCTTGCGCCTAACCCGCGAGGGCGGCATCAGCAATAGCACAAATACAACCACTTCCTCAACGGGCATCACCACCACTAACCAGTCGTCGCTGCTCGGCGATTTTAGCCTAGAGTACTTTCTGCGGCCCGATGGTAAGTTCCGGGCCAAACTACGCTACGAAACCACCCCGCGCACCGGCGACCTCATCAACAACGTGAACCAGAACCAGGCTCGGGCCGGCATTTCGCTGCTGCACACCGAGGAGTTTAGCTCGCTGCGCGACCTGTTTGGTCGCGAGTCGCCGACGCGCCGCCAGCGCAACCGCCAGCGCGCACGCGAAGTACTCACCGTAGAAGAAGACCCTAAGACGAACATGTAACCGCAGATTCAAACGGATTTGTCGGATTTAACGGATACGCCCGCTTTCGGCGGACTGACTACTCAAGCGCAGAAGCAGCTTCGTCGGCTTTCTATGCTGCTGAGCTTTCTACACTATCAGTTGACACAATAAACATAGCAAACGGCTTAAGGCACAAGACCACACTCTCATTAGTTTATTAAACAGCTATTTAACACTCAAATAGTCAACCAGCGAAGCTGGCGTATCCGTTAAATCCGACAAATCCGTTTGAATCTGCGGTCTATCTTTGCCCTCTATGCCTCCGCGCCGCAAAAAGAAACTTGGCTCCTACCCTACTCCGCTGGTAGTATTCAGCATTACGCTGGCGCTGGTGGTTATCGGCCTGTTTGGCTTGCTGCTGCTGCACGCGCACAAGCTGAGCGAGCAAGTGCGCGAAAACCTGGAGGTGCAGGTGTACTTAGAGCGCAACCTGCCCGAAACTGAGCTGCTGCGCCTACAGCAAGACCTAGAGCACCAGCCCTACGTGGCCGTGAAAGAGGGCCGCGCTCAAATCCGCTTCGTGAGTAAGGAGGAAGGCGCCCGGCAACTACTCGAAAGCACTGGCGAGGATTTTCGCACCTTCTTGGACGATAACCCGCTGCGCGACGCCTACGCTCTCAAAATCAAGCCCGAATATACCGATACCATGCACCTGCGGCAGCTGAGCCGCAGCCTGAGTAGCCAGCGCGGTGTATTCGAGATTCAGTATCCCAAGTCCTTGTTTGACAGCATCAACCAGAATCTGACTAAAGTTAGCTTGTTGCTGGTGAGCTTTGCGGCGGTGCTGGTAGTGGTAGTGGTTATCCTGATTAACAATACCATCAAGCTGGCTTTGTTCTCGCAGCGTTTTTTAATCCGCTCGATGCAACTGGTGGGCGCGACTCGGTTCTTTATCCAGCAGCCGTTTTTGCGGCGGGCTACCTGGCAGGGCTTTGCCAGCGGGGGGCTAGCGGCCCTCGTGCTGGTGGCGCTGCTACAGTATGCCTACCTCGAAGTGGAGCAGCTGAAGCTGCTACGCGACGACCGCCTCATTGCGCTGCTGCTGGCGGCGGTGGTAGGCCTAGGTACCGTTATCGGTTTCCTGAGTTCGTACCGCGCCGTAAATAAGTACCTAGGCGTTTCGCTCGACGAACTGTATTAATCTAGTGCTTAGTGCTTGGTTAGTAGTGCTTAGCACTCCTTTACGACCTAAGCACCAAGCACCATCAACTAAGCACTAAACGTATGCAACCAACCACTCCGGCCCCGCGCTTCGCCTTTGGCCCCCGCAACTACCGCCTCATGTGGGCGGGCCTGGCTGTGCTGGCCGTCGGCTTCATCACGATGATGCTCGATGGCGCCCAGTACGGCGAAGGGTTCCTAGGGCTCACGCTGGGCCCCATTTTGCTGGTAATTGGCTTCATCATTGAGTTTGTCGCCATTATGGCGCGTAGCAATCCTGGCCAGGAGGTGCCGGTAGCCCCTGCGCACCCCGGCGTGGCTGCCCCCGTAGCGGCGCCCACGGCAGCGGCCCCAGTGGTGCCTGCGCCCGCGCCGACCAAGCCTGCTTATAAGCGCCTGTAATTTTTGCGCGTTTCAGCACTACATCCTACTTGTCATTTGCGAGGAGGAACGACGAAGCAATTGCCTCCAAACGAGCCCGCCTAGGTCCCGTTTCGGTGCGATTGCTTTGTCGTTCCTCCTTGCACTGATATCCCTACGCTACTTATAAACACCTACTTACCTCACAACTGCTACATGACTTATTGGCACGCGCTGCTGCTGGCCATCGTGGAAGGACTCACCGAGTTTCTGCCCGTTTCCAGCACCGGCCATATGATTATTGCTTCCCAGCTGCTGGGCGTTGCCATGACGCCCTTCGCCAAGCTCTTCCTGGTGGTTATTCAACTTGGGGCCATCTTGTCAGTGTTGGTAGTGTATTGGAAGCGCTTTTTCCAGAGCTTCGACTTTTACCTGAAGCTGCTGGTGGCCTTCTTGCCCATTGTGGTAGTAGGCCTGCTGCTGAAAAAACACATCGACGCGCTACTTGAATCGGTAACCACGGTGGCCGTGATGCTGCTCCTAGGTGGCATAGTGCTGCTGTTCATCGACAAGTGGTTTCCGCAGGAGGACCCCAAGGCTGGCGGCCACCCGGTCACCAATCCCAGCTTCAAGGAAGCGCTGTTTATTGGCCTGTTTCAGTGCCTGGCCGTGGTGCCGGGCGTGAGCCGCTCGGCGGCCACCATCATCGGCGGCCTCAGCCAAAAGCTGACGCGCCGGGCCGCGGCCGAGTTTGCTTTTTTCCTGGCCATGCCTACGATGGCAGCGGCGGCTGTGAAAGACATTTACGACTACTATAAAGAAGCGCACGCCCACGGCGTCGAGATTAGCCAGCTGTTTTCGGGGCAGGAAATAAAGCTGCTGGTGCTCGGCAACGTGGTAGCTTTTGTGGTAGCGCTGCTGGCTATTCGGCTGTTTGTGGGCTTCGTGGCTAAGTACGGGTTTCGGGCATTTGGCATCTACCGCATCATCGTGGGCGGCTTCTTGCTGTTGCTGCTGGGCCTGGGGGTAAATTTGCAGTTAGTATGAGTAAGAAAGCACTAGCTGATTTTGACTTCGAAGCGGGCGAGGTTTTGCTGCTCGATAAGCCGCTGACCTGGACCTCGTTTGACGTGGTACGCAAGGTGAAGAACACGCTGCGCCCACGCAAAATAGGCCACGCTGGCACCCTCGACCCGCTGGCGACCGGGCTGCTCATTTTGTGCACCGGCAAGAAGACCAAGGAGATAGACCAAATTCAGGCGCAGGAAAAGGAGTACGAAGGCACCTTCCGCCTAGGGCAGACCACGCCGAGCTTCGACCTCGAAACGCCCATAAATGAGGAGCAGCCCTACGAGCACCTGACCGAAGCCGAGATTCAGGCGGCCGTGGCCACGTTCCTAGGTAAAATAGAGCAGATTCCGCCCGTGTTTTCGGCTGTGAAGGTCGAAGGCAAGCGCGCCTACGAGCTGGCCCGCAAGGGCGAGCAAGCCGAAATAAAGGCCAAAACAGTTGAGATAAAAGCCTTTGAGCTGACGCGCATCACGCTGCCCGACATTGACTTTCGGGTAGTGTGCTCCAAGGGCACTTACATCCGCAGCCTGGCCCGCGACCTAGGTGTGGCCCTAGGGTGCGGCGCGCACCTCACGCGGCTGGTGCGCACGCGCATCGGCGAGTACCGCCTGGCCGACGCCTGGACGGTGGCCGAGGTGGAGGCCCTGCGCCCGCCCCGCCCCGCAGCCGCTGATGGTGGCGCTCCCGCGCCCCGCCAGCGGCGCGAGCGGTTGAAGCCCGCCCGCGTGGGCCTCGACTTTTATGCGGCTCAGCAGGCCGACCGCGCCCCCGCGGCGGGTCCCGACCTGCCACTTCACCCAGAAGGGGGCACCCCTTCGGCCTAATCAGCTAGCGCTGCGCCCCTTATGCAAGTTATCCGCGACCTAGCCGATTTTCCCTTTCTTACCAACGCCGTGGTGACAAGCGGCACCTTCGACGGGGTGCACCGCGGGCATCAGCGCATTTTGGGCCGGCTGCGGCAGGTGGCCGATGCGGTGGGCGGGCCGGCGGTGGTCATCACGTACTGGCCGCACCCGCGCCTGGTGCTGGGCCCGCCGCCCACCCACCCCGAGCTGCTGGAGCTACAGCTGCTCAATACCTTAGACGAGCGCATTGTGCGGCTGGCCGAGTTTGGCGTCGATTACTTGCTGGTGATGCCCTTCACCCGCGAGTTTGCGCAGTGGACTTCGGAGCAGTATATCCAGGAAATTTTGCTGAAAGCCGTAGGTGCCAAGCACTTGGTTATTGGCTACGACCACCGCTTTGGCAAAAACCGTGAGGGTGGCTTTGAGTACCTGAGCCAGCACGCCGGCCGCTACGGCTTCACGGTAGAAGAAATACCGCGCCAGGACGTAGACGCCGTGGGCGTGAGCAGCACCCGCATTAGGCAGGCGCTGCGCACTGGTGACGTGAGCACCGCCACCCGCTACCTAGGCTACGAATACCCGCTCACCGGCACGGTGGTGCACGGCCAGAAGCTAGGCCGCACCATTGGCTACCCCACCGCCAACCTGCAGCCCACCGAGGCGCTCAAACTGGTGCCGGCCCAGGGCATCTATGCGGTGTGGGCCACTACAGCGGCTGGCACGCGGCACCAAGCCATGCTCAGCATCGGGGTGCGCCCCACCATTGGGGCCGACTTGGCGCAGACAATAGAAGTCAACCTGCTCGACTTCAGCGGCGACCTGTACGACCAAGAACTGACGCTGGAATTTGTGAAGTGGCTGCGCGGCGAAGAAAAATATACCGGCCTAGATGCGCTAACGGCCCAACTGGCGTTAGATGCGCAGGCTACGCGGGCCGCCTTGGCCCAGTAGTTGCGAAGCCCTTTTTGTTATTCTTACGCTTTAGGTACTGCTTATGCGCTATTTGCGATTGGTTATTCTGTTGGGCTGCTGGCTGGGGGCGGCGTTTGCCGCCCACGCCCAGGGCCGCATCACGGGTGTGGTGCAAGACTCCGTAACGCGCGAGCCGCTGGCGTTTGCCAGCGTTTTCTTGGCCAACACCACCCTAGGGGCCACTACCAACGAGAACGGCGCCTTTGTGCTAGACCGGGTGCCGAAGGGCACTTACGACATCGTGGGCTCTTACGTGGGCTACCGCTTATCTAAGCAAAGCATTACGGTGACGGCGGGCGCCACGGCTCCGGCCGTAACACTGCGGCTACCGTCTTCGGGGCCGCAGCTGGGCGAGGTAGTAGTGCACGCCGATTCCCACCAGGAAGACAACTACCGCAAGTTTATCGACTTGTTTGTGGGCCGCACGGCCTTCTCCAAGCAGTGTCGCATCACCAATGCGGAAGACGTGGACATTGATTTTAACGATACCACCAAGACCTTGACGGCCAGCACCCCTAACTATGTGCAGGTGGAGAATAAGGCGCTGGGTTATCGCCTCAAGTACTTCGGCATGAACTTCCAGTACAACGAGAACACCGATGCGGTGAGCTACGAGGGCCAGACCGTATTCGAGGAAATGAAGCCTAAGGACGAGAACCAACGCCGCCAGTGGGCAGCCAATCGTCTGGCGGCTTATAACGGCTCGCTCACGCACTTCCTGAAAAGCGTGTACGATAACAAGGTAAAGGAAAATAACTTTCTGGCGCAGCAGGTGCGCCTGGTAGTGCCGCAACGCGCGGCCCGGGCCGAGGCAGCACTGCGCAAGAAAAAGACCCCGTTTACGAAGGCCGAGTTGGACTCGCTGCGCGCCTGGTCTGAGCTGCCGCCCGTTGCGCAGCTTAACCCCGCCGCCCGGCCCATCGACAGTCTGCGCCGCGTGGCAGCCGATGGCCGGGTCTTCCTGCGCTTCTCCGACGAATTGCAAGTGGCGTACTTTGGCGAGGCGCCCGACCCGGCTTACACTGCGCCGATGTCACCCATTGGGCCAGCGGCCGACAAAACCATGCCTGCCAAGCGCCAGGTGTCGCGCCTGTCGCTGCTAGCCCCCGAAACCGAGCTCAATCCCAATGGCACGCTCGAAAACCCCTTCGATGTGGGCCGGGGCGAGTACTGGGGTTTCCAGCGCATCGGCGAGCTTTTGCCGCTCGACTACGTGCCGCCCGTAGCTGCCGCGCCGGCGTCGGCCGCGGCCTCACAGGCCAAAGCCAGGTAAGCACAGGCCGAGCGTACGGTAGCCGGCTTGTAGCAAAAAGCCTCCCTAGGTCGTCCTAGGGAGGCTTTTTTAGCTATAGCGCGGTGCTAAGAAACTGGCAGACACAGGGCAAAGTGGCTGCACGACCTCCACAGCCGGTGCCATGCTGTGCAGACTCTTAGCCCGGCTACTCATCTACCAGGGCCACAACCACGTAAGCAAATAGGCTCGGCGCACACAGGCTACCGGGCTTATTCGTCGCAGTTGTTTCATCCAGCCTTGTTTTCAAACGTGCGTCTTTACTCGCTGCTTGCTTTGCTATGGCTGCTACCGGGGCTGGCTGCTGCCCAGGCCACCCTCACGGGCGTCGTGCGCGACTCGCTGACGCAAAAGCCGTTGCCGTTTGCCAGCGTTTTCTTGGCTAACACTACCCTAGGAGCTACTACTACCGAGCAGGGCACCTTCACGCTTGCGGGCGTGCCGGCGGGCAGCTACGATATTGTGGCCTCCTATGTGGGCTACCGCCTAGCCAAGCAGGCCATTACCGTAGGGCCAGCGCCGCAACAACTGACGCTGAACCTTGCCCCGACGGGGGCCCAGCTGGGGGAGGTGGTGGTGCGGCCGCGCCCCAACAACCCCGGCGATTACCAGAAATTTAAGGAGCTCTTCCTAGGCCACAGCACGTTTTCGCAGCAGTGCCGCATTCATAATCCCGACGATGTACTGGTCGACTTTGACCCCAAAACCACCGAGCTATCGGCCACTGCCCGCAACTACGTACAGGTTGACAATCAGGCTTTAGGCTACCGGGTGAAGTACTACGACCTGCGCTTTACCTGCAATTTTACCCAGCAGGTCGTCACGTTCTATGGCCAGCCAATATTTGAAGAAATGCCGACCCGCTCGGCACGTCAGCGCCGCCAGTGGGATGCCAACCGGGTGCGGGCCTACCTAGGGTCGCTTCCGCACTTTTTCCGCAGCCTACGCGACAGCCAGCACACGGCGCAGGGTTTTGTGGCCCGGCGGCTGCGCATTGTGCCCAATCCGCACTTTGCCCGCACCGATAGCCTGCGCCAGGCGCTGCTGCGGCAGCGCCGCGCCTACTCGGCCACCGAGCGAGATTCGCTCAAGCAGTGGGCCGCCGTGCCGACCAGCTTTTCCCTGCTTTACATGGCGCCCCTGCACGTGGATAAGCTGCGCCGCGTGGCGGCCGACGGCCGGCGCGTGTTTTTGCGTTTTCAGGACCAGCTGCAGGTAACGTATTTGCTTGCCGGCCCCGATGCTAACTACCACCCCCAGCCCGCGCGCGCTGTGCGGGGCTCGGCGCCGTCCCCGCCGCCGCAAGACGTGCAGGTGTCGCAGCTGGTGCTGATGAAGCCTGAGGTAGAGATTGAGCCCAATGGCCAATTGGCAAATCCGCTGGCCGTTTATACCGACGGGTACTGGGGTTTCGAAAAAATGGGTGAATTTTTGCCCGTCAATTACCTCCCTCCTGCCTCTACCCTACCCACCCATGATAAATAAAGTTGTGGCCGACGCCCAGGCCGCCCTGGCCGGCATGGCCAGCGGCATGACCCTGATGCTCGGCGGCTTCGGCCTCTGCGGCATTCCCGAAAACGCCATTGCCGAGCTACTGCGCCTCGGAGTGCGCGACCTCACCTGCATTTCTAATAACGCCGGCGTCGATGATTTTGGCCTAGGTCGGCTGCTGCAGCAGCGGCAGGTGAAGAAGATGATTGCCAGCTACGTGGGCGAAAACGCCGAGTTTGAGCGCCAGCTACTGGCCGGCGAGCTCGAAGTAGAGCTTATTCCGCAGGGCACGCTGGCCGAGCGCTGCCGGGCGGGCGGCGCGGGCATTCCGGCCTTCTACACCCCGGCTGGCTACGGCACCGAGGTGGGCGAGGGCAAGGAAAGCCGCGAGTTCAACGGCAAGATGTACCTGCTCGAAACGGCCCTGCGCGCCGACTTTGCCTTGGTAAAAGCCTGGCGCGGCGACACTGCCGGCAATCTCATCTACCGCGGCACGGCCCGCAACTTCAACCCCATGATGGCTACGGCCGGCATCATTACGGTGGCCGAGGTAGAGGAGTTGGTGCCCGCCGGCGAGCTCGACCCCAACCAGATACACACGCCGGGCATCTTTGTGCAGCGCATTTTCCAGGGCAAAGACTACGAGAAGCGCATCGAGCAACGCACCGTATCGCAGCTTTAACGGATTCAACGCATTTCGCAGATAACGCCACCTGCGGTGGCTGACTATGCTTTAGCGGCTGTTGCACTGCTTTATTTACGTTTTCTGATTTCTATTTTTTGCTTTGACCATGATGAGAGGACTACTGCTAGGCTTGGCGCTGCTAGGAGCACCTAGGGCCTATGCGCAGCTGGCTAAGCCGGCCGTGCTGCACGCGCCCCCCCCTGCGGCGGCGGGCGTAAGCGCCGAGAAGCTGCAGGCTATCGACGCACTGCTCCAGGGCTACGTGAGTGACGGGCGCGTGCCGGGCGTGATTGCCCTGGTAGCTCGCGACGGGCAAGTAGTGTATCGCAAGGCCTTAGGCTACAGCGACGTGGCCGCTAAAACGCCACTGCGCCCCGATGCCATTGAGCGGATTGCCTCGCAAACTAAGGCCATCACGAGCGTGGGGCTGATGCAGCTCTACGACCAAGGCAAGTTTCAGCTCGATGACCCCATCTCGAAGTACCTGCCCACCTTCGCCCACCCGCGGGTGCTGGCCACCTTCAACCCCAAGGATTCGAGCTACACCACGGTGCCAGCCCGTAGCGAGATTACCATTCGGCAGCTGCTGAGCCACACCTCGGGCATTGGCTACGCGGTGATTGGCACGCCCGAGGCGCGGGCCATTTATGCCAAGGCGGGCATTCCGAGCGGGGTAGGCTCGCCGGCGGGCACCCTAGGGCCTGCCATCGACAAGTTGGGCAAGCTGCCGCTGTTCAACCAGCCCGGCGAACGCTTTACTTATGGCTTGAGCGTAGACGTGTTGGGCCGCTTGATAGAAGTGCTGAGCGGACAGCCGCTCGACCAGTACCTGCGCGCCCACGTGTTTGACCCGCTGGGCATGCGCGACACTTACTTCTACCTGCCCGCCGACCGGCACAGCCGCCTCGTGCCGCTCTACACCGAGTACCAGGGGCGCACCGTGCCCATGCCCACCACTGGCATGCTGGGGCTGCGGCCCGATTTTCCGAACCAGGCGGGCACCTACTTCTCGGGCGGCGGGGGCCTGTCGTCTACCATCGACGACTACGCCGTGTTCTTGCAAATGATGCTGAACGGCGGCGCCTACAACGGCCAGCGCCTGCTGAAACCCAGCACCGTGGCCCTGATGACGCAAAACCAGATTGGCGATGTCAATCAGGGCGTCAACAAGTTTGGGCTGGGCTTTAGCATCGTAACACCCGCTGGCGCAGCCCAAACCGGGCAGTCGGTGGGCAGCTACGAGTGGGGCGGCGCCTTCGGCACTGAATACTGGGTAGACCCCAAGGAGCACCTAGTGGTGCTGCTCTACACCCAGAAATTCCCACACAACAATACGCCCGACATGGTACCGCGCTTTCGCAAGGCCGTGTATGCCGCCTTAGCTAAGCGGCAGGCGACCAAATAACTACTTCTGTTCACGGTCGTCATGCCGCGCTACGCTTTGCATGAGAGCCGATTTTAATTCTCTTTCTTCTCCCTCCCACCCATGCCCTTAGATAAACACGGCATTGCGCGGCGCATCGCGCAGGAAGTGCCTAACAACTCCTACGTCAACCTAGGCATCGGCATTCCGACGCTGGTGGCCAACTACATTCCGGCGGGCATCAACGTAGAGCTGCAAAGCGAGAATGGCCTGCTGGGCATGGGCCCCTTCCCTACCGAAAACCAAGTAGATGCGGACCTCATTAACGCCGGCAAGCAGACCGTGACCACGCTGCCGGGCTCCAGCCTGTTTTCGTCGGCCGACTCGTTTGGCATGATTCGCGGCGAGCACGTGGACCTGACCATCCTAGGGGCCATGGAGGTGAGCGAGCGCGGCGATATCGCCAACTGGAAGATTCCGGGCAAGCTGGTGAAGGGCATGGGCGGCGCCATGGACCTCGTGGCCTCGGCCAAGAACATTATCGTGGCCATGCAGCACGTGGCCCGCGACGGCAGCAGCAAGCTGCTGCCCAGTTGCACACTGCCCCTCACGGGCCTACGGTGCGTAAAGAAGATAGTGACCGAGCTAGCCGTGCTCGACGTGACGCCCGATGGCTTTGTGCTGCGCGAGCGGGCACCCGGCATCAGTGTAGACCAGATTCGGGCCGCCACGGCGGGCCGGCTGGTAGTGCCGGTGCCCGACGGCGAGGTGCCCGAGATGCACGGCGTGTAGCCGCGCGCCGGGTAGCCGCAACCAAGCAGCGGGCCAATTCTTCGCCCCGGGTTAGGCCGGGCACTTGCGCCGAGTCACGCTGTACCTTGCAGCCTGGGCTCGGCGCAAGTGCTTAGCATGCGTGCGCCATGCGCTGGCCCCACTGCCTTATGACACACCCAATAGCCGCTCCGGCAACTCAGGCTTCGGCCACCTTCACCGACACCAAGCCGCACTACGCCATCCTGGATGGCCTGCGCGGCGTAGCGGCCATCACGGTGGTGTGCTTTCACTTGTTCGAAGCCTACGCCACCAGCCACGTAGACCAGCGCATCAACCACGGGTACTTAGCCGTCGATTTTTTCTTTATCCTATCGGGCTTCGTCGTGGGCTATGCCTACGACGACCGGTGGAACACCCTTACCATCAAGTCATTTCTCAAACGTCGGTTTATTCGCCTGCACCCCATGGTAGTGCTGGGGGCCATCATCGGCGCCAGCATCTTTTACTTGCAAGGCTGCGTCGCCTGGGACGTTTCTAAAGTATCGGCCCCTAGGTTGCTGGTAGCCACCTTGCTGAATGCAGGCCTGTTTCCGGCCGCGCCCAGCTTTGAGGTGCGGGGCGTTGGTGAGATGTTCCCCCTCAATGGTCCCAGTTGGTCGTTGCTTTTCGAGTACATCGGCACCATTCTGTACGCGCTTCTTCTTCGCAAGCTTCCTACCAAAGCCCTAGCTGGCGTGGTACTGGCGGCCGGCTGCGGCTTGGCCGCGTTTGCCATCTGGGGGCCCTATGGCGATGTCTGCGTCGGCTTTGCCCTCACCCCAGACAACATGCTCGGCGGCTTTTTGCGGCTGCTCTTTTCGTTTTCGGCCGGCTTGCTGCTGTCGCGCGTGTTTGTGCCCATCCGGGTAAAAGGCGCCTTTTGGCTGGGCGGCCTAGCACTCGTTGCGCTGGCCGCCACTCCTCGCGTGGGGGGCACTGAGCACCTCTGGCTGAACGGCCTATACGATACGCTTTGCTGCGTCGTCTTTTTTCCGCTGCTGGTTTACCTAGGTGCTTCCGGCCAGACTACCGACAGCGCAACGACCCGCGTGTGCAAGTTCTTGGGTGACATCTCGTACCCCCTGTACATGGTGCACTACCCCTTCATTTACTGGTACTACGCCTGGGTTAAAAACAACAACCTCACCTTTGAGCAGTCCTTACCCGGTGCTTCTGCACTCGTGGTCGGCTCTATCCTGCTGGCTTACCTGTGCCTGAAACTGTACGATGAGCCCGTGCGCAAGTACTTGACGAATCGTATGCTGGGCATGAAGCGCTAGTACTTGCCGAGCGCGTGGCCCTAGGTAGCCTTTACCAGCCCAGTGCCCGGCCAGGGCTACCTAGGGCGTGGGTAACCTTCTGCACCTATCGGCTCGTTTAGCTGTTATAAAGCCCGTTGGCCTTCGGCGGCGGGCTTTTTCAGAAATATTTTTGACCTAGCTAGACTTTTAGTTGCCGGCTGCCAGCCAGGCAACCAGCACTTCATAAAAAGCTGACATACTATCAGGCAGGTTTTTTACTGCTGCATTTTTTAGTTACTCTATGGCTACTTCTTCCGATACCAACGGCAAGGCCGCGCCCGGCGGCACGCATCACAAAAAAGGTAATAAGCTGGGTCCGGCCACGGCCGCTATTGATGAGCGCCTGACCCCGACCGCCGTGCCAGCCCACAAGCTGGTGCTGCGCCAACTGCGCCGTAACGACTTTAAGGCCATCAAGGCCATTATGGAAAAGGTGTACTCCAATATGGAGGGCGCCTGGTCGCAAGACGAGTACACTGCGCTGCTACGCAAGTTTCCGGAGGGGCAGATTTGCATTGAGGACAATGGCCAGGTAGTGGCCGCTGCGCTGGCTATCATTGTGGACTACAGCAAGTTTGGCGACAAGCATACCTACGCCAAGATTACGGGCAATGGCAAGTTTGACACCCATGATGCTGAGGGCGACACGCTATACGGCGTCGATGTGTTTGTAGACCCCGAGTACCGCAGCCTGCGCCTAGGTCGGCGCCTCTATGACGCGCGCAAGGAACTGTGCGAAAACCTGAACCTGCGCGCCATGGTGGCCGGCGGCCGTATTCCTGGCTACGCTGCCTACGCCAATGAGATGACACCCGCCAACTACGTGGACATGGTGCGCAACAAAGAGCTCACCGACCCCATCCTCACGTTTCAGCTGGCCAACGAGTTCTACGTCCGCAAAATCATTCGCGGCTACTTGCCTTACGACTCAGAATCGAAGGCTTATGCTACGCTACTGGAGTGGATTAATGTGTACTACGATGAGGAATTTGACAAGCTCATCGGCAACCCGAAGTCGAACGTGCGCATCGGCATTGTGCAGTGGCAGATGCGCGCTACCAAAAGCCTGGAGGACTTCTTCCAGCAAATTGAGTTCTTTGTAGATACCGTGAGTGGCTACAAGGCTGACTGCGTACTGTTTCCGGAGTTCTTCAACGCGCCTATGATGGCGCTCACCAACGAAACGGCAGCTTCGGCGGCCATTCGGGGCATGGCAGCCTTCACCGAGCCCATCAAGGTGCGCATGATGGAGCTGGCCGTGAGCTATAACATCAACGTAATCGCGGGCTCGATGCCCGTGTATGAAGATGGCAAGCTCTACAACGTGAGCTACTTGTGCCGCCGCGACGGCACCGTAGACGAGCAGTACAAGCTGCATGTGACGCCCGACGAGGCCAGCTACTGGGGCATGCGCGGCGGCGACAAAATCAAGTGCTTCGATACCGACTTTGGCAAAATTGGAATTCTGGTTTGCTACGATGTGGAGTTCCCCGAGCTGAGCCGCATTCTGAGCGACGAGGGTATGAAAATCCTGTTCGTACCCTTCTGGACCGATACTAAGAATGCTTACCAGCGCGTGCGCATCTGCGCCCAGGCCCGCGCCATTGAAAACGAGTGCTACGTGGCCATCACGGGCTCGGTGGGCAACCTGCCTAGGGTCGAAAACATGGACATCCAGTACTCGCAGTCGGCGGTGTTCAGCCCCTCCGACTTTGCCTTCCCGCACGATGCCATCGTGGCCGAGGCCACGCCAAACACGGAGATGACGCTCATCGCCGACCTCGACCTCGACTTGCTCAAAGACCTAAACACCAGCGGTGCCGTGCGCAACCTGCGCGACCGCCGCAAGGACCTGTATGGCCTGAGCTGGATACCCAAGAAAACCGAGCGCGACGACGAACTGCTGGCTCAGGGCGAGGAGCGCCAGCCCGCCACCAAGCCCAGCCGCCGCAAGGCTGTGGCCGCGGGGTAGGGTTAGCATCTTAACTGAGATAGTGGTAGATAGGGTAGGCTGTACTTTTACAGCCTACCCTTTTTATTAGCACGCACTATATCAATGAGATATTACACCACAACACTTTCCCTGTTACTAGTCAGCATATTATCGTTTGGGCAAACCACAAACGTTGTTAACAAGTTTGAACGCGGCACCCTCACTAAAGGGCAGCCAACGGGTATTTGGGACTATCTGGATGAGACGGGCCAGCTTGAGCTGCGCATGAACTACGATTCGAGCCGCATCAGCTACCGCCGGTCTGATACAGCCCGCTATGAACTGCGCATCAACGATACATGGCAACTGGTGCACCCAACCCGGTCTCCCGGCTTGTTGGGCAGCCGTGCCGCCCGCCGCCAAGAGTTGAGCAAGGGACTTCGCTACCCCGCCACGGCATTGCAGCAACAACGGCAGGGAGATGTTTTAATTTCTTACGTGGTGCAGCCCGATGGAAGCACTAGCGATTATACCGTACTAAGTAGCCTATCAGCAGGCTGCGACCAAGAGGTATGGCGCGTGCTGCAGCAGCTGCCTAGCCGTTGGATTCCGGCTATTTACTTAGGGCAAGCCAGGGCAGCCCGCTTTTATTTGCGAGTGCACTTTGAAATGGCCACTGCCCGCAGCCTCGATGAATATAAAAAGACGCACACCCAGGCGGCAGCTCCACTTTCAGGGCCATTTACGGATGCTGTCACTGTTACAGCAGTAGGCATTGAGCGGCGATAAGGATGGCGCAGCTTACTTGCTAAGCCCTAGGTATCGTTTTTACGTGGTGGAGGACAGGTGTGCGTGGTCGCGCAGCACGGTGCGCAGAAAAGCTTCGTCGGGCAGGTCGGTCTGCACATGCAGCAGCTCCTTTATTTTGGTGGCGGTTTCGTTGAGCAGCACGTAGTTTTCTTGCTGCAGGCTGCGGCTCAGTAGCTGGCGCAGCAGCGCCACATCGTGGTCGCTGAGGTCGGCGGCCTGCGGAAACACTGGCTCGTAGTCCTCGGGCGGGGGCGGCGTGGCCAGCGTAGCGAGAGCCTCGGCCCGCGGCTTGAGGCTGATGACGGTGGTGCCGGCCGCGATGTCGCCTAGGCGCTGCCCTTTGCCATTGGCCGCAATAGTGATGATGGCCACCAGCCCGCCCACCCCGGGCAAGCTGGTATCGACAATGCGCAGCAGCCAGCGCAAGAAGTAGTCGCCGAGGCGCGGCGCGGTGCCGTCGAGACGTATTACGCGCAGCTGCATGGCCTTTTTGCCCAGGCTCTGGCCGTTGAATAGTACTTCGCAGCCTAGGTTATAAAAAACGTAGGGAATGCCAATGAGCAGGCCGACCAGCCACATCAGGGGGTTGTACACGCCCAGTTGGCTAACGCCTAACCAAACCGCTAAGCCAAATACAGCGGCAGCGTAGGCAATGAGAATGAAGCTGTCGAGAATGGCCGCCACGATGCGATTGCCAAGGCTACCGACCTCATATTCGAGGGTGACGTTTTGGGTTGTATGGACGCGGATGGTGGCCATAAAGCTGCTAGAAATAAACCGGCCCGAAAAATACGCCGAGCGCTCGCACTCCCTACCCAGCGCTGCCTACCTTTAAGGCCTAATCCTTGCCGATTTATGCGCGAAGCCGCTTTTTTGCGTCAAAACCAGGCTCGCTGGCAGCAGTACGAGTCGCAGCCGCCGAGCAGCCCCGACGAGCTGGCGGCCCGCTTCATCAGCCTCACCGATGACTTGGCCTACGCCCAGACCTTCTACCCAGCTTCGCCCACCACAGCCTACCTCAACACCCTGGCCGGCAAGGTGCACCAGTCGCTCTACAAAAACCAGCCCGAGCAGCAGCATCGCCTAGGTCGCTTCTGGGCCCTGGAAGTGCCCCTGGTGGTGGCGCGCCACTGGCGGGCGCTGGCCTGGGCGGTGGGTTTATTTGTGCTGTTTGTGGCCGTAGGGGCGCTGTCGGCGGCCTACGACGAGAACTTTCTGCGCGTGGTGGTGGGCGACGAGTACGTGAACCAGACGCTGGCTAACGTTCGTAAAGGCGACCCAATGGCTATTTACAAGTCAACTGGCTCGTCGGTGATGTTTATGGGCATCGCGGCCAATAACCTCTACGTGGCGCTGCGCACCTTCGCCCTGGGCCTCACGCTGGGCGTGGGCACCGTGTACTCGCTGTTTGTCAATGGGGTAATGCTGGGCGCCTTCCAGTATTTTTTTTACCAAGAGCACGTATTCGTGCCCTCGCTGCTGACTATTTGGATACACGGCACGCTCGAAATTCCGAGCATCGTGCTGGCCGGCGGCGCCGGGTTCATCCTAGGCGGGGGCGTGCTGTTTCCGGGCACCTACTCGCGGCGCGAGTCGCTGGCCCGCGCCGCCCGCGACGCCGTGAAGCTGGCGCTTGGACTGGCCCCTATCATTGTGGTAGCCGCTTTCTTGGAAAGCTTCGTGACGCGTCACACCGAGATGCCCGTAGCCCTCAGCATCAGCATCATTGGCGGGTCGGCGGCTTTTATCATTTGGTATTTTGGTATTTACCCACGCTGGGTGCAGCGGCGGGCAGCACTGGTTTAGCTTTTCCTACTTCCTTTTATTCAATTAGCTATCAATGAAAAACACGTTTACCACGCCTGCCGACTTCTGGAAAGAGCGCGATTTTGGCGCCAAAATTTCGGCTACGTTTGAATTCATAGGCGCGCACTGGCGCCCCCTAGGCAAGTGCTTGGTATACTTCGTGCTGCCCTTCGCCTTGCTCATGGGCATTGGACTGGGCTTCTTCACCAACTCGATGTTCGACCAAATGGGCAGTGCCATGGCCACCAAGCAAAGCGGCTGGCACTCTACCGTGGGCACGCGCAGTACTTCCCCGCTTGGCGCAGTCAGCTTTGGGGGCATGGCCCTGGGGTTTGTGGGGGGCCTGCTGGCTTTTCTAGTGCTCACGGGCACCGTATTTGGCTACCTCCGCGCCCGCCTGCACCTGCCCGCCAACCAGCCCGTGACGCCCGCCGCCGTGGGGGCCGAGCTTAAGGCCCGCATGGGGCGCATGCTACTGGTTATCGTGCTGGTAGGGGCCGGCTATATGGTAGTGGGGTTTGGGGCCATGATGCTGGTAGGGGTGCTGGCTGGTATTGGTAACTCGGCCGCTGGCGCAGTGCTGGGCGTTCCACTGGTGATGGCGTTGATAGTATACCTGGCGGTGGTACTTAGCTTGTTTTTCCCGGTGCTGTGGCTCGAAGACAACTCGGTGGCCGGTACGCTGGGGAGGTGCTTTCAGCTTATTAAGGGCCGCTGGTGGGCCACTTTTGGCCTCCTTATCGTGGTGGCCATCATTCAATCGGCGCTATCTGTGGTGTTCATTCTGCCGCAGTACGGCGTGATGTTTGGCAAAATGCTGCACGTGCTGGGGCTCAACTCCGACCTGCTGGGCGTGCTGGCGCAGTGCATCTACGCAGTGGGCATCATCTTCACCTATACCATTTCGCTGCTGACCGTGTCCTTTCAGTATTTCAACCTGGCCGAGCAAAAAGAAGGCGTGGGCTTGCGCCTGCTTGTACACGAGCTTGGGCAGCCGCAGGCGGTACCCACGGCCCAGTCTAGCCACTACCAGCCCGATGAGGAAGGCGAATACTAAGCGCTTGGGCCGCGTGCAAGGGCCTTGGGGCCACCTAGGGCTGCTGTTGCTGCTGGGGTGGCTGCTAGCCGCACCCGCCCTAGGTGCCCCGCGCCCGCCCCGCCAGTGGCGTGCCTTGGCCGATACAGCCAGTGCCCCTCCCCTACCCGCCGATGCCACGGCGCAGGCGCCCATACGCCGCCCGGCCGCCGAGCGCCTGCGCGAATTGCGAGGCCAGCGCGAGCTGCAATATGTGGAGGGCACGGGTGCGCCCGAGGGGGCTGGCTTTTTAGCGCGCCTGATGGCGTGGCTGTGGCGCTGGTTGGCGCCGGTGTTCAATACCAAGGGCGGCCGCGTGGCCTGGGATATTATTTTTTACGGCCTGATGGGCGCCACGCTCCTTTTTGCCGTGCTCAAGCTGCTGCAAGTCGACCTCACCAAGGTGTTTGGCCGCGCGCCGCGTGCGCTGCCGCTGGCCTACGAAACAGGCCAGGAGAACATCCACGAGCTGAACTTTGCCGACGCTCTGGCGCAGGCCGAGGCGGCCGGCAACCTCCGCCTGGCCGTGCGCCTAGGTTATCTGCAGTTGCTCAAGCAGCTTACTGACCGCGATTTTATTGCCTGGCAGCCCGACAAAACCAACCAAGCCTACCTGCGCGAGCTGGCCGCCAGCCAGCCCACCGCCCGCCCCGCTTTTGCCGAGCTCACCCGGCAGTTTGAGTACGCTTGGTATGGCGAGTTGCCCGTGTCGGCGGCGCTTTACCAACAGGTGCGCGAAAGCCAGCGCCAGTTTGGGCAGCAGCTCAGCGGCGCTGGGCGGGCTGCACACCTCGCCTAGAGTGCTTTCGGGCACCATCCTTTTGTTATGCCGCTTCCCCGCATTATTCTTGACTGTGAGCCGCTAAAGGACCGCAACAGTGGCTTCAGCCACTTTGTGGTGCCGCTGGCCCACGAGTTGATTCGCCAGAACTACCGCTACCGCCTCTTTTGCTACGTGCCGCCCGCCGAGGTGGGCGGGCTCGGGCGCCGGGGCGTGCACTACCTCACGCAGCGCAGCTTCCATAAGTACTTCAACCCGCCCAGCTACACCTACCGGCTGTGGCACGCCACTTCGCAGCTCAGCTGGTACGTGCCCACCAGCCCCTTTACCAAGGTGGTACTCACGGTGCACGACCTCAATTTTTTGCACGAAAACCCCG
This sequence comes from Hymenobacter sp. BT559, assembly GCF_016427535.1. Taxonomy (GTDB): domain Bacteria; phylum Bacteroidota; class Bacteroidia; order Cytophagales; family Hymenobacteraceae; genus Hymenobacter. The sequence goes on along the minus strand of NZ_JAELXV010000002.1, from coordinate 593,865 downwards.
ATGAGCGCACCTACAGCCGACAGCTGGCGATGGTGCGCCGCAACATCAAGCGAGCCGACTATCTCGTGACGATTTCGGACTACGTGCGCCAGGACATTTTGCGCCACGCCGACCTACTGGGCTACTCGCCTAGCAAGCCCCTGCGCTACGTGCGCCGCGGTGTAGAGGCGCTGGCCCCGCTACCGGCCGGCCACGCGCCTGCCTACACGCCGCGGGGGCCGTTTCTCTTTGGCCTAGGTACCATCAACAGCAAGAAGAACTGGCACGTGCTACCCGCGCTACTACAAGGCAATGATTACGAATTGCTTGTTGCCGGTAGCTTTGCTGATAGCGACTACGTGCAACTCATCAAGGAGGCGGCCGAGCAGGCTGGCGTGGCCGACCGGGTGCACATTCTTACGCGCATCAGCGAGGACGACAAAACCTGGTACTACCAGCACTGCCTGGCTTACTTGCAGCCCTCGCTGGCCGAGGGCTTTGGCTTGCCGGTAGTAGAGGCCATGCAGCTGGGCAAGCCCGTGTTTCTGAGCCGCCTCACGTCGCTGCCCGAAGTAGGCGGCGCGGCAGCTTATTATTTTGATGACTTCTCGCCGGACACCATGCGGCAGACGCTGGCCGCAGGCTTGGCGCAGCACTCGCCGGCCCGCGCGGCCCAAGCACAGGCGCAGGCCGCACAATTCAGCTGGGCGCAGGCGGCGGCCGACTACCTAGCCATTTACCAAGAGCTGCTTGGCAAATAGCCCTTGCTTTTATTCATCTTCTAGCTCACCGCTGCCTTGACTACTTTTCGCTGGTATCTGCTTGGGTTGCTGCTCTTGTTTGGGGGCTACGTGGCGCTGGAGTACTACCGCCCCAAGCCGCTCGACTGGTCGCCCACGCTCAGCAACAAGGATAAGATTCCGTATGGCACCTACGTGGTGTATGATGCACTGCCGCAGGTGCTAGGTACCGATTCGGTGGCGAGTGTGCGCCTCCCCATCTACAACCAGCTGCTGGGCACCGAGGAGCCCGACGCGCGCCACGGCCGCCCCACCAACGTCACCTTCACCCCAGATTCGGCCACCGACGAGTCCGAAACCGATACGGCGGCGACCGATGCAGCCCAAGACGAAGCCAACGACCAGGCCGCCGCCGAAACAGAAGCCGCCATGACGCCGCTGGTAGCCACGCGGGCTAGTTACCTTTTTATCAACCAAGGCTTTTCGGCTACGCGCCTCGAAACGGCCGCGCTGCTGCGCTTCGTGGCGGCGGGCCACGATGTCTTTATTGCAGCCGAAGACTTTGGCCCCGAGCGCCAGGGCTTTCTAGCCGATACCCTAGGCTTCCGAGCCTACGAGGCCGATACTACCCGGCAGCTGGCCACACCTCGCACCGACTCGGTAGGCGTGCACCTGCTGCGGGGCCGACCGGGGCTACCTAGGGCCGAGTTCTACTTTAAGCCGGAGGCGGCGGGCTACCGGCTGGCCCTTAGCAAGCGGCGGCCGCACCGGGGCGCTACCCTCGCGGCCGACGAGCGCGGGCGGCCCGTGCTGGTGCGCCTCGACCACGGGCGCGGGCACTTCTACCTGTGCTCAGTGCCCCTAACCTTTGGCAACTACTGGGTGCTGCGGCCCCGCGCGGCCGATTTTGCGTTTGCGGCCCTCTCCTACCTGCCCGCTGGCCGCCCCGCCTGGTGGGACGAATACCAGAAGCAGGGCCGCCTCGGCGAGCAATCGACGCTCCGGGTGGTTATGGCGCACCCGGCCTTGCGCACAGCCTACTACCTGCTGCTGGTGACCGGACTTTTATTCGTGCTGGTGGAGGCGCGGCGCCGGCAGCGCATTATCCCCACGCTCAAACCCCTGCCCAATACGACGCTGCTCTTTACGCGCACCGTGGCGGGCCTGTACCAGCAGGGGCGCAACCACGCCCAGATTGCCGAGAAGAAGACCGCTCTGTTTCTGGATTACCTGCGCACCCGCTTTCACGAGCCCACACCTGACCTAGGCGATGAGGCTTTTCGCGAACGCCTGAGCCAAAAGGCTGGCGTGCCTAGGTCACGCATCGACGAGCTGATTCGCCTCATCAACTTTGCCCGCACCGCGCCTGCCGTCACCGACCGCGAGCTGCTTATCTTGAGCCGCGCCATTCATGATTTTAAGCGCGAATCGCAGTAGAATTACATTTTGCACTTAGCATTAAAATTGTCTTTTTCCAATTTATAACTATTTCAATAAAATGTGTTTAACAGCCCTAAGACGCCATTGTAAAAGGCAATTTGACTCGCAATACTAGTCAACTATTTCACTTTACCAAGCAGCCTGCAGTATCATCCCGTTAACCGCTGCTGCGAAGCTACGCTAGCTTACAACTTATTTTCTTATGGACCCCCAACCTCTCAACGAACCTACTCCCTCAGCTGCTCAGGACGCTGAGCCAGCATCAGCCTTCGCCTCGGGGGCGCCCACTGATGCGGCGGCTACGGGCTTTGCCCCACGTACCGACCTCTCGGCACTGACCGGCCAGGTAGAGGCCGTGCGCCAGCAAATTGGGCAAGTTATTGTGGGGCAGCAAGACCTGCTGGAGTTGCTGCTAGTAGCGCTGCTCGCCGATGGCCACGTGTTGCTGGAAGGCGTACCGGGCGTAGCCAAAACTCTCACGGCTAAGCTACTGGCGCGCACGCTGGCCGTGCCATTCAGCCGCATTCAGTTCACCCCCGACCTGATGCCCGCCGACGTGCTGGGTACCAGTATTTTCCGTCCCACACAGGGCGATTTTGAATTTCGACCCGGCCCCATTTTCGCCAGCGTAGTCCTGATTGACGAAATCAACCGCGCGCCCGCCAAGACGCAGTCGGCCTTGTTTGAGGTGATGGAGGAGCGCACCGTGACCCAAGATGGCACTGCGCACCACATGGCCACTCCCTTTGTGGTGCTGGCCACCCAAAACCCTGTGGAGCAAGAAGGTACTTACCGCCTGCCCGAGGCCCAGCTCGACCGCTTTCTGTTTAAGCTAAACGTAGGCTATCCTACGCTGGCCGAAGAAGTGCAGATATTGCAAGGCCACCACAGTGGCTTTGGCGGCACGCCCTTGGAGAAGGTAAAGCCCGTGCTCTCGGCGCAAGACCTAGCCGCCCTACGCCAGCAAGTAGGCCAGCAGCGCGTAGAGGCTAACGTACTGGAATACATTGCCAAAATCGTGGGCCAAACCCGCGCGCACAAAGCGCTGTACCTAGGCGCCTCGCCCCGCGCTAGCCTGGCCCTACTCAATGGTGCCAAGGCGCTGGCCGCCCTGCGCGGCCGCGACTTCGTGACGCCCGAAGACGTGCAAACGCTGGCCGCGCCGGTGCTGCGCCACCGCATCATGCTCACGCCCGAGCGCGAAATGGAAGGCGGCACGCCCGATGACGTGGTGAAGGCGATAGTACAGAGTGTGGAGGTGCCTAGGTAGCACCTAGGTCATTGTTGTCATGCAGAGCGCAGCGAAGCAGCTCGCGTGTTGACGTATGAGGACGTTAGAGATTACTGCGCCACGCGAGCTGCTTCGCTGCGCTCTGCATGACAGACGTTTCTGATTAGTATGCCTTACTCTCTTACCTGGCTACTTAGCCAGCCGCCGGCCGATACCAAATACTTGTTCTTCTGGGGCCACACGCCGAAGCAGAAGGGCGTGGTAGATAAAAGCTGCTTCAGCCAGTGGTTTCCGGCTGCTTTTGAAGTGGCTGGCGATACCTATACCACCGCCGAGCACTGGATGATGGCTGAAAAAGCCCGCCTGTTCGGCAACGAGGAGGTGCGCCAGCGCATTCTGGCCGCCAAGCACCCGGCGGAGGCTAAGAAGCTAGGCCGGGAGGTAGTTGGCTTCGACCCGCAGGTGTGGGATGAGCAGAAATACGAGCTGGTCACGGCTGGCAACTATCACAAGTTCAGCCAGCATCTGACGCTTAAAGACTACTTGCTGAATACCAGCAGCCGGGTACTAGTCGAGGCTAGTCCGGTCGATGCCATTTGGGGCATTGGGCTGGCCACCGACCACCCCGACGCCCTACAGCCAGCCCGGTGGCCGGGCCAAAACTTACTGGGCTTTGCCCTAATGGAAGTCCGCGACCAGCTACGCCGCTCATGAGTTTTTTCCTACCGCTCCGCTTTTTTTATCTTTGCACGGGCCTCATTGCAGGGTTCGTCTTGGCGTTTTTCCTGCCGTGGCTGCTAGTGCCTATGCAGGTACTCCTAGGTGCCACCATCTTGCTCACGGGGCTCGATGCGCTGCTGCTGTACGCGCCGGGACAGGGCGGCAGCCAGCCGGTATTTGGGCGGCGCGTGCTGGGCGACAAGCTCTCGAACGGCGACGACAACGAGGTGCAGTTGTACCTGGAAAACCGCTACCGCTTTGGCCTGCGGCTAGAGGTGATTGACGAGATTCCGCACCAGTTTCAGCGGCGCGATGTGCTGTTTAAAGCCAGTGTTCAACCGGGCCAAACGCAGGTTATCACCTACCAGCTGCGACCCACCAAGCGCGGCGAGTACGAGTTTGGAGCCGTGAATGTGTACGCGGCTTCGCCCCTGGGGCTGGTGCGGCGGCGCTTTCGCTTCGACCAAAACCGCATGGTGCCGGTATACCCGTCGTTTTTGCAGATGCGGCAGTACGAGCTGCTGGCCATCCACAACCGCCTCACGGAGGTGGGCGTGAAGCGTATCAGAAGGGTGGGCCAGAGCATGGAGTTTGAGCAAACCCGGCCCTACGCCAGCGGCGACGACCCGCGCAACATCAACTGGAAGGCCAGCGCCCGGCGCGCCACGGGCGGCGGCAACGACACGTTGGTAGTCAACCATTTTCAGGATGAGCGGGCGCAACAGGTATACTGCCTCATCGACAAGGGCCGCGTGATGCGCATGCCCTTCGAGGGCCTGAGCCTACTCGATTACGCCATCAACGCCACACTGGTAATGAGCAACATCGCGCTTATTAAGCACGACAAGGCAGGCCTAGTCACGTTTTCGAACAAGCCTGGGGCAACAGTGCCCGCCGAGCGCCGGCCGGGCCATCTGCGCACCCTTTTGGAGGTGCTATATCGCCAGAAAACGCAGTACCTCGAAACCGACTACGAGCGGCTCTACGCCACCGTGCGGGCCAAGATTAAGCAGCGCAGCTTACTAATTTTGTTTACCAATTTCGAAACCTTGCAGGGCATGCAGCGTCAACTGCCCTACCTCCGGGGCCTGAGCAAGGCGCATTTGCTGCTAGTCGTTTTTTTCGAAAACACCGAGCTGCGCACCTACCTCGACGCGCCAGCCGAATCAACGGCCGACGTATACAATCAAACCATTGCCGAAAAATTTCAGCAAGAAAAGCGGCAGATAGTGCTGGAGCTGCAACGCTACGGTATTCAGGCGCTGCTGACACCGCCGCAATTGCTGACGGTGAACACGATAAATAAGTACCTGGAATTCAAAGCCAGGGGATTGATATAGCATGAGTACTTTCCCACAGCGTTTCGCAGAAGTAAGCCCAGGGTTTCGCAACGTTTTCTCTTCTGAGCCCAGCGCTGCCCTGCGTTTTAATGCTGTGAGACTTTGCGGGATGGTAGCGCTCTTGCTACTCGCTACACTTACGGCCCAGGCCCAGCGCCCGCTGATGCCGCTGCCCGTGCAGGCTGCCTGGCAGCCGGGCTACTACCGCTTTGCCACGGCGCCCCTAGGTGCCCTGCGCCGGCAGGTAACCGGCCCAGCCGGCTCGACCGACGAGAGCTACCACCTGCGCGTGACGGCCGGCGGGGCTAGCCTCGTGGCGGTGAGCCCCCTAGGTATTCAGCGGGGCCTAGCTACGTTTCGGCAGGTGCTAGAGCGCACGCCGCGCGGTTGGCGGGCGCAGTACTGCGACATTCGCGACTGGCCGCGCTTCAAGTGGCGGGGACTATTGATTGATGCGAGCCGGCACTTCCTGCCGGTGGCCGTTATCAAGCGCAATATCGACGGCATGGCGGCCGTAAAGCTGAACGTGCTGCACTGGCACCTGAGCGACGACCAGGGCTTTCGGGTCGAGAGCCGGTTTTTTCCGCGCCTCAACCGCGCCAGCACCGATGGGCTGTTTTATACCCGCGCCCAAGTGCGGGAGGTGCTGGCCTACGCGGCGGCCCGGGGCATTCGGGTGGTGCCTGAATTCGACATGCCCAGTCACACCACGAGCTGGATTGTGGCCTACCCGCGCCTGGCGTCGGTAGACTCGGCCTATGCGCCCTACCGCCTCTGGCGTACCACCAATGTAGCCATCGACCCCACCCGGCGCAGCACGTTTACGTTCATTGACTCGCTGCTGACCGAGATGACAGCGCTTTTCCCCGACCCGTATTTCCACACGGGCGGCGACGAGAACGATGGCCGGCAGTGGCGCCGCACGCCGCGCATCGTGGCCTTTATGCGGGCGCACAAGCAGGTGAAGGTCGACGGCGTAACACCCGATAAGCACCTGCTGCAGCTCTATTTCAGCCAGAAGGTAGACTCGCTGGTGCGCCGCCACGGCAAGATAATGGTAGGCTGGGACGAAATACTGGGCCCCGGCCTGCCCCGCGACGTGGTGGTACAAAGCTGGCGCGGCGCTAAAGCCGTAGCGCAGACCGTGCAAAAAGGCAACCCCGCGCTGCTCTCGGCCGGCTACTACCTCGACCTGAACCTGACCGCCGCCAGCTCCTACGCCGCCGACCCGCACACGGGCGTGCCTGACTCGCTGCGCGCCCGCGTGCTGGGCGGCGAGGCGGCCATGTGGGGCGAGTTTGCCGACAGTGTAGTGTATGACAGCCGCGTGTGGCCTCGCGCAGCCGCCGTAGCCGAGCGACTCTGGAGCCCCGCCGCCCTCACGCAGGACGTGCCTGACATGTACCGCCGCTTGGCCTACGTGAATGAGGAACTCGACGCCCTAGGCCTGCGCCACCGCCGCGCCCCGGCCGCCCTGCTGCGCCAAATGGCCCAGCCCTACCCCGCCGCCCTGCCAGCCTTGCAAGCGCTAGCCGCCGTGTCGGAACCCGTGAAGGAGTATAAGCGCCACTTTCAAGGCTTTAGCTACACCACCGAAACGCTGTACAACCGCTTGGTAGATGCTGCACCGGCCGAGTCGGAAGTAGCGCGGCGCTTCGGGGCTACTGTCGATAGCCTTATGGCGGGCCAGCCGGTGCTTACCAGCCTCGTGCCCACTGTGGCGCCCATGCCCCTGACGCCCGCCGCTCGCGGCCAGTTGGCGCGCTTGCAAAAGCAGGTGCAGCAGTGGCAGCAAGCCACTCAGGCCCTAACGCCGCTTTTTGCGGCATCCCCGGCCATGGCCGAGTACGCACCGCTAGCCGTGCAGCTAGGTGCAGTGGCTGCGGTGCTGCAGCAGCGCCTAGGTCAGCTCGAAAGCGGCCAGCCCGTGCTACCGGCCTGGCAAACCGAAGCCAAGGCGCAACTAGAGGCTGCCCAAAAACCGGTGGGGCAAGCTGAGTTGGCCATTATCAAGGCCGCCAAAAAATTAGCGGGCTTGTAGCTACCCTAGGTACCTATCTGCCTCTTGGAAGCCGTTGTCGGCACTGGTAGCACGACGTAGAACGGCCGACATAGCGGCGTACAACATTTCGACTTTCAACTAGTGGCCCCGGCCGCTTATGCACTACGAGTAGTGCATAAGCGGCCGGGGCTTTTTGTGTGTTTCCATAGACGTTATCAGGCCTAGCCAGCTTATTATTAAAGCACTAGAGTAAACTACTTGAAAATGAACACCAAATGAAGTAAAAATAATTATTGTTTATTGGCAACCTAGGAGTAGAGAGGCCCCGTACCCCATCTCAATTACCCCTTAGCACTCCGCTAGTTGGGCTTACTACACTCTAGCTTCAGTTTATCATGACATTCGGCGACTCCTTCGTGCCCACGGCGGGCGAAGTGGGCATACTCTCCATGCTCACTTATTTCTTTATGGCCGTGGCGGCTTATAGCTTTTTGGGCAACCTAATTTTTAGCTTGGCCACGCAAAGCAGCGTAGCACCCGAGCACCGTATTTCGCGAGTGTACGGGGCCATTATTGCAGCAGTAGCGGGCGTTTCGTACTTGCTCATTACGCACTTCTACCACGAGTTTTTGCACGAGCTAAGCCGCCAAGGAGCGCATACGACGGCCGGCGAAATACTAACGCGGCAGAGCTACCAGGCCATTGGGCAGCTTCGCTACATCGACTGGGCAGTGACTACTCCTTTACTGCTGCTCAAAACCGTTTCGATGCTACGCATCTCTTTTCGCGAAGCTACTAAAGCTATTATCGTACTGCTGGTGGCCGACTTTTTCATGGTGCTGACGGGCTATATCGGCGAGCAGCAGCTCACGGCTACGGGCGAAATCATTGCGAGCGGCAAGCTGCTTTGGGGCGCTATTTCGACCCTAGGGTACCTCGTCGTGCCGTTTGTGCTGTATGGCCTCTACAAGCGCTTTGGGGCGCGGGGCCACGAGCAAGAGCGCTGGGGCTTCCGGTTTATGGCCTACACCACTGTTACGAGTTGGGGCGTGTACCCACTGGGCTATCTTCTGACGCTGACCAGCGTAAACCTGAACTATATCCATTTAGCGTTCAGCATGGCCGACATTTTTAACAAAACTGGTGTAGCCATTGTGGCCTACCTCGTGTCGAAGCGCCTACTCGATGAGCGGCTGGACGAGAAGAAAATCATCGATGGTTATTCGGTGGTTTAGAAGCCGCGGGCCGCAGCGCTACTCCTATGTGGCGCTGCTGCTGGCCGCCGCCGTGGGCGTGCTGGCGCCGACCTGGGCGAGTTGGATATTGGGGCCGGCGCTGCTACTGGGCCTAGCGCTGCTGGGCGTGGCCCACGGCGCCTGCGACCAGTTTGTGGTACCCGCCACCCGCCCAGAGCTAACCCAACACAGGGGGCGCTACTGGGCCGTGTTCCTAGGTGGGTACCTGGGGCTGGCGGCGGGCGTAGGGCTGCTATGGTGGTGGCAGCCGGGGCTGGCAGTAGCCTTTTTCTTTGGGCTATCGGCCTGGCACTGGGGCTCGGGCGATGCACCTAGGGCAGCACCTCGTGGGCTATGGGTGGTGCACAGTGTACTGCGCGGCGCGCTGCTGTTTACCGTGCCTCTGTTGCGCTGGCCTACGGAAACCCTAACGCTTATCAACAACTTACTCACGCTGGCGGGGGCGGCCCCGCTGCCCCTGGCCTCGGTACTGCAGGCGGCGCAGTGGCTGGGGCCGCTGGTGCTGGGAGGGCACCTGCTGCTGTGGCTTAGCTACTGGGCCCGCGGCCAGGCCACCCTAGCCGCTACCGATATACTGGAAGTAGTGGTACTTGGCGCCCTGCTCTTGGCGCTGCCTCCATTGCTATCGGCTGGGGTATACTTTGTTTTTTGGCACAGCTTGCAGCACGTGCTGCGCATGAATGCGCTGATGGGCTTGCCGCCAACAGGCAGCCGGCCTGCCCTAGGGGCGCAGCTAGGTTTCTTTTTGCGCCGCTCGGCGCCGCTCTTGGCTATTAGCCTGGGGGCGCTGGCCGTGGTCTATGGCTTGGCCTGGGCCCGGGCGGCAAGTGGCGCTACATTCATCAGCCTGGCGCTGCTGGCGGCCTCGGTCGTGACGCTGCCGCACGCGCTGCTCGTGACGCTTGGCCTCGATACCGCCCGCTGGCGCCGTGCCCCACTTGTGCCCAGTGTGCCACCAAAGGCTCCTAGTGCTGTGCTTATGTCAGCAACCACCCCCGCAGTCCCAGCGTAAACCTTAAGTAGCAGGCGAGACTATTCGCCGCTTAGTTTTTATTCGCAATGTCACTTTTTGGAACCGATAAATTGAAAGGGAAGCGCGTGGCCATTATTGCCACCGATGGCTTTGAGCAAGTAGAGCTGACCGAACCGCAGAAATATTTGAAAAACGAAGGCGCCGAGGTCGATGTGGTGTCGCTGAAGAGCGGCAGCATCAAGGGCTGGGACATGACGGACTGGGGCGACAAGGTAGACGTAGACAAGACCATCGACGAAGTGAAGGTGGAAGACTACGACGCTCTAGTGCTGCCCGGCGGCCAGATTAACCCCGATAAGCTGCGTCTGGAGCCCAGCGTAGTAGACTTCGTGCGTGAGTTTGCCCACACCGGTAAGCCGCTGGCTGCCATTTGTCACGGGCCTTGGACGCTCATTGAGGCCGATGTGGTGCGCGGCAAGCACATGACCAGCTGGCCCAGCCTTAAAACCGACCTGCGCAACGCCGGGGCCGAGTGGCAAGACTCGGAGGTGGTAGTAGATGGCAATTTCATTACCAGCCGCAAGCCCGACGACCTTAAAGCTTTCAACCAAAAGATTGAGGAGCTGCTCACCACGCCGCGCTAGCCCATAGGTAGCGTGAATAACTAAAAGCCCGCCCTGGCTCGCATAAGCGAAGCTAGGGCGGGCTTTCTGTTGCTAGGAGCCGAGACCTGCGAGGCTAGTATGCAGGCAGGCGGCTCTACAGCGTGAGCGCGAATAGTCGTTGAGGAAGCAACCAATTAGCTGTCGGCTTGCCTATTTAAGATAGGTAATGGGATAAGTAAGTTAGCACCGAATTAAAGCTATACGTCTGAGCCAATAGGCATGAATCCTACTGGCTTCTTACTAATTACTTACCTCATGAAGGCCTTTTTTATCGCCGTGCTATCACTGGCTTGTGTGCTACAAGCTTGCCAGCAGCAGTCAGCCGAAAAAGCCGCTAGCCAAGCACCTAGTAGTGAATCTAATCCAACTGAGGTCCCGATTGCGGTGAAGCCTACCCTAGCCCAACGCCTGAGCCCCGTGCTGAAGGGCCACTGGGTAAGCGCTAACTACTTACGGGAGGTAGCCCGCACGCGCTCGCCGCAAGCCGCCTTCGACGATGCGCCATCACCGACCTCCTTAGTGATTGAGGACTTTGCCGGCCAGAAAGACAGCGTGGAGATTGGGGCTTCTTACGGCCTGCACGAAGGAGGAAACCTGACGCTGTTGTTGCAAGCCGGTACCCAACCGGGCTCCCTCAAGGTGAGGGAGCCTTACGGCGGCGAAGTAGGCACGCGTAATGAACTCGCTTATCGGATAACTTCAACCGATACTACACTGCTGTATATCACCCGAAAGAGCAGCACAAACAAAATAGTCAGCCAACTAGCCTATCGCCGAACTGGTATGCCTGGCAAGACCGCTGACCTCGAAACGGGGGTCGAGCTAGGCGTCAACAAATTGCTGCTAGCGGGGAGCTATACGGGTACCGATTCTACTGGCCGGTCGGTAGCCGTTCGCTTTTTCACCGACGGCAGGCTTACTGGCTTACCGTTTAAAAAGTATGGGGTACAAACCGATTTTACAGGGCCTACTCCTGGTGATGAATTGGTATTTGATGTGTACACCAAGCAACAACAAACATTTGCCGCTTCATTTGGCCGCGACACGCTAAAGCTTTACACTACACACAGCCTGCTTGGTATTCCGCCCGGTGGCACCGATACCACGGAATACTTCACGAGGGGCCGCCTACGCTACCAGCTAATCCGCACCAAGCAGCGCTAATATTCCGTTTTGCTCTCGTGGGCTTCCCAGGCTTGGAAGCCCGCAATGGCTTCTTCGGGCAGCAGCTGTTGCATCGGGATGCTGCGCTCGCTTAGGGGCTTGTCGATTTCGTCGTAGATAAAGTGGTCGTCGAAGCCCACAGCGGCAGCGTCCTGCTTGGTGTTGCCGTAGAACACGCGGGCCGGCCGCGCCCAATAGATGGCACCTAGGCACATGGGGCAGGGCTCGCAACTGGTATAAAGGTCGCAGCCCTCGAGCTGAAAGGTACCTAGGGCCTGGCAGGCTTTGCGAATGGCATCGACCTCGGCGTGGCAGGTGGGGTCGTGGGTAGTAGTGACTTGGTTGAAGCCGCGGGCGATAATCTGGCCGTCTTTTACTACCACCGCGCCGAAGGGGCCGCCGAAACCGGCCTGCATTTTTTCGATAGAAAGGCGAATGGCTTCGCGCATGAAGTCGGGGTTAGGAGCAGTCATTTTCTTCGTCTTTAGTTATTCGTTTTTAATTTTTGGCTGGCCTGCGGTGCATTAGGCAAGGATAGTAGTACAGTTAAAACCGAACAACGTTTAGGCAAAGACCAAAAAATCACCCTAAAACAGCACCGCCACCTGCATGCGGCCAGTGTGCACCACGCCCAGACCGCTCGACTTGCGCCCGTCGTAGGCCACCGTGATGTTAAGGCCGTTGGCGAGGCGCTGCTCCATATTAAGGTTCCAGGTAAAGTTGGAGCCGGGGCGCAGGGCTTGCAGCACCTCTAGGCCTACTACCGAGGCCACATTGCCCTCAAACGTAACGCGCGTGACGTGCGTGGCGGCCGTGAGCGTGCGCTTGCCCACTTGGCTAATGCGCGTTTCGAGCCCTAGGTCGTCGAAGGTGCCGCGGGTATCGTTGGCCACGTCGGGCTGGCCGGTGCGGTCGAGCAGGTCGCGCTTGGCCACGTGCTGCAGGGTGCCCGTGAAGCGCAGCGCCGTGCTGGGTTGGTAGCTGATTTCGGGCTGGATGGTGTAGATGCGCAGCCGGAAGTTGCGGGCGCTGAGAAAAGCGCTGTTGGTGCTATAGCTGCTTTGGGCCTCGCGCACATCGCGGGCCACGGTGAGGCGGCCCGTAAATGACTGCGCCAGGGTGCGGCGCAGTAGCAGGCTTTGGGTGGTGAGGTTGCGCAAGTCGAAGCCCTGGGCGAGCAGCGTTTTCTGCTGGGTTTGCTGCGAGGTGAGCTCGGCGCCGAAGGTGGGGTTGGCCCGGTTGAGGTACAGCGTATTGCGCACGAGCTGCGTAAACGCCAGCAAGCTGGCATCTTCCTTCTCGAAGCTAAACGGGCTCAGGCGCGCACCTAGGGACCGGCTGCTAGTGCGCCGGTCTACGGTGACGCTCGTGATGCTGCTGAACCGCGCTACCAGCGCCTGCCAGCCGCCGGCCTCGCGCCAGCCGCGGGGCGCATTCACGGTGAGGCGGTAGCTGAGGCGGTTTTGGTAAGCAGTGAGGTAGTCGGCGGTGGGCAAGTACACCTTGATGTAGGTGCGGTACTGGGCATCCGGGGTTTGAGCTTCCAAAAACTCGTCGCGGTCCTCCACACCGTTGCGGTTGAGGTCGCCGGCGTAGTAGTGGGTGCCTTGACCGGCCGGCACAGCCAGAAAGGAGTAGTCGCGGCGCAGCTCGCGGCCAGTTTGCACACTGTAGCTCAGCTCCGAGCGTATCTGGTTCTGGAGCAGGGTGGCATTGTAGTCGATTTTGCCGAGCACGTTGCGCTGGCGGGTGCTGTCGGCGTAGGCCACGGGGTTGAGGTCGCGGTAGGTGGCCAGCACGCGCAGGTCTTGGGTGCGCCCTAGGCGGGTAGTTACGTTGCCTTGCCAGGTCTGCGAAATAGTGCGCACCTGCAGGTTGGTTTGCTCGGCGGTGGGCGTCTGGTCGCGGCGGTAGCTGTAGTCGAGGCGGTAGCGGGTGCGCCCGGTGTCGGGGCTTTGCAGGAAAAAGGTGTGCTCGTCGAAGTAGTTGGCCGAGCGCACCGAGTCGCGGCCCGGCGACACCACTCGGTTTTTATCGAACTTATAGCTGTAGCCCGGAATGAGGCGCCCGCCGCCGTAGCGCACGCTGGCCTCGCCGCGGGCCCAGGTAGACTGGTAGCGCCCGGCCTGCGAGTTGAGCAAAAACAGCGCCCCGCGCAGCTCTACGCGGCCCACCTGCTGGGCCACATCGAGCCAGTGCTGCAAGCCGTTGACCTCGCCCGGCCGGTAGCGGCGGCTAAGCCGGTAGTTGACGCTGTGCGTGGCATCACGCGTCAGACCCACCGCGAAGTTGAGAATATTGTCTTCCCTAGGTACCGTAGTGGTGGCGTTAGCGGTGCTAACGGTGCTCCAGTTGCGGTCAAACTCGATGTCGCGGTAGCGGTCGATGGGGGCAAACTTGGGGGCCGTGTACTCGTAGTCGAGCGCCGAGCTGAGGCGGTAGTTGCGCAGCGCGGCGGGCGCCCACTGGGGCAAGGCGCGGTTTTGCACGCTGTAGCCCAGGCGCATGGCCCCGCCCTTGTCTTCGGTACCTAGGGCAAAGCGATTGCGCTGCAATTGTGAGCTGGCTAGGTCCACGAATACGGCCGCGGTGGGGTCAAGCTGAAAGGTAGCCCCGGCCGTGAGCATCTGCTTGAGCAGGGGCGTGGGCAGCACGCGCACCGGCGCATAGCTCCCCTGGCCCGGCCCCCGGTACACATACACCCGGCCATTGGTGCCCGAGGTGGTATTCAAAGCATAGTCGCCGCGGCCCGCGCCCACGTTGGTAAAATTTACATTGTAGACGGGCTTGGTTGAGTCGGGTGGAAAGGTGTAGGTGGCCACCTGCTGGCCGGTGGCAGGGTTGGTAACCAGCGTGCGGTTGTACTGCACCAAGCTGCGGTTGTAGGCGGCCAGCGTGTCGCCGCGGGTTTGCACGGCGGCCACGTTGCCGGCCTGGCGCAGGGCCTGCTGGTCGGTGACCGAGAGCGAAAGGTTAGCGGTGCTATTGGGGTCGTCGGCCTCTTGGTAGAAGTTGCCGCGCACCTGCAGCTTGCCCACCTGCTGGTAATGGCTTAGAGTATAGAGCGAGCGCGAGTAGTTGAGGTCTGAGTACTCAAAATCGACCTTGAGGCGGGAGTTTTTGGTGATGAGGTGGCGGGGCGAAAACGTCAGTTCGGCTAGGTTATAGTCGATGGTGTAGTCGTAGTCGAAGCCCCGGGTCTGAAGCCGCCCATCGAGGTACACCCGCTCGGAGCCCGCTAGCACAATGATGTATTGCTCGCCATTGGGGCCAGTGAGGCGGTATGGCCCTTGCACGTTCTCGATTGGCACAATGTCGAGCGAGGCAAACTTACCCTTGGCTACGCCGCCCGCTATCAGGGTTGAAGAGCGAATCTGGCCTTTTTGGTCGCGCACGGTTACTTCGCCGCTACCGGTTGGGCCAGTTGCTCCGGTACCAATGCCACCAGTAGCCGAAGAGCCTGCCGTGCCAGTGGGCGTTTGCAGCGTTTGGTTGGGCGGCACCACGGTGCTGGGCGGCGTCAGGGTCTGCTGGCTGTTGCCGGTGGGTGCAGCGCTGTTGTTGGTCACGCCGTTGGTATAGGTCGTGAACGACGAAGGTGGCGCGTTGCTCACGCTGTTGTTGCTCACGCCAGCCTGCAAGGGCTGCGGACCGGGCGCCCCTAGGTTGGCCTCGATGGCCGCGCCCTGAATGTTCTTGTAGTAGCGCAGGAAGTAATCGGGCTTGTTGCGCAGCACCACATCGCCGGCCGTCAGGTTCCACTGCGGGCCGGTGAGCGTGATGTAGATTTTATCGAACTGCTGCAGCGTCTGGGTGTTGCCCTCGGGCTGGAAGGGTACGTTTTGGTCCGATATGGCGGCCGTGAGGCGAATATTCTCCGTGAGCTTGCCTTCGAGCTGCAAGTTCAGCGCCGAATTCACGAACACGTTCTGGGTATTGCCAAACGAGATGCCCCGGGCTAGATTACCCGTCTTATTAATGCCCGGCGTGCTCAGTATCTGCTCTTTCTGCGAGAAGTCTTCGAGTCGTAGCATCTTGCGCTCCCGAAAATCGATGCTGTCCATGAGCCGGGGCGGGCGGCGGTAGCGCTGGGCCAGCAGCTGCACTGGCAGCACCCGATAGCACAGGTACACCGAGTCGGGCCGGAAGCTACCGGCGCTATCGGCGGCCGGCGCGGGCCGCACAATGCGGTATTGGTTGGTAGCCGCATTGTAGCTCACCGGCCGGCCATTGGCCGTGACGGTAGCCGGCACAATGGTGAGCGAGTCGGAGAGGCTGAAAAGCGTGGTATCGCGCCCTAGGGCCAGGCGCAGGTAGCGGCAGCGCTGCGTAGTAGGCGGCGGTTGGGCCGCGGTGGGTGCCCTAGGTGCCCCCGACGGGCTAGCCGACGATGTCGCGGCTGGTGCCTGTTGCGCCCAGGCGCGGGGTATACTCAACCACAGCACCGCCAAGAGCAGGCCCACGAAGGGAAAGCACAGACGGTAGCGTTGGGTCATAGAGTAAAGTTCGGCATTAGCGGGCCCACAACGCTAGCTAGTTCTTACTAGTGCCTTACTGCGGTGCTAATTGCGCCGCGCGTCGCTATAGCCATCGGTAGCGCCGCGGCTTAGCTAAGCTCAGAAACTTATAGTAGCTCTTCTACTAGGGTTCCGAAGCGCACGTCACCAGGCCGCAGGCTATTGGGGTTGCGCACGGTACCCCTGCGGTCAAGAAGCATATAGCGCGGCACCGACCGCACATCAAATTCCTGGCGGAAGGCTGAGGACCCTGGGCGTATGAAACGATACTGGAGCCCCGCGCCAGCCGGCAACTGCTTAAGCGCCCCGCGCCAGGCCGTGGGGTCTTCGTCGATGGATAGATAAAGTACTACCAGCCCTCGCTTGCCATAACGCTTGGCAGCGGCTATCGATAGGGGTATTTCTTCGCGGCAGGGCACGCACCAACTAGCCCAGAGGTCGAGCAGTATCACTTTGCCGCGGTAAGCGGCCAGCAGGTCGGTAAGGTGCCGCGGCGAACCTACCGGGCTCACCAGCGAATCGGAAAAGGCGGCGTGCGGGTAGGAGCGCAACGGTACAGGCGGCCCGCCGCGCAGCACTTTCAGAAACTCATCATGCGGCTTTACCCAGCGGGCGTAATCCTGGATATAATAGCTAAGATTCTGCCGCTGCTGCCCATCTTCTAAAATCAAGTAACACACCCAAGCCCGGTGAAAGCCACTGAATAGCTGTTTGGCCATCTTATAGCTTGCCCCGGCGGCGGGGTACTGCCGCGCCAGCACGCACTGGTACTCAGCATACTGGCTAAGCGCCCACCCCACCCCCTGGCTTGCCGCAGCAGGCAGTGCCTGCATCGCTAGCACGCCACGCCACTGCGCGGCTACCGTGTCACGGTAGGCGTCTGGCGGAGTGCGTAGGGTATCGCGGCGGCTACTGGGCAGCAGAGGGCTGAGCAGCATCGAAAAGAGCCGCAAGCGTATCTGCCGGCCCAGGCAAGCTGCCACCTCGGGCCGGATGCCGGGCGTGCGGCGCAACTGAGCCAGGCGAGCGTCGCCTTCTAGCCGCAGTCGCTGCCACAGCTGCAAATACTGCGTAAGATGCTTGCGATTAGCTAAGTTTCGAATGACCGTGTCGTGGTAAGTGATGGTCGAGTCACCATCTACCGGCTCACCTAGGCCAACCGACATTCCATCTAAGCTGAGCGCGCCGCGCCACAAGCGCACGCAAAAATCCAGCTCGGCTTGGTGGCGGCCCTTGAACTGAAAGGTATTGCGGTCGACATTATGCAGTATCGTCACGGTGTCGCCAGGCATCAATACCAACACTGGCGGCTCTAGCAGACGGGTGCGCGCGGGCGGGTTCCGCACAATGCGATTCACAAAATGAATCAGCGTTGGAGTAAAAGCACCGTTCCCAAATTCTACCCAGCCACTACGGTGAGCGGCAACTAGGTCTCTATCCTTTGCCGTTCCATACAGATTATTACAGCTGTATATAATTGGGTCGCTACCGGCTTGCGCCAGCAGCGCGGCCCTAGGTGGGGTTGCGCCAGCTGGGATAGCCAGCAGCAGTAGCAACGAAAACCAGGTGGTAAGAAGCGAGTTTGCCATAGTGCACAGGGTAGGTAGTCAGCTGATTGATGCCAACTTACGCCATTATGCACATAGATACTCCTTACTAATTCATCCTGCCAGCGGCAGCTCTATAAAGAACGTAGTGCCTTCTTCCTCTACCGTTTCAAACCAGATGCGGCCGCCCGCGCTCTCGATGCCGCGCTTGGCCACGGCCAGCCCGATACCCGAGCCGGTGGCCTTGGTAGTGAAGTTGGGGCGGAAGACCTTGTCGCGTACGTCTTCGGCGATGCCGCTGCCATTGTCGGCAATGGTAATCAGCACCTTATCGGGGCTGCATTGCAGGCCTACTTCTTGGCGCGGCTGGCGGCCAGGTGGCACCGCTTGCTTAGCGTTGAGCAGCAAGTTATTGAAAGTGCGTACCAGCAGGCTCTCGTCGGCAAACACGATGCACGATTCCGCACTGGGCAGGTCTAGGTGCAGCTCGCCGCCATCGTCACCGTCCTGCTCCCGGAAGAGGTCGGCGCAGTGCCGGAGCACGGCTGCCACATCGAGACGCTCGGGGCGCATAGTGGGCAGGTTGGTAAAAGTGCTGAACGAGGTAGCAATGTCGGAAAGCACATCAATTTGGGTGATGAGCGTCTGTGAAATGCGGGCTATCAGGGCTTCCGTGTTGGGCCTCCCCTCATCAATAGCCTTTTGCAAGTATTGCAGGCTCAGCTTCATAGGCGTGAGCGGATTCTTGATTTCGTGGGCTACTTGGCGGGCCATCTCGCGCCAGGCCGCTTCCTTTTCTTGCGTGGCTAGCTCGCGCTTACTGGCTTCGAGCTTGCCGAGCATGGTGTTGTACTCCCGCACCAGCAGCCCAATTTCGTCGTCGCTGCTGCGGTAGTCGAGCACTTCATTCTGGCCCGTGAGGGTGGTACGCTTCAGGCGCTCAGTCAGCAGCTTGAGCGGGGCCGTGAGCTGGCGCGTAGCCACAAACGCCAGCACCAAGAACAACAAGCCCATGAGCGTGAAAATGTTGAGAATGGTCGTAAACAGCTCCGTCAGCTTGCTATCTAGCTCCTTCTGCGAATCGAAAAAAGGAATACCCACATAGCCCAGTACCGGCCCTGCCGCGGCGCCGCTGCTACTAGGCATGCGCACGGGCAAGTACAGGGCGCTAAATGACAGTGAACCAGCCCGCTCGGTTAGCAGGATACGGCTCATACCGGCCTCTCGCAAGGCCACAATAGCCTGCGGGTTGAGCAACGACCCTAGGAGACCCGCCTCAAAAATGAGCGGCTGCGAGCTTACCAGTAGTTTACCCTTGGCATCATAAAGGTTGAGGTCCGTTTCGGTGAGGGCAGCCACGTTGTGCACTAGCCCGGTAAGTGCCGGGTCATACCCCGCAGGGCGGTTCGTGCTATCGGTCAGCAGGTCGCGGCGGCGCAACAGGCTCTCGAGGGCAATGTGGCCGCGGCGCTCGTAAGTGCGGTGCAAGTCGCGGCGATAGCCCGAAATAACCTGGCTGGCGGTAGCTACGCTCACAACTACCAGCGACAACAAAATCCCCACATTGAGCAGCACCTGAATGCGAGTGCTAAAATTGAGCTGCCAGGTACTACGCTCGCGGCGCAGCAGCAAGTACAGGCCAGCAGCCAGCAGCCACAGCCCACTATTGAGCAAGAGCTGAAACGAGAAATTAGACAGCCAGTCGGCCAGCGAGTAGGTCGAGGTCGTCACCACCACCGTGCGGCCTTCGGCCCCTCGCACGGCCAAGTGGTGAAACCCACTCAGCACTATGCCTTCCTGATAGAGGCGCGGGTCGCGTAGCCGACTAGCCGGCAGCAGATTAGCATAATCAAAATCGCCCTCGCTGTACACCAAGCGCTCGGCCGCAAAGCCAGCGTAACTGAGGTCGGTGGCTAGGCCCGGCTGAAAAAACTTCTGGTCTACCAGCAGCTCGGGCAGCACGCTGTAGCTCGACAGCTTGCGTAGGCTAAGCGTGAGCACAATGGTACCGGCTGGGGCGGGCGGCCCGATACCCACTACCGGCGGCGCCACCAGCGGCACTACGGCCGCATAGCGCCGCGAGCTAAACGAGTTTTCTGACTTTAGCAGAAACACGCCCGCCTGGTCAGTAGCCGTGGCCGTGCGCGATAGCAGCTCGCGCGTTTGGCCAAAGGTGAGCGTGTCATTCCCTTGCGTATCCACGGGCTTGCCCGCCGCGTCGAATAAGCCAATGCCGGCTTCGTACTTATCGAAGTAGTCGCGCAGATACTGCCGGCTCACGCGGCGGCGCACTGCATCGGCCCGCACGGGCTGGGCGGCCAGCATCTGGGCAATAACCGGGTCGGCGGCGAGCAAGCGAATACGCTCGCCCAGCAAAAACTCTCCTTGCAAGTCATTATCGACCAACAGATTATTAGCCAAGCGTTGCTTGTCTAGCAATAGCTGGTGTCCAAACTGCTCGTACTGAGCCATCGCACCGGTAGCCGCGCCCAGCCCCAGTAGCAGCAGCACTAAGTAAGCCAGGCCCCTAGGCCCCGGCCCGGCCATGCGCACCAGCACAAAATAGCTAATGGCCAGGGCAGCTAGGCACAGCCAGGTCCAGCCCAGCAGGGCGCTCAGCCCCAGCAGCACTAGCGCGCCACCCGCCGTAAGACCGAGCAGCAGGCCGCCATGTATCAGCCGCCGGCCGGGCCCCAGTAGCCTGGTAAGCAGCAGCAGCAGCAGCAAAAAGGCGGCCGAGTGCAGCACCACTGCCAGCACCAGCACTAGCCGGAAGCCCGAAATCTGAATGCTCTGCGTAACATCGAGGTTGAGCTGGCCACTACTGAACGCCGTGCGGTAGTAGCTGTGCAACGCGAGTAAGAGCGAGCTAAACAGCACAGTCAGCCCTATCCGCCATCCCATGCGGTTGCCGACCTGCGCGCGGGTTTGCCACCGATAGTGGATGCTCAGCAGCCACACCCCGGCAGCCACCACTAGCGCCAGTACGGCATTCAGCAGCAAGTCGCCTAGCGATGGGGCCCAGCTGGACACAGCGTACACCCTAGGGTCGAACAGCGGTAGCTCCAGCATTGCAAAGGGTAGGCCCAGTTGCAACAGCACCACGCGCAGCACTAGCAGCGGCAGTATCAGAGCCGCGACGGCTGCCCCACCCCGACGAGCCAGCCACCAGCGCCACGCCAGCGCCAGCCAGCCGCCTACGTACAGCAGCACACCTAGTGCCAGCAAGGCCAGTGGCAAGTAGCGCCCCGCCAGCGAGCTGTTTTGCAGCCACTGCACTGCAAACAGCGGCTGACCATTGGCTTCTCGCACCAGGGTATTCGGCTTGGCGCCCGCAGCGGCTTGCACCTGCACATCCAGCCCTTGCAGCAGGGCGCGGCCATAGCCTTCGCGCAGGTAGCGGTTGCTGATGCCATAACGCTGCAGCAGCGGAATATATACCAGCACTACCGTTGTCTCTTGGGCACGCCGCACCACCACAAAGTCACCTAGGGCGGTTTGTGAAAGCCATTCGGCCCGGGTATCGGCTATGTCTTCTGCCTTGGGCGAAGGGCCCGCGGCTGACCACTCTTGCAGCTGCCCATCCTGCACTACAAAGGCCGGATAGGTGCTCTGGCTGAGTAGCTGGCTAAATCGAATAGTCTTGCGGAACAGGCTGGTTTGCAGAATGCGCTCCGCTTCCTGGTTGGCAGTGGCCGTTGCTTGCTGCACTAAGTGCTGCACCTGGGCCGTGCCGGGCTGCGATTCTTCCCCGGCTCCAGGGCCATACTCGGTAGCCAGGTAGCTAGCCCCAAAGCATAATAACCCACAGACAATCAGCAGCCAAGCCCCTGCTATACCCCAGCCGCGACGAACCAATGAGTTAGAAAGCTCCATAGGTAGCTTAAATAAATACCCTGGCCAACTGCCGGCACCTTAGTGCCGCGCAGCCAACCAGGGCTTTCTTAAGAGATAACACCGCCGCTGTTGCTACAAAAATCGGGCGAGGATAGACCTAGGTGCTACGCCGCGCGACCTTTTTCTAGGTAGCGCTTATCAAAGCGCACCCCACCAAACGCATATAGCATCACTGCGCGGGCATAGCGAAAAGAGGGCGGCGTGAGCAAGAGCATCACTACGGCCACTGTCGTCACGTACACCCAGGTCGGCGGGTCGCCAAAAAACCAGTATAATACGGCGCCACTTCCAAGCACTATCGGCACTGCAAAAGCGAAGCTGATGTACATAGCTCCCCAATAAAAGCCTGGCTCCGGCTCGTAGTGCTGCCCGCATACCGGGCAGCTCTCGGGCATGTCCGTAAAATGCCCTAGGTTGTACATGCCATAGTTGAACAAAGGCCCCGTATGGCAATGCGGACAGCGTAGCGCTAGCAGGGCCAGCCACCACGCTCGGACGGGCTTCATACTACGGGCGTACGCTTAGGGTGCGTGCGCCGATACCAGAAATACCCGATAGCCCCCATCAAAATGTAGGGTACCGTCATCATATATACAATGCCCTTGTTGAGGCCGGCTACGTCATAGTCGTCGCGCTCGGCGCGGGCAGCTTCTACCTGCGACTTACACATTACGCACTGGGCAAACGCCTGCGAGCCCAACCCAAGCTGGCCTAGTAGCAAGTAGCTAAGTGCCAGAGCAAAAATGAGTTTCTTCATAAATTTAGAACACTAGTATGCGTAGAAAGTTTACTACCTGCCTAAGCGGCGGGGTAATACGGAGCAATCATAAAGTATACGATGACACCCGTTACAGAGACATAAAGCCACACCGGAAACGTCCACCGTGCAATGGCTTTGTGCTTGGTATACTGCCCCGTGAGGGCAAAGTAGAGCGTGAATAATACCAGTGCTACGGTTACCACAGCCAAGCTAATATGGGTCAGGAGCAAGATAAAATAAACCATGCGAATGGCCCCTACCCCACCAAAATGCGTGCTGTCTGCTTGCGAGTGGTACGCCACGTAAGAAAGCAAAAACAAGCTACCTAGGCCAAACGCAATGCCCATCATCGCTCGGTGCCGCACTACATCCTTCTGCCGAATAAAGTAATAGCCTGCCAGCAGACAAATGGCCGTCAATGAGTTTAACCCCGCATTAATAGCAGGCAGCATCCGTACCTGAGCCCCCGGGATACGGAAGGTTTGCGGGAAGAAGTAAAGGACCGCTACCAACAGGGGCACTACCGCCCCCAGTATACCCAGAATAATCTTATATTTTGTGTAGTCGCCCGGCTCTAATACGGGCGGATGCAACTGCTCAGTGGCGGTGGTCATAGATATAAAGCAAAACGTTAACTTCCGTGATGAGCCGCTCTATCTCATGGATATCGGCTCCATCGTAGATGCCACGCACATGCTGGTCGTGGTCAATTAGCAACAACCGCCCCGCTGGCAAAGTTGCCGGCTCGGTAGCAGGCCGAAAAGGCAGTTGCTCTGGGCGCAGCGCTGTTAAGCCTAGTTCGTACTGGGCTAAGCGCTGCACCGAGTCGGGAGTAGCGCCTAGGACAAACCATTTGCCACTGATGGTGCCGTATTGCTCGCTCAGCTTTTCTAGCTGCGCGCTTGCTTCGGGAGCCGAAAGTGTGGGTGGTAACGCAGCTATTGTGGCAAGCCGCACGCGCGGTTCACGACGAAACTTCTCCTGCAGACGGGCCATTTCGCGCGTTGCCTGCACATCGGCTTCCCCTTGGGTCAGAAGCTGCAGGATGTACAGGCCTTGCCCCAACTCCTGGCTTGCTACATAGCGCCCACCGGCCGCGCGGAGGCGGAAAGGCTGTACCCGGTGATAAACAGTATCGCGCTGCCACCCTCCGCCCGCAAGGCGGACGGAGTCCGCCCGCTCGGGCAAGTAGGTTGGCAGCGCGTAATGATTGGAGCCGAAGCCGTACAGGAACAGAAAGGCCAATACGGGCACCAGCAGCAGTAGCCCCAACAAAATGGTTTGGCGGGGCCGCATTGACTAGCTGAACATGTGCGCGAGAGTTTCGCCGATAGACGAACCTTCCGTAACTAGGGCAACTACTAGCCACACCAGCAGCGCGGTGGGGATAAGGATAGTCCAGATGAGGCTTTTTGTTTCATGCTTCAAGTGCATGAATTCGCCCACAATAAAGAATGCCTTAAGAATCGTGAGCACAATAAAGATGCTGTTGCGGAAAGTACGCAATTCAGGATTCGTCATGGCGAAGGCAATAGCAAACTCCACGGCCGTGATGATTACCAGCACCCAGAAGGTTTTCCAAATCCACCCAGTATTGGGTTTAGCGATTTCGCCTGGAACGTAGGCGTGTTCGGTAGTAGCGTGAGCAGACATTTTTTGAATTTTTATAGTCTTGAATGCTGAATGCTGAACACCCTAGGTAGGATATTCAGCATTCTGAGCAACATCCAAAAATTTTATTACACCAGATAGAAGAAGGTGAATACGAACACCCATACCAAATCTACAAAGTGCCAGTAGAGGCCAATTTTCTCAACCATCTCGTAGTGGCCGCGCTTCTCAAACGTACCGTTGGTAGTAGCGATAAAGCACCATACCAACAAGCATACCCCGGAGAATACGTGCGTACCATGGAAACCGGTGATGAAGAAGAACAAGTCGGCAAACAGCGGCGGGCCGTACTCGTTAGTAGCTAGGTTGGCGCCATGCATTACTGAACCATCTGCCATTAGCAAACCCTTTTCAGAACCACCGATAAAGTGGCTCCATTCCCAAGCCTGCGAGCTGAGGAACATAGCACCAAAGAGAATAGTCCACAGCAGCCATTTTTGCACATCGGCCTTGTCCATGCGGTGTCCGGCTTCTACTGCCAGTACCATCGTCACGGAGCTGAAGATGAGAATCATCGTCATCAAGGCTACGAAAGCCAGCGGCAAGTCCATGCCGTGCAAGCCGGGGAAGCCGTTGAATACTTTTTCAGGAATAGGCCAGTGGGCCGTGCTGAAAAAGAATTTGTCAGCGGTACCGGTAAACACGCCGTGTTTGTGGCGAATCATGCCGTATGCCGTCAAAAACGCTCCAAAAGTGAAGGCGTCCGACAGCAGGAAGAACCACATCATCAGCTTGCCGTAGCTCGCTTTAAAGGGTTCATTGCCACCATCCCAGGTGCCGGTGCGCGGAGCATCGGTGTAGGTAGTAGTAGCAGCAGTGGGCTCTAAGGTGGTCGAATGGGCCATAGCAGGCGGCAAAATAAACGGGAAGTTATCCTACGACAACTCGCGGATTAGTGGTTCAAAAGTAGGAACAAATACAGGTACAACCAAAGGCCGCCCAAGAAGTGCCAGTAGATGGTGGCATTGCCAATCGACAGCATAGCCCGCGAATGCACCTGATAGTTAAGGCTTCGCTTAAGCACCACCGCTACGAAAATAAGCCCGGTAATCAAGTGGAAGGCGTGCACGCCCATGAGTACGTATACGAAAGAACCCGAAGGGTTGGCGTCGGCGCCGCCAAAAAAGGTGCGGCCATCCACTAGGTCACCCCAGGAGTGCACCTGTCCGAATAGGAAAACTATTCCCAAACCCAAGGTTACCAATAAGCCAAGCTGGGCCCGCTTTACTTCATTGTGTTTGGCCGAATAGTAAGCCCACTGCATAGCTGCGCTACTCAGCACAATAGCAATGGTATTGAACAGAAGACTAAGGGGCAGGTCAAACTCGCGCCAGTTGCCCTCGTCGCGACGCACAATGTAACCGCTAGTGAAAGCGGCAAACATCATAATAATGCTGAAAATAAGCAGAATAAGCACTACCCGTTTTGGGTGTAGCCCTAGACCTTCTTCTTTCTCAAGCAGCAGCTCTGAAGTATTCATGAGGTAGTAAGAATTAGTTGTCAGTTTTGCCACCTAGGTGGCTTCGTTACTGAACTGATAACAAAAAGCGGACAATTAAAAATCAAACTTTATCCAGAACCAGCGCTATTTGTACAATAGGCAAATAAAGGAAAGAAGCGAACATGATGCTCAAGGCCGCCTTTCGGTCTTGCGTGCGCATAAGCTGCACCGTCATCAGCAGAAAAATAACTCCACATACCAAGGCTACGCCCGCCGACACACGCCCTGAGATACCTAGGACCAGAGGCAGCAGCGACACTGGAATTAGTAGCACGGTATAGGTCATTATTTGGAATGCCGTGCGTAAATCCCGCTCGCCCGGTGAGGGCAGCATCTTGAAGCCTGCACGCTTGTAGTCCTCATCGGCCACCCAGGCGATGGCCCAAAAATGCGGAAACTGCCACATGAACTGGATGCCAAACAGCACCCAAGCCGGAACGCCTACAAAGCCCGTGGCGGCCACCCAGCCTATCATGGGCGGCAACCCACCTGGAATGGCCCCTACTGCCACGCACACGGGTGATATGGTCTTCAGAGGGGTGTATATAAACCCATAGAGAATGAGTGAAAGCAGCGACAACGCTGCCGTCAAAGGATTGAAATAGTAGACCAACAGTGCTAGGCCCGCGACCCCGAGGATTATACAGAATACCCAGGCTTCATTAGGCGAAATGCGGCCAGTAGGAAGCGGCCGCCCTTCAGTGCGGCGCATGTGTTTATCAAGGTCTTTTTCAAAAACCTGATT
Source organism: Hymenobacter sp. BT559 (assembly GCF_016427535.1). Lineage (GTDB taxonomy): Bacteria > Bacteroidota > Bacteroidia > Cytophagales > Hymenobacteraceae > Hymenobacter. Next base: position 567,717 of record NZ_JAELXV010000002.1, on the reverse strand, counting down.
GATAATATTGGCCGACCCCGTTACCAGCAAGCCACCTAGCATTACCAGCAACACGCGACTCCAACTTAGATCTCGGGCCCCTAATAGATAGCCAATGGCGCTGGAAAACGCCACCGTAAACGAAAGCCGAAACTTTAGGAGTTGGAAATAGGCACGGGCCTTTGTCATTCAGCTATTGCCGGTATCCGCTTTGGCGCAGCTAGAGACCGGATTACAAAGTTACGCATGAGCCGGCTGTGGCAGGACCTGTTGTGCATTAGTCTTTGCCCGTTGCCACGTTACCAGCGTCAAAAATTGGGCTCCGAACAGCATAGTTGCTAGTGTAAGGTGCACTGGCTGCATTACGGCCGGCAAAGCCAGATAGGCGAGTACTATCCCTACCACGATTTCCAACCCTAACAGCCCTAACGAGGTAGCAAGTAAGCGACGCAGTCCCGCCCCAGCTGTTGGCCACAGCCTGTATACCACGTAGCCATTCAGCAATACTACTAGCACAGACATAGAGCGGTGCACTTTAAATACGCTGCCAAGCTGGTCTATCCAGCTGCCACGATTTATATAGTTTGCGGCTGACGCTACTTGGTCTACTTGCTCGCGCACCTGCGTCCCCAGCACTATCTGAATAAATGTAGCTACCAACGCCAGCCACAGCAGGGTATAGATACCGCTCGTGTTCTCTGAGGCCACAGCCGATAGCCTAGAACTCGTTTCATTCATGGACTGCAGTTCGGTCCAATGCTGGGCTCTATTAGCCGCATAAAGCAACATGGCTACTATAAGCAAAGCTAGGCCCATATGAATAGTGACCATAATCGGTAACAGGTTAGTCGACACTACCAGCGAGCCTAGCCAACCTTGTACACCCGTTAACAACCACCCTCCTACTGCCAACCAAAACACCGTCCGGTCACGCCGCCAATAAGGTAATGCTACAATGGCTGTTACAAAAACGAAGATTCCTATGAGCGCCCCCAAAAGACGATTGATGTACTCTATCCAGGTTTTCGTCGCATTAAAATCCGTTTCGATGTACTGCGTAGGGTGAGCAAAAATTTCACCAGCCACCTGCTTGAAACCCAATCCAGCTAAGGTGCGAGCTAGTTTTTGATTTTTAGCTACGCGCTGCGCGGTATATACTTGTTTGTAGTCGGCCGGCAGCTCACTAACGTTGGTAGGAGGCACCCACTGGCCAAAGCAACGGGGCCAGTCGGGGCAACCCATGCCTGAGCCGGTAGCTCTAACAACTCCTCCTACCAAGATGAGCAGGTAGATACTGACTACTGTTAAAATGCTCCAGAACCGAAATCGGCGTACAGAACTATCTATTTGCATAGCAACTGAACAAAATTACCTAGGTCACAAATCCTCTAGGCAATGGTTCAACAAAATAAAACGGGCCGCCGTTGCGCGGCGGCCCGTTCAGGCAAAACATTAAGTTAGCTTAGTCTTCTAGCTCCCGCTCGTAGGGCAGGTTAGAAGAGGCCGTTTGCGAATACGGCACGTTCTGGGGTATGAAATCTACTTCAGAACCAGGCTTGCTGTAATCGTAGGGCCAGCGATATACTGCCGGAATCTCACCTGGCCAGTTGCCGTGGCCGGGTACAATCGGCGTCGTCCACTCCAGCGTCGTTGAGTTCCAAGGATTTTGCGTAGCACGACGACCACGGAAAATGCTATAGAAGAAGTTGAAGATGAAAACGAACTGAGCGAAGAAGGCAAGGATAGCTGCAGCTGAGATAAACTTGTTCAGGTCAGCAAACTGGCTGAAGGCGTCGAAGCCAGTCCAAGCATAGTAACGACGGGGGAAACCAGCAATACCTACGTAGTGCATCGGCATGAATACGAGGTATACACCAATGAACGTCAGCCAGAAATGGATGTATCCTAGCTTCTCATCCATCATGCGCCCAAACATCTTCGGGAACCAGTGATATACACCCGCAAACAAACCAAAGAATGCCGACGAACCCATTACTAAGTGGAAGTGAGCCACTACGAAATAAGTATTGTGCATTTGAATGTCAAGCGTAGCATTACCTAGGATAATACCAGTTAGACCACCCGAGATGAACAGCGATACGAAGCCAATGGAGAATAGCATGGCGGCTGTGAAGCGGATGTTACCGCGCCATAGAGTAGCCAACCAGTTGAACACCTTTACGCCTGAAGGAACTGCGATGATAAGCGTGAGGAACATGAATACCGAACCGAGGAAAGGATTCATGCCAGTCACGAACATATGGTGAGCCCATACCACGAACGAAAGCAGCGAAATTCCAATCAGCGAACCAATCATTGCGCGGTAGCCAAAAATAGGCTTACGAGCGTTGGTAGCAAGGATTTCCGATACCATACCCATAGCAGGCATGATAACGATATATACTTCTGGGTGACCTAGGAACCAGAACAAGTGCTGGAACAGTACTGGTGAACCACCTTGGTTGTGTAGCGCTTGCCCAGCGATGTAGATATCGGACAAGAAGAACGACGTACCGAAAGAACGGTCGAATACAAGAAGCAGAGCAGCCGAGAGCAGTACCGGGAACGACAGAATACCTAGGATAGCCGTGAGGAAGAATGCCCAGATAGTCAGGGGCAGCTTGCTCATGCTCAGGCCACGCGTACGCAGGTTGATTACCGTCGTCACGTAGTTAACACCACCTAGGAGCTGAGACACGATAAAGAACACCATCGATACCAGCCACATCGTCATACCCATACCCGAACCTTTGATGGCCTGGGGCAAGGCACTAAGCGGGGGGTAGATAGTCCATCCTGCTGCAGCTGGTCCAGTTTCCAGAAACAGTGATACAAACATGATAACGCTCGAAAGGAAGAAGAACCAATACGAGAGCATGTTCATAAAGCCAGAAGCCATATCACGTGCTCCGACCTGCAGGGGAATCAAGAAGTTAGAGAAGGTACCTGATAGACCTGCTGTTAGCACGAAGAATACCATGATGGTACCGTGCATAGTTACCAGGGCCAGATAGAATTCAGGATTCAGTTTACCCCCTTCAATCCACTTACCAAGAATTGGTTGCAACCAGTCTAGAGTAGCCTCAGGCCAACCTAATTGCAAACGAAACAAGCTGGAAAGCGTGCCGCCTACAATAGCCCAGAATATCCCCGTGATGAGGAATTGCCGAGCAATCATTTTGTGGTCTTGGCTGAACACATACTTCCACAGCCAATGCTGGTCGTGGTGCTCATCGTGCTCATGCAGGTGCTCATCATGCTCAGTATGCGGTACTGGAGCAGTACCGATACCTCCTTGGGCATGCGCAGATGCGGGAAGATTAGTAGCCATATAAAAAACAGTTTTCCGTAAAAATCAACTTACATCGCGGTCTGCGCTGATAGAGGGGTAGCAGGTGTCTCACCGGTCTCCTCTATAGCGGCAGCTTTAGCGCCCAGGCTACCGCCCTTGCCTAAACCTGCACTCTTACTCGTCTCCTTGTAAGAAGCCATCATATCAGTATTAGCCGAGTTTGGCTTTTGCTTAGCGTACCACGCTTGATAATCGTCTGGTTCATCTACAATAACCTTTGCCTTCATTGCAAAGTGGCTAGCTCCACAAATTTGATTGCAAGCTAATTCGTAGTCGAATTTAGGATTACCTAAATGCGCACGCATTTCATCGGTCGTCATTGTAGGTGTGAACCAGAACCGAGTTGGCATACCAGGCACAGCATACATCTGCACGCGGAAATGCGGCATATAAACGGCGTGCAATACGTCACGAGAGCGTATCTTAATCAAGACTGGATGCCCTTTAGGCACGTGAATCTCACCATTAGTCGTGAAATCATCAAGTGCAGCTTTGTCACTCAAATCAAAACCAAAGTCGTTAGAAGCGTCGATAAGACGGTAATTAACGACCCCAAGCTTCATATCACGGCCAGGATAACGAACAAGCCAATTGAACTGCTTACCCATTACTTCTACTACTACTGCATCTTTAGGCGCAGGACCAGTAATACGAGTCCATGCCTTCCAACCAGCGAAAATCAAGGAGGCCATCACAATAGCCGGAATAATAGTCCAAACTACTTCGATAGTGTTATTGTGCGCGAAGAAGTAAGCACGACGCCCTTCTTTATGCTGATACTTATACGAGTAAACGAACAGAATAACCTGAGTAAGAACAAAAGCAATGCCTATAACGGTCATTGTCGTCCAGAACATCCGCTCCATGGCGTGGCCATGAATAGATGCTATAGGCGGGTTCATTTTATTGAAGTTCTCCGAGAAGGACCAAAAGAATGCCGCTCCACCTACTACCATGAATACTAGCATCAGCACCGCATTAATACGGTTGCTCATACCAATCTCCCGAACGTAGGTACCGGAAAAGATAGAGGTCAGAATCTGGAGCCGGAACAGCAGGCCGAAAACGACCAGCAGAAGAACCAGCACCAAGAGGATTGTTAAAGCAGTCATTGAATGTAAGCTAGAAGTCAGGAGCCGGAAGCTAGAAAAACAGCGCAGTTTACCAACTGACTATTGGCTTCTAGCCACTGTATTCTATGAGTTTAAGTCGTGTGGTGAACGCTCTCTTCGATGAATGGGTGATTAACAGGTACCAATGATGCTGCAGCTAAGCGGCGCGTCACGAGTATTAGGAAAGCACCCAGTAAAATAAGCGCTACACCAATTTCAATTAGAAACCCATTTTCGCCCTTCATAGTGCCCGGCATGAGCATCAAATAAAAGTCAGACCAGTGGCCTATCAATATAGCGATACACACTATCTTGAGCATAATCATCTGGCGCTTTGCATCCCGCGTCATCAATGCCAAGAAAGGAAAGGCAAAATTGATGAGTAGGTTTCCGTAGAACATCCACGTGTAGCGGCCATCAAAGCCACCTAAGCGCTGGTTGAAGTATACCGACTCTTCAGGCAGGTTAGCATACCAAATAAGCATGAACTGCGAGAACCACACATAAGTCCAGAAGATGCTGAAACCAAACATGAACTTACCTAGGTCATGAAAATGGTTTGAGTTCAACATGCGCAGATAACCAGCTTGTTTCAGGTAGATGGCAATTAGCGTAGTTGCGGCGATACCAGATACCCACCAAGAAGCGAATACATACCAGCCAAACATTGTGCTGAACCAGTGCACGTCTACAGACATTACCCAGTCCCAAGCCGACATAGAAGATGTCACAGCAAACAATACTAGAAAAAGAGCCGCTGTCGTGATGCTCGTATGGAAATAGCTAGTACCACCATTCAAGTCTTCCTGTATCGACAGTTGACGCAAACGCTGTGAGAAAGCCCACCAAATGAACAGGTAGGAAACCATCCGAATCAGGTAGAAAGGAATACTGAGGAAACCGCCTTTACCCGCAATGATGGCATCATAGTTTGGACTGTTCTTGTCCATGATGCCTGGTACGGTCCAGTGGAACAGGTCATGATTGATGAGGCTAGCGGCGAAGACCAACACCATGATAACTGCTCCAGGAAGAATCCAGGCGCTAAGTGCCTCATTAATGCGCTTTATCACCACTGACCAACCAGCGTATGCTACGTACTGGATAGCCATAAAGACGGTGCCCACTACCGAGACACCGATAAAAAATACGTTGCTATGCCACAGGCTAACCAGCAAACGCTTCAGCCAGATGGGGCTACCAGCATGCTCAGCATGGCCGTGACTGGAGGCGGATGCCACATGACCAGCGGCTTCGTGGTGCTCGCCCCAGCCCATGAAAGCGGCCAGTAAGCCAAGAGCCAGGATGATAATACCGGCTATTATAATAGTAACGAACGTACGCTGCAAGCCAGGATGCTCTTGCAAGTGCTCAGCTACAACGGGTTCGTGATGATGCGTCAGAGTTGCCATATCTATCAAAAATTACATCGAGCCGTTACGAGCCTTGGTATTGCCTTGGCCGGGCGTCTCAGAGCCAGTACCTGCCTGGGCTTTGCCTTCTGGCTTTTGGTTAGCTCCATCAGTTTGTTGTGAGCCGTTACCAGCTTCCGCATCAGTGGCTGGACGCGCTGCCGCTTCTTTCACAAGCTTAGGCAGGTCAGCAGGGTCGTTGTTGAGCTGCAACACATGGACATACATCGCAATTTTCCAGCGTTCCTCAGGGTTCACTTGGGAGCCGTGTGGCATCATGCGGTTACGTCCCCATTGAATGACGTGATAGATGTGCCCATCATTCATCGTCTTGTAAGCGCCCGAATTGTAATTCGGCACACCCTTGAATTTTTGACCTACAGGACCGTCACCTTTGCCACTTTCACCGTGGCAGTGCTGGCAATTGCGCGTGTAAAGCACTTGCCCCTCTTCCAAATTCGCTTTGGTGTAAGGATAAGGGTTGCTCAATTGACGCTCAGCTATTCGCACACTATCCTTGGGAATGTGGTCGTAGTAGTTGAGCTTGCCACGAGGAACGGTACCAGTAGCTGGAGTGCGCTCGTTGATGCCGAAAGCGTTAATCTTGTTGTAGCTCGTTTGGCGTAGCGGCTCGTAAGGGATAGACTCGTACATCTCCGGCGCATATTCTACACCGGGGTCGTCGGCACGCGTCGAGCAAGCTCCAAGGCCGGTACTCAGCAGCAGGGAGGCCGCGTACAGCCCGTGTTTGAGGGAAGGCGACATCATTAGAATTTGGTCATTTCCTTTTGATTGACTTCGCTAGCTCCGTTTTCGCGAAGCAACTGAGTCAATTTCGGCAACTGTGAGCTGGTTTCATCCAGTTCAATAGCCACTACAAATTTGTCGTCGGTCGAGCGCGCATCAAGAACTGGTGTTTTGATGCGTGGGTACAGCTTCGAGATGGTGTAGAAGGTGATTACCATGCCATGGCAGGTAAAAAACACCGTCAATTCGAAGCTAACCGGGATGAAGGCCGGCAGAGCAATGTTTGGTTTACCGCCGATAATCATTGGCCAGTCAAAACCTAACATGTAAATCTGCATCCACAGTGCGAAAGACAGACCACATAAGCCGTAGAAGAAGGCTGCAATAGGCAAACGCGACCGCTCGATACCTAGGGCATCATCGATGCCGTGCACTGGGTAAGGAGAGAAAACATCGTAAATCTTAACTCCCGCGCCGCGAACATTATCAATTGCGTGGAGGAGCACATCTTCATCCTCGAAGATGCCGAGAGCAAAGCGCTTAGTCATGTTTGTCGTAGTTTACAGGGGCCGAAGCAGGAACGCCGGGCGTAGAATAAGGCGTCGGAGAATTACGACGGCTTGCCGATTGCGAACCATCGTTGGTTCCGCCATAGGTAGGACCATCGTTGACGGTGTACTTCAAGATAGTCTTAACCTCTGCCATGTTGATAACAGGGAAGAACTTGGCGAAGAGCAAGAACAGCGTGAAGAACAAGCCGATAGTACCTACATAAACACCCACGTCAATGCTAGTAGGCGAGAACATAGCCCACGAGGAGGGCAGGTAATCGCGGTGTAGCGAGGATACAATGATTACGAAGCGTTCGAACCACATACCAATGTTCACGATGATAGACAAGATGAACGTGAGTAGAATGCTGTAACGAACCCGACGGAACCATACCAACTGCGGCGTAATAACGTTGCAAGTCATCATGCTAGCGTATGCCCACCAATATGGACCAGTAGCGCGGTTGATGAAGCAGTACTGCTCATACTCAACCTGTGAATACCAAGCAATGAAGAACTCGGTGATATAAGCTACACCTACGATAGAGCCAGTCGTCATCATGATTTTGTTCATGAGGGCAATGTGCTCCAACGTAATGTAATCTTCTAGCTTGAATACTACACGGGTGATAAGCATTAGCGTAAGTACCATTGCAAAACCCGAGAAGATAGCACCTGCCACAAAGTAGGGCGGGAAGATGGTAGTGTGCCAGCCTGGTACTACCGAAGTTGCAAAGTCCATCGAAACGATGGTGTGTACCGAGAGTACCAGAGGAGTAGACACACCAGCTAGGATGAGCGACACTGTCTCGTAACGCGACCAGTGCTTAGCCGAGCCCGTCCAGCCAAAGCTGAGGAGCGAGTAGCTCACTTTTGCAATCTTACCTTTAGCGCGGTCACGGATAGTAGCGAAGTCAGGTACTAGACCAGTGTACCAGAAGACCAGCGATACTGTGAAATAGGTAGATATAGCGAATACGTCCCACAACAGAGGCGAGTTAAAGTTTGCCCACAATGACCCTAAGGTATTCTGCAGCGGGAAAACGTAGAAAGCCAACCAGGGACGACCCATGTGCAGTACCGGGAACATGGCAGCACAGATTACGGCGAAAATCGTCATAGCTTCTGCTGCCCGGTTGATGGACGACCGCCACTTTTGACGGAACAGCAGCAGTACTGCCGAAATCAGTGTACCAGCGTGGCCAATACCTACCCACCATACGAAGTTGGTGATATCCCAAGCCCAACCGATAGTTTTATTGAGGCCCCACTCACCGATACCATACCATAGGGTACGATAAACTGAGTAAAAGAAAACGCCTAGCAGAACCAGGGCTACAGCCAAGGCGCCCATCCACCGAACGTTCGGGGCAGCTTCTACTTGGTAGCAGATATCCTGAGTTACGTCGTGGTACGTCTTGCCACTCGTTACGAGCGGCTCGCGTACAGGTGATACGTGCTGCATAATGATGAATAATTAAAGACTTAACTCGTGGTAATCAGGCTATCTGCTGCCTAGGCTGGCTTTTCTTCGGGGAAGAAGGCCGACTGCTCTACATTGCGGATTTTAGTCAGGTACGTAACGTTGGGCTGCACGTTGATAGAATCTAACACGTGGAACGCACGCTCGCCATCCTCGCGCTTCAGTAGCTTGCTGATGCGGCTGCTTGGGTCACGCATATCGCCGAAAAGAATGGCTTCGGTGGGGCAGGACTGTGCGCAAGCGGCGACAACTTCTCCGTCTAATGGGCGGCGCTTCTGCTTTTTAGCTTCTAGCTTACCAAGCTGAATACGCTGTACGCAGAAAGAGCATTTCTCCATTACACCGCGGGCACGAACCGTTACATCGGGGTTCAGCACCATCCGGCCTAGGTCGGTAAACATGTGGCCGTTCACGTCCTCAAACTTCTCGTTAGAGTAGTAAGAGAACCAGTTAAAGCGACGCACTTTATACGGGCAGTTGTTGGCGCAGTAGCGAGTACCCACGCAACGGTTGTAGGTCATCTGGTTGAGACCTTCTGAGCTGTGCGTAGTGGCTAGCACTGGGCACACCGTTTCGCAGGGTGCATGGTTGCAGTGCTGGCACAGCATGGGCTGGAATACTACCTGCGGGTTGTCCGAAGGGTCTTCCATAGCAGCGTATGTGTCCAGCTTGCCTTTTTCGTCGAAATCACTCTTGTGCGCGTTCGAGCTATAGTAGCGGTCGATACGCATCCAGTGCATTTCGCGGCGGTTGATAACCTGCTGCTTGCCTACAACGGCAATGTTGTTTTCGGTCTGGCACCCAATCACGCATGAGCCGCAGCCAATGCACGAGTTGAGGTCAATTGCCATTCCCCAGTGATGGTCATTATACTGGTAATCCTGCCAGAGCGAAACTTTGCTGGGCTTTTCTAGGCCTTCTGGCGTAGCAATGCGCTCATACTCCGTTACCTCTTTAGGATTTTCGCGGTACTTCTCCAGTGTGTTCTCCTGCACCACCTCACGGCGGTCCATGATAGTGTGGTGCGTCTGCGTCTGTGCGATAGGGCTGTTGGCACCTGTAGCTTTCAGCGTTACAGCGTTGGCGTAGACAATACCGTCTTTATTTACTTGCGCAAACGGAAAAGCATTTTCACCTACGTTATCGCCAACGCGGCCAGCCATCACACGGCCGTAACCAACAGCAATACTTACGGTGCCATCAGCTTGGCCTGGCTGAATCAATACTGGCAGGTTGAGTGGTTTTGCCACTCCAGCAGCGCTGATGCTTAGCACATCGCCTTGCTCCCATTTATTGGCTACTGCCATAGCACGGGGCACGGCTACGTAGTTGCCCCAAGTAGCTTTCGAAATTGGGTCGGGCAATTCCTGCAGGAAGGGGTTGTTAGCTTCTACGCCACCTTCGCCGATACCTACCTTTTCATACAACGCCAACTCTACCGTGCCAGCCGGAGCTGTAGGCACATTACGTAGGCGGCTTACAGCTTCAGCTGCACCAATTACTGGTGACGAGAAAGCTGGGGCTGCAGTCAGAGCGGTACCGGTAGCAACACCATCGTGTACAGCTTTATCCCAAGCAGCCTGGAAGCCATTAGCACCAAGCACATTGCGCCAGCCAGCTTTTAGGAAGTTGTAGTAGGTCTCGTTAGAACCAGCCCAACGCAAGAAGCTTTCTTGTCCCTGGCGGGTTTTGAAGATGGGCGTAATAGCGGGCTGAGCAAGGCTCAAGAAACCACGCTTGGGCTCATAGTCATTCCACGACTCTAGCCAGTGGCTGTCGGGCGCTTGGTATTGGCACAGCGAACCCGTCTCGTCGAGGCGGTCGTTGAGCGATACGCTTAAAGCAGCTTTTGCAATACCGGCTTTAATTTGCGCACCTAGGGGGTGGTTGTATACCGGGTTAGCGTTGTAGAAGAATACAGCACTAACAGCCCCGCTGTTGAGGTCGCGAACGAACTGCGCCATACGCGCATCATCGCCCTGACGCACATAAGACGGATTCGTCAAGTCAACCGAAGTACCCACGTTGCCGAGGCTCTGGTTGATAGCAGCAACTAGAACTTGAACTGCAGGGTCGTTAGAACCAGCTACCACGAGCGAAGCACCGCGGTTGTTCTGCAATTCAGTAGCAGCAGCCTTCACTTTCGCACTGATAGCTGGAGTCAAGGCTGGAGCCGTACCACCACCTACAATGGCACTGTACAGCGCTAGCACTACTGCTGGCATTTGCGAAGGCTTAACTGGCACGCGGATATCAGCGTTCGAACCGCTCAAGGATAGAGCCGTCTCAAACTGGTAGTGGCGCGACATAGTGGGCTTAGCTGGCCCATCGCTTCTAACCTTACGATTAGTAATATACTGACGCGAATATTCAACAGGCGAAATCCACGTACCTAGGAAGTCGGCGCCTAGGCTAACGATAACGTTTGCGCGGCTAAAATCATAGGCTGGCAGTACACCACCATTTGCTTGCAGTAGTCCCGAAGCAGAGTTGACGTCGTACATGACATGCTCTACGTTGCGGTGGCTTGCTGCGAAAGCAGCTATGGCTCGCTTGGTGCCAGGGCTAATAATAGTCGGCGATACGATGGTGATTTTACCAGTAGCGCTGTTTAGCCCAGTACGAATGGCTTGGTCGACTTTGTCAAAATCAGCCTTCTTGCCCTTAGCCATAAATTGCTGCAGGCGGCCACCGTCATACAAGCTTAGGATGGCAGCTTGTGCGCGGGCCGAGAGGCCACCACGCGTCACAGGTGACTCAGGGTTACCTTCTAGCTTAATCGGACGACCATCACGGTTTTTCACCAGTACCGCGTTGTAATCGGAGCCAGTGAAGTAGGTCGAGGCGTAGAAGTTAGAGATAGTCGGGTCGACCTCTTCCGGCTTATTGAGATACGGAATTGCTTTGCGAACCGGTGCTTCGCAAGCGGCTAGTGTGGCCGCTGCTACGCCGAAACCCATAAGCTTTAGAAAGTCACGGCGGGGGGCTACCGAACTATCTTCGGCATCGCCGGCGCGGCTTTCCTTCACCGGCAGAAAGTCAGGAAATTCGGCGAAGGCGTTCTTAGCAAACTCCGGCGAATTATCCAGCTCTTCAATTCCCTTCCAGTATTTCATTGTAGGTAGTAAGGAGACGGACGAAGAGGACCTAAGATGCGGCAGCAAGGTGATAGCCTGCGCTCGTTTAATCTTAGTTAAGTGCTTCGCGTCCTAAATAATAAAGCTTAGCTGAAAAAACTTAGTAGTGGCACTTCGAGCACTCGGTACCGCCGTTCGACGACACAGTGAAAGGAACTGCATTGTTAGACTTGTCGTGCAGTTTCACGAGGTTGTCATAGTAAGCATTGCCTTTCGTGTTGAGAGGAGTCTCGCGGTGGCAATTAATGCACCAGCCCATCGTGAGAGCCGAGTACTGGTACACCACTTCCATATTTTGGATGGGACCGTGGCAGGTCTGGCACTGAATGCCACCAACCTGGGTGTGCTGCGAGTGGTTGAAGTAAGCAAGGTCGGGCAGGTTGTGCACGCGCACCCACTGAATGGGTTGCTTGCGCTCGATGGCCCGGTAGATTTTCTTGATTTCCGGCGATTCTGTCTTAATCTGCGAGTGGCAGTTCATACAGATGTTAGCCGATGGGATATTAGCTGATTTGCCCTTATAAACTGAGGTGTGGCAGTAAGCGCAGTTGATGTTGTTTTCGCCAGCGTGCAGCTTGTGCGAGAAAGCAATCGGCTGCGTGGGCTGGTAACCTTGCGTCAGGCCAACAGCCATTACACTTTGCACACCAGCGTAGAGTAATGCTAGTGCTACTACAGCGCCCACTATGCCGCGGAGAGCAGTTGACTTATACAAACCAGCCCAGTCGAAGCGCTGCTCCAGAATTTCTACATCGCGGCCGTCTAGGTCTTTGCGACCACGCAGCACGTCCTTCATCAAGTTAGCGATGATGACGAGCGTAACTACTAATACAATCAGCACTACCACGAGCACGATGAGCAGCACATCGGCATACTTGCCTGCACCAGCGCCACCAGCATCGGCGGTGTCTCCACCAGCGCCGTCAACTTTAGCTGCATTCTCCTTAGTAGGACCAGCAACAGGACCTGCACCTTGAGAATCAACCCAAGCCATGATGCTGGTTATTTCCTTGTCCGACAGCGCGAACGAAGGCATCTGCTGCTTACCGTAGTCATTAAACAGCTTCACGGCATACTCGTCACCGCTAGCAATAACTTTGGCAGGGTTCTTGACCCACTTAATTAACCACGGAATTTGACGACGCTTAGTGATTCCAGCTAGTGCCGGGCCCACCACTTTTTCATTTACTGCGTGGCACTGCGTACAGTTAGCCTTGAAAAGAGCGTCGCCTGCCTGAATAGCAGCGGCATCACCGCCGCCAGTAGCTGGGGCTGCTCCTGCGGTGCCCCCAGGGGTTACACCTTGCTGGCTTACGGTAGCTGCCGATGTGGCGTCCTGTGCAGTGGCGGAGCCCGCCAAGGCCAGAAATAGTGCTAGCACCCAATAGCTGGTGCGTGATAGAAAGCTATTCATCATCCAAACGAACCGGTAAAAACGGAATGCGGGCGTACCCTTTCCGGGGTACAAATGTAGGCTAGGAATTGTGGGTGGCAAAGGTGAGAAAGGCATTTTAGGGCCCTAGCAGCTTATTTAGAATCTGCCTAAATAACCAATTAAGACAGCTTATTCCTGCTGTAATGCAGTGGCGATTTATACTAAGGTATCACCTACGCAGTTAATTGCCTAAGCAGGAGCTTACTTTTTGATAGCTACCCTAGGTGCGATGCTTAACTATTGGGTAAGCGCCGCCACTCATGATTAGTTCATGGAGTGAAGGAGTAGGTCGGCCTAGACGGATACTTAGGTGGGCACTTGGTAATCTTGCGGGAAATCAGTACCTTTGCACCCCAATTCATTTTTTCACTCCCAAAATCAACCCCGTCAATGGACGTAAGAAATTACGAGACGGTCTTCATCCTTACCCCCGTGCTAAACGAGGGCCAGGTGCAAGAGACGGTCGAGAAGTTCTCGCAGGTGCTTAAGGAAAATAGCGCCGACCTCATTTCTACTGAAGCCTGGGGCTTGCGCAAGCTGGCTTACCCGATTCAAAAGAAATCCACTGGTTACTACTTTACCCTGACCTACAACGGCTCGGGCAATATTGTAGACGTACTGGAGCTGGCTTTCCGCCGCGACGAGCGGGTTATCCGCTTTCTGACCACGGTGCTCGATAAGCACGCCGTGACTTACAACGAGCGCCGCCGCAACGGCGAAATGAACCAGCCGAAAGCTCCGCAAGAAGCTGCCGCTCAGTAACCCTCTAGTACGTAACACGATGGCTACCTCGAACAACCGCAACAACAACCGCGACAACGGTAACAAGCCCGTTGACACGCGCAACAAGTACTGCCGCTTCAAGAAGAACGGTATCAAGTACGTAGACTACAAAGACCCGAACTTCCTATTGAAGTTTGTAAACGAGCAGGGTCGCTTGCTGCCCCGCCGTATCACGGGTACTAGCTTGAAATTCCAGCGCAAAGTGGCCCAGGCAGTAGCAAAAGCTCGCCACTTGGCTCTGATGCCCTACGTAACTGACGCCCTGAAATAGACTTTATAGAGATGGAAATCATTCTGAAAGACGACGTTAAGGGTCTGGGCTACAAGAACGACCTCGTAACGGTGAAGTCGGGCTACGGCCGCAACTACCTATTGCCCCAAGGCCTCGCTATTCTGGCTGACAAATCGGCTAAGAAAATTGTAGCAGAAAACGTGCGCCAAGCGGCTCACAAAGCTGAAAAGGTTAAAGCTGATGCACAAGCAGTAGCTGACCAAATCGGTGACCAAGTATTTGAGCTGCCTGCTAAAGTGGGTGAAACCGGCAAAATTTTCGGCCGCGTAACTACCCTGCAGCTAGCTGATGCCTTGAAAAACAAGGGTATCGAGGTAGACCGCAAGCGCTTGAGCTTCGACCAGGAGCCGACTACCGCTGGCGACTATACCGCTACGCTGAACCTGCACAAAGAAGTTAAGCACACGGTTAATTTCCGCGTAGTAGCTGCTTAAATTTTAAGCGAGTAGTTAGTAATAGCTACTCGCTATTAAAAGCCCTGATGGACGGCCTTGCTCCTAGCTAGGTCATCTATCAGGGCTTTTTTGTTGATTGACAGCGTGATACCAGCGTTAGAATCTAATAGCTAGTCGCCATAAGCTAACAGCTACGCAGCGCCTACCTTTGTAGCTCATGTTTCGGACTGAATTAACTATTGCGCCGCAGGAGCGGCTATTGCCGCGCACGGCGCGGGTGCTGACGGTGGGCTCATGTTTTGCCGACAGTATTGGCGAGCGGCTACGGCTTAATAAAGTCAATGCGCTGGTCAATCCTTTTGGCACCGTGTTTCAGCCATTAGCGCTGGCCCAACTGCTGCGGGCGGCAGCCGGCGAAGAGCAGGACTGGCAGCAGCATGTGGTGGAAGCGCGAGGCCGCTGGCAGAGCTATGACTTTCATGGTACCATTGGGGCCGAGTCACCGGTCGAGCTGCTGCAAACCATCCAGGAAACGGTGCGCCGCGTAGGCGACTTTGTGCGCACCGCCAATGCGGTAATTCTTACTCTAGGTACCGCCTGGGCTTATCGCCTACGCGAAACCGGTGAGCTAGTAAGCAATTTGCATAAACTGCCGGCTGGCTTATTTGAGAAAGAGCTGCTGACAGCTGATGAGATAGTAAACGGCTTAGCGGAGGTGCACGCTCTTTTGCGGCGCATGAACCCCGCTATTCGCATTGTGCTCACGGTGAGCCCCGTGCGGCACATAAAAGACACGCTGCCGCTGAATGCGGTGAGCAAATCGGTGCTGCGGGTGGCTTGCCACTACCTGAGTGAGCTGCTTCCTAACGTCAGCTATTTCCCAGCTTACGAGTTGCTCACTGATGACCTACGCGACTATCGCTTTTACGCGGCCGATATGCTGCATCCGTCGGAAGTTGCGGAAGACTACATCTGGGAGCGGTTTGCGCGGGCCTATTTCGATGCTGACTTCGGACGCTTCCGCAAGGAATGGGCGGCCGTGCGGCAATCCCTAGGTCACCGGCCGCTGCACCCAGGTGCCCCAGAGCACCGCGCTTTCCTAGACCAGACCCGCGAGCGCCTCGAGCGCATGACTAGCCAGGGCGTGGATGTACGCCAAGAGCTACGTGATGTGCAGCGCCAGCTGGCTGCTTTACCCCCACCCCGCCCAGTGCGCGTGCCCGAGGTAGAGGTGGTAGATGATGAGGAGCGCATCGATATTGGCAGCGACGAGGCCGATAGCGCATCTCCTACCCTACTGCCCCCCACCGAGACAGCGCCGCAGCAAAACCGACGCCACGAAAATCGCCGCGATGGCCGGCGCAACGACCGCACTAGCCGCGACCGGCGCGATAACCGCCCGGCTCCGGTGGCTCTGCCAGCGTCGGAAGAACCCGTAGCACCGGCCGAGGCACTACCTCAAGAGTCAGTAGCTGCTGAGGTAGAAGCCTTGCTTACCAATCCAGAGGTCGAATTACTAGTAGCGGTGTCGGAGGAAGGGATTGGCTATCCTGCTAAAAAGAAGAAGCGTCGCTCACGAGGCGGAGCCAAACGCACGGCGCGCAAAAACGCCGCCCGCTTGGCCGCTGAACAGGAAGGCAGCCAGCTTTCGCCAGATGAAGCAGAAGAGCCTACCGAAGAGGTAACAGAGGAATCTGCTACTTATAGCGAGACGTTTGAAGCGCCGGCGGCTGCAGAAGGGGTTTTTGCTGGGCCGCTGGCCTTAGCTGAATTGCCTAATGAGGTAGCTTCTGAGCCAGATAATGACCTAGGAACTGAAACTACGCCTGAGCGACCGGCCGAAGCTCCAGCACCGGTTAGCCCAGAGCAGCCAGCGCCAATTCGTAAGCGAGGCACTGGTCCAACTCCCAAAAAATCAAAAGTCATTACAAAATCGGCCTTGGTGAAGCGGGGCAAACGCACTAGCTTATACCGCTCGCCGACAGCTGAAGCAGCCGAAGTACCCGCACTTGAGCCGGCAGCGGAGCCCGCAACAGCGCCGATTATTTCGCCGCCGATTATTCCTGAAGTACTACTAGAGCGGCCCGCAGTGGCGCTAGCTGAGTTTCCGCCTAGCGAGCCCGAGGTAGAAGAGTTCGCGGCTGAGGTGGCGGCTGATACCGCCCCTGCCAAGCCCAAGCGCGGCCGGCCCAAAGCTGCTCGCCAGCCTGCTGCATCAGCCGACAACCCAGCGCCTAACGAGGCTGAAATGACTGACCCGTCAACTGAAGCGGCCCCGGCTGCCTTAGATGCCAGCGAGGAAGCCTCTAGCGATAAGCCTGCTACTAAAGCCAAGCCCCGGGCGGCTCGTGCTGCTAAAGCTGCCACGCCTAAAAAGCCAGCGGCAAAAGCAGACACGCCACGCCGCGGCCGGCCGCCGGGCAAGAAAACGCCACCAGCAGCGCCGGAGGCGCCTGCTGCATAATTTCTCAAAACCCAGCCCACTCGGCTGGGTTTTGTTTTACCCGTCGCTTTCCTTGCTATGTCTACACCTTCGCCTACACCAACCAACCGCCTAGGGCACGAAACCAGCCCTTACCTACTGCAACACGCCCACAACCCCGTGGACTGGTACCCTTGGGGGCCAGAGGCACTAGCACGGGCGCAGGCCGAGCAAAAACCTATTATCGTAAGTATAGGCTATGCGGCGTGCCACTGGTGCCACGTAATGGAACGCGAGTCGTTTGAAAACGAGCAGGTGGCGCGGGTAATGAATGAGCACTTTGTATGCATCAAGGTTGACCGGGAAGAGCGGCCCGATGTAGACCAAATTTATATGGACGCGGTGCAAGCTATGGGCATCCAGGGCGGCTGGCCGTTAAACGTGATGCTCACGCCCGAGGCCAAGCCCTTTTATGGCGGTACCTACTTCGCGCCCGGCAACTGGATAAAGCTGCTCGAAAACATCGCTCAGGCTTATGCCGGCGAGCACCGTGCTGAGTTAGACGGGTCAGCCGAGCGCTTTGCGCAAGTGCTGCAAGCTAGCGAACTAGAGAAATACGGCGCGGCGAGCGATGTATCTAGCGCTCAAGTGAACGACGAAGAGTTTAAGCTGCTGGCATATAACCTAGGGCTGCGCTTTGACCGCGAGCGGGGCGGCACTAACCGCGCACCTAAGTTTCCGATGCCCAATATCTGGCGGTTTTTATTGCGTACCTATCACATAACGGGCAGCCAACAGATGCTCAACCAAGTCAATCTGACGCTGCGCGAGATGGCGTGGGGTGGCATATATGACCAAGTGGGTGGTGGCTGGGCTCGCTATTCGGTCGATGCGGAGTGGCTAGTACCGCATTTTGAAAAAATGCTGTACGACAATGGCCAGCTACTAAGCCTGTACAGTGAGGCGTACCAAGTCACGCGTGACCCGTTGTACCGTGAGGTTGTGTTTCAGACCGTGGCCTGGGTACGGCGCGAACTCACCAATTCGGAAGGTGGCTTTTACTCTTCGCTCGATGCCGATAGCGAGGGCGAGGAGGGCAAGTTTTATGTATGGACGCGGGAGGAGCTGCAACACGTTTTAGGTGCCGAAGAAGCGCTGGCCGCGGCTTACTACAACTGCACGGGCCTAGGCAACTGGGAGCACGGCCGCAATATTCTGCACCGGCGGCAATCAGACGCTGATTTTGCTGCCGAGCATGGCTTGGAACTGCACGTCTTGGCTAAGCTCGTGCACGGGTGGCAGCACAAGCTGCTGGCGGCTCGGAGCCACCGCGTGCGGCCAGGACTGGATGATAAAGTATTGACTGGCTGGAACGCACTTATGCTTAGCGGGCTGGTTGCTGCCTACCGGGCCTTTGGTGAGGCCGAACTATTAGAGCTAGCGTTGCGCAACGCGGAGTTCTTACAGCAAAACCTTCGCCACGGCCCACAGCTTTATCGCACCTGGAAGAATAGCCGCGCCACTATCAACGGCTTTTTGGAAGACTACGCGCTGGTGATTGAGGCGTACATCGGTCTTTACGAAGTCACCTTCGACGAAAGCTGGCTGCGCGAAGCTGAGGTGCTGACGCGCTACGTGCTCGACAACTTCTTTGACCCGACCGAGCAGCAGTTTTTCTACACCGATGCAAGCGCCGAGCCGCTCATCGCCCGCAAGAAAGAATTATTCGACAACGTAATACCGGGCTCCAACTCGGTGATGGCGCACAACCTACTGCG
The DNA here is from genome assembly GCF_016427535.1 of Hymenobacter sp. BT559. GTDB lineage: Bacteria > Bacteroidota > Bacteroidia > Cytophagales > Hymenobacteraceae > Hymenobacter. The sequence goes on along the minus strand of NZ_JAELXV010000002.1, from coordinate 548,839 downwards.
CCTAGGTCGTCATCTTGAAAATACTCAGTACCAAGACCTAGCAGCGAACATGCTCGGCCGCGTGCAAAGCCTGGTAGTGAAGGAGCCGCAGCACCTTACCAATTGGGCCAGCCTCTACGTGGCGCTGGTGCGGCCGGGCGCCGAGGTGGCTATTGTCGGGCCGGAGGTCGAGAAGCTTCGACGCGAGCTTAGCCAGTATTTTCTACCGAATGATATACTTGCTGGCACATTGTCCGCTAGCAACTTACCGCTCTTGCAAGGACGTAACGCTACGGCCGAAACAACCCTTTATGTGTGCCGCAACCGGGCTTGCCAGCTACCGGTACACTCGGTGGCCGAGGCCCTAGGTCAGCTTGCGTTGGCCGAGCAGTAGGGCAACGCTAGGCGCCAGATAGCGGGCGGTATTAATGCGATTTATTAAACCATCTGCCCCGCGGCCGGGGTTATCTTTACTATTCGCCTGCCGCTAGTTAGTCTCTGTGTCGCTTACGTTCGAATTTGCTTCGCCTGCCCCCATCCCAACGCCCGCGCCCGACCGCGTGACGCTGTTTGTGGACGTCATTTTGCCCCTGCCCCTTCCCAAGCTCTACACTTACAGGGTGCCCTACGAACTGAACGACAACGTCGTAATCGGCGGCCGGGTCATTGTGCAGTTTGGGGCCAAGCGCACGCTAAGCTGCATCGTGGCCGCCGTGCACGAAACGCCACCTAAAGAATACCAGGCCAAGTACATTCTAGAGTTTATCGACGATGCGCCGGTAGTGACGCAGCCGCAGCTGAAGCTTTTCCGCTGGATGGCCGAGTACTACATGTGCACCCTAGGCGAGGTGATAAACGCCGCGCTGCCCTCGGCGCTCAAGCTGAGTTCGGAGTCGCGCATTCAACTGCACCCAGTGTTCGTGGCCGAGGGCAGCCCCTACCCGCTCGATGATAAGGAGCAACGCATTGTGGACGCCCTAGGTGGCGAAGATGGCAAGGCGCTAACCTTTACCGAAGTCGGCGACTTGCTGGAGGTGGCGTCTTTCCACAAGGTTATTAAGTCCTTGATGCAGAAAGATGTCATCTTTCTATTTGAGCAGATGGCCGACAAGTACACGCCCAAAGTGGTAAAAAAGGTGCGCCTAGCCGAGCACTTTGTAACGATGGCGGCCGTGGAGCAACTGTTCGATACGCTGGCTAGTAAGCCCAAGCAGGTCGATGTGCTGCTGAAGTATTTGCAGCGTGTGCCGGTGCATCACAACGAGCACCTCAACCAGCAGGGCATCGAGAAAGCCGCGCTTACTAGCTCGCCGCACTTGTCGCCTTCGGCCGTGAATACGCTGATAAAAAACGGTATTCTTGAGCAGTTTGACCAGATTGTCTCGCGCTTTCCACTGGAAGAAAACCCGCTGGCGCAGATGCCTTTCCAGCTCAGCGATGCTCAGACTGCGGCGCGCGACGAGGTAATGACCTTGTTTGGCCAAAAGAATATTGTGCTGCTGCACGGCGTCACAGGTTCGGGCAAGACGGAAATTTATATCGACCTCATTCGCAATGCACTCGATGGCGGGGGGCAGGTACTATACTTGCTGCCCGAAATTGCGCTCACGGCCCAGATTGTGACGCGCCTCATGCGTGTGTTTGGCTCGCGCCTAGGGGTGTATCACTCCAAGTTTTCGGACAACGAGCGCGTGGAGGTCTGGAATGGCGTGCTCTCGGGTCGCTTTCAGGTGGTGGTGGGCGTGCGCTCGGCGGTGTTTCTGCCCTTCGACAGCCTCTCGCTACTGATTGTAGATGAGGAGCACGAGTCGAGCTACAAGCAGTACGACCCCGCCCCGCGTTACAACGCCCGCGAGGTGGCCCTGATGATAGGCAACTTCCAAGGCGCCAAGGTGCTCCTAGGTTCGGCTACGCCGGCCGTTGAGACCTTCTACATGGCGCGGCAGGGGCGCTACGGGCTAGTATCACTTACGAAACGCTTTGGCGAGGCCGGCATGCCCGAGATTGAACTGATTGACACGCGCAAGCTGCGCGCTGACAAGAAGATGCACAATCACTTCTCGGCCGACTTACTGGGCGCGATGGAGAGCAAGATTGCGCAGCAGGAGCAAGTTATTCTGTTTCAAAACCGCCGGGGCTACGCGCCGGTCATTGCCTGTCAAGACTGCGGCTACATTCCAAAATGCCAGAGCTGCGCCGTGAGCCTAAGCTACCATAAGCACGCCCATGAGCTGCGCTGCCACTACTGCGGTTACCACGAGGGCATGCCCACGCAGTGCCCGGCCTGTGGCTCGCGAGCGCTGCGCACCCAGGGTTTTGGCACCGAGAAGCTGGAAGACGACCTCAAAATCATGCTGCCGCAGGCTAATGTGCAGCGCATGGACCTAGACACCACCCGCGCCAAAAACGCCTACCAGCAGATTATCGGCGACTTTGAGCAGCAAAAAACCAACGTGCTCGTCGGCACCCAAATGGTGACCAAGGGCCTCGACTTTGAAAACGTGAGCCTAGTAGGTATTGTCAATGCCGACGCTATTATTCACTACCCCGATTACCGGGCCCATGAGCGCGCCTACCAAATGTTTGTGCAAGTGAGCGGCCGGGCGGGACGCAAGGGCAAGAAGGGCAAGGTGTTAATTCAGACCGGTGACCCCACACAGGTAATTTTTGATAAGGTTATCCGCAACGATTATCTCGAGTTTTACGCCTACGAAATCGAGCAGCGCCGCGAGCACGAATACCCGCCTTTCACGCGCATGATAAAGCTGACGGTGAAGCACATGGACCAGGAGCTGGCTCAGAAGGCGGCCATCTTGCTCACGCAGGAGCTGGTCGACCGCCTAGGCCGGAGCGTAGTGTTGGGGCCCGAGCCGCCGTACATTTTTCGCATTCGCAATTTCTTCTTGCAGGAAATTGTCATCAAGCTCAGCCGCGAGCATACGGTGCTCAAGCAAGCCAAGCTGGACATTTGCGCCGCGATGGATATAGTGCGTGACCAAAAAGAGTTTCGCCAGGCCCGGCTCGTGGCCGACGTAGACCCGATGTAGGGTTGTCCCACATATAAAGAAAGCCCTAGGTGCTTGGCACCTAGGGCTTTCTTTATAACCTATACCGGCTGGCTCTAGGCTTGGTCAAGCAACCAGAGCACCAGGAAGACGAGGCCGATGATGAGCAAAATGGTACCTAGGATACCAAACACGTTACTTACCCCGCTGAACAGCAGCAGGATAATACCAATCAGGCCAAATAACAGGGCGCTACGCAGGTTGCCATCGAGGCCACCGCGGGCGGCACTGGCGTCTTGCTTCTTAAGCTGCGGCATTTGGCTGGCTAGCTTATCAATCTTTTTAGTGATTTTACGCAGAGCTAGGCGCTGCACCAGATTCGGCTTAGGAGCCGGCGTAGCGGCGGCGCTAGCCTGGGGCGCTACGGCAGCTACCGAGGCAGCCGAGGTGGCGGGTGCTACTGCCGCCGGAGCCGCCACGGGCGTGGCCGGAGCTGCCTGCACGGCCACCGAAGTGGCAGGCGCAGCCTGAACTGGAGTAGCTACTTTCACGGTAGCCGAGGCGTCGTCGGCTACTGATACGTAGGGAGTAGCTTGGGCGATGGGCGTACTAGCGGGCTGAGTAGTAGTGCGCGACAGCGGCGCATAATCGGCACGGCCACAGGCGCCAAGTGAAAGAGCGGCAGCAACAACAAGCGTAAGGCGGCCGAGAGAAAGGGACAATTTTTTCATAAGGTGAAAAAAGGGGAAGAGGTAAGAAAGTAGGGGTCCCTACGTTATATGAAGCAATTTGGCTGCGCTGTTAAGGTATTTGTTATACTTAATGTTGTTATTGCACTAAAAAATAACTGTGCGGCTTTGCTGAACGCCTACTAGCTCAGCGCTGTTGGGCAGGCAGTTTAGGAAGCCTAGGTCTACTTACGTATGAAAAAAGCCGTTGTGAGATGGGTATTGGCTGGCACAACCGCCGCTGGTGCCTGCACTCAGCTACCAATAGAATCGAACGTTGCCTCGCAGGCTTTCTTGCGTTCAGACATGCCCAATGCCCAAACGGCAGATACGGCAGGCTACGAGTCGCGCGCCCCGCGTGACCCTAGCGGCATTGGCCGCTACTACCTAGGGCGGCAAATAGCCCACGTAATGGGCCATGAGGGTGCCGACTGGCTCGAGCGCTCGGACCGCCGCGAGGAGGAAGGCACCGATATTTTGCTTAAGGAGCTACAGCTAAAACCCACCGATGTCGTGGCCGACCTAGGGGCTGGCACGGGCTTCTTTTCCTTCCGCATGGCGGCGCTCGTGCCCAATGGCCAAGTGCTAGCCGAGGACATTCAGCCCGAAATGATAGCCGAGCTAAATCAGCGCAAGGCCAGAAACAAAGTGACTAATGTGAGGCCCGTTCTAGGCACGACGACCGACCCGCACCTGCCCGCTAGTGGCGTTGACCTAGTGCTGCTGGTAGATGCCTACCACGAGTTTGACCACCCGCGCGAAATGGGCCGCGCCATTCGCAATGCCTTGCGTCCCCACACCGGCCGCCTTGCCTTGGTAGAATACCGGGCCGAGGACCCTAAGGTACCCATCAAGCCTATTCATAAGATGACCGTGACGCAGGCCAAAAAGGAAATGAGCGCCATTGGCCTGGAGTTTATAGAAGTGCGGGAGAGCCTGCCACAACAGCATCTGATGCTATTCCGGCGTCCCTAGGTAACCGGCCAACTGCTCAAAACCCGTCTGTCATGCTGAGCTTGCGAAGTATCTTCTCACGCTAGGTTGTCTCAACCGTGAAAAGATGCTTCGCAAGCTCAGCATGACAGACGGGTTTTTTACCGCTTCATCAGGCGCTCGATGTCTGCTAGCTCCAGCGGAATGTCGGCCATCAGGTCCTCGTTGCCGGTTGGCGTGATGAGGAAGTCGTTTTCGAGGCGGATGCCTAACTTTTCTTCACGGATGTAGATGCCCGGCTCAATGGTGTACACCATGTTCGCCTCAAACTTGCGGTACTTGAAGCCCACGTCGTGCACGTCGAGGCCGAGGTAGTGGCTGGTGCCGTGTGGGAAGTACTTCTTGTAGAGCGGCGCGTCGGGGTCCTGGTTTTTCACGTCGCTGGCGTTCAGCAAGTCGAGCTTGATGAGCTCCTGCTCCATTGTATCGCCCACTTCTTTGTGGTACTCCTCAATGGAATTGCCGACTACTAGGCGGCTTTGGCAGAAGCGGAACACCCGTAATACCGCCTCATACACCTGGCGCTGGCGCGGCGAGAAAGTGCCGTTGACTGGGATGCTGCGCGTGAGGTCAGCGGCGTAGTTGGCATATTCGGCGCCGAAGTCGAGCAGCAGCACGTCGCCATCCTGGCACTGGCGGTCGTTGGAGATGTAGTGTAGAATGGTAGCGCTTTCGCCGCTGCCGATGATGCTGGTGTAAGCCGGCCCGCGCGAGCCCGAACGCACAAACTCATGTAAAATCTCAGCCTCTACCTCAAATTCCCACACGCCGGGCTGCACGAAGCCGAGCAAGCGGCGGAAGGCATTGCCGGTAATCTCGCAGGCGCGGCGCATCAGCCGGATTTCCTCGGGGCTCTTGATGGCGCGCAGTTGGTGCGTAAGCTTAGCGGCGCGGCGATACTGGTGCAGCGGGTAGCGGCGCTGCAAGTCCTTGATAAAGCGGGCGTCGCGAGTTTCGACCTCTACCACCGAGCGAATGTGCTCGTTGGTGTTCAGGTACACGTAGTCGGCCTCGTTCATGAGAGCCGGCAACACGGTCTCGAACTGGTCGAGCCACATGATGGTCGGGATACCTGATACCTGACGTGCCTCTTCCTTGGTCAGCTTGTAGCCTTCCCACACCAAAATCAACTCCGAGGTCTCGCGCACGAACAAGATTTCGCGGTACTTGGGCAGCGTGGCGTCGGGGCTGATGACGAGGATGGTTTCTTCCTGGTCAACGCCGCTTAAGTAAAACAGGTCGGTGTTCTGCTTCAGCGCCAGCGTACCGTCGGCGTTGGTGGGCAGAATGTCGTTGGCATTGAAAATGGCCAGCGAGTTGGGCGGCAGCAGTTCGCGAAAGCGGCGGCGATTCTCGATAAACAACTCGGGGGCGATGGGTCCGTAGCGCATGGGCAGCAGGTAAGTAGGACAGAATGGAGGGCGCAAGTTAGCAGTCGTCCATTGGCCCTCCACAATTACCAGAAGCTTACTTCCGGCTTAAATCCTCACCTGCAATTAGTTGTCCTAAGCCAACTGTGGCACTAGCACCGGCAGCGCAATGCGCTGAGTGCGCGACCGCAAAAAGGCTACTACCGACGCCTCGTCGCGGGGTGCCCCATCGAGCAGCACAAAATGGCGCGCCAGCAGGTCATAGCGCTTGGCCATGAGGTAAAAGAAAATGTGCAGGAAGTGGATGCCATCAAACACAATGGCCTTCTGCGCGATGTACTCGCCTAAGTGCTGGCGAAAGTGCGCCGGGTGGTCGGTCCAGTGCAGCGCCGGCTTAAGGTGGTGGCTGATGTGGTAGCCATCGTTCCAGCACTTGTGGTTGTAGGCCGTGTTGATACAGGTCACACTATTAGTGTAGCAGTTGGCGGGCGTAGCAGCATCGACAAACGCGTGTTGCGCCCAGTTACCGAGCATCATAATGACCCGTGATAACACAAACGGCACCACAAACACAGCCAACGTACCCCGTAAGCTCACAAAGCTGAGCACTACCACCAACCCTAGGTATACCATTTCGCCCCGCAGAAGCCGAAAGCGTAGCGTTGTCTTGTTGCGGCGCGTGAAATAGCTAGCCAAACGCACAGCCCCGAGCAACAAGAAGTCGCCTAGGTAGCGCAAAAAACCACGGAGCGAATCGCGCTTATAGGCCATGGTCGAGCTTTCGTCGGCGGGCATATTATTCTCGGGGTGGTGCATCCCCATGTGGTGCACGAAGTATGACTCTGGCGTTTGGCCAAACAGCGGCCCCAGCACCCACGGAATGATGTGATTCAGCCAGCCGTGCTGCTTTTTAAATAGCACGCGGTGGCTAGTGCAGTGCAGCATCAGCCCAAATGGCCCTTTGAACCGCGCATTGCTAAAGTAAAAAAACAAGCCAAACACTGCCCACCACCAGGCGCCACGCAACGCGGGCACAAACAGCGCCACTGCCAGCGGCAGCATGGTGGCCGCTATTTTTAGCATAAGGTGCGCAAAAGGCAGGTCGCGCGGGTCTTGCAGATAGCGCAGCAGCCAGTTGTCGAGGTAGGATTGTGTAGTTGGCCGGATATAAACCGGGTCAGTGCTGGGGGCAAGGAATTTCATACGGTACGAAGTGTCGCCCCTTCCGCCTAGCCGCCCGCTGCCAAGGCTACTTGGCCGCAAACAAGCAGCAGCAAGCAACTGATTGGCTAATGATGAGAGCTGAACGCAGCCCCAGCGCAGGCCAGCTTGGGCCCAGTGTAGCCCTTACAACACGTCCTAAGGCAAGTAGTTCACTTAACTAGTGAAATACCTACTCACTGACTATCAAACACTCAGCTGTTAGCCACAGAATCATGCCCGCACGGAGAGTCCGGTCCGCCTCGAGCGTACCTACTTTTTTTCCAGGCCCTGAGTGGTCAGCTTCACCAAGCTCAGGTCGAGTCCCTGCTTGCGGAACTGCTCGGCAATGGTGCTGCGAAACTGACTGGCTTTCCCAGTTTTTTGCGCGTTTTGCCACCCTAGGTATAGCAGAATAGCCTGCAGCTTAGTAGTTTCCCTAAACTTGGCAATGGCGGCCGGTGAGGTCAGCGTCTTGTTTTGGGCTAGCAGGCCAGCAGTTTGTCGCTGTAGCGCGCGGTCCATCGCGGGCGTAATGCTGCGCTGGTCTAACACATTATTGACGACGATGTACCCTATTTCCAGGTAAGCAGCGAAGGCGGTGGCCGCGTTGTTGGCGGGCAGCCCCGACTCTTTCACCAGTTCGGTAAAGAGCTGCCCGTAATCGGACTTGCCCGGCCCGAAGGCATTGGTAAGAGCCTGCGCGGCGCTGGGGTTGCTCGCCTGCATCTGGCGGCTCATGTCTTGCACCGTTTGCTGCCGTAGCGCCGCCGATGGCGTGTAGGCCAAGCTGACCTTGCGGCTCGCTGCGCTGGCGGTGCTGCCCGCCGCCCCGCGCTTGGCCGATGCGTTGCGGGTGGAGGCCATCACCGCCGCGTTGTTGATGTTTACCAGTGACATGCTCACGGCCGCTTGGTTGGCCGAGTTAAACATGTCCATGTACACGTCCTGGGCGTGGGTAGCGGGGGCTAGTAGTAATCCCAGCACGGCCGTTGTTGCGAGCGCAAGCAGCTTCTTCATCACAGGTGAGTTTACCCGCCGCCTAGGTGCGGCGTCGGAAGTGTACGCCGGCGGCGGGCGGCCAGTCCGCGGTAGCTCCCCAAAATCAAGTATGCACAGTATCAAGACTTCCACTAGCTGGGCTTGCCTCGCCCCAAGCAGCGGGGGTATCTTTACTTAAACCCGCCGCACCAATCAGCAAGCACTTTTTGTTCATTGCTCATTGCTATTTGACTCCCGATGCCCACGTTTTCGCACCTCCACTCGCACACCCAGTATTCGCTGCTCGACGGCCAGGCCAGCATCTCGGCGCTTATGAAGAAGGCGCAGGCCGACGGCATGCCCGCCGTAGCCCTCACCGACCACGGCAACATGTTCGGGGCGTTCAACTTCGTGGCCGAGGCTAATAAGTACAACGTGAAGCCGATAGTGGGCTGCGAGTTTTACCTAGTGGCCGACCGTCACAAGAAAACCTTCTTGCGCGAAAAAGGCGAAAAAGACGAGCGCTACCACCAGCTGCTGCTCGCCAAAGACCAGGCCGGCTACCACAACCTGGCCAAGCTGTGCTCGCTCAGCTTTATCGAGGGCGTGTACTCGAAGTTTCCGCGCATTGATAAAGAGTTGATTCTGAAGTACCACGAGGGGCTGATTGCTACCTCGTGCTGCATCGGGGCCGAGATTCCGCAGGCCATCCTGTTTGAGAGCGAGGAAGCGGCCGAGGAGAAGCTGAAGTGGTGGCTCGATGTGTTTGGTGAGGACTTTTACATCGAGATTCAGCGGCACGGACTGATGAACTTCGACGGCACCGGCAAAAGCCAGGAGGATGTAAACCAGGTGCTCCTAGGGTTCGCGAAGAAGTACAACGTCAAGGTTATCTGTACCAACGACTCACACTACGTTGACCAGACCGACTACGCTGCCCACGACCTGCTACTGTGCGTGAACACGGCCGAGGAGCGCAGCATCCCGGTCGGCGACTTCGAGACCAACTACTACACCGTGCTCACCGCCGACCAGCGCGTGCACTATGGTCCGCTCGATGAGCTGCGCAAGGCGCACAGCTACGACGAAAACGCCCGCCGTATGCTCTCGCGCATCGACGAGGAGCTGCAAAAGCCACCCAAGCAGCGCCGCCGCCGCTTCGGCTTCGCCAACGACCAGTTCTATTTCAAGAGTCAGGCCGAGATGTCGGAGCTGTTCGCGGACGTGCCCGAGAGCCTCGACAACACCAACGAGATAGTCGATAAGATAACGCCGCCCAAGCTGGCGCGCGACATTCTGCTCCCCAACTTTCCGCTGCCCGCCGGCTTCGCTACGGCCGACGATTTTTTGCGCGAGCTGACCTACGTGGGGGCCTTCGGGCCGGGCGCCGGCAATGGCACCGTGACCATGAGCAAGCCGCCTAGGTACTCCGAGCGTACGCCCGAGGTTGAAGAGCGACTGGAGTACGAGCTGCGCATCATCAAGACGATGGGTTTTGCGGGCTACTTCCTGATTACGCAGGACTTTATCAACAAGGGCCGTAGCATGGGCGTGGCCGTGGGGCCGGGCCGCGGCTCGGCCGCGGGCTCGGCAGTGGCCTACTGTGTGGGCATCACCAACATCGACCCCATTAAGTACTCGCTGCTATTCGAGCGCTTCTTGAACCCCGAGCGCGTGTCGATGCCCGATATCGACATCGACTTTGACGACGTGAACCGTCAGAAAGTCATTGACTATGTGGTGGGGAAGTACGGGAAAACGCAGGTGGCCCAGATTATCACCTTCGGCACGATGGCCGCCAAGTCGAGCATCAAGGACGTGGCCCGCGCCATGGAATTGCCGCTGCCCGCCGCCAACGAAATGGCCAAGCTCGTGCCCGAAAAGCCCGGCACTACCCTATCCGGCGCCTTTCGCGACGTGCCCGAGCTGCAAGCCATCCGCGACGACAAAACCGACCTTAAGGGCCAGATTCTGGCCCTGGCCGAGCGCCTCGAAGGCTCGGTGCGCAACACGGGCATTCACGCAGCGGGCGTCATCATTGCGCCCGACGACATCACGAACTACATCCCAGTCTCGACCTCTAAGGACTCGGACCTGCTCGTGACGCAGTTCGACGGCAAGGTGATTGAGAGCGCCGGCATGCTCAAGATGGACTTTCTGGGCCTCAAAACCCTGACCATCATTGTGGATGCCATGAACTTGATTGAGCGCAACCACGGCGTCAAAATCGACATCGACAACATTCCGCTCGACGACGAGAAGACGTACGCGCTCTACCAGCGCGGCGACACCATCGGCACGTTCCAGTTTGAATCGGAAGGTATGCGCATGTACTTAAAGGACTTGAAGCCGACCAACATTGAGGACTTGATTGCGATGAACGCCTTGTACCGCCCGGGCCCGATGCAGTTCATCCCGGACTTCATCAACCGCAAACACGGCCGCGAGCCGGTCGAATACCCGCACGAGTTGCTCAAGCCCATTCTGGAGTACAGCCAGGGCATCATGGTGTACCAGGAGCAGATTATGCAAACGGCCCAGATTCTGGCCGGCTACTCCCTAGGTGGAGCAGACCTACTGCGCCGCGCCATGGGTAAGAAGGACATGAAAAAGATGGCCCTAGAGCGCGAAAAATTCGTGAAGGGTGCAGGCGAAATCCACAAGATTCCGGCCAAGAAGGCTTCTGAAGTCTTCGACGTGATGGAGAAGTTTGCGGAGTACGGCTTCAACCGCTCGCACTCGGCAGCCTACTCGGTTGTAGCCTATCAGACTGGCTACCTCAAGGCTAACTACCCGGCTGAGTACATGGCGGCCGTACTCACCAACAACATGGGCGATATCAAGAAGGTGACCTTCTTTATCGAGGAAGCCCGCAAGCAAGGCGTGGCCGTACTCGGGCCGGATGTGAACGAAAGCGAGCAAAAATTCAACGTACCGCGCGCCAATCAGATTCGCTTCGGCCTCGCTGCCGTAAAGGGCGCGGGTGAAGCGGCTGTACTCGAACTTGTAGAGGAACGCCAGAAAAACGGCCCGTTCACCGACGTGTTCGACTTTGCGAAACGCGTTAACCTGCGCGCTGTGAATAAGAAAACCTGGGAAAGCCTGGCTCAAGCCGGTGCCTTTGACAGCTTCGAAAAGTATAACCGCCGCCAGTTTATGGATGCCCCGGCCGGCGACCAAAACTTGATTGAGAAGGCCTTAAAGCTCGGCCAGCAGCACCAGGCCGCCAAGGAATCGGCGCAGCACAGCCTGTTCGGGGCTGGCGCCTTCGGGGCGGTGGCTGCGCCGCTGCCCAAAATACAGGACCTAGAGGAATGGAGTGCACCCGAAAAGCTGCGCCGCGAGAAGGAAGTGGTGGGCTTCTACCTCTCGGGCCACCCGCTCGACACCTTCCGCATGGAAATCGACGCCTACTGCACTTGTCCGCTCGACAAACTCGACCAGCAAAAGGGCAAGGACGTGAATATCGCCGGCTTGCTTTCGGGCGTAGTATTCCGCACGACCAAGAGCGGGCAACCGATGGCCTCGTTCAACGTGGAAGACTACGATTCGAGCATCAACCTAGCGCTGTTCCGCGACGACTACACGCGCTTCAGCGCCCTCATCAACCCACGGAACTACCCGCAGGAGCAGGTGCCGCCTATGTTCATCCGGGGCAAGATGGAACTGCGCTACGGCACTCAGGACCAGTGGGAATTGAAAATAAAAACCATGGAACCGCTGGCGCAGGTGGCCGAAAAGCTCAGCAAAGGCGTGCGCGTGAAGCTCGATTTGCGCACCGTGACCGGGCCCATGATAGACCGTTTGCAAGAAGCCATCGAGCACGCCAAGGGCTCGAAGCGATTGGAGATTCAATTTGTAGAGCCGCACGAAAAGCTAGCCGTGGATATGTTCTCACGCCGCTTTCAGATTGAACCCAAGGCATTTATCGACAAAATGCGTGAGTTTGAGCTGGACGTTTGCGCGCTGATTTAGGACGCGTGAACTAGCGCTGAACTTTCTACCACTACCGTTGTTTTACTCGCACTCCGCTACCTTGCGGCCTTGTCGGCCGTACACGCCGGACGTTTTTTCACTAACCAAACCTTAGCGTCATGGCGCACAAAGCAATTGAAATAACCGACGCCAACTTCGAGGAGATTATCAACTCGGATAAGCCAGTACTAGTAGACTTCTGGGCCGAATGGTGCGGCCCCTGCCGCATGGTAGGCCCAGTGGTAGAAGAGCTGGCCGGCGAATACGAAGGCAAAGCCATCATCGGCAAGGTAGACGTAGACGCTAATCCTCAGACGTCGATGAAGTTCGGCATCCGCAGCATCCCGACGCTGCTGGTGTTCAAGAACGGCCAAATCGTAGATAAGCAAGTAGGCGCTGTGCCCAAGCACGTGCTCGCCCAGAAGCTCGAAGCGCAGGTAACCGCCTAGGTAGCTTCGCTGCTTCGTTTTTTGTAAAAGCCCCTCGCCCCACCAGGCGAGGGGCTTTTGCTATTTCAAGGCACTGCCACGGCGGCAAGCACAACCCAGCATACCGGGCCTCTCGTAGAATATTCTCAACAGTGCAAGGTTGTTTTTGATAAGCCGACACCTTACCTGTTGGCACACTTTCTGCCACCTAGGACACCACCTCTTTCACCTCCTTTTTTCACACCCCATGCAACGCTTCACCTCCCTTTTCGCCGCCCTGCTCGTAGCTGGCAGCTTCGCTGCTAACGCCCAAACGACCCCGACTGCCACTACCATGAGCAGCACGTCGAAGACGATGACTACTAAAACGACACAGGCCCCGGCCAAAACCACAACCCGCATAACGACCATGACCAACCCAGCGGGCATGAGCAAGTCATCGACTACGACCAAAAGCCAGGCTAGCATGAGTAAGTCGAGCACCATGACCACGCCCTCGGGCATGAGCAAATCGTCGACCACTACCAAAACTAGCGCTGCTCCGGGCATGCAGTCGAAGTCTACCAAGACCACGTCAACGACCAAGTCGGTAATGTAAGGCTGACTAGCAGCCACAAAAAAGCCCCTCACAGTGAAGCTGTGAGGGGCTTTTTTGTGGCTGCCGTTGCTTTCAGGCACACCTGTATCAGTGAATGGCAACCTGAGAGCCAAGCAAAGCTGAGATGCACTGAATGCACAGTAAGCTTCGTGTAACCCCTAGGTCTGCATGCATACCTAGGGCGTTTGGTGCAGCCCAGCTACTGGCTAAGCACCTTTTTCTAATTGTACCGAGCGGCTAAATACTTCATCCAGCGAGATTAGAGTTTCGGTGCGCTCTACACCTTCTATCTGCTGCACCTGGTCGTGCAGCACATTGCGTAGGTGCTGGGTGTCGCGGCAAGCTAGGCGGGCAAACAAGTTGTAGCTGCCCGTGGTGAAATGTAGGCTCACCACCTCAGGAATACCGCGCAGCCGCTCAATTACGCTGTCGCAGTAGGAACTCTTGAGCAAATAGATACCTAGAAAGGCCTGAATACTATAGCCAACTTTTTGTAAATCAAGGTCTAGGGTAGCGCCACGCACAATACCTAATTCTTCGAGGCGCGTCATGCGCACGTGGATAGTGCCGCCGGAGACCTGCAATTGGCGAGCAATCTCAGAATAAGGCAGCTTGGCATCCTTTACCAGCAAGCTGATGATGCGCCGGTCAGTGTCATCTAATTCATAAGGGCGGGACATGGGGAGGGAGTAAGTAGTAGCAAAAAACAAAATTAAGCGCTTATAGCAAATACTATTAAAAATTCAGCCCTTGATTGAAGATTAAATAATTTTTCAATCTTTTTTAAATAAAATTTGCATAATAAGAAAAAGTCGTTTTACCTTTGACATATCAAAACGCAAACGGCGTGGCGGTACCAAACCTTGTAGTGTGGTGAAATTGGCAGACACGCCCTCCTATCTCGGGGGTGAAGAGTAATGGGATAAATTGCATGCTCCCCGGAGCCGCGACTAACCACTTCGTGGAGGTTCAAGTCCTTCCGCTACAGCTTTTTACGAAAAAGGCACCTTCTTCATGAGGGTGCCTTTTTTGCTTTATAACTTCTTGGGCAGCTAGCGAATAATGAGCAGTTCTGGCGTTATCAATTACCTCGACGTCAACTCGCTCTCCTAAACTCCGTACTTTTGGCCTTATAAAGGCTGCCCGACCGTCCGCGTCTGAGGGGAGCCGACCACATGGGCTTAAAAATACTGATTACCCTCCTACTCGTTCTAATCAACGGGTTTTTCGTCGCCGCCGAGTTTGCCTTGGTCAAGGTTCGCTCTTCTCAAATAGACTTGCGTGCTCAGGAGGGCAACAAGTTGGCCCGGCTTACCCAGACGATGCTGCACAATCTGGAGGCGTATCTCTCGGCTACCCAACTGGGTATTACACTAGCGTCACTGGGCCTAGGTTGGATTGGGGAGAGCGTAGTGGCCGAAGTGCTACTGGCCATCATCCACAAGTTTGGGCTGGTTGTTTCTCCCGAAACAGTGCACAGCATTGCACTAGTGGCCTCGTTTGCCACTATCACGGTGCTGCACATTGTTATTGGCGAGCAGGCACCTAAGGTGCTGGCCATTCAGAAGCCGGAGGCAACTACTTTGTCTATCGTTGCGCCGCTGCGTATTTTCTACATCGTCACGTTCCCAGCTATTTGGCTGCTGAATAAGTTGTCAAACGGCTTGCTAGGTTTGTTTGGGGTACGAGCCGTACACGGCAGCGACGTACACACGGCTGAGGAGCTGCGCATCCTGCTCGACCAAAGTAAGGAAAGCGGCGAAATTCAGGACTCGGAGCACGAGCTGATTGAAAACGTCTTCCAGTTTAACGACCGCATGGTGAAGCAGATAATGGTGCCCCGCACTAAGCTCGCTGCCCTTGATGTGAACGCCCCGGAAGACAAGCTGCTCGAAAAGATTTTTAGCGAAGGCTACTCGCGCCTGCCCGTGTATGACGGCAGTATCGACAATATCGTGGGCGTGCTCAATGTCAAGGACTTGCTGCCCATTGTTCGGCGTGGCGAACCACTGGAGCTGGCCCGCATCATGCGCCCGGCTTATTTCGTGCCCGAAACCAAGAAAATTAATCGCTTGCTGCGCCAGTTTCAGCGCAAGCACATTGTCATGGCCGTAGTGAGCGACGAGTTTGGCGGCGTGTCGGGCATCGTCACCATCGAGGACATCATGGAGGAGCTGGTAGGCGAAATCCAGGACGAGTACGACAACGAAGTACCGGTGGTAGAAAAGATTTCCGAATCGGAATACCGCGTTAATACCTCTACCCCCATCCCCGACGCCAACGAATACCTCCCCTACCCCCTGCCTGAGGGCGACGACTACGAAACGGTAGGCGGCCTGCTAAATGTGCTGTATGGCAACATTCCGGAAGTGGGCGATGTGGCTGTGCTTGAACCCTACGAGTTCCGGGTACTCAGCCGGGCCGGCCGGGTAGTCGAGATGGTGCAGCTACGCGTGCTAACCCCGCTGGTGCCGGCCGATGAAGACCCACTGGCCGCTTAGGTCCTTACTACAAGCTTTTCTTGCATTAGCCGCTGTATGCTAACAGGCAAACAGCGGCTATTTGCTATTCTGCCGCCGCTGCGCTATCGGCAAACCAGCTAGCGTACAGTTGATAATTGGATGCTGTGCGGCGCAGGCCCTCGGCCTGTGCCTCGCTCACAGGTTTGATTTTCTTGGCAGGCACGCCGGCGTAGAGGTAGCCAGGCTCGCATACCATGTTTTCGAGCACTACGGCGCCCGCCGCAATAAGGCAGCCGCGGCCCACTACGGCGTGGTCCATCACGATGGCGCCCATGCCGATGAGCACATCATCCTCGATAGTACAGCCGTGCACCAGCGCCCGGTGGCCGATGCTCACCCGCGACCCGATTGTCAGGGCTGCCTTTTGGTAGGTGCAGTGCAGCACGGCCCCATCCTGAATGTTGGTTTCGTCGCCGATGCGAATGCTATTAACGTCGCCCCGAATCACGGCCGTAAACCATACCGTGCAGCCCCGGCCCAGCACTACATCGCCCACCACAGTAGCGTTATCAGCTAAAAAGCAATCGGAGCCAATGGTAGGCATAACGCCCTGGACGGGCAGCAACAAAGCAGGCATACGGCAAATAAATAAGGTGAGCGGCCAAATGTAGGGCTATCGCTGCGTGCAAGCGCATGTTCCTTAGGTAGCTCGCCAGGCTACTGGCATAACTAAGCGCGCAACAAACGCTTCCAGGTACCCTTTTCCCAGTTGTATTTCAGTGTGCTGGGCAGCGCCTCCCAGAAATACTTGCTGGTTTCGACCGCGAAGCTGGGCTGCATGTAGCAATTGATGGTGCAGCCCTCGCACTGCGGCAAGCGGCCTTCGAGGGCTGCAAGGCGCTGGGTGGCGGGGGCATTATAAAGGTCAAACAGCTGGCCCTCGATAGGAAACTTCTGCTCGCCTAGGTGGTAGCAGGGCAGTACCAACTCATTGCTGGGCGAGATGACTAGAGTGGTGCTAGCGGCCCGGCACACCGGCGCGGCTACGTGGTTGCCGCCGTCGCGGCGCAGGGCAATAAACCCTTCGTTGAGGTACACGCCCCGGCGCTTGCCAAAGGCCGATAGATATGCTAGTTCGTCTTCTGTTAACTGCTCGCCGGTTTCAACGTCGCCATAGTCGAACGCCGGGTTGATTATGAGCATCAGGCCATTGGGCTGCGTGATATCGCGGTACACAGCTTCTAGGTCTGCTAGGTTTTTGCGGAAGACTGTGAACAAAATATCGGGCCGCTCACCCAACTCCTTGGCCACTCGAATGCTTTCGAGTACGAAATCGTAGCAGGCCACGCCGCGCCCTAGGTCGTGAGTAGCGCGGTCGGCCGAGTCGAGCGAGAAATGCAGCATATCGACCAGCCCGCGCAGCTTCTGCGCATTCTTTGGGTAAAGCAGGCCGTTAGTCGTGACGGTGGTGATAAAACCCAGCTGCCGGGCCAAGGCTAGAAACTCGGGTAGCTGCCGGTGCAGTAGTGGCTCGCCGCCCGTAAAATCTATCACCTTCACTCCTAGCCGCTTGAGGTCGCGCAGATTTTGCTCGACATCGGCCAACGTGATATAGGGCGAAGGCTTCTCCCAGATATCACAAAACGAGCACTTCGCGTTGCAGCGGTACGTGACGTAGTAGTTGCAGAGAACTGGGTGGCGAACGAGACGCATAGCTGAGGGCAAACTGAGTAGCTCGCGGGGCTGCGAAAATGCCACAGCTACGCGAACTACAAAGTTCGTCCTACGAAAGTTAGTGCGGGAGTTGGCCCCAGGCTGCTGCGTCCCAGTGCTTGGGAGTGGCCGCTAGGGCCTCGGGCGTGGCCTCGCCATAGTGCTCTTGGTAGTAGCTGCAAAAGCCTTTGAGCGGGCAACGGGGGCAATTGGGCCGTTGAAAGAAGCAGATTTGCTGGCCCAGCCAGTAATTATGCTTGTGAAAGTTGAACAGCCCCTCGGGGTCGAGGTGAGGCTTTAGCATATCTAGCAGCACGGCATGAGCTTTCTCGACTGATACCTTGGGACCTAGGAAGCCCACGCGCTGCGCCACGCGGTGCACATGGGCATCGACGGGCAGCACGGGCTTGCGAAAATTAAAGAGCAGCACCAGCGACGCCGTTTTCAGGCCGATGCCGGGCATGTCGGTCAGCCACTCCATGCTGCGCTCGGTGGGCCAGTCGGCCAAGAAGTCGAGGTCGAAGCTGCCGCCCGTTTCGGCCTTGATGCGCCGCAGAATTTCCTGAATGCGGGGCGCCTGCGTGGCCGGCCAGCGCGTGGTGCGGATGGCATGAATCAGGTCGTCGAGCGGGGCCGCCAGCACGCCCTCCCAATCGCCAAAGGCTTCGAGCATGCGGTCGTAGGCCAGCTCCTCGTCGGCGTGGGTGGTGCGGTGCGACAGCAGCGTCGAGATGAGCTCGCGCATGGGCGTGCGCCGGGCGGCGGTAGGCACTGGCCCAAAAAACTCATTGAGGCTGGTGTGGTCGGCCAGGGCCTTATCGGTGGGGGAGGCAGTGTAGGTGGCGGGAGTTGGCATAAGCAATTGTACCGCCAAGCCCAGCCCTAGGTTGTTGTGGCAGGCACAAAAAAAGCGGCCCTTTGCGGAGCCGCTTTTTTCTCAGTGCAAGAGCGCTTACAGTTGGCCACGCTTGGCAGCTTTCTGCATCTTCTCGTTGGCGAAGATGGCTACCTCTACGCGGCGGTTGGCGGCCTTACCGGCTACCGATGTGTTGTCGGCCACGGGCTGCGACGAGCCATAGCCAGTAGCCGTGATGCGGCTGGTATCTACACCTTTGGCGGTCAGCTCGTTGGCCACCGCTTGGGCGCGGCGCTGACTCAGGGGCTGGTTGATGGCATCGGAGCCCGACGCGTCGGTGTGGCCGTCGATTACCACGTTGGTGTCGGCATACTTCTGAAGCGTGTTGGCTAGCTCATCGATGTTGCCCGTAGCGGCGGGCGTCAGGCTCGACGAGTTAGAAGCGAACAGGATGCCCGAGGCAAACGTGATTTTAATGCCTTCGCCAATACGCTCTACTTTGGCGCCTTCGAGGTCGCGGCGTAGCTCGGCGGCTTGCTTATCCATTTTGCGGCCGATGAGCGCGCCACCCGCGCCGCCCACTACGGCACCTAGGATGGCACCCTTTGCCGTGCCCGACTTACCACCAATAACGCGGCCTAGAATGGCACCGCCAGCTGCGCCGCCCAAGCCACCAATGATACCGCCTTTCGCGGTTTTGCTCATGCCTTTGGGCTTAGCAGTCGATACGGTCGATTGAGCCTGTGCGAAGTGCCCTACCAGTAGCAACAACGCAAGCAGGTAGGAGAAAGAAAAGCGTAGGGTCTTCATGAACTTATAAGTGGAATGTAAAAATGGTGACGGGTTGAATGGAGCAGCTATGAGCTGGCAAGTTCGGTACGTTACAACCACCTTGCCAAATATCAGCGGCCTTTTACGGCGCAACTACAATTGAGACTACCTAGGGCACAAAAAAGCCCGGCTGGTGGGCCGGGCTTTGCGCTGCGGAGCAGCTTATTTTTTGTTTTTATAGCGATAGTAGCGAGCGGGGTCTTTCTTCTTGTCTTGGTTGCGGCCGATGAGGCCACCGCCTACTACGCCAGCAGCTGTACCAATGAGAGCGCCTTTCGTGCCGCCAATTACGGCACCAGTTACCGCCCCGGCACCACCGCCGATAGCAGCACCTTTGGCTTTGCGGCTCCAACCTTTACGGTCCTGGGCTTGCACTGCCGAACTGCCTAATACGATAAAAGTCAACAGTAAAACGAAGATTCTGGCAAACGCTTTCATAACAAAGAGGAAGTTTAGAGGAAGGGAACGTAGCGTGCCGCTACACAGTGAGCTTTAACGAAACAGCGAAATCCTAGGTTGTGCTTGGCGCACAAAAAAAGCCTGAGCGTTACCGGCTCAGGCTTTTTAAAGTTCAGCTTATCAAGCCGATTGCGTTGTTATAGCGTGCCGGCCTCAGCGGCCTTCTTCATTTTCTCGTTGGCGTAGATAGCTACCTCTACACGGCGGTTAGCCTGGCGGCCTTCGGCGGTGGTGTTGTCAGCAACGGGGTCGGCCGAGCCGAGGCCCTTGGTGCTAATGCGGCTGCTGGCTACTTCCTGGGCCGTCAGGCTGTTGGCCACGGCTTGGGCACGGCGCTCGCTCAGGGGTTGGTTGATGGCATCGGTACCAGTGTTGTCGGTGTGACCTTCTACCAGCACGTTGGTGTCGGCATATTTCTGGAGCGTAGCGGCCAGCTTCGAGATGTCAGCCTGCGAGGCCGGGCGCAGCGAGCTGCTGTTTGTGTCGAAGAGGATGCCCGAGTCGAACGTGATTTTGATGCCTTCGCCCACGCGCTCTACTTTGGCATTGGCCATGTCGCGCTGCAGCTCAGCAGCCTGCTTGTCCATGCGGCGACCGATGATAGCGCCCGTGCCGCCACCTACGGCAGCCCCCAGGATGGCGCCAGCCGCCGTACCCCGGCCGCCCCCCAGGAGGCCGCCTACTACGCCACCCAGCACCGCGCCGCCGCCGGCCCCGATGAGGCCACCTTTATTGGCCTTAGTCATACCGGTTTTGCGGGCCCCGGTGCCGTTGTTGCTCGATAGGTCGGGCTGGGTGGTAGTCTGGCGCGAAGAAGCGCACGAACCAAGCAGCATTACAAAGGCCATCAGCGTGGCCAAGAAGGTCTTAGGAGTTGTCATGGGGACGGGTGTTAAAGAAAGTTGTGGCTTTACAACCGAGCAGTATACGAAAAAGCCCACCCCGGTTGTTGGGGATAGGCTTTTCAAAGGCTGTGCCAAAGCGGGCAGGCCGGTAACGGTGAGGGAAGGCAAAAAGCTGAAATTAAGCTTTTCCTTAGCGCCTTACTTACTCTTCTGATTACTTCTTTACCATACCTAGAAGGTCGGCCAAGCGCTGCTTCAGCTCGCGGCGGTCCACGATGAAGTCGAGGAAACCGTGCTCGAGCACAAACTCCGCGCTCTGGAAGCCCTTAGGTAGGTCTTTGCCAATGGTTTCTTTGATAACTCGCGGGCCGGCAAAGCCGATGAGGGCGCCGGGCTCCGCAATGTTGAAGTCGCCGAGCATGGCGAAGGAAGCCGTAACGCCGCCCGTGGTGGGGTCGGTGAGCAGGCTCACGTAGGGAATGCCGGCCTCGGCCAGCAGGGCCAGCTTGGCCGAAGTTTTGGCCATTTGCATCAGCGAATAGCCGGCTTCCATCATGCGCGCGCCGCCCGAGCGTGAAATCATCAGGAAGGGCACCCGGTTTTGGCGGGCGTAGTCGATGGCGCGGGCTATCTTCTCCCCCACTACCGAGCCCATCGAGCCGCCGATGAAGCGGAAGTCCATGGCTGCAATAACCAGCGGCTGGCCAGCGCTTTGGCCGTGGGCCGTGCGCACGGCATCCTTAAGGCCGGTGTTTTTCTCGGTAGACTGCACCCGCTGCGGATACGCTTTGGTATCAACAAAATGCAGCGGGTCGCCCGAGGTCATGTTGCCGTCTAGCTCTTCGTACTGCCCCTCATCGAAAAGCAGCTCGAAATACGTGCCGGCATCGATGCGGTCGTGGTGGCTACAATTGCCACACACGTAGTTGAGGCGCCGGTGCTCGGCCATCGTGACCACCGTTTTACACTCAGGGCATTTATACCAGAGGCCATCGGGGGTCTCTTTCTTTTGCTCGGTAGGGGTAATAATACCTTTTTCCTGTCGCTTGAACCAAGCCATAGATAATGGGGAGAACGCTAGTAGCAGCGGCCCGAAGCCAGCCACTAAAAAATGCGGGTGAGTACGTGTAGAAGCAGTAAAACTAACTGGCAGCGAGGCCAGGCTGTGGGTAAACGGAGGGGCAGCTACCCCCCGGCCCGCCAGCATACCCAGCGCAAACAGGGCCGGGCACGCTGCGCAAGGGCAGAAAGGTGGGCAAAGGTACGGCAGCGGAAATTGCGGTAACTTGGCAGACAAAACTCATTTTTCTTCCACTTATGTTTTCTGCGAAATTTACGGTTCGCCGGGCGTATCCACTGGGCGTGGCTCTACTAGCTGCCACCACGCTTACGCTGCCTAGCTGCGTGACGGCCAAGCGCTACGACGACTTGCAGGCACGCCAGCGCAACGAGCAGGAGGCGCGCCTCGCCGCCGAGCAGCAGGTGCGCCAGCTTAAGGCCGACCTACAAAAAACTAACGACGTGCTGAATGAGCTGCGCACCGACCAGAAGCGACTGGTCGCCGACTCGACCCAGAACGGTAACTCCCTGCGCCGCACCCGCACGCTCTATAACCAGCTCACCGAGAGCTACGATAAGCTGCTCAAGAACAGCGACCGCGCCCTTGCCGACCGCAACAATGAGTATGGCAAATTGGCCAAGGACCTCGCCACCCGCGAGGCCGAGCTGGGCACGCTCGACCAGAGCCTGCGTAAGTCGAAGGCTGACCTAGCCGCCCGCGAGGCCAAGCTAACCGAACTGACCCAGGCGCTCGCCGAAAAGGATAAGGCCGTAAATGACTTGAAGGCTCGCGTGAGCAACGCCCTGCTCAGCTTCAATTCCAAGGACCTGCAAGTGAAGCTCAAGGACGGCAAAGTGTATGTATCGCTCTCCGAGCAGCTACTCTTCAAGTCGGGCTCGACCAAGGTAGACCCCAAAGGCCAAGAAGCCCTTAAAAAACTAGCGGCCGTGCTGCAAGAGCAAAAAGACGTGAACGTGGTGGTAGAAGGCCACACCGATAACGTACCCATGCGCCCCACCGGTGGCATTACTGACAACTGGGACCTAAGCGCCCTGCGCGCCACCGACATCGCCCGCCTGCTCACCAACAGTGGCGTCGAGCCCAGCCGCATCACGGCCTCGGGCCGCTCGCAGTACGTGCCCGTAGCCAGCAATAGCACACCCCAGGATAAGGCCCTCAACCGCCGCACCGAGATTATTTTGACACCTAAGCTCGACGAGCTATTTCAGATACTGGACAGCAATAGCAGCGGCACAACTACCAAGCCCTAGGTATCTTGCTGGCCGATTTGCAACAAAAAGCCCGTTCCACATAAATGGAACGGGCTTTTTGCTTTGTACTAGCCTAGGACGATTTTGTACCAACCTAGGGCGTTTTCCCTTTATAGCGTCACGGCAAGGCGCGTGAAGTAATAGGCGCCGTTAAAGCCGAACTGATTGGCGTTGTACAGGAAGCGGCCCCGATTTGAGTTGTCGATGCTAGAACTGTAGCTGTTGGCCCCCACCGCAAAATTGTTGGGGTCGTTGCGCGGGTCCACGATAACTCGGTCGGGATATACATTGAACAGGTTGTTAACACCTACCGTCAGGCCCACTTGCTTGATGAGCTGATAGCTCACGGTAAGGTCCGTAATCCACTTAGCCGAGTAGGTTTGGTCGAGGTACGAGCGGGCCGGGTCTTGGTCTTTCGTTTGCACTTCCCCAAAGCGCACGCTACGGGCTTCAACCCCAAACTTACCGATGCTATAATTGGCCGTGAGTAGGATTTTGCTGCGCGGGTTACCGTTTTCGAGGCGGGTACGCTGCTGGCGGTTGAAGAGTGTGTTTTGCAGGTTAGCAGTACCAGCGGTTTGGTCGTTGTTGATGGTACTCGACGAGCTGTTGAAGCTACGCACCACCGTCTCGTTGAAGTTAGCGGCGGCTGTGAAGCCTAGGTTACTGCGCTCGTTCAGACGCAGACGCTCGCTCAGCACCACGTCGATACCCCGCGTGCGCGTGTTCACAGCATTGGCGAAGAATTGAACAGAACTTACCTGCGTGTTACGCAGAATGGTAGCTACCGTAGGGTTACTGGTCGTGAATTGCGACGAAAGCACAATGCGGTCACGAATATCAATCTGATACAAGTCGGCCGTAAACGTGAAAGTGCGTAGGAAGCGGGCCGTCAATCCTAGGCTGTAGTTAGTCGATTTTTCCTGCTTCAATGCTTCTACTCCGAAGCCCGGCTGCACGCTGTTAGTCACATCATTGCGCACGATGGGGCTGTCATTGTTGGCTGTGAGCACCTGGCGGGGGTTGCCACTCACAAACTGAGTCGCTGTGCTAGTGAAATAGCGCTGCTGAAGCGAAGGCGCCCGAAAGCCATTGCCGATGGTACCGCGCACCGCTACCCCCTCGATAATGCTAAAGCGGGCGCTGGCCTGCCCACTCACGTTGCCACCAAAGTCGCTGTATCGCTCGGCGCGGCCAGCTAGATGCACCAGCAGGCGCTCTGAGATGTCACTTTCTAGGTCTACGTAGCCGGCTAGGTTGGTGCGCGATTTGTTTACTTCATCCTGGGGCTGATAGCCCGGAAATACCTGCGAGCCAGCGGCAGCAAAGCCCGCCCCAACTGGCCGCTGCAAGTTGATATACGAGGCATATTCCCCTCGTCCAATCAAGAAATTATCAACCCGAAACTCGCCACCAAAAGCCACGTTGAGTGTAGCTAGCGGCCCCACTTGCTCGAAGCGCCGCGAGAAGCCTATGTTAGTGGTATTCTGCAAAAAGGCTAGCCGCCCAGCATAGAAATTAGTCGGGTTCACGCCCACTAAGTTTGGCCCTTGGGGCAGCGAGGCATTTACGGAGCCCGACACGTTGTAAGCCATCTCGTTGCGACCGAAAGTATTGCTTAGGTCAGCCGCAAAGCCACCAACCGTTTTGCGCAGGCCCACGATGGCTGATTGGTCGTAGAGCGTAACATCGATGAATGGCAGATAGCCATTGGGATAGATGTTAAGGTCTATCTGGGTGAGAGCCGTAGGCAGGCGGTTGAAGCCGGCGGCATGGCTGGTACGGTAGGCGGCGTTGCCCATCAGGTATACCTCATAGCCGCGACCTAGGCGGTAGCCCGCATTCAGAAAGCCCGAGAAATTACGCAATGCCGACTGGCCTACCCGAATATTATTGCGGTCGTAGCCGCGCTGCGCCACTAGGGCATCGTCCTGAGCCTTCAGGTCGCGGCGGGCTTGCTCGGTATTGGCCGAGGCCGGGTAGTTGCCGCTGGCATCGCCCGAGTAGATGAGCGGTGCCGTATCGGCGAACGCCCGATTAGTGTAGCCACGGTTCAGCAGCTGCCCCCCGATGTCGAGGAAGCCACGGTGGTTCAGGCCAATGCCAATGTTGATGTCGGCCTGCTCGGTTTTGCCGTCGCTCTCCACCGTTTGGCCATACAGGCCGGTGGCCTGCACGCCGGTGGTGTCGTCCTTGAGCTGAATGTTGATAACGCCCGCGATGGCATCGGAGCCGTAGAGCGCGGCCGCGCCATCGCGCAGCACCTCAATGCGCTTGATGGCGGCCGTGGGTATCACGTTGAGATCGGTACCCACCGAGCCGCGGCCCACCGTACCGTTGATGTTCACCAGCGCCTGCTGGTAGCGGCGCTTGCCATTCACCAGCACCAGTACTTGGTCGGGACCTAGGCCGCGTAGTGTAGCGGGGTCGGCGGCATCGGTACCATCCGAGATGGTTTGGCGCGACGACTGAAACGATGGGGCCACGTAGGTCAGCACCTGGCTCACGTCGGTTTGGGCAAAGGCTTTTATTTCGCGGGCCGAAATGACATCTACCGGCGAGGCCGTCAGCACATTAGAGCGTCCAATGGCTGCCCGCGAACCCGTTACCACCACGTCGCCTAAGTCGGTGGCTGAGGCCACCAGGCGCACTTCCAAGGTGGTGCGGCCTTGCACGGACACCTGCTGCGTGGCAAAACCTAGAGCCGAGATTGTAAGCGTGGCCTGCGGCGATACCGAGAGCGAGTACTCGCCATTGGCCCCGGTAGCGGTGCCGTTGGTGGTGCCGCGCTCCAGCACGGTGGCGCCAGGCTGGGCCTCGCCAGTGGCACTGAGCACGCGGCCGGTCACGGTAATCTTCTGGGCGTGGGCGGCCAGCGCCGTAACGACCAGCAGGGGCGTAAGTAGGCTTTTTTTCATAAAGAGTGGGGAGACTGGTTATATCATAAAGGATAGCTGCTTGTACGTCATGGCTTTGCAAAAAGCTGACGTGCCGGCCACCGCCGTAAGCTGGCGTTTGGCGCTACCCGCAAAAGATGAGAGATTTGGCTTGGCCTCGTCGCAACGAATTGCCTGTAACTACGCGCAACAACACGCCTCGCCTGCCGGGCGACAACAACACAAACAGCAGGCT
Organism: Hymenobacter sp. BT559; assembly: GCF_016427535.1. Classification (GTDB taxonomy): domain Bacteria; phylum Bacteroidota; class Bacteroidia; order Cytophagales; family Hymenobacteraceae; genus Hymenobacter. Next base: position 522,953 of record NZ_JAELXV010000002.1, on the reverse strand, counting down.
GCGAGAAAGGGCATGAGTAGCAAAGGCACTTGAGGCCTAGGGCGCTTCAAACTGCATTGCCAGAATTTTGTTCGGGCCTACTTTGCATACTGCTCGAATTATCGGCCATTAGCATGCTAATATTCAGCAAGATAATAAGCAATAAATACGTCTTCTAATCAGTGAAATTTAGAAAACGTTGGTCATGCAGCGCGCAGCGAAGCAGCTCGCGTGGCGCAGTAATCAATGACGCTTGCAGACGTCAGCACGCGAGCTGCTTCGCTGCGCGCTGCATGACCAACGTTTTCTGGTTTATGCGCAAGCCTAGGTAATTATTTCCACCAATGCGAGTTGACTGGGCCGGCTGCTACGTCTACGCGCTGCCCCGGGGCCGGCAACAGTAGCTCAGGCGTCCCCACCAGCTCTAGCAGGTGCTGCACAGGCTGGCGCCACGCATGAAGCGCCAAATTGAACGTGCCCCAGTGCAATGGCAGCAGCGGCCCGCCGCCCAGCAAGCGGTGCGCCGCGGCCGCCTGGTCGGGCCCCAGGTGGATGTCGGCCCATTCGGCATCGGCCGCCCCTATTTCGAGCATCACCAAGTCAAAAGGCCCAAACCGCTCCCCTATCTGCTTAAAAGCCTCATCAAACGGCCCCGAGTCGCCGCCAAAAAACACGCGGTGCTGCGGCCCCAGCAGCACCCACGAGGCCCACAGGGTGCTGTCGCGGTTGAGGAGACCGCGCCCCGAAAAATGCCGGGCTGGGGTAGCTACCAGCTTAAAATCGGGTGCCACAGCTACCTCCTCCCACCAAGTCAGCTCCGTAATCTTGGCCGCAGGCACGCCCCAACGGCGCAGGTGCGCGCCCACCCCCAGCGGGCAGTAAAAATGCGCCGTGCGCCCGGCCAGCGCCCGAATAGCTAGCGGGTCGAGGTGGTCGTAGTGGTCGTGCGAGAGGATTATGCCATCCAGCGGCGGCACATCGGCCAGGGCCAGGGGAGGCGCAAAAAACCGCTTGGGCCCCACCAGCTGCGAGGGAGAAGCCCGCCCGGCCCATACTGGGTCGGTCAGGAAGCGGCGGCCATCTACCTCCAGCACCGTAGTGCTGTGGCCGAGCCAGGTAGCGCGCAGTGCATCGGTAGGCACCGACATGCCTAGAGCCGCCGCATCGGCCCGAAACGGACCTAGGGGCTGCTGGGGCTCGCGCTCGGCTTTTTCAAACAAGTAGCGGCGCAGCATGGCCCCGTAGCCCGATGGTGGGCTGATGCTGGTGGGCAATACGTTATAGTACTTACGGCCGTCGTGGCGGGGCTGAAGGAGCATGAGCAAAAGCCAGCGCTACTAAGCTGGCTTTTACTTAAACGCGGAAGGCGCCTCTATACTTTGGCCCGCGCCTATTTCAGCCGGTAGGCTAGGCCCACGCGCAGCAGGCGCACCGAGGCATCGGGGTTGGCAATAGAGGTAGTAGCCGGCTGGTAGTTGGCAAAGCCGGTCGAAAAGCTGCCCATCAGGCCCACGCGATTGCGCCACACCGTGAGGTCGCCCCGCAGCCGAAAATCGAGGCGGTTGGCAGGCGGGCGACTCACATCGGTGCTCCAGCCGCCGTTCACCGCCGAAGTACCGTTGCCTTTCTCGCGGGCATCCAGCACATACGCCAGCTCGGGGCCCACCAGGGCATCCAGCGCCAGCTTTTGGCCACCTAGGCGCCAGCCAGCACCGGCAAAAGCCGTGATGCTGGGCGTGTAGAGGCTAACCCGGCCCGAGGCCGCGCGGCTGTAGCTCGCCGACGAGTTGCTGTAGTAAATGGTGTTGACCGTGGCGCGGGCCTGCATCCAGTCGAAGCCTAGGTCGAAGGCCGTCAGCAAGCCGGCTTTGCCCACGCGCTGCGCCCGCAGGCTTATACCCGCGCCCGTGCCCAGGTGCTGGCCGTAGGGGTTCACGGCGCGGCTGCTCTCCACGCCATTGGCAGCAGAGGTAGAAATGGCCGTGGTAGCCGTGGTGTGTTCGCCCCTAAACTCCGAAAAGCCGGCGTTGGCGCGAGCCGAGTATTCGATGTGTTGCCCAAAGGCCTGGGTGGCCAGCAGCATGGCGGGCACTGCCAGTAATAGGTACTTCATAGTCAAGCAGAAAATGTGTAGCAGCCCACCCCTGCGGTGCGCCACCGCCAGCAAGCTAGGCTGGGGGTGGTGAGCACTGCATGATGCTTGGCTGCGCCACAAATTTCAACTTGCTTGCCCAGCGCTAGGGCACCTGCTGCTGCACCACCGGTAGCGCCAGGGCGGCCCATTGCTGCATCTGCGCACCCGTATAGTGCAGACCATCAGCCGTAAACTGATTTTCGGCGCCCGCCGCGGCCCGCGTGAGCGGCGTAATGTCCAGAAAGGCTACGTCGGCGTGCTGGCACTCCTCGTGGGCTACCAGATTAAACTGGTCGATTTCTTGGGCTATTTGGGCCCGATTGCGGTCGTGGGCGAAGGGTGTCTGCCCCCAATCGGGAATGGAGAGCACCAGCACGTGCCGCGGCTGCCCCCCAGCAAAGCGAATGGCCGTGGCTAGCAGCTCCCGAAACTCGGTGCGATACAGCGCTACCGACTGGCCCCGATACTGGTTATTGACCCCTATCAGCAGTGAAACCAACCCGTAAGTCTGGTGGTTGTTGGCCGCCTTAATAGCTTCTTGGAGCTCGGCCGTCGTCCAGCCCGTGCGGGCAATAATAGTGGGCTCGGTCAGGTTAAGGCCGTGCTGGCGGGCCAGCGCTGCCAGCTGCACCGGCCAGCGGTGCGCTGCCGTTTCGCCCTCGCCAATGGTATAGGAGTCGCCGAGCGCTAGAAAAGAAACCGCTGGGCCAGCGGGTTGCGAAGTAGCAGTAGCCGAAGAAGTAAGCATACGAGAAGGGCCGGCACAAGAGCACAGGGCCAGCAAAAGCAAAATAAAACGCATAAAAACAGACCTAGGAGCCCTAGGGGCGAGCGGCCTACCTACGCCACCTAGGCGCGGTTGGATTAGGCTGGTACGGCCGTAGCTGGGCGCCGCGGCTGGCGCAGTTGCCGCCAGGCAGCCCACGGGCTAGCCACCCGGTAGAGCTGCCAGGTACCTCCCAGCAGCACAGCGGCGAATAACGTGGCCACCAATTTAGGCCGGAAAAGCAGCGTGGGGTAATGGCTGAAACTACCTAGGTAGTGCAGCACAGCCTCCATGTTGAGGTAGTAGGCTAGCGAAAAAATACCAAACAACGCGTACCGCCGCGTCAGGATTGCATACGCACCGAGTAGTAGCAGTGCCGGGTGCCAATAGCGCTCGTGCATTTGGGTATTGAAGAAGCAGAAGGCCAAAGGAATCAGCCCTAGGCTAAGCAGCACCCAGGCATAGTCGGCCGGCCCAAACGTAGTGCGTGTGCGCAGCTTGTGCAGCGTAGCCAGCCCTAGGGGCAGCAAGATGAAGGCCGAGGCAAGGCAGAAGTTCAGCAGACCCCAGCTTTTATAAGGGAGTCCCGCATACAGTTGAGAATCCAGCGCCACGAAGTCATCGAATATAAATACCCATAGGTTGTAGCAATTCAAGCTAACATTCGGATAGTGGTCTACGGCATCGCGTACCACTAAGCTGAGCAAGGGCAGCGTACCGCTGAGGATAAATGGCAACAGCAACAGAACCTGCACTGCTGCTCCTAGCCCCACCGCCTGCACCAGCCGCCGCGGGGCCAGCCACCACTGGGGCACCCACAGCAGCAGCAGCGGCGGCAACAGTATGATGGCCTGAGTTTTCATATTAAGAGCCAGCACAAACCAACTAAAGCTACCCACCGGCCGCTGGCGTAAAGCTTGTACCACTGCCACAAAGGCCAGCGTGCTCACAATAGCATCGACCTGCTCCCATGCCACCGTATTGTAGAGGTAACCTACATTGAGCAAAAATAGCAGCGACAAGATAAACCGCTGGTTGCCGTCGCCCCATCCAAAATAGCGCACTACCAAGATGGCGCCGCCAAAATCAAAGAGCAGCGTGAATGCTTTGAGGCAGTGGATATAGGTCGTAATAGCCTTCGAACTACCCGCCAGCTCGGCGTAGCCGAACAACACATACTGGTACAGCGGGTTGTAATTATTTTGCGCTAGTCGATAGGCATTACCCAATCCGTGGGCGTGCATATACGTGGCCCAGTCTACCCAATACTGTACATCAACTTGATAGCTGGCAGCCGGCGTGAGCAGTAGCAGCAGGCCAAAGAGCAGGGTGTAAAGCAGCCAATGCAGCCGCGCCGGATAAAAAGGTGGCATTCAATCTTAATATGGGCCAGCAAAATAACGCTGCATTCAGTGGGCGCTGGCCATGCCGGCGGCAACCATTGGGTAGCACGAAGGCCGGAGCACCCGCTTTGCTGCGAGGCTCCGGCCTTCGTGCTATTTACTAAACGCAGGTTGTCTTTAGTACCCTACCCTATTGCCTGGGCCAAATCCTCAATCAGGTCTTCCGCATCTTCGATACCCACGCTTAGACGAATGAGCGAGTCGCTGAGGCCCGAGGCGCGGCGCTGCTCGGCCGGAATGCTGGCGTGCGTCATGGTGGCGGGGTGACCACTGAGGCTCTCCACGCCACCTAGGCTTTCGGCTAGGGTGAAGAGCTTAAACTTTTCGAGCACCGCGATGGCATCCTCCTGCTTGTCGCCCTTTAGCACGAAGGAAATCATGCCCCCAAAGTCATTCATTTGGCGGGCAGCCACCGCGTGGTTGGGGTGGTTCTCGAAGCCCGGCCAGTACACTTTTGCTACCCTAGGGTGCTGGCGCAGGTATTCGGCCACGGCGCGGCCGTTTTCGCAGTGGCGCTGCATGCGCAGGTGCAGAGTTTTGAGGCCGCGCAGCACCAAGAAGCAGTCTTGGGGTCCGGGCGTGCCGCCGCACGAGTTCTGGTAGAAGCTCAGGTCCTTCAGCAGCTGGTCGTCGTTGAATACCAGCGCGCCCATCACCACATCAGAGTGGCCGCCCATATACTTGGTAAGTGAGTACACCACGATGTCGGCGCCCAGCGCCAGCGGCGTCTGCAGGTAGGGCGTCGAAAAGGTATTATCGACGGCCAGCAGAGCACCGGCCTCCTTGGCCACGGCTGCCGCGGCCGCAATATCAATCACGTTCAGCAGCGGGTTGGTCGGCGTCTCAACCCAGATAAGCTTGGTATTAGCTGACACCTTGGCGCGCACGGCGTCCATGTTACCCATTGGCACAAAGTGAAACTTGATACCTAGGGGCGCATACACCTTGGTCATGATGCGGTAGCTGCCGCCGTAGAGGTCATCGGTGGAAATGACTTCGTCGCCGGGCTTCAGCAAGCGCAGCACGCAGTCGATGGCCGCCATACCCGAAGCAAAAGCCAGGCCGTGGCGGCCATTGTCGAGGGCGGCCAGGGCATCCTGTAGCTGCGTGCGGGTGGGGTTGTGGGTGCGTGAGTACTCATAGCCTTTGTTGTCGCCCGGCGACCGCTGGGCGTAGGTCGAGGTCTGGTAGATGGGCGTCATGATGGCCCCGGTGGTGGGGTCGGGGTGCACGCCGGCGTGGATGGCTTTGGTGGCGAATTTCATAGGACTGCAAAGGTACCGCCCGGCGGGCAGGCCGGCGCGGCGCTCGCTGGCAAGACATACCTAGGGCGTAGTCCTATATTCGCAAGGCCATCATTCACTTTCTCTTCATTTTATGAAAAAAGCTTTATTCAATTTGTTTTTCTTATTACTTGCAGCAGCTAGCGCTGTAGCTAAGCCCGCCTCTACGCCTGCCGTGCCTGATTCGGTGGCGCGGTACCGGGCCACGGTCGATTCTATCCAAGGCACGCTGCACTACCAAACGGGCCACCTCACGCTGCCCGGCGGCATTGGCGAGCTTACGGTACCCGCCGGCTACCGCTACCTCGACTCGGCCCAGAGCCGGCGCGTGCTCACTACCTTCTGGCACAACCCGCGCGGCAACAGTCTAGGGATGCTTTTCCCGAAAGACAAGGGTCCGCTTGATGACAACAGCTGGGCCTACGTCATTCAGTACGATGACATGGGCTACGTGAAGGATGACGATGCCGACGACATCGACTATGCCGACCTACTGGCCGATATGCAGAAGGACCTAGAGGAAGAAAACCCCGAGCGTGAAAAAGCGGGCTTCGAGACCGTGCACCTCATGGGCTGGGGCGCCAACCCCTAATACGACAAAAGCCAGCATGCCCTGCACTGGGCCAAGCTACTGCGCTTCGGCAGCAGCCCCGACTCCACGCTCAACTACAACGTGCGCCTGCTGGGCCGCAAAGGCGTGCTTGTGCTGAATGCGGTAGCTGCTCCCGAGCAGCTGGCTGAAATCAAGGCCAGCATTCCCGGCCTGCTGGCCAACGTGTCCTTTGCTAAAGGCCAGCAGTATACCGACTACAACGCGAGCATCGACGAGGTGGCCGCCTACACCATTGGCGGCCTGGTAGCAGGCAAGGTGCTGGCCAAAGTGGGCTTTTTTGCCATCATTCTCAAGTTCTGGAAGCTAGGCATCTTGGCCCTAGGTGGCGCCTGGGCGGCCATCAAGCGCTTCTTCGGCTTCGGTACTAAAGAAGGATAGCCAGCCATATGCGGCTCGGGGCCGTACCTAGGCGGCGTAGGCCCGTCTGGCGCTGGCCAGGCGGGCTTTGTCTTTTACTTTGTGTCAATGACCTTTCTGCGCGAGCTTTTTCAAAAGAATTTTTCTACCCTGCTCACGATGGCGCTGCTGGTAGCTGTGCCCCTGCTGGGTTCCGGCTCGCTGGTGCTCCTCCTGACCCAGCACCAAGAGCTACTGCACCAGCTTACGCCTTGGCAGATGCTGGCCTACTTCGCGCTGATGGGGCTAACTATGGCTCTGGCTCTGACCAACAGCACGTTTGTTGTCATCATCACCGGGTATTTTTTGGGCTGGGCGGGGCTCCCGGGCATGATTGCCTCCTACGCTCTGGCCGCGGCCCTAGGCTACGAGCTGGCCCGCCGCCTCGACCAGGGCAAGCTGCGTGGCTTCTTGCACCACTTTCCTAAGGCCGATGCGGTGCTGAGCGAGCTGCAGGACCAAAGCTGGCAGCTTATCCTGCTCACGCGCCTCTCGCCCGTGCTGCCGTTTGCGCTCATGACCTTCGTGCTGGCCATCGTAGGCGTGCCGCGCAAGCGCTTCCTGGCTGCCTCGGTGCTTGGCATGCTGCCACGCAGCTTGTTCTTCTATTGGCTTGGCACCAAAGCCTCGGATGTGCTGGCCCTGCTGCGCGACCCCGACGAAGGCACTCTCAGCAAGCTGGTTTTGCTGCTCCTGGTGGCTGCGTCGCTACTGGGGCTCTACGTGGTTTTCAATCGCGCTTTGCAGCGCGTGCTACGCCGCGGCACAACCGGCCCTAAAAATTAGTGTCTGACAATGACTGCTTTGCTTTGCGAAACAGCCTTTTTTAGCAGAAAAGTTTGAAGCAGGCTTGTGCAGCCCAAATTTTTCGTCCTACCTTTGCACTCCCAACACGGGGAAACGGTTGCATAGCTCAATTGGATAGAGCATCTGACTACGAATCAGAAGGTTTGGGGTTCGACTCCCTATGCGACCACTGAAAACGCCCTCAGCACTGCGCTGAGGGCGTTTTTTTATTTACTGAGTTAAACAAGGTCTCCTCTACCCCATCTTAACTCTGCTTCCGATAGGCCAATCGTGTCGCCTTATGAAGTTTATTTACAACAGATTCTCAACAAAATATATATTTAATATTGCGATAGCCTTTGGGCTAAGTTTGTTTTCATAGTTCAGAAAGACTCATCTGGTTCGGATGAGTTTTTTTATGAGTAGGCAGTTAGCTAACTCTGATTATTCAGGCAGCCGCATTTTCTGTGCACAATCCTCCAATGGCCCATTATTTAGAAAGTTGCGCAGCAGTGGTGCTTGCCTCGGCTAGTTCAGTGAGCCCGCTATTCTTAGGCTGATTGACAGTTGGCGTATATAGCGCATAATGAATTTGCTTACAGTCATTTACAGCGTATACCATCCTAGTACTGGCTAACTATTACCGGGCTTTCTTCACCAGGAGTGCGCTTGTTACAGCTGGCTGCGCCTAGGTGCTTTCCCGACAAGTAGTGCGCACCGATACTGGTCGGGCCGTAACCCTATTCAGTAAGTGACCCCAGCACGGTCCTTTGTCAGGCTCAGCTTCTTTGCCGCATGGCAACCCTGGTACCTTAAAGCATTACGAACGAGCGCAGCAGCACTAGCAATGCCGTGTCAGTTTGCCGCAGGCGCGTTGCATCGACGGTAAGGCCCGCAGGCACTAGGTAGCCCGTGAGCTCGTCGAAGCGTGCGGCCGAGGTTGCTTCGAATGCCATAGCCCACCCCTCAAACGCGCGCTGCTCAATAGCCTTGTCGGCATAAGCCGTTACGTTCTGGTGGCGCGGGTCGCCCTTGATAGACTCGTAGATGGTGCGCACGGCTTCTTCTTCTCCTTCCAGCACCTGCATAAACTGCTGGTTGCCGTAGAGCAGTAAGCCCGTTACCTCAAGGGCAGCGTTGCGGGTGCGGGCCTGCAGCAGCAGGTCGTGCAGCTGGTCGTCGGAGAGGGGTGCTGAGGCCCGGCTCAAGTAGATGATGTGGTGCATGAGGCCCGCGCAGGCGGCGAAAGTGAAAACTCAGGCGCTAGGTGAAGCCTGGGTCCAGTAGATAGTGAAGGTAGTACCCTGGCCTACAGTGCTGGCCACTTCTATGCGGCCGCCCTGGCTGCTAACAATGCGCTGCACCAAGTAGAGCCCCACGCCCGTGCCGTCGATGTGGGCGTGCTGGCGGGCAAAGAGCCGGAACTGCGGGCTCCCGGGGTTGTCGAGCGCCATGCCCAGGCCGTTGTCCTGCACCTGCAGCACGGGTTGCCCGTCGGGGGTTAGGTAGCTGTGCACCACCACGTGCGGGGGCCGCTCGGGGTGCGCAAACTTGAGAGCATTACTGAGCAGGTTGTGGAGTACCGAGCGCAGGTTGGCCCGGCTGTAGACTAGCACCGGGACCGGGCATAGCTGCAGTTCAACCCGGGCCTGGCTCTGCACAATCTTGGCGTGCAGACCCAGCAGCACTTCCTCCACGAGCAGCTCCACATCAATGGACTCGGTGGGCTCCTGCTGCTGGCGCTGGGTGCGCACGGTGGTGGCCAAATCTAGCAGCGTCGTGTCGAGCTGCCCGAGGGCCTGGTCAAACATGCTCAGCAAGAGCCCCTGCTCGGGGTCGGTGAAGGTGGCCGTGCGGCGCAGCTCCTCGAAGAGGCCGCGCAGGTTAAGCGAGGGCTGACGCAAGTCGTGCGAGGCGGCATACACAAACGTATCGAGGTCGTGGTGGGCGCGGGCCAGCTCGTCGTACTGGGTTTGCAGCACCTGGCGCAGCCGATACTGGTTTTCGACATCGGTGCACGTGCCAAACCAGCGCAGCCCGCTGCCATCGGCCAGGCGCTGGGCTCGAATAACGTGCCAGCGGTAGGTGCCATCGTGGCGGCGCAGGTGGTACTCGCCCTCGAAGGGCGCGCCGCTGGCAATGCTGCGCACCCAGCCGCGCGCCGCCTCGGCCTGCTCCTCGGGGTAAAGCAGCCCGACCCAGCCCGTGGGCCCAAGCTCGTCTTTGGTCAGGCCCGAGTATTCGGTGGTGTATTGGTTGTAATAATCAATGAGCCCTTCGGCCGTGGCCGTCCAGATAAGCTCCGGAATGCTGTCGGCCAGAAACCGCACCTCGGCCTCGCCCCGGCGCCGGGCCTCGGAGAGCTCGCGCTGCAAGTGAATCTCGGTCAGGGCTCCGTGCCAGTAGGCGGGCGCATCGGGCAGGTGCACTTCGGGCAAGGACCGGCTCAGCATCCAGCGGTACTCCCCGTCGAAGCGGCGCAGTCGGTACTCGTAGTTCCAGCCGGTGCCCTGGCGGCGGGCCGTTTCGGCCTCATAGAGCACGCGTAGCCGGTCGTCGGGGTGAATGAGCAGGGGCCATGCGGCCGCCAGGTCTGCCACCGGGTTTTGCCCCGTAAAGCGGTACCATTGCGGGCTAGCGTACGTGTAGTGCCCCTGCGCATCCATGGTATAGGTAATGAGCGGGGCGGTTTCGGTGAGCACGCGCAGGCGGGCGTCTAGCTGCCGGGTTTTGGTGACTAGCTCATGAGATTGCTGGCGGGCATGCTCCTGCTCGCTCACATCTACGGCCAGCAGCAGCAGCCCGCTTAGGTTGCCTTGCTCGTCGTGGTAGGGGTCGAGCGCAAAATCGAAGCATTGCGCGGCCTGCTCGCCAAGCTGCGGCGTGCACACGCACGCTTTGGCCACGTAGGGCACGCCATTAGCATACACCTGGGGCAAGATAGCCAGCAGCGAGGCAGGCAAGCGCCCCGGCTGGTCGATTACTCGCTGGCCCTCAGCCTGCTCCCCCACCAGCGCGCGCAGCTGCGTATTGACAAACCCATAACGCAACTCGGCACCCTCCAGCGTGGCTACACCTGCCGAAAGTTGACGCAAAAGCTGAGCAAAGGGAGGATGCGACACGGAAAAGCTGGTGAAACCCAGGCACTAAGCGCGCAAGTCTCTGAAAATACTACGCCGCCTAGGAGCGGGGCAGCGTCGGAAATGCCTGTTGATAAGGCGTGGAAGGGTCGGGGCCAAACACGGCCAGGCGCACAAGCTCGACAAGCAGAGCATCGGCAATGGCTAGCGAGGTGGGGGTGGGCGGCATATGGTGGGGCAGCACAAATCCCTGCAGGGCCGTAAAGCCACTGGGCTCGAGCGGGTGGAATGCCATCGACCACTCGTTGAAACTGCGCGCTGTAATCGGCTTATCGATATGCTTGATGACATGCGTATGCCGCCCGTCTACAGAAATACGCTTAAACAGATTATCAGCTATACCGTCTTCTCCTTCAAATAGCTGCGCAATATTACCGTGACTATAAAAAAGGATACCTGTAATGCCGTGCCGCGCATTATCGCGGCGGCTCTGGTCTAGCAGCTGCTGCAGGTCTTCGTCGGTCAGTGGGCGCACAGCCCGGCTTATGTACAGAATATGCTTCATCGAGGGGTAATAGATAATCAGCACAATACGCACTAGCAACCGTTTAGGTTTGCTGGGTGGCGTGCCGGTAGCTCCTCCGAGCATTACCATTTGCCGCGCCTACCTAGCTGGCCGCCCCCAGCGCGTTACCTGCGCTACCGCCCAGCGCACCCACGCTTGCCGGCTTTGCCGCGCTACCCTGGCCACACGCAGCATCTATATAGCTTACACCAAGCGGCTTAACAGAGCACTTGTAAGCACCTAGGCATTTGCCCCGAGTGCAGCAAGTCCCGGCCTGGGGCAGGCTTTAAGTATCATACGCGTGTAGCGCTCAGCGCCGCGTAAGGTTGGCCTGATATAAATAGGCCCTATTGTTTCCTAAGCTCATCAAATGGCTTTCTGAAACTGGTAAGCATAAAAACGCAGCTTTCAGAAGACGCTTGGATTTAGATAATTGGCCAGTTTTACCACCTTACTTGCTAAGGTGCCGCTACCCGCTCGGGCTGGCGCCGGGGCAGCGGGCGCGTCGCCGGCTGGGGGCCAGGGGCCGGCCACGATGGGCGCGCCGACCACTCGGCGCGCAGCCACGAAAACACCTCCAGGATGCGCACCACGCGCTGAATGTGCCTAATACGGGGGTCCTGGGTCAGCGAATCGGGCATGGCCGGCTGGGCCGGCGTGGGCAAAGCGGGCCCGGGCAAAGCCCAGCCTGGGCGCCAGGCGGTGGGAACCGGCAAGACGTGCGCTTCGGTGGTAGTGCTGGGGTCAGAAGCTGCTGGACTAGCGGAACGCCGGCCCTTCACCACGTAGCGCAGCTGCACTTGTAGCACTAGGTTACGGCAGCCATCGCCGCTGGCGGGCAACGCGCCAGGGCCTCGCCCCGCCCGAAACACGGGCGTCAGGTCGCTGCTGTAGCGCGCCTCCAGGCCCAAGCCATTGGCCAGCTGGTAGCCCAGGCCTCCTACCAGCGCGGCAGCTAGGGGCCTTAGGGTGCACGGAGAGGTGGGCAGGCTGACTTCGGCGGGGCTGCCGGGTGCCGTGCCCTCGGGGCGCAGCCACTCGCGCTGCCCCAGCGCAATGCTCACCTGCGGCCCCACGAGCAAGTATAGGCCTTGCCCGCTGCTGCCCGCCCCCCAGCTGTAGAGCACGGGCAGGTCGAGGTAGGCTAGCCGCGAGCGGTAGGTGGCCGGCGGCGTGGCTTGGCCCGGGCTTCGGTAGCCACTATCGGACCGGCTGGCTCCTTTCTGCGCGTAGCGCACTTCTACCTGTAGCCCTTGCCGCGCCGACCAGTGCCAGCCGGCTAGCACGCCAGCCGTTAGGCCGGGTACTAGCTGGGCGCGGCGGCCGGCCTCGCCACCTGCATAAGTGCTTAGATGCAGGCCGCTTTGCAGGCCCACCCGCAGGCGGCTTTGCCCCGAAACGGGCGAGGCAGCGCCGAGCAAAAAAAGCGCACCTAGGGAAACAAAGCCGGGCCGGGCCAGTGAAAGAAGGACGTGCGTAAGCATAAGCAAGTGGCTGAAAAAGTACGCGGCAGGAACAGGGCAAAGCTCCGACCCTCCCGTCAGCAGTTGCCTCCTCCCAAAGCAGGGTTTTGTGCTCCCGGAAAACCAGTATTTTCGGCCGGCTAGGCCAGCCGGCGGGCTACTACCACGGGTAGGCAAGCTGCCCGGCGCGCATCTTTGCGCCACCTGGCGGTTGCTGGGCTAGTTCCTTATGCTCCTGCTTTTTGCTGCCTACGTGGCCGTGCTGGCCCGCCCGCTGCTGGCCCAAGCGCCGGCCGATACCCTGCGCCAGGCGGTGGCCCCCGATGGCACCGCCTATGCCTGGGGTGTGGTGCAGCTGCGGAGTGGGGCACGCCTGCGCGCCTACCTCCCCGCCGGCACTGCCGGGGCCGAGTTTACGCTGCCCTACTACCTGGCGCTGCCCGGCCAAGGCACGCCGTGGCCTAGGCCCAAGCGCCTAGCCCTAAGCAAGGTGCAGTGGGCACTGGTGCGCGGCCAGTATGCGGAGGCGCTGCCCGCCAGCCGCGCCCAGCGCACGCCCGACCGGCTGGCGGCGCGCCTAGTGGCCGGGCCCGTCGAGCTGCTCGTGGTGAAGTCGCCGCCCTTGCGCGTTAGCTTCCTAGGTTCGATGCCAGTGCTAAGCTCGCCCAACGCTACTACCCCCGTGGAGCTGGTGCCCGAGGCCGTGAGCTACTACTTGCGCCGCCCCGGCCAGCCGGCCGTGCTGCTGCAAGCCGACGCCTTTGTCAGCCAGGTCAGCACCCTACTGGCCGACGATGCCGAGCTGGCCCGGCGCATTCGGGCTGGGCAGGCGGGCTACCGCTGGGCCGAGCTGCCCAGCCTAGTGCAGCAGTACAACCAGCGTCACTAGATGCGAGGCGGCTACAGCAGCTGGTAGTGCGCCGCCTGCCGAATGAGGGCTGCCGTATTATTCACCCCAAACTTGGTTAGCAGGTTGCGGCGGTGGGTTTCGATGGTGAGGATGCTCAAAAACAGCTTATTGGCCATGGCCTGACTGGTGAGGCCGTCGGCCATTAGTGCTAGCACTTCCTTTTCGCGGCGCGTGAGCAGTGGCGCGGGGTCAGCGGCGGGGCCGGGCTGCAGCAGCAGCTCCTGTACTTCATCGCTGAAGTAGCGGCGGCCGGCGTGCACGCGCAGAATGGCCTCGATTAGCTCTTCGGGCGGGGCATTTTTGAGCAGGTAGCCGGCCGCGCCTTCCTGCATGAGGCGCGTCACGTAGCTTTTTTCGTGCGTGGTCGTGAGCACTACCACCTTCAGGGCTGGGTGCGTGGCCCGCAGCTGCCGGCACACCTCCACGCCGCTTTGGTCGGGCAGGTTGAGGTCGAGCAGCACTACCTCGGGCTGCAGCTGGGCCACAGCCGCGTAGGCCTCGGCCGCGGTGGTGGCCGTGCCCACTACCGCAATGGTGGGCAGCGGGGCCAGCAGCATTTGTAAGCCCGCCAGCAACATGCGGTGGTCGTCTACCAACAGCACTTTTATCTTTTCCATGGGCAATGATAGCAGCGTAACTAAACTTAATATCTCCAGGCAAGTGCTAGGCCCCGCCGCTGGGTAAGGCCGTTTGCAGCTCGATGCTGACCGTGGTGCCGTGGCCGGGGCGCGACTGCACCTCCAGCGTGCCGCCTAGGTACTGCACCCGCGCCCGCACGCTGCGCAGCCCTACACCGGCCTGGGGCGCGGCCGGGTCGAAGCCGCAGCCATCGTCTTCGACTACCAATTGCAGCTCGGGGCCGTGGCGCATGAGCTGCACCAGCACTTGCTGAGCGCGGGCGTGGCGGCGGGCGTTGGCCAGCAGTTCCTGCACCAGGCGGTACACCTCCACCTCCAGCGCCGGGGCCAGGCGCTCGTCGAGGCCGTAGAGCTGCACCTGCACCTGTGGGCCCTCGGCCCCGGCGCGGGCCGCGGCTAAATCGTGCAGCGCTTGGCTCAGGCCAAACGTCAGCAGAGCCTCGGGCATGAGGTTGCGGGCCACCTGGCGCAACTCGCCGATGGTGCTATCGAGGTGCGCCGCGGCCTGTGCCAGCAGCTGGGCTGGCTCGGCGGGCAAGCCGGGCCGCTGGCTAGCCGAAGCCAGGTACAGGCGCACGGTGGCCAGCATGCCGCCTAGGCCATCGTGCAGGTCGCGGGCCAGGCGGCGGCGCTCGGTTTCTTGCCCGTGCAGCACGGCCTGGGCAGCGTGCTGGGCCTGGGCCTGGGTTTGCCGCTGGGCCGCCAAGCGCCGGCGGTACTGCCACAGCGCCAACCCTAGGGCTCCTACCCCCAGCAGCGCCAGCAGCAGCGCCAGATAGAGCGCGCTGAGTTGGCGCTGCTGGCGCAAGGCCTGCGCCTGGGTGGCCTGCGCCTGGCGCAAGCTGCGCAATTGCTGGGCCTGCTCGCGGGTACGAAAGCGGGTTTCGAGCTGGTTTAGCTGGCGGCGGGCCGCCGCGCTGGCCAGCGTATCGAGCAGCTGGCGGCTGCGGCGGTAGTAATGCAGCGCCGCCATTCCCTGGCCTGCCTGCTCCTCAACTTGGGCCAAGCTTTGCAGCACGGTGGCGAGCGGCTGCGGGTCGCCGCGCTGCTCGGTTAGGGCCAGGCTTTGCAGCAGCCGTGTGCGGGCCTGGGCCAGGTCGCCGGCTTGCTGGTCAAGTTGGGCTAGGCCCAATAAGAGCTGCGCTTGGTAGCCGGCGGCTCCTTTGCGAGTAGCATAGCCTAGGGCTTGGGTAAAGGCCTGCCGGGCGGCCGAGGCTTGCTGCCGGCGTAGGTAGTACTGGCCCAGCGTGCCGTAGTACTCGCCAGCATAGAGGCTGCCAGGGTGCACCAGCGGGCGGGCGGAGGCCAGGGCTAGGTCGGCACTATCCAGGTGGGCGTTTTGCAGGTGCAGGGCCGCCAGCTGCAAGTATGCGGGCAGCAGCTCGGGGGCCGGGCTGAGGTGCGGAGACAGTGCCACGGCCCGCCGCCAGTAGCCCGCCGCCCGGGTTGGCTGCCCCAGCACCAGCAGGCAGTTGCCAAGGTTGGTGTATACCGTTTGTAGGGTGGCGGCCTGCTCGGGGTAAGGCAGGAGGTAGGTGGTGGCGGCCAGGTAGTGCGCGGCGGCCTGGGCATACTGGCCCTGGTGGTCGGCTGCGCTACCTAGGTTATTGGCAATGCCCGCCAGCAGGCGCGCCAGCCGGGCGCTGGGCTGGCGCCGATACAGGGGCTGCACCACTGCTTGGGCGCGTGTAGCATAGTGCTGGGCGCGCAGTTGGTTGCCCCTGATGAGCGCCAGCGCGCTGAGCTGCAGCCAACTGTGCGCTTCCCCATAGCCGTAGCCTACCGCTGTGCTCATGGCCAATGCCTGCTTAGCCAGCTGCCCAGCGCGGGCCGTGTCGGTGGCGGCCAGCGCGGCCGACTGCCGGAGGGCGTCTTTGGCGCGGGTGGTATCGGCGGGTGCACCTAAGGCACTGGCTCCGGCAGGCGAGCCGCTGAGTAGCACTAGCGCCAGCAGCCACCGCCCCCAGGCAGTGCGGCGCGGGCGGCCGCGGCAAACAAGAAAAGCTGCGCTGCTCATGGCTGGTAAACTTGGGTAGGAAACGCGATAAAACCAGGCCCTGGACTGAAACTACTGGTTTCTAGGTAGGCCAAAATCCCCCTTTTCGGCGATTGAGCGGCGTGGGTGCGGCGGCCACCTTTGCAGCTGTCAATCCGCATTTTTAGCTGCCGTCATTGCCATGAGAGTTGCTTCCTACCTAGGGCCCGTACTGGGGCTAAGTTTGGCGCTGCTACCGGCCTGCCGCCAACAGGCGCCCGCCCCGGTGGTAGCGCCGGCGGGCATTACCGGGCAGCTGCTGGCCTTCGACCAGCAGGCCGCGGCGCAGCCCCTGTCGCCGGCCAACGTCACCGTAACCGTGCTGGGCCTTGTGCCCGCCGTGACCGCCACCACCAACGCCGATGGGGAATTTGCCTTACCCCAGCTGCCAGCGGGCACCTACAGCCTGTGCTTCAGCCGGCCTGGGCTCAGCTCTTTCTACCTGCGCGGCATTGCCCACCCCGACCCTGAGCAGCCTACTGCCCTGCCCGAGCGCTACTCGCTCTATGCCGAACCCACGGTGCGGGCTACCGACCTGCGCGCTACCACCACAACCGGCACCGTCACCTTCGACCTGACCCTACGCAATCCGCAGCCTCTTGATGTGTTTCGCTACGCGCTGTACGTGAGCGACTCCCCTACGCTTAGCTTTGCCACCGCCCGGCGGCTGGTGCAAGGTGGGACAGGCGGCCTACCCGCGGCTACCACGTACCCTATCAGCCGGACATTTAGCCGGGCGTAATTGCAGCAGGCCGGTGCGGACTTTGCTGCCGGCACTACGGTGTATGCCGTGGCCTACGGCGCGGGCTTGTGGGGCATGCTTTATACCGACCCCGCCACCGGCCAGCGCCTAGACTGGCCCAGCCTCAACTTAGTTCCGTCGCCGGTCGTCAGCTTCACGATGCCCTAAGCCAACGTGCCACGCGGCGCGCCCTAGGTGGTCATTTTTGCTGCATTATGCTTTATATGCTTCGCCTTCGATTGTCTTGCCTGCTGGCCCTGCCTCTGCTGCTAGGCGGGTGCGCTGTTTCGTCGGTTTCTTCCTTGCTGCCGCCAACCTCGCCCAATCCGTTTGCCGAGGCGGGCGGCACCCGGTGGGTGCTGCCACAGGCCGCCGTGCGGCGGGCCAACACCCCGCCTAGCTTCGGGCCCTACCAAGTCAGCAACCTGCACCGGGGCTGGCTGAACACGCGCACCGAGTTCTACCAAGCGCTACCTCCCGCCACCGGCGTGGCCGTGCTCGACCTGCTGCGCCGCCCCTACCTCGAGCGCACCCGCACCAGCAAGGGCCGAAGCAGCTACCACTTTGCCGACGGCCAAGGCCATGCAGCCGACATCTTCACCACGACCGAAGCCCTTTCGCGCGAGCGGATGCTCAGCCCCAACCTAGGCGTGGGTCCGCCGGCCGCCGAGCAGTTTTCGGCCATCGTGGTGGGGCCGCAGGTGGCGCAAAGCACCGCTTGGTACCTCGAGCTGCCGCAGCCACCCCACGCGCTACAGCCCGCCGACCCCACTGCCGTAGCGGGCCGGGTGGGCGATGATGCCCACGTTTTGCTCACCTTGCAGCGCCTTCCGCACCCGCCCCTTACCCTGCGCAACGGCCGCCGGGTGCCGTGGCCGGTGCTCGACCAGCCTGGGGGCATTGCGGTGGTGTATCAACAGCAGCGCATTGGCTACATCGACTATGCCACTGCCCAGCCCAGCGTGTGGCTGCGCGACGACCTGCCCGCCGACTTACGCTTTCTGACGGCCGCCTGCCTAAGTGCTGTGCTGCTGCGCAGCGGCTGGTGAGCTACGAAGATGGGGTGTAGGTATTCGCGGTGGCTTTTCCGGCACTCGCGCGGTTTTTCCGGCATTGGCGCGAAAAGGCAAGCGCTCGCGACGGGGGCGGCGCAGCTTTGGGGCATCAATCACTGCCTCTCCCCTACTCGGCCATGAGCACGACCACTGAGAAACTCGCCCGCGACGTAAAATTTCTGAAA
Source organism: Hymenobacter sp. BT559 (assembly GCF_016427535.1). Taxonomy (GTDB): domain Bacteria; phylum Bacteroidota; class Bacteroidia; order Cytophagales; family Hymenobacteraceae; genus Hymenobacter. The sequence continues at coordinate 504,920 of NZ_JAELXV010000002.1, read as the reverse complement.
GCCTACGCCCTAGCGGCTACCCTGCTCCCGCTCACAGGGCTGCTGTTTGCCTTCAGCAAGCCCGACAAGCCGGTTCGCTTCAGCGAGGTTTCGGTAGAGCGCCTCAACCTAGTGGAGCGCGATGGCACGGTGAAGATGATAATGAGCAACCAAGAGCGCTTTCCGCAGGGCGTGACCATCGATGGCAAGCACCTTGATTTCAAGCGTGAGCACCCCGGCATGCTGTTCTACAACACCAAGGGTGAGGAGTGCGGCGGCCTGATTTTCGGGGGGCAGCGCGACTCGGCGGGCCGGGTATCAGCCGGCGGGCACTTCTCGCTCGACCGCTTTGGTCAGGACCAAGTCATTGCCCTCAACTACCAGGAGCATGGCGGTGGCTACAAGGCCGGCCTCACTTTCAATGATGCGCCCAACGAGTCGATGACCACCCTGGAAGAAAAATATAAAGCCGCCACGCCCGAGCAACAGCAACAAGCCCAGAAAGCCGGTAAGCTAGGCTTGCAAACCCGCCTATACGTGGGCACCACAGCCGGCCGCTCCTCGGCCCTGCTTATGGCCGACCAAAAGGGCGAAAACCGCGTGATGCTGGTGGCCAACACCGAGCAATCAACGCTCGATTTCAAAGACAGCCAGGGCCGCACCCGCCTCACCATCGGCGTCGATAAGAGCAACCAGCCGGTGCTGCGCTTCCTCGACGAGAAGGGCCAGCCGGTGAAGCCGGCGGGCCAGTAGCCTAGGTCGCTTTGGCAGCGTCTTCTACCTTGCGGCCTCCCATGCGCAAGCAACCCTGGTTTTACCTGTTCGTCTTCGGCCTGGCCTTGCTGCTGGCCGTGTACACGCGCCTGACAATGGCCGAGCGCGCCGAGGACTTCTACCTATTTCCCGACGCGCCGTTTTGGCTGTTTCTAGAAGCCCTGCTAGTGGTGCATCTGCTCGACCGCCTGCACGGGCGCGCCACGCGCCGCGGCCAGGCCAGCGGGCGGGCGGGCTACTACTTCGGGCTGCTGTGGCGGGGGGCCGTGCTCTTTGTGGGGCTAGTGCAGTTGTTGCAAGGCGCGCTGCTGCTGGCCCACCTAGGCCGCGGCGACTACGGCAGCTGGTACGAGGTGGCCCGGGGCTTGGCGGCCCTGCTCTTGCTATACTTGCTGGTGGGCAGCGTGTATCTGCCGTTTCTCTATCAGCAGCACGCCAGCCAGGTACGCCTAGCCCTGGAGCAGGCCGAAAAAGCCGCTACTCAAGCCCGGCTGCAAGCTTTGCAACAGCACGTCGACCCTCATTTCCTATTCAATAATCTCAACATTCTGTCCGCGCTCATCGAGCCTACCAACGAGGCCGCCCTCGACTACGTGACGCACCTGGCCAGCCTCTACCGCTACCTAGTGCGGGCCACGCAGCGCGAGGCCGTGCCGGTGGCCGAAGAGCTGGCCTTTGCCCGCGATTATCAGTTTTTGCTGCAGCGGCGCTTTGGGGCGGCCTACGTGTTTGAGGAGGATGTGCAGCTGACACCCGCCGAGCAGGCCGAGCGGCTGGTGCCGCCGGGCGTGCTGCAAGAGCTGCTTACCAACGCCGTGAAGCACAACCTAGCCAGCCGGCAGCAGCCGCTGCTCATTCGCCTCACCCTTACACCGGCGGCCCTGCGCCTGGCGCACCCGCGCCGCCCTAGGCCCACACCGGCCGAGGGCACGGGCAGTGGCCTGCCGGGGCTGCGCGCCCGCCTGGCCTTGCTCACCGACTTGCCCCTAGTGGTCGAGGATGAGCCCGCGTACTTTGCCGTTACGGTGCCGCTACTGGCGGCCCTCCCCTCGCCCCCTACCCATGCGCTTACTGCTCCTAGAAGATGAAGAACCGGCCCTAGCCCAGCTGCGCCGCTTGGTGCTGCAGTTTTACCCCGCTGGCACGGTAGTGGGCGAATGCCAGCAGGTGAGTGAGGCCGTGGCGTTTTTGCGGACCCACCCGGCTCCCGACCTCATCTTGTCCGACATCGAGCTGCTCGATGGCAATGTTTTTCAGCTGTTTAGCCAGGTGCCGGTGAGTAGTCCGGTGGTATTTGTGACAGCCTACGACACCTTTCTGACCCAGGCCTTCGAGCAGAATGGCATTGCCTATGTGCTCAAGCCCCTGCGCTACGAAGCCTTAGCGGCAGCCTTGCAGAAGTTTGAGCGCTTGCGCAGTTCCTTCCAGGCCGACGCCCTGCGCCACCTAGCGGCCCTGGCCGCGCCCGCCCCGCGCTACAAAGAGCGGCTGGTAAGCAAGGCTCGCACTGGCCTCTACCTGCTCGATGTCAGCGAGCTGGCTTACTTTCAGCTGCGCAATGGCGTGACCCATGCCGTAGACCAGCAGGGCCGCAGCTTTGTGCTAAGCGAAACCCTGAGCCAGCTCGAAGCCGTGCTCGACCCAGCCACATTTTTTCGCCTCAATCGCAGCGAAATGGTGCACTTGCGGGCCGTGGAGCGGCTAGAGCCTTACTTCAATGATACCCTGGTGGTGCACCTCAAAAACCAGGCTGTTACTCTTACTAGCAGCACTCACCGCACCCCCGAGTTGCGCCGCTGGCTGCTAGGTAGTTAAAGCCCACTTTATTCACGGTTTTCTTGGCGATATCACAAGCGTTAATGTACTCCTAGAAAGCGCCGTAGCTCTGTGAGCAAATGCAACTGGTTTTGCGCCCGGTCGAGGTTTTGGGTGGCGTAGCGCGTGGCGTAGTACACGTCGCCTTTGAGGTAGTCGGTCAGAAACCGAACGGCCTGGATGAAGATGACCGTCTGGGCGGCGTAGTCCAGGTTTTCGGCCTCGATAGGCGCCAGCAGGCCCCCTAGGTGGTACCGGAAGCCCTGCTTCACGGCCAGGTACATTTCCGGGTCAAATACGCTGGCGGCCTGGGCGTCGTCCTCCGTCGCGGTGTTGGTGTAAGAGCGCGCCATGTCGCCAAAGTCGTAGAGCAGCGTGGCCAACATTACCGTATCGAGGTCGATTACGCACAGGCCGCGGCCGGCCTCGTCGAAGAGCACGTTGCTGATTTTGGGGTCACCGTGGATGAGGCGGCGGGGTAGCTGGCCGGTGGCCTGCCAAGCTAGCCACTGGTCGGGCAGCGCCAGATGGTCGTTGACTTGGCGGATGGCGGCCGCGGCTTGCTGACGCCGCGCGGGGCTAGCCGACCCTAGGGCCGCCTGGTAGTCACGCATCCGCTTGCCGAAATCCACGAAGCCGGGCAAGGTCTCTTCGGGCTCCGCGGCAGGATGCTGGTTGAGGTAAAACAGGAACTCACTCAGGATTTTGGCAGCCTCGAAGGCCGTAGCTGGGCGGTCGGCTTTGTGCAGCGTATGCGCGCCCGGCACGAAATCTAGCAGGCGCCAGGCGCTGTTTGCGTCGTCTAGCAAGTAGAGGCCAGTGGCGGTTGGGCGCTGCCGCACCAGGGCCCTAGGGTAGTCCGCTTGGGCTAGCAGCTCGTTGACCAGGTTGTGGTTGCGCACCACCGCCGCGGGGCTTTGGAAGATAGCGGAGTTTATTTTTTGCAGGATAAAATGCTGCGCCTGCCCGACTAGCTCTACTCGGTACGTGGCATTAATGAGGCCATCGGTAATTGGCGTGATGCGCAGCTCGCCGCTGCTGCAAGCCGGAAAATGGCGCGCGATAGCCCTTAGGTCCATAGCGGCGCCGGGTAGCGGTGCTGAGCGATTTCCTGCTGCACAAACTCTACCAACTGCTCCTTGTCGCCGGCGTAGGTAACGCCCATCCAGCGCGAAGGCGACAGCCGTACTCGCACCCGGATGAGGTCCTCGGCCAGCAGCGTCTGCACGGCCACCGGCAAGTAAAACTCGCTGGTTGGCGCGGGGGCCGCGCCCAAGAACTGCGCGAAAAGCGACCCTAGGTGCTCGAATATTGACGGGTCGAACACCCAGCAGTTCATCGATACCGGCTGGTCGGGCGGCAGCGTTAGTTGCTGCCCATCTTTCTCGTACACAACGCCGTCGGCCTCACGCCGCAGGCTGTGCTGCTCATCAATGCTTTGCAGCCAGCCCTGGCCATCGACCTGGCAAATACCCCGCGATACCACGCCTTGCTCGCTTAGCGTGGCCGCCACCGGGAAGGCCAGCAGCTGGTAAGTGGCGGCATCGACCTCGCCCAGCGCCTGGCTGGCCAGCGGGTACAGCTCACGGCCGTAGAAGTCGTCGGCGTTGAGGACGGTGAAGGGCTCGGCGATGACCGGCTGAGCGCATAGCACCGCTTGGCCGGTGCCCCAGGGCTTGGTACGTTCGGAATAGCTTAGGCCCGGCAGCACGCCCACGGCCGGGTCCTGCACTACCCAGTGCACCTCGGCCTGCCGCTGCGTGAGCACGACCGTCAGCCGCTCGGTAAAGGCCGCCGGAATCTGCCGGTTGATGATGAATACAAACTTGGTAAAGCCCGCCGCCAGCGCGTCGAACACCGAAAACTCCAGGATGCTTTCGCCGTGCGGCGTGATGCCGTCGATTTGCTTGAGGCTGCCGTAGCGGCTGCCGAGGCCCCCGGCCAGCACCAGCAGGGTACGTGGTTTAGTAGTTGACATGGAGCGCGAAAATAGGTTGGCGGGCTTTGTACTCGCCCTTGGTAAATCTCAAACAGCTACCACTGGTTAACTCAGCGGGACAATGGCGTGCTAGGTGGCTGGGTCGTACACATCCCGCGGAAAATTAGCTTTACGCTTGATGCACTCGATAAAGCTATTAATGACGAAAAATCCATGCCGCTGTGGTCGGCTAGCCAATTTTCACTTGCATAGAAGAGCGCATGTTAGCTCGTATCTACCGGTTTCAGTAAATAAAGGCCGAGCGAGGTGCTGCCGCACAAAATGCTGCGCAAGCAACCTAGGCAGAATAAATAGGACATTTGCCTACTCTTACGCCTGCCCCCAATGCTCGCACCCTCTACGTCTAAGTTTTTCGCTTTTCTATTTGCGATTGTTCTCACCCTTGTTGCCACGGCCACCCGCGCCGCCGACACGCTACATGTGGTTACGCACCGGCGCGTCGCGGTCGTGACGGACCCGTCTAAGGGCACCAACGTCTACAAAGCCTGGGGGCGGTTTCCGGCGGCCAAAGAAGGTATTCGGAGCATCAAGCTAAACGTGCGCCTAGGATGCCCCGACGGCATGCGCTGCGCCGACTGGGACTACAACGACCGCATCACTATCCGGCGCACGGGCGGCGTGAAGGGCGCCTCGCAAGACTACGAAGTGGGGCGGATGCTGACGCCCTATGGCGGCGCGTTTGGCAAGGATTGGCACTTCAACTGGGAAGTGGACATCACCGATTTTAGCCTGCTGCTGCGCGACAGCGTGGAGATAGAGTACAACCACACTGGCTACGAGCCCAACCAGGACCGGGGCTGGAGCGTGACCCTCGACTTTGAAATCGTGAAGGGCCGCCCGGCCTGGGAGCCCATCAGCATCCAGAAAATCTACGACGGCTCGTTTCGCTATGGCGACCCGGCCAACAGCATCGAAAACCTGCTCAAGCCCGTGGACTTCACAGCGGCCAAGGACGCGGCCTTTGCGCGGCTGCGCGTGGTGCAAACCGGCCACGGCATGGACAAGCCCGACGGCTGCGGCGAATTTTGCGACAAGTACCGGGAGCTGTGGGTCGACGGCAAGCTGTTTGACAAGCGCCCCATCTGGAAGCAATGTGGCGACAACCCGCTCTACCCCCAGGCGGGCACTTGGATATACAGCCGCGCCAACTGGTGCCCCGGCGACCTCATGCAGCCTGACCTATACAACCTGCCTGTGCTCGGCGGCAGCCACCACACCCTAGACCTGACCATGCAGCCCTACACCGCAGCTGCGACACCCAGCGCCGACGAAGTGATTTCGGCCTACCTAGTGCAGTATCGCAAGGCCGCCGCCCAGCACGACGTAGCGCTGGAAGCCATCGTGCGGCCTTCGCTGCAGGATATTTATCGGCGCGACAATCCGGCCTCCATGCAGCCTCGCATCATCGTCAAGAACATGGGTGCCACGCCGGTGCGCAGCCTGGCGGTGCGCTACGGCTCGGCTGGCAGTGCCCTGAAGCAGTACCAGTGGCGGGGCAGCCTGGCGCCCAGCGCGTCCACGGTTATCGACCTACCGGGCACTATCGCCGGGCAGGCGGGGCGCCACACCTTCGTGGCCGAGTTGCTGCGCCCCAACGGCAAGGCCGACCAATACACCGCCGACAACCGCCTGGCCAGCCCCTACGAAGCGGCGCCCACACACGGCGGCGACCTGGTCGTGCAACTGCAAACCAACAACCAGCCGGGGCAGAACAGTTACACCCTGACCGACAACGCGGGCAAAGTGTGGCGGCAGCGGCCGGCGGGCTCACTCAAGGCCAATACCTTATACCGCGACACGCTGCATCTGCCCACCGGCCAGTACCGATTTGCGCTGCTCGACTCGGCCAACAACGGGCTGGAGTTTTGGGCTAACCCTAGGGGCGGCCGCGGCAAGTTGCGCCTGCTCAACGCCGCTGGGGCTATGCTCAAGGACTTCGAGTCGGACTTTGGCTCCTCGGTGGTGTATGACTTTGCGGTGGGGCAGCCGGTGGCCCCCGTCACGGCGCAAACTTCGTTTGGGCTCTACCCTACCAGCACCAACGGCCCCACGACGTTCGACTACTACGCCAACTTTCCGGAGGACCTAGTGGTGCAGCTCGTGACCGACCCCGGCAACGCGGTGGTGGAAGAGCACCGCTACCCACAGCTCAAGGAAGGCACCTTTACCTACGACCTCAGCCGCTTTCCCAAGGGGCGCTTTTATTTGAAGGTGCTGGTAAACGGCCAGGAGAAATTCAAGAAGCGCATTCGCCTTAAGGAAAGATAAACGTCAACTAGCGCCTGTGTCATCTCGCTAATGTCAGCCCTAGGTGTGGGGCGGCTTGGGCGTAGGGCTACAACAGCTACCGCGAGCTGCGCAGCTTTTACTTTATTCAAGCAGTGCGTGCTTTCACACCGTTGGCCCCCAACACGACACCAGCAACATGCGTATCGGGCAGGAATTCCGGCCGGGCACCGCTGGTCCCTTTGCTATCTGCCGGTAATGCTATGCCGCACCGCCTTCGCACTGCCTTAGGGGGCCTGACTACCGGGCTGCTCGGCCTCGGCGCCTGCCAGACGCCCGAAACACCGGAGCGGCCGCCGCGCCTAGTCCCGCTGCTCGAAACAATGGCGCCCCGCTACCGCCCCATCCTCAACCGACAAGACACGCTGGAGAGCTTTTGGGCGCCTGACTCGTTGTATACCGACATTCTTTTTCAGCTCAGCAATGCGCACCGCAGCCAAGTGCTGCTGCGCGTGCAGTTTGTGCCGGCGTCGGTGGCTGCGGCGGCCCGGCTCGATACGCTCACGTTTCGCCGCACCTATCTGCGGCTGGAGGAGTATGAGCAGCCCGGCTACCACTGGGATTTTTTCGCCGAAGCCAGCACCGAGCCCAAGGTGGCTGAAACCGCCGACGGCACCCCGCTCCGCATGTCGATTACCTACTCCTGGCGTCTGGCGCTGCTGGAGCATCGGCGCTGGCCAGCCGGCAACACCTACGAGCGCAACTCCTACCTAATGGACTACCCGTTTGGGCCCGTGGCCGAGGCCCGCGTTAGTGATTCGGTGGTGTACGTGCGGGCCTACCCGCTGCGGCCCGACCGCCCCCGGCCCGACACCCTCTACACGTACTTCCAGCACGGCAAGCGCCGCAAGCGCATTCCGGTAGTGGCCGACCAGCTCGACACCACGCGGCAGGCTCTGCTACGCCTGAGCTTCCGCGTGCTCAGCCACTCGGACAATTGAGTGCGCTGGCTAGCAAGCCGCTGGGCTGCGGCCCGCGGATGCCGCTAGTTTGGCCCTAGGTAGCAATAAGTACTCCTACAGAATTGATACTGCCCCAGCATGCACACCGAACAGACTCTGGCCGAACAGCTCCGGACCCGGTTACAAAGCCTGCTCCGCACCCGGCAACTACTGCTACCCACCCTAACCGAGCGCCCGGCTACTTCCCAGCTATACTCGCACAGCGGCGGCGACCCTTATTTTGAAGCCGGCGAGAGCTGGCCGACCAACCCCGAAACCGGCCAGCCGCTGGAGCTAATTTTTCAACTGGTGAGCCTGAATGGGGAGCTGCCCTGGCCCTTTGAGGCACAAGTGGTGCAGTTTTACCACAACTACCACTGGGGCGAGCTGCCCTATGACGACAGCTACCCCGCCGATTTTCAGGTGAAAACCTACCGGCTCATTAGCCCCGAGCGGCAAGTGCTGCTGCCACGCCCGGCCATGCTGCCGACGCTGGCCTTCACGGCGCTACGCACCCAATCCGCCCCCTCGCTGCCCGACGATGACGAGCTGGATGACCTCGCGCCCGATGTGCAGGCCTTGTGCGAGCAACTCCGCCCCGACGACTGGCGCACGGCCTACCACGAGGCCGTGACCGAGCTAGCCGGCGAGCCCGACTTAGGTTCCTGGGTGGGCGGCTACGCGCAGTGGCTGCAAGGGGCTTATCCAACGGGCACCTTCTGGCTGCAATTTGATAGCACCAACGACTTTGCCTGGGGCGACTCGGGGCTGCTATATTTCTGCGTAGATGGGGCCGACTCGGCTACCATCTCCTTTCAACTGCAAAGCTGTTAGCACCTGGCGCTGGTAGCTCCGAGCCGCAGGCCAGCACCTAGGGCGCGAGGTCGGCCAGCGAGGGAGCTTTTAGGCTAAGAGCACGCTTGAATTTCGTACTAATACCCTCGAATTGGGGTCATGCTGAGCTTGCCGAAACATCTCTACTGCCTCGTTGGGCGGTGCGATAGAGATGCTTCACTGCGTTCAGCATGACCCTAGTTTGAAAAATTCAAACACGCTCTAAGCTCTGTGCCTGCTTACCCACCAGGCCGGGCCCAGCAGTGACCTAGGGCACCGCCGAGGCTACTTTGCGTGGGGCTTGCGGGCGGCTTTGTAGCTTCCAAACGGGTTTTTCCAAATCACATCCAGGGCCAAGTAGTGCACAAGCAGCGGCGAAGTAGTACCCAGGCGGTTTGCCATGTAGCCGACATCGAACGTAAACGGCAGCTCTTTAGGCGACAACGAGTAGTACAGCGTAAACCGGCTTTCCTGATAGGCAAAGGCAGTCCATCGCCGTGGATAACTCAGCCTGCTCGTGGAGAACAGCTGCTCTGAGCTGCCAATGAGCCGGTGCACACCCGCAGCATCCAAGCCAACCGTCAATTGCAGGCGCAACCGCGTGCGCAGCTGCATGAGCTCCTCCTCTTCGGTAAAGGCTGGGGTATAAAACTTGCGGAACTCCTGCCGGAGCGTAGGCACGAACTTGAGACGAGGCGTTTCTAGCAAATAAGACAGGCGGCTGTAGGCTCGGAACTCCTGCTCGAAGGGCGGATTGGTGTGCTCGAAAGGCGCCTGCTCTGCATAAACATCCTGGTGGCGGTAGCTGAGGGCAAACGATTGCTGCCAGTGCTTGCCAAAGTGGCGGTAAAACTCTTGGTTTAAAACCAGAATTGCCGGCTTGTACAGCAGATTATAATTATCCGGGTTGCTCTTGCGGCCGAGCCCGACATAGCTCATCGATTGCCACCGATGCAGAGAATCCATATCCTGCCGCACGCCGAAAGCAGCCCACTCCACTGTGTGGGCCACCCCCAAACCCGGCGGGCTAATCTGGGCTGAGACTTGATGAATCGTAAAACAGAATAGAAAAAAGAGCCTTTTTCGTAACGCCATCCACTTCCGCTTAAGGTTTGATAAATAGGTATAAGCTAGCAAATTACTGAGCTTTACCTGTAAGCAATATGAAGGAATTGTTACCTAATGCGCTGCTTTTGGTCACACGCAGGGCTAGGGCTGCCGCTGCGCCACACGCCAAAACGCCCCCGAAAACTTGCGTCTTCGGGGGCGTTTTTCGCTACCCTTTTATCTATCTATTTTGGTTAGCTCATCCTAGGTGAGAGGTTTTCACTTTGGCGACCTAGGTACTGGGCCATGCTGCTGGCCAGAATAATTTGCAGGGCGTGATAGAGCATGAGCGGCAGCAGGATAAGCCCCGTAGCGGTGCTGGCCGGAAAGAGCAAGCTCGCCATGACACTACCGTGCACCAATGACTTTTTGGAGCCGCAAAACACGGCCGTAATGTTGTCGGCCCGCGAGAAACCCAGCGCCCGGTCTAGGCCCCATACCAAGGCAAATACCAGCAGGTACAGCCCCATCATGCCCGCGCTGAGCTTCGCGATGTCGGCGGGCTCGTAGCTGCTGAAAATGCCCTCGGCAAACGACTCGCAAAACGCCGTGTAGACGATGAGTAGGATGGTAACCTGGTCGAAATAGCGCAGGGCAGCTTTGTGGCGGTCGACCAACGCGCCGAAGCGCGAGTTGAGCAAAATGCCCGCGCCCACCGGCAACACTACCTGCCACAGCAGTTGCGCCGCCAAGCCCCACAACTGGCCGCCGCCCGTGCCAGTGTGCAGAAATAAGCTCGTGAGCAGTGGCGTGAGCACGATACCCAGCAGGCTGGACATGCTGGCGTTGAAAATGGCCGCCGGCATATTGCCGCCCGCAATGCTCACCATCACCACCGAGGTAGAAACCGTGCTAGGTAGCGCGCACAAAAAGAAAATACTTTGCCACAGCAACTCGCCTTTTTCCGTCCCGAACAGCGGCTTGACCAGCAGCGCCAGCGCCGGAAACAACACGAAGGTGGTGAGCTGCACTACCAAGGGCAGCCGCCAGTTGCGCATGCCTTCGCGCAGCTTGTCTAGGTTCAGCTTTAGCCCATAAAAGAAGAAAACCAACGCCACACCCACCGTCGTAATCAGATGCCACGGCACGGGGCTGGTCTTGCTGCCCACGTCGGGCTGCCAGTAGGCCAGGCCTACTACGCCTAGTAGCGCCAGCAAAAACCAGTCGAGCCCGGCGCGGGAAAGCAGCGCAACAAAACGGTTGGGTGTAGGGGCAGGCGCGGACGGTTGACTCATGAAATGATGGATTAGATGCAGTAGCGCGGACTTTTAGTCCGCGAGTGGAGAACAGTTGCTACTGGCAGGCTAAAAGCCCGCGCTACGTGCCGTTACGGCAAAAGCGTTCAGGGCGCCGTTTTCAACGCCTGCTGCCGGCGGCGATATTCGCCGTGCGTGCGCTCGAAAATGAGCGGGAAGATGAAAAGCGTGAGCACTGTAGAGGTAATAAGCCCCCCAATGACGACAATGGCCAGCGGCTTCTGCGTTTGGGAGCCGATGCCCGTGCTAATGGCCGCCGGAAACAAGCCGATGGCTGCCATCATGGCCGTCATCAGCACGGGGCGAATGCGGGAGGTAACACCTTCGTAGATAGCCGCGTCTAGCGGCATCTTTTTCAAGATGTTCTGCTTGAAAACGGTGATGAGAATGACGCCATCCTGAATGCAGATGCCGAACAAGGCAATGAAGCCGATGCCCGCCGAAATCGAAAAATTAGTGTGCGTGAGCAGCAGCGCCGCAATGCCGCCTGTGATAGCAAACGGCACGTTGAGCAGCACAAGCCCGGCGTCCTTCATATTGCCGAACAGCACGAAGAGAATAAAGAAAATGAGCAGCAGCGAGATGGGCACCACCACGGCCAGGCGCTGGGTAGCGCGCTGCTGGTTTTCGAAGTCGCCGGCCCAGGCGTAGGCGTAGCCTTTGGGCAGCGGCACCCGCGCATTCACTAGCTGCTGGGCCTCTTCGATGGTAGAGCCCATGTCGCGGCCGCGCACCGAAAACTTGATGGCAATAAAGCGCTGCGTGTCGTCGCGGAAGATGAGCGAGGGGCCGGTGAGCAGGTTGATTTTGGCGATTTCGCGCAGCGGAATTTGGGTACCGCTGAGCGTGGGCACCATCAGACGGCCGATTTCCTCTTCGGTCTTGCGGAATTCTTCTTGATAACGAATACGAATACTGAAGCGCCGCTCGCCCTCGTAGAGCTGCGAGGCTTCCTTGCCGCCGATGGCCAGCTCGACCACGGCGTTGGCGTCGGCCTTACTCACGTTGTAGCGGGCCATGCGCTGCTCATCCAGCTCTACGTGCAGCTCGGGCTGACCGAGGTTGCGCACCACGCCTAGGTCCTCGATGCCCTTGATGCGGCTCAGGATGGCGTACACGCTGTCGGCTTTCTGGTCGATAAACGTGAGGTCGTCGCCGTAGATTTTGACGGCGATAGAGCCCTTCACGCCCGACACGGCTTCCTCCACATTGTCTTGGATAGGCTGCGAAAAGTTGAACACCACCGTGGGCAGCAGCGCGTGCAGCTTGTGTTGCATGCTATCGATGAGGGCCTCACGGTAGGCCGGGTTTTTCAGCTCCGGAATATGCTTGGTATCCACGTGAAACTCCACATTGTAGAAGCCCGTGGGGTCGGTGCCGTCGTTGGGGCGGCCGGTCTGGCTTAGTACCTGCTGCACTTGGCTGAATGACCCTAGGGTGCTGCGCATCTGCTGGGTCAGCTCCGTCGATTTGGTGAGCGAAATGCTCATTGGCAGCGAGGCGCGCACGTAGAGCGAGCCTTCGTCGAGTTGGGGCAAAAACTCGGTACCTAGGAGCCGAAACGCGCCGATGCCCACTACCAGCCAAATAGCGGCGAAGGTCAAGCTCACCGCCTTGTGGGCGTACACACGCCGAAAAATCGCCAAGCTGCTGCGCGTCACGAAGTTGATAAACGGGTTGTTTTTCTCCCGCACATTCTTGTTCAGCAGCAGGCTAGCCAGCATTGGCACCAGCGTGAGCGTGGTAATGAGCGCCCCGAGCAGGGCAAAGCCCAGCGTCCAGGCCAGCGGACTGAACATCTTGCCCTCTACCTTCTCAAAGGAGAAAATGGGCAGCAACGCCGTGATAATGATAAGCTTGGCCGTGAAGATGGTTTTGCCCATCTCGGCCCCGGTCTTGCGGATGAGGCGCAGCTTGGCCAGCTTGTTGAATTTCTCCATGCCCACCTTATGCGCCAGATGGTCGAGCGCCACGAAAATGCCCTCCACCATCACCACGGCCCCATCCACGATGATGCCGAAGTCGATGGCGCCCATACTCAGCAGGTTGGCACTCATGCCCCGCAGCCGCAGGCAGATAAAGGCAAACAGCAGCGCCAGCGGAATCACGACCGATACCACGACCGTGGTGCGCCAGTCGGCCATAAAGAGCAGCACCACCAGCGTCACCAGCACAATGCCTTCTACCAGGTTGTGCTGCACCGTGCCCACGGCGAAGCCAATGAGCGTTTCGCGGTTGTAAAAGGTCTTGATTTTGACGCCCGCGGGCAGAATTTTCTCATTCAGCTCAGCCACCTTGGCATTGAGGCGCGTGATGACTTCGGAGGGATTTTCGCCCTTGCGCATCACCACAATGCCTTCGACCACATCGGGCTTGCCATCAAGGCCCACCTGCCCTAGGCGGGGCAGGGCCGACTCGCGCACCTCGGCCACGTTGCGCACCAAGATGGGCGTGCCCTTCACGTTTTTGATGATGATAGTGCGAATGTCTTCCGGCGTGCCCAGCAGGCCAATGCCGCGCACCACGTAGGCTTCGTCGTTCTTCTCGATAATGTCGCCGCCCACGTTGATGTTGGAGCGCGCCACCGACTCGTACACGTCGAGCGGCGTGATGTCGTACTCGGCCAGGCGGCGCGGGTTGATGCTGATTTCGTAGCTCTTGACCTCGCCGCCAAAGCTGTTGACGTCGGCCACACCTGCCACCGACTTAATGCGGCGCTCAATCACCCAGTCCTGAATAGTTTTTAGCTCACGCACGTCGTGGGTGTCGCTGGCCAGCGTGTAGCGAAATATCTCGCCCGTGGGACCGTAGGGCGGCTCTACCTCAGGCTCGATGCCCTCGGGCAAGGCGGCTGAAGGCAGCAGATTGTTGACCTGCACGCGGGCAAAGGCGTCGTCCACGTCATCATCAAACACCACCTTCACCACCGACAGCCCAAAAAGCGTGGTCGAGCGGATGTTGGTTTTCTTCTGCGCCGGGTTCAGCGCCACCTCAATGGGCAGGGTGATGAACTTCTCAATCTCCTCGGCCGAGCGCCCCGGCCACTGCGTGATGATGGTGACCTGGGTGTTGGTCACGTCCGGAAACGCGTCGATGGCCGTGCGACGGTAGCTGTAGAGCCCCGCGGCCACCACCAGCGCCGTGCAGAAGAAAATAAAGAACCGGTTCCGGAGCGAGAAGCCCAGGATGCCGTGGATGAATTTGTGCATAATATAATGGATAACCCCACCCTCAGCCCCCTAGCCCCTACCCCCTCGGGGGAGGGAAGCCTGACGACTGAGCAGCGTTGGCTTGCGGTCGGCTCCCCTCTCCCGGAGGGGGTAGGGGCTAGGGGGCCGGGGGTGGGGTAAGACGTTATTGATTCAGCGTGTGGTAAGCCAGCAGCGCATTGCGCGATACCACGCGCTCGCCGGGCGCCACGCCGCCGTTGAGGTAGGTGCGGCCGGCGGTAGTGCCAGCCGTTTCCACGGGGCGGGTTTCCACGTGCTGCCGGTCGTGATACACCAGCACGTAGCTGCGGCTGCGCTCAAACACCAGCGCCGACGACGGCACGCTGAGCTTACTAGCGCCCGTGGCCGACGATACGGTGATGGTAGCAAACATCTCCGGCTTGAGCTTATTGTCAGGGTTTGGCAGCGGCACTCGCACGGTCATTACCCGGCTTTCGGGGTCGAGGGCGCTGAAGGCGTTGTCGATTTTGCCGGTCACCGGCTCGTCGGGGTAGGCCAGGGTTTTAACCACGGCCGGGGTGCCGGGGCGTACCCGTGAGATGTCGTCTTCGTACACGCTACCTAGGGCCCACACCGTTTTCAGGTCGGAGATGACGAAGCTCGGCTGGTCGTTATCGGCGCGCAGCTGCGTACGCAGGTTCACGGTTTTCTCCACCACAAAGCCGGCGGCCGGGGCTTTTACCAGGTAGCGGCCTGCCCGCTGGCCCGCTTGCGTACCGTAGATGCTGCCGATTTCGCGGTTTTTCTGCACCTCGGCCTGGGCGCGGCGCACCTCCTGCTGGGCCAACTGGTACTCCCGCGCCGAGGCTAGCCCATCGGTGTATAGCTCCTTGGTCGAGGCCAGCTCTTGCCGGGCCTTGGCCAGGTCCACGCTGGCCGTGGTCGCCTCCGAGCGGAAGGTGGCAATGTCGGAGCTTTCGATTTCGGCCAGCACCTGCCCGGCCTGCACGTACTGGCCCAGCGTCACATTCACCTTGGTCACGATGCCGCCCACCAATGGGTACACCTTATGCACCCGCGCTTCGTCGTAAGCAATTTTGGCCGTGAGCTTCAGCTCATTCACTACCGGTTGCTGGCGCACGGTATCTAGCGCGATGCGCGCCAGCAGCGAGTCGGACAGCATCGGCGCGGCCGTGGCGGGCCGGCCAGCAGGCGCCTCGGCCGGATGTTCCGAGCAGGCCGAAAGACCGGCTGCCAGCAGGAGTACAGGTAGGAAATAGCGTTGCATGGATAGAGTAGGTAAAGCTGTATTGGTCATGCTTCGCTGCGCGCTGCATGACCAATGTTGGTGTTGCATAGCTCAAGCTGTCCTAGTACACAAACACCTGCTGACCAAGCTGCTCGTTGAGCTTGTCGAAGGCATTGAGGCGCTCGGCGCGGCTCTGGTTGAATTGAATGACGCCCGTTTTGTAAGAGTCCAGAAAGTCCAGAAACTCGAGTAGCGTAATAGCCTTGCGCTGGTAGCTGCGCAGCACGCCATCGAGCAGGCGGTCGGCATCGGTGAAGTAGTCGGCCGGAAATGCCTCGGCGAGGCGCTCGGCCTCCTGGGCTTTGCGGTAGGCCTCAGTTACTTCGTTTACCACGCTGGTCTCCTGCTGGTTGAGGGCCTGCTGGCTGCCCTGGTGCTGCGCTTCCGCCAGGCGGATATTACCCTGATTGCGGTTGAAAACCGGCAGTGGCATACCCACCGTGAGGCCGGTGTAGTGCAGGCCCACGGCCCCGTTATGGTCGTAGAAGGTACCTAGGGTGAGGTCGGGCACCGCCAGGCTCTTTTGCAGGCTGACGTTCTGGCTTTGCTGCCGCACGGTGGCCGCGCTGGCGCGCAGGTCGGGGCGGTTGGTACGGGCGGTTTCCAGAGCCTGACCTAAGGGCAAGGCACCTAGGCTCAGGCTAGCGGGCGCACTGGCCGGCAGCACAGGGCGCAGGTAGCGCGGCTGCCGGCTGCCCAGCAGCAGGTTTAGCTCCGACTGGTCTTCGGCAATCTCGTTGCGCAGGTCTTTCAGCTCGCTTTCCAGCTCAAACAGCTGGCTCTTAAGCCGCACCACTTCCTTGAGCGGTACGTTGCCGCGCTGGTATTGTGCCTGCGTGATGGTGAGCGTGCGCTGCAAGGCCGCAATCTGCCGGGCATACATGACCTGCGTTTGCTGGCGGTAGTAGAGCGTCACGAAGTTTTCGCGCAGCTCGTAACGCAGCGTGCGCACGAGGTCAGCAAACTGCAACTCCGCAATTTCTACGCCCGTGCGGGCGTAGGCGACGGCTTTGCGGCGCTTGCCCCCCAGCTGCACCAGCTGCTCGATGCCGCCCACCACCTGAAACCGCTCCTCGTTGTGCTCAAAAAAGCGTCCGTTGTTCGGGTTGAACAAGTTGCGCTCCAAGCTGATAGTGGGATTGTCGAACAGCCGCGCCTGAATTACCTCGGCCTGCGCGGCCGGGATATTGAATCGCTCGGCCAGCAGGGCGAAGTTGGTACCTAGGAAGGCCGCTTCGGCCTCGGGCAGCGTAAGCGCTAAGCTATCGACCCTCGCCGGCACGGCCGGGGAACCGCCTAGGGTAGCTGGCTGCGCCCGCGCCGGCACGAGTGCCAAGCTAAGAATTAATAAGTTGATAATTAAGAGAATTTGCATAGCCTAGGGGGTGCTCCGAAGAGCTATGCAAAGGTCCGAAAGCCTGCCAAGCGAGAAATTACAGGCTCATTAGAAGAGTATTAGAAGGAGATTAGAATACCGCCCTCCCCGCTGTTACTGCTCCAGCGTGGAGTTTTTCGTATCTACCCGCCGGTACATTATTAGCTCCACCTGCTTGTCCAACTGCTCATCGAAGGGATGGCGAGCCAGGTAAAACTCTTCGTAGAAAGCCTTGATGAAGGCGGTGAGTGGCGTCGCAATCAGCGCCCCCGGCAGGCCAAAGGCCGACCCCATTATTAGCATCAAAAACAGCGAAGAAACCGGATGCAGGTTCATGGTAGAGGAGCGCACGCGTGGCATCACTAGGTCGCCCATTAGCTCATTCATGACGAGGTAAAACAGCGCCACCCACAACGCGGTAGTCGGGTCGATGGCCAGGGCTACGAGTACGGGCGGGGCGGCCATGAGGTAAGGCCCGATTTTGGGCACCAGCTCGGAGAAGAATGCCAGCGCGGCCCACACCCACACGCCGGGTATATCCATGATGTTCAAAAACATTGCCGTAAGCACAGCCTCCAGGCTGCCCACCACCACATTCGACCACATCCAGCCAATTACCATCTTGGACGACTTACCTAGAGCGCGGGCCGCCGGCTCGCGCCGGCTGGCTGGAAACAGCGATAAGTAGAGCTTGAGCAGGGGCCGCGGCTCGATAACCATGTACAGCACCATGCTTAGCAGCACAATGAGCAGAAAAACCAAGCCCAGCGCCGACAACGAATACTGCCCCACCCGCTGAAGCAACACGGGCAGCGAAGGCAGTTCCTTAGTCAAGCTTTCTTCATCGAAACTCAGGTGCTTTTGCAGCTGCGGATATTTTTCGAAGAGGGCCGAAAGCTGCTTGGACAGGTTCTGGGCGTACGTAGGCAGATTGCTGGCCAGCTCCGAGAGCTGCTCCGTGATGCGGGGCACGGCTAGCCAGCCCAGGAGCCCCAGCAGCCCTAGCACCGCGCCAAACACCAGCAGCGCCGCTAGCGGGCGCGGCACGTTGCGGTCGGCTAGCCAAGTAGTGGGCGCGTTGAGAATGAGGGCGAAGATGATGGTGAACAGAAACAGCAGCAGTACGCCACTGACTTGGTAGCACAGCCACAGCAGCACGACGAGGCCAGCCGCCAGCAAAATAGCCTTAGACAAGGCCGCGTAACGGCTTTCAGTTGGGATTTCAGACATAGGAAGAGACAGAAGTAATGGAGGCAGGCCTAGCCAGAGGCCGCCAGCAGGCAGTAAGGGCGCCGATGCGCAAAGACGCTTTAGCCAACCAGGCTAAAAGCTACTGGCTCAGCAAAATCACCTACGTATTTCAATAAATAGGCAGCCCCAGCTAATAGGCTACGCAGGCGCTACACCCGGCGCAGCGGCATCCGCACCCGCATGGTTGTGCCCTGATGCAGCACCGAGTCGATTTCGAGCGTGGCCCCGTGCAGCTCCAGAATCTGGTTAGCCAGGGCCAGCCCCACACCGTAGCCCCGGATGCCCTGAGCATTAGAGGCCCGAAAAAACGTCTGGCGCACCTGGGCTAGCTCGTTTGGTGCAATGCCAATGCCCTGGTCGGTGATGCTGACAACGGCCTGCTGGTCGGTGCAGTCGAGCGTGCAGGTGACGGGCGCGGTCGAGAACTTACAAGCGTTGCCAATCAGGTTGCCGAGGGCCAGCCGAAATAGGTGGCGGTCGCCGGGCACATCGAGCTGCTCGGCATCGGCGGGCAAGTGGCGCAGTAGCACCTGGATGCGGCTAGGGTCGTAGTGCGCGGCTACTTCTTCGCACGTCTCATAGAGCACCTCGTCGAGGCGCATGGTGCTACCCGGTTGCAGGCCCGCTTCGTGCGAGTCGAGCTGCGCGAGTTGCAGCAGTCGGTTGATAATTTCCTTGAGGCGGTGGGCGTCTTGCAGGGTCGATTGCAGGGTTTCAACATAGGCCTCGGGCGTTCGCGGCCGGTTGAGCGCAACTTCCAGCGTAGCCATGATGCTGGTAAGGGGCGTGCGAAGCTCGTGCGAGGCGTTGCTGACAAAACTCTTCTGCCGCTCAAACGACTCCTTCAACCGCTTAAGCATGAGATTCAGCGTGGCCGAAAGCTCGCCTACCTCGTCGTTGGGTTCGCCCGCGGGCAGAGGCAGGCGCAAGTCGGCGGCACTCACGCGCTGCGCCTGGTGCACTAGCTGGCTGATGGGCGCCAGCGCATTGCGCGCAAACCAGCGGCCCAGCACGAAGCTTACCACCACGCTCGCCAGCAGCACGCCCGCCGACACAAGGCGCAGATAAGCCAGCCGCGCCTGACCGCCGTAGTCTTCGGCCGCCACCAAGATACAGAAATCTCCCTGGTTATCCTGGTAATAGATACCGACCACTTGCCGGGCGCCGCGCCGCCGCTGCACCGCGCCCTCACGGCGCACGCGGGCTAGCAGCGCTGGGGTAAAGGCACTGTCGGCCTGCGTATTGAAGCGCAGGCGGCCGGCCGCGTCAAAAATGCCGATGACCTCGCCGTGCAGGGTGCGCAGGAAGCGTTGCCGGGTGCGGTTGGTGGAGGCAGGGCTTTGCTCGTCGGCTTCCAAAAAAAGCGCGGCGGCCGTGTGGGCGCGCTCGCGCAAGCGCTGCTCGTACTGCTGCCGCGTGTTGTGCCACGACAGGTAGTAAACCGTGCCTAGGCCCGCCGTTAGCAGCAGCCCCATCAGCAGCGTAAACTGCCACGCCAGGCGCGTGCGGATGGTCATAGCGCCGTGGGCTCGTCGCGCAGCACGTAGCCCATGCCCACCATCGTCTGAATAAGGCGGCGGCCAAAGGGCTTTTCTATCTTATTGCGCAAGTAGTTGATATACACATCCACCACGTTAGTGCCAGTGTCGAAGTTCAGCGTCCAAACTTTCTCAATCAGGTCGGCGCGCGACAGTACTTCGTTTTTGTGGCGCAGCAGCACTTCAAGCAGCGCAAACTCGCGGGCGGTGAGCGTCACGAGCTGGCCGCCGCAGGTCACCTGCTTGGTGGTGGGGTTCAACTCCAGGTCAGCGGCTTGCAGCACCACGGGGCCAAAATCGGGCCGGGCACGGCGCGTGAGCGCCCGCACCCGAGCCAGCAACTCGCGAAACTCAAAGGGCTTAACCAGGTAGTCGTCGGCGCCCAGCGTTAGAGCCTCCACCTTGTTGTCAGTGGTACCTAAGGCCGTGAGCATCAGGATGGGCACCTGCGCATCGCGCCGCCTGATGAGCTGGCACAGCTCGTAGCCATTAAGATGCGGCAAGCCGATATCGAGCAGAATGATATCGTACTGCGTACCTAGGGCCATGAGGTGGCCGGTTTTGCCGTCGAAGGCTACGTCTACTGTAAAGCCTTCCTCCTCAAAACCTTGTTTGAGCACGGCTATCACCTTCAACTCATCTTCTACCACCAAAACTCTCATAAGTATCTCAAATTAGTGGGGCCCCAGCGGCATGCCCTACAGGCATTACTCCTACCTGACATTGGTAGCAATGCCCCGCCCTACAACGCAGCGGCAGGCTAGCAACGAACCAGACGGAGACCAGCAACCGCTGGTTCTTTTGGCTGCCACAAAGGTACGGCCAGCAGTAAAGGGCTACATTAGAAGCACATTAGACTTGCTGTTGCCTCTATGGCTGCTTAGCGAGCGCTGCTGCCCATAGCATACAGTAGCCCGTCAGCACTAGAGAAGGCAAGACTACAGCTCATTGAAGAGAGCTAATTAAGAAGGCGCAGCTGCTCGCTGACACAACATTAGCCAGGGGCTAAATCAGCTGGCAAGCGTGATTACGAAGAACTCGGCCACGGCAGCGACTACTGCCCGCCAGCACATACCCTCTTATAAATAGCTGGTCGCCGACCAAAGCCATCCTGGCAGCGGTGGGCCCAACCTAGGCTAGTGCCCAGTGGGCAAGCAGAGGCCATACTGCTCAGCATCAAGCACCGATGCGGCCAGCGGCTGGCTGGCATCGGGCGCGAGCCCGGCGCGCGTATCCTCGGGCAGGTGGCACACAATGAGGTGCCCACCGTGCTGCCAGAGCCGGCTGGCACACCGGCGCAGCAGCAGCAGGGCCTCGGCCGATAGCGCCGATACGTGGCGGCAATCTACCCACACGCTGCCCCGGGCGTGGCGCAGCACCTGGCGCAATGCAGTGGCCAGCGGGTAAGCCCTTGCCTCGGTAGCGTGCAGGGTGAGGAGGTAGCTGTGGGGTCGAGCTTCTACATAGGCGCGCATAGCTGCTTCGGCAAGAGGATAAAACCTAGACAAATTTATCCTGTAAGTCGCCATTTCACACCTGCGGCAACTACTGATTTTTACTCACTTGCCAACGCAACCATCATTTCTGAAGCTCTTTTTATCCCTAGGTACTCGCCACAGGCATGACTTCTTGTTTAACTGGTAAACTACTAGAAATCTACCCGTAATAAGCAGCTTTGGCCATTAGGTACATTGTACCGAGCCTATACTGCGCGCCGACTACCTAGGACCTTTTTTACCTAACTGTGTGCATAAGCTCGGCTCCTAGCGATACTTATCATTACTGCAGTATTCAACAGTATTTTCCTTAGATGAGCCTAGCATTATATTTCTGCTTCCTTTGGGTGCGGGGGCTACTTAGGCTCAGTTTGGGAGGTATCAGCTGGCTGCGGGCCTTCGCTGCCGTTGAGCAAGAACTCGCGCATGCGGTTCACGTGGCGCTTTAGGTCGACTAGACGCTCGTCCTGCTGGCGGCTCCAAGTGCTGTTGTCGTGCTTGTTCATACTCATCAGGAGGTTTTTGCGCTCCTCCATCATGCGTAGGGCTACCCACAGGGTTTCTTCTAGCTCGTGCTGGTTACTTTCGGCTAGGGCTTCGGCCGTGAAGGCGTGCCCTGTGTGGCAGCGATAGCGCAGCACCTTGCCGTGGTCAACTTCCCACAGGTTGCCGCCGCAGTCGGGGCAAGTCATGGGCACCTGGTGCCCGAGCTGACCAACTTGTTCTACTGTTCCCACCACACGCTCGGCAATAGCCGCTTCTAGTTGTAAATCAGCCGGAATATGTATCTTCTCGGGGGGCTCCGCACGGGCGGGGTCTACTAGCTGCACCAGCAGCTGGCCCATTTGGGCAAGGGGCGCTACGTAGTCGATAGCCACGGCGCGTAGGGCACTTTCGGGCATGCTCGCAAATTCGGCGTCGGCGGGGTCCTGCACCACCGCCAAGCCCCCGCAGCGCTTCACAAATTCGAGGCCGGCCGTGCCGTCGTGCAGCATGCCCGTGAGCACCACGCCCACCACATTGGCCCCGTAGGCCACGGCTGCCGAGCGAAACAGGGCATCGGCGGCGGGGCGGTAGCTGTTTTCGCGTGGGCCCTTAGTCACGAGCAGGTGGTTGTCTTTCACCAGCAGGTGGCGGTCGGGCGGGGCCAGGTAGAGGTGGCCCGCTTCGAGCGGGGCCTGGTTGGTAGCTAGCTGGCACTGAAGGCTAGTATACTCATTCAGCCGGGCCACTAGGGGCACGCCTGTAGAGTCGGGGCTGAGGTGCTGCACCACCAGCACAGCAGCTGTGAGCGTACCCGGCAACTGCGCGACAAGTGCAGTAAGCGCTGGCATACCGCCCGCAGACGTGCCAATAACAATAAGATGTGAAGGAATAGCCACGAAGCAGCCCAAAAAACAAGTTATACAACCTACAAGTGTACGGAAAACACTTATAAATAGCACTAAATACAGTACCTTCATTATACCAAAAATTTGTGGCCGGCGGTTGCTTGGTACACAGCCAGCCAGCATGCCGCTACCGGGCGCTGCCCTTTATTCGCTACATGAAAGACACTTCGGCCTCGGCCGACAACTCCATTGCCGACGACGACGCAGGCCCCGTAGATTCCAACTCGGTTACTCCTAAGCCAAGCCGCCCAACCAAAACCAGCCGCGGTGCTTCCCCGAGCACCGATAAGTTTACGGTAGTAGCCCTAGGGGGCTCGGCGGGGTCGCTCGATGCGCTCAAAAAGTTCTTTGCGCACCTGCCGCGGCGCACGGGCATTGCCTACGTGGTAGTAGTGCACCAGCTGCCCGACAACCAGGGCGAGCTGGTGCACCTGCTCCAAACCTTCACGGAGCTGCCCGTGCAAGAAGCCTACGATGGCCTGCGCGTGTACCCCAACCAGGTGTATGTAGCGCCGCCCGACCACGACCTGAACTTGCTGCACGGGGTGCTGTACCTGCTCAAGCCCACCCAGCCCCAGGCACGCCGCTTGCCCATCGATTTCTTTTTGCAGAGCCTGGCCAAGGATGTCGGCGAGCGGGCCGTGTGCATTCTGCTCTCGGGCCTAGGTGTCGATGGCAGCCTAGGGCTGAAGCTGGTGATGGAAAACTTCGGCATGGTGATGGTGCAAGACCCCGAAACGGCGGCCTTCGACTCCCTGCCCAAGGCGGCGCTCGCCACCGAGTTTGTCGATTTTGTGCTGGCCCCCGAGCTGATGCCCGCCCAGCTGCTCGACTACGTGGCCCGTCCCCTCGACACGCGCCCGGCGCGCACGCCAGTGTCCAGCTCGGCCACGCAACCCGCGCACGCACTCCAAAAAATCTTCTTGCTCATTCGCCAGCAAACGGGGCACGACTTCAGCTTCTACAAGCGCAACACGGTGTTTCGGCGCATCGAGCGGCGCATGAACTCGCACCAAATCAAGGAGTTTACCCACTATGTGCGCTACTTGCAGGAAAACCCCTACGAGGTAGAGCAGCTGTTTCGGGAGCTGCTGATTGGCGTCACCAAGTTTTTCCGCGATGCCGAGGCCTTCGCCAGCTTGCAGCACCAGCTCAAGGCCGTGCTTCTGAACAAGGAGCCCGGCAGCACCGTGCGGGTGTGGGCCCCAGGCTGCTCCACGGGCGAGGAGGCCTACTCGCTGGCCATTGCCTTGCTCGAAGTAATCGAGACCCTAGGGCCTGAGCGCCGGCTCAAGCTCCAGATTTTTGCCACCGATATTTCGTCTATGGGCATCGACGCGGCCCGCACCGGCATCTACCGCGAAAACGTGGTGGCCGATGTGAGCCCCGGGCGCCTGGAGCGCTACTTCATTAAGACCGACGGCCACTACCAGGTGCGCAAGGAGCTGCGCGACCTCGTGGTGTTTGCCCTGCACAACATCAATAAGGACGCGCCTTTTACCAAGCTCGACCTGCTGTGCTGCCGCAACTTGCTCATCTACCTCAGCAGCGAGCTGCAGCGCAACCTGCTGCCCGTGTTTCACTACGCGCTCAACCCCGGCGGGCTACTGTTTTTGGGGCCGAGCGAAAACCTGACGGGTTTTCTCGATTTGTTTCAACCGCTGGACGTGAAATGGAAAATTTCGCGCCGCACCGAGGCCCCGGCCGCGCTGCCCCGGCTCATCAACTTTCCTTTTGGCATGGCCCGGCAGTCGCCGGCTACCGCGCACTCGCCCGCTCTTATGTCGCCCGCCGCTTCTTCGCACCGTCACGCTGGTCCGTTTGCCTCGCTCGTTCAGAAAACGCTGCTCCAGGCCTACACGCCCCCGGCGGTAGTTATCAACCCTAAGGGGGAAATCTTGTACGTGAACGGCCGCACCGGGCGCTACCTCGAGCCCGCGCCGGGCGTGGGTAGCCTCAACGTGTTTGAGATGGCGCGCCGCGAGCTGAGCTTTGAGATCAGCGGGGCCGTGCACCGCGCCGTGCAAACCCGCGAAGACGTGGTAGTAGAAAATGTGCGCGTAAAAACCGACCTAGGGCAGCAGCTGCTGCGCCTCACGGTGAAGCACCTCAACGAGCCCGATGCCCTGATGGGCCTACTGCTGGTAGTGTTTGAAGACCAGCCTACCCCCCGCCGGGTGCGCCAGGGCAAGGCCAACGTGCTGAACCCCGAAGACAGCCGCGACTCGGTAGTGGCCGCCCTCGACAAGGAGCTGCAATA
Source organism: Hymenobacter sp. BT559 (assembly GCF_016427535.1). Taxonomy (GTDB): domain Bacteria; phylum Bacteroidota; class Bacteroidia; order Cytophagales; family Hymenobacteraceae; genus Hymenobacter. The sequence continues at coordinate 480,139 of NZ_JAELXV010000002.1, read as the reverse complement.
CACTAAGCACCGCCTCCAAACCACTATCGAGGAGATGGAGAGCAGTCTCGAAGAGCTAAAAAGCACCAACGAAGAGCTGCAAAGCGCCAACGAGGAGCTGCAAAGCACCAACGAGGAGGCCATGACCAACAAGGAGGAAATGCAGAGCCTGAACGAGGAGCTGCTGACCCTCAACATGCAGTACCTGGCCAAGACCGAGGAGCTGAGCCAGAGTGCCAACGACATGAAAAACCTGCTCGACGCCACCGAAATCGCCATTATCTTCCTAGATAATGACATGGTGGTGAAGCGCTTTACGCCGCAGGTTACGCGCATCATCAACCTGCTACCCGCCGATGTGGGCCGCTCACTGGCCCACTTTGCCTCCAACCTGCGCTATGCTCACTTGCTACGCGATGTGCAGCAGGTACTGACCCGCCTCACCAGCGTAGAGGTGAACATCGAAACCACCCAGGGCGAGTGGTTTACGATGCGCATCTTGCCCTACCGCTCGCTCGACAACTACATCAACGGCGCCGTTATCACCTTCACCGAAATCACGGCCCTCAAGCAGCTCGAAGCCAACCTGCACGATAAAGCGATTTTTATCGATAGCATGCAGGAAGCCATGCGCGAGCCCGTGCTGGCCCTCGACGGCCAGCTGCGGCTACACAGCCCCAGCGTAGCGTTTGCCCAGGCCTTTGGACTAGCGGTGGCCGACCTAGAAGGCCAGCCGCTGGCCCTCCTCAATGGCGGTGCCTGGAACCAAACGGCCCTGCGCGAGCGCCTAGAGCGCCTGCTCACCAGCTACACGCCGCAGGCCGATGCCTTCGACGACTTTGTGCTCGAAGCCGACTTTGTGGGCCTAGGGCGCCGCCGGGTGCGCCTCTACGGCCGCCGCATGCTGCGCCAGGGCCAGCCCACGCCTTGGGTTCTGCTGGGCGTGCGGTCGATAGAGGAAGTATAAACAGCTGCCTATGACATCATTGCAATGCCTGAGCTTGTAGCCCTTATTGCCTGAGCTTAATCTTGTACTTCATCCCTGTTGCAGTTGGCCCATGATTCCTCCTGACCCCCACACAGCGCTGCAAGACCTGCGAGCCCGCGCCGAGCGCCGGCGCCTGTCGGTGGCGGCGCTGCCCGCCGAGGAGGCGCCCGGCATGCAGCTCCTGATGCAAGAGCTGCAAGTGCACCAACTGGAACTGGAGATGCAGTACGAGGAATTGCTGATAGCCCAGACCGAAGCCGCTAATAGCTACACCCAGTACCTAGACCTGTACGACTTTGCGCCGGTGGGCTACTGCACTCTAGCCGCTACGGGCACCATTGAGCAGCTCAACCAGCAAACGGCCCAGCTGCTGGGCGCCACGCACGAGCAGCTGCTAGGCCGGCGGCTAGCTGTGTTTATGCCCCTGCCCGAGCGCACGCAGCTAGCCGAGTTTCTGGCCCGCCTCCAGGCTAACCCCGGCCAGCGGTTTAGCTGCGAGATACTGATGCACCGCCGCGACGAGTCGCCGTTTGTGGCGCAGGTCGATGGCCTGGCTACCACTTCGGGGCTGGGGCAGGAGCTTACCTACCGCCTAGTGCTGCTCGACGTGACGGCTAGCCGCGAAGCACGCGACGAGCTGGCCCGCAGCGAGGCGCGCTTCCGGGCCACTTTCGAGCAAAGCCGCGATGGCATGCTGCTGCTCGACCACCACCGCTTTGTGGACGTGAACGACGCTGCCCTGTGGATGCTGCGCCGTACCCACCGCCAGCAGGTAGTAGGCCACCACGTAGCCGAGTTCTGGCCCGAGTACCAGCCCGATGGCCGGCGCTCGATAGACCTACTCGGCCACTGCCTAACGCGGGTCCCCACCGAGGGGTGGTGCCGCCTCGAGTGGGCGCGCTACGACTCGGCCGGCCAAATAGTCTGGGATGAAATAGCCTTTAGCCCCATCTTGGTAAACGGCCAGGCGCTGGTGCACGGCACCTGGCGCGACATCACAGACCTCAAGCGCATGCAGCAAGCCAAGCTCGACCAGCAGCAGCAGCTAGCGCAGGCCGTGCTGGCCGCCGAAGAAAGCGAGAAGCGCCGCATTGCCGAAAGCCTGCACAATGGCTTGGCGCAACTGCTCTACGCCGCCAAGCTCAGCCTAGAGCAGTTCGAAGCCGAGCAGTGCCAGCAAGACCCCAAGGTCTTTGCCCAGGCCCAGCTGAAGGTAGCCAACCTGCTGGCCTCGGCCATCACCCAAACCCGCACCCTAGCCCACGAGCTAGTGCCGCGCACCCTCGAAGACTTCGGGCTGGAAGCCGCCATTCAGGACATTTGCGCCGACTACAGCATCGCGCCCCTGCGCCTGACCTGCCACTTCGCCGACGTACCCGATGGCCTGCCGTCGCACCTCACCGTAGCCATCTACCGCATGGCCCAGGAGCTAGCCAATAACATCGTGAAGCACGCCCACGCCACCCAGGCCAAGCTTAGCCTCCGTGCCGATGGCCAGGCCCTGGAGCTGCGTGCCGAAGACAACGGCATTGGCTTCGCGGCCGATTCGCAGGGCAAAGGCCTGGGCTGGCAAGCGCTGCAAGACCGGGTGCGCCTGCTCAATGGCACGCTGCAGCTCGACTCTCAGCCAGGCCGGACCTGCATCGCTATCTCGCTGCCACTGCCCAGCTAGCGCCTACCTACAGACTAGGTTATCCCTGTCTGTGGCGCAGCCTCAACAGCCATTTTTCGGCCTGCAAGCATCCTAGGAGCCACAATCTGCGTCTATAGTACTGCCGCTCTACGCCAATACCGCGAAGTACTCAACGCTGTTGCAGCACCCACCTATGATTCGTCTGTTTTTGGTTGACGACCATGCCATCATGCGCGACGGCCTCCGTGCCCTACTCTCGCGTGAGGCCGACCTGCAAATAGTGGGCGAAGCCAGCCACGGCCAGGAACTACTCGACCGCCTACCAGCGGCCCCGGCCGATGTAGTGCTGCTCGACCTCAACATGCCCGTGCTCGACGGGCTAGCCACCACCCAGCGCCTGCGCGTCGAGTTTCCTGAGGTTAGGGTATTGGTATTGTCGATGTTGCTGCACGAGCGCTACGTGGGCCAGCTGTTTGAAGCCGGCGCCTGCGGCTACGCCCTCAAGAATGACGAGATAAGCGAATTGGTATTGGCCATTCAGACGGTGGCAGCGGGCCGGCAGTATCTCTGCAACGAGCTAAGCCTGCGCATGCTCGACAAAGCTTTGCTTAATATCGACCCCGCAGCTGCTGCCAAGCCCACCCGCAATCCCTATAATTTTTCGCGCCGCGAAACTGAGGTACTGCACCTATTATCTGAAGGTCTCACTACCAGCGAGATAGCTGACAAGCTATTTACGAGCAAGCGCACCATCGAAACGCACCGCCAGAACATGCTCGAAAAAAGCCAAGCCCGCAATGCGGCTGCGCTTATCAAGCTGGCAATGAGCCAAGGCGTGCTACAGTAGCGAACCTAAGCTACCCAGCGGCCCGCGGGCGCGTATCTTTGCTACACTAGCAGGCCACTAGGTACTGGCCTGCTTTTTGTGTAGCGCCGGCCGATTATAGCTGGCCATTGCCTCGCTTAATTGGTTTTCTGGATGACCTCTCCTCAAGAAGTAGCTACCCCGTTGCAAGCAGCTGCCACCGAAGTACTGCGCCAGCGTGCCCAGGCGCGCCTCGAGCGCTTCTTTCAGCAGGCGCCCTCCCCTATCTGCATTCTCGACGGGCCCGACTTTGTGTACGAGCTTGTGAACCCCGCCTACCAGCGGCTGTTTCCCGGCCGGCACCTGCTGGGCAAGCCCCTGGTAGCCGCGCTGCCTGAGCTGGCCGACCAAGCCATTCCTGGCATCTTGCGCCGGGTGTACGAAACGGGCGAAACATTTGAGGGCCGTGAGCTGCTGGTACCCCTGGCCCGCGCCGACAACGGGCAGGTCGAGGATATGTACTTCAACTTTACGTACCAGGCTCGCTACAACGAAGACAACAACATCGACGGCATTCTGGTCTTTGCCAACGACGTGACCGACCAGGTGCTGTCGCGCCAGGTTGTGGAGCAAGCCAACCGCGACCTAGAGGTCCGCGTAGCCGAGCGCACCCAGCAGGTGCGCGCTGCCCAGGCCGACGCCGAAGCCCAGCGCCAGCGCCTACACGACCTACTGATGCAAGCCCCGGCCCTGATTTGCTACTTCGAAGGCCCGGAGCACGTGTTTCGGCTGGTCAATCCGCTGTATCAGCAGCTGGTGGGCGACCGGCCCATTCAGGGCCTGCCCATCAGCCAGGCCATGCCCGAGCTGGCCGGCCAGCCCATCTTTGGGCTGCTCGACGAGGTATACAGCACCGGCAAGTCGTTCTACGCCAATGAAATGCTGGTGCAGCTCGACCACGCTAACACCGGTACGCTGGGCAACAACTACTACAACTTTGTGTACCAGGCCACGCGCAATGGGGCAGGCGACATCGACGGTATTCTGGTATTTGCGTATGAGGTAACCACGCAGGTAGTGAGCCGCCAGAAGCTAGAGAAAAGTGAGCAGCACCTGCAAACCCTCAACCAGCAGCTGGTAGCAATCAACACAGAGGTATGGGCTGCTAATGCCGAGATTCAATCAATGAACGAGGCCCTGGTTAAGCTACCGCCCCTCAACCCGCTTGCTACCGTGCCGGGCAGCCCGCCGCCTGCCACGCCCAGCTAACCAAGCTGCCACCTTTGCCGCCCGGTAAAACTGTCTTCTCTATCTTGTTATTCCGGTTGCCCTACCTAGGGCCGCCACCTGCTTAGCATGGCTCTCTCAACGCTGGATTTTCAACAAGCCAGAATTAAGCAAGTTCTCTTTAAATCGCGTTTGCGCTCGGTGCTCTACGGCGTGCGCGAAGCCGATGCGTCGTTGTTTTCGCTGGCCGAAAACCCCTTCGGCCAGTGGCTCGCTACCGTAGTGAAGCCGCAGTACAGCACCCGGCCCGAAGTACGCGCAATGGAACAGAACCTACAAGCCACCCTCCAGGCGGGCCAGGCCCTCGTGACCCAGTACCAACGCGGTCAGATTGAGGAGGCGCGCACTGGCCTCTCTACCGTTAACAACTACGCTGACAAAATGGAAGAGCTACTCCAATCGCTAGAAAAAGCGGTGGTTGAGTAAGAAGGCCCACTACGCCAAGAGCCCGGCCGTGTGCATAGCTGCACGGCCGGGCTCTTATTTTTTACTTTACTTAGCACCTACCTAGGCGCCGCCTGCTACCACAGCCAGCATGTCGGCGGGGCTGAGGTAGGTGCGGGCCAAGGCCTGCAGGTCGGCGGCTGTGGCGGCCTGGGTTTGGCGCGCAAGGTGCTGGTAGTAGTCGGGGCGCAGGCCGTGTAGCGTGATGTGGCGGTACTTGTCGGCTTGCTCAAAAACAGTGGCGGTTTCGCCCAGCAGCTTGCCTAGGGTGTAGTTTTTCACGGTTTCGAGCTCGTCCTCATCCAGCAACTCGTTTTGCAGGCGCTCCAGTTCGTAAGCTATTTCTTGGCGAGTGGCGTCAGCGCGGTCGCCGTTGACATCGGTGCCGATGACCAGTACTGTAGCCTGCTCGCGGGCCACCACGCTGGCGTGGATGCCATAGGTATAGCCCTTGTCCTCCCGGATGTTCTTCATCAGGCGCGAGCCAAAATACCCACCTAGGACCTTCACCAGCAGCAGCAACTCGGGCGTTTGGGCCTCGGTGAGGGCCGGCCAACGCCGCCCCATCCGCACCGACGCCTGAATGCTGCCCTCAACGGGTACCGTGACTAGGCCCGTGGGGTAGCTGTCGGCGGGGGGCGCCGCGAGGGGTTGGGCAGCCGCACTATCTGCCTGCCACTGCCCCAGTAGCTCGGCCACGCCCGCGGCGTAGGCGTCCACATCGCCGCTCAGGAAAATCTCGGCGCCTGCCGGCCCGTAGACTGCCGCATGAAAAGCCCGCAGTTGGTCGGCGGTGATAGTCGAAAAGGAAGCTTCATCAAACGACCGGCCGTAGGGCGACTCCTCCCCAAATAACTGGCGGTTGAACTCTTCGCTGGCCCGGAAGCTGGTTTTTTGGCGCTCAACCCGCATATTCTGGCTGATGCGGGTTTTCATTTGCTGCAGCTCATGCTCAGGAAAGGTAGGCGCGGCTAACACCTCCTGCACCAACGGCAGCAGCGTGGGCAGGTGCCGCGCCAGGCAGTAAAGCGTAAGGGTGGCGTGGTCGGCGCCGGCTTCGCAATCGAGCGACGCCCCGTAGAAGGCCACCTCGTCGGCAATCTGGCGGGCCGTGCGCGTGGCCGTACCCTCGGTGAGCATGCGGGCCGTGAGCTGCGCCAAGCTCGGCGACGGCTCATGGTACTTGCCAGCAGTCAGTACCACTTGCAGGCGTAGCACGGGCTGGGCGGCATTGGCCAGCAGGTGCAGCCGGGCGCCATTGGGCAGGTGGCTAACGGTAGGCGTGGGTAACGTAATATTGGTAAGCGGGTGGGTAGGCGGGGGCAGCAGGCGGTTTAGCACGGAAAGCAAGGGAAGAAGTATAATAGAAAACGATAAGCTACGCTACACAAAAAATGTCATTGCGCGGAGGGCGGCGAGCCAATAACACCAAAACGAGTCGTTCGGATGCGATTGCTTCGTCGTTCCTCCTCGCAATGACAACATTTTTGCTAAGGCAGAACCTAAAAACGGCGGCTTAGTTCACCGGCGAGCCCTGCGTGCCCCCCGCGCCACCTTCGCTAAAGGCGTCGGATAGCTTGTTGAGGTTGAAGTGCAGCGAGATGCGGATGGTTTCGGCCAGCGGGTTGGCAGAAGCGTTGGGCACCAGGTACGTGCCATCGACGCCGAACGCCGACAACCGGGCACCTAGGCCAAACGACAGGTACTGGCGGCCGCCCTTGCTGGGGTTTTCGTAGTAATAGCCAGCGCGCGCCGCAATGGTATTGTTATACCAGTACTCAAGGCCGCCACCAATATTGATTTCCTGCAGCTCCTCCTTGAATCCACCCTGCGCATCGCTGAACGAAGTAAGAATGCCCGAGACAATGCCCTGCTGCAAGCGCGCATTGCGAGCATCCACTACTGCCGGGTCGTTTATCCCCTTTGAGTCGTCGTAGTACGGCGAAGGCACCAGCAGCTTGGTAGCGTCGAAGGCCAGGGTAATCTTATTATAGGCATCTATTTCACGGGTGATGGCGGTGCCTATACGCAGCGACGTGGGCAGGAAGCTCGGAATAGAGGCGTCGCGGTACACCATCTTATTACCAATGTTGGTTACCGCCGCACCAAACGCCAGGTTATAGGCGCCCGCGCCAATGGTCACGTCCTTGTTGTAATACGCCCCCAGGTCGGCTGAGAAGGAATTACCGGCCTGGGCATCGTTGTTAGCGTAGCTTCCGATAAGGTTTGAGCGCACATAACGCGCTGAGATACCTACCCCGAAATTATCGCTCAGCTTCTGGCCGTAGGAGAAGCTAAGGGCGTATTCCTTTGGGTTGTAGCTACCCTGCGCAATGTTCTGGTCGTTGGTGTAGTCAATCGACCCTAGGTCGAAATACAGAAGCGAGGCCGCGAAGGCGCCGCGGTCGCCCACCTTGGCGTAGCCCGACAGGTAGCTCAGGCTCATGTCGTCGGTCACCTTGCGCAGCCAGGGCGAGTACGACGGCGAAATCGCGTACTTATAATCCACGAAGCCGAGCTTGCCGGGGTTGTAGAACGCCGCGTTGGCATCGGGCGAAGTTGCCACGCCTGCCTCCCCTAGGGACGAGCCGCGGGCATCGGGCGACAAGGTCAGAATCGGTACCGCCGTGGTGATGGTGCGGATGCCGGCCCTTGTAGTTTGCGCCATGGCCGCCGTGGCCATCAGCAAAAGTGCCGGCGCAAGGGCCAGCGAACGAGAAAAAGTCGAATTCATGAGGGTATAATGATACAGCTTGCTAATGCGGCAATAGAAAGTTAGAAATATGAAAATTAAGTAATTACTGTGTCGATAGAACAAAAATAATACGGCGAAAGAATAAGCAAGCGTCCTAGTTGAGGAGAACTAATTTTTCAAATTTACTAACTGTCTGCTGGTCGGCCGGCGAGCGGACGCTAATTCGGTACACGTACACCCCGCGGGCGAGTTGGTCGTTGTAGTCGTCGCGGCCATCCCAGCTCACGCTTTGGTTGTGCGATGCGCTGGCCATAACGCTAGTGTGCAAGGTTTTAACGAGCCGGCCCGACACCGTAAAAATCTGCACTTGCACTTCCAACTCCTGCCCAGCTTTGTTGTGGTCGAAGTGAAACGTAGTAAGGTTACTGAACGGATTGGGGTAGTTGAGCACGTGGTCGAGGGCGAGCTGGGCCGTTTGCGCCGCAATAAACTCTACGCTGCCCTCCGCCGAATTATTGTACGTATCCCAGGCTTTTACTTTGAGCACGTGGGGACCGGGTGCCAAGTTTTGATAGTTATAGCGCAGCTGGCCGCGGGTGAAGTCATCGACCGCCGCTGTATATGAATCGTTGATGACAACGAGCTTGGCGGGGTCGTTGTCGAGGGTAGCCGTGAGCTCGTGGCCCACGCCCGCATTGGAGGTATTAATACCCGAGAGGTCGAAAAGCTTACCTAGGAGCAGGCTATTGACCCCAGTGAGGCCACCTGACACAAACGAATCGTCGTCCATAAAGAGCTGCACCGTGGGCGGCGTAACGTCTGTAGCGGCGCCCTTGGCAGCCCCACCCACCGGCACCAGTTGGTAGCCCTGGGCATCGACCTGGTTGGTGAGGTCGGCGGCGTAGAGGCTGATTTTGCCCAGGCCCGCGCTGTAGTTGATATCCTTAGGCACCACAAACTTGACGCTGAAGCGGCCGGCGCGTACAGTGGCCTGGCCACCGTACACAATGTTTTCCTGTACCTGCACGGGCACCGGCGTACCACCCTGGTCGCCGAGGGTGTTCACGGTGGTTGGCTTGTCAAAAATCGTGATGTCGGCCGTGCCGTTGAAGCTGGTGTTCAGCACGTTTTTGTTTTCTACGTGCCCGCTCAGGCGCACCTGCCCTAGGGCCTTTAGTGTGTCGAGGCTCACTTGCAGCGAAGCCACCTTGCGGCCGTTGATGGAGTCAATGAGCACGCGCTGGCGCGGATAAGCCAGGCGGGTGGTGGGGTCGGCCAACAGCGTGTAGTTGCGGTTGTTGAGGTCGCCGGCCGCGGCCGTCACCTTGGCGAGGCGGCTGGCGTTGCCTAGGTAGGGCAAGTCGCCAGCGGCGTTGCGAGCCAGCACTTGCGTGTAGAAGGCGCTGACCAGCTGTGTATTCTGATATGAGTAGACGACCCGCGTGGTCGTGAATAGGCCCACCGCGCCGGCCGTGGCATTGTCGGTCAGTACTGCCTCGCCAGCCGAGGTCAGGTCGGGATTATCGTAGGTGCTGAGGTCGCAAGTACCAGTCACGAAGAACGTGAGCCGATTCTGATTGGTGAGGGCCAGCAGCGAGGCCGTGGTAATGAGACGCTCGTCGGTGACGCCGTTGGGGCCGCCGTGGCCGGTGTAACCAATCAGCAGCGAACCTTGGTTAAGAGCGTCGTTAACGGCCGCTTCGGCCGCGGGCGAGCGTTGGCCTGCTGCCACGCTCTGCTGCGGAAAGAGGTCGAGGTAGTTTTTGCGGATGTTATACGCCGGCTCGGCTGCTTGCAGGGCGGGGGCGAAAATGGATTCCGACTCCGTCGTGAAGGTCATGCCAATGTCCGGGTCATTGTCATCGGCTGTCAAAGTAAGGCGGTTGCGCCACTTGCCAAAGCTCACCGTCGAATCGTAGGCAATCAGCTTACTCACTACCTGCCGGGCCTGCTCATCGTTGGTGGCCTGGTCGCGACGCTGGCGCGGGGGCCGCACCGGAATGCGCCCCACTCCAATGTCGCAGGCCTCGTAGCGCCCACCGTCAAACTCGGCCCAGGTGCCCTCGTTGTCATCGAGTAAACCGAAGTAGTCTTCCGACGAGTACGAAGACACGCCTTCGGCATAAGCCCGGTTGCCCGCCACGGGCAAAAACGACTCGCGCGACTCGTAGGTCGGCACTAAGTTCTGGTTGTAGAGGTCGGGGTCAAGATTAGCATCGCTACCGAAAGGCAGGCGGCTGCTTTTCCACCAGGCCGGCTCCTTGCTTCGGTCGTTGAAGGCCGAGGACTTATAATCGAACGACGCATCGCCGAACAGCAGCAGGTAGTTGCGGCGGCTGGCGGGGTTAGGGTTGCGGTCGTACACCTGCTTCATCAGGTCGCGGATGGCCGTGACATCCTGTGCCCCCGAGGCATACTCGTTAAAAACTTCTTTGGTCGTCACCACGGCCACGTTCAAGCCATTGTAGGTGCGGCGGTGCTGAGCCAGCCGCTCGGCCTGCGCTCGGAAGGGCGGGTAGGTGACTATTACCAGGTCCAGCGTGCCATTAGTATTGAGCGCGTGCAGGTTCTGGTTTGCCACTTTGCCAAAAAGCCTAGGGGTATCAAACGTGCCGCCGGGCTGGAACGCCACGTACTCGCGCACCGAGTCGGTGTAGGCCGCGAAGCTACCATTGGCTAAGGTCTGGGCGAGGGGGCGACGCGGATTGGTTACTTCCCACACCTGGGCGCCAGTAGCGTTGTCAAGGGCATAAGTGCCTACCGAGCCCGCGCCGCGCAGGGCCAGCGACCGAAACTCTAGCGCCGAGGCGCTCAGGCGCAGTTGGCGCTGCACTAGCAGCTCTAGGTAGTCGAGGTAGCCGCTGGTGGTAGCGCTGGGGTCGTTGGAGGAGAAGCTGAGCCGCACACGTTGGTCGGCGGTCGGGCTGGCGGGCAGCGTGGTCGTCAGGTTACCGACGTAGGTATTGGCCACCGTGGTGAAGGCCACCGTAGAAATGGCCGCTACGGGCAAGGTCGTTGGCAACGCGGTACCATTAAGACTGACCTGAAAAGAGGAGCTTTGCAGAGATGAAGCGGCCACCGCTACCCGTAGGCGCGCCGTGCTACCCGGTACCAGGTCGGCGAGCGCCTGGTTAGTATAATTATCGCTATTGAAGCTAAACTCTTGTGCGCTACCTGCACCGAAGCGTTCGCCTAGCCAATGCCGCCCCGAGTGCAGCAGATTGGTAAGGTCGTGCTCGTAGAAGCGCCGGTCGGTAAATGTGGTGATAGGAGCGCCGGTAGGCGAGCCAGCGGGCGCAGCCGCCGCGGGCACCCGGCGGCCACTGGTGCTGCCTACGGTTACGAAGTAGTAGGCCGTGTCAGCATACACGTTGTTGATGTGGCGAAAGCCCGTGGGCACCTTGCTGGTGCTGTCGATGGCCCACACGTGCGGCCCCGGCGCATAAAACAGGAAATACTCGCCGGCATCAAACACCCCATCGTTGTTGTCGCCCACCAGCAGCACATTGTTCTCCACTAAGTCGTCGGGGCGCGGGGCGGCGTTGGCCTGCGGCAGCACACCGGTGGCGTTACCATAAATCTGAATCCGGCGTGGGTCGATGGAGGCCACCGGCAGCCCTAGGTTGCTCAGCGCGGTCCGGTCGAGTTTGTAGATGCCGCTGGTCGGCACCCCGATTTTAAACCAATCGCCCGTGCGTAATACCGAGGCTGGCGCAAAGGTGTGCACGGCCGTGGTGCGCGCCGCACTGGCCGAAGCATCGCCTAGCTGATAGGCGTAAGTAAAGGAGACTAAGCGCTCGGGCTGGCCGGTCTGAGCATTGCGGCGCACCGGCTGCACCAGGGCGTAGCTGACGGGCTGGCGGGCTTCGGTTCCGTAGCGCACGCGCACGCCGGGCACCGCCGGCAGTGTGGCCGTGCGCAGCAACGCCGCATCAGCAGCCGAAAAGGGCTCATATACCGCGTCGCGCACGGCGCCCGCGGCTACGGTGCCGGGTACCCTTAGGGTGAGGGTACCCACAGTCTCGCCAGTGCCGTGGTAGGCGCCCTGAAAAGTAGGCACTTTGCGTGTGCTACCGTTGGGAAGTGCCAGGGTAGCATAGGTATCCCAGCTTAGGCGGGTAGCAATGGTTTGCTCGCCGCTGCTTTGCGCCCGGGCCGGCATCGCCCAACCACATAGCAGCACTAACAACCCAAATAAGCGGAAAAGTCTTTGCATAGAAACCCGTTACTGAACACGTAAATATCCGAAAGGCCAGGCTCCTAATTGCTATCCGCAGACCACGTTTCCGCTAACTGCCCGCTCGCCAAATTATTGCGGGCTGCTGGGGCTAGGCTCCACGCCATCGCGGCTACGCACCCGGCCCGGCACCGACAGCAGCACATAAAGCAGCACCGCCACCGGCACGCCCGCAGCCCGCAGCCAAATTACCATACCTAGGGCCAGCGCCACAAAAATAAACCGCCGCCGATTGCCCAACCAGCGTAGATTCTTGAATTTCAGCGCAAAGAGCGGCAGCTCGGCTACTAATAGACCGGAGAGCACTACGGCCAGCCCTACCAGCAGCCATTGGTTCAGAATAACCGGACTAAGCCCAAAGGTGTCATTCGCCAAAATCAATGGCAGCGAAGCCACTACCAGCGTGCAGGCTGGCGTTGGCAGGCCAATGAATGAGGTTGTCTGGCGAGTATCGTTGTTGAACTTAGCTAAGCGCAGAGCCGAGAAAATACTAATGACAAAGCCTATGCAGGGCAAAAACAGCATGAGACTTGGTAACTCAAAATCACCATGCCCAGGGCCTAGTTCCATTGCCTCAATTAGCAGCTTGTACATAATTGCCCCCGGCACTACCCCAAACGACACCATATCAGCCAGCGAGTCTAGGTCCTTGCCGATAGGCGACGACACCCGCAACGCCCGGGCCAGCAGGCCGTCGAAGAAGTCAGCCACGGCCGCGATGCCTATCAGATAGGCGCCTATTACTAGGTCGCCTCGGAAGATAAAGGTTAGCGCCAAGCACCCGCACAGCAGGTTGATGCAGGTGAGCGTGTTGGGTAAGTGCTTTTTCAAGTAATTATGTAGAAATAGAAAAAATAGACTAATCCGTCAACATCGTGCCAAAAGACTTTTGCTGCTCGAAGGCGCGGATAACTCCTTCCTCCAGCGGGGTGCGCTTCACCACGGGGTTGTCGCGCCAAAATAGTGGGTCATAAGCCGCTTGCTTCACCATGACCAAGTCTGATTCTTTTCCATTGGGAGCGGCATAGGTAAGGCCGGCCGGCAGTGTGGCCTGCCAATTATAGAAGTATGCCAGCGCCGATGCTCTCAGCTGTACCTCAGGCTTGAGCAGCCGCGTCAGTATTACTGTGTGGGTAGTAGTAAGGTGGTCGGGTACCGCGCCAGTAGCCGTGGGCCGAAATACGATTTCGTACTCCATTCGACCTTCTTTGAACTTGAAGGTCGGATTATTGGCATGCATTTCCCGGTCGATGCCTACCTTGAAGCGTAGTATCTGATACGTGTTGGTGTCAATAACTAGCGAGCCCTGCACGTGCTGAGGGTTAAATGCCGGCTTGCCCACAAATGCCACTTCAGCCAGGCTCTGCTCATCGCGCTGCGTGATACCTACTAGTCTGAGCGTGTAATATTCCGCCGCGTCGGGGCTTAGAATAGCCCCCTTGCGGGCTGTATCGCCTTTAGTAGAATAGATGTTGAAGTCTTTGGTGAAGTAGGAAAAATTCCTATAGTTGAGCAAGGCAGCTTTTTGCTTTGCGTAGCGCGCCTGCATCAAGGCTGTACCTTCCAAGCCGGCGTTACTGGCTTTGGTGTGCCACAGCATTTCCTGTACTTCGGTAGGCGTGCCGTCGAGATAAGTTATCTGGCGATAGAAAGCTTGGCCATACTGCTTAGTCGAGTAGCTGCGCTGAAGCTCCCGGTAGGCCTTACGCAGCAACTCGGCAGTATAGCTACCCATCTCTACAATAGGCAGCGTTACGGGGGCGGGTGCCAGCTCGATGGTACCTAGGGAACTGGCCGTGGCCACGGCCAGCGTGTCGCGCTTATAGCTCAGCTGCGACACAACTAGCTTAGCCGGCAAGGTCTTCAGGGTCAGAACGAACTCGCCTTCTGAGTTGCTAGTAGTGCCAGCGGCGCTGCCCAGCACGGCTACACTGGCGTAAGGCACGGGCTGATGGGTCTGTCTATCCAGTACTTTGCTACTTACCTGTCCTTGGCCGTAGGCCATAGGACCTAGCAGCACTAACGCGGCTACTTGTAGAAAAACCCGCATGAGCTTCTATAGCTAGGTTGTTTACACCAAAAACGGATTCGAGCGCCGCTCGGCGCCGATGGTGGTAGTGGGGCCGTGGCCGGGGTACACCACCGTAGCGTCGGGCAGAGTTAGTAGCTCTTCTTTAATGCTTTTAAGCAACGTATTGTGGTCGCCGCCCGGTAGGTCGGTGCGGCCGATGCTGCTTTTAAACAGCACGTCGCCGCCCACTAGCTGCCCGCCGGCTTCGTCGTAAAACACGACGTGGCCCGGCGCGTGGCCCGGCGCAAAGCGCACGCTTAGCTCGCTCTCGCCCAGCTTGATTACCTGCCCGGCCACCAGCTCGCCGGTAGGCTCGGCAGGCTCATAATTAGCAAAGCCATAGGGGCCCGCGTAAGTGTGCACTGCCCGCAGGGTGGGCAGGTCGAGGGCGTGCAGCAAAAAGGGGATGCCGGGATAGGTATTTAGCACGAAGGCATTGCCGAGCACGTGGTCGATGTGGGCGTGGGTATTGAGCAAAAGCTTAATATCCAGCTCGTGCTCGGCCACGTAGTCGCGTAGTGTTTGCTGCTCGGCCCGCGAGTAGGCGCCGGGGTCCACGATGGCCGTGGCCCGGGTGGCCTCGTCGATGAGCAGATAGGTGTTTTCGGCGAAGCCGTTGAAGGTGAAGCTGACAATGCGAAGCATAGTGACAAAGGTATTCGGTTTAGCTGGTTAGCCGGGGTTAGGAGTGACCTAGGGGCAGGGCAGCCCCGCAGCGCAGACTTCGCTTCCACGCTACGCCCTACTTGTTCTTTGCAGAAGCTAATTGGCTCCTCACCGCGCCGCCCGTATCTTGCTTAACAGAATGTCAACTGATTTCGACCTATACGATTACCTGCTCATCGGCCACGGGCTGGCGGGGGCACTGCTGGCGCGCAAGCTGCGCGGGCGCGGCCACCGCGTGCTGGTGTACGACGAACCCAGTCCTGATACCGCCTCGCGGGTAGCCGCTGGCCTTATGAACCCCGTGGCGGGCAAGCGCTTTGCCCTCACTTGGCGCGCCCTCGATACGCTACCCTACGCCGTGGCCTACTACCAGGACCTAGAGCGTGACCTAGACATTAAATTTCTAGTTGAAACGCCTATTCTGAAAGTATTTGGCTCGGCGCAAGAGCAGCAGCAGATGGTAGCCCGCGCCGCCGCCGAGCCGTGGGCGGGCTTCGTAGCAGCCATCGACACGGCGCCCATCGAACAGGCGGGCCTGCTGGCCCCGCACGGCGGAGCTTGGCTGCGCGGCGGCGGCTACGTGCGCGTGGCCGAGCTGCTGGCCGCCCTGGCCCAGCAGGGCCGCGCCGAGGGTTGGCTGCGCGAAGAAACTTTTCAGTGGGAAGCCCTCGTTAGCGGCACAGCCGACGTTAGCTACGCGCCGGGGCAGGTGCGCGCCCGGCAGGTAGTGTGCTGCCAGGGCGCAGCAGCCTTGCAGTGCCCGTACTTTGCCTGGCTGCCCCTCACGCCTAACCAAGGCGAGGTGCTGACGGTAGAAGTACCCGGCCTGACGGCGGCCCAGGCGCTCAATCGGGGCGCCTACGTGGTGCCCGATGGGCCAGGGCGGTTTCGGGTGGGCGCTACCTACCGGTGGCCGCCGTTTGAGCCGGCCGGGTCGGGCGAGGGCGAAGCCGAGCTGACGGGCCGCCTCACGGGCCTCACGCCCCTGCCCTACCAGGTGCTGGGGCTGCGGCGCGGCGTGCGGCCCGCCGTGCGCGACCGCCGCCCACTGCTGGGCCGCCACCCCGCTTTGCCGTGGCTGAGCATCTGTGGCGGCTTTGGCTCCAAGGGCGTGTCGCTGGCACCTCGGCTGGCCGCGCTGCTGGCCGACTACCTAGGGGGCCAGGGCGAGCTATGGCCCGAGGTAGACGTAGCACGCTACCACAAACTGTACCTTGCCGATTCACTAGAAAATAAGCCGCCCGCCCGTGCGTTTGAGTAGCGCTCCCCCGCGCCGACCGCTTGGCGCTCACCTTCTCTCCCGTTTTTACCCCCTGATTAATTTGCCGTGAAACCTTTCCTCAATGGCTGCCGGGCCGCTGCCGGCAATATGCAAACGGGACCGCGCGGGTGGGCCACCGCCGTGGCGGCGGGGGCACTGATACTACTGAGCGGGCCCGCCGCCCGGGCCCAGCTAGCGCAGGAGCCGTTTGGCCGGGTACGCATTCAGTACAAGAACCTCAACTGGCAGTTTTACTCGACCCAGAACTTTAACGTGTACTTCTACGGCGGGGGCGAAGCCAGTGCCCGCCGTGCTGCAGAGTACGCCGAACAGGAGCTACAGCGCATTACGGCGCTGGTGGGGTACTACCCCTACAGCAAGACCACGCTGATGCTCTATAACTCGGTGGGCGACCTGCGCCAAAGCAACATTGGCCTGCCCG
The DNA here is from genome assembly GCF_016427535.1 of Hymenobacter sp. BT559. Taxonomy (GTDB): domain Bacteria; phylum Bacteroidota; class Bacteroidia; order Cytophagales; family Hymenobacteraceae; genus Hymenobacter. The sequence goes on along the minus strand of NZ_JAELXV010000002.1, from coordinate 463,631 downwards.
CGCCCAACACCGTGAACGGTGGCGAGGCCCAGCTGGCCCGCATGAGCAAGGTCGAAATCGCCTTCGGCGGCCGCCAGACCGACTTCAAGCGCGAGATGAGCTTCCAGATAACCCAGGTGCTGCTCAACGACATGATGTACGGCGGCTCGCTGCGCGAAGTGTTGCAGAGCAACTACCTCTTGCAGCTGCCCGACTGGTTTGTGGGTGGCGCCTCGGCCTACGCCGCCGAGGGCTGGAGCGTGGACATGGACGGCTACATGCGCGACATGGTGCGGCAGTACCCTACCGGCAACCGCACAGCGCCCTTCTTCGTGCGCAACCCGCAGCTGGCCGGCCAAAGCATCTGGAACTACGTGGCCGAGCGCTATGGCTACGGCGCGGTGCAGAACATCTTGAACCTCACGCGCATCACCCGCGATGTGGAAGTCGGTATCAGCTCATCCTTGAACGTGCCGTTCAAGGTATTTCTGCGCAACTGGGTCAACTACTACCGCACGCTGAATACCCAGCCGGCCATTGCAGCCCTCTCGCAGCCGGCCGATGCAGCGCGGCGCAGCTCGCGCAATCGGCGGGGCCTCGAGCTGTTTTCGCAGCCCGTGCTTAGCCCCGACGGCCAGCGCGTGGCTTATGCCGTGAACGAGCAAGGCCGCTTCCGGGTGGTGGTGGCCAATCGCGATGGCTCGCACCGCCACGTGCTGCTGCACAATGGCTACAAAACCCCCGAGCAGCAAGTAGAAGGCCGCCTGCCCGCCCTAGCCTGGCGCGGCAATGGCCAGGTGGCCGTGGCAGAGCTGAGCCGCGGCAAAATGGCCCTGCGCCTGCACGACGCCGATGGCGATGGCATTGTGCAGCGGCTGCGCGGCGCCATCCGCATCAACCGGCCCGCTAGCATTTTTGACACCTACGACCAGGTGCTCGACCTCAACTATTCGCCCGACGGCAAGTCGCTGGTCTTTAGCGCTATCAAGAATGGACAGAATGACATCTACCTGCTAAAAGCCGGCAGCCGCCAGCCCGAAAAATTGACCGACGACTTGTTCGATGACCAGCAGGCGGCGTTCATGCCCAATGGCCAGGCTATTGTGTTCAGCTCCAACCGCTACCTCGATTCGACGGGCCGGGCGCGGCCAGCGTCGTTCCCGAACGTGGTAAACAACTACGACCTGTTTATCTATCACCTCGATGGGCGTGATAAGCCGGTTGAAACCATCGTCAGCACGATTTCGAACGAGTCGCGCCCGCGTCCGATTTCTAACGATGAAATTCTGTACCTAGGCGAGGAAAGTGGCATTCGCAGCGTCTATCGCTATTCATTGGTCACTAAGCAGCGCAAGCCAGTTACCAACTTCCCATCTAACATTCAGGATTTTGACTACAACCTAGGTAGCCAGGCGCTGGCTTTTGTGCCGCAGGTGCAGGCCCGCGACTTGCTCTACGTGTACCCCAAGTTTGAGCTGCCCACCGAGTTGTTCCTAGGTAAGACGGCGCGCCAGCAAACCCTAGAAGCTCGCTCGCAGCCTGCCCCGGCGCCGGTAAAACCGGCGGCGCCTGCTCCGGCGCCAGCGCCCGCGCCTACTACGGCGGCCGCCCCAGCCACCGACCCCGCCACTACGGCCCCCGCCCCCGCTACCGTGCCGGCCGACCCCAACAATGGCGTGCCGCAGTCGGCAGCTAAGCGCCGGGGCAGCAACACCGTCAATACCAACAACTACCAGTTTGAGGATGACGATGACCCGGCCATCCCGGTGCGGCCGCGGCGCAGCACCAAAACGGCCGTAGCGCCCTCTGTTGCCAAGGCTGCTGCGCCGGCGCTATCTGGGCCCTACCGCTACGATACCCGCTTCATGGCCGACAACCTGCTGACGGGCATCGCCGTGGACCCGCTGATTGGCTTTGGGGTGTCGCTGCAAGCTAACCTGTCGGACGCGTTTGAAAATCAGCGTATTCAGGCCAACTTGTTTGGGCAGCTCGACTTGCGCACCAGCAACATCAGCCTGTCGTACACCAACGTGACGCACCGCGTCGATTGGGGCATCACGTACCAAAAGCAGGCGTACTTCTTCGACACGCAGTATAGCAACATCGGCCTCACGCGCTACGGCCGCCACCGGGTGGCGCCCACCGTGGCCTACCCTCTCACCCACAACCTGAGCGTGCGCGGCGGCCCGCTGTTTGAAACCGTATCGCGCACCCAAACCGGCAACACCAATGCCGAGCTAGATACCCACGCCAACTACCTAGGCTACAACGCCGAGCTGGTGTTCGACAACTCGCGCTCGACGGGCGTGAACATGCTACTGGGCACCCGCATGAAAGTGGGCATCTTGCAGCAGCGCCAAGTAGGCAACTCCTCGGGCGACTTTGGTAAGTTTTACGTTGACCTGCGCCACTACCAGAAGCTGCACCGCCAGCTGGTGTGGGCCAACCGCGCCAGCTTCGGCAGCTTCTTCGGACCCAACCTCCAGACCTTCCGCCTCGGAGGCATGGACAACTGGCTGTTTCAGAAGTACAGCGACCAGCAGCTGCTAACGCCCCTGCCCGACCCCACTTCCATCTTCAACCAGCAGTTTGTGACCAACCTGCGCGGCTTCGACCTGAGCCGGCGCACGGGCCGCAGCTATGTGCTCTTCAATAGCGAGCTGCGCTTCCCCATCGTGCAGTACCTGTCGCGTCGGCCCATCTACTCGGGCTTCTTCCGCAACCTAGAGTTCGTGGGCTTTGTGGATGCGGGCACGGCCTACAACGGTGGCAACCCATTCAGCGAGAGCAACTCGAATAATACCGTAAACTTCAAGAACAACACGTTCTTCTCGGGCACGGTTATCAACTACCGCAACCCGCTGCTGATAGGCTACGGCGTAGGCGTGCGCACTACCATGCTGGGCTTCTACACCAAGTTCGACTTTGCTTGGGGCGAAGAAAACGGTATCCGTACCGCACCCAAACCCTACCTCACGCTGGGCCACGATTTTTAAGTCCAGCGCCACCTAGGTACCCCAAACGCCCCGGCCCCACAGGCCGGGGCGTTTTGTTTGCGTTAATGCCAATAGCTTACTCATTTTCAGAGTAATTGGTGGTGGCCAGCCTTCTTTTTTTGCCGTATAGCCGCTTGACCTAGGCTGCTGGCTGGCTCACGCTTACTTTTCGGTATGATTTCACTTTACCCCTTATACAATGGGACTTTTCTACTACGCCACTTCCTGGCCGCGCCTGGGCTTGGCGGCGCTGCTCGCAGTAGGTAGCCTGACGGCCGCCCACGCCCAAACTTTTGCTTACCCGTCTAACGCGGCTCAGTCGCTGGTAGATACTTACGCGGACCTAGGCACCACGGGCACCGCCATCGCCACGGCCAATACCGACGATGCCAACTCGGCCGCGCAGGCTATTGGCTTCACGTTCAACTATAACGGCACGGCGTTTACGCAGTTTGTGCTCAATACCAACGGCTACCTCAAGCTGGGGGCTACGGCACCGGCAGCACCCTACTTCTACGGCACCCCGCAGGTGACGACCGGCGGCCCGCTGAACTCAACCACCGACACCAATTTAATTCTTCCTTTTAATACCGACCTGACGGCGGGCGCCACTGCCCCCACCGAGTACCGCGTGGCCACCGCGGGCACGGCCGGCAGCCGCGTGTGCACCATTCAGTGGAAAAACGTGTCGGACAAAGCCTCAACCATTGCCACGCAGTACGCCAACTTTTCTTTTCAGGTCAAGCTCTACGAAGGCAGCAACCAGATAGACTTTGTGTATGGCACGGCCACGGCCGGCGTCACGAGCACGGCCGCCCCGCGCACCGTAGCCGTGGGCCTGAAGGGTAGCAGCCCGGCCGATAACCAGCTGCTAACCGTGCAAAAAGCCTCTACGGCTGCGTGGAACACCGCAATAGCGCAAAACCGCGACTACCCAGTAGCCACCGGCAACTCGGCCCCCACCGCCCACAACGTGCGCGCTACAGTACTGCCCGAGGCGGGGCGGACGTATCGCTTCAGGGCGCCCACATGCCTGGCACCTAGCAATCTGGTGGTTAGTAATATCACGAGCACGTCGGCCACTATCAGCTTCACGGCGCCTGCCAACGGCACTGGGTATGCCCTAGCCTACGGGCCGCCATATTTTGACCCTACTAACGGGGGCACCGTTGTCACGACCACCGGCACGAGCTACACTATCACCGGCCTCACCCCCGGCAATGGCTACGGCGTGTACGCGGTGGCCCAGTGCGGCGCCAACGACCAAAGCCTGGTGAGCAGCTACTTAGCCTTTTCGACACCTTGTACCTCCACGCCGGTAGTTATCAGCACTTTTCCCTACGCCGAGAATTTTGACGCTATCCAGGAGGGCACCTTACCGTGCAGCGCCCAAGTGCTGGATGCCAACCGCGATGGCTACACCTGGGAGGTGATAGCTGGCGCAGGCAATTCTAATTATAACGCGCTGGTGTACCAATACAACGATGCCAACGCCACGGTAGGCGCCGACGACTGGGCCTTTACGCCTGGCCTCCGGCTCCGGGCGGGCTACACCTACCAGCTGCAGTTTAGCTACGCGGCGCTAGACCCCGACTACCCCGAAAGCCTAGAGGTAAAATATGGTACTGCGGCCACACCGACCGGCCAAACTACCCAGCTCTACAGCGCCAAGTCTATTACCAACGAAGACTACGCTACCACCACCGCGGGCCAGGTGGCCACCATCACGCCGCCTGCCGATGGCTTGTACTACATTGGGTTTCACGCCATCAGCGCGCCCGACCGGTCTGCGCTATTGCTCGATGATATTCGGGTGACCGAAAGCCGGGTGCTAGCCGTGCGCAACGCCACTAATACTGTGTTCACGGCCGAGGCCGCGCCCGTGCCCTTTGGCGAAACGCTGACTTTGACACTGAACACTCGCAAGGCCGGCCCCTTGCAAATAACCCTACGCGATGCCCTAGGGCGCGTGCTGCGGCGCAGCACCCAGGCCGCCACGGTGGGCACCAGCGCGCTGGCCGTGCCCGAGGTCGGGACGCTACCCGCGGGCGTCTACTTTATTAACATTGAGCAAGGGGGCGAGTCGCAGGTGCTGCGCGTGGCGCATCAGTAATCGACAGAGGCCCTAGGGTACCTCCTGAAAGCGGCGGCCGGCAGGTCGCCGCTTTTTTGCGCTATAGTGCTTTCTTTAATAAGCTACCCCCAGCCCCGGTGTGAGCCGTATCTTTGCGGCGTGTCGCTGCCCGCTGAAATCTGGCATTTATTGCTAAAAGACCTGCGCCTGGAATGGCGGCAGCGCACGGCTTTGGCGGGCCTATTGCTCTACGTAGGCGGCACCGTGTATGTGAGCTACCTCAGCTTTACGCTGCGCGGCGGCCTACCCCCGGCCCCAGCGTGGAACGCGCTTTTTTGGGTTATCCTCCTGTTTGCGGCCCTAGGGGCGGCGGGGCGCGGCCTGGCCCAAGAGCCCGCCGGGCTGCGCCTGTACTACTACACGGTGGCCCGGCCCGAGGCCGTTATCCTGGCCAAAATAATCTACAACGCCCTGCTGCTGCTGACACTGGCCGCGCCGGGGCTGCTGGTGTACACCATGCTGCTCGGCAACCCGGTGCAAAGCTGGGGGCTGTTTGCGGCCAACGTGGCCGTGGGCGCCATCAGCTTGGCTTCGTCGCTCACGCTTGTCTCGGCCATTGCGGCGCGGGCGGGGCAAGGCGGGGGCGGCACGCTACTGGCCGTACTGGGCTTGCCTGTACTGGTACCCGTGCTGCTCATCGTAGTCAAAATCAGCAAGAACGCGCTCGATGGTTTGCCTTGGGATGTCAGCCAGGGGCCTATGCTTACGCTCATTGCCTTGAACTTTATTGTGGGGGCGGTGTCCTATGTATTATTCCCATTTCTGTGGCGCACCTAGTCATTTAACAGGTATCATTTCGCATTTAACAGCCGCTCAATCTGTCAAATGCACAAAGAGCCACTTGTTAAATGTCAAATGATAGTTGTTAAATGTTAAATGACCTTCCCCCCCAGGCTTTTGCTCGCCGCGACGAAGCGCCCGACCAGGAGTTTTACCGCTTCGAGCGGCTGGTGACGCATATCGACGCAGGTGCGGTGGCGGCCGTGACGCAGCTGTACCGGCAGTTTTTGCCGGCCGGCGGGGCCGTGCTCGACCTCATGAGCAGCTGGGTGAGCCACCTGCCCGCCGAGGTGCCCTACACCCGCGTGGCGGGCCTAGGCATGAATGCCCGCGAGCTAGCTCAGAACCCGCGCCTAACCGAGCACTTGGTGCAAGACCTAAACGCACAGCCGCACCTGCCCTATGGCGACGCCGAGTTTGATGCGGCGGGCATTTGCGTGTCGGTGCAATACCTCACGCGCCCGGCCGATGTGTTTCAAGAGCTGGCGCGGGTGCTGCGGCCCGGTGCGCCGCTAGTGGTTACGTTCTCCAACCGCTGCTTTCCCGACAAGGCGGTGTACGCCTGGCAGGTTCTTAATGATAATGGCCACGTGGCCTTGGTGCAGCAGTATTTCGCGGCGGCCAACTTTGGCCCCACCGAGGTATTTGCGCACCGTCCCAAAGATGGCGACCCACTCTATGGCGTGGTAGGCCGGCGCCCAACCGAATTATTAACTGATACTCACTAATTGCTTATGAAGTGGTGGAAATACCTGACCATCGCCCTGTTGCTGTACACAGTAGTGATGGGTTTCTTGGGCCACGTGCCGCGCCTAGCTATCCTCAACGAGACCGAGCGCAACCTGTACTTCCACGTGCCGATGTGGTTTGGGATGACGATTATCCTGCTGGCCTCGGTCATCAACTCGGTGCGCTATCTGCGCAATCCTAGCTCGCGCCTTGATATTCTGGCCCACGAGTCGGCCAAAACAGGCATTCTCCTAGGGGTGCTGGGCTTGCTCACGGGCAGCCTGTGGGCGCGCTACACCTGGGGCACCTGGTGGACCACCGATGTAAAGCTCAACGGCGCCGCCGTGACTATGCTTATCTACGCTGCCTACCTGGTGCTGCGCGGCTCGGTGCGCGACGAGCAGCAACGGGCGCGCCTGTCGGCTATCTATAATATTTTTGCATTCTCGGCGGCTATCCCGCTTTTGTTCATCATGCCTAGGTTGGCAGAAGCGTCGCTGCACCCTGGCATGGGCGGCAACCCCGGCTTTAGCAAGTATGACCTGGACAGCGCCATGCGGCTGGTGTTTTACCCGGCCGTGATTGGCTGGACGTTGCTGGGAGTATGGATTACGGAAGTGGCTTGTCGCTTGGCTTTTGTGCAAGAGAAGATTTATGAAAAACAAGAAAAACAACTGGCTTAGTCGGGCGGTGGCCCTGCTGCTGCCGCTGCTGCTCCTAGGTGGCGCGGCCCTTGCCCAAGCCCCCGCGGCCGCCGAGCCCGAAATGGCCGACGCCTTGCGCCAGAGCGGCAAAATCTACGTGGTGGTGCTGGTGCTCGTCATCATTGTGGCGGGCTTGCTGGTGTACCTCGTGCGCCTCGATGGCAAAGTAAGCCGCCTCGAAAAAGAAGCAGAAAGCCGCTAAGCCCGGCACGCCTTTCCCCGAAAATCTGTTCTTAACCCAATGAAGAAAACGCACATTTTCGTGTTGCTCGTCATCGCCGCCGCGGTGAGTGTCATCATCAGCACCATGTCGGGCGCTAGCTCCTACGTCACGTTTGCCGAGGCCCGGCAGCAGGCGGCCGCTGGCAACCCCAACAAAGTGCACGTAGTGGGCACGCTGCCCCGCGACGCCTCGAAGCAGCCCCTAGGGCTAGAGTACGACGCCCGCCGCGACCCCAACTACTTTGCCTTCACGCTGGTCGATACCCTCAACGTGGCCCAGCGCGTGGTGTACCACAACCCCGCCCCGCCCGACCTCGACAAGTCGGAACAGGTGGTGATTGTAGGCGCAATGAAAGACAACGTGTTCGTGGCCGACCAGATTTTGACCAAGTGCCCGAGCAAGTACGTGGAGAAGGACCTCGGCAAGAATGCCCCGCCCCCCGCCACGGCTATGCGCAATTAATAGCCCCTAAGGATAAGCTTAAGCCGTCATGCTGAGCTTGCCGAAGCAGCTCGTGTGGCCTAGGAAATCGAACCGTGCGAGCAAAGTGCTTCGACAAGCTCCGCATGGCGGCTTTGCCTTTTGACTTTTAGCTACCCCCGCCGCTAGGCGGTACCTTTGTAGAAAAAATAGTTAGCCTGTGAATTTATTTATCGGAAACTTCGGCCAGGCCAGCGTTATCGTGGCCTTTGTGGCGGCGGCGGTAGCGGCCTACGGCTACTTTCAGGCGGCGCGGGGCCGCGCGCTCGGCGAAGCCGACGGTAGCTGGCTGCGGCTAGCGCGGGGCGCTTTCTTTGTGCACGGCGCGGCTGTGCTGATGGTGGTGGGCGCCCTGTTCAACATCATTCATGCGCACCGCTACGAGTACTACTACGCTTGGTCGCACTCCTCCAACCACCTGCCGGTGCACTTTATGATTTCGTGCTTCTGGGAGGGGCAAGAGGGTAGCTTCCTGCTCTGGATATTCTGGCACGTGCTCATCGGCCTAGGTATCATGAAGTTCAACCGGCAGTGGGAAGCGCCGGTGCTGGCCGTGTTTGCGGCCGTGCAGGCCTTCCTGGTAAGTATGATTCTGGGCGTAGTGGTGGGCGGCACCAAGATTGGCTCGTCGCCTTTCATTCTGCTGCGCGACTTCCTCACCGACCTGCCGGTGTGGAAAACCCAGCCCGACTTCGTGCCTAAGGATGGCAACGGCCTCAACGCCCTGCTGCAGAACTACTGGATGGTGATTCACCCGCCCACGCTGTTCCTGGGCTTTGCGCTCACGCTGGTGCCGTTTGCCTTTGCCATCGCCGGCCTCTGGAAAAAAGAATTGACCAGTTGGGTAAAGCCTGCTCTGCCGTGGACGTCATTCGGCGGCGCGGTGTTGGGCATCGGCATTATGATGGGCGCCTACTGGGCCTACGAAACCCTGAACTTCGGCGGCTACTGGAACTGGGACCCCGTGGAGAATGCCATTTTTGTGCCGTGGCTGGTGCTCATCGCGGCCCTGCACGGTATGGTGCTGTGGCAGCGCCGACGCACAGGCCTGCGCACGGCATTTGTGCTGGTGGTGTCCACGTTCGTGCTCATTCTCTACGCCACTTTTCTCACGCGCAGCGGCGTACTAGGCGCCGCCTCGGTGCACTCGTTCACCGACCTCGGCCTGTCGGGGCAGTTGCTTATCTACCTAGGCTTCTTCACGGTGCTGGCCGTGGGCTTGCTGGTAAAGCGCTGGAAGAGCATCCCAATTTCGGAAAAAGAGCTTGATGCCTACAGCCCCGAAATGTGGGTATTTGTGGGCGCCACGGTACTGTGCTTGGCTGCTTTCCAGGTGCTATTCACCACTAGCATTCCAGTATACAAAGCTTTCTTGGGCTTCTTCGGCATCAAGGCTAACATGGCGTTGCCGGCTGACCAGATTTCGTTTTACACCCGTATTCAGCTGTGGAGCGGGGTGCTGATTGCCTTCCTTTCGGGCATCGCGCAGGTGATGTGGTGGCAGCGCAATAACAAGGAATCGGTAATCAATGCCTTTGCGCCCAGCATAATGCTGGCGCTACTGGGTACGGCCCTAGGGGTGCTTTTGCTGCGCTACTTCGGCCATCCCATCACGGTGCCTTACGCCATTTTGCTGGCGGCGGGCTTGTTTGGCGTGCTGGCCAATTTTGGCACCTTGTTCGGGCTGTGGCAGCGAGGCACCACCATTTCGGGCGGCGCGGTAGCCCACATCGGCGTGGCGCTGATGCTCCTAGGTATGCTGGGCTCGGCAGGCTATTCCGACAACATTTCGCGCAACGTGACGGGCCGCCTCATTTCGCAGCAAATGACGGAGGAAGAGAACAGGGACAACGTGCTGCTGCTGCGCAACGAGACCATTCCGATGCACGGCTACGACGTGACCTACACCGGCCAGTACCTCGATGTGCCCGGTGTACCCGGCTACGTAAACACGCAGCTGCTCTACCGCACCGACGACGAGTATAAGGCCGTAGCCCGCGGCGATATCAAGCGCGATGACAAGGTGTATTTCAAGACTGGTGACACGCTCGAAATCCGACCCGAGAACACGTACTACCGTGTTAACTACGAGGATAAGAAAAACGGCGAGTCGTTCACGCTCTATCCCCGCGCGCAGATAAACGAGGAAATGGGCGGCATTCTGGCTTCGCCAGCCTTGCAGCGCTACCTAGGGCACGATATTTACTCGCACATTACCTCCGTGCCCGACCCGCGCAAGGAGCAACCCTGGAGCCCGAGCATACCGCACGAGCTGGCCGTGGGCGATACGATTTTCCTGAACGATTACTTCGCCGTATTCCGGGCCATCGAGCAGGCCCACTCGGTACCGGGCGTGAAGCTGCAGCAAGGCGACATTGCCTTGCAGGCCGACATGATAATCTCGGGTGAAAAGGGCCGGCAGTACCACGCGCACCCCATATTCGTGCTGCGTGACCGCCAGGTGGGCAGCGTGCCCGACGAAGTCGAAGACCTAGGCCTGCGCCTCACACTGAACCAGATTGACCCAGTGAAGGGCAAATTCACCTTCGGCGTAAGCACCACCGCCAAAGACTACATTGTATTGAAAGCGACCGCCAAACCCTTCATCAACCTGCTGTGGGGCGGCACGCTGCTCATGGGCCTCGGCCTGTGCCTCAGCATCCGGCAGCGCCGCACCGCTAAGGCAGCGCCGGTTGCGAAGCCAGCCACCGGCCGGGCAGGCGCACAGCGCCCGCAGGCCGTGGCCTAGGTTAGCTTATTTTTTCTAACAATAGAAAAGGCCACCCCAGCGGGGTGGCCTTTTCTATTGCTCTAGGTGCCCTACAGCTTACTTCATGACCGAAAGCTGGCGCAGCGCGTACTCATCGCCGTTCATCACCTTGAGATGGTAGAGGCCGGCGGCAAGGTGGCTCAAGTCTAGCTTATTAGTGAAATTGTCGCGGGCTGTGCCCACGTACACCCGCTGGCCGATAGTATTCACGACTTCTACTTGCAGGCCTTTTTGCGCATTGGCCCCGACGATAGCCAGGTCAAACACGCCCGTAGTCGAGGGGTTGGGGAATACCGAGATGGACCGTAGCAGCGCCTCCGATGTAGCAGTAGCAGTAACGGCTGTCACCGTCAGGTCGTCGATGTACAGGTTGCCTTGGTTGGCGGCGCTGGTGACGTGGAAGCCCACGTACTGGGTGCTGGCCCCAGCTGGCAGCAAGGCCACTACGGGCGTGGAGGCCCCGCCAGCCTGCGCGTAGGCGAGGTTGTTGATGGTCGCGTTGGTGTACAGCAAGTTGGTTTGGCCGGCGGCCGTGGGCGCCGTGCCCGACTTCACTTCGAGGCTCTCGGTAAAGTTGGACGTACCTGCCCCGATGCCCGCCGCCCGGTAGCGGAAAGCCACCTGGTAGCGCGTGCCTGCCGTGGCCGGCAGCACCAGCGGCGGCGTAAAGAACCAGTCGTTAGCGGCCGTGTTATTCACCACTGCGCCTTGGTAGCGCATGGCGTAGGGCCCCGAGTTGGGGTTCTCGGTCGAGATTCGCCAGGTAGTGCCGTCACCATTGGCATCGAGCGTAGTGATGCCGCACGGCAGCGCCTGCCCCGGCAAAATGGTGTCGAAGTTCTGGTTGTACGGGAAAGCCGCTACCGTCGTCTGGGGGTCGCAGGCCGTGATGAACGTAAGCGGCGCCGAGTAGATGCTGGTACCGCCGGCGGTGCAGTTGCTGCGCACGTACACCTGGTAGCTGGTGGCCGGCGTGAGGCCGGTTATTGTCACTGGCGAGGCAGTAGCCGCTACAGTAGTGCCCCCTGTGCTCACATTAAAGCCCGTGGGGCCATAGACCAGTTGGTAGCTGCTCGTGCCCGTGGTGGGCGGCGTAAATGTAATAGTGGCCCCGTTGGGCGTTATGCTGGTGGCTGCCACGGCCGTCGGCGGGGCGCAGTTGGGCACGGCGGTGCCTATCTCAATGGCCACGCGCGCCTTCGGGCTGGCATTTACAAAGTCGGTCCAGGTAGTACCCGTGGTGCTGAAGAAGAACGTACCTGGCCGGATGGGGTTTTCGTCTTGGTAGTTGATGGAAATGCTTGCCAGCGCGCTGGTAGTGCCGGTTTCGCGTACTCCGACAAAGAAGGTAGCAGGCACCGCAATACCAGGCAGCGTCACCGTGACCGGGCCCGCGGCGGGCGTACGGGTTTGGGTCGGCGACGTATAGAGCAGCTGCCCAGGCAGGCTGCCCGAGCCGGTGGCATCGTACAGCAGCACTTGGAATGATGACGTATTGTTAGAGCTCGCGGCCAGCGTCAGCACCACGTCGCTGACGACAGTGGCAGCGGGCAGGCTAAACTTCTGCACCAGCCAGCCATTACCCACCCCCACGCTGCCGGCCGTAGTGCCGGTAGGATTGGTGTACGATAGGCGGTTAGTCGTTACGATTTGGCCGTAAGTGGCGGTATTATTGGCAGTGTTGTCATCGGTAGGCACCGTCACCGTCACCACATTATCGCCAGCGGTCAGCGTAGTGGGGTAGGCCGCAAACGTAACCGTAGTAGATGCTCCTGGCGCCAGCGAGGCAATGATTTTGGTATCGCTAAACGTGTTGGCGCCCGTCACGGCCAGGCTCACGGGAAGGTTAGTTTGGGCAGCGGCCCCAGCATTGGTTACTACGGCGCGCACCGTATGCGGCAGGGCGGTTTGGGTAGCCAGCTTGCCTAGGGTGTAGATGCCAGACACGGCCGCATCGTTGGGCGGGGCCGTGGCAAAGCGAAACGTGCGCCCTAGGTCGGGCCCATAGGTGCGGCGGTAGTTAAGCGTACTATTATTGTAAACGCCCGTAATAAAAATGGCCGTTGACCAAGCAGCGGTCGAAGATGCTTTGTTGACCAGCACATCCTGCCCGGCCGAGCTGCCCGAGCCTTTGATACCGACCGTTGGAAAGCGGTTGATGCTGGCGCCAGCCGTGGCCGACACTACCGGGCCGTACACAAACTCGATAGTGCCCGTGGCCTGGTAGAGCTTTACCTGAAACTCAAAATTGTCGAACTGCGTGACATTTACACTGCCCGCTTTGTCGCGCACGTTTTTCCACTGAATAGTGCACACCTGGTTGGTACCCGTGCCCGTGGTAGCCACCCGGTACTCGGCGGGGCCCACGCTGCCATCCTGCAAGTCGAAGTTGAACGGCGCCAGCAGGTTCACGTCGGCCGGGTCGGCGCTGGTGATGGGGTCAACCCCCGCCGCCTGGCCATTTTCGTAAACCCCAAACAGGTTGGGCACCGACGGCGCGGCGCTTCCTAAGCGCATAATCCCGTTGGTGTTCAGCACGAACTGCGTGAATGACGCGCCGTTGTAGTTGAACGTAAACCCGATATTCTGGGGCGCTGAGTTGGCATCATCGGTGTTGGCCGTAGTGATAACCGTGCTCCCGCTCACCGTGGCCAGGTCGGTGTAGGTACCGGGCACGTTGGAGGCCGTCGCTACCGCGTAGTTGAGGACCTGGGCCTGGGCCGCCACCGCAGCCCCACCCGCCAGCAGCGCCGTGAGGCCGAGCTGCCGCAGCCGATGTAGGAACCCAGTTGTCTCAGCGTAAGGTTTTTTCATGTAAAAGCAAAATGAGGATGAGCGTAAAATGTGATAAGCAAGGCTGCACCAGCCGCTGTACTACGGCAAGAAGCGTGGCCCGGCCCACTGCCGTGGTTGCCGAAAGGCTTCATACGTAGGCGCAAGACTTGCAGCGGTGCTAGCTGGTGCAAGAACCTTTAAACCCACAAGATGCTAATTTTTTATGGAACTTTCGGCGGGTAGAATGGTACTTCTATCCTAGGCTTGGTCAGTACCGGCCGCCACCTACTAAACCAAGCTGCTAAGGTTCACTTGCTTGTTCAGCCATTAGCCGCTTTCATATTCTTCGATTGTTCTCATGCGCATTGGCTTATTCGGAACAGGACGCGTAGCCACGGCCCTAGGGCCCGCGCTCACCGCCGTGGGCCACGAGTTGGTTTTTGTGGCGGCCCGCACGCATGCCAGCGCGCAGGCCCTCGCGACCCAGCTGCCAGGTTGCGTAGCCCTCGTGCTGCCGCTGGTGCAGGCCCTGCCCCCGGCCGACCTCTACCTGCTGGCCGTGCCCGATGCGGCGGTGCCCGCCGTGCTGGCGGCTGTGGCCTGGCCGGCGGGCGCGCTGGTAGCGCATCTGGCCGGGGCGCTGCCTGTGGCAGTGTTTGCGGCGCAGCCGCAGGTGCGCGGCGGCGTGCTCTACCCGCTCCAGACGTTCAGCCCCAGCCGCACCATCGACTGGCCAGCGGTGCCCTTCTTTATCGAGGCGCCCGAAGCCGAGGCCGAAGCTCAGCTGTTAGCGCTCGCTCATAGCCTCAGCCAACATGTGGCGCGGCTCAACTCGGACCAGCGGCTGCAGCTGCACCTAGGGGCCGTGTTTGCCAGCAATTTTACTAATCATGTGCTAGGTATTGCGCACCAGTTGCTGGCCGAGGCAGGCCTTCCTTTCGACCTACTGGCGCCGCTGGTGCGTGAAACCGTAGACAAGGCCCTAGGTGCCCAGCTGGGGCCCTTTGGGGTGCAAACGGGCCCGGCCGCCCGCCACGATGCCCCTACCCTGGCCGCCCACACGGCGGCACTGGCGGCCCATCCCGCCTGGCAATCGCTTTATACACAGCTCACGCAGAGCATACAGGCGGCAGAGGCGGCATCTGTGGTGCGCCCGCCCAGCCCTGCCTAACTTTGTACTTTCAACTGGCTCACTGGGGCCCACTACTATTTTGCAACCCTCCACCATCATCTTTCAGTTTCAGGACGGCCAGCCTCCTCAAACGCACGTAGCTGCCAGCGGCGAGTCGGTGCTCGACGTAGCTCTCAACAACGGCATTCAGCTGCAGCACAACTGCGGCGGTGTATGCGGCTGCAGTACCTGCCACATCTACGTGGACAAGGGCATGGACGACCTGCCCGAGATTTCCGATAAGGAAGAAGACTTCATCGACCGGGCCATCAGCCCGCGTATTAACTCGCGCCTGGCCTGCCAGTGCGTGCTGCCCAACGAGCAGCTCGAAGTAGTCGTCACCATTCCGCCCCAGCACTTCCTAGGGCACTAGTTTTTTAATTGTTAGTTGTTAATGGTTGATTGTTAAGGATTGGCTAACAGCCTTTTGTTTCCTTTTTAGTTACTCACCATTAATAATTAACCATTAACAATTAACCACTAAAAAATGAACCATTACGAGCCGCCCATCGAGTGGGCCGACCACGAGGACATTGCCATCGCGCTCTACGAAAAGTTTGGCGACGACTTCACTGAAGCCAAAATCTACCGCATCCGCTTTACCGAGCTGTTGGAGTGGATTCTGACCCTGCCCAACTTTGCCGGTACCCGCGAGCAAGCCAACGAAGGCCACCTCGAGCAGATTCAGGCCAAGTGGGTGTATGAGTGGCGCGACCACCAGTAAGCTAAACCCCAACGCCCTAGGGCCGTATGACGAAAGCTTACTAACCCAGCCAGCCCCGATGCTTGGTTGGCTGCGGCCGTGCCAGCGAGTATTTTTTCTTTTTTAAGCTATGAAGACCGGAACAGTAAAATTTTTCAATGAAACCAAAGGCTTTGGTTTCATCACCGACGACACCACCCGCGAGGAGTTTTTTGTGCACGTCACGGGCCTCAATGGCGGCCAGATTCAGCAAAACGACCGCGTAGAATTTGAAACCCAAGAGGGGCGTAAAGGCGTAAACGCCGTGAACGTGCGCCGCATCTGAGGCGTCGCTACGTTGGGTTTATCCTGAAAAAGGCCTTTCCATTGCTGGAAAGGCCTTTTTTGGTATCAATTACGTCTAGTAATGTCGGCGCGCTAGGCAGTTTCGGCTAGGCGCACCACCAGCCCATCGACGCGGGGCGTGAGACGAATTTGGCAGCTGAGGCGGCTGGTTTCGTGCAGCACGGGCAGGGTGTCGAGCATGGCCCACTCATCTTCACTGGGCTCGGGCAGGGCAGGGCCAGCCAGCACCTCTACGTGGCAGGTGGCGCACAGCGCCATGCCGCCGCAGGTAGCCTGAATAGGGTACTCATTGGCTTTCAGCAGCTCCATCAGGCTCAGGCCCATGTCGGTGGGGGCTTCTAGCTCGCGCCGCTGGCCGGGCGCCTCTTCTACATAAACTCGAACGTCAGTCATAATTAAGTTAAGAGTCAAGAATTAAGAGTTAAGGGTTAGGAAGGCGCGTCTATTGGCTCACTCTTAACTCCTAACTCGCAACTCTTAACTGCTTACATCGAAGGCACCCCGTTTACGGTTGTGTACTTGAGGGTGTATTTTTTGTCGGGGTAAATGTACTTAAACGCGCCCTGGCACATCAGCGCCGCCTCGTGGAAGCCACACAAGATGAGCTTGAGCTTGCCCGGATACGTGTTGATGTCGCCAATGGCATACACGCCGGGCAGCGACGTGCTATAGTCTAGGGTATTTACCACTACGGCGTCGTTGTCGAGCTCCAGGCCCCAGTCGCCGATGGGCCCGAGCTTGGGCGTGAGACCGAATAGGGGCACGAAGGCATCAATGGGCACAGTCACGGCTTCACCATTATTGCCGGTGATGGTGACTTGTTCCAACATGTCGTCGCCGTGCAGGTGCGTCACGTTGGAGCTGAGCACGAGCTTGATTTTACCGGCTTCGGCCAGGGTTTTCACCTTTTCGGCCGAGTCGGCAGCGCCGCGGAAGGTGGTGCCGCGGTGCACCAGTGTCACATCGGCAGCCACGTTGGCCAAGAAGTTGGTCCAGTCGAGGGCTGAGTCGCCGCCGCCCGCAATCACAATTTTTTTGTCGCGAAAATGCTCGGGGTCGCGCACCATGTAGTGCACACCTTTGCCGCTCTCAAAGCGCTCTAGGTTCTCCACGGCCGGCTTGCGCGGCTCAAACGAACCTAGGCCGCCCGCAATAGCTACGGCCTTGCACTGAATCTCGGTGCCGTCGGTAGTGTAAAGCTGAAACGAGCCGTCTTCCAGCTTAGCAAAGCGCTCGACCCGCTCCCCTAGGGTGAAGGTGGGGTGGAACGGCTCGATTTGCTTCATCAGGTTGTCAACCAGGTCGCCAGCCAGCACTTCGGGATAGCCCGGAATGTCGTAAATCGGTTTCTTGGGGTAAATTTCGGTGAGCTGGCCACCGGGCTGCGGCAGGGCATCCACGACGTGGCAACGTAGCTTGAGCAGACCGGCCTCAAACACGGCAAACAAGCCCACTGGCCCGGCCCCGATGATGCAGATATCTGTCGAAATAATCTCGGGCATTACTGGAAATTTAAGTATTTAGAATGAGTACAAAGATACGACTGAGGGGGTGGACTACCGTGGCGTCTACGGGTTTTTGAGGGCTGGTGTAGCAGTATTGGCGCGGTTTTCGTTTTGGCGGTGGCACACTTGGCCGCATCTTTAGCATATGTCTATTTCTCTTACTCCTTCGCTGGCGCGCCTGGCCGCCCTAGGGCTGCTGGCAGCTACGGCCTGCACTGCGCCGCGTTCCATCACTACATCGGGCAAAGTCACGCCGCAGGGCGAATTTCGACTAGCTTATAACCAAGGTTTTAACGTGGCCACGTCGCCCCTCAGCAAAGCGGGCTCGGCGGTGCGCAGCGCCGCCAGTCAGCTCGGCACTCAAGCCGCCAACGGAGAGAAGGTAAACTACTCGGGCACCGTGAGCGACGTGCAAACCGCTGCCCTCTCCTACCTGCTCGACCCCGTGCAGCCGGCCGCCGACTTTAGCGTGCGCTACGGCATCGTGCCGCGCCTCGATGCGGGCTATAAATACGCCCTAGGCTCGCACGTGTTCGATGCGGCTTACCAGTTGCTGGGCCCCACCGGTTCGGTCGAAAATCCCGAGCGCGGGGCCGCCAGCGGCACCACCTACGCCAGCGTGGGCCTGCAATACGCCATTCAGCGCACCGGTCTGCCCAAAATCGCCTTCCTCAACGACCTCAACAACTTGCTGGGCCTTTCGGCCACGCGGCAAGACCTGCTGGTTCCGCTCACCATCAGCCAGTCGTTTGGGCCCGAAGAAAGCATCGGGGCCATCAGCTACGGCGCCGTGTATGCGCACTCGTGGGTTAGCTACGGCTTCACGCCCAACAACTTATACAACAGCGCCGGCACCGCCCGCTTGCCCGACCTGCCCCGCCAGAGTCGCAATTACTCGTCATATGGCCTGTTTCTCAACGTGAAGGTGGGCTACAAGTATGTGTATTTCGTGCCGGCCCTCAGCGTGTATTACCAGAACTACGGCTCTTACACGCTCGTCGATGGCAGCACCACCTCGCTCAGCGGCACCACCTTCATCCCGTCCCTAGGGGTGCAGTTCCGCATCCCCAGCTTTAAATGAAAAGCAACTGTAGCTTGGGCTTTATAGTCCAAGCCACGTTCTTGCCACCCCAATTTCATCACTATGACCATCTTATACGGCGTACCCGGCGAGGGCCTAGGGCACGCCACGCGCAGCAAAGTCATCATTGCCTGGCTGTTGGCCGAGGGGCACGATGTACGGGTGGTCAGCAGCTCGCGGGCCTTTGCGCTTCTCGATAAGACGTTTCCGGGCCGCGTGCTGGAGATTCAGGGCTTCCACCTAGCGTATAAGAAGCTGACGGTGTCGAAGTCGCGCACTGTTGGCCTCACGCTGCGCACGGCGCCCGAGGCGCTGCGCACCAATTTTCGGCAGTACCGGCAGCTGCTGCACGGCTTCCGGGCCGAGGTGGTGATTAGTGATTTTGAGTCGTTCAGCTACTTCTACGCCAAGCTGCTGCGCGTACCGGTTATCAGCATCGATAATATGCAGATAATCAGCCGGGCGCAACTCGATGTGGCCGTACCTGAGGAAGAACAGGAAAACTTCGACGTGGCCCGCTACCTAGTGCGCGCCAAAGTGCCGCGCGCCAAGCATTACCTTATTACTACGTTTTTTGAGCTGCCGTTGCGCCCGCGCTATGCTGAGCGCACTACGCTGGTGCCCAGCATCATCAGGCCCGAGATACAGGCGGCGCAGCCGACCAAAGGCGACTACGTGCTGGTGTACCAAACGGCCACCAACCAGACCGACCTAGTCGAGATTTTGCAGCAAGTCCCTGACCAAGAATTTCGGGTGTACGGCTTCAACAAAGACGAGGCGCACGGCAACGTGCTGCTGCGGCCCTTCTCCGAGGCGGGCTTCATTGCCGAGCTGGCAGGCTGCCGGGCGGTGCTCACCAATGGCGGGTTTTCCTTGATTTCGGAGGCCGTGTACCTGCACAAGCCGGTGTGCGCGGTGCCCATTCCGGCGCAGTTTGAACAGTGGCTGAACGCAGCCGAGATAGAGCAGCGCGGCTACGGACGGCACTTCGAGTCCATCACGGCGGCCAACGTGCAAGCCTTCCTAGGTCAGCTACCGGCTTATGAGGCGGCCCTAGGCACTTATCAGCAAAACGGCAACGAGGAATTATTCACAAACCTGCGGAAAATATTGACTGGGCTGGCGACAGTGGATTAGCTAGGTGCCTGACCTTACCTTTGCCCGGCTGGCCTAGCCACTCGTGGCACCCTAGGACAGCACCTCATAGCTTCTTCACCTCATCACCAGAAAAATGAGCTACATCGCAGCCATCCACGCCCGCCAGATTTTTGATTCGCGCGGCAATCCGACCGTCGAAGTTGACGTAACCACCGATTCGGGTACCGTAGGCCGTGCCGCCGTACCATCGGGCGCCAGCACCGGTGTGCACGAAGCTGTAGAGCTGCGCGACGGCGACAAGGCCATGTACCAGGGCAAAGGCGTGCTGAAAGCCGTTGAGAACGTAAACACGAAGATTGCCGAAGAGCTGGTAGGCTTCTCGGTATACGAGCAGGGCCTGATTGACAAAATCATGCGCGAGCTCGACGGCACCCCCAACAAAGGCAACCTAGGTGCCAACGCCATCCTGGGCGTGAGCCTGGCCGCCGCCCGCGCTGCGGCGCAGGAGCTGGGCCAGCCGCTGTACCGCTACGTAGGCGGTGTGGGCGCCAACACGCTGCCCGTGCCCATGATGAACATCTTGAACGGCGGCTCGCACGCCGACAACAAGATTGACTTCCAAGAATTCATGGTAATGCCCGTGGGCGCCAGCTCGTTCTCGGAGGCGCTGCGCTGGGGCACCGACATCTTCCACACCCTGAAGAGCGTGTTGAAGAAGAAAGGCTACAGCACCAACGTAGGCGACGAAGGCGGCTTTGCTCCTGATATTCAGTCGAACGAAGAGGCTATCCAGATTGTACTGCAAGCCATCGAGCAGGCTGGCTACCAGCCCGGCGAGCAAGTAATGATTGCTCTCGACCCCGCTGCTTCGGAGTTCTTCCAGGACGGCCACTACCACTTCAAGAAGAGCACCGGCGACAAGCTGACGCCCGAGCAAATGGTGAGCTACTGGGTAGACTGGACCAAGAAATACCCCATCATCAGCATCGAAGACGGCCTGGCCGAGGACGACTGGGCGGGCTGGAAGAGCATCACCGACCAGGTGGGCAAGAAAATTCAGTTGGTGGGCGACGACTTGTTCGTGACCAACGTAGAGCGCCTGCAGCGCGGTATTGATGAGCACATTGCCAACGCCATCCTCATCAAGGTAAACCAGATTGGCTCGCTCACCGAAACCATCGACGCCGTGACCCTAGGTCGCCGCAACGGCTACAAGTCTATCATGAGCCACCGCTCGGGTGAGACCGAAGACTCGACCATCGCTGACCTTGCCGTAGCCCTGAGCACCGGCCAGATTAAGACGGGTTCGGCTTCGCGCTCGGACCGGATGGCCAAATACAACCAGCTACTCCGTATCGAGGAAGAGCTGGGCGAAATGGCATACTTCCCCGGTAAGAAAATGTAAGGAGCCGCCGGCTTCTACTTAAGGAAGGCCCTGTTTCGCTAGCCGAAGCAGGGCCTTCTTTTTTGCTTAGCTTTGTAATCAGCTCATTTTTGGCCATGCAACTCCCCGCCTTCCTCTTCCCCATCCTGCGCGTGCTGCGCAATTTCTACTTCCTCACTGGCGCGGCCTTTGTGGTGTGGATGCTACTTTTTGATGGCAACGACCTAGGCAAGCAGTACGACATGTACCGTAAGTGGAAGGAGCTGCGCAACGAAAAAGAGTACTACGAGTCGAGCATCGAGGCTGTGAAACACGACCGTGCCGAGCTACTAAGCTCGCCGGCCCTGCTCGAAAAGTTTGCCCGCGAGAAGTACCTCATGAAGCGCCCCGGCGAGGACGTCTTTGTGCTCGTGCCGAAGGAAGAAGATAAGTAACGACCTAGGTAGGCAAGCCCTATCTTTTTGCAAAAGGCCCGCTATTCATTGAATAGCGGGCCTTTTGCATGTAGCACTATTACCTTCACCGCATAAATAGTTATTTAGCTAATAATCATTGCTATTGCATGAAAGTTTCTACTTTTCTTTATACTTTACTTTTATCATTGTTGGTCTTACTGCCGGCTAGGGTGCGCGCTCAAACCTACCTGCTGCCCACCACCGGCACCGCCAACTATACCACCTGCGCGGGCACCCTCTACGACGACGGTGGCCCCGACAATTTCTATGATACCGAGGCCCGAGGCAGCGTGACGCTGCGGCCTGGCACGGCGGGGGGCAAGATTAAGCTGGCTTTTAGCTTGCTGGAGCTGGACAGCGTGCGCTGCAACGTGACGGTGTACGATGGCCTCGATACCAATGCGCCCTACATCAGTAAGTTTTACCACGGCCTGCCTACAGTATATGCCACGGGCAGCACGGGGGCTCTCACCGTCGTGTTTTCGAGCTACGGTGGGCAAGCCCGGCGAGGAATAGCCGCGGCCATCAGTTGCGTCACGAGCGCGCCGCCAACCGACTTAGCGATGCAAAACCTACGCTTGGATGTAGCGAGCGTACCAACCAACGATGATTTTGAGGCGGCGCCGCGCGTGGCTAATCTAAGCGGGCCCCTTACCCCCTACACCTTGCGATATCTGCTCTCGACCGACAAGCTGGCGAGTACCAATGACGAGGTGCTAGGCACCTCTACTTGGTCGCTAGCGCAGGGCGATTGGACTACTAGCCCGAAGACCCTCCGCGTGCCAGCATATATGGCTCCAGGCGCTTACTACGTACTGGCCGAGGTAGTACCATCGAACGCAGCCGTATATGATATCAACTACACCAACAATGTAGCTTGGGCGCCGCTCACGGTGCTAGCCCAAACCCTGGGAGTTGACTTGGCTATTACGGATGCAACTAATGATACATACTGGCCGGTGGCGGCAGGAGAGTATTTCTATGCGAGAGAACGAGTTCAGAACATAGGTCGGACCTTGGCTATGGCCTCCCAGGTAGGCTACTACCTCTCGGCCGATGCCACTCTGAGTCCCGATGATACGCTGCTTGGCACCGAGTTGGCCGAGGTGCCTATCGGCAACAAATTCACCTCGATGATTAGTCCGCTGAGCCTGCCTGAAAACACTGCCCTAGGTACCTATTACCTGCTGAGTGTGGCTGACTACGACGACCAGGTCATCGAGGACAATGAGCAAAACAATGTGCGCGCGCAGAAACTAACGGTGGTGCCGCCAGTTGTCAATGTATGGTTTGAAAGCACTCGCACTGTGGCCCCTACCCAGCCAGCGGCGGGCGGCAACCTATACGTTAAGTGTTCCATACAAAATAAAGGCAGTGCGCCGATTGACTCTGTTAGCGTAGGCTACTACCTCTCGGCCGACCAGGCGCTTAGTGCCGACGACATTTTGCTAGACCAAGCTTCGGTGCAGCAGTCTGCGGCAGGACCTTACGCATATTATACCATCACGCGCACGCTCACCATTCCGGTGGGCACCCCCTTAGGCAAACGCTATCTCCTGCTAGCAGCCGACCCCCTCAACCAGCTAGCTGAAAGCAACGAAACTGATAACCTAGTAGCCATCGCGCTCGATATCGTAGTGCCGGTGGTAGACATCGCCATCAGCTCACTGCAGTATAACGGCACCTCACCCCCCGCTGTTGGCTCATTACTGTCGCTTCGCTACAACCTCAGCAACCTAGGCACCACGCAAGCCTACCCTGTCGAGGTGGGTTACTACCTCTCGACCGATAACCTGCTGAGCGATGACGACGTGCTGCTACGTCAGCCACTGAAGACCTCACTGACTCTAGCCGGTGGTGCCAGCCAAGTATCGTATGTATCGGACCCATATGGCCCTTTTCTGCCGGCCAATACACCGCCGGGTGCATACTACCTGCTAGCCGTAGCCGACCACCTAGCGCAGCTGCCCGAAACGAACGAGACTAATAACGTAGCAGCCGTAGCCATCCAGATTGGACTGCCGGTAGTGGACTTATCATTGGACTTTAAGCCCAATGTCCTCCCAACCCAAACCTCAATCGGGACAGTCATTAACCTTGGATACTATTTGTACAACACGGGGACTACGCCCGCTCGCACCCCGGTCGCCAGCTTTTATTTATCGACCGACAAGCAGTTGAGCAGCGACGATATCCTTATCGGAGCCGAGCGGATTAGGAATACCCTGTACCCTAACGGGTCGGTCTATCGCTCCGGCGGGCTAGCCATTCCACCTACTATTGCGCCGAGAAAATACTATTTGTTGGGCGCAGTAGATTATCTGAATGAATTTGCCGAAACTGACGAAACCAACAACGTGCAGGCGGTGGCGTTAGCCATCACGTCCGGTCGCCCCAATCTTGCCGTCCAGGCCGGGCCTTACCTTTCGTCCAAGCAGATGGTAGCGGGCAGCACAGTTGCCACCGAAAGCTACGTCAACAACATCGGCGCGGGCCTGGCCAGCGCCTCGACCGTAGGTTACTACCTCTCGACAGACCCTGTATTTACCCCTGATGATGTCTTGCTTGGTAGCACGCCTGTGGCTGAGGTGCAGCCCTACTCCTCGGCTACCGTGCCGGGAAGGCTGACTGTGCCAGCAGCTACGGCAGGCGGACGCTACTACGTGTTGTTTGTGGCTGACCACCTCAATAAGCTCGATGACATTGACCGCAGCAACAATGTGGGCCGCACCACTATCACCATCACGGCCTTACCTCTCGCCACCCGCGAGCAAACGGCGGGCTACGAGCTGCACGTGAGCCCCGTGCCTGCGCCCTCAGGGAAGCCAGTGCGGGTGCAGTTCAGCGGCTCCGGCGCGCGCACCGAGGCCAGCGTAGGGCTCTATAATGACCTAGGGCAGCTCCTCACCACGCGAGGCCTGGTGCTGGTGCCAGGGCAAGCTAACGAAGTAGAAATTTCGACTGCTGGCCTAGCCGCCGGGGTGTACATTTTGCGCCTTACCGGCCCCGATCTAGCTGCGGTGCGCCGCGTGGTGGTAGATTAATCAGTAGTAGGTTAGTACTAGCCCAGGGCCAAGCGGCAGCATTATGCAATCACTTTTCACTTACCGATGTCTTACCTACCGCACCACTACCTCCCACCTAAGGCTTTGCGCTAGCGTGGTATTGCTGGGGCTAGCAGCAGGTTTTGGCTTCCAGCCCGCGCCCAAGCCAACCCAAGCGCAGGTGGCGCGGCGCTTCCTTAGTGAGGTACTGCGCGCCGACTACCCAGCCGCCTACCAGCGCCTAGCGCCCGAAGTGCGCGGCACGCTACGCCCGGCGGCATTTGCAACGGCGGCGCAGCCGCTACAGCACCTAGGGCAGCAGCGTGGGCAAGCGGTAGAGCTGTATAAGCTAGGCACCTGGCTAAGCGAGAGTGGCGGCCACGAGCCGTGGTTCTACCGCTTTTCCTTTGCCAGCGACTCGGCCCGCCGCCCGCCGCCAGTGCTGCTAGAAGTCACTTTTAGTGACACCACTACGCGGCAGGTGCTAGGCTTTGGGGTGCGCAATAGGTAGCGAAGCACCTAGGTTAGCATTGGGTTGTTCGCCGACCTAAAACCCCACCCCCGGCCCCTCCCCTCCGGGAGAGGGGAGCCAAACCCTCACTTGCGTTTGAGGACGACAGGCTCCCCTCTCCCGGAGGGGAGGGGCCGGGGGTGGGGTAATACGTTAAGATAACCTATTACCTAGGGTAACGAAATCTTGCCCAAACTTAGCGCCGGGTGGCCGGCCAGCGTCTCATTGGCTAGCACCGCGAAGAGAATGGCTTCCTTCGCATCGGGCGGCACGCTGGCTTTGGCGGTGCTGAGCAGGCGGGCAGTGGGCAGGTGCCGGCCCAGCGCCGCCAGCAGCGTGGCATTGTGCGCCCCGCCGCCACTGATGAGGATTTCGGCCGTGGGTTGCGGCCCTAGGTAGTGCCGAGCGGCCTGGGCCACGGCCGTGGCCGTTAGCTCCACGAGCGTAGCGAGCAGGTCGGGCGCGAGCAGGCCGGTGGTGGACGTTTTGGCTTGGCTAGATTTCAGATAGGTGGGTGAAAACAGCTCGGGCCCAGTCGTTTTGGGGAAACCTTGGGCGAAGAACGGGTGGCTGAGCAGCGCTGCCAGCAAGCCCGCGTGCACGTGGCCCTGGGCGGCAAGGTAGCCGCCCGCATCGTAGGTCTGCTGGGGGTAGTGCTGGCGCACCACGTGGTCGAGCAGGGTGTTGGCGGGGCCGGTGTCGGTGGCCTGGGCGGGGCCGCCATCGGCGGGCAAAAACGTGAAGTTGGCAATGCCGCCTAGGTTAAGCAGCAGGCGGTCGGTGCCCGGCTGCCGAAACAGCAACTCGTCGGCAAATGGCGCCAGCGGGGCACCTTCGCCACCGGCCGCCACGTGCTTCTGCCGAAAGTCGGAGAGCGTGATAATGCCCGTGAGGTGAGCCAGGTGGTCGCCATCGCCGATTTGCAGCGTGGCGTGGTGCCCAAACTCGGCCCGCCGATGCTGGTGGCGCGGCGCGTGCCAGATGGTTTGGCCGTGGCTGGCCAGCACATCCACGTCGGCGGGCGCCACGCCCCATTGCTGCAGGCAGTGCAGCACCGTGGCGGCGTTGCGGCGGGCCACCTCGGCGTGCAGTACCACTACTTCTTGCAGCTGCACCGTGGGCTGACTGATGGCCCGCAGCCGCTGCTGAAATTCGGCCTCGTAGGGCACGGTGGCAAAGTGCTCGAGCACCACATCGAGGGTGGCACCGTGGCCAGTGCAGCGGCACAGCGCTACATCGAGGCCATCGAGCGAAGTACCTGACATCAGGCCCATAATGCGCCGGCTCGGCTGGTCGGCAAGTTGTACTAGCTTAGTTAGCTGAGCGTTCATAGGTCAGTGGCAGGTGCTGTGGGGCCGCCTGTTAGCTTAGGGTTATCGCGGTGGCGGGTGGCGTCGCGCTGGGTTTTCTTGGCAAGGTTGCAGGCCAGGGCATCCGTGAGGTTCACGCCGGTTTGATTGGCTAGGCAGATGACGACAAAGAGCACGTCGGCCAGCTCATCGCCCAGTTCGCGGCCCTTGTCCGACTCCTTAAACGACTGCTCGCCGTACTGCCGGGCAATGAGGCGGGCCACTTCCCCCACTTCTTCCGTGAGAATGGCCATATTGGTAAGCTCGCTGAAATAGCGCACGCCGGTGGTTGTAATCCACTCATCTACGGTGGCTTGGGCTTGGTCGAGGGTCATTGTTTTAGCTGCTGATAACTTCTGGCTTTTAGCCGTTAGCTCTCTGAATAAATAGTAGGCATTGCCCGCCCTAGGTGACGCTTGGCGAATCTAGCACTATCGTGACGGGCCCGTCATTAAGCAAACGTACTTGCATGTCGGCCCCGAAGATGCCAGTGGGCACGGGCTGCCCCATCTCTTGCGCCACCAGGGCCACAAAACGCTGGTAAAGCGGCTCGGCCACGGCGGGCGGGGCGGCGCCCACGTAGCTAGGGCGGTTGCCCTTGCGCGCATCGGCGAGCAGCGTAAACTGGCTCACGACTAGCACCTGGCCGCCCACGTCGCGCACGCTGCGGTTCATTTGGCCGTTCTCATCCGAGAAAATACGCAGGTTGACAAGCTTACGTACCATCCAGTTGAGGGCGGCCTCATCGTCGGTGGGCGCACAGCCGGCCAGCACCAATAGACCGGGCCCAATCTCGCCGGTGATGGTACCCTCGACCGTCACGGATGCTTCGCGGACGCGCTGAATAACAAGACGCATTTTACTATCTATCAATTAATAATAAGAATGGCATCCATCCATGCGAGGAGGCACGACGAAGCAAGCTTTCATTCGCGTTAGCTGACGTAAGCAAGGCGGTATAAGGAAAGCTTGCTTCGTCGTGTCTCCTCGCATAGACAGACTATCTTTTGATTTTTAGGCTGTCTAGGTGCTGCCAGTAGCGGCGGGCGTTGCGCTTGTGGTCGGCGTAGGTTTCGGCAAAGTCGGAAAAGCCGCTGCCGTCGGGCCGGGCGCAAAAAAACACGAACTTGTGGTGCGCCGGGTACAGCACCGCATCGAGGGTCTGCGGGAAAGGCGTGGTGATGGGGCCAGGCGGCAAGCCTTTGTGGCGGTAGGTGTTGTAGGGCGAATCGACCTTCTTATCCACATTGAGCACGCGCTTGCGGGTACCTAGGCCGTGCAGGGGCCACAGCAGCGTGGGGTCGGCTTGCAGGGGCTGACCTCGGCGCAGGCGATTGAGGTACACGCCCGCAATGAGGGGCTTGTCGGTGGGCTGGGCCGTTTCGCGCTGCACAATGCTGGCCAGCACCGCCACCTGCACGGGGGTCATTTTTAGCGAATCGGCCTGCTGCCGCCGCGCGGCCGTCCAGAAGCGGCGGTGGCGGACGGCCACCGAGTCGAGGAAGGCAGCCGCCGGCGTGGGCCAAAACAGCCGCAGTGCCCCCGGGATGAAGAGCGTGCGCACGGTAGCCGTATCGAGGCTGTAGCGCTTTACTAGGTATTTATTATCAACTAGCAGCTTATGGAGCTGCAGGGTATCGATGAAAAGCTGCCGGCCGGCCTGGCGCGGCAGCTGCGGCAGGTAGTGGAAGGGCTTGAGCGTGAACGTAACCGTGTCTTGGCGGCCGCTTTCGAGCAGTTGCAGCAACTCTAGGTTGCCGATGCCCGCGGGCAGAGTGTAGCGCCCGGGGTGCGTAGGGTTGTCTTTGGTGCCAAACTTGCGCAGGCTGGCCACTACCACCAGGTCGATGGGCCGCTCTAGTAGTCCCTGTTGGCGCAGCGAGTCTAGTACCTCGCGCTGCTTGGCCCCCGGCTGAATGTAGAGGTAAGCCGGCCCGTCCACGTTCGCGAGCACGTTGGGCTGGTACAGCAGGCGATGCCCTGCGCCGCCCACCAGCACTAGCAGCGCCAAAAGCACCCAAAACGCCACCTGCCGCCAAAACGCCCAGCCCGATACTGGCTCGCGGGGCGGCTTGGGCGTGGTAGAGGGCAGCAAGGGGTCGGTCATGGGCAGAAGCTACCCAGCTTACTACGGCCGGGCGCGACCAAAATTAACGCCCTAGGTGGGTTTGGCACGTGCCTACTTGCCCAGGCGGTAGAGCAGGCCCACGCTCAGCTGCACCCGGCCCAGCTGCCAAGGGGCCGCCGCGGCGGGCTGGCCACCCACGGTCAGCTGCACCTCGCTGGCGGGCAAGCTAAGGGCGCTTTCGCTATCGGTGTGGAAGAAGCCGCCCTGCTCGGTAGCCAGCAGCCGGGTACGCGTGCGCACGGGCCACAGGTAGCCTAGGTCGGCCACGGCCTGCCATTGGTGGCTTAGCTCCACTCCCACCCCGATTCTAGGCTGAAGGGCATCGGTGAGGCGCTGCAGGCTGAGGGTGAGGCGGTCGGTGGCTAGCTCGGTGCCAGCCAAGCGTAAGCTGGCGCCGGGATTGTCGAAGGTGCCTATGTCGTGGCCCAGGCTTTGGCGCAGGTAGGCCACCCCCAGGCGCCCCAGCACGGGGCGGCCGCGCGGGTTCAGGTTGTGCTCCCAGCCTAGACCGGCCTCCCAGCCCTGGCCTGCCAGCTGGCCCAGCGCTGCCCGCGTAAGGCCATACAAAGCCAAGTGGCGCGGCAGCTCTAATTGCACACCCAGCTGGTAGCTGGCCGCCACGCGGCGGCGCTTTACCGCCGTGGTCGCCACCGCCCGAAATGCCGCGCCCGGTGGCGCAACCACTACCCCTAGGGTACTCTCCGCGGCCGCTACGGGCAGCAGCCCCAGGCCGTAGGTGTAGCGCAGCCGCCCCTGCCACCAGCGCCGGGCCGGAGCCGGAGCGGCGGCCGGACCAGGTGCAGCCGTGGTAGAAGCAGGGGCAGGCACGGCTAGCAGTTTCTCGGCTCGTTGCTGGCGCGCCTGGTCCAGCAAGTCGAGCTGCAGTTGGCTGGAGGGCAGTAATGTCGTGTAGTTTTTCCAGAAGGTAGAATCGTAGGGTGTGGGAGCCTGCAGAAAAATATCGTTGTACTGCGCCCGCTCGGGGTACGGAATGGGCGCGGCCCGCGCCGTGTCGATAGCCGTAGTCAGAAACTCGGCCAAGTGCCGCCGCGCCTGCCCCGCCACCGGCGACCCTAGGGTGTTGTACCAGATGCTTTTGAGGTACCAGCGCCCGGCGTAGCGCTGGTAGGCCACGCGGTAGGCGCGCTCGGTGGCCCGAAAGCTCAGCACGTGCTCGCGGCGGATGCCGCTGGGCGTACGGTGCCAGGCCGCCCCCAGAAAGGCGTAGCTCTGCTCATCAATATACAGCTCACCGGCAAAGCTAGCCCGGTCGGTGCCCGGCCGCGGGCCAAAGGCAATGACGTACACCGGCCGCCCCTGAAACGTGGTTTGGGGCGTGAGCTGATACTGGTAGTTCTTGAACTGCGAAGGCCGAATAAACTCGGCCCGATTATGCACGAAATCAAACCGATGCGGCACAAAGGGGCCCGCCGACCACTCTATCTGAAGCAGGCCCGGCGCCGAGCGTAAGGTATCACGCAGGTCTACCTTGCGGACCTCCAGTATCTGCACTTGCCCGTCGTCGTTGGGGTGCTGGTAGGGCGCTTTGTACACCAGCAGCACGCCCTCGCTCAAATAGTCGTACATGTGCCCGGCACCGTGGTCGTCCGACTCGCGGAAGAAGCCCGTTAGGCGCGTGGGCCGCGTGGGGTAGTTGCGCGGAATGCGCGCCACCGCCTCCCGGATGATGCCCGTCACCGACGACGATACGGCCACGGTGCCTAGGGTAGCCGGACTGCTCGTTAGCTCGATGCGCAGCTCGGGCGCCGGCAAGGGCGGCAGCGGCCGGGTGTAGCGCCGGTAGCCCAGCAGGGCCACCTCCAGCTCGGTGGCGGCGTAGGCCGCCGGCACCCGCAGCGCAAAGCGGCCCTCCTGGTTGGTGCTCGTACCTAGCTTATTACCCGCAATGCCTACCTGCGCAAAGGGCAAGGGCTGGTGCGTATCGGCATCGAGCACCAAGCCACGCAGCACCAGCGCTTCTTGCGCTAGGGCCGGGCTAGCCAGTAGCCACAGTAGCAGGTAAAGCAGTTTCACGGGACCTAGGGGTGGTTAAAAGTAGCTCAGGATGCTGTAGTACAAACACGAGCGCAGCTCGCATCCGCGTCAGGTCAGCTTATACCAGCTTACTTGGGCGCAAGATGCGAGCTGCGCTCGCGCTCGGACTACAATGCCCGAAATACCATCACCTAGGCGCCCAATGGGCCGTCGAGGTCGGCGAGGGGCAAGCCGTGCTGACTAGCAGTTTCGCTCAGCAGCTGGCGCTGCCAGGGGCGCAGGGCGGCCAGGCTACCCTGCTCTACCACGTCGCCGATGAGACGGTTGCTGAGTACGGTGTTGGCCAGCACGGGGCTGAAGTCGGCGGCCAGGTGGTTTTTAAGCGCTTGCAAAAGCGTTTCGCGGGCCTCAGCGCGGGCAGCTATGGGGCCGTTGAAGCGGCGACGGAAGGGCTGCGGCCGGCGCTGGTCGGCGGGCAGGGGGCCGTCGGGCGCCAGGTCGGCACTGGCCAGCGCAATCAGCTCATCGGCGTAGGGCGAGCGCTTGAGGTCGGGGTGCAGGCCGCCGGCCCCGCGCAGTGCGCCGTGCGAGGCAATGGGCTGACGCGTGAGCTCGGCTAGGCGGTCGTTGCTGAGCACCATGTAACTGGGGCGGTCGAGCTGGCGCGCCACGCGGTCGCGCAGGGCATACAGCTCCCGAAACAGCGGCAGCTCGCCGGGCGAGATGCGGTACTTGCCAGCCAGGCGCAAGTGTGGGCGCAGCTCGTCGCGACCGTAGCGCACCGCCTCCAGGGCATGGTTTTCTTCCTGGGCCCACTGGGCGCGGCCCTGCTCTTGCAGGCGAGCGGCCAGGCGGTCGGTCAGCTCGAAGAGGTAAAGCACGTCGTTGGCGGCGTATTCCTTTTGGGCTTCGGTAAGGGGGCGCTTGAGCCAGTTCGACTTCTGCTCACCCTTGTCCACCTCAAAGCCTAACTCACTATGAATGAGACG
Organism: Hymenobacter sp. BT559; assembly: GCF_016427535.1. Lineage (GTDB taxonomy): Bacteria > Bacteroidota > Bacteroidia > Cytophagales > Hymenobacteraceae > Hymenobacter. The sequence goes on along the minus strand of NZ_JAELXV010000002.1, from coordinate 432,303 downwards.
ACCTAAGGAAATATTATTATCCTCCAGGGCTAGCAGCGTGAATTGCACGCTGGTATCGACGATGTTGCGGCAGTGCACGCCAAACAGCTCATCGAGCAGCAGAATATCCGATTTGCAAGAGTGGAACACCTTGGCCACGGCCGGGTCGCGCAGTACGGCAAACAGGGGCTCTAGGCCAGCGGCCATATCGGGCTCAAGCGGCAGCGGGTCGATGAGATATACCGCTTCGCCATCGAACACTTGGATAAGGGCTAAGTGGCGGCCATAGCGATAGCGGTTGTCGTCAAACTCCAGGTCGATGCCGATGCGCGGCAGAGTGGCTAGGTGGGAGGCTACGTCGGCCACCTGGGCTGCCGTAGTGAGATACTGAATAGAAGGCTTCATGCGTGTGCGCAAAGGTAGGGCTTGGGCTGCTGCAAGCATACGCAACAACTAATACGTTTTGGCAACGCATAAACCGCATTTACAAAATTTCTATTTGCATAAATAAGACCTATTTTTTAGTAGCTACTTAACTCAAAAAGCAAAAAGTAAGCTGGCTTAGCCATTACTTATTTAGGTCATAAATTACATTTTTAATAAGAATTGGCATGTTATACCTTTTATTTGCAGCTTCGCACTTTTGTTTAACAATAGCTACGCTTTTTTTTAACACCTCTCCCCCATCTACTCTATGAGGAAGATTTTTACCCCTTTATTAGTTGTAGCTGCCCTACCTGCACTGGCCCAAAGCCAGGCATTAACGGGCCGCATTACGGGCACCGATGGCAGCGCAGTACCAGGCGTGACCATCGTGGAGCGCGGCACTACCAATGGTGTGAGCAGCGATGCCGATGGCGTATTTCGCTTGGCCGTGCAGCCTGGTGCTACGCTGGTTATCAGCTCAGTAGGCTACACTACCCAAACCATTGCTGTGGGTGGACGCAGCTCGCTCAACGTAACACTGGTAGCCAACGCAACCGACCTAGGCGAAGCCGTAGTAGTAGGCTACGGCACTCAAACCAAGGCCGACCTGACTGGCTCGGTGGCCACGCTGTCGAGCAAGGACGTGGGCAACCAGCCGGTGCAGTCGTTCGAGCAGTCCATTCAGGGCAAGGCGGCCGGCGTGTTTATCGAAAACAGCAGCGGCAAGCTGGGCCAGGGCATCCGGGTGCGGGTGCGCGGGGTATCGAGCATCAGCGGCGGCACGCAGCCCTTGTATGTGGTGGATGGGGTGCCCGTAGTGGCCGATAACCTCTCCTCGACCACGGCCGCTACCAACCCCATTGCCGACATCAACCCAACCGATATTGAGAGCATCAGCATTCTGAAGGATGCCTCGGCGTCGGCCATCTATGGCTCGCGGGCTACCAATGGCGTGGTGCTCATCACCACCAAGCGCGGCAAGGCCGGGGCCACACGCTTCAGCGTGGGCGTGCAGGCCGGCTGGAGCGAACCCACGCACAAGCGCGAGTTTTTGAATAGTCAGGAATACGTATCGCTCATCACGGAGGCGCTGACCAACAGGGGCGGCACCTTTGCCGTGCCTGCCAACATTACGGCGCGCCTGAGTGGCTATGCGGGCGGCGTAGACCCGCTGACTTATGACACCAACTGGCAAGACCAGGTACTGCAAAAGGCGGGCTTTCAGCAGTATGACTTGAACGCTAGCGGCGGCACCGACAAAACCCGCTTCTACCTCTCGGGGCAGTATAGCAACCAGAAGGGTATCATCGTCAGTAACCAGTACGAGCGCATGGCCACGCGCTTCAACCTAGACCACCAAGCTACTGAGCGGCTGTCGTTTGGTATCAACCTAACGGCCACGCGCTCGGTCAACAACCGCGTGCCCAACGACAACGCCTTCAGCACGCCCATGCAGATTGTGGCGCTGGCGCCCATCACGCCCCTCATCGACCCGCGCTCGGGCCAGGTGAGCGGCGCCCTCGACCCCAGCACGGGCCTGCCCAACACGGGTTTTCCGTTCTATTATAATCCCTTGCTGAGCATTCAGGGCGGTACCTACGTCACGACGGTATACCGCCTGCTCGGCAACGTGTACGCGCAGCTCAACCTGGCTAAGGGCCTAATCTTCCGCTCAGAGCTGGGTACCGACGTGCTGAACCAGAACGAGGAGCAGTACCTGAGCCGCGTGACCTCGCGCAACACCGGCAACACCAACGGCTACGGCTACAACGCGAACCAGACCAACGCCAAGGTCGTGGTCAACAACTACTTCTCGTACAAGAATACGTTTGCCGACAACCACTCGGTAGAGCTGACCCTAGGTACGAGCTATGAGAACGCTCGCATCAACGGCAACAGCGTGACAGGCACGCAGTTCCCGTCCGACTCTTACCGCACACTCGATGCGGCTGCCCAAATCACGGCGGGCTCGTCGTTCACGACCAGCAATGCGCTGGTGTCGTACTTCGCACGTGGGTCCTATGCCTTCGCGGGCAAGTACCTAGTGGGCGCCAGCGCCCGCCTCGATGGCTCGTCGCGCTTCGGCGCCGGGCGCCGCTACGGCATTTTCCCGGCGGGCTCGGTGGGCTGGCTCATCTCGGAAGAAGACTTTTTGAAAGGTAACAAAACGCTGAGTTTGCTGAAAATTCGCGCCAGCGTGGGCAAAACCGGCAACCAGAACTTCGGCAACTTTGCTTCGCGCAGCCTCTTTGCAGGCACCGGCTATGTGGGCACGCCGGGCCAGCGCCCCTCGCAGCTGGGCAACGATTTCCTGAGCTGGGAATCGACGGTGCAGTACGACGCCGGCCTCGAATACGGCTTTCTCGACAACCGCATCAGCGGCGAAGTGGACATCTACCGCAAAAACACCACCGGCCTGTTGCTGTCGCAGCCAGTGCCGGGCACCTCGGGCTTCTCGACCATCAACCGCAACGTAGGCAGCCTGCGCAACCAGGGCATCGAGCTGACGCTGACGACGCGCAACTTCGTGGGCGACTTCGCCTGGACGACCAGCGTGAACGCCTCCATCAACCGCAATAAAATAATGGACCTGGCGGGCCCCGACATTCTGGGTAGCGCCCTCAACCGGGCGCAGGCCGGCCAGCCGCTGGGCACCTTCGTCGGCCCCGAGTACGCGGGCGTGGACCCCGCCAACGGCAATGCGCTGTACTACCTGAACACCACCAACGCCGACGGCACCCTCAACCGCGGCACGACCACCAATATCAACCAGGCGGCCAACGTACCCATCGGCAACCCCAACCCGACTTGGACGGGCGGTATCACCAATACCTTCTCGTACAAAGGCTTTGACCTGAGCGCTACGCTGGTGGGCGTATTTGGCAACCAGATTTACGACTCGGCAGCGCCCTACTTCTCTACAGGTTTCAACAACGGCTACGACAACCAAACCCGCGACCAGCTCAACCGCTGGCAGAAGCCCGGCGACATTACCAACGTACCGAAGGCCGTGTACGGCGGCGGCATTGGCACCGGCGCGTCGTCGCGGTTCGTGCAAAACGGCGACTACGGCCGCCTGCGCTCGGTGGTGCTCGGCTACAACCTGCCCAGCAGCCTGGCCAAGCGCGGCTTCCTGCAGTCGGCGCGCATTTTCCTGCAAGGCTACAATCTCTTGACCTTCACGAAGTACACAGGCTGGGACCCCGAAGTGAGTTCCGACTATGTGACGGGCACCGGCAATACGTCGTCCAATAACATCAGCCAGGGCATCAGCTTCTACACCGCGCCGCAGGCCCGCACCTACACCCTAGGTATCAACCTGGGCTTCTAGGCGCCGCCTGCCCCTGCCTTTCACGTCTTAGCCTTATTACTTTATGAAGAAAATAGTACCCGGGCTGCTCACGGCAGCCCTGCTCCTGGGCGGCCTGGAGAGCTGCAACAACAAGCTCAACGTGCAGCCTGTGAGCACCATCGACTCGGCCACGGCTTTTAACAATTCTAGCGACGTGCTAGCGGGCCTCGTAGGCTGCTACGCGGGCCTGCAAAGCACCAACCTCTACGGTGGCTACCTGCAGTTTATGAACGACCTGCTGGCCGACAATGGCGACGAGAGCTTCGTAGGTACGTTTACCCAGCCCCAAGAAGCTCAGCGCAAAACGCTGCTTATCACCAACACCCAGGTGAGCGCCACCTGGCTGAGCGCCTACGACGTCATCAACCGCACCAACAACGTGCTGGCCAATATTGGCAAGCTCGACACGCCGGCCCAACAGGCCAGCGCCGAGGGCGAGGCCAAGTTTATTCGCTCCTTAATGTACTTTGACCTGGTGCGCAGCTTTGGCAAAGACTGGAACGACGGCACGCCCGCCAACAACCTAGGCGTGCCCCTAGTGCTGACGCCCACCCTCACGGTAGCCGACGCCCAGCAAGTGCCCCGCAATACAGTAGCCGAAGTCTACACCCAGATTATTACGGACCTGACCACGGCCGAAGCTAAACTAACCACCGGCGGCCCGCTCAACGCGTTTTCAGCTACCCGCTACGCCTGCGCCGGGCTGCTGGCCCGCGTATACTTGCAGCAGAACAACTATGCGGCTGCGGCTGCCGCGGCCAACCGGGCGCTGGCCTCTTCGTCGTTTGGGTTGAATACCTTTTATGGCGAGAACTTTGGCTACAGCACGACCAACGTGGCCACCGCCACCGTGCCGATAAATACCAGCGCCAACACGCGGGAGGATATTTTCACCATTCAAATCACGGCGCAAAGCGGCTCTAATCAGCTTAATACCTTTTACGCCCGCAACCGCCGAGCCGACGTTACAGTGCAGCAGCAGTTCCTAGGTCTGCTTGAGGCCGGCGATACGCGCGCTACGCTTATCACCACGCCCACTGCCAGCGTGCCCGCCTACACGCGCAAGTTTGATGCGCAGTACGGCAACATCAAGCTGATGCGCGTAGATGAGATGCTGCTGACCCGTGCCGAGGCCAACTTCCGCGCCGGCGGCACGCCGGTAGGCGCTACCCCGCTGGCCGATGTCAACGCCATCCGTACGCGGGCTGGTCTGCAGCCGCTTGCTAGCGTCACGCTGGCCCAGATTCTGAAGGAGCGCCGCATAGAGCTAGCGTTTGAAGGCTTCCGCCTCGGCGACCTCAAGCGCAACCAAGAATCGACCACCGACCCGCTCAGCAACGCCACCATTCCGTGGAACTCGCCCCGGCTGGTGTTCCCCATCCCCTTCCGCGAACTCAACGTGAATCCTAACCTAAAGCAGAACGAAGGATACTAGGTCCACCTAGGTTACTCAAAAAAGCCCGCAACTAACGTTGCGGGCTTTTTTTATGCTATATGCAGTATTAAGAACCAAAGCTTTACACCTTCTCATCTGTCATGCTGAGCTTGCGAAGCATCTTATCACGCTAAGGTTGATACTCCCAACGTGATAAGATGCTTCGCAAGCTCAGCATGACAGTTTTTTGTGGCTATGCTCATAATAACTGGCCCTAGGAGGTCAGCAGTAGTTCCATTTGAATGTTGCAGCGCTCGTAGGGCGAGGGCTGGCCGGCTACAGTCTTCCTAAAACCCAGCTTGTGGTACAAGCTAAGAGCGGGCTTAAGCTTAGTATTGCTTTCGAGGTAAAGGCGGCGCGCCCCCAGCGCCCGCGCCTGGGCAATGGCCGCCTGCCCCAACTGAAAACCGATACCTAGGCCCTGCGCCGTGGGCGACACAGCCATTTTAGCTAGCTCATACGAAGCGTCGTCCATTTTCAAGAGCGCGCATGTACCCACTACCTGGCCGCCGTATTCGGCCAGCAAAATGCGGCCGCCACGTTGCAAAATGTATTCGTCGGGGTGGTCTAGCGCTTTCAGGTCGGCCTCCTCTACCCGAAAGTAGCGCTCTATCCACTCCACATTAAGGCGCTTGAAGTCGGGCTGGTGGGCTGGCGTGTAGTCGAGCAAGCGCACCTCGTCGGTCACGCGCTCGTCGCGCAGGGCCTTCACCCGGCTGCCTAGGCTCTGGCGCGACAACGCATATTCCATCTCCTCAATAGCTAGCCAGAGGTTGTGGCGAGTTTCAGCCAGCAGTGCCTCGGTGGCCTGCCGCACGTCGGCGGTTTGCTGCTGCAAGGCGGGCCACAAAGCGGCCCCTTTTTCGCTGAGCGCCACCACGCTGCGGCGCTGGTCGGCTTCGCCGCGCTGCACCACTACTAGGTCGTGTTTGGCCAAGTCCTTCACTACCTGGCTTACGGCTGCGTGCGTTTGGCCGATGCGCTCGGCAATGTCGCCCACGTGGCGTCCCGGCTCCTGGGCTACTGTGCAAAACACCGGAAACCAGCGAGGCTCAAATGGCAAGTGATACAGGTCATACACCTCGGCCGCTTGGCTGGTCATCGTGTCAGTAAGGCGCCGCAAACGGCTACCTAGGGCCGCAGGCCCTACTTCATCGAAGAAATCCATACGACAAATATAAAGGGTTTATGTAAGTACTTACAAATAATGCTGCATTCCTTAATCGGGCTTTATAAAGCCTCACGCACCTATCTATTCGCCTGATGTTTTCCGTAAGCTCAACAGCAGCGTTTTTCTGCTAGCGCTGGCAGCACCATCTTACTTTTAGCAGCTACTGCTTATTTTGGTAACCTAGGCGACCCTCAAATCGCCGACTACTTATCTAGTGCGTGCTTCATCCTTACTCCTAGCTATTTCCCCGTCTGCCTTTCGCTTGCCTAAGCTGTTAAGCTGCTGCTTGCTGGCTGCGCTACCGCTGCGCGGGTTGGCCCAGAAGGCTACTTCAAAGCTGGCCCCTACCGTAGCCGCTGCGGCGCGCCGCGGGGCATCGGGCCAGGCTGTAAGAATACGCGTGCACGATGCGGCTGCATTTCGCCGCTGGGCAGCGCAGCAAACGCCCGCCTTGTCTGTGCAGCCTAACCCCAATGCTGCGCAAATACTTACCCTAGGGCCCGTATCGGCGCAGCAGCTGGGGGCATTAGTAGCATCGCCGCTGGTCGAGTTTGTGGACGTAGCCAATCGCCAAGCTCACGACGAGCGCTTACTCAACAGCGCCGACCTGACGGTGAACAGCCTGGTGGCCGTGCAGCAGCGCTACCCTACCCTAGTGGGCCAGGGCCTCACGGTTTCCGTCAAGGAGAATGCGCTTGACCCTACCGACCTCGACTTTCGGGGCCGGCTGCTGAATACGCCGGCGGGTACGGTTATTCAGTCGGCGCACGCCAGCACTATGGCCACGCTCATTGCGGGCGGCGGCAACTCGGGGCCCGCGGGGCGCGGGGCCGCGCCGCAGGCGCGCATCGCGTCTTCCTCTTACGCTAACCTGCTTCCCGATGCTAATGCCGACCTAGTGCAGCAAGGCGTGAGCGTGCAAAACCACTCGTACGGAACAGGCATCGAGAACTACTACGGCCTCGAAGCCCTAGGCTACGACCAACAGGCGCGGCAGCTACCCACGCTGCTGCACGTGTTTTCGGCCGGCAATTCGGGTGCGAGCGCCAGCACTAGCGGCACCTACCAAGGCTTGGCGGGCGTGGCTAACCTCACCGGCCAGTTCAAGATGAGCAAAAACTCATTGAGCGTGGGTGCTACCGATGCCCTAGGGCAGGTGGCAGCGCTCAGCTCACGCGGGCCGGCCTACGATGGCCGCATCAAGCCCGAGCTAGTCGCCTATGGTGATGCCGGCTCGTCTGATGCCTCCGCGCTGGTGTCGGGCGCGGCCCTGCTGGTGCAGCAGGCCTACCGCGATGGGCCGGGCGGCAGCCTGCCGACTTCGGCACTGATACGGGCCGCGCTGCTCAATAGCGCCGATGATGTGGGCCGGCCCGAAGTGGACTTCGTGTCGGGCTTTGGCCAGCTCGATGCCCTGGGGGCCGTACGCACCCTGCGCGAGGGCCGCTACCAGCAAGGCACCCTAGGGCAAGACCAAGAGCAGGTTTTTCAGCTAACCGTGCCCGCCGGCGTGCTCCGTCTGAAAGTAACCCTCGCCTGGACCGACCCCGAAGCCGCCGCCAATGCCCCGCAGGCCCTGGTCAATGACCTCGACCTGGCAGTGCTGGGGCCAGGTGGCGTGGGGCTGTGGCTGCCGTGGACGCTCAGCGCCTACCCCCACCCCGACTCGCTAGCCCAGCCTGCCCGCCGCCGCGCCGACCACCTCAACCCTACTGAGCAAGTGACGCTGACGCTACCCGCCGCGGGCACCTACCAGTTGCGGGTGCGCGGCTACCGCGTGCCCAGCGGCCCCCAAGCGTTTAGCCTGGCCTATGAGGTAGCTACCCCAGGCCTAGAGTGGCTGACGCCCAGCACGGTGCGCAACGTGCGCCCCGCCCAAACCACCTTGCTGCGCTGGGCCTGGGCCGGCCCCGCCACCCTAGGGCACCTCGAATACCGCCCGGTGGGCCAAGCAGCGTGGCGCACCGTGGCCACGCAAGTAGACCTAGCCCAGCGTACCTACGCCTGGAGCGCGCCCGACACTACCACGCTAGCCCAGCTGCGCTACGTGGTGGGCAGCCAGGTTTACCCCTCCGATACCTTCGCGCTGGCCCGGCCGCTGCCTGTGCGCATAGGCTACGTGTGCCCCGACGAAGCCCTGCTAAGTTGGCCCGCCACTCCCGGCGCCACGCAGTACCAGGTGTACCGCCTCGGCGCTACGGCCCCTGAGCCCTTCCAGCTCACGGCCGACACGACCCTGCTCGTAGCAACGAGCCAACAGGCGGGGCCCTACTTCGCGGTGGCGCCGGTGCTGCGTGGCAAAGTAGCCGAGCGCGGCCCCACCAGCAACCTCGCCGAGGCCGGCGTAGGCTGCTACATTCAGTCGTTTTTGCCCCAACAGCCAGTCGCCGACACGGCGCGGCTGGTGCTGGCCCTCGGCAGCCTCTACCGCCTGCGGGCCGTGCAGCTCCAGCGCCTCGGGCCGAGCGGGTTCGTCACCATCCAAACCCTTAGCCCGGTTACGCAGCTGCGCACTATTTTCACTGACCTAGGGGCCACGCCGGGCCTCAACCAGTACCGGGTGCTAGGCCAAGACGATGGCGGCCGCACCTTTTACAGCGCCACCGAGGCCGTGCAACTGGTGCGCCGCAACGAGCTGCTAGTGTTTCCGGTGCCCGCCCTTATCGGCCAAGACCTGCAAGTAGCCGGCGAGCCCAACGTGCCGCTGCGCCTGCGCCTCTACGATACCCTAGGCCGCCTCCTGCGCGACCTCACGGTCGATGGGGCCATCAATACATTGCCAACCAGCGGCCTGCGCCCCGGCGTGTACCTGCTGCGGGCCACGCCCACCACGGGCGGCGATATCCTTACTCGCCGGGTAGTACTAGCCGAGTAGTAGCGAGACGCCCGGCCCCAGCGCCCTAGGCGCACAAAAAACCCCCGGCCTAGATGCAGGCCGGGGGTTTTCGTTACTAAACCGTAGTAGCTACGGGCTTAGTAGAGGTAGTTAAGCGCCGTCACGTCGTTGGCGTTGAAAGGCCGGTTTACACCGTTGCCCACGCAGGCCAGCATCCACGAGTTGGGGTCGGGTGCCGAAGGCGTGCCGGGAACGAGGATGGCTCCCACAGTGCTAGCGCCCTCGTTGGTAGCCGTGCCGCCGCAGCTATACGCGCGGTTCATGTAGTCGGTGTGGCGGAAACCAATGCAGTGGCCCATCTCGTGCGCCATGATGGTAGCGATGTAGTTGACATTCGTGCTATTAATCACGTTAGGCACAAGCGTGAAACCGGGAGCTGGCTCCCCATTTTGCGGAAAACCGCCCGATTGGCCCAGTACGCCCGACCCTAGGTTCGACGAATACTTGACGGGCAGGTTGGCCGTGCCCGTCGTGATGCGCCGGAACGTCAGCTGCAGTCCCTGCGCGTTGTAGCGGCGAATAGCCTCGTCAATCGCTGTCACATAAACCGAGGGAAACTGACTCGAGATGCTGACGGTAAGCACGCGCGGCAGGCGGCCCACCAGGTTGGTGGTGCGGTACTGCTCGTCGGCACCCACGCGCAGCATTGAGTAGTTGGTTTTGCTAGCCAGCAGCTCCGGGGTGAGCAGAATGTCACCTTCTACCCGGTAGCCACCTTCCACAGCTTGCATGTCTTGGGTGCTAAAGCCGAGCGCTTTTACCTGGGCCGCTACATCAGTCGAAATATCGGTGGGTTTTGCAACGTCTTCGGCGGTTTTCTGGCAGCCCGTCAGGGCCAGGGCTGCACTGGCGCCCAGCGCCAGCAAGAGGGAAAACTTAGACATACTAGAAATTGGTTTGGGAAAAGGAAGAGTGTGAGTGTCAAGAAATAGCCTCTCTCCTGGCTGTTGCATCTAACAGCTAAGAGCAGCTCGTTCTTGTCCTCAAAGCACGCGCTTCTTTCTACCTAACCAAAGGACAAACAGCGCAATTTTGCGACATGCTACTTTAGCTATGTAGTCCCGTTTTTTAGCTATTCCTTATCAAATAAGTACATTCTCTCTTATCCTCGTTTTAAGCTCTACTAGATGAGATTTTGATTAACAAATAGTTAAATCTTCAAAGTCATTTACCCTAGAGTTGCTTTTTCGGACTTTAAGCTACTAAAAACGCGCTATTTAGCCCTCTTCTTTCGCGCCTTCTTTTGCCTTACCCAGGCTGCTTGTTATAAAAGCAAGGCCCTTTTTCTCCACAGCTACTTCCATTTTTGCGCAATACTGAGCGCTGTCTCCAGCATGTAGGGCTCCCAATGCTCTATCTGCCAAGCCGAATGGGCTAGCACCGACGCCCGCAGCCGCTGTTGCGCCTCGGGCAGCGAGGTAGCCGTTTCCAGAATGTGTGAGAGCTGCCGCTGCTGCTCGTGCAGCAGGTCGTCTTGCACGGCCAGCGCCGGCAGGGCCGGCCAGCGCGGCAAAAAGGCGCTGGGCACCGACCTAGGCGCGTGGTTGTGCTGCTGCACCAGCGCCGCCATCTGGGCAAAGTCGCGCCGAAACTGCACCTGGCTGGCCTCAGTCTTGAGGCTGGTGCCGAGCTGCTCTAGCACGACATACTTTAGATTGGGGCAGCGCGGCAGGGTGCGTGCCAGCAGTTCAAACACCTCCGTGGGCACAGCCTCGTCGTGGGTATCGCGTCGGATTCTGCGAGTGGGCAGCAACTGCGAATTTTCCCAGCTGCCGCCCGAAATGTGGATTTCGCGCACCCGGTCTAGCTCGTAGCATCCTAGGAGCTCCTCGTAGTCAATAGAAAAGTTGTGGAGCTGGCAATACAGGTTGTGCAGGTCCAGTATCAGAAAACCGTTGACGGGCGCCAGCAATGCTGATAAAAAATCGCCCTGGCGCTTCACCTCGTCGAGCGAATAAGCGAAGGCCAGGTTTTCGAGCCCCACCGGGCACCGGGCCGCCTCTGCAAGGCGCGCCAGACGGTCTTGCCCAATTCGCAATGCCACCGGCGAGTACGGCACCGAGAGCGGGGCCCCGGCATGAAAGTTTTGGCCCGTAAACGCCCCAAAATGCTCGGTAACGTGCGCAAACGAGTAGCGCTGCGCCAGTTCGCGCAGCTGGCACAGCCACTGTTGCTGCTCGCTGGTCCAGCGGCCCGACAGCAGCGAGAAGTACACGCCGTGGCCTAGCAGCCGCTGCTCGCTGCTATAAGCGTGCAGCAGCTCCGTAAACCAAGCGGGTACCTCACTGGCCCAGTACAGCGCATCAAACGACCATTCGAGGGCGTCGACTTGGCCCGCTTCCAGCAGCGGGAGCGCGGCGCTCAGGATGTCCGCATCCAGGTTGCAGGCGAGGGCGGCCAGCACAGCAGGGGTTTCCGGCGTATCCACGGCTTAGCCTAGGCCGCAGGCCGGGCAGTTATAGGGCTCTTTTTTCTCACCCTGGTTAGCTTGGCCCGCCAATTCTTTGGGCTTGGGGTCACCCTTTTTGCCGCAGCTGGTAGTGGCTTGCACGGTCACGCCGACCAAGATGGCGCTGAGTAAAGCTTTTGAGAGTTTCATAACAGGAGGAGTGGTTGTGGGTCAGTTGTAGTTGGTAGAGCCACCTAGGGCCTCCAATGGTTGCACACCGCCGCACAAGTCCGGAGACTCGGCTAATCAAGCCTCACCTACTGCTGGCTGAGCGAGAACTCAGCATTTCACCTATACAGCTACCATGCCCCCTATTCTGCTTAGGTAGAGCCTTTTTCAGCCTCTTCACGCGCCCTACACTATCAATAATTCAACTGAATGTTAATTTTTTTCATCTATTCTCCAATAAGCACCTATTTTCTTTGTAGTTGGCCTTTTGCTTTTTTTAGTTTTTCCCCACCCAAATGGCCTACTCGCTCTTATCCTTTTTTACCAATTATTCCATTCTATATGAGAAACATGTTCACCCCTTTGCTGGTGGTGGCTGCTCTGCCCGCATTTGCCCAGTCCTCGGCAATCAGCGGGCGTGTAATAGGCTCAGACAGTGGCCCGCTACCGGGAGTTACTGTTTTGGAGCAAGGCACTACTAATGGCACGGCTACCTCGGGCGACGGCACCTTCTCGCTAAACGTGAAGCCCGGCGCCACGCTAGTTATCAGCTCTATCGGCTATACGACCCAAACGGTGGCCGTAGGCAACCAAACGACCCTCAACATAACGCTGCAAGCCAGCACTAGCACCCTCAACGAGGCGGTGGTAGTGGGCTACGGCACCCAAAGCAAGGCCGACCTCACGGGCGCCGTGACCCAGCTCTCGGGCAGCGTGGTCGAAAACCAGCCCGTTACGAGCTTCGAGCAAGCCATCCAGGGCCGCACGCCAGGCGTAGTTATCAACCAAGGTAGCGGTAAGCTGGGGCAAGGCATCAACATTCAGGTGCGCGGCACATCGTCGGTAACGGCGTCGAACCGCCCGCTATACGTTATTGATGGCGTACCGATTACGTTCCAGGACCAGTCGCAGGCCGGCGACGAGCCCCTAAACCCACTGGCTGACCTCAACCCCAACGACATCGAGAGCATCAGTATTCTAAAAGATGCTTCGGCCTCGGCCATCTATGGCTCGCGCGCCTCGAACGGTGTAGTCCTCATTAACACCAAGAAAGGTCGCCAGGGCCAGACTAAGGTGAACGTGGGCTATTACTACGGTATTAGCGCGCCCACGCGCTTTCGCCAGTTTCTGAATGCCGACCAGTACCGCACGCTGCTGAGCGAGTCGATGACCAATGCGGGCCTCATCGGTCCTGATAGCGAGACGCAATACCCCACGCTGGCCGACGCGTATGCTGGGGAAGGCAGCCTCGACTACAACTCGACCGACAACACCCCCTGGGACCGCCTAGCCTTCCGCAACAACGGTAAGTTTAAGCTCTTCAAAGGCGGCGCCAACGTGGCGCAGTACGACTTTAGCGCATCGGGCGGCGATGCCAAAACGCGCTTCTTTTTGAGCGGCACCTTCAATGACCAGAAGGGTATTATCATCGGCAACCGCTTCCGGCGGGGTAGCCTGCGCCTGAACCTCGACCACAGCATCTACGAAAACCTCAAGGTAGGGCTGAACGTGTCGCTAGCGCGCACCGTCAACGACCGGGTATCGGGCGACAATGCCTTCTCGAACCCCTTGCAGCTCAATGCGCTCACGCCGCTGCAGCCGCAGTACGACCCCACCACGGGCGCGCTGAACACCAGCACTATCTACTACAACAACCTACTTGACCAGGAACTGGGCTCGAACCGGGCTGGTACCTACCGCTCGTTCACCACGGCCTACCTCAACTGGACCATCCTGAAGGGCCTAGTGCTGCGCACCGAAGTTGGGGGCGACTTCCTGAACCTGAATGAGGACCTCGTGCGCGGTGCGGGCACCCAAGACGGCGGCGCCACCGGCTACGCCTTCAACTCGCAGACGCAGACGGTTAACTACACAAACACGAACACGCTAACCTACGCCTTCAACCTTGGCGAAAACCATCACTTCGACGTGTTGGCGGGTGAGTCGTACCAGCGTGCCGACCAGAAGGTGACGTCGGCCGAGGGCCGGGGCTTCCCTACGCCGCAGTTCACGCGCATTGCCAGCGCAGCCGTGAAAACGGGCGGTAATACGTCGTTTGGTACCGGCTACTCCTTCCTCTCGTACTTCGCCCGCGCCAACTACAACTTCCAGGGCAAGTACCTGCTGTCGGGTAGCGTGCGCCGCGACGGCTCGTCGCGCTTCGGGGCCAACAACCGCTACGGCACCTTCGGGGCCGGCTCGGTGGGCTACCTGCTGTCGGAAGAAAGCTTCCTGAAGGGCAACGAAATCATTAATTACCTGAAGCTGCGCGCCAGCTACGGCGTCACCGGCAACGGCGAGATTGGCAACTTCAGCTCGCGCCGCTTGGTGTCGGCCCTACCCTACGCCGACCAGTCGGGCATTGCCCCGGATGCCGCCCTTGGCAACCCCAACCTGAGCTGGGAAACTACCAAGCAGGTGGACCTAGGGGTAGAATTTGGCTTCCTCGACAACCGCATCACCGGTGAGGTAGACCTCTACCAAAAGAACACCACTGGCTTGCTGCTCAACCGCCAACTGCAGCTGGTGAGCGGCTATACCACCATCACCGAAAACGTAGGTGGCCTGCGCAACAAAGGCCTTGAAATCTCACTGAACGGCCGCATCCTCGACGGGGACGTGAAGTGGACAGTGGGCGGTAACATGTCGTTTAACCGCAACCTGATTACCGACCTGCCGACACCCATCATCCCGACCGGCAATACCATTAGCCGGGTGCAGGCTGGCGAGCCCCTAGGTGTGTTCTACACCAAGAAATACGCTGGTGTGGATGCTGCCAATGGCGACGCCCTCTACTACAACGCCGATGGCTCAACGACCAACAGCTACGCGGCCGCCCCAATTCAGAAAGTAGGCAACCCGAACCCCAAGTTTACGGGTGGTGTTAACACGACCGTTAACTACAAGGGCTTCGACCTGAGCGCGCTCGGGCAGTTTACCTACGGCAACGACATCTACAACTCGGCAGGTACGTACCAGTCGGCCAACGCTGACTTCTTCGACAACCAGACCATCGACCAGCTCAACCGCTGGCAGAACCCCGGCGACATTACCTCGGTACCGCAGGCGCGCTTCGGCGCTTCTAATGGCACCAACACTTCGTCGCGCTGGATTCAGGATGGTTCGTTCTTCCGCATCAAGAACGTGACCCTAGGGTACAACCTGCCGGCCGAGCTCGTGAAGCGTGGACACATCCAAACGCTGCGCATCTACATTACGGGCCAGAACCTGGCCACCTTCACTAAGTACACCGGCTACGACCCCGAGGTAAACACCTACGGCCTAGGTACTGCCAGCTACTTGCTAGGCCACGACTTCTACACGCCGCCGCTGGCTAAGACGTACTTGCTGGGCGTGAACATAGGCTTTTAATAATTTGTCCTTTAGTTAGATATGAAAAATATATTCAGCTGGTCCGCCGGTGTCTTAGCCCTGGGCCTAAGCCTAGCGGGCTGCAAAGACGCGCTGCAGATAGAACCCCAGCAGAGCATCAACGCCGACGACGCCTACAACACTTCGCAGAAAGTGAGCGCCGCCGTAGTAGGTGCCTACGCTCGCCTCGACGACCCTCGCCTCTATGGCACCGACCTGATTCTGGTACCCGAACTCATGGCCAGCAACGGCTATATCTCGTGGGCGGGTACCTTCCAGAACTACCGCCAAATCTCGTTGCACACCCAGATTTCGACCTTGTCGAACTCCCAGGGTATCTGGACGCAGGCCTACAACGCCATCAACCAGTGCAACTTGATTTTGAATGCCTTGCCCGCCGTGACCGATGCCGGCCAGCGCAAGCAGTTTGAAGGCGAGGCCCACTACATCCGGGGTATCATGTACTTCGAGCTGGTGCGCCTGTTTGCGCAGCAGTACCAGGCCGGGGGTGGCAATACGCAGCCGGGCGTGCCCATCAACATCGTGCCGATTACGACTACCGAGCAGGCCGACGTGAAGCTACCCCGCGCTTCGGTAGAGGAGGTATATACGCAAATACTCACTGACCTGCGCACGGCCTCTACCATGCTGCCCACCCAGAACGTAACTCGCGCATCGAAGTACTCGGCCGAGGCTATGCTGGCGCGCGTGTACTTGCAGCAAGGCAACTACACAGCCGCCCGTGACATGGCTAACGACGTTATCACCAACAGTGGCGCTAGCCTCGTTGGCTCGGTAGCAGCAGTATTTGCCAACCGTAACAGCGCAGAAAGCCTCTTCGAGATTCAGCAGAACGACCAAAACAACGCGGGCACCAGCAACGATGGCCTAGCTACCTACTTTGCCGGCTACAGCCCCAATGGCGACCAAACCGTGCTTTACGGCCGCGGCGACGTGTTTATCTCGGGCGCTTTTGCCAACCAGTACGGCTACGGCAGCGGCGATGTGCGCGGCACCGACTCGCTATCGGCTATCACGACTAAGAAGCTTATCTACCTGAGCGATGGCAACAGCCGCCGCAACCGTCTGCGGACCTTGAAGTGGCGCACCTATGGCCAGAACATTCCTATTGTTCGCCTAGCCGAGATGTACCTCATTCGGGCCGAGGCCGATGTACGGGCCGGCAACACTACCTCGGCCACGGCCGACGTAAATGCTGTGCGGACGCGTTCGGGGGCCACTGCCCTTGCTACCGTTACGCTTGACGATGTCCTGCGTGAGCGCCAGCTAGAGCTAGCCTTCGAAGGCTTCCGCATCCACGACCTGCACCGCGTTAATGGCATTGTCATTCCGGCCGTAGCGGCCAAGCCAGCCACAGCTGATTCGCCCGCCGTCCCGGCTTCGCCCGCCGTGTATGCTAGCGACCAACGCTTTGTCCTGCCCATTCCGCAGCGCGAAATCAACAATAATTCGCTTCTTACGCAGAACGCTGGCTACTAAGCCTCGCACTCTACGCCACAAAAAAGGCCGCCCCGAGTATCGGGGCGGCCTTTTTCATTCAGTGCTTTATACTACTCGTCCTCGTCGTCATTGCGAGCTTCAAAATCCAGGTCGCGGGCCAGGTCCACGGCCTCGTCGTTTACCTGCGCTAGCAGGTCGGGCGCGTCGGCGTCGAGGGTGCGAGCGAAGAGGTCAAGTATCGCCTCACCTTCGTCATTGACGTAGATGTTAGTATACACCTGGTCAAATAGCTTGCTCTCTTTGTGAATCTGCTTGTCGATGTCCTCGGGCGAACGGGCGGTGCTAAGCGCGCGGTGCAGCACATCAGCCGCGCGCCGGGCTTCGTCGTGGTCGCCTAGGTCGGCCAGTAGGCGCAGCAGGCTCGTGGCCACCCCTAGGCGCCATTGCTCAAAGCGAAAGCCCTGCTCGCGGGGCGCGGCTTGCTCAAAGCCTGTGTAGGCGCCCAGCACGGCGGGCGTCAGGTAATGCTGTTGGTCGGCCGGCGTGCGGAATGCGAGATGCAGCAGGGTTTCGTAAGAAGTCATTTTAGCAGAAGAAGCAATAAACAGATTATCCTTGCGAGAAAGTACGATACAGCAACAATCGAGACGAGTTTGAAGGGTTCGATTGCTGCGCCGTGCTTCCTCGCAAGGACAAACATACTTGGAGTATCCTAGCCCCACACCTGCCACACCAGCAGTGAGGCGGCGTAGGCTAGGCCGGTCATGTACACCAACTGCCCTAGGGGCCAGCGCCAGCTCTTGGTTTCGCGGTAGGTGACGGCCAGCGTGCTCATGCACTGCATGGCGAAGACGTAAAATACCAGCAGCGACAGTGCCCGCACTGGTGTGAAAAAGGGCTGCCCATTGAGGTCTTTTTCATTAGCGAGCTTCTGCTGCACGGTACCTAGGTCGGCATCCTGGCCCACGCTATAGATGGTGCTCATGGTACCCACAAAGACCTCGCGCGCCGCAAACGATGTGAGCAGTGCAATACCTACTTTCCAGTCGAAGCCCAGCGGCCGGATAACCGGCTCGATGACGTGACCGAAGGTGCCTGCGTAAGATGTTTCGAGGCGGGCCGAAGCCACGCGGCGCTCTAGTTCGGCGGCGGGCCAACGCTGAGCGTCGGCCTGCTGCTGCATCTGGGCTTCGGCTTGCGCCTGCCGGTTGCCAGGGCCGTAGCTGGCCAGCACCCACAGCAACACCGAGATGGCCACAATCACCTTACCAGCCTGAAATATAAAGGCTTTGACCTTCTCCATGATGGTCAGCCCCACGTTTTTCCAGCGGGGCCAGCGGTACACCGGAAACTCCATGATGAAGTAGCTGCGCTCGCGGGCTTTCAAGATTTTCTTGAGCGCAAAAGCCGACACAAGCGCCGACACCAGACCTAGGAGGTACAGCCCCATGAGTACCAGCCCACGCATATTAAAGATGCCGAGCCACGACTCGTCGGGCACCACCAGCGCCACCAGCACCGTGTACACCGGAATGCGCGCCGAGCACGACATCAGCGGCGTCACGAAGATGGTTAGCATCCGGTCCTTCCAGCTCTCAATGGTGCGCGCGCCCATAATGGCCGGCACGGCGCAGGCCAGCCCCGAAATAAGCGGGACCACGCTCTTGCCACTCAGCCCGAAGGGCCGCATGAGTTTGTCCATCAAGAAGGTAACCCGGGCCATATAGCCGGTTTCTTCTAGCACCGCCAAGAAGGCGAAAAGCAAGGCAATCTGCGGAATAAATATCAGCACGCCCCCTAGGCCAGCAATGACGCCCTCGGTGAGCAGCCGCACCAGCGGCCCACTAAAATTATTCTGCAGCAGTTCATTGAAGTTGGCCACCCCTTGGTCAATGAGGTCCATAGGGTACTGCGCCCAGGCGAAGATGGCCTGAAACAGCAGAAACAGGATACCTAGGAAAATGAGGTAGCCAAACACGCGGTGCGTCAGCACCTTGTCAATCTTGTTGGAAGCTGGCTCGCGCTGCTCGGTGCGCGTCACAGTCACTACTTCCAGCAGCAGCTCGTTGATGCGGGCGTAGCGGCCAATGGTTTCTTCGGCCTGTCGCGCTGTCGAGTCAAACTTGTACTTCTCGGTCAGCTCCAGTAAGTACGCCCGGTCGTCGTCGCTCAAAAAGCGCAGGCCCCGAAACTGGTGCGCATAGTGCAGCGCCAAGTAGTCGTTGTGCAGGTTGAAGTAGTAGCGAATCTGGCGCACCAGCGGCAGCAGGTCACCCTCGGGTTCCCAGAAGCGCAGGGCGGGCGGGGCAGCCAGGCGCTCGGCCATCACGATGCGCAGCGCAGCCACACCCACGCCCTTGCGGGCGTTCATGGGCACCACGGGCACCCCTAGCTCGCGCTCCAGCGCGGCCAGGTCAATCTGGATGCCGCGCTCGGCCGCCAAATCGGTCATGTTCAGGGCCAGGATGGCGGGCAGCCCTAGGTCGGCGAGCTGCGAAAACAGCAGCAGGCTGCGGCGCAGGTTGCTGGCATCCACAGTCACCACCACAAAGTCGGGGTAGTCGGCCGCGCCAGGGTTGTAAAGCAAGTCGGCAATTACTTGCTCATCAAGACTTTTAGGGTAAAGCGAGTACGTGCCGGGCAGGTCGATAATCTCGGCCCGGCGCTGGCCGCCGAGCTGGGCTACGCCCGTCTTGCGGTCTACCGTGACGCCCGGAAAATTACCAACCTTTTGGTTGAGGCCCGTGAGCTGGTTGAAAAGCGAAGTCTTGCCCGAGTTGGGATTGCCGATGAGGGCAAGGCGGGGAAGGTGCGGGTCGGCCGCCGGCCGGTTGGAAGGGGGCAGCGTAGTCGGCCGGGGCGCAGTTGGAGTTTCCTGCATCGGCGGGGAAAGTCAGGGGATATTTAAGCTTTCAGTTGAATGGTTGTGGCCTCGCTCACGCGCAGCGACAACGTATATTCTTCATCACCAAGCACTAGCATCAGCGGGTCGCCGAGTGGGGCGCGGCCAGCTAGGCGCACCTGCGTGCCAGGGATGCAGCCCATCTCAAGCAGTTTGAGGGCCATTTCGGGGTCTTTGAGGCAGCACACAGTTGCCGTTTCACCCACGCGCAGGTCATTGGCAGTGCGGCGCGACGAAATGGGGGTAGGCGCAACGGTACGGGGAGAGCGACGAAGAAAAGCCAAAGTAACTGCTGCTATTTAGACGGGATTTAAACAAAGATACGTCCGTTTGGGGCTCGAAGGTTCCTTACAGCGCCAATAGTAGCGCAACAAGTGCCTAGGCGGTGGGTATCTGCTAGCCTAGCCAATTTGTTTCCATGAAGCCCTATTTTTTAGCTCCTCCATGCGGAGCTAAACATCGTTACGGTATAGATTTGTATTACCGCAACTAAAAACTTATTATATATGTACAGAAGCTTACTTTATTTTGCATTATTCTTCTTTGGCTTGTCCACTTTAGCGCAAGCCCAAGCCACGGCACCCGTACTGCTAGCGGGTAAGATTATCGATAAAGAGACGAAAGAGCCCTTGCCTTTTACCTCCGTAAGCCTGCACGACGAGCAAACCGGTGCCCTCAGCAACGAGTTCGGGGTGTTTCAGCTACCTGCTCCCGTCAAGAATGCACAAGACTCGCTGATAGTAATGGCTCTCGGCTACAAGCACCTCGCTGTGCTGGTAAAGCGAGGCCAGGCCCAGGCCGATATGGTGATAGAAGTGCCGCGCATGGCCATTGCCCTGAGCAGCGTGACGGTAAAAGGTGGCAAAGTCAAAAATCTAGGCCTAGGTGCCACTTCTAACCGCCCGGGTGAGGGCCTGCTGCAAGGCCAGCCGGGCAGCCAGTGTGCTTTCTTTATTAAAAATGATAAAAATCACCGCCTAGGTAATATCCGGTCGGTATCGTTTTACATCGGCGAAAATGGTTTTCCGCGTGAGCCGTTTCGGGTGCGCATTTACAAAGCCGATGGCAACTACAACGCCCCTAATACCGATATTCTAACCCAGAGCGTGGTGGTGTCCTCGCCGGCCGGCGGGCAGTGGTACACCGTTGACCTGACGTCGTACAACGTGGTGGCTCCTGAAGAAGGCTTCTTTGTAGCGATGGAGTGGATTGTGAGCGGCGATAAGTTCTTCAAAACTGACTTCATGGACGAGAACTACACACCCTTCGGCCAGATTATGCGCCCCACCTTCGAGTTTAAGGAAAGCCGCACCTGGAACTACACTATTGCCCGCGGCTGGAACCAGCTCACGCTGGCCAACGGCCAGGGCCAGCGCTACAACGCCATGATTAAAGCCGAAGTAGACATGATTAAATAACCGCGGCCTGGTTGCTCCTGCGAGGAGGCCCCGGGAAACAATTGCGCTTGGACGAGCTATTTGAGCTCCATTCGAGCGCTATTGTTTCCTGGGGCCTCCTCTTAGTTTTTCGCACCTCCCTCCCCTGCCCTAACTTGCCGGCTCATCTGTTGCTGGCGCTTTGTTTACTTCCTCTACCTGGTACCGGCTGCTGGGCGTGCGTCCTGACGAGACGCGAACGGTCTGGCTGTTCTTTCTGCACAACTTTTTGCTGGGCATCGGCACCATCTTGGTGTACGTGGCGGCAAATGTTATTCTGCTCGAAAACAACCCCGAGCGCAACCTGCCCCTGGCCTACGGCACCGCCGCGCTAGCCATGATGGCGGCTGGGCGGGTGTACACGTATTTTGAGCACCACCTAGTGCTGCAAAAGCTAGCCGGGCGCGTGCTGGTGGCGGTGGTGGTGCTGGCGGGCGTGCTGGGGGCGCTGGTGCTGCTGGGCCACTCGGTGGCGGCAGCGGTGGCCATTATGGCCGGCTACCGGGTTATTTACCTGCTCACCAACCTAGAGTTTTGGGGAGTGTCGGCGGTGGTGTTCGACGTGCGGCAGAGCAAGCGACTGTTTGGCCTCATTAGCGCGGGCGACATGCCAGCCAAGGCCCTAGGGGCTGGCTTGGCCATTATCATCCACGCGCACACAGATTTATTGTATCTGCTGCTCACGGCTTTTGCGGCCTACGGGGCGGCGCTGCTGGTGGTGAAAGCCACGCTACGCTCGCACGATGTAGAGGCGCGCCCAGTGGGCCGGCGGCAGCGGGTGGCGGGTACCAGCGTGTGGCAGCGCTGGTTTGGCAACAACCAGCTCGTACTGAGTATTTGCCTAAGCCTAACAGCTATCGCAGCCGTGACGACGGGCGTGGAGTATTCGTTTTTTGTCAACGTCAAGCACAAGTTTCACGACCAAACCTTGGTGATGCGGTACGTGGGCGGCGTGCTAGCCCTCACCTACCTGCTGGCTATGTTGTTTAAGGTGGGCTTGGCGCAAGTGACGCTTGACCGCCTAGGCATCCGGCGGATGCTACTGACGCTGCCGGGCACCGTGCTGGCAGGGCTGTTGGCTTTTGGCGCCCTGAGCTGGCTGGGCGCCGGCGAATCGACGCTGCTCATTTATTTCTGTGGCTTGTACCTAGGGCTGGAAGTACTGCGCCGGGCCGTGTTCGACCCAGTTTTTCTGGTGTTGTTTCAGCCCCTGGCGCCCCCCGAGCGCCTGCAGGCGCATACCCTGGCTAAGGGTTACTATGAGCCCCTTGGCATGGGCCTCGCGGGCCTGTTGCTGTTTTTCACGGCTAGCCACGAAGCTATTGCCGAATGGCTGCCCTTTGTGTGGATGGCGCTGTTCATGGCCGGCGCGCTGTTCTTTTTGGCGCGCACATATGGGCACTACCTCGCCGAGCTACAGCACTCCTTGAGCCAGCGCTTCTCGCTGACTGAAGAATTGCGCACCGAGCTCCCTACCGAGCCTATGGCCGCCGTAACCCAGGCGCCTACCGACCTAGCCGAGGCGCAGGAGCTTACGAAGCTGCTAACGGACAAAAAGCGCCGGGCCGCCGCTACCTCGCGCCTCTTGGTGCTGGGCCCAGCGGCCGTGCCGGCCCTGGTGGCAGCACTGCAGCCGGGCACCCCCGAGCCGCTGGCCCGCCGGTCCGCCTCCGTGGCCGGGCAGCTGCGGCTGCCCGAGGGCCGCCGCGCCTTGGTGGCACTGGCCCAGCAGCCGCACCCCACCCGGCGCGAAGTGGCCCTACGCGCCCTGCGCGGCTTTGCCCCCGTGGCAGCCGATGCCCCTATTTTTCAGGGGCTGGTAGAAGACGAGCTGCGGCTGGCGCAACGGCTGCTTCATGGGCTAGCGCCCCTAGGTATCGCCAGCGAGCTGGCGCGAGCCCTAGACTACGAGCTCGACCGCATCGAGCAACGCATTTTTGGCTTGCTGCAGCAGCTGTACCCGCCCCAACTGATAGTAGACGCGCAGCGAGGCGTGGCCCACGCCGCCCGCGAACGCCAAGCCAACGCCCTAGAAATTCTGGATAACCTCATTCCGCGCCCTTGGTATCAGGGCCTGCAAGCGCTGCTCGATGTGAGCCCGGCCGCCGAAAAAGCGCAGGTATTTGACCAGTTGCTCGGGCCACTGGCTACCACTACGGCCCTGCCAGCCTACATCATCCAGCAGGGCGAGGTCACGTTTAGCGACTGGACCGTGGCTGTGGCGCTGCGGCAGCACATGCCTACCCTAGGGCAGCTGCCTGATTGGCTACCCTACTTTACCAGCCCCAACGCGCTGCTGCAGGAAAGCGCTCTTACGGCCATCAACCACCTGGCTACCAGCCAGCATACTATTTATAACGAGGCCCTGCGACTGCTGCCGGCCCTCCCCCAGTTGCTTATGAGCCACCACGCCGCCGCTGCCCACTTGCCGGCCCAGGCCCGGGTGGGCCTGCTCCGCCACACCGCGCTATTTGCCGAGACGCCCGAAAACGTGCTCAGCAGCATCGTGCCCATTATGCAGGAAGTCACGTTTCCGGCTGGCCACCAAATATTTGCTAAGGGCGACCTAGGGGCTTCGCTCTACATTGTGTACGAGGGCGAAGTAGGCATCTTCAACGGCCCGCAGCTGCTGACTACTTTCCGGCAGGGCGACTTCTTCGGCGAGCTGGCGCTGCTCGACGCCGAGCCGCGCTCGGCCACGGCGGTGGCTCAGAGCGCGGTGCGGGCCTTCCGGCTCGACCAGGATGACTTTTACGACGTGATGGAAGAACGCGGGGAGGTCCTGCGCAATATCCTACGCGTGCTCTGCCAGCGCCTGCGGCGGCAGAACGAAGCGTGAGCTTGGTGCCTCACTGTTAGTGCCTAGTGCTTAGTATTCCAGTAACTAAGCACCAAGCACTAAGCACTAAGCTAGCACTTCGTACGTCATTACGGGTTGCTCTTTGTTTTTGAGCTTCACTTCGCCCACGGGCCGGCACTGAAACGACTCTTTGATGCGCTGGTAAGCGTCGGCTCGCACGATAATCTGGCCGGGCTTGGCGGCGGCTTGTAAGCGCTGGCTCACGTTTACAGTATCACCTATCACGGTGTAGTCTAGGCGCTTAAGGGATTCGGAGCCAATGTTGCCCGATACCATTTCGCCGGTGTTGATGCCGATGCTGACGGCTGGGCGGTACTCGGTGCCGGGAATAACCTGCTCGGCTTCGGCCAGGAGGCGGGTGCGCACAGCCAGGGCCGCATCCACGGCGCGGTCGAGGTGAAAATCGCCCCGGAAAACGGCCATCACCGCGTCGCCCATAAACTTATCAACGTAGCCACCCTGCGCAATTATCTCCTTCACCATCTGGTCGAAGTAGCGGTTGAGCAGGTCCACCACCGTGGCGGCAGGCAGCTTTTCGGAGAGCGACGTGAAGCCGCAGATGTCGATGAATACCACCGTGCCCTCGATGGTTTCGGAGGCCAGCAGGCGGCTCTCAAAGTCAGGCCGCGCCATGAAGTTGATGACCGTCTCGTCGACGTACATCTTCAGGATGTTATTTTCCTGCATGGCCTTTAGCGTATCGCGCAGTTGCTGCACCTGCGAGATAGTTTTCTCGATGGTGACTTCTAGGTCATTGAAATCGACCGGCTTGCACACAAAATCAAACGCGCCGCGGTTCATGGCGGCGCGCAGGTTGGCCATGTCGCCGTAGGCCGATACGATGACGGTTTTGATGATGGGATTGGTTTCGTGCAGCTCAGTGAGCAGCGTCAGCCCATCCATCACGGGCATGTTGATGTCGGAGAGCACGATGGCTGTGTCGGGGTGCTCGGCCACGCGCACCAGGGCTTCCTGGCCATTAGCGGCAAATACAAACTCGTATTCGCCTTCGCGTATTTTGCGACGAAACTTCTGCTTTACAAGCAGTTCCAGGTCAGCCTCGTCGTCTACGACCAGTATTTTTGTTTTCATGCGGAAGGCAGAGCAAGTAGCTTTTCTTTGAGGGCGGCGAAGTCGACGGGCTTGGTCAGGAAGTCGTCGGCGCCGAGGGCCAGGGCCTGGGTGCGGCTCGTCTCATCGCCATAGGCGGTTATCATCATCACGCGGGGCGGCGGCGGCGGGGCGGGCTCGGTGCGCACGCGGCGCAGCAGTTCTAGGCCGCTCATACCCGGCATGTTGATGTCGGAGAGGATGAGCACTACTTCGGAATGGTGCTCGTGCAGATACCCTAGGGCCTCCTCGCCCGAGTAGGCGAAGGAAAAGGCCAGCGCCCCACTGCGGATTTCGCGGCGAAACCGCTGCTCGAACAGCGTCCGCACATCAGGCTCGTCGTCAACAACCAGGATTTTCATCATAGTAAAGATAAGAATAGTACCGGGCCCTAGGTGCCACTAGTAAGGCAAGCGCAGGGTAAACGTAGTTCCTTGACCGGGCTGCGAAGCTACTTCGAGCGTGCCGCCATGTCCTTGGACAATGATGTCGTGGGCCAGTGAGAGGCCCAGGCCCGTGCCCTCGCCCGTGGGCTTGGTGGTGAAGAACGGCTGGAATATCTTCTGGCGCACCGCCTCCGCGATGCCCGTGCCATTGTCCTGCACCTGCACCTCCACCTCGTCGCCCACCCGCCGGGTGCGCACCTGCACGGTGGGCGCGTAGCCCGGCTCACCGCCCTGCTGCTGGCGCTGGCGCACGGCGTAGAAGGCGTTGGTCAGCAGGTTGAGCAGCACCCGCCCCAGGTCCTGGCTCACGGCCTCGACCAGGGGCAGCACCGGCGCCAAGTCGGTGTGCAGGGTGGCGTTGAAGGCCTTGTCCTTGGCCCGCAGGCCGTGGTAGGCCAGGCGCAGGTACTCGTCGCAGAGGGCGTTGAGGTCGGTGAGGCTGCGCTCGCCGGTGCTGGCGCGCGAGTGCTCGAGCATGCCCCGCACGATGCTCGCCGCTCGCTGCCCGTGCTGCACTATTTTGAGCATGTTCTGCTTTAAATCGCCCAGTAGCTCAGCTTCGAGCAGCGGGTCACGGGCGGGGCGCTTCCGCTCTTCAGCCAACTCCTGGGCCAGCTCGGTGCTGACCTCAGCGAAGTTGTTGACGAAGTTGAGCGGGTTCTGAATCTCGTGGGCGATGCCAGCCGTGAGCTCGCCCAGGCTAGCCATCTTCTCGGCCTGAATCAGCTGGTTTTGCGTCAGCTGCAGCTCTTCCAGTGCCTGCTGCAAGCTAGCTGCCTGCTGCTGCAGAGCAGCCGTGCGCACCTGCACCAGCTGCTCGAGCTCGGTGTTGCGGGCCACAATGCGCTGCTGCGCCTTCTCTTCTGCGGCCCGGCGCTCCAGCTCGATGGCCAGCCGCTTTTTCTGGCCACGGGCAGTCCAAAATAGACCCACCATCCAGAAAAACACGCAGGTACCGACCATGTCGATACCGTCGTTGTACTCTTTGAACGACCTAGGGGCCAGTTGGCGCCACCCCACTGCCAGCAAGAGCACGGCTGCATACGGCACCAAGGCCAGCCCCAGCGTGCGAGCGGGTGGGTAGTCGCGCAGCCGCCACACCACTTGCAGGAACTGCGCGATTACGAACAGAATAAATATATCGTCTATCAGGTCGCCATCGAGGTGCAGCTTCTCGCCGAGCAGCAAGTAGCCTACCCAGACTACCGCTCCCGGAATCCAGAGCTTAGCTAAGCGCCGGTCGAGTGCCGGCAGCCGCGTGGCCGTGCCTAAAAACCGCCGCACCATCCAGAGGGCCAGGATAGCTACCGGGGTACCGAGCAAAATGCCATCGTCTTCCATTTTTCAGCTATAGCAATTTGTTGTTCCGTCGTCTACTCTGGGCTGTAGATGGGCAGGCGCACCGTAAACGTGGTGCCCCGTCCCTCCTGGCTTGCTACGGTGAGGTCACCGCCATGTCCTTGGACAATGATGTCGTGGGCCAGTGAGAGGCCCAGGCCCGTGCCCTCGCCCGTGGGCTTGGTGGTGAAGAACGGCTGGAATATCTTCTGGCGCACCGCCTCCGCGATGCCCGTGCCGTTGTCCTGCACCTGCACCTCCACCTCGTCGCCCACCCGCCGGGTGCGCACCTGCACGGTGGGCGCGTAGCCCGGCTCACCGCCCTGCTGCTGGCGCTGGCGCACGGCGTAGAAGGCGTTGGTCAGCAGGTTGAGCAGCACCCGCCCCAGGTCCTGGCTCACGGCCTCGACCAGGGGCAGCACCGGCGCCAGGTCGGTGTGCAGGGTGGCGTTGAAGGCCTTGTCCTTGGCCCGCAGGCCGTGGTAGGCCAGGCGCAGGTACTCGTCGCAGAGGGCGTTGAGGTCGGTGAGGCTGCGCTCGCCGGTGCTGGCGCGCGAGTGCTCGAGCATGCCCCGCACGATGCTCGCCGCTCGCTGCCCGTGCTGCGTTATCTTTTGTAGGTTTTGCGTTAGGTCGCCCAGCAGTTCCAGCTCCAGCTCGGTGTCGGGCGAGGGCTTGGCTTGCTCCTCAGCCAACTCTTCGAGTAGCTCGGCCGATACTTCAGCGAAGTTGTTGACAAAGTTGAGCGGGTTCTGAATCTCGTGGGCGATGCCGGCCGTGAGCTCGCCCAGGCTAGCCATCTTCTCGGCCTGAATCAGCTGGTTTTGCGTCAGCTGCAGCTCTTCCAGCGCCTGCTGCAAGCTGGCCGCCTGCTGCGTGAGGGTGGCTGAGCGCTCGGCTACTAGGCGCTCTAGCTCTGCATTCTGGGTTGCAATGAGCTGGTGAGCTTGCTCTTCTTGCTGGCGCTGCTGCTGCTCTTTGGCCAGAAGGCGCTTTTGAGAGCGAGCCACTAGCACCAAGCCGATGAGCCATAGGTTGGCAAAATTGCCCCATCCCTTAAAAAGGCTGGCATAGGGCGCCAGCAGGCGCAAATTGCCTAGGTCTAGCCCAAACCTGACGAGCCGGTGCAGCAGCAGGGGCGCCAAGGCCAGCAGCGCTAGCCGGGCCGGGCGGTAGTTCCACAGCAGCAGCAGCGTTAGTACCACCACGGCGTACACCCACAGCATGTAGGCATCGTCGAGCAGGGTACTGCGGTAGCGAAACGCCGCCGTTATGCCAAAGCCGAGCACGGCGGGCACCCACACCCACGACAGCGCCTGGTTCCAGCGCGGCAGCCGCTCGGCCAAGTTAAAAAACCGCCGCAGGGCCAGCACTATCAGCATGCACAGTGGGCCAGCCACCAGCAAGTCGAAGTTGTAGAGCGCGGACATTTCGCTAGGATATGAGTGAAGAACAAGGCGCAACCGCTAGGCGAGGCCCCGCCCGGCCCCTATCGGCGGGGCGAAGAACGTGTTGCCGCGCCATTCTTCCAGCTAGCTGCCCAGCAAAGTTGTTGGGCACCCCCTAGGACCTCTCATTTGCGCGCCTGCGCCACCAGCCACAACCGCATCGTTTCGAGCACGGCAGGCGCCACAATGGGCCGCGGCTCGCCGTCGAGCACCACCCATTGGGTGGGCGGAGGCTGCAGCAAATGGTTGACGCCCGCCAGCCGTTGGCTGCTGACAGTACGGTTGCCATTGGCGCGCAACTCCTTCTCCAGCGCCAGTTGGTGGTCGGCCGGGGGCGCTTGCTCGTCGGCTAGGCCGCTTAGCAGCAGCACGGGTGCCTGCACGGCTTGCAGCCCGGCCAAGGGGTCAAACGTGAGGAAGGCCCGGTACCAAGGCATTAGCTGCGCGGCGGCGCGTAGCTGTGCCATCTCGGGCAATAGGCTTGGCTCATCCTGGCGCAGCAGGTTGGCTACCATGGCTTGCGTCTGGCCTAGGTTGGTTGAGTAGCGCACTAGCTCGGCCAGGGTAGCCTGGCGGCGCAGGCGAATATCGAGCTCGCTGGGCGTCAGCTTGAGGGCGCGCAAGGCCGCGGCCTGCTGCGTTAGCAGCGTGGCCAGCCCAGGCTGCCCATAGCCTGCCAGACTCACCACAAAGGCTGGGGGCAAAGGCTGGGCGGCGGCCAGCAGCGCCACATTGGCGCCTTCGCCGTGCCCCACTAGCCCTAGGTGCAGCAGGTCTACCTCGGGCCGCGTACGCAGGTAATTAAGCGCCGCTTGGGCATCACTCACGCGTTGCGTGGTGGTAGTGGTAGCCGTATTGCCTTCCGACAGGCCCATGCCCCGGTCATCGAGGCGCAGCACTGCTAACCCGTGGCGAGTAAGATAGTCGGCCAGCAAGCTTAGCAGGGGATAGTTAGCCGTGGTTGGCTCCGATTGGTCAGCGGGGCGGCCATCGCGGTCCTGCGCCCCTAGGTCCGACAGCAGCACCACCGCGGGGAAAGGCCCCGTGCCCGCCGGCACCGTGAGCGAACCAGCGAGCCGCAGCCGCGCCGTAAAATTTGAAAATATTACTTTTTCTTCGCGGTAGGGCCGGCTCAGCGCTGTGACGGTGCTTGCCGCAGCGGGCAGTGGGGCGTGGCGCAGCACCAGCGTAGTGCGCAAGCCAGGCTGCGTCCAGGTGCCGCGCAGCAGTAGGTTTCCCGAATCGAGGCGGGCCAACAGGCGGCTGCCTAGCTGCGGCAGCAGCAGCCGCACCGAATCGGTACCAGGCACCAGCTGCAGCTCGGCCGGCACCCGATGCAGCTTCTGCATGGGTACATCGAGCGCCGCAAAATACTGGCCGCCCGTCAGGGCTACTGCGCTCACCGTCAAGCCTAGGGAGCCTCCTGGCAATAAAAGCTTACCCTGCCATAGGCCTTCCAGCGATACGTCCGCTTTGGGAGCCAGAGCGGTTGTCGGCGGCAAACCAGCACCGGCCTCAGGAATTGGGCCCTGCGCCCGTGTTTTAGGTACTATAGCGCCCCACCACAGCAGCAAGGCAATCAGATAACTATTTTTCACTTAGCATAGAAAATCAACCACTGTCAAGTCTTTCCGAAAGGTACTCCAAATTTGCATATTATCGGATGAAACTGATTTTTTCAGTCATTTTTCGATACGTATTTATGATTATTCTTATTGAAAAAATAAATAATCTTACCCTAACGGACACTTTGAGGTTATTTTTATTCGAAGTCGTGGAACTTCACAAAACATGATGCTAAATTTGTGGACTGAGCCTTTTTTTTAGCTTTTACCAATATGATAAAGCGACTACTATTCATTATATCCGTTATCGGGCTATCGCCATTTATTAGCCGCGCCCAGGAAGGCCGCATTACGGGCCGTGTGGTCGATGCGGAAACCCAGAGCCCCATTCCCTTCGCCTCGATTAACCTGCGCGAAGAGCAAACCGGCGCCCTTACCAACGAATATGGCTATTTCCAGATGGCCATGCCCACAAAGGTGACGGAAGACTCTATTGTTGTGATGGCCCTAGGCTATAAGCGCACTGCCCTATTTGTGAAGCGCGGCACCAACATGGAAGAAGTTATCCTGCAAATTCCGAAGCAGCCCATTCAGCTGGCCAACATTGTGGTGGAAGCTAGCAAAGTGCGGCCACTGATGCTCGGGGCGCACAACAACTCACCCGGCGCGGGCATGATTCAGGGGATGCCGGGCAGCCAGTATGCCTTTTTGTGCAAGAATGAGAAAGCAAAGAAGCTGGGCTTTATTCGCTCGGTAGCGTTTTACATCGGTGAAAACGGCTTTCCGCGCGAGCCTTTCCGGGTGCGCCTCTACAAGGCCGATGGCAACTACAACGCCCCCAACTCGGACATGCTCGGCGAGAGCGTGATAGTGTCGGCGGCCCGCGGCGGCGAGTGGTTCACTGTCGACCTGACGAGCTACAATATCCCGGCGCCTGAGGAAGGCTTCTACGTGGCTATGGAGTGGATTGTGAGCGGTGATAAATTCTACACCACCAACTTCATGGATAACTACACGCCCTACGGCCAGATTCTGCGCCCCACGTTTGAGTTCAAAGACAGCCGCACCTGGAGCTACGCCATCGGCCGCGGCTGGAACCTAGTAACGCTAGCCAACGGCAACTCCCGCTTCAACGCCATGATGCGCGCCGAGGTAGACGAGTACAAGTAGACCACAGATTCGAACGGATTTGTCGGATGAAACGGATACGCCTGCCTGCGGCGGGCTAACTACTCTGCTAGTTTCAAATAAAAAAGGCTGCCCGAAAGGGCAGCCTTTTTTGTTAGTTGAGCCTTAGAAATAGTCAGCCTGCCGTAGGCAGGCGTATCCGTTTCATCCGACAAATCCGTTCGAATCTGCGGTCTAGCGGACTTTCACGGCGATTTCGACGCGGCGGTTTTCTTTGCGGCCGGCGGCGGTAGCGTTGCTGGCTGCGGGCTCTTCTTCGCCGAATGCCTCGGTGCTTACGTGGTCAGCAGGAAGCTTATTGGTCGTGACGAGGTAATTCTTCACGGCCTCGGCGCGCTGCTTGCTCAGGTCGCGGTTGTAGCTTTTGTCACCACGCGAGTCGGCAAAGCCTAGTACACGCACATCTTTGCCTGCGTAGCGCTGGGTGATGGAGGCCGTAATTTGCTTAAGGGCATCAGCGGCCGAAGGCTTGATGGTAGCCTTGTCAGTGTCAAAAAGCACCTTCTCATCAACACCGTACACCTGGTAGTCGTCGTTGCCGCGCACCGACACCCCTGGCAGGTTTACTTCAGGAAACTTAACATCCGAAAGCTTGGCCTTAGTGAGGTCAAAGGCATTGCTGATGGCCGAGCCTGCTTTGCTGGCGGCGCTATCCACGGCATCGGCCGCGTTGGTAGCCACATCGGCGGCCGTGTTGCCTGTGCGAGCCACTACGGCAGTGTCGGGAGTAGCATCGGAGAGCGAGTTTTTATCGTCCGTCTTCTTCAGGTCGCCGCAGCTTGCGAGGCTCAGAGTAGCCGCCGCCAGTAGGCTGAGAGTTAGCTTATTCATTACAAGTCAAGTAAAATGTGAAAGAATGAGCCTCCCCTTACGCGCAGAAGCGCCGCTGCGTTGGCGACAGCCACCTAGGTACTAGGCACGTTCAATACACTTAACTTGCTCTTATCCTTTAGCTTCGCTTAATACTCGCAAGACCTATACCCGTTAGCAATCAATCTGCTAGTTAGTCTATTATTCAGCTAAAAGGTTTTCGCCAGGGCTCGGCATTTCGTGTAGCCTTAGCACCCTAGGTTACTTCTTTTACTTCGCAGCTTGCCCGGTTACCCAGGCCCGTACGGCTTCAGAGGCAGCGGGCGAGAGATTGGGCTTGGGCTCGCCATTCAGCAGCGGCCACTGCGTGCGGTCGGGCTGAAACAGGTGGTTGACACCTAGGAGCTTGTGCGTAGTCACGCTTTTATTACTCCGCAGTGCCCTGCTGAGCAACGCGGCGTTGGTGTCCACATTTAGCATATCGTCGGCAGTGCCATAGAGCAATAAGACCGGGCAAGCTATTTTCGGCAGGTTTTCGAGAGGATTGAACGACAAGAAGTAACGGTAGCGGGCGCTCACCATATCGGCTGCGCTTGCCTGCGCCGCAGCGGGGTCGAGGTTGGCATTGCTCTGCCGCATCATATTAGCCAAGACGTTCTGCGCCTGATTATTGTCCTGGGTATGGTTGATAATCCTGAACATTTCCTGCTGGCGATTAATCGACTCCGTTATCTGGGCTGGGTCGGTGTGCAGGCTACGCAGGGCAATTTCTTGCTGCTGCGCCAGAATGACGCTGCCCGGCAGGGCATATGGCGCCAGCCCCACCACAAAGGAGGGGGGCAGGGGCATTGTGGCCGCCAGCAGCGCCACGTTGCCGCCCTCGCCGTGGCCTATCAGGCCGAGCTTGCTCAGGTCTATTTCGGAGCGAGTGCGCATGTAGCTAAGGCCGGCCTGCGCATCGGTTACTAGCTCACTGATAGTGGGCTGAGCGCCCCCATTTGACTGGCCCACGCCCCGGTCGTCGAAGCGCAGCACGGCTATGCCGCGCCGAGTGAGGTAGTCGGCCAGGCGGCTCAGGGGCGCGAAGTCGCCCACTGTACCATTGCGGTCGTGCGGGCCAGCGTCGCTGAGCAGTACTACGGCGGGAAAGGGCCCCGCCCCGGCGGGCACTGTGAGGGTACCTGCTAGCTGTAGCCGCGCGTCGATGTTGCTGAAGCGCACTTCCTCTTCGCGGTAAGGCGGTGTGAGGCGCGGCGCCACAATAGCTGTAGCGGCTGGCACCTCCGCATGGCTCAGCACCATGGGCACCTTGAACCCGGGCTGCACCCAGCTGCCTTGCAACTGGCTGCCATTGCTAGCCAGCCGGCCTATGTAGGTGGCGTTGGCCTCGGTAGAAGTCAGCACCACAGTATCGGCCCGCATAGTCACGGTCACACTCAGGCGGCTCACCTTTTGCATGGGCACGTCGAGGGTAGCGAAATATTCCCCACTGCTGAGCTTTACCAGGCGAAAAATTACTTCCAGCTTGCCACCGGGCATTTGCAGCGGGCCTTTCCATAGGCCATCGAGTGGGTTCTCGTCGAGCGGGCGCGCGGTGGCCCGGCTCGACTGGCCTAGGGCCAGCATCAGGGTTAAGCAGGCGCAGAAGTAGAGTTTAATCAATTTCATTTTTAAGCAAACAGGGAGCGCTACCCGCATGGCTATCGGGTAGTATTTCAGGCAGTAGGGAGGGATTGAGCAATACCACTTTACTCGGTAAGAGCCCTAGGTCTGGGTAGCCGCCTTTGGCATATGGCGACTTTGTGCACCCACGGGCCGGCCTGGTGTAAAGCTTAGAAAGGCGGGCAACAGGCACGGCACGCTATACTCTATAAATCATTAAAGCAGCCCCACATAAATTGCACTTTTATCATTATATAATTACTGCAAGCAAAAAATAATTGTCAGTTGAGCTTGGACAGACATAAGCTATTACCCACTAAAAAGGGCGACAAAAATACATATAAATAACTATAAAACAACGATTTCATAACAGGCTTATTTTTGCACGTTGCAATGAAATATCTGGACGCAGCAGATACAATAATTACTGCAGGCAAACATATTTACACAATAAGTATAACTATTATCATTTCATCACTAAGCTGGCTAGTACATAATTATTCCGTAGCAGCTTTGGCTGTGATAGTCGCCCATCCCCACTAGATGGCCTATAGACTTGGCCACTCCTACGCAACCCGGCCGGCTACCTAGGGTGGGCAGCCGGCCGGATTTTATTTAGTACACGAGCTTTAGTTGCGGCAGCTTGCGCGAGACAACTGCCTATTCGCTTACAAAAACGCGCTTCACACGCTCGCTAACATTAGTGAGCAACTCGTAAGGAATGGTGCCGATTCGCCCCGCCAGCTCGTTGATAGTCAAGCCCTCGCCAAAGAGCACGGCCACGTCGCCGGGTTGCGTTTCGGGGATGTCGGTGACATCGACCATCACCATATCCATGCACACCGAGCCTACCACAGACGCCCGGCGACCGTGCAGCAGCACTAGCCCCGCCCCAGCGCTAAAGCGCCGGTCGTAGCCATCGGCATAGCCAATAGCTAGGGTGGCCAGGCGGCGTTCGTGGGCCGTGGCCGCACCGCGGCGGCCGTAGCCTACGGTAGTATCGGCGGGCAGCGTCTTGACCTGCGACACGGTAGTACGCAGCGTGCTCACGGGCAACAGGTTATGACTAGTTTCGTCGCCGGCTTCTACGCCATAAAGGCCGACACCTAGGCGCACCATGTCGAACTGCGCTTCGGGAAAGCGCCGGATGCCGGCCGAGTTAAGCGCGTGCTTTAGCACTGCACGACCCAGCACGGCCTCGATGGCGGCAGCCATGCGCTGGAACGTGCTGAGCTGCTGCCGGGTAAAGTCGTCGTGCGCGGGGTCGTCGGCGGCGGCTAGGTGCGTCATGATGCTGGCCACAGGCAACTGGGCGCGGTGCGCGGCCAGCTGGTCGAGCAGCGCGGGTAAGTCATTTTCGTCGAAGCCTAGGCGGCGCATGCCGGTATCGAGTTTGAGATGCAGCGGCGGCAGCGGAGCAGTGCCTGTCGTAGCTTCTCGGGCTGCTTGCAAGTAGTCGTGCAGGCGCTCTAGGGAGTAGATTTCGGGCTCCAGGCGGTAGCGGCGCAGCTGCTCAAAACTGTCAGGACCGGGGTTCAAGACCATGATGGGTAGGCTGATACCATTTTCGCGCAGCTGCTGGCCCTCGTCGGGGTAAGCCACGGCTAGGTAGTCGGCCCGCTGAAACTGGAGCAGGCTGGCCACCTCATACGAGCCACTGCCGTAGGCAAAGGCCTTTACCATCACCATAAGCTTAGTACGTGGGGCCAGCCGCTGGCGGTAGTACTGCAAGTTGTGGGTCAGCGCGTCTAGGTTCACTTCGAGCACCGTACCGTGTTGCAGTTGCTGCAAGGCGGCCACCACGCGCTCAAACCCAAACCGCCGCGCCCCCTTTATAAGGATGGTTTCGTTTTGAAAGTCAGTGGGGCGCAAGTCAGCCAGCAGCGCCTCAGTAGAAGGAAAATTTTCAATGAGCAGTGAGCAATGAGCAGTTACCTGCGGTGTCGCCTGACTTGCATCAACAACTGGCAATTTATCTATACACTCTTCTTTAGAAGCTGATTTACCTATTAATTGCTCATTGATATCTGCTAATTGTTGTATCTGCTCCCCTACTCCGATGAGGCGCTTGACGCCGTGGGCCCGCACCAGGGCCAGCACGCGAGCATAGAGGGCGGGGCCGCTGAGGCCTGATTCGAGCACGTCGCTGAGAATGAGCGTGCGGCCGCCGGGCCGGGCCTGCCGGCTCAGAGCGTCGAGGGCGAGGGCGAGGCCGGCTAGGTCGTTGTTATAGGTATCGTCGAGCAGGTAGCAGCCGTGGCGGCCTTGCTTCATTTCGAGGCGCATAGCTACGGGCTGCAGGCGCAGCAGCCGGCGCTGAATTTCGGCCGGGGCGAGCGTCGTGGCGGGAGCGAGCTGCCGCCACAGCAGCACAGCCAGGCAGTGCAGTGCATTCTCAACGGAGGGCTCGTCGGCAAACGGCAGGGTGAAGCGCGCGGCGGCTCGCGAGGCCAAGTGCTCGGCCGGAAAATGGGCCGTGGCAGACGTTTCGCCCAAACGCACCCGCACGGTGGTGGTGCCGGCGGTAGTGGGCTTCAGGCGGAAGCGCAGCGCCGCACCGGGCACCTCGTGGCGCGTCCAGGCCAGGGCAGGCAGGGCGCGGGCCTGCACGGCGGCGTGCACGGCCGGCTGGTCGGCGCTGTACACGAGCAGCTCGAAGCCGGGCTGTTCAAACAGCTGTAGCTTCTCCGTCAGCTTCTCATCTTCGGAGGCAAAGCCCGCGTCGTGGGCCGTGCCTAGGGTGGTAAAAATGCCGTGCGTAGGCCGTATGATGCGGGCCAGCTGCGCCATCTCGCCGCGCTCCGAAATACCAGCTTCAAAGATACCTAGGGTGTGCCGGCTGGGGGCTAGCTCCCACACGCTCAGCGGCACGCCCACTTGCGAGTTGTAGCTTTTGGGCGAGCGGCAAATGTCCTCGTCGGGCGCCAGCAGCTGGGCCAGCCACTCCTTCACAATGGTCTTGCCATTAGAGCCCGTGATGGCCCAAACGGGCTGCTCAAACGCTGCCCGGTGCTGCGCAGCCAGCGCCTGCAATGCCGCCAGCGTATCGGCCACCAGAATGAACCCTGCCCCTTCGAAGGGACTTAGGCTGGCCGGCGCATGGCTCACCACAAACAGCCGCACGCCCTTAGCGTAGAGTGCGGCCAAGTGGTGGTGACCATCGTGGCGGGGCCCGCGCAGCGCAAAAAACAGTGCGCCTTCGGTGAGGCCCACGCGGCGGCTATCGAGTAGCAGCGTGGCAATGGCAGCGTCAGTAGCAGGGGCTAGCAGCAGGGTGCCGCCAAGCAGCGCGGGCAGGTCGGAAAAGCGGATAGGCATAACGGCTGCAAAGGTCGGGCGCCCGCTTGGTACGAGCACGGCGCCTGGGGCCGACCTAGGGCCGCTTGGGCGGGCTGGCCATAACTTGCCCCGAAATAGTGAACTGCTCTCACAAGCAGTTCACGCAACAAACTCTACCTTATGCGTCTGATAATCTGCTTACTGCTCAGCTGCCTATGTTTCGCCCAAGTAGCCGCTGGCAAGGCCCCCGCGCCGCTGCGCATTGCCACCTACAACCTACGCATGAACAATGCGGGCGACGGGGCCGATGCCTGGCCCAATCGTAAAGAAATGGTAAAGAACCTGGTGCGCTACCACGATTTCGACGTTTTTGGCACCCAGGAAGGCTTTCGCGAGCAGCTCAAGGGCGTGGCCGAACTACCAGAATATGCCTTTGTGGGCCGCGGGCGCGACGATGGCAAGGAGGCCGGCGAGCACTCAGCTATCTTTTACAAAAAAGCCCGCTTGCAATTGCTCCAAACCGGCGATTTCTGGCTGAGCCAGACGCCCGACCGCCCCGGCAAGGGCTGGGACGCCACCTGCTGTAACCGTATCTGCACCTGGGCGCAGTTTAAGGACTTACAAACTAGGCAGGTGTTCTACTTCTTCAGCGTGCATTTCGACCACGAGGGCGTGGAAGCCCGCCGCCAGTCAGGCCACTTGATGGTGCAGAAAATCAAGGAAATCGCTAAAAATGCGCCCGTGGTGTGCGTGGGCGACCTCAACTCGACGCCCGACACTGAGCAGGTCAAAACCTTGCAAGCACAGCTTGGCGACGCCCGCGAGCTTACCCAGCGCCCCGCTTATGGTCCGGTTGGTACTTTCCAGGGCTTCAAACTCAATGCGCCGCTCGAAGACCGCATCGACTACATTTTTGTAAGCAAGGGCAGCACCGTGCTCAGCTACGCAGTGCTTACCGACTCGATGCGCGGGCACTACCCTTCTGACCACTTTCCGGTGCTGGCCGAGGTGCTGCTGAAGTAGGCCCCTAGACTGCAGGAGCTAAACTACTAGCCTCGTTTTCACGTTCGCCTACTACATTTGTTACCAACAGAATAAGGGGCCAAGCACCTGGCTCAGCCCCTTATTTCAGTTACCCAAG
The DNA here is from genome assembly GCF_016427535.1 of Hymenobacter sp. BT559. Classification (GTDB taxonomy): domain Bacteria; phylum Bacteroidota; class Bacteroidia; order Cytophagales; family Hymenobacteraceae; genus Hymenobacter. The sequence goes on along the minus strand of NZ_JAELXV010000002.1, from coordinate 394,409 downwards.
TAAGTGGGTGAATAGCACGAAGCCAATGGCTTTTGCTGCTCCACTCACAAGGCCTAGCAAAATTGCTTTGCTGACTACTTATAGTAGCTGTAGCGCACGTTCCCTTTTCATTGATTAAGATGGGGGTGTTGCATCACCCACTTCTTGAACCCTCGGTTGTCCTACCAACCGGGGGTTCGCCGTTTATAGGCGACCGTGTTGGCGGGGTGTGTACCGTACGTTGCGCCGAAGGTAGATTCATGCCTGATAAACCAAGAGCACGGTTGATTCTATTCGTATCACAGCGTCAATCACTTTAGTTCTGATTAATAAGGTCTTATTGTCTCCCTAAGCTAGTTATCAACAAATTTGGTAACCGACGAATGTGGAAAACTCTTAGTATCAGCTGATTTGTATAGCAACACTAGCGCGAGTTTAGCGCCGCGTAACTCGCGCCTGGCTATGGCGTGGAGGCTGTGCCTCCACTGCCGTGCAAGCGGCAAACACGGTTGAAAGAGCACCTAGGTAGTAGTCGGCGCCGAGCAAATGCGGTTTGTGGCTAAAGCCGCAGTGGAGGCGTAGTCTCCACGCCATAGCCAGGCACGAGTTACGCGGCGCTAAACTCGCGCCAGCACTATCAGATACTCGAGCATCTTCTGTGCTTCCCCGCCCCGGCGCTACCTTCGGGCTCCAATTGCCCAATTGCTAAAAGCCGCCCGATGGCCGTTTCTCCTTCGTATTCTTCTACGCCCGCGCCGCTGTGGCAGCGGGCTTGGCCGCACGTGCTGGCCGTGTTGTTTTTTGTGGTGCTGGCCGTGGCCTACTTCGCGCCCATCGTGTTCAACCACCAAACGCTGGCGCAGCACGACATCACCCAGTTTCAGGGTGGGGCGCACGAGACCCAGCAGTGGGCTGCCGAACACGGCCACGAGCCGCTATGGACCAACTCCATGTTTAGCGGAATGCCCACATACCTGATTTCGGTACACTTCCCCGGCGACTTGTTTGTGTACGTGCAGAAGGCCGTGGCCCTGGGCCTGCCCGCTGTGGTGAGCAACCTCTTTGTGGCTTTGCTCTGCGGCTATGTGCTGCTGGTGGCCCTGGGCGTGCGCCCGCTGGTAGCAGTGGCTGGGGCGGTAGCACTGGGGTTTTCGAGCTACAACCTCGCCATCCTGGCAGCTGGGCACAATACTAAGTCGTGGGCCCTGGCCTACGCGCCACTGGTGTTGGGCGGACTGATACTGGCCTTGCGCCGCAACAAGTGGCTGGGCGCGGCGCTGTTCACGCTGGGCCTCACGCTAAACGTACGCGCCAACCACCCACAGATTACCTACTACCTAGGGCTGCTAGTCGTCATTTATGGCATTATTGAACTGGTAGCCGCTGTGCGGGCCGGCCGCCTGGGCGACTACCTAGGGCGGGCCGTACTGCTGGGCGTGGGCGCGGCGCTGGCCATTGGCGTCAGCTTTGGTCGCTTATATACTACTTACGAATACAGCAAGTACAGCAACCGCTCGCCTTCGGAGCTAAAGGCCCTGCCGCCCGCGCCCGGCCAGCCCGCCGCGCCCAGCGCCAAGCAGCAAGACCGCGACTACGCCTTTGCCTACAGCTACGGCATCGGCGAAACCATGACGCTGCTCGTGCCCAACTTCTACGGCGGCAGCAGCGCCATGCCCTTAAGCACCGATTCGAACATGGCCCGCGAGCTCAACACGATGGGCGCCGGCTCCGATGCGCTCGCCAGCATGCCCACCTACTGGGGCGACCAGAGCTACGTGGCCGGCCCCGTGTACGTGGGCGTGGTGGTGTGCTTTCTATTTGTGCTGGGCCTGTTTGTGGTAGATAAGCGCACGCGCTACTGGCTGCTGGCGGGCACGCTGATTTCATTTGTGCTGGCCTGGGGCAAAAACTTTGAAACGATTAACAACCTGATATTTGACTACCTGCCAGGCTACCGCAGCTTCCGCGCCGTGAGCATGGGCTTGGTTATCGCGCAGCTCGCCATGCCGCTGCTGGCGGCACTGGCGCTTTCGCGCATCCTGCGTCCTCGCGAGGATGCTGCTCCCCTAGGTGCTGCCCCCGCGCCCACCGAGCCGCTACACCCGGCGCTAGCCAAGGCGGCCCGCGCGGCAGCTGGTACGCCTACGGTAGTGGTCGATTCGGCCGACAACCAACACCGCACCCGCCAATTGCTCTACGCTGGTGCCATCACGGCGGGCTTTCTGCTGCTGACGTGGCTGGTGAGCTTCAGCTTCGATTTTGCCTCGCCGCAGGATGCCAACCTCACGCAGGCCGGCTTTACGCCGCAGCTGCTGAGTGCCCTGCGCGCCGACCGCGCCAACTTGCTGCGCTCAGATGTATGGCGCGGGCTGCTCTTCGTGGGCCTCACCCTAGGTGCTCTTTACTTCTATTTGAAAGGTAAAATTCAGGCAACCGTGGCCGCGGGCTTAGTGGTGGCGCTGGTGCTGCTCGACCTCTGGACAGTGGACAAACGCTACCTAGGCGAGAAAAACTACCAGACCGAAACCATCGTGGAGAGCTTCCAGCCCTCGGCCGCCGACCAGCAGATTCTCCAGGATAAAGACCTGAGCTACCGTGTCCTCAACGTGGGCAACCCCTTCAACGAGGCCCGCACCTCGTACTTCCACAAGAGCATCGGGGGCTACCACGGCGCCAAGCTGCGCCGCTACCAGGATTTGATTGAGCGCCAGATTTCGACCAACAATACCGGCGTGCTCAACATGCTGAACACGCGCTACGTCATCATTCCGGGCCAGCAGCAGGGCCAGGCCGAGCAGGTGCAGCGCAACCCCAGCGCCAACGGCAACGCTTGGTTTGTGCGTGAGCTGCGCGCCGTGCAGAACCCCGACGAGGAGATGGCTGCCCTCACCAGCCTCGACACCAAGCACGTGGCTGTGTTCGACGCCACCAAGTTTCCGAGTGTGAAGCCGACCACCTACGCCGACTCGTCGGGCACCATCGCCCTCACCGACTATGCGCCCGATGCCCTCACCTATCGCTACACGGCGGCCCAGCCCAGCACGGTCGTGTTCTCCGAAATCTACTACGCCGACGGCTGGCAGGCTTTCCTCGATGGCAAAGAGGTGCCGCACTTCCGCGCCGACTTCGTGCTGCGCGCTATGCAGGTGCCAGCCGGCTCGCACGAAATCAAGTTTGTATTCGAGCCCAAGGAATATAAAATCGGCAACACCGTATCGCTGGTTTCGAGCCTAGGGGTGCTGTTGGCCGTGGTGGCAGCCGGTGTGTTTGGCACTAGGCGCCGCAAGGAACCGCTAGCTTAAGTAGTCTCACGTATTTCTACCGTCTGTCATCCTGAGCTTGCGAAGGACCTTTCCACCCTAGAATTGTCTAGGTAGAATAAGGTCTTTTGCAAGCTCAGGATGACAGTTTTAGTTTAAGCAATAATGCCAGCCCAGCTTTTGCAACTCATCCCGCACCCCGTTGCTATTAGCCACGGCGTGCGCCTGCTGCTCTGGCGCGACGACCTGCTGAACCCCGACTTACCCGGCAACAAAGCCCGCAAGCTCAAGTACAATTTGGCGGCGGCGCGGGCACAAGGCCACACCCGCCTGCTCACGTTCGGCGGTGCGTATTCCAACCACCTAGCCGCCGTGGCCGCGGCAGGCCGGCTGCACGGCTTTGACACCATCGGCCTCGTGCGGGGTGAGGAACACACGCCGCTCAACCCCACCCTATCCCGCTGTGTGGCAGATGGAATGCAGCTGCGCTACCTCGACCGCACCACCTACCGGCAGCGCTCCGAGCCAGAGTTTTTAGCTGAAATTCAGCAGCGGTTTGGCCCAGCCTACCTAATACCCGAAGGTGGCACCAATGCCCTAGCCCTGCGCGGGGTGGCCGAGCTCATCGGCGAGCTACGCCAGCACACCGACTTCGACGCCGTGGCCGTAGCAGCCGGCACAGGGGGCACGCTAGCGGGCCTAGCCCTAGGTCTGGCTGAAGCCAATTATCCCGCCCGTGCGCTGGGAATAGCAGCTTTGAAAGGCGCAGGTTTTCTCCGCAACGAAATCGACGACCTGACACGGCCTGTTACTGGCCAGCCATTGGTTAACTACGAGTTGCACCTTGATTATCACTTTGGTGGCTATGCCAAGCTGCCGCCCGAGCTACGTGCCTTCATTCAGGGTTTCGAAGCAGACTTTGCGGTGCCACTCGACCCTATTTACACGAGCAAAATGTTAGCTGGCGTTTTGAGTTTGATTGAGCGCGGGCATTTTGCACCCGGCAGCACGGTGGTGGCCGTGCACACGGGCGGCCTGCAAGCGTGGGCGGGGTTTGGGCAGTAGCGCCTACTTATGCATGCGAAGGCTGGGCTTATCCGAACGGCGGGCGCTGGGGGCCGTATTTAGAAGCCTATGCCACTTGCTCGCTTGCTTCGTCGTCTGTTTCCGTTGGTTTTGCTAGTTGCCCTAGGTGTCTTTTTGTGGCGCAAAATTGGCTCGACGCTCACGGACCTCAACCCGCTGGCCACCCGCGAGCCGCAAGTAACCGTGACGCACAACACGGTGCTAACCCAAGTTGAGGCCCTAGGGAATTTGGAGCTGGTACGTTACCGCTTTAAGGACGTGGTAGAGTACAAAAAGTCATCGAAGTATCCCTTTCTGCCCGATGCCAAGGCTGCCCTCATCGTAGGTGGCGAGGCCGTGGGTTGCCTCGACTTGCGCAAAATCAAACCCCAGGACGTGACTTTCGAGGGCGACTCGGTAGTGCGAGTGCTGCTGCCCGCGCCCGAGCTGTGCTCGTTTCAAGTCAACCACAACCAGAGCCGGGTTTTCAGCACCGAAAACGGCTTTTTTCAAGATGCTGCGCTGGTCGATGAGGCCTACCGCTACGCCGAAGCCCAGGTGCGACGCTCGGCGCTGCAATCGGGCATTTTGGCCGAAACCCAGCGCAATGCCGAGCAGATACTTGTACCCATGCTGCGGACCCTGACGGGGCGGCGCGTCATCATTGGTCAGCGGCTGGTGGTGCCTACGCCGGCCCGCAAGATGTAACAGGCAGTATGCAGCAAAAGAAAAGGCAGCCCTACCTAGGGCTGCCTTTTCTTTTGCTGCATACTGCCTTACGCGGCCCGGAAGCCGGTGGCTTGGCGAATGCTGCGCTCGTTGCCGCTGGCAGGGTCGGTGTAAGTATGGTCGCTCACCTCCACCGACAGGTGCTTGCCTATCAGCTCTTTCGTGTCTAAGTCTTTGCCATCCTGCGGCTTGATGCCAACGGCCGAGTACAGCGACAGAATGATGGGATGGCCAGCGGGCGAATTATAGAAGCGCTGCGTCACGAAGCCATCCTCACTTTCCATGCGGGCTGCGAAGAATGGCACGTTCTGGTGCTCACTCGTGCCTTCTTCAATACTGGTAATGGTGACGGTGTGGCGGCCATCGGGCAAGAAGCCTTTTTCTTCGCCCTTTTCAACGGAAATTTTCATAGTCTCAGAAGATTACTGCTAGTATAATTAGTACTAACGTATTTGACAGCCCTAGGTTGCCTTAGCTGCTTGCCGACCCGCAATCTCTGAGCGCACCCACGCTAACCTTCGGCCGCCAACTCGCCCAAGGCTTCCTGAATCAGGTCCGATTCGTAGCCTTTTTGCGTGAGGTACGCCATGAGTTTCATCTTGCGCTTTTGTGGGTTGCTTTCCTTTTCGCGGGCGTCGCGCTGGCCTAGCAGCTGCTTCAGCTTATCGTAGTATTCGTCGCCGTCAAGCTCCTTTAGGCCGCTCTTGATGCAGTACTCGCTCAAGCCTTTAGCCTTCATTTCTAGCTTAATGCGGCGGCGCCCCCAGCCGTTGGTGCGGTGTTTACCGCGGGCGTAGGCCTGGGCGTAGCGCTCTTCATCGAGTAGCTTTTCGCGACCTAGGCGGATGATGATTTCGCCAGCTTCGTCTTCGTCGAGGCCGTAGCTTTTAAGCTTGTCGGCTACCTCTTTTTGGGTGCGCTCCTGGTAAGCGCAGTAGGCCGCTATCTTGGGCAGGGCCTCGGCGGGCGTGTAGCCTTTGGGAGCTTTGTCGGGATTCTTAAACATAGGAAAGGCAAAGAGCCGCTGCGAAGTACGGAAACGAAGCGGGGCCGGGGCCGTTGTAGGAAGCGAGCCGCAGGTTATTCAACTTTATAACGGCCGGCGGGGGCCAAATGTGCCACTGCGCGGGGGCTACTCCCGTCTTTGTGTCCTATGCGCTTTTCGCCCGGAATTTTTTATATGCTGGCCTCCACGGCGTTGCTGGCATTGGTCAACGTGGCCGTGAAGAAGCTGACAGACCTACCGACCGCTGAAATAATCTTCGCCCGCTGTCTCATCTCGCTCGTTCTCACCGTGTGGCAACTGCACCGCACCCATACCCCCATACTGGGCCCGCCTGAGGCCCGCTTCAACTTAATGGGACGCGGCGTATTTGGGGCAGGGTCGATTATCCTAGGGTTTCTGGCGCTCAAGGCGCTGCCCCTAGGTGCCGCCGCCACGCTCAGCTACCTGGCGCCGGTGGTCACGGCTGTGGCCGCCATCTGGCTTATCGGCGAGCCGCTCAAGCCTTGGCAGTGGCTTTTTTATGCCATGGCTGTGGGCGGCGTGGTGGTGGCCAAGGGCACGGCAGGGCTACTGTCGGCGGGCGTGCTGCTGGGCGTGGGGTCGGCGGTTTCGTCGGGCGTAAGTAGCGTATTTCTGCGCCGGGCCGGCGATAAGATTGCCCCGCTGGTGCCAGTCTTTTACTTCAACGTGGTGCCGCTGGCCATCTCAGCCGTCTGGATGCTGTTTGACCTGAAGATGCCGCACGGCATAGAATGGGCGTGGCTGCTAATGGCCGGCGTATTCACGCACGTGGCGCTGTGGTGCGTCACGCACGCTTTCCAAAAGCAGCAGGCCAATTTTGTGGCGGCCCTCGACTACCTAGGGTTGATTTATGCCACGGCGCTTGGCTACTTCGTGTTTGGTGATAAGGTCAAGTTCAGTGTCTATCCGGGCATTGCGCTGCTGCTGGTGGGCGTGGGGCTCAATGCCTGGTATACTTCGCGGCAAGAAGAAAAAAAGGAAACGGCTGCCTAACGCGTCTTGTCTGTTTGTATGACATCCTGCAACTCTACTGGCCCAATTGGCTATCTATAAGCTGCGCCTATCTTGCTGGCTCTTGCGTGCCCGATTACGTCTTCTATGCAGATTTTTCTTCGTTATCAGGCTCACTGGCTGCTGGTGGCCTTGCTCCTAGGCCCAGTTTTTGCCCAGGCGGGCGTTATTAAAGGTAAGGTGAGTGGGGCGGGCGGCGAGGGCCTGGCGTTTGCCAACGTATCGGTGCGCGGCTCAGCCACCAGCACCGGCTCCAATGACCAGGGCCAGTACCAACTGCGGCTCGAGGTGGGCAATTACCAGCTTGTCTTTCAATACGTAGGCTACCGCCCCCGCACCGAAACCGTGCGCGTGCCAGCCGGCGACTCCACTGTGGTGCTCAACGTTGCGCTGACGCAAGAGTCGTACAACCTCGCCGAAGTGGCGGTGCGCGGCTCCGACCGCGACCCGGCCTACGCCATTATTCAGCAGGCGCAGCAGTGGCGCAGCTACCACCAGCGCGAGGTGGCCACCTTCCAGGCGCGCCTGTATATCAAGAGCTTGATTCGGCTCAGCGAGACACCTAGCAAGGTATTTGGCCTGTTCAAAATGGGCCCCGACATCAAGCCGGGCATTCTGTATTTGTCAGAAAGCTTGTCGGATATCCGCTTTGCGCAGCCCAATGTCATTAAGGAGCGCATGATTTCAAGCCGGGTGAGCGGCGACTCGCGTGGCATCAGCTTCAACCGGGCGCAGGGCGGGCTCAATTTTTATGACAACGTACTGAAGCCTAGCTTTTCGCAGCGGGGCTTCGTGTCACCCATCGCTGGCAATTCATTTTTGTTTTACCAATATGAGTTGGTGGGCACCTCGCAGCAGGGTGGTGAGCTGGTGCATAAGATTAAGCTCATTCCGCGCCGCCGCACCGACCCGGTATTCAACGGCTTCATCTACATCGTGGACGGCTCGTGGCGCATTCACTCCGTCGATTTGCGCTTGAACAAAGACGCCCAGCTTGACTATGTCGACGACCTGCGCATCGAGCAATTGTTTGCGCCAGCGCCGGGCGTGCCGCACGTGTGGTCGCTGCAATCGCAGAAGCTAAGCGTCACGTTTTCAGCTTTTGGCTTTAAAGGCTCGGGCTATGCCACGGCGGTTTTCTCGAACTACAACCACGTCGTAGCAACCTACCCCGCCCCGCCCGAGGTGAAGAAAGCGCCAGCTATCGCAGCCGCCCCAGCCCAGCCGGCCGCGCCGCCCGTAGTAGCACCGGTCACGACGAAGGAGCTGACGCGCCAAATCAAGCGCCAGAAGCCCGACCTGTCGGGCCTGAACAAGCAGGTACGCCGCCAGGTGAAGCAGGCGCGCCGCGACTCGATTCGCAACGACCCGTTTGCCCAGATGAAGTCGGGCGAGGTGATGCTGGTGGAAAAAGGAGTGAACGAGCGCGATAGCTCGTACTGGAGCCAGATACGGCCGGTACCACTGACGGAGGAAGAGAAGCTCGACTACCATAAAAAGGATAGTTCGGAGGTAATTCGCAACTCGCGACCTTACCAAGATTCGCTCGACCGCAAGCGCAACGAGTTCACGCCGGCCAAGCTACTGCTTAGCGGCTATACCTACCGCAATACCTTTAAGAAGCGCAGCCTGACAGTGCAGCCTATCTTTAATGAGCTGCAATACAACACGGTAGAAGGCTACGTACTGAACGCCGAGGCCACCTACACCCGCCGCACCGACGACCGCCGCTTCTTAACCCTGACGCCGACCCTGCGCTACGGCTTCAGCAACCACCAGCTGCAACCCAGCCTCACCATCAACTGGCAGCTCGACCCGGTGAAGCTGCGCCAGGTGGGCCTTATTGCAGGCCGCACTATCGAGAATTTCGACCGCAACTCGCAGCTCACGCCCTTTATCAACTCGGTGTACTCGCTGCTGGCCAACCGCAATTACGCCAAGCTCTACCGCCGCGATGGCGCCGAGCTCAGCTACCTCTGGGAGCCCGTCAACGGCCTCACGGTGCGCGGCGCGGCCAGTTTTTTCGACCGCCGCGAGCTATTCAATACCAGCACCTACCTCTGGCACGACGTGGAAGGCCGCGCCTTCACCAGCAATCAGCCTTTGGCCGAAGAGCCGCCCGATGGCACCGGCTTCGGCCGCAGCAAGGCCGCCACGCTCAGCTTAAGCGTGAGCTACCGGCCGGGCACCACCTACATCACCCGCCCCGATGGCAAGTACAACCTAGGGTCGAAATATCCGCTCTTCAACGCGCAACTGCGGCAGGGCGTGGGCGGCGTGCTAGGAGCCAATGTGCGTTACACGCTGCTGCAAGGCTCAGTGCGCCAGACCATTCAGTTGGGCCTATTTGGCACCTCAGCCTACGAGGCCGTCCTAGGTGGCTTTGTGGGCAGCCAGGCCAATATGACATTTGCCGACTACCGCCACTTCTCAGGCAATCGCACTATCCTCACGGGTAATTTCAGCCAGTTTCAGCTGCTCGATTACTACCAGTACAGCACCCGGTCGAGCTACTTCGAGGGGCACTTTAATCACCATTTCAACGGCTTTATTTTCAACAAAATCCCGTTGTTAAAATCCTTAAAGTGGCAGGAGGTTTTGTCGCTCAACTACCTACAAACGTCGCAGTCGGGTCCTTATTTCGAACTCGGCGCGGGCATCGAGCACATCTTCAAGCTCGGGCGCATCGACTTTTTCACCTCGCTGCAACGCGGCCAGAATGTGGGCTCGGGCATCCGCCTAGGGCTCGGTATTTAATAGCCCTGTGGAAAAAGCAAAAGAGGTCTTGCCGCGCAGTGCAGCAAGACCTCTTTTGCTTTTTCCTCCTTCGAAAGTAGGTCTAGTACTTAAAAACTTTACCGCCCACCATCACCTCTTGCGTTTTCTCGTCAAACGTAGCCTTGAGGCCCGTGTGGGCGGCGGCGGTGGTCATGATGTTGGCGATAGAGTGGCTATAGCCGGCCTCCACAGGGGCGTGGGGTTGTTGGCGGCTGCGTATGCACTCCATCCAGTTGCGGACATGGTTGGAGGTGAGCACATCGCCACCGGTATTGGCCGAGGCAGCCACGGCGGCCGTTTGGGCCAGGCTGAACTCAGGTAGCAAGTTGGCCTGCATGTGCATGGCGTCGGCCGACTGCTTGGTGAGGCCGCCGGTGGGCGATACGCGGTTGGTAATCAAGTTCAGCTCACCGCCGTTGGAGTAATAGATTTCGGCGGGGCGCTCGTCGCCGTTGTGCATGCGCGAGCCAAACGTGACCTGAAAACCCGACCCTAGGTCGTTGGCGGGGCCGTAGTCGAACACCGCCGTGAGGGTATCCCAGTTGCGGCGGCCGTCCTTCCACATGTAAATGCCGCCGTTGGCTACCACGCTGCGTGGGTGCGGCAGGCCCGTAAACCAGTGCACGGTATCAATCTGGTGGCTCATCCACTGGCCCGGTAGGCCCGAAGAATACGGCCAGAACAAACGATATTCTAGATACTTGCGTGGGTCGTAGGCTTCGGCGGGGCGGTTCATGAGGTAGCGCTTCCAGTCCACGTCGGCCTCGCGCAGCTGGGCCACCAAGTCGGGGCGGCGCCAGCGGCCGGGCTGGTTCACGTTCCAGGTCAGCTCCACCATCGTGATGGGACCAAATTTGCCCGACTTGATGAACTGCTCAGCGGCCATATAATTGGACCCGCTGCGGCGCTGCGAGCCAATTTGGATGATTTGCTTCGATGCTTTCACAGCCTTGAGCGCGGCGCGGTTGTCGGCCATCGTCTCGGCAAACGGCTTCTCGACGTAGGCGTCGCAGCCGGCCTGCACGGCCTCAATGGCGTGCAGCGCGTGCTGAAAATCGGCGGTGCCGATGAACACGGCATCCACGCTTTTGCTGGCGTATAGCTCATCGTTGTTGCGGTAAGCCGCCACCGAGTGGCCTAGTTTTTCTTTCCACATGGCAGCGCCTTCCTCGCGGCGCTTGCTCCAGATGTCGGATACCCCAACAATGTCAAAATTCAGCTCCTTATAATGATTTAAGAAGCACGGCATGTGCGTATTGCGGTGGCGGTCCGAAAACCCGACCACGCCCACGCGTACCCGGTCATTGGCCCCGATGATGCGCTTGTAGCTACTGGCCGACCACGTAACGCGCGGCAACAGGGCGGCGGCGCCACCTAGGGCCATTTGCTGAAGAAAAAGACGACGAGGCTGCGACATGGCCTGATTTGGGTGGGGAAAAGGATGTAGCGCGGACTTTTAGTCCGCGTATATGTTGTGTAGTAAGCTGTTGACTCGCGGACTGAAAATCCACGCTACTTCAGTTCTTTCAGCTTGATGCTGCGGAATGACACGCGGTTGCCGTGGTCTTGCAGCAGTAGGTGGCCAGTAGGTGCTTCGCCGAAATTGGGCCACACCTTATACTTGCTTTGGGCCACTAGCTCGCGGAAAGCAGGTGAGCCGCGCTCATATTCGAGTACTTTGGTGCCGTTGAGGTAGTGCTCCACGTGGTTGTTGGGGTACACTACCACGCGGCCCACGTTCCACTCGCCGATGGGGTGCACAAAGCGCGGGGGCTTTTCGGCTTTTATCAGGTCGTAGAGCGAGGCCAGCGTGCGGTTGCCATCGCGGCCGAGCTTGGCGTCGGGGTGCAGGGCATCGTCGAGCACCTGATATTCGAGGCCTATGGCTGACATATCCGTTTTCTCGGCCAGCGTCACGAAGTATTTCAGGCCGCTGTTGGCGCCCGGCGTCAGCTTAAACTCAAACGACAAGTCGAAGGCGCGGTACTCAGCGTTGGTCACAATGTCGCCGCCGTTGGCCGCTTCTTTACCTTCGGAGGGAAGCACGGTCATGGTACCATCCGTCACCTGCCAGCCCTGGGCGGGGAAGGCCGTGCCCTTGGCGCTGCGCCAGCCCTGGCTGGTTTTGCCGTCAAAGAGCAGCTTCCACCCGTGCTGCTTCTCGTAATCGCTCAGGTAATTGGGCACGAAGTTGACCACGTAGATATCGGCCGGAAAAGCACTGGGCTTGAGGTCGGTGGTCTTGATGCGAATATTCTTAAAATATACCTTGTGGCCGGCGTGCGCGGCCTCATTCACGGCGTGCACCTGCAAGCCGATAAAGCCCTTAGGGTCGATGGGGTCTACTACATAGGCCACGGGCACGTTGTTGACCCAGGTCTTCATTTCGTTACCTAGGCACTCCACTTTGATGTGGTTGTACTCACCTACTTTAAAAGCCGTTTTAGCCTGCGGGTGTAGGTCGAGGGGGTAGAGCCACTGGCGGCGGGCCTCGTCGTAGATGCCGCCCGACCAGCTCCGCGGCGAGGGATCTATCTCGACCTGCCGGCCGTATACCTTACCCCGCTGCTCGGGCGAGTCGAAGTGGCTGCGCGTCTGCACGCCTGAATTGCTTTCGGGGCTATCAATTTTGATATCCAGCTCCAGCACGTAGTCGCCGTACTCCTTCTCAGTGACCAGGAAGGTATTGCCCGAGTTGGCGACGGTGGTGCCCACGATGGCGCCGTTCTCGACTTTATAGTCGGCCGTGCCGGCGAGGCGCTTCCAGCCCTTGAGCGTTTTACCGTCGAATAGGTTTTGCCAGGCGTCGGCTTTCGGGGCCTGCGGCCGGGGGCGGGAGGACGTGGCGAGCAGCGTGGTCGCCGCGCAAGCGGCCAGCACCAGCGTTTTACTGAGGATGTTCATGGGTGGGAAAAGTAAGCAGCGCACTAGCAAGACGCGGCTTTAAAAGTAGTAGCCAGGCAACTAGCACGAAAATTATTAGACCTTGGCCTAACCTGGCAACCCAGCCAGTTTGGCCCCGGTATCTTGCCAACTCACTCCTTTTTGCCCACCCCTATGCCTAGGTTACTCCTTGTCGCGCTTGCGCTGCTACTGACTATTTGGGGCCACTCGGCCGCCGCCCAAACGCCGCCACCCCTACGCGTGGGCGTGGCTGGCCTCACGCACGCCCATGTGCACGGTATACTGGGCCGCGCCAAGCGCGGCGATATCGTGATTGTGGGCATTGCCGAGCCCAACCGCGAGCTTGCGCAGCGCCTCACCAAGCAGTACGGCCTAAGCATGGACCTCGTGTATAACTCACTGCCCGAGATGCTTATCAAAACCAAGCCCCAGGCGGTCACGGCGTTTGGCTCTATCTACGAGCACCTAGGGGTGGTGCAGGCCTGCGCGCCCAAAGGCGTCCACGTGATGGTGGAAAAGCCGCTGGCCGTGAGCATGGACCACGCCCGCCAGATGGCGGCGCTGGCCCAAAAGCATCACATCCACTTGCTTACCAACTACGAAACCACCTGGTACGGCTCTAACCGTCAGGCTTACCAACTAGTGCAAGACAAGGCCCTAGGTGGCATCCGGCGCATGGTGGCACACGATGGCCACCAGGGCCCCAAAGAAATCAATGTCAATAAAGAATTTCTGGATTGGCTCACCGACCCGGTGCAGAACGGTGGCGGCGCGATAATCGACTTTGGCTGCTATGGCGCTGACCTCATGACGTGGCTCATGCACGGCGAGCGCCCACTGTCGGTGACGGCCAACGCTTTGCACATCAAGCCCAACGTGTACCCCAAGGTGGAAGACGACGTGACCATTCTGGTCAATTATGCCAAGGCCCAAGGCGTCATTCAGGCATCGTGGAACTGGCCTTACTCGCGCAAAGACCTCGAAGTGTATGGCCAGACTGGCTCGGTCATCGCCCTCGACCGCGACCACGTGCGCGTGCGGCGCACCGAAAAAGACGCGCCCCAAGACCAAACTGTGCCCGCACCGCCCGCACCCTACGACGAACCGTTTTCCTACTTAGCGGCCGTGGTGCGTGGCACCGCCCCCGAGGACGTACTGTCGTCATTGGCCACCAATATGCTCGTGGTCGAGATACTAGACGCAGCCAAGCAATCGGTGAAGGAAGGCAAAACGGTGTATTTGCCGCGGTAGACTGGCAACTTCCCGCAGGCCTGCTAAGAAAAGAACAAAGTAAGCAGTATAGTTATGCAACCATTTAGCAGCCTAGCAGCTCACCTAGTAAGCTGCCCGCGCAGCTCACTCTTTCCTCCCTTAGCTGCCCACATAGTGAAAATTCTACCCCTACTTGCCTCCGCCAGCATCGCGCTACTAACCATGAGCTTCAGTTGCGATAAGCAAGACAGTGAGGTACAGCCCTGCAATGAAGCCACTACCGCCGTAGCTACTCAGGCCTATACGCTGCCCACCGGCTGCTCGCTCACGGCTCAGCGAGGCCAGTCTAAGAGCTACATCATTGATTCGCCTGACGAGCTGGCCGCGGCTGTTCAGTGTAATAGTAGCACCGCGCCCACGGTAGATTTTACCACGTCTACCTTATTGGCGGGCCGCGTTCCCCGCTCTGGGGGCGCCTTTCTGCGCTCGCAGCAAGTAGCACTGGATTGCCAAGGCAACTACGTGCATACGGTGAACGTGAGCGATAGCCCCACGCTGAGCCCAGTTGATGTAGACTACACTATAGTAGTGCCCAAGCTGCCAAGTGGCAAACAGGTCAAAGTTGTCGTCAATATCGTGCAATAATTCTAGCAGCGCTCGAAGTGCGGAGCAATAGCGTAGCTACCCTAGGCGACTGCCAAATAAAGCTACCACCTACGCACGCTGTGTTAAGCTCAAGCCCAGAAACTAAGTAGGCCTAGCGGCAGCGTCCGCCAAGTCTACTTAGTTTCTGGGCTTGCTCTTTGGGTTAAATAACCCAGCCTAAGTAGCCTAGGAAACAAAGACGCGGTACCTCCTGCAGCAGGCTTGTGGCACAGAGTTTGGCCTGGCAAGGCATTCCCGTCTTCTAACTCTTCCCACCCATGAAAACCACGCTCGCCACGCTTTTGCTTGCCGCAGCCGCGCTAAGCGCCAACGCCCAGAAAATCGCCATTAAGAAAGACCTCATCACTGTGGACGGGGAGCCCTACGCGTATCTAGAGCAGGGCGAAGCGTACGAATACTACGTCAGCTCGCCTCAAAAGCAGCGCCTCTTCATCGTGCGGCCGCTTACACTGCAAGACCCCGCCGGGTGGGCAAGCTACCTACAATTTGTTTTTACTGATTCTCGCAAGGTGGTAGAAACACCGAAGCCCAGCGAAAACTTTCACGTTTTATCACCCACGAAGCTCGCCCGCATCATCTATAGTGCACGGCTGCTCAAAGACGGAGCACTTGACCCTAAAGCAGTAGCCGATTTTGAAGTTAATTACGGTGCTCCTTATTCAGAGCGCCGCCAAGCGCTCAACCAGTTGCCTACGCAGCCAACGGTGATAGTGCCAGCGCTACCGCCACCTGCTAAGCCCTAGGTGGCTATTTTACCTCTTCGTAGTCTACGTACTCGCCACCCCGAAACTCGTGCTTGCGCTCGCTGCCGGCCGCTTGGGGCGGCACGTAGTCGACGCGCACCTGGCCGGGCTCGGTAGTGGGCTGGCGCGGCGCCTCAAACCCGCCGTTGGAAGTGTAGAAGCCCCCCTGCTGCGCCTTATGCACCTGCTGCCGCACAAAGCCGCCAAGCGCTGCCCGTAGTACCACGGGCAAGATGTAGCGTACAAGTAAGAAAAACAGCAGCAGTGAAATCCAGAAGCTCATGGATGGGAAGAAAAGACTAGGCCATACCTACGGCCGATTAAGGTTCAAGTTTAACAACCGCGCGGCGGTTTTTGTGCTACTTAGCCTGCTAGGCAGCCGGTGGGCAGCAGCCCAAACGCCGGAGCCGCGCCTCGATTTTGCAAGCTTATACCAGCCCGTAGCCAACCGGCTGCTAGTCGAAACCCGTCGCGAGGCCGATAGCCTGCGGCTGCTGCTCAACCGCCCCGCTGGGCAAGCGCTTCCGGTGTTGCGCCTCACGGTGTGGGCCAGCTACGAGGCCCGGCAGCCTCTGTGGCAAGGCACGCAGCGCCTGCGCCTGTACCCAGGCGCCGACCCTGCCAGCGCGGTGCTGGTGCTTACAGCGGCACTGCCGCTAGCGCAGGCGCCGGCTGGAGCCGTGCTGCAAGCCTCCCTAGACCAGCCGGCACTTGCCCAAAATCCCGCCACTACGGCGTGGATGCGCCTTACGCCCGAGCGCCTGGCGCGGCCGTTTGTGCTGCTCGACTCGATGGGTCTGGTGCTCACGCGCCCCTATGTGCGCAGTGGTGAGGCCGTGGCCGTTGCGAGCTTTGGCCTAGGTCAGCCCGTGCGG
This sequence comes from Hymenobacter sp. BT559, assembly GCF_016427535.1. Lineage (GTDB taxonomy): Bacteria > Bacteroidota > Bacteroidia > Cytophagales > Hymenobacteraceae > Hymenobacter. The sequence continues at coordinate 378,160 of NZ_JAELXV010000002.1, read as the reverse complement.
TGGCGGCGCTATGCAGCCTCGAGCACGGCCGCTCCCCCACCCTTTGCCGACCCGCGCCGCCAGCCCGCCACGCCGCGCACCCTAGGGGTACTCGATTCGTCGGCCGCGGCGCTGCCCGCCAGCAACCTGCTTCGCTTGCCGCAGCAGGGATTGTATGCGCTGCGGGTGGGCGGCACAGGCGGCGAGCCCGTGCGCACGGTGCCGCTGCTAGTAGTGCCTTCAGATTTTCCGGGCCAGCGTACCGCGCCCGAGCTTATCGACCCGCTGCTGTACCTGACTACCGCCGCCGAGCGCCAGCAACTACGCCAAGCCGCCGACCCCAAGCGCGCAGTCGACCGCTTTTGGCTGGCTTCGGCCGGGGGCGACCAGACGCTCGGCCGCGACTACATTCGGCGCTACTATGGCTTAGTGACTATTGCTAATGAATTATTTACGGGACATAAGGCCGGCTGGCTCACCGACCGGGGCTTGCTCTACGTAGTGCTGGGGGCACCCACTAGCGTGCAGCGCCTAGATAGCGGCGATGAGCGCTGGATTTATGATGCCCTCGACCGCACCGGCCGCCCCACAAGCTTCACCTTCCGCCCGCGCCCTAGTACCTTAGCGCCTGATAACTACGAACTGGTGCGCCGCCCCGAGTATCAAACGCTCTGGTATGCCGCCGTAGAACGATGGAGAAAGACACTGACCGCCCGGTAAACGGCGGATTCGAAGACGATTATGTGCCGCGCCGCTTCCGCGAAGGCGCCGGCGACAGCCGCCCCGAGCGCCGCGAAAACCGCGATGCGCCCCGCCCCGACCGCCGCGCTGGTGGCAACGAGGCAGGGGGTAACCGCGCCCGGCCCAACCGCCCATTTTACGACGAGCAGGGCCGCCAGGTGCAGCGCAGCAGGCCCGCCGGCGAGCGCGGCGACGCGCCCTTTTACAAGCAGCACAATACCCGGCCCGCCGCCGACCGCAGCATCGACATGCTGTTTGGCTTGCGCCCCATTTTGGAGGCGCTGAATGCGGGGCGCACGCTAGACAAGATTTTCTTGCTGCGCGGCACCAAGAACAGCATGACCCAGGACATCTCGGACCTGGCGCGGGCGGCCAACGTGCCCGTGTCGATGGTGCCGCTGGAGAAGCTGGAGGGCATGACCCGCAAAAACCACCAAGGCGCGGTGGCCTACGTGTCGCCCATCGACTTTGCCCCGCTCGATACGCTGCTGGCGGGCCTTTTTGAAGAAGGCAAAGAGCCTTTCTTACTATTGCTCGACCGCGTAACTGACGTGCGCAACTTCGGCGCCATTGCCCGCACCGCCGAGTGCTTAGGGGTGCAGGCCCTGGTAGTGCCCGCCCGCGGCGCTGCCCAAATCAACGGCGACGCCGTCAAAACCTCGGCTGGCGCCCTCAACCTGCTGCCCGTGTGCCGCGAGCCCGACCTGCACCGCACCATCGAATTCCTGAAAAATAGCGGCCTCACGGTAGTAGCCTGTACCGAAAAGGCCGACGCCGACCTAGGCCATACCGAGCCGACCAGCCTCAGCGGCCCCATCGCCGTGGTTATGGGCTCGGAGGAAGACGGTATCTCGCCCGACTTGCTGCGTCTCTGCGACCAGCGCCTGCGCATCCCCATGAGCGGCCAAATTCAGAGCCTCAACGTGGGCGTGGCTGCTGGCATCATGCTCTTCGAAGTAGCAAAAGCTAGAACTAAATAAAAGCCCTAGGCTGACACGAAAACGCCCCGCGAGCACGTTGCTCGCGGGGCGTTTTCGTGTCAGCCTAGGGCTACTAAATACACCTAGTGGTAGCCGCCGCCCTTCTTAGATTTCACATCGGCCACGAAGTCTTTCACGCGCTGCTCTTCCGAGCGCTGGCAGATGAGCAGTACGTTGTCGTGCTCAGCCACGATGTAGCCTTCCAAGCCTTGCACTACCACGAGGCGCTCCGAAGGCGTTTTGATGATGCAGTCCTGGGTATCGTAGAGCATCACATCGCCGTCAATCACGTTGTTTTGGATATCGCGCTGACCTACGCGGTGTAGCGAGTCCCAAGTACCTAGGTCGCTCCAGCCGATATCGGCGGGCAGCACGTACACGTTATCCGCCTTTTCCATGATGCCGTAGTCGATGCTGATGTTGCGGCACCGGGCATAGGCCTCGTCGATAAACGCAGCTTCGTCGGGGGTACCGAGCTTATCCGCGCCCTCGTCAAATACCTCGGCCACATCGCTGAGCAGGTTGTGGAAAGCACGCAGAATATTCTCGGCCTGCCAGATGAAGAGGCCCGCATTCCAAAGAAAGTCGCCGCTCTCCAAGAACATGCGCGCCAGCTCGCTATTGGGCTTCTCGGTAAAGGTTTTGACTTTGTGCAGGTCGTTGCCCTCCAAGCGGTTTTCGGCGCCATCCATGTACTGGATGTAGCCGTAGCCCGTGTCGGGGCGCGAGGGCTGAATGCCAAGCGTGATGAGCACATCATGTTGGCGCGCCGCCGTTATCGCCTCGCGGATAAGGCGGCGAAACTCTTCCTCGCGTAGCACGGCATGGTCGGCGGGCGAGACGATAATAGTAGCCTTAGGGTCGCGCTGAGCGATACGGTAGCTGGCGTAAGCCACGCAGGGAGCCGTGTTGCGGCCGATGGGCTCGCCCAGAATCTGGTCGGCGGGCAGGTCGGGCAAGTGGCTCTGTACCAAGTTCACATAGTCACGGTTGGTGACCACAAATACATTTTCGGGCGGGCAAATACCCCGGAAGCGGTCAACCGTTAACTGCAACATCGAGCGGCCTACCCCGAGTACATCGTGAAACTGCTTGGGATGCTGGGTGCGGCTAAAGGGCCAGAAACGGCTGCCAATGCCACCTGCCATCACCACGAGATAGGTGTTATTCATTTCAACATAAACTAGGTGTAACCACAAATGTAGCGACCCCAACGGTTACGTTACCATTACTATATAGGCACACCTGGTATAATAGCCTGGCTGACCACTAGAGCCCGGGTGCGAGCCAGGGCAGCGTCGTAGCAGCCACGCCGGCTATATTGGCGCAAGGCCCAAAGCTCACGAAAGCCGTGCAACCCACTGAGGATACCGACTTTACTACCCGCAACATCGTTCCAGCGCACGGGCTGCTCGCGCAAGCGCAGGCCGGCCTCGTAAGCGAGAAAGAGCAGTTCCACATCGAAGCCAAAGCGGTCGAGCTGGGCGCTTTCTATCACGGGCGTGCACACATCGAGCCGAAAGGCTTTGAAGCCGCACTGCGTATCGGCGTAAGGCATACCGGTAGCTAGGCGCACCATTCGGTTGAAAAACCGGCCACTTTGCTCGCGCAACCACGGCTGGTGCTGGCCTACCAACTCGTCGTTGAGGGCCCGCGAGCCAAATACTACATCGCACTCACCGGCCAGAATAGGCTCTAGCAGCGCGGGGGTTTCTTCAATAGGCGTCGAAAGGTCGGCGTCGGAGAAGATGGCGATGGCCCCGCGCGCGGCCAGCAGCCCCCGCCGCACGGCATAGCCCTTGCCCCGGTTGGGGGTGTAGCTGAGCACGCGCGTAGCCACCCGACCAGCGTGGGAAGCAAAGTATTCTTCAGCTACAGCTACCGTACCATCGGTCGAACCATCATCTACGACAATTAACTCACTGGGATAGGGCTGCGTGTGGAGGTAAGCCAGCACTTGACCTAGGGTAGCACCTAGCCGCGCAGCCTCATTATAGGCCGGAATTAGAAGCGAGAGAACCGGAGCGGGCAAAACAGCGAGCAGCGACGTAGGTAACTAGGAATGGGTGAAGTTAGCGAGTTTTAGTTATACCAATCCTTCGCGCAGTACATCGTGTAGGTGAATGAAGCCCGCAAACTGACCTTCATCGAGCACAATGAGCTGGGTAATGTTGCGCTCCTGCATGCGGCGCAATGCCTCGGCCGCAAAATCACTTTGCGCAATGGTGGCCGGCTGCGGCGTCAAAATATCCTTGGCAGTCAGCGACTCTAGGTCGGCCAGCGGGCCGCGGCCCAACATGCGCCGCAAGTCGCCGTCGGTGATAATGCCAGCCAGCTTGCCAGCTGCGTCGAGCACGGCGGTGGCCCCTAGGCGCTTGCCCGATATTTCGAGTAGCACTTCGCGCAACGAGGCACCTAGGCCTACTTGCGGGCGCTGGTTTTGGCGGCTGAGGTCGCCTACCGTTAGGTAAAGCTTTTTGCCCAGCGTGCCACCGGGATGCAACCGTGCAAAGTCTTGGGCCGAAAACTGCCGGCATTCGAGCAGGCACACGGCCAGAGCATCGCCTAGGGCCATGGCGGCCGTGGTGCTGGTAGTAGGCGCCAGGTCATGGGGGCAGGCCTCGCGCCGCACGGGGGCGTGCAGCACGTAGGCCGCCTGGCGGGCCAGGTACGAGTCGGCGTTGCTGACTAGGGCAGCCAGCGGCACCCCCTTGCGGCGCAGCAGCGGCACGAGCACCTTTATTTCGGGCGTGTCGCCGCTTTTGCTGATAGCAATGACGAAGTCCTCGGCCTGAATCATACCTAGGTCGCCGTGGATGGCGTCGGCGGCGTGCATGAATAAGGCAGGCGTGCCAGTACTGTTGAGAGTAGCCACCAGTTTGCTGGCAATGTGGGCGCTTTTGCCTACGCCCGTGACTACTACGCGGCCCCGCAGGTTCAGCAGTGTGGCTACGCAGCGGGCGAAGTCGGGGGTGGCGGCTACGGCCTGGGCCACGTCGCGCAGAGCGTCGGCTTCTTCCAGCAGCACTTGGCGGGCCACGGCCAGCACATCGACGGGCGCGGGCAACACGGGGAAATCGGAAATCGGATGCACGGCCAAAACTACGGCTTGGCGGCCAAGCCACGGCTGTTTAGCCCGGCCTGGCAGGCGTAAGGTATTGAGGGAAAAGCTACCAGGGCTTTCCTAAAAAAGTTGCGCTTAAACGCTAATATTTCGCAAAAAATTCACTTTGTCCTTATCTTCGTTTAGCACCTTCACGCTTCTTTATCACCCCGCCGCTATTCTATGCCATTGCTTGCTACTGCGGAGCCGCTCGCGCCGGCCGCCCATTTAAAGACCAAACTCAAGGAAGTTTTCGGTTTTGGGCAATTCAGAGGAACGCAAGAAGCTGTTATTCAAAACATTCTAGCTGGGCATAATACCTTCGTTATTATGCCCACGGGCGCGGGTAAAAGCCTCTGCTACCAGCTGCCAGCGCTGGTGCTGCCGGGCACGGCCATTGTTATTTCGCCGCTCATCGCGCTCATGAAAAACCAGGTCGACCAATTGGCGGCCTTTGGCGTGAACGCGCAGGTGTACAATTCGACACTAACGAAGACGGAAATGAATCGCGTCAAAAAAGACGTGATTGCGGGCGATGTGCGGCTTTTATATGTAGCGCCCGAAAGCCTGACCAAGGAAGACACTATTGCCTTTCTCCAAAAAGCCAGCATTTCGTTTGTAGCCATCGACGAGGCGCACTGCATCTCAGAATGGGGCCACGACTTCCGTCCCGAGTACCGCAAGATTCGCGGCATCATTGATAACCTAGGGGGCAAGATTCCGCTTATTGCGCTCACGGCCACGGCCACGCCCAAGGTGCAGCTCGACATCCAGAAAAACCTGCACATGGACGATGCGAGCGTCTTCAAGACCTCGTTTAATCGCACTAACCTCTACTATGAGGTGCGCGCCAAGCGTAATACCAAAAAGCAGCTCATCCAGTATGTGCAGCAGCACAAGGGCAAGGCGGGTATTATTTATTGCCTGAGCCGTAAGAAGGTAGAAGAAGTGGCCGAGCTGCTGCGCGTGAACGACGTGCGCGCCCTACCCTACCACGCCGGCCTCGACCCGCACACGCGCATGCACAACCAAGACGCCTTCCTGAACGAGGAATGCGACGTGATTGTGGCCACCATCGCCTTCGGTATGGGCATCGATAAGCCCGATGTGCGCTTCGTTATTCACTACGACGCGCCCAAGAGCATCGAGGGTTATTACCAGGAAACCGGCCGCGGCGGCCGTGATGGCCTAGAAGGCAACTGCCTGATGTTCTACAGCTACGATGATATTCTGAAGCTCGAAAAATTCAGCAAAGACAAGCCTGTGACCGAGCGCGACAACGCCCGGCAGCTCTTGCTAGAAATGACGAACTACTCGGAGTCGTCGGTGTGCCGGCGGCGCCAGCTGCTGCACTACTTCGGCGAGAGCCTAGACCAGGACTGTGGCTTTTGCGACAACTGCCGCCACCCGAAGGAGAAATTCGACGGCACCGAGCACGTGGGCCTAGCGCTGCGGGCGGTGGTGCAAACAGAAGCGCGCTTTGGTCTCGACCACATTGCACAGGTGCTCCTAGGGCTGCGCAACCCGCACATCGACAGCTATGGACACGATGGGTTGCCGGTATACGGCCAGGGCAAGGCCCTGAGCGGCGACATGCAACTGTGGCTGTCGGTGCTGCGCCAATGCTTGCTCAATGGGCTGCTAGAGAAGGATATCGATTCGATTGGCTTGGTGCACATTACCGAAAAGGGTATCGATTTTATCGAGAACCCGCAGCGCATGACGCTGACCAAAGACCACGACTTCGAGGCCGAAAAGCAGGAGGAAGAAGATGAGGAGAAGACTCAGCAGGCCGCTGGCCACGATGAGGCGCTGTTTACTCAACTCAAAGAGCTGCGCAAGCAAGTAGCCAAGCAGAAAAACCTGCCGCCCTACGTACTCTTCCAGGACCCCAGCCTGAAGGAGATGGCCACCACCTACCCCCAGAGCCTGCACGAGCTGACGCACATTTCGGGCGTAGGCCAGGGCAAGGCCCAGAAGTTTGGGGCGCCCTTCGTGGCGGCGATTAAGAAGTACGTGGAAGAAAACGAGATAGAGACGGCGGCCGACGTGATTATTAAGTCGACGGTGAACCGCTCGAAGCTCAAAATCTATATCATCCAGCAGATTGACAAGAAAATGGACCTGACCGGCATTGCCCGGAGCCAGGGCATCTCGATGGCCGACCTGATGGAAGAAATTGAGCATATCTGCTACTCGGGCACGCGCCTGAACCTGGACTACTACATCCGGGAAGCGGTGGACGAGGACAAGCAGGAGGAGATTTACGACTACTTTATGACGGCTACCACCGACAACATTGCCACGGCCATGCAGGAGCTAGGTGTCGATGATTTCACAGAGGAAGAAGTACGCCTAGTCCGCATCAAGTTTTTGAGCGAAGTGGCCAACTAGCTTAGGCTACTTCTCTAGGTCAGCTAAAGCCCCGCACTACCGTGCGGGGCTTTTTTACGTGCCTATTATATCCATTCAGGTCTATTTATATCCTTAGCTACTCCGTCTCTTAAAATAGTTCTATAAGCCTGATTAGCTGGCGAAATGATACTAAAAAAATAAAGAACTATCCTTTTCTCAGCCATCTATAGTGTACTATATTCGTCCTATTATCCAACATATTTTTTCGCTTCTGCAAGTAGTTAAAGCTGAACACTGGCTGAATCTACCTCGTAAGCGGCAACTTCTTAACTACTTGTGCTGCGGCTTGCTTGCCTTTTTGCTTTCGCCGCAGCGCTAACCTGAGCCATTATTCTTCACCCACCAGCTATGAAACTACCCTTACGCGGGCTACTGGCAGCGGCGCTACTCCTCGGGAGCCTACGCCCCGCCTTAGCACAAGTAGCGCCCGATTCGCTGGCCCATGTTGCTGCTGCTAGCACCGATACACTGCGCTTGGCCCAGCGGCTGACCGAGGACGAGGAAGAGCCTGCTACTGCCAGCACCCTGCCTGCCGCGCCCATGCCCGTGGCCGTAACGGAAATAACGCTGCACGGTACTGTGCTGGACGTGGCCAGCGGCAAGCCCGTAATGGCCAACATTGACGTGCTTGATAATGAGAACGGGTCGCTCATCACCACCCTGCACTGCACCCCAGAGGGCAGCTACTCGGTAAACCTACCGGCCGGCACCAACTACGGCTTAGTGTTGCGCAACAACGCCTACCCCTTCCACTCCGAAAATGTGAACCTAGCCGCGCGGATGGGCTTTCCGGAAACGGTGCGCAATTTCCGGCTGCAAAAGCTGGAGCCGGGCACTAATATCTTGCTGAACAACGTGTTTTTTGAGCCCGGCACCGCCAAGCTGCGCCCCGAAAGCACAGCGGAGCTAGAGCGCCTGGTGAAGCTGCTAGGCGACAAGCCGAAGCTGAAAGTAAAAATCAGCAGCCACAGCGATGGCACCGGCGACTACGAAGAAGGCGTGGCCTTGACCAAGCGCCGCGCCCAGGTAATTGCCGCCTACCTGACCGAGCACAAAATCAAGACTGAGCGGCTGACGGTGATGGGCTACGGAGCCAGCATTCCGCTGCGGGCCAGCGCCCTCGACGGCGACCGCCAGCGCAACCAGCGTACCGAGTTTAGAGTGCTGGCCAACTAAGCCTAACGCTCGCAAGCCCTAGGTGCTTGCAACTGCCAATACAGAACCAAAGCACACGAAAAAGGGCCGCCAAGTTGGCGGCCCTTTTTCGTGTAGCTCACGCCGGGCGCTCACCTAGGCGAGCGCGGCGGGGCCAGCTAGCAGTATTCTTCAAATGCGCCTTGCAGGTTGTTCACAATGCGCATCATGTCAGAGCCTTCGATGTGGTAGCGCTCAATCATGTGCACCAGCTCGCCATCCTTAAACAGGCCGATGCAGGGCGAAGAGGGCGGGTAGGGCAGCATATGCTCGCGCATTTTGGCCACGGCATCGGTCTCCATACCGGCAAAAACGGTCACCAGCTTGGTGGGCTTTTTCTCAGCGCTAGCCAGGGCCAGCTTGAGGGCCGGGCGGGCTTTGCCAGCGGCGCAGCCGCACACCGAGTTCACGGCTACCAGCACGGTGCCTTCGGTCGGGGCCAGAGCCGCATCTACTTCCTGCGGCGACATCAGTTGTTCGAAGCCCGCTTCTACCAAGTCTTGGCGAATGGGAGCGACCATGTATTCGGGATAAACAGCCATAATAAGGTAAAATTAATTGGACTGAAACGGCGGACAATCCGTTTATTTCTTCGCAAAAATACGGCACGCGCGGTGCCGCTTTTCATAAGCAGGCAGCCACCCAAAAGGTTCGTAGCCTTACGTTCATTTTCTGGCCACCTTTTGCCGTATATCTTCCTAGGTGCCTGCTGCTCTTAGGTAGATACCCTTGCCTAATCACCCACTCATTTTGCTACTATTTTGGCTCTTAAACTACTTACTCTTACCGGGCGACTGCTGCTGGGCTTGGCCGCCTGGGCTAGCCTAGGCCCACGGGCGAGCGCCCAAACGGGCACGCAGCCCCTTGGCTCGCCACGCCCCACGGCCGAACTGCTACGCGCTCGCCCGAAGCCTGCGGCCCCGGGCACTGCCAGTAGCCAGCGCCTAGGGGCTAATGCCAGCACCAACCCCCACCTAGATGCCGACTTGCAGCGCCTTTACCAGGAAAGCGCGGGGGCGCCAACCAGCCAAAGCTTGCGTGCCCGCCACCCCGAACTTACGTTTGGCAAGAGCACGGCGCCCACGGTGCTGGTGCGCATCACGGCGCAGGATGTAAATGCACTGCTACCTAGCCTACAGCAGCGGGGCTTCGTGGTATCGGCGTCGTATCCTAAGCTGCACTTCGTGGAAGGTCTGCTGCCAGTCAGCCAGCTTAGCGGCGATGGCCGAGGCGTAGAAGCCCTCGCCAAGCAAGGCTTGCTAGGAGTGCTAAGTGCCTACGAGCCTCAATACCACGCCGGCGTGGTGACCAGCCAGGCCGACTACGTGCTGGAGGCAGCGCGCACCCGCGCCACTCGCCCCAAAAACGTGAGTGGCAGCGGCATTAAAATCGGGGTACTGAGCGACTCCTTTGACTTTCTAGATGGCGCGGCGGCTGATGTGGCCGCAGGCGACCTGCCGCCCGCGGGGGTGCAGGTACTCACCGAGGGCAGCACTACTGATGAAGGACGGGCCATGTGCCAGCTCATTTATGACCTGGCGCCGGGGGCGGCGCTGGCATTTAACACGGCTAATGGCGGCGAGGGCGTCTTTGCCCAGCACATTCGGGACCTGGCCGACCCTAGCCTAGGCAACTGCCAGGTGATAGTAGACGATGTGCGCTACCTGACCGAGCCCTTCTTTCAGGATGGCGTGGTAGCCCAGGCCGTAAACCAAGTGGTGACGCAGAGCGGCGTAAGCTACTTTTCCTCGGCCGGCAATAATGGCGATGCTAGCTACGAAAACGCCACACCCCAATTTGTGACGCCAACGGGTGGTACCAGGCCGCTGCTCAACTTCAACACGACTAACACGACCACCGACGTTACGCAGCGCATCACAATAGAGGCTACCAACTCCTTCCGACCTTTCCTGCAATGGTCGGACCCTTTCTACACTACAAACGGGGTCAAAACTAACCTAGACATGTACCTCATTGCTGTGACTAACGGCACGGCGGGCGACACGGTAGCGCGCGGCACCAACAACAATATTGCACTGCAATACCCCATCGAAACCTTCGACTACACTAACACCGCCGCCACGGGCACTACCACTTTCGACCTCGTGATAGTGGTGCGGGGCGGGGTGGCGCCCACCCGCGTCAAGTACATTGACTACGGCTCGGGCGCGGTGCTCAGCGAGTGGCGCACGGGCAGCAGCACCATTTCGGGGCACGCCGCGGCTGCCGCGGCTTACGCAGTGGCGGCGGTGCCCTACTATGCGCAGCAAACGCCCGCGAGCTACACCTCGAAAGGTGGCGCGCTGCCTTTCTTATTCAGCCCCACGGGCACGGCGCTGGCAACAGTAGAAACTCGGCAAAAGCCCAACATTGCCTCGGTAGACGGCACGGACACTTCGTTTTTTGGGTCTGATGTCGAAGGCAATGGCTTTCCTAACTTCTTCGGCACGTCGGCCGCGGCGCCGCACGCCGCGGCCGTAGCCGCGCTACTGCGCTCCTCCGAGCCGTCGCTCACGGCCACCCAGGTTTACGCTCGCCTCACTAGCTCGGCCCGCCTCATTGGCACCACGGCCACCGACCCGCTCACTGGACCTGGCCTGCTCGACGCCTACACGGCGGTGTATGGGCCGGTGGCGGCCACCGCCACGCCTTACATCGAGGACCTTGAGAAAACGGCATTGCCGCTCAACTGGACCGTGAGCACCTACCGCGCCGGGCGCGTGCGGGTAGCGAGCGGCCTAGGTGCCGCCTCGGGCAAGTACGAGTTGGTACTCGATTCAGAAGTTAGCCAGTTGCAAAGCCTTACCGAAGCCGTTTGCTACGTGACGCCGGCGGCCGCGGGCAGTAACTTGCAGTTGTCGTTTAGGCACCGCAAGTACGTGGCTGAGACCAATGAGGTCATGCCCGCCTCGTACACCGGCAACGGCACCAGCCGCACCGATGGCGTAGCCCTTAGCGTGGATGGGGGCACGACGTGGTACCGCCTCTACGACCTCGCCACCAACTCCACGACCAGCTACCAGACCAGCGTCGTCAACCTCACGCAGTTTGTGGCGACTAATGGCCTGACCCTAGGGGCCACTATTCGCATCAAGTTTCAGCAATACGGTACCGGCACTGGCACCACCGACGCCACGCGCCGTGGGCGCGCCTTCGACGACATTGCCGTAACCTCCAGCACGCCGAGTGTAGTTGCTCTTTTCAATTCGAGCCCGGCTACCGGCTGCCCTGGCCTGCAGGTGCAATACGCCGACACGTCGCTCTTCAAGGCGGGCGCCGCATCTTATGCCTGGACGTTTTTAGGCGGCACACCGGCTACTTCCACCCTGCGCAATCCGCTTGTGACCTACAGCACGCCGGGCCACTACCCGGTCACGCTGAGCGTGAGCAGCGCCGGTAGCACCGCCGTCCGCACCGATACGGGCTACGTTTTCGTTTCAGGCCGCGCCCCGCAGGCCTCCATCATGGCCAGCAGTACCAGTATTTGCCGCGGCGGCAACATCACGTTTAGTAGCACCACGCTTTACTGCCCCACTACCTACGCCTGGAGCTTTCCGGGAGGCTCGCCCGTTAGCTCTACCGCGGCTAACCCCGGGGTCGTTACATATGCAGCGGCGGGCTCGTACACGGCCACCCTCACGGTGACTAATGGGTACGGCACAGTCACGCGCAGCGTCATCATTGATGTAGATGGGAGGGCGCTGCCCTTTGCGGAGTCTTTTGACAACACTACCACCCTACCGCGCGGCTGGACGCTGGTGCGCCCCAGCGTATACGCCTGGTCGCTGGTCGATGACATCATTGGGCGGTCGGGCGTGGCTAGCCGGGCACTGCGGGCACCTTTTGCCGACGACGACAGCCGCGGCGAGCGGCCTGCCGTGTACACCCCGGCCATCAACCTGACGGGGGTAGCTAGCCCTAAGCTTTTGTTTGACCTGGCCTATGGGCCTTTTGCGATGAAAGCCGGGGACACACCTACCGATATCGATTCGCTTAGCATCCAGGTGGTTGATGCCTGCACCGGCACGGTGCTGGGCAAGCCCTACAGCAAGGGCGCCACCAATGGCCTCGCCACCAGCGCCAGCACCCCCAATTACTTTGTACCAACATCGGGCAGCGACTGGCGCCAGGAGCTAGTTGACCTCACGCCCTACGCCGGCAAGGTGGTCATCATCCGGTTTATCGGCTACAATGACTTTGGCAACCACCTCTACCTGGATAACATTCAGGTAGGCAATAGCTTGCTAAGCCTAACCTCGGCGGCCAACGCCGTTGGGCTAGAGGCGTGGCCCACCCCCACCCCACGCGGCACCAGCCTAAATCTGCGTTTGCCGGCCTACGCGGGCAACGTCGAATTGCGCCTCGTCGACAACCTAGGGCGCGTGGTGTGGCAGCAGCAGCTTACCCAGACCGGCGCTGCCATCGAGCGTACCCTGGCGCTGCCATTCGCGCCGGGCCTCTACAACCTGCTTTATCGCCCAGCAAACGGCACGCCCGCCGCCCGCCGCGTAGTACTCGAATAAGGTAGCCGATTGGCGTCTCCCCCTTGCAAAATGACCAGGCCGCAAACAGCCTGGTCATTTTGCATTTTTTATGCTTTATCTTTAGGCTGACTATACACTAATACGTTATTTTAATCTTATTATAATCCTAATAAATAGAAAGTCGCAGCTACTTGCCTTTAACTATCCAATGGCTAAAAGCCATTGCCCTAGGCGGCTATTTCCGGCGGTTTTTCTAGTGTTTTTCCAACGTACTACATGGCTATCTCTACACGCTCTATTATCCTCTCCTGTGGCCTTTTAGGATTTAGTGCTGGCTTAGTGCAGGCGCAAAGCATTCCCTTCACAAAAGAGCAGTTTACTATCGACAAAGAAGGGCTCAAGCTTGCGCAGCGCGAGGTTGAGCTAGGCGACCACGAAATGGGAGCCGACCCAGCGCGGTTTGGCGCCGCGCTACCGCACTACCTGCGGGCGCAAAAATTCAATCCGAAGAATGCGCTACTTAATGCCAAAATTGGCGAGTGCTACTTGCACTCTGCTACGAAGCAAGAAGCCCTACCCTACTTGCAGCGTGCCCAGCAGCTCGATGCAACCGCCGAGCCCCGGCTTCACTACTTGCTGGCTCGCGCCCTGCACCTAGGCGGGCAGTGGGAAGCTGCTATTAAGGAGTATGAGCAGGCCCGCCCGGTAGCCGCCGATGCTACCAGCGACGACGTAGCCGTGACCACTGACGACCTGGCTCGCGGCGTGCGCGAGTGCCACCGCGGCCAGCAAATGCAAGCCCACCCGGTGCGCGTGAAGCTGGAAAATGCTGGCCCTAACATCAATTCGGCCATGTCGGACTACGCCCCGCTTATCTCGGCCGACGAGTCAGTGCTGCTCCTAACCTCGCGCCGGGCGGGCTCGACGGGCGGCCAAATCGATGCTGAGGGCGATGGCATGCTGGAAGACATCTACCAGAGCGACTGGACCGGCTCGAACTGGAGCCCGGCCCGCAACCTAGGTGCCCCCGTAAACACGGCCCGCCACGATGCCACCGTGGGCCTCTCGGCCGATGGCCAGCGCCTACTGGTATACATGGAGGATAATGAAGGGGATATCTACGAGTCGAACCTGGTGGGCAACACTTGGAGCAAACCCAAGAACCTAGGCCCCCGCCTCAACACGAAGTATCACGAATCGGCGGCCTGCTATTCGCCCGATGGCAAGTACCTCTACTTTGTGAGCGACCGGCCCGAGGGCAACCGCGGCGGCCGCGACATCTACCGCCTAGAGCTCGATGCTCGCACTCCCGCCGAGAACCTAGGGCCGGTTATCAACTCGCCCTATGATGAGGAAGGCGTCTTTATGCACCCCGACGGCAAGACGCTCTATTTTTCATCGAAGGGCCACGACTCGATGGGCGGCTACGACATCTTCAAATCGACCCTCAACGCGAAGGGCCAGTGGAGCGAGCCCGAAAACCTAGGCTGGCCCATCAACACCCCCGACGATGATGTGTACTTCGTGCTGTCGGCCTCGGGCCAGCACGGCTACTATTCCTCCGACCAGCCGGGCGGCCTGGGCGGCAAGGACATCTATCGCGTCACGTTCCTCGGTCCCGAGCCTGCCCCAGCCCCGGTAGCCGCGGCCCCCAAAACCCCGGCCAAGGCTAAGCCAGGCACCGTCCTAGGTGTCAAAACTCCTACGGCGCCCGCCAAAACTGCGTCGGCTACCAAAATCACGGCCGCCCCTACCCCGGCGGCCGCTACGCTGGCGCACGTAACCGTGCTAAAAGGCGTGGTAACCGATGCCGTAAGCAAGGCCCCCCTGGCCGCCACCATCGAGGTAATTGACAACCAGAAGGGCGAAGTAATTGCCACGTACCAGTCGAATGCGGCCACCGGGCGCTACCTCATTAGCCTGCCCTCGGGCCTGAACTACGGCGTGGCGGTGCGCCAGACCGGCTATCTGCTTTACTCAGAAAATGTGAACCTGGCCACCGACGCACCTTACGCCGAGCGGCAGCAAGACGTGGCCCTGAACCGCCCCACGCTTGGTACCCTGGTAGAGCTGCGCAACATCTTCTTCGCCCCTGACCAAGCCGACCTACGCCCCGAAAGCGCCGCCGAGCTTGTTCGCCTCCAGCAGCTTCTTACCGAGCAGCCGGCCCTGCGCCTGGAGCTAAGCGGCCAAGGTGATGCCAACGCCAGCAACGACCTGCGCCAGCAACGGGCCGAATCCATCTTGGCCTACCTTACCAGCCACGGCATTGCGCGCGCGCGCCTCAGTACGGCTGCCCTAGGACAGCCGGTGGCATCGATAGCCAGCAGCACGCCCCAGCCTACCGGCGGGCCTACCGCCTTTCGCGTGATAGCCACGACCGGTCATTAACCTAGCCTTCTAATCGTCAGCGATAAAATCGTTACACTGAGCGAGCAAACATCCCTACTCGGCTTGCTCCCCGGCAGCTCGCCGCAGCACTTGGTTAATTTGCAGACCTAGATAAGATGGCTGGCAATAGGCCAGCGCCTGGCTCGTGCGCTTTTGTTCTGTATTCGTTGTACTTACTGCCCGTTTGCGCGGGTTGGTAGCGGGGTTGCTCCTGGTGTTGCTGGGCGGGCTGGTGCAGGCTGCGCCACTGCCTGCACCGCGCGCCTTTGTGCGCCAGTTTGGGCCCGCCGATGGCCTTAGCCAGCCGTTTATCTACTGCCTGCTCCAAGACCGGCAAGGCTACCTGTGGCTAGGTACTGCCGAGGGCTTGGTGCGGTACGATGGGGCGCGCTTCGTCACGCTCACCACTCAAGATGGCCTAGCCGAGAACTTTGTGACTGGCCTGTGGGAAGAGCCCGGCACCGGTCGCCTGTGGGTAGCCCACAACCAGGGTGGACGCTCGCTACGCACCACTCCAGGCGCCGCTTTCCAAGCCATAGCGGCTACGGCGGCCTTGCCTAGGGGCTGGCGCCCCCCGCCCCCTGGCCCACCGGCGGCCGACACGGCACGCCTGCGGGCCTACCTGCGCCGCTATCCTTTGCAGCTGCCCGCCGATGTTACCCCTAGGTGCCTGCTCGAAGACCGAGATGGTAACGCGTGGCTAGGCACCGCTGGCCAAGGCTTGTGGCGGCACAGCGACCGGTTTGCGACCCTAGTGCCCCTGCCTACCAACTACGCCGCGGAGGGCGCCACCCTGGCACCAACAGCCGGGGCGGCCCTTTGGGGCACGGCAGGCACACGCTTTTTTGTACTTGACAACCTAACACATACTGCTGCTGCCAGCGCCGGCAGCAGCAGTACGTTGGCAGCCCCGGTGCGTACCTTTTTGACCCGCCCAGCCGCCCTAGGTGGCGGCGTGTGGGAAGGCCGACGGCAAGGGGGCGTGTGGACGGCCGCTGCACCCGGCGCCCCAGCGGCCCATGTGCCGGGCTTGCCGCCAGGGCTAGCAGTAGCGGCCCTGGCCTACGCGCCAGGCTCGGGGCTGTGGGTGGGCACCGTGGCCGATGGCGTTTACTATCTGCCACTGTCGCCCACGGGGGTAGCCACGGTGCCGGCCGTGCATTTCACAACGGCTAATGGCTTGCTGCACAATCAGATTTATACGCTACTGGCCGACCGCACCGGTCGGGTGTGGATAGGCACGCACGGCACCGGCTTGTCGGCCTGGGAGCCAGGCAGCCGGCGCTTTCGGCACTATCGGGTGCACGCCAGCGGCCTGGCAGTCAACGCCCTCGCAGAAGATAACCTAGGTGCCATTTGGGTCGGCACTGAGGGCCAAGGGCTCTATTACTTGCCAAGGGGCGCCCGCCAGTTTTCGGCCTTAGGAGCGGGGTCGGCCGGCTCGCTCGACGACTACACCCTGGCTATGGTGCCCTTAGGTCAGCATTTGCTACTGGTGCACCCACAAGCGCTCACCTTGCTCAATACCCGCCAGCGCACGGGGCGGCCTATCCAGCTCCTAGCTCGGAATTTCTTGCCAGCCGCGGCAGTGCAGGGAGGGTACCAGCCCGCAGCCTGGGTTGCTACCCAGGCTGGCCTGCTGCGTCTTGATGTGCCTGCGCTGCTAACGTGGCTTGCCCACACGGCGGCTTCGCCCAGCCTGGCCCTCACAGGGGCAGAAGTAGACGGCGAAAGCCGCCTGCCCATGGCTATTGGCGAGCTTTCGGCGCAGCAGCACCGCGTTAGCTTCACTTTTCAGGGCTTGAGCTTGGCGGCGGGCGATGCACCGCTACTCTACCAATATCGGCTGCACGGTCTCTCTACCGACTGGAGCCGCCCCAGCCCAGCAGGCGAGGCCCAATTTGTGGGCCTGGGCGCGGGCCACTACACGCTCGATGTGCGAGCCCGCTACGCCAGCCCGGCCGCCACTGCCTGGAGCCCGGTAGTGAGCACGCGCTTCAGCATTGCTACGCCCTGGTGGCAGCGGCCCTGGGTGCTGGCTCTAGGGGGGCTGGCCGTGCTGGGCGCCGCCGTACTAGTAGTGCGAGGCCGTGAGCGCCTGCTGCGCCACCAGCGAGCCCAACTCGAGCGCACGGTGCGGCAGCGCACCAGCGAACTGCGCCAGAAAAACGCGCACATCGAGCAAATGAATGGGGAACTGCTGGTGGCCCGGGATGCGGCCGAGGCTTCGCGCCGAGCCAAAGCCCAATTTCTGGCCAATATGAGCCACGAAATCCGCACCCCGATGAACGCGGTCATTGGCCTCACCAACCTGCTCCAAAACACGCAGCCCACCCGCGAGCAGGCCGAGTACCTCACGGCCATCGGCTCATCGTCGCAGAACTTGCTGGTCATTCTCAATGATATTCTGGACTCCTCCAAAATGGAGGCCGGCAAGCTAACGCTGGAGCAAATTCCCTTCCGCCTGCCCGATGCCGTGCGCCGCCTCAGCACTATGTTTCGGTACGCGGCCGATAGCAAAGGCTTGCAGTTGCAAGTAGAAGTAGCGCCCAAAGTGCCCGCCGCCGTGCTCGGCGACCCCACTCGCCTGCAACAAGTACTGGTCAACCTAGTCAGCAATGCACTGAAATTCACGCGCCAGGGCAGCGTTACGGTGCACGTAAGCTTGGGTATTCCGCCTGCCCCCGACGCCGAGCACGTGGCCTTGCGCTTTGCGGTGCAAGACACTGGAATTGGCATTGCTGCTACGAAGCTCAATGCCATTTTTGAGGATTTTTCGCAGGCCAATGCCAGCACCACGCGCGAGTTTGGGGGCACGGGCCTAGGCTTGAGTATTGCTCGCAACCTCGTGCAGCTACACGGCGGCCAACTGAACGTGCGCAGTATCGAGGGAGTAGGCTCAGAGTTCTTTTTTGAGCTCACTTATCCGATTGCCGATGCCACGCTGGCGCAGCCTGAGGTGCACGCCGGCCCACTGCCAGCTTTCGAGCCAGCACTGCGTGTGCTGGTAGCCGAAGACAACGAGCTAAACCAGCTAGTGGCTCGCAAAACCCTAGAAAACTGGAACGTGCAGGTGGTTATTGCTACCAATGGGCGCCTGGCTGTGGAGCAGGCTACCCAGGCCACCGAGCCCTTCGACGCCGTGCTGATGGATGTGCAAATGCCTGAGCTCGATGGCTACGCCGCCACCCGCGCCCTGCGCGAGTTCTTTCCCGACGAGCGCCGCCTGCCCATCATTGGCCTCACGGCCTCGGTACTACCTGAAGACCGTGGCCTCGCCCTGGCCGCCGGCATGAATGATACCCTCGCCAAGCCCTTCGACCCCGCCCTGCTGCACGCCCGGCTCGCGTACTTCACCGGCCGGCAGGTCACCACCCCTACCGATACCGAAGTGCCACCAGCTAACCTAGGCGAACCTGTTACTGCCCCACCGGCCACGCTGCGCCCCGACTGGCAGCTGCTCGAGGAGTTGGCCTGTGGCAATGAAGCCTTTATCAAGCAGATTATCAATACTTTTTTAAAGGAAGCGCCCGTGTTGGAGGAAGTACTGACCGCCGCTTTTCCCGATGATGATGCCAAGGTGGCCCAAGTAGCGCACAAGCTCAAGGGGCAGGTAGCCTATTTTGGCGTACCAGTGCTTCATACGCAGCTAGATGAGCTGGAGCGCAGTGCCCGCCGCCACGATTGCCAGCACTGCGAGCCGCTGCTGCTTGCCATTCGGCAGCAACTAGGGCAGCTATACCCGCATTTAGAAGAGCGTGCTTAACCGGGTATAGGTATCTTTTTCTTTTACGACAGCTAGTGAACTCTACATCATACCTTCATTTAATTTTCGTAAAAGATTGCTCCTTTTTTAGCTAATGCGCAGCCCCCCTTATTAAATTTATACAATTTTTCGCTCTTACCTGCCCTCCGTTATAAACCATCCACCTGTTATGGCTACTCCGCTACCAGACCCTATCACTTCCCTCCCGCCTTTGCGCTGCTTGGTGGTAGATGACGACCCACTATCGGTGCAAATAGTATTAAACTGCATCGCTAACACGCCCTTTCTGCAAGCCGTTGGCTCGTGCACCAGTGGCATTGAAGCCGCTGAGGTACTGCGTACTCAGACGCAGCCCATCGACGTGCTTTTTCTGGATATCGAAATGCCCTTGATGTCGGGCCTTGAGTTGCTACGCCTGCAGCCCGAGCTACCTCAAGTGGTGCTTATTACCAGCAGTGACCACTACGCGGTGCAAGCGTTTGAATTCGCAGTTGCGGACTATCTGCTCAAGCCTTTGTCCTATCCGCGCTTTCTACAAGCTGCGCATAAGGTGCTCGAAAACATCACGGCCGAGCGCACGGCCGAAGCCGATGGGCTCAGCCCAGTGCCCACTTCGGCAACAGAGCCTGACTTTACGTTTGTGAAGATGGACACGAAGCTGGTGCGGGTAGATTTTCGGGAGGTGCAGTACGTAGAGGCCCTAGGTGACTATGTGCACATCGTCACGACTCAAAGCAAGCTGATAGTGTACAGCACCATGCGCGCCATCGAGGAAAAATTTCCTCCCTCGCAGTTTTTGCGCGTCCACCGCTCCTTCATTGCCAACATCAACTGCATTCAGGCCCTGGAAGATAACTCATTGCTAATCAAAGACAAATACATTCCTGTGGGGCAAACGTACCTGCGCAATGTCTTGCAGCGCCTCAATCGCCTCTAACGACGCCTGTGTCGACAGCTTTACTTTGCCTGCCCGCTGGCCAAGTTAGGACCTTGGTGGGCGGGCTCTTTTCGTTCTAGGTATGCATTTTTCTCGTGTTTTGGCAGGTGCGGTAGTTTTGGCGGTTGGCACCGGGCAAGCTGCCCGGGCCCAATCGGCCGCGGCTGACTGTGGCCCCCCTCTACTACCGCAGCTGTGCGTCGATTTCGACGCAAGCCGCTCCGTCGATGCTGCTGCTGGCAACCTACTCTATCGGTGGCGCATGGGCGATAGCACCACGCTGACTGGCCTCACCATCAACCACTGCTATAAGCGCCGCGCCCGCTACCAAGTAGTACTTGATGTACTGGTGCCTGCAACGGGTGAAGTACGCCGGGCCGAAAAAACCTTTGAGGTAGACCTGGTCACGCAGCCAGTTATCAATTTTAGCTTTCCGACAACTACGGTGCACGCAGGCCAGGCCATCACCTTCGATGCCTTGGATTCGGGCCTGCCTACGTGCCAGAACATTGCCTACATCTGGGACTTTCGCGACGGCACCACCCAGCAAGGGCATCGCATCGAGCACACTTTTCGCCGGGCGGGCCGCTACGCGGTACGCCTTAGTCTACGCGGCTACGGCCCCGGCGACTGTGCCGACAGCCACTGCGCCACCCAGGAAGTAGTAGTGGTGCCCTAGGGCTACTCCGGCGCCCCGCTTCGCAAGATGTCCAGTACCAGCGTCCAGATTTGCTCATAAGGAATAATCTCAATTTCGGCATCGGCTTCGCCCACCATGGGGGCTTGGCTCAGCTGTGCCACTAGGTTCTGGCCTCGCTTTTCTAAGGCGGCGGGGTTAAACTCACCATCGGGCAACAGTAGCAACAGGCGCAGCAGCAGGCGGCTGCGTAGAGTAGCCGCATCGCGCAGGTGGCGCTGCTGGTACTTGCGCAGGCGCTCGAGGCGCGCCAGCACGGGCTCCAGCGACCGCTGCCGCAGGTAGTGTAGCAGCTGAAAAACGAGGATAGCCACGTTGTAGCCCCGTTTGTCGCGCGAGTATTCGGGCACCGTCAGCGCGGCGTAGATAGCTAGCTGATTGCGCCGGCGCAGCGGTATCTTATCTGGCGGCTGCACAAACTCTACGTAGGCTTGTAGCAGGCCCCACCGCTCTTGTGCCGCGGGCCGCTGCTTCGAGAGCGAAGGGTTTTTATGCACCGTATGCAGTAGGAGCAGTGCTTTGTCGTATTCGCCGGCGTGCAGCGCAAGCAGAATATAGTGCTCGTAGTAATAGAACCAGTTATTGGAGGTAGGGTGCAGGTTGGCGGCGTATTCTTCGGCCAGCTTTAGCCCGGCCGTGTACTGGCGCCCCCGCAAGTGGGCGTACACACTCATAAACTGATTAAACCGCTGGTCGAAACGCCGCTCGTTTAGCTTGCCTTTGCGCAGCATCTGCGTAGCGGCTGTGGTAGAGCGTATTATTTCGCTATAATCTCCGGCCAATCCTGCTTGCACCAGGCGTAGTCGGTAGAGCGTTAGGAAAGTGGTAAACGTCTTAGCCTTCTGGTGTAGTTGCTGGGCCTTCTCCAAGTGGGCAGCCATTTTGGGCAGCAAGGCCTGGCGCACTGCCACGGGCCGCCTCATCGTGAGGCTAATTTGCGTGGCTAATTCTTCGGATTCGTGCTCATAAGCCAGGATTTGACGCAGCTTATGCAGCTTTTTAGTGGCGGCGGTATACTTATGCTGCTGCCGCTGCCCCGCATATAGGGTACAGAGGCGGTGGCAGGCCTGCTCGGCATAGTTAGTAAACTCCCCCTTTTCGGCGGCCCGCAAACAACGCCTCAGCAGCCGCTCACTGAGCACATACTCCCCTTCCAGGTACAGGATAGTTACTTTATGCAGCAGGTCGAGGCACTCTAATTCGTAGCGGCGAGCGACGAAAAGGCGCGTATCGGAGTGGTCGAGGAAAAAAAGGTGGTTTAATAGCTTGTCCTGTACCCTGACACGTAGTCGCAGAAAAGCCGTTTGGTTGGCACTAGTGTGCTTGCCATAGAGTTGTTTAACGAGACCTAGGGACGTTACATTTACATCTGCTGCTAGCAGCGTAGCCAGTTGTACTTCTTTGCCTGGCTGCCGGCCGTTCAAGTCGAGCAAGGGCTCATTTTTGAGGCGGCGCAATGTCACAATTCGGGCCAAATTTGCGACTTCCTTCATGGGAAAAGCGTGCTAGTGAGCTTGGAACGCATTATTGCGTGCTTTATGACCTTAAAAGTAACACGCAAAAAAAGAAGTAATATGTCCTTGCTAGCACCAAGCCCAAACAGGAATTTTGTAATATGGACAAGTGTGATTTCTTTAACGAAGCGATGTCACAATTTCCACTTTTTTTTGCAAAAATTTAGTTATACTGTTGCGCTTTTATAACAGTCAATCACATACATTTGTGGCTCTGCCTATAATGAGTTATAAAAAATCTAATTTAAAACATTGTCTTATTTTCAATAAGACTGTCCTTTAGAGAGGCTCTCGGGTATCGGAATTTTGTCACAGTTAATCACCGCAGCAAATTCATAACCCTTTCAACATCTCTACCATGTTTGACCTCTTTATCATCGCCCTGATTCAATTCGCCACTTTGACCGGCGATGCACCTGCTACCAAAATCGGCGGCAGCGGCTGGGAAAACGACGCTACTTCGACCCAAATTGGTGGCAGCGGCTGGGAAAACGACGCCACTTCGACCAAAATCGGCGGCAGCGGCTGGGAGAACGACGCTACCTCGCGCAAAATCGGTGGCAGCGGTTGGGAGAACGACTAAGCTTCCGTTAGCCGATAGTTTATTAACTTGCTGGTGTTGCTATTTCACCGCGTAGTTAAATGAAATATTTTTGGTTTGGATGGTTGCTAGCGACTAGCATTAGCTCGTGTTCCTTACCAGCTGATAAGCAAGCAAATAGCACGGTACGTATTCGCTGGAATCGCGACCCAGAGAGCTTATCACCGCTGACCTTGCCTAACCAAAATGCAGTTGACGCTGCTACGCTCCTTCACTGTAGCCTGCTGCAAGTCGACTTATCAACCGGGACTTATGCGCCGGCACTTGCCGACTCGTTGCCCCGGATGCAGCTCCTAGGTGACTCGCTCACGCACTTGCGTTATCAACTGCGCCACGCCGCAGCGTGGGACAACGGCCGCCCGGTGCTGGCTACTGATGTAGCCTTTACGCTGAAGCTCATTTTTTGCCCCGGCTTACCCAATGAAAAAGCTCGGACGCAACTTGGGTTTATCCGCGACATTAAGCTTGACCCAACCAACCCCCGGCATTTTACGCTGGTGTGCCGAGGCCAGGCGCCAGAATTCGGCTTCGAATCGGGTGAATTCCCTATCCTAGCAGAAGATGCGCTCGACTCTAAGCATAGCCTACGCCAGTTTTCATTGGCTAGCGTGGCCACTGCCAACACTGCCGAGCCCACACTAGCCGCTCTTGCAGCTCGCTACCAGCAAGCCGACCTAGAGGACCATTCTGGACGCTTGCCTGGCTGCGGCCCTTATAAATTGGCAGCGTGGAAAAAAAACCAGTATCTGACTTTTGAGCGCAAAACGCACTGGTGGGCCGACAGCTTGCGTCCGGCGCCACTTGTGCTGCAAGCCAAGCCAACTAAGCTGCACTTCAGCATCATTAAGGATGATGCTACGGCGACCCTGGCGCTACGGCGCCACGAGCTAGATGTACTGCCTCAGGCATCGGCCCGCGATTTTAAACGCCTGCAAGCATTAGCAGCTACTCAGCAACGTTTCGCGTTTTATACTACTACTTCTTACGAAGTCGTCACGGCTGGCTTCAACACGCGCCGCCCTCTTCTACGCGACTCGCTGACGCGCCAGGCGCTGAGCAGGCTGTTTGACCCTGCTCGGCTGCTGCAAGCGACCCAGCTGGGCCAGGGCCAGCGCACGGTGGGCCTGGTGCACCCCAACGACCATCGTTACTACGCCAGCAACCTGCCCCTGCTCGCGTATGACTTGCCTCAAGCCCAGGTGCTACTGCAGCGTGCAGGCTGGCAGCACCGGCCTACAGGCTGGACGCGACCAGCCGCCAAAGGCCAGTCCGAGCACTTGGCATTGGCCCTGCGCTACCGCGCCGAAGACCCCGTGTTTCAGACTATTGCGCTCCAATTTAAGGCTGCTGCTACGCAGCTTAACATCCCCGTAGAGCTGCGGCCTACCGAAAGTTCGTTGCTGACGACTGCCCTCCGCGAGGGTGACTTTGACATGTATGTACGCATCCAAAAAGGCAACCCGTTTGCCTTTAACTACGCGTCTATGCTGCATTCGCGCAACGTTCAGGAGGGAAATTTCTCGAAGTTCGGAACGCCTGCTACCGACCGGCTCATCGAGGCAGTGGCGACGGCCGAAACGCCGGCTCAGAAGCGCCAGTTGCTACAACGCTTTCAGGTAATGTTGCAGCAGCAAGCACCGCTGGTACCCCTGTTCTTCTTGCCCTACCGCCTCGTAACCGACCGGCGCCTCCAGAACGTATATCCGTCGGCAATTAAGCCTGGCTACAGTGCGCCGACCATGACGTGGACTGATGCGGCCCCTGTACTGGCGCAGCAATGAGGCTATTAGGGCGCTGGCTAGCGGCGCAGGTAGGGCGAGCGTTCTTGGCCGCCTGGGCTATTGCCTCCTTAGTATTTTTATTGAGCCGGCTAGATGCTGCCAAAGCTACCGACCTACTGCTTGGTGAAACCGATAACCTAGGCACCGCCGTGCTGCGGGCCGATGCGGATACTATTCAGCATCAAGCTCGCCAGGCTATTGAGCAGCGCCTGGGGCTTGCGGAGCCTCTGTTCTACACCACGCGCACGCAGCAGGCCGGGACCGTCAGCTGGCACTGGCACGGCCTACATAACCAATATCATCGGTGGCTTGTGGGGCTGCTGCACGGCCACCTAGGGCTTTCCTTTCGCGATGGCCAGCCCATTGGGCCGCGCTGGCGCGCTGCGCTGGCTTACACTATACCACTCACATTCTTAGCCCTTTTAGGGGCTATTGTGGGGGCGCTGCTCGTAGGGCTGGTGCTGGCCGACGGGCCACAGGCTGCACTTTCGGGCTGGCGCGCTGGGCTGCACACATTGCTAACGGGCCTACAGGGCCTGCCGCTGTTTGCACTGGCCCTAGGGCTGCTTTTTGCCTTCGCCAACCCCGATATGCTCAATATCTTACCGGCCTATGCGGGCTCGCCTGATGATGAGGAACTGTGGGGCCAGCGCGCCCTCCGGCTGGTGCTGCCGGTGCTGGCGCTGGTGCTGGCTGTGCTACCCGAGTTAGCGCTGCTGCTGGCCCACACACTTCGCCACGAGCTAAGTACTGGCTACGCCACTACCGCTCGCGCCAAGGGCTTAAGCAATGGCAAGTTGCTACGAAGGCACGCCCTGCCAAACGCCATTTTACCGCTGCTCACCGCGTTGGCGGGCTTGCTGCCCGCACTGGTGGCCGGCGCCGTGGTAGTCGAAACAATTTTTGCGCTGCCTGGCACTGGCCGCCTGTTGGCCGAGGCGGTAGCGATGCACGACTACCCCGTAGTCGTGGCGGGTGTGCTCTTTACGGCCCTGGCCCGCCTACTTGCATTAGCCTTGGCCGATGCCCTGTATGCTTGGGCCGACCCGCGCATTCGCCTAGTACCATGAGTCTCGCCTTTTTTCATGCCCGCCCAGTTGGCTTCTGGCTTGGAATGGGCTGGCTGCTGCTAGTGCTGAGTGCCGGCCTGCTGGCACCGTGGCTGCCCCTGGCATTTTTGCCGGCTGTGCCCGACTTGCAGCACGTGGCCGAAGCGCCTAGTTGGGCCGCCAGCCCTGCGCACTGGCTGGGCACTGACACACAAGGCCGCGATGTACTAACTGAACTGGTATATGGCGCTCGGCAGGTAGTTAGCAGTAGTTTACCCGCGGCATTATTGGCCACACTAGTAGGAGCGCTGGCCGGAGGGGCCGCAGGCTTTTGGGGCAATAAGGGGCTGCGGCTGCCCTGGGCCGTCTGGCTTGCCGGGGTAGCAGTGGGCTGGTGGGCCCTGGCGCTACCCGGCCGGTGGCCCTGCTCGCTGGCACTAGCGGGCGGGGCGGGACTGGCTTGGTGGCGCCGCCGCTCGCGCACCGCTAAGCCCACCGGTTGGCCATTGCCTCTCGATGCGATGTTCCAAAGTGCGCTCACGCTGCTGAGCGCCGTACCACGATTGGTACTGGTACTAGTTTTTGCGGCTGGCCCTGCCCTAGGCACCCCGCAGCTGGTGGTGCTGCTGGTACTAGTGGCCTGGCCCGAAGCGGCTAGCCAGGTAAGGACACAAATGCTGCGCGTGCGCGAGCTACCCTTTGTGGAAGCAGCGCGGGCAGCCGGCCTGCCTACCTGGCGGGTGTGGTATCGACACGCGCTGCCGCATGCGTGCCGACCGCTGCTGGCCACCGCGCCGCTCAGCCTGGCGGGGCTCATCGGCTTAGAAAGTACGCTGGCCTTTCTGGGGGTTGGGCGCCCCCCCGATGTGCCTAGCTGGGGAAACCTGCTCGGCACCCTGCAGCAGGAACCGGGTGCCTGGTGGCTACTAGCGAGCGCAGGCGGCGCGCTGGTTCTGACGCTACTGGCCTTGCAGCAGCTGGCGCAGCAGTTCGGCCAGCGTGCTTAAAGCCACTTTTTGTATGCGATTCGGGTCGAAAAACATGCGTCTTCAGGCTCGACTGATGTCGCGTTTTTGTTCTTTTCTTGACAAAATAGCCTATCGTTTAATTGCACCTGATACTCATTATCCGGCCATAAACATGCTATTTTTGTGCACGTTAATAGCATTAACTGCAGCGCTAGCCAAAAATATTTTGTTCTTTTATATGATTTTTACCTGCCTACATTAAGCATCCTCGATGTCGTAGAAAAAACAGGTTTGTCCTTTAGTTGGCTTTCGCAACGCCCTAAAATTGTATTAGAATTTGAGTCCCCACTTATGGACTACTTGTTCTACTGCCTTATTTCTGCCGTTGCCATGAGCACTACTTTTTGTTTCAACCAAGCATTATCGCCAGCCAGTGGCCTCGTGGAGGATTGCTCCTACCTCTCAGCCGAGCGCGATTTCATGACGCCCGACGGCCGCTTGGTGCCGCGTGCCCTTGGTGAAGCGGCCCTGCGCCAGCGCACTGCGCTGCTGGTTGGCGGGCTGCTCGTGGGCTTCTGGCCCTCTCAACTTTGATTATCAGCGCGCTGGCACGCTAGCCAGCGCGTTTGCCACCTACTTTATCGTTATCCCAGGTGGTCTATACAGCGTCCAGTATAGTGTGTCCTTTTATTAAAAAGCGGAAGGTTTATAGCTGAAAAACCCGTTGGCTCTGCCAGCGGGTTTTTTTCTTGCCTTCCTAGGTGCCCCTACTCGCTTTGCTGCGCCAGCAGGGCGATACCCTGGGCA
Organism: Hymenobacter sp. BT559; assembly: GCF_016427535.1. Taxonomy (GTDB): domain Bacteria; phylum Bacteroidota; class Bacteroidia; order Cytophagales; family Hymenobacteraceae; genus Hymenobacter. The sequence goes on along the minus strand of NZ_JAELXV010000002.1, from coordinate 350,753 downwards.
AAGCTGCGTGGCTGGTAGCCCAGCTCACGCTCGGCCTTCTCAATAATAAACCCTGTGCGGGGCGGGCGCCGGGCCGGCTGCGTGAAAGTAGAGGCATCGACCTGTTCTATTAGCGTGGCATCGAGGTCATAAAAGGAGGCCACCTGCTGCGCCATTTGGTAGGGCGTTAGCAGCTCGCGCCCACTGAGGTGGTAGATACCCTGGGCGCTGTGGCGGGCCAGCAGCCAGCAGCCCAAGGCTAGGTCTTCGGCCAAGGTGGGGGTGCGCCACTGGTCAGCTACCACCTTTATCTTCTGCTGCTTACGAAGCGAGTCGCGCACCCACAGCACGATGTTGCTGCGCCCACCGCCGTGCACGGTGCCGTATACCAGCACGGTGCGGGCAATGGCCCAGCGCAGGTCAGGTGTGGCCTGCACGATGCGCTCGGCAGCCAGCTTGCTTTCGCCGTAGTGGCTGATGGGGTCCGGCACGGCGTCTTCGGCCAGCGGCCCAGCCGAGCCGTTGAAAATGAAATCGGTGCTAAGATGCGTCAGGTGAATACCTAGGTCGGCGCACGTGCTGGCTAGGTACTCTACGGCCGTTACGTTCTGCGTCCAGCAAGCGGCTTGGTTGAGTTCGCATTCGTCTACCTGCGTCATGGCGGCCGTGTGGATAACGTGCGTGGACTGCTCTTGCACCAGCACCTGGCGCACCTGCGCGGCATCGGCTACGTCAAGAGGCACGAAGCGCAGGTCCGGGTAGAGGTCGGCCAGCCGATTGGCGCCGCGGGCGGTGGCCACCACGGCCACCTGGGGCTGCTGGCGCAACAGAGCCACCAGCTTTTGGCCCAGCAAGCCATTGGAACCGGTTATCAAAATTTTCATGAGCATAGGAGGACCTAGGGTGGCCCGAACTGGGCTTAGTAGGCGTAACCGTAGAGCTGCGTGATTTTCTTTTTGCGGAGCCGCTCCACCTTCATCGTCATCTTCAGGTCGGTGAGCGGGCGGTCGCGGCCATCTTTGGGCAAGGCCGCTATTTTATCAATAACCTCTTGGCCCTGAATAACCTGCCCGAACACCGTGTATTGGCCGTCCAGAAAATGCGTGCCCTGGTGGTTTTCTACTAAGTAAAACTGGCTGCTGCTGCTGGCACGCTGCGGATTCACGAAGTCGCCCTGCCGGGCGGCGGCTACGGCGCCGTAGTCGTGCTTGTGCCCGGCGGCAAGCTCTGCCGGAATCGTCGGCTCGTTGGCCGGGCCCTGGCCATCGTTGTTGGGGTCGCTATCCTTCGAGTTAGGGTCGCCGCCTTGCACCATAAACTGCGGAATGACGCGGTGAAACGTAGTGCCGTTGTAAAAGCCCGCCTTGGCTTTGCGTAAGAAATTGGCCCGGTGTAGGGGCGTATCGCCGAACAAAATCAGCCGAATATCACCTAGACTGGTTGTGATAGTCACCACCTCGTCTTTCTTGCTCTTAAGCACTGGCTTGCTCGCCCACGCAGGCAAGCTGAGTAGCCAACAGACTGCCAGCAATGAGCGGAAGAAGTACTTATTCATAGCTAAATAAAACAAGGTCAGTCTTTTCCTCAGTAAATCTAACGTACGCCGATAGCTATAGCTCGCCCCGCTGCTCGCGGATGCTGGCCAGAATGGCGGTGCCGCCATGGCCCAGCACTTGCTCGGCCACAGCCATGCCAAGGCCCTCGGCCTGAGCAGCGGGGGCCATCTGGGTAAAGTCAATGTATTCTTCGCCGCTTAGGCTGATGAGGCCACCGTGCAGCGTGATGTCACCCGTTTCGGAGAGAGTGGCAAGCGCGAAAGATGGAATGCTGCAACCACCTTCCATGGTGCGCAAAAAGGCGCGCTCGGCTAGCAGGCAGCGGTGCGTGGCCGGGTGGTCTAGAGCCTGGATGATTCTTTCTTTTAAGTCCTTGTCGAGAAACCGCGAGCTTTCGACCGCGATACTACCCTGGCCCACGGGCGGCACAAACTGGTCGGTGGGCAGCACGTGCCGGATGAGACCGTCGTAGCCCATGCGGTGTACGCCGGCGTAGGCCAGCACTAGGGCATCGTATTGGCCCTCTTCGAGCTTACGCAGGCGGGTTTGGAGGTTGCCGCGGGCCTCGGCGGTGGTGGCCTGCGGGTAGAAGCGGCGCAGCAATGCCCGGCGGCGGGTGCTGCTGGTACCCAGCACGATGCCCGGCTTAGTGATATCAAAATCCTCCTTAAAGCTGATAACTACATCGTTGACTTGCTCGCGCTCTAAAAAAGCCAGCAGCTCCAGGTCGGGCGGAATGGTGCTTTGCACGTCCTTGGCCGAATGGATGGCGAGGTGCGTGTCGCCGCGACGCAGGCTTTCTTCCAGCTCTTCAGTGAAGACGCCCTTTGCGCCAATTTTGGCCAGCGAGCGGTCGAGTACTTGGTCGCCAGTGGTTTGCATGGGCACGATTTCGGTGGGCAGGCCGGCTTGGTTGAGCAGGCTGGCTACGTGCTCGGTTTGCCAGAGGGCGAGGCGGGAGGCCCGGGTGGCGAGGCGGATAGGACTATCAGACATACGAAGTGCAAGGCGAGCGGACCGGGTAGCAAGGAGTGGCTAAGCGACGCGCCTGAACAAAAGCAAACACGGCGCCCCGCTCAAAGGTTAGTCTTTGGGTAATAACAAAGGATGAACGCGGAGCCCGTGCACCGGATTGTACTCCAGCGACGGCGCGGGAATTTTGAAGAACTGGCCAGCGCTTATCAGCGGCTGGGCACCGCTGGTGCGCAGGCCCGGCAACTGCGCCAGCGTTATGTCGGGCGAAAGGTAAAACTGCCGGTAGCGCCGGAATTTCACTTCATTACCAGCGGCATCGAAGTAAGGCGGGTTGGCGTGGCCGCCCGTCATGCCGCTGGCGCTATAGCCTAGGTCGAGGTTGAGCCACCGCGGAAACGACGGCCCCACCGGCAGCACCGACGCCATATTGAACGACAGCCAGTATTGCTGGCCGTTGTAGTCTTTCAGCATCTGGTTACCAGCGTGGTGACCGAGCAGGTTGGGCCGATAGGCGGGGTAAATGCTCTGGCGCCAGCCGTAGCGCAAGCTAGCTTTTTGCTCGCCAAAGCCGTACTGCTGGCCCATAAAGAGCGCCACCCCCGTAAGGTTGGCCGCCATATCGCCTTTTGAAAAGCCCCAGCCTTCGGAGCGCCCGTCAAACACCTCAATGGTAGTTTGGTAGAGCAGCGCAATGAGGCCGCCCGTGAGTACCGCCGCCCGCTCGTTGACCCCGCTCCAGCGAAACAGCTCGTACTCGCCGCGGCTGATGGCGTAGCTCGTGGTAGCGTGGCCAATCTTGTCCATTTGCAGCCACTCGCCGTTGTCGTTGAAGCTGTGAAACGGCACGCGCTTCGTATACCAGGTTTTGCCTAAGAAGTAGGTAGTCAAGGCGTACACTATCGCCGTGCCTGCTACCACCCCGATGAAGCGACCTTGGTGAATGCCAGTGTCGGCGGGGTACCTAGGGTCGGGACCAACCACCTGCGCCCGCACAGTGCCTAGGTTCAGGCTGATGAGTAGCAAGGTGGCAAGGGAGCGGCGCATGGCGCAAAGGTCGGCAAAAAGTAGTGTGGACTTTGCAGTTTGCCCCACAGCCTGCTACGCGCGGCGTAGCTGCTGGCCCATGCGCAGCGACGCATCCACGAACACCATGCGCGGGTTGGCATTGCGCTCGATGTGGTAGTGGGCGGTATTTAGCTCCTCAGTAAGCTGGTCGGCGTTGCGCGGCGTCACAAATTTGCTGAACCCTTGCACAAACTGCTGCTCGCCGCTGGCCAGGTGGGGCACCAGCTGCGGGTCGAGACCGAAAAGCAACACCCGGCGCAGCAGTCCCAGCGAGAAGCTGAGCTGCTCCTTCTGGTTTTCGCGGCCCATCTTCTGAAATTCATCGGCCAGCGCCATCACCTCGGTCATTTTGAGGCCGTAACACTTGCGCATCCATTTGATGAAGAAGTCGGCGTAGTCGTGGTCGGCGCTTTTCTCGCGGCTGGCAATGGCGGCCCCTAGGTTGCCCTCGGCGAGTTGGGCTACTTGGCGCGCTTTTACTTCGGGCACGTGGTAGTGCTCGGCAACATAGGCGGCAATATCGTCTTCCGAAAAAGGACGCACCGCCACCGGCTGCACCCGGCTCAGAATGGTGGGCAGCAGCCGCTCGGGCTCGTGGCTGACCAACAGAAAAATAGTAGCGGGCGGCGGCTCTTCCAGCAGCTTGAGCACGGCGTTGGCGGCCGCGGGGTGCATCAGCTCGGGCAGCCAGATGATAACGATTTTAAATTTAGCCTCAAAAGCCTTGAGCGAAATTAGCTTGAGTAGCGAGCCAGCTTCCTCCTTCGAGATGCTCCCCTGCTTGTTCTCGGCCCCGATGTGCTGCATCCAATCGTTGAAGCCCTGGTAAGGGTTCTCGGCCAAGAAGGTGCGCCACTCGGCCGCGAACTTGGCGCTCGTGGCATCCTTAGGTACCGATTTGGTGGTGGTAGTAGGTAGGATGAAGTTGAGGTCGGGATGCGCGAGCTTACCCATTTTCAGGCACGCCGGGCAATGGCCGCAGCTATCGGCAGCATCAGCAGTACGGTCTTCGCAGTTGAGATACTGCGCGTAGGCCAAAGCCAAGGCCAGCGCGGCTGAGCCTTCGCTGCCCCGGAAGAGCTGGGCATGCGCCACGTGCCCGCGCTGCACCGACTGGCGCAGGACTTCTTTAAGGGCAAGCTGGTTGGGGATGTCTTGAAACTGCACGAAAACTATAGTAGCTCTGAGTTGGACGTCAGACAAAAGATAAAGCTTTTTTATTCTGTCATGCAGAGGCAGGAAGCATCTTAAGTTCTGTAGTACTTAGCGGTCAAGCAACTAGGATAAAGAGACACTACCTTATACCAGCCCTATGACTACACACGCAACGTTTGAGTAAACCCAACTTTAACTTACTTGGCCTTATCCCACACCCGGTCGCCCTCCGTCTGCCTGAATACCTCAGCCATTACTGCTTCTTCGGCTTCATCATACCCTAGGCCGCGCCGCGAGAGCACCCGCTCAGCCACTTCCGCGAACTTGGGAAGGCGGAAGGTCTCAAACCCCGCGGGCCCACCCCAGCTAAAAGACGGAATGAACTGGCGCGGAAAACCCGCCCCAAAAATATTGGCCCCTACCCCTACCACCGTGCCGGTGTTAAACATGGTGTTGATGCCGGCCTTGCTGTGGTCGCCCATCATCAGGCCGCAGAAGGTTTGGCCGGTGTCTACGAAGCGGTGGGCGGTGTGGCTCCACACTTTCACGGGGGCGTAGTTGTTCTTGAGGTTGCTTGTGTTGGTGTCGGCCCCTAGGTTGCACCACTCGCCAATAACCGAGTTGCCGAGGTAGCCCTCGTGGCCCTTGTTGCTGAAGCCCATCAGGATGCTATTGCTGACCTCGCCGCCCACTTTGCAGAAAGGGCCTATGGTGTTGTCGCCGCGCAGCTTGGCGCCCACGTTCACATGGCTGCCTTCGCCCACGGCCAACGGGCCCTTCAAGATGGCGCCTTCGTGCACCTGCGCATTTTTGCCTAGGTAGATAGGTCCGTTTTCGGCGTTGAGGATGGCGGCGCGAATCTTTACCCCTTCCTCGATAAATATATTCTCAGGTGCGTACACAATGGTATGCGCATCGCCGACCGGCTGCGAGGTGCGGCCCTGCGTGAGCAGCGCAAAGTCGCGCCGAATTTCGGCGCCGTTGCGCAGAAACAAGTGCCACGGCCGACTGATAACGGTTACGGGCTCGGCTACTTGCTTTTGCTCGCGCAGGCCATCTTGAATGAGCTCGGCTACCTGGCCGGCATCGGCGAGGTGCGCGGCCACCAGCACTTCATCGCAGTAGAGACCCTCACCCGCACCTAGGGCTAGTACCTGCCGCACCAGCAGGGCATCGGGACACACCGCGCCGTTGATAACCAACGCCGGGCCAGCTACTTCGCCGGGCGGAAACTTGGCTTGCAGGTATGACTGCGTGAGGTAGCCCACGGCCGGCACCCCTAGGTGGTGCTGCCACTTCTCGGCTAGCGTGAGGATGCCGCAGCGCAGCGCGGCCACAGGCCGGGTAAACGTAAAGGGTAATAGATGAGGCCGAATGGCCGGGTCGTCGAATAACAGAACGTGCATATTGATAAGCAATTAGCTAGCAGCAGCCGGCTACTGGCTACGGCGGCGGCGCGAAAGTACAACCCGGCCGGCTGGGCCAAACGACAAGGGCCCCTTTCAGCTAAACCGAAAGGAGCCCTTACTAAAAAGCGAACAGCTTGTAGCCAGCAGCTAACAGCCCAGAAAAAGCTAGCCTTTGTTGGCGCTGCTCTGGCTCTTGTTGGCATAGCGGCTGCGGAATTTCTCCACGCGGCCGGCGGTGTCGATGAACATGTTCTTGCCGGTGTAGAAGGGGTGCGAAGCACTGCTCACTTCGATTTTAATCACCGGATAGGTGTTGCCGTCTTCCCACTGAATCGTCTCAGCCGACGTCATGGTAGAGCGGGTCAAAAATTTGAAGTCCGACGAGGTGTCTTGAAAAACTACCTGGCGGTACTCGGGATGGGTTTCCTTTTTCATATCGGGAGGGCCGTTTTACCTATTAAACCCTGCCGGTTTTGCGGAAGGGACTGCAAAAGTACGAATTAACCGCCGAAAAATCAACGCTTCGCGCCGATTTGACAATCAGCGGCCTAGGGTCCTAGCAAAGGCTTGGCCATTCGCGAGGCGCCAGCGGGCTGCCGCTGGGCTGCCTAGCCTATATTTGAGTATCGGCCGCTTCAGCGGTTGGCGCTGCCTGTGCACTATTACTATGTACTTCGTAGGCTTTCCGGTGGGCGATTTCGCCCCCGGCGAGATGGGCCATTGGCCGCGGGTGGCGCTGGGGTGCTCCTAGCCGCAGCTCTGCTCTGGAGCGCCGCCAGGCCCAGCAACCCGGCCCTGCACCTGACGTGGAGAGCACCTAGGATAGCTATTGCTAACAACTTCGCACTCAGCTCGCATCAAGGCGTTGCGCTGGCTGTGCAAGCGCCAGTCCCTCCTCGCCTGGCCTGGCCGGCGCCTACTTATTTTGGGTATGGCGGAGCAGCAACAAAACCGACCGGCGGCCACCTGATAAGTGGCCAAGCTAACTGGTCGGGTATTCCGCCCCACGCCACCGACTCTACCGCTCCCGGCGGGCTCACGAGTGGGTTGTACCGCTACTGGCGCCTTATCAAGCTGGGGTTTCGCTAGGCAGCGGCGCGGGTAGCAGAGGTATTGCTACCGGCTTTTGTAGCATTTTTGTCTTATGACCGCGCCGGGCCAGCGCGGTTTTTTATTTTTATACGCTCGCCTACTTTTTTGCTTATGCGCCTCTGCTTTGCCTCCAACAACGCCCACAAGCTAGATGAGATTCGGCTGCTGCTGCCGCCCGCGGTGCAGCTGCTGAGCCTTGCCGACATTGGCTGCCACGAGGAGCTGCCCGAAACTCAACCCACCCTAGAAGGCAACGCCCGCCAAAAGGCGCAGTACGTGTTTGATAACTACGGTGTGGCGTGCTTTGCCGACGATACGGGCCTCGAAGTAGCCGCCCTAGGGGGCGCCCCCGGCGTGTACTCGGCCCGCTACGCCGGCCCCGAGCGTAAGGACGCTGCTAACGTGGCCAAGCTGCTGCACGAGCTGGCTACCCAGCCCCAGCGAGAGGCACGCTTCCGCACGGTTGTTTCGCTGGTGTTGGAGGGCGGCCACGTGCACGAGTTTAGCGGAGAGATAGCCGGCACTATTGCGCAGGCACCCATTGGGGGACGCGGCTTCGGTTACGACCCCGTGTTTATCCCGGCCGAAGGCGACGGCCGCACCTTTGCCGAAATGACGCTGGCCGAGAAGAACATGCTAAGCCACCGGGCCCGGGCAGTAGAAGGCCTCGCGCGCTTTCTGCAAGCAGAAAGCGCTGAATAACACGCTATACGCAGCCAAAAAAGCCCGGCCTCTCAGGCCGGGCTTTTTTGGCTGCGATGGCACCTAGGGACTTATTTCGACTGGTTGAGCAACTGGCTCAGCGTAGTTTGCAGCTTATCACCACGTAGGTTCACGGCTACGATTTTGCCGCTGGGGTCGAGCAGGAAATTTTGCGGAATGGCTTGCACCCCGTATTCCTTAGCGACGTCGTTTTGCCAGAACTTCAGGTCCGATACCTGGTGCCAGGCCAAGCCGTCTTTCTCAATGGCTTTGAGCCAAGCCTCGCGGCCGTTTTCGCGGTCGAGCGATACGCCCAGCACCGTAAAGCCTTTGTCTTTGTAGGCAGTATAGGCTTTTACCACGTTCGGGTTTTCTTGGCGGCAGGGGCCGCACCAGCTCGCCCAGAAGTCAACGAGCACGTATTGCCCGCGCAGCGACGACAGCGTCAGCGGCTTGCCATCGGGCGTGTTCTGCGTAAAGTCGGGCGCCGTAGCGCCTATGGCCACGCGCTCCAGCAGCTTAATTTTTTCGGCGATGCGCTGGCCCTGCGGCGTAGCCCGCAGCCTAGGCGAGAGCGTCGCAAAGCGGGTGGCGTAGTTTTTGGCCTCGGGGGCATAGCCTACTGCCTGCGGCAGCAAAAACAAGTTGTACGGGTCGTCGGGGTGAGCCGTGAGGTAGGCGTACTTTATTTCGCGTTGCGCCTCCTCGTTGGCATCGGCGCGAGCTTCTATTTTATCGAGCTCGGCGGTGCCTAGGTTCGCGGCGCGGCCAGCGCTGTATTGGCGCAGCAAGGCTTGGTATTGTGCACTGAGCGGCTTGAGCTGCGCTTGCAGCTGGGCGGCGGAGGTATTGAGCGCCGACCCTTTGATGGCCACTTTGCTGGCCGAGTCGGGGGTGGTAAGCTTGAGAGTGCCCGGCTCTAGGTACAGCGGCGCCATGTCGTGCGATTTGGCCAGCGTGGTGCCGCCGTGGCTCAGGGTAAGGTAGGCCGCTACCGGCGCGGCCAGCGTGCCCTGAAACTGAAATGCCCCGCGCTTCACCACAGCCGAGTCTACCACGCGGCGCTCATCGAGCGTGTAGCGCAAATAAGCCTTCGTAACCTTGGGGCTGGCTACTTTGCCTTGCAGCACAAATTTTCCGGCGGGGGCCTGCGCTTGCGCTAGCAGCGGCAGTGCCCCTAGGGCCACGAGAAGTAGGTTTTTCATAAAGAAGGAGTTACTAGCTTGTGCAAGTATAAGGAGCAGCGCGGATGCCGCCGCACTGGGCCGGCCAGCGGCGCTTGAGCCATCCTGCATTACGCGGCACCCGTACCTTTGTCCCCCGTTATGCAACACCCTTATCTCGTCGGCATCACGGGCGGCAGCGCCTCCGGCAAAACTACGTTTCTGCGGCGCCTGCTGGCCGCGTTCCCTGAGCGCGACATCTGCCTTATTTCGCAGGACAATTACTATCACCCCCGCGAGCAGCAGGAGCGTGACGCCCAAGGCTTTGAGAATTTTGACCTGCCTAGCAGCATCGACTCGACAGCCTACGCCGCCGATGTGAGCCAGCTACGCGAAGGCCACGAGGTGCGGCGCAAGGAATACACCTTTAACAACCCCAACGTGGTGCCGCAGGAGCTGGTGTTTCGGCCCGCACCCATCGTGGTAGTCGAAGGAATCTTTGTGTTCTACTTCGAGGAAATTGCTAAGCTCCTCGACCTCAAGGTATACATCGATGCCCAGGAGCACGTGAAGCTGCACCGCCGCATTGTGCGCGACCGCGACGAGCGCGGCTATGGCCTCGACGACGTGCTGTACCGCTACACCAACCATGTGGCGCCGACCTACGAAAAATATATCCAACCCTTCAAGGACGACGCCGATATCATTATTCCCAACAACCGGCACTTTGAGAATGGCTTGGCCGTGCTCACGGGCTTTTTGAAGGGCAAAGTGGCCGAGCAGGCCTAGGGCGCCGCTTTTAGCAAGTATTTTTTTGATGGCTGGCTTCCGCCTCGCTTAGCGCCTGTAGCGGTGCCTTCCTCCACCTTCGATTAGCACGCGTGTATAGCAAAGCTGAAGCTGCCCAGCTCCGCCAGGCCTTCTGGACCACCTTCGGGCAGTACATGGCCCCGGTGCCCTCGGCTGAGGGCCTGCCCACCAACTGGATTAACTACAAAACCGGCCTCAAGCACGTGTATTTTCGGATGCAGGCCGACACCCGCCGCGCCAGCATAGCCATCGAGCTTACGCAGCCCGATGCGGGCGTGCGCGAGTTGTTTTTCGAGCAGTTTCAGGAATTAAAACCCATGCTGCACGAGGCCCTAGGTGAGCCCTGGCGCTGGGAGCTGCATGCTACCGACGCCAACGGCTTGCCGCTAAGCCGTATCTATACCGAGATGCAGCCCGTCAACCTCTTCAATCGCGACGATTGGCCCACGCTGATTTCGTTTTTCAAGCCGCGCATTATGGCGCTCGATGAATTTTGGAGCGGGGCCCAATATGCATTTGAGGGACTGCGCGATAGCTGAACAGCCCCGTTGCTTGGCATGTGTTACTTGAAATAGGTATATTTGTAGCCCCGTCCTGGCTATGTACAATTCAATTTCACCCTTCAAGCATTTTCTGCGCGTAGCCTTTGTGGCGCTGCCGCTGCTGCTGCTGCTGGGCCTGAATGGCCGGACGGTGAGCTTGCTGCGCCCCGTGAGCACGCCCGTGCAATCGCGCGTGAGCGTTGCGCCCCGGGCTACGGTTATCAAGCAGAAAGTAGTACTTGAGGCAGCTTCACCGCTAGACACTTACGTAGCCCCAACCTATGCCCTAGGGTGGCTGCCGGCTACGCTGCCTGCGGCCTGGCTTCCGCGCCTGGTGCGCCGGGCAGTGGCGGCCGCCCCGCTGGTAGAAGCTGGGGCTTTTGTGTCTTTGCTCTGCCGCCAGCGCCTGCTGAGCACGGCTTTGTCGCCGCAAGCGCCCTAATTTTTTAGGATAAAAATGGGAATTGAGGAATGAAGAACTAGCCGCTACTGTTCGGCCGGTTCTCGGAGCCTCGTTCCCATTTTGCGTTTTCAACTTCTTCCTTTCCTAAGTATAAATACTTCATTCTCTACTTACTAATGCGTAATAAAGGAGTAATTATCGCGCTCACCGTCGTGGTTTCGGTGCTTTGCGCGTACTTCCTGTTCTTCACCTACGTCTCGCGCGGGGTGCAGCAGAAAGCAGTGGCCTATGCCACGCACAATGGCCAGCTCAACGAAGCGCAGCGCCAACACTACCTCGACTCGGTATGGCGCGCCCCGGTATTCGGGCCCTATACCTACCGCGACGTGCGCCAGAACGAGCTCGGCCTAGGTCTTGACTTGAAAGGCGGCATGCACGTGACCCTAGAGGTTTCGCCCGTAGAGATTGTGCGCGCCATGGCCGGCAACTCCAAAGAGCCCGCTTTTAATAAAGCCCTCGCCCTGGCCCAGGAGCGCCAAAAAACCAATTCGAGCACGCCTTTTACTACGCTGTTCTACCAGGCTTACCAAGAGGTAGCGCCCGGCAAGCAGCTGGCGCCGCTGTTTGCCAACTCGGTAAACAAGGACCGCAAGATTGACCGCTCTTCGACCGACACCAAGGTGCTGGCCGCCATTAATAAAGAAGAAGAGGACGCCATCGACCGCTCGTTCGACATTCTACGCAAACGCGTCGATAAATTCGGTGTAAACCAGCCTAACATTCAGCGGGTAAAAGGCACGGGCCGCATTCAGGTAGAGCTGCCCGGCGTGGATAACCCCGACCGCGTGCGCAAGCTGCTGCAAGGCCAAGCTAAGCTGGAATTTTATGAAGTATGGGGCCAGCAGGAGTTTGCTCCCTACCTCATTCAGCTCGACAAAGTACTGACCGACAAAGAGAAAGCAGTAGCCACTACCCCGGCCGCCGACACCGCCAAGGCTACCACCGCTACAGCGGGCGACTCGTCGTCGCTGGCAGCTCAGCTAGCTAAAAAGACCCCGGCCAATAAGGCCAAGGCTGATTCGGCCACGGCAGCCCAGCAAGGTGGCGCCCTCACCCGCTACTTCACCATGCCCGGCGCCCTAGGCGTGAACCTACGCGACACGGCCCGCGTGAACCGTCTGCTGCGCTCGGACGAAGCCCGCGCTACCCTGCCGCCCAACATGGTGCTGCTCTACGATTCTAAGCCCAAGGACCAGAATGGCCAGTCGTTTATTCGCCTGATTGCCGTGAAGAAAGACCGCACCGGTACCACAGCTGCCCCCCTCACCGGTGAGGTAGTGAGCGATGCCCGCATGGACTACGACCAGACCGGCCGCCCCGAGGTGAGCATGAGCATGAACCCCAGCGGCGCTAAGAAGTGGCAGCGCATGACCGCCAACAACATCGGCAAGCAAGTAGCGGTGGTGCTCGACGACGTAGTTTACTCTGACCCCGTGGTGCAGAGCGAAATTTCGGGCGGCAATACCCAGATTTCGGGTAGCTTCTCTATCGAAGAAGCTCAAGACCTAGCCCAGGTGCTGAAGGCTGGTAAGCTGCCCGCTCCTACCCGCATTGTGGAAGAAGCTGTAGTAGGCCCCTCGCTAGGCCAAGAAGCCATCAACCAGGGCCTGTACTCGTCGCTGGCTGGCTTGCTGATTATCATGGTCTTTATGACCGTGTACTACGGCCGCGCCGGCCTCGTGGCCGATGCTGCGCTGCTCTTCAACATGTTCCTCATCCTAGGGGTGCTGGCACAGTTCCAGACGGCTCTCACGCTGCCCGGCATCGCTGGTCTGATTCTGGTAATTGCCTCGTCGGTAGACGCCAACGTACTGATTTTCGAGCGTATTCGGGAAGAGCTTGACCACGGCCACTCGTTGCACGATGCCGTGAATGCGGGCTACAACCGTGCTTTCTCGGCCATCTTCGACTCGAACGTGACCACGATGCTCATTGCCATCATCCTGGGCTTCTTCGGTACGGGCCCAGTGCAAAGCTTCGCCGTGACCCTAGGTATCGGGGTACTGACCTCGTTCTTGTCGGCGGTGTACGTGTCGCGCCTCATCATTGAGGCCCTCATCAAAGGCAAAACCACGAGCAGCATCTCCTTCTCGACCGCCCTCTCGCGCAACCTGTTCAAGAACGTCAACTTCGACATCGTGGGCAAGCGCAAAATCGCCTACGCGGCCTCGACCATTATCATCGTAATTGGCTTTGTGCTGATGTATCTGCAAGGTGGTCCTAACCTGGGGGTAGACTTCCAGGGCGGCCGCTCCTATGTTGTGGACTTCAACAAAGCCGTGGTTTCGTCGGACGTGGCTGATGCCGTGCGCCCGACCTTCCAAGGTGCTGGCCTTGAAGTAAAGCAGTATGGCGCCCCCAACCGCCTGCGCATCACCACCGGCTACCTGGCCGAAGACGAAACGCAGGCAGCCGACAAGAAAGTAGTAGCCGCCCTGAACCAGGGCCTGACCAAGTTCGCGGCCGACGCGCCGGTTATTAAGTCAACCTCGAAAGTAGGCGCCACCATCGCCGACGACATCAAGCGTACCTCAGTACTCTCCCTAGGTCTCACACTGCTGGGCATCTTCGTCTACGTGCTGTTCCGCTTCGAGAAGTGGCAGTATTCAATGGCCGCCGTTATCGCCCTCTTCCACGATGCGCTGCTGGTTATTGCTACCTACCCCATCGCCCGCGCCTTTGGCCTGAACTACGAGATGGACCAGATTTTCGTGGCGGCCGTGCTCTCCATCATCGGCTTCTCGATGAACGACACCGTAGTTATCTATGACCGCGTGCGCGAATACTTGCGCGAGAACCCCAAGCTGACGTTTGCCCAAGTGGTGAACCCAGCCCTGAACTCGACCTTCTCGCGGACGATGATTACGTTCACGACGGTGTTCTTGGTAGTATTGGTGCTCTACATCTTCGGTGGCGAAACGCTGCGTTCGTTCTCGTTTGCTATGATTATCGGTATCATCTTCGGTACCTATTCGTCGCTGTTCATTGCCACGCCCATCATCCTCGACACCTACGGCAAGAAAGAGGCGCGCGAGCGCCTTGCCGCTGGCGAAGATGTGGACACCCTATCTGGCGACGCTCCCAAGCTGCGTACGACTGTATAGGTAGCTTCAAGCTTAATTAGAAGAGCCCGGCCATTGGTCGGGCTTTTTTTATGCTCATTCCGCCCGGTGAACGCTACCTACATACCTGGGCAGTACGCCCGGCTTTGCTAGCCACTTCCGGCTAGCGTTCACCTAGGAAAACCAATTGACTAGCGAAAAGCGAAATTTTTTGGGTGCTGCTAATCCTAGTTTTACTGACCTACGTAGGTTAGCGCCCTTCTCAAAACAAGCCCAACAATAGCAACGGCAGAATGCTATTGAATACTTGTCGATATAAGACATATATAATATGACGTTCGGCTAGTATGTTTGAGCATCAAAAATCCCATTCTCAACTATATTTGTGGTTTAAAGCTATTTACATACTAATTATAAGAATCTTGTTTAGCATATTACTTACTCAAGAAAAATTATTTTCATTATCTTAAATCTTAGTTTTGTGAAATTATATATCTCTTTTCGACTTCGCCAAACTGCTACTATCTTCTTAGGCACAGCTATTGCCGGTTTGCTAGCGGCTTGCTCTTACACCTATGAGCCTCCGAGACCCTGCGACCTACCCGTGACGGTAAGCTACCAAGCTCATATCCTGCCCATTCTCAAGGAGCAATGCTATAGCTGCCACAGCGCCGACAAATACAAGACTGAGACGTCGAGCACGCTGAATATGGAAGACTTTGCTAGTCTGAAGTATTACGCTACACCAGCCAACGGCCGCGATAATGTCAGCTACCTTATTGGCAATATTCGCCATGCCCCCGGCTTCCAACCCATGCCCAAGGATGGCCAGAAGCTGTCGGCCTGCGAGATTGCTCTTATTCAAGCCTGGGTTGATGCCGGGGCGCCCGAGAACTAAGTGGCTAGGAGGTGTCTGCTAGTTCTTTCTTCCCTCTCTACTCCATGACTGGTTTTCTACGAAGCGTCGGCCGGCAACGGTATTGGCTGCTCGGGCTTCTGCTGTGGCTGGGGGGCCTGGCTGGGCCGCTGGGGGCGCGTGCCCAGGCCAAGTACATGACTAAAACGGGTGTCATCTCGTTTTTCTCGGCTTCCATTATGGAGGATATCGAGGCGCGCAACAATAAGGTAGCCGCCGTGCTCGACCTCAGCACCGGGCAGTTGGCCTTTGCGGTGCCCATCCGGGAGTTTCAGTTCAAGCGCACTCTCATGCAGGAGCACTTCAACGAGAACTACATGGAATCGGAGAAGTACCCCAAGGCCACTTTCACAGGCCAGGTCGTCAACGCGGCCCAAGTACTAAAGCTGCTGCCCACGGCCTCCCAGAATGTGGAGGTAGAAGGCCAGATGACCTTGCACGGAGTATCGCACAAAGTAGCCGTGTCGGGCACCCTACAGCAGCGCGATGGCCAGCTAATAGTATTCGCCTATTTCAACATCGCGCCGGCCGACTACGCCATTGACATTCCGCTGCTGGTGCGCGAGCACATTGCCAAGTCGGTGAGCGTGCGCGTGAACCTCACTTGCGACGCTGTAACGCCTAATGTAGTTTCTCAACCTTAGTCACTTATTATCTATCCTTATATGACTCAATTAGCTACTTTTATCGGCCGGGCTGCGACGCTGGGCTTGCTGCTGGCGGGGCTGGCCGTGCCGGCCGCCCACGCGCAGACCGACCTCCTAGGTCAGCTGGAAACTGAAACTAAGAAGGACGCGCCTGCCACCCAGGTGGTTGATGCTACATTCAAGAGCACGCGCCTCATCAACGGTCACACTGTCGAGACGCCTGGCGAGGGCACGCTGGTTTTTCTGTTCTCGCACAATTTCGGCACCGTCAACGAAGGCTTTTCTTCGCTCTTCGGGTTCGACAATGCGAAGGTGCGCATCGCGCTAGAGTATGGCATTAGCGACCGCTTGGAGGTAGGGCTAGGGCGCTCGTCGCTCGACAAAACGGTGGATGGCTTCTTGAAATACCGGGCGCTGCGCCAGAGCACCGGGCTGCACGCCATGCCCGTATCGGTCACGCTGTTTACGTCGGCGGCCATTACTACCGATTCTTACCGCACTGATGCCTTTGACCGCACCTTGGGCCTGCGCACTGCCTATACGTACCAGGCACTAATAGCACGGAAGTTTAGCCCTGAGCTGTCATTACAGCTAGTGCCTACTTTTATCCACCGCAACCTGGTGCAGCGCGAAGGCGAAAACAACGATGTGGTGGCCCTAGGGGCCGGGGGCCGCTATAAGCTTACGAAGCGGTTTTCGGTTAATGCTGAGTACCATTATCTACTGAGCAAGTTCACCGCAGTTCACCAGTCCAATTCGGTAGGCCTAGGCGTGGACATCGAAACGGGTGGCCACATCTTTCAGCTCCACGTCAGCAACTCGCAGGGCATGATAGAAAAGCAATTCATCGCTGAAACAGCCAAGACCTTCCTCAGTGGTAACCTGTATTATGGCTTCATTGTGAGCCGCAACTTCACGGTGAAGCAGCGACATCGGAAGTAGTGTTTTAGAAGAGCTTACTAAAGTACAAGGGCGTTGAGCTACGCAGTAGCTCAACGCCCTTGTACTTTAGTTGTCGGTAGCAGGCAGCTGGCGGTGCAGCCACCACAGGCAGCCGCTCAGCACCATAGCAGCCAGCGCCACTAGGGCCCAGTAGCCCGCTGCACCAAGTTGATTGCTCAGCACTACGTAGCGCGGCGTGCTCGAAAAACGCAGCATAGTAAATGCAAACGCATTATTAAGCGCGTGTAGACCAATGCACAGCCCCAGTGACTGCGTGCGGTAGTAAAGCCAGCCTACTACAAGGCCCATCAGCGTCGCTGACAGGCTTTGGGCAGGATTGAAGTGAAAAACTCCGAATAGCAGCGCCGACTGTGCTATAGCCACCCACGGTCGATAATTGCGTAATAAACCCTGCAGCAATACGCCTCGGAATAAATACTCTTCCAGTACCGGCCCCACAATACTACCTATACCAAAGGCCAGCACTGGATAGCGCGACCAGTCGATAAATGTCTTTCCCGTCCAGTCAGGTAACGGCAGCAGCGATAGGGTAGTGAGCACTACGGCCTGGGCAGGCATTATTAGCAGTAGCAAAACATAGAGCCGCCATGAGGCCGCCTGCTCGCCCCCACCCAAGCGAGGCCAGCGGGTACCTGCCCGCCGCGCCAGCCACCAAATGGTGAGCAGTAGCCCGCCTTCAGCCGCTACCGCCGTAGTCAATTGTTTGGCTGGGTTTTGCTGATGGAAAAGCATACTGGCCGGTAGCAGTATCAGCAACGCCGCTACTAAGGTGCAGAGCACAAACCAGCCCAAGGCGCCCCAGCTTTCTGCAATGGTAGGGTAGCTTGGCACCGCCGGGTCGGTAGGCTCAGGTTTAGGTTCAGGTAGTATGAGTTGTTCCAAAGCTGTGCGAGCCAAGATGCAGGCGAAAGTAACGACACAAAAAAAGGCCGGGCAATGCCCGGCCTTTTCATCGCGCAATGCGCGCTGGCATTACACCAATACGCCTTCGGCTACTACTTCTTTTACCTCGGGCACCATGCGCTTGAGCAGGTTCTCGATGCCCGATTTCAGGGTTACCGTGGCTGAGGGGCAGCCCGAGCACGAGCCTTGCAGGTTCACAGTTACGATGCCGTCGCGGTAGCTTTTGAAAGTGATGTTGCCACCATCTTGCTCCACGGCAGGGCGCACGTAGTTGTCGAGCAGGTCAATGATTTTTTGGCTCGTAAAGCCGTCTTGCTGGGTGGGGTCGCCAGCGCTGGCGGCCTGGGCAGCTTTTTGCTCGGCAGCGGGGTCCACGGTGAATAGCGTGCCGCCAGCCTCTACGTAGCTCTTAATGAACTGACGCAGTTCGGGGATGATGCTCGTCCAGCCCAGCTCGGGCTGAGTTTTGGTGATGGTCACGAAGTTTTGGGCGATGAATACCCGACCCACGTAGTCGAAGCCGAACAGCTCCTGGGCGATGGGCGAGTTGGCGGCCGCCTCCACGGTGGGGTAGTCCACGCTCACGCCATCGGGCAGCAGGGTGGAGTTGAGCACAAATTTCATGCTCTCAGGGTTGGGCGACGCCTCGGCGTAGATGGAAATAGCAGACATGATTTCTAAGGATTTAGGAGCTGATAAACAAGCCATGGCAAGCCGCTTAGCCTAAAGCAGGACCTAGGGCCAGCGCTTGCCGGGCTGGCAATTTAGACCATAACAACGACTAGGCGGCGGAGGTTGCGCCAGCCCACCGATGGCATGTAGCTGTTCGATTTTTAGGATGTTGGTAGCCAGCACAAAAGTAACCTAAATAGGACTGCTTGGCTTATTTTTAATTAGACTAATTACAAATAAGTATTGGGCGGGGCCTACCTTTGCAGCGTCGCCTTCATCAAAACTTAATGTCTGTAAGTAGTACGCTTTCCCTAGGTCGCCTCTCAATGGGCCTGCCGCTGTTGTTTGCCACCAGCATTGCCTTTGCCCAAAACATTGTAATCCAAGGCCATATTACCAATAGCGCAACCGGCAAGCCGGTAGTGGGCGCTTCGGTGGCGCTACGTGGCACTACCGTGGGTATCGACACCGATGCTAATGGCGACTACCGCCTGCCCAATGTGACGCCTGGCACCTACACCTTAGGTATCCGGATGGTGGGCTACGCGACCCAAGAGCGCCAGGTAGAGCTGACTGATGGCCCTTATGAGCAGAATTTTGTCCTCACGGAAGCTCAGCACGACCTTGATGAAGTATCGGTGACGGGCGTGCACAACCGCTACCGCCGCCCCAACCCTTCTAACTCGTTGCGCCTAGGCGAGCCGCTGCTCGAAGCGCCGCAAAACGTGCAGGTGGTGACCAACCAACTGCTGGCCGACCAGCAGATTTTCACGCCCGTGGAGGGCATTACGCGCAATGTGAGCGGCGCGGTGGCGCCCGGCCACTGGAACAACGTGTACGCCCGCATTAATATTCGAGGCTTCAATACGGGCTTTGGCTCGCTGCGCAACGGCATGAGCACGGGCAACTACTTCGGCCCGCTGGCCGAGGATGCCTCGTTTATCGACCGCGTGGAGTTTGTGAAAGGCCCGGGCGGCTTCTTGCTGAGCAACTCGGATGCGGGCGGCTTCTACAACGTGGTGCTGAAGGCGCCCACGGGCGTGAGCCGCAAGTCGGTGGGCCTGACCCTAGGAAGCTTTGGGCAGTACCGCGCCACGGCCGACATCGACGGCAAGCTGAGCAAGGACAACAAGCTGCAATACCGCCTCAACGTGATGGGCCAGAGCCTGGACTCGTACCAAGGCTATGACTTCAACCGCAAGGTGGCCCTGGCGCCCAGCCTGCGCTACCAGCTCGACGACAAGACGACCATCACGGCGCAGTACGTGTACCAGTACTCGAACTTCTCGGTGGCCGGCAACTACGTGTTTTCGCCCAACGGCTACAAGAGCCTGAGCCAGGATTTCTCGGTATACGACCCCAGCATGGGCTCGTCGCGGGTGAATGACCACAGCTCATTTGTCAACATCGAGCACAAACTCAACGACAACTGGAAAGTAACCGGCCAGGTCGGCTACCTGCGCTACGCCATGCGCGGCCTCTCCAACTGGATAGCCGCGGGCTCGTTCAACCCCAACGCCACCTTCAACGTGAGCGGCGTAAACGGCGGCCGCGCCATCGCGGGCACCAACGTACTGAATCGCTCGCTGTTCCTCTACGACGTAGATAATACCACGCTGGTAGGCCAGGCCTTCTTGAATGGCACCGTGGAAACCGGCCCCGTGCAGCACCGCATCATTGTGGGCCTCGATGCATCGAGCAAGAGCTACGCGGCTGACTTTGGGGCGGCGGGCTTCTTGCCGCTCGACATTACCCAGGCTACTTACTATAGCACGGCGCCGACTTCGCTCAGCGACCAGGATGCCTTGCGCGCCCGCAGCCTTGACCAGCGTGGTGCGAAGGGCCTGACCCGCTACACCGGCTTGTACGTGCAAGACGAGCTTGGCTTCTTCGACAACGTGCTGCGCCTGACGGTGGCCGCCCGCTACTCGGCCAACAACAACGTGACTGCCCGCGTGAAGCAAAACGTGGTGACGCCACGCTTCGGCCTGAGCGCCACGGTACTGCCTAACACGGCTGTGTACGCCGTGTACGACCAGTCGTACATCGCCCAAACGGCGTTTGACATTGACAACAACTTACTGCCAGCGCAGCGTGGCAAAAACATTGAGGCAGGCATCAAGCGCGAGTGGATGGACGGGCGCTTCAGCACTACCGTGGCGGCGTTCAACATCAACAAAACCAACATCGCGCAGTCGCTCCAGCCCATCAATCCGCAGTTTCCGAATGCCCAGGTAGCCATCGGCGAGGTGCGCTCGCGGGGCATCGAGGCCGACTTTACCGGCGAGCTGGTATCGGGCCTGAACCTGGTGGCCAACTACTCGCTCCTTGACGCCACTATTACAAAGGATAACAACGAGGCCAACATCGGCCGCCGGCTGGGCGGCACCGCTAAGCACAACAGCAACGCCTGGCTGAACTACCGCTTTCAGCGCGGCGCGCTCAAGGGCTTTGGCCTCTCGGGCGGCATGCAGTGGCAGGTAGAGCGCTACGCTGGCCTCGGCAACCAGGGCGTGAAACTGCCCGACAACTACTACCGCCTCGACGCCGGCGTGTCGTGGCAGGGCGAGCACCTAGGGGTTAACCTCTTGGTAAACAACATCACCAACCGCTACAACTACGCCGCGGGCGCTTTCACGGCAGCTTCGGGCAGCGGCGCGGCCGCCATCGGCAGCTACTACACTTGGCAGCCCGAGGCACCCACTAGCTTCCGCCTCACGGCCGGGTATTCATTCTAAAGTTACTGATTTATAGCCATCTGTAATGCTTGGCAAGCTCAGCATGACAGAAGGTTTTAAGACCTAGGAGTAACCACTAAATCCAACCGTCATGACCTTCAAAAAGCTAGTTGGCAAGCTGCACCTGTGGCTCGGGCTCGCATCCGGGCTCATCGTGTTCATCGTGAGCATCACGGGGTGCCTCTACGTGTTTCAGCGCGAGATTTTTGAGGTCGTGCACCGCGACATGGTATTTGTGGCGCCGCCCAGCGCGGCAGCTCAGCCCCTCCCCTACAGCGTAGTGTGGGAGAAAGCCCAGCAGGCCCTAGGTGCTGACCAGCAGATATATTATGCCAACGCCTACCGCGCCCCCGACCGCGCCTGGAGCTTCATGACCTACAAGGGCACACCCGGCAAGCCCTACTTCGGTGGGCAGGTCGAGGTGCTGCGCTCGGCCTATGTGAACCCCTACACCGGGCAGGTGACAGGCATTCTGGATAACAAAACAGAGTTTTTCCAGCTCGTAAAAAGCGTGCACTGGGACCTGCTGCTCGGCGATGCCGGCCGCTGGGTAGTGAGCTACAGCACCCTCACCTTCGTGCTAATGCTGCTAAGCGGTCTGGTGCTGTGGTGGCCTAAGAACAAGGCCGCCCGCAAGCAGCGCTTCAAAGTAAAGTGGGATGCCTCGGGCAAGCGCCTCAACTACGACCTGCACAACACGGTGGGCTTCTACGTGACTTTGGTTAGCCTCGTCATCGCCCTCACCGGTCTCACTTGGTCTTTCGATTGGGTACGCAACGGCGTATCGTACCTAGCCACTGGCCACTCGGCCGAGGCCCACGGCGGCAAGGGTGGCAAAGGCGGCAAAAAGGGCATGAGTAAAGAAAAGCCCGCTGCCCTAGGTACCGCCGAGCAAGCCCAAGCCGACCAAACCCTGAACGCCGCTGTGCGCGACGCTTGGCAACGCATCCCAGCCGCCGTCATGGTGTCGGCCAAGCCCCTTACTAGCCTTAAAGACCCACTGACGGTGCGCGTGAATGAAGGCGAAGGCACCCGCTTCCGCTCCGACCAGCTGACCTACGACGCCCGCACCGGCGCCTTCCAAAAGGCCGAGCTTTACCGTGACAAGCCCGACGGCGAGAAATTTATTGGGATGAACTACGACATCCACGTGGGCGCTATCCTAGGCTGGCCTACGAAGATTCTGGCATTCGTGGCTAGCCTAGTATGCGCCACACTACCAGTAACAGGCTTCTTCATCTGGTGGAACCGCTTGAAGAAAAACAAGAAGCTACACCGCCAGCCGGCGTTGGCTAAAGTGGCTGTGGAAAGAGCCGTAGCGGCTTAATCTTCCTCAGAAGTCAGTACCTCTAAAAAATGCTTGTCATGCTGAGCTTGCGAAGCATCTTATCACGGCTGGAATAGCCTAGCGTGATAAGATGCTTCGCAAGCTCAGCATGACAAGCATTTTTTAACATCAGCCCTTCCTAGGCTAAGGGACAAGCTTATATTTTATTAGCCCGCGCACGCAGCAGAAGGTCGGCCAGCACGAGCTGGGTCATGGCCTCCACAATGGGCACGGCGCGGGGTAGCACGCAGGCGTCGTGGCGACCGCGGCCCACTAGCTCGATGCTTTCGCCTTGGTCGTTGATAGTAGCTTGGCGCTGCAAGAGTGTGGCGACTGGTTTGAAGGCGACGCGGAAATACACGTCTTGGCCGTTGGAAATGCCGCCTTGGCTGCCGCCGCTGTGGTTGGTGCGGGTGCGCACGCGGCCGGTCTCATCGGTGTAAAATTCGTCGTTGTGCACCGAGCCGGGCAGCTTGGTGCCTTCAAAGCCCGAGCCGAACTCGAAGCCCTTCACGGCATTGATGCTGAGCATAGCCTGACCTAGGACGGCCGGCAGCTTATCAAACACAGGCTCACCCAGGCCGGGCGGCACGCCGGTGGCTACGCCGGTTATAACGCCGCCCACGGTGTCGTGTGCGGCTTGCGCCTCACGAATGCGGGCTTCCATACGGGCAGCGGCTTCGGGCTCGGGGCAGCGCACGGCGTTGCTCTCGATGAGGCTCAAATCGAGATTCTCATAGCTCTCAGTTAGCTCAA
Source organism: Hymenobacter sp. BT559 (assembly GCF_016427535.1). GTDB lineage: Bacteria > Bacteroidota > Bacteroidia > Cytophagales > Hymenobacteraceae > Hymenobacter. Next base: position 327,858 of record NZ_JAELXV010000002.1, on the reverse strand, counting down.
CCTCGCCCACGGCCGATACATACGCCTTGACCTCGACGCCGAAGTGCGCCAGCAGCCGGGCGGCTACGGCGCCGGCGGCTACGCGGGCGGCTGTTTCGCGAGCCGAACTGCGGCCGCCGCCGCGGTAGTCGCGGCGGCCATATTTCACGTCGTAGGTGTAGTCGGCGTGGCTGGGGCGGTAGGCGTGCGCAATGTGTGAATAGTCGCCTGAGCGCTGGTCGGCGTTGGCAATAAAGAGGCTGATGGGCGTGCCCATGGTGTAGCCCTCAAACGTGCCCGACTGCACCTGCACAGTGTCAGCCTCCTTCCGCGGCGTCGTCAAATCCGACTGCCCCGGCCGGCGCCGGTCGAGCGCCGCCTGAATCTCAGCTACGTCGAGTGGCACGCCCGCCGGGCACCCGTCAATAATTACTCCAATGCCCACCCCGTGCGACTCGCCGAAGGTGGTGATGCGAAAAAGCGTTCCGAAAGAATTCATTTTAAGAATGAGCAAGTAATAATGAACAATGAGCAGCTAAGTCCAAGGGCAATGGGCAAGTAACAATGCGAAGTAGCAGACAGTATGGTTGGGCTGCTCACTACCCCTTGTTTATTGCTCATTGCCCTTAGCTACTGCGCCACCAGCCTACGGCCGCCACTACCAGCAGCGCCCCCAGCAGCCAGCCCGCGTAGCGGCGCACATCCTGATACACGTCGAGGGGCTGCAGCTGGCTGTCGGCACGACCTAGGGCCGGGCCGTAGAAAGGGTCTTCGGCCGGGTTGGCGGCGGCGATGGGGCGGGCTACGCCGCGCACCTCGGGCCGGAGTTCGGGGCACAAGGTATCGTAGCGGGAAGTAGTGGGGTCGAAAAACACCAATCGAAACAGGCTATCCAGAGCCAGTACGCCCGGCTGATGCGGCACCAATCGGTAGCGAAAGCTCTTGCGCGGGGTGCCATCGGGCAGCTTTTCCTCTTTGATATCAGGGCCATATACCTCCAGCCGGTCGGTCGAGCGGGGCGTGGGCAGCACCAGTGCCGAGGTATTGCCCGCGCCTTCTACCCCAAACGTGTACACAAATGCCTCACCCGTTCGGAAGCGCACACCGCTCACGCCTTCGTGCAGCGTGTAGTGCCCCACGGGTACGGAGCCAGCGGGCGCCCCGGGCCGCGCGGGCAGCGGGCGCACCGCCACGCGCACGGCCGGGGCCGTGTAGGTTTTATAAAAGGCTAGCTTTTCTTCTTCGCCCGGCTGCGGCTTTTTCAGCAGCTTAAACTTGGTCATCACCAAGGCCAGCGGCGGGAAGCGCAGCTCCTGCGCCGTAAGCGGGTAATAGGTAGTTTCGGCCAGTCGAAAGCGCAGGTACACCGCCCCACCCCGGCGCACAGTATCAGGCACAATAGCGGTTTCGGCAGCGGGTACTTCCCAGGCCGTAGGCTGGCGCAGCTGGCGCACTAGCTCGGGCAGTTGCTCTGTAAAGTTGTAGAAATTGAGCACCGCCTGGTCGGCGGGCTGCAGGTAGAGGTACAGCGCCACCCGCACGCCTTCGCCCACAAACACCTTATTCTGGCTGGCTTCCAGCGCTAATGAGGCATGGTCGGGCGGCTCGTAGAAGTACTTAGGCTTGGGCTTACCTAGGAGCTGGTCGAGCGACCCCACCCCCTGCCCGGCACCCACGGTGGCATCGGTGAGGGGCGCCGTAGCTGGGGCAGCGGCCACGCGCACCCGGCCGCCGGGGCTGTGCAGCACTTGGCCATTCACAGTTAGGTCGAAGGCCGGAATCTGGTACGTGCCCTCGCTGTAAGGAGCGTAGCGCTGGGTTAGCGTGAGCTCGGCCACGCTGCCGCGGCCCGCTACCAGCCGGGTGGCAGTGGTTTTGGTGAGGCCTGCCTTGCGAAAGCCCTCAAGCTCTGGAAACTCTGAGTGGCTGGTGATAGCTGCCCCACGCACCCGCACGCCCAGCGAGTAGGTGGCCGTGAGTGGTATTACGGCGGGCCCGGGCACTAGCTCGACCTCAGTGGCAGGGGCTGGCTGCTGGGCGCGCGCGGGTACCCCACTGCTGCACAGTAGCAACAAGCACAGTAGCCAGCCGAGGCCTTGCGGGCCAAAAAAAGCGCACTTAGTCAAAAGTTTCTACTCACCAGAAGTCCGTAACGGCCGCAAAGTTCGCCGGTCCGGGCGACCGGTACTAACCGGGGCGGCTTTTGAAGCTAAGTTTTTGGCGCGGGCCCTATAGCCTAGCGCTTTGTAGCGGCCGCCAACTGGCCAGCAGTATCGGCAGCAGGAGCCCTCCAAAGCCTACGTATTTCGCTAGGGAAAATACCTATTTTTTGGTTGGCGCACAGGTACTAGCGCGGGTGGCCGCTTCTCGACTACCTCTTCTATAGGCAGCTCTAATGCGCATGCCACAAGTTTTTTAGGCTAGCCGCTTGCGGCTGCGGCAGAGGCAAGAAGCTGTTTTACAAGCCGCTTGCCGAGCATCTTCCCCTAAGGCCCACCGTAGAAATGCCACCGCTCGGTGCAGTAGGCAGCCTTGCTACGCGGGTGGCACGCTCTAGCTCCTCATTCATTTTTTTCCTTTTCTTTTTATGTCCCACAACGTTTCCCCTGGCTCGCAGCCACACGAAACTGGCCTCGACCGGCCACTCTACACGCCCATTAAGCGCCGCTCGTTTTTTATGTATGCCGGGGCTACGGCTGGGGCAACTGCCTTGGTGCTAGCCGGCTGCAAAGATGATGATAATAACGACCCATCCAGAATAGATGTAGGCTCGGGCGATGGCGGCATTCTTAACTACGCCTATGCCCTAGAGCAGCTCGAAGCTGCTTTCTACGCGCAGGTTCGCACTAGCGCTTACTACACGGCGTCGGGCACGCCGGCGGCTATCAAGCAGGTGTTTGATGACCTAGCCCTGCACGAGGCTATTCACCGCGACTTCCTGAGAGGCGCCCTAACGGCCAATAGCATCACGCCGCTCCAGGACCTCAAACCCGACTTCTCAAGCATCGACTTCGCCAGCCTCAACGGCATCCTTACGGCGGCTCGCACTTTCGAAGACACCGGCGTGGCGGCCTATAATGGCGCCGGACGCTACCTCAGTAACAATGCCTTTCTGGCGCTAGCTGGTAAAATTGTGTCGGTAGAAGCGCGCCACGCCGCTCTTATCCGCGACATGATTACCTATAATAGCTTCGTTAGCAGCGATGTGGTGAATACTTTCTCGCCTACCCTGCCCGCCAATGCTACTACCGCCTACACCGGTGCTGGCACGCCCAGCCTCACGCCCGGCAATGGCAACCCGGTAGCCGGTGCCGAGCGCTCGCGCAAGCCGCAGGATGTGCTCAACTCTGTCAACAACTACTTAGCCAGTGGCTCCAAGCTGTCAGCCTCCAGCTTTAGCTAGGCCAGCCTGCTCCCTTTTCTCATTCATTGCATTGCTAGTATCATGAATCTTTTCAAACTAATTTCCGACCTGGAGCAGGCCGACCCCGAGTTCCTGGACCGCATTAACCCCCGTCGCCAGGCGTTTAAGTACCTAGGACATGCAGGTAAGAAAGTGACCGCCGCCGCTGTACCTGCTATCCTAGCTTCGTTCTTCAACCGTGCATACGGCCAGACCGTTACTGACCCGGTGCAGAAGGTACTCACGCTGGCCTTGCAGCTCGAGTACCTAGAGTTCCATTTCTATAACACCGCACTCAATACCTCGGGGCTGATTCCGTCTTCGGAAACGAATGGTATCACGACCATCCGCAACGATGAGGCTGGCCACATTAGCGCCCTGCGCGGGGTGCTAGGTACTAATGCACCATCTTATCTAGTTTCTGACTTCGACTACTCGGGCGGTGGCGGCTCAGGGGTGGGCCCCATGGCTTCGGCCCTCGTACCCAATGGCGCCGGCAATGCTAACGGAGCGCTCTTTTTTGCCGCGGGACAGGCGTTCTCCGACGTAGGCCAGCGGGCATACAAAGGCGGCGCACCTACGCTGAACACCACAGGCACTAAAGATATTCTGGAGGCTGCCCTCAACATTCACTCGGTCGAAGCACGCCACAACTCGCACTTTCGCACCGTGCGCCGCGCCATCGCCGCCAACGCAATAGGCACTGCCACGGCCGCGGCCGTATCGCCCTATGATAACGCGCCCAAAAGCTGGATTAACCTCATTGACAACGGCGGCCCTACCGCACCCAACAATTCTAAGCCGGCCAGCGCGGTTTATGGCGCTGGCAACCCAGCCGGCACTTACCCCGCCGATAGCAACACCTCGCAGGCAGGCATACCCTTGGTGAGTGGTACGTACTCGGCTGAGGCTGTATCAGAGGCCTTCGATGAGCCGCTCGACCCGGGCACGGTGCAGACTATTGCGCTAAATTTCACTTCTGCTGCTGGCAAACTCAAGGGCTTGTTTCAACAAACTTTCTAGTAGTTTGAAACAAGCCAAGCGCTGCAGCATTTTGCTCAAAAAGCACTAGCTTTAAATTAGTTACCTATTACGATTCTTGTATTGAGAGCCGCTTCCTTTATTGGAAGCGGCTCTTTTTTTATGCCCTAGGTACTTGGCAGCAGTTCAAGACTAGTGAAGAATTACCAGAATAATCCTACGCTCCAAAATCCAGCTAGCGTCTAGCTTTCGTAGGTGGTTTACAAGCCCGGCGGTAAGCTACCTATCTCGCTAATTCATCTTAAAAATTAGCATTTCCGCTTAGCCATCACAGGATAAATAGCTGAAAAACAAGCTCAACATTAGGCACGCCAAAAATTGATTTAACCGAAGCGTATCTAAGTATATCCACGTAGCGTACAGGCCTTCATCTTCAGCTTATTTTCTCGCGGGTCGCCAGCCCATTTCATCTTCTCTTTACCCATTTTCCCATGTCCCACAAAACCCTCTCCGGTCCTCAGGCTCCCGAGGCCAATCTAGACCAGCCGCTGTACACGCCCATTAAGCGGCGCTCGTTCTTCATGTATGCTGGTGCTACGGCAGGGGCTACGGCCCTGGTGCTAGCCGGCTGCAAAGACGACAATAACAACATGCCCGGCATGGTGAATGTGGGCACTGGCGACGTAGGCGTTCTGAACTACGCGTATGCATTGGAGCAGCTCGAGGCTGACTTCTACACGCAGGTACGTATGGGCTCTTACTACACTAGCTCCGCAACTGCCGCCGAAAAACAGATTCTGGACGACCTCTACTACCACGAGGTTATTCACCGCGATTTCTTTAAGGCTGCCATTACGGCTGCCGGTGCTACCCCCATCAAGCCTCTGACTACTGTGTACCCTGCTGGCACATTCAGCAGCAAGTCTTCGGTACTGGCTACTGCCAAGGCTTTCGAAGACCTAGGGGTGGCCGCCTATAACGGTGCAGGTCAATATATTACGACGCCGCAGTACTTGTACATTGCTGGCAAGATTGTTTCGATAGAGGCGCGCCACGCCGCTATCATTCGCGACTTGGTTAAGGAAGGCGATTTCGTGGGCAGTGACATTGTCGACATCGCTGGCAATAGCCTTGAAATGTCAAAGGCTCCCTCTGTGGTAGTAGCTACGGCTAACACATTCCTGGCTGATGGCTCGAAGCTCAATGTTTCTGGCCTAGGCTAAGCCGCGCCGAAGTACCCCATTTCTTCCATTCCCATTTTGCTATTGCCATGAATTTTTTTGATATCCTCTCTGAAATAGAGAAAGTTGACCCCGAAGTTTACGGCCGCCTCGATTCGCGCCGCTCTATTTTCAAGCACATGAGCGGCGTGGGCCAAAAGCTGACTGCTGCTGCCCTACCTCTATTTGTGGGCGCAGTTTTCAATAAAGCCTACGCCCAGACGCCTGGTAGCCTGGCTGTGAATGATGTATTGAATTTCGCTCTGCGGTTAGAGTACCTCGAAATGTACTTCTACCAGCAGCGCACAGCGCTAACGGGCCTGAGCTCGGTAAATGCGAGCGCCCTGAGCCTGATTGCTACCGACGAAGCCAACCACGTAAAATTTCTGAGAGGCGTACTAGGCTCGGCAGCTATTAATGACCCAACCGCAGCAGCATTTGACTTCTCTGGTGGCAAAGGCACGGCTACGGGTCCTTTCAGCGACTATCGCACCAACCCTGTTACATACCTAGCTCTAGCGCAGTCGTTTGAGGATACTGGTGTGCGTGCTTATAAAGGCGCAGCTCCTATTTCTTCGGTTATGGCCAACAAAACCGTATTGACGGCGGCTCTCAACATTCACTCGGTAGAGGCGCGCCACGCGTCGCACATCCGGGCTATGCGTCGGGCTGGAGCTAATAACTCTACTCCCTCGCAGGGTGTTGCAGTTTCGCCTTATAGCTCCGCTCCTAAGAGCTGGGTTTCGGGTACCGATGGCGGCGGTGCTGTACCAGGTACTACCAACGCCATTTATGGCGCTGGCAACAGCAGCGGTGCAGGCACTGCAGCCAATGTTACCTACCTGGCTGAGGATAACAACGTGCAAGGTGGTGTAACACTTACTACCAGCACCAGCCCCGCTTTCTCGGGCTTCCCGACTACAGCTTTCTCCGAAGCATTCGATGAAGGCCTAGACGTGAAAACGGTAGCAACCATCGCCAATTTGTTTGTGGTGACTGGCAACAACCTATTCAGCGTTTACCTCTAGTCCAGAGCAACGAATAGCCAATGTTCAAAAGGGCAGCCCTACAAGGCTGCCCTTTTCTTGTGCAATTACCTTAGCAGTAGCCTTGGTAAGGAATGCTCCTTAGAGAGCTGTCCCTTTCACTACTAAGTATCTCTCAGCCGCCAAGACTGAGCTACTATCACGTTTGCGAAAAATTATTGAATCTTAACTGCAAACGATTGCACTATCTCTTTATTAGCACGATGAACTTGGCTTTCCACGGATAACGTTCTGCTTGAAGCAATTGCTTAATATTGTCCATGCCTCAAACAAGAATTTTTTTGAATATATTTGAGTAGCGATTCCCAACTGCTTAAACCTTAAAGCAACCAGAAATATGGCCTAGGACGCTGTTTTTGCGTACAAGGTGGCCGCAGTGCGTTTCTTTTCCTGTTCTCCTATTAACCTCCTCTCCCACCCCCATGCTAGACTACGTGAAAACAATCTTGCTTAAGGTCAGCTTCAGCAAAGTACTGTTTGAAAAAGAGCTGCGTAAAGCGCTCCGCCACGTCTTGCCCGCCGAGCTACCCGACTTCCGTACGTGGTGCTACGAGCAGTTTTCCCGCCTTTACTGGGCGGTTATGAACCGTATTTTTGCCCAGCACATGGCGGCGGGCACTCCCCTAGCTTCCTAGGTCGAGCTGGCTCTGGCCAGTCACAAATTTGATGTTCCGCTTGAAGCCCTCGTAGCCAGTGCGCTTGAGGGCCGATTGCCGAAACAATGCCTGAAATACTTCGTGGGTAATGTCTTGCCAGTCGCTGGCCGACAGCGTTTTAAAGTCTGGATGCGGCTGAAATTGCGGCTCCTGTGTGGGTTTGGCGAAGCGATTCCAGGGGCACACATCCTGGCAGATGTCGCAGCCGAATACCCAGTTGCCAAAATGCCCCGCCACGTCTTGCGGAATGAGTTGGTCCTTAAGCTCGATGGTGAAGTAGCTAATGCACTTGCTACCATCGACTACATAGGGCTCGGTGATGGCCTGCGTGGGGCAGGCGTCTAGGCACTTGGTACACGTGCCGCAGTAGTCGCGGATAGCCCCGTCGTACTCCAGCTCTACGTCTACTATCAGCTCGGCGATGAAATAGAACGAGCCCGCACCGGGCGTAATGAGGTTGCTATTCTTGCCGACCCACCCTAGGCCGCTTTTCTTCGCCCACGCCTTATCGAGCACCGGCGCCGAATCGACAAAGCAGCGCCCGCCTATCTCCCCTATGTTGGCTTGCATATCGGCCAGCAGCGTCTTAAGCTTGTCCTTGATGACAAAATGATAGTCGCGCCCGTAAGCATACTTACTGATTTTCAGAGTATCATCGGGCTGCTGGTCCTCGGCGGGCGGATAGTAGTTGAGTAGCAGCGAAATAACGGACTTGGCCCCGTCTACGAGCAGGCGCGGGTCGAGGCGCTTGTCGAAGTGGTTTTCCATATAGCCCATTTTGCCATTCATGCCTCGCTTGAGCCAGTTTTCGAGCCTAGGCGCCTCTTCCTCCAGAAACTCAGCCTTGGAGATACCGCAGGCCATAAACCCGAGCTCCGCAGCGCGGCGCTTAATGTAGGGAGTCCATTCGGCGTGCAATAGCATTAGAAAGCGGGCAATTGAACCTCAAAGAAACGAAGAACGCGCCGCTGGGGGCGGCGCGTTCCGTTGAATGCAGTCTTCGAGCAACAGCTACCCTAGGAGGTAATCTCGCTAAACAGGTCGCCATTGTTGCCGCGCAAGTGCTGGGGCAGCAGGCGCCCTAGGTGCTGGTAAGCGGCCTCGGTAGCTTCGCGGCCGCGCGCCGTGCGCTTGATATAGCCCTCCTGAATGAGGAAGGGCTCGTACACTTCCTCAATAGTTTCGCCTTCCTCGCCCACTGCCGTGGCGATGGTGCTGATACCCACTGGGCCACCCTTAAACTTGTCGATAATGGTGGTAAGAATACGCTTGTCCATATCGTCGAGGCCACGGGCGTCCACATCGAGGGCACCTAGGGCAAACTGGGCGATGTCCTGCGTAATGGTACCGGTGCCTTTAATCTGGGCAAAGTCGCGGGTGCGGCGCAGCAGGTTGTTGGCAATACGGGGCGTACCGCGCGAGCGGCGGGCAATCTCGTAGGCCGCATCTTCGTGGATGGGCGTGTGCAGAATGTCGGCCGAGCGCTGCACGATAGTGGTCAGCAGCTTCGAATCGTAGTACTCGAGGCGGGCCGAGATACCGAAGCGCGCACGCAGTGGTGCCGTGAGCATACCCGAACGCGTGGTGGCCCCGATGAGGGTGAAGGGCGACAGCGAAATCTGCACCGAGCGGGCGTTGGGGCCCGAGTCGAGCATAATGTCGATGCGGTAGTCTTCCATCGCCGAGTAGAGGTACTCTTCCACCACGGGGTTGAGGCGGTGAATCTCGTCGATGAAAAGTACGTCGTGCGGCTCTAGGTTGGTGAGCAGGCCGGCGAGGTCGCTGGGCTTGTCGAGCACCGGGCCGCTGGTCATTTTGATACCCGCGCCCAGCTCGTTGGCGATGATGTGCGAGAGCGTGGTTTTGCCCAGGCCGGGGGGGCCGTGCAGCAGCACATGGTCGAGGGCATCGCCGCGCTGCTTGGCGGCGGCCACGAATACCTTCAGGTTTTCCAGAATCTTATCCTGGCCCGTGAAGTCATCGAAACTCAGCGGGCGCAGGGCCTTGTCGATGTCCTTGTCGGTGGCATCGAAACTTTCGTTGCTACCGGTGAGATAGGCTTCGCGCATAGTTGGTAGTGATTGATTACTCGTTGTCAGTTGGCCGTTGGGAGTGGGCTATTGGCTAACCAAATTAGTTAGCAAAAAGCTCCCTAGGTGGCCGCAAAAACAACCTTATTCGCGCGGCAGCAATACTTCGATTTCGAGGTGCAACCAGTCGTCTTCCCAGGCTTTGTGCGCCAGGCGGGCTACTAGCGGGTAGCCGGCATCGAGCAGGCGCGCCACGGTTTCGTTGCGAGTTTCGGGCAGGTAGCCGAGCCAGTAGCTGCTTTTGTCGCCAGCCTCGCCCGAGTGGACTTTCACTGCCCAGTCGTCGTACTTGCTATCGGCCTCGCGCTCTAGGCGCAGGGCCTGGCCCACCTTGAGCTTCTTTTCTTGCGCGGGCAGTTCGGGGCGGTGGGAAGTGCCCGCAACGAGGCATTCCAGCAAAACGAGGGGAGAAGAATCAGCCATAGAGTGAGAAAGAATAAGCGGCGCTGACTCCTTTCGCAAACAGCCAGCAGCCCAGGCACGGGCTAAAAGTAAGGCTATATAAGGGATTAGCCCTTGGCTGCTGGCTGTTGGCTTTTCGTTTGGAAGAAGCTAACAGCTAACAGCCAAGGGCTAATAGCTTATCATACAAGAGGCTAGTCTTTCAGGTCGCCGCCTTCTACGTTGCGTTGGTCGAGGCGGTCGGGGGCTTTGTTGCTGTTTTGCTCGGTGTCGTGGCCGCGCTGGCTGGCACCTTGGCCGCTGCTCCCGATGTGGGCGGCTACGCCATCGCTGGTTTGGTCATCGGCTTGCACGTTGGGGTCAAAGTTGCCGTCGCCCGAGCGGGTGCGCAGACGGTGAGCTAGGTCGGGGTCGGGCCCACCTTGGCGCATGTCATCGCCTTGCTCGCGGTAGGCTTCTTTATCGTGCTCGCGGCGCTCCTGGCGGCGGGTTTCGGCATTTTCGTGAGGCTGGTATTCTTCGTTTTCGGTAGCCATAGCTAGGAGGTTCTAAGGGTGAGATATGGGGGCTATACGGCAGGCAGCGGCGGGGCGTTGGGGTAGGTCACTCGACGGTAGCCTAGGTTGGCCACTCCATGCGCTTTTACGTTAATGGCTTATCCTACCCATCTTTCATTCTTTCCTCATGAAAAAGCTTCTGCTTCTCGCTGCCATTGGGTTGACTGCTGTTGGTTCATGGGCTTTTTACCCGGAGGCAGCCGCGCCTACCGGCTACCTGATGGTAGTGGGCAGCGGCCGACCCGGCACCACCTCGTCGGTACCCGAAATCACAACTATTCAGCCCGATGGCACGCGCCAGGTGCAGCGGCTGCCCGATATTAAAATCGGCACCGAGCGCAACAGCACCGCGGCGGCCGTAGAGCTGCATCGCGCTGAACTACTAAAAATCAACACCCTAACGGCGCAAGGCTGGCGCGTAGCACACGTAACGCAAAGCACTGTGGGCGTAGGCGCTACTACCGAAACAGTGTACTTGCTGGAGCGGCCCTAGGTGGCTCGGTCAGCTTCATAAGTCGTAGCCTGCCCCCATTAATCCATTCCTAGGTCGTTGGTAAAGCTGCTTTGCCGTTGTATCTCTTCGACAGGCACCCCAGATTGGTCGCTGGTAAGTCCGATAACAGCTTGCTCTACCTCATATTGGCTGGCGAGAGGCGGTACCAATAGCTTTTCATAATTGAATGCTACTGTCCAATCGATTAATTCAGCCACCGTTTGCGTATACCAATGCGGCACGCGGGGCAGGGTCTGACCGGTCAGCCGCTCCCACAACGAAGGAGAAACTGGTGCCGCTTGTAACCGAGACAGCGGCGGAAGAATTAAGCTATGACGCTCCCGCAAGGCGTATCGGTAGGTTTTAAGGGCCGGGGCATCGGGCAGCACCTGGCGCAACGGCGTGGCTTCAGCGCTGCCAGGCGGCAGTTCACTTAGTAATTGCTCAGCCACCGTCGCTCGCACTGCCGACTGCCGCTGCCCGGCCACACCTAGCTGCTGGCTAAACCAAGTTGCCGCATCGCCGACTGTGTAGATACCTTCGGACACGGCATCCGGTATTTCCAGGTTGAAATACCGCTCGAAAGACATAATGAGTTCTACGGTGTCCAGACCCACTTTAATGTTGCATTAATGCCAACCGTACCCGCAATAACGGCATTGCTTAGCCTTAGCAGTGCGGGCTAAGCGGTGGCAGCGAGGGCAGTTGTTGAGTAGTGCCTCACCACCGTGCTCATTATATATCCACTGGGCTAGCCGCTGCCGAAATGCAGCATCCCCATCGCTCAGAAGGGACAAAGCTTCGTCGCTATCCGTTAACCAACCGGCCCGAAGCATTAGCGCCTTTTTTTTGGCGCGTAATTCTCCACTGGCATCGGCGTCTAGCTTCTGATTGTGCAATAAGTGTCTCAAAGCCAAAGCTTCCAGTTTTGGCAGAAACTTATGATGCTCTCGAATAAGATATTCTACTAACTCCGGCTCCACACCAAGCCTTACTTAAATGCTTGAATACCGGTAATATCCGCTCCAGTGATGAGCAAGTGAATGTCGTGCGTGCCCTCATAGGTCACTACCGATTCTAAGTTCATCATGTGGCGCATGATGGGGTACTCGCCCGTGATGCCCATGCCGCCGTGAATCTGGCGAGCCTCGCGGGCTACGTGCAGGGCCATGTCTACCGAGTTGCGCTTGGCCATGGAGATTTGGGCGCTCGTGGCTTTGCCTTCGTTTTTGAGGACACCTAGGCGCCAGGCCAGAAGCTGGGCCTTGGTGATTTCGGTAATCATCTCGGCCAGCTTCTTTTGCTGCAGCTGGTAGCTGGCGATGGGCTTGCCAAACTGCTCGCGCTGGAGCGAGTATTTCAGAGCCGACTCGTAGCAGTCGATGGCCGCGCCGATGGCTCCCCAGGCAATGCCGAAGCGGGCCGAATCGAGGCAGCTGAGCGGGCCGCGCAAGCCTTCCACATTGGGCAGAATATTCTCCCTAGGTATGCGCACGTTGTCGAACACTAGCTCGCCGGTGATGCTGGCGCGCAGGCTCCATTTGTTGTGGATTTCGGGGGTAGTGAAGCCTTCCATGCCGCGCTCCACAATGACGCCTTTGATACGGCCCTGCTCATTTTTGGCCCACACTACGGCCACCTGGCACTCGGGCGAGTTCGATATCCAGAGCTTGGCGCCGTTCAGGATAAAATCGTCGCCGTCGGCTTTGATATTAGTGGTCATACCACCGGGGTTCGAGCCGTGGTCGGGCTCGGTGAGGCCGAAGCAGCCGAGCCACTCGCCGCTGGCCAGCTTGGGCAAGTACTTGCGGCGCTGCTCTTCCGAGCCGTACTGGTAGATGGGAAACATTACCAATGAGCCCTGCACTGAGGCCGTGGAGCGCATGCCCGAGTCGCCGCGCTCAATCTCCTGCATGATGAGGCCGTAGCTGATGTAGTCGAGCCCGCCGCCCCCATATTCCTCCGGGATGGTCGGGCCGAACGCGCCCACCTCACCAAACTTGCGCACGATTTCAGAAGGGAAATGTGCCTGCTGCGCCCACTGCTCGATATTAGGCGAAATCTCTTTTTTGACGAAATCGCGGATGCTTTGGCGCACCAAAATGTGCTCTTCGGTAAGCAGGCCGTCGAGGTCAAAATAGTCGGTGAAGCCATTGGCGTTGGTGCTGCCTTTTTGGGCAGTGTGGGCTTTGGCTTCAGGCGAGAGGACGTCGGCAATAGAGGACATGGGCGGGGCGGGTTAGGGTTGAGGCAAATGTAGCGCGGAGGTTGTAGTCGGCGCTCGTCCCAAAACCGCAGTTAGGTAGTAGTAGTGCCCGCAACTACGCTACAAACGCGAACTACAGCACCCGCGCAACTTCGACCGTCAGGGCTACCTCCTGCCCTACCCCAGCCGTGCCACTCACTTCTAGCTCGGCGCCACCGGGTAGCCGCACCAGCAGTCGCCCGCCAGGCAACACGGCCAGCACTTTCCCAACTACCGTGGCGGGCGCCGCCAGGGCTGTGGGCGGCCCCACGGAGCGTACCTGCCCTAGGTCGAGCTCGACCACGCGGGTGGCAAGGCGGGCTATTTCGGCAGGGTCGTGGCTGATGAGTACAGTCGTGAGTTGGTACTGCCGGTGCACTTCCCCTAGGGCCTGCTGCAAGCGCAGGCGCGTAGGCAGGTCGAGGGCTGACAACGGCTCGTCGAGCAGCAGCAGGCGTGGGCGGCGGGCCAGGGCGCGGGCCAGCGCCACGCGCTGCTGCTGCCCGCCCGACAGGGCGGCCGGCCGGCGCGCAGCTAGTTCGGTGAGTTCTAGCAGCTCCAGTAATTCGTCAACTCTCTGTTTCGCACCGGCTTGGCCGTCAGCCGCGAAGGCCAGGTTTTCGCGCACTGTCATATTCGGAAACAGTGCATAGTCTTGGAACACAACCCCTAGGGGGCGGCGTTGCGGCGGCAGCCACTGGCGGCTGGCATGGTCGTACCACAGTTGGCCTCCAACGCGCAAAAAGCCGCTGTCGGGCCGGGTGAGGCCGGCCAGCATCCGTAGCAGCGTGGTTTTGCCGGCGCCCGAGGGTCCGCTCAGGGCCAGTAGTTCGCCGGGCATCAGCGAGAGGGCCACGTCGAGGGTGCGCGGGCCGGCGGCGGTGTGCAGCGCTTTGGTGAGGCGAAACTCAATCACGGGGCCTAGGAGAGGTGAGCAGCGTCTTTCTTGGAAAACCAGTACAGCCCCACTAAAATGGCGAAAGCCACAGCCAGCAGCGTGCCCGCGTAGGCGTTGGCTTGGTCATATTGCAGGCTTTGCACCTCGTCGTAAATGGCAATGGACGCCACCCGCGTGCGGCCGGGCAGGTTACCGCCTATCATCAGCACCACCCCAAACTCGCCTAAGGTGTGCGCGAAGGTGAGCACGGCCCCATTGAGCAGGGCGGGCTTCATATTGGGCAGCAGCACCCGCCACAGCGTGGTGCCGCGCGACTTGCCCAGCGTGTACGCTGCCTCGGTGAGTGAGCGCGGCAGTTGCTGAAACCCCGCCTGCAATGGCTGCACCATAAACGGTAAGCTGTACACCAGCGACCCCACCAGAATACCCGGAAACGAGAAATTCAAACTCAGCCCCAGCTTCTCAATCAAGAAGCGACCTAGGGCCGTGCTGTCGCTAAACGCTAGCAGCAGGTAAAACCCAATGACGGTGGGCGGCAGCACCAGCGGCAAACTCACCACCGCCTCGGCCAGCGGGCGCAGGCGGCTGCGGCTATGCGCCAGCGCGTAGGCCAGCGGCAGCCCCAGCAGCAGCAGTAGCGCAGTGGTGCAGGAGGCCAGGGCGAGCGTCAAGCGCAGAGTTTGCCAGTAGTCGGGAGGCACTTTGTTTGATTATGAGCTTAAGTTATGAGTCATTTATACTCATTCTGTCATGCTGAGCTTGCGAAGCATCTTCTTACGCTAGCACAAGCCGTTCGCACCTAACAAGATGCTTTCTGCATTAGCATGACAGGTGGGTCTTAGTTAGCTGTTTTTTATAACCCAAAGCCATATTTCTTCAGCGCCTGCCGCGCTGTGGGGCTGGCCATGAAGGCGGCAAACGTGGCGGCGGCGGCATTGCCACTGGCGCGTTTCAGCACCACGAAGCTTTGCTGCAAGGGCGTGTGGGCCGTAGTCGGAATAAGGTAAAAGTTACCCGCCCGGCGCAGCACAGGGCTAAGGGCTAGTGAATAGGCGATGATGCCCGCATCGGCGGCACCAGTAGCAGCGTACTGAGCCGTTTGGCCAATGTTTTCGCCCAGCACTAGCCTAGGTTTTACCTGGTCGTAGAGTTTGTAGTGCCGCAGGGTTTCCTCGGCTTTCTTACCATAGGGGGCATGGGCGGGGTTGGCAATAGCTACGCGCTTCACTTGAGGGTCGAGCAGCGTAGTCATCCCCTTTGCACTAGGGTCGAGCTTGGCGCTCCACAGCACCAGGCGACCTAGGGCATATAGCTGCGGCGCGCCAGCCGTGAGGCCCGCCTGCTGCAAGCGACGCGGATAATAGCTATCGGCCGAGAAAAACAAGTCGAACGGGGCGCCGTGGCTGAGTTGCTCGTAAAACTTGCCCGACGAGCCGTAGACCACCGTGGCCCGCGCCTGCGGATGCTGACGGTTATAAATCGTGACCAGCGAATCGAGCACATACTTTAAATCGGCAGCGGCGGCAATGGTGATGGGCGCCGCTTTGGTTGGCGCTGACTGCGCCGTGGCGGGCCGAGTGGCACCTAGGGCAATTAAGAATACTAGAAAGAAACGAACCATAGAAACGGGAAGGCAGCGGTAGCCAGGAGCTACCGCTATATACTCAAAGATACAACCCTACCCCGCCCTAGGTTTCGCTCAGCAGTAAGCCCAGACGCGAAGACCCCACCCCCAGCCCCTCCCCTCCGGGAGAGGGGAGCCGACCGCGAGCAAACGTCCTTGAACGTTAGGCAGTCTTCTGGCTCCCCTCTCCCGGAGGGGAGGGGCCGGGGGTGGGGTCTTACGTCAAAGCCCGTTCTTAAAACCGCAAATTCACAGAAGCCAGGAAGTTGCGCGTGGCCTGTGGAAAGTACCAGTTGAAAGTCTCTTGGCGGCCGCTGGCGCCTACGTAGCCGTAGGTGTAGCCATTGGACACGTACTCGCGGTTGAGCAAATTGTTAACGAGCAGCGCCAACTCTATTTCCTTCATAAACGACGGGTGTAGGGTGTAGCGCACCCGAAAGTCGAGCACCTGGTAGGCAGCGATGCTGCGGTTCTCATCGGCCGAATTGTCGAGGTACTGGCGGCTCACGGTTTTGTAGAGCAGCGCCAAGCGTAGGCCTTTCAGCGGCTGGCCCTCTAGGGTGTGGGCCGACACAGCCGACGGCGAATACGAGATGGTAGTGGTGCGGCCTTCAGCCGAAACTACGGGGTTGTAGTCGGCATCGTACGTAATATCGCGGTAGTCCTGAATGCGGTTTTGGCTGAGGGTGAGCGTGCTGCTGAGGCTGATTTTATCATTGGCCGACACAAAGCCTGTGAGCTCGACGCCGCGGCGGTAGCTGCGGGCCACGTTGGTACGCAGAGCGGTACCCACATTATTGAGCTGGCCAGTGTTCACGAGCTGGTTGCGGTAGGTCATGTAGAAGCCGTTAGCCTCGACGCGTGCGGCCGTGTTCGGACCTAGGAAGCTGAGGTCGGCGCGGGTGAAGCGGTAGCCGCCTTCCCAGTCGTTGAGGCGCTCGGCCTGGGCGGGCGCGTAGCCCGGCTGGCGGTCGGTAAAGTCGGCGCGCACCGGCTCGCGCTGGCCCACCGCAAAGCTGGCGTAGAGCTGCTGCCCGTGCCCCAGCGAGGCCGTGAGGCCGGCCTTGGGGTTGAAGAACGTGTAATTGGCGCGGGTCGTCACGTCAGCTTGGTCGTCCTCTACGCCATCTATTTTGTAGATGATGCGGCGCACTTGGGCATCGCCGTACACGCCCAGCCAAGGCAGCACCTGCCAGGTGGCGCGGACGTAGGCGTTGAAGTCGGTTTTGCGGGCCGTGTTGAAGTAGTAGCGCTGATTGATAAAGCTATTCGAAGCATACTGCGCCCAAATCACCTCGCCGTAGTGGTCGTTGTCAAAGCGGTTCCAGCCGCCACCTAGGGTAGCTTGGAAGGCGCTATTACCCTTAGGCTGATAATTCAGGGCGAAGGTGCCGCCGTAGAAATAGTTATCGAGCCACTTGCGGTCGATGAGATTGGTGCGCGTGAGCGTGTCGCCGCCGACAATGACATTTTGCAGGCCGTAGTCGGTGAAGCGGCGGCGGGCGCGGTAGCTTTCGTAGTAGCCAAAGCCCCGCGTGAGGTGCAGGGCGGCGCCTAGGTTCCAGTCTGAGCCCAGGCCCTGCGAGAGGTGCAGCTGGTAGTGGTTTTGCTGGTAGTTGTCGGTCTGGTTGTCGTAGGTGTAGTAGCTATAGCGGCGGCCTTGCTGGCGCACGCGCTCGGCATCGGCGGTGCTCAGCTCACCGTTGTCTACGTAGGTTTGGAGCAGCGCTTGGTTGCCGGTAATGGCCGGCTCGGGCACGCCATTCCAGGCCTGATAAGTCTTTTCGCGGCCCGAGAAGGTGATGAACTTGAGCAGCGTATTCTTATTCTGATAGCCGGCCGAGAAGTAATACGACTTCAAATCCGATGCTGCCCGGTTCATGTACCCATCGCTGCTAATGCGCGACAAGCGGCCATCAAACGTGAAGTGCTTGCCCACCAGCCCAGTACCAAACGACACGTTGTTCTTCCAGGTGTTGAAGGAGCCAAACGAGTTTTGCGTTTCGCCGTAGGCCTCGCGGCGCACGTCGAGGGTCGAGATGTTGAGGCTGGCGCCGAAGGCCGCGCTGCCGTTCTGGCTCGTGCCCACGCCGCGCTGCACCTGAATGCTGTTGATAGACGAGGCCAGGTCGGGTAAATTCACCAAAAACGAGCCGTGGCTTTCGGGGTCGTTCAGCGGCACGCCGTTCACAGTGGTGTTGATACCCGTGCTGCTCGTGCCCCGGATGCGGATATCGGTGTAGCCCACGCCCCCACCGGCGTCGGAAGTCACGACCACCGAGGGCGTTTGGTCGAGCAGGTAGGGCAAGTCCTGGCCGAAGTTGCGCTTGTTGAGGTCCTGCTTGCTGAGGTTGGTGTACACGGTGGCGGTGCGGTCGCTGGCCCGCGAGGCCGTCACGAGGGCCTCGCCCGTGAGCACACCGCCCGGTACAAGCTGCGCGCTGAGCTGCTGCGCATCGGCGCGGCCTTGCACCGCCCGCACCAGCGGCTCGTACCCTAGGAAGGTGATGCGCAGCTCATGCGCCCCGGCCGGTACAGATGCTAGGCTAAAAGCCCCAGCTGGATTGGTGGTGCCGATGGCCGCACCATCGAGCAAAATGGTGGCGCCGGGCAGCGCCTCGCCCGTGCGGGCATCGGTGATGGTTCCCGACACGGGGCCTTGGGCCCAGGCGGGTGCCGAAGCCAACCCTAGGAGGGCAGCACCGGCCAGTAGTACAGTTTTAGGCAACTTAAACTAAGAATAGCAACACGTACCCGCGCCCCAGGGGTCGGCACACAGGCAAAAACGTTCGCGGATTGTTCTTTCCCGACGCCGGCATTACCCGGTTCCGGTTCAATGGGTGTAATCTCAGCCGCCGGGCTTATTCCCAGCTAGCACCCCTAAACACGGCGCAAAGGTACGTCCCCCTGACTTAGACCCGAAATTTTTAATCTGCGACGGCCCTAATGTCCGGCTTTCCGCTTTTTCGTTTGCTGAGCATCAGTTAATTTAGCCTACGGCTAGGGGGCGGCGCAACGCGGGCCGGCGCGTTTACGTTGCCTAATCCGGCTCCGCTCGTTTCTGGTCTCTGGTTCCCACCGCCTGTCGGCCCTTTTCTACCGTCCTGCCTTATGCATCAGCTACTCTTCGCTTTAGTTATGCTTGCAGTATTTACCTTGTTTATGGTAATACCGCGGCGGCGGCGGGTGCCGCCTCCCCCACCCCCTTCCGATGGCGATGATGGCGGCGGCGAGCCCCACGACCCCGGCCTGCCCGACCTCGACCTGCCGCCTGGTATCTCGCGCCCCATCAACGATTGGGAACCCGACTACAACCGCCGGCGTCGCCCAGTAGATGTGTAGGGCTTAGTTAGGCTTCGATTCAAATAAGATTGTCATGCTGAACGCCAGTGAAGCACCTCGCTCGCATCGTTGGAGTACTATCCTAACGACCCGAGCGAGATGCTTCACTGGCGTTCAGCATGACGGTCAGTATGCCTAAGCAGACCTCACCTACCCAACTTCTATCGTGTATCTGCAATCAAACATTTGGCTCGGGGCCAGGGTCATAATCCCTTCTTTGTCGCGCAACTCCTGCGGCGGGCCCACGGGGCTGGCCACGCCCTGCCAGGGCTCGATACACACGAAGTTGGCGCCGGGTCCTTTGGTCCACAGCCCTAGGTAGGGAAAACCATCAAACTGCATCCGCACGAAGTTGGAAAACTTATTAGACCGGAGTGCAATCCAACTGAAATCATTGCTTTTGAACACAAGAGCATCATCAGCGAATAAGTCATAAGTCAGAGGCAATGCTTCTCCGTCATCGGTCAACTCGTTGTTAGCTAGCGGTACAGGTTGCGTTTCACCAGTTCGCAAGCCCCCTTTTAGCAAATGACGCTCAAAAGGTTGCGGTGGATTACCTATTTCAAAAAAGTAGTCGGCAAACTGCCCGCCTTCGGTCCCTAGGGGGCAATTGAAAGCCGGGTGCGCCCCGATGCTGAATAGCAAGTCTTGGTCGGCTGCAGCGGGATTGCGCACGTGCCAGCCTACCGTGAGCACCGAGCCGCGCAGCGTATAGCTCACGCGCAGCTCAAACTCAAATGGGTATACCTGCTGGGTAACCGCGCTGTGCATCAGCTGAAAAACTAGGTTATCGGCCTCCTCATGAATGAGTTGAAACTCTTGGTCGCGGGCAAAGCCGTGCTGTGAAAGCTTATATGCCTGGCCATTATGCAAATAAGTATCTTCGGGCAGCTTGCCCACAATAGGAAACAGCAGCGGCGCGTGGCGCGCCCACTGCGCGGGGTCGGCAGGCCACACATACTCAAGACCAGTAGCGAGGTTTACGAAGCTGGTAAGCTCGGCGCCGTGCGCGGCAATCTGCACGCGGGCAGTAGCAGAGGTGAGAGTAAGCATTTTGAAAGAGCAATGAGCAGTGAACAATAAGCAATTAATCAACTTGACAACTGCGCGTCGATGGCCGCCCGGGCCAGCGCCAGGCGCTGGGCGGGCGGGCCGCTAACTTCGGCGAAGGGCCACCCTCGGCTTACTAGCTCGGCGCGGTATAGGTTGTAAAAATGCCAGCGCTGCGCCGGGTCGGGGTGCTCGCGTAGGGGGTCGGGTGCCCAGGGCAGGTCGGGCGCCAACAGCAGCGTGAGCGCGTAGCGCGGGCGCGCCAGCTCGGCCTCAACCCAGGCCGGGCAGGTGCCAAACGCATTCTCGGCCCAGATTTTAATGACCAGCAAATCGGTATCGCAAAAGAGCAGATGGCCGGCTTGCAGCGTGGCGGCGTCCTCGGCCGCGAGTTGGCCGCGGCCGATGGCTTCGAGGTCGGCCAGGGCATACCTAGGGCCGTGGGCTTCGAGGTAAGCGCGGGCATACTCAGGCACGAACACGGTGCCATAGTGCGCCGCCAGTTCGGCGGCTAGGGTCGACTTGCCCGCTGACTCGGGCCCAGTGATGGAGATGCGCAACACTAAAAAAGAGAGTACTCGAGAGGCTATTTAAGTTGCGCCAGTTGTTGAGTTAGTTCTTTCAAACCCGCTTCGCCCGTTCCGCGGTACTGAATCACGCCCTTGTGAATCAAGATGAAAGTGGGATAGTCTTCGACACCTAGGCGATTGATAAGCGAGGCTTCTGCTTGCTTTTGAGGAATGGCAATATTAGTCCACCCAATCGTATTGCTGGCCAAGTATTGTTTGACCTTATCTGCATCATCAAGGGCGATGCTGACGATATCCGCCGTGGCTGCATACTGCTGGTGCAATGCTTTTAGGTTGGGCGTGAGCGCTACGCAAGGGCCGCACCAAGTACCCCAGAAGTCTAGCACCAAGGGACGTTCGGTGCCGGTCAGCGATACCACTCGCCCTTGCACATCGGCAAGCGTGGCCGGCTGAAAAGCGAAGCCAGCATCGCTACCAAAAACACGGGTAACTCTCGCTGACTCGGCTACTTGCACCGTTAGGCTATCGCCGCCCGCGCTGATGTGCCGCAGCGTTACCAAGTGCCCGTTAGCCAGGAATGATTCGCCTATTTTATAAGCTCGGCCTTTGTGTTGGTCATCTAGCACCTTAACTGCTGCCCCTGCATCGGTGTAAACCAACCCATCTGGTTTAGCCCGGAGTGCTATCTCTTGCTGACCAACAGAGAGCAGACCACCAGTATCTGCCGAAAATTCCAGTAGAAGCAGCAAATCATTCTTTTTAAAAAGAGTGATATTCACACCTTTCGGCACATATACTACGGGCCGTAGCTGTAGCCTCAAGGGGCCATGCAGCCCCCGTATCTGTAGCTGAAATGGCCGAGGCTTTGGCTCGCCCGGTGTGGCGGGCAATACTTGCTTGTCTTGCAGGCGCAGCTTAAGTGTGCCAGGCTCGGCAGGCACAAATACAATGTTGTTCTGCTTATCGCGGCCAATTAGAAAGTTGAGCCGCTGCGCAGGCGGCTGGTCAGGCTGCCCACCCACTATCAGATATTTCAGCATGTAGTGCTGCAAGTCCTTTAGCAAGGGTTTGATTTGCTGCGCTGAGTCGGAGTTGAGAAATGTCCGTTGATTAAACTCATTTAGCTTGGCGAGAGGTACCACTACGGTAGTTTGAGCAGCGGCTGCAGTGGCACATCCCAGCAGGATAGCCAGCACCCCACAGCAAGTCAGCCAGTTTTGAAAGCTAAGTCGGTGGGTAGTGAGCGACATTTTAATGGGTGGGGGTAAACAAGTGAATAACTTAATTAGCAAGCACCTACCTAGGTACCCAAGCACCAACTGCCACGTAGTAGCGACCACCAGCTTATTACGCCAGCAAATAAAGTAACTTATTATCAGACAACTGCCTTACGCATTCGCACTTCGCGTAACCACTGCCAGTAGCCATACGCGGCCAAGCCTAGATAGAGCGCGTAAAGTAGGCTGGTTGGGTACAGTTCCTTGACCCAGAGCACGGGCACATAGATAACATCGACGAGTAGCCACAACCACCAATTTTCGAGGCGCTTGCGCATCAGCAGAAACTGCGCTACCAGGCTGGTACCCGTCGTGAAGCTGTCGAGGTACGGAAACGATGAATCGGTATGGTGCGTCAGGTAGTAGCCGAAGCCCGCCGTGAACACGGCGATGAACCCGGCCCCTAGGCCCCACTCGGCGACTGTGGTGTGCGCAATGGCCAGCGGCGTCTGGTTGCGGCCACCGTACAGCCACTCGTACCAGCCGTAGGCGCTCAGCGCGATAAACATCACCTGCAAGCCACTGTCGGCGTACAGCGCTTTTTGGTAGTAGATGAGGATATAGAGCAGGCAGCTAACAATAGCAATGGGAAAGTTGAGGAGCGACTCGCGGGCGGCCAGCCACACGCAGGCAAAGCCGGTGAGCACGGCCAGCCATTCGAGGGCGGAAGTGCCGCGCAGGGCCTGCACCACCATAGCCTGCACCTCAGAAAACGCAAAAAGCAGCATGAGCAATAAGCTTTAAAAGCCGCGCAAGGTAGCCCGCCGGGGTATTTTTGTGCTATGCTACCCGACCTTACTCCCGCCGCGCTGCACGCCCGCTTGGCGGCCGGCGAAGATATTCAGCTCGTAGACGTGCGCGAGGAAATGGAATTTGACTACTGCCGCATCGCGGGCAGCGTGCTTATTCCGCTGGGCGAAGTGCCGCGCCGCGCCGCCGAAATCCGCACTGAGGGGCCCGTGGTGCTTATTTGTCACCACGGCGTGCGCTCGGCGCAGGCGCTGGGCTACTTGCAGCATCGCCTAGGTCGCCAAAATTTGCTTAACTTGAATGGTGGCATCGACGCCTGGAGCCGCGAGGTGGACCCATCGGTGGCGCTGTACTAATAGTAAGCTGGTACGTAGTAGAAGCCAGTTATCCGTTATACTACTAAGCCCATGCCCATCTCCCCTACCCTAGCCGACCGCTTGGCCCTGCGCGAGCGCCCCGCGGGCCGGCCGCTCATGTACCAGGATTGGGGCGACCTGCTATTTATGCACTGGCCGGTGCCGGCCGAGGTCATTCAGCCGCACCTGCCGCCGCGCTTGCAGGTCGATACCTACGATGGCATGGCGTGGCTGGCCATTGTGCCGTTTCGGATGTGGGACGTGCGCAGCCGCGTGACACCGCCGGTGCCCGGCGTGCGCGAGTTTTTGGAGCTGAACGTGCGCACTTACGTGCACCTCGACGGGGTACCCGGCGTGTGGTTTTTCTCGCTCGATGCCACCAATGCGCTGGCCGTGTGGGCCGCGCGCACGTTTTTTCACCTACCGTATTTTCGGGCGCAGCTTACCCTAGAGCGGCTCACTGCCGAGCGCCTGCACTACACCGGCCACCGCGTACACAATGGCGCGCCACATGCGCACTTCAGCGCCACCTGGCAGCTCGGCGAGGCACTGCCCCCCAGCGAGCCAGGCTCGCTGGCCTTTTTCCTCACCGAGCGC
Source organism: Hymenobacter sp. BT559 (assembly GCF_016427535.1). Taxonomy (GTDB): domain Bacteria; phylum Bacteroidota; class Bacteroidia; order Cytophagales; family Hymenobacteraceae; genus Hymenobacter. The sequence goes on along the minus strand of NZ_JAELXV010000002.1, from coordinate 304,362 downwards.
TACTGCCTCTACGCCGCCTGCGAGCAAGGCCAACGGCTGTACCGCGGGCGCATTTCGCACGACCCGTGGCCGTTGCGCAGCGTCGAGCTCCTGAGCTTCGAGTCGGACCTAGTTGAGGGCCACGGCCTGCCCACGCCAGTGGGCGAGCCGGTGCTGCACGCAGGCGGGCCGCTGCACGTCAGCCTGTGGGCCTTGCAGCGGGTGTGAGGCCTAGACCCCACCCCCGACCCCTCCCCTCCGGGAGAGGGGAGCCTGACGACTGGATACGTCCGCTTGCGGTTGGCTCCCCTCTCCCGGAGGGGAGGGGTCGGGGTTCCACTTCTCTAGGCAGTCGCTGTAGGCGCGGGCACGGCAAAAGTGTTGAGCAACCCGCCGATGGTCATGTACTGGCCGGCCAGCACTATCATATCTACCACGCCCTTCTCGCCGAAGGTCACAATGGCTTGCTCGTAGAGCGCGGGGTCTATTTGGTGGGTGGTGGCCAGGCGGTGGGTGAAGTCGTAGGCCACGGCCTCATCGGCTGATAGCGTGGCGGGCTTTTGGCCGGCTACCAACTGCTGAAGAGTCGCCTCGTCGAAGCCTGCCTGCCGGCCCACAGCGGTGTGGGCGTACAGCTCATACGCGACGTGCCACGCGGCAGCAGTCGTCAGAATCACGACTTGCCGCACTTTCTCGCTCAGCGAGGTGTGCTCGCCTTCGGCGGCTATTACGCTCATGAGGGCCTTGCTGATGAGCGGGCTGCGCAGCATGGCATTGCATGGTCCTATCAGGCGGTCGTCGAAGGTGGCGGCCTGGAAGCCCGATGCCTTCGCCCAAGGCACAATGGTGTCTTGCAGTTGGTTATAGAGCTTTTTTTGGTCGGAGCTCATGTCATCGGGGGCCAGCAGGGCCAGCCGTCCGCCTAAGTTGTCTTCGAAAGTTGCCATGCGTGAGAGGCGCGTTGCGCTAGAAAATTGATACGCCACGCATACGGCTAACCACTTGCTGGCGGTTGCCCTAGGCAGGTACAGACGCGGCATTTAGCTGGGCCCAACCCGCTGTGCTGGTATTTTCGCCCCACGCCTTCTACCAAGCTTCCCCTATGTCCACATCCTTTTCTACCCGGCTAGTCAGTGTACTGGCGGCGGGACTGCTGGCCAGCCAGCCCGCCCTTGCCCAGCAGCCCGCCCAGCGCCTAGGTCTCATTCCGCTGCCCCGCGAGGTGAGCACCTCGGCCGGCACCTACGCGCTGCCCCAAAAAATCAGCGTTTACGCCCCCAGCAAAGACGCCCAAAACGTGGCCAGCCTGCTCAAGGAAATGCTGGCGCCGCTCGGCAAAACGGTAACGGTCAGCAACAGTGCGGCGGGCGCGCAGATTAAGCTACTCACGGCCAGCACCGTGCCCAGCGCCGAGGGCTACCGGCTGGTGGTCGATAAGGCGGGCGTGCAGCTCACGGCGGCCAGCGGGCCGGGGCTCTTCTACGGGGCCCAAACGCTGCTGCAACTGCTGCCGCCGCGGCCCAGCGTCAGCACGAGCCTGCCCTACGTACGCATTGCCGACGAGCCGGCCTTTCAGTGGCGCGGCTTGCACCTCGACGTGAGCCGCCACTTCTTCTCGGTTGATTTTGTAAAGAAGTACATCGACTTCTTGGCCAGCTACAAGCTCAATACCTTTCACTGGCACCTAACCGACGACCAGGGCTGGCGCATCGAAATCAAGAAGTATCCCAAGCTCACCCAAATCAGCTCCGTCCGCAAGGAAACCCTGATTGGCGCGCAGCAGACGTTCAAAAAGCCGGAGGACTTTAAGTACGACGGCCAGCCCTACGGCGGCTTTTATACCCAGGAGCAGATTCGCGACGTGGTAGCCTACGCCAAGCGCCGCTACGTCACCATCGTGCCCGAAATTGAGATGCCCGGCCACTCGGTGGCGGTGCTGGCCGCCTACCCCGAGTTGGCTTGCCGGCCCGGCACCTACACCCCCTGGACCATGTGGGGCGTGAACGAGGACATCGTGTGCCCAACCGAGCCCGCCTTCCGCTTCTTCGAGGACGTGCTGACCGAGGTAGCTGCCCTCTTTCCAGGCAAGTACGTGCACATCGGCGGCGACGAGGCGCCCAAAACCCGCTGGAAGGAAAGCGCTGCTGTGCAAGAGATTATGAAGCGCGAAGGCTTCACCGACGTCGAGCAGGTGCAGGGCTGGTTTAATCGCCGCATCGAGAAATTCTTGGCTACGAAAGGCAAAAAGCTCATCGGCTGGGACGAGATACTAGAGGGCGGCATCGACGCCGACGCCACCGTGATGAGCTGGCGCGGCGAGAAGGCGGGCATCGAAGCCGCCAAGCACGGCAACGACGTAGTGATGACGCCGGCCGGCTACCTCTACATCGACGCCGGCCAAAACCCCGTGCCCCACAGCCCCAACGAGCCGCTGCATATTTCAGGCTACCTGCCGCTGGACAAGATTTATAACTACAACCCGCTGCCCGCCGAGCTCACGCCCGCGCAGCAGAAGCACATCCTAGGTCCGCAGGCCAACCTCTGGACCGAGTACGTCACGACGCCCAACAAAGTGGAGTACATGCTGTTTCCGCGCCTGCTGGCCGTGTCGGAAGTGGCCTGGACGCCGGCGGCCCGCAAGAGCTACCCCGAATTTGTGCCGCGCATGAGCCAGCACTTTGCCCGCCTCGACGCCAAGAAAGTCAATTACCGCGTGCCCGAGCCCCTAGGTCTCGATAGCGTGAGCATGGTGAAGCAAGGCGATAAAGCCGTGTTCACGCTCCGCTCGCTGGTGCCCGGCGCCCAAATTCGCTACACCCTCGACGGCCTCATGCCCGACGAGACTACCACGCTGTACAACAAGCCCCTGGCGGTACCGGTCGGCCGGCAACTGCTGGTGCGGGCCGTCACCATCGCGCCCAACGGCCGCAAGAGCCCGCCCGCCGAGTTTGTGGTGAAGTAATTCTGTAATAGACTTATAATCAATACACGTTTGTCATTGCGAGCGCAGCGAAGCAATCGCACCCGAACGGCCACCGACCAGGTGCGATTGCTTCGCTGCGCTCGCAATGACAAACGATTGTAAGTACTTGAAACTATCACCTAGGCTAGTTTTTAATCACCCGCAGCATACCCGCTAAGGTTGGCGCCGAGTATACTTTGCCCCGCGACACTACAGCCGATAGTTTGCGGGCATTGGCCACGTTGGCCAATGGGTTGGCGGTCAGCAAGAGCAAGTCGGCATCTTTGCCCACGGCCACGGTGCCCGTGCGATTGGCTACGCCCATAAACCGCGCGCCATTGAGGGTGGCGGCCCGTAGGGCCTGCGCGGGCGTGAGGCCAGCTTGCACCAGCTCGCGCAGCTCGTCGTGCAGCGAAGCGCCGGGGTAGGTGTAGGAGTTGAATGGCCCGCTGTCGGAGCCTGCCAGGATGGTGACGCCGGCGGCCTGCATCTGCGGCACGAGGGTCATAAACTTAGCTTCGAGCTTTTGGGTGAAAGCCCGCGCGGTGGCCGACTGCTGCCGGGCACTGGCTTGGCGCTTGGTGTAGGTACGCTGGATTTTGGGGTCGATATAAGCCAGCAGCGTATCGTGGGTGTGGTCGGTAGTGCCTAGGCTGGCCAGCGTGTTGCCAATGGCCAGCGTGGGCACAGCGGCCGTGTGGTGCGCCGCCATCTGGCGGAAAATGCGGGCCGCGGCGGCCGGACTGTAGGTGTCGTACACGGCCGGCAGCATCGCAAACAGCCCTAGGGGCTTGGGCGTAGCCAGGCTGGCGCGCACCAGCGCCGTGAGGCTGTCTTCCTTACTGGAGCAAGCTTTGAAGACGTAGTACAGGTGCTCGGTGGCATCAAGGCCGCGGTTTACCGCCTCGCCTAGGGTCACTGAGTAGGGCATGTGGCCGGTGGTTTTCATGCCGCGCGCCTCAGCCTGAGAAATCGTGCTTAGGTAGGCCTCGCCCGAGATTTTGCTGTCGTAAATCTTGACGTAGTCCACCTTCAGCCGTTGCAGCGAGTCGAGGGCTTTGCTGACCTGGGCGGGTGTTGTCACCTCCAGCGAGCCGGGCCAGGTGGCGCCCGGCCCGTCGATTTTGGGCCCCGAGGTGAAGAGGCGCGGACCGGCCAGGGTGCCCGCCGCTTCTTCGCGCCGCCACTCGAAAATGCGGGGCGTGAGGTCGCCACCGCAGTCACGCACCGTCGTGATGCCGTGGGCCAGGTACAGTGTCAAACTCTTTTTATTGGCCGCCGCTAGGCTATCGCCGCCCCGAAAATGCACGTGCATGTCCCAGAGGCCCGGCATGAGGTAGCGGCCGGTGCCGTCGAGCTGCTGCCGGGCGGGGTAGCTGGTTTTGCCAGCCGGCTCTAGGCGCACAATTTTACCCTGCGCTACGGCTACTACTTGGTTGGGGCGTAGCTGGCCGGTCTCTACATCCACCACCGTTACGTGGTTGATAACTAAGTCGTAAGTCTGAGGCGGTGTAGCACGGTGCGTGGTGGCGGCTACTAGCACAACGGCGCTCAAGCCGAGAAATGAGTAAAACAGTTTCAAAGGCAGCAAGCAAAAACCGAGAGCAGCAAATGTAGGTAGACGATGGCGCGGAGCCACGCTCCTTGCCTCTTAGTCAAACACATACTGGTGCGGGCGCACCAGCGTGGGCGGCAAAGGCTCGCCGGCCATTTCGAGCAAGGTCGATTCTATCATGTGGCTCATGGTATTCAAAGCCAAATCATTATCGCCTAGGCCAAAGGGCTCCTCGATATCGCGCATGATGGCATCGAGCGCCATAAACGTATAGCCCACAAAAGCCACAATCAGCGGCGTGGCCCAGCCTGTGCTATCTACCAGCCCAAATGGCAGCAAAAAGCAATACAAGTACACCGTCCGGTGTAGCACTACGCTGTATGTGAACGGGATAGGCGTGCCCGCCAGCCGCTCGCAGCCACCCACAATGTCAGAGAGTTGATTGAAATTGTGGTCGAAAGCCAGCTGGGCGCCTAGGTCGGCGGGCGAGTTGCCGTGGCGCTGCTGCACCCAGCGGCCCAGTTCGAGCAGTAGCAGCATGGGTTTGAAGGTGGCTTGTTGCACCGCTTGGGCCAGTGGGGCGGGCAGCAGCCGGCCTAGGTCGGGCGCGGCATCAGTGCGGCGCAGCTGGTGCTTGAGGGCATACACGAAGGCAATGAGCAGCCGTACAAAATGCGCCGTTTCGGGCGCGTTGCTAGGGCTAGGCCCTAGGGTCAGAGCTTGCCGCGTGAGCGAGCGGGTGGTGTTTAGCAGGGCACCCCAGAGCTTGCGGCCTTCCCAAAAACGGTCATAGCTGGCGTTGTTGTAGAAGCCCAGGAAGATGGCTAGCGTGACGCCAAACAAGGTAAATGGCGCCGCCGTCAGGGGTACCTTGTAGGCAAATAGCTGGCCGTGCGCCAGCACTACCGCCACCGACAGCACCAACAGCGCCCCCAGCCGCGGCAGTATCTGCGGGAGCACCGAGCCGCGCCACACAAAAAGCAGCCGCAGCCAATTGTCTTTTGGCCTGATTATCATCGTTGCCTTCCCAACGGCCGAAGTCTACAGTGGGTTTTGGCGGCCATCAGCCGTAGCACGCCGTTGTGCCGCTGGCTCCTACCTCCCGGCCACTACCAAAGCAACGGAGGCCTAGAAACTTGTTAGCTACGCACAAGCTCCTAGGCCTCCTATTGCTGTTCACTATTGCTCATCCCTGGCCAGCAAGAAACGCTACCCTTTGCGCCTTTCGGCAATAGGTTGCCCTAGGTGCCAGCACCAATGCTCACAACTCAGCAACGCCTGCTACTTGAGGTCGTCGTAGCCGCCGCCATTCACGACGTGGCGAAAGCCATGCTGGTACATGATGTCGGCCGCCTTGCTGCTGCGCTTGCCCGAGCGGCAGTACACCACGTAGGTTTTGCTGGTGTCTAACTTGGCCACTTGCTGCGCAAAGTTGTCGTCGTTCACGTTCAGGTTTTGGGCGGGCTGCAGGTGCCCTAGCATATACTCGGGTGACGTGCGCACGTCTAGTACCTGGGTGCCCGGCTGCTTGAGCAGCTCCTTGGCCCTAGGGGTGTTGATAGCGGCCGTGGGGGCCAGCTGGGCCGGAGCATCGGTCTTGGCCGCAGGGGCTGGCGCAACGGCAGCCGTGGTTTGCGGAGCCGACTGGTTGCAGGCCGTGGCCAGCCCGGCCACTAGCAGGAAAGCATACTTTTTCATATTCACAAAAATACCCATCTGGCGCTACCAACCGGCCAACGCTTTTTGGCTAAGCCATGCGGTTGTTCAATCGCATTTCAGATTTACTCAGCTGCTCTGACCTATAGGTCCCCTCCACAAGGCCAAAGCCGCTGTAGCGGCCTATCGGGGTTTGGTGCAGTAGCCTGGCTTGGGTTTGTCGTACCGACCTGCTAGCTACTTAGAAGGGTTAGAAGGGCCATCTGGTGCATAGAGCCGGTAAAGTACTTTCGCCAGCCTTTTGGTACCCCTTTCTTATGAATCGCATCGACCGCCTATTTGGCATGACTACCCTGCTGCAAGCCCGCCGCTACACCTCAGCCGAGCAACTAGCTGAGCAGTTCGGCATTAGTGTGCGCACGGTGTACCGCGACATCAAGGCGCTGGGCGAGCAGGGTATTCCGGTCAGCTTCGAAGTGGGCCGGGGCTACTTTCTGGTGCAGGGCTACTTCCTGCCGCCAGTCAGCTTTACCCCCGACGAGGCTAATGCCTTGCTGCTACTCGAAACCCTAGGGGCTACCCTAGCCGATGGCTCTATTCAGCCGCACGTGGCCGCGGCGCTGCAGAAGGTGCGCGCCGTACTGCGCCCGGCCGACCAAGACCGGCTAGCCCAACTGGCCGACGGCATCAAGCTGCACGTGCCCGAGTACCAGGAAGGTCATACGCAGTACCTAGCCACTATCCAGGCGGCCATCGCCAACCGCCACGTGCTGGAGCTGGACTACTCCGACAAAGAGGGCCGCCACACGCGCCGCCGGGTCGAGCCCATTGGGTTGGTGTTTTACAATTTCACCTGGCACTTTGTGGGCTGGTGCCAGCTGCGGCAGGGATACCGCGAGTTTCGGGTGGCGCGCCTGCTGCACCTAGCAGCTACTACGCAGCCCTTCACGCAGCAGGCGCTGCTGTCGTTGGCCGACTATATCACCAGCCTGAATCTGCCCCACGCGGTATAATTTTTTTGACCCGGCCGGGGCAGACTGCCATAGGGTTGTCAGTGAGCGTGCCGCTCTTTGTGGCATCTATCACTTATCTCTCAAGCCCCATGCACTTCGCATCCGTCCGCCTCATCACCGCCGATTTTGAACGCCTCGCTGGCTTCTACGAGCAGTTGTTCGGCCAGCCGCTTACGCGCTACACCCCCACATTTGCCGAGCTGCGCACCACCGGGGCCACGCTGGCTATCGGCCACACCAGCACCCTAGCCCCCTTTGGCGGCGAGCAGGTAGCCAGCCCTGGCGCCAACCACTCGGCCATCATCGAGTTTCGGATGGCTGATGTCGATGCCGACTACCAGCGCCTGGCCGACCTGCTCGCCCCCACCTTGGTGCAGGCGCCCACCACCATGCCCTGGGGCAACCGCTCGCTGCTCTTCCGCGACCCCGACGGCAACCTAATCAACTTATTCACGCCTGTGACGCCGGAGGCGCAGCAGCGGTTTGCTAAGCAGACGGCAGCTTAAAAAGCCTTAAAAATCAGAAATGTCATGCTGAGCTTGCGAAGCATTTTTTCACGTCATGGGTAGTAACCCAACGTGAAAAGATACTTCGCAAGCTCAGCATGACATTTCTATAGATAAGGTACCCTAGGGCCTTTACCCCAGATACGCCATGTCCTCGGCGCTCAATTCGATGTTAGCCGCAGCAAGGTTCTCGCGCAGGTGGGCTACCGACGAAGTACCAGGGATGGGCAGCAGCAGCGGCGATTTATGCAGTAGCCAGGCAATGTTGAGCTGAGCCTCGGTCACGCCTTTTTGCTGGGCCAGCTCGGCGAGCTTGTTGCCAGCGTTGGGTAGGCCGTGCACCAGCGAGAAGAACGGCACGAACGCAATGCCGTGCTGCTCGCACAACGGCAATACTTCGCCGCCGCGGGTTTCGCCATGGCCGTCGTTCATCGTGGTGCGCTGGGCGTAGCTGTACATGTTTTCCACGCTGGCTACTTGGCCCATACCTAGGGCGGCGGTCAGCTCCTCGGGGGTGACGTTGCTCACGCCCACGTGTTGGATTTTGCCCTCGCGCTGCATGTCGTACATGGCGCCCATCGACTCCGCGAAGGGCACCTCGGCCCCCGGCATCACCCGGAAGTGTACCAGCTGCACAGCCTCCTGCTTCAGGGTACGCAGGTTGCGCTCGATGCTCTGGCGCAGCTGCTCGGGCCGGTTGAAGGGCGGCCAGCTTTTGTCGGCGGGATTGCGGGTAGCGCCCACCTTAGTGCAGATTACCAAGTCCTTATTATAGGGGTAAAGCGCCTCGACAATGAGCCGGTTGGTGATATCGTCGCCGTAGTAGTCGGCGGTATCAATGAACGTGACGCCATTGGCCACGGCGGTTTTCAGCACTTCTAAGGCTTGAGGCCGGTCGGCGGGCTCGCCCCAGATGCCGGGGCCGGTGAGGCGCATGGTGCCGTAGCCCAGGCGGTTGACGGTGAGCGGCTGGGCCGACTTGGGGGCAATGGTGAGGGTTGACATAAATGAAAGCTTGTGTGGAAAATAGAACGCGAGGCGTAGTAGGGACCTAGGGCGCAGTTGCGCCTGAGCTGCACAAAGGTCTGCTGCGCCCCGGCCGAATTACTGGTGAATATTTCACTTTTTATCAGCACTCTCCTGGCTGACTACCAAGGGCTAATGCCGGTTTCAGGCGCGCTATCGTCACTAAAGAATTGGCTGGTGGGGCCATCTGGCCCTAGGGTAGCGGCCTTCACCAAGCGAGCGGCGGCATCTTGTACGGTGCCGGGGCCGCTGTGGTGGTTGAAGTCGGTGGCGGTGTAGCCGGGGTCCACGGCGTTGACCTTGAAAGGCGTGTCGCGCAGCTCGTAAGCCAGCATAATGGTATAGGCATTCAACGCGGCCTTGGATGGCTGGTAGGCCGCTCCCTTCACGTGGTAGTACTTCCAGGTGGGGTCGTTGTGCAGGGTCAGCGAGCCTAGGCCTGAGGTAACATTGACGATACGCGGCTCGGGCGACTGCCGCAGCAAATCGAGAAAGGCCTGCGTGACTTCGATAACGCCGAACACGTTGGTGTCGAACACCTCCTTAATCATAGCCACGCTAGCGCTCGTGGCGGGCTGCACCGGAGTGCCCAAGATGCCCGCATTGTTGATGAGCACGTCAAGCACCGGCGTTTTCTGCCCTAGGGCCGCGCGGGCGGCGGCAATAGAGGCGCTGTCCGCCACGTCGATAAGGAGCAGCTCTACTTGGGTGAGGCCTTCGGCATGGAGCTGGTCTACGGCTTGCTGGCCGCGCTGCGTGTCGCGGCTACCTAGGTATACGTAGTAGCCTTGCTGCAAGAGCTGGCGGGCAGCTTCAAAGCCAATACTCTTATTGGCGCCGGTGATGAGAACGGTTTTCATCGTGGACATGGTGTGTTAGTTGAACAGCACAAAGGTCCTGAACGCCCGAAGCGCCGCTGTTACCCATTTCGCGGCTTCACTGGTACATTTTGCGGATGCTGGTCCGGTAGTCGGCGGGCGTGGTGCCGGCCTCGCGCTTGAAGAAGCGCGTGAAATACGAGGCATCCTGAAAGCCTAGGTCGTAGGCGATTTCCTTGAGCGGCTGCTCGGTGTGCAACAGCAGGCGCCGGGCCTCCAGCACCAGCCGCTCGTGCAAGTGCTTGATGGCGGGCCGCCCAGTCTGGGCCTTGATTACCTCGCTCAGGTGCCCGGCCGAAATGTGCAGCTGCGTGGCGTAGGCGCTCACCTCGTGCACTTCGCGGAAATGCTCTTCTACTTTGGCTTGGTAAGCCCGCAGCAGGCGCTGGTCGGGCGTAGGTTCGGCCTCGGCGTACTGCTCGGTATAAAGGCGGCTGAGGTAGGTGAGCAGCACCGTGAGGTAGGCGCCCAGCAGGCGCTGCTGCCACTCGCCGGGGCGCTGGTACTCGGCCTCCAGCTGGGCCAGCAGGGCCTCCACGGTGTCGGCTTCGGCGGCCGTCAGGCGCAGTTCGTGGCCGTGGTGGAGGTTTTGCACGATGGGTAGCTCGGCTAGCCCCACGTGGCGGGCCACAAACTCGGGCGTAAACTCTAGGTGCGTACCCCAGAAGGGCGTGGGTTCCTCCTTCACCAGTATCTGGCCTGGCTCGGAGCAATACACAGTATTAGGGCGGTGCTCGTAGGGCATGAGGTCGGCCCAGTGCCGCCCCTGGTTTTGGCGCACAAACACCAGCAGGTAATACGCCTTGCGGTGCGGCAGCAGCATGTCGGCTTCTATCACGGTGCCGCCCTCCGACCGCGCCATCGTAAAAGCTTCTCTGCTGTTGCCCTTGAAGGGGTGAACCGGCACCGGCGGCCGGCTAGTGAGCGTCTGCATGCCTCAAATTTAGGCAGCCGCTAGACTAGCCGGAGTAGCTTTACTTGCCCGACCCAAGTGCGTATCCTGAAAGCCAGTGGTGTACTTGAGGCCGTAGCCCAGCAGCCGGTCGAAGGCACTGTGAAAGAGCAGCACCACGCCGGCCAGCACCAATACGGGCAGCCCCAGCGCCCAGCCTGCCACGCCCACCGCTATGGCTAGGGCCTTGTGGTGCGCTAGGTTGTAGCTGATGGCACCTACGCGCGGGCCAGCCAGGTAGCCCAGCATGCTCAGGTCGGGCAGCAGGAAGGCAGCGGGCAGCACCCACCAGGCAAAAGGCAGGTGGGCAAATACAAAAACGGCCAGCAGCAGTTCGGCCAGTTCTTCGAGTTTCAGCAGCGATTTCATGGGCGTAAGCGGGGGTTTGAGTGGTGAAATTCAATACCCAAAATTCCGCCCGGCCCTAGGTCCCCGGCGATAACAAAAGATAATAAATGCTTACGCCGCGCCCCTACTCTCCCCGCGCCACCCGCGCCCGAATGCGGCTCAGCGATACGGGCGTGACGCCGAGGTAATTGGCCACCAAGTGCTGCGGAATACGCTCCAGAATCTTGGTTTTGCCGCTGGCCAGCAGCGCCTGGTAGCGTTCCTCGGGCGAGAGCATGAGCTGCTCGACGAGGCGGGCATCGGTGCCTAGCAGGTGGTACTCGGCCAGTATGCGCCCAAACCGCTCGTAGGCCGGGCACTCGTCGTAGAGGCGCCGCAGCACCGCGTAGTCGAACACCACGAGGTCGGTATCGGTGAGGGCCTGAATGTTGAGCTGGCTCGGCTGGCCCGAGAGGCAGCTGGGGTAATCGCCCAGCAGGTGGTTTTCGAAGAAGAAGTACGTGGTGCGCTCCTCGCCGCTGGGCCGCAGGTAGTAAAGGCGGCAGTTCCCTTGCAGCACCAACGCGATTTCGGGCCGGTACTCGCCGGCCTGCACAAAGTGCTGGCCCCGCCCTAGGTGGCACGGCCGCACGGCTCCGGCCAGTAGCTCCCACTCGGCATCGGTGAGAGCAGGCACAAAGCGGCGCAGGTAGGCAAGCAGTGGGTGCATGGGCAGGCGGGGCTAGGCGATGCGCCAAATCTACTGCGTGGTCGGGCCACCGAAGCTAGGCTCCATCTGTATCTAAGCTCACCTCCCTACCTTCTTGAAACGCGCCAGTCGCTACCTAGGTGGCGGTTGAGTGAGTTTGAAATAGGGTTACTATGCGAGTACCTATTGGCTTACCCCGAGCGCGGCAACTGACGCAGCCGAAGGCGCAAGTACTGCTGCAGCCAAATGGGGTACAGATTGTACCCCACGTTGAGCAGGGTGAGCGCCCCGGCCCAGCCCCAGTGCCCTAGGGCTACCGCGTAGCCGGTGGTCAGCAGGAAGTACACCAGTATCATCCAATGAAACCGCTCCATGTGGTAGGTGGTGCGCATGACCTTGGCTAGGTTAGCCCGCGGGGGCAGATACTGATACTGCGGATAACGGTGCCGCAGCAGGCGGTTGACGAGCGTGCCGTGCTGGGTGAGGTGGTTGAGGGCGGGTACCAGTAGCTTGCGGTACAACGCGGGCTTGGCGCTCAGTTGCAGGTGGCGCAGCCAGGCCGTGGGCCACGCGTAGGCTAGCAGACTTAGGGCGCCAAACCCATATAGCCACGGCCGTGTCACGTGCTGGTAGCAAAACACCACCAGGGGTACCAAACTCAGCAGCGACCATAGCACATTGGGCACAGCATTGTAGCAGGCCAGCACAGCCGGGGAAGGCGTAGCACGGTGGGGCTCGGCAGCTCGCATATAAGGCTGGGCTAGGTACTAGCAAAGTACTACCTACTGCTTATAAACGCGCTAACACGAGCCAAACCGCTCTGCAAGTGCCCCGACGCCGGCCAGCCACCCTAGGGCGCCGCTGTAACTACGCAGCCCTAGCCCCACGTACCTAACCAGCGGCCGCAGGTGGCCCGCCAACTTTCCGCATCCATGGCTTCTCTCGCTGCTCCGCTGTCCCGGCCCCAGGTCATTCTATTCGACGTCAACGAAACCCTGCTGGATATGGGGCCCCTGAAGCAGGCCGTCAATGCGGCCTTCGGCAACAAGGCGGCGTTCAACCAGTGGTTTGGCTTGCTGCTGCAACACTCGTTGGTGGCTACCGTCACCGACCAGTATTTCACCTTCGCGGCCCTTGCCGACGCGGCCCTCGATATGGCCGCCCACATGCTACAGGAGAAACCGCTCTCCCACGCCCAAAAGCACGAGCTGACGGCCCTGCTCACCCAGCTGCCGCCCCACCCCGACGTGCCCGCCGGTCTGCGCCAGCTGCGCGCGGCCGGCTACCGCCTGGTGGCATTCACCAACTCTACCGCGCCTGCCCTGGCCGAGCAGCTGCGCTACGCCGGCCTCACCGAGTACTTCGAGCAGCAGCTGAGCGTGGATGCGGTGCACCGCTACAAGCCCCACCTCGATACCTACCAGTACGCCACCGCGCAAGCCGCCGTAGCCCCCGCCCACGCGCTGCTAGTAGCTGCCCACGGCTGGGATGTGGCCGGTGCCCTGGCTGCTGGCCTGCAAGCGGCTTTCCTCGCCCGCCCCGGCCAGACGCTATACCCTCTGGCGCCTCCGCCTACTTACCAAGCGCCCACCCTCACCGCGCTGGCCGAGCAGCTGGCGTGAGCCCAGCACACCCCACTAAACGGCACTGCCCGCACTCGCCTCTGCTGTTTGCTACGGCAGCACTTAGCCCCAAAAACAATGTCAGCCGCTACCTAGGGCGGCAGCGGCTGACGGAAACAACAGGGAGGCCCCTAGGCGCCGCTAGCGCACGGCCGTGGCTTCCACCTCTACTTTCAGCCCCTCAAAGGCCAAGAAGTTGACTTCGACCATCGTGGCGGCAGCCTGGATGCCGTGCCGGGTTACCCAGTCGGTAAACACGTCGAAGCAGCCGCCTTCGCCAAATAGCGCGGCCGTGTCGGTGGTGTACAGGCGCAGGTGCACGATGTCGCGGCACTGGTAGCCGGCCGCGGTTATTACCTGCTCCACGTTGCCGAGCACTTGCCCGAGCTGGGCGCGCATGTCGGCGGTGCTGGGGTGGCCGTCGACGTCGATGGCGGCCTGCCCGGCGCAGTAGAGGGTGGCGGCGGGCTGAGTTACTTCTACGGCTTGCTGGTAGGCACTGGGCGCTTGCCACTGCCAGGGGTTGATTGCGCGCTTTTGCATGATAGTAGGCTAGGTTGTCGCGCCGGACCCTAGGGCGGCGCGGGGTGAGGTTGCGGGGGCAAAGGTCCCGGCTGGCCCTGCCCGCTACCTGTGACCTAGCGCACTATTTTCGGGGGGCGCTCCTGGTCGGCTAGCCGGCTCAGGGTCTCGCGCGATACGCCTAAGTAGGCCGCCAGCAGCGTTTTGGATACCCGCTGCGGCAGCGTGGGATACTGGCGCAGCAGCCGCTCGTAGCGCTCGCGGGCGGGCAGGGCCAACAGCGACACAATGCGCTGCTGCGCGGCGATGCCGCCCCGCGCAAACTTGACCAAGAAGAAGCGCGCCATCTGGGGCAGCTGCTGGCAGAGGTACTCGTAGCCGGCCAGCGGCAGGCACCACACGGCCGTGTCTTCCAGGCATTGCAGCGACAGCGTGGCCGGCGCCTGGGCCAGGTAGGCCGCGAAGTCGCCTTCCCACCAGTCTTCCATGGCCAGCGACACAATGTGGGCCTTGCCGGCCGCATCGGTATGCACCAGCTTCAGCAGGCCCTGCACCACGAAGTACAGCTCGCGCACCCGCTCCCCTTCCCGAATCAAAAACGCGTGCTTGCGCACCTGCCGGCTCGTGAACTGCGCCAGCACCAGCGCAAACTCCTCGTCGGTCAGCGACACGACGCGCTCTAGATGCTCTCGTAACTGCTGCTGCATAGCCTCTACCTACGCAGCCGCCCTAGGTGGGGTAGTAGTCGCCCCGCCCGCTCGCCCCCAAAAGCACGTCAGCCGCTACCGGGGGCGGCAGCGGCTGGGGAAGCAGCAGTTACTTCACTTTATCAAGTACTTTATCTACGGCTTTTTCAAGCACACCAGTCCCTTTTTCTGCAAAAGCGTTTATTGCAGCGGCCATCTTAGTGTCGGGCAAGTCAAATGGGGATGAATAGATTTTTTCGATAGCGCTTATAATGAATGCAGACGTTTCTTCATTATCCATATGCTGTTTAATTAGCTCATTATAATGCACTAAGGAAATTGATACTAATGATTTGAAAGTATATTTCTCCATCAACTCTCTCCTAATATTATACTGACGTACCATAAACCAGTCAAGCAGTAGAATTGGAACGGTCAAAAAGACTTTTACAAAAACAACGGCCGTTAATGACTTCAAGTCGAGTGCTGGAATACCAAGTCTAGTCGAACCAAAAATCATCAAAGAAGAGAAGCAAAGTAGGAGAATGTTAATAGCAATTACCCCACCAAGCCAGAACCTCAATTCACCACTTATTTTACTACTTTCTGTTTTAAACTCGGCATTCAATCTACCAGCAGTTGCTCCTTGCAATAAGGTTGCTACTTGCTCTTTAAGATTTTCATTATCAGAAATTATTCCGTTAGTTTTATTTATTGCGTTATCAATATTGGTATAAGAATTTTCGAAGAAATCTTGAAGATTCTTCTTTGTAATACCTATACTTTTAGTGTTTTCTACTTTTAGATTTTCAACAGCTTCCTCCATACTTTCCACATTTTTGTGGAAAGCCTCAACCTTCGTTCTTCTATCCTCTATATCTTGTACGTACTCTTTCGCAGTGTCCAATAGTTCATCGATTTTTGTTTCATTTTTTTCACCGGTCGATTTTAAAATATCTAATTCTTCTGAAGCCTTTTCTGCTAATTCCAGCTTCTCATTTACTAGCTCAAGCCTATCATAAGCTTCCTTATACAACTTTTCAGCACCTTCTATTTTAGAAAGTATCTCTTGATACTGATTTTCTGTAGCAGAGAGTTTTTCTAGTGAGCTATAGTAATTACCGAAGCTTTTCGACATCTCAAATAGCTTTGCATCGTCAACTGCATCTTTCAATCCATAGACCGACTGGATGTACTGAGCTTGATACTGTCTGGACTGATAATTAGAATCATAATCATATTGACTGAAGACATTTAGCGCTTGCTTGATATTTGTTAGCTGCGCTCCAATGCTGGCCCTCCTAGTTTGACTTACTCTTTCTAAATATCCTTTCTCAATTGATGATTTGAGTTGGTCAAGCAATAATTTGAGAATAGGATATGCTTCCTTGACACTAAGTTCGGCATATTCGTAATCGCCCATTTTATCTCTAGCCACTTTTGCCATTTCAAGCAAGTCGTCATCTAGAAAGGAAGCTATAGTGTCAATTGATGCCTTCATTTTCAAGTTTTGATAATGGTATCAGCTAAAAGAGGAAACCCTAAGGTTTCCTCTTTTAGCTGTTTCTCATTTAGGCTATTCGCCCTTACGACCCGCAGGCCTCGCAGGCGTCGGGGTTATCGAGCGAGCAGGCCATGTCGGCTTGGTTCTGAGCGTACATGGGCTCCAGGGTTTCGGCGGCTTGCTTTTCCACCGTGAACTTGATGGCGTCGGCGGCGGCTTTGGTGCGCAGGTAGTACATGCCGGTTTTGAGGCCGCGCTTCCAGCTGTGGAAGTGCATGCTGGTGAGCTTGCCGAAGTTGGGGTTCTGCACGTGCAGGTTCAGGCTCTGGCTCTGGCAGATGTAGGCACCCCGGTCAGCAGCCATGTCGATGATGGTGCGCTGCGAAATCTCCCACACCGTCTTGTACAGGTCCTTGATGTGCTGCGGCACGCGAGCAATGCCCTGCACCGAGCCATTGGCCGCGATGATGTCCTGCTTCATCTGCTCGTTCCAGAGGCCCAGCTTCACTAGGTCCTTCAGCAGGTGCTTGTTCACCACCATAAACTCGCCGCTGAGCACGCGCCGCACATAAATGTTGCTGGTGTAGGGCTCAAACGACTCGTTGTTGCCCAGAATCTGGGCGGTGCTGGCAGTGGGCATGGGGGCCACCAGCAGCGAGTTGCGCACGCCGTGCTCCACTACCTGGCCGCGCAGCGTATCCCAGTCCCAGCGGCCCGACTTGGGCGTCACGCCCCAGAGGTCAAACTGGAACTTGCCCTGGCTCAGGGGCGAGCCGGGGAAGGTCTCGTAGGCCCCATCCTTCATTGCGAGGTCCTTCGAAGCCGTCATGGCGGCGAAGTAAATCGTCTCGAAAATGTCTTCGTTCAGGCCCTTAGCCTCGTCGCTCTCGAAGGGCATACGCAGCGCAATAAACGTATCGGCCAGGCCCTGCACCCCTAGGCCGATGGGCCGGTGGCGGAAGTTGGAGCGCTCGGTTTCGGGCACCGGGTAGTAGTTCACGTCGATTACCTTGTTGAGGTTCAAGGTAGTCTGGTACGTGATTTCGTACAGCTTGTCGTGGTCGAAGCGCACGTTGCCCTGGGCATCTTCCACGAGGTAGCGGGGCAGCGCCAGCGAGGCAAGGTTGCAGACCGCAATCTCGTCCTTGTCGGTGTACTCCATAATCTCGGTGCAGAGGTTGCTCGACTTAATGGTGCCGAGGTTCTGCTGGTTGCTCTTGCCGTTGGCAGCGTCCTTGAAGAGCATATAGGGCGTGCCCGTCTCGGTCTGGCTTTCCAAGATGGCAAACCACAGCTCCTGCGCCTTAATGGTCTTGCGGCCGCGGCCCTCGCGCTCGTACTTGGTGTAGAGCTTCTCAAACTCGGGGCCCCAGCTCGTGTCGAGGCCCGGGCACTCGTGGGGGCACATCAGCGTCCAGTCGCCGTTAGCTTCCACGCGCTTCATAAACAAGTCGGGCGTCCAGAGGGCGTAAAACAAGTCGCGGGCACGCATTTCCTCTTTGCCGTGGTTCTTTTTCAGGTCCAGGAACTCGAACACGTCGGCGTGCCAAGGCTCTAGGTAAATGGCGAAGGCGCCCTTGCGCTTGCCGCCGCCCTGGTCTACGTAGCGGGCCGTGTCGTTGAATACCTTCAGCATCGGCACCAGGCCATTCGAGTTGCCGTTGGTTCCCTTGATGTAGGAGCCCGTGGCGCGCACGTTGTGCACGGCCAGCCCGATGCCGCCCGCGCTCTGCGAAATCAGCGCGCAGTCCTTCAGCGTCTCATAAATGCCCTCAATCGAGTCGTCCTTCACCGTCAGCAGGAAGCACGACGACATTTGCGGCTTGGGCGTACCGGCGTTGAACAAGGTCGGCGTGGCGTGGGTCATCCAGCGCTCCGACATCATGTTGTAGGTCTTGATGGCCGAGTCGATGTCGTCCTTGTGGATGCCCACCGACACGCGCATCAGCATGTGCTGGGGCCGCTCCACCACCTTGCCATCGAGGCGCAGCAAGTACGAGCGCTCTAGGGTCTTGAAGCCGAAGAAGTCGTAGTTGTAGTCGCGGTCGTAGATAATGGCCGAGTCCAGGGTGTGCGCGTGCTTGTGAATCACCTCCCACACATCCTTGGCAATCAGCGACGCGTTGTCGCCATTCTTGGGGTCCTCGTAGGTGTAGAGGCGCTTCATGGTGCTCGAAAACGACTTCGAGGTCACCTTGTGCAGGTTGCTCACCGCGATGCGGGCCGCCAAGATGGCGTAGTCCGGGTGCCGGGTGGTCAGCGAAGCGGCCGTCTCCGCCGCCAGGTTGTCGAGTTCGACGGTCGTCACGCCATCGTAGATGCCGTCGATGACCTTCTTGGCCACCTCGATGGGCGACACGTAGTTTTGATTAAGCCCGTAGCAAAGTTTTTCAATGCGGGCGGTGACTTTATCGAACTTGACCGACTCACGGCGGCCATCGCGTTTGATTACGAGCATGTTATAACGGGTGCTTTAAGGAGCGGGGGTACTAATCTGGCTAGCCTAGCGTGCTGGGCTGCGGTGCTTTAAAGTCGGAAATTAGTTCCCTTGTTTGGGAGTGCCAAAGGAAATATTTAGAATCTATCCGCATAGCCTGAAAATGAGGCCGCCCGGCCGTTTTTTATAAAACCGCCGGGTCGTTCGGGCGCGCGATAAGTTTTTTTTAGTTATATACAGCTACCCGGCTGGGGGCCAAACCAACCCCCAGCCTAGCTGATAAGCAGAAGCGGCACAACGTTCATTTGGCTAAGGCGTTTCATACTGCCTGACCTCACGCTTCTACTAGCTACTGCTGGCTATCCGCCACTGGCAGCGGCCTCCCCTAGGGTACCCCGCCGCAACGCGACAACCCAGTGCCAGCGTTGCCAACGAGATTAAATTTTAACGTGAAACCTAATATCTTTGTATAAGATATCTCTTTATTAATCAACAACTTCCATACTTGCTATCCAAACTTATAATAGTACTACTACAGTAGTTATGCCCATTTCCTTCCCCACTACTTTTAAGCCTTTCGAGCAGCATAGCCCAGCCGTAGACGATTTTCTGCAGAACAAGCTGCTGGATGGCCTCTGGTACTGGAACCTACTAGACCCAGCCGAAGCCTGGGTAAATGCTAAGTACTGGCAAACCCTGGGCTATGGCCCCGAAGAGCTGCCCACCGCTCCCGAGGCGTGGCGCGCCCCCCTGCACCCCGATGACCTAGCCGAGGCCCAACAAAGCGCGGAAGCCTGCCTGCACGAGCCCGACCGCCCCTTCGAGCAGCTGCTGCGCGCCACGCACCGCAATGGGTCCACCGTATGGCTGCACTGCCGGGGCATCGTGCTGCGCAACGACACGAACACGGCCACCTGGCTGCTGAGTGCTCTCTTCGACGTGAGCCACGAAAAGCAGGCCCAGGTGCAGGCCGACGAGTTAGCCGAGCACTACAGCCAGATTTTGAGCAACCAGTCGGTCTACATCGTCAAGACCGATACGGAAGGCAACTACACGTTTGCTAATGAGTACTTCTACGAGCGCTTCGGCTACGCCGAAGACATCCTAGGTACCTCGTCGCTGCTCAGCATCGTGGAAAAAGACCGGGCCAAGTGCATCGAAGCCGTGATGCAGTGCTTTGCCCAGCCCGAAGTGCGCCACCAGGTTGTTCTGCGCAAGCTGGCCATGGATAACACCGTGAAGTCTAACCACTGGGAATTGAAGGGCATCCTAGACGAACAGGGCCGGCTCCTCGAAATCCTGTGCGTGGGCTACGACGTGACCCTGCTGGTCGAAAACCTGCAAAAGCAGCAGCACCTGCTCGACGTGACCAGCCAGCAAAACCTGCGGCTGCAAAACTTCGCTTACATCATCTCGCACAACATCCGCTCGCACTCGGCCAACCTGACTTCTTTGGTGCAGCTGCTCACCGAGGCCAAGAATAAGGCGCAGAAGAGCATGTTCTTGCAAATGCTGACCACCAGCACCGAGCAGCTGGCTGATACCATTGTGAACCTCAACGACATTGTGACTATCAACAGCAATGTCAACAAGCCCAAGACCGTGCGCGCCCTGCGCACCGAGATTGACAGCACCCTAGAGGTACTTAGCGTGCTCATCCGGCAGCATCACATCGGGGTCGAAGTCGATGTGCCTCCCACCCTAGAAGTGACCGTGGTGCCCGCCTACCTCGACAGCATCTTGCTCAACCTCATCAGCAACGCCATCAAGTACCGCTCGCTCAACCGGCCGGCCTTCATCAGGCTGCACGCCCACGCCGAGCCGGGCATGGTGGTGCTGATGGTGGCAGACAACGGCCGGGGCATCGACCTGGTAAAAAACCGCGCCAAGCTCTTCGGCATGTACAAGACCTTTCACGACAACGAAGATGCGCGCGGCGTCGGCCTGTTCATCACCAAAAACCAGGTCGAAGCCATGATGGGCACCATCACCGTAGAAAGCCAAGTTGACGTAGGAACCACTTTCACTATTCACTTCAATGAAAACGCCTAAACTAGCTTATGTAGTGGAAGACGACCGCATTACGGCTGCCATTACCGAGCTAATTGCTAAAAAGGACCTGCGGTGCCGCACCGTCAAAACTTTCGGCAACGGCCAACTGGCGTTCGACCAGTTGGCCATCACGGTGCAGAGTGGCGGGGCTGAGGTGCCCGACCTCATTCTGCTTGACCTGAACATGCCACTCATGGACGGCTGGGAATTTCTAGATGCCCTAGGTGAGCTCACGCTGTCGAAGCAGGTGTGCGTGTTCATACTCACCTCCTCCATTCACCCCGACGACATGGCCAAGGCTACGCACTACCAGCAGGTAAAAGGCTACTTCTCGAAGCCCCTAGACAAGCCCAACGTTAGCCGCATGCAAACGCTGCTGAAGGAGGTAGGCGGCTACCAGTACGCAGGGCGTTAACGGCCTATCACCCCGCCAAAAGTCACCTAGAACCTTCTTTCTATGCCCGACGCTCGCCCACCCCTGCCTCCCTTCACTTTCGAAACGGCCACTCAAAAAGCCCGCTTGGCCGAAAACGCCTGGAACTCGCGCGACCCCGCCCGCGTGGCCCTCGCCTACACGGAGGCCAGCCAGTGGCGCAACCGCAGCGAGTTTTTTAGCGGTCGCGCCGCCATCGAGGAGTTTTTAACCCGCAAGTGGGAGAAAGAGCACGAGTACCGCCTCATCAAGGAGCTCTGGGCCTTTCACGAAAACCACATTGCCGTGCGCTTCCAGTACGAGTACCACGACGCGGCCGGCCAATGGTTTCGCGCCTACGGCAACGAGCAGTGGGAATTTGACGCCCTAGGTCTCATGCAGCGCCGCGAAGCCAGTATCAACGACGTAGCCATCGCGGAAGCCGAGCGCAAGTTTCACTGGCCTCTAGGCCCCCGCCCCGCCGACCACCCGGGGTTAACGGAGTTGGGTATGTAGAAGTGCTTCTAGCAATTTACAGACGTGCTACCCCACCCCCAGCCCCTCCCCTCCGGGAGTCCGGGAGAGGGGGCCAACTGCAAGCGAGCGGACGCCATTCATTCGTCAGGCTCTCCTCTCCCGGAGGGGAGGGGCTGGGGGTGGGATAATACGCTCTGACAACGCTGCACACCTAAGTTCCACAAAAAAGCCCTGACCTACACAGTAGGTCAGGGCTTTTTCAATCAACAATACCTCTTAGAAATCCTCGTCCATCGAGAACACGTTATCGGCGCGCTCGGTCATTACACCGGCTTTCTGATACTCGGCCACGCGCTTCTCGAAGAAGTTAGTCTTGCCCTGCACCGAAATCATTTCCATGAAGTCGAAGGGGTTGGTCGAGTTGTATATTTTGCCGCAGCCCAGCGACACGAGCAGGCGGTCGGCCACAAACTCGATGTACTGGCTCATAGTGCGGGCGTTCATGCCGATGAGGCTCACGGGCAGCGCCTCAGTCACAAACTCCTGCTCAATAGTCACCGCGTCGCGGATGATTTCCTGCACGCGGGCCTCGGGCAGCTTGTTTTCAAGGTAGCTGTAGAGCAAGCACGCGAAGTCGCAGTGCAGTCCTTCGTCGCGCGAAATCAATTCGTTGGAGAAGGTCAGGCCGGGCATCAGGCCGCGCTTCTTGAGCCAGAAGATAGAGCAGAACGAACCTGAGAAGAAGATACCCTCCACGGCCGCGAATGCGATGAGGCGCTCAGCAAAGTTCTCCGAGTTAATCCAGGTCAGCGCCCACTGGCCTTTGCGCTGCACGGCCGGCACGGTTTCGAGGGCGTTGAAGAGGTAGTCCTTCTCCTTGGGGTCTTTGATGTAGGTATCAATCAGCAGCGAATAAGTCTCGCTGTGAATGTTCTCCATCATAATCTGGAAGCCGTAAAAGCAACGCGCCTCGGGCATCTGCACTTCCTGCATGAAGTTGATGGCCAAGTTCTCATTCACGATGCCGTCGCTGGCGGCGAAGAAAGCCAGCACGTGCTTGATGAAGTGGCGCTCGTTGTCGTTCAGGCTATTCCAATCTTTCTGGTCTTGCCCTAGGTCAATTTCCTCGGCAGTCCAGAACGAAGCTTCGGCTTTCTTATAAAACTCCCACACCTGGGGGTTTTGAATGGGGAAAAGGACAAACCGGTTGGGGTTTTCGGCAAGTAAAGGCTCCATAAGCTAACTGGGTTGCGGGGGATAACGAAGTGCGACGAACAAGACCAGGCTGAACGGTGGGCAGCTAGTGAGCCCGAGGTTAACCTGTGTCTCAAAGATAGCCAAGTAACCCGCGGATGCTGGATTACGTTTTCTTAAGCCGGCTTTTTCGGTGGGCAGGCGGTAGGCTGAGTAATACATGAAGCAAAGCTGTCAAAACTCCGCATTTAGAACCACTTATCCACATTTTGAGTGTGGATAACAGTAGTTGTCCACAGAAATGACTAGCGACTAGTCATGCTCTTGCGCTCAATTACTTACCTCCATCGGTCAAAAATGTGCTTGAAATAAACACATTTTATGGCGAGCTATTAATGATTAGCTACTTAGGTTTGGAATTGCCGGAATGTTGCCGTACTTTTGCGTTCCCTTTTGAGAAACCTCCAGCGGAAATAAGATGTACGCCATTGTTAATATCGCCGGCCAACAGACTAAGGTTGAGGCTAATAAATTTGTTTATGCCAATCGCCTGGCTGGTAACGTCGGCGACGCGGTAGAGCTGGGCAACGCCCTGCTGACCGATGACAACGGCACCATCAGCGTAGGTGCTCCTACCCTGAACGTAGCCGTAAAAGGCACCATCGTAGCTCACGTACAAGGTGACAAGGTGCTGGTGTTCAAGAAGAAGCGCCGCAAGGGCTACAAGAAGCTGAATGGCCACCGCCAGCAGTTTACCAAAGTTCTGATTAACAGCATCGGCTAGTTTTGTGCCTAGCTGTTAGTGCTTAGTGCCTAGTGCGCTAACGTTCTGACAGCTACCTAAGCACTAAGCACCAACAACTAAGCACTAACTAAAATGGCACACAAAAAAGGCGTAGGCTCGTCAAACAACGGCCGTGAATCGCATAGCAAGCGCCTCGGCGTAAAAATCTTCGGTGGTCAGCCCCTCATCGCTGGCAACATCATCGTGCGTCAGCGCGGCACCAAGCACCACGCTGGTACCAACGTGGGCATGGGCAAAGACCACACGCTGTTTGCGTTGGTTGATGGCACCGTACAATTTAAGAAAGGCCGCGACGACCGTTCGTTCGTATCGGTAGTTCCGGTTGCGGCTGAAGTAGCTGAGGCCTAGGTCTCGCACTAGCTTGATAGCTTATAAAAGGGCTGCTCCTCACGGGGCAGCCCTTTTTGCGTTAGTGCGCGTAAAAGCCGTGGCTCCAATATAATCGCAGATTTACCTGCACGGCAATATTGTAGTGGGCGGGCGCGATACTTTCGAAATTGTAATAAGTAGGCGCTTGAAAACCCAGGCCGGCGCTGGCATCATAGAGCAGCGCCCCGCGCAGCCGATGCTGCGTGCCCCAATACGCATATAGCCCGGGCGTGAGGCCAGTGGTAGCTTGGCGGCGCGACAGGCTCACGTACCGGCCCACCACAGTATTGCGCTCAATATTCCCTTCCACTGCCAGGTAGCTGCCGTAAAGGTTCGTATTACGCAGCGGCTCGCCGTGCCGGGGCTGGTTGTAATAGTAGCGCAGACCGACCCCTAGGGCGGCACTGGGCACAGCCACTGCTGCCTGAGAGGGGCCTCGTCGCCGCGCGATAGTTGTGCGGCCGGTTTGCAAGTCAGCTTCTACCTGGCCGTAGAAGCCAAAGCGCGGGGCCAATCGATATTCGGCACCCAGCGACAATGGTACGACGAGGCTCCAAGCTTGGCTATTGGCCGAATAGCTGATGTGGGTGGCGCGCAACCCTACCTTGAGCAGCACGGCGGGTGGCACCGGCCCGCGCACCGAGTCGGGGGCTAGGTAAGTGGCTTGCGCATGCGCAGCCAGCGCAGCTAGCGATAGCGCTGCACCTAGAAAGCCACGTTTGAGGAAGTAAAGATGAACCAAAGGCAGTAGTAGTATAGGTGAAAATTGCTACTAATATACTGACTACTACCGAAAGACTATTATCAATGAGACGCTGACAATCAAGCAGTGGCTACTTCGCACAGCAGGCGGCTGAGCGCCGCCGCATGGTTTACTATCATAAAATGGCCAGCGCCGGGCAGTGCGTAGTCAACGGATGTACGGCCCGCGGGCAGCAGCCGGTCGTGGGTGCCGTGCAAGCGCACGGCAAAGGGCACGCCGGAGCTATCCCAGTGCAGCAGTTGGCGGGTAGCCCACCGGGCAAAAGTTGGGTCAGTATCGCGCAGAATACGGGCTAGCAGTCGGTACTCGCGGCCATTGCGCGCCCCAAAAAACCACTGCGCTAACCTAGGTAGCCGCGGCAGCAGTTTGAATGGTACCAGCCGATAGAGCCGAGTGGCGCGACCCAACTTCAGTAGCGGAGGCAGTTGGCTGGCATTTGCCAGGCTTGAAATCAAGACTACCCGCGCCAAGGGTCGCAAGCGGCCCACCTCGAGCGCCAGCAGGCCGCCAAATGATACGCCGACCAACCAGCAGGGCCGGTCGAGGGGCACCGCCTCGGCCAGCCGGGCAGCGTATTGCCGCAGGGGCTCGGTTGGCGACTGGGGCTGCAGCCACGCGAGCACCACGGCCGGGCCGGGCAGCCTCAGCCCCCGAAATACGCGCTCATCGGCCCCTAGCCCCGGAATGAGATACCAAGTGGGCGGCTGAGCCGCAATCTCCTCTTGCTGCGTTTGATGAAACATCTGGCGTGGGAAGATAATCTCAACAGCGGCAGTAGCTTACTCCACGTACAACAAGCTTTGGCAGGCACTGCGTTTTGATTGGCCTATTTAGTATCAATCGTTTAGCCGCGCATATATGCCCTCTAGGTAGAATATATTGTGCGGCTGCGGGTCATCCTCCTCTAGGTCCTCATCGGCGGGATAGGTGACGGCGAGTTTGAGAGCGACGCCGGGCAGCGCCACGGGCGGCTCCTCCTCTGAGGTATATTCTAGCAGGCAGGGCCACTGCTCGGTGGTGGCAAGCGCATCGGCTACTTCTTCGGCCAGGGCCTCGGCGCGGTCGCCGGCCATGCGCAGTAGGGTGTCGAGGTCGTGGAAGGGCAGGCCTAGGTGGAAAAAATGCGGCTCCTCATCCCGAAACGTGGTGGCCCACACGGTGACATCGTCGGTATTGTCGAAGACAATGGCCGTGAGGTGGACTTGCTCCACAAAAAAGTCGTCGTTGTTGACCAGGGCATCACTCAGTAGCTTCACGGGCCGCGGGAGAAATAAGTTTACCGCAAATTGGTAAAAAGTGGGGAATGAACGGCACTGTGCTTCCAGCGCTCCGGCGCAAGCTACGCGCCAGCCGCGGTTGGCGCCTCGGCAAACAGTTCTAGCGTGATATGGTCGGCCAGAAGCTTGCCGGCGTCGGTGAGGCGCAGGGTATCGTTGGTGAGGGTGGCCATGCCCTGCGCCAGCAGGCTGTCTAGGTACTCGGCGCGGTCAGCCAACAAATTGAGACCTAGGGCGTCGCGCAAGTGGCGCAAGTCGCAGCCGCGGCTGGTGCGCAGGGTAGTAAGCAAGTACTCGTTGGCCTGGTCGAGCGGGCTGAGGCACTCGGTGGTGGCGGGCACTTCGCCGCGCTCAAGAACGGCGGCCACGTACTGCGGATTATTGGCCACGGCGTATTGGCGGCTGCGCCCGTCGAAGGAATGGGCGCTCGGGCCGAGCCCTAGGTAGGGCACGCCGCGCCAGTAGTTGGAGTTGTGGCGGCTCTCGCGGCCGGGCTGGCAAAAGTTGCTGATTTCGTACTGCTCGTAGCCGTGAGCGCGCAGCTGGGTCAGCAAAATCTCGAACTGCTGCGCCACAAACTCTTCGGGCGGTGCCACAAAGGTGCCTTTTTTCAGGCGGCGCCCAAAGGCAGTGTCAGGCTCGATGGTGAGCGCGTAGGCCGATACGTGCGGCACGTGCAGGTCAAAAAGCTGCCCTAGGTCCTCTTCCCAAATGTCGTGCCCCGCGGCGGGCACCCCGTAGATTAAATCGACCGAGATATTCTCGAAGCCCGCAGCCTGGGCCCGGCGCACGGCTTGCCCCGACTCTAGGGCCGAGTGGGCGCGGTTCATCAAGCGCAGGTGGGGCTCGTGAAAGCTTTGCAGCCCGATGCTAAGGCGGTTGACGGGCGAGGCGGCCAGCACGGCCAGCTTATCGTCGGTGAGGTCGTCGGGGTTGGCTTCGAGGGTAATCTCGGCCTGAGGCGATACCTCAAAATTGGCCTGAATGGCATCAAAGATTTGGGTGAGCTCCTCCGCTGTCAGCAGGGAAGGTGTGCCGCCGCCAAAGTAAATGGTTTCGAGCGGGGCGCTGGGGTTGGGCAGGTAGGTCCGGCGCAGGGCCATCTCCTTCACCAGTGCCTCCACAAACTGCCCCTTCAGGCCCATCGATGTGCTGAAGTGAAAATCGCAGTAGTGGCAGGCTTGCTTGCAGAACGGAATGTGGAGGTATAACCCAGCCATAAATAACTACTTTACAATCAAGATAATCGAACCCAAAACGCTAATTTTTTGCGGGTCGGGTCGTATTTTCGATAGCTTTTTTGAATAGGTGAAAACAGCGGGCTTGAAATTAAAAATCCCATTTAGCGTTTGCCACCCCGAATGTACGTCCGTCTACTCGTCTTGTGGGGCTGCTGGCTGAGCCTAGGTTGGCTGGCCCGGCCGGCGAGCGCCCAGGTGCCCAATGCCGGGTCGGGCGTGGCCGTGCCCACAGCACCGGGGCTGGCATCGCCGCCCCTACCCCCCGCCCCCACCAAGACCAGCGCCCAGGTAACGACAGCGCGGCGCGCGGGGCGAAGCCGGGTGCTACTCGTAGAAACTGACCCCAGCGGGCGGGCGCGGGTGCGCCGCTACCACTTACCAGCTACGGTGGCTGACTCGCTCACGGCCCTGCGCACGGTGCGCGACCTAGTGCTGGCCTTGCAGGCCGATGCCTACCTACTAGCCTCAGCCGACAAGATGAGCTGGGGCCGCGACACGGTGCGGGCGCAGCTCTACGTAGGCGAGCAGTTTCACTGGGCCTACCTTCGCAATGGCAACCTAGGCGACGGCCTGCTGACCCGGGCGGGCTACCGCGAAAAGTTTTTTCGGCACGCACCCTGGCACCCTGCCGACTGGGCGGCCCTGCAAGAGCGCATCCTCACGGAAGCCGAAAACCAGGGCTACCCCTTTGCCACAGTGGGCCTCGATTCGGTGCGGCTCGATGGCCAAGACATTGCGGGCCGGGTAGTGCTGAGGCGCGGCCCGGCCGTAGTGTTTGACTCCATTCAGATTATCGGCTCCAGCAAAACCAAAAAGCGCTTTTTAACCAAGTACTTGCAAATATTTCCGGGCGCTCTCTACAGCCAGCAGCGGGTAGATGCGGCAGCCGTGCTGCTGCGCCAGCTGCCCTACGTGCGCCTGCGGGCCGAGCCTGAGGTACGCTTTGCCCGAGGCCGGGCGCGGGTGTATCTGCTGCTCGATGAGCGCTCGGCCAACCAGTTCGACGCCATTGTGGGCCTGCTGCCCAACACGGGCACCACCGGCGGCGTGCAGTTTACGGGCGATGTCAACATCAACCTGCGCAACCTGCGCGGGGGCGGCAAGCAAATCGGCCTGCAATGGCGCAAAGTAGATGCCCTGACGCAGTCGCTGGATGGCAATTATCTGCACCCTAACTTCTTTGGGTCGCCGCTGGAGGTCGGCGCCACCTTCAACCTCTACCGGCAAACAGGGGCTTTTCTTACCATCCGGCCCCGCATCCAGGTCACGTACCCCACGGCGCGGGCGGGGCGGCTCACGTTTTTTGCCGAGCAACGCAGCTCACGGCTGTTGCTCGATAGCGTAGCCTATACCCGGCTCACCACCACCCTGCCCGACTATATCGACTCGGAAGCCAGCTCGTATGGGCTGGCCTACGCCCGCATTAGCCTCGACGACCTTTATTTTCCGCACCGCGGCAGCTTCGTGGCGGTGCAGGGCGGCGCTGGCACCAAGACTATTCGCCAGAATGCCAACATCAGCGAGGCGCTGTATAACGGTGTGGCGCGGCGCACCACGCAGTACACGTTTAGCGCGCGCGCCGAGCGCTACTGGGCCCTAGGGCGCCAGAGTGTGGTGCTGGCCCGGCTACGTGGCGAGGGCTTGTTCAACCAACAGTTTTTCCTGAACGACCTGTTTCGCCTCGGGGGCTTGAACTCGCTGCGGGGCTTCAGCGAAAACCAGTTTTACACCAACGCCTACGGGGTGGGCACGCTCGAATTTCGGCAGTTTACCGGGGCCGAGGGCTACGTATTTGTCTTTGCTGACCAGGCTGTGCTCAAGGCGTATCAGAGCGACGTTACCCTAGGTTCGTTTGTGGACCAGCCCACTGGCTTGGGGGCTGGCATCAGTTTTCGCACGGCGGCGGGGCTGTTTCAGTTTGTGTATTCGGTAGGCCGGTCGTCGTTTGCCGGGCAGCAGCTCGGGCTCAGCTCATCTAAGATTCACTTTGGCCTGACCAGCCGATTTTGAGGAATAAAGAGTTGCCAGTCGGCCAATAAGCAACCAATCATTCCCGCTTTTCAGCTTGCAACTGCCCAAAATCTGCCACATCGGCGGCTATTCGGCCAAGGTGTCATTTAGTCGGCATGCCTAACTTCTTAAACAAGCCAATTTGTCACTTAAATAGTTGACTGGATGCCATTTGGAAGTTGGTACGGGGTTTGATTTATACCCGCCGAAGCCAGCTATAATGGCTACTATCCTATGAAATTTATCAGCCGCGAATTTATCCGCAACATCGCTCCTCAGCTCGACCTGCTCAACACTATTGGAGGGGGCGTAGCCCAACCCAAGCTGCATGTCAACCAGCGCCCCAAGGGCGTGGTGCTGCACGTGGCTATGCCCAGCGTAGCCGCCGAGCAGTTTCACGTGGTGCTCAACAACAACAACCTGACTGTCTACGGCGAGTTCCGTCACCAGCCCGAAGACCAACTGGCCGCTCCGCTGTTTGTGCAGAAGCTTGACCTGCCCAACAACCTGGACCTGACCAGCATCAACGCTAGCCACGAAAACGGCGAGTTGCGTGTGGCTATTCCTTTCAGAGACGCTGCCTAGTAGCGCGACATTAATAGCCGCCCGAGCTAAGCGCCGGGCTTATTGATACGGCCGGGACCGACCGGCTACCTAGCTACCTGCGATATGGCCGGGACCGACCGGCCGCCTGGTTTCACCCTCTTGAGAGCCACCGTGATGAACGGTGGCTTTGTTATTTTCGGGCCCCTAGGTTAGTCGTAGGTCGAATCGAGGGCGATGTGGGTGACGCGCCCTTGCTGGTCGTATTGTATCTCGTATAGCACATCGAGTCCTTCGCCTTTTTCAGTCTTCATATAGCCGTGGCTGATGGCGCTGTAGCTTAGGTTGCGCGACTTACCCGGCTTACGCTCTACCTTGAAATTACCAAAGGCTAGCGTCGGCTTGGCGGTGGCCCTAGGTAGTACCGAGCCCACCCGGAAGCTGGAAGCGCCTGGCTTGCCTACCGTTAGGCGCGCATCGTTTAGCTCGACCAGCGCCAGCTGGTTGTCGTTGAAGTAAAGCTTATTGCTACCGTAGTGCAGTACGGGCCACGACTTCTCATCTATTTCAGAGTAGAAGCGGCTGGTTTTGGTGGGCTGACCGAGCACCTTGATGACTTGGCTTTTGCTAGCGCCTAGTTCGACGGTATGCTGACCATTGCCAGCACTCGGCCGCAGTCCGAAAGCGCTGGCCACTACAGCGTTTTGGGCTTGCGCGGCCACGGCAAAGGCTAGCAAGAAACCCGCGAGGAGAACGGAACGCATCAGCTTCAGGATATAAAGTAAGAAGTAGAATTAGTAACCCGTAGGCAGTTGATAACAAGCAGATGCCAGCTCCTGGGCGACCTACGAAAACAGCGGTATCAGCAATACAAAACTCATGAGCAGGCTTAGGTAAAACCAGCCCATCAGTTGCCCGCGGTAGCGGCGCGGCAGGCGGTTGCTGAGCACCAAAACCGCCCCGATTACCAAGGCTAGATGCATAACGAAGAATGCCATCGTCTTGACCCAGTTGCTAACGATGGTGTTGCGCTCGGTTTGGAACTGGTCGTGCTCACCGAGGCCCGCCGTGAGGTAGCGCAGCACGTAATAGGTGACAACCTCGAAAGCTATAAACAGCCCGAAGCCCAGCAGCAGGGCCAGCGGCCCCGACTTTTCACGAATTTCAGCCATCGGCCCGCCTAAGTTTAGGTGGCGAAGATAGGCGCTGGAAAAGCCGCCTAGGGCCGGGGCCGGCCCAAAATTTCGGCGGTGCGCAGGCGCACGTATAGGTCCTCTACCTTGGCCCGCGCCCAGGGCGTCCGGCGCAAGAAAGTGAGGCTGGACTTCACGCTTGGGTTCACGGCAAAGCAGTTGAGCTTCAGGCGCTCATCGAGGCCCGCAAAGCCGTAGTGTGCCACCAGGTAGTCGAGCAGGCTGGCCAGCGTTACGCCGTGCAGCTCGCGGATAAGGTGGCCAGATTCGTCGCGGGCTTCGGAAGGCATAAGAAGAAAAGGATAACGCGGAAGAAAGAACAAAATAACGACCTAGGCGCGTTGCCAAGTGCCGCCCGGGCATACGCTACCGCCGCGGCGTGCGTTATTTTTGGCCGCCTCCCCCTGCCTATGTCGCCTGTTGCCGTGCCTAAGCGCTTACCTGCTTCGCCCCCGCGCCCGCGGCGGCCGTGGCGGCGCTGGGTACTAGCTGGGCTGCTACTGGGGCTACTGGGCGCGGGCACGCTGTACTACCGCCACCAGCGCCAGTTCAACCGCTACATGCGGCACACCTGGGCCACGCTCACCAGCCGCTACCTCACGGGCCGCGAGAAAACGCCACTATTAGCGGGGTACTCGGTGCACGGCATCGATGTATCTGCTTACCAGGGCCGTATCGACTGGCCTGAAGTGGCCCGCCACCGTGTGCGCTTTGCCTTCATCAAGGCCAGCGAGGGCGCTACCATGCGCGACGCCCGCTTTGCCCGCAACTGGCGTCAGGCGCGAGCAGCTGGCATCTTGAGCGGCGCCTAC
Source organism: Hymenobacter sp. BT559 (assembly GCF_016427535.1). Classification (GTDB taxonomy): domain Bacteria; phylum Bacteroidota; class Bacteroidia; order Cytophagales; family Hymenobacteraceae; genus Hymenobacter. Next base: position 272,880 of record NZ_JAELXV010000002.1, on the reverse strand, counting down.
CACTACTTCCAGCCCAACCGCGACGGGGCCGTGCAGGCCGCGCTATTCATTAAGCTAGTGCCCCTAGCTAGCGGCGACCTACCGCCCGTGCTCGATGTCGAAGCCACACGCTTTCACGACGTAGCCGAGCTGCGCCGCGAGGTGCGCCAGTGGCTCGAGCTAGTAGAGGCGCACTATGGCGTGCGCCCCATTCTATACAGCAACTATGGGTTTTATAAGCGCTACTTGGCTGGGCACTTCGATGAATTTCCGCTGTGGCTGGCCCACTACGAGGTGGCCCGCCCTACCCTATCCGCCACCCGCTGGATAATCTGGCAGCACTCCGATGAGGCTTACGTGCCCGGAATCCGGGGCACCGTCGATTTCAATGTTTTTCAGGGCAGCTACGAGGCTTTGCAAGACTTACGCGTGCGGCCGCGCGCTGCTAGCCCCGCCTCACCACCCAAGTCCGCCCCCCAACCCAAAAAAGCTGCCCGGCCCCGCAGTTCACACAAGCTACCAAGCCGGGCAACCAAAGTGGTCTAGGAAACCTAAGACTTACATTTTGGGTGCCATCTTATCGCCCTTCATCTTCTCCTCGCTCACTTTGTCCTTGTGCATTTTGCCGTGCATCTTACCTTCTTTCATTTTACCATCCATCATCTTGCCGTCGGCCATAGGGCGGTCTTGCAGCATCGGAGTAGTTTGAGCCTGGGCGGTTAAGCATATGGCCTGACAGTGCGAGGCCCGCTACGAGTTTGCTGAACGTGTTCATAGCGGTAACGAATGAAAGTGAAAAGAGGTAAAACTTCGACAGCAAGGTTCGCTTTTATTCTGGCATGGCCAATGAACCCTCGGTGAACACCAAAATTATGCACTTTCCCTCCGCACTCTCTAAAGCTAATACCATACTAAGCAGCCTCTTAATCCTGGGGCTAACGGCCTGCGGCACGAGCAAGTCAGCCTTTACCCAAACCGGACAAGGCTCTTACTACGCCGATAAATTTAGGGGCCGGCCCACGGCCAGCGGCACTCCCTACCGCCCTAGCAAGCTCACGGCGGCGCACAATACCTTGCCTTTTGGCACTCGCATTCGGGTTACCAACACGCGCACCGGCCGCTCGGTAAAGGTCACCGTCAATGACCGCGGCCCGCACGTGAAAGGCCGCATCGTGGACCTTTCAAAGCGCGCCGCCCGCAAAATCGGCCTTGTCGATGCCGGCGTGGCCCCCGTGCAACTCAAAGTGGTGCGCGCCGCCGCGGGACGCTAAAGCACTACAGTTCCCATTTCTCCTTCTTGCCTCCTTGTCTTATGGCCAAGCAATTAAATATCCGCAAAAAAATTACCTGGTCGGCCCCGGCGGGTGGGCGCTTCGTAGCGTTGGCCAGCTTCGTGAAAGCCGCCGAAGCCGAGGGCTGGACCGATGACGAAATCCAGTTTGTAATGGACGAAGTAGTAGAGGCCGACGATGATGCCGCTGGCCTCGCAGTTCTGGCCGACTACACTGCCCGTTAACAGCAGAGCCCGGCCCTTGCGCCACCCTAGGGCGGCGCAAGGGCCGGGCTCACGGTTAGGAGCACCTAGGCGGCTAGTTACCTTTTAGCGGCTTTGGCCTTGGCTTTTTCTTTCTCCTTATCGGCCTTCTCTTTGGCCTTCTCAGCTTTTTCGCGGGCTTTTTCCATATCCTTGCGCTTGCCGGGGTGCTTCAGGTCATAGGCTTGCAGCTTCTGAATACTGTCTTGGGCAGCCATTTCGGCGCGGGTTTCTACGCGGCCGCTCAACGACACATAGTCCCCCTCACGCAACTGGGTTGTGGAGCCATCTTTGCCGGTTACCACACCGCTGGTGGTGATGATGGTGCCGTTGCGCAGCGTCTTATCGGCGGTGACGGGGTTGGTCATGCCCATTTCGGTAGCAACCAGCTTGCCGTCCTTCATCATTACGCCGTCTTTCATCATACCGGCACCAGCCTTCGGGCGAGCCTTGGGGGCCACGGGGCGGCGCGGCGCGGGCCGCGACTGAGCGTGCGCACCTTGCACAGTTAGCATTACACTAGCAACCAGTAGAATACGGGCTATATTTTTCATCTGATAAAAAACAAATTAGGGTAAGTAGAAACAAGTAAAAAATCGTGCCAAGCTGACTAATATAATATCGAGCAATCTTCCTGCAGTACAAATCTAGCACCCAATTTGGAAGTTGCTGCAGCCAACGTTTAGTCGTGTTTACGCGTTCAATTACCACTACGTTTTTCACCACATTTTATTGTCTTTTTATGAGCACCGCCCACGAGTCCTCAGACATCCACGCCGACTTTAAGCACGACGTTAATATGACGGCTAGCGAGCTGGAAAAATGGTTGAAAACCGACGAGTCGAAGTCGGTGGGCCAGGACAGCGGCTCAGGCGAAAGCATCGGCCACCAGTCGGGCGAGCACATTGTGCGCATCCTACACAAGAAAAAGGCCGATATCACGCCCGACGACGAGGCCCACATGCGCAAGGTGCATTCTTACGTGAGCCGCCACTCGGCGCAGCGGCCGCACGGCGATGTGGAGCATTCGCGCTGGCGCTACTCACTTATGAACTGGGGCCACGACCCACTGAAATAATTATGAAGTGGAAATTATGGACTAGAGGTTCGCCGCCCGCCGCTAACTCTTTTATTTCATAATTTCTGATTTACAATTCATAATTGACCCTCATGGACTACAAGGATTATTACAAAATACTCGGCGTTGACAAATCGGCTACTGCCGAGCAAATAAAAAAGGCTTATCGCAAGCTGGCTCGGCAGCACCACCCCGACGTAAACCCGAACGACGCCACGGCCGAGCAAAAATTCAAGGAAGTAAACGAAGCCAACGAGGTACTCTCGGACCCCGAGAAGCGCCAGAAGTACGACCAGTTTGGGGCCGATTACCAGCGCTACGAGCAGGCAGGCGCGGGCGGCGCCGGGCGTGGCCCCGGAGGCTTCGACTGGAGCCAGTATACCCAGGGTGGCCAAGGCGGCAACCCCTTCGGAGGCTTTGGCGGCGGGGCTTCGTTTGAAGAAGGCGAAGACTTTTCTGACTTCTTTAGCTCGCTCTTTGGGGGCATGGGCGGCGGGGCCAGCGGTGGCCGCAACACCCGCCCCGGCGCGGGCCAAGACTACCAGGCCGAGCTAGAGCTAACGCTAGAGGAAGCCTACCACGGCGGGCCGCGCACTATTACGGTAAATGGTAAAAACCTGCGCATCACCATCCACCCCGGCGTAGCTGATGGTCAAACCATCCGGCTGCGCGACCAAGGCGGCCCCGGCCGCAATGGTGGCCCCAATGGCTCGCTGCTCATTACGTTCCGCATCTCGCCCGATGCGCGCTACGTGCGCACCGGCGACGACCTTACCCAGGATGTACCCGTGAGCCTGTACCGCGCCCTCCTAGGTGGCTCGCAGACGGTAGAGACCCTGAGTGGTGCGGTCAAAATCAATATCAAGCCAGAAAGCACCAATGGCACCCGACTGCGGCTGCGTGGCAAGGGCTTTCCGGTATACCGCCAGGAAGGCAAGTTTGGTGACCTCTACCTGCGCTTGAATGTGCAGCTGCCACAAAACCTTACTGACCAGGAAAAAGACCTAATTAAACAGTTGGCTCAGCTACGCGGCGAGGAAGTTTAATTTAATTATTAATGGCTAATTGTCATCCGTAGTCCATTAACCATTAATAACTAACCATTACCTGATATGGAAACCCACGTATTAGTGCTCACTTTTCAAGAGATTGATACGCGCTACGGCCTGGGCCGGGCCGAGCTGCATCAGTTTCTGGAGCTTGGGCTGTTGCGCCCGGCGCCCGCGCCCGACTCTGTAGAGGTAGAAGAGCCCGACGAGCTGCTACCCCGCTTGGCGCGCCTGCACCACGGCCTAGGGTTAGCCCCCGAGGCAATAGACGTAGTGATGCTCATGCGCCGGCGCGTGCTGAGCCTACAGGCCGCCCTAGCCCGCGAAACGGCCCGGTCACGGCAGCTAGAAAGATTTTTACTAGGTGGCGGGCCACTGCTCGATGAGTAGCAACCCACCTCCTTGCAGCAAACTACAACTGCGGCTTTTTCGACACATACAGAACGCCGTTTTGCTCACCACAAAAAGCAAAACTTTCTCGCTGACCGCATAGCGCAGCGGAGGCAGTTACGTATAGCCGCGACTTAGCATCGAAGCAGATACTGGTGATAGTGTGGTCTTTGGGCAGGGTTAGCTGCGTACCCGTTGCACTCCTCACGCCTATCGTTTCGATGTAATTGGTCGTAGAGTTTGGTCTCACAGGCGTTTTACGCACATCGATGCTATATGCAGTTCCGGCCAGCGAAATAGCACCATTGAGTTGCACTTTGGGGTCGAAGTCTACCCTTCTGGTCCAGTTGCGGTAGGGCGACCAGGTAGCACCTTTATCGATGCTGTAGTACGAAGCACTTGTGGCGTACGACGCGTCGGGGGTACCTACTCCACCTAGGGTGGCCGTTAGGGCTAGTAGAGTATCATTACGCATCACAAAGCCTTCTACTCCGTAGTGGGCGTTGTAACTAGACTTTAGCCACGTCTTACCCTGGTCTTTTGTCTGGTATATGCTGAAGTGCGTGGAGATGATGAGGGTTTCGTCTAAGTCCCCATAAACGGCCTCTATGTCGCGGGCTTCCGGCGCGCGCAACGCATACCAATCTGCATACTCCGGCTGGCTGGGCTCTGGGCTTTCTTTGTGACAAGCACTTAGGCCCATTAGCAATGCACTGAGGCCAGCTAAGACAATGTACTTCATAAGCTACGGGAAAAGGAGGTGGAGGACAGAGCGAAACAGTAAGTGAATGTAGGAACTGTTTGCTCATCTTATCCTGCCCTCTCTGTTCCCTAGGTACTGCTGACGCCCAGAGCTAGTAGCAGCCCCCCTAGGGTAGCTCCTAACTTGGGCCAATTGAGCCGGTGCTCGGGGCTGGTTTCGAAGAGAATAGTAGTCGAAACGTGCAGGAAAGTGCCGGCCACAAAGCCTAGCAGCGCCGCATAGGCCTCGCTGCTCAGCAGCTGCCGCAGCACGAAATAGTTGCTGAAAAGCAGCCCCACGGGCGAGGCCAACGCAAACAGTAGCAGCCACGGCCACACCCGCCCGACCGAGCCCAGCCGCAAGCGCAGCAGTGTGGCCAATGCCACGGCCGCCGGGATGTGATGCAGCGCCACACCTAGCACTACAGCATAGAAATTACGGCCGACCTCGCCGCTAGCCCCACTTTTAACCAAGATGCTGCCTTCGAGCAGCGAGTGCACCACTAGCGCCCCTAGCAGCAGCAGGGGCACGTGGCCGCGCTCTTGTGCACCTGGTGCATGCACGTGGCCATGCTCGATGCCCTCGGAGAAAACCTCCAACAGCAATTGCCCAAAGAACCCAGCCAGTACCCAGTAGCCTACCTGGTGCGGATGCGCCGGCAGCAGCGCAAGGGCCTCGGGCAACAGGTGCGTGATGGTAAGCGCAAATAAATAAGCCCCGCTAAAGGCCAGCATTGGCTTGAGCCACTGGGTGGTGCGTGCAGCGGGCACTACTCCTACCAGTGCGCCCGCCCCCAGTACCGTCGCGGTCAAGAGTAAAATAGCAACCCACATAAGTGACTAAACACACGAAAGTGCAACAATGTTGTGACTCATTCCACAACACTGTTGCACTTGCAGTACCGGAACGTGAGGCATAAACTACGGCTTGAGCCCGTAGGTTGCCCTAGGTGCCAAAATCAGGCTATTCGCCGTGCTTCTCGTTGCTTTCGGTTTGCGACGACGTGCCGCTATTCACGCTCTTCTTAGCGTTTTCGGGCTTGGTGTCAGCGCTCATCACGGCCCCGGCGGTGGGGGCAGCGCGGCGGGTCAGGTTGCCTTGCAGCACTTTGCTGGCGGGCTGGCCAATGGGGTCATGTTTTGGGTCACGCGGAGCCTCGAGGCTTGCATCGCCACTTGCGTCGCCGTCCTTATCAAATCGTTCGCTTACGCGAGTGCCAGGGGGTACTACGTCGAGCGATACCTTTTGCTCGGGGCGCCAGTCAGACGGCTCGCTGCTGCAAGAAGCGAGGAAAAGCAAGGCAGCGGGGGCCAGCAGGAGAAGCGGCTTTTTCATAAAGCAGGAAATAAACTTGAAAATCTATGCGAGGTCTAGGTCAAGAAATACACTTACGCAGCCGGCGCGCCATCGACCAACAGATTTTTGCGGCGCAGCAGGGCATCAAACAGCTTGCGGTCGTTGTCGTTGTTGAACAAGCGCAGAGGCAAATGTAAAAACATCGGCACATCGAACGTGCGCGCCAGCCATTGCCGCCAAGGGCTCAGCTCAGCAAGCGCTTCGGCTGGCGTCTTGAGGTACAGCAAATAAGCATCGGGTTCGCGGCGTACCCGCGCAATTTGGTCCCAGGGCAGAGCCATAGCGCGCTGCTCGGTTTGGCGCATGATGAGCTGGCGCTGGTCCATCTCGTAGTTCATGCGCTCGAACAGGGGCTTGCTCTGCTCCATCTGGGTGATACCCGTAATCTGAGCCGAGCGCAGCAGCACGTACAAAACGGTGAGCACCACGCTCAGCGCTAGCCACCACCACGAGTGCCAGATAATAGCCGGCAGCAGCCCTACTGCAAATGGAATAGTGGCGTACCACCACTCCTTGCGCCACACCTCGGCCATGGCGATGCGGGTGTAGGTATTGGTATCAAATTGATATTTTTTGGTTTTGATGGTGCCGGGCGCGGGCTGCTGCACCTGCTGCTGGCGGTAGCCGCTGCCGCCACGTTGGTTGGGTTGGTTCATTTTTAATGGTTAAGTATTAATGGTTAATTGTTAATGACTGCTAAAGTGCTTAATCGTCAAAATATTCATTGACAATTAGCCATCAACAGGTAACCATTAAGCTAATAGGCTTTTAAACTTAAATCGAGGCTGCCGGCCGAGTGCGTAAGTGCCCCCACCGAGATAAAATCGACGCCGGTGGCGGCCACCTCCCCAATGGTTTGCTCGGTGATGCCGCCGCTGGCTTCGAGCGGCAGGCGGCCGGCTACCAGGGCTACGGCTTCGCGCAGTTGTTCGGGGCTCATGTTGTCGAGCATGATGCGGTCGACGCCACCGGCGTCGAGAACTTGCTGCACCTCGCCTAGGGTACGGGTCTCGACCACGATGGGCAGTTGGCGGCCCGTGTCCTGCAAGTAGGCATGCGTGGCCTGCACAGCCTGGGCGATGCCACCAGCATAATCGACGTGGTTATCCTTGAGCATAATCATGTCAAAGAGTCCATAACGGTGGTTGACACCGCCGCCGATAAGCACCGCCCACTTCTCGCAGACACGAAAGTTGGGCGTCGTTTTGCGGGTGTCGAGCAGGCGAGCCTTAGTGCCAGCCAGCAGGCTAGTGAGGTGGGCCGTGTGGGTAGCGATGCCGCTCATGCGCTGCATGCAGTTGAGCACCAGCCGCTCGGCGGTGAGGATGCTGCGGGCCGGGCCCTCTACCGTAAATGCTTTGTCGCCGTGGCGCACGCGAGCGCCATCTTCGAGCAGTACGCTTACGTGCAGCGCAGGGTCTACTTCCTTGAAAATTAGTTGGGCCAGCGCCACGCCGGCTAGTACACCTTCGGCCTTCACCAGCAGGTGTGCCCGGTTGTGGGCAGTGGCCGGAATGGCAGCCAGCGACGAATGGTCGCCGTCGCCGACATCTTCGGCCAGTGCCGTTCGGATGAAGGTAGTCAGCGCCTCGGGCGTGAGGTACGGAGCGGGAAAGGCAGTTTGCACAGCACAAAGGTACGCCTAGGCTACCCTGCAATGCGAAACTCCGCTTCACGTTTGCGGGCCGCTATTTTGGCAGCTGCGCAAAGACGCAAAGCGGAGTTTTAGCTACCTAGGAAAGCCATGCTACTCCTTGGTAAAGTCTATCTTATCGATAGCTGGCGTGCTTTTATTAGCCTTGAGGCCGATAAACACGCGGTAGGTACCGTTGCGCCCGGTGTAGCGGCCCACAGCATAGGGCGTGCCGTCGGGTCCGGCGCCTTGGTGCACAATATCAAACTTGCCAGCCGCGTTCTTGCTAAAAAAGTTTTTGAGTACTAACTCGGTCTGGGTGGCGTTCATGTTCTGGCTGTCGCCATCGAAGCCCACCTCTACCGAGGGAGCTAGGTACTGCGCTAGGTCGTGCGAAGAGCCGCTGGCGATGGCTGAACGCACGGCGCTCAGCTGGTCGCCGCCCTGGGCCTGGATAGTTGCCGTACCGGCTAGCATCAGCCAGCCGCACATCAATATTTTGGTAAAAATTAATCTCATAGTAACAAGCTCTGCCAAGGGGTCAAATGCCTGTGTCTTGGCATAAAGCCAAAACTATGCCAGCAAACGGCATTTTGTATCATTTCCAGATGGAGCTGGGGCCTCCTACGCAGCGTAGGGGCTTCGGGGTGCGCCGCGTACTTTTGCGGCATGAACAAGCAGGTCTTACTAGTTATCTTAGACGGGTGGGGCATCGCCCCAAATACCAGCGCTTCGGCCGTTGACCAGGCGCAGACTCCATACTACCACGGGCTCCTGCAGCGCTTTCCGCATAGCACCCTCCAGGCCTCAGGTGAGGCCGTGGGGTTGCCTGATGGTCAGATGGGAAACTCGGAGGTAGGCCACATGAACATTGGCGCTGGCCGGGTGGTGTACCAGGAGCTAGTGCGCATTGGCAAGACCATTCAGGAGCGCAAGCTGGGCCAGATTCCGGCCCTGAAAAATGCCCTGGACTACGCCCGCGAAAATAATAAGCCTTTTCACCTCATTGGCCTGCTGTCGGATGGCGGGGTGCACTCGCACATCGACCACGTGAAGGCACTCTGCACCATTGCCCACGAGGCCGGCGTGCACAAGACCTTCGTGCATGCCTTCACCGATGGCCGCGACACCGACCCCAAGGGCGGCGTGCACTACGTGAATGAGCTAGAGCAACACGCTGAGCGCACGGGTGCCAAGATTGCCTCCATCGTGGGCCGCTACTACGCCATGGACCGCGACCAGCGCTGGGAACGCGTGAAAGTAGCCTACGACCTACTAGTGAATGGTGTGGGCACGCCCTCGCAAAACCTGATTCAGAGCATTCAGGAGCAGTACAAAGAAGGCGTGACGGATGAATTCCTGAAGCCCATCGTGAAGACCGGGGCCGACGGCCAGCCGCTGGCCACCATCAAGGATGGCGACGTGGTGCTGTGCTTCAACTTCCGCACCGACCGGGGCCGCGAAATTACGGAGGCGCTCACGCAGCAGGATTTCAACGCCTACCAGATGCACCGCCTCAACCTGCGCTACCTCACCATGACGACGTATGATGCGACGTTCCAGGGCGTGACGGCGATTTTTGAGAAAGACAACCTCGACAACACTCTAGGGCAGGTACTGGCGGCGCACGGCAAGACGCAGATTCGCATGGCCGAAACCGAGAAGTACCCGCACGTGACGTTCTTCTTCTCGGGGGGCCGCGAGCTGGAGTTCGAGGGCGAAAAGCGCATTCTGCGGGCTTCGCCCAAAGTAGCGACCTACGACCTGGCGCCCGAAATGAGCGCCTACGAGTTGCGCGACGCCCTAGTGCCAGAATTGCAGCACAATACGGCTGACTTTGTGGTTGTCAACTTCGCTAACCCTGACATGGTAGGCCATACTGGCGTGTTTGAGGCCGTGATAAAGGCTGTAGAAACGGCCGATGCCTGCGCCCGCGACGTGGTAGAGGCAGGCCTGGCCGCTGGCTACGCCTGCATCATCATCGCCGACCACGGCAATGCTGAATACATGCGCAATGAAGATGGCTCGCCCAACACGGCGCACACGACTAACTTGGTACCCTGCATCTTGGCTGCCGATGGCTACATCGGCGGCTTGGCCAATGGTAAGCTCGGTGACATTGCCCCCACAGTGCTGCAGCTAATGGGGGTGCCCCAGCCCGCTGAGATGACCGGCCAAAGCCTGCTGCGCCCCGCCGCCGGCTAGGTCTTGAACAAAACAATGTGTTTTTGATTTTCCTGAGTGTCCCGCAGTGTCGAAGCGCAGTGCGGGACATTCTGTTAGCTATGAGTTGTAGAACTGGTCTTTTTTTGTTTGTTGGCGCCTCACTTGCCCTAGGTGGCTGCGGCGATGGCCCCACTGCTCCCGACCCGGCCGCGCCTGGGGCGCCCCGGCCGGTGGGCCCCTACTTCGATGTGCGGGGCCTGCTCGATGCCCAGGTGCAACAGCTCACAGCCCGCCACCCTGGCGTAACCAAGCACGTGGCCCTGCGCGGTGGCGCCCCCGAGACCGTGCAAGTGCCGCAGGTGAAGTGGGCTGACGAGCTTCAGATTTTTTACCAAGCCGACATCAACAAAGCGGCCCTGCGCGGGGCCTACCGCCTCGACTCGACTACCGAGGCCAGCGGAGCTACGCGCCGCACATACACCGCCCAGCCCGGCCACCCCAATGCGTCGGTCACGCGCCTTTCGGTACTAAGCACGAGCGGCCAGCCGCAAGAGCTAGAAGCTACCTTGCGGCAAGACAACGTCTTGTTTTCGGGCCAGAAGCAATTACACCTAACGCTGCAACAGGGTCAGCTACACACCTACGAAGTACGCGGCACCCAAAAATTGATATTATTCGACACTCTGCGCTACCAGACCCAAGCGCAAGTGCAATAGCCGACCTAGGGCGCTACTCGCCCATGAGAGTGGCCACTACCCAGCGGCGGCCACCGTGGCGGCGGTGTTCGCCCAAGCACAGGCCCTGCCAGGTACCCAGCAGCAACTGCCCATTGGCAATGGGCACCGTCACCGAATTGCCGAGCATAGCGGCTTTCAGGTGGGCGGTCATGTCATCGGGGCCCTCTAGGGTATGTTGGAAGTACGGCGCATTGTCGGGCGCCAAGCGCTTGAAATATTCCTGAAAATCACGCCGCACGGTAGGGTCGGCATTTTCGGTGATGAACAGGCTAGCCGAGGTATGCTGGATAAAGAAGTTGGCCGTGCCCGTGCGCAGGCTTTCGAGTTCAGGCAGCTCGGCCAGCAGCAGGTCGGTGATGAGGTGGAAGCCCTCGGCCACGGCGGGCAGGCGCAAGCGTTTTTGGATGTAGCGCATTCTTTTTTAATGGTTAATGGTTAGTTGCTAAGGGTTAATTATTAATAACAATTAGCCTTTAACAACTAACCATTAACCATTATTTATTGGTTTGGTAGGCACCTAGGGTAGGCGCGGCACTTGGGCGCGGCAGGTTCAGCAGGTCGCGCAGGAGCAGGGGCTGCGCCTGCTGGGTGCCACGGTTGACGCCGGGCGAAGTAGCATCCAAGCGATAATCGCTATTAAGACCAGCACTGATTTGCTTGAATTTAGGATAAGTGTAACTGTACGGTGGAATGAGATTATTGAGGTCGGGCCGAGCCAAGCCCGGCTTACTAGGCGCGTTGGCGGCAGCGGCGTAGAGCTGTGTGGCAAGCATTGTATTTTGAATGCTGACACCCGCGCTATAGTCGTCGTAATTCTCAAAGGACAGTTCATCGCGGTTAGAGCCCCACACCACGGAGTTTTTCAGGCTTAGCGTCAGCCCTGGAATTTTGGCTTTGCCGTCGGCGGACGAGTTAGAAAAAGTCAGGGAGGCCGTGTTACGCACCCTCGTAATGGCTGGGTAATTCGCAATGGTGCAGTAATTTATGGAGTACTCGCCGCCCCCAGTGCCCAGCAGCGCGTATTCGTAGCAATCGCTGAGCAGCGTATTTTCCATTGTCACCTTGCCACCTACGCTTAGCACACCAGCGCCGTATTCGAGACTGCTCTTGCTACCCGCAAAGCTGACATCGGCGCCCGAGATATAGCGAATAACCGAGTTTTGCAGCAGCACATCGGGCCGCGGGCTCGCATTAGCAGGGTTATAAAGCAGCACGCCAACTGAGGCATTCTGAATTTGGGCGTAGCGAATGATATTACCGTGGCTGCCAGCATCGAGCACAATACCCGTCCACTGCCCCGGTGCGGTGGCGTACAGGGTCTCACCGCTGCGGTCGCCAGCGAAGCGCACGATGTTAGTGTTGGTGGCCTTTACTGTATCGGTGGCCGCGGTGCCAGGCGCATAGTCGGTGGGGCTGTTCACAAGCAGCGTGCCCCGCACAACAAGCGCCGCCCCGGCGTGGGCATATACACGGGTGCCAGGCTTGAGGCGCAGCGTACTACCGGCTGGCACTATCACATCATTGTAGAGTACGTGCGGGCGGTCGTTGGTCCACGTTAGGTTGCCGGTGAGCTGCGAGCCATCGTGCAGGTAGATGTTCTGCCCAAACGAGCGCAGCAACACTTGTTGGTCCTGCCCGTTGGTACGAAAATTCAGCTTTTCTTCTAGCACATAATCCTTAGGCGAGCCATTCTGGCCGTTGTCGGGCAGTTTGGCCCGCACCAAAATGAGCAAGCTATCCTGGCCTCTGATAAAAAGATTACTGGCTGTCTGCTTTAAATCGCCATTAATGAGCAAGGTATAAGCTGAAGAGACGGGTTTTTCTAGACCAATCAAATCCACATTCACCCCCCTAGGGTTGCGGTTGTATACCCACAGCCGCTTTGTGACGGTGCGCAGGGTCGTAAAAACCGTGTCAAACTTCACCGTATCGGCCGAAAACGCTAACGCGCCACTCGTCTGCAATTCCTCCTCGCGAGGCTTGCAGCCAGGCAGCGTCAGGCTAAGACCAGCACTGAGTAGTAGTAGGACGGGGAATAGTAGCTTTTTAAACATCAGAAACGCCTAGAATAAGAGCCAGCAGCCAAACGTCTCACTGCTAACGATAGTGCTCACATAAAAATGTCATGCCGGGCCAGCGAAACATTTCGTCACACTGGAATAGAACTCCCAACCGTGACAAGATGCTTCGCAAGCTCAGCATGACAAACATTAAAAAGCCAACCTACGCAGTCAGCCCGCCGCAGGCGGGCTGACTGCGTAATCCGTTAAATCCGCTACAATCTGCGATTTATTCGGCGCCCACTTTCAGGCGCTCGGCGCTCTCGGCGAGGCGCAGTTGCTCCACAAAGTCGTCGATGTTGCCGTCCATTACGCTCGGCAGGTTGTACACGGTGTAGCCGATGCGGTGGTCGGTTACGCGGCCCTGTGGGTAGTTGTAAGTGCGGATTTTATCCGAGCGGTCGCCGCTGCCAATCATACCTTTGCGCAGGGCACCTTCGGCCTCATTTTTCTTGGCCAGCTCGATTTCAAAAATGCGCGAGCGCAGTACTTGCAGGGCTTTGTCGAAGTTCTTGAGCTGCGACTTCTGGTCCTGGCACTGGGCCACGATGCCCGTCGGGATGTGCGTGAGGCGCACGGCCGAGTAAGTCGTGTTTACCGACTGCCCACCGGGACCGGACGACATAAACAAGTCCTTACGGATATCATTCATATCCAGCTCGATGTCGAACTCCTCAGCTTCGGGCATTACCACAATAGAAGCTACCGAGGTGTGAATGCGGCCCTGGGTTTCGGTGGCTGGCACGCGTTGCACGCGGTGCACGCCCGATTCAAACTTGAGCTTGCCGTACACGTCCTCGCCCTTCACGGCCAGAATGATTTCTTTGTAGCCACCCGCGGTGCCTTCCATAGCATCCACCAGCTCCATTTTCCAGCCCTGCTTTTCGGCGAAACGCAAGTACATACGCTGCAAGTCGCCAGCGAATAGCGAGGCCTCGTCGCCGCCCGCGCCGGCCCGAATTTCCATAATAACGTCCTTGGAATCGTTCGGGTCTTTCGGAATTAATAAATCTTTTATCACCGCCTCGAGGCGCTCGGCTTCGGGCTGTAGCTCGTCGAGCTCGGCCTTGGCCATCTCGCGAAAATCCTCGTCTTTTTCGGTCGAGATAACTTGGCGGGCGCCTTCTATATTACTGAGCACCTGCTGATAAGCACGGTACTCTACCATAATTTTTCCTAGGTCTTTATATTCTTTGTTCAGCGACTTGAAGCGCTTCATGTCGCTCATCACGTCGGGCTGCATGAGCTCGTGGTTCACGTTGTCGTAGCGCTCGCGGATGGCTTCGAGTTTATCCAGCATTTTGTGGTCGGAAAAAATAGTCAGTAGTTTGCAAAGATACGGCGTGGTAACACCGTCCTTTGCGGTCGGCGTTCCGCGCCAATTGTTTACGCTGGTTTAGCCTCGCGCTGAGCCTCTAGTGCCTGGCGGGCTACGGCCAATCGGGCGGTCGATTTTATGCAAGTTCTGAAGTTCGGCGGCACGTCGGTTGCCTCGGCCGAAAATATCGAGAAGGTAATTGCCATCGTGACCCGCGCGCTGGCCCAAGGACCAGTGGTGCTGGTCGTATCGGCCCTAGGCGGCACTACCGACGCGCTCATTAACGCGGGCCGCGCGGCTGCTAGCGGCGACGAAAGCTTTCGCCAGGCCCTGCGCCAACTCGAAGCCCGCCACTTCACCGCCGCCGAGCAACTCCTCCCCTCTTTCGAGGCGCAGGCCGAAATTCAGCCCTGGCTTACGGCCCAGTTTACTGAGCTAGTGCTGCTGGCCGACGGCATTTTTGCCCTAGGTGAACTCTCGCCGCGTACCCTCGACCGCCTGATGAGCTATGGCGAATTGCTGTCGTCGCGCCTGGTAGTAGCGGCCTTGCAAGCCCGCGGCGTAGCCGCCGCTTGGGCCGATAGCCGCCAGCTCATCCGCACCAACTCGCGCTTCGGCATGGCGCAACTTGAAGAGGCCGCCACCGAACAGCTAGTAACTGATTTTAAAGCTAAAACCGCCGAAACCCTCTGGGTAGCGCCCGGCTTTATTGCGGCCGATGCCGAGGGCCACACCACTACCCTAGGGCGGGGTGGCTCCGACTACACGGCCGCCATCTTGGCCGCGGCCCTAGGTGCCGAAAAGCTCGAAATCTGGACCGATGTGAGTGGCATGCTCACCGCCGACCCACGCCTGGTGCGCTCGGCACGGCCCATTGCCCGCATCAGCTACGAAGAGGCAATGGAGCTGTCGCACTTCGGGGCCAAGGTGCTGTATGCGCCCACAGTGCAGCCAGTGCGCCAGCGCGGCATTC
Organism: Hymenobacter sp. BT559; assembly: GCF_016427535.1. Lineage (GTDB taxonomy): Bacteria > Bacteroidota > Bacteroidia > Cytophagales > Hymenobacteraceae > Hymenobacter. The sequence continues at coordinate 257,865 of NZ_JAELXV010000002.1, read as the reverse complement.
CGATGTGGATTAAAAACACCTTCGCCCCCGCCGACTATGGTACACTGGTAGAAGTGGCTCCGCCGCCGAGCATCGGGGTGGTGCGCGGCTTGTCGAGCATCGGCAACCTAGCGCTGCTGAACCTAGAGGGCAGCGGTATGGTGGGCGTGCCGGGCTTTTCGGCGCGGCTGTTTGCCGCGCTGGCGCGGGCCCGCATCAACGTGGTACTTATCACCCAAAGCTCGTCGGAGCACTCTATCTGCGTGGGCGTGAATGAGGGTGACGTGCCCGCCGCCCAGGCCGTGGTCAATGAAGAATTTGCCGCCGAAATCGCGGCCGGCCGCCTAGAGCCGCTGCGGCCTGAAACGGGCTTGGCCATTGTGGCGCTGGTGGGCGACATGATGCGCAACCACCCGGGCATCAGCGGGCGCCTGTTTAGTGCCCTAGGGCACAACGGCGTGAATATCCGGGCCATTGCGCAGGGCGCGAGCGAGCGCAACATCTCGACCGTAATTCGGGCGGCCGACGTGCGCAAGGCCATTAACGTGCTGCATGAGGAATTCTTCGAGGCTACCTATAAGCAGGTCAACCTCTTCATCCTAGGTCCGGGCAACGTGGGCGGCAAGCTACTAAGCCAGTTGGCCCAGCAGCAGGAATACCTCCGCGACAAGCTGGCCCTCGACCTGCGCGTGGTAGCCATTGCCAACAGTCGCCACTGCCTGGTGAGCGACGAGGGCAGCCTCGACCTCACCACTTGGCCCGAGGCGCTGGACAAGGCGCCCGCTCTGTCGCTGCCCGAGCTGACGCAGCTTATCATCGATAAAAACCTGCGTAACAGCGTATTCGTGGACATCACGGCCAACCCGGCCGCTGCCGACCAGTACGCGCCGCTGCTGGCCAAGAGCGTGGCCGTGGTAGCCTGTAATAAAGTCGCGGCTTCGGCCGCCTACGCCTCGTACCGCCAGCTTAAGCAGCTGGCCCGCGACTTCAACACCAAGTACTTGTTCGAAACCAACGTGGGCGCCGGACTGCCGGTTATCGGCACGCTGGCCGACCTCACGCGCAGCGGCGACGTGGTGCGCCGCATGCAGGCGGTGCTGTCGGGCACGCTCAACTTCGTGTTTAATAATTACGATGGCTCGCGGCCCTTTGCCGAGGTGGTGGCCCAGGCGCAGGCCGAAGGCTATACCGAGCCCGACCCGCGCCTCGACCTCAACGGCTCGGACGTGGCCCGCAAAATCCTCATTCTGGCTCGCGAAGCTGGTCAGCAACTGGAAATGAGCGACGTAGCCAACGAAAGCTTCCTACCCGCTTCGTGTCTCGAAGGCGACGTAGCGGCGTTCTACAAAGAGTTGGCGGTACACGAGCCACACTTCCGGGCGCTCTACGACGCAGCCGCTAGCCAGGGCAAGCGCCTCAAGTTTGTGGCGCAGTATGCCAATGGCCAAGCTTCGGTGGGCTTGCAGCAGATTGCGCCCGGCCACGACCTCTACGAGCTGCGCGGCAAAGACAACGTGGTACTCTTCTACACCGACCGCTACCCCGAGCAGCCGCTGGTGGTGAAGGGCGCCGGCGCGGGCGCCGAGGTCACGGCCTCGGGTGTGTTTGCCGACATCATCCGGGCCGCCAGGCTGTAAATCAACTCCGCCTGTCCTTGCGAGCGCAGCGAAGCAATCGCACCTAGCCAGTATTCGAACGGCTCGTTTAGACGCGATTGCTTCGCTGCGCTCGCAAGGACAAACGTGCTTCTTACGCTCATGCCCCTTCCTTCCTCCGTCACCGTGCACGCGCCAGCTACCATTGCCAACGTTGGCTGTGGCTTCGACGTGCTCGGTATCTGCCTGACGGCCCCGTATGATACGGTGCGCCTCACGCGGCGCGACCAGCCGGGCCTTGTCATCCGGCACCTCGACGACTACGACCTGCCTACCGACCCCTACCGCAACGTGGCTGGCGCTGCCCTGCTGGCCCTGCTGCGCGAAGTGCCCGAGCCTATCGGGTTTGAGGTAGAGATTACGAAGGGCATTCGGCCGGGCAGCGGCATAGGCAGCAGCGCGGCCAGTGCGGCCGGCGCCGTAGTAGCCGCAAATGCGCTGCTGGGCAACCGCTTCGACAACAAGCAGTTGGTAGACCTAGCGATGTACGGCGAGGCCGTAGCCTCAGGCGTGCGCCACGCCGACAACATTGCACCGGCCATTTGCGGCGGCTTCACGCTGGTGCGGGCCGTATTGCCAACGCTAGATGTGGTGGCCCTGCCCGCCCCACCGCTGTGGGTGGCGGTGGTACACCCGCAGTTTGAAGTCAAGACACGGGAAGCTCGCGCCGTGCTGCCGACCCAGGTGCCACTTTCATTGGCCGTGCGCCAGTGGGCCAATGTGGGCGGCCTGGTCGCTGGCTTTTTAACTAATGACAGCGAATTGATTAGCCGGGCGCTGGAAGACTATATCGTGGAGCCGGCGCGGGCGGCCCTCATCCCTGGCTTGACCGATGCCAAGCAGCGTGCCCTGGCCGCGGGAGCCCTAGGTGGTGGTATTTCAGGTTCGGGTCCCTCCATCTTTATGCTGAACCAAGACGAAGCCACAGCGCACGCCGCGGCCGAGGCCATGGGTCGCGTGTATCAGAAGATGGGCATCGAGTACCACCTGCACGTGGGGCCGATTGCGAGCGAAGGCGCTCGGGTAGTAGCTTAAAAGGCAACTGCCTATGAAAATGCTACTGGTGTTGCTCTTAAGTATAGGTGTTCGGCCAACTGCGGCGGCAGTAGCTCAAGACCCATTTGGCAGAAAGCACTATGTCAGGAAGCACCTAGGTTGCGTGAAGAATGCTCGAGACCAGCCAGTATACCATCTTGTGAACCACTGCTACACAGTGCAAGCGGCAATAGTAGCACATGGACATCACCAAGTTCTCTTTTATAATACTAAATGGCGGCTAATAGCAAGGTACACCCTTAATGACCTAAACACGCCATTGTTTCGTCGAAACACGCTTTACTTTCAAACCAAAGGACTAGACGGGCACACAGCAGAGTATCGACAAGTCATTAATCCACTAGCGCCGCCTCCAAAGTGCCTCTGTATTGCAGTCAACGACTGTTATTTTCCGATAAAGTATGCAGTATTACAGCCTCAACCGCCAGTCGCCGCCCGTTGATTTTCGCACGGCTACCATTGCCGGGCAGGCGCCGGATGGCGGCCTGTATTTCCCCGAAAGCATTCCGCAGTTCTCGCCAGAGTTTCTGCGCGACTTGCCGCGCCTGTCGCAGGCCGACATTGCCTACGAGGTGATGCGGCCTTACGTGGGCAACACCATCCCGGAGGCCGACTTGCGCCGCATCTGCGCTGAGACCGTCAATTTTGAGTTTCCGCTGGTGCCCGTGACCGAGCACATTAGTTCGCTGGAGCTGTTTCACGGGCCGACGCTGGCATTTAAGGATGTAGGTGCTCGCTTCATGAGCCGCTGCCTAGGGTACTTTTCGCAGGGCGAAACCGCCCCGGTGACGGTGCTAGTGGCCACCTCAGGCGATACGGGCGGGGCCGTAGCACACGGCTTTTTGGGTGTGCCAGGCGTGGAGGTGGTTATCCTGTACCCCTCGGGCAAGGTGAGCCCTCTACAGGAATTGCAGCTCACAACCCTAGGTCAGAATATTACGGCGCTGGAGGTAGCAGGCAACTTCGACGACTGCCAGCGCCTAGTAAAGCAAGCCTTCCTGGACGAAGGCTTGACCAGCCGCCGCACGCTCACCTCGGCCAACTCCATCAATGTGGCGCGCTGGCTGCCGCAGCAGCTGTACTATCTGTTTGCCATGCAGCAGTGGGCGCCCGCCGAACCGCCCGTGGTGGCAGTGCCAAGCGGCAACTTCGGCAACCTGTGCGCCGGGCTGCTGGCCCACGCGTCGGGGCTGCCGGTGGGCCATTTCATCGCAGCGTGCAATGCCAATGACGCGGGTGCCGAGTACTTGCGCACGGCCATCTTCACGCCCAAAACGGCCGTGGCTACTATTTCTAATGCCATGGACGTAGGCCACCCCAGCAACTTCGTGCGCATCTTGGAGCTGTTCAAGCACGAGCACACTACTATTAGCCAGTTGCTGAGCGGCTACACGGTGAGCGATGCCGACACCAGCATCACCATCCAGCGGGTGCAAGCCGAGCACGGCTACCTGCTCGACCCGCACGGGGCCGTGGCGTTTTTTGCCTTGGAAGACTACCTAGGGAAGTACCCCGCTGCCGCAGGCTTCTTGCTGGCTACGGCCCACCCCGTCAAGTTTCCGGAGGTGGTCGAGCCGCTCATCGGGCGCAAGGTGGAGCTGCCCGCTGCGCTGCACTACCTCTTGGAGAAGCCCAAGCAAAGTGTGCCGCTGGCGCCTAGCTACGATGCGCTGCGCGAGTGGCTGCTCCGGTGAGCCGCAACCTTCGGGCGGCCTCAGCAGTTGGCAGCAGTATGGTTTTGTCGAAAATCAATCTGACTTACGCCCTAGGGCTGTTGCTGGCGCTGGCTGCCTGCCGGCCCGACCAAATAAAGCATCTGCCTGGCACCAAGCAAATAGCCGAAGAAACGGCTAATTGGGAAGTTAAGCGCATTACGCCCAACGACTTGCTGCACGCCACACGCTGGGCCGGCGACTCGCTCACGGCCTATGCCGACACGCTGCTGCGCCGCACCTTGGCCCGCGAGCTGGCGGCAGGCGGCGTGGCGAAGGCCGCTAACTTCTGCCGCCCCCAGGCCTACCCGGCCGTCGACTCGATGGCGCGCAAGTGGCACGCGCACCCGCGCCGCGTGGAGTGGCAGCCTAGTGCCGCCGGTGCTACTGCTGCCGCCGTGACGGCGGCGGGCTTGCAGCCCGACACGCTGCGCCTCATTGGGCGGCCTGCCGCCGACACCTTCTATTACCAGCGCCCGATTGTGCTGCGCCACAACCTGTGCCTGCGCTGCCACGGCCAGCCGGGCCGCGACCTCACCGCCGCCGAAGCCAAGCTGCTGCAAGCCCAGCACCCCGGCTTGCGGGCAGTGGGCCGGCAGGCTGGCCAAGTTCTGGGGGCCTGGCAAGTGACGCAGGAGCGCGATGGAGTGGCCGAGTTTTATACCCTAAAAACGCGCAAGAAATGGAAGGAGCATAAGATGCCCAAGCTCTTCTAGAACTCGTGGGGGCGGGCTGCGGGCATGTGCTACGCGGGCGGTACGGCACCATCTATAGCACGGCGGCCAAGCAACATGGGCGCTGGCTTAGTATCCTTGTACTGCCCTGTTTTTTCGCCCTAGGTGGTGCGTTTTGCGTAAGCAGGCCACCGGCGCTAGTAGCCGGCCGCCGGTTGGTGTGTGTTTGTTGGAGAATTTGCTTTAAGCTAATGACTGAAGAAGACCCTATTATCATCATTGGCGCCGGGATGGCGGGCCTGGCCTGTGCCAATTGGTTACACCGCGCGGGGCGCCCGGTGGTGGTGCTCGAGGCAGCCGATGCCGTGGGCGGGCGTGTGCGCACCGACGTGACGCCGGATGGCTTCCGGCTCGACCGCGGCTTTCAGATTTTGCTGACCGACTACCCCGAGGCGCGCCGCATATTCGACTACGGCGCGCTACAGCTCAAAACCTATGAATCGGGCGCGGTAATCAGGCTGGCCAACGGCAGGGAAACGGTGCTCGAAAACCCCATGCGCGTGCCGCTGGCTGCGTTTGCAGCCCTCAGCTCGCCCATCGGCACTTTTACGGACAAGCTGCTCATTGCCAAGTTTGTTGCCCAGATGCAAGGCCAGTCGCCCGAGCAGCTACTGGCCCGCCCCGCCGAAACGACGCTGAGCTTTTTGCGGCACTACGGCTGGAGCGAGCAGATTATCAACAATTTCTTTCGGCCCTTTTTCGGGGGCGTGTACCTCGACCGCGACCTCGGCACGGCCAGCAATTTTTTTGCCTTCGTGTTTCAGCAGTTTTCGCGCGGCAATGCAGCCGTGCCGGCCCTAGGTATACAGCAATTGCCCGAGCAGCTGGCCGCCCGACTACCGGTGGGCACCGTGCGTCTGCACACGCCCGTGGCGGCCGTGCTAGAGGGTGGCCGCGCGGTGCGCCTCGCCTCGGGCGAAACCCTGCGGGCGGCTACCACCGTGCTGGCTACCGACGGGCCGGCCGCCGCGCAGCTGCTCGGCAGCACTGCGGCCCCGGCCCTAGCCGCGCGGGCTACTACCTGCACCTATTTTACCACGGCGGGCGCGGCACCTAGCCACGGGCGCCGGCTGCTGCACCTCAATGCAGCGTCTAACACGCTGGTGCACAACGTAGCCTTTCCGGCCGAAGTCAGTCCGGCCGTAGCACCCAGCGGCCAAGGGCTGGTTTCGGTGAGTACCCACGGCGAGCACAACCTCAGCGATGAGGACCTGACCGCCCGGCTCCGCACCGAGCTGGCCGCGTGGTTTGGGCCCACGGCAGCACTGTGGCAGCACGTGCGCACCTACCACATTCCGTACGCCTTGCCTGTGTACGGACCTGGCCAGCCACCACAGCAGCCGCTGCGCCTCGGCGAGGCTCTGCTGCGTTGCGGCGATTGGGTAGCTTACCCCTCGCTCAACGCTGCCCTGGGCACGGGCCGACAAGTCGCCGAACTGCTACTGAGTTAAGCATAGGTATATAACCTCACCCCGCCCACACGCAGGGGGCAGGGTGGGGATTTACCAAAGGCGTAGGGGCGGCCATTGAGGTCTACTGATACTTAGGTAGCAAGATTCGACCTAGGCGCGGGCTATTCGGCTTTCTTGCGGGCCTTTTTGGCGGCGGCCGTGTTGGCTACCACATGCTCGCCAGCTTTGGAGCCCGCTTTCTTTTTATCGTTGGTTGCCTTTTTCTCTGCATCACTTAGTTCGTCCCAGGCTTTTTTGGGTAGGTAGCGAGTGGTACCGCTGGCGCGCCGGGCGGGTTTGCCGTCGGCCGTTTTCCAGTCTTGCTTGGTCCACTCCTTCAAGTCTTTTTGCTTAGAGTTGGGGTGGCGATTGATATAGCCGCCACCAGCTTTTTGGTACGCTAGTGTGAGGAGCTGCGACTTGCGGGCGCTCCAAGTACCGGGTTCTCCGCCTTTAGCGGCGGCGCGAATTTCATCTTTTAGCCGTTCGCGAAGGGCGGGGTCAGAGTACGTGTTTTCGAGGGTGCGCCGGCGGGCTGCGGGCCGAGTTTTGGTACGTTTGCGGGCCGGAGTGCTACTGGCGTCGTCGGCAGGGGTTGGAGTCTTCATCAGGGAGGCCATTAGAGTAGAACGTATAAAGAACGCAGCTTAAGCTGAGGAGTTGCTTCTAGCTGATACTTTTGGCTATATGTTTAACTCTAATTATCAATTTGTTAAACAAAAACTCGATATAGCAGCTCCTACAGCTGGCCTTGTGAGCAACTACCCTTCCGGTTGCGGCGTAAGGCGCGAGAGCCACTAATATACTAATAAATTACTATATGATAAAAGTACTACATTTTACCTTTTGTGTACTGCTCTTGTTACTAGGGTGCCCAGCCTCACTGCGCGCCCAAAAGGTGGGCTTAGTGCTGAGCGGTGGCGGCGCCAAAGGACTGGCTCACATTGGGGTGCTCAAGCAGCTTGAGGCGAATGGCATTCCGATAGATTACATCATTGGCACAAGCATGGGGGCCGTGGTGGGGGCCATGTACTCGGCGGGTTACTCGCCACGCGAGATTGAGCAAATTGTGCTTTCGCCGCAGTTCCAGTACTGGGTATCGGGCAAGCAGCTTCAGGATAAAACCTTCAATTACCTCACTGCTGAGCCTGACCCCTCAGCGCTGCGGCTGGGCGTGGCCATCGACTCGGCTTTGCACGCCCGCGTGGTGCCCAACCTGGTGAACGACATCAACCTCAATCTGGCCCTGGCGCGGCTGCTAGCACCGGCCGGCGCTACCAGCGGCTACGATTTTGACAAGCTCTTTGTGCCCTACCGCTGCCTGGCAGCCGAGATTTTTACGCGCACCCAAGTAGTGCAGAAGGCCGGTAACCTAGCCGATGCCGTGCGCAACTCCATGGCCGTGCCGCTTGCCTTCCGCCCCATCCGCAACCCCGACGGGCGCTACCTCTTCGACGGTGGCATCTACAATAACTTTCCCACCGATGTAATGCGCCGCGAGTTTCAGCCCGACATCATTATCGGGGTGAACGTGGGCGATGTGGCGTTTACTAAATACCCGTTTAAGAAAGACGACGAGCTTCTGACCAACGCCCTGGTGTTTCTAGGTGCCAATGTGGCCGACACTACCAGCGTAGGCCGCAACGGCATCTTTATTCAACCTAACTTGGAGGGTATCGGGGCTACCGACTTCGACCGGGCGCGCACGCTCATTGGGCAGGGCGACACGGCTACCCAGCGCAAGCTGGCACTCATTCGCCAGCGCATCGGGCGCCGCGTCGATACCCTGGACTTGCAGCGCCGCCGCCTGGCCTTTCAGCAGGCGGCGCCTACGCCACGCTTTGTGCAGGTGCGGGTGCAGGGCCTGCGGGCCGACCAAAACGGCTACGCCGAGCGGTTTTTTCGGCGAACTGGCAAAACCTATAGTCTAGACGACCTAGAGGAGGGCTACTACCGCCTAGCCGCCGACGACTACTTCCGCAACATTTACCCACGCATTCGCTACGACGCGGCGCAACAGGGCTACGTGTTTTCGGTAGATGCCCAGCAGAATAATAACGTGGCGGCCGAGGTGGGCTTTGCCCTCAGCACGCGGCCCATTGATAACCTGTACTTCGGTATCGAATTCAAATACTTGCGCAGCCTGCTCTACTCGGTGGGCGCCAACGTGAGCCTCGGGCGCTTTTACAACGGTGCGCAGGGCAATTTCCGCATTAATGTGCCGGGGCGCGTGCCCTTCTTTGTGCAGCCCCAAATCACGTATAACCAGTGGGACTACCAAAACACGGGCGGCCTACTGGGGCGCGATGTACTGAGCACCCAGGTTCGGCAGCAAGACACCAAGGTGGGCGGCCAGATTGGGATTTCGCCGCGCTACCGCGCCCGGGTGGTACTCGACCTAGGGGCCTTCTATAATGTCGATAACTACTCGAATACGGCAGAAGTCAACTCGACCGATGTGCTGGCGCGCACCTCCTTCAAGGGTGGCACGGCAGCCATCCGCTTTGCCCGCAACTCGCTCAATCGCAAGCAGTATGCCATAGCAGGCCGCCGCTACGTGGTAAGCCTGCGCGGCGTCACGGGTACTGAGGCCTACACGCCGGGCACTACCTCGCTGCTGCAAACCGAGGCCAGCCGCCACCACGACTGGCTGCAGTTGCGGGCGGCCTACGAGCGCTACGTACCGCTGAAGGGCGAAAAGCAGGCCTGGGGCTACTTTGGCGAGCTGGTAGCCAGCAGCCAGGGGCGCTTTCTCAACTACCGCTCGTCGCTGACCAGCGCGCCGGTTTTCACGCCGCTGGTCGATTCGCGCACGCTGTTTCTAGACCATTACCGGGCGCCGCGTTACGTGGCGGTGGGCCTACGCTACAACCAGCCGGTATTCGGCAACTTTGAGTGGCGCTCCGAGATTTACGCGCACGTCAATTTCAATCAATTTGAGGACGTGAAACAGCTGGCCGAGCTGCACGAAGGCTTTAGCCGCCCCTACCTCACGGGCTCAACGGGCCTCATCTTCACTACGCCCGTGGGCCCGCTGGCCGTGCACGCCACCTACTACGACGACCCGCACCATCGCTTTGCCGTGTATGGGCACCTAGGGTACATTTTGTTCCGCAGCCGCTCGCTGGAGTAGTAGCTACAACTGTCCTTGCGAGGAGACAGGACGAAGGGATTGCATCTGAACGGCGCGGCTGAGCAGGTGCGCTTGCTTCGTCGTGCCTCCTCGCAAGGACAGTTGTTTTAATCACTTATCACCGGCCAGCCATCCTCGGTATAGTCTACTTTACTCAGCAGCATCACGCGCCGCGAATAACCTTGCTCGTCGTTGATGGCGTCGAAGGTAGGCTGCTGGCGGTCGATGGCGTGGTAGAGCAGCCAGTCCTGGCCGTGGTCGTCGGTAATGAGTGAATTATGGCCAGGTGCTTGCCAGCGGTCATTTTCGGTAAGTATGGTACCGTCGGTGCCGGTAGCCTGGGCCAAGGTTTGATAAGGACCGGTGGCCTGGCGGGCGCGGGCCACTAGCACCGCGTAGTGCGCATCGGGGCCGCAGCAGTTATCGCCCGAGTAAAACAGGTAGTACCAGCCGGCGCGATAGTGCACCCAGCTGCCTTCGATGAGGTGGCCATAGGCCGTGGGGCCGGCCGCCGGCCTAGGCGCTACTACCACTTGGGCTTCTGAGCCGGGAGCGAAACCTAGGCCATCGGCGGCCAGCTCGCGCACCCGCAGCGGCCCAAAGCCCGAACCCCAAAATAGCAGCTGCCGTCCGTCGGCGGGGTCCACAAAGCGCATGGGGTCGATATTCTCGAAGCCCGGCCCACCCGCCAGTAGTGGCTGTCCACTATCTATAAAGGGGCCTTCGGGGCGGTCGGCCACGGCCACGCCCAGCCAAAGGCCAGCGGCGGGGTCGTTGGGCTGCGCCGAGTAGTACATCAGGTAGCGGCCATCGGGGTGGCGGCTCACGTCGGGTGCCCAAAAGCGCTGGCTGGTGGCGGCCCAGTCGGGCTTGGTAGGTAGGGCCTCGCCTAGGTGTTCCCAAGTGGCAAGGTCGCGCGAGCGGGCTACTTGAAAGTTCAGTATCTGGCCCGCGCGCTTGGTTTGGGTAGCGTAAGCGTAGTAGTAGCCGTCGGGCGCCCGCAGCACGCTGGGGTCCGGAAAATCGGCGTCGAGCACTGGGTTTTGGTAGGTCATGCGGCAGTGAGTTGTAAGACAGCATCGCGCACCACATCGGGTGCTTCGAGGGGCAGCAAGTGGCCAGCTTCCGGCACCACTACTAGCGGCGAGCCGGCGGGCAGCAGCGGCAGTGTCTGCTGCTGTTGCGCAGCCAGCGGAATGGCATGGTCGGCATCGCCCACCAGCAAGCAGCACGGCACCTGAATAGCGGGCATGAGGGCTGAGATATCTTCCTTCGAGCCACGCTCTAGCCAAGCGTCCCAGGCCGCCTGGCTAGAGCGGAGGTTATCGGCGATAACCTGCTGCCGCACGGCGGCCGCCACCGGGCGAATCATGATTTTAGTCGCCGTTTTTTCGGCTTCGAGGCGCTGGCCATAGGCAGCCAGGCTCGCCTTCCGGTCCTCGTTGCTGATGGGCTCGGGCGTGGGGGGCGAGGGCGACAGCAGCACCAGCCCACGCAGCCCCGCCGGCTGGCGGGCAGCCAGCGCCAGCGCGATTTTGCCGCCCATGCTGTGCCCAATCAGCACGTACTCTTCTAGCTTATGCGTCGCCACTAGGTTAGCTACCCAGTCAGTGTATGCCCCCACCGAGTAGTCGAAGCCCGCGGGTGCCTCCTGCGCCCCAAAGCCCGGCAAGTCGGGCGCCAGGAATGCTGTATCAGCTGGCAACTGGCTTTGTAAGGTGTCGAATTCGTGGCCGGCGCCGGCCCAGTAGTGAAGCGCGAGGTACGTAAGCACAGCAAAGGCGGCTCCTAGGGCCCCGACCTGCCGGGGCCTTGGGCCGGCCGTTTATACGCGTGGCCTTGGCAAGCGGTCATTTAGGTCAGAAGCGGCTTTGTAATTAGCAGCCGCGTGCTTAACTTGCACTAGCTCCGCCCAGGCACCTAGGTAATAGCTGGCGCGACTAACTACTTCGTGCTTAAGCTACCCGGCACTGCCCACACGGCTTACCTGCTGGCTGCATCGGGGTAGTGCTCGGAGCTTGGACTAGCGTCGCAGCTATCCTAGATTTCAGAGATAATATTTTTTGCGCGCTCACTACCGCCCTTGCATTACTCGCGGCTAGTCTGCTACATTTGGCTCGATTATCGCGGGCTTCATCTACTGCTCACTCCTCTTTTTTACCCTTAGCTGCATACTATCGACCTAAGCTCTACGTTCTCCTAACCCGTAGTCCTTTATGGAACCCATGCAGCCGAGCGATTCCGCGCTCATCGCCCTTTACCTGGCTGGCCACGAGTCGGCCTTTGCCCAGCTGCTCCAGCGCCACCAGGCGCGGGTCTTCACGACTATCCACCTCGTCGTGCGCGACCAGGATGTCGCCGACGACCTCACCCAGGATACCTTCATTAAGGCCATCCACACCCTCAAAAGCGGACGTTACCAAGACGAAGGCAAATTTGCCTCGTGGCTCTGCCGCATTGCCCATAACCTAGCTATCGATGCCTTTCGGCGCGCAAAAAGAGCGCCTCAAACGAGCCTCGATGACAACATCGGGCTCGCTAATTCGTTACACCTTTCAGAAGAGCCGGCCGACGATATACTCGGCCGCGAGGAAAGCCATGCACAACTGCGTCAGCTCATTCAGGAGCTGCCGGCTGCGCAAAAGGAAGTACTCCTCATGCGCCACTACGGCGATATGAGCTTTCAGGAAATTGCCGACGCAACCGGCGTCAGCATCAATACGGCCCTAGGCCGGATGCGCTATGCGCTAATCAATTTGCGGAAGAAAATGGCCGCACATTCCCTTTTGTATGATACAAACAGTACCCCACCCGACGCTGCTTCGCTACGTGTACAACGAATTGCCAGCTGACGAACAACATGAAGTCGAAGACGCGCTACTGCATGACCCCGAGCTGGCAGTAGCGTGTGCCGATTTACTTCTTGCGCAGCAAGCGCTTAACGGCCTAGCCCGCGAACCTAAAGCATCTACCACCGCTAACATCCTCCAATATTCGCGAACATTTTTACGCTAATTAACTTACGGGAAGTGCGCTGATTACAGCCTCGCAACTACGCGTGCCTACCTGCCCCGCAGAATAGGCATCGCATGTTGGCGTGCGCGTAGTTTGCGCACTTTCTGCATTAGGTATGACTCGCCCCGAACGGTTTCGTCGGTTTCTCGACTATTTCACTACGCACTACCCCGAGCCGCGCACCGAGCTGGCCTACCGCAACCCCTACGAGCTGATTGTGGCCGTGGTGCTGAGCGCGCAGTGCACCGACAAGCGCGTGAACCAGGTGATGCCCGCGCTGCTAGAGCAGTTTCCGACCGCCGCCGAGCTAGGCGCTGCCTCAGCCGATGATATTTTTCCGTTTATCCGTAGCGTCTCATACCCCAACAATAAGGCCAAGCACCTGGCCGGCCTAGGGAAGCTGCTTACGGAGGAGTTTGGAGGTGAGGTACCTAGCACTATTGAGGAGCTGCAGCGCCTGCCAGGCGTGGGCCGCAAAACGGCCAACGTGGTGGTATCGGTTATCTACAACCAGCCCGCCATGGCCGTGGATACGCACGTGTTTCGGGTATCGCACCGCCTAGGGCTGGTACCCAAGACGGCCACCACGCCGCTAGCCGTGGAGAAAGGTCTCGTGAAGTACACCCCCCAGGAGCTGATACCCAAAGCGCACCACTGGCTGATTTTGCACGGCCGCTACATCTGCGTGGCCCGCACGCCCAAGTGCAGCGTGTGTCCGCTCACCGACTTTTGCGCTTACTACCAGAAACTTGCGCAGGCGCAGCCCATGTAATAAAGCTAAGCCTATAGCCTAGGTACTCACTAGCTATCAGCGCAGTTGGGACATGGGCAGTTACAAAAGAAGCTTTTTGCTTACCTATAGTTATAATAATACCTAGGGCGCGTGTGTAAGGCATAGGCTAGCCGTGAGCTTTCTGTGAATATATTGCGCAGTCAGTTTTAGGAGGCCGCCCTAGCTGGGCAAAGCTAAAACGTGGCAGTTCCGCCTTTTTTAGCTTTTGCATGATGCACCGACTACTGCGTATGGGCGCCTGCTGCCTGGCTTTGGCCCTGCCCTATCATACATGGGCGCAGGCCCCAACTGCCGCCGACTCAGTAGCTCTGGCCGCGGCGGTGGAGGCCGCTACGCAGCACTATACCAAGGCCACGCAGGCAGAGTCGGTATTATTCAGCGGCCCCGAGTACGTAGACCCCACCAAGCCGGGCGCCATTGGGCACCAGTTTTTTGTGAGCAATGAGCCGCAGCTTGGTACCGTTACGTATCGCAACGCTTACTTTCAGCAAGTGCCGCTGCGCTACGACATAGTGCTCGACCGGGTGGTGCTGACTTACCCCAATCAGGTGGCCAACATCATGTTGGTGCCAGAAGCGCTTACTGACTTTTCTATTCAAGACCGGCGCTTCATCCACGTGCTGGGCGACTCCTCGGCGAGCGCTCTGCTACGCACTGGCTTTTATGAACTGTTGCAACCAGGGCCGGTGAACCTGCTGGCCCGCCACGTCAAATACCTGCAGCAAACTACCGACAACCAGAGCTTGGTCTTCAAGTTCAGGCAGATTGATAAGCTTATTGCCCGCTCGGGTAGCACCGCGGTAGAAGTAGGCCGCCTGAAAGACCTGCTGGCCCTGCTACCCGCCCATCGAACTGAGGTGCAGCGCTATGCCCGCCAGCAAAAATTACGCTTTTCGGCCGCACAGCGCGAGGCGTCGGCCCTGAAAGCTCTCCGCTACTACTACACCCTGCCCTAGGCGCCAGCCCTCGGCCGTCCCTGCGCGGGCAGCCGAGGGCTGGCGCCTGTGGTTTTCTGCTCTTCCTGTTTGCTTGCTATGACCCGACTTTACTTTGGCATTTTGCTGGCCGGACTATTGGCTGGTAGCTACCCTACCTTCGCTCAGCAAAGCTCGCCGCCCATCAGCGGTGACTTTCGCAACCTGCGCTTCGAGCAGTTTGCACAGCGTGTAGAGGCCCAGACGCCTTATCGGTTTTTTTTCGACCCGGCGGCGCTGGACAGTGTCACGGTGCGAGTGCAGGCCAATGACCTGCCGCTGGTGGCGGTGCTGCGGCAGATTTTTGAGCATTCTACGCTGCGCTTCGCCGTCGACGAAGCTACCAACCGAGTATTCATTACCCACGAGTATCCGCTGCAAACGCGCCTGCCCGATGAGTTTTTCCCGGCGGCGCCGGTCAGCGGCAGCCCGCCGCCGGTTGTTGCCGGAGAGGGGCAGGCGCCGGCTCGCACTAGCCGGCCCTCCGAAGTGGGCACGTCCGAGTTCAGAGTGTATGAGATAGGGCCGCGGCAGGCGGCGCCCGCTGGCAACCGGGCCACGATAACGGGTGTGGTGCGCACCAGCAAGGAACCCGTGCCGGGTGTGGCAGTCTTTATAGATTCTCCGAACATTGGCACGGCTACCGACGCGAAAGGGGCATACTCGCTTACGCTACCAGTGGGCCGCTACAACCTTAATATCCGCGGCCTAGGTATCCGCCCCACGCGGCGGCAAATTTGGGTGCACGCCAGCGGCCGCCTCGACCTAGAAGTGTTGTCTGACGTGACCTCGCTACGCGAGGTAGTGGTGCAGGGCCAGAAGGAGGGCAACGTGCGCGGCATGCAAATGGGCGTGCAGAAGCTGGATATCAAGGTCATCAAGCAAGTGCCCACGGTGTTTGGCGAGGCGGACATCTTGCGGGTGGTGACGGCGCTGCCTGGCGTAAAGACCATTGGCGAGGGCAGCACGGGCTTTAGCGTGCGCGGCGGCGGCACCGACCAAAACCTGGTGCTATTTAATGGCGCCACCATCTACAACCCGGCCCACTTGTTCGGGTTCTTTTCAGCCTTCAACCCCGACGCGGTGCAGTCGGCCGAGCTGTACAAAAGTGCCATTCCGGTGCGCTACGGCGGGCGCCTGGCTTCAGTGCTGGAGATTGAGGGGCGCGAGGGCAACCGCAAGAAGTTTGGCGGCTCGGGCGGTATAGGGCTGCTGACCAGCCGCTTGGAGCTGGAGGGCCCGCTGGGCCCACGCACCCAGGAAGATGCTCCCGCTAAGGGCTCCTTCCTAGTGAGTGGCCGCACTTCGTATTCTGACTGGCTGCTGCACCAGGTGCCTAGCCCTACCCTCAAAAACAGCGCGGCTTCGTTCTACGACCTAAGCGCTTACCTGACTTACGACCTAGACGACAAGAACTCGCTTTCG
The DNA here is from genome assembly GCF_016427535.1 of Hymenobacter sp. BT559. GTDB lineage: Bacteria > Bacteroidota > Bacteroidia > Cytophagales > Hymenobacteraceae > Hymenobacter. Next base: position 241,938 of record NZ_JAELXV010000002.1, on the reverse strand, counting down.
GCCACCGGCTACTTCAGCCACGACCGGTTTCGGCTGGCCAGCGATACCATTTATGAGTATCGCAATACGGCCGCCGCGCTTAAGTGGAAGCACACTTTTAGCCCGCAGCTAGCGGGCACGCTCACGGGTACCTACAGCCGCTACGGCTTCAACCTAAAAACGACGCGCAACGAGTCTACGGCGTCTACTTTCGACTACAGCATCAACCAGGCCGCGGTGCAGGCCGATGCCAGCTACTTGTGGCACGCCAAGCACACGCTCGACTTTGGGGCCAGCACGCTGCTCTACAACACGGCCCCCGGCAACCAGCAGCCACTGGGCGAACAGTCGCTGCTGCTACCCACCGTCATTCAGCACGAGCGGGCCCTGGAAAGCGCCGTGTACGTGGCCGACCGCTTCGACGTCAGCCCACGCTTTGCGGTGGTGCTGGGACTGCGCTACTCGTTTTTCCAGGCCCTAGGTCCCCGCCAAGTGCGCGACTACATCGAAGGCCTTTCGCGCAGCGAGAGCACCGTAACCGGCACTACCGACTACAGTGGCGGCCAAGTACTGGCCAACTACGGCGGCCCCGAATGGCGCCTCTCGGCCAAGTATGAGCTAACGGCCACCTCGTCGGTAAAGGTCAGCTATAACCGCACCCGCCAGTACGTGCATCAGCTTACCAATACCACCGTGGTGTCGCCCACCGACAGCTGGAAGCTGAGCGACAAGTACATCCGGCCGCAGGTGGGCGACCAGGTGGCCCTAGGGTACTACCACAACTTCAAGCGCAACACGGTCGAGTTTTCGGTAGAAGGCTACTACAAGCGCATTCAAGATTTTCTGGATTATAAAGGCGGGGCCGTGCTACTGCTAAACCCCCACCTCGAAACCGATGTGCTGAACGCCAACGGGCGCGCCTACGGGGTGGAAGTACTGCTGCGCAAGAATGTGGGCAAGATAAATGGATGGCTCAGCTATACCTACGCCCGCTCGCTGGTGCAGGTGAACACCGCTACCGATGTGGTAAACGGTGGCAACTGGTACCCAAGCAACTACGACAAGCCGCACGACGTGACGTTAGTGGGCAACTACCGCTTTTCGCGGCGCTTCAACACCTCGCTCAATTTCAACTACAGCACGGGCCGCCCCATTACGCTGCCGCTGGCCAAGTACTACATTGATAATGCCTACCGGGTGTATTACTCGGACCGCAATGCCTACCGAGTGCCCGACTACTACCGCGTCGATTTTGCCGTCAACTTCGAGGGTAACCACCGCATCAAGAAGCTGGCCCACAGCTCCTGGACGGTTTCTATCTACAACCTAACGGGCCGGCGCAATCCGTACTCGGTTTACTTCCAGTCGACGGGCGGGCAGATTAAGGGCTACAAGCTTTCCATTTTCGGGCAGCCCATTCCTACACTCACTTATAATTTCCGCTTCTGATGCGCACGCTGGCTGTTCCTGCTTCGCTTGCTCGTGCGGCAACTGGCTTGCTGGTCGTAGCCCTAGGTAGCTGCATTGATGCCTACGTTCCCGAAGTCATCAGCGCGCCCACGAGCTACCTGGTCGTAGATGGCTTTATCAACGGCAACGGGGCCACGCGCGTCAAGCTCTCGCGCACCCAGAACATCGCCACCACTGCCGCCCCCACGCCCGAGGCCCGGGCCACGGTCTACATCCAGGGTGCGGCCGGAGCCCGCTACTCCTTGCGCGAGCGCAGCCCCGGCTTCTACCAGTCCGACAGCCTGGTGCTCGGCCCCGGCCAGTACCAGCTGCGCGTCAGCACCACCGGCGCCAACGCCGCCACCTACGAGTCGGCACCCGTGCCCCTCAAGGTCACCCCGCCTATTGACAAGCTCAGCTGGCGGCGGGTAGATAATGAAGTGCGCGTACTGCTCAATACCCGCGATGCGACGCAGCAGACACGCTACTACCGCTGGAAGTTTGCCGAAACCTGGGAGTTCAACTCCGCTTATAAGTCCTCGTTAGAATACTTTCCTGATAAAAAGGTGATAGGTGCGCGCACGACGCCGATATACACATGCTGGCGCACGGAGCAGCCCACGGGCATCAAGCAGGCTACCTCGGCTCAGCTCAGCCAGGATGCGCTGCTCGACTACTCCATCCTCTCGTTCTCCGACCGGGCCGAGCGCCTCAAGATTCGCTACAGCGTGCTCGTGACTCAGTATGCCCAAACGGCCGAGGAGTTTGCCTACTACGAGCAGCTGCGCAAGAACACCGAGGCCATCGGCACTGTCAACGACCCCTTGCCCGTGCAGCTCACCGGCAACGTGCGCCGCACCAGCGGCGCCACCACCGAGCCCGTGCTGGGCTACGTGGGAGCCCACACCGTGCAGCAGCGGCGCTTTTTCATCAACCGCGCCGAGCTGTCGCTGCCCGCCGACTGGGCCTTCGACTCCCCCTACACCGACTGTAAGTTCCAAAATGAGGACGTCACCGAATATATGCCTCCGCTTGCGGTGCCTAAAACTAAGCTATTCGAGACGCCTAATTATTACATACCCATTGATTATTACTATAGTGTGAAAACTGGCGATTTAGCGGGTTATTCTGGTGCACTGGCTGAGTGCGTAGACTGCCGTTTGCGCGGCAGCATCACGAAGCCCAGCTTTTGGTAGCGGCCACTTCTGGCTGGCTGTTTCTCCCACTCTCTTTCCTGCGAACTAAGTGCCTTCTTCTACCTCGCAACTACTCAGGGCCAGTGGCTTGCTCCTGATGCTGCACCTAGGGACCGCCGCGCTCGGCCACGCCCAACCAGCCGACCCCATCACTGACCTAAGCCAGCGCTTTGAGCAGTATAGCCGCCAGGCGCTGACCGAGCAGCTGTACCTGCACCTCGACCGCCCCACCTACGTGGCCGGCGAAACGCTGTGGTTTAAGGCTTATGCAGTGGATGGCACTTACCACCGGCCGCTGTCTTTGAGCAAGGTGGCGTATGTAGAAGTGCTGGATGCTGCGCAGCGCCCCGTACTGCAAGCTAAAATCGGGCTGGTGCAGGCTATGGGCCAGGGCTCGCTAGAGCTGCCGGCCGAGCTGGCTACGGGGCGCTACGTGGTGCGCGCCTACACCAACTGGATGAAAAATGCCGGGCCCGATTTTTACTTTCAGTGCCCCATCACGGTCGTGAACACCCAGCAAGCGTGGCCCGCAACTGCACCCGTGTCCGGGCCGGCCTATGAGGTACAGTTCTTCCCCGAGGGTGGGCAGTTAGTGCAAGACTTGCAAGGTCGGGTGGGCTTTAAAATCACCGACCGGCAGGGCCGCAGCGTGGCTGCTAGCGGCACTGTAGCCACAGCCAGCGGGGCCACAGTTGCCACCTTCCAAACGCTACGCAATGGCCTAGGCAGCTTTTTGCTTACCCCTACTGCCGCGGGCGGTGCCTACACGGCTACCGTACGACTGCCAGGCGGGGCAGTCATCACCAGTAAGCTGCCCACCGTGGCCGAGCAAGGCTTTGCGCTACGCGTAACCGACAAGAGCCCTACCGAGCTCTCGGTGGCAGTGCAAGCCAAGCAAACCCGACCTGCCGAGCCACTGCGGCTGCTGGCCCATACGGGCCAGCAAGTGGTGGTAGCCGCCGAAGCAAATCTGCTCAATGGCCGGGCCACCTTTACCATTAACAAGCGGCAGCTGCGACCGGGCATCACGCACCTTACGCTATTCAGCGGCCGGCAGCCGGTGGCCGAGCGGCTGCATTTCCGGCGGCCTACACCTTCTCAACTGCTGGCGGTGCAGGGTAGCGCCTCGACCCAGGTAGCGGGCTTGCGCAGCCAGGTGCAGCTAAAAGTGAGCGCCCCCCAACCAGCCGCGCTTTCGCTGGCCGTGTATCGACTCGACTCACTGGCCACTAGCACGCCTGCCGACATTAGCAGCTACTTGCTGCTGGCCGCCGACCTACGGGGCTTTATCGAAGATGCTGGCTACTATTTGCGCGACTCGAGTGCGGTAGCCGACCAAGCGGCCGATAACCTGATGCTGACGCAAGGCTGGCGGCGCTTTCGCTGGGATGACGTACTCGCTGGCAAGGCCCCCGCGGTAGCCTACCCGCCCGAGGTTAACGGCTACCTGCTGCAAGGGCGAGTGCGCCAGAGCACGGGCGCTCCCGCGTCGGGCATTCCCGCTTACCTATCGCTGCCAGGCCACTCATTCTGGTTTAGCAGCGCTACCAGCCATGCCGATGGACTGGTGCAGTATGAGCTACCCCAAGCGTATGGCCTGCGCAAGCTGGTGCTCCAAACCAATCCGGCCCTCGACAGCACCGTTCGCGTAGAGCTGCTAAGTCCTTTCACAGTCGGAGGTGGCCCGGCTGCACCCGGCCTGCCGCCGCTCACGCGCCCCTGGGCTGGCTCGCTCAATGAGCGCCTGCTGCAGGCGCAAGTGCAGCAAGCTTTTCCAACGTCGCCACGCTACACAGCCGTTCCGCTCGATACGGTAGCCTTCTACGGCCGCGCTACCGAGCACTATCGCCTCGACGACTACACGCGCTTTTCTACGCTCGAAGACGTGATGCGCGAGTACGTGCCTGGCGTGCTAGTGCGCAAGCGCAAGGATGGCTTTCACTTCTTGGTAACGGACCGGCTGCGCCACCTGATACTGCAAGAAAACCCGCTCACGCTACTCGATGGCCTACCGGTTTTTGACCTCAACCAACTGCTGGCCTTCGACCCGCTCAAAATAAAAACCCTTGATGTGGTAGATAGCCGCTACCTCAGCGGGCAGCAGATGTTTGAAGGCGTCGTAAGCTTTAGAACATATAAAGGCGACCTAGCGGGCTACCCTCTCAATTCGCGCGCACTACTCGAAGAATACGAATTGCTACAGGCACCTCGCGAATTTTATGCCCCGCGCTACGATACTGAGGCCCTACGGCGTAGCCGCCTGCCCGACCTGCGCAACCTGCTCTACTGGAACCCCGCCGTGAACCTAACGGCCAACAACCCACAAACGCTGGATTTTTTCACCTCCGACCAAGCCGGCCGCTACTTGGTGGTAGCACAAGGAATGACTCCTGATGGGCACCTAGGCAGCACCAGCTTTTCCATTGAGGTAAAACCTACTTTGTAAATCGAAGGACTGTAAAGCCAAACAGTATCCCTAGGACAGCCGAAGTGCTACTAAGCATTCTGGCTACCCTAGGAGTACTGTTTTAATCTGACCTGCTCTAGGCCGCTGCTAGCACCTCCGGGTCGTTATGGGCCGGCGAGTTTACCCGCGTCGTGATGGCGTATTCGCGCATCAAGTTCGTGTCGTAGGGTACTAGCAATTGCTGGTGCTGGGCCGCGCTCAAGTCGTCGGCCAGCCAGGCATGCTCGGCTTCGGGACCGGGCAAGATGACGGGCATGCGATTGTGTAGCTTAGCCATCAGCTCGTTGGGCTCAGTAGTGACGATGGTAAAGGTGGGGTGCACCTCGCCCGAGGCTTTATCGACCCACTCGTCCCAGAGTCCGGCAAAGGCGAACGGTTCCTCACTTTTCAGCAAAATGCGGTGCGGAATCTTACCCCGCTCGGTGGCCTGCCATTCGTAAAATGAATCGGCTAGCACCAGGCAGCGCCGCCGCGCCAGCAGCTGCCGGAAACTGGGCTTCTCGCCTAGGGTTTCGGCGCGGGCGTTGATGGGCTTAGGTCCGCCAGCCGGGTCGCGGCTCCAGCCCGGCACCAAGCCCCAGCTCACGAGCTGAATCTGACCGGGGGCGGCGTTGGTAATGATGGGCAGCGCCTGCGAAGGCGCGGCATTGTAGTTAGGCGCGGGCGCGGCGGCTTCTTTCGCATTGAAGCGCTTAGCCAAAGCCGGCGCAGGACTGATTACTGTATATCGACCACACATACCACTGATTGACCGCAGATTCAAACGGATTAAACGGATTTCGCAGATACGCCGCTGGCGCGGCTGACTAAGCTGACGCCAGGATTTTGCCATTGCCTGGCAATGTTGCAGCTACCCAGTTATACGAAAAAAAGCCGCCCAAAGGCGGCTTTTTGGGCAACGCAAAAAAACGAAAGAGAACGAGTCAGCCCAGCGCAGCCGGGCGTATCTGCGAAATCCGTTTAATCCGTTTGAATCTGCGGTCTATTTGTATAGCTGCTCGTAGTACTCTTTGGCCATGCGGCCGCTCTCGAATGTGGGCTCCACGTCTTTCATCGCCGCCTTGCGGATTTTGGTGAATTGCTCAGGCTTATCGTAGTAGAGCGCTACGGCCTTCTCGAGTACGTTGTACAGCGTGTTAGCCTCGATGGTATCCTTCTCATTTTCGGGGAGCGTCTCGTCGGCGTGCTCGATGATGAAGCAGTTTTCGCCGTCTTTGGCGAACTCCGGAATCCAGCCGTCGGCGATGCTCACGCTCACGCAGGCGTTCATGGCGGCGGTCATGCCGCTGGTGCCGCTGGCCTCGCGGGGGTAGCGCGGGGTGTTCAGCCACAGGTCGGACCCCTTTTTGAGCTCGGCGCTCAGCCCTAGCTCGTAGCCGACCAGCACGGCGCAGCGTTTCAAGTCCTTAGTGGTCTTAATGATATTGTTAAAAATATCAATGGCGCCGTGGTCTTTCGGGTAGGGCTTGCCGGCCCAGATAACTTGCACGGGGCGCTCGTCGTTGGTCACGAGCTTCTCAAATTTCTCAAAATCACGCAGGATGAGGTCGGCGCGCTTGTAGGCGGCGAAGCGGCGGGCCCACACGATGGTCAGCACCTCGGGGTCGAGCAGCGTGCCGGTTTGGTCGGCCACGGTCTTGAACAGCTCCTTTTTCAGCTCCTTTTTGCGGGCCAGCAGGGCGGCATCGTCCTTGCCCTTGAGGGCGGCGGCCAGCTGCGGGTCGCGCCAGTAGGTGCCATTTTGGGCGTTGGTGATGGAAATGATGGGGCAGATTCCTTCATAGTGGCCCCACATTTCGTTGGCCACGCGGCCGTGTACCTTGCTCACGCCGTTGGCCTTGCGGGCAAAGCGCAGGGCGGTGAGGGTATAGTTGAGCGAATCGCCTTCCACACGGGCTACCTGTCGAATCTCCTGTTCGGGCACGCCACAGAAGAACGACATTTTCTGGAGCAGCGCCATGGGGTGCTCTTCGTTGCCGGCCAGCTCGGGCGTGTGGGTCGTGAAAACCAGACGCTTCTGCACCTCGCCTAGGTTGCGGCCGTGCTTCTCGTAGAGGTAAAACGCCAGCGGCAGGCCGTGGCCCTCGTTGAGGTGGTAGATGTCGGTTTGGCGACCTAGGACGTCGAGCAGCTTGCCGCCACCAATGCCCAGCAGCATGCTTTGGGCCACGCGAGCAGCCGTGTCCGGGTCGTAGAGGTGGTGCGAAATGGTACGCGAGATAAAGTCATTCTCCTCAATATCAGTGGTGAGGAAGAACATGGGCGCCGTGCCAAACGTCTCGGGCGCCAAGTACAGCGCCTTCACGTGCACCTCGGCATCGTGGATGATGATGGGGAACACGATGCTCGTGTCTTGCAGAAAAGAGTAGTTCTTCTCGATAAAGGCCGGCTTCATGGTTTGGTCGGCATCGCGCACCTGGTCGTAGTAGCCGTAGGTCCACAAAATGCCGATGCCGATGAGGTTTTGCTTGAGCTCGTAGGCCGAGCGCATGTGCGAGCCGGCCAAAAAGCCCAAGCCGCCCGAATACGACTTGAGGGCTTGGTCGAGGGCAAACTCCATCGAGAAGTACGCCACGGGCGTTTTGTACTTGGCGGCTGGCGCGGGGGCCTTAAACTGAAATGCCATAGGGAAAGAATGAAGCAGGTAGCAGCCTGCCGGTTAGGGGTGTTGATGGATGCAAAGGAAAGCTTTGCGCAAGCTTTTGCGCCTACGTATAGATTGGGTTTGGCGACGCAAGTACGGGCAAAAGTTGTTTTCCGAAAACGATTCCGAAGCTGCCTGCCGTACTTTGCCGAGCGGCTAGCTACCTGGCCGATTATCTTTTCGCTTCCCCACTTCCCTACCCTATGTCCCAGCTCTCTTCCTCGCTGCGCACGGCTGCTCTGACCGCCTGCTTGCTGCCCACCATGGCGTGGGCCGGCGCCCCGGCCCCTGGCCCGGCCGCGGCCCCCACTCGCCTCGCTGCTAAGGCTGCACCCATCACCCGCATCGACCCCACCAACTGGTTTGTGGGCATGAAAAATCCTAAGGTGCAGCTGCTGGTAAACGCGCCCGGCATTGCCAGCAGCCAAGTGAGCCTGGCTACTTATCCCGGCGTCACGCTCGATGGATTTCAAAAGCTCGAAAGCCCCAACTACCTGGTGGTGAATCTCACCATCAGCCCGCAGGCGCAGCCCGGCCAGCTCAAGCTTCAGTTTAAGGGTAACAAAAGCTTTACCTACAATTACGAGCTACGCTCGCGCAACCAAGACCCGGCGCGGGTGCAGGGCCTCACCCAGGCCGATTTTATTTACTTCCTGATGCCCGACCGTTTCTCGAACGGCAACCCCAAAAACGACGTGGTGAAGGGTACTCGCGCCCCGCGCATGAGCCGCGACTCGATGTACGCCCGCCACGGCGGCGACCTCAAGGGCATCGAAAACCACTTTGCGTACATCAAGCAGTTGGGCGCCACGGCCATCTGGCCCACGCCCATTATTGAGAACGACATGCCCAAGGCGAGCTACCACGGCTACGCAGTCACGGACTGCTACAAGGTAGACCCACGCTACGGCACCAACCAAGAATACGTGCAGTTTGTGAAAAATGCGCACAACCAGGGGCTTAAGGTGATTCAGGATATCGTGCTCAACCACTGGGGCAGCTACCACCACTTGTTCCTGGATAAGCCGGCGGCCGACTGGTTTCACGCTTTCCCTTCTTTCACACGCTCGAACTACAACGCTTACCCACTCAACGACCCCTACGGCTCGAAGCGTGACTATAAGCTATTCAACGATGGCTGGTTTGACACCTCCATGCCCGATGTCAACCAAGGCAACCCGCTGGTATCTCAGTATTTGATTCAGAATTTCCTGTGGTGGGTCGAGACGACGGGACTCGATGGCTACCGCATCGACACCTACCCCTACTCAGACCCTAAATTCTTGATGGACTGGGGCAAGGCTATTCAGGAGGAGTACCCCAAGCTAGCGCTGTTTGGCGAGGCCTGGGAGGGCACGGAGGCCGAGCAGGCGTTTTTTGCGCAGAATATTTTTCCGCCCGTTAACGGCTTCAAGTCGAACCTGCCGGGTGTGCTCGACTTCCAAATATGCTTCGGCATCAGCGACGCGCTGAATAGCGGCGACCTCACCAAGCTCTATCGCTCCTTGCAGGGCGATTGGATGTACGTGGACGCCACGCGCAACGTGCCCTTCCTCGACAACCACGACATGAGCCGCTTTTATTCCGTCATTGGCGAAGACTTCGCCAAATTTAAGATGGGTATTGCCTGGCTGCTCACTTTGCGCGGCACACCGCAGCTTTACTACGGCACCGAGGTGCTGATGAAGAACTTCTCGGACCCCGATGGCAAGGTGCGTGAGGACTTCCCCGGTGGCTGGGCCGGCGACAAGAAGAACTACTTCGTGTCGCGGCCAGGCCAGGCTGGTGAGGCCTTCGACTACGTGAGCAAGCTGGCGAACTACCGCAAATCGCACCCGGTGCTGTCGAGCGGCAAGCTCATGCAGTTTCTGCCGCAGGATGGCGTGTACACCTATTTCCGCTACAATGACGGGGAGTGCGTGATGGTCATTGCCAACAACACCAAAGAGGAGAAAACGGTGGATGGCACGCGCTATGCGGAGCGCACACAGGGCTTTTCGACTGGAACCGAGGTAGTGAGCGGGGCCGCTATTTCTGACTTGAAGACCCTGAAGGTGCCCGCGCACACAGCTTGGGTGGTAGAATTGCGTAAGTAGACCCTACTTATGAGATTTTTCACCTTAGCGGCCAGCTTGCTGCTGGCCGCTTCAGCCCTTCCGCTCGTGGCCCAGACTCCTAACGACCCGAATACCACCAACGAAACCCCAGTAGATAATAAGCTCATTATCTACCAGATGTTACCGCGGTTATTCGGCAACAAGGTAGCCCTCAACAAAACTTACGGCACTATTCAGGAAAACGGCTGCGGCAAGTTCAACGACATCAACGACCTGGCCCTGACCAAAATAAAGGGCCTAGGCGTGTCGCACGTGTGGTACACCGGCGTGCTCGAACACGCCACCATGACGCCCTACCCCGGCCTGCCCGCCGACGATGCCGACGTGGTGAAAGGTCGCGCCGGCTCGCCCTACGCTATCCGTGACTACTACAACGTGGACCCCGACCTGGCCACCACACCTCAGACCCGCCTCGCCGAGTTTGAGGCCCTCGTGAAGCGCACCCATGCCCACGGCCTCAAGGTTATTATCGACTTCATCCCGAACCATGTAGCCCGCTCTTACAAGTCTACTTCCAAACCTGCCGGTGTAGCAGACCTAGGCGCGAAGGACGACAATACCAAGGCCTTTGCGCCCAACAACAACTTCTACTACGTGCCCGGCAAGCGCTTCGAAGTGCCGGCTGGCTACCAGCCCCTAGGTCCCCTACAAGGCCCGCGCGAAGACCACAAATACGACGAGTTTCCGGCCAAAGCCACCGGCAACGATGTGTTTACGGCCGCGCCCACCGTCGATGACTGGTTTGAAACCATTAAGCTCAACTACGGCGTCGATTATCAGAATGGCCGCAAAACCTACTTTGAGCCAGTACCCGATACCTGGCTCAAGATGAAGGACATCCTAGTGTTCTGGGCCAAGAAGAACGTCGATGGCTTCCGCTGCGACATGGCCGAGATGGTACCCGTCGAGTTTTGGGCCTGGGTTATTCCGCAGATAAAGCAGGTACGTCCCGGCATCGTTTTCATCGGTGAGGCTTATAACCCCAAGGAATACGGCACTTACTTCACCAAGGGCCACTTCGATTTTCTCTACGACAAAGTGGGCCTCTACGACGGCCTGCGCCGCCTGATGCGCCAGGAAGGCAATACCGAGGACATCACCCACGTCTGGAAAACCGAGAGCCGCGGCTACGGCTCGCAGATGCTGCGCTTCCTGGAAAACCATGATGAGCAGCGTATTGCCTCCAAGGAATTTGCTACCGACCCGCGCCGCGCTATCCCGGCCATGACTGTGTCGGCCACCCTAGGTTCGGGACCCGTGATGCTCTACATGGGCCAGGACGTGGCCGAGCCCGCCCACGGCGTACCCGGCTTTAACACCGGCGACGGCCGCACCACGCTCTTCGACTACTGGGGCATGCCCGAGCACCAGAAATGGATGAACCAAGGCAAGTTTGACGGCGCCAAGCTGAGCCCGGCCCAGAAGCAACTACACGACTTCTACAAGCGCCTGCTGACGCTGGCGGGCAGCAGCGAGGCCATCCGTAAGGGCCAGTTCTACGAGCTGCAGGATGCCAACAACCTCAGCAAGGAGTACGACCAGCACAAGCTCTACGCCTTCTTGCGCTACACGGCGGGCCAAAAGGTGCTGGTAGTGGTCAATTTCAGCGACACCCAGACTTACCGCCCTATCCTGCTCCTCCCGAACGAGGTGCAGCAGCGCCTAGGCCTCGACCCCAAGCGCCCGCACACCTACCGCGACCTGCTGAATGGCGGCGAACCCCAAACCGACCTCAAGCTGACCTTGGCCCCGCTGGCGGCTATGGTGTTGGAAATCAAATAACGTTCGTCATGTTGAGCGCAGCAAAGCAGCTAGTGTAGCGCAGTAAAACCAAACGCTAGAAATTACTGCACCACGCGAGATACTTCGGACTTCGCTGCGCTTCGCTCAGCTTGACAGGCATCATTCTTACCGTTTTCTGAATCGATTTCGGTGCTTACCTTTCTAGACTAAATATCCCACCCTATCCCCGTTTTCTTCCAATGGCAGGCTCCGGCGTCACCATCGATAACCCTCATCTGCGGGCTAAGCCGCGCCTCAGCTTCTGGCAAATCTGGAACATGAGCTTCGGCTTCCTAGGTATCCAGTTTGGCTTCGCGCTGCAAAATGGCAACATGAGCCGCATCTTCGAAACGATGGGTGCCAAGGAGGATGAGCTAGCCTTTTTGTGGCTGGCGGCGCCGGCTACTGGGCTTATTGTGCAGCCCATTGTAGGTTATTTTTCTGACCGTACTTGGAGCTCACGCTGGGGGCGCCGGCGGCCTTATTTCCTGATAGGCGCCATTTTGGCTTCGCTGGCATTACTGCTGGTTCCTCACGTATCGGCATTATGGATGGCGGCTGGGATGCTGTGGATTATGGACGCCAGCATCAACATTTCAATGGAGCCTTTTCGGGCGCTGGTAGGTGACTTACTACCTAGCAATCAGCGCACCGCAGGCTTTGGCTTCCAAACGTTTTTCATTGGTATCGGAGCGGTGGTAGGCTCGCTACTACCCGTTATCTATTCCAAGCTGGTAGGCTTTTCCAACACAGCTCCGGCAGGGCATATTTCCCCGGCTCTTACGTATGCCTTCTACACTGGGGGCGCTGTGTTTTTTGTTGCTGTCCTTTATACCGTACTTACCACTCGCGAATACCCGCCGGTAGATATGGCCGAGTTTGAGGCTGAAAAACAACGCACTGGTGGTTTTTGGGCAGGTATTAAAGCTTCCTTTGCTGGCGTAGCTGACATGCCTCGCACGATGCGTCAGTTGGCGGTCGTTCAGTTTTTTAGCTGGTTAGCGCTGTTCTCAATGTGGATTTATGCCACTTCTGCCATCACGCACTACGTATACCACACCAACGACCCAACCTCTAAGCTTTACAATGAGGGGGCCGACTGGTGGAACGTATGCCAGTCGGTATACAATGGTGTATCAGCCTTAGCAGCTCTCACACTACCTATCATAGCGCGGGCTACGAGCCGCCGCGCCACGCATCTCATTTGCCTTACAGCAGGCGGCCTAGGGCTTATTTCCATTTACTTCATTGGCAATTACCCTATCGACAGCTACTTGCCGGCTGTCAACTTATTTGGCTTTACGATACATTTGCGCACGGTGGATGGTCTATTGCTATTACCCATGATTGGGGTGGGCTTTGCCTGGGCTAGCATCCTATCGATTCCCTATGCCATGTTGGCCGGCGCGCTGCCCTCCAACAAAATGGGCTACTACATGGGCGTGTTCAACTTCTTTATCGTGCTGCCCCAGATGCTAGCCAGCGTTACCCTAGGTTTCTTCACCAAGCAAGTGTTCGGTGGTAACTCGGCCCTCACGCTAGTCCTAGGTGGCTGCTCGATGATACTCTCGGGCCTACTCACTCTGCGCGTGCACGACGCCGACGACATTCGCCTGCCCAACAACCTGACGCCCGCCGAAAACCTCGCCTACGAAGCCTCGCTAGCCGACGCCAACCCGAATGTTTAAAACCGATTGTCGTGCAGAGCGTAACGAAGCATAATAGTCGTACTGAAAAGCGCCGGCCTACCAGTCGGCGCTTTTTTATTCCTCGTGGCCTGGAATGGCGACCACTGGCGCGGCTGCGGCTTCCCGGCGCTCCCGCTCTATTTCTAGCTGCTCCGCTTCCGAGGGCTGCTGGTCCATCTCGGTCAGGTCGGGTTGGCCGGCATCGACCCAGCAGGTATACCAGAACGCCCCAATGAGCCGCGCCGCGTAGCGCAACTGGCGTTCTACCTGCCCATTGAGCCGCTGATGATACGCCTGGCTAAACTCGCGCGAGTAGGTGCGTATGGTCTGCCGGCCGCGCTGTTCATAGCCGTACTTGCGGTCTTCGGTAAGCTCGGCCGTAAGCTGGCGCTCCATTGTGAACACTGAGTCGAGGGCCGCGTGGGCGTGCTCCACGGCCAGCCAAGCGGCTTCAGTGGGGTTATCCAGGTAAGGCGCTTGCCCCGTCAGCAGGTCGTAGTTCATGCCGTTCAACTCGGGCAGGCGCGACTCCCAGAGCGCGTGGATGCCGCGCTGGTTGGTAAGCTGGCCATTGTAGTTGCGGGTGGTGTGCAGGGGCACGCAGGCATCGGCCACGTAGTGCCCTAGGTCGGCCGACAGGTGCAAAATGCGGTCGGTGTCGCGGTCGCGGAAGGCGGCCGTAAGCTGGCCCTTCATGCGCGCCACCTGCCAGGGCACGATGCCGTGGCGCAGTAGCGAGTCTTCGCCGCCCACCAGTGCCACCGCGTCGGCATAGGCGCGGGGCAGGCCTCGGCCGTGGCGCGTGAGGGCGCTGTCGCCGTAAGCATCTACATCCAGAAAGTGGCGCGGGGCCTCGGTGGGCACCACCGTGCGGCGCGAGTCGGGCCGCGTGGCATTGTTAGTCAGGTAGTCGATGTTGGCCTTAAAAAACGGCAGCATCTCAGGCGGCAGCGTGTACACCGCCAGCCGATTGAGCAGCCGGTGCCCGTAGAAGCCCCAGGCGCGAGCAGGGCTAGGCAAGCTCAAAAGCAGTCCTAGTATTAAAAGCCAGTAGTAGCGGTTCTTCACGCTACTAAATTACGTGCAGCACGCAGGCTTACAATGCGTTTCTCTATCTTACTCCTACTTACTACGCCGCAAGCCGCGTAACCGGTAAAACGCAAAAAGCTGGCATACCCCGAAGGATATACCAGCTTTGTTGACCTAGGAACTAGCAGAGCGCTTAGCGCCGTCCGCTAGTCGGGAATTTCATGCGGTAGTCGTGCCGCACATCACCCTTACTGATGCGGGCGAGCTTACCTTTCAGCAATTGCTTTTTGAAGGCCGATAGCTTGTCGGTGAACAAGATACCTTCTAGGTGGTCGTACTCGTGCTGGATGATGCGGGCGGCCATGCCGCTGAAGGCCTCCTCGTGCACCTGGCGATTTTCATCTTCGTAGCGCAGCACGATGTCGGGGCAGCGCATCACGTTTTCGCGCACGCCTGGTATGCTCAGGCAGCCTTCCTCAAAGCCCCACTGCTCGCCAGTTTCGCTCAGCATCTGGGGGTTGATGAAGGCGCGCTTTACGGGTACTTCGGCCGGGGCAGCCTGGGTAGCGGCATCGAGCGGCTCGGTAGTTGATTCATCATCTTCAGGCTCCACCATGGGGGTCGAGTCCATCACAAATAGGCGGATGCCTTTGCCAATCTGGGGCGCGGCTAGGCCTACACCGCTGGCCGAGTACATCGTTTCAAACATATCCTGCACCAGCTGGCTCAGCTCAGCGGTGGGCAGGTCGGCAGGCAGGTCTTTGGCGCGGGTCTTCAAGACCTGGTCGCCTACTGCAACAATCGGGTAAATCATTGGCTTAACGGTGATTCTAAAAAAGACTGAAGAATAAGGGTAGCGCTCACCTTGTCGACGGTAGCCTTATCCTGGCGGGCTTTGCGGCCCAGGCCACCTGCCAGCATGGCCTGCTTGGCGAGGAGCGAAGTAAAGCGCTCGTCCATTTCGTGCACGGGCACATCGGGCAGTTCGCGGCGCAAGCGGCGGAGCAGTCCCACCACGGCGCTGGTCGAGTCGGTGGGCTCGTTGAGCAGCGTGCGCGGCATGCCTACCACGATGGCCCGCAGTGGTTCGCGCTGGTGGTAAGCCAGCACAAACGCCACCAAATCCTTGCTGTGGATGGTGTCGAGCGGCGTGGCAATCATGCCGAGCGGGTCCGTCACGGCGAGGCCCACGCGCTTGTGGCCGTAATCAATGGCGAGGGTGCGGGCCATGCCGAAAAGAGCAAAAATGGAAAAACAGTGGCTACTACTAGCCTCTCGCAAAGATACGGCGGCTAGCTCCCCTAGGTGCCAACGGCAACTCGTTGGACGAGGCAAATGCGCATCAATTTGTGGCTCTTCGTACGGTACAAAAAAGGCTGTGACATTAATTGATTTCAAACCTTCCACTGTCTATTTTTTATAATTTTAATCATAAAACAAACAGCATAAAATCACCTTACTTGAAGATAAGTAAATTGAATTTTTATCTAAATAATCAATATTAATTGCCACTTACCTAGAAAAACATATCACTAATCATATAAATAGACGTGACACCTATTACAGCTATAGCAAGCCCCCAAAAATTGTATTAGCTTTGATAATAGGCTCGCCCTATCCGATTGATTTAACGCTATAATTCTACTTCTCTCATGGCCGCTTTGCCGCCAGTTCTGCCTTCTTCTCAGCGCTCAGCCACGGAGCCGTCCGTACGTCCTTTTGGCGTGCGGTGGCGCTGGGCACTGCTGCTGATGCTGGCATTTGGCAGCGGCCTGCTAGTGGCTAGCAACCCATTCAGGCCCTCGTCGGAAAACCCGGCGGGCACGGCCCGGGCCTACCTGCGCTTCAAGGAAATTCTGAGCTATGTAGACCGCGACTACGTGGATTCGGCCGATACGGAGGGTCTCACGGACTACGCTGTAGCGCGCATGCTCGAAAAGCTTGACCCCCACTCGGTATATCTGCCTGCCAACGAACGGGAGAAGGCTGATGCTTTCCTGAAAAGCAGCTTCGAGGGGGTAGGCCTGGACTTCTATTTCTTCCGGGATACGGCCACCGTATCATCGACCCTGCGTAGCGGCCCGGCTGAAGAAGCTGGCGTGCGCCTAGGTGACCAACTTTTGCGCGTGGGCACTAAAGAGGTAGCCGGCGCGCACCTCACCAGCAGCCAACTCACGGCGCTACTGCGCGGTGCTCGCAGCAGTGCTGTGGTGCTGACCGTGCAGCGCCCCGGCCAGCCCGAGCCGCTGAGCTTTACGGTGATGCGCCGCCGCCTGCCTAACCCTTCGGTAGAACCTGGCGCTATCCTGGCCGACCAGCAAACGGGCTACCTCAAGGTTAACCGCTTTGCGGGCAGCACCTACGACGAATTTAAAAAGGAACTCGATGGCTTGCGCCGCCAGGGTATGACGCGCTTGGTGCTTGACCTGCGCGGCAACCCCGGCGGCTACCTAGACCGCGCCACACGCATGGCCGACGAGTTTATCGCAGGCTCGCGCAAGCTGGTGTATACCGATGGCAAGGGCGAGCAATACGACACCCAGACCTACGCCCACGTGCCCGGCGATTGGGAGCACGGCCCGCTGGTAGTGCTGGTAGACGAGAATAGCGCCTCGGCCGCTGAGGTGCTGGCCGGCGCCCTGCAAGACCACGACCGTGCCCTGCTGGTGGGCCGCCGCACCTTTGGCAAGGGCTTGGTGCAACAGCCCATTGCGCTGCAAGATGGCGGCGAGTTGCGCCTCACCATTGCCCGCTATTATACGCCCGCTGGCCGCTGCATTCAGAAGCCCTACGGCGCCGACGCCAATGCCTACCAGCACGAGGTAGCCGAGCGCCAAAAGCACGGCGAGCTCACCTCGGCCGATAGCGTGCCGGTAGCCAAAGAGCTGCGCTTTCTCACCGACCACGGCCGGGCGGTGTACGGTGGCGGTGGCATTGTGCCCGATGTCTTTGTGGCCCGGGATACATTACTAAACTCGTCTTATTTCACGCACCTCTGCCGCCGCGGTGTGCTACGTGCCTACGCTTTAGCTTACTATCAGCGCCATAAGGCTGAGCTAGCTGCGCTGCGCCCGGCGCAGTACCAAGCCGCGTTTCAGCTCGCCGATGCCGAGCTAGCGGGCGTGGGGCGCCTAGGTCAGCTGGCTGGCTTACCGGCGGGCGGGGCGGCTCTGCGGCACTGCGCCCCGCTGGTGCGCCACTACGTTAAGGCTTATGTAGCGCAGAGCGCCTATGGCCCCGAAGCCGCCCGCGCCGTACTGCGCGAAGACGATACCGAGCTGCAGCAAGCCCTGCAAGCTGTGAAAGATGATACCGCGCTGGTAGCACTTCTACATCAATCGTAGGAAAAAGCAGGTGGGGCGCTTCCTATATAAGTGAAGCTAGTAGTGCTACCTAGGGCGCTTTTGGGTGGCGCGCCACACCGACACAGGCTGCCTAGGGTGCCTGCTACTCCTGCACCACCGCAATACGATTGTAGTAGTCGAGTAGCCGTGCTACATCATCGGCTTGCTCAAAATGAAGGTTGTAGAGCATGGAGTATGCCCGCACCTGAGGAGCCCGCTCGCCGCACAGCCGTAGCACGGCCGCCTGGCTAAGCTCAAGCGGCCGAAGCACCGCTTTCTGGTCGTAGCCAGGGCCAGCCAGCACTTGAGCGGGCGTAGCAGCCGTGGCAGGCAGCAGCGCCAGCACCAGGGGGCCGGTATCGGTGCAGGTCAGGCTTTCTACGGCCTCGCGGCGAGTGCCCCAACGACCAGGGCGCACCAGGCGCGTCCGAAAGCGGCGCTTGCCCATTGGGGCTTCCGGGTGGCGCAGCGTAAGTGCGAGCGAAGCGGGCAGGTCAGCTGTTTCGGGATACAGGCCCCGGATTTCGCGCCGAGCAGAAGCTTCGGCACTGTCGGCCTGCGCAAAAAGCATGGCGGCTAGCGAGTCGGGCTGCGCGGCGCTAGGTTGGTTTTGGGTAGCCAGTTGGTAGTCACCCACCAAACGTAAGCTACCAAGCTCCTGCACGTACAGCGTGATGCCGCTTTTAGGCTTACTTGCCGGGGCTTTCAGCGTGCGAGCTGAGGCAACGCTGGCTTTCGACGTGCTACGCCCTGTCTTAGCCTGCTTTGGGTGCTCGCTGTTTGCATAGGCCCGCGAGCCTACACCTAGCGTTAGCAGACAAGCGAGTAGATAGCGAATCATAACAGCTACTAAAGTGAAACACAGCGTACTGATGCGATTCAAAATTAAGCAGTTAATAGTAGTTTTTTGCGATAAATAATAAGATTTACAATAGAATTATATCTGAAATACCCTACCTAAAAAGCAGCTATTGGTTTTAAATAGCTGAGCACCGAACCACTAAGGGCACCATAAGACACGGTTAGCACACGAAACCAATATCAGATTAATGCTATACAAAAGCCAGCCCCCCATAGGGTAGCTGGCCAGTTTCATACATAGGGGCTTACCCAGTTCTAGTTTGGAGCTAGCGGTTGCGCCCGTACTGCTCGTGGCTGCTTACCCAGTCGCTACTCGAAATGGCAGCACCTAGGCTAAGCTCGCCGGCCAGTACGACACCGGCTACTATTTCCGCAAACTTGTTTACTGTGCCTTGGCCTACGCAGCCCAGCATACGCAGGCATTCGTTTTGGGTAGCAAGGCCCGTGCCGCCGCCATAAGTGGCCACAATGAGCGAAGGGATGGTGATATTCAGGTATAAATCTCCTTCCGGAGTCACCTCAGAGTACAGCACTCCCGCCGACGATTCGCTGACGTTGGCCACGTCTTGGCCAGTGGCGATGAAAAGGGCCGTGATGCCATTGGCCGAGTGCGCACCATTATTGTTAGCCCCCGACAAAAAAGCTCCTACGTTGCTAACCTGCCCGTGGTAAGCTAGTTGCTCGGGCGTCACGCGCAGGCGCTGCTGCAAGATGTCGCGCCTCACTGTGGCCTCGGCCACCACGCGCTTGCCGCGCGTGCGCATCACGTTGATTTGCGAAGCCTTCTTATCAGTAGCAAAATTTGACTCTAAGTAGAAGTGCCGGATGGGTGCTCCGGGGTAGTGCTCCAGTATCCAGGAGCACGCCGCGAAGGTGGCGCGCCCCACCATATTCTGCCCCGCCGCATCGCCGGTCGAGTAGTTAAAGCGCAGGTAGGCAAACTTGTTGCTCAGGTAAGTATCAATATACTGCAGCTTGGCAACCCGCGAGGTGCTTTCGGCTTCGGGCCTAATCTGCGGCAGGCTGTCGGCCACCCAGCGCCCAAAATCGCGTGCGCCGCGGGCATCGTCGAACACAAACACCGGTGCCCGCTGCATGGCATCGCCGATGACGGTGCACTTTACGCCCCCGCACAGGTTCAGAGCCTGCATACCGCGGTTGTAGCTCGCCACCAGGGTGCCCTCGGTGGTAGCGAGCGGAATCAGGAATTCGCCTTGCGCGTGCTCACCATCTACCAGCAGCGGGCCGGCCAGGCCCACCGGTACCTGGGCCACTCCCACAAAGCTCTCGCAGTTGCCCTGCAAGTCGTGCGGGTCAAAAGAATACTGCTTTAGGTGCTTGTACTGCTGCCCCGTAAAGTCTTCTGCAAATTGCTGCCGGGCCTGAATAGCGGCCGCCGCGTAGTCGTCGCCCTCGGCCCGCGGAATGCGCACACGGCCATCCTGGCTCGCAACAGCATCTTCCACTTCCACGCTCAGCTCGCCAAAAGCATCGGTGCTGAACTGCACGCGCAGCCGGTGCATGCCCGCTGCCAAGGGCGGCGTATCCAGCAAAAACGTGAGCACCTGCCCCACCGGTAGGTTAAGTGGCCCGTCGGCACCTAGGGCGGTGGCCGGGCGCACGTCGCCCCCGCCTAGGTCAAGGCGGATGCTGGCCGTGGGCACTACTACATCGTCGAGCTGCACCTGCTTCACACTGGTTAATCGCACCGTGTCAAGCCGGTTTTTGATACTGAAAGCCACCCCAGCGCCATCGGGCTGATTGTGCAAGCTGCCGCGGGTGTACAGGAGCTTTAAAAGCATCGGGCTTGGCGTGAATACCATAGGTGTAGGCAAGAGAATGAGTACGGTGAAAAGAGCAGCTAAAATGCGAACCTAGCAGCCCAGCCAGCTATACTAGGTCGGTCAACTACGCATTTCTGGTGATACAGACCAGCTAATTGGGGGTAAATACTAAAAGATAGCAGTTTTTACTCAAAATAAAGAGGCCACCAGCGCAACCCTAGCGCCTCCTCCCGGTTAATAGGCACCTTATGTCGCGTTCGTTGGCATTTACTTCACCCGCTAGCCACTAGACGGGCCGTATCTTTGCCTTTTCAATTGACTTTTTCGACGGCGAATTACTCGCTGGCGGCATGTCCCCTATGGCGTCTTTATCCGATTATCCCCGCTTCACCCTCGGTGCCGAATTAACCCAGGAGCAACGGGCTTTTTTTGCTAAATACGGGTTTTTGCACTTCCGCCCGTTTGCTTCGCCCGACCAGGTGCAAGCCTATTTGAAAGCTACCCAAGATGTGCAGCACAATTGGCTGGCCAACAAGGTAGAGAAAGTAAATGGCGTGCCCATCAAGTATGGCAAGGACGTGGATGGCTCGCCCATTGTACAGCGCTTTGCCTTTGCCTCGCAGCACAGCCCCGTGCTGCACGAGCTGCTGCAAGACAAGCGCTTTGAGGCGCTGTTTCCGCTGCTCGAAACGCCCGGCGGCCGAGTAGGCGAAAACGAGCGCGACGGCTTAGTGGTCAACCACTATGTCAACGTGGAAGGCTCTGAGTTCTCGCAGATGGGCTGGCACACCGACTCGCTGCGCGACGTATTCTACGGCAAGCGCATTCGGCCTATGCTCAACGTGGGCCTGCACCTCGACGGCACCAAAGCCACCAACGGCGGCTTGCGCGTTATTCCGGGTACACACCGCCAGGGCATCGGCAAGATGCTCTTCCGTAAGAAGTACTATAAGGATGTGTACTACGACCCCAATGAAGTGGCCGTAGAAACCGAGCCCGGCGACCTCACCGTGCACGATGGCCGCATGTGGCACCGCGTGGCCCAGTCGCCACTGGTCGGGCCCGAGTCGCGCCGCCGGGTGATGTACGTACCTATCATTGGTGGCAAGTACCAGCCCAAGAGCGAGGAAAGCCCTACCCCCTTCTATTTGCGCTTTTTACACCTAGTAAAGTAAAGAGTAGTGCATTTAGGTAGTGGGCGCAATACTGTTCGATAAGGAGAACGGTGTTGCGCCCACTATTTATTAGCGCTAGTTCTACCCTTCCCTATGCCCACTGCCCTTATCACCGGAGCATCACGCGGTATTGGCCGCGAACTGGCCCTAGGTCTAGCCCGGCGAGGCTACGACCTGCTACTGGTAGCCCGCTCCGAAAACCAGTTGCAAACGTTGGCCGACGAGGTGCAAGCCACCCACCAGCGGCAAGCCCAGGTGCTAGCCCTCGACCTTACTGAGCTCACTGCCGCTAGCCAGGTAGCCACCTGGGCTAGCCAGCATGCCCCCAGCGGACTCGCCGTATTAGTAAACAACGCCGGCTATGGCCTATGGGGCCGCTTCGAGCAGCTAAACCTAGAGGAGCAGCTCAATATGCTGCAGCTCAACCTCACGCTGCCAGTGCAACTCACCTATGCGCTGCTGCCTCAGCTGCGGCAGGCATCGCGCGGGTATATCCTCAATGTGGCTAGCACGGCTGCCTACCAAGCTGTGCCCTCGCTCACGGTGTATGCGGCTAGCAAGGCCTTTGTGCTGAGCTTTAGCCGGGGGCTGCGCTACGAGTTGAAGGATACAAGTATCTCCGTTACATGCCTGAGCCCTGGGGCTACTACCACCGACTTTACGAGCCGCGCCGGCATGGGCGCCGAGCTGCAAGCTGTAGCTAATAAAGTATCCATGACGCCGGCCGCCGTAGCTGCAGCCGGGCTGCAGGCCCTTTTTGCAGGTGAGACAGAATTTATTCCCGGCGTCCTCAATAAGGTATCGGCTGGCCTTACCGGAGTAGTGCCTAAAGGCTTGGTAGAAAAGATAGCAGCTGGCATCTACGAAAAGTATTTGTAAGCCATCGCTCACCTATTGGAAGCCCAGCGCACTCCTCCTAGGGGAGTACGCTGGGCTTTATCATTAAATTATTTTTATTTGCAATATGACAAAATTTTATACATTAGATTATACGGTTGTAAAACAGTGTTTTATAATCTAAAAAATAGAGTAAGTGTCCACTTACTAGAAAAAAGTAAGCTACCACTTACTCATGTTATGATTTCTGTCGTAATATTGCTCCCACTAACGGCTAGGGCTTCCCACCCAGCTAGCCACACACACTCTTCTACTCTTCCGGTCGTTGTTCCCACCCCGCCCGGACCCACTCTCACTCTACTTTTTACTTCTGTTCGGCCGTTGCTCCCACCCCGTCCGAATGCGTTTTTTGCACACTCTCTGTTCTAGTTATCCGGTCGTTGTTCCCACCCCGCCCGGACGCACAACTTCTGCACTGGCACCTAGCCTCTACAGACACTGAAAGTTGCTCCGCCGGCCGATTTGGTTTTTTCCAAATCGGCCGGTTTCCGTTTAAGCCTACCTGCCCGAGAAACGCTGCATGCCGCCGACTTTAAGCATATCTGCGTATTCTTGCCGAACTTGCACCCGAATTACTAAGTTTTGAGAGTTGCTTGGCACTCGCCAACACTTTCCTCTAGCATTATCCCCATGATTACCCGCCGCCAACACATTGCCAACGTGGCGTTGCAGCTGTTTGGGGAGAAGGGTTTTGACAATACTTCGACCCAGGCCGTTGCGAAAGCAGCAGCCGTATCGGAAGCCCTGATTTTCAAGCATTTTGGTTCCAAAGACCAGCTCCTGGATTTTATTATCAAGAGCGGTTACCAACGTATTATTGAGCACAACCGGGGCGGTATGCTCGAAACCGACCCGCTCGCTTTCATCCATAGCGTCATCGACCTGCCCTATAAGATGGTGCAGGAAGAGCCCTATTTCTGGAAGCTGCAATATCGCCTAGCCGACTACGAAACCGCACGCCAGCAACATGAGCGTTTTATGCGGCCTGTGCCAGCGCGCTTGCAGTCGGCCTTTGCCCAGCTCGGCTACGCTGACCCCGAAAAGGAAACGCAACTGCTGCTGCTGCTCATCGAAGCACTCTGGAAAATTGAGGCCAACAAAACAGATGAGCACGTGCGCGACATGCTGGATTTCATCAAGCGCAAATACCAGACACAAGTAGCTAGCGCCAATTCGTAGCGTAGCGCGCCATCTTCATGCTGTTGATTGGTTAAAGGCCTTTGCTTGCCTAAGAAGCGACCTAGGGGCCGTGAGAGGCTTCGTGCTGTTGGGTATCAGTAACAAATTTAGGCGGCCTAGGTAAGGCGCTGGCTCGTTAAGTAGCCCGCGCCTTACCTAGGCCGCCTTTGGCTTAGAAAGCTGGTTATACTTGGCCAAATAAGCTCCTGTTTGTGAGCTGGCGCGTAGGAAAGTGAGGAGTGAGGATAGGGTAAAAATGCCTTTTTGGTGAATTATCCCGTAAGCCAAAGGGTTTACTATCCTTTGCCTTACTTATGTCAAGAACCTTAATCGTCTCTAACCGCCTTCCTACTAAAGTCCTGCGTACCGACGAAGGCCTCACGTTTCAGCCCAGCGAAGGCGGACTGGCTACGGGCCTAGGGTCTATCTATCGCCAGGGCGATAACTTGTGGATAGGCTGGCCGGGACTATTTGTGCAGGACGAAGCCGAGGAAAAGCATATCCGCACCGAACTGCGGGCTGATAATATGGCCCCAGTGTTCTTAACCGAGAATGAAATTCGGGATTTTTACGAAGGCTTCAGTAATTCTACGCTCTGGCCTACCTTCCATTACTTCAGTGAGTTTGCCACCTACGAGCAGAGCCACTGGGAGGCATATGTAGCCGTAAACGAGAAGTTTTGCGAGGCCGTGCTGGCCCAGGCTGGCCCAGAAGACACTATTTGGGTACACGATTACCAGCTGCTGCTGCTGCCCGAAATGCTGCGCAAGGCACGCCCTGAGGCGGCCATCGGCTTCTTCTTGCACATCCCTTTCCCATCACAGGAAATTATCCGGGTGCTGCCTTGGCGCAGTGAGCTAATACGCGGTATGCTGGGAGCCGACCTCATTGGCTTCCATACCTTTGGTTACTTGCGCCACTTCTTGAGCGCGGTATCACACCTCCTAGGTCTATCGGCCCAGAACGGACAGATTGATACGCCCACTCGCTCGGTGCGCGTCGATGCATTTCCGATGGGCATTGACTATCAGCGTTATGCTGTGGCGGCGGCTTCGGAAGAAGCTAAAAAGCACGTAGAAGAATATAAGGAGGCAATGCGCGACACCCGCGTTATTCTCTCCATCGACCGGCTCGATTATACCAAGGGCATTGCCCAGCGGCTGCGCGCCTTCGATTTGCTATTGCAGCGCTACCCTGAGTGGCGCGGGCAAGTAAGCCTCGTGATGCTAGTAGTACCCTCGCGCGACCAAGTGCCGCAGTATGCTTCTCTCAAAGAAGAGATTGACGAATTGGTAGGCCGCATCAACTCGCAGTACCGCACCATTGGCTGGAACCCGATTCAGTATTTCTACCGCTCACTACCGCTAGAGGAACTGGCCGCACTTTACCGCTTGGCCGAAGTGGCCCTGGTAACGCCCATGCGCGATGGCATGAACCTCGTAGCAAAGGAATTCATTGCCAGCAAGCTCGACCAGCGTGGGGTGCTAATTCTCAGCGAGCGCGCCGGTGCGGCCCGCGAGCTGTCGGATGCCATTCTTATCAACCCTACCGACATCAACCAGCTGGTAGAGGCCATGCACGATGCCTTGGTGATGCCCGACGAAGAGCAGGCCACCCGCCTAAAGGCCATGCAGGCGCTGGTAAAGCGCTACAACGTATTCTCCTGGACCAAGCTGTTTATGAACCAGCTGGCTTACACCAAAATGAAGCAACACACCCTCGCCACCGAAATGCTGACGGCTAGCGCCACTACCCAACTACTAGCCGACTTCAAGGCGGCGGCCGGCCAGCAACGGCTGCTGTTGCTCGACTACGATGGCACACTGGTGCCTTTCCACCCTAACCCGCAGTTGGCTCGGCCCGGCGAGGAACTGCGCCTACTGCTGCGCGCCCTGAGCGAGCTGCCCGACACGCGGGTGGTCATCATCAGCGGGCGCGACCGCACTACGCTTTCTAATTGGCTGGGTGACCTACCAATCGATTTTATTGCCGAGCACGGCGTGTGGCTGCGCACGGCGGGCGAAGACTGGCAGCTTTTCCAGCCCCTGCGCAATGACTGGAAACGCGAGATGCGCCCGGTGCTAGAGCTGTACGTGGCCCGCACCGCCGGCTCATTTATTGAAGAGAAGGACTACTCGCTGGTGTGGCACTACCGCCGCGCCGACGCCGACCTAGGCGAGGTGCGCGCCCGCGAAATGATGAGCCACCTCTCTTTCATGACCGCCAACACCGACTTGCAAGTACTGGAAGGCAATAAGGTAGTCGAAATCAAAAACGCGGGGCTCAACAAAGGCACCGCCGCTGCCCGCTGGCTTGAGCGCTACTCCCCGGCTTTTACGCTGGCCTTGGGCGACGACCGCACCGACGAAGATACCTTCCGGGCCATGCCGCCCGAAGCTTACACAGTGCGCATAGGTACAGATGCCCGCTCGCTGGCGCGCTTCCACTTGGCCGCACCCAGCGATGTGCGGCAGCTGCTGCGCAAGCTGCTAAGCTAGCCTCGCCCTAGGTAGGTAATACATTAAAAAAGCCGTGCGAAATCTATTTCGCACGGCTTTTTTAATGGATATAAGTGACCCAACTTTTAGCTCACGAAGTTGGGGCGGTCCAGCTTTTTGGCAATGCGGTAGGCGGCATTCACCAAGCCCACGTGGCTGTAGGCTTGCGGGAAGTTGCCCCACTGCGAGCCGGTTTTGGCGTCCACGTCTTCCGAAAGCAGCCCTAGGTGGTTGGCGTAGGAGATGAGGTGCTCAAACTCCCGAATGGCATCGTCGAGGCGACCCACACAGGCCAGGGCCTCCACGTACCAGAACGAGCAAATGAGGAAGGTCGTTTCGGGCGTACCAAAGTCGTCGGGGTGGCGATAACGGTAGAAAAGGCCTTCAGGCGTTTTTAGCTCTTTCTCCAGCTCCACGAGGTGGTGCTTGGCTTTTTCAGAAGCCGGGTCGAGGTAGCCCATCGTGATGAGCTGGATAGTGCTGGCGTCGAAGTCAGTCGAGCCGATGGCATTTGCATAGGCGCCGCGCTCAGGATAAAAGCACTGCTCGATGCGGTTTTCAGCTTCTTGCAGCAGGCGCGTAGCAAACTCTTCGAGGAGCACGTCGCCGTGCTGCCGGGCCACCTGGCGGGCGGCGTGGCTGCCGGCCCAGTGAAAAAGGTAGGTATAGCAGTGCTTCTGGGCAATGTGCCGGAACTCCCACAGGCCAGCATCGGGCTGGTCCATGGTGGCCTCGATGAGGCGCAGGCACTCCTCCACTAAGCTCAAGGGCGCAGCGCGCTCGGGGTCGCGGAAGCGGCAGTCGGTGTAAAGCGGCAGTAGCGCTACCAGCACTTGGCCATACACGTCGTTTTGGATGTGGGTGTAGGCGTCGTTGCCGATGCGCACGGGCTGGTTGCCTAGGTAGCCGGCCAGCGGCAGTTCGGTTTCGGTGAGGGTAGCCTGCCCCCCAATGCCGTAGAGCGGCTGGTACTTGCCTACCACCTTGGTCGAGATGTTGGCGATGTACTGGAAGTATCGCTCAATCTCTTCAAAGTGACCGATGTTGTTGAAGGCCGTGAGTGTATAGTAGGTATCACGCATCCAGCAGTAGCGGTAGTCCCAGTTGCGGGTGCTGCCGGGGGCCTCGGGCAGGCTAGTGGTGCTGGCCGCAATGATGGCACCGGTGTCTTCGTACTGGTGAATCTTGAGGGCCAGCGCCGAGCGGATAACCTGCGTCTGGTGGAAGTTACCAATACTAGTGCTCTTCACCCAGTTGCGCCAGTAGCCTTCCGTGTTAAGCAAGAAGCGCTCGGCTGTGCTCTCTAGGGGCGCTTCGAGCGGCGCGCCGTAGGTGAGCACCAGGTACTTGGTTTCGTTGAGGGCAAAATCTTCCTCATCGAGCACGTAGGTGAGGGGAATATTGGTGGTGAGGCGAATTTCTTCCTCTAGCCCCAGAAAGGCAATGTGGTTGGAGCTGCGGCGGCGCGTCAGCTCCTGCTCACCGTACTGGCCCACCGGGCGGCAGGCTACCCGCACGCGGGGCGCCCCGGTCAAGGGCTCCACTTTCCGAATAAGCATCAGCGGCTTGTAGTACCGCTCGTACTGCAAAAAGCGTGGCGCGAAGTCGGTAACACGGTAGCTGCCCTCGGGGGTGGTGATGGTCGTGCTGAGCACGTTGGTGTTAGTGAGGTAGCGCTGCTCGGACGTAAAGTCTGCGTCAACGGGCTTGATGCTGTATTCGCCGCCCTTTTGCTCGTCGAGCAGCGGGCCAAACACGAAGCTGCTATCGAAGCGGGGCCAGCAAAGCCAGCGCACGGCCGTATCGGTGCCGATAAGGGCCAGAAAGGCACAGTTGCCAATCACGCCCATGTCATAGGTATGCTTTATCATAAGAAGGAGGAGCCCCGGCTACGCACCGGGCGGGTAGTAGCGGGGTGTACCTCATTCGGGCGGCCGGGGTTATACCTAGGGCCTACTCGACGGCCGCAGGTGTCGGCGCGGCGCTATGCCAAGCGCATAGCTGCTCCAAGATGGGCAGCAGCGCCTGCCCATACGGCGTGAGCGAATACTCAACACGGGGCGGCAGCTCGGCAAAGGCCTCGCGTCGCACCACGCCGTCTTCTTCTAGCTCCTTGAGCTGCTCGGTAAGCACCTTGCGCGAGATGAGCGGCATGCGCTGCGCCAGCTGCCCAAAGCGCCGATGCTGCGTGAGGTGCGAAATAATAATGAGTTTCCATTTGCCACCCAGCACGCCCATGGTGCGGGTTACGGAGCAAGTAGAGGTGCAAAAAGCAGCGTCGCGCATAGGGCAGAAAAGCTGGTACGATACAAAGGTGCGCTGCCCGAACGCCAGCACCAGCCGGGCGTGGGGCGTCCGGCGGGCCTTCCACAACCGTTAGTTACGGCGACGTAACCAGTTTGTGAGGCAAAATGATTGCCAATAGTAACTTGTAGTAACCATTGATAGTTCCTTGCCGAAACCAACCCAAAATTATTCATTTTGACATGGAAACTTCTCAAAAACTGGCCGGCAAAGTAGCGCTCATTACTGGTGGCACTGCTGGCATCGGCCTTGCCACGGCCCAGCGCTTCGTGGCCGAAGGCGCATTCGTATTCATTACCGGGCGGCGGCAGGCTGAGCTCGATGCGGCGGTGCACACACTCGGCGACCAAGCTTTTGGCATCCAGGGTGACGTGAGCCATTTAGCTGACCTCGACCGGGCCATTGCTACTATTCAGGAGCAAAAAGGTCGCCTTGACGTACTGTTTGCCAACGCGGGCATTGCCGAGCTTTCGCCCCTCGACGCCGTCACGGAGGCCCAGTACGACCGGCAGTTCGACATCAATGTAAAAGGCACTTTCTTCACAGTGCAAAAGGCACTACCTCTGTTGCCCGACGGGGCCGCTATCGTGTTGATGTCGTCTATCGTGGGCATAAAGGGATTTGAGAGCAACAGCGTATACAGCGCCACTAAGGCCGCCATCCGCTCGCTGGCCCGCACGCTGACTGCCGACCTTAAGGCGCGTCGCATCCGGGTGAACGCCATTAGCCCCGGCCCTATCGAAACGCCCGCGCTCAATGCGGTAACTAGCTCGCCCGAGCAGACCGCGCAGTTTAAGGCACAGCTGGTGAGTGTCATGCCGCTGGGTCGCATCGGCGACGCCGACGAAATTGCCAAAGCCGTAGTTTTTCTGGCTTCGGACGACAGCAGCTACGTAACCGGCGCTGAGCTGTTTGTAGATGGCGGCCTAGCGCAGATTTAGCGCCATGCCTTAGCTGAGGTATTCGGCGCCTAGGTCACAAAAAGGCCGCTGCTCCGGGCTTGGAGTAGCGGCCTTTTTTGTGACCTAGGATAAATTAAGACGCCTCCATCGAGACTAACGCTACACAACACTAGCCGCTTAGCGCACCAGCTTCACCCAGCCCTTAACGGTGGTGCAGCCGGGTACCCGCAGCAGGTAGTAGTAAGTGCCTCCTGGGATGCCTGCACCGGTCCAGTCGTGCGCGTAGGTTCTTAGCACCACTTAAAGCTTAGATTAATTTTTCTTTTGGTGAATTACCTAGGAGACAGGCGATACCGAAAGGTCATGCAGCGCGCAGCGAAGCATCTCGCGTGGTGCAGTAAATCCTCACGCCAACAACGAAGCGAGCAAGATGCTTCGCTACGCGCTGCATGACCTTTCGGTAATTATCGTCCTTTCTCTAGGAGACACTGTATTCGGCTCATACAGACTGAATGCTTATACATTAGCACCTGCAGCATTGCCGTGCGGCTTTGCAGCCGTGTTGGCTATCAGCTTCTCGCCAGCCGGTCTTCTCCGTGCAGCCTAGCCAAGGTGTACGCCGTACTAAGAGGGCTTATGAATCCTACTGCCGCTCGCCCTAGTCTCACCGAAGGCCCCATTCTAAAATCGCTGCTCACGCTGGCCCTACCCATTGTGTTTGGCAACCTGCTTCAGACCGGCTACCAGCTTGTGGATGCCTACTGGGTGGGCCGGCTGGGGGCCAATGCAGTGGCCGCCGTGGCGGTGTGCTTCCCCATCAACTTCCTGCTGGTGGCCCTAGGGTCGGGGTTTTCGGTGGCCGGCTCGGTGCTGGTAGCCCAAAATTTTGGGGCGCGCAATTTGAAAATGGTCAACCACGTGGCGGCGCAGTCGCTGGTGCTAGAAACGGCTCTGGCGCTGGTGCTCACAGTGGGGGCCTATGCGGCATCGCCGCTTATTCTGCGCCTTTTCGGGGTAGGCAATGACATCTTCGACCTAGCCAATTCGTTCCAGCGGGTACTGATGCTGGGGCTGGTATTCAACTTTGGCTTCCTCATGTTTCAGGCCCTGATGCGGGGCGTGGGTGAGGTACGCATCCCACTTTACATCAACATCGGCACGCTGGCACTCAACTTTGCCCTCGACCCGCTTTTGATTGATGGCTGGGGACCGGTGCCCGCCTTCGGCGTGGCTGGGGCGGCCTGGGCCACGCTCACTACCCAGGTGCTGAGCTTTGGTATTGGCCTAGCGGTGCTGCTGCGCGGCAAGTCAGGCATTCGGCTCAGCTTTCAGGGCTTCCGGCCCGACTGGGCGCTCATGAGCCGCTCGGTGCGGCTGGGGTTGCCTTCGTCGGTCGACCTCTCGGCCCGCGCCCTGGGGCTGTCGATGATGACGGGGCTAGCCGCAGCTTTTGGCACCACCGTGCTGGCCACATATGGTATCGGGTCGCGCATCTTGGCCCTAGGTATCATTCCGGCGCTGGGCATCTCGCTGGCATGCTCTACACTGGTGGCCCAAAACATCGGGGCCCGTAATCTGCCCCGCGCCCGCCAAACGGCCAACTATGCCATCGGGCTCAGCTTCACGGGCCTGCTGCTGGTGGGAGCGGCCGGGTGGCTGGCCGCCGAGCCGTTGGTACGCTTTTTCTTGAAGGGCGACGAGGCCGTGACACGCGATGCCGTCGAGTTTGTGCGCATTGCGGTGGGCAGCCTGTGCTTCACGGGGGTGCAGCAGTGCATCTCGGGCGCGCTGCGCGGGGCCGGCAATACCCTAGGGGCCATGGTGCTGACTATCATTGGGGTGTGGGGCCTGCAATTTCCGGTGGCGTGGTACCTGTCGCGGCACACGGCGCTGGGCTTCCACGGCCTCTGGTGGTCGTTTGTGGTAGCCAATGTACTGTCGGCGCTGCTGGCTGGCGTATGGTACCTGCGCGGCCAGTGGCTGCGCGAAAAATTGACTCCTGCTCCAGCTCCCGCGCCAGTGGCTGAATCAGCCTAAGTAAGCTGCTATAATCGAGTCGCTTTAAAAGAGAACCGCCGGACAGCAGTGCTATCCGGCGGTTCTGTTGCTTTAATCTTTTACGTTGTCGAAGCACCACCTAGGCGTTGCTTTCTGCCGTGGGCCGCACCACAAAGCCAGCCACCCAATAAGCTAGAGCGGCAAAGAAGGGCGCTGCCAGCACGTCGTAGCTGTAGTGCACGCGCTGCACTACCACTAGCAAGCCTACCAGCATGGCCACTACGGCCAGCGCCCCGCGCCACCAGCGGCCGCGCACGGCCAGCGCCAACAGCACCACTGTAGAGGTGTGCCCCGAGAAAAACAAGTCTTTCGTAATGGCCTCGCTAGCCTCGGTGTGGAACACGAGCGCCAGGAAGGGGTCGGGCATCGGCACCAGGTCGAGGGGCGGGGCTAGCGGCACCAGCCAGATGGTGGCCATGCGCAACAACAGCAGCACGAGGTAGCCCCACAGGCCCCGCAGAAACAGGTGCGGCTGGCGCGTCAGCCAGCCCATGGCGGCCAGCACGCTGCCATACATGAGCGCGAACACCGGCACGGCCACATCGTGGCGCGGCACCAGGGCAAGCAGTGGGTCGATGGCTACTGACCCCGGTCGCTGCTGAATGTATAGAAAGAAGCCTGGCACCAGCGACAGCAGCACCACAAACAGCAAAGCCAGCACCAGCCAGCTGCGCCGAAAAGCGGGCTGCGCTAGGGCCTGCCCCCAGCGGCCGTCGTCTACCGCCGGCGAGCCAGCAGGAGTGCGAGCGAGCGAACGAGTAGAAACGAGCGGAAAAACACGCATAAATACCGTTAGGAAAAGAACTTAATCTCTGTGAGCCTGCAAAAATAAGCACCATCGTGGCCCCGATAGCAGCTAGGGTATAACAAGGCACTGCAAAAGCAATGTTCCGGCCAAGTTATTTTTTGGTTAGGCTTACAGGGCGGCAAGGCTAGCTGCGTAGTGAGCACCAGCGTTTTGCACTGAGGGCCTAATGACACATGGCGATTTCGAGAATAGACCTAGCGCCTCCTGGAGAAGCTAGCTGGTACGGCTACCGGTGCCAGGGTAAGCCCACGATGAGCACGAAGCAGTTGGGCCAAAAGTCCACCACCCATTTTTACCCTAGGTGGGTGGCCGTACCTTGGGGGCCATGAAACACGTGCTACCCACTCTGCTAGCTGGCCTGGGGCTGCTGGCTACTGCCCCCGCCGCCCGCGCCCAGCGCGCCACCCTCGACGCCCGCATTGCTCAACTGGCCGCTGCCGAGCAAGCCAAGGTGGTAGGCTGGCGCCGCGACCTGCACGAGCACCCCGAGCTCGGCAACGAAGAAAACCGCACCGCCGCTTTCATCGCCGCCCAGCTCAAGGCCCTAGGTATAGAAGTACAAACCGGCGTGGGCCGCACTGGTGTAGTGGGCCTACTGAAGGGCGGCAAGCCCGGTCCCGTGGTAGCCTTGCGCGCCGACATGGATGGCCTGCCCATCACCGAAAGTACCGGCCTGCCTTTTGCCAGCACCGTCAAAACTACCTACCTAGGGCAGCCTGTGGGCGTGATGCACGCCTGCGGCCACGACACGCACGTGGCCATGCTGCTGGGCGCCGCCGAGGTCCTGAGCCAACTCAAAAAGGACTTGCCTGGTACGGTCAAGTTTATTTTCCAGCCCGCCGAAGAGGGCTCGCTGCCCGGCGTGGTGGGCGGCGCTAAGCTGATGGTGCAGGAGGGCGTACTCGAAAACCCCAAGGTGGAGGCCATCTTCGGGCTGCACATCTGGGCGTCGGCGCCGGTGGGGCAGCTGCAATACCGCCCTAGGGGCGAAATGGCAAGCTCCGACCGCTTCAGCATCAAGGTCATTGGTAAGGGCAGCCACGGTGCCAAGCCCTGGAGCAGCATCGACCCAGTGGTGACGGCCGCCGAGATTATTACGGCCCTGCAAACCATCGTGAGCCGCCAAACCGACCTCACCCAAGACGCCGCCGTGGTGACAGTGGGCACCGTGCAGGCGGGGGTGCGCTACAACATCATTCCGCCCGATGCTACGCTCAGCGGCACCATCCGGGCGTTTAGCCCTGACACGCAGCAGCGCATCTGGGCCGCCATCAAGCGGACTGCCAACGGCATTGCGGCGGCCAATGGCGCTACCGCCGAGGTCGGCATCGAACCCTACGTGCCCGTCACCTTCAACGACCCCGTCCTCACGGCTCGCATGCTGCCCACCATGCAGCGCGTGGCCGGCACTAAGAATGTGGTCGAGATAAAGGCTGTGACCGGCGCCGAGGATTTTGCCTGCTACCAGGAGAAAATACCCGGCCTGTTTGTGTTCCTAGGTGGCACCGCGCCCGGCACCGACCCCGCCACCGTGGCCGACCATCACACTGCTGGCTTTAAGGTCGATGAAAGCGCCTTCCCGCTGGGCGTAAAAACGCTGGTCACGCTGGCAGTAGACTACTTAAGTAAATGAGTAATGAACAATGAGGAAGCTGATTACTCAGTCTGCTCATTGTTCATTACTAATTGCTTATTGACCTAGTCGAAGTGTACGAGCGGCTTGCCGTGCTTCTTATAAAAGGCGTACTCTACCTTAAGCGACGCTGTGGCGAAGTCATCCTTTTTATCGGGACTGGCGCGCTGGGAGATGTCATCGAGCAAGTCGCTGCCAGTAACGCAAAACAGGCCTTCGAGCGTGAAAGACAGCGAGCGGCTAGCCTTGAGCGTGATGCCCCCACCCACCGGCAACACGCCGACTAGGGTCGGATAGCCGCCCTGCTTCTCGGGGGGTAGTGGCATACTGCCGTAGGGCGGCACGGCACTGACAACCGAGGCCTTAGGGTTGTTGAGCAGTAGCCCCACGCCACCTTGCAGAAAAAGCTGCACCTTGGTGGGCCGGTAGTTGGGCCCTATATATAGACTCTTGTCGGCTAGCAGATTATAGCGCACGAAAGTAGTGAGCAGCCCACTAGTGCTGGTGAAGCGCAGGCCGCGGCTGGGGGCATAGTCCTTGCCCTCCAGCTGCACGTAGCCTAGGTCAGCCCCAAAGGTGAAGTGTGGGCTAAGCGGACGCACCAACCCTAGGCTGAATCCTGGGCGGCGGCTGATTTGATTGGTGAGGTCACCATCGTAGTAGCCGAGGCTGGCGCCGAGCGTGAGGCGAGTGGGTGGGCGGCGGTATGGCTGGTGGTTAGGCGTATAGAAGTGGCGGGGCGGGCGGTAGCCGGCCGGGGCAGCCACGGCTGGGGCGGCGCCCAGCAAGCCTGCCAGGCTACCGCCCAGCAGGGCAGCAAGTATAAAACGCATCGTAATGGAAAAGGCTAAGTAGCCCTAGCCGCCAGCGGCGGCCGGGGCGCCCCGGCCTACAAAGTTCAAGCCACACTCTTAGTCAAAGTGCACGAGCGGCTTGCCTTTCTTTTTGTAGAAAGCATACTCGATTTTGAGTGCCGCGGTCATAAAGCTGTCTTTCGAGTCGGGGTTACCGCGCTGGCTGATGCCATCGAGCAAGTCAGAGCTAGTAAAATAATACAGGCCTTCGAGGGTAAAGTAAAGCGAGCGGCTAGCGCGCAGCGTGACGCCAGCACCCACTGGCAGCACGGCTGCCACCCCCGAGAACGTGGCCGTATTATTACCCTCGGCGGGCAGTTGCACCGTGCCGCCGGGCACCGCCTGCACTAGGCCGGGGTTGTAGACCATGCCGCCCACCCCAGCCTGCAAGAAGGGCTGCCAGGTGGTGGGGCGGTGGTTGGGCCCTAGATACATGCTTTTATCGGCCAAGATATTATAGCGCAGGTAGGTCGTTAGCAGTGCATCGGTGCCCCCAAAGCGATAGCCACGTTCGGGAAACTGGTCCACGGCCTGGAACTTGACGTAGCCTAGGTCGGCTCCAAAAGTGAGATGCGGGCTGAGCGTGCGTACGAGCCCGATGCTGAGCCCGAGGCGCAGCGTGTTATCGCGCAGCCGGCCGGTGAGGTCACCGTTGTAGCTGGCCAGGTTAAAGCCGAACGACAGGCGCGTGGGCAGCCGGCGGTAGGGCTGGTGGTTAGGCGTGTAGAAGTGGCGGGGCGGGTGGTAGTCGGCCGGCGCGGCCTGAGCCGGGGCCACCAGGCTGCCGCTCAGCAGCGTGGCGAGTACTAGACGAATCATAGAGAAAAGCAGAAGAATAGACCCTGCAGCCGGCGGCTACGTAGGCACCTTGCTGCCCCATACGGCGCGCCCCCTCTGGTAGTTGGGCCCAGGGCCGGGGCAGTATCTTGCGCCCCTTACTCTGGTTTGCCTCAATGACTGTTCACTTTTCTCTCCCCTACCGCACTACTTACGGCCAGCGCTTGGTGCTGTGCGGCTCGCTGCCGGCGCTGGGCCACTGGGAGTTAGCCCAGGCCCTACCCCTGCACTACGACGAAGCCACCACGCGCTGGAGCGCCGAGGTGGAGGTACCCGCCGAGGCGGCTACGGCCCCTATTTCGTATAAGTATGTGCTGCTGTTTGAGGGTGGCGGCGCCGTGTGGGAGTGGGGCGACAACCGCACCCTGGCCCTGCCCGCCGGCTACGAGCACCTAGATGTGCGCGACTACTGGCGGGCGCCCGCCCAAGACGACAACGAACTCTTTACCTCGGCCTTTACCAAGGCGCTCTTCCGCCGCCCCGCATCTGCGCCGGCTGCCAAAGTAGCTGCCACGAAGGTTGCCAAGGGCAAAAAGAAGGCGGCTGCAGCCCCTGTAGTAACCGAGGCGCCAGCCGCCAACCTACACCTGCGCCTGGCCGCGCCGCGCGTGGCCACCGAGCACCAGGTATGCGTGCTGGGCTCGGACCCCGCCCTAGGGGCCTGGGACCAAGGGCCGCCCGTGGTGCTTTCGGATGCCGCCTACCCCTACTGGCAGGCCGATGTGACCCTGCAACACCCCGAAGCCGAGCTACAGTACAAGTATGGCCTCTGGGACCCTGCCACTCAAACGGTGGTGCAGCTCGAAACCGGCGACAACCGCGTCCTGCCCGCCGGCAGCGCCGCCCCCCGCACCCTGCGCGTGGCCGATGATGAAGGCTTCCGCTACGCCGCCGGGACCTGGCGCGGGGCGGGCGTGGCCTTGCCCGTGTTCTCGTTGCGCAGCGAGCAAGGCCTGGGCGTGGGCGAGTTCCCCGACCTGAAGCTGCTCATGGACTGGGCCGCTAAAACCGGCATGAGTGTGGTGCAGGTGTTGCCCATCAACGACACAACGGCCACTCACACTTGGGTTGACTCCTACCCTTACGCGGCCATCTCGGTGTTTGCGCTGCACCCGCAGTACTTGCACCTAGAGGGCATTGCCAAGCTCAAAGACAAGAAGGCCGCTGCCGAGCTAACCCAGCTGCGCCAAGAGTTCAACGCCAAGGACTTCGTGGACTACGAGCCGGTGATGAATGCCAAATGGAAGTTCTTGAAGCTGCTCTACCAGCAGGAAAAGGCCAAGTTCTTGGCCGACCCCGCTTTCCATAAGTTCAAGGCAGAGCAGGGCTCGTGGCTGGTTCCGTACGCGGCCTTCTCGGGCCTGCGCGACCGGTTTGGCACCGCTGACTTTCACGAGTGGCCACAGGAGTTTCGGGCGCCGCACGGCCTCGAGCAGCTGGTAGACGAGCACGGCCCCGATTTCGACGAGTTTGGGCTGCACTTTTTTACGCAATTTCACCTCGACCGGCAGCTGACCGACGCTGTTAACTACGGCCGCGAGCGCCACGTGGTGCTCAAGGGCGACCTACCCATCGGCATCTACCGCCACTCGGTCGATGCTTGGACGCAGCCCGAGCTCTACCACATGGACCAGCAGGCCGGCGCCCCACCCGACGACTTCTCGACCACCGGCCAAAACTGGCGCTTCCCGACCTACAACTGGGAGCGCATGGCCGAGGACAACTACGCTTGGTGGAAGCAGCGCCTGAGCCACCTGGCGCGCTACTTCGACATGCTGCGCATCGACCACATCCTGGGCTTTTTCCGCATCTGGGAAATGCCGGCCCACTCGGTCGAGGGGCTCCTAGGTCACTTCTCGCCCGCCCTGCCGCTGCACCGCGACGAGATACAGCGCCGCCTCGGGTGGTTCGACTACGGCCGCTTGTGCGAGCCCTACATCCGCTGGCACCTGCTCGAGCGCACCTTCGGCGCCGATGCCCAGGCGGTGTTAGATGAGTTTATGGTGGCCGACGAGTACGGCGCCATTCAGCTGCGGCCCCACGTGGCTACCCAGCGCCAGATAGAAACGTACATCAACGAAGAAATCAAGCTGCATCCCGAGCGCGAAGAATTTCTGCTGCGCGTGCGGTCCGGCTTGTATCACTTCGTCAACGAGGTGCTTTTTGTGCCCGCTGGCAACGACTACTACCACCCGCGCATCACGCTGCATAAGTCGGACAGCTTCAAGGAGCTCGACGGCGACGAAGCACGCCGCCGGCTCTACGATGACATCTACGTCGATTTCTTCTTCCGCCGCCACGAGGAGTTTTGGCGCGAGCAGGGTTTGGTGAAGCTGCCGCCCGTGCGCTACGCCACCAACATGCTCATTGCGGGTGAGGACCTAGGGATGGTGCCCGCTTCGGTGCCCGGCGTTATGAAGCAGCTCGGCATGCTGGGCCTCAACATCCAGCGCATGCCCTCCAATCCCGAAACGGAATTTGGCCACCCCGCCGTGGCCCCCTACCTCTCGGTAGTAAGCCCCGGCAGCCACGACATGAGCACCCTGCGCGGCTGGTGGGAGGAGGACCGGGTACGCACCCAGCGCTTCTTCGAAACCACCCTAGGGCACTGGCGCCAGCTTGCGCCCTACTACGCCGAGCCCTGGGTAATTCGCGAAATCATTGCGCAGCACCTGCACTCGCCGGCCATGTGGGCCATCTTCCCGCTGCAAGACCTGCTGGCCATGGACAACCACCTGCGCCGCGCTAACCCCCACGACGAGCAAATAAACGTGCCTAGCAACCCGCAGCACTTCTGGAAGTACCGCCTGCACGTGCCCCTAGAAGAGCTCAACGACGCAGCAGGCCTCAACGAGCCCCTGCGCGCCCTGATAGAAGAAAGCGGCCGCGGTCACGCGTACTAGCATACCAGCTACTCACTTTGGTTAAAAAAGGCTACCCAGTCGGGTAGCCTTTTTTTTGGCCCTAGCGCCTAGCGAATAGCCCAGTTGCTGGCGCCTCTATAGGGCGCAGCGCATTTCCCAGCGTCCCCGGCACCGGATTCCTGTCTCCCCACTTTCTGGGCCTAACCAAATTCTCGCTGTGCATACGCAAGAGCGAGCTAAGCACCTGAGGCCGTTTTAAAACACACTGATGGCCTTTTACCTAATAAACCCCAATAATAACAAACCTTTTATTTATAAAATACAATTTAGCAATCAGTTCCCAAGCTAATTATGCTCATCTCAAAGCACCCTATTTTTCTAAGCATTATTTTAATTATTCTAATAAAATGATATAAATCACATAATTATAATCTAAAAATTAGACTCGATAGTAGCAGTATATTTTTTTCTTGAATTTCAATTATTTATGCTAAACATTTTCACATATTTTTTTCATGAATTTTGCATCTAGCTAATAATTATGTCTTTTTTTGAGACATATATTTTGTGTCTTTTCAATACTCATATTATTAATTTTGTCGTACTTAGCTCGCTGAAAAATATGTTTCTCTCGAAAATCAAATAATATATTTTATCCCTTTTTCCATTCTAGCTTACTCTACTGCCTACTCTATGCGACCATCCTTACGCCTAAGCATGCTTTTGCTTGGCTGGGCTGCTTTTAGGCCGCCTACAGCCCAAGCCCAAACATGCGCCACCGCCCCGGTTAACTTAGACTACCGGGTGTCTAATACTACCAACGCCTACGTAGCAGGCGACTGGCGGAACCGGGCAAGTGCGCCCGCGCCCGATGCCAGTTCCTTTACGCGCGTGGGCACGACCTATTCGTCGGCTGATGCCAACAGCACACTGGCAACCGGCACACTAAATGGCCAAACGCTGGCCTGGACCACAACCTACGCTTCGGCAGCCAACGCCAGCACGGGCTCGACGGTAACCTACACCTTCTCGCGGCCCGTGACCAACTTAGTGGTGCGGGTGCAAGATATCGACGCGGTGTTTGTACCGGCTAACCCAGGGGGGCTCCTAGGTATCGGGGCTACGCCCAGCAACGGCTTCACCGACGAAGTGACCTTTACGGCGACTAACGGCACCACTACCAACATACAGCCAACCCTGACCCGGGCCAATGCTGTAACTAAATACGTAGCGATATCGGGCAACAAGGCCACGGGTATCCCGGCCGGCGGCAACAACGCCACCACCGACGACGCGACAATTATTGCTACTTACCCTGGCACTATCACGTCTTTCACGCTGCAGTACCGCAACGTAACCACAGCTACTGAATTTCAGGGCCAGGTAATTGGCATCGACAACATCAGCTGGTGCCGCATCGCGCCCACTGCCGCGCCCGTTACCACCACCACAGTGGTCAGCTCCTCGACGCAGGCCAACATTCGCAGCCTGAGCGGCACGGCCGACGGCATCCTGAGCTATACGATAACCTCGCTGCCGACCAACGGCACGCTGCTCTACAACACTACGGGTACAACTTATGCCCCCGTGGCCCTAAACCAGAGCCTGACGCCTGCGCAGGCTTCTTCGCTGCGCTACACGCCTAATGCTAGCTTTACGGGTAGCAGCACCACCTTTACCTACCAGGCCAAAGACGACCAGGGTCTTACCTCTCCTGCCGCTACTTACACCATTCCGCTACAGTTTATAGCGGCCTGCGGCACTACCACTAACACGCTAGATTTTAGCACCCGCACCGCCGGCGAAGACTGGACAGCTCGCACCAACGAGCCCGTGCCCGCCGGCGCCACCACCACTATCAGCTCGGGTAACTACTCGGTTAGTACGCCTAACACCGCCTCCACGCTTCGAACTGGGACGGTTAACTCGAATACGCTGGCGTGGAACAACGACTACTCGACCACGAGCCCAGGCCGCACTTCGAAGGTGACCTTCACCTTCTCGCGCGAAGTATCCAACTTCGCGGTGCAGGTGCAGGATATTGACGGCGTGGCGAACAGCTTCATCGACGTCGTAACATTTGAAGGGGCTAATGCAGGCAACACTAGCGTTACGCCCTTCTTGTCGGTAGCTAACCCCAGTGCGGGCGTAGTAACGGTGAGCGGCAACGTGGCCACCGGCCAGACCGCTACCAGCAGCACGGTGGACGGCACCGTGACAGCCTACTTCCCCAACCCCATCAAGACCCTCACCATTACATACGCCAACGGCGTACCGAACACCGTAACCGACCCCGCCAGCCAGTTTATCGGCATCGATAAAATGAGCTGGTGCCGCTCGGTACCGGTGGCCAACAACGTGACCACCACCCCGGTGCTGAGCACAGCCACGCAGGCCGGCATTAGAAGCTTAAGCGGCTCAACACCCGACGGCGGCACCATCGCCTCCTATGTCATCACGAGCCTGCCCACCAACGGCACGCTGCTCTATGGCACGGCAGGCGGCAACTACGCTCCCGTAGCCTTGAACCAGAGCCTGACGGCCGCCCAAGCCTCCTCGCTGCGCTACTCGGCCAACCAGAGCTTCCAGGGCACCAGCACTACTTTCACCTACCGCGCTGTAGACGAAGTGGGGGCCTCCTCGACCAACACGGCTACCTACACTATTCCGCTACAGTATCTGGCCCCCTGCGGCACAGCCACCAACACGTTTGCCTTCGGCTCGCGCCCAGCCAACGAAGACTGGAAAAACCACGCCGCCCTAGCGGTGCCCACCGGCGCCACTACTACCATCAGCTCGGGTGCTTACTCGGCTGACGCTACCAACCCAGCTTCTGCATTTCAGATTAGCTCGGTAAACACAGTAAATGCCCTAGGGTGGTCTAATGACTACTCGGGCACAGGCCGCACCTCGAAAGTAACCTTCACCTTTTCGCGGGCAGTATCCAATTTCACCACGCGCATCCTAGACATCGACGGCGCAGCGGGCAACTTCATCGACGTTGTGACATTTGCTGGGGCTAATAATGGCACCAGCGTAACGCCTTACCTGTCGGCGGAAAACCCCAGCGCGGGCGTAGTGACTATCAGCGGCGCCACGGCTACCGGCCAGACCACCACCGATAGCCCAGTAGATGGTACCGTAACGGTTTCCTTCCCCAGCGCTATTAACACCTTCACCATTACGTACGTCAATGGCGTATCAGGCACCGTAGCCGACCCTGGCTTCCAGGTTATCGGTATTGAGAACATGACCTGGTGCCGCCTGGCCCCCACGGCCAGCCCCGTAACGGTGGCTAGCATGTCAAACGCCTCGGCTCAGCTGCCTATCAGCAGCCTCAACGGAACGGCCCCTGATGGCACTATCAAGTCGTACACTATTGCGGCCCTACCCCCGGCTACCGAAGGCGTTTTGTACGTGAACGGTGTGCTGCTGAATACGACCAACTTCCCAGGCCTAGTGCTAACGCCGACTCAGGCAGGCCAGCTGACGTTTGACCCCACTGCTGGTTTCGTAGGCACGTCCACGTTCAACTACCTGGCTACCGACGACGCTAACATCGCGTCGAACAGCACCACCTACTCTATCCCAGTATCGGCCGTGCCGCCCCCCGCGGCTTGCGCTAACCCCGGCAAAGACGGCTCGCCCACGCTGGCCTCTAACCCCAACACTTATTTCCCTGGCACGGCCTCGGCCGCGCAAGGTGCTACCAGCATCACGATTGGTACGGGCACCCTAGGTAGCGGGGCGGCAGCTAACAACATCTCGGCCGGCGATTTACTGCTGGTGATTCAGATGCAGGGCGCTGACATTAACTCCACCAACACCGACGCCTACGGCGACGGCGTGGCCGGCGGCGGCGCCAGCGGCAACCTGACGACCAACTTCCAGGCTGGCGTGTACGAGTACGTAGTAGCGACCAACACTACGCCCATCACAACGGCGGGCGGCATCTTGACCCTAGCCGCGCCGCTGGTGAACAGCTACGTAAGCTCGGCAGCTTCGACTACCGCCGGCCCGCGCCGCTTTCAGGTGGTGCGCATTCCGCAGTATACCAACCTAACTTTGAGCGGCACCCTGACGGCCACGCCTTGGAACGGCAGCATCGGCGGCATTATAGCCCTCGACGTAGCCGGCCAAACCAACTTTGGTGGTAATACCATCAACGCTTCGGGCCGCGGCTTCCGTGGCGGTGGAGGACGCACGCAGGCTACGGCCGCGGGCGCCAACAATGATTACGTGGCTACAACGACGGCTAATGCCCACGCCCAAAAAGGTGAGGGCACGGCCGGCACCCCGCGCTACGTGAATGTACCAGCTACCCCTAACGACGCAGCTACCAACGCTACTAGCGACACTGGCATCGACGGCTACGCCGGTGGCCCTAGTGGTCGGGGTGCTCCTGGCAACGCCGGCGGTGGTGGTAACAACAACATCGACAACAGCGGCGGCGGTGGCGGGGCCAACGGCGGCATCGGCGGCCGTGGCGGCAACAACTTCTCTGGCAACCAAGCCATTGGCGGTGAGCCGGGCGCTAGCTTCAGCGTGGCTACTAGCTCGCGCCTGGTAATGGGCGGCGGCGGTGGTGCTGGCACTACCAACAATAACTCGGGCACCCCGGCAAACGGCCCGGCTAGCAGCGGCGCTGCGGGCGGCGGCATTGTACTGCTGCGCTCGGGCACCATCACGGGCACGGGCACTATCCTGGCCAATGGTGGCGACGCCAACAGCAGTACAGTTGACGATGGCGGCGGCGGCGGCGGCGCAGGTGGGGCCATCCTTATTACGGCCAGCAGCACTAGCACGCTAACCCTGAACGCTAACGGCGGTACAGGTGGCAACACTAACCCGGCTACTACCTCAGGCCCCCACGGACCTGGCGGCGGCGGCGGCGGCGGCGTTATCTTCACCACCAGTGGCGTAACGGCTACGCTAAGTGCTGCCGGTGGCGCTAATGGCACTACAGTGGCGACAAATAATACCCGCGTAGCTTATGGCGCCGCGGCTGGCCTAGGTGGCGTAACCAATACTGGCATCAGCAACAGCATTGCGGGCA
The DNA here is from genome assembly GCF_016427535.1 of Hymenobacter sp. BT559. GTDB lineage: Bacteria > Bacteroidota > Bacteroidia > Cytophagales > Hymenobacteraceae > Hymenobacter. The sequence continues at coordinate 198,533 of NZ_JAELXV010000002.1, read as the reverse complement.
GCACGGCAGGCGCCAACTGCGTGGCCGATGTAGCGACGACTATCACGGGCCCGGCCTCGATAAGCGCGGGCCAGCCCACCGGCAACTTCACGGTGATGTTCTCCAACATTGGTGCGGGTTCGGCTACTTCGGTGGCCCAGCGTGTAGCCTTGCCCACAGGGGCCGGCCTCACGGCTACCCAGCAGGCAGCCATTGTAGCAGCATACCCCGGCACTACGTTCACAACCACGGGCTCGGGCACCAGCGCCATCACGACCATTGACTTTGGCACGCTGGCCCAATTGCCGAGCGGCAACTCGGTCTCTTACTCGTTTGCGTACACGGCACCTACTACCCTAGGTACTGCTAGCACGGAAAGCACTACTTCGACAACCACCCAGGAGCTGGGTCAAACGGCTAACAACAGGGCAGCTTTCAGCTCGACGGTAACTGCGGTGGCCGACGTGACGGTAGCCCTAAGCGGACCTACCACGCTCAACGCCGGCCAGCCTACGGGCACTTTCACGGCCACTTTCACCAACGAAGGCCCCAACCCGGCTACCAACGTGAGCCGCATTGTGACGCTGCCCAGCGGGGCTACGGTTTCGCAGGCTCAGCAAGACGCCATTCGTGCAGCTTACCCCAACGCAAACCTATCGTTTGCTACGCCCGGCGTCATCGACTTTGGGCCGCTCGCCTCACTGGCCAGCGATGCCCGCAGCGTTGTAATGTTCAACTTCACGGCTCCTGAGACCACGGGTGCCTCGAACCTGAGGGCTACTACCAGCACCTCCGTAGCCGAAGGCAGCAACACTGCCCCGAACACCAGCACTCTGGCCTTGAACACGATAGCTACTGCCGATGTAGTCGCTACCATTACGGCAAGCGCCACGCCCACTATCGGCACTTTCACGGTGACGTTCAACAACCGCGGCCCGCAAACGGCCGATGGCGTAGTGCGCACGGTACAGCTGCCGGCTGGCCTCACGGGCTCGGCTACCCCTAGCGCCAACCCCGATGGCAGCAGCAATAACGGCGTGACCGTATCTGACGGCTACTACAATGCGACGACCGGCCTAGTAGTATATAACACTTCGCCCACGAGCATTGCCGCCAACAGCCCACTCACTTCGACCATCACCTACAACCTCACCAGCAGCCAGACGCCCGTAGTGGCCACGGCCAGCGTGAGCACGACGACCAACGAGGCCGGCCTGACGCAGAACAACGCAATGACGGCCGTGATGCCCGCTCAGTTTGACCTGGCAACCACCCTCACGGGCCCGGCCACTACCATTGCGGGCTCGCCCACGATGCTGTACGTGACCACGACCAACAACGGCCCCAACAGCGCCCCGGTAGCTTCGCAGACGGTTCTCATCCCGTCAGACGCACCCCTGACCGACGTTTACATCACCAACGGGGGCACCTACGTTTATAATTCGACCCAGAAAGTTGGTACGGTTACCTTCCCGGCCCTGACCAACCTGCCCAACGGCGAAAAGGTGGTTAACAGCATCAGCTTCAGCGCCCCCGCCGCCAACTTCGCTCCCTCGGCCGTAATAGCCCCTACGAGCGGCGACACGAACACAGCCAACAACACGGCCTACCTCAACGGCAGCACCACCAGCACGCCGATGACCGTAACCAACACTACCCTAGCCAAAACCAACGAGGGCACGACCATCACGGCCGATGCCACGATAGTGAGGGCCGGTTCGGTGGTTACGTACACGGTAACGTCGTTTAACAACGGCTTTCTGAACACGACCTCGGTTAATAATGTAGTAGAGCGCGTGCAGTTGCTGCCGGGCCTCACGTCTTCGCTCGCTAACCCGGGCAGCTCGACGCTGACGGTAGGCGGCGTGAGCGGTACGCAGGCGGGCAACATCATCACGTTTGTGACGGCCGCGGGCACCACTACTTATGATGCCGCCACGGGGGTACTTACCTACCCGACGCTTGCCTCCCAGGCCAGCGGCAGCTCGTACACTTACGACAAGCTGATGGTAACAGTGCCAGCTAATACCGGTAACAACGGTCAGCTGCTGGCTACGGCCTCGGTAAGCACCGATAGTAGTGACCCCGTGCCGGCCGATAACTCGTCGTCGGTAGTTGTGAAAGTGGTTACGACGTCTGACATGACGGCGCGCATTACCGGACCTAGCGCCACGGCTGCGGGCCAGACAGTTAGCTACACCGCTACCTTCACCAACCAAGGCACTGGCTCGGCTACCTCGGCCGTCGAAACGGCCCAGCTACCCGCTGGCCTCACTAACGTGCTCGTGCAGGATGCCAACGGCAACGTTATCACCAACGCGTACAACCCCGCTACTGGTCTGGTTACGTTCCCGGCCGTGGCCAACGCGCCGGCAGGCAGCACCCAGGTATACAGCATCTGGTTTGCGGCCCCGGCCCAGAGCTTCTCGGTGAGCAGCTACGTAAGCAGCGGCACCACCGATGTGGCCTCGACCAACAACTCGTCGCTGGTGCGCACTACGGTGAGCCCCGCCGCCGACGTAGCCGTTTACCTGAATGGCCCAGCCACCGCTGTAGCCGGCAACGCCATAACTTACGCCGTGACCACGGCCAACAACGGACCTAGCAACGCCAGCGCCGTGCAAGCCACCCTACAGCTGCCGGCCGGCCTCAGCGGCACGGGCACGGTAGTAACCAACCCCGATGGCAGCAGCAACAACGGAGTGATTATCACGGGCGGCGGCACCTACAATGCCACTACTGGCCTCGTGACCTTCCCGAGCTTCGACCTAGCCGCCGGCGATAGCCGCGTGGGCCTGGTAACCTTCACCATGCCTAGCAGCCCGGCCAATGGCCAGCTCAGAGGTACGGCTTCGGTTTCGACTACCAGCACTGACCTAGTAGCCGGTAACAACTCGTCGGCCATCGCGACGGGTGTGGCCCCTGCTACGACCAACACGGCCGACCTTGCTACTAGCATCACTTCTCCGGCCTCGCCGGCAGTGGCTGGCACCACGGTTTCGTACACCGTGAAATTCAGTAACCTAAGCACTACCACGGCAGCTATCAAAGTAATGCCGACTGCTTATCTGACGGCTGGCCTGACCAACGTAGTAGTGCGCGATGCTAATGGCGTAGTGGTACCCAATGCGTATAACAGCACTACCGGCCAGGTAGTACTGCCCACCATTGATAGCCAAGCACCCGGCAACGAGACCTCCTACACGATTAGCCTCACGACCCCGGCCAATGCGCTAGCCATCTCGGCCTCGGCAGTTTCGTCTAATACCTCTGACCCCAACCCGAGCAACAACGTATCGGGTAGCCAGCTGAGCATCACGCCGGCTTACGATGTAGTGACCAGCCTGGCTGGTCCAACCACGGCGCAGCCCGGCAGCGTGAACACCTACTCGGTAACCACGACCAACAACGGCCCTTCGACCTCGTCGGCCACGGCCAACAGCACCACCCAAACGGTGAAGGTGCCAGCCAACTCGATAGTAGGCGACTTGCCTGTGGGAGCTTCGTATGATAGCGGTACTGGGGTAATTACCTTCCCGGCCATCAGTGGCCAGGCGGCCGGCGCCAATGGTGCCGTAGCCAACTCGTTCACTGTTGTGATGCCCGCCACCGGCAACCTAGACCTCACGGCTACCGTGACCGCTGCCGGCGAAAGCAACCTCGACAACAACGACTTCACTTTGACCACTACCCAGGCCAACCAGGCCCCGGTGGCACAAAACATCTGGAACACGCTGCGCAGCGCCCGTGGCAACACGGCCAACCAGCAGGCACCCGGCGGCCTGCTCATCTCGCCGCTCAACGCTACCGATGCCGATGGCACCGTGAGCAAGTACGCGATAGTGAGCCTGCCCGACCCCACCCAGGGTGTCCTCTACCTCAGCAATGGTACCCGCGCCTCTATCGGCGATGTGCCAGCGGCTGGCTTGTACTTCGCACCCACTGTAGGCTACGTCGGCAATGCCACGTTCACGTTCCAGGCCATCGACAACCGGTCGGCTGTGAGCAACACTGCCCTCTACACCATTCCGGTGGCGCAGGACCAGAGCTCGGCTTACACTACCTACAACTCGGGCAAGAGCGTGTACAGCACCGGCGAAGTACTGGCCCAGGCAGTTGACCCCAACGCGGCTGTCTACAGCAGCAACGGAAGCATCTACAGCCCCGAAGGTGCACTGCTGGCCGGGTCTGCCAACGGCCTAGCCAACGCCGTACTCGCTTCGGGCACACTGCCCACCGGCGTAAGCATTGACCCGGCTACCGGCCGCATCTACGTGAGCGACGCTAGTGCGCTGCCTCAGCTGACGCGTACCACCAGCTACTCGCTGCAGGTAACTACGACCGATGCCAACGGCGGTGCCAGCACCGTACCCGTGACATTTGCCCTAGGTGCCACGCCGCTGCCGGTGGTGCTGACCGACTTCACGGCCCAGGCCGTGCAGAACCGCGACGCCCAGCTGAGCTGGCACACGGCCTCAGAGCAGAACAACGACCACTTCGAGGTCGAGCGCAGCTTCGACGGCACTACGTTCGTTAAGATTGGCCAAGTCGCTGGTCAGGGCACGACTACGTCGGCCACGGTCTACGCCTTCAATGATGCCAACGTAGCGGCCAAGGCTAGCGGCCCGGTGTACTACCGCCTGCGTCAGGTCGACCACGATGGCACCGCCACCTACTCGCCCCTGCGCACGGTCAAGTTCCAGCAGCTAGCTACCCGCCTAGCACTGAGCCTGTACCCGAACCCGGCCCAGACCAGCACCACGCTCGACCTGAGCGCGCTGCCCACCACGGGCACGTATCAGGTTCTACTGCTCGATGCTACGGGCCGGACGGTGCGCACCGCTACCCTAGGTGGTGGCCTGCCGCAGCCGCTATCCATCAGCGACCTGGCTATTGGCACTTACCAAGTGCTAGTAACTGGTCAGCTAGCCGATGGCACGGCTGTGCGCCAAGTACTACGTCTGGTAAAGGAATAACAGCACTGCTTTCGCAGTTTTTGAAAAGACTCCCCTTGCAGAAGGGGAGTCTTTTTTTATGTGTGCCTCTCAGTTTTTAGCCGGGACCATCGCAATCATATAGGTATGGAGCATCTAGCTCGACAATAAATAATAAATTTTATTATTATAAAAATACAATTTTGTAAAAATAAAAAAACACGCTTGTTATTAGAATAATTAAATAAATAATTAGAATATTGTACATGATTCATACATCAAAAAAGCTGGCCAATAAAATTTAAAAAAAAATAATATGCGTTTACAGGGCTTATAAGCTATTAACTGTATTGCAACCAGCGAATAGGGGCTTTATAAAGGTTACGCATATTGTAAAAAAGCAGAAAATAATATCTTTGCTGTGTTATAAAAACTCTCCAAACCCTACCTCTGCAGAAGTCCTTTTATTGCAAATAACCATTTACCCTTTTCCTCTTTTATGCGCCTAATACTACGAGTACTATTTGTGCTATTGGGTTGGATTGTCTTAGGACCAGTCCAATTGGCTCGGGCTCAAAACACCTGCGCCAGCCCTGGCAGAGACGGTAGCACTTTCACGGCTAGCCCCAATACATACTACCCTGGCGTAGGCACGGCGGCTGCCACCACCACCACCTTGAGTGTGGGTGCCATCCGCACCGGCACGGGGGCTAGCACTACCCCTATCAGTAGCGGCGACCTGCTATTGGTGATTCAGATGCAGGGTGCCGAAATCAATAACACTAACTCGGACAGCTACGGCGACGGCGTGGCTGGCGGCGGAGCCAGTGGCAACCTTACCACAAATCTTACGGCCGGGCAGTATGAGTATGTAATAGCTGCCAGTGGCGTTAACACGGCCGTTACTCCCAATACTGTTACGCTTTCCACAGCTCTAAAAAATACCTATATAACCTCGGCCGTAAGTAGCACTGCCACGCTACGCACCTTTCAGGTAGTACGCGTGCCGCAGTACAGCAGCCTGACGATGACGGCCAACATTGTACCGCCCTTCTGGAACGGCGGCACGGGTGGCATTATCGCCCTCGATGTGCAAGGGCAGCTCAACTTTGGCACGGCGGTTATCAACGCCTCGGGCTTGGGCTTTCGGGGTGGGGCCGGTATTAGGCAAGTGTACAACTCCGCCGCTGTGACAAGTCAGTATGTGACTGCTGGCCCGCCTGACCTGACGGCCGCAGCTACTAACCTCAATGCGCAGAAGGGCGAAGGCATTGCCGGTACTCCGCGCTTTGTTAACGTGCTTGGCGCTACAACTGCTACAAACACCGGCACCGATGGCTATCCCGGCGGTAGCAGCTCGCGCGGGGCTCCTGGCAACGCCGGTGGTGGTGGCAACGACAACGGCAACAACAGCGGCGGCGGTGGCGGCGGCAACGCGGGTCCTGGTGGGCGCGGCGGCAATAGTACCCTGAATACCCTCATTGGCGGCGAGCCAGGCGCCACTTTTGCTTCTAGCCCTAGTGTACTCATAATGGGCGGTGGCGGCGGCGCCGGCACTACCAATGATGGCTCGGGCCCTGGCGGCACGGGCTTTGCCAGCAGCGGAGCACCGGGCGGCGGCCTGGTTATTGTGCGCACAGCTACGGTTAGCGGCACGGGTGGTATCGTAGTTGATGGCGCTAATGCGCCGTCTGGCGTGCTCAACGACGGGGCTGGCGGTGGTGGCGCTGGCGGCTCCATTCTACTCACGGCAACCTCCAGCCAGGCTGGCCTGGCTAGCTTAACCCTCAGTGCCAAGGGTGGCGCGGGGGGCACCGTGCGCCCCGTGGATGCCAACAACAGCTCGACGGCCCACGGGCCGGGCGGCGGCGGCGGCGGCGGCGTTATCTTCACCACCGGCCCTACCGCGACTTCGCTCGCGGCTAGCACCACGGGCGGCGCTGCGGGCACCAGCACCCCCGGCGGCACCACCACCGGCACTGCTACCAGCACTTTTGGGGCAGCAGCCGGCAGCAATGCCAGCGCCGCCAATGGCAGCACCACCACCAGCAATGCCATCGCTAACAGCATTTCGGGGGCAGTCTGCTCCACTACTATCAGCGGCATTGTCTTTACTGACACCAACTACGGCGGTGGCGCGGGCCGCCCGTACAGCACGGCCAATACTTCGGCTGTGAATTCGGGTGCGGCCAACAACGGTATTGCCAGCGCGGGCACCACGGTGGAGCTCTACAACACCAGCACCAACGCCTTCGTGGCCTCGACCACGACTTCCGCGAGCGGCACTTACTCTTTTACAGGCCTCACGGCCGGCACCAGCTATAGGGTGCGCGTAGTAAACAGCACCGTGAAATCGTCACGCACTCCGGGCGCTACCGGCGTGATACCAGTGCAGACATTCCGCACCACGGCCTTCACCGGCACAGGCCTCGGCACGGCCGTACCTGATGTCAACCGCGTGGGTGGTGAAGCTCCCGAAAGGCAAGACGCCGGGGCCAATAGCGGCACGCAGGCCCTAACGGCTCTGACGGCAGGCACCCAGACGCCGCAGTCAATTGCAACTGTTACGCCCGGCACCTCGGGCGTAGACTTCGGCTTCAACTTCGATGTAGTAGTGAATACCAACGACGCAGGCCAAGGCTCATTGCGCCAGTTTATTCTCAATGCCAATGCCCTAGGTAGCGAAAACCTGCTATTCCAGGAAGGCTCGAACGCGGCTGGTGCGCTACCGTCCGGCCGCGAAACCAGCATCTTCATGATTCCTAATGGGACGGCCCGCCCTGGCCTGCTGGCCAGTGGCAACGGCGGCCCGGCCTCGCAGCTCAACGGCAGCGGCGTAGCCGTTATTTCCCCCACGACGATACTGCCCACCATCACGGGCGCGCTCACCAGCCTCGACGCTACGACCCAGACCTTCAACATCGGCAACAGCAACGCCGGCACCCTAGGTGCTGGCGGCACGGTCGGTACCGGGGCTACGGCTCTATCGACCGTAAACCGGCCCGAAGTGCAGCTGGTCGGCACCCGCGCCTTTGACGGCGTAGTAGTAGGCGCTACCACTACTACCGTGCGCGGCTTCAGCCTCTACGGGTTTGACCACAACATTACCGTTAACAACGATATCACGGCTTTCCTGATTGAGCAAAACGTAGTGGGTACCTCGGCCACGAGCTTTACCGACCCCGGCGTGGGCGTACGCACGCTCAACGAAGGCATCTTGCTCAACAACGCCGACAACGGCACCGTGCGCAATAACTTATCCGGGTTTAACGGGGGCATGGGCGTTTGGGTACAAGGCTTTGGTAATGGCTCGAATGGCAACCTAATTAGCAACAACGAAATTCGGGGCAACGGCCAAGAGAGCCGTCCGGCTCCTGAAGGCCTAGTGTTCGACGGCATGGAGCTGCAAGGTGCCAGCACCAACAACACCGTGTCGGGCAATCTGATAACGGCCAACTACGGCCACGGTATCGACAGCTTTGGCAATGGTATTGGTGGGAACACTGTGTCGGGCAATACCATCTCGAACAACGGCGTGGGCGTGGCTACTAACACCGGCGAAGAAGGCTCAGGCCTACGCCTGTTTGGTGCCACCAACCTCACGCGCATCACCAACAACGTGCTCTCGGGCAATAATGGCTCGGGCGTGCTGGTAAGCGGCTCGGGCAATAACATCACGATTTCGCAGAACTCGACCTTCGGCAATACCCGCCTAGGTATCGACCTCATCAGTGAAACTGGCGCGCCGGTTTTCTACAATGGCCAGACAGGCACCGCGTCCAACGTGACCACTAACGACAGTGGCGATGGCGACACGGGCGGTAACGGCTTGCTCAACTTCCCAGTCATTACTCGCGCTACGCTCACGGCCAACGGCTTGCTAGTACAGGGCTTTGCCCGCCCTGGCTCCACGATTGAGCTATTCACCGCCGACAACGCGGCTAATAGCGTAGCGGCCAACGCGGGCTTTGGCCAGGGCCGCACCTACCTAGGTACCTTCACCGAAGGCAGTACTACCGGTACTAGCCCCGATGCCGACGCTGGTACCGGCACTTACGGACCGGGCACTGTCAACGGCCTCAACCAGGGCACTGATAATACGAACGCCTTCTCTTTCCTGATTCCGCTGACGGGCAACTTTGCGGGTCTCGCAGCTGGCACCACGCTCACGAGCACAGCTACGCTCAACAATTCCACTTCGGAGTTTTCGGGCAATGCTACGCTGGCGGCCCTCTCGGGCTACGTATATGAGGATGTGAATTACGGCGGCGGCGCTGGCCGCCCGCGCTCGGCCAGTGGCACCGTAGGCCGCCCCGGCGCTACGGTAGAGCTTTACAACGGCACGACCCTAGTAAGCACTACTACCACTGATAGCAATGGCCAGTACACGTTTAGCACCACCCCCGGCACCTATACCGTGCGGGTAGTGAATAGCACCGTAAGCAGCTCGCGCACAGGCTACGTGGCCGGCCTGCTGCCGGTGCAGACGTACAACGGCACGACAACTGCCGTAGGCGGCGCGACTCCCAACTTTACCGATGCGCCCGCTAACAATGGCAGCCAGAGCCTGACGGCCTTGAGCAGCGGCACTACTACGCCCCAGAGCATTGCTACCATCAACACGACTAGCGCGGCCACTACTGGCCCCGACTTCGGTTTCAACTTCGATGTGGTGGTGAACACCAACGACGCGGGCCAAGGCTCGCTGCGCCAGTTCATCCTCAACGCCAACGCGCTGGGCGGCGAAGCCAACCTAGCCCAGGCTGGCTCAAACACCGCTGGCGCGCTGCCGGCCAGCCGCGAAACCAGCATCTTCATGATTCCGAATGCAGCCCTGACTGGCGGCGTGGCGGCTATCACGCCGGCTACGGAGCTGCCGGCCATCACGGGTACACTTACTAGCATCGACGGCACTACACAAACATTCAACATTGGCAACACCAACAATGTAGCCCTAGGTGCAGGTGGCACGGTAGGCATAGCAGCTACGGCTTTGAGCCAGCTCAACGGCCCCGAGGTACAGCTGAAAGGTAGCAACTCCTTCAACGGCTTGTCGCTGACGGCCAACAACACAACGGTGCGCGGCCTGAGTCTTTATGGCTTTAGTGATAACATTGTGGGGGGGCCTAATTACACCGGTACGTTAATCGAGCAAAACGTGATTGGCGCGTCGGCCACCAGCTTTACTGACCCTGGCGGCACCAACCGCACCCTCAACGAGGGCATTGACCTGAACGGCTCGGACAACGGTATCGTGCGCAACAACCTCATCGGCTTTAATGGCGGCATGGGCATCTGGGTAGCGCCTGACTTCAACGATGCTAACAATGGCGCGAATGGTAACCTCATCTCGGGCAACGAAATCCGAGGCAACGGCCTGCTGACGGTACCCGGTGCCGGAGAGCGACTGGTGTTTGACGGCATCGAGGTGTTGGGCTCTAGCACAAACACTACCGTATCGGGCAACCTGATTACGGCTAACTATGGCCACGGCATTGATTCGGCCGACAACGGCATAGGCGGTAATACGGTATCGGGCAACACCATCTCGAACAACGGGGTGGGCGTGGCCACTAGCACGGGCGAAGAAGGCTCGGGCCTGCGCATTTTCGGCGCTACCAACCCTACGCTCATTAACAACAACGTGCTGAGCGGCAATAATGGCTCGGGCGTTTTGGTGCTGGGCACAGCCAACCAGGTAACAATTTCACAGAACGCAACTAGCGGCAACACTCGCCTAGGCATCGACCTGCTGAGCACAGCCGAAACTAACTACAACAGCACCGCAGCAGGCACTCCTTTCTGGAACGGTAACACGGGCACTACTCCCAACGTGACCCTCAATGATAGTGGCGACGGCGACACGGGCGGCAACGGCCTGCTCAACAACCCGGTGCTGACTACGGCCACGCTAAATGCTACCACGCTGACGGTAACCGGCTACGCCCGCCCCGGCTCGCTGGTTGAGCTGTTCTTGGCCACGCCGCTTGGCACTGACCCTACTGCCAGCAACCGGTATTTTGGGCAGGGCTCGAGCTTCCTGGCTAGCCGCACCGAAGGGCTTACGGCCGACGATAGCAACACGGGTACCGGCACCTACGGCCCCACCAACATCAACGGCGTGGCTCAGGGTAGCGATAACACCAACCTGTTCACATTCAGCATTCCGCTGAGCAGCCTCACGGCGGCGCAGCGCACGGCCTTGGCCAACACTTCGGCCTTGCTGACGGCTACCGCTACGATAGCCCGCAGCACGTCGGAATTTTCGGCCAATACCCGCGTACTGCAGGCCCCCGTGCCCAACGACGTAACCAACGTCAGCGTGGCCAGCAACCAGCCCGCGCCGGTGGTATTGAACCCGAACCTGTCGGCCTCGGCTAGCGGCTTCACGGGCGACATCACCACCAACACCGCCAACACCATCGCGAGCTACGTGGTAAACCCCATTGCGGCGGCGCAGGGCATCCTCTACTACAATGGCACAGCCGTAACGGCCGCCACCACGGTGCCCGCGGCCAACCTAGGCCAGCTGACTTTCCTGCCCACGCGCGGCTTTAGTGGCAACGCTACCTTTACCTACACTGCCACCGACGCCAACGGCCAGACTAGCACCACGCACAACACGAACGGCACCGTCACCGACGGCCCGGCTGTTTACACCATCCCCGTCACGGCCTCGGCCGACGTAACGGCCAGCCTCACGGGGGGCACCACGCTCAGCCCCGGCCAGCCCACGGGCTACTACACGGCCACCTTCACTAACCTAGGGCCCGATGCCGCCAGCAACGTAACCCGCGTAGTGACTTTGCCCACTGGTGCTAGCCTGACCCCGGCCCAGCAAAACGCCCTGACTACGGCTTACTCGGGCACCACGGTGGCCACCACTGGCAGCGGCACCTCGGCCGTGACGACCATCACGTTTCCGCCAGCCCCAACCCTGGCCGGCGGCGCGGCCACCAGCTACCGGTTTGCCTTCACGGCGCCCACTACGGCCGGCAGCTCGACCCTGACGGCCAGCACTAGCACCGCCAGCAGCGAAGGTGCCAACGTGGCAGCCAACTCGGCCAGCCTGGCCCTGACCACCACCCCGGTGGTAGATGTGCAGGCCACCCTAGCGGTGACCGGCGCGGCTACCGTGGCCCCCGGCGCCACGGCCACCTTCACGGCTACCTTCACTAACAATGGTACGCCCTCGGCAGCCGGAGTAGTGCCCACCGTGCAGCTGATTCCGGTCCTGACGACAACCACCCTCACAGTGGGCGGCCAGACCGGCACGCTCAGCGGCACGACCATCACTTTTGCCAATGGGGCTACTTATAGCACCACCACGGGCCAGATTACCTACCCAACTACGACCCTAGGCGGTGGTGCCTCCTTGTCGTCGGCTATTGCCTTCACCATGCCGGGCAGTGGGGTGGTAACGGGCACGGCCGCTGTAACGACCACAACCACTGATAGCAACCCAGCTAACAATGTGAACTCGGCCAGCATTACGGCCGCGCCGCGCTTCGACCTAGCTACTACCCTCTCGGGCCCCACAGCCGTGGTGGCCGGCTCGCCGGTAACGCTGAACGTGACGACCACCAACAACGGCCTACAAACTATAGCTGGTGCAGTGCAAACCGTACAGCTGCCCAGCGGTCTGAACCCTACCGCCGGCTCGCCCGGGGTGTTCGTCAGCAACGGTGGCACCTATGACAATACCTCGGGGGTAGTAACCTTCCCGGCGCTGGGCAGCCTGCCCAGCGGTCAGACGGTGGCCAACACCATTACCTTCCTGGCCCCCACGGCGGCCTTCACGCCCTCGGCTCAGGTAACGCCCAATACGACCGGCGCCGGCGACACGAACACGGCTAACAATGTAGCATACCTCAACGGCGCGACCAGCAGCACCGCTACCGGCGCTACCCTGACGCCAGCCGCGGCCACCGGCACACCGGCTAACCTAGTAGCCACGCTCACTACGACCTCGACCATCGTAGACGCGGCCACGCAGGTGACCTACACCGTGGGCGCCACCAACGCCGGCCCCGGCGCGGCCGCCAACACCACGGGCCGCCTGCAATTGCTGCCCGGCCTCAACGCCACTACCTTGCTGGTGAATGGCCTAGGGGGCACCCTGCAGCCGGACAACGTGACTTACACCTTTGCCGATGGCACAGCCTACAAGTCGGCTAGTTACAACAGCCAGACCGGGCTGCTGAGCTACACCGCTACGGCTACTTCGCTGGCCAGTGGTTCGGGCTTCACGTTCCCAATTGCGGTTACGGTGCCAACCTCGGTGGGCAACGAAGGCCAGCTGCTGGCAACTAACTCGGTGGGCAGCACCACGCCTGAGAGTGTGCCAGCCGATAATGTGCAGGCGGCCACCGTAACGGTGCGGCCTCGCACCGACCTGGCTACGACGCTCACGGGCCCCACTACAGGCGTAGTGCCCGGCCAGAGCGTAACCTACACGGCGACCTTTACCAACAACGGCCCCAACGCGGCGCTGGCTACCACCGAAACGGTGCAGCTACCCAGTGGCCTCACCGCCAGCACCCTCACGGTAGGTGGCCAGACAGGCACACTCAATGGCGCCACCAATACGATAACCTTCGCCAATGGCGCTACCTACAGCACCATAACGGGCTTGGTTACGCTGCCCGCCCTGGCTAGCAATGCCACTGGTGCCGTGCAGACGTTTGGGCTAACCTTCGTGGCCCCGGCCCAGAGCTATGTGGTAAGCAGCGCCATCAGCAGCGCTACTATCGATGGCACGCCGGCCAACAACGCCGCTAGCGTAGCCACCACTGTGACGCCGACCACCGATGTAGCCGTAGCCCTGGCCGGCCCGGCCACCGCCGTCGTTGGCAACTACGCGACCTACACCGTAACTACGACCAACAATGGCCCCGGCACGGCTACCAATGTGGTGCCCACCCTGCGGCTGCCCAGCGGCCTCACTATTCAGTCGGCGTCTACAGGCTATACCTACGACAGCTCGACTGGTCTGCTGACCTTCGCGGCCAGCAGCACCCTGCAAGCGGGTGTGAGCACTGAGAACTTCGTGACGTTTACCATGCCTAATGCTGCTGGCGGACAGCTCAGTGCCCTAGCCTCAGTAAGCACCGCCACCCTCGACAACGTAGCGGCCAACAACACGGCAGCCCTCACCACGAGCGTAGCCCCGGCCACCACGCCCGCACCTAGCGCAGCTACTACGGCCGACCTCGTGACCACCATCACCCCCGCCAGCAATACGGTAGCGCCCGGCAGCACGGTCACGTACACAGCTACGTACCGCAATGCTGGCACCCTAGCTGCCACCAACGTGGTGCCCACCGTGACCCTCCCCACCGGCCTACCAGTTGCTGACTTGCAGGTAGGCGGCACGACGGGCACCCTAGCCAACGGCCTTATCACGTTTGCCAATGGCGCCACGTATGACGTCGCTACCGGCTTGCTCAGCTTCCCGGTAGTTGCCAGCCTGGCACCCAGCACCACGGCCACCAGCTTCTCGATAGCCTTCTCGGCCCCGGCCAGCGGCACGCTGACTATTGTATCGGCAGTGACATCGAACACGACCGACCTGAACCCCGCCGATAACCGCAGCACTAGCACCCTCACGGTGAACTCGGCCTTCGACCTTACTACTGGCATCAGTGGCCCGCTCGCCGCGCTGGCAGGCAGCCAGAATGTGTACACGATTAGAACCACCAACAATGGCCCGTCGAGTGTAGCATCAGCCACCCAAACCGTGCAGCTGCCTGCCAACCTAACCACCAGCACCCTGCTGGTAGCTGGCCAGACGGGCACGGTCTCAGGCTCGACCATCAGCTTCTCCAACACTGGGGCTAGCTACAACACGAGCAGCGGGCTGCTGACCTTTGCGACTATCAGCAACCTGGCCCCCGGTGTAGGTAGCGCGGTGAGCAACACCATCACCGTTACTATGCCAGCTACGGGCTCGCTCACCATTGGTAATGCTACGGTGAGCACAGCCGTGACCGGCGAAACTAACACGAACAACAACACGGCCACGTTCACCACCAATACGGCACCGCTAAGCTTTGCTCCAGTGGCCCGCAACGTAGTGAATACGCTGCGCAGTCCCGAAGGCAATACGGCCAACCCGCTGGCTATCTCGCCGCTCAATGCTACCGATGCCGATGGCAGCATCTCGAACTACTACGTGCAGAGCCTGCCCACTGCGGGCACGCTCTACTACAACGGCGTAGCCATCAGCAGCATTCCGACCGGCGGCTACCAGGTAGCCGACGCTACGCTACTGAGCTACAAGCCGGCTAGTGGCTTCGTGGGCAACGCCTTCTTCACCTACACCGCTACCGACAACAGCGGCGTGGTGAGCAACCCGGCCCTCTATACTATTCCGGTGGCGCAGGACCAGGCTTCGGCTTACACGGCCTACAACACAACTAAGGGTGGCACTACTGCCTACCAGACCAATGACATTCTGGCCCAGGTAATAGACCCTAACAAGGCAGTGTATACTAGCGCCGGCACCATCTTCGACCCCACCACAGGAGCCCTGCAAACCGGCGCCGCCAACGGCCTGCTCATCACTGGCACCAACGCCGTGCTAGCTACCACTGGCCCCTCTGACAACCCGACCAATACGCTGCCCTCGGGCGTGAGCCTCGACCCGGCTACCGGCCGCATCTACGTGAGTGATGCCAGCCAATTGGTGAACAACCCGACGGCCCGCACTTATTCGGTATTCGTAAACACGACCGACGCCAACGGTGGCATCACACAGGCCCTGGCTACGTTCACCCTAGGTGCCTACCCGCTGCCGGTGGTGCTGACCGACTTCACGGCCCAGGCCGTGCAGAACCGCGACGCCCAGCTCAGCTGGCACACGGCTTCGGAGCAGAACAACGACCACTTCGAGGTCGAGCGCAGCTTCGATGGCACGACCTTCACTAAGATTGGTCGGGTGGCTGGTCAGGGCACGACTACGTCGGCCACGGTCTATGCCTTCACCGACGCCAACGTAGCGGCTAAGGCTAGCGGCCCGGTCTACTACCGCCTGCGCCAGGTCGACCGCGATGGCACGGCCACCTACTCGCCCCTGCGCACCGTAAGCTTCACCAAGGCTGCTATCGTAAGCCTGAGTGTATACCCCAACCCCGTGGCAACACGCACCAACCTCGACCTAGGTCAACTGCCTGCCACGGGCACGTATCAGGTAGTGCTACTTGATGCTACGGGCCGCCAAGTACAGACCTGGACGCTCCTAGGTGGCGCGACTCATCCGCTGAATGTGGCTGGGCTGGCTAGCGGCAGCTACCTGCTAATAGTGACCGGCCAGCAGCCCGATGGCTCTTTGCTCAAGCAAACTATGCGCTTGACCAAGGAGTAAGCTGTCCGTCTTCCTGGCAACGAAAAAGGCCCTTCCCCACGGAAGGGCCTTTTTCGTTTTTGGCCTCTATCCCAGACTAGCAATTCATAAAAAAGCATCAGCTTTTTGCTCTTCACTAAGGTCATATCCTCATAGGAACTCCCTAGGTCGGGTTGCTAGCTACCGATAGCATCAAAACGGTTCAGGTTAATAATATAACTTGTTTTAATCATAATAAAGAAGACCTATTTTTTACTCTTGATATAAATTTATTATAAATAAAATACAATAAATAAAAAAATTAAAAATTAAACTCACAATTCATTCAGATGGAAAAACAGGCATTTCGCAAACTTTTTCCATCTGTTGGACTAAATTCTATTTTTTAGACTACAATAATCAAAATACATTTGCACGAGTGACATTAGTCATATTTATAATTTTAATACAATTATCAGTCTTATGCCAACAGCTTTAAAAAGCAAGCGGTGGACGCTCTGGGTGCTGGCTCTGGTCCTAGGCAAGCCCGCTACTGGGTGGGCCCAGCGGTACGTCGGGGGCAACCTCGTAACGAATGGGACTTTTAGCTCTCAGCCTACCGGCACCAATATTGCCGCTGGCACCGACCTAGGTAACTGGAAAAGCTCGCGCACGTACTCCGGCAGCGGAGTCGATGCGGCCGAAAACCAGCCAGCCAGTCAAACTGGCACGGCCACTTATCGCACGGGTAGCGCGCTGTTGCAACGGCCATTCCCGGGTGATGCAGCCAATGGCATAACCACTAGCGATACCTGGCTGCTGTACAATGGCAACCTAGGCGTATCGAACTCTACTACTACAGCGACTATTGTTTCAAGCTTTATCTGGTATCAAGACATTCAGATTGTCGCTGGCGGCTCGTACGTCTTTTCCTATTATGCGTCGAATGCGTTGAACCCCACCTTATCGGGCAAAGCGCTGCCAACGGTGAATTTTCGCGTTCGCAATGCCGCCAGCAATGCTAACCTGGCCAACTTTGGAGGCACTACCTTTACTGAAGAAGCGACAGCCAACGGCCAAGTCGATACCTGGCGACGGGTGCAATACGCTATCAGCAGCGCTAATACAACGACTTACACCACTTCGGCAGGCACTACTACCCTACGCTTTGTATTGAGTGATGGTAGTACCACGGCCGCGGTTGATGGAGGCGATGTTGCCCTAACGGGTATCTCGCTACGCCGTATCAACCAGATACCTAGGGGCCAGCAAACGGCGCCCACAGTATTTGGGCGGCAGGGTATTGTGTCGCTTCCTACATTGCGCGCCGACGACCCCGACCCCGATGGCGCGGTGGTGTCGTACAAAATAAAAGTACTTCCGCCGGCTTCGCAGGGTGTGCTGTTGCTGAATGGCTCGCCGGTGCGCGCCAACCAGGTGCTGACGACCGCCGAGGCCGCGGCACTGAGCTTCAACCCTAATCAGAATTTCTCGGGCAACGCGCTGTTTACGTACACGGCCACCGACAACGTGGGCGATGAAAGCCTTGACCTAAACTACGGCATTCCGGTAGATGCCAACTCCTGCAACACGCAGTCGGTGTTCAGCTTTGCCAGCCGCTCACTGGCCGAAAACTGGACCTCGGCCCAATCGGTCACGGTTGATGGCATTACCATTAGCAGTGCTTACACAGCACCTAGCCTCGCCACCTCGACGGTATCGCTGCTCGTAGCGGATGAAACCGGCAATGACCCCGGCGCAGCGCAGCCCGGCAAGGGTATAGTGTGGACGGCCGACTACGGCGACGATGCGACGCAAGCTGCCGCCAACCGCCAGTCGAGCATCAAGTTCAGCTTTACGGATGCAGCGAGCGGCACGACTCGTTTCCTAAACAACTTCACCTTGGTGGTGGGCGACATCGACCGAGGCTCGGCGGCCAACACGACACCTAGCGGCTTCATTGACCGGGTAACGTTTTCGGGCACCAAAGCCGACGGCACTATCGTGACCCTGACGGCGGCCGACGTGGCCCTGGCACCTTCCAACACGTTTGCCAACAATGCCGTGACAGGTAGCAATCCTTCGGGTAGCCCAGCTGGCAATATCGTACTGGCCTTTCCGGTGCCGGTGAAAGATGTAACGGCAACCTACAGCTCGGCCGAGGCCGTAAGCGACCCGGCCAGCCAGAAAGTAACCATCCTGAACCTGTCATGGTGCGGCGAGGCCGACCTAGCTACTACCATTAGCGGGCCAGCCACGGCTGCCGCGGGCCAAACGGTTTTCTACTACGCTACCACTACAAACACTGGCCCGCGCACTACTAGCAGCGCCAGCACCACCATTACGCTGCCCGGTAAGCCGGCCGCCAACACCGTAAACGTGCCCAACGGCACCTACGACGCCAGCACGGGCATTGTCACCTTCAACACTACGACCCTAGCCCCCGGCAACTCGACGGTCAACTACGTGAGCTTCGTAATGCCGGCCGGCGTTACGTCCTTCACGGGCGTAGCCAAGAGCAGCGCGCTCGAAATCGACAACACCGCCAGCAACAACAACGGCTCGGCGGCCAATGCCAACGTGACTACTACCGTCGGCGCTACTGGCGCGGCCGGCACTGCCCTAGGTTGCCCCACCACACCCGGCAAGGACGGTACGGTGACTTCGCTCACAGCGGCCCCTAACACGTACTTCTTACCTGCTGCCAACGCTGCCGCAGGCCAAAAGAGCATCAGCCTCAGCGCCACGACCCTCAGCGGCACGGGCGCGGCCAATGTCGGCACGGCGCTGGCCCCCGGCGACCTGGTGCTTATCGTACAGATGCAGGGCGCGGTTATTACTTCGGCCAACGACGACACCTACGGCGACGGCGTGGCTGGCCCCTCAGCCAACGGCAGCACGCCGGGCGCCACCTTCACGGCCGGGCGCTACGAGTATGGCGTGGTAGCCGCTACCAGCGCTACCATTACGCCCGGCACGGCCGGCACCCTCACCCTGCGCGACAACCTGACTTATACCTACACCCAGGCGGACGCCTCGGCTACGCAGGGGCAGCAGCGCTACCAGATTATCCGCATTCCGCAGTACATAGCCCTCACACTGGGCAGCAACCTTGCGCCCCCGGCCTGGAACGGCCAACTCGGTGGCGTACTGGCCCTAGACGTGGCTGGCCCGCTCAACTTTAATGGCAAGACGCTTGACGCTTCGGGTGCCGGCTTCCGCGGCGGCGCAGGCCGCGTCCTAGGTGGTACCGCTGGCCTCAATAGCACCGACTACCGCACCGATAATACTTCGAACGGTGGCAAGGGCGAAGGCACAGCCGGCACTCCCAACTTCGTAGCGACCTACAGCGCCAGCGGCGCGGCTGGCACGCTCGTAACCACGGGCAGCAGCTACCCCAACGGCGACAACGGCCGCGGCGCGCCTGGCACAGCCGGCGGCGGTGGTACCGATGGCCAGCCCACGGTAAACGACCAGAACACGGGCGGCGGCGGCGGCGCCAACGGCGGCCGCGGTGGCCGTGGCGGCAACGCCTGGGCCTCCAACCTGGCAGTGGGCGGTGAGCCTGGCGCAGCCTTCCCGCTGGCTAGCAGCTCGCGCCTGGTACTGGGCGGCGGCGGCGGCGCAGGCGTTACCAACAACGGCACCGGCAACGACGGCGCAGGTGCAGCCTACGATGGCCTGGCCAGCAGCGGTGCACCAGGTGGTGGCATCGTACTTGTGCGCACGGGCTCGGTAACGGGCGCGGGCAGCATCGTGGCCAATGGCTATAATGCCGACAACAGCGTAGCCAACGATGGCAGCGGTGGCGGCGGGGCCGGTGGCTCTATCCTGCTGACGGCTCAAAACCCTAACACCCTAGGTAGCATCAGCCTGACCGCCATGGGCGGCACGGGCGGCACCAACTCGGGTGGCGGTGTAGCCCACGGCCCCGGCGGCGGCGGCGGGGGTGGCTTCATCGTTACCAACGGCCCGGCAGCCAGCGCTTCGGCAGTAGCTGGCACCAACGGCATCACGTTTGGCTCGGTAGCTTTTGGCGCCGAGTCGGGCACGGTGGGCGTAGGCAACCCGGCCATCAGCAACAGCATCGCTGGCTCGGCGGCCAACGCCAGTTGCGTGGCCGATGTAGCCTCCGTGATTACGGGCCCAGCCACGGCTGTTGCTAGCACGGCTACGGCTAATAGCACTGTAAACCTAAACGTGACTTTTTCGAACTACGGCGCCATTCCGGCTACGGGGGTAGCGGCACGCGTATCACTGCCCGCTACACTCACTAACATCGTGGCGCCGGGCGCCACCATCACGGGTGGTATCACGCAGCCTTACATTCTGACCTACTCCTCGCTGACCTCGCTGGCGGTAGGCGCCAGTCAGTCGTACAGCCTGTCGTACTCGGTCCCGCTGGCCGGCGGCTCGGCCAACGTGAAGGCCGACGCCAATATTTCGACTACTTCGCCCGAGCCTTATACGGCTAACAACCCTTCATCCATTACCACCAACATCGGCAACTACGCTGACGTGACGACCACCATCACGGGCCCGGCCTCGGTGAACCCGGGCTTGGCTACGAGCGACTTCACGGTGAACTTCACCAACAACGGTCCGGCTACTGCCCAAGGTATCACGCAGTCGGTAACGCTGCCCAGCGGGGCCAGCATCACCCCAGCCCAGTTATCGGCCCTGCAGGCTAAGTATGCCAGCGCGCCGGTCACGATTTCTTATGTCGCCAATACCCGGGTGCTATCGTTTACGCCTACTACCGGCAACAACACGCTGGCCGCTGGCATCAGCAACAGCTACAGCTTCCCCATCACGGCGGGCGCTACGCCCGGCGCTGCCTCGATTACGAGCACAGTAGGCACCTCCTCTGTCCAGACGACTACCGGTGCTACGGGCCCTGGTGCTCTACCCGACGCAGCTACCTACAACTTTGGTGTGGCGCCGCTGGCCGATATGGTCGCCAGCATCACCAACAACGGCACGGCTACGGTAGTAGCGGGTGGCACGGGCACGTTCGTGGCTACATTCACCAACAACGGCCCGAGCGCGGCCGACAACGTGACGCCGACCGTGCAGCTGCCGGCTGGCCTCAGCAATGTGACCTTCTCCAGCGGCCTAGGCGGCACCTACAATGCCACGACTGGCTTAGTCACGTATGCCTCGACTGGCACGCTGGCTTCGGGTAGCAACCTGACTTCGACCATTAGCTTTACCATGCCCGGCAGCCAGGTGGTAGCCGCCGCTTCGGTAAACACGACCTCTAACGAGGGTACCAACACGGCCAACAACACGGCAACCGCCGCCATCGGCAGCTCGTCGAACTTCGACGTGACGACGACCATCAGCGGGCCCACCTCGGCTGCACCCGGCACCTCGGTTACGCTAAGCGTACTGACACAGAACGCCGGCCCTGGCGTGGCACCCAGCACCACCCAAACGGTAGTACTACCGGGAGTATTTACAAGTCTCTATGTGAGCAACGGCGGCACCTACTCGAACAATGGCACCAACACGACCGTGACTTTCCCGGCCGTGACTGGCCTGGCCAGCGGCGCCAACGTGAACAACAGCATCACGCTGACCATGCCCGCCACGGCGCTTAATAACATCACGGCCAGCGTAGCGGCGGCAGGCGAAACCAACTCGCTTTCTAATACGGCCACCACGAGCGTGAGCGCGGCTACGGCCACGGCGGGCAATGTCAACCTATACACCACCATCTCGGCAGCTTTGGCCGAAACGCCCACTACGGCCCTCACTGGCCCGGTAGCCCCCGGCACGGCCCTGCAACTCAACATCGCAACCGGCAACTATGGCCCCACCGCAGCCGCCAACTCCGTAACGCGGGTGGCCCTGCCCGCCGGCTTAAGCGGCGTAGTAGTCAGCAACGATGGCACCTACAATGCTACCACGGGCGTCGTTACCTTCTCTCCCGTGGGTAATCTGGCCCAGGGTGCTTCGCTAAGCTACACCATTCAGCTACCTGCCCCGGCCAGCGGCCCGCTGGTGCCGGTAGTGAGCATCACCTCGGCCTCGGCCGAAACGGTAGTGGCCGACAACGTGGCCTCGACCAAGGTAGATATCTACGCCCTGACCGACATGACGACGTCGATAAGCGGCTCCACCGCTCCCACGGTGGGCCAGCCGGCCACTTACGCCGTAACGACCACCAACAACGGCCCCACTCAGGCGGCGGGCGTGGTGCAGACGGTACAGCTACCAGCCGGCTTGTCGTCGGTAGCCCTAACCAATGCCAACGGAACGGCCATTGCACTGCCCGCCGGTGCCTACAACGCTACCACGGGCCTGCTCACGCTGCCCACGGCGGCCGTGGCCTCTACCCAAGCGGCCGGCGCCTCGGTACTCACCTACGTAACCTTCGCGGCGCCCGCCAGTACTGGCTTCCCCGTAACGGCAGCCGTGTCGACGACCTCGCAGGAAACCAACGCGACCAACAACGCCGCTAGCATTACGACGACTCCGGCCCCGACCGCCGATGTAAATGTGGCCCTAAGCGGCCCTAGCACCACGGCGCAGGGCAACCTAGTAACCTACACCGTAGCTACCACCAATGCCGGTTCTTCGGTGAACCCCAGTTCGACGACCACGGTGCAGCTGCCCTCAGGCCTGAGCAACGTGCAGGTGAGCGGCGGTGGCTCGTACAATAGCAGCACAGGTGTAGTAACCTTCCCAGCCCTGACCGACCAGGCCGTAGGCGCCGCAGGTGCGGTCAGCAACACCATCTCGTTTGTAGCGCCCACAACTACGCCCCTCACCGTGACGGCCCAGGTGGCCGTGACGCCCGCCGGCAACGACCCAAATTTGAACAACAACTCGGCTACCGTGAACACCACGGTGAACTCCTCGAACACCAACTTGCTCGATGAGTCGACGACCATTGCGGCTACTGTAGGGGGCGCTGCTATAAGTGCTGCGAACCCGGTAATAGCGGGCGGCTCGGTCACCTTCACTGCCACGGCCGCCAACGCCAGCACGTCGAGCGCTGCAGCTAGCAACGTGGTTCTGCGCCTGCAGCTTCCGGCTGGCCTCAACCCAGCAGACGTGGTGCTGAGCAACGGCAGCTACGACCCGGCCACCGGCGTAGCCACTTTCAACACCCTAGGCAGCCAGGCAGTGGGCGTGAGCAACAACTTCACGGCTACTATCAACAATGTGCCTGGCAACACAACCTCACTGGCGGCAACCTCCTACGTGAGCACTACCAATAGCGACTCGAACCCGAACAACAACGTGGCTACCGTAACGCTGCCCTTCGCGCCGCGCGCCGACGTGACCACGACCCTAAGCGGCCCGAGCACCATTGCGCCTAACTCGTCGGCCACGTACTTCGTGACGACCCGCAACGTGGGCCCCTCGGCGGCCAGCGCTGTGAACACCACCGTGCAGCTGCCCATCGGCCTAGTGGGCGTGATAGTGAGCGGCGGCAGCTACGATGCCAACACCGGCCTCGTTACCTTCCCCACCGTAGCCAGCCTGCCCGGCTACTCGGGCACGGCGGCCGCTAATGCGGCAGCCCAGGCAGTGCAGTACACCATCACGCTGACGGCCCCTAGCACCATTACGAGCTCAGTGGGCTACACCCTCACGAGCACTGTGAGCACGGCCACCACCGAGCTGGCTACCCAGGCACCCAACACGGCCAGCCTCACGACCACGGCTGCCAACCAGCCGCCCGTAGCCAGCAACATCGTGAACTCACTGCAAACGCCCGAGGGCAATACCGCTCAGCAAGCGCCCATCTCGCCGCTGCAAGCTACCGACCCCGACGGCAGCGTGAGTAGCTACACGCTCACTAGTCTGCCTACCAGCGGCACCTTGTTCTACAACAGCAGCGGTAGCACGTACACGGCTATCACCAGCGCCAACCTGCTGGGTGGCACCTCACAGCTCAACCTGGCTCCTTCCCAGGCTCAGACCTTGAAGTACACGCCGGCTGCCGGCTTTGCGGGCAACGCGTTCTTCAATTACCTGGCTACTGATAACGGCGCCCCAGCCCTGGCCAGCGCCCCTGCCCTCTACACCATCCCGGTGGGGGCCGACAATGCCGCTGTGTATGCTAACACCCCCGTGAAGGCTTCGACCGCTGCTTACGCCGCCAACGATGTCATCTCTTTCGTGGCCGACAACAACGGCGCCGTATACAACACCAGTTCGCAGCTGTATAACACCGCTAGCGGCACGCTGCAAAGCGGAGCTGCCAGTGGGGTAGCCGCCGCCTCTTCGACCGGTGTGTTCACGAGCTCGCAGTATAACAACATCACCAACCTCTCGCAGCTAGGCCTGGTACTGAACGCTGCTACGGGTCAGATTCAGGTACAGACGCCCAGCAGCTTGCTCGCGGGCAGCTATACTCTGAATATCACGACCACCGACCAGTATGGCGGCCTCACCACGCAGCCGGTCACGTTCACCATCGGCGGCACGCCACTGCCGGTAGTGCTGGTTGAGTTTGGGGCGCGGGCCGTGCAGCAGCGCGACGCGCTACTCAGCTGGACCACTGCTTCGGAAGTCAACAGCGCCTACTTCGAGGTTGAGCGCAGCTTCGACGGCACCACCTTCGTAGCCATCGGCCGGGTAGCGGCCCAGGGCACCAAGGCCGCGGCTAGCGCCTACACCCTCACCGATGCGGGCGTGGCAGCCAAGGCCACCGGCCCGGTCTACTACCGCCTGCACCAGGTAGACCTCGACGGCACGGCTACCTACTCGCCCCAGCGCACGGTAAGCTTCCCCAAAGTTGCTACCGTAAGCCTGAGCGTGTACCCCAACCCCGTGGCCGACCGCACTACGCTGGACCTGAGCCAGCTGCCCACCGCAGCCACCTTCCAGGTACAGCTGCTCGATGCTACCGGCCGCACGGTGCGCACCTGGGCCCTAGGTGGCGGCCAGCCGCAGCTCCTGGAGCTGGCTGGCTTGGCCAGCGGCAGCTACCTGCTAGTGGTAGCCGGCACGCAGCCCGATGGCTCGCCCCTGCGCCAGGCGCTGCGTCTGACCAAGGAGTAAGCCACTAGAGGTGCCCTAGGTACTAAAAAGGCCCTTCCCGCTCGGGAAGGGCCTTTTTTATTGCTTCGGTAAGTAGCGGCGGGGGCTACTCAGTTTCGTCGAGGCGCTGCGCCATCATAGTAGAGTTGCGCCGCTGGCGGCGCTTGTCCTTGGCCAGGTTGTCGGCATTAGCCGGCAGCAGGGCCATGCTGACGAGGTAGGTCTGGGCCTGGGAGGTTTGCTCTAGCTTGCGATAGTCGCGCAGTTGGCTTGCCGACAACAGCTTGCCCATTACCTGGTCGAGCTGCTGGGCTTCAGTAGCGGTCAGGTTTGGTGTTTCGGTCGCAATACCATTCGCTGCCAGCACCTTCAGGTAATTTACCTCTTGGTCGAGGTAGGTGCGTAGCGACGATGACTGCTCGGGGGCGAGCTTAAGCTTGGCCTGGCACAGCTCGGCAAAGCGCTCGGCGCTGGCCTGGGCATTGGGGGCGGGCACAGCCGCCCGGCCGGTCTGCGCCAGGGCGGGCATGCCCCCCGCCGCGGCACTCACCAGCAAGCCCGCCAGCAAACGGCGGTACAGTATACTGCTCATATTTTGTAGGATTTAGAGTGGGAGCGTTAGGCTTGAACTGGCCACGTGCCCAATAAGTTGCTCGCGCCCTATCCCTCCTCCAATAAGTACCAGTGCGTGCCCAGCGCTCGGCCTTAGTCGCGCTGGCACCCTAGGCTGTGCCATAAGCTAGTGCCAGGCAGCCAGTGAGTTTTTTAGCGCGTTTCGTAACCCCTAGCCGGCGTTTACCAGTTTAACGGGGCAATTCTATGCTTAGCTCTAAATAATTATACCGCACTTATATGAGTAGCGACTACGACGTACTGGTCATTGGCGCGGGTAGTGCCGGGCTAAGCGCGGCGCTTACCCTAGGGCGCTGCCGCCGCCGGGTGCTGGTGGCCGACGGCGGCCCCACTCGCAATGCTCCCTCGGGCGCCGTGCACAGCTTCTTCTCGCGTGATGGCGTGCGGCCGGCCACGCTGCTGCACATTGGGCGCGAGCAGTTGGCTCCCTACCCCACCGTGGAGGTGCGCGAGTTTAACATTACCACACTCACCAAACTGGCCCAGGGCTTTCGGGCCACCGGCCACAACGGCCAGGGCCGCCCCACCACGGCCACAGCGCGGCGGGTGCTGCTGGCCACCGGTGTCGAAGACATGCTGCCACCGCTGCCGGGCTTCCGCGAGTTGTGGGGCAGCAGCGTGTTGCACTGCCCTTACTGCCACGGCTATGAGGTGCGCGACCAGCCGCTGGCCGTGTACGGCCAGGGCAAGGCCGTAGTGGGCCTGGCCTTGCTCATCAGTCGCTGGAGCGCCGATGTGGTAGTCGTCACCAACGGGCCTGGCCACCTCACCGACTATGCCCGGCAGCGACTGCGCCGCCAAGGCATTAGCGTGCGCACAGAACCCATTGCGCGGCTGGTGGGCACGGTCCGCGGTGGCCTACGCTGCGTCGAGTTTACTGATGGCAGCTACATCGAGCGCAGCGCCCTTTTTCTACATCCGCCGCAAGAGCAGCGCAGCGCCCTAGCCGCCGACCTAGGGGCCCGCCTCACCGGCAAAGGCGCGGTGTGGGTTGACAAGAATGCCCAAACGACCGTGCCCGGCCTCTACGCCGCCGGCGACATGGTGCCCGGCCAGCAGCAAGCGCTGCTGGCCGCCGCCAGTGGCAGCAAAGCTGCCATTTGCCTCAACGAAGCCCTGACGCGCACCGAGGTAACCTAGGCGCTCGCTTAGTTACGCACCAGTTTCTCGGTGGCTACAAAGTTTTCGCCTTTCACCAGCACCAGGTACAAGCCCTTAGGTAGCCGGCTGATATCCAGTCGGCTCACCGGGGTGCGGGCAGTAGCCTGCAACGCTACCCGGCCACTTACGTCTTGAATGCTAACCTCGTAGGTAGCGGCAGTAGCTTCTACCGTCAGGTAGTCAGTAGCGGGGTTGGGGTAGCACTGCACCGTGGGGCTAGCCGGCTTGCTGGTAGTAGCGCTCAGCAGCGAGCACTGCTGGCTGAAGACCCCGTCTAGGTACGCCAGGCGCCGAGCCAGCCAGCTCGCAGTGTAGTCCAGCTGCTTGGCATTGTAGCTATAGCCTGACCATACGGCATGCTCGCGCTCATACACCCCATTAGTGCGCAGGTAGGTGTTGTTGGCCTCAAACTTGGCCATGATGTAATCAGTCGTCAGGATGGTAGCCCGCAGCTCGGTCCACCGACGGGCCAGCACGCTGCGAAAGCCTAGGGGCGAGCAGTCTTGATTCAAGCGCTTGTAAAAGCCATTAGTCAAGATGTCATTGGTTGTGTTGTCATTCAGGCCCATCCAGTTGTTGCCAAATACTGCATCCAGGTCCCACGGCACATAGAAATAAGGCTCACCAGCGTTGTACTTGGCAATGTACAAATTCTTACCATAATTATCACCAGCCCGCAGCACATTCATAAAGATGTAATAATCAACTGCATTCTGCAAATCGAACTTACTTTGATATTGCTTTACAAACTCAGCATCGGAGCTAGTTTCAACAAAGCGCACAAAATCATATAGATTCTTCCAATCTGTATATTCTTCGGGATGTTTGTATTCAAATCCACCCCAATAGGGGCTCTTATTATCATAATTTGGCAGCGAAGTAAAAAGGACAGCGCCATCCCAATAGGCACCTTTATACAATTCACCCTTAATTGTATTTGTGTATTTTTTTAGCTTTAGTTGTTTTTTATCAATTCGCTCACCTAACGTATAAATGCCTTTATACTCATTATTTATAAATAATTCGACATAGCGCATAGCTATACCATTCTTAGCGGCCGGCTCTTTGTCTTGGTAGTAGAGGTGGCTCATATCTTGCCACAGTTCATTTGCTACCTTGCTATTGGCTCGCATGGGCTCATTGAACAGCGCTTGCAGATTCCATTTATTATCGGTGCGCATTCCTAAAAGCTGCACATCCCGATTAGTAGCACCTAGCGTATCGGCCCAAAAGCTAAGCTCATACGATTTCTTAGGGTAGCTCTGTGAGTTGCCGCCCCGCACCTCTATGCCTAGGCTAGAGTTGGTGATGGTGCCATCAGCTTCTGCCAGCGTGAAAGTTGCGTACACGCTGGGGCTATCGACAATGGCATATTTAGTAGTGATTGTAGCGATAGGCAGCTTCGTAAAATACACCGTGTAGGTTGTGTTAGCGTGCTCTACCATATAGGTATTCGCTGTGCTTGCCAACTGTCCACTCCCTACCAAGCTATATTCTTTATCCAGAACGAGTTCGCTGCTATTTTCAGTGCCAGCAACCAAAACCTCCTCAATTGGCTTATTTATTACAATGAGGTGGTGCTGCTCGTCTACGTAGTAAAAGCTGGGTGCTACCACTATAGGCTGGTCAGTGCGATTCTTAATCGTTTTAGCTACACTACCAAAAGCTGGGCCTAGCAGCAAAAGAAAGGAAGCTATAGTACATTTGAAAGTAAAGGAATGCTGCATGCTTATTTTGAAACCTATTAAGTAAAAGAATATGTAGAATGCGCCTAGCTTATTAATTAATAATCGAAATAAATAAGCTATTCACGAAGTGTTATAAAGTGTAATTCGGCTTCAAAATTCGTCCTTAATTGCGAGCTCTACTAATTTATTTTGCTAATACTTACTTAATTACCTAATTTCATTCGCAAATCATAATGCATTATAACTTCTATCCTATTTTTCGGGTATTTATAGTCGCGCTTGGTCTGAGCTTACTAGCTACCGTGAGCTATGGACAGCGCTTTGCTGCTATTGGCGATTACGGCTTTGCAGGTCCGGCTGAGCGCGACGTGGCCAACCTTGTGAAGAGTTGGAACCCGGACTTTATTATCACGCTGGGCGACAATAACTATGACTTTGGCGACTCGACCACCATCGACCAAAACATTGGTCAGTACTACCACGCTTACATCTATAAGTACCGCGGCCGCTACGGGCCGAGCGCATCCACCAACCGCTTTTTTCCGTCGCTCGGCAACCACGACTACTACACCCGCAATGGCGAGGCCTACCGCGACTACTTCACGCTGCCTGGCAATGGGCGTTACTACGACTTTGTGCGGGGCGACGTGCACTTTTTCGCCCTAGATAGTGACCCCGCCGAGCCAGATGGCATTAGTGCTACTTCGGTGCAGGCCCAATGGCTGCAAGCCGAGTTGGCTGCTTCTACTGCGCACTGGAAGGTGGTGTACTTTCACCACGCGCCCTACTCGTCGGGGCAGCACGGCAACACCGTGGCGCTGCAGTGGCCCTTCCGTGCCTGGGGCGCTTCGGTAGTGCTAACGGGCCACGACCATATCTATGAGCGCCTGCTGGTAGATGGGTTTCCCTACATCATCAACGGCTTGGGAGGCCGGAGCATCCACCAGAGAAGCCCGAAGCCGCTGCCTGAGAGCCAGCGGGTATTCAATAGCGACTATGGCGCCATGCTTCTCACGGCCACGCCCGACAGCCTGGCCATGCAGTTCTTTACCCGCAAGCAAGTATTGGTCGAGACCTACGTGCTGCACCGCACCATCAGTACCAGTCCCCAGCTTTATACCGCTAGCCCTAATCCGTTTCTAGGTTTTACGAGGCTGGAATACTCACTGCCCAGCCCTACCCAGGTGCAGCTGCGGGTGCTGAATATGCTGGGGCAGGAGGTAGCTCAATTGCATCAAGGCCTGATGCCCGCCGGCTGGCACCGGCTGGAGTGGCAGCGCAACGGGCTCGCGCCGGGCTTGTACTATGTGCAGCTGCTAGGCCCTGGTTTTTCGCAGGTAACGCGCGTGGTAGCACTGTAGCAGTATTAGTGCGAGTCCTAGGCCCTAGGTGGTGCGCTAACTCGCCAGCCACGCATAGGCGGCAGCTTCGTCCATGAACGTGGCCCGCTGGCAGTCGGCCTCGGCGGCCGATACCATCGCCGTGACGGGCTGCTGCGCCCGCAGCGGCGACACCAAAAAGGCCAGCCGCACTGGGGCCGCATAGCGCCCGCGCAGCGAGGGCGCAAACTCGCGGCTAAACCAGGCATTAACTACGGGCTCAATCACGTCTTCGCGGCGGCGCAGGTCGAGCAGCCACTGGCTGCAGTGCGCCTCGTCGGCCGCCGCCCTGATGGCGAGGTAGCCACTCTGCAGCTCGGCGGGCGTGACCTCGCGCTGCCAGCGCGCAATCACTAGCCCTAGGTCGGGGCGATACACGAGGGTGAGGCCAGGAGCTAACATAGGCGGAACAGTAATGCGCCGCGTGGCGGCTACTGCGCAAGATAAGTGGCCGGCGGGCTTGGCAGGTGCATACTTTTGCTTAGGAAGGCGGTTTACCTTTTTTGCCTTCTGCTTTGCTACCCATGAGCCCGACTACGCCGGACCCGACCCCACACGACCCCTACGCGGCACTGCGCATCCCTGATTTTCGCCGCTACATCACCGCCCGCGCCCTGTTTTCGGTGGCTACCCAAATTCAGGGTGTCGTCGTGAGTTGGCAGATTTTTAAGCTCACCAACGACCCACTGGCCCTAGGTCTCATTGGGTTGGCCGAGGCCATTCCGAGCATTACCGTTTCGCTCTACGCCGGGCACGTGGCCGATTCGGTGCGGCGCAAGCGCATTGTGGTGCCCGCCGTACTGGTGCTCTTTTTGTGCGCCGTCACGCTGTGGTGGCTGGCGCACCCGGCGCTGGCGGGCGTGCTGGCGGGCGGGCGCCTGCACGTCGAGGCGCTGCACGCCACGGTGGTGTGGCCACTGTATCTAGTCATTTTTGTGAGCGGCATTGCGCGAGGCTTCATGGGGCCGGCGCTGTTTTCCTTTATGCCGCAGCTGCTGCCCAGCCGCGATGTGCTGGCCAATGCCGTAACCTGGAGCTCGACCACCTGGCAGGCGTCGGCAGTGCTGGGGCCGGCCATTGGGGGGCTACTGCTGCACCGCAGCGTCGAGTTTGCCTACGGTGTCGATATGGTCATGGAGGGCCTAGCGCTGCTATTCTTTATCAGCATTGCCAGCCGCGAGCTGCCCCCCATCGAGGGCGAAAAGCTAAGCATGGGCGAAAGCATCACTAGCGGTATCAAGTTCATTTTCAACAACCAACTGGTACTCGCTGCCTTGTCGCTCGACATGTTTGCCGTATTGTTTGGTGGGGCAGTGGCGTTACTGCCCTTCTTTGCCGAGAACATTCTGCACGGCGGACCCGACGCCTTTGGCTACTTGCGTGCTGCCCCAGCGGTAGGTTCAGTACTAATGGCCATTTTCCTGACCTTCTCGCCCCTCAAAAAAGGGGCGGGCCGCAAGATGCTGTGGGCCGTGGCAGGCTTTGGGGCCGCCACGGTGGCCTTCGCGCTGTCTACCAACTTCTACTTCTCGATGTTCCTGCTCTTCTTGACCGGGGTGTTCGATTCCGTGTCAGTTATCGTGCGCCAAACGCTGGTGCATACCTACACGCCCGAGTACATGAAAGGCCGCGTGTCGGCCGTGAACAGCATCTTCATTGGTTCGAGCAACGAAATCGGGGCCTTCGAGAGCGGCACGGCGGCCAAGCTCATCGGCACAGTGCCGAGCGTCGTCTTCGGCGGCCTCATGACCATGCTGGTCGTGGCCATCACGAGTTGGAAAGCCGACCAGCTGCGCAAGCTGGAGATGGGCGCGGGAAAGAAGTAGCTTTTCAACGAGCAAGTGACAGTGAGCAACGAGCAGCCTTATAGTGCAGACTGCTCGTTGCTCACTGTCACTTGCTCGTTTTCTTAGAAGACTCGCGCACTAGCAGCTTGGGCTTTAGCACTACGCTGGCAGCAGGGGCGGCGCGCCTAGATTCGCGCTGAATCATTTGCAGCAGCAGGCGCACGGCGGTTTGGCCCATTTGGCCGCAGCATTGGTCAACGGAGCTGATTTGCGGCTCGGTAAGTTCGGTAAAGGCCTCGTTGCTGAAGCCTACCAGGGCTACGTCTTGGGGCACGCGGCGCTTGTGCTTTTTCAGCACTTGCAGGGCGCCCACCACAGCCAGGTCATTAGAGGAGAAGATAGCGTCGAAGGGCACGCCGTCTTTGAGCAGCTGGCGCGTGGCCTGCATGCCGCCGCGCTGGTTCATCTCGCAGATGATGGTGAGGGCCTCATCGGGCACTAAGCCGTGGGCCTGCAGGGCGTCGAGGTAGCCCTGGTGGCGGTTTTTGTGAATACCTAGGTGCTGCTCGCCACCTAGGTGTGCAATGCGGCGGCAGCCTTGCTCCACGAGGTGCGTCACGGCCTGGTAGGCGCCCTGGTAGTCGTCGAGCACTACGGCCCGCACCTGCTCGCCTTCAAAGCCCTCCACTGCCCGGTCGAAAAACACTAACGGCACTTGCTGCGCCCGCACTTGCTCGAAGTGGCTGAAATCCTGGGTCGTCTTGGCCAACGACACCAAAATACCTTCGACCTGCGCGTTCATAAACAAGTCGAGGTGCTGGCGCTCCTGGCCCACGTCTTCGTTCGACTGGCAGATGAGCACCTGATACCCGGCCTTGCTGGCCGCCACCGTAATGCCGTGCACCACCTCCGGAAAAAAATGACCCTGAATGTGCGGCACCACCACGCCCAGCATGCGGCTGCGGCCCCGGCGCAGGGCGGCGGCCAGCTGGTTAGGCTGGTAGTGCAGCTCGGCCGCTAGGGCGCGCACACGCTCTTTGGTGGCCTCACTTACGTCTTTGTGATTAGATAAAGCCCGCGAAATAGTAGACGGCGACAACTGCAGCGCAGCCGCTAAGTCGGTGATAGATGCCCGGCGGTTAGCCATGAGATAGGAGTAATAAGCGGAACAGCCACGTGCTCAGTTCACAAACGAGGGTAGCCAGCGGCCGCCGCCCAGGCCCGGCTGGCTAGTATACGCAAGCTACTGGCTGAGGCGGCAATTTAGCCCGGGCAGCGGCCCGGCCAGCAGGTTTTTAAGGTCCTGGTCAGTACCTTTCGGATACTTTTTGGTTAAGAAAATACGTCTTTCTGGTATTTCCAAACCTGCCCAGTGGAACTAGCGCGCGATTTTGCTGAGTCAGACTATCTGCGCCGTCTCAAGCAAGACGACGAGCGGGCGTTTGACGCGCTTTTTCGGCACTACAGCGCCCTAGTTTACCGCTTTGCCTACAGCTACCTCAAATCGCGGCCGGCTGCTGAAGAGATTGTACAGGAGTGCTTTATCAAAATCTGGGAAAAGCGCGCTCAGCTCCGCGACGACCTGCCGCTGAAGGGCTACCTCTTCACCACGGCCCACCACGCAGTGCTCAATGAGCTGCGCCGCGACCAGCACCACTTGCGCCTGCACGGCCAGGTAGCGGCCGCCGCGGGCCCGGCCAGCGTAGCCAACGAGGTGGAGTACCAGGAGATGGAAGCGCTTTACCAAGCGGCCCTTGAGCGCCTGCCGCCTAAGCAGCGCGAGGCCTTTTTGCTGAGCCGGCAGCAGGGGCTCTCCTACCCCGAGATAGCCGAGCGCCAAGGCGTATCGGTGAAGACAGTAGAAGCCCACATGATGCAGGCCCTCAAAACTATGCGCTCGTACTTCCGGCTGCACGGCGGCGGCATTTTGGGCCTGCTGCTGACGCTGGCGGTGGGCAGCCGGTAGCCTCAACGCGGGCCCAAGCGCGCATGCAGTAAGCAGCCACCTTGCTATAGCTTTCGTCAATGTACCTAGGTGCACCCTAGGCGCTTGCCTTCGGGCTCACAGCGCCAGGGCTGCTATGTGGCTACCTTGCCTTCTCAGATGCCTTTCCCTATGCCCAAATTCCTGCCGCTGTTCCTGCTCGCCCTAGGTGCTCAAATGGGTCACGCCCAAGCCCAAAGCCCATCCAACTCCACGTTGTCTCCTAGCGACTTGAAGATAGTGTATTTCGGCTCGTCGGTGCCGTTTGGGCAGGGTGCTACCGGCAAGTATGGCTACCCCAGCCGCTACAGCACCCTGCTAACCCAGCGGGCCAAAGCGGGCCTAGGCGCGCCCTGGGCCACGGCCAACATCAGCATTCCGGGCGACAACACGCCCAAAGTGTTGGCCCGCTGGGAGCGCGACTTACTACCGCAGCAGGGGCGCTACGTGGTGTACGCCCTGGCCCTTGGCAACGAAGGCATCCATGAAGGAGGGCAGCCCAAGTTCGACCAGTTTAAGGCCAATATGCAGGTACTCCTAGCGAAAGCGCGGGCGCAGGGCATGGTGCCAGTCGTGACCAACAGCTACACCCGCAACGACTACACGGCCGAGGACTACGCTTTCATTCAGCAAATGAACCTGCTGCTGCACAGCTGGGCTGTGCCCACTGTGAACCTACTCGGGGCCGTGGACGACGGCCACGGCCGCTGGGCCGCCGGCTACTTCGACGATGGCCTGCACCCCAACGACATAGGCCATGCCGAGCTTTTCCATGCCTGGGTGCCCTCGCTCTTCGATGCCCTGCGGGCTGGCAAGCCCCTACCTAGGCGCCATGCCACGGCGGGCCTGGCGCTGCCGGGGGCGGCGCTGCGCTTCGTGCCCGAGGCATTGGTGCACCCGTTCACGCAGGTCGTTAGCTTTCGTGCTAAAGCGCCCGGCACCCTGCTTACGCTGCAAGACAGCACCAATACGGGCCGCCTCAGCCTAGGCGCTCAGGGGCAACTTACTTACACCTCGGCCAAGGCTGGCCGGCTTACCAGCAACGCGCACGTGGCCGATGATAAGTGGCACCAAGTGGCACTAACGCACTATTTCGCCCGTGGCGAAACCTTACTGTACCTCGATGGCAAACTGGTGGGCCACATGCCCGAGCAGCTGCGCACGCGCCAGCTCGCCCTAGGTGGTAGCCAGGCTCCAGCTGGCGCGCAGTACCGCAACTGGCTCTTCTACCGCTCGGGCATGAACGAGGCAGAGGTGCGCGCCCTAGCCGCCGACTCACTGCTGAAGTCGAGCCTAGAGCTGTACGCTCCTCTCAATGGCCGGGCCGCTGCGCCCGCGCAGCTTGCTAACCTGGCCCAAAGCACCAATGTACTGGTGCGCGTGCCTAGCCCAGCCGCAAGCCCGGCGCGCCGCCCTAACACCCGGCGCACGACTCCGGCTAAAGCGACTGTACGCTAAAAAGCGCAACAAGACGCAGGTCAGACGCGCATTTTATCATGCTGAAAATCATATTATTAATAAAAAACTAATTTTTTTATGGGTTCAGACTAAGGGGGGAAGCCGGGCGGCAGTGTAGTACTGCAAACGATTGGGGCGCCAGCGCATAGCCCTAGGTAGCTAAAAAGAATGCCCGCACCGCGCGGCGCTCCCTTTTACCTGCCTGCTGCCCCGCCAAACCGCCTATGAGCCCAGCTATTACGCAAGAGCTATTTACTGCCTACGTGCAAGGCACCGCCTCGGCAGCCGATGCGGCCACCGTGCGCGCTTGGCTGACCCAGCCTGCCAACCAGCTGCTGGCGCAGTACTGGATGGGCCAGCACTGGGAAGAGCTAGCCGCCCAGCCTGCGGCGCCAGCCGACGCGCCCGACTTTGAGGCCCTGCTCGGCCAGGTGCACGGGCGGCTGAGCCTGGGCCAGTCGCGCCGCCTACCCGTGGCGGCCCCGGCCTGGCGGCGCTGGGCGGCTGCGGCCGCTGTGGCCGGCACTGTGCTCGGGGGCGGTAGCTGGTGGCTCTACAACCAACGCCCGGTAGCGGCTCCTGCCCAACAAATTGCCACGGCCTATGGCCAAACTCGCACTGTGCAGCTGCCCGACGGCTCGAGCGTGGTGCTCAACGGGCACTCGACGCTGCGCTACCCCGAGACCTGGGCTGCGGGCAAGCCCCGCGAGGTATGGCTCGATGGCGAAGCTTATTTTTCGGTGCAGCACCAGGCTGACAACCAACGCTTTTTGGTGCACACCAAAGCGGGCTTCAATGTGGAGGTCCTAGGCACCAAATTCACCGTATCGCGGCGCCGCGACCAGGGCCGGGTGGTACTGCTGTCGGGCAAGGTGCGCGTGCACTTTGACAACCGCCAGCAGCCCGACGTGATACTGAAGCCCGGCGAGCTGGTCGAAACCCGTGAGGTGCAGCCGGCCCAGCCCGTGGTGACGACCTACCGCACCGTGCGCACCGCCCCTTATGCCAGCTGGAAAGATGCGCAGCTGGTGCTCGACGAAACATCCATTGCGGAGCTAGCTACTCGCCTGCAAGACACTTATGGCCTCGAAGTAGTAGTGGCCACGCCCGAGCTCAACCAGCGCCGCGTGACGGGTACCGTGCCCGTGCGCGACCTCACCGTGCTGCTGCAATCCTTAGAAGAGATTTTTCACCTCCAAGCTACCCGGCAAGGCAACCGCCTGACCTTGACCGAAAAAGTGAAGTAATAAGACCTTTTCCCCCACCCTTCCCCTTATGAATAAACCCCTTACCTACCTCGGGTGGCCAGTGGCACGCCCGGCGTGCTTGGCTGCCAGCGTAGCGGTGCTTCAGCTACTAAATACCCCCGCGCACGCCCAGTTTCTGGCCGTGAACTCGGTGCACCAGAGCGAGCATACAGAGGCGCCCGCCGACGCCAAGTCGGTACCTCTCAAGTCGCTGCTCAAGCAGTGGGAGAGCGAGTACCACGCCACCATCTTCTACGAAAGCAATGTGGTGGATAACAAGCGCGTAGTAGACCAGGCCCCCGCCGGCTCGCTGGCCGAGAAGCTGGCCGCTGTGCTGCCCCAGGTATCGCTGCAGTTTAAGGAGCTGCGCGACAATTACTTTGTGGTGACCAGCCAGCCCGAAAAGGCACCTAGCGCTACCGCGGCAGCTACTATGGCGCCGCAAAACGTGCCCGTATCGGGCCGTGTGACCGACCCCAAGGGCGAGCCCCTACCCGGCGTTACGGTGCTCGTAAAAGGCACCACCACTGGCACCTCGACGGGTCCCGATGGCAGCTTCTCGCTGAGCGTGCCTGAAAATAGCACGTTGGTATTCAGCTCGGTGGGTTTTAAGACCCAGGAGCTGCCCATCACGGGGGCTACCAGCACCATCGCCATTCGCCTCAGCGACGACCAGCAGGCGCTGAACGAGGTGGTGGTAGTGGGCTACGGCACCCAAACCCGCCAGGACCTATCTACCTCGGTGGCCTCGGTGGGCAGCCAGGCGCTGGCCCGCCAGCCGGTAGCTGGCTTCGACCAGGCCTTGCAGGGCCAAGCACCCGGCGTGCAGGTAGCCGCGCCCTCAGGGGCACCGGGTGCCGGCATTTCGGTGCGGGTGCGCGGCAATGCGTCGCTGAACCTGAACGGCTCGCCGCTGTACGTGATAGATGGCGTGCCGGTACTACCTGACTACCAGCAGGAAATATCGGTAGGCAACCAGCGCCTCAACCCGCTGAACTCGCTTAACCCCAATGACATTGAGAGCATCGACGTGCTGAAGGATGGCGCCGCGGCGGCCATCTACGGCGTGCGGGCGGCCAACGGCGTAGTAGTAATTACGACCAAGCGTGGCAAAGTGGGCCAAGCACAAGTAGGCCTGAGCGTGTACTACGGCGTGCAGAAACTGCGCAAGAAGCTCGACGTGCTGAATTCGCAGCAGTTCATCCAAGAATACAACGAGATACAAACCAATGCCGGCCTGGCTCCGGTGAGCGCCACCGACACACGCCTGCAAAGCAACACCGACTGGCAGGATGAAGTGTACCGCACGGCCAGCCTCCAGAACTACCAGCTCAACGTGAGCGGCGGCACCGACAAAACCCGCTACTACGTAGCCGGCGGTTACTTCAACCAGCAGGGTATCAGCCAAAACTCGGGCTTTGACCGCTACAATTTCAAGATTAACCTGGAGCAGACGGTAAGCCAGCGCTTCCGCATTGGTACCAACCTCAACCTGAGCCGCACCCACACCAACGGTAGCGTGCGCTCGGAGCTGGCCCTAGGTAACTCGGGCACGGTGCTGGGCGCACTATCGCAGATTCCGAACATTCCGGTGCGCAACGCCGACGGTACCTACGGCGTGAACCCGCTCAACCAGTCGGACAACCCGATAGGTAACCTACTCGAAACCAGTAACCAAGCTACCGTTTACCAAGCCAT
This sequence comes from Hymenobacter sp. BT559, assembly GCF_016427535.1. Classification (GTDB taxonomy): domain Bacteria; phylum Bacteroidota; class Bacteroidia; order Cytophagales; family Hymenobacteraceae; genus Hymenobacter. Next base: position 160,262 of record NZ_JAELXV010000002.1, on the reverse strand, counting down.
TGGTAACATCTACGGCGAGTTCGACATCTTGAAAAACCTGCGCGTGCGCTCGTCGCTTGGTATCGACTTCCGCACCCAGAACGAAAACCAGTTTATCAGCCGCAACTACCCCGGCACTACTAACGCTGACGCCTCGACGCGCGGCTCGGCCCGCACGGCAAGTAACCAACAGGTTATCTGGTTGAACGAGAATACGGTAACCTATACCCCCAACCTTGGCGACAAGCACCACCTGACGCTGCTGGCCGGCGAGTCGATGCAGGCCTCGAACCGCTTTACCTCGGGGGCCGAAACGCGTGGCTTCGTATCTAACGCCGTGCCTTACCTCAGTTCGGGGGCCACGGTTGTAGGCATTCCGGGCAGCTACGCCGATGAGTGGGCGCTGCTGAGCGTATTTGGCCGCGCCAACTACGACTACGATGGTAAGTACTTGTTTTCGGCCAGCTTGCGTGCCGACGGCACCAGCCGCTTTATCGATAAATATAAGTTTGGGTACTTCCCAGCTGTGAGTGCTGCTTGGCGCATTTCGAAAGAGAGCTTCTTCCCGCAGAGCGGCCCCGTGTCGGACCTGAAACTGCGGGCTAGCTTCGGCGCCAACGGCAACCAGGAAATCTATACCTACCAGCGCTTTTCGCGCTACACCACCTCGGGGGTGAACTACCAGGGTGGCGGCTCGGCCATTGTGGGCGGCGTAACCCAAAGCGACATCGGCAACAATGACCTACGCTGGGAAACCACCTACCAGTACAACGCGGGCCTGGATTTCAGCATGTTTGATAACCGCCTAACGCTGACCGTAGACCTCTACAACAAGCAAACCAGGGACCTGCTGCTCGCCGTACCAATTCCGGTGAGCACGGGTGTTGGCAACCTGAGCGTGACGCAGAACATCGGTAAGATTCAGAACCGCGGCCTCGAAATCGGGTTGGTGACGACTAACGTGCAAGCCCAGAACAACGGCTTTGGCTGGACCACAAACTTTAACGTGAGCGGCAACCGCAACAAGATTCTGGACCTAGGCACGCAGGTGACGGGGGCAGGCGAGACATCAGCACGCAACATCATTTATGGGTCGAGCATTTCGCAGACGGGCCAACCGCTGGGCGCATTCTACGGCTACGTGATGCAGGGCCTAGTACAGTCGAATGCTGAAGGCCAGAACCTACCCACCCAAAACGGCAACCGGCCGGTGGCGGGCGATGTGCGCTTTGCGGACCTCAACGGCGACGGCGTCATTAACGACCAGGACCGCACCATCATTGGCAACCCCAACCCCAAGGCGTTTGCGGGTGTGACCAACAACTTCTCGTATAAGGGCATCGAGCTAAGCGTGTTCTTCCAGGGACAGTTTGGCAACCAGATTTATAACCAGACGCGCCAGATTCTGGAGTCGCAGTCGGACCCGCTGAACCAGAGCACCCGCGTGCTGAACCACTGGACGCCCACCAACACGAATACCGACATTCCGCGCCCGGTGCGCAACGACCCGCAGGGCAACAACCGCTTCTCGACGCGCTGGCTGGAAGATGGCTCCTATGTGCGCCTCAAGAACGTGACGGTGGCCTACAACTTCCCCACCTCTCTGAGCAAGCGCGCTTCTATTCAGAACCTGCGCCTCTACGTGACGGCCCAGAACCTCATCACCTGGACTGACTACCTAGGCTATGACCCCGAGGTGAACGCCGACCCCTACAACCAAACCGGTTTTGGCCGCGACTACGGCGTGTATCCCCAGTCGCGCACGTTCACGGTCGGTCTCAACGCTAATTTTTAAGCTGCCGCTAGCTCAGAATTCCCATGAAAAAGCTACTTATCCCGGCGCTCGGCGCCCTCAGCCTACTAGCCAGCTGCGACTTTCTTAAGAAAGAGCCCCTAGGCAGCATTACCCCCGAAAACTTCTTCCAAACCTCGGATGACGCCGAGGCCAGCCTCACGGCCACCTACGACGCCATGCAGGGCACCGGTGCCTACGGCCAGGACCTGAACGTGATGGGCGAAATGCCCAGCGACAACTGCAGCAGCACCAACGGCGACGTGAACGCGATGGATAAAATCATCTGGACGCCCACGACCAGCCAGGTTGGCAACGTGTACAACCAGTGCTACCAGGGCGTGAACCGGGCCAACATCGTGCTCAAGTACGTGCCCACCGTGACGATGGACACGGCCCGCCGCAGTCAGATTTTGGGCGAGGCGCGCTTCATTCGGGCGCTCAGCTACTTCAACCTGGCGCGCGTGTACGGCGGCGTGCCCCTGCGCCTGACGCCCACCGAAAGCGGCGCCCCCGCCGACGTGAACCTGGCCCGCGCCACCGCCGACCAGGTGTATGACCAGGTAGTGGCCGACTTGCAGCGCGCCGCCATCCAGATGCCCGCCAGCAACACCAACCGCGCTACCAAAAACTCGGCAAACGCCCTGTTGGCCCGCGTGCAGCTGACGCGTCGCAACTGGGCCGCCGCCCAGGCTGCGGCTGCCAAGGTGCTGGCCAGCAACATCACCCTAGGGTCGTTCAACGCCCTGTACCCAGCCGAGAACAAGAGCGCCGAGTCGCTCTTCGAAATTCAGTACGCTGGCAGTGCCGATGGGGGCAACATCTTGCCCGACTTGCTGCTGCCCTCGCCGCTGGCCACGTATTCCTTCCCCAAGTTTAACATTCCGACGGCCGAGCTGCTGGCCTACGCCGACACCGTGAATGATACCCGTTGGGCCTTTGCGGGCATCGTAAACTCGGCGGCCGGCAAGGTCATTGGCCGTAACCACGCTAGCTATATCGACGGCAAGCCCGGCAACGGTGGCAATAGCAACGACGTGGGTCCTTTTGTGTACAAGTGGCGCGGCATCGGCAACAATTTCAGCTCGGCCGACAACACCTACGTACTGCGCTATGCTGAGGTGCTGCTGGCCTACGCCGAAGCTGTGAATGAGCAAACCGGCCCCAGCGCCGATGTGCTGGCTAAGCTAAATCTGGTGCGCCAGCGCGCTGGCCTGACGGCCCTCAACCTAGCCTCGACCCAGGCCCTCACCAAGCAGGCCATGCGCAACGAAATCGACCGCCAGCGCCGCCTGGAGCTGGCCTTCGAAGGCGAGCGCTGGTTTGACTTGCTGCGCTACGCTCGCCACAACGCGGTAGAGGCTGGTGCCCACGCCATCACGGCGCTCGACATCATTGCCCAGCAGCGCCAAGGCAACCGCGATGTGAACTACCTGCTGTTCCCGCTGCCACAAGGCGAAATCAACACCAACCCCCTGGTTACCCAAAACCCAGGGTACTAGTGTATAGTGCATGGTGCTTAGTTGTCAGTGCTTGGTCAATAATTAATAGCACTAACAACTAAGCACCATGCACTAATAACTAAGCACTACTTAAAAAAGCTGTCGTTTCGGGGCCCTGGGCTGGGAAAAAGTGGATAAAGAACTACCTGGCCCCGGAGCGGCATGCTAGTAGCAATTGCTGCTAGCTACGCACCAAACTATCACGCTTGTCATTGCGAGGACAAACGACGAAGCAATCGCACCTAGGCGAGCTGTTCGGGTGCGATTACTCCTTCGTTGCTCCGCGCCGTGACAAGCGTTTTTTATTCCCCCTTTTATGCTATCTGTTTCTGTTTGCCGCTTGGGCCTAGGTGCCGTACTGGCGCTCACACTGGTGCCAGGCTATGGCCAGCGCGCCAAGACCAACGCCAAAGCGGGCGTGGCTTCTTGGATTACTACTCCCGACCAAACCCAGCGCCTGCAACCGCAGGCTTCGCGCCTGACCTTCAGCAAAGCCGCCCCCACGGGTACGGTGATTGAAATCGACGATAGCCAGCGTTTTCAGACCATGGATGGCTTTGGCTACTGCCTCACCGGGGGCAGTGCCGAGTTGCTGCACGCCATGAGCGCCCCGGCCCGTACCAAGCTACTGCGCGAGCTATTCGGCACCGATGCCAGCGGCATCGGCGTGAGCTACCTGCGCCTGAGCATCGGGGCCTCGGACCTCGATGCCCAGGTATTTAGCTACGACGACCGGCCGGCTGGCGAAACCGACCCCACGCTGGCGCACTTCAGCCTGGCGCCCGACGAGGCGCACCTTATTCCGGTACTCAAGGAGATTCTGGCTATCAACCCCGCCATCAAGCTGATGGGCTCGCCCTGGAGCCCGCCGACCTGGATGAAAACCAACGGCGAAAGCAAGGGTGGCTCACTGAAGCCGGAGTTTTACGGAGCCTATGCGCAGTACTTTGTGAAGTACCTGCAAGGCATGCAGAAGCACGGCATTCGCCTCGACGCCATCACGGTGCAGAACGAGCCGCTGCACCCCGGCAACAACCCCAGCCTGTTGATGACTGCCGAGCCGCAAGCTGACTTTATTGGCCAGCACCTAGGTCCGGCTTTTAAGGCGGCGGGTCTCAAGACCAAAATCGTTTGCTACGACCACAACGCCGACCGGCCCGACTACCCCCTCACGGTGCTCGGTAATGCCAAAGCCAACCCCTACGTCGACGGCTCGGCGTTTCACCTCTACGCCGGTCCCATCGAGGCCCTGAGCAAGATACACGACGCGTACCCGACCAAGAACGTGTACTTCACCGAGCAGTGGACGGGGTCGAAAACCACCTTTGAAAGCAACCTAGGGTGGCACGTAAAAAACCTCGAAATAGGCGCACCGCGCAACTGGGCCCGCACCGTGCTGGAGTGGAACCTGGCCGCCGACCCGCAGCAGAACCCGCACACGCCGGGCGGCTGCACCGAGTGCCTAGGCGCCATTACGCTGGCCCCCGGCGACGCCGTGACTCGCAACGTGGCCTACTACACTGTAGCCCACGCCAGCAAGTTTGTGCGCCCCGGCTCGGTGCGCGTGGGCTCAACCACTGAGGCGGGGCTGCCCAACGTGGCCTACCGCACGCCCAGCGGCGGCCACGTGCTGCTGGTCGTGAACGACCAGACTACGGCCCAAACCTTTAGCCTGCGCTACCTAGGGCAAGCAGCCCAGGCCACGCTGCCGGCCGGCGCGGTAGCCACTTACGTGTGGTAGCAGCGCGGCCTTCCATCCTTTACTGACACGCTCCATGACTTTCCCCACCCGTTTTTCCTATTCGGCAAGCTGGCTACTGGCGGCCTCTTTGCTGCTCGGCAGCTGCTCTAAAGACGAGGGCCCTGTTACTCCCACGCCTACCCCTACCCCGCCGACGCCCACGCCAGTTGCTCCGTCGCAGGTGGCTGTGTGGCTCACCACGCCCGACAAAGCAGCGCTGTTTTATAACCAGCCCACGGGCTTGAGTTTCGGGGCCGCGGCCAACTCAAACCCGACTATCGCGGTCGATACCACGCAGACTTTTCAGACCATGGACGGCTTTGGCTACACCCTCACCGGGGGCAGCGCCTACGTGCTGAGCCAGATGACGGCCGCCAACCGGGCCGCGCTGCTCAAGGAGCTGTTTGCAACCGACGAGAATAATATCGGGGTGAGCTATTTGCGAGTGAGCATTGGGGCCTCAGACCTCAACGCCTCGCCCTACACCTACGACGACTCGGCCAGCCCAGACCCCACGCTGGCTAGCTTTAGCCTGGCGCCCGACCAGGCGTACCTCATTCCGGTGCTGAAGGAAATTGTGGCCATCAACCCAAGCATCAAAGTCCTAGGGTCGCCCTGGACGGCGCCCGTGTGGATGAAGCAGAACGCCAACCCGAGCAACCCTTTTGTGAGCGGCTCGCTGCGGCCTGAGTACTACGATGCTTACGCCCGCTATTTCGTGAAGTACCTCCAGGGTATGCAAGCCCTAGGTATCACGCTTGATGCCGTGACGCTGCAAAACGAGCCGCTGAACCCCTACAATAACCCGAGCATGGTGATGACGGGCGCCGAGCAGGCGTCATTCATTAAGAACAACGTGGGGCCGGCGTTTAAAGCGGCGGGCCTCAGCACCAAGATTATTGCCTACGACCACAACCCCGATGCCGATGGGCTAGCCTTTGTGCGCACCGTGCTCAGCGATGCGGGCGCCAGCGCCTTCCTCGATGGCTCGGCCTTTCACCTCTACGCCGGGCAGATGAGCGCACTGAGCCAAGTGCACGACGCTTACCCCACTAAAAACGTGTACTTTACGGAGCAGTGGACGCAGGCCCCCGGCAACTTCGCCAGCGACCTCACCTGGCACGCCAACAACCTGGTAGTGGCCGCACCCCGCAACTGGAGCCGCAACGTGCTGGAGTGGAACCTCGCCAATGACGCCACCTACGGCCCCCACACACCGGGCGGCTGCACCGAGTGCCTAGGTGCCCTCACCATCAGCGGCAACACCGTAACCCGCAACTCGGCCTACTACACCATCGGCCACGCCGCCAAGTTTGTGCGGCCCGGCTCGGTACGCGTAGCCACCAATACCCCCGACGGCCTGCCCAACGTGGCCTACAAAACGCCCGCTGGCAAGCGCGTACTTATGGTAGTGAACACCGGCTCGACGCTCCGCAATTTCAATATCCAATACAAGGGTAAGCTGGCCAGTGCCTCGCTTTACGGCGGCGCCGTGGCCACCTACGTGTGGTAGCACGCCCCTAGGCGTGTGACCCCACCCCCAGCCCCTCCCCTCCGGGAGAGGGGAGCCGACCGTAAGCAACCGCCATTCAGTCATCAGGCTCCCCTCTCCCGGAGGGGAGGGGCCGGGGGTGGGGTCCTACGCCTGACGAGCCGCTTGCACTACTACCCTCCCGCTCCTCTTTATTATGACCCACAAATTTCTTACCCTAGGGCTAGCATCAGCGCTAAGCCTAGGTCCTGCCGTTGCCCAAACTACCTACTCGGCAGCGGGCAAAAAAGCCCAGGTATTCACTACTGCGCAGGCTACCAACCAGCGCCTAGCGGCGGGCGCAGCGCTCAGCTTTCAGCCCGCTTCGCAACCGCTTGAAACGCAAGTCTGCGTATTCGTAGACCCCGCTCATTCGTACCAAACGCTGCTCGGCATAGGTGGGGCGCTCACCGATGCTTCGGCCGAAACCTTTGCCAAGCTGCCCAAGGCGCAACAGCAGGAGTTTTTGCAAGCCTACTATAGCCCGACGGCGGGCATTGGCTATACGCTGGCGCGCACGCACATTGGCAGCTGCGACTTTTCGAGCGCGAGCTATACCTATATTAAGGAAGGCGACAAGAGCCTCAAAAGCTTTAGTGTGAAGCCTGATGAGAAGTACCGCATCCCGTTCATTAAGCAGGCCATAGCCGCGGCGGGCGGCAAGCTCACGATGTTCGTGAGCCCCTGGACGCCGCCGGCGTTCATGAAAACCAACCACGACTTGCTGCACGGCGGCAAGCTGCTGCCCGAGTTTCGGCAGCCGTGGGCCGACCACTATGTTAAATTTATTGACGCCTACCAAAAACAGGGAATTCCGATTTGGGGCCTTTCGGTGCAAAACGAGGAAATGGCGACCCAGAAGTGGGAATCGTGCTTGTACACGGCCGAGGAGGAGCGTGACTTCATCAAGGAATACCTAGGGCCAACGCTGCAAAAAGGTGGCCTAGGTGATAAAAAACTCATTGCCTGGGACCACAACCGCGATTTGCTGTACCAGCGCGCCAGCACCGTGCTCGACGACCCCGAAGCCGCCAAGTACGTGTGGGGCATTGGCTACCACTGGTATGAGACCTGGACCACCAGCGGCCCGCTCTTTGACAACGAGCGCCGCGTGCACGAAACTTACCCCAATACCAACCTCATCTTCACGGAGGGCTGCGTCGAGAACTTCAAGTTTGACCAGGTAAACGACTGGAAGCTGGGCGAGCGCTACGGCAACTCGATGATAAACGACTTCAACGCCGGCACCGTGGGCTGGACGGACTGGAACGTGCTGCTCGACGAGAAAGGCGGTCCCAACCACGTGGGCAACTTCTGCTTCGCGCCCATCATCGCCGACACCCGCACTGGCAAGCTCATTTACACTAACGCTTACTACTACATCGGGCACTTCTCGAAGTTCATCCGGCCCGGCGCCAAGCGCGTGGCCGCCACCACCAACCGCGACTGGTTGCAAGCCACCTCCTTCGTAAATCCCGACGGCAAAGTGGCCGTGGTAGTAATGAACAGCGGCGACAAGCCCCAGGAGTTTCAGCTGTGGGTGAAGGGCCAGGCCGCGGCCACCACCAGCCCCGCGCACTCTATTGCTACTTATGTAATTGATTAATTGCCTTTTGAGTTAGCTGTCGCGAAGTAGGCTGTCAGGCTGACGAAGGAAGCATCTTGCTCGCTTCATTACTACGGCTAGGAGCTACTGCGCCACGCGAGATGCTTCCTTCGTCAGCCTGACAGGCTAATTTATTGGACGTTGGGTAGCTTGCCGCTGCTTGGTGAGTGCTATTGCTCGCCGCTTACTTCCACCACTATGTCCTTCTCAAACACTCTCAATGCGCTTGCGGTAGCTGCCGCGCTGCTACTACCCCTGGGCAGCTGGGCCCAAACCACCGACTGGGCCAACCTAGGGCGCTATGCACCGGCCAACCAACAGCTGCCCCCGGCCACCGCCAAGCGTCCGCGCGTCGTACTGATGGGCAACTCCATCACCGACGCCTGGCCCCGCATCGACACAGCATTTTTTGCCAGCAAAACCTACGAGTACGTCGGCCGGGGCATCAGCGGGCAGGTGTCGGGGCAGATGCTGCTGCGCCTGTGGCCCGATGTGTTGGCCTTGCAGCCCAAAGTCGTGGCCATCTTGAGCGGCATCAACGACATCGCCGAAAACGCCGGCCCTTATAACCCCGAGGCCACGTTTCACAACATCACCTCGATGGCCGAGCTAGCGCAGGCCCACGGCGTACGGGTAATTATATGCTCAGTACTGCCGGCCTACAACTTTCCGTGGCGGCCCGGCCGCGAGCCCGCGCCTAAGGTCATCGCCCTCAACCAGAAGTTAAAGGCCTACGCGGCCCAGCACCATCTCACCTACGTGGACTACCACGCCGCTATGGCCGACGAGCGCCAGGGCCTATCTGCCGCTCTCGCCACCGATGGCGTGCACCCTACCCTGGCCGGCTACCGCATCATGGGGCCGCTATTGCAGCAGGGCGTAGCCCAGGCGCTCAAGCGCAAGTAATTCACACATTATCGTCATGCATATCGTAGCGAAGCATCTCGCGTGGTGCAGTAATCCCTAATACTAGCGAACGTCCGCACGCGAGATACTTCGCTGCGCTCTGCATGACAACCTTTTACCTCCTATGCCCCGCTTTTCACTGCTCCTTACCACTCTTGCCCTAGGGTCTATCACCGCCCATGCCCAATCGCAGAGCGCGCCGTTGCTGCGGGCCGAAGGCCCAAAAATAGTAGACGCCCAACACCGCGAAGTACTGCTGCAAGGCATGAACCTAGGCGGCTGGCTACTGCAAGAAGGCTACATGATGAAGCCCGGCTATGGCGGCACCCAGGGCTCGGTGAAGAAAGTGCTATATCAAGCCGGCCTGAGCGACGCGGCCGTAGAGAAGTTTTACCAGCAGTGGCGCGACAATTTTATCACCAAAGCGGACATTGACTTCATCGCGCAGCAGGGCTTCAACTGCATTCGCCTGCCCTTGCACTACGACTTGTTTTTGACGCCCGCGCAGCGGGCTGTGCGCAACGGCGTCATTCGGGGCACTGTGCCCTACGCCGACTACGTGACCAAGCTGAAAGAGTGGCAGCAGAAAGGCGAGCTATTCCAAGCGCCGCAGCAGCTCGAAGCCATCCGGCTCATCGACAAGACCCTAGGCTGGTGCGCGGCCAACAAGCTCTACGTGGTGCTCGACCTGCACGCCGCGCCCGGCGCCCAGGGCACCGACACCAACATTGCTGATGCCTTGCAGCCCAACGATTTTTGGCAAGAGCCCATCTACCAGGATATCACGAACGGCCTGTGGGCCACACTAGCCAAGCGCTACAAAAACGACGGCCGCATCGCGATGTACGACCTTGTGAACGAGCCCAACAACGTACCCGGCGGCAACGCGGCCATCCACACCATGCTAGAGCGGCTCATTAACACCGTGCGCGCCCAGGGCGACCAGCACCTGCTGCTGCTAGAGGGCAATGGCTTCGGCAACAACTACAACCAGCTGGAGCGCAAGACCTTCTCGCACCCCGAAAACCTTGTGTACAACGCCCATCGCTACAATTTAGAAAAATACCCGCTCAGCAACGACCTAGGTGCCACCAACCCCGATGCCAACCAGCTGGGTACCATCGGCAACCTGCTGGCCTTCCGCACCGCCCAAGACGTGCCAGTGTGGATAGGCGAAACCGGCGAAAACACTCCGCAGTGGATGGGCGAAGCCGCCCGCAACCTAGCAAGTGTGGGCATCGGCTGGTGCCACTGGACCTACAAGCGCTTCAGCGACAAGCCCATCGCGGCCCTGCTGCACATCAAGCCGCCCTACCTGGTCGATGTAAAGCGCGCGGCCGACCTAGGTCCCATTTTGGAGAATATGAAGTTCAAAAGCTGCGTACCGAACCCGGACGTTATCAACGCACTCAAGGCGGAAATCAAGAAGTAGGCCTCCTTCTTGGCGAGCTAAAGCAAAAAACGATTGTCATGCTGAGCCTGCCGAAGCATCTCTGCCGCACCGTTGGAGGAAGCGGCAGAAATGCTTCGGCAGGCTCAGCATGATAGTCATCTGTTATTAAATAGATAGTTTACAGTCAATAGCCATTCTCATGAGAGGCCTTGCCGTTCTCCTGTTCTTCCTAACAGCCTTTCGGCTAGCGGCCCAGACCCCTGCCCCACCCGCCGGGCGTGTCGCCGTTACGTACCTCAACTCGAAGCTACTGCGCGGCAACCTAGGCGGCGAAAACCCTCGCCGCCGCTTGAGCGTGTACTTGCCCGCGGGCTACGACGCTAACCCACGGCAACGCTACCCGGTGGTGTATTTTCTGCACGGCTTTACCTGGAACGACAGCCTGATTTTCAACCAAGATGGTATGAAGGTGCTGCTCGACCAAGCCATTGCCGACGGGCAAATTCGGCCCTTCATCATGGTAGTTCCCAACGAGCAAACGCGCTACGGCGGCAGTTGGTACGCTAATTCGGCCACCAATGGTCCATGGGCCGACTTCACCGCCCGCGAGCTGGTGCAGTTCATCGACAAGAACTACCGTACCCTGGCACGGCCCGGCAGTCGCGGCCTAGCCGGCCACTCTATGGGCGGGGGCGGCACCCTGCGGCTGGCCTTAAACTACCCCGGCACCTGGGCCGCTGCCTACGCCTTAAGCCCGGCCTTGGTGGGGCCGCACCCCAGCTACCTGCCCGGCCCCGGCCTGCCCAGCGCGCTTCGAGCCACCAGCCTAGCGCAGATAGACCGCCGGGCGCTCTCAACAGTGGCCGTATCCCGCGCCTATTCCCCTAACCCCAAGGCCCAGCCCTTCGGCGCCGACCTGCCCGGCTCGCTAACGGCCGATAGCCTGACTCGGCGCGACGCCGCGCTGGCCCGCTGGGTAGCGGCCACGCCCACCTACTTGCTGCCCACACACTTGGCCAGCCTGCGGCAGCTGCGCGGCCTAGCTTTCGACTGGGGAGCGCAAGACGAGGTACTACACATTCCGCCCACTTGCCGCACCTTTGACCAGTGGCTCAGCGCCTTCAGCATCCCACACACAGCCGAGGAGTATGAGGGCACGCACGGCAGCCGCATCATGGGCCGCACCGGGCGGGTGTATCAGCACGTGCTGCCTTTCTTTAATAAGCACCTCGATTTTGCCCCCTAGGCCTTACTCGCAGCGCACGTAAGGCCGCAGCTTGGCAAAGTTTTCCTCTTTTAAAATCTTAATTTGCCGCAGGTCTTCGGGCGTTTTGTAGGGCCCGTGCTGCTTGCGGAAGGCCACGATGAGGCGGGCCAGCGGCTTGCCCACGTAGGGGTGCGGCCACAGCTCATCGAAGGTACTAGAGTTGATATTTACCGTCTGAGGCACGAAGCCGGGCGCTACGAAGGTGTACTTGCGCAGGCTGTCCACAAGGTCAGGCGCGTCGCGCAGCACAAACACGTCGGCTAGCTGCGCTTCATTTACGTAGCCGCCCAGCTCATTGCGGCGGATTACTATCCACTTGGCCCGCCCGCGGCCGATGCCTTTGATTTGCTGGAGCTGCGTCGTATCGGCTAAGTTGAGGTCGAAGGGCTGCAAGTGCGCAGGCTTGCGCGGGAAGCGGCTGGGCGCTGCACTGGCGAAAGGCGCGTTGCCACCACGAGCCGCGTAGTCGGACCGGCCGGGCAGCTCATCGGGCAATTGCATAAACGGCGCCAGCCGCTGGTACACCGAGTCGGGCAGTCCGTAGATGCGCTGCACCTGCACTTTGGCGCGAAAGCCGCCCGCTTTTTGGCCGTAGTTAACGATGCGCCCGGCCACGAAGTGCGGCACGCCCCGCGCCTCCCAGTCTAAGGCCGTGAGGGCATTAGGGTCAAAGGGCGCCAGCTTGGCTTGCGCCACGGCCGGATAGCGGCTGGCCCCATCGGCGCTGTAGCTGCGCCGCCCAGCGTAGCGCTGCCGCTCCACCGAATCGGAGACAGCTAGGCGCTTCGATAAGTCGGCCGCCCAATTATCTAGCTGCTGCTGGTCGGCGGCGGGCAGGTAAACTGGGTCAGCGGGGCGTAGCAACACGGGCAAAACTGCGACCGCTAACATCAGCAGTAGCAGCACTACGAAGCCCCGCGTTTCGACCCGCGAAAAGCCAAAATGCCGTCGTAGCCAGCGCGCAATAACGGCCGGCCTGGAAGGCGGACGCGGAGCGGTTGGCGGGGGTGTAGCGGGCATAGCAGCAAGCAGAAATGGCTCGCTTTAGCAAGACGAAGCCAAAAAACGGGGAAATATAAGCCTCCCGTTAGGCACTGCCTACTGCTATTTTCCTAGGTCTTTGCTAAGGTGCAATTATTGCGGCAGCGTGAGCAGGTAGCCAATGGTAAAGTTGGCGTCCCAATCGAATACAAACTGCTTGCAGCCAGTAGCTTCGGCCACCGAGCGGTAGATATTCAGGCCCGCTTTGCCCTTGGCATTGTCGAGCTGGTAGGCGCTGGCGGCGTCGAGCACGGTGTAGCGCTCCTTGCCCTGGCGCACTTTCTTGGCCATCTCAAACGGCACGCCGCCAATGATGAAGCACGTTTGGCGCAGGCCGGCGGGCACTTGGTCGGCCTTAGCCTTTACATCGGCCGCCACGGTGGCATCGTCGATGTTCTGCCCGAAGTACTTGGCGCCGTAGGTTTCTACTGATTTGGGAGCGCCATCGGCCAGCCACGAAATTTTGGTGTTGCCCGAGCCGATGTCCACTACGAAGGCTTTGTTGGCATAGGACGGGGGCAACACTGAACGCAGACCTAGGACGCCTTCTTTCTCGGGCGTCACGGTGTTCACCACGTACTTAAGCCTAGCCAATTGCTTGATAATCTTCTGCGTGCCCGGCGCTTTCAGCGCGCCCGAGCTTACCACGAAGTGAATGTCGCGGCCGGCCACTCCGTTGTCGAGCATTTTGCCGATGTACGATTTCAGGCCCGCGCGCACGTCATCGTCGGTGGCCATGTTTTCCAGCACCAAGCTATTGCCAAACTCTGCTTTTTCGAGCTTCCAGTTGTGCTGGGCATCGGTGCGCACCACGAAGGAATTGAAGCCGCTGGCCCCCAGCTCTACTACACCGCGCAGCCGCCCATTCGTGGGCTCGGGCGCCGTGTAGGTGAAAGGCACTCGCTCGCTAGTGTTGACCGCAGCAGACGTGCTGCTGGCAGGCGCCGTGGCTTCACCACTGGCGGCGCTGCTCGTGCCAGATGGGGCGGCGGTGGTGGTAGCCGTAGCGGGCGCCGGCACTCGGTCGCCCACGAAGTAGCGGATGCCGAAGTAAATACCAAGCAGCACGATGGCCGTAATCAGGAGGCGGCCAGCGACGGTGAGGTTTTGCATGAGTCTAGGGTAGGTAGAAGGTATCAGGTAGTAGTAAGGTGTGTAGTAGCGCTGCTATTCTAGTAGGCTACGGTAGCCGGCGTCTTTGGCCGGCGCGGGGTCGTAGCCGCCGGGGCGCGGGGCGGGCGCTAGGCTGTCGGGGCGCCCTTCGAGCTGCACCAGCTTAAACTCGCCCTTGTTGTAGGCTGCCAGCATGGCTTCGCCCTTGTCGGACAAGATGCCGTTTTGCACGTCTACCGAGTTGATGAAGTCCATCGACAAGTCCATGGCGCGTTTCATTTCGCCCAGCTTCTGGCTCATGTCGTCTTGGATGTACTCCATCGACTCGTCGAAATAAAACTTCTTGTCGGGGTCGCCCTTGAAGATGCTCACTGCCGTGCGCAGGGCGCTGGAGCTTTCCTTTACAATCTTATATTCGGCTTCTTTCAAGCGCACTTTTATCTCGGTTTCTTTGATGATGTAGTCGGCACTCTGGTTGACCTTTTCCATGAAGGCCAGCACCGTCTTGATGTTGCGCTGCAGCGGCAGCAGCTTCTCGTTCATCTCTTGCAAGCCTGCCCCTTCAATAGTGGCTAGCGAGGCGGTTTCTTTCATACCCGGCCGGTCGAGCATGGTGCTTGCCTTATTAGCTTCGGCAAATTTTTGCTTAATTTCGACGTTATTATCGGCTATTTTCTTATTCAGCTTCACTAGTTGGCCGGCCAAGGTGTCTATCTGGCCCTGCATTTTCTGGCGCTTATTTTTAAGGTCGCTGATGTAGATTTTAAGAATTGCAATCGGGTCGAGTTGAATGACAATGCCCGTGAGCTTGCGCATCAGGGTTTTGAACAAAAAGAAGAGCCCCGTGCGAATGTCGCGGCTCGTGACCAAGAACACCAGTACGCCTAGCGCCCCCAGCAAAAAGGCTAGGTGCAGAGTATTGCTGGCTACTTCAATCAGAAATTTGACAATCTCATTGAAGTAGAAGAGCCCGGTGCCGGCTAGGCCAGCCAGCACCACCAGCCCCAAGATGCCTTCGGGCCGCGACCAAAACGAGCGTTTTTCAGCGTCGGCAGTGCCGCCCAGTTGCGAAAAATCAGGAGTAGCCATGAGGAAGGAGTTAGGAAGGCGATTAGAATATCTCGCTGAAATCGTAAAGCCGGCGGTCCATGCGCGCATAGCGACGCAGTTTCACTCAAGCGGCACCTAGGTAAACTTATCCTGCTTCGCTGCGCTCGCAAGGACAGCTAGCTACTACATCGCTACCCCTACAGGAGGCATTACACTTGCCGCGATAAAGCTATACTGCCTATTTCAAATACTGGGCAATCTTGGCAAGGTCAGCGCGAATCTGGCTGGTGAAGTGGCCGTAGGTCGCTTCGTAGTTCTGGCGGTTCTGGTTGAGGCGGCCGCTTTGCTCGGCCACTTCGCCCCCAATGGCTGCTAGCCGCGTCGCGTTGGCCGCCAGCTTCTGCTGTATCTCGGCCAATTGCCGGTTCAAGGCTTCCGAATCGGCCTGTAGCTGCTGTTGCTCACGCTGCAAGCCGCCCACGCGCTCGGCAATAGCCGTCTCCACGCTCTGGCCAAAGGCTTCCCGGTCTTTGCCCAAGATAGCGAGATACTGGTTGGCCGTGCTTGTGAGGCGGGCTACGTCGGGCGCACCACCTAGGGCCTTAAAGCTGGCCCAGGCAGCCTGATACTGTTGGTCTTCGCTCAGCCCGAGGCTGGCTAGGCTACGCAGCGTTTCTCTGAACTCGAAGTAGTCGGGGCCCGGCAGGTTGTTTTTGGCCAGCACGCCCGCGAAGTGCTCCGCGAACTTGGCATCGACGGTGCCGGTGGGCGCTGGGGCCGCGCTGGCCGGGGCCATACTGCTGCCCGCGGGCGCCGGGCTGGCCGGAGCCGGCTTGCCCGACAGGCTTTCTTCTTTGATGAAAAAGCTCAGGATTTTGTGGCCGAGGTTGTCAGAATCGGGCATGGCGGGCACGAACTAAGGGTTAGGTACCGCAATACTAGCGCGCAATGCGGTTTCCGGCTCCCCGGCTCACCTAGGGCCTCACCTTATTTCAGCACCGGCTGGTAGAGCTTCACGAGTTGCGCCACGGCGTAGTCTACTTCGGCTTCGGTGTTTAGCTTGCTCATCGATAGGCGCACGGTGGGCCGGTTTGGGTCTGCCCCCAGGGCCTCTAGCACGTGCGAGCCAAGCTGGGCCCCACTGGTGCAGGCCGAGCCGCCCGAGGCTGCTACTTTGCTGATATCGAGACTAAACAACAGCATTTCGCTGATAGCCGACGGCGGCAAGCTCACGCTCAGCACTGTGTATAGGCTCTGGTCGGCTTCGGCTGAAAGGCCATTGAATTGCACCCCATCGATGCCGACTTGTAATTGCTCGATAAAGCGGTTTTTCAAGCCCTGCACATGCTGCCGGTGGGCAGCCATATCGCGGCAGGCTATTTCCAGAGCCGTGGCTAGACCTACAATGCCGTACACATTCTCGGTGCCCGACCGAATATTTCGCTCCTGCGAGCCACCGTGGATGAGCGACGCCACCTCCACCCCGCCGCGCCGGTACAGAAACCCGACACCCTTGGGGCCGTGAAACTTGTGCGCCGAGCCTACTAGAAAGTGGTTTTGAAGTTGCTGCACATCGTGCGGGTAGTGCCCCATCGTCTGCACCGTATCGGTATGGAAGATGGCATCGTACCGCGCACAAATTTCACCGATGACCTTGATATCATTTAAGTTACCAATTTCATTGTTGCCGTGCATAAGGCTCACAAAGCTGCGCGGCTTGGTGGCCAGCAGTTCCTCCAAGTGCCCTAGGTCGAGGCGGCCGTGCTCGTCGTGGCGCAGGTAGCTCAGCTCTGTTTCGCCGCTCTTGGCCAGCGCCTGCAAGGGGTGCAGCACCGCGTGGTGCTCTAGGGGCGAGGTGATGGCGTGGCGCAGCCCAAGGGTGCGCACACTGCCAAATATGGCGTAGTTATCAGCCTCCGTGCCGCCCGAGGTGAAGGTAATTTCGCTCGGGGCGGCGTTGATAAGTTGGGCCACCGTTTTGCGCGCTTGCTCGATAGCCGACCGCACCTGTCGCCCCGGCCCGTGCAGCGAGCTGGGGTTGCCATAGTGCTGCCCTAGGTAGGGTAGCATGGCTTCCAGCACGGCGGGGTCGAGGGGAGTAGTGGCGGCGTTGTCGAAGTAAGCGTACATGGTTGTTGAGGCTTAGTGCGTGGGGCCCAGCACCTAGCTACTGGCTTGACACCGAGCAGCTAGGCACTGAGCCCCACGCACTAAGCACTATTTAGACGAAATAATTTCTTTGATATCAGCGATAATTTTCTGAGCCAAATGGTCAGCCGTCGCGTTCGAATCCGACTCGGCGTAGATGCGGATAATGGGCTCGGTGTTTGACTTGCGCAGGTGCACCCATTCTTTACCAAACTCAATTTTCACGCCATCAATCGTGTTTACCGGCTGTTTGGCGTAGCGCTGCTGCATCTGCACCAGCACTTGGTCGGTGTCGATGTCAGGCGTGAGCTCAATTTTATTTTTAGAGATAAAGTAGCTCGGGTACGAGTTGCGCAAGCGGCTCATGGCGAGACCAGTCTTGGCTAGGTGCGTCAAAAACAGCGCAATGCCGACCAGCGCGTCGCGGCCGTAGTGCAGCTCGGGCAAGATGATGCCACCGTTGCCTTCACCACCGATGATGGCGTTGGTTTCCTTCATCTTGGTTACCACATTCACCTCGCCCACGGCGGCGGCGGTGTAGGTGCCGCCGTGCTTTTCGGTCACGTCGCGCAGAGCGCGGGTGCTGCTGAGGTTGCTCACGGTGTTGCCACCGCCGTTTTCCTTCAGCACGTAGTCGGCCACGGCCACCAGCGTGTACTCCTCACCAAACATCTCGCCGTTTTCGCTCACTAGCGCTAGGCGGTCCACGTCGGGGTCAACCACGATGCCGAGGTCAAAGCCACCTTTTTCGAGCACCTTGGCAATATCACGAAGGTTTTCGGGCAGCGGCTCGGGGTTGTGGGCAAAGTCGCCGGTAGGCTCGCAGTGCAGCTTCTCTACCGTTTCGACCCCTAGGGCCGCCAGCAGTTGCGGCACCGCTAGGCCACCCGTCGAGTTCACGGCATCAACCACCACTCGGAAATTCTTGGCCCGAATGGCATCCACATCTACCAGCGGTAGCGCCAGGATGGCGTCGATGTGGGCCGTCAGCGTCGTGTCGTCGGTGGTGTAGCTGCCTAGCTTCGTTACCGGTGCAAAGTCGAAGCCCTCGCTGTCGGCCAACGCTAGCACCTGCTGCCCGTCGCTGTCCGAGATAAACTCGCCCTTCGCGTTCAGTAGCTTGAGCGCATTCCACTGCTTGGGATTGTGCGAGGCCGTGAGGATGATGCCACCCGCCGCTTGGCGTGCGGGCACTACCAGCTCCACCGTAGGCGTGGTCGAAAGCCCTAGGTCGAGCACGTCTAGTCCCAAGCCTTGCAGCGTAGCAGCTACGAGCCGGCTCACCATTTCGCCCGACAATCGAGCATCACGCCCAATCACAATTAGCTTGCTGCCAGTATCTTGCTTAGCTACCCAAGTGCCGTAGGCCGCAGCATACTTCACTACGTCGAGCGGCGTCAGGCCTTGCCCGGCCGGCCCGCCTATAGTACCCCGGATACCGGAAATTGATTTTATGAGCGTCACGGTTTGTTTCTTTAGCCTGCAAAAGTAACTCTGTCCCCGTTTTTATAGTGCCGAGCGCCGGGCAGCTTTGCTTGGCCTAGCCAGCGCCAGCCCGTAGCCAGCAGGTTATTTTTATATTAGCTTATGACCGAAAATCCTCTCCTCTCCCCCGGCCGTCGGCCCGAGCAGCTGGCCGCCTTTGGCCGCCTGCTCGATGTGCTCGACCGCCTACGCCTCGAATGCCCTTGGGACAAAAAACAGACCCTAGAAAGCCTGCGCCACCTTACCATTGAGGAAACCTACGAGCTAAGCGACGCCATCCTGCGCCAAGACCTGCCCGACCTCAAAAAGGAGCTTGGCGATGTAATGCTGCACCTCGTTTTCTACGCCCGCATCGCGGCCGAGCAAGGTGCTTTTGACATCGCCGATGCTCTTAATGCGCAGTGCGACAAGCTCATTTACCGCCACCCGCACATTTACGGCGACGTGCAGGCCGACGACGAAGACGCCGTAAAGCGTAACTGGGAGCAGCTCAAGCTAAAAGAAAAAGGCAACACGGGCGGCGTCCTAGGTGGGGTGCCCACCTCCCTGCCGGCCTTGGTCAAGGCCATGCGTATTCAGGAGAAAGCTCGCGGCGCGGGCTTCGATTGGGAAGACCCGTCTCAGGTGTGGCTGAAAGTGCAGGAAGAGCTAGCTGAGTTTGGCGCCGAGTATGGCCACGGCCAGCCCCCGGCTGATGAAGCCCAGGCTGCCCGCGCCGCGCAAGAGTTTGGCGACCTGCTATTTTCGCTTGTCAATTTTGCCCGCTTCGCTGGTATCAATCCTGAAGAAGCATTAGAGCGCACCAACCGAAAGTTTATTGGCCGCTTTCAGTATCTTGAAGCTGCGGCCGCTCGTGCAGGCAAGCCCTTGGCTTCTTTGACACTGGCCCAAATGGATGAGTATTGGGAAGAAGCCAAGAAAAGTGTGTCCTCACTATCCTAGGCAAACTTTATGCTGCCGCTTCCCGTTGGCGTCTTCATCAAAAATATAGCGGCCCTAAGGCCCTAAAACCAAGCCTTATTTCTGCCTTACTGCCCGCTACTCTGGCATGTGGCCCTCAAAAAAAAAGTTGACTAAGCTATGATTTTCGTGGCTTAGGCGTAGATTCGGCCCCGAAAGTTGCTTTGGCCTGCCCGGCACTAACTTAATCCGGCCTGGTAGTCAAGTTATTTCTTCGCCTCATTTTTATCCCCCTCAAACCAACCCCCACCTCCTACACCTCCCGGACACATGGAACAGAAAAATGCTGTAAACCCGAGCGCTCGGCCTGCCACTTCGGCCACCGCTGCCAAGGCTGCTGCCCCCGCTCCTAGCAGCGGCGGTGCTTCGCTGTTCTCGGTTATCGCTATCATCGTTGCCTTCGTACTTGCCGAACTGATTTTTCACTTCGTAATGGGCGCTGGCAGCCGCTTCAAAGGTGGCGTAAACACCAATGACCCCCTGCCCGGCGACTACCTGGCTACTATGTACAAAGGCGGGGTTATCGTACCCTTCCTGATTACCATGTTCTTGTGCGTTATCATCTTCTCTGTTGAGCGGGCGCTAACCATTTCGAAAGCCAAAGGCAGCAAGAGCATCGAATCGTTTGTACGCTCGGTACGCCAGAAGCTGAATGCTAACGACATCAACGGTGCCATTGCTCTCTGCGACCAGCAGAAAGGCTCGGTTGCCAACGTAGTTCGCGCTGGCCTGTCGAAATACAAAGAAATGGGTGCTGAACACACCATGAACACCGACCAGCGCGTGCTGGCCATCCAGAAAGAAATCGAAGAAAGCACCGCGCTGGAACTGCCGATGCTCGAAAAGAACCTGGTTATCATTTCGACCATTGCTTCGGTAGCTACCCTAACCGGTCTGCTCGGCACGGTATTCGGCATGATTAAGGCCTTCGCCGCTCTGGCGCAGGCTGGTAACCCTGATGCTACTGCCCTGGCTTCGGGTATCTCGGAAGCTCTTATCAACACGGCCCTAGGTATCGGTACCTCGGCCCTGGCCATCATTGGCTACAACTACTTCACGAGCAAGATCGACGAGCTGACTTACAGCATCGATGAAGCTGGCTTCAGCATCATCCAAACCTTTGCCGCTCAGCACGGCTCTAAAGGGCAGGAGTCGTAGGTCAAAGGCACAAAAAGCGGGGTAGCGGCGTTCGGCTGCCGCTACCCCAACTTTTTTTCAGCCAAGCGTGTGGAATTTGTGGAGCAGCGGCATCAGTACCACTGAGCGGCTCCCGCCCCCGGCGGCCCGCTGATGGTTTCACCCCCGCAGCCCCCTTTTCTCTATGTCTGGCCCGCCACCTTTAACATCTTCTGGCAATGCCTAAAGTAAAACCGCACCGCACCTCGCCATCGCTCGACATGACGCCGATGGTAGACCTGGCCTTCCTGCTGGTTACATTCTTTATGTTGACCACGCAGTTTCGCCCCGAGGATGCCGTGATTGTGGACCCCCCGTCCTCGACCTCGGACCTCCGCAACCCTGACAGCGATGTGCTGACGCTGACCATTGATGATAAGAAGCGTGTATTTTTTGGCTTTGACAAAGCGTCCGTAAAGGAAGAAGCGCTGAAGTCGATGGGCATCAAGTACAACGTAAGCTTCACTAAGCAACAACTGGCCCAGTTTCGCAACATCAACAGCATCGGGGTACCGATTAAGCAGTTGGGCTCGTACCTGAGCATGAGCACCGAAGAGCGCAAAGAGCTAAACCCACGCCTCCCCGGTATCCCCTACGACTCGCTCAACAACCAGCTGATTGACTGGGTGCAGGGCGCTCGCCAAGCCAACCTCAACCTCTTTAGTAAGCAAAGCTTTGTATCTATCAAGGGCGACGGCGCAGCCGACGTGCAGACGGTACAAAAGATTATTAGTGAGTTGCAGAAGGCTAAAATCAACCGTTTTAACCTGGTGACCAGCTTAGAGGGTAACCCAACCACTGAAGCTGCACAATAACCCGCTGACCCCATGGCAGAAATCCAACAAAAAGGCGGCGACTCCGGTAAGGGAGGCAAGAAACGGGCGAAGAAAATGTCGACTAAAATCGACATGACGCCCATGGTGGACCTTGCCTTCCTATTGCTGACCTTCTTTATGCTCACCACCACTTTTGCCAAGCCCAACGTGCTGCAATTGCAGATGCCGGCAAAAGTGAAAGACGACACGGAGAAATCGAAAATTAAAGAGTCGGAAGCCATGACTATTATTCTGGCCCCCGACGACAAGGTTTTCTACTTCTTCGGCCTAAACTCGCCCAAGGACCCCTCGGTAGCAGTACCTAAAATCCAGGTAACTGACTTCTCGGCCAACGGCATTCGTAAGGTGCTACTTGTTCGCAAGCAGCAAGTGCCTAAGCTTACCATCCTCATCAAAAGCTACGTAGACGGTGACCAGCACGCCAAGTATAAAGACTTGGTGGACATCCTGGATGAGATGAACATCACCGACCAAAAGCGCTATGCGCTGGTGGAACTTGGTAAAGAAGATATAGACCTCATCAAAACGCAGAAACTCCTATGATGGATAACGCTCAGCTGGCTAATGCCAGCTTAAACGACATCGTATTTGAGGGGCGCAATAAGGCTTACGGGGCTTATCACCTGCGGCGCATCTACGGCCGGCACGTGACGCGGGCACTTGTCATCGGGGCTTTCTTTTTGGGCTTGCTGGTGGTAATTCCCGCTATCGCGAAGTTCCTAGAAGAGCGCAAGCCGAAGGAAGAGCTTAACCTCAAAACGAACGAACTAATGGAGGCCCCGCCGCTGGATAACACCCAGCCGCCGCCCCCACCGCCCCCGCCGGCGAGCACGCCTCCTCCTCCCCCGCCGCCCGACCCGCCCAAGGTAAACGCTATCAAGTTTACCCCGCCCGTGGTAGCCAAGGACAAGGAAGTACGCCAGGAAGAGGAAGTACCTGATGTAAAGGAAATTAAAGACCAGAACATTGGTACGAAAACCGTAAAAGGTGGCCTCGATGAAGCTCCGGACCTGAGCGGCCTGAGCGGCGAAGGCAAAGCTGCTGCCCCTGTGGCAGAAGTAGTGGAAGACAAAGTCTACACCTACGTAGAGCAAATGCCCGAGCTGCCAGGTGGTGGTGGCCAGCAAGCCATCGTAAACGCCATCCAGAAGGCGTTCCGTTACCCCGCAGTTGACTTGCGCAACCAGGTAGAAGGCCGGGTATTCGCCAAGTTTACGGTTGACGAAAACGGTGGCCTCACCGATGTATCGGTGGTGAAAGGCCTCAGCGGTACGATTGATGCTGAAACTATCCGCGCCATCAAAACGCTGCCCAAGTTTATCCCGGGCAAGCAAAACGGCCGGGCTGTGAAAGTATCGTTCACCGTGCCGATTTCGCTCAAGATTCAATAGTCTGCGTAAGCAGTACACTTACAAGCCCTCTGCGCTAAGCGCAGAGGGCTTGTTTCGTTTTAGGTCTTTGCTAGTCCCCTAGGTAGTCCTTATGAGCAGTTTCAATCAGAAGGGCTACCTATGCTTTCCCAGAATTAATAGCGTCAGTCAGATATCGTGCAACATGCTGGCACGAGGGCCTACAGGATTACCGTAGATAAAATGTAGCAGAGCGTATGGAAAAACAGCCATGTGAGCATCAGGTAAAGGCTTAGTGGCCGCTAGCTCTTTCCTCACTCTATTCACCTACTGCTCATGTCTTTGCTCACTAGTTTTTTCTCGCCTTCACTCGATACAATTGTCTTTGAGGGCCGCAATCAGGCGTATGGTGCTTACCAGCTACGTCAGTCCTACAATAACCACGTGCGCAAGGCCCTGGCCACCGTACTTGGCTTGAGCACACTACTGCTGGTGGCTGGTACCGCGTGGCAGCAACTACACCCCACGGCCACTACTAAAGTGGAGACAACAACTACCCCGCTCACCCCCATCGAGCCTCCTACTTATATAACGGAGCAACCTAAGCCTGTTGCCCCGCCAGCGGCGCCTAGCCAGCCTCACATGGCTACTGCTACGCCACATACTACTGCCAGCTTCCCTACCCAGGTTACCAAAGACGAACTAGTGCCTGCCAAGCCCGTGGAAACAGAGCTAGCGGCCATACCTACTGACTTAGCTTCGGAACTAAGCACTACTGAAGCTACTAGTGTGGGTGTGCCAGGTGGCACTGACCTTGCCGAAACTGGGCCCGCTACCGAGACCAGTTCGGCCACCGCCCCAGCCGTGACGGGCCCTTACATAGTAGTCGAGAAGATGCCTGAGTTTGCGGGGGGCACCGAAGCCCTAATGCGCTATCTGCGCAACCACCTAGGCTACCCCAGCGAAGCGCTGCGGGCGCAGGCCGAGGGCCGCGTATATGTGAGCTTTGTAGTACAAGCCGATGGCACCATCGCCGACATTAGCGTGCCTAAGGGCCTAGGGTATGGCCTCGATGAGGAAGCACAGCGCGTGGTGCGCCAGATGCCCGCCTGGACGCCCGGCCAGCAATCTCACCACGCTGTGCCCGTGCGCTTTACACTGCCCATTACGTTTCATATACAGTAGGAACGTTGCTGCGTAATAGGATTAAAAGCTGGCTCATTATGAAAAGCCGGCTTTTTTCCCCTCTTTTGCAGTTACGTTACTTCTTAACAATGGCCGCTCCGAACAATTTTGTTGTCGGATTCCTTTATTAGGAATAACTTATTTTATTTTTATGCTTGATACGTCCACCGAAGAGCGGCTAGGCCCCTCGCAGCAGCCGGTTCGCTTCTTTGACCTGCTGCGGGCCCTTGGCTATCTGGCACTTGGTGGTTGGTTGGCGTATACTGCCGACCGCCCCATGGCGGCGGGGGCGCTGCTGCCGCTGAGCCATACGACCCGCCTGGTACTGGGAGGCATCCTAATACTCTATGGTGTGGTGCGCCTAGTGCGGGCGCTGCCTTTTCAATCTCGTAAATCCCGGCGCGATGACATTCGCTGATTTTTTGGACCCTAGGGGTCGTACTTTTTTAGGAGCGCTATTGCTAGCCGCAAGCCTGCTTCCTGCCTGCAGCAGCCAAAGCGGCGACGGCACCGAAGGGCCCACTGACACCCCTACCAGCGGCAAAGTATCGATTAGCGTCGACGAAACGTTTGCGCCTATACTAGAATCGCAGGTAGATACGTTTCAGAAGCTTTACCCAGATGCCCACGTCAAGGCCTCGTATCAGCCCGAGGACAGTGTGATGCTGGACTTCCTCAATGATAAAGTGAAGCTGGCCGTAGTATCGCGTGACCTGAATGCGGCCGAAAAGGCCGAACTGGCCAAGCAAACCATGACGCCGGTGGCTACGCACGTCGGTATAGATGGCCTTGCTATTATTCTGCACCCTTCTAACCCCGATTCGCTTCTGACTGTGACGCAGCTGCGCAGCATTTTCAGCGGCCAGACCACTGGCTGGAAGCAAGTAGGCGGCCAGACGAAGCTCGGAGATATCAACGTTGTATTTGATGCTAACCGCAGCAGCACCTTGCGTTTTGTGCGCGACTCGCTGCTACGCGGGCAGCCGCTGACCAAACGGGTCTTCGCAGCCAAGTCTAATGCAGAGGCGCTTGCTTACGTAGCTGCCCACCCGGCCGCCATTGGGGTGGTTGGGGTCAACTTGGTATCGGACCACGACGACCCTAGTGTGCAAAGCTTTTTGCGCTCGGTGCGAGTGGCTGCCATTACGGCCCGGCCCAACCCGAGTAAGGACGATTACATCAAACCTTTTCAACGATATCTGGCGCCCTACACGCCCGAGCAGTTGAAGGCCGACCAAAACTTACAGCGCTACCCGTTGCAGCGCAATATCTATGTCATCAGCCGCGAGGCGCGCACCGGACTTGGCTCAGGTTTTGCATCCTTTGTAGCCGGCCAAAAGGGCCAGCTTATTTTCTATAAATCAGGCCTGCTACCGGCTAAAATGCAGGTGCGCATCGTTACTACCTCGAAGGCCGATTGAACTACTACGACATTTACAGCGTAGTTTAACCAGATTTTCACCCTCACCCGACTCTTCTTTTTTTCTTTCGCTTATGAGTTTCAAGCCCTGGAAACCGCTGTTGCTGACTGCCGTTACCTTGGGGGCCGGCGCTACGGCCGCCACCGCCCAAGACATTGCCGCCGCCCAAAAGGCTATCGAGCTAGAGCGCTATAATGAAGCGCGCGGCTTGCTGCGTAATGCCAGCTCACCCGAAGCCAATTACGAGATGGGCCGCATCTATCAGATGCGCGACCTCAACGACTCGGCCGCCCTCTATTTCAACAAGGCTGCTGGCACTACTCCCTTTGGGCAGGTAGCTGCTGGCCGTGCCGCGCTGGTAAAAGGCCAGACGGATGCCGCTGCCACTTCGTTTGACGCTGCTGCCAAAGCCACCAAGAACAAGGATGCCAAAGTCCTGACCATGATTGCGCAGGCTTATGGCGAGTCTGACATCAAGAATATTGACAAGGCCCTGACCTATGTGAACGCGGCCCAAACCGCAAACAAAGGCAAGGATGAGCCGTCGCTAATGGTAGCGCGGGGCGAAATCTACCTGCACAGCGATACAGGCGGGGGCGAAGCGATGACCAGCTTCGACCGTGCTACGATGGCTAACCCGAACTACGCCCAGGCTTACTATAAGAAAGGTGAGTTGAACGTGCGCAGCCGCAACGCAAAAGAAGCCATCACGAACCTAGAAAAGGCCATTCAGTTGGAGCCCAAGTATGCTCCGGCCTACAAGGAGCTGGCCGAGATGTACTACTACGCACAGCAGTACCCAAAGGCGCTGAGCACTTTTGAGCAGTACCGCCAGGTGGCCGAGCGCTCGACTAGCACAGACGTGGAGTACGCTTCGTTCCTGTACCTGACTAAGAAATTCCCGGAAGCCCTGGTGGAGGTCAACAATGTTTTGGCTAAAGAGCCTAACAACGTGACCATGAATCGACTGAAGGCTTATACGCTGTACGAAACCGGCGACTACGCTGGTGCCGCTACGGCCATGGAAAACTACCTGCGCACTGCCCCGGCCGAGAAAATCATTGCCGATGACTATGCGTACCAGAGCCGGATTTTGGGCAAGAACAACAAGGCCCAAGAGTCGCTGGCTGCCATTAACAAGGCTATCGAGCTAGCTCCGGCCAGCAAAAAGGCTGACTTTGAGGCTGAGAAGACTAAGATTCAGCTAATGAATAAGGACTACTCCGGTGCCCTTGGTGCGCTTGTAGAGAAAGCCAAAACTGGTGACCTTGCCGACCAATATCGCTTGGCTGCCGCCTATGGCTCAGCTAAGCAGTACACGAAAGCCGACAGCGTGTTTAACATCATTAACACGGCTAAGGCTGACTACGCCCCAGCTTACATAGCCCGTGCTAAGGTGAATGTTGCCCTTGACCCCGATGCCGACAAAGGCTTGGCTAAGCCTTACTACGAGAAGTATATTGAGCTTGGCAGCGCCGACCCGGCTAAGTACAAAGCTGGTATGGTAGAGGCCTATGACTACCTAGGTGCCTATAACGCGCATAGAAACGACAAAGCCGCCGCGAAAGCAAATTTCGAGAAGGCAATAGCGCTTGACCCCGCCGATGACTTCGCCATTAAGTCCCTGAAGATTATCAGCGGTGCGTCGGCCCCGGCCCGCAAGCCGGCTGCTAAAGTGGCTCCGAAGAAGAAATAAGCTGGCCATGCCAGCTGGCTTTAAAAGCCCCGCTACAAGGTTTGTAGCGGGGCTTTTTTATGATTATTGGCTTTCGCTCCAGGCCTGCCACTTAGCTAAAGCGGCGCTGAAATCTTCGGGCAGCTCTGCCTCAAAAAACATATTTTCACCGGTGCGGGGGTGCACAAAACCTAGCGAGCGAGCGTGTAGCGCCTGCCTAGGTAGCACTGCAAACACGTTTTCGACGAAAGCCTTATACGCGCCCGTTGCTTGGCCCGAGCGAATACGGTCGCCACCATAAGTGGCATCTGAAAACAGCGGGTGGCCGATAAACTGCATGTGCGCTCGAATCTGGTGCGTGCGGCCGGTTTCGAGGCGGCACTCGAGCAGTGTGACGGGGCCATAGCGCTGCAGCACACGGTAATGAGTGACGGCAGGCTTGCCCTGCTCGCCGCCGGGGTACACGGCCTGCACCTTGCGGTCGCGCAGGCTGCGGCCAATGTGGCCGCGCACGGTACCCTGGTCTTCCTCAAACTTGCCCCATGCCAGGGCCAGATAGCTCCGCTGGATGGTGTGGTAGAAGAACTGCTGCGAAAGATGCGTCATGGCCGCCTCCGTTTTGCCGATAACGAGCAGGCCTGACGTATCCTTATCGATACGGTGCACCAGCCCCGGCCGTATTTCGCCATTGCGGCCCGTGGGCAGATTGGCAAGGTGGTAAGCTAGGCCGTTGACGAGCGTGCCCTCCCAGTTGCCGTAGGCGGGGTGTACCACAAGGCCGGCGGGCTTGTTCACAATGAGCAGGTCGGCATCCTCGTAGCGAATGTCGAGGTCCATCTGCTCAGGCTCGACCTTGCCCGTGCGCGGCGGCTCGGGCAGCGTAATGGTAATAATATCGGCCGGCCGAATACGGTAGCTTGCCTTGGTAGGACGGCCGTTTACCTGCACGGTTTCGGCCTCGATAGCCGCCTGAATCTTGGTGCGCGAGGCATTAGCCAGGCGATTAAGCAAAAACTTATCGACGCGCAGTAGCTCCTGCCCCTTATCTACTACAATGCGGTGGTGCTCGTAGAGCTCATCGCCCTCGCCAGCTTCGTCTTCGTGGGGGTCCTGAGCTTCGGCAGACGGGGGTAACATGGCGGGGCTAAGCAGATGAGAGCGCAAAAATACGCCAGGCACGCGCCGCGCTACCTAGGGCGGCCCTGGCGCTATGCCTAGCGCCGGCCGCCCTAGGTGACTAATTAGTCTTGCCGCGGCTGCAAGAGCTTGGCGATAAGCCCGGTCCAGCCCGTTTGGTGCGTGGCGCCGAGGCCGTGGCCATCATCGCCGTGGAAATACTCGTGAAACAGCAAATAATCGCGGAAGTGCGGGTCGGTTTGCAGCAGCTCGTTATCACCGAATGCTGGCCGGCGCCCTTCGGCATCCTTGAGCAGCAGCTTGTTGAGGCGGCCTGCCAAGGCATCGGCTACTTCATTTAGCGTAAGCAAATTGCCCGAGCGGGTCGGGTACTCTACCTTGAAGGAATCGCCGTAGTAGCTGTGAAAGCGTTGCAACGACTCTACTATCAAGAAGTTAATGGGAAACCACACTGGCCCGCGCCAGTTACTATTGCCGCCAAACATCCCCGAATCGGACTCGCCGGGCAGGTACTGCACCACAAAGTCAGTTTTGCCAGCACGATACACATAGGGATGCTCGTGGTGGTAGCGCGAAAGGGCCCGAATACCATATTCCGACAAGAATTCCGTTTCGTCGAGCATGCGGCGCAGTAAAGCCTTGAGGCGGCTGCGCCGCATTAGGCTTAGCAAGTGGCGCGCACCTTTGCCCGGCTCTTGCCAGCGCGATACGAGCTGCGCCAGGTGCGGCCGGTTGGTAACCAGCCACCACGCCCGGCGCGCAAACAGCGGCATAGAATTCAGCAACTCCTCGTCTACTATCTCCACTGCAAACAGCGGAATCAAACCCACAATGGAGCGCACCTTGAGCTTGGTGCGCGCATTATCAGGCGTATGCAGCACGTCGTAGTAAAACTGGTCTTCGTCGTCCCAAAGGTTGAACTTGCCATCGCCCCCGCGGGTCATGGCATCGGCGATGTAGAGGAAGTGCTCAAAAAACTTACCGGCCATTTCTTGGTACACCGGGTTTTCCTTGGCCAGTTCCAGCGCCATGCGCATGAGGTTAAGCGCATACATAGCCATCCAGCTGGTGCCGTCGCTCTGCTCAATCTTGCCACCAGTGGGTAGCGGCGCCGAGCGGTCAAACACCCCAATATTATCGAGACCCAGGAAGCCGCCCTCGAAGATGTTGCGCTCGTCGCGGTCCTTGCGGTTTACCCACCACGTAAAGTTGAGTACCAGCTTGTGGAAAAGGCGCTCCAAGAAGTCGCGGTCGCCTTGGCCATTGTTGCGCTTCTTATCCATCTGGTACACGCGCCAGGTGGCCCAGGCGTGCACCGGGGGGTTTACATCGCTAAAATTCCACTCGTAGGCGGGCAGCTGGCCGCTCGGGTGCAGGTAGCGGTCCTTGATTAGCAGGCGCAGCTGATTTTTGGCAAAGCCTGAGTCGACCATTGCCAGCGGAATGCAGTGGAAAGCTAGGTCCCAGGCCGCGTACCAGGGATATTCCCACTTGTCGGGCATCGATACCAGGTCCTGGTTGTGCAGGTGGCGCCAGTTGGCGTTGCGGCTAGCGCGGCGCTGGGGCGAGGGCGGCGGCATGGCCGGGTCGCCATCGAGCCACTGCGACACGTCGTAGTAGTAAAACTGCTTGCTCCAGAGCATACCCGCAAACGCCTGGCGCTGCACATTGCGCGCATCGGGGTCGGTGAGGCGCTCTTGGATGCAGTTGTAAAAGTCATCTGACTCTTGCTGACGCGCGGCTACTAGGTGCTCAAAGTCGGCAAACGGAGCTGCCAGCTCGGCTTGGCTCAGGCGCACCCGCACCGTTTGCGACTGCCCACCCGGCACGGTCAGCTCGTACTGCGCACCCACCTTAGTGCCCTGCTGCTTGGGGTTAACGGCGTGCCTGCGGTCCCCGACCACGTAGTCGTTGATACCGTCCTTAAAATAGAGGCCTTCGCCGGGCAGGCCGTAGAGAAGGGGCCCGTTGCTGTCATTTTCACAAAACAGCAGGTTGGGCTCGCCGTCGCAATAGAAGTGATAGCGCCCTAGGTCGCGGTGCTCGGCCTGCACGGCTCCGGGCGCTACCTGCACCAGTGTGGGCCGGTAGTCGTCGTAGCCCCAGCCCCAGGTGTTGCGAAACCATAGCTGAGGCAGTACCTGCACGGTGCGCTTGTGCGTGGAGCGGTTGTGCACCGTCACTTGCATTAGCAGGTCATCGGGCCCCGCTTTTGCATACTCAATTACTACGTCGAAATAGCGATTCTTGGCAAAAATATCGGTGTCAAGCAGCTCGTACTCGGGCTCCAGGCGCGTGCGACGGGCGTTGTGCTTGAGCAGCTTGCCATACGGAAATTTATGCTGCGGATACTTATACAGCATTTTCTGGTACGAGTGCGTGGGTGTGCAGTCGAGGTAGTAGTACAGCTCCTTTACGTCCTCGCCGTGGTTGCCCTGCCCGTTGGTCAGGCCAAACAGACGTTCCTTCAACTGGTTGTCTTTGCCGTTCCAGAGGCCTACATTCAGGCACAGCAACTGCTGGTCGTCGCTGAAACCCCCTAGGCCCTCCTCCCCCCAGCGGTAGGCATACGAGCGGGCAATGTCGTGGGTGATATGGTTCCAGGCGTTACCGTCGTGGCTATAGTCTTCGCGGACCGTGCCCCACTGCCGCTCCGTCAGGTAGGGGCCAAACTTCTTCCAGTTAACTGTTTGCGCATCGGCCTCGGCCAAGCGTACTTGTTCTTGTGTCATGCGTTATTTAAAACCCGCGCGCAGAGCGGCAACGGCCATCCAATACGCAATTTCCTCGAAGAAAGGGGTTATCGCTATCCACTGGCTCAACAATAACGATTTCGGACAATATTATATGCGAGCTAACCAACTAGTAATCAATAAAAAAGCCGAGGCCTAAGGGCCTCGGCTTTTTTTGCAGGTCAGTAATCTGTAATCGCTTACTTCTTGCCTTTTGCTTTGGTAGGCACGGCGGCAGGGGCAGTGGGCGCCTTGGTAGCAGACGACTGCGTGGCCGGCTTCGCGTCGGGCGTAGGGGCAGGAGCCGTCGGCGTGATGCCCATCTTCTTCAAAATCAAGTCCGAGATGTCGCCATCTTTCGGGCCGTGTAGCAGAATGGGGCTCGAGCCAGCATCCGAGTTCAGCACGTAGGCGTAGCCGTTTTCATTAGCTACTAGGTCAATGTTTTTCTGAATTTTATCTAGCGCAGGGCTCAGCAACTGTTGCTGCTTCTGCTGCAACGACTGCTGGGCCGTCGAAGAGAACTCTTGTAGGCCTTGCTGCATGCTTTGCAGCTCTTTTTCAGTATCAGCTTTTACTACTGCCGTCATTGTAGGGCCACCCTTCTGGTAAGCCTCTAGCTTAGTCTGAAAAGCGGTTTGCTTGCTCTTCATCTGTGCCTCTAGCTGGCTGCTGTAGGTTTTCAGGTCTGATTCAATCTGCTTGCGCTCGGGCATCTGGCTCAGCACGTACTCCACGCTGGTGTAGCCGATTTTGAGCGGAGCCTGGGCGTGCGCGGCGGGGGCAAAGAAAGAGCCGACAACGAGCAGAGCGGCGGCGAAGGTCAGGTGAACGGTTTTCACGCGGTTAACGAAGGAAATCAAGGTTCTGAAAAAAGTTAAAAGCAAAGTTAAGAGAATTATGGCTTCTTGCCAGTTCTCGTTTTGGTGCTGGCAGGCGCCTCGGGCGCCCCCGAATCCGATTCAAAACGTGAGTCGGTAGTAGAAGGAGTAGCCGCGTTGGCGGCCGGGGTTTTAGGTGGTGCTACGGTTTTCACCGGGCCTTTGGGTCCGGGCTGGTTGCGGTCGGGTGAGGCCAGGCCCAGCTCTTCCAACACATACTCGGTGTAGTCGAAAGTCGGGTTGGTGTAAATCATGGTTAGGTCGCTGGCTTTATCGAGCACGATATCCAGCTTCTTATTCTTGACCACTTTCTCCACCGCTTCAAATATCTTGTCCTGGACCGGCTTGTTTAGCTCCTGGCGCTTCTTAAAGATTTGCCCTTCATAGCCAAACTGCTTGGTGCGGTACGCCTTGAGTTCCTGCTCTTTTTTGAGCATTTCATCTTGGCGCTTTTTCTTCATGGGCTCGGTTAGCACCACTTCCTCGGCTTGGTAGGTGCGGTACATCTTGTCAATGTCCTTCTGCTGCGCCTCGATTTCCTTTTGCCAGGTATCTGAAAGCTTATTAAGCTCGGTCTGGGCCTGGGCATACTCCGGCATCTTGCTCATGATGAACTCGGTGTCGATGTACCCTAGGCGCTGTGCCTGCGCTGGTCCGGCAGTCAGCAGCCCCAAGAAAGCAAATACACAGAAAAATCGTTTCATACCGTAGTAGCGCTACCAGCAGCTAGGTCTGTGGCAAGGTGCTCTTAACGCACAGCCCGCCACACTATTGCAGCGCGCCTTCACCAAGCCGACCATACTCGCTAAACTACCAGAAGCGTGCCAAACGTTCCCGCCTGGCCTGGGTCCTGGCTTAGCGAATCTGCTGTCCGATGATAAAGTGGAAGTGGTTGAAATCTTGTTTGCTGCTAGTACCTGGCGCCGGAACTACAGAATCGAAGGCACGGCCGTAGTCAAATCCTAGCAAACCAAATGCCGACATGAAAATACGGGCACCAAAGCCGGCCGAGCGGTACAGCTTATAGGGGTTGTATTCCTGATACGAGTTAACCGCGTTACCAGCTTCCGCAAAGCTCAGCACGTACACCGTAGCAGCCGGGTTGAGGCTGACAGGGTAACGCAATTCCATTACGTATTTGTTGTAAGCCAGACCACCGCTTTGGTTTTGTTGGGCCGTCGGGATAGCGTAAGCCGCGTTGGGGTCGTCGTAGCCGCGCAAACCGATGTATTCGGTACCTACCAAGAACGAGCCACCGCCACCGTAGCCTAGGCCGGCGCCGCCCATCTTAAAGCGCTCAAACGGCCCCACATTGCGCCCGCCATACGAGCCAATAAAGCCGAAGTGTGCCCGGGTGTTCAGCACCAACTTACCCACAATCGGAGTGAAGAAAGAGGCATCAAACATCCATTTGTGCAGCTCTATCCACTCGTTTTCGCTGGGGTGTGCGCCGGGGAATGCCGAATACGGCGGCGTAGCCGATACCGAAAGCGACAGCGACGAACCGCGCCGCGTATAGGTCGGGTTATCGATGCTATTGCGCGCCAGCGTAGTGTTCAGTGTGAAGTTGTTGAATACACCGTTCGCGGCAATAACCGACAGATAAGGGTAGTCCTTAGTGCTGTACTGGCTGAAGGATAGCGAGTTGCTGAGCGTGAAATAGTCATCCGGCACTCGCAGCTGGCGGCCTAGGCCTATCGTTACCGTGTTTACCCGGAGCGAGCCAGCCGTGCTCAAATCGAATGCATTGCCATTGTAAATACGCGAAACGCTCCGGTTTAAGCTCACGCTGAGCGAGTTAGGCTTGCGCCCACCCAGCCAGGGCTCGGTGAAGCTGAGTGAGTAAGCCTGGTACTGCAAGCCGTTGGCTTGCACGTTGAGGGCCAAGCGCTGGCCATCGCCACCCGGCACGGGCGTCCAATTGTGCCAGTCGCCAGCCTTGCGGAGCGAGAAGTTATTAAATACCAGGCCAACCGTACCGATAAAGCCTGCGTAGCCGCCCCAGCCGCCCGAAAGCGTAATTTGGTCAGAGGGCTTTTCTACCACCGTGTAGTTGATATCTACCGTACCGTCGTTTTGATTTGGACGCGGGTCGATACCAATTTTTTCCGGGTCGAAGTACCCTAGGGTCGCTATTTCGCGCTGCGAGCGGATAAGCAGTTCGCGGTTGAACTTGTCGCCGGGTAGCGTGCGTAGCGTGCGGCGCAGCACGTGGTCCGAGGTCTTGGTATTGCCGGCGATGTTGATTTCTTTCACCCGCGCCTGCACGCCTTCCGAGATGCGCATCTCGATGTCGATGGAGTCGCCCTGTACCTTGGTCTCGACCGGGTCAATCTGGAAGAACAGGTAGCCGTCGTTCATGTAGAGCGACGTTACGTCTTGGCCGGTAGGGTTGTAGCTCAGGCGCTTGTCCAGCGTCTCTTTGCTGTAGGGCGTGCCCGACTTGATACCTAGGACCGACGACAGCGTCTTGCTGTCGTAGAGGTAGTTACCCGTCCAGCTGATGTTACGGAAGTAGTACTTGGGGCCAGCATCCACCTTGATGCGCAGCGCCAGGCCCTTGTCGTCGCGTATCAGGGTGTCTGACACAATGCTGGCATCGCGGTAGCCTTCGTTATTATAGAAATCAACGAGCTTCTTCTTGTCTTCCTCAAATTCTGAAGCCTGGTATTTGCCCGGCGTCAGGAATTTATACGGCTTGCGCTCTTTGGTCTTCTTAAACTGCTTCTTCAGTTTGCTGTCTTTGAAGGCCTTATTACCTTCAAACGCAATGTCGTGAATGCGGACTTTGCTGCCCTTGTCCACGTCAATTTTGAGCGCCACGCTATTCGACAGCGCCGAATCAGCCACTTGGCGAATAACTACTTTGGTATCTAGGAAGCCCTTGTTGGTGTAGAACTTACGCACTTGCGTGCGGGTGTTCGACAGCAACGCATCGGTCACTACCTTACCGCGGATAAGCTTAATTTTCTTCTCTAGGTCCTCCGCTTGGCCCTTGCTGATGCCCGTGAAGTTGAACTTCGACAAACGGGGCCGCTCACGCAGATTGAAATCCAGGAATATTTTATCGCCTTCGGTACGCGCAATGCTCACCGACACGTCGGCCACGAGACCCTGCGTCCAAATGCGGCGAATGGCTTTCCCGATTTCTTCGCCCGGAATATTGATTTGGTCGCCTATTCGTAAACCCGATAGCCCAATCAGCGTATTAGGGTCTAGGGAGCGCGCCCCGCTTACCGTGATACCCCCAAGCGTGTACTTGCGGGGCTCATCGACGGTAGCCGCGACTTGCTGAGCATGAGCCGGAGCGGCTACCAAGCCAGTAGCCAGCAGTAGCAATCCAAAGCAGGAGCTACGTAAGTAAGTGCGCATTAATAAGATAACTAAATCAAGATACGGAAAGCTGCTCGCTGGTTTTGCCAAACCGGCGCTCGCGACGCTGGTAGGCTACCAAGGCGGCACGCAGGTGGCTGCGCCGGAAATCAGGCCACAGCTCGGGGGTTATGTAGAGCTCGGTGTAAGCTAACTGCCAGAGCAGAAAGTTACTAATGCGCTGCTCGCCGCTGGTGCGGATAAGCAGTTCGGGGTCGGGCATGCCAGCCGTGGCCAGGTAACTCGTCACTGTGGCTTCCGTCACGGCGTCGGGCTGCAGGCGGCCGGCTGCCACATCGGCCGCCAAGCGCCGCGTAGCCTGGGTAAGGTCCCAGCGGCCGCTGTAGCTCAGGGCCAGCACCAGCGTCATGCGGGTGCCGCTTTTGGTGAGCTCTATCGACTCGGCTAGCTCGCGCTGGCAGTTTTTGGGCAGCGTGGCCAGGTCGCCGATAGCTTGCAGGCGCACGCTGTTTTTGAGCAGCGTTGGTGTTTCCTGCCGGATGGTGTGCACCAGCAGTTGCATCAGCGCGGTTACTTCCAGCGCGGGGCGGTTCCAGTTCTCGGTTGAAAAAGCGTAGAGCGTGAGGTACTTGACCCCCAGCTCGGCGGCTTCTTCCACCGTATCGCGCACCGCCGTAATGGCGCTTTGGTGCCCGAAGACGCGCAGCCCACCCCGCTGCTTGGCCCAGCGCCCGTTACCATCCATGATAACGGCGATGTGGGTAGGAATATTGGAGAGGTCAATTTCGGACCGTTCGGCCATCGTTGCGGTTTGCGTATAAGAGGCCGCAAGTTACGCAAATGGTTGCAGATGCGCGGGCAAAACAAAAGGCGAGCCGCCGAAGCAGCTCGCCCATACTACTTGAGTAGGCCCTTATTACGCTTGTAAGGCGGTGGGCAGTTGATTTTATAGAACGTGTACGATACGCTGATACCGTTGTAGTAGTACCAGTCTTTATCGTGCGGGTTCACTAGCAGGGGGTCTTGGTCGCCTAGGTGGTCGAGCTGGTCGCTAAAAGTTTTACGCGCCCCTATTTCGACCCCTAGGTTCCAGCGGGGCGATAGAGCTACTTTTATACCAGCGCCAGCTGGAATAGCCACGCTGAATTGCCCCCCCTTGCGGTTGAAGTCAGGCTGCAAGGCCTGGTTTTCGCTTTCGGTAGTGGTATGAGCGAAGTAAGGTGCCAGCCCTATAAACAGGTAGGGACTCAGATGAATCCGGCTGTGGTCGTCCCGGTCGTGGTAGTCCAGAAAATTATACTCCACTACCCCCGAAAGCTCCACTACCGTGCCACGCATGCTGGCCTGGCGGTAGCTCTGCAGCGGCGGTACACCGCCATTCACACCCTCTACATTGCTGTCGCGGGCCCGCAACCCACCTACCGTAAGGCCGCCCCGCAGGGTAATAGGCGCTGAGATATCGCGGCGGTAGAAGACTGTGAGGGCCGGCCTGTTGTTTTGGAACTGGTACTGCGGCGATACCTCGCCTTTGTAATTGGTGCCGCCTAGGCCGATGCCCAGCTCACTTGTGCTCTGGGCCCACGCCGAGGCGGCCCCTAAAAACGAACTCCCCGCTAGCACCAGGCCAGCGAGGAGTACGGATGAAAACCAGGTCTTGGGCATTCAGCAAAGATAAGAGCTCGGCTGGCAGTGGCTGCCTAGCGGAACTTGGGGTTTTTGATGCGGGGCGTCAGGATGTAGTTCAGCGAGAAGCCAGACACAGTGTACCAGTCGTTGTGGCCTTCGCCACGCTTGGCACCAGGTACAAAACCACCTGCTACACCCGTGCTCGTGTTAGTAATGCCTTTACCACCGGCACCACCAGCATAGCCGCCAAAATATTGCGCTTCAGCGCTTTTGCTCGACAGGTCAGCGTAGTTAGTGCTCACGTCGTCTAGGTAGCCGGTGAATGTTTTGCGCAGGCCAATCTCAAACGAAGCGTCTAGGTTACGGTTGATGCGGTAGCGCACGCCTGCCCCAAACGGAATCGCAAAGCTCACCTTGCTGTAGTCCTTACCCTCGGTCTGGAGCGGCTGCAGCGCTACGTAATTGCCGTTCTGGTCTTTGCCCTTAGGGTTGTGGTAGAAGCCAGCTACCCCAGCAAACAGGTAGGGTACGAAGTCAGGGCGCTTGAGGTAATTATTACGGTTTTCGATGAGGTCGACAATCATCACAGCCGAGGCTTCTGCGATGTCGTTACGAAAATTCATATTTCTAGTATAACGATACCGGGCATTGTTATCGTCGCGGTTAGCGTTATCACCATCTTCAGCTGTGATACGGCCGTAGGCCAACCCGAAGCGGCCTGACACCCGCGGGAAGAAGCGGTGGGTGATAGAAATACCTAGGTTGGGCCGAGTATCAGCGAACTTGAACGATGCAAAGTTGGTGTTCGGGTTCAAGTCCCCGAAGTAGTTCATTGCATTCAGATTCACTCCAATAGAAGTGTACTGCTTGCGCTTACTAAACTGTTGTGCATCTGCCTGCTGCGTCGAGCCGAGCAGGGCAAGCCCCGCTAATAGGGCTGTTGAGTAGGTGAAAAACTTGGTCATAAGGCGCAGGTAGAACTAAACAATTCGAGAAAAATCAGTTTCGATAGCTGTTGGACGGGGGTTACAATGAAGACAAAAGTACGCAATGACAGGAACTAAAAAAATTTATAGTGCGTTTTTTGCGACCTCGCTCCTATTTGGTAGTCAGAGCCGAACCGGGATTACGACGGTCTAAGCCCCAGCTGAGCTTATTGCGTAAGGTGCTGAGAAAATTGACGTGGTTAAGCTTCACTAAGCGGGCATTGAAGGTTTCGCGGCGTACGGCCATCTGCACAGTTGCCTCGATAGGCACCGAGCGCGAATCGAGCGCGAGCAAATAGCTGGTTCCACGGCCTTCTATTTCAAATGATATCACGCTTTGGTCAGATACTACGAGGGGCCTCACATTCAAATTGTGGGGGCATACGGGAGCAATAATAAAATTGTTGGTTTGAGGCAGCATTACAGGTCCCCCGCAGCTGAGCGAATAGCCAGTTGAGCCCGTAGGCGTGGAAACGATGAGGCCATCGGCCCAATAAGAATTCAGGTACTCGCCGTCAATGTACGTGTGGACGGCAATCATCGACGAGGTATCGCGCTTGAGAATGCTGAACTCGTTTAAGCCAAAGTTCAGATTCCCAAATACGTCGGGGTCAGTCTCTACCCGCAGCAGGCTGCGCTCTTCCAGCGTGAAATGGCCCCGGTATAGGGCATCGATGGCCTGCGGGATGTAGCTAGGCGGCGTGGGCGCTAAGAAGCCTAGGCGCCCGGTATTGATACCTAGGATGGGCAACTGCAGTGCCCCGACATACGTGACGGTGTCGAGCAGCGTGCCATCACCCCCGATGCTAATAACATATTGCACGCCGCGTAGCGAATCGCCGCGCCTAAAGGTGGTGCAGCCTTCGGGCAGTCGGGTACCCCGCTGCTCCAGGAAAGTGCGAAACGACTCTACCAGCAGCACCTGCGCCTGGCGGGCGGCCAGCTCATCAAATAGGGCCTGAATGAACGGTGCCGCGGCCTCATCGAAGGGCTTGCCAAGGATTGCAAATTTCATAACAAAAAGGTAACAATCGGCCCGGAAGTGCCGGCACTAGATAGGGAAAGCAGACCGGATGAAGAAACCCGTCTGGTGGTGCGCGGTGCGCGCCAGCTCAAAGCAAAACACGCGGTCGTAGTACGTCACTACGTGCAGACCCAGCCCTAGGGAGGCAAGTAAGTGCCCTGGCAGCTGGTTTGTAGCCGGCTCGGGCCGCCCCACGCTGCCGCTGGCCAGGCCCGCATCGGCGAAGATATTGAGATAGACGGCGAGCGGCAGGGTATTGACTTTGGGGTTGGCTACGAAGGGCAGACGCAGGGGCGGCGGGGCCCAGGCGCGAAAGCTAAGTCCTTGCTGCACTAGCCCGTAAGAGCGCCCATCAATGATGTAGGCGTCGTAGCCGCGTACCAGCGCATCGTAGCCAAGGGCCCGCGAGTCGGCGTAGGCGTAGCGCGAGGCGAGTAGGCGCGTTTGTCCCCATAAGCCGAGCGCGTAATAAAACTGGTGCCCTAGGCTAAAATATTGCGCGTAGCGCAGCCGCACCGTGGCAAAAGCCGGCGCCACGGCTGGCCCGCTAACCCCGCCCACAAACTGCCGGAAGCTAACCGCCGCCTGCATAAACCGCCCCGTAAGCGGATAGGCAAACGTGTTACGCTGGTTGTTGGTGGTTAGCAGACCAAACTCTAAGTATTCGCGCTGGGTACGACCTAGGAAATAGTCGGGGTTGAGGCGGTAGATGGAATCGCTGATGCTTTCGCGGTGGTAGGCCACATCGAGCGCCGTGATGAACTGCACCGTGTGGCGCAGCCGCAGCCCCCCCGATACGTAGAAGCGCTGAATGGGAAACGCGTCTTCCTCGGGCTGGGGCAAAGGCTTGGGCCGGTCGTAGTCAGTGATGTAGTCAAGGTTGCGGCTTTGGTAATATGAGATGCCAAAGCCCATGCCCACACGGCGACGGCGCCCAAAGCCTGGCACTTCGTAGAACAGCTCGTACTTGCGGTTGAAGCCGAGCTGCAGGTTGGCCACTAGCTGCTCAGCCCGCCCCCGGAAGTTGGTGTGCGTGAGATGTATCCCGTAGTCGAGACGCTGCCAGCGCTCGCGCCCCGAGCGGTCGAGCCAGCGCTTAAAATTGGGGTCAGCGAGGGAGAAGATGGGCGTCGGAATCACATACCAACGCTCCTGCACGCTGAATAGCAGCGTGAGTTGCCCCGAGCCACCGCAGGTAGCCTGCACTAGCACCGAATGAAAAATCTGGAGGTTGTAGAGGCGCCGACGATTGGCCTCCAGGCGGGCGGGCAAATCGACCAGCGTCAGCGTATCACCTTCGCGGATGTTAAGCTCGGCCCGCAGAATACGCTCCTTGGTTTTGCTGTTGCCTACAAACAGGATGGCGAAAACGCGGGCCCTAGGTCCTGCGTTGGGGCAGGTTCCTATCTGCACCAGGGTATCGGTGGGTACCACCACGGGTGGCAGTACAGGGGCGGGCTTGTCGTCTGCAAGCCGGCGCAAGCTGTCGGGCGCCGCGGGCAAGCCCACAACCTGACCTAGGGCCGGATGAATGGCACTTAAAAGCCCAGCCAGCGCAGCCAGTAGTAACCAGCAAAAACTAAAATGCGGCCGGGCCTGAGGGTTCACCTCGCAAAGTTAGACGCTGAGGTAGCGCAGTAGGGCG
Organism: Hymenobacter sp. BT559; assembly: GCF_016427535.1. Taxonomy (GTDB): domain Bacteria; phylum Bacteroidota; class Bacteroidia; order Cytophagales; family Hymenobacteraceae; genus Hymenobacter. Next base: position 119,742 of record NZ_JAELXV010000002.1, on the reverse strand, counting down.
TCGAAGCGGTCCTGCTCGTCTTCGCTTACGGCAGCCGTGCCGCTAAATTGTGCCGACACCAAGTAGCCAAAGCGCTCGAGCGTGGCCGTGATACGGGCCATATTGTCGGTGTTCAAGCGTAGGGTCAGGCGAATACGGAAGGGGTCATGCTCATCGGTCACGACGTGGGCCGACAAGATTTTGGCATTGTTCTCCTCCACATAGCGGCTTATCTGCGATAGCGAATAGTCGCGCTCCTCCATCGTAAGCACCAAGATGCTACCCTGGCCGGCCGGGCCGGGCACGGGGCCGAAGGCGGCCAGCGCGTCGCTCACCGTTACAACACCAGCGTACTCCTGCTGTTCGTCGAGCACGGGCACCAGCTGAATGCGGTTTTGAATCGCCAGCTCCATCACCCGGTAAAAGTGCTGGTCGTGCTGCACGTGGGCATCGGCGTAGCGCAAGGGCAGCTCGGCCAGCTGGGTATCAGGATTTTCGTAGTCGGCTAAGTCATTGCCCGTAATGAGGCCACGGTAGTTTCGGCCCACCAGTACAGGTAGTTGGTTTACGTGAAATTCCTCCAGCCACCGGGCGGCCTTGGCCGTGGTGTCAGTGCTTTTGAGCGGCGGAATCATTTGATTGAGTAAGTCTTCGGCAAGCAGAGCAGACATGACGGCGCAGACTAAAAGGCGGAAAGGAAAGCCCCCTCTGAGAGTAGGACTAGAATACCCAGTGAAAGGTTGCCGAGGAAGGGCAAAAACCAAGCCGGCCCTCGGCGAGGTGGCGCTTTGTCAGGCCGAAACCGCCGTGGCGGCCGCCCAATCTGAAGGCGCTGATACTGAACGTTCGAGGAACTGCTTCAAGTATCGGTTAAATGCCAGTGGGCGCTCCATCATGGGGGCGTGGCCACAGTGGTCGAGAAAACCCAGCGTGGCCTGGGGCAGCAGTCGGGCAAAGTCGTGCGCGACGGACGGCGGCGTAATCGTGTCGTTCAGCCCCCACACCAGCAGCACGGGCACCGCTATGCGGTGCAGTTCGCGGGCTAGGTTGTGGCGTTGCGCCGAGCGCGCAATGCTAATCATGCGCAGACACTTGGCGTTGGAGTTAGTGACGGCAAACACTTCGTCGACCAGCTCGGCAGTGGCTATCGTGGGGTCGTAGAAGGTGTATCCCACCCGCTCGCGCACAAAGTTGTAGTCGCCGCGCTTCGGAAATGAGCCGCCCATGCCATCCTCAAACAAGCCACTACTGCCTGTGAGAATGAGCTGGCTTATGCGGCCGGGGTTGTGCAGCGTATACACCAGCGCGATGTGGCCACCTAGGGAATTGCCGAGCAGCGTGAAAGTGGGCGGCAGCGCTAGCTTTTCCACAAAGTTTTCCACATATGCCTGTAGGCCGGGCACCGTAGCTTGCAGCAGCGGCATGTCGTAGACGGGCAGCACCGGAATAACGACTCGGTAGCGGGGCGAAAATTCTTCTACCACCTGCTGCCAGTTGCTGAGCGCACCGAATAGCCCATGCAGCAGTAGCAACACCGGCCCTTGGCCTTCGTCGACGTACTCGAACCCGTGCTGATGCTGGCGGCGTAGCTCCACGTGCTTACTGACTACTGGGTGATAGATGCTGGCTCGCCTCGGCAAAGGGAGCGCTGGGCGCAATGTTACAACAGCGCATCCAATTGCGCAGCCACGCCAGGCCGTGCGTGGTGAGCAGCGCCTCGGGGTGAAACTGCACGCCGTAGAGCGGCAGCGTGGCGTGGCGCAGCGCCATAAGCTCGCGGTCGGCATCGGCCGTAACGGCCAGCGGATGCAGGCTAGGCGGTAAGGTACTGGCTTCTAACGCCAGCGAATGGTAGCGCGTGACCGGCTGCCGACGCGGCAAATCAGCCAGCCAGGGGTCTCTGCCCAGTAGCTCTATCTCGGATACCTTGCCGTGCATGGGCCGCGCCGCGCGCCGCAGCCGGGCCCCAAAAAACTCACCTAGGGCCTGCTGCCCCAAGCATACGCCCAGCATAGGCAGGCGCTGGTGATACTCAGCAATGACGGCCCACAGCTGCCCTGCCGCGGCGGGCTCGCCGGGCCCGGGCGACAACACGATGCCTTCAATAGCTAACTCGCGCAGCTGGGCCAGGGGCACATCATTGCGCCGCACCAGTACCTCGGCTCCCAACTGATGCAGGTAGTCGGCCAGGGTGTAGGTAAAGGAATCGAAGTTGTCAAGCAGCAGAAGGGCCATGAAGAGAGTAAACAGCCATACCCCCGGCAGTTGTTCGCGGCGGGCACCTAGGGCTGGGTTACATAGCCGCCTTGAGCCGCGCCAGCAGGTTATGGGCAAAGGGCAGGGCATAGCCCGTGAGCTGCAACGCCAGCGGAGTCGCCTTTTGTACCCACGGCAGCACCACCGAGCCCGCCGTGAGGCTGGGCGCCAGCAGGTGCACGCCCGCTAGTGAAGTGCCATGCAGTAGCAAGCTCAGACCAAGCAGCCACTTGAGGGCACCGGCTGCGCCCCCCAGCAGATGGTCAAGCACGCCGAGCGGCGTGAGGTGCACGGCGGTCTTCACTAGCCCGCCCAACAGGTGCACACCCCACATGATGCCCACCAGCACCAACAAAAATGACACCAGTGGCAGCAGCCCAAATACCTCACCTAGGTAAGACCGCACCACTGGCACAGCCGCGCTCAGCAAGCTAAGCCCGCCCACCACGCCTAGCACAAAGGCCAGCAGCGACACGGCCTCCAACACCAGCCCGCGCCGGTAGCCCTTCACGGTACCCACGGCTAGGGGCAGCAACAGCAACAGGTCGAGCGGCGTCAATTCTTTATTGGTTAGTTGTTAATGGTTAATTGCTAATGAGCTGCTTAAATAGCTTTACATCAACAATTAACCATTAATCCTTACTTAGAAATCAGTGTTATTCAGCAGCATGTTCACTACGTCCGAGATGCGCTTGCCATCGGCTTTGCCGCTAAGCTCGCGGGCGGCTACGCCCATTACCTTGCCTAGGTCGGAAGGACCTTTGGCCCCTACGCGCTGAATAATGCCGACCAACGTTTCGACCAGCTCGCCCTCGGAAAGCTGCTGCGGCAAAAACTCTTCGATGATGGCCAGCTCGGCAAGCTCAGTTTCTTCAAGGTCAGAGCGAAACTGCTCTTTGTAGGTAGCGGCCGACTCGCGACGCTGCTTGGCAGCTTTGTTAAGCAGCTTTAGCTCTTGGTCGGTACTGAGGCCCGTAGCGCTGGCACCTTCGGCCGTTTCGGCCAGCAAAATCTGCGATTTGATAGAGCGCAGCGCCGTGAGGCGCACTTTATCCTTAGCCAGCATAGCTTGCTTGATGCCGGCGTCGATGGTTTCTTTAAGAGCCATTGAAAGAGGGGGAGAATGAGATAGAACTGACTTGTGCGCAGCGAAAGGCTTAAACCAGCAGGGCACGGACCAGTTGCGTAGTACGCCACTAGCAGCCCTAGGCTGCTGCCCTGCTGCCACCCGGCAAATGTACCTTGCACCGCCCGCCCACGCAGCGGGCTCACCCATCATCCCGTTCCCTAGCCAGCCTGCGCAGCGGGCGCATCCGTTAAATCCGACAAATCCGTTTGAATCTGTGGTCAAGCTAAGCGTTAACATCAACAAAATTGCCACCTTGCGCAATGCCCGCGGGCTGCATGCCCGCCCCGACCTGCTGCAAGCCGCCCGCGACATCGAGCGCTTCGGGGCCGAAGGCATTACGGTACACCCCCGCCCCGACGAGCGCCACATTCGCTACGACGACGTGCGCAACCTCAAAAGCATCGTCACTACCGAGCTGAACGTGGAGGGCAACCCTACCCCCGATTTCCTGGCCCTGTGCCGCGAAGTACGGCCCGAGCAAGTGACCCTAGTGCCCGACGCCCCCGATGCCATTACATCCAATGCCGGCTGGAATGTGGTGCAGCATCAAGGCTACCTGCGCGATGTGGTGGCCGAACTTAAAAGCCTCGGCGCCCGCGTCAGCATCTTCCTCGACCCCGACCCGGCGCTGATTGAGGCTGCCGCCAGCACCGGCACCGACCGCATCGAGCTCTACACCGAAGCCTACGCCCGGCACTACGCCCAGGACCGCGCTGCCGCCGTGCTCCCCTACCGCGAAACCGCGAAGGCTGCCGTAGCCGCTGGCCTAGGCCTTAACGCCGGCCACGACCTGGACCTCGAAAACCTGGCCTACCTAGCTCAGGAGCTGCCCGGCCTGCAGGAAGTTAGCATCGGGCACGCCCTCGTAGCCGATGCCCTATACCTAGGGCTCGAAAACACTGTGCAGCTGTATAAGCGCCAGCTAAAGTTTTAGCGGCACCTAGGAAGCTGCTTTGCGCTAGGCCTTCAGCTGCTGAGCAGCTAACCAACAAGTCGTAAGCCAGCACCTTCGGCACGCGGTTCTGCTTAGCAGGACCGCGTGCTTGTGTTAAGGCTCGGCCTAGGCAGCGCGCCAAGCTAAATTAGCTGAAAAGAGAAGGCCAGTAAGTGCGCGCGCCGGTTATAGCTCGCCCTATATTTGCCTGTTTCTTATTCCCTTTCAATAGCTTTTTTATCTAGTGTCTTTTACTTTTAAGCCGGGCGCTACGCTGGCTGCGTTAGCTATCTTAGCCACACTGGCTGCCTGTCAAAACCGCGCTGGCCAAGGCGAAACTGCCACTGGACAGCCAACCGACTCCTCCACTATCTCAACGGCCCCTGCCGATACCATCAAGCTCAAGCGCCTGGCTTTGCAGCGCGACTCGCTCAAGGCCGACAGCATTGCCCGCAAAAATGGCCAGTTGCCGGGCGCCTTGCTCCCGGGCCACCGCATAGTAGCTTTCTACGGCAACATCCGGTCGAAGGGCATGGGCATCCTGGGCCGCGAGCCGAAGGCGCAGATGATGGCTAAATTTGACAAAGTGCTGAAAGAATGGCAAGATGCCGACCCTAGCTTGCCGGTGATGCCCGCGCTACACAGCGTCACTATCACGGCGCAGGGCGCGGCCGGTGCCGACGGCAAGTACCGCCTGATGAACTCGGCGGCCACCATTGCTGAAACCCGCGCCTGGGCTAAGGAGAAGAACGCCATCTTATTTCTGGACGTGCAAGTGGGGCTGAGCGACCTAGAACACGAGCTACCTAAACTCACCGAGTATCTCAAAGACCCCACCATCCACCTAGGCATCGACCCGGAGTTTGCCATGGTGACCAAGAAGGTGCGGCCCGGCAAAAAAATCGGAACCTACGATGCGAAGGATGTCAACTACGCCATCAATTTCCTGGCGCGCATCGTGAGCGAGAACCACTTGCCGCCTAAGATTTTGATGGTGCACCGCTTTACCAAGGGCATGCTCACCAACTACAAAAACATCAAGCTCGACCCGCGGGTGCAAATAATTATGGACATGGATGGCTGGGGCGACCCTGTCCTGAAAAAGGACTCTTACAAAGCCTACATCCAGAAGGAGCCCGTGCAATACACTGGCTTCAAGCTCTTTTACGAGTACGACATCAAGCGCAAGCCCTACCACCTGATGACTCCTAAGGAAGTGCTAACGCAGCTGGACCCCGTGCCGCTCTATGTGCAGTACCAGTAAGTGCGCTATCCTCATACGCAAAAAGGCCTCCCAAATAGGGAGGCCTTTTTTATTGAATCACGCGAATAATTCACTACTAAACTAAGCCGACAATAAGTCGTTTTGTGCCCGCAGCACCTCACGGGCAATGGCTAAGTTGGTATCGCGCGAGTTCACTACCAAGTAGATAAACTTCTTGCTATCAGCAACCAGCTTGATAAGGTGCAGCTGGTTGGTGAGGCTAATGAGGATATCGTCGATGATTTCGCCTTGCAGCTTGAGGGCGTTCATTGCCTTCAGCTTCTGCTTTACCACCTCGGTGTTGTAAGCGGCGGCCGTTTCGGGGTTGATATCCGAGTTAGAGTGCGAAGCCAGGCTCATGCCCGAGCTGATGTCCACGATAGCCACAGCCATCAGGCCCGGCAGGTCATCTATGATGTTTTGAACGGCTTTGCCGGCGGGAGTAGATGCAGAATATGCCATGAAATAGGGTAACTTAAAAAAGAAAGAAAAATTAAAAAATAAATCTACAAATCAGCATAACTCACTGATTTTTAAGATAATATTACAAAACCCCTAGGTACCCTCTATCGCTATATTGCGCAGCACGGCGCGGGCAAGGGCCAGGTTAGTATCCTGGGTGCGCACGGCTAGGTACAGCAGCCAGTTGGAGGCTGGCAGTACGCGCAGCAAATGCAACTGTCGGCGCAGCGTAATAAGGATGTCTTCTAGTAGTTCTTCGGGCCCCAACTGCAGCGCTTCGATGACGAGGCGGGTTTGCTTCACTATTTCGGCGTGGGCGGCTGCCACCTCCACGGCCCCACCGCTGTGGCCAGCCCACTGCCCGGCCAAGATGTGCCCGCTGGCGCCATCCACAATGGCCACCGTCATAAAATCGGGTAGCTCCTGCACCACGCGGCGCACTAGGGCTTCGGCCTGTGCCCGCGCTTCGCCGCTGGTAGGCTCGGGAGCTGCTGGGGTAGCCGCTGCTATTAGCACTGCCAGTGCAGGGTCGTCGGCCGCTGCGGCAGTTGCTGCCTCGGCGGGCGCGGGAGTCGCCTCAGCCACCAAGGCATTAGGCTGAGGAGCCTCGGCCTGACTGCGTTTAAGAAAAGATAAATTAGAAAAAAGCCCCATAGCATAGTTAGCGGCAGCCAAGCAGGCGGCAGCGCTGCCCCACGGCTACCTAATAGAAGAATGACTAATTATTTTGTCTACAACCTGCTCATCTTCAAGCTTATGCCCTGCAGCATGGCTTGTTTTTCGGGCGAGTCGTTGTCGGTGGGCAGCTCGGTTGAAAGCATGCCCTGCGCCTGCAACCGGCTGGCACTGATGCCTTGCTTCACTAGCTCATCGACGGCGGCAGTGGCCCGCTGCAGCCCTAGGCGCATGGCTTGGGCCTCTTGGTTATTGGCGTGGCCCACCACTACCATGTGCGCCTTCGGAAAGGTCTTGAGGATGCTGGCTACGCTGCCAAGTTGCTGGGCGCCTTCGGCCCCAAGGCGGGCCTGGCCCATGTCAAATGTTAGGCGGTCGAGCACGATATCACTGGGCCGGGGCAGGCTGGGCTTAGACAGCCGCTTGTAGAGCAGGCTTTCGGTCGAGTTGATGCCCACCGTAAGGGTAGCCCGGTTAATGAGCTTCACGATGAGCGGCTGGCCTTCCCCTTTGGGATAGCGCCCTATAGCCGCATTAAACTTGCCGCCTATCTGGCGGGCCAGGGCAGCGTTGCCCACTGTGTCGCGCAGTACAGCACCAGCGGCGGCTGGGCGAGCCACTGCGGCAGGTGCCGCCACTAGGGGTGCCACAGCTACGGGGGCTGCTACCTCAGGGGTGGCTGGTGCCGCGGCTACGGGCTCAGTAGAGGGCTCGCTGGCCGGCGTCGCGGCCGGGGTAGTAGAGGCGGCCACTTCCGTAGCTGGGGCTTCTTGCTGCGCATTGGCGGGCGTGCCGAGCAGGAAGTAACCACCGGCCAAGGCCACCATTACAAGGGTACCGACTACTGACATTAGTTTCACCTTTTTGCCGCCACCCGCTGCGGGTGCAGCAGCTGGCAAGGGCCGGCTGGCGGCTGCTGCGGCTTTAGGCTTGGCAGGGCTAGGGGCCGAAGCCGACTGGCTAGCCTCAGCCTCTACGAGCGTAGCCTGCTCACTTAGCCACTTGCTGAGCGCAGTGGGGTCTAGGTCAGCTTCGTGGGCGTGCTCACCTAGTGCTGCCAAGGTCATGATAGTCAAGAACCCAAGCAGCGTAACAGCCTGGGCAGGCTGCGCCGTAGCCTCGGTGAGAGAGCTCACCTGAGCTGGGCCCAATATCTTTTGGGTGAGGTAGCGGCGCCGGTCGGGCCAGCCAATATCGGTACGCAGCAGCTCGTCTTTGTCAGTGAGCAGGCGGCTCAAAAACAGCTGGCGGCACATATCCCAGCGAGCATCGGCTTCGCTGGCATCGATAGGCGCGGCTAACTGGCGCACCAGAGCTGGCAGGGCCAACTGGCAGTAGGCCTCAGTGGCAGCCTGCGGCATAGCAGAGGCTTGCGCCAACTGTGCCAGCAAGTCATTGCTTAAATACTGCTTAACAATACTATCTAATCGCATATACCTCGAAAGGCTAGTAAGTAATTTCTGCTTGCTGGTGCTTGGCAGGGTGCCCTGCGCTCTCTAAATTCAGTAAATGCGATGGCTTTATTTTATAAATACACTTTGATAGCTAACTCCGCACGCTATCAAATGATAAGCCACTACTCTTTATTGGCGATACACTTTTGGTCTTAATCCAATAGTACCAGCAAAGTCATTAATAATTATCTTATTACAGTGACCTTGCTGTTAAAAGTACAAATCTAGCTACTGCAAAATAAAGAAGCTAGCGTTTTGCAGCAAACCTATTACAAGACTAGGCGAACGATTTCAAAACGATGCTGAATAGCCCCATAAGCTATTTGTACGCTTTAGCGCATAAAAAATCCCTTCGCCCGCAGCATTAGCGAGCGAAGGGATTTAGTATTATCCGATATTATAATAATACCATTTGGCTCCTATCAGAAATCAATGCAACTCATTAGTGTGCGGCATTGAGGTCGATGGCCTCGCCAGGCTTGGGGCGCTTCACAAGAATGATGAGCGGCACGCAGGCCAGGAAGAAATACCCTAGGGCATAGAAAATCTGGGTGTAAGTGATAAGCGACACCTGCTTCATCAGGGTGCCGTCGAGGGCAGCGTAAGCCGCCTGCTTGGCTTGGTCGAGCGAGAGGCCTTTGTTGATGAAGCTCTGCGTGAAAGCCTGTACCCGCTGGGCCGTTTCGGGATTATACAGCGAGATGTTGGGGAGCAGCGCCACGCGGTTGTTCTGGATACTGCGCTCGAGGTAGGTACCCACGATGGCCACCCCAAACGAACCACCGAGCTGGCGAATCATGCCGGTGAGGCCCGCAGCTTGGCCCGCATCGCGCCCTTGCAGGCCGGCCAGGCTCATGGTCGTAATGGGCATAAAAATGAGACCTAGGCCTACTCCCCGCGTAATGAGCGGCCAGAAGAAGTCGCTCTCGCCCGCGGTGGGTGAAATCTTGCTTCCCATCCAGAAGGTGAAGCCAAAGAAGATGGCAAAACCCACCGGCAGCATGGCCTTTTGAGGCACACCCGCCATGAGCATACGGCCTACAATGGGCATCATGAAGCCAGAAGCCAGGGCGCCCGGCAGCAGTAGGTAGCCGGTTTGCTCGGCCGAGAACCCTAGGATGCGCTGGGTGAAGATGGGAAACACAAACACAGAAGCGAACAACCCGAAGCCCAGCACGAATGACAAGAACGCTCCAACAGCCAGGTTGCGGCTCTTGGTCAGCACTCGCAAGTCTACGATAGGAGCTTTGGCCGTAAGCTCGCGCCACAAGAAGCCCACTACTCCAACCACGGCCAGGCCGGTGAATAGGCGAATGATTTCATCATCGAACCAGTCGTTGGTTTCGCCTTGCTCCAGCACGTATTGCATCGAGCCTACGCCCAAGATGAGGAAGCCGATGCCAGCCCAGTCAATCTCGCGCAACGGCCGCGGAATGGCATTTTTGATACGCTCAGGGTCGCGGATGAACAGCATGGTGAAAATGCTGGCCAAGATGCCCACTGGCACGTTCACGTAGAAAATCCAGGGCCAGTCGTAGTTCTCCACTATGTAGCCACCTAGGGTAGGGCCAATGGTGGGGCCAATAATCACGCCCATGCCAAACAGGGCCTGGCCCAGCGGCAGCTGCTTAGGCGGAAAGGTATCGACCAGAATAGCCTGTGAGGTAGCCATAAGCGCCCCACCCCCAACACCTTGTATAAATCGGAAGGCTACTAGCTCCCACAGGCTGGTGCTCTGTCCGCAGGCCATAGAGGCCAGGGTGAAGAGTATCACCGACACCAGGTAGTAGTTTTTGCGCCCAAACTGCTCGGCCAAAAAGCCGGTCATTGGGATTACGATTACGTTGGCGATAGCATAGGAGGCAATTACCCAGCTTACTTCCTGCTGCGTGGCCGAGAGGTTACCCATCATCTGGGTCAGGGCCACGTTCACGATACTGGTATCAATCAGCTCTAGCAGGCAGCAAAACACCACCGTCACAACGATAATCCACTTTCTAAATCCGGTTTCCATATTACTTATCAGTTGCTAGTTGTCAGTTGTCAGGTAGCGACGAGGCTGCCAGCTGCCGAGGACCTGGGAGGCCCTGGCAGCTGACAACGGTCAACTCACAACTACTTCACCTTCACAATGGCATTCACGCTCATGCCAGTGCGCAGGGGGTGCTCGGGGTCTTCTTTATTGAGCACGATTTTAACCGGTACGCGCTGCGTCACTTTCACGAAGTTGCCGGTCGAGTTGTCGGGGGGCAGCAAGGCAAAGCGGGCGCCCGTAGCGGCCGACAGCGACTCGATGTGGCCTTCAAAATCTTCGTTGGGGTAGGCGTCTACTTCCAATTTCACCGGCTGGCCCACTTTCATGTTCTCCAGCTGCGTTTCCTTGAAGTTGGCTACTACCCAGGTGCGGGCGCTGCTTACCAGGCCGATGAGCTGCTGGCCGGGGCTTACTACCTGGCCAGGCTGCACGCTCTTGCGGCTAACCACACCGTTGGCAGGCGCCACGATGGTGGTGTAGCTCAGCTGCAGCTTGGCATTGTCTAGGTCGGTTTGGCGCTGCTTCACTACGGCCTGCGCCACAGCTACTTGCTGCTGGGCTTGGGCTACCTGCTGCCGTGCGGCCGTTACCTGGTTGCGAGCTACGCTCACCTGGTCTTGGGCAGTGCTTTGCTGAGCGCTGGTAGATTTGAGGTTAGCGGCCACGGCGTCGTACTCACTCTGCGGAATGATATCCTGGTTACGGAGCTTGGTGCTGCGAGCCAAGTCTTGCTGCAAGCGAGCGCGAGTGGCCGCACTTACACCGATGGTAGTTTGGGCGGTACGCACGTTGGCTTGGGCGGTGCCCACCCCAGCCTGGGCCGAGCCTACCCCGGCGCGAGCAGCTGTTACCTGGGCCTGAGCGGCGAGCAATGCTGCCTGAGCGGCGTTCACACGCTGGATGTAGTCGGCTTGGTCAATGGTAACGAGTGTGTCACCCTTTTTCACCACTTGGTTGTCGTCAACATACACCTTCATGACGGGCCCCGATACGCGGGGCAGCACGGGGTACACGTCGCCTTCTACCTGGGCATCGTCGGTGCTTTCGTGGGCTTGGCCAAACTGGTAACGTGTCCAGCCAAAATAGCCGCCGACTAGCAGCACGACAGCCAGAATAATAAACACCAGCGGATTGCGCTTTTTGGGTTCTTCGAGCGGCTCGGCCACAGCGGTGGGAGGAGCGTCTTGGAGAGAGGATTGAGTAGCCATTTTTAACGAGGTATTGCTGGTTGGTACTTGACTTGCAAACAGAACTGCTGCCAGCACAGGTGGCGAAGCAGTCAACAATTGATTTTAAAAAACTATTCTCGAACGAGCATGGTGGGGCAGGGCGCTGTGCGCACTACCACTTCGGCCGTGTTGCCCATCAGAAAGCGACTGAGGCCCGTTTGGCCATGCGCCCCAATTACGATGAGGTCGGCGTGCTGGCGGCGGGCTTCGGCCACTATCTGGGGGGCCGCCTCGCCGCGCAGCGTGTAAGTACTCACGCGGCTGGCGCCAGCAGCCTCAGCTGCGGCCCGGTGCGCACTTAGCTCTGCCTCTACCCCAGTCGCAGCGGGAGTAGCTGGCTCCTGCACGTAGAGCAGCCGCAACTCGGCCCCGGTGCCCACGGCCAGCGCGGCGGCATAGGCCACCAGCGCCGCCGAGGCTGCCGAGAAGTCGAGTGGACAGAGGATGGTGGTGAGAGTCATACCTGATGAACAATTATCAATGAATAAGGAGCAGCTAGCGGACGAACCTTAAGCGAGACTGCTTATTGCTCATTGTTAATTAGTTTACTTCCAAATCTGCTCCCCAGTGGCGCGACGCAGCTGGTACTGACCTAGGGTGTAGTTGTACATGGCTTGGGCGCGAGCTAGGCGGGCCTGGGCCAGTTGGGTCTCGGCGTCGAGCACGTCGAGGTTTTGGCCTACTCCGTAGCGGTAGCGGCCTTGAGCACGGTTGAGCGCGTCGGTGGCTTGATTTACCTGCTGGATGGCGTTGTCGTAGCGAGATTGGCTAAACGTCATGTTATTGACGGCTTGGCGCACATCGGCCCGAATCTGCTCTTGCGTATCCTCCGTTTTAGATTGGGCGGCGCGGTAGTTAGCCGCCGCTTCGGTTTTCTTCTTGCGGTTCAGGCCACCATCATAGATGGGCACGCTCAGTTGCGCCACCCCTACCGTGTTGAAACGGATGCGCTGTAGTGCGTCGGCGGGCGCTACACCAGGAATCAGGTAGCCGTTTTTACCACCTGCCTGCACACCCACACCTAGCACGGGCAAGTTGCTGCGGTCAACGAGCTTGGCTTGCAGGTTAGCAGTGGTTTCAGCATCTTTGGCTAGCTTGGCCTCGGGGCGGTTTTCGGCAGCCTTGGTCAGCTCGGCGGTTAGGTCCACTGGCTGCGGGTCGTAGCTCAGGCGGCCTTTCACCGGAATGTCGGCCTGCTGCGGCTTGTGCAGCAGGCGAGCTAGCTGTACCTGTTGGTTGAGCAACTGGTTTTGCTGGTCGAGCTTCTGGTTTTGGGCCTGCGTGATGCGCACGTCGGTAGTCGTCACATCGAACTTGGTGCTCACACCCGCGTCTACGCGCTTCTGCATTTCGTTGCGGTGAGCCACCAGCGAGGCTATCTGCTGGTCTTGCACCCGAATACTTTCGCGGGCAAACAGGATATTGAAATACGTTTGCGCAGCGCTGAAGGCTAGGTCGCGGCGGGCCACCAATACATTGTCTTGCGCCGTTTGCACCTGCGAGCGCGACAAGTTGGTGTTGGCCGCACGCTTACCGAAGTCATACAGCTCGTACTGCGCCGTGATGTGTCCGTCGAAGTTATTGTTGGGCGCAAAAGCCAGCACATCGCCGCCCGGTGCCAACTGAACCTGCGATACCGGGTCGATGCGGGTGTACGTGGCAGTACCCGTAATCTGTGGTAAAAAGCCAGCTTGAGTTTGCGCAAGGCGGCTGCTGGCTGCATTTGCCAGTTCAGTAAGATTGGTAACGCCTGGGTTGGCATCGAGCACAGCCTGTACTGTCCCGCCAAGCGTAAGCGAGTCGCTAGCCAACCCAATGGCTTGGTTAGAGGCCGGAACGCTTGGCTGAGACTGAGCCAGCGCCGGTTGGGTCAGCAGTGCGCCGGCTAATGAGAGCCCCGCGAAGCCAACCAATTTATATCGTGATAACATAAGCCAAGTGGCGTAGTAGTGTTGCTCTCGACTTACCGAAAGTTGTGCCAATTGGTTATCGACGAGTTTTATATTTACAACACATTAACAATCAATAAATTAATATTATTAAGACGCTTTTCCAGGTTAGAATAAACAATAAGTAATTTATAGAGTTTCCTTAAATATCAGGAATCTCTCTTTATCAGCTGATGGATACTACTAACACCGACGACTTATTGTTACTGCACCTCAATGAGGCCATTGCTACCATTCGCGATAAGGAAGAGCTATTTCAAATAATCGCTCGCAAGCTGCGCCTCATTTTCCCCTTTGAGATGATGGGTATCAGCATTCTTGACGAGCAGCTGCTGAATAAGCGGTTGTTTTTCAAAGATTATACGACCATCAATCCGCCTGAGCCGCCACCTAACAACATTGCTGCGTTCACGCCTATCGCTGGCTCGCCGGTAGAGCTACTGCTCGAAAACCCACGCATCCAGCACATTGAGCTTCGCAAGCAGTTAAATCAGTATCCTAAGTTTGAGGCTTTCCAGCGGCTGTTAGCCCTAGGTATTCAGTATATGACCATGGTGCCGATGTGGCTGAATGGGCACCTCACAGGGTATCTCATTTTGGCTACCATGCGGCCACCGTCCTACTCAACTGCCGACGAGCAATTGCTCGAAAAGATAACCTCACTGGTGGCCGTGGCCGTGCGTAACACACTTGACTTTGAAGAGGTAGCTCTGCGCGAGCAGCAGCGCACCTTGCAGCTCAACATTACGAACGCCCTACTCAGCATCAAGCAGCGAGAGCCGCTGTTCCGGGCCATTGCCGACGAGCTAGGGCGGGTGGTACCCTTCGATTATTTTGGTATTCGGGTGCAGCGGGCCGGGCAGCGCGAGGCCTTTGAGGGCTTTGCCGAATTTACACGGCCCACCGATGAGCCCGAGGGCGAACTGGTGGCCCTCGACCCCAATCGCCACCAGGGCCAACACCAAGCGGACGTTGATGCCATGTACCGGCAGGTAGGCGGCCTGCTGCAAGGCCCGGGCCTTTACACAGGCGATGATTTTCGGCAGCTGGCAGTGCGCTACCCCGCCATGCGCTACGCCCACGACGAGCACCACGTGCGCGCTATGCTCATTGTGCCTATTTGGCAGCGGGCCGATAGTGCGGCCGTGCTGCTGCTGGCTTCGCCCAAGCCCAATGGCTTCACGCCTGACAGCCTGACTACGGTGCAGGCACTGGTGCCGCAAGTAGCCCTGGCCCTCGAAAACCTGTTTGCCTTTGAGCAGATTGAGCAGCTCAAAGCCCAAGTAGAGCAAGAGCGCACCTATCTAATAGACGAAATCAACACGGACAGGCCGGCCGCCGATGGCCTCATTGGCACCAGCCCGGCCTTGCAGCAGGTGCGCCAGCGCATTGCACAGGTGGCAGGCACCGATGCCACCGTGCTAATAACTGGCGAAACCGGCACTGGCAAAGAGGTGGTGGCCCGCGCCCTGCACCAGGCCTCGCCGCGCGCGGGCCGTGCGCTAGTCAAAATCAACTGCGCCGCCCTGCCGGCTCAGCTTATTGAGAGCGAGCTATTTGGACACGAGAAGGGGGCTTTTACCGGGGCCGTGGAGCGGCGCATCGGCAAGTTTGAACTGGCCGACGGCGGCACCATCTTCCTCGATGAGGTGGGCGAGCTACCCCTCGACCTGCAAGCCAAGCTGCTGCGCGTGCTGCAAGAACGGGAATTTGAGCGCCTAGGTGGCAACCGCGTGCTGCATACCGATGCCCGCGTGCTAGCCGCCACCAACCGCGTGCTCGAAGATGAGGTGCGCGCCGGCCGCTTCCGGGCCGACCTCTATTACCGGCTGAATGTGTTTCCGATTCACTTGCTGCCCTTGCGCGAGCGCCCGCAGGACATTGCGCCGCTGGTGCAGCACTACCTAGGTAGTCTCAGCAAGCGCTTTGCGCGGCCGGCGCGGCCCATTCGGCCCGCCGATATGGCTGCCCTGCTGGCCTACCCCTGGCCCGGCAACATCCGGGAGCTTGAGCACGTGCTCGAGCAGGCCATCATCGTGAGCCAGGGCGCGTGGCTGGAGTTTGGTGGCTTTGCAGCAGCGGGCCGCCAGCTAGTCTTGCCGCCTAGCCCGGCCAGCCCCGACATCCTTATCTCACCCGCAGCCCCCGAAGCGGCAGCTGATGCGCCCATTAAAACACTGCGTGAGCAGGAGCGCGACCATATTCTGGCAGCCCTGCGCCGCACTGATGGGCGCGTGAGTGGCCAGCAGGGTGCAGCGGTGCTGCTCGATATCAACCCCAAAACGTTGGAAGCCCGCATGAAAAAACTGGGCATTCGGCGTACAGTGGTGGCTGGCTAACTACCTAGTTCTTAGTCGGCCGCTACTAATTCGCGCGACATAGCAGGCTGCTTGAGCAGTGGCCGATAGTACTTCTGCACGAGGTGCCCCACCTTGTGCTCCCAGCGCTGCCGCTGGGCAAAGTCGAAGGCATTTTTGCCCATTTCGAGGCGCTCGGCTTCGTGGTAGTGCATCCATTCGATGGCTCTGGCCAAGCCCGCCGCCGTAGCGGTGGGCTCGGTCACGGGCACTCGAATGCCTGTGGTATCGTCTACCAGTTCGGCTTGCCCGTGCAGGTCAAGCGTCACAACGGGCAGCGAGTAGCCCATGGCTTCCATTAGCTGGGCCGGGCCGGTATCGCGCAGGCTGGTCAGCAAGAACACGTCGGCCTGCCGGTAGTATTCTTTTACCTGCTCGTAGTTGACCTTGCCTACCCACGTCACCCGGTTGTGCAGTTGGTACTTTTCGAGATACTCCGGCATATACTCGGCCATTTCACCATCGCCCACAATAGTGAGGTGCACGGGCACACTAGCCGCTACCTGGCCGAGTCCCTGTAGCGAAAGCTCCAGGGCCTTGCGTGGCATCAGGCGCCCCACCCACACCAACTCTAAAGTGCGATGCGGCTCGCGCTGGATAGGCTCGGCGGGAATAAAGCGCTGGCCAACGCCACCAAAGACCTTATCGACGGCCTCGGTGCGACCTAGGGAATTAATCATCAGGCGAGTGTCTTCATTCCAGGCCAGCACGTAGCTCGCTTTCCGCACCGACTGGTAGCAGCCAGGGTTAAAGCGCAGCATCAGCTTGCTCACAAAGGCCCGCATACGTTCGCGCCGCCAGTGCCCCTTAAAATACTGGCGCATTGCGTGGGGCGCTTCCTGCCCGCCGCCCACTGGCCCGTAGATGAATGGCCGCTTTAGGCGGTATAAAAAGCTCCCCAGCTGCAAGCTAGTATAGCTGACATGGTGCACTAAGTCAAACTTATGAATCTTGTCTAGTTTAAGGGCTGTTTGCAGCAACGCCCACTGCCAGTAGATATAGTGGAAGTACATGCCAAACAAGCCGCGGTGGTAAGCCTTATCTACCCACGCCGGCACGGTCACGTACACAAAGTGCAGGTTGGGGTGCGGCACATCACGCAGCTTTTGCTCGATAGCGGCCTGACCTAAATTTCTGGTTAAGCACCATACTTCGTACCCTTGTTGGCTCACTAGGGACGAGTAATACCAGCCATTTCCTTCTTCCGAACCTTTATCGGGAACGCAAGCGTAGGCAGAGATTAATACTTTTTTCATAGTGTTCAGAAACAGGTAGACCTATTAAGCAATTACAGTAGGCGGACGAAGTATTATAAATAACTAATAAGTACTGGTATAAATGGTTTTACTATCAGAATGGCTATGGTTTAATTGCTCATACATTGCAACACTTATCTGATGCTAAGCGTAGAGCCAACACATATCACAAACAGGTAATTATCCTATAATAAGTTAGAACATCTAACAAGGCGCCAAAAACTGTCCTTAGGTTATAAAAAACCGATTAAGCAATCCGGTTACGCCTTTTGCTTGATTAAGATGTATCTAACAAGAAAATACCTTGTTTTCTCTCGCCGCAGCTTTCTGCATATCCTTAGTCAGTAGGCTTAAACGTATGCAATTAAAATAAAGGACGCGTATCTAGATAACAGTTGCTCAAACGCAGCAAATTATATTTATAATTTTAATAATATTAAATATAATAATTACTATCAAGCTGAAGTATTGCCACGCGGTTATTGCATCGGATAATTCCATTAGTTAATGCGGAATAGTCAGAACCATTAATAGCCTCATCAGTCTCATTTAGTGCGAGGCATTCTTTTTTAAGAGCAACTATAGATAAGTCAATTAGGTCTTTATAATAAAGCTAAACCATAAACCTATCACTATTTTTTTAGGATATAGCGTAATTAGTAGCGCCCGACACCTATACTCATTTGGACCACGCTCACAAGATTGAGAACTAGTGGCAGCTGCATTCCTACCTAGGTCGGTTCCTAAGCCTGACGGTAGGTTCGGTTGCAGTGCGCAACCCGACTTACTGATTAGCAGTTGAATAGTGTGAATTGTTCCTATTCATCTACTATGCCCTTGTTGCCTCGCCTATTACCGGCTGCCACGCTCCTACTTGCCACGGCGGCCGCTGCCCAAAATGTACCGCCGCCCGCCACGCCCTTCCACATGACGGGCAATATTTACTTACCCAATAAGCTACCCGCCACCGACGCCCGCGTGGCTGCCCTCAAGGTGCCGGCGGGTTTTACCATTACCAAGTATGCCGAGGGTCTTGATATGCCGCGCATGCTGGCTGTGATGCCCAACGGCGACCTCTACGTGAGCAACCGTGTGAAGGGCACCATTACGCTGGTGCGCGACGCCAACCGCGACGGCAAGGCCGAAGTAATGCGCCAGGTAGCCCAAAAGCCGCACTTACACGGCGTGGCCCTGCAAGGCAATAAGCTATACATCAGCGCCATCCGGGAGGTGTACGTGGCCGATGTGCTGCCCGATGGCAACCTAAGCGAGCTCAAAGAGCTGTACCACGACCTGCCCGACGCTGGTCAGCACGCCAACCGCACGCTGCGCTTCGGCCCCGATGGCAAGCTCTACCTCTCAGTGGGCAGCACTTGCAATGCCTGCGACGAAGACAACCCAGAGAATGCCACCATTATTCAGCTCAACACCGATGGCTCGGGCCGCCAAGTGGTGGCTCGCGGCCTGCGCAATACCATCGGCTTCGACTGGCACCCGGTTACCAAGGAGCTGTTTGGCATGGACCACGGCATCGACTGGCTCGGCGACGAAGACCAGCAGGAGGAGTTGAACCAGATAAAGCCCGGCGCGGGCTACGGCTGGCCTTCCATCATCGCCGATGGCAAGCACTACCCTGCCAACAAGCCCAAGAGCGGCGAGAGCTACGAGACTTTCGATGCCAAGAACCAACGCCCGCTGCTCTTGTACAAGGCACATTCTGCGCCCCTAGGGCTAGTATTCAACCGGGCCGCGCAGTTTCCGAAGGAATACCAAAACGATGCCTTCGTGACCATGCACGGCTCCTGGAACCGCGCCCAGCCCTCGGGCTACAAGCTCGTGCGGGTGCACTTCAACGCCCAGGGCCAGCCTGAGCGCTTCGAAGACTTTATTACGGGCTTTTTGGTCGACAGCGATAAGTCAGAGTTTGGCCGCCCTTGCGGCCTAGTGCAAGCTCCTGATGGCGCGCTGCTGATGGGCGACGACGACAACGGCGTGATTTACCGTGTGGCCTATACCGGCAAGAAAAAAGGGTAATATCTGCGTCCTAGGTTAGTCTGGGTTCGACAAACCTAGGCTAACCTAGGACGCAACTTTTTCGCCGTTTTCAGCCTTATTCTTGCGAATAATTTTAGCAAAATGGCGAAGGCAAGAACGGTTTTTTTCTGTCAGAACTGCGGCGCGCAGTCGGCAAAATGGATAGGACGGTGCCCCTCGTGCGGCGAGTGGAACACCTATGTAGAAGAAGTTGTGCAAAAAGAAACGGCCCCCGCTGCCGGTTCTTGGAAGCCCGCTAGCACTGTGCCGGGCGGCAACTTGCAGAAGGCCGCCAAGTCGCGCCCCCTCGCCGATATCCAGCATGAGGAAGAGCCGCGCATCCTTACCCCAGATGGCGAGCTCAACCGCGTCTTGGGGGGCGGGCTGGTGCCCGGCTCGCTGGTGCTCATTGGTGGAGAGCCAGGTATTGGCAAAAGCACCCTCATGCTGCAGATTGCGTTAGCGCTCAAGAAGCTCAAAGTATTGTACGTGAGCGGCGAGGAAAGCGAAGCCCAGATAAAGATGCGCGCTGAGCGCCTGGCCGATGGCCAGCACCCCGGCTGCTACATCCTCACCGAGACCAGCACCCAGAATATTTTCCGGCAGATAGACCAAGTGCAGCCCAATGTAGTGGTCATCGACTCCATCCAGACCATGCACTCGACCTTGGTGGAGAGTGGGGCCGGCTCGGTAAGCCAGGTACGCGAGTGCACCGCCGAGCTACTGAAGTACGCCAAAGAAACCAGCACGCCGGTGCTCCTCATCGGCCACATCACCAAAGACGGCAGCATTGCGGGGCCCAAAATACTAGAGCACATGGTAGATACGGTGCTGCAGTTTGAGGGCGACCGCCATTTAAGCTACCGCATCCTGCGCACCATTAAAAACCGCTTTGGTTCTACTTCAGAGCTAGGCATTTACGAGATGCAAGGCACCGGCCTACGGCAGGTATCCAATCCCTCCGAAATTCTGCTGTCGCAGCGGGCCGAGAGCCTGAGCGGCATGGCTATTGGCGCCACCCTAGAGGGCAACCGCCCGCTGCTAGTGGAGGTGCAGGCGCTGGTGACGCCCGCTACCTACGGCACGCCCCAGCGCAGCAGCACGGGCTTCGACAGCAAGCGCCTACAGATGCTATTGGCCGTGTTGGAGAAGCGCGCCGGCCTGCGTCTAGGGCAGCACGACGTGTTCCTAAATATTGCGGGTGGCCTGCGCCTTGACGACCCCGCGCTTGATGCAGCGGTGTGCGCGGCGGTAGTTTCTTCTTTAAATGATTTGCCGATTCCGGGCGATGTGTGCCTGGCCGCTGAGGTAGGCCTCAGTGGCGAGATGCGGGCGGTGCCCCGCCTCGACCAACGCCTCGCAGAAGCCGAGAAATTGGGTTTTAAGGAGATGTATGTGTCACAATTCAATGGCCGCAACCTTGGCGAGCAGGACCGCACCAGCATGCGCGTGCAGGCGGTAGGCCGTTTAGATGAAGTTTTGAACGGCTTGTTTGGGTAAAATAGTGAGCTGGCTCTCGCAAAAAATGCGGGAGCCAGTCTAGTATTATTCGTAGCGCTTGCAGTTTAGTAACCGCCATCTGCTATCTTCGAACCGGAAATTGAATTTTCCCGCGGATACGGATTGCTAATTACTTTATTTTTTTAGGGGGTTGGTCACTTTTAGAGCCAGCCTGTTTAGTGCGCTATGAACCTAAAAGTTACTTCTATTCTTAAGTGGGCCACGGGGTTGGTTCTCGCTTGTGGTGCCACTACGGCAGCCCAGGCCCAAGCCCCGGCAGGCAAGGCTATTATTATTGGTCATATCAGTAATCCGGTGAATGATACTATCGCTGTATCTATCCGTGATAACCCCTTCGACGCCAAAGAGCGCACTAGCTACGCCCGCGTCGATGAGAAAGGGGAGTTCAAGCTGACAATACCCGTAACTGCTTCTACCAAAGCTGACTTGGTGTACGGCGACGATGTAGCGGACTTGTACCTAGACCCCGGCACAGACCTTGATGTGCGCTTTAAAGGGGCCGATATGGCTAGCACGGTCAAGTTTAAGGCCAACGATGTACCCACTGGTTTTGGCACAAAGCTTCGCAACGGCGGCAACCTGACCGACGAGCAGAAGCACCGCCAGCAGATGGCTAATGCCAATAACTACCTCGCCGAATTTGACGAGCAGTTCGTATCTAACGACGGCTTTCAGGTCCTGCCTGATAACATTCAGCTCTACGAAGCGCCCTTCCTTTCCTTCATTGAGTACCGCCTAAAGCACGAGCAAAACTTCTTGGAAGACCGTGCCGCCAAGCAGTCTTTTACCATTGATTTTTATAACTATGCCAAGGCAGAGGTAACTTATTCCAATGCCAACGACAAACTGACCTTTCAGGACCTCCGCGAGCAGGTAGTGAATACCGAGGGGCGCCTAACCATGACGCCCAACTACTACGACTTTCTGCGCAACCCGCTCCTCTACAACGACCCCACGGCGGGCCAGAACGAGCAGTTCCAGGAGTTTCTGCTCAACTTTATTCACCACACGGCCGCGCAGCAAAAGCACCTGCGCTCCGACCCTGACTTTTATCCCTTCTGCTACGCGCTAGCGAGCAAGCGCTTTCAGGGCGTGCCGCGCCTTATTACCCTAGGGCGTATTTTACAGGAGTCGTTCCGCTTCGGGCACATCCGGCAGTCGGAGGCCATGCTGGCCGACTTCCGCAACCTAGACACCAAGCACCGCTTCTTGCCCACGCTGGAGGCCGACTTTGGCAGCCACCGGGCGCTAGCCATTGGAGCCCCCGCTCCAGACTTTCGGCTTGTAACGGCCAAAGGCGACACTACCAGCCTCAGCAGCTTCCAGGGCAAGCTAGTGTATCTCAACTTCTGGAAAACCACCAACGGCCTGTGCTTGCGCGACTTGGCTTATGCTCAAGACTTAGCCAAGCGCTTCGAAGGCAAGAATATCGTGTTCGTAAACGTAGCACTCGATGATGCCGAGCTGCCTTGGAAGCAGCTCGTGGTAGTGAAGAAGCTGCCTGGCGTGCACATGCGGGCAACGGGCGGCTACACCTCGGCTATGGCCCGGGCCTACAGCCTGCAGGAAGTACCTACCTACTTGCTAATTGGCGAAGACGGCACCATCCTCAACCCGAAGCCTAAGCGTATGAGCAGCCGCGCCGCCGTCGACGAAATTAACCAGTCATTTGGCAAAGCCAGCACCTACAGCGCCGCCCTTACGCAACTAACGAGCGGCACGGCCAACGGGCCCAAATAAGCGAATAGCACACCTAGGAAAGCCGAAATGCCCTTGCCTGCATTTCGGCTTTTTTGTGGCACCTAGGGCCCCGCTTGGCTAAAACATTCGTGGCTCGCTGCGGCTTACCGACCTTTACGCTTGCTATGCGCTCCTCCTCTCTCCGCGACGCCCGCTCCTTTATGCGCAAGGCCACGCTGCGCCGCGTGGCCAACGGCCTACAAGTGGTGGCTAGCTACGTGGTGAGCCGCCTCACGGGGCGCGCCCGCGCCTGGGGGCTGCCGGTAGCTATGTCGTTTGAGCCCACGACTAGCTGCAACCTGCGCTGCCCCGAGTGCCCGAGCGGCCTGCGCTCGTTTACGCGGCCCACCGGCATGCTACCAGCCGAGCTGTTCAAGCGCACAATGGATGAAGTGGCGAGTCGGCTGTGGTATCTCATTTTTTACTTTCAGGGGGAGCCCTACCTGCACCCCGAGTTTCTGGACTTGGTAGCGTATGCGCATCAGAAGGGGCTCTATACTGCCACTAGTACTAACGCTCACTTCCTGAACGATGCTAATGCTCGGCGCACGGTAGAAAGCGGCCTCGACCGCCTTATTATCTCGCTCGACGGCACTACCCAGGAGGTGTACCAGCAGTACCGCGTGGGCGGCAAGCTCGAAAAAGTGCTGGCGGGCACCCGCAACGTGGTGAAGTGGCGCAAGGAGCTTAAGAGCAGCACGCCGCGCATTATTTTCCAATTTTTGGTGGTGCGGCCCAACGAGCACCAGATAGCCGATGCCCGGCAGTTGGCCGACGCCCTAGGGGTCGATGATGTATGGTTTAAAACCGCTCAGATTTACGACTACCAGCAGGGGTCGCCGCTCATTCCCACCATCGACTACTACTCGCGCTACCAGAATAATGGCAACGGCACCTACAGCCTAAAAAACAAGCTAGTGAACGGCTGCTGGAAAATGTGGCACTCGTGCGTAGTGACCTGGGACGGCAAAGTAGTACCCTGCTGCTTCGACAAAGACGCCGAATACCGCCTCGGCGACAACCAACACGAAAGCTTCCAGGCGCTTTGGCACGGCCAGAAATACCAGGGTTTTCGGCAGGCTTTGCTCAAGGGCCGCGACCAGATAGAGATGTGCCGCAACTGCACCGAAGGCACCAAAGTGTGGGGCTAATTGCAGTCCTGAGCTGATTGAACAGCTTGCGTAGCTACGACTACTTGCGGCGGGCTTTCAATACTTACCTTCGTTTGCCGTGGTAGTCATCACTTGAGCTGGCCGGCTTTGCTGCCTTATGTTCTCAGCTACTCGCATCCAAGCTATTCGCAAAAGCAAGGGATTGTCGCAAGAGGTTTTAGCCGAAGAAGCCGGCGTGAGCCTACGCACCATTCAGCGAGTAGAGCAGGGCGACACCGTGCCGCGCGGCCACACCCTACAGGCCTTGGCAACCGCCCTAGGTGTGCCGCTAGAAGCATTGCGGGAGGAAACCGCACCAGCACCAGTGGCGCCGCCGGCGCCCACCCCTACCCTGCGGGAAGACCAGCACCTGCTACAGCTGCTCAACCTAAGTGCGCTCGGGTTTTTGTTGTTTCCGTTTCTCAACCTACTAGGGCCGTGGTTGCTGTGGCGCGCGCGCCGGCACGATACCGAGCACGTGGCGGAGTTGGGCCGCCGGGTTTTTGGGTTTCAAGTTTTGTGGCAAGTGGGGTGCTTTTTCCTGTATCTGCTGGCCGTGCTGGCGCAGCTGGCAGCGCGCTCCTACCACGTGAGGCTGCCGGGCTTATTTCTAGGGGTGCTGGTGCTCACGTATGCGCTCAACGTCGGCGTGGTTTGCTACTACGCCTTCCAGCTGCGGCAAGGTAACCTAGCTATATATCGGTGGCGACTTTAGGCAATCATTTTTGTAAGGCATTACTAACTAATGCCTTGCTTAAAATGGCGGCAAAATGACGGGAGAATGACGCACGGGGTGGCAGTGCCCTCGGCCTAGGTTTGGCTTGTTGTTCACCTGCTCCTCAGCACCCCATGAAACTCCTTCTCAAAGCCCTGGCGGGCCTGCTTTTGCTCTTGCTTATTGGTGGCATAGGTGGGTATTTCTACGTGCAGCACAAGTTTAAGCCGGCTCCCAACCAGCTGGTGGTAGCGGGCGTGCCGCTCGGTAGTCCCTTTGTGTGGCAAGCCGATAACGGGGCCCGGCCCGCGGTGCCGCAGGCGGCGTTGCTGCTACCCATTGCACTGCCTGGTTGCCCGCGCCGCTGCTACGTGCAGTTTGACACGGGCGCACCTAGCTCGGTGTTTTATGCGCACCCACTGGCAGCACTGGCCGCCCGCTACCCCGGCGCCCGCCCGGCACTGCAGCCCCAGGCCGATACGCTGCGCAACCTACGCTTTGCATTGGGCAATGGGCAGGTGCAGGCACGCCGCCTGCGCGTCATTGCCTACGGCGCCCGGCAGCTACCGGCCGATACGGCGGCTCCGCTCCTTGTAGGTACACTCGGGGCCGATGTGCTCGAAAACCAGGTTCTCGTGCTCGATTATCGTCGGCAGCGCTTTAGCCTCTTGGCGCAGGTGCCCGATAGCCTCGCCCGGCGGACAGTATTTGTGCCGCTGGCTTTTACGGGCCGCCGGCTGGTGCTCGGCGCAGCGGCAGCCGGCCAGCCCCGGCAATTGCTATTCGACTCGGGCAGTAGCTCCTTTGCCCTGCTCACCAGTGAGGCTACCTGGCAGCAGCTGGCCAGCCCCCAAGCTCCGGCTTATGTGGCTGCCGTCAATTCGCTCGGTCGCACCCTTACCGCCCACACCGTGGCCACGGCCGCAACGCTACAGCTGGGCCGCGTCGCCGTGCCTTTGCAGACGGTTACTTACATGGAGGGCACTACGCTGCTGCAGCGCTCGCTTATGCGCTTTTCCGGCATGGGCGGGATGCTAGGCAATCGGCCTTTCAACCAGCATACCATTATCGTAGATGTGGCGCACCAGCGCTTCGGCCTTGTGCCCTAGGTGGTCAGTAATGACCCAAACCGTGCAGAGCAATTCTGCGAACGCCATAAAAAACCCTTCCTGCAACGAATGCAGGAAGGGTTTTTTATGGCAGCGTTGGTGCAAGCTATTTGGTGCCTTTCACCAGGTTTTTACCCAGCGATTCTACTTTCAAAATGAACTGGTCTACGTCCTCGTTAGCGTAGGTGCCGTAGGCCGACGAAATAGTGCCCTTGGTGCCATCTGCCGTTTCGATAACGTAGAGAATGGCCATATCGTCGGGGTTGCTTTCGCCCTCAAAGCGGAAGTAATCGACAATAGTAGTTTCCTCGGGGATGAAGGTGCGGGCGCTCTCGTTGTCCATGGTAGTCAGGCGGCCTTCCTGCACGTTAAAATCGTGGGTATAGCCCTGGCTTTTCAGCTTCTTCTCGACGGTGGTCATCGAGGTCATTTCTTCTTTGTCCTGCATGGCGGTAGGTGTTTTCGTAGGTGGTATGGGGGAGGGCCAAAAGCAGGCCGCCCCGGCTATACGGAGCCGAGGCGGAACTGGGTTATGGTTGAAGTTAAGTTTATCCGTGGCGGGTGGCCCGGGCCTCAATAGTGCGCTGCAGTGCATCGACATCGAGCGCCGCACCGCAGGCGCCGCCGCAGCCTTTGGCGCAGCCAGCTTGGCCCTTGGCAGCGAAGGTTAGCCACACGCGGCGCCCTAGGTAGAACGCCGCCGCGGCACACAGGGCAAGGATGATAAGCAGTTGAATATCCATAACTGAGCTAGAACTACGGGCGCCGCGGGAAAGTTTGGTATCGAGTTGGCCTTGGTTGCTAACACTACAACGCCCCTAGGGTCGCTAATTTTTTGGTGATGTCGTCTACACTGCTGGTGCGCATTACGAGCGCGCCTTTGGGGTCGAGCAGCATGTAGGTAGGAAAAGCATTGATGTTGTAACCGGAAATGACCGGGCCTTGGTCTTGCTGCAGTTCCGACAGCTGCAAGCCGGGCACTTGGTGCTTGCGAATCGCCTGCTTCCACAGCTTGGCGTCGCCAGCGTCTTCCATTGCTATACCGATGATTGCCAGTTTATCAGGGTACTGCTGGTGTAGTGCATTCACCTTGGGCATGGCCCTGATGCACGGGCCGCACCAGTGCCCCCAGAAATCTAGCAGCACATACTTACCCCGGTAGGTCGCCAGCGAATGCTTTACTCCCATTGTGTCGGCCATGCTAAAATCAGCTACGGGCTTGCCTACCGTTGGCTGGTTGCGTAGCACTGTTATGCGCTTGGCAGCTTGCTGCCCATACCAGCTCTGGCGCACGGCAGGCTTCAGGCCCTGCAGCAGCTTCTCGTAGTCGGCTACCGGGTGCGCGGGTTGCGCCATTGTTTGGTCGTAGAGCAGGTAGGCGCTAGTGCGAGCAGCCGCATGGGCCTGAATAAACTGTCGGGTCTGCTGGCTCTGCTTAGCCTGTAATACCCGATATTCAGCCTCGCTCTTAGTAGGCCGGGTCTCCTGCCACAGCACAGCGCGCTTATAAGCAGTCAGAAGGTCGTTCTCGGGCGTGCCCGTTACCTCTATCCGGTCTAGATGCTGCTTGGTGCCCTGCAGGCGCACTGTTCCTGGCTCGGCCCACACGTTTACGATAACAATACTGCCATCATCACCAGTGCGAATTTCCAGGTTTGCCATTCCATCGTCGCCGTAGTTTATCGCCTGGGCAAGCTGGTCGTTTATGATGCGCAAGGTATCGACACGACGCTGCCCCTCGCGGGTGTAGTGGTAGATAGCCTTCTGACTACCTAGGCCAGCTATGGTGCCCGCTACCCGGCAGGTTTGGGCAAAGCAAGGGCTAGCCAGCAACGCGGCTAGCCCTACGGTCAGCAATGTTTTCATAAGGCGCAGATTAAGTGCGCCCTAAGCTACGACCGAAAGCCCTCCTGCCAGTGTTGCTTCATCACGGCCTGCATTTGGTCGTGCACCAGGCCGTTGGTGGCTAGCGTTTCGCGGCTGAAAACGGGGTCGCCGTCTTTGAGCCACTGCGTGACGCGGCCGCCCGCCTCGCGCACCAGCAAAATGCCGGCTGCCACGTCGTAGGCATTGATGTTGAACTCGAAGTAGCTGTCAAAGCGCCCGCAGGCCACGTAGGCTAGGTCGGTAGCTGCCGAGCCCCAACGACGGATGCCGCGCGAGTGCTGGGCGTACTCTTTGAGGATGGCCATGTAGGCTTCCATGTGGTCGAACTTGTAGAAGGGCAAGCCGGTGGCAATCAGCGTGTCTTCAGTGCTGGCAGCAGTGCTCACCCGAATGGGCTTGTCGTTCAGGAAAGCGCCTTGGCCCTCGGCCCCACGGAAGCACTCGTCGCGGCTCACCTCATACACCACACCTAGGACGGGCACCACGCCCCGCGCCAGGGCCACGCTCACGGCGAAGCACGGCAGGCCGTGGATGAAGTTGGTGGTGCCGTCGAGCGGGTCGATTATCCAGCGGTACTCGGTGCTTTCGTCAGAGTTGGCCACGGTGCCTTCCTCGGTTACGAAGCCAGCTTCGGGGAAGAGCTTTTGCAGGCCCTCTACCAGCATTTTTTCCGACTCTTTATCGACGTAGGAAACGAGGTCGTGCAGGCCTTTGGTCACGATTTTCGACTGGTCGAAGCTGCTTACTTGCTCACGGATGAAAGCGCCGGCTTGGCGGCAGAGGTCAGCTACGGACTGCGAAAGTTGGAGGAGGTCGGGGGTCATTTATAAGGGGTATTTTGGATATTGCATCAACCTGTTATTGCAAGGAGGCACGACAAAGCATCGCATCAAAACGAGCCGCTTTAGTGCTCTTCAAATGCAATTGTTCTGCTTGATGCGCAGCATGCTGTGCTTCCTCGCAATGACAGGCGTTTGCCAGTTTGGTTTTGAAAATTTTAATTCTTGCGCACCAGTGGCCCTACTAGCGCACCTAGCAGCAGGAGCACGGCCAGCCCCTGCGCCCCGCGCCCGATGAGCTCGCCATAGCGCACATAGAAGGTTAGCTCGTCGTTGAGGTGCACGGTGGCGCGGCTGGCGGCGCCCACCCACCAGCCGGTGCGCTGGGTGATGTTGCCGTGCTGGTTTACAAAGCCCGAGATGCCTGTATTGGCCGAGCGGGCTACATCGCGGCGGGTTTCGATGGCACGCAGAGCGCCGTACACGAGGTGTTGCTCGTGGCCGGGCGAGTCGCTCCACCAGCCATCGTTGGTGATGATGCCGAGTAGGTTAGCTCCGTTTTTGGCATACTGGCCAATGAAGTCGCCGTAAATGCTTTCGTAGCAGATGATGGGCGCGAGCCGGATGGCCGGCGTCGTAGGCGCCTGAAAAACAGTGCGCTCGTCTTGCGAGCCGTAAGAGCCCACAATGCCCCCTAGGTCGATGTTAGCCAGTAAACCCGCCAGCGCGGGCGGAATCTTTTCGACGCCCGGCACCAGGCGTGACTTGTGGTAAAACTGCGCCGGGGTAGTAGCATCGGCAAAGAAGGCGGCCGTATTGTACACGTCGTAGTAGCCCACATCGTCGCGGAAGCGGGCTGTAGCGGAAGCGTGCTCCTTGTCGGGATAGCGCCCAATGGAGGTGACACCCGTGAGTAAGCTTAAGCCAGGGTGCCGCGCCAACAGTTCGCGCCGGATGCGCTGTATCTGCGGCTGCTGCTCGAAAGTGGATTCGAAAAGCGCCTCTTCCAGCGTGGTCTCGGGCCACAGCACCAGCTTGGTTTGCGGCGTCAGGTTTTGCTCGGTGCGTTCAAGCAGGCGGCGTAGTTGCTCCTCGCGGGGAATGAACTTCGGGTTTTCGGGAAATTTCTCCTGATAGGGGTCGATGTTGGGCTGAATAACCAGGACTTCAGCGGCAGGGCCTTTTTCCTGGTAATTATGGCCAATGGTCAACGACAGCGTAATGGGTAGACCTACCGCAAGTACTGGCCAGCTGCTCGCCCAAACCGGCATTTTGCTGCGATTAAAGATGGCCCAAAACACCAAGATATTTACGACCCACACCCACACCGAGCCACCTAGAAAGCCGGTGTACTCATACCACTGCACCCAGCCGGGCACGCTGGCAAAGCCGTTGCCAAGCGTGAGCCAAGGCCAGGTGAGGTCCCAATGCAAGTGTAATTGCTCAAAAGCTATCCAGTAGATGGGCAGTGACAGGTAGCCTATCGCCGACCCTAGGCGCTCTTTGGTGCGGCGAAATGCCATGAGCGGCAGGCACATAAGCGCCGCATTGAGCACCACGGCCGCAATGCCGCCACCTAGGGTACTGTAGCTGACCCACCAGGTGGTGAAGACATTCCAGAGCACCAAGAACAGGTACGTCATGGCAAACACTCGTCCGCGCCGGGCTCCTTGCTGGGTTAGCACCTGTTCGAGGCGTAGGTAGGGCACAAAACCCAAGAACAATAGCAGCGTGAGTGGCGCCGGATGAATAGGCCAGCCCGCCCACAGCAGCGCGGCCCCCAGCAAGGCCAGCAGGGGCGGCGACTGCCCCAGCCGACCTAGGGCGCTAGTCGGCGTCGTCAGGGTCGGGGGCGTCGGCTGCGTCGTCGTCGGAGTCATCGTATTTGCTGCGTTTCTCGAGTTTGGCACCTTCTATTACCAGTACAATTTCGCCCTTGATGGCGGGGCGGGCGGCCAGGGTAGCGGCCAGCTCGCCGAGCGGGGCGGTAAGCGTTTCTTCAAAAAGCTTGGTCAGCTCGCGGCTGACGGAAGCCGGACGCTCAGGGCCAAAAACTTCGGCCAGCTGCGTGAGGGTTTTCACGATGCGGTGCGGCGACTCGTAAAAAATCAACGTGCGCGTTTCGCGGGCTAGTTCACGCAGGCGGGTCTGGCGGCCCTTTTTAGCGGGCAAAAAACCTTCGAAGGAGAAACGCTCGGCCCCGAAGCCCGACTTGAGCAGGGCGGGCACAAAGGCCGTGGGGCCGGGCAAGCACTCCACTCGCAACCCCTGGGCCAGGCACTCGCGCACCAGCAAAAAGCCGGGGTCGGAGATGCCAGGCGTGCCCGCATCGCTTACGAGCGCCATGCGCTCGCCCTTGGCTAGGCGTTCGAGCAGGCGGGGCACCACCTGGTGCTCGTTGTGCAAGTGATAGGCTTGCAG
This sequence comes from Hymenobacter sp. BT559, assembly GCF_016427535.1. Taxonomy (GTDB): domain Bacteria; phylum Bacteroidota; class Bacteroidia; order Cytophagales; family Hymenobacteraceae; genus Hymenobacter. The sequence continues at coordinate 89,406 of NZ_JAELXV010000002.1, read as the reverse complement.
CGGCTTTTTGATTTCGAGGTGCTGCAGGAGCCGGCCGCTGGTGCGGGTGTCTTCGCAGAGGATGAGGTCGGCTTCGCCGAGCACCCGGATGGCCCGCAACGTAATGTCTTCGAGGTTGCCAATAGGCGTGGGCACAAGGGTAAGGGCAGCGGCTTCAGGCATAGAGCAAAGGTAGGGCGGCTGGTGCTTAGTGCTTGGTGCCTAGTGCGTAGGCATTTTCTGCGCTTTCAACTCTATGCACTAAGCACCAAGCACTAAGCACCCAACCAACAACCCAAACGGCCGAACCTAAGTAAACCCCATTACCAATTTGCTAAGCCCTCCCCTATCATGTCTGTCGACCCTAACAACCGTCCCATCCGCGTCATCAACGACGATACGACTGAAGAAGAATTTGCCGCTGGCCTGCGCATCCCCAATGCCGACCCGCCTAAGAATGAGGCCGCCCGCGGTGGCTTCGGCAACCGCGAGGGCAAGGAAGGCTACGGCACCGACAGCAGCGAAGGCGTAACGGCTACGGCCATGAACGCTCGCACCGATGCTCCCGACGACCAGCAGCCCGGCGACAACATGCGCCGCGCCGACGAGGGCGCCGACCAGCGCCGCAACCAAGACCTACCGAGCCCCGACGACGAACGCGACGAAGAGGGCCGCCGCCCCCGCCGCGGCCCCGCTGATGAGCTAGAAGCCGACGACCTGCGTCAGGGCCCCGACGAAATGGAAGATGCCGACTCGCACGTAGGCATGGGCCAAATGGCTCCCAAAACGCCTAAGCCCATCACCGGCACCGATACCAATGCCGAGCTCACCGACCCCGGTGCGCAAGATTCGGCCATTGACCAAGGCTTTTGATTTAATGGTTAATGGTTAGTTGTTAATGGTTAATTGACCAGTGACAGCCAATCATTAACCACTGACAATTCACCATTAACAATTAATCATCATGGCAGACCATAAGTCAAATAAGCAGGGCGAGTCGCACCAGGGCGGCCCCAACGTAGCTCAGCAAGCCGCCGGCACCGGCGAAGACAACGATAAAGGGCGCGACGAGCAGACCGAAAAGCGCCTGCGCGAAGAAGCTCAGGATGCGCCACATACGCACCCCAATCGCTAGCCCTAGCGGCGTCGCGTATTGTTTTAACCTTTAATTACATCTCCCATGGCTACCCACCACACTGAGCAGAACCAAGAGTCGCAGACCAACAAAAACCAAGCTGGTATGCCCGAGCAGCACAAAGCCGACGCGCTGCCTGCTGGTAATCTCGACGAAGCCACCGAAGAGCGTCTTGCTGAAGAGGCCGAAGACGCGGGTGTTCGCCATCCCAACCGCGGCCACAACAAGCCCGACAACGGCAAAGGCAGCTACGCCTAGGTCAGCTAATTTGCCCTGAATGGAATGAAGCCCCGTGCCCTTGGCCGGGGCTTTTTCGTATCCTTTCTCTACTCTTAGGCCCCAAACCCAGCAAAATATGGCTCGTCGCTTTGCCGCTACCGACCTGCACGGCTGCTTGCATACCTTTCGCTACCTAGTAGAGCACGAGCTGCGCCTGCGCCCCGCCGACACGCTATACCTGCTGGGCGACTATGTGAACAAAGGCCCCGACAGCCGCGGCGTGCTCGACTACCTGATGCAGCTGCAAGCCTTAGGGTACCAAGTGCATTGCCTACGCGGCAACCATGAGAAAGAACTACTCGACACCATCCACGGCACCCCCAATGCTAACCACATGTGGAAGCTAGAGGCCGAGCGCAACATGGTGCTCGCCAGCTTTGGCGTGGCCCAAGCTACTGACATTCCGGTCCACTACGTGGCCTGGATGCAAGCCTTGCCGCTAGAGTTGGAACTACCTGATTTCGTGCTGGTGCACGCGGGCTACAACTTTGCCTTGCCACCAGCAGAAATGCGCCACGATGAGCACAGCATGCTCTACACCAAGCATTTTGTGTTCGACCCCTCGCGCCTAGGTGGCAAGCGCCTACTACACGGCCACGTGCCCACACCTGTGGCCAATATAAAAGCGAGTGTAGTCGCCAAAAACGGCGCCATTGGTCTGGATGCGGGCGGCGTGTACCGTCACAACTCCGAGCTGCGCCACCTCGCCGCCCTCAACCTCGACAGCTGGGAGCTGCACCTGGTAGAAAACCGGGAAGAAGCCTATCCCATTGTCAAGCGCTAAGGCCTAGGCCTGCCTAGACGGCTGCTATTATTCGCGGGCGGGCTACGGCATCCCGCGCGAGGCGGTTGTACTTTTGGGGCCATGCAAGCCACTGCCCCAACCCTCGCCCCCGCTGCCGTGCACGACACGGCTGTTTTCGCTCTCATCGAGCAGGAACGCCAGCGCCAAACCCACGGCCTTGAGCTCATTGCCTCCGAAAACTACGTTTCCGACCAAGTAATGGCGGCGCAGGGCTCGGTGCTCACCAATAAGTATGCCGAGGGCCTACCCGGCAAGCGCTACTACGGTGGCTGCGAAGTGGTAGACCAAGTAGAGCAGCTCGCTATCGACCGCATCAAGGAGCTATTTGGGGTGGCCTGGGCCAACGTGCAGCCCCACTCGGGTGCGCAGGCCAATGCGGCCGTGATGCTGGCCTGCCTCAACCCCGGCGACAAAATCCTGGGCTTTGACCTCAGCCACGGCGGACACCTCACGCACGGCTCGCCCGTCAACTTCTCGGGCAAGCTCTACCAGCCTAGCTTCTACGGCGTAGAAAAAGAAACCGGCCTCATCGACTGGGACAAAGTAGTAGACACCGCCCGCCGCGAGCGCCCCAAGCTTATCATCTGCGGAGCTTCGGCCTATTCGCGCGACTGGAACTACGAGGCCCTACGCCGCGCTGCCGACGAGGTAGGCGCCCTGCTGCTAGCCGATATTTCGCACCCCAGCGGCCTCATCGCCAAGGGCTTGCTCAACAATCCCTTCCAGCACTGCCACATCGTGACCACCACCACGCACAAAACGCTGCGTGGCCCTCGCGGTGGCCTCATCATGCTGGGCCAGGACTTCGACAATCCGTTTGGCCTGAAGACGCCCAAAGGCGAAACGCGCCCCATGTCGGCCCTGCTCGACTCGGCCGTGTTCCCCGGCACCCAGGGTGGCCCGCTCGAGCACGTTATTGCGGCTAAGGCGGTTGCTTTTGGCGAGGCCCTAGGTGAAGGCTACACCAAGTACGCCCACCAAGTGCAGAAAAATGCCCAGGCGCTGGCGAAGGAATTCCTGAACCGCGGCTACGACATCATTTCGGGCGGCACCGACAACCACCTGATGCTCATCGACCTGCGCTCGAAGGGCTTAACGGGCAAACTGGCCGAAAACACCTTAGTACAGGCCGACATTACCATTAACAAGAACATGGTACCGTTCGACGACAAGTCGCCGTTCGTGACCAGCGGCATCCGGATTGGCTCGGCCGCCGTAACTACCCGCGGCCTGGTCGAAACTGACATGGCGCGCATTGTGGAGCTCATCGACGAGGCCCTCATGCACCACGCCGACGCTAGCCGCCTGGCTGGCGTGCGCACCCAGGTCAACGAGTGGCTGCAAGGCTACCCGCTGTTTCAAGCCTAAGCTGACTAGTAAGAAAGGCGCGTAGTGCCGAACGCATTACGCGCCTTCTTCCTTCTCACCTTACGCTCCTACCTATTACTCGAACTACTCTTGGCTTCCCCCACTCAAAAGTTTCAGCAGAACCGCGCCATCGCCGAGGGCGAAGCGGAGATGTCTTTCATCGACCACCTAGAAGCGCTGCGCTGGCACATTATCAGGTCGGCTATCGCGGTGGTGGTGTTTTCGCTGATTGCCTTCTTCTCGAAGGAATTTTTGTTTCATGACCTCATCCTAGGGCCGTCGCGCAACGATTTCTGGACTTACCGCATGCTGTGTAAGCTGGGTAACTTGGTCGGTTCGCAAGACCCTTGCGAAAACCAAGTTAATTTCATCATCCAGAACCGGGAGATGAGTGGGCAGCTGGCCATGCACATCAGTACATCGTTTATCGCAGGCATCTGCATGACGTTTCCGTACTTATTCTGGGAGCTGTGGCGGTTTGTGAAGCCAGGCCTGTACCCGCACGAGCGCAAGAACTCGCGGGGAGCCGTGTTTTTTGTATCGGTGCTGTTCGTCCTAGGTCTACTTTTTGGCTACTATATCGCCGCGCCGCTGAGCATCAACTTTCTAGCTTCGTACACTGTAGACTCGACCATCGAGAACCAGATTGACTTGCAGAGCTACCTAAGCACGCTCACCACCATGACGCTCTCGTGCGCCTTCGTGTTTGAGCTGCCCATGATAGTGTTCTTCCTGGCCAAGGCAGGCCTTGTGACGCCCGAGCTGATGATACTCTACCGCAAGCACGCTATTGTAGTCATTCTCATCATCGCGGCCGTCATTACACCGCCCGATATCTCGGCCCAGATTATCGTTACCATTCCGATTCTGCTGCTCTACGAGCTTAGCATTTACATTGCCCGCGCCGTGCGCCGTGAGCGCACCGCCGAGCTAAATGCCGAGTTAGCCCGCCAGCAAGGGACTGGGGCCGCCTAGGTCCTAGCTAGCCATCAAAAAAGGGACCTGCTTCTACATGAAGCAGGTCCCTTTTCTTTTGCTCAAACGCAACACAACTTATTGCTACGGCACATAGGCACCTCTCTGCCCCTATCGGCGCTGGTATACGCCTGGCTGGTTGGCTACTGCCTCGTAGCGGCCAAAAACACCCGGCAGCAGGTAGCGCAGCGAAGGCATCAGGCCGCGCTGGTCAATGACATAGGCCGGCAACTGGCCATCGAAGCTAGCCGCAATGCGCACCACCGCCGCATACTCGTTGAGGTGGCCAAAGTCCTCCTCGGCCAGTGGCCAGTCGAGGTACGGCCGCGCGGCGGGGTGCGAAAGGTAAGGCCGGCGGTCGGGGCCGAGCACCAGCACCGGGCCAGCGGCACCTAGGCGGCTGTAGGCCGGCGCAGACTGAGGCGCAAAGCGGCTTTCGGCGGGTAGGCGCAACAAGCCTTGCAAGCCGGGCACCAGCTCGCGGTAGCGCAGGGCCCACACGCTGCCTAGCACCACCAGAAAGAGTAGCTCGGGCGCCCACCCGGCCCGGCCGGGTAGCTTTTGCCACAAGAACAACCCGAAATACGTGAGCGGCGGCAGCAGCAGCACCAGCGAGCCGGGCGCCAGCCCGCGGCCCACTGCCAGCACCGCCAGCGCCACCAGCAGCCACACCAGCATCAGTTGCCGAAACTTAGCCTGAAACACCAGCCCTAGAGCGGTACTACCCGTGCGCACCAATGCTAATAGTAGCAACACGGCGGGCCCCACCAGCAGCGGCCACGCTACGGCCGGCGGCAGGCCATCCACACTGGCCACGTGCACGCGCAAGCCGCGCTCGAGGTGCAGCTCTACAAAGCTGGGCAGCGCGCCGACGTACAAAAACACCGTGGCTACCAGCGCGTAGGGCGACAAAAACCCACACACTAGCAGCAGGGCACTCCGAAAGGAGTTGGCCGCAAAAATGAGCACCGCAAACAGCCCTAGGGCCACAAACAGCCCCAGCGGCAGGTAGCACAACGCCGCCAACCCAATCAAAAACCCCGCCCGAAACAGGCGCCGGTTGTCGTAGCCCTCGCGCGAAGTAGGCAGCAAGGCACTGAGCGCAAAGATGATAAAGGTATGCCCAATGAGCAGCGGCGACAACTCATCGAGCTGCGTGCTCAGGCTGCCCACCACTAGGTAGGTAAGCGCTGCCAGGTAGCCCCGCTCGGGGTGCACGTCGGCCCGGTTGAGCACATTGTTGAGGCGTAGGGCTTGGATGAGCAGGATGGCCAGCGCCCCGGCCCGGTACAGCAGCACCGGGCGGTTCCAGGCCAGTTCGAGGGCACCGGCGGCGGCGGCGGCCAGCGGGGCAGTACTATCGTAGAGGTCGCGGTAGGGCCAGGCCCCCGCCCCTACGCCCTCGCCCAGCAGCAGCAGGCGCAGCTCGGCGGCCGACACGGGCAGGCCCAGCCACAGCAGCGGTAGCCGCAGGGCCAGCACCAGCACGAGCAGCACGAGCAATTGGGCCGGGAGGGTGCTTTTAAAAAAACGCAGCATTCGTTACTAGTGCTTGGGGCCTGGCGCTTGGTGCCTAGGCTAGCCAAGTAAGGTGCAAAGGTCGTTTTAGGGAATCTAAATTTGATACTGTGTCCTAGGTAGCCTAGCAACCGCAGGCAGGTTTTGGGCACTAACAGCCAAGCACCAAGCACCAACCCCTAACCAAGAGTACCTTTGCAGCTTTAGTATGGAAAGCAAACGACAACAAAAAATGGCCAGCTTGCTGCAGCAGGAGCTGGCCCAAGTGCTGCAGCGCGACCTGCCGCACCTGTTTGGCGGGGGGCTAGTACCCAGCATTAGCGCCGTGCATGTGACGCCCGACCTAGCCGTGGCCCGCGTGTACCTGAGCCTGCTTCTCGGCAATGATGCCGCCGAGCGCATCGAAACGATTCGCGAGAACACCAAAGAAATTCGCCACGCCCTAGGTAAGCGCATTCGCAACCAGGCCCGCGTAGTGCCCGAGCTCACCTTCTTCCACGACGACAGCGCCGCTTATGCTGCCCACATGGACCAAGTGCTGAGCAAGCTCGACATTCCGCCCGCCCCGCCCGAAGACGAGGACGACTCGGATACTACCGACGAACGGCCGCGCTTATTCCGGTAAGGGCGGCCTGTAGCCGCCCGTTTGCTAGTTCGTTTTATAGCCACTTCACCCACGGGCGCGTGCGACGCGCCCCTCCTATGTACTACGACCCGATTAAGCGCAGCCTCGGCAATGTGTTCAACCGCTCGCCGTGGCTGCGGCGCTTGTTTTATAACCTACTCGACCTCTTGCTGTTGCGCACCTGGCACGTGCACCGCGAGCTGCGCCAGTGGGCCAAGGGCCGCACCCGCGAGCCGCTCGACATTCTGGATGCTGGCGCGGGCTACGGCCAGTACACGTACTGGCTGAGTGGCCTTAGCAGCCTGTGGCGCATCCTGGCCGTGGATGTGAAAGAAGAGCAGGTACAGGACTCCAATAATTTTTTTCGGGCCATTGGCCGCCCGCAGGTGCAGTTTGCGGCACAGGACTTGGTACTGTACCAAGAGCCCAATTCTTTTGACCTAGCGCTGTCGGTCGATGTAATGGAGCACATTCTGGAGGACGTAGAGGTGTTTCGCAACATCCACGCCTCGCTCAAGGATGGGGGCATGCTGCTCATCTCGACCCCCAGCGACCAGGGCGGCTCCGATGTGCACGCCGACTCCGAAACCAGCTTTATCGAGGAGCACGTGCGCGATGGCTATAACATCCACGAGATTCAGCAGAAACTGCGCACCGCCGGCTTCGAGCGCATCGAGGCCCGCTACAGCTACGGCGAGCCGGGCCAGATTTCGTGGCGCCTGAGCATGAAATACCCAATTTTGATGCTGGGCAAGTCACGACTATTCTTCTTATTTCTTCCATTTTACTACGCTGTTACGTTCCCTTTCTGCTTGCTGCTCAATTGGCTCGACGCTAGAGGCAAGCACGACTCGGGCACTGGCCTCATTGTGAAAGCGTGGAAGTAGAGCCACAGATGTAACGGAGAAAACGAGTGTGGTGTATGCTCGTTCCGAATCAGGTTCTAGAAATCAACAGTTAGTAGGAGGCAGAACCGCATAATATCCGTTTTATCCGTTAAGTCAGTTAAATCTGCGGTCTCGTGAACGTTCCCTTGCTCATTGCCAAGCGCTACTTTCTTTCCAAGAAAAAGCGTAATATCATCACCATCATCTCCAATATTTCGATGGTGGGGGTGGCAGTGGGCACTATGGCGCTCATCGTGGTGCTGTCGGTTTTTAATGGCCTAGAGGACCTAGTGCGTTCGCTCTACGGCAAGTCGGACCCCAACCTGGCCATTACGGCCGTGCAGGGCAAGTCTTTCGAGATGACGCCCGCGCTGCTGGCTAAGGTGCAGAACACGCCCGGCGTAGCGCTGCTCACCGAAGTCATCGAAGACAATGCCCTGCTGCAATACCACGACCGCCAGATGGTGGTGAAGATGCGCGGCCTGTCGGAGAACTACTTTGGCCAAAGCCCTATCGACTCTAGCATCAAGGCCGGCGACCACCGCCTGCGGCGCGGCGACCTCGAATATGCTCTCGTGGGCGAAGGCGTGCAGCACGAGCTCAGTATCACGCTCGACAACCGCCTAGCCCCGCTCAAGCTTCTGTATCCGCGCCAGGTGCCGGGCCGCAAAACGCTATCCATCAATCCCGACCAAGCGTTCAATGAAGAAAACATCCTGGCGGGCGGCATCTTCCACATCGAGCAGCACCTCGACGATAGTTACCTCTTTGTGCCCTTAAGCTTTGCGCAGCGGCTACTCAACTATGGTAATCGCCGCACCGCGCTCTACGTGCGGGTAGGCACTAGCTTTAAGCTCGATGATGTAAAAGACGAGTTGCGCGAGAGCCTAGGTAGCGGATTTGTAGTGCAAGATTCGGACGAGCAGCACGTTAGCTTGCTAAAAGCAATTAAGATTGAGAAGCTATTCGTGTTCATCACGTTTGCATTCATTCTGCTTATCGCTTCACTCAACATCTTTTTTTCGCTCTCGATGCTGGTCATCGACAAGCGCAAGGACATTGCCGTGCTGCTGGCCATGGGCGCGAGCGAGCAGACAGTCCGCAAATCGTTTTTGCTGGTAGGGGCCATTGTGGCGTTGGTGGGCGCAGTGTCAGGGCTGGTGCTAGGCGTCACTATTTGCTGGGTGCAGCAAACATTTCACATCGTGAGCATGGGAATGGCCACCAGTATTGTGGACTCGTACCCAGTAAAAATGCAAGCCGCCGACATTTTCTTTATCTGTTTGGCTATCATTGCCATTACCCTAGCCGTTTCTATCCGCCCGGCACTAAATGCGGGGCGCATGGACGTGAAGGAGAACCTGTAAGCCAATTTACTAGTCAAAACGGGCGAACACAACCTTGCTTTATTGAGTAAGCTGAGCCGATGTGCATTTTTGGCTTTGAGACCTAACTTGCACGTTCTCGTGTTCGGCTATGACTGTTTCTACTTCTCTTCCTTTTCAACTTGTTTATTCGCTGTTTGCTCACGAATACCTAGGTCACCTGTTTTCGGCGCACGTTGTGCAGCTGGGGCCCCGGGGGCAGCTCACGCTGCAACACCAAATGGTATCGAGCAAGAACGCACCCGAGTTTGCCGAGGGCCTAGAAGATGACGACTACGAGCTGATTAAGCTTTGCGACGAGCTGCAGCAGGAGGCAGTAATCAAAGAATTTTGGCCGCGCAAAATCACGACGGCCGAGTTTTTTCTAAAAACCTACCACCCCGAAAAAGGCGATAAGCCTTTGCAGGAAGCCATTGCCCGCTACATCCAGACGCGGCTGGCCAAGCTGCTGACTGGGTTGCAAGAAAAGAAAGTGTTTATCATGGGCCGCGACGGCGAGCCTACCTGGCGCGAGCTCAAGCTTGCCCCTAATCCGGCTTCTATCCTGTTTCACTTTCGGCGCAATGAGGAGGGTACGCACTACTTCCCTACCATTCAGTACCAGAATCAGAAGCTTGATTTTCAATTTAAAAACGCTGTCTTAGTGTGCCAGCAGCCGGCGTGGCTGATGGTCGATAATGTGCTGTACCATTTCCGCCACGATGTGGATGGGCGCAAGCTGCTGCCGTTTTTGAACAAGAAGTTTATCGTGGTGCCGCGGGCCGTAGAGAAGAATTACTTCCAGAAGTTCGTGGCCCCGCTCATGGAGTCGTTTGACGTGCACGCGCGCGGCTTCGATATTCGCACCGAGCGCTACCTAGCCCGGCCCCAGCTCACGTTTTCGGACGTGCCGCCCGCACCCGCCGCGGGCACGCCTGTGGTGCCCGTGCGCCCGCCCGGCCCACCTAGGCGTGGCCGGGTGCCGCTGCCTAAGCCCGTGGTAGTGCCCGGCGCCGGCACCGATGAAGCTCCGTTGTTTTTCAACCTCACTTTCCGCTACGGCGCCTACGACCTGCCCCTTACGCCGCCGCGCCCCATGAGCGTGCAGCTAGAGGAAGATGCGGACTCATACATTTTCCGCCGCCTGCTGCGCTCGGCCAAGGAAGAAAACGACCGCGCCGACGAACTACGCCAGCGCGGCCTGCCCCTCGACGCCGAGGGCCACGCCTCGCTGCCCAAGGCCGAGGCCTTCCGCTGGCTGCACGACAATGCGCCAGCACTAGGTGAGCTCGGCTTTCAGGTGCAGGGCAGCGAAACGGCTAGCCAGGATTATTTCATTGGCCCTGTGCGGGTTGAGGTGGGCATCGAGGAGCGTGGTGATTGGTTTGACGTGCGCGGCACGGTGTGGTTTGGCGAGTTTGCCGTGCCGTTTATCCGGCTGCGGCCCTACATTTTGCAGCGCCGCCGCGAGTATCGGTTGCCCAACGGGCAAGTCGCGTTCATCCCTGATGAGTGGTTTACTGACTACCTAGAGCTGTTCGCGTTTGCAGAAGAAACCGAAGGTCAGCCGCTAGCCCTACGCCGGCACCACCTGTCGTTAATTAATGACCTAGAGCAGGATAACCTTGCTACCGTCACGCTCACGCGCCGCCTCGAAAAGCTACGTGACTTTGCGGCGGTAGAAGACCGGCCGCTACCAGTGGGCTTCCGGGGCACGCTGCGGCCCTACCAGCAGGCGGGCTACAACTGGCTGCGCTTTGTGCAGGACTACCACCTAGGTGGCTGCCTGGCCGACGATATGGGCCTGGGCAAGAGCGTGCAAACGCTGGTGATGCTACTCGAACGCCAGGAAAGCGGCGCCAGCCAGGGTGCAGCCTCGCTGCTCGTGCTACCTACTTCACTGGTTTATAACTGGATGGCGGAGGCGCGTAAGTTCACCCCCAGCCTGCGGCTGCTCGTGTACACCGGCACCTACCGCGATAAAAACGTGGCCCAGTTTGCCGACTACGACATCGTGCTGACCAGCTACGGTATCGTGCGGCTCGACACCGAGCTGCTGGCGAGCTACCAGTTTGACTACGTGATTCTGGACGAGTCGCAGGCCATTAAAAACCCCTCTTCGACTACGGCACAGGCCGTGCGGCAGCTGCGAGCGCGGCACCGGCTCATCCTCACCGGTACGCCGGTGGAGAACAGCACGATGGACCTGTGGTCGCAAATGACCTTTATTAATCCTGGTCTGCTGGGCACGCAGGCGTTCTTCCGCAAGGAATTCGTGAAGCCCATCGAGAAGAACCAGGATGAGAGCCGCACCAAGAAGCTACACGCGCTCATCAAGCCCTTCGTCCTGCGCCGACATAAAGCCCAAGTAGCCAGCGAGCTGCCCGAGAAAACCGAGCACCTCAGCTATTGCCCCCTCACGGAGGAGCAGGCGCAGTTTTACGAGGAAACCAAAAGCTTTTACCGCAATAAAATCCTCGAAAGCCTGGAGGGCCACGCGCCTACACCGGCCGGCGGCACTCAACTGCTGCTGCTGCAAGGCCTCACGCGCCTGCGCCAAATAGCCAACCACCCACGCCTCGCCGACGACAAATACGAAGGCGAATCGGGCAAGATGCGCGAGATACTGCGTATGCTCCGCAGCGTTATTGCCGAGGGACACAAGGTACTGGTATTTAGCCAATTCGTACAGCACTTGGCTCTAGTACGTGCGGGCCTCGACGAGCGCCAGCTCAGCTACGCCTACCTAGACGGCCACACCCGCGACCGCCAGGCCGAAGTAGAGCGCTTTCAGCACGATAAGAACCTTAAAATCTTCCTTATCAGCCTCAAAGCGGGCGGTGTAGGCCTCAACCTCACGGCCGCCGACTATGTCTTCATCCTCGACCCCTGGTGGAACCCTGCGGTGGAAGCCCAGGCCATTGACCGCGCCCACCGCATTGGGCAGCAACGACCCGTCTTCGTCTACAAGTTCATCAGCCAGAACACAGTAGAGGAAAAAATCCTAGCCCTGCAACGCCGCAAGCTGCAATTGGTGAGCGACTTGATAACAACCGATGAGGCCGTGATTAAGTCGCTGACGCGGGAGGATATCGAGGAATTGCTGGGGTAAGCGAAAATAAGAAGGCAGGCCTTTAGGGCGTTAGGAAGCGGAATAGCCCGTTTCCTAACGCCTGTTTTTTTGGCGCGTATGTTGCAAATCCGTCGCTTGTCGTTACTTGCGGCCTCAACGGTAGTTGTTACTACCAAGTAGCTGGTTTTACCTATGCACACTGCACTTACGAAAGCACTATTGATGGGCGCGCTCGGCGGCGTCTTGCTCAGTAGCTGCGGGGAAGTTGACGATACGAAAACAACGACTGACACGGCAGCCACCCCAACCAAGCCAGCGGCAGCTACTACCAAGGCCGACGCCGCGGCTCCCATCCAAGCCAATATTTTTCTGGAATTATCGGGCGGCATGCGCGGCTTCATGCCTGCCAATACCACGGCTACCGAGCCCACGGCGTTTCAGCAGCGCGTGAGCTTGCTGGCCTCGCGTACCAATAGCAGCCCGGCTGTGGCCGATACTAAGTTTTGGTTATCGCTGAACAAGGCGCCGCAGGCTAGCACCTATGCGCACTTTCGAGAAATAGTGCAGGGCGACACCCACGAGGCCGCCCTAGGTACCGAGCTCCCCACAATGCTCGAAAATATCCTAACCCTGCCCCAAGCGGCCGATAAGGTAAATGTGGTCGTCTCCGACTTCATCTATGGCCCCAAAAATCAGGCGACCAGCGCCTTGATGAACGTCAACATCACCGACGCACTGGCGACCGTTACCAAAAAAGGGCTAGCCGTGGCCGTGCTGAGCGAGACGTCGAAGTTCTACGGCACCTACCACCCGGCCGTGAAAACCCCGCTCAAGCAGCGGCCGCTGAAGGGCGAAACCCTACCCTATTATATCTGGGTAATTGGGCCGCCCGCCGCCGTAGCGCGCTATGTGAATGAGGTGCTGCCAGCTGCTTCGGCCGCTACGCAGCAGGCGTACTTTGGGCTAACCTTCCCTAGGGTGCCCTACGCGGCGGTACTCACGCAGGTGCCGGCTGGCAGCCCGCTAGCGCCGGGCGGCGATGGGTCGATTTCTTACGGCGGGGCGGGTATAAGTACGAATCTGGAGGTTGACGACGTTAAGAAAGGTGTGGATTTCACCGTGGCTCTCGACCTACGCCAACTGCCCGCCGCTTGGCGTGAGCCCGCCTTCTTGGCTCAACACTTGCAAGCCCAAGTGCCCAATGGCCGCGTGCAACTACTGCCCAATTCTGTTAAACTCACTACCGGCGTGCCCGAACTGCAAGCCTACACTCACACTTTACGCTTGCGGCTCAGCGACTTCCCCAAGGTGGGCGGCCAACTTAGCCTGACGCTACCCGCACCAAGTATGCCGGCCTGGGTGGCTCAGCGTAGCACCGAAAACGACAATCAACCCACCGCCGCGCCGCACACCTATCGCCTCACCGAAATTATGAACGGCGTACGCGGGGCTTTCCCGCAGGCCCTGCCGCCCGTGTTTACCACCACCTTCGCCCTCGCCCAATAAAACGCCTTTTTTTGCTATGCAACAATTCTTTAACAGCCTGTACACGAACGGTATTGGGCTCTTCTACGACCGCAAATCGCCGCTTTACGGGCTGTACAAAGCCGAGATTTTCAATACCACTGGCTTCTACACCTTGCTCACGGCGCTGGCATTAGTGGTCGTGTTCTACTACATCTTCAATCATGCCATCCCGACCCTTACGCACCTAGGTATGTACAAGCCCACGCACTGGCTGCTGGTACTGCTGCTGGTAGCCGGCCTAGGTGCCTTGCTGGCTTACCAAGTGAGCATGGGCGCGGGCGCGGTACGCGACCCCTATATGCGCTACTTCATCATTACCAACACGTTGGTAGCGCCACTTTGGTTTATTCTGTTTTCAGTGATTTTGAAGTGGGGCTCGAATCACGCCCGTCGCACACCGTTTTAATCGGCTAATAATAGCCATTTCGTCATGCTGACGAAGGAAGCATCTCGCGTGCAGCACTAACCTCTAGTGTTAGCAACAAAGCGAGCGAGATGCTTCCTTCGTCAGCATGACAAACGTCTTTTTACCGCTGTCATTCCCTTTCCTCTGTAAATGGCTCGTCTATTCATATTTGCCGTGGGCGGCACTGGTGCGCGAGTGTTGCGCTCACTCACGATGCTACTGGCCGCCGGCATGCGCCTGCCCGGCTGCGACCAAGTTATTCCTGTCCTGGTAGACCCCGACACCCAAAACGGTGACGTGACACGCACTGTGGACCTACTCAAGCGCTACAAGCGCATCCACGACGCGCTGTACCAGGATGGCCAGCACGCCAAAAACGAGGGCTTTTTTGGCCAGGACCTGACCACGCTAGCCCAACTCAATACCTCCGGCGTGGAGGGGCTGCGTGACTCATTCGTGTATGATTTTGGCGGTATCAATCAGTCGTTCAAAGACTTCATGCACTACAACGAGGCTAGTGTGGAAACGCGGGGCCTGCTCGATTTACTTTTCACGCCCGACAGCCTCAACGCCAGCCTCGACCTAGGTTTTCGGGGCTCGCCCAACGTGGGCAGCGTGGTGCTCAACTCGCTGGTGCAGGCCAAGGAAATGCGCTACCTCGCTCAAAGCCTTAATTCCGACGACCGGGTGTTTTTCATCAGCAGCATCTTCGGCGGCACGGGCGCGGCCGGCTTCCCGCTGCTGGTCAAGAACCTACGTGACCCTGGTGTGGATTTGCCGCAGCCTTCGGTGCGCGCCGCCGTACCGGCTGGCGCGCTGGTGCTGTTACCCTACTTCAAGCTGCAACAGCCTTCAGCGGAAGAGAAGAAAAACGGCCAGGATTTTATCGACTCCAACACCTTCATTACCAAGACGAAGACAGCGCTTAGCTACTACGCCGAGCACTTGGAGGGTATAGAGGCCATGTACTACCTAGGCGACCAGGCCGGGCAGCCGCTGCCTAACAACCCCGGTCGCGCCGAGCAGCGCAACCAAGCGCATCTCATGGAGGTGCTGGGCGCACTCGCCATCCAGCACTTCCTAGGTCAGCCGGCCAGCCAACTCGACCGCGGCAACCCGGCCTACCACGAGTTTGGCCTGAAAAGTGACGCGCCGACGGTGGATTTTGGGCAGCTCTCGCCGGCCCAGCGCCGCGAGGTAGCCCGGCCGATGATACAGTTTCACTACTTCGCCCGGTACTTCCGGCAGCACCTGCTGGAAGAAAAGAGCGCCCCGCTCTACAAGGGCGGCAAGCTAGGCCAGCACCTGCCCGCTAGCACCGGTCCGCTCGCCGACCTCACCGATTTCTTTACCGAGTACGAAAGCTGGCTGCGCGAACTCGGCGTAAACGAGCGCCGCTTCACTGCCCTGCACCCCGACGAAACTGACTTCAACAAGATGGTGGCCGACAAGATTATCAGCACCGGTTTCTTCAATAAAGGCCTGACGGATGATGTATTGCGCGCCGAGCTAAACGACGCGGTGGGCAAGACGAACCTCGATAACCCCGACTCAGCGCGGGCATTGCGCTGGCTGGTGGAGGCCTTTAATACGGCTACCGAGAAGGTAGTCGAGAACAAGTTGCAATACTCGTAAGGAGGCAGTTGCGCGGACTTTGTAGTCCGCGTACGAGCAATGCGAAGATTCTCGCAGGCGCTAATATTCGCATTGCTCATACGCGGACTACAAAGTCCGCGCAACAACAGCCTCGAAAATCATTAAAAAACAGCTACTAGCCACCGGCTACCAGCTTCAGAATAACATGGCCAAAATCCTTCGCCTGCACCGCACGGGCTCCAGCACCCACGAGGGCTGGGGCCGCACCGGCAAAATCGGCAAAAATGAAATTGAAGGTCCCAGCGGCATCCTCGACCCCGAGGGCGGCCGGGCCGAGCGCGTGGCCGTAGCCATTCCATCGCCCTTCGCGCGCATGCACCTGGTCGAAACGGCGCTGGCCTACGTGGGCAGCAACCCCGGCCAAACTGATTCGGTACACCACCGGCTGGTGGGCCAGTTTTGGGACTTGTGGGAGCTGGTATTCAACTACTACCAGCGGCGGCAAGCCAGCCAGCGTCTAAGCGTGCGCACTTGGAACCGCACCGCCGAGCTAGCTCGCCTCGAAGCCAATCCGCAGACCCGGCCGTTGGCCCAGGCACTAGCGCTGTACCTGAACGACAAGCGCTTTGCGAATATCACCGACCTGAATCTGCTGTACTTCCCCGGCGCCACGCCGCAGGAGGCCCCGCAGCTGCTAGGTGGCACCTCGCCGCTCACGGTGTTTTTTCCGGCACCAGCCGTGCGGGCCTTGGCGGTGCAGCGGCCCGAGGGTGGCGGCCACTATTTCGATGGTCGCTACGTGGCCCTAGGTCAGCGCGAGCAAGCGTTTCAGGACTATATCTATCAGCAGTTTGTAGCCGACCCAGCGCTGGGCCGGCTGGCCCCAGCCGTGCGCAATGCACTTGACCCTAACATCTTAAATAAGTGGGGCCTGGATGGCAACGCCCAGCTAGCCGACTACCCCTACCTGGCCGACCAGGCCGGCAACCCGGTGGCGGTGGCGGGCGTGACCGTGCGGGTGCGCCCCGACGAGGGAATCCTACGCAACTCCGATTTCACCATTCGGCCCGACCGGGTGCCGGTGCCGGGCTGGCCGCTGCCGAACCCGCTGCCGCTGGTGCTGCGCCCTGGCCTGCAAGCACCGGGCAAGTTTTACTATAACAACTCGCTGCTCGGCGATAGCGGCAACAAGGTGCCCGCCAGCGACCCCCGCGCCCTGGCTGACCGCACGCTGCCTGGTCCCGACCTGGCCTACCCTTACCTCACCCTCAACGACTTACTCGAAGAAACGCTGCTCACTGTGCCCTACGAGGTCGATGGCAGCCGCTTCGTGACCGGCCAGCTCAAAACCGCGCCTGGCTACAAGCCCACGTGCTGGCCGCTGCTGCCGGTGAAGCCGCTGTACTTCGACTATTTCACGGCGGCCGAGCTGGCCACCCAACTCACGATGGAGCTCGACCCGGCCTGCGTGCGGGTGCGCCTGCGCATTCCGGTGGCGGGTGGCTTCACCGTTGATTATGAGCGCGCCTACTACCCCAACCCGCGCACCGAGGGCCTAGGTCGCCTACTGGTGACCAACGTGGGCTTGTCGGTTTTTCCCTTCGTGAAAATCGCCGATGCGCCGCAGCTCAACGACTTCTACAAGGTGATGTTAGTCGATGCCAACAACATCGACCCTAGTTTGGTACACAAGCCGGTAGAGCTGCAATTTGGCGTGCAAGGACGGGTGCTATCGCCCACCGGCACCGAGCAGAGCGCCACGGCCTACCCCCGCACCCGCAAGAGCAGCACCGACGAAGGCAGCACGTACTACGAAATCAGGGGCACGCCCTTCGACTACGTGGTGGTGGCGAGCCCCGCACCGGCTGCTGGGCAGGCGCTCGTGGTACCTAGGTGGCGCGAGGTGCGCCAGGGCACCAAGGAGTTCCGCTTCGCCATCGACTTTGGCACGACCAACACCCACGTGGCCTACCACGACGGGCCCAGCCAGCCGCCGCAGCCCTTCAACTTTGGGCCGGAGGATACGGCGGTGGCCTTACTCAAGAAGTCTTCGGAAGAGACTGATTACCAAGCTTACGAACAGCTGTACCGGGGCATTGAGGAAGACCCGGCGCACGGCATTCAGCTGCGGCGTTGGCAGCGGTATCAGCAGCGCGAGTTTGTGCCCTCGTTTGTGGGTGCGGGCGGGTCGCCGTACCAATTTCCGATTCGCACGGCCACGAGCGAGGCCGCTAGCTTCTCCATCGAGCCGCCGCGCCTGCTGGCCAATGTCAACGTGGGCTTCGGCATCAACACCGAGGAAGAAACCAACGACTCGTACCACACCAACCTGAAATGGGGCGAAACCGGCGAGGCTGCCCGCCACCGCGTGCGGATGTTCTTCCGCGAGATGTTGCTGCTATTCAAGTATAAAGCGGCGCTGCACGGCGGCAATGTGTCGGCCACGCAGGTGGTGTGGTTTGCGCCGCTCAGCTTCTCGGCCTTCAGCCGCGACCTGTACCAGCGCGAGTGGGATACGCTATTTAAGGAGATTTTCCACACCAACCGCGGCACTACCTACCTGCCCGAATCGTCGGCCCCGTACTTCTTCCTGACCCGGCGCGGCCTCGTAACGCCCGGTCCCGGCGAAAACGCGGCCTTCATCGACATCGGCGGCGGCACCTCCGACGTGCTGTTTTACTCTGACCAGCAAGCCAACCCCAGCGGCCCGCGCAAACACCACCCGGCGTTCAGCACCTCGTTCCGCTTTGCGGGTAATGAGCTGTGGGGCGACGGTGCGGCCGACGTGCGCGGCACCAAAGACAACGGCCTCGTGCGCTTTGGCCTCGACAGCATTCGGGCACACCCGCTGCCGCACACCAAGGCCGCCGAGCTGGCCGTGAAGTGCCTGGCGGTAGTCGAAGCTAACCCAGCTTTTGGCTCCGAAGAAGTTGCCAGCTTGCTCTTTAACTACGAGCGCGAATTCCAGTTTGGCGAGCGGCTGCTGATGGCGCAGCACCTGCGGGTGCTGTTCTACCTGCACTTTGGGGCCATCGTGTACCACCTAGGGCAGGTGACGGCCGCCCGCGGCCTCACGGCGCCGCGCTACCTGTGCTTCACGGGCCGCGGCAGCTTGTACCTGCGCCTGCTGTGCCCCAGCAACTTGCGCCCACTAGAGCAGGTGGCGAGCCTCATCCTGACCAAGGTAATGGGCACGCCCGCACCGGCCAATTTCAAAATCGTGCTGGCCGACGACCCCAAGCAAACCACCGCCAACGGCGGCGTGCTAGCCACCGGCGTCGATGCCGAAAGCACCGCCGAGGTGCCGCCCATCGTGCAGCCCGTGGGCACCGGCACTGAAGACGCCACCGAAAACCGCCCGCTCTACCCCAGCGACATCACGGAGGAAGTCAAAAACGCCGTTATTGCCAACGTCGAGAAGTGCCTCACGCTGCTGCTCACCGACGCCGACTTGGTGGCCGCCATGCACAACCTAGGCATCAAAAACCCGCCCGGCCTCGTGCTGCGCGAGCTCACGGGCGCCTTGGCCGACTCGTTCAACCTAGGTCGCCAGCGCTACGCCAACACACTGCCCGCCGGCGAGCCTATTCCCGAAACGCTGTTTTTCCTGCCCCTCAAGCACGCGCTCTATGTGCTGTCGCAGGTGCTGCATGGTTCCGCTCACTAAGCTCATATCATGCACATTCACCGCATTTTAAGCTTGACCATCTTACTGGGCGTAAGCCGGGTGGGGCTGGGGCAAACCGCCTCGACCCCCACTCGCGAGGACAGTGTGAAGGGCCAGATTTGGACGGCCACCGCCCGGCGCGTCTGGGCTGATGAGAAGGCCACGCCGCCCACCACGAAATGGGCCACGGGTACTGACTTCAGCAAATGGGTGCTCACCCAGCCAAACGACAAAGCCGAGCTAGGGTCACTCTGGAAGGCCGTACTCGCCCGCGTTGGCAAAGGCCAGCCGGCCACGCCCACGCAAGTGGTGCAGGCCATTATAGCAGAGGTCAACCAACGCAAGACCAGCAAAACTGGCGCGTTGGCGAAAGTCAATCTGCAATCCTTGCAAGTAGACCTGGAGCCGTTCGTGCCCGCGGGTAGTACTACCTCGGCGGTGGTAGCTGCAGCCGACTCAACCTCGCCAGCGGCAGCCCAGCCCGCAAGTGCCTCTCAAACGGTGGCCGAAGATGAAAACCCGGCTCCGGAAGGGCAACTGCCCGCCACCCCAACCTACACCGCACAGCCGCTAGAGCCGCGCTATTTCGGGATGCCGCCGGGGCTAGCGGGGGCGGTACTGGCCCTGCTAGGTGCGGCGCTGGGCTTTGGCGTTGCCTCCAGCCGCTCGAAGGGCAAACGGCGTCATCACCGGCAGCACGCGGCCCCGCTGGCGCCAGTCGAAACCGAAACTTCTTCTGATATGAATCCTGTAGAATTTCGCAAGCTCCAAAACCAGAATCAGCAGCTTCGCAAAGAGCTTCAGCAGATTAAGCAGCAGCTGGCTGACTTGCAGAAGCAGCTCGTAGGCGCCCCCACCACGCCTGCTGCCCCGGCACCAGCGGCAGCAGCGCACATTTCTGCTACGTCGCTAGCGGCCGCGGCGGCGGCCGCACAGGCGGCCGAAGCGCAAGCCCCCGCGGCTCCAACGCCTCCGGCTGCCGCAGCGTCGCCAGCCGCCGAAGAGCTGTCGATAGAAGAAATGGTTGGCGCTGCGCCGGCCGCCACGCAGCCGGCCGCCACGCGCTACGGCCCGGTGCAGGAATCGGCATTTTTGGAAGAGCGCAAAATCGTGGATACGCCCCTGCCCCAGTTGGCCTTGATGCTGACCGTGAACCCGCGCACCCCCGACCAAGCCGCGTTTACCCTTAACCCCAACGTGGACCAAGCCCGCCTCATCGGCGACGGGCTGACGCGGCTGCAAAAGTTTTTCGACTACGACCCGCCCCTAGGTGGCCGCATTACGCTGGTAACGGCGGCGGCCCCCGGCCAGCTTCAACGCCACGCCGATGGCTGGCAAGTAGTGCAGCGCGCGCGGCTGAACATCAGCTAAGCTGTTCTTTTACGGAGCAGCGCCGTTTAAAACGTCTGAATGCCGCATTCGTCATGCAGAGCGTAGCGAAGCATCTCGCGTGGTGCAGTAATCTCTAACGTTTAGGATTACTGCGCCACGCGAGATGCTTCGCTACGCTCTGCATGACTTAGATTAGTAAAAAATGCTCTTACAACTACTCGAAGTCGTCCTGATTCTGGGGCTAATTGCCTGGCAAGTATTCGTTTTCCTGACGAATCGCCGCCTCATTGCGCGGGTGCAGGCTATGTATCCCGAAGTGGCGCAGCTCGGCGTGCAGGCCGTGGATGCCAACGCCGAACTACGCTACACCGACAGCTACGTGCCCCAGGAGTACGACGCCCTCACCGTGAACCGGCCCAGCCCTGAGTTTGCCCAAATCATCACGGACACCAACGACTACCTGCGCGCCAACAAGGGCGCGGCGGCCGACTTCAACACGCTGCGCGACATCTCGGAGCGCGAGGCCGCGCTACTCGACCAGGAGATTGAGGCGCAGATTTCGACGCCGCTTTACCTGGGGCTGCTGGGCACGTTCCTAGGTGCCATTCTGGGCCTGATAGCGTTGGTTAACCCATTTGGGGGCGAGGCAGCAGCGGGCGAGTCATCGTTTAATAACGCCGATGTGACGCACTTTTTGGGCGGTATTCTTATCGCCATGAGTGGCAGCTTTATTGGTCTGGCGCTGACCCTAGGGGGCAACCAACTGCTAAAATCGGCCCGCGCCCAGCGCGACCGTTACAAAAACGGCTACTACAACTTCCTGCAAAAGGCACTACTACCCCGGCTCAACTCGGACATGCAGGCCAGCATGAGCAATCTGAAGGCGGTGCTGGACACATTTAACCAGGACTTTTTCTCGAAAATACAGGCTGATTTTTTCTCGAAAATCGCGGAATTTACGCCGCTCATCAGCCGCATCACGGAGAATATCAGCATCCAGAAAAACTTCCTCGAAAAGCTGCAACAGATAGGCTACACCGAGCTGGCCAACGCTACCATTAAGGTGTTTGACCGCGTAGATGAGAGCGCGGCCTCTTTTGAGAAGTTCTTAGGGTACCAGCAGAGCCTGAACGTAGCCGTGAGCAAGGGCGCCGACACGGCCCAAACCATCACGAGCCTGCTCGACCGCCTCGGTAGCCTAGAGGCGGCTCTGAAGCAGGTGCCTGGCTACTTGGAACAGCACGACGCCCGCATTCGGGAGCAGGCGCAGTTTTTTGGGCAGCACCAGGCGCTGCTCTCGCAGATTAGCCAGGGCGTAACGCAGGCGCTGAGCGAGGACGCTCACAAGATGAACGAGGTGCTCGAAAAGCGCCGCGACGAGTTTGTGGCGCAGGCGCAGTCGGCCCACGTGCAATGGGATGCCTACTTCCGGCAGCTTAACAAGGACAACGTGTACCAGAAGATAGTCGAGTACCTGAACCCGTTTCAGCAGCTACCAGCGCAGCAGCAGGCCCTCAATCAGTTGCAGGAGGCGCAGGCGCGCCGCAGCGCCGAGGCGCTGGCTGGCTTGCAGCTGCGCCTGGAGCGCGACGAGCAGGTACAGCGCGAGCTACTGCGCCAACTCGACCGCACCAATGCGGTGCTAGAGCAGTTGACCGAGCCCAACTGGTTTCAGCGCACCGTTTTGGGTAAAAAAGGCCGTCCCATTCGCTAGCCATGAAGCAAAGCAAAGACTTTTTCTGGCCCAGCTACGTCGATTTGATGACGGCCTTGTTTCTGACGATGCTGGTGTTGTTTGTGCTGAGCTACAAGCTATTTCAGGACAAGCAGCAGGGTCTGGTGCGCGCCAACGCGCAACTAAAAGTGCAGCTCCGAGAGAAAAAGAAAATCGACGAGATAAAGCAGGCCCTGAAGCGGCTGGAAAACCCGAAGTACTTTATTTACAATAAGGATTTCAAGCGCTACGAGTTGAGCTTCGACGTCATTTTCGACCCGAGCAGCCCCGTTTTAAAAGAAGCCTACAAACCGAAGCTGATTCAGGCCGGTCGGTTTTTGGTTAGCCAATTGAGCTCGCTCAATGAGCAGGATAACATTCAATACCTGGTAGTTATCGAAGGTCGCACGGCCCGCTACGCCACCCGCCAGGCCGACGGTACCTACTCCTACAATTCGCCGCAGAACTACGACGGGCCGGCCACCCGCCAGCTCAGCTACCTGCGGGCGCTGGCGGTGTACCAACTGTGGCGCGAGGCGGGTATTGTATTTCCGGCCCCGCGTTACGAAGTCGTACCGGCGGGCAGTGGCTTCGGCGGCGTAAACCGCTACCGCGACGCACAAGAAGAACTTAATAAGCGCTTTATCATCCAGATTCAGCCCAAAATAGGCTCGCTCGAAGCGATAAAGAAGTGAAATGGGCAAGTAGTGCGCAGTAAGCAACCCTAGATAGCCGCTTGGCTGTATACCAACGCCCTAGCTTACTACTTATCTATTTCACCGCGTGCACCTCGTTCTCCGTTTCCCAGTAGCTCAGCCGCCGGCTGCCGTTATGGCCGGCTTCACTAAGGAGCTTTTTGTAGCCCTGGCCCCGCCGTTTCCGCAGTTTCACCTCATCCGCTACGACGGCAACCGCCCCGGCGACACGGTGATTATCGAGCTGCAAGTTGGCCCCAAGCGCTGGCGCTGGATCTCGCTCATCACCGACAACAGCGTGCTGCCCGACGGCACGCACTACTTTGTGGATGAGGGCCAAACGCTGCCCGCGCCGCTGCGGCAGTGGCGGCACCGCCACCTGCTACAGCCCGCGCCGGGCGGCGGCACTGTCATCGTGGAAGATATTAATTTCAGCACCGGCCGCCGCTGGCTCGACTGGCTGATTCGGCCCGCCATGTGGGCGCAGTTCAAGCTGCGCGGGCCGGTGTACCGGCGCTTTTTTGGTGCTTAGCTGCTAGTGCTTGGTGCTTAGATATGGGGCGGCAGAAAGGTGCGACCTTTGTACTCAAATACCAAGCACCGATAACTAAGCACTACCACATGCCCGCCACCATCGTCCTCAAAAACGGAAAAGACCACTCCCTGCGCCGCCGCCATCCCTGGGTGTTTTCGGGTGCTATTGCCCGCGTGCAGGGCGAGCCCACGGAGGGCGAAGCTGTACGCGTTGAGACTCAAGCGGGCGAATTGCTGGGCGTGGGCCACTACTCGGGCGGCGGCTCCATCGCGGTGCGGATGCTAGATTTTGGGCAAGTGGCTGAGCTACCTACCCCTGATTTTTGGGTTAAAAAACTTGCTAACGCCTACGCCCTGCGACAGCGCCTGGCCCTCACGGGCACGGCTGACACCAACGTATTCCGGCTGGTACACGCCGAGGGCGACGGTCTGCCCGGCCTCATCATCGACGTGTATGGCGACGTGGCCGTGGTGCAGGCGCATAGCGTGGGCATGTACCGCGCCCGCCCCGAAATTGCTAGCGCCCTGCAAGTTGTGTTTGGCGACAAATTACGCGCCATCTATGACAAGAGCTCGGAAACCGTGCCCGGCAACGCCGTGGGCGACGCTAAAAACGGTTACCTCTTCGGCGAAAGCACCGGCGCCGAGCACATTGTGACGGAGAACGGCCACCAGTTTGCCGTAGACTGGGAAACGGGCCAGAAAACCGGCTTCTTCATTGACCAGCGCGATAACCGTGCCCTGCTGGCCCGCTATGCGCCCGGTCGCCGCGTGCTCAATACCTTCTGCTATACTGGCGGCTTTTCGGTGTACGCCCTGGAAGCGGGCGCCGAGCTAGTGCATTCCGTCGATAGCAGCAAAAAAGCCATCGCCCTCACCGAGCGCAACGCCGAGCTATCGAGCCACGCCGAGCGCCACGCCGCTTACCCCGAAGACGTGCTCAGCTTCCTTAAAAGCCACTCGGCCGAGTACGACCTGCTGGTGCTCGACCCGCCTGCTTTTGCCAAGCACATGGGTGCCCGCCACGCCGCCCTCATGGGCTACAAGCGCCTCAATGCCTCGGGCATCGCGCATCTCGCGCCGGGCGGGCTACTCTTCACCTTCTCGTGCTCCCAAGTTGTTAGCCCCGAGCTGTTCGAAGGCGCGGTGCTAGCCGCTGCCATCGAGGCTGGGCGGCCGGCGCGCATCCTGCACCGCCTCACCCAGCCCGCCGACCACCCGGTAAGCTTGTTTCACCCCGAGGGCGCTTATTTGAAGGGCTTGGTACTGGCGGTCGAGTAAATACCGAACTTTCGCAGCCCCTTCTTCGGTACTACAAGCGTGTTTACTAAAAAGCAGAAATCCCCGCCCTCTCGCCAACCGGTTGCCGTCATTGGCGCGGGGGTGGCGGGGCTTGCCGCCGCGGCGCGGCTGGCGGTGGCGGGGCACCCGGTCACAGTGTTTGAGGCCAGCGGCTCGTTTGGGGGCAAGATGCACCAGTTTGAGCTGCCGGTTGGCTACCGCTTCGACGCGGGGCCATCGCTGTTTACGCTGCCGCAGCTGGTGGACGATGTTTTTCGGCTGGCCCACCGCGAGCCGACCGATTACTTCCGCTACGAGCGGCTCGACCCGATTACGAACTACTTTTTTGCCGATGGCACGCGCCTCACGGCTTGGGCCGACAGCCGCAAATTTGCCGCCGAGGTCGAGCAGAAGCTAGGCACCCCAGCGGCGGCGGTTACGCAGTTCCTAGGTCGAAGTGGGCGGGCATACGACGCCACGGCGGGCACCTTTCTGCACAAGTCGCTACATAAGGCGGGCACTTATTTCAGCCCCGAAACACTGAAAGCCGTGGCCGCGCTGCCGTCCCTAGGTCTTACGGGCACGATGCACGCGCGCCACGAAAAGGCATTTGCTAATGACCCGCGGCTGGTGCAGCTGTTTGACCGCTACGCTACTTACAACGGCTCCGACCCCTACCAGGCGCCAGCTACCCTCTCGCTCATTCCGCACCTGGAGCACGGCATCGGGGCGTTTTACCCGGAAGGTGGCATCTATGCCATCGCCCAAAGTTTGCATCGCCTAGGTGAGGAGTTTGGCGTGAAGTTTCGCTTTAACGAACCAGTACGAGAGATTCTGACGGCCGGCGACCTCGTCACGGGCGTGCGCACCGACCAGGATATTTACGACTTTGGTGTGGTGGTGAGCAACATGGATGTGGTGCCCACCTACCGTAAGCTACTGCCCCAGCAGCCCGCGCCCGAGCGCACACTAGGGCAGCCGCGCTCATCGTCAGCGCTCATTTTCTACTGGGGCATCGCCCGCGAGTTTGCTGAGCTGGACTTGCATAATATCTTCTTCTCGGCCGACTACAAGCGCGAGTTCGACGCCATTTTCCAAGAGAAAACTGTGGCCGACGATGTCACGGTATACGTCAACATCACCTCTAAGAAAACGCCTTCTGATGCGCCTGCCGGCCACGAAAACTGGTTTGTGATGGTGAACGTGCCACATGACGAAGGCCAGGACTGGGCCGCCCTCACGGCCCACACCCGCCGCGTGGTGCTGGCTAAGCTCAGCCGCACGCTAGGCGTTGACCTAGAGCCGCTTATCGCGGCCGAAAAAGTGTGGACGCCGCCCGGCATCGCGGCTGATACTTCGTCGTTTGGGGGCGCGCTCTACGGGAGCTCCAGCAATAATGCGCTGGCCGCTTTTTTGCGGCACCCCAACTTTTCGGGCCGACTTCACGGACTGTACTTTTGTGGCGGCTCGGTGCACCCGGGCGGCGGCATTCCGTTATGTTTACTCTCGGCTAAAATAGTCGCCGACTTAATTAGTTAAGAGTTGAGAGTTACGAGTTAAGAGTTAGCCTATCAGCAATTCTTGACTCATAACTCTCAACTCTTAACTCCTATCTATGGAGTTTTCGAATTCACCGACGCCTTCGGCCGCGCCTACTTCGCGGCTGCGCGTGGCGCAAGGGCTGATTTTGCTGTTTCACCTCACGGGCTTCGTGGGGCTGGCTTTTGCTCAGGATAAGGCGTTTTACCTCAAGTACACGCCGCTCACGCTACTGCTCACGGCGGGGCTGCTAGGGGCGTTTCAGCCCGAGCGCAACTGGGGCTTTTGGCTATTTGTGATGCAAGCGTTCCTGCTGGGGTTTACCGCCGAGTTTGTGGGCGTCAAGACTGGGGTTGTTTTTGGCAGCTACAACTACGGCGCCACTCTAGGTCCCAAATACATGGACGTGCCCTGGCTGATTGGCCTCAATTGGGTGATTGTGACGTATTGCGCGGGCATGCTCACGACCTATTTACCCCTGCCCATGCTGTTTCGGATACTGGTGGGGGCGGCCCTCATGGTGGGCTTCGATTTGTGCCTAGAGCCCGTGGCCAGCCGCTACGACTTCTGGCACTGGACCGGCAACGTGATTCCGCTGCGCAATTTTCGCGACTGGTTTCTGTTGTCGCTGGTGATGCAGATGCTGTTTCAGCGCGGCTCCTTTATTAAGCGCAACCCGCTGGTGCCGCTCGTGTATCTGGTGCAGTTGCTCTTCTTCTTCGTACTCAGCTTGCTGCATCCCTAGGTCTGCTTCCTGGGTGTGTTTCGCTTTATAACACCTCTTCAACCCCCTAGGCAAGCACTTGCTTAGGGGGTTATTTATTGCTCCTTGGGAGCTTAGAATAAGAAATTATCTGGCCCGTTTTTTTGTAGTATAGCTGGGGCCATCTGGCAACGCAGGTCCTAAACACGCTGGTCTTTTAGGGCAGTTATTTCTTCGATATTGCGCGCTGCGCTTGGTTTCGATGGCCAGGCAGCAGGCTTATTCAGTTAAATGAAAAATATAATTTTCTTTGGTGATAGCCTCACGGCGGGCTACGGCTTGCCGACGGCCGATAGCTTCCCGGCCCAAATTCAGCAGAAGCTCGACGCGGCCGGGCTCCACTACCGCGCCCTCAACTATGGCGTGAGCGGCGAAACCAGCGCTGGCGGCCGCCAGCGCCTGCCCAGCGTGCTGGCTCGCCAAGCGCCCGATATTTTTGTGCTGGCCCTAGGGGCCAACGACGGCCTGCGCGGCATTGCGGTGCGCGAAACGGTGGCCAATCTGCGCTACATCCTCACCGAGGTGCGGCGGCAGTTTCCGCAGGCGCAGCTGGTGCTGGCGGGCCTGGAGTTTCCGTTTGACCTAGGGCCGCTGGGTGTGCCTGGCCTGGCGCGCTACGCCCAGGAGTTTGCGGGCCTATTTCGCTCGCTGGCTGAGGCAGAAGGCGTGGCCTTTGTGCCTTCGCTGCTGGCGGGAGTACTGGGCCGTCCTCAGCTCAACCTAGCCGACCGCGTGCACCCCAACGCCGCTGGCCAGCGCCTGCTGGCCAGCAATGTGTGGGCCGTGCTAGAGCCGCTGCTGCAAGTGGCGGCATAGTACACCTAGGGCCTCAGGGCAGGGGCCGCGGGCTAAATGGCGCCACCCATTAGCACACCTGGTTGGGCACTGTATTTTTGGGGTTCGCATGGCACCTAGGGCCAGCTACCGGCTTGGTGGCTGGCCCTAGGTGCTACATTCCGTCACGACGAAACTCGGTGCTTAGCTTGTGCAACGCAGCGCCCCGCTTGTATGCCATCTCTACTTTCCGAGCCCGAGTACGACCTCTATCTTTTTGTGGCGGGCGCCACTGAGAAGTCGCGGGTGGCCGAGCGCAACATTCGGGACATCTGTACGCAGTACTTGAGTGGGCGCTATGCGCTAGAGGTGGTCGATGTGCAGCAGCATCCCGAGCGCACGCTGCAAGAGGAGCTGCTGGGTCTACCCTGCCTCATCAAAAAGCGTCCCGGCCTGGTGCGGCGGCTGGTAGGCGACCTCTCGGACCGGCCGCGCGTGCTGAAGGCGCTGGGGCTATTGATTTAATTAGTCGGGCTTACGTTGCTCGGTGGGCCTAGGCCCGCCCGCCTGACAGGCCACCAGCTGGCGGCGATGCACGCGAAACCGCAGCAGGCCCACCAGCAGCACCATGCCGCCCCCGCCCAGTGCCGTGTAGCCGAGGCGCCCGCCCCGCTCGGGATGAAACTGAATGAGCGTCAGCCCAAAGCCTACCAGCGCCAGCGCCGTGCGCACATACGTTAGCAGGGTACGCTCATTGGCGAGGCGAGTGCGCTGCAGGGCTAGCTGGTCTGATAGGGGCAGAGGGTTGGAAAGGTCAGCGGGCATGGGCAGAAGCCGATTGGTAGGTTTTCTCCCTTACGCAAGTGGCTTGCCCACGGGCGGTGGGGTATGGAGCGGCACCCTTACTTGGCCGGCGGCGCGTCGGGCAGCATCACCGTAAAGGTGGTGCCCTGGCCTAGGGTACTGCTCACATCGAGCGTGCCACCGCGGTGCTGCACTATCGTTTGTATCATGTGCAGGCCCAGGCCGGCGCCTTCGCCATCGGCGGTGAGGCGGCTAAACGGCTGAAACAGGCGCTTCCGGTCGCGGTCGAGGTCAATGCCGCGCCCGTTGTCGGCCACAGTGAGCACCACGGCTGCTCCCTGCCGACGGGTTTGTACCTGAATCACGGGTGGCCGTGTGGCCGCGCGGTATTTCAGCGCGTTGTGCACCAGGTTTTTCAGAATGCTTTCGAGGTAGAGGCGCGGGTACCGCACGCTGGGAGCCGCCTGAAAATTAGCGACGAGCTGCCCTAGCTGCTGATGCACTAGGTCGGCTACTTCGGCCTGCACCGTAGCATACACCTCGGCAAAGAGTACCAGCTCGGGAGCAGGAACGGCGGCTCCGTGCTGTGTGTACAGCACTTGTAGCATACCCTGCATGGTGCCCGATAGCCGGTTTATTTCTTGGCCCAGCAAGCTCATCACATGGTCTTGGGTTGGGCCAGGGGCTTCTTCGTGGTACACATCCAGCAGGCTCTGCAGGTTTGTAACCGGGCCTTTCAGGTCGTGGGCCACAATGTGCACGAAGGAATCGAGCGAGGCGTTGGTTTCGCGTAGGGTTTGGTTGAACCGCTGGGCCTCGTGGGCGGCGGCGGCCCTGGCCAGCGCCCGGCCAGCGTAGTCGGTTACTAGGTTAAAAAAATCGAGATATGCTGCATCCAGCGGCCGGCGCGCACTCAGGCCCACGATAAGCACATGCCGAACGCTTGTGCTAGTAGTGCCTCCTTGCAGCGGCAGCAAAAGGGCCTTCGTAGGCAGCTCGGGCCAGTCGCCGGCGGGCCAAGAGGCAAACCGCTCGGCTAAGCTTTCTATGAGCAGGGGCGCATTGGCGGCCAGAGCTTCGGCTAGTGGCCAACCTACTTGCCCAGGCTGAGCCGGCAGCGTAGCGGGAGCGGCGGGCTCTCCCGCCGGCAGCCCAAACCAAGCCCGCAGCTCTGCCTCAGGGGCAGTGGCGGGCCGGGCATATAGCAGGGCAAAAGGTATGTCGTCAGTATTGGTGGCTAGGGCCGCCATGAGGTGCTGGGCCGCCTCGGCTGGCCGCGCCGACAGCGCTGTTTGGGACGTGAGTTGACTGAGCAGCGCTAGCCGCCGCTGTTGCAGCACGGTAGTGGTAGTTTCCAGCGCCGTCACATAGATGCCGCTAATATTCCCTGCTTCGTCGTGGATAGGACTGTGCGAAAACGTGAAGTAGGCTTCCTCCACAAATCCCTGCCGGTTGGGCAGCACCAGGCCGTTTTCAAAAAAGGTGGATTCGCCTCGCAGCACCGGGTCGAAGATATTGCTCAGAAAAGGCCACATTTCGCGCCACCATGGCTCGGCGGGCTGCCCTAGGGCGCCGGGGTGCTTATCCTGCAGAATACGCGAATAGCCGTCGTTGTAGAATTGCACTAGTTCGGGTCCCCAATGCACCATCATTGGAAAGCGGGAGCCCAGCATAATGCTCACCGCCGTGCGCAGGCTCTGCGGCCAAGTGCACACCGGCCCCAGCTGCGTCTGCGCCCAGTCTAGCGCCCTGATTCGGCGACCCATCTCACCGCCACCCGGGAATAGACGTGCTGCCAGAGCTTCATCGGGTAAATTATCGTCGGAGAGAGAAGAAGAAGACATAAAAGCGCGTGCAGCCATACCGCGAGGCCTTTTTATGGAACAGGCAGTATAACAGTACGCAAGAAAAGCGCGAATGACCTGAATTAGAAGCTGCTTTTACGTTTTCCCTTCTGTCTTCAGTCCTAAGTGGTCCTTCACAGCCAAAAGGACGACCTGCCAGAGCGCTAGTTTTTGCGGCGCACAATGCCATTGCCAGAAGCAAGTGGCTACCGCGCCATTGCCATAAGGAGCGGTGTAAAAAAGTATAGTCAGCGCGGGACTCTTCCCCACGCCATCGGCATTGACTTAAATCGCTCCGTAGGACTATCCAAACTAATTTTAATCATACCGTAACGCGCCGGTAATCTGGTGGGCTCACCCGCCCAATAGCTTTGTCGGCTGGTATGACGTTTTCAATTAGCTCTTCCGACAAGCAGTTTTTAGCTGCCTTAGCCCTGAGCAATGAGGCGGCTTTCGGGGCCCTGTTCACGCGCTACTACCCCGGCCTGCTGCGCTACGCGCAGACCCTGCTGCGCTACCCCACCGATGCCGCCGAAGACGCGGTGGCCGAAGTCTTTTGCACGCTGTGGGCACACCGCACGCAGCTGGCCGTGCAGGGCTCGCTGGCCGCCTACCTCTACACGGCCGTGAAGCACCGCGCCTTTGACCGCCTGCGCGAGCAGCGCCGCGCCCCGCTCGACGCGGCCGACGAGCTGCCCACGACCGAGCCCGACGCCGCGCACCTGCAGCCCGACCAGCTGCTGGCTTTCCAGGAGCTGAGCGAGCAGGTGGGCCATCTCATCGGGCAGCTGCCCGAGCGCACGCGCCAAGTATTTCAGCTGCACCGCGATGGTGGCCTCACTTATGATGAGATTGCCGGGCTGCTGGCTATTTCAATTAATTCGGTGAAGACGCACATGTTTCGGGCGCTGCGTTTCTTGAAGAGCACGCTCTACGCCTCGGGTGTGCAATAGGCAGATTATGCCTAGGTTACGGCTGTTACCATTTGGTTAAGAGCTGGTTTGCGTGTCACGAGGTGAGGGGGCGGCGGCGTCATAACAGCAGCGACGGCATTCAGCGCCGGCCGCTGGCCCCTTGCAACAAGAAGAAACCTACCTGCTCATTGCCCGCTACCTCGCCCGCCAGACTTCGTCGGACGAGAACGAGCAGCTCGCCACCTGGGTCGCCCAGTCGCCCGACCACGAGCGCACTTTCGAGCAGCTGAAAACCGTGTGGCAGGTTAGCCAAATTCCCACTGCCCCGGCCGAAACTGCGGCGGCCCTAGGTCGGCTAAAAGCCCGGCTGGCACAGCCTACCCAAGTAGCCGTACCGGCTGCCGTGCCCGTGCGCCGCTGGCAGCTGCTGCTGGCGCGGACCTACCAGCTAGCAGCGGCCATAATGCTGCTGCTGAGCGCCCTAGGTGGCGCCTATTTCTATAGCCGGCCGGCACCGGCGCTGGCCTACCGCGTGTACCGTGCGGCAGCCGGCCAGCCCCAGCGCCTGCACCTGGCCGATGGCTCGGTGGTGACGCTGGCCCCGCAAAGCCAGCTGCGCTACCCGGCGCAGTTTGCGGCCACCTCGCGCGAGGTGTACCTGGAGGGCGAAGCCTTTTTTGAGGTGAGCAAAGACCCTAGGCGACCGTTTCGGGTGCACAGTGGGGCCTGGGTAACGCAGGTGCTTGGCACCAAGTTTAACGTGAGTGCCGTGCCAGGGGCCCGCCAGCTGGCCGTGTCGCTGGTCGAGGGCAAAGTAGAAGTGCTTGATAAGCAAGGCAACTACTTGCTCACACCCGGCCAGCAGCTGCGCACCGAAGTAGCTACTGGTCGCATCTACCGGCAGGCCTTCGACCGGCACCAGGTGTTGGCGTGGCGCCGCAACCAACTGGTTTTCAAGAATGAGAAACTGGCCGATGTGGCCACCCAGCTAGAGCGCCACTACGGCGTGAAGCTGGTATTTGCTGACACGGCCACGGCCGAGGTGCGCCTCTGGGCCACCTTCGACAATGAGCCTTTGCCGCGCGTGCTTGAGGCGCTGCGGCAGGCTGGGGGCCTCGCCTACCACCGTGAGGGCCAAGTGATTTACCTGAGACGAGCAGCGGCCGAAGCGGCCCTTAAATAGTGCTTTTTAGTTCATAACCAGCTCACGAGCAACCTCATGAAGAAATCGATACCTCCCCGCCAAGCGCGGGCCTGGCGAAGTGCGCTCGCTTGCCTAGGGCTGCTGGCGCTGAGCCCGGCCCCGGCCGCCCTCGCCGCCCCTGGGCAGGTGCTGGCCCAAGAGCCGGCCGCCACGCCCTGCGCCCTCTCGGTGCGGCAGCAGCCGCTGGCCGAGGTGCTAGCCAGCATCGAGCAGCAGACGGGCTACCGGTTTCTGGTGGTAGACCAGGCCAGCCGCCTCAGCCGCCGCATCACGGTAGAGGCGCCGCACAGCAACCTCAAAACCGTGCTGGCGCTAGTGGCGGCGCAGGCCGGCGTGCAGTTTACGGTGCAGGAAAAGCGCATTGTGGTGAAGGCCGTGGAGCGCAGCACGGCCGCCACTAGCGCCGCCGACCCGGTGCTGGTGCGGGGCCGCGTGGTAGACGCCAAGGGGGAGGGCCTACCCGGTGTTTCCATTCGTATAAAAGACAGCAGCGCTGGCACTACCAGCGGCAACGATGGCAGCTACCAGCTGCATGTGGAGCCGGGCAACACCCTGGTATTTAGCTTTATCGGCTATGCGGCCGAGCAGCTGACGGTGGGCGACAAAACCATCTACGACGTGGTGTTGCAGGAAGACGCCACCAGCCTGGGCGAAGTGGTGGTGACCCAGCTGGGCATCAAGCGTGGGGACCGGGAGCTGGGCTACTCGGCCCCCACCGTCAGCAACGAGCAGCTAACCGAAGCCAAATCGAACAACTGGACCGATGCGCTGGCGGGCAAAGTAGCGGGCCTGAACCTAGTGAAGTCGGGCGGCGGACCGGCAGGTTCGAACCGCATTATTCTGCGGGGCGAAAACTCGCTGGCCGGCGACAACGACGCCCTCATCGTGGTGGATGGCGTGGTGCTAGGCGGCAGCAACCGTGCCACCGGCACCGGCAGCTCGGCTTACTTGCAAAGCGAGTCGCCGGTGGACTTTGGCACCAGCCTCAATGATATTAACCCCGAGGACATCGAGTCGGTGACGGTGCTGAAGGGGCCGGCGGCCACCGCCCTCTACGGCGCTCGCGGCGGCAACGGAGCCGTGATTATTACCACCAAATCGGGCAAGGCCAAGAAAGGTATCGGCGTCACGTTCAACTCAAACTCGGCCTTTGACCAGATTTCGCGCTGGCCTGATTATCAGTATGAGTACGGCCAGGGCACGGCGGGCGAAAACTACTATTCGTTTGGCGCCACGGCTGATGGGGTCAGCACCCGCAGTACTAGCTCGGCCTGGGGCCCTAGGTTCGAGGGGCAGTCCTTTTTTCAGTACGACGTAGCCACCAACACGGGCGGCACCGAGCGCACGCCCTGGGTGGCCTACCCCGACAACCGCAAGGGCTTTTTCCAAACTGGCCGCACGTTCACCAACACGCTGGTGCTGGATGGCGGCACCGACCGCACGGCCGTGCGCCTGTCGCTCACCAACTTGCAGAACCAGTGGATTATCCCGAACACGGGCTACGACCGCAATACCATCGCGCTGTCGGCCAGCCAAAAAATCACGGATAAGCTGCGAGTATCGACGAAGGTCAACTACACCAACCGCTTCAGCGACAACCTGCCTTCGACGGGCTATAACAACCAGACTATCATGTACTGGGCCATCTTACAGGTGCCCAACAACAGCCTAGATTGGCTGAAAGACTACTGGCTGCCCGGCGCGACAGGGATTACGCAGCGCTACCCCTTCAGCAGCCTGATAGACAACCCCTATCTCATTGCCAATGAGATGCTCAACAAGGCCAACCGCCACCAGCTGACAGGCAACGTGCAGATTAACTACGCCTTTGCCAAGGGCTTTAACCTAATGCTGCGCTCGACGCTGGACTATTCCTATGAGGCCCGCTCGCAGCAGCGCCCCAAGGACACAGAGAAGTACAAGGAGGGCATGTTTCGGACGCAAAACGTATTCTCGCAGGAGATTAACCACGACTTTCTACTTCAGTACGCCCACCAGTTTAACAAGCTGGAAACGAGCCTGTCGGTGGGTGGCAGCCGCCTGCGCAACCGCTACAATAAGGATGAACTGCGGGCCGAGCGCCTGCTCTACCCCGGCGTGTTCACCTTCGCCAATAGCCGCGACCTGCCCATTGCGCTGCCCTACCGCGCCGAGTACGCGCTGAACGGCTTGTACGCCCTAGGTTCGATTTCTTATAACAAACTGGTGTACCTCGACTTGACGGCCCGCAAGGACTGGTCGAGCACCTTGTCGAGCGCCAGTGGCATCACGGCTATTCCGCTCTACCCCTCGGCCAGCCTGAGCACGATAGTATCGGACATCGTGCCGCTGCCAAAGGCTATTTCGTTTGCCAAGCTGCGGGCTTCGTGGGCGCGGGTGGGCAGCGGCGGCACGTCGCCCTACCTCACCTCTTACACCTACGCCGTGGCCACGGGCTACGCCTCGGGCCTGAGCAACCCGAGCTCCATTGCCAACGCCGGCCTAAAGCCCCGCAGCACCGAAAGCGTGGAGCTGGGCGCCGACGTGCGCTTCTGGCAAAACCGCATTGGGCTGGACGTGACGGTGTACCGCAACAATACCTCGAACCAGATTTTGAGCGTGCCCGTGGACCGGGCCTCGGGCTACAACACGGCCGTGCTCAACGCTGGCCTGGTGCGCAACAAGGGCATCGAAATAACTGCCAATGCGCGCCTGCTGAATAATGCCCGCGGCCTGGGCTGGCGCGTGTATGGCACCTACACCGCCAACCGCAACCAAGTAATAGAGCTGGCCGATAGCGTACTCACCTACCAGCTACAGCGCGGCCCCGGCGGCCGGGGCTCGGTAGAGGCGCGGCCGGGCGGCAGCATGGGCGCCATCTACGGCCGCGGCTACGAGCGCGCCCCCGATGGCCAGATTGTGTACCAGAATGGCTACCCCATTTTGGCCGATGGTGTGAAGTACCTAGGCAGCGCCCTGCCCCTGTGGAAGGCTAGCGCGGGCACCGAGTTCACGTACCGGCAATTCCGGCTGAATGTATTGTTCGACAGCCAGTTTGGGGCAAAATCCTACTCTATGACCAATGCCGTGCTGGCCGAGCAGGGCAAAACCAAGCTCACGCTGCCCGGCCGCTACAACGGCATTGTGGGCCAGGGCGTGATTAATAACGGCGACGGCACTTACCGCCCCAACGACGTGGTGGCCGAAAACCTAGCTACTTACTACACCGCTCACTACGGCCGCGACAACGTGGAAGCCAATCTCTTCCGCACCGACTTTATCAAGCTGCGCGAGCTGCGCCTCGACTATGCCCTGCCGCCGTCTCTGCTCAGCAAGCTGCACCTCACGCAGGCGTCCATTGGCCTCTATGGGCGCGACTTGTTCATCCTCACCAACTGGCCGGCCTTCGACCCGGAGTTTGGCACCCTCAACGACGGGACTATCGACCTAGGATTTGAGCTGGGGCAGTTTCCGAGCACCCGCACGATGGGCATTAACCTAACGGTAGGGATTTAACTGAACGCTATACCTGACATGAAAATCCTGAAACGCTTTGCTGTCTCCTTTCTTGCCGCAGCTACCCTAGGTACCGTTTCGTCGTGCACCAAGGGCTTTGAGGAGCTGAATATCAACCCCAACCAGAACCCTAACGTCATTCCGGAAACGCTGCTGGCCCCTGCCCTGACCGACCTGGTGAAGCGCAACATGGACCGCGCCATGCGCATCACCAACGAGCTGATGCAGGTGCACGTGACGCGGGATAATACCGACGAGTTTCACCGCTACGTTATCCGCTCGGCTGAGGCCGACTACATGTGGAATGGCTGGTACACGCAGCTCACCGACTTCCGGGACATGTATAACAGCGCGGTGGCCGTGAAGAGCCCCACCTTCATGGCCATCGCCCGCATTTGCGAGGTCTGGACGTTTTCGCTGCTTACCGACACCTTCGGCGACGTGCCCTATTCGGAGGCCCTGCAGGGCCGGGCGGGCAACTTGCAGCCCAAGTTCGACCGGCAGGAGGACATCTACCGCGACCTGTTTGTGAAGCTAGAAGAGGCCAACGACCTGCTGAAGGCCAACACCAACCTAGGAGCCGACCAGGCCCAGCTCGACCCGTTGTTTCAGGGCAACGCCCTGAAGTGGCGCAAGTTTGGCAACTCGCTCTACCTACGCCTGCTCATGCGTGTGTCTAACCGTACCGATGCCATTGCGCCGGGCGGCTTGAGCCCGCAGGCCAAGCTGCGCGACATGGTGAACACCCGCCCCGGCGACTACCCACTCATCGCCAACAACTCAGAATCGGCCATTATGCGCTGGTCGGGCACCGCGCCCTACCAGTCGCCCTTTCAGACCTGGCGCACGGCCGACTTCGTGTCGTCAAGCTCGATGAGTGAGTTCTTTATCAACAACCTGGCCGAGTGGAACGACCCGCGCCTGCCCAAGTGGGCCACGCTGGCGAGCGGCATCTACAAGGGCGTGCCAAGTGGCTACGTGCCGGGCCAGATTCCGGCGCCCCAATCGACCTACCCCGCTGCTCTCATGACCGAGCCGCTGCTCGGCAACATCCTCAACTACTCTGAGGTGCAGCTGCTGCTGGCCGAAGCTGCTCTGCGCGGCTGGATAACCGGCGACGCCAAAGCCTACTACGAAACCGGCGCCACCAACGGCATCACGCTCTGGGGCCTTACCGCGCCCCCTACCTTCTTGAGCAGCCCCGACGTGCAATGGGAAGCCACCAGCAGCCTAGACACCAAGCTCGACAAGATTCACTTGCAGAAGTACTATGCGCTGTTTTTCACCGACTTTCAGCAGTGGTTTGAGTACCGCCGCACGGGCCACCCGGTGCTGCCCATCGGCCCCGGCGTGCGCAACAATGGCCAGATGCCCGCCCGCATCAACTACCCCGTGTATGTGCAGAGCCTCAACCAAGTAAACTACCAAGCCGCCGTAGCCGACCAAGGCGCCGATGATATCAATACTAAGGTGTGGTGGCAGCTGTAGGGTCGTGTCCCCCACCCCCGGCCCCTCTCCAGGAGGGGAGGGGCCGGGGGTGGGGTCTCACGCACGGCGAGTTAGACACGCTTCAAAAGCAAAAATTTCTATCATGAAACTCCGCATACTACCTCATCTTTCCGCGCTATTGCTGGCCCTAGCTACCGCGGGGTGCCTGGAGAAAAACATCGACTACGCAGCTGGCGCGCCCAGTCCCAATGTGTCGCTCGAAGACTTGCGCCAGCTCTACCAAGGCAGCAACGTAGTGCTGGAGCCAAGTCAACTTTCGGGCGCGCACCAGGTAGTTGGCCTCGTCATTTCGGATGCGGCGGGCGGCAACGTGCCCGGCGGCCCCAATACCATTGTGGTGCAAAACAAGCGGCGCGGCGTGATACGTGGCATCGTTATTCCGCTTAGCGGGGGCGCCGCGCCAGCCCTAGCCGTGGGCGACTCAGTAGTGGTTGATATCAAAGGCGCTACCCTGGCAAAAAGCGCGGGCGCGCTGCGCCTGGAAGGCATCACAACCGACCGCGTGCGTAAGGTGAGCAGCGGTAACGCCGTGACAGCCCGCAACATTAACATCAGCACGCTGCTGGCCGATATGAATGCCTACGATGGCACGCTGGTACGCATCACAGGCGCCAGTATCACGCCGCTGCCCGTATCGGGCACCACCTACGCCGGCGATAAAACGCTGGCTGATGGGGCAAACAACAAGCTCGTGCTGCACACCGAAAGCGCCGCGGCCTTTGCCACCCGGCGCCTGCCGGCCAGCGCCACGTTTGTGGGCATTGCGGTGGCCGGGCTTGATGGTAGCCAAGCCCCAGCTCCGCAGCTGTGGCTGCGCACCGCCGCCGATGCCGTGGACCCCAGCGGTCCTATTTACACGGGCTTTCCCGAGAGCTTCGAGGCAGTGCCACAAGCTATTAAGGGCAGCTACGATATGAACACGGCCGCCGTGCCCGACAACACCGTGCAGTTTGGTACTGGCCACTGGAAGCTCTACCAAGCCCTCCTGGGTAACACTTCGGGGCGCGACCGCTACATTGGCGCCCAGGGCATCCGACTGCAGCAGGGCCTGAGCGTACCGGCCGTGGTAGAGATGAAATTTGACCTGCCTAACGGCGCTACCAAAGTCACGCTGCTTTACGGCGCGTATTACACCGACGCCGCTAGCTCGTGGAAGCTGGAATACTCGCAGGACCAAGGCGCTACCTGGAAGCAAACCGGCCCCACCATCACCGACGCCGGCAACTGGCAGCGCACCATCACTTTTCTGATGAATATCAGCGGCCCGGTGCGCTTCCGCATCAATAAGCTGGGTCTAGGTGCCAGCAGCCCACCTACCGTGCTTAATGGCCGGTTGGGGCTCGATGATATCGCCATTTATGAGAATTAGCGCCTGAAAACACCATTCGTCATGCAGAGCGCAGCGAAGCAGCTCGCGCGCCGCAGTAAATCCAAACGTTCACAGACGTCGCCACGCGAGATGCTTCGCTGCGCTCTGCATGACCCTTTAGATATTCTTCCATGTTCCGCCGAAAATTTCTTCAAAGCCTAGGCCTCGTGAGCGCGGGCCTCAGCCTGCCCCTGGCCCCGGCCGCCCTCGCCGCCGAAGCTGAACTTACGCCAGCTCCCAGTCAAAAACTTAACCTAGGGCCGGTTACCATCCGGGGCAAGGTGCACCACAATGGCGCTGGCCTTGCGGGCGTGGCAGTGACCGATGGCTACAACATCGTGCTCACCGACAAGGCCGGCAAGTACACGCTCGAAAGCAACGCTACGGCTGAGTACGTGCACATCTCGGTGCCGCGGGGCTATGCTTTTCCACACGAGAAGGGTATAGCGCGGTTTTACCAAGCCATCAAACCGGGCACGATGAAAATGACTGCCGATTTTGCCCTGCAAAAGCTGGCCGGTGACGATACCAAGCACACGTTCGTGGTGTGGGCCGACCCACAGATGATTAATAAGAAGGACTGCCGCGAGCTGCTGACCAGCTCGGCACCCGACCTCCAAAAGCTGGCCGCGCAGTACGACGCTAACACTTTTGCCATCGGCTGCGGCGACCTGGTGTGGGACAAGCACGAGCTGCTTGAAGACTACAAAAAGGCGGTCGAAATCAGTGGCATCCCGTTCTTCCAGGTTATCGGCAACCACGACCTTGACCTCACAGCGCGAGCCGACGAAGGCTCGGCGCGCACGTTCAAAAGCCATTTCGGGCCGACTTACTATTCTTTCAACCGGGGCGAGATTCACTACGTGGTGCTCGATAACGTCTTCTTCATCGGCCCGCCCAAGAAGTACATCGGCTACCTGCCCGAGCAGCAGCTACAGTGGCTAGAGCAGGACCTAAGCCACGTGAAGCCGGGCACGACGGTAGTAGTGGCGCTGCACATCCCGGTGAACAGTGGCGACCAGCGCCGCAACAAGCTCAAGGAAGAATCCCTAGGTGGTGTAGTGTCGAACCGGGCCGAGTTCTACCGCATTCTGAAGCCTTACACGGCACATATCATGTCGGGCCACACGCACGTGTGCGAGAAGATTTTTTACGAAAACACCATCGAGCACACCCACGGCGCGGTGTGCGGCGCGTGGTGGACCGGCCCCATCTGCACCGATGGGGCGCCAAGCGGCTACGGCGTGTACGAAGTGAGCGGCCCCGACATCAAGTGGTACTACAAATCGGTAGGCCACGACCGCCAGCACCAGTTCCGCACCTACCCCAAGGGGAGCGCGCCCGCCCACCCCGCCGACGTAGTGGCCAACGTCTGGAACTGGGACCCGCAGTGGAAGGTGACTTGGTTTGAGAACGGCATACGCCAGGGCGAGATGCGCCAGCAAACCGGCCTCGACCCGCTGGCTGTGCAGCTACAAGCCGGCGACCAGCTGCCCGCCAAGCACAAGTGGGTTGACCCGACTATGACCGACCACTTATTTTTCGCCACACCCTCGGCCGCTGCCAAAGAAATCCGTATCGAAGTCACCGACCGCTTTGGGCAGGTGTATACCGAAACGGTAGCCGTGTAATTCAGCCGTAGCTTGGACTTTGTAGTCCGAGCGCGAGTGCAACGAGCATCCGCGTTGATTTAGTTCTGAGAGAATTTACCCTAGCGCAGATGCTCGCTGCGCTCGCGTTCGGGCTACAAAGTCCAAGCTACTTTCCCCTACTGTGAAATACCTCGCCTTCCTCGTACTTACTGTCTCGACGGCCCAGGCCCAGCAGCGCCCGCTCGACCTGCAAGGGCACCGAGGCAGCCGCGGGCTGATGCCCGAGAACACCATCCCGGCCATGCGCCGCGCGCTCGACCTAGGCGTGACCACGCTGGAAATGGACGCTGCCATCAGCCAGGACAAACAGGTGCTGCTCTCGCACGACCCGTACCTGAATGCCGATTTCGTGTACCGCCCCGATGGCCAGCCCCTGACCAAAGAAGAAGGCAAAGCGTTGCGCCTGTATAGCCTGCCCTACGCCGAGATTCGGCGCTACGACGTGGGTAGCCACGGCAACCCCAAGTTTCCGCAGCAGCAAAAATTATTGACGTACAAGCCTCTCCTGGCCGAGGTTATCGACTCGGCCGAAGCCTACGCCAAGCGCACGCACCGGCCCGCACCCTATTACAACATTGAAACCAAAACCACCCCGGCGGGTGACGGCACCAACCACCCCGCGCCGGAGGAGTTTGTGCGCCTGCTACTGGCGGTCGTCAAGGCAAAGGGCATCCAACACCGGGTCATCATTCAGTCGTTCGACCCGCGAACGCTCAATGTTGTGCAGCGCCGGCTGCGCACCGCGCTACTGGTCGAAAACCAGGACGGCCTAGACAAGAATTTGCAGCGCCTAAGCTTCCGGCCCAGCATCTATAGCCCGCACTACAAGCTCGTGACGCCAGACCTGGTGCAAGCCTGCCACCAGCAGCGCATGCAGATTATCCCCTGGACGGTAAACACCGCCACCGAGGCGCAGCAGCTACTTCAGCTACAAGTAGATGGCCTAATTACCGATTACCCTGGCTTAGTCCCTGGGCCTTGAGCGCACCACTACATCACTCCAACACCTAGGGCCATAAAAGACCTAGGCTTCTATACTTTGCCTTGCGATTTCGAGGCAACTGCCACGTCTCTCCCATGCTGGCTCACAATAAAAAACCCCTTCTATTCCTGTATAGAAGGGGTTTTCTGTAGAATAATGAGGGCTTTTCGCTCTCAGGGTACCAGAGACGGGACTCGAACCCGTACGTCCGTGAAGACAAGGGATTTTAAGTCCCTCGTGGCTACCATTACACCACTCTGGCTCAGATGATTACGGGCACCAAAAAGGCAACCGGATAGTCATCAAACAAAAAAGACGCTGCCGGTTAGCAACGTCTTCTTTATGGAGCGGGAGACGAGGTTCGAACTCGCGACCTCGACCTTGGCAAGGTCGCGCTCTACCAACTGAGCTACTCTCGCTTGAGGTTTTCGCTACCGTGGTGGCGAATGGTGATACAAAGGTAGGCAAAAGGCCGTTCAATGCAAGTAATGGGCTAAAAAAGATTTACTCTCGAAGGCTTTTTGCTTCATTTTCAAGGCTAAAAATTTTATTCATCCCGCTACTCGATGCCTAATTGAGTTGCCGGCTAGTGGCCAAGCAGCCTACCAAGCAGCCTAGGGCTCGGCATTTTTCCTTCAATACGCGTTCCTGCTCATTCGCCATCGCGGTGCCTAAGGCACACCTAGGGTGGCTTTATTGCAAGGTGACGCAGCGCGCTGCCTTATATCTGGAAAGTGTACCCGCGCTTTCTGCGTTGCGAGCAGGGGCACCATGGTTTTTTTTAAGAAAATTTCATACTGGGAAAATCCACTTGAAGAAGCATAACCGTAGGTGCCTGCACACTTACCTCAACTTTTATTTTTCATAGTTTCATGAAACTTTCGTTTGCTTCGCTGGCCCTAGTGGCTCTGCTCGGTGCTGGCACCATCCAATCGGCCTCGGCCCAAAAAGCTAAAACGGTAATGGTGGGCGGTGCCCCGATGTACCCGACCAAGAACATTGTCGAGAACGCCGTTAATTCGAAAGACCACACTACGCT
This sequence comes from Hymenobacter sp. BT559, assembly GCF_016427535.1. Lineage (GTDB taxonomy): Bacteria > Bacteroidota > Bacteroidia > Cytophagales > Hymenobacteraceae > Hymenobacter. The sequence goes on along the minus strand of NZ_JAELXV010000002.1, from coordinate 46,758 downwards.
TGTTGCTGCAGTGAAGGCCGCCGGCCTGGTAGAGACGCTGCAGGGCCCGGGCCCCTTCACCGTGTTTGCACCTACTAATGAGGCATTTGCTGCCTTGCCCGCTGGCACGGTAGAGTCGCTGGTGAAACCCGAGAATAAGGAAACGCTCACCAAAATCCTGACCTATCACGTAGTAGCCGGCCGCATGACTGCCGCCGACCTGATGAAAGCCATTAAGGCAGGCGGCGGCAAAGCCGAGCTGAAAACGGTAAGCGGTGGCACGCTGACGGCCATGATGAAAGGCCCCAAAACTATAGAGTTGAAAGACGAAAAAGGAGGCATTTCGACCGTTACGATTGCCGATGTGATGCAAAGCAACGGCGTTATTCACGTAGTGAATAAAGTACTGATGCCCTAGTGGTTAACTCGCCACATTACAAAAAAACCGTTGTCCTCCCCAGGCCAACGGTTTTTTTATGAAAATTGACTAAAAACAAGAGAACTTCATTTTGATATATAAGCGCAGTTCCTATCTTAGCCGTTGAATAGTCGAGGTTTAATGATTTAGTTTATAATTAATTGTATTCCGTATGATAAGAAGCTGTACTTTACTAGCTAGCGGACTATTAGTAGGGTTATTAGCCGGCAGGCCAGCGTGGGGGCAGGCGCCTCAGCTAGCCAAATACCAGAAGGGGACAACAGAAAAAGGCCAGAAAGTAGGCGTGTGGGAATACTACGGTTACACCACCACCGGGGAGCAGGTGGTAGTGCAGCGCTACGACCACGATAAGAAGAAGCTGCTTTCGTTTCGGGAGGTGCCCTACGCTACCTACTTCACGGAAATAAAGCCGGGCGAGTGGCGCTACGTGCAGCCCGACCAGCCCCCCATGTTTGTGGGCGGCGCCGGGGTGCTGAACTACCACATGGCACAGCTTGAGTATCCGCAGGAAGCCCAGGAGCGCCTGCTGCAAGGCAAAGTGACCGTGACCATCCAGATTGATACCCTAGGGCGGGTGCTGAGCTATCGCCTTACGCAGCGCGTGGGCCGCGCATGCGATGAGGAGGCCATGCGCGTGGCCCGCGCCATTCCGCAAACCTGGGTGCCGGCCCGCATGGGCTCGCGTGCGGTAGCCGTGGAGTATGAGTTGCCTTTCAATTTCAACATCAAAAAGCGCTAACCGGACGCCAGGCCGTATGTTGGCGGTATGAATCACCTCTCATTTACCGGTCGGCTATGCTTGGTAGCCCTGGCGCTGCTAGGGCTGGCCGGCTGCGACTCGACCCCGCGCGAGCGCCAGGCTGCCGTGCGCCAGGAGCTAATTAAGCTAGATACTGCGGCGCGAGCCTCGGGGCGCACGCTGCGGCGGGTGGGCCGGCAGGTGGCGCGCTTCGACTCGTCTAACCACGCTCGGCGGGCCGTGCCGCTCGATGCCAGCCGCCAAAAGCGCGTAGACCAAGAGCTGCTGGGTAGCTACGCCACCAAAATAAATACGCTTACGCCGGCTACTATCGGCGGGGCCTATGGGCAGTTGCTGCGGGCTACGCGGGCGCGGCGTGCCACCTGGCAACTGCGCGACTGGGACTACGCGCAGGCCGCTTACCAGCGCCTAAATGCGCAGCTGGCCCGCGTGCGCCTCGACCTACCCGCCCGTGAGGAAATCCGCATTCGGGCCTGGCAAGCCGAGTTTACGGCTCTGCGCGCTGGCCGCACCGCCAAAGACCTGCGCACTGCCACTAAAAAGCCCTAGGTGTTGTTTTGAGAATCTAGGCCGCCCAGGCTACTAGCAATAGCGCCGGGCGGCCTGCTTACCCTTTCTCAGCTAGCTGCTTACAGCTATCCTTATGTCTACTGGCTCTGGCTCCTCGCGGCAGGAGAATATCATTGTGCTCGACTCGTACTATGAGCCCGTGGCGGCTCATTTGGCGCGTACCAAATTAGAGGCGGCGGGCATCCCGTGCTTTTTGACGAATGAGAACCTGGTGTCGCTCAACCGCATGTATAGCCCGGTGGCGGGCGGGGTGCGCCTGCACGTGTACCAGCGCGATGCGGCCCAGGCCACCGAAGTGCTGCGCGAGCTACCCGTGATGGAGGCCGTGCCCGGCGGCCTTGCCGAACCAGCCAAGCACGCCGCAACTTGCCCACGTTGCGGCTCGCACGATGTAGCCAGCCAGGAGGCGCCGGCCGAGCCAGTGGGCGCCGCCTCCTGGCTGGCTACGCTGCTCGCGCGCCTACGGCACTACTTTGCGCAAGGCCAAACGCACCACTGCTTCAACTGTGGGCTTGACTATTAAGCGCCTAGGCACCATCTTGGGCTGTGGCCGAACCTAGGCGACAACTTTCTGTGGCACCAGCAGCTTTAGCTTGTCATGGAAAAGTATTCGCAAAAGGTAGCCCTCATCACGGGGGCCAACAAAGGACTGGGCCTTGAAATAGCCCGTCAGCTAGGGCAGCAAGGCGTGGCCGTAGTGCTCGGGGCCCGGCAGGGCAAGGCCGAGGCACCGGCCGCCGAGCTGCGCGCCCAGGGCCTCGACGCCCAGGCCGTAGAGCTGGACGTGACTAACGCCGCCGACATTGCAGCGCTGCCCGCTTTCTTTCAGAGCACCTTCGGCCGGCTCGACATCTTGGTAAATAATGCTGGGGTGCAGCTCGACAACGGCCTGGAAACCAGCCCCGACTCGTTGCGGCAAACCTACGAGGCCAATGTGATTGGGCCCTATGCTATTACGCAGGCTCTGCTGCCGCTGCTGCGCCAGGCTCCGGCGGGGCGCATTGTCAACCAAAGCAGCATCCTAGGGTCGTTGGCTACCATTAGCGCGGGGCAAGGCGGTAGCTGGGCCACGCCGGGCTACACGTCCTCGAAGGCGGCGCTGAATATGCTGACCGTGGTGCTGGCCCTGCACTTGGCCGATTCACCTATTAAAGTCAACGCGGCGCATCCGGGCTGGGTCAAGACCGACCTAGGCGGCGCTGGCGCCCCGCTCGATGTGCGCGAAGGCGCTCGCACGGCCGTGCGCCTGGCCTTGCTGCCCGCCGATGGCCCCACGGGTGGCTACTTCCACAATGAGGAGCAACTACCCTGGTAAACAAGAAATCATGAATAAAGAAGGGCAAGTTAACAGTCAGAATAGATGACTATTAACTTGCCCTTCCTTATGCGTCAGCATCCTGGCCTACGCAGACGCTAGACAGCTTACGCTTTGGCTGTGCTACGTTTCGACGCCGCCCGCGGTGCGGGGCGCACACGGGCGGCGGGCTTGGCTTGGGGCGCTGGGCGCTGCACCGTTACCGGCAGGGGCGCCTTGGCCAGCTTGGCGCGCTCGAGCAGCCACACGCGCAGGTACTCTAGCCCCTCGGGCGAGAAAGCCGCCTGGCGCTCGCCGGCCACGATGGGCCAGTCGGCCTGGTCGGGCTGAAACCAGTGGTTGACCCCCGAGAGCCGGTGCGCCTCTACAGAGGCGGGGCCTTGGTGCAGGCCCTTTTGCAGCGCACCTAGGTGGCGCCCAGCAACCACTTGCAAGTCAGCCGTGCCATTGAGCAGCAGCACCGGGCACTGAACTTGGGGCAGGCGAGTAGCGGGGTTGAAATCTAGAAAATAGCGCGACCACGGCGAAGTCAACTCCACCGCGCGGGCGCGGGCCATGGGCTCGCTGAGGGCGGTGTTGCTGCTGCGCAGCAGCGTGATGACCTTGGCCCGTGCGGCCGTGTTGTTGGGGGTTTGGCGCACGGCATCTACCAGTTGGTCATAGAGCGCCTGGGCGGCTTTTATTTGGGCGCCGTCGGTGCCGATAAGGCGCATAATCTCACCTTGCTGGCGGCGCAGCACATCGCGGCCCGGCTGCCCGTAGCCAGCCAGCGAGGCCACAAACGCCGGCCCGCCCTGGGGCGCCGCCGCGGCCAACAGTGCTACGTTGGCGCCTTCGCCGTGCCCCATCAGGCCCACTTGTTGGGGCGCGATGAGGGGAGTTTTGCGCAGGAAAGCCAGCGCTGCCTGCGCATCGGTTACGAGGTCGGCGGTGGTGGCGCGCGAGTAGTCGCCGCCCGAGCGCCCCACGCCGCGGTCGTCGAAGCGCAGCACGGCTATGCCGCGGCGGGTGAGGTAGTCGGCCAAGATGCCAAACAAGTGGTAGCCTTGCAGGTCGCAGTCGCGCTCCTGCGGGCCCGAGTCGGAGAGCAGCGCCACGGCCGCAAACGGCCCTTCGCCGCTCGGGATGGTGAGCGTGCCACTGAGCTTAAACTTACCCGTGGGGTTCATAAACGTTACTTCCGACTCGCGGTAGGGCGGCGTCAGGCGTAGCTTTTTGGCGGCCTGGGCAGCAGCGGGCGTGATGCCGCGCTCCAGCACCAGGTCGGTTTTGAGGCCTGGCTGCTGCCAGGTGCCGCTGAGTTGGGCCCCACCGGCCAGCACTTTGCCCTCAAAGTGGCTACCCGCCTGCTCGACGCGCAGCGTAAGGTTGTCGCCTTTGAGCTCGACCTCTACGGGCATGCGACTGATGCGCTGCTGCGGCACATCGAGCGCCGCGTAGTAGGTGCCGTTGCTGAGGGGTACTATCGTTATCATGAGGGTAAGCGAGCCGCCGGGCACCTTGAGCGGCCCTTGCCACTGGCCACTTAGCCGGGTGGGCTCTTCGGCCCACGAGCGGGCCTCGGCTGCCCCGGCAAACCAACCGCTAAAAAAGAGCAGCCAGAGTAATAATTTCTGCATAAAGTAGCACTCTATAAGGAAGTTAAAAGATGGAAAGTGTAATACTCCGCAAGGTACTAGCTTGCCGCCGTCTAGCAGACCTCTTAGGGGCAAGCTCGGCAGGGCAAAATCGCATTTCTGCGTACACATAATTCACATTATAAACGCATTATAATTTTTATAACTTTTAAAATCAATGCAAATAATAGTGCAGCTTATTTGCCCGGCGCTTACTATAGTAGTGAGGAACTGCTACCAGCCCTAGGTGGCGTTTTTGCGTAAGCAGAGCCATACCCCTTTGCCCCTGTTTTATGGCTACCAAGAAATCTTCCTCTGCTCCTACCCCACCCAAGCGGCCCATGGCCGATGAAATGAAGCAGCACGCCCAAAAGCTGCCCTACCCGGCCAAGCAGGCCGATATGAAACTGCAGCCGCAGTCGGACCTGGCGGCTTACCGCGCCGCTGGTAAGCTCGAAGGCAAGGTGGCCCTCATTACGGGTGCCGACTCAGGTATCGGCCGGGCCGTGGCTGTAGCCTTTGCCAAAGAAGGCGCCGACGTGGCTATCCTCTTCAATGAAAACCAAGAAGATGCCGCCGAAACCAAACGCTTGGTAGAGCAAGAGGACCGCAAATGCCAGGTGCTGCAGCTCGATGTGCGCGACCGTGAGCAGGCGTTTCAGGCGGTGCGCCTGGTGCGCCAAGAACTGGGCGGCTTGAATATTCTGGTCAATAATGCGGCCTTCCAGGCATCGCAAGAAAAGTTTGAGGACATTCCCGAAGCCCAAATTCGGCGCACTTTCGATACCAATATCCTTGGGTATATGTGGATGGCACAGGCCGTGATTCCGCACTTGCAAAGCGGCGACTGCATCATCAACACCGGCAGCATCGTGGGCATTGTAGGCATTCCAATTCTGATTGACTACGCCTGCACCAAGGCCAGCATTCATGCCCTCACCAAGTCGCTGGCGCTGTACCTAGGCGAGAAAAACATTCGGGTAAATGCCGTAGTGCCGGGCCCGGTCTGGACGCCCAACATCGTGGGCACGATGCCGATGGACGAAATCGAAAAGTTTGGCCACGAGGTAGCCCTCAAGCGCCCCGGCCAGCCTGAGGAGCTAGCCCCGGCCTACGTGCTGCTGGCCTCGCAAGATGGCTCCTTTATGACCGGCGCGCTGGTGCACGTCACGGGCGGCAAGCTCAGCAGCGACGAGTAACCTACGGTGGAGTTTGTACGTTTTTAGCGGCAGTGGGCCGCAGGCTGTGTTTCAAGACGCTAAACAGCCTGCGGCTCGCTTATTTTTTAACCGTCGCTATGACCTCTCTGGACCTGCTGCCGACCGAGCACGTATCGGCAGCTACCCGCGCTGCCCTCACCGAGCGCCTAGCCGCCACCGAATCTGCCACTACCTACCAACCTCAGCTGCTGGCCCCGGCGGCCTATCAGCTACTAGTGGCCGTGGCGGCCCGGCTATTTCCGCAGCCCGAGCGGCCGGTACCCATCCCGTTGGCCTCGGCTGTGGATGAGCGCCTGGCCCAGGGCAAGTCGGATGGCTGGCGCTACGACGCCCTGCCGCCCGACCGCGAAACCTACCGCCTAGGGCTGGGAGGCATCGAGCAAATTGCCCAAGCCCTGTTTCAGGCCAATTTTGAGCAGCTGGCCCCCACTCAGCAAGACGCCGTTATCGAGGCCCTGGCCAGCGGCAACCCGCCCGGCGAGGTATGGCAGACGCTGCGCGCCGACCGCTTTTTTGAGGAAATGCTGGCCGAGCTTACCGAGAACTACTACTCGCACCCATGGGCCCAGGATGAGATTGGCTACGTGGGCTACGCCGACCTGCCGGCCTGGACTAAAATCGGCCTCAACGAAAAAGAGCCCCGCGAGCAGTAGGCCGCCCGCTTTGGCGCTACCCAGCCCACTACCCTTTCGCTTCAAGACGCCATCTACCCTTATCGGGCGGGGCTACCCCCGCACCCTATCTACTCTTATGCCCGACGAAGAAATTGCCGAAGAGGGCGTGCTCACTCCTCTCGAGCCCCAGGTGCAGGACCCGCTGCTGCGCGAAATACTAGCCGAAAACCAGACCGCCGACGTGCCGCAAGAAAGCCCGCAGCCCACCCCCACCAAGCAGGAGGAAGTAGACTGCGTCGTTATCGGCCTAGGGGCGGGTGGTGCGCCGCTGCTGGCCCGCTTGGCGCAGGCTGGGTTGAAGGTGGTAGCCCTAGAGGCTGGCCCCTGGCACAACCCCGAAAAAGACTTCGCCACCGACGAAAAGGCGCAGGACTTCCTGTTCTGGAACGATGAGCGGCTAGCGGCGGGCCACAACCCGCTGGCGATGGGCCGCAACAACTCGGGCACCGGCGTGGGCGGCTCGACGCTGCACTACACCGCCTACACGCCCCGCCCGCTGCCCGACGACCTCTCGCTAAAGCGCGACTTTGGCCAAGGCGAGGACTGGCCGCTCGAATACGCCGACCTAGCCCCTTATTTCGAAGAGTTAGAGCAGTTTCTGGGTATTTCGGGCCCTACTCCCTTTCCATGGGGCCCGGCGCGGCCCAAGGGCTACGCCCTGCCGCCTTTGCCCCTTAATAGCGCTGCCCAGCTCATGGTGCGCGGCGCCGAGAAGATGGGCATTCGCACCGCGCCGGCCGCCAATGCGGCCTTGTCGGGGCCGTACTTTCAGGAGGGCGTGGGCTGGCGGCAGGCCTGCACCAACCGGGGCTTTTGCCAGGCGGGCTGCTCCAACGGGGCCAAAGCCAGCATGGATGTCACTTACATTCCGCTGGCGGTGAAGTACGGGGCTGATATTCGACCCAATAGCTTCGTGACCGAGATTGAGCGCAATAGCCAGGGCCTAGTTACGGCCGTGATATACACTCAAAATGGCCAGCAACACCGCCAAGCCTGCCGCCATCTCTTCTTGTGCGGTGGTGCGGTAGAAACGCCCCGCTTGCTGCTGCTCAACAACCTAGGGCTGACCAGCGGCCAGGTGGGCCGCAACCTGATGGCCCACACCGGTATCCAAGTATGGGGCACCTTCTCCGACGAAGTGCGGCCGACCAAGGGCATTCCGGGCGGCCTCATCTCGCAAGACACGCACCGGCCCAAGGATGCTGACTTTGTGGGCGGCTACCTGCTGCAAAGCATTGGTGTAATGCCGGTTACGTTTGCGAGCCAAGTGGCGCGCGGGCGCAAGCTCTGGGGCCAAGCCCTACGCGACTACATGCGCCAGTTTAATCACATAGCGGGCATCAACATTTTGGGCGACTGCCTGCCGCACACCGACAACTACCTAGAGCTGAGCGACGAGCTCGACACCCGCCAGTTGCCCAAGCCCCGCCTGCACTTCACGGCCCAGGAGAACGAAGTACGCATGACGGCCCACGCCGAGAAAATAATGCGCGATATCTGGGCGGCGGCCGGCGCCACCGACATCTGGTCGTTTGACCGCTACGCCCACGTCATTGGTACGGCCCGCATGGGCCGCAGCGGCGACGACGCCGTGGTAGACCGCGACGGCCGGGTATTCGACGTGCCCAATCTCTACATCTCCGACAACTCCACGTTCCCCAGCGCCCTCAGCGTGAACCCGGCCCTCACCATCATGGCGCTGAGCCTGCGCACGGCCGACAAGTTTTTGGAGCGCCTCAAATAAGCGGCGGGCTGTTAGCTGCTAGCTGTTAGCCTCCTCACAAGCATAAGTTTTTACTACTAACCTAAATGGGCTAACAGCTAGCAGCTATTAGCTACTGGCTGTACTATGAAATCCTTTCTCACGGAGATAAAGAAAAAATTCGGCGACGGTAACTACGAAGGCGACCAATTTGGGGGCGCACGCGGGCACAACGGCAAAGGCTTGCCCACCGGGCTGCCCAATAACTTCATGTTTGCCACCGGCATCGAGTGTAGCTACCCCACCATCGACCACGGCAAAACCCGGCGCGATATGCTGGCCGAGTGCGACCACTACAACCGCTATAAGGAAGACCTAGGGCTGGTGAAGGAGATGGGCCTGAAGGTGCTGCGCTACGGCCTGCCCTACTACAACATCCAGACGGCGCCCGGCAAATACGACTGGGAATTTGCTGACCTGGCCATGGCCGAGATGCAGCGTCTGGGCATCACGCCCGTGCTAGACCTCATGCACTTTGGGGTGCCCGACTGGCTGGAAAATTTCCAGAACCCCGACCTGCCGGTGCAGTTTGCCGACTACTGCGAGCAGGTGGCCAAGCGTTACCCCTGGGTGCGCTACTACACCCCCGTGAATGAGATTTACGTCACGGCCCGGTCTAGTGCTAAGGATGGCGTCTGGAACGAGCAGCTGAAATCAGACAAAGGCTTTGTTACTGCCCTCAAGCACTGCACGGCGGCCAGCATTATGGGCACGCAGCAGATTGCCAAGCACCGCCCCGACTGCGTGATTGTGCAGAGCGAGTCAGCCGAGTTTATCCATGAGCTGCACGCCGAGCGCACGCCCGCCGTGCAACTCGAAAACCTGCTTCGCTTTACCTCGCTCGACTTGCTGTATGCCCACCACCCCGAGGGCGAAGTAGTGAATTACCTGTACGACAATGGCATGACCCGCCAAGAGTACGACTGGTTTATGGCAGGTGAGCCGCCAGGCTACCAGATTATGGGCAACGACTACTACGGCCGCAACGAGAAGATAATGCTGCCCAACGGCGAAATCTGCACCAGCATCGACGTGCTGGGCTGGGCTACCATTACCCACGACTATTACCAGCGCTACAAGAAGCCGGTAATGCACACCGAAACCAACGTCTTCGACGCTAAGGAGGCTCCTGTATGGCTCTGGAAGCAGTGGGTCAACATCCTGCGCCTGCGTAAGGAAGGTGTGCCCGTGCTAGGCTTCACGTGGTACTCGCTCATTGACCAGATAGACTGGGACAAGGGCCTAGCGCAGAAAAATGGCACCGTGAATGCCTGCGGCCTTTTTGACCTCGACCGCAAGCCCCGGCCCGTGGCCGAGGCCTACAAGCAGTTGCTTGAAGAGTACGGCCAGATAACCATTGTGCCCCACGGCGAGCTCTTTGAAGTAACCGAGCGCCCTGCTACCCTCAAGGTTGAAGTATAGCCGCTTGTAGTGTAACCATAACCTAGGCGCCCCCGCTAAAGAGTAGCTGCTCTTTGGCGGGGGCGCCTGTTTTTTGCGAGAGTTACTACCCTAGGAACACCATTACGCTTTTAATAAGCTACCTACCGGCGTGTAAAATAGCTAGTTCACATACTTTAAGGCCGTACTTAAATAAGAGCCGCCGGAACTACTTGCAGCCGACTAGCGATTGCGTAACTTGCAGGCGTTACCCTTTGACTTTACCCTGCTGCTATTACATATTTCTATGAAATTAACCGTTCCGCTGTTGCTGGTTGCCCTGCTGCTTGGGGTGCTGCCGGCGGCGGCCCAACGCATACTGGTGACGGGCCAGGTAGTGGAAGCGCAGTCGGGCGAGCCGATACCGTTTGCCTCCATTTTTGTACCCAAGACAACAGCAGGCATCACGGCCGACCTAGAAGGTAAATTCAAGATTTCGCTCACGGGCTCGCCCGACTCGCTTGCGGCGTCGGCGCTCGGCTTTTTGCCGCAGCGCAAACGGCTAAGCAACTTACCCCAGCAAACCCTCCTGTTTCGCCTGCGCAAAGGCGGCGGCGTGGCCCTAGGAGAAGTAGTGGTGCGCCCCGGCGAGAACCCCGCTTTCCGCATCTTGCGCGAGGTACAGCGGCACCGCAAGGAAAACGAGCGCAGCGCCCTCTCGGCCGCCGAGTTTGACTCGTACAACCGCATCGAGGTGAGCATGGCCGACATTCCGAAGGCCCTAGCCAACCGCAAGGTGGTCAAGGATATCCGGTCGCTGGCCGTGCGCCGGGGCGCCGCCGCCGCTGCTGACCCCGATGCGCCACTGCCGCTATTTGCCTCGGAAGTGGGTTCTAAGGTGTACCAAAAATTCAGCCCCCTGCGCCGCCGCGAGGACATCTTGCACAAGCAGATGCGCGGGGCTGGCCCTCGCGAAGGCTCGGTGCTGAGCCAGATGCTAGGCTCTAACTTTCAGAATTTTGACTTCTACCCGAACTGGCAAAACATCCTAGGTAAGGATTTTATCTCGCCTATTGCCGATGGCGGCCGCCTCACCTACGACTACGACCTGCAAGACTCGGTGTTCGTGGACAAGGACTGGTGCTACAAGATAGCCGTGGCGCCCAAGCGCGACCACGACCTCGCGTTTAAAGGCACCATCTGGATTACAGCCGAGAAGTATGCCCTGCGCCGGGTAGACCTAGTGGCCAGCGAGCATTCTAATCTCAACTTCGTCAGCGACCTGCGCATTTTTCAGGACCTGACCCCGCCCGACCAGGGGCCGGGCCTGGCGGCCCGCACGCGCCTGGTGCTGGGCGTGCGTCCCTACGAAAAGCAAGCTGCCCTGCGCGTGCGCTTCACTACCGTGAACTCAAATTTTGTGCGCAACCAGCCGCACGAGGAATCGGGCTTCTACGATGTGCCCATCGTGTCGACCATTCTGGAGCCGGGCCCCGACCCAGGCACCAGCAACTTGGTGAGCGGCATGCTGCCGGCCGGTGCCACCGAGGGCTACTTCGATAAAAACCGCCCCGATACCCTGAGCCTGAGCGAGCGGCAAGTATTTGCCGTGCTTGACTCGGCCCGCGAGCTGCCCTCAGTGCGCAGCACCCTCGACTGGGTCGACCTCTTCATTAACGGCTATAAGCGGGTGGGCACCGACAAGAGCCTGATTGAGCTGGGGCCCATTATTAACACCTACTCGCACAACAACTTCGAGGGCAGCCGCTTCCGGGTGGGCTTCCGCACCACGCCCATGTTCAGCCGCAACAGCGTGGCGCAGGTGTACCTGGCGTATGGCACCAAAGATGGCCGCCTCAAGTACGGCTTCAAGGAAACCTACATTGCGGAGCGCCGGCATTGGACCGTATTCACCGGCGAGTACCGCCACGATGTAGAGCAAGTGGCGCTGCTCGACAACGACTTTTTGCCTGACAACAACCTGTTTGTGGCCGCCACACGCTGGGGCCGCTTCACGGAGGGGCGCGCCATCTTGCGCAACCTGGCCTCGGGCAGCGTGCAGCGTGACTTGTTTCATGGCTTTACCCAGACCATAACCGCTCGCTACCAAGGCATCAAGCCGCTGCACCCCTTTTCGTATTACGACTCGCCCGAGCGTGGCGCTAACGCGTCGCTGAGCCGCGACCTCAACCTCTCGGAGTTGGTGCTAGAATCGCGCTACGCTCCCGACGAAAACCTGGTGCAGGCCGAAAACCGCCGCCGGGCCATCGGCCTCAAGCGGCTGCCTGTCTTCACGTTCCGCTACACCCTAGGGGCTCGTAACCTGTTCGACGACAGCAACCACCCTTTCTACCAGAAGTACAACCTGCTGATTACGCACAGTGTATCGCTGGGCCACTTTGGCCGGCTCAATTACCGCACCGAGGGCAGCTATATTCCCAACACGGTACCCTACATCATTCTAAAAACGCCCCTAGGTAACGAAACGCCGTTCTTTAACATCAATGCCTTTAACCTGATGAACTACTTCGAGTTCGTGACGGACCGCTCGGTATCGCTGCGCCTCGACCACCATTTTGAAGGGATTATTCTGAATTCCATTCCCGGCATCCGCCGTTTCAACTGGCGCCTGGTAGCTACTGCCAATGCGCTCTACGGCGGCCTCACTGCCGCCAATCAAAACCTGCTGCCTCCCTTCGACAAGCAGGGCCACCCGCTGGTGCGACTGTATTCGCTGCGCTCCGACACCCCCTATGTAGAGGCGGGCTACGGGGTCGAGAATATTTTCAAGTTTATTCGGGTGGATTTTATTCACCGCCTCACTTATCGCAACCTGCACAATGCCAACAACTTTGGCATAAAAGTAGGGGCGCAGTTCCGCCTGTGATACTCGGCAAGACTTAGCAAATAAAAAAGCTCTGGTACTACGTACCAGAGCTTTTTTATTTGCCAGCAAAGCGCCTGCTTTACTAACGTAATTACGTAGCCACGAGCAGATTCGAACTGCTATCAAGCGTTTAGGAAACGCCTATTCTATCCCTTGAACTACGCAGCCGGTACGCAAAGGTAAGAGCTAGCAAGCCCTAGGTCTAGTTGGCAGGTTATTTACATCTTATACGCCAACACAATGGCAAACGACAAAGCGGTGAGAATCAGACCTACCATGAAGATAGAGTAGCTCACGCGCAGCAGTCTGTACTTGCGGTCGAGCACCTCGCCTAGGTAGTACACGTCGGTCACCATGTTGTTATAGAGAGTGTCTTTCTGACGCATGAGCTCGCGCATACCCTCCTGAAAGCGCTGCAGGCTGAGCTTGGTAAACTGCCCGAAAAACAACAGGTTGACGCGCCGATTGGTCGCAATTTCAGGGTTGCGCTTGAGCCACTTAAAGCTCGTAACGTCGGGCTGCGCTGAAAGAATAGCCGAAATAACCGAGCCCAGCGCCGTGCACAGCAGAATACCCATAGGCACGGCCAGAATAGGATTGCGAATGAAGCTGGTGCCGCCCGTAGTGGCCAGCGACGACGACTTGGCCCCGAAGTAGGTGATAATAACCGACAGGATAACCGCGTTGAGCTGTATCATCATACTGGCCTTTTTATCGGCCATATCGCTTAGCTTCATGTGGTTGGAGTACATGGTGCGGAACATCGTTTCGATACCCCGCTTGGGCTCGGCGAAGGTGTCAGTGGCCTTCTTCTCCTTTTTTTTGGCCTTTTTTTCGGTTTTCTTGAGGTAGTCGCGCTGGTCTTCGATGTTGGTCTTCAGCGCTTTCTTGTAGCGGTCCTTGCCGGCTTCCGACTGGTACTTGTGGCCCAGCATGAAGTCGAGCTGCAGCTCGGCCCACTCGGGGTTGGTGTACGACTTGCCCAGGCACAGCTCCCACTCGGTGCGAATGAGCTCGGCCCGCGAGCGGAAGTCCTCGGCCGCCAGGTTGCTCATGTCAGCGTCTACCATTATCTTTTCGAGCTCGGTAGTAGCTTCCTCGTTGCGGTGGGTAGCCCGAATGAGGTTTTTGATTACTTCAATGCGCGCGGGGTCTACTTGCTTTTCGCGCAGCCAGGCCTCGGCGCGGGCCATGCTCTTGTACTCGTGGCCGTCGTAGGTGTCGAGGTAGCCCGTATCGTGAAACCAGGCGGCCACGAGCAGCAGCTCCGTGTCGGCTGGGGGCAGCTTGGCGGCGTCGGCCAGGGCATGGGCCTGCTTCACCACGTAGGCAGTATGGGCCAGGCTATGGTAGGTGAGGCGCGGGTCGAGGTCGTTTTTGAGCAGCGGCTCCACGGCGGCCCGGGCCTGCTGCACCAGCGCCGAGGGCTCCGACTTGGGCGGCTTGGGGGGCTGCGGGGCCGCGGCGGCGGGCAGCGCAGGCGCGCCGGCCGGTACCTCAGCGTCGGTGGCGGGGAGGGTAGTAGTAGCCATAGATATGCAAGAAACAACACAGGGCGGGCCTGTAACGTGGCCTACCCGTGGGGCTTTCAACGCGAAGGGCGGCCTAGGGGTTAAGATAGCTCAACCGTATACCTGCCCTTTGCGTAGGGAGCCACCTACACGGGCAAGATTTCACGTATATACCGGTCAACTCAACCGGTACTTAGCTTGTTTCTGGCCGGTGCTCCGCCTCTTTTCTGCTTTACATATGCCGCTACTTTTTCGCTTAACGCTATTTCTCAGTTTACTAGCCGCTCTTCCCTTTGCCGCCCATGCCCAGCTCGAGGAGCTAGGCGAGGCTGGCGAGTCGGATTTTAACCCCGTCAACCCCAAGCCCAACTACCGCGACAAGGCCGTGGGATGGCAGAAAAACGTGCCGCCCGATTCGAGCCGCATCCGGTACTCGGTGTTTTTGATTGGCGACGTAGGCAGCCCCATTCCGGCCGAAAAGGGAGGTGAGCCTTCACTCAACTTCATGCGCCAGCAGATGATGCATATGGGCGCCAACAGTTCGGTGGTGTACCTAGGCGACAACATCTACAACCAGGGCATGCCGCCCGAGGGCGCCTACGACCGCAAGATTGCCGAGGGGCGCCTGAACACGCAGCTTGATATCCTGCGGGGCTACAAGGGTGAGAAATATATGGTGCCCGGCAACCACGACTGGATACAGGGCACCCAGAACGGCCTAGCCCAGGTCAACCGCGAGCAGGCCTACGCCGAGCATTACTTGGCCCAGGACTCGACGGCTTTTGCCTACACCGGCGACTTTTTGGTGCCCCGCGATGGCTGCCCCGGCCCCTACGAAATACCGCTGCGCGATGACTTGGTGATGATTGCCATCAACTCACAGTGGTTTATCACGCCCCAGGAGTTTCGGCCCTACGGCGACCTCTGCGGCGCCAACAACGCCGAGGAAGTATACGCACAGCTGGAGGAGGTTATCAAGCGCAACAAGGACAAGCACATCCTCATTGTGACGCACCACCCGCTGTTTTCGGATGGCATTCATGGGGGCTACTTCACGTTTGCCGACCACGTGTTTCCGCTTAGCATCGTGCAGAAATACGCTTTTCTGCCGCTGCCCATCATCGGGTCGATATACCCGCTGGCGCGCAAGTACGGCGGCATTTCGCAGGATATCCCGCACCCAGCCTACCAGGCATATAAGAAGAACCTGCTCGACATTTTTGCCAAGTACCCCAACGTTATTTACGCCAACGGGCACGAGCATAACCTACAGTACATCGACGTAGGTACGGGTCACTTCATCACGAGTGGCTCGG
The DNA here is from genome assembly GCF_016427535.1 of Hymenobacter sp. BT559. Lineage (GTDB taxonomy): Bacteria > Bacteroidota > Bacteroidia > Cytophagales > Hymenobacteraceae > Hymenobacter. Next base: position 31,329 of record NZ_JAELXV010000002.1, on the reverse strand, counting down.
GCTGCAAAACCCAGCACGTGAAGCCCGGCGTGCAGGGCGATGCGCTGTTTTCGGACAAAGAAAAAGGCTTTGCCCGCCTCAATTACTACGAGGATGGTCAAGTATGGGTCGAGTTTGTGGTGCCCAACGATGCCGACCAGGGCAAGACTGCGCGCATCGTGTACCGCCAGCAGGTGTACGCTGACCTAGGGCGCGGCGGCGCCACGGCCAGCACCAATGGCCCCGGCGGCCCTGTGAATACGCTAAAGCCCGACGCTGGCAAAGTGCAGGGCACCAGCGCCCCGGCCGGCACCGGCCGCACCCACAAGGGCAACCAGAGCAAAGACGACCTAGAAGCCGCCGCGGCTAAGGCCAGCGGCCGGCCCGACGGCGCCCCCGTAGTGGCAGCCGATGTCAAGCGCCCCGACTACAAAGACAGCACCGTGACGGTGGCCGTGAACCCCACCTACGCCGAGCACGGGCGTTTTCACAACTGGCTGCTCGGCGACCACTACCGCGCCGAATGGGCCACGCCGGTGAAGTTTCCGGTGCTCGACATCAAGACCGCTCAAGGCGGGCTGATTCCTTATAAGATGGGCGGCGGCAAGCAAACGGCCTCGCTGAAGGTGCGCAACGAAGACGGCTACTACTTCACGGTGCGCGGCATCGACAAAGACCCCACCGCCGTGCTGCCCGAGGGCTTCCGCACCGGGCTGGCGCTGGCCGTGCTGCAAGACCAGATATCGGCACAGCACCCCTACGCCTCTTTTGTGCTGCCCCCGCTGGCCACAGCCGCCGGCATCTTGCACACTAACCCCAACTACGTCTACGTTCCCAACGACCCGGCCCTAGGGCAGTACCAGCAGCGCTTCGCCAACACGCCCGCCGCCCTCGAAGAAGATGCCAAGGGCAGCCAGGACAACGACGCCTCCCTAGGGTATGCCAAGAAGCTGGTGAGCACCGAGAAGATGCTCGAAGAGCTGCTGCAAGACAACGACAACAAAGTAGACCAGCCGGCCTTCGCCCGCTCGCGCCTCTTCGATATGTGGATAGGCGACTGGGACCGCCACGAAGACCAGTGGCGCTGGGCCCAGCGCAAAACCAAGGACGGCGACAAGATTTTTACGGCCGTGCCCGAAGACCGCGACATTGCCTTCTTCAAGGGCGATGGCGTGCTGCCCTCGCTGATTTCGAAGAAGTTTGCGGTGCGCAACTTCCAGAATTTCGGCTACGACTACGGCGACTACAAAGGCCTCAACCAAACCGGCCTCTCCAACGACCGCTTGTATCTGAGCGGCGTGAGCCGCGAGGAGTGGGTGAAGCAGGCCGAGATTATGAAGGCCCAGCTCACTGATGCCGTCATTGAGAAAGCCTTCGCCGAGCGCTGGCCCAAGGAGATTTACAGCCTGCACGGCGCCGAGATTGTGGCCAAGCTCAAGAGCCGCCGCGACCTGCTGCCCGATGTGGCCCGCAAGTACTCCAACCTGATGAGTGACATCGTGGAGGTGCGCGGCTCGCAGAAGAATGAGAAGTTTACGGTAACGCGCCTGCCCGACCACAAGACCCGCGTGGTAATGCAGAAAATCAGCAAAAAGGGCGAGCTGACCAAGGTGCTCTACGACCGCACGTTTGATAAAGTAACCGACGAAATTCGCCTCTATGGCATCAGCGGGCGCGACGTGTATGACCTCACCGGCGACCAGCGCCTAGGTCACAAAATTCGCATCATCGGCGGCACAGGCCACGATACCATCATCGACGACTCGCGGGTGGCCGGCATGCGCCACCGCACCCAGATTTATGACGCCGACACCGGCAACGTGATTCAGAACCGGCGCGGCGAGGCCCGCCTGCGCCTCGAGCCGGGCGTGGATGTGAGCCGCTACGACCACCCACACCGCTTCGACCTCAAGGACTACCGCCTCAACTACACCGGGCCAGCGCTATTTTTTGGGTATAACATCGACGATGGCCTGCTCATCGGGGGCGGCGTGACGCACCGGCGCTACGCCTTCCGCCGCGACCCATACAGCTCGCAGCAGTCGCTCACGGCCAACTTTGCGCCGGCCCGCGAGGCGTACAATCTACGCTACCTAGGTGAGTTCATCAGCGTGTTTGGGGGCAAGGCTAACCTGCGCGTGGCCGCCCAGTACTACGGCCCGCAGCTGCTCTACAACTTCTTCGGCATTGGCAACAACACCCAGAACTACAGCAGCGAGGACAACGACGACGCACAGGCCTCCAACCGCTCTATCAACAGCGCCTACCGCGTGCGCTTCGACCGCTTCTACGTGGCGCCCACGCTCGAGCGCAAGCTATTCTCGTTCGGCAAAATCGGCATTGGGCCGCAGTTCGAGCGCTTCCGGGTTGAGAAAGACCAAGTGGGCTCGATTATCCGCGACAGCATTGGGGCCAATTTCGAGAACCGCCGCTTCGGCGTCCGGGCCTCCGATTTCCAGGCTAATACCTACCTAGGCGCCCTGATGTACGTGGACTTCGGCGCCCAGTCAACACCTAAGGACCCGCGTATCGGCATTCAGTGGCACAACGAGTTTCAGTATAACTTCCAGCTTAACGGCACTGGCCTCACCTACGGCCGCTTTGCTACTGAGCTCAAGGCCTACCTCACGCCCAACTTCCCCTTCCGCCTCACCTACGCCGGCCGCATCGGCTGGATGCACAACATCGGCGACTACCGCTTTTACCAAGCTAATACGCTGGGCGGCACCACCAACCTGCGCGGCTACCGCCGCACCCGCTTCGCGGGCCGCGATGCGCTGTACGGCAACTTTGAAGCGCGCCTGCACTTGTTCAAGTTCAACGCCTACCTCTTCCCCGGCACCTTCGGCATCATGGGCCTCGCCGATGCAGGCCGCGTGTATTCGACCAATGACACGCGCACCGGTATCTCGGCCTTCCACACTGGTTTTGGCGGCGGTGCGTTCGTCAATGTCCTCGACCAGGCCGTGATTAACGTTACCTACTCGGTAGGCGAAGAAAAGCTGATTTTCCTAGGTTTCGACTTCTTGTTTTAAACCGCTAACTGGTTAAGAACTAGAAGCCCCGGCTGCCGCAGCAGTCGGGGCTTCTTTTTTACCAAGAGCGCGTACTGGCTTGCGCATAGCAAATGAGCGTTTCCTCTTAGCAAGCCGCTAAGCCCAACTACCCACCCTAGGGCGCGTATAGTCTTTTACTCACTTTCTCCCCACCTCTTTATGAGCCAGAACGAACATAGCCGCACCCAAGCCGACGTTGCTAACGACGGCACCAACGCCTCCCGCCCCGAAAACGCTAATGGCGTAGGCGCCCAGCAGCAAGGCAGTGCCCCCCTCACCACCGATGGCACCACCGGCACTAGCGAGGGTACCCACGGTGGTAGCGGTGCCCAGCCCGCCCGCGATGCGAAAGGCAGCAGCCACCGCGGCGACGAGCCCAACGCCGATTCGAAGAACACTGGCGGCGGCTCGGACCAAGAGCACAAGAACCAAACGAAAAACACCACCGACGAAAAGACCGACTACGGTACCGGCAACGCGGCCCCCAGCGCCGCCAATGACGGTGGCAAAATCGACGATGCCAACAACCCTGCCTAGCCACCCGTGCTAGTTTGCTATAGGTCTACAAAGCCCCTCAGTATGCACTGAGGGGCTTTTTTGTAGAGCTTAGGAAGTAGGCTCGGCTATACCCTTTCGGGCGGGCGACCGTTACAGCTCTAGGTATATCCCTACCGAAATCCTTTTCCTAACCCCCTTTTTACCCTTGCTATGAACCAGCCCATCACCCGTGTGCAGCACGGCTTCACCGACTACGCTTACATTCCGCTCGTGGCAAGCGCGCCCTACATGGTCGGCTTCAGCGAAAATAGAACGGCAACTACGCTGTGCTACGTGCTCAGCAGCACCATCCTGGCTTCCTCGCTGGTTACCCGCGCCGAGTGGGGCGTAGTGAAGGTACTGCCCTACAAAGCGCACCTGGTGCTTGATGTGGTAGGCGGCCTGGCGGGCCTGAGTGCGCCCTGGCTGTTTGGCTTTGCCAAAGACCGCAAAGCGCGCAACACTTTCATTGCGGCCGGCCTGTTTGGCCTGCTGGCCGGGTTGCTCTCCAAGCCCGAAGAGATGCCCCAGACCACCTAGGGCCCCGTTGCGCAGGTGTTGTAGTCCGCCCCCAGGATGTAGTCACCGAGCGGACTGCAACGCCCGCGCACCAGCTTAGCGCAGCCATTCATTCAGTATTCACGTAAGCAGGCCGATTCCCGCGTTTGGCGGGGCTTCGGCCTGCTTATGTCGCTACACACTACCTCTCTCTGCACAAAGAACTACCTGCTGCCCGGCCTGCTGGCCCTGGCCGCCGCGGCCCACGCCCAAGACGTGCCGCGCATTTTTCCGGCGCCCGCCCCTACGGCCATCGACTCGGCCCGCGGCTCGGGCGACCTCACCGACAAACAGCAGTTTGCCAATCCCTCGGTGCTGGGCATGGGCCCCAGCAAGGGCATCATCCTGCACTACGAGCGCACTACGCCGTTTAGCGTGGCCGCGTCGAGCCAGGTGGCGGGCGTGAATGACTACAACACCGACGCCCGGCGCAATGGCAAGCTCATTTTTAAGGGCTATATCCCGGCCTGGAACCGGCCCCACCTCAAGGTCATCGTGGGCCTGAACTACGACCGGGAAGAGTTTAAATTTCGAGAGCAGCCCACCAACTACGGCCTGTTCGACAACATCGAGAACAAGGGCCTGAAGAGCACCGGCGTGCAGCTGGCCGTTATCCGGCCCGTCGATGCGGTGCACTGGTACCTCGCGCGGGTCAAGGGCGAGCTATCGGGCGACTACACCTCGAGCACCGACATTGGCAACACCAACTACTTCCGGGGCTCACTCGAAGCCTTTTACGGCTGGAAGCGCAGCCCGCGCTTTTCGTGGGGCGTGGGCTTTCAGTACGGCTACACGTTTGGGCGCCTGAGCTTGTACCCGGCCATCATTTACAACCGCACCTTCAACGACCGCTGGGGCATTGAGGCGCTGTTTCCGGCCCGCGTGTCGGTGCGCTACAATGCTTCCGAGCGCTCGCTGTTCTACGCTGGCTATTCCGTCGATGGCTTCAACTACATTGTAGCCCTGCGCCAGGAGTTGCCCCTAGGTCCGGGCAAACAGCCGTTGCGCAGCCTAGAGCTCCGCGAAACCGAAGTAAAATTCCGCCTGCGCTGGGAGCGCGAGCTATTGTCCTTCCTGTGGCTGGGGGCCGAGGGCGGCTACCGTTACAACCATGCCTTCGATGCCTTCGACCGCACCAATACCGACCGCGAGCGCATCATCCGCACCAAGCTCGGCGGCGCGCCATACATCAGCCTAGAGCTATTTGCCGTGCCGCCCCGCAAGCTACTGGGGAAAGCCGGCGTGCGGCGGTAATGCATCTTGAATAACAAACTACCCCACCTCGCCTGTCATGCTTCGCAAGCTCAGCATGACAGGCGAGGTGGGGTAGTTTGATAGAATGACAACCTCTGTTTACTTCTTCGCCCTTCGCCTGCCTGCTAGCTTTTTCAGGTACTGGTACTGCGCTTCTTGAGTGCGCACGGGCGGCGCCCCTTCAGCCGATAGCAGCAGGTTGTTGTCGAAGTCACGGGCTTTCACGTTGTCGGCGCGCTCTAGGTCGAGCAGGTGGCGGATTTCGGCGCGTAGCGCCTCATCAGGTACCGGGAAGGCTACTTCCACACGGCGGTCGAGGTTGCGGGTCATCCAATCGGCCGACGAGAGGTAGACCTTCTCGGTGCCGCCATTGGCAAACACGTAGATGCGGGCGTGCTCGAGGTAGCGGTCGATGAGGCCGCGCTGCATGATATTTTCGCTCAGGCCCGGCTCGCCGGGCACCAGGCCGCCAATGCCCCGGATGAGCAGCTCGATGCGCACGCCGGCCTGGCTGGCCTCATAGAGCGCAGCTATCATACCGGGGTCTTCCAGCGAATTTACTTTCAACAAGATGTAAGCAGGCTTGCCCTTGCGGGCGTTAGCGGCTTCGGCGGCGATGAGCTTGAGCAGTTGCTTGCGCAGCGTGAAGGGCGCCACCAACAGATGCTTCAGATTGGTAGGTTCTTCGCCGGTTTGGAAGTAGCGGAATACTTGGTCTACTTCGGCCACGATTTCGGCATTGGCCGTGAACAAGGCGTGGTCGGCGTAGAGGCCAGCCGTGGCCTCGTTAAAGTTGCCGGAGCTGAGGTAAGCGTAGCGGTGCAGCGTGCCGTCGGTACCCTCGAGGCGATTGATGAGCAGCAGCTTGGCATGGCACTTAAGCTCGGGCGGTGTGAAAATGACGTGTGCCCCAGCGCGCTGCAATTTCTCGGCCCAGTGCATATTGCTTTCCTCATCAAAGCGCGCCTTCAGCTCCACCACGGCCGTTACCTGCTTGCCGTTTTTTACGGCTTTGAGCAGGGCCTTGGCTACTGCGCTCTTGGGTGCCACCCGGTAGAGCGTGATGGCGATGCTGCTCACGCTGGGGTCAGCAGCGGCCTCGCGCAGCAGACGCGGCACGGCGTCGAACGACTGGTAGGGCACGTGCAGCAGGTGGTCGCGCTTCGCAATGACGGGCAGCAGCGGGCCGGTGCGGGGCAGCGTGGGGTGCGGCAGCTCGGGCCACTCGGGGTTCAGCAGGTCGGTACGCCCGAAGTTGGGGAAGCCAAAGAAGTCGCGGAAGTTGTGGTAGCGGCTGCCCTCTACCAACTCTTCGTCCTCGATGCCGGTCTTTTGCTTGATGGCGCGCAGCACCTCCTTGGGCGTTTCGGGGTCGTAGAGCAGGCGGGCGGGGTAGCCGGTAGCGCGCTTGGCGAGGCTACTGCGAATCTTGGCCAGCAGGTCGCCCGACACCTCTTCGGCAATGTCAATTTCGGCGTCGCGGCTGAGCTTAATGGCATTGACTTGCACCGATTTGTAAGCCGGAAACAAGCTGGGTGCCGCCACCCGCACCACGTCGTCCAGAAACAGCACTTGGTGCGGTGCCTCCGGGGTGCCGGCGCCGCCGGGCAGCGGCACAAAGCGGCTGCCGTGGCGCTTAGTAGGCAGCTCCATCAGCACCACGCGCTCGGCATTGCCTTTCTTGGCTTTAGCCTGCGGCTTGGTGAGGTAGAAGGTGAGGTACACGGCCTGGTCCTTCAAAAAAAGCTGGTGCAGCGTTTCGTCGAGCACCACCGGCGAAAGCAGGTCGCGCACGTTTTTTTCGAAGTACTGCTGCACCCAGACTTGCTGCTCCTCGGTCAGGTCCTCCGCGCTCAGCATCTGGATGCCCGCCTCGCCCAGGGCCGGCAGCACCTGCTCGCGGAAGGTGCGCCCAAACTCCTGCTGCTGGCGGTGCACTTCCTCGAGCACCTCTGCCAGCACGCGCTTGGGTTTGGCTTGTAGCTGGGTGCGCGTTTTCTTTTTGAGCTTGACGAGGCGCCGCAGGGTGGCTACCCGCACCTTAAAAAACTCGTCTAGGTTGCTGGAGAAGATTGCCAGAAACTTGAGGCGCTCAAGCAGCGGCACCTCAGCACACTGGGCTTCTTGCAGCACGCGGGCGTTGAAACGCAGCCAGCTCAGGTCGCGGGGCAGGGTTTTCAAAGGCATCAGAAGTTAGGAGAGAATAGAATGCACCAGGCCGAATTAGCTCCTCACTACGCCGGCATGCCTTGTACGCAATTTTTGGGCCTAGCAACAGACAACCTGGCGGCCCGCCCCCACTCCTAACTTAAAATTCACACCTAGGGGCCACCCTAGCTTACGTTTTTTGGATATTCGTAGAAGTAAAATTCGGCATTGGCGGGCCCTATTTCGGCCCAGTGGTCGACCATAAAGCGCAGGCACATGAGGCCGGCCGTGGGCATTTCGCCGCTCAGGGGCGAGGGCGAAAGGTAATTAGCCACGTCGGTGAAGGTGGGGTTATGGCCAGTGAGCAGCGCCGAATTAGCGTCGTCGGGCAGCTCCCGGATAACGGCCACTACCGTGTCGAGGTCAGCCTCATACAGACACGGCTCTACCTGAATTTTATCGTGCGGGTAGTCGACCTCGCGGGCCACGAGCACGGCCGTGCTAAGGGCGCGCACGGCTGGCGAGCTCACGAAGAGAGCAGGCTTAATCTGACGCTTGGCCAGGGCCTGGCCGATGCGGGGGGCATCGTCGCGGCCCCGGTCGTTGAGGGGGCGCTCGCGGTCACTTAGCTCGTCAAAGCTCCAGCTCGACTTGGCGTGGCGCATCAGGTACAGGGTTTTCATGGCACGAAGCTAGGCAACGGCGAGTAAACCAGCCCGCCAAAAATTAAGCACCTAGGCTGTACATTGTTAGCATGAAAACCTACTTACGTTCGACCGGCGCCGCGCTAGCCCTGCTCGGCCCCGCCCTGGCTTGGGGCCAGGCACCGCCACCCCCGCCAGCGCCCTATGCTATGGCGGCCAGCCCGCAGCAGTTGGCGCCCTACACGGTGCAAGGCCAGCTTGGCAGCCCAGCCACGGGCATGGCTTACCTATTCTACGACACACCCAACGGCAAGCCCGACTCGGCGCAGATTAAGGGGGGCAAGTTCACGTTTCGGGGTAAGGCACCGGCGGGCACCCTGGCCGGGCTATATGCTTTCGCGCCCAAGCAGCTACAGACCTTCCGGCACCCCAAGCGGGGCCAGCGTATGCCCCAGCCGCTGCTCGTGTACCTAGAGCCGGGTACAGTAAAGGTGAGCAGTCGCGACTCGCTGCCCCACGCCACCGCCCTAGGCACCGCGCTCAACGCCGACAATGCCCGGCTAACGGCCGCCCTGAAACCTACTGATGACCAAGTAGCCAAGCTCATGGATGGCTACCAGAAGGCCACCCCCGAGCAGCGCCAGGATAAGGCCTTCAATGAATCTATCGAAAAGCAGTACGAAACTATTCAGGACGCTCAGAAGCTGGTGCTGGCGCGCTTCATCAACGCCACGCCGCAGAGCATGGTAAGCCTAACAGCGCTCAATCGCTACGCGGGCCCTGCCATTGACCCCACCACGGCCGAACCGCTGTTTATGGCCCTAGCGCCAGCCTTGCGCAGCAGCGCGCCGGGCCAGGATTTTGCAGCCAGACTGGCCGCGGCCAAGCTCACGGCGGTAGGTTCACTGGCCCCCGAATTCACCCAAAATGATGTAAATGGCAAGCCGGTGAAGCTTTCCGACTTCCGGGGCAAGTATGTGTTGGTAGACTTTTGGGCCAGTTGGTGCGGCCCTTGCCGCGCCGAAAATCCCAACGTGGTAGCCAACTACAACCAGTATAAAACCCGCAACTTCACGGTGCTGGGCGTGTCGCTCGACCGCGAAAATGGCCGCGACGCGTGGCTGAAAGCCATCGAGAACGACCACCTGACCTGGACCCACGTTTCGGACCTCAAATTTTGGAAGAATGAGGTAGCCGTGCTCTACGGCATCCAGAGTGTACCCCAAAACTTCTTGGTGGGCCCCGATGGCCGCATCGTCGCCAAAAACGTGCGGGGCGAAGACCTAGGCAAGACCTTGGCTGCCAAGCTGCCGACAACAGCGCCCTAGGTAGCTTATTCAGCGCTTCAAAAACGTTTGTCCTTGCGAGCAACGCGAAGCAATCGCACTTGTTGAGCGCCGCTGTTCAGGTGCGATTGCTTCGCGTTGCTCGCAAGGACAAACGTTTTCAAGACATTGAAAAACAGAAATATACGACAAATAAAAAGGCCTACCGCAAGCGGCAGGCCTTTTTTAATGCCTATGCGGGCGAGTGGCTTACTGCTTTACAAAGCGCTGGTGCGAGGTGGTGGTGCCGTCGCTCACGGTGAGCAGGTACACGCCCTGGTGCAGGGTGCTCACGCGCAGCTGGTCGTTGGTCAGCGGTAGGTCGGCTACTTCGGCGCCGCGCAGGTCATACACGTGCACGCGCAGCGGCAGGCTGGCATCGGCCGAGGCGGGGCGCTCTATCGTCAGTACGTCGGTGGCCGGGTTGGGATAGATGGTGTAGCGGTCGGCGGGGGCACCTAGGCGGGCGGTGGCGCCACCGGTCACGGTAAGGGCGTAGTCCTCGGTTTCGCCGGCGCTGTAGGTGCCGCAGCTGGTGGTGGCGCTACTCGTGCTCATTACTACGCGCAGGCGGGTGGCGCCGGGGGTAGCGCTAGCGGGCACCGCGAAGGTGGCAGTGCGCGTGGTTTTGCTAGAGCTACCGGCTGCCACTACCAGGGCTTCGCCCTCATCAGTAAAGGTGCCGTTCTGGTTCCAGTCGGCATACACGTCGAAGTACACGGTAGCGGCTTTGTTGGCAAAGCCCGCCGAGAAGCTGATGGTCTGGCTCGAGCCCGTGGCTACGCTGGTGCTCAGGGCGGTACCGTCGTAGTAGCCGCCATCGTTGCCGCTGGTGCGGCTAATGTTGCCCAGCTTCACGTAGTCGATGTACTGGCTGGCGGCGTTGCCCTGGCTGGCGCAATACGTGGGCGTAGTAGGTGTGGGAGTGGGCGTAGGCGTTGTGGTGCCCGGTGCTGCCCCGCCCTGCGAGCTGAGTAGCGAGGCGCGCGAGCCGCCGGTGGCAAAGAGGGCGTCCATGCGGTCGCCCTGGCCGCTCGAAAACATCTGCATGCAGCCGTCGTCGGTGTAGTCCATGTAGTTCATGAACATGTCGCCGCTGCTGCCATTCGAGCACGTCACGTGCGGGAAAGTGGGGCAGCCGTAGTTGCTGGTTTGCTGGGTGGGCGTATCGCTCACTTGGTCGTTGCCGCAGCGGGCATCACCCCAAATGTGGCGCAGGTTTAGCCAGTGTCCTACTTCGTGGGTGGCGGTGCGCCCTAGATTGTAGGGGGCCACCGCCGAGCCGCCGCTGCCGAAGGCCGAGTATAAGATAACCACGCCATCGGTGGCCGCCGCGCCGCCCGGAAACTGCGCGTAACCTAGTAAGCCACCGCCTAGGTTGCAGCACCATAGGTTGAGGTACGAGGCAGCGGGCCAGGCATTGTCGCCGCCGCTGCTGCTGTATTTCATTTTGTCGCTGCTGTCAAAGCTGGTGGCGGTGGTGCTCTTGCGTACGATGCCGGTGGTGGCATTGCCGCTGGGGTCGCGCTTGGCCAGCACAAATTGCACGCCCGCGTCGCCAATGAGGCTGGTGAAGGCGGCTGGAACCTTGCTCAAGTCAGCGTTTTGACGGTGAAAATCGGCGTTGAGCACATCGAGCTGCGACTGCACCTGAGCATCGCTGATGTTCTGGGCGGCCGTGTTGTAGAGCACGTGCACCACCACCGGAATGGTGACAATGATGCTCGACGAGGTGCGCTGCGCGGGGTTGGCCGCTTTCTGCTTGGCATACACGCTGGCCTGCTGGTCGATAGCTTGCAGGCGGGCGCCGTAGCTGGGGTCAGCGGCTAGCTGGGCGGCCAGCACTTCCATGGTAGCGCACTGCCGCTGCGCCGGCATCTGCTGCGCCTGGGCGGCAGGCCCAGCCAGGCCCATCATAGCAAGCCCCGATAAGAGTGAGTAAACGAGTTTTTTCATGTGGTAAACAGGTTTGGGAAAAGAGAGAGGCAATAAGCCAAACCTATCGAAAAAAATTGACTTTACCACGACTCCGATTCTACGTTCGCTCAGCTCCTTCCCCCTTATTATCAGTTCACTTGCGTTAAACTCATTTTTTACTTTTTACAAGAACCAACTCTTCAAAAACCCTTCAGAAAATCTCCTAAAATCGGCAACTAATTGCTGCCTATCTCGCATAAAAAACCCGACCCTAGCAGGTCGGTTTTCTTAGTATTCGCAACACTATCATTGGCGCGGTCACGCTAGCCTTTCTGCCCAGCGGGTTAACTCTTGCACTACCTCCGCAAATAGCGGCCGGGCCGCTACCTCAGGCTGAGCGCAGCGGTGCTGCAATTGTTGCCAAGCTTGGTGCACGGCCGGCAGGGCGGCGGCTTCGGGGCAGTGCGTCAGCAAATCATCGAGCAGGCACGCAAAGGCACGTGCTTCTAATTGCTGCAGGGCTTGGGCCTGGCCTACGTCGGCGGGGTCGAAGAAGCAGGCGGCGCCAAAGTCGCCCAGCAGCGCTTCGCCGGCTTCGGTATACAAGATATTGTGAGCATACAAGTCGCCGTGCATAATGCCCTGCGCGTGCAGGTGCGCGGCCGCGGCAGCGATACCTAGGGCGATGCGCAGTGCGGCGCGCAGGCTATACACAGTGCCGGGCGCGTACACGTCGCGGGTGCAAGATGCCAAGCTAGGCGGCCCCCCTAGGTTGCAAAAAGCGGAGTCAATAAGCTCAAGCACTAAGCCTTCGGCCCCGGCCGGGTGCTCGGCGATTTTACCTTTTACGGCAATCAGATTGGGGTGCGCGCCGGCGCTGATGCAGGCGGCCATTTCACTTTGCGGCAGGCCATCGCTAGTGACGGCACCTTTGAATAGCTTGACGGCCACCTCGGTGGGCACGGCCGCGCCGCGGTGCCACCCCGCCCGGTATATAACGCCCGACGCGCCCTCGCCCAGCTGCTGCTCGACGCGCAGCTGCCCCCACGGAATGCTAGCAATGGGATGGCGCGCCACGGCGGCGGCTTCAGCGGCCGCCGCAAAGGGGTTGCCCGCGTAGGCCAGCCAGCTCAGCCGGGGCATGGTGAGCAGCCAGGCCGGCAGCTCGGTAAGCTGGTTGGCCGCAATGCGCAGCAGCCCTAGGTTGGTGCAGCGGGCCAGCGCGGCGGGCAACGTGGTGAGCCGGTTGCCGGCTAGCATCAGCTTCTCTAACTGCGGGCAGTTGCCAATTTCGGACGGCAGCTCGGTAAGCTGGTTGTCGGTGAGGATGAGCCAGCGCAGCTGGAGCGGCAGCGCGGCCGCGGGCAGTGCATGTATCTGATTGGCTTTGAAGCCTATCATGCTCAGCAGTGGGCACTGGCCCAGCACCTCGGGCACGGCCGTAAACTGATTGTCGGAGCAAAACAGCACGCGTAGCTTGTGCAGGCAGGGTAGGTCGGCGGGCAGCGCCGAGAGGGCATTACCAGAGAGGTTGAGGATTTCGAGCGAGTCGGCTAGGTCGAATATTTCGCGCGGAAACTCGGTAAGGCCGGCCGAGAGGTCGAGGCGCGTGGCGCCCGCTAGCTGCCCGGCGCGCAGCTGGTCGAGGGTGTGCATGGCGCAAAGGTCAACCTAGGAAAAAGAAAAGCGACCGGAACATGTGTCCCGGCCGCTTTTCTTTTTCCTAGGCTAGCTTACTCCGTTACGGCGTCGTACTGGCCATACTGCTGGTTGCTGTATGGGTACCGCACTTGGTAGAGCTCGGCTACCTTGCGGCCCAGCAGTTCGCGCAGGGCGTCCACGTTCTCCTTTTGCTGCGCCGAGATGAACACTACCGGGTCGTGCAAGCGCGCCATGTAGGTCTCTTGCAGCTGCTCGAGCGGCGGGCGCGGGGCGGCTTCCTCGAAGTCGGTCGGGAACTCCTGGTCGGGGTCATCGTCGCCGAAGTTCGGTATCGGGTCGGTATCAGCCTTGTACTGGTCTATTTTATTGAACACCAGCAGCGAAGGCTTATCAGAAGCGCCGATTTCGCGGAGTGTTTCATTTACTACTTCGATGTGCTCCTCAAAAGCTGGGTGCGAAATATCGACCACGTGAATGAGCAAGTCGGCCTCCCGAATCTCGTCGAGCGTGCTCTTGAAGCTCTCGATAAGCTTGGTGGGCAGCTTGCGGATAAACCCTACCGTATCGGAGAGAAGGAAGGGCACGTGGTTGTCGAGCACCACCTTGCGGGTCGTGGCATCGACGGTGGCGAAAAGCTTGTTTTCGGCAAATACTTCGGCCTTGCCGAGTAGGTTCATTATCGTGCTCTTGCCTACGTTAGTATAGCCCACCAGCGCTACCCGAATGGTTTGCGTACGCGTTTTACGCTGCGTCACAGCTTGCTTGTCGAGGTCTTCGAGCTTCTCCTTGAGGAAGGCAATGCGGTCGCGCACGATGCGTCGGTCGGTCTCGATTTCCGTTTCACCTGGGCCCTTCATGCCCACACCACCGCGCTGCTTGTCCAAGTGGGTCCAGAGGCCGGTGAGGCGGGGCAACAGGTATTGATACTGCGCCAGCTCGACTTGCGTGCGCGACGTGGCCGACTTGGCCCGCAGCGCAAAAATGTCGAGAATGAGCAGCGACCTGTCCACAATTTTCACTTTCAGCTCGGCCTCTAGGTTGCGCAGCTGCGAGGGCGACAGGTCATCGTCGAAGACGACCATGCTGCTGTTTTCGTGCTGCACGTAGGCTTTTATCTCGGCTAGCTTGCCCTCACCCACGTAAGTGCGGATGTCGGGCTTTTCGAGCTTCTGCACGAAGCGTTTGGTGGCTTCGGCACCGGCCGTTTCAATCAGAAAAGCTAGTTCGTCCAGGTATTCGGTCGTTTGCGCGTCGTTTTGGCGACGCGGGGGCACGCTCACGAGCACAGCGGTTTCGCGCTCTTTGGCCGTGGCGTGGGTCTTTATTTTAAGTAAGTGTTTAGGCGTTTTGGCGTCGCGGCGGGCGGGGGTGCTATCGGAAGCCCCCCAGTGACGGGTGCCGCTACGGTTGCCGCCGGGCGAGTTGGAATTAGACATAGCGTAAAAGCGCGGAATGGGTGCGCTAGATAGTTAACACTAAATATGGGAGAATCGTTGTATAAATACGCGTTTCCACGACCTGACTCCGGTAATGTACTGACTTATTTTTGACCTGTATCTACGCCCATTACGTCCATTTCTTAGCTTGAGGTGGTCTAATTAGGCAGGAGAGGATGAGATAATAGTTTCCGCTCCATAGGCAAACCCGATAAGCACCGTCAATACGACGGGCCACTTCCGTTCGACTAGGGTAGCCACGAGCGACAGCACTAGACACTCGCCCACCAAACCCGCAAGATTCTCATCTTCAAAAACTTAAATATAATACTCTGCTCTCTCTCGCTTGACCGGGCCGCCTCAGACTTCTGTTAGCTTCTAGTTGTAGCAAATTTGGCAAATGACGACAACAGCTCTACTAGCCTATTTCGAACGTGTTCTTTCCTTAACGGAAGCAGAAAAGTCTCTCGTAGCAGAAGCTTTCCAGGAGCGAAAGGTAAAACGAAGGCATTTTATCCTGCAGAAAGGGGACGTCTGCAAGCATCACACGTTCGTAGTGGCGGGCTGCTTTAGAATGTACCTGGTAGACGACAAAGGCAAAGAGCATAACCTGCAGTTTGCCATTGAGAACTGGTGGATAACAGACATTGCCAGTTTCTACGCGGCAGAGCCGAGTAGCCTGTACATAGAAGCGCTGGAAAATTCAACCATTCTTCAATTAAGAAAGGAAGACCAGGTCAAGTTCTTTGATGACAACCTCACGTTTAACCGGATTTTCCGGGCCCTTACGGAAAACGCCCTGGTTAACGCACATCGAAGAATTTTGCAGAATATCAGCTCCACCGCCGAAGAGCGTTACCTTGACTTTTTGAAAAGATACCCACAGTTTCTGCAACGGCTATCCAACGTGCAGATTGCCTCCTACCTGGGGGTGACGCCCGAATTTCTGAGTACCATCCGCAAAAAGATGATTGGCTCTTAATCTACCTTAAGTCGCTTTCTTAAACTACCTTATGGGCTGCCGCAGGTCAGCTCCTCCACCTTTGTGGCACTGGAAATCTTTAAAAAACAGCCAAGGTGGAAAAGAGACTAATTGCCGTAGTGGGCGCGACTGGCCTGCAAGGAAAGGGAGTAGTAGATGCGCTAGTGAAGGAGGGTTCTTTCACCGTTCGGGCAGTTACCCGAAACCCCAAGACCTATCAGGGCAAGGCGCACGAAGTAGCGCAGGGGGACTTGATGGACCTGGCCTCCATGACCAACGCCTTCCGGGGGGCACACGGGGTATTTGTGGTCACCAACTTTTGGGAAGGCGCCGACGAGCTGGCACAAGGCACACTGGCCGTTGAAGCCGCCAAAAATGCCCAGGTGCAGCATTTCATTTGGTCCACGCTGCCAAACGTGGAGAAAATCAGCAACGGGCAGTTTACCGTGCCTCAGTTTACGGGGAAAGCTGCCGTTGATGAGGTGGTGAAAAAGGCCGGCTTTGCACAGTATACCTTCGTGCAGCCGCCGTTTTACTTCCAAAACTTCCACGGCCACACCGCCCCACAGCAGCAGCAAGATGGTTCCATCGGCTGGACCTTGCCCATTGACCCCACCAAGAAGGTGCTGCACATGGCCGACATACACGATTTGGGTAAGGTGGTAGCCGGCGCGTTTTTACACCCCGAGAAGGTGGGCAATGGCGCTTACTTGTCTCTGGCGACCGAAGTAAATAGCTTCCATGATGTGGTGGAGGCTTTCAAGGCCAACGGGACAGACTATACGTTTTACCAAGTTCCGGCCAAGGTATTTGCCAATTTCTTTGAGGGCGCGGAAGCCGTGGCGCAGTTGCTAGGATACATTGAGACCTACACGTACATGGGCCCTGATTCCGAAGCGCAAGTTCAATTGGCTAACGAAATTGCAACCGAGCCCTTTACCTCGCTCAAAGAATGGATTAGAGCATCCGCCTAATGTGGTGGATTGAAGATGGGTTTCGCAGTAACCCAGGAGCTTGGTGGCCTAGGCTGGAGTGAAGGCGCTCGGCGCTATCATAAGCAACTTCCAATCGCATTTCTAGGGGCCGCGAGGTCATCTTATCATGCTGTCATACGCATCTGGCGGCCACGCAGTGAAGTATATCGCGTGGCCGCCAGATGAGCATGACCCGGACTTTAGCCGCTCTATCCCTACGGCGCCGTCGCCTTCGGCTTGGCGCTGCGGGCAAAGTCGCCGGCCTTCACGATGGTCAGCTTAGAGTAGTCGAGGTACTTCTTAGCCGCAGCGTTTACCTGCTCGGGCGTGAGGGCCGCGATGCGGCGGTCGAGCTCGGCGTCGTAGGTGAAGGTGCGGCCCTCGGCCTTGGTGAGGTACTGCGCCCAGGTGCTGGCCAGGTTGCGGTCTTGCGAGCGCTGCACCTGGAAGTTTTGCAGCGCGGCCGATTTGGCGGCCTTCAGCTCATCGGCCGTGACGCCGTCTTTGAGTAGGCGCTCGACTTCTTCCTTGTAGGCTTGTTCGAGGCGGGCCGAGTTGTCGGGGTTGTAGATGGCATACGACCCAAAACCGCCCACCTCGTCGTTGTCATCGGCATACATGTAGGAGCCCACCCCATAGCTCACACCCTCTTTTTGGCGGATGCGCGTAGCGAGGCGCGAATTCAAGAAACCATCACCTAGGATGTAGTTGGCCATATACAGGGCCGCGTAGTCGGGCGAGTCGTCGCGCAGCGGGTATTTCATCATGGCCACGAACATGGCGTTGGCCTTGTCGTTGGTTTGCAGGGCCTGGCTTTGGGCGGTGCCGGAGAACACGCGCTGCGGAATGCGCGCGTAGGGGCTGCTGGCCTTCCAGGTACCCAACTGCTTGTCGAGACGCTGGCGCAGGGCCGGCTCGTCGAAGCTGCCCACTACGGCCAGCGTGGCGTTTTGGGCGCCGTAAAACTGCTTGTAGAAGGCGCGCACATCTTCGATTTTAATGGCCTTGATGGCGGCAATCTCATCGTCATAGGATAGCGTTTCCATCGGGTGGCCCTTGGGGTAAGGCGAGCTTAGGCGACTGGCGAGGTTGTAGGCCAGCGCCTGGGGCTCTTGCTTCTGCGACTCTAGGTCGGCGAGGCGCGCCTGCTTAAGCTTCTCAAACTCATCGGCCGGGAAGGAGGGGTTACGCAGGCAGTCAAGCACGATGTCCATCACGCTGTTCAGGTGCGCCTTATCAGTCTGAATACCCGCTGTGGCCGTTTGGCCGCCGCCGTAGAAGTACACCTGCGCCTGCGCCTTGTCGAAAGCATCCCGAATCTGGGCGTAGGTGCGCATTTTGGTGCCGCGCTGGAGCATGGCGGCCGTGAGCTGAGCCACGCCCGGCTTGCCCGTGAGCGAGGCCTCAGTGCCATAGCGCAGCTTCAGCTCCGCGTTTACCGAGTTGCCGCGTGTCTGCTTTTGCAGCAGCGCGTACTTGAGGCCGTTCTTCTCCTGGCCTAGCTTGGTGCGGGTGTTGATATTGGCGGGTGACGCGTCGAAGGCTTCACCGGCCGCGATGGCGGGCTCGCCTTTATAGTTTTTCACCAGCGCGGCCACGTCGGGGGCGGCGGGCACGGTGGTGCGGTCGGGCCGGTTGTCAGGCTCGAAAAGGCCCACGGTGCGGTTGCTAGGTTTGAGATAGGCGGCGGCCACGCGCTGCACGTCGGCGGCCGTTACCTTGCGCAGGTTGTCGCGGTAGAGGTACACGAGGCGCCAGTCGCCGGTGGCGATGTACTCGCTCAAGGTCAGCCCTAGGTCATCGCTTTTCTGAAATAGCAGCTCAATATCCTTGAGCAGCTTGGTTTTGGCGCGGGCTACTTCCTCGGCCGTGGGTGGCTGGGTGCGGGCCACCGCGTCGAGGGCACCCAGCATAGCCGTGCGGGCCGAGTCGAGCGAGCGGCCCTGGCGCACATCGGCGTAGAAATACGCAAAGCCAGGGTCGTGCAGCGTGGGGGTAAAGCCCCAGGTGCTGGCCGCTTTTTTATTTTCTACCAGTGCCTTATACAGGCGGCCCGAAGGCTGATTGGTGAGTACGTCCA
This sequence comes from Hymenobacter sp. BT559, assembly GCF_016427535.1. GTDB lineage: Bacteria > Bacteroidota > Bacteroidia > Cytophagales > Hymenobacteraceae > Hymenobacter. The sequence goes on along the minus strand of NZ_JAELXV010000002.1, from coordinate 12,777 downwards.
CCAGCACATCGGTGGCAGCGTAGTCGGGGTGGGCGCCGGCTACCACGTGGTAGGCTACGGCCAGGCCTTGGGTGTCGCCAGGCCGGCGTAGGGTCACCGAGCGCTCGCCATCTTGGGTGGGCTCGGTGGTGTAGGTGGGGGCCAGCACGCGAGTGGGCTTGGCAATGGGCCCGAAGTCCTGTTTGATGAGCGCCAGCGTCTTGGCGGGGTCAAACTTGCCGGCCACCAGCAGCACGGCGTTGTCGGGCTGGTAGTACTTTTGGTAAAAGGCCTTGAGGTTATCAATCGGCACGCGCTCAATATCTTCCTTCGAGCCGATGGTCGATTTGCCGTAGTTGTGCCATAGGTAAGCGCTACTCAGCACGCGTTCCATGAGCACGCTGCTAGGTGAGTTTTCGCCGCTCTCAAACTCGTTGCGCACCACGCTAAACTCACTGTCGAGGTCCTTCTTGGCAATGAAAGAATTGACCATACGGTCAGCTTCTAGGTCCAAGGCCCACTTCAGGTTCTCGTCGGTCGAGGTGAAGGTTTCGAAGTAGTTGGTGCGGTCGAGCCAAGTTGTGCCATTGGGGTTGGCGCCATGCTCGGTCAGCTCCTGCGGAATGTTGGGATGCTTGGTCGAGCCCTTAAACACCATGTGCTCTAGCAGGTGGGCCATACCACTTTCGCCGTAGCCCTCGTGCCGCGAGCCTACCAGATAGGTGATGTTGACGGTAGCCGTGGCCTTCGACTGGTCGGGGAAGAGCAGCACCCGCAGACCGTTGGGCAGCTTGTATTCGGTGATGCCCTCCACCGACGTCACTTGCGTGACGCCCGCGGGCAGAGCAGTAGCGGTTTGGGCCAGCAATGGCCGGGCGGGCAGACCTAGGGCCAACAACGCCCCCAGTAGGAAAGTGTGTTTCATACGAGCAAGTATCTAGGAATAGCAGAATAATGCGATTTAATCAAAAATTCTTGATAATCAGCACACTCCTACTACCAGATACCTGCGGCCCGGCGGCAGTTGCAAGCTGCAGCGGCTACTTTAGCGTCAGCGAGTAGGCTACCACCTGCGCAATTTGGGTTGGGCTTAAGGTCTTACTAAAGCTTGGCATTTTCCCCATACCATTCGTTACCAGATAGGTGCGACCCATAGTATTGAGGTTACTTTTGGTGAGGTCGTGAGCACCATTAAGCCCTAGGCGGCCGTCTTTGCCGTGGCAGCGCTGGCAGTTTTTTTGAAAAATTAATTGGCCCGGCGTGGGCGGGGCAGCCTGGGCGCTGGCGCTCACAGCGAGCAATCCAAGCGCGAGGCCCATGTTTTTATACCTATGCATAGCAATTCCCTAACGCGAAAACTGCGCCGAAAGTAACCCCCTGAGCAGGCTACGTAGCGCCCGCGTCGCTTTCGCGCCCGACCTTTGCCGCGCTATTCTATTGTTTACGTTATCCTAGACCTGTGCGCGTTGCTGTAGTTATTAATACTTCCTGGAACATCTGGAATTTCCGCCGGGGCCTCGTTAAGGCCCTGCAAGCCGCTGGCCACGAGGTGCTGGCCATTGCCCCGCCCGATGCCTACTCGGCACGCCTGGAAAGTGAGTTGGGCTGCCGCTACGTACCCATCCTGATGGAAAACAAGGGCACCAATCCACTCAAAGATGCCCAGCTAACGCGTCGTTTTTTAACTATTTACAAGCGTGAGCGGCCCGATGTGGTGCTACACTTCACCATCAAGCCCAACATTTACGGCACGCTGGCAGCCAAGCTGGCGGGCGTGGCCAGCATCAACAATGTAAGTGGCTTAGGCACCGTTTTTCTCATCGAGAACCTGGTAAGCAAAGTGGCCCGCGGGCTGTACCGACTGGCCTTTCGGTTTCCACACAAAGTATTTTTTCAGAACAACGACGACCGCGAGCTCTTCATTCGCTACGGCCTCATCAGGCCCGAGCGCACGGGCCTGGTGCCCGGCTCAGGCGTCGATTTGGCGCGCTTCCGTCCCCAGCCCAGCGCCGACAAAGCTGCCAATGCGCCCTTCACCTTCCTTATGGTGGCGCGGGTGCTCTACGAAAAAGGCATCGTGGAGTACTTCGAGGCGGCGCGGCAGCTACGCACGACCCTAGGGCCCGACCAGGTGCGGGTGCAATTGCTGGGCGGCCTCGATGAGGCCGGCGGCGTGGGCGTGCCCCGCGCCACGTTCGAGCAGTGGCTGGCCGAGGGCCACGTCGAGCACCTAGGTACCTCCGACAACGTGGCCGAGCACCTGCACCGCGCCGACTGCGTGGTGCTGCCTTCCTACCGCGAAGGCACCCCCAAAACCCTGCTCGAAGCCGCGGCCTGCGGCAAACCTCTTGTAACCACCGATGTACCCGGCTGCCGCGAGACCGTGGAGCACGGCCGCAACGGCTACCTTTGCCAAGTGCGCTCGGCCGATGACCTAGCTGCCAAGCTACTACTCGTGGCCCAGCTGGCGCCCGAGCGCCTGGCAGCCATGGGCGCCGCCAGCCGCCAGCTCGCTGAAGAGAAATTTGACGAGCAGCTTGTGCTGCGCGAGTACCTGACCGCCGTGGCCGAGGCTAGCCGGCAGTCTCCTATCAAAATGCACTAACACCTTTATTTTTAGTCTCTCTATGGAAGTTATTACGCATTCTCTACCTGGCCTGCTTGAGTTCCGGCCTCGCATATTTGGCGACCCGCGCGGCGCGTTTTTCGAAAGCTTTAGCGCGCGTACTATGGAAGGCCTGGGCCTGCCGCACCTCGACTGGGTGCAAGACAATCAGAGTAGCTCCAAGGCCGGTACGCTACGGGGCCTGCACTTTCAGAAGCCGCCCCACGCGCAGGCCAAGCTGGTACGCGTGGCCCAGGGCCGCGCCCTCGACGTGGTAGTAGACCTACGCCGCGACTCGCCCACCTACGGCCAGCACGCCAAGGTGCTACTCACCGCCGAGCTCGGCAATGTGCTTTACGTACCTATCGGGTTTGCCCACGGCTTTGTGGCGCTGGAAGACAACACGCTGTTTCTCTACAAGTGCTCGGACTATTACGCCCCCGGCGCCGAGGGCGGCCTGCTCTGGAACGACCCCGCCCTAGGTATCGACTGGGGCTTTGAGGGCGAGGCACTCGTTTCGCCCAAAGACGCCATTCTGCCCACGCTGGCTGAATTGGCAAGACCATTTTAGGTCAATAAGCAAATAGTAAGGAGGCACTGAGCAAGCGAAATGGCTTTCTTGCTCAGTGCCTCCTTACTATTTGCCTAGGTCTAAAGCAGAGGCAGCAAGCTTTCCAGACCCATGCCACGCGAGCCTTTCAGCAGGATAAGCTGGCCGGCGATGGTTTGGTGGGCCAGCCACTCGGCGGCGGCACCTTTGTCGGCGAAGTAGTAAGCAGCTGGGTGCGCCTCAGCGGCGGCCTGCATCAGGGGGCCGATGAGCACTGCGTGGTGCAGCCCTAGGTCGGCCAGCAGCTGGCCAAGGGCGCGGTGCTCGGCAGCGCTGGTATCGCCTAGCTCGAACATATCGCCTAGGATAGCCAAGCGCCCCTGGCCAGCGGCCACGGGGCGCTGCGCAAAGCTGCGCAGGGCGGCGGCCATGCTGCTGGGGTTGGCATTATAAGCGTCGAGTATCAGGTCGTTGCCGCGGTCGGTGCGCACGAGCTGCGAGCGGTTGTTCTGGGGGTTGTAGGCAGCCAGGGCGGCGGCTACCTGGGCAGAGGGCACCTCAAAATAGGCGCCTACAGCTGCTGCCGCCGCCATATTCGGAAAGTTGTACTCCCCGGTGAGGTGGGCAGCTACCTCGGTGCCGTCCCACAGGCGCAGGCGTAGCGCCGGGTCGGCGGCCAGCAGCGTAGCGGGGTAGGCGTCGCCGGGCTGGGAATAGGTGGCACGGTGCGGTACTGCCCCGGCCAGCCCCGGCAGCTTGGCATCGAGGGTGTTTACGAAAGCAGTGCCGCCGTGCGCCGCCAGGTAGTCAAACAGCTCGCCCTTGCCTTTTGCGATGCCAGCCTCGCCCCCAAAACCCTCGAGGTGGGCCTTGCCGATGTTGGTGATGAGGCCGTGCGTAGGCTCGGCCCACTGGCAGTAGTCCGCAATTTCGCCCTGGTGGTTGGCCCCCATCTCAATCACGGCAATGTCGTGCTCCTGCGGCCGGAGGCGCAGCAGCGTGAGGGGCACGCCAATGTGGTTATTGAAATTGCCAGTGGTAGCCAGCACGTTATATTTCTGCGCTAGAACTACCGTCAGCAATTCCTTGGTAGTGGTTTTGCCGTTTGAGCCTGTGATAGCCAGCACCGGGCCCCGAAACTGGCGGCGGTGCTCCTGGGCCAGGGCTTGCAGGGCAACCAACGGGTCGGCGGCGTAGGTGTAGTGCGCCGGGTCCTGGGTGGCCAGTTGTTCGTCGTCTACCACGGCGTGGCGGGCGCCTTTGGCCAGCGCGCCGGCCGCAAAGGCGGCCCCGCGAAAGCTGGGGCCATTGAGGGCGAAGAAGAGCGTGCCCGGCTGGGGCTGGCGCGAGTCGGTGCTGACCTGGCCCTGGGCGGCGAGGTACTGGGCGTAGAGGGGCGTGGGCATCGTCGTCATTACGGCCACAAAGGTGGGGCCCCAGGTGATATTTAGCCGCTACTGCTTCACCACGCGGTGCAGGCTGGCCCGGCCATCCAGCACCACGCGCAGCAGGTAGAGGCCAGGCGGCAGCGCGGCCGGGCTGGGTAGTGCTAGGTCTTGCGCGGGCGACGCACCTAGGTGCTGCTGATAAAGCAAGCGGCCATCGGGCGCCAGCAGCGCCAGGGTCGTGCTGCCGGCCGCCGGCAACCGTACCGTCAGGGCTTCATCGAACACGTTTGGGAATACTGCTACGGCCGCCGCTCCGGTGCGCACAGCCACCACCGGCGAGTAATAGCCGGTACCATCGTGGTCGAGCTGGCGCAGGCGGTAATACCCTAGGCCCGGCTGCGGCGGTTGGTAGCCAAAGGCGTAGCGCTGGGCCTGGGCCGTGGTACCGGCCGCCGCCACCCGGCCCACCGGCACAAAGGTGCTACCGTCGGCGCTGGCTTCTACCACGAAGGCGTCGGCATCGCGCTCGCTGGCGGTTTGCCAGGTTAGGTGCACGGCCGACCCCTGGGCGGCGCCCGCAAAGGCGGTGAGCGTTACGGGCAGGGGCTGAATGCTGAGCGCCGCCGTATTATAGGCCACAAACGCCTGGTCGCTGCTGCCGTTCAGCGTTATCTGAAAGCTCTTGATGCGGCTATAGTCGCTGGCCGTAATGCCGAACGAAGAAAAATCGGCCGCCCACAGGCGTAGGTCGCGACCCGTGTTGGTGAAGCCTGTGCCCAGGGTCATGGGGCTTTGCGAAGCCTCATAAAAATCAGCCATCCAATTTCCTACCACCGGCACGTTCACGAATACCACCGTGACGGCGGTGCCCACCGCTTTGCCGCTGGCATCCAAGAACTGGTATTTATCACCCCCCGTATCGGGCGAGGCAAACTGGGTCACGAGCACATCAGGCACCCCATCGCCGATGGCCGCTTGGGCCACCGAGCTGACGGCAAAGGTGAGCGTGCCCGCCGGCAGGTTGGCCACTCCGGTACCTAGGTCGAGGCCCTGCACGCCGTCGCTGAGGTAGCGCTCGTAGCCGCCGGTGGGCGGTGGCGAGCTCGGCCCGTTGTGCACCTTGTCGTAGAGCTGCCCCAGGCCGACTTTAGTGTTGGAGTTGATGACGGTCGAAGATGTAAGCCCATCTACCGACAAGGCTTGGTATCGCCCTGGCTTGTACGTCAGCTCGTTGGCCTTCAACAGCTCGTCGTTGACACCGGTAGCGTAGCGCACGCCATCCAGCGAAAAAGCTATCAGATTGTGCGAGTTGTCGGGCTTGGTAGCGCTAAGAGGTGCATTGCCGGTGGTACCAGTGCCACTACGCCAAAACTTGCCGTAGTCAGTAACTATTTCTGTGACGTAATTGACCGTGCCCTGTGCACGGGATTTACTACCTGAAATTATAATTATTACAGCAAATAATAGTCTTTTCATAAATTATAATATGATTATTATTAGCACAAAGAAAGTCCAGATTTTTCACAAAGTCCAAATTCTGGACTGAATCCCAAAAAAAGATTTTACATTTTCTGGTTTTGCGCAGGCTAAAGCGCAACTTGTAGCTGTTAGCCAGTGGTTGTCACTTCATTCGCTGCTTCCTTCCTCTGCTTATGGCTCGCTCTCTACTTTTGCTGCTCATTAGCTGGGCTTTATCACTGGGCGGGCAGTCAGCCCAAGCGCAAACGACGGGTGCCCGGTTTGGCTTCGAGTTTGGCAGTGTAGCTCGGCTAGTGCAGGGCACCGATACGCTGCCCCACGCCTGGGCGGGCGGCCTCAACGCTCCACAATTCAGCAACATAGACCTGAACGGCGATGGCCAACTCGACCTGTACGTCTTTGACCGCGAGGCGTCGCGCAGCTATACCTTTCTGAACGTGGCGGCGGGCGGCGGGCGGCGCTGGCAGTACGCTCCGGTGTACGAGAATGCCTTTCCGAATGACCTAGCCAGCTGGGTGGCACTGCGCGATTATGACTGCGATGGCCGGCCCGATATTTTTACCTACGTGGAGGGCGGTAACATCCGGGTGTTTCACAACGAAGGCTCGGCCAGCGGCAGCCCACAGTTTGTGCTGGCCAACGCCGAGCTAGGCTTTGCCCTCTCCAGCACGCTTAACGTCAACATCAATTCGGGCTACTACAACGTGCCGGCGGTGCAGGACGTGAACGGCGACGGCCGGCTCGATATCCTCACCTACGATTTTGCAGCTTCAACCAACCTAGAGCTGTACCTGAACACGGGCACCGGGCCGTGCACCGACCTAAGTTCGTTTCGGCAGGCTACGAACTACTGGGGCAAGCTTTCGGCGTGCCCCGACTGCGCTATGTACCAGCCCAATGGGGTAGCCCAGTGCCAGGCCCGGCGCGTAATGGGCCCCATACCGGGCGACGGCACCACCAAAATCATGCACAGCATGGGCCACAACGTGCTGCTCGCAGACCTCAACGGCGACGGCGTGCTCGACCTGCTCGATGGCCGCGACAACTGCCCGCAGCTATCGCGGCTGCTCAATACGGGCAGCAGCAGCACGGACGCCACCTTCACGCTGGCAGGCATCAGCAGCGCTTTTCCCTTGGCCACACCCTTGGCTACTTCGGTATATCCAGCGCCCTACATCTTTGATGCTGACCTAGATGGCGCGCCCGACCTAGTGGTAGCACCCAACCAGATTACCAACCAAGACGACCGCGTGAGCATGCGCCGCACCGTGCGCCAGTACCGCCTCACGAGCGGCGGCGGGGCGGGCGCCCTGCCCACCTATAGCCAGGTGAGCGATGGCTTTTTGCAAAATGATATGCTCGATGTGAGCGAGGGCGCGGCCCCAGCCTTCGGCGACCTCGACGGCGACGGGCTTACCGACATGCTGGTAGGCTCGCAGGGTGACCAGGTGAACGGCTACTACCGCAGCAGTATCTATTACTATCGCAACGTAGGCACGGCCCGCCGCCCCGTGTTCCGGCTCGTTACCGACGATTACTTAGGGCTGGCGGCCACGGCCGCGCTCACACCGGCCAGCCGTTTCGAGAGCCTGCGCCCGGCCTTGGTAGACCTCAACCGCGACGGGGCCCTCGACCTAGTGTACTCGGTGTACGCGGGCAGCAGCAACCGGCTGCACTTCCGGCTCAACCAGGCCGGGGCAGGGCAAGCGGCCGTTTTTAACGCCGCGGCCGACGACTATTTCCGGCCCCAGGGCACGGGTGGCACCGGCGCCATCGCCACCTACGCGGGCGATACGCCGTGCTTTTTTGATGTGGATGGCGACGGCTACGTAGACCTGCTGCTCGGCACCAACGACACCAGCGAGCCCGGCTCCAGCCTGCGCTATTACCGCAACCAGGGCGCGGGCGTGGCCACCAACAGTCTGTTTGCGCTGGCTAATAATGACTACGGCCAGCTGCGCAATAATGGCGCCCGCCTCATCAACCTGGCCCCAACCGTGGCCGACTTCGACGGCGACGGCCGCCCCGACCTGCTCACGGTAAGCGGGGCGGGCACGGTGCGCTTCTACAGCGACTTCCGCAACCAGGGCGCGGCCTTCACGGAGCGTACCGACTTGTTTTATAATAAGCTCACCAGCCGCTACTACGCCGCGCAGCTTGGCCACGGCACGCTGCTGCACTACGCCCCCGCCGCCGCCGACCTCAACCAGGATGGCACGCCCGAGCTGTACATCGGCACCGAAACGGGCGGCATTGTGAGCTACGTCACGGGGCGCGAGACTCCGCTGGCCGCCGAGCCGCCCGCCGCCCCGGCCGTGGCCCTAGGGGTATACCCTAACCCCGCCAGCCCTACCGACGCCGTAACCGTTGAAACGGCCCAGCTCACCAGCCTGCGCCTATTCGACCTCACGGGCCGCTTGGTGCGCCAAGATGCCACACCGCGGCGCACCCGCACCCTCGACCTAGGCGGCCTCGCGCCCGGCATGTACGTGGTGCAAGTCACGGCCAGCGATGGGGCGGCAGCCACTCGCAAGCTGCTAGTGAAATAGCTATACTAGCGCTAAGAGAGAAGGCCAGGATGCGGAGTGCATCCTGGCCTTCTCTCTTAGCGCTTACTTGAGTTCGTAGGCATCGGCATCGCTCAGGGCCGACAGCTGCTCGCGGGCCTCGTGCAGAGGGTGGCGCATGAGGCGGCGGGTAAGAATGGTAGGCATGGAGCCGGCCTGGGCCAGGTAATCTCCCCTAGGGTCAAGCAGCATGGTGTGGCCGCTGTACTCTACCCCTAGGCCATCGAGGCCAATACGGTTCACGCCAGCTACGTAGGTCAGGTTTTCGATGGCGCGCGCTTGCAGCAGCACCTTCCAGGCATGCACGCGGGCGTGGGGCCAGTTGGCCACGTACAGCAGCAGGTCGTAGGGCTCGGCAGAGGGGTTGCGGCTCCACACCGGGAAGCGCAGGTCGTAGCATACCAGTGGCTGAATGCGCCAGCCGCGCCACTCTTCTACCAGGCGGCCCGCGCCGGCCGTGTATACTTCGTGCTCGCCAGCCATCCGAAACAGGTGGCGCTTGTCGTAGGCGCTGTAGCTGCCATCGGGGCGCACCCACAGTAGGCGGTTGTAGTAGCGCCCACCTTCAGCTACCATCACGCTGCCCGTCACTACGGCATCGTAGCGAGCGGCCTGCTCGCGCAGCCAAGCCAACGTGGCACTTTCAGCCGGCTCGGCCTGGGCCGCCGCGGCCATGCTGAAGCCGGTAGTAAACATCTCGGGCAGCACTATCAAATCGGTAAGCCCCGGTCCGGCAAGGGCCGCGGCCAGTTGGTCGGTGAGCGCGGCGCGGTTGGCCGCTGGCTCGTGCCAGTGTAGGTCGGTTTGCACCAGCGACACAGTAAAGTCAGTCATACGAGTAAAGAGTATTCAGGAAAGGCGATAGTAATTAATTAGTGCAATTAGCACATGCTTAGGTGATAGTTTGCTATTCTACTTACAAAATTCGTTACTGTCGCCTTATCGGCGCAAGCGGGCAGCAGCGGCTTCCAACGTAGGCAGCTCCTTGGCAAAGCAAAATCGCACGAAACCAGGGTCGTATCCATCGTGGTAGAAGGCCGACACAGGCACTACCGCCACGCCCCACGTGCGCGCCAACTCGGTGGCAAACGCCACGTCGCCGGCCTGGGAGTACTGCCGGTAACCCGCCAGCTGAAAGTAGCCACCCGGCACCGGCAGCAGCTGCCAGCCCGTGCCCGCTAGCAGCTGCCGAAAAGCATCGCGCTTGGCTTGATAAAACCCGGCTAAGCCGCGGGCGTGCGCATCGGCAGGGTCGGCGGCCAGTACATCGGCCAGGGCGTGCTGGGTGGGCGTGCTCACGGCAAAGGTCACGAACTGGTGCACCCGCCGCACCTCGGTGCTGAGGGCGGGCGGAGCCAGGCAGTAGCCCACCTTCCAGCCGGTGGCGTGGTAGGTTTTACCAAACGACGACAGCACGAAGGTGCGCTCCCGTAGGGCCGGGTGCTGGCGGGCACTGCGCGGCGCCACGCCGTCGAACACTAGGTGCTCGTACACCTCGTCGGAGAGCACCAGCACGTCGGTGCCGTCGACCAGGTTGGCCAGCGCCTCCCAGTCGGCGGCCGTAAATACGGCCCCGCTGGGGTTGTGTGGCGTATTAATCATAATGAGCCGCGTGCGCGGACCTAGGGCCGCCCGCACGGCGTCCCAGTCGGGCCGAAAGTCGGGGACGGGCAGGCGCACGTAGCGCGGCACGCCGCCCTGCAGCCGCACAGCCGGCCCGTAGAGGTCGTAGGCCGGCTCCAGAATAATGACTTCGTCGCCGGGGCGCACCACGGCGGCTAGCACTACATACAGCGCCTCGGTGGCCCCGGCCGTAATGGTAATTTCGGTAGCGGGGTCGGGCGCGGGCGCGTCGGCCTGCAGCCGCCCTACCTGCGCCGCTATGGCCTCGCGCAGGCGCGGCAAGCCAGGCATGGGGGCGTACTGGTGGCTACCCGGCGCCAGGGCGTGGCGGGCCAGGGCCTCGCGCAGGGCCAGCGGCGGGTCGTAGTCCGGAAAGCCCTGCGCCAGATTCAGGGCCCCGGCTTCCTGGGCCAGCGCCGTCATTTGGGAGAAGATACTAACCCCGATATCGGGCAATTTGGAAGCCAGCATAAATGCGAGGTAACGTCCGGGGCGGCGGCACGTAGAAAAGGAAAGAGGTACTCAAAGATAAACTGACGTAGTATGCCTGGCTTAACACTCGGCTGCCTTAACCTGGACTGTATATTTACATACAATTAAATCCTCAATTTACTACGTACTAAATAAGCCTGTTGGATTTTATGGCTATTGTTTATCGCACTTCTTATCTATTGCTACACCACGACCCCACCGGCGCCACCATCGAAACTGAGTGGCAAGGCTTCGTGAATTCTGAACAATTGCGCACCTCACTGCTCGAGGTGCTGCGCCTGGCGCGCCAGTACCGCGTGAAGGGGTATATTGCTAATAATGTCCTGCTACGCACTATTCGCCCCGCCGACCAAGACTGGATAAATGAAGTGTGGTTTCCGGAATTTGCCAAGCTTGGGGTGCAGCGTATGGCGGTAGTGGTGTCGCAGGATGGCCTCAACCGCATGGGCGTCGACAACATCATGCAGCGCGCTACCGCTCACTTGCCCTTCGATACCCAGCATTTTGCCGATGCCCAAGCGGCCCGCCAATGGGCGGCAGTGACCAGTGCCGGGCGCACCCAGCTGGCCTAGGCTACCTAGGTAGCACCAAAAACCGAGACATTAAAAAAGGCCCCGCCAACTACCGTTGGCGGGGCCTTTTGCTAGCGAAGCAGCTCTAGAGCGCCTGCTTCAGCTCTTGCGGGAATAGCTTGCGCACGTGCTCGACCTTGCGGGCCGATACGGCTTCGATGTAGGGGTTTTCGGGGTGCAGGCGGTAGTAGCCCTGGTGGTAGTCTTCGGCATCCCAAAACTGCTTGAAGGGCACTACCTGCGTTACGATTTTAGCATCGTACTGCTTCGAGGCATTCACCTTGGCAATGGTCTGCTCGATTACCTTCTTCTCCTCGGGCGTGCGGTAAAAAGCTACCGAGCGGTACTCGGGCCCCGTGTCGTTGCCCTGGCGGTTGAGCTGCGTGGGGTCGTGGCTGGCCGTGAAAAACACGTTGGCCAGCGTTTGGTAGCTGATGACCTTGGGGTCGTAGTAAATATTCACCGTTTCGGCGTGGCCGGTGCGCTGGCCAGCCACCTGCTCGTAGCTGGGGTGCGCCACGGTGCCGCCCGCGTAGCCGCTTACTACCTGCTTTACGCCCTTGAGCTCCTCAAAGGCTTCCTCTTGCGCCCAAAAGCAGCCCCCGGCAAAGGTGGCCTGCGCCAGCCCGGCCGTGTTCTTGGGGGCAAAGCCCGCCGTGGAGGCCGACAGCACCGCGGCTGAAGGGGCCGCAGGGGCTTGGGTTTGCGCCTGGGCGGGCTGCTGCGAGCCGCAGGCGGTAAGAGCGAGTAAGCCAAGGCCTAGGGCGGCCGACAATAGCTTGGTCATGGGTTGAGGCGAAAGAAAAGACAGGTGGCGATGACATACGCCAGCTACCCGGCGTGTGGATTCTTTTAAACACGTCTTATCGGCGCGCAGTTCACTGCCGGCACGCTCATGTTGATACCGTTATCTGGTTGGTGCAGCGCAGCTTTACACCGCTGGCTTGCGTAGTATTTGCCTTACCACCCCGCGCCTACCGGACGGCCTCACTCCATGAACTACTACGCCTTTGCCACTGCCCTAGGGCTCGGAGCACTTGTCCTCTGCCCGGCCCACGCCCAAAACCGGGTAGCCAACTACGGTGCTGGCCAGCCCGGCACGGCCAGCTACGAGCACTTCAGCTTCTGGACCAATGCTGGCCGGCGCACCGATATTCACTACGCCCACGGTGAAGACCGGGTAGATGTGCCACTGCGTTATGCCGGCCTAGGTCGGGTTAATGGCCAGGCCGGCTTCAAGGTGCAGTTTCCCGACCGCCGCACGCTATATTTAGTCCCCAGCGGCAACACGTTGCGCGTGAGCTCCGCCAACGGCGCCACCACCAAAACTTTCGCCTGGGAATACGAAGGCCCTATGAATGGCGTGGGCACCAATTGCAGCGTGTGCGCAGACGATGCAGCGGCCGCCATGCAGCTGCTGCGTAAGTATTATTTGAAGTAGGTTTTTAAGTCATAGCGAGCGCATGACCCCACCCCCGGCCCCTCTCCCTCCGGGAGAGGGGCCGGGGGTGGGGTCATGCGC
>NZ_JAELXV010000001.1 GCF_016427535.1 Hymenobacter sp. BT559 | reverse complement strand
GGCCCCGTGGTCATCATGCTCCTGCAAGCGCAGCATGATGACCACGGGGCCTGTTCGCGTTTTTTAATTATTACTTCAGCAGCGTTTGAAAAAAGCTGTCCGTAAAGTCTGGTGCGAAGTGCCGCACGTTGGATAACTCAGTGAAGTCGCTGGCCGGGTGCGTGGTGGTGAGCACCACGGCCGGCATGCCCGCGCGGGCGGCGGCCTCTACGCCCTTGGGCACGTCCTCAAATACGAGGCAATCGGCAGGGGCTACGCCCAGCAGTTCGGCCGCCTTGAGGAAGGTTTCGGGGTGGGGCTTGCTCAGCGTCACATCGTCGGCGCTCACGATGGTGGGGAAGTACGAGCGCAGGTCCAGGCCATCTACCACAAAGTCGATATTGAACGGAATGGCCGCCGACCCAATTGCCAGCCCGATGCCGCGGGCGTGGGCCGCGGCGAGAAACTCAGCCAGCCCCGGCAGCAGCCGCAGGTGCGGCCGAAACTCTTCTTGGTAGCGCGCTTCCTTGGCGAGCGAGAGTTGGGCCACTTCTTCGGCCGTAAAGCGCTCGGTGCCAAACATGCGCTCCAATACTTCGGCGTTTTTGCCGTACATCTGGGGCTTTACTTCCTCCCAGGTAAAATTGCCACCTAGGTCGTGGTTAAAGATATGCTGCCAGGCCTTGGTGTGGTAGTCCATGTCGTGGACCATCGTGCCGTTAAGGTCGAAAATAAATGCTTTCATCTTCGCCTAAACCGCCCTAGCGCGCTGGGGGTTTGGCAGGGTTACCTCCCCCAACAGTAACCTAGGGCCTTAGTGCCCCCGCGCCAGCAGCGTAATCCCCGCTACTATCAGCAGCAGCCCGCCGGCCTGCCCGGGCGTCAGGGCCTCGCGCAGCACCACCAGCCCCAGCACGGCTGCCAGCAGCACCGACCCGCCTACAATAACCGGCGTGCCCACCGAGGCCGGCACGCCGCGTTTAAATACCACAAACGTCAAAATCTCAGCCAGCCCTACGCTCAGCCCAGCCAGCGCCGCCAGCCCCAGCCCCTTGCCCGAAACCGCTAGCGGCTGCCCCTGCAGCTTGAGGCGCACCAGCCACGCTGCACCCAGCCCAGCCGCTACTAGCTGCAGCACTACCGCGCCCACTGCGGGTGGCAGGTGCTCGGCTGCCAGTTTGATAAAGAAATTGTAGCCCGCCAGGCACAGGGCCGTAAATAGGGCCAGGGGAAGCCAGTTCATCATAGTGGTGTAGTTTTGCCGCACTCGCGTTCGGTAAGTCTCCCAGCCGCACGGCTCCTCTTGGTAAAAAGAGAAGCCCCGGCTGTTGGCGCAGCCAGGGCTTCGAGAAGTGTGGGGGTTTTCAGTCAACCCTTTACTTCTAGCAAGAATGGAAAGGAAGAACGTGAATAAACTACTGCAAGCCCTACTGGTGGGTTTCGCGGGAGGCCTGGGGAAAGCCGTTGGCGCGGCGCTCGGGGCCTACCTGCTGGCCCAGCTCATTAGCTGGTTCTTGCGGTAGTTGGGACTGGCAGTCGGGCCGGGTGCTCGGCTGCCTTTCTTTCATAGAACTAATGCAAATATAATGGGTTAGGTCGGGAGTTGATTTACCGACCTTTGTCTCTAGCGCGTTGGGTTAGCGTCCCAGCCTGCGTCAGCCTTAAAAAAGAAAGTTATTATTGTTATCGTATGGATACCGAAGGTATTAAACTAATTATTGGAATGCTGGCTGGTGCTGGACTATTGTTCATTATTAGCTACTTTGCCCAAGCAAACCAAGAGTGGTGGCGTAAAAACGGAGTGCGTACGCGCGGGGTTGTTATGCGTAATACTTTTCACCTAGGCCGAATTTCCGTTGCGCGTCCTGTCGTGCGGTTCACCACGCAAGAGGGTAAGGTAATTGAAGCTGAAGACACGAGAGGAACTGCGATGGCTACTCCGCGCTTCTCGGTGGGTAGGGTGATAGAGGTTGCTTACAATGGCGCAAATCCCTACGAATTTGTTATCTTAAGTTCCAGTGATGTATTGGCTTAGCCTTTAAAAAAGAAAACCCGGCTGTAGTAACAGTAACAGACCGGGATTTCAAGGGTGGGGTGAAAACCCTTCTTCATTATCAATAAAATGGACAACGAAAAGAAACTACTTGATGCCAGCGGTACCGTGTTAGTGGTACGATTGAATTTCGTTGCCCTCTGGTTGCGGGCGGCGTAGCTAAGGCTCTAGCTGAGTTGCTTATCATCTGCTTTTCGAATAGTGTCAGTCTCATAGATTTACCTCATGAACTGGTTTGTCCTAGGTGTGCTGATAATAGTAACTGCCTCAAATTTGAAAGGTGTTTGGCAAACACGCAACCTCAAACGGACAGGTATTAGAGTCAACGGGACGATTACTGGAAGTAAACAGGATAAATCTACCGTCACTTATAAGGCGCAGTTTATCACTTTATATGGGCAGATGATAGAAGGGGAAAGTAGTGGTTGGCGGTTTACGGATGCTGAGTATTTCCTAGGGGAGGAAGTAGTAGTGATTTATAATGCCAATCATCCAGTGGAGTTCATGCTGGAGCGAGAACTAGGAAATACTAATATTTATGGCCGGGCGGTGATAATGATTGCCTTAGCTGCGGTTGCTGCTTGGGGTTTATCTCACCAAGCCAAGTCATAAACTATCTAAGCTTCTCTTTCAATATCTCCAACTCCACGGCCGGCGCAATGCGCTCATATAGCACATTATACGCAGCCGTAGTAATGGGCATGTTCACTTTGAGCTGGCGGTTGAGTTCGTGAATGCTCTTCACGGCGTAGTAGCCCTCGGCAATCATGTTCATTTCCAGTTGGGCCGACTTTACGGAGTAGCCGCGGCCCACCATGTTGCCGAAGGTGCGGTTGCGCGAAAACTGTGAGTAGGCCGTCACCAGCAAGTCGCCTAGGTAGGCGGAGGCGGAGAGGTCGCGGGGCTGGGGCGAGATGGCCTGCAAGAAGCGCCGGATTTCCTGCACTGCATTACTCACCAGCACGGCCAGAAAGTTATCGCCGTAGCCCAGGCCGTGGGCGATGCCGCCGGTGAGGGCAATGATGTTCTTCATCACGGCGCAGTACTCGATGCCATCGAGGTCGGCGGCGGGGTGGGCGCTCACGTAGCGGTTGCGCAGCAAGTGGCAAAAGCTATTGGCCAGCCCGCTCACGTCGGGCGAGCCGATGGTGAGGTAGCTCTGCTTTTCGAGGGCAACCTCTTCGGCGTGGCAGGGCCCGGCAATGACCCCTAGGCGGGCGGCGGGCAGCCGGAAGCGCTCCTGCACGTAGTCGGTCACGAGCACGTTTTTGCCGGGTATCATGCCCTTGATGGCCGACACCACGCCGCTTTTGTGGCGTAGCGCGTCGCGGCCCAGCTTGTCGAGCACGGGTTGCACAAAAGCCGCGGGTACGGCCAGCACCAGCCAGTCGGCCTCAGCTACGGCGTCGGTGAGGTCGGTAGTGGGGTACACCAGGTTGCGGTCGAACTGCACGGCCGAGAGGTAGCGCGGGTTGTGGCCGGTGCGCAGCAGGTGCTGCACGTCGTCTTTCGAGCGCAGCCACCAATCGACGCGGGCGCCGTTTTCGGAGAGGATTTTGGTAAGCGCGGTGGCCCAGGAGCCGCCGCCCAGCATGGCAATTTTTTCCATAGGGGAGGGCCGGGGCAATGCGACCCGGCGAACAGGTCAGGAGGGAATTCAGCCCGCAAACTAGCGTAGCGGGCCGCATCTTTGCACGCTAGCGCTTGGCTGCCCCACGCCCGCCCGCTGGGCGGGTTGCCGTAAGGGCTGCTAGTCAGTGGGTCAGCTTAGCGTCGGCTTGCTCGGCCTTTTCTATAGTTTTACACTACGTCACTGCCATGACCCCAGTTATCGCTGCTACGGCTGCTTTCATCGAAGAAAAATTTCACGCCGAAGGCTCGGGGCACGACTGGCCCCATATTCGGCGGGTGTGGCACGTGGCCCGCGCCCTAGGTGCCCAAACGCCGGGCACTGACCTCGAAGTAGCTGAGCTGGCCGCGCTGCTCCACGATATTGCCGATTGGAAATTTCACGGGGGCGACTACGAGGCCGGTCCTCGTGCCGCCCGTGCCTGGCTGCTGAGCCAGCAGGTGCCCGAGGCCACCGTGGCCCGCGTCGAGCAAGTCATTCGCGAAGTAAGCTTTAAAGGCCTAGGGGTCGAAACGCCCGTGACCAGCCCCGAAGCGGCCGTGGTGCAAGACGCCGACCGGCTCGATGCCATCGGCGCCATTGGGGTGGGGCGGGCCTTTGCCTACGGCGGGCATAAGGGCCGCCCCATGCACGACCCGGCCACGCCGCCCGTGTCGCATGCCGACTTCGAGCAATACAAGCAAAGCACCGCGCCCACCCTCAACCATTTCTACGAGAAGCTGCTGCACCTCAAAGACCGCCTGCACACACCAGCCGCCCGGCAGTTGGCCCAGCGCCGGCACCAGTTTATGGAGGAGTTTGTGGCGCAGTTCCTGGCCGAGTGGGATAGCACGGACGTGGAGTAGGCCTGCTAAAATGATAAAAAGCCAGTGGAGTATATATTATTCTCTTTGTTGGCAGTAGCGAACGCGGTTGGTACCTGGGTTTTGGCCGCTCATCTAATAGCCTCCTTTGGCTGGCAGCGGCTGGCGGGCGCCTTTCGGGTAGAACGCCTGCCCCGTGGGCTTGTGTGCGGGCTAGCTTACCTAGGTATTGATTCGATGCAGTATTCGGGGATGGGGGTGGTGCGGGCTACAGTAGCTGCTGAAGGGTTGGGCCTGCGGGTGCTGTTCTTGTTTCGGGTGCGTCACCCGCCGTTGCTGGTGCCGTGGTCGGTGCTGGGGCCGCTAGTGGCTACGAAGGCTTGGTGGCGTACCATGTATGAGGTTACTATTCGAGTTAGTGAGCAGCGTAGTGTGCGGCTGCGGTTTCGTGACCAGGGGCTAGCAGCGGCGATGCAGCCTTATCTGCGGCTTTCAAGCCCTCGGAGCGGCTAGCGGCTCCTCGTCCTATCTTTACCCGCATGAATATGGGTGCGCTTCTTGCCACCGGCTGCCGCCGGAATTTTCTATATCTACTGCCGGTGCTCCTGGCTAGCCTGTTGCTGGGCAGCTGCCGCACGTGCCCCATCGACGCGTGCCACGCGCGTAAGGCGCACCTGCACAACGGGGTAAAGTACCGGGCTCGCCCCATCTGGAAGATGCAGTACCCCGCCGTGGGCGAGCGCATTAAGCTTAACTCGGAGGGTAAAAACCGCCGCCGGGACAGCGACCACAGCAGGTCGTTGAGATAAGCGCGGGTATAAGGCCCCAAAAATCGAATTACGTATTTTCAAGGGGGTAGAGGAAACGCGAGGTCCTAGGTCGTGGGGAGGACGAGTGAGGTGCTAAAGTGTCACAGAGGCTAGGAAAACTACGTTTTTTGCCGTAACTTGCGCGCATATATAAGCAGCTGGTGAGTGGGTGCGTTACTTTCCGTCTGGGAAACCGGACCGCTACCGACTGCTTTTTTCCGAACCGCGCTGGCAGCTAGCTGCTGTCAGCTAACAGCTTAAATCAAGCATGGCCGAAGGCGAAAAAATCATCCCGATTAACATCGAAGACGAGATGCGCGGGGCCTACATCGACTACTCGATGTCGGTTATCATCTCGCGGGCGCTGCCCGACGTGCGCGACGGCCTCAAGCCCGTGCACCGGCGCGTGCTCTACGGCATGAGCGAGCTGGGCGTGAGCTACACCAAGAGCCACAAGAAATCGGCCCGTATCGTGGGCGAGGTGCTGGGTAAATACCACCCGCATGGCGACAGCTCGGTGTATGACACCATGGTGCGTATGGCCCAGGACTGGAGCCTGCGCTACCCCTTAGTAGATGGCCAGGGTAACTTTGGCTCGGTCGACGGCGACTCGCCGGCCGCTATGCGTTATACCGAGGCCCGCCTCAAGCGCATTGCCGACGAACTGCTGGGTGACCTGGACAAGGACACGGTAGACTTCCAGCCCAACTTCGACGACTCGCTCGAAGAGCCCAGCGTGCTGCCCGCTAAGTTTCCAAACCTGCTGGTAAACGGGACGAGCGGCATTGCCGTGGGTATGGCCACCAACATGGCCCCCCACAACCTGACCGAAGTAGTGAACGGCATTGTGGCCTACCTCGACAACGAGGACATCACGGTGACGGAGCTGATGGAGTACATCACGGCGCCCGACTTCCCCACGGGTGGCATCATCTACGGCTACGAGGGCGTGAAGCAGGCCTTCGAAACCGGCCGGGGCCGCATCGTGATGCGGGCCAAGCACCATTTCGAAACCCTGCCCAGCGGCAAGGAGCAGATTATCGTGACCGAGATACCTTACCAGGTAAACAAAGCCTCGATGATTGAGAAGACGGCCGCGCTCATCAACGATAAGAAGATAGAGGGCATTGCCGCCCTGCGTGACGAAAGCGACCGCGACGGCATGCGCATCGTCTACGAACTCAAGCGCGACGCCCTGAACACGGTGGTACTCAACAATCTGTTCAAGTACACCCAGCTGCAGTCGTCGTTTGGCGTCAACAACGTGGCCCTGGTGAAAGGCCGCCCCATGACCCTAGGGCTGCGCGACCTTATCAAGTACTTTGTTGAGCACCGCGAGGAAGTCATCGTGCGTCGCACGAAGTTCGAGCTGGCCGAGGCGCAGAAGCGGGCCCATATCTTGGAAGGTCTGCTCATTGCCCTCGACCACCTAGACGAGGTAATTAAGCTTATCCGCGAGTCGCGCGACCCCGAGGTGGCCCGCACCGGCCTCATCGAGCGTTTTGCCTTGAGTGAGGTGCAGGCCCGCGCCATCCTAGACATGCGCTTGCAGCGCCTCACCGGCCTCGAGCGCGATAAGCTGGTGGCCGAGTACGAGGACCTGATGCGCCTCATCGACCGCCTGAACACCATTCTGGCATCGGAAGACGAGCAGCGCGCGCTTATCAAGAGCGAACTGCTGGAAATGCGTGAGCGCTACGGCGACGCGCGTCGCACGAGCATCAACCACACCGGCGGTGACTTCTCGATGGAGGACATGATTGCCGATGAGGCAATGGTGATTACTGTCAGCCGCGAGGGCTACATCAAGCGCACCAGCCTTGATGAGTACCGCACGCAAGGGCGGGGTGGGGTAGGTGCCCGTGGGGCCGGCTCCAAACAGGATGACTTTACCGAGCACCTGTTCGTGGCCACTACCCACGAGTATTTGCTCATCTTCACGGAGCAGGGCCGCATGTTCTGGCTGCGGGCCTATGAAGTGCCTGAAACGGCCAAGACCAGCAAGGGCACACCGTTGCAGAACCTTATCGACAAGCCCAAGGAAGATGCGGTGCGCTCGGTGCTCAACGTGCGTAACCTGCGCTCGGCCGACTACCTAGAGAACACCTTCCTCATGTTCTGCACTGAGCAGGGCACGGTGAAAAAGACTCCGTTAGAAGCCTATTCGCGTCCGCGGGCGGCGGGTATCAACGCCATCACCATCAACGAAGGCGACCGCCTGCTCGATGTGCAGCTGCTGACCGGCAACTCGCAGGTGATTCTGGCTTCCCGCTCGGGCCGGGCCGTGCGCTTCCCCGAAGAGAAAGTGCGCCCCATGGGCCGCACGGCGGCCGGGGTACGCGGCATCACGCTCAGTGAAGAAGCTGTCGATAATGACAAGGTAGTGGGCATGGTGTGTGTGGCCGAAGGCAGCGGCGAAGAGTTGCTGGTGGTAAGCGACCACGGCTATGGCAAGCGCTCGGCGCTGGAAGAATACCGCATCACCAACCGCGGTGGTAAGGGGGTGAAAGCCATGCAGATAACCGATAAAACCGGGAAGCTGGTGAGCATTCAGGCCGTAACCGACGCTGATGACCTGATGATAATCAATCGCTCGGGTCTCACCATTCGCTTGAGCATGAGTGAGCTGCGCACCATTGGGCGGGCCACGCAGGGCGTGCGTCTGTTCAAGGTAGCGGCTAATGACGAGATTTCATCGGTGGCCAAAGTAGCTGCGGCTGAGGTTGAAGAATTAGACGCTCTGGCTGATGCCGCTGGCAGTGGCGAGCTGCCAACTGACGATGGCACGGTGGTGGCTGATGTGGCCGACGCTGCAGCAGAAGCCGGCGACGCCGACGAGCTAGCCGAAGAACAGGCATAAAGTTTGCCTAGGTACTAGGGGAGGGGCAGCCAGTTAACACGGGTTGCCCCTCTCTTTGGTCCAGCTTGTTAAACAGGATTTTAAGTAGATTTTTCTGATAACTGCCCAGGTAACTCTTCGTAAATGGGCCGTATTCGTTTGTCAGATGGGTGTAGTTTTGCCCCGTCATCATTTTTTTCTTTCTTCCTTCCCATGAAAAAATCATTTCTGACGCTGGCCGCCACGGCTGCGCTTATGGTAGCGGTTGGGGTAGTTACTCCTGCCCAGGCCCAGAGTTCGGCCATCACCAACGCCATGCTCAGCCAAAAGTCTGGTCAGCTAGATAAGGCGCTGGAAAGCATCAACCAAGCTGTAGCCAGCGACAAAACCAAGGATAAGGACAAGGCCAAAGCCTGGTTTACGCGCGGCGAGATTTACGCGCAGCTGCTAAACCCGGCTACGCAGGCGCTGTATACCAAGTATACGAAGGATATGCAGCCCGGCGAGCCGCTGCAAAAAGCGGTAGAATCGTACAATAAAGCCCTGGAGCTGGATGGCCCCACCGGTGAGTATGGCAAGCAAGTGCCCGGCCAGTTGAATAACCTGTACGGACTTGCTTTCAATGCGGGCGTTGCGGGCTACCAGGCTAAGGATTACGATAAAGCCTTGTCTAACTTTCAGTTAGCCTCCAAGATTAATCCGCAGGATACGACGGCTGTGTTGTATAGCGCCTATACCCAAGACGCCAAGCAAGACTATGCCGGAGCCAAAGCCAGCTACAACCACCTGCTGGGTCTGGACGCCTACAAGAGCAAGCCAGCCCCGGTGACGGTGTACACGCGTCTGCTCTCAATTGCCCGCGAAGAGAAGAACGAAGCCGACGCCAAGAAAATCGTGCAGCAGGGTTTGACGGCGTATCCCACCAACAAGACGTTCCTGATTGAGGACCTCAACATGTCGATGGGAGCCAATGGTGGAGCTGGCGCGCTGGAAAAAATCAACAAAGCCATTGCTGCTGACCCCTCCAACGCAAATCTATATGCGGTGCGGGCTGGCATCTATGATGCGCAAAAAAAGTCGGACCTGGCTCAGGAAGACTACAAAAAAGCTATCTCGCTGGACCCGAACAATTTCGATTCCCAGTTCAACATGGGTATCTACAACTATAACAAGGCCGCCGGCTTGTTTACCAAGGCCAGCAAGATGGACCTGAAAACGTATCAGGTACAAGGCAAAAAGATAGAGGCCGAAGCTAAAAAGTATTTTGAAGCCTCGGTTCCTTATTTTGAGAAGGCGCTGGAGTTGCAGCCTAATGACCGCAACTCGGCGAGCGCTTTGCAGAAAGTGTACGCCCGCATTGGTCGGCCAGCCGATGCAGAACGCATGAACGCAAAGATTCAGGCAATGAAGTAAGCTTGTGTTCAGGTTGACAAAAAAAGACCCGGTTGATAGCCGGGTCTTTTTTATTCTGATTGGGTCTGCAGTATGTATAGGTAGGGGTTAAGACGAATAGGTATTGGAGAGGCAGTTAAGGGGGCTATTGCCAAAGCCAACTTAACATAATATAAATTATAAGACAAATAATAGTAGCGCGCTAGTAGTAGGCAGTAGTGAGAGTGTCTGAATTTGGAAGGTAGCCCGAGCATCGTAGGAATCTGGGTTACTGAGTCAGCACAACCCGCGCTGCGTTTGTATTGGTAGCATTAGCGTTTCCAACGGGTATTTTATTTAGGAAGCTAAGCACTAGATTTTGCGGCGTCTTGCGAGAAGCTTTGTCGTACATCGCATGTCCAGGTAAGTTTCCTTGTCTGTTTTATGCTTAACCGCCCCTTGGTAAAACAGACCGCATCCGCTGGTCTGAAATTCAATCGTTGTTAACCCAGGCGGACAAAAGAAACCTAGGTGTCCAAAGTGCCTACTGCAGATGAGCACCGCGAATAGCTACGGCGCTCTGGGCACCTAAGTCACTATGGAAACATTACTTTGAAACTGTGGCAGCAGCTAGGCTTGACTTTTGGTTGTTTAGAATTGATTAGCTGGTTGTCTAAGTACTGTTTGCCTTGGGAGCACCTGAGATTCACTTGTGGCTATCGCTTATCCTCAAGAATACCCAGGGCTAAATTTAGTTTAAGGCACGTATCAGTGAGAGACTTTCAAGTTGTATTGGTACTGGACTGGGTGTATTATATGCCTTAAGGGATTGGTAGCTCTTGTGTCTAATGTTACCTCATGATGTATGATATCTAAGGTTCTTATTTAATACGGTATAAAAATTTTAAGTAATTAACTCCTACCCTATTATTTATAATTGAGTAGTATTAGTATAAGCTAAGATGTGATATATAAACTCTATTACTATAAAGTATAAAAAAGTAAATAATAATCTTATTAATTTATACTTTTTTATACTTTATAGTACTAGTATGACATAACTATTGTTTATTTACTGCGTTTATCTTACTCCGACCAATACACCCCTTTTTTATGCCGAAGCTCATAGACTATCCCCGCACCAGCTACACCGGAGCCTGGGAAGTAGCTGAAGTAGTTGATGATACTGGGGGCAAGTGCGCCCTAGAAACTTGTGCTCGCAAGCTTAATCGTAAGGTAAGTGGCTCTTTTAAAGCCATTATAGGCTCCGCTGTGAAGTTTGGGCTGCTGACCAGCAAGCGGGAGATGCTGACGACTACAACCTTGTTCCGACGCATTAAACATGCCTACGACAAGCAGGAGGAGCTAGTCTTTCATCGCGAAGCGTTTCTAACGCCACCCTTGTTTACACAGCTTTGCCGCAAGTTTCGCTCACGCGAGCTACCTGTAGCGATGCTTGATGTACTCCTTATCCGGGAGTTTGATGTAGAAGAGATAAATGCCCAGGGCGTAGCCAAGGCTTTTATTGATGGCGCCCGCATGGTTGGGGTCCTCGATGAAAATAATATCGTGGCAGATATTGACCAACTCGCCGCCCAGCAGCCACCCCGACGCGAACTGGCCAGCCCGCCCCCCGCCGGTAATATCTTCCGACAGTCACCGGCCCCCACAATACCTGCCCCCAACGAAGAGGATAAGGACACCCTAGAGCTTGCGGACGCCTCTGACGAGTCAGAAGCCCCCAGTACCCCGGCCCAACAGCTCCCGAAGCAGGTAATGTCGTCCCGGACGCCCTTACCTGCACCGCGCCCAGCCCCCGCAGCAACTACGGATGCAATTGCTCACTTATTCGGCTTTAATTCACCGTCTACCACCCCCACTACACCCTCACCAGCCTCGGCTGCACAACCAGTACCGGCAGCGACACCCGACCCACGCTCATTGCCCACACCCGATGTAGCGAAAGCAGCCCCGGCCGCCTCGCCCCTCGCCTACTCAGGTACGTCAGGTACGGATAATTTATTATTCAGCATACAGCTAGTAGGCCCAGGGCTCAACACGCAGTTAGACGTAGTTGATGTAGAAGACTTGGCTTTGGTACGGGCCCTGCTTGACAAAATAGAACGCCGACTTAAGCGCTAAGTCAAAATAGCGAACGATTTACTAATCAGAGACTTTTTGCCTTATATATATATATTATGTTAAGTAGAGTCAATCATTAACTAGCAAACCAAGCTGCCCCCTAAATGCTGAATGCCACTTCATGACGGAATAAAAAACCGGCAGCTAAAAGCCCCGTTCCTACCTGCCAAAAGTTTAGCAGGTAGGAACAGGGCTAGCGCTTTAACGAAGGCCTTTATACCTACCTAGTCAGGGAGCGGGCGGCGATGCCCCGCCCCGATAGTCTGGTGGCGCTGACGTAGCACAGCCAGCATTTCGTCGAGCGACGACCCACTGACTCGCAGTAGCACCAGCAGGTGATATACTAGGTCAGCAGCCTCGCCAGCCAAACCGACTTTATTACCGGCCATCGCATCGATAACGGTTTCAACAGCTTCCTCCCCCACCTTTTGGGCAATACGAGCCAGGCCTTTCTCGAACAAGCGCACCGTGTACGAGCCAGGTTCTTCGGCCGGAAACTGCCGCCGCCGCTCAATGAGCTGGTCCAACTCAGCCAAGAACCCCACGGCGGGAGCGGGCGAC
This sequence comes from Hymenobacter sp. BT559, assembly GCF_016427535.1. Taxonomy (GTDB): domain Bacteria; phylum Bacteroidota; class Bacteroidia; order Cytophagales; family Hymenobacteraceae; genus Hymenobacter. Next base: position 1,603,965 of record NZ_JAELXV010000001.1, on the reverse strand, counting down.
CCCGCTCCTACTACCACGGCCGAGCCTACTGGCGCGGGCACGGCGGCTTCCAGGGGCACTTCTGTATCAAAGCAGCTGGTGGTGCCTCGGTGGCAGGTGGGGCCAGCCGGTTGGGCACGCACCAACACGGTATCCTGGTCGCAGTCGACGTGCAGGCTAACTACTTGCAGGTAGTGGCCGCTGGTTTCGCCTTTGGTCCAGAGGCGCTGTTTGGAGCGCGAAAAGAACGTGACGCGGCCCTCAGCCTGCGTTTTATGCCAAGCCTCGGCGTTGAAGTAGCCGAGCATGAGTACTTGCCCGGTGGCGGCATCCTGCACGATGGCGGGGATGAGTTGGTCGGGCATCTTTTGAAAATCTAAGTCCATAGGTAACGAATAGCGGGCTAGGCCGGCTAGGGTTTGGGTTGCAACAGGTCCCAGAGGTTGCCGTAGAGGTCGGCAAACACGGCAACCGTGGCGTACACTTCTTCACGGGGCACTTCCTGAAAAGCTACCCCGCGGGCGACGAACTGCTGGTAGTCGCGCCAAAAATCGTCGGTGTTGAGAAACAAGAACACCCGGCCGCCGGTCTGGTTGCCCACTCGGCTTTGCTGCTCGGGGCCCTCAGCCTTGGCCAGCAGCAGCGCAGAACTGGGGCTACCCACCGGGGCCACCAGCACCCAGCGCTTGCCGGGCCCCAGGGGCGTGTCGGCTAAGAGCTGAAAGCCGAGCTTCTCGGTATAAAAGGCAATGGCCTCATCGTAGTCGTGTACCAGCAGGGCCACGTGGGCAAGTTGTTGAGTCATATCACAAGTCTAACGTGCAACGGGCAAAAGCGCTCTAAACCCGACCTAGGACTTCTTCCCATAAGGCCAGGACCTAGCACAGCCGCCCTACCCTACCGGACGCATGGCCACGCCTTCGGCCAACAGATAGTTTTTGAGGCCGGCCACCGATAGGTCGCCAAAGTGGAATACGCTGGCCGCCAGCGCAGCATCGGCCCCGCCGGGCAGCAGCACGTCGCGGAAGTGCGGGGCTGCCCCCGCCCCACCCGAGGCAATGACGGGCACCCCCACGGCCGCGGCCACAGCTCGCGTGAACCCCAGGGCGTAGCCGTCGCGGGTGCCGTCGTGGCTCATGCTGGTGAGCAGAATTTCGCCCGCGCCACGCTCGGCGGCTTCGCGGCACCAAGCTACGGCCTCGCGGCCCGCGGGGTGGCGACCGCCGTGGGTAAACACTTCCCAAGCTTCGTCGGCAGGACTGGCGGCCGTTTCGTTGGTTTGGCGGGCATCTACGGCTACCACGATGGCCTGTGAGCCGAAGCGCCGGGCCAACTCGTCAATCAGACCGGGTTGGCGCAGCACCGAGGAGTTGAGGCTGACCTTGTCGGCCCCGCTCAACAGCAGGGCCTCCACGTCGGCCACCGCCCCGATACCCCCGCCTACGGTGAAGGGAATATTGACCTCGCGGGCCACGTTGCGAACCAACTCGATGAGAGTGCGGCGCTTTTCCACGGTGGCCGTGATGTCGAGGAGCACCAACTCGTCGATACCCTCCTGGGCGTAGCGGGCGGCCAGGGCCACGGGGTCGCCGGCGTCGCGCAGGTTTACAAAGTTGGTACCTTTCACGGTGCGGCCATTCTGCACGTCGAGGCAGGCAATAAGGCGTTTGGTTAGCATCGCAGATTCAAACGAATTTTTAGGATTTAACGGATACGCCCAGCTGCGCTGGGCTGACTAGACAGAGGGAGGACAACGGCAGCTAGTTCGCTCTGATACCAGCGGCCGCCGGTAAACTACCGAGCTGACGCAACACATCGGCCAGCGGCTCCAGGCTGGTAACCTCGGCCACGTGGGGTAGCGGGCGCACCGCACCAGTACGGTTCAGCCACAGGGGCCGGATGCCCACGGCCAGCGCGCCCACCACGTCGGCCTGCCAGTTGTCGCCCACCATCACGGTTTGGGCAGGGCTGGCTTTCAGGCGCGCCAGAGCTACCTGGTAGATACGCACGTCGGGCTTGGGCACCCCTATTTCTTCGGAAGTAATCAGGGCATCTACCAGCTCGCTCATACCTAGGTAGCGCAGCTTCTCCTGCTGCTCGGCCAGGCGGTTGTTAGTAACGATGCCAATCTTATACGCTGGCTTCAGGGCTTGCAGCAAGGCCAGCGCCCCCGCTACCGGCCGCCGCAGCTGCTGGTAACGGCCATAATAGTGCTGCGCAAATTCGCGGACCGCCTCGGCCGATACAGTGGGTTCGTAGGGCGCCAGCAGCCGCGCAAACCGCTGCTGCCGCGCCTCCAAGTAAGAAATTCGCCCGGTCATCACCTGCGAGTGCAGTTCTTCCAGTAATTCGCTGTAGCGGCCGTACAGGTCTTCCACGGGCACACCCTGCAGGGCAGGGCGGCCGGCAGCCGTAGCCGCCAGGGTAGCCCGGGCCGTACCTATATGGTCGAACAGGGTATCATCGAGGTCGAAGAGGATGGTCGTGATAGAGGCGGCGGACATAATGTAGAACTGAGGACTGCCTGTTTAACTCGTCCTATTGCGCTTATTGAAACATTTCCACCGCCCCATTGGAGGAAGCCTTAGAAGATGCTTCGACAAACGCAACAGGATGAGTTGTTTTTAAAAGTCTTGCTCCTATCCTACCGCACCAACTCCGCCTGCAACTCAGCTTCCGTAATGGTGCCCTCGTAAATGGCCTTGCCAATGATGGCTCCGCTCATGCCCAGCGCTCGCATGGCTGCCACGTCGGCTACCGTCGTTACGCCCCCGCTAGCCACAAACTGCGCCGCAGGAAACTGCTGCCGCAGCGCTGTGTAGGTATCGGTAGCGGGGCCTTGCAACTGGCCGTCGCGGCTCACATCGGTGCAGATAAAAGTGGTGGCTCCGGCCCCTAGGTAGGCCCCGATGAAGCCCGTCAGGGTCTGGTCCGATTGCTCAGTCCAAGCGCTCACAGCGATGTGCTCGCCCTTAAAATCGGCCCCGATAATAATGCGCTCGGCTCCGAAGCGGGCCAGCCACTCGACCACCAACGCCGGCTCGCGAGCCGCGATGCTGCCCGCCGTGAGCTGCGCCGCCCCGGCCGCAAAGGCCTGCTCGGCCGCCTGCGTGGTCTGAATGCCGCCACCGAAGTCGATGTGCAGCTTGGTATACCGGGCAATGCGCTCGAGCACGTCCAACTGGCGCGGCTCGCGGGCGCGGGCTCCGTCGAGGTCTACTAAGTGCAGGCGGGTAGCCCCGAGTTGCTCAAAGTACTGAGCCTGCGCCAAAGGGTCGGCCGAGTAGGTGGTCTGGCGGGCAAAGTCACCGCCGGTCAGGCGCACGCACGAACCGTTGATAAGGTCGATGGCAGGTATTATATCCATTTGAATATTACACGGTGTTTATTAAGCAAACCGTGTTTACAACATTTGAGTAAACAAGCTTAGCCTAGGTCGCCGGTTAGGAAATTGCGCAGAATGTGCTCCCCCACCGGGCCACTTTTCTCCACGTGAAACTGCACGCCGTAAAAATTGCGGTAGCGGACCCCCGCGCTAAACGGCACCCCGGCTGGGTAACTAGCTTGGGCAATGGTGTAGTCGCCCACCGGCGCGTAGTAGCTGTGCACAAAGTACACGTAGTCGGCGGCGATGGGCTGGTGGGGCAAGCTATTACCTGACTGGCGGGCCTCTACCGCTTGGTTAAAACCCGATTGGAAGCCGAGCTTATCGCCAGGCACAAGCTGCCCACCCAACCCCGCAAACAGCGGCGTTTGTAGGTCGTGCAGGTTGTTCCAACCCATGTGCGGCACTTTGTGCGCGGCGTCGGGCGGCGTAAAACGGACCACGTCGAAAGGCAACATCCCGAGCAACTCGGTGCCGCCCGCCGGGCCTTCCTCACTATGGCGGCCCAGCAACTGCATCCCTAGGCAGATACCTAGGAAAGGTTGCGTGAGCGTAGGTAGCACCTTATCCAAACCAGCCGCCCGCAGCGCTCGCATGGCCGAACTGGCCTCGCCTTCGCCCGGAAACAGCACTCGGTCGGCTTGCCGGATTACAGCAGGGTCCGACGTGAGCACTGCATTCGTAACGCCCAGCCGCTCTAGTGCAAAGAGTACCGATTGTACGTTGCCCCCCTGGTAATCTATGACAGCAATGTTCATTTGTTAAATACTTATGTAGGCTGCGTTACTCACCTGCTGTTAACAAATGAATAAACACTGAGAGTCCTATTTATAATATGCCTTTCGTGCTGGGAATCACGTGCTGGCCGGTGGGGTCACGCTGCACGGCCTGCTTAATAGACTTTGCCACGGCTTTGAAAATTGCTTCGATTTTGTGGTGCTCGTTATCGCCTTCACATTTGATGTTGAGGTTGCAGCGGGCCGCGTCGGAGAAGCTTTTAAAGAAATGGTAAAACAGCTCGGTCGGTACATCGCCCACCCGCTCGCGGCGGAAGTCGGCAGCCCACACCAGCCAAGGCCGCCCCGAGAAATCGATAGCCGCCTGGGCGAGCGCGTCATCCATCGGCAACAGGAAGCCGTAGCGGTTTACGCCGCGCTTGTCACCAAGGGCCTCGTTGTAAGCTGCCCCGATGGCGATGGCCGTGTCTTCTACCGTGTGGTGCTCGTCGATGTGCAAGTCGCCGTGGGTGCGCACGTAGAGGTCGCAGCCGCTGTGCTTGCCTAATTGGTCGAGCATGTGGTCGAAGAACCCTAGGCCGGTTTGGCAGTCGGTGTGGCCGGTGCCGTCTAGGTTGAGGATAATCTCGATGCGCGTCTCATTGGTGTTGCGCATCACATGGGCCCGGCGCGGCGGGCGGCGCAGGTGCTCGTAGATATCAGCCCAGCTGGTCGTGCTGAGCGCGGCGCGCTCGTCGGCTTCGGTGTGCAGTAAGATGGCGCGGCACCCTAGGTTCTCAGCCAGCTGCACATCGGTGAGGCGGTCGCCAATAACATAGGAGTGCGCCAAGTCGTAGCCGTTGGCCGGGTCGAGGTAACGCGTAAGCAAACCCGTGCCGGGCTTGCGCGTCGGGGCTGGGTCGTGGGCAAAGCTGCGGTCGATGAGAATCTCACTGAACTCGACCCCCTCCCCTTTCAGGATGTCCAGCATTTTTTGCTGATAGGGCCAGAAGGTGGCTTCGGGGTAGCTATCGGTGCCGAGGCCATCCTGGTTGGTCACCATCACCAGCTCATACTCGCCATCGCGGGCCAGTTGGGCCAGGGCCGTAATGGCTCCCGGCACGAAGTCGAATTTATGCCAGGCATCAATCTGGTAATCGGTCGGCGGCTCAATGAGGATAGTGCCGTCGCGGTCAATGAATAATACTTTCATCGCGGATTCAAACGGATTTTTAAGATTTAACGGATACGCCCGCTAAAGCGGGCTGACTGGACCGAAATGCGGGACTAGGTAGCTTCCGCTACGTCTGCCCGCACCAATGAGAACAGCAGGGCATCGTGTGAAACGGCTCCAACCCGCAGGCGCTGTCGGAGCAGACCCTCGTACGTGGCACCTGCCGCCAGCGCCGTGCGCTGGCTAGCTACGTTGTTCGGCATAGTCAGTAACTCAAGGCGGTGGATTTCCGGCAAGTCAACAAAAGCACTTTTTGCCAGCTCACGGGTAGCTAGCGTGGCGATGCCCTGGCGTTGCCGCGACGCCCGCACCCAGTAACCTAGGTTGTACAGGCCATGCGCCCGGTTGGGCTGGTTGAGCCCAATACCCCCGCAGAACTCGCCGGTCGAGGCATCAAGTATGGCAAACTGAAAAGCCGTCGCCTGCTGCCAATCGGCCTCACATTGCGCAATAAACTGCTCGCTGTCAACCCGTGAATAGGCCGAATGGCACCACGGCGCAAACTGCGTAAACGACGGGGAGTAAGAAGTGTTAGCGGCCTCGAGCAGCAGCGGGGCAACTGCCGCTTCCAGCTTGCGCAGTACTAAAGGGCCGGCCGTAATCTCACGTCTCATCAGCGTATTCGGCTGTCAATTATGCTTTAAAATCCCGCAGCGCAGCAAACAGCGCGTCATTCTCAGCGGCCGTACCCACGGTTAGGCGCAGGGAGCCGGCGCAGGCGGACTGGGTAGGCCGACGCACCACGATGCCTTGGCGCAGCAGGTGCTCATACACCGCGCCCACATCGGGGCGGAAGCGGGTGAGCAGGAAGTTGGCGTCGGACGGGAAAATGTAATCGACGATGGGCAGCTCGGCCAGCGCGGCTTGCAGCATGGCACGTCCTTGCAGCAATTCCTGGCGCATGGCCTCGAAGCGGCTGGTGTCGGCGAGCGCGGCCAGGGCCAGGCGCTGGGTATTCTCCGACACGTTGTAGGGCATCTTGATGCGGTTGAGGTAGGCAATAACCTCCGGCGAGCCAAAGGCCATACCTAGGCGGATGCCCGCCAGGCCCCAGGCCTTAGAGAAGGTTTGCAGCACCACTAGGTTCGCAAACTCCGCTAGGCGCGTAATCCAACTGGGCTGGTCGGCAAAGTCCGCATAGGCCTCATCTACCACTACCAGGCCGGGGAAGCCGCGCAAAATCTGCTCGATATCGGCTGTGCGCAGCAGATTACCAGTCGGGTTATTGGGCGAGCACAGGAATACGATTTTAGCTTTAGAAGCTATAATCTGCACAACGGCCTCCGGGCTGAGCTGATAATCGGCGTCGAGGGGCACGCGTTCCAGGGTTACGTCGTTGAGGGCGGCGGCTACTTCATACATGCCGAAGGTGGGCGGCGTGCTCAAGATGCTGTCCTGGCCGGGGCGGGCCACCAGGCGCACGAGCAGGTCAATCACCTCGTCGGAGCCATTGCTGAGAAACACCTGCTCGGGCGCGACGCCCTTTAGCGGACCTAGGGCCGCTTTGAGGGTGCGCTGCTGCGGGTCGGGGTAGCGATTGAACTCGGCGGGGCCGGCGCTGCCCAGGCTGTTCTCGTTGGCGTCGAGCATCACGCGGGCCTCGCCCTGAAACTCGTCGCGGGCTGAGGAGTAAGGCTTCATCGTCCGCACGTTAGGACGAATAAGCGAATCTAAATCGAAGGGCATATACTAGAATCGTTAGTCATGCTGAACGCAGGGAGGCATCTCGCGTGGCGCAGTAATTGCCGGCGTTAGCGACGCAGCGAGCGGGATACTCCGCTGGCTCAGCAGGACAGTCTATATTAAACAGTAGCCAGATACTCGCGACGCAGTGCCACGGCCTGGGCGTGGGCGCGAAGGCCTTCGGCCTCGGCCATCGGCTCTACCACGGGGGCTAGGGCGAGCAGGCCGTTGGGGGCGAGTTGCTGGAAGGTGATTTTCTTGTAAAACGAATCGAGCGACACGCCGCTGTAGGCCCGCGCATAGCCACCGGTAGGCAGCGTATGGTTAGTACCCGAAGCGTAGTCGCCCACGGCTTCGGGCGTGAGGTGGCCCATGAATACCGAGCCCGCGTTGTAAATATCGGCGGCTAGGTCCTCGGGCGCGGCCACGGCCAGGATAAGGTGCTCGGGCGCGTACTGGTTGCTGAATTCCAGCATCGTTTTCGTATCCGGCAGCAAGATGGCCCGGCTCTCAGCCAGGGCCTGGCGAGCAATGTCGGCGCGGGGCAACAGCGGCAGTTGGCGCTCCAATTCGGCTACTACTCCTTGTAATATGGGTTCCGAATCAGTCAGTAATACCACCTGCGAATCGGGACCGTGCTCGGCTTGCGACAACAAGTCGGCCGCTACGAAGGCTGGGTTGGCGCTGCCGTCGGCAATTACCAATACCTCGCTCGGGCCAGCAGGCATGTCGATGGCTACCCCGCGCTGGGCAGCCAGCTGCTTGGCGGCGGTCACGTAACGGTTGCCAGGACCAAAAATCTTGTCTACGGCCGGCACCGAGGCGGTGCCCACGGTGAGCGCCGCCACAGCCTGCGCGCCCCCAGCTTTGATAATGGTCGTGAGCCCTAGCTCTTGTGCGGCAAACAGGATGGCGGGCGCGATGCGCCCATCGCCCCGGCCGGGCGGCGTGCAGAGCACAATCTCGCGGCAGCCCGCCAGCTTGGCCGGCACGCCCAGCATTAACAAGGTAGAGAATAGCGGCGCCGAGCCCCCCGGAATATAAAGCCCCACCCGCGGCACGGCCACGCTACGGCGCCAGCAGCGCACGCCGGGCATAGTTTCGACCTCAGCCTCCACAGCGGCGGGGCGCTGGGCGGCGTGAAATTTTTCGATGTTCTGGCGGGCCTGCCGAATGGCAGCTTGCAGCTCGGCGGGTACCTGGGCCGCGCCTTCGGCCAGTTCCTCCGCGCTCACGCGCAGGCCCCCTAGGTCGGGGGCGCCGTCAAATTGTGCGGCGTAGTGGCGCAGGGCCTCATCGCCGCGCTGGGCTACGTCGTCAAAAATCTCGGCGGCGCGGGCCAGCACGGTCGCGTTGCTGTCGACCAAGGGGCGCTGCTGAAGCGCGGCCCACTCGGCCGGCGCGGGGTTACGGAAAATCTGCATCGTTGGAATTGCTGAACTGGTGGATTGCTGGATGGTTGAATGGGTGATTGCCAAATGGCTGGCTTCTTATGTTTTGGCCATTTAGCCATCCGACAATTCACCAGTTCAGCAATTCGACCATTTACCCCACCCACTTCTCAATCGGCAGTACCAGGATGCCCTCAGCACCAATGGCGCGTAGCTCGCCGGCAATGTGCCAGAATTTGTCTTCCTCTACTACCGACTGCACCGACACCCAGCCTTCTTCAGCCAGCGGCGTCACGGTGGGGGCCTTGATACCTGGCAGCAGCGCCTTCACGGCATCGAGGGCGGCCAGCGGGGCATTGAGCACAATGTACTTCGAGCGCTGGGCGCGGCGCACGGCCTGCATCCGGAAGCGCAACTGGTCGAGCAGTTCTTGCTTCTCGGCGCTCAGGTTGGGCGCGGCAATGAGCACAGCCTCCGAGCGGAAAATAGTTTCAACCTCGCGCAGGCCGTTGCCGAGCAAAGTTGAGCCGCTGCTCACGATATCGCAGATAGCCTCGGCCAGCCCGATGCTAGGCGCAATTTCGACCGAACCACTGATGGTGTGCAAGTGCGCCTGCACGCCCTGGCCCGCGAGGTAGTCGCCGAGCAGCCTAGGGTACGAGGTGGCGATGTTCTTGCCCTGCAAGTCAGCTACCGAATTGTAGTCGGCACCCCGCGGCACGGCTAAGCTTAGGCGGCACTTGCTGAAGCCGAGAGCTTCTACTTCGAGGGCGGCACCGCCGGCTTCGACCAGCACGTTCTGGCCCACGATACCTAGGTCAGCCACGCCATCTTGCACGTAGCCCGGAATATCATCGTCGCGCAAGTAGAGAATTTCGAGCGGAAAATTGCTGGCCTCTACCTTCAGTTTATAAGAAGACGAAACGAAGCTGATGCCGCACTCCCGAATGAGTTGCAGCGAATCGTCCGACAGGCGGCCGGACTTTTGAATGGCTAAGCGTAGCATTAGAATAAGAAACCACCCGCGCGGCGAGCAGCAATAACAAACCCGCCTTCAGTGGCACCTAGCCAGCCGAACGACGCATTAGAAAACCCGAACGAGAAACAGACAGCCCAGATGCCTGGGGACGGTGGCGGAGACGCGAGCGGCTGGCGGGGCTACGAAGCGGCGGCCAGCCCGGTTGCCCGGTCCCCTACAGATGGTGGTGGTGATGCACGGCCACGCCCCAGCCCGCAAGCGGGGCTGGTTGGGCAGCAGTAAGCACGGGCGTAGCGCGACGGGCGTTCAACATCATAACGGGGCAAAGGTAAGCGGCCGCCGCTAGTTGGCAACCCTAGCCATAGAGTGGCTACGCATATTTTTATTATTACCTACTGCATTACTCTATTTTTCAGCCTATTATTTATAGCATTATGAATAGTGACGAGCTACTCGCCTACCTAGGGTACCATAATAGCCAAGGCACTCGTGTAAAGGCTGGAAAACCTAAAGAATATTTTCTAGGTTTAAAGGAAAAATTTCCATTACTTTTACTGCTGCTTAATAGTCCCACCGCCATGCAAGTTGTTCCCTTCGCCTTTGAAACCAGAAAACAGGAAGCCGTTTCGGCACTTATCCTGGAAGTGTTTGGGTCGCCGGAAGCCTCGCACGATGCCTTGCGCCTCGTGCTGCTGGCGCAGCAGGGGCTGCCTGCCGTGAAGGCGCAGACCATTAGCAGCAGCCTAGGCCTAGATGCCACCCAAATGGCCGACATACTGGGTATTACGACCAAGACTTTTCGCCACTACCAACAAGAGGACAAGCTGCTCGACGCCCCCAAGAGCGAGCAGCTGCTCAAGCTGGCGCAGGTAGCTGAATTGGGCCAGGAGGTATTCGGCGATAGCGAATCCTTTACGCGCTGGCTTCAAAAACCCGCCTATGGCCTGGCCGGCAAGCTGCCCATCGACTTGTTTTACACCGGCGGCGGCATCGACCTGGTGGCCGATGAGCTCACCCGCATTGCCTACGGCGACCTGGCGTAGCGGTGGAAGTATTTCGCATTTCGGCCCCTAGGTATGCCCAACGCCTCACGGCCTCGGGGGTGGCCAACCGCTGGAACACGGCGGGGCAATACATTATTTATACCGCGGCCACGGCCTCGCTGGCTTGCCTCGAAAACGTGGTGCACCGGGGCGCCGAGGGTTTGCAAGCCCCCTTTAAGCTAATGCGGCTTGATATTCCCGACCAGGTGCTTGTGGAGGAAGTATCTGCCGCCCTGCTGCCCACCGACTGGCAGCTCGTAACTAGCTACCCGCAGTGCCAGGAAATAGGGAGCGCGTGGTATCAGTTGCGCCGGAGCGCGGTGCTAAAGGTACCCTCGGCCATCATCACATCCGAGGCTAACTACCTAATCAATACCAGCCACCCTGACTTCGAGCAGATTACGCTGCTCAGCACCGCGGATTTCATCTTCGACCCACGCATCAAGCAAGAGCCTCTATAATGAGCAACGGGTGTCGAGCCAGGCTACATACTCAACCCAGCAGCGGCCGGATAGCCTCTACTACCAGCTGCGGGTAATAATAATGAGCAAAGTGGTCGCCCGGAATCTCTAAGAACGGCTCGTCGGGCGGGCGCACCACATTGTCGGCCAGAGCGTGCACTCGCAGTTCGGGCCGGATGGCCAATGGCGGCACCGGGGCAAACAGCACCTGTAGCTGCCGGTGCACATAGCGGCGCGGAATCCAGACCAAGCCATCGGCCAACTGCCCGTAGAGCGCCCGCGACTCGTCGAACAGATACTCACGCTTGGCGCGCTCGCGCAGCCAGCGGCTGCGCCCGAGCCCTAGGTAGGCGTAGAGCCGCAGCAGTACTGGATTGCGCGAGGCAGCCACTACCTTATGCTGGTCGGTAAAGGAGCTGAGCAGCACAGCCGTAGCACCGCTTTCAGCTTTAATATGGGCTGCAATCCAGCCACCCATCGAGTGACCTACTACCACGTCGGCGGGGCCAATGGCATAGCGCTCGGTCAAGTAGCGCGCCAGCGTTACGGCGCTCACCGGACCCCTAGGTTGCCACTGTGCCAGCGCGGGCTCCAGTTCGATAACTTCTATCTGGGCGGACGGCAGCAAGAGCCGTAGGGTATCGAAGATGGTACCGTCCTCGAGATAGCCGGGCAGTAATAGTAGGCGTTTCACAAGTATAACAAGACAGGCTGCTACTAGTATGATTTAGCTTTTAGGTATTGTATCTGCTGGAGAAAGGAGTGAGATGTCACCATCGCATTTTATCTCAAACTTGATATTGAACTGTTTCTTCTTCAGCAAAAAATAAGGTTTGGATTTAAGTTTTACTAATGTATCACCAATGGTTACGGATTCTCTTATAGTCATATAAAGCCCTCCCGTATCTTCAAATACTACTTTTCTTTTATTAGTTGGGTTATATCCCTCAACGCAATACTCTCTTCCAAAATCATTTTGCTTGAGTATTACTAAAGAGCAAGCTAGGCCCTCAATATAATGTTTATAAGCAGCACAGCCATCTCCTGATTGACATTCGCTCACAACTAATACGAATAATAACAAGCAACTCTTTAAGCAATTGCTCTCCATCATCGCACTCTTACATCTTGAGAACACAAAAGTCACTTAATACTCCACCCTAAAACCGCGCTATCGCCCGAATATTGAGCACGCGCTGCGAGAGGTAGCTGGGCACGGCGTAGGTCGTGCCGTTCACGTCTTGCAAGTAGCTGTAGCCGGCCACGTTGTTGGCCCCTAAGATATTGAGAATCTCCAGGCCCAACCACAGGCTTTCGAGCGAGTATACGTGCGGCTTGGGCGTGTTGCGCAGACTTACGACCTTGGAAAAGCCGATATCGACGCGCTGGTAGGCCCGGGTGATAGCCTGGTCGCCGCGGTACTGCGGCAGGCCGGGCGGGCTGAAGGGCAGACCGGTACCAAACACCAGATTGACGTAGCCGCGCACCGAGGGATTGTCGGGCAGGTGGTCTTGGAAGAAGATGCTGGCCGTCAGGCGCTGGTCTTGGGGACGGCGGATGTACCCTAGGGTCTGGTAGCCGGTGCGCTTACCATCTACCACGGTGGCCACGGTGTCGCCTTTTTCGCGGGTAGTGAGCAGCCCTAGGCTCAACCACGATTCGACGCCCTTCACAAACTCGCCGCTGAGGCGGGTTTCGAAGCCGGCCGCGTAGGCGGTTAAGTTGTTGTTGGCGTAGTAGCGCAGCCGCACATTATCAACCTCGTAAGGAATGACGTCGGTGAGGTGCTTGTAGTACGCCTCAGTGCTGAGGCGAAACGGCCGGTTCATCAGGTGCAGCTCGGTCTGGCGGCCTACTACTAGGTGCAGCGAGCGCTGGGCCCGCAGCTCAGGGTTGAGTACGCCCTGGTAGTTGCGCAGCTCGCGATAGAAGGGCGGCTGGGCGTAGAGGCCGGCCGCCAGCTTCCAGCTACGCTCGGGGTGGCGGCGGCTACGGGCCGCAAACTGCACCCTAGGGCTAAGTACAAACTGCTGATTGACCGACCAATAGTGCCCACGCAGACCGTAAGTAAGCGTTTTTAGCGAGTCGATTTGCCAGGTGTGCTGCACGTAGCCTTGGGTACGCTGGCTCTCCAAGGTGAGGTCGGCGACTAGGCGGGTGCGGCGGGCATCGGGCACGTAGTCCGCCGAGTCGGCGAAGCTGTACTCGTCGAGCTGGTCGTGAATGATTTCGCGACCCGTTTTCACGCCCCAGCGAATGGTGTGGGCACCTAGGGGGTCGCCGCCGGGGTTCCAGCGGCCGCGCAGCTCAGCCGTGAAGATACGGGCCGTGAGGTCGTTGCGTGAGTGATTAAACGACGAACCGATATCGCGGGTGCGCACCGGCTGGTTGTAGTCGGGGCTGGTGGGGTCGTTATTGACTTCCGAAAAGCGGTAGGACGCTTCCACGTCGCGAAACTCAAACTCGCGCGTGAGCAGCGCCGAACCCAGCAGTTCAAGTTGCAAGCCGGGGTGGAAATTATGCCGCAAATTCAGCCCACCCTGGTAGGTGTCGTACTGCATGCGCTCGCGGCCATCGTAGTAGATGTTGACGCGGGTAAACTGCGCGGCGCCCGTCGAAAACGTGACCTGCCCGGTATTAGGCACAAAGCGGTAGTCGTTGTGCGCCAGCACGCCCATCACGCCTAGGCTGGTTTTTTGCAAGTCGCCATCCTTGCGGCCCAGGCCGATGTTCACGTAGCCCTGCGCGTCGTAGAACGTGGGATTGTACTGGCCCTGGTTTTGGCGCAGCGAGTTGAGCACGTACTGCGCATTCTTGTAGCGCACGCCCCCTAAGTAGCTCACGCGGCCGTTGGCCGAGCGCGCCTCGGCGTGGGCCGCGCCACCCACCAGGCTGGCCGTGGCCGAAGCCGCGAATTTGGCCGGCTCCTTATACTGAATATCGAGCACCGACGAAAGCTTGTCGCCGTACTTGGGCTGCCAGCCGCCAGTGCTGAAATCGACCTTTTGCACCAGGTCGGGGTTGATGAAGCTGAGGCCCTCCTGCTGCGCCTGCGTGACGAGAAACGGCCGGTATACCTCAAAGCCGTTGACATAAAGTAGGTTCTCGTCGTAGTTGCCGCCGCGCACGTTGTAAGTGCTGGTCAGCTCGTTGTTGCTGACTACGCCGGGCAGCGTTTTGAGAATGGCGTTGAAGTCGCCGAAGGGCGAAGGCAACACCTTGGCCGTGGTGGGGTCGAGTTGCACGAGGCTGACCTGCTCGCGGCTATCGGCGTCGGCGGCGCGGGCACGCACCGTCACGTCGGTCAGGGTTTTGGCATCGGGCTGCAGCACTAGGCGCAAGGGCCGGCTGGCATCGGCGGGCAGCTGCAGCGGCAGGCGCGTGGGTTGGTATCCTAGGCGGCGGGCCACCAGCACCAGGGGCTCCTCCCCCACGGGTTTGGTCAGTCGTAGCGTAAAGCTGCCCGTGGCCGTCGTGATAGCGCCGCCGGGCTGGCCTTCTATACTCACCGCAACCAGCTCCAGGGGCTGGCCTTGGGTATCGCGCACGGTGCCGGTGAAGGTGAGCAGCGCAGCGCGGGGCCCGGCAGGTGCCCCCGGGGCCTGCTGGCCGTGGCTGGCCCTAGGTACCCCGGCCAGGCTTCCTAATACCCAAATAAGTAGTACGCGCTGCTTCAACCTCAACAACTCACTAATTATAGAAAGCAACTTGACTGGCGGCCCTGCTACGGCTGGGGCCGCCAGTCTCTTTTACTTGGCGCTCGACTCTACCACCTGACGCAGCTTCTTGCGCAGGCGGGCCAGGGTGGGCACCGCCCCACCAGGCGACTTAAATACGAAGCTACCGGCCACCAGCACGTCGGCCCCGGCCTCCACGAGCGGGCCAGCATTGGTTTCGTTCACACCGCCATCGACCTCGATGAGCGCGCCCGAACCCTGGTCGAGCAGCAGCTCCTTGAGGGCCGCCACCTTGCGCAGGGTGTTCGGGATAAACGTTTGCCCGCCAAAGCCGGGGTTTACCGACATAATGAGCACTACGTCGAGGTCGGCGGCAATATCTTCAAGCAAACTCACGGGGGTAGCTGGGTTAAGAGCCACGCCGGCCGTGCAGCCTAGGCTCTTAATTTGCTCTACCACCCGGTGCAAGTGTGGGCAAGTCTCATAGTGCACCGTTATGTTAGTAGCACCCGCGTCGCGGAAAGCGGCAAGGTAATTTTCCGGCTGCTCTATCATCAGGTGCACGTCGATGGGCTGGCGGGCGTGGGGGCGCAGAGCTTCGAGCACGGGCAGGCCAAAGGAGATATTAGGCACGAAGCGGCCGTCCATCACGTCGAAGTGCAGCCAGTCGGCCTCGGCCCCAGCTAGGGTTTCGGCGGTGGCTTGCAGGTTGGCTAGGTCACTGGCGAGCAGCGAGGGGGCTAGCAAGGGTTCGTGGCGGCGGCTGCCAGGTTTGATATTCACGGAGGTAGAGAAAGAAGAGTGTCAGAAGGTAATCGCTCGCACAAGTCCACAGCGAGCAAAAGTACGAAGCCGGCCGCCGGGCACCTTGCCAGCAGCCGGCTTCTGGATGCGAAGAAGGCAAATTTTAAGGAGTAGCCACTTCTAAGTGACTATTCTGCTTTCTTTTCGAAGGCGCGCCAGTCGAGCTCGCCGGTTTCTTTGCGGCGCAAGAAGTAGGTATTTTCATCTTCCTGCATTTTGCCGAAGGTGAGGTCGCCCTTGCAGTCGCGGCACTTAATGGAGGTGTACTTGAACTTGCCTTGCGCCACGCGGCTGCTTAGGTCGAGGTTATCGGAGCCGCAAAGGCCGCAGGCCCCTACGTCGGGAAAGCTTAGGCGCTCGTACTCAGCTACTACTTCGTGAAAGTTTTTGCCCTCCACCGTGAAGTGAAACTGGCGGCGCCCAATGCGCTTGGTGGTCATCATCTGAACCATGAGAGAAGCGTGTTTTATTACCCTATAAAGGTACGAAATTCATTATAAATAGCCAATAATATTAGCTACAAAAAGCAATTTTTATTAGCATTTATTTTACTAACGGAGTTGGTGCTGCGTGCCCAACTTAGAAGGACGCTGCGCAAGCACTGCTACTACTGCTGGGTAAAGCGCACCGTTTGGGCGCTGCCACCAGCTAGCGGCTGTACCACGCACTGATAGGTGCCGGGCGCCAGCTGGCGGGCGGGGTGCAGCAGTACCTCGGCCGTGACCTGGGCCGGCAGACTGCGCTCGAGCACCGTGGCCCCTTTGGCATCGAGCACGCGCACCCGCAGGGCCTGGCGCTGCAAGCTGGCTGGTAGCACCAGGGTGAGCTCGCCGGTTCGGGTTGGGTTGGGGTAGATACCTAGGCGGGTGCCTCCGGCCGCGGCCGGCGTGGCCGCTAGCGGGGCGCCGGGGTGCAGCAAGTTGTAGGCGGCCACGAAGTTGGGGATGCCGTAGCCGAGGGTATTGTCGGGCGCCTGGGCCTGCGAGGCCGACCGGCAGAGCGCCGAGATTACCTGCTGGGCGGTGAGCGTGGGGTTGGCCTGCCAGAAGCCCGCTACCATGCCGGCCAGCTCGGGGCAGGCGTAGGAAGTGCCATTGCCCCGCGAAATAGTACCCGTGGCTGAGAGCACCGCCGAGGCCACGCCCATGGCCGAGAGTGTGGGCTTGATGCGCCCGTCGGCGGTGGGGCCATAGGAACTGAAGCTCGCGTGCTGGCGTAGCGAATCTACCGCCCCTACGGTGATGATGCTGTCGGCATCGGCTGGCACCGCGATGTAGCGCCACGAGTTATTACCGTCGTTGCCAGCCGAATTCACGACCACCATGCCCGCCCGTGCGGCCCCTAGGGCTGCTAGGCTGCTAATGGCCGTGCGCCCGTTGAGGTCGGCGTAGGTGTACGACACGGCCGGCCTATCGAAGGTATTATAACCTAGGGACGAGCTGATGACATCAACGCCGACCGAGTCGGCGTACTCGGCGGCGGCCAGCCAGTTGGCTTCTTCTACCGGGTACTCGCTGGCCACGTCTTCGGTAATGCACAGGTGAAAGGTGGCGTGCGGGGCCGTGCCCACGTAGGTGCCCGGCAGTTCGCCGCCAATCAGCCCCAGGCAGTTGGTGCCGTGGCTGTTGCGCTGGTACACGCTAGTGCCGCCGTCCACGAAGTTGCGGGTGCCAGCCACCCGGCCCTGCTGCTGCAATAGCTGCAAGGCCCCCAGCTGGTCGGCCCCCGGAAAGCCAGCGTCGAACACAGCTATTTGCATGCCCTCGCCCTGGTAGCCTGCCTTGTGCATAGCCACCGCCCCAATGAGCTCGTTTTGGGCATAGGCCTTGCCGTAAGTGGCGCGGTCCTCGGCCGAGGTGCGGGCGGCGGGGGCTGGAGCCGGTGCAGGGGCCGCTCGCGGGGGCTCGGGCAATCGGCTCAGGGTTTGGCCGCCTTTCACGCTGGGTAGCTCGTAAATGCGCCCTAGGGTGGCCGAATCGCAGGCTACCACTGCCGCATTGAGCCAGCGCGAGGTGTAGCGCACCTGCGGGCTACCACTCACGGCCCGTACCTGGGCCACATAAGCGGGGTTCACGGGCAGGTCGCGCGGGCGCACCGCAATGCCCTGGCGACTGCGCCGGGCCAGCGCCCGCGCCGATAAGAAGGCCTGCGGCTGGCTTACCGAGTATGGCGTGCCAGTTTTATCCTGAAAATAAATAAGGTGGCGGCGCACTGTGCCCTGCGCCTGAGCAGCCGAACCCGATAAGCCCAGCAAAAGCGCAGTGGCCAGCCCTAAAAAATACTTCATAATAGCAAGTAGAGAAGAAACGGCAAGTTAGCGCGGGGCAGGCGCCGCCGCGTAAGCCAGACAGGAGTGCGTCCTAGGTAGTTCGCGGCAGCCTAGCTACCGCGCTTGCTAGCCGCATGCTGCACAGGTGCTAGCCGCTCGCCTTCTTTATTTAAGCGGTTTGGATATCACCCTAGAGCCTTCTATGTTTGCGGCAGTCCGGACAGCGAGGTGGTGCGGGCAGCCTCGCAGCAGCTTTGAGAGCCACTACCTGAGGCAAGCCTATTTACTTGCGCCGCCTCCCTCCCACTGGCGCAGCCTTCTTGGCCAGTCAGCGGCCCGCCAGTTGGCTTTTTACTGCCCTAGCCAGCTGGGCAATTCTTTTGATTTAGCAAACCTGACGCAGCATTCTTGAGCCGCGTTCCCTAGTATTACCAGTGGCTATCCGTTTGGCCAGGTGGCGGCTTCGTTGCTATCTCTCTCGACTAGGCTACTTGCACGCCGCATCAAGTGGCGGCTGCCCGAAGCTTATCGTCGTCCACTGGCCCCGCTTTCTTACAATATAAACTTCTGATTAGTAACTGTCCTAGCCACTATGCTACCTCCCGACGAAGAGCTACGGCTATGGAATTTATTTAAGCAAGATGATTGGCAGGCCTACACCGCGCTCTACAACTACTACTTCAAGCTGCTGAACAACTACGGCCATAAATTTACCCGAGACGTGGCGTTGATTGCGGATGCCGTACAGGACTTATTTATTAAATTATGGACTACTAGGCAGACCCTAGGCAATCCATTATCGGTAAAGAACTATTTATTCAAGGCCCTGCGCAGCATCATCTTTCGCAAGCTGCATGTGCGGTCGCGCTTCACCAGCGTAGATGAAGGTGCCGAAGACTTTCCGTTCGAAGTCTCGTTTGACCAAGCCGTCATCGAAGACGAAGAAGAGCGGGCGTTACAGCACAAGATGAGGGCTGTGATTGGCACGCTGCCGGCGCGGCAGCAGGAAATCGTCTTCCTCCGCTTTTACGAGGGGTTCAGCTACCCCGAAATCGCCGACATCATGGATATTACGGTGGCTTCCACCTACAAGCTGCTTTATAAAGCTCTCAACAAGCTGGAAGAATTATTTAAAGGTTCTTCCGCGTTTGGCAGCTCCTTGTTTGGGAAGTAGCCACCTGCGCCTTCGGCATATATACCTCATTTGCAAATACCTAGTCAGTCAAAAATCGCTATCCTGCCAGCAAGTGCGACTGGCCCGGCCAACCCCAACTAGGTAGTGCGAAAAAATTAATTGAAAATTTTCCCAGGGTAAAGGGATAATTAAGATAGGCCCGGGTATATCCGAGGTAGACAATGCGCCTACCCTATGGATTTGACGAAATACGCTTCGTTAACAATTGCTGAACTGCTAGAAGATGATGCCTTTGTAAAGTCGGTGCTGGAGCCAACGGCCGAATCGGTGCTGTTTTGGCAGCGCGTGGGCGAGTACTACCCAGCTCAGCAAGCCACCATAGCGCAGGCTACTTGGCTGCTGCGCGCCTACCGCACCCAGGCCACCTTCGAGAGCCCGCAGCAGGCAGAAATTTGGCAACGCATTGAGGCCGAAGTGGGGCCCGCGGCTACTGGACCGCTGGTGCTACCGCGGGCCACGCGGCGCTGGCCGCGGGCGCTACGCCTTGCGGCGGCGCTAGTGCCACTGGGGCTGGCGGGCTCACTAGCGGTGTGGTACAACCAGGAGCAGCGAGTAGAAACCGCCTTTGGCGAACTAAAAACGGTGGACCTGCCCGACGGCACGCAGGTGGTGCTGAACGGCAATTCGGCGCTGACCTACCACCGGGGCTGGGGCCAAAACGTGCGCGAGGCTTGGCTCCAGGGCGAAGGCTTCTTTAAGGTGGTGCATCTCAACCAAGACTCGACCCACATTCGGCCGGGCGAGCGCTTTGTGGTGCACTGCAACAACCTGAATATCGAGGTCCTAGGCACCACCTTCAACGTGATGAACCGCCACGCCGACGTGCGGGTGGGGCTGGTAACAGGCAAAGTCAGGCTGACGGCCACAACGCCGACCGGGCCCGCGACCTCGCTGGTGCTCGCCCCCGGCGAGGTCGCCGAATACGCCGCCAAAAGCTTGGTCCTCACCGACAAGCTAACCCACCCTGAGAAGCTGGCAAGCTGGTCTAAGCGCCAGTTTGTGTTCCGCAACGGCACGCTGGGCGACATCCTGAAGTCGCTCGAAGACACGCACGGCTACCGGGTGCGCTACACCCATGCCGCCGCCCGCCAGCTCAAAATCGAGGGCGACATCAACGTGGCCAGCGTGCAGGAGCTGCTGCAAACCATTTCGACCATCTTACACGTGAGCATCTACCAAAATGGCAAGCAAATAATTGTAAACTAATTACTTACCTCCCACCACACCCGTATGAGAAATTTCGACTCCAGGAATTTGAAATGGTGCGCTCCGCTGCTGCTGCTTACTTGCCGCAGCTTGCCTAGCGCGGCCCAGCTAGCCATGGTGAGCCCGCCCCCCACCGGCGGCGCGCACTACCGGCCACAAAGCCTTCAGCCTAGCGCCGCCACCCGGCGACCGCTGAAGGAGGTAGTGCGCCAACTCAAGCAAACGTACCGGGTGCAGATTGCCTACCAGGAGGGCCTGCTTGATAACAAGTTTGGGACGGTGGCCGACAGTTCGGCGCTAGCCATTGATGCTAGGCTGGGCCAGTTACTAACGGGCTCCGGCTTAGATTTCAAGCAGATAACCGCCCGGCAGTACGTTATTATTCCGGCCAGCGGGCAGCGCATGGCCGACGAGCCCATCAAAGGCAAGGTGCAGTTTGCCGAGGACGGTGGCGGCGTGCCGGGCGCTTCGGTTATTTTGAAAGATAATCCCTCGATAGGCACCGCTACCGACGCCGACGGCAGCTTCAGCCTGAAGCTGCCCGCCAGCTACGACGGCAAGCCCGTGACGCTGGTGGCCTCGTTTGTGGGCTACAGCAAGGTGGAGCTGACCGTGACCAACCGGTCGGCGCCGCTCACCATCAAGCTGGCCAAGAGCGACCAAAACCTGGACGAAGTCGTGGTAACGGCGCTGGGCATCAACAAGCAAAAGCGCTCCCTAGGGTATGCCGTGACGGAGGTGAAGGGCGAAGACCTCACCCAAGCCCGCGAAAACAATGTGGCCAACGCCCTGACCGGCAAGGTGGCGGGCGTGAACGTGGCGGGGCTTTCGACGGGCCCGGGCGGCTCGAGCCGGGTCATTATCCGGGGCAACGGCTCGCTGTCGGGCACGGCCAACAACCAGCCGCTGTACGTGGTCAATGGCATGCCCATCGACAACTCGGTGCCGGGGCAGGCCCCCACGGCCAACGGCGGCGGCAGCAACGTGGACCGGGGCGACGGTATTTCGGGCATCAACCCTGATGATATCGAGTCGATTACGGTGCTGAAAGGCGGCACGGCGGCGGCCCTCTACGGCTCGCGCGGTGGCAACGGAGTTATCCTGATTACCACCAAAAAAGGCCGGGCGCAAAAGGGTATTGGCCTAGAATACAATGGGGCGTTTACGGCGGAATCCATTTCCGTTTTCCCCGACTTTCAGTATGAGTACGGGCAGGGCGACGGGGGCGTGAAGCCCACTACCCTGGCCGCCGCCCAGGCCACAGGCCGTCGCTCGTGGGGCGCCAAGCTAGATGGCTCGACCGACTACGTGGGCGTGGATGGCCAAACGCACCCCTACGTGGCCCAGAAAGATAACCTCCGGCACTTCTACCGCACCGGCAGCACGCTCACTAATACGGTAGCCTTTTCGGGTGGCAATGAGTCGATTGCGTACCGGTTTTCGCTGGCCGACTTGAATAGCAAGAGCATCTTGCCGGGTACCACCTATAACCGCAAAACGGCGAACCTCAACCTAAGCGGCAAGCTGAGCCCGCGCCTCAGCTACGAGGCCCTGGCGCAGTACAACCTCGAAGTAGCCCACAACCGCCCCAGCGCGGGCGATGCCTCGGCCAACCCCAACTGGTCGCCCTACATGATTGCCAACACCGCCGACGTGCGCTGGCTGAACCCCGGCTACGACGCGCGCGGCTACGAAACCGTGTGGAACGACGCCGGCATCGCCACCAACGGCTACTTCGTAATTAATAAGTTTCAGGAAGACGACCGCAAGAACCGCTTTATCGGCCAGGGCTCGATAAGCTACGAGATTCTGAAAGGGCTGGTGCTCAAGGGCGTGGTAAGCCAGGACCACTACGACTACAACTTTGCCAGCGTCACGCCTACAGGCACTCTGTATGCCCTGACCGGGCAGTACGTGGGCATCAAGTCGGACGTGAGCGAGACCAACGGGCTCGCCACCCTGACTTATAACCGGCAGATTAAGGACTTCGGAGTGTCCTTGCTGGCGGGGGCCAACCGGCGGCACTCCGAGCTGAACGAGCTGGACCAAGCGGGCACCGGATTCACGATTCCGTTCTTCTACAGCTACAACAACCTGGCCTCGTCGACCACGCTGGCGCTCTCGTCGCGGCAGCAAGTAAACTCGGCGTTTGGCTCAGCCGACTTCAACTATAAAGGCCTGGTGTACGTGACCGTGACGGGGCGTAACGACTGGTACTCAAACCTGAGCCCCAGCAACAACCGCCAGTTTTATCCCAGCGTCAACGGTAGTCTTATCGTATCGGACCTCTTCCAGTTGCCTAAGGCGGTAAACCTAATCAAGCTCAAGGGCGCCTACGCGCAGGTGGGCCAGGGAGCCCCCGACCCCTACGCCGTCAACCTGACCTACAGCAACGTGCCTAGCTCGGGCCAGCCCCTACAAAACGTGAGCAGCAACACGCCGGGCTCGGGCATCGCGGGCATCACCAATGCCAACCTAGGGCCGGTGCTCTCGACCACGGCCGAGGGTGGCATCGAGGGACAATTTTTGGATAATCGCCTGAGCTTCGATATTACCTACTACAACCGCCTGACGGATAGGGATATCGTTAACTCGACCATCAGCCCCACTTCGGGCTACAACAGCGTGTACCTGAATGCGGGCCGCGTGCGCAACCGGGGCATCGAGTTCTTGATAAGCGGAACACCCATTAAAAGCTCCGTTTTCTCCTGGAACGCCAGCTACAACGTGGCTTACAACGACAACCGGGTGCTGAGTCTGGCCGAGGGCATCTCGTCCATCAACCTGGCTTCCACGGTGGGTAACTGGGGCAATATCAACAACATCGTGGGCGAGTCGGCCTTCGAGATTGTGGGCACCCGCATCCTGAAAGACGCCAATGGCAACACCGTGTACAACGCCACGAGCGGCTTTCCGGTGGCCACGGGCTTGCAGCCGCTGGGCAAGAGCGTGGCCCCGCTCACGATGGGCTTCAACAACGATTTCCGCTACAAGCGCTTCTCGCTCAACGTGCTGCTGGACGGCAAGTTTGGCAATAAGGTATTCTCCATCAGCGAGGTGTACGAAACCCGCCTAGGGCTGCTCAAGTCCACACTGCCAGGCCGCGAGTCGGGCCTACGCCTGCAGGGCGTGACCCAGGACGGCAGCGCCTACGACCGCACGGTGCCGGTGAGCGGCTTGCGCAACTACTACGACAACTACAAGAACTACTCGGAGCTCTTCCTGCACGATGGCAGCTTCATCAAGCTGCGCCAGGTTATCCTCGGGTACAATCTGCCGGCTTTCCACATCAGCAAGCTCAACGTGCAGTCGGCCACCATCGCCTTCGTGGCGCGCAACCTGGCCACGCTGCTGCGGCACACCGACTTCGACCCTGAGCAGAGCTTCAGCAACAGCAACTACCAGGGCCTAGAGTCCATCGGCCTGCCCCGCACCCGGTCGTATGGCGTCAATCTTTCTGTTAAATTCTAATCCACCCGGCACTCCCGATGAAGCGCTTATTTTCTAAATGCCTGCTGGTGGCGACGAGCTTGCTGCTAGGTACGGCTTGTACCAAAAACTTTGAGGAGATAAACACCAACCCCAACGCGGTGAATACCCTCACGCCGGAATTTTTATTTACCAAGGCCCAGTACGACGGGGTATCCAACCAGTTGCTCCTGCTGCTAGGCACCATGCAGTACACCACCAGCTACAACGACGTGGCGGGCTTTGGCTCGAAGTACATTGCTAGCCAGGTCAATTCGTCGTCGTCGTCGTTTAGCAACGCCTACCCCGGCGCACTCAACGAGCTGACGTTGATAATCAACTCCGTGAAAGACGACCCGGCCCGGGTGAATTTGCTGGCCGAGGCCCGCATCTGGCGCGTGTACTGCTACAGCCGCCTCACCGACGTGTACGGCGATATTCCGTACTCGCAGGCTACCAAGGGCTACACCGACAACCAGTTTACGCCCGCTTACGACGCGCAGAAGGACATTTACGCCGATATGCTGAAGGAGCTGGACGAAGCCGCCCAGAGCCTAGACCCCAGCCAAGCCAGCTACGGCCAGTCGGACCTCATCTACAACGGCAACCCCACGCAGTGGAAAAAGCTGGCCTACTCCCTGATGCTGCGCCTAGGCATGCGCCTGACCAAAGTAGACGCGGCCGCGGCCCAAACCTGGGCCACCAAGGCGCTGGCGGGCGGCGTCATTACGGCCGATGGCGACATTGCCAAGGTATCGTACCTGGCCAGCGGTCAGCTCATCAACCAAAACCCGCTGGCTTACAACCTGTACATCAGCGACTACATCGCGGCCAACGGCAGCACCAACCAGGAAGGCGGCAAGTACCAGGACGTTTTCATCAACTACCTCAAGCAAACCCGTGACCCGCGCCTACCAGTGGTATCAGTGGTGTACACGGGCGGCTCGCCCAACGTGACCGACACCACCTTTGCCAAGCAGCAAGGCATGCCGGCCAACCTAGGGGCCAAGCCCGCCAACTTTGCCCAACTCAGCGAGCCCAACCCCAAGACGGTGCTGCTGCGCAACTCGCCCTTTCTGGTATTCACGGCGGCCGAGTCGTATTTCCTGCAAACGGAGGTGGCGCTGCGCGGCTGGTCGACCGGCACGCCGGCCGCTACGCTGTACTCGAATGGCGTGGCCGCAGCGCTGCGCCAGTGGAGCCTCTTCAGCGCGAGCGACGGCACCATTCCGGCCGCTAAAATCAACGCCTATGTGAGCCGCAACCAACTGGTGGCGGGCACCTTTGCGCAGCAGATGCAGCAGGTCTACACGCAGTTCTGGGTCAGCATCTTCCCCGATGCGCAGGAAGCATTTTCCAGCTACCGGCGCACCGGCTACCCTGCCCTCACGCCCAACAATTACACGGGCAACGCCACGGGTGGGCAGTTTCCGCGCCGCTTCATCTATCCCATTTCGGAGCAGAACCTCAACCCAGCTTCGTACGCGGCGGCCGTGGCCCGGCAGGGCCCCGACAACCTGCTGACCCGCGTGTACTGGGATAAGCAATAGGGCACCTAGGTCCCTGTTGCCTAGGTTAGTGCGCCCATTCGTTGACCTAGAAACCGATTTTGATTACATACTATAGCAAGTGGGCCCTAGGGCAACCTAGGGCCCACCGCTTCTTTCAAGCTTCTTTGATGCCCACCAAACTACTGGCCATCCTGCCCCTGCTGCTGTGCTTCCAAGCCGCCCGTGCCCAAAACGACGTGGTGAACGACGATGAGAAAAGCAGCTATAACCTGAACAAGCCCGAGCGCGAGCAGTGGCTAAAAAACACCGGCGCCGGCCTGTTCATCCACTTTAGCGTGGACGCGCAGCTGGGCGTGGTCATCAGCCACTCGCTGGTGGGCGCTTCGGATGACTACGTGGACCGGTTTTTCACGGAGCTCCCCAAGACGTTTAACCCCGACAAGTTTAACCCCCGCGAAATAGCCGAGCTGGCCAAGCTGGCGGGCATGAAGTACATCGTGTTCACGACCAAGCACCACGCGGGGTTTTGCATGTGGGACACCAAAACCACGGACTTCAACATCACCAAGACGCCCTATAAAAAGGACTTGCTGAAGGAGTTTGTGGACGCCACCCGCGCCGCGGGCCTGGACGTGGGCTTTTACTTTTCGCCGGAGGACTTCTACTTCCTACACGCCAACCACCTGCCCATCACCCGCGACAACGTGAAGTTCGACGCGGCCATGACCCAGAAGTACAACGACTACAACCGCCGGCAGTGCGAGGAATTGATGACCAACTACGGCAAAATCGACGTGTTTTTCATCGACGGCGAGCCCAAGGAAGTCGTGAAGGAAACTTGCTGGCGCATCCAGCCCAACCTGCTCATCACCCGCGGGGCCATCAAAACGCCCGAGCAAACCTTGCCCGGCACGCCCATTACGCAGCCCTGGCTCTCGCCCATCACCATCGGCACGGCCTGGCAGTACCAGCCCACCAACGAGCGCTACAAGTCGGGCACCCAGCTCATCGACCTGCTGGTGGAGGCCCGTTCCAAGGGCGGCTCGCTGCTGCTCAACGTGGGCCCCAAGGCCAACGGCGCGCTGCCCGACGAGCAGGAAGGCCGCCTGCGCGAAATGGCGGCGTGGTACTTCCTCAACCACGAGTGCATCGACAGCACGCGCAGCTGGGTGGTGAGCAAGGAGAACAACGTCCTGTTTACGGCCAAAGGCAAGAACCTGTACGCCATCGTGACGGAGGTGCCCGACTGGAAAGAAGGCGAGCGCCGCACCTTCACGCTGCACTCGGTGAAAGCGCAGCCCAACACCACGGTGAGCGTGCTGGGCCAGAACGGCAAAATAATGGAGTACAAGCCCGGCCTCGACGTGCGCCCCACCTTCCAGCAAACGCCCGGCGGGTTGGTCGTAACGGCCGTGAAGTCGCAGCGCATCTACGACGACCACCGCTGGCCCAACGCCCTAGTTATCAAGCTAACCAACGTGACGCCCGCTATGGCCGAGGCCGTGACCGTCGAAACCACCGCCGCCAAGCCGGCCGCCGCCAGCACCCAGCTCAGCGGGCGCCTCTACAACTACAAAGGCAAAAGCGTGACGCGCGCCCGCTTTGCCTACCGGGCCTACCGCGGCCGCGTCGAGACCCTCTACGCCGACCCGTGGCAGTACTCGGCCTGGGTGCCGGTGGGGGCCGATGGCCGCTTTGCCGCGCCGCTAAAAACGCCTAAGGGCGCCTTTGAATACAAGGCCGTGGCCGAGCAAAGCGGCGTAGCGGTAGAAGGCGACACCAAGCTGGTAAATTAAAAGAGAGCCCAAATAAGGGCAGTTATGCATCATTGCCCGCTGCATAACCGCCCTTATTCGGGCTTTTTGCCGGAAAAGCATCCGTGTATACCCTAGGTATTATTTGCTAAGACATTGCCTTTAAACACAAGCCCACTCCTTTATATAAGAACTGCCCTGTGCCTGCTCCTGTGCTTCGGGCTCGGGCAAGAGGCCGAGGCGCAGCCGAACCTAGGAACGCCGCTGCCTATTATTCCGCAGCCGGTGCGGGCGCGGGCGGGCGGCGCGCCATTCGTGCTCACGAGCCGCACGGCGGTGCACACCGGACCGGGCTTGGCGCCGGGCGCGGCGGCGCGGTTTCGGCAGTACGTGCGCACTGTGGGCCACCTCACGCTCAGCCAACCTAAGGCGGCGGGCGGGGCAGCGGGGGGCATTTACCTGCGGCTCGACTCGCAGGCCGTGACGCACCCGGAGGGCTACCGCCTGGTGGTGGCGCCCGGCCGCATCACGGTGACGGGGCACGACGAGGCAGGTGTGTTTTATGGCTTGCAAAGCCTGAGCCAGCTGTTGCCCGCCGGCACCGGGGGCGCCTTGCGCGTGCCAGGCTGCATGGTAGAAGACTACCCTAGGTTCGGGTATCGGGGCATGCACCTCGACGTGAGCCGACATATGTCCCCGGTGCCGGTGCTGAAAAAGTGGCTCGACGTGCTGGCCTTTTACAAAATCAACACCCTGCACTGGCACCTGACCGACGACCAGGGCTGGCGCCTCGAAATCAAGAAATACCCACGCCTGCAAACCGTGGCGGCCTACCGGGCTGAAACCTTAATAGGCCACAAGAAGGAGCTGCCGCACCGCTTCGATGGCCAGCGCTACGGCGGCTACTATACCCAGGCCGAGGCTCGCGAGCTGGTGCGCTACGCCGCCGAGCGCCAAATCACGGTCATTCCCGAAATCGAAATGCCGGGGCACGCGCTGGCGGCGCTGTCTGCCTACCCGGCCCTAGGGTGCACGGGCGGGCCGTACCAGGCGGCTACGTTTTGGGGCGTGTTTGATGACGTGTACTGCGCCGGCAACGAGGACACCTTCACGTTTCTGACGGGCGTGCTTGATGAGGTGATGGCCATCTTCCCAGGCCGCTACGTGCACATCGGCGGCGACGAATGCCCCAAAACGCGCTGGAAAGTCTGCCCCAAGTGCCAGGCCCGCATCAAGGCCGAGCACCTGAAAGATGAGCATGAGTTGCAGAGCTACTTCATACAGCGCATGGGCCGGTACTTGGCCACCAAAAACCGGCAGCTCCTAGGTTGGGACGAAATCCTGGAGGGCGGCTTATCGCCGGGCGCCACTGTCATGAGCTGGACCGGCGAGCAGGGCGGCATCGAGGCAGCTAAGCTGGGGCACTCGGTAGTAATGACGCCCGAGAAAGAGGTGTACCTCGATTATTACCAGTCGCTGAACCCGCGCGACTCGCTGGCGGCGGGTGGCTACACGCCGCTGCGCAAGCTTTACCGCTACGAGCCGGTACCGGCCGTGCTCACCGCCGCGCAGGCCCGCTACGTGCGAGGCGTGCAGGCCAATGTCTGGACCGAGTACATGCCCACCCCGCGCAAGCTGGAGTATATGGTGTTTCCTAGGTTGCTGGCGGTAGCCGAAATCGCCTGGTCGCCGCGCGGCCCACGCGACTATCCCGGCTTCTTGGCCCGCGTCCGCACGCACGACCCGCTGCTGGGCGCCCTAGGGGTGGTGCCCGCCCGTAACTACGACGAAGTGACCGACAGCCTGCGGGCTGGCCCCAGTGGCCTGCCGCTACTGCGGCTGCAATCCAGCGCGCCGCAGGGTGCTATCCGCTTCACCACCAACGGCCAGGAGCCCGACGCCCAGAGCCCGAAGTACACCGCGCCCCTGCTCATCAGCAAAAGCTGCGTGGTGAAAGCCAGCGTCTTTGTGGGTTCTAGGCGCACGCAGCCGGTTTACACCAAAGAGTTTACGGTAGGCCCGGCCACTGGCAAGGCCGTAGCGCTAGCCAACCCGCCGGCCGGCAATTACAACCCCGGCACCACCTGGGGCCTCACCAACGGCGTGGCCGGCACCAGCCGCTACAACGACGGCCAGTGGTACGGCTTCAGCGGCACCGACCTAGAGGCTACCCTTGACCTAGGGGCCCCGCAGCAGCTCAGCAGCGTGGGCACCAACGTGCTCAACTACCACTGGCAGAAGATGTGGCCGCCCACCAAGCTCGTCTTCTCCGTGTCGAGCGATGGGGTAAACTACCAGCCCGTGTACCAACAAACCGAGTTTCCGATTAACGGCATCAACCCGGTGCGCGCCCGCATTGCGCCGGTATCGGCCCGCTATATCAAGGTGCAGGCCAGCAACCAAGGCGTCATTCCGGCTGGCGAGTACGGCGCGGGCGGCAAGGCCTGGCTGCTGGTCGATGAAATTCTGGTAAACTACTAGCCCCTATGACCTTAGTTATTGTCTTGCTGTGCATCGTGGGCTTGGTCTTGCTGATATCCGTCTGCAAGGTCAATGCCTACCTGGCCTTCCTGTCTATTTCGCTGCTGGCCGGGGTGCTGCTGGGCATGCCGCTCGCTAACATCGCCAAGTCCATCGAAAAGGGCATCGGCGACACCCTAGGGTCGCTCGTGCTCATCCTGAGCTTAGGAGCCATGCTGGGCAAGCTGCTGGCCGAAACCGGCGCCGCCCAAAACCTAGCTACCGCGCTCATGCGCGCCTTCGGGCCCCGCTACATTCAGTGGGCGATGGTGGTAACGGGCTTTATCATCGGTATTCCGCTTTACTATGGCATCGGTTTCGTACTGATGGTGCCGCTCATTTTTTCCATCGTGTACCGCTACAAGCTGCCGGCCATCTACCTAGGGCTGCCCATGCTGTCGGCGCTCTCGGTCACGCACGGCTTTTTGCCCCCGCACCCCTCGCCCACGGCGCTGGTAGTGCAGTTTGGAGCCAACATGGGGCTCACACTGCTCTACGGCCTGGCGGTGGCCGTGCCAGCCATCATCATTGCCGGGCCGCTATTCTCCCAGACGTTAAAAGGGCTGGCGTCAGAGCCGCTGGAGGTGTTTGCGCCGGCCCCGGCGGCCGAGACCCGGGTGCCGGGCACGGCCAATAGCTTTTTCACGGCCCTGTTTCCAGTGCTGCTCCTGATGCTGGCCGCCCTGTACCCCGTGCTGGCGCCGGCGGGCGCCCCGGGGCAAGCAGTGGTAGCGCTACTGGGCCAGCCCTCGGTAGTAATGCTGCTGGCCGTGGCCTACGCTACCTACTCGCTAGGTTGGCGCACGGGCCGCAGCATGCCTCAAATCATGGCCATCTACGCCGACGCCGTCAAGGACATCAGCTTGATTTTGCTGATAATAGGGGCCTCGGGCGCCCTCAAGCAGGTGCTCACTGACAGCGGCGCCAGCACCGAAATCGCGGGCTTGTTGCAGCACGTAGCCTTGCCGCCGCTGGTGCTGGGCTGGCTCATGGCGGCCATCATCCGGGCCTGCGTGGGGTCGGCCACGGTGGCGGGGCTCACCACGGCGGGCCTCATCGCGCCGCTGCTCCTTCAAACCCACACCAACCCCAACCTGATGGTGCTGGCCGTGGGCGCGGGCAGTCTCATGTTCTCGCACGTCAACGATGCGGGGTTTTGGATGTTTAAAGAATACTTTAACCTCAGCGTGAAAGACACGCTCCGGTCGTGGTCGGTCATGGAAGCCCTCGTGTCCGTGACCGGGCTGGCCGGCGTAATCTTGCTCAATCAATTTCTTCACTTCTGA
This sequence comes from Hymenobacter sp. BT559, assembly GCF_016427535.1. Taxonomy (GTDB): domain Bacteria; phylum Bacteroidota; class Bacteroidia; order Cytophagales; family Hymenobacteraceae; genus Hymenobacter. Next base: position 1,573,404 of record NZ_JAELXV010000001.1, on the reverse strand, counting down.
TTTTTTTCATGGCTACTCCCGACGAAAACTTCGCCCAAACCGGCCTGCGCCTGCCCCCCGCCCCTACGCCCCTCGGTGTCTACAAGCCCTGCCTGGTCGATGGCAAGTACCTCTACGTATCGGGCCACGGGCCGGTACAAGACGACAAAAGCCTGATTATCGGCCGCATCGGCGACGCCATCGACCAAGAAGGCGGCAAGCTGGCCGCCCGCCAAGTGGGCCTTACCATCCTATCGACCATCGTGGCCAACCTAGGCAGCCTCAACAAGGTCAAGCGCGTCATCAAGGTGCTGGGTATGGTGAACTGCACGCCCGATTTTGAGAAGCATCCCTACATCATCAACGGGTGCAGCGAGCTTTTTGCCCAGGTCTGGGGTACCGAAAATGGCATCGGCGTGCGCAGCGCCGTGGGCTTTGGCTCGCTGCCTGATAATATTCCGGTCGAGATAGAGGCGCTGTTTGAATTGGAGTAATCCGATTTTCAGTATCGCTATAGTGACTAATCAGTCGTTGGTCATGCCGAGCGTAGCGAAGCATCTCGCTCGCCTCGTTGCTAACGTCAGAGTTTACTGCACCACGCGAGATGCTTCGCTGCGCTCTGCATGACCAACGGATTTCCAAAAAGATTAAAGAGACCTTAAATAGCAGCCCTACCCATGGCAGAGTGGTTTGAAATAACAGACGCAGACATGGTGGACACGCCCGCGCTGGTGGTATACCCTGACCGAGTGCGGCACAACCTAGCGTTACTCACCACCCAAATCAACGACCTAGGTCGGCTGCGCCCACATATCAAAACCCACAAAAGCCGCGAAGCCGTGCTGCTGACCCTCGCCGCCGGCATCACCAAGTTTAAGTGCGCCACCATTGCCGAAGCCGAGCTGCTGGGCAGCTGCCAGGCGCCCGATGTGCTGCTGGCCTACCAGCCCGTGGGGCCCAGGGCTCGCCGCCTGCTCGCCCTCATGGAGCAGTACCCGCACACCCGCTTCTCGTGCCTACTCGACGACTACGAAGCCGCCCGTCAGTTGAGCGCGCTTGCGGAGGCCGCCCACCTACTAGTGCCGGTGTTCATTGACCTCAATGTAGGCATGAACCGCTCGGGCCTGGCCCCGGCGGCGGCGTTGGCCTTCTACCAGCAATGCCAGGATTTGCCCAACCTCGACGTAGTGGGCCTGCACGTCTACGACGGCCACATTCACGACGAAGACTTGGCCGTGCGTACCGCGCGCTGCCACGAGGCCTTTGCGCCAGTGGCCGCATTAGTGGAGCAGTTGCAAGACCTAGGGTTTGCGCCCGTCGTCGTGGCGGGGGGCACGCCCACGTTTCCGGTGCACGCCGCCCGGCCGGGTGTGGAGTGCAGCCCCGGCACGTTTATTTACTGGGATGGCGGCTACGGCCGGGCGTTTGCGGAGCAGCCGTTTCTGCCGGCGGCGCTGGTGCTGTGCCGCGTCGTATCGCGGCCCACCGCCACCACGCTATGCATAGACCTAGGGCACAAAGCCATCGCCTCGGAAAGCCCGCTCGATAAGCGCATTACCTTTCTGAATGCGCCCGAGCTGCAACCCATCGGCCACAGCGAAGAGCACCTAGTGGTGGAAGCTGGGCCCGACCACGGCTACCGAGTAGGCGACGTGCTCTACGGCCTGCCGCACCACATTTGCCCCACGGTGGCCCTCTACGCCCAGGCCACTGCCATCGACCACCACCACCTGGCCGGCACGTGGCCCACCGTGGCCCGCGACCGTATTCTTACTGTGTAGCTTATGCTGATTGTAGACGCTCACCTCGACCTGAGCATGAACGCCCTGGAGTGGAACCGCGACCTCACCCAACCCGTGGCGGCCCTCAACGCCCGCGAAGCTGGCCTCACCGACAAGCCCGACCGCGGCCTGGCCACTGTTAGCCTACCCGCCCTGCGCCAGGGCAATATCGGGCTGGTGGTAGCCACCCAAATTGCCCGTTACGTGGCGCCCGATAACCCCCTCCCCGGCTGGCACTCGCCCGCCCAGGCCTGGGCCCAAACCCAAGGCCAGCTGGCTTGGTACCAAGCCATGGAGGCCGCCGGCGAAATGACGCAAGTGCGCGACCGCGCCACCCTAGAGCAGCACCTCAGCCGCTGGGCCGACGACACTCCCCAAGACCGCAAGCCCATCGGATACATCCTGAGCCTGGAAGGGGCCGACTCGCTCATCACCGTGGGCCACCTAGAGCAAGCCTACCAGTATGGGCTGCGCGCCGTGGGCCCCGCCCACTATGGGCCCGGCCGCTACGCCCAGGGCACCGATGCCACCGGTGGCCTAGGGCCCCAGGGCCCCGCGCTGCTGCGCGAAATGGAGCGCCTCAACATCATCTTGGACGCGACCCACTTGTGCGACGACAGCTTTTGGGAAGCGCTCGACCTCTTTGGCGGCCCCGTGTGGGCCAGCCACAACAACTGCCGCGCCCTCGTCAACCACAACCGCCAGTACAGCGACGAGCAGCTGCGGGCGCTAGCCGCCCGCGGCGCCGTAATAGGCGCCGCCCTCGACGCCTGGATGATGGTGCCCAACTGGGTGCGCGGCGAGTCCACCCCCCTAGGCATGCATTGCAACCTGGAGGTGGCCATCGACCACATCGACCACCTGTGCCAGGTAATGGGAAGCGCCCAGCACGTGGGCCTAGGCACCGACCTCGACGGCGCCTTTGGCCGCGAGCAGTGCCCCTACGACCTAGAAACCATCGCCGACCTGCAAAAAATACCCGACCTGCTGGCCAAGCGCGGCTACTCGACCCAGGACATCGAAGGCATGATGCACGGCAACTGGCTACGCTTTCTCAGAAATACCTGGCCGGCCTAACCTCCGCAATGGTACCTTGGTCCGCCCTACACCGGTACCCACCGGCCTAAGCCACCTAAGGCGCAGCCGGCCAGTGGCACTTGCCAAAGAGTTTAATGGAAAAACAGCCTCGCCGACAATTCATTGGCCTAAGCACGGCCGCCCTCGCCGGGGCGGTGGTGCCTGGCCCGGTCAAACGACTTTTTGCGCCCAAACCCGCCGAAATCACGGTGCACCTCGACCAGCCCCTCGGCGCGATAGCGCCTACCATCTACGGGCAGTTTATCGAGCACCTAGGGCGCGCCATTTACGGCGGCATCTACGACGACCAGCGCCGACGCTTTCGCCCCGATGTGCTCGAAAAAGTGCAGCGACTGCGCCCTACCCTGCTGCGCTACCCCGGCGGCACGGTCACCAAGATTTATCACTGGAAAGACGGGGTGGGCAAAAACCGGCCGGTGCGCAAAAACCTCATCTGGGGCGGCTACGACAACAACCACGTCGGCACCGATGAATACATGGAGTACGCCCGGCTGCTCGGCGCCGCGCCCTTCCTAACCGTGAATATGTCAACCGGCACGGCCGAAGAAGCCGCCGACTGGGTCGAGTATTGCAACGCCACGGAGGGCGACTACGCCGCCCAGCGCAAAGCCAACGGCCACCCCGCGCCCTACCAGGTCAAGTATTGGGGCCTAGGCAATGAAGAAGCCGCCAAGGAGGATGCCGGCCGGCTGCAAGACCCGCGCGACTACATCAAGCAAGCCTGGTACTACGCCAAGCTCATGAAGCTGCAAGACCCGTCCATCCAGTTTATTATGGTGGGCGACAAGCCCGACTGGAACCAGCAGGTGCTACAAGAGCTGCACCCCATCTGCGACTACATTGCGTTGCACCTCTACGCCAGCTCTAAGCCCGGCGACCCGGCCTCGCTTTTCACGTCCATCGCCGAGATGGAAGCGGCTATCAAAACCACCGCGGCCCAGATTGCCGCCCTCACCCCGCCTAAAGTAGCCAGCTTCAGCAAGTGGTACCGCTTCCCGGCCCGGCAGCAGCCCGTCAAAATCGCGGTGGATGAGTGGGGCATCTGGGAAAACGGCGGCCACGGCACCTACGACCTAGAGGTAGATTACACCTGGAACCACGCCCTAGGGGTGGCCACGTTCCTCAACATCTTTCAGCGCAATGCGGCGGTGATTGGCCTGGCCACCTGGGCCCAGACCGTGAACGTGTTAGCGCCCATCATGACGAATGACACCACGTCCATCTGCCAAACCATTTATTACCCCCTAGAGCTGTACCGACGCCTATGCGGCCCCCAGAGCGTGGCCGTGACTACCACCGGCGCGGAGGCCCTCGACGTGTCCGCCTCCACCGATGGCAAAACCCTCACCCTAGCCATTGTCAACCGCGACAGCAAAGCAGCGGTGCCGTTGAAACTTAACGTCAAAGTAGCTGGCCCCTGGACCGCGCATGAGCTGAACGCGCCCTCAATAGAGGCCATGAACACGCTCAAAGCCCCGGACAAAAACGTAGTCAGCTACAAGCAACGTACCCTGGCGGTCGGCGCTACCACGTATACCGCCGAGGCACACAGCATTACTATTTTACAAGCAAGGCTCTAACAGGTAGACTTAAATAACAAACGACCTACCGCGGTGTGCAGCAGGTCGTTTCAGTATTACTAATAAGGCAACGTGGCCACCTAGAGCTTACCGCTGTCAATGAGTACCTCTAGGCGCGAGCGCCCCACCTGAATGATGGTAGGCGTGATGACCGAGGCGCCGTTGGAAGTGGTGTAGAAGGTTTCATAAGCGTAGCGACGGCGCAGCACCGGGCCCACGCCCTGAGCGAATACTTGCAGGTAGCCACCCCGGCGCAGCAAGCCGTCGTTGGCCTCAATAGGCATTTGGTCGCGGGCCACGGCGGCGGTGGTGTAGGTTACGGGCGTGGCGCCTGGCGTCGTAAAGGACCGCTCCACGGCCCCATCGAAAGCCCGCACGCTGTCAGCACGCTCGGTGGTGAAGGCGTATTTTTTCCAAGTCTTGCCGGCCCGCAGCGGGTAAATAAGCTCGATGGTGCGCACGTTGTCACGCGTCAGCAAAATGGCTTGGGCCTGCTGCTGCACTATTAATACGCTGTCGGGAGCCCAGGCCTGAGCGTTGGTAGTGCGGCGGGAGCGCAGCACCCGGTAGGCCGTTTGGCCAGCCGCATCGGTAAATTTCTCCGTCACGGCCTCGCGCAGCTGGTAGTTGGTGGGGGTGGCCACGCCCATGCTCCACAGGGTATCGCTCACAGCGTAGGTGCGGTAGTTACCCACCTCTAGCGGATAGTAATCGACGACTGGCGTAGGCACTACCGACTCGCGGCGGCAGCCTTCCAGCAGCGCGCCAGCACCGAGCAATGCGGCGGCGCCCAGCGCTTTAGATAGTAATGAATAGTGAAAACGTAGCATCATAGTTCGATAGAATAGCATTAACTGAATTTCTAGGCCGAGACTGGGCTAGGCTCGCAGCAAAGCTAGCAAGCAGCGCGCACTCACCCCGAAGTTACCCAGCCACCTAGGATAGTTTTTACGGCTAGCCCTGAGCAACCTAACACTCAAAAGGCGAGGAGCCATCACGCGGCACACCTGCGTAATAACTCCTCGCTTTTTAGCCACTAGCGGCTTAGGCTAAGCCAAAGCAGCCACGGCTTGCGGCTGCGGCACCTCGCCAATGACGTGGCGCGTTATCCAGCCGCCGCCCAGCACGTCGTCGCCATCGTAGAACACAGCCGCTTGGCCGGGCGTGATGGCGTGCACTGGCTCAGTGAAGTAGATGTTGATTTTATCTTCTACCTGTTCCAAAAACGACGGCGAGCCGGCGTGGTGGTAGCGCACTTTCACCACGGCGGGCACCAGGCCGCGGCCTTCAAGGCTGCCGAGCTTACCCATGTTGAGCTTATGCACGGTAGTAAAGGAGCTGGCCAGTTCGTCGTAGTTACCCAGCACCACCTCATTTGTTTCGGGCCGAATAGCCACTACGTAGGCTGGGAAGCCGAGCGCGATGCCCAGCCCCTTGCGCTGCCCGATGGTGTAGAACGGATAGCCTTCGTGGCGACCCAAGTCGGTGCCGTCGGCCAGTACAAAGCGACCACCCGCCACGCGCTCTTCCAGCCCGGCCACGCGGCGGCGCAGGAAGCCGCGGTAGTCGTTGTCGGGGATAAAACAGATTTCGTAGCTCTCGGGCTTGTTGACCAGGGCAGTGAAGCCGCGGCGGCGTGCCTCTTCATAAATCTCCGTTTTGCGCATGGCACCCAGCGGGAACAGCGTGCGGCTCAGGCTCTTTTGCGTCACACCCCACAGCGCGTAGCTCTGGTCTTTGTTTTCGTCGAGGCCTTTGCTCACCACGTAGCGACCGGTCTCGGCATCCTGCCGAATTTGGGCGTAGTGGCCAGTGGCGATGTACTGGCAGCCCAGCATGTCGGCGCGGCGCAGCAGGGCATCCCACTTGATGTGGGTGTTGCAGAGCACGCAGGGGTTGGGGGTGCGGCCGGCGAGGTATTCCTCGGTGAAATTATCGATGACAAAATCACCGAACTCGTCGCGGATATCAATGATGTAGTGCGGGAACCCTAGGCGCACGGCAATATCGCGGGCATCGTTGATGCTATCGAGCGAGCAGCAGCCGGTTTCTTTTTTCGAGCCGCCGGCGCTGGCGTAGTCCCAGGTTTTCATCGTCATGCCCACTACTTCGTAGCCGGCTTCGTGCAGTAGCACCGCGGCTACCGACGAGTCGATGCCGCCACTCATGGCCACAAGAACGCGGCCTTTGGTCGGAGTATTTTCCATGAAATTGGCTAACCCACCCAGGGAGGTGAACGTTCCGGCTGGGGCCAGTGCAAAATTAACAATGCGCAATGAACAATGAGCAGTTTGTAGACTTGAAACTCTAAGCGGAGCCACCTTTGCACTACCATGCGGCAGTTTGTGCAGTCAACTGCTCATTGTTCATTGCTCATTGTTAATTGACACTATGTCCTTAGCTCTTCCCGTGCTTGTGCGCGGCATCAATAACCTGTCCGACGCCCGCTACTGCGCGGGCATGGGCGCCCAAGGCCTCATTTTCACCCTCGATACCAACCTGCCCGGCGCCGTTGATGCGGCCACGGCCCGCGAGCTGACTGGCTGGGTGGCCGGCGTCGATATCATTGGCGAGTTTGGCCACGTGGCGGGCCCTGAAATCAACCGCTTGGTCGAAGAATGTGGCCTCACGGGCGTGCTGCTGCGCCTCGACCGCGCGCGCCAAGCTTGGCCGCAGGGGCTGGCTGTGCCCGCACTAGTGGAGGTGCCGTCCAGCTTGCTCATCAACCAGGAGCACTACGCCGCGGCCATTGCCGACCTCACCGAGGCGCTACCCGCCGGCTATGCGTTTTTCACGACTGCGCCCGCGCCCTACCCCGCCGACTACGCCTACTGGCACACCCTGGCCCGGCAGGCCCCCCTGTGGCTGGCCGGCCCCACCGACCCCACGCAGGCTGCCGAAACGGCCCAGCACGTGCACCCGGCGGGCCTCATCCTGGAGGGCGGCGACGAAATCAAGCCCGGCCTGCGCGACTTCACGGAGCTAGAAGCTGTGTTTGAAGCACTGGAAGAGGCGTAGGCAGAATACGGCAAGCACCCGCTCCCCGCCGCAGTAGCGCGGCCTCGCATCCTGCTAACTACCGCAAAAGGCAACGTCTGAACAGGCGTTGCCTTTTGCGTTAATTAGCAATTAGTTGCCTACCATTGCGCAGCGGTAGTAGCGGCTGGCTGCTTACCAGGTAAAAACTACTACCTCTCCCCTATGCTGCGCAGTTCTCTCTTGTTGTGCTGGTTGCTCCTGACTACCTGGCTCGGCCGGGCCCAAGCGCCCGCTGGGCTGCCGCTGCGCTGCCTGCCAGTGCCCGCGCCGGGTGCCTATGCGCCACTGCGGCAGGCGCTGGCGGGCGTGCGGGTGGTAATGCTCGGTGAGCAAACCCACCAGGATGGGGCCACCTTCGAGGCCAAGATTCGCCTGATCCGCTACCTGCACGACTCACTAGGCTACAACACACTAGCCTTCGAGGGCGATATGTACGCCCTTGACAAAGCACGCCGCGAGATGGCCGCCGGACGGCCCGTGCGGCCGGTGCTGCTGCGCTCAGTGTACGAGGGCATCTGGAGCGGCACGGCTGATTTCGACACCCTGGCCGCCTACCTCGACAAGCACCGGAGCCTCCAGCTGGCAGGGACTGCCAGCTGCACGGCGAGTACACCCAGGAGCAGCTGCTGCCCGAGCTGCGGCGCTTCGTGGCTCAGGACACCCGCCGCCGCTGGACGGCCGCCGATTTCTACCCCGGCCAGGAGCTACTGGCCGAGCTCTCGAAGGGTGGCGACGCGCCGCTGCGCCACCCAGCCGACACCCTGCGGCTAACCCGCTGGCTGGCGCAGTGCCGAGCCTCGGTGGCCTACGTGGCCGCCCGTCAGCCGGCGCAGGCCGGCCGGGCGCGATTTTGGCAGCAGTGGCTGCGCAGCAGCGGGGCCTACTGGCGGGGCGAAATACGGGCGCTGCAAGGCCACCGCGAGCCGGTGCAAAACCCGCGCGACCGCCTCATGGCCGACAACCTGCTGCATTTGAGCCGCCAGCCCGAGCACCCGAAAATCATCGTTTGGGCCGCCTCGTACCACCTGGCGAATAATATTTCGCGCATCGACCTCAACGATAGTATCACGGCCCGCCATATTCGCCACGAGGTTTTGGCCGATTCGGATGACGTGCGAAAGACAAACGCCCGCTCGATGCTGGGCGGCGCCGTGCCGATGGGCGAGCTGGTGAAGCGCCAGCTCGGGCCGGCCTGCTTTGCCCTCGGCTTTGTGGCGGGCAGCGGCACCTACGGGCATCTGGAGGAGCCTAAAAGCCTGCGGCCGGTGCCCGAGCCCCCAGCCGGTAGCATCGAGCAGGCGTTTGGGCAGTTGGGCTGCGCTGCGGGTTTTGTAGACTTGCGCCGGGCGCCGGCCGGGGCCACGTTCTACGCCTCGCCACTGGGCTACGTGCCGCTGCGCGCGCCCTGGGCCGAGGTATTCGATGGGTTTTTCTACACCCAGACTATGCGGCCTACTTCCCACATGGCGCCGGTGGCCGCGCCCAGCGCGCGGGGCCGCAAGCTGCTGGGGCAGGTGCGCGATACTAAAACCGGCGCGGGCATTGCCTTTGCCAGCGTGGGCCTGCCCGGCACCAGCCTGGGCACCGTAAGCAGCGCCGACGGCCAGTTTGCCTTGTTCGTGCCAGCCGGGCAGCGCGCCGATTCGGTGCGAGTGTCATGCCTGGGCTACGCCTCGGCGAGCGTGCCGGTGCGCGGCGCGGCTGCGCTGGCCGTGCGCCTCGCGCCGCAGCCGCACCTGCTGGCCACGGTGCTGGTCACGGCCCCGCCCCGGCCCGAGGTAATAGTGCAGCGTGCCCGCGAGCGCATCCTCACTAACTACCCGCAGCAGGCCAACAGCATGCAGCTCTACACCCGCAGTCGCAACTGGTACAACGACTCGCTGCGCACCACCCAAGAGGCTGCGATGGATTTTTACGACCAGGAAGGCTACCGGCGCGGCAGCTGGGAGCACGCCGAAAAACAGCGTTTTTTACAAATGCGCGAACGGCGCCAAATCGGTCCCGCCCCCCCCGAGCCGCCCCTCTACTGGCTGCTCTGGAGCCACGACCCGGTGCTAACCGAACGCAACCCCCTGGAGCCCGGCCCCGGCCGCCAGTACCGCTTCACCCTCAATGGCCAGACCGAGTACGATGGCCATCCGGTGTACGAGGTGGGCTTTGTGTGCGAGCGGCCCAGCGCCTACACTACGCCCTACGGCTACCCAGCCCCTGAGTCGTACCAAGGCACTATTTACATCACCACCGATACCTACGCCGTGGTGAAGTACGAGGCTTTCACCGGGCGCGCACCCTATACCATCGATAAGCTAAAAGTTTTGCACCACCTGGGGCTGGCGGCGCCAACTTCGCGGCGCGCTACCATTCACGATGTGTACCAGTACGAGCAGCTACATGGCACCTACTACCTGCGCTACGCCCGCCAAGACAGCAAGCAGGTGTACACCGACCAGGCTACCGGCGCTCACCAACAAACCCGGCGCGACTGCCTGGAGCTACTCGCCACCAACTTCACCCAGGACAAACCCGTAGTGCTGCAAACCACCGGCCTTCGCGTGGACCCCAACGTGCCCTACCGCCCCGAGTTCTGGGACTCGTACCAGGTGCTGGTGCCTGCCAGCGTGCAGGATAAATAGCCCGCTGCTAGCCGGCTGGGAGCGCGGCATTACGCTCCCAGCCGAAACCGCACGTACTTGATGGGCACGCCCACGGCGCGGTACTTGCCCTCGAAGTGCGTCTGGATGGCCTGGGCGGCGGCAAAAGCCGGGTCGGTTTCGGTGTAGAGGTCGCGGGTGGCTACGTCGATAACCGCGCCGGGCCACTCGGCCAGCACCTCCATCGTGTATTCAAACAGGCCTTCGCTATCGGTCTTGAGCTGGGCCACGCCACCGGGGGCCAGCAGGGTTTGGTACATCGCCAGGAAACGCGGCGCGGTGAGACGGCGCTTGATGTCACGGTCGCGAGGACGCGGGTCGGGGAAGGTAATCCAGATTTCGCTGAGCTCGCCGGGGGCAAAGTGGTCGGTGAGCTGGTGAGCCATCAGACGCAGAAACCCTACGTTTTGCAGCCCTAGGGCCTCGGCGCGGGTGCTGCCCCGCCAAATGCGCTCGCCCTTGATATCGAGGCCCAGGAAGTTTTGCTCGGGGTGCAGCTGGGCCAGGCCCACGGTGTATTCACCCTTGCCGCAACCCACTTCGAGCACTACGGGGTGATTATTATGAAAGAAATCGGCGGCCCACTTGCCAGCTAGATGGCCAAAATTCTCTTTACCCGGCTCCACAATAGTAGGACGAGTGGCATTTTCAGCGAAGCGCTGGAGTTTAATACGGGGCACGGGGCAAACAATAAAAACGGCAGAAAGACCGCAAAATTACGCCGGCCGCCTAAGTTTCAGGGCTGGGGTACCTAGGGGGCGGCGAGTCGGCACCGCCCCCTAGGTACTTGCCCACTATGACACTGATGACGAACACGTCGTAGAAGTGCCCCACCAGCCCCAGCAAGATGGTGGCCTTGCGGGCCACATTGCTCACGGGCACGATGTCGCCATAGCCCACCGTGAGCAGCGTGATAAAGCTGAAATAATTGAGCGGCTGTACGTTGCCGGGCCCCGATACCACATTGGCAAAGGACTGGGGCTGCCACAAGTCGATGAACACAAACAGGAACGTACCCACCATGCCTAGTTGCACAAAGCCGCACATGGTGGCCGCCAGCAGTTCGGTCGTGACCTGACTGGTGCGCAGCACCTTGCGAAAGATGCGCAGCGTGATGGCAAAGCAGAAGAGGCTATAGGCAACTCCTGTAAAGCCGCGCACGGCTGGCCAGCCCCATACTTGCGCTGCCACTTCGAGCCCCAGCACCGCCAGCAAGCAGCCGATGATAACCAGCGGCCGCTCTTCCCAAAATACCAGTGCGCCTACCGCCATGTTTTGCAGCAGCAGCGCCGCAAATAGGCGCGGGTCGATGCTGGCCGGCGTAAAGGCCGAGCCCAGCACCAAGACCAATAAGCTCACCAGTAAGAGCTTATACCGGTGCTGCACTAGCGTGGCGTAATGACGATGCAGAAAGGTCATAAAAAGGGTACTCTAGCGCGGGCCGCTAGGGCGCAAATCTAGCCGGGCTACCCTACTCGTACAATTCGGCTACCTCGGCTACCACGAAGGTGCTGCCCCCGATAAATACTACATCGTCGGGTCCGGCGGCAGCGCGGGCCGCCGCTACGGCCGCAGGCACCGGGCCATAGGCCTGCCCCGTGAGCCCGGCCGCCTGGGCCAGCGCCGCCAGCTCAGCGGCCGGCAGGGCGCGCGGAATGTCGGCCTGGCAGAAATAGTATGTGGCCTCACGGGGCAGCAAAGCCAGCACCTTGGTCACGTCCTTGTCATTGACAGTACCAATAACCATGTGTAGCTGCCGGTACACTAGGCGAGCCAACTGCGCCAACACGAGCCGCAAGCCAGCCTCGTTGTGGCCCGTGTCGGCCACCACCAGCGGGTGCTCTCCTAGGATGCTCCAGCGGCCACGCAGGCCAGTAAGGCGCGTCACCTCACGCAGCCCCTGGCGCAGGGCCGCTTCGGAGATGTCGAAGCCCTGCACGCGCAGTTCCTCCAGCGTGGCCAGCACGCCGGGCAGGTTCAGGCGTTGGTAGTCGCCGAGCAGGCCCAACTCTACATTTTGCAGGTAGGGCTGTCCGTCGCGTAGCACATCCACGAGCTGCACACCTAGGCTGGCCGCTGGGGACTCGCCAGCCGCTGCCAGCACCGCATAGCGCGCATCAGCAAACAGCAATGGACTCCCCTCCTGCTGAGCTTTCTGCTCAAATACTGACTTCACCTCCGGCTGAGTTTGGCTCACCACTGCCGGGCGGCCGGGCTTGATGATACCGGCTTTCTCGCCAGCTATCTCGGGCAGGGTATCGCCCAGCATGGCTTGGTGGTCGTAGCTGATATTGGTGATGAGCGACACCAACGGCGTAATAATGTTGGTGGAGTCGAGCCGGCCCCCTAGGCCAACCTCTACTACAGCCACGTCCACTTGCTCGGCGGCGAAGTAGTCGAAGGCCAGCGCCACGCACATCTCAAAAAACGAGGGCTGAATCTCATCAAACAAATGGCGGTGGTTTTCGACCCAACTCACGAGGTAGTCCGGGGTCAGTTCCTGCCCATTTATCCGAATGCGCTCGGTGAACTCGCGTAGGTGCGGCGAGGTGTACAGGCCCACTTTGTAGCCGGCGCTTTGCAACACCGCCGCCAGCAGGTGAGACGACGAGCCCTTGCCATTGGTGCCCGCTACATGCACGCTCTGAAACTTGGTTTCGGGGTGCCCTAGGGCCGCCGCCAGCGCCTCGGTGTTGCCCAAGCCCTTCTTGAAGCCTACCGCTCCTACCCGCTGGTACATCGGCAGTTGTGCGTACAACCAGGCTAGTGTTTCTTGATAAGTCATCTTTAATTATCAATGAATAATGAGCAAGGAACAGTCAGGGAAGCGAACCTCCTTTTGACTGCTCCTTGCTCATTGATAATTGTTCATTCCTGGAGGCTACCGCACCGAGAAACGGAAGGTATAAAAGCCCGTAGCGCCGCCCGCGCCGGCGTTAGTTTTTATAAAATTGGCGTCGAGCAGCTTGTCCCGGCACAGCTTCTCCTGGGCCGGCGACACGTTGCCCGATACCTTGGTCACGGCCTCTACTTCGCCGTCGCTGTTGATTTTTATCTTGAAGCGGATAACCCCAGGGTTATCGTCCACGGCTTCTACCACGGGCGTGCTGTCGAAGCGCCAGCCGCTCATTTCGAGGCCGCCCCCGCCACCACTACCGGGGCGCGAGCCGCTGCCGCCGCTGCCGGGTGCTCCGTAGAGGGCCTTAGCATCGAGCGAGCCATTGCGGTCGCCTTGGTCGCCCACGGTGCCGGGGCGGTCGCCGTTACTGTTGCCAGTGGGCGCGTTGCTGGTGCCGGCCACCCCATTGCCGCCTGCCGTGCCGTTAGCGCTGCCTTTGGGAGTGTACAGGGCCCGGGGCTGCTCGCGGGGCTTGGGTGGCGCGGGCGTTTCGCGCACGGGCTCAGCGGGCCGCACAGGCTTCACGGCGGGTTTCTCCACGGGCGGAGCAGCCACTTCGGCGTCCTCGGCCTCGCTGGTAATTACTTTTTCCTGTGCTTCGGGTTGGGGCGCGGGGGTAGTTTCCACGCGTGGCTGCACCGGCTGCGGCGTGGGGTCGGGCTGGGCCGCGGCGGGGCGCGAGTCTTCGCGGTTAGGCGAGGCATTGGCCGCAGCCATCGTTTGCACATCACCCGAGCCAGCTTCGTCGAGGCCGTAGTTCAGTTCTACACCATCGCCCCCTAGGGTGGTCAGCGGCGGGTTGGGGCCGCTAAACTTCAAGAAGAAGCACACGAGCGCCAGCAGCAACACAATAGCCGCTGTGATACCCAAGGCTTCACGCCGGTGCTCTTCGGGATAGTCGAGGGCCATAATTTAATTAGCAATTATCAGTGAACAATTATCAATAATTTAGGAGCCCGCCAGCGTAGTGCTAGTTAGCTCTCAGGAGCAACTTCTCGCGACCGCCTTCACGCAGTCAGCTCAGCTTGATAATTGCTCACTGATAACTGATAATTGACAATTATTTTCCTGCGGCTTGCTGCGACTGCGTCGCCATCACCATCTTCATCTTTAAGCGGTTGCCTATTTCGAGCACATCTACCAGCTTCTGCACGTTCAGGCCGGCATCTACGCGTAACACTACCGTGGGCTGGGACTCAGCGGGCGCGTCTGCCGGGATGAGGGCGCGTAGCTCGGGCTCGAGGGTAGCGGCGGTAGCGGGCTTTTTATTGACAAAGTACTCACCGGCCGCATTGATGCTCACCGTAATGGGCTGTTTCATCACCTGCTTGCTGCTCTTGGCATTGGGCAGTAGCAGCTTGATAACGTTAGGGTTCACCATCGTGGACACAATCAGGAAGAACAACATCAGAAAGAACATGATGTCGTTCATCGAGCTGGTCTCGACGTGCGAAGAAGCGTGACGGCGGCGGGAGAGATTCATAATTAGTGCTTGGTGCTTGGTGCTTAGTGCCTAGGCTTTTGAGTGACTATTTTTACCCAAAGCACTACGCACTAGGCACCATGCACTAATTGTCTTGAAGAATGTCCATGAACTCAATGGCCGAGTTTTCCATGCGGAAAACCATGCGCTCGACTAGGATACTGAGCCAGTGGTAGCCGATGTGGGCAATGATACCCACAATAAGGCCAGCGGCCGAGGTTACCATCTTGGTGTAGAGGCCGCCCGCAATCTGAGTGATGCCGAACTCGCCGCTGCTAGAGATGGCGTAGAAGATTTTGATAACGCCGATAATTGTACCCACGAAGCCCAGCATGGGCGCAATGCCCGCGATGATACCTAGGATGCTAATATTCTTTTCGAGGCGGGCAATCTCAATCTTGCCCACGTTCTCGACGCTGGCCTCAATCTCGGTGATGGGCAGGCCGATACGGCGTAGGCCCTTCTCTACCATGCGCGCCAGCGGCGAGGGGTTTTGAGCGCAGTAGAGCTTGGCGCCCTGCAAGTCGCCTTTCACCATCAAGGAGCGAATGCCCGTCATGAACGACTCCGGATTGCCGCCCGCGCTACGGATGGTGAGGTAGCGCTCGGCGATGATGTAAATCGAGACGATGAGCAGCGCGAAGATGGGTAGCATTATCCAGCCCCCTTTCAGTATCAGGTCGATAAGTGAAAGGCCCGGGGCCGCGTTGGCCATGGCATTGGCGTGGGCGGCGGCCGTGTCGGTGGCTACGGTTGTGAGGGCAGGGCCGGCTTGCAGCAGAAAAACGGACATTCAGCGGGAGGGAAAGTAGGCGGTTAGCTACCAGCAGCTGGCCAGTAACTTGAGAAGCATAGTCATGGAGCAGCCAGCCGCTAGAAGGCCGGCCGCTGGCCCTGCTTAGTACGGAAATACAGACAGGCCTTTGTCAAGATGCGGGTTCTGGCGCAGCTGGGCAGCCGCGGCGAGGGCCTCGCCATAGGTAGCGAAATCGGCGGCCGAAATGCGGTACTTATTCGTGCCGGGGAAGGGCGCGATAATCTTGGTCATGGGTGCCGGCCGGCCGGCGTGTACTACCCCCTGGCGGCCGCGCTGCGCACCAGCCAGCGAAGTGTAGGCACCTACCACGATGTAGAAACGACCAGTCCGCGCTTTAATTGTGGCGCCCGCTGGGCTAGCCACTTTGGCGGGGCTAGCTACGGCAGCGGTGGTTTTGGCCGCAACCGGGGCTACTACTACGGCTTTGCTGTCCTTCACGCTCACCACTGGCTTAACGGCGGGCTTGGCCACCGCGACTACCGCGGGCTTAGCTACTGTCGCCACCACAGGCTTGGCGGCCACTTCGGGCTTTGTAGCGGCTGGCGCTGGTGCTACCACTGCCGGCTCAGCGGCGGGTACGGGCACGGTTTTGAGCACTACCGTTGGCATTTCAACCTTCTCTTCAAAGGCCTGTGCAATGGGTGTAGTTGGCGCGCTGAGTGTAGGGCGCGGCGCAGTTGCAAAAGCAGCCTGCTGCGGCGCGGGTGCGGTGCTCAACTGCTCCCAGCGGGGCAGGTAGCCTTGCCAGGCCACGGGCACCACCTGCGGATGTATAGACAGGAAGGAGATAATCCCCGCTACTACCCCAGCAGCCAGCCCAATAGCTCCCCCACGTTTGACCGCCACGACTAGGGACACACGGTTGCTGCGAGTAGCGGCCGAACGCAAGCGTGGCACTAGCTGCGCCTGCTGTTCGCGGGCCAGGCGGGCGTCAATAACGGCGATGGGGTGCGCCGTGAGCTCGGGCAGCCCGTAGGCGGCGGCGAAGAGGTTTTCGGTACCCGTGTATTCAAACTGCAAGCCGCGGCCCGCCAGCTGCCGAAATACCCCCACGCCGGGTAGCTCAATGCGCTGCTGGGCTTGCAGCTCTTGGCGCAGCGCGGCCACAGCCTGGCGCAATTGCTCGCGGGCCTCGGCAGCCGAGAGCCCTAGGTGCTGGCGCAGGGCATCGAGCAGCAAGCCATCATTGCGGGTCAGGGCCTGGTTAAAGGCCACGTGGCGGGTAGGCGGGCTTAGTAAATGACGGCCGGCGAGCTGCACGCGGGCCGGTGCATACTCGGCCACAAGGCCCCCGAAATCCGGAATTATCACGCAGTCGTGCTCGCGGAGTAGTGGGCGCAGGTGGTCGGAAAGGTTCATTTTTTAATGGTTAATGGTTAGTGGTTAATGGTTAATTAATGGCGGTGTACCAACGGTGTTAATCATTGATAATTAACCATTAACCATTAAGGCTAAAAGCTGTAGGCGGCGCCGCCAATCACGTTGATACCCTGGCTTTGGTAGTTCAGGTAGCGCTGGTAGTGGCGGTTGGTGAGGTTGTTCCCCATTGCAAAGATGCTGAATTTTGGGGTAATGCGGTAATCGGCCCGCAAGCTAAGGTCTACGACGGAGTTGGTTTGGCGGCTAATGAGTTCCTGAACGGGGATACCATTTACGAGGTTGGTGCGGTAGCCGACGCCGTAGTTAGGCGCGTAATAGTAGAGGTTAGCGCCAAGCAGCAGCTTGTCGGTGGCGTTGTAGGTGCCGTAGAGCGTGCCGATGAACGACGGCCGACCAAAGGCCTGGTTCAGGTTCTTTACGCCGTAGTGGTTGAAGTCGGCCTTGAGGCCTACCCGCACCTTTTCGGCGGCGCTGTAGAGCACCTCGGCGTGCACGTTGGTTACGCCAATGCTCTCCTGGTCGTACACCAAGTCAAATTTGGTGGTGTCGGTGAGCGAGTTGCGGTAGAAGTATAGGTTGCGCGAGCGGCTGAAGGTAGCGCGGGCCGCCACTTCGAGCCCGCTAGCCGGGGCCGCCGTAAAGCCCCCATACACCGACACGCCCTGGTGGGCGTCAGCCACGGTTTGGCTAGCACCGGGCGCCAGCCAAGGGTTCTCCTGGGTTAGGTCGTAGCGCGTCACGCGCTGCAAGGCACCCCCTAGGCCACCGTAAATCTGGAGTTTCTCGGGTACCAGAGCGTAGCCGATGCGCACTGCCGGGTACACGGCGGTCTTACTCACGCCGTTGGGCTGGTCGGTGCTGCCGCCGGGCACGGTGTTGGGCTCGCTCGAATAGCCGAAGGTGGCCCCTAGGGTCAGCGAAACCCCGGTCTTGCCAGTAAGCTCGTAGGCGGGCGTCACCTGCACAAAATTGCGGGCGCGGCTGATGTTACTAAAGGTCCCGGGAGGGGTTATAGCGGCTAGGTCCTCCTTCTCCGTGATAAACGACGCCTCGCCCTGCAAGGTCAGCTTGCTGGTTTCGCTGAGCGCGTAGCCGAGCTTGCCATCCAGGAAGAAGTTGCCTTCCGATGACGTGTAGGCGTCCTTCCAGTACTTGTAGCCCAGGCCGAGGTCATACTGAATGGCGGCATCGGGGGCGCGGTTGCGGGCGTAGGCCCGGGCTCCAAAGCGGTTGAAGGTTTGCTCGATGCTGCCCTTGTCGGGCGTACTCGTGAGCTTGCTGCCGTCGTAGCCGTAGAAATGGTAGCGCTCGCGGCCGTAGTCGAGGCTGGCACCTAGGGCAGCGTTGCCCTGGTACACCTCACCGGTGAGGGCGGCGCTGCTCTGGGTAGTGGCCGAGTTGCTGCCATCGACGGGGCCGTTGGCCGCGCTTTGGTGGCGCAGGTCGAGCCCGTAGCTGTACTTCTCGTTGCGGGTCGAGTGCAGGTGGGCGCGGCCGTACACGGTGCCGTAGTTGCCGATGCCCAGCTTGAGGTAGTTGCCGGTGAGCAGAGGCGGCGCCTCGGGCGCGATGGGCAGCACCGGTATCGCGGTGTTGAGGCGGGTAGCGGGCAGCCTGAAATCGGGGTACGTGTAGGTGACCGTGCGGGTAGGCTTGGGCGGCGGCACCAGCCGGATTTTCTCGAAGTTGCGCGTCGCCTCGGGCAGCGTGTTCACCCGGTCTTTCACAATCTCAATCTCGGCGTCCTGGATGGTGCCCCGCGGCCGGCCGCGGCCCGGCTGGGCTTGCGCCTGGGCACCTAGGGCGGTGGCACCGCTCAGACCAGCAGCCAGCAGCAGCGACCGCCGAACACTTACACTAAAACTTGATTTACTCACTTCTAAACGTTTCATTATACCATTTTTACGCATCGGAGGTGCTAATCAAGTTAGGGGCGGGTGCTGGGCTTGGTGGCGGGGGTGCGGGCCGGTGCTTTGGGCGCGGTCGGCGTGGTGGCCCTAGGTGCTGCGGGAGCCGTTTTGGCGGGGGCAGCGGGTTTTGCGGGCGTAGTTTTAGCCGGGGCGGCGGGGGCTGTGGCGGGTGCGTCGTCGCTGGCAGGCAGGGCGTTGAGGCGCTCGCGGGCGCCGGCTACGATGTCCGCAACCGGGAATTTATTGTCAATAATCGAGTTTAGGGTAGCCCGCGCCTGATAGGTGTCGCCCTGGGCAGCGTACACATCGGCGAGCAGCAAGAAGGCTTTGCCCTGCCACAACTCGTAGGCGCTGTAGGCCGAATTCACCTTAAAGGCTTCCTTGATGGCCTCGTCGTATTGTTGCTGTTTAAAACGCACTTCGGCCAGCGTGTACTGGGCTTCGGCGCCGGTCACGTCGCTGGGCGCGGCCGTGACGGTAGCGGCCAGTTCGGTGGCCGCCTGGTCGAGATTGCCGAGCTGGTAATCGGCCTTGCCGAGGTAGAGCAACGCGGTATTGGTGGCCGTAGCGGTGGCACCGGCCAGGGTGCTGAGCTCGGTGGCAGTGCGGCGGGCGCCGGCAAAGTCACCGCTATCGTAGTAGCTACGTAGTAGCCCTAGGGTGGCGGTAGCCACCTCGCGGCGGTTCGACGAGGCGGTGCGCAGGCGACCGTAGTAAATGATGGCCTCTGGGTAGTTCTTATTTTCTAACTCCAAGTCGGCCACGCGGCCCACAGCGCGGTTCACAAACTCGCTTTTGTTCTCGGTTACCACGGCCTTGAGCTGCGGCAGCGCGGCGGCCTTATCGCCCGTTTTCAGGTACGAGTCGGCAAGGAAGAAGCGGGCATCCGGGGCCAGGGCATTGTCGGGGTACTGCTTGAGGTAGGCTTGCAGGCGCGGCAGGGCCAGCTTGTATTTCTCGGCTAGGTAAAGCGACTTGGCGGCTTCAAACTCGACGCTCTCGGTGGCCTTGCTGTCGGGGTTCTGGGTCTTGAAATTGGCCAGGGCCTGGTCTACCTCCTCGGTGCGACCTAGGGCCGTCAGGCTTTCCTGCAAGCCGTAGAGGGCGGGCTGCGCGGCCGAGCTGCGCGGGTAGTCGGCCAGCACCTTGCGGAAATCAGTCACGGCTTTCTCGTGCTGCTCTAGGTTGGCGTAGGACACGCCCCGGCGCTGGTAAGCATCGGCCAGCAAGGGCGAATTGGGTCGGTTTTGAATCAGCCGCGAAAAGCCTTCAGCAGCCGGGGCGTAGTCGCCAGCCTGAAAGTCGAGCTGCGCTTGTTGAAACACCGCTTGCTCGGCGTAGCGCGAGTTGGGGTTAGCCTTGAGCAGCGTCGAGAGCGTGGTGGCGGCCTCGTCTTTGCGGCCGAGCAAACCTAGAGTCACGCCCTTCTGGTAGTAGGCGTAGTCCTTGTCGGGCGCGTTGGCCTGAATGACTTTGTCGTACTGCGCCAGCGCCGTTTGGTAGTCCTTGGCCACATAGTAAGTGTCGCCCAGGCGCAGGGTGGTGTCGTAGTAGTTGGGGTCGGTGGGCTTGGCAGCAGGGTCGGCCAGGTAGGCCTTGAACTGCGGCTGGGCCTTGTCGTACTGCTTGGTGTTGTAGTAGGCGTAGCCGAGGCCGTAGCGGGCCAACTGCACGTACTGTGTCTCGTCGGCGCCTACGCCGCCCTCGCGGGCCGTGCGGGCCGCGGCAGCGTAGGCTGTGATGGCCTCGGGGTACTGCTGGCCCACCGAGTAGATTTCGCCGCGCAGCACCTGGGCGGCGGCGCGCAAGGCATCGTCCTGCGGGTACTGCAACGACTTGTCGAGCAGCGGCAGCGCCTCGGCGTACTTACCGTCGTTGTAGAGCGTGGCGGCGCGGGAATAGGCAATGCGCTGGTAGGTGCCGTTGAGGGTATTGCCGCGGTCCTGCACGCCGTCTAGGTAGGTCAGAGCCTGCTGGTAGTCGGTCGAGGCCAGGAAGCTATCGCTGAGCAGCTGGTCCACCAGGGGCTGGCTCTTTGAGCGCGGGTACTTCTGGCGAAAGTCCTTGAGTGCCGCAATCACCTCGGGCTGGTTGCCGAGTTCGTACTGCACCTGGGCGTAGCGCAGGGTGGCGTTTTCGGCCACGTCTTTCTGCAAGGTGCTCTGGCGGGCCGCATCGAGGGCGGGGAGCGCGGCCGTTTTCTGGCCAGCCTGCAGGTAGCTCAGCCCTAGGTGGTAGGCGGCGTTCTGACCCAGCGAGTCGCGGCGAGTGGCAACGGGCTTTAGGTTAGCAATGGCGTTTTTGTAGTCACCCTGCTTGTAGTTGGCGAAGCCGATTTTGTATTGCAGGCTGGGGTCAATTTTGCCCTGGCGGCCGCTGGCGTACTGGTCGAAGTACGTGCCGGCCTGCTTGTAATCTTGTTTCTGATAGTAGGCATCGCCCACCAGCAGGCTCACCTCGTCGGCGCTCTGCGGCGGGGGCGTTTGCTGCAAGGCCCGGCTGGCGTAGGTTATCAGCCCGTCGTAGTCGCCCTCCTTGTAATATATCTGGGTAATGAGTACCGGCACCGCGCTGCGGTACGGTTCCGTATCGGCCGCGGTTAGCAGGTCTTGGCGGGCTGCCGGGTATTCGCCAGCCTGGTAGGCCAGGTAGCCGGCGTAGTAGGCGCTGGCGGCGCGGTACGGGCCGGGCTGCTTCTTATTGCGGTCGAATAGCAGCCGCGCCTGGTCGTATTCTTTCAGCTCGTAGTGGCTGTATGCCAGCTTAAAGTCGGACTCGGCGCGCTGGTCGGCGCTGAGGTTGGCGGGCGCTACTTTCAAGAAGTAGGCGCGGGCCTGGCCGTAGTTCTTTTGGTCGAAATAAAACTTGGCCAGCTCGAAGTAGGCCACCGCCGCCCGCGGGTGCGTGGGGTGCTGTTGGGCAAAGGCCAGGATGAGGCCCTCGGCATCAGGGTGCAGCAGGTAGAGGCCGCTCACGGCGTAGTAGTACTCGGCATCGGCCAGGCGCTCGAGGCGGCCGCTTACGTCGGCCGGACCGCTCTGCTCCTGCACGCGCTGGGGCGCCTGGCGCAGGTAGAGCTGAAAAGCCTGCTGGGCCGCGCCGTACTGCTGGCGGTCAAACAGGTCGAGGCCTTCCTGAAAATACCGCTCGGTGGCGGTGAACGTCTGCGTTTGCTGGGCGTGGGCGGTGGGAGAAGCCAGCGCGAGCGGTGCCGTTAGGCTGGCCGCCAGCGCGAGCCGGGGAAGTTGCTTCATGGAATAAGCGCAGCGTGAACTTAAGAAGGCGACCCCAACCGAGCTGCTGGGCCGCAAGTGGTCAAAAGTAGGGAGAAAATGCGGGCGCCAAATCGGGCACCCGCTATAGTTGAATCCAACGCAGGAAGCCCAGCAGTTGGTACGTACAAAAACGCTTGCCGCAATTTGCGCGCCAGGTGTGGGCCTAGGTAGCGCAAATCAAGTGGTTATGCCTCTTGCTTTCTTGCTAAGTTTTCTTGTCTACTTGCTAAATTCTGAGGTTTTTGGAGGTGATTTTCTTTCGCGCAGTTCGCCTAGGTCATTCGCTGCAGGCTCGCAGCTTAGAAGAGCCGCCGCTGCTAGAGCGAGGAAACGCACCCGGGTAATGACAACTGGATGGTTACAGAGTTGCGAGCTAGTTCTAGCTACTTTTAAGCAGGAGGCGCGCCAAAGCCGACTGTATCTTGGCTGCTTCTCTGCGTCACCTCCTCCTTTTGATACCTCCCTCACCCGTCATTCGCGTATCGCACCTCACCAAGCGCTTTGGCGCGCAGGTAGTGGTCGATGACCTCAGCTTTGAAGTAGCCGCCGGCGAAACGCTGGTGCTGCTGGGCCCCAGCGGCTGCGGCAAAACCACCCTGCTCAAAACCCTGAACCGCCTCATCGAGCCCAACGGCGGCACGATAGAAATAAATGGCCGCGACGTGCGCCAGCAGAAGCCGGAGGAACTGCGGCGCGGCATCGGCTACGTTATTCAGCAGGTAGGACTGCTACCGCACCTCACCGTGGCCCAGAATGTGGGCGTGGTGCCCGGCCTCCTAGGTCGCCCCCCGGCCGAAACGGCCGCTCGCACCACCGAGCTGCTCAACCGGCTGCACCTGCCGGCCGAGCGCTTCGGGCCCATGCTGCCGGCCGAGCTTTCGGGCGGGCAGCAGCAGCGCGTGGGCCTGGCCCGCGCCCTGGCCGCCGACCCGCCCGTAATACTGCTGGATGAGCCCTTCGGCGCGCTCGACCCCATTACGCGCACCGCCGTGCGCCGCGATTTTCGCGAGCTCGACGAGTTGCGCCGCAAAACGGTGGTGCTCGTAACCCACGACGTGACGGAAGCCTTTGAGCTGGCCGACCGCATCATGCTGCTCGACAAAGGCAAGATTCAGCAACTGGGCCCGCCCCGTGAGCTGCTACTGCACCCAGCCAGCGACTTTGTGCGCAGCTTCTTCCAGGCCGAGCAGCTGGCTTTGCAGCTGCGGGTGGTCACGCTGGCCGAGGTGCAGCCCTTCCTGCCCCAGGGCCAGCCGGCGGCTTCAGCCGACACGCCTACGCTTCCGCCCACTGCCAGCGTGCACGAGGCCCTAGGGCAGCTAGATGCCGGGGCAGCATCCGCGTTTCGGCTAGCCGACCAGCCGCAGGTCATCACGCGGGGTCAGCTACTGGCCGCTTTCGGCCAGGCCCTAGGTTAATAATTGTTTCTTTAATACCTAACCCACATTGGTCATGCAGCACGCAGCGAAGCATCTCGCGTGGCGCAGTAATAAATGACGGTCGCAGACGTCAGCACACGAGATGCTTCGCTGCGCGCTACATGACCAATGTGTTGCATTCTTAATCAGACACCAGGGTAAGTTCATTCAGCTTCTGCCCCCTGCGCAGTAAAAACAATATGTCCCTCCTCCCCGACCTTTTCACTTTTTGGCACGAGCAGGCCGGCAAGCTAGGCCACCAAACGCTCCAGCACGTGGCCCTGACGGCGGCGGCGCTGGGGCTGGGCGTGGCCGTGGGGGTACCCGTCGGGCTGTGGCTCACGCGGCGGCCGCGCTGGCAAGGGGCGGTGCTAGGTGCGGCGGGCGTGCTCCAAACCGTGCCCAGCATCGCGTTGCTCGGCTTTCTGATTCCGTTTATGGGTATTGGGGCGCGGCCGGCCATCGTGGCGCTGCTGCTGTACTCGCTGCTGCCCATTATTCGCAATACGGTGGCGGGCATTCAGGGCGTGCCGCCCGCCGTGGTGGAGGCGGCACGCGGGCTGGGCTTCACCAATGGGCAGCTTTTTCGGCAAGTTGAATTACCACTTGCTTTGCCCGTGATTATGGCGGGCATCCGCACAGCCACGGTCATCAATGTAGGCGTGGCTACGCTGGCCGCTTACGTGGCGGCGGGCGGGCTGGGCGAGTTCATCTTCGAGGGCATTTCGCTTAATAACCCGGTGATGATACTGGCGGGTGCCCTGCCGTCGGCCGCGCTGGCGCTGGCCTTCGATGCGGGGCTGGGCGCGCTGGCGGCACTGTCGGCCCGGCGCCTGCGGGCGGTAGGCCTAGGGCTGCTGGTGGTGCTGCCGCTGCTGGCGGCCGGTTACTGGGGGCCGCAGCTGCTGGGCGCGCGGCGGGGCCAGCCGGCCTTGCAGGCTGCCTTTAGCCCCGAGTTTGTGGGGCGGGCCGACTGCCTGCCGGGTCTCAGCCGCATCTATGGCCTAGGCAAGCTGCCGCACGGTGTACTGGCCCCGGCTCTGGTCTACGAAGCCCTGCGCGATGGCCGCGTCGATGTCATCGACGGCTACTCTACCGACGGGCGCATCCGGGCCTACGGCCTGCGCGTGCTGCGCGACGACCGCCACGCCCTGCCGCCCTACTACTGCGCGCCCGTGCTGCGGCCCGAGGTGCTACGCGCCCACCCCGAGTTGGGCCCCGTGCTCGACCAGCTCAGTGGGCAGCTCTCCGACTCGGCCATGACTAACCTCAACTACCAGGTCGATAATTTGCACCGCGACCCCAAGGCGGTGGCCCTAGGGTGGCTGCGGCGCCGCGGCCTGCTCAAAGCCCCGCGCCCGCTACCACCCGGCGCGCCGGAGGTGCGCCTGGGCTCTAAGATTTTTGCGGAGCAATACATTCTGGTCGAGATGTATGCCGCTCTCATTCGAGGCAATACCGACCTAGGTGTAGCCACTAAAACTGGCCTGGGCGGCACCACCATCTGCTTTGAGGCCCTGCGCGGCGGCCAGATAGATATGTACCCGGAGTACACTGGCACCGGCCTGCAAGTGCTGCTCCAGCCCTCGGCGGCAGTGCTCGACTCGCTGGGCGGGCGCCCCGAGGCGGTGTTCAGCTACGTGCAGGCCGAGTTTGGGCGACGCTACGGACTGGCCTGGCGCGCCCCGCTGGGCTTCAACAATGCTTACTGCTTGCTGATGCGGGAGCAGCAGGCCACTGAGTTAGGTATTACTAGCATTTCGAACCTAGGCAAATACCTACAGAAATAAATACTGTTTATTAGCAGCTTATGCTCAAAATACAAGCAATAAGCATAGCAGCACATCAGCCCGCCTCGGGCAACCTAGGGCTGCCGCAGACGGTCCTGTTGCCGAGTAGACGCCCTACCCGACCAAGCCGAGCTTACCGCGCTGCTACAGTTGAGGCTTTACTTAAAAATGGCTACACCCAATGGCCCTTCTTTATCGTAAGTGGCAGGCTGAGAGCGAGCGCTCGGGCAGCGGCAATAATTAGCTGCTTGCCGAGCATTGAAGCCGCTCGGCAAGGCCTTACATTTGCCGGTATTTCAGCACACTATCCTAATTACTTCCGCTTTATTATATGTCAATTTTTACCCGTAAACTAGGGCTTTTCCTGGTTTGCTTGAGCGGACTATGGATGAGCCGGGCCCAGGCCCAGCGCCTGGCAGCCGGCTACCAGCACACGGCAGCCATCTACGCCGATGGTACCCTCTGGGCCTGGGGCGACAATACCTACGGGCAGCTTGGCACCGGAGGCGCTACCTACCAACCTACGCCAGCCGCCGTTGGCCCAGCGGCTACCACCTGGCGTAGCGTAACTACGGGCATGGACTTTACGGTGGCGGTGCGCCAAGACGGCACCCTCTGGACCTGGGGCGCCAACAGTGATGGCCAGCTCGGCGATGGCACGACCCAAGCCCACGCCACACCCGTGCAAGTAGGCACCGCCACTACCTGGACTAGCGTGAGCGCGGGCTGGCACCACGTAGTAGCGCTGCGCCAGGACGGCACCCTCTGGACCTGGGGCGATGATTCCTACGGCCAGCTCGGAGATGGCGGCACCACCGACCGCCCCACGCCCACGCAGGTGGGCACCGCCACCTGGGCCAGCCTGAGCGCCAACAACCACCAAACCGCGGCCATTCGGCGCGATGGTACCCTTTGGGCCTGGGGCGACAACAGCCAGGGCCAGCTGGGCACCGGTGATATTGTTTTGTACCGGACGCCCCAGCCCATTGGCACGGCCACTACCTGGGCCAGCGTGGCCACAGGCAACAACCACACCGTGGCCTTGCGCCAGGATGGCACTCTCTGGGCCTGGGGCTACAACGGCCAGGGCCAGCTGGGCACTGGCACTACCACCAGCCAGCTCTCGCCCACCCAGGTGGGCACGGCTACTACCTGGGCCAGCATAGCCACGGGCAACAGCCACACCGTGGCCCTGCGCCAGGACGGCACCCTCTGGACCTGGGGCTACAACTACTACGGCCAGCTGGGCCTCGGCACTACCACCAACCAGCTGCTGCCCGCCCAGGTAGGCACCGCCACCACCTGGCAGACCGTGGCCGCCGGCTGGTACCACACCTTAGCGCAGCGCCAGGATGGCACGCTTTGGGACTGGGGCTACAATGTCAACGGTCAGCTTGGCCTCGGCACAGGCATGCAGCTAGTGCCTGCCGCGCTGGCCATGCCCGGCCTCTGGCGCACGGTGGCCCTAGGGGGTAGCCACGTGGGCGCCCTGCGCCAGGATGGCACCCTCTGGACCTGGGGCGATAATAGTGCCGGCCAGCTCGGCCTGGGCGCGGGTAGCCCCGGCGCCCAGATGACGCCGACCAACGGCAGCCCGGCAGCCACCTGGCAGGCTGTAGCTAGCGGCCAGTTTCACACCATGGCCCTGCGCCAGAACGGCACCCTCTGGACCTGGGGCTACAACAACCAGGGCCAGCTGGGCAACGGCAGCACCAATACCAATCAACCCGCTCCTATCCAAATCGGGACGGCCACCACCTGGACCAGCGTGGCGGCGGGCTGGTACCACTCGGTAGCCCTGCGCCAGGATGGCACCCTCTGGACCTGGGGCCGCAATACCCAGGGCCAACTCGGTAATGGTAACACCACAGTGCAGCCCGAGCCCCAGCTTATTGGCACGGCCACTACCTGGGCTAGCGCCAGCGCGGGCACCAGCCACACCGTAGCCCTGCGCCAGGATGGCACCCTCTGGGCCTGGGGCAACAATGCCAACGGCCAGCTCGGCACCGGCCTCAGCGATACTATCTACCGGCTTGACCCAACGCAGATAGGCAAAGGCGCCGCCTGGACTAGCGTGGCCGCTGGGGCTACCCACACCGTGGCCGTGCGCCAAGACGGCACCCTTTGGGCCTGGGGCGATAATACCAGCGGCCAGCTCGGCGATGGCACCACCCTGGCCCACGCCGTGCCCCTGCAGGTGGGCACCGCTACTACCTGGCGCATGGTAGCCGCGGGTAACAGCCACTCGGTAGCCCTGCGCCAGGACGGCACCCTTTGGGCCTGGGGCAGCAATGCCAATGGCCAGCTCGGCACCGGCACCACCACCAACCAGCTTTCGCCCACTCTCGTGAGCGGCGGAGGCAACTGGGTGCTTGCGGCCGCCAATGGCACCAACACCGCCGCCGTGCGCGCCGACGGTAGCCTCTGGCTTTGGGGATACAATGGCAGCGGCCAGCTGGCCCAGCCCAATACCAGCCTCGTGCCGCAGGCCATCGCGGGCACTCCGCTGGGTAGCACGCCCAGCCAGACTGTAGTATGGCAGCTGGTGCCTAACCCGGCCCGCGGCCGAGTAGAGGTACGCGGCCTCACCGGGGCGTTCACGCTACGCCTGTTTGATGACCAGGGGCGCTTGGTGCGCACGGCCACCACGCCGCAGGTCGAGCTGGCGGGCCTAGCGCCGGGCCTGTACCTGCTGCACGCCACGGCGGCCCGCGCTACCCGCGCGCTGCGCCTCGTGGTAGAGTAAGTTATTTGGTTGCTACCAGCCACCAAAAGCCGTTGCCAACTACTGGCAACGGCTTTTTTGTGCGCCGTTTCTCGCCGCTGCGGCTGCGCTTGCCAACCCGCCCGGCCATTACGGAGTAGCTTTAAATAGGCTTACTGCCCAGGTTCTTTCTAGTTTTTCTTTTCCTTATGCCAACAACTACTTCGCCGCCGGCCCTAGGTACCCCGGCTTTCACCGAGCGGCGCTATGTGCTTACGCTCATTTTCGTCACCTCGCTCTTTATGCTGTGGGGCGTGGGCGTCACGATGGGTGATATTCTCAACAAGCACTTTCAGGAAGTGTTGCACGTGAGCAAGGCTGACTCGGCGCTGGTGCAGTTCTCCATTTTTGGAGCCTACTTTATCATGGGGCTGCCGGCGGGCTGGTTTATGAAGCGCTTTGGCTACCAGAAGGGCGTGCTGCTGGGCCTGGGTCTCTACGCCCTAGGTGCTTTTCTGATGGTGCCGGCGGCCAATGCGCTGTCCTTTGGCTACCTGCGCATTGCGCTGTTTGTGCTAGCCTGCGGGCTGGCCACGCTCGAGGCCGTGGCGCACCCCTTCCTCGATGGACTGGGCGACCCAGACAGCTCCGACCGCCGCATCAACTTTGCCCACGCCATCAATGGCATTGGGGCGGTGTCGGGGCCGCTGATTGGGGGGTACTTTGTGCTGCGCGGCACCCACGCGGCTGGCGACCTCACTTCCGTCAAGGTGCTGTATTCGGCCATTGGGGTGGTAGTGGGTAGCATCGGGCTGGCCTTCTTTTTCGTGAAAGTGCCACCCCTCAACGCCGAGCACACGCCCGGCACCGCCACGAGCGAAACTGGTGAGGCGCCCACTGACCTAGGGGCCGATAAAAGCTTGTTTCAGCACAAGCATTTTGTGTGGGCCTGCGTGGCGCAGTTCTTCAATACGGCGGCCCAGGGCGGCACTTGGGCCTTCTTTATCAACTACGGCACCGAATACTTCGGCCTGAGCAACGATAAAGCGGCCTACTTTTTCTCGCTTAGCTTGGTGGGTATGATGGTGGGCCGCTTCCTAGGTACTTACCTCATGCAGTTTATCGCGCCCAATCGCCTGCTGGCGGCCGTGGCGGTGGCTAACATCGGCATGTGCCTACTGGTGGCGCAGCACTGGGGCGTGGTGTCGTTTGTAGCACTTATTCTGCTGAATTTCTTTTTCAGCATCATGTTTCCCACCATCTACAGCCTGGGCCTCAAGGACCTAGGGCGGCACAAGCAGCTGGCCTCGTCGTTTATCGTGATGGGTGTAGTGGGCGCGGCGCTCTTCCCGCGACTTATGGGCCTGGTGGCCGACCGCAGCGTGGCGCAGGCTTACTACCTGCCCATTATCTGCTACGTGGTAGTGTTTTTGTTTGCCGCCAAGCTCTACAAAGCTGGACGAAAGCCGCTATCCAATTCGCCCCATTAGCAGCCGCTGCCTAAGCCAAGCAGTACTAGCCGCAACCGTCACGCTTGCAGGCCGTAGCAGGCGTGGCCTTGGGCCAGCCCCCGGGGGGCCGCCCACCCATTAGCTGGAGGCTATTGCGGGCGGCGTGTAACTTCGCCGCGTAGCGGGTGGGACTGGCCCGCTATTTTTTATGCTTTTCGTGTTGCCGCTTTGTGTATGACTGTCAATGAGTTTTTCGACCTGTTTCTAGACGAATTACGTAGTAACCCTCAGCTTACCAGCTACTATAAAATGCTGGCTAACCCCGCCAGCTTCGAGTTTCGCAAGGCCTACGTGGTGCAGCGGCTGCACTACATCCTAGAGCACCTGCCGAGCCAGAATGCCGCCATTTGGGACTGCGGCTGCGGCTACGGCACCACGGCCATCTTCTTAGCCCTCAATGGTTACAAGGTGCACGGCACCACCCTAGAGTTCTACTACGAGCACATTGCCAAGCGCCTACAGTACTGGGGGCAGTTTGGCGACGTGTCGGGCTTCACGTACAGCTACGAAAACCTGTTTGACTCGCCCCCGCCGCCGGCCTCCTACGACCACATCATCATCCAGGACACGCTGCACCACCTCGAACCGCTGCAAGATGCGCTGCGCATTTTCCGGGAGGCCCTGCGGCCGGGCGGCGACCTCATTGTGGTAGAAGAAAACGGCGGCAACGTGGTGCAGAGCTTCAAACTGTATTTGCGCCGGGGCAACAAGCGCATCATTACCATCTATGATGAGCAGCTGAAAAAGAACATCTTGCTCGGCAACGAGAACATCCGCGACCTGGCTACGTGGCGGCGCGAGTTGGCCCGGCAGGGGCTGCACATTCCAACGCAGGAGGTACAGTACATCCGGCTGTTTCCGCCCTTCATGTTTAAATCCGACAATGTGCCCGAGCTTATGGCCCGCGAAGACCGGCTGTGGCGCACCAACTCCCTGCTTAAGGAGAAGCTATTTTTTGGGCTCAACTTCACGGCAGGCAAAGAGGCCTAGGTGGCCTTACTACCTCCGAATCCGTTAGAACCGGGAAGCTGCTAGTGTGCAGCTTCCCGGTTTTTTCATGTAGCCGTGTTCCCTTTGCCATCCTCGCCCCACCCCACCCCCATGGACGCTCAGTTTCTGTTTGCCACCGGCATCGAAAACTCCAACCCCACCATCCAAAACGGCCGCCTGCGAGTGGATGAGATGGAGAAGTGCAAGCACTACCAGTTCTGGCAGAAGGACTTTGACCTAGTGCAGGAATTGGGCATTCGGTTTTTGCGCTATGGGCCGCCCATCCACACCACCTGGCTGGGCGTGGGCAAGTACGACTGGAGCTTTGCCGACGCGACATTTAATGACTTGAAGCGACGCAATATCATGCCCATCGTGGATTTGTGCCACTTTGGGGTACCTGACTGGCTGGGTAATTTTCAGAACCTAGACTTCGCCAAGCTTTTCGGCGACTACTGCCACGATTTTGCCGCGCGCTACCCGTGGGTGCAGCTCTATACGCCCGTCAATGAGATGTACATCTGCGCCGAGTTTTCGGCCCTCTACGGCTGGTGGAACGAGCAACTAGCTGACGACCGCTCTTTTGTGACGGCCCTCAAAAATATTGTGAAGGGCAACGTGCTAGCCATGCAGCGCATTCTGGAAGTGCGGGCCGATGCACTCTTTATTCAGAGCGAAAGCAGCGAATATTTCCATGCCGAAAATCCCGCCGCCATTAAGCCCGCCGAGCTCATGAACTCGAAGCGCTTCTTGTCTTTGGACCTCAACTACGGCCGCCGCGTGGACTCAGAGATGTACGAGTACCTGCTCGACAACGGCATGACCCGCGACGAGTACCACTTCTTCTTGGGCAACAACCTCAAGCACCAATGCATCATGGGCAATGACTACTACCGCACCAATGAGCACCGCGTGCGGGCCGACGGCAGCACCACGGCATCGGGTGAGGTTTTTGGCTACCATGTCATTACGACCCAGTACCACGACCGCTACCAGCTGCCCGTGATGCACACCGAAACCAACCTGTGGCAAGGCCCGAACGGCGACGAGGCGGTGAACTGGCTGTGGAAAGAGTGGGCCAATGTGCTGCGCGTGCGCAACGACGGCGTGCCCATCGTGGGCTTTACCTGGTACTCGCTCACCGACCAGGTAGACTGGGATACCGCCCTGCGTGAAAACCACGGCACGGTGAATCCGCTAGGGCTCTACGATTTAGACCGCAACGTTCGGCCTGTGGGCACGGCTTACAAGCAGCTCATCGAGGATTGGCGCCAGGTGCTACCCGCCCAGAGCGCCTGCCTGCAAATACCCCTAGTGATGCCCCACGAAGCAGACGAGCCCTGGGCCGTGCAGCAGCGCGAGCGGGCCCGCCGCACCCGCCGCGACCCCGACACCAAAGCCATGAATGCCGCCCAGCCCGAAATCCACTGATTTTTAATGGTTAATGGTTAATGGTTAATGCTCTCCATTAGCTATCGCACTTCACCAAAGTCATTAACCATTAACAACTAACCACTAACAAATGCGTTTCCAAGACAAAGTAGCCATCGTGACGGGTGGGGCCAACGGCATTGGCCTGGCCATTGCCAAGCGCCTGGCTAGCGAAGGAGCCCGCCTCGTGCTAGCCGACATCAACCAAGCCGCGCTCGATGCGGCGGTGCCACAAGTGCAGCAGGCGGGCGCGCCCGCCGTGTGGGCCAGCGTGTGCAATGTAGCCGATGAAAACCAAGTCATTGCCACTGTCCAGGGCGCGCTAGCCCAGTTTGGCCGCCTCGATGTAGTGGTCAATAACGCGGGCCTGATGCAGTTTAAAGCGCTCGAACAGCTCACTGGCGATGACTGGCTGCGCATCCTGAACGTGGACTTGCTAGGTGCCTTTTATTTCACCAAGCAGGCGTTTTTGCACATGAAGCCGGGCGGCAATGTCGTGAACGTATCGAGCATCCACGCCGTGGAAACTGAGGCGCTAGTAGCGCCTTACGCCGCGGCCAAGGCCGCCGTGCTGTCGCTCACGCGCTCGTCGGCCATCGAGGGTAAGCCTAAGGGGCTGCGTATCAATGCGGTGCTGCCGGGCGCTATCGACACGCCCATGCTCTGGGACAACCCCAACGTAAAGTCGGGTGTCGAAAAAATCAACCCCAACGATGTGGGTAAGCCCGAAGACGTAGCCGCTACCATTGCCTACCTAGCTTCCGACGATGCTGCCTTTGTGCAGGGCGCCGAGGTACGCGTAGATGGCGGCCGGCTCGATAATCTATAAGTAGTAGATTGATTTCCATACTCTAGCGGCAAAAAAACGTTAGCCCTAGCTCGCTGTGTGGGCTCAAACAGCTATTGAGAGTAGTATAACCTGGCCATAAGCTGAACCGTAAGCTGGTGCAATATCACTTTTTGCTGTTTTTATGGAAACTTCTGCTTCTCCGCTTCGCCAGGCGGCCTCAAACTGGTGGGTATACCTGTTGGCGGGCATTGGGCTGTTCGGGCTAGGTATCTGGGTGTTGAATAGCCCCGGCGCGGCCTTCCTGGGGATGACCATCTACTTCGCCGCCCTCATTTTATTTAATGGCGTGGCCAACACGATTTTCTCGTTCAGCAACCGCACGCGGCTGCGGGGCTGGGGCTGGCTGCTGGCCCTAGGGCTGGCCGAAATCTTATTTGGCTTGTACCTGCTGAGCCAGCCCATTGTGGCGGCGGGCACGCTGGCTTTCGTCATTGGCTTCTGGCTGCTGCTGCGTAGCGGCTCCACAGTGGCCAATGCTTTTACGCTGCGCCGCCTAGGCTACCGCAATTGGGGTTGGAGCCTGGCGCTGGGGCTACTCGGCGTAGTGCTGGCCTTTCTAGTACTGGGCAACCCGGCCATCGGGGTGCTGGGGGCTACCACTTGGCTGGCTTTTGCGCTGCTGGTGCTGGGTGTGGCAGCCTTCGTACTAGGCCTGCGGCTGCGCCGGGCGGCGTAGCCAAACGTCAAATTTCAAATTGCGAGTAGGGCTTTCCGCCAGGGCGGGAAGCCCTATTTTTTTGGAGCTAAGCGCGCTAGGCGGCCGGTCCCGCAACCTCTGCCTAGGTCCTTGTTACTTTGGCAGCATGAAGCACTCCCTGCTGGCTGCGGCCGTTGCCCTGCCCCTCGCCTGCCTCGCGCAAAAATCAGCCCCCGAAAACCTCGTGCAGTACGCCCACCCGCTGGTGGGCACCGCCAAGATGGGCCACACCTACCCTGGCGCCACGGTGCCCTTTGGCGCGGTGCAGTTGTCGCCTGACACTGACACGATTAGCTACGAGCAAAACGGTAAGTACAACCCCGACATTTATAGCTATTGCGCGGGCTATCAGTACAAAGACCCCACTATTGTGGGCTTTAGCCACACGCACTTCAGCGGCACGGGGCACTCTGACCTCGGCGATTTTCTGGTGATGCCCACCACCGGCAAGCTCCAGCTTAACCCTGGCACCGCTGACAAGCCCCTAGGTGGCTACCGCTCGGCCTACTCGCACCAAACCGAGGTAGCCGAGCCGGCTTACTACAAGGTGCGGCTGGCCGATAATGATATTCTGGCCGAACTGACGGCCACCACGCGGGTCGGTATTCACCAGTACACGTTCCCGAAGGCCGACGAATCGCACATTATTTTGGATTTGATGGCCGGGATTTATAATTATCCTGGCAAAAATACCTGGACCTTCGTGCGGGTTGAAAATGACTCGCTCGTGACGGGCTACCGCCAAACCAACGGCTGGGGCCGCACTCGCACGGTGTACTTCGCGCTCAGTTTTTCCAAGCCATTCAAAAGCTACGGCAGCCGCAACTACGACCAAAAGCAGCCCTATCGCGGCTTCTGGGGCCGCTTCGACCAAAACCACAACTGGCCCGACCTCGCTGCCCACCAGCTGCGGATGCACTTCGACTTTGGCGCCACCCAGGCCGGCCAGCAGGTGAAGCTGAAAATGGCCCTCTCGCCCGTGAGCACCGCCGGCGCGCTGGCCAACCTGCGCGCCGAAGCGCCGGGCTGGAGCTTTGCCGACTACAAGCAAAAAGGCCAGGCGATGTGGCAGCAGGAACTGAGTAAAATCGTCATCAGCTCGCCGAAACGAGTTGACAAAGAGAACTTCTACACGGCCATGTACCACGCCTTTACGGGCGTGACCACCTACCAAGACGCCGACGGGCAGTACCGCGGCCTGGACCAGAACAACCACCAGGCCAAGGACTTCACTAACTACACCACCTTCTCGCTCTGGGATACCTACCGCGCCTTGCACCCGCTTTATAACCTGGTGCAGCCCAAGCGCAACGCCGACATGGCGCAGAGCATGCTCACGCACTTCGACCAGAGCGCCGAGCACATGCTGCCCGTGTGGAGCCACTACGCCAACGAAAACTGGTGCATGATAGGCTACCACTCGGTACCCGTGGTGTGCGATGCCATCGTGCTCGGCAACGCGCCCTTCGACCAGAACAAGGCCCTCGACGCCTGCGTGACCACCGCCCGCCAGCGCTGGTACGACGGCCTAGGTCTCTACATGGACAAAGGCTACGTGCCCGAGGACAAGAGCGGCGCCTCGGTGTCGAAGACGCTGGAATACGCCTTCGATGACTACTGCATCGCGCAGGCAGCTAAGAAGTTGGGCCGCGCCGATATCGAGAAGGAATTCAGCCAGCGCGCCACCAACTGGCAGAATGTGTACGATGCTCGCATCGGCTTCATGCGCCCGCGCCTGGCCGATGGCACGTTCCGCCAAAAGTTTGACGTGCTGACCACCAGCGACCCCGGCTACATTGAAGGCAACGCCTGGAACTACAGCCTCTACGTGCCCCACGACCCGGCCGGCCTCATCGCCAAAATGGGCGGCAACAAACGCTTCGTGCCGCACCTCGATTCGCTGTTCACGATGAACCTGCCCGACAAGTTCTTTGCCGAAACTGAGGATATCACCCGCGACGGCATCATCGGCAACTATGTGCACGGCAACGAGCCCGCCCACCACGCCGCCTACCTCTACAACTGGACCGACCAACCCTACAAAACACAGCCCCGCATCCGCATGATTCTGAACAAGATGTACCACCAGGGCCCCGACGGCCTCGGCGGCAACGACGACTGCGGCCAGATGTCGGCTTGGTATATCTTCTCGTCCCTGGGCTTCTACCCCGTGGCCCCCGCCTCGGGCGAGTACGCCCTAGGTAGCCCCGCCGTGCACGGCGCCGTGCTACAAGTTGGCGAAGGAAAAACCTTCACCGTAACGGTTAAAAACCAGTCGGATAAGAACGTTTACGTGCAGTCGGCCAAGCTTAACGGCAAGTTGCTGACGCGCCCCTTCCTTCCAGTAAATGAGGTGCGCCAGGGCGGCACGCTGGAGTTTGTAATGGGCAGCAAGCCGGCTCGTAAGTAGCTAACTTGTGTTTTACCAGACGCTTCTACCCAATGAAACCTGCCAGTAAAGTAGCTAGGCTTCCAGAAGCAGAAATTGTAGCTAGAGTAATCAGAAATTTTGTGGTCAAACACAGAAAGGACAGATACCTAGCTATGAGTGAAAAGCCTAATAAATCAGGTGGCTACGGCTTTGGTGAGCTTGCGCATTTCACTCACAATCTGGACCTACGCTTTTGCAAGAAAATACCAAGTGGTTCGCAATCCGTGAGCTATGTACTCGCTGAAATCAACTCGCTAACAGCAACTACCGAGTGTTACATCATGCACGAAAGCCAGGAGCTAGATGGTAAGTGGATGGACCTCGAAGAGGCTTTGAAACAGATTTTAGGTCAAAACATAGGCGCGTTCATCATCGTCGATAACGGGGCTATTGTGTATCACGAAAGTGAGAACATAAAAGAACGGTATCTAGGCGTTCGATATAGCTAGACAACCCTAGGCACCAGAACAGAAAAAGCCACGGCTCATACCGTGGCTTTTTTGTTTTCATAGACTCAGAAAGATGTGAAGCGGCTATTCGATATTAGCAGACATACCAGTTGATGTAGGGCGCGTATCCCGCGTATTTTTTTGCACGGCGATAGCTCCAAACAAGGCTAGCAAAAAGGCCATGCCGTAGAAGCCTTTTTCGCTGAGCGTCAGGGTAGCATTCCAGAGGCCGACCAGCAGCAGTAGGATGGGCAGCAGCGTGGCAAACCAAGCCAAGCCGTAATAAAGGCCCGTTACAGGTATTCGCTCTAGGCGGTCGCGCACGGTCTTTTGGAGCGAGATGGCGGCAAACAGCCCGAACATGAGTACGGTGAAGTAATACCCCTTTTCATTGAGCGCCATCGTGGCGTTCCAGAGACCTAGGACGAAGCCGGCCATGCCCATGAGCAGGGCAAGCCACGAAGCGGCGATGAAGGCGGCGGAGGTACGAGCGGTGGTTACGGCAGCAGGAGTCATGGTTGAGTTGGTTGGGCTTGAAGTATGGCTCAAAAGTAGAAGGCACCTCTAAGGGGCAGAAAGCTGATTTAGCGATTTATTAGACTTTTTAAAACGAATTATAATTTTGAATCACAATCTCAACACGTTGATTATAAATACAAAATCAACATACCGTACTGACTTTGACAAGTCTATATTTTGTAAGTAAAATTGGCTGTTTATGGCCCACTACCGCGCCTTACCAGCGCGCTGGCAGCAATTGAGAGTCGCGAGCAGCTATGCACAATAGTGTGTAGGCCGCTCCGGTAGCAGCCCAAGGCAGCCGCAGTAGCTTTACTTTACCTCCTACTTATTCCAGCTATGCCTCATTCTCCCCTGCGCGTCCTGGTTGTCGGCTGCGGCAACATGGGCGCCTCGCACGCCATGGCTTACCACACCCTAGAGGGGTTTGAGCTAGTCGGCCTCGTCTCAACGGGCCAGAGCAAGCACGTGCTCAACGCCCAGATAGGCGGCGGGTATGCAGTGTTCGACGACTACACGGAGGCCCTAGCGCGCACCCGGCCCGATGCGGTGTGCATCTCCACCTACCCCGACACCCACGAGGCGTTCGCGGTGCAGGCGCTGGCGGCGGGGTGCCACGTATTTCTGGAAAAGCCGCTGGCCACGACCCTAGCCGGAGCCGAGCGGGTGGTAGCGGCGGCGCGGCAGGCGGACCGGCAGTTGCTGGTGGGCTACATTTTGCGGGTGCATCCGTCGTGGGCGCGGTTTGTGGAGGAGGCCCGGCACCTAGGCAAGCCGCTGGTAATGCGCCTGAACCTGAACCAGCAAAGCCACGGCCGCATGTGGACTGTGCACCGCAACCTGCTGCAATCACTGAGCCCCATCGTGGACTGCGGCGTGCACTACCTCGACGTGATGTGCCAAATGACGCGCGCCCGGCCGGTGTGGGTATCGGCCATTGGCGCCCGCCTCACCGATGATATTCCGCCGGGCCAGTACAACTACGGCCAGCTGCAAATTCGCTTCGACGACGGGTCGGTGGGTTGGTACGAGGCGGGTTGGGGGCCAATGATGAGCGAAACGGCTTTCTTCGTGAAAGACGTAGTGGGGCCCCTAGGTAGCGTGTCCATCACGGCGCGGCACGCGGGGGCGGCCGGCAACTCAGCCAACGTAGCGGCTCACACCCAGACCGAAGCGCTCCGCATTCACCACGCCCGCCTGACTGCTGACGACGCCTTTGCCGAGCCCGATACCTGGATTGACCTCGCCGACGAACCCGACCACCAGGAGTTGTGCAACCGCGAGCAGCGTTGGTTTCTGCAAGCCATTCGCGAGCAGCTCGACTTGAGCGAGCACCTGGCCGATGCCGTCAACAGCCTACGTATCGCACTGGCCTGTGACGAGAGCGTACGCACCAGTGAGGTGGTGCGGCTCTAAGAATTCAGTTAAATTATCAGAAACAGCTGTCATTGCGAGCGTAGCGAAGCAATCGTACCTAGCGAGTACCCGAACAGCTCGTCCTGATGCGATTGCTTCGCTACGCTCGCAATGACAGCTGTTTTTTAAGTTGCTAGAGGTAACTTAAATGACCTCTGAGACTACGTGGGCACTCCAACTGAAAGCTCCGTACCTCGTCTACACGGTTACATTCGCGACCGCTCCTAGCACCAAGCTGCTAGCTTGCGGCGCCCATTCTTCCACCACTGATTTCTTCATGCGCTTTACCCTTTTACCAGCCCTAGGGGCCGCCCTGCTACTCGCCAGCTGCCAAGGCAACACCAGCACTTCCGAAACTACTGCCACCGGCCAACCCGCCGAGGCCGCACCCACCGACACGGCTAGCGTGCCCGCGCCCAACGACGGTATTACGCCCGCGCTACTGGCTCAGCATATCAAAGTGCTGGCTTCGGACGAGTACGAGGGGCGACGACCGTTTACCAAAGGCGAGGAAAAAGCCACTGCCTACCTGGCCGCCGAGTTCAAGAAGCTGGGGCTGCAGCCGGGCCCTGGCGGCAGCTACTTCCAGCCAGTACCGCTGGTCGAAATTGCGGGTATGCCCGACTCCGCGGCGACCATTGCAGGCAAGGGCAAAAGCTTGACCCTGAAGTACCGCACCGACTACATGTTCTTGACCGAGCGCGAGAAGCCGACGGTCGAAATCAAAAGCTCGCCGCTGGTATTTGCCGGCTACGGCGTGACGGCCCCCGAGTATAAGTGGGACGACTACGCGGGCCTCGACGTGAAGGGCAAAACCGTAGTGGTGCTCATCAATGACCCCGGCAATGCGGGCAACGACACCACAATGTTCAAGGGCAAGGAAATGACCTACTATGGCCGTTGGATGTACAAGTACGAGGAGGCCGCCCGCCACGGTGCCACCGGCCTCATCATTATTCACGACACCAAGCCCGCTGCCTATCCCTGGACCGTGGTGCAAAGCAGCAACGGTGGCGCCAAGCTGCACCCCACCACCCCCGACCACGGCGCCAGCAAAGTGGCCCTCGAAGGCTGGATAACTCTCGACGCCGCCAAACGGATGTTCGACGCCGCTGGCCAGAACTACGACGCGCTCTACGCCGCTGCCAACAAGCCCGGCTTCAAAGGCCAGGACCTGGGGCTGAGCCTGACGACCACGCTGCACAATAAAATCACTTATAAAACCTCCAAGAACGTAGTGGCCGTGCTGCCCGGCACCACCCGCCCGCAAGAATATATCATCTACTCGGCGCACTGGGACCACCTAGGCATTGGCCCGGCCGTGAAGGGCGACAGCATCTACAACGGCGCCCTCGACAATGCCAGCGGCTGCGCCGGCCTGCTGGCTATTGCCACCGCCTTCCAGCAAGCCAAGGAAAAGCCCCAGCGCAGCATCGTATTCCTGGCCGTGACCGGCGAGGAGCAGGGCCTGCTAGGCTCGGCGTACTACGCCGAGCACCCGCTGTTTCCGGTCAAGAACACCGTGGCCGACATCAACATGGACGAGCTGCTGGCCTTCGGGCCGATGCGCGACCTCACCATCACGGGCTACGGGCAGTCGGAGCTAGATGACTACGCCCGCACCGCGGCCAAGGAGCAGAACCGCTACGTCATCCCCTACCAGCACCCCGAAACCGGCAGCTTCTACCGCTCCGACCATTTCAGCTTTGCCAAGGTGGGCATTCCGGCGCTCTACGCCAGCGGTGCCTTCGAGAGCCGCCTACACGGCAAGGCCTTCGCCGAAAAAGAGCGCGAAGACTTCGAGGCCAACAATTACCACCAGCCCTCCGACGAGTATAATCCCAAGTGGGACCTGCGCGGCGCTGCCCAAGATGCGCGCCTGATGTTCCGCGTGGGCCAGCAGCTAGCGGGCGAAACAACTTTCCCGCAGTGGAAAGCTGGCTCCGAGTTCCGGGCTGTGCGCCTCAAGAGCCGCCCGCAGTAGCTAGAAAACGGTTGTCCTTGCTTCGCTGCGCTCGCAAGGACAACCGTTTTCTAGCTACTGCGACTTTATATACAAAGGGCCCCTAGGTAGGCTTCGCGCTGTGTTGCAGTGCGAAGCCTACCTAGGGGCCCTTTATATACTCCTACCTACCAGGCACGCTACTTGCGCGCCTGCAAGTACAGCAGTGTAGTGCGGTACGGGCGCGCGGGCGTGTACTTGTCGTTGATGATGAAATAGCCACCCTTGTAGGCCGCGATGCCCTCCCAGTTGTAGCTGCGGTAGGCCACCGGGAACTCCCACAGCGGCTTCCAGGTGAAGGTGTTGCCTTTCAACTCGATATCGACCAGCCGGCAGTAGTTTTTAAACACGCCGTTTTCCGAGATAAGCTTGGTGTTGGCCACGTCGGTAGCGGGCAGACGGTATATTGTATCGTCGCCCTCGCCTTTAAAAAAGTAATCGATGCCTGTAAAGTGGCGGCCGCCCGTAGCCGTAAGGTCGGTGAGACGAAAGGGCAGCGGGCTGAAGGGCAGCGGCCGGATTTTACCCCCGCTGTGCCTGTTCCCATTGCCCACTTCGTAGGCGTAGTTTTTAGCAAAGAAATTATACTCGAAAAAGGCAACTACGTGGTCGTTTACGTTGGCCAGAGCCTCAAAGCCAGCGTTGTAGATGTGCGAGCCATCGGCCGCCACGGGCTTGGGCAGGGTCACGAGGAAGGTGGTATCCAGCTCCACGGCGGTGGCGCCTAAGTGGCCTTTCAGCAGGTAGCAGTTGGCCGAGGGCGTGGCGGTTTCGACCGAGAAATACGCCGCATCCTTCGTGAATAGCATGGCTTCGAGGCCCTCGTAGCTTTGCCCTAGGTCTTTCATTTTCGCGCGCAGCCGGCCTAGGTTGTTAATGGGCAGTTTGCGATAGGGCAAGACGTAGGTTGTGTCCGCAAGCTTGCGGTCGAGGTCGGCGAGCGCCACGGTATAGAGCTTGGCCTCGGCCCGGTCTTGCAGCCGGCTTTCGGAAAGCAGGTAGAGCTGGCTTTGGGCGATGGCCAGGCCCGAAAACTGGTTGTCGTAGTATTCCAGCTCCTTGGGCAGGGAAAGCGAGCGAACGTCGAACTGGCGCTGCTGCGCCACGGCGGAAAGACAAAAGCCGCTCAACAGCAGCGTCGCCAGGTATTTCATGTTTCTCAAAAACGGTGCGGTCTGCTAAACCACGAAGGTAGCAACCACAGCAACGCCCCGCCGCGAATGGTTTTCACGACGGGGCGTTGCTGTGGCGCAGACTTGGCAGTCCGCGCGCGTTAGCGGGCACCCCCACTGCGGACTACAACGCCCACACAGCGGCGGCTTGCCGCGCCTAAGCTTGCTTTTCCTGCAGCTTGGTCAGGCGGTCGTAGGTTTTTTGCGACAGCGCATACTGACGCTCCACGGCCTGGCGCATAGAGCCGGTTAGGGTCTGGTCGGCCAGGGCTTCTTGATAGGCTTTCAGGGCCCACTCCTCACCGAAGATATTGGCACCCAAGATGGTCTTTTCGCTGCGGCCGGTCACGGCAGCCTGGGCGTCCATCCAGGCGCGGTAGAGCTTGCCTTTGAGCGTCGTGCTGGTTTCGCGCTCGCCGCCCTCCTGGGTTAGGTAGGTATTGAGGTCTGTGGAGAACTGTTGGCTCTGGCTCACCAGCTGCTTGTAGTAGCCGCGCAGCTCGGCGTCCTGGCTTTCGGCTACGGCCCGCTCGTAGCCCGCAATGCGGTCGTTTACGAAGTACAGCAACTCGTCGAGAGTGGCAGCTTCGGGGCTGGGCTTGGCCTTTTTAGAGCGGGTGGCTAGCAGGGCTACGCCTATTGCCAGCAGTGCGCCGCCCATTACTTTCTGGGTGGTGCTGGACTTCTTTACGGTGGCGGGCACTTGGCGCAGCAGGCCGCCTAGGGTGTTGCCACTCGGCTGGGCCGGGCTAGGCGCGGTTGGAGCTTGGGTAGGTGCAGCAGGAGTTTGGGACTTACTCATCTGAAAAAGAAAAAAGATTCTCAATACCTACGTCTTTTACTATCAACCTGTTAGGTGGAGCTTATTTAGGTAAATACCCTACTACCAAAGTGCTACGCCAAAATTCCTGCTTACTTATTTTCAAAAAGCAGTTGGCTTGCCTGGCCCTACACGCACGCAAAAAGCCCCGTCGGACATGGTACAAGCC
This sequence comes from Hymenobacter sp. BT559, assembly GCF_016427535.1. GTDB lineage: Bacteria > Bacteroidota > Bacteroidia > Cytophagales > Hymenobacteraceae > Hymenobacter. The sequence goes on along the minus strand of NZ_JAELXV010000001.1, from coordinate 1,531,143 downwards.
ATATCCGACGGGGCTTTTGCAAAGCTTACTCGCTTAGTTCTGTTCGGCGGTCAGTTCCTTCAGACGCTTGTAGGTCTGTTTCGACACGGCAAATTGCCGCTCTACTGCCTCCCGAATGGCACCCTTGAGGGCCTTGCGGCGTAATGTCTTTTTGTAAGCCTTGATGGCCCAGCGCTCGCCGTAGATGTTGGCGGCTAGGATGGCCTTTTCATCACGGGCCACTACTACGGCCTGGGCATCCATCAGCTTGCGGTAGAGCTTACCTTTCAGCGTAGTACCTGTTTCGCGCTCGCCACCTTTCTGCGTCAAGTAGCTATTGAGGGTGCTGGCAAACTGCTGGCTTTGGCCTACTAGCTGCTGGTAGTAGCTCTTCAGCTGGGTGTCTTTGCTCTGGGCCACAGCCCGCTTGTAACCCTCAATACGGTCGTTTACGAAAAGTAGCAGCTCGTCCAGCGCCTTGGCTGCCCGCTTTTCCTTACCCTTCTTCTTAGGGGCAATCAGCAGGGCCAGGCCCGCGGCAAGTAGCGCTCCACCCACTACTTTTTGGGTGGTCGTGAGCTTGTTATAAGCACCTACGGCTTTGTCGCTAGCGCCTTTCAGCGACTCAGGTGCGCTGTTAAGCAAGTCCTTGCTTTTAGCTGCGGCTTCGTCGTACAGTTCGTTTGCCTTGGCAGCAGCGTCATTATATACGCCTTTGGCCTGGTCGGCGGCGTTGGAGATGGGTTCGGGCAATTTCATTGCGCTAAAAATCAAGATATATGGGAAACACTTGCAGTACGGTAAGCACAGCCCGCATGTTGGCAAAGCATTACCTTTTCAATATAATTTTTCACTTCTTCACTGCGCGTTCACGCGAGCGGCTACCCTATTGCCTTGCTTAAAAATTGCAATAATCTTCGGTACCAGTTAGCTGCGCCCAGCGGGCCGACAAAAACTTGGCATAAGCCAATGGCATCAGGCCATAGGCACCTAGGGCGTAGCCATCGTTAACCTCCACTACCAGCGTGGCGCCGGCCGTGGTCACGCCCACATCGAGCGCAAAAGCGGCCGGCGCTTCGGGTGCATAGGCGGCCAAGGCCGCCTCCACCACGGCCGGGTCGAAGTGCGCCCGCCAGTCGCCCTTATACGGCCGGGCATCCAGGATGCGGCCGTATCGCACAAAGCAGCGCCACTCGGCTCGGAACTGCACCGGCTCGGCGCACCACACGGGCGTGTCCTGGTGCTGGTCGCCGCAGCCCACCAGGTCGCCCACGCGGCGCACCAGCACCCCCGTAAACTTTTTGGCGTCGTGCATGGGCTTCACAAATACTGGCCAGCTTTCGGGATGCGCCGCCACGGCATTGATGGTGCTAGGCCACAAGCGCCGCCCTAGGTAAGGGCGTAGCGCCTCGGGGTAGCCCAGCTCGGCGGGCACGGCCAGGCCCAGCGCCCGCAGCCCAGCCCGCACGGCCGCGATGTGGCCCACCACTATCTCGTCGGGCGCGTGGTCGCGCACTGGCGCGGCATCGGTATAGGGCACTATTTCCCAGCCCATTTGCTGGAAGCCATCCATGGCCAGGTAGTTATTAATGCTCTGAGGCCAGCCCTGGCGGTCGAAGTGAATGTGGGCGCGCATATAAATGAGGCTACGAGGCCGCAAAAATGCAGTAGAAAGCCCCGCCGGACGCGCCGTTTGAAGGGGCACGTCCGGCGGGGCTTTTGTCACGTAGCTACTTGGCTACTAGCCCAGCATCGTTTGCTTGTTTTTAGCGCGCTTGTAGAGGTAGGCAGCGCCAGCGGCTAACAGGGCGCCGCTCAGGATTTTGTGCTTGGAAGAGAAGCTGCGGTTCTCGGTGTTGTCTTCGGCGTTGCGGCGGCCAAATAGGCTGGATAGCATGCCCCCTAGGGTGCCGCTCGGTTGGTTATCGCTCATGAGTGAAAGCAGGTTGAAGGGTGAATACCCGCTTTCTACGCACCTAGGGCCGGCCGCGTTACCCCACCGCGGCCACTGGCACGGGGTGTAAGATGAGCCACACCAGCTCGCGCAAGATTTCGCCCTCATCCATGCTGCCGCTCTCGATGCCTTTGCTCTGCGCATCGGCCCGCCGGATGAGGTGAATAAGGTCCATCGTGCGCTCGGGGCTGAACTGCCGCTGGGCCAACTGGTACTCCTTCTGGGCAAACTTGTTGATGCCCATTTTCTGCATGTCGCTGTCCGAGGGGTTGGGGCCGGCCTGGTGTAGCATCAGCAGCCGCGTGAAGAAGTTGAAGAGCAGCGTCAGGTTCGGAATGAGCGGGTTGGCCTTGGGATTGGCGGCGAAGTGCGTCAGGATGCGGTTGGCCTTCAGCACGTCGCGCGTTACCAGCGCCCGCTGCAGCTCAAAGATGTTGTAGTCTTTGCTGATGCCCACCATGCGCTGCACCAGGTCTTCGTCGATGGCCTGGCCCTGCTTCACGTTGAGCAGCAGCTTGTTCACCTCGTTGGCTAGGCGCCCTAGGTCGGCCCCGATGTACTCGGCCAGCAGGGCCGTGGCGCCGGGCGTAATCTGCTGCTTGCGCTGGCGCACGTAGCCGCCCAGCCACTGCGGTATTTGGTTGTCGTAGAGCTTTTTGCTCGTCATGAGGGCCACGCCGGGGGCGGCAGCCAGCAGCTTGCCCAGCTTCTTGCGGCTGTCGAGGGTTTTGTGCTTGTAGCACAGCACCAGCACAGTGCTGGCGAGCGGGTTTTTGAGGTAGGCTTCGAGAAACGGCCAAGCTTTTTCGCTTTCCAGGTCGGCCACGGCCTGTGCTTCTTTCACGATGACCACCGAGTAGTCGCTCATCATCGGGAAGCGCTTGGCCTGCCCTAGGATGCCCGCCGCGTCGGTGTCCTTGCCATAGAGCACGGTTTGGTTGAAGCTGCGCTCGCTTTCGGGCAAGACAGCACCTTCGAGCGCATCGGCCACCGTATCAATAAAATACGGCTCCTCGCCCTGCAAAAAATACACCGGCTGAAACTGCCGCTGCTGCACGGCTTTCAAGATGGCGTCGGCGTCGGTATTCAATTATCAATTATCAATTAACATTTAACAATAGGCAGAGGCTGGTCTGCCGAATCATACGAAGTTACTCCTAGGCTAACTTTGCCACGATTCTACCGCTCCGTAAAGGGCAAGCAGGCAACTGTTAATTGTTAATTGATAAATGTTAATTGAAGAACTAACCTGGCGCGGCATGTACCACGATGCCATGCCCGGCACCGCCGAGCACCTGGCCAGCGCCGCGCCCGTGTCGGGCTACATCGGCTTCGACCCCACGGCGGCTTCGCTGCACATCGGCAACCTAGCCACTATTATGCTGCTCGTGCACCTGCAGCGCGCCGGCCACCGCCCGGTGGCCCTGGTGGGCGGCGCCACCGGCATGATAGGCGACCCCAGTGGTAAGTCGGCCGAGCGCAATTTCTTGGATGAAAACGCCCTGCGCGTCAACCAAGCCGGCATTCGCGCCCAGCTCGAAAAATTCCTGGATTTCAACGACTCGCCCACCGGCGCGGTGCTCGTTAATAACTACGACTGGTTTAAGGAGTTTGGCTACTTGCAGTTCTTGCGTGAAGTTGGCAAGCATCTCACCGTCAACTATATGATGGCCAAGGACTCGGTGAAGCGCCGCATCAACCCAGCCGAGGGCGACACGGCCGATGGCCTCAGCTACACCGAGTTTAGCTACCAACTGCTGCAGGGCTACGACTTCGTGCACCTCTACAAAACGCTGGGCTGCACTCTACAAATGGGCGCCAGCGACCAGTGGGGCAACATCACGACCGGCACCGAGCTGCTGCGCCGCATCACCGACGGCGAGGGCAAGGCCTACGCCCTCACCGGCAAGCTCATCACCAAGGCCGACGGCACCAAGTACGGCAAGTCGGAAACCGGTACCGTGTGGCTCGACCCCAACCTGACGTCGCCCTACCAGTTCTACCAGTTCTTCCTGCGCTCCGAAGACGTTGATGCGCCGCGTCTTATTCGCGTATTTACCTTGCTCAACCAGGAAGAAATTGAAGCCATTGAGGCCGAGCATGCCCAAAACCCCGGCCTGAAGACGCTGCAAAAAGCCCTAGCCAAAGACGTAACCATCCGGGTGCACTCGCAAGCGGCCTACGAGGCTGCCGTGGCGGCGTCGGAAGTATTGTTTGGCAAAGGCGACCTAGGTGCACTCGACGAGGCTACGCTGCTCGACGTGTTTGCGGGCGTGCCGCACCTGCGCGTGCCCCGCACCGATGTGGCCGACCTCAACGTGGCCGTGCTGCTCAGCGAAACCACCGACCAGCAAATTCTGCCCTCGCGCGGCGAGGTACGCAAGCTGGTAAAGGCCAATGGCTTGTCGGTAAACGGTAATAAGCTCACTTCGCCCGAGGCGCCCGTGACCGAGCTGCCCCTACTGCACGACAAGTATCTGGTAGTGAAAAAGGGTAAGAAAGACTACTACCTGGTAGAGCTTACCTAGGCGCACCGTTTTAGGCGGTGGCCAGACAGCCCACAAAAAAGCCCCGCTGGCAGCGGGGCTTTTTTTATTGTAAACCGTCCACAGAATCCGCGTCATCCGAAAAATCCGCCAACTCTGTGGCTCAGACTTACTTCTTCTTAGCAGGGGCAGCCTTCTTGGCGGCGGGAGCAGCTTTAGCAGCCGGAGCAGCTTTAGCGGTCGAGTCAGCCGAGCCATCCTTGGCGGCGTTTTTCTGATTCTGCACTTCCAGGCGGATGTCCTGTGCCATGGTCTTCAGCTCCTGCATGCCCTTACGTACGCGGGTGCCGGCAGCAGCATTGTGCTTGTCATACGCTTTTTCGAAGTCGTCTTCCAGCGAGGCAACAAGGTCCTTGATTTTGTTGAAAGGGTTAGCCATGAACTATGGGTTGGAAATGGGTGAGAAAAGAAAATTGTGCTTACGCGGCCCTAATATACAGGCGCTTTCTACGCAAGCAAATTTTTCCAGTTTTAATTAAAACTGCATTTCTAGCGTCAGAAGGCCGTTTTTTTTCTGCAAAATGATTTCGCAATGAGTTTCGAAGCAGCTTTTTACCTTCAAAAAGTACCAAAACAAAAAGCCGGCTACTCACTGGAGTAGCCGGCTTTGGAGCAAAATAGCGGCTGCGTGCCTGCTTTAGGTAGTTGCGGGCTGCTTGCTGTAGAGGCCTTTGTCGAGTTTGGCCGCGATGGCCTCGAAAGCAGTGATGGTTTCCTGCACGTCGGCCAGCGTATGCACGGCCGTGGGGATGAGGCGCAGCATAATCACGCCCTTGGGCACGACCGGGTAAACGACAATAGAGCAGAAAATGCCGTGATTCTCACGCAAATCGAACGTGAGCGCCGTAGCGTCAGGAATCTGCCCGTTGAGGAACACCGGCGTTACCGGCGACTCGGTGGTGCCGATGTTGAAGCCTTTTTCGCGCAGGCCGCTTTGTAGGGCGCGCACGATGGTCCAGAGGTTTTCGCGGTACTCGGGGTGGTTGCGAATTAGCTCTAGGCGCTTCAGGGCACCAATTACGAGCGGCATAGGCAGCGATTTGGCGAAAATCTGGCTGCGCATGTTATAACGCAAATATTCAATAACGCCTTCAGGGCCGGCTACGAACGCACCAATGCTGGCCATGCTCTTGGCGAAGGTGTAAAAAATCAGGTCTACACCCTCTTGCACGCCCAAATGTTCAGCCGTGCCCGCGCCGGTGGGCCCTAGGGTGCCAAAACCGTGGGCGTCGTCAACGAAGATGCGGAAGTTGTACTTCTCTTTCAGCTTCACGATTTCGCGCAGCTTGCCGAGGTTGCCCGACATGCCAAACATGCCTTCGGTAATCACCAGGATGCCGCCGCCGGTTTCGTCGGTGAGGCGCTTGGCGCGCTCCAGCTGCTTCTCTAGGTTCTCAATATCGTTGTGCGGAAACACGAAGCGCTTGCCCTGGTGCAGGCGCACGCCGTCGATGATGCAGGCATGCGACTCAGCATCGTACACGATGGCGTCGTGGCGACTCACCAGCGAGTCGATGATGCTCACCACGCCTTGGTAGCCAAAGTTGAGCAGCAGCGCGCTGGGCTTGTTCACGAACTCGGCCAGCTCGTTTTCGAGCTGCTCGTGCAGGGTCGAGTTGCCGCTCATGATGCGGGCGCCCATGGGGTAAGCCATGCCAAACTCGGCGGCGCCTTCGGTATCGGCCTGGCGCACTTCAGGGTGGTTGGCCAGCCCTAGGTAGTTGTTGAGGCTCCAGGTGAGCACTTCTTTCCCGCGGAACTGCATGCGGGGCTTAATCTCGCCTTCGAGCTTAGGAAACGTGAAGTAGCCGTGGGCGTAGTGCGAGTGCGAGCCCAGTGGGCCCCGATTGGCCGTAACGCGGTCGAAAATATCCACTGAAAAACTTGGGGAATAAGGTAAAAAGAGCGAAACCGACGAGCCCAGGCAGGCGAACCGGTTAAATGGTTAATTGGCAAAGATAAGTCTGCCCCCGGCTATGTGCATAATTTGGGCATTGGCGCAACCCTGCGCAGGTGGCTTTTGACGTAAGGCCGGGCGGCAGGGTTTTCTTTGCAGCCCGTAGCGCGGCCTTTTAGTCCGCCCGAATATTGTATTGACCTCACGCATCGCGGGCTAAAAGCTCGCGCTACCCTCCCCCACCCATGAAAAAAATAGCTAAGCTCCTGGTTGCCAACCGCGGCGAAATCGCGCTGCGCGTGCTGCGCTCGGCCCGCGAAATGGGCATCGCCACGGTGGCCATCTACTCGGAGGCCGACCGCCTCTCGCCCCATGTGCGCTACGCCGACGAGGCCGTATGCGTCGGCCCGCCCGCTTCGGCCCAGAGTTATTTGCGGGGCGACAAGATTATTGAAGTCTGCAAGGACCTAGGCGTCGATGCCATTCACCCCGGCTATGGTTTCCTCTCCGAAAATGCCGGCTTTGCCCGCGCCGTGCGCGACGCCGGGCTGATTTTTGTAGGACCCAGCCCTGAAGCGATGGAGCTGATGGGCGACAAGCTCTCGGCCAAGCAAACGGTAAAAGCCTACAACATTCCGCTGGTGCCGGGCACCGACGAGGCTATTTCGGACGTGGAAGCGGCCAAGCAAATTGCTCAGGAAGTCGGCTTTCCCATCCTGATAAAAGCCTCGGCGGGCGGTGGCGGCAAGGGTATGCGCCTGGTACACAACGCCGACGAGTTTGAGGAGCAGATGCAGCTAGCCGTGAGCGAGGCCACCTCAGCGTTTGGCGACGGGGCCGTGTTCATCGAAAAGTTCGTGACCGGGCCGCGCCACATCGAGATTCAGGTCCTAGGTGATGAGCACGGCAATATTGTGCACCTGTTCGAGCGTGAATGCTCGATTCAGCGCCGCCACCAGAAAGTGATTGAGGAAGCGCCTTCGTCGGTGCTCACGCCCGAGCTGCGCGCCGAAATGGGCCGCTGCGCCGTGGAAGTGGCCCGCGCCTGCCAGTACGCCGGGGCCGGCACCGTCGAGTTTTTGCTCGACGACCAGCACCGCTTCTACTTCCTCGAAATGAACACGCGCCTGCAAGTCGAGCACCCCGTGACGGAGATGATAACGGGCCTCGACCTAGTGAAGGAGCAGATACGGGTAGCCGAGGGCCAGCCCCTGCCCTTCCGCCAGGAAGACCTGGCCATCAATGGCCACGCCCTGGAGCTGCGCGTGTACGCCGAAGACCCGCAAAACAACTTCCTGCCTGATATCGGCCGGCTGGCCACCTACGTGCGCCCCCAGGGCCCCGGCGTGCGCGTCGATGACGGCTTCGAGCAGGGCATGGACATTCCGATTTATTACGACCCCATGATTGCCAAGCTGGTGGCCTATGGCGCTACCCGCCAGGAGGCTATCGACCGCATGCTGCGCGCTATTGCCGAATACCAGATTACGGGCATCGAAACCACGCTGCCTTTTGGCACTTTCGTGCTCAAGCACCCGGCTTTCGTGAGCGGCAACTTCGATACAAATTTCATCCGCGACCACTTCAGCCCTGCTGTGCTGGCCCCCAGCATGCCCGACGAAGGCACTGCCCAAGTAGCAGCGGCGCTAGTAGCCATGCTGCTAAATGAGAAGAAACAGGCCACGCCGGTGGCGACTGCCGAAACCACGGAAGCTACCGCTTCGGGCTGGCGCCGGAACCGACTGGGGGTGCGGTAGAAACTTTAGCTTCACTGCGGGAGGTCCTATTTAGCAAAGCCTGCAGTGAAGCTACAATTTTAAGTGATAATCGTGTAGCGCTTATACCGCGTGGTAATGCGCACGAAGCGCCAACCTTGACGAGTGAAAACCCGTCGGTTTACAACTACTCGGATTTGCTCATTGCCTTCGAGTGTTACTTCCTCGGGTACTGGAAAGCGGTCACCGTCAACTGATATGGCGGGGCCAGGCTCTACTACTAGGTGCGTTACCGACTTATCAAATGAAAAATATCGCGGCGTCATTTGGTCAGCATATCCTTGTACCGTCAACGAATCGGGGCTATTTTGCTGATAATCGCGCGTTACATTAGGCTGGGGCCAGAACTGATTGAATAGCTTCGCATTATTCTGAATTAGCAAAATCAACTGCCCGGCTGATAGTGTTAAGTCAGGAATTTCCTTTAGCAAGTCTTTAGAAGCCTGTCCATCTCTATTCAGGTCAACTGCTGTTTCAGTTGTAGCTGACACCAGGCGATACTTGCCGTGAAACTGGTCGTGCAAAGCCATCGTGTCTTCACTAGGTTCGGGCGTGCTTTTCTGGCAACTAGTAAGCGCGCCTGCTGCAACTAGGACAGGAATCAATTTTCTCATGTACTTCGAGTTTAAACGAGCTAAATCTGCGTCGGCGGCCCTAGTAAGCATGCTAGAGCTATGTAATTCAAATGTAGCTGATACTAGATATATAGGCTCTACTTTAAGCAGTAAACCGATATTCGAATGGATGCTAGTTTAGGCAGTTCCTAAACCGGCGCCCGTCGAAAGCCATTAATTTTGCTGCAACTTCTACTATTTGGTGCCCGCTGCCCTCGTAGCGGGCACTATCTATTTCTGCTTTCATGCTCGACCAGGTTCGCCAGTTCATCGAAGAACATCAGCTTTTTAACCTTACTACCGACCCCGTGCTGGTGGCCGTGAGCGGCGGGCTCGACTCGGTGGTGCTGCTCGACGTGCTGCACCGCCTAGGGGTGCAGGTGGCGGTGGCACACTGCCACTTTGGGCTGCGTGGCGAGGAGGCCGATGCCGACGAGCAGTTTGTGCGCAAGCTAGCCAAACAGTACAACGCGCCCTACTTCGTGGAGTTTTTCCAGACCAAAGCTTTCGCCGAGCAGGAGCACATTTCGACCCAGATGGCGGCGCGCCTGCTGCGCTACCGTTGGTTTGAGGCCGTGCGCGAGCGCGAGAGGCTGGCCGTAATAGCCACAGCCCACCACCAACGTGACGCCGCCGAAACCATGCTGCTCAACCTCACCCACGGCACCGGGCTGGCGGGGCTGCACGGCATTCAGGCCAAGAACGGCCACGTGGTGCGCCCGCTGCTGCCCTGCGCCAAAGACGACCTCTACGACTACGTGGTTGAAAACCGCCTCATCTGGCGCGAAGACGCCAGCAACGACAGCCCCGTGTACCAGCGCAACCGCCTGCGCCAGCAGGTGCTGCCCGTGCTGCGCGAGATTAATCCCAACCTAGACAACACCCTAGGTATCACGGCCGAGCGCGTGGGCGGGGCCGAGGAAATAGTGCGCCGCTACGTGGCCGATACCGCCGCTGAGGCCCGCCGCGACGAGCCTGAGGCCACCTACCTCAGCATTGCCACGCTGCAAAAAACGGCCGCCACTGCGCTGGTGCTGCACGAGTTGCTGCGGCCTTTCGGCTTCTCCTACCTAGTGGTGAAGGACATCGTGGCGGCCTTTCAGGCCCCGGCCGGGCGGCAGTTCGACTCGCCCACTCACCGCTTGGTAAAAGACCGCGACCAGCTCGTGATTACGCCCCGCTCGCTAGCCGGCTTTGGCACTTTTCAGCTGGCGGCCGGGCAACCCGAGCTGCGCGCCGACGGCGTGCGCCTTACCGCGGAATTGCTCGAAATAGACCCCGCCGCATTTGATATTCCGAAGGGCAAAGGCTCGACGGCGCTCGATGCGGACAAACTGAAGTTTCCGCTCACGCTGCGCAAGTGGCAGGAGGGCGACACGTTTATGCCCCTAGGGCTCAAAGGCAAGAAGAAGCTAAGCGACTTTCTCATCGACCAAAAAATCCCGCTCAACCTCAAGGACAACGTGCGGGTGCTGACCTCGGCCGACGGCAAAATCTGTTGGGTGGTAGGCCTGCGGCCCGATGATAGATTTAAAGTAACCGAGGATACGCAGCGGGTGCTGGTGCTGCGGCGGGGGTAGACGCCCTCCCGCGGGGCAACCTCACCCCCCGGCCCCTCTCCAATAGAGAGGGGAACCTATCGCCAGCGGACATAAGCTCACGTAAGAATTCATTGGGCTCCCCTCTCTTTTGAAGAAGGGCCGGGGGTGAGGTTGCCCCGCGGGAGGGTGCTATTAGTGCATGCTACCCATATTCGATAATAGCAACGCGCAGATACCTAGGCCAATCAGCAGTATCAGCAGCGCCGACAGGATGAAGGCAACCACGTAATTCATCTTACCCGAAATGCTCATTATCACGGCCGCTATACCGTTGATTACCGCCAGCACCACCACGACGATGGCCAGCGCACCAGGCTCGGCCCCCGTGACGAGGGCGGCCAGCACCAGCAGCCCTAGGTTTAGCGCAATGGGCCAAGAAAACGGCTTTTTGCCGTTGGGGGAAGGTGTTGTCTGCACGGCTTACGTTAAGTCACCTCATTTAATGCGTACCTAGGTGCAGATTACTACACATACCGAAGCCAATTAGAAGTGCAACCAGCACCAGCAGCACCCCGGTCCAGAAGCAGCCATTTTGGGGTTGTGGATTATCTTCCAACAGCTTCATATTATACCTATTCTTTCATTACGTAGCTCCTCCAGCCGCGCTAGCTTCTCTTGGTCGCGGTAGAAGATGTTCATGGTTTCGAAAGGGATGATTTTCAAATCCTTGCTCACGATGTGCACGCAGGACTTCTTCACGGCGCGCACGTCGAAATTCCAGGGGTCCATGAATTGCAGGATGATGACCCGAAAGAGGTTGTCGTAGCCTAGATTGGGGGCCGACACCTGGGGCAGGCAGCACAGCAGCTGGTTAATTTCGGGCACCACCGTATCGACGGTGTTGGCGGTGCTGAAGAGCTTGAGCAGGTGCTGGCGCAGGCGCGGGTCGCGCTCGTACACAATGGTGTTGCCACCGCTTTGCAGCAGGTCGGCGGGGTCGATGTAGCGCGTGAGCGGAAACACTTCGCCATCGAGCTTCAGGGCGTAGGCCATAGCTAGGGCGTCGGGGTTGCAGGGCACCGGCAGCAGGTCCTCGGCCGTGAAGACGGGGCTTTGGGCGATGATGCCCTGACGCACTTCGGTGAGCGAAAACGAGTCGGTTTCGGGATTGAAGTGCTCGATGCGGCCAGCCGCCTGGGTGGGCTGAAACGTGACGCCGCGAATACCCTTCTGCTGGAGCGCGTAGTCGATGATGGCGCCCATTTCGTCGTCGTTGAGACCTTTTTGCAGGGTCACGACGAGCGTAGTGCTCAGGTTGTACTTGTTGAGGTGCGCGATGGCCTGGCGGCGCACCTCGCGCAGGTCGCGCCCGCGCATAGTCAGCAGCACGTCTTCGCGGAACGAGTCGAACTGCAAGTACACCTCAAAGGCGCCCGCGTAGGTGGCCAACCGGGCCACGAAGGCTTCGTCTTTGGCTAAGCGAATGCCGTTGGTGTTCACCATCAAGTGCTTGATGGGCTTACGCTTGCACATGTCCAGAATTTCCCAGAACTGCGGGTGCAGCGTAGGCTCGCCGCCCGAGAGCTGCACCACGTCGGGCTCGCCCTCGTTGGCCACTACCAGGTCTACCATCGCCTCAATTTCGGCGAGGGTGCGGTGGCGGCCGTGATAGGGGCTGCTTTCGGCGTAGCAGGTGGGGCAGGTGAGATTGCAGCGGTCGGTTACCTCAATCACAGTGAGGCAGGAGTGCTGCTCATGGTCGGTGCAGAGGCCGCAGCCGTAGTGGGTAGCCATATTGAAGCGCCTAGGTGTCTCACTGGGCTTCACATAGTTGCGAATACTTTTGTAGTACTCGATGTCGGTGGCAATGCGCACCTTCTGCCGCCCGTGCTCGGGGCAGCGCTTGAGCATATACACGCCCCCGTCTTCAAAGACGATTTTGGCCTCGATGCGCCGCAGGCAGTGTGGGCACAGGCTCAGGGTGAAGTCGTAGTAGGTGTAGGGGCGTTCGGGCATAGAATGTGGTTTTATTTAAACCAGTTTTTAATTGTGTTAAGCAATCCGCCAGCGACTGGCTTTACAATTGCATCACTAACTTCTTCATTAGCTTCAACTTTTTTCTCACTTTCGACTCCCCACCCATTTATCAATTGCAGCCGCAGGGACATAGCACCTTTGTCTTCATCAGCGATATCTATGAATACCAAATTCTCTGGCTGCCCAGTTAAAGATGATAAAAACTGGTTATTGGTATTTAAATCTAGCCATCCTAAGTTTTCAATAATAGATACCTCTCGGCCACTAAAAAACAGGTTATTAATGGTTCTAGGAATCCAACTTATTACAGCACTAGGATATAAGTTAAATTCTTTGAACTCATGATTACCAAAAGCTACCCAAGTATCCCAAGCTGGCACTTCCCATATATCAACTAGCCCTTGTGAATAGAATTCAGCTCCTCCATCAAGATGAGATTCTTCAGGAAGAGTATAAACCAGGTTTCCATAACCAGCAGCTTCTTCTAGTGAAACCAATGGAATACCTCGCTCTTGCAATAGCAATGCTCTTCTCTTAGCAGTTTCAACAACACCATCAGCGCTGACCAGCGGATACTTATTCTTGATTGAAGCATTATTCCCCCAAAGTGAATTAATTTCTTCGCTACGGAAGTAATTATGCTCAAGCTGAGGATTAACTTTTAAAATCCAAGTCGCTACTTCGAGAATTCTTCTTTCAAGAGCAGTCATATTGATAGTGGCCTAACTGGACGAAACCACAGCCAAACATAATATCCCAACCCCGCCACGCACGCCCACTGTATGGCCGTGAGGCCTAGTCCCGGCAGCGCCGCCGTGGGCTTGAGAAACTCGACCAGCAGCCGAAACAGCAGGTAGCCGGCCAGAAACAGCTCGAAGCGGCGGCCATTGGGCAGCGGGCGGCCGCGCTCTAGGGTGTGAAGCAGCAGCGCCAGCGCACCTAGGAACCCAATTTCGTAGAGGTTGGTAGGGTGGCGCGCGATACCATCGCCGAAGTCGACACCCCAGGGCAGGCTAGTGGGCGTGCCAAATGTGCCATCGGTGAGGCCGCTGAGGTGGCAGCCGAGCCGCCCGATACCCAGCCCCAGCAGCAGCGGGAACACCATGAGGTCGCCGCTACTGGCTTTAATGCCTAGGTACTTCTTGGTCAGCTCCACTCCTATCAGGCCACCTAAGAAGCCTCCCACAATGGTTTTGTTGGTGGTGTAATAAAGCCAGCCACCGGGCGGGTGCAGCAGTAGCGCAGGGTGCTCGAGCAGTCCTAGCAGCCGCGAACCCAGCAGCGCCCCCGCCGCCGCCCCCACGAATATCCACTGGCGGCCCTGGTCGCTGATGCGGTCAGGGGTGCGGGCGCGCAGGGTCGTATAGAGCCGGTAACCCAGCGAATAGGCTAACACCTCGCACAGCAGGTGCACGGGCAAGTGAAAGCTACCTAGGTGGAGTTGGACGGGGTAGGTCAAGCGGGCAGAGGTTGTTCGGAAAAGCGCGGTAAATTAGCCCCGATGTCTCACTCGACTAGTGCTATGGTTCGTAGCGTGCCCGCGCTGCTCTTGTTGGGTTTGCTGGCGTTGTTGCTGTGGGGGCAGTGCGCCTTCAGCCTCAACGAGCACGGGCGCTATGTGCCCACCGTGCGCGTCCGGGTAGTGCGCGACAGCTTGGCCCCCGCTACCCAGGGGCAGCCGGCGCAGCTGCATCTCACGCTGGCCTTGACTAACTACTTGGCGCAGCCCTGCCGCTTCGATACCCTCTTTGGCAACGTCAGTTTCAAGAAGCAATACTGGAATTTTGGAGTGGCCCAGGCGCGCGGCTTGGTGCTACCAGCCTCAGACAACCTTGAGCGTCCCCTATTGCTACCCGTGGTCCTAGCCCTGGTGCCACCTGTCGATTCGTTGGCCGCGTTTCGGGCAGCGCTTCGCACGGGCAGCCGACACGACAACTCGCTGCGGGTATTCTTGCGCGCTACCTATGGCATCAATAGCGAGCCCGGCCGCCCGTGGCCCGCCGAAGCATCTAACTACCTACCGGCACAACCACCGCGCTAGGCATAGTGCTAGCCCGCAGCGCCCGTTTTGCCCAGTGCATATAACCAAAAACGCCCGCCAGCCGGGCGGCTGACGGGCGTTTGCACTAGCTAAAATACTTGCTACCTATTCACGGCCGCCATCATGGCTTCGGGGTAGCGGGTACCTGCGGCGGCACCTAGGGGCAGCAGCTCATCGAGGTGGCGCAGCTCGTCGGCGCTCAGCTTGATGTCGGCGGCGGCCACGTTTTCTTCGAGGTACTTCACGCGCTTGGTGCCGGGGATGGGCACCAGGTCGTCGCCCTGGGCCAGCACCCAGGCCAGGGCTAGCTGGCCGGCCGTTACGCCTTTCAGCTGGGCCAGGTCGCGCAAGTGGTTTACCAGCTTGAGGTTTTTGTCGAAGTTCTCGCCCTGGAAGCGGGGCGAGAAGCGGCGGTAGTCGTCGGGCGCAAAGTCTTCGAACTTCTGAATCTCGCCGGTCAGAAAACCCCGACCTAGGGGCGAGTACGGCACCAGCCCGATGCCCAGCTCGCGCAGGGTGGGCAGCACTTCCACCTCCACATCGCGGCTCCAGAGGCTGTACTCGGTTTGCACTGCCGTGATGGGGTGCGTGGCGTGGGCGCGCCGGATGGTTTCGGCCCCGGCCTCGCTCAGGCCCAGAAAGCGCACTTTGCCTTCTTCCACCAAGCGGCCCATTTCGCCCACGGTTTCTTCAATAGGCACGGTGGGGTCTACGCGGTGCTGGTAGTAGAGGTCGATGTGGTCGGTACCTAGGCGCTTCAGCGAGCCTTCGCAGGCCTGGCGCAGGTAGTCGGGCCGGCCGCTGATACCGCGCTTGCTGGGGTCGTGGGGGTCGCGCACGATGCCGAACTTAGTGGCCAGCTGCACCTGGTCGCGGCGAGCTTTGTCTTCCTTGAAGAAGCGGCCCAGCAGCTCCTCATTGGTGTAAGGGCCGTACATGTCAGCCGTGTCGAGGAAAGTCACGCCCAGCTCTAGGGCGCGGGCCAGGGTGCGCAGGCTTTCGGCGTCGTCGCGCTGGCCATAAAAATCGGACATGCCCATGCAGCCGAGGCCGAGGGCCGAAACAGTGAGGCCGGTGCGGCCGAGTTGGCGGGTTTGCATACTTGAATGAGCAATTAACAGTAAAGAATGAGCAGCCGAACTACGTCTGCCCTAGGAGAAGCAACAGCCCAGCCCCCGATTGTTCCTCCCGCTTTCACTGCTCCCGGCTCCTGGCTAATTGCTCATTGTTCATTATTCCCGTCCTTTGCGGCATGATAAAACTATCGTTGCCGCTGCGGGCGGCTTGCTCGCTAGTCGCCATTGCCTTGCTGCCCAGCTGCGGCGGGGCGGGCACCTCCTCTACCCCCACGGCCGCCGCGCCCACCGACCAGGCCCGGGCCCTCGAAGACACCCTAATGGCGCACCACGACCGCGCGATGGCCCAAACCGAGCAACTGTTTGAGTTGAAGACTAAGCTTACAGCCGCCCAGGCGCCCGCCACCACGGCCCCGGTTATCGCCAAAATGCAGGCCGCCGACCAAGCCATGATGAACTGGATGCACCACTACCAGGCCCCCGACAGCGCTGCTCCCATTAGCCAGCGCCTTACCTACCTGCAAGACCAGCAGCGCCAGCTGGCCGGCGTAGAGCGCCGCCTGCGCGGGGCCCTGGACTCGGCCAATGCGGCATTGCACCAACTACCGGCCGCTGGTGTTACGGCTCCGACCACCCCAGCCACGCCGGCCACTAAGTAGGCGGCGGCTGGCACTTTGCTTGTTATCTCTGATGCAAATCTCTGTTTTGCGCCGCGGCTTGCTGCCGCTGCTTGCGGGGGCGCTGCTGCTGGCCAGCTGCCAGGAAGAACCCCGCCGCCTGCCCATCCTAGGTGAGCGCGATGTGCGCGAAAACCCGAAGGGCGGCCCCGCTGATACCATCTTTGCTACGGTGCCCGCCTTCCGGGCGCACGACCAGAACGGACAGCTCGTGACCAACCAAAATTTTGCGGGCCAGGTCTACCTTACCGATTTCTTTTTTGCGACTTGCCCCGGCATTTGCCCCAAGATGAACGGCGAGCTGCTGAAAGTATATAAGCAGTACGGCCAAACGCCTGGCTTGAGCTTTGTGTCGTTCACCATCGACCCCGACCACGACAGCTTGGCCGTGCTGCGCGACTATGCCCAGCGCCTAGGTGCCCCCACCAACGCCAACTGGCGCTTTGTGCGCACCAGCAAGGACAGCGTGTTTACGCTGGCGCACGGCCTGTATACGGCCGCCATGCCCGACAAAACCGCGCCCGGCGGCTTTGCGCACAACGGCACCTTTGCCCTCGTCGACGACCAGGGCCACGTGCGCGGCCTCTACGACAGCCTCAATCCCACGCAGGTGCAGGCACTGCTCACCGACCTGCCCGTGCTGCTGGCAGAGGTAAAAGAGCGCCAGAAAAAAAGCTAGCCTAGTGCCCGCCATGTCCTTTTCTGCCCCTACTGCGCTGCGCTGGCTGGTGCCTACTATTGCAGTAGGCCTCACGCTCCTACCCGGCTGCTTTACCAATAAGCAGCATCAGGGCGAGCGCCTCTACGTGCAGCACTGCGCGGGCTGCCACGGCGAGCAGGGCGAGGGCCTAGGGCGCCTGATTCCGCCCCTGGCGGGCTCCGACTACCTGGCCGGGCACCGCACGCAGTTGGCGTGCATTGTGCGGCAGGGGCTGCGCGGGCCTATTGTGGTCAATGGCGTGAGCTACAACCAAGAAATGCTGGGCGTGCAGGACACGGCCACTCACCGCCACCTCTCGCCCGCCCAGATTACCAACCTACTTAACTATATCGAAGGCCACTGGGGCAACCACCCTGGCCCGGCCGGTGCCCGCACTATTGCGGGCACCGAAGCTGAGCTGCGCGCCTGCGGCGAGCGCTAGGGTAGCGCCGCCGCGGGCGGCTTGGCTTACATTTGCTTTTCAACCTCCTCTTCTATTCCTACCTACATGGGACTCCTCGACATTTTCAAAAACAAGCCCCAGCCCGCCGCACCTGGCGCTACGCCTACCCCCGCGCCGACAGAAGGCACCCCCGCCGCCCCTAAAGCTGGCCCGCGCTACCAGGGCTCTAACTACGTAGCGCCCGCAGCCCCTACCCCGGTGCCGGCCCCCAACCAGCAGTTTGTGCCGCCCATGCCCGAGCCGCAGGAACTGCCCGAGTTGCCCTTCCAGCCCGAAAACATTCTGGAAGAGTTGCTGCTGATTGCCTCCGTGAACGAGGCCGCCCGCCCCGACTTCTACCGCGCCCTGCTCGGCGAGGAGGTGCTGCTGGTGCTAGCTCCGCAAGAAGGCCAGGAGCCCGGCGAAGCCCAGCTCGAAGAAGGCCAGCAGATTCAGCTACAAGTGCTGCAAGACAACAAAATACCCATCTTCTCGTCGGTAGCCCGCATGAGCGATGGCGGCGTCGACAACGGCCCCGTGACTTACGTGCGCCTGCCCGGCCACGCGTTTTTCAGCATGACCCAGGGCCAGGACGTGGTGCTCAACCCCTTCTCGCCAGCCGGCAAACTGCTACCCGCCGATGAAATTGGGGCCATGCTCAGCGGTCAGCTCACGCAAGCTGGCGGCCTGCCGCCCGATGCCCAGGTAACCCTAAGCCAGCCCGAGACTATGCCCGAGGGCCTTGAAGACAGCCTGCGCGCCTTTGGCGCTACCGTGCCCAGCGTGCGTGCCATCTACCTGGCCCAAATGACCCTGGCCAATGACCCCAGCCAGCCCGCGCGCCTGCTGCTGGCGTTTGACACTACCGACCAGAACCCCGAGTTCCTGCCCCAGCTGGGCCCAGCCCTCGAAGGCCGCACCGGCGAATTCCAGCACGTTGACCTAATGCTGCTGGACCTAAATTCGGAGGAAGGTGTGAACCCCTACTTCAAGATGGCCGACGTAGAGCCTGTGTACATCGTGGCGTAGGTTGCTCGGCACCAGCCCTAGGGTGGCTCGCCAGCGCGTAGCCACCCTAGGACTAAAAAAGCTACGGCGCCCCCGATTTTAGCGGGGGCGCCGTAGCTTTTTTCTTTAGAAGCAACCTAGGTAGCTGCACTAAGGCCTTAGGCCGGTACGGCCTCCGCTTCTTCCTGGCGCTGCACTACTTTGCGGAAGAGCGGCCGCAGGCCCACGTACAGCGCCGCCACTACTGGCACAGCGGCCAGCGCCCACAGCATGAGGGCACCGAGCTCGGCCCGCCACAACAGGTGCAGCACGCTGCCCCAACCTTCGGCGCTGCCCATCTCCTTGATTTGCTCGAATGTGAGGTTCGCTACCTGCTCGCCATGCCCCAAAATAGTCGCCCCCCAGCGCAGGAAAGGCAGCAGCAGAATAAGTTGCACGGGACTAAGCAGATGGCATACTAGTTGAATGGCCGCTACATTAAGGCGCAGCCGCAAGGCCACGGCTGTGCTTACAATGGTAGTAATGCCAAATGTAGGAGCTAGCCCAAAGGCTACGCCCAGCCCTACTGTGAGGGCCAGGCCGCTGGGCGAAAGCCCGGCCTTGAGCAGGCTCATAAAGGGGTCGAGCAAGCGGCGCTGTACCCAGGTGCGGGGCGGCGGCTCGGGCACGGCCCGGACCCCGGTAGCCGATATGGAAGTAATGGACATGTGCGTAACTAGCGGGCCTGATAACTGTTGGCAGCAAGCGCGGCTGAGGTGCCGGGCCCGGCTGCGGCCAGCGGGACCGTCTCTTTTTTACCCGCTTTGGAATAAAATGTTGTCTGCCCGGCGTTAAGTTTAGTATGTCCAGTCCTGTACCCGTAGCCCCTCACCCGCCCCTGCATCACCGCTCGTGGTGGGTAGAGCAATACTTATTGCTGCGCCGCGCGGCCCGCGAGCTCGCCGCCAACGACCCCCTGCGGCTGGGTGCGGCCACGGCGTTTTTCACGTCGTTTGCGCTGCCGCCCATCGTTATTATTTTGGTGCAGCTGCTGGGCTCAGTGTACTCGGCCCGCGGCGCTCGCCTCATGCTGCTTACCAAGCTCAGCCAGCTCATTGGCTCGTCGGCGGCGGGCCTGGTGGCCCAAACGGTGCACAACGTGGCTAATGCCGGCACCAACCGGCTTATTACCTGGCTGGGGTTTGCCTTTCTGGTCTTTGTGGCCACTACCCTATTTACGGTTATTCAGCACTCGCTCAATCAGTTGTGGCACGTGCGGTCTAGGCGGCAGGTGAGCCAAGTATCGGTGGCCCTGCGCGAGCGGCTGCGTTCGGGTGGCGTACTGCTGGCCACGGCAGGGCTATCGGTACTGGCCTTTTCGGCCGATGCGGCGCTGGCTTTCTTTAGCCAAGCCATTGCGGGTTTCGACGCCACCTTTGCCTACTACCTAGTGCAGGGGCTAAACGCGGTGGTGAGCCTGCTGATTCTGGCTGTGTGGTGCGGCTATGTGTTTCGCACGCTCAGCGCGGCCAAGGTGCCTTGGCGGGCCGTGCGGCGCGGGGCCTTGCTCACGGCCGTGCTCATTGAGGCCGGTGAGCGCGTGCTGGGCCTACTACTGGTTTCGCGCGACCTAGGGCCTATTTATGGCCCGGCGGCCAGCCTAGTGCTGGTGCTGCTGTTCGTATTCTACTCGGCCATGATTTTTTACTTCGGCGCCGCGTTCACGCAGGTGTACGCCCACCACGTGGGGCTCGATATTCGGCCCAAAAAATCTGCCGTGCGCTACAAGCTAGTAAACGTGGCGGAGCAGTATGACGAAGCAAGGAGGTAAGCATAAATATGCCTACCTAACTAATCGCGCACCCTCTGTGGTATTCTACCTACTTACCTAGGCCTACCTTTGCTGGATGCAAGCTGACTCTGCCGCTCCGGCCACATTTCTAGATTTCAACCTTCCGGCCCCGCTCACGCAGGCGCTGACCGAGCTCAACTTTACTCAGCCCACGCCGGTGCAGGCGCTGGTGCTGCCGCCCGTGCTGGCCGGCCAAGACGTGGCCGGCCAGGCGCCCACCGGCTCGGGCAAAACGGCCGCTTACGGCCTCGGCATCCTGGCCCAGATAGACCCGGCCGCCAAGGCCGTGCAAGCCATCGTGATAGTGCCCGCCCGCGAGCTAGCATTGCAAGTGCGCGAGGCCCTCAAGAGCCTGGGCAAGTACTTGCCCGCCCCCGGCCTGCGAGTGGCGGCCCTCTACGGCGGCCACGCCATGCGCGACGAAGTAAAGACCCTGCAGCAGACGCCGCACGTGGTAGTGGCCACGCCCGGCCGCCTGCTCGACCACCTCGAAAAGCGCAACATCATCCCCAACCAGCTTAAAGTAATGGTGCTGGATGAGGCTGATAAGCTACTGGAGTTGAAGTTTCAACAGGAGATGGCCACTATCGTGAGCCGGCTCCCTAGGCGGCGGCAAACGCTGCTATTCTCGGCCACCATGCCCGACAAGGTAATGGCCCTGGTGCGCGAGTACCTGACCCGCCCGCGCCTGCTAGCCGCCGAGGGTGGCCTGGTGCCCGGCGCCGCGGCCGAAGGTGGCGCGGCCGTCATGCCCTCGTCACTCACCCTTCGCGGCCACGTGCTCAATGCTGTGGAGCAGAAGCCCGCCGCACTCTACCACCTGTTGCAGCAGCCCGAAACGGGCCAAACGCTCATCTTCGCCAATACCCGCGAGAAGGTGCAGGAGCTAGCCCAGTTTCTGCGCGGCCGGGGCGTGGCAGCCGAGGTGCTGCACGGCAAGCTGCCGCAGCCCGAGCGCGACAAAGCCTTGATGAAGCTGCGTAATAACTCGGCCCAGGCGCTAGTGGCTACCGATGTGGCCGCCCGCGGCCTCGACGTGCCCGCCTTGGACACGGTTGTTCAGTACGACCTGCCGCACGACGCCGAAACCTTCCAGCACCGAGCCGGGCGCACAGCGCGGGCCGGCGCCGCGGGCACCGCCCACCTGCTCGCCACTCCGCCCGAGCAAACCCGCGTGCAAGGCTGGCCCGCCGCGCAGGCCGTGGCCTGGGCCCGCCTAACGCCCCCGCCCCTGCCCGCCGCCAACGCTGCCCGCCCGCCGCGCCCCACCACCGTCACGCTGCACATCACGGCCGGTAAAAAGCATAAGGTCAGTGCCCACGACCTGGTTGGTGCCATCGTCAACGTAGGCGGGCTGGCCCGCGAAGACGTGGGCCGTATCGAGGTATTTGACTTTTACTCTTATGTGGCCGTGCCGCGCAAGCAAGCTGCCGACGTGCTGGAGCGCCTCAACGGCGCCAAGGTCAAGGGCGTGAAGGTGCGCGTAACGGATGTGCCCTAGCCGCAGCAGCGGTCCTTGGCGCACCCTAGGGGGTAATTTGCGTATGCTATAAGCTCACCTCTTTTTGCTTTCCGATGCTGCTCGCCATTCTGCTTCCGCCGCTGTCGATGATACTCAACGGCCATATCCTCAAGGGTATTCTGTGCTTTATCCTGCAGGTCACGCTCATTGGCTGGATTCCGGCTGCCATTTGGGCGGTGGTATCGCGCAGTCAGGACCTGGCCGAGAAGCGCCACCAGGAAACCTTGCGCGTATTGGCCGAGCAGGGCCGCACCTAGGTCAACTTTCTCACCCTTTTACTACCCGCGTGCCCGCCGCCCTACCTAGCCAGCTCCTCTTTATTTATAGCCAGAACCGCTGGCGTAGCCTTACCGCCGAGCGGCTTTTCGACGGGCACCCCGAGGTGCAGGCGCGCTCGGCGGGCACCGAGCCGGGCGCCCGGGTGCGGGTGACGGCGGGGCACCTAGGGTGGGCCGACGTCATCTTCGTGATGGAAAAGAAGCACGCCGACCGCCTGCGCGCCAAATTCCGGGACGAGCTGCAGGGTAAAGCATTGGTTAACCTGCGCATTCCTGACGACTATCAGTTTCAGGATGCTGCGCTCGTGGCGCTCCTCCGCGAGCGGCTGCACGCCTACTTCGGGACCGACCTCCTGCCCGCGCCGTAGCGGGCGCGCCGTGTACTTTTGCCTCCCTATGAAATTTACCGTTGGTCAGATTGCCCAGGTAGTGGGCGGCACCGTAGAGGGCGACGCAAACGCCACTGTGTCTAGCCTGGCAAAAATCGAAGAGGCCGGGCCCGGGGCATTGGCATTTTTGGCAAACGCCAAATACGAGCCGTTTTTGTATACTACCAAAGCTACGGCCGTCATCGTGAGCCCCGAGCTGGCACTACGCCAGGCAGTGGCCGCCACCCTTATTCGGGTGGCCGACCCCTACTCAGCTTTTACCAAGCTGCTGGAGTTTTATCAGCAAGCCACACGCTTTAGCCGGCGCGGCGTGGAAGAACCCAGCCACCTAGGCGCTAGCTCTACCATTGGGCCGGGGCACTACCGTGGCGCTTTTTCTTACGTGGGTGAGGGCTGCGTGCTAGGCGAAAATGTGCTCATTTTTCCGCACGCCTACATCGGCGACCGGGTGCGCATTGGCGACAATTCTATCATTCACGCCGGCGCCAAAATTTACGCCGACACTGTTATCGGGCAGCGCTGCGTCATCAAGGCCGGCGCGGTGGTGGGGTCCGATGGCTTTGGCTTTGCGCCCCAAACCGACGGCTCCTATAAGGCCATTCCGCAAATTGGCCAGGTAATCTTGGAAGATGATGTGAGCATCGGGGCCAATGCTACCGTTGATTGCGCCACGATGGGCTCAACGCTTATCCGTCAAGGCGTTAAAATTGACAACCTAGTGCAGATTGCGCACAATGTCGAGATTGGCCGCCACACCGTTATCGCGGCCCAAACCGGTATCTCGGGCTCGACCAAAGTGGGCGACTATTGCGTGCTGGCGGGGCAGGTAGGCTTGGTAGGCCACATCTCCCTGGCCAACCGCACCACCATCACGGCGCAAAGCGGCGTGCAGAAATCCACTAAAGTTGAAGGCCAGATTTTGCAAGGCTTCCCAGCTATTGGCCTCAAGGAAAACCAGCGCGCTACGGCCGTCTACCGCCGCCTGCCCGAATTGGAACGTCGCCTTACTGCATTGGAAAAAAGCCAGCCAGCACTGGAAAAGCTTTAGCTTTGCGGTCGATTTGAGCTGCTAGCTATTAGCTGTTAGCTGTTAGCCCTGTTCAATCATGCAGCAATGCACTCCTTATCTTAAAAAGCTAACAGCTAACAGCCAAAAGCTTACGGCTAAAGAATGAACGACAAGCAACACACCATCAAGGCCCCCGTGACCGTGCGGGGCATCGGGCTGCACACCGGCGTGGAGGCCACCATGACCTTTTGCCCCGCGCCCGTGGGCCACGGCTACAAGTTTCAGCGCACCGACCTGCCCGGTCAGCCCATCGTGGATGCCGACGTTGACAACGTAGTAGACCTTTCGCGCGGCACCACCATCGAGCAAAACGGCGCCCGCGTCAACACCGTGGAGCATACGCTGGCCGCCTTGGTGGGCTTGCAGCTCGACAACGTACTGATTCAGCTCTCCGGCCCCGAACCGCCCATCATGGATGGCTCGTCGGCGGAGTTTATCAAGGCGCTGCACACCGTGGGCTTTGAGGAGCAAAACGCGCTGCGCAACTACTACGAGATACCCGACACCATCCGTTACGTCGACAACGCCCGCGGCGTGGAGATAGCGGCCCTGCCGCTAGCCGACTACCGCCTCACGGTAATGGTCGACTATAATTCGCCGGTCCTAGGTTCGCAGCACGCCACGCTCACCGATATCAACCTGTTTGAGAGCGAAATTTCGTCGTCGCGCACTTTCTGCTTTCTGCACGAGCTAGAATACCTCTACAAGTCAAACCTCATCAAGGGCGGTGACCTAAGCAATGCCATCGTGGTAGTAGACCGCGCCGTGGGCGAGCACGAGCTCGATGAGCTAGCCGCCATGCTGGGCAAGCCCAAGGTATCGGTAAAGAAGGAAGGCATTCTGAACAATGTGGACCTGCGCCACAAAAACGAGCCCGCCCGCCACAAGCTGCTCGACATTGTGGGCGACCTGGCCCTGGTGGGCCGCCCGCTGAAGGGACAAATCTTGGCCGCCCGGCCCGGCCACGCGGCCAACGTGGCGTTTGCCAAGAAAATCAAGAAGAAGATGCTGGAAGACAAAACCAGCCCGGTGCCGGTGTACGACCCCGCCCGCGAGCCGGTGATGGACATCAACCGCATCATGCAGGTGCTGCCGCACCGCTACCCGTTCTTGCTGCTCGACAAAGTCATTCATCTGGACAGCCAAATGGTGACGGCCGTGAAAAATATTACGATGAACGAGCCGTTCTTCCAGGGTCACTTTCCCGGCAACCCCGTGATGCCGGGCGTGCTACAGATTGAGGCCATGGCCCAGACGGGCGGTATCTTGGTCATGAACACCGTGCCCGACCCCGAAAACTACTGGCAGTATTTCCTAGGTATCGAAAATGCCCGTTTCCGCAAGAAAGTGCTGCCCGGCGATACCGTTATTTTCCACTGCCAGCTTACGGCGCCTATTAAGCGCGGCATTGCCAAGATGAAAGGCCAGGCCTTTGTGAACGGCAAAGTGGTGTGCGACGCCGAGATGAGCGCCGCTATCGTGCGCAAAGACAACGTTTAAATCAATGAACAATTATTAATGAGCGATTAGCAAACTGCTTGTTTTCCAACCACCTTTTGCTTTCGCTTGATAATTGTTAATTGCTCATTGCTACCTGATAATTGACCCCCAATGATTTCTCCCCTCGCCCATATCCACCCCGCTGCCCGGCTTGCGCCGGGGGTTACCGTTGAGCCGTTTACTACTATTTATGGCGACGTGGAGATTGGCGAAAACACTTGGATTGGCCCTAACGTGACCATCATGGATGGGGCCCGCATTGGGGCCAACTGCCAAGTATTTCCGGGGGCCGTAGTGGCGGGCATTCCGCAAGATTTAAAGTTTGCGGGCGAAGTCACTACTGCGGTGATAGGCGACTATACCGTACTGCGCGAGTGCGTGACCGTGAACCGCGGCACCGTGGAGCAGGGCCGCACGGTGGTGGGAAGCCACTGCCTGCTGCAGGCCTACGTGCACATTGCCCACGACTGCCTAGTGGGCAACCACTGCGTGATTTCGAACTCCACCCAGATGGCCGGCCACGTGCAGGTGGGCGACTGGGCCATTATTGGGGGTACCTCGGCTATCCATCAGTTTACCAATATTGGGGCGCACGCCTTTATTGCGGGCGGCTCGCTAGTGCGCTCCGATGTGCCGCCCTTCGTAAAGGCTGCCCGCGAACCGCTGACGTATGCGGGCGTCAACTCGGTGGGCATGAGCCGCCGGGGCTTTAGCGAGGGGCAAGTGCACCAGATTCACGAGCTCTACCGCATTCTGTACTTGAGCGGCCTAGGTATGCGAGAAGCCCTCGCGCGCATCGAAGCCGAGATAGCTCCTTCGGCCGAGCGCGACTTAGTCGTCAGCTTTGTACACGCAGCCGAGCGCGGTATTATCAAAGGACCAGGCCGCCGCAAAAGCGAAGAAAGTGCAGATTGAGGCCCAAGGGCTAGGCCGGCGCTACGGCCGCCAATGGATTTTTAAGGAGCTGAGTCACGTCTTTCAGCCCGGCACGGCTACGGCCGTGCTCGGGCCGAATGGCGCGGGCAAGAGTACACTGCTTAGCATCCTGGCCGGGCAGCTGCTACCTACTACCGGGCAGGTGCACTACACCCTAGGGGGCCGGGCGCTGCCCGTGGCCGAGGTACCGCGCCAGCTGGCCTACTGCGCCCCTTACCTCGACTTGCCCGAAGATTTTACCCTGCTAGAGCTGCTGGCTTTCCATACTCGCCTCAAGCCCTTGCAGCCGGGCCTGACAGCGGTGGGGCTGGTTGAGTTGATGTACCTAGAAAAAGCGCGGCACCAGCCGGTGCGCGAGTTTTCGTCGGGTATGAAGCAGCGTCTCAAGCTCGGTCTAGCGCTGTACGCGGCCACGCCACTGCTGCTGCTCGATGAGCCCACCACCAACCTCGATGCTACGGGCACGGCCTGGTACCTAGAGCACGTAGCGCGGGTGCGCACGGCCGAGCGCCTGGTGATTGTCTCGTCCAACGTACCAGCCGAGTATGCGTTTTGCGAAGAGCAGGTGCGCATTACCGACTATCAAACCTGAGGTGAGACTCGCGCTAATAGCGTGTTGGACTATTGCATTAGGTCACTTTTAGTTAGAAGTATATCTTCAACTACATTAGCCTACCTAGCTGCATTTATTGGGTTTAAGTTTCTGGTATTTCCTCATCGACTACCAAGCCGAAGCCGATAGTACGTGGCCACCCAACTGGCCGCATTGCGGCTCGCAGCAGGCAAAGGCCGCACGTGCACAGCCGGGCTAAGCTGCCGCTGGTCGTGGGGCCCTGTGTACACCCGCAGGCCTAGGCCACCGGTAGCAGGCGCCAGCTGCACAAAGCGATTGGTGCCCGCGCCCCCATCTAGCCACACTGCGAAGCCCGGCGCTAGGTGCCCGCGCAGCTCAAATTGGTCGTTGCCCCCCAGGCCATAGATGCGCAGCCGGCGCGTGTGGGCTACGTCGTAGTGCTGCTCGCCCAAGAGGCTGTCGGGGCGCGTTGGGCGCTGGGCCCATACCTGCAGGTGCACACGGCCCGGGCCTGCTGCCTGCACCACAAAGCGCTCGGCGGCATCGCTACCTATCACGGCAGCATCTACTTGCAGGGCGCGGAAGTAGCGGGCTGCCGCCGCGGGCAGCAGCCCCCGCCGCACGCGCAGGGCGGGCAGTAGCTCGTGCGTCATGCGTGGGCGCACCTCGGGCGGCACAGTGCGCAGAGCCTGGGCATACACCGAATCGGTCAGGCGCCGCGCCAGCGAGTCAGCTTCGGCCCGAAAAACTGCTTCGGGCAGCAGAGACAACACCGTTTCGTCGAGCGGGCGGGCCGTGACGGTAAGTGGGTCGACTTGCGCCAGCGTGGGGGTCGCATCAAAGGTTTGGTAGCGGGGCCGCACCCACGACAAGGCCCGCGTGAGCCAGCCGTCATCGAAGCGAAAAAAGGCTTGGTCACGGTCGCGCGGAATGGGCCGCAGCTCTAGGTCGCCCCCTTTGGCAAAGGCGGCCCAGCGCCACTGGTCGGCGCGGCGGCTCCAGTCGCCCACCAAAAGGTCGAGCAGCCGGGCGCGCAGGTAGGCGCGGGCCGCTACGTGGGCCGTGGGCCGGGCCAATACGGTGCGCAGCATTTGCTCCGAGCCCATTACTAGGCGCGCGCCCCCAAAGCTCGGGGCGTGGGCCTGGTTGCGGTCGGGGCGCTCTTCTAGCAGGTAGAGCGCGGGCCGAAACTGTGCTCGAAAAGAACCCAGCACCGTGTCGGGCAGCAGGTAGACCAGGCGCGGGTTGGTGTGGTACACGCCCGCCGCCTCGGCCAGCACCGCCGCGATGTACGCCCCATAAGGTGGTGCGGCGCAGGTTTGGTCGCGCAGCACGGGCGCCACCAAGCGGCTTAAGCCGGTGTTCAGGCTGCGGCTCAAGTCTTTGTCGACCGAGCGCAGCACAAAGGTGCGGCCATCGGCGGTGTGCAGACGCAGGGTATTAGTTTGGAAACTGCCGCCCACTTGCACAGGCAGCAGCTCGGCGGCCCCTAGGCGCAGTACGGGGGCCGTTACGGGCGTGGCCCACAGCTGGCGGTAGTGTTGGCCCCACAGCCGCTGCCACCACCAGCCGCGCTGGGCATAGTGCGCCCCTGCCGCCACCCGCACCCAGGCCGAGTCAGGCCCGAATACCGGGCGGTCGGCTGCGCTAACCGAAGCGGTTGGCTCGCTGCACGCGGCCAGAAATCCCCCGCTCAGCAGCGCACCTAGCAGCGTCAGCCAGCCCTTCCTTACGTCATAAACTTTGCTACCAACCACTAGCTTAACCTGACACTGGCTTATTAACTCGCTTGGCCCAGGCAGAGCGGCCGGCGGGCGGCGCTGGGCCCGCTTTATAGCGCAGTTAGCGGGTCGGGGTTGCCGCTAGCAGATTAGCTTATCTTTTCCGGCTGGCCTGCGTTGAAGTAGTAAAATGCCTTGCGGCTTATTCCACCGCTACTATTGCTTCGACTTTGCGCTCTTTTACATTTTCTTTTTTTTATTGTAGTCTGGCGCTAAGCATTACTACAGGTTGTGCGCGCAAGGATTTTTTTCAGTCCGATGCGCAGGTGCGCCCACAGTCGGTAGCACCTGCCCGCCAGGCCTCGGCCGATAGCGTGTGGGCCACGGCAGGCCGCCACTACAATCAGCACGGCTGGCTTTTCAGGCGCTTTATGGGGCCGCACCACCGGGCGCTGTGGGCGACGCCAGTGCGGGTACCCGTATTTCGGCTCGCCTCGGCCGATAAGGACGCGGGCCCCCTGAAGCCTACTAAGCTGGGCGGTGGCTTTCAGAGCACCAGCCTAACGCTGACGGCGGCCGATGGCCGCACCTACGCGCTGCGCTCGCTCGATAAAGACCCCGCACGCATCTTACCCAAGTTTTATCAAAAAACCTTTGTGACTAATGCCTTGCGCGATGGCACTTCGGCCGGCAACCCCTACGGGGCCCTGGTAGTGCCGCCGCTGGCCCAGGCGCTGGGGGTGCCGCACACGCACCCACGCATTTTCTACGTCGATTCTTCCGAAACGAGGTTTACGGTGGACGATGCCAATGAGCGCCTGCGCGGCAAAATGGTGCTGCTAGAAGAGAAGTACAACGGCAAGCAGGTCAGCTCGCCGCTGCTTCCCCAAGCGCGGGAGTTTATCAGCGACGAGGATATGCGTAAGCGCATTTACGCTAGCCCTGCCGACCGACCCGACCAGCAGGCCCTGCTGCGGGCGCGTCTGCTTGATGTACTCATTGGCGACTGGGACCGCCACTCTGGGCAATGGCAGTGGGCCGTGCTGCCCGACCCGGCCCACCCCACCCGCCGCCGCTACGCGCCCGTGCCCAAAGACCGTGACCAAACGTTTTACCGCGTTTCGGACGGGCTGGTAGGCTGGCTGGGCACGCGCAAGTTCACGGTACGCCATTTGGTTACGTTCAAGAAGCGGATTCACGATGTGAAGGCCCTCACCGGCCAGGGCCGCTTCGTAGACCAGCGCGGCATGCCCGAGCTCACGCGCCGCGACTTCGACCAAGCGGCGCGCTACGTGCAGCAGCACCTGCCCGACTCAACCTTGGCCCGCGCCGTGCACCGCCTGCCCCCGCCCGTGTATGCCCATGCAGGCAAGCGCCTGCTCCGCGACCTGAAGCATCGCCGCGACCAGCTGCCCGCCGTGGCCCGCAAGTACTACCTGCTGAAGGCCCGCCAGCCCATTGTGGCCGGCACCGACCAGCCCGATTTTTTTCAGGTGCAGCGCACCCCCGACTCTACTACCGTGCGCATCTACAGCCGGGCCCTAGGGGCCGATTCGCTTTATTTTCAGCGCACCTACTTCAGCAAAGAAACGCGCCGGCTGACCCTGGAGGGCCTGGGCGGCAACGATACTTTTGAAATAACCGGCCGGGGCATGCCGCTGGTGCTGCACGGAGGCGCCGACCAAGACGTAGTGCGCCCCGCCAACGCGCCTAGGGTTGAATTTAGTCAAGAAGCCAACGGCAACCTCGACGTACCCCGCCCCCGCACCGAGAAGGAAGCCTTCGAAAATTACGACCGTCTGGCCGACGAATAGCTTTCAAGGAGCAACAAATAAGGAGCCATGAGCAGTGCCAGTATGCAGCCTGCTCATGGCTCCTTATTTATTGCTCACTGCTTTATATTTACGCCAGCATTTCTAGCACGAGGTGCTCGACGGGCGAGAGTTCGTCTTGGTCGGCGGGGTCAGCATCATGGCGGCGCAGGTACTCGATGAGCTTGCCCGACTTGAATAGCTCGACCACCTGCGGGTGAATGTAATATTTGGAGCACACAGTAGGCGTGTTACCTAGGTTGGTGGCCACCTCCTTTACGGCCTTGCGTATCACTTTTTCAGGCCCTAGGTCGGGTTCGGCGTGCAGCACGGCTTCGAGGCAGCTCACCATCTTGACGGTGCCGCCCCAGGTGCGAAAGTCCTTGGCCGACAGGGCTAGTCCGGTGTGCCGATGCAAGTACTCGTTTACGTGGCCCGACTCTAGGGGGTGACGGTGACCATCGGCTCCGTAGAACTGAAACAGGTGCTGGCCGGGAATCTCCTTGCACTTGCGCACTAGGCGGGCCAGCTTCTGGTCGTGCAGGGTCACGTCGTGGGGTACGCCTTTTTTGCCAACGAAGGAAAAGCGCAAGTCGGCCCCGTCAATTTTCACGTGCTTGTCGAGCAGCGTGCTCAGGCCGTAGCTTTTGTTCTTCTTGGCATACTCTTCGTTGCCAATGCGAATGAACGACTGGTCCATGAGCGTAAGTACCAGGGCCACGACTTTATCGCGGTCGAGGTCGGGGCGGTCAAGGTCTTTTTTAAGCTGCTGGCGCAGGGCGCCGAGCTTCTGCCCAAAGGCCAGCAAGCGCGAAAACTTGGTGAGCGAGCGGGCGGCGTCCCAGGCCGGATGGTAGCGGTACTGCTTGCGGCCGGCCGCATCGTGGCCCGTCACCTGCAAGTGCAGCATGGGGTCGGGCGCAATCCACACCTCCGTCCAGGCCGGCGGAATCACGAAGCTGTGAATGCGGTCCAGCGTCTTGGCATCTTTGATTACGTGGCCCTTCGCATCGAAGTACTGAAACTCGCCTTTGCCCGCGGCGGCCTCCCGGCGCAGGCCGGGGCCAGCATCGGTGCCGTAGTGCAAGCCAGCCAGCTCGGCTTGGCGGGCGGGGTCTTTGTAGAGTTCGTGCGCAGCGAGGTCGGGCAGCGGAGCCAAGTGCTTTTTGCGGGTTTTGGGGCGGGGAGCGGCGTGGGTGGCGGTGGGCATGGACGCGGAGCAGAAGAATATTAAGTAAAGAGGCTTACGTAATTCTGCATTTAAAGGAGAGTAAGCACAGCAAGAAACCCCCACCATGAGGCCAGAAAACCCTCGTCGGGCGTAGGTTTGTCAGATGGAGTTAGGCCTTTGGTTTTCGGATGCCCTCGACTGGGCCGATGCGCTGGTCACGCGCACGGCGGCCCGCCTAGGTCGCCTGCGCCCCCTGCACCTCGATGCGTATCGCAGCTACGGCACGCCGCACCGCTTTTACTTGAAAGGGCGCTTGCTGGCCGACCGTGGCCTCACGCCCCAAACCGAGGCCGATTCGCCCTGGCGCAATTTCCAGGCGATGTACCGGCGCTTCAACAGCCGCGAGATAGCCGGCGCCCGCATTCTGGTGACCATGCCAGGCGGGCTCGATACCTACGTCACCACCGACAAGGGCGGCTACTTCACGCTGGCCCTCGACCCGCCCGAGCTGCCCGCCGCCCGCGACTACCTCTGGCACCCGGTGCCGGTGCAGCTGAGCCAACTGCCGCACCGCTTTCGGGGGCTGCACGGGGCGGTGCGGGCTACGGCGCAGGTGCTCATCCCGCCTACCACGGCCGAGTTCGGGGTTATTTCGGACCTCGACGATACCGTAATAGTGACGCGCGCCACGCACATGCTGCGGATGCTGCGCACGGTGCTTTTCCGCAATGCTCACTCGCACGAGCCGCTGGCGGGCGTGGCGGCCTTCTACCAAGCCTTGCAGCACGGGCAAAGCGGGCGGCCCGACAACCCGTTTTTCTACGTCAGCTCCTCGCCCTGGAACCTGTACGACGTACTGGAAGACTTCTTGCGGCTGCGTGGCATTCCGCTGGGGCCCATGCTGCTGCGCGACTCGCTGCTGCGGGCCC
Source organism: Hymenobacter sp. BT559 (assembly GCF_016427535.1). Classification (GTDB taxonomy): domain Bacteria; phylum Bacteroidota; class Bacteroidia; order Cytophagales; family Hymenobacteraceae; genus Hymenobacter. The sequence continues at coordinate 1,499,125 of NZ_JAELXV010000001.1, read as the reverse complement.
CAGCCCTGCGCCCTGGCGAAGTAGCCTCTAGCAACGACTCGCTGCACCACGGCCACAAGCTGCGCGAAATCAAGCAGCTGCTAGACACCTACCCCGACCTGCCTTTTATCTTGCTGGGCGACAGCGGGCAGCACGACGCTGACATCTACGCTGAGGTGGCGCGCCAATACCCAGGCCGCATCCTGGTTATTTACATCCGCGATGTGGGTGTGCCCGCCCGCACCGCCCTGGTGACACCAGTGGCCGACGCCCTGCGCGCCGAAGGCAAGGTAGAGCTAGTGGTAGTGCCCGACTACACAGCCGCCGCCAAGCATGCGGCCGACCTAGGGCTCATCACGGCCGAGGGGCTAGCGCAAGTGGTCGCCGCCAGCCGGGAGGACTAATACCGGGTTTGGCGGCCCGCAGGCCTTGCCCGAACTTTGCCGCTCGCTCTTTATCTCCTTTCGCCCCACGTTTTGGCCCAAGCTGTACAAAATCTTATTCCCTCTTGGCGCACCGTGGTGCGCGTGAGCCTGCAAACGGCGGCGGCCCTGTTTCTGGTTTCGGTGGCCTGGGTACTGGTGTACCGCTGGGTGCCGCCGCCCGCCACTTGGCTCATGCTCGACCGCCGCGCCCACGCACCGGTGGGCCTAGGCTACTACGGCATTCAGGCCGACCCGCGCCACGTGGGCTACCGCTTCAGCACCCTCGATGAGGTGGCACCCAGCGTGCCCCTGGCCGTGGTGGCCTCCGAAGACCAGCGCTTTTTGCTGCACCATGGCTTTGACCTGGATGGCATGTGGAGTGCGGCGAAGTACAACTGGAACCGCGCCGAGGGAAAGCCCGTGCGCGGCGGCTCCACCATCTCGCAGCAGGTAGCCAAAAATGTCTTTCTCTGGCATGGCCGCTCCTACGTGCGCAAGGCCGCCGAAGCGTACTTTACCATCCTCATCGAAACGCTCTGGAGCAAGCGCCGCATTATGGAGATGTACCTGAGCGTGGCCGAAATGGGCGACTGCACCTTCGGCGTGGAGGCCGCTAGCCAGCGCTATTTTCACAAACCGGCCCGTAGCCTCAGCCCGCCCGAGGCCGCCCTGCTGGCCGGCGTGCTGCCCAATCCGCTGCGCTTCCGGGCCGGCCAGCCGGGGCCGCAGGCCCGGGCCAAGCAACTGCGCGTGCTGCGCAAAATGCGCTCGCTGGGCGGGTCGGCTTACGTGGCAACCTTGCTCAATAACTAAGCTTCAGCAATTCCGCGCTTGCGGCAGGGACCTAGGTGGCAAAGGACCGGCGGCGTGAAGTATTGCCTGTGCAACACCTAGCTTGCTTGGACCACTACATTAGCTTCGCCACTTCATAAACATTCCATGAACAGATTGTTGCCTACCCTCGCTTTAAGCTTTTTCTTGAGCGCAACTTCCTACGCGGCGCCCCCAGCACCTACCCCGGCCGCCACTCGCCAAGCCATTGCCAAGGTGCTAGCGACCCAGGTTGCTGCCTGGAACAAGGGCGACCTTACCACATTCATGGCAGGCTACTGGCGCTCCGATTCGGTGGTGTTTATCGGGAAGAGCGGCCCTACCTACGGCTGGCAACCTACTCTCGATAACTACCGCAAAAGTTACCCCGACCTCACCCAGATGGGGCAGCTCGATTTTAGTCAGTTGCGCATCACGCCGGTCTCAGCCGACGTGGCACAGGTGGTAGGGCACTGGCACCTAGCGCGGCCCGGTGCGGCTGCGGGCGACCTGCAGGGCCAGTTTCTGCTGATTTTTCGGCGCTTAGGTGGTCAGTGGGTCATTGTGGCCGACCACTCTAGCTAGCAACTGCACACCTTTTGCCGCCACGCACATGACTATCACCAGCCTACTCGCTGAACTGCAAAGCTACCTGACCGAAACGTTCGCTTTGGTCGATGCTTGATTCGACCAGCCGGCGGTGCTACGGGCATACCGGCCAGCCGACCTAGGCTGGACTATTGATGAAGTCTTGGCCCACATTGGCCTTGCCAATCACTACCTACTCATTCTGATTGAGAAAGGCACTGCCAAGGCCTTAGCCAACACTCAAGGCCGCGACTTAGCTGCGGAGCTGGCCACCTACCAATTTCCCAACCAGAAGTTGGCGGCAATTGGGGTGCTGCACGGCTTTACCTGGGCGCGGCCCGACCACATGCAGCCCCACCTCAACCAGCGGTTGCTGCCCGCTATTCGGCAGCAGCTGCGCGACCAGCTGGGCCAAGCCCTAGGGTACCTCGACCAACTGCCCAATGGAGAAGGCCTGCTGCACCAAACTACTATGAGCGTGAATGACCTAGGCAAGCTCAACGTATATGAATACGCTTACTTTCTGGCCCAACACGCCCGCCGCCACCTGACCCAAATGCAAGAGAATGCCGCTGAGGCGGCTAGTGCCGCCCAGGCTTAGCCGAGCACGCAAATTTAGTCGGCTTGCCTACTACTTTTGATTGTAGTTTTCGTATATTTGCTAGCTCATTAGCCACTCAGTCACCACGAGTATGAAAAAGACAACTGCCTTCTCCTCGCTACTGCTCCTGGGCGGCCTAGGCTCGCTCAGCTACCTCACGGCCCGGCTGGCCACGCTCAATCTGACCTTCTCGCTTCAGGGTGAAGAAGACCACCACTACTTGTAAGCCTGCATTTTGCATTTATTTTTACGCGTAAAGCCTCGCCCTTGGCGGGGCTTTTTGCGTAGGCATTGAGCGCTGGCACCGACATTTGCCCACTCATTTTTCCCCATCAGCACACCGGGCTATCGGGCCCGCTGCTACATTCGACTTCCTCTGTGACGCTCGACACCAACCAACAACAAGTAAGCTACATCATCGGCCGTGACCTGGCCCGCAACTTTGCGCAGCAGGGCCTGGAGCTTGACATCGACACCCTAGCCGCCGCCCTCAAGGAAGGTCTTTCGGGCCAGCCCAGCCGCCTGAGCCAAGAGCAGATGCAAGCCGCCATGCAACAGCTGCAAGAGCAGCTCGGCGGAGGCATGGAAGATGAAGACGATGACACCCAATCCAACTCTATGAACAACAACAAAGCGGAAGGCGAAGCCTTCCTAGCGGAAAACGCTAACAAGCCCGGCGTAACGACGCTGCCTAGCGGCCTGCAGTACGAAGTACTTACCGAAGGCAGTGGCAAGAAAGCTGGCCCCCGCTCGTCGGTGACTACGCACTACCACGGCACCCTCATCAATGGCAAGGTGTTCGACAGCAGCTACCAGCGCGGCCAACCGGCTACGTTCGGGGTAAACCAGGTTATTGCGGGCTGGACTGAGGCCCTGCAGCTGATGCCCGAAGGCTCGAAGTGGCGCCTGTACATCCCCTCGGACCTGGCCTACGGTAAGCGTGGCGCTGGCCGCGATATCGGTCCTGACTCGGCGCTGATATTCGACGTGGAACTGCTAAAAGTAAATAACTGAGCCGCCGTGGTGCCCGAGCCGTCGCCCGCCGCCCAGCCCGACCCGCCCGCTGCGGGCCCTAGGGTATCGGCCCCGGCCTGGGTGCTGAGCAGTACTGCTACTGCCGGCGACCGCCCACCGGCACCTTCTACCCCTGCTGCAAGCACGCTACCGGAGGCCCCTGTGCCTCCGGTAGTTGAGCTACCGACCCCGCCCCCACCACTACCACCACTGCCCACCGTGCAAAGCCCCGATGGCCGCTTGGTGCTAACTGACACGCACCTGACGGTTCTCGGCCAAACCTTTGGGCTGCGCGAGTTGGAGCGAGCCGAAGTGCACCACGTGCGTTGGGTGCTGTGGGTGCTGCTAGGGAGCCTAGGGCTTGCTGTAGTGCTCATCGCCTTTTTGCAAAACTGGCTGCACACCGGGCCCGCCATGCTGGGCATGGCGACTACGGCGCTGCTGCTAGCGTATGGACAGCGCGGCACCAACCGGCTGCGGCTATGGCGGCTCAGTAGCTCTGCCGCGCATTTCGCGCTGCCCGGCGACTTATCGCTCTGGCAGCGCCTGGTAGGCGAGCTGAATCGCCGCATTGCGCGCACCCACGACTGGGTGGCGGCCGAAGCAGCCTACCTGCTGGCCCTGGCTGAGGCAGAAGCCGCCCAGCAAGCGCCCACCATACCCGCCGCTACCTTTCCTCCTCCACCCGCGTACTAGCTGGCTGTAATGAACCAGGCGCTGCGGGCGATATACCTCCGCTAGCAGCGCACTGGGCTTCGCCTGCTTACTTATTGCCCTACTTGCTGCATTTCTCTACCCGAACCGTTTTTTATGAGTTCTAAATCCTCCCACACCGCCATATCCGGGGCCGGGCTGCTCATTGCGCTCGGTATTATCTATGGCGACATCGGCACCTCGCCGCTGTACGTGATGAAGGCCATTGTGCCGGACCTTATCGAGCCAAAGCTCGTGCTGGGCGGCATTTCCTGCGTTATCTGGACCCTGACGCTGCAAACGACTATCAAGTACGTGCTGCTGACGCTAAATGCGGACAACAACGGCGAGGGCGGCATTTTCTCGCTCTACGCCCTAGTGCGGCGGCGGGGCGCCTGGCTATCGGCCGTAGCCATTATTGGGGGCGCGGCGCTGCTGGCCGATGGTGTCATTACGCCACCTATCTCGGTAGCGTCAGCCATCGAGGGCTTGCAGGCCAAGTATCCTAGTATTCCGACGGTGCCCATCGTTATTGGCATCATTGCGGGTCTCTTCCTGCTGCAAAGCTTTGGCACCCAGATAGTAGGCAAGGCATTCGGCCCCATCATGTTTTTGTGGTTCAGCATGCTCGGCATCTTGGGTGCCACTTGGATTGCCCAGGACCCGACCGTGCTTAAGGCACTTAACCCCTACTACGCCTACGACCTGCTGGTGAACTATCCTGGCGGGTTCTGGTTGCTCGGGGCCGTATTCCTGTGCACCACCGGGGCCGAGGCTCTGTACTCGGACCTAGGGCACTGCGGCAAAGGAAACATCCGCATTAGCTGGACGTTCGTGAAATCGACGCTGCTGCTCAACTACCTAGGGCAGGGTGCATGGCTGCTGGCGCACCAAAACCAGCAGCTAAATGGCCGCAACCCATTTTATGAGCTGATGCCGTCGTGGTTCCTGCTGCCCGGCATTGCGCTGGCCACGGTAGCGGCCATTATTGCCTCGCAGGCGCTCATCACGGGTTCGTTTACGCTGGTGGCTGAGGCTATCCGCCTGAATATGTGGCCCAAAGTGCGCCTCAACTACCCTACTGATGTGAAGGGCCAGCTCTACGTGCCCAGCATGAACCGCCTACTGCTGCTAGGCTGCATCGGCGTGGTATTGTTCTTCCGCGAAAGCTCCAATATGGAAGCGGCCTACGGCCTCGCCATCACGCTTACTATGCTGATGACCACCATCTTGCTCACGGTGTGGCTCTGGCGCATCAAGCGGGTGGCGACGCCGCTCATCTTCTTGTTTGTGCTCGTGTACGGGCTCATTGAGGGGTCTTTCCTAGTGGCCAACCTCGTCAAGTTCCCGCATGGCGGCTGGGTATCGCTGGCCATCGGCGCTACACTGATGAGCGTGATGTACGTGTGGCTGAAGGCGTTCTACATCAAGCGCCGCCTCACCGACTTCGTAAAGATGGAGCCCTACATCGAGCCGCTCAAGCAGCTCAGCAACGACGAATCGGTGCCGAAGTACGCTACGCACTTGGTGTTCCTGACCTCGGCCGAGCGGGCCAGCGAGATTGAGCAAAAAATCATTTACTCCATCTTCCAAAAGCGGCCCAAGCGCGCTGACATCTACTGGTTTATTCACGTCGATACCACCGATGAGCCGTATACCATGGAGTACAAGGTAACCGAGCTGGCTTCCGACGACGTGTTCCGCATCAACTTCCGGCTGGGCTTCCGGGTGCAACAGCGCATCAACCTGTTTTTCCGCAAGGTGGTCGAAGACCTGGTGCGCAACAAGGAAGTGGATATTACCTCGCGCTACGCCTCGCTGAGCAAGCAGCACGTGGTGGGTGACTTCCGCTTTGTGGTGCTAGAGAAGTACTTGTCCATCGAAAACGACTTCCCCACCATGGAGAAGCTCGTGATGCAAGCCTACTTCTATATCCGACAGTTCATTTCGTCCGAGCCGCAATACTTCGGCCTCGACACTTCATCGGTGAAAGTAGAGAAAGTACCGCTGGTAATTGCTCCGGTGCGGGAGGTAGCGCTAACGCGCATCGCCTAGATGGCATCAGCGATTCTCTTTCATTAAAAAAGCCCCGACCTAGTTTCCTAGGTCGGGGCTTTTTGTTGCTAGCAGCCAGAGCGGCTACCTAGGCTACTTGCCGAGCCACTTGGCCAGCAGGCGCTGCTGGTCGGGCGTGGCGGTAGCCAGGGGCTGAATCTGGTACTTGCGGTCGGGGTCGGGCGTTAGGGTCAGGCTGAGGTCATGGGTTTGGGCGCCGTGCTTCACTTGCAGCTTGAGGGTAGTGCCGGCGGGGCTACCTAGTATGGCCTGCTTGAGAGCGTCTTCGGTGGGCGCGGCGCCGTTGAGCTGCAGTATCTCGTCGTTCACGTTGAGGCCGCCATTCCAGGCCACGCCATCGCGCTTCACGAACGTGACCATAAAGCGGCCACCACGGCTGGCGATGGTGGCCCCTAGGCTGCCATTGGGGCTGGCCGGGGCGCTCGTGATGCCCAGGCCTACGTAGCCGAGGGCCGTAGCGTAGTCTAGGGTGCGGGTGTTATACACGCAGTTCTGAAAGAAATCGTCGTAGCGGCGGCCGGCCACCTCGGCCACGGCGTCCTGGTATTCTTGGTCAGTAAAGCCGCGCTTCAGGCCCTTGTAGTACTTGTCGTAGAGCAGGCGAAACACGTCGTCAATGTGCTTTTGGCCGTTGGTAGCCTGCACTATCATCAGGTCGAGCACCATGCCTACTAGCTCGCCCTTGTCGTAGTAGCTGATTTCCGAGTTGCGCGAGTTTTCGTCGGGCCGGTAGCCCCGAATCCAGGCGTCGAAGCTCGACATGGCCACTGGCTGAAACTTGTTGCCGGGCTGGTTTTCGACGCCGCTGATTACGCCCGCCAGAATGTCGAAATACTCCTGCGGCGTGTAGAAGCCCGCCCGCTGGGTTATCTGGTTGGCCATGTATTCGGTCTGGCCTTCGCTTACCCACAGCATGTGCGTGTAGTTTTCGCGGTCGTAGTCAAACGGCCCGAGGGCGATGGGTCGGATGCGCTTCACGTTCCAGAGGTGGAAGTACTCGTGGGCCACTAGGCGCATAAAATTCTTGTAGCCCACTTCTGAGCTATACGTGCCCGGCCGGGCACCTAGGGTAGTCGAGTAGAGGTGCTCGAGGCCCCCACCACCGGCTTCGGTGTGGTGCACGATGAAGAGGTAATGGTCGAGCGGGTTCTGGCCTACTACGCGCTGGGCCGCTTCCGTCACGCGCTTCATGTCGGCCAGCAGGCGGGGCTCATCGGCGGTAAACGGACCAAACATTGCCATCTGGTGTGGCGTGTTATTGGCCGTGAAGTTCAACACTTTCTGGCTGCCCACTTCAATCGGTGAATCAGCTAGCTCGTCGTAGTTGGCCGACTGATACGTGAACTTCTGCATGCCCGTGGCCGGGCGCAGTGCGGTGCTCACCGTGTTCCAGCCCGCGGCGGGCTGCACTGTTACCTGGCTGCTGAGGTCTTTGTAGCCTGCCGGGTACATAAAGATGCTGCTGCCGAGCGCGAAGCCGTGGTCGGCATCGATGTAGCTCGTGCGCACGCTTAGCTCGTAGGCGTACACGCCGTAGCTCACCTGAAAGCTGCTTTGCTTGGGGTGGCGCACCCGCCAGGTGTTTTTATCAAGCTTCTCCACAGCCAGCGGCTGGCCGCCCGCCGTGGCTTGCAGGCGCTCGACGTGCCGCGCAAACTCGCGCACCAGGTACGAGCCCGGCGCCCACACGGGCATTTTGATGTCGGTGTACTCGCGGTCGAAGCCTCGCAGCTCCATTTTCACTTCGAAGTAGTGGGTTTGGGGTGCGGGCATGGCCAGGGTGTAGCGCAGGCTAGCATTGCCTTTGTCGGCGGGCGCCGCCGTGGCCGTGGTGTTTCCCTTTTTTACTTTGGTTTTAACCTTGGTTTGCGCGGCCACGGGTACGGCCGCCAGCAGGCCTAGCACCAACGTGGCGCGGCCTAAAGCAGAAGCGGTTTTTAGCATACCCACAAAGAAACGACCCGTACCGGGCTACGCCAACCCAAAGGGACCGCGAACCTCAACCATGCCCTGGGCGTTAGGCTGAGCACTATCTATCCGTTTAGCTTGCTTATGCGCTTTATCTGGCTACTTTTTGGTACACTGCTCGCGGTGGTGCTCGCCGCGGGCTGGCACTACCAGCACCCGGCAGCAGCGCCCGCTTCTACTTCCCAGCAAGCGGCGCTACCCATCTTGTCGGTGGTCGAGCGGCGGCCCGCGTCGGCGCGCCGGCCGCGCCCCGTGCGGGCCGATAGCGTGGTGCGGTTTGCATTGGCGCAGCTTGGCACCAACTACTGCTACGCCGGCAGCAACCCCACCACGGGCTTCGACTGCTCGGGCTTCGTGCGGTTTGTGTTTGGCCGCTTCGCCGTAGATATGCCCCACTCTACCAGCTTGCTTATTGGGGTGGGCCGGCCGGTGCCCCGCGCCCAGGCGCGGCCCGGCGACATTGTCGTTTTTACAGGCACAGCGCCGGGCAGTACCACGCCTGGCCACGCGGGCATCGTTATCTCGGACCTAGGCGAGACGCCGTTGCGCTTTGTGCACTCTTCCTCGGCCCGGCGCGAGTCGGGCGTCAAAATCAGCCAGGTAGAGGGCAGCGGCTACGAGCAGCGCTTTATGCAAGTGCGGCGGGTCATTTAAATAAATGAGCAATTGGCAATGAACAATGAGTATTCCCTGCATAAGCGGGCTACCCATTGTTCATTGCCAATTGCTCATTATAAAAAAGCGATGCCCGGTCGGCCCCGGCGTTCTTGCGAACGCCATCGGGCCAACCAGGCATCTAATCCTTCAAATCTTACCGAGCGGCTTCGCTGGGGTACAGCGCCGACGTCTCACAGTAAGACCTGTCCAACGAAAGGGAGCCGCGATACCGCAGTGCCCTCCGCCGAGCTGTGTATTAGGCGAGTACGGCGGTGACGCGTACTACATTGGACAGGCTCGGCAGGATTTGGTTGGGACTACTAGACATTTTGTACCTCCTTTCTTTACGTTCGACATAACCCCCATCGCGCTTCCCAGCACCTTAGGGCTGCTTGAAGGGGGCCGTAGCACTCGCTACTGATAGGTAAAGTTAATTGCCGGGACATAGGTTCAAAGCTTTTGAAGCTTTTTTAAGGCCCTAGGGGGTGTTTGGGCAGCATTAGTCTGAAAGTCAAGGCAATTGTTTTTGAAGACACCGCGTTCCCACTCCGTGAGGCACCGATGAAAATTGGCCGCATAATTGCGAATAGGCACTGGGAAGCGATTTTTTTACCTTAGCTTGCCCCTCTTTCTAACCCCCCATATTCCCCGCTCTCTCACGATGTACAAATCAGTATTGCTACTGCTAGCGCTCTGGCTAGGATTAGCCAGCCAGTCAGCCCAGGCCCAAACCCTTTCGCCGCTCGGCATCTGGACTAATTCTGAAAAGAAAGCCACCTTCGAAATCTATAAGTGTGGCGATAAGCTCTGCGGTAAGCTCGTGACCCTGGCCGTACCCAACGACCCCGCAACCGGCAAGCCCAAGGTCGATACCAAAAACCCCGACCCCAAGCTGCGCACCCGCCCGCGCCTGGGCCTAGTGTTCATGGAAGGATTTAGCTACGACGGTGATAATAAGTGGGATAACGGCAAGATATACGACCCCGAAAGCGGCAAAACTTACTCGTGCTACATGAAGATGGAGAGCGCCAACACCATGGAAGTGAAGGGCTACATCGGCTTCTCGCTCATTGGCAAGTCGCAAACCTGGACGCGGGTAAAATAGCCGTAAAACGATTCTTTTAGAACAGCGTCTTTTCCGCCCGGAAAAGACGCTGTTTTTTGTTAATAGCCCCTACCAAACCGAAACTATTTGCCCTAGGAGGTGTTTTTCCCGCAGTCCGGCTTATCGGTTTTAGCAAGGGTGATACACTTTCTTCAACAGCTTTTTGGGCGGCGCGCAGGCGCCGATGCAGCGGCAGCCACCTGGCAGCCCGCCCGGGTGCCCACGCCCGAGCAAGCGCAGCAGCACGCCCGCTGGGTGGCCGAGGAGGTGTACCGCAACTGGCTAGCGCCTTACTACAAAGCCTACCACCTGCGCAAAGGCGGAGCCGGCGGCAAGCGCGGCCTGCGTGTGGAGCTGCTGCGCGAAGAAGGCCGCCAAGGCGCGCTCTTGTTTTATGACCCCAGCATCGGGCCGGGCAATTTTGGGCACCTCTACGAGCTGCTGGGCGAGCGCGTAACGGCGCTGGGCTACCACCGCGCCTGCCACGACCAGCGCCAGCGCCGCCACGAGCAGCACCACGAAACGGTGCATAAGCAGCTTTTCAAGCCTAACCCCACCGACTGCGCCGAATGTGGCCGCTGCAACCAGCGCTACGGCCTCATCACGCTCGACTTGGTGAGCGTAAATGGCCAGCCGATGTTTATTCGTCTCAGCAGCAACCCCGTGCGCGAGTCGCATTTCACCGCGCCCAAGTCGTTTGAGGAGCTATTGACTGCCCTGCTGGACGCCCCCGCCCCCGACGCAGATACCCGTGCCCGCATCGCAGAGTACTGGCAGTAGCAGTCGCTAGCGTAAGCCTGTGCAAGAGCCTGATTAAGATTTTCGATTATGGCCGTGCTGAATGCAGGGAAGCACATCTACTGCCTAGTCTGAGGCCCTCATGCCGAACGCAGGGAATTATATTCCCTGCGTTCGGCATGAGGGCCTAAAAGCTTCTTGTAAATCCGAAGTACGTTTCAAGCAAGGCCATTGCTGGCCTAGGAGGGCCAGATTTACTGGGGCGAAGCACAAACCCCCAAGGAGGGCAATAAAAGCTGCAGAAAATTCAACTTTCAGCAGTGCTAAATACCTGAGTCAGCTTAAATTTACTACGCTGCAATTGGTAACACTTAGCGCGGGCAATTAAGAGGTTTAAGCACCTTAGCTGCTCGGCAGGCTACCTAGGCGTTTCGCTACTCTATTCCCCGCCCTATGGTGCAACTTTCTACTTCTCTTCGACATACGCTTCGGTACCTGTCCGGCCGGCACGTGCTGCTGTGGCTGCTGCTTTGGCTGGGCGCAGCACCGGCCTGGGCCACACACATCGTAGGTGGCGAACTGGACTTGCAGTACCTGCAGGGAGATACTTACCAGCTCTCGATGAACCTGTACTTCGATGCCATCAATGGCAACCCCGGGGCGCTGGATAATTCCTTCAAGGCGGGCATTTTTGACAAGGCCACCAACCGGCTGATAAACACCGTCACGCTAGACCTGGTCAACAACACCTTTGTTAACTATACCTCGCCGGCCTGCGCGGTAGGCTCGCTTAGTACCCGGCAGCTGGTATATCGCAATCGTAATTTGCTGGTGCTGCCGACCAGCGTCTACAACAGTGCCCAAGGCTACTACGTGGCCGTAGAGCGCTGCTGCCGCAACAATGCCATCAGCAATATTGTGAGCCCCGGCGCGGCAGCCCAAACATTTTACCTCGAGTTTCCGGCCGTAGTGCGCAGCGGACAACCGTTTCGCGACTCCACGCCGCGCATTTTCCCGCCGCTGGCCGACTATGCCTGCGTGGGTGAGGTGTTCTACTACGATTTTGCCGGCCAGGATGCCGATGGCGACTCGCTGGTGTACGACATGGTGACGCCTTTCAACGGACACACTACGGCCGCCCAGCCCACGCTAGCCAACATCTCCAACGATGTCCCCCTACCCGCCCCCTACGCACCCATTACCTGGAACCCGGGCCTGAGCGCCAGCAACCAGATACCCGGCACACCCACGCTCACCATTGGCGCCCGCACGGGCCGCCTCACGGTGCGGCCCTCTCGCGTGGGCCTGTTTGTGTTTGGGGTGCGCTGCCAGGAGTACCGCCGCGGCGTAAAAATCGGCGAAACGCGCCGCGATTTTCAGCTGCAAGTGCTGGCCTGCCCCCGCAACGCGGCGCCCAGCGTTGCAGCGCTGCCAGGCACTACGGGCAACACGCCCTACCGCCCCGGCCGCGACACGCTGCGCCTGGTGCCCGGCGGCTCGCGCTGCCTGCGCCTGCGCTTCACCGACCCCGACGCCAGTTCGATGCTCACGCTCAGCCTGCGCTCGGTTAATTACACCGGTGCACTGCCCACGTTTTCGAGCACCATTTCGGGCATGGTGCATAGCCCCGGCCAGCCCGATACGCTGGTGGCCACGTTGTGCTTTCCCGATTGCGCCGATACCCAGGGCAAGGTTAATTTCTTAGATGTTATTGTGTCGGACAATGGCTGCGCGCTGCCCAAGCGCGATACCCTGCGCATAGCCTTGCTGGCTGCGCCTACTCCTAACGGCCTGCCTACGCTGGCCAGCACGGCCGGCCCCACGTTGCCCCTGCACGTGCGGCCGGGCCAGACCCTAGGGTTCGACTTGCTAGCCACCGACCCCGATGGCGACCCCATTGCCTACGCGCTCAGCGGCACCAATGGCTTTGCACCCGCCGCCCTAGGTGCCACCCTTACGGCACAGGCCCAGGTAGGCACCCGGCGTGCGGCCCGCTTCAGCTGGCCGGTGGGCTGCCCTGCCGTTACCGACCCGCCGGGCCAGGTACGCGAGCTGGTATTTACGGCTACCACCGTCACGCCCTGCGGGGTGCGGCAGGCAGCCCCGCCCCTTACCATCCCGGTTGTAGTCGACTACAGCAATGCACCGCCCGTGCTCACGTCGACCCTACCTGCCGACTCGGCGGGCGGCCCGCCCTTGGTGCGGGTGGCCCTAGGGCAGTCGTACACGGCCAACCTGACTGGGGCCGACAGCGACAAGGACGTACTCGTACTGAGCGCGGCGGGCCAGGGCTTTAACCTAGCCGATGTGGGCATGCGCTTCACAGCGCCGGCCGGGGCGCCGGGCCAGGCCAGCGGCACCTTCACCTGGCTGCCCACCTGCGACGGGGTGAGCGTGACCAACGGCCAGGCCCACGAGCTAGTGGTCACGTTTCAATTGCAGGAAAGCACCTGCCGGGCTCAGCCCCAGACGCGCACCGTGCGCTTTGCAGTGGCCCAGCCCGTGGCCAAGGAGTTTTTGCCGCCCAACATCATAACGCCCAACGGCGACGATAAAAACCAATTTTTTACCCTGGCCGACCTGCCGCCCGACTTCTGCGACGCGCGCTTCAAGGGTGTCAAAATCTTCTCGCGCTGGGGCCAGCAGGTATACGAGTCGGATAGTCGCAGCTTCCGCTGGGCCGGCGATGGCGTGGGCGGCACCTACTATTACCTCATCACCTACACCACTGGGCAGCGCTACAAAGGCTGGGTCGAGGTCATGCCCTAGGGTGCTTTCACGAACCCGCCGCTAAGCAAGCACACGAAAAAGGCCACCTCAATGGGTGGCCTTTTTCGTGTGCGTTGAGCTCGTATTTTGATTAATCTCAAGCTTTGAGACATCCTTTTTAAAGAGCTTTTACACAAGTTAATACATAAACAAAAATATTGCGAACAACGCTAGCCAGATGGCGTCTACAAAATGCCAGTATACCGTGATGGCCTGCAGCTGCCGGCGGTGGTAAGGGTTGCGAATGAACACTAGGGTGCGCACCCCATCGCGGGCGGCGTGCAGCGTGCGCAGCAGCAGCGCCAGCAGGTAGAGCATGCCGCCTACTATGTGGGCAATGTGCACTCCCGAAATAAAATACACGTAGGTACCCGCCGGATTATCTCTGAAGAAGACGCCCTGCTGCATCAGCTCGCGCCAGCCCGCTAGCTGCAAGCCACAGAAGATGCTACCCAGCAGCAACGTGGCACCCAGGCAGCGCGCCAGATTGGGCAGGTCATCGGCCCGGTAGAGGCGCCGAGCCTGCGCCACCACCGGCGACGACACCAGCAGCACAATGGTGCTAAGCGAAAAGTAGCGCGGAAACGGGTGCCCGCTCGGTGCCCCGCCGTCTTTCAGCCGCGTGAAGATGTACATTGACACCAGCCCCGTAAACAGTACTGCTACCCCTAGCAGGCCTAGGTAAAACATCATGAGCAGCGGCGGCACGCGTTCGATACGCGCAAAGGCCGAGCTACCAGCTGGCTGGCGCCCCGCACCTATCTGGCTGCGGCGTTCATTATCAGGCGTTTTCAAGTAAGAAATACACGACAAGTGAAAAGACAAGCAGGCCTGCCCCTGGCTTTTAGATAGTGCCAGCGCCCTGCCTAGTCATAAAGCTTTTGCCTAGGGGTTAAGTTGCCATTTCTAGCTAGTTAGCGATAATTTTTCTGCATTTTGCTACCTAGGGGCACCGCCGTGGGCCCAGGCGCTCCTGGCAGCCTATCTGAAGAACGACCCAATCTTGCCCAGCACGGCATTGAGCGTGATTTTGGGGCTGGTGCGGTCGGGCAGGCCGAAGGTGACGTGGGTTTTGCCGGCCACTCGCAGGTCGAGCACCAGCCCTAGGGTGCGGGCCAGGTCGTGTAGCTGCTGCAAGGGGTCAATCTTGGGCTTGGGGCGCTTGGGGGCGCCGGGCGGCTGCGGCGGGCCGCTCGTTATCATATCGAGCACCTGCTGGCTCGGCACGTTCAGGATAAGGTAAGAGCCGGAGGCAGCGAGTTGTATTTCGTGCCCGCCCGGCCAGGTTAGCACCAGCCGGGCATCTACTTCGAGCCCCCTAGCCACGCGGGTGGTTGGGGTCGGGCGAAACGGCCGGCGCGGCGCTGATGCTCAAGCCATTGGTGGGGGCGTCGCCCTTGGTGCGGATGCGCAGGGTACCGTTGAGGCGCCAGGTAGCGGGCGGGCCGGCGGGGTTTTGCTGGTTGGGTACTTGCAGCTCCATTTGGTCGAAGCCACAGTTGAGCTCGATGCCGCCCGAGAGGCGCGTAAGCAGCGAAGCGGCCGTTTCGGCCCAAGAAGGTTGGTCAGCCATGAGTAGAAAGAATAGGTAGGCGAATAAGAAGAAACTAGCGGCCAGTAGCGAGCCCTAGGTCAGGTCCAAGCTGGTCAGCACGGACACAAAGCAAGCAGTTAACTTTTGAAAAACCCAAACGCAACCGCCGGGCCGGGGTTGCCGTTGCGACTAGAGGCGTATTTTTGCCGTCGTCATCGGGTTCTGCCTATCATTCTCTTTTACCATGAAATTCTTCACCTGGTTTGCTGTCGCTACCATCGCCATCCTGCTACTCGCCCGCTTTATGCCCAAGTCGCCCGCCGAGCCCATCATCCCTACCGAGATGAAAGAATCGCAGGGTGACCCCGAGCGCGACGAGAACGCGCCGCCCGCTCGCACCGAAGAAGAAGGCCGCCGCGATGCCGAGCAAAAGCAAGGTGGCTCGACGCTCGTAGTGCCCGCTTTCCGCCCGGCCATGGCCTAGGGCTCCCTTAAGGCTTACTTTTCCCGCCGCTTGTCATTGCGAGCGCAACGAAGTGGAGCGCGGCAATCGCACCAGGACGGTCCAAACGGGTCTCGTTCTGGTGCGATTGCCGCGCTCCACTTCGTTGCGCTCGCAATGGCAGTGCCTTTATCCTGACAATACGGTTACCCACCCCTGCCTTATGGACCCGCAACAACGCATTCAGGAGCTCACCCAGCGCCTGCACCACCTAAATAACCAGTACTACCAGCACGATATTTCGGAGGTGTCGGACCAGGAGTTTGACGCCATGCTGGCCGAATTGAACCAGCTCGAAAAAGCCTACCCCGACCTGGCCCAGCCCAATTCGCCCACTCAGCGCGTGGGCGGCACCATCACTAAGCAGTTTGCCACCGCTCAGCACCGCTACCCCATGCTGAGCCTAGGCAACACGTACTCGGAAGACGACCTGCGCGAGTTTGACGAGCGCGTGCAGCGCGGCCTCGAAGGCGCGCCCTACAGCTATGTGTGCGAGCAAAAGTTTGACGGCGTAGCCATGAGCCTGCACTACGCCACCGGCGAATTGCAGCAAGGCGTGACGCGCGGCGATGGCACCCGCGGCGACGTAGTAACGGCCAATGTGCGCACCATCCGCACCCTGCCGCTGCACCTGCACGCCGGATTCCCGGCCGATGTGGAGGTGCGCGGTGAAGTGTTCATGCCCAACCAGGTTTTCAACGACCTTAACCAGGAGCGCGAGCAAAACGGCGAGGCTCTGCTGGCCAACCCCCGCAACGCAGCCAGCGGCGCGCTCAAGCTGCAAGATTCGGCCTTGGTGGCGGCCCGCCGGCTGCGCTTCTACGCCTACTCAGTGCTCACGCCGGGCCGGCACTTCACCAGCCACAGCGAGAGCCTGGAGGCTGCCGCCGCCTGGGGCCTGCCGGTGTCGCCCACCTGGCGGCGCTGCGCCAACATCCAGGAAGTGCTCGATTATATCCATGAGTGGGCGCAGAAGCGGTTTGAGCTGCCCGTGAATACCGATGGCATCGTTATCAAGGTAGATAACCTGCGCCAGCAAGACCAGCTCGGCCTCACCGCTAAGAGCCCGCGCTGGGCTATTGCTTACAAGTACCCCGCGGCGGCTGCCCGCACCGAACTGCTGCGCATCGAGTACAATGTGGGCCGCACCGGCGCCGTGACGCCCGTGGCCCACCTCACGCCCGTGCCGCTGGCAGGCACCGTCGTGAAGCGCGCCAGCGTGCACAATGCCAACCAGATAGCTCTGCTCGACCTGCGCCTCGGCGACATGGTATTTGTGGAGAAAGGCGGCGAGATTATCCCAAAAATCACCGGCGTAGACTTTGCGGCCCGCCCCGCCGGGGCCGAGCCCATTCGCTACCCCAGTGAGTGCCCTGCCTGCGGTACGCCGCTCGTGCGTCCCGAGGGCGAGGCCCACTACCGCTGCCCCAACGAGCGTGGCTGCCCGCCCCAGCTTAAAGCGCGCCTTGAGCATTATGTATCGCGCAAAGCGCTGAACATCGACGGCCTAGGCGCCGAAACCGTGGGCCGATTCTTTGACCTAGGGCTGGTAAAAACGCCGGCCGACATCTACGACCTGCCCCAGCGCCGGGCCGAGCTTATTGGGCTGGAGCGCCTGGGCGAGAAGTCGATAGACAACCTCATTGCCGGCATCGAGAAAAGCAAAACGGTCCCGTTCGAGCGCGTGCTGTTTGGCCTAGGTATTCGCTACGTGGGCGAAACGGTGGCCCAAAAACTGGCCCAGCACTACCGCACCATGAGCGCCATCATGGCCGCCTCAGCCAAGGAAATGGCGGAGGTACCCGAGGTCGGCGGCGTTATCGCCGACTCGCTAGCTCTGTGGAGCCAACAGCCCGAAAACCAGCACCTAGTGCAGCGTCTGCAAGCCGCTGGCGTGCAACTCGAAGTAACGGGCGAGCCGCCCAAAGCCGTAAGCGACCGCCTAGCTGGCCTCACCTTTGTGCTTTCGGGTGTGTTTGAGAACTACAGCCGCGAGCAGTTGCAAGAACTCATTCAGCAGCACGGCGGCAAAATTACGGGCTCCATCTCCAAGAAGCTGAGCTACTTGGTAGCTGGTGAAAACATGGGCCCCGCCAAACGTGAAAAGGCCACCACGCTGAAGGTGCCCATTATTTCGGAGAATGAGCTACTGGCTCTGCTGCCGCTAGTGGAATAGCTCGAAGGCTAGCTTAGCTCTAAAAAAAACGCTTGTCCTGCTGAGCTTGCGAAGCATCTTCTCACGTGAAGTTATTTCGACCGTGAGAAGATGCTTCGCAAGCTCAGCAGGACAAGCGTTTTTTAAGGACTATCTATTTTGTGAAATCAGACACGACTTGCACGAACATGGGCGAGGGCAGCTGCACCGACTGGCCCGTGGGGGTAAGCTTACCGGTTTGCTTATCCACTTGGTACGTGAAAACATTACCTGAATTCTGATTGGCTGCCAGCAGGATGCGTCCGCTCGGGTCGAGGGCGAAGTTGCGCGGCGTTTTGCCCTGCGTGCTCACGTGCTGCACCAGCGTGAGGCGGCCGCTGCCGCCATCCACAGCAAATACAGCAATGCTGTTGTCACCCCGGTTGGAGGTATACACAAACCGTCCGTCGGGCGACACGTGCACGTCGGACCCAGTATTATCGCCGCTGAAGCTAGCCGGTACTGTGGTCTGGGTTTGAATTTCCTGGAACGTGCCCGCCGTGGCATTATAGCTGAGCGCCGTCACGGTCGAGTTCAACTCATTTTCTAGGTACGCCCAGCGACCGTTGGGGTGAAAGACGAGGTGACGCGGCCCCGTACCCGGCTGCGCCGTGAAGGCCGGCGTGCCGGGTCCACCGAGCTTACCGTGCGTGGGGTCGAGGCGGTAGCTATACACCTTGTCGGTCCCGAGGTCTACGGCGAAGGCATAGCGGTTGGCCGGGTCGGTGACGATGCAGTGCGCGTGCGGGTTATCCTGGTTTTTGTGCGGACCTAGGGGCGGCTGGTGCTGGTCGCTGTCGGTGGGCGGGGCCACTTGGCCGTTGGCCTGCCGGGGCAGCAGGGCCACGTTGCCGGTCGAGTAATTTGCCACTAATACATTTTTCTCCGAGCGGTCGAGGCTGATGTAGCACGGCGACGCCCCTAGCGAGGGCTGCTGGTCGAGCATCGTGAGCGCGCCCGTGTGCTGGTCGATGCTCAGCGCACTCACCCCGCCACTATTGGACCGGCCCTGAAACGACTGAGTTTCGCTCACCGCGTACAGGTAGCGGTGCCCGGCATCCATCGTGAGGTAGGTAGGCTGGGCGCCGCCTTTTTGGGCACTCACTGGCGTGAGGGCACCCGTACTGGCATCGAGCCGATAGAGGTATATGGTATTTTCCTGGTCGGAGGTCACGTTGGTGCCCACATACACGAGGTAACCAGTGCCCGCCTTGGCAGCAGTACCCGCCGGGTGCGTGGCGCAGCCCGCGGCGAGCCACATGGTGGCCAGGCCTAAGCCACTTAAACGCAAAAAATTGGGGCGGCGAGAAGGAGAGAAAAACATAGTGCGAGCAAAAGTAAAGGCCGAAACGCTGGCTCAACCGGCCCGCTTTCAAGCGCCTAAAGCTACGGGCTTTGCCTCAATCCCAATGTTCAGCGGTGGACATACCTAGGTGGCCAGGGCGCAACAAGTAACCTCCTCCCTACTAAAAGCGCAGCAATAACCCCCTCCTGTTGGGTTCGTTAGCCTAGGCAAAGTTCTTCTTTCTCCTAGCATTCTACCATGGCAGACCAACAGAAATATGCCCTCATCACGGGTGGCACCAGTGGCATCGGCCACGAACTCGCTAAGCTTTTCGCCCAAGACCACTACAACCTCGTGCTCGTGGCCCGCAGCCAAGACGAGCTTAGCCAAACCGCCGCCGAGCTTCAGCAGCAGTACGGCGTGCAAGTCAAGACCATCGCCAAAGACCTGTTTGAGCCCCAGGCGCCACTTGCCGTTTACGACGAAATAAAGGCCCTAGGCATCCAAATTGACGCGCTGGTGAACAATGCCGGCCAGGGCCAGTACGGAGCCTTTACCACTACCGACCTCAACCGCGAGCTAGATATCATCCAGCTCAATATTGCGGCCTACTTGACTTTTACCAAGCTCTATTTGCAGGAGATGGTGACGCGCCAGAGCGGTAAAATCCTACAGGTTTCGAGCCTAGGTGCCGAAATTCCGGGTCCGCTGCAGGCAGTGTACCACGGCACCAAGGCGTTCATTACGTCCTTTACGGAGGCGGTGCGCGAAGAAACCAAGGACAGCGGCGTGACTATCACCATTCTGGAACCGGGCGTAACGGATACCGATTTCTTCAATAAAGCCAGCATGGAGCGCGCCAAGCTCGTGGCCGAAGGCAGCAAGGCCGACCCCGCCGACGTGGCCAAAGATGGATACGACGCGCTGATGGCTGGCAAAGACAAAGTAATTTCCGGCTTCATGAACAAAGTGCAGGCCGCCATTAGCAACGTACTACCCGATAGCCTAGTAGCCGCCCAAATGCACAAGCAAGGCGAGCCGATAGACGGCGACGAGCGCTCGAAGTAGCTCCAGCTCCTTGTCCTCTGTCATGCTGAGCTTGCGAAGCATCTTCTCACGTCTGGACTAACCTAGCGTGAGAAGATGCTTCGCAAGCTCAGCATGACAGAGGAAAGCATTAAAAATAGAAAAGCCCGGCTTATCCAGCCGGGCTTTTCTGTTAGCACCCTAGGTACTACTTACTGGGCCGACTCAGCCGACGCCTTAGTAATAGCATCAACAATGGCCTCCGAGATACCTACGCTGCTGAAGCCACCGTCGTGCATCAGGTTTTGCATGGTTACGAAGCGGGTGAGGTCCGAGAAGAGCGACACGCAGTAGTCGGCGCAGGCCTCGGCGGGCGCGTTGCCGAGCGGTGCCATCTTGTCGGCGTACTCATAAAACGCGTTGAAGCCGCTGATGCCGGTGCCGGCAGTCGTCTTAGTGGGCGACTGCGAGATGGTGTTCACGCGCACCTTCTTGAGGCTACCTAGGCGCTGGCCGTAGCTGCGGGCAATGCTTTCGAGCACGGCCTTGGCCTGCGACATGTCGGTGTAATCGAGGAAGGCGCGCTGGGCTGCGATGTAGCTCAGGCCCACGATGCTGGCCCACTCGTTGAGGGCGTCTTGCTTCTCGGCCACGGCCATCATCTTGTGGAAAGACAGCGCCGATACGTCCAGCGTTTGCTGGAAAAATTTATAGTCTAGGTCGCCGTAGCTCTTGCCCTTGCGGATATTGGCGCTCATGCCAATCGAGTGCAGCACGAAGTCAATTTTGCCGCCGAAGTGCGCTTGGGCTTCGGTGAACAGCGTGCCGAGTTCTTCCATCGACGTAGCATCGGCCGGGATGATGGGCGCGTCGATTTCGGCGGCTAGGGCCTTGATTTCGCCCATGCGCATAGCCAGCGGCGCGTTGGTGAGCACGATGCGGGCCCCTTCGGCGTGGGCTTTCTGGGCGACTTTCCAGGCGATGGACTGCGAGTTGAGGGCGCCGGAGATGATGCCGACTTTGCCGGCGAGGAGGTTGTGGGACATGAGAATAGTCAGGGTTAGCCCCACAAAAGTACACTAACCTGCCATGCTGACGAAGAAAGCCCCTTGCCAGGACCGAACTACCGTCCGCGACCTTAACAAGAGGCTTCCTACGTCAGCACGGCAGCTGGCTGATTATCAACTCCTACCCTACCAGCTCTTCGCCACGCAACGCCAGCAGCTCGCGGGCACTCTGGAAGGCATTTTCGCTGGGCTTCGCGCCGGCTATCATGTGCGCTATTTCCTTGATGCGCTCGTCTTGGCTCAATTGCCGGATGCGGCTCACGGTGCGGTCGGCACGGTCTTCCTTATACACGAAGTAGTGCGTATCGCCAGCCGCCGCCATTTGCGGCAAGTGCGAAATGGCTACCAGTTGGTGTTTGTGGGCCATTTGCTGCATCATGCGGCCCACCTTCACCGCAATTTCGCCGCTGATACCGGTGTCGATTTCGTCGAATACTATGGTGGGCAAGGCCGTCTTATCAGCCAGCATGTACTTGATGCACAGCATCAAGCGCGAAAACTCGCCACCCGAAGCGGCCTTACTCAGCGTTTGGGGCTGTGCGCCCTTGTTAGCCGTGAACAAGATGCTTACCACATCGGAGCCACTGGCCCCTAGGGGGCCGGTTTTGTGCTCTACCACGATGCGCGCGTGCGGCATACCGAGGTCGGCGAGCAGCGTACTGAGCTCTTTCTCAAACTTCGGGAACGACTTGCGGCGGCTTTCCGACAGCCGGGCGGCCTGCTTGGTAGCTTGGGCCAGGGCGGCGTCCGAATCTTTGCGCAGGCGCGTGATTTCTTTATCTAGGTTCAGCACCGAGCCTACTTTCTGGCGCAGCTCCTCACGGGTTTCGAGCAGGCCGGGCACGTCGCGGCGCTGGTGCTTGCGCTGCAAGTTGTAGAGCACCGTGAGGCGGGCTTGCAGCTCTTCGGCACGGCCGGGGTCGCCCTCGGTACGGCGCTCGGCAGCCTCTACCTCATCGGCCACATCGTGCAGTTCGATGAGGCAAGAATCGAGCCGCTGCTTCAGCTCCTTAAAAGCGTCGGAGTAGCCCGCCACCTGACCTAGGAGCAAGGCCGCATCTTTCATGTTGCCGGTGGCGCAGTACTCGCTGTCGCGCAGGCCGTGCAAGGCCTGGCTGAGCTTGTACTTAATTTCTTCGGCGTGCTCCAGCTGCTTTACCTCCTGCTCCAGGGCTTCCTGGTCTTCCTTGTCAAGATTAGCTTCTTCCAGCTCACTCAGCAAAAAACTGTTGTAATCCAGCTCTTTGCTAGCCTGGGCGGCCTGGTCCTCAAGGGTCTTGAGGTCGGCTTCGAGTCGGCGGTATTGGCGATAAGCATTACCATACTGCGTGCGGGTCGGCACTAGGTTGGCGTAGAGGTCCAGCAGGTTGAGCTGAAATACGGCATCGCCCAGCAGCAGCGTATCGTGCTGCGAGTGAATGTCCATCAGGTTCGCGCCAATCTTGCGCAGGGCCTCCAGCGTCACGGGCGTGTCGTTGACGAAGGCCCGCGACTTGCCCGAGGGGCTGATTTCGCGCCGCAGAATGCACTGCGCATCGTAGTCCAAGTCTTCCGACTCAAAAATGTCTTGCAGCTGATAATTCTTAATATCAAACTGCCCCTCAATCACGCACTTGCGCTCGGTGTTGAAGAGCATGCGCGAGTCGGCCCGGTTGCCGAGCAGCAGCCCGATGGCGCCGAGCATAATAGACTTGCCCGCTCCCGTTTCGCCGGTAATAATATTGAGCAGCGGCGAGGGCCGCAGCTCTAACTGCTCGATAAGAGCATAGTTCTGGATACGTAAATCGAGTAGCATATCTATCTACAGCAATGACTTAGCAATAGGACAAGTAGCAACTTCGCCTAGCTTACTCCTAGGGTCTTAACAGCGTCTGATACTTTGTCAGATTATCGGGGTCGGCGTCGCTGAGCATGGTCACAAGCTGTTGCTTTTGCTCGGGGGTACCGGTGCGGAATACGTTGGTTATCTCGTCGGCCTTAGCGTTGAAAAACGCCCGCACGAACAAAGTACCCGGCCGAAGGACGTTGATTTTTTGAATGGCCCCTAGGGCCTCCATTATCGAGGTTCTGGCATCGGCCGGCTTCTCAATAAATACATCCATGCCTTGCCGGTAATAGCCGTAGAGGCTGGTACGGAAGGGCTCGAGCTGCGGGTCGGTGAGGTTATTGAGCAGCCAGTAGCGATTCGTGGGGTTAGTGTCGGTCCAGCCGGTATCGGTCTCGCCGGTGGTCGTGGTTTGGCCCGCCGAGTACTGCATTATCAGGCGCGCTTGGTCGTAGTACGGCGAGCCCCCTAGACGCGCAAACGTGTCTTGGTCGGTGCCAATAACCAGATAAGCGTAGAAGCCCAGCAGCGAGGCCAGGTTGCTGGTGAAGGTGTTACTGCCCGGAATAAACGAAATAGGCGTGGCGGGCGAGTAGTTAAAAATAAAATTCCGGTCGTTGAGGCTCAGCACGTTGGTTTCGTAGCCCGTGCCATATACCGGGCGCGTCGCAATCAGGCGCATGGTGGCCACATAGGTGCCATTCTGCGGAATAGCGGTGATACCCACGAACATGCGCAGGTTAATGCGCTCGTTGGGGGCGTAGGTGAGCCGCGTCCAGGGGGTTTCATTCAGAATGCGGCGCATCTCGGCCTGCATCTGGTTTACCAGCGTGGCGTCGGTGATGGTTACGTTTTGAAGCGACACCTGCACGTCGGCATTCAGCTCTTGGGCCTGGCTGGGGCACCCAGCCAGCAGCCCCAGCAGCAAGGCCAACACCGTGAATACGTTACGCATGAGAAATAGCAAATCGGGACTGAATGAGCTGCACCAGCCCGCGGGCCAGGTCGGTTTTAGCTTGCAACTCAAAGTTAAGCACCTGGCCGGCGCGGTCCAGCACTGATACTTTATTGGTATCGTGGCCAAAGCCGGCGCCCGCATCGCGCAAGGAATTAAGCACGACTAGGTCAAAGTTTTTGCGCTGGAGCTTGCCTAGGGCATGCGCCAGCTCGTTTGTAGTCTCCAACGCAAAACCGACCGCAAATTGTTCAGGCCGCTTGGTTTGGCCGAGCGTGGCGGCAATGTCCACGTTCTTGACCAGCTCTAGCGTGAGCGTTTCACCAGATTTTTTAATTTTCTCGTATTCTACTACCGCGGGCCGGTAGTCGGCCACGGCGGCGGCAAATACCCACACATCGGCCGCGGGTGCTACCTGCGCGGCGGCCTCGTACATCTGCTGCGCTGTTTCGACCCGCACTGTGCGGATGCGGGGGCTGGTTGGCGGCGCTAGTTGCACGGGCCCGCTTATCAGCGTCACGGCGGCGCCCACTTCGGCAAAAGCTTCGGCAAGCGCGTAGCCCATTTTACCCGTCGAGCGGTTACCTAGGAAGCGCACCGGGTCGAGCGGCTCGTAGGTAGGGCCCGCCGTAAGAAGAACGTGCATCTTGTCAATTAAGAATTATCAGTGAGCAATTAACAATTGCTAGGAGGGTTCAATTGCTCTTTTTTTACTCGTAAAGCGCTAGCCCTGCGCGAAGAACTGCGCTAGCTCGGCCACTATTTCCTCGGGCTCCAGCATGCGGCCCGGCCCGGCCAGGCCACTGGCCAGCTCGCCGCTGGGCGAGTCAAAAATATGATTGCCAAACGAACGCAATCGCTGCAAATTTTGCGTCACGGCCGGGTGGGCATACATGTCCAGGTCCATAGCTGGGGCCAGAAACACCGGGCAGCGCGCCGATAAGTATACGGCACTTAGCAAGTTAGGGCACAGCCCGTTGGCTAGCTGGCCGATGGTGTTGGCGCTGGCGGGTGCAATCACCAGGGCCTCGGCCCACAACCCTAGCTCGACGTGGTTGTGCCACTGCCCACTAGCCGCATCACGCAAAAAGCCCGTCAAGACGGGCTTTTTGGAGAGGGTGCCTAGCGTGAGGGGCGTAACAAAAGCAGTGGCCGCCTCGGTCAGGATAACCTGTACCTCGGCGCCGGCTTTCACTAGCAGGCGGGTTAGCGGCGCGGCTTTATATGCTGCGATGCTACCGCTCACCCCTAGGAGCAAGCGGCGATTTTGAAGCGGGGCGTGGGGCGCGGGGCTGGTAGCGGAGGTTGTCATGAACTCGCAAAAGAACACAAACCTAGGCAACCAACTCGGAGCGCGCTACCAAAGCCTAGAACAGTTCGCGCGGAATAACGATGGGAGCTACCTCAGGGGTTTCGTAGTGCAGCTCGCCAGCAATGAACTCTTCAATAGCATGGCTGGTGGGCTTGGGCTGGCGCTCGTACTGCTTGCTGATTTCAATCTGCTCACGGTTTTCGAATACTTCTTCAAGGTTATCGACCGTAGTAGCAAACTCGGCTAGCTTTTCGCTTAGCTCTTCTTTCAGCTTCAGCGACAGCTGGTTGGCGCGCTTCGAGATGATGGAGATAGCCTCATACACGTTGCCATTTTCGGTAGCAATGTCGGCGAGGTTGCGGGTGACGATGGAGGCAGAAGCGGTAGTCTTCATGGGGATGTTAGTTGTTACTAGGTGGTTATTACTGGCTTCATCAATGGCACTTAACCATTAGCAGCTAGCCATTACCCATTAATTAGCGGCCGTGGGGTCGGCCGGGAGGTTTTTCAGCCGTTCTATTTCGGCGCGGCTGTCGTCGAACATCGTCTGGGCTGCATGCAGGTTTTTGCTCTGCGGGTAGGTGTCAATAAAATGCTGGTAGATGGCTACAGCGTCCACAAAACGCTCGCGTTGCTTGCTTTCGATACTCTCCTTGGCCCAGGCATATTGCGCCGTGAGGCGCAGAAAGTCGGCCTGCTCGGCATAGACCGAGGCCGGGTACTGCTGGTTGAAGTTACCTAGGGCCGTGACAGCCGCCTGGTTGTAGCGTAGCGAGTAGTAAAGCTTGGCGCTTTGGAACGCTTTATTTTCCAGCTTCTTCTGCAGCTCTTGCGACATGCTTTCCGCCTCGGCGCGGTACTCGCTGGTGGAGTACGTATTCAGGTAGTCCTGAATTACTTCCAGCGCCGATACCGTATTCGTTTGGTCGAGCTCGTAGCCGGGCGAATCGCGGAACAACGATTTGGCTCGCAAGAAGTTAGCTTGCTCGGTGTACGACGAGTTGGGATACGTGTCGGTAAACTGCTTGAAATAGTAGGCACTCAGCACGTAGTTGCGCTGCATGAAGTTGGTGTTGGCGAAGTAAAACTGCGCCTTTTCCGCCTCGGGCCGGCCTTTGAGCAGAGGAATCATTTCTTCCAGCAGCGTGCCCGCCCGGAAGTAGTCGCCCTTGTCATAATACTTGATGGCAGCCTCGTATTTCTCGTTGACGTTGGTGCTCTTGAGCAGCTTCTGGTAGCCTGTGCAGGCCCCTAGTGAGAGGGTGCTGGCCAGCAGCGTGGCAGAAATAAGACGGGAGAATCGCATACGAAAGACAAAGGTACGAGGAAAACGATGGGCGCGCACTGTTGCGTTCCGCAGTGCCGCTTGTAAGAGCCGCCTTGCTTAGCGCTTGGTTGCAGCTGCCGGCGCTTTAGCAGGGGTGGCGGGCTTCTTGGAGGGTGGCGCGGCGCGCTTGCGGGGGGCGGGCTTGGCCTTGGTTTTAGTAGGTTTGGGCTTGGCCCTAGGTTTTTTCGCCTTGATGTCGCTGGCGAAGTGCTTGCCAAACACAGTGCGCCGGGTGGGGCGCTCGGTAGGTCGCCAGCGGTAGCCCTTCAGGCGGGTATCGTCTTCCTTGAGCTCGTGCGGCGGGATAAACGTAGCATCCGGATTGGCCAGCATGCTGAGCGTTTTAATCTTACCATCTGCAAAGGCTAGCCGGATGGTGGCCGAGAGCGACTTATTCACCCCCGTTACTACCGTATCGCCATCCAGCGCATAGTAGAGGCTTTCAGCATTGCCAAGCACATCGATACGGTTAACGCGGTTTTGCTTGAAGTACGCTAGGATGTTACGCCCTTTTACTTGGTTGAAGTCGTGCAGCGTGTCCTCCCCTATCACGAAGGCTTTGGCAAACATCCGCACCTGGTCAATCTGGCCGCGCTTCTGCCGAATCTCCATCGAGTCGGACGTCATTTGGTTATGGGCTTGCCACAGAATGGGGTCGCGGTTGAGGTAGATAATACTGTCTTGCCGGTCGTAGGTCAGCGAGTCGCAGCGCCCTTGCAGGTTGCCCCGAAAAATCTGCACCTTGGGCCAGGCGTAGAGGATGGGCCGTTGGTTGACCTTGGTAGGGCGCGACTCAATGCTCAGCAGCGTATCGGCGGCCAGATACAGCGTGTCGCGGCCTGAGATATTGCGCACCACTGGCCGGCTCCCGTAGAGCTTGGTACGCCCTAGGGCCCGCCAATAGCGGCCCACGTCGCCACGCAGCAATAGGTTGTCTTTCTTGGAAATAAGCGTAACATGGCCCGTAGCTACGCCGTAGAGCTTGCCCTCATCGTACACCAGCTGGTCGCCGCCTAGCAGGTAGTTGGGCGTCTCAATCTTGGCGTTGCGCTGGAAATTAGACACCCTGGTAATGGTGTTATACACCCCTTTCTCGGCGTAGAGGTTACCCTGCGGGCCCTTGATGCGAGTAGGGCCGTCGAAATAGGCAATTTTAGAAATGGTATTAAACGTCAGCGTATCGTTGCGCAGGTCGGTCTGGCTGCCTTTGGCATCGGTCGAAACCAGGTGTACATCGCGCTTAAAAACAAACACTTTACTGCGCGTATCATAAAAACCCTGCTGGCTATCGAGGGTATTCTGTGGGTCGGTGAGGTGGCCGCCGGTGGTGTAGTAAGCTGTTTGGCGCGCTAGGTCATAGTCGAGCACGGAGGTGGTGAGCGTCATGCGCGGGTCGTGCATCACCACATTGCCCGTCATGCGGGCCGTGCGCCGGTCGCCATCGTAAAAGCCCCGGTCGCCGTTGATGGTAACAGTATCATTCTGAATGATACGCACGTTGCTAAACGCCTCAATCTCATTGCGGTCTAGGTACTGGTAGGCCGAGTCGCAGTACAAAAACGTGTCCTCCTGCTTAAAGCTGACGTTGCCTAGCAGCTTGCGGATTTTCACGCCGTTGAAGATGCCGCCTTGTAGCTCGCGGGTGCCGGGCAGCAGCTGCACGGGCGTGCCTTTGGCGGGGGTAGCCGCAGTGGCCGGAGCCCCCGGCGCTTTGGCAGCCGGGCGGCGTGGGGTTTGCGCGGGCAGCGACAAGGCCGTCAGCGCCAGCAAAATCCAGAAACTAAAAAAACGAAGGAGCGGCATTCAGGAGCCAAAGGTACAGCGGGTGGCGGAGCCTAACGCGCATCTTGACGCCATAGTGTCCAGTAGTCGAGCGGCCAAAGCGACCTAGGCCAAAAATTTCTTTGCTTCGGTACCTAGGGCGTCGCTGCTTTATCGCACGCCCTAGGTACCGTGGCAACGCCCGCACCTATTCCGAGCGCGGCTGAGGTCAAAACGGCTACACTGCATACTGCCGCGGCGCTTGCCCACGTCAGCCAGCGAGGCCTCTCTATCAGTTCAGCTCGCGGGCAATAGGATAGCGCAGCGGGTAAGGGTGCCCCGGCCCTGCGTGCGCGTAGAGCCAGGCAAGCCGGGCGTTGGGGCTCGCGGCAAAGGCGGGCTCGGCGCGCAGCTTGGCCTCAAACTCGGCCTTCAGCGCGGGCTCGGTGGCTAGCAGGCGCTCGCCCAGCGCGGCCAGGATATAGTCGTCGGTGTTCGGTGCGGGAGCCAGCATTTCGGGAAAGAACCCCCAGGCCAGAAACGAATCTTGGCTTTCGGGCTCTAGGAGCGCGGCGGCCAGCAGGCCCTTGGGCTGGTCGGCGGGCACGCGCACGCTGCCCGCGGGCATCAGCTGCTCGCGCTGCTCGTGCACGAAGGTCGCCGTTATGGGCACGCGCCCTTCGTTGGGCTGCAAGAGCTTGGGCTCGACGAGACGCACATTATCAACCTGCAGCGTGCGCGGGGCACCTAGGGTCTCGAACGCGATGCCGTGCAGGCGCAGCCGGTCGAGCACCTCGGCCTGGGCGGCGGGCACCCACCAGGCCTTGGGCAGCTGCACCGTTTGGGTAGGCTGCTGCCCAATGATGGGCATGCGAAACGTGATGGGCCGCCCCAGCCAGCGCTGCTCAAGCCGCCCCGAGGCCGGCGACTGATACATTTCGAAAGCGATGCCCTTAAACTGCTCGACCCAGCCGATGGGCTGCGGCGCGGGCGTCCAGCGGGTGAGCAGCTCGGTGGGGCGACTGGCGCGGTCCTGCGCCTTAGCGGCGGCAATGCGGTCGGCGTCGGTCGCTGCCAGCTTCAGCGCGGCTTCGAGCAGCACGTAGGTACCGAGCACACGCTGGCGGTAGGGCTTGAGCATGTGGTTCTCGACCAGCACGGTGGGCACGCCGATAAAGTCACCGTAGCCGGTGGAGTAGCGCGGGCCCTCGGGGCTGTAGCGAATGCCCTTGGTAGGCTCACGCGTGTCGATGGGGCTAGGGTAAATAGTAGGCGTATGGCCCGCCTTGGTCAGCGCCTGCGTCACGGCCGGCCCAAAGCGCCCCTGCAGCCAATCGGCCGTGGCCCGGTGGCGCGCATACTTGCCCCAGCCCGCGTAGGTGAAAGTGACATCATACTGCATGTCAAACCCTTCGCTGACGTGGCAGTCGATGTACAGCACAGGGTCCAGCTCGCGGAGCAGCGTTAGCATGGCCCGCGTTTCGGGCGCGTCGGCCTTGCCATAGTCGCGGTTCAGGTCGATGTTGCGGGCGTTGGCATCGCGTCCCTTCTCGGCGGGGCCGCGCAGGTGCGGGAAGTTCCACGCGCTCATCTGCTCGTGGCCATCGATGTTGTAAATCGGCACGAATACCAAGTCAACGCGGTCGAGCAGGTTGTCCTTACCGCGCAGCGCAATATCGCGCAGCAGCATCAGCCCGGCGTCCTTACCATCAATCTCGCCCGAATGAATGCCTGCCTGTACCAGCACCACTGGCTTGGCGGAGCCGCCCTTGCTGGCGCGCACGCACAGCAGGTCGCGGTCTTCGCTCGTGCGGCCAAAGGTGCGGAGAGAAAGCAAGGGCGAGGCTGCATCGAGCCGCTCCAGCCAGGCGCGCACTTCGGCGTAACGTGGCGTAGTCTGGAAGTTGGCGGCCTCGGCCGGCGTAATCCAGGCGTCGGTGGGCTTCACAAGCAGCCGTTCGCTACTGCCCGACCACGGCCGAGTGGGCGGCAAATCTAGAATATTCTGTGCCAGCACGTTGAAAGAACCTGCGCCCAGCAGCGCTACGGCGAGCGCAGCTGCACGGCAAGCAGTAATAGCTACCATAATCTCATCTATAGTCTACTGCAAAGATTGCACAAAAGAAACTAAGTTGCACTTATGAGGTATCCTTATGCTTGTCACGTGGGAAGCAGCCTGGGAAGCACATAATAGAATCTGTTTATATATAGCACGGAAGCGACAGCTATCAGGTAGGCTTAGCGTACGATGGAAATCAAGCGGATAAACTAATTAATTATTAAATGCAACTATGATGCATTTAATAATCCCAGCCGGCTACCTTTGCGGCCGTTTCACTCTGGGCGCATAGCCCACTTACCTTTTTCTTAATGCGTAAAAGCATACTACTGTCTGCCACCTTCGCAGCGGGGCTGACTGGGCTTAGCCTGTCGAGCTGCCGCAAAACGGAGGTCGAAGAAATCGTGAACCTAGGCTATCTCCCGCCATCACGCTGCCCGATTCGCTGGCGTTGACCTACGGGCAGAAAATCCAGCTCGACCTACCCGCAGAATATCAGAACCTGCCCAATGTCACGCTGGCGCTCAGCTTTAAGGACAACGCTAAGGTGAAGGTGAATGCCAGCGACTCGCTGACCACCCTAGTGGCGCGCGCCGTGACGGTAGACCAAGCCACGCGCAAGGTTAGCATCGATGCAAGCCAGCTCTACCCTACTACTACTACGTCGAGCACGAGTGGCGTGCGCACGCCGCGCAACTACCTGGCCACGCTTACGGCTACGTCGAGCACAGGCTTCAAGCAAGTGCATTCGCGCCTCAAAATCAAGGTTTTGCCAGCGCAACTCAACCTAGCAGACGTACCCTCTACCGACGTTATCCCTTACGCCTACGGTATTTATGACAATAAACCTCTCGCCTACACAGTAGACTACGCGGGCCTAAATGCGGCCAACACCGAATTGGTGCTGGAGGTGAATGGCCGCCCCGACGGCAAAGTGAGCATTGCTGGCCAGCAGGTAGTAGTAGCGGCTGGCGCCGGCGACCCCGACCAGAAGCATGAATGGACCTACGACCTGCTACCAACGCTCACCAAGGATGGCTACCGGGTGGCCTACCGGCAATTTCGGGTGGTGCTGATGCCCAAGCCCAAGTTTTTCTTCGGTACCTACTACTCCGACTATAACCTAACGATACTCGAAAATCGCGTCGTGCTGCAGCTAGGCAAGGCCTACACGTCGAAAGCACCTACTTTTTATCCGACCAAATACCAGGGCAGCTACACCCTCAAAGCTGTTGAGCGAAACGGAACGCCGTTTACAGACACTGCCAAGCTATTCAGTGTCGATGCTACCACTGGCAAGGTCAGTGTATTGGCTAATACGGGTTTACCAGCAGGTGAATACAAGGTGACGCTGCAAACCCAGGCGACTACCGGCCTAGTTTTGGAAACAGCCTTGACCCTGGTGATGGAACTATAACGCGACCCACCTAGGTGGTAGGCCTCAGCGCAAATTGACTTTAGCGCCACCAAAAAAGAGACCTAGGAAATAGAAGCACTAGCCTGCTCCTATTTCCTAGGTCTCTTTTTGCATGTATTCTATTCTTATATCAGGTCACCTATTTCTCGTACACCCACGGGCCGCTCCACGGTGTAGGCTTCGCCAAACTCTACTCCAATCAGGTGCCCAAACTCGCGCGCGCGGGCCTCCATGAAGTGTGAGAAAGTCTGCCCCGACAAATAAGTCTGCGGGGCAGCTGGGTCGGCACTTGGGTTATAAAACTGCGTACCATAGGCAGTTATAGAAGCCCACTTGCCCGCCCAATACGGCGTGATATCAACGACAAAGTCAGCCGGCAACAGCCGGTCCTGAATGTAGTGGTACACGTTCTTGGGGCGCCAGGGTGCCTGGGGTTGGCCATTTTCGTCCAGCGTTTCTATCATGCGCAGCCCGCTCAAAAAGCAGGCGTCAGTAGCTAGCTGGGCGGCGCGCCCGTGGTCAGGGTGCCGGTCGTTGATAGCGTTGCAAAGCACTACTTCGGGCTGATAGCGCCGAATGGCCGCGATGAGCAGCAGTTGGTGCTCGCGGTCGTTTTTAAAGAACCCGTCGGGCAAGCCAAGGTTCTCGCGGGCGCTAAGCTGCAATATCTTGCTTGCTGCTGCCGCCTCGGCCGCCCGGGTCTCTGGAGTGCCGCGGGTACCTAGCTCGCCCCGCGTCAGGTCCACAATGCCTACTTTCTTGCCAGCAGCCACCGCCGCCAGCAGCGTACCCGAGCACGACATTTCTACATCATCGGGGTGAGCCCCCAGGGCCAACACATCTAGCTTAATCATCCTACCAAGCATTAATCAACAAAAACCAAAGCCACTCCTACATCCACTTAGCCAGCCTGCCAAAGGCAGGCGTATCCGACAAATCCGTTTGAATCTGCGGTCTATTTAATACGCAGCTTCTTGCCGGGCCGCAGCGTATTCCCTAGGCTAGGATTAAGCCGCTTGAGCGCACTTACGCGCACCCCGTAGCGGTCGGCAATTTCTGAAAGCGTATCGCCCGCTCGTATCTGGTGCTGCACTACGCGCCGGGCAGCGCTGGGCTCCGGCGCGCGGCTGCTCGCACTGCTGCTACCTCGCCCGCGCCGCAGAGCACGGCTGTAGTAGTTGAAAAGCGCCGAGGTAATGGTGAAATTATCGCTCCGTAGCTGGTAACCCGGGAAATTATATACCAGTGTAGGATTGATAGGATTGCCTTCGTAGCGCACCTCAAAGTGCAGGTGCGAACCAGTACTGCGCCCCGTGCTCCCCCCTAGGCCGATTATCTGGCCGGCCTTCACGAAAGTGCCTACTGGCACCAGCGGCTTGCTCAGGTGGCCATACAACGTTTCGAGGCCATTGTAATGACGCACCAGTAGGTAGTTGCCATAGCCACCGCCATCCCACTTGCTAATGCGAACGACGCCGTCAAATGCGGCTCTTACTGAGTCGCCAGTTTCTAGGTCTAGGTCTACCCCAAAGTGCCAGCGGCCCCACCGAAACACGAAGCCCGAGGTGATGGGTGTTTTCACCAGCGGCATCTTGGCGTAGTGCTGGCGCACGGGGTCTACCAGCTTCAGGTTAATGGTATCGCGAATACGACGGCCATCTACCCGGTACGGGTTGATGTTGTGCGTGTCCCAAATAGAGTAGTATCCCGCTACCCGCACCCACGACGAATCAATAAGTACCTCGTCCGACATCTCCACTATCTCCTGCCCGCCCTCGTTGAGCGTAGTGGTGTCTTCACTCACGATGCTCAGCTTGCGGGCCGGGTTGAAAATAGACTTGGCGGCGTCTGACCGGTCGTCGGGTAGTTCCTCCGTCTCGATGATGGTAGTGGTATCGGGCCGTACGTAGCGCAATGTAGGCGTGCGCGCCTTGAAGAAATCTTTACTGCGCGCCCTACTCGGCTTGGCTCTCGAAGCCCGGCGGCGCTGCGCCTGTGCAGATGTGCCGGCCCCTAGCCAGCAGGCCAGCAGCACTAACAGCACGGGCAGGCGAAAAAAAAGCTTAGGAAAAGTCAAAAGAAACCCAAAAATGACAGCAGCGACTCGGTGCGCGAGCCACTACTGCCTGTTGGTAGATACGAAAGGTGCACCGCCCGCTTGGCTAGCTGCACGTTCGCTTATAAAACTATGATTTTAGGCCCGCTAGGTAGCGCTCGGCATCGAGTGCCGCCATACAGCCGCTGCCCGCTGCCGTAATGGCCTGGCGATACGTATAATCTTGTACGTCGCCGCAGGCAAACACACCATCCACGTTGGTTTTGGCCGTGCCGGGCAAAGTCTTTAGGTAGCCCTGCTCATCATGGTGCAGGTAGTCCTGAAAAATCTTGGAGTTCGGCTCGTGGCCAATGGCTACGAAGAAGCCGTGAATGGGAAGCTCACGCGTTTCATGCGTCACGAGGTTCTTTACCCGTACTGCTTCCACAGCGTGCTCACCCAGAATTTCATCTGTAGCAGTGTCGAAGAGCACTTCAATTTTGGGGTTATCGAGCACCCGCTTCTGCATGATTTTCGAGGCCCGCATGGCGTCTTTGCGCACCAGCATATACACCTTCGAGCAAAGGTTAGCGAGGTAGTTTGCCTCTTCAGCCGCTGTGTCGCCCGCGCCTACGATGGCTACTTCCTTACCACGATAGAAGAAGCCGTCGCACACCGCGCAAGCCGATACCCCCGAGCCGTTCAACCGCGCTTCTGAAGGCAGGCCCAACCACTTGGCCGAAGCGCCAGTGGCAATAATCACAGAATCGGCCGTCAACTCGGTGGTTTCGTCAATCGTGATTTTGTGCGGGTGCCCCGAAAAATCAACTTTGGTGGCAATGCCGTAGCGGATATCCGTACCGAAACGTGTGGCTTGCTTTTTCAAGTCTTCCATCATCTCCGGGCCCATTACACCGTCTGGGTAGCCCGGAAAATTTTCCACATCGTTGGTAATGGTCAGCTGCCCCCCCGGCTGCAAGCCTTGGTACATTACTGGTTGGAGCCCGGCCCGCGCCGCGTAGATAGCTGCAGTATAGCCGGCTGGCCCCGAACCAATTATCAAGCAATGAATGTGTTCCATACAAATAGCGCGAGAATTGTGCTTCGCGCTCGCAAGCAATTAGTCGTAGAGATAAAAAACAACGTAGCAAATCCTAGGATTCGCACATTTACCTACAAAAAACCCCAACCTCACGGTCGGGGTTTTCAAGTAAACAAATTTAGGCAACAACTAGCCTAGGTATGGCTTCAGCGCCTTCGAACGCGACGTGTGGCGCAAGCGGCGAATGGCCTTTTCCTTTATCTGGCGCACGCGCTCACGGGTCAGGTTAAACTTCTCGCCAATTTCTTCCAGCGTTAGAGCGGCTTCACCATTTAGCCCGAAGTAGAGCGTAATCACGTCAGCCTCACGCTTGGTCAGGGTCGAGAGAGCCCGCTGCACTTCTTTGCGCAGTGAGTCGTTCATCAGGCCCGAATCCGGCGTTTCTTCGTCCTCGTTTTCGAGCACGTCAAGCAAGCGGTTCTCCTCGCCTTGCACGAACGGTGCATCTACCGATACGTGGCGACCCGAAATTTTCAGGGTATCCACTACTTCCGAAGTAGTCAGCTCAAGTACCTCAGCAATTTCCTCGGGCGAAGGCTCCCGCTCGAACTTCTGCTCCAGCTCCGAGAAAGACTTGCTGATTTTGTTCAACGAGCCTACCCGATTCAGAGGCAAACGCACAATACGGCTCTGCTCAGCTAGTGCTTGCAGGATGCTCTGGCGAATCCACCATACGGCGTAAGAGATAAACTTAAAGCCGCGGGTTTCGTCGAAGCGTTTAGCTGCCTTAATAAGACCTAAGTTACCTTCATTAATGAGGTCGCCCAGGCTAAGCCCTTGGTTTTGATATTGTTTTGCTACCGAAACCACAAAGCGCAGGTTAGCTTTAGTCAGCTTTTCCAGGGCTTTTTGGTCACCATCGCGAATGCGCTGCGCCAGCGTTACCTCCTCGTCGGGCGTCAGCAGGTCCACTTTACCAATCTCCTGGAGATATTTATCCAGCGATTGGCTTTCGCGGTTGGTAATCTGTTTGCTGATTTTTAGCTGTCTCATCGGTAACGGTGGCTAATTAGATAGTTTTAAAGGAGTTAATTGGAAGCATACTACTCGGCCGGCTCACGGCCGATTCAAGGGAAAACAACGCTGCTATATGGGCGAAAGTTCGGCGAGGCAAGGTGAGGATGAGAAGACAGAAAAATATAAAATTTTGGTTCTAACCATTAGCTACTCGCCGCAATTAGCATTCCAAATTTTAAATTTTTCCATCTTCTCTCCTTAACTTATTCACTACGCTGGCTTGGCCAATAGCACTTTGCGCGACAGCCGGTATTTGCCCGTCTTTTTGTCGATATCCACTAGCTTCACATCTATCTCCTGTCCTACTTCTAGCACTCCTTCGAGCGACGCAATGCGCTCGTGCGTCACCTCCGAAATGTGCAACAGACCGTCTTTACCCGGCATGATTTCCACAAATGCACCATAGGGCTGAATCGAGCGCACTTTGCCTTTATAGGTCTCGCCTACTTCGGGCTGCGCCGCAATGGCCCGGATGCGGTCGATAGCACCCTGCATCGACTCTTGGTTGGCGGCGTAAATGCTTACGTGGCCCTTTTCGTCCTTTTCCTCGATGATAACCGTGGCACCAGTATCCTTTTGGATTTGCTGAATGACTTTGCCACCCGGCCCGATTACCGCGCCAATGAACTCTTTGTCAATCAGCATTTTGTGCGAGCGCGGCGTGTGCGCCTTCAGCTCAGGAGCCGGGGCGTCAATGGTCTTGGCCATCTCGCGCAGAATGTGCAGGCGGCCTTCGCGGGCTTGGTGCAGGGCGGCGGTCAGAATCTCATTGCTCAGGCCCTGGATTTTGATGTCCATCTGGCAAGCGCAAATCCCCTTCTCGGTTCCAGTTACCTTGAAGTCCATATCGCCTAGGTGGTCTTCGTCGCCCAGAATATCGGACAGCACGGCATATTCGCCGGTTTCTTTATCCTGCACCAGACCCATAGCGATACCAGCTACTGCCGAACGCACTTTCACGCCGGCATCCATCAGGGCCAGCGAGCCGGCGCACACCGTCGCCATCGAGCTCGAGCCATTCGACTCCAGGATGTCCGATACAATGCGGATGGTATAGGGGTTTTCTTCGTCGGGTGGCAACACTTGCTTGAGCGAGCGCATAGCCAAGTTACCGTGGCCAATTTCGCGGCGACCAGCGCCCCGGTTAGGCTTCACTTCGCCGGTCGAATAGCCGGGGAAGTTATAGTGCAGCATGAATCGGTTGTAGCCCGAGTGCAGCGGCTGGTCGATGATTTGCTCATCGAGCTTGGTGCCAAGCGTAGCCGTGGTCAAGCTCTGGGTTTCGCCACGCGTGAATATGGCTGAGCCGTGAGCACCCGGCAGGTAATTGATTTCCGACCAGATAGGACGAATTTCGGTAAGCTGACGACCGTCGAGGCGCACCCGCTCTTTAATCATCATATCGCGGATGGCTTTTTTCTCGGCCGACGAATAGTAGCGGCTTACCATCTTCATATCCAGCTCGGGCTGCTCGGCCACTAGCTTATCGAGGAAAGCTTTCTTAACACCCGAGAAGCCTTCTTTGCGGCCCGACTTGCTGGTGTTACCCGAGCGAGCCACGTCGTAAGCACCTTGGTAGATGCCTTCGTGAATCAGCGCTTTCAGCGCGTCGTTCTCTTCGTACTTAGGATACTCACGGGGCTGCGCGTCGGGCGTGCGGCCTACAGCCTCGGCCAGCTCTTTCTGCAGCTGCACCTGTGCTTTGATGGCTTCGTGACCGAAGGCAATGGCGGCTACCATTTCTTCTTCGCTCACTTCCTTCATCTCGCCTTCTACCATGGCTACCGAGTCGGCCGTAGCACCTA
Organism: Hymenobacter sp. BT559; assembly: GCF_016427535.1. Lineage (GTDB taxonomy): Bacteria > Bacteroidota > Bacteroidia > Cytophagales > Hymenobacteraceae > Hymenobacter. Next base: position 1,461,479 of record NZ_JAELXV010000001.1, on the reverse strand, counting down.
CGATGAGGTCCATATCGGCGCGCGCTAGGTCGCTGGTCTTAGGGTTAATCTGGAACTGACCATCGATGCGCGCTACGCGCACTTCCGAAATCGGGCCGGCAAACGGAATATCGGAAATCGAGATAGCGGCTGAGGCAGCCAACGCAGCCAGCGCATCAGGCTGTACTTCTTTGTCAGCCGAGATGAGGTTAATCATTACCTGCACCTCGTAGTGGTAGTCTTTGGGGAACATTGGCCGCAGAATGCGGTCAACGAGGCGGCAAATCAGAATCTCGTAGTCGCTCAGGCGGCCTTCGCGGCGCTGGAACGAGCCAGGAATCTTACCGGCCGAACCAAATTTTTCTTGGTAGTCAACCGAAAGCGGCAGAAAGTCAACACCTTCGCGCTGGCTCGGAGCCGACACAACGGTAGCGAGTAGCATCGTGTCGCCGAGACGCACTACTACGGCACCATCAGCAAACTTGGCCAGTTTGCCGGTTTCAATGGAAATCTGACGGCCATCGGGCAGCGCCAGGGTTTTGGTAATTGAGTGGGGAGCGGGCATTCTTTCGAAAGAGTAAGTAGCTGGAAGCTAGGAGCTAAAAAATATCTATTCAAACAAAAACTTGCAGGCAAACAGTTCAGGCAAACGCAGTACGGGAGGGGGCCGCTGACTCGCTCCTAGCTTCGGGTACTGCGAGTGCCCCAGGACGGCTTGGGCACCGGCAAAAAAAAGAGTAGGGAACCTTCTCTAGAAGGCTCCCTACTCCCGGTAGCTTGGCTTACTTGCGGATGCCTAGCTCCTTGATGATGGCGCGGTAGCGGTTAATCTCGCGGTGCTGAAGATAATCCAGCATGCGGCGGCGCTTACCTACCAGTTTGAGCAGACCTAGACGAGTGCTGTGGTCTTTTTTGTTGGTCTTCAGGTGCTCCGTGAGGTGCTGAATGCGGTGCGTGAACAGCGCAATTTGCGACTCGGCCGAACCGGTGTCGGTGTTTACTTTCTGAAGGCTGTTTTTTTCGAAGATGGCCTGCTTGGCCTCGGTCGAGAGTTTCATCGGCAGATAGGAATGACCCGTCTTAGATTAAAAAATAAGAGAATTGTGGCTGCCCTACACCGCAGGGCGGGCGCAAAGGTACGCAATTTCTTTCGGGAATCCAATTACTTATTCCGTAGCTGGCAACGCTAATCGGCGCAGACGCGGGAAGCGCGGCAACCGTTGCGCAAGGCGCCGCCAGAAGTCAGTCTCAAGCAGACCCGAGTCATTATAAGCTTGGTAGAGGAAGAATAATCCGGCAGGAAGTAGCAGAGCATTTGAAATCCACATCCCCAGCCCTACTGGCATCTCAAACTCACGGCCGCCCTTCTCGCCCAAGATGCTCAAGACGTAGTACACAATGAAGAACAGGATAGAAATCAAAATAGGTACGCCTAGGCCGCCCTTTTTGATAATGGCCCCAAGTGGCGCGCCTATCAAAAAAAACATAATAACGGCCACCGATTGCGTGTACTTACGGTAGATTTCAATGCGGAACTGGGCCGAATCACGAGCGGTCTCAAACAGCCGCTGCGAGCTGGTATTCATAAAGGTGGCGATGTTGCGGGCCCGATTGGCAGCCTGCTCGGCCTGGGCGCCCGTCAGCGGGGCCAGCTTGCTCAATGGAACGTGCCAAGCCGACACCTTGCGATAGGCAGCTTGATTAATGGTGTCGAAGCGCAGGTATGTATAGTAGCCGCTGAGCTGCAGCGGTATCTGCTTACGCTGGCGTTGCAGCGCCTTCTGCGTTGAATCAGTCGACTTGAACAACTGCGGAATGTTCAGCATCATACGGTTTTGCTGAAACAACTCCTTCTTGGTGTTAGTCAAATTAAAGGAAGACAGCGAAAACGTTATCATATTCCGGGTAAAGCCCTGTCGCACAAACGATGATGCTGAGCGGTCGCGGGCATCGGGTTGCTCTACGTAGCTATGACCCCGAAACAGCTCTAACCCTAGGTACTGTCCGCCAAAGCGGGTGAACATACGGCCCGAGTCGGCCAGCATTACGGTTGCGTTGCCCGACTTCTGGGTATGGTCGTAAATCATAATGCCCATGAGAGCATCTTTATTTGGACCTAATTTCTTGTTCACCTTAATGGTGTAACCAGGGATACCGTTGTAAAAAACACCTTCACGGATGTCGAGCGCTAGCTTTTTCTGCCGCACATCCCATAGCAAGCTATAGGCATTTAGATTGGCCTTAGGTACAATGCTATTGTTAAACCAGAACGCAATACCCCCCAGCGCCAAGCTCACTAGCCACACGGGGCGCAAAATGCGCGTGAGCGCAATACCCGAGGCCTTGATGGCCGTTAGCTCATGGTGCTCCCCTAGGTTGCCATAGGTCATCAGTGACGATAGCAGCACGGCCAAAGGCAGTGAGATGGGCACGATGGTAACGCTGAGAAAGAATAGCAACTTCAGAATAACGGCAACCCCTAGGTCTTTACCCACAATATCATCGAGATACTTGAGTAAAACCTGGGTCAGAAAAATGAACTCTACTACGGCGAACGTGAGCAGAAAAGGCCCCGCAAAGGCTTTTAAAATAAGTTTATCGAGTTTCTTTAGCATCATTTCGTTACTAAAACCTGCCCGCGAGTTTCAACGCCCGTGGTCATCAGATAGTGCGTAGCCCGCCTAGGGGGTTAACCGCCTACCTGCTCTCGCAATCGCCCTACCAAGCCATCCCACAGCTCTTGCTGCTCTTGGTCATTGCCATGGTCGGAATAGTCGGTTACGCGTAGAAACACGCTGTCTGTAATTTTCGAGTATTCCAGGCTAAAATCCAAATAGTTAGCATCGCTTAAGGGCTGTTTTTTCTCATCCAGAAACACATAGCGGATAGAGCGGCCGGGGCGTTGCAAGGCTATTTCGGCGTAGTGGTTCTGCTTGTCCCACACCATATTAAAACGGTGGTCAGGGTCGAGGCGCACATCCTCGCAAAACCACTGCGCGAGTCCTGAGGCTGAGGCGAGATAGGGAAACAACAGACGGGGCGAAGCGTTTATCGGATATTCCATCTCGAAACGGCGCTTACTACTGGTAACGGGCATGTCCATAAGTACTTTGAAGAAAAGCGGCCCAGCGGGCAGGAAAACAACTTTTTTTTTAAAAATAGAGTTGCCAGGTTGAGTTTTTTTACTACCTTTGCACTCCCAAACCGACCCGGCGGGGTAGCTCAGTTGGTTAGAGCACAGGATTCATAACCCTGAGGTCACGAGTTCAACTCTCGTCCCCGCTACTTATCAAAAACCGTTCTAGTTTTATACTAGGACGGTTTTTTGCTTTTAGCCTCTACAAGCTACGCAATAAAAGCTGAACCGTAGCAGCTCGTAAAGCAAAAAGCGCTTGCCTCCTAGGTGGGGGCAAGCGCTTAGCAGGGTCAGTCGATTGGGTGGAGCCTTGCGGGCGCCTTCCCTACTTTACTTCACTTTCTCAACGATGCCCGCGAAAGCAGCAGGGTGGTTCAGGGCTAGGTCGGCAAGCACCTTGCGGTTGAGGTCGATGCCAGCCTTCTTGAGGCCGCCCATCAGCTGCGAGTACGACAGGCCGTGCTCACGAGCACCAGCGTTGATACGCTGAATCCAGAGGGCACGGAACTCGCGCTTCTTTACCTTGCGGTCGCGGTAGGCATAGAGCAAGCCCTTTTCTACTGCGTTCTTCGCAACGGTCCATACATTTTTGCGCCGGCCATAGTAGCCTTTGGCGAGGCGCATTACTTTCTTGCGGCGGTGGCGCGAGGCCACGTGGTTTACACTCCTTGGCATAACCTAAGTTGTTTTTGGCAGCCGGCGCTCAGCAATTGCTGAAGCTTATCATGCGACCGGAAGCCTGGTGAGGATTTAGATGTTAAGCATTTGATTCACCCGGTTCATGTCGGCCGAGCTAACTAGGCCGCTGTGGGTGAGGGCACGCTTACGCTTGGTGCTCTTCTTGGTCAGAATGTGCGACTTGAAAGCGTGCTTACGCTTCACTTTGCCGGTGCCAGTCAGCTTGAAACGCTTTTTGGCACCCGACTTGGTTTTTACTTTGGGCATGGGTTGTGGTTGATTATTGATTGTTTGGTACTGACGCTGAACGACTAACGTAGCCGGCAGCGGCAGCCATCAACAACCGGGGTTAAGCTATTCGGTGGCCGCCTGAGCAGCTTCTTTGTCCTTAAGAGCCTTGTTCTCTTTAGGCTTATCGGCCGGAGCAGCGGGCTTCGCGGCAGGTTTGGCTACTACGGCAGCCTTAGGAGCCAAATAGAGGAACATGCGCTTGCCTTCGAGCTTGGGCAGCTGCTCAACTTTGGCGAGGTCTTCGAGGGCCTGGGCAAACTTGAGCAGCAGAATCTCACCGCGCTCTTTGAAGACTATGCTACGGCCTACGAAGTGCACGTAGCTCTTAATCTTGGCGCCCTCTTTAAGAAACTCTTTGGCGTGCTTTACTTTAAACTCAAAGTCGTGGTCGTCGGTATTAGGACCGAAGCGAATTTCTTTGATTACAACCTTGGTTTGCTTGGCCTTCAGCTCGCGAGTTTTCTTCTTCTGCTCGTACTTAAATTTCGAGTAGTCGATAACGCGGCATACGGGCGGGGTAGCGGTGGGCGAAATCTCCACCAAATCCAGGTTTTGCTCCTGGGCAAATTTGCGAGCCTGGTCTATCGAATAGATACCCTGCTCGACATTATCGCCGACGAGACGAACCTCGCGGGCGGTGATTTTCTGGTTGATTTTGAACGGCTCTTCCACCTGCTGGCGGGGCACGTACCGACGGTTTGGGGTAGCTATGGCGAAAGTCCTCCTGCTAAAAGTGGCCGGATATGAGATAGTTATACCGAGCGCCCAGCCCATGGCGTGACGTTCGGGGGGCAAATATCGGCAATTAATCTTGCAAAAGCAAAATAATATATAAAAAGGCGTGCTGAATCACGCTTCAGCACGCCTTTTTAACCTAGGGATGGTGGGTGCCCTCCTACCCCATTGCCTCGGCAATTTGGGTTTGCACGCTCTGCACAAAGCTGTCGAGCGGCATCGACCCAATATCCCCCTGCCCATGGCGGCGCACGCTCACGAGGCCATCCTGGGCTTCTTTCTCGCCTACTACCAGCAGGTAAGGCGTCTTAGCCAACTCAGCATCGCGAATTTTGCGACCAATACGCTCATCACGAGCATCAACGGTGCCACGCAGGTCGGCAGCTTCGAGCTTGGCTTTCACCTCGTAAGCGTAGTCGGCAAACTTGTCGGAGATGGGCAGCACCGTGAACTGCTCGGGCGAGAGCCAGAGCGGGAAATTACCGGCGGTGTGCTCGATGAGCACGGCTACGAAGCGCTCGAGCGAGCCAAACGGCGCCCGGTGAATCATTACAGGGCGGGCGCGAGTATTATCGGGCGTGACATACTCTAGCTCGAAACGCTCGGGCAAGTTGTAGTCGACCTGAATGGTACCCAGCTGCCAGCGGCGACCTAGGGCGTCGCGCACCATAAAGTCGAGCTTGGGACCATAGAAAGCTGCTTCTCCTAATTCAGTAACCGTAGGGAGACCTTTCTCGGCCGTTGACTCCTTAATAGCCGCTTCGGCCAGCGCCCAGTTTTCGTCGCTGCCGATGTATTTCGTCTTGTTATCAGGGTCACGCAGGGAAATCTGCGCAGTGAAGTCAGTAAAGCCTAAAGCCTTAAATACGTAGAGTACCAAGTCAATTACTTTCTGAAACTCCTCTTTCACTTGGTCGGGGCGGCAGAAGATGTGCGCATCGTCTTGCGTGAAGCCCCGCACGCGGGTGAGGCCGTGCAACTCGCCCGACTGCTCGTAGCGGTACACCGTGCCAAACTCGGCTAAGCGCACTGGCAGCTCGCGGTACGAGCGTGGCTTGGTGCGGTAGATTTCGCAGTGGTGCGGGCAGTTCATCGGCTTAAGGAGAAACTCCTCGCCGGGGTTAGGCGTCTTAATGGGCTGGAACGAATCAGCGCCGTATTTCTCGTAGTGGCCGCTGGTTACGTACAGCTCTTTGGAACCGATATGAGGCGTTACAACTGGCTGATAGCCAGCTTTTACCTGGGCTTTACGCAGAAACTGCTCTAAGCGCTCGCGCAGGACGGTGCCCTTAGGCAGCCACAGCGGCAGGCCCGCGCCAACTTTTTCGGAAAAGGCGAACAGCTCCAGCTCTTTGCCCAGCTTGCGGTGGTCGCGGCGCTTGGCTTCTTCCAGCTTCTCTAGGTACTCGGTGAGGTCCTTTTGCTTAGGGAATGTGATGCCGTAGAGGCGCGTGAGTTGCTTATTTTTCTCGTCGCCGCGCCAGTAGGCCCCGGCCACGTTCATGATTTTAGCCGCCTTGATGGGGCTCGTGTCGGGAATGTGCGGCCCGCGGCACAGGTCCGTGAAGCCACCCTGCGAGTAGAAGGTAATGTTGCCATCCTCCAGGTTCTCGAGCAGCTCTAGCTTGTAGGGGTCTTGCTTCTCGGTGAAGTACGCCACGGCCTCGGCCTTGGGCACCTCGCGGCGCTCAAACTTGCTCTTGTTCTTGGCCAGCTCGAGCATTTTCTTCTCGATGGCGGGGAATTCATCGCTGGATATGGTGCGGCCTTCGCCTAAGTCCACGTCGTAGTAGAAGCCGTTTTCGATGGCTGGACCAATGGCCAGCTTTACGCCAGGGTACAGCGCTTCGAGGGCTTCGGCCATGAGGTGAGCCGAAGAATGCCAGTAAGCGGCTTTGCCGCCGGCATCGTTCCAGGTCAGAATTTCGAGGGTCGCGTCCTCAGTGAGAGGGCGATGCAGGTCGCGGATTTCGCCGTTTACTCGAACGGCCAAGGCATTGCGGGCCAGGCCTTCGCTGATGCTGGCGGCTAGGTCGTAGCCAGTCGTGCCGGGCTCGACCTGGCGGACGGAGCCATCGGGGAGGGTGATGTGGAGCATAACTAATGCTTGCAAATGAGCGCAAAGCAGGCGCAAGTTACGCCTGCACGCCAGGAAATGAGTAGCACGCCCCTAGGTAGCGGGTGCGCTAAAATACTTTGGCTACTGCTGCGGGGATGTTGCTACCGGGGCAGCCGCAGCTCGGCGGTAGTAGGTAGTGGGCGGGCGCAGGCTATCGGGCAGCATCGCCCGCACGGCCTCGCCAGTTTTCCAGACTTTATAGGTCCAGTGCTGATTGCCAGGATTTTCGGCTACTAGCAGCCGAAACTGGGCGTAGGCTTCGGGCAAGCGGCGCTGGGCTTCGAGGGCCTCGGCCAGCAAGGCGCGGGCCTGCGGCAGGCGCGCATTGCGGCGGAGCGCGCGCTGCAAGTGAGGAATGATAGCAGCGGGCCGCTGCCCGTGCGCCCCGGCTGCAAGGGCCAGCCGGTAGTCGGCCCGGTACTGCGTCGTGTCGAAGTGTATCGCACGGCGGTAGTAGCGCAGCGCACTATCGGGCCGCCCCAGCAGTTCGAACTGCCGGCCGTAGTCGTAGGCCAAGGCGCCCGAGGTCGAATCGAGCCGCAGCCCTTGGGCGGCGTACCGGGCGGCCTCGGCGGGCAAGCGATAGGCATTGAGCAGGAAGGCCAACTGGTGCAAAATCTCAGGTTGGCGTGGGTCGCGAGCCAGAGCGGCGTGCAGGTAGTCAAGGGCCTGCGCAGTATCGGTGGTGGCGGCGTAGGCCAGCCCCTTATAAAATAAGGCGGCTGGTTGGTCGGGGTCGAGGCGCAGGGTGCGGTCGAGGCTTTCGAGCGCGGCGTCGTACTGCCGGGCGGCCAGGTGCGTTTCGCCTTCCAGCAAAGGAAGCTCGGGCGAGTTGAAGCCGTTAGCTGCCGCCTGGCGGGCGGCAGCCAGGGCTTGGCTCAGGCGCCCTAGGGCCCGCAGGGCGCGCGCCTGTAAGAAATACAGCTCGCCATCGGCATCATCGATAGCCAGGGCCGAGCTAATGTCGCTTAAGGCCGCCGAAGGCTGACCCGCCGCCAGGCGCAGCGTAGCACGGCGGGCCAGCAGCCCCGTATTGTCAGGTTGCTGCCGGATGGCCCCGTCCAATTCATCGGCCTGCACACGGGGGCCGCTTTGCACCGTGGCAAGGTTTACCAGGGTGTCGGGCCGCTCGGAGGGGGCCGCCTGGCAGGCGGCGAGAAACGGTAAAAGCAGGATTAGCCAGCTACGCATTTTAACTATAATCTCTTGAAAAACAAACTATACGTGCCTAGGTCCTACCCTTTCGCTTGAACTCAGCAATGTACAGCTGCTAACTACCAGCCGCGAAGTTCGAGCATTCTGCACTACTCGCGGGCTGCGGGTTTGTTTCCGGCGTGCAGGCGCTCGTACCAACGGGCGTGGACACGGTCGCGGCGGGAGGCAGCTCGCACCAGCGGCGGCAGCAGCTGCTGGCACAGACGGTTCACGGTCAGGTCCTCACTTGTGTAAGTAGGGAGCTTGATAGCTTCTTGCAGCACGGCAATAGCCCGCCGGCGGTGTCCCTGGTACTTGTACATGCGGGCCAGGTCGTAGCAGTACTGCACGCGCATGGGGTCGAGCTGGCGGGCTTTTTCCATCGCCTCCATGGCCTTTTTAGAGCTGGCTCCCTGTGGGTACCCACCTAGGACGACGCGAGAAAACATTTTTTCGAGCACGTTGTAATGGGCCACGCGGTAGTACCAGCGGCCCAGCAACTGCCAGGCCTCGGGCATATCGGGGCGGCGCTCGGCGGCCAAAAACACGTGCGCCCGCAGCTGCTTAAAAATGCGCAGCCGGTCGCGAGCGCTCAGCAGCCCCGCTTGGCTGAAGAGCGCCAGGGCCATAGCGTAGTTGCTTTCGCCGGCTTCGGGCTGCAGAGCCAGGGCCCGGCTGGCGTACTGATGGGCCGCGGCAAAGTAGGCGCTCTTGCGAGTTTCGTCGGAGTAGCGGTTGCCGATGCTCACGCTGAGCACGGCGGCGTGCCACAAGCCGCTGTAATGCTGCGGGCTAAGCTTAAGCGCCGCCTCGTAGGCGGCTAGCGCCTCTGAGTCTTTGAACTTCAGCTGCAAAGCTGCCGCTTTACGCAAATACTCATTCAACGCTGCCGAATCGGGCAACTGCGCAAGCTTACTCTTCGAGGCTACTTTTAGCACTGGCTTGGGCTCTGGAGTAGCGGGCGCCGAGGGCGGCGAGGTGGTAGTGCCCTGCGCCCACCCTAACCTAGGGCACGCGGCCACCAACCCTAGGGCAAGCAGCAGCAACTTAGTGGGCGGAGGCAAGTAGCTCATAGGCGAGGATACAGCACCTAACGCGGGAAGTTGCTAAAACAATCCGAGTTGGGCTTTGGGCCGCCGCAGCAATGCTTGGGCCTGGGCTACTTCCTCGGCCGTGACCTCGACGGAGTGTACCGCCTCGGGCTCGGCTGGCGCCGGGGCGCCCTCCTCTATCTTAGGGGCCGCCACACCGCGCTTTTTAGCTTCGCGGCGGGCGGGCTCGGGGCCTTCGTCGGTGAGTAGCGTTATGGCGTGCACCTTGTAGTAGTTCAGCTTGTTGCCCAGCGCTTTCCAACCTTTCACCTCGATAAACTGGTCGAGGCGTAGGGTTTCAGTCTGCTTTTCAGCTTTCTTATCGCGCTGCAGCTTTACTTCTACCATTGGCTCGGCGAAGGCCGTAGCCGCTAGTAGCTTCGAGCCTTTGGTTTCGGAGATGAAAGTAAAGCGCTTATCGAGCGTGCTGGTTTCGATTTTGAAGCGCTTGACGTAGTGCGTTTTGCTTTCGCCATCTAGGTACACCGCACTGATAACCGTATCGGGCTCCAGCTTGCGCAGCAGCACAATGTTGGGTAGGTCGAAATGTTTGGTCAGGTCGGGGGCGTGCAGCTCATACGAGCCGTCTTTGTACACCACCAAGATGGCATCGTCGGTATCGAAGGCGCCTAGGTAGCGGCCGTGTGCCTCGTGCTTGAGGCGAGCCACTACGCTGTCGAAGAACACGTCGCGGCCACCTAGGGTGCTATCACCCACTGCTTTGCGAGTAATCTGCTTTACCGGCTGCTTGGTCACGATGTTACCCATAGAGCCTTTGCCCTTAATGGCCAAGTCGGCAAAGTCGAAGTCAAACTGCTTGACGCGGGCTTGGGCCTTGTTGGAAAGCTGGATAGTTACAATCTCACTTTCCGAATTGGGGTTAGCCGTGAGGTAGAGCGTCTTGGTGCCCTTGGTGCCTTTGGTAAGGTCGTAGACCTTATCGCGCGTAATGCCCGTGACCAAGAAGCGCTTGGCAAAGCTGATGCCGCTGGCGCCATCCACGTACACCATGTTATACACCAGGCGGTCGTCGTTCTTGTTGTACACGCCTACATGTAGAATGTCCTTGCCCACGAAGGTCTTCTCGGCGATTTTGCTTACCATGAAGGTACCATCGCGCCGGATGGCGATGATATCGTCGAGGTCCGAGCAGTCGGTCACGTGTTTCGCCGCCTCATCCTTCTTGAGGCCATAGCCCACGAAGCCGTCTTGGTAGTTGACGTAAAGCTTCTGGTTGGCGATAGCCACTTTTTGGGCCGTCACCACGTCGAAGGTGCGAAGCTGGGTTTTGCGCTCGCGCTTGGCGCCGTACTTCTTCAGCAGGTCTTCAAAATACGTGATGGCGTAGCGCGTGAGGTGCGCGAGGTTGTCGGCCACTTCGGCCAATTCGGTGTCCAGCTTCTGAATGTATTCTTCGGCCTTAAAGCCGTCGTACTTCGAGATGCGCTTGATGCGGATTTCGGTCAGGCGCGTCAAGTCATCCTCGTTCACGGGGCGGCGCAGCACAATGCGCGTGTCGTTGGCCTTCATCTTCTCCCCTTCTACCCGCACAAACTTTTTGAGCCCTAGGTCGATGGTTTCAAGAATTTGCTCCCAGGTCTCGCACTCTTCTATTTTGCGGTAGATGCGGTTTTCGATGAAAATCTTCTCTAGCGATGCCGAGTGCCACTTTTCCTGCAGCTCTTGCTGCCGAATTTCCAGCTCACGCTCGAGCAGGCGCACAGTTTTGCCGGTGCTCAGGCGCAGCATGTCCTCCACACTCACAAAGCGCGGCTTGTCGTCGATGATGACGCAGGTATTGGGCGAAATAGAGATTTCGCAGTCCGTGAAGGCGTAGAGCGCGTCGATGGTGAGGTCGGGGCTCACGCCGGGCGGCAGCTGCACCTGAATCTCAACATCCTTGGCGGTGTTGTCCACCACCTTCTTAATCTTGATTTTGTTCGCTTCTGAGGCCTTCACAATGCTCTCCATGAGCGCCGTGGTGGTGGTGCCGTACGGAATATCGCGGATGAGCAACAGTGTTTTATCGACCTTCTCGATGGTGGCCCGCAGCCGGATGCGGCCGCCCCGCTGCCCGCTCTGGTAGTTGCTGATATCAGCTAGGCCACCCGTCGGAAAGTCGGGATAAAGCAGAAAGTCGCGCCCCCGCAGCACGGCCACGCTGGCTTGGCACAGTTCGCGGAAGTTGTGGGGCATAATCTTGGTGCTCAAGCCCACCGCGATGCCCTCCACACCCTGCGCCAGCAGCAGCGGAAACTTGACGGGCAGCGTGATAGGCTCGCGCTTACGGCCGTCGTAGCTAAGCTGCCACTCCGTAATGTCAGGGTTGAACACCACCTCCAGGGCAAACTTGGAAAGACGTGCCTCGATGTAGCGCGGCGCAGCGGCCGAGTCACCGGTGCGCACGTCGCCCCAGTTGCCCTGCGTTTCGATGAGCAAGTCCTTCTGCCCTAGGTTCACCATGGCGTCGCCGATGCTGGCATCACCGTGCGGGTGGTACTGCATGGTCTGGCCTATCACGTTGGCCACTTTGTTGAAGCGGCCATCGTCCATCTCATTCATGGCGTGCAAGATGCGGCGCTGCACCGGCTTCAGGCCATCTTCTACGGCTGGCACGGCCCGCTCCAGAATCACGTAGCTGGCGTAGTCCAAAAACCAGTTTTGGTACATACCGCGCACATTATTCACATCATGAATAACCTCACCGGGCGCAAACTTAGCGTCAGCCTCCTCTTCTTGCTCAGCTTCGGTGCTCGCAGCCTCGGCATCAGCTTCGGCGGGCGAGTCGGGCTCGGCTTCTACGTCTAGCTGCTCCGTAGTGTCTTCGGTTTCGTCTCCGAACAGCGCTGTTGCTACTGTTTCGGTGGCATCGGCGGCTAGCTCGGCCGCGTCGTCTTCCAACTCCGGGCCGGCCGGGGCCCCTAGGTCAAAATCCAGGGAATCGCCGGGCTGAAGGTAGGCGGGGTCGGAAGCATCAGAGGCGGGAGTATCGAAAAGAGCCACGGGCAAAACGTAAAAAGTCGGCAGTCAACCGGCAAAAGTACCGAAAAATTGGCCTAAAAGCCTTACTATAAAAAGTAGGTTGCCCTAGAAAGTTCCCAAAAATTTTAGTGCACCACCTGTGTATTTACACTAACCTGACTAGCAACACCCTGGCATCACAGAAAAAAGCCCCCGTTCGGCGGGCGAACGGGGGCGATAATTCAAATAAAGGCTGACTAACGCGTTTCTTCCTCCAGAACCGGGTCGCTAACCGTGTACTGCACGTAGTCGAGCAGCTTATCGAGCAGCGAGCTAGGTAAGTTAGGGAGCGCCGGAAGCAAAAAAGTAGCGTCGGATGTGCTGACGTGGCCAGTCAGCTCGGCCAGTGCCTCGGGCGTAGCCGGTCGAAAGCCCATGCGCCAGTCGGCAAAGCGGCGGTGGTTGAGGCGGCCATCGGCTAGCAGCGTGAGATGCTGGTGGCGCGGGTCGCGCGCAATATGCATAAAATACAGCTCGTGCACCTCGTCTACGTTGCCTTCCAGCACCTGCACAAACCGCCCATCCTGCGCGTAGAGCAGTAGCCCGGTTAGGCCCTTTTCCTCATTAGTCGCCCGGGCTTTCCGAAGCAGATTCGCTAACTCGGCCTCGGTGAATGGATGAGTAGCTTGGCTTTCGTAAATGAGGTGGTGTAGCAGCATGAGCAAGTTTACGGGGCGCTTAATTTTAGTGTTTTGAGGTGCGCTCGAACTAGGCTAACGCTATGTCGGCTACGGGCAGTACGTCGCTTGTTACCAAGTCTTTCTCCAGACGCAAGTTGTCAATAATAAATTCTTGGCGAGCGGGAGTATTCTTGCCCATATAATAGGCCAGCACCTGTTGGATAGAGCGGTCGGATTGCAGGATGACGGGTTCGAGCTTAATATTTTCCCCAATAAACTTGCCAAACTCGTCGGGTGAAATCTCGCCTAGGCCCTTAAAACGCGTTACTTCGGGGTTACGGCCCAATTTGCGCATGGCTTCCTGCTTCTCACTTTCCGAGTAGCAGTAGATAGTTTCCTTCTTATTGCGCACCCGGAACAGCGGCGTTTCCAAAATGTAGACGTGGCCATTGCGCACGAGGTCGGGAAAAAATTGCAAGAAGAACGTGAGCAGCAACAGCCGAATGTGCATGCCATCGACGTCGGCATCGGTAGCAATCACGACGCGGTTATAGCGCAACCCTTCCAGCCCTTCCTCAATGTTGAGAGCGTGCTGCAAGAGGTTAAACTCCTCGTTCTCATATACTATCTTCTTCTTGAGCCCGAAGCAGTTGAGCGGCTTGCCACGCAGGCTAAACACGGCCTCCAGCTCTACATTGCGGCTCTTGGTAATGCTGCCGCTCGCCGAGTCGCCCTCCGTGATGAACAGCGTGGTGAGCGGCTCTTTTTCGGCCCCATCCTTAGCGTTCTCGCCTAGGTGGAAGCGGCAGTCGCGCAGCTTACGGTTGTGCAAGTTGGCTTTTTTAGCGCGCTGGTTGGCCAGCTTTTTCACGCCGGCCATGTCCTTGCGCTCGCGTTCGCTTTGCTCGATGCGCTTTTTGAGGGCTTCGGCTACTACCGGGTTTTTGTGCAGGTAATTATCGAGGTGCTCCTTTACAAAATCGACAATGAAGCCACGCACCGGGCGCACTGGCCCGTCGCTGCCCTCTGGCTCCATGTTGATGCTGCCGAGCTTGGTTTTGGTCTGGCTCTCAAACACCGGCTCCTGCACCCGTATCGAGATGGCCCCGATGATGCTGGCCCGTACGTCGGCCGCGTCGTACTCCTTCTTATAGTGTTCGCGCACAGTTTTCACCACCGCTTCGCGGAAAGCAGCTAAGTGCGTGCCGCCTTGGGTGGTATACTGGCCGTTCACAAACGAATAGTATTCCTCGCCGTAGTCGTTGCCGTGCGTCAGGGCTAGCTCGATGTCCTCCCCTTTTAGGTGGATGATGTCGTAACGCCGTGTTTCTAGGTCGGTTTTGTCGTTCAGCAGGTCGAAGAGCCCATTCTTGGCTTCATACTTCTGGCCATTAAAGTGAATGGCCAGGCCCGCATTGAGGTAGCAGTAGTTACGAATCTGACTTTCCAGATACTCGGGCCGGAAAACGTAGCTCCGGAAGATGGTATCGTCGGGCTGAAACGTAATCAGCGTGCCATTGCGCTGGCTGGTTTTGATGGGCTTGGGGTCAGCGGTGAGCTTACCCTGCGAAAACTCGGCGGCTTTCAGCTGGCCGTCGCGCACGCTCTGCACCAAAAAATGGCTGCTAAGGGCGTTCACGGCCTTGGTGCCCACGCCGTTGAGGCCTACCGACTTCTGGAAGACCTTGCTATCGTACTTGCCACCGGTGTTGATTTTGCTCACCACATCCACCACTTTCCCTAGGGGGATGCCGCGGCCGTAGTCGCGCACCTGCACTTTGCTTTCCGAAATCTTTATTTCGATGGTGCGGCCGTAGCCCATCACGTGCTCGTCGATGCAGTTATCCACTACCTCCTTTACCAGCACGTAGATACCATCGTCGTAGCTACTGCCGTCGCCTAGCTTGCCGATATACATACCCGGCCGCAGCCGAATGTGCTCGCGCCAATCGAGCGAGCGGATGCTGTCTTCGGTGTAGCCGTGGGCGGGAGCCAGTACTTGTGGTTCGTCGTTCATTAATCGCAGATTCAAACGGATTTTTAAGATTTAACAGATAAGCTTGCCTGCGGCAAGCTGACTAGGCAGCCGGGCGTTAGCTATTGCCGCTCAAAATCCGTACTGAGGGCAGTTTGCTGGTAAAAGTAACGCGTAATGCCGCGTTATTCAATCCAGACTTGCCAGTTTTATTAGTTTATCGGTGCCAATATGTTTGGGTTTTTAACCCCAGCTGGCGCCGCAAGGTTCAGCCACCCGGGCCTCACTCCTAACTCAAAACTCCTAACTGAAAAAATGTTACCCCCACCCAACCAATTCAACCAGCCCCGCAACTTACCGGGGCAAACCTTTAACCATGCGCCCACCGAGATAAAGCAGTCGGCGGTGGTGCACTACACTTTTATGCTCATCGGCTTGTCGCTGCTGGTGTTTGTGCTCCACAAGCTCGACGACCTGCTGCTGCCGCTGATTTACGCCATTTTGCTGAGCCTGCTGCTGATGCCGCTGGTGACGAAGCTTGAAAAGTGGCGCTGGCCCCGCATGCTGGCTATTGCTGCGGCTATTTTGCTGGTAGTGCTTTTTGTGGCCGGGCTGTTCACGTTTTTTGGTACCCAGATAATCAGTTTGCGCAGCGAGCTGCCGCTTATCCAGAGCAAGCTGGTAATACTTTTCGACCAACAGCAGCAACTCCTAAGCAAACGCTTTCATTTCCAGCCCATGAGCCACGACGAAGTCATCGACTCGTCGCTCTCGGCCCTGCAAAAGCAGTCGAGCAAGTACCTGAGTTCTACCCTCAACACGACCCTAGGTGTGCTCAGCACCATTACGCTGGTGCCCATCTACATCTTCTGCTTTCTGTACTACCGCGACCACCTGCGGCAGTTCATGTTCCGCTTTGTGGAGGCCGACAAGCGCACCGTGGTGCTGCACACCGTCGATAACATTCAAAATGTAGTGCAAGGCTACATGTCGGGCCTGTTCACGGTTATTGTAGTAGTATCAGTCATGAACGCCATTGGGCTGCTGGCTCTTGGGGTGAAATACGCCATTTTCTTCGCCGTTTTTGCTTCGGTGCTGGCTGTTATTCCCTACATCGGTATCACGGTGGGCTCTATTATTCCGGCACTCATTACTTATGTAGAGTCGGGCTCACTCACGCACGGGCTGCTGGTTATCGGCGTGTTTATGCTAGTGCAGTTTATCTCAGATAACATCTTGTCGCCGCTCATTACGGCTTCTAAAGTGAGCCTCAACCCGCTCACGGCTATTCTGGCCCTTATTCTGGGGGCGCAGCTGTGGGGCACGCCGGGCATGATTTTGAGCGTGCCGCTGTCGGCAGTGATAAAGGTGGTGCTCGATGCCAATAAATCGACCGAGCCCTGGGGCTTCCTCCTAGGTGACGTGAGCGATGGCGAAGCGACCAAGAAAGACCCGAGTGACGACCGAGGCTTCCTAGCCAAGTTCTGGGACCAAATGCGCGGCAAGCGCCCACCACTAGCTCCCGAGCCCAGCATGCCACCTATGCCCCAGCACCGCCGGTCCTAGGTTCAGGAAAAACGTCTGCCTGAGTAAAAGCCAAAATTTTATACCAATAAAACGAACCCTTTGCCCCGACAGTCCCCGTACAAGGGCATGTGAGCGACACCAACAAATCAGTCGTTCTATTTTTCATCCTACTCTACAGACTTAAGTCATGGCTAACGAAACCATCACCCGCGCCTTCACCGACATTCTCAACCTGAATCGCACCTCGGTAAAAGGCTACCAAGAAGCTGCCGAAGAAGTATCGAGCCCCGAGTTGAAATCGCAGCTCAGCCAGTTTTCGCAGCAGCGTGCTGGCTTTGTATCGGACCTAGAAGGATACGCCAAGCAGTACGGCATTGATGCCAGCGAAGAAACTACCATCGAAAGTGTAGCTACTGATGCCGCCGCCGCTGTACACCGCGGTTGGATTAACATCAAGTCGGCTTTCACGGGCGGCAGCGACTCGTCGGTACTCGAAGCTGCCGAAACCGGCGAAGCTTCGGCCCTGAAAGCCTACGAAACCGCTCTGTCGGCTCAGGATATTCCGGCCGGTGCCAAGACGGTATTCCAGCAGCAGCACGACGCTATCCTGCAAGCCAAAAACTGGCTGACCCAGAACAAAAACAAATAAGCAGCCCTAGCTGCCGCGAAAAAGCCCGCCCTTACCAGCGGGCTTTTTTTGTGCCCTTAGGCAACCAACACGGGCCCTAACTTTGTTAGCATTCTGCTCCCCGACTTATCGCTGCCCTTGTACGCTATTATCGACTTAGAAACCACCGGCGGCCAGCCCGCAAATGACCGCATTACTGAGCTGGCCATTTTTGTGCACGACGGCCAACAGGTGGTTGACTCCTATACTACGCTGGTTAACCCCGGCCGTAGCATTCCACCCTTCATCACCCAGCTCACCGGCATTACCAACGATATGGTGGCCGATGCGCCCCGCTTTCACGAGGTGGCCCGCAAAGTGGTGGAGATGACTGAAGGGTGCGTATTTGTTGCTCATAATGTGCGCTTTGACTACTCCTTCCTCAAGAAGGAGTTTGCTGACCTAGGGTATAATTATTCGCGCAAAACGCTGTGCACGGTGCGCCTGAGCCGGTCGCTCATTCCGGGTCAGCCGAGCTACAGCCTGGGCAAGCTGTGCCAGAATATCGGTATTCCGCTCAACGGCCGGCACCGTGCCGCTGGCGACGCCGAGGCCACCGCCATCCTCTTCGACCGCCTGCTCAAGATTACACAGGAGAGCGAAGCTGCCGAGGCCAATGCTGCCGATACGCTGGCCCGCGTAGATGCCCTGGCCCCCGCTGGCCGTAAGCCCGACGCCACGGCTAAAAAACCTAGCGCCCGCCGCGTGGCGGCCGTGGCCCAGGCTATCAAAACCGCCCTGCTGCCCCCGCTCATCACCCCCGAAAAAGTGGCCGCGCTGCCCCAGGAAACGGGCGTGTATTATTTCCACAACGAGGCGGGCGAGGTCATCTATGTGGGCAAGAGCATCAATATCTACAAGCGCATTCAGCAGCACTTTGCGGTAGATGTGAAATCGCGCAAGAGCTTGGACTTTAAAAACTCCATCGCTGACATCACCTGGGAGCTGACCGGCTCGGAGCTGGTGGCGCTGCTCTACGAGTCGCACCTCATCAAGCAGCTAAAGCCGGCTTACAACCGGGCCCAGCGGCGCTCAGTATTTCCGGCCGGCATCTACCTCAAGACCGACGAGAATGGCTACAAATGCCTATACTACGGCCGCGCCGACGCCCGGAACTCGGAGATTCCCATCATTGCGCTTGGCAACCAGTACAAGGCGCAGGGCTTTCTCTACCACAAGGTGGCCAAGTATAACCTGTGCCAAAAGCTGTGCGGACTGTACAAGACACAGGGTGCGTGCTTCGACTACCAGGTGCACCGCTGCCAGGGCGCCTGCGTAGGCCAGGAGTCGCCCGAAACTTACAACCAGCGCGTAGATGAGGCCATTGACAGTATCACCTACGAGCACGAGTCGTTTGTAGTGATTGGGAGCGGGCGGCGAGCCGACGAAAAGTCGCTGGTAGTGGTCGAGAACGGCCGCTACGTGGGCTTTGGCTACGTCGATGAAACGTTTACGGCGCGCAAGCTGGCCGATTTCCGCCAGGCCGTGCAGTCGTATGCCGATAATAAAGACGTGCAGCAGATTATTCGGCAGTATGTGCGTACCAAGCGCAAGGGCGAGCAGGTTAAGATTTTTGCCTAGGGCCCATGCGCAAAGCCACGCCCGGCACTACACCGAATGCCAAATAACGCCGAGCGAAATCGCCGATACTACCAGCCACAGCAGCAGGCCTAGCACATAGGGCCGCACACCCACCGAGCGCACCACGCTGCCCGATAAGCCCGCCCCGATAAAAAACAGAGTCAGCGTGAGGCCTACCTTCGCTAGGTGCCCCAGCAGGGGACCTAGGGCCTTGGCAGCGGGCACGTAGGCCGGGGCATACGTATTGAACAGCATGGCCGCGATGAAGCCCAGAATAAAGTAAGGAATCGTGATTTTAACGCCCCCTTGCTTAAAAGCGAAGGCCGTACCTAGGGCCACCGGGATAATCCACAGCGCCCGCGCCAGCTTTACAGTAGTGGCTACTTCGAGGGCCTGGTTGCCGTAGGCGGCTGCCGCCCCCACCACCGAGCTTGTGTCATGGATAGCAATGGCGCACCAGAGTCCGAACTGCTGCTGGCTCAGGTGCAGGGCGTGGCCAATGGGCGGGAACGCAAACAGCGCCAGCGCATTGAGTACGAACACCGTGCCCAGGCTCACTGACATGGCATCGTCTTTGGCCCCCAGTACCGGCCCGATGGCCGCGATGGCCGAGCCCCCGCATATGGCAGTACCGCATGAGATAAGGTGCACTACCTGGCGCCCCAACCCTAGCCACCGGCCCGCAAAAAAGCCCAAAATCAGCGTACCAAAAATGGACACTACCGTGAATAGTAGCCCCTCGCGGCCAGCTTGCACGGCAGCATGTGCATTCATGCCAAAGCCTAGGCCGATAACGGAGAATTGCAGTAGCTGGTGCGCGAAAGACTTGGTTTGGGTGGTAAAAGGGTTACCGACCGTTTGGGCCAGCAATAGACCTAGGGCCAGCGCAATGGGCGGCGAGGCCCAGGGCGTGAGACAAAAAACCAGCAGCAGCGCAAATGCTATTTGGCGCAGCGTAACAGCACGCCCGAATAATTGATGCGGGGTATAAAAGTGGCAAAAAAAGCCTGTGGGTTGTTCATTAATGGGCGAGGCAACGTTGGGCAGGGCAGGCATAAGAGGCAGGGTTTTAGCTGCCACAAAATTATGCAACGCATTATCTACTAATTAATTGATAATTGTTATTCCGGATAACCAGAAGTTATAACTGCTGCGCTCTTACTTGCTGCTGGCCGAAGCTCAGAAACCGCTGGGCTGCCCGCACCAAAGGCTGCCCCTGTACCCATACCGCCTCAAACTGCCGGGGCAGCGCTAGGCCCACAACGGGCACGACTTCGAGCAAGCCCGCTGCCAGCTCGCGCCGCAGCGCCTGCCGCGATACAAAGCCTAGCGCATCGGGCGCGGCCCCTAGGTAGCTCTTAATGGCCTCTGTGCTGTCAAGGTAAAATGACACCCGCAGGCTGCTGAGCTTGATTTTGTGCTCGCGCAGGGCAAACTCCAGCACTTCGAGCGTGCCCGAGCCACGCTCGCGCAGCACCAGTGGGTGGGCCAGTGCCTCGGCCAGCGGCAATGGTGCCGGGGGCGGGCCGGCCGGCGTGGCCCGCCGCACAGCCACCAGCTCGTCGGGCAGCAACAGTTCGTGGTGCAGGTCGCGGCTCTTCGAGCGGCCTTCCACAAAGCCTAGGTCGAGGTCACCGCGCAGCAGCGCCTCGGCAATGCGCTCCGAGTTGGCATTCAGCAGTGTAAGCTGCACCTGTGGGTAGCGCTGCTGGAAAGCGGGCAGCCAGGCTGGCAGCACGTATTGGCTCAGCGTGGTACTGGCCCCGAGGCGCAGGCGGCCCACGGTCTCGTCGGGGTCGCGCAGGGCCAGCAGTTGGTCATCAAGCTGCTGCTCAGCGGCAGCTACCACCTGGGCGTGAGCGAGCAGCAGGCGGCCAGCATCGGTGAGAGCCACACGGCTGCCGTGCCGGGCCAGCAGGCGCTGGCCATATTGCTTTTCGAGCTCGTGCAGATGCTTGGTTACGGCGGGCTGCGAGATGAAAAGCTCCTGGGCAGCCTTGGTAAAACTCAGGTGCTGGGCCACGGCGGCGAATACTCGCAAGCGAAAATCGGACATGGCCGCAAAGAACGCGGCCGGAATGTTGTGGCCCCAGTTTCGCAATTGTGTACCCATCTAGGGGGCCTATTTTGCCACTTTTGTTGTTGTATCCTTGACGCTACGCGGGCTTCTAAATCCGCCCTTTTTACTGCCGCGCTTACGCGCGCCCCTGCTATGCAACCCCTCTCGCCTACGCTACCGGCCGCCGCGCCCACGCCCGGCCCCGTCGAAACCGCTACCCTTGCCATAGAGGGCATGACCTGCGCCTCCTGCGCCAATTTTGTGGAGCGCGCCCTCAAAAAAGCGCCCGGCGTACAAAGCGCTCAGGTAAACTTGGCCACTGAAAAAGCTACCGTAGCTTTTTCGCCCGCTGCCACCGACCGCGCCAGCCTCAAAGCCGCCGTGGAGGCTGCGGGCTACCATGTAGCCGAGCCCGCCGTGGCACCCGCCACAGCTAGCCTCGCTGAAGCTGAGGTGAGCGATGAAGAACTAGCGGCGCGCAAGCAGCTGGCTTACCAGCAACTACGCCGCCGCTTTTGGGTGGCAGCCGGGCTGGCGGCCCTCATCATGCCGCTGAGCATGCTCATGCTGTGGCCATCCCTTATGCACCGGGTGCCCGAGCCCACGCTCAACTATCTACTGCTGCTGCTCACGCTGCCGGTGTTGCTGTACAGCGGGCGCGAGTTTTACGTGGCGGCTTGGAACGGCCTGCGCCACCGCACGGCCAGCATGGATACCCTGATTGCGCTGGGCACGGGCGCGGCATTCTTATTCAGCTTGGTAGCTACGATGGCACCCCATTTTTTTTGGCGCCATGGCCTGGCGCCGGCCGTGTACTATGACACCACCGCCACTATCATTGCGCTCATCCTCCTAGGTAAGGTACTCGAAGCTCGGGCCAAGCAGCAGACCTCGGCCGCCCTGCAAGCGCTGCTGGGCTTGCAGGCCAAAACAGCCCGCCTCGTGCGCCCCGATGGCCACGAGGAAGACGTGCCCGTGGCCGACCTGCGCCCCGGCGACCTAGTGGCCGTGCGTCCCGGCGAGAAAGTAGCCACCGATGGGCAACTCGTCACGGGTTCCTCAACCCTCGACGAAAGCATGCTGACCGGTGAGAGCCTGCCGGTGGAAAAAGCCCCCGGCGACGCTGTGTACGGCGCCACCCTCAATCGAACCGGTGCATTCCGCTTCCGGGTCACCAAGGTGGGCCGCGACACCATGCTGGCCCAGATAGTGCAGCTCGTGAGCGAGGCCCAGGGCAGCCGGGCGCCCATTCAGCGGCTGGCCGACCGCGTGAGCGGAATTTTTGTACCCGTTGTGTTAGGGGTAGCATTGCTCACCCTAGGGCTGTGGCTGGCCTTGGCCCCGGCCGATACGCGGCTGCCGCTGGCCCTCACGGCTTTTGTATCGGTGCTGATTATTGCCTGCCCCTGCGCCCTAGGGCTGGCCACGCCCACAGCCATCATGGTGGGTACCGGCAAAGGGGCCGACTATGGCATTTTGATTCGCAACGCGGAAGCGCTGGAAAAAGCTTACCGCGTAGATACTGTGCTGCTTGACAAAACCGGCACCCTAACCCGCGGCGAGCCCGCCCTCACCGACCTAGTGGCCCTGCCCGGCCACACAGCCGCTACCCTACTGCCTCTGCTAGCGGCCATAGAGCGCCAAAGCGAGCACCCACTGGCGGCGGCCATAGTTCGCTACGCCGACAGCCAGCAGGCCCCGGTGCTTACCGCCACTGGGTTCCGGGCCGTAGCGGGCCAGGGCGCTGCGGCTACCGTGGCCGGCCAGGCCCTACTGCTGGGCAATGAGCGCCTGCTGCGCGAAGCGGGCATCGTACTGCTTCCTGCCGCCCAGCAAGTAGCCGCGGGCTTGCTAGCTCAGGCCAAGACGGTGCTGTACGCCGCTCTGGATGGGCAAGCGGTAGCCGTGCTGGGCCTTGCCGATGAGATACGTCCTACTTCGCTGCAAGCCGTGCGAGCGCTACAGCAACAGGGCCTCGAGGTGGTGATGCTAACGGGCGACAATGCCCAAACTGCTGCGGCCATCGCCGCACAGGCGGGCATATCGCGGTATTATGCCGAAGTACTACCACAAAACAAAGCCCAAAAAGTACAAGAACTGCAGGCTGAGGGACGAGTGGTAGCGATGGTTGGCGATGGCATTAATGATGCGCCCGCGCTGGCCCAGGCCGATGTAAGCCTGGCCATGGGCACTGGCACCGACGTAGCCCTCGAGGCGGCGGGTATTACCCTTATGCGGCCCGACTTGCAGGGAGTAGCTACGGCCATCGCGCTGTCGCGCGCTACCATGCGCACCATCCGGCAAAATCTATTCTTTGCCTTCATATACAACACGATTGGTATACCTATCGCGGCAGGCTTGCTGTACCCGGCCACGGGCTGGCTGCTTTCGCCTATGCTGGCAGCCGGAGCCATGGCGCTAAGCTCAGTTTCGGTACTCACTAACTCGCTCCGGCTACGTCGTTTTGCGCCCACCGGGCAGTCCTAGGGCTACCGTTGGCTTAGAAAAGGCGGCGATTGAGCAAGTACTCGGCTCCGTTAGGCGAAAAAAGCAGATTTTACCCAATTTGAGAAGTACTATTTTTCCCATTTTGGGAATCTACTCGACGGTTCAGCGCAAAAACATAGGTTTTATAAGAACTTACCTGTACGAAGTAGCACAATAAACATAAAGAAAAGTTTGGCAATGGCTTTGTAAAGAAGGAAGGGTACGCTATACCCTTCCTTCCTTATGTTCAATTTTACTCTCCGGCTTCGTTCTTCTATTATTGGCCTTGTATTGGCTGGCTTCGCGGCGCTGCCGTGCGCAGCTCAAAGCCAGGTTCAGGCTCGCAGCTATTCTACTTCTCCTACCTTTAACACCGTAAACCCAGACCAAGCGGTAGATGAGTCGTCGGCCACTGCGGCTACGCTTCAGCCCGCTCTCGTCGGCGGGGCTGCCTTACGGGTAAATTTTCCGGCAGCCATTCAGCCCGGCCAGCAGGCCATGCTGCTTGTAAAGCCCGCCACTGGCCTGCTCGACGCCTCAGTGCTCGGGCGCATGGTTATCCGCACCTATGCCAGCACGAGCAAAACGCCTACTACGGCGCTGCAAGAAGTATCGCTGACAGATAACTCTATCGCGGTCAGCCTACTGCCAGGAACCGATGCTAGCAATAAAGTTACTTTCACGGCCGCGCAGCCCTTCGACCAGCTCGAGCTACGTGTGGGTGGCCTGCTCAACGTAAGCTCGAATGTGGATGTCTACGCCGTGTACGGCACCGTAAGCCCCCTGCCCGTGCAGCTCACCACTTTCCAGGCCCAGCCTACAGCCGCCGGCGTGACCCTGAAGTGGGAAACGGCCTCGGAGCACAATGCCGATTTTTTTGAAGTGCAGCGGGCCGACAGCCCAACGGCCGGCTACAGCTCGCTGGGCCAAGTAAAGTGCGCGGGCACCAGCGCCCAGGCACGCTCGTACCAGTTTGTGGATGCGCACGCCATGGGCCTGCGCTACTACCGCCTGCGCCAAGTAGATGCCACGGGCACCGAAACGTTTAGCCCCGTAGTAGCGGCAGATGCCGGGCTGCTGGCCGGCCTCACGGTATTCCCCACCCTGGCCACCAGCGTTTTGAACGTAGCCGGCCGCACTGGCACTCATTTTGCCGTGTTCGACCAGCAGGGCCAGCAGGTGCAGGTAGCCGACATCAGCGGCAGCCAGCGGCAACAGCTCGACGTGAGCAGCCTGCCCGGCGGAATGTATTTTCTCCGCGATGCGGCCACGGGCCAGAGCGCGCGGTTTATTAAAAGCAGTGGGCGCTAGCCGCCGACTTACACTAGGACTTGGAGAGAACCTGGCTGCTTCGGCAGCCGAGCCTAGGGTAGCGAAAAGCCCCCGCTGTTTCAGCGGGGGCTTTTTGTTGGGTGGCGCCTGAGCAGGCACCTAGGCGGCACGGGCCTAGCCAAAAGCCCCTAGGTGCTGCGTAGCTCGTTACTTCGCAGCGTGGCTGTTCTTTCTGATTTTTTACCTACCTCCCGTCGGCTGGTCGCTGGGCGAGGCGTAGCCGCTACATCTACGGTGCGGTATGTGGGGCGCTGGCTGGTGCTGGCCGGGCTGGTAGGCCTGCTGGCCGGTACGGCCTCGGCGGGCTTTTTGGTGGCGCTGGAGTGGGTAACTGCCTGGCGCGAGGCGCACCCGTGGGCCTTGGCGCTGCTGCCCCTAGGGGGCCTGGTGGTGGGCCTGGCCTACCACCATTTTGGCAACCGCGTTGTGAAGGGCAACAACTTGATTCTGGACGAAATACACGCACCCAGCGAGCGCATACCGCTGCGGCTGGTGCCGCTGGTGCTAGGGGGCACGCTGCTCACGCACTTGTTTGGCGGCTCAGCGGGGCGCGAGGGCACGGCCGTACAAATGGGCGGCGCCCTGGCCGACCAGCTGGGGCGCTGGCTGCCGGCCGGGCTGCGCCTGCGGCGCGACCGCCGCCTGCTGCTAATTGCAGGCATGAGCGCGGGCTTTGCCTCGGTGTTTGGGACGCCGCTGGCGGGGGCTGTGTTTGGGCTGGAGGTATTCTTGCTGGGCGGGGTGCGCTACGAGGCTATTTTACCGAGCTTCCTGGCTGCCGTGGTAGCCGATATCGTGACGCGGGCCTGGGGCGTGGGCCACACCCACTACCCCGAGCTGGCGGCGCTGCCGCTCACGGCGGCCGGGCTGGGCGCTACCCTGCTGGCGGGGGCACTGTTTGGGCTGGCGGCGCGGGCGTTTGCCACACTCACGCACGCATTCTCGCGGCTGTTTGGGCGGCTGCGCTACGCACCGCTGCGGCCCGTGGTGGGTGGCGTGGCGGTGGCGCTGCTGCTGTGGGCCGTGGGCACGCGCTATGCCGGCCTGGGGGTACCTGTCATTGTAGAAGCGTTTCAGCACCAGCTAGATGGGCAAGACTTTGCCTGGAAGCTGTTTTTGACGGCCCTCACGCTTGGTGCGGGCTTCAAGGGTGGCGAGGTTACCCCGCTTTTCTTTATTGGGGCCACCCTAGGGTCGGCGCTGGCGGGCGTGCTGCCACTGCCGGTGGCGCTGCTGGCGGGCATGGGCTTTGTAGGAGTCTTTGCGGGGGCAGCCAATACGCCGCTGGCCTGCTTGCTCATGGGCCTGGAGCTGTTTGGCAGCCACGCGGGCATATACCTAGGGCTGGCTTGCGTAGTTGCGTACCTCTTCTCGGGGCACCACGGCATCTATGGCTCGCAGATAATCGGGCAGGCCAAGCATCCGCTCCTAGGTCGGCAGCGCGGCCGAAAACTGGGCGAACTGTAGATTCGCTGTTGAAGCTGATTTTAGGAGGTCAGAAAAAGTCTGTTTGGTCATGCAGCGCGTAGCAAAGCATCTCGTTCGCTTCGTTGCTAACGCTAGAAGTTAGTGCGCTACGCGAGATGCTTCGCTACGCGCTGCATGACAAACGCTGTTTTTAACTTCCTAACACAGCCTCGTTAACCATGTTCTTAAGTACTGGTTACACAGCTACATCCTTAACAATTAACCACTAACAATTAACAATTTATGTGGTGGTGGTATGCGTTGCTCTCCGCCGTATTCGCGGCGCTCACGGCCGTGCTGGCGAAGGTTGGCATCAAGGGCGTCAACTCCGATTTGGCCACGGCCATCCGCACGGTGGTTATTCTGGTGGTGGCCTGGGGCATAGTGCTGGCCAAAGACAACCCGGCCGACCTGCTGCACCTGAGCCCACGCACCTGGGTATTTTTAGTGCTGTCGGGGGTGGCCACGGGCTTGTCGTGGATATTCTATTTCAAGGCCTTACAACTGGGCAAAGTATCTCAGGTCGCCCCCGTCGATAAGCTCAGCGTGGCCATTGCTATCGGGCTGTCGGTAGTATTTCTGGGCGAAACCCTGACGCTGAAAGCTGCCCTAGGTGCCGCACTCATCATTGGAGGCACCTTGGTGCTTATTCTCTAGGTAATAGCTACCTGGGCCGGTTGCCACAGGCCATGAAAGCCCAGCGGAATATTGTGCGGCAGCCGCAGGCGAGCCAGCAAGCGCAGGTCGGCGGCGTCGGCTACTACCAGGTCGGTGGTCGTGGTGGTGGCATCGAAGCGCAGGTACACCAAGTAGGCGTCGTCTTCAGCGGTGGCACCCTCACGCGGAACGATGACGGGCTCGCTCACCAGCGTGGCGGGCTGGTAGGCGTGCCATGCCTCGCCGGTGTGCACATCGAGCTTGATGAGGTGGTCGAGCAGCGGCAGCGGGTGGCTGGGCGGGCGCCCAATAGCCCAGGTGTAGCGGTAGGGCTGCCCCACGCGCTGGGGGTTGACTTCGGGCAGTTCGCCTTCATAATCCGATAGCACCTGCCGGGTCACGGTGCCGGCCCCTAGGTCGAAACGGAAGCGCACAAACTTGGCCAAGGGCTCATCATCGGGCAGATTGCCGGCCAGGTAGGCCTTGATGCTGAGCGAGTCGGGGTAAGTATTCATCAGCAGGGAATCGGCCACGAGCGTGCCGTCGGCGTCCTGGTAGCCATTCACGAAGTGAAACGGAAAGCCAAACTCGGTTTCGAGGCGCTGTACTTCGCCGGTGGGGCCCACCACCACTATCTGGGTAGATTGCCGAGGGTCAACCTTAATGGAAGCCGCCGGCGACGTGATACCCGCCAGCGCCCGCACCACATCGAAAGCTACCGGCGTAAGAAAGAAAATACGGTGCCCGCTCTGCGTCAGCACAAAGTCGTGGGCGAAGGTGGCGGCGGGCATGGGCAACGCGTGGGCCAGCCGGGCCTCGCCGCTGGGGCTCACCTCATACAGCGCCAGGCGGTGCTGCGTGCCGGCCACAGTGCCAAAGTTGTGCAGTACGCCGGTGGTAGGGTGCACCTTGGGGTGGGCCGAAAAGGGCAGCTCGGGCGTGATGCGCCGGTCGAGCCACGAAAACGGGTTGCGCAGCACCCCATCGTAGTCGTAGCGCCCGTGGGTACCTAGGGTGTCAGGGTCGAGGCGGTGCGGCAGGCCACCTTCCCACAGGGCCAGCAGGTGGCCACCGTGCTCCACCAGGCTGGTGTTGGCGGTATTTTTAAACTGCGTCTTGCCGAAGTTGGCGCGCAGCCCGCCAGGCAGGTTGGTGCCAAAGCTGCGGTAGAGCATGCGGCCGGCTTTTTCCTCGGCTACGTACTCGTCGGTGCGCACGTAGCGGTTGCGATAGGTCACGCCCCGCCCATCGAAGCGGAAGCGCGCCACCATGCCATCGCCATCAAATAGGTGCTCGTAGGGCACGCCGTGCTGCTCAAAGTGGCCGTTGCCGTTGCGCAGCAGCGTGCCGACCAGGTCGGGCGGCAGGGTGCCCTCTAGCAGCGGCAGCGCCTCCTCATCGTATTCGGCGCGGGTGCGGCGGTTGGCCTCGACGTAGGCGTGCAGCGTGGGGTAGTGGCGAATGGGCATGGTGGCATGTGTTTAGCCGCTAACTACGGCAAACGCGAAATAGTTGACGTGACGGCAAGCTGCAGCTTGGCTACTGCCCTACTCGTCATCAGCCCCTTTGCGCAGCTCGGCATCGAGAAAATACGCGCCGCGGCGCACGAGTTGGGTAGTATCAGGCAGCGGGTCGAGCGCGGTCACAGCCACGTCGCCGTGCTGAGGCTGGCTAGCGCGCACCTTCACGCGCCGAAACACCGTGCGGCCTGAGTCCTGGCCCACGCGCCGAAAAATATAGCTCAGGTCGCCGGCCTGAATAAGTGCGCTTTCGGGCAACGTGCGCACGCGGGCGCCAGCCGTTTGGATGCGAGCGGCCACAAACTGGCCGGGCAGCATGTCGCGGCGCTCGGGCTCTAGGTGAGCGTGCACGCGCACCGTGCGGGCGTTGTCGTCGAAGGCTTGGCCCACCAAGAACACGCGGGCCGTGAGCTCCTCGCCGCGGTCTACATTCTGCACCCGGAACAGAATTTTCTGGCCTACTTTCACCTGGGCCACGTCTTTCTCAAACACTTTTAGCTCAAGGTGCAGGTCGTCGCGGCTCAGCACCTCTACCAGCACATCCTGAGGGTTCACGTACTGGCCGGGGTTAATGTTCACTGCCTTCACATAGCCCGAGATGGGCGTGGTCAGCGGCACGCTGTTTTGGAGCTGGCCAGTAGCATCGAGGCGAGCTACCGAAATGCCAAGCAGCCGCAGCTGGGCGGCCGTAGCGCGCAGGGTGGCCTGCTCGGTGGCGTAGTCGGCCCGGGCTTGCTGCAGCTTACGCTTGGCGCCCACGTCCTCCACGTCCAGGATGCGCTGGCGCTCTAGGTCCTCAGTCAGGAAGCGCACCTTGGCCTTACTCTGCAAGTAGGTTTGCTGCAAGGTGAGGTACTCGGGCGAGCGCAGTGTGGCTACCGTGGCGCCAGCCGCCACGTGCTCGCCGGGCAGCACCGCCACCGATTGCACGTAGCCCCCCTGGATGGCCGTGATGGAAACCCGGTTTTGCGGCGGCACTTCTACCGAGCCGTTGGCCTGCACTTCGGTCGTCATATTCTGGCGCTCGAAGCTGCCCAGCTCGATGCCCGCCGCCCGCATCTGGGCATCGCTAACGGTTACTTGGTCGGGATTGGCAGGGGCGGCTGGGGCAGCGGGCTCACCCGCTTGGCCCGCCGGCTTACCGGTGCCGGCAGCAGTATCGGGCTTAGCGCCGCAGGCGGCCAGTACGCCGAGGCCAGCAAGTAGCGCGAGCTGTTTCAAACTAGTACTCATCAAATATCCTATTTAAAATCAATACTGTACAAGGCAAAATTCAAACCTTTACTTACTAGCCGGGTCTGCGCCAGTGAGAGCCAGTAAGCTCACCACCAGGTCGTCGTACTGGCGCACTTGGTCGAGGTAGTTTTCTTGGATTTGCCAGGCGGGCTGGGTGTTCACCACGTACTCTACATACTCAATGTCGCCGGCCCGAAAGCTTTTCTCGGCCGTGTCAAGAATGAGCTTAGCCTGGGGCAACGCTGCCCGCTCGTAGTAGTCGAGTGAGGCGCGGGCGCGGGCCAACTGCTGACGCAGGGTAGCAAGCTGCGTGGTGAGCTGGCTTTGGGCGTAAGTGAGCTGCTGGTCGGCCACCTGCTGGCCGAGGCGGGCGGCGGCCACCCGGGCTTTCTGCACGCCGCCCAGCAGCGGCACGGCCAGCCCGGCCTGCACCACACTAAAGCCCCCTTCGCGATTGATGCTCTGGTTGAAGTACCCTAGGCGCACGTCGGGCAGGCGGCGCAGGTTTTCTACCTTGGTTTGCTGCTGGCTCACGGCGGCTTGCTGGCGCAAGAGGCCCAGTTGCGGGTTCGAGTCGGCCGACAGCTCTAGGGTGTCGGCGGGGGCTAGCGGGGCCACGGGGTTGGCCGTGGTGTCGAAGCGAGCAGGCTGCGCACTGCCCAGCAGTTGCCCTAGCTGGCGCTCCAGCACCGCAATATCCACGCGCAGCGTGGCCAGGCGGTTGCGCAGCTCCAAGCTGCGGGCCTCGGCCGACACCTGCTCGAGGCGGTTGGTTTCGCCCACTTGGTAGCGGATGCGGGCCGCGCGAGCCGCGCGCCGGTACAGGCTGTCTTGGCGGCGTAGCAGGGCCGCGCGCCGGTATGCCACCAGCAGTTGGTAGTACGAAGACCGAATGACCTGCGCCACATCGCGGCGCTGCTGGCGGGCACGCTGGTCAGCCGTTAAGGCTTGGGCTTGCAGCAGCCGGCGTTGGGCGGCGTAAAGCGTAGGCAGCGCCGTTTGCTGAATAATATTGAAGCTCTGGTCGTTGAGCGGACCCGAAATTTGGCCGTACTGGTAGTCGAGCACTGTGCGGGGCACGTCGTAACCAGTGCGGTTGAGAGCGCGCTGCTGCTCGATTTGCAGGCCGGCGGTTTGCAGCGAGAGGTTTTGGGTACCGGCCGTTTGCAGCGCCTGCCCTAGGCTCAGGGGTTGGCCGGCAGTCGAGGCTAGGGTGTTTTGAGCCCGCGCGGGCAGCGCGCCCCCACCTAGGAGCAACAACAGCAGGCTAGCCGTAACTACAGCCGGTGCCGCGCTAGGTGCGGCGGTTGGGGCCTCCCCTGTTTCAGCCGCGTGGCGGGCCTTTTCCTGGTCCTCGGCCGCCTGCCTGGGGTTGGGCTCACCATCTTTGGTAAAGAAAGAATAGAGCACCGGCAGCACTAACAGCGTGAGCAGCGTTGCTGAGATAAGCCCCCCAATCACGACCGTTGCCAGGGGCTTTTGCACCTCGGCGCCGGCCGACGTGCTCAGTGCCATGGGTAAGAAGCCCAGTGAGGCCACGCTGGCCGTGAGAATAACCGGCCGAAACCGCTCTTCGGTGGCGCGCAGCACGCGCTCACGTATTGAGGCTACGCCCTCGGCCGCCAGCTCGTTGAGACTAGCTAGTAGCACAATACCATTGAGCACGGCCACGCCGAAAAGCGCGATGAATCCCACGCCCGCCGAAATACTGAACGGCATGCCGCGCAGCCACAGCGCCACAATGCCGCCAATGGTAGCCAGCGGCACCCCCGTAAAAATCAGCAGCGCTTGCTTCACCGACCGAAATGAGAGGTAGAGCAGCATAAAAATGAGCACCAGCGACACCGGCACGGCCACCGCCAGGCGCTTCTTGGCCTGCATCAGGTTCTCAAACTGGCCGCCGTAGGTGATGGAGTAGCCGCTGGGCAGCGGCAGGCGCGCCCCTAGCTTCTGTTGAATCTCTTCAACTAGGCTCTGCACATCGCGCCCCCGCACATTGATGCCGATGTTGATGCGGCGGCGCGCATCATCCCGCGAAATCTGAATGGGCGCGTTGTGATAGGCCACGCTGGCCACTTCATCCAGCGGCACCTTCTGGCCGCTGGGCGTGTCCACGTACAGGTTTTGTAGGTTGGTAAGGCCTGAACGGTGTACACTATCGAGGCGCACTACGAGGTCGTAGCGGCGCTCGCCCTCGTACACCTGCCCCGCCACATCGCCCGCAAATGACGAGCGCAGCAGCGTATTCAAGTCACTCACCTTGAGGCCGTACTGCGCCAGCTTTTGGCGGTCGTAGCGCACGCGCATCTGCGGCAGGGCCGCTATTTGCTCTACCTTGAGGTCGCCCACCCCGGCCAGCGGCCTGATGAGGTCGGCCGCTTGGTTGGCCTTCTCATACAGCACCCCTAGGTCGTCACCGTAAATTTTGATACTCACGTCCGATTTCACGCCCGAAATCAGCTCATTAAACCGCATCTGGATGGGCTGCTGAAACTCCAGGTTCACCCCCGGAATGTCGGCTAAGGCAGCTTGCATCTTGCCCGCCAGTTCCTCGCGGCTGTTGGCCGACGTCCATTGGCTGCGGTCTTTCAAAATAATCATCTCGTCGCTGTCCTCCATCGACATGGGGTCGGTCGGAATCTCCGACGTGCCGCTCTTACCCACGATTTGCTCGATTTCGGGAAACTGCTTGAGCAAGATTTGCTGCACCTTGGTGTTGGTAGCCACCGTCTGCGTCAGCGACGAGCCAGGGGCCAACGTTACGTTCAGGGCAAAGTCGCCTTCATCGAGCTGCGGAATAAACTCGCCGCCCATGCCCGCAAATAACACACCCGCCAGCACCAGCAGCGCCACTGCGGCGCCCACCACGGCCCAGCGCGCCGCCAGCGCCGCCCGAATAATCGGGTCGTAGCCGCGGTGCAAAAACTTCATGATGCGGTCGGCCAGGGTGCCTTCCTCCTTGATGTCTTTCTTGAGCGCCCAGGCCGTGGCCGCCGGCACGTAGGTGAGGCACATGAGCATGGCTCCGATGATGGCAAAGCTCACCGTGAGGGCCATGGGCCGGAACATCTTGCCCTCGATGCCGGTGAGCGACAAAATGGGGAAATACACGATAAGAATGATAAGCTGCCCAAACAAAGCCGACGACATCAGGCGCGTGGCCGCTTTCTCGGTGATGTCGTCCATCGTTTCGTGGGCCGCCGCCCGGCGCTGGTGTACCAGGTGAAAAATGACGGCCTCCACAATAATCACGGCGCCGTCGACAATCAAGCCGAAGTCCAGCGCCCCTAGGCTCATCAGGTTGGCCGACACGCCAAAAAGGCTCATCATACCCAGGGCAAAGAGCATGCACAGCGGTATCATGAGAGCTACCACCACGCCGGCCCGCCAGTTGCCGAGCAGCAGCAAGAGCACTACCAGCACGATTACGCCGCCCTCTATCAGGTTGTGCTCTACGGTAGCAATGGCTTTGTCAATAAGCTTGGTGCGGTCCAGGAAGGGCGTTACCACCAAACCCTTAGGCAAGGTTTTCTGAATCTCAGTCACCCGCGCCTTCACGTTTTTGATGGTGTTTTCGGAGCTGGCTCCTTTCAACATCAGCACAATGCCGCCCACAGTTTCGCCCTGGCCGTTGCGGGTCATGGCGCCGTAGCGCACGGCGTGGCCCATGCGCACGGTGGCCACATCGCGCACCAGCAGTGGCGCGCCCTGCGTCGCTTGCTTTATCACCGTGGCCCCTAGGTCGGCCAGCGAGGCGGCCCGCCCCTCACCCCGAATGAAGTAGGCATTGGGGCCACGCTCGAGGTAAGCGCCGCCGGTATTGGCGTTGTTATCCTGCAAGGCTTGGTAGAGCTCGGCCATGGTAACATTATTGGCCGCCAGTCGATTGGGGTCTACCGATACCTCATACTCGCGCAGGTAGCCGCCAAAGCTGCTGACATCTACCACGCCCGGCACGCCGGCCAGTTGGCGCTTCACAAGCCAGTCTTGCACGTCGCGCAGCGTGGCGAGCGAAAACTGCTTTTCGTAGCCCGGCAGCACCCGAATGCTGTACTGATATATCTCGCCCAGGCCCGTGGTAATGGGCGCCATGGTGGGCACGCCCGCCCCGGCCGCCAAGTCGGCTTCGGCACTTTTGAGCTTTTCGGCCACCAGCTGGCGGGTCTGGTAGGTGCTCACCTCGTCAGGAAAAACGACGGTAATCACAGACAGCCCAAACCGCGAGATGGACCGGATTTCGGTAACGCCCGGCACCGTGCGCAACTGCAATTCGAGCGGCACCGTGATGAGCTGCTCGACCTCTTGCGCGGCCAGGGCCGGGCTTTGGGTGATAACCTGGACCTGGTTGTTAGTGACGTCGGGAATGGCGTCGAGCGGCAGGTTGGCCGCCGAGTAGCCGCCCCAAGCCATGAGTGCGACCAGCAGCAGGGATACCAGCAGCTTGTTGCGGACGCTGGCCGCAATAATTTTTTCTAGCATGAAAACAAACGGATGCGGCGCTTGGCGGCCGGGCCAGTAATGGCCCCGCGGCTTCTGCCGTGCCGTAGCACCAGAAGCCCTCCCACCAAAAACCAGAATTACCAACTCGGCCGCTCAGCGCGCCGCCTCACTGGGCGGCGGGCCGTGGCCCTGCCATGCACGCAGGCCCTAGGTCCCACCTAGGGGCGCGCTAACTACCTTAGGCATCGGCAGCTAGGCCCAGAACGGGCAGCGCACACTAGCCCTAGGGGCAGGGGGAAGCTAAGCTCGAGGTGGCTGGAGCAGGGCGGCCGTGGCACCCTCTAAGTAGCGCACCTGGCCCGCCAGCCGGTATTCGGGCCCCGCCGCTAGGGCAGGCTGCCCTTCGAATGCGAGGACTGGCCCGGCCAGCAAGAAGGCAAAAGCCACGTGGCTGCTACACGCGTGGCGGCCGTGCAAGGGCAGGCCCTGGTGGTCTTGCTGATGCTGGGGCGAGAAGGTGCAGCCGAAGTGCTGCTTGGTGCCAGAGCCGTAGTGCTCGGCCAAAAACTGGCCCAGCGACAGCCCACCGCCCGCCACCGAGTGGTGGAAGCGGTAATGCTCCACGAGCTGGGGCAGCTTGCTCAGTTCCGACAGGTCATTCTGCGGAATAAGGCTACCGACCAGCATGAGGCAGGCCATAAACAAGGAAAGCACCACTTTCATACGCTGCCCCAAAACGCCGGGAAGGGCCGAAAGTTTGCAGCTTTCTCTGAATTAACAAAATTCAGAGTCATTCTAAACAAAAGCTCGGCGGGCAATAAGCAAAACATTTGCTCGGCCGTCGTATTCTTGGCTCATCATGCGTCTACTTCCGCTCTTTCCGCTCAACCTCGTCGCTTTTCCGGGCGAAAAACTGAATCTGCACATCTTTGAGCCGCGGTACCGCGAGCTGGTGCGCGATTGCTTTACCGAAGGCCTCACCTTCGGCATCCCGCCTTACCTCGACAATTCGGTGCAGGAGCTTGGCACCGAAATGCGCCTGCTTAGCATCGAGAAAACGCACGAGGGCGGCGAAATGGACATCAAAACCGAGGCCATCGGAGTGTTTCGGGTGCGCCAGTTCTACCGGCAGGCGCCGGGCAAGCTCTACGCGGCCGGGCAGGTCGAGGCCATTGTGCAAGACGAGGTGGCCGACCCAGACTTACGCCATCTCATTGCCGAGCAGGTACGACAGCTGTACGAGGCCCTAGGCTTGCGCAAACTGCTTTTGCAGCTCGAACCCAATTTCAAAATTTTCGACGTGGCGCACCACATCGGCCTCAGCACCGAGCAAGAGTACCAATTGCTGAGCACCACTGCCGAGCAAGAGCGCCAAGACATGGTGCACGAGCACCTAGCTCGCCTGCTGCCCGCCGTGCTCGAGGCCGAGCGCCTTAAAGAGCGCGTGCGCCTGAATGGGCACTTTAAAAACCTACAGCCCCCAACTTTTTAAAGCGACGCGGCTGCCACCTGAGCAAGCAAAAAGGCCTGGCTACGTGCTGCGTAGCCAGGCCTTTTTGTAGTGTAGCAATAACTACCAACCTAGGGCTTGAGTCCGGCCGGCACGCCCTGCGGGAAGGCTTGCTGGATGTCCTTTTGCAGTTCCTGAATGCGGTTGCCGGGGTTGGGGTGAGTGCTCAGAAACTCAGGCTGGCCGCTGCGGCCGCCTTGCTGGTCCAACATCTGCATCACGTTAATCATGGCGCGGGGGTCGTAGCCTGCCTTGGGGGTGAACTTAACCGCGAAGTCATCGGCTTCCAACTCGTCTTCACGGCCAAAGCGCAGCGACACCAGCTTGGCAATCATGGCGGCGGCAGCGGCGCGGGCCACGCTGCTACCGGGGTTGTTGGGGTCATACGAGGCAATGGCAGCAGCCCCCGACAAGCCTTGCGTCAGCTGGCTTTTAGACACCTGCTCGGCCGAGTGCCGACCCACCACGTGGCCAATCTCGTGGGCTAGCACGCCAGCCAGTTGGGCCTCAGTTTTCAGGTTTTTGAGAATGCCCATCGTGATGAATATCTGTCCGCCGGGCAAGGCAAAAGCGTTGATGGTTTGGTCATCGGCTAGCAGGTGAAACTGATAGCGGTAGTCCGTTTTCTGAGCTAGATTGTTAGCAGCAACTAGGCGCTGGCCCACTTGCTGCACGGCGGCGGTGGCGCGGGCATCGGGGCTCTCGCCGCCGTACTCGGCCGCCATTTGGGGTGCGGCTTGCACGCCGAGGGCTATTTCTTGCGCCGCAGACATATTTACGTGCTGCTTTTCGCCGGTTACGGGGTTGGTCGAGGTGTTGAAGAAGTAGCCGAACAGCGTGACGGCGGCAATGACTAGGGCAATGATAAAGCGAAGATTCAGTCGCATTTGAGAACAGGTGTTTTCGTGAGAGAAGGGGTGCGCTCCTACCGCGCGTGCCTCCCTTAACGCACCAAATACGCCTAGGTTATTAGGCCAAGGTTCGGGCTCGTAGGCTCGGCTATTGCCGCGGGGGCCGTACCTTTTATTAGGTGGCAGAAACGCGGTCAGTGGCGGCTGGGCCCGCCGGGGGTGCGTTTTGCGCAGTAGCTTCGCCGGGCTGGGCCACTTGGCAGCCCAGTAACTGCTTATGTTTCGTTTTTTGCTTCCCGGCTTGGCAGCTGGCCTGGCCCTGGCGCTCAGTGGGTGCGGCCACGCGTTGTCTTCCATTCCGGGCTTTGAGGCAGCCGCCTGGCGCGCCGACCCCTACGCCTGCCGCAACCAGCGCGCGGCCCTGCTGCCCCCGCTGCTGGCCGCCCGCGCGCAGCTCTACGAGGCCCGCGCCGACGATGTCAATGCCCTACTTGGCCCCCCCGACGAAGAGGAGCTGCAGGCCCAAACCGAGAAGGTATACTGCTACTACCTGGTAGCGGGCGCGCAGTGCGGGCCGCGCCACCCGCGCTCGGCGGCGCCGCGCCTGCGCCTGCACTTTGGGCCGCTGGGCACCGTTACGGAGGTGCAGGCCGACCCTATTTTGCCCACCGACGCGCAGCCGACTCCCTAGGTACCCGCCCACAAAAAAGCCAGCCGCTAGTGCGGCTGGCTTCCAAGCTTAATGAGCGACTGACTGGTGCCGCCTGGGGCTAGCCCTGGCCGTTGCCAATAGTGGCGGGGTTAGTTTGGTCTTGCTGCAATAGGCTCAGCTGCGATGGCGACAGAATGCGGGCGCACTCTTGCTCGTACTGCCCCTGCAGCTCGGCGAGCTGGCTCGTGCGGGCCGAGGCATCGGCGGTGGTAGCGCGCTCTATCTCTTGCTGCCGCGCCAGGCGCGTGCGGTTGATGCTGTACAGCTTAATATATTGCCCCTCATTGAGTTGTAAGTGGCTGCTCATCTCCCGTGTCATTGCCGTAACGACTTGACTGGTCTTAGGGTCGATGGGAGTAGGGCCCGTTTGCCCGTGGCTTACAATAGCCGTTAGAAGAAGGGCGGGCACAATGGAAAGTACTTTAGTTACCATAGCTTATGCAGGAAAGAGGGAATTGGGGTGTCTCAGAATATTGTCAAATAATCTCCCAAATATACTTGGAATTTTTAATAAACTATTTACTTCTAGTATTTCTATTGTTCAGCTTTTTCTTGTTTTAAACCTAGCGCCTTTTGCGAGCGTCCGATTACTTTCACGTCGTTTATTCTCTACTCTAAGATGCCTACCTTTTACGCTCCCGACCTGGCGCCGGGCCACGCCACTTACCTTTTGCCCGAAGACGAAAGCAAGCACGCTGTGCGGGTACTGCGCCTCGCCGCCGGCGATGCCGTGACGCTGGTAGACGGCCGCGGCACCTGCTACGAGGCCGCCGTAGCCGACGCCAACCCCAAGCGCTGCACTCTACGCATTACGAAGGAGGAGGTTATTGCGCCGCGCCCCACTTATACGCACGTAGCTGTGGCCCCCACCAAAAACCTTGACCGCATGGAATGGCTGGTCGAAAAAGCGGTGGAAGTCGGCGTGGAGCGGCTCACGTTTTTGCGTTGCGCCCGCTCCGAGCGCCGCGAGCTAAAGCTCGAGCGGCTCGAGAAAATTGCCATTAGCGCCCTCAAGCAGAGCGGCCAGGCGTGGCTACCGCAGCTCGACGAGCTTACCGATTTCGATGATTTTATACAAGAAATCGACCCAGCTACTACCTTCATTGCCCACCTCGAAGCCGGCGAGCGCACAGCTCTGGCGCAGGTTATCGCCGCGGCACCGCGCTGCTGCGTGCTCATCGGTCCCGAAGGCGATTTTACACCGGCCGAAATCGAGCTGGCCCTAGGTCGCGGCGTGCGGCCCGTGACCCTAGGTGCCTCGCGCCTGCGCACAGAGACGGCCGCGCTGGCGGCAGTGTTCACGGCGCAGATAGTGCGCGAGCTTTAGCCGAGCTTATCATAAACCATTTACTTATAGCCTATTATACCCCCTACCCTATGTCATGCTGAGCCCCGCGAAGCATCTCTTCTCGCCAGCGCCTAGGCCATGACTAGAGATGCTTCGCGAGGCTCAGCATGACAAAACCGACTAACTGTCGACACTTTTTAAGTCACAGGTTTACTCTGTTACAGCCGACAAGTCAGCTTGCGTATCACTGCCTAGTTTCTCGGCGGCCTTCTCCTGGCGCTTTTTCACGCGCCAGGGCGCATTGACCTCCCAGTCGCCGGCCATGATGCAGCCGTAGGGCTGCACCTCGTCTACGGTGTGGGCCAGCTTAAACTCGCTGATTTGGCGCTTTACTTCTTCGGCGTTTTTATAGGCGCTGGGTAGCTCCGAAATGTCAATTTCGTTGAAGAAAAAGCGGGCGTCGATGCCTTGGGTTTCTTCCGCAAACCATTCTTCCTTGGTTTTGTCGGCCTTGCTGTGCTTGTGGCGGGTGCGGCTGAGGTTACGGCCTGCACCGTGTGGGGCAAAGCCTAGATTATTCTCAGTCGTTTCGCCCTCCACAATAAGGATGGGCTGCGCCATATTGAGCGGGATGATGCGCGGCCCGGTGATGTCGGGCAGAAACTGGGGGTCGAGCGGCGTGGCACCCTTGGCGTGGTAGTACAGGTCGCCGGCCTTGAACACGAAGTTGTGCTCGTTCCAGTAGCGCTGCTGCACCGGGGCTTGCAGGCGCTGCACAATGTCGTCGTGCAGGCTCAGGTGGTTGAGCTTGGTCCATTTGCGCACGGTTTGCAGGGCCGCCCAGTAAGCCTCGCCCTCGGGCGAGTCGGCGGGCAGCCAGGCATTGGCCGGGGCCGTTTCGGGCGACAGTTGCTGGCGGAAGCGCTCGGCCACTTTCATGCCGGCCGTGTAGAGCCGCGCCCCTACCCCACGCGAGCCGTGGTGCGTCACGAGCATTGTTTCGCCGGTGCGGCGCGACGTGCCCACGTACAGGAAGTGGTTGCCATCGCCTTGGGTACCTAGGTGCTCCTGGGCCAGGCTCAGGCTTTTGTCTGAGTCCAGAAACGGATTGGCTTGAAACTCGGCTAGCAGCTCGGTGGGCAGTGGGTACTGCCTCTCCGGTGGCCGGCCACCCGGCCCGAAGTGCGTCACCTGCTGGGCCACGTCGAGCACAGTTTTGGGATCTATGTGCCCTAGGTTAGTCAGCATTACCGAGCAGCAAATGTCGGCCGAGTGCATGCCTGGGTGGATGGCATTGCGCGTTACCACCACACCACCCACCGGAATGGTACCTAGGGGCCCGGCCGGGCAGGCATCGGGCATCACGGCGCCCGTCACCACCGTGGGCGTGCGCATGAGCTGCTGCATCGACAGCCGCACGTAGTCGATGTTCTGCTGCTCCACGGCCGTGTCGGCCTGGATATTCTCGAAAAACGGCTGCGGCTCGGGCAGCAGCGGCAGCGCGGGCGGCGGGCCCACTTCGCGGAGGTAGGCAAGCATAGCGTCACCTTCCAGCGCGTGGGCGTTGATGTGTTCGAGGGCTTCTTTAAACCACTTGCCCGATTTGAAGCCTAGGTCGATGAGGTCTTTGCCGGTGGTCATGGGTAGTATTTTAGGAGTGTGTCGCCTACAAAGTCTTTAAAATTGAAGACCTCAAAGGTGATGCGAGCTAGCACCAGTTGGATAGCTTTTATATCATCTATGGCCGAATAAGGCGCAAATAGCATCAGCTTGTCTTTATTATCATAAAGTGCAAATCCTAACTGCTTAAGCTTGCGCAGGTGCCGCTTTTCCAACGTACAGTCATCTTTATGGCGACGAATTTCTGGTATGGTCAAAATCAACGTTCTCCGTACCAGCCTTAGGTGACAACTAAGCCGGTTTGACTCCTGAAATACCAATGCAAACCCCGTAATTTCTCCCGTTAATAGCTTGTCTAAAGCATCGCGCACGGCACGTCCGGGCGTTGCCTTTTGGGCAGAGGCGTGTTGCAGCGCGGCTAGCTTTTCTTTGTTCTCAGCAATTAGCTCCGTAAAGTGGCGGCTAAGCTCATTGGACGCCTTTGTTTCTTCCAAGTAACTAATCCACTGCACTAGACGCTCTTTTTCGTCATGCCACTTATCCTGAATATTATACAGTGTCTGCAGTTGCTGGTTTACCTGCCTTATGCCTTTAGAAAATAGGTACGCTTTCCCATAGTCTGCCTCGGCCACACATTCCTCCATCTCAATGGTAAGGCTAGCGCGCTCTGCTTCATAAGCGGCTATCAACTTTTCAAGGTTGCTACGCATAGGACTTACATGAATCACTGAGATGCTAAGCGCCCCCGAACCACTGGTTTTGGTAAAATGTCTTTACCTTATCCAGCCGCTTCGGATGTAAATCGCGCCTAATGCTGCAAACGTAGTTAGCAAATTCAATATTAAGCTAGCTTTTCCTTTTAATATGCTAAAAAAATTGTCATTTGTTGTTCTCTTATTGTGCTCCTTGGGTGCCATGCCGCCTGCTGCGCCTAGCTACCAGCTAGCTAAGCTGCACTACGGGGGCGGGGGCGACTGGTACGCCAACAAAACCAGCCTGCCCAACCTCATCAACTTTTGCAACCAGGCGCTACATACCAACCTGGCCCCCGACGAAGCCACCGTAGAGCTCGACCAGCCCGAGCTGCTCACCTACCCCTTTCTGCACATGACCGGGCACGGCAACGTGAGCTTCACCACGGCCGAGGCCCAGAATCTACGCCGCTACCTCATCGGCGGGGGCTTTCTGCACATCGACGACAACTACGGCCTCGACAAGTTCATCCGGCCCGAGATGAAGAAGGTATTTCCCGAACTAGAGTTTGTGGAGCTACCCTTCTCCCACCCCATCTACCACCAGAAGTACCAGTTTCCGAAGGGTTTGCCTAAGGTGCACGAGCACGACGGCAAGCGCCCTCAGGGCTTCGGCCTCGTGTACAAAGGCCGCTTAGTGTGCTTCTACACCTTCGAATGCGACCTAGGCAACGGCTGGGAAGACGTGGGCACCTACCCCGAAGACACGCCCGCCGTGCACGACGCCGCCCTGCGCATGGGCGCCAACCTCGTGAGCTACGCGCTAACGCAGGACTGATTTTAGCAGCCGAACTTATTTTTCAGTTAGAAACAGTGTGTCATGCAGCACGTAATGAGGCATAGCACACTGTTTTTCATTTTAATCAATCACAGAGATAAGCTTGACCGTAGCAAGATTTTCGGCTGGCTCAAAAACCAGTGCTAACTTGCCGCTCACATCTTTCTTTCACCAGACCTTCACAATGACCTCCTACCAGCAGATATTCGAGAACAACCAGAAATGGGTGGCCGAGCACTCGGCCAATGCGCCCGATTTCTTTACGCAACTCGCGGCTAGCCAGGCGCCCGACTACCTCTACATCGGGTGTAGCGACAGCCGCGTGACGGCCGAGGAGATGATGGGCGCGGCCCCAGGCGAAGTATTCGTGCATCGCAACATTGCCAACCTGGTGGTAAACAACGACCTCAACTCGCTGTCGGTGCTGGAGTACGCCGTGCGCCACCTGCACGTAAAGCACATAGTGGTGTGCGGGCACTACGGCTGCGGCGGCGTAAAGGCGGCCATGCAGGCTAAGGATTTGGGTATTCTGAACCCATGGCTGCGTAACATCCGTGACGTGTACCGCCTGCACCACGCCGAGCTAGACGCCATTGCCGACATCGATGCCCGCTACGACCGCCTAGTGGAGCTCAACGTGCAGGAGCAGTGCGTGAACGTACTAAAATCGGCCGTGGTACAGGAGCAGTATTTGCTGCATAAAATACCCGTAGTACACGGCTGGGTCTTCGACCTGCGCACTGGCCTGCTCAAAGACCTAAAGCTGGACTACGAACAAATTCTGCACAACATCCAGCAGATTTACGACCTCAGCGATGAGGTAGCGCAGGAGCGCAATAGTAAGAAAGAGACATCGCCCGCCGAGGAAATTGCCGAGTCTTCCGTTGGCCAGCCGGTAGCCTAGAAGCTGCTTGCTCCTTCGCAAGCTCCTAGGTCCTGGCAAAACCACTAAAAAAGCCCCTCGCATTGAGGGGCTTTTTCTATTATCATCTAACCTGCCTAGGTTGCGGCAAACCAGGCAACGGTAAGCAAAGGGCGCGTTAGAACCCTAGGCCAACGGCCATAGCCTGCAAAGGCCGGGGCAAGTCGGCGCCTTTGGTAGCGGCACCAGTAGTCAGGTTGATAGTGTACACGCTGGCAGCGGTACCCACCGCCAAGGCAGCGTAGCCTGTGCCACTAGTACCCCCAATATCGAAGCCATTGACCCCGGTGATATTGACGCCCAGCGCCCCCACCGACACCAGCGTGCCCGCATTGGGCGGGTCTTGCCGATACAGCATATCCGTGTTGGCGTCGATGTCATACAGCACCGTACTGGTGGCGCCCGCGAAATTGTTGGTGTAAGCCGCGGCCGCTATGCTGGGCGTGCCGGGGTTCAGTACGCCATCTACCACAGCTATGCCATCGGCGGGGTTCACGCGCAGGTTCACGCCCGCGTCGCTCACGATGCGGATGCGGTCCACTGTCGGGTTGAAGTCGAATCCAAAGTGGGTGCCGGTCAGCACTAGAGGTGTAGTGCCCACGGCCGTGGCCGCCCCCGATGCCATATTAATCGTGTACAGCCGGTTAGTACTACCTAGGCCGTAGAGCTGCCCGTTGAGCGGCCGCATGTCTAGGCCTACAAGGCGCTCGCTGCTCTGCAAGCCGGTGAAGGGCTTAACCACCTGCGTCTGGGGCGCGCTGGGGTTGAACGTAACGAAGTTATTATCCGCATCCACGCCATAGGCTACGGCCTGCGTCGGAATGGCAACACCCACGATATTCGTGTTGGCCGGGAAGTTATCGTAGCGCGTGGCGCGGCCCGTGCCTAGGTCGATTTTGTACAGCCCCGACCGGTTGTCTACCGTGAGCGCGGCAAAAGCATTATTGTCGGTAGCGGCAATGTCGAAGCCCGCTACCCCCGTCGCATTCACCCCTAGGTCACCAATGGCCACCAGGGTACCGTCATTGGGCGGGTCTTGGCGGTAAAGCTTGTCGGTCGTGGGGTCTATATCGTAGAGCACCGTGCTGCTAGCACCCGCCGTTGGGTTAGTGTAGGCCACGGCCGAGATAGTGGCCCCCGCCGCACCATTGATGTTGCCGTCGGTGGTCATCACGGCGCCGGTTTCGGGATTCAGGCGCAGGTTTTGGCCAGTGCTGCTCACCAAGCGCAGCCGGTCTACGGTGGGGTTAAAGTCGATGGTAGCGGTAGCGCCACTGATAGCCGGGGAGAAAGGACCACTGCCTATTGCACGGGCCACCCCGGTGGTGGGGTTGATAACATACAGACGGCTAGTGCTCCCTAGGCCATATAGTTGGCCGGTTGCAGGCCGGTAGTCCACACTCAGGATGCGCTCGCCGGTTTGCAGCCCTGTGATAGCAACGGGCGTCGGCGCGGTAGTCACGTTGTTGGCATTAAACTGC
Source organism: Hymenobacter sp. BT559 (assembly GCF_016427535.1). Taxonomy (GTDB): domain Bacteria; phylum Bacteroidota; class Bacteroidia; order Cytophagales; family Hymenobacteraceae; genus Hymenobacter. The sequence goes on along the minus strand of NZ_JAELXV010000001.1, from coordinate 1,417,753 downwards.
AACAACTGGTTGCTATCGGTCAGGGCCTGGAAAGTCTGGTCGATTTTGCCGACCGGCGCCGTGTCATTGTCCTTATCGCACGCGGTGAATAACAGGCCTAGCCCAAGCAAAAAAGAAGAGCTAAAAGATTTGGAAAGAGAAAGCTTCATGCAAGATGAATTTTTGATGAACACACTTCTTCTTACGGTTCTCATTACTGTCCAGATTGCTTAAGGCGGTTGCTGTGCCCAAAGCGCTTGACTAGCAGCTATAAAAAATTAGCAACCTGCTTTGTTTTCATCTATTTATTTTCGCCATTAGCTCCTGCAACAAGCAATTTTATTGGCAAACAAGTGCCCCTCTTCTCCGCTGCAAGCATTGTTTCTTACTTCATTAGACCCATACTATAATGCCGCGGCTCGGGCAGTCTAAACAGACTGCCCGAGCCGCGGCATTGCGTGACATGAGCTGTGTAGCGCAATCGCGCTTACCGCACGCCCTTTTCCGGGAAGCGGCCTTTTTTGGTGCGGTAAAAAGCTTTAATTTCCTCTAGGTCCTTCTCATAGTCGCCAGTGGGCCAGAAGACGGGACCCACGCCAGCATCCTTCTTCTCATAGTCTAGGAAGCCTAGTAGAATAGGCACCTTGGCTTCAAGCGCAGCGTAATAAAAACCTTTGCGCCACTTAGGCTGGTAGGCGCGGGTACCCTCCGGAGTAATGAGAATAACCAGTTCCTCGTGCTGCTTGAAGAGCTGCACCATGCCATCGACCAGGCTATTATTGCGGCTGCGATTTACGGGTAGCGCGCCAATAGCTTTCACCAACCAACCTAGGACCGGGTTTTCGGTCCACTCGCTTTTCACCGTGAAGCGCACGTCCACATCCATGATGTAGAAGGCCGCGCGGGCCATGATGAGGTCCCAGTTACTGGTGTGCGGGGCCGCAATCATCATACATTTCTTGATGTCGGGTGGCACTTGGCCGGTTTGTTTCCAGCCAGCCACTCCAAAAATAGCCTTGGCGATGTAGTACCAGAAGGTAGAGGTTTTGCGGGCAGCCATCTAAGCGAAGCAAATCTTGAAACCCCAAAGCTAGGCAAAAACTACCAGTGCAGCCGCAGTGAGGCTATCTAAGCTGTTTATCAGGCCTAGGTAGCTCGTAGCGTGCAAGCCGACCCGACGCGGCTAGTCGCCTGCCAGCAGGGCGCGCAGCTCGGCGGCGCGGCCTATCGTATGGCGGTAGCCAATTTCGAAAAGCTCGTTGGCCTTGCGAAAGTCGAGCGGGCGATACTGCCGCAGCTCGGGCGGCTCGAGCAGCAGCGCGCACTGAGTTTTGCGGGTAGCCACGTTGGCACTGAGCGCAATTTGCAGGGTGCGCTCCACCACCCGGCGCAGGTTGGGCAGCCGGCCTTCGCAGTTGATGGGGTTGCAGTGCACCCCCACAATGGGCGCCCCCAGGGGCAGCAGCGGCTCTACGGGCAGGTTGTTGAGCAGGCCACCATCTACGAGCTGCCGCCCTTGGTACTCGATGGGCCGGTACACTATGGGCACCGCCGCCGAACCTAGCAGCGGCAGCAAGAGCGGCCCCTCACTAAAGTACACCGACTCGCCAGCTTCGAGGTCGGTGGCCACCAGCGCCAGCGGCAGCCGTAGGTCTTCGAAGCGCAGCCCCGCCCCTAGGTGACGCTCTAGCAGTTGCCCTACGGCATCGAGCCCCAGCAGCCCGTGGCGCCCGAATACGGGCCGCGTAAGGCGTGGAATACTAGTAGCTTGCAGCAGCCGCAGTACCTCGCGCGGCGCCATGCCGGCCGCATAAAAGGTGCTGACAATGGCGCCCGAGCTAGCGCCCGACAGCGCCCCTACCGGCAGACCCAGCTCATCGAGGGCGGCCAGCACACCTAGGTGCGCAATACCCCGCGCCCCGCCCCCCGACAGGGCCAGGCTAAGTTTAGTCACTGGCTTGTTGCTAATTATTGGCTCCACGCTTACTTCTATCTGATAACCTACGGCGTGGCACGCCCGCAGCACTACCTCGACTACAGCCTACAAATCCGCAACCCGCAGCGTGTCGGCCAAGCGCACGCCCTTATCGGTGAGCTGCACAGTGCAGGCTTCGTGGGTGGCGTCGTGTTCGAGAAGCAGCACCCAGTTTTCTTCGGCGGCGCGGCGCAGCACGGCTTCTTTTTCACTCATCGTCACGAGCGGGCGCATGTCGTAGCTCATCACGTAGGGCAGCGGAATGTGGCCTGTGCTAGGCAGCAAATCGGCCATGTACGCTAGCGTGCGACCCTTATACTGCAGCACCGGCACCATCATTTTTTCGGTGTGGCCGTCGGCAAATAGGATATCGTGCAGCATAGGTAGCGCGTCCGGCACCCCTAGGGCCGGGTCCACAAACTGCAATTGGCCGCTTTCCTGAATGGGCAAGATATTCTCGCGCAAGAAGCTAGCCTTTTCGCGGGGGTTAGGGTGCACGGCCCAATCCCAGTGCGCCTGGTTGCTCCAGTAGGTAGCGTTGGCAAAGGCCGTTTGCAGCGCGCCGTCGGGCCGCCGCACCACCGAGCCGCCGCAGTGGTCGAAGTGCAAGTGCGTTAGCAGCACGTCGGTAATGTCGGCGCTGGTAAAGCCTAGCTTCTGCAACGACTTTTCCAGCGTATCGTCGCCGTGCAGGTAAAAGTGTCCCCGAAACTTCTCATCCTGCTTATCGCCAATCCCGTTATCGATGAGCAGCAAGCGATTGCCATCTTCTACCAGCAGGCAGCGCATGGCCCAGGTGCACATATTATTGGCATCTGGCGGATTCAGCTTTTGCCACATGCTCTTAGGTACCACCCCAAACATGGCCCCGCCATCAAGCTTGAACAGGCCGGTATCGAGCGTATGAATCTTCATTTAGCAATTATCAATTAGCATTTAACACCCTGTCAACTAACAACAGCGACCTGGTTTGGCACCAACAGGCTGTTAATGTTAAATGTTAATTGATAATTGTTAAATGTTCTACTCCATAACTACACCCATTGCCGAGAACTTATCGATGCGCTGCGAAATGCGCTCCTCCGCCGGAATAACGTCTAGCTCGGCCAGCGTGCTGAGCAGCGTTTCCTTCAGCGTTTCTATCATTTGCTGCGGGTTGGTGTGCGCCCCGCCCAGCGGCTCTTTCACGATGCCATCGACCAGCCCGGCCTGTAGCATATCGTTGGCAGTGGGCTTCATGGCCTCGGCGGCCTGCTCTTTGTAGTCCCACGAGCGCCACAGAATGGTCGAGCAATTTTCGGGTGATATAACTGAATACCAAGTGTTTTCCAGCATCAGTACGCGGTCACCAATGCCGATGCCCAGCGCCCCACCGCTGGCGCCCTCGCCAATAATGACGCAGATAACGGGCACCTTCAGCATAAACATCTCCTTGAGGTTGCGGGCAATTGCCTCGCCCTGGCCCCGCTCCTCCGCTTCGAGGCCCGGAAAAGCGCCCGGCGTATCGATGAAGGTAACGATGGGCTTGTCAAATTTTTCGGCCAGCTTCATCAGGCGCAGGGCCTTGCGGTAGCCCTCGGGGTTGGGCATGCCGAAGTTGCGAAACTGTCGCTGCTTGGTGTTGTGCCCCTTTTGCTGGCCAATAACCATGATAGTGCGCCCCCCTATTTCGGCAAAGCCGCCTACCATCGCTTTGTCGTCGCGTACGGTGCGGTCGCCGTGCATCTCCACAAATTTTTCGGCCATTCCGTCCACGTAGTCGAGCGTGTAGGGGCGCTCGGGGTGGCGCGAGAGCTGCACGCGCTGCCAGCGCGTAAGGTTGGCGTAGGTTTCCTTTTTGAGGGTTTGAATTTTGGCTTCCAGCGCCAGCACCGCCTCCGTTACATCGACGTCGCTATCGGCGGCCAGCTTCTGCATTTCGTGGAGCTTGCCTTCTAGCGCGGCGATGGGTTGTTCAAAATCGAGCAGCATAAAGTCGGGAAATAATTTCCTAGGTTCTGTGTAGAGCAACGGGTTTGCCGAGGGCGCCTACTTGCGCTGCCAAACACCGGGCGGCAAAGGTAAACCTAAACCTTGCCAGCTGCCCACCACGAAAATAATTGGCCTGAGAAACAACCATCAACGTGCGCCAGCAGCTCGAATACGCACTTTTTTGGTGGTTTTGCTTGCCGCGGCGAATTAGTTCGCCCTACCTTTGCAGCACCAAAGCGGAAAACGGCAGCGTTTTCGGAATGCGGTAAACGGTTTGGTAGTTCAGTTGGTTAGAATGCCGCCCTGTCACGGCGGAGGTCGCGGGTTCGAGTCCCGTCCAGACCGCTCCGTTTGCAAAAGGCCCTTCCCTCCGGAAGGGCCTTTTTTTATGTTTTGGTTTTCTGACTGGCGGCGGTCAGCTAGAAGTTACACCCCGCTCCATTTGCATCCATTGCCAGCCGATTAAGCCCTACTTACCCCTTATTGGCCTGTGTAGTAAGCGGTGATTGGTTGTACTTTTTACCTAGCTCAGCTATTTATGCCCTTTAGCGCCGGCGGCTTCTTAATGGCACCTAGGAATTCTTATCTTTTGCATCACGCTCATTATAATCACTACTGTTTTTGAGCAGAAGAGCACCATACCCGCTTTTGTCCGTTGAATACTGTTGCTACCAATTGCATGAGACCACCAATCTCCTTCTGGCTGCTTGCGTTTTTTACTATTGCCCTAGCCGGTAGTGCGGCGTATCTATATGGTGCCGAGTTTGTGACCGTTGGCATTCTAAAGCAGACGGCTGGTTATCCTTTTGGTGGCGAAGGGCCAGCGCACTGGACTTATCAAACACCTACTCGCTATGCCAGCTTTACAGGTAGTGTTGGCTTACTCGCACTATACTTGCTGGGCTCAGCGCTCTGGGCAACAATAAAACAAAAGGAAGCTTCACTAGGGCTCACGCTGTTTCTTACGATACTACTATTAGCAGCAGCACTGGTTATGGGGATGATTGGGCTGGAATAAAGTACTTGGGTGAGCAGCTAGAGCAGTAGCTAAGATTGGCTAAACGGAAATAATACTCCCTAGGGCATTCTGGCGCTGCCACCTAAAATTTTTAAAGCTACTCATTCGCACATCGTTAGCCTTTTTATCATTTTATTTTCACTCTATTGCTTGTTAAAGCGATTTTTATCTCCTTACCTTTGCAGCACCAAAGCGGAAAACGGCAGCGTTTTCCGAATACGGTAAACGGTTTGGTAGTTCAGTTGGTTAGAATGCCGCCCTGTCACGGCGGAGGTCGCGGGTTCGAGTCCCGTCCAGACCGCTCCGTTTGCAAAAGGCCCTTCCTCCTCGGAAGGGCCTTTTTTTATGTCCTAGTCCGCTTGAAGTATCCATGGTACAGCGCCCGCTTCTACACATCTGGCCGCTAGATTGCTCGTGCAGCAATGGCGTTGGAGGCAGCTTGTGTTATCAGACTAAACCTTCGACCTGCAACTAGTTATGAGGTTTTTGGCTCTTTGGTATCTACGCCCTACTTATCAGCTTTTTATGGCGTAGTAACCTCGCGATAGTGATGCGTTGCTTTCTTCTCACCTAGTTGCTCGCTTTTATGAAAACGCTCCTGGTTTTTGCCAACAGTCTTGCCATGGCCACACTGCTGCTACCGGCCTGGGCCCAAACGCCCGCCACTACGCACGACAATCTAAGCCCCGCCCAGTCGGCTCCAAAGCCTACTACTCAGCGCGGCAAGCCTGATAAGCAGGCCCCGGCCGCGAGCAAAGCGATGGGACGCAAGTTTGTTGAAAAAAGCAAGCCCGCCGAAGTACTCCATACCCCTATCAGGTAAGGAGCGGTCTCTTTACTAAGGATAAGTGGCTGGCTAGTTAGGCGGAAATGCTTCACCCTAGTAATCGCTTTTTTGCGTATGCGAGTCGGCGCATTAGCGCGGCCGATGCCGGCGCGATTTGAATTCTACGTTAGTAGAGTGAAAAGCTCACCTTGGCAACTTCTTTCTCATCAACCTATTACCCCGTCCCTTATGAGAACGCTCTTAGTTATTGCGGGTAGCCTTTGCCTGGCCAGTGCGGCGTCGGCTCAAACCCAGACTCCTACTAAAACAGCTCCGGCTAAGCCTACACCCAAAACGGCGGCGAAACGGGCTGCCACTTATAAAGGCCCTAAGGTGGTAAAAGACACGAAGGCACTAGGTGATAAAATGATTCGTGAAAGCAAGCCGGCGCCGCCCTTTCCGGTTAGAGTGAAGTAAAACCCGCTAGCTTAGGCGGCTGGTTGCCTCGCTATGCTGGTTGGTTACTTACTTAGCTCGCCGTCTTACAATTTTAAGTTTATGGAAAGGTTCTACGATGTAACCGTTAACGGGCAAGCGATGCGGCTGGGACTCCACTCGACCACAGTGGTGCCCGATGGCGACCGGGCACGCATCGAGGTGCATGTTGATAGCGAGACGCTTACCGAAACGCTGCCGGCCGACACCAACCTGCAGTTTGATGCGGCGGGGCAGGCGGCGCACTGGGCCTTGGCTTCGGTAGCGTTTACTCATGTATACCCCGACCAGTCTTACGAGGAAATACTGCGCCTCCGGGAGGCTGCCCAGCATAATCAGCTACCCTAGCAACCCGTGAGGCCAGCCTCGGTCTAGGTGCCTAGGTATTCCCTAGCTAAAGAAGAGCCTGTTATTTTTGCCGCTGCATGCTCAGGTGCTGGGCTTCTTGGTGGGGCCTAGCCCTAGGTTATGCGCGAACTGTTTATTGAGGATATTCGGGCGGAGGTGGTTCGCAAATCGGTGCGCCAGCTGCGGCTTACCATTTTGCCGCCGCAGGGCAGCTTGCGCATCACGGTGCCGCTGCGCACTACCGAGGCCACTATTCGGGAAGTAGTGTTACGCAAGCAAAGCTGGATTCGGAAGCACCAAGCGGCTTTTCAGCAGCGTACGCCTGCCCCAGCACTGCACTACGCAACCGGCGAAACGCACTACTACCAGGGCCAGGCGCTGCGCTTGTGCGTGCACGAGCAGGCAGGGCGGCCCCAGGTGCACCTAGGAGCCGGCGAGCTGCACCTGCATGTGCCTCTAGGTGCCACGTCGGCGCAGCGGGCGCTGGTACTGGCGCGATGGCGCCGGGCGCAGCTGCAAGCTCAGGTGCCGGGCCTACTGGCCAAGTGGGAGCCCGTGGTGGGGGCACAAGCGGCGGCCTGGGGCATCAAGCAAATGAAAACGCGCTGGGGCACGTGCAGCATCCGCGCCCGACGCATCTGGCTGAGCCTAGAGCTGAGCCAGTGGCCCCTACCCTGCCTTGAATACGTAGTGGTGCACGAGCTGACGCACTTGCATGAGCGCCTGCACACCGCGCGCTTTTGGCACCTACTGACACAGGCGATGCCCGACTGGCGCCAGCACCACCAAGCTCTTAGACAAAACCAACTGGCCGCGTTGGCCAAGGATGCAAGCGGTGAGCTGTAATTAGCCTAGGCCAATTACAGCAAAAAAGAAACTCGCCCCTACTTTTAGCTCCTAGGTGTAATTTTTCGCCAGGGCGGGCAGCAGTGTAGTCTTCGACATGACGCCAGCACGGCTGCTGCCCGCTTTCGCTGGCCGTGCTATTTGGGTTTTCTGGCGGGCTGTGGCTTTGTGGATTTGGCTTTAGGCTTGTCTACCAAAAACGCTTTGAGGGCCGGCGAAGGCTTACCGTCGTCGCCCCAGGCGCTGAGCTGGTAGCCGCTCCAGCTTTTGGCGCCCTCCGGCTCCCAGTAAAATACGCCTAGGCCTTTGCCCTTGGGCACGGCGCGCACGGCCTGCTGGGTGGCCACCAGCATGTCGTAGGTGTTTTGCACGGCGGTGTAGTCGCCGCCCACCTCGGCCACCACCACCTCCTTGCCGGGGTAGCGGCTCACCATATCGAGCAGATTGGTGCGCAGGTTGGCAATGGAGGCTGTGTAATCTTGCTTGAGCCAGTAGGGGTAGTACGACATGCCGATAACGTCAAACTTGCCGCCTAGGCTAGTCAGGCTGTCGAAAAACGACCGGTACATGGCGTTGTCGTTGCCGCGGTCTAGGTGCACAATTACCTTGGACGTGGGGCTCACCGCCTTCACGGCCTCATAGCCTTTGGTAATGAGCTGGGCGAGCTGCGCAAAGTTTTTGGTGCTGCCTTCGGGCCAGAGCATGCCACCCGGTATCTCGTTGCCTACCTGCACCCACTCGGGCGTGACGCCAGCGGCTTTCAGCATAGTCATAGTGCTGAAGGTGTGGTCGTACACATCGGCCAGCAGCTGCGGAAAGGGATGGCTAACCCAGGCGGCGGGCTTGGCCTGCTTGCCGGGGTCGGCCCAGGTGTCGCTGTAGTGGAAGTCTATCATGAGCCGGAAGCCTAGGTCGTGCGCCCGCTTGGCCATGGCTACTACCTCGGCGGGGCTGCAGTGCCCGCTGGCCTTGTCATCGGAGGGGTTGACGAACACCCGCAGGCGAATCGAATTGATACCCTGGGCTTTCAGAATCGCAAAGCAGTCCTGGGGTTGGCCTTGCTCATTATAGAATACGTAGCCAGTGGCTTCCATCTGCTGGAGCCAGCCTACGTCGGCGCCCTTGGCAAAGGTTTGGGCGGTGGCGGGCGCGGCCAGCAGCGAGGCGGTGCACCAAGCAGCCCCTAGCACCAGCCCTGCACGCCGGGCGGCCAAAGCAAAAAATGTCATACTTGCGGAAGAGCAGCCCGGGGCTATCGCGGCCAGCTGTGGCGGCCACAGCACCGGGCTAGTTTGTAGTAGAAGGAGGCAAAGCTAACCGCCTCGCTCGCTACAAAAGTTGCCCCGCCCCCGCTCGCGGCCGCACGCCCTAGGTACCCAAACAGGCGCCTAGCCCAAGAAAGCAGGCCTGTTGGCGGTATGTTGCGCTTGGGCTACAGCGGCTCCGCGGGGACATCGGCCAGCTTGCCGTGCAGCTCTTGAAGCCGCCGGCTCATCAGCGCCAGCACATCAGTAGGGACGGGAATATGCGTGCCCGAATACGTGGCCAGGTAGCGCACCAGCGCTATCAGGGCTTGCACGTCCCAGGCTAGCTCGGTGCGCACCTTATGCCAGTGCGTTTCTCCCTGCGCCGGGTGGGCCAGGCACTGCTGCCGCACTGCTATCAGCCTCGCCACTAGCTGCGCATGCTGCTCGAGCAGTTGCTGCTCGGCCGCACTAAAGGAGCGCGGCTGCCGGTCGATGATGCAAAACGTGCCAATGCAGTGCCCATCGGCGGCGCGCAGGGGGGCGCCTGCGTAAAAGCGCAGGCCCTTGGCATGGGCGGCTGCTTCGGCTTCCATTGTAAGGGCGTGGCTGTGCGCTAGGTCGGTAAATACCACAGCCTGCTCCTCCTTCACGGCCAGCGCGCAGATGGCCTCTACGCGCGGCTGGCTCCGCAGGCCGGGCAGGCCATGCGCGGCTTTGTACTGCACTTCATCGGCCGCCACAAGGGCAATCAGTGAAATGGGCACATTGAACAGCGTAGCCGCTAGCTCGACTACCTCGGTAAACAGCGTTTCCGGCAACGAATGCAGAATGTCATAGTTCTGAAGCGTATGCAGGCGCCTGAGTTCATTAGCCGGCAGCAGAAAAGAGGGAGTCATTGTCATGACAAGTAGTAGCTAATCGATAAAAGGAAAAAATATAGAGAACCTTAATTTTAACAGCTTAAATATAGGGGTAGCAAGTTGAATATAGCAACTAGGAGTAGTAAGTATTGTGCAACACGCACTGTCTCAGCTCAAGTTGACGCAGTACTAATGAGTATTCTAGGTAGCATTTAGCAGGTTGGGGCCGTATACCGCTCAGCCAGCTGGTGTCGAAGCTGACCCGTTGACCGTTACCTTTTTTTATATAGCACACCATGACCAACCAACCTAGCCGCCGGCCAGCGCCCTTGCTCGCGGCCGTGGCCGCCACAGCGGCGGCCGGAGCTGCTTACCTATACCTGCGCCGCAAAAGCTACGCGCCGCTGCCCACCGTGGCGCATGTTGACCTAGCGCGCTACCTCGGGCGCTGGTACGAAGTAGCCCGCCTGCCCGTGCCGTTTGAGAAAAACTGCATGCACGTAACGGCCGACTACTCGCGCCACGCCAATGACAAAATACGGGTAGTGAATACCTGCCGAAAGGGAGATGTGGACGGCCCAGTGAAAATAGCCACCGCCACCGCCCGCCCCATCGATGCTACTAATGCCAAGCTTAAGGTGCAGTTTTTCTGGCCTTTTGAGGGCGACTACTGGATACTAGACCTTGACCAGGCCGACTACCAGTATGCGCTGGTGGGCGAACCGAGCCGCAAGAGCCTCTGGCTGCTGAGCCGCCAGCCGCAGCTGGCCCCTGACATCCGGCAGCGCCTCATTGGGCGGGCCCGCAACCTGGGCTTTCCGGTAGAAAAGCTTCTTTTCACGCCCCAGCCCTAGGGCACGGCCCAGCGGCCGGCCCTAAGCAAAACGCGCCCTTGGCTGTTATAAGTGCTTGCAGCGGCACTCGGCCGCTGGCTCACCCTTCAGTTTAAGTAAGATGAAAATTGGAATTATTGGGGCTGGCTACATTGGCGGCACCCTTGCCGGCCGCCTCACCCAGCTAGGCCACACGGTAGCTATCGCCAACTCGCGCGGCCCCGAGACGCTAAAAGACTTGGCCGAAAAAACGGGCGCTACCCCCGTTACGGCCCACGACGCCGCCCGCGACAAGGACCTGGTTATCGTGACCATCCCACTGATAAAAATTCCTGACCTGCCCAAAGACCTATTTGCGGGCGTGCCGGCCGATGTACCCATCATTGACACCAGCAACTACTACCCGCTGCTGCGCGATGGCCACCTACCCGAGCTAGAGCATGGCGACCTCACCGAGAGCGAGTGGGTGCAGCAGCACCTAGGCCGCCCGGTGGTGAAGGTGTTCAATAATATCTCCTTCACGAGCCTGGGCAGCGCGGGCAAACCCGTCGGCACGCCCGGCCGCGTAGGCCTGCCTGTGGCCGGCGACGATGCTGCCGCCAAACAAAAAGTGATGGCGCTGGTGGAGGAGCTAGGCTTCGACGCCGTCGACAATGGCAGCCTGCACGAGTCGTGGCGCCAGCAACCCGGCACGCCCGTGTACGGCGCCGACCTGCCGGGCGCAGAGCTTAAAAAGCAGCTGGCCGACTTAGGCACCCAGCGCACGGAGGAGCAGCGCAAGGAATTTGCCGCCAACCACGTGAAGCAGGAAGAAGCCATGATAAAGCAGTACGGGTCGCAACGCGGCGACAAGTAGGCTTATTGTGAGAGTAGTGGCCCTTACCCCAGGCCACTACTCTTAGGGGCTAATACTCCCCAAACGACTGGTCGAGGTAGCACCAAGCCCAGCGCTCGCCGGGTTGCGCCGAAGTGATGACGGGGTGCTGCGTGGCATGGAAGTGTTTGGTAGCGTGCTTATTCTTCGAATCGTCGCAGCAGCCCACGTGGCCGCACTGCTGGCAGATGCGCAGGTGCACCCAGGTATCGCCCAGGGCCACGCACTCGGGGCACACGTGCTGGGTATCGTGCTTGAGGTGGCGCAGGTCGAGCGCCTGCAGATGTTGGCAAGGTGCATTCATATATATAAGGACAGGTTAGGGAAGAAAGGTTATTCGTCAAGCAGTTGCTTTCGTAGCGCAGGGCCACCTAGGCAGCCTTCGCAAAGTACTGGCCTTACCTCCTACCTGCGGTACTGCTACCTAGCTTTAATACCGAATTTTCCTAGCTTTTTACCGCACTCAAGGGCGGACCGGGCCTTCGGGGTGGCCACGTCGGGCGTGCGCGACGACACGCAGATTCACACCCATATGTGCTGCTTGGAGTTCAACGACATGCTGCTCGCCATCGCGGCCCTCGATGCCGACGTGATAACCATGGAAACCCCGCGCTCGCAGATGTAGCTGCTCGCCGCCTTCGCCGACTTCCAATATCCCAACCAGATTGGGCCGGGCGTGTACGACATCCACTCGCCCCGCGTGCCCACCGTGGACGAGATGGTGGCGTTGCTCGAAAAAGCCCAGGCCATCCTGCCCGCCGAGGACCTGTGGGTGAACCCCGACTGCGGCCTAAAAACCCGCAAATGGCCCAAAACTGAGGCCGCCCTGCGCCAAATGGTGGAGGCCGCCACGCAGCTGCGACAAGTAGCCGCTTTGCAGCCGGTTAGCTAGCCTGGCACCGACCTAGGGGGTGGGCGGCCACCGTATCGCCCGGCCTTTTAGGGCGCTGCGTGCCCTCACTAAGCCGTTATTTTGTGTGTTAAAGCTGTTTTTGAAGTTTTATGAACTCCCTCGCCGACCAGATTGCCCGCGCCGAAACGCGCATTTTTAAAGCTGTATTTCCTAACACCACCAACCACTACGACACTCTCTTTGGCGGCGCCACGCTCATGCTCATGGATGAGGTGGCCTTCATCACGGCCACCCGCTTTTCGCGCCTCAAGATGGTGACCGTTTCGTCCGACAAGGTCGATTTTACGCATCCCATCCCGGGCGGCTCGCTCGTCGAGCTCATCGGCAACATCGCCCGCGTGGGCAACACCAGCGTGCAGGTGCGCGTCGAGCTCTATGTCGAGCAGATGTACTCGGAGGACCGCCAGCTGGCCGTTACGGGCCTATTCACGTTTGTGGCCGTTGACGAGCACCGCCGCCCCGTGCCGGTACGCTCGGGCGTGGAGCTAGTGCAGGGCTAAAATACAATCATCTGTCATTGCGAGCTCAGCGAAGCAATCGCACTTGAGCAGCGCGGCTGAACAGATGCGATTGCTTCGCTGCGCTCGCAACGACAAACGTCATTTTAGCAATAGCCCTCCTACTCGTCCTCGTCCACAAGCGCCGCTTCGCGGGCGGGGCGGTGCTGGCGGGCGTACTCAGTGGGAGCCATACCGTAGATTTTCTGGAAGGTCTTTCGGAAGTACTTCACGTTCTCCACTCCTACCTCGAAGGCTATTTCGGACACCCGCAAGCTGCTGTGGGCCAGTAACTGGGCAGCGCGCTTCATACGCACATCCCGAATGAATTCAACCGTAGTTTGGCCCGTGATACTCTTGATGCGGCGGTACATCACCGACTGGCTCATGCACAGCGCCTCGGCCAGTACCAACACGCTAAAGGCTGGGTCAGTGAGGTGGGCCTCCACGGTGCGCATAGCCTGCTCTAGGAAGGTGCGGTCGGCGTCGGGGATAATGACCTCGGTGGGTTCGAGCAGCAGCTGGCGCTGGTAGTACTCGCGCAACTGGTGGCGGTTGCGCAACAGCGCAGCCACCTTGGCTTGCAGCACCAGTGGGTTGAAGGGCTTGGGCACGTAGTCGTCGGCCCCTAGGTCGAGGCCTTCGACCTCGTGCAGGGCAGCCGTGCGCGCCGTGAGCAGCAGCACCGGCACGTGGCTGGTTTTGGGATGCTGCTTGAGGCGCTGGCACAGCTCCAGGCCATCGCTATTGGGCATCATCACATCGCTGATAACCAGAGTGGGAGCCTGACCTAGGGCCAGTTGCCAGCCTTCGAGGCCATCGGCGGCAGCCAGTACCTCGTAGTCGGCAGCGAAGAGCTGCTGCAAATACTGGCGCACCTCGTCGTTGTCTTCCACCACCAGCAGGCGGGGGCGCGCGGCCAGGGTCACGGGCTCGTTGGGCAGGTCTAGCGCCTCGGGCGCGAGAAGCGCGGGCGCCAGCGGCTCGGGCTGCTCAGTATCGGGCACTAGGTCGCCGGGCTGCAAGTGGGCTTGGCCGAAGGGCAGCCGCAGCCGAAACGTGGTGCCCACCCCTACCTCGCTCGCCACCACAATGCTGCCCCCGTGCCGCTCGGCAAACTGCTTGACCAAGGACAGCCCAATGCCGGTGCCCGTCATGCGCAGCGTATCGGTGTGCGAGGCCTGGTAGTAGGGGTCAAAGATGTGCGCCAGCTCACTGGCCTGGATACCGGCGCCAGTATCGACTACGCTTATCTCTAGGTAGTTGCCCACAGGCTGCCCCTGCTCAAACACAGCTTCGCTGCCCGGCGTGCCCACCACCGTGGCCGCCAGCTCAATGCGCCCGCCCTCAGGGGTGTACTTAAAAGAGTTGGCCAGCAGGTTAGTCAGAATGATTTCGAGCTTGCTGCGGTCGAAGTACAGCCGCACGGCCTCGGCGGGCACGTCGAGCAGGTAGGTAATGCGGCGCTCGGTGGCTTTTTGCTCGAATACGGAGAAGATGTCAGTCAGCGCCCGCACCACGTTGGCGTAGCTAGCGCGCAGCGGCACGTTGCCGGTTTCGACCTTCCTAAAATCGAGTAACTGGTTGACCAGGTCAAAGAGCTTGCGCGTTTGCCGGTGCATGAGCAGCACCTTGTCGCGCAGGTGGTGGATAGGCGCCGACGAGCCAATTATCTCCTCCATCGGCCCTAGGATGAGCGTAAGCGGCGTGCGCAGCTCGTGGCTCACATTAGTGAAAAAGCCCAGCTTGAGGTTGGTCAGCTCCTTTTCCTTTTCCACCATCAAATGCTCCAGCGCCAGCTTATTGCGTAGGTTTTGCTTGGTGATTTCGGTGCGCCGGTACAGGACAACGGCTCCCACCAGCGCGCTGGCGTACAGCAGGTACGCCCACCAGGTTTTGTACCACGGGGCCAACACCTCAAACTGCATGGTAGCCGGCCGCGGCGACCATACGCCCTCGCCATTGTCAGCCTTCACCTCTAGGGTGTAGCGGCCAGGCGGCAGGTTGGCGAAGCTGGCCGTGCGCTGGCCGGGGCCGGGGCTTACCCAGCCTTGGTTGTAACCCAGCAGGCGGTAGGCGTAGTGGTTTTTCTGCGGATTGGTATAGTTGAGGGCCACAAACTCGACCGAGAAGTCGTTTTCGGCCGCCCGGATGGTTACCGTTTGGGGCTGACTCAGCGCCCTAGGTAGCAGCACGCGGCCATTAAACGGCTGACCCACCGCTACCGGCTGGTTGACCACCCGCAGCCCTGTGAGCTGCACCACTGGCGGCGTGGGGTTGGCCTGAATGGCCCAGGGCTGGAAGTAATTGATGCCATTAATGCCACCGAAGTATAGTGTACCATCGGCCCCGCGGGCGGCCGCCCCTATCTTAAAGGCATTGCTTTGTAGGCCGTCGGCCACGTCGTAGCGTAGGTAGCGGCGGGTGGCCGGTGTGAAGCGGTAAAGGCCAGTGCCGCCTACCCAGAGGTTGCCGGCCTCGTCGGCCAGCAGGCTCTCCACGTCGCTCTCGGGCAGGTAGCGGCTGTAGGGGCGCACCACGTCGCGGCCCTGCGCATCGGTGGTGAGTTGGTGCAGGCCGCCGCCGATGGTACCTAGCCAGAGGTCGCCATTCTTACCCAGCAGCAGCGGCCACACGTAATTCACGCGCAGGCCCTCGGCCGCGCGGGCATCGTAGGCAAACTGCCGCAGCAGAAGCAGCGAGTCGGCGGTGGGGCGCAGCTTGAGCAGGCCTGCGTTGCGGGTACTGGCCCACAGCACGTCGCGCCCGGCGTCGTAGAGCAGGTAGGTAAAGCGGCTGGTGGGCAGCCCGGCGTGCGGAGCGTCGTAGTGCGCCAGCAGGCGCCCATCGGGACCTAGGCGAAACAAGCCCTGCGAAAACGTGGCTACCCAGAGCGTACCCTGGCCATCCTGGGCTAGGTGCTCGATGCTGCTGGCGGCCAGGTCGAAGCCGCCCGGCAGCCGGCGGTAGGTGGTGAGTTGCTCGCGCCCACCGGTGCGGCGCAGGGCCACCAGCCCATTGTCGCGGGTCCCAAACCAGAGCGTGCCATCGGCAGTTCGAAAGATGGTAGCCACATCCACGCCCCGCACCGTGTCCGACTGCTGGTTGAGGTAGCTGCGGTAGGTATGGCGCCCTAGGTCGTAGGCCGACACCCCATTGCGCGAGCCCAGCCACAGCGTATTTGTCGCCTCTTCCTTATAAATGGCGTTGATGTAGTTGTTGGCATTGGAGAGGGCCGGCTGGCCAGTGAGCTGGTGCCGCAGGTGCCCGAAGGCGCGCTGGCGCAGGTCGACCTTATTGAGGCCGCCCGCCGAGGCGCATAGCCACACCAGTTGGTCGCGGCCCTCAAAAATCTGGTGCACGCGTTCCGAGTTCAAGCCGTGCACCTCGCCATCGCGGGGCAAAAACAGGGTGGGCCGCGCCGTGCGCAGCGGCGGGGCGGTGCCCGTCACTACACCCGCCTCCCACACGTAGAGGCCGTAGAGCGTGCCTGCCCACAGCCGCCCCAGCGAGTCGAGGTGCAGCGCCTGAATGAGCGGGTAGTGATGCGGCAGCGCGTGACCAGCCAGCGCGTGGCCGGTGCGGCGGCTGGCCGCCGGAATCCAGAAAATCTGCCGCTCGGTGCCCACCCACAAGTCGCCGCGGCGGTCGAGGGTGAGCGCGCTCACGGGCATGGTCAGCGAGGTGGCTTCTACTGGCAGCGCGGGCTCGGTGGTGCGCACCAGCACTAGCCCCCCACTTTTGGTGCCTACCCAGGCTTGGCCGTCGGCATCGATGGCTAGGCTCGTAATGCCCGCGAGCGGTGGCCGGCCAGCAGCCGTGGGTGGCAGCTGGCGCAGGGCCGCGGGCTGGCCTTGCTTGTCGAAAGTCAGCACAAATAGGCCATCCTGGGCCGTGCCTACCCAGAGGCGGCCCTGGGCGTCGGTAGTAAGCGCTTTCACGTCGGCCTGGGCCAAGCGAGCACCTAGGGCACGGTAGGCGGGCGGCAGCACTTGCGTGCCCAAGGGCATGAAGGTATCGTGGTCGGCGTCGTAGCGGCTCAAGCCCGAGTTTTCGGTGCCTACCCAAAGCTGCCTGCCCGGAGCGGCCAGCAAGGCCGAAATGCGGTTGCTCGACTGCCCGTTGCGGGGGTTGATGGGCAGCGCGTACGACTTGAGGCCGTAGCCATCGTAGCGGTCGATGCCCCGATTGGTACCTATCCAAATGAAGCCGTCGTGGTCCTGGGCCATGCACATAGCATCGCTGTGCGAGAGGCCTTGGTCGACGGTGATGTGCTCGAAGCGAAACTCGCCGGGGGGCGTATCCTGGGCCTGCGCGCCCAAGCCGGCTCCCCACAGGAGTAGCCCCAGCAGCAGCCTGACCCATTGAAATCTTCGCAGCCTATTCATGCTAAAATACCGTAGCGGACTTGCTATCCGCTAAGGAAAGATAGCACCGAACCGGCCAGCGAGCAGCTTACCGGCGGCCCCAGCCAAGCTCGCGCCCGGGCGGCTCGAGCTGCCAGCTAGTTTCTAGGCGGCCTTATGCCACTGCGGGTGCGATACCCTTTAATAGGCCTTTTGCAGGGTATTTAGGGCGTTTTTTGCCGAAAAAAGCCCCCTTGGTCGGTCGCGCAGGCGGGTACTTTTGTCCCTTCACAATTCTATCATCTCCCCGCACTGGCTGTCGCGGGGCATTTCCCACCCGGCTACCCGGCCCCGCCGTGGCCTGCCACTTTTCGCCCTTATGAGAAAAACTACTTTCTCGCAAAACTTGGTTTTGCTGCTGCTGGCTGCCGGCCTGGCCGAAGCCGCCCCCACTACCCCACCCGCAGCCCGACCGCCTCGCAAGCGCGCCACCGTGGCCGCCCCTAAGCCAGCCCCGGCGCCCAAGCACACCTTTGCGCTGGGCACCAACCAGTTTTTGCTCGATGGCAAGCCCCTGCAAATGATTTCGGGCGAGCTGCACTACCCCCGCATTCCGCGCGAGGCCTGGCGCAGCCGCCTCAAGATGGCCAAGGCCATGGGCCTGAACACCATCGGCACCTACGTATTCTGGAACGTGCACGAGCCCCAGCCGGGCAAGTACGACTTTGCGGGCAACAACGATGTGGCGGCCTTTGTGAAAATGGCCCAGGAGGAAGGCCTGTGGGTAATTTTGCGCCCCAGCCCCTACGTGTGCGCCGAGTGGGAATTTGGCGGCTACCCCTACTGGCTCCAGAACGTATCTGGCTTGAAGGTGCGCTCGCAGGAGCCCCAGTACATTGCGGCCTACACCCGCTACCTGCAAGCCGTGGGCAAGCAGCTCGCCCCGCTGCAAGTCAACCACGGCGGCCCAGTGCTGATGGTGCAGGTTGAGAACGAGTATGGGTCGTACGGGTCGGATAAAGTGTACCTAGCCCAAAACAAGCGCCTATTTGAGCAAGCCGGCTTCGATGGGCTGCTCTACACCTGCGACCCAGTAAATGACGTGGCCAAGGGCCACCTGCCCGGCCTGCTGCCCGCCGTGAACGGCACCGACAAGCCCAGCCAGATTCGCAAGCTTGTGAATACCAACCACGACGGCAAGGGCCCCTACTACGTGGCCGAGTGGTACCCCGCGTGGTTCGACTGGTGGGGCGCGCCGCACCACACGGTGCCCGCTGCCCGCTACACGCCGGGCCTCGACTCGGTGCTGCGCGCCGGCATGAGCATTAACATGTACATGTTCCACGGCGGCACCACCCGGGGCTTCATGAACGGGGCCAACTTCAAGGGTGACACCAGCCACTACGAGCCCCAAATCAGCTCCTACGACTACGACGCCCCTCTCGACGAAGCCGGCAACCCCACGGCTAAGTTCCGGGCTTTCCGCGAGGTCATTGCCAAGTACCGGCCTAAGAACCAACCCCTGCCGCCCGTGCCGGCCGCCAAGCCCAGTGTGGCCCTGCCGGCCGTACAGCTCACCAAGAGCCAGCCTCTGCTAGAGCGTCTCCCGGCCCCGGTAGCCAGCCAAAAGCCGCTTACGTTTGAGGCCCTCAAGCAGGCCTACGGCTTCGTGCTCTACCGCACTACCGTGGCCGGTGGTGGCGGTGCGCAAGTGCTCAAGCTGCGCGACCTGCGCGACTACGCCGTGGTACTGGTAAATGGCCAGCGCGTGGGCACCCTCGACCGCCGCGAGCGCCAGGACAGCATGCGCGTGACGCTGCCCGCCGGCAAGGTGCAGCTCGACATCCTGGTTGAGAACCTAGGCCGCATCAACTTTGGCGAGTACCTGCTCCAGAATAACAAGGGCATCACTAAAAGCGTGACCCTAGGTGGCAAGGAGCTCACTGGCTGGCAGCAGTACGGCCTGCCTTTCGACCAAGCTCCGGCCGTGGCCAAGGCTAGCGCGGCGGCCCCCACCGCCACCAGCGGCCCGGTGCTGCGCACCGGCACCTTTACCATAACCACGCCCACCGACACCTACCTCGACCTGCGCCAGTGGGGCAAGGGTAGCGTGTGGGTCAACGGCCACAACCTAGGGCGCTACTGGGGCATCGGCCCGCAGCAAACGCTGTACGTGCCGGCCGAGTGGCTGAAAAAAGGCGCCAATGAGATTACCGTACTCGAGCTGCTCAAGCCTCAGCAAGCTAGCCTGGCTGGCCTCGACCATCCCATCCTCAGCGAGCTGAAACCGCTCGGGTCTTTGTAGACTCGTAGGGCTGCTAGTCGTCCCAAATCGAGGGGCAACGCCAGCTAAAAGCACCTCACTAACCTAGGCGCTCGGCGCTGAAAAAGGGAGCAACTCTGCCAGGCGCAGGGTTGCTCCCTTTTGCGTGGCAGGCCTGTGGGCCTTCATTTCTGGAGCACTAATAAAATGCACTATACATTTTATTTTTAGCACATTACCTAACAAGCGGTTTTCAATGGTCGGCTGAGAATGCCGGGTTTTGGCCCCCCTTCTGCCGAAAAATGCGCCCCCTGGGGGGCAAGGCGGCCGGTACTTTTACATCCTCTTTTGCGCCCTTTTTCCGAGCCGGTGTCCACCGCCTGCTTCGAAACGCAAGTCGAGCTGATTTCCACATTTTCCCCACCCAGGCGGGCATTGGCCCGTCGCATATCTTCTTGCTGATGCAAGCAAAATCTATACTCCTGTGCGGAGCCATGCTGCCCTTGGCAGTGGCCGCCGCACCCGCTGCCGCTCTCCCCACCGAGGGCGCTTCCCTAGGTACCGCCCGCCGCGCGCCAGCCGCCGACACGCCCGTGAGCGGCACCGTACTTGATGAAAAAGGCGCCGGTCTACCCGGCGTAACGGTGGTACTAAAAGGCACCACCGTTGGCACCACCACCGACGCCGACGGCCGCTTCTCGCTGCGGGTGCCCGAGGGCACAGCTACCCCTACCCTCGTTATTTCCTACATCGGCTACGAGCGCCAGGAAGTGGCCGCCACTGGCCAGGGTCTAAGCATAAAGCTAACCGCGAGCGCCCAGGCCCTCGACGAGGCCGTAGTCATCGGCTTCGGCTCGCAGGAAAAGCGGACCGTGACCAACGCCGTAACTACGGTGCAGGGCGCCGAGCTCTCGAAGCTGACGGTGAGCGACGTAGGCTCAGCCCTGCAAGGCAAGGCCGCCGGCGTGACCGTAACCAGCGCCGGCTCTGAGCCGGGCAGCCAGCCCCAGATTTTGGTGCGTGGTATCTCGACCATCAACGGCAACAGCCCGCTCTACGTGGTAGACGGCCTGCCGGTGAATGACATCAACTACCTCAACCCGAAGGACATTGCCACCCTCACGGTGCTCAAAGATGCGGCTTCGGCGGCCATCTACGGCTCGCGGGCGGCCAATGGCGTAGTGCTCATCACGACCAAAGCGGGCTCGGTGAGCGCGCCGGTGATTACGGTTGATGCTACTTACGGGGTATCGAACCCCACGCGGGTGCCCCATATGGCGTCGGCCAGCGAGTACGCTCGCATCATGAACCTAGCGGCTACCAACTCGGGCAACCAGCCCGTGTACGCCAACCCCGACCAGTACACCCAAAGCACTAACTGGTGGGACCAGATTCGGCAGCGCGGCATCACCCAAAACTACTCCCTAGGTCTGTCGGGCGGCTCCGATAAGGTGCAGTATTCTACGGGCCTTAGCTACTACAAGGAGCGGGGCCTGGTACGCGGCACCGACTTCGACCGCCTCGTGCTGCGCGTGAAAACCCAGTACCAAGCAGCCAAACACCTCAAGGTGGGCCAGGATTTGAACATCTCGATGACCAACCAGAAGTACCTCAATAATGGTAGTCTGTTTCGGGATGCGTTCAACGATGACCCCATCACCTCGCCCCGCCAGGACCGCAACACTGGTAACCCCTACGACAATTACGGGGCCTCGCCCACCGACATTGGCAACCCGCTGGCCGTGGTGGAGCGCAACGACGACAAGCGTAACCAGTACTTCTTGGTGGGCAACGTGTACGCCAACTACGAGTTTATTCCGGGCCTGATTGCCGAAACGCGCTTTGGCACGAACACCAACTTCTACGAGCGCAACGCGTTTTCGCCGTTCTACACCATCGACGCCAACGAGCGCAACCAAGTAAACCAGGTGACGCGCGAGCACAACCTGTACCTCTACTGGAACAACACCAACACCCTGACTTACACGAAGTCGCTGGGCGACCACAACTTCACGGCCCTGGCTGCTGCCACGTTCGAGAAGTTCAGGCTGAATAATGAGGTGGCTTCGGGCCAGGCCATTCCGAGCAATGACCCTAGCCTGCGCCAGCTCGACGCGGCCACGGCCAACTACAATGCTAACGGCAATACCTACACGAATACGATTGCCTCGCTTATCGGGCGTCTGACGTACGACTACAAGGGCCGCTACCTGCTGTCGGCCAGCATACGCCGCGACGGGGCGTCGGTATTCCCGACCAACAACCGTTGGGGCACGTTCCCCTCGCTGTCGGCGGGCTGGCTCATCACCGACGAGGAGTTTATGAAGTCGTTTGAGACCCTGAACTTCCTGAAGCTGCGCGCCAGCTGGGGCCGCGTGGGCAACCAGAACATCAGCACCTTCAGCGGCGCCGGCTTCAACGGCATCACCAACTCGGCCTACACCGGCACGTTCTCCAAGACCTACTACGTGACCGGCGACGACCGCACGGCGCAAGTGGCGGTTATCCAGAGCAACGTACCCAACCCCAACGTGAAGTGGGAAACCGTAGAGGACTACGACCTAGGTATTGATTTCGGCTTCTTCCAGAACCGCCTGACGGCTACCTTCGACGTGTTCCGCCGCAACACCACCGACATGCTTATGGCCCAGGCCATTCCGGGCCACGCTGGCTACGGCTACAACAGCCCGGTGACCAACATCGGCAGCATGAAAACCAACGGTTTGGACTTCACAGTGGGCTACGCCGAAAACAAAGGCGCCTTCACCTACGGCCTGAGCATCAACGGCACCCGCGCCATCAGCAAAATCGGTACGCTGGCCAACGGCCAAGCGCTGTACTCGGGCAATACGCCCATCTTCGGGCGGCCATCCAAGACCGAGGAAGGTGGCTACGTGGGCGCGTTCTACGGCTACCAGAACACGGGCATCTTCCAAAACCAGGGCGAGATTGACTCCTACAAGTCGGCCAATGGCACCGTCATTCAGCCCAATGCCAAGCCCGGCGACTTCCGCTTTGCGGACCTCAACGGCGACGGCGTGATTAATGCCGACGACCAGAAATACATCGGCAACCCCACGCCGGCCATGACCTTTGGCGTGAACCTGAACATGGGCTACAAGGGCTTCGACCTGCAAGCCTCGCTGGTGGGTAGCCTCGGCAACGACATCGTGAACGCCAGCAAAGGCTGGTGGTACTCGGGCAGCTACAACTACAACAAGATAGCCGGCCTCGAAAACACCGCCTGGAATGGCGAAGGCTCTTCCAACACGGTGCCCCGCATCACGGCCAACGACAACAACCAGAACCTGACGCGCTTCAACAACTTCTACGTGGAGAACGGCTCCTACGCCCGCGTCCGCAACCTACAAGTGGGCTACACCTTCCGCAAGGAGGTAACCAGCGCCCTGCACATGGCTGGCCTGCGCCTCTACGTGAGCGGCCAGAACCTGTTCACCTTCACCAAGTACAGCGGCGCCGACCCCGAAATCGGCTACGGCCGCTCGTACACCGATGCTTCGTCGGCCTTGAACCGCGGCATCGACCTCGGCAACTACCCCACCAACCGCACCTACCTGGTGGGCGCCAACATCAGCTTCTAACTCTCCCCACCCGCCACCGTCATGAAAAATTACTCCCGCCTATTCACCCTGGCGCTGGGCCTGAGCTTGAGCCTAGGTACGCAGTCGTGCTCTACTTTCCTGGACCAATCGCCCCAGGGCCAGCAAACCACCGATAACTACTACACCACCGCCGACGAGTGCAAGGCGGCCGTGATGGGCTGCTACGCCCTGGCCGACCAAAGCGACTGGTGGCAGATTGACCGCACTCGCATGTTTGGCGATGCGGGCTCAGACGATGCCTGGAAGGGCAACGCCATTGCCGGCGACCAGCGCGAGTTTGGCGACTTCGCCCGCTTCTTCTGGTTACCCAACAACGAGTGGTTCGACAACCGCTACACGCACATCTACCAGTCGATTGGCAACTGCAACGCCGCGCTAGTGGGCATCGCCAAGGCGCCCATCGACCCCACCTTACAGCAGCAGCTCATTGGCGAGCTCAAGTTTATCCGGGCCTACAACTACTTCGAGCTAGTGAAGGGCTACGGCGGAGTGCCGCTGGTGCTCACTCCCGTGTCGCCCGCCGATGCCGTGACCCTCAAGCGCGCTACGGCCGCCGAGTGCTACGCGCAGATTATTAAGGACTTTCAGGAAGCCGCCGCTGCGCTGCCCGAGAAAAACGCCCGCGCCAGCGCCGACAAAGGCCGCGCCACCAAAGGCGCCGCCAATGCCTACCTAGCCAAAGCCTACCTCTTTACCGAACAGTGGGCCCTGGCCCAGACGGCCGCCGAAACGGTTATCAACTCGAACCAGTACAGCCTAGGTGACTTCGACAAGGTGTGGAGCGTGAGCAACCCCAACGGCGTCGAGTCAATTTTTGAGCTCAACTACAACGCCAACCAGACCTTCAACCTTGGCACCGCCCTCACGGTGGTAATGCGCAGCCGCGCCGACGGCGGCTGGGGCTTCAACACGCCCAGCAGCAACCTAGAGCAGGCCTTTGGCAATGACCCGCGCCGCCAGTGGACTATCATCAAGCAGGGTGACAATGTCGGCCCCAAAACGGCCAATTTCGACTACTCGAACTACGATACCAAGGTGAGCGAAAACGAGTCGGGCCGCATTAGCCGCAAGATGTTCTTGCCCCTAGCCGACCGCCCCGCCAACGAGCAAAACCACGCGCCGCTCAACCGCATTGAGATGCGCTTGGCCGACCTGCTGCTCATCCACGCCGAGGCCTCGAACAAGCTGGGCCAGGACGCCAAAGCCCTGACCTCGCTGAACCTGGTGCGCGCTCGCGCCAATCGCCTCAGCCCTGGCACGGTGCTGCCGCGCACCTCGTCAGGCACGCAGCTACTCAATGACATCTGGCTGGAGCGCCGCCTCGAGCTGGCTATGGAAGGCCACCGCTACTACGACCTAGTGCGCCAGAAGCGCTTGGTTGACGTGATGACGGCCTTCAATAAAGCGCAGCTCACCAGCACCGACCCCTACGACAAGGGCAAGGTGAAGGACCAGATTTCGGAGAAGAATAACCTCTTCCCGATTCCGACGCCCCAGATTCAGCTCTCGGGCGGCAACGTAACTCAGAACCCTGGTTACTAAGCCGGCGGGCGTACCGTGGACCCTGCGGGTCCGCGCGTGGTTGGTGCTACTCTTCTTACGCACGGACTCACAGCGTCCACAGTACACCGCCCACCTCTAGTTTCACTTATTGCTAGTCCGGCTGCCCACCTTATACCGGAGGGGCAGCCGGATTACCTTTTTCAAGTCTTTTCCTTATGCATTTCTCCTTCACCTTGAAGGCTGTAGCGCCGCTGGCCGTTGGGCTACTAGCCGCCAGCGCCGCTCGCGCCCAGGCTCCGGCCGTGACCACCGTGCGCATCGACGCCGCTAAGCCCCACCAGACCATCGCCAACTTTGCCGCCTCCGATGCCTGGGCGGGGCAGTTTGTGGGCAATTGGCCCACCGCTAAGAAGGAAGCCATTGCCGACCTGCTCTTCAGTCAAGACAAAGGCATCGGCCTCTCGATGTGGCGCTTCAACATCGGGGCGGGTAGCGCTGAGCAGGGCGAGGCCAGCGGCATCAAGGATGAGTGGCGCCGCGCCGAGTCATTTCTCACACCCACAGGCAGCTACGACTTCACGCGGCAGGCGGGGCAACTGTGGTTTTTAAAAGCGGCCCAGCAACGCGGCGTCAAGCAGTTCCTAGGTTTCTTGAATAGTCCACCCGTGTCGCTCACCACCACCGGCAAGGCCTACGCCAAAGGCGGCGAAACCAACCTACAACCCGCCAACTACGCCGCCCTAGGTACCTACTGCGCCAAAGTAGTACAGGGTGTGAAGCAAGCCACCGGCATCACTTTCGACTACCTCAGCCCCATCAACGAGCCCCAATGGGACTGGAGCGACGGCGGCCAGGAAGGTAGCCCCTTCCGCAACCCCGAAATAGCGGGCGTAGCCAAAGCCACCAGTGCCGCCCTGGCCGCCCAGCGCCTGCCCACTAAGGTGCTGGTGACCGAGGCTGGCAAGCTCGACTACCTCTTTACCACCGCCGACAAGCCCGGCCGGGGCGACCAGCTGGCCGCGTTTTTTGGCGACAAGGCCGCGCCGACCTACCTAGGCAGCACGCCGCAGGTGGCGTCCATCATGGCGGGGCATAGCTACTTCACGACCTCGCCAACCGTTACAGCCATCGCCACGCGGCGGCAGCTCGCGGCCCGGGTAGCGGCGCTGAAAGGCATCAGCTACTGGCAGAGCGAGTACTGCATCTTGGGCGATAACGCGGGCGAAATCAACGGCGGGCCGCGCGACCTAGGGATGAAACCGGCGTTGTACTTGGCTAAAGTCGTGCACTACGACCTAGCCGTGGGCAACGCCACCGCCTGGCAGTGGTGGCTGGCCATTTCGCCCTACGACTACAAGGATGGCCTAGTGTACATCGACAAGAATAAGACCGACGGCACCTACCACCCCAGCAAGATGCTGTGGGCCCTAGGTAACTACAGCCGCTACCTGCGCCCAGGCGCCGTGCGCCTCGATGCCCAACTGGCCGACTCGGCTCGCACTGGTCAACCCCTGGTGTCGGTCTATAAAAGCTCGAATGGCAAACAGCTGGTGACGGTTGTTGTGAACGATTACGATACGCCGGCCACAGTGCAACTCGTGCTCAGCGGTAGCCGGCTGGGAGCGGGCAAGTCCTACGTCACCTCGGCTACGGCCGACTTGCAGCCGGGTGCGCCGGTGCCCGCGGGCCAGCCACTGCAAGTTGCGCCGCGCTCCATTGTTACGCTGGTGAGCGAGTTGCGCTAGCGCGTTAACCTCACCCCCGGCCCCTCTCCCCAAGGAGAGGGGCCGGGGGTGAGGTTAACGCGCCCGGATACATCTTACAATTCTCTTTTTCCCACCTCATGAGATTTCGCCCTACCCTACTCTTACTACTAGCCAGTTGCCTCCTACTAGGCAGCCACTCAGCCAGCGCGCAGCGCCAGCAGCTATTATTCAATAGCGACTGGAAATTTCACCTAGGTGATGTACCCGGCAGCCAGCAGCCCCAAGCCGCCGATAAAGACTGGCGCGCCCTGACGCTGCCGCACGACTGGGCCATTGAGGGGCCGTACAGCGAGCAGTGGGCCAGCGCCACCGCCTTTTTACCGGGCGGGGTGGGCTGGTACCGCAAGTCGTTTAGCGTGCCCGCTAGCTTTCGTAACAAGAAGGTGTTCATCTACTTCGACGGGGTGTACAAGAACAGCGAGGTGTGGCTGAATGGCCACTCGCTGGGCAAGCGGCCGAGCGGCTTCGCCTCCTTTCAGTACGAGCTGACGCCCTACCTCAACCCCACCGGCCCCAACGTACTGGCCGTGCGCGTAGACCACCACGAGGCGGCCGATTCGCGCTGGTACACTGGCTCGGGTATCTATCGCAATGTGTATTTGCTGGCTACCGCGCCGGTGCACATCCGGCCCTGGGGCGTGGCTTTCACCACGCCCACGGTGAGCGCCAGCGCCGCCACCGGCCGGGTAGCCGTGACGTTTACCAACGCCTCGGCCAAGGCCGCTACCGTGACGGTTACGAGTACCTTGCTCGATACCAATGGCCAAGCCATAGCCACGGCCAAGCAAACGGTAGCCGACAAGCCCGGCGCCGATGCCACCGCCACGCTGACTTTTCCCATCAAGCAGCCCGCGCTGTGGTCCGTAGACCACCCCAACCTGTACCACCTGCGCACCACCCTAGGGGTGGCCGGCCAGCCCACCGATGAAGTAACCGAAGAAGTGGGCGTGCGCAGCATCCGCTTCGATGCCAACCAGGGCTTTTTCCTGAACGGCGAGAACATGAAGCTCAAGGGCCTGTGCATCCACGACGATGCGGGCGCGCTTGGCGTGGCCGTGCCGCCCGAGGTGTGGGAGCGCCGCCTAAAGCTGCTGAAGGCTGGCGGCTGCAACTCCTTGCGCATGAGCCACAACCCCCACGCCGATTACCTCTACCAACTCTGCGACCGTCTAGGGTTCTTGGTGATGGATGAGGCCTTCGACGAGTGGGAGCACGGCAAAAACAAGTGGGTGGCCGGCTGGAACGTAGGCACACCCGCGCAATTTGGCTCGCACGAGTACTTCAAGGAGTGGGGCGAGCGCGACCTGCGCGACATGGTGCTGCGCAACCGCAACCGCCCGAGCATTATCATGTGGAGCATCGGCAACGAAATCGACTACCCCAACGACCCCTACTCGCACGAGGTACTGAACACCGGCCGTAACCCGCAGATTTACGGCAAGGGCTACCTGCCCAACCACCCGCCCGCCGCCGCAATGGGGCCAATCGCCAAGCGCCTAGTGGCAGTGGCCAAGCAGGCCGATAGCTCGCGGCCCATCACGGCGGCGCTGGCCGGCGTGGTGATGTCCAACTTCACCGACTACCCCGCCGCCCTCGACCTAGTGGGCTACAACTACCAGGAGTTTCGCTACCCCGAAGACCACAAGCAGTATCCCAACCGCATCATCTACGGCAGCGAAAACGGCATGGCCCGCGACGCCTGGGCGGCCGTTGACAGCAATGCCTACGTGTCGGCGCAGTACCTCTGGACCGGCATCGACTACCTAGGCGAAGCCGGCAAGTGGCCCCAGCGCGCCAACGGCGCGGGCCTGCTCGACATGGCCGGCTTCCCCAAGCCTGAGTACTACCTGCGCCAAAGCCTGTGGACCAGCGCGCCCATGCTCTACCTAGTGGCCGCCGAAGCGCCCGCTGCCGGCGCCACTGGCCGCCGCCCGCGCGGCACCGCCACCTGGAACTGGCCCACCGCCACCCAAGTCCGCGTGAGTGCCTACACCACCAACGAGGCCACCGAGCTGTTCCTCAACGGCCAGTCGCTAGGCAAGAAACCCGGCCGCCAGCCCACTTGGGACGTGCCCTACGCCGCCGGCGAGCTTTCGGCCAAAGGCTACCGCAACGATAAAGTAGTGGGTGAAATGAAGCTGCAAACGGCCGGCGCGCCCGCCGCCATTCAGCTCACGCCCGACCGCCGCACCCTACCCGCCAAAACCCGCGGCTTGGCCCAACTCGAAGTCACTATCGTGGATGAGGCCGGCCGCCTCGTACCCACCGCCACCGACGAAATCACGGTGGCGCTCACCGGACCGGCTCGCCTCCTAGGTATCGAAAACGGCGACCTCGCTAACCACGACGCGCCCACCATTCCCCAGCACCGCGCCCACCTAGGCCACTTGCTAGTATACGTGCAAGCTACCGGCGCTGGCACCATCGGCGTGACACTAACCGCTCCCGGCCTACGGGTGGCCAAGACTGAGCTACGAGCAGAGTAGCCAAGCAGTAGCTTGGACTTTGTAGTCCGAGCGCGAGCGCAGCGAGCATCAACGTTCCCCTACGTATTGCTCGCGTTGCTTGCGCTTGGACTACAAAGTCCAAGCTACTTTACTTTTACCAGCCTCAAGCAGCATACATGAACGAGTTCACTATTAGGGAAGCCTCTGTGGCTGATGCCCCTGCCCTAGCCGAGCTGGCCAACCAGTATACCTATCAAAATCTGGACGAGAACGCTCGGCAAGGCGGTTTCCTGACGGGCTCGTTTGCGACGCCGGCCCTAGGTGCCATGCTGGCCTCGGTGCCGGGCCAAGTGGCCTATCATCAGGAGGAACTAGCTGGCTTTGTTATCAATTCTCAGCTGCCGGCCGAGCGCTACCCGCCTTTTATTCAAGCCATCAATGAGCTGCTGCCTAGCCTATTGTACCAGCAGCGCCCGGTGACGGACTACCACTGGTTTTACTATGGGCCAGTGCTGGTCAGGCAGGAGTACCGGGGCCAGGGATTACTTGAGCAGCTTTTCGCTGCCACGAAACAGACGCTGGCGGGGCGCTTCGACCTAGGGGTAGCTTTCATTGCTACTGAGAATGCGGCCTCTCGCTGGGTGCACACCCAAAAGCTGGGGCTGGAACAAGTAGGAGAAATCGAGTTTCAAGAGCAAGCGTATGACATTCTGGTTTTTCCAATAGCCTGATTATACCGCGTGGCGACTACAAAAAGAAAGCCCGGACTCACTAAAGTCCGGGCTTTCTTTTTGTAGCGGTTTCCTAGGGTATGTACCTAGCGCTGACGCTGCAAATAGGACTGCAACATGGCCAGGGCGCGCTGGGCGCGGGCGGTGTCCTGCATCTGGGCGGCGGCGCGGTACACATTCTGCACCTGCATCAGGTTCAGGTTGCGGGGGTAGTCGAATAGGGCGGCGTCGGGGCGGGCGGCGTAGTAGTCCAATTGCTGCGTGGCTTCGCGCAGGGTGGTGTCGAGCAGCACGTTGGCGCGCTCGCGTGCGCCGCCGGCCAGCAGCGCGGGGGCCAGCAAGGGCGAAAACGAGTCGTAGGGCACCGTGTCGGGGGGCATCACTTGCAGGCAATAGTCGGCCACTTCCTTGGCCTTGGCGGCGTTGCCCTTAGCGAGGTAGGCGTTGGCGAGGCGGGCAAATTTGTCGCGGTAGTAAGCCGGGAAGCGCAGGCTGTTTTCGTCGTAGAAGATGTTCTTGTTGTTGAGCCCGCGGTACGAGAAGGTATGCAGCAGTTGCTTCTCATTGAGGGCCGTCGGCACGTAGCCCTCCTCCTGCGTGGCGGCGTAGTCGGGGTTCTTAAACGGCATCAGACGGTAAGCCAAGCCTTCGAGCTGGAAGTAGGGCTCCAGGTTCATGTAGTCGGAAGTGGCCACCGACGAGCTGAAGTAGATGGGTCGCTGCCAATTATTAGTCGCAATGAGGTCGAGCAACACTAGGTTTTTCTTTTCCATCGAGCGCTTGCCCATGCTCCAGCGCAGCTCGCTCACTAGCTGGTTTCTACGCTCAGGGCCTGCCAGGCCGGCCCGCCGCACGGCGACGGTGTCTACTTTCAGGTAGAAGTTGGGCGTGGGAAAGGTGCTGGTCGAAAACGTGCCGTCGGTGTAGCGCAGCAGCGGGCTGTCCTGGCCCACCAAGGCCAAAAACTGCTTAAGGTCAAGGCTATCCACGGCCGCGTTGGGCATGAAGGGCAGGATATCGTTGTTGCCCTGCGTGTAGGTGGTGTCGCCCATCGAGAGGGCCACCGGGGCCGACTGGTTGGCTTGCTGCCGGAGCTGCTGAATGTACCAGTCGGTATTGAGGTAGGGCAGCACGGTCACGCGCACGTCAGAGCGCACTCCTTCCACCTCTTGGGCATACCAGAGCGGGAAGGTATCATTGTCGCCGTTGGTGACCAGAATGGCGTTTGGGGCGCAGCTATTGAGCAGATTCTTAGCCGCATCTACGGCGCCATAGCGGCCCGAGCGGTCGTGGTCGTCCCAGCCCTGCGAGGCCAGGATGGCCGGCGAGGCCAAGCCTAACAGCACGGCCACGGTGGTGCGCAGGCGGTCGGCCCGTAGCACCGCTTCGAGCGCCTGGGCCAGCCCGATGACTCCTAGGCCAATCCAGATGGCAAACGCGAACGTGGCGCCCGTGAAGGTGTAGTCGCGCTCGCGCGGCTCGATGGGCGGCTGGTTGAGGTACACTACAATTGCCAGGCCGGTGAATACAAACAGCAACCCCACAATGAGCGCATCGGCCCCGCGGCGGCGCAGCTGCACCACCAGCCCCAGCAGCCCCAACATGAGCGGAATAGCGAAGAAATTGTTGTGCGCCGCGCTCTGCCCTACCCGCGCCGGCAGTTCATTGGCCCGGGCGCTAAACGGCGTGAGTACGCTCGCCTGCTGAATATCGGACTCGCGCCCAATGTAGTTCCAGCCGAAGTATCGCCAGAACATGTGCCCCAGCTGGTACTTAAACAGGAAGCTCAGGTTCTGGCCCATCGTGGGCTTGGGGTTAGCGCTGGGGTCGTTGGGGTTGGCATCCAGGCCCGGCAGCCAGGTATTATACTCTTGAATGTGAGCCGGAATAGTGCTGTAAATGCGGGGCAGCAGCATCTTATCGGCGTCGGCGTAGCCGGCCTCCTGGGCACGGGGCAGCAGCTCTTCGTAGTGCCCGTTTTTGCGCTGGTAGCGCGGGGTGCCGTCGGTGTAGTGGTCAGGCTGGGCGTTGAACTGCGGGCCGTAGAGCAGGGGCCGCGAGCCGTATTGCTCGCGCTTGAGGTAGCTCACGAACGAGAGCACGTCCGACGGATTATTCTCATTAATCGTGGGCTGGAACGAAGCCCGGATGGGCACGATGAGGTAGCTCGAATACCCAATCAGAATAAACACGAAGCACAGCATGGCCGTGTTCAGCAGCTGGCTATGGCGCCGCTGCGACAGCCGGAAACCGGCGTAAATGAACCCGCCAAACAATACTAAGAAGATAACTAGCCCCGAGTTGAATGGCAGCCCTAGGTTGTTGATACAGAACACTTCAAACCCACCCGCCAGCGTGGGCAGGCCCGGAATGATGCCCACCAGCACCGAACCCACGATAGCCATGCTCACTACCAGCGTGATGATGCCGCCTAGGGTAGTTGGGTTGGCCGTACGGCGGTAGTAATAAATAAAGGCCAGGGCTGGCAGCGCCAGCAGATTCAGCAAGTGCACCCCGATGCTGAGGCCGATAACGTAAGCAATGAGGATGAGCCACTTATCAGAATCAGCTTCGGTGGCGCGGGCCTCCCACTTCAGCATTATCCAGACCACGGCGGCCGTGCACAAACTCGACATGGCGTAGACTTCGCCCTCCACGGCATTAAACCAGAACGAGTCGGAAAAGGCGAAGCTCAGCGCCCCCACCACGCCCGCCCCCAGGATAAGCCAAGTTTGGCCGGCCGTGGGCGCCGGGGTCGCTGCACCCGCTGCCGCGCTTGGCACCAGTAACTTGCGCCCTAGGTGGGTAATTATCCAGAACAAGAACAGGACTGTGAAGGCGCTGCTCAGGCCCGATAAGGCATTAATAAGCACTGCTACTACCTGCCGGTCGCCGAAGCTCAGCAGGGACAGCACCCGGCCCAGCAGCAGGAAGGTGGGCGCGCCCGGTGGGTGCGGCACCAACAACTTGTAGGCGCAGGCAATGAACTCGCCGCAGTCCCAGTACGAGGCTGTGGGCTCTAGGGTCTTGAGGTAGGTACCTAGGGCCACGGCAAAGACCAGCCAGCCCACGAGGTTATTCTTTTTGGAAAAGGACAGCATCGGCAACAACCAGGAAAATAAGGGTGGACGTGACGAATCAGGCGCTTCGAAATGGGCAATAACTACCTGACTAAGCTGGTCATTACCACCAGTTAGCTAGCTTGCTATTACCCCTTGTCTTGTTGAAACCCTGTTCACCTAAACGACACGTTGCCCCACGCGAGGTTGCGCCTAGTCGCAAGAATAATTGTCTTTATTCTTGAATATTATTTTTTGACTACCTAAGAGCGGTGCTCCAGCTACACTCTCTAGCTGCAACCAGTTAACGACCTAGGCCCCGCCCCACCAACCGCGCACTAGCGCTGCAACTGGTCCTGTGGCCGCCTCGGGCTGCGCCTCGAAGTAGTGCCATACCCAGCGCACCAACTCTACACCGCCCCAACCTACTAGCCCGGCCAATGCAACGAAAGCTACCAGCAGCAAGGCTACTAAGCCTTTGCCACTGCCGTTGTGCTTGCCCTCGGCGTAGTGGCGGCGCAGCAGGGCCACGTTGCGCTCGTTGCTCTTGTAGGCAAAGTCGAATATGTTGCCTATCAGCGGAATGGCACCCACCACGGTATCAATGAAGATGTTGAGCGCCATACGCACTACTACCGCGCCGCTGGCACCATGGCGCATCATTGTCATCAGCAGCGCCACCGACACGGCCGTAGACGACAAATCGCCTACGATAGGTACCAGCCCCAGCAGCGGGTCAAGGCCAAAGCGAAACCGTGTGCCGGGCAGCCGGAACTGGCTGTCCATGAGGCGGGCTACGCCCTCGACCCAGCGCAGACGGTCGTCGGCTTCGGCGGAAGTAGCAGGTACAGCGGGGCGGGCGGCGAGGAGGGGCATGGTCGGGAGGTAGAGAACTGGCTTGTATACGCCCCGCGGCGAGGGACGGACGCTCTAACGTGGGAACCTCACCCCTCAGCCCCCTCTCCGAAAAAGAGAGGGGGAGCCTGACAACTACCTGCATTTGCTTACGACTGCTTTGCGTTCGGCTCCCCCTCTCCTTTTCGGAGAGGGGGCTGAGGGGTGAGGCGCCACGCTACTTACAAAAAAAGAGCGCCGGGCCACCCAGCCCGACGCTCTTTTATAAACCGACCCTAGGGCCAATTACTTCCTAGCGCTCGGCATGAGGCTGATGGCGTAGCCGCCGCCCGGCGCGCAGTACTGCGTGAGCTTGGTTTTGTTGGTCACGTTGACTTTGCGGATAGCGTAGGCCTGGGGGTTCTTCTCGTAGTGGGCGTCTTTGGCGTCGGCGTAGATGGTGGCCACGTACTTCTTGCCGGGGTCGAGGAAGCCTAGGTTGATGGTGGAGGTGCGGCCTTGCTCGTCGCAGGTGCTGCCCACAAACCAATTGGGCTTGCCCTTGGCCTTGCGGGCGATAGTGATGTAGTCGCCGGGCTCGGCTTCGAGCACCTTCGAGTCGTCCCAGTCCACAGCCACGTCCTCGATAAACTGAAAGGCGTCGAGGTGCTTGTTGTAGGTCTCGGGCAGGTCGGCGGCCATTTGCAGCGGCGAGTACATAGTCACGTACAGGGCAAGCTGGCGGGCCAAGGTGCTGTGCACAAACGACGTATTCTGCGGGTTGTAGGCGCTGATTTTGGTTTGGAAGATGCCCGGCGTGTAGTCCATCGGCCCGCCGATGAGGCGGGTGAAGGGCAGGATGGTGGTGTGGTCGGCGTTGTTGCCGCCAAACGACTCGTACTCGGTGCCGCGGGCAGCCTCGTTGCCGATGAGGTTGGGGTAGGTGCGCGCCAGGCCGGTGGGGCGCACGGCCTCGTGGGCGTTCACCATAATCTTGTACTTGGCCGCCTCCGTGATGGTGTAGAGGTAGTGGTTGTTGAGCCACTGTCCGTAGTGGTGCTCGCCCCTGGGGAGGATGTTGCCCACGTAGCCACTCTTCACGGCGCTGTAGCCGTTGTCGGCCATAAACTTATACGCCTTATCTAGGTGCCGCTCATAGTTGCGCACCGAGCCGCTGGTTTCGTGGTGCATGATGATTTTAACGCCCTTGCTGGCCGCGTAGCGGTGCAGTTCCTGCACGTCGAAATCGGGATAAGGCGTCACGAAATCAAATACATAGTCCTTGCTCTGGCCAAACCAGTCCTCCCAGCCGGTATTCCAGCCTTCTACCAGCACTGCGTCGAGGTGGTGCTGGGCCGCAAAGTCGATGTACTCCTTCACATGAGCCGTGTTGGCGCCGTGGGTGCCGTTGGGCTTGAGCTTGGCGTAATCGGTGGAGTCAAGCTTGATGTTAGTGGCGTTGGTGTAAGACCACGTGCTCTTGCCGGTTATCATCTCCCACCACACGCCCACGTACTTGGTGGGCTTTATCCAGGACACGTCCTTGTATTTGGTGGGCTCGTTGAGGTTGAGCACCAGCTTCGACTCCAGGATATCGCCGGCCCGGTCGCTCACGATAATGGTGCGCCAGGGCGACAGGCAGGGCGTTTGGAGGTAGCCCTTGTTGCCCTGCGCGTCGGGCGTGAGGTGCGACTCCAGCACCATGTTCTTGTCGTCTAGGTCCAGTGACATGGTGGAATAGTCAATCAGCGCGGCCTCGTGCAGGTTGATATACAGGCCGTCTTGGCTCTTGAGCATGAGCGGCGTTTGCACGCCGGTGGGCGAAAACGTGGTTTGCGAAGAGTTCGGCGTCACGGCCGTTTTCATTAGGCCCCGCACCTCCGAGAGCTTCGACGTGGTAGTGCTGTACTCCTGGGTGTCGTAGTCGCCGGGAAGCCAGAAGGCCTTGTGGTCGCCGGCCAGGGCGAACTGCGTGCGCTCCTCCTTCACCACAAAATACGCCAGTTCGGACTGCTTCGGGAAGTCGTAGCGGAAGCCTAGGCCATCGTCGAACACCCGAAAATGCACCAGCATCACGCGCTTGGTGGCCGCCTGCGTGAGCGTGACGGTCAGCTCGTTGTAGTGGTTGCGAATGGTTTTGGTTTCGCCCCACACCGGCGTCCAGGTTTCATCGAAAGCGCGCGTTTTGCTGCTCGTCACGGCAAAGCCGTTGGTGAGGGCCGGGCCTTCCTTCAACTCCAGCCCTAGGTGGCTGGGCTTGATGACCGGGCGGCCCTTATAGGTAAGGCTGTAGGTAGGCACGCCGCCCGCTTGCAAACTAAAATTGAGCGTCAGGTTGCGGTTGGGCGACTTGATTTCTTCGGCCCGCGCCTGCTGGCTTAGCCAGCTCAGGCACAGCACCACGAGCACCCGGCCAGCCAGGCGGCGGCTAGGAAAGTGAACTTGTTTCACGTAAGAATTTAAAAAGAGCAAAGTGGATGTGGGGAAGGTCGAGCCGCAAAGGTCCGTCAGCAACGCTTAGAATCTATCCTATCCGAATAGGTCGTCATGCAGCGCGTAGCGCAGCATCTCACGTGGTGCAGTAATTTCTGGCGTTAGCAACGAAGCAAGCGAGATGCTGCGCTACGCGCTGCATGACAACAATTTATACACCTATCTAGATAAGCTCTTAGCTCGCTGCGCTCGGACTGAAAGTCCGAGCTGCTTGCTGGCTACACTTTTGGGAAAAGCAGCTGAAACTGGCTGCCGCGGCCTGCCTCCGACTGGACTTGGATGCTGCCGCGGTGCAGCTGCATAATCTGGCGCGACAAGCTCAGGCCGATGCCGCTGCCGGTTTTCTTGGTGGTGAAGAAGGGCACAAAAATTTCATCGAGCAGCGGGGCGTCGATGCCAGTGCCGTTGTCGGTTACTTCGAGCACTACGCGGTGCGGCTCCTGGAGATAAGCAGCCAGCCGCAGCTGCGGCGCCGACTGGTGCTGCATAGCCTCTAGGGCATTGGTTACAAGGTTGATGAGCACCTGCTCAACCAGCGTAGCATCGGCCATGATGTGCAGGTCGGTGTCGGCCAGCACGATGTCGGGGTCGATGCCGCGCTGCTCGAAGGTGGGCTCCAGCAGCCCCACCACGTGCTCAAACAGTGCCCACACCGCCACCGGCTGGAAGGTGGTCGCTGAGAGCTTACTGAGCTGGCGGTAGGTCTGGGTGAAGTGCAGCAGCCCCTCGCTGCGCCGCCGAATGACGGCCACGCCGCGGCCTAGGTCGGCTACGGAGGCGGGCAGCGGGGCGGTGCCGGCCGAGGCGGCCTCCCACTGCTGGTGTAGGGTATTGGCCAGCGAGGCGATGGGCGCCACCGAGTTCATGAGTTCGTGAGTGAGCACCCGCAGCAGCTTTTGGTAGGCCTGCGCCTCAGTTTCTTCGAGCACCTCGCCTACCGGCTGGAATGCTACTAGCACCGTGCGGCCGTACTCATCGCTGAAGGCCGTGGCCGAGAGCAACACCGGCTGCTGGTGCAGGCGCACGGTGCGGCTATCGCCGGGCTTGAGGGCTAGCAGTACCTCGTAGAGGGCAGCGTCGCGCTTTTGCAGCGCCTGGATATTCTTGAGATACGGCACACCCAGCAGCCGCTTCAGCGACTCGTTGAGCCAGCGCACCTCACCGGGCACGGCCGGGCCGGCGCACTCTAGTTCGGTGGCCGGGGCGTGCGGGTCGTAAAACGACAGAATGCCGGTATTAACCAGTCCCAGCACCTTTTGCAGGTACACGTGCTGCGCTTCCTTCTGGCGCGACAAATGCTTGAAGCTCCGATTTATCTGATTGAAGGCCGCCCGCAGCTGGCCCACCGTGGCGGGGGCCCCCTTGGTGCCGAAGGTGAGCGCATAATCTTCGTAGCGCAGGCCGGCCAGGAAGTCGGCCAGGTCGCGATTGCTGCGGTTGAGATAGTGCACCAGCTCGGCCAGCAGCCCAGTTGTGAGCAGTAGCCCCGGCACCCAGTAGATGGGCTGGCTACTGACCAGCGCGGCGGCCACGCCCACCAGCATGAGCAGCAGCAGGCCGGTGCGTACTAGCAGCGCGAAGGGGTAGGAATACCGCACGGCGCTACAAATTATGCTTGCCCAGCCGCCGGTACAGGGCCATGCGCGTGATGCCCAGCTCGCGGGCAGCCTGCGAGATATTGCCCTGATGCTTATCAATAACGCGCTGAATGGCCGACTTCTCTAGCTCATCGAGCCGCAGCGAGGGGGCGAGCGCCGCGGGGGGTGCTGCTTCGAGCGGCGAAAACAGTAGGTCAGTATCGTGCAGTAGGCTGCCCTCGGCCATAATCACGGCCCGCTCGATGGTGTGTTGCAGCTCGCGCACATTGCCGGGGAAGGCGTGCGCCCGCAGTCGCGCCAAGGCAGAGTCGGCCAGCCCTAGGTCATGCTTGTGGTACTTGGCGGCGTACTGCGCCGTAAAGTGGCGGGCCAGCAGCAGCACGTCATCACCCCGCTCGCGCAGGGGTGGCAACGTTATTTCAATAGTATTCAGACGGTAAATCAAGTCCTTGCGAAACCGGTCCTCGGCCGCCAGCTGGTAGAGCGGGGCGTTGGTGGCCGAGAGCACGCGCACGTCGATGGGCAGCGGCGTATTGCTACCTAGGCGCACCACCTGGCGGTTTTGCAGCACGGCCAACAGCTTCACTTGCTGAGGCAAGGGCAGGTTGCCGATTTCATCCAAAAAGAGCGTGCCGCCCTGCGCGGCCTCGAAACGGCCGGCCCGGTCCTGGCGGGCATCGGTGAAGGCGCCCTTTAGGTGCCCAAACAGCTCCGACTCAAACAAGCTGTCGGTAATGGTTCCTAGGTCTACGGCCACGAACGGGCCCGCTACCCGCGGCGAAAGCTGGTGCAGCAACCGGGCCACCACGTCTTTACCGGTGCCGTTTTCGCCCATAATGAGCACGTTGGCATCGGTCGGGGCAATTTTCTCCAGCTTGTAGCGCACGGCCTGCATGGCGTCCGAGTCCCCGATTAGGGCGGTGTCCGCCTGGTTAGCCGGCGGGGCTGAGGCGGGCGCTGCGCCGCTGGCGCGACCTAGGGCCTCAGTGAGCGTGGCCACGAGTTTATCGTTGCGCCAGGGCTTTACCACGAAGTCAGCGGCGCCGTCCTTGAGCGCGCGCACGGCCAGGTCGATGTCGCCGTAGGCCGTCATGAGCACTACGGCCTGGGTGGGTGCCAGCTTTCTGAGATGGGCCAGCCAGTAGAAACCTTCGTTGCCGGTGTTGGCGGCGCTCTGGTAGTTCATGTCGAGCAGCACCAGGTCGGGGCGCTCTTGGCGCAGCAGGGTGGGCAGGCGCTCAGGATTCTTTTCGGTGAGCACGCGGCCGGCGAGCGGGCGTAGCAGCAGGGCCAGCGCCAGCAGCACGTCGGGGTCGTCGTCGACTACCAGAATAGTGGCTTTGAATAGTAGCGGGGCGCTCGCCATTAAGTAGTGCGGGGCAGTTTCACACTCAAAAATAGCCCCGCCAACGGGGACGCCCGGTGGCCCAGCGCCGTCATTATCGCCTATCTACGGGTCAGACTGGCTTAGTAATTGCCACTTTGCAGGTCAAGTAGTCCTTATACCTATCTCACACCCTTCTTTTTTCATGTTCAAGTATTTCACTTTCAGCCTATTGCTTTTATTGGCCTCGCCAGGCTATGCTACGCCAGCGGCAGCTAAGGCTACCGCGCCAGCCACCGCTACCGAGCAGTATTGCATTGTGAATGCAGTCGGGCAAGCCGACGGCAAAGCGGCTATTAAGCTAGTGGTCGGCAATCGCTACATCTCGGGCCAGCTCATGGAAGCCGCGCAAGTGAACAGCTGCTCTTACGAAGTAGATGCCCTGAACTACTTGGCTACCTGCGGGTGGCAGGTCATTTCCATTGTCCCCTACCAGTTTGAGCAGGGGCCGGGCACACGCTATATCCTACGGCGAGTAACCCAATAAATCTTCGGGCAAGCGGGCTCGATGAGCAACCTGCACTCGATTAAATAGAGCCCTAGGTAGCCATATCTTGCCTCAGGCTTTCTTTTGCAGGCCGATACAGGCTTGTGGCACCGCGAGCAGTATTACTCCTAAACCAGTGGTCGGCCGCCTGCCGAAGCTCTCTGCTATCTAGGTCGCCTTCTGCCACCCAGGCTACGAACCCGTCGGGACGTATCAAGGCGGCGCGCAGGCCTAGCTGGTCTTTGGCTCGGCTCGAGACGTATTGCAAGCGGTCGCCGTAGTCGCTAGCCAGCGTTTTCAAGGCCGCATTATCCTCGAAATCAAGCAGTATTCCGTGGCCGGTGCGTAGGAGCTCGCCTATCGTTGGGCCATCTTTCAGCTCGAAGTTGGGCACGCTGTGGCCAACTAGCGGATGGCTGCCCCCTAGGTCATAGTGCGTGGTCATTCCCCACACGCGGCCGGCAAAGTAGGCAGCCCCATCGTGCGTAGCCATCAGGTCGCGGATGATGGCGTGCGCCGCGCGGGCAGCTGGGTCTGGTTTCATGAGGGCCACTTGGGCGCGCGACCAGTCCAGCACCTGGGCCCCTAGGGGGTAACGCTCCGCATAATAGCTATCCAACAGGCCTTCTGGCGCTTGCCCTTGGATGGTGGCGGCGAGCTTCCACCCCAGGTTCAGGGCATCGCCCAGCCCTAGGTTCAGCCCTTGGCCGCCCAGCGGCGAATGGATGTGCGCGGCATCGCCAGCCAGCAGCACCCGGCCGCGGCGGTAGGTGGTGGCCTGCCGGGCCCGGTCGGTCCAGGTAGTGGCGAGGTGCAGGGCACTGATGGTCACATCAGTACCCGAGATGCGGCGCAGCAACGCTTGCAGATGGTCGAGGGTAGCGGGCTGGCCGGATTTTCGGAAGGCGCCGCCATCGAAGTCCTGTAGAATCAGGTAGCCGGGCTGCGACTGCATGTACATGCCGGTGGCCGTGACGTGGCGGCCTAACTTGAGCTTTTCGGGGTCCACTAAGTCGACCTGGGCTGAGTAGCCGGTAAACTCGGGCTCGGTGCCAGCAAAGTCAAACCCGGCTAGCTTGCGCACGGCGCTCCGGCCGCCATCGCTGCCCACGAGCCACTGGCCAGCAAAAGACTGGCCGCCCGCTTGCACCGTTACCCCGTCTGCGGTTTGCTGCAAGTCCGTGATGGCTAACCCGCGCGCAATGGTGACACCTAGGGCGGTGGCGCGGCGTGCCAGTACCGTTTCCAGTTCCTCTAGTTCCGAAAGCAGCTGCACAGCAGTCGAACTGGGCAGGCGATACGGCCACTGAGAGGCGTCGATGGTGCTACTGGTAAACGTGATGCCGGCGAAATGGCCGCCCACCTGGGGCTTGGCCCCCGACTTGTCGGTAGCGGCGAAGGGCGGCATTTTAAGGCGCTTATGCGCTTCTAGCTCGTTCAATAGGCCGCGGCGGTACAGCGCCTCTACCGACTGGGCATTGAGCCCGCGCATCCCAAACGGCATCTGCTTCAGGGGCGAGTGCGGATGCTCGGCCTTCTCCAGCACCAGTACGGTGCAGTTGGCCAGAGCCAGCTCGCTAGCTAGAAATAACCCGACCGGCCCCGCACCGGCAATAATGACATCGTAAATAGCCTGATTTGGGGCGGCATTAGCGCTTTCAGAAATAGTTTTCATGCCACAAAATTCCGGCGACCACTTGCCCTAGGCTTGTACAAACGCGACAAAATCGGTGCGCAGCGCCTGGCGCCCGCGCTGCGCTTGGCGCGCGAAGGCGGCGGGCGTGGTGCCGCTGTAGCGCTTAAACTCCCGGCTGAGGTGGGCCTGGTCCACGTAGCCCAACTCCTGCGCCAAGCCGGCCAAGTTGGCCGTGGGCGTCAGCCACAAGTGGTTGCGCACCTGCTCAAAGCGTATCAGGCCCGACACATCTTTTACAGTGTGGCCCGCCGCGTGCTTGAATTTTCGCTCTAGGGTGCGCACGGTGGCGTGCGCGGCCGCCGCTACCTGGCTCACCAGCAGGGTGCCGTGGGCAGCCCGCATCGCGCGGCCCGCTTTGCCGAGCGTGCTGTCGCTAGCCAGCCGCGAGCGAGCGGCCAGGAAATACTGGCTCACCTGGGTTAGCGCGTCGGCCACGTTGCCAGCCTGAATGGCTTGCTGCAACGGGGCTTGCAACTGGGCAATGGGATGCTCGAAGACCCGCACATCACCTTTGCCCGCCGCCAGGCCCAGCAGCTCGAATACAGTCCAGGGATAGCAGCGAACCCCAATGACCTCCAGGCGGTTGGTGGATTGCAGCCGTGCCGGCTGGTTGAGCAGTCCCATCAAGAAAGGGGAAGGCAACGGCTGCCAACCTTCGGGGGTGGCAATGCTGCACGTGGGGCCAAAATGAAAGATAATTTCGGCGTAGCCGTCCGGCAGCACCTCAAAATCGGAAGGCTGCGCGCCGAAGTCCAGCGTAGTGTGCCAGAAGCACTTAATGGCATTCCGCAACTCTTCCGGCGGCTCGATTTCTTGAGGCTTCATAGGGGAAGATAGCCTAGGGCGGCTCGCCCGGCGCTGCGGTAGTGGCGGAGCTCATCGGAGGTGCGCCGCACCAAAAGCCTCGGGCGCGCCGCTTTCTTTGTAATTTCTCCCCTCCCCCATCCTAGGCCCTTGCTCGAGCTGCACAATGTACAGAAGGTGTACCGCCCCAGCGGCTGGCTGGCCGGCGGCGTCGAAACGCCGGCCCTGCAAGATGTGAGCTTGCAGGTGGCGGCCGGCGATTTTGTGGCCATCATGGGGCCGAGTGGCTGCGGCAAATCGACGCTGCTCAACGTGCTAGGACTGCTCGACACCGTGGATGGTGGGCGCTACCTGTTCGACGGCACCGACGTCACGCGCTTCAGCGAGCGCCAGCGCGACTTGTTCCGGCAACCGCGCATCGGCTTTGTTTTTCAAGAGTTTAACCTCATCGACGAGCTCACGGTGTACCAGAATGTGGAGCTGCCGCTCGTGTACGCCCGCGTGCCCGCCGCAGAGCGGCGGCAGCGCGTGGAGGCCGCGCTAGAGCGTTTGCAACTGCGGCACCGCGAACAGCACCGGCCGGGGCAACTATCGGGCGGGCAGCAGCAGCGGGCGGCCATTGCACGGGCAGTAGTGAGCGAGCCTAGGTTGCTGCTGGCCGATGAGCCCACTGGCAATCTCGACTCGGCCAATGGCGAGGCCGTGATGCGCCTGCTCACCGACCTCAACGAGGCGGGCATGACCGTCATCATGGTGACCCACTCGGAGCCCGATGCGCTGTACGCGCACCGTACCGTGCGGCTGCACGATGGGCAGGTGCTGCTCACCACGCACTAGTCGCCGTTGCCTTATGCTTTCGCGCTTTCCACACCTGCTGTACACGCTGCGCACCCTGCGCCGGCACCCGGCCTACACCCTCCTCAATGTAGGCGGGCTGGCGTTGGCGCTGGCGTGCAGCCTGCTGCTATACTGGTTTGTGCGCTTTCACCAGAGCTTTGAGGCCGACCAGCCGCAGCTCGCCCGCACCTACCGGCTGGTGACGGAGCAGCACTACGGCGGCACTGGCTACAACGAGGGCATTCCGACGCCCGTAGGCCCGGCGCTGCGGCACGAGTTTCCGGACCTAGGGACCGTGGCCATGAGCATTGGGCAGGAAAACCAGTACGTGCGGGTGCTGGGTACGGCCGGGCAGCCCGGCGCCAAGTACGCTGAAGAACAGGCGGTGGCGTTTGTAGAGCCGCAGTACTTTTCTATTCTAGCGTATCGATGGCGGGTGGGCACGGCGGAGCGGGCACTGCGCTACCCCTTTACGGCGGTGCTCACGCGGCGGCTGGCCCGCAAGTACTTCGGCGCGGCCAATCCGCTGGGCCGCTGCCTGCGGCTCAATAACTACCTCGACGTGCAGGTGACGGGCCTGCTCGATGATATTCCGACCGCTACCGACCAGCCCTACGAGCTGTTCATTTCCTACGCCACGCTGCGCTACTACCAGCACTCGGGCACGCCCCTCACGACTTGGGATGGCGTGAGTTCCCAAACGCACGGCTGGGTGCTGCTGCCGCCTGGCACCCCACCCGCCCGGCTGGCGCAAGCCCTAGGTGCCGTGCACCGCCGATACTCGCCCACGACGCTAAATAAGGTGCGCTACCAGGTGCTGCCGCTGACCGAGCTGCATTTTTCGGCGCAGTACAACCCCGGCCGCTACGTCGGCCACGCCACGCTAGATGTGCTTACTGGCATTGGGGCGCTGCTGCTGCTCACGGCGGGCGTCAATTTTGTGAATCTGGCTACGGCGCAGGCCCT
Source organism: Hymenobacter sp. BT559 (assembly GCF_016427535.1). Classification (GTDB taxonomy): domain Bacteria; phylum Bacteroidota; class Bacteroidia; order Cytophagales; family Hymenobacteraceae; genus Hymenobacter. The sequence continues at coordinate 1,374,294 of NZ_JAELXV010000001.1, read as the reverse complement.
GGGGCGGGGCCGCGAAATCGGGGTGCGGCGCACGGTGGGTGCCACCAGTCGGCGCATTTTCTGGCATTTTCTGGGCGAAACCCTCCTGCTGGTACTGGTAGCCGCTGGCGCCGGATTGGTGCTGGCCAACGCCGGCCTACCCTGGCTGCGCGCCTGGACCGACACGCCCATCCCGAGGCCGCTGGACGGGGCCGCCTGGCTTTTTCTACTTGGGCTAGTGGCCCTGCTCACCTTGGGCGCGGGCTGGTACCCCGGCCGGGTGCTGGCGGGCTTTCGGCCAGCGCAGGTGCTCAAGGGGCAGGCGCCCACGCTGGCGGCCGGGGGCCTGTGGCTGCGGCGAGGGCTGGTGGTGGCGCAGCTGGCCCTTATGCAGGGCTTCATACTGGCCGTGCTGGTGATGTTTCAGCAGCTAAGCGTGTGGCTGAAAACCGACCCTGGCTTCGCGGCCAGCGGGCGGGTGGTAGTGCCGGCTGGCTGGCTCCGGCCGTCCGTCTTTCAGCAGTTTACAGCCGACCTAGGGCGGGTGCCAGGTGTGCTGGGGCTCAGCTTCTGCTACGATGCGCCCACCATCAACACTGTCAATACCAACTACTTTTCCTACGACAACCGAGCTTCCCGCGAGCCTTTTTTGCTGGCGCGCCTGCCGGCTGATGCCCAATACGTACCGCTATTTGGCCTGCGGCTGGTAGCCGGCCGCAACCTGCCCGCCAGCGACACCGTGCGCGGCTACTTGCTCAACGAAGCCGCCGTGCGCCAGCTGGGCGTGGGCGGGCCGGCCGCCGTTATCGGCCACCACCTGCACCTAGAAAACGGGGCCGAAACGTCGAGCGGCCCCATTCTGGGCGTGGTGCGCGACTGGCACTACAGCGGCTTGCAGCTGGGTGTTATTCCCACCGTGCTTTACTCCAGCCGGGGCGAGTACGAAACCCTGGCCTTGCACCTGGCCCCGAGCGCGGGCGACTCGCTGCCGCTCGCCGTGCGCGCCATCTGGCACCGCTACTACCCCCAGCACCTCTTCAGCGCTACGCGCCTCGACGACGTGCTGACTGGGTTCTACGGGCGCGAGCGGCAGCAATTGGCGCTCGTGCGGCTGGCGGCGGGCACGGCCATTGCCATCGGGTGCCTGGGCCTGTATGGGCTGCTGGCTTTTCTGGTGCAGCGGCGGGCCCGCGAAATCGGCATTCGCAAGATATTCGGGGCACGGCCGGGGCAGATTGTGGCGTCTTTCGGGGGCGAGTTTGTGGGGCTGCTGCTGGTGTCGTTTGGGGTAGCCGCGCCGCTCACGGGCTGGCTCATGCAGCAGTGGCTCGGGCAGTTCGAAACGCACATCCAGTTGTCGCCCTGGTTGTTTGGGGCCGGGCTGGCTGGCACGGCGCTCGTGATGCTGCTCACCATTGGCTACCTCACCTTGCGGGCGGCGCTGGCTCCGCCCGCCCCGGCCCTACGGGCCAAGTAGCGAGCGCCGGGCTGCTCGGCAGCGAACAACTGGTGTTCGTTTTCGAACACTCGTGCGAGGCAGGCTTTTTTACAGAGCGCTCAAAGTAAGGCACTTGCACAAGTGGCATCTGTTTGGCAACACCTAGGGCAGGCCACTTTCCAAGACCTGCCGCGAATGAACAAGCTAGTCACCCTCTTTTTCCTACTCCTAACTTCTTCTGCCTTTGGGCAACAGTTACCCTGGATACCCTTCAACTGGGAGGGCGGCACGCTGGCCGGCCGCCGCTTCGACAAGGTAGCTATCACAGTGCCGGTAACCCTGGACAACCTGCCTCATAAGTTCAAGATGCAGCTAGACTTAGGGGCCAAGACTACTCATGTTTACGGCAATCCCATCGCGCCCTATCTAGCCAAGTATCCAGCGCTCAACGTTAAGCTGGATACCACCCACACTTTCTACATGCAAGGCCAGAAAAACCCGAAGCTGGTCGGCGTCAAGCTCAAACTAGGGCCCATTGATTTTGGACTGCGCGACCTCGGTTCTTTCAGAAATTTTGGCGACAAGCTGACTGCCAAAACGCTGACCGACAAAACGGAGGTGCATGTCGGTACCATCGCCCCCGACCTTTTCCAGAACCGGGTACTCATTATTGACTACCCACACCAGCGGCTTTGCGTGGTCGATAAGGTACCCGCCGCCTACGCTAAGGCCTCGTTCCAGCCCTTCAAGCTGAAGGATGGACGCATCAAGATTCCGCTGCGCATCAATGGTCAGCAAGAAGACTTGCTCTTCGATACTGGCTCCAGCTTGTTTGCCCTGCTCACCACCCGGCAGCGCGCCGCCACACTAGCGCCCGGCGCGGTGCAAGACTCCATCAAAACTTCTAGCTGGGGCGAGTACTACTACGTCTACGGCCGCCGGCCTACGGGCGCTATCTACTACGGCACCAAGCAGCTACCCGAGGCCCTGGTGTTTGCCGACAACCTGCACAAGTTCGATAAGCTCTACGAGGAGGAAGGCGTCTGGGGCATCACCGGCAACGCATATTTCCTGCACAACACGGTCATTATTGATTATCAAAACCACGTTTTTGGCGTGCAATAACCCATGAAAACGCTCTTACTACTCGCCCTAGGTTGCCTCGCCACGCCCGCCAGCAGTTGGGCACAGCACAGCCCGTCTGCCCGCACCGAAGCGCGTACCCTGCCGGCCTTCACGGCCATCGACGTAGCCAGTGGCATCCAGCTAGTGGTGCAGGCCGGCCCCTCGTCGGAGGCGGTGGTAGACGCCTCGACCGCTCAGTTTCGGCGCATGACCAAAACGGTAGTCGAAGGAGGGGTACTCAAGGTGTACTTCGACTACCAACACGAGCCCAACTGGCAAGGCCTAGTGAATTCGCGCGAAGTGTTCAAAGTACTGGTAACGACCCACGAACTACACACCTTGCAAGCTGCCGACGGAGCCGCCGTGACCCTGACCAAGGGCCTAAGCACCGGTGACGCGGGCACGCTAGCCGTGCAGCTGCGCTCAGGGGCCAGCCTAGGCGGTGCGGTGCAGGTGCCCGCGCTGGATGTCCAACTGCGCGAAGGCGCTGAAGCCCACCTCAGCGGCACGGCCACTACGCTACGGGTGCGGGCCATCGGGGGCAGCAAGTTTCGCAGCCCCGGCCTGCGCGCCGACCAGTGCACCGCCTATGCCTCTAGCGGCAGCACGGCGCGCTTGGCCGTGAGTAAAACGCTAGATGCCAGCGCCATCAATGAAGCTACTATCACCTACAGCGGCTCGGCCCTGCTCACGCAGGAGCGCCACGACCAAGGCGGCCAAATTGTGCATCTCTAGGTCTTATTCCTCATCGAAGCCATCCTCTTTTCTGCCCCAGCTACTTGGCTATGAAACTTTTATTATTCGTACTCCTCGTTTTTGGTAGCGCGGCGGCCCAGGCTCAGGCGCTCCTCACGGCCGATGCGGCCTACGACTACTTACAAAACCAGCGCGCTCGCGTGCGGGCAGTGGTAGGCAAAGCCGAAAACCCGCCCACCGACAGTCTGCAAAAGGGCGTGCGCCTGCTGCAAGCGGCCCTAGGGTACTACCAGCGCCCCGAAGTAGTGGCGCTGGCCAAAACCAGCGAGTCACTTTTTTACCGCAAAAGCGATATCCTCTTCGACTTGGCTGTGCTGCAAGGCCGTTTAGGACAGCCGGCTGCCGCTGCCGCTTCGCTGCAACAACTTCTGGTTTCCCCAGAAGAGCAAGAGGTATATACACCCTGGATATTGAAACAGCCGGCCCTGGCTGTAGCACGGCAAGACCCTTCTATTAAACCGATAGTAGATAAGGTGTCAGCTCTCAGCAACGTTTTCGATTCGCCAGCGCTGGCCACGCCCTACCAGCCCAACCTACCCACGGCCGAGAAGGTGGCCGGGCTATCGAAGCTGTGGGAAGAAGCCAAGTACAACTTCGCGTATTTCGACCACTTACCGGGCTTAGATTGGGACAAGCTCTACCTAGAGTACTTATCTAAAGTACAAGCCACTACCAGCACCCTAGGGTACTTCCGGCTGCTCCAGCAGTTCTACGTGCAGCTACACGACGGCCACACCAATGTGTGGGTCAATAGTGGCCCACTCCTCGACTCAGTGGGCGCCCGCCCGCCACTGCGGCCCCACCTGGTAGAGGGCCGCGTGCTGGTGCGCGACGTACAGTACGACAGCCTGCGTCGCACCGGCATCGTGCCCGGCCTCGAAATCGTGCAGATTGATGGCTTGCCCGTGAAGACCTATGCCGAGCGCTACGTGCGCCCCTACCAAGCCGGCTCGACCACCCAAAACGTGGACGTGCAAACCTACATTTACAACCTGCTGCGCGGCCCCAAAAATCGACCCGTGCGCCTCACCTTCCGTGATGCGCGGGGCCACGAATTTACGCGCGTGCTGCCGCGCCGCGGCTACGGAAAGTATACGCCCTACGTACCCGTGCGCCTGCGCTTTTTGCCCGGCAACGTGGCGTATATACGAGTCGATGAGTTTGAAACCGATGCGGGCTTCAAGCGCTTTGTGGCGGCGTTCGATTCCATTAAAAACACGGCTGGCCTTATTATCGACCTGCGTCAAAACGGGGGCGGCAATTCGGGTAACGGCTACAACATCCTCAGCTACCTCACCGATAAGCCCTATAGTGCTGGCACTTATCAGTCGCGCACCTACAGCGCCGTGGGCCGGGCGCGGGGTGCGGGCGTGCGGTTTGAGTCGCTGTACGCTGCTGATAGGTGGCAGCCTGCCGGCGCGGGCAAGCTCTACACCAAGCCCGTGGCGGTGCTTATCAGCGGCGAAACGTTTTCGGCGGCCGAGGACTTTTGCTCGGCCTACGTGGGTCTGAAGCGGGGCGCATTAGTGGGCGAACCCACCGGCGGCAGCACCGGGCAGCCATTCGCGTTTGCCGTGCCCGGCGGCATCATGGCCCGCGTGTGCACCAAGCGCGACGCCTACCCCGACGGCACCGAATGGAACGGCATCGGTATCCAGCCCACCGTGCTCGCGCACCCCACCGTGGCCGCCCTGCAAGCCGGCCAAGACCCAGTGCTGGCCGCTGCCCTACGCCACCTAGGCGTATCTACCAAGGCCACCAAGCTCGCTAAAGCCAAGTAGTGCGGACTTTTAGTCCGCGAGTACAAAGTGTAGTTCGAGAGTGCGGTAGCACTGGCTTGCGGACTGAAAGTCCGCGCTACGGTGGGCACTACACACTGCCTTACTCGCTTAATCTTGCCTGCAGCCAAGTACGGGTTTCGGCGCCCGCGACCTGCCCTACTACACCTAGGAAGGCACTGGTCGTGCTCACCTGTTGGGCCGCCGTACGCGCCAAAATGGTGTAGAGCTGCTGGGTGCCCACGTGAGCGTGCAGGGCGGCTAGCACTACCATGCCTTTATTGTACACCACCCGTCGGTACATGCCTGATTCGTACTTCGTGCGGTCGAAGCCGATGATGGGCGGCGTGTTGGGCGTAGTCTTGGCGAGCTTCTCGTAGTTCTGGCGATAGCCGGCCGTATCGCCACGAGCCTGCAGGTAGAGCATGCTCGAATAGGTCGCGAAGGCCTCGTTTAGCCAGTCGGTTTCATCGTGCACCGAGCCGTAGCCCCACCACTTATGGCTGATTTCGTGGGCCAGAGTCAGCAAATCCCCCCGCTGCGCCACGTCGAAATTATCGGCGTAGGTGATGACGGTAGCATTTTCGAGCACGGCAAACGCGTCTTGCTTAGTGCCCGTGAGCAGCACCGTGAACCTAGTAATGGAGTCCTGGCGGCCGATGGTGCGGTTGTAAAAAGCAACGATATCCTGGGCTTTGGGCAGAATAGCCGCCTCCATAGGACTTAGGGCCGCGCCGGCTTTCACTACTGCAATAGCAGGCCCCCGACTAGCCACAGCCTGCCAAAACTGCGGAGCAATGATGGCCGTCAGCTCGAGGGCGCACGCGCGGCCTTCAAACCGAAAGTAACCCGGCTTGGCACCTAGGGGCGGCGAGGTACTGCGTACCTGATAGCCCGCCGGCACGCGCACGCCTAGGGCATACTCCACCACCTCATACTCCTGCAAATGCCGGAAGGGCAACCAGTTAGTATGCCCGCTAAACTCTAGCACTTGTGCCGCCGTGGTGCGCTCCTTATCCAGGGTACCCGTGTAGTCTAGGGTCAGCATGCGGGCCTGGCGGCCGGCGGGGTAGCGCGCCACCACCTGCTGCATCGTGTCGGCGAAATAGGGGTAGTAGAGGCGGCGGGTCTGCACTATGGCTCGGCCGCCTTGCACGCGCTGCACCCGAAAAGCCTTCCGCAGATTGAGGCGCAGCACGGTGGTTGTATCGCCCGCGGGCAGTGCAAACGTGTACCGACACGTGAAGGCCTGAGTGGTGGGCTCTACTGAAAGCTGCACCTGCACGCGGGGCACGGCGTAGCCGGCAAACGCGCTACCTAGGACCAGCCCAAGCAGCAATACCAAAATTTTCATAGCAAGGAAAGTAAAGCCGAAGGTAGTCACCGCCACGTACCGCCCAGCCTAGGCCATCGCTACGCCAACTCGGCCGTTACTTCGCTTTATGCAGCTCCTTTCCCTAAATGTGGCACTGCCCCAAGCCATTACCTGGCAGGATAAAATCATTCGCACCAGCATCTTTAAGCAGCCCGTGGCGGGGCCAGTGCAGTTGCACGCCGAGCACCTGGCCGGCGATGGCCAGGCCGACCTGCGCGTGCACGGCGGTCCCGACAAGGCCGTGTACGCCTACCCCCAGGAGCACCACGCCTACTGGCAACAGCACCTACCCGCCGCCCAACTCGTGCCCGGCGCCTTTGGCGAAAACCTAACTACCACCGGCCTGCTCGAAACCGACGTGCGGGTAGGCGACTGCTTCCAAATCGGCACCACCGTGCTCATGGCCGTGCAGCCGCGCCGCCCGTGCCTGAAGCTGGGCATCCGCTGGCAGCGGCCGAGTCTGGTGCGCGAGTTTGAGGAAGCGCAGCGCCCAGGCATCTACTTTCGGGTGGTGCAGCCAGGCCACTTGCAGGCGGGCGATGCTATTGCGCTGGTCGAGGCGTCGACCTGCGCCGTCACCATCCACGACATGGTGCAGATGCTGGCGCCTGGTTACGCCGACCTAGACAAGGTGCGAGCGCTGCTGGCCCTCCCCACCCTCTCGCCCAGCTGGCGCGAACGCTTAGAACGATTGCTCGGCCAGTAGCTTGGACTTTGTAGTCCGAGCGCGAGCGTAGCTCACATCAACGTTCGCTTACACACTGTTCGCTGCGCTCGCGCTCGGACCACAAAGTCCAAGCTACTTGGCTGAATGCTCAAACCCTTTCTGCAAAACATACTTAGCCTCATGAAAAGACTTTTTCTCTTACTCGCTTGCTGCATCGGACACCTCATAGCAGCGGCCCAATCGGCGGCGCCTGCTGGCTACGACCCGGCCCAGCGCTACGAGGTGGCACAGTTGCAAAGTGATTTTGCGTACCTGCGCCGGGCACTGGAAGAAGTCCACCCCGGCTTGTACTGGTATACGCCCAAGGACTCGCTCGACCGCGCTTTTGCCCGCACGGCCGGCGCCCTCACCCACCCCATGACCGAGCCCGAATACTGGCAGCTGCTGCAAACGCTGGTGGGGCGCGTGCACTGCGGGCACACGCGGGTGCAGCACTCGGCGGCTTACAAGGCGTGGTTTCGGCGGCAGCCCTACCCCTACCTGCCGTTTACGGTGGCCGTGCGCCAAGACCGTCTGTTTATCGCTGAAAACCAGAGTACCGCGCCCGAATTACAGCCCGGCACCGAGCTACTGGCCATCGACGGGCACCCCACCGCCGAGGTGCTGCCGCGCCTACGTTCGCTTATTTCGGCCGATGGCTACGGCACTGGCTTTCAAGACAATGAATTGGAAGCTGGCTTCTTTGACTCTTATTACTGGAGCTTCTACGAGGCTAAGCCTACCTACCCCTTGCTTGTGCGCGATAGCACGGGGCAGCAACGCCAGCTCACGCCGCTACCTAGGCCCGCCAAGCCCAAGCCTCTGGCCCCGATGCCCCCGCCCCTCACGGCCGCGCAGAACCGCACCCGCCGCCTCGACCGGCTGCGGTCGGTGCACTACCCCGAGGACCTGCCCGCCACGGCCATTCTGCGAATCCGCGAGTTTAGCTACGATGAGTTGGAAGACTTCAAAGCATTTCATCGCCAGCTCTTTGCCGACCTTGCCAAGCGTCGCACCAAGCAATTAATTATCGACTTGCGTGGCAATGCTGGCGGCAACCAAGAGATTTCGGTAGACATTATGAAATACCTCCTGAAGTCCGAATTTGTACTGAATAAAAGCGCCCTGGCTCCGGTGCTACTGCCTTTCTTCTCGCAGCCCGACTCGCTCAAACCCAACTACTTCAACCCCACCCGCGTCCGGCGCCTGCTCGATGGCACCATTAGCTTTGTCAACTCCGAATTAGGCCCGCAGCGGCCCTACCACGGGCGCTATTTCCGAGGCAAGGTCGTGGTGCTGGTCGATGGTGGCACGTTTTCTGCCGCTTCCAATTTCACCGCCAGCCTGCGGGCGCAGCGGCGCATCACGGTCATCGGGGAGGAAACGGGCGGCGCCGAAGCCGGCTGCAACGGCGGCACAATCTCAGACCTAGAGCTACCCGAAACGCACTTGATACTCCAACTGCCGCACTTTCGGATACGCTCGGCCTGCCCTAACCCGCAACTGGGCCGGGGCGTGTGCCCCGATATCGAGGTGGTGCCCACGCCCCGGCAGGTGGCAACCCGCACCGACGCCGTGCTAAGCCAGTTGCCTGCACTACTGCGCTAGCTACGTGGCATGCCCCCTCTGCAAAAGATACCCTAGGCGGCCGGCGCCGTGGCTTGCATAAAGGCGTCAACTAAGCGGTTGAACGTTGGACTCTTGGCCAGCAGAAAGCGAATGATACCGATGCCCGTCAGGGCAATGGTGATGCCCGCCAGCACGTCCAGCACATAATGGTGGCTCGTGTACACCGCTGCAAACCAGATACCTAGCATAATTACCAGGAACAGCCCGTTGAAGATGCCCGACTTGTTTTTGAGCGCGTAAAACAGCACAATGGCCGGGTAAGCTGAGTGCAGCGAAGGCATGGCCGCAAAGATGTTCGCATTCTTGGCATAGATGCCTTGAAAAATGTGAACCCCAAAAAAGCTATCGAACCGAGCCAGGCCCGCCGTGCTGCCCATCGTGAGCGGCTGAAACTGTAGGCCGTGCTGCTGCACATACCACGGCGGGGCAGCCGGGTGCAAGTAATACACAATGAACCCTAGGATGTTGACCAACAAAAAAGTCAGCGCAAACGCGAAAAACAGCCGGCGATTACGGAAGAATAAATAGCCCGCAAACGCCAGCGGAATCGGCACCCAGCACAAATAGAAGATGCCGCAGAGCACATCGAGCCAAGGCTGGTGGTGCTGCAGCCAAAACTCATTGGGCGTTAGTACTTGCCCTAGGGTGCGAATGCCAAACAAGCTTTTCTCGGTGTGGTAGAGCTGCGCCACGTCCACGGCCCGGTACTGGTAGTTGGGGAAGGCGCGCATGTAATCATACAGCACCCAAAAGACCACAAAAATGGAAAACCCGGTGATGAACCGCCGCGTGGTGGCCGACAGAAAGTAGCAGGCATTGCACAGCCCCACCAGCACCAATTGCTCAGGCCGGAAGCCAATCAGAAACCGCGAAAACAGCAGGTAAGCCAGCGAAAGCGCTGGCACGAGCCAGCGCCCGGCGGGGCGAACCGGCTCGGCAGATAGTTGAGACATAAAGAATTATAGAAGCCCGCGCTACACGCTCAACCGTTCTACCACGGGCTCGCGGGTAGCAGCGTTCCAGCCTTTGACTTCGATGTACTTCACGTTGGGCACCCAGAAGGTACCGCCCTCGATGCGCAGGTACACGCGGTTTATCACAATCTGCTTGTTGTTGATGACCGTAACCACGTGGAAGGCATTGTCGGCGCTCGTTTTTTGGAGGTAAAACGGCACCTTGTCGTAGGCAGCAAACTTGAGGACGTATTTATCAGCCGCGGCCTTCTTGGCGGTGAGGCCGTAGGCAAACTTGCGCTGAATGAAATTTAAGTCCTTGCGCTCGCCGTGCTCGCCGTAGCGTATCCAGAACACATGCACCGGCTCATCCTCGTCTACTTTGCCAGCGCTGTTCACATTGAGCTGGTAGATAACGGTGTTGGTATTCGGGTCGCGCTGTAGGTAAAAGAGCTGATTGGCAACCCCCGTCGGCACCGGAAATACCAGGCCCGGCGCCGCGGCCTGGGCCAGCGGCAAGCCGCAGAAGAACAACCCAATAACCAATGCTTTCACCGCCGACCGCGCAGGCACCACAGCTGGGGTGGCGGCCACGGCAGCCTCGGCCGCGTCCTTAGCATCTTTGGCTTCCAGGGCCTTGCGGGCTTGCAGCAGCCGCGACACTGCCGTGATGTTGGCCAGCACCGCCAAGATGGTGATGGGCAGCGTCAGAATTGACATGGTTTCGAAGACGTGGAACGGCACACCCGGGATAAACAGCTTATAATCGCCCCCTATATAGGCTGAGCTAATGCCGCAGGCCAAGGCACTTACCCCCATAAGCACCACGCGCTCGGGGCGTTGCATGAGGCCGCCCTTCGAATCGACGCCCAGCCCCTCGGCGCGGGCGCGGGTGTAGCTCACCATCATAGAGCCAATAAGCGCAATAAACGCGAACAACGACCCTAGGAGATAGTGGTGCGCCACTAGGTAATAGCAGATACCTAGGAACGTGAACAGCTCGCTATAGCGGTCCAGCACCGAATCGAACATGGCGCCGTAGGTGCTTTTCATGTTGCCGAGGCGGGCCACCTGGCCATCGAGCATGTCGAAAAGGCCCGCAAACAGGATAAGCGCGCCGCCCCAGCCCACGTAGCGCAGGTCGCCGCGGTTGCCTTCCTCGCCGCCGATGATGAATATCACGGCCACTCCTATGTTGAGCAGCAGGCCGGTCAGCGTCACGGCGTTGGGGGTAAAGCCCAGCTTGATGAGCAGGCGCACAAACGGGTTGATAACCTTGTAAATCCCGGCTTGGAGCGCTGCCCGGATGGTAGCAAAATTCATGCGGTCAGGCAGTTAAAAATCAACTTTAAAGCGACCCCGCAGGCCCCATTCGGCCACGTTGGGGTTGCTGAGGTACGTAAAGCGCTTCACGACATCGATACGGAAGAGCTTGAAAATGTTGGCGATGCCTACGCTGCCTTCTACGTAGGGTGTGCTACCTAGGGCAAACGAAACCGGCCGTCCCGCCGCATCCTGCAAAAACTGGTACAGCTGCGGGTGCGTGTAGGGGTTATTCTCTTCTCGAATGCCACCGTACAGCAGCTTCAGCGACGCGGTTTCGCGCAGCTTGAGGTGCTTAATAACGGGTAGTTTGTTGAAGAAGAAGCCGTTGAAATTCTGGTCGATGAACAAGCTCGCGTAGTGGTCGCTCGCAAACTCTAAGAAGTTCATCAGGTTGTACGAGTACAGCTGGTACGAGTACGTCTGGTTGGCCCGGTGGATGTCGAGCAGCGGAAACGGCACCTGCCCCACCACGTAGCCGCCCTCCACGGCCACGTCGGCGTGGCCGAGCTGCGAGAGGTAAAATCGCTTGGTGCCGTTGAGCGACAGGTTGGTGTAGCTGTACTCGCCATCGAGCAGGCCCTTGAAGCCGCGCGCCGCCCGCGCCGTGAAGATGGGATACTTATTAATAATGGGCGAGCGGTAGGTCTTGCCCTGGTAAAACGCCTCCCTAGGTGCCCAGCGCAGCCCCAGCGACACCTCACTGGTCGTGAGCTGCCCAATGAGGTCGGGCGTATCGGTGCTCGAGTCGCGGAAGTAAAGACCACCCGCCGGCGACTGCTGCAGCTTACGGAAGCCCAGCGAGTACGAAAAGTGGTTGTTGAACTCGTGCACGTAATCGAGCCGGTACACGTCGTTGTAGAGGTACTTGTTGTTGACGCCGCGCTTGAACGAAAGCAGGAAGTTGTCTTCCTGCACAAACTCTAGCTCCTGCCCCGGAATACGGGTATCGCGCTGAAAGCTAGCCCGTAACAAGTGCTGCGGAAACTTATAAATGGACTGCCCATTGAGCGAGTACGTGCCGCTGAGAAAGTACTTCCACCGCTCGTCCTTAAAGCCGTAAGCGGTGTAGGTTTCGAAGTACACGCGCTTGCTCAGCTCAGGTGTGCTGCGCCCCCCCACCCGCAGGCGGAAGCCCTCCACGGGATTGAAGCTGTAGAAGGTATTGGCCGGGCCTAGGTCGAACGGCCCGAGCGGCGTGTAGCCCGACAGCACAAACGAGATTATCTTGAGCGTGCGCTGAAAGGACTGGATAGTCTGCAGCGTATCGACGTTTTTGTAAATCGACTGCTCTACTTGGCTCAGGCTATCGGGCCGGTTGTGCTCCAGAAAAGCTGCGCTCTGCCGGCTGGTGCTGTCGGCCAAGATGACCCGCGCCGGGCCCTCGTACACGCCGGCGGGCGCGGGCTGGTTCACGCGGTAGTCTTGAAACGACACCGTGCGCTCGCCATAAAAGCCGGAGCCCTTCTCCGTCACCCCAAAGTCGATACCTAGGAAGGTCTTGCTAAGGTGGTAGCGCCGGTCGGGGTTTTCAGCAAACTCTAGGTTCGCATCCAGGCTCTTTACGAAGTTGAGGTTGATGCGCTTATCGACCGACAAGTGCGCCTGCTGCACGGCGTAGTGGCCGTCGAGCGTCACGTAGAGCTTGCCCGCAAACAACATATCGCCCTTGTTGCGCGGAAAAAAGCTGAGCTCGATGAGCTGCGGCACGTGCTGGCGCAGCGTGTCGGAGATGTAAAACTGATAAAACGTGGGCGCGTTGTCAGCAATGGGACTCAGGAGCTGGTTGCCCAGCAGCGACACGTTGTTGGCGTAGATGTCGATGTCCTGGTACATCCTATTGAAGTAGGCACTGAGGCCTTCATTATCAATAAAATGCTTGTCAAACTCGACCTGCTTGTTACCAAGCTCCACGGCGCGGCGCGTTTCCGGGCTTTTGCGGTAGTACTCCTTCGCCAGCTTTTCCTCGATGTAGATGGGCAAAATATTGACCCCGCCCGCCGCCGTCGAGTCTTGCTTCTTGAATAGAAACTGATAGTTTTTGAATACCTTACGATTCTTAAACTTTTCCGATAAGTTACTGAACGAGAAGGTCATCTTCTCATACTTCTTATACTCGACGTAGTCGTAGCTCTCGGGCCGGTTTTGGGGCTTGTTAGCAATTACTTGCCGAATAAGCGCCACCGCCGGGTTGTCCTTGTTCTTGTAGCGCGGCGGCTTCGAGCCTCTGATTACGACCTCGCCCAGCTGCGCCGAGCTAGTAGCCAGCGCCACATTTATGGTTTGGGGCGTGCCCGCTTCGAAGGTCTTCGTGACCGAGCGGTACCCTAGGTAGGTGAAAACCACCGACGTGTACTGTGCCGGCACCTGCAAGGTGTAGTGCCCGTCCTGGTCGGTGTTGGTGCCAATGGCGGCCTGCGGCACCGATACGCTCACGAAGGGCAGCTTCTCGCGGGTTTTAGCGTCGGTAACTACCCCCGTGATGGTAGTGGCCCCCTGGGCCAGCGCTACGGCAGGCACCACTAGCAGCCACAGCAGCCAGCCAAGCACGGCGGCGTAAGAATGCCTGAGAGGCAGACGTTTCATGATTTTTGAAATACGAAATGCAGCTGCAAAAAGTAGTTGAACCCTACGCCGACCAGCAGCGAAACAACCACCTTGCTATATACATAGTTGAGGTGCAGCAGCTGCGTAAACAAGTAAACGCCGCCCGCGTTCAGTAGCATGCTACCGAGCCACACTACAAAATACCGAACCCCTTGAGCAGCAGCCTGCTGCTCGGGCACTTTAAATACTAAGTATCGCCCTAGGTAAAAGTTGGTGAGGCCACCGGCGGCGTTGCCCAGCGCCGTACCCAGCAGGTACCAGCTATGGAACACCTCGACGCACACAATGGTCACCAAAAAATCAACGACCGTACCGGCCGCTGAGGCCGCCTGGGCCTTCAAGAAACGAGGGGTACGCACGGCCTTAGAGGTAACCTAGGTGCACGGCCGCTTGTAGCAACACGTTGGTATAGACGCCGGCCAGCACGTCGTCCATCATCACCCCAACGCCGCCCGGCAGCTGCTCCATCTTTCTGATGAATAAGGGCTTGACGATGTCGAAGAACCGAAACAACACCAGTCCCACCAGCAGCCGCGGCCCCGTGAGAGGCACCAGCAGCATGCCCACCCACATGCCCGCCACCTCGTCGATAACCACGCGGTAACTATCCTTGCCCCACACGCCCTCTACGCGCTGGGCGGCCAGCGTGCCCAGGGCCAGCAGGCCGCCTGTGAGCAAAGCGGCGGGCCCTAGGTGCAGCAAAACGCCACCGGGCCGGACCAGGTACAGCAGCAGGCAGCAGGCCACGGCCGCCACCGTGCCGCCGCCCTTCACGTACCCGATGCCCAGCACGGTGGCGATTAGCTTAAACATTCTATTAAATTGTTTTACCAGGCATTACACTGCGGGGCCGTCCTGGTATTCTTCCTCGGTAGCAGCCTCCACGGGCGGCTCGTTCATGAGCAGACGCAGAGTGTTGTGCAGGTTCACGAGCTGCTTGAAGATGTCGTGCTCGGGGCGAATGTTGGCGTCGGTTTGGGGCGACTTGAGGTAGAACGAGAGCCACTCCTGGATGCCCGACATGCCAGCACGCTTGGCTAGGTCGATGAACAGGGCGAGGTCGAGCACCAGCGGCGCGGCCAAGATGGAGTCGCGGCAGAGGAAGTTAATCTTAATCTGCATCTGGTACCCGAGCCAGCCAAAGATGTCGATGTTGTCCCAGCTTTCTTTGTTGTCGCCAGCGGGCGGGTAGTAGTTGATGCGCACCTTGTGGTACATATCGCCGTACAGCTCGGGGTTTTCCTCGGGGTGGAACACGCTGTCGAGCACGCTCAGCTTCGATACTTCCTTGGTCTTGAAGTTATCGGGGTCGTCGAGCACCAGGCCATCACGGTTGCCCAGGATGTTGGTCGAGAACCAGCCTTTCACGCCCAGCGAGCGGGCGCTCAGGCCGGGGGCCACGATGGTTTTCATCAGCGTCTGGCCGGTTTTGAAGTCCTTGCCAGCTACTGGCGTCTGCGTGATAGCGGCCAGCTCCAGCAGGGCGGGCACGTCCACGGTCAGGTTGGGGGCGCCGTTCACGAAGGGCACGCCTTCTTTGAGGGCGGCGTAGGCGTACACCATGCTCGGGGCGATGTTGGCCGCATTGGTGCGCAGACCTTCTTCGAAGCCCGCCAGCGTGCGGTGCAGTTCGCCCGACTCGTGGTAGATTTCCGTAGAGCCGCACCACACCATCACGAGGCGCTCGCAGCCGCGCTCGGCTTTGAAGTTGCGGATATCGGCAATCACCTGCTCGGCTAGGTCGAACTTGGTGGTGTATGTTTTAACGTGCGTACCGTCGAGGTTTTTCACGTAGTGCGGGTCGAAGGCCGCCTTCATGGGCACCATCGCCTCCAGCTCGGGGCGTACGCTTTGCAGCAGCTTGTCGTCGAGCACGGCAGCTTTCACCGCCGCCTGGTACACGTTGTCTTCGTACACGTCCCAGCCGCCAAACTCGATGTTTTCGAGGTCGGTGAGCGGCACGAAGTCTTTGATTTTTTGATTACCCGCCGCGGTGCGCAGCTTGCCCATTTGGGTGAGCGAGCCGATGGGCTGCCCGCCGCCCTTGCGCACGGCCAGCACGCCGGCAATGAGGGTAGTGGCAACGGCGCCCATGCCGGGCAGCAAGATGCCCAACTTGCCATTGGCGGGGGCCAGTTGTCCTTTCTGTTCTGTCATTTTTAAGTTGGTGTTCGAGGGCCACTTTAACGGTAGTAGGTGGTGGGCGCCAGGCCTTATTTAGCGCCACCAGTCAGAGTCATCTGCCCGGCTATCTCACCCGCGGCGGGAAGGTATAACCGAGTAGAAGCGGAATGTTTTACCTAGGGCCTCGGAGCTCGGCAGCACTACCGCGTAAGCGTAAGGCAACCCAGACGCAAGGCGTCCCATTTTATTTTTCAGCCTGCGTAAGATTTTGCGTAATTTTTGTGAGCACGGCCAGGCCGGTGCGCAGTTGGTCGGGGGCCAAGCCCTGCCCGGCCACCGCAAACATCTCCTGCATAAGGGGTTTTACTTGCAGCTCCAGCGCCTGACCCTTGGGGGTGAGCACGACGCGGTTGGTGCGGCGGTCGTGGCTATCGGCGCGGCGCTCCACGAGGTCGCGCCGCACCAGGTTGTCGAGCATCGCCGTCATGGTCGCCTTGTCGCGGTTGGCAGCGCAGGCTATTTCCTGCTGGCTGGCCCCGTTGTGCTGCCAGAGGTAGTGCAGCACCTGGGTCATTTCCAGGGTCAGGTCGAGGCGATACTCGCGAAAGCGCCGCCGCAAGTACGCCCGAAAGGCGCTGCCCGCCAGCGGCAGGGCATCCAGAAAGGCCACAAACGAGTCGGGGGAGGTCATTTTTTGAGCGCGAGCAAACCGCAAAGTTAGACAACCTACCGTTAGATATCTAACTACTGCGCAAGGCACGCTCCGCCCCTGCTGACCCTAGGCCACGCTAAAACCGGAAGCCGGCCGAGATGTAAGGGTACACGCCTTCGTTAGAAAAGCCCACCACGGCCTGCACCAGCACTAGCTGCGCCGGCAAAAAGTACAGCCCCCCGCCGTAGCCGGTGTGCCAAGTTTGCGAGCGCTCATCTGGCGACCACACGCGCCCCACGTCGTTGAAGGCCACCAGCCCTAGGGTGCCGGGCAGCAGGTACGAGGTAAAGTCCAGGAGCTTGAAGCGCAGCTCTAGGTTATTGTATACCATGCTCTTGCCCGTGAAGCGCCACAGGTAGTAGCCGCGCAGGTTTTGGGCGCCGCCTAGCTTGAGCTGCTGGAAGTAGGCAGCCCTACCTAGGGTGGTGCCGCCCCCGGTGCGGTTGGCAATGACGAGGCTAGAGTCGCGGGTGGGGCTGGCATAGAACGTGAACTCAGTAAGAGCTTGCCCGAACGAGTGGTGGTCGCCGTCGAGGCGGCGCAGGCCGCTGAGGCTGGTGCTCCAGTATACGCCGCGGTGGGCCACTAGGGCGCGGTCGCGGGTATCAAAGGTGGCGCTGGCCACCAAGCCAGCGTACATCTGGCGGCTGAACACTTCCTCGCCAGGGTTTTCGGCAGCATACACACCTAGGTAGCGGTTTACGTTCTTTTCGGCGGCACTGGTGTAGTGCTGGGCCGCTATGCCGCCGCTCAAGCGCCAGTGCTGGTAGGTGCGGCTCAGGCGCACATCGGCCGTGAGCAGGTTGTAGATGCCGCGGTAGTAGCGAATGCGCCGCCCGCCCTCGTTCACAAATTCTGTTTCATTGCCGACCCCGAAGAAGTTGTTGTTGTAGTTGGGGCCTTTCGACAGTACATTCACCAGTAAGTCGTTTTGGCCCAGTACCTTCTTAAAATCGCCGGTGTAGCCGAGCAGCAGCGAGTTGTTGCCAAAGCCGTAGTTCACGAGCAAGCTCTGGCGGCTGGCGTAGGGCGTCTTACGAAAGCCCTGCCGCTGGTAGATGAAGTTACCGATGAGCTGCACGCCGTAGTCGCGGTTGTAGCCCGCCAGCAGAAGCGGCTGCAAAAAGTCGTAGTGAAAGCCGGTCCGGTTGAAGCTATTCACCGTCGTATCAGCCGAGGTGCGCACACGAGCTAGGCCGGGCGCGGGCAGCGTGTTGGGCTCGTCCGAGCGGTCGTATAGCAGCACCTTGCGCTTGGGCCCGGCCTCGGGCGCCACCGCAAAGGTGTCGTCTCCGGCACCGCCAATCAGCCGCACCTTGATGCGCGAGCGCTCCGTCCCCGTCACCGCAAAGTTGTCGGCGCCCCCTAGGCCATAGAGGCGCAGCTCGCGGGTGTCGGCTGGGTCGAAGGTGCGCTGGTACAGCAGGTCGCCGGGAGTACCGTCCTTTTTGAGGGCAGTGGTCGTTACGCGCAGCTGGCCGCCGGGCAGGTGAGCTACCTCAAGGCGCTCGCGCTTGTTGGAACCCGGAATGCTGACTTTTTTGGCCAGGAAGCGGTAGTAGTGCATGGCCTGCCGCCCTAGGTTGGCACGCCGTGCTAGGAGGTTGCGCGTTATCTCGGGGCCGCTGAGCTGGTAGATGTTGGGCGGCAGCAGCCGCACGGCGCGCGCCAGCAGGGTGTCGGGCAGGTGGGCCTGCACGTAGGCAATCTGCGTTTGCCAGTCCTCGGCACTCAGCGCATTCAGGAAGTAGCGGTCAAAGTCGCGGGCCTTGTCGTTCCAGCGGTTAATAGACCGGATGTGGTCGTCGTAACCTTGCACGTTGGCCTTGAAGATATGGCGCGACAAGGCCCACGGAAACGCCCCCGAGGGCTTGTAGAAGACGTGGTCGCGGTCGCGCGGCACGGGCTCGTAGCGGGTGCCGCCGTCGGCCTCGCGGCGCTCCCAGCGCCATTGGTCCTCGTGGCGGTCGTAGTCGCCGAGCAGCATGTCGAGCAGGCGGGCCCGCAGCACGGTCACCTGGTCGACGCGGTTGTCATGGTCCTTTTCGAGCCGGTTCTGCGCTTTCTCCGTGTTGTCAGTTTTGTCGGCGTCCAGGGGCTCACGCTCTTCGAGCAAAAACACTTGGTTAGCAAAATCCTGTCGGTACTGCCCTAGGGCCGGGTCGTCGGGCACAAACACGATTTCAGGGTGTGCGTGCGGAATACCTAGCGCCTGCGCCAGCGGCGGCACTACCACCGCCGAGTAGGGGTGCGAGGCCGACACTTGGTCCTGCAAAATGTCCTTGGCAATGGTGGCCCGCAGCGTGGGCGGCAGACCCCGCTCGGGGTATTTCTGAATAGTGCGCAGCACCCACTGCTGCCCGCTAGCATCCTGCATGCGCAGCGACTTGGTTTGGAGGCCGCCCCCGCGCTGCAAAATGGTGAGGCCGCCCTTTTCGCGCCCTAGGTGAAAGACGCGCAGCCGCACGGGCGCCGCCCACAACTGGCGGTAGCTATCGCCCAGCAGCCAGCGGTGCACCTTGGTTACCTGGGTGTAGGTAGGCTCAATGGCTACCGTCACGCTGTCGGAGACCGGGCCTGCCCCCTGGGCAGCTACAGTTCCGGTAAGGGCAGTAAGCAGGGTAGCTAGGCTAACTATTTTTGCAGAAGATGGAAAGGCAGACAACGCTAAAGCGAACAACTTAGAATAAAACTTGAAGGAAATTTGAAGCTTAAACGCTTGATGCGCGCGTGAAGATTTCCTGAAATACAAAGATATAACTGTCTTGCCTGGCCTATAGCTCTGGCTGCTTGCGTAATGCTCAGCAGTACTGTCGACATTACGCTGTGAGGCCGGACCTTAGGTCTACGCCCCCACCCCAGCCGAATGCGAGTATCCGAGCCAGTGGGACAGCTAGCTAGGGTATGCAGCAGCTCTTTTCAACGCTTATCTAGGCTGCAAGCAGGCAGTGCTAGCCTAGTAGACACTATTTGTAGCGTGAGGCCACCAGCAGGTAGGCAACGAGGAAGATAATGGGCTGGCGAGCTATAGTATACAAGTTAGCATTTACCTTGCAGGCGTCCTTTTCCCACTCCTTTACTGGTTCTATTATGCGCTTCGCTACCCTTCTAGCCACGGGCTTATTCGTGGCTGCCTCCCCCTTAGCCAGCTTTGCCCAAACCACAGTTCCTGTCTCGCGCTTCTATGCCGGGGTAGGCGCGTCGCTGCTCACCGATTCGCCATTCAAGGATAGCGGCGCTAGCAGCACCATCCTAGGTCCGGCACTAACGGCCGGCGTGCGCCTGAGCCCGCGCTGGGCCGTGCAGGCGGGGGCCGCCCTGGCCTGGCGTAACCAAACCCAAAGCCCCTACTTCCCTCCGGGCGTTCCTGCCTCCATTCCAGGAACGCTCGACACGCACACGGCTACCCTTATCGTACCAGTGCTGGGGCGCTTCACATTTGCGCCGGCACCCAAGCGTTTTCATGTCGAGGCCTTGGGGGGGCTCACGGTGCTGCGGGCAGCCACTACCTACACCTATACTGTTGTTCCGCCCGCCTCGACTGGGCAGCCTAGCCGCCAAGAAACTGAACGCCGCAATCAGCTTTCCGGCAATGTGTCGCTGGGGCCGGGGGTGCGCTACACGGTAGGGCCCCACGTGGAGCTCACGGGCCACGCCCTCGTCAATGCCGTAATTGGCTATTCGCTGGCCCACTTCACCGACCGGGCTTTCTTAAACGTGCTGGTGGGCGCGCACTACACGTTTGGCTAGCGCCTACCGGCGCTGCAAATGCCACGACTGATGAGGTTGAGTGCCAAAGCGCTTGCTTTTCAAGGCCTCCTTTAGGACTAGTGCAGCGCTAATCAACTTGACCTGCCACTTACCGGCAACTTTCTGCAAGCTACTGCTACTGAGACTACAACGGGCCACAGGTATTTTTTAATATTTCCTGAGAATCTGCTGTACCTATTTGGGGGGAAACTTGTACTTTCACGCCGCACACTCACCTTTCCCACTCGGTATGTCTTCAACGTTACGAACTACTACTCAGCGCTCTGTTGCTGCTCGTTGCGCTGGAGCCGGTACCTGGCGCTGTTAGCCAGCGCTACGCAGCACCCGTGGGCCATTCTCGGCTTGGGACGTGGGCTCGCTTTTCTCTTTCTTGGTTTTCGGGCATTTACCTCCCCCTAGGGGCTGCCGCCGGCCAGTAGCGCCAGGCTGGCGCTGCAGGCTGCCAATCCGCCAGGTGGCTCTTGCGGTGGCGTGGCTGCCCGGTAGTGCTGGCCGCGGCGCCCAAGCGGCTTTTTCCTGGTTACTCTCTGCCTTTCTATGCTTGCTACTTTACTACGTCGCCTAGGGCTGGTGCCAGGGTTGGTGTTTTTTATGCTGGGGCTCGGGGCTGCCCATCCGGCGCTGGCTACGCACTTGCTAGGTGGTGAGATGACCTACCGCTACCTCGATGCCAACGGCCCCGCCGATGCCCCGCTGCGCTACGAGATAACCGTGGCCATATACAACAACTGTGGCAACCAAGCCATTCGGCCGTCGGCCTCGGTAGGCATTTATAACCAGGACACTGGGGTGCGGGTCATTCTGACGAGCGTCAATTATCCTTACACTACCACCAACTCGGCGCAAACCGGGATGATGAGCATTCCGGAAACGTCGCTGTCGGCGTGCGAGCAGCCGGCCATTCCGCCGGGCTGCACCGTTACGGGGGTTTCGCAGCCCTACCAGCTGCAAAAGTTTGTGGCTGTGGTGAACCTGCCCAAGTCAACGGCCGGCTACTACGCGCTGTTTACGGACGGCAACCGCAACGTTGACATTACCAACCTCTTCAATGCAGGTGGGCAAGCCCTAACGCTGTATACGGCGCTGGCCCCGCCCTCCTTGCCCAACCACTCGCCGGTATTTTCGGACCTGGCCGTGGCCATCATTTGCGCCAACGACACCACCTTTTTGCTCAACAATGCCGTGGACGCCGACGGCGACCGGCTCGTATACTCGTTTGGCCAGCCCTACGGCACGGCCGATGGCCTAGGAGCGCTGCCCCTGTACACGTTTGCGCCCCCGCCCCGGGTGCTGGGCTACACGGCCGGGTTTGGCTACTCAGCCGCCACTCCTTTTGGCACGGTGGCGGGCAATTTTGCCGAGCTCGATGCCAGCAGTGGCATTGCCAAATATTCTTCTACCAAAGTCGGCGCCAAGTACGCCGTGGCTGTTGATGTAAGCGAGTACCGCACCATCAACGGCCGGGAGGTACTCATCGGCACTACCCGGCGCGATTTGCAGCTCGTGGTGGCCTCGTGCCCCACTACTAAGTCGCCGGTACTGCCTCCAGTGGCCACGATGCCGCGCAACTATACCATTGAGGCGGGCAGCAGCTTAAGCATCCCCATCACGGTGACCCAGGCCGACGGCCACCCCCTGGCAATGACGCTGAATAGCGTGCTGCTCGACGGGGCGGGCGGCTTCGACGCGGCCCTAGGTGGCCAGCCAGGCACCATGACGCCCGGCAACCCCACAGGCACGGCTACTACTACGGGTACCAATGGTGTGGTCACGGGCACCTTCACTTTTAATACCACCTGCGCCACTGCCCGCGCCACTCCTTACGATATAGCGCTGCTGGTGAAAGACACGGGCTGCGCTGGCAAAACCGTGGCCGACATCCTGCACATTACAGTAACCAAGCCGCAGGGTCCCAAGGTCATTAGCGGCGACGCCACGGTGTGCGGGCTCAACACCGTGCGCCGCTACGTGGCCAGCGGCCACACCACGGCCAAACTGAGCTGGCGCGTGGTGGGCGGCACCATCGTGGGCAGCAGCACCGCCGATACGCTGCAGGTAAACTGGGCCAAGGAGGGCGCCGGCACGGTGGCAGTAAGGGGCATCAGCCAGTATGGCTGCCCGCTCGACTCGGTAGTGCAGCGCGTGGTGGTGGCCCAGCCCGGCACGCTCGCGGCCACCGGTACGCTTACCATTTGCCAGGGCAGCAGCACTACCCTAGCCATTGCGGGCGGCGCGGCGCCCTACACCCTCACGGGCGGGGCCACTCCGCTCACCGGCAACGGGCCATTCGTAGTCAGCCCCACCCAAACTACCACCTACACCATTACGGGGGCGGCCGTGGGCAGCAGCTGCGGCGCTACCGGCCAGGTCACCATCACGGTAAACCCGGCACCCGTGGCCGATGCCGGCGCCGCCACGCGCAGCACCTGCACTGGCGCGCCGCTTACCCTAGGGGCCGCGCCAGTGGCAGGCCTCACCTACAGTTGGAGCCCCGCCACCGGCTTGAGCAGTGCGAGCAGCGCCAACCCCACCGCTACGCTCACTAACTCAACCAGCGCGGCTATTACCCAGACTTATACCCTCACCGTGACTAATGCCGCGGGCTGTACCAGCACTGCCACCGTGGCGGTACTGGTGCTGCCGGTGCTAACGCCGGGCACCATCGGCGCCGACCAAACGGTGTGCCTGGGGTCGGCCCCTGCGCCCCTCACGAGCACGGCCGAAGCCAGCGGCGGCACCAACCACTTTGCTTACCAGTGGCAGTCCTCGGCCGATAATGCGAGCTGGGCAGTGGTGGCGGGTGCCACCAGCCCCTCCTACTCGCCCGACCCGGTAGCGGCGCTGCAGTACTACCGGCGCGTCGTGACCGATGCCTGCGGCACGGCCATCTCTAATGTAGTGGTGGTGCGGCCCCAGACCCCGGTAGTAGCCACCGTGGCGCTGCTCACCCCCGCCGCGCAGTGCGCGGGCACGGCCCTGACCTTTACGCCCGTGCCCACCAACGCCGGCCCCGCTCCTACCTATCACTGGTTTGTCAATAACGCCTTGGTAGCCAGCAGCACCACCTTCACCAGCTCAACCCTCGCCACCGGCGACCTAGTGCGGGTAGAATTGACGCCCACGGCCGGCTTTTGCGCCACCGGCCAGCCCGTAGCTACCGCTACAGTCAGCCTGATACCAATTTCTTTGCCCACGGCGGCCATTAGTGTGCAAACGGCCCTGCCCGCCTGCGCCGGAACGCCCGTGACGTTCCGGGCCGATAACGTGACCAACCTCGGCACCAGCACGCAGTACCAGTGGCAAGTAGACGGTGTGACGGTGGGCAACGCCCAAACTACTTCGGCGGGTAATACCTTCACCAGCAGCACCCTGCGCGATGGTCAACTCGTGACGTTGGCCGTGCGCACTACTACGGCGTGCGGCCCGGTCACAGTCGTTTCTAACGCTATCAAGGTCGCCCTCAACCCCACGCCCCACGTGGAGGCCGGGCCCAACAAGACCATTATGGAAGGCGAGCAGGTGCTGCTCGAAGGCTCGGCCGATGGCACCTACCCCGTAACCTGGGCGCCCGCTCCAGGCCTCACGTTTGCCGGCAATCAGCTGCGGCCCATGGCCGCGCCAGCCGTCACGACTACTTACACCCTCTCGGCTCAGCTGGGCGACTGCGCCAGTCAAAGCTCGGTGACCGTGACCGTGACGCCGCGCCTGCGCATTCCCAACGCGCTCAGCCCCGACGGCGATGGCCGCGACGACACCTGGCAAATTGACCAAATTGAGGCCTACCCCGGCAATCACGTGCTGGTTTTTAACCGCTGGGGCAGCAAGGTTTTCGAAACCACGGGCTACCGCCGTGGCAACGAATGGAACGGCAGCATCAGCGGGCAGCCCGCGCCGGTGGGCACCTACTACTATGTTATCACGCTGGGCAATGGCAAGTCGTACAGCGGCCCGCTCACCGTGGTATACTAGGTGGTAGCGGCGGGCACCTTCAGCGCCCATCTACAAAGCCACTACGCACTGGCTTTGCTTGTAGCTTATAGGAAAGTCATGCTCCTGCCCTTCTATCTCTTTCGGCAAATGGCGAGCATTTTTTAACCTGCTCACTAAGCTGGCCTTAACTTTGCGAAATTTTTGTTCGCTCTGTTTAGCAATCCAGGCGACGCTTTTCCTCGTGCATCAACCTCGCCTAGTTACCGATTCTCCTCGTTTTTCTGTGCCGCCAGTGCCGGCGGTACTACTGGCTATTCTGAGCGTACAGGCCGGCGCTGCTATTGCGAAGGGGCTTTTTCCGGTGGTGGGCGCGTTAGGCACCGCCAGCCTGCGCATTGGCTTGGCCGCCGTTATGCTGTTCATCACGGTGCGGCCCAAGCTTGGGCAGTTGCGGGCGGCGCAGTGGCGCGCCGTGGTGCCCTATGGCGTGGCCCTAGGTGCCATGAACGGCCTGTTTTACTGCGCACTTGCACGCATCCCCCTGGGGCTGGGCGTCACGCTGGAGTTTGTGGGGCCGCTGCTAGTGGCGCTGGCGGGCTCGCGCCGGGTGCTCGATGTGGCGTGGGCCGTGCTTGCGGCGGTGGGCATTGCGCTCATTGCGCCCTGGCACGGGCAGGGCATCGACCTGGTGGGCATGCTCTTCGCGCTGGCGGCGGGCGGATGCTGGGCCGTGTACATTGTGCTGGGCGGGCGGGTGGCCCAGGTGCTACCCGGCAACACCGCCGTGGCCGTGGGCATGCTGTTTGCCACGGCAGCCGTGCTGCCGTTTGGGCTGGCTAGCGGCCAGCTGCGCCTGCTCACGCCGGGCCTACTGGCGGCGGGGGCAGCCCTGGCCTTGCTATCGAGCGCCTTGCCCTTCACCCTGGAAATGCAGGCCCTTAAGCGCCTACCCACCCGCACCTTCAGCATTCTGATGAGCATCGAGCCCGCTGCCGCGGCGCTGTGCGGCTGGCTGTTCTTGCACGAGCGCCTCACCACGGGCCAGTGGGTGGCCGTGGCCCTGGTAGTGACAGCCAGCGCTGGCTCGACCCTGACGGCCCGCTCGGCCGTAGCCGCCGTGGGCGGCGAGTAGGGACCTAGGGCAGGCTACTGCCCGGCCGGCTGGTAGCCGCGGACAAAGGCAATCTGGGCATCGGTTTCGGGCGAGCGCGGGGCGCGGTCGCGCTTAGCTACCGTTTGCCACTCGTGGGCGATGTAGGCGAGCGCTTCGGCCCCGCTCAGGCCGTGGGCCTGCATTAGGTGGCAGCCTACCACGGTGCCCGTGCGCCCAATGCCGCCCCAGCAATGCACGGCCGCGCACCGGCCCGCAGCTGCACTCGCCTCCAGGCCAGCCAGCGCCTCTTGCAGGCACTGAGCCGAAGGCAAATCGAGGTCGCGGATAGGCAGGCGCCGATAGCGAATAGCGGCTGGGTCGAGCCCGGCGTGGGCGGCCCGCTCGCGCAGCAACGCCTCGTAGGGCACAAGCTCGCCAGGCTCGGTCAGGTCATAAAAATCGCGAATCCCGGCGTCCAGCAGTGCATCGAGCTTCGGAATAGCTTCGGCGGGCGTGGGGGCACCGGGATATTCGCAGGCCAGCAAGGTGGGTGTGGCCCAGTAGGAGTTAGGCAGCGGGCGGGGCGGTAGCTGAGGCATAATCTGAGGAAGGGATTAGAGTTGTGTAAATTATTGCGGCCCACTCAGCCGCGTCGCCAGGTCCTCAATGTCGGCGCGGCGGGCTAGCGCGCCCAGCCATTCTGCCGGGATAGCCGCCTCGCTATAGGCCAGCCCGGCCAGGCCGCCGGCTACTGCGCCGGTCGTGTCAGTGTCATCGCCTAGGTTCACGGCGGCCAGCACAGTGGCCGCATACGTGTCGTGGGTGAGCAGGCACCACAGCGCCGCTTCCAGCGTGTGGACCACGTAGCCGGAAGACTTGATTTCGCTTTCTGGTAATGCACGTAGGCTTCCATCTAGCACTTGCGCATATTTTGGCCATTCATAAAAAGCCGCTGCTTTGGCTTGCGCGTGAAGCCATTTGTTTGCTGCCTCTATTGCCTCTGCATACGCTACCGCTATTGACGCTGCCTTCGCTAGATAGCGAGCCACCAGCAGGTAGATAAAACAGCCTAACGTAGAGCGAGGGTGCCCATGCGTGACGCTTGCCACCGCCTCGGTCAGTTGCCATGCAGCATTCAGGTCCAGCTCTTCGGCCTGCCAAGTGTCATGAAAAACCAGCGGCAAGATGCGCATCAGCGCGCCATTGCCATTATCAAACTCTGAGCGTGGACCGGCTTTGCTGGGTGCCACACCCGAGCGCAGATTTTGAATGGCAACGCGGGTCGCGTTGCCTACATCAAAGATTTCGCCATGAGCTGTCCAATAACTATTGTCCAGCCAGTTGATGGCCCGGCTGCCTAAGTCAGTTAAGTCAGGTGCAGCGGTGCGGCCACCCGGCCGGGCCAGCGTTTCAGCTAGGCAAAACGTCAGCGAAGCGTCATCAGACCAGGTACCGGGGGGCTGGTGGTGGGTGCCGTAGCCACGCATAGCAAGTACGGGGTCGCGGCGCCGCGCCTCGCGGCCGATGAACTCGACGGGCACCCCTAGGGCATCACCTACAGCCAGGCCTAGGAGGGCAGCGCGAGCGGCAAGTAGCAGAGTTGTTGACATAGAAAACGGTTTGCCAATGTGGCGCGTTTATTGTTCAACAAAGGAAGGGCTTGGCAGCCATAAGCTGGGGCTTTTTAGGCTACCGACGGGCCTCTCCCACCTGGCCTAACACGAGGGGATTATTCCTACCGTTTGTCGGCACTATTCTGGCCTCTGGCGGCGTTTTCATCGTATATAGTGCTAGGTTGGTTGCTGCCTCCTACATTTGGCTTCTTCATACTATTATTCTTTCTAGATGCTTTCCTCCCGTTTTAAAATTGGTATGTATGCGGGTATGGTTGGGGCCGTATTTGGACTGGCCTCCTACCGCTTTTACCGGCACAATGACCCCACGGCACTGCCCACCAAGGAGCAGGTGCTGGTAGGTACGCTGGTGCAGGGCCTGTCCTCGGCCCACTACCAGCCCGAGCGCATCGATGATGCGTTCAGCAAGCGGGTGTTTGACTTATACCTTAAGCGCATCGACTACCGCAAGAAATTCTTGACCCAGGCCGATGTAACGCAGCTCCGCCAGTACGAGACCAAGATTGACGACGAAACCAAAGCGGGCACGCATGGCTTCCTGGACCTGAGCACTAAGCTCATGGCCGAGCGTACGAAGCAAGTGCAGGAACTGACGCACCAGATTCTGGCTCAGCCCTTCACGTTCGACGCTGACGAGACGTTTCAGACTGATTTCGAGAAGGCTACCTTCCCGCTCAATGCTGCCGACCAGCGCGAGCAGTGGCGCAAGCTGCTGAAGTACGAGACCATGACGCGCGTGGCCGAGATGATGGACGAGCAGGACAAGCGCCACGACCGCGCCAAAACCGCTAGCCAAGCCAAGGAGCCCGCTACCGCCGAGCCCGACCGCACCCCCGCCCAAATGGAGGTAGAGGCCCGCAAACGTGTGCTGAAGTACTACGACGAGCAATTTGCTGACTTGCCCGACGCCAATGAGACGTTGGCCAGCTACGCGAACACCATCGCCAATACCTACGACCCACACACCGAATACTTCGCGCCCAAAGACAAGGAGGAGTTCGACTACCAACTCACGGGCCGGATGGAAGGTATTGGAGCAATCCTGCGCCCGAAAGATGGTCTGATTTATATTGAGGAAATCGTACCGGGCTCAGCTTCCTTCCGCCAAGGCCAGCTCAAGAAAGGCGATGCCATTCTGCGCGTGGCCCAAGGTGCCGCCGAGCCAGTGAGCATCGAGGGCTGGACCTCTGCCAAGGCCGTGACGGTCATCCGAGGCAAGAAGGGCACCGAGGTGCGCCTGACGGTGAGAAAGCCCGACGGCTCGACCAAGGTTATCCCCATCGTCCGCGATGTGGTGGTCAACGAAGAAACCTATGCTCAGTCGGCCGTTATTAACGACCCGAGTGGCAAGAAAATTGGCTACCTGCGCCTGCCTGGCTTCTATGCCGACTTTAATAACAACGGCGGCCGCTCGTCGGCCGATGACGTGAAGAAAGAACTGGCTAAGCTCAACGCCGAAGGCGTACAGGGCGTGGTGTTCGACTTGCGCGAAAATGGTGGCGGCTCGCTTACTGATGCCGTTGAAATGGCCGGTCTGTTTATGCCTAGCGGTCCCATGGTGCAAGTGCACTCCAGCCAGGGCATGACACAAGTGCTCAACGACAAGGACCCCCGCGTGCAATACACTGGCCCGCTCGTGGTACTGGTAAACAAGCACAGTGCGTCGGCTTCCGAGATTCTGGCTGCTGCCGTTCAGGACTACAAGCGTGGCATTATCATGGGCACTGCCAGCACCTATGGCAAGGGCACCGTGCAGCGCGTGGTAGACCTCGATGAGACGCTGCCCGCCGAACTGAACTCGCTCAAGCCCTTTGGTTCGCTCAAGTTCACCATGCAAAAGTTCTATCGCGTTACCGGTGCTTCGACCCAGTTTAAAGGGGTAGCTTCCGATATCGTGCTGCCTGACATCTATTCATACCTCGACCAGGGCGAAAAGGAGTCTGACTACCCGCTGAAGTGGGATGAGATTAAGCCTGCCCCCTTCCGCGTTTGGGACCAGCAGCCTAACTATACTAAGCTCGAAGCTAATAGCAAAGCCCGTGTAGCTGCCAGCCCTAGCTTCAAGCAGATGACCGAGTTGGTGCAAACCCTGCGTAAGCGTAAAGACGAAAACACGGTGTCGCTGAAACTTAGCTCCTACCGCGCCGAGCAACAAGCCCTCAAGGCAGTTTCGGACAAGTACGAGACCATTCAGAAGACGGCTACCCCGCTCGTCATCAAGCCCTTGGCAGCTGATACCAAGACATTGGCCGGCGACTCCGTTAAAATCAACCGCTCGATGCGATTCACACGCGGCCTGAACAAGGACATCACCCTAGGTGAAGCTGTGAACGTACTGAAGGACCAAATGTAAATCGCAGATTTAAACGGATTTGTCGGATTAAACGGATACGCCTGCCTCGGGCAGGCTGACTAAGCAAGAATAGAATAGCAATAAAAAAGGCTGCTGAATGGCAGCCTTTTTTATTGCTTATTTTTTTAGCAAATCGACCTACTTCAGCGTCTGGATGAAAGCAAAGCTGTTGTCTATTATTTCACTTGCCATCTTTCCTTAAAAACGGCTTTCACAACCCAATAAAGCCGATTAACGTCCGAATCTGTTACATCCTAAAAATCCGTTCGAATCTGCGATTATTTTTAGTAAATAGCAACTAATTTTCTTGGCTACGGGTTTATCTGGTATGACTACTAAAACCGAAGCCCGCATTATCCCGCTCATCCCCACCGAGCCCTACCAGGCTCCGATGACTGTAGCCGCTGCCGAAGCCGTGCTCACGCCCGAAGAGCAGGAGCAGCAGCGCCTTGCTGATGAAAACTGGCGTCGCTCTATTCCGGCGCAGGTGTTCCTCAACTACTTCTTTGCCATTAACTACCACTTGCAAGACGGCGAGGGCCCGCTGGGTGGCCTAGGTCACCTGCCCTACTTCCGCCAGCACCAAGCCGAGCTCAACGACGCTGATGTGGCTGCACTCACCAAGCTGCTGCATACCTGCTGGAGCACTGAGTATGCCCTGCGCGCCACCGCCGAGCTCGGTGACGACAACTTCCTGCGTAACGCCCTGCACTGGACGTTCCCGCAGGCCTACCACACCATTCTTTCGGGCTTGCAAGCCTTTCTCTATACCACCGGCGTGCGTTCCAACAACGGCCAAGTTATTCGCCGCGAGGTGGGCCGCTTGGTAGTGAAGAATGCGTACCCGCGCCCCGTATCGTTCTACGCTGCTGGAGCTTACGGTGACTTTTCGATTCACCGCCTGCCGCTGGCTGGCTACAAGGCTGGCTTGCACATCGCCTCGCAGGAGATTGACGCCCAGGCCCAGATTGGGCAGTTCTTGCGCACTACGCGCAAGCAGAAAGCCATCAGCACGCGCCAGCAGGTGCAGGCTAACCCTAACACCGCCATCCGCAGTCAGAAGACCGGTCGCCCGCTCGATAAGTGGACCGCCTCTCACTGGCAGCAGATTACTTGGCGCCTGGGCTATACCACCATCTTCGACTTGCTTGGTCGCCTGCGCATCTCGCAGAACAGCCGCGAGATTGAGCGCTACGTAGAGGCCGACATCGACTTCCGCTTGTTCCACAGCTCGTTGCTCAACATCGTGAGCTACCTCAACGGCGTGCACGAAACTTACGTGGCCAAGGCCCTAGGTCTGGAGCGCTACGAGCAGCTGGTGCGCGAGTTGCCTACGCACTTGCAGGGTGGCTTTGTGCAGGAGCGCCTGCGCACGCGGGTGCAACCCACGCTGCTCGGCGCCGAGCCCGAGCCCGCTCTCAAAATGGCTGCCTAGGTTGTCAGAACCACGGATTCGTCGGATTTTTTGAATTACGCGGATTTTGTAGCTGTAAGAAGCCGCTCCTTTTCGGAGCGGCTTTTTTCGTGCTGTACTTTTGCAACTCACTTTCAACTTACCAACCACGCCAAACTTGCTTTTGCTTATCGTAAGCAATACAACGATTTATTAGATTACCGGCCGATGAGTACTAGTCTACAAAATCCGCGTAATCCGAAAAATCCGACGAATCCGTGGTTCTGACAACCTATGCACCATCTTAGTGAACAAGAGCAACTGCGCCGCCAGAAACTGACGCAACTGCAAGAGCTTGGCGTTGAGCCGTATCCGTCGGAGCTGTTCGACGTGAATTTCTCCGCGCAGGAAATTCTCGACAACTACCGCCCCGAACTCAACAACTTTCAGGAAGTATCGCTGGCCGGGCGCTTGATGTCGTCGCGCGTGATGGGCAAGGCCTCGTTTGCCGAGCTCATGGACTCATCGGGCCGCATTCAGCTCTACATCAACCGCGACGAGATTTGCCCCGGCGAAGACAAGACGCTGTATAACACCGTTTTCAAGAAACTACTCGACCTAGGCGACTTCATCGGCGTGAAAGGTCATGTATTCACCACGCAGGTAGGCGAAATCTCGGTGCACGTAACCGAGCTAAAGCTGCTGGCAAAGTCGCTACGCCCGCTGCCGGTAGTGAAAACCAAGAAAGACGAGGTGACCGGCGAAGAAGTGGTGTATGACTCCTTCTCGGACCCAGAGCAGCGCTACCGCCAGCGCTACGTGGACTTGGTGGTGAACCCGCATGTGCGCGAGACATTCATCAAGCGCACGCAGCTGGTGCAGACCATGCGCAATTATTTGAATGATAAAGGCTACCTAGAAGTAGAAACGCCCATCCTGCAGCCCCTGTACGGCGGCGCGGCGGCGCGCCCCTTCAAGACGCACCACAACACGCTGGACATGACGCTGTACCTGCGCATTGCCAATGAGCTGTACCTCAAGCGTCTCATTGTGGGCGGCTTCGATGGCGTGTACGAGTTCTCGAAGGACTTCCGCAACGAGGGCATGTCGCGCTTCCACAACCCCGAGTTCACCCAGATGGAGCTTTACGTAGCCTACAAAGACTACGCCTGGATGATGGACCTAGTAGAGGAAATGGTGGAGCGCGTGGCCCTGGAGCTGCACGGCAAAACCGAGGTGCAGGTAGGCGACAACCTCATCAACTTCCAGCGTCCCTGGCAGCGCTACACCATGTTTGAGGCCATTGAGAAGTACACTGGCGTGGCCATCGGCGAAATGGACGAGGCCGCCCTGCGCAAAACGGCTACCAAGCTGCATGTGGAGCTCGACCCCAGCATGGGCAAAGCTAAAATCATTGATGAGATTTTTGGCGAACACGTCGAGCCCAAGCTCATCCAGCCCACGTTCATTACCGACTACCCCGTCGAGATGTCGCCGCTGGCCAAAAAGCACCGCGACTGCCCGGGCCTCGTGGAGCGCTTCGAAGCCATTTGCAATGGCAAAGAAATCTGCAACGCTTTCTCGGAGCTCAACGACCCCATCGACCAGCGCCAGCGCTTCGAAGACCAGTTGGAGCTGGGCAAGCGCGGCGACACCGAGGCCATGGTGCTCGACGACGACTTCCTGCGCGCCTTAGAGTACGGCATGCCGCCTACGGCCGGCCTAGGTATCGGCATCGACCGCCTAAGCATGATTATGACCAACTCGCCTTCTATTCAGGAGGTACTCTTCTTCCCGCAGATGCGGCCTGAAGCGCTATAGCACAAATGCCCTAGGTTACCTTAGCCTGATACTAGTCGGGTTAAGGCAACCTAGGGCATTTGTATAGCTTGCTATAAAAGTCGAAACGCCCGGTACTGTGAAAGTACCGGGCGTTTCTTTTAAACAGCTAACCAAATCTAAACCAGAGCTAGTTGGCAGAAGCTTGCGATGGATTATCTGATTTTACGACTGGCATGTTAAACCACTTACCAGCAGAAGCTCCTATAATCGGCAATTTTACGACCAACGTCCTAAGGTCTGAAACTTAAGCCGTTTGTATAGTCTTTAACGGCGTGTTGCCAGTGGGGTTACAAAGACCGCAAAAATAGTTAAATTATTTCTGCGACGCACACCTAACAACTTGTTATACAATACCTCGGTGGCGACCATCACTACCATCGCCGTCGTAGTCTAGGGTATTATCATCGGCAGCATAGTCGTCGCCACCTATCGAGCGGCCATTGCCGGTGGCGCTGGTGGTGAGGTCGCCGGGCTCGGCGCTGCCCGCTGGGCGCTTATCACTCATCGAGTTGAAGAGGGCATCGGCCGCGTCGCGGTCCTCACTCACAGCCGCATCGGGATTGGTGTGACCGGGCTCCGTTTGCTGCAATTTGCCTAGGGCTTCCTGAGCAAGCTTGCCGAGGCTGCCGCCCCACTTGCCGGCCGCCTCACGCAGGCTCTTACGCAGGTCTTCGCCGGTCTCGGGGGCTAGTAGCAGGCCCGTAACGATGCCAGCCGTAGCGCCAGCCAGCAGCGAAACAATAACTTTTCCGTTGTCTTTGGGCATGGGTGAAAGAGGTAAAAGGGTGAGTAAGAAGTGAAAACTAAAGTAGCAGGCTAACGGCGAAGAAGCCTCCGAGGTTGAGACGGAGCACAAAAAACCCTGTACCAATTGGCACAGGGTTTTGTATTGTTATTAGCTAGAGCCTAGTGGCTTAGCTAACGGCATCTTTGGCAGCATCAGCACCTTTATCAGCAGCGTCTTTTGCTTTGTCAGCACCTTCGCTTACTGCATCTTTGGCTTTGCTAGCCAAGTCATCACCTTTACCAGTCAGGTCGTTGATGATTTTGGTTACTTCAGCTTTGCCTTTGCCCAGCTTGTCTTGCAGTTTGCCAAGCAGCTCGTCGCCTTTGCCTTCAACATAAGTCAGATCTTCATCAGTCAGCTGCGCGTACTGCTGCTTCAGCTTGCCTTTGATGTCGTCCCAGTTGCCTTTGATGTTGAGGCTGCCACCGGCACCTAGGATGCCGAGGTCTTCGAGTTTATCCGACAGGCCTTTGAATTTGGTTTCGAGGTCTGCGCTGTATTGCTTGTACTGGTCGCCCAGCTTGTTGCTATAGTCTTTCGCGGCGCCTTTCCAGTTCTCGAGGGTTACTGAGCCTTTATCGGGGGCCAGCAAGATGCCAGCCAGGATACCGGCGCTAGCGCCAGCCAGGGCGGCGAGAACAATTTTGCCTGCGTTGTTATCTTCTTCGCGGTACGACATGGGAAGTTAAAAAAGGTGGTAAGGTGTTTTGGGAGGCGCAAGGAAGGGAGCCCTTTTGCCTGTTGGTAGGCAGCTATACGAGGCCTACTCAGAGGGGTTGGGCAGCACCGGCAAATTTTCGGCGGAAATAGCCATTTCACCACTTCGCCATTACTTTGCCTTCACTTATGGCACATTTATTCCGCGCCAGTACCCTAGGCGTGCTGGCTACTACCTTGTTAGCCCTAGGCTGCCAGCGCCCCGCAGCCCAGGCCACGTCGCCCGTAGCCGATTGCATCGACCCGGCCCGCATTAACCCCAACGGTATTTGCACCATGGAGTATGCGCCCGTGTGCAGCTGCGATGGCAAAACGTACTCCAACCCCTGCGTGGCTCGCAATGCTGGGGTGCGCACTTTCACGCAGGGCCCCTGCCCTACCCGCCCCTAAGTTCTTCTAGCTTATGTCTGCTCCTAAAAACTACTTCCGCAACCCTCAACCATTTCGCGTGCCCACCACCGATGGCAAGCTCATCGAGGAGCACGTGGGCCTGGCCAGCACCGGCACCGGCCAGTATAGCCTGGCCCACATGGTGGCGCCGCCCCAGTGGAGCGAGCCGCACCAGCGCCCCGAGTTTGATGAGATAACCATCGTGGTGCGTGGGCGCAAGCGCTTCGAAATCGACGGCGACGTGGTAGAGCTGCAAGCCGGTGAGTCACTGCTGATTCGGGCGGGCGCCCGGGTGCGCTATTCCAATCCCTTCGACACCGAATGCGAATATTGGTCGGTGTGCGTGCCTGCTTTTAGCCCAGCTACCGTACACCGGGAAGAATAAGCGCCTCTCTAGGCTCCTTCCGCATGGCTACTACACTCGCTACCTACCCTTTCCTGAATATTTTGCTGCACACCGGCACCCGCAACGTGCTGGAAACTCAATGGTTGGGCTTTGCCGGGAGCGCCGATATTCGCAGTGCCCTCACGGAAGCGCTGCGGTTGGCGCGCCTGCACCACATCACAGGCTGGGTGGCCGACGACCGCCACCTAGGGGCTGTGCGCCCCAAAGACCTGGAGTGGGCACACCAAGCTATTTTGGCTCCGCTGTCTGAGCTGGGCTTAGTACGCTTCGCGCACCTCGAATCGGAGGAAGTGCTGAATCGGCTTACCATCAATGGCATGTACCAATCGGCCGTGCCGGGCCTGAACTACGAGTTTCGGCACTTCACCTCGCCAATTGAAGCTAGGGCTTGGGCCGCGGGCGAATAGCCTGGCCCGCTGCCTGCGCTAGCAGTTTGCGGGGCTAGGTTCTACTACCAGGCTGCGTACTGGGCTAGCAACTTTGCTGTTAGCTAGTTGCATAATTTTCTCTCCGGCCAGCACCACAGCCAGCAATACACTCGGCGACCAGATGGGCAGCGTAACCCAGAGCCAAGACCACTCGCTCACGACGGGCACTTGCAAAAACTTCATGGTGGGCAGCGTCATCACCAAGCATTGCAACACCAGCACGATAGCGCAGCCATTGAGGCGAAACTTATAAACGGTATCGTCGGACTGAGCGGAGTGAGAGAACGCGTGCACGGGCCAAAAAAATCAAATAGTGAGAAGCGGATACAAAGGCCAAATTAATACAAATAATCCTATTGCAGCAAGGCCTTAGCTAAACAGTTACGCCTCCATCATTACCACCTGATAATTGGCAATAAATACTACAAACGCTTAAGGTTAAAATACAGAATACCGCCTGATAGATGGCCCAGAAAAATGCCAGTTATTCTATTGTATATGATACTATCGACGTGTGATTAGCGTATTAGCTTACTAAAATTCAAGTACAGCCTTCCAACTTACAAGCTTCTGGCCTTTTAGCTTGTCTTACACAACTTTTTTTGCAATTTTTCAAAATAGTTGGTTGCCCCTCGCACTTAGCCCTTGGATGGTGGCAGTTGTAGCGCAGTCATTAAGTTCAGCACCTAATTTGCAAGGGCTATCGGCACTAGCTTTTCACCCATAAACTTCGCTAAAAAATCCTATTCTTTGTGATTATTTAGCAAGCACATTCTTCCCTATCTTATTCCATGCGCAAGTCCCCCCTTGCTAATGGGCTTTCTCTTGCTAGCCGCCTGCACCCCTAACGTATACAACTCGGCCAGCTATACCCTGAGAGACCAGCGTTTTTATGTACCAGCCCGAGCCAGCCCAGGTATGGGCACTCCGAGCAGCCAGGATGGCCTAGATGTCGAAATCGGGCGCCGTCCCCTTGGTGCCGGGGAGGGGGTATTTCTGGCTAGCTATGAGAAGCCACATGATGCGCCCGAAGCAGCTTATCGCCTGTCGCTTCTTACATACACGTACTAGGCCGCAGACAGCTACAATAGCGTAAGCTATACCCCTGACCTGCGCGGCAAGCTTACCCGCCTGCCCAGCGGAGGGTTTACGGGCCGGTTTTATGGCAGTTTGCCGCCAGCCGCTGGCCAGCCAAGCCGCGTGCGGGGCAGCTTTAAGGTAGCTGCTCCCAAGCATCGCAAGCACTAGCCTCCTACGCGCTGCTTGCCGGCCCTATCCACCTAGGCCATGGCGGCAGGCGAGTACCAGATAGGCCCAGGGTGGTGCTGCTGCAGCAACAGGTGCAGGTCGTCGAGGCGGCGGCCCACGGGCTTAAGCACCCCCATGGGCATGGGCGTCTTGGTGCCAAACTCGGCAAGCAAGTAGCGCGTCAGCACACGCAGCTGCTGCACCTCTTCCGTAAACAAGTTCTGGAGCCACTGCCACTGGTTGTGCGCCGTCACTTTCTGGTGCGTCAGGCAAATGTGCCGAATAGTAATCAGCTCGCTCACCAGCCCGGCCAGCTGCGCCAGCAACTGCCGCTCCTCGGCGCCGAAGCTGCGCGGCTGGTTGCCTATCACGCACAGCGTGCCAATGAGGTGGCGAACGGGCGTATGCAGCGGCGCACCAGCGTAAAACTGCAGATTTTTGGCCTGGGCCGCCGTC
Organism: Hymenobacter sp. BT559; assembly: GCF_016427535.1. GTDB lineage: Bacteria > Bacteroidota > Bacteroidia > Cytophagales > Hymenobacteraceae > Hymenobacter. The sequence goes on along the minus strand of NZ_JAELXV010000001.1, from coordinate 1,337,341 downwards.
GAAGCCATGGTCGTTAGGCACCGTAGTTGCTCGGGCTGAGTCAGGTTGGTGAATACTAACGGTGTGCGCTGCCTAATAACCATGGCGCAAATAGCTTCTTCGCGGGGCTGCTGCTGCAAGCCGGGCAGCCCCTGGTTGGCTTTGTAGGCTACCTCCTCGGCGTCGACCAGCGCAATCAAGGAAATGGGAAGGCTAAAAAGCTGGGCGGTAAACTGCACCAGCTCATCAAACACCGCCTCTTGCTGGGCGGGCATCACATTGTAGTGGTGCAGGGCGCGCAGGCGCTCGGTTTCGCTGGGCAAGCTAGCCAGGGGGGTAGGTAAGGGCATCATAACAGGATATTGGAAAAGAATAACAAAAGGACTAATAAATACAACTTCCTCTATAATTTATCTATATTTCTATTACACACAACGTTACCTTCGTAAAGGTTCGTATATTTTTTCACTAATTCAACTCTGCCTTCTAATTTTTTTTCTATAACACTGCAGCTAGCGCGCCGCCAGCCAGCACTACCAGCCGTAGTGCCAGGGGGTAGTAGCGCCCTAGGTAAAGCTTGTGCCCGCTTGTGCTCCTAAGCGAAGTGCGTCTGCAGGATGGCCGTTACCTTTTCCCGTGTTAGGGGCTTGTTCAGGATGCTGGCAATGGGCAGCGCCTGGGCTCGCACTAGGTCACGCTCGTGCAGCGAGGTAGTCAGCATCACGATAACGGTGGGGTGGCGGTGCACCTCCGGCTGCTGGGCATAGGCCTCCAGGAAGGCCAGCCCATTCATAATGGGCATATTCATGTCGAGCAGAATGAGCTGCGGGCAGGGCTCGACCAGCTCGCTGCAGGTTTGGCGCAAGATGCGCAGGGCCTCTATCCCATTCTCAGCCACCAGCAACTGGTCGGCAATGCCCATGGTTTGCAGCAAAAGCTTGTTGAGGAAATTAGTGGTTGCGTCGTCGTCGACGAGCAACACATTAGCTAACTTAGACATAGCAGAAAATACACCAGCTACCGAGCAGCCAGCAAGATAAACCCAGTAGTTTAAGTAGGAAATTCAACCGTGAAGGTGGTGCCCTCGCCAGGTTGGCTCTCAACGGCGATGGTTCCGCCCCCGTTTTCAATTAGGCGCTTCACCAGATAAAGGCCTATGCCTGTGCCCTCGACGTGGGTGTGCAGGCGCTGAAATAAGCCAAAAAGCCGGCTTTGTTGAGTGGCATTCAGGCCCAGGCCTTGGTCTTGCACTGCTAGCATCGCGCCCTGGGGCGTGCGCCAAGCCCGCACTTGCACCACTGACGGGCGAGCGGGGTCGCGGTACTTAAAGGCATTGCTGAGTAGGTTATATACTATGCTGCGCGCGTTTTTGGGAGCGAACCGCACCTCTAGGTCGGGGTCGATGGCCACCGTGAGCTGGGCCGTAGCAGCCTCGGTGTGCAGGTCTAGCAGCACGTCTTGCACCAGGGCGGCCAAGGGCACGGCCTCGGCGGGGCCCGCGTGCACCAGCTGCAGCTTGGTGAGGTCGGTGAGCTGGGCAATGGTGAGGCGGAAACGCTCGACGGTGGTGCCCAGCAGGTGCAGCAGGTGCCCCACTAGCGGCTCTTGCTGCACGGCAGGCGGCAGGTGCTCGCGCAGGGCCAGCAAGATGGACTCGATGTTGGTAATCGGGGCCTTGAGGTCGTGCGAGGCCGTGTACACGAAGGTGTCGAGGTCGGCGTTGGTGCGCGTGAGGCGGGTATTCGTTTCGCTGAGCTCTACGTTGGTGGCCGTCAGCTCTTCGTTGATGACGGCCAACTCCTCGTTGAGGTCCTGCACCTGCTGCCGGGCGCGCACTTGGTCAGTTACGTCGGTAGCCACCACGGTCACGGCCGTAATCTGCGCCGAGCCTTCGCGCAGCGGCTGGTATACAAAGTCCCAATACACGAGGTCGCGGCGGCCCTGGCGGTCGATGTAGGAAGGCAGCTCGTGGGCCACGAAGGGCTCGCCGGTAGCCATCACGCCATCGAGTAGCGCTTCAAAGCCCTGGCCTGCCGCTTCGGGCAGCAGTTCGAACAACGGGGTACCTAGGGTCTGCTCAAGCGTGCGCCCCCACATCACGCACACCGCCGAGTTGGCAAACTCAATCACATACGTTGGCCCGCGGAAGATGGCGATGGCCACCGGGGCCTGCTCAAACAACTCTCGTAGCTGGCGCTGCTGGGCTTCGCGCTGCTGCTTGGCTACTACGCCCTCCGTCACGTCGTAGGCGAAAACGCTGATGCCCACAATCTCCCCGGCTTCGCGGTAGGCCGAATACACAAAATTTAGGTAAAAGAGCTGCGACTGCCCATTGGGCTGCGCCAGCCGAACTGGTACCTCGTAGCCGTAGTACGGCTCACCCGTGGTATACACTTTGTCCAGCAGCTCAGTAAAACCCTGCATAGCCACTTCCGGGAATCCTTCCGCAACGCTAATCCCCTGCTGGCCGCGGCCGGGAAAAAGCCGCTCGTAGGTTTGGTTGCGAAATACAAACCGATGCTCGGGCCCGCGCAGAATGCATACAGCGGCCGTCGTTTGGGTAAGAATCTGGTAGAAGCCCTCCCGCTCCTCGGCCAGCTGCTTGGTGCGGCGCTGCACCCGGGCTTCTAGCTCTTGGTTCAGGGCCTGTAGCTCCTGCTGGGTTAGGCTCAGGGCAGTGTTGGCGAGCAGGTACTCTTCGTTGCTGGCGCGCAGCTCCTCGTTGATGGCTGCCAATTCCTCGTTGAGGTCCTGCACCTGCTGCCGAGCGCGTACCTGAGATGTTACCTCATAGGCAAATACCAGAATGCCATCAATATCGCCCGCCAAGCTATGGCGTGCTTGGTAGATGAAGTTGTAGTAGCGCTGCTCTAGTTCAGCACGGCCCTCGTTGTGGTGGTCGAGCTGCACCAGCATTTCCGAGGCATAAAACGTTTCGCCGGTCTGGTACACGCGGTCGAGCAGGCCAAAAAAGGGCTGGCCGGCCAGCTCGGGCATGGCTTCGGCAATGGGCTTGCCCACCAGCGGCCGCGTGCCCACTAGGGCCTGGTAGGGCGGGTTCACAAACTGGAAGGTATGCGCCGGCCCGTCGAAGATGCAAATCATGGCTGGGGCCTGCTCAAACATGTTGTAGAGCTGCTGGCGCTGGCGCTCAGCCTCCTGGCGGGCCGCCTGCTCGCGGGCCTGGCTTTCGCGCAGCGCCTGCTCGGCTGCCGTGCGGGGCTGGTTGTTGGTGTCGGTGAAGCTGACGACCAACAGCGGTCCCTGGCGCTGGGCCGACAGCATGAAATAGCCATCCAGCCCATCGTACTGGTAGTTGAACTGGTGCTTCCCTAGGTGCCCGGCCAAGAAGGTATCGCGGTAAAACGCAAACACGCCCTCCTGGGTAGCGGCGCTTGGATACAGGGTCAGAAACGACTCGCCCGGGCGCTCGGATAGCTGCAGCATGTGCTGCGCAGCGGGGTTGAGGTGCTCGTAGGCCAGGTCTACAATGGTCGTGCCCGCCGCGTCGTAGACGGGCCGGAAAAGGATGACGCCGGTAAGCGAGACGTCTAGCAGCGTATGCAGTAGCGCCGCCGTGCTTAGTTCGTCGGAAGGCAGCATTGGTAAGGAAAAGCGCGGAAGTAAGTGTGACAGCGCGTAGCGCGCACCCGCGACGAAGATACCTAATTGGCTACTGCCTGCCGGTACTTACCCCCTGCTTTTTCCTCACGTCACCTACAAATTATGTTTATTTACAATATACTACAACTTATTTACTCCGGCACCTACTTATTCACTATAAAAGTGCGCCCCTATTTTTTATTGAAATAGCACTTAGGGTACGAAACTGCACCCCGTGCCCCCTATTTCATCGGCCTCTGGCCGGCGCTTCAAAATATTTTTTAAGGCACCTCGGTATAGTGCGCCCGGAAGGAGCCCTTCTCCAAGGTCATCGGTTCCGGCTTCGTAGTCCATTGCTTCTCCCGCATCAGGGTGGCCTCGAAGCGGCCTTCTACTACCTTGTTTACTGTGTCGAGGCGCGTTATTTCTAGCCTAGGGAGGCCCGCCTCATCGGCGGTGGCGTAGCTGTCGATGAGCGCATCGTAGCCCACCGACACCCGCCAGGCGGCCGGCAACGCCTGCACGGGCGCCAGCTGGGGTGCCGCGGGCAATGCAAAACCCAGCGACAAGGCTTCGGCTTTAGCTGCGTCGCCGGTTTGCCCCACGAGGTAAAATTGCTGGCTGGCCTTGCTATGGGTGGCGGTGGCAGTGGCTGTCCAAGGGGTTGCATTCCGAGTGGCTTGCACAAAGAACTCTGTTTGTGGGATGGTAGCCGCTTCGTGGCAGGCCGTGGCGCCGACCAGTAGTAGGCTCAGCAGAGAGTAAGAAAGAGCACGTGTCATAAATCACAAAACGAGGTAGGTACCAGCTAAGATGCAGCCAGGCGCCCAAAGGTTGCCCAGCCCAGCCAGCCGGGGCCGGGCAGTAGGCTTACGGCTGCCGGTCGGCTGCCGGCCGACCTAGGAGCGCTAGAGCACGCCAAGCGCCGCTAGCCGCCGGCGTGCTCGTAGTCGGGCAGCTCGATAGCATCGGTGGGCGGGGCGGCCAGCTTGCCTACTACCTGCCGGATGCCCGGGACCGCCGCCACGCGCAGCACCGTGTGCTGCACGGCAATACCCAGCTCGCTCTGCGGGTTTGCCAGGCGCGGGGCCAGCTTCGGCACATCCTGGCCCTGCGCTACGTAGGGGCGCATGAGACGCTCGTAAGCGGCGAAGGCGGCGCGGTAGTCGCTGGGGTGCTGCCGCAGCTCGCCGGCCAGCACATAGGCGCCCACCAGCGCCTCGGTGGTGCCTACGCCAAAGGGGCCCGCGCACCACGCCGCGTCGCCAGTGAGCACCACCCGCCCCTGGGCCCAGCGGTCTAGCTTCACCTGGCTCACAAATTCGAAGTAGAAATCGTCGGCGCAGGCTAGCCCCTCCAACACGCGGGGCGTTTCCCAGCCCGCATCGGCAAAGCGCGCTTGCAGCAGGTCCTTTTGCTCTTCGGGCGAGAGGTCTTCGTAGCCGGCAGCCTCCTGCTGTAGCGTGAGCAAGGCGCGGGTAGTGCCTTGGTTGTCGGGCCGCAGGCAGACGCCGCGCCCGCCCGGCGCATTGTAGGTGCGCGCCAGCTCGTGGTCGTGCTCGCCCCGCGCTATGGTAAAATAGGCCACGTACAAGTCGTAGGGCTTGCGCGTGACCTCGGCACCAAACAGCAGCTGGCGCGTAGCCGAGTTGGCGCCCTCGGCCACCACCACTAGGTCGAAGCGTTGCGGCTCGCCGTGCGCAAACGTGACGATGACGCCCTCGGACGTTTCTTCCACCGCCTTGATATAGTCGCCGAAGCGGTACGTGACGTGGGCGCGGCTGTGCTCGTAGAGCAGCCGGGCCAGGTCGCCGCGCAAGATTTCCAGCTCCGCCGTGAAGCTGTTGCTACCTAGGTCGGCTTCGTCAAATTCGGCTACGGTGGCGTTGTTTTCATCCACGAAAACCAGGCCTTGCTCGCCCGTGCCGTGGGCTTTCACGGCCTCGAAGAGCCCCATGCGCTCCAGTACGGTGCGGCCGGCGCCGCGCACGTCGATGTTTTGGCCACCATCGCGAAACGCCGGGGCGCGCTCTACCACCGTCACCGCCATGCCAAATCGGTGCAGCCACCAGGCCAGGGCGGGGCCAGCAATGCTAGCCCCTGTTATCAATACGTTCATTGTCAGCAATAAATAGGATAAAATCATTACTAGTCTAGAGGCACGCAAGCGTAGCCGACCCGCACCAAGCAGGCAATAGCCGCCGGTGTCCCCACCACGGGCCCGGCAATTCGCAGCACCTTATCGCAGTCGTCTAGGTCGAAGGTGATGCGGCAGCCAGGCAATAGCGCCTGCAGCTGCGTGATGAGCGGTGCGGCCTGCGCGGGGGTGGCTACCGAAGTCCGAAATACTTCTACTTGCTCCATCTTCTAGGTTGCTTGCGGGGCTTGCCGCTGGCGAAAGAGGCTGGGCGACACCCCAGTGCCCTTAGCAAAAAGGCGACTGAAGTACTTGGTATCGTCGTAGCCCAGCTGCCCGGCCACCTCCTGCACGTTGAGGTCGGTGTAAACGAGCAGACGCTGGGCTTCGGCCAGCACTTGCTGCTGAATGAAGTAGCTGACCGAGAAGCCCGTGGTAGCCTTCACCGTATCGTTGAGGTGGTTGACGCTCACGTGCAGCTGGTGGGCGTAGGAGGCTGGTTTTTTACAGCTTAAAAAGTGCTGCTGCAGTAGCTGGCGAAACTGCTGCGTGAGCGCCAGGTTGCGCCGAGAGGGCGCCGGCTGCTGGGGCGGCTGGGCTTGCAGCAAGCGCACGGCCTGGGCCAGGTAGGCATTAAGCAGGTGCTGGCTGGTTTCGGCATCGGCTAGCTGGGAGTTGGGCGGGCCAGCCGCCTCGTGCAGTGCGGGCAGCAGTTGCTGAAACCACGCGTGCTCGGCCGCGCCTAGGTGCAGCAACTCGGGGCGGGCGCTGGCTTGTTCAAAGTAGCGCCGGGTGGGCGGACTCAGGAGCTTGGCATCGGCCAGCACCATCCAGCCCCGATACTGCTGGGGCATAGCCACTTGGTGCACCTGGCCGGGGCACGACACAAATAGCGAGTGCGGCACCAGGCGCAGGGGTTGAAAATCCACGGTTATCTCTACAGCCCCCTCCTCGGTGAGAAAGCAGCTGTAGTGGTCGTGCCGGTGCGCAATAGCCAGCTCTCGCTGCACGTGCGGCGTAAGGTCGGCCGGCGCAATATGATACACCGCCACCCCAGCCCAGCTGGTGCTTAGTGACTGCAACGGAATGATTTTTTGGGACATGAGCTACCTAGGCTAGGGGTTTCTGAGCGACATTAGAACAAGTTGTCCTCGCTACCCCAAGCAGGAGCAAAAGTATTGGGGCGCTAGCCACCCAGCGGCTACCGAATAACGGCTTTGGGTGGACAAATCCCGGTTTTTAATAGCCCTAGGTTACGCCTGTGAGAAGCTGCGACGCCTTGCCCGACTACTGACACTGAGCCAGCGCCTAGCTGCCAGAGGTCCAGGCCTGGAAATGATTGCCTAAATAACGATTTGATTTCCCAGCGCGTAAGCAAGCAGCGTACGCAGACACTGGGCTGCTACGGGCATTGGTCCTCGCTTGCTCCTGTTTCGCCCTTTTCGAGGGCCGAGCGGCCGTTGGCAACCTAGGGGCCGGGCCTTATTCCTCATTACCCCAGCTTATTCAGCTAATGGACAGCATCAACCAACAACAACCCGAGCACAATTATGAGGACCTGCACCAAGCCGAAGCAGTAAAGAAAATCAAGGAGCTGGCCGGCAAAACCAACACGTGCTTTTTCAGCACCCGGCTGCGCGCTGCCACCGTGCCGGCCACCCGGCCGATGGCCGTGCAAGAGGTTGATGAGCAAGGTAACTTCTGGTTTCTCAGCGCCAACGATAGCAACAAAAACCAGGAGCTACAGGAAGACGACCAGGTGCAATTGCTCTTTCAGGGCTCGGCGCACTCCGACTTTCTGAGCGTGGTAGGCACGGCTACCATCTCGACCGATAAGGCGCGCATTCACGAGCTGTGGAATCCCATTCTGAAGGCGTGGTTTACGGAGGGAGAAGACGACCCGCGTATCACCGTTATTAAGGTAGCGCCGCAAGACGGCTACTACTGGGACAACAAGCACGGCAACGCCATAGCACTCGTTAAAACGGCCATCGGTGCTGCCATCGGCCAAACGCTTGACGACTCCATAGAGGGCAAGCTAGCTGTGTAAGCTTTCCTGGTTCTTAGGTTATTCTACGAATGTCCGGTCTGGCTACGCGCTGGGGCGGACATTTTTTTAGGATTTGGTCGGCCCCCAGCGTTCGCACCCAACTTGGCGTGTGTCCGCCTCTTTGTAGCGACCAGACGGTGTTTTATGCGCTGCTATGGGTAGGCAGCGCTATAGTTTGTTGCCGTCCGTCAATAAAAAACTCTAGGCAATAAGCCCAATGCTTTACAAAGATGTGTGTTAGATGAAGTTTCCAATTGACGTTAATGTGGTAGCTTGCGCTTACTTAGCCACTTTGTTGCGTCTCTTCTTGTTGCCGATTGCACGCTCCCAATCGGGTAGTACCTTTTATGAAATCCCTTCTCTTCGCCTCTACCCTCCTACTCCCCACCCTGGCTAGCGGCCAGTCGGCGCCGCTGCAGAGCTTTCCGCTGTCGTCGGTAGCGCTGCTCGAAAGCCCCTTTCGCGAAGCCCAGCAAACCGACCGCGCCTACGTCATGGCCCTGGACCCCGACCGCCTGCTGGCCCCGTTTCAGCTGTCGGCCGGCCTGCAGCCCAAGGCCGAGCGCTACGGCAACTGGGAAAACACCGGCCTCGATGGCCACGTGGGCGGGCACTACCTCTCGGCCCTGGCCCTGCTGTACGCGGCCACCGGCGACAAAGAGGTGCAGCAGCGTCTCACCTACATGATTGACCAGCTGGAGGTTTGCCAGCAAAAAAGCGGTAACGGCTACCTAGGGGGCATTCCGGGCGGGCCGGCCATGTGGCAGCAAGTGAAGGCGGGTAATATTCAGGCCAATAGCTTTGGGCTAAACCAGAAGTGGGTGCCCTGGTACAACCTGCACAAGACCTACGCCGGCTTGCGCGACGCCTACCTGCTGGCTGGCAACGCAAAGGCCAAAACCATGCTCATCAAGCTCAGCGACTGGTGCCTCGACCTCACGGCCAACCTCAGCGATGCGCAAATCCAGGACATGCTACGCGCCGAGCAGGGCGGCCTCAACGAAGTGTTTGCCGATGTGGCCGACATCACCGGCGATGCCCGCTACCTCAAGCTGGCCCAGCGGTTTTCGCAGCAGGCCCTACTGCAACCCCTGCTGCAAGGCCAGGACAAGCTCAATGGCCTACACGCCAACACGCAGATACCTAAAGTGATTGGCTACGAGCGCGTGGCGCAAGTAGGCGGCGACCCCGAGTGGCGCAAAGCGGCCAAGTTCTTCTGGGAAACCGTGGTGGAGCACCGCACCGTGTCGATTGGCGGCAACAGCGTGAGCGAGCACTTTCACCCGGCCACCGACTTCACGTCGATGCTCGAAAGCAAGGAGGGACCCGAAACGTGCAACACGTACAATATGCTCAAGCTCAGCAAGGACCTGTACCTAGCCAGCGGCGATACCAAGTACCTAGACTACTACGAGCGAGCAACTTACAACCACATTCTTTCCTCGCAGCACCCGGGCACGGGCGGGTTTGTGTATTTCACATCGATGCGGCCGCGGCACTACCGGGTGTACTCGCAGCCCCAGGAAAGCTTCTGGTGCTGCGTGGGCTCGGGGCTGGAAAACCACGGCAAGTACGGCGAGCTGATTTATGCGCACCGCGGCAAAGAGCAGCTGCTGGTCAACCTGTTTATGCCCTCGCGCCTGGCGTGGCAGGAGGCGGGCGTCGCGCTCACCCAGACCACCCGCTTTCCGTTTGCCGAAACAACGGAGCTGGCACTTAAGCTCAAGAAGTCGCGCAAGTTTGCCCTCAGCATTCGGCAGCCGGCGTGGGTGCCGGCCGGCCAGCTAGCCGTGCAAGTAAATGGCCAGCCAGTGGCTACTAGCTCGACTACGCCTGGCTACGTCACGGTGGACCGCAAGTGGAAATCGGGCGACGTAGTGACAGTAGCACTGCCCATGCACACCACGGCTGAGTACCTGCCTGACCATTCGCCCTGGGTGTCGTTTGTGCATGGCCCCATCGTGCTGGCCGCCGCTACCGACACCACCGACCAGCCTGGCCTGCGCGCCGGGGGCAGCCGCATGGGCCACGTGGCCAACGGCCGCCTCTACCCTCTCGACGACGCCCCGGTGCTGGTGAGCCGCCAGCCCGCCGACCTCACGGCCGGCATCCGGCCCGTGCCCGGCGAGCCACTCACCTTTACGGCCTCGACGCTGATTGATGCCGATAAGTACCGCAACGTCAAGCTAGTACCCTTCTATCAGCTGCACGACACGCGCTACATGGTGTACTGGCCCGTGACGACGCCCGAAGGACTAACCGCCCGTAAAGAAGCTATTCGCCAGAAGGATGCCGAGAAGCTGGCCCTAGATGCGCGCACCGTAGACCGTGTAGCTCCCGGCGAGCAGCAGCCTGAGTCTGACCACGGCTTTGCCAGCGAGCGCACCGAGGCGGGCGTGTTTCAGGACCGCCACTACCGCCATGCCACTGGCTGGTTTAGCTACAACCTGCGCAACCCCAAGGCCGAAGCGCGCGCCCTGCGCGTGACGTACTTCGGCGGCGACCGGGGCCGCACGTTCTCCATCTTTCTCAACGGCAAGCTGCTGCAAAAAGTAACTTCTGATGCCAGCAAGGGCAGCACGTTCTTCGATGTGGAGTACCCGCTGCCCGCGGCTCTGCGTAGCGGCCCTGCCAGCCAGGTGCTCACCGTTAAGTTTGCGGCCGACCCCGGCTCCACGGCCGGCGGCGTCTTCGACGTGCGGCTGCTGAAATAGCCACCTAGGGAGGCCTACCTTGCTGCTTTGCTAGGGTGTGCCTACCACCCACTGCCGAAGCCGACTGCCGCCACCAACGGGCGGCAGTCGTGTTTTAATTAGAAATCTACCAGTCCTTTCTGTAGCTCTATGCGCTTTTCTTACCGCCCCTGGCTGCTGCTAGCCAGCCTATTCGCTAGCGGCTGCTCGTACCAGCTGCCGCAGTCGCCGCAGGGTAGCCAGCGGCCGGCCGTGCTGGTTTTCTACAAAACTAAAGGCTTCCACCACGCCTCTATTCCCGCTGGCCTGGCTGCCTTTCAGCAGCTAGGGCGCGCCCACAATTTCCGCGTAGATACCACTTTGCAGGCCTCGCGCTTTGTGGCCGACACGCTGCGCCGCTACGCCGCCGTTGTTTTTCTCAATACCACCGGCGACGTACTAGACCCGGCTCAGCAGGCGGCCTTCGAGCGCTACATCGGGCAGGGCCACGGGTTTATGGGCGTGCACGCGGCCTCCGACACCGAGTATGACTGGCCCTGGTACGGGAAGCTGGTGGGCGCCTACTTCAAGAGCCACCCCCAGGTGCAGCCCGCCACCGTGCTCGTCACTGATGCCAAACACCCCGCGACCAGCTTCTTGCCCGCACGGTGGCAGCGCACCGATGAGTGGTACAACTTCCGCGATATCGCGCCCGACCTGCGGGTGCTGGCCACCGTAGATGAAACGTCTTACACCGGGGGTATCAATGGCCAGCAGCACCCCTTTGCCTGGTACCACGCCTACGGCGGGGGGCGCGCCTTTTACACAGCCGGCGGCCACCTGCCCGAGAACTACGCCGACTCGTTGTTTCAGCGCCACTTGCTAGGTGGCTTGCGCTACGCCATGGGCCAGTAGCTATACCTAGGCGGCCCTAGCGTCGCTCGTCAAACACCTGAAACTCGGCGATGGAGGGCTGGTGGTCAGAGGCCTTAATCTGCATGCGCACCTTGCTGCCCCACACCCGATTGAAGCGGTGCAGCTTGATGCGGTCGCCATTGCGGCCCTCAAACAGCGGCAGCCAGGCCACGCCGTTCCAGTAGTCGAGGGTGTAGCCGCTGATGTTGGCTTTCTCCTCGGCCACTACCACCGTGTTGAAGCTGCGCTCATTCTTGAAGTCGATTTCGTACCATGGCTGCTGCACTGTTTTGTTGGACTGCCAGCTGGTGCGATAATCGTCATCGTTGGCGAAGTCCATGATGTTCATGTCGTCGCTCCAACTGGAGTTGGCCGCTTGGTTTTTGGCCAGGTTGCTGGCTATGATGGGTGGCTCAAGCGGCGTGAGTGGCGTGGTAGGCCCCTGGTTTTTCCACAGTTTACCGATTTCCTTGAGCCCGGCTAGGGCGTTAGCATCAATCAGTCCGTCGCGGTTGGGCGCTACGTTCAGGATGAAGTTGCAGCTGTTTTCGTTGAGTGGCACCAGGGTTTCCTGCACCAGCTTGGCGGGGTCGCGCACGGGCACGGTGGGAAAGTCGGTTTTCCAAAACCAAGCGCTGTTGATGGGCAAGCAGGCCAGCGAAGGCATGCGCTTGCTGCCGGGGGCCAGGCGCTGGCCGGCGCCCATCTCGTAGGTTTTGATGTCGGTGTAGTACAGTCCTTCGGCGGGGTATTTGGCGCCGTTCAGGTCCATTACCAGGCAGTCGGGCTGCAGCGACTTGACAAGGGTATAGATGTCGGCGAAGGGCACCTCGTCGTAGGAAATGCGTGACCACGGGGCATCCCAGCCGTCGATTATCAGGGCCTCTATCTTGCCATAGTTCGTCAGCAGCTCGGTCAGCTGCGTCTTAATCATGGCAATGTGGGCGGGCGTAATCTGGTTGGGCCGCAGCTTGTGGTGCGTGTCCAGGATGGAGTAGTAGAGCATGACCTTCAGGCCATTGGCCCGAAAGGCGTCCGTGAACTGCCGCACCACGTCCTTTTTATAGGGGCTGTGCATCACGCTGTAATCGGTGCTCTTGGTGTCCCAGATGCAGAAGCCGCTATGGTGCTTGGTGGTGAGGCAGCCGTAGCTCATGTTAGCCGACTTAGCCGCCCGGGCCCACTGCGTAGCATCGAGTTTCTTCGGGTTGAACAAGGTTGGTGACGCGTCCGGGTCGGGCCAGTCCTGGTTCATATAGGTCGGGATGTTGAAGTGAATAAACATCCCGAAGCGCAAATCCACGAACTGCTGCTGCAACTGCCCTAGGGGCAGCGGGGCGCTGGCCAGCGCGGCCGATTGCGCTACGGCGGCGGTGGGCCAAGCCAGCTGCAACAGCGAGCCAGCAAGTAGAAGAATGCGTGAAAAACTCGTGGAGGACATAGCGTGAGCGTAGGGTGTGGCTGGGCACCCTAGGTGGGCGGCGTACCCGGTAGCTACTGGGTACGCCGCCCACCTAGGGCCCTGCGGCTGATAAAAACTGACTGCGCTAGGCTACCCCACCGGGGGCAAGCGCTGCTCTAGCTGCGTGCGCAAGTGCTCGTGCTGGGTGGGCAGCATCAGGTGGGTGCCTAGCTCGGCCAGCGGCTCATCGACCGTGAAGCCGGGGTTATCAGTAGCCAGCTCGAAGAGCACGCCGCCCGGCTCGCGGAAGTACACCGAGTGGAAGTAGTCGCGGTCAATTTGAGGCGTAGGCTGCAAGCCTTTGGCCACGAGCTTTCGGCGAAAGTATAGTTCGGCTTCGTCGTCTTTCACCCGAAAGGCAATGTGGTGCACCGAGCCGCCAGCCGTGATGGCGCGGGCCTCGCCGGGGGCAGCCACCAGGTCGATGTACTGCGCGGTCGGCACCGCATCGGTCACGTAGCGGCTGCGATTGACGTGCTGCTCGAGCAGCGTGTAACCAAATACGTCGGTCAAAATCTCGGCCGTGCGGGCGGGGTCGGCCAGCGTGAGCGTGACGGTATGGAAGCCCTTAGTAGCCACCTCAGCGCTAACCTCAGGCGTGGTCCAGGGCGTGCGCGTGTCGGGTGTTTTCGACTCTATCAATTCAAATTTCAGCCCGTCGGGGTCAAGGAAGGTCAGGTAACGCTCGCCAAACTTCTCACTCGGCTTGTTGTAGGTCACGCCATTGGCGTCGAAGCGCTTCATCCAGAAATCAAAACTGCCGGCCGGCACCGAGTAGCCGATTTCGGTGGCCTGCCCAGTGCCGCGCCGCCCGGCCGTAATGTGCTCCCAAGGAAAAAACGTGAGGATGGTGCCAGCCGAGCCAGTTTCGTCGCCGAAGTAGAAGTGGTAGGTGCCAGGGTCGTCGAAATTGACGGTTTTCTTAACCATGCGCAGGCCTAGCACGCGGGTGTAAAAATCGTAGTTGCGCGGCGCATTGCCGGCGATAGCCGTGACGTGGTGCAGGCCCAGAATACGAGGTTCCATAGAGCTAAGGGGAAAGAAGTAAGATGAAAATGAAACTTAAGAAGCAGGCTGCTTGAAAATTAGCTGGCTAGCCAGGGCCAACTCCTGGGGCGTAACAGTGTGGCCCATGCCGGGCGTAATCTGCTCCGTGACGGCGGCCCCTAGGGTAGTGAGCAGGGCCGTGGAGGCACGCACCCGAGTGGCGGGCACATGCGCATCGGGGTCGCCGCTGGCCAGCAGGCAGGGTGTGCCCGCAAAGTCGCCGGCGTAGTTTTCGAGGTATAGCCGGTCGCCAATCAGGCCGCCCGTGAAGGCCACTACCCCACCGTAGCGGGTGGCATGGCGGGCGGCGTATTCTAGGGTGAGGCAAGCGCCCTGCGAGAAGCCCAGCAGGTACACGTTTTCGGGAACGATGCCGTGGCCGCCGGCCAGCGCCACGGCGCGGCCCACGGCCCCTAGGGCCGCCGTCAGGTAGGGCTCATTGTGAGCAGGCGGGGCCAGGAATGACTGCGGATACCAGGTGTGGCCGGTGGCCTGCGGGGCCAGCAGGGCATAGTCGGCCACCGGCAGGTAGCGGGCCAGCGACAGGATATCGGCTGCGCTGCCGCCGCGGCCGTGCAGTAAAATGAGAGCCTTAGAAGCCGAGGCCAGCGGCTGGCCGGCTAGGGTGATGGGGGCGTCATGCATAAGGGGAGGCCGGCTACGCGGCCGGCGAGAAATCATAAGAGAAAGCGAGCTAGCGCGGTCAGCGCAAAAGCCTTACGCGTAGCTCAGGGGGCTAGGGCGCCTGCGCTGTCGCCGGTACTCGGTGGGCGTGAGATGGTAGCGCTTCTTAAACTGCTTGTTGAGATGACACACGTCCACGAAGCCCAGCTCATCGGCGATTTGCGACACGGTAAGCACGCTGGCTTGCAGCTGATTTTCTACGAGTTGCAGCCGGTGGCGCACGATGTACTGGTGCAGCGGCTCGCGCATATGCTGCCGAAACAAGGCGCTCAGGTGCGAGGGCGAATAGGCAAACTCCTGGGCCAGGTGCCCTAGGTGCAGCCGCTCGGGCGCCGCCGCATGCCGCCGAATGTAGGCCAGCACCTGCCGCACCACGCTCGCCGCGTGGGTAGCAGCTGGCTCTGGCTGGGCAGGCGCCAGCAGCGGACCTAGGGCCCGCAGCACCGTGCCAACTAAAGGGTTAGCCAGTGCGTCTTGGGCCACACCGCGACGCCCATCGTAGCAATCGACCAGCAGCGTGAGCAGAGCCGCTAGTGCGGGCGGCACCTTAGTGGCCGCTAGGTGCCCGGCCGACCCTAGGGCCGGCCCGCGCGCTTGCAGCTGCTGCCAGTCGGCCGCCTCAGCGTGGCCGGCGGTTTGGCTAGCCAGGTAGTCTAGCGAGAAGCACAACCAGGCTAGGCGGGTGGGTCGTTGGGCGTCGAGCTGCCAGCAGTCGGCGGAGCCGAGTAGCAGCAGCGTACCGGCCGGACACGCAAGGGTGACGCCTTCCCTATTGTGGCAGGTCCCGGCATCCTCAAGCGCGAGCAACAACGCCAGGTAGCCAGAAGAGGGGGCCGGCAATGGGCCACTGGTAGCTGCCCATTCCGCAATGTGTAGCGGCTCGGGAGGTAGAATGGCTGAATTAGACACGGGATAAAAAGAGGGTGTGCTCTAGCTAGTTGCCAGGACAGTGCCAGCTTGCCGGCCCACAAGACTACTCCCTCATATTATATTGATTATCAATATTTTGTGCATACACCATTTATTAATAGAGCCATCCTATAGCCTCCAATATATTGGAGCACCCAGTATATTGGAGGCCTGTTTTGGAGTTTATTGGATACTATGTGGGGTCTTTCTGCCCCTTTTGCTTATGTCGCTTACCTCCTCGCCTACCGAACCTTTAGCCACCGTGCTCATCGTCGAAGACGAGTTTATCGTGGCTGACGACCTGCGGCGGCGCCTCACTAAGGCTGGCTACGCGGTGCTGGGAATGGCCGCTACGGCCGCCGAGGCCCGGCAGCTATTGACCGACGCCCCGCCGGCCGTGGTGCTGCTCGATATCTTTCTGAAAGGTCCGGAAAGTGGCCTGGACCTGGCCGGCTGGCTGCACGAGCGCCAGATTCCGTTCGTATTCCTCTCGGCCAATCTCAACGACGAGGTGCTGGCCGCCGCGCAGGTCACGCAGCCCCTAGGGTTCCTCAACAAGCCCTTTCGGGAGAAAGACGTGCTGGCGGCGCTGGAGCTGGCCCGCTACCGCCACGCCCACAGCGAGGAGGCCCGCCTACGCCGGCAGCGCGAGCTGCAAGTAGCTGTCAACAATGCCATTGCGCGCCTGCACAACCGCGATGAGCTGAGCCAGGCCATTGCCACGCAGCTCGACCAGTTGGTGCCCTTCACCCTGCTCAGTTTGCGCATTGGGCTGCCCGAGGAACAAGCTTTTTACTGGGTGGTGCTGCACAAGAATGCCGCCGGCGTGTTCGAGAAGGTGCCCCCGCTGCGGCTGCTGGGCCCCGACGCACCCGACGCGCTGCTGCAGCGCCTCACCGAGCAGCCGCCCGACGAGGTGGGCGAGCAAACGGGCACCTTCGCCGGGGCGGCCTTCGAGGAACTGTGCCGCACCCAACGCACGGCCCGTACCGCCCGCGAGGCGTTTGGGGCGCGGGCGCTGGCCGTGTTTCCGGTACTGCTCAAGCGCCACTCCTTCACGAGCTTACAGCTAGCCAGCCCCGACCCCGCGGCCTTTGCCCCCGAGCAGTACGCCACCGTAGAACTGCTGCTACCACAGCTAGCCCTAGCCCTCGACAACCTGCTGGTGTGCGAGGAAATAGAAGCCCGCCGCCGCCAGAAAGCAGCCGAGCTAGCCCTGGTCAGCGCCTTCCGCAATGGCCGCGAGCTGGAAGCCATTGCCCCGGCCGTGGCCCAGGCCTTGCAGCCGGTGCTGCCCCTCGACCTGCTCACGCTTCACGGCGTCGACCGCGTGCTAGGTACTGTGCAAGACGGCATCCATGCCAGCCGCCAGCCCGACGGCAGCTTCCGGCTGCTGCCTGCCGCCGAGTTTGTGCACCTGCCCGATGCCGCCGCCCGCCTGGCCTGGCAGCAAGCCATGCTGGAGCTGGAGGCCCTGATGCAGCAGCCCACCCTGAACGTGGGCGAGGCCGGCGAGGCCCGCCGGGCCCGCAACCCCGTGGCTCGGCGCTACGGCGAGTACCTAGGGCTGCGCTCGTCGATGTATGTGCCGCTGGCTGTGCAGGGCCGGCCCGTGGCGGCCGTGGTGGTGGCCAGCCGCGCCCCCTACGCCTACACTACCCGCGACCTGGGTCTACTACAAGAACTCAGCCGCCCGCTGGCGCTGGCCCTCGAAAACCTGCTGGCTTTCGAACGCATCAAGACCCTAGGGCAGCAGTTAGCTCTGGAGAATACCTACTTGGCTGAGGAAATTCGCACCACCTACAACATCGGCGAAATCATCGGCACGGGCCCAGCCATGCAGGCGCTGTTCAGCAGCCTAGGGCTGGTGGCTGGCACCGATGCCACCGTGCTGATAACCGGCGAAACCGGCACCGGTAAGGAGCTGGTGGCGCGGGCCGTGCACGAGCTATCGGCCAGGGCTAGCCGCACCATGATAAAAGTGAACTGCGCCGCCCTGCCACAACACTTAATTGAGAGCGAATTATTTGGGCACGAAAAAGGTAGCTTCACTGGGGCGACCGACAAGCGCCTGGGCAAGTTTGAGCTAGCTGACGGCAGCACCATTTTTCTGGACGAAATCGGCGAGCTGCCCTTAGAGCTGCAAGCCAAGCTGCTGCGCGCCTTGCAAGAGCGCGAGATTGAGCGCGTGGGCGGCCGCGGCCCCATCGCGGTGGATGTGCGCATCGTGGCGGCCACCAACCGCGACCTCAAGCAGGAAGTGGCCGCGGGCCGTTTCCGCTCCGACCTCTACTACCGCCTCAACGTGTTTCCGCTGGCCGTGCCGCCCCTACGCGCGCGCCCCGAAGACATCCTGCCCCTGGCCACGCACTTCCTGCACCGCTTCGCCAAAAAGCTAGGCAAGCCCCTCACCGGCCTGGCCGCCGACACTGCCCAGCAGCTGCTAGCCTATTCCTGGCCCGGCAACGTGCGCGAGCTAGAGCACGTGCTGGAGCGCGCGGCCATTATGGCCCGCTCGCCCACCCTGAGTTTGGCCGAGCCCCTCACCTCCACCGAGCCCGCTCCCCTAGCCCCCGCCCCGGTGCGCCCCTTCGCTGATGCCGCCCGCGAGGCCATCGTGGCGGCCCTGACCCAGGCTGGTGGCCGCGTGCGCGGCCCCGGCGGCGCAGCCATGTTGCTGGGCATCAAGCCCACCACCCTAGAGGCCCGCATGAAAAAGCTAGGCGTGCGGTAGGCAGTAGCTTGAACTTTGCAGTCCGAGCGCGAGCGTAGCGAGCATTGAGCCTGCGAACGACCCTAGGGCTGTCTGCTCGCTAGGCTCGCACTCGGACTACAAAGTCCAAGCTACTGCTTAGCGCTCCGTTAGCACCAACGCGAAAGAGCTGCCCCGGCGACGAGGCAGCTCTTGTCGATTAGCAATTGGCTTGTTTTCTATTCTTTGATAAACGCTAGCAAATCAGCGTTAATGGTTGCGGCCTCGGTGGCGGGCATGCCATGGGGGAAGCCGGGGTAGGCAATCAGCTTGCCGTGCTTGAGCAGCTTGATGGCTTTGGCGGCAGCTACTTGGAAGGGCACGATTTGGTCGTCTTCGCCGTGCAACACTAGCACCGGAATGTCTACGCTGGTGAGGTCGTCGGTGAAGTCGGTTTCTGAGAAGGCGGCAATGCCGTAGTAGTGGGCGTTGGCCCCGCCGCTCATGCCCTGCCGAAACCAGTTGTCGCGCAGGCCCGGCTTCACGTTGGCACCCTCGCGGTTGAAGCCGTAGAAGGGGATAGAGAAATCGGTGAAATACTGCGCGCGGTTGGTGGCCGTGCCCTCGCGGATTTCGTCGAATACCGACATGGGTACGCCGTCGGGGTTAGTGGGGCCTTGCACCATCAGAGGCGTTACGGCGCTGATGAGTACCACCTTGGCCACGCGGCCAGGCTCGGCGCGGGCCGCGTAGTGAATGGCTTCACCGCCGCCCGTAGAGTGGCCGATGTGCACAGCGTCCTTCAGGTCGAGGTGGGCCGTCAGCTCGGCTACGTCGGCCGCGTAGGTGTCCATGTCGTGCCCGCCCGGGGCCTGCGACGAGCGGCCGTGCCCACGGCGGTCGTGGGCAATCACGCGGTAGCCCTTGGTGAGGAAAAACATGAGTTGCGCATCCCAGTCGTCGCTGGAAAGCGGCCAGCCGTGGTGGAAGAACAGAGGCTGACCCGTGCCCCAATCTTTGTAGTAGATTTCGGTGCCGTCTTGTACCGTGATTTTAGGCATAGCGCTGCGTAGTAAGAGAGGTGAAACACTAGCCAGGCGACCCGCCCCATGCGTGGCGCAATGGCTCTGGCCCTGCAAAACTACCCGGCCCCCTAGGGCGCCAAACGGTAAAAAAACCGGCTTTCCCAGTACTATCAGCGGATTTTACCGCGGCTACATTTATAAGTAAGAACGCCATGTAGCGCGTAGCGAAGCATCTCGCGTGGCGCAGTAATATCTAACGCCTAGGTCTACTACGCCACGCGAGATGCTTCGCTACGCGCTGCATGACGCTCATCTGTATGGTTAGCAGTTTTACTCTTCAACTGCGAGGCTGGGCAGCGCAAAGCGCAGCCGGGCCACCGTGCCCCGGCCGGCGGGGTTAGGCAGCAGCACAAACTCGCCGTCGAGCTGGCGGCTGAGGCCCGTCACCAGCGTGAGGCCCAGCGTCTGGGCATGGCTGGGGTCAAAATCGGGCGGTAGGCCTCGGCCGTCGTCGGCCAGGCTGAGCAGGTAGGTGGGGGGCGTGAGCTGTTGGCCGGTGAGCGTAAGCGTGCCCGCCTGGCTGGGGGCGAAGGCATGCTTCAGCGCATTGATGAGCAGCTCATTGAGCGCCAGCCCTAGGGGCGTGGCGGTGGCAACGGGCAGGGCCAGCGGGGCTAGGTCGAGGTGCAGGCGCACGCGGCCCGCGGCATCGAAAGCATCAAGCAGGTGCATGGCTAGCTCCTGCACGTAGGCAGGCAGCGGCACCCAGCCCACGCGGTCGGCCTGGTAGAGGTGCTGGTGCAGCAAGGCCATGGCCTGTACCCGGTGCTGGCTTTGCTCGAGGGCGGCCAGGGTGGCGGGCTCAGCCGAATAATCGGCCTGGGTATGCAGCAGGCTACCGATTACTTGCAGATTATTCTTGACGCGGTGGTGAATCTCGCGCAGCATCCATTCCTTCTCGGTCAGCAGCGCGCGCTGCTCGGCTAGTAGGCGGGCCAGGTCCTGGCTGTGCTGCGCTATCTCGGCCTGCTGGGCGCGCAGCTGGCGGTTGCTGCGCTGCTTGAGGCGGTAGCGGTTGTAGCCCAGCCCCAGCAACAGCAGCAGCAGCCCGGCCCCCACCAGCAAGGCGTTGCGCTGCTGCTCGCGCTGATGCAGGCGCGCCTGCTGCAAGAGGCTCTGCTTGGTGAGCAGGGCAATATTTTGCTCCTTCTGGCGAGTGTCGTACTGAATCTGAAGACTAGCCAGCTGCTGGTGACGGGCAGCATTGAAGACCGAGTCGTTCAGGCGCTTGTATTGCTGCAGGTGCGCGATGGCCGCCGGAAACCGCCCCTGCGCCGAGTCGGCCCGAAACAGTAATTGGTGCAGGCTAGCCGCTTGCAGCAGAAAGCCCGCCGACTGGCACAGCCGCAGCGCCTGCTGCAAGTGCGGGCGCGCCTCGGCATAGCGCCCAGCCGCCAGGTAAAACCGGCCCGACGCCAGGTGAGCATTCATGCGGTCCATGTCGCTGGTGGCGGGCTGCGCGGCCTGGGCCAGCAGCGGCCGCAAGCTGCGCTCGGCCGCCGCATATTGCCCTAGGGCCACGTAGCACTCCACGAGGCCCCGCAAGTACACCCCTGGGCTCGCGGCCTGATAAGCGCCGGCCGAGGCCTGCAAAAACCGTAGCGCCTGCGCCGGCCGGTGCTGGCTCAGCAAAATGCGGCTGATGGCAGCGCTCGTGCTCACGATGCCGGCCGGCACCTGCCGCTGGCGAGCGTGCTGCAGGGCCCGCTGGTAGTAGGCCAGGGCTTGGGTGGGCTGTTGCAGCTCCTTATAAATGCTGGCCACGTTGCTGTATAAGTAATCTAGCAACGTGGTATCGCGAGTGGCCTGGGCGCTCTCCACGGCGGCCAGGCTGTAGCGTAGGGCCGCTTGGTAGTTGCCCACCTGCCGGGTGGCGCCGCGCAGTAGGTCGTAGGTATAGTGCAACTCGCGGTGGCCGGCGGCGCGGTACAAGGCCAGCACGTGCAGCAATTCTTGCTCGGCCTGCCCCGAGTGGCCTTGCAGCAAGTGCATATCGGCCATGGTTTTTAGCACGTAGGCGTGCTCTAGCGGGCGCTTAGCCTGCGCAAATAGGACGGCGGCGCGGGCGTAGTCGGCCAGCTTGCGCGGCAGCCCAGCCTTGGTGCGTGGGTAGCTATTGGCCAGGTAAAACCAGCCGGCTGCTTCGAGCGCTGGGCTACGCGCCTGCTGGCTTAGCGCCAGGCCTTGGCGCAGCAAAGCCCGGCCGGTGGTATCGGCCGCGCTACCCGCCCTAGGTAGCTGGCCCAGCACATACAGGCTGCGAATGTGGCCGGCCGGGTCGGTCAACTGAGTGCTCAGCGCCAAGGCCTGTTGCCCATACACCGCCGCACTATCAAGAGGGGTTTCCTGCTCCTCGTGCCGGGCCAGCAGGTCGTTGGCCAGCTGCAACAGCAAGCGCAGGCGAACCGGGCCCGCCGGGGTGCGCCACAGCTGGGCCCGCAGCCGGCCAGCCTCAGCCGGCGCTAGTAGCGGGGCAATGGGCTCGGCCCGGGCGGCAGGTAGCGCTCCCAGCAGACCTAGGGCGAGTAGAAAAGTACGCAAGTGCATAAGGGCCGCGAAATACGCCCGCGCGTCGGGTGGAGCAGCCAACGGCAAGCTCTTCTGCCTTAAAAGTACCGTTTATTCCAGCTTTTTTACCGCTAGGCTAGCCCTATAGGCTCCTTAGGTTTGCAGGAGTATGCGCGCTGCTGGCGACTGCTAGCTAAGAAAAGCGACTCGGGATTGCGTGCCTAAAGCTGGCGTCAGCACTCGTTCGCCAATGCAGTGCCCCTCCCCTTACTCCTCCATACATGAACGTCCCCTTGTTTTCGCCGCTCCAGGTTCGCAGCTTACTACTGAAAAACCGGTTGGTCATGTCGCCCATGCAGCAGTACCTCAGCCCCGATGGCCTGGTCGGCGCCTGGCATCTGGTGCACCTAGGCAGCCGGGCAGTGGGCGGGGTAGGCCTAGTGATTACGGAGGCCACAGCCGTCTCGCCCGAAGGCCGCAATACGTTGTTCGACACCGGCTTGTGGAACGAAGCACAGGTGGCGGCTTGGCAGCCAATCGTACAGTTTGTGCAGGCCCAAGGAGCCAAGATAGCCGTGCAGCTGTGGCACGCAGGCGGCAAGGGCAGCCACGCGCACCCCACAGCAGGGTTTCATTACCTACCGCCCGCCGACGGGGGCTGGGTTACCAAAAGCGCCTCGGCCGTGTCGCTCGATAAGCAGCATACGGCCGAGGTACTGACCCTCTCCGAAATAACTACCCTGGTAGCCGAGTTTGCGCAGGCGGCCACGCGGGCCGTGCAGGCAGGCTTCGATGCCATTGAGCTGCACGCAGGCCACGGCTACCTGTTTCACCAGTTTTACTCGGCGCTTGCCAACCAGCGCCTCGACGCCTACGGCGGCAGCTTCGAAAACCGCATTCGGCTGCTACTCGAAGTAGTAGATGCGGTGCGGGCCGTCATTCCCGACGGAATGCCGCTGCTGGTGCGGCTTTCGGCCGTCGATTTTTCGGACGAAGAGCACGCTTGGCACCTGGCCGATTCGGTGCGGCTGGTGACTGTGCTGCAACAGCACGGAGTAGACGTGGTTACGGCCTCGGCCGGTGGGTTTAGCGCACCCGACCGGGCCAAAGTAGTGCCCCTGTACCAAGTACCCTACGCCGAGCAACTAAAAGCCGACACCGGTATTTTGACTGGCGCCGTGGGCCTCATTACCACGCCCCAGCAGGCCAACGAGCTAATTGCCAACGGCCAGGCCGACCTCGTGGTGCTAGCGCGAGAACTGCTGCGCGACCCCTACTTCCCGCTACGGGCGGCTACCGAACTGCACGCCGATGCCCCCGTGCCAACACCGTATAAGCGGGCTTTTCCCAACGCCGGCCGCTGAGAGCTTGGTAGCTCTCAGGAACCTAGGCTAGTCCTAGGCTCATCAAATAGGGCGGCCCCTGGCTATTTGCGGAAGATACCTAGGTAGCCCCCGCCCGCTTGCAGGGATAAGGTGAGGGAGACCTGCGACGTGACGGTGGCGCGCTTGATATTGGGCGCAGCCGGCGCTTCTGAGCTATCGGCCAGCGTCAGGGCCTGGTAGCTGCCCTTGCCCAAGAAGGCGAGCTTAACGGGCACTTGCTGGGCCGCCGTCCCATTCAGCGCCGCTAGGTACCAGGTGGTGCCCCGGCGGCGGGCCAGCAGCGAAAGGCCCCCTATTGCGCTCTGGGGCAGCACGATGGTTTCGTCCCACTCGGTCGGAATGCTGGTAATAAGCTCCCAGGCGGGGCTGGTCAGGATGTCTTCGGGGTTGGCGGCCACGCACAAAAAAGGCGAGGTAAACGTAGCCATCGTGGCAACTTGGTACGCCAGCGTGGAGCCTTGGCCGAGGGGCCCAAAGGTGAGGGGCGTGTAGTCGCCGTGGCCGGCTAGGTAGCGCGTAAACGGCAGAGCCGCGTCGTGCGCGGGCCACACTTTTTCGCTTTCCAGGCCCCGCACCCCCTCCCGCGACAGCTCGTTGGGCCAGGTGCGCGACTCGCCGGTCGGCTTGTTGGCCCCGTGAAAATCCAGCAGCAAGTGCAGCTCGGCGGCCTCGCGCAGGGCGGCCTGGTAAAACTTTATGACCTCCTGCGATTCACCGTTGAAGAAGTCAATCTTCACGCCTGCCACGCCGATATCGCGGCAGTGGCGAAAAAAGGCCTGCCGCGCGGCGGCCTGCTGCAAGCCGGGAGTGCCGTCGTGGTCGGAATAGGCTTTCCACACCCACACCTTTACGTGCTGAGCCGCCGAGTACGTCACTAGCTCCTGCATCAGGGTCCAGGGGTCTTTGCCACCGTCGTTCCAGCGGCTCCAGCCCTCGTCTACTAGGTTATATTCGAAGCCCAGCTGCCCCGCCCACTGAGAAAACCGCTTCATGTTTTCGAACGTCACGGCCCGGTTGCCCGAGAGCCACGACCACACGCTGCGGCCGGGCTGGACCCAGGGCGTGGCCAAGCCCTGCGGAAATAAACGGGCATCGGGCTTGGGCGACACGTTGGGCACAATATCGCAGTTCACCAGCGTGTTTAGGTCCGCCCCTACCTCCACAATGCGCCAAGGCGTTTCGATCGTAGCACCGGTGGCTACGGCCCCCTTCAAATTGGCTTTGAACACGCGCGGGCCACTGGCGACCAGCGACATGCCAGCAAAATCCGTAAGCCCCCCTTCGGTAATAGCCAGGTAGCCCTGCCGCCCCGGCAGCACCACGGTGAGCGGCGGCCCCGCCAACTGGCCCAAGGGCACCGCCTCAATAGCCTGCGGCTGATAGCGGCCCTCATAGTTGACAATGTCGGGCTGGCTCCACACGCTGCTGCCCGCCGGAATAGCAAACTCCGTGTTGTCGGCGCGTACTGGGTCCTGCCCCGCCTGCGGCACCACGTAGCGCCACGCCACGCCGTCGTTGAACACCCGGGCCTCTAGGCGAAAGGCTGCGGCCGGGGCCGCGGGCGTAACGGGCAAGCTTGCTTGGTTGTAGGCATTTGTGGCCTTGCTGTGCACCCCGCGCCAAGGGTAGGTTTCGACGACGCTGGTGCGCTGCACCTGGCCAAACGCCTGCCCCCGGCCCACCACCCGCGAACCCAGCTGCAACCCCAAGGCCGATGGCTCGATGACCGGCTTGCCCCGAAACATGACTTTATACTGCAGCTGGTCGCCGGTGAAAAAGACCGTTAAGGCCAGGCGCTTGTCAGGGCTCAGAATGGTTTCCTGCCGGGTTTGGGCCAGCAGCGCCGGGGCCGATAGCAGCTGCGCAGCCAGCAGCCAGGAGAAAGCAGTGGAGATATTCATGAAGGAGAAGAGCGACGAGAAAAGGTAGCGGCGGCTAAAGTACTCCCAAAGGGCGGCGAACTTTCGCGGAGCGGGGCGCCGTAAGCGCCTGGCCACCTAACCCTTAGCCCCTAGGGCACCTCTTTCGGCCGGGAGTACCTGAGGGGCTAAGGGGCAGCAACTCATGAATTAGGGCGGCTATTCCCGTTTGCGAAGCTCTGGACACAAGCAGTTTGGCACTACTCGCGGGCCCACCCGCTTTCCCTAGGTATGCCACTGCACCCCTCCCGCTTTTAGGAAGCCCGCAGCTACTACAGCCTACGGGGCAATAAGAGGCACCCTTTTTGCCCACGGCACTTGGCGAGCTAGCTAGTAAGGCTCGGCCATTTTAGTCTTTCACCTAGGCTTCGGTTTAAAAAGCTGTACTTTGCGCTTCCTACCCACTTTTATAAAGCGGCAATTAATCGCCGCCTACTCCGCAATACCAGTCGGTGCTACCCAGCGCCTACACAGGCAAGCACGCTAAGCCCCAAGCGCTGGGCTACCACCGCCAGCGCTCATGCGCGCAGCCGCTAACCCCGCTTTTCCACCCTTTTCTCTTCTTTCCCCACTGTATGACCCACCGCCGCGATTTTGTGAAGCAAGTTGGCTTGCTAGCCGCTGCTTCTTGCCTGCAGCCCGAGCTGCTACTTGCCGCCCCCGCGCCCTACAAGGCTGGCCTGCAACTATATACCCTGCGCGAGTATATCGGCCAGGACCCCAAAGGCGTGCTGGCCAAAGTAGCCAAAGCCGGCTACCAAGAAGTCGAAACGTTTGGTTACAGCCCCGAAAAGCACTTCTGGGGCATGAAGCCCACGGAGTTTAAAGCCGTGCTCGCGGGCAATGGCCTGACCACCCCCAGCGGGCACTACGACCTGGGCAATTTTCTGCGGAGCGGCGACGAGGCCCAGCTCATGGCTACCATTGAGGCAGCCAAAGCTTGCGGCCAGCAGTACGTCATTGTGCCGTACCTGGATGAGAAGCTGCGCGCCACGGTGGCCGACTGCCGGGCCCTGGCGGCCAAGTTCAACACGGCGGGTGCCCGGTGCAAAAGCGCGGGCATGCGCCTAGGTTACCACAACCACGATTTTGAATTCAAGCCCCTCGAAGGCACCACCGTTTACGACGTGCTGCTCAAGGAAACCGACCCGGCCCTGGTAGACTTTGAAATGGATATCTACTGGGTAGTGCGGTCTGGGCAAGACCCCATCAAGCTGATAAAGGACCACCCCAAGCGCTTCCCGCTCTGGCACGTGAAGGACATGGACAAAGCCAATCGCGAGCTAAACACCGAGGTGGGCAACGGGTCGATTGATTACCGCAGCATCATGGCCTACGCTGGCACGGCGGGGCTCAAGCACCCCGTAATGGAGCAAGAGAATTTTGCAGGCGATGCCTTCCAGAGCATCGCCCAGAGCGCCGCTTACATGCGCAAGAACCTGCTGTCTGTACCTAAGAAGGCTTAGCGGGACAGCTCCACGCGTAGTTGGCTGTTTGTAAAAAGGCCGTTAATTCATGCTGCTTTGGCTATGCCCAGCAGGATGGGTTAACGGCCTTTCGCTTAATATGCCCTAGGTCTTAGCGGGTGGCGCGGTGCACCTTGAACACGTACGCAAACGGACAAGGCACCTGGGCCGGGGTGAGGGCCGGCGGCTGCACCAGCAGCTGGCCACGCTGGGCCGTGTACGCGACGGGCACCGTGCTGCCCAGCAACGTCACCGTGGGGTGGCTGGCCGAGGGCACCCCGGCCACTACAAAAGGCGCGGTGGGCCAGCTTGTGGCCAGCACGTACACGTCCTGGTCTTTGGCGGTGTAGTAGAGGGACTGCGACGCGCCCTTGGCAGGTGCCCCCGGCGCCCACGCCCGCGTGCCATAAATGGCTTCGCCATTGACAGCAAGCCAGCGCCCGATATCGACCAGGCGCTCTTGCATGAGGACGGGAATGGTGCCATCGGCCGCCGGCCCAATGTTGAGCAGCAGGTTGCCGCCGCGGCTCACGATGTCGATGAGCTGGTGCACCAGCTGGGCCGAGGTGCTGTAGTCCTCAATGTTTTCGGCCCGGTTGAAGCCGTAGGACTGCCCCATGCCGCGGCTTTCCTCCCAGGGGTGCTGCACGCCGACTTTGTCGTTGTCGCTCGCGTACTCGCTGGTGTAGTAGCCGCCGTGCTGCCCGCGGGTGCCTTGTCCCCAGCGGTCGTTCACGACTACTTCTTCCTTGTTAGGGGCCTCGTTGTAGAGCCAGGCCAGAAACTCGGGGCTGCGCCAGTAGGTAGCCGGGCGGTCCCATTCGCCATCGGCAAAGAGCAAGGCCGGCTGGTAGGTCGTAACCAACTCCTTGAGCTGCCACAGCGAGTTCTTTTCCACGTACTGCGCGTCGGGGATGCGGTATTTGTCGATGTCGGCTTTGGGTAGGTAATAGCCGCTGGGGCGGTTGGCCGTAGCGGTGCTTTCCCACTCCAGCAGCGAGTAGTAGAAGCCCATTTTCAGGCCCCGGGCCCGCACGGCCTGGGCTAGCTCGCCGGCCAGGTCGCGCTTGGGCCCCACTACCCCACTGTGCCACTGCTGCTTGTAGGGGGCGGTGGTGGGCCACAGGCAGTAGCCATCGTGGTGCTTGGTGGTCAGCACCACGTAGCGGGCGCCAGCGCGGGCAAATAAGTCGGCCCAGCGGGCGGGGTCAAACAGCTCGGCCCGAAACAGGGGCCCAAAGTCGCGGTACGTGAACGTGGGGCCGTAGTTCTTGTCATGAAAGCTTTGCCGCAGGGCGGCGTTGCCGTACACATCGGCGCCGTACCACTCAGCATAGGTTTCGTAGGGCCGCGGGCTCACGGGCCGGTAGGCGGGCACCGAGTACACGCCCCAGTGAATGAAGATGCCAAACTTGGCATCAGTAAACCAGGCCGGAATGGGACGCCGGTCGAGCGAGGCCCAGGTGGGGGCGTAGGGAGTTTGGGCCCGGGCGGGCAGCACCGCCACCACGGCCCCTAGTAGCCAGCGCCACCCGGTAGAGGACAAGAAAGACACGCGAAACGACGGAGTAGATGAGCGGCTAAAGCTAGTGCTTCGCCAGCAGAAGTACGCCCCATCTGCTCGCCTAGGTAGCCGCGGCGCGACCTCTACCGCCCCTGCCGTTCGCACACCGCCCGCTATTGCCGTTTTTTTGTATCGCAAGCCGTTTCACTTCTCTCGCATTGCGCACGATGAGCAGGCTACACTAGACGCTAACTTCTGGGGCGCCGATGCGGCAGATACCCGCCGCCTGGCCTGGTACAAGTAGGGCAGCATGATGCCACTCAAACACGTAGGCCCCTGCACCAGCTGCGGCAGCACCTAGGGCGCCACTACTACACAAAAGGCCCAGCCAATCGGCTGGGCCTTCATTCCTACATGGTCTCGTAAGGCGCAGTAGCGCAGCTTAGTGCGACTCGCTGGTTTCGATGCCGAGCAGCGTGAGGCGCACCGGGCGCGCCGTCACTTTGTGCTTCGTTACCGCGCTCAGGTTGTCGAGCTGCACCTGATGCACCTCGCCCAGCGCAGGCACGGCGATGTAGGCAAACCGCTCCGAAGCTTCCAGTACGGGCTTGTACACATCGGCCGCGGAGGTGGCGGCAATCACGGTGCCCTGCTGCTTCAAGGAATTAGTAGTCAGGTCGTACACCCGCAGCTGGCCGCCGAGCGTCAGCACCAGCAGCTGCTTGCCGGCGTAGTCAAGCTTGCACTGAATGGCGTCGGTGCCGTCGTAGATGGGCGTCATGCTATTCGCCGCCAGGTCGATGAGGTAAGCGCCCTTGGTGGCTGAGTAGCCAATAAATTTCTTAGCGCCCTCCGCATATAAAATGGTGCCTAGGCGGTTGGCACCGAGGCTGGCGGGATTAGCAATGAGGCGCTGCTGACCTGACTTGTTGACTACTAGCACGCTGCCACTGGTGTTAGCTGTGGTGGTCCAAGCGCCGAATACAGCGTTTTCGCCATCGCTGGCATTGCCGTGGAGGCTGCCAGTTTGCAGGGTGGCGGCATGCACCAAGCCGCCAGTTGAGTTGATGACGCGCACGCCGGTGGGCGCGGTGCTGCCGGGCTGGGTTTCGGTTACGGCATAGGTGTCGTTGCTGAAGTGGGCCATGGCCCCGTGGTGAGCCGCTAGGCCAGCATTGATAACCCGAAACTTAGCGCCCGGTGTGTGGAAGTCGTCTTCGTCGGCCACGCTCAGCGTGCCATCGCCATCGTTGAAAATTAGCGTCTCTTCGTCATGGCTCTTGAAGTGCGTCGGCTTGGGGTTCGTAGCCGAGATGGCGGCCCACTTGGCCGTGCCCTTCACATCGGCGTGGTCGTCGTGCGATTCTAGGCCAGTGTCGAACATCTCCACCAGGTTCTGGCTCTGGTACAGCACGGCGGCGTATCGGCCCGAGGCCGTGGGGTAGAGTGTAGCCAGCGGATACTTGGCGCTAAACGAAGCCGTGCTGCCGTCGAAAGGCGTGAGTTGAGTGAGGGTACTGGCCTGCTCGTCGGCCACCAGCAGGCGCACAAAACGGTACTCCTTGCCCGCGTCAGGGTCAACCGGGGTTACGTCGTCGTTGTCCTTGTTGCAAGCCGCAAGCGATAAACCCGCCGCGATAGTCAGCGCCAGCCGAGCCGATGAAAAGAGGTGCTTCATGGTAGAAAAGGGAAGAAATGAAATGAGGTTTTCGTGATTTTTTTTGCAAACCTAAGCAAGCGCGTCCTACTTTTGAAACGTGGTTGCAATAAAAAAATATCATTCATTCTTTCGGCTTCATCTCTTGTCCTGTGCTGGGATAGGAGCAATGCTCAGCCTACTAAGCGTGCCCAGCCTGCCCCAGACGGCCACGGCACAGACTTGCCAGCTGCACGTGGCGGGTGTGGTAACCGACGCGGCCGGCCAAGTACTGCCCGCCGCCACCGTGCGTCTAGAAGGCACTTCTATTAGCACGGTGGCCGATAATAATGGTCATTATTACTTAGCTGGACTATGCTCCGGTACCTACCATCTGGTAGTGACCTACCTAGGCTTCGAGCCCGCTACTCGTTCCCTGACTCTAGCAGCCAGTACAGAGCTACCCGTCGTACTGCGTCCATTAGAGGGCACCCTAGGTGAGGTGACGGCTACCGGTCAGCGAGCTTATGATACGCCATTAATGCAACAAAGTAGCGTTGAGATGCGTGAGCTGTCGCTCACACGGGGGCAGACGCTGGCCGAGGCCCTGCAACGCGTGCCAGGTCTGCGTACCATCCAGACGGGACCTAGCATCGTCAAGCCCGTCATTCATGGCATGCACTCCAACCGGGTGCTGATTTATAATGCCGGCGTGCGTCAGGAGGGGCAGCAGTGGGGCAGCGAGCACGCCCCCGAGGTAGACCCCTTCGTGGCCAGCCGCCTCACGGTGGTGAAGGGCGCGGCCAGCGTCATGTACGGCTCCGATGCCGTGGGCGGTGTTATCCTGGTCGAGCCCGATGCCCTCGACTATCGGCCCGGCCTGCGGGGCCGCGTCGAGTCGGTGCTGATGAGCAATAACGGCCTCGGGGCGCTGTCGGCTACGGCCGAAGGGGCCCGGCCCCAGGGCCTGCTTGGCTACCGGGTGCAACTGAGCACGCGGCAGGCCGCCAACGCCCGCGTACCCGGCTACTACCTGAAGAACACGGGCTTTCAGGAGTATAATGGTTCGGCCACGGTGGGCTTTGCCAAGAACGCCTTTTCGGCCGAGCTGTACGCCAGCACTTTCAACTCGCGGCTGGGCATTTTTGAGGGCGCGCACATCGGCAATACTACCGACTTGCTGGCCGCTATTGCGCGCTCCGAGCCGCTGGTGAAGGGAGATTTTTCGTACGCCATCGGGCGGCCCTACCAGCTTATCGGCCACCACTCGGTGCGCGTGGCTGCGCACTATGAGCTACCTAGGCTGGGCAAGCTGCACCTGCGCTACAGCTACCAGCGCAACAACCGCGAGGAGTATGACCTGGTGCGCCAGGCCTACGAGCACGAGTACCAGTTACGCTTCAACCTCACCACCCAGGCCCTAGATGCTTACCTCGACCACCGCCCCCTAGGTGGCCTGCGAGGCAAAGTGGGCGTGAGTGCGCAGCACCAGCAGAACTACTACGACGGCCGCTACCTCATCCCGTTTTTCACCAATCGCAGCCTGGGCGCCTTTGCCACCGAGCGCTGGAGCCGCGGGCACCTAGAGCTGGAAGCCGGCGCCCGCTACGATGCCCGGCACATGCAGGCCCGGCTGCGCGAGGTGCCCACCGACCAGCGCAGCCCCGAAATCCGGCCCCAGTTCAGCTACGGGCAGCTCACGGGCACGGTGGGGGCGGCCTACCAGCTGCCGGCCGGTTGGCGCCTGAATGCGGGCGCGGCCCGGGGCTGGCGGCCGCCGTCCATCAACGAGCTGTTTTCGCAGGGCGTGCACCACGGCAGCGCCCGCTTCGAGCAGGGCGACCGCAACCTGCGCGAAGAATCCACTTTTAACCTCTACGGCGGGGTGACCAAGAAGAGCGAGCGGCTGAGCGGCGAGCTGAATGTGTACCACAATCGCCTCAACAACTACATCTACCTGCGCCCCGGCACCGAGGCTGTGCTCACGGTGCGGGGCGCGTTTTTGGCTTACCAATATGTGCAGGTCGATGCCGCGCTCTACGGCACCGATGCCACGGCCAGCTACCGCGTGGCCGATTGGCTAACGGCCACGGCCAGCTACTCGGCGGTGCGCGCCTACAACCGCGAGACCGGCCGGCACCTAGAGCTGATTCCGGCCGACCGCACCGCCGCTGCCCTGCGCCTGACCTTGCCCACCTGGCGCGGCCTAGCCGACAATACCCTGAGTCTACGCGTGGAGCACACCGCCCGCCAGTGGCGCGTGCGCGACGACCAGGACTTTGCCCCGCCGCCCGCCGCCTACACCCTCTGCCACCTCGACGCCAGCACCGAGGCCCACCTACTGGGCCGCTCCGTGGCCCTGAGCCTGAGCGTGTACAACCTCTTCAACACCACCTACCGCGACTACCTCAACGCCTTCCGCTACTTCGCCCCCGAGGTGGGCCGCAATGTAGCCCTGCGCCTCACGGTACCCTTTGGCCAATCGCCGGCCGCTTCTTCTACCCCCTAATTCTTTGATAGTATGACTTTTGCTTTCTCTCGCCCAGCGTCCTTGCTGGCCCCCGCCCTACTTGCCCTAGGTCTGCTGGGCAGCTGCTCAAAAGACGAAACGCCCCTGCCCGCCGTGCGCGAAAACGAATTGATAACCTCCATGCGCCTCAAGTTCGTGAACCAGGCCACCCCCACCGACGTGCGCCTGGCCACCTGGAAAGACCTGGACGGCCAGGGCGGCAACCCGCCCGTTATCGACCCCATCACCTTGCAACCCAACACGGTGTACACGCTCACGGTCGATGCCGTTCTCAACGAAACCTCGACCACGAGCGAGGACGTGACGCCCGAAATCGTGCGCGAGGCCACCAACCACTTGTTTGTCTACAAGCCCACGGGCGCGCCGCTCACGGTGGTAGTTACCGACAAAGACAGCCAAGGCTTGCCCTTTGGCTTGCAGGCGCGGGCCACCACGGCAGGCGCGGGCAGCGGTAGCCTGCGCGTGGTATTGCGCCACCAAGTCGGCACTAAGGATGGCACTGAAACGCCCGGCAGCACCGACTTCGACACGACCTTTCCAGTTACCATTCGCTAAGCCTAGGTAGTACCTAGCTAGTAAGCAAAGGCGCGGAACTGGCTCAGCTGGTTCTCCGTGCCCTAGCCTTGGTCGATACGCAGGCCGGCAAGTCCTAGGTGGGCCAGTTGCCAGCCCGGCCAACGGCTGAGCATATCTTTCGTGGGTTGCCCTTTGGCTCCATTGTTTCTTCAGAAAAACACCAGGCTATTTCACAAAATATGCCTGGTGTTTTTGATATTTACAGCCTTTACAGTCCAAACGAGTACTTTCAACCAAGCCGGCAGTGGTAACAACCAGAAGGTGGAGGTGGAGAAGAATAAATTTCAGCAAGAGTTAGCCGCTACCCCGGCGGCCTGCCAGTGTGAGTTAGCCCCGGCCAACGCCCTAGTAGCCGCCAAAGACGAAACTATTACGCGCCAGCTTCACCCGCTCCAACTGATGTACTTAACTCAGCACTCGCCCGAAGAACGCCTGGAAACTCGCTATCAAGACTTAATAGCTAAGTTTCGCGCTGCGCAGACTGACTTTCACCTTATCCAAAGCCAATGCGCTCACCTACAATTTGTAGTGCGCATGAAGCAAGAAGTAATAGAGGAGCTACTACCCTATTACCCTCACCCACTCACGAGCGCGATGCAAGCTAAAATCTACTTGACTTAGCCTCTCGTTGCGCGCCAGCTTCACCCACCCCACCTATAAAAATCTTACCAACCCTCACCAGTAGCCTAGCCCTCTCGGCTTAACAGTCCATTCAGCATTTACAACTGGTATTTTAAAGTACCGTGTCATAAGTGCTAAGTGCTTCCTCTCACAAATGAGGATTTTAAAGGCAGCTTATATTGACGGCTAGGGCATCAAGAGCAACAACACAAAGGAGTTGCTTGCAGTATGGGAATCTATCCCTAATACGTAGTTAAGTGCAGAAAAGGGCTACTAATGGGCGCCCTGTTTCACCTAAGGCTGCTTCTCGGACACAACTTAGAGAAGTGACGCATTTGGCTGTCGTTTGAAGCACAACTGGCGTGGCATCTTAGCAGCAGACCAGCCACTGGTTTCGCTGCCTTCGGGCGAGTTCATGTATGTTAACCGGTGGGCGCGTTTCTTGACCTCACTTTGGACTACCAGCACTAACTCATCACCAAGGGTAATAAGGGCTTTGGTCGGGGAAGGGAGCTATTTTCGCGCCTGTACTCCCCTCGCTTTTACCATTGATGACTATGCCCTTACCTGTGCCCCTCGACGTTCTGCCGCTGTTTCCAGTGCTGG
Organism: Hymenobacter sp. BT559; assembly: GCF_016427535.1. Classification (GTDB taxonomy): domain Bacteria; phylum Bacteroidota; class Bacteroidia; order Cytophagales; family Hymenobacteraceae; genus Hymenobacter. Next base: position 1,303,355 of record NZ_JAELXV010000001.1, on the reverse strand, counting down.
ACCACGAGTTGCTGACCTTGATGCGTTCGCTCGGGCACGCGGACTGGCAACGCCCCACTTTAGCCCGGCAATGGACGGTAAAAGACGTGGCCGCTCATCTGCTCGACGGCAACCTGCGCACCTTATCCATGCTGCGCGATGGGCACTACGGCGAGGCGCCCGAGGCGGTAGACTACGCTGGTATTGTGACCTTCCTCAACCGCCTCAACGGCGAGTGGGTGCGCACCGCGCGCCGGCTTAGTCCTGCAGTGCTCATTGAGCTGCTAGCCCAATCGGGCGCCGAGTACACGGCCTACCTCCACACCCTGGACCCGTGGGCGACCGCCGCGTTCTCGGTGGCGTGGGCCGGGGAGGCTGAGTCGAAGAACTGGTTTCATATTGCGCGCGACTACAGCGAGAAATGGCACCACCAGCAGCAAATTCGGGAAGCCGTGGGCCAAACCGCCAACCTACTAACCCCGGCGCTCTACCGGCCGCTACTGGACACCTTGCTGCGTGGGTTGCCTCATGCGCTACGGGAAGTGTCGGCGCCAGTTGGGACGGTGGTACAAGTGTGCGTGTCCTCGGCCAGCGGGGGCGTGTGGCAGACGGAAAGAGTCGCTGACCGCTGGCAGTTGCGGGCCACGTTCGTGCCCGGCACGCAGCTAGCGGCGGAAGTGGAGCTGGCCCCGGAAGTGGCGTGGAAGGTGTTTACCAAAGGTATAGACCCCGCGGAGGCCGGCGCGCAGCTGCGCGGCGATGCCCACTTAGGCGCGGCCGTGCTCCGGATGGTGGCTGTCATGGCCTAAGCTAGCGCTGCTATTAACATCAAGCAGCTACTGGAAACGCAGCAAACAAGCTACCCGCGAGCGTGCAAATAGGTCAAATGCCCTTTTACGTGTTGTGAACGACGGACTACATGTCGTGGTGTAAACATCCCGCGCTCGCTGGATGCGCGTGAGACTTAAGCACCTGCCACTGCACCTTCGTGCGCCATGAACCTGCCGGGTGCTGAACTGTATCGACCTTTTTTAAAGAAGCGTACAGTTACTGGCTTATCCTAGTTGGTGGTCATCAATTCAGATTCAGACCAAAAAGCAGCCCAAACCAGGGTTTACGCTGGTAGAGCCAGTAGTCGGCGTCGGAGCCAAGCAGTTGGTCTACCCCAATAGCTATCCCTAGGTTGAATACCCGGGCGTCGTAGATGGCCGCGGCCCCGCTATGAATCACTACGCCCTCGTAATCCAACGCCGCGTGGCCGCGGGTCAAGTCGCCTGTTACCAGGGAGGAACCCAAGCCGGTAAATAAGCCGTAGCCCAGCCCCACGGTGCGAATCAGCGGCGCGGTCCGTCCAATAGGTGAGCGGTGGCGGTTAAGATGGTAAAAGTCGAGCCGCCGCCCAACGTACAGCGCCGCGTTAAAGGTCGTGTTGAGTGCAATAGGCACCTGCTCGCGGGCCGGACGCACCTTAAACGGCAAGGTGAAAATGTCAAAATCCATTTCGCGATGCAATAGCACGGCATGGTGCTTAGGCCGCAGCCCGTAGCGCACAGGCGACGCGATGGTCGTCCCTGGCAGATAGAGCAGCAATGTATCAGGTGCTGGTTGCTCTACGTATAAGCGATGGTGGGGAACACCCGCTACGACGTTGGTCAGTAGCGAATCATTCGTCTGCAGGAGCTGGTAGTAGTCTTCTGTGAGCTGCGTTACCCGCCCGACCGAGCAGCTTCCCAGCCCGAGCAGTCCGAGTAAACCAACTAGCCCCGTGTACAAAACACCCCTGGCGCGAATAGTCTGGTCGCGGTTAGGCATAGCATGGAACAGCCAGCACGGTCACTGGATTGGTGCGTTAGATTCTAGGCAAAGCTACCACGCATAGAAGAGGCCGTCGGTTAATGCCCGTCCCTAGACGATTTTAAAAGCCAAGTCTGTTTCCGCGTTAACCCACCCTGCTACAATAGCTTTCCTTTCACACCCTGTATACATGACCGAACAACTCTTAGCCCAACAAGATTGTCCCTTTACCTGGCTCGACATTACCAACCCAGAAGCGGGCGAGCTGCAGGCCGTGGCCGCACAGTATAACTTGCCTGAGGCCCTGGTACGTGATTGCCTAGAGCCAAATCACTTACCGAAGTTTGAGGCTACCTCCGGGCTGAGTTTCATTATCCTGCGGGTATACGCTACCCCCAAACATAGCGAAGCTGATACTATTCAAGAACTGACTACCAAAATTGCGGTTTTTTACACCGCTGACCGCCTTATAACCGTGCATCGGCGTCAGCATCCGGTACTGCTCGAGTTAAAAAACGTGGCCCGTACCCCAGGTCAGGAGTGCTCTACCCCGGCTGAAGTGAGCCTGCATCTGACGCGCTACGCGCTCAATAGCTTTGTGCAGCCCGCCCTGACCCTAACCAAAGCGTTGGACGACTATGAAGCCGAAATATTCCTCAAGAAAGAGGTGCCCAACGCCTTACAGGGGCTATACTTCCTCAAGCGCAAAGCCTCGGTGGCCCGCCAGTTGCTGCTGCTCACCCGCGATATCCTAACCATGTTGCGCCGGCAGACGACGACCCCTGCTCACGCCTTGCTGCTACAGGATACCCAAGATTTGCACACCAAAGTGGAAACGCTCTACCAGCAACTTGATGGGGCAGCCACCAACCTGATGAACCTGTACTTATCCTTGTCCTCGCAGCGCACGAACGAGGCCATGCGCGTACTGACCGTGTTTTCGGCCTTCTTCCTGCCACTGACCTTTATTGCGGGTATTTACGGCATGAACTTCGAGTTTATGCCCGAGCTAACCTGGAAACTGGGTTATCCGGGCGTATTAGTCAGCATGGTGCTTATTTCTGTTGGCATCTACGTCTGGTTTAAGCGCAAGGGCTGGGTATAAAGGGTAGCACGAGCGTCTGAAATAGGGGTCGCCCTAAAGTAGGAACAGCACACCCCGCTAAGCCGCATTCAGCGCATTTCTCACATAAATAGGCTGTTGCTTTCGGATTGGGCACCGCCTCGAAACTTAGGAAGCAGCCGAGTAGCAGACTATCCTAAAGCCTAGGGGTGCTCTAATACCACCTGGCTTTCGCTTCGGGAAGCCCACCGGCGGAGCAGCGCGAACGGGTTGAGCGCGCGGGTGCGAGGCACGCGGTGCTAGGTGCCGGCCTGTGGGCGCTGCTTGACGGCCCGCTACTTTTGAGGGCGCACCTTTTTCCTGCCCATGACCGCTACGCTCCTAACCGAAACCCAGCTCCCGCATTTGCCCTCTGCCTCGGGGGTCGAGCTGCTGGGGCCGACTGCCTACCTCGTCAGCGATGACTCGCCCTTCCTGTACCTGCTCGATGCCGCTACGCTCGCCCCGGTAGCGCAAGTTGCCCTATTCACCAGCCCCGAGGGGGAGGTGGGTCGGATTCCCAAAGCCCGCAAGCCTGACCTGGAAAGTATGGTGGCCGTCGTAGCTCCCAGCGGGGCCGCTGGCTTGCTGCTCTGTGGCTCGGGGTCCCTCCCCTCCCGCGAGACCGGCTACTTTGTGGGGCTACCCGCGCCGACGGCGTCGCCGGAAGGTGCCACGCCGCGCTTTGTGCAGCGCCTCGACCTGCACCCGCTCTATGCACACCTGCGGACCCACTTACCCCCAGGTGCGGCTCTCAACCTGGAAGCAGCGGCGGCCACCGCGCACGCGTTGTGGCTGTTGCAGCGGCCGGTGGGCGGCGGCCCGGCCCTCGTGTTTGAGCTTCCGCTCGCCGCCACGCTGGCGCACTTATTTGAACCGCGCACGCCCGTCCCTGCCTTAGTAGGGGTGTACTCTTTTTCCCTACCTCAACTGGCGGGCTACCGGGCGGGCTTTTCCGGGGCCACGTGCGTAGACGGCCAGCTGCTAGTCACGGCCTCAGTGGAGGCCACTACCGATGCTGTGGCCGATGGGGCGACGTTGGGCTCCTACGTCGGGCGCCTGGACTTGCGCACCCAAACTGCCGCTTTCGCCCGCCTCGTTTGGGCCGATGGCCGAGCCTACCTAGGCAAAGTAGAGGGTCTAGCCGTGCGCCGCGTACTCGGCCCTAACCAGTGGGAGTTGCTTTTGGTGACCGATGATGACCGCGGCGGTAGCACGGCCCTCGTCGCAGAGCTACGATTAGCCTAAGGATTTTGGCAGAGCGGCTTCAGGAGTGAGTAGTAGCTTATTTACCAATCCAGTTGCCCCCTGCCCAATTAGTGTGACCCTTGAACACGTCGCTCTTTGGACCCCGAATGTAGAACGGGCGCGTCAATTTTATGGCGACTATTTTGGAGCCGTAGCCACAGGGTGGTACCGTGACCCAAACCGGCAGTTTTCCGCCTATTTTCTTTCCTTCGCCAGCGGCGCCCGGCTGAAGTTGATACAGCCAGCGAAGCTGCTGGCAGCGGGCCGGGGCCCCGTTATAAGGTGCGCCCACCTGGCCTTCGCGAGCGGTAGTGTGGCCACTGTGCAGGCCTTGACCGAGCGGCTGCGCCGGGCCGGCTACCCCATTACTCGCGAGCCGGGCCTCACCGCCGAAGGCTGCTACCAAAGCGTAATCGCGGACCCCGACGGCACTTCTATAGAAATCACCAGTTAATGCGTCAAGTACTTACGCCAATTCAGCTGGACATTTAGCAACCTGGGTTTTCAGATGCCGGCTTGCGGCAAGTAGCTGCTGTTTACGGTGGTCTTTTTGCCTTAAGTTACTCTGCTGCTGTGCGTTGCAGTTAGCACCAATACCTATCTCCAACTGAATTTAACTAAGGTGGAAAAACACTGCTGCGCCTAGGCGCGAACACTGCCTGTTTTTACGTCTTTCACTACTGACTATGACCATCGAACACATCGCCCTGTGGACTATTGACCTGGAGCGGGCCCGCCACTTTTACGAAGCCTACTTTGGCGCGACGGCCGGCGCGCGCTACCATAACCCGACCAAGGCTTTTACCTCCTACTTTCTGTGCTTTGCCTCGGGCGCTCGCCTCGAACTCATGCACCGGCCGGACCTGTTGGTCTCCGCTGCCGGCACCGTCCCCGCCGTGGGCTACGCGCACCTGGCCTTCGCCACGGGCAGCCGCGCGGCCGTCGATAGCCTGACGGAGCGCTTGCGCGCTGCTGGCTATTCAGTACTAGGGGAGCCGCGCACCACCGGCGATGGCTATTACGAAAGCGTGGTGGCCGACCCAGACGGCAATGTCATTGAAATCACCACTTGAAGGGAGCTGACGCTGTAATTGCCTACCTAGGGGTGAGTCACCGTAAGCAGATGCTTGGCCCCTAGGTAGGGCAGCGCGACCTAGGGGCGCTTCGCTTGGCCGGCTGCGACCGTGACTGCGGCGGGCTGGATAGTCGTTGTGATGTGGCCGAGCTTTGACACGGAGGTTACCACCACATCCCCCGGCTTGAGGTAGGCTGGCTGACGGCGCTGCTCCTTAATAAAGCTTTCCTTCATGTAGGCGATAGGCGACTGCCCCCGGAGCCAGCTGAAGGTGAAGATGGACTTGATAATGGCCCCGGCTATGAAGCTGCCGCTTGGCGCCCGGAAGGCTACGCCGCTAGGGGTTCCGGTCAGCAGTACGGCGCCCTTCGGGATGCCTGCACCATCAAAAAGGGCTGCAGGCTGCTGGCGGCTCACCCAGCGCTTTTCGCCGTTGGTGGCCACTATTTCCGCGATGATTTTCTCTAGCTTCCACACCATATTATCGGCCTTTTCCTGCTGGCGCGTTTCGCCGTTCACCGTCAGGCTTAGCTGCAAGGCGGGCCAGAAAGTGCGCCACTGGCGGGGTACCACTACGTAGGGGCCGGTCGGGAAAAAGTTGGGTAAGCTCTTGGCATCCGAAAAGCCCGCGCCGCTGCCTAGGTTCTTCGTGTCGACGTGGCGCATCAAATCGGCGCGGTCCGTGAAGTCATTGATTACCAAAAAGCCCAGGCGAGCCTCGTCTAGCGAAGTGCTGGCCGTGATAGTGCGGTCGAAGACCACGCCCAGCTCTACTTCGTAGTCCAGCAGCCATTCGGGCTGGTAAGTTAGCTGGTGTACGGCGGCACTGGTCGCCACCATCTTCGGGAACAGAAACGGCTCCGTCATGCTGGTTTCGCGGCCGTGCTCGGCGTAGTTGATGCCGAGCGCGGGGTGATGGTTGCCTGCCACGGCGGGCAGCAAGTCGGCGTAGGTGCGCTGCACCCGCGTGTTTTCTGCCTCGATGCGCCGGGATAACTCGTCGTGCGAATAGCCTTGCAGCACGTCCAGCGAATACGTATCGTAGCGGTTCAGCAGGTGGCTTAGGTCTACGCCACGCACGGTCTGGCCATCGTCTTGCAGCACGGCCAGCGTGTGTACGCGCCCCTCGGGGCCGGCGTAGCGAGCCAGCGTAAGGGCTTCGTGCAGGGGAGCCAAGTCGGCGGCGGGGGCTTGAAAAACCAAGCAGCTAAGCAGCCCGAGCAGTGTCCAAAGGGTTTTCATAAACAGGGGGTTGTTAAAAAATGGGGTTGAGTAGAAAATGCCTGCCTGCCGCCCGGTACCTGGTGGGGTGCGTAAGGGCTGCACCACTGCCAGCGGGAGGTTGGTGACCCAAAGCACGGCGCCTGCCCAACCCAATGCCGGAATAAACCTGTCAAGCCGGGCGAAGCCGACGTGAAGCGTAGTAAACGGCCCGTCAAAGGGCCGTCGTTTTTTTCGCCTAGTGCACCTTTCCTATTGCCTGGTCCCCGTTCGCCACCTTTGTGCTCAACTATTTTTCTCCGCCGGGCTGGCCCGGCTTCAACTACCCCTAGCCCGGCCTCGCCTTCTTTTTGGCTAGCTGAGGTAGTAGAAAGCAGTTGCTTTGAGGCAAGAACCTAGGTAGCACCACCAAGTCTGTTCTTCATGCTCTACATACCAGCACGGTACTTATCTGGCCTCACCAGCCTCTCCAGGCACTTTTTCACTCTCATGACCTCCGCGCTTCCGTCTTCTCCTGCTATCCCTCCGGCCACGGGCTCGGTTCCGCTATGGTTGGCGTGGGAAGCCCGGCTGCGCTGGCTGGGTATCGTGGCCGTGAGCCTACTGCTGACTGTGACGATGCGCAAAGCCACCGCCCTTTCCTTTTGGCAAGACTGGCTGAGCCACTTTTTGGTGACGGCGATATACTGGCAGGGCAATGCGGCCATCTTCTTCTTTTTGCGGCGGCGATTGCCCGGTTACAAACTAACGGTGCGGCGGGTAGCGCTGCACCAGTTGCTGAGCATTGCGTTTGTGATGGTAACAACGGTGTTTAACACCTGGCTGGAAGTCCGTTTTGAGATGCCAGGAGCGGCTTTTGGGCCCACCTACTGGCATGACCTGCGCTTTAGCCTGGTCACGACCTTGCTTATCACCAATGTGTACGAAAGCGTGTACTTCTTTCATGAGTGGCGTAGCTACTTTATGCGGGCGGCAGCGCTCGAGCGCGAGAATGCCCTTAGCCGCCTCGAAGCCTTGAAGCAGCAAGTGGACCCCCACTTCTTGTTTAACAGCCTCAACACCATGGCCGGGCTCATCGGCGACAACGAGCCGGCCCAGGAGTTTTTGGGGGCGTTGGCGGAAGTGTACCGCTACATCTTGCTGAGCAAGAAAAGCGCAACCGTGGCCCTAGGGGAGGAAATGACGTTCGTGGACGCGTACGTGCATTTGAACGCCATCCGCTTCGGCAAGAAAATAGTGGTGGTCAAAGAAATAGCGCCAGAAGCGCTGCGCCTGCGCGTGCCCCCTGTCGCCGTGCAGATGCTGGTCGAAAACGCCATTAAGCACAATGCCCTCAGTGGGCGCTCGCCGCTGCGTATCACTATTCGGGCGGCCGGGCAGGAGCTGCGCGTGACCAACACCCTACACCCAAAAACGGTCCTGGAGAAAAGCACCCGGCAAGGCCTGCAAAACATCGTCAGCCGGTTTCAGCTGCTGACCGACCGCCCGTTACGTATTGAAAACCGGGGCACCGAGTTTGAAGTCGTGCTCCCTTTGCTGACTACCGAGAAATGAAAACTATTATCATTGAAGACGAAGAACTAGCCGTTCGGCACCTGCAAAGCCTGCTGCGCAAGCACCCGGCCGTGGAAGTGGAAGCAGTGCTGCCAAGCGTGGCCGAGGCCGTGCACTGGTTGCAGCATAACCCCGCCCCCGAGCTCATTTTCGCCGACATTCAGCTCGAAGACGGCCTGAGCTTTGAAGTGTTTGATGCCGTGACAGTGCGCAGCCCCATCATCTTTACGACCAGCTTCGACGAATACGCGCTGCAATCCTTCGCCCTGCTCAGCCTGGACTATTTGCTCAAGCCCATTCAGGCCGCCGATATTAAGCGGGCGCTAGAAAAGCATGCGTACTGGCTCACGCAGGCCACGCCCCAGGAGAAAGTACAGGACGCCGACGCGCAGCTGCTGAAGATGCAACAACTGCTGGAACAGCTGGCGCCTACCCGGCCGCGCTACCGGCACCGCCTGCTGGTGACGGTGGGCGAGGAACTGCTGCCAGTGGCCGTGGACGAAATTGCTTACTTCTACACGCTCCACGAAATTGTGTACCTCGTGCGCCACGACGGGCGCAAATTTACCTTAGACAACAAGCTAGAGCAGCTCGAAAAGCAGCTCGACCCGGCTTTGTTTTTCCGCCTTAACCGCCAATACCTGTCTTCGCTCAAAGCCATTGGTAAGATTTACAGCTACTTCGCCGGCAAGCTCAAACTTGACTTGTTGCCGCCGCGCCCGGAAGAAGTACTGGTTAGCCGCGACCGGGCGCCCCTGTTCAAACGCTGGCTAGAGTAAGCGGCCATAGGTACAAAATCTGCAGCGGGGTTACGGTTTAGCTACTGGCTGAGCTAGCGGCACCGTATCCGGACGGGGCTGCCCCACAATAGTTTGGTGATGGGTCAGGCCCCACTCGCGCATGGCCGCCACGACGCTGTGGAGCGTCTGGCTGTAGGGAGTGGCAGCGTATTCGACCGTGATGGGGCGGGTATCGCAGACGGTGCGCGTCACGAGCTGGTGCTGCTCCAACTCCTGCAATTCCTTCGATAAGACTCGTGGCGAGATGCCGATTTCGCGGCTTAGTTCTTTGAAGCGGTACGGGCGCTCTAGCAGTACGGCCAGAATAACGAGCTTCCATTTGCCGCTCACTACTTCGAGCGTGTCATAAACGGCGCGGTGCGTGGTTTTGCAGGCGGGTAGAGCAGGCGCTAAAGGGTGCATAAGCGGGTGGTATCCTACTGGTAACTGGTATGCTTTAAGTAACTGGTATCAAAGCTAGCACTAGGCGAGCGCACCTTTGTGCGCCTCCTGCGGCCACTGCTTGCTACCGCGGGTTTGCACACAAAATCAGTCGTCACCTCACTCCCAAAGCTCCTAAGCAACAAGTAGATGCGCAAGTCCCTTATCACCGACCTAGGCGGCGCTGGCAGCGCGCCAGTGCCGGTCATTTCCGTTAGTCCGATTACGCTAGCCGCCCCAGACCGGGAGACCAACCTGCAAGTGCGCGTGTCCGCGCCGGTTTCCGGGAGTCAACTCCCCATCATTGTGCTGGCGCACGGCTTCGGCTCTTCGCTGGACGGCTATGCGCCACTAGCGCATTTTTGGGCGGCGCACGGATTCGTCGTGCTTCAGCCCACTTTCCTAGATTCCCGCACGCTGATTCCGGCGGCGAAAGCCAGCCACGGGGAGGCCATTCAAGCTTATTTGAACGACCCTCGCAAGCTGTTGATGTGGCGCACGCGCGTACAGGATATGCGGCGCATCCTCGACCAACTGCCCGAGTTGGAAGCGGCGGTACCGGGCCTGCTTGGCCGGCTCGACCACAGCCGCATTGCAGTGGCGGGCCACTCGTTTGGCGCGCAAACGGCGGGCCTACTACTAGGCGCGCGCGTGCTGGGGACCGATGGCAGCAGCTTGGGCGAAGACTGGTTTGACCCACGCATTAAGGCGGGTGTGTTGCTGAGCGCCGCGGGCCGGGGAGGGACAGACCTCAGCCCGTTCGCGACCGAGCATTTTCCGCATCTCAATCAAAGCTATGCCGAGTTGAGAACCCCCACACTGGTCGTGGCGGGCGACGCGGACCGCTCGCCGCTGACCCAGCGCGGACCCGATTGGTTTACGGATGCCTACACCCTGAGCCCCGGCGCGACCTGCTTGGTTACTTTATTCGAGGGGGAACACATGCTAGGTGGAATTTCTGGCTATTTGGTGACGGAGACGACAGACGAGAACCCACCGCGCGTCGCCGCGGTCCAGCAGCTAACGTGGGCCTATTTGCGCAGTGCCCTCTATCCCGCAGATTCCGCCTGGTCAACGGCCCTGGCGGCATTTGAGGGTGCCCCGCAGCCGCTAGGGCAGATAGTATGTAAATGAGGTTTGTCAAATCGCAGGGATGAGGTTCGGGGCACCGCTGAGGGATAGTTGCCACTACAAAACCCGCATGTGTAAGCTTGCCCTGACGGCTGCCCGCACTGGCGCTAGCCTCTTGCTGATGAGTGATAACGCACAATGGCAAACGCAGCATCCACGCCTTTTTCCCGGCTTTACTGCGGCGAAGCCCGGCTTCACCTGGGTTTTCTGAGAAGGCCAAAAGGGAGACTCTTCCTTTGAATCACCAACGCGGCTAGGCAGCTTTCCTACCCCCGCCTAGGGCATTGTCGGGCCAGTAAGTGCTGGTTCGCAGGATTCAATTTTTAGTCACCTTCTTACTTGACCAAGCTCATGTCCACTTCCCTGCGTTCGTATTTGCTCGGCACCCTAGCTGCGGCGGCCCTAGCCCTCCCCCACACCACCTACGCCCAAGGCTACCAGGAAGGCGTGAATGTCAGTTCCGAGCTGCTGCCGCTTAGCCTCAATAACCACGAAGGGCAAAAACATGATTTCCGCGCCAGCGTCACTCGGTTTAACATGGGCATCCCCTACTTCCTGAAGGAGGATAAGTCGCAGTACCTGATTTTAGGGGTGCAAACCGAAGCGTTTTCGTTTTACGGCACGCGGCCTGGATTTGAAGTAAACAATCTTTATTCGGTGACCCCCACGATAGGCTACAACCGCCGCCTGTCGGACAAGCTGCGACTGGACGCCATCTTCCTCCCCACGTTAAGCTCTGACTTCAAAGGCATCAAAGGCGAAGACTTCCTGTTCGGCGGCCTAGTGCGAGGCGTCTACAAAGTAAATCCGACGCTTTCGCTGCGCGGCTCCCTAGGGTACCGCCAGCAGTACTACGGCGCGTTGTATATCGTGCAAGTTGGCCTCGACTGGCAGGTGTCGAAGAAGGTGCGCATCTTCGGCGATGCCCCGACTAGCCTGACAATCAACTACGCACACAACGCCAAGCTCAACACCGGATTTGACCTGCAAGCCGGGAACAGCAGCTACCGCTTGGCGCAGGAGAACCAGTACCTGCGGTATTCCTTCGCTATTCCAGGGGTATTTGCCGAGTATAACATCAAGCCCGGCCTGGCCCTGCGCGCCAAAGTAGGCTACTCACTCATCCGCAACATGGAGGTTTTCAAAGAAAACGACAAAGCCGACAACGTGGACTTCTTTGTCCTGGGGACGGAACCCAGGCCCATCAGTCCGGAAATTGAAAAGGGCCTGACTTTCCGCCTCGCCTTGAGCTACCGCATCTTCACCAAGTAGCGTCCTAGGGCCTGGTAGCAAAGCTTTTCCTAGTAGCAAAGCTTTTCCTAGTTGGGTCATGACATTCCGCAGTAAGGAATGGTCCTTTATAAGATGGACGTTTCACGACAATTCTTTGGACGTTTCACGAAACCCACGCTTTTAGGCCGAATCTAATTTTGCATCACACTAAACGCAGGAAATCATGCAAAAGACAGTTCTGGTTACGGGTGCTTCGGCAGGCATTGGGAAGGCCACCGCTATCTATTTAGCCCAAAGTGGCTACACGGTGTACGGGGCCGCCCGCCGGATAGAAAAGATGGAAGAGCTGAAAAGCTATGGTATCAGGCCAATTTCGCTGGACGTTACAAATGACGCAAGCATTACGGCCTGCGTAGAGCAGATTTTTCAAGAAGCCGGCAGCATCGACATTTTGGTGAACAACGCCGGCTTCGGCTCCTACGGAGCGATTGAAGACGTAGCACTGTCGGATGCCAAGTATCAGCTGGAAGTAAACGTATTTGGGGCCATGCGCTTGGCGCAATTGGTGCTGCCGAAGATGCGCGAAAACCGCTACGGCAAAATCATTAATGTGTCGTCGGTTGGCGGCAAAATCGCCTCGCCCCTAGGTGGGTGGTACCACGCCAGTAAGTTTGCGCTCGAAGCCTTGAGCGATGCCATGCGCTTGGAAGTACAGCCATTTGGGGTGAATGTTGTCGTGATTCAACCGGGCGGCACCAAATCAGAATGGGGCAACATTGCCGTTGACAGCTTGCTGCGCGTGTCGGGCCAGACTGCCTACGCCGGGCTGGTAACTGGTTTCAAAAAATCCTTTGAAAAAGTAGCCGGCAATGTGCCCGAGCCGATTGTGATAGCTAAGCTGATTAAAACCAGTATTGAGGCTAAAAACCCGAAAACCCGCTACAGCGGCGGCTACATGGCCAAGCCTATGTTGTTTTTACGCAAGATTTTGTCGGATAAGCTGTTCGACCGAATGCTGATGAGCCAAATGAAATAAGGTCTCTTTCTAGGTAGGCAACTAGTGCAGTTGAAGAAACCAACCTGCTCTCCACGGGCCATTCCCTAAGCGAACCCAATTTGCCAGCGCCCATCCAGCCCATTAACCATATCTTGCTGTAACTCGGCGGCTTTCCTACCCCCTATGTACCAAGCGCACCGCACCCGCAACGTCCTCTTATATACGTGCCACGACGAAACTCCTTTTGGCCACGACCCCTTCGTATATGAAAACTACATCGGCATCATCACGTCGGGCAGTGCTGACCATTATACGGAGAAGGGAGTTATCACCTATCCGACTGGTTCGTTGTGCTTAGTGAAGCGAAACCAGTTGCTGAAAGTAGTCAAGAAGCCAGACGGGCAAAAACCGTTTGCGACGATTACGGTGTTCTTAGAGCAAGAAACGCTGAAGCAATACAGTGAAGAGCATAACATAAAAGCCGATGGCATCTACACCGGCGAATCGGTGTCGCTCGTAGAAAATGATGCCTTCCTGGCCGGCTATTTCGGCTCGCTGCTGCCGTACTTCGACCAGCCCGAAAAGCTAACGCCGATTTTAGCCCAAGCAAAAACCACGGAAGTCATTGCGCTATTACTCCGCAACCCGGCCCTGAAAAACTTCTTGTTTGACTTCAGCGAACCGCATAAAATAGACCTAGAGGCCTATATGCAACGGCACTATTCTTATAACGTGCCCTTGACCCAGTTTGCGAAGTTAACGGGCCGAAGTTTGTCAACATTCAAGCGTGATTTTGCGAAGATTTTCAGCCTAACGCCCGAAAAATGGCTGCAAAAACAACGGTTGACACAGGCGTATTTCCTTGTCAATCAGCAGCATAAACGTCCATCGGACATCTATTTGGAGTTAGGTTTTGAAACCTTGTCGCACTTTTCGTACGCGTTCAAAAAGCAGTTCGGACAGACCTTGACTGAACTGCAAACTCCAGCTAGGGCACAACGCTTACAAGGTTAAAACACCGGCGCTTAGCTGCTTTCTCAAGTTAAAATAGGCAGGTAGAGCTGCACATCGAACAGCTCCGTGGCGCCAGCCTTTCCGCGCAGCATCTGCCCGCCCAGGGCTGTAAACTGAAATTCCGGTTGCTCGCCCAACTGCCGGCGCAATTCGTCGGAAACCAGAAACCGGCTGCCGAGCGCATTGCACTGCGCTTGAATGCGCGCAGTGGTATTGAGCACATCTCCGTGGTAGACCAGTTCCCGGTGCTGCGTTCCTACCAGCACCGTGGTAACTAGGCCACCATGGGCCCCGGCTTTAAACGAGGGAACCACACCGTAGGCCCGCTGGTAGGCCTCGTGCCGCTCGGCAATGGCGCGCTGCATATCAAAGAAGCAATGCAGGCAACGGGCGAACGTCAACCCCGTGGCCGAGGGCCAGGTGACTACTACTTCATCGCCCACGTACTGGTATACCTCGCCGCGGGCCGCCGCAATAGCCGGGCTCACATCGCGGAAAAAGTCGCGTACCAGGCGGCTATACCGGTCATTGCCTAGGGTCTCCGCCAGGTGCGTCGAGTCTTTTAAGTCGATAAAGAGGAAAAGACGGTTTTCCGCTTCTGGCTGCTGGTAGCGTCCGTTCAGCAGGTCGCGCAAGCGCTGGCGGCTCATACCTTGCAGCAGTTGGCGTAGCAGTGAGGTCACCACGACGGCCAAAACGTAAACAATAGGTACCAACAGCCAGTGCCGCACGGGCTCAGTAGCGGCCACGGCCGGCTCCGGCCATAGCTGGGGCAGGCCCAGGCGGTGGGCCAGTAGCCCGAGGCTGCCGTGCAGTACCAGCAGCAGTAGCAGGTGGCCGATACCCTGTAAAAAGATAGCCATGCGCAACGGCAGCCGCTGCACCAGCGCCGGAAACACAACGACCTGTAGAACACCCAGTGCCCAGCCGATGGGCAAGCCAATGCAAACCAATGGAAACAGGGCCCGCGTGGGCACCCACAGTAACAGCATGAGCGCTAAAAGCACCATGACAAATGCCCCACCAATGCTGGCAATTGTTTGTACCACATAACGACGGGCAGCCCAGAACCGGGCTGAGCGGGCAGCGGAAGCAGTAAGATAAGCGGGCATGCAAGGGGGATGTAGCGGCTGCAGGCCGACAGCGAATCGGCATAATATGCAAAATAGACTAGGCTACCATCAGGTGCAGAAAATAATAAGACTGCGCAATGATTGTAAGTAGCTCGCATTTCCGCTATTGGCTACAAGTAGGTTGGGGAAAATAGTTAAGTACTCCTTACGCGCCTTCTGGCGAGGCCCTCCCCTATTTGATGATTTGACACTGAATATTTTAGATATAGCAAGCACTAACTACAGACAGCCCAGGCCTTTCGATAAAGGCCTGGGCTGTCTGTAGTTAGTGCAGGCATATGCTTTTTCTCAAGCACGGCTCATTTTAAATTGTATGGCAGAGCTGTGTAATATTTATTAAACCGTTCATCGCAACACCTAGAAGATAAGTAGAGCAGGCGTTTCAGTAAGGCACGCTCTACAGCTGTTAGCTGAGTCCTTGTTATAGCTCCAGTGGGCGCCTAGCCCTACGAAAGTGGCAACTCGGTCCGCCGGATAGCTAGCGCGCATTGAAGGAGCCCTCGGGAAGAGGGGCGCGCCCACGGCTTTGTCGGTGGAGAGGTGGCACAGGTTTTGGGAAGGGGGTACTCTCCCTCATTACCCTTATCCATGAAACTGCTCTTATTCAGCCTGGTCCTGCTGCTGAGCGCCCCGGCCAGCTTCGCCCAAAAGTTTGCGGTGAAGGGCGACCTGGTTACCGTGGATGGACAGCCATATTTTCGCTTTGAATCCGATGGGAACAGTTTGGTCTATATAAACTCCCTGCAGAACGCGCATTTGTTCGTCGTCAGAGATTTGCGCTTGAACGACCCGGTGCTCCGCACGCCTGCCAATCCGGACGGCGGGCAGGGGTACTTGCAGTACGTCTTCCTGCAGCCGCACACGGTGGTCGAGATACCATACGCGACGGGCCTCACTAGCTTGCCAGTACAAATTGCCCGTACCCTCTACGTGACGCGCTTATTGCAGACGGGCAGCATTAGCCCAACTGCCCTAGCTGAGTTTGCGCTCGTCAATGGCACGCTTTATTCCGACCGCCGCCAGGCACTCAACCAAGCCGGCTGGCTGCCCCCAGCGGCAGTGAGCAGTCCCGTGGTGCCTGTACTTCCGCCGAGCCACCCTTAGCCCCATTGACCAGCCAGCGGTGCCGCGCGCTATGTGACTTACCAGTCTAAGGCCGCAAGGGTAGCAAGTGGGAAATCCCAGTAGGGCCTCCTACTCGCTACCCTACGGCTAGACCACCTAGGCGCTTCCTGAACACGGCTGGGACTAGCGGTAAGTGCTTGGCGCTAGCGTTGACTGGCCGCCGGCAGCGGCTGGTCAGCAGGCGCGGCCACATCGGCCAGGGTCAGTTCGGTGACAAAGTCTGCTTGGGGCGTGCGCACCTTTTTCATCTTCACCAACCAGTCCCCCTCTTCCTGCCGGTAGCCCAGCGGCAAGAGCACCGTGCTGCGGTAGCCGCTGCCCGTCAGCTTTAGCAGCGCATCGAGCTGGGCGGTGTCAAAGCCTTCGATGGGGGTGGCATCTATTCGCTGTTCGGCGGCGGCCGCGATAGCCATGGCAAAAGCGATGTAGCTCTGCTTGGCCGCATGGTGAGCTTGCCACTCGGTGCCTAGCGGCTCGTAGAGGTTCAGGATTGTTTGCTTGTAGTCGTCCATCGTCTGGTGCGGCAGGCCCCGCTCGTCAAGGATATAATTAAAAACGCGCGTGATGCGCGCCTCGCTGTAGCCATCCCAGGCCGCAAAGACTAGCAGGTGTGAGCAGTCCGTAATCTGGCTTTGGTTGTAGGCTATCTCTTTGACCTTCGCTAGCAAGGCCGGGTCTGAAATAACTATGATTTTGTAGGGCTGTAGCCCCGACGAGGAGGGAGCGAGCCGGGCTGCTTCCAGAATATAGGCTAGTTTATCGGCAGGGATGCGCTCCCCGTTCATCTTTTTGGTAGCGTAGCGCCAGCTTAGGTCTTCTAGTAACGACATGTCGATGAGTGTTTTATTGTAATAATTCCTCGACAAAGGTACTGGACCCTACTGGCAAGTGGTACCTTAGGGACAAAAAGTAACTGGGACGAGCGCGTCCCTCAAGTGACATACAAGTAACCAGCTTAGCGATGGAAAAAGCCACTCTTGACCGCCCTCTTAGCAGCGCATGCACTCAGCGCATGCGCGCCATCGACGATACGCTCGACCTGCTGAGCGGCAAGTGGAAGCTGGCGCTCATCGCCCGCTTGTGTTACCAGCCGATGCGCTATTCGGCCTTGCTGCGCGACGTGCCAGGCCTCTCAGGCAAGGTGCTGAGTCGCGAGTTGCAAGACTTGGAAACAAACGGGCTCATTGTGCGGCACGTGTCGGCAAGCAAACCGCTGACCGTGACCTACAGCATTTCTGACACGGGCCGCTCCCTTAAAGCGCTGACTGATAATCTGGCGGACTGGGGGCTAGCGCATCGCGCCCGCATGATGGGGACTGGCGAGTAAGCGAGGTCCACCTGGTAGTCTAAAACGAATGCGCTTTGTTTTGTAGGACAGGAGGAGATTCAGAAGTTCAGACCTTACGGAACCTAGTCGCGATAAAATGGCGCGGAAACCTAGCAGCCAAGCAGGTGCTACTAGCCCTAGGGTACCCAATAGACCTGGCCGGAGTTCGTACCTAGCGCTACCCTATACATCATCTTCGCATGTACTCGCAGATACTGGCTAATGTAGCCCGCCACGTCACGCTAACGCCCGAGCAGGCTACCAGCTTCACCCACTTGCTGCGTGCCCAGCAGGTAGCAAGTGGGGACCATTTGCTAGTGGCGGGCGAACACACTACCTGTCTCTGGTTCGTGGTGCGCGGTTGCGTGCGCACCTATCTCACCGATGCCCAGGGACGCGAACATAATTTGGCGTTCTCCACCGAAGGCTGGTGGTGCACCGATTCGGCTAGCTTTTTCGACGGGGGCCGGGCCACCCTGCCTCTGCAAGCATTGGAAGAAACAAGCCTGCTTTCGCTCAGCCTAGCTGACCTAGAGCACCTCTGTACCCAAGTGCCCCCCTTTGAGCGCTTCTTTCGCCTGCTCTACCAAAAGGGCTACCAGTTGCTTGAGCGCCGGCTGGTGGCGATGCTGCGCCTCACAGCCGAGGCGCGCTTTCTGCGCTTTCATCGGCAATATCCGCGCCTGCTCCATCGCGTGGCGCAAAAGCACATCGCGGCGTACCTAGGCATCACGCCCGAGTTTTTGAGCATGTTGCGCCGCAAGCACACGCGGCCGCCGCGTTCTTAAAGTAGTTTAAGTAGGTAGAGCAGGGTCGAAGGCGTGCTTTGCGGTCTCCTTACTACAAGGCTTTATCCCGCCTCCTGCCATAATGGACACCCCTCCCAACCTATGCCCCGACGCGCTACGCGCTGTTGCCGCGGCCTTGCCCGCCGAGCAGCCCGTAGTGATGCTAAATCTGCTGCGTTACCGCGCACAAGCCACTTACGATGACCCGGCCGCCCAGCCGCCCTGCACCGGCCAAGAAGCGTACCAGGCCTACATTGACGCCTTTCGGCAGTACAACGACCCAGCCGAATACACTATCGTCTTTCAGGGGGCAGCCCAGGCGCAACTGGCCGGCCTGCCCGGCGAGCAGTGGGACGCCGCTGCCCTGGTGGAATACCGAAACCTAGGCGTATTTCGCCGCTGGGTGGAAAGTGACTTTTACATCCATCAAGTAGAGCCCATCCGCCAGGCCGCGTTGGCTGACTGGCGCCTACTCTTGCTTACCCGTCCAAGTACGCCGGGCGCGCCTGACACGGGGTATCGACGCGGACTAATGACCCAAGAGACGATTTATTGATGCTGCTCTTTGCCAGACTCTGGCAACTGGCTTTACGCAGCCTTACTAGTACAAGCAGTGGCCTAGAAAGTGCTTCTGAGAGCCCTTAGCCAGCCTATCAACGCTTGCCCCACCTTGCTTCTACTGCACGGAGAATCGAAAGGCAGCTGGGGTAAAGCCCGTTTTACGTTTGAAGAGCCACGTGAAATAGGGCGGCTAGAATATATACGATTTAAGGTATTGGGAGAAAGACAGTTTTCAGGGACAAAAAAAGATGAAGGATAGGTGAACTTTGCGTGCGGCTAGCTGTAGTCAGCTAGCTTCCACCGCGTAGCCTAGCTCAACCATGTAGGCCCTAGGTCCATGCTTTCCTCTTCTTGAAGCCCTAGCGCATGACGCGACAAGCCTCTCAGTACCCCACGCTCTTACTTCTCTTACTTGGGTTGCTGCCGCAACTCGGCTGGGCGCAGGCGCGGCACTTGCTTAGCGGCACCGTGCGCGACCCCGGCGGCGTGGCCCTGCCGGGCGCCACCGTGGCGGTACCAGCCTTGGGCATCGGCACGGCCACCGATGGTGCCGGTTACTACCAGCTAGAGCTCCCTAGCGGCGCACAACAAATCACCGTTTCATTTATTGGCTACGTGCCGCAGACCTTCCGCGTGAACCTAGGTCAGCGCCAGCAGCGCAACCTGACCCTGGCTCCTAGCCCCAGTGACCTCGGCGAGGTGGTCGTAACGGGCCAGCAGAAGCTGCGTGAGAAGCTCGAAACCACCCAGATGGGCGTTGAGCACCTCACCATTCGCGAGGCCAAGCTACTGCCAGCACTCTTCGGCGAGGTCGATATTTTGAAGACCTTGCAGCTCAAGCCGGGCGTGCAAAGCGGCGGCGAGGGCAGCAGCGGCATCTTCGTGCGCGGCGGTTCGGCCGACCAAAACCTGGTGCTGCTCGACAACGCCTTGGTCTACAATCCTAACCACCTGTTTGGCTTGTTTTCGGTGTTTAATTCCGACGCCGTACAGTTAGTAGATTTGTACAAATCGGGCTTTCCAGCGCAGTTTGGCGGGCGCCTCTCGTCGGTAATTGACGTAAAGATGCGCGCCGGTAGCCGCGAGAAATTTACGGTGACGGGCGGTCTCGGCCTCATTGCCTCACGCCTGAGTGTAGAAGGCCCGCTGGGTAAGCACGCCGCCGGGCAGCCGGCCAAAGGCTCGTTTATCGTGAGTGGGCGGCGCACCTACTTCGATATTTTCACGCGCGCCATCAACCGGGCCAATGCTGCCGACGAAACCTATCGGCCCATCCCGGACTACTTTTTTCACGATTTCAGCGCCAAGGCTAATTACTCCTTAGGTGAAAAAAACCAGGTTTTTGCCACCGGTTACCTGGGCCGCGACGTGTTCGGCTTCAACGGGACCGGCGACTTGCAGGCCAATTTCTCGTGGGGCAATACCCTAGGCACGTTGCGCTGGCAGCATACGTTTTCGCCCACCCTCACGGCCAACACCCAGTTGGGGATGACCAGTTACCAGTATAACCTAGGTAGCGAATTTGACATCGTATCGTTCGGCCTCAGGTCTACCATTCGAGACTACAGCGCCCGGGTAGATTTTGACTATAACCCGCACCCGGCGCACCAAGTGCGCTTTGGGGTCAGCACCACGCGCCACACCTTTGGCGTGGGCCGCCTGCAAGTGGAAACGAATGACAACTCGCTCGCCATCGACGACGACATCACCTACCCCGGTTTGGAAGCGGGCCTCTACGCCACCGACAACTGGAAGGTGAGCGACAAACTCCAAGCTGAATTGGGACTGCGCCTCACTGGCTTTGGCAGCGGAGGGCAGACCTACGGCGGGCTGGAGCCGCGGCTGGCTGGGCGCTACTCACTCTCGGATAAGGTGTCGCTGAAAGCGAATTACGCCCTGATGTACCAGTACGCGCACCTAGTCAGCAACTCAGGCGCCTCGCTGCCCACCGACATCTGGTACCCCTCGCGGCTTAACATTCGGCCCCAGCGCTCGCAGCAGGTGAGCACTGGCGTGAGCTGGCTTATTGGGGGCAGCAAGTATTTGCTGACGAATGAAGTATACTATAAGTGGGCCGCCAACCAGATTGATTTTCGTGATGGCGCCCAGATTTATGCCAATCCCAACCTCAACCAAGAATTTATCTTCGGCCGGGGCTGGAGCTACGGCAATGAACTCTATTTAGAGAAAAAGGAAGGCAAGACCACCGGTTGGATTGGCTACACGCTGGCCTGGAGCTGGCGCCAGTTCTTGCCCCAAAACGGCACGGAAGGCGTGAATGGCGGGCGGCCCTTTTACCCCAGCTACGACCGCCGCCACAACCTGAACGTGGTAGTGCTACACCAGCTCAGTACCCGCGTGAGCCTCACGGCCAGCTTCGTGTACACCAGCGGGGCGCCCACTACCCTACCGGCCGGACTTTTTGGCCTGCAAAACGTGCCGGGGGCCGACCTGCTGCCCGTGCCCGTCTACCCTGACCGCAACTCGTATCGCCTCATTCCTTACCACCGCCTCGACCTAGGGCTGGTATGGAAGCTAAAGCCGGTGCGTTTCGGCACCGAGCGCGACCTGACCTTCAGCATCTACAACGCCTACGACCGGCGCAACGCCTACTTCGTGTACTTCGAAACGACCCGCGACCCGCGCACCGATATTATTAATGGCTTTCGGGCGCAGCAAGTATCGCTGTTTCCAGTCATTCCGTCGATGACGTACAATTTCAAATTCTGAGCGCAGCGTTAATTGACTAGATGGGCTTCGCAGTTACGCTCGGCTGCGCCGGGCTACGCATGCTAAAGTCGGCTGCGGTGCAAAAGCTTTAAATTGCTTGTGTATGAAAATATTACAAAGTGTGCTACTGGGTGGCTTGGGGCTACTGGCAGCCACTGGCTGCAATTTGGAGAACCAGATTGAGGTGATACCGCCGCCTTATTCCAGCGAGTTGGTGGTGGAGTGCTACCTAGAGCCCGGCGTGGTACCGCGCCTCACCGTTACGGGGTCGGGGTCTTACCTGCCTACTACACCGGGCACCGGGCAGCCCAACGTCACGCTGCCCGACACCACCACGCCCAGCGTGGGTTTTGTCTTACCCAACGGGACGACCCTGCAACTGCCCCTTGACGTAACGGTGAACCTCACGCTGCCTAGCGGCCAAGTGATGCCGATGCGCTTCGCACCGGGCTTTGACGCAGTTACGCGCCGGGTATATACCCACATCGGCACCGCGCCGCTGGCCGTGCAGCCCGGCCAGCGCCTAGCCCTTGACGTGCGCGATACCCGCAACCACCACGTGACGGGCACGGCTGGCGTACCAACCGTGGTGCCCATCGACTCGGTGCGCTACAGCTTCAACGGGCCGAGCGGCCCCGACCAGCAAGCCCGCTTCGTGACCCGCTGGACCGACCCCGGTGCTAGTGCTGACTACTATCGTCTGCTGCTTACTAACCGCGAAGGGCCCAACTCGTCGGTGGGAGAATATCTTGTGAGCGACCAACTCTTCAATGGCCAGCCCTACACCGTACCCACTACCTATCGGCTCACGCCTGGCGACACGATAACCGCCACGCTCTATCATATCGAGCCGGACTATTTCAATTTCCAGCAGAGCGTACGCGCGGCTATTTCGGCCAATGGCAACCCCTTTGGTCAGCCTGCCCGCATCCGCAGCACCGTGCAGGGTGGCCTAGGCGTATTTACCGTCCTTATGGCCGACCGCCGCACCCTCATCATGCGCTGATGCGCCCTATTAAGCACTAGCAAAGCTGCTAGGAGTAGTAGGGTTCTGCAAGCACAGGCTCAGCGCCAGCACCTCTGGAACCCGCTTTTTGCCCCCCCGCTACAAACTATCCTCCTTTCTTCTTAAGAAGCAATAAGAGAGAGGTTCAGAATTACAAAGTGGCTGTTGCAGAATTAAGTTGCAGGCTCGCAGCACCTTGGCGCTATGCAGGGCCAGAAACAGTTCGTCGATAAAGTCGTGCTACGCTTCCAGTTATCGGAGCGCGTGCCGAGGCAGAATCTCTATCGCCGCCTCGCCGAACTACTCGGCTGGGACTTTTACTGGGAGGCACGTCGGCCGAGTCGGCCGACGTGCTGGCCGTTTGAGTTAGGTGAGCGAAGTCATTGGGCGAGGTACTACCAACCCGCGGCTACCGGCCGGGCCGCTTACTAGAGCGTGGACCGTACGAGTGTGCTAACAAGTGGTTCATTAGACGACATTTCCCAATTTAGAAGAATAGCTCATTAGCTTGAACGATTCACTGCGGTTTATCTGACACTCACTCGGCCCGCAAACTCAGCACGGGGTTGCGGCGGGCGGCTCGCCAGGCTTGCACGCCTACTGTCAGCCACGCGATAAGTAGCGCCCCTAGTCCGGCCGCGGCGAAGTACCACCACTGCCACGCCACATGGTAAGCAAAGCCTTCCAGCCATCGCTGGAGGAGCAGGTAGCTCAGCGGCAGCGCCAAGACGATGGCCACAATAACCAGCCAGGTCAGGCTACTGGTCAATAACCACACAATGCCCAGCTCACTCGCGCCCAGAGCCTTGCGGATACCGATTTCCTTGCGCCGCCGCTCGGCCGTGAAGGCGGCTAGCCCCAGCAGGCCTAGGGTCGAAATGAGAATGGCGAGCCCGGCAAAGTATCGGGCGAGCACCGCCACCCGCCGCTCGGCTACGTACTGGGCCTGGTAGTCGGCATCCAGAAACGAGTAGTCGAGCGTAAAGCCGGGGTTGTAAGCGGCGTACAGCTGCTGAAGCCGCGCAATCGTGGCCTGCTCCGCGCCCGGCTGGAGCTTCATGAGCACCGTGTTAATCTGGGGGTCGAGTTTGAGAATAAGGGGTTTGATTTTTTCGTGCAGGGACTCATAGTGAAAGTCGCGGACCACACCCACGATGCGGGCGCCATCGAGTTGTTGGCCTACGGGGTCCGGCATCCCCAGGCCGGCCACCAGGGTTTGGTTGACGAGGATGGCGGCGCTGTCGGCGCGGAACTGCGGCGCAAAGCTGCGACCGGCTACCAGGTGCATGCCCATTGTTTCCAATAGGTCGTAGTTGACCAGCATCGTCGCTACGGGCAGGCGCTTCCCCTGCCAGCTCATCTCCGAGACGTAGCGCCCCCCAAAGAAGCCGCCCAAGACGCTGGAAGCCTGCACGACGCCGGGCAACTTCCTCACCTCAGCCAGAAAGGCCGTCTGCTGGCGCGCCGCTTTGCCGCCCGTATCAAAGCGGAGCACGTGCGCCTTGTCGTAGCCCAGCGGTTGGTGCTGCACAAAGGCCAGCTGCGCGTTGACGACCACCACGGCCACGATGAACAGGACCGAGAGCGTGAATTGCAGCACGACCAAGCCCTGCCGCGTCCACACGTCGCCGGCCTTGGTTGGCAGCTTGCCTTTCAACACGGCCGCCGGCTGGAAACCCGACAGGTAGAAGGCGGGGTAGCTGCCCGCCAGCAGCCCCGTACCCAGCGCCAGGGCCAGGCCGGCTGCCACCAGCTGCCACTCCCACCGTAAGGCCAACGGCTTGCCCGTCAGCTCGCTGAACTGCGGGAGCACGAGCTGTACCAGCCCCACGGCTACAACCAGGGCCAGCAAGGCCATCACCACGGATTCCGTCAAGTACTGCCCCACCAATGCAGCGCGGCTAGCCCCTAGGGCCTTGCGAATGCCCACTTCCTTGACCCGCCGCGAGGCCTTGGCGGTGAACAAGTTCATGAAATTGATGCTGGCAATCACCAGAATGAGTGCGGCAATCAGGGCGAACAGCCGCACGTAGGTAATGCGCCCCCCGGTGGCGACGCCGTTTTCGTAGGTGCCGTGCAGGTATGCCGCCGAGAACGGCCGCACGAACAGCGTACGCCCCTGCGCCTGGGCCTGCGCGCTTTTGGTTTTCAGCAAACCCGCCAGCTTACCTTGAAACTGCGCGGGGTCGGCGCCCTCCTTCAAGGCCAGGTAGGTGTTGAAGGGGCCGTCGTCGTCCCACTTGATGGTCTCGCTCATCTGCATCATATCCTTGAAGGAGGCAAACGGCAGCACACAGTCAAACTGCTCGGACGAGTTGCGGGGCACCCCGGCAAAAACTCCGGCCACTAAGCAGGTCTGTTTTTTGTCGGCCATTTGCCATTCCACGGCTTTGCCCAGGCTATTCTGCGGCGTCTGGAAAAGCTTGGTCGCCAGGGCCTCAGAGAGCACAATGGCGTCTTTGTTTTGCAGCACCGTGGCGGGGGTACCCACCAGCAGGGGGTAGGAAAACAGCTGGAAGAAGGCCGGGTCCGCGTATTTGGGGACGACGGTGAGGTGCTGGCCACCCGCCGCCAGCGTGAACCCAGGGAAGAACGGGACCGGCGTGGTGGTAGCTACAAATTCAATCTCCGGCATTTCTCGCCGCAGGGCCTCGGCCAGCAGCGGCATGGTACCGCCTTGGGTCTCGATGCCGGCGGCCGTGCGGCGGTTTTCCATCACCTGGTAGAGCCGGCCGTCCAGGGCGTGGTAGCGGTCGAAGCTGCGCTCGTCGCTTATCCACAGGTAGATGAGCAGCGCGCAGGCTAGGCCGGTCGAGAGGCCAATCATGTTGATGAAGAACGTGCTTTTGAACCGCTTAAGGTTGCGGTAGATAAGCAGCAGGGGGTAGGGAAGCATGGCCGAAAAAGGAGGAAGCGGTTAGAATTGGCTGCGGCTGTTTTCGAGCACCACCTGCCCGTCGAGCAGGCGGACGACGCGCCGGGCGTACCGGGCGTCGTGCTCGGAGTGCGTGACCATGAGCACGGTGGTACCCGCCTCGTTCAATTCGGTCAGCAGCCCCAGCACGTCGTGGCCGCTGGCCGAGTCGAGGTTGCCGGTGGGCTCGTCGGCCAGCAGCAGCGGCGGGGCGTTCACCACGGCGCGGGCCACGGCCACGCGCTGCTGCTGCCCGCCCGAGAGTTGCAGTGGAAAGTGGTTGCGCCGGTGCAGCAGCTGCATTTTCTCCAGCACCTGTTCCACCCGGTGCCGCCGCTCGGTGGCTCCTACGCCTAGGTAGCGCAGGGGCAGCTCCACGTTCTCAAACACCGTCAGCTCGTCAATCAGGTTGAAGCTCTGAAACACGAAGCCCAGACTGCGCTTGCGCAGCTCGGCCCGCTGCCGCTCCGAGTAGCGGCTGGTCTCGGTGCCCAGCAGCTGTAGGCTGCCGCCGTCGGGCTCGTCGAGCAGGCCCAGCAGGTTAAGCAGCGTCGATTTGCCGCAGCCCGAGGGGCCCATGATGGCCACAAATTCCCCTTGCTCCACCGTCAGCGAGACGTGGTTCAGCGCCTTGGTTTGCACCTCCTCGGTGCGGTACACCTTCTCCAGGTTTTCGGTCTTAATCATGAGCAGTAGTTTTAAGGACAAGTAGTTATTGAGGTTCCTAGGGCTGATTGCTGTCCAATACCAGTTCCTGCTGGTCGGCGTAACCTTCGTAGCTGGAGGTCACGACCCGGTCGCCGGGTTGCAGGCCTGCCAGCACCTCGTAGTAGTCGGGGTTCTGCCGCCCTAGCCGGATAGCTACCCGCTGGGCCCGGGTGCCGTCGCCCCCCAGCTTGAACGCCCAGTTGCCGACGGTTTGCTGGTAAAAGCCGCCTTTGGGCAGCAGCACCGCCGGGGCCTTCGCACTCAGCGCCAGCCGGATGGGTAGGGTCTGCCCCCGCCGCAGGCCTGGTGGGAGCGCGTCAGTGAAGGCCAGGTCGATTTGCAGACCTTTGGCCACTTGCGCAAAGATTTTGGTCACGCGCAAGGCATACGCCTGGCCATC
This sequence comes from Hymenobacter sp. BT559, assembly GCF_016427535.1. Lineage (GTDB taxonomy): Bacteria > Bacteroidota > Bacteroidia > Cytophagales > Hymenobacteraceae > Hymenobacter. The sequence goes on along the minus strand of NZ_JAELXV010000001.1, from coordinate 1,277,095 downwards.
CACCACCACTTCGCCTACCTGACCGGCCGCGATGCGGGCAATGTAAAACTCGTCCACCGCGGCGTGCAGTTTCACGCCCACCAGCGCGTCAATCTGCCCTAGGCGCTGCCCCCGCGTTTTGGCCTCGCCCACTTCCGCGGCCAGCGAGCTGAGCCGCCCGCCGACCGGGGCCCGCAGCAGCAGGTCGTCCATCTTGCGCCGCATCAGGGCCAGGTTATTGGTCATGCGTTGCACCGATTCCTGCATGGTGCCCAATTGCTGCTGCATGGCCACCGAATCTTGGCGCAGGGTCTGCTGCGTGAGCTGTCGCCGGCGCAGCTGGTAACGGTAGGCGTTCTGGCTCTGCAAATAGTCTTGCCGCGCAATCACCTTCTGGTCGTAGAGCACTTGGTTGGTGTCGAACACCCGCTTGGCCTCGGCGAGCTGAAAGTCGATGTCGGCCAGCTGGTTTTGGCGCAGAATACGGTTTTGCAGCAGTTGGTTGCGAGTGTTGCGCAGGTTGTTCATCAGGTCGTACACGGCCGTTTCGCGGTTTACCATTTCCAGCTGCAAGTCGGGGTTAGCTAGCCGCAGCAACGGCTGGCCCGCCGTTAGGGTCGTGCCTTCTTCCACCAGTACCTGCTGCACCGTGCCGGCTTCTGCTGCGTCCAGGTACACGGTGTGCAGCGGCTGCACTACCCCGTCGATGGCCGTGAATTCCTGAAAGTTGCCCCGCGTGACGGGACTGATGGTCAGCCGGCTGGCCGCCACGTGCAGCCGCTGGCCTGGCTTAGGCCAGTAGAGGCCGGCCGCGCCCGCGCCCCCCAACAGCAGCGCCCCCAGCCACCACCAGCGGGTAACAAACGACCACTTTTTCTTCGGTATTAGGACATCCATTTGGTTCGGCGCAGGCACTAGCCACAAAAAGTTAGTAACCGGAGATGCCAAGAACGGTGCCTTTTTCACAAAGCATTGCTAGTCAATAGGCTAATATAAAAACTTACTAGCTAGCTATTGCCGAACGTCCGGTTTTGATACACTTGACCGTACGGTTCTGATACAGCTCAATTCATTTGACGGGCAGCAAACGGCTTGGCCGACTGAGAACGAGTATCTTCTGAGGCTTGCACGGTTTATGCGGCCTAGGTTGGTACGGGTGCCCAATAACCCCGACTTTTACGTTTTACCCAGCCTTTTTTCATGATTCTTAAGCACGCCCGCATTCTGGTAGTGGACGACGAGCCCGACGTGCTGTTCGCCCTCAAACTGCTGCTCAAGACCGAAGTGCGGGAAGTCGTGACGGAGAAAAATCCAGAACTGCTACTCTCGCTACTCCGCCAGCAGCACTTCGACGCCGTGCTGCTCGATATGAATTACCGCAGCGGCCAGGCGACGGGCAACGAGGGCTTCTACTGGCTGGGCCGCATCCTGGAGCACGACCCCACCACGGCCGTTATCCTGATGACGGCCTACGGCGACGTGCGCACGGCGGTGCGCGCCCTCAAAGCCGGCGCCACTGACTTCCTGCTCAAGCCCTGGCACAACGACCAGCTGCTGCAAACGCTGGCCGCCGCCCTCCAACCCAAACCCGGCAGCAAAAGCGCAGGCACCCCGAAAAAAGTAGTCGGGTCGGCCACTGCTACCGCTCTCCTGGGCGAGTCAGCCGCCATGCAGGAAGTCCGCGCTATTATTGAAAAAGTCGCCCCAACCGAAGCCAACGTGCTGCTGCTCGGCGAGAACGGTACGGGTAAGGAGCTGGTCGCCAAATCCCTGCATGAGCAGTCGCGCCGCGCCGCCCGGCCCTTTGTGGCCGCCGACGTGGCCGCCCTCAGCGAGGGATTGTTTGAAAGCGAGCTATTCGGGCACACCAAGGGCGCGTTTACGGACGCCCAGGTTAGCCGCGTGGGCCGGTTTGAGGCGGCCACCGGTGGAACCTTGTTTCTGGATGAGATTGGCAACATTGGCCTGCCGCAGCAAGCCAAGCTGCTCACGGCCCTGCAAAACCGCCAGGTGGTGCCCGTCGGGAGCAATGCCCCCGTCCCGGTGGATATCCGGCTGTTGTCGGCCACCAACGCCCCGTTGCACGCCCTGGTAGCCCGCGGTGCTTTCCGCCAGGACTTGATGTACCGCCTTAACACCGTTGAAATCACGCTGCCCCCCCTCCGCGAGCGGGACGACGATGTGCAGTTGCTGGCCCAGCACTTCGCGCAGGTGTACGCCGCCCGCAACCGGCAACCCGTGCCGGAATTCAGTGCCGGCGCCCTGCGCAAGCTGCGGGAGCATACCTGGCCCGGCAACGTGCGGGAGTTGCAACACGCCGTGGAGCGGGCCGTTATCCTAGGGACCAGCTCCGTGCTGCTTCCAGCCGATTTCTCGTTTCGTAACCCCGAATCGGCAACTGCTGCCGCGCCAGCTGCAACCGTGGCTGAAAATCCGCTGCCGTTACTGGAAGTAGAAAAAAACACCATCCGGCAGGCCATTGAGCGCCATCAGGGCAACCTCACCAAAGCAGCCAAGGAACTGGGTCTCACTCGCACTGCCCTCTATCGTCGGCTCGACAAGCATGATATATAATAGCTTGGATACCCGCCTGCTGGGACGATTAGTACTGCTAGTGACCGTGTTGGGCGGGGGCGGGTACGCCACGCAGCACCACGCCTACGGGCTAGCCCTAGGGGCGTTGGTGCTGTTGCTACTCCTGATAGTGGACCTAGCCCGCTACCTAGCGCGCGGCCAGCAGGCCCTGACCGACTTTACCCTGGCCCTGAAATACCGCGACTTTTCGCGGCAGTACCCGGCGCAGTCCGTTCCGGCGTCGTTGCGGCCCTTGCACGAGGCCTTCAACCAAGTCAACGCCACGTTTCGGGAGCTGCGAGCCGAGCAGGAGGGACAGTTTCAATACCTGCAAACCATCCTGGCGCTGCTCGATACCGGTATCGTGTCCTACGACGCGGCGGGCACCGTAGCCTGGGTGAACGAAGCGTTTAAACAGACGCTGCACCTGCCGTACCTGAAAAACATTCGGGCGCTGCAATCCCGGCAGCCGGTCCTCTACGAGGCCATCTGCCAGGCGGTTCCCGGCCAGCCCGCGGTAGTGAAGCTGACGGTGGGCCTCCAAGCGGTGCAGTTGCTCGTGTCGGCCACGCAGTTTAAGCTACGAGGCGAAGCCTTTACCCTCCTGGCCTTCAAGAACGTGAGCCAAGCCCTAGCTGATACTGAAACGGCCGCTTGGCAGCAACTGCTCCGGGTCATGACGCACGAAATCATGAATTCGGTCGCCCCCATTGCATCGTTGGCGGATTCGTTGGGCCGCCACGTGCAGCGCGCCCAGCAGCAGGAGGCTTCCAGTGAATTGCTCGATGATGTGGGCACCGGCATTCGCATCATCCAGCAGCGTAGCGAAGGGCTGCTGCGCTTTGCCCAGGTATACCGCGACTTTAGCACCCTAGCCGCGCCACAGCGCACGACTCTTTATGTGCAGGAGGTGCTCCAGGCCACCCGGCAACTCCTGGCAGAGCAACTGGCCGCGCAAGGCATCGAGATAATCCTCAGTGTCCGTCCCGCGCACCTCACCCTGCACGCCGACGGCCACCTGCTGGAGCAAGTACTCATCAATCTAGTCCTCAATGCGGCGCAGGCGCTCACACAATCGCCTACTCCTCGCCTCAGCCTTCTGGCCTGGCTTGATGAGCAGGAACGGGTAATTATCGAGGTAAAAGACAATGGCAGCGGTATTGACGCCGACGTACTGGACAGTATCTTTATTCCTTTTTTCACCACCTACCCCAACGGCTCCGGCATTGGATTGAGTCTAGCCAAGCAAATCATGCAGCTGCACCAGGGCAACATCCAGGTCCATTCCGTGGCTGGGGCAGGTAGTGCGTTTCAACTCTGTTTTCCGGCCGAGCGGCAGCTAACCTTTTAGCTTATTATGCGCCCTCCAGTGGGGTGTCTCACTAAAGCTAACGAACCAAGCCACCACACTAGGAGTTACAGCTGGCTCTTTTCCTTTCTACGCCGCGTTATTCTCACATGAGACAATTAAAAATTAGCAAGCAGATTACCAACCGCGAAAGCCAGTCGCTGGACAAATATCTGCAGGAGATTGGCAAAGTGAGCCTGGTATCGATTGACGAGGAAGTTGACCTGGCTCAGCGCATCCGCGACGGGGACCAGCAGGCCCTCGAGAAACTTACTAAGGCCAACCTACGCTTCGTAGTGTCGGTGTCCAAGCAGTACCAGAACCAGGGCCTGACACTAGGTGACCTCATCAACGAGGGCAACCTAGGGCTCATCAAGGCCGCCAAGCGCTTTGATGAAACGAAAGGCTTCAAGTTCATCTCTTATGCCGTGTGGTGGATTCGCCAGAGCATTTTGCAAGCGCTAGCCGAGCAGAGCCGCATCGTGCGCCTACCGCTGAACCGGGTGGGCTCGCTCAATAAAATCAACCGCTCGTTTGCCGAGCTCGAGCAGAAGTTTGAGCGCGAGCCCTCGCCCGACGAGATTGCCGAGCTGCTGGAGCTGACGACCTCCGAGGTAGTGGACACGCTCAAGGTCTCGGGCCGCCACGTCTCGATGGACGCGCCCTTTGTGCAAGGCGAGGAAAACGGGCTGCTCGATGTAATGCAGGATGAAGGACAAGACACGCCGGATGCGGGCTTGCTGCAAGACTCGCTGCGCCGGGAGGTACAACGAGCGCTCTCGACCCTGACGCGACGTGAGGCTGACGTGCTGACGCTGCACTTCGGCCTTAATGGCCAAGCGGCGCTAACGCTAGAAGAAATTGGCGAGCGCTTTAGCTTGACCCGCGAGCGGGTGCGGCAGGTCAAGGAGAAGGCTATTCGCCGTCTCAAGCACACCTCTCGTTCGCAGTCGCTCAAATCATACCTAGGCTAGCTCGGTATCCTTTTCGTACGAGTATCTACTGCTGGCTAGCAGTCCTTAAAAAAGAGTAAAAAACAAAAGAGAGAAAGCCATGGCTTTCTCTCTTTTGTTTTTTACTCTTTTTTTCTACAGTGGATTTTGCACAATGGCTTTGTTGACATTGAGTTCGGCCTGCGGGAAAAGGAACTGCCACTCCTTGACTCCGGGGGCAACTTGGAAGTTGCCGCCCGTGAGCACCCAAGCCCATTGCGTGATATGGTTCTTACCCGTTCTATCTAATGCGCTATTGGTACGCTTCAAATCTAGAAATCGGAAGCCTTCGCCCCACAGCTCTATCCGACGCTGAATCAGGATTTCGTCTACTAAGGCTTGGCCCGTGCGGGTAGACCGGACGTATTGTGGGTCTCGTGCACTCACTAACGTAAACAGACTGCCAGCGGCAGAGGTCAGCCCTTGTCGGGCTTCAGCTTCGGCTTGAATCAAATACAGCTCGGCTAAGCGCATGTGCGGCACGTCTCCGATGCTTAAGTTGGGGTCCGCCACCAGAAATTTCTTTTGCCCATACGGCGCTTTCACGCCTGTGGCCGGGGCCGGGATGCTGGCGCCGGTTGGGTCCCAGAGCGACTTGCGGATGTCGGTGGTGGGAATTTGGTTGTAGAGGACCGAGTTAATCTTCTTCGGGTTTTGCCGGATAGCTGTCGAGCTGTAGTTGGCCGACATGTAGGCAAAAAAGGAGTAGAAATAGCTGGTCTGGTCGGCCTGCATTTTGCTGCCCCATATCCATTCCGGATTGTCTACGCTGTTGAATCCGCTCGTGTACTGCGTCCGGCTCATGAGGGTAGCGCCGCTTTGCTGAATGGCTTCCTGCGCAAGCCGCGCAGCCACGGGCCAGTTTTGCATGGTGAGCGCTACCCGGGCTTTGATGCCTTTGGCCACCGCTGCATTGAAGTGCGATTTGGCGGGCCGGCTAGCCGCACCCGTGAGCATCCCGATGGCCGCGTCCAAATCCGTGTTGATTTGGGTATAGACTTCCTCCACAGTAGCGCGCGGCTGACCTTCCGTAGTACTAGTAATCATTAGGGGTACCCCTAGCTGACTGTTGGTTTTAGTAGCATCGTACCGCTCCCCAAAGGCCTGCACCAGTTGGAAATGAGCCCAGGCCCGGTATACTAGCGCCTCCCCAATCACCATCTGCTTTTCAGCTTCCGGGCCGGTGGCGTTGCCTAACCCGTTGATTAGCACATTGGCATTAGCGATGATGCGGTAGTAGAAATAGTACCAGGCGTGGTTATAGGTAGTAGTGGAAGTGGCATTCCGGTGTGAAATCCAGTTATGCTCCCCAGACCACCAGCTGGTTCCTATCGTCTGCACCCAATCCTCGCCTAGGGCGTCCATCATAATCTTCATGCCCCCTTCGCCCCCCTGGTTCTGGCTCCCATTGTGCTGGGTGTACATCATCCGGTGGATGCCGTTCAGGGCCGCCATTCCGTTTTTAGTGCTAGAGAGCACATCGCCCTCTGTCACGGCATCGGTGGGCGTCGTTTCCAAGTACTCCTTGTTGCAGGAGGAAAAAATCATGGCGCTGGCCAGCAACGCGCTGTATATCGTCTTTTTCATGACCAATCAGTTGCTACAAAGAAAGATTTACTCCTAGGGAAAGCACCCGGGCGGGCAGGTATACTGCCGACGTAGTGCCGGAGAAGGCTTGCGCCACGTTCATGCCTTTGCGCTTAGAAACCAACGCTAGGTTTTCGCCGGTGGCGAAGATGTTCACGTTGCGCAGCTTAAGCTTTGTGGTAAGCGGAGCCGGGATACTATAGCTCAAGCTCACCGACCGGAAGTTCAGGTAAGAGGCATCTATTAACCACCGGTCGGAAGCGGCCGCCAGGTTGGCCGTGTTGCCTACTTGCAGCTTAGGTACATCCGTGATATCCCCGGGATTCTGCCACCGGTTCAGCATGTCCTTATGCATGGCGCCGCCATAGGTGCCATGGTTCATCAGTGTCGCATACTGGCCGTCATAGAACTTGCCGCCTACCGAGTAGGTAACAAGTGCCGACAAGGTGAGGCCTTTGAAAGAGAAGGTATTGGTGAAACCGCCCGAGAATTTAGGAATAGCTGAGCCGGCGTAGTGATACCGGCCATTGTTGGCGTTCCAAGTCACGGTATCTGAACCGATGATTTTGCTGTTAGCCTCCGTGTACCTGATGGCACGGTAGAGGGCATTGCCATTTTCTGGGTCAACGCCGTAGTACTCTCGTAGCCAGAATGCCTGCAAATCTTCGCCCTCTTTCAGCTTCTTAGTGCCCGATACCAGCTCTGGGTATGGCAGCCGGGTTATCTGGTTTTTGAAGGTGGTCCAGTTTACGTCTAGGTTCCAGGTGAAGGCGTTGGTTCTAATGATGTCACCGGCCAGCCGTACCTCGATGCCTTTGTTGTACATCTCGCCTACGTTTTCAATCCGGTTGGCTACTCCGCTGGAAAGCGGCAGCTGCACCTCAAACAGCAGGTCCTTAGATGTCCGCTTGAAATACTCCACCGAACCGTTCAGTCGGTTTTTGAATAACGAGAATTCAAGCCCCGCGTCGAGGCTGTTGTTCTTCTCCCACACTAGCCCCCGGTTGCCTAAGGTTGATTGCGAAAAACCTGGTTCGGCGGCGTTGTTCTGGCCCAGTGTGTACAGCGCCTGCCACGCATAGAATTGGCTACCGTCCGCGTTTTCGAGGTTTTCATTACCCACTTGCCCGTACGACGACCGGAGCTTCACCATGTCAACCCAGTTGGGCTTGGTGAAGAAAGTCTCTTGGTCTAAGCGCCAAGAACCCCCGACCGACCAGAAGCTTCCCCAACGTACATCCTTGTAGAACCGCGAAGAGCCGTCTCGCCGATACGACGCGGAAACAGTGTATTTGTTGTTGTACGTGTAGTTCGCCCGCCCGAAATATGACTCTATCTTATGCTGCTGCAGATAGGTATTGAAGCTATTGATGGTGGTAAAGTTCTGCAGCTGTGTGTTGTCGGCCACTATCTCCCCCGACTTTGTGCCGTTCAGGTAATCGCGGCTCCGGCTGTAGTTCTCGTGGCCCACCAGCACATCTATCGCGTGCACGTTAGCTAGCGTCCGGGTGTAGTTGAGCAGCTGGTTGGCCGTGTAGCTCGTTAGGTTGTAAAGAATGCGGCCCGCCCGCCCGGCTGGAGCACCGTCTCCAACGACAGTGTTTTCGTAGGTCTGCTCTTCGTAGTTGGTGATATCCGCTGCGAAGTTGGCCGTAAACTTGAAGTCTTTTAGGAAGGTGATTTCCCCATAGGTTCTGCCACCCAGCACATTGCGGCGGTAGAGGTAGTTGTTCCAGTTGGTTTCGGCTACAATGTGCCGGCCCGGGTACACCGGGCGAGTCATGGTTGGGGAGGAGCCGCCTAGGTCATATATCCGCTCGCCATTGGCGTCGAGCGCGTAGGCGCCCGTGGTAGGGTCGTGCTGGTAAATAGGGTAAATAGGACCTACTCCGCGGCTGAAGAAGAACGGATTTACGAAGCCCGTGGAGCTGCCCGTGTTCGCCTGGTTGGAGTTAGTGAGGGTGTAGTTCAGGTTTACGCCCGCCTTGAACCACTTGGTCAGATTGGTGTTAACGTTCATGCGGCCCGCAAACCGCTCGAAGTCAGATTTTATCACATAGCCTTTCTCGTTGAGGTAACCCAACGACACGTAGTAGTCGCTTTTCTCGGACCCACCGTTGAAGCTCACAGTATAATCGGAGCGGGAGCCGCTCCTGGTCAGGGCCTTTTCCCAGTCTAGGTCATCTCCCCACAGCAATTGCGCATCCGGGTTCAGCGTGCCATCCGGCCGAACAATCTGGTTGTTCGCTACATTGAACGGGTTATAGCCTAACAAGCCTTTGATGTCGGAGGTTGCCCGTTGGCTAGCCTGCGCATTGGTAACGGTCGAGCTAATCAAGCTGTTCCGGTAGGCCTCCCACATCAAGGGGTAGTACTCATACGCATTTACGCGGTCATACTCGGGAATGGCGCGAGAGGAAACGCCTTGCAACGCTCTTACATTAACCTGTATCCGGTCTTTTTTACCTCTCTTAGTGGTAATCATCACTACCCCGTTAGTGGCCCGGGAGCCATAGAGAGCGGTGGAAGCGGCGTCTTTTAGAATAGAGACGCTCGCTATATCTTCCGCGTTCAGGTTCGACAAGCCGGCTGTGTACGGCACGCCATCCACGACATACAACGGGTCGTTGGCGTAGTTCACCGAGCTGAACCCCCTAATGCGGATATCTGGACCGGAGCCCGGCTGCCCGGAACCCGCCGAAACCTGCACGCCAGGGGCTTGACCAGCAATGGCATTGGTGATGTTAGTCACGGGCCGTTGCGCTAGTTTCTCAGCACCAATCTGCGCCACGGAGCCAGTATACGTAGCTGGGTCGGCCGTACCATAGGCCACTACTACTACTTCATCTAGGCTTTTGGCGTCGCTAGTCAGGGCTACGTTGATGGTGGATTGGCTACCAACAGTGACCTCTTTATTGATATAGCCAATGAAAGAGAACACTAGCGTCCCTCCGCTAGCTGGTACGTTGATACGGTAGTTGCCCTGCTCATCAGTTGGCGCCGCAGCGGAAGTCTCTTTGAGACGAACAGTTACCCCGGGTAGTCCTTCACCGGTAGTAGCATCCGTTACTCGGCCTGTCAGAGCATTGTTCTGTGCCCAGGCCTGCGTTGAGAGAGCTGACACCAAAACAACGCTGGATAGTAAAGCGTGCTTCATATGAATCGTGATTTATTGAATGAACAAGGCGTTGATTACTTCACCCTACTTTTTTCTCTACTTGAACTTCTCCTATCTGCCGGCTTTACTACACTCGCCCTTATGATTCAGTCAGTTGAGTTACCCAATGCTAGCTATTTAGTTAGCCAGGCAAGTTAAACATCCCCACAAAGCCTTAAGCAAGAATCACATAAGGCAGCCTTATCGGCCGGTCGTTTCCCAGCAGCTACTCTCTTACCCCACAATAAGCATGCGTGTACATACTGCTACTAGTATAGTATACAGTAGCTACCCCCAAACAATGATAAACATGCCGAAGCGTCGGCCTCCTCTACTTCTACTCTATCGGTAACAGCCCACCTTTAAGTCTGTAACAACCTTTAAATGGTGCAGGCTTCGCATATAGAAAAGGGTGTAATATTTCCTCATGCAATTCGTTATGTCGATTAAAAATTTTTACAGTTGCAAGTGCGAATAAAGAGTATAGTGCTAATAATTTCATAATCCAGCTAATATTTTTTCTGTAAAATCACCTCAATCTTGCAAATACTACAGTCGAGTTCATTCTTAATTCATCACTCATATGTTATAAAAAACGTTGTTTAAGCGCATTATTTCTGCACTTTTTTAAGTGAATGCTATCGACTCATGTTTTTTAGCAGAGGTCAAAATAGAAGGTCATGGTGAGTGTATTTCGGCCGTTGCGGTTACGGCAAGCCCAAACTTGGGTGTATCCCGGAGAAGCCAGATAAAGGCACGCGCCGTACTCCTACTTGGCGCATTCTTCCATCTTTTGAAGTATTCGTCGCTTCGGAGGGACACGCCAAGAAGCGTTACATGGCCAAAGCCAATGCTGCCCTATCCGGGAACAGTGTAAGGGCAAGAAGGCTAAGAAAAAACGCATACACTACACGCCTCACAAGGCCTATTATGACCGCATGCTGGCGCACTTAGGCAAACGCCTACTACGCCTGCGCGCCGCGACGGTCGAGCCCGTACTCTACATCCCATCACCTGCTATGGCTTGCGCGATAAGTAAGAAAGGACAAGTAGGGGCCATAAAGGTGCTGTACATAGCTGCCATGGCTTGCCATTTGGATAAGTATCTACGCACTGCTGCGCCCCAGCAATCCGTTAGCTTGACCATCGCCTTGCCCTTAACTAGTCTCCTTTTTTGGCGCCTAATACTCTTTTGCAACAGCCACGTCTTTCAGCACCAGTACGAGGGCGTACAATTTACAATTATAGAAGCGAGCATCTTCCCGAAGTTTAGCGTCGCTTTTTCGGTGTTCCGCTGTTCAAAACCGGCATTCGCCAACCTTTATTTCTGTACCCTAGGCCCCCGCGGGAGCTTTAGGGCATGAAACAAGTAGCTTCTTCACTGGCGGCTAGCCTGCTGTGCCTGATGGTGGCAGCCAGCGCCTGCAACTCTAAATCTGACCAAGGGGCGGCCGGTGGCGGCCCGCCCGGTGCGGGCGGCCCTGGTGGGCCCGGCGGCCCAGCTCAGGTGCTCGACTACGGGGTAATGACCGTTCAGCCGCGCACGGCTGAGATGCACACCGACTACCCCACCGTGCTGCAAGGTCAGGCCGACGTGGAAATCCGACCAAAGGAGGAGGGCTTCATCGACCAGGTGCTGGTGGATGAGGGCGCGCACGTGCGCAAGGGTCAACTACTATTCCGCCTCAACAGCGGCGAGGCCGACCAGCAGGTGCGCGCCGTCCAATCGGCCGTGCTCAGCGCCCAAATACCACACCGATTGCACCATGAAGAGAGTTCCGAAGCCATCACTTCTTCAAGGCGTGTCCGGCAAGCAGCATTATGTACAGGGACGGAAACTAGCTATGGTGCTATCTAATAGCTTCGCTTGGTTCTTAGCTAGAAACAATTACTCATGCTCTCATGGGTAAAAGAGATATTTTACGTTGCTGTGGTTGGATGGGGAACGGCATTACTGGTTCATGGCTTCGCACTAGCTGAAGTGGACGTGCTGTCCTTCGCGCCCTATGTGTGGCTCTTACACGTTGGTATTTTTATAGTATGGGTTCCGGCTGTGTTACAACTGCGGCGAATTAGAGCACAACAAGAGATAGTAGCAGCAGAGAGAAAAAGAACGTTTATATAATGTCTCCTCTTACTACTAGCTTTTCCTAAGCGAGTTTTTAGTTTATAACATATACTCAGTCAGGCGATTACTCTCTATTTTTTACTCGCTTTGAGTGGGCGTGCCTTTACTCGTTGCTGCTGCCGGGCCAGGGCCTGCCTTACCTCAGTGGCAGAACCCAGCTCATTGAGGTAAGGTCGGGGCGTTCGGTCACGCTGGTAGCGCGGGCGGCCTGTGGGCTCAGCCCCGCATAGCGAAAGACCTGCGTTTGCCAATGGGTAACATGACTATACACGGGAATGCCCTTAGCGCCTGGCTTGGCGTAAAGCATTCCATTTTCCTGAACTTCGGCATACACTAAGGCGGGTAACTCCTTTTGGCCATCCTGTTCAATATCGGCAAAGAAGAACGCAAGTAGGTTGGTGATATCGCCAATCGGCTTCAGCTGCAGCACCTGCACGGCATAGGTAAGAGGCTGAAACGAATCCAGTACGAAGAGCTCGGTGCCCTCCCCCAAGCAGTGTGACTCGTCTCGTTGCTCGCGCCAAAAAAAGAGTTGCGGGCCATAGCCACCTAGTCGCCAGGGATGGCGAATAAGTCTAGCTGGCTCAAGCGCAGCGGGAAAGAGTCGCGTGAGAAAGGCTACTTCCCCTTCGCCTGGGCTGCGTTGGACCACTCCCTGTTTGAGCAGGGCAACTTCGCGCTTTAACGAGGTCTCGTAAGGCGCCGGCGGCAGGTCCTGCGCCTGCGTGGCTACACACGCACTACCTACTAGCAGGCTAGCGAAGAGATGACGCATATAAGGAGCGGGCAGAATAGCAGGAAGGGGCGAGGACTTGCTGCTGGTTGACCATGCGCTCGTGGGGCGGCATGTCGTCCTGGAACAGGTACTGGTGGCTTTCCTGAAAGTGTGTTTTCAGCCAGCGCTCTAGAGCTTTGCTCTCGCTGACGGTGATACCTAGGCGGCCCTTGTTGTCGAGCAGCTGATTAAAGCGGATGGCGCTCATGCCCCACTGCTTCAATAGGTCCTCGGTGGGGCGGACACTGGCCAGGCCAATGGCTGTGAGGATTTCCCGCAGGCGGTTCTTAGGTTCCATCGCTTCTTCAGAAAAACACCAGACTGTTTTAGAAAATCTGCCCCGTGTTTTTGATATTTACACCGGGTTAACGGTGCGAAACTAAAGAAATCTGAGTCATACTCCGAATTCTTTGCTAATTTTTTTAATCCAAAAATCTAAGTGTAATATAGCCGAACCTATTGAAATGAATAATCTTGAGTCTAAGATTAAAAATCGGCTTGCAGAACAGGGCATGACTATACAGCGACTTGCCACTGTAGCAGGTATATCGGAGCCAACTTTACACGCCATTTTTAATAGAGGTGACGCCAAGCTTTCACAGCTAGAAAAGATTGCTGAGGCACTTAGCTCAACACTCAATTTTCTTTTGTCAGAGGACAACAAGGCTTCTACAGTTCAAACCGGCGACTTCAACCAAGCTGGCAGCGGAAATAGCCAGAAAGTGAAGGTGGACAAGGGCAAGCCGCAGCAAGACCTAGCCGCTGCCCTAGCTGCCTGCCAGCGCGAGCTAGCCCTGGCCAACGCCCTGGTGGCGGCCAAAGACGAAACCATTACCCTGCTGCGCGCCAGCTTCACCCGCCCCAACTAAGTGAAAAGTTACTCTTTACTCTTCTTACTAGCTCTTCCAGTAGCTGCTATCGCGCAAAAGCAGCCATCCAAAGTCCCACCAGCAGCGGTGCTCTTAGATGGCACTGCGTTGCCTTATGATGCCGACACACAGCTCATCACGTACCAAGGAGTGGTAGAAACTCCCGGCGTTACACAGGCGCAGCTTTATGCACGGGCGCAGAACTGGCTAGCAAAAGCAGCCAACGTGACTAGCAACGCCCCATCGCAAAGCCCGGCTACTGACCAACTAGTTGCCAAAGGCAGCTGGCCTAGCACGATTTCGCTTATGGGCGGCACTGTTGCAGCAGGCACTATACAGTACACGCTCAGTATCTATCTCAAAGACGGGCGCTATAAGTATGTGCTCACCAACCTCACGCATACCTCAACTGGTGGAGTCCAAGACATCGCCGCGGTCGGCCCGCTGGAGCAAGTTGACGTTCAAATTGTTGCAATGATAGGGAGCAAGCGTCCTTGGGATAGAATGCGCAGGCAGGCTGATGCGAACGCGCAAAAGCTAGTCGCTGACTTACAAAATGCGATGAAGGGCACGAAGGACCCTAAAGATTTCTAGCTCCCAAAGACGAAACCATTATCCTGCTGCGGGCCAGCTCCACCCGCCCTAATTAGTGAAAGCACTCTTGGCTCTTATGCTCGTAGTTCCAATAACGGGTTGCGCGCAAGCTCAGCTGCCACTGCGTGCCATAAAGCCAGCAGTACCAACCGTTGCGCAGGCGCTCCGCGGCTCCGCAAATCCGCACTACTTACACCTGCCTGCTGGCACCTTCCTCTACCGGCACTTGCGCGATACGATTAGCCGTCGCCACGCAAGGCCGCTACCTCGGGGAGATTGGAGCTTAGACGTTGTGCGGTCGGTCACTACCCGCTGGGTCGCCGTTCGCTGGCGGGCGGGCTCTGCTCAGCACTCGTTCGGAGCAGATACTACTACCTACTACATGCCAAAGGCCGCTCTACAAGGGTCTTACATCAGCGTTGAGATTTAATAGCTGCTACGTCAGCGTCACCTACACCCACCCTACGTTATGAAAATCTTACTTACCCTCACCAGCAGTCTTGCCCTCTCGGTGCTCCTGCTCACCGCCTACGCCCAGGCGCCCGCTACCTCGCACGATAACCCGACTCCCGCAAAGTCCACTGCGCAGGGGGCACCAAGCGCAAAGACTACAAAGAACCTAGGGCACAAAATGGTGCAGAAAAGCAAGCCGACCGATACGGTTCTCCCGCATAAGGTCATTAAGAAGTAGCGTCGCCTTCTGAGCCGTTATACCTGAGGCCAGCTTTACTCGCCCTAATTGATGCCCTATCATCGGCTACGCCGCTTTATTCTCTTTCTAGTAGTCAGTGCGCTATCCCTGGCATTGATGCCAAAAGAGGTCAAAGGGGATAGCCGTATGTGGGGCTTGGCAGTCGGCGTCACGCTAGTCTTAATGGCGGCAATTAGCTACCTCCACTATCTGTATTCTAAACCTTAATTCTGCTGCGCGCCAGCTTCACCCGTCCCAACTGCTCCTAGGTGCTCCCATCTATTCCTGCCGATGCCAAGCGCATTAACGTCAAGTCCACCAATGAAGTCAACTATTGGTGCCGCACCTTCAACTGCACCGAAACCCGCTTGCGCAATGCTGTCATAGCCGTGGGCTCGCTCTCGGCCGATGTGCAACAGTACCTAAGCCGTTGACTATTAGCTGTACTATAGCCAACTAAGATAGATTCACCCCAACCGTTACTGCCTATGCGCTTACGCTTATTCACTACTTCCCTATTCGCTCTCTTCCTGCTCCTAGGCACCCTAGGCTGCTCTAAAAAAGACGACCCTACTGCTAGTATACATAATACAGGCACTTACACACTCGACGGGGTCGTCACGCCTTGCAAAGCAGTGGTGAATGAGCGCTCTGGCTCAGCTTATAATTTAAATGGCGATTACTTAAATATAGAGCTTATCCCAACCAACCCTCAACAGAGTGGCAAAACAGTCATTTTGTATTTCCAAAAACCGCTTGACGCGCCTGCTTCTGACTATACGCTGCTGTTGATAACGCTTACGTCGAGTTTGCCACAGGCACCCTATGGTATTGACTACCTGGTCCCGGGTGTTGAGGCCACACTGAGCAAGCTTAGCAGCGGCGGCTATTTCGGTACTTTCTCTGCTACGTTCAGCAGATTCACTAGCCAAGTGATTACGGCCGGTACCTTCACGGACGCTCGCCCGTAGCTCTTTACCCTCGCTCTGCCTCTTACCCAGGCAACACCAACGCGCTGTAAAGCGCACGCTATGCCCGCAACCTTAGAAGAAAAAGTCACCCAGTGCCTGGGGACTGCCAACCTCACTATGCCCCAACTCGCCGTCCAGATGGTCCTTTCAAAGTCCGAGCTAGTCACCCTTTGCCGCCTCGGCGACTTGCGCCTCTTCGAGTTGGAGCGCCTGGCCAGTTACCTGCGCGTGCCACCCACCAACTTTCTGAGTAGCTTCTTCCTGCAGGCGGGCAACTGCAAAACCCAGAAGATTAAGATTAGTAAGGTGGCAGCAATTCAACTCTGCGTGTGCTGCTGGGCGCTGAAGTAAAGCTAGCCGTTCATAGCGGCCAAGGATGCGATGCTGACTTCGCAAGAAGCCGTCATTGCCTCAAAGTAAGAAATCATCATCCTGCTGTGTGGCGGGTATAACTGACCGAATTAAAAAAGAGTCGCCCTACTATGCAAGTAAGCGTACACAAAAGGAGAGTATACTTATATGGCTAATCTGAAAATAGATAAGATACTTAGCTTTTTAAGTACATCCACCTTTGCAATACCATTAACTCAACAAACTAATGATTATTTTCCATCCTTCTTATCTAAACAGTTAAATAAATACTTGACATATTATTCAAATTTTCTAAAACCGGTAATAGATGACGTACATGGGTACATTCAAAAAGACAAGGAAAATATAGTTTCATTTGAGAAACTTGATAAAATTATATCAGCTTTAAATGGAACAATTAAAGAATATTATTCTGGAAATGTTTATAGTGCAACGGGTCAATTCAACCTTATGTTAGAATCTCTTTTAATCAAGGAGGTAAGTTCACCACAGATAATTGAGAAAGAACACAATTTTTACAGAACTAGATTTGGGGGAGAAAAACATCTTACAAGGCCAGAGTTATTTCACAATCCTTTTGACAAAAGACACTTAGTAAATACGAACAGATATAGCATACCAGGCTTTCCAGCTCTTTATTTTGGCAGTTCAGTTTATGTATGCTGGGAAGAGTACAATAAGCCTGACATGAACAAATTATACTTTAGCAGATTCTCTAATGTTTGGAATCTGAAGGTAATTAAAATACAACGCTTAGCTGAATTTCTAGAAACACTTCCTTCTCAGAGTGAACCTGGCTATGGTAGCCCTGACCATCTAGATGAAATACTAAGGTACTTGGCTTTGTTTCCGCTTTTTATTGCCTGCTCCATCAAAACCAGCCAAATTACCGGCTCATTTAAACCAGAGTATATAATACCTCAGATGCTACTGCAATATATAGCAACAAGGAATATAGTAGATGGCATAATGTTTCCTTCAACTAAAGTAAACTATGCTTCTATAAAGGAAGTAAGGGCATACAATTATGTGTTCCCTGTAAAGGCTGTATCAGAGAAAGGTTACTGTTCAGAACTTATAAATATTTTTTCAATGACTGAACCTACGTCTCTAGAATCAGAAGCACTTATGAACTACTCAAGAAGTCACCAAATCCAATTAGGCAACAGTAATATTAATATTTACCCCCACATACCTGGCACGATTAGGTTAGTAGAGGGCGTAGATAGCTCTTATGCCACAACTGCTTTTGGGAGCCTGGAATTAATAATAAACAGCAGAAAATTATTTTCGTCTAGAGAATTTAATGATTAATACTTTCTTTCAAAGTATCATGATAACAAAAAATACTTTAAAATTTTTGCTATAAATAGAGGTGGCATTGAGGGATTTTACAGCGCGACTGTCTTGGCTCAACTGGGAAAAACTTATGGGTGCCGCCTGTGCGACCATTTTGAAATGATATGTGGCATTTCTACCGGCGGACTTATCGCCCTTGGTCTATCACTTGGTAAGCTTGCCAGCGACTTAGTTACATTATATAAAAAGGTGGCCGGAGCTAGTAAAAAAAGCCTAACTGCGTGTGCCCTAGCACCTATTTAAACGCAACTCTACCCAGCGGGCACAAAAAAAAGGTCGCGCCACCCGGCACGACCCTTTCCAAACCCGGACGCAGCGAGAATTCCCACCCAGCGCTGGTCCGTGGCTCCAACCCAAAGTTAATGCCGGAACAACAGTTCGCGGTACTTCACCAGGGGCCAGTCCTCATCCGCCACAAGCAGTTCGAGCTTGTCGGCGGCGCGGCGAATCACCGCAAATTTCTCTTTCACCGTGTCGCAGTAGGCCACGGCACGCTCGCGGGCGTCTTCCAGGCGGTTGGCCACTTTGCGGGCCTCCGTCATGGCATCGACCGTGCTCTTGATAGTAGACACGTAGCCCGAAATCGACTTAATCATTTCTACCGTTACCTGGCTGTTCTCGTCGTCGAGGCCCAGTTCGCGCAGGCCGCGCACGTTTTGAATCAGCTTGGTTTGGTATGCTACGGCCGTTGGGATAACATGGTTGACGGCGAGGTCACCGAGGACGCGGCTTTCAATCTGAATTTTCTTGATGTACTCATCGAGCAGAATCTCGTGGCGGGCGTGCAGCTCCGTTTCGGAGAAGATGCCGTGGCGGCTGAAGAGCTCGGCCGCGTCGTCGCGCACTAGCGCATCGAGAGCCTGGGGGGTGGTGGGCACGTTGGCCAGGCCGCGGCGGGCAGCCTCGTCGCGCCACTCGTCCGAGTAGCCGTTGCCTTCGAAGCGGATGTTCTTGGACGAGATAACGTACTCACGCAGCACGTCCACGATAGCCACTTCTTTCTTCTTGCCTTGGTTGATGAGCGCGTCGACCTGCTCTTTGAAGGCAATCAGTTGGTCCGCCACGATGGCGTTGAGCGTGGTCATGGCCGACGAGCAGTTGGCCGAGGAGCCCACGGCGCGTAGCTCGAACTTGTTGCCGGTGAAGGCAAAAGGTGAGGTGCGGTTGCGGTCGGTGTTGTCGAGCAGGATGGCCGGAATCTTATCGATGCCCAGCTTGAGGTAGATGTTGTCGCCCTTGTCGAGCGGCAGCTTGGCCGTGCGCTCGAGTTCGTCAAGCACACTATCGAGCATCGAGCCCAGGAACACGGACATGATGGCCGGCGGGGCTTCGTTGGCCCCGAGGCGGTGGTCGTTGCTGGCCGAGGCGATGCTGGCGCGCAGCAAGTCGCCGTAGCGGTGCACAGCCTTCACGGTCGTGATGAAGAAGGCCAGGAACTGCAGGTTTTCCTTGGGCCGGCGGCCGGGGGCGAGCAGGTTCACGCCCGTGTCCGTGCTCATGGCCCAGTTGTTATGTTTGCCCGAGCCGTTAACGCCAGCGAAAGGCTTCTCGTGCAGCAGCACCTTGAAGTTGTGCTTGAGGCCTACGCGGTCCATCACATCCATTAGGAGCTGGTTGTGGTCGATGGCCAAGTTAGCATCCTCGAAAGTGGGGGCGCACTCAAACTGGTTGGGTGCCACTTCGTTGTGGCGGGTGCGCAGCGGGATACCGAGGGCGTTGGCTTCTTCCTCAAACTCGAGCATGAAGGCGTGCACACGGGGCGGAATCGAGCCGAAGTAGTGGTCTTCGAGCTGCTGGCCTTTGGCCGAGGCGTGACCAAACAGGGTACGGCCGGTCATCACCAGGTCGGGGCGGGCGTCGAAAAGAGCCTTATCAACCAGGAAGTACTCCTGCTCGATACCGAGGGTCGTGTTGACGCGCTGCACATCTTTATCGAAGTACTGACACACATCCACGGCAGCTTTCTCGAGCACGGCCAGCGACTTGAGCAGCGGGGCCTTGTAGTCCAGCGCCTCGCCGGTGTAAGCCACGAAGATGGTGGGGATACACAGTGTCTTGGCGCCTACCGTTTCGATGATGAAGGCGGGCGAGGTGGGGTCCCAGGCCGTGTAGCCGCGGGCCTCAAACGTGTTGCGGATGCCGCCGTTGGGGAACGACGAGGCATCGGGCTCTTGCTGCACCAGGGCCGAGCCCTTGAAGTTCTCAATCGGGCGCCCGTCCGAGTTGAGGTCGAAGAACGAGTCGTGCTTCTCGGCCGTGGCCCCGGTCAGGGGCTGGAACCAGTGCGTGTAGTGGGTAGCCCCCTTGGCCATGGCCCACGTTTTCATGGCCGAAGCCACCGCGTCGGCCACCGAGCGCTCGACCGGCGTGCCATGCTTAATAGCGGCCTGTAGCTTCTTGAAATATTCGCCGGGCATATTTGCCCGCATTGCCTCCAAATTGAAGACGTTCTGCCCAAAAGAATCGGACCGACGGCCCTTCTCAGGCGTAACCGTCAGTGCCTGACGCTGGTCAACGAGTTCGAGGGCTTTGAAGCGTAAAATGGCCATGAAATTGAAGAATGGGTGTCAGTTTTCAGGGCAAAAGTACGCTTACTAAGCCAATTTTCTTGGCATTACCCTTAAAAAAGAACCTTTACCAAATTAATAAGGCTCATTTCTATGCGAAGTACTCTGAATGTCAAGCAAACGGCATTCAACCTTAAAGATGAAGTAAATTTTCACTTGACAGCCCATCAAATACAGCGCAGCTTCTCCCAAACCACTTCGCAGCGTTTTCTTCTATTTAAAGCAAGCGGCAGAAAGATTGGGGTGGCCATTCCTAGGTTATCACTTCCCATCTCTTGGTGGCCAAGCAGGTAGGCTACTGTGCATCGGAAACTTCTTTAAACGCGGCACGCTTGGTAAAGGCACTTAGGGCCGCCGCCCAATGGAGGCGCGGCCGTAACTTTGTCGGCTTATGAATCCTCAAACTGTTGCCTTTTATACGCTGGGCTGCAAGCTCAATTTCTCCGAAACGTCGGCCCTAGGGCGGCAATTCGAGGAGCGCGGCGTGCGCCGCGTCGAGTTTGAGCAGGGCGCCGACTTATACGTAGTAAATACCTGCTCTGTGACCGACCATGCCGACCGCAAGTGCCGGAAGGTGGTGCAGCAGGCCTTGAAATATAATCCGCAGGCCTTTGTAGCTATTGTGGGCTGCTACGCCCAGCTCAAGCCCCAAGAAATTGCGGAGATTCCGGGCGTAGGCGCCGTGCTGGGCGCGGCCGAGAAATTTCGGCTGGCCGAAATTCTAACCGAGCTCGAGACGGAAAGCTTGACATTAGCAGCAGGCGCACCGGGTCGGGTATTTGCCTCGCCTATTTCGGAGGCGACGGAGTTTCACCCGGCGCAGTCGCTGGGCGAACGCACCCGAACTTTTTTGAAGGTGCAGGATGGCTGCGACTACTCGTGCTCGTTTTGCACGATTCCGTTGGCGCGCGGGCACAGCCGCTCGGGTAGCGTGGCTTCGGTGGTCGAGCGCGTGGAAACGCTCGCGGCGCAGGGAGTAAAGGAAATCGTGCTAACGGGCGTCAACCTAGGAGATTTTGGCATACAGGGTCCCGAACGCGAGCGCGTCGAAAACTTCACGCAACTGGTGCAAGCGCTGGATGAGGTCGAGGGTATGCAGCGGTTCCGTATCAGCTCGTGCGAGCCCAATCTGCTCACCGACGAGATTATCCAGACCGTGGCAGCATCACGGCGCTTTATGCCGCACTTCCACCTGCCTTTGCAAAGCGGCTCGGATAAAATATTGGGCCTGATGCGCCGCCGCTACCGCCGCGCCCTTTACGCCGACCGCGTGGCCCGCATCAAGGAGCTAATGCCACACGCTGGTATTGGGGTCGATGTAATTGTGGGCTTTCCGGGCGAGACGGAGGCTGATTTTCTGGAGACTTATCATTTCCTGAACGAGCTGCCGGTAAGCTACCTGCACGTGTTTCCTTACTCGGAGCGGGCCAATACGCTGGCCCCAACCCTGAAAGGTCGCGTGCCTGAGCGCGTGCGCACCGAGCGCACCACCCAACTCCGCAGCTTATCGGAAAAAAAGAAACGCTTTTTCTACGAGCAGCACGCAGGTTTCGAAACCAATGTGCTGTTTGAGGACGATGTAACCGACGGCCGGGTGGAGGGCTACACGCCCAACTACATCCGGGTAGCTGCCAAATACGACCCGCTGCTGGTAGGCGAGGTGCGCCCCCTACGCCTCACGCAAGTAAATACCCTAGGGCTGATGGAGGCCGAGGAAGTCGGCATTCTTGTCTAAACCGCGGATTTGACGAATTAATGGGATTTTGTGGATGTAAAAAAGGCAGCTTACGAGCTGCCTTTTTTTGTTCGTCGCCTAGGTGTCTAGCATTCGGGTAAATGAAGTAAGCCGAGGAGTCATCCGCAAAATTCGTTAAATCTAGAGCTTAGGCGGGGCGGCGCAAGAGGTCTAGCATTTGCTGCATGAGTTGCTGTTGCTCTAGTAGGTGTTGATTGCGCTGCTCAGCCAGGGCTAGCTGGTGCTGCAAGTACTGGGCGTGCAAAGCGGCAGTAAGCGCCGCCGCATCAAGCGAAGCTACCGGAGCAGCCGGGGCTACTGCGCCCGGAGCCGGCAGAGGCGCTACAGGCGGAGGAGGCGAAGAGGAGGCACCTAGGGCCGGATTTGGGGCCACAGGCACCGGCTGGTGGGCTTGGTCAGCGCGGGCGGGGGCATCTGCAGCAGGAAGCGCTACTGGGGCAGCAGGCGGGGCTGACACATCGGCAAGCGCTGGGCGGGCGGCCGAAACTGCAAAAAGCGGCGCAGGAAAGCTTGGACTAGCAGAAGACTGGAGCAACACTGTAGCCTTAGCCAACACAGGCCCGGCGGCTTCTTCTGAAACTGCTGGCGGCTCAGGGCTCATAGCACCATCCAGCAGCATAGGCCCCTTACCTAACAGCAACCAATCCCTAGATACATTTGGGTATACTTCAAAAACCTTACACATAAGATCAAAACCCGGCTTATTACGCTCATCAACCAAATGTTGTATAACCGTAGCTGTTTTATCAAGCGACAGCGCAAAAGCATTTTTACTCATGCCCAACTGCTGGATAAGCTGCGAAAACCGCTGCCCGACGGAGGAAACTGCCATTATACCAAATGTTATTTTGCCACAAATGTAAAAGGCCGGCTGGAAAATATCCAGCCGGCCTTCACTAATCAGCCCGGCGCAGCCGGGCGTATCCGTTAAATCTTAAAAATCCGTTCGAATCTGCGGTCTATTCGTAGCGCAGGCTTTCGATGGGGTCGAGCGCCGCTGCTTTGCCAGCCGGGTAAGAGCCCGCAATCAGCCCTACCGACACGCAGATGGCCAGTCCCACGCCGACCCACAGCCACGGTACTAGGAAGGAGGAACTGCCTACTAGCAGCGCTACACCATTACCCATGGCAATGCCGAGCAGGATGCCAAGAGAGCCACCGAGCACGCAGATAACGATGGCCTCGAGCAGGAACTGCTGGCGCACCTGGCGCGAAGTAGCACCAAGGGCCTTGCGAATGCCGATTTCGCGGGTGCGCTCGGTTACTGATACTAGCATAATATTCATGAGCGCGATGCTGGCCCCGAGCAGCGTGATGAAGGCCACCAGCCCGCCGCCCATCTGCATCTTGCCAGCTAGCTCATCGAGGGTTTTGGAGGCGGAGTCCGAGCTTTCGACTTCGAAAGAGTCTTCCTGGCCCAGGCGGTCGTGGCGTACGGCGCGCATCACGCCGGTGGCCTGGTCTTGGAGGTAGCTTAAGCTTTGGGCGTTGGGAGTAGCCGTTTTTACGTCGTAGGTAAGGGCGCCCTGGCGGGGCAGTTGGTTGCCGGTTTCGAGGGGCACTAGCAGCAGGCGGTCGGCCCCGCCGCCGCCTGCGTTGCTGCCTTTTTTCTCAAACAGCCCCACTACCTGAAACCGCCGACCTAGCGCGTAGAGATACTGGCCAACGGGGCTCTGGCTGGGAAAAAGCTTGTCTTTAATTTCTTCGCCGATGACAACCACGTTGGCCCCGTTTTGCAGCTCGGCGGGCGAAAAGGTGCGGCCCTGGGCGAGTGCGTAGCTCTGGATGCGCAGGTAGTTTTCGTCGCCGGCCACTACTTCCATGTTGGGGTTGGTTTTCTCGCCGTTGGCTTTGGCTTCGGTGGCTCCGCTGATGCGCGCCGACACACCCACAATGGCGGCGGGCTCGCGCTGGGTCAGCTCCTTCTTATAGAGGCTGGCTTGCAGGTACGTGATGGCCGGGTACTGCTTGCCCTGCACGCCACCACGGCGCGAGCGGTTGGTGTAGCCCTTGGCTTTCATTTCAAAGGCATTGGCCCCGAGGCTGGCAAAGGTGTCACCTAGGGAGTGGCGCATGGCGTCGATGGCCGTGAGAATTCCCACCAGAGCCATAAGCCCGATGCTGACGATGAGGGCGGTGAGGATAGTGCGCAGCAGATTACCCTTGATGGAGCGCAGGGCTTCGCGGATGTTTTCGAGTAAACTCATCGCAGATTCGAACGGATTTTTAGGATTCAACTGATACGCCCGCCGGCGGCAGGCTGGCTAGGCGAGAAGTAGGGATGCGGGCAAGCAGGTAAGGTGGCTACTGCGGGGTGTCGCGTTGTTATGGCCCGGCGCCCGTACCTTGAACTACGGTAGCGGCGGGCTCGTTTGCCCAGCTGGTCTTCTGCCCTCAAAAGTATGTTTCTAAAACGTCTTGCCCTACTGCTGGCGCTGCTCGCCCCTACCCTGCCGGCGTTCGCCAACCATATTTTCATCCCGATGGACAATACACAGAAGGAGCACCTCAAGGCCTACGGCCTGTGCTACTGGGCGTTGAGCAAGCAGATAGAGGTCGATTGGCTACTCAATTATAAAGGGGGCGCGTTTGCGATGGAGGCACAGCCAGCGGTGGAAAGTGAGCTGGCGGTGCGCGGCATTTCGTTTCAGACTATTTCGGAGGCGCAGTACACCAGCATTTTATCGGAAATAGCTGACCCCAACGCCAATATGGACGTGATGAAGCTGGAGAAGGTGCCCAAAATAGCGGTGTACACGCCTAAGGGCAAGCAGCCCTGGGACGACGCCGTGACGATGGTACTCACCTACGCCGAAATTCCTTACGATAAGATTTATGACGACGAGGTGCTGAGCGGCGTGCTGCCCAAGTACGACTGGCTGCACCTGCACCACGAAGATTTTACGGGCGAGTAC
Source organism: Hymenobacter sp. BT559 (assembly GCF_016427535.1). GTDB lineage: Bacteria > Bacteroidota > Bacteroidia > Cytophagales > Hymenobacteraceae > Hymenobacter. The sequence goes on along the minus strand of NZ_JAELXV010000001.1, from coordinate 1,252,461 downwards.
GGCAAGTTTTACCAAACCTACCGCTACGCGCCCTGGTACCAGCAGCAGCAGCGCGAGGCCGAAGCCGCCGCCAAGCGCAACGGCTTTGGCAAGGTGAGCCAGATGAAGGCCGCCGAAGCCGTGAAGATGCAGGAGTTTATTGCGGGCGGCGGTTTCATGTTTGCCATGTGCTCGGCCACCGACTCCTACGACATTGCGCTGGCCGGCCTAGGGGTCGATATGGTGGAAAGCATGTACGACGGCGACCCTGCCGACCCGGCGGCCCAGAGCAAGCTCAACTTCAACCGCACGCTGGCGTTTCAGAACTTTCAGCTGTACATGAACCCGATGCAGTACGAGTACTCCAACATCGACATGCAGCCCTATGAGCGCGGGCTATACGAGCAGAACGATTACTTCCAGCTCTTTACCTTCTCGGCCAAGTACGACCCCGTGCCGACCATGCTCACCCAAAACCACGAGAAGACCATCCACGGCTTTATGGGCCAGACCACGGCCTTCCGCAAAAGCCTCATCAAGCCCGACGTGGTGATAATGGGCGAAACCAAGCAAACCGGCGAGGTGCGCTACATGCACGGCTCGCTGGGCAAGGGCACCTGGACCTTCTACGGCGGCCACGACCCGGAAGACTACCAGCACATGGTGGGCGAAGAACCCACTGACCTGGCCCTGCACCCTACCTCGCCCGGCTATCGGCTCATTTTGAACAATGTGCTGTTTCCGGCCGCGAAAAAGAAGAAACTCAAGACCTAGGCGGCTCCGCGAGGCCGGCCTTTACCAGGCATTTGCTAACCCTGGCCACGCTTGGCCGGGGTTTTGCATTTAAGCCGGGTGCTGCGTAGCAACGGCACCTAGGGCTGTATCATTCCAGTACCTATTGGCGTTACTACCTAGGGTTACTTCTCGTTTCCTCCCTTCTTCCAGCTTCGATACTCTTAAATGGACGACCTCACCCAATCCAACTACGGCCTGTCGGCGCCGCCCGACATCGACTCCACGGCCGAAACCGATAATTCCCTACCGCGGGCCGTGCTGCGGCCGGGCACGCACTTTTTGCTCGATGGCACCTGGAAATTTGCGGTAGACCGTGACGACAGCGGCCTCATCGAAGAGTGGGAACAGGGCTACGACTACCGCCACACGGCCCAGTGGCCCGGCTCGATAGAAGAGCACATGGCCGCCGCCCACACCGAGGGCCCCACGGCCTGGCAAGACAAGATAGTGGCTTGGTACGAGCGCGAGTTTCCCCTACCCGAGGTATCAGCCACCCAAAACCGGACGCTGTTTCAGCTCACCTTTGGGGCCTGCGGCTACGAAACGCGGGTGTGGCTCAATGGGCACTTGCTCACTACTATCGAGGGCGAGTCGGTGCACTTCGGTGAATACACCTCGTTTACCTACGAGTTGCCTGAAGAGATGCTGCACCTCGTCAACCGCCTCACGGTGCGCATTGCCGACACCATGGACGCCGAAACTACGCGCGGCAAGCAGGAGTCGCACGTATATAAGCGCGGCGGCATCTGGTACCAGACCTACACCGGGGCCGTGCGCTCGGTATGGCTCGAAACCGTGGAGCGCAACCGCCTGCGCTCGCGGGTGGGCGTGGTGAGCACTATTGAAGACAACCTAGTGCGCTTCAACCTGACGCTGCGCATCCACGACGCGGCTGATTACACGGTGCGCCTGCAAATATTTGAGCCCGATGCCGCGCCGGGCGAGGCCCCGCTGGCCACGTCTGACTTTCCGATGCGGCTGGCGGCTGGGCAGCACCAGCAGCGTTTTTCGATGGAGGTACCCGGCGCCGAAGTGTGGTGCCCCGAAAACCCGCACCGCTACCGCCTAGTAGCCCAGCTCATCGACAACACCGGCTATGTGGCCCAGATTGAGGCACGCTTCGGCCTGCGCAAGATTGAGGCGCGCGGCCGTAAGGTGTACCTCAACAACGAGCCCATCTACCTCGACGGCATCTTGTACCAGCCCGGCACGGCCACCTTCGCCGAGATGCAGCGCCACATGCACGCCATGAAGGAGCTAGGCTGCAACCTGGTGCGCGTGCACATCGCGGGCATCGACCCCCGCATCTATAACCTAGCCGACGAGCTGGGGCTGCTTTTGTGGGTAGAAGTGCCCAGCCCGCACAGCAGCACCCCCCGCAGCCGCGAAAACCACCGCGCCGAGCTGCTACGCATGCTCTCGCTGATGGAAACGCACCCCAGCATCGTTATCTGGAGCCTCTACAACGAAGACTGGGGAGCCCAGGATATTGCCACCAACCCAGCCACCCAGCGCTACATCGTGCAGATGTACAACTTTATGCAGCTAGCGCACCCGCAGTTCTTGGTGATTGACAACGACGGCTGGCACCACATCTCGTACCAGGGCTCGCTCAAGTCGGACCTGCTCACAGCTCACCTCTATACCCCTGACCTAGGGCGCTGGCGCGAGCTGCTCGACCGCCTCATCCACGGCGAGATGGAGGGCACCGCCGCCTTCCCGCTGGTAGTGGGCGACCCCTACTTCTACCGCGGCCAGCGCCCGCTGCTGGTGAGCGAGTGGGGCGGCTTCGGCTTCCCCGACTACGGCGGCCCTGCCGACGCAGAGGCCCGCACCAACAGCATCCGCGCCTTCAAGCAGGAGCTGCGCAAACGCCCCATCGCGGGCGATGTGTACACCCAGGCCACCAACATCGAGGATGAGCGCAACGGCCTCATCGGCTTCCACTCGGGCGAGCTCGACGTGCCAGCTGGCCTGCTGCACTCCGAGCCGGGGCAGCCGGAATAATAACTGACACCTTTAGTAAAAAAGCCGTGGTATTTATCGCGGCTTTTTTATTGAATATCATTTATCTATTAACTGCAACTTCTTCTTTAGCAGTTTATAATTCTCACTATTAATATCAACTTTTAATTCAGCTAAGATTAGCTGAGCCTTCTTACTATCAATCTGACCATACACATCAAAAGCACTATGCAATAAGCTGTTAAAAACAACTTCATGACTACCTATATCCATAAGTAACGCTTTATAATAAACTTCTTTTAAGTCAAATGGTACAGGTCCAGCTATTTCTAATAGAAGCAATAAAGCTTTCTTAGTAGAACAGTTATTTACCAATCCTTGCCACGTTTCTCTTACAGTAGTTATATCCTCAAAAAAATCTACCCATAGAACGTAGCTAAGCGGGTCAGAGTAACAAGCTTCTGCTAATAGATACTGTATAAAACGTTTCCAAATAATTTCTTTATGCTCTACTAAATAGATTTCCCTATTACGAATCCCATGGTAGAACGGAACTAGGAAGTGATAATAACTCGAAAACATTTCAAAAGCTTAAAATCCTAAAGGAATCTTATGAGACACTTCCGTTTCCGAATACCAAATTTCATTTGATATATCATCGAGTAAATTCCATGTAGGCTGGAGGAGTCCTCGACTTACGCCTTTTACTCCAGAACCTACAGAAGATGCTTTGGCTTCAGTCGTGATTCGCTGAATATCTAATGCATTCAGATTATAGGCAGCAAGGATTTCATGGATGTCCTGCATAATTTATAAAATATGGTTAATTAGCACTTAAACACACAATTCTAAGTTCCTTATTGGTGTATTCTTTTATGATATCAATACTCGTAAAGATATTGAGCACATCCACATTTAGTGAAACCCCTACCCCGCCGCCCGGGTTATCTTTGCAACTTGCGCCCTAGGTGGTGCATTTGCCTTGTATGCCCGAACTAACGATAGAAGCCGTCCGCCACGCCCTGAGCTTCGTGGAAGAGCCCGACCTAGGGCAGGACTTGATTACGCTCAACATGGTGGAAGACATTGTGGTAGAAGGCCGTACGGTATCCTTCACCGTGGTGCTCACTACCCCAGCCTGCCCCCTCAAGCAGCTCATCCACGATGCCTGCGAGCGGGCCGTGCACACGATGGTGGACAAAGACGCCAACGTGGTGATTCAGATGACCTCGCGCGTGACCACCATGCGCAACAACAACACCATCTTGCCCGGCGTGAAGAATATCATCGCCATTGCCTCGGGCAAGGGCGGCGTGGGCAAAAGCACCGTAACCGCCAACCTGGCCGTGGCACTGGCCGCCAGCGGCGCCAAAGTTGGGCTGATTGACGCCGACATCTCGGGGCCGAGCATGCCTACGATGTTCGGCGTAGAAGATGCCCGGCCGCACGTGTTTCAGGACCAGCAGGGCAAAAACCGGATTCAGCCGGTGGTTCAATACGGCGTGAAGCTGATGAGCATCGGCTTCCTGGCCCCTAGCGAAAACGCCATTGTGTGGCGCGGCCCTATGGCTTCGTCGGCGCTCAAGCAGTTCATTACGGAAGTAGACTGGGGCGACCTCGACTACCTGCTGCTCGACCTGCCACCCGGCACGTCCGACATTCACCTCACCATGGTACAGACCGTGCCCGTAACTGGCGCGCTCGTCGTGACCACGCCGCAGCCGGTGGCGCTCCTAGATGCGCAGAAGGGCCTCCAGATGTTCCGCCAGCCGCAGATAAACGTGCCGGTGCTGGGCATTGTCGAGAATATGGCGTGGTTTACGCCCGCCGAGCTACCCAACAACAAGTACTACATCTTTGGTGAAGGCGGCGGCCAACGCCTGGCCGATAAGCACCAGGTGCCCCTCATTGGCCAGCTGCCGCTGGTACAAGCCGTGCGCGAAGCCGGCGACCAAGGCCGCCCCGCCGTGCTCGCCGACGTAACTTCGCCGGAAGCTGCCACGTTCCGAGAGCTAGCCGAAAGCCTAGCCCGCCAGGTCAGCATCCGCAACAACGTAGCCCCCAAGACGACTGTCGTTACAATGAACAATTAATTGAGGAGTAGTGCGCAGTGAGTTATTGGCCTAGACCAAGCCACTCACCGCACGTTACTTTCTATTTAGCTGTTCATTGCTCATTGTTAATTGCTAATTACCCGAATATGGATACTCTTTTGTCCCGCGTCGAGCAAGCTCTGGACGGCTTGCGCCCCTACCTAGCCACCGACGGCGGCAACGTGCGCGTGGCCGAGATTACCCCCGACGGCGTGCTGAAGCTGGAGTGGGAAGGTGCCTGCGGCGCCTGCCCTATGTCGCCCATGACCCGCGCCGGCCTAGAAGACACGGTGCGCAAAGCCGTGCCCGAGATTACGGCCGTCGAGGCTCGCTAAGCTAAGCGGCTAGACCACTTAAGGCTGATTTACGTTACACGTCTGTCATGCTAGGCTGACGAAGCGGTTTACCAAGGTTGAATTAATCATTCTGACCTAGTAAGCTGCTTCGCAAGCCCAGCATGACAGACGTTTTTTTACGGATACGCCCGTCCGCTTTTTTGCTTCCATGCCCGCCTCGCCCGCCAACGACCCCAGCCTGCACTCCTGGATTGATATCCGGCCCACCGACGACTTTCCAATTCAAAATCTGCCTTTTGGGGTAATAGACGTGCCCGACTGGGGCCCGCGCCTGGCAGTGGCCATCGGCGGCTACGCGCTAGATTTGTACGCTTGCGCGCAGTTGGGCTACTTCGACAGCGTGGCCGAAGACGTGCCAGAGCTAGGGGCGGCGTTGCCTAAGGTATTTCGTCGGCGGTCGCTCAATGCCTTTTTAAAGCTTGGCCCGGTCGCCTGGCGGGCTGTGCGCGAGCGCGTGAGCGAATTGCTGCGCCACGACAACCCTACCCTGCGCGACAATGAGCTGGCGGTGCGCACTTGCCTGCTGCGCCAGCGCGACGTAACGATGTTGCGCCCTGTAAAGCCCACCAATGTTACGTGCTTTGAGGCCAGCCGCACTCACGCCCTCAACGTAGCTCAGCTCCTAGGTGGTGTTAGCTCCCTAAGTACTCACTGGCATCACCAACCCCTTGCCTATAGCAGCCGCGCTAGCTCGGTGGTAGTGAGTGATACTGCTATCCGGCGGCCCAGCGGCCTGCACGTGCCAGCAGACCAAACCGAGCCAGTTTTTGGTCCTACTCAGCAGTTAGATGTTTCGCTCGAAACCGCCTTTGTGGTAGGCCAGACTACTGCGCCTGGCACTACAGTGCCCGTAGCGCAGGCCGAAAGCCACATTTTTGGTATTTTGTTGTGCAATGAGTGGCACGCGCGTGACTTGCAGCGCTGGCAGGCGCTGGCCCTAGGTTCATTGGCCCAGATGCATGTTGCCAGCAGTGTATCACCCTGGGTTGTGACGCTTGATGCGCTGGAGCCCTTTCGGGTGGCTGGCCCCGCGCAGCAGCCCGAGCCTCTGCCCTACTTGCAGGCCTCGGGCGAGCAGCACTTCGACTTACACCTCGAATTGTTATTCAAACCCACTGGCTCTACCGTGGCGCCGCTGGTACTGAGCCACACCAGTACTAGCACCAACTATTGGAGCATGGCCCAACAGCTCGCGCAGCTCACCGCCAACGGCACTGCCCTAGAAGCTGGCGACCTTTGCGCCTCAGGCGCTAGCAGCGGCCCTACTTCCGGCGCGCTGGGTAGCCTGCTAGAGCTTACCCAAGGCGGTACGCAGCCGCTCAGCCTACCCAACGACTTGCACCTAGGCTACTTGCGCGACGGCGATACGGTAATTGTGCGAGGCTACGCCGAAAAAAACGGTCTGCGCATTGGCCTAGGCGAAGTGAGCGGCACGGTGCTGCCTACCACTACCTAGGGAAGCACCTTTATGTCGGTTCGCACAAAATAGCGGGGTTACGTGTTTCAGAAATGTTGCTTTTTAACTAGTAAAAGTCAGCTAACCTTGCTTTCGTATGGCTACCCAACGTTTCAAAACCACCATCAACTGCGCCAATTGCCTGCGCGCCATCACGCCCACCCTCAATGCTGAGCCCGCCATTACGGCGTGGCAGGTGGACACTACTACCCCCGACAAGCTTTTAACCGTGACCACCGAGCTGCCCGCTGCTCAAGTAGTAGCCTTGGTAGAGGAAGCCGGCTTCGAGGCTCAACCTCTGGCCTAGCCCACCTAGGGGGCTATTTTTAGCCTACCCATCCCATAAGCTGAAGCATTGCCGCGCCCTACCCTAAGTAGCGCTGCGGCAATGCTTCAGCTTATTTTTTTTATGGTAAGCTTGTCCTATTCATCCCTGTACAACAGAAGTATTCTATCATTTTTTAAAACAAATTTTCTTTTGCGAGCGGCCTTATCTACGCTTCACTTAATATCGCAATCGATTTCGATTGTCTTTCCCAAATATAATTACCTATAAATCAAAAATATAAAGCCAGGCTTGGCATTTTCACCTATAGTAGTAGCCACATGCCGAGCTAATAACCTAGAAAATCAGGTAGCAGCTACCGTGCACAAGATTGTTGCCTGAGCCCTACATTTAGCGTGCTTATCCGGTCGTTATATCAAACCGAAGAGGAAATACACAGTGAGTACAACCTTGCTACTATTCCCCACGGGCTGCTTGCTTCCGCGCCGCTCTTCCACCTAGCCCACCCTCTTCCATGACCACCCGACGTGCGTTCGTCAAGTCAGCTGCGCTGCTCTCAGCTGGCGTGCTTGCTAGCCCCAGCCTCTTTGCGGCTTCTAAGCAGTACATTGGCTTGCAACTCTTTACTGTGCGTGAGGCAATGCAGCAAGACCCTACCGGCACGCTGGCCAAAATAGCCCAACTGGGCTACAACTCGGTAGAAGGCGCTTCTTATACGGGCACGCAGAAGTTTTACGGCATGGAGCCGGCGGCTTTTGCTAAGGTGTTGCAGCAGCATGGCCTTATCATGCCGAGCAGCCACTACATATTGGGCGAGGCGCAGTACAATGGGCAACCCATCCAGGGCACCATTCTGCACGGCTGGGACAAGGCCGTGGACGATGCAGCTCAGGCGGGCGTGAAGTACATGGTGTGCGCCTACCTCATGGACAGCGAGCGCGGCAACCTCGACCACTATAAGCAAATAGCAGAGTACCTGAACAAAGCTGGCGAGCGCTGCAAAAAGGCAGGCATGCAACTCTGCTATCACAACCACGACTTTGAGTTTCAGGCGCAGGACGGCCAAATGCCCTACGACTTGCTACTGAGCCAGACCGACAAAAATTTGTTAAAGATGGAGCTCGACCTATATTGGGCCACCAAAGCAGGTCAAGACCCAATAGCCTTATTTAAAAAACATCCTGGTCGCTTCCCTCTCTGGCATGTGAAAGACATGGATAAGACGGCCGCGCGGAACTTCACGGAAGTAGGCAACGGTTCGATTAATTTCAAGCGCATCTTTGCCCAGGCTCCACTGGCCGGCATGCAGTATTTCTTTGTAGAGCAGGACCAAACGCCCGGCTCGCCCTTCGACAGCATCAAGCAAAGCATTTCCTACATCAAACGTGCACTAGTGTAATTATATGCACAGTGCTTAAAGGTTTAAGCATTCTTCATTGTCTACTAATTACTCATCTATTCTCACCCAATTTTTCAATGGAAAAGTACACCTATGACGCCATCGTCATTGGCTCTGGCATCTCGGGCGGCATGGCTGCCAAAGAGCTGACCGAGAAGGGCTTGAAAACCATCATGCTGGAGAGGGGCCGTAACATAGAGCACATCAAAGACTATGTGAACGCCAACAAAGCGCCGTGGGAATTTCCCCACCGCGGCGGCAAGACGCAGCAGATGATGGAAGACTATCCGGTGCTGAAGCGTGACTATACGCTTAACGAGACGAACCTCAGCTACTGGGTAAATGAAAAGGAAAGCCCCTACGTGGAGGTAAAGCCCTTCGACTGGTTTCGGGGCTACCACGTGGGCGGGCGCTCGCTGATGTGGGGCCGCCAAAGCTACCGCCTCAGCGACCTCGACTTTGAGGCCAACCTGAAGGACGGCGTAGCCGTGGACTGGCCCATTCGCTACAAAGAAATGGCGCCCTGGTACAGCCACGCCGAGAAGTTTGCGGGCATCAGCGGCAACCGCGATGGCATTCCGCACCTGCCCGACGGCGACTACATGCCGGCCATGGAAATGAACGTGGTGGAAAAGGATGTGGCTGCCCGCATCAAGAAGCACTACAAGGAGCAGCGCCACATGATTATTGGTCGCACGGCCAATATCACCAAGCCTCACCACAACCGCGTAAACTGCCAGTACCGCAACAAGTGCTGGCTGGGCTGCCCGTTTGGCGCCTACTTCAGCACGCAGTCGGCCACGCTGCCCGCGGCTATGGCTACCGGCAACCTCACGCTGCGGCCGTTCTCTATCGTTACCAAGATTATCTACGACAAGGACACCAAGCGGGCCAAAGGCGTAGAAATTCTGGACGCTGAAACAAACAAAACCTACGAGTACTTCGCCAAGGTTATCTTCTTGAACGCCTCGGCCCTCAACTCGGCTTGGGTACTCATGAACTCGGCCACTGACGTGTGGCCCGGCGGCCTAGGTAGCAGCAGCGGCGAACTGGGCCACAACGTGATGGACCATCACTTCCGGGCTGGTGCCAGCGGCGAAATGCCCGGCTACGAAGACAAATACGTGTATGGCCGCCGCGCCAACGGTATCTACATCCCACGCTTCCGCAACATCGGCGGCGACAAGCGCGACTACATCCGGGGCTTTGGCTACCAGGGCAGTGCCGGGCGCCAGGGCTGGAGCCGCGATATTGCTGAAATGAGCATTGGCGGCGACCTCAAAGACGCCCTTAGCGAACCAGGCGGCTGGACCATGGGCATCACGGGCTTTGGTGAAACCCTCCCCTACCACGACAACCGCATTTTCTTGGACAAAGACAAGAAGGACAAGTGGGGCTTGCCGGTGCTAGCCATGGACGCTACCATCCGCGACAACGAGCTGAAAATGCGCATCGACATGATGGCCGATGCCAAGGAAATGCTCGAAGCCGCTGGCCTGCAAAACGTGAAGACCTACAACAACCCGTACTCGATGGGTGGTGGCATTCACGAAATGGGTACCGCCCGCATGGGCCGCGACCCCAAGACCTCGGTGTTGAACGCCAACAACCAGGTGTGGGATGCGCCCAACGTGTACGTGACCGACGGCGCCGCCATGACCTCGGCCGGCTGCCAAAACCCCTCGCTCACCTACTTGGCCCTCACGGCTCGCGCTGTGGACCACGCTGTGGGTGAATTGAAAAAGCAAAACGTCTAACCCCCTCAAGTTACTTAGCCATGATGAACCGAAGAGATGCCCTGGCCCGGGTAGCCCTGCTGATGGGCGGCGCCGTAATTGGGGGCGATTATTTCCTGACCGGGTGCAGCCCTGCCAGCTCCGACAAGCAAGGAGGTGACATGAAGGACCAGGCTACGGCCAATGCCAAGCCTAAGGATATCCTAACGCCCGAGCAAACTGCTTACCTCACCGAAGTGGCCGACACCATCTTGCCCGCCACCAAAACGCCGGGTGCCAAGGCGGCCAACGTAGGCTCTTTCATGGCCGTGATGGTGCGCGACTGCTACACGCCAGAAGACCAAAAAATCTTCATGGACGGCATGACCAAGCTGGAGGAGGCTAGCAAAAAGCAGAACAGCAAAGGCTTCTTGGAGAGCACTCCAGCCCAGCGCACCGCCCTACTCACGGCGCTCGATACCGAGCAGAAAAACTACGGCAAAACCAAAACGCCGGAGCAGCCCAATCACTACTTCCGGATGATGAAAGAGCTGACACTACTGGGCTTCTTCACGTCGGAGGTGGGTGCCACGCAAGTGCTACGCTACCTGCCAGTGCCGGGCAAATATGACGGCAACGTGCCCTACAAAAAAGGCGACCGCGCCTGGGCTACTACCTAAATCCTGAGCTGCTAGCTGCTGGCTGTTAGCTCCTAGCTTTCGGCCAAGCAGCTAGCAGCCAGTAGTTAACAGCGAATGGCTAATACAACAAAACTACGCCTAGGTATGATTGGCGGTGGGCAGGGTGCCTTTATCGGCGCAGTCCACCGCTTGGCGGCGGCCCTCGACGGGCAATACGAGCTAGTGGCCGGCGCCTTTAGTAGTAACCCCGATACCTCGCGCGCCACCGGGCAACTGCTGGGCCTAGCGCCCGACCGCGTGTATGGCTCTTACGAGGACCTGATTGGGCAGGAAAAAGCGCGGCCCGAGGCCGAGCGGGTGCAGGTTATCAGCATCGTGACGCCCAACCATCTGCACTTTGCTCCGGCCAAGCTGGCGCTTGAAAGTGGCTTCGACGTGGTGCTCGATAAGCCCATGACGTTCTCGCTGGCCGAGGCTAAAGATTTGGCCGCTGTGGTGGCTACCACCGGCCGTCGCCTATGCCTCACGCACACCTACACCGGCTACCCCATGGTAAAGGAGGCCCGCCAACTAGTGGCACAGGGCACCCTAGGGCGCATTCGCAAGGTGTATGTGGAGTATCCGCAGGGCTGGCTCAGCAAGTTTGAGGAAGGTGGCGAAAACAAGCAAGCTGCTTGGCGCACCGACCCGACTAAGAGCGGCATAGCGGGCGCTATGGGCGACATTGGTACCCACGCCTTCAACCTGCTGGAGTACGTGAGCGGCCTGCGCGTAGAGAAGCTTTGCGCCGACATCAACACGGTAGTGGAAGGCCGCCGGCTCGACGACGATGGCGCCGTATTGCTGCGCCTCAGCGACGGGGCCAGCGGCGTACTGGTAGCCACGCAAGTAGCTGCTGGGGAAGAAAATAACGTGCGCATTCGCGTCTACGGCGAAAAGGGCGGGCTCGACTGGATGCAAGCCGATGCCAACACCTTGCTGGTAAAGTGGCTCGACCGGCCCACCGAAATTTGGCGCACGGGCGGCCCGTCGGTAGGCTCTTACGCCAACCACAACACCCGCACGCCCGCCGGGCACCCCGAAGGCTACCTAGAGGCCTTCGCCAACCTCTACCGCAACTTTGCCCTCACCCTGCAAGCTGAGCAGGCTGGCCAGCCCGCCTCGCCCGAAGCGCTGGATTACCCCAGCATCGAGGAGGGCGTGCGTGGCATGGCCTTCATTGAAAATGTCATCGCCTCGGGCCGCTCCGACCAGAAGTGGACCGACTTTACCGTGTAGCCGCCTCGTATGAAGACTATCAAAGGACCCGCTATTTTTCTGGCCCAGTTTATTGGGGATGAAGCACCGTTTAACAGCCTAGAGAGCATTTGCGCCTGGGCCGCGGACCTAGGCTACAAGGGCGTGCAGCTACCCACCCTCGACAGTCGCTTTATCGACCTGAAGCTGGCCGCCGAAAGCCAGACCTACGCCGATGAGCTGAAAGGCAAAGTGCAGGCTGCAGGCTTGGAAATCACCGAGCTCTCGACCCACCTACAAGGCCAGCTCGTAGCCGTGAACCCCGTGTACGATACGCTGTTCGATGGCTTCGCACCCGAGGCGCTTCGGGGCAACCCGCATGCCCGGCAGCAGTGGGCCGTGCAGCAGTTGGAGTACGCGGCCAAGGCCTCGCGGCGACTAGGCCTCACGGCACACGTTACGTTTAGCGGGGCGCTGCTATGGCCCTACCTCTACCCCTGGCCCCAGCGCCCAGCCGGCCTGGTTGAGGAGGGCTTTGCTGAGCTAGGTCGCCGCTGGCGGCCTATTCTCGATAAGTTCGATGCCAACGGCATAGACCTTTGCTACGAGCTGCATGCCGGCGAGGACCTGCACGACGGTATCAGCTACGAGCGGTTTTTGACCGAGGTCAATGACCACCCGCGCGCCTGCCTGCTCTACGACCCCTCGCACTACGTGCTACAGTGCCTAGACTACTTGGAGCACATCGACATCTACCACGAGCGCATTAAGATGTTCCACGTCAAGGATGCCGAGTTCAATCCCACGGGCCGGCAGGGCGTGTACGGTGGCTACGAGTCGTGGCTCAACCGGGCCGGGCGCTTCCGCTCGCTGGGCGACGGGCAGGTCGATTTCAAGGCCATTTTCAGCAAGATGGCGCAGTACGACTTCCCCGGCTGGGCCGTGCTAGAGTGGGAATGCGCCCTCAAAAACTCCGCCGACGGCGCTCGCGAAGGCGCCCAATTCATCAAAAACCACATCATCCACGTCACCGACCACGCCTTCGACGACTTCGTTGCTTCGGGCAGCACGGAAGCGTCGAACCGCAAGCTCCTAGGTCTCTAATTCTCTCTGCATTTCTCCATCATGAAAAAAGTATTGCTACTAGTAGGTTGCCTCGCCGGGCTAGCGGCCTGCACCTCTACTCCTGAAAAGAAGGAGATGACCGCCACCGAGCGCGCTAACAGCCAAGACGACCCCGAGGCTAAGGCCACCCCGCTAAACCAGGATAGCGCCGCCAACGTGAAGCTGGCGGCCGTGGCTCACCAGCCACAGGTTGATACCAACTCCTCTAAGATTGGCACCTCACCCGTGGGCAAGCCCGCCGGCAAGGGCGCGCAGCTGGTAGCCGCCTCCGACTGCGGCAGCTGCCACCGCGAGGGGGAGAAACTCATTGGCCCAGCCTACCGCGATGTAGCCAAGAAATACCCCGAAACCCCGGCTAACATTGCGATGCTAAGCCAGCACATCATCAATGGCGGCGCGGGCCACTGGGGCGATATTGCCATGACTCCGCACCCCGGCCTGTCGGAAAGCGACGCCAAGGAAATGGTACGCTACGTACTGAGCCTCAAATAAGTAATTGAGAATTAGGGATCAGAAATTAGGACTAGTGGCTCTCTCCCTACTCCTGGTTTCTGATTCTTAGTTTTTAATTTTTAATTAAAAATTCCTCCCCACCCATGTCTACTGCTATTCGGATTAAGCTGTCCTTGATGATGTTCCTAGAGTTTTTCATCTGGGGCGCGTGGTTTGTAACCCTCGGAACGTACTTGTTGCACAACCTGAACGCGTCGGGCACGCAAGTGGGGGTAGCTTTTCTTACGCAGTCTATCGGGGCCATCGTGGCGCCGTTTATCGTGGGGCTGATTGCCGACCGGTACTTCTCGGCCCAGAAAATCTTGGGGGTGCTGCACCTGGCTGGCGCGCTGCTGCTGTGGCGCGCTTCGTCGGCGCCCGACTTCAATAGCTTCTACCCCAACATTCTGACTTACATGGTGCTGTATATGCCCACGCTAGCGCTGGTGAATTCCATCGCTTTCCGGCAAATGCAGAACCCGCAGAAGGAGTTTGCCCAGGTGCGGGTGCTCGGCACGCTGGGCTGGATTGTAGCGGGCCTCACCATTGGTTGGCTCAACTGGGAGCAAACCAATAGCTTGCAGGCTACCTTCCTGATGGCGGCTGGTGCCGCCGCGCTCCTAGGGGTATTTAGCTTCACGCTGCCCGCCACGCCGCCCGTTAAGAGTGGGCAGTCGAGTTCGATAGGCGACCTGCTGGGTCTAGAGGCTATCGGCCTGCTGAAGAATCGCTCCTATCTGATTTTCTTCCTGGCCTCCATCGCCATCTGCATTCCGCTGGCCTTCTACTATGGCTTCACCAACCCCTTCCTCAACGAAGTGGGCATGAAGGGTGCCGCCGCCATCCAGAGCATGGGCCAGGTATCGGAGCTACTATTCATGCTGGCCATTCCACTGTTTTTCAGCAAGCTAGGGGTAAAGAAAATGCTGGCCATCGGTATGGGGGCTTGGGTGCTGCGCTACATCTTTTTTGCCTATGGCAACGGCGACAGCAACTACTGGATGCTGATTGCAGGCATCGTACTGCACGGCGTATGCTACGATTTCTTCTTCGTAACGGGCCAGATTTATACCGACAACCTAGCTGGCGAACGCTTCAAGAGCTCGGCTCAGGGCTTTATCACGCTGGCTACCTACGGGGTGGGCATGCTCATTGGCACGCTGCTGTCGGGTGATATTTTCGATAAATACACCCTGGGCAGCGACTCCCACGACTGGCGCATGATTTGGCTGATTCCGGCTGGCATCGCGGCGGTAGTGTTGGTACTCTTCTTGCTATTCTTCCGCGAGCGTAGCGGGGCCGGGGCCACCAACTCGAGCGAAGCTCCGGTGGCATATGGCGAGACTTCTACTGTGGCGCCCGGCTAGTCGTTACTTGTTAACCATATGAAAAACCTGAATCGCCGGACGGCCCTCAAGGGCTTGCTCACTACTACTGCTACCCTAGGTGCGCTGGGCACAACCAGCGCTTACTCCATGGAAACTGCCCAAACTGCCGAGGCGGAGACTACGCCAATGCTCAACAACATCAAGCAATCGGTGTGCCGCTGGTGCTTTCAGGACCTGTCGCTCGACGACCTGTGCGTGAAGGCTAAAGAAATGGGCATTAAAGGCATCGACTTGGTAGGGCCAAATGATTGGGCTACGCTCAAGAAGCACGGCCTCGACTCGCCCATGTGCAACGGCGCAGAGATTAACCTCACCGACGGCTTCAACGACCCGCGCTTTCATGCCCAGCTGCACAAGCAGTATTCGGCCATGATTCCGAAAGTGGCCGCGGCCGGCTACACCAACCTGATTTGCTTTAGCGGCAGCCGCCGCGGCATGACGGACGAGGTAGGCCTGACCAACGCCGTGAAAGGCTTGCAGCCGATGGTAGAATTGGCGGCCAAGCATAAAGTGGTGCTAGTGATGGAGCTGCTAAACAGCAAAATTGACCACCACGACTACCAGGCCGACCGCACCAGCTGGGGCGTAGCCCTGGCCAAGCGCCTAGGGTCTGAGCATTTCAAACTGCTCTACGACATCTACCACATGCAAATTGATGAGGGCGACGTTATCCGCAATATCACCGACAACCACGCCTACATCGCGCACTACCACACGGCTGGCGTGCCCGGCCGCCATGAGCTCGATGACAACCAGGAGCTGAACTACCCCGCTATCATGCGGGCCATTAAAGCCACCGGCTTTCAGGGTTATGTGGCGCAGGAATTCATACCTAAGCAAACCGACAAGCTGGCTTCATTGCGGCAGGCCGTGCGCCTCTGCGACGTGTAAGCGGGCAGGCGCCCATCTAGGACAAGTTTCTTCTCAGCCTGGGCTGGGCACTGTGCCGGGCCCAGGCTTTTTCCTTATCCCCCATTCTTTAGCCTTATGAAACATCTCTTTCTTCCTGCCGCGCTGCTAGTCAGTGTCGCAGCCTACGCGCAAGGCAAACCCGAGGACACCGAAGTGTACGAGCCGGTGCCCAAGGTAGTAGCCGCCACCCCCAACCTGGCCCCACCGCCCGCCGATGCGATTGTGCTATTCAATGGCAAGGACCTCAGCCAATGGGTGATGACCGAAGACCGCAACACGCCTGCCAAGTGGAAGGTAGGTGGCGGGATGTTTACGGTAGACAAAACCACCGGCAACATCGAAACCAAGCAATCCTTCACCAACTACCAGCTGCACCTAGAGTGGCGTGTACCGGCCAACATCACCGGCACGGGGCAGGCCCGCGGCAACAGCGGCCTTTTCCTGGCCTCGCTGGGCAAGGGCGACCTAGGGTATGAGTTGCAGATTTTGGACTCGTACAACAACAAGACTTACGTGAACGGCATGGCAGGCAGCATTTACAAGCAGCGCGTGCCGCTGGCCAACCCCTGCCGCAAGCCCGGCGAGTGGCAGAGCTACGACGTGATTTGGCTAGCCCCCACTTTCAAGGCTGATGGCACAGTGGCCACGCCAGCCCGCGTTACTGTCATCTTCAACGGCATCGTGGTGCAAAATAACGTGGAGCTGGCTGGCCCCACGCAGTACATCGGCCCGGCTGCCTACCGGCAGGCCCATGGCGCCTCGCCAATCAAGCTGCAGTCGCACGGTGACAAGAGCGAGCCCAATAGCTTCCGCAACATCTGGATACGCGAGCTAGAAGCCCGTCCCTAGGTTCTCCTTCTGATTACCTAGGTACCTAAGCAACAAAAAGCCCGCCTGCTACTGTAGCAGGCGGGCTTTTTAGTGGCTACTATATTACTAGTAGCCGGGGTTCTGCGTCAGGTTGGGGTTTACCGCCAACTGCTGATTCGGAATAGGGAAAATGAGGTACTTAGGGTCGCTGCTCGTGGGGCCCTGCTCAATCGGCCCTAGGTAGGTACCGAAGCGCACCATGTCCTGGCGGCGCCAGTTTTCTAGGTATAGCTCGCGGCCACGCTCGGCGTAGAGCGTGGGCAGGTCTACGTTGGCGAGGGCGCCAGCATTGCGCGATGAGTGCGTGCGAATAGAGTTGACCAGTGCCGTGGGCGTGCTGCCGTAGGAGCCAGCCGAGGTAGCGGTGCCACCGCGCAAGATGGCTTCAGCTTTCATCAAGAGCACGTCGGGCAGGCGGAAGTGCACCATGTCGTTGTCCGTGGTACCAGCCGGGTTGTTCGTGAAATCGGGTGGGTACTTCATCGGCCGGATACCAGTCACTTCCAGGTTAGAGCCGGTTTCAATCAGGCGTACTTCGCGCGTGAAGGCTAGCGGCGCGCCGGTGCGGTCTTTTAGTGGCGTGTCGGTGCTGCTCGTCAAGTCGTACTGCTGGCCTACCAGAAAGCCTACGTTCTGGTGCCGGAAGCGGTTGGTAGGGCCGTTGGTGTAGTCGTACACCGTGCCGCGCCGAATATCATTAGCTCCAAACGTATCGTAGAAGCTCGGCAGGGCGCAGGGTCCATTGTAGCCCGTCGGCGTCATGTTGTAGTGCGAGATAAAGCGCCACAAATCATACTGTGCGCCGCTGCTCACACCCCCAATATTGAGCTCGGTAAAAATATTTTCCGTGCCAATAGTCGTGTTAGCCGGAGCAAAGTTGTCGAAGTAGTTGGTGGCAAACCGGTAGCGGCCGCTATTGATAATCTGGTCAGCCAGCGTAATTACCTGATTCATGTCAGCCGCCGCAAACGTGGGAGTTTGCCGATTGGTATACACCCCGCGGTTGAGGTAGCACTTCATGAGCAGGCAGCGGGCGGCGTCCTTGTTGGCCCGGTAGGCCGGCGCATCGGGCAAGTTGCCGATTACGGCTGTCACTTCGCTGATAACGTAGTCGAGTGCCTCCGTTCCCTTGCGCACCTTAGCATTATTAGCTACCAGTTCGCCGGGCTCGCGGTAAGGCACTTGGTTGTAAAGGTCCATCGTCCAGTAAGTGGCGAAGGCACGGATGAAGCGGGCTTCGGCCTGCTGCTGCGTAGTGGCCCCAAACTCGGGCCGCAGCACGTCGGTAGCCGCGAAGATGACGCCCCCTAGGTTGGCAAAGGCGTCGCGCACTTCGGGATGGTTGGCGTCCCAGTTGTGCAGGTGCAGTGCCCGCCACTTGCCATTGTCGTCCCAGTCGCCTGCCCGGGTAGGCATAATGCGCTCGTCGGTCGTTACTTCCGACATAGCAAATATCTGGGTGGCCCCTTGGAACGGGCTGCGCATGGCGTTATAAGCCCCATCAAGCAACGACGACGCATTGCCTGCTGTAATCTGGTCTGGCGTCAGGCCAGCCTGAAACTCCTCATTAATCTTGCAGCTATCAGCTAGTTGCAGGAAGGCCAGCATGGCCGCCGCGCTGAGTATCTTTTTCATATAAATAGGTAGCAGTGGGTGGGAATTATAGAGAGAAGTTGACGCCGAAGGTGAAGGTGCGGGCCGACGGATAGCCAGTGTAGTCGATACCAGCCGAAGGCACTACTCCCGACGACTTGTTGGTATTCACCTCAGGGTCAAAGCCGCGATACTTGGTGATAACGAACAGGTTCTGGCCGATGGCGTAGATGCTCGCGCCCTTAAATACCTTGCCGATGTCACCTAGGGCGTAGGAAAGCGTCACGTTGGAGAGCTTCACAAAATTGCCGCTTTCCAGGAAGCGCGTGGAGGGGGTTACGGCGTTAGCCAGCGACTCCTTTACACCGCCTTCGTACTCGCTGAGGGCGATATTCTTGCCAGCCCGAATCTGGCTCACGTTCAGCACACTGTTGAAAGTGTTGTTGTAAATTTTGTTGCCAAAAATCCCGTTGAAGTTTGTAATCAACGACAGCTTGCTGTAACGGAACGTGGCGCTAAGACCGGCAATAGCAGTGGGGTTGGGATTGCCCGCGTAACTGGCTGGAGTAAAATCGTTGTAGAGGCCAGTGCTGGGGTTGAGGCCGTTGTAAGTAGGCAGGAAGAAGCCGTTCAGAGGCTGGCCATTTTGGATGGTTTCGGCCAGTACGCCCGAGAGACCCTGCCCGCTGAGCGTGCCCGTCTGGATGATAAGCGCGTTGGGCAGGCCCGTCACGTTGTTCTTCACGAAGGTGGCGTTGGCATTAAAGCTTACCCCGACACGCGCATTATCAACGGCCGTAACACCTAGGAGCAGTTCTACCCCTTTGTTAACAATGACACCGTTGAGGTTCTGCCAGATAACGCTGCTACCACCGGGGGCAGCCGGGAAGCCCGGGATGTTGGGGTAGAGCAGGTCGGTAGTACGCTTGTAGAAGTAGTCGGCCGACAGCGTCACGCGGTTGTTGAACAAAGCCACATCGAGGCCGGCATTGTACTGCTCGTCCGACTGCCACTTCAGGTTGGGGTTGGCGTTGGTCGTCTGCACGAGGCCTCCATTGTTGGCCTGGAATACAAACTGGCTCCGGGCCGAGCCAGCCGGAAACTCTTGGTTACCAGTGCGGCCATAGCCTACACGCAGCTTTAGCTGGTTGAGGCTTTCATACTTCGACTTCAGGAAGTTCTCCTGGCTGATATCCCAGGCCGCCGAAACCGACGGGAAGTAGCCGTACTTGTTGTTTTCACCAAACTTGGTGCTACCGTCGGCACGCAGGGTGGCCGTCAGCAAATAGCGCTCCTTGTAGTTAAGAATAGCGCGACCAAAGAACGACTGCAGTTCCGTAACGGGGTCTACAAACGACGAGATGAGGCGGCCCGAGGGGTTGGAATACTGGAGGTAGTTGGTGTAGTCGAGGCCGTAGGTACCAAAGCCAATGGGCGTGCCGTCGGCATTGGCCGGGCCGCGACCGCTGAGGCCAGTACCCGAGTAATTAAACTTCGTGTACTCGTAACCCAGCAGGGCATTTAGATTAAGGTCGGTTGCTACCTTCTTGTTGAAATTCAGCGTGTGCGTCATCTGCTGCGTTTGCAGCTCGGTAGTGCTGATGGCCGCGTAGCCTAGGTTCTGATAGTCCTGGATATTGAGGCGCTGGTCGATAGACGTGCGACGGATACCAGTGCTGTAGTTGGTGGCAAACAGTGCGCGATACTCTAGCCAGTCGTTGAACTTATAGTAGGGCGAAATCGAAGCTAACGCTGTCGTTACCCGAGCCCTATCGTTGTAGTATTCTTGCTGCGCTACCGGGTTGATAACCTGGCCCTGACGGACAAACGGGCTGCCATCGTCGTTGTAAAGCCTATCGGTGGGATTCCACTGTAAGGCCTGGCCAATGAGGCTACCCCGGAAGTCACCGTTATTGGTAATAGGCGCCAGCTGCTCGCGTGATTGGCTGGCCGTGATATTAATATCGATACCTAGGCGCTTGCTCTCCAAGAACTTCGCGTTGGTCACGAAGTTGGCGGTGTACTTCTGGAAGCCAGTCTTCTTCACGATACCCTTTTGGTCGAGGTAGCCGAGCGAGAGACGGTAGCGCGCGTTCTCACCGCCGCCGCTTACGGCCCCGGTGTAGTTTTGCAGCGGGCCGGTTTGCAGAATAGCTCCCAGCGGGTCATTATTCTGCCCTAGGTCGTTGGTTGCCGGGGCACCGTAGTAGGTCAGGGCCTGCCGAAATTGGTCGGCATTCAGCACTTTGATGCGGCGCATAATATTCGAGAAGCCGCCCGACACGCCAAAGTCAAATTTGGGCTCGCCCGCTTTGCCGCGCTTCGTGGTGATAAGCACCACGCCATAGGCCGCCCGCGAGCCATAAATAGCTGTAGCCGAGGCGTCCTTGAGCACCGTCAGCGACTCGATATCGGCGGGGTTCAAGAAGTTGAGCGGGTTGCTATCGGGGCTATCCCCGAGGCTCGTGTTCAGGCCGGGGCGGGCCGAGCGGCCATCAAGCGGCACCCCATCCACTACGTACAGCGGCTGGCCGGTACCCGTCACGGCTGAGTTGCCCCGGATACGAATGGTAGAGGCACCGCCGGGCTGTCCACTGTTCTGGGTTATCTGCACGCCCGACGTACGGCCTTGCAAAAGCTGGTCGGGTGACGTGAAAGTACCCTTGTTAAACTCCTTGGTACCTACGGTGCTTACGGCACCGGTCAGGTCGCTTTTTTGCACGGTGCCGTAGCCTACTACTACTACATCGCCTAGGGCCTGGGCATCGTCTTTCAGCGTTACGCTCACCGTATTTCTGCCAGTGATGTCAACTACCTGGGTACCATAGCCCACAAAGGAGAATGACAGCTTGGTGGCATTGGCGGGCACCGATAGCTGGAAGCCGCCATCGGCGCCGGTGCTGGTGCCGGTGGTAGTGCCAGGCACGAGGACTGTTACGCCGGGCAAGGCAGTGCCCGTACCATCGAGCACCTTACCCGATACCTGGCGGGCAGTTTGTGCATAGCCCGCTATAGGTAGGAAGAGAGACAGGAGCAGCAGTTTACCGCTTAGAATGGACCGGGGCGCCGGCTGCTCATAAGCATAATTACTTGAGTAACTGGTGTTACGCATGGGTAAAATATGAAAGGGTGGGAAAACAGAAACAACTACAAAGGGAGCCAAATCAACCACAAACGATTTCGGAAAACGTTTCCGGAAATGTTAGGGAAGCTGGCTATTCTTGACTTGTTGAGCGTGAGTGCGGTAAAGGTATAGGTCGCGATGCTTTTCCTCGCTACTCTTGGCTGGGAAATACTTGAATTAAGCCGTCTATTTTTTTGCTAGCCCTCTGGCTAGTAGCAAGGCCTGACATTTAGCTGAATCTTAAAAACGACATCCTAAACCAACTACATCTAATTAGCTTACTGCAGCTTAACCACCACTGCTTGCCAGGGCTGTAGCGTTAGCCCAGCATCCATTTTTAGTGTTGAATAGTTGTTGAGCCAAGGTGTGCCAGTTGGTTTCAGGCCGGTAGGCAGGCTCCAGGTGCGCGGCGCCGATGAAAAATTAAGCACGACCAATACTTTCTCGGTGCCTTGGGTGCGGGTATAAGCGTAAATGTGCGGGTTGGCCGCGTCGAGTAGCTGGTACTGCCCATACACCAGTACGGGGTGGTTTTTGCGTAGCGCGATGGCCTGGCGAAAGTGATGGAGCACCGAGCTGGAGTCATTCTCCTCGGCTGCCTGGTTGATGGCCACGTAGTTTGGGTTGACTTTTAGCCAGGGCGTGCCGGTAGTGAAGCCGGCATTAGCGGTGGCATCCCACTGAAAAGGCGTGCGGCTATTGTCGCGCGAGAAACGCTTGAGCGAGTGGAAGAACGCTGCCTCGTTGCCGCCCTGCTGCTTCAGCAACTGGTAGGCGTTGCGGGCGGCTACGTCGCGGTAGTCAGCTATGCCGTTGAAAGTGCTGTTGGTCATGCCCAGCTCATCGCCGTTGTAGCAGTAGGGCGTACCGCGCATGGTGAGCAGGAAGGTATTGAGCAGCTTGGCCGAAGCGGCGCGGAAAGCCGGGCGGTCGTCGCCAAACTTGCTCACCATGCGGGGCTGGTCGTGGTTGCCTAAGTCAATGGCTTGCCAGCCTTTCTGGGCAAAGGCGCTGTCCCAGTGCGTGAACACGCGCTTGAGGTCTGTGAGCTTGTAAGTGTCAGCGTCGCTGCCCACGCCGGTGCCTTCGAAGGTATACGTCATATCGAGCTCCTTGCGGGCGGGGTCCACGAAGAGCATGGCTTCGGTGGTGTTGCGGCCCGCGCCTTCGGCCACGCTCATCACGTTGTACTTGCTCAGCACCTCCTGGTTTATCTCTTTTAGGTAGTCGTGAAGGCGGGGGCCGTGGTTGTAGGCATTGGTAAAGGTGGCCTGTGTGACGCCGGGTATGGGCGGAAAGCTGGGGTCCTTAGCCACAAATTGGAAGGCATCCATGCGAAAGCCGTCGATGCCCTTATCGAGCCAGAAGCGCATGATATTATGCACTTCCTGGCGCAGCTTAGGATTGTTCCAGTTCAGGTCGGGCTGCTTTTTAGAGAAGTAGTGCAGGTAGTAGCTCTTGGTGGGCGCGTCGTACTGCCAGGCGTCGTGCTTTACGTCGAAGGTGCTGAAGCGGGCCGGCGGCGTGCCTTTTTCGGCGGGCCACCAGTAGTAGTAGTCACGGTAGGGGCTGGTGCGGGAGGCCCGCGCCGATTTGAACCAGGCGTGCTCGTCGCTGCTGTGGTTCACTACCAGGTCCATCACCAGTTTGATGCCGCGCGCATGCATGCCTTTGAGCAGTGCGTCGAAGTCGGCCATGGTGCCAAATTCCGGCATTATTGCGCGGTAGTCGCTGATGTCGTAGCCGTTATCATCGTTGGGCGAAGCGTAGATGGGGTTTAGCCACACTGTACCTACGCCGATGCTTTTGAGGTAGTCGAGGCGCCGGATGATGCCTTTAAGGTCCCCCACCCCGTCGCCGTTGCTGTCCTGGAAGCTGCGCGGGTAGAGCTGGTATACCACTGTTTCCTTCCACCAGCCCGGCTTTTTGTTGAGCATAGCGGTGCTAGCAGGCTTGTTAGCCGCAGCCGGAGAATTGGCGCTTTCGGTTTTTGAAGTTTGATTGCAGGCCACCGTCAGGGCCAGCAATCCACCTAGCATCGCGTACTTATTCTTCATTACCTAGGGCAGTATAATCTATTGATGAACAGCCAGGAGCGCTTCGACCTGTGGCAACGATACGGCTGGGGTAGCGCCTTGGTAAGTGGCTACCAGCGAGCCCGCTGCGCAGGCAAAAGCCAGACACTCGGCCGGCGCTTGGTCGGCCAGCCAGCCCTTGAGCAGCGCGGCCAAAAAGGCATCGCCGCTGCCAATAGTATCCTGCACGGTCACGCTGGGGCTGGCGCTGTGGTAGAGCTGCTGCCCGGTCCAGAGCACGGCCCCGTCGGCGCCTTTGGTCACGCACACGGCTTGCAGCTGAAAGTGCTCGGCTAGCCAGCGCAGGGCCGTTTCTTCGGCGGGGCTGCCCCCAAACCACCCCATGATTTCGGTCAGCTCGTGGTGGTTCATCTTCACAAGGTTGGCCTGGCGTAGCAGGTAAGTCACCACATCGCGCGAGTAGTGCGGGGCGCGCAGGTTTACATCAAACACCTTGAAGGGCGCGGCGGGCAGTAGCCGGTACAGCGTTTCGCGGGTGGTGGGGCTGCGGGCGGCCAGGCTGCCAAACACAAAGGCATCGGTGGCCTCCACCAGTGCCCCTAGGGCGGGCTCGTACTGGATATAGTCCCAAGCTACGGGCTGTACTATTTTGTAAACAACCTCGTTGCGGTCGCCTACATTGGCCTCTACCACACCAGTCGGGTGGGTTTCGCCGCGCTGCACATAGTGGGTACTTAGGCCTTTGCCTTCTACAAATGCTACTAACTGGGCCCCTAGGTCGTCGTGGCCCACGCAACTGATAAGCTGTGACACCAGCCCAAACTGGTGTAAGTGCACGGCCACATTGAGGGGCGCGCCGCCGGGCTGAGGGCCACTAGGCAGCACGTCCCACAGCATTTCTCCGAAGCAGGCAATAGGCATGAGGTGGGTGGGGATATTAGTGTGAAGGGGAAGAATAAGTGCCTGTTATTGCCAGGAGACACGACGAACCAATGCCAACTGGACGAGCACACCTAGGTTCTGTTCGGGTGCGCTTGCTTCGCTGCACTCGCAAAGACAGTTGTTAGTGCATGACCAGTGTGCGCTCGACGCCTTCCAGGCTGGTGCCCTTAGTTTCGGGCATGAAGCGCCACACGAAAATTAATTGAAGCACCATCATGCCGCAGAAGATGGCGAAGGTGTGGCCGCCGCCGAGCTTGTCGGCAAAGGCCGGGAAGGTGAAGGCGATGACTGTAGCCATAACCCAGTGCGTAGAGCTACCTAGGGCCTGGCCCTTGGCCCGCACAGCGTTGGGGAAAATCTCGGAGATGAAGACCCAGATAACGGCGCCTTGCGAGAAGGCAAAGAAGGCGATGTAGCCAAACAGCAGCCCCGGCACCAGCAACGTACCAAACTGCTGCGTGTAAAAGGCCCGCGCCACCAGCCCTAGGGTGATGATGAGGCCCACCGAGCCCACGAACATGAGCGTGCGGCGACCAAACCGGTCAATCACGTTGACACCTAGTAAGGTGAAAATGAAATTGACCAGCCCTATGCCCGCCGAGGACAGCAGCGCTGCGCCTTGCCCGAGACCCGTCATTTCGAAGATGCGCGGGGCGTAGTAGATGATGGCGTTGATGCCCGACACCTGGTTGAAGAAGGCGAAGGCTACAGCCAGTAGCACAGGCTTGCGGTACTGTGAGCTCCAGAGCGACTCGCTTTGCTCGGCGGCGTGCGCCTGGCTGGCCAGGATGGCGGCCACGTCCTCGTCTACGGTATCGGGGTTGACGATGCGCAGCACCTCGCGGCCCTCCTCTACGCGGCCGTGTAGCAGCAACCAGCGCGGGCTTTCGGGCACCCGGAACAGGAAGAGCAGAAATGCGATGGAAGGCACCGCTTGCACGCCCAGCATCAGGCGCCATGAGTTCTCGCCGACGCCAGCCAGCAGGTAGTTGGAGAGGTAGGCGACTAGAATGCCAAAGACAATGTTGAATTGGAACAAGCCCACCAGCTTGCCTCGCGACTTGGCGGGCGAAATCTCGGAAATGTAGAGCGGCGCCGTTACCGACGAGGCCCCTACCCCTAGGCCACCTAAGAAGCGAAACACCAGAAACGGCACCCAGCTCGGGGCCAGCGCCGCGCCCACCGCCGACACCAGGTAGAGCACCGCAATCCAGCGCAACGTTTGGCGCCGACCTAGGCGGTCGCTGGGGATGCCGCCGAATATGGCCCCAAGCACGGTACCAATAAGGGCGATGGAAATGGTGAAACCGTGCTCGACCGCGCTCAGGTGCCAGAGCTGCTGAATGGCTTTTTCGGCGCCCGAGATAACGGCCGTGTCGAAGCCGAACAGGAAGCCGCCCAGCGCCGTGACGATAGACCAGAAGAGTACTTTGCGCTGTGACATTGGGTGGGGAGAAGTGCGTATCGGAATCGATTGCAACAAATGTCCAGTGCCGCCACCCAGGCCGCCGTACTTGATTATCCCAAATGCGTTAAGAATTAATGCAATTTGACTTCGAGCAAAATTATAACTGACAATCAATAATTTACCAGCAATATTTCAACCTAGGGCCCTAGCGTAGCTTCACTTTTGATGCACGCTGTTCAAAATTGAATCAGGGGCGTGATGGGGCGTGCAGGGCCCGGAACTCGGTAGGCGATAGCTGATACTTGGCCTTGAAGGCGGTGGCGAAGTAAGTAGGCGACGAGAAGCCGGTTTGGTAGGCTACCTCGGCTACAGTGGTGCCCACTTGCAGCAGCAGCTGGCGGGCTTTGGTGAGGCGCAGGCTCTGAAGGTAGTCCGTGACGCCGGTGCCGAGCAGGGCTTTCACCTTGCGGTAGAGCTGGGTGCGCGACAGCCCCAGGCGCTGGGCGATGTCATCGACCCCGAGGCCCGGCTCATCGAGATGGGCCTCCATAATGGCGGTGAGGTCGGCCAGAAACTTCTGGTCGCCGCGCTGGGGCACCACCGTGGCCGTGTCCACGCTGAGCTGGCGGCGGAAGTGCTCGCGCAGCTGGTCGCGGTTGCGCAACAGCGTGCGCAGGCTTTCGAGCAGGAAGGTGGGGTTGAAAGGCTTGGTGAGGTAGAGGTCGGCGCCCGCCTGCACGCCGGCCACCTGCTGCTCGGGCGCATTGCGGGCCGTGAGCAGCACCAGCGGGATGTGCGAGGTGCGCCAGTCGCCTTTGAGCTGGGTCACTACTTCCAATCCGCTCAGCTCGGGCAGGTTCACGTCGCACACAATCACGTCGGGCAGGGTTTCGGCGGCCAGGCGCAGGCCAGCGGCCCCGTCAGCCGCTGTGCTCACCTGGAAGTGCGGCCGCAGCTTTTGCTCCAGAAACTGGCGCAGTTCGTCGTTGTCTTCGATGATGAGGGCCGTGACGTCGGTAGCGGCGAGCGCCGTTTCGGTCAGTAGCTCGGTGGGCTCGTCGGCCGACGGGTGGTGGTTGCTAGGTCCTGCTGGTACGCCGTCGAGGAAGGTAGCCGGGCGGGCCAGCGGCAGCGTCACCTCAAAGGTGCTGCCGTAGCCGAGCTGACTCTTAAACGACAGCTTGCCCTCGTGCAGGCGCGTCAGGCCCTCGGCCAGCGCCAAGCCTAGGCCCGAGCTATTGGCCGAAGGCTGGCTGCCCTGGTAAAACCACTCTAGAATGTGAGCTTGGTCGTCGGCCGCAATGCCCCGGCCGTTGTCTTCTACACTGATGCGCACGGTATCAGCGTCGGGCACGCGCTGCACGCTTACCGTTATCTGGCCGCCGTCGGGAGTGTATTTAAAGGCGTTGGAGAGCAGGTTGAACAAGACCTTATCCAGGATGTCGCCATCAAACCAGAGCTTGATAACTGGCTCGGCGGGCAAAAACCGGAACGTGATGCTGCGCTGCCGGGCTATTTTCTCAAATACATCCATGATTTCGCGCACGAAGCCGACCAAGTTGCCTTCGGTGGCGCGCACAGCCATCTTGCCCACGTCGATTTTGCGAAAATCGAGCAGCTGATTCACCAGCTGCAACAGGCGCTGGGCGTTACGGCGCACCAGCGTCAGGTCGTGGCGCTGGGCGGGCGTGAGGTCGGTGGCAGTGGTCAGCAGCTCCTCCACCGGCCCTAGGATGAGGGTGAGCGGCGTGCGCAGCTCGTGTGAGAAATTGGTAAAAAAGCGCAGCTTGGCTTCGGTCGAGCGGCGAGCTTCCTCGGCCAGCTCGGCAATGCGGTTGCGCTGCGAGCTGATTTCGGCGTTCTGCCCCTCCAGCACCCGCCGAATGCGGCGGTTGAGGCGCGCCGAGCGCCAGGCCAGCGCCCCCAGCACCACCGCGCCCAGCAGGCTGGCCAGTAGCAGGTATACCGTGGTGGCTTGGCTGGCGTAGCGCCGCTGCTGCTCTAGCAGGCGCCGCTGCTGCTGCTGAATGTCTTGCTGCTGCATTGCCAGCTGCTCGGTCTGGCTGCGCATAGCGCCCACGTTGGCCGAGTCGATAACCATCGTGCCGAGCAGATTTTCCTTCTCGTAGGGTAGATGGCGCAGGATGCGCAAAGCCGTGCGAATGGCCTGCTCGCCGCCGGTAGGGTACAGTAGCGTGGCCTGCAAGGCACCATCAGCTACCAGCTGCAAACCATTGCCGGGCCCCGCCAGGCCATCGACCCCGATAATGCGCAGCCGCGACCCTAGGCCGAGCTGCCGGGCCACCTGCTGGGCGGCCTGCGCCATCTGGTCGTTGTGCACGAATAGCAGGTTGGCCTCGGGGTGGGCGCGCAGCACGGCCGGCAACTGCTGCCGCACCGAGGCCGGGCGCCAGTCGCCCTGCACCTGGGCTACCAGCCGCAGCCCCGGGTAGGCGGCCAGCGCTTGCGCAAAGCCCCGGTGCCGCTCGGCGGCCGGCGACGAGCCAGGTGTACCCAGCACCTCCACTATACTGCCCTTGCGGCCCAGCAGCTGCGCCGCGTAGTGGCCGGCGGTGCGGCCCACCTCTAGGTTGTTGCCGCCCACGTAGGCCGTGTAAAGGCGCGACGTGGTGCGTCGGTCGAGGATGATGACCGGCGTGCCCTGGCTGTAGGCGGCCTCAGCCAGGTCGGTGAGCGGGCCCGACTGGTTGGGCGAAATAATAAGCAAATCAACGTGCTGGCGCAGTAGATCCTGCACCTGCCGCCGCTGCAAGTCACTGTCGTTGTGCGCATCCAGCATCTGAAACTGGACGTTGGGATAGAAGCCTAGCTCCTTCTGCATACCCGCCAGCATGGCCCGGCGCCAGGCATCGCTGGTAGTGCACTGCGAAAACCCAATGCGGTATACGGGCTCTTGCGGGGCGGCAGCGCAGCCCGCCAGCCCGAGTAGCAACCAGGCAAAATGCCTTCTAAAAACGAGTCGGGATACGGTAGTCAACTGGGTGGGAAAAGGTAGCAGCCGCAACCTAGGGTGGTACTAGGTCCGCGCCGCACCTGCTGAAAGGTGGGCGCTAGCGGCTTATAAACGAGGCTCAAGGTAAGCGCAAAAGCTAGAGTTGGCGGCGGGCCGGGGCCGCCGTTGGCCGGCTGCGGCCCGCCGCCTTATCTTGCTGACCGCTGGGCGCCGCCCGCTACCTAGAGCCCGGCTTGTTTTGCCTGCGGGGCTGGCAGCCGTATTGCTACCCCCGCGCCTACCTTATTCTTCCTATGTTCCCACCCCTACTCTCCTGCCTCAAAGGGCGCCTTTGCGCCTGGCTGCTGCTGGCCGCTCCCCTCACGCTAACCGCCCAGGCACAAACGCCTGACCCTTGGCGTATCAGTGCCGACAAAATCGACCCTAGCAACTACTACGGCGTGACGGTAGCCAACGGCATGCTCGGCATTGTGTCGGCGCCAATGCCGTTTCAGGTCAAAAACGTGGTGCTGGCCGGCGCCTACGACCAGTACGGCCGGGGCCGGGTCAGCAACTTCCTGAACAGCTTCAACCTGCTGAATATGTACCTGGAGATAGGCGGCCACCGCCTCAACGCCCAGGATGCGACCAACTTCCGGCAGCAGCTCGACATGCAGCGGGCGTCGCTGACGACCACCTTCGACTACCGCGACCAGGCCACCATCAGCTACACCTATTACGCCCTGCGCCACCTGCCCTACACAGTGCTCATGGACGTGAGCATCACCGCCAAAAAGGACCTAGGCATCACGGCCGCCAGCGTGATGGCAGCACCCGATGCCCTGCGCGACGTGCAGAATTACTACAACGAAATAGACCGGCCGCATGTCACGCTCAGCCTGCTCACGTCGTCGGCCAAAAGCCCCACTGGCAAGCTGCTAATGTGCGCCAGCAACAGCTTCTTATTCAGCGAGCCGCATGGGCAGGAGCCACGCATCATTCATGAGATGTGGGATAACAGCATGCACCTCATGAAATTCAGCAAGACACTACGGGCCGGCCAAACCTACGCCTATGCCGTGGCAGGCTCTAGCATCACGTCGGCCCACCACCCCGACCCGCTCAACGAGGCCGAGCGCCTCACCATCTTTGCCCGCCTCGAAGGCCGCCAGCGCCTGCTCGATTTTCACGCCAAGGCCTGGCAGGATTTGTGGCGCAGTGACATCCAGATAGCCGGTGATGCGCAGGCCCAGCAAGATGTGCATAGTATGCTGTACCACCTCTACAGCTTTTCGCGGGCGGGCACCGATTACTCGCCCTCGCCCATGGGTCTCTCGGGCCTAGGCTATAACGGCCACGTATTCTGGGACAGCGACTTGTGGATGTACCCAGCGCTCCTAGTGTTGCACCCCGACATTGCCAAGTCCTTGGTTGAGTACCGCTTTAACCGGCTAGAAATGGCCCGGCGCAATGCCTTTGCCCACGGCTACAAGGGCGCCATGTACCCCTGGGAAAGTGCTGACTCGGGCGTGGAAGAAACGCCAGTGTGGGCCCTGAGCGGTCCGTTTGAACACCACATTTCGGCCGATGTGGGGCTAGCCGCCTGGCAGTACTACTGCGTGACGCAAGACAAGGAGTGGCTACGCGAAAAAGGCTGGCCTATTATCTCAGCCACCGCCGACTTTTGGGCTAGCCGCGTCGAGCGCAACGGCCCCGGCCACTACGACATCAAGAACGTGGTAGCGGCCGATGAGTGGGCCGAAAACGTGGACAACAACGCCTTTACCAACGCCGCTGCCCAGGCCAACCTGCAAGCTGCTACCGCCGCCGCCAAAATCCTAGGTCGCCCGGCCAACGCTGACTGGGCCTTAGTCGCCCAGAATATTCCCATCCTGAAAACGGCCGATGGCGTGACCCAGGAGCACGCCACCTACCACGGCGAGGGCATCAAGCAGGGCGACGTGAATCTGCTGGCCTACCCGCTCAAGACCATTACTAACCCAGCTCAAATCAAGAAAGACCTCGCCTACTACGAAACCCGCGTGCCCAACGAAGGCACACCCGCCATGACGCAGGCCATCTTCGCGCTGCTCTACTCCCGGCTCGGCGACGGCGCCAAGGCCCAGCACTTCTTCCAGGATGCCTACACGCCCAATCTGCTGCCGCCCTTCCGCGTCATCGCCGAAACCAAAGGCGGCACCAACCCTTACTTCGCCACCGGCGCGGGTGGCGTGCTGCAAGCCGTGCTCATGGGCTTCGGCGGGCTCGACATCACGCCTACGGGCATTGTGCAGCGCCAGAGCACCTTACCCAGCGGCTGGCAGTCGGTGAAGATTACGGGTGTGGGGCCGCAGCGCAAGACGTATTCGGTTGGGAAGTAACGTCTGATTACCAAACGACTGTCATTACGAGCACAGCGAAGCAATCGCACCTAAACAGAACCTAGGTGGGCTCATTCAGGTGTGATTGCTTCGCTGCGCTCGTGAGGACAACGGTCTTTATTGACTAATAAGCCAGCAGCTCGCCCAACGCTACCCCAACTTTTTCGGCCGAGGGCAGCATCTGCTTTTCCAGCTCCACATTGAGCGGGATGGCCGGCAGGCTAGCGGCGCCTAGGGTACGCACGGGCGCGTCGAGGTCAAAAAAGCACTGGCTCTGGATGCGGCCAGCTAAGCTTTCTGCAAAGCTATTGAGCAGCGGCTCCTCGCTTAATACCAACACCTTGCCGTGGCGCCGCACGGCCGCCTGCACCCCCTCCCAGTCGAGGGGGTTGAGGGTACGCAAGTCCAGGATTTCGACCAAGCCAGGATGCTGGCGGCTGGCCGCGCGGGCCCAGTGCACCCCCATGCCGTAGGTGATGACCACGCAGGTGCCCCCGCGCTGCTGCTGCGCCGCATCGGCCGCCTGGGCCACGGCCGCCTGCCCTAGGGGGATGACGTAGCCCGCGGCGGGCTCGGTGGTTTTGGCTTCTTCGGTACCAGGCACCTTGCTCCAATACAGGCCTTTGTGCTCCAGCAATACTACCGGATTAGGGTCGAGGAACGACGCCCGCAGTAGGCCCTTCATATCGGCCGCGTTGCTAGGATACACCACTTTAATGCCCCGGATGGTCAGCAGCGTGCTCTCGACCGACCCCGAGTGGTAGGGCCCGCCACCGCCGTAGGCCCCCACCGGCACCCGAATGAGCGTTGGCACCGGAAACTTGCCCATGCTCAGGTAGCAGCTCTTGCTAAGCTCCTCCACCAGCTGGTTGAGCGCCGGCCAGATGTAGTCGGCAAATTGAATCTCGACAATGGGCCGCGCGCCCACAGCCGCCATGCCCGCCGTGCTCCCCACGATGTACGCCTCCTGAATGGGCGTATTGAAGACGCGGTGGTCGCCGTATTTCTTGGCCAGCAGCGCTGCCTCCCGAAATACGCCGCCCAGCTCGCCACCCACATCCTGGCCGTAGAACAGCGCCTCGGGAAATTCGCGCAAAATGTCGTCTACCGCGTGCAGCGCGGCATCGACCATAAGCACCTTGGCAGCGCCCGCAGGAGCGCGCTCGCCAGTTTCGGCCAGCACGGCAGGCGGCGCAAACTCGTGGTCGGCGTAGGTGGCCGGGTCGGGGTCAGGGGCACCTAGGGCCTCGGCCCAGTCTTGGCGCACGGTGGCGCGGGCCTGGGCGGCCAGGGCCGATAGCTCGGCCTCAGCCAGCCCTAGGTGCAGCAGGTGGCGGTGCAGCCGGGGCAGCGGGTCCTGGGTCTGGTGTTCGAGTAGGTTGTCGCCGCGGTACCACTCGCGGCGCACGCCGCTGGTGTGGTGGCCTAGCAACGGGCATTTGGCGTGCACCAGGGCCGGGCCCTGGCGTTGGCGCACGTGCGCGAAGGCTTCTTCCAGGCCTTTGTAAGAAGAAATAAAATCGGCCCCATCTACGCGCAGGCGCAGCAGGCCCGGGAAACCAGCGGCGAACTCGTAGGCATCCATAGCCCGCATTTCGCGCCCGGTGGCTGAGATGCCCCAGTCGTTGTCCTGCACCAGGTACACGATGGGCAGTCGGTGCAGCACGGCCATTTGCAGCGCTTCGGCCACTTCGCCCTCGGTCATGGCCCCATCGCCGATAGAACACAGAACCAGTGGGTTATCAGACTTTGCAATGGCGAGGTGCTGGGCTAGCTTGTCGGTAGTATTTCCGCTTACCGGCGAGCCATTGCCTGCTTTGGTGGCCTCCCACTTCACGCGCTCCAGGTACTGAATAGCCTGCGCCATGCCGGTGGCCGGAATGGCCTGCATACCCGTGGCCGAGCTCTGGTGCGGAATAACTGGCAGGCCCGGCCGCCGCAGCGAGGGATGGCTGTAGTAGGTGCGCCCCCCACTGAAGGGGTCGTCTTTTTTGGCTAGCAGCTGAAGCATCAGCTCGTAGGGGCGCAGGCCCATACCTAGCAGCATGGCATCGTCGCGGTAGTAAGGCGCGGCGTAGTCGATTTCGGTGAGCAAGAAAGCGGCCGCTAGCTGCACGGCTTCGTGGCCGCGGGCGGTGGCGTGCACGTAGCGCGAGGCCACCGTTTTTTGTTCTTCAAACAGCGCAGCCATCTCGGCGGCGGTGTGCATGAGCAGGTAGGCGCGGCGCAAAAGTGCCAGGGTAGCGGGGGCGGGAGGAGCGAGTGGGGAAACCCCAAAATCGGTGGGCATAGAGGCGGGGTAGATAGGGTACCAAAAGTACGCTCCAGGCTGCGCCCGCACCTAGGCGGGCTTACCTTTGCCACTTGCGGCGGCGCCTACCTAGGCGCCGAGCCGCGTTGTTTTACTAGGGTTAGTTTGCCAGAATAAACGTGTTGACCTCCTCTCCTTCCCGCGCCGACATCACGGCTTGGCTTCAAGATTTTCAACTTCGCCTGTGCCAACAGCTCGAAACGGCCGATGGCGGCGCCCGCTTTGGCCAGGACGACTGGCTGCGGCCCGGCGGCGGTGGTGGCCACTCGCGCGTGCTCGAGCAAGGCCGCATTTTGGAGAAAGGCGGCGTGGGCTTTTCGGCCGTGGAAGGTGAAATGAGCGAGGCCGCCGCTCGCCAGCTGCACATGCCCGACCCGCATTTCTACGCCACCGGCGTGAGCGTGGTGCTGCACCCACGCAGCCCTAGGGTGCCCATTATCCATATGAACGTGCGCTACTTCGAGGCCGGCAATGGTGAGGCGTGGTTTGGTGGGGGCATCGACCTCACGCCTATTTATGTAGACGAGGCGCAGGCCCAGCGCTTTCACCAGCAGCTAAAAGCCGCTTGCGACAAGCACAACCCCACATACTACGCCCGCTTTCATAAGTGGGCCGACGACTACTTCTACCTGCCCCACCGCCAGGAAACTCGCGGCGTGGGCGGCATTTTCTTCGACCGCCTCACGGTAGGCAAGGATGGCACGGCCGCCGAGCTATTCAGCTTTATGCAAGATGTGGCCGAGGTCTTTGGCCCCTTCTACAGCCAGCTCATGCTCGAAAACCACGCCCTGCCCTTCGGCGAGCGTGAAGAAGCTTGGCAAACGTTGCGCCGTAACCGCTACGCCGAGTTCAACCTGGCTTTCGACCGCGGCACCCGCTTCGGCCTCGAAACCGGCGGCCGCACCGAGAGCATTCTTATGAGCCTGCCGCCCCGCTGCGGCTGGAGCTACAACCCCGCCCCGCCCGCCCCCGGCTCGCCCGAGGCCACTACCCTAGGGTGGCTGCGCAAAGGTGTAGACTGGGTAGGCACCACTAGCGCGAGCGCATAACGCCATAACCGTTATGAGCCTGACGCGCACCTTTTTCACCGACCTCGACCACCAACTGCTGCTGGCCATCAACCACGCACATACGCCAGCGCTCGACCGGTTTATGGTCTTCGTGTCCGACCGCTACGTGTGGTTTCCGGCCTATGCACTTTTGATTCTCTGGTTGATAGACATTTTTCGGCGGCAGGCTTGGCAGCTACTATTGCTACTAATAGGTGCAGTGGCTCTAGCCGATAGTATTGCGAGCAAATTATTTAAGCCGTTTTTTGCCCGGCTGCGGCCCTGCCACGCGCCCGGCTTAATGGACCAATTGCACTTGCCCGATGGTTGCGGCGGGCAATTTGGCTTTCTATCATCGCACGCGGCCAACTCGTTTGCCCTGGCCGTGTTTCTGCTGCTGGTACTGCCGGGCCGCCGTTTTCGCGCCCTCCAAATCACGGCCTTTCTGTGGGCTGGACTGCTATCGTACAGCCGCATGTACCTAGGCGCCCACTACCCTAGCGATGTGCTGGGTGGAGCACTGATTGGCGCGGCGCTGGGGATAGGCGCCACGCAGCTATTTCGCCGCTGGGGTGGCGGCAGCCACGTTCTTAGATAGTTTGTCGGGCACTATTGGCTGTCCGGTATTTTTTACCGGGCAGCACCATCTTTTTTATCCATCTGCGCAAAGAACTTCAGCGCTATTAGCAACGGGCTAACTACCATCAACAGTAGCCCTAACAGCCGCAAGGCCATACCAATACTGCTAAAGGCATAGCTACCAATGCTTTCCATTTCTGCTATTATACCCCCAACCGACAACACAAGCCCGGCCACGAATATTAGAAACAGTTTAACGAAGGAGGGTAGCCAGTTCATAAGGAAGATTTTTGCGGTAGTAAGCAATGATACTGCACGCGCACCTTATTTGCCCGGCTTGCGGTTGCCGGTGTGGCCGTCGCCGTGGTCGCCCTGGCCGGGCTTACTGGTTTTCTTCGCGTTGTGCTTGTCGTCGCGCGAGAGCGATTGGTTCAAGTCAACGGAGCTTTCAATTTTACCATCCTTATCGCGCCGGATGTAGCGCTTATCACCGGGATTGGGCTCGATTAATTCGCGTTTGCTGGACATAAAAATAGGTAGGCTACCAGGATGCAACTGGCCACCTACCTACTCTACGCGCGAATTACCAAGATGTTAGCTCGCAACGGCAGAAACTAAGCCCTGAGCTGCCAGCAGCTTAGCCACGTACTTGCCCACAATATCAAATTCTAGGTTGACCACTTCGCCAACTTGCAACTGGTGAAAGCCCGTGTGCTCGTAAGTATACGGGATGATAGCCACCGAGAAAGCATCGGGCTCGCTATCGAAGCACGTCAGGCTCACGCCATTAATAGTTATTGAGCCTTTCTCTACCGTGAGGCGCTGGGGGCCGGGCTCGTGGCGGAAGCGGTAGAGCCAAGAGCCATTCTGGTCTTCCACAAGCACGCACTCAGCAGTGGCATCAACGTGGCCCTGCACAATGTGCCCATCAAAGCGCCCGCCCGCGGCCAGGCACCGCTCTAGGTTGATGTGGCGGCCGGGCTGCCACTGCCCTAGGTTGGTTTTACGCAGCGTTTCGGCAATGGCTGTGACGGTGTGCGTGCCTGCCGCCACATCGAGGGCTACCACTGTGAGGCACACGCCATCGTGAGCCACGCTCTGGTCTATTTTCAACTCGCTCGCAAAAGGCGACTGCACAGTAAAGTGGCGGTTGGCGCCTTCATCGGCCACGCCCACCACAGTACCTAGGGCTTCAATTATTCCTGTAAACATGAATCGCAGATTATAGCGGATTTAACGGATTACGCAGATACGCCTGCCTTCGGCAGGCTGACTAACCGGCTTGGGCAGCTAGGTGTTAGATATTAGGAATAGCATGCCCTGCAGGTGCCAAACACCGCACGAAGCTTGAAAGTTAGAAACCCGTCTAGAGGGCCTCTAGCCACTTTGGTCCAGCCCTAGGCCAGTTAGTCAGCCTGCCGAAGGCAGGCGTATCTGCGAAATCCGTTAAATCCGCTATAATCTGCGATTATTTGCCGCGCCCTTCCAAAATGATTTTCAGCGTGTAAAGCATGACCCGGAAGTCCATAGCCAAACTCATATTTTCGATGTATAGGATGTCGAATTTCAGGCGCTCGACCATCTGCGACACCGTTTCGGCGTAGCCGTACTTGACTTGACCAAGTGAGGTGAGGCCGGGACGCACGCGGTGCAGGTGGCGGTAGTGGGGAGCGGTTTTCACAATCTGCTCGATGAAAAACCGCCGCTCGGGGCGCGGGCCCACCAGGCTCATATCGCCCTTGAGTACGTTCCAGAACTGCGGAAACTCATCTAGGCGCACCTTGCGCATGAAACGACCCCACTTGGTAATGCGCGGGTCGTGGTCGGAGCTGAGTGCCGGACCTAGGCGCTCCGAGTTTACGTACATCGACCGAAACTTGATGATGTAGAACGGCACTCCGTTTTTACCGATACGCTCCTGGCGGTAGAAAATGGGACCTGGCGACGAGGCCTTCACCATTGCGGCCGTGAACAAATAGAGCCACCAGCCGCCTGTGATAAATGCCGCGGAGGTTGCCACATCGAGTCCCCGCTTAACCGCCTGCTGCCACAGGGGTAGCAGGTCTTGCTTGATTTCGATGAGCGGCGTTCCGAATAAGTGGTTGACCTTCACCGAACCCAGTAGCATCTGGTACAGGTCAGGTAGGATGCTGATGCGGGCCGGCACCCCTTCCAGCAGGGCCAGTATCTCTTGGATGCGTTGGTGCTCGCTGGGCTCGATGGCGATGATAACCTGCTCGATTTGCAGGTCCTGCACCAGCGTAGGCAGTTCGGCATAAGTACCCTGCGCTGGCAGTTCGCTCGCCAGCTCGGGGTTGATGACCTCGCCGATGGGTACGAAGCCCACCAGCCGCAGCCCTAGGTGCTTACCGGTGCGCCGCAGCTCGCGCGAGGTATTCAGCGCCAGCGCATTAGACCCTATAAGCAGAGCCGGAAAAGAAATTTGCCCGCTGCGCACTAAGTGCTGCACGCTGCTGACGGCCCAGGTGTGCAGCACGGCCGTGAGCATAAAATGCAGCGCGTAGTAGGCCGTAACCGTCTTATAGTAAACCTGGTAGCTACTCACCCCATCGTCGAGCAGCAAGCCAAAAAAGATGACCACTACTCCGAGCACCGAAATACGGGCCAGGCGAATGATTTCGGAAAGGCGCGACTTGCGAAAGACATCACGGTAGAGCCCCAGCAGGGTGTAGAGCAGCGTCCAGAAGGTAGCTATCAGCAGGGCCGCCCCGGCAAACTCTGCCACCATGGCGCGGGTGAAGTACGCGGCCGTAACTTCTTGCAGCAGGTACTTGCGCAGGGGGAAGAAACCGGCCCAGGCTAGCAGGGCCGCCGCAAAATCGGCGACAACCAGCTTGCAGTACTGAAGGCGGCGGAGCAAGAGCAAAGGAGCGGGCAAGTCGTATTTTCGCGGCGTATGGCGCAAAAATAGGGCGCCGCCCCGCCAATAGCTCAACTACTACGCTTATCATTTCTCCCCTTTCTCCCGACCGCGACACCTATCGCCACCGCGGCCAGCGCCGGGCGCTGGTGACACTGCTGCGTGAGCAGCGCGGCATCCGCGACGAACGCGTGCTGGCCGCGATGGCTGCCGTGCCGCGCCATTTGTTCTTCGAGCCCGCTTTCGAAGCCCACGCCTACCAGGACAAAGCCTTTCCTATTGGGGAAGGCCAAACCATCTCGCAGCCCGCTACTGTGGCCACCCAAACCGAGCTGCTGGGTGTGCAGCCCGGCCAGCACCTGCTCGAAATCGGCACCGGCTCGGGTTACCAATATGCGGTGCTGTGCCAACTCACCAGCCAAGTGCAAAGCATTGAGTTTAACCCCGTACTGTATGCGCGGGGGCGGGCGCGCCTAGCCGCCCTAGGCCTGCCCACGGCCGGCCTGCACCTAGGCGATGGCTCGCTGGGCTGGCCGGCTGGCGCCCCCTACGACGGTATTTTGGTAACGGCTGGCGCCCCCGCGCTGCCCCCAGCCCTGCTGCGCCAGCTGCGCATAGGTGGGCGGCTAGTGGTGCCGGTGGGTGCCCAAGACCCCAGCAAGCAGCAGCTCCTGCGCATCACGCGCGAGGGCCCCGAGTCGTTCGTACGCGAGGAGTTTGGTGGCTGCCGATTTGTGCCACTGCTAGGCGCCGCGGGGTGGGCAGTTTAAGTTAATAATTATAAATTAAAAACTATAAAGTATGACTTGCGGCTGCTTAGGATAAGCAACGGCTTACGCAAGCCCCGCGGCTTGTCGGGCGAGCCATAACTTACCTTTGTTGCCTTGAACTGTGACGCCCTGAAACCTCGGAGCAATTCATACTTCATACTCTCTACTTCCTAATTATCCTCGAAGTGCGCAAGCAACGCCCCGTCGCCGACTCCTACGTCATCATGACTGAGTTGGTACTGCCCAACGATACCAACACCCTCAACAACCTGATGGGTGGCCGCATGATGCACCTCATGGACATTGCCGCCGCCATCGCCGCCCAAAAGCACTCCAATCGCATCGTCGTCACGGCGTCGGTTGATAATGTGTCGTTCCGCGACCCCATTCGCCTAGGTAGCGTCGTTACCTTGCAGGCGCAGGTAACGCGGGCCTTCAGCTCCAGCATGGAGGTGCACATCGATGTGTGGGCCGAGGATATTCCGAGCGGCACGCGCATGAAAACCAACGAGGCGTTTTTCACCTTCGTGGCCGTCGACCAATCGGGGCGCCCCATCGATGTGCCCGATGCCGTACCCGAAACCGCCGAGGAAATCGCCCTTTATGACGGGGCCCTGCGCCGCCGCCAACTGCGCCTAGTACTGGCCGGCCGCATGAAGCCCGCCGATGCTACCGAGCTAAAAGCACTGTTCGAACTAGCTTAACCCTAGTCACTTATGGCTGACGAGCAAGCCGGCACCCTGGCTTTTCTGCAGAATTTCTACACCGACATCACGCTCTACATGCCCTTCGAGGCGCACGAGCGTGAGGCCGTACCCGCCGTAGTCAGCGCCCCCGCTGAGGCTACTACTCCAGTGGCCGCGGCGCCGGCACCTAGGGCCGCTGCGGCGCCGCCAGTGGCCCCTGCAGTTGCCCCCGTAGTACCTGTTGTGGCACCAGTAGCGCCTATTGCTGCGCCGGTCGCTCCTATTGCCGCGCCGACACCTGCACCAAAGCCAGTGCCGCCCATCGCAGCTGCGGCTGGCAAGCTGCCATCGCTGGCAGGTACGGGGCTGGGTACGCCACCTGCCACGCCCCCCGCAGCGCCCGCCAGCCCTGCGGCCGCCCCAGTAGTGGCCCCTTACCTACTCACCAAGTTCAATACCCTAGGCGCTAATGCGCAAGGGGTGGTGCTACTAGTGCGCTTGCCTGACGAGCGGTTTAAGAAGCTCCCGCGCAACGTTTTCCTCAACAACCTGCTTAAAGCCATTGGCTTGGTGATGGCCGACGTGGTACTCGTCAACGTAGAAGGCCCCTACCCCGTGGCTTTGCAAAATCTGCGCAAGGAGATTGCGGCCACGCACATCCTGGCCTTCGGCAAAAACCTGCTCGACGTGGCCGTGCGCACCACGCAGATATACGAGCCCGTGCAGTTTCCGGCCGTGGGCCTAGCCTACCTGGCCGGCGCTGAGGTCGAGATGATAGAGTACGACACCAGCCTCAAAAAGCGCCTTTGGGGCGGCTTGCAGCGCATGTTTTTAAGTTAAGCCAATGCCCTAGGTATGAAAAAGGCCCGCTTCTTCGAAGAAGCGGGCCTTTTTCATACCTAGGACTTATGGCACTTATTTCAGCACCTCGGCCAGCTTGGCTTGCAGGGCGGGGCCGCGTAGGTTTTTGGCGATGATTTTACCCTGCGGGTCGAGTAAAAACGACTGCGGAATGGCTTGAATGCCGTAGGCCGAAGCAGCAGCGCTGTTCCACTTTTGCAGGTCCGACACGTGGTTGGGCCACGCCAGGCCGTCGGCGGCAATGGCCTGGGTCCAGCGGGCTTTATCATCATCGAGCGATACGCTGTAAACCGTGAAGCCCTTGCCTTTGTCCTTGTACTCGTTGTAAGCCTTCACCACATTGGGGTTTTCGCCGCGGCAGGGGCCGCACCAGCTCGCCCAGAAGTCTACCAGCACGTACTTGCCGCGCAGGCTCTTTAGCGAGAGCTTGGTGCCATCGGGCTTGGCCAGGTTAATTTCGGGCGCCGAAGTGCCAATGGCCGTGGCCCGCAGCGGCGCCAGCCGCTCGGTGAGCGCGGCCGTGAAGGGCGAGTTGGGCTGCGCCGTGCGCTGCACCGTGGCAATAGAATCAGCAAACTGAAACTCCTCATCGGGACTCACGAAGCTGAGTACCGCAAAGCCCGCCGCTACCGACTTGGCATTGCGCCGGATGATGGCTTTGTTGCGGGCCGTCAGGCGGTCTACCGTCGTCAGGTACTGGCTCTTGATGGCTTCGAGCGAATCAGTTTTCCCATTCTGGCTAGCCAGCGTGTAGCGCTGCCCGAGGTTCTCGAGCTGCACTTTACTGGCCAGGTTACTACGCGTAAGCTCCTGAATAACTTCCGAATCCTTGGAGCCTTTCACGGCGTAGGTCGTCATCAGGTTCTTGGCGTCGCCGTTCAGGGTGAGCCTGGTTTTGTTGTCGAGCACCAGCAGTATCTGGTTAGGCTCGTCTACCTTCAGCTGGTACACGGCCGCCGAAGCCGGCTGCTCGCCCTTGAAGGTGAAGTTGCCCTGCGCGTCGGTTTTGGCCGTGCCGCGCTCCACAAACTGGCTGCTCGTGAGCTCGGCCAGGTGCAGCGTGGTGCCCGCCGGGGCATTCTTCAGCTGCCCACTGATTTCGTAGCCAGAAGCCGCGCTGGCGTTCTGGCAAGCATTGGTGAGGCCGAGAAGGGCCACGGCAGCAAGGGTTGGTTTCATATAAGCACTCATGGGGCAAAACGACAAAAAAGCGCACCTAGGGCGGGTACCCTGCGGCTGAAAGCGCAGAAAGCGGCGGGTAGTTCCCGCCTAGCCATCCAGGCCCTTGCGCAGCAGTTGATTGGCTAGCTTAGGGTCGGCCTTGCCGCCAGTCAGCTTCATCAACTCACCCATAAACATGCCGGTGAGCGACTTCTTACCAGCCCGGTACTCAGCTACTTTGGCCGGGTTGGCAGCCAGCACCTGGTCTACCAAGGCTTGCAGTTCGCCAGCGTCGGCCTTTACTAGGAGGCCTAGGGTCTCGGCGGCGCCCGTAGCGTTGGCGGTGGGGTGCTCTAGCAAGTACGGAAACAGCTGCTTAGAAGCGA
The DNA here is from genome assembly GCF_016427535.1 of Hymenobacter sp. BT559. GTDB lineage: Bacteria > Bacteroidota > Bacteroidia > Cytophagales > Hymenobacteraceae > Hymenobacter. The sequence continues at coordinate 1,210,632 of NZ_JAELXV010000001.1, read as the reverse complement.
CTGAGTAGTTGAGCTTGCCCGCATCAATCAGCTCGATAATGCCAGCTAGTTGCGCCGGGTCGAGCGGGAAATCGGCTAGCTCTAGGGCCCGCTCGTTGAGGTACGACTTTACGGGACCCATTATCCAGTTGGCCGCGGCCTTGGCATTGGGCGTGAGGCGCGATAGCTCGTCGAAGTACTGAGCCACTTCCTTCTGGTCAATAAGTACATTGGCGTCGTAGTCACTCAGGCCCAGTTCGCCCGTGAAGCGGGCGTAGAGCTGCTGCGGCAGCGCTGGCAGGGCGGCCTGCACGCGGTGCAGCCACGCATCATCCACGATGAGGGGCGGCAGGTCGGGCTCGGGGAAGTAGCGGTAGTCATTCAGCGTTTCTTTCGAGCGCTGGCCGCTGGTAGTGCCGCTAGTAGCGTCAAAGCCGCGGGTTTCGGAGTCTACCTCGCCGCCGTTCTCTAGGATTTCAACCTGCCGCTGCACCTCATACTCGATGGCTCGCTGTACGTTGCGGAACGAGTTCATGTTCTTGACCTCCACCTTCGTACCGTACTCGGTGGCGTCCTTTTTCATTACGCTCACGTTGGCGTCGCAGCGCAGCGAGCCTTCCTCCATGTTGCCGTCGCAGATTTCGAGGTACTGCACCAGCTTCTTGATTTCGGCTAGGTAAGCGTAGGCTTCTTCTTCGGTGCGAATGTCGGGCTCACTCACAATCTCGATGAGCGGCACGCCGGCGCGGTTGAGGTCTACCAGGGTTTCGGTTTCGCCGGCGAGGTGCATGCTCTTGCCCGCGTCTTCCTCCATATGAATGCGCGTGATGCCGATGCGCCGCGTGCTACCGTCAGCCAGCCGGATATCGATGTGCCCACCGTAGCAGATGGGCGTTTTGTCCTGCGTAATCTGGTAACCCTTGGGAAGGTCAGGGTAAAAGTAATTTTTGCGGGCAAACAGGTTTTCGCGCTGTATCTGGCAGTTGGTGGCCAAGCCCATTTTGATGGCAAAGTCCACGGCCGTGCGGTTCACGCGGGGCAGCGTGCCGGGGTGGCCTAGGGTGATTACCGACAGGTTGGTGTTGGGCAGCGACCCGTACTCGTTCTCATCCGACGAGTACATCTTGCTGTGCGTCAGCAGCTGGGCGTGTACTTCCAGGCCGATAACAGGCTGGTAATTCGCAATGGTGGCTTCGTCCATAAGTCTCTTAAGCTAAGAAGTCGCAAGTTAGTCCTGATTTAGTACCCGGCGAACCGGCGGCCCTGCTAGCGTAAAACCACCGAACCCGATTAATGGCACAAAAAAAGTGGCCTGCTCGCTGGGAGCAGGCCACTTTTGAGTAGGCTACCTAGGCGCGTTTACTTGCGCTTGGCGGGGGCCTTTTTCACGGGCGCCTTGCGGCTGCGGGGCGAGCCGGTGCCAGTGGTTTTCTTGCCGGGCAGCGGCTTGCCAGTGGCTTTCAACTCCGAAATGCTCGGGGCAGGGCCGTACTTGGCTTCGGCAGCGTTGGCTTCGCCGGTCAGGTAAGGGTCAAAGTCAACGCGGCGGTTCAGGGCCTGGCCAGCCTTAGTCTTGTTGTCGGCAATCGGCTTGGTTTCGCCATAGCCGCGCGACTCGATGCGCTCGGCTGGAACGCCTTTGTCAACCATGTACTTGCGAGCGGCAGCAGCACGCTCGTAGCTCAGGCGCAGGTTGTAGTCGTCATTGCCCACGTCGTCGGTGTGGCCAGCGATGCTGAGCGAGTAGTCGGGATACTCGTTCATAATCTGTACCATCTGCTCCAGCTTGGGGAACGACGAAGGCTTCAGCGTAGCCTTGTTGAAGTCGAAGTTGATGTACTTGGTGGCTTCGTTCAGCACCTTCTTCTGCTCGGCCTTAATCTCGGGGCAGCCTTTGTTGCTGGCGGGGCCGGCACGGTCGGGGCAGCGGTCCTGGTAGTCGGGCACACCGTCGCCGTCGCGGTCGAGCGGGCAGCCATTGGCGTCTACCTGCACACCGGCGGGGGTGTTGGGGCACTTGTCGAGGTAGTCGGGCACTTTGTCGCCGTCGCTATCAACGGGGCAGCCCGAAGCGTCTACTTTCACACCAGCGGGGGTGTTGGGGCACTTGTCGTCGTTGTCGGCTACGCCGTCATTGTCCGAGTCGGGGCAGCCTTGCAGGCTAGCGAGGCCCTTCACGTCGGGGCACTTGTCTTGGTAGTCAGCTACGCCATCACCATCGGTGTCAACGGGGCAGCCGTTTTCATCCACCTTCACGCCCTGCGGGGTGTCGGGGCACTTGTCTTTGCGGTCGGGCACGCCGTCGCCGTCAGTGTCTTTAGCCTTGCCAAAGTTCACGGTTACACCGGCCGAGTACTGCATGTACTGGTCGTACTTGTTGAACCAGCCGTTTTGTGGGCCGGCAATACCATCGAGGCGTGCGTCGTCGCGGAAGAGCATGTGCTGCCCAGCCTGCACGAAGAAGTTGAAGCCCGGTGTAATCCGGAAATTCAACCCAACTGCAGCTTGCGCGTCAAACGAGCCGTAGTTGGTAGAGCTAGGCGTAGTGGCGTTGTTGAGGTAGCGGTCGGTATAGATGTACGCAAAGCCCGGCTGCAGCAAGATGTAGGGCTGAATGGCAGCATCCTCCTTTAGCGCCCAGCCGTTGTTCAGCTTCAGCTTGAAGCCTAGGCCAAACGAGCTTACGTTGGCGTAGAAGCGGTTGCCGTAGATATAGGTGTTGGGGTCACTGGGGTAGCGCAACGTGGCTTGGTTAGCCGACAGGTTGATGTCGAGGCCCTTGCTCAGGTAGCGGCTCAGGGTGAGGCCACCCCCAAACGTGGGGTAGCGGCGCATGAAGTAGTTGTCGCCTAGGTCGCCCCGGTAGCGCAGAATGGTGGTGTAGCCGCTGAGGCCCCATTTGCGGTCGGCCGACTGCGCTTGCACGTTTGTTGCTCCCGCCAGTAGCCCTAGGCCAAGCACGGAAGCAGTGAATAACTGGTATTTCATTGAGAAAGAAAAAAGGGTACTGATTGACAGACGTAGAGAAAAATTGGTGTGGTGTCTTGGCAAAAAGCGGGGCAAAGGTACTAGCACACGCTACAGCACGCCAAGATTTTGCACGTTGCATGCTCTTCGTAAGCCCCGTTGGGCTTCTTCGCAGCTAGGTACTGCCGAGCCCCGTTTTTGGTTGCTCGTAACCAGGCGCGACACCTCCTTATTTTCTCAGGCTGGCGGGTATATAGCCCCTCTTAAAATTGAATCGGCAGGTAATAAGCGCTTTGCACTATCCGGCCATCGCGCCGGGCCGGTGCAAAGCGGCGCGTCAGCTTGGCGATGGTAGCCAGCACTGCGCGGTCTAATGAAGGCAGCTCGCTCGACACGGCCACCCTAGGTGACTGAATAGCTCCCTGCTCATCGACCACAAAACTGAGGCAAACCGTGCGCCGCATTAGCAGCATCAGGGGCGTTACGTCGCGCGGCCAACGCAGCGCATTGTTTATCTCCTTGGTTAGCTGCGCATGGCCGCCCGGGTACAGTGGTAGCTGCTCGTAAGAAAAATAGATAACTGGCCGGCCCGTTTCGTCGAAGCATTGGCCCGGTAGCTCGGCTCCGGTTGCGTATTCCGTGCGGCGCTTCAATCGCCCGTCGGGGTAGTAGAGCTCTAGCTTTCCGTCGCGCTTTCCTTGCACAAAGGGTTGCCGGCTCTCTAGCTGGCCGCTCTCGTACCAGGTAGTGGCTACCCCATGCACCTGCCCCATACCTAGGTCGCCATAAGGCACATATTCTTTGAGCAGGCCCGAAGCGTAGTAAATGCGCACCAGCCCACGGGCCCCGGCCCAGCTCAGTGTTTCTACGCACAGGCCGGTCGAGTCGGTATGCGAAGTCACGCGGCGGCTCGCCTCTTCCGTCGTTTGCCGGGGCTGCTCATAAGCCAGCGTATCGGCCAGCGCCTGGCCCTGGGCCAGGTGAGCCAGCAGTACACAGATACCAGTATATACGTAGCGCATCTGAAGCAACTATTGTTAAGGCATAAACTTCACACAAAGCGTTTTCGGAGCGTTAGCGCCCGGTGCCGCGCGGCCGGTCGAGGTGCTGCAGGGCTAGCATCTGCTGCATGCTTTTCTCAAGGCCTTCGTTCGAGCCATCGAGGAAGATGACGTTGCCCTGGCCTTGCTCGGCAAAGTGTTTAATGGCCTCGGTCCACATCGAGAAGTAGACGAGCGAAGGGTCTAAGTTATTGTCAGCTAGCTCTTGCACGGCGTGGGCCATGCCCTTGGTTACCTCCTCCCGGAACAGCGCTACGCCCTGGCCCCGCAGCTGGGCCGCGATTTTTTCGGCTTCGGCCGAAATCTTAATGGCATTGCCTTCCGCTTCGGCCGCCTTGGTTTTAGTGATGAGCAGCGCCTGGCCTTCGTTTTCGGCAGCGGCCTTTAGGTTGTTGCTGGCCACTACCTTGGCCATCGAGCGCATGATTTCCTCATCAAAGGCAATATCGTTGAGCTGCAGGTCGATGAGGTGGTAGCCCCAGCTTTCAAGCGTTTCGTCGAGCTGGTCTTTCACATGCAGTACTATCTCGCCGCGTAAGCTGAGCACGGCCGCCTGGCGCTGCGTAGCCACAAAAGCCCGGATGCTACCCTCCACGGTGCGCACCAGCGCCTGCATCAGGCTGCGCTCATCCACAAACTTGAAGGCCACGTTTTTAATAACCTCCTCGCTCTGGTTGAACACCGCATACACCAGCATGGCCTTGAAATTAACATTGGCTTGGTCGCTGGTAATGGCCTGAAACTCTAACTCTAGCGAGCGGTTCTGAATGGAGATGCGCTTGTAGACATTCTCGATAAAGGGCAGCTTAAAATTCAGGCCCGGCATCATGATGCGCCGGTATTTGCCAAAAATGGTAACGACCGCTACCGTGCCCTGCGGCACAATAACATAGCTCAAAAAGGCCGTGAGCAGGAGTAACCCTAGGAAAATGAGCGAGAAGGACATGGTAGTAACAGAAAAGGATTGCGCGGCTGCTAGTTAAGAACAAAATGTAATTGTACAGCCGCTTCTAGTTTACTTTATCGCGCTAGCTGGGCCTTCATTACAGGCTGCTCCTGCCCTACTCATGAAAAAGCCCGCCGGATGCTATCCGGCGGGCTTTTTGTGAAATTGTACCTGGCAATAGGTGCTACAGGCCCGCTGCCACTAAGGCTTCGGCCTTGCCGATAGCGGCACCTAGGCCGGCCACGTTCTTGCCACCAGCCGTAGCGAAGAACGGCTGCCCGCCGCCGCCGCCTTGGATTTCCTTGGCCAGCTCGCGCACCAGCATGGTAGCGTTGAGCTTGCCGGCGCGGGCTATTTCATCATCGAGCATCACCGCTAGCTGCGGCTTGCCGTCGATGTCGGCACCTAGGACGGCCACCAGGTTGGTTACCTGCTGGCGCAAGTCGTAAGCCAGTTTCTTGAGGTCGTCGGCGCTGGTGGCCTGCACCTGCGTAGCCAAGAAGTTGATACCGTTTAGCTCTTTCACTTGGCCGAGCAACTGCGCCTTCTGCTGGTTGAGGCTTTGCTGGGCAAACTGCTCGATTTGCTTGCGCAGGGCCGCGATTTCCTCGCTTTGCTTTTCGAGGGTGGGCAGCAGGTGCTGCGGGTTGCCAAGGGTTTCGCGCACTTGGGCCAGCAGGTCAATTTGCTGGTCCACGAAGGCTTCAGCCGCGCCGGCCGTTACGGCCTCGATGCGGCGCACGCCCGCGCCCACGGCGCTTTCGCTCGTGATTTTGAAGTAGCCAATCGCGCCGGTATTCGGCACGTGCAGGCCGCCGCACAGCTCCACCGAGTAATCTTTATCGAAGGTAATAACCCGCACGAAGTCACCATACTTCTCACCGAAGAGGGCCATCGCCCCTAGGCTCTTTGCCTCGGCAATGGGCACATTGCGTCGCTCATCGAGTGGAATCTGCTGACGGATGCGTTCGTTCACGATGCCTTCGATTTCGCGCAACTGGGCGTCGGTCACTTTGGTAAAGTGCGAGAAGTCGAAGCGCAGCAGCTTCTCGTTCACGAGCGAGCCTTTTTGCTGCACGTGCTCGCCGAGCACGCGGCGCAGCGCGGCTTGCAGCAAGTGTGTGGCTGTGTGGTTGTTGCGAATCAGGCTGCGGCGCGCACCATCGGGTCGGGCCCGGAATTCAGCCCCTAGGTCCTGCGGCAGGTCTAGGGTAGTATGAATAATGAGGTCATTTTCCTTGCGGGTGTTAATGACGCGCAGCTTGTCGAAGTCGCTTTCCAGGAAGCCCGTGTCGCCAATCTGGCCGCCGCTCTCGGCGTAGAAGGGCGTTTGGTCGAGCACTAGCTGATACTCGACTTTGCCTTTTTTGTCCACCTTGCGGTAGCGCAGCAAGTGGGCCGGGGCTTCCTCCTGGTCGTAGCCCACAAATACGTTGGGCGCGTCGGTATCTAGCACCGTTACCCAGTCGCTCTGCTCGGTTTCCTGGGCGTTGCGGCTGCGGTTTTTCTGGGCTTCGAGAGCCTTCTTAAAGCCTTCCTCATCTACCGTCAAGCCTTTTTCGCGGGCGATGAGGGCCGTGAGGTCGAGCGGAAAGCCGAAGGTATCGCTCAGCTCAAACGCCGTTTGGCCGTCGATTACGCCGCCATTGGCCCGGGCGGTTTCTTCGAGGGCATCGAGGCGGCGCAAGCCTGTTTCGAGAGTTTTGAGGAAGGCAATTTCTTCTTCCTCAATCACGCGCTGCACAAAGGCCTGCTGGGCCTTCAGCTCGGGAAAGATGCCGGCCATCTGGTCGGCCAGCACCGGCACGAGCTTGTAGAGGAAGGGCTGCTTCTGGTTGAGCGACGAGAAGGCATAGCGCACAGCCCGGCGCAGAATGCGCCGAATCACGTAGCCAGCCTTCACGTTGCTCGGAAGCTGGCCATCGGCGATGGTGAAGGCGATAGCTCGGATGTGGTCGGCCAGCACCCGAATGGCAATATCGGTGCGCTCGTTTTCGGTGGCTGGCTGGTCGTTGACGGTGGCCGGCGACGTGCCGTGGTAGGCTACGCCAGCTTCTTTGGCAATGAACTGAATAAGCGGCTGGAAAACATCAGTATCGTAGTTCGACTTCACGCCCGATACGGCCATCATCAGGCGCTCGAAGCCCATGCCGGTGTCCACGCTCTGGGCGGGCAGCTTGATGAGCGACTTATCGGCCAGGCGCTGAAACTCCATGAATACGTTGTTCCACACCTCCACCACCTGCGGGTGGTCGGCGTTCACGAGCTCGCGGCCCGACTTCCGGGCTACTTCGGCTTCATCGCGCAGGTCGATGTGAATTTCGGTGCACGGGCCGCAGGGGCCGGTGTCACCCATCTCCCAGAAGTTGTCCTTCTTGTTGCCAGGCAAGATGCGGTCGTCGGTGGTGTACTGCCGCCACAGGTCCTGCGTCTCGGCGTCGGGACCTAGGCCGTCGCCTTTGTCACCCTCGAAGTAGGTTACGTAGAGCCGGTCTTTAGGCAGCTTGTACACCTCCGTCAGCAGCTCCCAGGCCCAGGCAATGGCTTCCTTTTTGAAGTAGTCGCCAAAGCTCCAGTTGCCCAGCATCTCAAACATGGTGTGGTGGTAGGTATCGTAGCCTACCTCCTCCAGGTCATTGTGCTTGCCGCTCACGCGCAGGCACTTCTGCGTATCGACCACGCGCTTAAACGGCGCCGGTTTGTTACCTAGGAAGTAGTCTTTGAACGGCGCCATGCCGCTGTTGATAAACAGCAGCGTGGGGTCGTCCTTAACGACGAGCGGGGCCGAGGGCACGATGTGGTGGCCTTTGCTGGCGAAGAAATCGAGGAACTGCTGGCGAACGTGGCTGGCGGTTGGGAGCGACATGGCAGAAGAGCGCCCGGCAGCGGCCGGGAGGCGTGATTAGGCTTGGAAGAGGATTTATGGCTACTTTTCGGCGGCCGAAACCGCCGGGCATCCCTTTTTGCAAAGGTAGCCGCTCCGTTTTATTGATTTTGAAATACCTGCCGGGCCTAGGCCCGCGTTAGTGGCTTATGCCTTATAAAGAACGCGACATTACCAAACAGTACTTCACCATTGGCGAAGTAGCCGAGCAGTTTGGCGTGGCTACCTCGCTCATACGGTTCTGGGAAACGGAGTTTGATGAGCTGCGCCCGCGCAAAAGCAAGAAGGGCAACCGCTTATTCACCCAAGCCGACGTTGATACGTTTCGCACTATCTACCACTTAGTTAAAGAGCGCGGCTATACCATTCCCGGCGCGCGCGAGATGCTGAAGCAGAAAGGCGGACAGCTCAAGGACAAGATTGACGTGATTCAGTCTTTAGAGAAAGTACGCGGCTTTTTGGTGAGCCTAAAGAAGGAGATTGATGGGGCAGGAAAAGCAGAGCCTCAGTAGGTGTAATTAGCGAGCTTATTTAACTTTACATCTTCTCGACCGCAGAACTCGCTGCGCTCGTGCACGAAGCAAGAGCTTCGCGCTACATGCTGACCGACGACCTCTACCACGAACTCGCGCTTACCCTGCTCCCTGGCATTGGCCCCCAACTCACGCGCCAGCTCATGAGCTACGGCTCGTCGGCCAAAAACGTGTTGCACCTGCCACCCGGCAAGCTGCGGCGCATTCCGGGGGTAGGCGACGCCACCATTAAAATCCTGACTGGGCCCGAGCGCGGCAAGGCACTAGCGCAGGCCGAAGCCAGCCTGCGCAAGGCGGAAAAGGAGGGCGTCGAAATTCTGTTTTATACCAACAAGCGGTATCCGTCGCGCCTCAAGCTCATCCCCGACGCGCCGGTACTACTCTACTACCAAGGCCAGGCTGACCTGAACGCGCCCAAAACGCTAGCCCTGGTGGGCACCCGCCAAGCCACGGAGTATGGCCGCGAGCAAACCGAGCGTTTGCTAAAGGGTGTGCTACCGCACCAGCCGCTTATTATCAGTGGCTTGGCCTACGGCATCGATATCATGGCGCACCGGGCAGCCTTGCAGGAAGGACTACAAACTGTGGGCGTAATGGCCACCGGGCTCGACATCATCTACCCCGCCGCACACCGCAAAACGGCCGAGAAAATGCGCGAAACGGGTGGCCTGCTTACCGAGTTTGCCTTTGGTACGCAGCCCGACCGCTACAATTTTCCGCAGCGCAACCGCATCATCGCAGGCCTCGCCGATGGCACGGTGGTAGTCGAAGCCGCTGCCAAAGGTGGCGCGCTCATCACCGCCGAGCTGGCCCTGAGCTACGACCGCGACGTGCTGGCCGTGCCCGGCCCCCTAGGCGCCCCGTCTTCGGAAGGCTGCAACACGCTCATCAAGAGCCATAAAGCTGCTCTCTATCAAGAACCCAAGGACCTAGAGCAGGTCCTGAACTGGGATGCCGCGCTGCACCTGCCCGGCAAGTTTCAGCCTCCTCCCTCCTACGCAGCCGCTGATTTTACGGCCGACGAGTTCGCACTCATCACGGTGCTCATAGTCAGCAAGGAAGCCCACATCGACGACCTGGCTTGGAAGGCGCAGTTGCCGATACACCTAGTCGCCTCGCTGCTGCTGGGGCTAGAGTTTCGGGGCGTGGTGCGGGCGCTGCCGGGCAAGAAATTCGTGCTTGTTTAAGGCGTGGATTTAGCGGCTTAATTTAATTTATCGAATTTTGTAGCTGCTACGACGCATATGGTGCTATTCAATGGTAAGTTGTTGGAGGCCTCCCAGCTGGCCCTACCCCTCCCCAATCGTGGTCTGGCCTTCGGTGATGGTTTTTTTGAAACACTAGTTTTCAGCAATAACGAGCTGCGCCTGGCCGCCGACCACGCCGCCCGCATGCAGCAGGCAGCGGCAGAGCTTTACCTCATGCTGCCGGCCCTGCTTGCCAGCGCCGAGGCGCTGGCGGCTACCCTAGGTGGCCTCGGCGCAGCCAACCACCTGCCAGCCGCCCGCCTGCGCGTGCAGTTGTGGCGCTGCGGCGGCGGGCGCTACACCCCACCCACCGCCGCAGCCGAGTGGCTAGCCACCGCCGAAGCCTTTGTGCCCGATGACTCGCCCATCGGCGTGGCCGATTTTGCGCAGGAAACGCAGTCGTTGTACTCGCCACTCAGCTTTTGCAAGGGGCCGCAGGCGTGGCTCTACGTGCGCGCCGCCCACGAGCGCGAGCAGCGTGGGCTCGATGAAATCTTCTTATGCAACAGTGCTGGGCAAGTAGCCGAAGCAGGCGCGGCAGCTATTTTTTGGCTCAAGGACAGCATCTTATACACGCCCGCCCTGGCCAGCGGCTGCGTGGCCGGGGTGCGCCGGGCCGATATACTGCGGCGGGCCACCGCCCTAGGTGTCCCCTACCAGGAAGGATTGTTCTCGAGGCACGACTTGCTCGCGGCAGATGCCGTTTTTACGGCCAACGTGGCGGCAGTGCGGGCCGTGCGCCAAGTGGGCAGCGTAAGCTTTGCCGAGCCTAGTCCGGCGCTGTTGGCCAGCCTGAGGGGCTAGCGCTACTCCATCTGATAGCTGGCCGATACGGTGACCGTGTCGGACTTGATTTTGGCCACCTGAAACTTAGCCGCCCAGAAGATTCGCAAGGTTTCGGCTTCGAGCGAGGCAGTGGCAGCGGCTACATCGGTGGGGGCCGGCGGGGCTGCCAGCAATGAAGCTACCTGGCGGCGCACTACTTGCGCCGCGTTCACCTTGCCATTGGGCGCCACCGTCAGCCGCACGTAAATGCGCCCTACCATGCCAGCCTTCACGGCAGCCTCGGGGTACTTCAGATACTGGCTCATGAAGCGATAAAAATCGCTAGCGCGCTCGCGGCCATTGGCTTCATCGTGCCAGAAGCGCGGCAAAATGGGAGATACTACCGCATCGGGCTTGGGGGGCGGTGGGGGGGGCTTGCGGTGCGGAAACGTAATTAAATGCCCAGGCGCGGCATATACGCCTTCGCCAACTTGGGCACAGGCAGGAGCAGCGGCTAGTAACCAGCTGCCTCCTAGGCCCATCAAAAAAACTCGTAGCGACTGCCTCATGCTGGCCTTTATACGGTGATGCGGCCAGCGGGGCTACCTCGCGGCCTACATGTGAATAGGAATTGCAGCCTCCTCGACCCCTAGGTCGATGCCGGGCTTGGGCTCGTAGCGGGCCTGTTTGGCTTGGTGTACTATTTGCAAGCGTTGCCACTGCTCATAATACTCGCATAGGTCCGCCTCGGTCACTTGGTTTTTAGCCAGAACAACTTTTCGGGGCCCCTGGCCCAAGTGCAAAGCCGTAAGCGTGATTAGCGCGCGATGCAGCGTAGAAAGCAGCGAAATACCCACAGCGAAAAGTAGACTAGTTTCCCCTAAACAAAAACGACAATTCCTATACCAGACTTACTACTATTACGAAAATGCAGTAGTTAGGTCTATATAAAAAAGTACTTTTTTGGGACTATCTAATCTAATTTCTGGAATACCCTCTCCTTTTATACCGCAACTGGCGCTTTTATAGCTGGCCAAGGGTCATAATGCTCCAGCTTAAAATCTTCATACTTAAAGTCAAAAATATCCTGAATATCAGCATTAAGGCGCATGGTGGGCAGCGGGCGCGGCGTACGCTCGAGCTGCAAGCGGGCCTGCTCGAGGTGGTTGCTATAGAGGTGGGTATCGCCGCCAGCCCAGATAAACTCGCCGGGCTGCAAGCCCGTGACCTGCGCCACCATAAGCGTGAGCAGGGCGTAGCTGGCAATGTTGAACGGCACGCCCAGGAATACATCGGCCGAGCGCTGGTAGAGCTGGCACGAGAGCCGGCCATCGGCCACGTAAAACTGAAACAGGGCGTGGCAGGCGGGCAGCTTCATGCTGGGCAGGTCGGCCACGTTCCAGGCGCTCACCACCATGCGGCGCGAGTCGGGTTGGGTTTTGAGCTGCTGGATAATCTGCGAAATCTGGTCGATGTGGCCGCCGTGGCCATCTGGCCAGCTACGCCACTGATAGCCATACACGGGCCCTAGGTTGCCGTTTTCATCGGCCCACTCGTCCCAGATTCTCACACCGTGCTCCTTGAGGTAAGCAATGTTGGTGTCGCCCTTGAGAAACCACAGTAGCTCGTGGATGACGCTCTTGAGGTGCACCTTCTTGGTAGTTACGAGCGGGAAACCCTCGGCCAGGTTAAACCGCATTTGCGGCCCAAAGATGGACAGCGTACCGGTACCGGTGCGGTCCGTCTTTTGGTTGCCGTGGTCAAGAATCTGTTGAAGGAGGTCGTGGTATTGGCGCATAGGGGCAGCAAAAATACTCAACTCCCAGCCGGTAGCACTGTCTGCCAGGCATCGGTCTCGGCGTAGTGCTTTATTACAGCCCCACGCTGCTCTAGAAAGCGACGCAGGTAGGCGCTCAGGACCAACTTATCGGCAATTTTACCTAAAAAGCCCAACGGCGATGTGAACTCAAAAACATCCTTCATGATGGTACTTGTGCTGCCTTCGGGCTCGAAGTAATGCTCGTGCCACATGGCTTTGAAAGCGCCGCGCTGCATCTCATCGCAGAAATAGCCCGGTGCCTGGTACGCAGTTATTCTACTGGTCAGTGTTTGCCAAATGCCAAAATGCCGCGCCCGAAACGTCACCTCATCACCTAGGTGCAAAATACCACTGCGCACACCGCACACTATCTGCTCTTGCGTTTGCTGGGCAGATACTGCGTGTAAGTCTACACTTAATGCTAAGTAGAAACAGCGTGTTTGTGGGGCAGCAATGCGCGTAATTACTTCTATTCTAGGCATTGGCTTTAATAACAAAGAGCGCCCTGTCCTTACAACAAGAACAGGGCGCCTCTGGTATAGCAAGCAATACGCTGACTTACATCGATTTCACTGGTGCCTTGGTCGCGGCCGTAGCGGGCGCGGTCTTCATGGCGGCCATTTTGGCGCGGCAGCAGGCGGGCATACCGTCCATTTTGGCGCCGGCGGTCATGCCTTTTTCGCACTTGGCGGCGGCAGCGGCGGTGCAGTGGTCGGCTTTTTTACCCTTGGCGGCGGGCTTGTCGCCATCGTGCGCGAAGGCGGTAGCGGCCGATGCAAACAGGGCGAGGGCAAGCAGGGACTTTTTCATGAGAAACAAAAGCTAAAATTGAACAGTTGAGACAGATTGCGACTTCTAAAGTACACGTTTTTTTCAAAATAACTGGCATGAAGCATTCATGAATTTTTGCCAGTTTGCCTAGCCTTGCTCATTCGCAGACTCGCTGAGTCTGTGGCACTCAATCTATGCCACTTCGCCGCCTTGCGCACCTCACGCTGCTGGTGCTGACCCTGCTCACGGGGCTGGCCGGCTACTACGCCAGCCAGCTGCGTTTCAACTACAATTTCAACGACTTTTACCCGGCCGGCGACCCCGACCTCGACTATTACCAGGGCTACACCCAGCGCTTCGGCAACGACAACGACTACCTGCTACTGGGCCTAGAGGCTCCGGCTGGCCAAACGGTATTCGAGCCGCGCTTTCTGGCCCAGGTCGATAGCCTCACGCGGGCGGCGCGGCGGCTGCCGCACGTGCTCAGCGTCACCTCCCCTACTACCCTCACCAACCCCGTAGTCGAGGGCTTTGGCTTTTATAACCTACCCTACCTGCACCCCGATGTGCCAGCCAGCCGGGCCCAGGACTCGACGCTGATTTTTCGGACGCCGGGGCTGGTGGGCAACGTCTTTAGCCGCGATGCGCGGGCCGTGGCGCTGGTGTTTCAGCTCACGCCTGACCTAGAGAAGCCGCCCGGCGACTCGCTGCTGGCCTCGCTGCGCCAAGGCCTGGCGCGGGCCGGGCTGCCCGCAGAGCGGGCGCACTTTGCGGGGCGACTGGTGGCGCAGTCGGTGTTTGTGGACCGGCTACAATGGGAACTGGTGGTGTTTATGAGCCTCTCGGTGCTGCTCGTGACGGGGCTGCTCTGGCTCACGTTTCGCACGTGGTGGGGCGTGGTGCTGCCGCTGGTGGTCGTGCTAGGTGCCATTGTGTGGGGCCTAGGGGTAATGGGCGCCTGCGGCATCAGCATCGACCTGATGACGGCCTTGCTGCCGCTGATGCTCTTCGTGGTGGGTATGTCCGATACCATCCACATTATCAGCCGCTACGTGAGCGAGCTGGGCTACGGCGCGGGCAAGAAAGACGCCCTGCGCATTACCATTAAGGAGTCGGGCTTTGGCTCGGGGCTGTCGGCACTGACTACTAGCATTGGGTTCTTTACCTTGATGACCAGTACTATTCGGCCCATTCACAATTTTGGGCTGTTTACGGGCATCGCGGTGCTGCTGGCGTTTATACTCAGCTTTACGCTGCTGCCGGCTATGCTGGTATTGCTCAATAAGCCCGCCCTGCGCGAGCCCCGCAAGCACGGGCACGACTGGGATGGCGTGCTGGGCCGCCTTTTTAGCGGGGTACTGCGGCAGCGACGCAGCATCTACGTAGTGGCCGGGCTGGTGCTGGCGGCCAGCATCGGGCTAAGTACGCGGGTGCGCATCAACTCTTCGCTGCTCGATGACTTATCGAAGAACGACCCCGTGCGGCAGGATTTCGCGTTTTTCGACACCCACTTTGCGGGCGTGCGTCCCTTCGAGCTGGAGCTAAAGCCAGTGGGCGGGCGCACCATCTACGACCCGGCCGTGCTGCGCGAGATTGAGCAGATTGAGGGATTCCTAGGACACACCTATGGCTTGCAGTTTCAGGCCTCGCCGGCCACGCTGGTGAAGGCCACGCGTAAGGCCCTACACGGCGGCGAGTTGGCAGAGTACCGCCTCCCCACCGATTCAACCGAGCTTAAGTCGCTTACTTCCAAGCTCAAGCTATTCCGCAAGAAACCCGAGTTTCGGGCGCTGGCCCTGCCCGATGGCTCGGCCGGGCGCCTCACCGGCCGCATGGCCGACGTGGGCAGCATTCGGGCGGCTGAGCTGAATACCGCCCTACGCCACTACCTGCGCACCCAGCTCGACACCACGGTGCTGCGTACCCGCCTCACGGGCTCCTCGAACCTCATTGACAAGAACAACGAGAACCTGACCCTGAACATGATACAGGGCATGGCTATCGACGTGGCGATGGTCACGCTCATCGTGTTGCTGCTCTTCCGCTCAGTGCGCATGACGCTGGTAGTGCTGGTGCCCAACTTGCTGCCCATCTTGGTGGTGGCGGGCGTGATGGGTTTGGCCGGCGTGAATATGAAAGTGAGCACAAGTATCATTTTCACCATCGCGTTCGGCATCGCGGTCGATGATACCATTCACTTTATCAGCAAGCTGCGCCTCACCCTAGGGCACGAGCCCAGCGTATTTAAGGCTGTGCGGCGCACCTACTTGCTGGCGGGCAAGGCCGTAATTGTCACTTCGCTCATTTTGGTGGGCGGCTTCTGCACGCTGCTGTTTTCGTCGTTTGATGGCACGTTCTACGTGGGGCTGCTCATCGGACTCACGCTACTATTTGGCGTGGTGGCCGAGCTCACGCTGCTGCCGCTGCTCATCCTAGGTGTCTATAAAAAGCGTGGCAGCAAGCTAGCCGCCGTACCTAACCCAGTGCCCGAAAGCGTGTAGTAGCCTCGGTATAGCGCTGACTTTCAGTTCGCAAATAGGTGCGGCGCTTGCTTAGCTTACTCACTGGACTTGTTTTTTAACCGGACAACACACAAAGGCGTCCGTCTGGCGGAGCCCTACGAAGCATCTCTACTGACCCGTTCAATAAAGCGGGGGAGATGCTTCGCTGGGCTCCGCCAGACGGACGCCTTTTTTAGCATGCCGTTACCACGATTTACTAAATTCAATAGCTTAGCAAAATCAGAAATTATTTAGCAAAACTAATTTTATTAGTAAAAGTATGAGCTTCGTGATGCACCTTTGCAGCGGAGAAACGACTGCTTCTCCGGCTACCTAACCTTTCTGAGCTATGTCGGAAACAACCTTTGCTTATGCCCAACCTTCGGCCCTGACCTCTGGGGCCGAAGGCCAAGCGCTCCAACTGGCGGCCTACGCCGAAAATGCCCCGGCAAGCAGCACAGCCTGCTTTTTTCAGGGGCAGTTACGCGATTCCTGGCTCACGGCGCGCGGACTAACCACGTTAGCTAAAGTCGTAGCCTCGCGGTTCGTGCCGCAGGCCGCGGCCCTGCGTGACCCCATTGTGACAGCCGGCGCCGGGCAGCTGCGCTTTGAGGCTTTCTCGTCGTGCAACGGCGTGTACGCCCGCCTCGACCTATGGCCGGCCGCCCTGGATGGCGAGTTTGTGCAGAGCGGCACTACCAATGTCGATTTTAACGAGCCAATGGTAAACGCCCTCAGCCGCATCGCCCGCACCGAGCCGGTGCGCCTGAACGTAGGCCAGCAAGAGGTGACGCTGGAGCGCGCCGCCGGCAAAGTGACTGAGCGCAAAGTGACCTTGCCCGAGCGCTGGATAAAGGGCCTGACCGCCGCCCAGGGCTACCTGGCCCAGATGGACGAAAAGCTGCGCCTCAGCCGCGCCCAAGCCACCCAGCTGCTACACGCCCTGCCCGCCGGTACCGCCAAGACCGACTTGTACCTGATGCTGCGCGGCCCTAGGCCCACGTTTGCACCGATGGGCGGCCCCAGCGCGGTGCTGGTGGGTGGCGCGCACCGGCTGCGGCTGCTCGATGGCCTGCTGCCTCTGAGCCAAGGTGCCCGCGTGTATGCCACGCCCGATGGCCAGGCCTCGGCGGTGGTGCTGGAACTGGGTGGGGGCCACGAGTTTTTACTGGCGTTGTCGGCCGGCGTCACGCGTGGTTTTTCGGGCGAGGGCACGCAGCTCGGAGCCATGCTCGACGAGCTACCAGCCGAGTGGCTGGCGGGCGCCAACAATCTATTTCGGGGCAACGAAACCTTCAACCCCACGCTGTTTGGCCTCACGCACGACTTGGCGCCAGCTACTGTGGAGCGGCTCTGCGCCAGCCTGTCGGCCATGGGCCTACTGGGCTTTGACCTTAGCACCAATCAGTACTTCTACCGCCGCCTGCCCTTCAAAACCGACCGCATCCTGCGCTTGAACCCGCGCCTCAAAAACGCTCGCACGCTGCTCGGCAACGCTGATGACGTGCAGCTGGTGAGCATAGGCAGCGGCGGGCGCACCGAGGCCCGCGTGCGCGGCACCGATGCGTGGCACACTGTGCTAGTAGGCGGCCCCGAGGCCCCGCGCTGCACCTGCCAATGGTACAGCAGCCACCAAGGCCAGCGTGGCGTGTGCAAGCACGTACTGGCGGCGCAGCTACGCTTTGAGACAGGCCAAGCCGCTTAGGTACAAGCATTAATTCAAAATCAGGCCGATGGCGCGGGGCTGTGCCCCGTGCCGACTATCCGCTGGCCTCCGGCCAGCACGCTAGGTCAAGAATCGCCCTTGGCGAACAGGCCAGATGCCTGCCGATAGCCGGCACGGGGCACAGCCCCGCGCCATCAGCCTATCAATTCCATGATTTTTCAACCCTATTAATAGACAGTGCCATGACGAAGGTGGAAGTTTTTGAGCAGGTGATTCGGCAGCACGGGCTGGCTGCGCTGGTGCCCTTTTTACTGGAGCTTACCAAGGAGGACATCGTACCCATTCGGCAGAAGACCCGGCAGCTTCAGCGCGAGCTAGACCGCGTGGTTGAAATCAAGCCCAACTCGTGGGGGAGCGCCATGACGCCGGAGCAGGACCGCATGCTGTTTCTGGCGAGCCTGCGCACGTACTCGCGTAAGGAGGCGATGGCCAATCAGTTCTTTATTTGGGGCTTGCGCAACAGCGTGCAACACAACCCAGCGGCTTTTTGGCAGGTGCTGGAGTGCGCCCGCCCCACTTGGCTGGCCGATTGGCTACTGCTGCGCTCCGAAGCCAATGCCTGGGTTATCGTGGAGTACCCCTTGCTCCGCGAGCTAGAGCAGCGCGGCTTTATCGAGTTTCAGCCCCGGCTTTTTGCGCTGGCCGTACCGAGCCTGCTCAGCAACCTAGGGCAAGAGCTGAGTAGCCAAGCCGCGCCGCCCAGCAACGCGCTAGACGTTATCACGGAGCGCCTACGCCAGGACAAAACGCTTCTGGAAAGGGACTTGCCACTGCTATTTGATTTCAACACTACCCTCGACGGGGCGCAGGCGCACGTGCAAAAAGCCCGGCCCTCGCACTGGCACAACTTCATTCCATCCTTCGATTGGGCGCAGTGGCACGTACAGAACCCCTCCCAAACCGTGACCTGGCAGCAGGTGCTGGGGCGCTTGGTAGTGGTGGGTGAGCTCGACCGGGCCGACCTGCTTACGCGCTGCCTGCTAGCCTTGCGCCGCGACTTCCGCCGCCCGCTACTCACGTGGTTTAAGGAGCTATTTTTAAGCCTAAAGCCGACGCTGACCGAGCGCCTGGCGCGCCAAAACGACCTCGTGGAGCTGCTGGCGCACCCGCAGCCCTTAGTAGTCAACTTCGCCATCGAGCAACTCAAAAACGTGTGGCTGGAGCCAGGTTTCAACCTGGCTCCCTTGCTGCTATACGCCGACAACATCCTCACGCGCCCCGACCTTAAAACTGGCCTTAAAACCCTCCTAGGTGGCTTGGCTAAGCTGCCCCGGCAGCAACCCGCGCAGGCCCCGGCTGTGGCGCTGGTATTGGCCGCCGCACTCGCCCACGCCGATAGCGCCGTGCAAGAGCGGTCCGCCAAGGGCTTGGCCACCTTGCTACAGGCCAAAAAACCGCTGCTCGCCGCCGAGGCACTAGCCGCTACCCGCGCCGCTATTCAAGACCAAGCCGAGCTGCTGGCGGCCCCAGCCCGCCTGGTGCTGGCGCCTTGGCTAACCGCACCTGCAGCTGCAACCGGGCCTCGCGTGTGCTACACGCCACTTGCGCATTTTGTGCCGGATATCTCCTCTAACACGGCTATTGCGCCGGTAGCCGATTGGCACGAGCTGCTGTTTTTGACGGGTGAGATACTGCACTATGATGCCCCGGCCGCATTTGAGCGCTGGCTCGATGGGCTGCTGCGCCTGCAGGACCAGCTACCCGCCGGCTACGCCGAGCAGCTGCGCCCCTACCTGCTGCAAGTGCTGCCTTATTTGAAGGGCAAGTCGGAGACAGAAACCCAAGCCATCGTGGCCGAAAACCACGTCAGCGGCTACTGGGGCTTAGTACAGGCCCTGCTGCTGGGTTGGGCGCAAGGATTTCGTACGCTGCGCGTGCCCAGCGTGCTGGTGCAGACCGACCACGACAACTCCGACCCGCTGGTGCTAGTGGAGCGGCAGCGCCTGGCCGCCGCCGAGTGGCATCTCCACGCTCGCACTGGGCTGCCGCTGCTCAGCACGCCTACCCACGAGCCCTTTTGGATAGCACCTAGCGCATTGTTGCAGCGGCTTTTACAGTACGAAGCCGCTGGCCAGCTGCCCAATGCCGCCGACTTGTCGGTGGCGCTGGCCCGCACCGCCTACGCTGCCAGCTCGCCTGAGGCGCTGGCCATGCTGGCGCAGTTACAGCACGAAGGTTTGCGTGAGCTATTAGGTTGGTTTCTAGGGGCAGAAGATACTGAACCTTGCTTAGTTTCTTTAGCTCCTAAATCGCTAGTGCAGCGCGTGGCCACGGGCTTGCGCAGCCTACTGCCTGGCGAAGGTGCGGCAGGCTCCACGCTGGCCGAAGCCTTGCCTTGGCTGTGGGCCGTGGCCGCCCGTACCAAGTTTCCGGACCGCGAGTTTGCGGAGTGGGCCACCCTACCGGGGGCCGACTATCCCGGCATACGCAGCCCCTGGGTTCCGGCTTGGGAGCTAAAAACCGAAACTACTAAGCACGTAGCCTACTGGCTGTCCGGCAATCCTGAAACTATCCACCGCACCATCAAACTCGATTTTGCCAGCCGGTATACCAGCCAGGATGCGCCTTCGCCCCTGCTGCTGTATTCGCTGCACGTGCGCTTTCGGGGCATGGCGCAGGGGCACTGGCAGCTGGGGTCGGTGGTCCGGTCGCTTTCGTCGCTGGTGCCGCACAACTTGAGCGCGCTGCACTGGCACGTGGTGCGCTCAGTGGCCTGGACCGACAAGCTCGAATCGACGGAGCGCGACGTGCTGCTAGCGGCTCTCCCCACCCTGCTCGATGAGGGGCCAGCGTTTGGTGAGTCTACTACCTTACTACTGGCTGTCAGCCTACTGCATCACGCGCCTAGCTGCCGAGCGCTGGCCTTAGAATCTCTGCTGGGCGCCAGCGCTACAAGCCGCCTGCAGCCCGCAGCGCTGGGCACTTGGCTCGGCCGCCTGCTAGCCGCTGAGTACGCCCCCCTGGCCCGCCTCGCCGACCTGCTGCCCCAGGCGCAGGCCGTTTCGCCCGAAACAGATGATGCCCTGGCCCAAACCCTGGATGCCTTGCTGCCCGAGCTGCCCGCCACCCCGCTCCGCAGCCTGCGCAAGCTGCTAGAGCCGTACGCCGACCTCGTGGCGCGCACGGGCCGACTGGTGCCCGCTGCTGTGCAGGGCCGCCTAGGTGAGTGGCGGACCACTGCCGCGCTCAAGAAAGTCCTTGATAACTTGCCAGCGCCTACTGTCGCTCTAGAAGCTGCTTAGCGATGAAGTTGTCTCTTGAACTTTAAAGGTCATGCAGCGCGCAGCAAAGTATCTCGTGTGGCACAGTGAACCCCTGCGTTCGCAAACGTCAGCACACGAAATACTGCGCGTTGCATAACCAACTATTTACTCTTACTCATGGCTCTGCTCACCATCCTTGACGAAACTGCTGCTGGCAGCATCCTAGGTCGCCTGGAAATCGAAATAGCTCAGGAAATGCTCACCGTGCGCGAGCTGATAGCCCGACGCGTGCACGACGCAGTGGCGGCCTACAACGCCCGCCAAACCGGCCTGTTTCAGGGCTTGGTGCAGCCCACTGAGTCAGAGCGCGCCCTCAATGGCTACCGCCTGCGTCCCGCCAAGCTCATCGATGCCGAGCAGCAGGTGTACCGCGCCCTCGAAGCGTTTCAGAATAACGGCTTTTTCCTGCTTGTCAATGACCGCCAGGCCGAAAGTCTCGATGAGGAAGTGTGGCTCGGGGCCGGCGCCACGGCCAGCTTCGTGAAGCTGACGCCGCTGGTGGGCGGCTAAATGGCTTGTATCACTGCTTTCTGTTCATTCCCTCCTACTACTCTAGATGGCTGCCCCTACTAAAGACCCATTGCTGCACCTGTTTGATGACCCTAGCCCTGAAGCTGTTGAGATGAAGCCAGTGCTGCAAGAGCTGGCTACCGAAGCACTGGCTAAAACTTACAATGAGAAGGTAACCAGCCTACCGGCTTACCGAGCCTTGCTCAAGCAGTCAGCCGCTTACAAGAGCCGCTTCGTGCTGGCCTTGGCCACGGCCATGCACGAGTGCGTGCAGCGTCAAGACTACAGCACCCGCTACGCGCTGGGCGAAGTGCTAACGAGCCTGATGCGCGGCCCGCACACCCTGGGCGAAACCGATTATCTGCGCCTGTTCCGCCTCTACGGCCTCGATTTTTCGGTGGTCGACCACCAGGCCCGGCGCACCGCCGTATGGGGCTACCCGCTGGGCCTGACCCTAGGCCAAGTAGCCAAGCTAGCCCGCCAACAGCCGCCCGGCGAGGCCATGCAAGCCTTTTTACAACAGTTGCTTGACTATGCCGTTGTCACGCCCGGCGACATTGCCAAGCTCATTCCCAAGGTGCAGGAAATCATGCTGCTGGAAGCGGGACCTGGCGCCCTGCCCACGCTGCGGTTCGGCGATGGCGACCCCTTCGGCGACCACCTTAATCAGTTTGCGGCGGGGCTCGATAAAGCGGCGGCCAGCACGGGGCCGTGGCTCCGCCTGCTGCTCCAGTGGCAGAAAGTGAGCGGTGGCCAGCCCACCGCCAAGCTGCGCAAAGAGCTGGATGCCGGCGCCACGGCCGTAGGTGCGGCCGCCGTACGCCAGCAAGCCAGCGAATGGCTGGCCTTGCTGCTGGCAATGCCAGTGGTGGAGCAAGCCCACGTGCACGACTACGGCAACGGTGCCACCTACACGTATCGCACCTACGACTACTTGCAGGAGGGCAACGCCACAGTGGCCAAAGGCCTCATCTGGACCTTGCAGCCGCTGGCCGATGCGCCGCTTTTGCAGCAGCTGGCCGACTTGGCCGCCAAGTGCTACCGCAAGGTGCCCGGCAAAGGTCCCCTGGCGGCGGGCCTCGGTAACGCCTGCCTGCTGGTGCTGTCGCAAAATGGCCTGCCCGGCGTGTCGGCTCTGGCGCGGGTGCGGTCTAAAATCAAGCAAACCAATACGCAGGAGCTGATTGCCAAGCACATTCAGCAGGCTTCGCAAACGCTGGGCGTGAGCCCGGCCGAGATAGAGGACATGGCTGTGCCCGATTTTGGCCTGATAAATGGCCAGGTGGAGGAGGCCCTAGGTGACTACACCGCCACCCTGCTGCTGGCCAGCGGCAAGGCCGACGTGCAGTGGGCCAAGGCCGGCAAACCCCTCAAAACTGCCCCCACCGCGCTCAAGGCTACGCACGCCGACGACCTCAAAGAGCTAAAACTCGCCCAAACGCAGGCTCAGCAAACCTACACCACCCAGCGCGACCGCCTCGACCGTAGCTTCATCGACGAGCGTCGTATCGCGTGGCCGTGGTTTGAGCAGTACTACTTCCGGCACGGCCTGGTGAGCCTGCTGGCCCACGCGCTTATCTGGCGGCTGCACCGCCCCGATGGCACCTTCCAGGATGCGCTGTGGCTGGCCGGCCAGTGGCAAGGTGCCCACGGCCAGCCCGTGCCCGCCCCCACCGCCGACACCGAGCTGCAGCTCTGGCACCCAGTGCTAGCCCCAGCGGCCGAGGTGCTAGCCTGGCGCGAGCTGCTAGAGCGCTACCAGCTGCGCCAGCCCCTCAAGCAGGCCTACCGCGAGGTGTATCTGCTCACGCCGCCCGAGGAGCGCACCCGCACCTACTCTAACCGCATGGCCGCGCACATCCTCAAGCAGCACCAGTTCAACTTCTTGGCCAAGCTGCGGGGCTGGAAATACAGCCTCCTAGGTGCATACGACAAGGGCTACGAGTCGGACAAGGCCACGCTGGCGCTGCCCGCCCAGCAGCTGCAAGCCGAGTTTTGGGTAAGCGAGGTAAACGCCGACGATGCCTGGAACGACACCGGCATCTACCTCTACATCAGCACCGACCAGGTGCGCTTTGTGCGCGGCGACGAGGTAGTGCCGCTACCCGAGGTACCCGCGCTGACCTTCTCCGAAGTAATGCGCGACGTGGACCTCTTTGTGGGGGTAGCCAGCGTGGGCAACGACCCGCTCTGGCGCGACAACGGCGGCCTGGTGCAGTACCGCGACTACTGGCAGCACTACAGCTTTGGTGAGCTAGGCGAGGTGGCCAAAAACCGTAAGCTGGCGCTGGAGCGCCTGGTACCCCGCCTCAAAATCGGTAAGGTGAGCGAGCTATCCGACCGGTTTTTGGTGGTGCGGGGCAAGCTGCGCACCTACAAGATACACCTAGGGAGCGGCAATATCTTGATGGAGCCCAATGACCAGTACCTGTGCATTGTGCCCGACCGCTCGGCCAAGAGCGCAACTGCCACCGACGTGTTTCTGCCCTTCGAGGGCGATGCCGTACTATCCATCATCCTCAGCAAAGCCCTGCTACTAATGGACGACGACAAGATTACCGACGAGACCATCGTGCGGCAAATCAAGTATAAAAAGTAGCCTAGCCTACGCCCAGGGCAGTTGCGCCGGCTTGCATCTTTGCGAGAAACTTACCGCCGAGCCTACCTTCACCTCATGCAGCTACCGGGTATCATCATTGGCGGGGGCATTGCGGGGCTCACGGCGGCCATTGCGCTGCGGCAGCGGGGCCTGGCGGTGCAGGTGTACGAGGCCGCCCCGCATATTTTGCCCGTCGGGGCCGGCATCTGGATGGCGCCCAACGCCATGCAAGTATTCGACCGGCTCGGGCTGGCCGAGCGCATCAACGCGGGCGGCGTGCCGCTGCAAGCCATCGAGATAGTAGACGGCCAGATGCGCCCCCTGCTGCGCACCGACCAGGCGCGCATTCGGCAGCGGTTTGGGTACTCTACTACGGCCATTCGGCGGGCCACGCTCCAACAGATTTTGCTGGCGGAGCTAGGGCCAGCCCACGTGCAGCTCGGCAAGCTCTGTACCAAGCTAACCCAAGATGCGGCGGGCGTCGCGCTCACCTTTGCCGATGGTAGCACCCAGCGGGCGGGCTTCGTAGTGGGGGCCGATGGCATTCACTCGCCGGTGCGCGAGCACCTATTTCCGGGGGTGCGGCCGGGCGGTACGGGGCATCTAGTGTGGCGCGGCATGTCGGCGGTGCAGCTCACGCCGCACTACAAGCGCGCCATTCGGGAGGCCTGGGCCGATGGGCTGCGGTTTGGCTTCTCCGAAATTGCTGATGGCGTGGTCGATTGGTTTGCGGCCGTGCCGGGCACTTTCGACGACGAGCGAGCCGGGCTGCTGGCGCGGCTGCAAGCCGCGTTTCAGGGCTTCGCCTACCCAGTGCCGGCCATTCTGGCGGCGGCCAATGAACCGGCCATTATCCGCAACGAGGTGATGGACATCGACCCGCTACCGAACTGGCACCGCGGCCGCATTTGCCTCATTGGCGACGCGGCTCACGCCACCACGCCCTACATGGGCCAGGGCGGCTGCCAGGCTGTGGAGGACGCCTACGCGCTGGCCCTCACCCTCTCGCAGCAACCTGCCGACCCAGCCGCCGCCTTTGCCGCCATGCAGCGCCTGCGCCGCGCCAAGGCCCACCGCATCGTGCGTACCTCGCGTCTCATGGGCCACGTGGGCTACTTAGGCGGCGCGCTGGGTTCGGTTCGCAATTTTGCCATGCGCGCCGCGCCTAGGTGGGTTAGCGAGCAGCAGTTTTATTCGGTGTATCGGCTGGGGTTTTGAGCAAGTGTTTTAAACAGGCTGTTTAGCTACTCTTCAAGCCTCACGTCTGGTCATGCAGAGCGCAGGGAAGCATCTCGCATGGCGCAGTATTCATAACGTTGAGATTACTGCACCACGCAAGATGCTTCCCTGCGCTCTGCATGACTAAAATCATGTTTTCAAACAGCTTCTGTTTTCACAATGCCGCTATTATTCTTACTAGCATTCTTCAACATCTTATGCTTCATACTATTCGCCCTAGACAAGCGCAAAGCCCAGCGCGGCCAGCGGCGCATTTCTGAAAAGACGCTGCACTTGGCTACGCTACCAGGGGCAGCGCTGGGGGCGTGGGCAGCCATTTTGCTGCTGCATCATAAAAACCGAAAAGCGGCCTTTTGGAGCATCACGTTATTGCTGACGTTAGTGCAGGGCGCGGCTTTTTACTTACTCTATACCTCTTTGGGCATGGGCAAGGCAGCGTAAAAGGCCCGAATGCGCGCCGCTACTTCGGTGGCCCGCGCCAGCACCATCCAGTGCGTGGCACCGGGAAAAATGGCAACTTCCGCGTGCGGAATCTGGGTTGCCAGAAAATGCGCCTGCGAGGGCGGAAAATGCTTGTCGCGCTCGCCCCACAAGATGAGCGTGGGGCATTGCACCCGCTGGTAGCGCGCGGGCAGGCGCGGCAGCTGCGCCTCGTAGCCGGCGCACATGCGCACCACTACCTCGCGCACGGCGGGCCGCCGAAAGGTGCGCCATTGCTCGCGCCGTAGCTCAGCGCTCAGCCCCGGCCAACCGAAGGGCAAGAACGTGTGCAGCGCCCGCCAGTACACCAGCCGCGGCAGGTGGCGCAGCAGCAGCTTATTCAGCCCGAAACGGCGCAGCCACTTGATTTCCCAGGAGGTAGCTTCGTCGCCGCCCACCAGGCTATTGAGTACCACCAGGCTGTGTACGCGCTCGGGGTAGACGGCCGCAAATACCAGCGCGGGCTGCCCGCCCATATCCTGCCCTACAAGGTGTACTTTGGCCAGGCCCCAGGCATCAAGCAGCGTGAGCAGGCGCCGAGCCAGCACCACGGGCGTGGCGCCGCCGGGCCACTCGTCGCTGTCACCCAGGCCGGGCCAGTCGAAGGCAATAACGTGCTTACCAACAGCCAGCAAGGGCGCTAGATTACTGAACACCTGCAGGTTATCGGGGTATCCGTGCAGTAGCACCACGGCTTCGCCCTGCCCTAGGTGGGCCACCCGCAGCCGCCCGGCGGGGTGCGCCTCCAAGGTGGTATCAAGCATGGGCCGGG
Organism: Hymenobacter sp. BT559; assembly: GCF_016427535.1. Lineage (GTDB taxonomy): Bacteria > Bacteroidota > Bacteroidia > Cytophagales > Hymenobacteraceae > Hymenobacter. The sequence continues at coordinate 1,184,570 of NZ_JAELXV010000001.1, read as the reverse complement.
CGATAATCGTGGGCCAGGCAATCGGCGGCCAGCACGCCCGCGATGGCGCAAAAGCTGACCCACTGGCCGGGGTGCGTGCTGCTGCCGGTGAGGTACAGGCCCTTTATGGTGGGACTGCGGTGGGCTAGCCGGCCCTTGAGCATCAGGCGCGACGTCATGACGGGGTTCATGCTATCGCGGTACAGGTTATAGTCGCGGCCCCACTCGAAGGTGGTGCGCCGGTGCAGCACTTTGTATTCGCTAATGCCCTCTTGCCACCACGGCTCGGCCAGCTGCTGGTCAATGAGTTCGCGCTGGCCTTCCGCGCCCAGCGCGTCGGCCTCGGGGTGGGCCAGCGGCGAAATGAGCCGCGCCGGATACCAGCCATCTTGCGCCAGCTCGGGCGCTAGCAGGCCAGGCTGCACAAAGGCCGTGCACCCCGCACCCCGCAGCTTAAAGCGGATGTAGTACGGTGGCTGCCGGCCCCGCACCGCCAGGTAGGCACAGGTGCCCGGCGACTGCAAGGGTAGCTTTTGCAGCTCCTGCTTCTGCTGCTGTAGCATTTTGTTAGGCTTTGCCTCTACTAGCTCAACATAGGTACCAATACCGGCCGCGTCCGAAACTACAGCGGTGGCTGGCATTAAATCACCGTCGGTCGTCATAACAGCGGTTACTGCACCCGAAAATGCTTCGATGGCCTGCACCTTTGTATTATACTGAATATCAACCCCTGCTGCCCGCGCCTCTGCCTCTAGCAGCTCGGGCACGGCTCGCATGCCGCCCTTAGGATAATATGACCCCACGCCGTGAAACAGGCCGGGCACGAAGGCCATCGGGGCGGGCGCCTGGGTCATGGGCTGTCCGGCAATGTGCGTCCAGATGCCGATGCTGGCTTGCAAGGCAGGCGGCAGCTGGGCCTTATCGAGCACCGAGGCTAAGGAGCTGAGCATGAAGGGCACACTACCTAGGGAGCCGTTGCGCAACACGTCCCACACGCCGGGGTGCGAGTGAAAGGTGAGCGGCTGCACATTGTGGTGCGTGGCCAGCATCTTCTCCACGAAAGCTTTATATAAGGCGCCGCTGCCAGGAAACTGCGCCTCGAAACCCGCCGCTGTAGTGGCCAGGCTGCGGTCGAAAGCTGTGGCGCGACCATCTTCGTGCAAGACGTGGTAGACGTGCTCGATGGGTGTGAGCGGCAGCGCGTCGGGCGCAATGCCAAGCTGCGCGAAGGCCCATTCCAGCCCCGGCTTATCGAGCAAGATGTAGGGCCCCGCATCAAATGTGAAGCCGCCCGCCGTGAAGCCCGAGGCTAGACCGCCGGCCTGCGGCCGGGCTTCCAGCACCTGCACCCGGTAGCCCTGCCGCGCCAGCCGAATGGCCGCGCTGAGGCCGCCCACGCCGGCCCCGATAACGATGATGGGATGAGCGAGGGAAGCGGACATAAACGGCTAAGAGTAATGGTAGAGCAAACATAGGGATTGTAAACTCGTCGGGCAGGCAGTAGCTCAGACTTTCGGTCCGCATGCCGATTGGACCTCCTAACTCGCGGACTAAAAGTCCACGCTACTGGCCACTAAGCCGCTACTTTTACCAAAAAACCGTTCATGCTCCTTCGTTTTTCTACCCTAGCTGCTCGCTTAGCCTTCGCGCTATTATTCGCCACACCAGGCGTACTGTTAACCGCCTGCGGCAACCAGGAAAGGACCGCTGCCGCCAACATAGACTACACTAGGGCCGACGAGGCACTCATCCAAAAATACCTCGCCGACAATAAGATAACTACCGCCCAGCGGCAGCCCTCGGGCCTGTACTACGTGCCCAGCACTCCCAACCCCACGGGCACACCCGCCGCGGCAGGCAAGACGGTATCGGTGCGCTATACCGGGGAGCTGCTTGATGGCACCGTGTTCGACGCCTCGGCCAAGCACGGCAACGAGCCTTTCAGCTTTGTGCTGGGCGAGGGAAAAGTAATTTCGGGCTGGGACCAAGGCATTGCCTTGATGCACAAGGGTGAAAAAGGCGTGTTGCTGCTACCATCGGCGCTGGGCTACGGCCCCGATGGCGCGGGCTCCGACATTCCGCCCAATGCCGTGCTACGCTTCGAGGTCGAGCTACTGGACGTGCAATAAGCTGGTCCAAACCACAAATTGGTTCCCTATGCCTTCTCCCCAAACTAGCATTACCGACGCCGCTCAGCTATCGCCGCAGCTCTTTCCGCTGGGCGATGCGGCCGTGGTCGTGCAGTTTGGCGAGAGCATCAGCTTGGGTACGCACTTGGCTATTCAGGCACTTTATGACCACCTAGGGCAGCAGCCCTTTGTCGGGCTGCGTGAATGTGTACCCGCTTTTACTACCCTCACCGTGTACTATGACCCGTGGCTAGTAAGCGCGCAGGGCCAGCACCCGCCCTACGAGCGGGTATGCGACATCTTACAGCAGCGGCTCCTGGTGGCCCCCGCCGCGCCACTGGCTACCATTGCTACCGTTGAGATTCCTGTGTGCTACGGCGGCGACCTAGGGCCCGATTTAGCGGCCGTGGCCCGGCATACCGGGCTCACGCCGGCCGAGGTTATTACCCGGCATACGAAGCCAGAGTACTTGGTGTATATGCTAGGTTTTGCGCCCGGTTTTCCCTACCTAGGAGGACTGGATACGCGCCTCGCCACCCCACGCCGGGCCGAGCCCCGGCCCCTAGTGCCAGCTGGCGCGGTTGGCATTGCGGGGATGCAAACGGGCATTTACTCGCTGCCCACGCCGGGCGGCTGGCAGCTCATTGGGCGCACGCCCTTGCGTTTGTTCGACCCCACGGCCTACCCGCCCACGCTGCTGCACGCTGGGCAGCACCTGCGCTTCGTGCCCATCAGCGAGGCCGAATTTAATCGCCTGTCGCATGAGCCTTAGTGTTATCCGCCCTGGCCTGCTTACGACGGTGCAAGACCTCGGCCGGCCTGGCTATCAGCACCTAGGTGTGGTACTGAGCGGCGCGCTCGACGCCGTGGCCTTGCGCGTAGCCAACCTGCTGGTAGGCAACCCCCAAACTGCCGCTGGCCTCGAAATCACGCTCTTAGGTCCTGCCATTCGCTTTGAGGCCGACCACCTCGTTGCCCTTACTGGGGCCGACCTCTCGCCCACCCTCAATGGCCAGCCCCTGCCGCTGCACCGGCCGGTAGCCGTGCGAGCGGGCACGGTGCTGGCGTTTGGGGCGGCGCGGGCGGGCTGCCGCGCCTACCTAGCAGTGGCAGGATGCCTAGCAGTGCCGCTAGCGTTGGGTAGCCGCAGTACCTACTTGCGCGCTAGCCTAGGTGGCTGGCACGGTCGCGCCCTGCAAGCCGACGATGAGCTGCCGGTTGGCACGTTTTCGCCCGCTGCTCAACGGCTATGGCAACTGCTCGCACCAGCCGGGTTGCCCGCGCCTTGGGTTGCCGCCCGCTGGCTGCCTGGCCCGGCGCTGTACCCTCTACCGCACGCGCAGCCAGTTATTCGGGCAGTACGCGGGCCCGAATATGAGCAGTTTGCCCAAGCTAGCCAGCGCGCCTTCTGGCATGAGCCCTTCACCATCACGCCCGCCGCCGACCGCATGGGCTACCGCCTGCAAGGCCCGGCACTGACACGCGACTCAGCCCCCGAATTATTATCAAGCGCTGTCACTTTTGGCACGGTGCAGGTGCCGCCTGGTGGGCAGCCCATTGTATTGCTGGCCGATGCCCAAACCACCGGTGGCTACCCGAGGCTGGCCCAGGTCATCACGGCCGACTTTTCGGCCCTAGCGCAGGCGCGGCCGGGGCAGTCTCTGCAGTTTCAAGAAGTTTCTTTGGCCGAGGCGCAGGCGCTGTACCTTGCGCAAGAACGGCGCCTGCAAGGACTACGGCAGGCGATTTCTCTTAAACTCCTTGCATGACCTCTTCCCCTACCGTTGACCTGAACTGCGACATGGGCGAAAGCTTCGGCGCCTGGACGCTGGGCCACGACGCCGCGCTGATGTCCTACCTCACGTCGGCTAATATTGCCTGCGGCTTCCACGCCGGCGACCCGGCCGTGATGCGCCAAACCGTGCGCCTAGCCTTGCAACACAACGTAGCCATTGGCGTGCATCCGGGCCTACCCGACTTGGCAGGTTTTGGGCGGCGCAACATGGATATATCAGCAAATGAAACCTTTGAGATGGTGGTGTACCAACTCGGCGCCCTAGGGGCCGTGGCGCGGGTCGAGGGCGGCACGCTGCACCACGTCAAGCCCCACGGCGCGCTCTACAACATGGCCGCTACTAATGCCGCACTGGCCCAGGCCATTGCTGAGGCCGTGTACAAGGTGCAGCCCGAGCTGGTACTCTACGGCCTAGCTGGCTCCGAATTGACCAAGGCCGGCGAGAAAATCGGCCTGCGCACCGCTCACGAAGTCTTCGCCGACCGCACCTACCAGGCCAATGGTACGCTGACGCCCCGCCGCCAGCCCGACGCCCTCATTACCAGCGCCGAGGCGGCCATTGCACAGGTGCTGCGCATGGTGCAGGAGGGCCGGGTACGCACCCAGCAGGGCTCGGAAATTGCCATCAAAGCCGACACGGTGTGCCTGCACGGCGACGGGGCGCACGCCCTGGAGTTTGCGCAACAGCTTAACCAAGCGCTGCGCGCGGCGGGAGTAACACTGGCCCGCCCGACTTTCACCGCATGAAGCAGTTCAAGACCAGATGGTTCGGCGGGGCCAGCCTAGGAGCCGCGTTTTTGATGGCCAATTCGTCTATCGGGCCGGGCTTTCTGACCCAGACGACCGTCTTTACCCAGCAGCTACTCACCAGTTTCGGGTTCGTCATTCTGGTGTCGGTGGTGCTCGATGTGGGCGCACAGCTCAATACCTGGCGCATTCTCACGGTGAGCGAATTGCGGGCGCAGGACCTGGCCAATAAGCTGCTGCCGGGCCTTGGCTACGCGCTGGCGGCGCTGGTTATCCTAGGTGGCTTTGCCTTCAATATCGGCAACATCGCGGGCTGCGGACTGGGGCTGAATGTGCTCACGGGCTTGTCGTTTGAGCAGGGCGCAATTATCAGCTGCATAGTGGCGCTGGTGCTGTTTTGGGTGCGTGAGGTGGGCCAGATGCTCGACGGCTTCACCAAGCTGTTGGGCACCGTCAAGATTTTACTGACCCTAGGTATTGCCATCAGCGCGCACCCGCCGCTGGGCGAGGCGCTGCATCACACGCTGCTGCCGGCCAAACTCAGCGCGGCGGCCATCGTCACGATAGTAGGCGGTACGGTGGGCGGCTACATCACGTTTTCGGGGGCGCACCGGCTGCTCGATGCGGGCATCAAAGGCCCCGGCAGCGTGACCGAGGTTAACCGCAGCGCCGTGAGCGGCATCGTTATTTCGACCATCATGCGGTTTGTGCTGTTTTTAGCCATCGTGGGCGTGCTCACCCACGGCGCCACGCTCGATAAGGACAACCCCGCAGCCGGCGTATTTCGGGCCGCAGCCGGGGAGGTCGGCTTCCGGGTGTTCGGCGTCATTTTGTGGAGCGCGGCCATCTCGTCGGTGGTGGGCGCGGCCTACACGTCGGTGTCGTTTTTCAAGACCTTTCACCCGGTGTTCGCGCGCTACGAGCGGGTGTGCATCTCGGTGTTCATCATCTTATCCACCAGCATTTTCGTGCTCGTGGGCAAGCCGACGCAGCTACTAGTTTTTGCCGGCGCCATCAACGGCCTGATACTGCCCATCGCGCTGGCCGTGGTGCTCATCGCCGCCACCAGCCGCCGCCTCATGGGCACCTACCGCCACCCTCGCTGGATGCTGGCCGCCGGCTGGGTCGTGGTCGTCATCATGGGCGGGCTGAGTGTTCCCGTGCTGGTAGAGCAGGTGAGTGGGCTACTGCGGTAAGCAACAATTGGAACTAGAATAGCTACTTTTTCGCAATTCGTAACGATGATTTTTTATAGCGCCTCACCTTTCGAGAGGCCTCTTTAGTATCCTCAACTAGCGGCTCCTCAGTTGGCAGAGTAGCTTTGGCGTGCGGATAGACAGGTGCCTCAGCTTCCGCATGAGTTGCCAGCTGCGCCAGCAACTGCCGCTGGCGAGCCCAGCGCCGATAGCGCAAATAGCCGCCCACACCTACCAAGGCCAAGCTCCCCACACACATCAAACAGAATTCATCATCCTTAATAGGTTCTCGGGATAGCGGCGGCGCAACAGGTGCAAACTCAGGCTGAAGGACAGGTAATACATCTGCTACAGGTATGGTGTCAGCTACTTGCTGGCTAATCATCGGCGCAGGCCCAGGGTCTAGCTCACGAAGCGGACCCAAGGCTTCCGTAACGGCCGTTTTTTCCCTTAGATTGGATGCCTCAAGTACAGACGAAGCCCCTCCTCCTACTGGTGTGGCATAGCCTGGTATATGAGAACCGTTTCCCAATGGAGTAGCGACACCCGAAGTACCTAGGTGGCCCACCGTAAAAGGCCCACTTGGCTTAGACGAAAAGCCGTGGTAACTAGGCGTGGCGTGCAGGCCGCCCCATGGAGCAGACGAGTGGCCAAAGCTACCGTGGAAGCCCCCACCCGCGTGTCCGCCACTACTGCCATGCTCACCCCCGCCACCATGTCCGCCTCCACCCTTAGCTAATGCTTGAGGAATAATACTTCCTATACTAGCAATCAGTAGCCAGCACCTAATAGAGTGCTTCATGAGGCAGAAGAAACGCGACACAGATGCTTTAACAAGCTTAACATGAACTGAAAATCAAAATTTCAAACTCATTCTTACTCTATACCCCGCACCGCCCCAGCAGTGCCGCGTGGTGCGGTGCCCGGCGCAACACCACCTCGTTGCCAAGCAAAATGAGCTGTTGGCGCGCCCGCGTGAGGGCTACGTTGAGTTTGCGGTCTACTTGGCCGGTTTCGTCGGGCGAGACCATGAGCTCTAGCTGGTGCTCTTGATGGCAGCAGAAGCTCACAATAATCACTTCGCGCTGTGAGCCTTGGTAGCGTTCCACGGTATCGACGCTGATGTGCAGCAGGCCGGGCAAGTCCAATTCTATGGCCAGTTGGGCGAGGCGGGCGCGGATGCGGGCGGCCTGGTTGCGGTAGCTGGCGATGATACCTAGGGTGCTTTCGGGGTTGAAGTTGCGGCCGTAGCCTTGGGCCACGTAGACGGCGGCGCGGGCGGCTAGCTCGGCTTCCTGGGCCGATTCCTTCATCGATAAATCTTCGGGCTGGCGGCGGGTGGGCACGAAGATGAGGCGCTCGTTTTGAATGCGTTGCTGAAATGCATCGGCGGGCGCGGGCCAGGTGGGTCGGCTCAGGGGCTCGTGCTGCCACAGCATGGGGCAGCGCAGCAGGCCTTCATAGAAGTCGTCATTTACTAGCGCCACCAGCTCCGAATGCATGCGGTAGTGGTCAGCCAGCGTGCCGTGGGCGTGGGGCCAGTGGGCTTCGGCTCGCTTGAAGAGGCGCTCGAAGTACGAGTTGCGCAGGTTGCTGAGGCCTAGCTCCTGACGCAGCAGGCCGGCGGCTTCGGGGGCGATGGCGCTGGCTTCGGGCTCCTGGGTGACTACGGCGGGCAGTTGGCGGTGGTCGCCGATGAGGATGAACTTGGGCACTTTGGCCAGCAGCGCCAGCATGGGGCCTTCGAGTACCTGGCTGGCTTCATCGACTACGGCTAGGTCGAACTGCTTGAGCAAGAACAGCTCGGGCTTGCCCAACAGGCTCGCCACGGTGCCCACGTAGAACGGGCAGCCGGTGAGGCGCGCCCGCACCGTTTGGCGGTTGGGGCAGTCGCGTATCATGTTGTCGAGCAGGTAGGGCCGGTACTGCGCAGACGTGCCCAGCCGCGAGCCCACCCGGATAAACGGCAGCCCGGCCGCCACCAGCTGCTCGCAGATTTCATCGACGGCGCGGTTGGTGTAGGCGGCCAGCAGCGCCTGCTTGTCGTCTTTGTAGAGGCGCTCAGCCAGCTCGCGCAGCACGGCGCGGGTTTTGCCGGTGCCGGGCGGGCCGCAGAGCACAAACCAATCTGGCGCGGCCAGGGCGCGGCGCACCACTTCGGGCGCGGTGATGGCAGGTGGCGCGGTGGCATCCCAGCCCTCGGGCGTCCGCGGACCAGTGCGGGCCATGAGGCGCTGCCGACGCTCGGGCGCGAGACCTAGGAAGGCCGACAAGCCCGCCCACTCGCGCCGAAAGGTGTCGTAGGTATCGGGCTCCAAGGCCCAGTGCGAATGGCCGGCCAGGTAGCGCGGGGCCAGGCGGCGGTTGCGCACGCTCAGCACCACTAGGCCGTCGGCGGTGAGGTCTTCGGCGAGCGTCACCTTCACCACTTGGGCGTCAAGCACGCTGAGTTGGTGGTCTTGGCCGTGCTTGCGGCGCGGGTACAGAATGAGCGTATCGCCCGCCCGGAAGTTCACTTCTTTGCCACCCACCGGGCGCCGGAAGATGAGGTGCGGCCCTAGGCCGTCGCGGGCGGTGTCCTCGGCGCTGCTATGGTCTTCGAGGAGTTCAAGCTCATCAAGCAAACTGAAGTTCTGCTGCTTGCGGGCGGCGGGCAGGCGCCAGAGGCCGGCTTGACCGCCCGCATCGCCGGGGCGCGAATCGTCGCCGAGCAGGGTCAGGCGCATTTCGCGAGCCACGAAACGGGTCATTTCGAGGCAGTAGGCGCGCTCTACGGGGTCGGCGGCGGCCCAGGCATTGGCGATTTTCTCGGCCTTAGTGCGGCCGAAGCTGGGCAAGGCGGTAAGGTTGGGGTGCAGCACCGGGCTCAGCAGCTTCTCGACCTGGGCGGGCGTGGTGGCGCGGGCCAATTGCAACTCGGTGCCCACAAGCTGGTTGCGGGCCATGAGCAGGCGGTCAACCAGTTCGGCGTCCTGGTCCACGCGCCGCACGGCCGACTGGTCGAGCGTCGCATTGGAATACAAAATGCTGGTGCGGCCGCGGCCAGCCGTTTCGCCATCGGCCCCGAATACCGATTCGAGCAGCAAGCGGTAGAGCTGGGCCTGGGCGGCGTGGTTGCTCCAGGGCTCGGCGTGCGGCACTTTGGTCGAGCTTTTCAGCTCCACGATGTCGTAGCCAGTCGGGCTTTCGTGCAAGAGGTCGAGGCGGCCCTGCAAGCCGTAGGTAGCCGACAAAAACGCGGGTTCCAGAAAGCAATCGGCCACGCGCAAGGGCTGCTGCTGGTAGCCGGTGCGGCTGCCCGCAATGAAGCCCTGCACGCGGGTATTGCGCAAAGTCTGGTACTGGCGGCGCAGGTCGTTGAGCAGCTCAGGCACGCCATTGCGGGTCTGGAACTCGGGCAGCGCGCTAATGGTGAGCGGGTTGGAGCGGAAGAGCCGCTTCTTGAAAAAGCCCTCTAGGTCGAACTCTGTGGCTTTACTTACTGGCTCCTCCGCAAACTCGATTTTGCCGGTGGCCTCGTCTACCTCGGCCAGCACGGCGGCCGGGGGCAGGCTGGCCCACTCCTCCTGCCGGGCGGCGTGGCTCACTTCCTCGTCCAGCAGCATGTTCACGAGGTTACCGACTACCAGCGGGCGCGAGGTTTCGTCGGGCTGAAACGCCTTGAGCAGCGCCCAATCGGGCAGGGTGCCGCCCGCCTGCGCGCACTCCGCAATGGTGGTGACGCTCACCAGGTAATCGGGCTCCAGCACCACGCGGCGCGGCCGAATGTGGCCATTGGGCTGCATCACGGGGTTTACGAGGTGCAGCACCGGGTGCAGGGCTGCAGCCAGCGGCAGCAAGTTGTCGTAGGCGGCGGGCAGGTCAACAGTGAACGGGCCGCTGGGCCGGTTGTCGGCGGGCACGCACAGTTCGGCGGTGAGCTGGCCGGTCCCTAGGTCAGCGTGCAGCACCTGCACCCGCCACACCGGGCTGGCGGCGGGCACCGGCGCTTCGGCTTCCAGCAGGGCCATGGCTTGCTCTTCGGCGCTCGCCACGGCCCCGGCCGGCAGCGGGCCCGTGTACGCCGCGCCGCTGAGGTGGCGCACCAATTCGGCCACAGCTAGGAAGCCGGTAGCCACTTCGGCCGCCGTGCCCGGGTAGCTTTCGTGCAGCACCAGGTTGGCCACGAGGCGCAGGTTTTGGAGCTGGCGGCGCAGCAGGGGCGGCAGGTTGTGGTCGTAGGCTACGAGGCCAATGGCCTGGCTAAGGTCAGCAAAGGGCGCTTCGCGGCGCTTGCACTCGTCGCGTAGCACCTGGGTCAGCAGCTGGCGCAGCTTGGGTAGCTGGTCGGCGGGTGTGGCGGCGGGCGCGCTGGCTAGCGCGGCGAGGCGGGCGTAATACGTTTCGGACAAAATCAGGCAGCAAAAACTATCCTTAAAGGTAGCTAGGCGAGACCGCAAAGCTCAAGTGACCAGGTGTACTTTGCGTCTTCATAGCAATGAGGACTAGTTGCGGTGCTATTGCTTAACCTTTTAGCTGAATATCTTATGGCTACGACTGAGCAAATTCTCCACACACTCGACCATTCCAACGACAATTATTACTGTTCGTTTGTATCGCTTGGACATCCCTACTCCTACCTGATTGATGCTCGTTTAAATCTGTTCCGTGCCGATGAGCAGTGGGCAATTGTAGTAGAAAGGCTAGGGTATAACCCGCGAGGCGGCAGCATTGAGCTTGAGCTGTTTTACTATGGCAATTGCTTAATTAATCTTGAAGAATACAATAACCGTTATACTAACTATTACGGCACCAGCCCTATCGAGTGGGAAGATTATTTAGCTGCCACGGCCGAAGAATTACTTAATCCGGAAGCCACTACCATACTAGTGCGTGGCACGCCTATCGCACTTACACATGACCTAGCGGCCTATGCGCAGGCTGGCATTGAGCTAGTAGAGTATGAGCCGGGGCGCATCACGATGGACGAGGCCGGCCGGTTGTTAGTTCGTGACCATGCAGCTTTATTTCGGGCTACAGACCAAGAGCTTTACAAGTCACTACCCAAGCACTTGCAGAAGATACTGGTACTCGATGAGTGGCACCACCGCGATTTTCACCAATCGCGGGTAGTCGAAGCTACTGGCTCTACGGTTGAAGACATCTACAAAACCAGTCAACAAAGCCTGGAAGCGTCTGGCCTTAGCCTAGCCGGCTTAGCTGCAGCTATACAAGCACAAAATGAGCGCACAACTCACCAAAATCAGGAAGCGTGGGAAAACGACCGCCCCAGCAGCTACGAAACATGGCAGCAGCTAGCGCACGTTTTGGCTACCGGCGACATCAGTCACTACCGCCCCACGCTAGCCCCGAATACGCATTGGAGCAATTGGCCTGATTCGGGCTCTCTGTAGATAAACTGTTAAAACGAAACTGGTCCGATGCTGCTCGTCGCGGCACACTTAACGAGGCATAAGAAGGGCGCGCCACAATCGCGGCGCGCCCTTCTTATGACCTTCCCGAAACCCTAAGCAATCTACTGCTTCGAAATTTCCAAGCCCCAATTTCGGCCTTTTTCGACGGCGGGTACGCCTTTCTCCAGCCACACGGGGGCGGGGGCGTCTTTGAGGTAGTGGTCGAAGAATTGTAGCTCGCGAATGGAAATATCCTTGCGGTTTTCGCGCTTCACCAGGTTGTGGGCCTCGCCGTTGTATTGCAGCAGCCACACGGGCTTACCTAGGCGGCGCAGGTCCGTGAACATTTCGATGCCCTGGTACCACGGCACGGCCCCATCGGCATCGTTGGACATGATAACGACCGGCGTTTGCACCTTAGGCAGCGAAAACAGCGGCGAATTGCGAATGTACACCTCCGGCTTTTCCCAGAGCGTGCCCCCAATGCGGCTCTGGGTGCGCTCGTACTGAAACTGCCGGCTTTGACCTGATTCCCAACGAATACCGCCGTAGGCCGACGTCATATTCACGACCGGCGCGCCGGCCCAGGCGGCGGCGTACATGTTGGTTTGGGTGATGAGGTAGGCCACTTGGTAGCCGCCCCAGCTCTGGCCCTGGATACCGATGTGGGCGCCATCGACCCAGCTGTTTTTCTTGAGGCTCTCCACGCCCGAGTTCACAAACTCCACGGCCGAGGGGCCGGGTTCGCCGATGGTGTAGCTGATATCGGGCGTGAACACGAGGTAGCCGTTGCTGGCAAACAGCGCAATGTCGAGGCGCGAGGGCGTGGGCGCGGGCGCCGTGTACTTGTACAAACCGTCGGACAGCTTCTCGTAGAAGTAGGCCACCATCGGGTACTTCTTAGCCGGGTCAAAGTTCTCCGGCTTGTAGAGCACGCCGGTGGCGGGGTAGCCCTTGGGGGTGGTCCAGTGCACCAGCTCAGCCGTAAACCAATTGTAGTCCTTTTGCTGCGGGTTGATGCTGCTGAGCTTGGTTTCCTGACGCAGGTCGCGGCTGGCGTACAAGTCAGCCGGTTGGCTCACGCTCGACTTGGTATAGATGAACTCGTTGGCGTGCTTGGCCTGCACCAGCGGCGAGTACCCCACGGGGCCCATTGCTGCTAGCTGCGGGGCAGCCGCGCTGGCAATGTTCTTTTTATAATAGCCCCACTGCTTGTTGGTTTCGTTTTGCACCAGCAGCCACAGGTTGTTTTTGGGCTCGATAAACTTTTGCTTATCAACCGGCATGCGGTAGCGGAAAATAAGTTTATCGCGTCGCCCTACCCCACTGGTAAAGTTGGTAGCCGCACCGGACCTAGGGTCGATTTTCCAGATGTCATAGCGGTCAAAAATCAGCACGGCTGCGTCGTCTTTGGTCCACGCCGCCACGCCATAGGGCTGCGGGTCTTCGGGCGAGTCGTTTTCCTCGTCGGCGAAGGCTACCTTGGTTTTAGCCGTCAGGTTGGTCGTTTGGTGGCTGGCCACCGCGTACGAAAACCAGTTCTTCGACTCGTAGTCGTACCACACCACGTACTTGCCCTGGGGCGACAACTGGAAGCGGCTCTTGGCCGCTTTGGGGTTGATAGCCAGCCGCTCGCCCGTGCGCGTCGATACTAGGTAGGCTTGCTTTAGCGTGCTACCCTGCCACTGCATTGCCACGCGCTTGGCGGTGTCGGTCACAGCCAGCACGTACTCGGCGTTGTTTTGGTCGGCCACAAACGAGTCGCGCAGGTACTCGTCTTCTAGCTGAATAAACTTGCCCGCCTGCCGCGGATAAATGACGGCTAAGTAGTTGCGCTGCAAGTCTTTCTTCAAGGTTTTCAGCTGCATCGGCTGCAGGTAGTCGTCCTTGTAGTTCCAGATATCGAGCTTAGCGTGCTCAAAATCCACGAGCGTTGTATCCTGCGGAATGGGGTCGGGGGCGGTGCCAAAAAACAGCTTCTCGCCGTTGTCGCTGAACACCAGCTTCCCAAACCCGCTGGGCGACCAACCTTTTTTCAGCCCATTGGCGCTCGGCGCGGCGAGCAGCCGAGCGCTATCACCGCCAAAATCAGAGTAGTACAGGCTGAAAGGCTTCATTAGCGCCTTCTCCGGGTGCTTTTCGGCCGTGAAGGCCAGTTGCTTGCCCGCGTCGTCAAAAGCCAGATTTTTGTACACGCCTTTGCCCGCGCTGAGCTGGCGCAGGTTGCCGGTAGCCAAGTCGTACACAAACAGGCCCGACTTCACGGTTTTATTGCCCTTAGGAGCCGCCACGGCAAACGCCACCTTGTTGCCCGGCTTGCTGATTTGGTAGTCGGTCACGGCTTCAAACGTGCGCAACTGGCCAGTAACCAAGTTGATAACCGTGAGCGGTGCCCCGTCCTTCTTCACTTCCAGCAGTCGGTCCGTTATTTTCTTAACCGTATCGACGGGCGCTTTTTTTACAGAATCCTTGCTGGTCGGCTTCAAGGCCAGAAAGGCTACAGCAGAGGCCTCCTCGGCCACCTGAAACGACTTCACGTTGGCGTACTTGGTGAGCTTGCCAGTGGCCAGCATATAGATACCTAGGGAATCCTTCGGCATCTGGTCCGGCTTTTTCTTCTTAATGCGGGCCTGGCGCACGTCTTGGTAGCGCGGCTTGATGCTAAACACCGCAAATCGGGAATCGGCGGTAAACAGCGCCGAATCGCCCCGGCTCACTTGCCGCAGTGTCTTATTACCCGTTGTTTTGAGGTAAAGCACGCCATCGCCCTGCTGCGGTTTCACCTGAAACAGCACGTACTTGCCGTTGTGACTGATGCGCTGGTTGGCAACACTTTGCCACTGGTCGTAGACGGAGTGGTCGAGTGGCTTTTTAGGCGCTTGCTGCGCCAATACGGGCTGGCAAGCCAAGCCGGCAAGTAGGAGTAGATATTTAGGCATTCGGAACAGAGAAGCTGAAGCGTAACCAGAAGCGGCAGCTACAAAGGCGAATGTAGCCGACCTAGGGCTGCGCCGCAACTCCAATAATTTCCTACCTAATCTCCCCGTAGTGCTACAGTCTCCTAGGTCAGGCTGCCTACCTAGGAGATATAAAACCAAAATTTCCGGGTCATGCTGAGCTTGCCGAAGCATCTCTACCGCACCGTTGAATGAAGCGATAAAGATGCTTCGGCAAGCTCAGCATGACCCGGAAATAGTGTGTTTACAATTCCCAAATACGGTTTAAAACCGAGCGTACCGCCGCTTGCGCGACCATGCCCGCACCGCCCCAAATAGCGCCAGCAGCACCAGCGGGGCGCCCAGGTTCAGGGCTTGCCAGGCCTGGCGCTTCTCGGCGAGCTGCACTTTGTCGAGGGGGCGCAGCGTGATTTGCTTGCCGCGCACGGCGATGAGGCCGGTTTCGTCGAGCAGGTAGTCGGTGGCGTTGAGGATGAGCTCGCGGTTGGCAAACTCGGTGCTGGAGAGGCGGTCGTAGCCTAGGCGCATGGGGCGCTGCGACTTGGGGTCCACATCGTTGCGCAAGAAGTCGCCATCCGAAATAACCAGGATTTTGCTAGGCTGGGCGTTGGGGTTTTGGTCGGGCTGGTACTTGGTGGTGCCGGGCTCAGCACGGTTGGCGAAGAGCGAGCGGAACTGACCTTCGAGCAAATAGCCTACCGACTGGTAGCTGTCTTTGTAAAGCTTCGGGTTCGGCTCCAGGCGGGCATCGTTGAAGTTGATAGGCACTGGCGCGGGCAGCACGCGGGTGTAGCGCGAAGTGCTCATCAGCTGCGTTTTGCGCACGCCCACGGCCTTCACCGTGTCGATGTTGCCCACAAACTTCAGGTACACCGCGTCGAGGTTGCGCGTGATGGGATTCGCGCTAAAGCGATTGATGAGCGGGTAGAGCTGCCAGGGCAACGGCTCGATTTTAGGCTTATTACCGGTCATGCCCGTCACCAGCGGAATCTGCCCGCAGTTGAGGTCGAGCAGCATATTCTGGTTGAGCCGCACGCCGTAGCGGAAGAAGAGGTCGTCGAGGTTCAGGTTGTAGGGCGTTGCCAGGGCGGCGCCGTTGCGGCTCACGCTGTCGAGGTCTACGCGCAGGGCATCCACAAAAAACATGGCCCGCCCGCCGTGGGTGATGAACTGGTCGAGGCGAAATTTCTCGACCTCCGAATACGGCTTTTGGGGCTTGGCTACCACCACGGCGTCTAGGTTGCCGCGCAAGTCCTTTACTTGATTGAGGTCTACCCGAAACACGTCGTAGTTCTGCGACCATGCCGTGAGGATGTCGGCCATCTGCACGTTGGTCAGCTCGTCGTGGCCGGTTATCACGCCCAGGCGGCGCTTGGCGCCGCCTGGAGGCGCCACCTGCCGAATGGTGCTCGCCAGTTCGTATTCCAGGCCTTCCACGCTTTGGTTGAGGCGCTCTTCAGGAGCGGCTACCTGGCTGCCGCGCAGCAGCAGTACGTTGCGGGTTTGGCCGCCAGCCTGCACCACAGCCCACGGAAAGATGAGCTTTTCGATGCGCTTGCCGTTCTCATTGGCCCCTAGATTAGTGGGCTTGAGACCTTTTTTAAGCAGCGTTTGGTAGAACTGGTTGCGCCCGGCCTCGGTACCGGCCGCGCTGGGGTCGATGAAAACGTAGTTCAAGTTGCCGCTGCCGTACACCTGCATCTCAGTCAGTGTTTCGCGCACGGCCTGTTCGAGGCGGCGGAAGGCGGGCGGAAAGTCGCCGGTGAGGTACACCGTCACGGTCACCGGCTGCTTGAGGTCAGTGAGCAACTTTTTGGTGGCATCTGACATGGTGTAGCGCTTTTCCTCCGTCAGGTCGAGGCGGAAGAAAAAGCGCTGGGCCACGAAATTCAACACGAACAGCGCGCCGATGATGGCGGCAAAGCGTAGCAAATCTTGGCGCTTGCGCGAGGGGGCGGGAACCGCCGAGGTAGTCGTAGTGGGTTCCATTTACCAGTTGCGGCTGCGCAGGGCCAGCCGGGTGCCCAGCAGGGCCACGGCTACCACGGTGAGAAAATACAGCACGTCGCGCGAGTCAATCAGCCCCTTGCTAAGGTCACGGTAGTGCGCCGCAATGCCCAATTGACTGATGTAATACGCCGGCGCCCCATCGAAAATCGAGGCCAGCGAATCGAAGCCCGTGTACACCAGAAAGCACGCCACCACGGCCAGCACGAAGGCGATAATCTGGTCGCGGGTAAGGGCCGAAGCCAGCACGCCCAGCGCCGCGAACACCGCCGCCAGCAAGGCCAGCCCTAGGTACGAGCCCACCGTAGCCGCCGAGTCGATGTTGCCAACTGGTGAGCCCAGCTTATACACCGAGAAGTAATACAGCAACGTGGGCACCAACGCTAATAGCGCCAGCAGTAAGCACGCCAAATACTTGCCGCCTACCAGCTGCCCATCGGTGAGCGGGCGGGTCAGCAGCAGCTCTATTGTGCCGGCCTTCTTCTCCTCAGCGAAGGTGCGCATGGTAATGGCCGGAATCAGCAGCAGGAAAATCCAGGGCGCGAGGTTGAACAGCGATTGCAGGTCGGCGTAGCCATAGTCGAGCACGCTGCTATCGGGAAAAACCCACACGAACAGGCCGGTAGCCACCAAAAACACGCCAATGACGACGTAGGCCACCGGCGAGTTGAGAAAGGCGTTGAATTCTTTTTGTAAAATAGTAAGCATGTAGGCAGCCGTTATAGTGTCTTTGAAAACGGCAAAATTTAGTCGAATACTGGATTGAATATTTTCTGTCCTTTCAAAGGTGCCAATTCACTAAGCTTGAATGGAGACAGGGAGCTAATCAGCTTTAAAAGCTCCTCAAAATGCGCAACCCTGATTACTCCCTCTGCATCGTAATAATCAAGGTCTGCCATTCTAGATTCGTTTGCTTTGAAAAAGTAAAGCTTGTATTCGCCTTCCCATTTCTGCACCCCAATTGATAGCAAGTACCTCTCGTCCCCTTCGCCATAGGAAATAGACTTACCGACTTGCTTCCCGGCTTCTATCCATTCTCTGACTCTGGTCGAATCTCCCATAGCAGTTGCTACTTAGTCAGCTCCCCAAACACCGCTTCTAGGCTTTGTTGCTCCTGGCGCAGACCTAGGAGCAACCAGCCCTGCTCCACGGCCAGGCGCGATACCGCGGCGCGTACATCAGTGCCCGGCGCGGTGCGGATAAGCACCACGCCCGCCCCGGCCGTCTCTACGGCGCGCACACCAGGTAGAGCAGCCAGCGGCGCGGTCGTCACGGGGCCTTCAAACTCGGCGCGAAGCACGGTTTCGCCGGCGGCGCGGGCGGCTAGCTCGGCCACGGGCGCATCGGCCACGAGCTTACCCCGGCTGATGATGACCACGCGGGAGCACAGCGCCGTGACTTCGGGCAGAATGTGCGTACTAAAAATGACGGTTTTATCTTCACCCAGCTCGCGGATGAGCTGGCGAATTTCACTTATCTGATTGGGGTCGAGGCCGGTGGTAGGCTCGTCGAGGATGAGCACGTCGGGGTCATGGACAAGGGCTTGGGCCAGGCCCACGCGCTGGCGGTAGCCTTTGCTGAGAGCCCCAATTTGCTTATTTTGCTCGCGAGTGAGGCCCACTTTTTGCACCAGATTGGCCACGCGCTGGCGTAGGTCGCGGCCTTTCAGCCCGTGCACGCCGCCAATAAATTCGAGGTACTCGTGCACGTACATATCGAGGTAGAGCGGGTTATGCTCGGGCAGGTAGCCCACCCGGCGGCGCACCGCAATGGGGTCTTGCTGCACATCAAACCCCGCGATGCGCACCGTGCCCGCTGTGGGTGGCAGGTACCCGAGGGCAATTTTCATCGTGGTGCTCTTGCCCGCCCCATTGGGACCTAGGAAGCCCACGATTTCGCCCTTTCCAGCCTGGAAGCTGATATCGTCCACGGCGTTTTGCGCGCCGTAGGTTTTGATTAAGTGTTCTACCTCAACCATGTAGGCTTGGGTTTAGGAGCAATTGATTTTTTACGTTTGTCATGCTGAGCCTGCGAAGCATCTTCTTACATTAGAGCCTAATAACCCTAGCGTGATAAGATGCTTCGCAGGCTCAGCATGACAGACGTGCTTTGACGTTGCTTTCAGATGAGCGCTTATTTCTTAACGTTAGCCGGGCGCAGCTGAATCTCCGAAATCATCGTCACGTCCGGTGCTTCTAAGGCGTGGATAATGGCGTCGGCAATGTCTTCGGGCTGCATCTTGTAAGGGTCGGGCTCGGTGCCGGGCTGGGCGCCGTTGAAGTTGGTTTCGACCGAGCCGGGCATCACGCAGGTGACGCGAACGCCATCAGGACGTACTTCCTTAAATAGCGCGTCGGAGAAGCCGCGCACGGCGTATTTGGTGGCGCAGTAACCGGCCAGGTTGGCGGTGCCGGCCGTGGCGGCTAGTGAGGCTACGTTGATAATGTGGCCAGCGTGCTGCTTTTTCATCTGCGGCAAAGCGGCGCGGGTGCAGTAAAACAGGCCGTTGACGTTGGTGTCGAACATGGCATGCCAGTCTTCTGACTTAAACCCATCAATCGGCCCAAATACACCTAGGCCGGCATTATTGACCAACACATGGATTTCCAGTCCTAGCTCGCGCTGGGTGTTGGTGAAGGCTTCGGCCACGGCGTGTTCGTCGCGCACATCGCACTCAAAAAACAGGAACCGCTCGTTGTCGAGGTCCTCGGGGGCACGGCGGCCCCAGCCGGCTACGGCGGCGCCGCGAGCTAGCAGGGCTTCGGCGGTGGCGCGGCCAATGCCGCTGCTCACGCCCGTCACGATGGCTACTTTTCCGGTCAGGTCCATATTTTTAGCGAAATTTTAGCAGGATGGCTTTTTCAATACAACTGCAAAGTAAGGCCCTAGGCCGGCTGCAACGCGGCGCGTGGCTGCTAGCGGGTGTTACGTACTTCAGCGCCTGCGGGTCGGAAATAGACTGCTTGAAGAGCAACGGCCCCGTGGTGACGCAGCGCCGGGCCGTGGACCGCCGCACGCGCACGGTGATTGTACACGACAATGTAACCCTGACCATCGTGCCCGACACGGCGGCCTATGCCGAAGTGCGGGCCGGCGAGCACGTCATCGATGGGCTCACGCTCACTTATGAGGATGCACATACGCTGGTGCTCAACAACACCAACAGCTGCAACTGGTCGCGTAGCTACAACACGCCCTACGAGGTGCGCCTGCACGCGCCCGCCCTCTTCGACGTGCGGCAGCTTGGCTACGGCCTCATCCGCACGGATAGCCGCTGGACCAAAGACACGCTGTTTGTGCACCTGCTTGCCGATGGCGACATTCAGCTCGATGTGGCAAGCAAGTACCTATATACCGACATGTGGGAGCTGGGCGACATGACGCTCAGCGGCAACGCCGACGTCTTCCACTCGCTGGTGGGCGGCGTGGGCTTCCTGTACGCGGGCGGCCTCAAGGCAAATTCGTGCTATTTTGAAACCACGCGCGCCAGCTTTGGCGATGCCTACCTGCACGCTACCCAGTTCCTAGGTGGCACCGCTGCGGGCCGGGGCACACTTTACTATAGCGGCAACCCCACCACCTTTTACAACAATGGGCCCAGCAAGGTAGTGAAGCAGTAGGTAGCTACCCAACGCTAGGCTTTTGGACCTAAACCTGTTGTATACTACAGTAAATCACCCAACTGCGGGCGAATAACTAGCTCCTCCACTACGGCCTGGGGCGAGAGGCTAAAGGCCGAGAACACAGCCTCGGCTACGTCTTCACAGCGGATAAAGCGCTCGGGCTCGACCCCTACCCCATCCCAACTGCGGGTGAGGGTGGCGCCGGGCAGCACGGCGGTTACCCGGATGCCCTGGCTTTTCAGCTCCTCCCGCAAGGTTTTGGTGAAGCCCAGCAGTGCAAACTTGGCGATACCATACGAGCCGCCGTTGGGATAGGCCATCAGGCTGGCCGTTGAGCAGATGGTAAAAATGTGCCCCCTTTTTTGCGTTAGAAAAGCGGGTAGTAGGGCGCGCGTCACATCGTAGGCGCTTAGGAGATTGGCGCTCAGCATCTCGCGCAGCCGGGCGCCATCGGCGGGCTCGTCTTGGAGGCGGCCAGGGGCAAATGCTCCTGCATTATTGAGGAGAGCCACCAGCGGCAGGCCCAGTCCTAGTACAAACTCAGCAAAGCGCTGGCATTCGGCCCATTGCCCTAGGTCGGCAGCCAGGGTGTGCAGCCGGCCAAGCGTAGCCTCGGGCAGCGTAGCCCGCAGCCGCTCTAGGCCTTCGGCCGAGCGGGCACACGTGGCCACGGCGTAGCCAGCTTGCAGAAAACGCACTACTAATGCTCGGCCAATACCCTGGCTACCGCCCGTCACGACAACTAATTGCGAAGAAGAATCCACTGTTTTTCGGTTTTTTACGTATGACGCGCCTAGGTGCTCTCCCACCGTGAGCGCGGGCTCATGCCGGCACTTTTACCTTCGTTCTACCCCCTCTATATGCTCAAAGTTTTCGGCTCTTTCGTCCTGTTTTTGCAAAATATGGTTTCGCGCACCGAGCGGATGCGCGTCATCTGGCGGCGGTTTATGGAAGAAGCCACCCTCATTGGGGTCGATTCCATTTTTATCGTCGGCATCGTATCGGCCTTCATCGGCGCTGTTACTTGTATTCAAATCGCTTACAACCTTACCAATCCGCTTATTCCAAAGTCGACCATCGGCTATATGGTGCGCGAGATGACGATTCTGGAGCTGGCGCCCACCATCACGAGCATCGTGCTGGCGGGCAAAGTTGGCTCGTCTATCGCGGGTGGCCTAGGTACCATGCGCATCACCGAGCAAATTTCGGCCCTCGAGGTAATGGGCATTAACGCTACTTCTTACCTGGTGCTGCCGCGCATTCTGGCCGCTATCTTCATGTTCCCGCTCCTGGTTATTCTGGCCATGGCGCTCAGCATCCTAGGTGGTTATTTGGCCGGTACGCTTTCTGGAGCGATGGCGGCGCAAGACTACATTGAGGGTATTCGCACCGACTTCATTCCGTACAACATTCTGTTTGCCTTGATTAAGGCCGTGGTGTTTGCCTTCCTCGTATCGGGTATTTCGGCCTATAAAGGCTTCTTCACCGAGGGCGGCGCCCTAGAGGTAGGGGCTGCCAGCACGGCCGCCGTTACCAACTCCATTATCGCCATTCTGCTGGCCGACTACGTCTTGGCCGCGGTACTGCTCTAATTTTTTTGGCTGTTAGCTCCTGGCCCCTAGCTGTTGGCTTTTCGCAAGCAAAACAAGCGCCGCCGGTACTTTGTAGAAGAATAGCTAACAGCCAGTAGCCCGAAGCTAATAGCTAAGAATATGATTGAAATATCCAATCTCCAAAAGTCTTTCGGCAGCAACCAAGTGCTGAAAGGCGTCAGCTGCACCCTCGAAACCGGCAAGTGCAATCTTTTGCTAGGTGGCTCGGGCACGGGCAAAAGCGTGCTCCTCTCGTGCATTGTGGGCTTGCAGAAGCCTGATATTGGCTCTATCACCTTTGACGGCACGGTGTACACCAATGCCAAGGTGGCCATTCGCCAGGAGATTCGCCGCAAAATCGGGATGCTGTTCCAGGGCTCGGCGCTGTTCGACTCGATGACGGTGGCCCAAAACGTGGAGTTTCCGCTGCAAATGCTGACGCCCGACATGAGCCCCGAGGAGCGCCGCGACCGCGTCGAGTTTTGCCTCAAGCGCGTGGGCCTCGAAAATGCAGGCAACAAAATGCCCTCCGACATTTCGGGCGGTATGAAAAAGCGCGTAGGCATTGCCCGCGCCATTGCCCCCAATTGTACTTACCTCTTTTGCGATGAGCCCAACTCGGGTCTTGACCCCGCTACGAGCATCAAGATTGACGAGCTGATTTACGAAATCACGCACGAGTACAACATCACTACGGCCATCATCACCCACGACATGAACTCGGTGGTGGGCATTGGTGACCACATTATATTTCTGCACCAAGGCAAAAAGCTGTGGGACGGTAACAAGGAGGAAATCCTAAACGCTCAGGTACCCGAGCTACGCGAGTTTATCTTCTCGTCGTCGCTGGTGCGCGCCGCCAAGCGCGTAGAAGAAGAAGACGGTCCGCAAGGCCTAGAGCAGCTAGCCCAGGAGCCGCTGTCGGAGCTGTAGTTTTTGTTTAAGCTATTAGCCCTTAGCTACTAGCGGCTGGCTTTTTTCTTATAAGAGAAAGCTAGCCGCTAGTAGCTAAGGGCTAATAGCTTAATTTCGGCCCATGAATCAGACTCTCGCCGGAAAAGTAGCCCTTGTTACGGGTGCTTCTAAGGGCATTGGCCGCGCCATTGCCACGTTGTTTGCCCAGCAGGGCGCGCAGGTTGCGTTTACCTATTTGTCGTCGGTCGAGAAGGGCCAGGCCCTCGAAACCGAGCTTGCTGCCCACGGCAGCAAAGTGAAGGGCTACCGCTCCGACGCCTCCGACTACGCTCAGGCCGAACAGCTGGTCGATGATGTCGTGAAGGAGTTCGGCAAGCTCGACATTCTGGTCAACAACGCTGGCATTACGCAAGACGGCCTGCTCATGCGCATGAGCGAGGAGCAGTGGGACAACGTACTCACCGTCAACCTCAAGTCGGTGTTCAACCTCACCAAAGCCGCTACCAAGCCCATGATGCGCGCCAAAGTCGGCAGCATTATAAATATGACCTCGGTGGTGGGCCTGAAAGGCAACGCCGGCCAAGCCAACTACGCCGCCAGCAAGGCCGGCATCATCGGCTTCACCAAGTCGGTTGCCCTGGAATTGGGCTCGCGCAACATCCGTTGCAACGCCATCGCCCCCGGCTTCATCGAAACCGAAATGACCGACGCCCTCGACCAAAAGCAGGTCGATGAGTGGCGCAAGGCCATTCCGCTCAAGCGCGGCGGCTCGCCCGAAGATGTAGCTAAGGCCACGGCATTCTTGGCGTCGGACGATTCGGCATACATCACCGGCCAAGTGCTGCAAGTAGATGGCGGGATGCTGACGTAATAAGTCAGTAAAATTTTTAACCTAAGAAAAACGCCGTGGTAATAGTGCTACTATTACCACGGCGTTTTTCTTAGGTTAAAAATTGATTCCTCGCCTTCTCGCCTCCGCAAGCATTTTTTCTCGCTCGGCCAGATTATTAATTCGCTGATTCATAAAAGCTTTGAAAGTTTTCTCTGCTTTAGCTATATCTCTCTAGTGCTGCATAGGTAAGTGCAACATCATAGGTACAGGTTTGACCAAGTGAATGGATTTGTTTTTGAGCGGATATGCAATCACCTAGTTCCTTGATTGAAGCAAACCATTGAATACTAGCATCTATCTCTTCCTTAACAGCTTGTGCTAGTTGATTTGCATCGGTGTTTTCATCAACGTTGTATGCGCGGTGCCGACCAGTTAGGTCACCAGTTCTAAATCGAAACTGACAGTCCGATTCTTTGACACGAGATGGTGGTGGCCAGTTGTACCGCCACCCGTACGTCAGCGGAAAATATAAGCCTGCATTTAAATAGAAGGCAGCAGAAAGATAAGTATTGAATTGACTATACTGAACGTTGAATAGCTTAACGAATCCATTTTCCTCCTTTCTAAAAGTATTACCGTCAATACGAAAACCGGCTATTTTAAATGCTGGTTTCACAATAGTTTTGATAAGCTGATTAACTGAATCTTTGGGCGTCATTTTACCTGTCTTGGATTATTAGCTTAAAGGTGAGGTTTGACAGTCAAATTATAAGCTTTCCCTATGCAGCACTGGGTTTCTTCTCCCCTCCTGTTGGCATTCCTTGTCCTTGCTGCCTACCCGCGCCTCACCACCAAGCTTCAACGCTGGCAGGCCCAGCGCCTAGCCACGGCCGCCACCGTTCCCATAGCCACCACTCTACACGAGGGCGACCTCATTTTCCACACCTCGCAGTCAGCCCAAAGCCAAGCCATTCAGATGGCCACGCACTCGCCCTACAGCCACTGCGGCCTGCTGTATAAGGCTAATGGCGAGTGGCAGGTATTTGAGGCCATGCAACCAGTGAAGCTGACGCCGCTGGCGCGCTGGGTGGCGCGGGGCCAAGGCCAGCATTTCGTGGTAAAGCGGCTGCGCGATGCTAATACTGCGCTCACACCCGAAGCCCTAGGTAGGCTGCGGGCAGCGGGGCAGCCTATGCTGGGGCATAGCTACGACCTAGCTTTTGAGTGGTCGGATGCGCGCATTTACTGCTCGGAGCTTATCTGGAAGGTATACGACCGGGGGCTGCACCGGCAGCTGGGGCAGTTGCAGCAGCTGCGCGATTTTGACTTGAGCCACCCCGCCGTGCAAGCCAAGCTGCGGGAACGCTACGGCGCGCAACTGCCGTTAGCAGAGCCCGTCATTTCGCCGGCCAGTATCTTTAGCAGCCCCGAGCTGGTGACCGTCGTGCGGCGGTAGGCGGGCGGGTTTGTTTCGTTTCTTGCTTTGCGCTGCTTGGGTGGCGCGCCTCTGCTCTTGCTTTCTACTGCCTATTCTCCCTGGTTTATCTTGCTGTGCCTGGCCGTGGGCGCGGGCTACGCAGCGTTGCTCTACTCGGCCAAGGCCCCGTGGAGCCGGGCCATCAACTATGGCCTGGCGGCACTGCGCTTCGTGGTCGTCAGCTTCCTATGCTTTCTGCTGCTCTCGCCGTTCGTCAAGGCCACGACTACCCGCACCGAAGCGCCCACCGTGGTGCTGGCGGTCGATAACTCACAGTCGATACCCCTCTTCACGCCTAAGCCAGACCTAGGGCAGCTTACGGCCGGGCTGCCGCAGCTAGCGGCCACGCTGCGCGAAAAGGGCTTTCGGGTCGAGACTCGCACGCTTACCAAAGCCGAGACCGCGCCCGATTCGCTGCGCTTCACCGCTGACCGCACCGACCTCAATAAGCTGCTCGCCGACAGCCGCGAGGCCAACGCCGACCGCAACCTGGCGGGCGTAGTGCTCGTGAGCGACGGCATCGTGAACCAGGGCCAGGAGCCGCAGGTTGCGGAGTTCAACTTCCCGATTTTTGGCGTGGCCCTAGGCGATACCATCGCCAAAAAAGACCTCCGCCTCACCGACCTGGTCTACAACCGGGTCGCCTTCAGCGGCAATAAATTTCCGCTGGAAGCCGAAATCGGCTACGAAGGTTACGCGGGCGGCGCGGCCACCGTGGAGGTGCGTGAGGGCGGCCGGGTGCTAGAATCGCGCCGCGTGGCACTGCCCGCCGGTCGCCGCCGGCTCAAAGCCACTTTTTTGCTCACCGCGCCCGCACCCGGCAAGCGCCGCTACGAGGTGCGCGTGGTGCCCCAGGCTGGTGAGTTTACGGTATTAAATAATGCTCGCACGGCCTTCATCGAAATAGTGAAAGGCAAGCTGCGCGTGCTGCTGGCCGCGGCTGCGCCGCACCCCGATTTGAAGGCCCTACGGGCCGCCATTCTGGCTAATAATAACTTCGATCTCACGCTTAGCGTGGCTGGTGTGGGCGCGCCGCTACCGGCCGGCACCACCTTCGACGTGGCCGTGCTGCACCAGCTACCCGCCAAGGGCGGCCTAGGGCAGGAACTGCTGGCGCGCGTGCGGGCTGCCCGCGTGCCGGTGCTCTACATCCTGGGCGCTCAGTCCGATTTTGCGGCCTACAACCAGCTGAATAGTGGCGCAAGCGTGCAGCCGCGCGGCACCCAAACCGACGAGGTAACACCGCTGCCCAACCCCGGCTTCGCCCGCTTTCCAGTGGAGGAAGAAAGCCGGCGGCGTTTCGGGCAGTACCCCCCCGCGCAGGTGCCCTTTGGCGAGCTGCGACTGAGCGGCGGGGCCGAGGCCGCGCTGTGGCAGCAGGTAGGTCGCCTGCCCACGCAGAAACCGCTGCTGGTGTTTGGCAGCGCTACGGCTACACCTAAGGCCGCCACGCTACTGGCCGAAAACACCTGGCAGTGGCGCTTGCAGGAGGCCGTGGCCCACGACGACCGCCCCGAGGCCTACGACCGCCTCATTGGCCGCACCTTGCAGCTACTAACCCAAAATGCCAACAAAAAGCGCCTCGACGTGTACCCCACCCAGGATGCCTTTGGCACCCAAGATGACGTGACGCTGGGCGCAGAAACCTACAACGCCGTTTTCGAGCGCATCTACGACCAAAAAATTACACTCACCCTCACCGACTCGGCCCGTAAGACGCGCACCGTCACGTTCAGCAACCCCGCCGATGGCTCGCCGCTGCACCTGGGGCCGCTGGCGGCTGGCCTCTACCGCTACCAGGCCCGTGCTATGCTAGGTGGCCAGGCCCAGCAGGCCACCGGCGAAATTTTAGTGCAAAACCAGCCCCTCGAAGCCCAGGAATCGCGGGCCGACCACCGCCTGCTGGCGCAGCTGAGCCGCCGCAGCGGCGGGCATCTCTACTACTCCGCGCAGCTCGACAAGTTGGCGCAGGACATCGTAGCCCGTAATTTCAAGCCGGTGATTTCCAGCGAGGAGGATTTGAAGGATTTGATAAATCTGAAGTGGTTGTTCTTCGCACTGCTGGCGCTGCTCACGGCCGAATGGGCCACCCGCAAGTACCAAGGCGGCGTGTAGACACTCCAACTATGCGTATAGCTTTTGACTTAGACAACACCTTAATTCGCAACGATTTTGACTTTCCGCTAGCGAAGGCAACACGACCGTTTTTCTATCGCTTCTTGCAGACTGAGCCGCTCCGGCTGGGTGTACGTGAGCTATTTATTTTTTGTCGGCAGCACGGGTGGGAAGTATGGATTTATACTACGTCTTATCGTAGCCCACTCTATATCAAGAAATTGCTTTGGGTGTATAATCTGCGAGCGGATGGCATTATCAATCAGACGCGTCACAATAAGTACGTTCGAGTTAGGAGCACGAAACATCCGCCAACATTTGGCATTAATATCCTAATAGATGATTCGCGGGGTGTGCAACTCGAAGGACAGCGCTTCGGATTTCATGTTATTCAGGTAGACCCCACTGATGCTAACTGGGTCAGCACTACCCAAGCGCAATTACTCGCGCTTGCTACCTATTCCAAGCTGAATTAGCTGTTTACTATGCGTTACATCCTCCTCAACAAGCCCTACGAAGTTCTTACCCAGTTCACCGACGAGCATGGGCGGGCAACGCTCAAAGACTTCGTGAGCGTGCCCGAGGTGTACCCGGTGGGCCGGCTCGACTTCGACAGTGAGGGCCTGCTGCTGCTCACCGACGACAAGCAGCTGCAGCACCGCCTCAGCGACCCGCGCTACAAGGTGCCCAAAACCTACTGGGCACAGGTGGAAGGCCTGCCCACCGAGGTAGCCCTAGGTCAGCTGCGGCAGGGTGTGCAGATTAAAGATGGCTTCACGCTGCCGGCTGAGGTCACGGCCTTGCCCGAGGAAGCCACGGCCGACCTGTGGCCACGCACGCCACCTATCCGCTACCGGGCCAGCATCCCGACGAGCTGGCTGGCACTCACTATATCGCAGGGCATGAACCGGCAGGTGCGCAAGATGTGCGCTGCGGTGGGCCTCCCCTGCCTGCGGCTGGTGCGCGTGGCCCTAGGCGAGCTTACCATTGGTAATTTAGCGCCCGGCGAGTGGCGCGACCTGACGCCCGACGAAGTCGCGGCGCTACGCAAAACGGCGGGCGCTGGCGCGTCGGCTCCCGCCCGCAAGGCAGCCTGACCAGCCGCCTCTTTCAAAGGCCGTCGCTTTTAACTTCCTTCATTCATGAAACGCCGCCTGCTGCTACTTGGAAGTCTGATTTTTGTAGCCGGCAACGTGGTGGCGTTTATGCACGCCTGGCGCTTCACGCACTTCACCGACGAGCCGGGGGTGCACTCACCCACCCCCGAGCAGCTAACTACTGCGCATAAGCTATGGGTGCTACTGACGGGCGTGCACAACCCTCGGCCCCAAAGCGAACTGACTCCTAGTTTTCAGGTCGAAAATATAAGCATCCCCAGTCCCAACGGCATGCTCGCCGCCTGGTATGCCCGGCCCGATACATCGTCCCCTAGGGGCACAGTGGCGCTGTTTCACGGCTACACCAGCAGTAAGGCGCACCTGCTGCACGAGGCGGGCTATTTCCGGCGGCTCGGCTACGCGGTGCTGCTCGTGGACCAAGCCGGCAATGGCGGCTCGGCCGGCAGCCGCACCACCATCGGCTACCGCGAAGCCGAGGACGTGGCTGCCGCCGTGCGCTACCTGCGGGCGCGCCAGCCAGTCACTCGCCCCGATTCGCTGGTGCTTTACGGCGTGAGCATGGGCGCCGTAGCCATCATGCGGGCCGAGGCTGAGCTGGGTGTGCGTGCCGACGCCAACATCCTGGAGTGCCCCTATGGCACCATGCGCCAGACGGTCTACAACCGCTTTCACTCGATG
This sequence comes from Hymenobacter sp. BT559, assembly GCF_016427535.1. Lineage (GTDB taxonomy): Bacteria > Bacteroidota > Bacteroidia > Cytophagales > Hymenobacteraceae > Hymenobacter. The sequence continues at coordinate 1,156,017 of NZ_JAELXV010000001.1, read as the reverse complement.
AAGGTACCCGCCTTTCCGCTGGCCGATATGCTGGTATTCTGGGGCGGCGTGCAAAACGGCTTCTGGGCCTACAGTCTGCAAGGTGAGGAATTCGCCCGCCGCATCAAAACTCCTACCCTGCTGCTGTGGGGCACCGCCGACCCCAAAGTGACCCGCGCCGAAACGGATGCCATCTTTGCCAACCTAGCTGGCCCCAAGCAGCGCCAGGATTTTGAAGGTTCGGAACACGAGCCCTACTGGCTTAAACACCCGCAAGAGTGGCAGGGGGCGCTTAGCCACTTTTTAGCTAACCAGAAACTAGGTCAATAGAAAGTATCAGCTACTTCATAACAGCCCATATGCTCTATCCCTAAAACGCCTGTCATGCTGACGAAGGAAGCATCTTATCAAGGCAGTAGTCGCTCGCTTTATTGGGTCGCTCTACCCCGACAAGATGCTTCCTTCGTCAGCATGACAGGCGTTTGAAAACAGAAAGGAGCTTGCGCCATTGGCGCAAGCTCCTTTCTGTTTAATTCCAGATTACGCTGCCCCTAAGCGTGCGCTGCTGGCCGGCTAGCCGATAGGTCGTCGGCGTAGTGCGTGTGCTCGGCGCGGTAGGTGCGTTCGAAAATCAACGGGAAGATGAACAGCGTGAGCACCGTGCCGGTGAGTAGGCCGCCGATAACCACGATAGCCAGCGGCTTCGAGGTTTCGGAGCCGATGCCAGTGCTGAGGGCAGCCGGCAGCAGGCCGATAATGGCCATAAGGGCCGTCATTACTACCGGGCGCACCCTAGAGGCAACGCCTTCGGAGAGGCTGCGGTCGAGGCTCATCTTGTGCAGCATGTTCTGCTTGAACACACTGATGAGAATCACGCCGTTCTGGATACAAATACCGAACAGCGCGATGAAGCCGATACCAGCCGAAATCGAGAAGTTAGTGTGCGTGATGAGCAGCATGGCGATGCCACCGATGAGTGCAAACGGCACGTTGAGCAGCACCAGGCCAGCGTCTTTCAGGTTGCCGAACAAGATGAACAGAATGAAGAAAATGAGCGCCAGCGAGATAGGCACCACTTGCGCCAAACGCTGCGAAGCGCGGCGCTGGTTCTCGAAGTCACCGGTCCACTTCATAGAGTAGCCTTTGGGCAACTGCACTACCTTGTTCACCTTGGCCTGCGCCTCGGCGATGGCCGAACCCATGTCTCGGCCCCGCACCGAGAACTTCACAGCCGAGAAGCGGGTGTTGTCGTCGCGGTAGATGAGGCTGGGGCCGGTCACGGGCTTTACATCGGCAATCTCGTTTAGGGGCACCGTTTTGCCGCTCTGGGTAGGTACCATAAGGGCAGCCACCTCAGCGGGCGTTTCGCGGAATTGCGGCTCGTAGCGCACCCGAATGGGGAATTTGCGCTCGCCTTCGTACATCTGGCTGGCCTGCTTGCCGCCCACGGCCATTTCGAGCACGGCGTTGGCATCGCTCTTACTCACGCCGTAGCTGGCCATGCGGCGTTCGTCAAGGTCGGCGTGCAGCTCGGGCTGGCCGATGTTGCGCAGCAGCCCTAGGTCGTCGATACCGTCTACGTGTTGCAGCACCTCGTACACCTGGCGAGCTTTGCTTTCCATCAGCTTGAGGTCGGTGCCATAAATTTTCACCGCAATTGAGCCCTTCACACCCGAAGCGGCCTCTTCCACGTTGTCGGTGATGGGCTGCGAAAAGTTGAAATCCACGCCGGGAAAGCGGTTTAGCTTTTGCTTCATTCGTTCGATAAGGTCTTCGCGGTAGGCCTTGGACTTCATCTTCTTCTGCACCTCGTCGGTGTGCTTGATTTGCACCAGAAACTCGTTGTTGTAAAAGCCCGTGGGGTCGGTGCCGTCGTTGGGGCGGCCGGTCTGGCTTACCACGTCGCTCACTTCGGGGAAGCTCACGAACACGCGCCGCATCTCATTACAGAGCTTATTGGAGGCGTCGAGCGAGATACTGAGCGGCAACTGGGCCCGCACATATATCGAACCTTCGTTGAGCTCGGGCAAAAATTCGGTACCTAGGAACTGGAACATCCCCACCCCTACTGCTACCAGCACCGTGGCAAACAGCAGACTCGCTGTTTTGCGGGCATACGTGAAGTCAAACACCTTTTTGGCGCCCTTGCTGATGCCGCGCACAATAAAGTTGTCTTTCTCGCGCACGTCCTTGCGCAGCAAGATGCTGGCCAGCACCGGCACCAGAGTCAGCGTGAAAATTAAGGCACCTAGGAGGGCAAAACCCAGCGTCCAAGCCAGCGGCGAGAACACCTTGCCTTCTACTTTCTCGAAGGAAAAAATCGGTAGCAAGGCTGTAATGATGATAGCCTTGGCAAAGAAAATCGACTTACCCATGTCGCGGCCGGTTTTTTTAATCAGACCCAGCTTGGCGAGCTTGTTAAAGCGCTCCATGCCCACTTCGTGCGCCTTGTGGTCGAGGGCCACGAAGAGCCCTTCCACCATTACCACCGCACCGTCGATAATGATACCGAAGTCAATGGCGCCCATGCTGAGCAGGTTGGCGCTCATGCCCCGCAGGCGCAGGCAGATAAACGCAAACAGCAGCGCTAGCGGGATGATAATGCTAACAATGACCGTAGTGCGCCAGTCGGCCATGAACAGAAACACGATAACCGTCACGAAGAGCATGCCTTCCATGAGGTTGTGAATTACCGTCTCGGTCGAAAAGTCGATGAGTTGCTGCCGGTCGTAAAAGGTGCTGATTTTAACATCAGGCGGCAGAATCTTCTCATTCAGCAGTTGCACTTTGGCTTGCAAACGCTCAATCACTTCGGAGGGGTTCTCACCCTTGCGCATTACCACGATGCCTTCCACCTTATCATCTTCCAAACCCCGGCCCACGCGACCTAGGCGCGGCAGCGCCGACTCGGCTACCTTGGCCACGTCCTTGATGAGGATGGGCACGCCGTTCACGTTCTTAACGACCGTGTTGTTGATGTCCGAAATGTTGTTGAGCAGGCCGATGCCGCGCACCACGAAGTTTTGCTGGCCCTCGTTTATCACGTCGCCCCCCACGTTGATGTTCGAGCGCTGCACGGCCGTGTAGAGGTCGAGCGGCGTCAGGCCAAAATCCTGCAGCTTGCTGGGGTCTACCGATATCTCGTAGCTCTTCACCTCGCCGCCAAAGCTGTTGACGTCGGCCACGCCGGGCACGGCCTTCAGGTTGCGCTCAATCACCCAGTCCTGAATGGTTTTCAGCTCGCGGGTAGTTTTGTTCTTGCTGGTCAGGGTGTAGCGATAGATTTCGCCGGTGGGGCCGTAAGGCGGCTGCACCTCGGGGTCGGCGCCGTCGGGCAGGTCGGCCCCGGCCAGCAGGTTATTCACCTGCACGCGGGCGAAGGCGTCGTCTACGCCATCATCGAAAATCACCTTCACCACCGACAAGCCAAAAAGCGTGGTCGAGCGCACACTGGTTTTCTTCTGCACGGGGTTAAGCGCAATCTCGATGGGCGCAGTCACGAACTTCTCAATCTCCTCAGCCGAGCGGCCGGGCCACTGCGTGATGATGGTGATTTCGGTGTTTGTCACGTCCGGAAACGCCTCGATAGGCGTGTTCCGGTAGCTCACTACCCCGGCGATAATCGCCACGAGCGTGAGCAGAAAAACAAAGCCCCGGTTTTTGAGGGAAAAGGCAATAATGCCCTGGATGAACTTATTCACGTTGCTTAGTCAGAAAGTATATTTCCGTCTGTCCTTACAAGCGCAGCGAAGCAATCGCATCTGTTGAGCGTTGCCGCTCGGGGCGACTGGTTTGCTGCGCTCGCAAGGACAGGGGGTGAATAATTAATCGTTTAGCTCGTCGTACACGAGCAGTTGGTTGCGGGTGATAATCACCTCCCCGGGCTTCAGGTCGCCGGTCACGTAGCTCACGTTGCCCACGGTTTTGGTCACCGTCACGGGGCGGGTATCAACCTCCTTTTGGCTTTTGTAGACGAGCACAAAATTCTGGTCTTTGTCAAACACCACCGAGTTGGAAGGCACGGCCAGGCCCTTCTGCGTACCGGTGTTCAGGATGCGCACCTGGGCGTACATCTCAGGCTTGAGCAGGTAGCCGGGGTTGGGCAGCTTGATGCGGACTTTGAGAGCTTTGCTCTCAGGGTCAAGCACGTTGAACACCTTGTCGACCACACCCGTAAAATGCTTGTCGGGGTACGACAGTGTGGTAATATCGGCTTGGTAGCCAACCTTTACTTTATCAATATCGGCCTCAAACACGTTGGCCAGCACCCACACTTGGTCGAGGTCGGCGATGGTGAAAAACTTATCCACGCTCGAGGTCGTGTACTGCATGTTTTCCGTCACGTCCTTGTCGGTGATGAAGCCCGAGATAGGCGCTTTAATCGTGTAGTGCCCGCTCCGGTCGACGCCGTAGATACCAAGCTGCTTGTTGGTTTTGCCTAGGTTGCTCTGGGCCTTGCGCAGCTCCTCACGGGCCAGCACCACGTCGCGCTCGGCGGCCAGGCCAGCTTTGAACTGGTCTTCGGCCACGCTCAGGTTTTTCTTAGCAATGGCCAGGTCGGTGCCGGCGTTAGAGTTCTGGTTTTGCACATCGGCGATTTCGCCCGAGCGCACCACGGCCAGCACCTGGCCCTTGGTTACGTGGTCGCCGAGCTCCACGCGCAGGTCTTCGACCACGCCGCCCACCAGCGGCACCACGTTGGCGGTTTTGTCGCCATTGGTCGTCACCTGGCCCGAGTACGACTGCTCGCTGCGCATGGGCTCTAGGCGCACAGTGTCGAAGGCCAGCTCTTTCAGGGTTTGGTTGGGCAGGAAAAACTGCTTGGTAGCAGTTGGTTCTTCCTTCGCGGTATCGGCCTCTTTGTGGCACGCCCCGAGCCCTAGGGTCAGGAGGAAGAGGAGAGCAGAACGGTTCATTATTTCAATTAGCAATGAGCAATTATCAAGTAGTAACTAGCGGGTTATAAATCAATGAGCAATTAGCGGCAGCCTGTTAGCTGCTCATTGTCGATTACTCATCAATAAGTGACCTATTCCGCCTTGAGCAGCACGCGGCCCACCGAGAGGTTTACGTTCTCGAACGCCCGCATCCGGTTGGCGCGCAGCGTATTGAGCTGCAACACGTTGTTTTTATAAGCCTCGTAAAAGTCGAGGTACTCCACGATGCTGATGAGGCGCTTGGTGTAGCCCTGCTCGATGTTGTCGATGAGCTTCGAGAAGGGCGTCGTGTCGCGATTGGTGTGCTGGTAGAGGTCGTCCTGGCGTTGGGCCACTTGGTAGGCCTCGTGCACGTCGCGGCGCACCGTGAGCTGCTGCTGAGCAGCCTCGGCCTGGGCCTGCCCTATCTGCGCCTTGGCTGCCGAAATATTGCCTTGGTTGCGATTGAAGATGGGCACTGCCACGCCCAGCGTTATCGAGTTGTAGTTGTCGAAATACGACCCTAGGCGGTCATAGCTGTAGCCCACGGCCAAGTCGGGCGCGGCCACTGCCTTTTGCAAGCGCAGGTTTAGCTGCTGGCGCTGCACTTCGGCCTGGCGGCTCAGCAGGTCGGCGCGGCGCACGAGGGCCGTGTCGATGAGCTGCTGCTCGGGGAAGGCGCTCAGCGACAGGTCACGCACACGGTCGGAGTTAACCATCGGGCGATACACGGCGTTGGTCGAGTCGCGCAGCAAGATGTGCAGGTCGGCCTGCGAGTTGGCCTGGTCGGTTATCAGCCCCACACGCTCGGTTTCGAGCGTAAACAAAAAGGCTTTCAGACGGATAACTTCCTTGAGCGCGATGTTACCCTTTTCAAACTGACTCTGGTACAGGTCTACCGTCTTGCGCAATTGCGGAATCTCGGTGTCGTACACGCGCAGCGTCTGGCGGCGGTAGTGTATGTCGTAGAACGTGGTGCGCAACTGAAAGCGCAGGTTGCGCACCAAGTCTTCGAGGTTAAACTGCTCGACCACAGCCTGCTGCTGCTGAGCGCGGCCAGCTGCCTTGCGGCGGCCCGCCAGTGCAAACAGCTGCTGCGCCTGAATGGCCACTTGGTTGCGGCGCAGGTCAGGGTTATCGCCCACCGCGCCCTGCCGGTGAATGGCCTGCTGCAGGGCATTCTGGTCGAGCGTAATCGTTGGGTTGTCGATGAGGCGGGCCTGCACGGCCAGCGCCTGCTGCGCCGTGATGTTGTAGCGCTGGGCTAGCACTTGCAGGTTGTTTTGCACGAAGCGTGCTTCAGCCTCGGGCAAGGTCAGCCGCAACGTATCGGCGGCCGGGGCGGCCAGCGGCGCTTGGGCGTGAGCCTGGGCAACCACTCCAAAGGTCAGCCCCAGCAGCAAGCCGCCGTAGCGCAGCCAATGGCGCGCTTCGTGGGTAGGCTGGGCCGTAACAGGTAGTAGGCAGCGGCGGACCGCACCTAGGAATCTTGCTAAAATCACTTGCTTGTAGTTGGCCCTGTCTGGGCCTTGACGCTACAAATGTGCAACGCCAACATTAGGCTACAATTAGAGAGACATTAGAGACGGATTAAAATGAAAAATTAATGTGCCAGTTCGGTCGTTAAGCCTAACGATACTTCATCAATTACTCACTGAGCAAAAGCTACCTCTGCCACCGTGCCACGCCCTAGGTCCGAGTGAAGGACCAGCGTGCCGCCGTATAGCGCCACGATGCGCTGAGCCAGTGGCAGCCCTACACCGTGCCCTACCACCCCGCGCACATCGGCAGCCCGAAAAAAGGGTTGAAATACCTGGGCTAAATCCTCTTCGGCAATGCCCTGGCCAGCATCGGCCACGCGCACTATCAGCCCGCCCCCGACCAGATGGCGCAAGCTGAGCGTGACGCGTTGCTCAGCGCTAGAATATTTCAAGGCATTATCGACTAGGTTGCCAAGGGCGCGGGCCAGCAGCACGCGGTGGCCTTTGATTTCGAACACAGCTGGGTCGTCGGGCAACTCGCTGAGGTCGCCTAGGTCTACTTGCACGCGGCTGCGCTGGGCGGGCGCCACAGCCTCGCGCACCTCCCACAGCAGTTCGTCGAGGCGGATGTCTTCGGTCAGGGGCACGGCCTCATCGGCCTGGGCCAGGTCGAGCAGGTTGTTTATCAATTGCTTGAGCTGCTGCAATTCACCCAGCACCGAGGTTGCGCCCTCTTTATACGCCTCAGCCGAGCGCTCGCGGGCCAGCATCACTTGCAGTTCGCCGATGCTACTGGTAAGGGGCGTGCGCAGCTCGTGCGAGGCGTTGCGCACGAAGGTGCGCTGGCCCTCAAAGCTGGTTTCGAGGCGCCCCAGCAGGCGGTTGAAGGTGCGGGCCAGACGCCGCAGGTCGTCTTTTTCGCTGGTGCGCAGCGGCTCGGCCACCCGCAGGTGCAGGTCCTGGGCCGTAATGCGGTCTACCTGGTCATTAAGGGCCGCGATGGGGGCCAGTGCCCGGCCCGCAAAAATTCGCCCCACGGCGTATATCAGCAGCAAGCTCAGTATAAAAATACCGGCCATAATGGTGGCCAGGCTGCGCATGCGGCGGTGGCCATACACGTTTTCGGCGGCGGCTACTATCACGTAGTCGCCCTGGTTGTCGTGGTAGAAGATGCCGACGGCCTGCCGCTCGCCCAGCTTAAAATACGCCTCTTTGCTAAGCACGATGCGTGCCAGTAGTGCGTCGCTCAGGCGCACGCGCTCATCGGCCGCCACAAAGCGCACCCGGCCCTGGGCGTCATACACCTGCAAAATCTCGTTGCTGAGTGACTGCAGGTATTTCTTCTCAAAGTCGCGGAAGGCGCTGGCGCGCATCTCATCTTTTTCGAGGTAGATATAGCTCGTGACCTGTGCCCGGTCGCGCAGCCGCTGCCGAAACTCGCGTTGCGAGGCGCTGCTCTGAAGTAGAAATACGACCGTGAGCACGCCGAGCAGCAGCACGGCCACTACACTCACGAATAGCCAAGTCAGGCGGTTGCGGATAGTCATGAATTAGAGAAAGCTCACAAATTACTGGCTAGCTCCTCCTGGCAGTGTGCTACCGTAGTTTGCCATCATTTATCGCAGGCTGCGGCTTGCTTAATTAGCCTCCAGTAAAGCTCCGCCTATTGCCCCGTAACTGCAAAAAATAGGCATTTAGCTAATATAGGGAAAATTCAACGTACCGGCTGAGGCTACCGACTTCAGAATTTTTGCAGATTTGGGGGCTTTTCAGAAGGGGCTTTTTGGCTCGCTAAACTGTTTTAGCAAATATTGCCGTGTTTTTTTATGGCTTTCATGAAGCCAGTATGATTGATTATTGGAGTAGGCCTCTATATTTGGCACACTGCTTCTTTTTCACATTTTAACTTTTTACTATGAGGAAACTCTTATTCCCTCTCTCTGCTGTTGTGATGCTAGCAGGAGCCCGGGACCTGCACGCCCAAAGCCGTGCCGTAACTGGTCAAGTACTTGGCAGCGATGGTGCCGGCCTACCCGGCGTTACGGTACTAGTAAAGGGCAGCAACCAGGGCACCGCCACCGATATGGATGGCCGCTACACCCTGTCAGCGCCTGCTACTGCTACCACACTGGTCTTTTCATTTGTAGGCTATACTAGCCAAGAAGCTCGTATTGGCAACGGCCCTATTAATGTTACAATGGTTGCCAGCGCTACCAGCCTCGACGAGGCCGTAGTAGTTGGCTATGGCACGCAATCGCGCCGCGAACTGACGGGCTCGGTAGCTACCATTACGGGTAAGGAAATTGCCAATACGCCCGTACAAAGCTTCGACCAAGCCCTGCAAGGCCGGGCAACGGGTGTGCAGATAACTACCCCCAACGGCGTACTCAACAACCCGCCCGTTATTCGTATTCGCGGGGCCAATTCAATTGCGCTCAGCTCTAGCCCGCTGTTTGTTATCGACGGTATTCCTACTTATAGTGGTAACAACTCGGCTATCGGCAGCGTGCCCAACAACCCGCTGGCCAACATCGCGCCCGAGGACATTGAGAACATCGAAGTACTGAAGGATGCCTCGGCCACGGCCATCTACGGCTCGCGGGCCAACGGCGGCGTGATTCTAGTAACGACCAAGCGCGGCAAAAAAGGGCAGGCCAAGCTCAACTACGACGCCTGGGTGGGCATCACGAAGCCGGTGCGCCTGTACGACGTGCTGAATGCCACGGACTACGTGAGCCTGAAAAATGAGGCTGTGCGCAACCTCAACGACAACCGCCTCGCAGCCACAAGAACTGCTACAGATCCCGGCACACGTGGCACCAACGACGAGCTTGCTTTTGGCAAAAATTCAGCCCTCGCTGCCGATACCCGCTGGTACGACTACATCTACCGCACGGGCTTCTCCAATAACCACAACCTGAACTTCTCAGGCGGCACTGACAAGACGACCTATCTAGCATCGGTAGGCTATTCTAACCAGAAGGGCATGCTGGTGCGCAATGACTTCCGGCGCTACACAGCACGCGTCAACGTCGAGCACAAGCTCTTCGACCGCGTGACGGTGGGTGCCCGCATCAACTACTCTAACTCCTACAATTCGTCGCCCAACTCGGGCTCGGTGGGTGATGGTGCGTTTGGTACAGCCGGCCTAGGTCGCCTGCCACTGGTGCTGCCGCCTAACATCTCGCCCTACAACGCCGACGGCACCTTCAACACCAGTGGTGCGGGCCTCGGTGCCGGCCCCAACATCAACCCTACTACTGGTGCTGCACTACTACCGGGCTACTACAACCCAGTGGTTGACTTGCAAAACAACTACTTCACGTCGGAGAGCAACCAGCTGCAAGGTGCCCTCTACGCCGATGTGGAGGTAATAAAAGGCTTGCACCTGCGCACGCAGTACGGCATCGACAACCTCAACTTTGAGGATAAGTCATACTTTACTTCCTTGGCTGGCGACGGCTTTTCTACCGGCGGTTCGGCCAGCGACTACTACCGTACCAACAAGCGCTGGAACTGGCAGAACACGGCACAGTACGACCTAACTGCTGGCGAGCATAACTTCTCGCTACTAGCGGGTAATGAGCAGCAGTACACCGACGTGCAGCGCTGGGGTGCCACCCGCACCGGCGTAGCCGACCCCTTCTTCACTACCTTCCAGGGCAACTACCTCAACATTGCTGCATCAGGCAACACACAAGGTGCCAACTACCTAGCATCGTTCTTCGGCCGCTTCACCTATAATTACGGCCGCAAGTACCTGTTCACTGCCACTGGCCGCCGTGATGGCTACTCGGCGTGGTACAACAAGTTCGGCAACTTCTACGGCCTCTCGGCCGGCTACGTAGTGTCGGAAGAAGGCTTCTGGAAAAATTCGAGCTTCGCGCAGGCGTTCGATTTCCTAAAACTATCGGGTAGCTTCGGCACCACCGGCAACAACCAGGGCATCTATGACTACGTGTCGCTGCCGCTCTACGACTCGTTCCTATACGGCAACGCTAGCACCTTCTACTACACGCAGGCCGCGAACCCTAACATTGGCTGGGAGAAAAGCAAGAAAACAGACGCCAGCATTGCCTTCGGCTTTTTGCAGAGCCGCTTAACGGGTGACGCTACGTTCTACTACAACCTAGTAGATGGTCTGATTTTGAACGTGCCGCAGGCCCCGTCGCGTGGTATTCCTGGCAACTCGATTCCGGCTAACGTGGGTTCGATGCGCAACCGCGGCTTCGAATTCAACTTGCGCTATAATGTACTGCAGGACAAAGCCTTCACCTGGACGGTGAGCGGCAACCTGACGACGCTCGACAACCGGGTCCTGTCGCTGCTGAACGACGACCAGCGTATTTCGGGCGCCACCTCGGGCCTGGAAGTGGCTAACTACACTACCGTAGGCCGCTCTATCGGTTCTATCCTGGCCGTGCCTAGCGCAGGCATCAACCCTCGCAACGGCCAGCGCATCCTGATAAAGGCTGATGGCACGCGGGTGCAGTACAACCACCTAGGTACCAGCGGCACCGGCTCGACGGGCTGGACGGTTGTGAATGCTGATGGTAGCACTGGCGCCAACACTTCGTCGCCCACGCAGCTGGCCGATGGCCAGTATTTCGGCCCCGTACTGCCGACCTTCTACGGCGGCCTCGACAACACCTTCCGCTACAAGGGTATCGACCTAGGTATCTTCTTCCAGTACTCGGGTGGCAACTACATCTACAACGGTACTAAAGCTGGCTTGCACGACCAGCGCTTCTGGAACAACGCTACGGATATCAAAAACCGCTGGACGGCAGAGAATACCAATGCCGAGTGGCCGCGCCTAGTGTACGGCGACAACGTATCGAACGGGTCTAGCATCGTGATGTCGCAGAACGTAGAGCGAGGTGATTTTATCCGCCTGCGCAACGTATCGCTGGGCTACACCTTCCCCACTAAGTTCGTCAATGGTCTCAAGCTGAGCAATGTTCGCGTGTACGCACAAGTTCAGAACGCAGCGCTCTTCACCCGGTACAGCGGCATTGACCCCGAGATTTCGGTGAACGGCGGTAGCAACCTGGCCCCCGGTGTCGACCGCAACTCGATAGGCCAAGCTCGCTCTTATACGGCCGGCATCAACGTTTCCTTCTAATGGCCCGCTAGCTATAGTTATATGAAATCAGTTTTTCGTAATCGCATTCTTACGGCCCTATGCACGGCCGCTCTGGGCTTAGGTACCTTCTCCTGCCAAAATGACCTCCTTAATGTAACGCCCAAAGCCCTACTCGACGGGGGCTTGGCCTTCGATACGCCTTCGCGCGTGCTGGCGCAGGTAAATGGCCTGTATTCTTACGTGAAAACGGGCAGCTTTCTAGGGGGCCGCTATCAGATTTACGGCGACATCCGGGCCAACGACTTCATCAACCGCACTACCAACGGCGTAACCGGCCTGCAGGTGTGGAACCATACGCTGGCCGAAACTTCGCAGAACGATGTAATCAGCGTGTGGGGGGCCGCCTACCAGGCCATCAACCAAATCAACGTTTTTTTGGCGGGCCTCGATGCCAATACTACTAAGTTCACCGCCAGCCCTTTCCCAAGCGGCTACGCCAGCACCGTAACCGGTTACCAAGGCGAAGCTCGCTTGCTGCGCGCTCTATGCTACTACTCGCTGCTGCAGTTGTACGCCCGCCCCTACATCGACGGAGCCGGGTCGAAGCCCGGCCTGCCACTGCGCATACAGCCCGAAAGCGGCCTAGGTAACAACGATTTGGCGCGTAGCACGGTAGCCCAGGTATACGACCAGATTCTGCTCGACCTCAACGCGGCCGAAACGGCCCTGCCAACTAGCTACACCGCTGGCCAGGGCAGCGTATCGGCCGCGACCCTCAACGTGACGCGCGCCCACCGCAATACGGCCATCGCGCTTAAAACCCGCGTGTACCTGACGATGGGACGCTACTCCGATGTAGTTCGGGAAGCTAACAAGCTAGTGCCTACTGCTGCGCCCTACGTGGCTCCTTCGGGCGGCGTAGCCAATGCCCTGAACGCATCTATTGTCAACGTATTCGCGGCGCCGCAGGAAACGACGGAGAGCATTCTGTCCTTCCCCTTCACTGCTCAGGATACCCCCGGCACCCAGAATCAATTGGCGTACTATTATCTGCCTACTTCCTTAGGCGGCAATGGCGAATACGGCCTCAACACAGGGACTGGCGGCATTTTGGCTAATGCTGGCTTTGGAGCTTCGGATGTTCGCCGCACTAGTTTCGTGACTGCCGTAGGCAACGAGCGCTTCCTAACGAAATATCCTACCGGCACCCCCTACACCGATAAGGCCCCGGTAATTCGGTACTCAGAAGTAATGCTGAGCCTAGCCGAAGCACTGGTGCGCACCAACGGCGCCACTGATACCCGTGCCCTGGCACTGCTCAACGCCGTGCGCACCCGTTCGAGTGGCACTGCCTATACAGCCTTCACCTCAGCCTCCGATTTCATCGACGCCATCTTGCTAGAGCGCCGCATCGAGTTTCTGGGCGAGGGCATCCGCAACATTGATATCATGCGGCTGAATGCTACCATCCCTGGCAAAGGCTCTATCAGCGCGGTAGACCCAACCAACCCGCTCTACGTGTGGCCCATCCCCTCTTCTGAGCTGTCGACCAACACCCTGATGACTCGCAACTAGGTTTTTCAGGTGCAATAAAAAAGCCTCCCCTCAAAGTGGGAGGCTTTTTTATTGTTACTCCTTCACCTAGGGTCTACTCCTCGCGCAATACGTAGCCCATACCCACTACTGTGTGAATAAGCTTTTTGTCGTAGCCTTTATCCACCTTGTTGCGCAGGTAGTTCACGTACACATCTATTACGTTGGAGCCCGCGTCAAAGGCTTCTTCCCAGGTATGCTCGGCTATTTCGCCGCGGCTCAACACTCGGCCTTGGTGGCGCAGCAATAGCTCTAGCAGATTAAACTCGCGGGCTGTGAGCTTGATGGACTGGCCGGCGCGCGTCACGGTTTTGGCCGCGGTATCCACCACCAGGTCAGCTAGGCGCAACTGGCTGCCTTTGGCCTCGGCGTGGCCGCGGCGGCGCGTGAGGGCCCGCACCCGCGCCAGTAGCTCGGCAAAGTCGAAGGGCTTGACGAGGTAGTCGTCGGCGCCGCCGTCGAAGCCCAGCAGCTTGTCTTGGGTAGTACCTAGGGCCGTGAGCATCAAGATGGGCAAGTCCTGGTTTTGGGCGCGCACGGCCTTCAGCACCTCCAGGCCGCTCTGGCCGGGCAAGATGACGTCTAGTATCAGCAAGCTTAGGTCCTCGCTCAGCGCCAAGCGCAGACCGAAGGTACCGTCGTAGGCTACTGTTACCTCGTAGCCTTCCTCTTCGAGCCCGCGCCGGATAAAAGCCGATACCTTAGGCTCATCTTCGACCAGCAGAATTTTTGTGGGCATAGTTGTTACCTTTTTGCGTTGCTAATCGGCGCGGTAGCACCCGGCGTGCCCCGTAGCATAGAGTCAGTTGCTTACGGTTCTTAACCTATTAAATAGGTAGCGCCTAGTCATCCTCATAATCCAACCCTAGGCAGCTATTGAGCGCCTGCTGCAATTCACTGGCGGCATGTAGCTGGCCCGCCTTGCGGCTTACTACTAAGCCTTTGCGGTATACCTGTTCAGCTTCATCCTTCTTACCAAAACCTTCGAGCAGCTTACCGGCGTGGTAGTAGGTGCCTACGTAATCGGGGTGTTCAGTGAGTAGCTTCTGGTAATATTCCCAGGCTAGCTTAGGGTCATCGGCCCGGTATTCAGTAGCTAGGGCGTAAATAGTAAAGGGGTCGTTGGGGTCTTCTTGGTAGAAAGCCAGCAATTGCTGCAGGCGGCTGGGGGCAGATGGGCTCATAAACGGGACCTAGGGGCAGAGTTCAGACTATATTTGAGGCGAAATTGCGACCGCCGCGCCGCATTCTGGTTTCCTACGTTCGCTGCCGACCTTTTTAGGCCTAGCGGATGTTATGCAAGCCGACTACTTTTGCAATAATCTTCTCACCCTACCCTCGTTTAGATGAAGTTTCTGGTTTGTATTTCTAACGTGCCCGACACGACCACCAAAATCGCCTTTACGCCTGACAACAAAGAATTTAACAAGGCCGGGGTGCAATTCGTGATTAATCCCTGGGACGAATACGCGCTTACCCGCGCCATCGAGCTGAAGGAGGCTAACGCTGGCAGCACCGTGACGGTGCTCAACGTAGGCGAGGCCGACACCGAGCCGAACATTCGCAAAGCCCTCGCTATCGGGGCCGACGACGCCATCCGCGTCAATGCCGCCCCTACCGATGCGTTCTTCGTGTCCCAGCAAATTGCGGCCATCGCTAAAGAAGGCAGCTACGATGTCATCTTGATGGGCAAGGAAAGCATTGACTATAACGGCTTTCAGGTGCACGGCATGGTGGGCGAGTTGCTCGGCATTCCCACGGTGGCGCCCGCTATGAAGCTTGACATGAGCGGCAATGCTGCTACTCTAGAGCGCGAAATTGAGGGTGGCAAAGAAATTGTGCAGGTAAACACGCCCTTCGTGGCCTCGTGCCAGCAGCCCATGTGCGAGCCCCGCATTCCCAACATGCGCGGCATCATGACGGCCCGCACTAAGCCTCTGAAAGTGGTGCCTGCCATCGGCGACGCCCCTCGCACCCAGGTGGCCGAGTTTGCGCTGCCCCCCAAAAAGCAGGGCGTGAAGCTTATCGACGCTGCCAATGCTGGCGAGCTGATTAAGCTGCTCCGCAACGAGGCGAAAGTTATCTAATATCGCCTGTCATGCTGACGAAGCAAGCATCTTATCACGGCTTGCTTTCGTCAACTTCTCCTAACTCAACCGTAGCGGACGTGATAAGGTCCTTCGCTGCGCTCAGGATGACAAAAAATTAATAGCATGTCTGTTTTAGTAGTAGTTGAATGTGATAAGGGCGAGGTAAAAAAATCTTCGCTCGAAGTAGCCACCTACGGCGCGCAGGTGGCCGCCCAGTTGGGCACCTCGGCCACGGCCATTGCCGTAGGCGAAGCCACTGAGGCTAACCTCGCCAAGCTCGGCGAGCAGGGCATCAGCAAGGTGCTTTACGACAATGAGCCCCGCCTCAAGGACTTTGTAAACAATGCCTACACCAAGCTCATTGCTACGGCAGCCCAGCAGGAAGACGCCAAGGTAATCGTGCTGGCCAACAGCAATATCGGGGCGGCTGTAGGCTCGCGCTTGTCGGTGCGGCTGCAAGCAGCACTGGCTACCAACGTAGTGGAGCTGCCCAAAACCGACGGCGGCCAGTTTGTGGTGAAGCGTGGTGCCTTCTCGGGCAAGGCCTTTTCGGACGTGGTGCTGAGCGGCGACCGCAAGATTATTGCTGTCAAGAAAAACTCGATTGAGGCGCAGCACGAAGCCGGCAAAACGGCCGAGGTAGCTGCCTTCTCGGCCCAGCTTGGCGATGCCGACTTTGCCGACGCGCCCAAGCAGGTAGTGATGCAGGACCAGGCTGGCGGCATTCTGCTACCCGAGGCCTCGCTCGTAGTAAGCGGCGGCCGCGGTATGAAGGGCCCCGAAAACTGGAATCTCATTGAGGACCTGGCCAAGGCCCTAGGTGCCGCTACGGCCTGCTCTAAGCCGGTAAGCGACGTAGACTGGCGCCCTCACCACGAGCACGTGGGCCAAACGGGCATCACGGTGTCGCCTAACCTGTACATTGCCTGCGGCATTTCGGGCGCTATTCAGCACCTAGCAGGAGTCAACTCGTCGAAGGTGATTGTGGTGATTAATAAAGACCCCGAGGCACCCTTCTTTAAGGCAGCCGACTATGGCATTGTGGGCGATGTATTTGAGGTACTTCCCAAGCTGACGGCAGCCGTAAAAGAGCTGAGCTAAGCTACTTGTAGGGCCAGGCTGCGGCTTGGTGCGGGCTCCGCCGGGTGCTACCTGGTGGGTGTTGGCCTGTACCGAGCCGCGGCTTGGCCGTACTTTTTTGAGCTAGTTCCGACCTTCATCGCTTTATTTGTCGTACAGAACCCTAGTACCCGTTTCCCGGACCCTGAACGTCCCCGCGACCCTTGAAAAAAATTCCGCTCGAAATTCTGGGCTTGTCCTCCTCACAGTCGCAGTCCGGCTCCTTCGCCCTCATTCTGGGTGAGAAGCACGGCAACCGGCGCCTGCCGATTATTATCGGCATGTTTGAGGCCCAGAGCATTGCCATTCAAATTGAGAAGATTAGCCCTAACCGGCCCCTCACTCACGACCTATTCAAGGCCTTCGCCGAACATGTGCACGTAGTAATTATTGAGGTCGTTATTTCGGACCTTAAAGAAGGCGTTTTCTACTCCCGCATCGTATGCTCCGACGGGGCTACCACTTTCGAGATTGACGCTCGCCCCTCCGACGCCATTGCCATTGGCTTGCGCTTTGGAGTGCCGATTTTCACGGTAGAAAGCGTACTGAGCGAAGCTGGCATCATTCTCTCTGACCTCGACGAGGCCGGCGAGGAAGACGAAGACGACCAGGACCGCGACGACGAGGACGATGATGACGACAGCCCCAGCCCTACCCCCCGCCCCACCGAGCCCCGCGAACCGAGTGGTCAGGTGCCGGTAGAGGAGCTCAGCAAAATGCTGGCGCAGGCGCTGGACAAAGAAGACTACGAAAAAGCGGCGAAAATCCGTGATGAGTTGAATAAGCGTAACGGCTAGCCCTAGGGGGTAAAAACGCATAAACTATACACAATGTGAGGTTGCCGGTTTACCCGAATGGGTCCGGCGGCCTCACATTTTTGTATTTTTACGCTTTCCTTACTGTCGGCGGCTATTTAATACTGAATACCTTATGTCATTAGCTATCTCACAGCGCGGGCAGGCCATGCCCGCCTCGCCCTTTCGCAAGCTGGCTCCTTTTGCAGAAGCCGCCAAGCAGCAAGGGAAAAAAGTGTATCACCTCAACATCGGCCAGCCCGACATTGCGACCCCGCCCAGCTTGTTCGAAGCCGTGCGGCAGGCCGATATTCGGGTGCTGGCTTACAGCCATGGCGCGGGCACCGACAGCTACCGCCAGAAGCTGGCTGCCTACTACCATCGCGCGGGCATTGAGGTGAGCACCGAAGAGATACTAGTGACCACGGCGGGCAGCGAGGCCATCTTGTTTGCGCTGCTTACCTGCCTTAACCCCGGCGACGAAGTCATTATCCCTGAGCCATTCTACGGCACTTACACGGCGTTTGCCATTGCAGCGGGCGTGAACATCGTGACCGTGACAGCCACCATCGAGAACGGGTTTGCCTTGCCGCCGCTGGCTGCTTTCGAGCAGGTGATTACGTCGCGCACCAAGGCGATTCTGCTTTGCAACCCCAGCAACCCTACTGGCCACGTGTACACCCGCCGCGAGCTTGAAGACCTCCTAGGTCTCTGCCAGCGCCACGGGCTGTACTTGCTCTCGGACGAGGCCTACCGGGAGTATTGCTACGATGGGGCCCGCTCGATTAGCGCGCTCAACTTGCCCGGCGGCGAAGAGCACGTGGTGGTGATGGACACTATTTCGAAGCGCTACAGCGCCTGCGGCGCGCGGGTGGGCTCGCTCGTCACGCGCAACAAGACCGTATACCTAGCAGCTTTCCACTTCGCCCAGATGCGCATCAGTCCGCCCGGCCTAGGTATGCTGCTGGGCGAGGCCGCCGTAGACCTGCCCGAAAGCTACTTCGACGAAAACCGCGCCGAGTACCAGGCGCGGCGTGACCTCACGGTGGCGCGCTTGCAGGCTATGCCCGGCGTGCAGTGCCCGGTGCCTGGCGGCGCCTTCTACGTGATGGCTCACCTACCAGTAGATGATGCCGAGCGCTTTGGCGAATGGCTGCTCACCGACTTCACCTACGAAAACCAGACGCTGATGCTGTCGCCGGCCAACGGCTTCTACCAAACGCCCGACCTAGGCCGCCAACAAGTGCGCTTGGCCTACGTACTTAACCTCGACGATTTGGCCTCGGCCCTCACCTGCCTCGAGCACGCGCTGCTGGCCTACCCCGGCCGCACGCTGGCACCGCAGGCGGTGGCCGCCCCGGCCGAAGCGCTAGCCTAGCTTTTCGTACTTACCCTCATGCCCACGCCTGCTGCTGCGCCGACCTCTACCCACGACTATTCGGCGCCGCTGCGGGTGTGGCATTGGGGCAATGCCTTGCTGGTACTAGGGCAGTTAATCACGATTCTCTTTATCAAGGTTATCGTGAAACCCAAAGCGCTGGTGCCCGAGTTTCAGGCGGCTGCGGCCCAGCACGGCGGCAACCTAAGCAAGGAGCAGGGCATGAGCATTGCCCGCCTGATGAGCGAGCGCCTGTGGGACTGGCACATTGCCATTGGGCTGGCGCTGGCCTCTTTCTGGGCGTATTGGCTGGTACTGCAACTGACTGGTCCCGTTGAGCGCCGCTTTACGGCGCGGCTAGTGGCGGCCGCCCGCTACTACCGGCTAGCCCCGCCCGCCGAGCACCCCAATGCTCGCCACGCCCTGCTGGCCAAGCTAACTTATGCCGCGTTCTATTTATTTATCAGCATAATGGTGCTCACGGGCCTGGCCCTGACTTGGGCCGACGACGTGGCGTGGCTGCACCGTATCGAGCACTCGGTGAAGGCGGTACATAACGTAACGATGTATTTGCTTATCGCCTTTGTGGTGGTGCACGTGGGGGGGGTAGTATGGGCCGAGCTTACCAAAGACCACGGCTTAATCTCGCGCATGGTTAGCGGCGAAAAGTAAAAAGGTTCCAAAACGCGTTTTATTTATTCTTGCTAATATCTAAATCCGGCGCGCCCTAGGGGTGCGTATGTATGGCCTCACCACCCGGGGCTGTTGATGAAGCTATTAGAGAAGGAGGCTGAAAAAGAGCTTGTTCTGCGCTTATACGCCCGAGATGAAGCGGCAATGGAGCTCTTCTACAAGAACTACAGCCGAGCCTTGTATTATACAATCTGGCGCATTGTGCGCCAAGATGAATTGGCCGAAGACATCTTGCAGGAATGCATGGTCAAGTTCTGGTTAGCTTTCCCTAGGTACGACGCCAGCCGAGGTCGGCTCTTTACGTGGGCGCTGAATATTGCGCGCAACCTCGCCATCGACCACCTACGTGACCAGCGTTACCGCGACGCCCAGCGCACCTACTCGCTCTCCGAAGAAACCGTGCCCCACCAGCCCGCCCCGGCCACCTTTCGGCCCGAGCACATTGGGGTGCGCGACTGGCTGCAGCTGCTGGGCCCCAGCGACCGGCAGCTGCTCGACTTGCTATACCTCAAGGGCTATACCCAGGTAGAAGCGGCTGAGGAGCTACACCTGCCTCTAGGTACTGTAAAATCGCGCGCGGGTCGCATTATCCGCACGCTGGCCCGGGTCATGACTACTTCGGGCGCAGTGAGTTACTAGCAGCAACTCAACATTGCGGCGGGCTGGGCCGTAGGTGCAGCTCTTTCCTCTATTTGTTGCTATGCGTAGTAAGCTATTACTGGGCCTGCTTTTATGGGGGCCTTGCGCCCTGGCCCAACCCGACTCGCCCCTCACGCGCCTGCTGGCCGAGCGCCGGGTGCTTACACAGCGCTATGCCGAAGCCAGCGCCCAGCGCCACAGCTTATTTGGACTTAATAATAAGCCTAGTAAGAAAGACTTGCAGGAAGTGGTGGACGCCCTGCAAGGCATCGTGAACAAGGATGAGGAAATAGTGGCGGTGCTTAACCAAACGGCCCAACAGGCCCAAACCACGGCCACTACTCTGCAAAACACTGGCCGCGACGACCGCAACCTGACCGCCCAGCGCATCAGCGAGTTTCAGAACGACCTGCTTAATGCGCAGCAGCGCGAAAAGCAGGCCGCTGAGCGCCAGCGCGCCTTGGCTGCCGACCTGGCCGAGACCCAGCAAGGCCAGCGCGGGCGCGACGCACTCATTATGGGGCTGGCCCTGGCGTGCGTGGGCTTATTTTTCTGGCGCCGGCGGCGCTAGGTTGCCGGCCACGCCTCTTTAGACTTGGCTATGGGTTGCTTGCTGGGCCGCTAGCCAGGCATTAGCCGCGCCCTCGTCTACGAAGCGCGCAAACTGCATGGGGTTTCCAGAGGTCGCCTGGTGGGCACTAGCCGGCAAGCTTCCTAGGTAGTCGGGCAGCACCAGAAAGCACACGTATAGCGGCGTGCCTAGCCCGCGCTGCACCTGCGGCAAAAACTGGGTGGTCACCCACTCGGGGCCGTTAATGCTACGGTTGGTGCGGCGGCGCGAGTCAATAAGCCAGTAGCCGCATTGGTAGTGCCTCGCAGCTTGGTGCAAAGCCTCGTAGCCCTGGTGCAGCTCGGGCTCCGTGACCGAGCGCAACCAGCGGCCAGTGAGCTGGTCGAGGTCGGGGCGGTAAGCAACTTGCAGAAAATCGGTGAAAAATTGGTCAGAAGGCATGGGTGGGTGGGGCCTGGCGGAGCACTAAAGCTACGCAAAGGTTAGGGCCCGCAAAACAGCCTGCGTGGTTTTGGGCGCCAAGGGCGGGCAGCTCGACAGTAAACTCAGCTAACGGCAACTATTTTCAGCCAAGCTGCTTTCATCCCTCAAGAAAATCGTTTTGCGCCGCGGCTTTTACGTAGTACCTTATTTGCTAAATAACGAGCTGGATGCGGAAGCCTGAGGTGCGGCCGGCGCCCGCTGCCACAGCCGCGGCTTCTCTACTTAGCCAGCTTTCTAAATATTTCCTTTTCTTTCACTTACGCTTTGCCTTTACTTTAGCGGCTACAGCCGTGCTTAGTTTCTACTTGAGTGCCCGTGGGTTATTTTCTTTCCTTCTACCTGGCGGTCTAGGCTGGTTGGCGACTGGCTTGGCGTGGCGCACCCTAGGTGCTGCTCGCTAAGCCGGCTGCCCTCAGCTCCCGGGCTAGCTTTATTGCGCTATTACCTCTATTTATGGCTTCTACGTTTCCGTTTAAAGTTGCCGCTGCCAAGGCCGGGGGCGACCCAGCCCACCAATTTGTCATTCTGGCCGAGATAGATGCGCTGGACGATTACCTCAATGTCTTTGAAGACTACGGCTATGGGGGTGATGGCTTTTCCTGGCGCGAGCACATCGAGACGATTATTGAAGAGTATCAGCCTGGCCTGCTCGACCAGCTAGAGTTTGACGAGCAGGAAGATACCTTTCTGGTTTATGCCGATAGCCCCCAGGCCGTGCGGCAGTTTATGCACTGGGTGCTGCCGTATTTCGGCGACTTAGGCAAGCTCAAAAAATACCTCAGCCAGGCCGACCCTAGCGACTTTTTTGGCTAGGCGCGGCGCCGGGCCAGCAGCCCCAACGCAAAATCGAGGGGATGGCGGCGCCCGGCCAAGTGCAGTAAATCGGAGAGGTCGCGGGCGGCTGACCACTGGCGGTGGCGCAGGGCCTGCAGTAGCTCCCAGCGCAGGCGCACCCCTAGGGCAGCGCGCTCGGCGGGCGTGCGCACCAGCGCCACGGCCTTGCGGCACACCGCAATGTTGGAGCGCAGGTAGGGGTCGTTGGGCTGGTAGGCGCGCGTGGACATGGAGCGCGGGTGCAGGCGGCGCTGGGTCGTGACCTTATCTTGGTAGTGAAACTGCCAGCCGGGGCTGGCCCGCACCCACAGGTCGAAGTCCTCAAAGGTTAGCGCTTCGTCGTAGCCACCTAGGTGGGCCAGCACCTCGCGGCGTACGAGCATGGTGGGCGAGCAGATGAAGTAGCGGCCCAGCACCTCGGCCAGCACCCAGCCGCTGGCCGGGCGGGGCTGCAGCCCACCGCGCCCATCGGGGCGGTGGTGCAGGCCTACGGCCACGCCTTGCTCATCAATGAGTTCGGCATTAGAATACACGATGCCATAGCCAGGACCTAGGCGCTCGAACAGCGCCACCTGCTGGCTGATGCGGTGCGGCAGCAGCACGTCATCGGTCGCAAAGTCGAGAATGTAGTTGCCCTTGCTTTGGAAGAAGGCCTGGTTGAATGCCCGGCAGTTGCGTAGGTTCTGGGGCAATAGCAGCAGGTGCCAGCCAGGGTGCGACTGGGCATACTCGCGCAAGATTTCTGGGCTGCTGTCCTGGCTAGCATCATCGACTAGCCACACCTCGAGGTGCGGGTAGTCTTGGGCCAGAATAGAATCGAGCGCCTGCCGCAAAAACGGCGCGTGGTTGTAGCACAGGGCGATAATGGTAACGAGCGGCACTTTGTAAATTATGAGTTATTTATAAGTCTACTGGATTACTGCCTATGCCGTTCGGCTTGCTGCTAAGTGAACAATAATGCAGATTAGCAGTAAAATTCCGTAGCGGCCCGCGTGCGCCCACACTACCCCAGCCAGCCCTAGGTGCGGCAGCAGCCCCACCAGCAGCCCAGTATACAGGATAGCCGATGCCGCCTGCACCGCAATGTAGGGCAACGGCCGGGCACGGGCCAATAGCTGATACAGAAACACCCACACCAAGAACTTGGCCCAATCGCCGAGCAGCTGCGGCGCTAGCAGCTCGCGGGCGGCCAGCAAGCGCGGGGCAAAAAGTAGCGGCAGCAGCCAGTCGCGCAAGGCAAAAACTACCCCCAGCCCTACCCCTACTCCACCGGCCAGCAGGCCTAGTACCGCCCGCAGGTAGTGCCGGGCCTGGGCCGGCATCGGTGCCAAGGCCGCCAACCTAGGGTAAAAAACGGTGCTCAGCACAGCCCCCGCTACCAGCGAGTAGTGGTCGGAGAGCCGGGCCACGGCCTGCCACAAGTCGGTGCTGGCTGGCGCGAAGTGCGCCATCAGGTAGGCCCGCACGGCATAGTCGACCGCCCGCCCGAACAGCAGCGGGCCGCTGGCCATGAGCACGAAGCGCAGCAGGCCGCGCACGGCAAGGCGGCTAGGTCGCCTTATCCGCAGCCCCTGCAGTAGTCCCGCCCGCTTCGCCTGCACCAGCGTGGGTGCCAACACCAAGGCCTGGCCGCCTAGGTAGCCCCCCAGCACTAGTGGCAACGGCTGCAGCAGCAGCAGGGCAGCCGTTGCCACCGCCGTGCCTCCGATGCTCAGAGCGATGGCTTGGCGCACGTAGGCGCGCCGCTGGCCGGCCGCAAGCAGGGCCGTGCTTAGCAACGCCTGGGTGGCCACGGCGGCCATGCCCAGTGTAAAGCCCATTACGGCCAGTAGCCCCCAGCCAAGTCCCCCAGCCAGGCCCAGCATGACCCCGCCCAGGCCCACCGCCACCAACGTAAGTGCCACAGCCGCCCCCAGCCAAGCTCGGTAGCGCCCCGCGCCGGGCCGCAGCGGCGCCAAGCGGGTGGTAGCCCCCACCTGAATACCGTCGGCGGGCAGAGCGCCGAATAGGGCCATCAGATTTTGAAATTGGGCCAGTTGCGTGAGCCCTCCCGCCCCGCCGTACACTGCCACCAGCTTGCTGAGCACCAGCGCCCCGGCTGCCCGCGCCGCTACGGCTACCCCCGTGCCGAGTGAACCCCGCACAAAGCCCCGCCAAACACCCACGGCGGTCGCCTTGGTCGAGGCCACAGCAGCTGGAGCATCAGAGGGAGAATGAGGCATAGTGAGTAGTTAGTAAGCTGTGCACAGCTCCTATCTGTGCAGTCAATACCCTAGGTATAGCGTAGCGCGGGCTGCGTGCGTAAAGCAGAGAAGACCACAATGCGCTCAGAACTGGCTAAAGCGATTTCTGCCACGTGAGGCGCGGGCTGGCAATGCCGCCTAAGTAACGCTTAAAATCCAACAGTGGCTGATTGGGTCTGCCGTCGGGTAGCGTCGATGTGCCCATATCTACGAGGGCCGCCTCATTGGCCTTGGCAAAGGCGTGCAGGCCACCTAGGAGCATCACGGCTGGGCTCAGCTTGTTGAGCCGTAGCGGACTAGCTAAGTAAAAGCTATAGAATACCTGGCTGCTGGCCCGAATGGCAATGAGCACCGCCGCCCAGTCGCCCGTGGGCTCTCGCACCGATAGTAGCAAGTGCTGGCGCGGAAATGCTTTAAATAAGGCTTGCACCCTTTCTAAAGATAAAGACAGTTTATAGCCTCGCTCGTGGCGGCACTTAGCAATAAACTCGTAGGCTGCTGGCAGCAAGTATGGTGGCTCTTGCTCAACTACAAAACCAGCTTGCTTGCCTTTGCGCAGGTAGCGGCGCTCGGCTGGGTCTAGCTGTGTACTGTAGTCGCGCGCCAGGTCTAGGTGGTAGTTTTCTTCGCTCAGCACTACTTGGTAGCCCCGCTCGCCTAGGGCCACGGCCAGTGTGGCAGCGCCGGCGGAGTCGTAGCAGCTAGCGTAGCTCCGAATTTCTAGCCGAGTTTGGTGGTGCTGACCTAGGGCGACTTCGGCGGCGTCGAGCAGCGTGTGCAGGGTGCTAGCCGGTAGGTCCGGCGCCAGTTGCACCCCGCCAAAACTAGCTTGCCCCGGCGAGCACGCCAGGCCTAGGCCTTCAAAATCAAGCACTACGTAGAACTGAGCTACTGTGCGCTGAGCCTGCTCATCTTCCAGAAAGAAAGCT
Source organism: Hymenobacter sp. BT559 (assembly GCF_016427535.1). Taxonomy (GTDB): domain Bacteria; phylum Bacteroidota; class Bacteroidia; order Cytophagales; family Hymenobacteraceae; genus Hymenobacter. Next base: position 1,131,189 of record NZ_JAELXV010000001.1, on the reverse strand, counting down.
AGCGTTGGGCAGTTGTGCTGCTGCAACGCTTGGTGGGCGGGTGTCAGAAACAGGAAGGGCTCGAAAGCCAGCGGCAGGCGCGGCGCGGCGGGTGGCTGGCCGGCGGGCGTGTGGGCCACGTGCACGCGCAGGGCAGCAGGCGGCGAAAGGTCAAGAGAAGAAATTGCCACGGGTACTAAAAAAGGGCAGCGAAGGGCAAAGTACGGCACCGGGCCGCGGCCTTCCCGACGTTTTCATATTTGTGCTGCATCTTTCGGATAGTTCAGTTTTTATTGCCCAATGGATTTTCCTGACCCGCTACCGCTGGCCCCGCCTCCCACCCCGGCCGACGAGCGCCCTTCAGCGTCTTCGCTTGCTACTACCGACCGCATCTCCGACCGCGCGGCCACGCGCCTGGCTCGTGAGCAGGAGGTAGGCCAGCGCCCCGGCACGCTGCGCGTGAAGGCCGGCGCGCTTAAGCCGCGCCTGTTTTTATTTTCCTATAATGAGCAAGGCTATACCGAAAATGAGTACACCAACCGCTACGACGAGCTGCTTGCAGCCTTCCACGGCAAGCCCGAACTCAAGCACTGGATAGACGTGCGTGGCTACGGCGACCTACCCCTGATGGAGCGCCTGATGAACGACTTTGGGCTGCACCCCTTGCAGCTCGAAGACGTGCTCGGCGATTACCAACGGGCCAAGGTGGAGGTTTTTGACGAGAAACGGCTGTTCCTGGTATCGCGCATGACCGACTTCACCTCGGACCTGGAAATCAATGACGACCAACTTTCTATCTTCACCGGGCCCAACTACGTGTTGTGCTTTCAGGACGACTACGAGGATTGCCTGGATGTGCTGCGCAACCGCCTGCGGGCCAACCTGAGCCAGCTGCGGCGCAAGTCGAGCGGCTACCTCGCCTACGCCCTCACCGACGTGGTTCTCGACCACTACTACCCTACCATGGCCGCCATCGGCGACTATATTGAGGAGCTGGAAGACCGCATTTTTACGGAGCGTCGCGAGCGGCGGCTGCTCAACCGCATTTTGCGCATCAAGAAAGACGTGGTGCGCTTCCGGCGGCTGGTGTACCCCGAACGCGACAAAATTGCGGAAATTCTGCGCCTACCCGACGAGGTGGTGCCCGAAGAACTCAAAACCTACTACCGCGATGCTTACGACCACGCCATTCAGGCCCTGGACCTGGCCGAAAGCTACCGCGATAATATTTCGTCGCTGGCCGACCTTTTTCTCTCGGACCAAAGCAACCGCATGAATGAGGTGATGAAGGTATTAACTATCATCAGCTCCATCTTCATTCCACTCAGCTTCGTGGTGGGCCTCTACGGCATGAATTTTCAGCCCGAAGACCAGCATGGCCACCGGCTGCCACTCAATATGCCTGAGCTGTACCAGCCCTGGGGCTACCCCATTTTGCTGGGCATACTCGCCCTCATTGTGGTGGGGCAGCTCTACTATTTCTGGCGCAAGGGCTGGCTCAGTAGCGATTAAGCAAGCAGGTGATGGGCTAAGTTGGGTGAGGACAAACAAGATGCGAGCTGCTTGGTCTTTTCGCTCATTTCTTCCTCACCCAATCACTTCATCACCTCTTATTTACCTCATTCCTCGTTCATGGGTCGGGTGGTAAATTGAAACGTCAACTGAACGTTTTATGAAACTGCTTGGCCTGCTTGTATTGGTGCTGCTGCTGGCGGCGTTGCTGGCGCCTAGGGGGCACGGGGCGCGGCAGCGAACCGGCCGCCACCTAGGGCGCCAGTCGCTGGCTCCGGTGCAGATTCTCCGCTCGCCCCGGGCTGCGCTGGCGCCCAAAACGGTACGCACAGTGCCCACTACGGCCCGATAGGCCTAGTGATGCCACTACTTACTCAGCCGATTACTTATTTCATGGCTTCTTCGGCAGCGGGGCCGTAGTCTTCGCTAGGCTGGGGCTGGGGGGGCGTAGCGGCCGTGCCGGCTTCAGGCAACGGGAGCTGCCAGGCGGTGGCCAGCGCGTGCAGCCCCTCGTAGTTGGTGAGGTCAAACTTGCAGGGCACCACCGATACGTAGCCCGCCGCCAGGGCCGCCTCGTCGGTGTCGAGGCCTAGGTCGTAGTTGGCGAACTTGCCTTGCAGCCAGAAGTAGGGGCGCTGGTAGGGGTCGAGGCGACGGTCAAATTCCTCGTCCCACTTGGCATGCGCCTGGCGCGCTAGCCGGATGCCCTGGATGGTGCCGGCTGCGTTCTTAGGGATGTTCACATTGAGCGCGGTGTGACCTGGAATGCCCTGCGCCAACGCCAGCTCGCACACCTGCCGCACCCAGGGGCCCACGTGCGAAAAGTCGGCATGGTCGCCGTACTCGCAGAGCGAAAAGCCAATGGCAGGCAGACCCTCAATAGCCGCCTCGATGGCCGCCGACATGGTGCCCGAGTAGAGCACGTTTACTGAGGAGTTGGAGCCGTGGTTGATGCCCGACACCACCAGGTCGGGGCGGCGGTCTTTGAGCACGTAGTATTTGGCGATTTTTACGCAGTCGGCGGGCGTGCCCGAGCAGGCGTAGGCCTCTACATCGGGCCCGAAAATAGTGGACTTGTCGAGCCGCAGCGGGTGGCCAATAGTGATAGCGTGGCCCATGCCCGACTGCGGGGCGCTAGGTGCAACTACCACTATTTCAGCCTGCAGCTCTTGCAAAATACGGACTAGGTGCCCAATACCGGGCGCCGTGAGGCTGTCGTCGTTGGAAACGAGAATGAGGGGACGGGAAGAAGTAGACATGCAAAAATCAAAAAGGCGCGAGTGGTCGCCGAACCAACCTGTACGGTAAAGCGGCGCCCTAGGGCAATTCGGCTCGCGGCCCGACCTTCGCGGCTATGCTTTTCGCCACGTTGCTTACCGCCTCGCTCCTAGGTGCCCCTCGGCCCGCCGCGCTCCTCACCCCTTTCGAGCGCGACCCCGCCCACAATACCACCGCCACCTACGCCGAGTGCCTCGCCTTTTATAAAGACCTCGCTGCCGCCCACCCCGCCACTGTGCAGCTGCGCGAGGCCGGCCTCACCGACAGCGGCCAGCCGCTGCACGAGGTAGTGCTCTCGGCCGATGGCACCTTTGAGCCAGCTGCCAGCCGGGCCAAGGGCCGGCCGGTCTTATTCGTTCAAAACGGCATTCACCCCGGCGAGCCCGAGGGTATCGACGCCAGCATGATGCTGGCCCGCGACCTGCTACGCGATAAGAAGCTGCTGCCCCTGCTTCAGCGCGTCACGCTCGTTATCGTGCCCGCTTACAACGTGGATGGGATGCTGAACCGCAACTCGACCACCCGCGCCAACCAAAACGGGCCGCGGGAATATGGCTTTCGGGGCAATGCGCGGCACCTCGACCTCAACCGTGATTTTGTGAAGCAGGACTCGCGCAATGCGCGCTCGTTTGCGGCGCTGTTTCAGAAGTGGCGGCCCGAGGTTTTTATCGATACGCACACCTCTAACGGGGCCGACTACCAGTACACCATCACGCTCATTCCGACGCAGCACAACAAGCTGGCCCCCGCCCTAGGTGCCTATTTGCAAGGCCAACTGCTGCCAGCGCTCTACGCGGGCATGGCCCAGAAGAAATGGCCCATGACGCCCTACGTCGATTTTGAGGGCGAAACCCCCGAGAGCGGCCTGCGCGCATTTATGGAAAGCCCGCGCTACTCCACCGGCTACGCGGCCTTATTCAACAGCATCGGCTTCATGCCCGAAACGCACATGCTCAAGGCCTTCGGGCCCCGCGTGCGCGCCACCTACGACCTGCTCGTGACCTACGTCCAGACCGTAGCGGCCCAGGCGCCGGCGGTGCTGGCCGCCCGCGCCGCCGCCGACCAAGCCCTAGGTACCCAAACGCGCTTTCCGTTGGCCTGGGCGCTCCGCGACACGGCTACAACCACGGTGCAGTTTCGGGGCTACGAGGCCGGACACAAGCCCAGCGCCGTGAGCGGCCAGCCGCGCCTCTACTACGACCGCAGCCGGCCCTACACCAGGCCGGTGCCCTACTACAACACGGCCCGGCCCACGGTGGTGGCCGAGGCGCCGCAGGCCTATATCATTCCGGCGGCCTGGACCGAAGTGCTCGACAACCTGCGTCGCAACGGCGTGGTGCTGCGCCCGCTCGCCGAGCCGCTGGCGGGCAGCGGCGCCACCTACACCATCGAGGACTACAAAACCACCCCGCGCCCCTACGAGGGCCACTACCTGCATAGCCAAGTCAAACTACGTCCCCTACAACCGGCTCCTGCTACCAACCTAGGGCCCGCCTACCTGGCCGTGCTGGCCGAGCAGGGCCCCGCCCGCCGCTACCTGGTAGAAGCGCTAGAGCCGCAGGCCACCGATTCGTTTTTTGCCTGGGGCTTTTTTGATAGCGTGCTGCAGCAAAAGGAACACTACTCCGACTACGTGTTTGAGGACCTCGCCGCCGACCTCCTAGCCAAGCAGCCGGCCCTACGCGAGCAGCTCGAAGCCGCCAAAAAAGCCGAACCCGCGCTGGCCGCCAGCGGCCCCCGCCAACTCGAATGGGTGTACCAGCACTCGCCCTACGCCGAGCCCGGCTACCGCCGCTACCCCGTGGTGCGGTGGCTAGGGCCAGTGCTGCGCTAGGCAATTCATCTTGCTGCAGAGAAAATATATGAAAATACCTGGTTTTAGGTATTGCATTTTAGCCGTAGGAAGTAGAGCTTTGCTATGTCTGAGCTATGGTAATTATTTAGTTACCTAGTCTCAAGCGCTTACCAATCTATCATCCTTTTCCTTCATACTTATGAAAACGTGTCCCACCTCGTTTCAACGGCCAGCCTACATCAGCTTATGCGCACACGCGCATCGCCCCGTGGCGGGGCCAGTACACCTGTGCTGCGCCAACCCCTACGCCGGGCCGGTGGCCTACGCCGCTAGCTGGCTCGCGCCAGACCTAGCCTAGCGCTACGCGTAACCACTAATCAAAAAAAGCCGGCTACCTCTAATGCGAGGTAGCCGGCTTTTTTGTTAACCTAGGGCAAGCTACTCATCGGTAGCCCGCGAGATGGCAAAATCGGCCAGAAAGCGCCGCAGCTGCTCGGGGGCGTGCACGGCCAAGCCGGGCGGGCGCTGGTGCTCGGGCTTGCCTACCAGCGGGAAGTAACCGGTGGTAGTACGTAGGTCCTGAGTGTCGGCCGCCACGAAGCCCATGCGCCAATCGGGAAACATACGGCCGCTGGCCTGGGACTCGTGCAGTACAAAGGCGTGCTTATGGCGCTCGTCGCGGGCTATAATGTGGTAGATGTGTTCGACCTCATCGCGAGGTCCCTCTATCACCTGCACAAACTCTTTGGTGGCAGCCGCATACAGCAGCAGCCCGGTGAGGCGGTGGTTTTGGTTGTAGGCACGGGCCTGGCGCAGCAGCTCGGCTAGCTCTTCGGGACTGATGCCGCCGGGGCCGGTAGCCAAGCTGTGGTAGATGATGTGATAAAGCGGCTGGGGAGCAAGCATACTGGCAGCAAACAGAGCGAAGCAGCTTCTATACGCAGCTCTTCTGATTAACAGTTCCTTTTAAGCGCCCAAGCTCGTGATTTGTTTCGGGCTCCTAGGTACTACGCCAGCTTTTTACTCAGCCCCAGGGCACAGAGCAGTGCTCCGCACCCTGGAGCCGGGCACAAGGCTAGGCTGCTGCTTCGGGCCGCATGTTGCGCAAAATCTCGTGGCCCATTTTGTCGCGCTTGGTGGTAAGGTAGCTCTGGTTGTGCTGGTTGGGGCTAATTTCGATGGGCACGGTTTCGACTACCTCCAGGCCGTAGCCGAGCAGGCCGGTGCGCTTGCGGGGGTTATTAGTGAGCAGGCGCATCTGCCGGATGCCTAGGTCGCGGATAATGGCCGCGCCTACGCCGTAGTCGCGCTCATCGCCCCGGAAGCCCAGGTCTTCGTTGGCCTGCACCGTGTCGCGGCCAGCTTCCTGTAGCTTGTAGGCTTTCAGCTTGTTGAGCAGGCCAATGCCGCGGCCTTCCTGGTTCATGTACACCACCACGCCGCGGCCCTCGCGGTCTATCTGCTCCATAGCCTGGTGCAGCTGTGGGCCGCAGTCGCAGCGGCACGAGCCGAAGATGTCGCCGGTTACGCACGACGAGTGCACCCGGATAAGTACCGGTTCGGGGCCCGAAATATCGCCTTTCACCAAGGCCAGGTGCTGGGCGCCATTCGAGCGCTGGGTGTAGGCGTAGAGGTCAAAGTCGCCGTGGGCGGTGGGCATCTTCACCGTGATTTCGCGCTGAATCAGGCTCTCCTGAGCCAGGCGGTACTTGATGAGGTCTTGCACCGAAATCAGCTTGAGATTCCACTGCTTGGCCACCTTTTCGAGGTCGGGCAAGCGGGCCATTTCACCGTCTTCCTTCAGGATTTCGACCAGCACGCCGGCCGGCTCGAAGCCCGCCAGCCGGGCCAAGTCTACGCCCGCCTCGGTGTGGCCGGCGCGACGCAGCACGCCTTCTTTGCGAGCCTTTAGCGGGAAGATGTGGCCGGGCTTCCCTAGGTCCTCGGGCTTGGTAGCCGGGTCGATGAGCGCCAAGATGGTCTTGGAGCGGTCGGAGGCCGAGATACCGGTGGTCACGCCGTTGGTTAGCAGGTCTACGCTCACGGTGAAGGGCGTGGCGTGCAGGGCCGTGTTGCGGCCCACCATCAGGTCGAGGCCCAGCTCGTCGCAGCGGTCGGCGGTGAGGGGCGCGCACACTAGGCCGCGTCCGTGGGTGGCCATAAAATTGATGACCTCGGGCGTGGCGCAGCGGGCCGCGCAAATAAAATCGCCTTCGTTTTCGCGGTCCTCGTCGTCCACCACTATCACGACCTTGCCGGCCTTGATGTCTTCGATGGCGCTTTCTATAGTGTCTAGCATGGTAATTAGTATACTGTCCTTGCGAGCGCAGCGAAGCAATCGCACTTGAGTAAGTTTATTCGTTAGCTGCCTCGTTTTAGTGCGATTGCTTCGCTGCGCTCGCAAGGACAGGCAATTTTTATCTCTAACAATTATCGAGAAACAAGTTCTCTAAACTAGCCGTGGTAGCGGCCCAATCGTAGGTGGCGCGCACAAATGCGTGGCCACGCTCGGCAAGCTGGACTGCGGCGCCCTCATTGGCCAGCAGCTGGCTAATGGCCGCGGCCAGTGCGGGAGCACTGTCGGCTACCAGCAGGTGCTGGCCGGGCGTGCCGCGCAAGGCATTGTTGGCAAGCGGGGTGGTTACGCAGGGCAGCTGCATGGCCATGGCCTCTAACAATTTGTTTTGCAAGCCAGTGCCCACCCGCATAGGCGCCACAAATACCCGCGCCTCGGCGTAGGCTTGGCGAATATCGGGCAGCCAGCCGCTTACTACCACGCCGGGGCGGCGGGCCAGCGCCTGCACCCTAGGGGCGGGCGTAGTGCCGGCTACCAGCAGCCGGGCCTGGGGGTGCTGGTGCTGCACCAGGGGCAATATTTCTTCGGCCAGCCAGCAGGCGGCGTCCACATTGGGGTGGTAGCCCATGTTGCCGCAAAACACCAGCTCGTAGCGCTTGGCGGTATGTGGCTGGGGCTGAAAAATATCGAGCGCAATGCCGTTGGGCACGATGTGAATCTGATTGCGCTGTGGGTGCTGCACCAGTTGCCGGTCCTGGTCGCTGATGATGGTGCGGTGCGTAAACCAGCCGAATACTTCGGCTTCGTAAGCACCTAGGCGGCGGGCCTCTAGGGCCAGCACCGGCCGCTGCCAGCCCGGCGCCGTGGCCGCCCGCCGCGCCATGCCCGCCGAAAATACATCCATGTAGTCCAGTGTCTTTGGGCCCGCATAGTTGCGTAGGTACTCGGCCATGCGGATGAGCTGGCAATACACGTGGTCGGGCCGGAAACTAGCCAGCAAGCTGTTTACCAAGCGCTGCGCCGCCGCTTCGTAGAAGTAGCCCACCTGCAAGGGCCGCCCGGCTGTGGCCAACGCTCGCACCAGCCCGCGCCCCCGCGCCACCCGCCCTAGGGGGTGCACGTGCAGCCCGCCGCGGCAAAGCGGACGCACGGCCGACAGGGCCTCCTCCCCCACTTTCTCATCGCTGAGCGCCAGCAGGCATATCTCGTGCCCTTGCCCAGCCAAGTAGCGCAGTTGGTAATAGGCGCGCAGCTTGTCGCCCTTGTCGAGCGGATACGGAAAGCGCGAAAGCAACACGAGCAGGCGCATAGGCTAGGGCTGAGGCACGGGCGCCGGCTGGCCCAATAGCGTTTCGTAAAGACCTAGGAGCCGCTGCGTTACCTGGCGGGTGTCGTACTCGGCGTGGGCCGTGCGGGCGGCTGCCTCCCCAATAGCAGTTAGCGGCAGGCGGCCGTGGTAGTAGTCGCGCAGCGCAGCCAGCCAGGCAGCGGCTCCGTCGCGCAGCAAGATGTTTTCGTCGTTGTGGGCCGCGATGCCCTCAGCCCCTAGGGTGGTGCTGAGCACGGCTTTTCCCAGCGCAAGGCCCTCTACCACTTTCACGCGCATGCCGCCGCCGCTGAGCAGCGGCACTAGCATCAGCTCATATTGCTGCATAAAAGCCGGGGCCGACTCTACAAAGCCGTGCACGAAGATGTTGTCCTGGCCGGGCGGGCGGCTGGTGAGGTCGGCGGGCGGGTGCGAACCGGCAATGTGTAGCTCCAATTTGGGCAGCTCGGCGTGTGCCTGGGGCCACACTTCTTTCAGAAACCAGGCGAGGCCTTCGAGGTTGGGCAGCCAATTCAGCGAACCGATGATAAACAACGTGCGGGGCTTAGGTGGCGCGGGGGCCGCTGGCAAGCGCCCTAGGTCGTAGCTGGCCGGAATGATGGCAAACCTAGGACCGTACTGCTGAGACGCCATTGTTTCAGCACTTACTGGCGCGGGCAATCCTGCATAGAACATGCTCCGTAATCGCGTAGCATCTTCTTCGGTTATAGCGGCCACCGCGTCTATGCGGTGCAGCATCTCTTTCTCAAATGCTTTCAGCCGCTGTGCTAACTTTTGCAAATACCACTTCTTAAGAGCATTACCGGCACGGCTAGCTAGCATTTCCCAGATGGTATACTCTACATTGTGCGCCCGCAGCACAAACTTTGGCTGCTGGCTCGCATGTAGCTTCCGAGCGCTCAGGGCCTGGTTTAGCTGACCGGCATACCAAGCCACGAAGGCACCTTCAAACTGCACCACGTCAACATGTTCGGCAAGCACTAGCTCTAGCAGCTTCGCTAATAAGCGCTGGCTAATGAAGCGCTCGACGTTGTATGCTTCGTGGCTAAATAATAAGTTCTGCAGCGCCGCCAGCGGCCGGATGCGCGTATCCACAGCTACCGCCACGAGGCGTACGTTGGGCCCTAGGTGGGCTAACGCATCGGCGGGCTGATGGTGCTTGGGCGTGTTGGCGGCCAGGATAGTGACGCGGTGGCCGGCTTCGGCAAGGCCCCGCGCCGTTTCGTACATGGCCAGGGCCCCGCCATCGTGCGGCGGATACGGAACGCGGGGACAAAGTTGCAGAATGTGCATTGGGCGGCGAAGATAAGCTGCGGCCTAGGCTCGGACGAGGGCCGTTTGGATGGCCTGCTGCACCGCTTCCCACACCACGGCCGCACTGTGCGCCCACGAATAGCGCGTTACGTTGGCAAGGCCGGCCGCCCGCAGTCGCTCGCGCAAAGCCGCATTTTGGTGCAGTTGGGCCAGCCCCTCCGCAATGGCCGCCGGCTGGTACGGGTCGCAGAGCAGGGCCCCGGCCGCACCACCCGCCACCTCGGGCAAGGACGACAGATTGGACGTGAGCACCGGGCAGCCGCTAGCCTGCGCCTCTACCACGGGCAAGCCAAATCCCTCAAAGAAAGGTACGTACACCGTAGCCAGCGCCGCCGCGTAGAGGCCCGCCAAGTCGTCCTCACTCACGCGGCCCGTAAAGCGCACGGCTGCCTGTACGGCAGGAGGCAGGTCTTTATAAGCTTCAAAAATGGGTCCCGCCTGCCAGGCTTGCCGCCCTACAATGAGTAGCTGCACCGCCGCTGTGGCTTCGCCACCCTCAGTCTTAAACAAGCCGAAGGCTTGGAGCAGATGGCTTAGGTTTTTGCGCGGCTGCAGCGCGCCCACAAACAAGAAATAAGGCTGCCCCTGGCTGAATTGCGCCCGCACGGCGGCCTGCGCCGCCACGGGTTGGGGCTGAAAGTGCGCAGCCGGCGCATTATATGCCACCTTGATGGGCGCGGTGGCAAGGCCAAACTGGGCGCCTAGGTCGTGCCGGGTGGCTTCTGAGACGGCCACCAGCTGCTCGGCGGCGCGGGCAAAACGCGGCGTGAAGTAGCGGTAGTACTGCCTAATGAGGCGGTGCATATCCTGCGGGCGGTGCCGGTATACGAGGTCGTGCACCACCATTACCCGGGGTACGGTGGTTCCGAGCACGGTGAAGCCCTCGGGCGAGAGCAGCGCGGCGGGCTGATGCTGGCGCAGCCACCACGCCACGGCGCCCTCGTACCAGGCCAGCATCAGGAGCGGGTGGCGGGCTGGGGGGTACAGCACGTGTGGCACCACGTTGGGCCCGAAAAGGTAGCGCGCATCGTAGGCCCGGTCGAAGAGAAAGTGAAAGGTGCATTCGGGGTGCTGCTGCACCAGCTCGCGCAAAATCTCGGCCGTGTAGCGCCCTAGGCCCTCTAGGTGGCCGCCGGGCAGGAGAAAGCGGGTAGTAACAGCGATGTGCATTACGTGGCAAAGGTCTGTCATTGCGCGCGCAACGCAGCAATCGCACCCGAATGGCTGTCGTTAGTAGCCCGTCCTAATGCGAGTGTTTCGCTGCGTTCGCAATAACAGCTGGCTCCTATCCTTTTCATTTAAACTGCTGGTGCAGCGCTTGTATTTGAGCTTCGTTGCCGAGCACGAGTAGCACGTCGCCGGCGGCGGTGCGGTAGTCAGCAGCGGGGCTCACTTCGAGGTCGCCCCCCTCGCCCCGGCGCAGGGCAATAACGGTGGCCCCGGTGCGCGAGCGCACATCGAGCTCCCGGATGCTGCGGCCGCGCAGCGTGGGCTTTAGCTCGTGGTAAGGCAGCTCTTCGAGGCGCAGCTTGTTGGGGTCGAGGCCCGAAATCATATCCAGAAACTTGATAACCTCGGGCCGAATAATGAGGTTGGCCATGTGCGAACCGCCGATTTCATCAGGCATCACCACCGAGTTGGCCCCGGCCGAAATAAGCTTGCTGACGCTGCTGCGGGCGCTGGCCCGGGCAATGATGGTGATGTGCGGATTCAGCTCGCGGGCCGTGAGGGCCACAAACACGTTATCCGCATCCTTGGGCAGGGCCGTGATGAGGGCGCGGGCGTGCTCAATGCCCGCCTGACGCAGGGCCGTTTCGGTGGTAGCGTCGCCGAGCACGGCCGGAATCTGCCGGTGGCCGGCCTCAACGGCGGCATTCAACAACGCTTGGTTTTGCTCGACTACCACGGCGCGGGTGCCGCTGTGGCGCAGCTCATCGTAGGCCTTGTAGCCATTGCGACCAAAGCCGCAGACAATGACGTGGTCGCGGAAGGCTTTGATTTCCTGGTCGGCGCGAATCATGCGAAAAAGGTGGCGCAGTTCGCCATCAAAAATATAGGTGGTGAGCACCGACACGAGGTAGGCAACCACCAGCAGGTTGAACAGAATATAAAACGACGTAAACAGCCGCCCTAGGTCCGAAAGCGGATGCACTTCGCCAAAGCCCACCGTAGAGGCGGTGATGACGGTCATGTAAAAGGCATCGACCAGCGAGTAGTTCTCCAGGCCCATGAAGCCCGCCACGCCCACCGCAAAGCTGAACACCAGCAGCCCTAGGGCCAAGTAGAGGCGAGAAAGGTTTAGTTGCTTTAGCATTAAAATTGGTTGGGACTTCTGCAAAAGTCGTTTGCCTTGCGCGCGCAAGAACAGACGACCTAGCGCTTCGCACTACCGCCTCTCGCAGCTACATTTCTTCACTCTCGGGTGGTGGAAACACAAACTGCGCGGCGGCGGCCACGAGCGGTGTCGGGTCGGCGCGGTACTGGGCGAGGCGCGCGCGCAAGGCGGCCGTCCAGCCGGCGGGCTGGGTGGCTTGCGCTTGTAGCGCGGCCAAGGCCAGGCGGCGCAGCCGCGCGTCAGGGCTGGCAGCTAGGGTATATTCAAAAGCAGGCAGGGCGGCAGCGTCCGCTTGCGAAACTGAGCGCTGCCCGCTGGCTTCTAGGGCTTGTACGGTGGCCATGAGCACCTCCGCATCGAGGGTATCGGCAGCAGCTAGCTCGGTGAAGTACGGGGCCAACTCGGGCCACGGCAGCCCCGCCACGGCGAGGCGGGCTTGCAGCCGCAACGTGAGTGGGTCGGGGCGCAGGGCAGCCAAAATACCCTGCACCGCGGGCTGCAACCCGCTACGGTTGGTAGCCAACGCCGCGTGCAAGGCCTGAAGCAGCGCCTGCAACACGCGCCGCGCGGGGCGCACGAGGGCTACGGTGTCGGCAATGGCCGCGGCGTGCTGCTGGGCATAAGTGGCAAACAGGGCGCGGGCAGCAGCCTTGTACTCGTCGGGCAGCGGCGAGTGCAGGCGGGCGAGCAGTGGTGGCAGCAGCACGCGGCCGGGGTCGGCGAGCGGCAGCGTAGCAAAGCGGTGCAGCACTTGCACGCGCAGCAGGGCATCGGGGTGGCCGAGCAGCGTGGCCAGTAGCGCCAGCATGTGTTGCTGCACGGCGAGCGAAAGGCGGTCGGTCGGAATCCAGACTACGCCGGCGGCCACTGCTGGGTCGGGGTCGGCGGCGGCGTGGTACAGGATGGGCCACGTTTCGGGGCGCTCCAAGTAGAACCAAAAAGCTCGCAATAGGGCTACGCGCACATCGCGGTGCAGCGAACGGGCATCCATTTCGAGCAGCAGTGGGTACGCGGCTGGCGTATCGAGGTCGCCCAGCAGACGGATGACCTCCTTGGCCACCGTCACTTTTTGGATGGGCACAGCTTGCAGCAGCGCTAGGGCTCGTGCGGCGGGCATTTCCAGCAGCGTCGAGCGCAAGGCATAAATAGCGATGCGCGCCCGGACGTCGTCGAGAGCTTCTACCAGCACCGGCACGCCCTGCCCACCGTCGAGCCGGGCCAGGGCTCGCAGGGCGGTGTCGCGCACGGCGAGGTTTTCCATGCGCACATCGGCTAGGCTGAGCAGGCGCGCGGGCAGCACGGCGGGCAGCGCAGCCAGCTGGTGGATGGCCTGAAACAGGCCGTAAACGTCGCGCTGCGCGTCTTGCGTCACCTGGGTAAGCGTATCGGCAAAGAGGCGTTGCTGCGACGGAGTCCAGCGGTAGAAGCCAGTGAGCAAGGGCAGCACAAAGCGCGTTTTACCGGTCGAAAACCGACCTTTATAGGCTTGCTGCCCTAGGAAAGGCGTAAGTAAATCTTGTCGCCGACGGTGCAAATAGGAGTATACCACTGGCAGCGTGCCTATGCTGGGGTCGCTAGCCAGCAGGGCCGGCACGAGGGTGGTGAAGCGGTTGGGCCGGTGCTGGGCCAGCAGCTGCAAAATCTGCGAGGCCACGTAGTCTTGCCGCGTCGTCATGAGCACGCGCTCCAAGAGGTCAACCAATTTGTCAAATACGCGCAGCCGCCGGCCCAGGCTAGTGGCCGCTCGCACTAGCAGCGACTCTCGCTCGCGGGTGGCCCAGGCTTGCAGCACGGGCAGTAGGGCCGGCGCAATGCGCTGCACGTCGGCATCGGTCAGCCGGTCGCCTAGCGAGGCAAAATACACTTGCCCCCGCGACCTCACCAGCTCGCCCAGCCACGCCGCGGCCCACTCGGGGTAGTGTGGCACCAGCGCTACTACCAATAATTCGGCTTCGCGAGCAGTGGCGGGCGACAAGTCAGCGGCGTTTAGAGCATCGCAAATAAGTTGGCTTAAGTCTTCTAGGTGGGTTTCTTGCCAGCGCGAGGGGGGCAGGCTAGCCAGCGCAGCCAGCATGGCTTGCCGCACCGGGTCTTGCTCATTGGCGCGGGCGCGCACCAGGGCCAGCGCCGCCGGCAGCTGGGCGCGGTGGTAGCGAGCCACCCCGATTTGCACGGCTAGCGCTACGGTGCGCAGCTCGGCATCGGGATTGCGCACGAAGGGGTCGAGCACCGCGCGAGCTTCCTCCCAGGCCAAAAAAGCCGCGTAGGGCAGCCGCACGGTCGGCCGCGCCGCCAGTGCAGGCAAGGCGAGGTGGCGGCGGGCTTCGGCCTCGCGCACCCCGCTAGGTAGCAGCGCCACCATGGCGGCTGGCACCACGCCTTCGGCATTGCGCCACCCATTGCCGGCCACCCCAAACGCGGCGCGGCGCACTGCGGGTGCCACGCGACGCAGCCAGGTTTCGCGGTCGGGCACGAGGGCGGGGCGGTACTGCAATACGGCCAGCAGCTGGGCTTCGGGGATGCGATGCGCGAGCCGGCTGAGGTCGAGGCGGGCCGCGGCGCCGTCTTCGTGCGCTAGCAGCAGCTCTGCCACTTCGCTAGGGCGGCGCTGGGCCACCGGATGCAGATGGATGCGGGCCGGCGCCTCGTGATGCAGCAGCCCACGCACCAGCGCGAGGGCGTGGTCGGGCTGGCGCTCGGCCAACGCGGGCAGCACCGCGTTTATGTGGTATAGCAGCCGGGCATCGGGGGCCGTTTGGGTGCGCTGCTGATTGTGCAACTGCGTAAAGGCAATGGCTGGGTGGTACTTTGCCAGCCGCCGCCAATCGTCGGCGCCCCAGCGTGGCAGCACGGCGGCCACGTATTTTTCTACCACGGCCCCAGTGCCAAAATACAGGAACATCGCCAGTCGCTCGTCAGCGTGGTCGGCCAGCTCTATTAGCACCGCATCTACCACGGTCCGCCGCTTGCGCTGCCGCAGGTTGCGTAGCAGCTTAGGTTGGGCTTTGCGCGTAATGCTCCCAAACGCTGCCCGCGCCTGCTCATCGGTACAAACCTTAGCTACCAGGCTGATTGCCAAGCCGCGCAGTAGCCGTGAAGGGTCGGCCAGCGCGGCCACTACGGGCGTGCCATCACCACTGCCGTAGCTGGCCAACAGGGCCATTTGGCGTTCGTAAAAGCCGCCAGCCGCGAACGTTTGCAGCACGGCCGCCGCGTCCGCATCGGTGCGAGACTGCCGCCCCAGTGCCACCATGCGCTGCACCCGGCTGTCGTAGGTAGCCGTTTCTAGTTCGGCCAAGAGCGTAGCAGGCGCCATTAGTATTACTTGCTGCGTGAATTATGAATTTCTGGCCACCACCGTACCTAGCATCTGCGCCAGCTGGCCGTCGAGCTTAGTTAGCTCATTATAACGCAGCAACACGTTCAGCTGCTCGTTGCTATCGAGTTGGTTGTCTTGTAGCTGGGTTAGGCACTGCTGGCGCTCGCGCTGCACGTGGCACTTGTTCAGGCGCAGGATGGCGTTGTCGCAGGCTAGCTGAATGAGGTTCAACTCGGTGGGCACGTAGATGTCCTTGATGCGCCAGTTGGGGCTGAGGTCGTAGCGCTCGGTGGCAAAGTCGGCCAGCAGGCTGCGGATGGCCGCGTCTTCGTGGTGGGCCAGCAGGCGCAGGTCGGGCAGCTGGCCTTGCAAAAAGGCTTCGCGGCACTCGGCCCAGAGGCGAGCGTAGAGCGGGTTTTGCAGGGGCGTGCCATCGAGCTGGCTCAGCAGATAGTGCGCTACCGACACCTCGGGCTGCACCTCGTGCGGACCATACAGCACCAGCAGGCGCAACACGGCCTGCTCGCACTGGGTTAGCACATCGAGCGGGGCGGCCAATTCGGCCAGGCCCGCCGTGGGGCCAGCCAGCTGCGATGCTTCCTCTTCCGAGCCGTGAGTGGCCCCGTACATGGCCATCTCAATCTCCTCCTCGGGCGTGAGGGGACGCGGGTTGGCGGCGGCCAGGGCCGAGGGGGAATCGGCTGGGCGCGAGGGCGGCGTGCTGGGCGCGGATGGGGCGGGCGGCGGCGAGCTACTCCTACTGGAGGCCGGAGTTTTGAGGAGTTTGTTGTATTCGGTGATAATCACCTGCTCATCAAAGCCGAACGTTACTGCCGTCTGTTGCAAAAACACTTGGCGCTTAAGGCCATCGGGCACTTTGGCAATACTTTGCAGCACCTCCCGAATGGCCTCGGCCTTCTTAATGGGGTCGGCGCTGGCTTCGCGGGCCACCAGCGTGGTTTTGAAGGCAATGAAGTCTTGGCTCTGGTTTTCGACGTAGTCGGCAAAGCGCTGGTCGCCTACCTTGCGGATGTAGCTGTCGGGGTCGTCGCCATCGGGGAAGAGCACCACGCGCACGTTCAGGCCACCTTCGAGCAGCAGGTCGATGCCGCGCAAGCTGGCCTTGATGCCGGCCGCGTCGCCATCGTACAGCACCGTCACGTTGTCGGTGTAGCGCTTGATGAGGCGAATCTGGCCTTCGGTGAGCGAGGTACCTGACGAGGCCACCACGTTTTTGATGCCGCCCTGGTGCAGGCTCAGCACATCGAGGTAGCCCTCCACGAGGTAGCACAGCTCTTCGTGCCGAATGGCCTGCCGCGCCTGAAACAAGCCGTAGAGCACATCCGACTTGTGGTAGATGTCCGACTCAGGCGAGTTCAAGTACTTCGCCATTTTGTCGTCGCGCTTCAGGGTGCGCGCCCCGAAGCCCACCACGCGCCCGCTCACGTTGTGAATCGGGAACATGACGCGGCCCCGGAACCGGTCGTAGCGCCGGCCGGTGTCGTGGCCCTGGTCGTCTTGGCGCTGCACTACGAGGCCCGTTTTTTCGAGGTACTTGAGCTGATGGCCAGCTTTTTCGGCGGCTTTCAGCAGGTCGTCCCATTGGTCGAGCGAGTAGCCCAGCTCGAAGGTTTGGATAGTCCCTAGGTTCAGGCCGCGCTCCTTAAGGTAGGCATAGCCCACACCCATGCCCTCGTCGGTGTTTTGGAGCAGACGGTGGTAATGGTCTTTAGCCCAATTGCTGACGATGTACTGCGAGTCGCGCTCGTTTTGGCGCAGCTGCTCCTCGGGCGTGCGCTCCTCCTCTTCGGGGATGGCGATGCCGTACTTTTTGGCCAGGGCGCGCAGGGCTTCGGGGTAGCTGCTACCCTCCACGTCCATCACGAAGTTGACGACGTTGCCCGACTTGCCGCAGCCAAAACACTTGTAGAAGCCCTTGGCCGGCGCTACCGAAAACGAAGGCGACTTCTCGTTATGAAAGGGGCAGCAGGCCCAGTAATTCTGCCCGTTGCGCTTGAGGGGCACGTAGTCGCCCACTACCTCCAGGATATCGGCGGTGTGGTATATCTGGTCAATAATGTCTTTCGGAATGCGGGCCACGGCGAAGAAGTAAAGCCGTCAAATTTACGCCCGCCGACGCGGCGCGGCTATGGCGCGGGCTTTTGGCTTGTGCGGCGGCAGGCAGCATCCATCTGCACAGGGCAAGTAGCTGCTGCGCCGAATAGCGCTTGCTCCACCGTAGCAACCCTTAGTTATTACTCAATCAGCCACCTATGCGCAGAGCTTTTTTATATTTTTTATTAACCTGTTCAGCTTATCGCCGTATTCGCACTACTCCATAAGACTATTTAGTCTTCATTTTTTACAATGGCGGCCACTGGTCAGCCACGTCACATTCACTCTTTTTTAAAAGATTATGACACCGCACACAGACTTTCTCCCCTCTGCTACGCCCCCGGTAGCAGTAGCTACTAAGCGTATTTCGTGGGGCGCTATTTTGGCTGGTACCGTACTGGCGCTGGTTATCCAATTAGCCCTGAGCCTGCTGGGCTTGGGCATTGGCTTAGGCACCATCGACCCGCTCACCGAGCAAGACCCCATGGCCGGCATCGGCATCGGGGCGGCCGTGTGGTGGGTGGTTAGCATGCTGGTATCGCTGTACCTAGGGGCCTCGGTAGCTGGCCGCCTGGCCGGCATGCCCCGCCCCACCGATGGCCTACTGCACGGCCTGCTCACGTGGTCAGTAGTAACGCTGTTCACCTTTTACTTGCTCACCACGGCCGTGGGCCGCATCATCGGTGGCGTGACAGGCGTGGCTGGCCGGGCGCTGTCGGGCGTAGGCAGCGGCCTTGCCGCCGTAGCCCCCAAGGCTGGTGAAGCTATTAAGGACGAGCTAAAAGAGCGGGGCATTGACCTAGGCGACGTGAAGCGCGAAGCCCGCGAGCTGCTGCGCCAAACCGGCAAAGCCGAGTTGAGTCCGGAAAACCTGGAGAGCCAAGCTAAAACTGCCGGCCGCGAGGCTAAAGATGAGGCTAGCCGCAGCGCCGCAACCCCCCAAGCCGCCGACGACAACTTCGATGAGCTCATTGACCGCCTCGGCGACCAGGCCCGCGGTATTGGCAATGCCGCCGACCGCGACGCAGCCGTAAACGTGGTGATGAAGCGCACAGGCAAGAGCCACGCCGAGTCGGAGCAAATTGTAGACAACTGGATTGCCACCGCCAAGAAAGCGCAGGCCCAGCTGGCCGAAGCAAAAGAAAAAGCTGCTGCCGCCGCCCGCGAAGCTGGCGACAAAGCCGCTGCCGGCCTTTCTAAGGCTGCTCTGATGATGGCCCTGGGCCTGGGCCTAGGAGCAGGTGCCGCCGCCTTTGGGGGCCGCCGCGCCGCACCGCGCTCAGTAGTTGCAACTGTGTAGCGCTGCGAGCACCTAGCTTAAGTAATACCGATAGGCCCGGCTGCACGATGCAGCCGGGCCTATCTTTTTGCCAAAAGCTAACCTAGCGCAAGTGCCTTGATTTAATATATCACTATCGCTTGCAAATCAATATACTAAGTACAACTATTGTCATACTGAGCTTGTTGAAGCATCTCTACCGCTTAGCTGAACGGCTTGGATGATGCGGTAGAGAGCTTCGACAAGCTCAGCATGACAATACTCATTAATCTTAATTTCAGTAATACTTTGGCTATCATTCAGTGGTATGTCTAGCATATACCCTAGGACCAAATACCAAAAAGGGTCTTATGCCGTAGCGTAAGACCCTTTCGGTAGTTAGCAAGGCTCGGCAGCTACCTAGGGGCGGCGCAGTGAATCGGGACGGGTGGCCGCATCAAGGGCCTGGGCGGCGGTAAACTCTTTTTCAACCTTAGAGTAGCCGGGAGGCGAGATACGCTTGCCGCTGCTCGTGATAAAGGTGGGTTTTATCTTGAGGGTGAAGCGCAGGGGCTCTTTGTCGCGGTCGGTGAGGCCGAGCACGAAATCGGCTAGACTTTCGCCCGTTTTTTCGCCTAGGGCATCGCGCAGATTGCTTTGCACCATCACCGGGGCCATGGCAACACCGCCATTGGCCGGCACCTCAATGCGCTGCGTGGTACGGCCCTTGGCTATTTCTTTGCCGTCGATGAGGGCGATATAATCAAACTCGTTGAGGGCGGCTGTTTCGGAGTTAGGATTGCGAAACTCTAGATTGGCGCGCATGCGCAGCGGCACGTTGCCCGCTGTGAGGGCCGTGAGCAGCAGAGCCCGCTCGGCGGTACCTAGGTCGGGGGCTTGGCGCATGTTCAGCACGTTTACGCCCGCCACGGTGGCTTGGTCTACGGAGGCAAGGCGCATATCAACGTTCTTAAACGCTTTGGCCTGCTGCACCTGCTCTTGAATGCCGCATTGGCTGAGGCTGGCCACGGCCATCAGGCCGGCCACGGCCCGCACCGCTACTTGGCGGGTAGGTAGGAGAGAAAAAAACATGGGAGAGAAAAAAGAAAGGTGGTGAATAAGCATGTTTTACTCGCGATTAATCAAATAGTTGCGTCGCGTCTTCATTATTGACACAGTTGCTAGAGCTACTTCCTATGCTTCAGCTTAACTGCTCGCGAGCGAGCGTTTTTTTTGATGAGCATAATACTATCGCCACGGCCCGCAGCACCAAGTATTTACTTGGGCTTGGTTGTCTTGCAGCATGCCCATGCACCCTATCGACCGGCTTTTCGTAAACTGCTCGCGGCCTGCGGCAAAAAGCCTGACGGCACGCCCTACAGCGTAAATCCCGGGAAGCTTCCCGATGGACGCCCGCGCACGGCAGCCGACAGCATTGCCTAGAAGCACCGCTTCCGGGGCAATAAGATTCCGAAAGCAGGTGAATTGAATGCCATCACCAACGGCGCCCGCGCAGGCTAGCCCATTCTAATGCCGCCGCAACAGTGAGGGCGAGGTGGCGGCATGAGCGTCGCAGGCTGGCCTAGTGCGGCTAGTACAGCACACCAGCCACTTGCGCGCGCAGCAACTAATTGAGGCCAAGCTCGCTAGACAGGGATTTTTGCTGCATTTGCGGAGGCTATCAGCCCACACTACAGGGTTTCTTACCTTTGCGCGATTCAACCCGCCAAGAAAATGCCCGCGTACCGTCCGCAAGAGATTGAAAAGAAGTGGCAAGCCCACTGGCAGCAGCACCACACGTTCCGCGCCGATAATAATTCTGACAAGCCTAAGTACTACGTACTCGACATGTTTCCGTACCCCTCGGGGGCGGGGCTGCACGTGGGGCACCCCCTAGGGTACATTGCCTCCGATATCGTGTCGCGCTACCAGCGTTTGCAGGGCCGCAACGTGTTGCACCCTATGGGCTTCGACTCGTTTGGCCTGCCCGCCGAGCAGTACGCCATCCAGACCGGCCAGCACCCGGCCGTGACTACGGAGAAGAACATCGAAACCTACATCCGGCAGCTGCAGCAGCTGGGCTTTAGCTACGACTGGGAGCGCGAGGTGCGTACCTCCGACCCCAGCTACTACAAGTGGACGCAGTGGATTTTCCTCAAGCTGTTCAATAGCTGGTACAACCTTGATACCGACCGCGCCGAGCCCATCAGCGCACTCGTGGCCAAGTTTGCGGAGAGCGGCAGCGCGGGCATTCGGGCTGCGGGCGACGACGAGGAGCGCCACGACTTCTCGGCCGGCCAGTGGCAGATGATGAGCGAGAAGCAGAAGCTTGCCGCCATCCTCCCCTATCGCCTGGCTTATCAGCAAGACACCTTCGTAAACTGGTGCGCCGCCCTAGGTACCGTGCTCTCCAACGATGAGGTGAAAGACGGCCTCTCGGAGCGCGGTGGCTACCCCGTCGAGCGCCGCCTCATGCCGCAGTGGAACCTGCGCATCACGGCCTACGCCGACCGCCTGCTACAAGGCCTCGATACCCTCGATTGGCCCGACGCCGTGAAGGAGATGCAGCGCAACTGGATTGGCAAGAGCATCGGAGCCGAGGTTACCTTCCCGGTGCAGGGCCACGACAGCCTAGGTGTCAAGGTTTACACCACCCGCGTCGATACCATCTACGGCGCTACCTTCCTGGTGCTGGCGCCTGAACACGAGCTGGTTGACACCATTACTACGCCTGCCCAGCGTGCCGCTGTCGATGAGTACATCGCCGCCACCAAGCGCCGCTCGGAGCGCGACCGCATGGCCGACGTGAAAACCGTGTCGGGCGTGTTCACCGGTGCCTATGCCGCCAACCCAGTCGATGGCACGCCCGTGCCCATCTGGCTGGCCGACTACGTGCTGGCCGGCTACGGCACCGGCGCCGTGATGGCCGTGCCCAGCGGCGACCAGCGCGACTACCTCTTCGCCAAGCACTTTGACCTGCCCATCCCGGCCATTTCGGATGCCCAGCAGGACCTCGATAAGCAAGCCGACCCCACCAAGGAAGGCCGCTACATCAACTCGGGCATCGTGAATGGCCTGGGCTACAAGGAAGCCACCGCTACGCTCATCGCCTACCTCGAAGAGAAAGGCCTGGGCAAGGGCAAGGTGAACTTCCGCCTGCGCGACGCCATTTTTGGCCGCCAGCGCTACTGGGGCGAGCCCATTCCGATTTACTATAAAGACGGCACCGCCTACGGCGTGGCCGAGGCCGACCTGCCGCTCGTGCTCCCCGAAATCGATGAGTACAAGCCCACCGAAACCGGCGAGCCGCCCCTGGGCCGCGCTATAGACTGGAAGTACAAGGGCCAGTACGAGTTTGAGCTGAGCACCATGCCCGGCTGGGCTGGCTCTAGCTGGTACTACCTCCGCTACATGGACCCGCACAACGCCGACCGCTTCGTGGGCGAAGATGTGGAGAAATACTGGGGCCAGGTAGACCTCTATATGGGCGGCGCCGAGCACGCCACCGGCCACCTGCTCTACTCCCGCTTCTGGTATCTGTTTTTGAAGGACCTAGGGCTGGTAACGGCCAACGAACCCTTCCAGAAGCTGATAAATCAGGGGATGATTTTGGGCGTTTCTGCGTTTATTATTAGAGAAGGCGCTGCCGATTTTAATAGCCGTGGAAACACAGTGTGGGTTGCAGGAGAAAATGGTCCTAAGCAGCTCTATTTTGGTAGCGAGCAGGATGATGTTGTAGCTGCTTATTATAGCACTAGCTCACATGTTGGCAAATTGCTAGCAGCAGGGAAAGTCAATGGTGAGCCAGACGATGAAGATTCTAGTGCGGAGAAGTTCTACAAGAGACATGTTCCTATTGATTTTGTAGAGCATGAAAACTTGACACTCAAGGGGCAAGCCGAGTTCGCAGAATGGGTTGGAGAAAAATCAATCTTCATCTGCGATTGGGGCTACTGGCAGGACGGAGTATTTTATGATTTTGACCAAAAGCCATCTAGTGCAGTTGAGGATTTCAAAGTCAGTCGTGAAGCTGAGAAAATGTCAAAATCAAAATACAACGTTGTTAACCCAACGGAGTTAATTGATAAGTACGGCGCGGATGCCCTGCGCCTCTATGAAATGTTTCTAGGTCCGCTGGAACAGTACAAGCCCTGGAATACCAACGGCATCAGCGGCGTAGCTACTTTCCTCAAGAAGTTCTGGCGCCTGTTCCACCCTGAAGATGGCGCACTGGCCGTGACCGACGAGGCCGCCAGCCCCGCCGAGTTGAAGACGCTGCACCGCGTCATTCAGAAGGTGGCGCAGGACATTGAGAAGTTCAGCTTCAACACCAGCGTCAGCACCTTCATGATTGCCGTGAACGAGCTGACAGCCCTAGGTACCCACAAGCGCGCCGTACTGGAGCCACTCGTAGTGCTGCTCTCGCCCTTCGCCCCACACCTGGCCGAGGAGTTGTGGCACGAGTTGGGCCATGCCGATAGCATCAGCTTCGCCGCCTACCCCGAGTTCCGCGAAGAGTACTTGGTAGAGGCCAACGTGACCTACCCCGTAGCCATCAACGGCAAGGTGCGCGAGCAGCGTCAGTTTGCTGCCACCGCTACTGCCGCTGAGATTGAAGCCGCCATTTTGGAATCGGATTTCCTCACCCGCTTTGCCGAAGGCAAAACGCCGAAGAAAGTGGTGGTAGTGCCCGGCCGCATGGTCAACGTGGTGGTGTAAGACCAGCGGCCTACTCGCTCGCTGCCTCTTCCCGCCTGTCATGCTGACGATTTCTAAAAGCAAAAAGGCCCGCTGCACGTGCAGCGGGCCTTTTTGCTTTTAGAACTATTCGCTCTCACGCAGTGGCTACTGTACCTTCGCCCAGCGCTTTTCGCGCCACGCGGCCTGCTGCTCGGGCGTGAGAAACGTCCAGGCCACGAGCCGGCTTTTCTTTTGGCCCTGGGCCATGTCGATGGTTTTTACTTCAGCGGCCTCGGCCCATTGCAGCTCTTTATAGATGCCGGGCAGCGTGTGGCTTTGCGACACGAGCGTGGTAAACCAGAAGGCTGTGGTGGGCTGAGCGTGGCTTTCCTGCACTAGGCGGCGCACAAAAGCTTCTTCGCCGCCGGGATACCACAGCTCGCCGGGCTGACCACCAAAATTGCGCGCCGGCGGTGCGGGGCGGGCCGGCCGGCGGCTGCCTAGGTTAGTGGTTTTGCGGCGGGTGCTGGCTTCTGCTTCGGCCAGCGAGGCAAAGAAGGGCGGGTTGCAGATGGTGGCGTCGAACACCTCGCCGCGCTTGGGGATGCCGCTGAGCATATGACCCGCGTCGGGCTGAGGGCGGAGGTCGATGCTGCCTTTGAGAGCGTCGTTGGCAGCCACGATGTTGCGCGCGGCACGCAGGGCTACGGGGTCAGTTTCGGAGCCCACGAAGCGCCAGCCGTATTCCTGGTGGCCGATGAGTGGGTAGATGCAGTTGGCCCCCGCCCCAATATCGAGCACCGACACACCTTTGCCGCGCGGCACCACGCCGCTATTGCTATCAGCCAGCAAGTCAGCTACGTAGTGCAGGTAGTCGGCCCGGCCGGGGATGGGCGGACACAAGTAGCCAGCCGGAATATCCCAATGCGCGATGCCGTAGAACTGCTTGAGCAGGGCCCGGTTGAGGGCTTTCACGGCCTCAGGATTGGCAAAGTCGATACTGGCATCGCCAAACTTATTGGTGTGCACGAAGGGCGCGAGCGGTGGGCTGGTCTGAGTAAGGAGAGCAAAATCGTAGCGCTCGCGGTGGCGGTTGCGGGGGTGCAGGGGGGCTTTGCTGGCGAGCAGGTCTTTGGGCGGATGCGGCATGGCGAAGAAAGAAGGAGCTAGTGTAACGCGGGCGCCCGCCTCATGTTTGCGAAGTATTCGCGCCAACGGCTCTTATCCCTTACCACCTAGCACTCGGCCCACCTAGGGCCCCAGTTGCGGGCGCAACCGGGGCCCTAGGTGGGCCGACTATTCATTTATACCGCTTAATAGCTTTTCTGCACGCGGGCACGGCGCAGCACTTTGCCAGCGCTCTCCACCGTTAGGATATAGCTACCTACTGGATAGGGTTGCAGGTCGAGCGTAAGGGCGGCAGCCATCTCACTGGTTAGCAGCTCAGTGTGCACCACTTGGCCAGTACTGTTGGTGAGGTACCAGCGGCCGGCGCTCGTGAGGGGGGCTTCCCAGGTTACGGTAGTGCGGTCGGCGGTGGGATTGGGGTAGATGCTGAGTGCGGCGGCGCTGGCGGCGGGCTGCACGGCTACCACGGGGCTGTAGGCAAACGTGCCGTCGGTGTCGAGCTGCTTGAGGCGGTAGTAGCCCGTGGTGGGCAGCGGCGCGGCATCGAGGTAGCGGTAGGTGTGGGCGGCCTGGGTGGTGCCCATGCCCGCTACCGTAGTCAGCGGGGCGAAGGCCACGCCATCGGCCGAGCGCTGCACTTCGAAGCCAGCATTGTGCTGCTCAGAAGCAGTGGCCCAGCTCAGCGCTACGGCCGTGCCCTGCGGCGCGGCACTAAAGCTGACGAGCGTAACGGGCAACGGCTGAATGGTGCCATTCACCTGAAACTCGTAGAGCGAGTAGCCATTATCCGCAATGGTGGTACCGCGCTTGGTACCGTTCATGCGTACGTAGCGGCCAGTAACGGGCGTCTCAAACCGGTACTCGTTGAAGTGAAAGGAGTTGCCAACGGTCGTGGCCACGGTGGTCCAGGTTTTGGTATCGTCCGAAACTTCGATGGTAAAATCTCCACCGTAAGCCTTTTCCCATACCAAGTATACCCGCGAGATAGTAGCATTGCCAAGCAGGTCGATGTAGATGGAGGCATCATCGCGGCCAGCCGTGCTGGCCCAGCGCGTCAGCCGGTCGTTGTCGATGGCATAGTTTGCATTCAGCGTGCCCTGCGTAGTCGAGGCCACGGCCGACTTAGCATTGGCGATATTGGAGGCATTGTTGGAGGCAGCAAATACCTCAAACTCATACAGCGAGTAGCCATATACTGTGCCGCGGGCAATACCATTCATACGTACGTAGCGACCGGTTTTACCTAGGTTGGCATATTCGTTGGAGGTCGACGTGTTGCCGGTGACAGTCACGGCCGTCGTCCAGGTCGTGCCATCGTCCGACACATCCAGCGTAAAATCCTTACCTAGGGCCGACTCCCACGTCAGGCGAATGCGGTCAATCTGTTGCACCGAGCCTAGGTCTACCGTGATGTACTGCTGGTCGGTATAATCACTTTCCCAGCGGGTTTTGCCGTTGCCATCAAATGCATTGGCTGCTGCCTGTTTCGGGTTCGCCGAAGTGGTCGGCGTTTTGCCCGCCGCTAAGTTAGGATTAGGGTCGTATGGATATATCGCAAACTCATACAATGAGTAGCCGTAGCCCGTAGCGCGAACTGTACCGTTCATACGCACGTAGCGGCCGGTTTTACCCAGGTTGGGGTAGTCGTTGGTAGTCGAGGTATTGTTGACAGTCGTCACGGCCGTCGTCCAGGTGCCGTTGACCACGTTGGTCCAGTTGGCATCGGTAGGAGCGGCGGTGACGGTGGAAATATCTAGGGTGAAGTTTTTGCCAAAAGCGGTTTCCCACGACAGCCGGATGCGGTCAATAGACTGTACCGAGCCTAGGTCAACAATGAGATATTGCGCGTCGCTGGAAGCGCTTTCCCAGCGCGTGCTCATATCCCCATCAAATGCCCGGCTCGCCGCTTGTACCGCCGACGAAGCCAGGGCGGCTTTGCCAACCGCTAAATTTTGGGCTAGTACCGGGCTGGCGGCCGGTAATAAGAGAAGAAGAAACCACTGCAGAAAGAGGCGAAAAGTAGGTTGCATTAGATAACAGAGCGGAAAGTTTTAACACTTCAAAACTACCCTAGCCCCTTAGCCAGCTTCCGCCTAAAACGGCCAATCAGTTCTTTTACTCTCTCAACGGCACCAGAAGCTTTGTGAGTGATTTACTGCATTTTATGAATAAAAAATAGTATCAACGAAGCCCTAAATACTACTATCGTCGGCCGTACCAGCGCATAAAAAAGGCTATCCCAACACCCGGAATAGCCTCTTCTTCTTAATAAGTAGCACCCTCGTGCCAAGCAGTCCAATCTATTCATAGCTGGCTGTCTTTTTAGGGGTCAAATGGGTGCCCTCATGACCCCAACTTTTACCTAGCTAGCGCCTGCTACTGACAGCACTTTTCAAGTAGCCGCCGGTGCCAACCCTAAGAGGCTATAACTCCTTGCTAGCCTCAGCCAGCTCGGCACGCACGGCCTTGGGCAGCGAGGCCGCCACGAGCTGATACGAGTGCGTAATCCACTGACGCAGCTGGGCCACGGTGGCCCCGGTGCCGATGACTACCGTGTTCCAATGCTTTTTATTCTGGTGAAAGCCCGGCAGCACGTAGTCATGGCGCTCGCGCAGCTCCACGGCCAGCTCAGGGTCACACTTTAGGTTGATGCTCGCGAAAGTTTGCAAGCTGGTAAGGGCAAATATTTTGCCGCCTACTTTAAACGCGAGTGTGTCGGGGCCAAAGGGAAGCTCCTCAGTGGCGCCCGGCAAACTCAAACAAAAATCGCGATACTCCTCAATGTTCATGCGCGGCCGGGCTTAGCGGATAAACCAGCGGTAGAGCAGCACGCCCAGGCCCACCAAAAACATCGCCATGCTCAGCTTATTGATGAAGTGCATGGTACGCAGGTTGAAATTGGTCTTGCGGTTTGGGTCATTCTTGCGGAAGAAATAACCGAAGGCAGGGCCGAAGTCGAAAAGGTTTTTACCGTTCATATAGATATAGGCTAGTGCCGACAAATTAACACCTAGGGCGGCAGAATGATTGCACTAAAACCTGAATATTCAGCTGTAGCTCGGACTCTCAAAGTTTAAGCTATAATTCGCGCCGCTCACGCCAAACCAGTGCTTCGGGCAACTCGGCCACCGAAAACTCCAGATGCACCACCCGGCGCGGCTGGGTGCCAGTGCTGCGGTTGGAAGCGTGCAGCAGCAGCGGCTTCATGAGCATGGCCCCACCGGCGGGCACGGCGCACACGGTAGCCATGGCCGTGTGCGCGGCAATGGTTTCGGCCGGAACCACGCCGCCTAGGTGCGAGCCGGGCACTACTTTGAGCGCGCCGTTGGTAGCATCGCAGTCGTCGAGGTGCAGACGAATGGTAACGGTGTTTTCGAGCACGGCCACGGGCGGCTGCACAGCTACCCAGCCGGCTTTGGCCGTCCAGGGCCCGAAACCAGGCAGGCCATCGGCGCGGCGGTCTACGTTTATCATCAGGTCCTGGTGCCAAGCCACCAGCCAGTTGGAGCCAGCGGGCTTGTCGAAATAAATAGCCTTGGTAAGGTGGCAGCCTTCCGGGAAAAGCTCATCTAGGAGGCTGCGCAGGGCGGGCGTATCAAGCGACGGCCACAACGCAGGTATTTCGCCCAGCAAGTTGCGAATGGCAAATAAGTCTTGGCTGCGCCGAAAATTGGGGCTGGCGGCGGGCGCCGCTTCGATACAGTGCAGCAGGGCCGCTACTTCGGCGGCGGTGCAGAGCTGGGGTACGGTGGCGTGGCCAGTGGTAGCCAGCTGGCTCGCCAGCGCGGAGGTAGCGGGTGCAGTTGTCATGGGTGGCAAAGCTACGCCCGTTACTTAGTCAGCTTTCGGGCGCAATTTGCGGCTCCTAGGTCGTCCTTTTTTGTCTTTTCAGCTCATGCCTTACCGCACGATACTCCTTCTACTCACGCTAGCCGCCAGCGCCAGCCCGGCCTTCGCTCAAAAAGCCACCTCCGAAACCGAGGCTGTGAAGCAAGCTGTTCTCTCGTTCTTTGACGGCATGCGCCGGGGTGATAGCACGCTAGTGCGCCGCACGCTGGCGCCGGGCGCGGTTTTTCACGGCCTGGGCGGCAAGCCCGGCCAGCCCCCTACCCTAGAGACGGAAAGCATCAGTGGCTTCTTGAAAGCCGTGGGCACGCCCCATCCCGAGGTGTGGGACGAGCGCGTGCAATTCGATCGCGTGCTCCTCGATGCCAACCTAGCCAGCGTGTGGGCGCCGTATGAGTTTTACCTAGGTAGCAAATTCAGCCACTGCGGCTACGACTCCTTTCAGCTGGTGAAGCTAGCCGAGGGCTGGAAAATTGCGCATATCATCGATACGCGCCGCAAGGAGAAGTGTAAGTAGTACAGTATGAGTCTATCGCAATGTAACTCGTGCTACAGCTGAGAAGAAGACTTTATTTTTCCTGTCTTGAATATAAAGTGTCAGTTTTGACGCAGTCAACTCCGCCATCACGCTTGATAGTATAGTAACCAACTATTTTCACATATGCGGCATCACCTTTACCTTTTATAGAAACAGAAAAAGGAACCGAAGATTTCTTCGCTGCTAATTCTTCATCATACCATATTGCAAACCCATTATACTCTCCGATTTTAGAGATAAAAGCAGGGTTTTGAATCATCTGCTCTTTTATAGAGATTAATACATCAGGTATTTCGATAAATTTCTTAGTTAGCCATAACATACCCCCAAATAAGACAGCAACTGCTATGGATAATACAACTTTGTTAAATACCTGAAAGCCGGATAATATAAATCTTATCATTTGGCGAAGAACCATAAACTATACCCCCACCGGCTCGCCGACTACCTCCTTCTCAATCCACTTTCCGTCCTCGCGCATGAGCTCAATTAGTTCGTCTACGGCGCGTTCTTCGGGCACGGCTTTCTTGATGACATCCTGGCCGCGGTAGAGGGCGATTTTGCCTTTGCCCACGCCCACGTAGCCGTAGTCGGCGTCAGCCATTTCGCCGGGGCCATTCACGATGCAGCCCATGATGCCGATTTTAATACCCTTGAGGTGGTCGGTGCGCTTGCGAATCATGGCGGTGGTTTCCTGCAAGTCGAAGAGCGTGCGGCCACAGCTGGGGCAGCTGATGTACTCGGTCTTGCTCATGCGAGTGCGGGCGGCCTGCAAGATGCCAAAACTCAATTGGTTGAGGCCGTCAATCACATCGAGCCACTGCGCCTGGGTATAGTCGGAAGGCAGGCGACTGGTGCCCAGCACGATGCCATCGCCGAGGCCGTCGATGAGCAGGCCCCCTAGGTCGGTGGCGGCGTCGAGTTGGGTTTGCTCGGCGGCTTGGGCGGGGTAGTCGTGGTCGAGCAGCACCGGGCAGGTGATGCCGTGGTTGATAAGCTCAAAGAAGGCCCGGCGCATCTCGGGCATAGCGTGCGCGTTGAGGCTGTGCAGCACCAGCACCACGGTGGGGTCTTGGCGTAGGCGCTCAAGCAGCGGGGCGTCGAGTGCGTCGAGGGTAAGCAGCAAGAAGTTGAGCTGCGGGTGGTTGACCAGCGATGTGTTGGGGTGCTGGTCGGTCATGTACCGGTCGGCCGTCATGAGCGGGTACTGCTCCAGGCGGCGGCCGCCATCGACCCAGGCGGGGTAGTTCACGATTTCACGCAGGCCGTTGGGCAGCATGAAGGGCACTGGTCGCTCGCCGGTGTAGATGTAATCGGCCCCTAGGTCCGACATCTGAAACTTGTCGAGGAAAGGCGAGTACAGGTGCCCGGCGGCACGTAGGTCGGCGTATTCGAGCTGCGGCAGGCGCGACAAATCGGCCACCACGCGCGGCACGTTCAGGCCGCCAAAATTGGCTACTTCGTGGGTGTGGCGGCGGTAGTACTGGAACGGGTTGATGGGCTCCTCCCCCACTAGCGGCTTGATGGGCTGGGCCAACGCGGCGCGGCTGGTGTAGCGGTTGATGAGCATGCGGGCCACCGGGGCCTCGTGCTCGGGCGCTTCGGTGAGGCTCACGCGCACGGTGTCACCTAGGCCGTCTTCAAGCAGCGTGCCGATGCCTACGGCACTCTTGATGCGGCCGTCTTCGGCTTCGCCGGCCTCGGTCACACCTAGGTGCAGCGGGTAGGGCTGTAGGCCTTCTTCGTCGAGCTTTTGCACTAGCAGGCGGTAGGCCTGCACCATCACCTGGGTGTTGCTGGCTTTCATACTCAGCACCACGTCGTAGTAGTTTTCTTCTTCGCAGAGGCGCAGAAACTCCAGCGCCGACTCGACCATGCCGAGCGGCGTATCGCCGTAGCGGCTCAGAATGCGGTCACTCAGCGAGCCGTGGTTGGTGCCAATGCGCATGGCGGTGCCATACTGCTTGCAGATTTTCACCAGCGGCCGGAACCGCTCGCGGATGCGCTCAACCTCGGCCGCGTAGCTGGCGTCGGTGTAGTTGATTTCTTCGAATTTCTTTTTATCGGCGTAGTTGCCGGGATTCACGCGCACTTTCTCCACGATGCGGGCAGCCAGCTCGGCGGCGTTGGGCGTGAAGTGGATGTCGGCAATGAGCGGCACGTTGCAGCCGCGCGCCCGCAGCTGCTTCTTGATTTCCAACAGGTTCTGAGCTTCTTTAACGCTGGGCGCGGTGATGCGCACCAGCTCGCAGCCCGCCTCTACCATGCGCAGGGTCTGCTCGACCGAACTTAGGGTGTCCATCGTGTCTACGGTGGTCATGCTCTGCACCCGAATGGGATAGTCGCCGCCCAGCGGCACCCCGCCAATGTTAACTACCCGCGCCACACGGCGTTTGTACTCGGTAAGGCTGGGGCAATACTGCTTATTCATAACCTAAAAACTGCGTCCAAAAGGCGAAAGTTGCGACTGGCCACAAAGGTACGGCCGGGCTCGTGGGCGCAACTTACGGGCGGGCTAGGTTGTCTGTCTGGCTAGGTTATTATTTCGTTGGTTCTTCATGCCTAGGTTCTTCTTTTTACTGCTGAGCACTGGAATGCTACTGGCGGCCCCCAGCTATGCGCAACGCGTAGCCGTGCTCAAGTTTCCGGCTTTGCAGCAGCGGTTGACCCGCCCCAGCGACACGACCTATATCGTTAATTTTTGGGCTACCTGGTGCGGCCCGTGTGTGCAAGAGATGGCCGGCTTCGAAAAAGTACGCGCCGCTCAAGTAGGCAAAAAAGTGAAGTTTGTGCTCGTAAGCCTCGATTACGTGGCGCAGCTCGACAAAAAAGTAAAGCCTTTTGTGCAGAAGCACAGCCTGAAATCAGAAGTGCTGCTACTCGATGAAACCGACCCTAATACCTGGCTGCAAAAAGTAGACAGGCAGTGGTCGGGCTCCATCCCGTTTACTTTGATTTATAATAACCACACTAAAAAACGCGCTACGTTTGAGCACCCCCTCACGGCCGCCGAGTTAACGGCAGAGCTGCGTAAGTTTCTGTAAATTCTAGTGTTGGTCATGCTGAGCTTGCCAAAGCATCTCTATCGCTTCGGCAAGCTGAGCATGACAACATGGGGGCTAATAATTTACTAACGAGTCACCTCTAACACAATCTTGCCGATGTGGGCGCTGCTTTCCATGCGCTGGTGCGCGGCGGCCGCCTCAGCCAGCGGGAAGGTGCGGTCGATGATGGGGCGAAATTTTCCGGCGGCAATGAGCGGCCACACGTGCTTTTCAACTTCGGCGGCCAGAGCAGCCTTAAAGTCGGCTGAGCGGGGGCGCAAGGTGCTGCCCGTAATAGTGAGGCGGCGGCTCATCACCTCCAAAGCGTTGAATTCGGCTTTTGCGCCTTGCATGGCATTGATGAAAACCAGGCGGCCGTCGTCGTGCAGCAGGCGCAGGTTTTTAGGCGTGTAGTCGCCGCCTATCATATCTAAAATAACGTCAACGCCCACTTCTTTGAGCACTTGCTCAAAATCATCGGTCTTATAGTTGATGGCCCATTCAGCGCCTAGGTCGCGGCAGGCCTGGCACTTAGCGTCGTCGCCGGCCGTAATGGCCACGCGGCTACCTAGGGCCCGCGCCAACTGAATGGCCGTGGTGCCGATGCCGCTGCTGCCGCCGTGCACCAGCAGCGTTTCGCCGGGCTGCAGCTGGCCGCGCTGAAACACATTGTGCCACACTGTGAATATGGTTTCGGGCAGCGCGGCGGCTTCCACCATACCTAGGCCAGTTGGCACGGGTAGGCAGTGGCGGGCATCTACCACGGCATAGTCGGCGTAGCCGCCGGCTGCCAGCAGGGCGCACACGGCGTCGCCGGGTTGCCAGCGCGGCGCATCGGGGCCGCATTTCTCAATGATGCCAGCTATTTCGAGGCCCGGTACCGAGCCGGTTACATCGCCGCTGCCGGCGTATTTGCCCTGGCGCAGCAGCACATCGGGGCGGTTGACACCGGCAGCGTGCACGCGCACCAGTACCTGGCCGGCGGCGGGGGCGGGGCGCGGAAGTTCTTGCAAATGCAGCACCTCGGGGCCACCGGGCGCTTGGATGATAATAGCGTTCATGGGGGCTTAAACGCTAAAAGACGGCGGCTGGCCGCTTACGCAGCCAGCCGCCGTCTATTTATACCTAGGGGCAGACTTAAGCCGCGGAGGCTTCCAGCTGCTTGCGAAGGTTTTGCACTTCGTGCTCCAGCTCCAGGTTGCGGAACGTCACTTTGGCTTCTAGGTCGGCGTAGGAGTTTTGCAGCTGCTCTTGCAAGTGGCGCATCTCGGTCACGTCGGTGTTGGTGCCCAGCCAGCGCACGGTGTTGCCCTGCTCATCGCGAATGGGCACGGCGCGGGTCAAAAACCAGCGGTGCTCGCCATCCTGGCCGCGTAGCGGAAACGTCAGCTCCCAAGGCTCGCCCTTGGGCCAGGCCTGGCTCACAAACTCCACCACCGACTTAGCAAAGCTGGGATGGTGCACCTTTTCCCAGCCCCAGCCTTCCATTGCGGCCAGGTCGGTGCCGGTGTAGTCATACCAGCGCTTGTTGTACCAATAGATGTGGCCATCGGGCCGCGCCATCCACGACAGCTGCGCCACGTTGTCGGCCAGGGTCGTAAACTCCGACTCGCGCTCGGCCAAGGCTTCGGCGGCCAGCTTTTGGTCGTGGATATCGGTGCAGGTACCAAACCACGTCACGATGGCCCCAGCTTCGTTGCGCCGCGGCAGGGCTTGGCCCAGAAACCAGCGGTAGCCGCCTTCGTTTGACTTAAAACGATACTCAATCTCGTACGTATCGCCGGTAGCCAGCGAGTGGCCCCATACCTTGCGGGCGCGGGCGCGGTCGTCGGGGTGCAGCAGATTGTTCCACATGTCGGGGCCCACGCTGTCGGCCAGCGTGTAGCCCGTGTAGTCTGTCCAGCGCTGATTGAAGTAAACGTGGTTCCCCGTGGGGTCGGTTATCCACACCAACTGCGGAATAAAATCAGCCAAAAATTGGAACTCGCTTTCTATCGAAGTTGGCAGGGTAGACACGGCAAAAACGGAAGACTTTCTTACTTAAAATAGATTACGGACGGTCGAGTTGCATTTCCAGCCCCGAGCTAAAGTACAGGTTTAGCTGCGCACGGGCGCCATCGGTGGTGCGGCGCAGGCGCGTAACCAGGGCGCGCAACTCCTCGGTGGGCAGGTTCATGCGCAGGTAAGGGCGATTGAGCAACTCATCGCGCTGCACGGCCCAGCTGCCAGTTTTGTTTTGATCAGGAGCCTGAAGCTCAAGCAGCTGGCCGCCCAGCACCAAATTGGTAGCTTGAGCCAGCGCGCTCGCTGGGTCGGCCCGATTGAGCACACGGTGGGCCACCCGCCACGCCCCGGCGAGGTAGTCGTCGGGCACCTGCTGTAGATTGACGTCGAGTAGCAAATCAGACATAAGCATCGGGCCGGTACTCACCACCGGCAGTATAAAGGTCGTAACGAAAATTAAGCTGAACAGGTTGACCTAGGGTCTGCCGGCAGCAACTTTCTTAACCCCAAGCGTAGTGGTATAGTTCGGCTTTCACAATGTGCCCCCTGGCCTTAGCAGACAATCTTCGGCTGGTGAAGGTTTTGCAAGCGGCCGAGCGCTAGCTTGCACCTAGGTAGCCAGGGCAACGGGGGCACCGCACAGTGGCTGCCCGCCGTATACGCGGCTGCCTGTGCCCGGCACCTAGGTGCCGGGCGCGGCTGTTTAGCTTTCTAGTATGAAACGATTTTCTTTTCCGGCCAAGCTGCCAGGCCAGGTAGCCGGCGCCGCCCGCCAGGCGGGCCGCCACGCCAGCCAAACCGGTCGGCTGTTTCGCCAACTGGTGCAGCGCGCCCTCGATGCCGTGCAGGAAGTATTGCACGCCGAGGTGCAAAACGGTCACGCCCGGCTGGTTATCGACTTTCTGGCCGATAAGGCGCTGCCCGCCGCCCGCGCGCTGCTGCTCGAGCGCATGACGGCCCGGCTGTTGCTGCGCCTGGGTTTGCGCGGGGCCTTTCTCACCAATGTGGCGGGCTGGGTGCTGCCCTTTGTGCTCGAAAAAATGTTTCAGGTGGCTCGCAGCAGTGGCTTACTTGCCAAGCTCGAGGCCAACCCCACCGTGGCCAACACCCTAGCGTGGGTAGATGAGCTGCGCCACGCCGCGGCCCGCCTCATCTTCCCCGATGGCGACACGGGCGCCGTGGTGCTCACCGAAGAGGAAGCGCAGGAGTTGCTCGCCAAGCCCACCGCTCCCGAGCAAGCTTAGTAGCCAGCTCCTAGGTCTACGAGGTTCTCTAGCGGCTGGCCGGCGCGCAGGTGCCCTAAGTTGCGCACGAGCTGGTCGATTTTGCCTTCCGCTTCGCGGGGCTGGCCGCCGCCGGTGTGCTGGGTTAGTAGCACATTGGGCAGGGTCCAGAGCGGGTGGCCGGGCGGAATGGGCTCAGTGGCCGTCACGTCGAGCACGGCCCCACCTAGGCGGCCGGCCCGCAACGCCTCTATGAGCGCCGGCTCGTCGGTGGTGTTGCCGCGGCCCACACTGGCGTAGATGCTGCCGGGGCGCATAGCCGCTATCAGCTCAGCCGAGAAAAAATTATCGGCGCTGCCAGGCAGGCAGTTTACTACGACATCGGTTTCGGGCAGGGCGGCGGCCAGTTCCTCTTTTGAGTGCAACTGCGCCTGCGGGTCGGTGCGGGCCAGCAGCTGCACCGCGCAGCCAAAGCCGCTGAGCTGCTCGCGCACGGCCTGTCCAATGGTGCCCGCGCCCAGTATTGCCACGCGCTTGCCGCGCAGCAGGCCCTGGCGGCCGCGCACTTCTGCTCCCACCCACTGCTGTTTTTCTTGCAGCAGCACTAGCTCAGGCAAGCGGCGGTAGAGCGCCAGTAAGCCGGCCACCATCGTTTCGGCGCAGGCCCAGGCAAAAAAATCGCCCATGTTTGCCACTGGCACGCTTAGCCGCACGCCCTTGTAGCGGTCGAAGCCCGCCGAGTCTATTTGCCAAAAGCGCAGCTTAGGCAAGGGGCCAGCCGTGAGCCACGCCGGCGGCGGGTTGCCCAAGAGCACCTCGGCCGCCAGAAAGTCTGCGGGCGGCTGTTCGGCAGCTGGCTCTTCCCTAAAAATTACTTCGGCCTCGGCTGGCAGCTGCTGCCGCAAGGAGGCACGCGCCGCTTCGTCGAGGGCGGTGAGCACAAAAATTTTCATAGCTAGAATTGAGCAGAGCGGTGTACTTGCTCAAGATGTATTTAAACCAAAAGCAGGCACCCATGAATCACTCATAGATGCCTGCTTTCTAGTGTTGCGAGTTAGCCTACGCTTGGCGGTCGATGCCGTGGCTGTCGTTTTTAAGGTCTTCCTCGGGCGTGGTGTCGTTGCCTTGCAGCTGGCCGGCTGCGGCCACTAGGGCAGCGCTCAGCTTCTCTACGTGCGGGCGGGTGTTGCCTTCGGCAAACGAAGCCACGCGAGCAGTTTCGGTACCTAGGTGGTGCAGTAGATGTCCTACTTGGCTGCCGTTGTAAGTGCCGCCGTGCAGTAGGGCTTTCAGTGCTTGCAGGTCGGTTACTAGGTTATGAAACTCGGGGTTGTGAGCAGCTTTGAGGTCTTCTATCCAGCGCTGTAGCTGGTTGTCGATGCCAGATTTGCTGGCTTCGTCTTGCAGGTCGCCGGTTAGTATTTTGATAGCGCCTTCCAGGTGTACCTGGTGCTGCACGGGTGTCTTTTCCATGGGGTCGGGAGAATTGGGAAGGGAGGTTACTGCCTTGCCCAAACGGAAAGCGGCGCCTTGAGGTTGGCTGCTGCTACCCCCTAAACTAAAAACTGCCGCCCTGATGCAGGGCGGCAGCTTCTTGATAATCAACCTTAAAATAAAACTAATAATTGGTAGCAGAGCAGAAGGTAACTTTATTCAATTATTCAATCTTAGTCATGCGCTCTTTCACGGCCTCCAGGGCCACGCGCATGTTCACAATGTCGGCGCGGGCGGCTTCCTGCTCCTTCAAGTTGGTGTCAATCATGTTATTGTACTGCTGCAACTCGGCGGCGTTGGCGGCCAGCATTTGCTGAATCTCCACTTTGCGGGCCTTGTTTTTCTCGATGTCTTTTTTGATGGTGTTCGACTTCTCGATAACGGCCATGTTATTGTTTTGCGAGTTGACGAGCGCCTTCTCGGCATCCGCAATCTGGGCCATCAGGTCTTCGCGATACATCGAGCGGGCAAAGTCTTTGAGGTATTTCTCGGCGGCTTTCCACTGGCTCGGGGTCGACTCGCGACCTAGGTAGGCGTTGCCGAGGTCGATGCTCCACCACACGCCGGTGCCGGTGGGCAGCGCGTCGACGCGGCTGATAACCCGCACGGGCGTGGCCGAAACCTCGGGGATAACTACGCCGTCCATCGTTACTACCCCTTTATTGTTCTTTACCTTGCCCGGAAACTGCTCGGTGAGCTGCTTTATCCACGACGTCTCCACGCGCTTGTTGTCGAG
Source organism: Hymenobacter sp. BT559 (assembly GCF_016427535.1). GTDB lineage: Bacteria > Bacteroidota > Bacteroidia > Cytophagales > Hymenobacteraceae > Hymenobacter. The sequence continues at coordinate 1,093,968 of NZ_JAELXV010000001.1, read as the reverse complement.
CTGCAGGCTCACGCGCTGACCTTTGCGCGGAATATTATTTATCGACATGTCGGCTTCATCGACGGGCGAACGCTGGGCCGATACGCGCAGGCCGGCCAGTACCAGCAACAGCACCAACAGTATTTTTCGGTTCATAACGATTTAAAAAATTAAAGTAGAAAATTAGATAATACTAAGTCACATCACCCGCTAATGCTTTCGAGTGGTCAAATTTAAGTGCTTTATTCTGTGCAAAACCAAGAATCCTATAATTTTTTTTCTTAGTCCGATTTTTTATTATTTAAATACAATCGGGAGCGTGACACATTGCTGCTTAGCCTGCCGAACAAAAGTCCTCTACCCTAGTTTAAGCCATCTATGCCTGAACTCACCATTTGCCGCACCGAGCATTTCAATGCGGCCCACCGCCTGCACAACCCGGCCTGGGATGAGGCCCGCAACCAGCGGGTGTTTGGCAAGTGCAACAACCCTAACTACCACGGCCACAACTACGACTTGATAGTGCGCCTCACTGGGCCCACCGACCCCGAAACGGGCTACGTTTTCGACTTGAAGGCGCTGAGCACGGTGGTGAAGCGCGAGGTGCTCGACCGCTTCGACCACCGCAATCTGAACCTAGACGTGACCGATTTTGCAACCCTGAACCCGACGGCCGAAAACATCGCGCTCGTTATTTGGCGCCGGCTGCGCCCCGCGCTGCCGGCCACCCTGAAGCTCGCGGTCACGCTCTACGAGACGGACCGTAATTTTGTAGAATATGATGGAGAAGGAGCCTAACTCGCCGGCCCACACCGACCACCCCACCGGGCTTGGCCCCGACGACCACCTGCCGCCCGGCTTGCGCACGCCCCTGCGCGCCGATGCTTTTGCAAAGCCCGATGAGGAGAAAATAGAAGCCATTACCGGCCACTTTCGGGCTATTATGGACGAGCTCGGGCTCGACCTTACCGACGACAGCCTGGCTGGCACCCCGCGCCGGGTAGCCAAGATGTTTGTGCAAGAGTGGTTTAAGGGCCTCAACCCCGAGCACCGGCCCGAGGTGCGCCTGTTTGAGAACCGCTACGAGTACCAGCAGTTGCTGGTAGAGCGCGACATCACGGTGTTTTCGTGCTGCGAGCACCACTTTGTGCCCATCATCGGCAAGGCGCATGTGGCCTACCTGCCCGGCAAGCACGTAGTGGGCCTCAGCAAGCTCAACCGCGTGGTGCAGTACTACGCCCGCCGCCCGCAGGTGCAAGAGCGCCTCACACGCCAGGTAGCCGAGCACCTACGCCACAGCCTAGGTACCCCCGACGTGGCCGTGCTCATCGAAGCCGACCACCTCTGCGTAATGAGCCGGGGCGTAAACGACACGAGCAGCTCGACGCTTACCAGCGAGTATGGCGGCCGCTTTCAAGAAGATGCCCAGCTCAGAGCCGAGTTTCTGCGGCAGATTGGGAAGTAGGGTCTGTGGCGGCTAGCTAGTGTCTGCTAGCCGGTAGCTTACGTATTGCTGGTGTTTACTTACCTCACCCTACCAAAAGCTAGCCGCCACTGGCCCTAAGCTGACACCTTCTTAGACCATGAAAATTCTCATCACCGGCGGCACGGGCATGATAGGCCAGCGCCTGGCCGAGCTCTTGATTGACGCGGGCAACGACGTGGCTTTGCTAACCCGTGAGCCCGGCAAAAGCAGCCACTATCGCCTCTTTGGCTGGGACCCCGCCGCCGGCACCATCGACCCCGCCGCGCTTCCCTTTGCCGACTGCGTGGTGAACTTGGCGGGCAGCAACGTGGCCGAGGGCAAATGGACGGCCAGCCGCAAACAGGAGATACTGCGCAGCCGCCTCGATGGGTTAGAGCTGCTGCACCGCGAGCTGGCCAAGCCCGGCCACCACGTGCGCACGCTATTATCGGCCTCGGCCATTGGCATTTATGGCGACCGCGGCGATGAGCTGCTCTACGAAAACTCGCCTACCGCTGCGCCCGCCGACGACTTCCTGGCCGACGTGGTGCTGCAATGGGAGGCCGCGGCCTGCGCCATCGGGGCCCTAGGGCCGCGGGTGGTGCTGCCGCGCATTGGCATCGTGCTCAGCCCGGAGGGCGGCGCGCTGGCGCCTATTGCCAAAACAGTGCGCTTTGGGGCCGGCGCTCCGCTGGGCTCGGGCCGGCAGTACATGAGCTGGATTCACCTCGACGATATGTGCCGCCTACTGGCCCAAATGATGCACGACGAGTTGTGGCAAGGCGAGTACAACGCCGTGGCGCCTAACCCCGTCACGAACCAGGAATTTACCGAAACACTAGCCCAAGTGATGCACCGCCCGCTGGTGTTGCCCAAGGTGCCCGCCTTTGGCCTCAAGCTAGCCATGGGTGAGATGAGCGAGATAGTGCTGGGCTCGCAACGCGTGAGCGCTGACAAGGTGCTGAGCCAGGGCTTTCAGTTTGAATACACGCATTTGAAAGCGGCGCTCGAGTCGTTTTATGAATAGTGGTATAACACCCAGCGATTGTCATTGCGAGCATGTTGCGCATCAATTCAAAATCAACTCGGTAGCGGCTGCTAAGTCGGCTACGCGGGGCGAATATGCGAGCGCCTCGCTGTGGCCCACCAAGATGCCACGCACCCCTACCCTAGCGCCGGCTTCGAGGTCGCGGGCGCGGTCGCCGACTATCCAGCTGGCGGCGGGGTCGATGGCGAAGCGGGCAATGGCCTTTTCGAGCATTCCCGAATCGGGCTTACGGAGAATGGACTCGCTCACCGATGGATGATTCTCAGCGAAGTACAGTGCGTCGATGATATGCCCGCAAGACTGTTGTAAGATACTGTGGCACTCTTGCACATCGGCGCGGGTGTAGAGGCCTTTGGCGATGCCCGCCTGGTTGGTAACCACGATGAGATGGTAGCCCGCAGCCTTGAGTCGGCGTAGGCTCTCGGGCACGCCGGGCACGATGCGAAAGCGCTCGGGCGTCCAGACATAATCACCCATCTCTTCGTTGAGAACCCCGTCGCGGTCTAGAAATATAGCTCGGTTCATGGGGCGAAGGTACCTTTGCGGCATGCGCATTGCCATTATCGGCGGCGGGCTCACGGGGCTCACGCTAGCTTATTTCTTGCAGCAAGCGGGCGTAGCCTACGACCTATTTGAGGCTAGCGAGCGGCCGGGCGGCAACCTGCACTCGCCCCAGGACCTAGCCGGCTACCAGCTCGAAGCCGGCCCCAATTCATTACTACTCAGCTCTGAGCTAGAGGAATTACTGACCGAGCTAGGCCTGCAAGACGCCATTCAGGAAGCCGCACCCGTGAGCCAGCACCGCTACGTGCTGCGGCACGGCGCCTACCAAGCCCTGCCCGCCTCGCCACCCAAGTTACTAACCAGTTCTTTTTTCAGTTTCAAAACAAAGCTGCGGCTCCTAGGTGAGCTGTTGCGCCGCCCCGCGCCACCCGTGCCCGGCGAAACTATCGCGGCGTTTTTTGAGCGTCATTTTGGGCCTGAGGTAGTCGATTATGCCGTCAACCCGTTTGTGGCGGGCATCTACGCCGGTGACCCTCGCGAGCTGCTGTTGTCGCTCACCTTTCCGCAACTGGCCGCTCTAGAAAAGCAGTACGGCTCGGTGCTACGCGGCTTTGCGGCTTCGCAAAAAGGCAAGCCCGGAGGCCGTCGTCGAACCATTACGCTGCGCGGTGGCGTGCAAACGCTCACCGATGCGTTGGCTGCTCGCCTTACTCATTACCACCTAGGGCAGGCCGTTACGGCAATTGGTAATGAGCAATTAGCACTGAGTAGTGAGCACCCTAGCGCCCCTCAGTATCGATTGACAATCAACAAACAACCTTCACACTCCTACTCGCACATAGCGCTGGCCGTGCCAACCTACGCCGCCGCCGAGTTGCTGCGCCCGTTGTACCCAGCGGCGGCCTCGGCGCTAGGTGCCGTGCACTACCCGCCCATGACGCTAGTGTACTCGGCCTACGACCGGGCCGCCGTGACGCACCCGCTGGCGGGCTTCGGGGCGCTCAACCCGCGGGTGGAGGGCACCTACTCGGCCGGCTCTATCTGGACCAGTTCGCTCTTTCCTGACCGGGTGCCGGCCGGGCAGGTGCTGTTTACCAGTTTTGTGGGTGGGGCGCAGTTTGCCCGGCAGGCGCAGGAACCCGAGGCCGCGCAGCTGGCCGCGGTGCACCAAGAGCTGAGCCGGCTCTACGGCATCGAGGGTGCGCCACGCTGGCAGGGGCGCTACTACTGGCCGCGCAGCATTCCGCAGTTCGACCAGCACTTGGCCGCGGCACGGGCGGCTTTTGCGCCGCTCGTAGCGGCGGGCATCGTAGCTGTAGCCAACTGGCAGGCCGGCGTGAGTGTACCCGACTGTGTGAAACACGCTCGCAACGTGAGCCGCGAACTGGCCGACGGCAAGGCTTAACACGGTTTTTTCGCCTCACCTAGGCGTAACTATGCAATTTTCCGGGTTGTTTTAGCATCCTTTTACTATCAGAAGGAAGCTTATATGGCTAGTGCCTACTCGTGAGAGTCGGCGCGCTTTGCTGTTCATCGCTTCACCTACCACCTACCTACCCGCCTTATCTTTGCCCGCAATGAGTACAATGGCCGCCGGACTGGTCCTGATTCCGACGTACAACGAGCGGGAAAATGTTGAGCTGATTATCCGGGCGGTGCTAGGCCTGCCCAAGGATTTTCACGTCTTGATTATCGACGATAGCTCGCCCGACGGCACCGGCAACATCGTGCGCGGGCTCCTAGGTGAGTTTGCGGGCCGCCTGTTTTTAGAAGAGCGAGCCGGCAAGCAAGGCTTGGGCACGGCCTATATCTTCGGGTTTCGCTGGGCGCTGGCGCGAGAGTATCAGTTTGTGTTTGAGATGGATGCCGACTTCTCGCACAACCCCCAAGACCTACTGCGCCTACACGAAGCCTGCGCCGTGCAGGGCTATGACTTGGCCATCGGCTCGCGCTACAGCGACGGCGTAAACGTGGTGAACTGGCCCATGAGCCGGGTGCTGATGTCGTACTTCGCCTCCAAGTATGTGCGCGCCATCACGGGCATGCCCATCCACGATGCCACGGCGGGCTTTAAGTGCTACGCGGCCCGCGTGCTACGCGCTATCGACCTGAGCAAGATTCACTTCGTGGGCTACGCCTTTCAGATTGAGATGAAATGGCTGGCTTACTGCCTCAAGTTTCGACTTAAGGAAGTGCCTATCATCTTCACCGACCGCACGCGGGGGCAGTCCAAGATGTCATCGGGCATCTTCAAAGAGGCCTTGTTTGGCGTGGTGCAGATGAAGCTCAGCAGCTGGGTGCACCCGCCGCGCCGGCTCCCAACTAGTTAGACCTAGGGCAGCGAATGTGGCAAAATTTCTACCTTGCCATTCCTAAGCCATATTTTTCCGTAGAGGATACCACTGCCGTATGGAAAATACCCCGCTGTTCTGGGTTCTCTTTAATCTGTTCGTAATCGGGCTCCTGCTGCTCGATTTGCTGGTGTTCAATCGCCGGGCCCACGCCATCCAGCTCAAGGAAGCGCTGGGCTGGAGCGCCTTTTGGGTTGCGTTATCGCTGTGCTTCAACTATTTGGTGTACCATACCATGGGCCACGAGGCGGGCGTGCAGTGGCTCACGGGCTATCTCGTCGAGAAGGCCCTGAGCGTGGACAACTTGTTCGTGTTCCTGCTCATTTTCACCTATTTCAAGGTGCCTGCTGAGTATCAGCACCGCATCTTGTTTTGGGGCGTGCTGGGGGCGTTGGTGCTGCGAGGCATTTTTATTTTGGCGGGAGCAGCCCTACTGGCCAAGTTCCACTTTTTGCTTTACGTCCTAGGTGCCTTTCTGGTGTACACGGGCGTGCGGATGGGCCTGAGCAGTAACAGTGAACCCGAAATCGACCCCGAAAACAACGCCATTGTGCGCTTCCTAGGTCGGCATCTTCCTATCAGTCGGCAGCTCGATGGCGGCAAGTTTTTCACGCGGCGCGAGGGCGTGCGCTTCGCTACGCCGCTGCTGGTAGTGTTAGTATTAATAGAAACGACGGACGTGGTTTTTGCCGCTGATTCTATCCCGGCCATTCTGGCTATTTCGCGCGATACGTTTGTAGTCTACACCTCCAACGTGTTTGCCCTGCTGGGATTGCGGGCCTTGTATTTCGCCCTAGCCAGCCTCATGCAATTGTTTCATTACCTGCACTATGGCCTGGCGCTCATTCTGATTTTTATCGGCTCTAAGCTGCTGCTCGAAGACATTTATCCCTTCCCAATGCCCGTGGCGCTCGGCGCGGTGGGCGTGCTGCTGCTAGGCTCCATCGCGGCCTCGCTGCTGTGGCCAAAGAAGCAGGCTGAGTAACACCTAGGGCGGCGCGGCCCAACATATTCTGCCCTTTGCGGCTTTCCCATTCCGACGTTTCACTTCCTCTTTCTGCTCCCTTGTCTTCTCTGGCCGACCACGTAGCCCACGGCTTCGCCCAAACACCTAAGTCTTTATCTTCTAAATACTTTTACGATGCAACGGGCAGCCGGCTGTTTCAGCAAATAATGGCCCTGCCCGAGTACTACCCTACTCGCACCGAGCTTAGCATCTTTCAGGCGCAGGGCGCTGCCATCGTGCAGGCGCTGCAAGCGGGTACTAACGCTGGCCAGCCTTTGGCTGTAGTAGAACTGGGCGCTGGCGACGGCTTGAAAACCAAAATTTTGCTGCGCGAATTGCTCGCTCAATCAGCCGCTTTCACCTATGTACCGGTTGATATTTCGCCCTCGGCGCTAGAGGAACTAGTGGCCTCGCTGCGTGAGGAGTTACCCACTCTACCCACCGAGCCACTGGCGGCTGAGTACACCGCCGCCCTCACCACTCTGGCCCAGCGGCCGGGCGCCAAGGCCGTGCTGTTCCTAGGGTCTAACATCGGCAATTTTGAGCCTAATGAGCAGCGCGATTTCCTGCAAGCGCTAGCGGCCCCGCTCACGGCAGCCGACCGCCTGCTGGTGGGATTCGACCTGCGCAAAGACCCGCGCCGCATTCGGGCGGCGTATGATGATGCCCAGGGCGTCACGGCCGAGTTTAACCTGAATCTGCTGCGCCGCTTCAATACCGAGTTAGGTGCTGATTTCCAGCTCGAAGCTTGGCAACACTACCCCGACTACGACCCCAGCACCGGCGCCATGCGCTCGTGGCTGGTGAGCCGCCGCGCCCAAACCGTGCGCGTGGCCGCCCTAGGCGGGCAGGCCTTCGACTTCGCGGCTTGGGAGGCCATTCACACCGAAAACTCCTTCAAGTTTACCCTCCCCCAGATTGCGAAGCTAGCCAAGGCAGCAGGTATGTATGTGGTCGAGGTTTTCCAAGACGAGGCCGGCGACTTTGCCGACGTGGTGCTGGCGAAGGCGTAAATTTGCGCTACAGCTTAAGAAATAATACAAACGTGTCATGCTGACGAAGGCAGCATCTCGCGTGGCGCAGTAATTTCTATACCTAGAGGTTAGTTGTCCACGCCAGATGTTGCCTTCGTCAGCATGACACGTTTAGTTACAACCCTTCATAAAATTAATCTGTTTTGAAAAAGCATCTTCGTCCTACTCTTCTGCTAGCTTACCCCGTCGTTCTCAGCCAGCTTGGCCACGTGCTGGTGGGCGTGTGCGACTCGGTGATGGTGGGCCAGCTGGGCAAGCTGCCGCTCGACGCCGTGGGCATGGGCGTGAGCGTGACTACGCTGCTCATGGTGCTGGGCCTGGGCATCAGCATGGGGTCGGTGCCGCGGGTGGCGGCCGCCAATGGGCGCGGCGATGAGGAGTTTTTGGGCCGCCTGCTGGTGGGCACCGTTTGGATGAATACCCTCGTGGGTGTGGCGCTGCTAGGCATTAGCCAGCTGCTGCCGCTGCTGCTGCCCCACCTAGGGCAGGCGCCCGAGGTGGTGGCGCTGGCCACGCCGTGGGTCCGCGTGGTGGGCCTATCGCTGCTGCCGCTCATGATGTTTCAGGGCTTCCGCGAGTGGGCCGAGGGCCTAGGGCTCACCAAGCAGGCCATGCAGCTTTCCATTGCGGGCAACGTGGTGAATGCGCTACTCTGCTACGCGTTCATCTTTGGGCACTTCGGCGCCCCGGCTCTGGGGCTGATGGGTGCGGCCTGGGCTACGCTGCTCTCGCGCATTGGCATAGCTTTGCTGATGGCGCAGTTTGTACTGCGCAGCGAGCAGCTGCGCAGCCGGCGCCCCGCTCACGCCGCCCAGTGGCTGCGGCCGGGCCTGGCCGAACTGCGCGGACAGCTTGCCCTCGGGCTGCCCATCGGCATGCAGATGATGCTCGAAGTGGGTGCCTTCAGCGTGTCATACCTGATGATAGGCTGGATAGGCGTGACGCCCCAGGCGGCCCACCAGATTGCCATCAACGTGGCCTCGGTGACCTATATGGCGGCTACGGGCATTGCGGCGGCCGCCACTATTCGGGTGGGCAACCTGCGCGGCAGCGGCGACCTGCTCGAGGCGCGCCAAGCGGGCTTTGCGGCCTACTGGCTGGCCTTCGGGTTTATGGTAGCTATGGGGCTGCTGCTGCTGGCCATGCGGCACGTCATTCCGCCGCTCTACAACGACGACCCGCTGGTGCTGGCGCAGGCGGCCACGCTACTGACCATAGCGGCCGCTTTCCAGGTCTCGGATGGCTTGCAGGTGGTGGGCCTAGGTGCCCTGCGCGGGCTCGAAGACGTGAAAGTGCCTTCGGTAGTGGCGCTGCTGGCTTACTGGGCCATTGCGCTGCCGCTGGGATATTACCTGGGCTTCGGACTGCACCTAGGCGCCGTGGGCGTGTGGCTGGGCTTGCTCACGGGCCTTTCGGTGGTGGCCGTGGTGTTGCTCCTGCGCTTCCGGCGCGAAAGCCAGCCCGGGGCGATGCCCCCAACTGGCCCCACCGACGCCAGCCTGCTGATGGACGCCGAGGCTACGCTGGTAATGGGCCAGCCAGCCGGCTAGGGCCACGAGTGGTTAGCGTTGGCAGCCGTATTCCGCTTCACGTAGCCGACACTTTTTAGGGCGCGGCGGCGTTGGCAGCAAGACGGTTTTTGCCATTTCTTCTGCTCATGCTCTACCAAGTTTTTGCCGGCGCGCTGCTGCTGCTGGCTGGTTTATCTACGGTTGCTCCGGCCCAAACTATTCCGGGTGGCAGCTTGCACTGGTCGGCCAGCCGGCCGCTGGTGCTGGCCGATTTTAAAGCGCGCCCCAAGCCGGGCGAGCCCCACGCGGCCCTTACCTCGGCTACCATAGTGGCGCAGGTGGCGTGCCGCAGCAATCAGTTTAGCGGCCACGTGCAGGCCGCCTTCGACCCCACGCTGTCGTGGGTACGCGACCCCGCCACCATCACGCCTAAGCTGCTGCGCCACGAGCAGCTGCACTTCGACATCACGGAGGTGTATGCCCGCCGCCTGCGTCAGAAACTGGCCGGAGTTAGCATTCCGTGTGCCGACCTAGGGCCCACGTTTCAGCGCCTCAGCAAGGATGTGTATGCCGACTGGGCCAAGGCTGAGGACCAGTACGACCGTGACACTAACCACGGCCTCAAGCCCGAACAGCAGGCCCTGTGGGAAGCGCAGGTGCAGAAGCAGCTGCTAGAGCTGGCCGCTTTCGCCGACAAGGACGCGTAAGTGCCCTGGGCTATTTTTGCCCGGTTCACCTACCTAGGGTCCCCTTGCCCTGCCTACGCATGCTTACTTGGGAAGAATTTGAAAAAGTAGACCTGCGCGCCGGTACCATCCTGGAAGCGCGCGAGTTTCCACAGGCGCGCCGACCTGCCTACCAATTGGTGCTGGATTTTGGCCCCGAAATCGGTATCAAGAAATCGAGCGCGCAGCTTACGCACCACTACACGCCAGACACGCTGGTGGGCCGGCAGGTGCTGGCCGTAGTCAATTTTCCGCCCAAGCAGATTGGCCCATTTCGCTCTGAAGTACTGGTAGTAGGTGCCCCCGATGCCGAGGGCCACACTGTGCTGGCGGCGTTGGCAGCGCCCGTACCTAATGGCAGCCGCCTGTATTAATGGTTAATTATGAATGGTTAATCCATACTAGAAATCATTGATAATTAACCATTCATAACTAACCATTACTGGGGCGCGGGCGGGGTACCGCCATTGAGCTTAGTGGCGCGGCGCTGCAAGGAGTCGATGACGATTTTGTAGATTTCGTCCATGTCCTTGTTGTTGATGGCGTAGAAGCGGTAGCTGCGTGGCAGCACCGAGTCTTTTTCCGACACGTTGTTTTTGCGCAAAATCTCGCGCTTTTGCTGCTGAAACAGCGCCCGCGCCGAATCGGGCGTCAGGCGGCTCGACTCAACCCGGGCTTCGAGCAAGTGCAGCTGCACCAGCAGGCTGGCCAGCTCTTGCTTCGAAAGCAGCTGCGGCGGCGGCTTCACTTCTTCCGGCATATCGCAGCTGGTGAGCAAGGCCAGTAGCAGGCCAAGGAAGACTTGCCCAGTTCGGGCCGCGAGGAAACGAGCGTATTTCACTCCCAAAAATAACGACGCAGCCGTAGCTTCGCCAGTACCATGCCCGCCCCTGACACCTCTACTGCTTCTTTTCCGGCCAGCCTTGCGGGGCTGGTGCGCCGCCTGCGCCACCTCGAAATTAGGATGCGCCACGCCGTGGAAAGCCAGCTGCAAGGCAATTTTCGGTCGGTATTTCGGGGCACGGGGCTAGAGTTTGACGACGTGCGCCTCTACCAGTATGGCGACGAGGTGCGGGCCATCGACTGGGCTGTGAGCAGCAAAGGCCACGGCACCTTCGTAAAAACCTACAAGGAAGAGCGCGAGCAGCAAGTGCTGGTAGCCCTCGATGTGAGCGCCTCGCAGCGCGTGGGCCACGCCGCCAGCGGCCAGCGCAAGCTCGATGTGGGCCGCGACGTGGCCGGCCTGCTGGCCCTCTCGGCTGCCCGCCAAGATTCGGCCCTAGGTATGCTCGCTTTCTCTGACCAAAAAGAGCTGTACCTGCCGCCCGCCAAGGGCTTGCGGGCTGCCTACGTACTTATTCAGCGGCTCTTTGCATTGGCCCCCGCCTCGCAGCACACCGGCCTGAGCGCAGGTATTAAGCTGGCCCTGAGCTTGCTGCGCCGGCGCAGCCTGGTGGTGTTGATATCCGACTTCATAGATGAGCACTACGAGCGCGAGCTCACTATGCTGGCCCGCCAGCACGACTTACTAGTGGTGCAGCTGCAAGCCCCGCAAGAGGCCGAGTTTCCGGCTCTAGGTATTGTGCCGCTGCGCGATGCCGAAACCGGCATACTACGCTGGGTCGATACGTCGGCGCCGAGCTTCCGGGCTAGCTACGCCGCCCAGACGGCAACCCGACAGCAAGCCCTGCAGGCACTATGCCGCCGCCAAAAGGTGGGCTTTTTGGCCTTGCGCACCGACCAAGATTTTGTGCCGCAGCTGGTGGGCCTGTTTCAGCGGCGCGGGCACTAACCTAAATTATGAGTTACAAATTATGAATTATGAGTTGGCTCGCTCCTTCCACCAGGCCCAATTTATTCGCCTAACCCCTGCGCAACCCTCCGCCTTACCCTGGCGAAACCCTGCAGGAAAGCTGTTGTTGCTAGCTTTGCTGCTACTCGGCGGCGCGGCCCGGGCTCAGCAGCCAATTGGTCGGTTTTTGCGGGCCGATGTAGCCGTGGGCCAGCCGCTCGACTACGAGCTGCGCTACGAGCACGCGGCCAGCGAGGAGGTGATATTTCCAGATTCGCTAGCCCGCTTTGCGCCCTTTGAGTACGTGGGGCGAACCTGGCAGCCCACCCGCACGCGCAACGGCCGTAGCCTCGACCGCACGGTGTACCACCTGCGCACGTTTTCGCTGGCGCCGGTGCAGGCGCTGCAGCTGCCCGTGCTAGTGCTGCGCGGCGCCACCGATACCCTCCGCCTGCTGCCACCTGCTGCCCAGGTGCAGCTGCGGCGCGCAGCGCCGGCCCTAGGTAGCACAGCAGGCGCCCCCCCGGCGTTGCGCCAGGACCTAGGGCAGCTACCGCTGGAGCCCGCCTTTAACTATCCTTTTTGGGTGGCGGGGCTGGCGGGGCTACTGCTGCTGGCGGCTGGTGTGGCCGCCTTGTTTGGCCGGCGCTGGCGGCGGCGCTACCAGCTCTATAAGCGCCGCAAAAACCACGTGTATTTTCTGGCGCAGTTTGCGCGCCACGCCGAGCGCTTCACGCTCTCGCGCTCGGCACCGGTGGCCGAACGGGTGGTAGTACTCTGGAAAAACTACTTATCGAGCCTGAAAGACACTAACCTTAGCTCGCTCACGACCAAGGAGCTAGTTGAGCATTTCAATAACAATGACGACGTGCGCCGCGCCCTGCGCGCCACCGACCGCGTAGTATATGGCAACTTACTCAGCGAAGACGCCCAAGAAGTGGATGCTGCTTTTCAGCGCCTGCGCAACTTTGCCGAGCAGCAATACGAAATGGTATCAGCCGGCTAACCCTATCTGTTTTCTGTTCATTGCTCACTGCTCATTAATAATAAGATGCTACACCTAGTAGTGCTCACCGGCGCCGGCGTATCGGCTGAAAGCGGGATTCGTACCTTCCGCGACACTAATGGGCTCTGGGAAGAGCACCGCATCGAGGACGTAGCCACGCCCGAGGCCTTCGCCCGCAACCCGGCGCTGGTACTCGATTTTTATAATAAACGCCGGGCGCAGGCCCGCGAGGTAGCACCTAACGCCGCTCACTTAGCCCTGGCCGGCTTCGAAGAGGTGCCGGGCTGGACGGTCAGCATCATCACCCAAAACGTAGATGACTTGCACGAGCGTGCCGGCTCGACCCAGGTACTGCACCTGCACGGCATGCTCAACGAAATGCGCTCGGTGGCCGACGAGGCTACCGTGTATTACTGCGATGGCGATATCAACGTTGGTGACCTAGCGCCCGATGGCAACCAGTTGCGCCCGCACATTGTGTGGTTTGGCGAGATGGTACCGGCCATTGAGGAGGCCGCCGAGATAGCCAGCACGGCCGATGCGTTGCTGGTAGTGGGCACGTCGCTGCAAGTGTACCCGGCCGCTGGGCTGCTGCACTACGCTCCCGCCGGCTGCCCGGTGTACGTCATCGACCCGCACCAGCCCGACGTAACGGGCCGCGGCGTGCGCTACGTGGTGGAGACCGCCAGCGTGGGCGTGCCACAGGTGTTGCGTGAGCTAGCGGCGGGCTAGGCTGCCTCCTAATAGCAAGTACAACAACACCTTTTCCCATGTACTGCTAGCTAGCCTAGGTGGGCCCACCTAGGCTAGCTAGCAGTATAAGTAACTTGGATTACCTGTTCAGTAGCCTACGTGGCTATAGCAGCAGGCCTAATGCGATGGCCAGGCCAAGAGTTGAAAGTCAGTGACTAAACGGGAGATGGTGCCATCAAGGGCGTATCCGATATAAGAAGCATAGCCCCCATCGCCGACGCCACTGGAAAATAGCGCAACGCTGGCGCCATCTTGCTCCCAGAGCAGCCACGAGCGAGTGGCTTGGTAGTTGGCATCTAGGTATACCTCTAGTTGGTCGCGGTCGGCGTCTGTAAGCGCTGCGAAGGCAGGCACGCTGCCTGCATCCAAAAACGCGCCCATGCCCGAGTCTACCCCGTACCCGATGATTGTGTCGGGTGCTAGCCCGGCCGGGTCGAAGTCGCCAGCCGTAGCCATCTCCCACCGATGCGGGGCCTGCTCACTGAACCTGATGCGCGCAAAAGCCACGCGTTCATCGCCTTCCCATTTAGCAATAGCTAGTTCTACCGGGAAGTTGCCCGTTGGAAAGCTGGCACTGAAGGGCAAGTCATTTTCACTATCAAACTGCAAGGGGTCGCAGCCAATAATGCGCCCATGCTGCACCCGTAGCTCGCCCATTGTGACGGGAGAAAACGCTAGCACGGCGGCATCAGGCTCCTCCGGGTCTTGCGCGGCCTGGAAGCCCGGTGTAAAAGCTTGCTCTAAGAAGGCGGGTGAATCTATGGTACGCATTAAGAAAAGGGATAAAGTAAGCTTTCAAAGATAAGTGCAGCGCAAATGGGCCAGCTTTTACCTACGTACTAAATGGCCCTGCTGAGACACACTTTTTGGTGTAATTCCGTAAAAGACCGTTCTATTGATTGTCTATGCAGCTACCTTTCCTTGCCACACTGGCTGCCCTAGGGCTGGTAACCACCTCTCTTTCTGCTCAAACTGCTCCGCCGGCCCACACCGTATTTCTACTCGGCAATACGGCCCAAGGCGAGCTACCCACCGCCCGCCTGCAAGCGCTGCATCAAACGCTAGCCCGCCAAACCACGCCCTTCACGGTAGTGCACCTAGGCGACATTGTGGCCAATGAAGGGCTGGCGGCCAAGAAGGACACCGCCCTCTCGCAGGCCGAACGCAGCCGGGCCGACGCCCTCATTGCACTGGTGAAAGACTTGCCACTAGGCAAAATCTACTTTCTCCCCGGCGATAAAGACTGGGCCAACTCGGGCCGCGACGGCCTGAAAGCGGTGCGCCGCTTAGAGAAATACATCGAAAAGCAGCTGCCGGGCCAGAATGCCTTTTTGCCCACCAACGGCTGCCCCGGTCCCGAGGTGGTAGACGTGGCCCCGCTGGTGCGGCTGGCGGCCCTGAATACGCCCTGGTTTACGCACCCCTACGACCGGCCCGAGGCACCCGACACCGATTGCAAAACGCTGACCCAAGAGGAGTTTCGGGAGCAGATGCAAGACCTCATCGACGATACCAAGGGCAAAAATTTGCTGCTAGTGGGCCACCACCCCGTGGTGACCAACGGCGTGTACGGCGGCCACGAGCCGCTGAGCCGCCACCTCAGCCCGCCGGTCCTAGGTACCATTTACGCCGCCTACCGCCAGAATGTGGGCACACCCCGCGACCTCGCCAGCCCCGGCTACCAGGCCCTGCGTAAAGAACTGCTAAACACACTGCAAAGCAACCCCGGTGTGGTGTACGCCGCCGCGCACGATTTCTCCTTGCAGCTCACGCCCTTGCAGGGTAATTACCACCTAGTAGCCGGCAGCTTTGCGAGTAGCCAGCACGTGGGGGTAAGCAATATAGCGCTTTATAATAAGAAGGAGGAGGGCTACGCCACGCTGGAATACTTTGCCGATGGCACGGTAAAAAACCATTTCTACGCCTTCGAAAGCGAAAGCCAGCCGGCCACAGAGGCCTACGCCGGCACGCTGTTTCGCTCGCCTTGCGCCACAGATACGGCTTCGGGTGTTCCAGTCAATTCGTTTATCGTGGACTGCTCCGGCGCGGCCCAGACGCCCGCCGAGCGCCGGCCCGACGTGCTCATGCCAGCCGCGACGGTGGTAGTGCCCGGACCTGAATACAAGGCCAGCGGCAGTAAACGCTTCTTCATCGGGCCGCTCTACCGCACCTCGTGGCTGCAGCCAGTGCGAGTGCCCACCCTCGACCTAGGAACCGAAAAAGGCGGCCTACGCCCCTTTGGCCGGGGCGGTGGGCGCCAAACAACTTCGCTCAAGCTTATCGCGGCCGACAGCTCGGAATACGTGTTTCGGTCGGTGGACAAGGACGTGACGACCATTTTGCCGCCCGAGTTGCGCAATTCGTTTGTGGCGCCCATTCTGAAGGATATTACGGCCACGGCCAATCCGTATTCGGCGCTGCCCATTAGCGCTATGCTCGACCACACAGACATTTTGCACGCCCGGCCGCGCCTGTTTCGGCTGCCCGACAACGACCAGCTGGGCCCCTACCGCCAGGACTACGCTGGCCTGCTCGGCACGCTCGAAGACCGACCTAAGGACCCGAAGCCCAATCTGCCGGGCTTCGGCAACGCCGATGAGGTAATGCGCTCGTACAGTCTTTTTCGCAAGCTCTACAAAAACCACGACAACCGGGTAGATGCGCCCAACCTAGCCCGCGCCCGCGCTTTCGACATGCTGGTGGCCGACTTTGGCAAGCACGAAGACAACTGGAAGTGGGCCGGCTACGACCAGGGCAAGGGCAAAGGCACTATCTATAAGCCCATTCCGCGCGACCGCGACCAGTCGTTTACGCTTTGGAACGGGCTGCTGACCTACCTCGCCAACCGCGAGTGGGCAGTGCCGAGCATCGAGGATTTTCAGGCTGAGTTTCATGACATGAAAAGCCTGAACTGGCCTGCCCGCCACCTCGACCGGTTCTTGCTGCAAAGCCTGACCCGCCAAGACTGGCAGCAGGCTGCTACGTACTTGCAGCAGCAACTCACACCCACCGTCATTGACGAGGCCACTGCCACACTACCCGCCGAGATTCAAACTCTGTCGGCCCAAGATATCAACCGCAAGCTCAAAGCCCGCATTCAGGCGCTACCCCGCGCTGTGGACCGCTACTACCAGCTGCTAGCCCGGCGCGTGGACGTAGTGGGCTCCAATGAAAACGAGATTTTCAAAGTAGAGCGCCTGGCTGGTGGCCGGGTGCGCGTGCAGGAGTTCGGCCGCCGGGGCGACACCCAGGAGCCCAACGGCCCGGCGCTGTTTGACCGTACGTTTGAGCCCCAGGAAACCAAGGAAATCTGCCTTTATGGCCTCGATGGACAGGATAGTTTTCAGATAACGGGCCAGGGCGGGCGACGCAGCATAGTGGTGCGCATCATCGGGGGCGCGGGCAAGGACCACATCGCCGACGACAGCCGCGCCAGCGGCCTGCGCCGCCTCACCAAGGTGTACGATACGCCCGGCACCGACCTCAACCGCGGCCCCGAAACCGACGACCACCGCAGCACTAGCCGCACCATTAATCTCTACGACCGCGAGGCGTTCGAATTTAATAGCTACGCTCCCCGCCTAGGTCTGTTTTACAACCGCAATGACGGTATAGGCTTGTCGCTGGGCCTGGGCTTTGTGCGCCAGGGCTTCCGCAAGCCCGACTACAGCCACCGCTACGATTTTGCGCTGCAAACCTCCACGGGCGGCCAGTTTCAGCTGTCGGCCAGCACAACTCACCGCCACGCCATCGGCAAGGTCGATATTGGCGGAGCCGTAAACTATGGTAGCTACTTCCCCTTCTACAACTTCTTTGGCATTGGCAATAACACAGCCATCAATCAGGATTTATACGACGCTAAATTTTACCGTGCCCGCTACAAAGGCATCACGGTGAATGCGTTTGCCGAGCGCACGTTTTGGCAACGGAGCATTTTCCGCGTTGGGCCAGCGTATGAGTACTACACGTCGAGCTACGACGACAACAGCCAGCTCGGCCAAGACCTACGCCAGCAGCTACCTGGCCAGGATAATACCCGCCCCAACGCTGACTTTCAGCGCCTAGTCGGCCTGAATGCACTGCTGGACCTTGACTTGCGCAACCGTCGGGTATTTGCCCAGCGCGGCGTGCGCCTAGTAGTGCGCCACGACTCGTACCGCCAGCTAACGGGCTACCAAGAGTTTTATGGCCTCACGCAAGGGTCGGCCGAGTACCTAGGGACTGCGCGACTGGGTATTCCAATTACGCTGGCGCTGCGTGGGGGCGCAGCCAAAAACTACGGCAATTCCGACCACATTCCGTTCTACAAGCTCACTAGCCTGGGCCTGGCCGAAAACCTGCGCGGCTACTACCGCAATCGCTTCAGCGGCGATGCCAGCTTGTACTACAATACCGAGCTACGCTTCGCCCTAGGTCAAAGCAAAAACCACTTCCTGCCCTTCTATTACGGCCTGTTTGGCTTCTACGACCAGGGCCGCGTGTACTATCAGGGCGCCTCGCCGGGCGGCTGGCACCGGGGCTACGGTGGTGGCTTTTACCTGGCGCCAGTGGTCGAGACGCTTGCCTTCTCGGTATCGTACCAGCTATCAGAAGAAAATAGTCTGATTCAGTTCGGCCTAGGCTTCCGCATTGACAAATAGAAGCGCAGATTCAAACGAATTTTTAGAATTTCGCACTCAGCCTATCGGCCGCAGGCTGAGTGCTTACGAAGCCAACTTTTAAGCGGGCGCGCTGTACTATAGGCAGCATAAGCAGCACAAATGGCCTGCGCGCCCCAACTTTGCAGCTTAATCGTCATTCCTTCGCATAGCTAGCTTGCGCAGCAAGTCTATCTGCGAAATCCTAAAAATCCGTTTGAACCTGCGGTCTATGGAGTATCAGCTTACCAAATTAGCCGCCATCGATATCGGCTCCAACGCCGTGCGCTGCCAGATATCGGCAGTGCTTTTTTTTAATGGCCGCTACCGGCTCAAGCGCGTCGAGTATGTGCGCTACCCCCTGCGCCTCGGCGAAGACGTGTTTGCCACCGGCGAGATTCCGGCGCGCAAAGCCGATAAATTCGTCAAGTTCCTGCACTCGCTCAAGCTATTGATGGAAGTGCACGAAGTGTCGCACCACCTCATTTGCGCCACATCGGCCATGCGCACTGCCGCCAACGGCGCGGCCGTAGCCGAGCGCGTGCGCCAAGAGCTTGGCCTTGACATACAAGTGATTGATGGCCAGGCCGAAGCCGAGTACATCAACCGCGTAATCGAGCATCTACTCGAAGACAACCGCCACTACCTGCACATCGACGTGGGCGGCGGCAGCACCGAGTTCAACATCTACCACGACCGCCGTAAGGTGGCCGCGCAGTCGTTCGAAATCGGCTCTATCCGCCGCATGCAGCAGGAAGAAAGCGGCCGCACCGTGGAGCAGATGAACGGCCTGTGGCAGCGCATGGAAGCCTGGGTGCGCGAAAATGCCCGCCGCTACCACGTTACGCGGGCCATTGGCACGGGTGGCAACATCAATAAAATTTACAGCATGTCGCCGGCCGCGCCCAACAAGCCCGTGACCAAACGTAGCGTGCAGGCCATCTTGGAGCGCCTAGGCAAGCTGACCATGGACGAGCGCGTAAACGTGGCTATGCTCAACCCCGACCGTGCCGATGTGATAGTACCCGCCGGCCACATCTACCTTTCGGCCATGGACTGGGCCGGCGTCAGCAGCATGATAGTACCCGACATTGGCTTGAAGGATGGCATGTTGCAGGCCTTGTTCGAGCAGTACTTCGACGAAATAAGCCCCACTGTGCACCCCAGCATTTTGCCGGTGGCCGATGTAGAGAACGGGCCGCTGGTGTAGGGCCTAGGTACTGAAAAGGGGCGCTGACTTGAGTAAGTCAGCGCCCCTTTTCAGTACCTAGGTAGCAGTGATTAGGCGGTTTCGTCTACTACCGTCGCGGCAATGTCGTCTTCGTTTTCGACTTCGGTTTCCAGTAGCGCGTCGCCCTGGCCAAAGCTGTCGGCACCGTCTTCTACCAAGGCGGGGGCTACGGCAGCGGCGGCTTCGGCATTAGCAGTAGCGGCGGCCAGGCGCTGGCGGCGAGCGGCCTGCTCGTGCAGCAGGGCCAGCAAGCCGTCAGGCGTAGCTTGAGCTAGGCGCTCTTCGTCGGGGCGGCGGTAAAAATCTCGGTGGATGTTCACGGCGGCCTCGCCAGCAGCGGGCTGCTGGCGCACGTAAGCCCCGTCTTCGCGCATGAGGTAGCTATTCTGATTATCCAGCAGGTTGAGCTGCAAAATGGCAATGGCCTCGCGCCGCAGCTGCGGGTTGGCAATCAGAAATAGCGCCTCAATGCGCCGGTCGAACGAGCGTACCATGGCATCGGCCGAGCCAGCGTAGAGGCGCGCCTCGCCATTATGGTGGAAGTAAAACAAGCGGGCGTGCTCTAAGTACTCGCCCACGATGCTGCGCACCTCGATGTTTTCGCTCAGCCCCGGCCGGCCTGGCCGCAAGCAACAGATGCCCCGCACGATAAAGCGAATGGGCACACCGGCCTTGCTGGCTTTGTAAAATTCGTCAATCAGCTCGCGGTCTTCCAGCGAGTTCATCTTCATCACGATGCCGCTGGGCAGGCCTTTTTTGGCGTTTTTAGCTTCTTCCCGTATCAGGTGAATGAGCTGCTGGCGCATATCCTTGGGCGCCGTGATGAGATACTCGTAGTCGTCGGGCTGCGAGTGGCCCGTGATTACATTGAAGAATTCCGACACGTCGTGGCCATACGTGTCGTTGGTCGTCAGCATACTGAGGTCGGTGTACAGGCGCGAGGTTTGCTCGTTGTAGTTGCCCGAGCCAATATGCACGTAGCGCGTTACCTTCTCCCCTTCCTTACGGATAATCATCAGCATCTTGGTGTGGGTCTTATACTTACCCACGCCGTAGATGACGAAGCAGCCGGCCTTTTCAAGCCGCGCGCCTTCCCGAATGTTGCGCTCCTCATCGAAGCGCGCCTTCACCTCAAACAGCACCGACACGTGCTTGCCGTTCTCGGCGGCCTTGAGCAGCGCAGCCGATACACGCGAGTCCTCCGCCAAGCGGTAGATGGTCTGCTTGATACCTAGGACCTGCGGGTCTTCGGCGGCGCGCTCCAGCAGCCGCACCACCGGCTCAATGCTGTTGTAGGGGTGGTGCAGCAGCACATCGTGGTGCTTGAGGTACTCAAACATGTTGTCCTCGGCGCCGTCGGGCAGGCTTAGCGGGGCCACCGGAGCAGGCTGCTTGGCTCCCTTGCCCCGGAAGCTCGGGTACCGCAGAATCTGGTTAAGCCCTTTTAAGTCAAGCAGCCCCGGAATCACGAAGATGTTGCCGTTGTCAATGTTCCAACGCTCGCGCAGGATATTCATCAAGTACGACGAGGCATCGGGCTCGACCTCTACGCGCACTACGCGGCCGCGCTTACGGGTTTTAAGCCCTAGCTGAATCTCCTTGATAAAGTCAGTGTCAATGTCTTCTGACTCTTCCAACGTAAAGTCGCCGTTGCGCGTAATGCGCAGCAAATCAGCCGATACTATCTCCACATTGCGGAACAGCTTGGGCAGGTTCACGCGCACGATTTCCTCAATCGGCACGAACACCGCCCGGTCCTTGCGCGTGATTTCAAAGAAGCGCGTCAGGTTCTGCGGAATCTGCACGAAGGTGAGGCGCTCCTGACCCTTCTCCACGTCGGGCATCGAGGCGGGTGCCATGCTGCCTACTTCGGCCGTGCTCAGGCCCCGCGTCACCACCCCAAAGGTCAGGACCTGGTTCATGATGAGCGGGAAGCCGTGGTAGGAGTCGTACACCATCGGTGTAAGTAGCGGAAACACGGTGTTTTTGAAGTAGCCTTCCACCTTTTTCAGCTCCACCTCCGTCAGCTCCTCCATCTTGCGGATACTAAAGCCCTGCTTCTCAAACTGCGGCTTTAGCTCGTTTAAGTACGTCAGCGATTGGTCGTTGACGAAGCGGTGCGCAAAGTCGAGCAGCTTGCGCCGAAACGGCAGCTCGCGCAGTCCCGAGTAGTCGACGCGCTCCTTGCCATAGTCAAGGTAATTATAAAGCGAGCCCACCCGAATCATAAAGAACTCGTCGAGGTTCGAGCTTGTGATGCTCAGAAACCGTAGCTTGTCAAACAGCGAGCGACTCGGGTCCTTAGCCTGGTCGAGCACCCGGTAATTAAAGCGCAGCCAACTCAGGTCGCGGCTGATATACTTGCTTTTGCGGATAAGGTCGGCAGACTTGAATAGCTTCATCGCAGATTATAACGGATTTGTCAGATTTAACGGATACGCCCGCCGGCGGCGGGCTGACTGGCGCAGATAGGCAAAATAACGACCTAGGGCCTGTCGGTAGCCTGTGCGTGGCAAAAGAATAACACGCCGCAGGTTAAAACAACGCGTATTTCTGCTACCTATATACGGTAACTATCACGCTGAGAACGCAAGAACCCCGGCCTTATTAGAGGCCGGGGTTCCGTTGCATCTTCTGGGTTCTGTGTCGCTAGGTCTGGTGCGAGCTACTAGCGGCGGCCCATGCCGGGCATACCGCCACCTTTCATGCCGCCCATCATTTTGGCCATTTGGGCCATGCCGCCTTTAGTCTGGCTCATCTTGTTCATGGTGCGCATCATCTTACGCATGTCCTCAAACTGCTTCATCAGGGCGTTTACCTGCTGAATATCAGTTCCCGAACCAGCCGCGAGGCGGCGGCGGCGCGAACCGTTGATGAGGTCAGGCTGGGCGCGCTCCTGCTTGGTCATGCTCTTGATGATAGACTCCACAGGCTTGAAGGCGTCGTCGTCGATTTCAACATCCTTCATCATCTTCGAGGCACCGGGTATCATACCCACCAGGTCCTTCAGGTTACCCATCTTTTTAATTTGCTCCAGCTGACCTAGGAAGTCGTTGAAGTCAAACTGGTTTTTGCGAATCTTAGCGTTGATGCGCTTGGCCTCGTCTTCGTCGAACTGCTGCTGCGCCCGTTCTACCAGTGAGATTACGTCGCCCATGCCCAGGATACGCTGGGCCATACGGTCGGGGTAGAAGAGGTCAAGCGCCTCCATTTTCTCGCCCGTCGAGATAAACTTGATGGGCTTCTCCACCACGGCCCGAATCGAGAGGGCCGCCCCGCCGCGGCTGTCGCCGTCGAGCTTGGTGAGCACCACGCCATCGAAGTTGAGGCGGTCGTTGAAGGTTTTGGCGGTATTCACGGCGTCTTGGCCGGTCATCGAGTCCACCACAAACAGCGTTTCGCTGGGGTTGATGGCTTTTTTAACCGCCTCGATTTCGCGCATCATTTGCTCGTCCACGGCCAGGCGACCGGCGGTGTCGATGATGACTACTTTCTTATTGTTCTGCTTGGCGTAGGCGATGGCCTTCTGCGAAATCTCGACCGGATTCTTGTTTTCCGGCTCCGAGTACACTTCCACTCCAATTTGCTCACCTAGGACCTTCAACTGGTCGATAGCGGCCGGGCGGTATACGTCGCAGGCCACCAGCAGCACATTGCGGTTCTGCTTTTTGATGAAGCTGGCGAGCTTGCCGGCGAAAGTCGTTTTGCCCGAGCCTTGCAGGCCCGAAAGCAGCACCACGGCCGGGTCGCCCTTGATGGTAATATCCTTTTTCTCACCGCCCATGAGCTGGGTCAGCTCATCGTACACGATTTTAACCATGAGTTGGCCCGGCGACACCGTCGTGAGCACGTCGCGGCCCATGGCCTCTTCTTTTATCTTGTCGGTTACCTCCTTGGCAACCTTGTAGTTAACGTCGGCATCAACGAGTGCCCGCCGAATTTCCTTGATGGTGGCGGCAACGTTGATTTCGGAGATGGAGCCCTGCCCTTTGAGGGTCTTGATAGCCCGGTCGAGCTTAGAGGAGAGATTATCAAACATAATGTGCGGCTAAAGGCGAACTTTCTGGCTTACCCAACTATTTCGCAAGGCCTGGTAAGGGAGTAAACACCAAACGGCCTATTTGAATTTCAAAGGTACAACTGGCGAGGCTGTGGCCTAGGCGTAGTTTTGCCGCCTGAATTTACTGAGAAGTTGTTATGTCTGCCCCACCCCTACGCCTGCTCGTGCTCACCTATTACTGGCCGCCTTCGGGCGGGGCCGGCGTGCAGCGCTGCCTCAAGTGGGTAAAATACCTGCCCGGGCTCGGCGTAGCGCCCACGGTTATCACCGTCGACCCCGACCAGGCCAGCTACCCCGTACGCGACGAAAGCCTGCTGCACGAGGTGCCGCCGAGCGTGCGTGTCATTCGCACGCCCACCCTAGAGCCATTTGAGTCGTACCAAAAGCTGACCGGGCGGGCCGTGCCGCACGGCGGCTTCGCCAACGAGGGCAAGCCGAGCTTCACGCAGCAAGCCATGCGCTTCGTGCGGGGCAATTTCTTCCTGCCCGACCCGCGTCGGGGCTGGAACCGATACGCACTGGCCGCCGTGGATAAGCTGCTGGCCGCGGGTGAGAAGTTTGACGCGGTCCTCACGTCCTCACCGCCCCACTCCACCCAACTCATTGGCCTAGAAATCCAAAAGAAGTACGGCCTGCGCTGGCTCGCCGACCTGCGCGACCCTTGGACCGACATCTACTATACCAAAGACTTACACCGCACGCCACCCGCCACGTGGCTCGATGCGCGCTACGAGCGCCAAGTGCTCACCCGCGCCGATGCCGTGCTCGTGACCAGCCCCGAGACTGAGCGCCTATTTCGCCGCAAGCTGCCCGACCTAGGCAAAGGAAAAATAGTGGTGCTACCCAACGGCTATGATGAGCCTGATTTTCAGCAACCTTCGGCGCCGCCCACCGACTGCCTGCGCATCACGCACACCGGCACCATTTCGGCGCGCTATCGGATTGACAATTTGCTTAAGGCTATTGCCGAGTGCCAGCAGCGCTACCCACAGGTGCCGTGGCGGCTGCGCTTTGTAGGGCAGGTCGATGCTGGTGTACGCGAGCAGGTAGCCGCAGCTGGCCTAGGTGAGGCGACGGAGTTTTTGCCGTTTGTGCCGCACCAGCAGTCGGTAGCGTATCTCATGACCAGCAGCGTCTTGCTCATGGCTATCCCCGACGTAGCTCTGAACCGGGGCATCTTGCCGGGCAAGGTCTTTGAATACCTAGCCGCCTGCAAACCTGTGCTGTGCGTGGGACCCGCTGGCTCCGACGCCGACAATGTGCTACGCGAAGCCGGTGCTGGCCAGGCCCTTCCCTACGATGACTATCCGTTGATGATGAGTACCCTAGAGCGCCTAGCGCAGCAGTGGCAACAAAGCCCCGACCTCGACCTGCGGAGCACCAAGCCCATGCGCTACTCGCGCCGAGGGCAGGCGGCGCAGCTAGCCGAGCTAGTGCGGGCGCATGCGGCGGCCTCCTAGGGTCCGTGCTTGCGCGTGCTCGGTTACCTGAGCCGTTGGCTCCTGCCGACTAGTGCCCGGCGGGAGCAAGCCCCGCACCCTACGTATTTTTGTCGTTTCCTACTAGATTTTTCAATGGCTCTCGACCTCAATGGCAAGTCGCTGCTCATCACGGGCGGCACCGGCTCCTTCGGCAAGCAGTTTGTGCGCACAGTTTTCAAGCAATATCCGCAGGTGCGGCGGGTTATCGTGTTCTCGCGCGATGAGCTGAAACAGTATGAGATGAGCCAGGAGTTTCCGCACAGCAAGTATCCGGCCATCCGCTTCTTCATCGGCGACGTGCGCGATGCCCAGCGCCTGCAACGCGCCTGTGAGGGTGTCGACATCATCGTGCACGCCGCGGCACTCAAGCAGGTGCCCGCCGCCGAGTACAACCCGATGGAGTGCATCAAAACCAATATTTTCGGCGCTGAAAACGTGATAAACGCCGCCCTCGACTGCGGCGTAAAAGATGTAGTGGCCCTCAGCACCGACAAAGCCGCCGCGCCCATCAACCTCTACGGCGCTACCAAGTTGTGCTCGGACAAGCTTTTTGTGGCGGCCAATAACATGAAGGGCTCGCGCGACTTGCGCCTCTCGGTGGTGCGCTACGGCAACGTAATCGGCTCGCGTGGCTCGGTAGTACCGTTCTTCTTGCAGCAGCGCCACACGGGCGTGCTCCCCATCACACACCCCGACATGACGCGCTTCAACATCTCACTCGAAGAGGGTGTTGACCTAGTATTATATGCGCTGGAGCACGCCTGGGGCGGCGAGATTTTCGTGCCTAAAATTCCCTCCTACAAAATCACGGAAGTGGCCCGCGCCATCGGGCCCGACTGCGAGCAGCGCATTGTGGGCATCCGACCCGGCGAGAAGCTGCACGAGGAAATGATAACTCAGACCGACGCGTTGAGCACCGTCGAGCTACCACGCTACTACGTCATTCTGCCCGCTACGCCTCCGTGGGACGTCGAGAAATTTATCACGCACTTTGATGGCAAGCGCGTACCAGAGAACTTCCACTACGACTCGGCTAATAACGAGGAGTGGCTGTCGGCCGAGCAGATTCGGGAGGAAATCCGGTTGCACGTCGATGCTTCGTTCAGCTTATAGCTTTACCCTTTAGCCCGGTCCTTCTTGACTAAAACGCTTTAGCTAGCCTGTAGCTAAAGCTGTTTATTCTGCTTGCTGGCGCGCAAACGCTGCGTTAATAATATTTTTTTATAAAAAGAGTAATCCAGTTTGTGGGTTACTCTTTTTTTTTGGAAGTAGCACTTTTGCGCGCCTCACACCAGCTACTTACCTCATAAGGCTAGGCACTTACTGCCACGCTCCGACATCCGTGGCCCCCTCAACTCGACACTCCGGTTGAGTTTATTTCAATATTAAGCACATCCTTTCTCAGAGGATATTCCAACTGTTGCGCTTCGATAGCGGCTGGTCACTTGTGCTTATCAAACCGGGCAAGAGGTTTTGACCGTACTTACCGGCCATTTTTACTAAATGTGTTAGTTGCATTTGTATTGTGCTTCTGCGGGAAGGCATTTCCATTGGAAAGGTTTGCGACAATTTGAAAAGTTCAACTTACGCGCATTCTTACAATCTACGAATTATGCAGCCTAACAGCGCTGATTATATCTTTGCAACTCAGAATAAAAGCTCATCAATAATACTTGTATTAGTCTTTTATTATTTGAGATATGAATCAAAATAATGCAATGCGAATTTTCAAAAATGGCAGTTAAAATATTTCAAAAAATAATACTATAATTATAACCTTACTACGAACACGTACGCTCTTCTCTCCTTCCAATAATTTTCTGCATTTAACCTCGTTGTGAAACACCCTTATCACCTAATAATTCCGTTTTTTTTAGCAAGTGCGCCTTGGATGGCCCATAGCCAAGCACTTATCAATACACAAGTCAGTGGGCAAGTACTAACCGAAGGTGACGAGCCTCTAGCTGGCGCTACGGTACTGCTAAAAGGCACCTATGTAGGCACGAGCACCAATAGCACGGGCGAGTTTATTTTATCGACAGCGGGTCTCACTTTTCCACTGACACTGAGTGTGTCATACCTAGGGTATGAGACGCAGCAAGTAACCCTTCAGAACCGGAGCGACCAGGTGATGGTCACGCTAATACCAGACCGGGCAGCGGCCAAACAGGTGGTCGTAGCGGCCTCCCGCGAGGAGGAAAACATTCTGCGCGTGCCAGTGACTGTGGAGAAAGTGACGCAGGCACAGATTAGCCAGTTGACCCAGCCCGACTTGCTGAACAGCCTCACACAGTACAAAGGCATCGACGTGAATGTGAACAGCATGCTCAACAACAGCATCAGCACGCGAGGCTTCAACTCGGCCTCGTCGGAACGCCTGATTCAGCTGGTTGACTACATGGACATTCAGTCGCCGAGCCTAAGCGCAGGTTCGGGCAACTCGCTGGGCTTGCCTGATATCGACGTGGCCAGCGTGGAAGTGCTCTACGGCCCGTCGTCGGCACTGTATGGAGCCAACGCCTTTAACGGAGTAGTGCTGCTAAACTCGCGTGATGCATTCACCGACCAAGGTCTTGATGTGCGCTTGCGCGGTGGCCAGCGCGACTACTTCGACGGGCAGTTCCGCTACGCCCAGCGCTTAGGCAACCGCTGGGCCATCAAGCTGACGGGCAGCTACCTGACAGCGAAAGACTGGATTGCCGAGAACTACGATGCCCAAAAGCCCTCGGGACTGGTGGTGGTGAACAACCCTGCTGGCTCGGGCCTAGGCTATGACGCAGTGAACCGCTATGGCGATATAGGTAACACCTTCACCTCAGGCGCGTTGACGGGCAAAACCGTCTTTATGCCGGGCTGGACGGAGCGCGAGCTGATTGCCAACGACGACCGCGCCTCGCTCTACCGCGTGATACCCTCGGTTTCGTACCTGTTGACAGATAAGGTGAAGGCCACCGTGCAGTTTGAGCGCGCCCAGGGCACCAACACGGTGCAAAGCACAGTACGCCTGCGTGCTAAGAACTTTGCTACCAACCAGTACCGCTTTGCGCTAGAAGGCGACCGCTGGTTTGTGCGGGCCTACCAGACGCAAGACTTTGGCAATGGTACCTACAACCTGGCCTACCTAGGCGGCTTTATGCAGAGCGCCGTGGACCCGACCACGGGCGTATCATACGCAGCCGGCTATTTTGGCCGCTACGCCCAGGCTTACAACCAAACCTACTACACCAATGGCGGCAACGAGGCCTTGGCGCAAGCCGCGGCCCAGACCGCCGCTGCCTCAGCGCAGTTGGCAGCAGGTAGCGAAACTTTTAACACGCTACGTACCAACATAAAAAACAACGATACCCCGGGCCAGGGGGCGCGCATTGGCGCCAGCTCGCGCCTCAATGACATTAGCGCGCAGTATAATTTCCGCCTGCCTTTTGTGGACCTCATCGTGGGTGGGGCCTACCGCCAGTATCGGCTTGATGATAGCGGCCGCCTATTCGAAATTAACGACGGCAAAGGCACACACAACTACGAATATGGTGGCTACGCTCAAGCTACCAAAACCCTGCTGAACGACCGCCTGAAGCTAGCTGCCGCTGGCCGCCTCGATGAGTTTAAGAACTTTGGCCAAGCCTTTTCGCCCCGTGCCTCGGTGGTGTACTCGCTCGGCAACGACAAGCAGCACAACTTCCGGGCGTCGTACAGCCGCGCCTTCCGGTCGCCAACCCAGTACGACCAGTACGTAAATATCGACCTAGGCGCGGCCGTGTCGAAGGGCAACGTAGGGGCAGGCTACCAAGGCTACAGCACGGCGCTAGGTGCCAACCTAGGCCAGGTGTTCACCAGCGCTAACCCACCCGCTGAATTGGCGAAGTACGCCGTTACTATCGCGCCCCTAAAGCTGGAGGAAGCCAATTCATTTGAAGTAGGATATAAGGCGCTGGCTGGCGAAAAGCTGGTACTAGACCTAAGCTATTACCGCAGCTATTACCGCAACTTCGTGGTGGGCAGCCAGCCACTAATCGGCAACACCGATGGCAGCCGTCCTACGTTTGCACAGGTAGCAGGCGCCGCCCAAACTGGCTTCCAGGACCCGCAACAGCCAACGCGCGTGCTGGTGGTATCGGGCAACCTCGACCTCCTGGTACGCAGCCAGGGCGCACTAGCTAGCGTTACGTATAATGTGAATCGCGCCTTAAACCTGACTGGTAACTACGCGCTGAACGTGCTACTCAATTCGGAGAGCGAAGTACCGTTCTACAACACGCCCAAGCACAAATTCAACGTCGGAGCCAACGGCGCGCTTACCCGCCAGCTAGGCTATAGCCTGAACTACCACTGGGCCGAGGGACACCGCTACTACTCCACCTTCGCCGATGGCAACCTAGCTACCTACCAAAGCTTCGATGCGCAGGTACACTACGCGGTGCCCAAGCTCAAAACCACGTTTGAGCTTGGTGGCTCCAATCTATTTAACACCAACAACGTGCAGCTATACGGCGGCCCCCAGATTGGGCGGCTAGTGTATGCCGGCCTGCGCGTATCTGTGAAGTAACTACCCTACCCTTCCGCTCTTTTTATATTCCATTTAATATGTCGTTCTGTCGCTGGTTGCCTGCATTGTTTTTGGTCGCACTTAGCTGGGTAGGCAGCCAGCCAGTACGTGCACAGTGTTTGCCACTTGACCTCCTGGCGCGGGGCATTGCGGCGGGCCGCATCGCGCCCGACAGCGTAGCGGAGCTTATGGAGCCCAGCGAATGGCTGCGGCACCCCGGCCCCAACCCATACTGGACTTACCGCACCCAGGGCGAAGCCGAAACGCCCGAAGACCACGCCGAAGCCTGGGTAGGGCTGCGCCGCAGCAATCAGCAGTCTTACTACGACCTCGTGTACAAAACCACGCACCGGTCGTGCATCAACCAAGTACGGGCCGACTTAAAGCGGGAATTTAAGCTTAAGGCCGAACCCGTTAACTGCGTGCAATGTGAGGGGGAACGACTAGTGGGCGACGGGTACACGGTAACCATCTTTCTTCAGAAAGAAGGCTACTCGACCAAGCGCACTACCTTTCCCTTCGTGCTGGTGCTACGCCGCACTACCTCGGGCGATAGTGGCAACGCCATGCCCCAAGTATCATCGCGAACTATTATCGAGCAATAAAGCTAGTGCCTACCAAGTAGGCTAGGCGCAATGCCTGAACACAAAAGCAGTTGATAGAGTGGCACTAATCGCCGCTCTGTCAGCTGCTTTTGTGTTAGCGCGTGCTAGCCGCCCCGCCATCACCTAGAGGATTCTGCGGTAGCCAACTAGCTGAGCGGCGTGCCCGCTCGCCAGCTTATCTAGGCTGCTAGTGCCTGCCTGGGTTTTAGGTGTACTTTTACCGCGCCAGATGTGCTGGCATCGTTGTTTCCCACCCTCACCGTTTACCCATGAAAGTCACCGTAGTTGGGGCTGGCAATGTGGGCGCTACCTGCGCCGATGTACTTGCTACCCGTGAAATTGCCAACGAAATAGTACTGGTTGATATCAAGGAAGGTATTGCCGAAGGCAAAGCGCTCGATATCTGGCAGAAAGCGCCCATCATCGGTTACGACTCGCGCACGGTGGGCGTCACCAACGACTACAGCCGCACGGCCGGCTCGGAAGTAGTAGTAATTACCTCAGGCCTGCCCCGCAAGCCTGGCATGAGCCGCGACGACCTTATCGCTACCAACGCCGGCATCGTGAAGTCGGTAACCGAGCAGGTAGTGGCGCACTCGCCCAATGCCATCATTATCGTGGTGAGCAACCCGCTCGACGTGATGACCTACCAGGCGCACCTCACCGCCAAGCTGCCCCGCGAAAAGGTGTTTGGCATGGCCGGCATCCTGGACACGGCTCGCTACCGCGCTTTCCTGGCCGAGGCCCTGAACGTGAGCCCCAAAGACATTCAGGCGGTCCTCATGGGTGGCCACGGCGACACCATGGTGCCCCTCCCCCGCTACACCACCGTGGGCGGCATCCCCGTCACTGAACTTATTGGTAAAGCGGAGCTAGATGCCATCGTGCAGCGCACCGCCGTAGGCGGCGGCGAGCTAGTAAAGCTCATGGGCACTTCGGCTTGGTACGCGCCCGGCGCGGCCGCCGCCCAAATGGTAGAAGCCATTGTGCGCGACCAGCGCCGCGTGTTCCCGGTGTGCCTAGAGCTGCAGGGCGAGTACGGCATCAATGGCGTGTACCTAGGTGCCCCGGTTATCCTGGGCAAGAATGGGGTGGAGCGCGTAATTGAATTGCAGCTCAACGACGAGGAGAAGGCGCTGCTCGAAACCTCGCGTGGCCACGTGAAAGAAGTAATGGACGCGCTCGACAAGATGGGCCAGCAGGCCTAGGTGTCTAGTTTGAAGTACTTTTTGAGCCGCCCCACTGTCAGTGGGGCGGCTTTTTAGTTGAGATGACTAGTAGCTAGTACCTTGCGTGCTCAATTTATTGCATGCACGTAATCCTTGTTGACACCAACCAAGAAGTAACAGACGCTTGGTCAACCGTATTTGCCGATGTGGCGCAGGTTACCGTTCGTCACGGCTCCATTTTTGACCACCCGGCCGACGCTTTAGTCAGCCCAGCCAACAGCTTTGGCTACATGAATGGCGGACTCGACTTCGCTATTTCTAAACACCTAGGGTGGCATTTAGAGAAAGAGTTACAGCGCCTCATTCGCGAAAAGTATTACGGAGAACTGCTAGTCGGCCAGGCCGAAATTCTGCCCACGGGCAGTGCGCTTTTCCCCTATCTGATTGCGGCGCCCACCATGCGCACGCCCATGACCATCACGCGTGGGCCGAATGTGTACCAGGCCATGAAAGCCATTCTGGCACTACTCCGCCACGGAAAACTAGCTACTGGTGAGCGCGTTAGCGAGCGCGTAAAGAGCGTAGCAATCTCGGGCCTAGGCACAGGCATTGGGCAAGTTCGGCCGCTGGTGTGCGCCCGCCAAATGCGTTTGGCCTGGGAGGATGTGATGCACGAGCAGTACGCGACCGAAAAAGGATGGGAACAGATGTGCGCCAATTACGCCTACTTCTACACGCACAACCACTCGGACATCAAATACGATATTCCGTAGCCTAGGTCACCTTTCGTTTTCTGGCGCCTAGGCTACCTTTGAAGCCTGCCCATGCCTGCTTCTCCTCACGCTACGCTTCTTATCCAAACGGCCTTTATTGGCGACGTTATCTTGGCCACGGCGCTGGTCGAGCACTTGCACCGCATGGCCCCGGCCACTCCGATAGACGTGCTGGTGCGGCGTGGCAATGAAGGCCTACTAGCCGGCCACCCGCACGTGCGGCAGGTATTGGTATGGGATAAAAAGCACCGGAAGTATCCCAACCTGCTGCGGTTGCTCCAGCAGATTCGGCAGACACGGTATGCGCGCGTGGTCACGATGCAGCGCTTCGCCAGCACAGGATTTCTCACAGCGTTTTCGGGTGCGCCCGAGCGAGTTGGGTTTGCCGAGAATCCGTTCAGCCGCTTTTTTACGCGGCGCGTGCCGCACGTTATTGGCGACGGCACGCACGAGGTGCAGCGCAACCTAGGGCTATTGACTGATGCCTCGCTGAGTACTGTCACTCCTAAACTGAGGCCAGCGCTCTACCCCACCCCTGCCGACGAAGCTGCCGCGGCGCCCTACGCCGCTGTGGGCGACTACCTGTGCTTAGCACCTACGTCAGTATGGTTTACCAAGCAGTACCCGCAGGAAAAATGGCTGGAATTGCTGGCGGCCTTGCCTGCGCACTTACCCGTGTACCTACTCGGCGGGCCGCCCGATACTGCTGCGTGCGAGCAGCTAGCCCAGGCGGCGGACCGGCCGGGTTTGGTCAACCTGTCGGGGAAACTGTCGCTGCTGGCGTCGGCGGCCCTCATGCGCGGCGCGGTGCTCAACTACGTCAACGATTCGGCACCCATGCACCTGAGCTCGGCGGTCGATGCGCCCGTGTGCGCCATTTTTTGCTCCACAGTGCCCGCGTTTGGGTTTGGGCCGCTTAGCTCGTTTGCACGCGTGGTCGAGCACCTAGGGCCGCTGGCGTGCCGGCCGTGCGGGCTGCACGGGCACGCCCGCTGCCCCCTAGGGCACTTCCGCTGCGCCCGCGAAATCGACACCGCGCAACTGCTGGCCGTGCTGGCCGAAGCGCAGGCGTGGCGCCAGCAACTGCTCACTAGCTAAGCGTGCCCTAGGTAGGTCGATTAGGCCGGGCTGCGGCGGCCGGTTACTTTTGGCGGTTACCTCGCCTTTCCTGATGACTTTTCGCTTTCGTACCACTGGCTCGGCTGGTTTGCTGGTGGGTTTGCTCGCCGCCGCTTGCCAACGCCCCCTTGCGCCCACAACTACTGCCCCCGCCCTTGCCGTCGAAACGGGTGTTTCGCAAACGCTGGCCGAGGCGCGCAAGCAGCTGCTGAGCCAGGTGGCCTATACCCTTGACTTGCGTATTCCTGCCCAAAAGGCAACGCCTATTACGGGCTCGGAAGTAGTGGCTTTCCATCTGAAAGACAACCGCCAGCCGCTCCAACTCGATTTTAAAGCTCCGGCCGACCACCTGCGTAGCGTGACGGTGAACGGTCGCCCAGTGTCCATAGACTACCGCAACGAGCACCTATTACTTCCAGCCCAGTCGCTGGTAGTAGGGCGCAATGAGGTGAAGATTGAGTTTGTGGCCGGCGACCAATCGCTCAATCGCAGCGACGACTACCTCTACACACTGCTCGTGCCCGACCGCGCCCGCACGGTGTTTCCGGTTTTCGACCAGCCCAATCTGAAGGCGACCCTTACCCTGTCGCTTCAGGTACCCCGCCAGTGGCAGGCCGTAGCCAATGGATTGCTGGCCGACTCTTCTGCCGCCACGCTCGACGGGCGCGTGCCAGGGTTTAAAGTGTATCACTTCGCGCCATCCGATTCTATCAGCACCTACTTGTTCTCGTTTGCGGCTGGCAAGTTTACGCCGGTGCACCGCGAGGTGGGCGGGCGGGCCATGAATTTCCTGCATCGCGAAACGGACTCGACTAAGATTCGGCTCAGTATGCCGGCTATTTTCCGGCTGCACGGCGAGGCGCTCAGCTTTTTGGAGAAGTACACGGGCATTCCTTATCCCTTTCAGAAGTTCGATTTCACGGCTATCCCCGACTTTCAGTACGGCGGCATGGAGCACGTGGGAAATATTGACTATAAGGCGTCTAGCTTATTTCTGGATGAGGGCGCGACCAAAGACCAACTGCTGGGGCGCCAAAACCTCATTGGCCACGAAACGGCCCACATGTGGTTTGGTGACCTCGTGACGATGCAGTGGTTCAACGATGTGTGGATGAAGGAGGTATTCGCCAACTTCATGGCCGACAAGATGAACCCCGAAGCGGCGGCCGGCCCGGCGCAGTTGCTCAAGTTTGTGACCGACCACTACCCCGCCGCCTACGCCGTAGACCGCACCGCTGGGGCTAACCCCATTCGGCAGCCGCTGGCCAATTTGCAGGATGCGGGTTCGCTCTACGGCAACATCATCTACCACAAGGCGCCCATCATGATGCGGCAGCTAGAGCGCCTGATGGGCGAAAAGCCCTTTCAGGCCGGCGTGCAAGAGTACTTGAAAAAGTACGCTCACGGCAATGCCACCTGGCCCGACCTCATCGCTATACTGGATGCCCACACGCCCGCTGACCTACAAGCTTGGAACCAGGTATGGGTGAATCAGCCCGGCCGGCCACTATTCAACTACCAGCTGCAACCAGCTACCGGCCAGCCCAAGCAACTCATTATTAACCAGCGCGCCGAAGATGGCTCCGACCGGGTGTGGCCCCAGCAGTTTGAGGTGACGCTCATGTACCCCAGCGGCCCCGTTGAGCTGACGGTGAATATGGACCAGCGCCAAGTAAGCGTACCACTGCCCGCCCAAAGCGCAGCGCCGAAGTACGTCCTATTTAACCCCAAGGGCCTAGGCTACGGTGTGTTTCCGGTAGCGCCGCAAGTAGCCGATAACCTAGCCATGCTGGCCGACCCGGTAGCCCGGGCCAGCACGTACATCGCGCTTTACGAGAATATGCTGAGCGGTCGAGGTCTAGCGCCGCGCCCGCTGCTCGACCGTTACCTAGGTCAGCTTGCACACGAAACGAACGACCTCAATATTAAGCTGCTTACCGGCCAGCTGAGCGATATTTTCTGGAAGTTCTTGTCGCCGGCTGAGCGCACTGACCTGGCGCCCGCGCTAGAGAAAGCGCTTTGGCAGGCCATGCTCGCCCAAAAGTTGCCGGGCGAGCAGAAGCTGTATTTCAAAGCTTATCAAAGCATTGCCCTGACCCCGGCTGCCAAAGCGCACCTCTACCAAATCTGGCAAGCGCAGAAGGCGCCCGCGCAAGTAAAGCTGACCGAGGACGACTACACCAGTCTGGCCCTGGCGCTGGCCGTGCGCGACTATGCCGCTTCGCAACCCATTCTATCGCAGCAATTAGCGCGCATTAAAAACGTAGACCGCCGCCAGCGCCTAGAGTTTATGATGCCCGCGCTCTCGCCCGAGGTGGCCGTGCGTGACCAGTTTTTTGCCTCGCTCAAAGACGAGAAAAACCGCGAAAAAGAAGCTTGGGTAACGGCCGCCCTAGGGTACCTGCACCACCCGCTACGCCAAGCCACGTCGGAGAAATACCTCCCGGCCAGCCTCGACCTGCTAGCCGAGATTCAAGCCACGG
The DNA here is from genome assembly GCF_016427535.1 of Hymenobacter sp. BT559. Lineage (GTDB taxonomy): Bacteria > Bacteroidota > Bacteroidia > Cytophagales > Hymenobacteraceae > Hymenobacter. Next base: position 1,058,693 of record NZ_JAELXV010000001.1, on the reverse strand, counting down.
GCGACATCTTTTTCCCGGCTTCGTGGCTGCAGGCTACCTTAGGTAGCTACCGCTCGGCCACGGCGGCCCGTACGGTAGAAAGCTTCCTAGCGGCCCACCCGGCCACCAGCTACAATCCGCAGCTGCGCTTGAAGCTGCTGCAAGCGGCCGACGACTTATTTAGGGCGCAAAAGCTGTAGCACCACACTCTTGTCATGCTGGCGTAGGAACACCTTATCAGGTTAGAATCTTACGTTACGAGATGCCTCCTGCGTCAGCATGATGGGCGAGAAAGACACTTCTCGTAAATACTCCTAGAGTCCGCGTTACAGCACCGAACTTTGCTGCTTTATTTTGCTTATAGCATTAATGTTAGACTACGAAATTCACGAATACCCTAATGGTATTCGCTTGCTGCACAAACAGGTATTACATACCAAAATCGCGCACTGCGGCTTTTTGCTTGATATTGGCTCGCGCGATGAGAAAGACCACCAGCAGGGGCTGGCGCACTTCTGGGAGCACATGGCCTTTAAGGGCACGCACAAGCGCAAGTCATTTCACATCCTCAACCGCCTCGAAACCGTGGGCGGCGAGCTAAACGCTTATACTACTAAGGAGAAAATCTGCTTCTACGCCACGCTCCTGAGCACGCACTTCGAGCGGGCGTTTGAGTTGCTCACCGACCTCACGTTTAACTCCGTATTTCCCGGCCGCGAATTGGAGAAAGAGCGCGGCGTGATTTTGGAAGAAATGAGCATGTACCAGGACGCACCGGAAGATGCCATTATCGACGACTTCGACACGGTGGTGTTTGGGCGCCACCCGCTGGGCGTCAATATCCTAGGTACCCGCGAGAGCGTGAGCAGCTTCCAAAGCGAGGACTTTCACGCGTTTTACAACGAGAACGTGCGCACCGACCGGCTGATTTTCAGCTCGGTGAGCAATCTCCCGTTCAAAGAAGTAAAGCGCTTGGCTGATAAGCTGCTGGCCCCGCTGCCAGCCCGGCTGGGCCCACGCCCGCGCCTGCCCTTCGGCAACTACGAGCGCCAGAGCAAGGTCGAGTCGCGGCCCATCACGCAGGCGCACTGCTTGCTGGGCGGCCCGGCCTACCCGCTCACCGACCGGCGGCGCGTTCCGTTTTTCATGCTCAACAACATCCTAGGTGGGCCGGGTATGAATTCGCGCCTCAACTTGGCGGTGCGCGAAAAATATGGCCTCGTGTATACCATCGACAGCAGCTACTCGGCCTACACCGACACGGGGCTGTTTGGCGTTTACTTCGGCACTGAAGGCAAACAGCTCAACCGCACGCTGGGCTTGGTGCAGAAGGAGCTAAAGCTGCTACGCGAGAAAGAGCTGACCACTAGCCAGCTGCACGTGGCCAAAAACCAGCTCATGGGCCAGCTCGCCATGAGCGAGGAAAGTAATTCGGGTCTGATGCAGCTGCTCGGCAAGAGCACGCTCGACATAGGCCGCGTAGAGCCGCTGAGCGAAATCTTCGGCCGCATCGAGCGCATCACGGCTGCCGAGTTGCGCGAGCTAGCCAACGAAGTGCTAGCCGAGCCCAATTTGAGCCTGCTGCAATACGTGCCAGAAGGGAAGTAGCAATGACAGGGGCTCCAGTGTTTGGTCATGTAGGGTCAGCCCAGCCAGGCGACTTATTTCATTCTCGGCTTGAGCTTTCGCTGCTGGGGCAGCACCGGCCACGCCGAGCGGGCGTGTGCGCCACGGCGGCCCTAGGTGCTGAGAGTATCATCTTGGCCGACCAATACGAGGACGACGAGATTCACGAAGACTATTTCTGGTACGCAGGCCACGGCGCGCGCGACGCCAAAACTGGGCACCAGATAGCAGACCAAGACCTGAGTTACCGCAATCAGGGCTTAATTCGCAGCCAAGAAATAGGGCAGCCAGTACGCGTTTTCAGGCGCGTTGATGTGGCACCGGCTTTGTGGCAATTCCGCTATGAGGGGCTGTGGCGAGTAGTAGCGCACGAATACGTGCTAGGCAAATCAGACTTTAAAGTCTATCGCTTCCGACTCGAACCTTTCCGAAAGCGTGCAGCATAAACCTGTGCTGTCTAGGCAAGATGGTAGGGAAAAGCCTCTGCATTCAGAAAGCTGACTAATCAATCTTATAACCACTACCTAGGAGCTGGCTGTATCCTCCCGCAAGGACAGCTTGGCTTCTAGGTTGCGCGGTATACTTTCTTTTTTAATGACCGACGACCAAATCCAAGCCTACACCGACCAGCACTCCGAGCCCGAGCCGCCGCTGCTCTATCAGCTTTGGCGCGAAACCCACTTGCAGTTACTAATGCCGCGCATGGCCACCGGCCACTGGCAGGGCCGGCTGCTGAGCATGCTCTCGCACCTGATGCAGCCGCAGCGAGTACTGGAAATCGGTACTTTCACGGGCTATGCTACGCTGTGCTTGGCCGAGGGGCTGGCCCAGGGTGGGCACGTGCACACCATCGAAATCAACCCCGAGCGCGAGAGCCGCATTCGGCGCTACGTAGCGGCGGCGGGGCTTTCGGAGGCTATAACGCTATATATCGGCGATGCGCGCGATGTTTTGGCCGGGTTGGTCGGTGAAGTATGGGACTTAGTCTTTATTGACGCCGACAAGATTAACAATGGACGGTACTTTGAGCTGGTCGTGGACCAGGTGAGGCCGGGCGGGCTGCTCATCGTCGATAATGTACTGTGGGGCGGTAAGGCGCTGCCCGATTACCCCTTAAAAGCCAATGACCACGATACGCGAGCGGTACGCGCCTTCAACGACCTCGTGCAGCATGACCCGCGCGTGGTGCCCCTGCTGCTGCCCGTGCGCGACGGCCTGCTGCTGCTGCGCCGCCAATAAGTCAGTCCAACCTTTTGCCCGCGGCTGCGTCGTTAGCATTCGTAATTCCCTGAACCCTATGCGATTTTTACTCTTGGTGGGTGTGGCCTGGCTGCTGGCCTTTTCGGCGCAGGCCCAAAGTGCGGTGCGCGGCAAAGTCTTGGATGCTAAAGACCAGAGCCCGCTCATTGGGGCCAACGTGGTGCTGACGCACCTGCCCGACTCGGTAAAAACCGGCACGGCGGTGGGGGGCAACGGCTCGTTTCAGATTGATAATGTGGCAGTAGGGCGATACCTGCTCACGGTGTCATTTGTAGGCTACCGCGACCAGCGCCAAGCCCTGACCGTGCCCGCCGGCGGGCAGCCCATTGCCCTAGGTGACCTAGCGCTGCAAACTGGCGGCACAGTGCTCAAAACGGTGGAGGTATCTGGCCAGGCCGTGCAAGTACAGCGTGGCGACACGACCAGTATCAACGCTAAGGCCTTCAAAACTAACCCCGACGCTACGGCTGGCGACCTCATTACTAAGATGCCGGGTATTCAGACCGATGCCCAGGGCAAGACTCAGGCCCAGGGCGAGGCCGTGCAGCAGATATTGGTCGATGGCAAGCCGTTTTTTGGCACCGACCCCGACGCCGTCCTCAAAAACCTGCCCGCCGAGGCCATCGACAAGGTTGAGATTTTTGACCAGATGAGTGAGCAAAGCCGCTTCTCGGGCTTCAACGACGGCAATACCCAGAAAACACTCAATATCATCACCAAGCCGGCCTTCCGCAACGGGCAGTTTGGGCGGGCCGTGGGAGGTTTCGGGCCAGGGGCCCTAGGTGACAATGGCCCGTCGCGCTACCGTGCCAGCCTGAATCTCAACGACTTTCACGGCGACCGGCGCACTACGGTGTTGGCCCAAAGCAACAACGTGAATGAGCAAAATTTCAGCTCCGACGACCTCCTAGGGGTTATTGGTAACTCGGCCCAGGGCGGGCGCGGCGGCGGGGGCGGTAACAATGCCTCGGGCAACTTCCTGGTGAATCAAAACGGTGGCATTAACACCACCCACGCGGCGGGCCTCAACTACTCGAACGTGTGGAACAAAGCCACTGAGTTTTCGGGTAGCTACTTCTTCAACCGCTCCAATAACCAGCTCAACAGCAGCAACCTACGTCAGTACGTGCTGCCGGGCCGCGAGAATACAAGCTACAGTGCGGTTTCCCAATCGGGCAGCATCAACTACAACCACCGGGCAAACTTCCGCATCGACCATAAGATTGACTCGGCCACTTCTGTATTGTTTCGCCCCCGCATATCGTGGCAGCAAAACGATGCCAACCGCCTCTCGAATGGTATTACGGCCAGCGGCGGCCTCACCCAAAGCGAGATTGACAGCCGCTACTTGTCAAATAACCGGGGCATCAACCCCGGCGGTGACCTGCTGTTGCGCCGCCGCCTGCGCGGCCGGCCGGGGCGCACTATCTCGCTCAATATCAATGGGGCATACAATGACCGCACCGGCACCTCTATACTAACTACCCGGAGCGCGGCGGGCACTACCAGCACCAACCTCAACCAACAGTCGCTGCTGACCCAGAACAGCGGTAACATTGGCGGCAACCTAGCTTATACCCAGCCCATCGGGCAGCATGCCCAATTGCAGGCTAATTACTCGCTCAACTACGCCCCCAACAACTCGGATAAGCGCACTTACAACTTCGACGCTGGCGACCAGCAATACTCGCGCCTCGACACGGCCCTGAGCAACGTGTTTAATAATTACTACCTCAACCAGGGCGGCGGCCTGAGCTACCGCTACAACGTGCGTAAGCTACAAGCCTCGGTAGGTGCCACAGCCCAGGTAGCCCAGCTCCGCGGCGACCAGACATTTCCGACGCCTGGGCCAGTCAATTATACCTTCTGGAACGTGCTGCCCCAGGCCATGCTGATGTGGCGGCCCGACCGCGAGCATAACCTGCGCGTTTTTTACCGCACCAACACCAACGCGCCGGGCATCAACCAATTGCAGGCCGTCGTTAATAACTCTAACCCTCTGCAGCTTACCATCGGCAACCCGGCGCTGCGCCAGGAATACAGCCACTCGCTAGTGGGGCGCTACTCGGTGAGCAAAGCCGAGAAGTCGAGTAATTTCTTTGTGCTGCTTTCGGGCTCCTACACCCAAAACCCCATCTCGAACCGCACCCTAGTAGCGGCCCGCGATACCGTAGTGACGCCCACCGGCACCGACCAGCGCGTAGCCCTGCCGGCCGGCGCCCAGCTCACGCAGTCGACCAACCTGCAGCAGCAGTATTCGGTGCGCACCAACCTCAACTACGGCCGGCCGCTGCCCGCCATCAAGAGTAACCTTAACCTAAGCGGGGGCGTCAGCTTTTCGCAAAACCCTGGCCTCGTGAACCAAGGTCTCAATTACGCCCGCACGCCCTCGCTCACGGCCGGCGTGGTGCTCAGCAGCAACATCAGCGAGCGGCTTGACTTTACGTTGTCTTCGACCTCAGCGCAGAACTATGTGCGCAACACGCTCAGCCAGCAGTTGAATACTAATTACTTCAGCCAGGTATCGCGCCTGCGCCTGAGCTGGATAGTGGGGCCGGGCATCTCCTTCCAGACCGATGTAGCCCACCAAGTATACACTGGCCTGAGCACGAGCTACAACCAAAATTACCTGCTCTGGAATGCTTCGCTGGGCAAGAAGCTTTTCCCGGGTCAGCGCGGCGAAATCAAGCTCTACGCCTTTGATATTCTGAAGCAGAACCGCGCCATTCAGCGCAACGTGACGGAGGCGTACTACGAAGACGTGCAAACCACGGTACTGCAACGCTACCTGATGGTTATGTTCACCTATAACATCCGCTCGGCCAATATGACGACGCTGCCCACCGCCCCCGACGAGCGCGGCGAGCGCCGCGGCCGCGGTGGCTTCGATGGCCCGCCCGGTGGGGGGCGCCCCGGCGGCGGGGGCGGCTTTGGCGGCCCTCCTCGCGGCTAGGCTACCTAGGGCGGCTAGCGGGTGGCATCCTAGGTAAGCACCAAGGAGACAACCACATACCACACCCCAAAAAGGAAGTGCTACCGCGCTTCCTTTTTTGCGTATAGCCGGGCACTCTCTTTTCGTACCGGCCTCTACTCCCTACCAGCTATTTCTACGTCTTCTCAATTCCGTGGCTTTTGCTGTAACTTGCCGGTTCCTGCGAGGGGAAACACTGGCTGGCTTACTCTTATGAAGAAACTGCTTCCGGCACTGCTGCTGGGGCTAGCGAGCCGCTCGGCGGTCGCTTTCCCTAGCACGACTCCACCTACTGTACCGACGGCCATCGACGCGATGGGCTTGCACCTGACCCTCGACTACGAAGCCCGCCAGCTCGTGCAAGCCAAGGTCAACAGCCTCTGCCGCCACCAGGCCTCGCTGGAAGCCCGCATTGCCCTGGCCGAATCGGCCTTTCCGCTCATCGACCAGGTGCTGGCCGAGGAAGGCGTACCGGCCGATTTTCGGTATCTGGCTTTGCAGGAGAGTGCCCTGCAGGGCAATGCCGAAAGCAACCACGGCGCCGTGGGTTACTGGCAGTTTAAGCGCGAAACGGCCCTCGACTATGGCCTGACCATAGACCGCAGCGTAGACGAGCGCCGCCACCTCACGGCCAGCACCCGCGCCGCCGCCCGCTACCTCACGCGCAGCAACGCCACACTGCATAACTGGGTCAATACGCTGCTGAGCTACAACCTGGGCCTAGGTGGCGTGCAACCCTATACCCGCCCCTCCGACGCCAACGCGGCGCAGATGACCATCACGGCCAGTAGCAGCATCTACATTCTAGATTTCCTGGCGCAGAAAGTGGTGTTTGAGCCCGCGTGTGCGCAGCACACCGTAGCCTTTGTGCCCTGGCGCGAGGTGCCCGCTACCCCCGGCCTGACGCTGGCCCAACAGGCGGCCTCTTTTTCGGTTGACCCCACCGCCGTGGCTCGCCTCAACCCTTGGCTACTGACCTCAAAGGTGCCCCAGAATGGCCGCACCTATACGTTGCTCGTGCCCCTGGCCGGTGCGGCTCCGCTGGCAGGCAGCCCCGTACCACGCCGGCCAGCCGCTCCTGCGGTAGCTGCCGCACCAGTGGCTAGCTCTTACTTGAACATCAACGGCTTGCGGGCGCTGATTGCGCAGCCCGGCGATACGCCCGCTTCGCTAGCGGCGCGCGGCGGGGCCAGCACAGGCTTTTTTATGAAAGTAAACGAGCTGAGCCGCAATGAGCTGCTGATTCCGGGAGCTCCTTACTTTTTTGAGCGCAAGCGCGAGTCTGCCGAGCAGGAATACCACATTGTGCGCCCTGGCCAAAGCCTCACAGCCATTGCTCAGCACTTCGGGGTGTTGCGCCACGCCCTGATGGCCTACAACCACCTACACCCTGGCGAGGCTCCGCAGCCGGGCCTGGTATTGTGGCTCAGCCATGTGCGCCCCCGCAACGTTGCGGCCGAGTACCGCGCCATACCCGGTAGCCGCCCCGTAGTGGCCCAGCGGGCACCCACGCCCCCTCCCCCGCCCGCCCCAGCAGCAGACGAAGCAGCTGATGAAGAAGAGCTAGCGACCATCAACGAGTTGCCTACTGAGGTACCGGGCGCACCCGTCTTAGACTTGCCTACTGCCCGCACTACCCAAGTGTCCGTGGCCATGCCTACCAGCCGCCCCGTGGTAGTGCCCGTAGCGGTGCGGCAGCGGCCCGCGGCAGCGCCAGCAGCTGCCCCCGCGCCTCTGGCGAGCAGCGCACCCGCAGGCGGCACCTACACCGTGGCCCCGCGCGAAACCCTATATGCGCTGGCTCGCCGCCTAGGGGTGCGTCCCGCCGAGCTAGCCGCTTGGAATAACATGCCCCCAACTGCGGCACTTCAGGTAGGGCAGGTTATCCGCCTCAGCGCACCTGCCCAGCCACAGTACTTGGTGGCCCGCACCACTACGCACACGGTGGCCCAGGGCGATACCTTCTTCAGTATCTCGCGGCGCTATGGCTGCACGGTAGCTGAGCTCCAAGCCAGCAATGGCAAGGCCGAGCCCACGCTCCGCCTCGGCGAAGTTATTCGGGTGCCCACACACTAGGCAGGCCTGCCTATTGTGTGGCTTCCTAGGTTGGGTTTGGGGCTTGAGGGGCAGCCGCATCGTGCGCTTGCTGCTCCAGTAACCAGGCGCGAGCAGCCGGCTCATTATCAAAGAAGACCGGGTAAAATCCGGTGGCATTAACCCGTGCCAGCATAGCGGTAGTCACGGCATCGGCTACGTGCGGCTGGTGCTGGGTCGTTACCCAGCACGCCGCGTACACGGGCCCACCTAGGCGCTGCGTAGCTAGGGGTGCATACGTTTCGCTGAGCCAACTCATAAAAGTGGCGGCAGGCCAAATACGCAGGCGCAAATCGAGGTGCCAAAACCGGCAGCGCCCCTGGGCTTCTGCCTCCTGCAGCAGATGATAGTACGAGTCTATCAGGTTTGCCGTCAGCAGAGGCCGGGCCCAGGCAGCTCGCAGAATGCCCGAGCTAGGCTCTACGATAATAGTGAGGTTGTCATTGGTATACTTGGGCACGGGAAAGAAAAGTAGTGCGGAAGCTAAGTAGATATGTGCCAGGCTGAACGCAGAAATCAAATCCCGTATTTTCTTTCCCTCCCTTTTTCGGCGCCAGTAAAGGCCTTCTATACGGCAAAGGCCCGCATCAGTATACCTGATACGGGCCCGCTAATATAAATTATTTAATAATAAAAATGACTATAGCTGACTCAGCGACACGGCGCGATAAGCTGCGCCACGCCCCACGGCAGCCTTCAAGTCATCTTGCAAAGCCCGGCTGCTGAGGCGCTTAGGATGCGGGTCGAGAATGGTACCGTCCTCTGCCAGCAACACGGCCGAGGGCAGTTTATTGAGGCCGTAGGCTTGCTTAATAGCAGCTTGGCGATTGGGCGGCACGTAAGCATGCAGTCCCGGCAAAGGAGCCGTAGGCTGCTCCACCGTTTTTTGCCAGGTGTCAAATTGCTCATCGAGCGCTACGGCCAGTATCACTACCGGCTGCCCCTTAAGAGCTTCAGTTACTTGCTTAAAATAAGGCAGCTCGTGCTGGCTGGCCGGAAAGCGGGTATCCCAGAACATTAAATACACCAGCTTGCCCTCGAAGTCGGCCAGGCGGAGCGAGTCGCCGGCGGCTGTGCACAGGGGCAGCGCCGGAGCACGGGTGCCAATGGCCAGCGCGGCGTTGGCTACCTGGGCAGCGCGCAGTTGCTCTACCCAGCGGCGGGGCGCTTGGGCCGTGGCCTCGTAGTCGGCAAGCAAGGCTTTAGCGTGGGCAATGTGCCCAAAGCGAAACGTTTCGAGCAGTATCCTTCCTAGCACAATGGGGCGCATGGGCCCTTGCAGCACTTGGCCCGCCACTTGGTAGCAGGCTGGGTAGTAGTCGGGGTCAGTAGGCTGGTGCCCGGAGTTCCGGGTCTGGTAGTGCACGTAGTTCAGCAAGAACTCCTGGTAGTGCTGGCTGCTGACAACCTTCTCATTGCCGGGCACTACCGCATGGTCGCGCAGAAAGTCGTAGTACGAAGGTGATACCGTGAGGCGCTGCTGGTCACCCGCCGTTTGCTCGCGCAAGTCTACGTAGGTCAGCCGGTCGTTGGCGTAGGCGTAGTTTATTTCGTCTTGCGCATAGGCCTCAAAAGCGGGTGTCAGTGCTCCCCGCCGATTGGCCTGCTTAAACAAAGACAGCTCGTGGCTGCGGCGATAGTCTAGGAACGCTAAGAAGGCCTTTTCCAACAGGTTGATATTGTCGGGCAAGACCTGGTAAGCTTCGTTGTCGCTGTATTTGCTTTCTATCTCGCGCAGATAGTTGTTAGCGTTAGCCGCTTTCTTGTCGGGGTTGCCCGAGGCGGGTGTAAAGCGGCGCGAGGCAGCTACATTGTCGGCGTTAAAATTGATAGCCAGCGCCTGACCTGGCTCAAGGAACATGGGGGCTTCCTCGCCTTCGTAGGTGAGCTGCACTAGTGTCGGGCTCGTAATGGGCACGCGCACCTTAAAATTGCCTTGGGCATTGGTGTGCGCCCGTACTACCTGCTCGCGGGCATCGAAGGGCTGTGCCGTCCAGCTAATGCTGATGGTGCTGCCAATGTCGTTATCGACATGCCCGCTAAGCTCGACGCCGGCCTGTGCCTGCACCAAGCGAGCCGCCAGCAAGAAAGCACCCACCAACACATGTTTTTGGTAATTCATACGGTCAAATATACCCAATTGTAGCTAGAATAGTATTTTAACCTCATACGTCTGGACTGCACCGCGGTTGGGCTATCCCGCGCCTTTCTGTTATTCCGACCCTGCTCTGGCCTTTATTCCAAAAATTGTTGCCAGCTTTGCGCTTCTTAATCAACTCGTATTTCTCCTAGGAGATTCCCCTCCATGTCGCAGCACAAAGAAATTAAGCTAGTTACCACTCACCAAATGCTTGCTATGAAGCAGCGCGGCGAAAAAATTTCGATGCTGACAGCCTACGATTATTCTATGGCCCAGATACTCGATGGCGCAGGTGTCGACGTGCTGCTGGTAGGCGACTCAGCTTCTAACGTAATGGCGGGCCACGAAACTACCTTACCCATCACGCTCGACCAGATGATTTACCACGCCCAGAGCGTGGTGCGCGGCGTGAAACGGGCTTTCGTAGTAGTAGACCTCCCGTTTGGTTCGTACCAAGGCAACTCGTCGGAGGCATTGCGCTCGGCCATTCGCATTATGAAGGAAAGTGGCGCCCATGGCCTCAAGCTCGAAGGCGGCGCCGAGATTAAGGAAAGCATCACGCGCATCCTTACGGCCGGCATTCCGGTTATGGGCCACCTAGGGCTCACTCCGCAGAGCATCTACAAGTTTGGCACCTACAGCGTGCGTGCTAAAGAAGAAGCTGAGGCCCAAAAGCTTATCGAAGACGCGCACTTACTTCAGGAAATCGGCTGCTTTAGCTTGGTGCTAGAGAAAATTCCAGCTGCCCTGGCCAAGCGCGTGGCGGCCGAGCTCACCATCCCGGTTATTGGTATCGGGGCGGGTCCCGATGTGGATGGCCAGGTGCTGGTGGTGCACGACGTGCTCGGCATCACTAAAGAGTTTAAGCCCCGCTTCCTGCGGCGCTACGCCGAGCTGCACGATATCATGACCGATGCCGTGCGGCATTACGTGGCCGATGTAAAAAGCCGCGACTTTCCGACTCAGGAGGAGGGCTATTAGTGTAAATAGTATAGCGCTATCAAAATAAAAGAAAAGCTGAATTGATAATTCAGCTTTTCTTTTATTTCTTTGCTTTGAAAAACAAAGTTCTTTTCAACCTTATAACTTCATGCAGCCCCAACCTCCTACCCTGCTCACGCGCGCCAGTGATTGGGCTCGCAACTCGGTCACGCTGAAGCTATTTAGCATCGGCATTCTACTGCTACTCTTGCTCATTCCGAGCAGCATGGTTGAGAGCCTCATTACCGAGCGGGCGGGCAACCGCGACGCGGCCACTGAGGAAATAAGCGCGCAGTGGGGCGGAGCACAGTTGCTACTGGGCCCGGTGCTGGTGCTGCCCTACACAGCCGTCGAAACCTTAGGTACCGACGATAAGCGCCCCACCGAGGTAACGCGCTACCTCTGCCTGCTGCCCGACACGCTCAGCAGCACCGGCACCCTAGAGCCTGAGCGGCGGCACCGGGGCATCTACGAAGCCGTGGTGTACCGGGCCAAGATGCGGGTGCAGGGCGTGTTTCAGGCCCCGCCGCTGGCCGACCTAGGGGTGGCACCGGGGGCTGTGCGGTGGTCAGAGGCCTTTGTAGCGCTCGGCTTGTCCGACCTCAAAGGCATCCGTAGCGGCCTGCGCCTGCGCTGGGATGAGCAACCGCGCACCTTCGAGCCCGGCCTACCCAACAGCGACGTGCTACCCCGCGGCTCGGCGCCCACAGTGAGCACGCAGGTGAGCACCGTGGTGCAAGAGCGTACACGCTATTCCAAATTTGAAGCGAGTGAAGAAGGCACTATGCCTGGCGCAGCGGCCAATGGCCTCAATGCCCTCGTGCCAGTACCCAACGAAAAAGTACTTACCCAGCGCCATACCTTCACGTTCGAACTCGACCTAAATGGCAGCACCGGCCTGCTGCAAGCCCCGCTGGGCCGCCAAACTACCTTGCACCTCAGTGCGCCCTGGGCCGACCCCAGCTTTATCGGGGCTTTCTTGCCCGTGCAGCGCACGGTAGGCGGGCAGCAGTTCACCGCCGACTGGCGGGTATTTCACCTCAACCGCAACTACCCGCAGCACTGGCGCACTAGCGAAGCCCGCCCCGATGTGGACGCCTCGACCTTTGGCGTGCGCCTGCTAGTGCCGGTAAACGAGTATCAGAAAACCATGCGCGCAGCCAAATATGCACTGCTGCCGCTGGCACTTACGTTTTTGGTGTTCTTCTTTGTCGAGATTTTAAATCGGCGGCGCATTCACCCTTTCCAATACCTGCTGGTGGGGCTTGCGCTGGTCATCTTCTACGTGCTGCTGCTGGCCTTATCCGAGCACCTGCCATTCAATGCTGCTTATGGCGTGTCGGCGCTCACCATCGTGGGGCTAGTAACGGCCTACGCGGCGGCCAGCTTTCGGCAGCGGCAGCCCACTGCGGCCACGGCTGGGGTGCTGGCGCTGGTATACGGCTTCGTATTTGTGGTGCTGCAACTGCAGGATTATGCCCTGCTAGTGGGCAGCATCGGGCTAGTGACGGTGCTGGCAGTAGTCATGTTCTTGTCGCGTAACATCAACTGGTACAGCCCCGCCGAAGACCCGGTGCCGGCTGCGGAGTAGCCAGGGGCACGCGGCTACCGGCCCGGTGCTAGTGCCGGGCCGGGCAAAACCTAGGCACCTAGGTGGGTTCATTCGGTCGGCTCGCTTACCTTTGCTCGCAGCGGCAGGGGCCCCCACTAGCTGACTAGTTTTGAGTGCGGCCTGCTAACGTGCCTGTGGCTCTTGGGGCCCGGCGTTACCCTTGCTGCCTCCGCTTAGCCCGCCGTATCCCGACGTGAACCGCCCCAATCTCTGGTCCGAACAGAAGGAAATTCTGTTTGAAGACAATCATTTGCTCGTCATTAATAAGCCCGCCGGCATCCTGGTGCAAGGCGACGAAACCGGCGACGAGCCCCTTTCTAACAAAGCCGCTGAGTACTTGAAATTCAAGTACAAAAAGCCGGGCGCCGCCTTCGTGGGGGTATGCCACCGCATCGACCGACCGGTATCAGGCATCGTCATTCTGGCCAAAACCAGCAAAGCCCTGAGTCGCCTCAACGAGATGTTTCGTGACAACCAAGTCAAGAAAACCTACTGGGCGCTCACGGGCAAGTTGCCGGTGCCCGAGCAAGGCATGCTGGTGCATTGGCTGGTAAAGGATACCATTCGTAACGTGACCAAGGCTTACCCGGAGCGCCATACCCAAGGCCAGCGCTCGGAGCTAAGCTACGAGCTCCTAGGTCCTGCTGCCAATCGCTATTTGCTGCAAGTCAACCCAGTAACGGGCCGGCCGCACCAAATTCGGGTGCAGCTCTCGACCGGCCTAGGTACTCCCATCGTGGGCGACGTGAAGTATGGCTTCCTCAACCCGCTACCCGATGTCAGCATTGCGCTACACGCCCGGCAGCTCGAAATTCAACACCCTGTCACGAAGGAAGCGCTCAAATTTGTGGCCCCGCTGCCCGATGCGCCGCACTGGGATGCCGCGCGGGAGTTTTATAAGGTCTAACTAGTATAAACGGCAAGTGGGCGCAAGGCTCTCCGCATAGCTATGCGGAGAGCCTTGCGCCCACTTGCCGTTTACGCTCACTACAGGTTGCCGTGTAACATTATGGCATTGTGATGCAGCGCAGAATACCGGCCAAACTCAGGCTGTAATTTTGTATTACTGATGAACTAAGCCTGCCGCGAATGGCTTCTGCGGGCGACGCTCCTCCCACGTTTACAATTTTACTGAATGGCCATCCTGGTTTTTTTCGTTGCCCACTACTACCTGTCGCTGTTCACGCAGACGTTTTACCTGCACCGCTATGCGGCGCATAAAATGTTTACGATGAACAAGTTCTGGGAGAAGTTTTTCTTCCTATTCACGTATATCTGCCAGGGCAGCTCCTTCTTGTCGCCGCGGGCCTATGCGCTGCTGCACCGCATGCACCATGCCTACTCCGACACGGAGCTGGACCCGCACTCGCCGCTGTTTTCAAACAACGCGTTTGACATGATGTGGAAGACCAAAAACATCTACAACGACGTGCTTCATAACAAATATGAGTTGGCAGAGCGCTTTGAGGGTGACTACCCTGTGTGGCAAGCAATAGAAAACTTTGGCGACAAGTGGTATTCGCGCCTTGGCTGGGGCACAGCTTATGTACTGTTTTACATCAACTTCGCTACGGCGTGGTGGCAATATCTGCTACTGCCGATTCACTTCTTGATGGGCCCGATTCACGGCGCTATCGTGAACTGGGGCGGCCACAAGTACGGCTACCAAAACTTCGACAACCACGACCACTCGAAGAACACGCTGGCCATGGACTTCCTGGCCTTTGGTGAGCTGTTTCAGAACAACCACCACAAACTACCCATGCGCGTCAACTTCGGCGTGAAATGGTGGGAGTTTGACCCGACTTACATGGCTATCTGGACCCTAGATAAAGCCCGCATTATCAAGATTAAGCGTAAGAACGTGCAGCCCAAGCAGCGCGTTAGCAAGATGGCCAAAGCCGCCTAGGTATCCAATCTCCATCAGCAAAAGGCCGAAGTTTCGCTTCGGCCTTTTTTATTGGCTTGGTTCTCCGTACCTTTGCGGCCCCAAACCGGGAAATAAATTTCACCCAGACGCACGAGTTGCGTCGCATAACCACCAAGGTTTATGGCAGTTAAAATCCGCCTCGCCCGCCGTGGCCGTAAAAAGGCCGCGACTTACGACATCGTAGTAGCCGACGCCCGCGCTCCCCGCGATGGCCGCTTCATCGAGAAGCTCGGTACCTACAACCCCAACACCAACCCCGCTACCATCAACTACGACGGCGACCGCGCCTTCTACTGGGTGATGAACGGTGCACAGCCTACCGAAACGGTACGCGCTATGCTTGCTTACCGCGGTGTATTGCTGCGTCGTCACCTCCAGCTTGGCGTTACCAAAGGTGCGCTGACCCAAGAAGTGGCCGACCAGCGCTTCCAGCAGTGGCTGAGCGAGAAAGACGCTAAAATCGAAGCCAAGAAGACTGGCCTCGTTGACACTAAGGCTACGGCCCGCGCTACTGCTCTGGCCGCCGAAACCAAAGTAAAAGAGGCTCGCGCCGCTGCCCTGGCTGAGAAGCAAGCCGCTGCCCTAGCCGCTGCTGCTCCGGCTGCCGCCGAAGGCGAAGCTACTGAAGGCTCGACGGAGACTGCCGAAACTTCGGCTGAAGCCGCTGCTTAGTTTTTGAGCGCTTAACGCAAAAAGAACGTCATGCCGAGCTTGTCTCAGCATGACGTTCTTTTTTGAGCTTTCCCCTTCCCCCTTATCAAGCAAGCCATGACCCTCGACGAGTGCTTTGAGCTAGGCTTCATCGTGAAGCCGCACGGCCTGAAAGGCCAGATGGTCACTCAGTTGGACGTAGACGATGCGTCTACCTACGACAAACTCAAGACCGTATACCTGGCCCTTCCTACCGCACCCAGCAAGCTCACGGCCTACGCCGTAGAGCGCGTGAACCCGCAAAACGGCCAGCGCGTGCTGCTCAAGCTGCGTGGCATTGAGCGTATTGAAGAGGCTGAGCCTCTGCGTGGCTCCAAGCTGTGGCTGCCCCTAAGCGAGCTACCCGAGCTAGGCGAGGCGCAGTTCTATTTTCATGACGTCATTGGCTTTCAAGTTATTGACGAGAAAGAAGGGCCTCTAGGTGTAGTAGAAAACTTCTACGAACTACCGCAACAAGACGTATTAGCTATGCGCTACAAGGGCCAGGAAGTACTCCTGCCGGTAGTAGACGAGCTAGTGAGCCACGCCGACATGGAAGCCAAACAGCTGTTTGTCAACATGCCTGAGGGGTTGCTGGATATCTACATGAACCCCAACGCCCACAAAAACCCCAACGCCGACTAGGCATCAGCACTTACCTAGCGCAAGCAGTCGGTCTTCTACCGAATCCGACCAACCCGTTCATTCGATTAATCCGCGGTTCAGACCGATGCGTGTAGATATCCTTACCTGCCAGCCCGAGCTGCTCGAAAGCCCTTTTGCCCACTCTATCGTGAAGCGGGCCCAGGATAAGGGCCTTGCCGAGATTCACCTGCACCAGCTGCGCGACCACGCCGTTAACAAGCACGGGCAGATAGATGACTATTTGTTTGGTGGTGGCGCTGGTATGGTGCTACGCGTGGAGCCCATCGCGGCTTGGATTGACGAGCTGCAAGCCCAGCGCCCGTACGATGCCATCGTTTACCTCACGCCCGATGGCGAGACGCTGCGCCAGCCGCTAGCTAACCGGCTGTCGCTCCTAGGTAACATCATCATGCTCTGCGGCCACTACAAGGGCGTAGACCAGCGCATTCGTGACCAGTACGTTACGCACGAAATCAGCGTGGGCGACTTCGTGCTGAGTGGCGGTGAGTTGGCCGCTGCCATCCTGGTCGATGCAATCGTACGGCTGCTGCCCGGCGTGCTGGGCAACGAAGAATCGGCGCTGTCTGATTCTTTTCAGGACGACCTCCTGGCGCCGCCCGTGTACACCCGCCCGGCCGAATGGCGCGGGCTAGCGGTGCCAGAGATTCTTCTTTCGGGCAATACGCCTAAGATTGAGGAATGGCGCCACGAGCAAGCACTGGCGCGTACCCGGGCCAAACGGCCTGATTTATTGAAGGAGTAAGTACGAGCAGGCAAGCACCTAGGTGAGCAGCTAAGCAGGCGCCGCAGCTACTTCTCACCTTACTTTGGTGTTTCTTCTGCACTTAATCACCTCATTACCTTTCAACCTGTTTGCTTTTCTGCGCTTGATTTTCTATCTTTGCGCTCCGTTTCGCAAAATACCAACCTAGACGGGCAGCGGCGCTGCCCTCTTTTGTAATTCTTTTTTTCGCCATGAGCGTACTACTCGACTTTATCAATGCCGAAGGCCAGGAGCGCCGCGCCAGCTTTCCCAAGTTTGCTGCCGGTGACACCATCAACGTGCACGTAAAAATCCGCGAGGGCAACAAGGAGCGCATTCAGCAGTTCCAGGGCGTTGTTATTCAACGTCGTAACCCCAGCACCAACGGTGAGACCTTCACGGTTCGCAAGATTTCTAACCAAATCGGCACCGAGCGTATCTTCCCGCTGCTGTCGCCCAACATCGACAAGATTGAACTGATTCGCCGCGGCCAAGTTCGTCGTGCTCGTCTGTTCTACCTGCGTGGCCTCTCGGGCAAAGCTGCTCGTATCAAAGAGCGTCGCCGCGAAGTAGTGAAAGAAGTAGCTGCATAAGCGCTGCTCTTTGCACCATAGATTTTACCGGCCTTCCCCTTGGGGAGGGCCGGTTTTTTTGTGGCTAGCACAGAGCATTTCATTGGCAACGTTGCCGGCAACGATTGCGCAGAAAAATGTAGGGAGCAGCCTAGGTACCCAGTAGGTTTGCGGTAGCTGCCGAGTGTAGCTGTGCTACTCAGGCGCTCACTTTCCTTACTCTTTCCCACCCCTTTTTATGCGCGCTCGTCTGCTGCCAGCCTTGCTAGGGCTGGTTTTATCAACGCTTTCGGCGTTTGTGCCCGCTGCGCCCAGCCCCATCAAAGTGTACCTGATTGGAGATTCTACCATGTCCATCAAGCAGGTGCGGGCTTATCCCGAAACAGGCTGGGGAATGCCATTTGCTGCGTTTTTCAACGAAACGGTGACGATAGACAACCGGGCCCAGAACGGCCGCAGCACCAAAACCTTTATTGCCGAAAATCGCTGGCAACCTGTGGTGGCAGAGTTGCACGAGGGCGATTATGTGTTCATCCAATTTGGGCACAACGACGAAGTGCCTACTAAGGGCAGCTACACGCCAGAAGCTGATTTCACGGCCAACCTCAAACGCTTTGTGAGCGAAACGCGCAGCCACCACGGCCAGCCAGTACTACTCACGCCGGTGGCGCGCCGCAAGTTCGATGCGGCTGGCAAGATTGAGGAGACTCACGCCGCCTACGCCGAACTTGTGCGAACGGTAGCTCGCGAAACCAACACGCCGCTCATCGACCTCGACCGTACTAGCCAGGCGCTACTGCAACAATTTGGGCCGGAGACCTCCAAGCTCCTCTTCAACCACCTAGCGCCCAGCGAGCATCCCAATTACCCCGACGGCCGCGAAGACAACACGCACTTCAGTGAGCTCGGCGCGCGCCGCATAGCCGAGCTTGTGCTGGCCGACATCCGCACCCTAAAGCTGGGCCTGGCCGACCGCGTGGCGCAGGGCACTGTCAAGAAAACTGTAGACTCACAGGCCCGCTAACTCCTTTCTGCTTATGCGTTTTTCCCTGTTTGCGAAGGCTGCACCAGCCGCTTTATTAGGCTTGTTGGCTTTTGCCCCGGCAGTTCCGCCCCCGCACAAGACCACGCTTTTCCTTATTGGCGACTCTACAATGGCCAATAAGGTTAAGGCGACATTTCCGGAAACGGGCTGGGGTATGCCCCTATGTACTTTTTTTGACACGACGGTGGTAGTAGACAACCGCGCCCAAAACGGCCGGAGCACACGCACCTTCCTGGCCGAAAACCGCTGGCAGCCCATTGTGCAGGCTTTGCAGCCCGGTGATTTCGTGTTCATTCAGTTTGGGCACAATGACGAGTCGACCGCTCACCCCGACCGCTACACTTCGCCCGAAGACTACCGCAAGAACCTCATCAAGTTTGTAACTGAAACGCGCAGTCGGCAGGCGACGCCGATTTTGCTCACACCGGTTACGCGCCGGTATTTTGATAAAGACGGCCACATCAAGGAAACGCACGTCGCCTACTCGGCGGCGACCCTAGCAGTGGCCAAAGACTATCGGGTACTGGTAGTTGACATGGACAAGCTCAGCCGCGAGCTCATGCAGCAGCTAGGCGACGAAACATCTAAGCTGCTCTTCCTGCACCTGGCCCCCGGCGACCACCCCAATTATCCCCTAGGGCGGGCCGACAACACGCACTTCAACG
Source organism: Hymenobacter sp. BT559 (assembly GCF_016427535.1). GTDB lineage: Bacteria > Bacteroidota > Bacteroidia > Cytophagales > Hymenobacteraceae > Hymenobacter. The sequence goes on along the minus strand of NZ_JAELXV010000001.1, from coordinate 1,039,720 downwards.
AGCTGGGCGCCCGCAAAATGGCGCAGCTGGTAGTCAATGATTTGCGAGCACAGCACCTGGCCTTAGCCGAGCAGCACCTCGCCCACCCATTACCCAAGAACAAAGTTGCTGCCCCCACGGGCTCAGCTGCCCAACCCACCACTCCCTAATGAAAGTATTGTTACTAGGGACTGCCCTAGGGCTCACCGCGCTGATAGCACGAGCCCAGGTTGCGCCACCGGCTGGTCCGCTTGTGGTAGCGGCCGATGGCAGCGGGCAGTTTCGCACGGTGCAAGCCGCCATCGATGCCGTACCGGCTCAATCGGCCATACCCGTTATTATTCGGCTTAAAAAGGGTACTTACCATGAAAAGGTAGTGGTGCCACCGTTAAAAACGCACCTCGTACTGCGCGGCGCTGATGCAGCTACCACCGTTATTACCTACAGCGACCATGTGGGTGCGGGCGGCATCACCACGCCTACTTCCTACTCGGTGCTGGTGCAGGCCAACGACTTCACAGCCGAAAATGTGACCATTGAGAATGCGGCCGGCTACACGGCGGGACAGGCAGTGGCGCTGCACGTAGAGGGCGACCGGGCTATTTTTCGGAGCTGCCGCTTGGTGGGCAACCAAGACGTGCTGTTTTTAGCAACCGGGGGCACTCGCCAGTATTTTCAAAACTGCTACATTGAGGGAACGACCGATTTCATCTTCGGCGCCAGCACCGGAGTTTTTGACCATTGCCTTATCAAGAGCAAGAAGAACTCGTTCGTAACCGCAGCCTCCACGCCCGAGGGTCAGCCTTACGGATTTGTGTTTCTGGATTGCCGGCTAACGGCCGACACCACTTCGGCGCGGAAGGTCTACCTAGGTCGCCCGTGGCGGCCCTACGCCCGCGTCGCTTACCTGCGCTGCAACTTAGGCCCCCACATTGTGCCCGCGGGCTGGGAAAACTGGCGCAACCCGGAAAACGAAAAGACGGCCAGCTACGCCGAATATCGCTCTGCCGGACCCGGCGCCAACCCAGCGGGGCGCGTGCTGTGGTCGCACCAGCTTAGTGCCAAAGAAGCTAAGCAGTACACCCTCAAGCGTGTTTTTGGGGGCGCGCCAGCCTGGCAGCCGGGCCGCTAGGTATGGCGTCCGAGCTATAGTTACGCCAAGCGGCTGGCACCCCGCTGCAACTACTGGTATCTTTGCGGGGTTACTCCTTCTTACCTCCCCTACCCCCATCCACATGCGTATTTCCCGGCTAGTCGACCAAATGAGCGGCTCCGAAATTATTAGAATCGGCAATGCCGTGAGCGAGCAGATTCGCCAGGGCGCAACTATTTGCAACCTCACGATTGGCGATTTTGATACCGAGCTTTTTCCTATTCCCGAAGGACTTCGTGATGGCGTGACGGCCGCCTACCAGGCCGGCCAGACCAATTACCCACCCGCTCCCGGCATTGCTGACCTGCGCCAGGCAGCCGCCGATTTTTTGCAAGCTCGCTTAGGTCTCACCTATTCGCCTGCCGATGAGCTGCTGGTAGCTGGTGGCTCGCGCCCGCTCATCTACGCCGCCTATCTGGCTCTCGTAGACCCCGGCGACCGCGTAGTGTACCCGATACCGTCCTGGAACAATAACCACTATTGCCACCTATCGGGTGCCGAGCAAGTAGCCGTGGCTACGCAGCCCGAGCACGCCTTTATGCCCACCGCTGCCGAGCTGGCCCCCCACTTGGCTGGGGCTACGCTACTGGCGCTGTGCTCGCCCCTCAATCCCACCGGCACGGTTTTCACCAAAGAGGTGCTGGAGGAAATCTGCGACCTGGTGCTGGCCGAAAACCAGCGCCGCGGCCCCGACGAGAAGCCGCTCTACATTCTCTACGACCAGATTTACTGGCTGTTGACCTTCGGCGACACGCAGCACTTTGACCCCGTGAGCCTACGCCCCGCCCTGCGCGACTACGTGGTGTATATCGATGGCATCTCCAAATGCTTTGCCGCTACGGGTGTGCGGGTCGGCTATTCGTTTGGTCCCAAGCTCATTATTGATAAGATGAAAGGCCTGCTGGGCCACATCGGCGCCTGGGCACCCAAAGCCGAGCAGGTAGCAGCAGCGGCTTACCTGCCTCAGACCGAAGCCGTGGACGAGTACCTAGCCGGCCTCAAGCGCGGGCTGCAAGCTAGCCTCAATGCCTTCTACCACGGCCTGAAGGACCTGCAAGCGCAAGGCTACCTGGTCGATGCCATCGCCCCGGCTGGCGCCATCTACCTCACCGCCAAAATCGACGCCCTAGGTCGCACCACGCCCACCGGCGAAGTGCTGGCCACGACGAAGGAAATCACGTCTTATCTACTCACGGAGGCCAAGCTGGCGATAGTACCGTTCAGTGCCTTTGGCGCGCCGGCTTCCGAGCCTTGGTTCCGGCTATCGGTAGGTGCCGAGTCGCTTGACTCGATTCAGGCCGCGCTGCCACGCCTGAAAGCGGCGCTCGATAAGTTGAGCTAGAGTTAAGTATTATAGCCACAAAAAATCTCCCTAGGTGGGGGCAGCTTGCGTAAGCTGCCCCCACCTAGGGAGATTTTTTGTGGCTACCACGCTTACCCCTTAGGCGTCAGCGTAATGTATGGAATGATGCACTCCTCCAGTGAAATACCACCGTGCTGGAACGTGTCCTTATAGTAGTTCACGTAGTAGTTGTAGTTGTTGGGGTAGGCGAAGAAATAGTCGCCAAGCGTAAAGACGTAGGCGGTACTCACGTTTTCGCGGGGCAGGAAAATGCTTTCCGGCTTGCGCACCACGTATACGTCGCGGCTTTCGTCAAAGCCTAGGTTTTTGCCGTGCTTATAGCGCAGGTTAGTGTTCGTATTGCGGTCGCCCACAATCTTATACGGGCGCTTCACGCGGATGGTGCCGTGGTCGGTAGTGATGACCAGTTTGCCCTTTTTCTCGGCAATGGTCTGGAGCATCTCATACAGCGGCGAGTGCAAAAACCACGAGCGCGTGATGCTGCGGTAGGCGCTTTCGTCGGCAGCCAGCTCGCGTATCATCGCCATGTCGGTGCGGGCGTGCGAGAGCATGTCCACGAAGTTGTAGACGATGACGTTGAGCTTGTAGTTATTGTGCAGGTTGCTCATCTTACCAAGCAAGTCCTTGCCAGCCTGCAAGTTGGTTACCTTGTGGTAGCTGTGCTTGGCCTTCTGGTTGTTGCGCTGGAAGTTGATTTCCATAAACTCGGCCTCGTGCAGGTTTTTACCTTCCTCGTCCTCGTCCCACACCCATAGGTTGGGGTATTTTTTCTGGATATCACCCGGCATCATGCCCGCGAAAATGGCATTGCGAGCGTAGGCCGTGGTAGTTGGCAAGATGCTGTAATACAACTCTTCCGAGTCTACCGTAAACAGCTCAGCAATAATCGGCTCCAGGATTTTCCACTGGTCGTAGCGCAGGTTGTCGATGAGCACGAAGTACACCGGCGTGTCGGCGGTCTGCTTCATCAGCGGAAAGACCTTCTCCTTGAATAGCTGATGAGACATCATGGGTGCGTCCTTATCGCGGCCGTTTACCCAATCCTCGTAGTTCTCGATGATAAAGCGGCCGAAATAAGTATTCGCCTCATCCTTCTGCATGTTGAACACCTCAGCCATGCTCTTACCCTCGGTCTCGTTGATTTCCAACTCCCAGTACACAAGCTTCTTATATACATCAACCCACTCAGAGGGCGAGAGGCGGTCAGAGAGTTGCATGCCCAACTGGCGGAAATCGCGCTGGTAGCCCGAATTGGTAGCTTCAGTTACTAAGCGCTTGTTGTCCAGCACTTTCTTTACCGACAGTAAAATCTGGTTCGGATTAACTGGCTTGATGAGGTAATCGGCAATCTTGGCCCCGATGGCGCCTTCCATTATATGCTCTTCCTCGCTCTTCGTAATCATCACGACGGGCACCGTGGGGCGTACCACCTTGATTTCGGTCAGCGTCTCGAGGCCGGTGAGGCCGGGCATGTTTTCATCCAGAAAAACTAGGTCGTAGGAGTTTTCCTGCACTTCTTCGAGCGCGTCGGCCCCGGAATTGACGGGGGTTACGTCGTAGCCTTTCTCCTTGAGAAACAGGATGTGCGGCTTGAGCAGGTCAATTTCGTCGTCGGCCCAGAGAATGGAGTATCGTTGCATAAGCGGAAACGCGCCGCAGGGGCGTCGCGCGTGGGAAATGGTAATTTGGTAGTGGTAGCGAAGCTAACGGCCAGAACCGCGCCGGTAGTATCCCGGATGCTAAGCTCGCCGTAGCTTTACCGGAAAACGCACGTTTAGGTTCTTAGAAGAGCCTCTTAGTCGGCCAACGGGCAGCACTCATCGGCCAACGCCTCCGCCAAGCTGAAGCTTGGCGCTACTAACATGAACAAGAAGAAGATATTTAATGACCCCGTGTACGGCTTTGTAACCGTGCCCACGGAGCTGTTGTTTGATTTAATTGAGCACCCGTACTTCCAGCGCTTGCGGCGCATTCAGCAGCTAGGGCTCACTAACTTTGTGTACCCCGGCGCGTTGCACACGCGCTTTCACCACGCCCTAGGTGCCATGCACCTCATGCAATTGGCCCTGCGCACACTCAAGGACAAGGGCGTAAAAATCTCGGCGGCCGAGGGTGAGGCGGCCCAAGTCGCCATTCTGCTGCACGACATTGGGCACGGCCCGCTATCGCACGCGCTGGAAACGTCGATTTTCCAAGACGTGCCGCACGAGCAGTTATCACTTTATTTAATGGAGCGGCTCAACGAGGTGTTTCCTGGCCGGCTCACGCTGGCAATGGAGATGTTTCAGGGCAGCTACGGGCGCGAGTTTTTCCATCAATTAGTTAGCTCGCAGCTAGACATGGACCGGCTCGACTATCTCAACCGCGACTCCTTCTACACGGGCGTGGAAGAGGGCCGGCCGGGGGCCGACCGCCTCATCAAGATGCTGCAAGTGGTGAACGAACGCCTGGTACTGGAAGAAAAAGCCGTGTATTCGGTCGAAAACTTCTTAGTAAGTCGCCGCCTAATGTACTGGCAAGTATATCTGCATAAGGCTGTTACGAGCGCCGAGCAGATGGTAATTCGCGTGATGCAGCGCGCCCGCGACCTGGCCCGCGCTGGGGTGCCCGTGCCTGGTAGCAGCTGCCTTACTTACTTCCTAGGTCGCGCCGTCACGCTCGCCGAGTTTCAAGCGGATTCGGATATTCTGAACCGTTTCGTGCAGCTCGATGATATTGATATTTGGGGCGCTATCAAGTCTTGGGTGAATCACGAGGACAAAGTACTCAGCTTCTTAGCTCAAAGCCTGCTCAATCGGCAGTTGTTCAAAATTGTCATTCGCCCCGAGCCCTATGACGAGGATTTTCAGCTCGGTATCGTGGAGCTGATTGCTGAAACCTTCCAATTGCCGCTGGATGATGCCCGGCAACTGATGATAACCGGCAAGCTTAGCAACACCGCCTACGACCCCAACAGCCAAGAAACTATTGATATCCTGACCAAGCTCGGCAAGGTTGTGAACGTGACCGAGGCGTCGGATTTACCGAATATTCGGGCGTTGAGCCAGAAGGTGCAGAAGCACTACATCTGCTATCCGAAGGAGATTCTGTAAATAAGAAGAGGCCCGATTTGCAAATCGGGCCTCTTTTTACTTCTGCACGAACTTCTTGCGCAGTTCGCTTATCTGTTCCTTGAATTTCTTATCGGAATCTATCAAGTCAGACACTGTTTGCACCGAGTGTATGACTGTGGCGTGGTCGCGACCGCCGAAATGATAGCCGATGGTTTTGAGCGAGTGCGTAGTGTGCTCCTTAGTGAAATACATGGCCACTTGCCGAGCCGTAACTACTTCTTTCTTGCGGGTTTTCTCTTTCAACAATGCCACCGGAATGCTGAAGTAGTCGGCCACCGTCTTCTGAATGAAGTCCACATTGACCTCGGCCTCGACCTCCTCGATGATGTGGCGCAGGGCACCCTTGGCCATGTCTAGGTCGATATCGCGGCGCGTGAGCACACTCTGCGCTAGCAGGGTAGTCAGCACGCCTTCGAGCTCGCGCACGTTGGTAGGCACCGAGTGAGCCAGGTACTCGACCACCTGCGGGGCGATTTCCATGCCGTCCTGCTGGGCCTTGTTCTGGATGATGGCGATGCGCGTTTCAAAGTCGGGGCTTTGCACGTCGGCGGTAAGGCCCCACTTGAAGCGCGAGAGCAGGCGGTCTTCGAGGCCACTGAGCTCTCGCGGGGGGCGGTCGCTGGTCATCACAATCTGCCGGCCACCCTGGTGCAAGTGGTTGAAGATGTGGAAGAACATCTCCTGAGTCTTGCCCTTGTTGGCCAGAAACTGCACGTCGTCGAGGATGAGCACATCGACGAGCAGGTAGAAGTTGGCGAAGTCCTGCACAGCGTTGCGTTGCAGGCTTTCGATAAATTGATTAGTAAACTTCTCGGCCGAGACGTAGAGCACAAATTTCTCGGTATTCGTGGCCTTGATGTGGTTGCCGATGGCTTGCACGAGGTGCGTTTTGCCGAGGCCCACGCCGCCGTACACCATGAGGGGGTTGAAGGCGGTGGTACCGGGCTTGTTGGCCACGGCGAGGCCGGCCGAGCGCGCGAGGCGGTTGCAGTCGCCTTCTACGTAGTTCTCGAAGGTATACGTCGTGTTGAGCTGCGACGGCACGATGTTGCGGTCCATCGTTTTGGCCGCATCAAAGGGATTACGCAGGGTGCTGGCGGCTTGCGCTTGGGCAGCAGTGGCGGGCGTAGCGCCAGGCACGAGGTGGCGGGCGGGCGGGGCGCCGGCGTTGCGGCCGAAGCCGTTGTTTTGAGACGAGGAGCCGTTGGAGTTGTAGGAGCGGCCGTTGGTAGGGGCGCGGTTTTCGGCGGCGGGCGTGCCGGGGGCGGCTTTGCGAGCCGGGGGCAGGTGCATGGCGCGGGGCGGGGCCTGGGCGTTGCCCTGGTCCACTACTACGCTGTATTCGAGGCGGCCTTCGGGGCCTAATTCCTGAAAAATTGCGCGCTTTAGCTCTTCTACGTAGTGCTCTTCGAGAAATTCGTAGAAATACACGCTCGGCACCTGGATGGTGAGCACCTTGCCTTGCAGCTCGACGGGCGCGATGGGCTCGAACCAGGTACGGAAGCTCTGCTCCCCCACTTCGGTGCGGATAACGCGCAGGCAATTAGCCCAAACAATGCGAAAATCCTGCGACATGGAAGCGGAAAACGGGGCAAAAAAACCAGCCCTTAGCGGCGAAAAAAAGCGAACGAACCCTGCCTGATACGCAACCGCTCGGGCTTGGGGGGTACAAATTTGCGCATAAACGCGCAGACAAAAAAGCCGCCAAAAGCTTGCCTATGTCGCGTTTTTAGCAGGTAGCGCCCACAGGCAGCACCAGCGACCCCACGGCGCGCACGGGCCGTGCCCCGCGCCGCAGCTCGTAGTCGATGCGCCCGAGGTTGATGCCCGACCAACCCACCTGGTTGATGAGTGTAATGTGGCCCTGCGGACCCGTAATGGGCTCGGGAGCAGGCATAAAGGTGTGCGTGTGGCCACCCAAAATCAGGTCGATGCCACCTACCTGGGCAGCCAGCTTACGGTCATCAATTTTTTCGCCTTCGTACTTATACCCTAGGTGCGATAGGCAGATAACCATGTCGCAACGCTCGTTTTGGCGCAGCTGCTGCACCTGGGCTTTGGCCACCGTTACGGGGTCGAGATACTGCGTGGCCCCGAAGTTTTTGTCGGCCACTAAGCCTTGTAGCTCGATGCCCAGGCCAAACACACCGATGCGCGCGCCGCCCTTCTCAAACACCTTATAAGGCTGAAAACGACCAGCTAGCGGGGTGCCGCCGAAGTCGTAGTTGGCAATGAGAAACGGGAAGCCTGCATTGGGCAACTGCTTTTGCAGGCCACCAAGGCCGTTGTCGAAGTCGTGGTTGCCGAAGGTACTGGCGTCGTACTTCATCCGCGACATCAACTTGTACTCCAGCTCGCCCTGAAAAAAGTTGAAATAAGGCGTACCCTGCCAGATATCGCCCGAGTCGAGCAACAGCACGTTGGGTTCTTGCCGCCGCACACTGTCGATGAGCGCCTCGCGCCGGGCCATGCCCCCGAGGCCGGCCCACTGCGGCGCACTCTCGGGGAAGGGCTCGATGCGCGAGTGCATGTCGTTGGTGTGCAAGATGGTGAGCCGGGCCGGGCCAGCGGCAGCCTCGGTAATGAGGCTTGGGCCGAGCAAGCTGAGGCCGGCGGTACCTAGGGCAGTTTTTTGAAGAAAGGAACGGCGGGAGTGCATAGTTATAATTTAGAAAACCTTAGTAATATCGACTGTCATTGCGAGCGTAGCGAAGCAATGACAAACGGCATCATTTTTCACTTACTTAACCCGTCCTTCTATTTTAGCTGTGACCGGCTGGCCGGCTTTGGTCAGCGCTCGGATGTGGTCGGCGATGGCCGAGCGCAGCAGCAGGCCGGTGTCGCGCTCGGGTACGCCACGCAGGAAGGTCATGTTGTCGCCACCGCCCGCCAGGTAATCGGAAATGGCGATGGGGTAGGTTTTGGCAGGGTCGAAGGGCTGGCCACCGATGAGAATATTCTGCGGGCGCTTGTCGGAGCCGACGGTGTAGGTAGCGCCCGACACGGCCATGCGCACGGGCGCGGCATAGTTGAAAAGCTGCTGCACCACGGGGCCGGGGGCATCGACTACCACCAGCTCATTCTCGAACGGCATGAGCTCGAATACATTACCTAGGGTGATGGGGCCGGCGGGCAGGGGCGAGCGCATACCGCCGTTGGTCATCACGCCCAGCGCGATAGGCTGGTGCAGGGCCTGCGCAGCTGCGGTGCGCTGCAAGTCGGCCACGAAGTTGACGATGAGGTTTTCGCCGGGCTCTTTGCTAAGGGCCACCGGGGCCACGCCCAGCACCTCCTGCATCTGGGCCAGCACTTTGTCGTGGTAGGGCTTGATGATGGCATCGGCCCCGGCATTGGGGGCGATGTCGCGGCCCACGGGCTGGCTGGTAGAGGTGGCCGGTAGGTGGGCCGTAGCCTGGAGCGGGCCGCGCTGGCAGGCCGTGGCCAGCAGCAGGGTAAATAAACCCGCCGCAGCGGGACGAAGTAGACGCATCATACGTAGCTAAAAGCAGGCTATCGCCGAAACCACAAAATTACGGCTTTTAGTGCCTTCGTTCTCTCCGGACGTGTCCCTTACCAAGCCCAAACAACGACCGGCCCCCAGCCGCTTTAAGCCGGGGCGGTATCTTTGGCACGGGTGGGTGGCCCGGTTTTTAGCGCTTTCTTTATGTCTGATACGCCGCCGGCTGCGCCGGTTTCTTTTCCCGAGTTTTCGCCCGTAACCACGGCACAATGGCAAGCCCAATTGGCCCGCGAGCTAAAGGGCACCGACCCCGCCCGCCTGCGCTGGACCTTACCCGACGGGCTAGTGGCCGAGCCTTTTTACCACCGCGAGGCTCTGACCGCCCTAGGTGGCGCTCCCCCACCCCTGCCGCCCCGCCCCGCGCCCTGCCGCAACGTGGTGTGCCTGGCCGTGCCTGCCGGCACCGATGGCCGCCTCCAGATAGAGCAGGCTGCTGATGCCCTAGCGCGCGGCGCAGGTGGCATTCACTTTTTATTAAATAAGGAAGTAGCCAATTTCGCCTTCGGCGAGCTGGCCGCGCGCCTGCCGCTGGCCAGCACTTGGATAGGCTACACGGTGCTGCAACAGCCCGACCACTTGCTGGAGCGCCTGCGCGAAGTGGGCCTGGGCGAGCCGCTGCGCGGCTTCCTGCAGTTTGCGCCCATCACCGTGCCTGAGGGAGCCGAGCTGGCTATGTACCGCACCGCGCTGCGCCGCTGCGTGGAGCTAGCGCGGGGCTGGGGCGACTTTCCGGTGCTGGCCGTGAACGGGGCGTTTTTCGGCAATCGGGGCGCGACGCTGACTCAGCAGGTGGCCTTCAGCCTGAGCACGGCGGCCACCATGCTGGCGCACTTGCCCGACGAAGAAAGCGGCATCACGGTGGCCGAGGTAGCCGCTAATTTTCACCTCGATTTTGCCATCGGGCCCAGCTACTTCCCCGAAATAGCGCGGCTGCGCGCCACCCGCCGGCTGTGGGCTACGCTGCTGCACGCCTACGGCCTGCCGCCGCAGGGCGCGGCCGACTTGCTCATTCACGCCTCAACCTCGACCTGGAACCAGACTACCCTCGACCCGCATACCAACCTGCTGCGCCACACCACTGAGGCCATGAGTGCCGTGCTCGGTGGGGCCGATTCGGTGCAGGTGGCGGCCTTCGACTGCCTCTACCAGGCGCCCAACGAGTTTAGCGCCCGCCTGGCCCGCAACCAGCCGCTGATATTGCTCGAAGAGGCGCACCTAGACTGGGTGGCCGACCCGGCGGCGGGCTCTTACTTCCTCGAAACCCTGACCGACGAGCTGGCCCGCACCGCGTGGGCGGAGTTTCAGGCCCTCGAAGCCAAGGGCGGCATGCTCGAAGCCCGGCCCCAGGCCATGGAAGCCATCAGCAAAACAGGGCTGGAAAAGTTTAAGCGCATCGCCACCGGCCAAGATGTGGTAGTGGGCACCAACCGCTTCCAGAACGCGCAGGAGAAGTTCGATTTTCAGCCCAAGCAGCTCTTGCGCTCGCGCGACTTCGACACCACCCGCGCCACCTACCCCAGCGAGGTGCTGCGCCTGGCCACGGCCCTGCACTTCGAGCGCCGGGCCAACCAGGACAAGCAGGCCACGCTGGTGCTGCTCGGCGGCGCCCGTGTAAACGAGGAAATCGCCGAGGCCTTCTGGCACCTGCTGCACCCCGGCCAAACCGGCCAGCCGCCCATGCCCGACATCGCGCCCAACTCGTACTCGGTGCTGTTTTCCAAGCCCGACGAAGCTACCCTGATGTACGCCACGCCTGCGCAGTTCGACCACCTAGCGCGGGTGGTGCAGCAAGCCCCCGTCGGCCACTTCGATATTCCGTCGCTCATTAACTCCGACCTAGCTACGCTGCTGGAAGCCGTGCGGGTGTTTGGGTTCAAGGAATTTGTAGTGGAAGGCCACCACACCGAGGAGGTGCTGGCGCGACTGCAAGGGCGATAAAAATGTCTGTCATTGCGAGGAGAAACGACGAAGCAATCGCACCCGAATGGCTCGTTGGATACTCGTTTTGATGCGATTGCTTCGTCGTTCCTCCTCGCAATGACAACCGATACGTTAGTAATTACTATGAATTCCCGCCCCGACTTCTCTTCCATCGCCTACGACGCGGCCTCTCTCCCACCCGCCGCTAAGCCGGCCGACTACCCTGCCACTGGCCCTGCCGTGTACACGGCCGCCGATGCGGCGCACCTACCGCACCTAGGGTTCGGGGCGGGCATCGCGCCTTATTTGCGTGGGCCGTATGCCAGCATGTACACCGTAAGTCCTTGGACGGTAAGGCAGTACGCGGGCTTTAGCACAGCCGAGGAGTCTAACGCTTTTTACCGGCGCAACCTGGCGGGAGGCCAAAAGGGCCTGAGCGTGGCCTTCGACCTGGCCACGCACCGGGGCTATGACTCGGACCACCCGCGCGTGGTGGGCGACGTGGGCAAGGCCGGCGTGGCCATCGACTCGGTGGAGGATATGAAGATTCTCTTCGACCAGATTCCGCTCGACCAGATGTCGGTGAGTATGACCATGAACGGGGCCGTGCTGCCGGTGCTGGCCTTCTACATCGTGGCGGCCGAGGAGCAGGGCGTGCCGCCCGAAAAGCTCACGGGCACCATTCAGAACGACATTCTGAAGGAGTTTATGGTGCGCAATACCTACATCTATCCGCCCGCGCCGAGCATGCGGCTCATTGCCGACATCTTCGCCTACACGGCCGAGAAGATGCCCAAGTTCAACTCGATTTCTATCTCGGGCTACCACATGCACGAGGCCGGCGCCACCGCCGATATCGAGCTAGCCTACACCCTGGCCGATGGCGTGCAGTACGTACGCGCCGGCCTGGCGGCGGGGCTGAAGATTGACGAGTTTGCGCCGCGCCTGTCCTTTTTCTGGGGCATCGGCATGAACCACTTTCTGGAAATCGCCAAGCTACGCGCCGGTCGCCTGCTGTGGGCCAAGCTCATTCAGCAGTTCAACCCGCAGAGCCCCAAGAGCCTGGCATTGCGCACGCACTGCCAAACTTCGGGCTATTCGCTCACGGCCCAGGACCCCTTCAACAACGTGACGCGCACCACCGTGGAGGCCCTCGCCGCCGCCCTAGGTGGCACCCAGAGCCTGCACACCAACGCCCTCGACGAGGCCCTGGCTTTGCCCACCGACTTCTCGGCCCGCATTGCCCGCAACACGCAGCTCTACCTCCAACACGAAACCGACATTACCAAAGTCGTAGACCCCTGGGGCGGCTCGTACTACGTGGAGAGCCTCACCGCCGACCTCGCCAACCAGGCCTGGGCGCTCATCGAAGAGGTGGAGGCCCTAGGTGGCATGGCTGCTGCCATCGAAACCGGCCTGCCCAAGCTCCGCATCGAGGAGGCCGCCGCCCGCAAGCAGTCGCGCATTGACGCGGGCCAGGAAGTGATAGTAGGCGTGAATAAATACCCCGCGCCGGAGGGCGAAGCCCCGCTGGAAGTGCTGCAAATCGATAACGACGCGGTGCGCGAAAGCCAGGTAGCGCGGCTGCAAAAGATTCGGGCGAAACGGGATGAGGCGGCCGTGCAGGCGGCGCTGGCGGCATTGACCGAGGCGGCAAAAGATAAAACTGGGGCAACTGCCGAAGCTTCCGAGTCAACTCAAAACTTAGGACTAAACACTCACAACTTACTGGCTCTCGCCGTAACGGCCGCCCGCGCCCGCGCTACCCTCGGCGAAATTTCAGACGCGCTCGAAGCTGCCTGGGGCCGCCACCAGGCCACCACGCGCACTATCCAGGGTGTGTACCAGCAGGGCATGGCCGACAACGCCGACTTCGCCCAGGCTCGGCAGGCGGCCCAGGACTTCGCCGCCCGCGAAGGCCGCCGCCCGCGCATGCTCGTCGCCAAAATGGGCCAGGACGGTCATGACCGCGGCGCCAAAATCATCGCCACCAGCTTTGCCGACGTAGGCTTCGATGTGGACCTCGCGCCCCTCTTCCAAACCCCCGCCGAAGTAGCCCGCCAGGCCGTCGATAACGACGTGCACGTGGTGGGCGTGAGCAGCCTCGCCGCCGGCCACAACACGCTGCTGCCTCAGCTCATCCGCGAGCTAGAGCAGGAAGGCCGGCCCGATATTCTGGTTATCGCGGGCGGCGTCATTCCGCCCCAGGACTACCAGTTTCTCTACGACGCGGGCGTGGCCGGCATCTACGGGCCGGGCACCGTGATAGCCAAGGCCGCCTTAGAGATTCTGGAGGAACTGACCTAGGCGCCAGCCATTCTACCCCGCTATAAGTACGCACCGCCCGTGAGGCTCGTCACTAAATTGATGAGCCTCATGGGCGGTGCTTATTTGCTTTAAATGCACTTTTCGTACTGACATTTATTCATCTCTTGTTTAAGTTTCATTCATAGATTTATTCTATTTTTGTAAGCAAGCCAGTTTTAAAGTAATTTATTCGCATTTACCACCATCAAAAAGGGCTTTATTTCTAATTCAAGTGGTAATCCCGACAATACTAAAAAAACAATAATAACTTGTTTAAATACCATTACTATGTCTTACCTATATACCTATCCGCAGTCAGGCAAGATTCTGCGGGCTGTGCGCCGACATGGGCTTTCGCTAGCCTTTTTACTAGGTGGTGTCTCAGTGGTTCAGGCCCAAACGACGACCCCTTTCGCGTGTACAGCCGGCAAATCTTACATCTTGCAGGATGACCCTACGGTTGCCATCGAAGTGAACGTGTCTACGGGAGCTACTACGGCAACATCTGGCCCGGTTGTGAATGCAAGCTCCACCATTAGGAAAGTAAATGCCGTTGGCTATAATCAGAAAGACAACTACATCTGGGGGCTCCTCATCAATGGCAACAGACTGGTGCAAGTCGGCAGTGACTTCAATTCGAATTTATACTCCATAACGGGCCTATCGGGCGAGGGGGTAAATTCGGTAGTGGGCGATGTTAGCCCTGATGGCATCATGTACATCACCCGTGGCGGTTCAACCGCAGGCCGGGCAACCGATAACAGTCGGCAGGCGCTGACGATATACAGCATCGACTTAACGAAGCCCTCTGGCTCGAACCCGACTACCTACGCGGCTACTGCTTTCGGAGTGCTACCTCTCTCCACTTCCTCCGCTCCGATATTTATAAACGACTGGGCCGCGAGCCCCATCGACGGTCACCTCTACGCCATCTATGCCACTATTGCAGCAGTTAACAATGCACCGGCTCTTACACTCTTTCGGATTCTTACCAAAGCAGTAACGGCTACTGATGGCACCACCATGGCCGCCGGCACGCTCCAAACCATAGGTACAGTGGTGCCCGAAACTGCTTCGGGTGCTACCAATACCGTTGCGGCCAGCAACTATGCCTCTTCCTATATGGATGCCTCCGGCAATCTGTTCGTGATATCGAGCGACAACGGCTACACTTATCGCATTAATACTCCTAACAACGCGCCATTTAGCACTACTTCTACCGCCTCTACTGCCAACTTTACGGGCTACTACATCGGTACTGGCCCTAAGGGTGGCAACGCCAACGTAGACGGGGCTCGGTGCGCAGCCTCGGCCATCGCCCCTACGCCCTTGCCCGTCACCCTCGCAGCCTGGGCCGCTACGGCCGCTCCCAACCGCGGCGTGCAACTCGCCTGGACTACCGCCAGCGAGCAGCACAACAGCTTTTTTGAAGTGCAGCACTCGCTCGATGGGTACCTCTTCAAGGCAGTGGGCCAGGTAGCTGGCCACCAGACCACCACGCAAGCCTCGGCCTACTCCTTCGTAGATGCTGCCCCCGGCCCCGAAGCCACGCACTACTACCGCTTGCGCCAAGTGGACCTAACTGGTACCAGCAACTTTAGCCCGGTACGGGTTGTGACCTTGGCAGCTGGCAGCAGCCCCGTGCAGCTCACCGTGGCCCCCAATCCCGCCACACCCGACAACCTGCACGTGCAGGTACAGTACGCGGGCTCCGAAGCCGCCCCCGCCACGCTCACTGTGCACAGCCTGCTCGGCCAAACCCTGCTCGCCCAGCCCGTATTGCTTCAGCCGGGGTCCAATGTGCTCACGCCTATCCTAAAGCTAGCCCCCGGGGCCTACTGGCTTAGCCTGAACGGCGGCGCCTCCCTAGGCCAGCAAGGTGTGCGCGTACTGGTGGGCAACTAGCCCGCCCGAAGTACCTTGCAGGCCCAACCTAGGCCGCGCCAATGGGGTGCGGCTTAGGTTGGGCCTGTTGGTTTTTAGCTAGCCAAGCTTGATTTTCACCTGTTCCCAGTGGTTTCTCCCCAATGAATGCTTCCTCTGCCGCTACCCCGGCCCAATCGCTGCTTGAGCGCCTAGGCCAGCAGCTCAGCACGACCGCCACGGCGCAGGCCGTGTACGGCACCCCCGTCGAGCGCGACGGCATCACGGTCATTCCAGTAGCACGAGCGCGCTACGGTTTTGGCGGTGGTGGAGGTGGCGGCACCGAGGCGGGCGAAGCTGCCGGCTCGGGCCTGGGGGCCGGGGCGGGCGTGTCGCTCACGCCCGTGGGCTACATCGAGCTGCGGGAGGGCCGCAGCCGCTTCCGGCCCATCCGGTCGTCGGTGGTGCCGCTGGTGGCGGTGAGCGGGGCCATTGCGTGGCTACTGCTGCGGAGCGTACCTAGGTTGCTGAAGGACCGCAAGAACTAACATAAAGCGTTGCAACTAAAAAGCTCACTAAACCGGGAGGTCTAGTGAGCTTTTTAGTTGCAACGCTTTTCTTTGAGTACCCGACTTTTCCAGCCCCTAAGTATGCACTTACTCAGCCAACTCCTCATCGGCCTTGTGGCGCTCATTCATTTGTATATCGTGTGGCTGGAAATGTTTGCCTGGGTTTCGCGGGGGCCGAAGGTATTCCGGTCGCTGCCGGCCGAGCTGTTTCCAGCTACCAAGACGCTGGCCGGCAACCAAGGACTGTACAATGGCTTTCTGGTGGCGGGGCTGGTGTGGGCGCTGCTCATCACCGACCCGCAGTGGCACCGCAGCGTAGGCACGTTCTTTTTGGGGTGCGTGGCGGTGGCGGGGCTCTATGGGGCAGCCACGGCGGGCGGGCGCATTTTGCTAGTACAAACGCTACCCGCCGCGCTGGCCCTGGCGGCGCTGTGGCTGGCCTAGGTTGGCCCGGCGGGCAGCCAGCAAAATCAAAACCGACCCACCTTCGGTTTAGGACTGGACTATCTTTTCCTAAATCTGAAGTTCATGGACCTCCAAATTGCAAATAAAACTGCCCTCGTCACGGGCTCTACGGCTGGCATCGGGCTGGCCATCGCGCAGCGGCTGGCCGCCGAGGGCGCACACGTCATCATTACTGGACGCACCGAGGCGCGCATCCAGGAAGCCCAGGCGGCCATCGTGGCCCAGACGCCGGGGGCCAGTGTGCGCGGCGTGGCGGTAGATTTTGGCGACGCGGCGCAGGTCGATAACCTGCTGCGCGAGGTACCTAGGGTTGATATTTTGGTCAATAACGTGGGCATCTTCGAGCCTAAGCCGTTTGCTGAAATTACGGATGCCGACTGGCTGCGCTTCTTCGAAGTGAACGTGCTGAGCGGGGTGCGGCTCTCGCGTCAGTATTTCCCGCTGATGCTAGAGGCCGACTGGGGTCGCATCCTCTTTATTTCGAGCGAATCAGGTTTACAGATTCCGGCTGAAATGGTGCACTACGGCACCACCAAAACTGCTCAGCTGGCCGTAGCGCGCGGCCTGGCCGAGCTCACCAAGGGCACCGGCGTCACCGTGAATTCGGTGCTGCCCGGCCCCACGGCCTCGGAGGGCGTGGAGGAATTTCTAAAAAAGCTGGCCGGCGAAGGCAAAACCCGCGAAGAAGCCGAGCACGAGTTTTTCCGCGATGCGCGGCCATCGTCGCTGCTGCAGCGCTTCATCACCACTGATGAGATTGCCAGCATGGTAGCCTACCTCAGCAGCCCGCTGGCGGCGGCCACCAACGGCGCCTCGGTACGCGTAGATGGCGGCGTGGTGCGGGCGATTTAAGTTAGTAGTTATAAAAAAGGCCGTCCTACTGACATAGGACGGCCTTTTTAGTTTGTCTTAATCGAGTTACTCGTCCTCGCTTCCACCTAGGAGCTTCCAGGCTTCTTCGTTGCCTTGCTGGCCGGCTAGGTGCAGGGCAGTGAGGCCACGCACGTCGCGCAGGGTAGCATCGGCGCCGGCTTCGAGGAGAATCTTTACTAACTCATTGCGGCCGAAGAGGGTGGCAAACATGAGGGCCGTGCCGCCGTTGCCGTTGGTGAGGTCGAGGGCCGCGCCGCGCTCAATGAGCAGGCGGGCAATGTCGGCATAACCCTTGAAGGCCACACCCATCAGGGCCGAGTTTCCGCTGGCATCTTGCAGGTTGAGGTCGGCGCCGCGGTCGATGAGCAAGCGGGCGGCGTCGATGTGGTTGTCGTAGGTAGCTAGAATGAGGGCCGAGTGGCCCTTGCCGTTTTGGGCGTTGATGTCCAGCTGGGGGTCTTGGAGCAGCTGCTCGATGTCGGCTACATCGCCGCGGCGGGCGGCATCGTAGAGCAAGTCGATGGGTTGGGTGGAAGTGAAAGCCATGGTGTCTTTTATAAGTTAAGCTCGCCTACGACAACCTAGGGGGTTGGGATGTTTGCGAGTAGTAGTGCGGATTTCTAATTGGCGGGTATCAAACTGGTTGCACCTGCAGGCTCAAAGCTCGTGCTACTGCCTATTGCAAATCGAGGCAGTGTATAGTGCGTTGCCAAGCAGGCAGATGGCTTTTTAAAGCTAGTTACCCGCTCAAAATTTTCGAGGCTTGCCCGAAAGGCCTAAGTATTTCTACTGATAAAAATAGCGTATTAGTCAGGAGTGAAAACCAGTATCTACTGCCTAGGTTAGCTGCGGCGGAGGGGCGAGGTTTGCCAATCCGTTTCACATGTTTTCTTTTATGCTTATCAATTCGCTTCCAGATACGGATGGCAGCCGGTGTACTCTCACGTTTGAAGAATCTGATAAATGGCTGCGCGCAACTTGGCGCGGCTTTATAGACTCGGAAGAGGCCCTGCGCGGAGCCGACAATTATTTACAGCAACTCGCTGGTATTCATTGCCCCTACCTACTCAACGATAATACCGACCTGCGCGGCCCCTGGTTCGACTCGCTCGATTGGCTCATGCGCATTTGGGCGCCGCGGGCTGCGCACATGGGCTTGCGCTACGTGGCGCATGTGGTGCAGGCCGACACAAAGCACGACACCATCACGAACACTCCGCTCACCCCTGCTACCTGCTTATTCGAGCTACAGTTCTTCGACAACGTGCCCGAAGCCGAGGAGTGGCTGCGCCTTTGCCAAGCTAGGTTTCCGGCTACTATTCGGTAGGCAGCCGGGGCTGGCCCTACCCTAACAGCCGCTGCAGACGGCGGCCCAGGCCCGGCAGCTGCGCCAGGCGCGCCCCTAGGTTGAGAAGCCACGGCCGGGTGCCCAACAGCCGCATGAGGCGGTAGTTGCGGGCCAGCACTGGCCCGAGATGGCGCTGCACTTCGGCGTCGTAGGCTTGCATAAAACCCGCGCTGAAGTCATCCTGGGCCATGCATCGACGGGCCTGCGCGGCGGCCATGATGCCGCTGCGCACGGCCATGTCGATGCCGTGGCCCTGCAAGGGGTCGATGAGCGAGGCTGCATCGCCGCACAGCATAAAGCGCGCCCCGCTGCACGGGCGCTGCCGCCCGCCGCCCATGGGCAGCCCAAAGCCTAGCACCGGACCCAGCTGCCGCGCCTCTTTGAAGCGGCCGGCCAGCTCGGGGTGCGTTTGCACGGTATCGAGCAGCAGCTGCTTGAGGTCGACCTTGTGCTTAGCCACGAGTTCAGAAAGCATACCTAGGCCCACGTTGTAGCGCCCCGCCCCCACCGGAAACAGCCAGCAGTAGCCGGCCAGGTAGTTTTGGCTGAAGAAAAACTCGGTGGTGCCCGACTCAGTACCGGCCACGTTCTCGAAGTACGCCCGTACGCCCGCGCTATGGTGCGCGCGCGCCAGGCGCGGCTCGGGCAGCAGGCGGCGGCCCACCGCCGAGTTGGCGCCATCGCAGCCAATAACCAGGCTGGCGGTGAGCTCGGTGCCATCGGCCAAGTGTAGCTGCACATGGCTAGGCTCGATTTCCAGCGTTTTTAGGGTCGCGCTTTCCCGTATTTCGGTATCCGTAAACTGGCGCACTAGCGCAAACAGCGCGGCGTCGAAGTCAAGACGCGGGCTGTTGAAGGTGCGCAGATTCCAGTGCATGTAGAAGCTCGCGCCACTGGGCGCCACGATGCGGCTGCGGCGCACGTCGTCGCGCGGCTCTAGCTGCCACAGGGCCTCGACATAAGCTGGGTCGAGCTGGCGCAATGCTTTCAGCGCGTGGCCCGGCACGGCATCACCGCAAATTTTATCGCGTGGGAAAGTGGCCTTGTCGAGCAGCAGCACCCGCAGGCCGCTGCCGCGCAATGCCAGCGCGCAGGCCGTGCCCGCCGGCCCGGCCCCTACTATGGCAATGTCGTAGTCTACTTCGGTTGGCACGCGGTAAAGGTAGCGGCCACCTAGGGCTAGTACGCACAAAAGCGCCTCCCCCGGTCGAGGAAGGCGCTTTCTACTAGCGGCTAAGCTACTTGCGTTAGCTTAGTTATCCGTCACAGCCACACCCGAATCGTGGCCGTGGTGCACAGGTACGCCAGCATCTTTGAGGCCATCGCGCGAACGGCTCGAAATGAGTGCAATCGTAGCGGCCAGGCCGGTAGCGGCAGCCAGGCCGGCCAGCACCGGGTGCAGCGTAGCGCGGGTATACAGGCTGGTTTCCATGACGTGGCCGGGGTTGCTGCCGCGCACTTTGGCGTGGGGGCCGTTGGGGCGGTGCAGCGAGCCAGCGGGGTCTACAGCGCGAGTGGCCTCCTGCTTTTGCTGCGCCACGCCGGTTTTGGCTTCTACCCAGTCCATCACGCCGGGGGCGTACTTGTTGGTAGTGCTCATGAGCTTGCCACCGCCGCCCACGTAGATGTCACGCACCGGGTGCGTGGCGGCATGCAAGATGGCCTTAGCTACTTCCTCGGGCGCGTACACGGGCTGGGGCAGCTTGGGCTTCTCGGGCAAGTAGTTGCGGGCGTGCTCGGGGAAAGGCGTATCAATGGCCGCCGGCTTGATGAGCGTCACGGACACAGGCGCTTTCTCGTCGGCCAGCTCGATGCGTAGGGCATCGGTAAAGCCTTTCACGGCGTGCTTGCTGGAGGCGTACATGCCCTGGATAGGCACGGCCACGTCGCTCACCACGCTACCTAGGTTGATAAGAGCACCGCCGTGTTTCTTAAAGTGCTTGATGGCTTCGAGCGAGCCATTCACGATGCCCCAGAAGTTGGTCTCGTACAGCTTTTTGAAATCTTCGAGCTTGCCTTGCTCTAGCTTGCCCCACATGCCTACGCCGGCATTATTGACCCACGTATCGAGGGCGCCGAAGTTGGAGTGAGCAGCTTCGTGGATGCGGTGCACGGCGGCGGGGTCGGCTACGTCGGCGGCCACCACGGCCACGCGGCTGCCTAGTTGGCGGGCCACGGTATCTAGGTCGGCCTGCGAACGGGCGGCAAGCACCAGGCGAGCCCCTGCTTTGTGGGCGGCCTTGGCCGTAGCCAAGCCAATACCGCTGGTAGCGCCAGTAATTACAATAACTTGTTGGTCGAGGGGCTTGAGTTTGATAGCCATTGGGAGAGAGCAGAGATATAGAGTGAACGTAGGCCCGAGGGGCGTGCTAACTGTACGGGTCCGCGCCTCAAATGGATAGGTTAAGGTTGGGTAGCTACGAGCTAAGCTTTCAGAAATACCCTGGCCCCCGCTCGCAACTAGCGGACGCAGAGGCCCGCCCTGCGCCCTACCTTTGAGTATCTATTAACGACGAATGACGGATTCTTTTTCTATAAAAACCCTGGCCTTGCTGGGCTCCACGGGCTCTATCGGCACGCAGGCGCTAGAGGTAGTGCGCGAACAGCGCGGCCGCTTTCGGGTGGCGGTGCTCACGGCCGGGCGGCAATGGGAGCTGCTAGTAGCCCAGGCCCGCGAGTTTCGGCCCGCTGCCGTGGTCATCGGCGACGAGCATTACCAGCAAACCAAAGCGGCCCTAGCCGACCAGCCCGAAACCGAAGTGCTAGCCGGCGATGCAGCCCTCACCGAAGTAGTGCAGCGCCCCGATATCGACGTGGTGCTCACAGCGCTAGTAGGCTACGCTGGTCTGCCGCCCACGGTGGCCGCCATCCGGGCTGGCAAAGACATTGCCCTAGCTAATAAGGAAACGCTAGTAGTAGCTGGCGAGCTGATAACCAGCCTCGTGCAGCAGTACGGCGTAAAGTTGCTGCCCGTCGACTCGGAGCACTCGGCCATTTTCCAGTGCCTAGTGGGCGAAGCGCAGAACCCCATCGAGAAGGTCATTCTGACGGCGTCAGGGGGACCTTTCCGAGGTCGCTCATCCCAAGAATTGACCCACATTACCAAAGCCCAGGCCCTAAAGCACCCCAATTGGACGATGGGCGCCAAAATTACCATCGATTCGGCCACGCTCATGAACAAGGGGCTGGAAGTGATTGAGGCCAAGTGGCTGTTTGACCTTGCCAATGAGCAAGTTGACGTGGTGGTGCACCCGCAGAGCATTGTGCACTCGCTGGTACAGTTTGAGGACGGCTCGTTGAAGGCGCAGCTCGGCCTGCCCGACATGAAGCTGCCCATTCAGTATGCCCTAGGGTACCCCCAGCGGCTGCGCAATGACTTTCCGAGGTTCTCGTTTTTGCAGTACCCCACGCTTACCTTCGAGGCGCCCGACCTATGCACCTTCCGACATTTGTCGCTGGCCTACAGCGCCATGCAGCGCGGCGGCAGCGCGGCGTGCGTGCTCAACGCCGCCAACGAAGTAGCCGTGGCCGCATTTTTGCACGACCGTGTAAGCTTCCTAGGTATGGCCGACGTGGTGGCTGAGTGCCTAGGCCGGGTGCCGTATCTTGCGGCCCCAACCCTGGCCGACTACGCTGCTACCGACGCCGAAGCGCGGCGTGTAGCAACTAGTTTGTTGTAAAAAATCGTTGTCATGCTGATGAAGGAAGCATCTTATCGCGGCTTCTTTTGTCAGAATACTACTACCCCCGAGCGCTGCGAGCGAGATAAGATGCTTCACAGACTCCGCATGACAGTTAGTTTAACTACTTCCCTCCTTTGGAAATTCTCGTTATGATTGGCCAGCTGGTGCTGGGCCTTTCGCTGCTAGTGGGCTTGCACGAGTTCGGGCACTTTGCCTTCGCCAAGCTTTTCAAGATTAAAGTCACTAAGTTTTACATCTTTTTCGACTTTCTGTTTCCGCTGCCCAATGTGCTTAACTTCAGCTTGCTGAAGAAGAAAGTGGGTGAAACCGAGTACGGCATTGGCTGGTTTCCGCTGGGGGGCTACGTGGCCATTCACGGCATGGTCGATGAAACGCAGGACGCCGACGCCCTGGCCGGCCCGCCGCAGCCCGATGAATTCCGGGCCAAGCCGGCCTGGCAGCGCCTGCTGGTGATGCTGGGCGGCATTATTATGAACATTATCACGGGTATCGTCATTTTTACGCTACTCACTTACAAAACGGGCGAAGAATACTTACCTGCCTCGCAGGCCAAATTTGGCATAGTGACCAACGGCCTGGGTCGCAGCCTGGGATTTCGAACTGGTGACCAGGTCGTTAAGATTAACGGTCGACCGTTTAACGAGTTTAGTGATATTTACGACCCCAACGTGCTCATCAGCACTGACACCTATTATACGGTGGAGCGCAATGGGGAGCTTATCGACCTGCCTAAGCTACCCAAAACCTTCTTCAACGCCTACACTAAGCAGATGGCGGATGACAGTATTTTTATTTCCCCTCGCCAGCCTTTTACCGTTAAGGAATTGGTACCAGGCAAGCCAGCAGTCAAAGCCGGAATTAAAGCCGGCGACCGCATCACCCAAATTGGGAGTACGCCCATCCGGTTTTTCGACGAATTGCAGAGCACAGTCGCTCAGCACAAAGGGCAAACCCTACCTTTTACCATTAATCGCAACGGCCAGTCGCTAACCCTACCTGTAGCAGTAAACGAGGCAGGCAAAATTGGCCTTGGGCCGAAAAGTGAGCTTAAGCTAGACCGCCACTTTTATAGCTTACCACAGTCCGTGCCGCGTGGCACCGAAAAGGCCTTTGGCGTTATTACGCTGCAGGCTAAGGCTTTCACCAAAATGGCGCGTCGCGAGATGTCAATTGGCGATAACCTGGGCGGGCCAGTAGAGATAGCCCAGCAATTTGGCGGCGATACCACCCGGCCCGATTTCTGGACGCACTTCTGGACGCTGGTTGGGATGCTAAGCATGGTACTGGCCTTCATGAACCTACTGCCCATTCCGGCGCTTGATGGTGGCCATGTCTTGTTTCTGCTATACGAAATGATTTTGCGTCGCAAGCCCTCTGATAAGTTTCTAGAGAATGCTCAGCGCGTAGGTACATTATTGATTTTGGCGCTGATGTTCTACGTAATCATTGTAAAACAAGTCGCTAAGCTTTTCTAAGCTATCGGCTTCTTTATCCAGGAGCGCGATTCTTAGGGAGTCGCGCTCCTTTTTTGTTTATGCGTCGTTTTGCTTTTCTCTTGCTGCTGGTGCCGCTGCTGGCACTGGCCCGCCACACCTACCACTCCAGCATTCTGGAGCTGCGCATCAATCCGCAGCAGCAGCAGGTAGAGCTGGCGCTTAAAGTCTTTACCGACGACCTCGAAAATGCGCTCTCCAAGGGCCGCCCGCAGCACCTCACGCTGCAAGACCCGCGCATTGTGCCCTTGGCCGATGCGTACTTGCGCAGCCACCTCGAGCTAGCTTTGCCCTACACCTCTAGCCGCCAGCCACGCCTGCCGCTCACGCTCCAGTTTTTGGGCATGCAGCCCGAAAAGGATGCTTATTGGCTCTATGCCAAGGCTAAGCTGCCCCGCGCCGCCACGGCTGTGTGGCTGCGCAATACGGTGCTACTCGACTTTTTTTCAGACCAGATGAACATTGTGAATGCGGAAAGCAACGATAAGAAAGTTAGCGAACTGTACCGCGCGGGCCACGATCAGGCCGTACTCACGCTGAAATAGTAGCGCCGGCCCGGCCTTAGCCTGGGTGCGTAGCGGCGGTTAGCCACTCGCAAAACGGACCTAGGGCCCGCAGCGCCGCCAAGATGTGCGCGCGAAATTCTTCCGCCCCCAGGCGGCGCACCTCGGCATCGGGCAGCTCGTGACTGAGCAAGAAGCTTTTGTGTCGCAGCCACGCCGCGTCGGGGTGGGTGGCCTCGTAGCCGGGCGGCATCTTCTTGAGTTGCTCGCCCCCTAGGCCCTGCGGAAAAAACTGGCGCGCAGTGGGCGTGGCCAGCAGTTCGTGCAAGTCGGCGGCTTGGTAATCTATTTCCTGGCGCACGGCCACGAGCTGCTCTTTGGTAGGCTCGTAGAGGCCGCCCGCCACCAGCGTCTGGCCATTGGGCCCGATTTGGACGTAGCGGCCGGCGGTGTCGCCGTGCTTGCCGCCCGCCGCAAAATAGGCCGAGAAGTGTGTCTTGTAGGGCACCTTCACTTTGGAAAACCGCACGTCGCGGTAGATGCGCAAGATGCACTTGCGGGCGTCGAGGCCGGCCAGGGCGGGCTCGTCTTGGGTTAGCTCGCGCAGCCAGTAAGCCACGTCGGCTTCGAAAGCGGCGCGCAGTTGGTCGTAGGTGGTTTTGTGGGTCTGAAACCACTCGCGCTCGTTGTGGCGCGCGAGGTCTTGGAGAAAATTAAGGAGAGCAGCAGGATTCATAAAAAAAAATTGGCCGAGGCCTGAGCAAGTGCATACGTGCCAGCCATGACCTAGGGCGTTAAACTGGCCTCTAAGCCTATACCATTGCCCGTACTTTTATCGTTGCTAAAGCACTCATAGCTCACCTCTTTTACACGTCAAGCTTGCGCTTTCTTTTACTGCTCCTACTTGGCTTGCTAGCGCAGCCCGCCGCTTCTCAAACGCCGGCCATCTTCCCCACTTTCTGGCAGCAGCAGTTGGCCTACGCCCGCGTACGAGCCGCCCATGCTAGGTGCTGGCCGGCGCTAGTGGCCCGCCTGCAAACGCAGCACCTCGACCCAACTCGGCTGGAAGTCTTTTTCCGCCTCATCAAAACCAGCCGTCAGCTCGAAGTGTGGGCACGCAACCAAGGCGACACTGTCTTTCAACCACTAGGGCACTACCCGCTGGCAGCCACCTCGGGCACCCTAGGGCCCAAGCGCCACGCCGGCGATGGGCAGGTGCCCGAAGGCTGCTACCACCTCGACCGCTTCAACCCGCTCAGCGCGTTCCACCTATCCCTAGGTCTCGACTACCCCAGCGCGGCCGATGTGCTGGCCACTGGCCTAGCAGACCCTGGCGGCGATATTTTCATTCACGGCTCCAATGTCACCGATGGCTGCCTGCCGCTCACCAACGCGCTGGTAGAGGAAGTGTACCTGCTAGCCGTGGCGGCGCGAGCGGCCGGGCAGGCCAGTATCGAGGTTCATATTTTTCCGTTTCCGCTCACCGAAACAGAATTGGCGCGCCGGGCAGCCAGCCCGCACGCGGCCTTTTGGCGAGAGCTGGCCCCAGCGTATACCTACTTTGAGCAGCACCGGGTGCCGGGTATAGCTCGGCCATGATACTTTATTATCCGTAGTTCTCTAAAGAAGGCTTGCCTTACTTAGATCTATTCAACAGCACCTAGGTACTGCTGGATAGAGCTAAGTAAGGCAAGCCTTTTTCTCACTAATTAAATAGAGGGTCTAATACGCCACGTCGGCCCCGGCCACGCGGTAGTTGGGGTCTTCCAAGATATTGACCTCAACCAGCGCGCCGGCCTTACCGAGCAGCACGCGGCAATCGGGACTGAGGTGGCGCAGGCGCAGGGTTTTGCCGGCACGCTGGTAGCGCTCGGTGAGCTTGTGCAGGGCGTCGAGGGCCGACATATCGGCCACGCGGCTGTCATGGAAGTCGATAATAACTTCGGCGGGGTCATGGGCCACGTCAAACTTTTCGGTGAACGCCTGCACCGAGCCGAAGAACAGCGGGCCGTAGAGCTCGTAGTGCTTCACACCGCTGGCATCGAGGTAGTGGCGGGCCCGAATGCGCTTGGCATTTTCCCAGGCAAAGGCCAGGGCCGACACTACCACCCCTAGGAGCACTGCCAGGGCCAGGTTTTGCGAAATGGCCGTGACGAGCGTCACGAGCAGCATCACCACTACATCGGTGCGGGGCATGCGGCGCAGGATGCGCAGACTGGCCCACTCGAAGGTGGCAATCACCACCATAAACATCACGCCCACGAGCGCCGCCAGCGGCAGCCGCTCAATAAGACTAGAGCCAGCCACCACAAACAGGGCCAGCGCGCCGGCCGCCACCACGCCCGACAACCGCCCGCGCCCACGCGACTCTAGGTTGACCATTGTTTGGCCTATCATGGCGCAGCCGCCCATGCCGCCAGTGAAGCCCGAAGCCACGTTGGCTAGGCCCTGGGCTACGCAATCTTGGTTGCTGCGGCCGCGGCTTTCGGTTACTTCATCTACCACCGTTAGGGTCAACAGGCTTTCGGTGAGGCCCACCATCGCCATAATGACCGAATAGGGCAATACTACCCCTAGGGTATGCCAACTGAGCGGCACTTGTGGCAGGTGCAGCGTGGGCAGCCCACCGGCAATGGAGGCAATATCGCCCACCGACTTAGTTTGCAGTCCGCCCAGGATAACCAGCGCCGACACCACCACAATGGCTACCAGCGAGCCCGGCACGGCTTTGGTCACCTTAGGCGTGAAGTACACCAGCGCCATCGTGAGGGCCACCAGCCCTACCATCAGTAGCAGCGGCGTACCTGCCAGCCAGTGCTCGGCCCCGGCCGCATCGCGCACCTTAAACTGCTCGAGCTGCGCCATGAAGATGATAGCCGCCAGCCCGTTGACGAAGCCATACACCACCGGCTGCGGCACCAGCCGGATAAACTTGCCCCAGCGCAGCAGCCCAATGGCAATCTGGATGAGCCCCATGAGCGCCACGGCCACGAAAAGGTACTCGACGCCCTGCTGCACCACCAAACTCACGATGACCACGGCCACCGAGCCCGCCGCGCCCGATATCATGCCCGGCCGACCACCTAGCACACTCGTGACTAAGCAAATAACAAATGCCGACCCGATGCCCACCAGCGGGCTAATATGCGCCAGCAACGCGAAGGCTACTACCTCGGGCACCAAGGCCAGCGCCGTAGTGAGGCCGGCCAATATTTCGTTTTTAACGTTGAACTTGTACTGAGAAAAATAAGAACTTACAACCGACATAAAAAGCTGAATCAAAGGCAAAAGAAAAGCCGCACGCTTCCGGCAGGAAGCGGCGGCAGGGGTAGCTTTGGCCAGTACTCAGGGTGGAGTAAGCTTGAAACGTAACGGAATGGTGAGGAGCATACGCACCCGCAAAGGTACGCCCTAGGTAGACGAACTCCCTGGTAGCTGGGCGGTAGAAGTTTCCTAAGCATCAATCTTGCCACTTAGCGCGAGCCAAACTGTCCGGCACGGTTTTTTCGTTGAAGGGGCTGTTTGCTTCTTTTTGCTTGGCTTATGCGCTTTGTATTGTTAGTTGTTGCGGCGTGGTTTCTTAGTGAGCAAGGCGCTTGGGCCCAGCGCCTTACTGATAAGTGGTACTTTGGCCGGCAGGCGGGGCTTGACTTTAGCAGCGGCGCCCCCACCCCGCTGCTAGATGGTGCCATGACCACCTACGAGGGCTGCGCCACGGCCACCACCAAGCGCGGCGAGCTGCTTTTTTATACCGATGGCCAAACTGTGTGGAACCGCCAGCACCAGCCTATGCCCAATGGCCGGCGCCTCATGGGCTCGGGTAGCAGCACGCAGTCGGCCCTCATCGTGCCCGACCCCGGCTCGGGCAATATCTTCTACGTCTTCACGGTAGCGCCGCAGGGCGCGCCCAACGGCCTGCGCTACTCGGTGGTAGATATGACCCGCGACAATGGCCTCGGCGATGTACCTAGAGCCAATTTGCTACTGCTCACCCCGGTGGCTGAGAAGCTGGCCGCCGTGCGCCACCCCAACGGCCGCGACGTGTGGGTGGTGGCCCACCGCTGGAACTCCAGCGCCTTCATCGCCTACCTCGTAACGGCCGATGGCGTGGCCGCCAAGCCCATAATGAGCAACGTGGGCGCCATGAACGCCGGCCCCGGCCGCAACGCCATTGGGGCGCTCAAGTTCTCGCCAGATGGCACCAAGCTGGCTGCCGCCATCTGGCGCGAGAGCAACAAGTTTGAGGTCTATGACTTCGACCGAGCCACCGGCAAGGTAAGCAATGCGCGCAGCTTTGGCCCCTACCCTGAGGCCTACGGCGTCGAGTTTTCGCCCGATGGCAGCAAGCTCTACGGCACTTGCAACGGCAACAGCAACCCCAAGACGCCCACCGCCAGTCCCGAAACCCAGGTGTGGCAGTTCGACCTCAAATCCAAGGCCGCCGTGCAGGTCGGCCGCTCATCCAATCACAAAATCGGGGCCCTGCAGCGCGGGCCCGACGGCAAGATTTACGTAGCCCGCGAAGACAACTCATTCCTAGGGGTCATTGGCAGCCCTAATGCGGCGGGCACGGCCTGCGGCTACGTTGATGATGGCCTTAAGCTGGGCGGGCGGCGCAGCAAGCTTGGGCTACCGGGCTTTGTGGTAGAGCCCTAGGCCCACTAGCGCGGGTCTTTGCGTCTGCAAGCGGCCTACATGCACTCCTCCTAGATTCAGCAGGATAAACGCCCGCTGTGCGGTAACTTTGAACAAATCTTATCGCATGAAAAAACATTTCTTTGGCATGCTGCACCGCTTTGGAGTGGTGCTCTGCCTGGCCCTGGCGGGCGGCACGGCCCTCACAGGCTGCAGTAAGGATGAAGGTCCAAGCAGCGCCGATTATTCGGCCGCCGACGAAACGCTCATCAAAAACTACCTCACCACCAATAACATTACCACGGCGCAGCGGCAGTCGTCGGGCCTTTACTTTGTGCCCGTGACCACGAACGCCAACGCCCCCATGGCGGCGGCGGGCCAGGTCGTGTCGATGCTGTACACGGGCCGCCTGCTAGATGGCACTGTTTTCAGTGCTTCCTCGCAGCAAAACAACTATCCTCTCAATTTTATCTTCGGTGTTGACCGCCTGATATCTGGTGTTGAGCAAGGTATCTCCTTGATGCATAAGGGCGACAAGGCCGTGCTGCTCATTCCGTCGGGCTTGGCATATGGCAACAGCGGCACCTCCAGCGTGCCGGCCAATGCCGTGCTGCGCTTCGAGGTAGAAGTAACCGACCTCAACCCCGACTTCAAGGTACCAGACGACTATATTATCACCAAGTACTTGGCTGATAACAAGATTACGAATGCCCAGAAGCAGTCTTCGGGCCTGTACTACATACCAGGCACTACCAACCCCAACGGTGCGCAGGCCTCGGCGGGCAAAACAGCCTCCGTGCTGTACACGGGCCGCTTCGTTACGGGCTCGGGCGCCATCTTCGATGCCTCTTCGCAGCACGGCAACACGCCGTTTGACTTTGTGGTAGGCAAAGGGCAGGTTATTCCGGGCTGGGATGAAGGCATTGCCCTCATGCGCAAAGGCGAGAAAGGCCAGCTACTCGTGCCATCGGCCCTGGCCTACGGCACCCGCGGCTCAGGCAGTGCCATTCCGCCCAATACAGTACTCCGCTTCGAAGTGGAAGTCACGGATGTGAAGTAACTATCAGGAGGCGGCACGGCCGCCACGCACCCAGAGCGGGGGCGGTTGCCACAGCGGCAGCCGCCCCCGCTTTGCTTTCGGGCCGGGCGTTTATGGTCTGCTGGCGCTATTTTGCGGCCGTGCCTGCTCCTACTCTCACTGCTGCCGACTACGCCCGGGGCCTTGCCGCCGGGCAGCGCGGCGTGCTGGCCCGCGCCATTACCCTGGTCGAAAGCACTTTGCCCGCCCACCAAGCCTTGGCCCAGCAGGTGCTGCAAGCGGTGCTGCCGCGCACCGGCGGGGCATTGCGCCTAGGTATCACGGGCGTGCCGGGCGTGGGCAAAAGCACTTTTATTGAGGCCCTAGGGCTGTATCTGGTTGAGAAGCTGGGTAAGAAGCTAGCGGTGCTGGCCGTAGACCCCAGCTCGCCGCGGGGCGGCGGCAGTATCTTGGGCGATAAGACCCGCATGCCGCAGCTTACGGCGCACCCTAGGGCATTTATTCGGCCATCGCCGGCCAGCGGCAGCCTAGGTGGCGTGGCCCGTGCCACCCGCGAGGCCCTGCTCTTGTGCGAGGCAGCCGGCTACGATGTCATTTTCGTAGAAACCGTGGGCGTGGGCCAGAGCGAATTGGCCGTACACGGCATGGTCGATTTCTTCTTGCTGCTGATGCTGGCCGGCGCCGGCGACGAGCTCCAAGGCGTGAAGCGCGGCATCATGGAAATGGCCGACGCCCTGCTCATTACCAAAGCTGACCACGGCAACGAGGCCGCCGCCCGCCGCGCCGCCCGCGACTACGAGGGCGCGCTGCACCTGTTTCCGCCCGCCGCTAGTGGCTGGGCCGTGCCCGTGCGCACCTGCTCGGCCCTCAGCGGCGCTGGCCTACCCGAGGCCTGGG
This sequence comes from Hymenobacter sp. BT559, assembly GCF_016427535.1. Classification (GTDB taxonomy): domain Bacteria; phylum Bacteroidota; class Bacteroidia; order Cytophagales; family Hymenobacteraceae; genus Hymenobacter. The sequence goes on along the minus strand of NZ_JAELXV010000001.1, from coordinate 1,008,976 downwards.
AAGTAATTGAGCAATACGCGGCCCACACCCAGGCCAGCGGCTATTGGCAGCACCGCCGCGCCCAGCAGCAATTGCAGTGGCTCGAAGAGGCCGTGCGCCAGGCGCTTGAAAATCAGTTCTACAGCCGGGCCGGCGTGCAAAGCGCCCTGCCCGACGTGCGCCAAGCCGTGGCTGCGGGCCAGCTAACGCCGTGGGCCGCGGCCGAGCGCCTGCTGGCGGAATAGCTGTACCTATTAAAAGGCTTCACCCACCGCGAAGTAGATGCCTTGGCTGCCGCCCGAACCCACGCCGTAATCGAGGCGCACGTTGAGGCGGTCGCGGCGGTTGAGGCGGAAGCGAGCCCCGATGCCGCCCGCCACGCGGGTGCCGCCCAGCGAGAAGTCGGTGAGCTGGTTGCCCACCTGCCCCACAGCTCCGAACGCGGCGCCGTCGATGCGCCAGAATAGCTTGCGGCGCAGCTCGGCCTGAAACGTCATCATCTGCCGGTCGCGGTAGCGCGCCTCGTAGATGCCCCGCATCAGGGTCGAGTAGTTGTAGATGGAGCCGCCTAGGTCGGCCCCGAAGGCACTCAGCTCCCGAAACGGCACGTGGCCCCCAGTATGAAACTGCCCGAGGTATTGTAGGGCCAGGATGGTGTTGGTATTGCCAAACACCGGCTGAAAGTGCCGGGCGTCAATCTGATAGCGATTGAAATTGAAGTCGCTGCCTGCGTACTTACCCGCAAACAGGCCGTGCACGTGCAGGTACTGGCCGCGGTACGTGGCCAGCACGTTGTCGCGCCCGTCGTAGAGCAGCACCGGGCCAAACCCTGAGGTAGTGCCACCCATCGCTTCGCGCGCCGTGAGGATGCCCTGGCTCAGGTCCGATTGAAACTTATTGACCCGGCCATTTTCGCTTGGCTCGCCGTAGCTCAGGGTGGGCAGGGTGGTGAGGCGGTACTGCAAACCACCAAACCAATTGGGCGCCAGCCGGTGCAACACCCGCTGGTTGAAGATAATGAGGCTGTAGTCTACCTCCGATTCGTCGGCCTTGCGGGTGTCGTTGCCGATGCCGTAGTAGAAGTAATTGACCTTATAGTAAGCCAGCTCACCCAGCAAGTACCACTTCTCGCCCGGCGTGAAGATGTTGTGCGTGAGTTGCACCGACGCCTGGCCCTTCTGGCTTATCCAGCCCGAGAGTCGGGCGTTGGATTTGCGGGTGAGCGTGTCGGTGCCGAAGCGCCACACCGGCAGCGAGGCCAACGTCACGGCAAACCCCGTTTCCTGCTGAATGAAGGCGGCCGGAATGGGAAAGAAATTAGGCTTGTCACTGGCCGAGAACTTACTGGCAAATCGGGCCAAGCCGGTGGGCCGGGCGGGAGCCGTGGCGTTGGTCGAATCAGCCACCGGGGGCGCTATTTGTGCCTCGCTTAAGCCAGCCTGGGCACCTAGGGCCAAGGCCAGCGACCATTTTATATACCGCATGAAAACGTTTGGAGAAGCAACACTAAAACTACCGGCGGCTATGCTACTGCCAGTTCGTGTTCTTCATTATTTCTTCATTGACTGCAAAAGGCAAACTATGTTTTAAGCGTTGCCCTGGACTAAGGCGGCGTGAAGGCTTATAGGTGGCCTCAGAAGTAAGCTTTTGCCTTAGCTAACTGCAGGTTATACTTTCGAAAAAACAATACCACCGACTATTTAGCAGTAGCCCGGTACTCGGGCTGCTCTTGCGGGGCAGCAGCTACCTAGGGCGCCTAGCAGCAGTAGCTAACGAGAGCAGCCGCTCAAGGCAACCAAGCACTGCTGAAGCACGGCCAAACACCTTCTGCTTTCAGCGAAGCGGCGGGAGACCCCATTAGCTCAACCTTTCCGAAGCTAGCCGTATAGCTACGAGGCCAGCGAACGAGCGCGGCTTTTCCCAATTTATACCCTGGCCGAGCCGGGAAGCTGCATGCTAGACGTACTTGTAAAAAATGCGCGCCTCGACGACCACACGGGCAGCGTAGACATTGGCATTGTGGGCGATACCATTCATTCGCTACAAGCCAACCTCACCGACCCGGCCCGCACGACGGTGGACGCTAACCACCAGTTTGTGTGCGCGGGCTTTTACGAAACCCATATTCACCTCGATAAGTCCTGCATCTTAGACCGCTGCTCGGTAGAAAAGGGCGGCAAGGAGGAGGCTGCCGAAGAATCGAAAAAGGCCAAGCAAGACTTTACGGAGGACGACGTGGTTGCGCGGGCCAGCCGGGTGGTCGAAATGGCCATCAAGAAAGGCACGATGGGGCTGCGCACCTTTGTCGAAACCGACCCTAGGGCCGGCCTGCGCTCGCTGGCGGCCCTGCGGTGCGTGCGCGCCACCTACGCCCACGCCCTCGACATCGAGTTGTGCGCCTTTGCTCAAGAGGGCCTAACCCAGGAAATGGCCACCTATGACCTGCTGCGCCAAGCCTTGCAGCAGGGCGCCGACTTGGTAGGCGGCTGCCCTTACACCGACCCAGACCCCAACCGCCACGTGGAACTCATCTTCGACCTAGCCGAGGAGTTCGACGTCAACGTGGATTTTCACCTCGATTTTGACTTAGACCCCTCCCAGTCGGGCATCCCCAAGATTGCCGAAGAAACCCGGCGCCGCGGGTACCAGGGGCGCGTGTCGGTGGGCCACGTCAACAAGCTAAGCGCTATGCCCCAAGCCCAGCGCGCTGCGCTGGCGCAGCTACTATTGGAGGCCGATATTGCCCTGACGGTGCTGCCGGCCACCGACCTGCTGCTGATGGGCCACGGGCAAGACCACCTCGTGCCACGCGGCATGGTGAATGCTAATGAATTGCGGGCCCTAGGCCTGCACACTACCATTGCCAGCAACAACATTCTCAACGCCTTCACGCCCTACGGCGACGCCTCGCTGGTGCGCATGGCCAATCTCTACGCCAACGTGGCCCAGCTAGCCACCGACGAGGCCATTCGGGCGGCCTACGAGATGGTGACCACCGAGGCGGCCCGGCTGCTGGGCCAGCAAGCTCGCCTGCGGGTGGGCGGCCCGGCCACCTTCGTGCTGCTAGAGGCCGCCAGTGCCGTTGATGTTATCCGCACCGTGGCGCAGCCGCTGCTGGGCTACAAAAATGGGCGCCCCACGTTTACCAATTCGCCCGCCATCCTCCATTCGCCCGCCTAGGTCGCCCCATGTCCCAGCCCCTTACCCCTACCGATTTGCCGCACCTGCGGCGCTGCCTGGCGCTCGCCGCCGAAGCCCTGCAAGCGGGCGACGAGCCCTTCGGCTCCATCCTGGTTGACGCGCAAGGCCAGGTACTGGCCGAGGCCCGCAACCAGGTCAACGCCCTCAACGCCCTGGCCCACCCCGAGCTGGCCCTGGCGCAGTGGGCAGCCATGCACCTAGCCCCTGCTGCCCGCGCGACCACTACTATGTACACCAGCGGCGAGCACTGCCCCATGTGCGCCGCCGCCCACGGTTGGGTGGGCCTAGGAAAGATTGTATACCTCAGCTCGGCTGCGCAGCTAACCCAGTGGCTGCAAGAGTTGGGCGCGCCACCCTCGCCGGTGCAGATGCTGCCCATCCAAACCATCGTGAGCGGGGTTGAGGTGGCGGGGCCAGCTGAGGGTGAGCTGTTGCAGGCCATCAAGGATATGCAGGTGGCTTACCACACTGCCTCGCCTGGCACTTAGTAACTCTTCTTCGTAGAAAAGGCGCCTGGGAACCAGGCAGTACCACCTGGCTCCCCTGCGCCTTTCTAATGCCCTAGGTCGACAATAGCTGGCTTTAGCTAATGAAGCGCAGCAGCCGGTCCCACCGAATTTTGTGCAGCAAGTCCGCGTGGGGGTCGATGGAAAGCCACACCAGCACGGCTTTGCCCATAATGTGGTCTTCGGGCACGAAACCCCAAAACCGGGAATCTTCCGAGTTGTGCCGGTTGTCGCCCATCATAAAATAGTAGTTCTGCTTGATGGTGTACTGCGTGAGCGGCTGACCGTTTTGCTGTATCATCCCCTCTTTCCAAGTAATGCCGGCGTTGTGCTCGTACTGCGCCACTATTTTGTAGTACACAGCCGCATTGGCCGGGGTGAGCTTGATAAGTTGACCTTTCTTAGGCACAGGCAGGGGGCCATACTCATCGAGCTGCCAGCCACGCGGCGCGGCACTGGTGGCGGCCGAAACATGAAAATCGGCCGCATCCGGAAACAGCGTATTAGCCGGTACCTGCCCGCCCGCCACGCTGAGCGCCTGCACGTAGGGCTGGCGCCGAAAAAAGGCGGCCACGTCGGCGGGGCAGCTAATGTAGTAGCCCGTTTTACCTGTTTCGGGGTTGGTCACGGCCGCGGGCACGCCATCAGGCTGGGTGTAGTCGACCACCTGATGGTCGTGCAAGGCCTGGCGCACCTCGTCGTTAAGGTGGGCCACAGCCATGAAATACGTGGTTTGTGGCTGCCCACCGATGCTACCAGACCTGCCATTGAGGAATACCTGCCCCTGGCGAATGGACAAGGTGTCGCCGGCCACCGCCACGCAACGCTTGATGAGAAACGTGCGCAAGTCGGCAGGGCGCTGCTGCTCGTGCGGCACGTGGAACACTACCACATCATTGCGCTGCACCGAGCTAAAGCCCGGAAACCGATAGGTGGGCAGCTGACTCAGGTCGGAATAGCTCGGCAGGTCCAGCACCGGTAGGGTCTGATGCGTGAGCGGCACTTGCAGCGGCGTTTGAGGCGTGATGGGCCCGTAGTGCAACTTACTGACAAGCAAGTAGTCGCCTACTAGCAAGGTGTGCTCCATACTCTCGGAGGGAATAACGTAGGCCTCGACCGCCGACCAGCGAATGAGCGTAGCCACGACTACCGCAAAGAGCAGTGAATTGGCCCACTCCCTGGTTTGGGATTTGGGCTTGGCGGGCAGCTTATCAGCCAGCGGGCGGTTGAACCTGGAAAAGAGCATGGAAACAAGAAAAAGGTGGAGCTATCTATTGGCTACGCTAAAACCAACTTAGCAACGCTTCCTATACTACTTTATTACTATACACGAGCAGCAATTCATTTAAGCGCTATGGCAACTACTCCATAGCGTACAGCTACTTACCCGCCAGCTCGCCTAGGTATACTTCCAGCATGGAGTAGCCGCCCGGCCCCGTTTTGGCGCGGTCCGCGGCGTTTTTAGGGTTGAGTTGGTGCTGCGTTTCCCAGGCGTCGGGCATGCCGTCGTGGTCTGTATCAGCGGGGGCAGGCGCGGCTTTCAGCACGGGCCAGGCTTTTTGCGAAATAGCGTAGGGCGTGCCGTGGGGGTAGCCGCCCTGCACGTCAATAATCTTCCCGGTGCGCAGGCGCACCTCACGCACCAGGCGCTGGTCGAGGGTATCGCGGGCGGGGCGGGTGGCGCCGGCGCCGGCCAGCACCAGCGAATAGGCGGCCTGGGCCGACTGCGTGGCCACGGGCCCTAGGTCAAAGGGCGCGGCGGCCTGAGCCAGCACCGTGTCGGCGCGGGTGCCTTCGTGCATGTCCACGCCGCGCCAGTTGTGGCGGGTTATTTCGGCGCTGGTTTCCTGGTAGTTGCCGGCGAGGTAAAACTTGCCGTAGGGCAAGGGGTTGGCGCCCTTGTCGAGCTTGTAGGGGTTTAGCAGGCGCTGGCGCACGGCGGGCTTGGTGCTGGGGCCGGGCTTGTAGTAGTTGTTGACAATGTTGTAGTTGCCGCCCTCGCCAGCGTACACGTTGTTTTCGCCCCAGTCGTAGATGACGTTGTTGCGAAAGTCGCAATTCTCGAAGCCTGCCGCGTGGGTGTAGCGGCTTCCATTGAAGCGCGGGGTGCGGCTGTTGCAGTGCACAAACAGGTTGTGGTGCATACTGGCGTGCTGGCCGCCCCAAATGCCACCGTAGCCATGGCGCTCGAAGTCGGTATCGCCCTTCTCGAAGTGGTACGAGTAGTTGAGCGGCGGCCCAATGAGGTTCCACTGCAAGGTGGTACTGTCGCCCTCGTACACCGAAAAGCACTCGTCGGTGCTCCAACTCATCGAGCAGTGGTCGATGACGAGCCGGTTGTTGCGCTGGCCACCTAGGGCATCGTCGCCGCCCGCGCCATCTACCATACCCTTGTTCTGGTTTTTATCGCCCATACGAAAGCGCAGGAAGCGGATAATCACATTATCAGCCTTCACCTGCACTAGGTAATCAGCCAGGCAAATGCCGCCGCCAGGGGCCGTTTGGCCCACGATGGTGGTATTGACCCTATTGATGGTGAGCGGCGAGAGCAGGTGAATAGTGCCCGCCACCCGAAACACGATGGTGCGGGCCGGGGCCTTGGCGGCGGGTAGCTGCACGGCGTAGCGTAGGCTGCCGGGAAGATTATCATCGCGTAGGTTAGTAACCTCCAGCACCGTAGTGGGCACGGCGGCGGTACCGCGCCCGCCAGTGGTGTAGCGCCCAGCGCCCTCAGCGCCTGGGAAAGCGAGCAGCCGAGCAGCGGGCGCCGAGGGCGCCGGGCGCATGGCCCAGCCCGCCAGCAGGGCCGCCACAACTAGCGCAGGGCGCAGCCCTAGGTCAATAAACATCAGCAAAAGTGTAGGGTGGGAAAAGGAAGCCGCCCGTTGGGTGGCTCGCAAAGATGCCCGCCCAACTAGGCTAGCTGCGCTCCGTGGTGCCTTTTCTTTTGCGCAATCGTTGTCGGCAACGTTGCCAGGCGGGCGCGTGGCAGCGGCCCGCGCCGCCGTATCTTGGCCTTGATTTAGTTTTTGTTTGTTTTTACCGAGCTGCCAGCTATGCTGTCTTCCCTTATTTCGCTGCGCGCCATGCGCCGGGCCGCCCTAGGCGGTGTTTTTTGTATCACGGCCCTGGGGGCGCAGGCCCAGCTAGCGCCGGCGCAACGCTGGCAGCACCTCGACCAGCAGGCCGACGGCGTACCGGGCATCAGCGCCGACCGGGCCTACCGCGAGCTGCTGGCTGGCCGCACGCCTACGCCCGTGCTGGTGGCCGTTATCGACTCAGGCATCGACTCGGTGCACACCGATTTGAAACCCATTTTGTGGCGTAATAACCGCGAAATAGCCGGCAACGGCAAGGATGATGATAAGAACGGCTATGCCGACGACGTGCGCGGCTGGAGCTACCTAGGCGGCAAAGACGGCCGCAACGTGGACGTGGAGAACCTGGAGTCAACCCGCATCTACGCCCAGGGCCGCGCCCGCTACGAGGGTAAAAAGCGCGACGACTTCTCTAAGAAAGAGCAGCGCAGCTTCGACCTCTACGAAACCGCCAAGACGGCCCACCTACAGGCCCGCGCCGAGTCTGAATCTATCGTGCAGCGCCTTGAAGGCCTGTTGGCCCTCATCGGCCCGGCCGCCGATGCCCTGCGCCAGCGCTCTGGCAGTGCCACCCTCGACTCGGCATCCCTGCACCAGGCTGCCCAGGCCCAGCCCACCGTGCCGGGCGCGCCCCAGCTCTACGCGCTAGTGCACCGCCAGCAGGCCCCCGGGGCCGAGCCCGTGCTGGCCCGCGTGCGCGCCGCCCTGGCGACCACCAAAAGCAAGCTCGAAACCCAGCTCAACCCCGACTTTAACGGCCGCACCGTGGTGGGCGACGACCCCACCAACCTGAAGCAGCGCGACTACGGCAACGCCGATAGCCAGGGCCCCGACGCGGGCCACGGCACGCACTGCGCGGGCATTATTGGGGCCGTGCGCGGCAACAACCAAGGCATAGAGGGCGTGGCCGATGCCGTGCGCATCATGAGCGTGCGAGCCGTGCCCGACGGCGACGAGCGCGACAAAGACATTGCCAACGCCATCCGCTACGCCGTGGACAACGGGGCACAAATTATCAGCATGAGCTTTGGCAAAGACTTCTCGCCGCACAAGGTGGCTGTGGACGAGGCCATGCGCTACGCCGACAAAAAAGGCGTGCTGCTGGTGCACGCCGCCGGCAACGACAGCCGCGACCTCGACGCGACGCCTAACAACTTCCCGTCGAACACCTACCTCGACGGTAAGACCATTCCGAACCTCATCACGGTGGGTGCGAGCAGCCGCTTCAACACCCCCGACCTCGCGGCTGGCTTCTCAAACTATGGCCCGCAGCACGTGGATGTGTTTGCGCCCGGCGTAGCTATTTACTCTACAGTGCCGGGCGGTGGCTACGACCTCAAGAGTGGCACCAGCATGGCCTGCCCCGTGGTGGCTGGCATGGCGGCCGTGCTCAAGGCCTACTACCCCACCCTCACCGCCGCACAACTCAAGCAGTGCATCCTGCAGTCGGCCGTGGTAAACCACACGCAAGTGCGCAAGCCCGGCACTAAGACGATGGTTGACTTCGCCACGCTGTCGCGCACCGGCGGCATCGCCAATTTGTACGGCGCGGTGCAGCAGGCGCAACAGGTAGCCGGCAAGTAAGGCGGCATTATTAAGTAAGAGGACGGGGGTAGGAAGCTGGGAAAGCGGGAGTTAAATAATAACTCTCGTTTTCCCAGCTTCCTACCCCGTCCTTTTTTTAGCAACTCCCTCCTAGGCCCCTACCCTTTTGAGCGAAGCGGCCGCCTCCGCAGGTTGAGGTAGTCGAGATAATACAAGACTTTGATGGACACGTTGTTGTTGTGCGGTGTATTGGCGGTGTTGGCTAGGTTGTCGAAATACAGCGGGGTGGCCTCGCTGCCAAGCAGGTACGACGAGGTGGCGTCCTTCCAAACCAAGCTCACCTGCGAGCCGGGCGCAAACCACCACACCAAAGCCGCGTCCACGTTGAAGGCGCTGAAGCTCGTGTCGTGGTTGCGGGCGTAGGTGGGCAGCATTTCCTCGGCCCTGTCGGGGCGCAGGCGCGCAAACTCGTGGTAGCGCACCGCGCTCACGTAGTGCCGCACGCGGGTGGTGAGCGAGAGCCGGTTGGTGAAGGTATAGTTGGCGTTCAAGGTATTGGTGAACGTGGACACGTTGCGGCGACCTAAGAGCACGTCGGTACCGAAGGTGGCCAGCAGTGGCTGGTCGAGGGGGTTGTTAGCATCGAGCCCGTCGTTGACGTAGCCAATCTGATTCAGCTTGAAGTCGTAGTCGAAGGTGTAGCGGAAGTTGAGTTGGTCATTGACCCGGTAGCGCGGGCTCAGGCTCAGGCCGTAGCTGATGCGCCGGGGGCGCTCGAAGCGCTCATCTAGGGCGTAGTACCGCATGCCAGCGTTCACGTCGTAAGCCATCTTTTTACGATAATCAGACGACACAAAGCCCCCTAGGTTGAAGTTGGCGGGCACTCGCACGTAGTACAGGCCCAGCGGGAAGGTGCGCGGCTCGTAGTAGTCGTGCTTGGGCAAGTCTAGGTTAAAGTCGCCGCCGATGGTGAGGAAGTTCTTGGTGAACGTGGTATTGGCGCTGCCGTACAGGCCGGCGTCCTGGTAGAGGCTAGGCTTGAACAAGAACGACTGATAGGCCCCTAGGCTGGTGTAGAGGTTGTTGACCTTGCCAAACTGCTCGTACTTGTTGTAGTTGACGGTGGCCGACTGCGAGATGTTGTTGTTGCCGAACAGGATGCCTAGGTCGTTGGGGTTGTAGCTATCCGACTCGATGCCGTGGTCCACGTTCCAGGTCCAGTTGCCCGATATTTTGCCGTAGTTGAGGTAGTATTTGTAGCCGTTCTGGTCGTCGATGGGCTTGTCCGAATTCAACACCGTGCCCCGGCGCCGTGAGTAGTTGACCTGGCCCTTGAGGGCGTACTGGTTGCGCTTGTCGGCAAACTTAAAGAGGCCGGCCGTCACGTTGGCATCGTAGGTGCTACCAAAGCGCGTGACGTTGGTGTTGATGAGCGAAACGTAGCTGTTGTGCGGTAGGCTCTGGTCGAGCACCACGATGTTGTAGTTGGTCAGCGGCTGGGTCAAAACGTTGCGCCGCTGCTCACCGGTCGAGTCTTGCACCACGGCATAAGAGGCAGCCGACACAGCATTGAACACGCCCACGCCCAGCCCCTTGCGGGTGCGGCCTGATACCTTGGTGGCATTGAGCAGGCGCGTGATGCCGGGGTTTTGGAACACGGCTTCACCCTTGCCTAGGTTGCCTTCTACGTCGTTGAAGCCCAGCGGCTGCGCCCCTACCCGGCGCGAGTAAAAGAGCCCACCTTTGTTGAACAGCTCGGTGCCTTCGGTGAAGAACGGGCGGTTTTCCTGGTACTGCACCTCGAAGGGCGACAGGTTGAGCACTTGGTTGTCGCTGATGGTCTGGCCAAAGTCTGGGATGAGGATGGCGTCGAGGGTAAAACTCTCATTAATACCCCATTTGATGTCGGCGCCAGCATTAAAGCTGGTGCTCATGTTGCGCTTGCCCTGCTCGTTGTAGGGGTAGTGGTTAACGTAGCTGCTGACGTAGGGCGTGAGCGAGAGGCGCAGCGGCGGGTGCAGGTTTTCGAGGCCCGTGAGCTCGCCCCACTGGTTTACAAAGCCGTCTACCTCGGGCTTCACCTCATTCCAGAAAAACTGCTGGTTGTCTTTTTTGCGCTGCCGAAAAAATTGCACGCCCCAGGTTTGCACCGGCGCCTGGGCAAAGCGAATGGCCGAGTACGGAATGCGCATTTCCACGGCCCAACCCTTGCCGTCGGGTAGCGGGGCCACGCGGCTGTCCCACACGGCGTTCCAGGCGTCGTCTTCGCCATTGGCCGGCGAGATGCGCTGGTCGACCTGTACTCCCGTACTCAGCACGAAGAACGAGTAGCCGTTGAGGTGGTCGCGGTAGGGGTCTACGTAGAAGGCGAAAAAATCCGTATTGCCGATGTTATCACGCTGGGTCAGCTCGCGCCGAATACTATCGGAGCTGGTTTCCAGCATCTTGGCACCCACGTACAGCGCCACGTCGTCGTAGAGCACACGCACCTCGGTGGGCAGGCGCTCGCGGGGCCCCGGGTGCGGCCGAAACTGTGTAAACTGGCTCGTGGTGGGAGCAGTGGCCCAAACCGCCTCATCGAGCACGCCATCGAGCTTGATGGGGGCGGCCGTGCGCTGGGCGGCCAGCTGGCGGCGCGCCACGGCGGGCGCCGCCTTAGGCACCGGGGCCACTTGCGCGGCCGCCGAGCCTGCTAGGCTCAGGCACAGTAAGCACAACAGCCAGCGCAATAGCACCCGCTGGGCAAACAACAAAAACATGGTGGGTGGGTGAAGTAACGGGTATAGCCGGGCGATAGACACGCCTTACCCTAGGTTCGTTGTCCGGCACCGAAAATTTTTCTATTCCCGCTTATTTGGCATCTAAGCGCAAGCGTAACCGCTTCCCTCTCCAATAACACTGGCGCGAGTTTAGCGCAGTGTAACTCGCGCCAGAAAAGGCGCTACTTCTGCTTGCGGAAAAACACGTCGCCGCTCACCGAGTGCAGCGTAACGAGGGGGCCGCCATTGCCTAGGTTGCCGTGTAGCTCGTAGCCCACGTAGGTACGCTCTTTGAGGTTGCTGAAGGTCACGGCCGGGTCGGCGTACACCTCGCCCGAAATGGTTTTCAGGTTGAGGTCGGCGCCCTGGGTGGCGGGCCAGCTCACGTCCACGTCGCCGCTGATGCTGGTGGCATCAACGGGACTGTGTCCTAGGTTGCTGAGCTTCACGTCGCCGCTCACGGTGCGCAGCGTTAGCGGACCAGTGAGGTCAGTCGAGCGCACGTCGCCGCTGATGGTTTTGGCCGTCACAGCACCGTTAAGGCCGCTCAGGTCGAGGTCGCCGCTAATGGTGTTGAGGCGCAGGGCCGTGCCAGCGGGCACCGTTACTTCGTAGTCAATTTTGGTGCAGTAGCTGTAGTCATCGCCCCGGTGGCGGTTGATGGTAGGGCGCAGGCCGCCCGTTTTTTCCGAGCGCTTGTAGCCCACGTTGAGGCCGTGCGAGCCGTTGTTGCGGCTGCCGCCGTCGCAGTCGCCCGTGAATTTGGTTTGACGCAGCTTCTCCTCGTCTAGCTTCTCTACCACGCTTAGCTCGCCGCCCGCGGTTTGCAGCGCCAGGCTGTACAGGTCGTTTTGCTGGTTGTCATTAATGACCACGCTGGCCCGCACGCTGAAGCCGGCGCCCGCCCGCACCTTGATGTTGTGGGCATATTTTAAATCGAGGTACACGCCTTGGCCTGAGGCCAGCGTGGCGGTTTGCGTCACCAGGCGTTGGGCCAGGGCCGGGCACGAGCCCGCGAGCAACAGGCCAGCAGCGAATAGAAAACGGTTCATGGGAAAAGAAAGCAGAGAGGTGAGAAGAAAATTCGGATTTGAGCGGGCCTAATCAAGCGCTAGGGACGCATATTTCAGTCGTTCGGCCAGCGCGCCTAGGTTCGCTTTTAAGAAGTGCGCTAGCGGGAAGCACTGAGCTTTTGCAGGTGCTGCGCGGCATTCACATTCTTGGGGTTCAGGCTTAGCGAGCGGCGGTAGTTGTCGATGGCGGGCTGCTGGGCACCTAGGGCTTCGTAGGTTTCGGCCAGGCTATCATAGGCATTCCAGCCTTTAGGAAAGAGGCCGACGTTGAGCTTAAATACTTCTAGGGCATGTTGCGGCTGGCCCTGCCGCAGCAGTTGGTAGCCCCACACATTCACGTAGCCTTCGGTTAGGTGCAGCTCGGGGTGTTGCTTTTTAACGGCCGCCACCGTCGCCAGGGCATTCTTGAAATCGGTCTTTCGCAGCGCCTGGCCCAAGGCTTGCAGCGCGGGCGGCACGCCGTACAGCGCCTTTCTTATTTGCTCGGCCATGGCCTGAAGGCTGCCCTGTGTGTTCTCATCCGACTCATTGCTGAGTAGCACGACGCCAAACTGCTGGGCCGGGTAAAACTCGCAGTAGCTAGCACAGCCAAAGGTGCCGCCCGAATGCTGAAGCTTACGCTGGCCATCCACTGTCTTTTCTAGGTTCCAGTTGAAGGCTATGGCTTGGTCTTCGATGCTGCCCCAGGTGGGCCGGTGTGCCAGCACCACGGCGGGGTCTTTTTCGGCTAGTTGGTAGCGCAGGTACTTCACCATGTCGGCGGCGCTGTAGCGCAGCCCACCGGCCGCGACTACCGTGGGCAAGTCGAGGCGGGGCATGGGGTGGCCCTTTTCATTGTAGCCTATTGGCAGCGGCGCTGTACTGGCCAAGCCACTTAGCTGCAGCGGCTTGTTGATGTAACGCGCCACCAACTCGGCGTAGGGCGCCCGGTACACGCCTTCCAAAATGTAGGCCAGCAGCTGCGTAGCCACGTTGGAGTGGCGTGGCAGCAGGCCCGGCAGCGTATCGAGCCGGGCTTGGTGCAGGCCATCGTAAAAATTCTGCTTAGTGTAGCCGCGCAATGATTTCACGATACCAGCCACCGCCGAATCAGGGTCGGCTGAGCGCGGCGCCGTAGGTTCCGGCAGATTGTCGGGCAGCCGCGAAGTCGTATTGGCCAAATGCACCAGCTTTATCGGCTGGCCCCCAAAAGCCAGGTTGGGGTAGGCGCCAGGCAGGTACTTCCGAATGTCATCTTGGAGGTTTACCCGTTTTTCCAGCACTGCGTGGGCCAGTAGCAAGCTGGTGAAGGTCTTAGTGATTGACCCGATTTCATACACCGTTTGCGCTGTGGGCAACTGGCGCATGCCTTTTTCGATGCTGCCAAAATTGTAGAAATGCGTCTGGCCGTTTTCGATGATGCCAACGGACAGCCCCACCCGCGTGGGCTGCTGCAAAAACACCTTGCCCAGCCGCTGCATCACGGTATCTAGTCGCGCCTTGGTAGCGGCCTGTGGCACGGCGCGCACCTGGCCCACGGCCCGGCCCAACGGTGCAGCAATCAAGCAGCTAAGAAGGAGTAGTCGGGTGGCGTTCATAGCAGCAAGATTTTATGATACAGCAATTACTTCGTCTTTCTTACGAAAATATCGCCACTTATCGTCTTGAGTGAGAAGGTAGTACCGCCGCCATTGGCGCGGCCATCCACCGTTTGGCCGCCCACATGCTTGAGGCCGCTGCCGCCCCCTAGGTTCAGGTCGAAGTCGGTGTAGATTTCGCCCGAAATCGAGCGCATCGAGAGGCTGAGGCGCGAGGGCGCGGGCAGGGTCACGTCCACGTCGCCGCTCACCGACGACACGGCACTGGGCTGGGTGGGCACCACATTGAACTTGATTTGGATGTCGCCGCTGATGGTGTTGGCCACTACCGGGCCGCTCACGTTCAGCAGTCGCAGGTCGCCCGATTTCAGGTTTACCTCGATGCGGCCCGAGATGTCGCGCATCGTCAGGTCGTCCGAGCCGCCCCAGCTGTCGGCAAAGGCTACGTCGGTGTGGTGGGGCAGGCGCACGGTGTAGTGCCCATCGCTGCGCGAGGTACGCGCCACCCGGATGGTATTGTCGCCGGTGGGCGTCACGGTCAGCCCTAGGCGGGTGTTGTCGGCTGCACCGCCGCTGTACACTGGGCGCAGGCCCTGGGTTAGCGCTTGCTTCATAGCCGGCGACTCTTCAAAATTACCGGAACCCTTGATAATCAATTCGTCGCCGTCGTAGCCCTCTACCGTCACGTCGCTGCCGCGCATGTCGAGCACCACTTTGCGGTTGGTGGGGCTATTAAATTTCTGTCGAAACTCCTGGGCGCGCAGCTGCGCCGGCAAGGCTAGCACGAGGGCCAGCAAGGTTAAATACCACGTATTTTTCATGATAGAGCGAATAAGCAAAAGCGAAAAGGCAGCTTGCAGCGCGGAGTGGCACTCCGCGCCCCACCTAGCTACCACTAAGGCGGTGGGGATATAGAAACGGAGTGCCACTCCGCTTGTATAGGCTGGGGTTAAATCAATTGACCTAGGCCGCTCTCGGCCTGCTGGCGCACAGCGGGCAGCACTTCGGGCTGCTGGGCCAGTTGCTGCAGCTCGGGCACGGCGCGCTTTTCGCGTAGCGTCACCAGGGCTTCTATGAGGGTAATCTGCACGTTAGGGTCGGTTTGCAGAGGCAAGGCCTCTATCAGCGCCGGGCCCACGCGAGGGTCGTTGCGCAGCCGCACCAAGGCCTCGCAGGCGGCCAGGCGCACATTGGGATTGGGGTCGGTGTCGAGGGTATGAATGAGCGTGAGCACGGCCGGGTCATTAGGCTCGCTCACCAAGGCCGGGGCCTGGCTCACCAGCTGCAAGCGCTGGCTGGCCGAAGCGGGCTGCTGCCGGGCGGCGGCCAGCCGCGTCGAGAGCGTGGGCTGCTGGGGCTGCTCGATAGCCGAGGCCACCGTAGTGGCCGGCTGGCCGCCGCGCAGCAGCAAGCCCAACACTGCACCTATGGCTACCAGGGCCACACTGGCCGCGATGCGGAGCCAGTTTTGGCTCGTGCTCGGTGCCTGGTGCTTAGTGCTTGGCTGCTGAGCATTGTTTAGTACCAATTGCTCATTGCTCATTAACTCCCGGCCGCCGCGCTGGGCGCTCAGGGAGCTGGGCGAAGCTGTGGCCAGCTTCGCCTTTTCGGCCTCTAGCATAGCCAGAAAGTTATCGCGCAGCTCTAGGGGGGGTACTTCGGCTGGTAGGGCGTCGAGGTCAGCAAAAAGCAGGCGCAGCTCGGCCAGCTCGGCTTGGCAGGCGGGGCAGCTTGGCAAGTGCGCGGCTAGGTGCGCCGCCTCGGGCGGCAGCGGCTGGCCATCGGCCAGCTCGGGCAGCCAGGGCCGCAGCTCGGCACAAGCCGAGTTAGGGTGAGCAGGATGAATAACGGAGGACATTTTGGTAATTATTAGTTGTTACGTATTACTTGCTAATTCTATTGGCTTATAGCTGATTATCGACAACTAGAATTCAACTCAGGTAGATTTTGCGGAGCGCATCGAGGGCCCGGTGGGCTTTGACGCGGGCGGCGCCGGCGGTGCAGCCGAGCTGCTCGCCGATTTCGGCATAGTCGAAGCCCTGGAAGCGGTGTAGCACCAGCACTTCGCGCTGGGCAGCGGGCAGCAGGGCCATGGCTTCTTGCAGGGCCTGCTGCTGGTCGTGGTAGGCACGCTGGGCCTGGGCAGCGCGGCCGTGGGCGGCGGTTTTTTCTACTTCTTCCAGGTCGGCGCTGGGGCGCTGACGCTGGTAGTGGTCGGCCCACACGTGGCGGGCTAGCTGGTAGACCCAGGCCCGGAAAGGCTGGCCCGGCTGGTAGCTGGCGCGATAGCGCAGCACCCGCATAAATACGTTCTGGGTCAAGTCTTGGGCCACCTCCCGGTCGCCGTTTGCGAGCCGGGCCAAGAAGCCAAACAGCGGCCCCTGATAGCGCTCAAACAGCCCGGTGAGGCAGTCGAGCTCGTCGGCCCGCACCCGCTCCATGAGGGCTTCATCGCTGAATTGGATAGCGGCGGCGGCAGACATACGGGCAGCGAAAGGGTCGGAGGAATCAGGTTTTGAAGGGAGTACCGGCAGCGTGTCCATTCGTTACAGCGAGCTAAGAAAATTTTCTTAAAAAAAGGGGGCAACCTCCCCTGCCGGACACAAAAAAGCGGGCTAGCTACCTGTTTATCAGATAACCAGCCCGCTTCTGGGCCTAGCAGGTAGCTGCCTAGTTTTCGTCTACTGTGATGCCGAAGTTCGTTTTGCTGCCCTTGATTTTAGTTGTGGGCAGGTTCAGCAGCTGGCGGTACTTGGTGGCTTGCTCGGGCGTGAGGGCCTTGCCGTTCACGCGCCCACCCTGGTCGTTGAGGTTAAACGAGAAGTGTTTGTCGTCCTGAATCAGACCGTCGTTGCGTAGCGCCTCGCGCAGCTTAATAGTATTGGGCGCGGTCGGCGGGGCTGGCGGAAGCGGCACATTAGGCGCACCGGGGGCACCAGGCGCCCCGGGCGCACCCGGGGCCGCTGGGGGCGCGGGCGCAGCCGGAGCCACCGACCGGGGTGCTCGGGGGGGCCTAGGTGGTGTAGGCACCTGAGTTAGAGGCTGGCGAGCGCTAGAGCGCTCTAGCGCCCGCAGCTCGGCGGCATCGGCGGCAATGCGGGCGCGCAGCTCGGCGCGGCGGGCGGCTAGTTCGGCACGGTCGTTGGCACGGTCAGCTTGTTCGGCCTCGCGGTCGGCGCGGGCAGCCTCACGGTCAGCCTGAGCCGCATCGCGGTCGGCTCTACCGGTCAAGTCAAGCAGTTCAAACTGGCGCTGCGCTTTTAATAAGCGCCGCTGGCCGTCGCGCAGGCGCTGCTGCCCTTCCTGCATGCGGCGCTGTGCATCCCGCCATTTTTCCGGGTTGTAGGCCAGGCCATTGCCAAGGTTGTAGGCTAGGCCATTCAGGTTGAGCCGTAGCTCTTGGCGGGGCTCAACCGTTAGCCCTTCCAGTGCCTTGCCCTGGGCTTTCAGGCGCCCTAGCTCGCGCTCCATTTGCTCCCGCTGCTCGGTGGTCAGCTCTTGGTTGTTCAGGGCTTCAGCCAGGCCAAACTGCGCCATTTCGTTGGCTCGGTCCGGCGACATGTTGAAGCTGTACGTGCGGGCCCTAGGGCGCTCTAGGCGCTCTACCCGCACCGTCTCGTTGGGTACACGCACCACTTCTACGGTGCGTACCTTTTCCTTCTTGTCGCGCTTGGCTTTTTTGCCGGAGGCGTCCGTTTCTACGGGCTGGCCGTTCACGAGCAGGTTCACGATGCGGCCCTTTTTGTCTTTCTCGATAACGACGGTGCTGGCCCGGTCGCGGCGCAGTGGGCGGCCTTGCAGTGTGGTGGCGATACGCACCCGCGGTACGGTCACTACCTCAGGCACGTTTACCTCTTCCTCGCGCAGTAAAATTCTATCGGCAGGTACAATTTTGTCTTCGTGCAGCATAATTGTATCGGCGTGCACAACACTAGCCACTAGCTTTTTACGAGCCGTATCACCAGACGCAATAACTTGCTTGCCGGTAATTACTAAGGCTTTTACCACCTTATTACCAGCCGGGGCGGCTAGCGCTACGCCAGTGCTCAGGCCAGCCACGCCTACCACACCCAGCAGCAGGGCCAGCAGGCCTTCGCCCAGCGTGGGCGCCTGGGGCCGACCTAGGGCCAGCCGCCGCACCCGCGCTAGCAGTGAGCCACGCCCGCCGGTGCCGGTGGCGGCCAGCGCTAGGCGCGGCGAAGTAGCCGGAGCGGCTTCTAGCTCGGCCAGGGCGGCCAATGCGCGGGCCACTCGCAAGCGGTCGCCGCCGCAGAGGGCCGCGGCTTGGTCGTCGCAGCAGTTTTCGCGCTCGGCCCGTAGGCAGCCGGCCATAAACCACACCGCAGGGTGGTAGAAGAATAACACTTCCACCACGGCCAAGCCTAGGTTGAGCAGGTAGTCGCGGCGCACGATGTGAGCCAGCTCATGCGCCAGCAGCGCTTCCAGGAGCGCCGGGCTCAGGCCCGCCACCGCCCCTAGGGGCAACAGAATGGCCGGGCGCAAGTGCCCCAGCACCAGCGGCCCCGCTACCCGGGCCGACTCGAGCAGCGCTACCGGTTGCCGCACGCCAGCCCGGCGCGCTAAGGCGGCTAGTCGCTGCTGCCACTCGGCACCCAGGGCTTGGGTACCTGCCCGGCGCAGCCGGTTGGTGTACACCAGGCCCCCAGCCAGCCGGCCGCTCATCAGCAGCAGGCCCAGCAGCCACACTCCTACTACCACCGGCAAGTACGGCTCTAGGTTACGCGCATTAGCTTGAAGCCACACGAGCGGCGCTAGTTGGCTAGCGGCAGCCGGGGCGGCCAGATTAGTTGCGGCCGTGGCATCGGCGGCCAGTACCGCGTTGCCGGCCACTGGGCTAGCTGCTACCCATTGGGCGGTAATTGCCGGCTGGCTTTGATAATAAAAGTTGAACGTCAACCCCACGGCCAGCACGAGCGTGGCCAGCGCACCGGCCGACACCGCGTAGCGCACCTCGGCCCGGTGCCGGCGCAGCAGCGGCAGCACGCCCGCCAGCAGTAAGGCCAGCACCCCACCCTGCCACAGCGAGTGCAGCAGCGCGTAGCCAACGCCCCGCACCAGCGCGGGCGACAATACTTCTCTAAGCACCTGGGGCGTTGTCATCGGGGTTGGGATTGGGTTGGTTAGCGTTTTGAATCTCAATGTCATTGAGCAAGCGCCGAATCTGGGCTAGCTCGTCGGGCGAGGTGCGGCGGTGCCCTAGGGCCTGCATTACCAGCTTCAGGGCCGAGCCGCCAAAGGTGGCTTCCACAAAGCGGTCTAGCAGCAGCCCCTGGGTATCCTGCTCGCGCACGGCCGCCCGGTAGATGTGGCTGCGGCCTTCGTCGTCGCGCTGCACGAGGCCTTTCTCTAGCATCAGCTGCATGATTTTCAGCGTGGTGGTGTAGCCCACCTCGCGGCTTTTGCTAAGCTGCTCATTCACGGTGCGCACCGTGGCGGGTCCGTGCTGCCACAGCACCTGCAAAATTTCCAGTTCAGCGTCCGTAGGTTTGGGGGGAGCTTTGGCCATAGTCAGACGGAAAAAGTTTCATACGAAGTATTTCGTAGACCAAAGATTGTACGACACGCTTCGTAGATGCAAATATGAACTACGAAACTTGTCGTATATATTCACATGACGCTTGCAAATACTTGATATACAGGCAAATTATTTTTTATCTATTTTGCGGCGGGTAATACGGACCTACGTTGCCAAAGCAGCAAACCTAAGAGCTACTCAGTGCCAGGCACCAGTTGGGTAGCGTCCAGCCTCAATAGCCGCTAGTTGGTCGGCGGAATAGGGCGCTTGGCACACCTGCGGCTCGGTATGGAAGGCATGGAAGAGCGCGAACACGTAGCGCATACGCTCCCTGATGCGCGTCCAATCGCGGGCAGCCGTTCCGGCGAAGCTCGACGCCCCGTCGACAACTTCCCCACTCACCGAGCGCAGCAGGCTTAGTGCTGGTGCATGGCGCGAGGCAGCCGCTTCAGCCAGCACAGCGGGCACCGGCACATCTTGCGCCACGGCTAGGCGCAAAGAGCTGATGTCAAATTGTAGGAGCCGCTGCGTCACGCAGCGTCGGATAATCAGCGGCATAGCCCCTTGAATGTAGGGCTCTAGGCGCACGTGCTCGTGCCACACGGCAAAGCAGTTGCCTAGGTAAGTGGCCCGTTGCTTTTCGGCCGCGCCTGTTGCTGCACGGGCTTCGAAGTAGTGCGTAAACGCCTGCGGCAACAGCTCCTCATTGGCCGACCCAGTTGGTAGCTCCGCCAAAAAATCGGCCAAGACCAATGGCGTACTTGGCGCGGGCTGGGCTAGCCAATCCACAAACCGGGCCGTTTGCAGCCCAATATCTTCCAGCACCGTGCGGTTGCCGGCCAAAATCAAGCTGGCCGAACGAGCTCGGCTGCGTCGGATGATGAGCCGACGCGCCGCCAGCCCACACACTGCGCCGAGCGAAGCCGCCGCCGGTAGCCACCCTAGGGCCCAGCCCAGCAGCCAGCTGCAGCCCACGCCCACCAGCGCCCCTACCACGCCCCCCACCACCGAGCCATCACGCCGGGCCTGGTCCAAGTCCTCCTGCCGGATGGTAACGCCCGCCTTGCGCGAACCCCACACCGCCCAGGAATGAAAATTGGCCCCCGCACCTTCGCCTAGGTGCTGCTGCAAGGCCTGCGCCAGCAAGTAGTGGCAACGAGTAATTTTTAGGTTAGCCAGCACCGGGTCGGGCTCGCGCAAGGCAGCCTGAATTTCGCGCTGCAAGCTGCCAACAGGCACATTAGGGGCGTGGGTAGCAGCGCTCATCGCAACACGTTAGGTATGAATAGGCACTACAAATAAAACGCTTATCCGACAAGCTAAAAGCTAATCCCTCGTTTTATTACTGCCCGCCTTGCGGCTCAGCGTCACGCGGGCGCGGTGGCAGATGCCCCCTAGGGGCGGGTTAAACTTCGAGATGCTCACGCGCCCGCGCTTTACCTGCGGAAACTCGCTCATGATGCGGTCGAGGATGCGGTGGGCCAAGTGCTCTAGCAAGCGGGCGGGCAGCTGCATTTCGGCCAGCACGAGGCGGTAGAGCACCTCGTAGTTGACGGTTTCGGCGAGTTTGTCCGACGCGCCCGCGGCGTGCAGGTCGGTCTTGAGGTGCAGGTCGACGCCGTACTTATTGCCGATTTTCTGCTCTTCGTCGTAGTAGCCGTGGAAGGCAAAAAATTCGAGTCCTTCGAGTGCGATTTGGCCCATGAGGGTAAGAAAATGGGTGCGTGAATGATGCGGCCTAGGTCCGTTGAGGTCAGCCGCCGGGGCAAAAGTGCGGCGCAAATACTGCCCAGAGCCACCTTAGCAGTTTGGCGGCTAACTTGGCCCGCTCAACATTCTTATCCGCATGGAACCTACCCCCCAGGTTACGCACCACCGCTGGAATGACATGCCCGTCGACCAGCTTTCCGATACCATTGGCCGCCGCCTCATCACGGGCCAGGACATGATGCTTGCCCACGTGTACCTTAAGAAAGGCGCCATCGTGCCCCGGCACCAGCACATCAACGAGCAGATTACTTATATCTTAGAAGGTGCGCTGCGCTTTCATTTAGGTGATGACGCGAGCGAAGAAGTCATTGTGCGGGCCGGTGAGGTGCTCTGCATTCCGTCCAACGTGTGGCACCAGGCCGAAGCGCTCGAAGATACTCTCGACGTGGACGTGTTCAGCCCGCCGCGCCAAGACTGGCTCGATGGCAGCGACGCCTACCTCCGCCAGAAATAAGTAAGTAGTATGGACCTAGGAATAAAAGGTAAAATCGCCCTAGTGGCCGCCGCCAGTAAGGGCCTAGGCCGGGCCGTGGCCGAAGAACTGGCCGCCGAAGGCGCCTCGCTGGTGCTGTGCGCCCGCGGCGCCGAGGCCCTGCAGCAAACGGCCGCCGCCATCGAGGCCACGCACGGCGTACCCGTGCTGGCCGTGGCCGCCGACCTCTCGACCCTGGCCGGCGTGGCGAGCGTGACGGAGGCCGCCCTGGCCCGCTTCGGGCAAGTCGATATTTTGGTGACGAATACCGGTGGCCCGCCCGCGGGCACCTTCGAGCAGCACAGCTCCGAAGCCTGGGAATCGGCTAGCAAGCTGCTCCTGACCAGTGTGGTCGAGTTGACCCGCACCGTGCTGCCCGGCATGAAGGAGCGCGGCTGGGGCCGTATCCTCAACATCACGTCTATTGCCGTGAAGCAGCCCGTGGCTGGCCTCATGCTCTCGAACAGCCTGCGCGCCGCTGTCACGGGCATGGCCCGCACGCTGGCCACGGAGGTGGCGCCCTTCGGCATCACGGTCAATAATATCTTGCCCGGCTACACCCGCACCGACCGCGTCGAGCACCTGGCCCAGGCTACGGCTGACCGCGAAGGTATCTCCACTGAAGACGCCACCGCCCGCTGGACCAAGGAAATCCCGATGCAGCGCCTAGGTGAGCCCGCCGAGTTTGCGGCGCTGGCAGCGTTTCTGTGCTCGGCGCGCGCGAGCTACATCACGGCTAGCTCCATCCCAGTAGATGGCGGCTGGATAAAGGCGCTGCTGTAGGCTTCAGTGGCCCTCTACAACACCGCTTAGAATTACCACAAAAGAGAAATCCTACCCCCACGCCTGTCATGCTGAGCATGCGAAGCATCTTTTCACGTTAGGATTACTAGCTCTAGTGTGATAAGATGCTTCGCAAGCTCAGCATGACAGGCGTGGGGGTATGGTTTTCCGCTTGATAGAATACAAAAGATTGATAGTATCCTAAAACAGAGAAGGCGCTTGGTAGCTACCAAGCGCCTTCTCTATGAAGCAAAGTACTTCTTAAATCTCGTCAAAAAACGACTTTTCCGCTACCGGCTCAGCTGTGGCCTTCATGCCGGGGTGCGTCATGGGCTCAGGCTGCTGAATCTCAGGATAGTCGGGGCCAATGGGCTGAAACTCGGGGCGGGCGGGCTCCACATAGGGCGCGGGCGGGTCGGGCACGGGCGATGGGCTAGCCGGGTCTACGTGCGGCGCGGGCGAAATACCGGGGTTTTCGGAAGGCGCGTAAGGCCGCTCGATATCGGGGCTTGGCGCTTGGTCAGGGTTGCGGGGGTCGGGCTGCTGGCCCGGCTTGGGGTTGTAGCCGGCGGGCTGAGCTAGCCGCTCGGCGCGAGCGGGCAGGCCAAACTCAACGTTGGAGGGAGCGCTTGGGGCACTCGGGGCGCTGGCTACGGCGGCGGCCGACGGGGCAAAAGCAGGAATGTTCGCGTTCATGGCAGGGGTGGGCTTGGGTTCAGCGACCGCCGGTTCGGCGGGCCGCTTTACCTGTACGCTCGCCGCTCGCGAAAGGATGGCCGCTGGGCCATTTTTGGGGCGGTTGCGGGCACGCTCCACTTTCTCCAGCGCATCGGAGGCCAGGTGGTGCAGGTCGCGCACCAGGGTGTCGAGTTGCTGCTCTAGGCGCTGGCAGTCCTGACCTAGGCCAGCTACTTCCTTCTGCATGTCGGCCACCGTTTTTTCGGCGGTTTGGTAGGCCTCGTCTATGATAGTGCGGGCGCGCTGGCGGGCTTCGCCTATCGTGTGCTCGGCTTGCAGCTGAGCTTCGCGGCGGCGCAGGTCGGCATCGCGCTGGGCCTGCTCCGTGATGGAGTTGCCAGTGTCCTCGGCTGTTTTGAGGGTGCGGTAGAGCGAGCTTTCCACCTCGCGCATTTTTTGTACATCTTGCTGCGCGTGCTCGAGCTTGAGGCGCAGCTCGCGGTTTTCGTCACCTAGGCGCTCCCACTGCTGCGACACCATGTGGAGGAAGGCCTGCACTTCGTCCTTATCCACGCCCCGAAAGGCTTTTTCAAACGTTTTTTGCCGAATATCGAGGGCGGTAATTTTCATAAATAAATAGCAATGAGCGCTGAATAAGGAAGCAGCAGAAGGGTACTGGAAAATTGTAAAAAAGCAGTGGCAGGTAACGAGTAACGGTTTTTAAAAGAGTGCAATGGCACTCTGCTTATTGTCAATTGCCCGTTACCAATTGCCACACGGCCAGGCTCCGGTCGTCGCTACACGAAACTAGCCGCTGCTGGCTGCCCGGCCAAACCAGCTTATTGACGGAGGTGCCATGGCCAGCGGCCCGCGCCCGGTCGAGCACCCGCAGCAGGGCCAGGCTGTCGGCGTCCCAGAGCTTAATGCTTTTGTCGAGCGAGCAGCTACCTAGGTAGCGCCCGTCGGCACTAAAGGCCAAGTTATTAATGGCGTACATGTGCGCCACTATTTCATCGGCCAGCGCGTAGTCGGCCGTGGCGTAGCGGCGCAAGTGCGCATCGCGGCCCGCAGCCAGCAAGTACTGCTCATCGGGCGAGTACGCTACCGTAAATACCGAGTTAGTCGCCTCCATGAGCGTCGTTTTTACGGCCAGCGAATCGAGGTCGAGCACCCGCACGCGGTGGTCAGAGCTGCCCACGGCCAGCTCGTGGCGGGCTTCGTTCAGGGCTAGGCTGCGCAGGCTTTTGTCGCTAATGCGCAGCAGGTTTTCGAGCCGAAAGTCACTGCCCCGCAGCACGGCCAGCGTACCGTCGGCCAGGGCGCAGTACAGGCGCTGGCGCGACTCGGAATACACCAGGTCGAAGATGGCGACCGGCGGCAGCGCCGTGGCGTGCACCAGCTTTTTATCCTGCAAGCCAAGCACCTGCACGCCCTGAAAATTCTGACCTAGGGCCAGCAGGCCGCGCGCGGGCAGCTCGCACAGCGCGTACACCGAGTTATCAACCCGCGCCAGCAGCTCGCCGTCCTGGGCGGGCTCGGCCGCATTCCAGGCTACTACTAGGCCATCGGCCCCACTCGAAAATATGCGGTCAGAGCCCGGCCGGCCGGCCAGCGCGTACACGGCATCGCGGTGCCCGGCCA
This sequence comes from Hymenobacter sp. BT559, assembly GCF_016427535.1. GTDB lineage: Bacteria > Bacteroidota > Bacteroidia > Cytophagales > Hymenobacteraceae > Hymenobacter. The sequence continues at coordinate 984,358 of NZ_JAELXV010000001.1, read as the reverse complement.
GGGTGGCGATGTTGCGGGCGTTGGGGCGAGGGGCGGGCACGGAAAGCGGCATCAGAGAAGGAAGCAAGCGGGCAATGGGCGCGCAAAGGTCGGGCCTGAGCGGCAGTGTGCGGGCTAGTGGGTGCTATTTTCGCCGCTTGCCCGCCCGCTATGCCGCTTTATTCCATCCGCCCGCTGCCCGGCGGAGCCCACCTAGGGCTTTGGCACCTCACCGAAACGCCCACTGCCCTGTGGCCCCAGCTGGCTACCCCGGAGGCCTACCGCCCCCTACTGCCCGCCCGCGCCGATGGCCCGCGCCAGGCGCAGTGGCTGGCCGGCCGGGTGCTGGTGCACCACCTGCTGGCCACCGTGGCCCCAGATGCGGGCTCTTTCCTGCTGCAAAACGACGCCACGGGCCGGCCGTTTCTGATTAGCGGTACTGACCTAGGGCCAGCGATATCACTGTCGCACTCCGGCGAGTGGGTGGCGGCGCTACTGGCCCCGGCGGGCACGGCCTTAGGTGTCGATGTGGAAGTGGTGCGCGACAAAGCGTTGCGCATTGCCCGCAAGTTTTTGACAGACCAGGAATTGGCAGCGACTGAGCTTGGTAGCAGCGCCGAGCCTGGTACCACCATTGAGCTATTCAGCCTGCTGTGGAGCGCCAAGGAAACGCTGTATAAGCTGGCCGGGCAGCGGGGCATTATCTTCCGCCAAAACCTGCTGCTCGACCTGCCGGCGGCTCCTCCCCCACCCGCCACTTGGCCCAGCGCCGGCGAGCTGGCGGCGCGGCTCGAATTGGCCGGCCGCAGTTCTCGGCACCGGATTTGCTACTTTCGGCCAGCCGAGGGGTACGTGCTTACCTATTGCTACTCACTTTCTTCTCTTGCCTAGCGGCCCTCACACCAATCCTAGCTAGTTCCTGGTTTCATTTTACCCTACCCCATGTCGATTCGTAAACTTTCTTTAGCTCTCGCGGCGGTGCTGCTGGCCGCCACTATCACGGTGGGCGTCGTGCGGGCGCAGAGCGGTACCGTTAGTGATTTTACGGTGCAGAAAAACGGCGGGGGCAGCACCTCGCTGAGCACCTACGCCGGCCAGAAGGCGGTAGTCGTCATCTTCGTAAACCCGGCCTGTGCCTTCACGCGCCTCTACCAAGAGCGCCTTTCTGCCTTGAGCAGCGCCTACAGCGGCCGGGGCGTGCAGTTCATGTTCATTAATGTGCCCATCAACCTCGATGCCAACGAGGGCGGCGGGGCTTCGCTGGCCACCTACTCCGATGAGGCCGGCGCGGCCAGTGCGGCCCTAGGCGTCAGCAAAACCACCGAGGCCGTGGTGCTCCAGCCGGCGGGCGGGGGCTTTGCGGTGCGGTACCGCGGCGCCATCGACGACAACCCGCAGGTGGCCGGCGGCGTGCAGCAGCGCTACTTGCAGCAGGTGCTCGACAATGTGCTGGCTGGCCGCCCGGCCGGCGTAGCCGACAAGCGCGCGGCCGGCTGCCTCATTAAGCGGTAAGTAGAGCCTAGGTCGCCTACAAAAAAGGCTCGCTACCAATAGGGTAGCGAGCCTTTTTTATGAGCCAGTAGCTTATACGTTGTAGCCGAGCTACTTTTTGCTAATCTTCATCGCTCTCTTCTTCGGGCTTGGGCTTGTCTTCGGTAAGGATGGCCAGCAGCTGCGAAACCTCTTCGGCTTTGCCTAGCTCTTGCAGCTTCTCGAAGCTCACTTGCAGGTTGCGCATGGCGCGGCGCACGATGTCGAGGTTGGAGCAGGGCTGGTAAAAAGTCTCCTGCGACGTAATGCCGAGTTGCCCCACGTAGTGCTCAATATCGGCCCTAGATAGCACCACGCCACGGTTGTAGCAGTTGATGTAGAAGCTCAGCGGCTGGTCGGCGAGCTGATAGGTGAGCACAAACAGGTTGGGCAGGTTCACGCCAAACACGGGCAGGTCGAGACGCTGGGCCACCAGCAGGTAGATAACGCAGAGCGAGAGCGGATTGCCGCGCTTGGTTTCCAGCACACGCTGGAGCATAGAATTGGCCGGCGAGTGAAAGTGCTGGGTATTCGCCGAAAACTTGTGGTTGCGGAAGATGACGTGGTTGAGCACCTGCACCTGGTCGGCGGGATGCATCTCGGAGCGCAGCAGCGTCCAGGCCTCAAAGCGCAACTGCTCGATGGCACGGTTCAGGGCCTGCAAGTCGGCGTCGGGGTACTGGTACGAGTTAAGTAGCCACATACCTTCGAGCAAGTCTTGGGCGCCGGCATCGCGCCACACCCGCAGGCGCTGCTGCAAGCCCTCAAACTGCAGTTGGTGAATAAGGTCTTCGAGGCGCTGCTGCTGCTGAGGGTCAAGGGTTTCCTCCCACGACTCCTCCAGATACGGAATTATCGTTTCGCCCAGGTTCTGAATCTCGCTTTGAATCTGGGGAGCAATTTCCGGGTCGTCGAGTAGCGAAATGAGGGCTTTTATTTCTTTCGTCGTCATGCTGATAAAGGCAACCCCAGTTCGGTACTGGGGGCGAAATTTAACAGCGCTAAGCAGATTTTGTGTTCATTCTGACGGAGTTCTTTGCACAAAAAATAGCCAGCGACGGAATAACTGCCGTGCCCTAGGGCACGGCAGTTATTCCGTCGCTGGCCTTTGCTAGCCTTAGGTGTTCGCTAGCGCGTCAGGTTGGTCTTAGCCATTTCGAGCAGCTCGCCGCCGCGGCCATCCATGAGGGCTTTGAGGGCGTAGAGGCCAAATCCCGTGGCCTGGTGGCGGTCGATGGTGGGCGGCATGCTCAGCTCCTGGCGCTTCACCACGGCATCGACCACTACGGGGCCATCGTGGGCCAGGGCCTCGCGCAACACGTTTTCGAGCTGGGCGGGGTCGCTCACGCGGTAGCCCTTCACGCCCGCGGCCTCGGCCAACTTGCCGAAGTCGGGGTTGTCGAGCCCGGTACCGTATTCGAGGGTGCCGGCGGCTTTCATTTCCAGCTCCACAAAACCGTAGGCGCTGTTATTGAAGACAATAACCTTCACGGGCACTTTGAGCTGGCGCAGCGTCAGCAGCTCGCTCAGTAGCATGGCAAAGCCGCCGTCACCGCACATGGCGATGACCTGCCGGCCGGGCTCAGCTAGCTGAATACCAATGGCCTGCGAAAGCGCATTGGCCATGCTGCCGTGGATGAACGAGCCTAGGAGCCGCCGGTGCCCGTTCATGTGCAGGTAGCGGGCGGCCCAGATGGTGGGCGTACCTACATCGCAGGTATACACGGCGTTGTGAGCACCTAGCTCGTCGAGCAGGCGGGCCACTTGCTGCGGGTGCAGGCTGGTATCGCCGGCGTCGCCGGTGGCCAGCTCGGCCAGGTGGGCCTCGTCTTCGCGGTGGCGCTGCTGGGCTTTTTGCAGGTGGGTGGCATCGGGGCGGCTGCGCAGCTGCGGCAGCAGTAGCCCTAGGGTCTCGATAACGCTGCCGTGCAGGCCCACCTCTACCCGGGTGCGGCGCCCTAGGTGCTCGGCGTGCTTATCAACCTGCACCACGCGGGCATTTTCGGGGAAGAACTGCCGGTACGGGAAGTCTGTGCCTAGCATCAGAATGCCATCGGCGTCCATGAGGGCGTGGTAGCCAGCGGGCATGCCCAGCAGGCCGGTCAGGCCCACGTCGTAGGGGTTGTTGGGCTCTACGCATTCTTTGCCGCGTAGCGCGTGCACTACGGGCGCCTGCAAGGCCTGGGCCGCTTGCAGCAGCTGGGCGTGGGCACTGTCGCAGCCTATGCCGGCCAGGATGGTCACTTTCTCGCAATCATTGAGTAGGCGGGCGGCTTCGGCAATTTTGGTGCTGGCAGGCACCAAGGCACTGTGGTGACCTAGGGACGGAATGCGGGGCTCGGGCGCCTCAGCTTTGAGCTGCAGCACATCGCCGGGTATTACCAGCACCGATACGCCTCCCAGGCCCAGCGACGACTGAATGGCGCCCTCGACCATGCGCACGGCCTGCTCGGGGGTGGCCACTACCTGGCAGTAGTGGCTGCACTCCTGAAACGTGCGCTCGGGGTGGGTTTCCTGAAAGTAGCCCGTGCCGATTTCAATACTTGGAATCTGGGCGGCCAGGGCCAGCACGGGCATGCGGCTGCGGTGGCAGTCATAAAGGCCATTTAGCAAGTGCGTATTGCCGGGCCCGCACGAGCCGGCGCACACGGCCAGGCTGCCGGTCATGCGGGCCTCGGCGCCGGCCGCAAAAGCGCCCGCTTCCTCGTGCCGCACTTGGATAAAATCTATCCCCTCGCGGGCTCGAATGGTATCCGTCAGGCCGTTAAGTGAGTCGCCCACCAGGCCGTAGACCCGCTTGACCCCGGCCGCTTGTAGGGTGTCGATGATAATCTCGGCTACTGTTTTCTGAGACATGTAATCAGGTAGTTTATAAGCTAATGGCTTGTGCTTACGGCTACCCGAGTCTCCGCGTTCATTTTTGGACTAAGCTGCGGAGCGCCGCGCCACTCAGCAGCGCCTGGGCACTGTCGGACACTTGGTAGCGCAACCCCGGAATTAGCACATCCTTCATTTTTACTTCACTTTGATGCTGCAGGTCGAGGTGGGCTGCCGCAATCCGGTTATCGGCCCCTATGGTAAGGCTGGCGTGGCTGCCGGGCGAGGCGCCAGTAGTGGCCCGCAGCAACGCCAGTTGGTTGCCGGCCAGCTCTAGGTGGCTGCCGTGGTCGGCCCGCACGGTCAGGCTGTCTTGCACAAAGCCTTGCACCCGCACGATGCGGTTGTCGGGGTAGCCCTTATCGACCTGCCGCTGGCCGGCCTCTAGGTACACCGCATCGGCACTCACGGCTGTGAGGCGCGGGCAGCTAATCACAACGCCCTCGCCCCAGCCCAAAAACTTCTGGCGCTCCGGAAAAATGGCTTCTACTACCAGCCGCGTGCCTTGCTGCCGCACGTGCACAAACTCCTGCGCCCGGGGGTTGATGCGCACGCTAAACGGGCCCGCTACCACCTTCACATTCACCGTAGTAGCGGCCGGCACGTCGACTTCGCTGAAGCCCGTGAGAGGCAGCGTGACAAAGCCGCGCAGCGGGTCTTTGTAGGCTCCTAGGTGGTACTCGGTGCGCAGGGCCATGTTGTAGGCCGTGAGCGAAGCCAGCAGCACCAATATGGCGGCCAGCAGGTACTTGCTACTGTTTTTCATGGGTCGAAAGCGAAGGGGTAACGGCCTGCGCGGCCTTAAACTGCTCGTAGCGCTGAGCCAGCTCCTCAAAGCCGATGCCTAGCAGCGAAATGGTATTGAAAAAAGCGGGCAGCTCCTGCTGCAAAAACCGCTCGCGGCGGAAGGCCTGCACTTTCTGGCTGGCGTCGGGGGCCACAAACATGCCCAGGCCACGCTTATTGTACACCACGCCCTGGCCCTGCAAAAACTCGTAGGTGCGCATCACGGTGTTGGGGTTCACTTGCAGCTCGGCCGCGAGGTCGCGCACCGATGGTATCTTTTGGTCGGGCGGCCACTGCTGGCGCAGAATATTTTCGCCCACATACCCGGCTATTTGCAGGTAAATAGCTTCATTATCATTGAATTCCATAAGTAAGGCAGATTAGAGCTGCTTCTCGGTAAGCCGGGCGTAGGCGGCTGCCCACAGCAGCGGCACCAAGGCCAGCAATGGGAGAAGCAGCAGGCGGCTTTTTGCCTCCGGTAAGCTCACAGAGGGGCTATTGTTCAGGTTCACGCTGGTGAAGGGCAATGACATTCGCAGCTCCGGCCCTACCATCGCACTCAACACTTGGTAGTTGACAACAACAAGCACTACCATCGCGGCAAACAGTAAGAAGCCCGTCTTGATAAACTGCTGCCGCCGAAACGAGATACTCCCCAACAAGGCTACCCCGTGCACCACTAAGAATACTCCCCCCAGCGAGGTCAGCATCTCGGTATGAAAAACACTGGCTACCGTATCTGGCTCGCTACTGAGGCTTATCATTAGCCAGTCAACCAGGTAAAAGTCGGCCACGAATATTGCCAGGAAGACTGGTAGCGAGAATACCCAGGCTACCAAGTACTTCTCGAGCTGCGACGCGGGCAGCATGAGCGCCAGCGCGGCGCGGCTGCCAGTCCCGTATTCAGCTAGCACGGTGGTGGCGAAGAAGGTGCCGGCCGCCAGTAAGAACAGCGTAAACAAGATTTCTTGCTGGTCGTGGCTGAGGCCGCCCCCCATGTAGGTCAAGAACCCCATCACTGCCAGCATGCCGCCCAGCAGCACGCCCGCCCCTAGGGCATAGCTCATGACGTGCTCGGCGGTGTGCTTGCGCAGCAGGCGCCCAAAACGTGCGAGATTAAAGGACTGGTTCATGTTGGCGCTGGGTTAGGTAGGAAGCCACGGCCGACTGCGGACCGGTTAAGGCATTAAAAAGCAATTCCAAATCGACCTTACTATAGGCCCCGGCGTGGTTGGGCCGAATGACCTGCTGGCCCCGCGCCGCCACTTCGGCATACAGCGCATCGGCCGCGGCTGTGCCCACCGGCGCCGTGCCAAAGCTGAGCTGCTCGCTGAGCTGGTCGATGGTTTTGTTGAGCACCACGCGGCGCTCGTGCAGCACCAGTACCGTGTCGATGAGGCTATCGAGGTCACGCACTTGGTGCGTGGAGATGATGACGCACCGCTCCTCCCCCAACGCCCGCGCCACCAGCTTGCGAAACTGCGCCTTGCTCGGAATGTCGAGGCCATTGGTAGGCTCGTCTAATACTAGCAGGCTGGTGTTGGTAGCTAGGGCAAAGGCAATCAGCACCTTCTTCTGCTGGCCATAGCTGAGGGCCGTGAGCTGCGTCATCGACGGCACGTCGAGCTCTCGCAGGTACTCGTGAAAGGCGCCTTCGTCGAAGCGCGGGTAGAACACGCCCGTGCTGGCAGCCAGCTGCGTAGCTGTCACCGATGGCACCTGCACATCTTCGGGCAGAAAGAACAGGTCTTGCAGGGTATCGGGCCGACGCCGCGCGGCTGCGTGGCCATCCAGCTCGCAGGTGCCTGACTGCGGAAAGGCTAGCCCTACGATGTTTTTGAGCAGTGTAGACTTACCCGCGCCATTCTTGCCCAGCAGGCCGTAGATGCGGCCGCGTTGCAAATCCAGATTCAGGTTTTCGAGTTGGAGCGTTTGGCGGGAGTAGCCAAAGTGCAGGTTGCGGATGCGGACCATGTGAAAGGCGCTTTAGTGTTCTACATTACTAGTACACTACAAACGTAGACACATTACGCCACATTGATACCGTTTGCTGCATATTTATTTTTACTCCCCGGGCAAAGTATTGCCTTCTGCTACTGCGGCTATGGCACAAAAGCGCCTAAACATGCCATCTAGGGCATTTTTTGGAAGCTCCAATAAGAGTACTATACTACCTGGCTGCCCGCGACTGCGGCCTGCTTTCGGATGAGCAAGGCCGCCACACTAGCCTAGGTAGGCCAGCGCTTAGTCGGGCTGCGAGGGCAACTTTTCCACGGGCTGCGCTTTGGCATTCTTATGCAAAATCTTGTAAGTCACGTTCAGCACCACATTATTTTTGGCGGCCGTGTTTTGCAAGATGAACTGCCCCTGGCTGGCGGTATAGTTGTAGTTGGCCTGGTTGACGTAGCCGACCTGCAAAAACAGGTGCTTGTTGAACTGGTAGCCTATGCCGCCATACACGCGGTTACGCTCAAAAACTGGCCCCCTAGGGTTAAGAAAAACCTCGTCGTAAGCCACCAGAAAGGCCGTGCCGGGCTCAATCTTTTGGTGACCAAGGGGCAGAAACGCATTGAGGCGGTAGCGAAAGCGCTGCCGAAACTCGGTGCGGTCATCGCGAAACGTAAACCACCGCTGCTCGATGCGGTAGCGGTGCTCGAGCTTGAGGCGGTGCGAGTACTGCGTGAGTACTAACTGCTCCCACAGCCGCTTCTCGTTGTTGAGCGGGCCGGCGCCTAGGTCCTGGTAATCGGAGGTAGTGTAGCGGCCGCCCGCTACGGTCGCCGTAAAGTTGGGGTCGATGTCAAAGCTTCCGCCCGCCTTCAGTTCGTTGTAGAAGTAGTCGTGGAAAACGGCGTTGGTACGCACCTGCACTTCGGCAAAGCCTCCCCAGCGGCTAGTAGCGGTGCCCGGCAGCTGTACCGTGCCCACCAGCCAGCTGCCCCAAGGCTGCTCAGGGTTAAGGGCTTGGGCATGGGCCCGTCCGGCAGCTCCCAGCGCCAGCAGCAATCCCGCGAAAGTAGAAATACGCATGTGGTAACAATAACAGCCCTATTTGGTAACAGCTGCGTCACAAAGGTATCTATAGGATGAAGCCAAAAACATGGCCGTCACGCCAGCAATAGCTCATGTACCAGTCGGGCTAAGGTGCTGGCCCTACTTGCCCCGCCCCTACTGGGTGCGCTTCCATTCTTTGAGCCCCACCACATCTCGCCTCACTGCTTTCAGCCACCGCTTGCCATACTTGCTGGTCAGGTACTCAAATATGCGCTGGTTGTACCCCAGCACGCAGGCCTCATCGGGCCCGGAGCAACCAAAATCATAGTAGTGAAACTGGAATTTTTGCTCTGCCAATGAGTCGGTGGGCACGTGAACGACTGAGGCAATACCTCCTTTTAACAGCAGAAACGGCATCTGCTTCTTAATATCCAGCTTGGCCAATGAGTCTGCCACCCCGCAGCCCGCTACCATGGAGGCAAAAAACATCTGGGCGGGACCCGTTTGGGCTGGCTGCACATCCGTTAGCGATGCGTTGCCTTGCCCAAACGCCGATAGGGAAAGCAACAGTGGAAATGCAGCTATGAATTTAGGTATTTTCATACGGCTTACTTTCATATAGGCGCTACGAATGAGTAACTGGCTTCGCTTGTCCTCTCTTGAGCGCTTGCGCCAAAAACTAGAGGCCTGTGCCACCTAGGGCCTTATAATTTAAACGCCACTTCCGGCTCGCCAGCCTTCACCGCGTTGAACGCCTTAACCATGCCATCGGCCGAGATTTTGATGGCGGTGCCATGCGGGGCCAGGGTTTCGGTGGCGGCCAGGCGGCCGCCGCCCGTACTACCCCCACTGATTTTGATAATCGCGCCCACGGCCAGAATGTCGCCCCGGTAGTTCAGAATGGTAGCGCCGTCGATGCCTACCAGCTCTTTGCGCAGGGTGCGGCTGATGTGCTGAAACTTTCGCCCCCGCACTAGCTGCCTGATAGCCTGACTTTTTACCGACGATGGATGGGCCAGCAAATCGGCTTCCTTGATTGTGCTGTCGGGGTGGCGGCCACCGTCCTTTATCAGGTTTTTCTCGTGGGCTAGTGCCACGGCTGCCAGGCAGCCGCCGGTGCGGGCGAAGGATACGTCGAGGATGGTTTCGTACATGGCGCGCTTCACGACGGTGGAGCTGCCGGCCATCATCCGCATGGTCGAGTCGTGGTTGTAGTAGCTCCAGCCGCCGTTGCGCTTCGAAAAATACAGCTTCTTATCCTTGAAAATCAACACCTCGCCGTTATTGGTCAGCGTGAAGCACGCCCGCTCCTTGTCGGCATAATTGGCCACCGACATAAACCGCGACGGGGCGTAGGAATTGTTTTGCAGTTCACCTTCCAAAAATGACACGTAGCCCAGCAGCGCGCCCTGCGTGGAAACCAGAATGCCGCTTTCCACGCTGTTCGAGAGTGGGGCAAAGAAGTCCTCCGTCAACACGTTTAGAATCGACGGATGCTGCTTATCAACTACTTGCTTATCCTCAAAATCGACCACGATGGTAAACGTGGGCTTGCGCCCCTCATACGTGCGCGCCGACCAATTTGCGAACCCATCCAAGATGCCCGCCAGCATCACGTACTCGGGCGCGCACAAAAACCGACACAACCCCAGCTCGATGGCATAGCTGATAACCCGCTCCTGGTAGAGGGCCAGCGTTTTGTCAAAATTGCCCGCAATTTGGGTTATGATGGCTTCTATCAGCTTCGTATCGTCGCTGCTAAAAGGCTGGTGGCGCGTTATCTCAACCTTGTAGCCCGCCTTTTTACTAGGGCTAAGGTGCATGGCCTGCCCATTGCTTTTGAGAGCAGCTAGCGCGTGCGTGCTGCCCTCGGCCTCCAGCAGCTGCGGTGTGATAACGGAGCCAGCCAGAATGGGGCAGATATAGGTTTGGACGATAAGCCGAAAGTCTTCGCCGTTCATGGGTGATTTTTGCGTTGGCGGGCCGCGTTGGAAGCCGCTAGTCTGCATTACTTGGGTTTAGGCTCCCAAAAGTAGGGCCGGCAAGCGGCGGGCTTTTTGAGCGCGTATACGTAGCTAGGCAAACAAAAAGCCGCTTAGGCGGCGGCTTTTTGGGTGAAGGCAGGAATAGCGGTCGAAGTCGGCGCCGTGAGCGCGTTGCGCTTCTTTCAGGTCGTAGTCGTTTTACAGACCCACCAGAACTTGGCTACACGCGAGATAGTCAGAATAGGTATACAGTCGATTTGCCACTGACGCGGCAGTGTAGTCCCTCACGTTATGTCCGGCACGAACTATACTTCGCCAAACTCGCCCTACTATGGCTACACGGTGGCATCAGGATTTAGCAAAATTTTACCCTCCGGGAACAAGAGTAAAAATTGCGCACCCAAATTTTCATTTTGAAATTTTATCCAAGTAAGAGCACTATCCCAGCATATTATTTCTATCTGACTATTAGCAAGCTGAAAGGATTCAGGTTCGGTCCACATTTGCTTGTTTCCATCAGCATAAGGCAATTCATTATCGGGGATGCTTGGTACCTCTCCTATCATTCCGCAGAAAACACCCCAAACTACCTGAATATCCCGGTTAGCTACCGACTCCCAAAGCTCTTTACCTAATACTAGGGCAAACTGCCTCTCAGTCCCCCATTCTATATCCCAGGCAGGGATTTCTTGCGGTTCTTTGTCATCAATAAAATGATACCGCAAATCGGTAATGAGCCAATTAAGTGGCTCTATCTGTTGCCTTATGGGAGCCAATAGCCGCTCAAAATCAGTTTGCCAGCGAAGCTGATTGCTATTCTCTATCTGAATAGTCATCATACTTGAATAACGCCCACGTTATACGCCTTCTCAATCGGCGCGTGATTAGCCGCGCTGATTCCCTCCGAGATAATCCTACGGGTTTCGAGCGGGTCAATTACGGCATCGACCCAAAGGCGGGCGGCGGCGTAGTAGGGCGATAATTGTTCGTCATAGCGGGCCTTAATGCGGTCGAGCAATTCCTTCTCAGCCTCGGGCGTGATGACCTCGCCCTTGGCTTTGAGGCTCGCTACCTGAATCTGGAGGAGCGTATTGGCCGCCGCCGCGCCGCTCATTACGGCGAGCTGGGCAGTGGGCCAGGCCACGATGAGGCGCGGGTCGTAGGCCTTGCCACACATGGCGTAGTTGCCGGCGCCGTAGCTATTACCCACTATCACCGTGAACTTAGGTACTACGCTGTTGCTCATGGCATTCACCATCTTGGCACCGTCCTTAATGATGCCGCCCTGCTCGCTCTGGCTGCCCACCATAAACCCCGACACGTCATGCAGAAACACTAGCGGAATGCGCTTTTGGTTGCAGTTCATGATAAAGCGCGCGGCCTTGTCGGCCGAGTCGGAGTAGATAACGCCGCCCATCTGCATGCCGGTTTTCTTGCTCTTCACGATTTTGCGCTGGTTGGCTACGATACCCACCGCCCAGCCATCAATGCGCGCAAGTCCGCAAAGGAGCGTCTGGCCATACAGGTCTTTGTAGGGCTCAAACTCGGAGTTATCAACCAGCCGGTTAATGATTTCCATCATGTCGTAGGGCTTGGCGCGGTCGGCGGGCAGCAGGCCGTACAGCTCCTTCTCGGGCAAACTAGGCGCGGCGGGCGCGGCGCGGCTGAAGCCGGCCGCAGGCTGCGCGCCCAGCTTATCGAAAATGTTGCGGATGTGGTCGAGCGCCTCCTCATCGGTGTCAAACTTGTAGTCGGTCACGCCCGATACCTCCGAGTGCATAGCCGCACCACCTAGGGCCTCGTTGTCGATGGTTTCGCCGATTGCCGACTTCACCAAGTACGAGCCGGCCAGAAACACCGAGCCGGTGCCGCTCACTATCATGGCCTCATCGCTCATGATGGGTAGGTAGGCGCCGCCCGCCACGCAGGGCCCCATGATGGCCGAAATCTGCACGATGCCCATGGAGGACATCACGGCGTTGTTGCGGAAAATGCGGCCGAAGTGCTCCTTATCCGGAAAAATCTCGTCCTGCATGGGCAGGTACACGCCCGCCGAATCGACGAGGTAGATGATGGGGAGCTTGTTCTCGATGCTGATTTCCTGGGCTCGCAGGTTCTTTTTGGCCGTGATGGGAAACCAGGCCCCGGCCTTCACGGTGGCGTCGTTGGCTACTACCACGCACTGGCGGCCCTGCACGTAGCCCATCACCACGACCACGCCGCCGCTGGGGCAGCCGCCCTCCTCGGGGTACATACCCTCGCCGGCGAAGGCGCCAATTTCGACCTGGGACGCGCCCTTATCGAGCAGGTAATTGATGCGCTCGCGGGCCGTGAGCTTGCCCTTGGCCTTATGGGCGGCAATACGCTTTTCGCCGCCCCCTAGGGCCACTTTTTCGAGCTTTTTGCGCAGCTGGTACGTGAGCTGCTGGAGGTGGTCTTCGTTGCGGTTGAACTCGACGTTCATAACTAATTGGGTGGGATGGGAAGTGTGGTAGCGCGGACTTTCAGTCTGCGGAGTGGTAAGCTATGCCAGGGTAAGTAGGCGCGGACTGAAAGCCCGCGCTACAAAAAAACCCACCCCTTGCGGGGCGGGTTTCAAAGGTAAAGCCGAGAGAACGGAGCCTAGGGGTTAGTGAGCGCACTGGCGGTGCTCACCTTCTTCTCGGTTTTCTTAGTACCGTCGGGCTTGGTCGTGGTTTCCGTCTTTACTTTTTTCTTGCCGCCGCCAAACACTGAGAAGTGCACGTAATCTTTCGGGTTGGCCTTCATGTCGGCCAGTAGCGCGTCGGCGCTGGCTGCCGTAGAATTCAAGTTGTTGTAAAGCAGCGAGTCGTTGATGAGCTTGCCCAGCGTACCGTTTTTGTCATTGAGGGCCGTGCTCACACCTTTCAGTGAAGTTTGGGCCTCAACGAGCGTAGCATTGAGGTTGCGCATGGCCGGGCCCACTGGCGCCGACTTCAGCGAGTCCGACAGCTGGGTAAAGTTGTTAGCGATGCGGTCGAGCTTCGAGGTGCTCTTGTTAAGGGCTGCGCTCATCTGGGCCAGGTTACGAGTAATCTGGTTGATGTTGGCCTGGTTAGCAGTGATGAGACGCTGTAATGCCTCGGTGCTTTGGCGGGCACCCACCAGCGTACCCTGAATGTTGGTTTGGGCGTCCTTATTCAGAAAGCTGTTGAGGTGCGCCAACGTCGAGTTTACGGTATCGAGCAGGACCGTAGCGCGAGCCTGCACTACATCGGTAAGGCTCACGGCAGTAGTCGTTTTCAACGTTTCGCCGCCGCTATACTTCTTAGAGTCAGCTCCTAGCACCAGCGTAATGGTTTTGGAGCCTAGCAGCGAGCCGCTGAGGCCAGCTTTGGTCGAGTCGCCTACCGTTACGCCTTTTTCGAGCTCTATCGAGGCGCGCACGCTGTTGTTGTTCTCGGGCTGTAGCTCCAGGTTTTTTACTTGGCCTACCTTAATGCCATTTAGGATAACCGGAGCGCCCACGTTGAGGCCATCTACTTTCGGATAAACGGCATAGTAAGTGCGGTCGCTCGACAGCAGGTTGCTGCCGCGCAAAAAATTGAAACCTACCGCCAACGCCACTAATGCCACCACGGCCAATAGGCCCACTTTGATTTCTTTAGACACAGTATTGCAGATTAAAGCTGATTCACGGGAATTAAGAAGGGTGGGGCCGTGCACCAGTAGCAAGGCCACCTAGGGCTCCCTAACGTAAACGCCGCCCGGATGTTTACCTCCCCCGTAACCAAACTGCTGGCTTACTCGGCCGGTCCGCCTTCCAAGTCGTGCTTATACTCGCGAAAAGCGCGGTAAATGCCTCCCGCAATCGCTTGCTGTCCAGCTTTCGTGGCCAAATAATTTTCCTCGGTCGGGTTAGTCAAGAAGCCCGATTCTACCAGTATCGAGGGCATGGTAGACTTCCAAAGTACGATGAAGCCCGCCTGCTTGACTCCGCGCGAGCTGCGCCCCACGCTGGTACGAAAATGCCTATCCACGCGCTGGGCCAGGCGCAGCGAGTTGGTAATATAGGCGCTCTGAAACAGCGAGAAGAGGATGTTGCCCTGCGGCGAGTTGGGATTGAAGCCGTCGTAGCGGCGCTGGTAGTCTTTCTCTTGCAAGATTACCGCGTTTTCGCGCTTGGCCACACCTAAGTTGGCCTCAGTCTTGTGCGGGCCCATGCACCACACCTCGGTGCCGTGCGAGGCGTGCGGGCCGGCGTTGCAGTGCACCGAAATAAAAAGGTCGGCGTGGTTGCGGTTAGCAATGGCGGCGCGCTCATCAAGCTCCACAAATACATTGGTGCGGCGCGTATAAATAACCCGCACGCCAGGATAGCCCTCCTTAATGCGGCGCCCTAGGTCCAGAATAATAGCCAGCGCCACATCGGCCTCGTGATTCGACTTGCCCGAGCAGCCAATGTCTTTGCCGCCGTGGCCCGCATCGAGCACCACCGTGCGCAAGCGGTACCGGTTGGCCTCTTCGGGGCTGGTATCTTCCAGCAGTTGGCTGTCAGCCTTTTGCTCGGCCGAGGGCTTGTGCCCGGCTGGGTTTTGGCTGCCCTGGGCCGTCGTTTTGGAAGGGCCGGAAAAAAAGCCTGCAGCCAAGAGCCAAAAGCTAACAGCTAGGGAAGCAATAATCCGCACGTCGTTCGTTGGGGGAAAAAGGCGGCACTGGGGAATGCCGCCGCAGCAGGTTGGCTGCCTGCTATCTTTGTTTGTCTGGAACCCCAAAAGTAATTCGCCCGGCGCTACCTTTCACTTGCTGTCTTCTGTCTTTCCTTCGGCCACTGGCTGGCGCGCTTGCTTATGGGCTGGCTGGGTGCCAGCTTGGCTGTGCTTTTTTCTGCTGCTGGTGAGCGGCCCGGCAGCCTTTGCTCAGACCAAAGCCGACTCGACGTCGGCCCCGGCTACGCGGGGCAAGCGGCGGGCGGGCTCGGCCCCTACCCAGCCGGTGCGCAATATTTCGGCCGACCCCAACGAGCCCCAAAGCCCGCCCCCGCCCGGCCAAACCAACACTGGCCGCCCGCAGGTGCCCGCGGTGTCGCGCAAGCCTGCCCCGGCCCTTGCGCCCGATAGCAGCGGCTTGGCCCTGCGCGACACCAGCCGCGCCGGCCGCCGCGAGGACTCTATTCGCTTGGCCGACCTCAAGCGGAAAAGCCCCATCGAGACGACCGTGAAATATTCGGCCACCGACTCGATTCAGTTTGACGTGACTAAGAAGGTGGCCCGCCTCTACAGCAAGGCCAATGTGGACTATGGGGCCATGAACATGAAGGCCGACCTCATCACGGTAGACTACGGCCGCAGCACCGTGCTGGCCAACGGCCGCCGCGACTCGCTCAAGAATAAGACCATCGGCAAGCCGGTGTTCAAGGACGGCAACGGCAACTACACGGCCGACGAAATTTCCTACAACTTCAAGAGCAAACGGGGCCTGATTGCGGGCGCTATTACGCAGCAGGGCGAGGGCTATGTGCACTCGGAAATAGCCAAGCGCCAGCCCGACAATACCATACACAACCTAGGTACCACCTACACTACCTGCAACCTCGAGCACCCGCACTTTTACATCAGGGCGGCCAAGGCCAAGGTGATACCGGGCAAGGCCATCATTACGGGGCCATTTCACATGGTTATCGGCGATGTGCCGCTGCCCCTAGGTCTGCCGTTTGGCTACTTCCCCATGCAGCACGGCGGGCGGGGCTCGGGCATCATTATCCCTACCTTTGGGCAGGCCCAGGACCGCGGCTATTACCTCTCGAACGGTGGCTACTACTGGGCCCCCAACGACTACTTAGGACTGCGAGTGACCGGCGACCTCTACGCCGGCAACTCCGACCGCTTCGGGGGCTTCGGGGTCAACACCGAGCTCACGTACAACAAGCGCTACCGCTACCGGGGCAGCGCCCGCATCTCGTTTACCAACCGGCCCATTAATTCCATTTTGGGCACGGGCGCGGCCAGCACTAGCCCCGAGTACCTGGCTCCGAACTCCCAAAACAGCTTTTGGATAACCTGGAGCCACTCGCCTACGCCCACGCCGGGCGGCGGGGTTTTCACGGCCAGTGTGCAGGCGGGTAGCTCATTCTACAACCGCGTGAATACGCTCGACCCGCGGCGCTACCTCACCCCGGCCTTCAACTCGACGGTGAGCTACTCAAAGCAAATGCGGCACTTGCCCATCAACTACGCCATCCAAGCCAGCCAAAGCCAGAATACGCAAACTGGCATCATGGCCTTTACCCTGCCCAACCTGAGCGTGGGCGTGGCGCGCCAGTACCCCTACCAGTGGCTAGGCATCAAGCCTCGCGGCGCGTGGTACGAGCAGTTTGCGGTGAGCTACAACCTAGTGGCCCAGAACCAGCTGACTAACCAAGTGGCGGCTCGCACGCTTAGCTCGGGGCTGCCGCTGCTGGGTGGCAGCACCACGGCGTATAACATTCCATTCAATCTATCGAACCTAGGGCCGCTGCTGCGTAATGCCCAGAGCGCGGCGCAGCACCAGTTCCAGATTACGCTGCCCTCGGCCACGCTCATTCGCCACATTCAGCTGCAGCCCTCCGTGAGCTACGGCGAGACTTGGTACCCGCAGGCGCTGAACTACGAATACATACCTGCGGCGCAGGCGATACGCGTGGACACGATGCGCGGCTTTAGCCGGGCTTACTCGTACTCTGCCAACTTGTCGGCGACCACCACTTTCTACGGCCAGCTGAATTTTAGGAGTAAGAATATCAAGGCCATTCGCCATAAGGTTACGCCCAGCCTGACGTATGCCTTCTCCCCTAACCTCTCTAATTCGGCAGCGTACCGGGGTATCTCGCAAGGTGACCTCGACGCCCTAAACACTGACCTCAGATTAGCCTACAACGGCGGGCGCCTCCTCGACCCGACTACTTTCACGCGCTATCAAGGGTTCCTGTTTGGGCAGACAGCCAGCGCCAAGGTGAGCGCCCTTAACTTCTCGGTGCAAAACTCTATTGAGATGAAGGTGCGTAATAAAAACGACACCACGGGCACCCAAGAGTTTAAAAAAGTAAGCCTGGCTGATGGCATCGACTTGGCCGTGGGTTACAACTTCGCGGCTGATGAATTCACACCCGCACTCTCGCCCCTGACGCTGAATTATCGGGTGCAAGTAGCCAAGAAGCTGAATGTGGTAATAAGCAGCGCTTTTTCTTTCTACCAGCGCGACTCTCTTGGTCGTAACACCAACGAATACTTGTTCAACCAGCGCAACTTCAAGCTAGCGCGTCTCACGTCAGCCAACTTGAGCTTAGGGTACCAGTTTAACCCCGCTGCGCGGCCCAAGAGCGCGGCCAACATACCTAGGGCCGTGGCGCCCTCCAACGACCCCGTGCTGGGTTCGCCGCTGCCGGTGGCCATCTACGCCGACTACATCGACTTTGATATTCCGTGGGAAGCCAGCGTGCAGTACACGGCCAGCTACAGCACCAACTCCGCGCCCTTCCGCAATGCAGCCTATGCCAACTTGGTGCCGCTGCTCGCCAATAACTCCATCACGGCCACGGGCTCGGTCAAGCTCACTGAGAACCTGCGCCTGAGCAGCACGCTCAACTACGACCTGCGCGCCAATTCCTTCGTGTATCCGGTCATCAACTTCACCCGCGACCTGCACTGCTGGCAAATCACGGGCATGTGGATGCCCGTGGGCGTCACGCGGGGCTACAGCTTCACCATTGCGGCCAAGAGCAGCCTGCTCCAGGACCTAAAGCTGAACCGCAACCGCACCATCCTGAACAGGTAATAGTTACGCTGGCGCAAGTTTAGCGCAGCGTAACTCGCGTCAGCGAGTGCCAACAATAATTAACCATTAACAACTAACCATTAACCCTTAAAATCAAACACCTCCTCGCGCACGAAAAAGTCGCCCGCGGGGCGCAGTAGGGCCAGGTTAGTGATGTCCAGCTCTAGATTGAAGGTTTGGTTGTTCAGAAACTGTAATACCGGACCTAGGAGCTCGGGCGTGGTATCGTGCAGGGCCAGCGACACGTGGGGCAGCCACAGGTCGGGGGCGCTGTACTTGTCGGTGCGGCTGCACATGGGCGTGGCCACCTCCAAAATGCGGTGGTGCAGCTGGTTGAGATAGTCGGAGCGCAGCACCGGAATATGAATGACGGGCCGCTCGCCCGGAAACATGCCCAGCCCCGTAGTGTGCGCCACAAAGGGCGCGGTGGTATCGGCAATCTCGCGCAGGCCGGCTTTTAGCTGGTCTAGGTCGATGGGCTCTACCAATTGGTAAGTGAGGTGCGGCTCGGGCGTGGCCTGCACATCGGTCAGACCAAACTCAGTTTCTAGGCTCTTAATGAGGGTGTTGATGTGGTCGGCAGCCGGCGACGGCAGCAAGGAAGTGATAGCGAGCATGAACGAAGGAGCCGGAGCAATAGAAGCCAAAAGCCGGGGCTACCTACGGCGGCCCCGGCCTCAAAGCTACGTTGAGGGCGCAAAACTGCTTTAGAACGCCACGCGGGTGAGGCTGAACTTCTCTACCGGCGGGCTCTGCATTTGCTGCAAGGCATTGAGATATGAGTACAGCACGTAGCTCTGGCCATCGCGCCGGGCCAGGGTGGTGGGGTACACGGCTCCAGTGGTAAAGCTGCCCGTGCGGCTCACGCTGCCAAAATTATCGGTGCTGCTGAGGCGGTACACCTGCCCCTGGGCATTACAAACCACCAGCAAGGTGTTGTTATCAGTAAGCTGCAGGCCATCGTCACCGGTGAGGGTAAGGCCGGTGGCAGTTACTTTGGTGAAACTGCTGGGCGTGGCCAGCGGCACCTTAAAAATTGCTCCCTCGTCCGACTTGGCCACCAGCAGGTAGCCATCGGGGTGGTACACGATGCCATTTAGACCAAACGCGCCGGAGGGCGCCGCCAACGCCGCATTCTCTAAAAACACCGAAGCCACGCCCTGAGCGTCAATTTTGTAGATGATGGGTGCAAAGCTGTCGGTCACGTAGGCGTTGCCAGCCCCATCCACGGCTATGTCGTTAGCGAAGTGGGCCGCTGCGTTGGGCCGCAGGCCGCCTAGGTCTACGTAGCCGGTCTTGGCGCCGGTATTCGCATTGAAGATGGCGACGGCGGCCAGCTTGCGGCGGGTAGTGGCGGTGGTGCGCGCGGTGTTGTAGCCAGGGTCGGACACGGCCGCGAGCAGGCGGTTGCGCCCGCTGGCCTGGTCGAGCCGGAGGCCGATGGTGGACACAAGCTGCGCATCGTCGGCAAACTGTGAATACGTGCCGTCGTCTTTCACCTGCCCGATGCGGCCCGCTGTTTGGGAGCTCACTAGAAAGCGGTCGTTGTCATCGTCATACTGCGTGCCCTCGGGGTAGAGACCGGCCTGCGTAAAGGTGACCTGGCTGGGGTCGTCATCGTCAACATCGTTGTCTTTGTCGCAAGCCGCTGTAGCTAGCAGCAGTGTACCGCCCAGGCTGAGGCGAAGCAGGAGCGAAGAGGAAGGAAAGCGCATGAGTAGTGACTGATGAAGAATTGGTAAAGTTCTTCGCCTGTACGAGCAGTTCGGGGCCGAAGGTTGAGCTAACTCACCAGCTAACCGCAACCCTACCAGCGGGCTTTGCCGTTAGGCACTACCCGGCCCATTAGTAGCCGCTTGTGCGTTTTGTCTACCTCCGCCCCTACCTCTTCCTGGAAAACCTGGCTCCTCCGGGCCGGCGCCGCACTAGGGGTGCTGCTAGTGCTGGCAATAGTGGCGGTGTGGCTGGGCCTCGACCCGTGGCTGCGCCGCACCCTCGAAAAGCAAGTAGCCAAGAAAACTCACGGCCAGTATCAGCTCGCCATTGGCAGCCTTAGCACCGACTTAGGGCCGCGGGCGCTGCACCTGCGCCGCGTGGCGCTGCGCCCCACCGCCCGCCCGCTGGCCGATACCCTGCCGCGCCTCACGCTCTACCTAGGGCGCCTCGACCTGCGGGGCGTGGGCCTGCTGGCGCTGCTGCGCGGCCACACGGTGCCGCTCGATAGCCTAGTGCTCGACTCGCTGCGGGTGCAGGTGCTGGCCCTGGCCAAAAAACCCGCCCCCCACCCTACCCCGCCCCTCTACGAGCAGCAGCCGCTGCGGCTAGGCTACCTAGCCCTGCGGCACCTAGGCGGCACCTTCGGCCCCAAAGCCGAGCCCACCATCCAAGTCACGCAGGCCGAGGTGCTGGCCCGTGACCTGCTGTTCACGAAAGCCGGTATGGCTGATACCCAACGCCTGGGGGGTGCCGCAGCTTGGCAGGCCGTAGTGCGCTACCCGCAGGGGCGCCTAGGGGGGCACGTGCTCACGCTGGCCACGGCTACCTTCTCCACGCAGCAGCGCGCCTTCACGCTCGACTCGCTTAGCATCGAGCCACCCGCGCCGGGCCAGAGTAAGCCCGGCGCCCAGCAGGTGGCCCTGCTGCTGCCGCAGCTGCGTGTGCGGGGCCTCCAAGCGGCGGCCTGGCAGCACCAGCACCGCCTGCGCGCCGACTCGGCCCTGGTGCAGCAGCCGCGCCTAGCGTTTCGGCCGCCTGCCCAGGCCCCGCCGCCACTGTGGCAGCTGGTAGCCCCGTTGGCCCGGCGCATCGACCTAGGGCGGCTGGTGATTGAGGACGGCTTTTTGGCTTTTACGGGGCTGCGGCACCAGCCCGTGATGCGCCATTTCTTCGCTACGGGGCGCACCATCCGCGTCGATTCGCTGGGTGGGCAAGCCAACCAGGGGCGCATTTTGTACGCCCGCAGCTGGCAAGCGCACAGTGGCCGCCTCACGGCCGTGTTTCAGCCCCCAGCATACCCTACCAGCATCGAGCGCGCCGCCCTCGACACCAGGGCTCGCACCATTCGCCTAACGGGGCTGGCCCTCGACCCCATCTTCAGCCCGGCGCAGCTTAACCGACGCGCCGGCTACCAATCTACCCAGTTGCGGGTGCGCATGGCTGAGCTGCGGGCCCAGGGCTTCGATTTTAACCTGCTCTCCGACCACAGCCACGTGCGAGTGGCGCGCATTAGCCTCGAAAAACCCTGGCTAGGCCTCAACAGCGATGGGCGCGGCCCGATGGGCAAAAACCAGTCGGTGCTCACGCCCGAGGCCATGCGCAAGCTGCGCCTGCACCTCGAAGTGGGCCGCCTTGACGTGCACAACGGTACCATCGCGGCCCGCTATCGCAGCCCCGAAACGCCCCGCGTAGGCACGATGTCGTTTAACCGCCTGAACATCACGCTGCGCCACCTCAGCAACAACCCGCGCACGCAGACGCTCGCCAACCCCCTCACGGGCGAGGCCACCGGCTACGTGCAAAACCGCTGCTACGTGGTGCTACACCTGCACGCGCCCATGCTCGACCCCCAGGGCCGCCACCATCTCTGGGGCAGTTTCGGGGCCGCGCCCTTCAGCATTCTCAACCCTATGACGCTGCCCACCAAGCTCATCGAGTTTAAAAGTGGCACGGTACAACGCATAAATTTTGACCTGCACGTAGACCGCCAACGCGTAGCAGGCACCATGCGGGCTAATTATTCCGACCTTAAAATCGCGATGTACAAGTACAAGGATGGCGAGCTGAAAAAGCCACTTTTCAAGCGCTTCCTCAACGGACTGCTCAATGGCCTCGTCATCCGCGACAACAACCCGCGCCCCAGCGGCCGCTTCGTGACCGGCGAAATGAGTGCCCGCCGCGAATTGCGCTCATCGGTATTCACGGCCTGGCGGCAGGGTCTCATCAGCGGCGGCCTGCACAGTGTGGGCGTGCCCCAGAAAATAGCTCAGAAGCTCAGCCAGAGCACCGAAACCGTGCCGCTGCCCTAGGTAGTGGGCACCGCTCACAGCTACGGGCAAGGCCTACCCTAGGGGGCACTTACTAAGCTAAGCGGCTGTTCTAGTGCTGGAACGGCCTTTTTTATGCGCCCGCAGTCACACTGCTTGCAAAGTTCGCGCTGCTGCGCGCCGTACCTTTGTGCCTGAATATCCGCTGCGTAATGATTTCTATCTCCGACCTAGACTTTCACTTCGGCTCGCGCACCCTCTATGACGGGGCCAGCCTGCATATCAAACCCAAGGATAAAATCGGCTTGGTGGGCCTCAACGGCACCGGCAAATCGACCTTGCTGCGCCTGCTGGTGGGCGAGTACAAGCCCGATGGTGGCTCCATTTCGATGAGCAAGGAAGTAAGCCTGGGCTTTCTGAACCAGGACTTGCTGAGCTACGACTCGCACGAGTCTATTCTCATCGTGGCCATGCAGGCCTTTGCCGAAGCGCTGGAGCTGCAGAAGAAAATCGATGAGATTCTGCTCAAGTTTGAGACCGACTACACCGACGACCTCGTTGATAAGCTGGCCACGCTGCAAGAGCGCTTTGAGGCCCTAGGTGGCTACACCATGCAGTCGAAGGCCGAAGAGATTCTGGAAGGCCTGGGTTTCTCGACCGACGACCTGCAGAAGCCGCTCAAGACCTTTTCGGGCGGCTGGCGCATGCGCGTGATGCTGGCCAAAATCCTGCTGCAACAACCCTCGCTGCTGCTGCTCGACGAACCCACCAACCACTTGGACTTGCCTTCTATCAAGTGGATTGAAAACTACCTAGCGGGCTACGAGGGCGCGGTTATCATCGTGAGCCACGACCGCGAATTTCTCAACGGCACTACCAACACCACCGTGGAGGTGAGCGGCGGCAAGCTGCACCCCTACGCCGGCAACTACTCGTTCTACCAGGAAGAGAAGGTGCTGCGTACCGAAATTCAGCAGGGCGCCTACGACAACCAGCAGGCCGCCATCAAGCAGGCCGAGCGCTTTATCGAGCGCTTTAAGGCCAGCGCCAGCAAGGCCAAGCAGGCCCAGAGCCGCGTGAAGGCCCTGGACAAACTGGAGCGCATCGAGGCCGTGGCGCCCGACGCCGCCCGGGTCAACTTCAAGTTTACGTTCTCGCAGCAGCCTGGCCGCCACATCCTGCGCATGGAGCATGTGGGCAAGAGCTACGGCGAGAAGCTCATCTTCCGCGATACGCACGTGCACATCGAGCGGGGCGACAAAATCGCGCTTATCGGTGCCAACGGTAAAGGCAAATCGACCTTGATGCGCCTAGTAGCCGGGGCCGAAACGCCCACCGCCGGCAAGCACCAGCTGGGCCACAACGTGATTATGGCCTTTTATGCGCAGCACCAGCTCGAAAGCCTGACCATCGACAACGAGATACTGCAGGAGATGAACGAAGCCGGCTCGAAGCGCAACGAGATGGAGCTGCGCAGCGTCCTAGGTTCGTTTTTGTTCACGGGCGATGATGTATACAAGAAAATCAAGGTGCTAAGCGGCGGCGAGAAAAGCCGTGTAGCCTTGGCCAAAACCCTGATTTCGGAAGCCAACTTCCTGCTGCTCGACGAACCGACCAACCACTTGGACATGCAGTCGGTCAACATCCTCATTCAGGCCTTGGAGCAGTACGAGGGCACGTTCATTGTCATTAGCCACGACCGCTACTTCGTGGAGAATGTGGCCACCAAAATCTGGTACATTGAGGACTATCAGCTAAAAGAGTACCCCGGCACCTACCACGAGTACGAGCAGTGGCAAGATGAGCGCGAGAAAGCCGCCAAGAAAGCTGGCCTGCCCAGCCCCTCGGCGCCCAAGCCTGCTCCCAAGCCCGCTGCCGTAGCCGAGCCCGTGCCCACGGTAAACAAAACCTCGTCGCCCGACCAGAAAAAGGCGCTCAAAGAACTGGCCGAAGTAGAAGCCAACATCGACAAGCTGGAGAAGGAAATGGCGGTGTACGAAAAGCAACTGGCCGACCCCAAGATTTATCAAAACACGTCGCAGCTAAAGGATACGACGATGAAATTTGAGCAAGTCAAGAAGGAGCTAGCGAAGCTCAACGACCGCTGGGAAATGCTAGCGGAGATGTAGTAAACTGGCCAAAGCAAAAGCCCCGCTAAAAACTTACACGTTTCTGGCGGGGCTTTTTGGCGTCTGGGCCTTATTGCTCAGCGCTTGGCGATTATGATGTATGTCTTGGTGGCGATGAACCTAGGTGAGCAAAACTGAACGCTTCGCTACCCCAGCTTTTTGCGCAGCCAAGCCCGCACTGGCTCATCGTACAGCTTCAGGCTGGCGTATGCCAGCACGATAGCTCCTGCGAACGTGAGCAGGGCATAGGGCCAGGCCTGCCCTAGGGTAATGCCTTTGTGGTTGCTTACCCACGCCACGTAGAAGTAGACCAGTACATAGTGCGTCATGTACAAGGGGTAAGAAAGATTGCCGAGGAAGCTACAGATTTTGTTCTCTGCCTCACTGTGCACCACCCCGCTGGCCCCGAGGTATACAATGAAAGGGAATAGCACGATAATGCAAAAGGCCTCGTACAATCCATTCAGCCAAAGCTGGTCGGCCCCGCCTATTCTGGGCATCAGCAGCACCGCGGCAACTAGCAGGCTACACCATAAGAAAGCATTTTTGATATAAATGGGCTTAGCCACCCGCGATAAAAGCAGCCCGGCAAAAAACGGAAATAGCGTGCGCGTCATGCCAATGCGCAGGTGCTCGGCGTTTAGAGTCCAGCCGCCAGCCACGTCGCCGTTGGGGTTCGTAACGGCAAAATGCGTCAGCACCGCCCCGGCCACCAGCACCAAGCCAGCCAATACCTTATTGGATAGCTTGCGGATGCCGAGCGCGTAGAGAATATTGGCTATGTACTCAAAAAACAACGACCAGCCTACGCTATTGAGCGGGTGCATTTCTTGCCAGCCCCGGATATCCATCGAAAGCGGAATAGGCAGCACCGTGTAGCCTATCAGCATGACCACGAGTAGCTTCCACACCGGCACCGTATGGATGAGCGGCCAGATAGTGGAATCGGTAAAATAAAAGCCTAGGGCGCCGAGTGTCATGCCCAGTACCACGAGCGGTTGCAGCCGCTCGACCCGGCGCCGCAGAAAGCCGCCGATGGTCAGCTTGTCCCACCGGTCGTCGTAGGCATAGCCTATTACAAAGCCCGACAGGAGAAAGAAAAAATCAACCGCTAGGTAGCCGTGATTGACAATGTTGTCGAGGTGGCCACTGGCGAGCGGCTCGGCCAAGTGAAAGAACACTACGATAACAGCCGCCACGCCTCGCAGCCCATCTAATATTTGATAATGCGGCTTTGTACCAAGTTTGTTGTTATCCATGCCTTTGCAGCGCGCACAACTAGTGCGGTATTGTCTTATCAACTACCAATGATAGCAGCCAAGAACCCTGACAAGCTGGCTATGAGTACTCAGCACACCAGGCCACCTAGGCAGCAATCTCGACGGTTGCGCTACCGTTCACGCTGGCCAAAACGGCATTAGGCGATAAGCCCCTTTCGACGGCTCACTAAGCAGACTAGCTAAGCAGATGCTAGCCGAAAGGCACGCTTGCATTGCACACACAAACGCCCTGCTCGCAGCGACTTACTGCGAGCAGGGCGTTTGTATGGGAGGCAGACGCGTAGGAATTATTTCAAATTGGTGACGCCTTTAATGAACTGGATGCCACCGAATAGAATGGCACCCCAAAACACGAAGCCCACATCGGCCAGCGTGAGGGCGAGGCCACCGAGGCACCACAGACCGCCGTGCAGCATGTCTTTTTTGGCTTGCGCCTTCTTGGCGTCCTGAATGGGGTTTTCTAGTTCGCCCACCATCGTGCTGGCGTCGTCGGCCGCGACGCCTTTTAGCATTAGCAGGCGCTCTACTTCGGTGCCGCTTTTGCCATTGGCCAGCAGGTTGGCGGCATACTGATACAGGTAGTTGTCGGGTTGCTGGTCGGCTGCTTGGCTTGCTTCCATCTTATTGCTTGCAGGAAAAGGTATAATTTAGTGTATTGGTGCTCAACGGCCTGGCAATGTACTACCTAGGCCGAACTCATACAAACTCCTATACTTTAACGCAGCAATCCTCTGCGGCTTTGCGGCTGCTACCGGCGCACCTAGGGGCCTACTTGGCAGGCGTGCCTGCGTTCCAGACCAGGATGGTGCAGCCGCCCGAGCCGGCCGGGCTGCTGGCGCAGTGGTCGGTGCCGGGCGGGTAGTAGAGATAAGAACCCGCTCCAAACGAGCGGCCGTTTTCCACGCCGGGGTCGCAGTAGGTACCAGCTACCACAAACACCTCGTCGGGGGTGGCGTGGGCGTGGTGGGGGTAGGTGCGCCCGGCCTCAATCTTGATGAGCACGCGCTTTTCGCCGGGCTCGGCGCGCAAAATGGTGCGAGTGACGCCCTCGCTCACCTGCTCCCACACTTGGGCAGGAGCTTCGCTAACTTCTACAGTGGTCATGGCTCTTCTACAGATTAAGCTTAAGCAGTAGTGTCCTAAACCGCATTATGGAGCTGCGGTTTGCGGCCCGCACGGCCAGCGGCCTTACAGAATCTGGCAAAATTCTAGGCGCTCGCCATCGGGCCCGGCAATGTTGAAGAACTTGCAGCCTCTAGCCCAAAAATTGAGGAAGCTGGGCTGGGGCTCTAGCATCACAAAGCCTTCGGCTTGCAGCGTGGCGTAGGCCTCGTCGATGTCATCGACGTCGAAAGCGATGTGGTCGATGCGGCCGTCGGAGCGCTGCCGCACCTGGCTGAGTTCGGGTTCGGGCATCTGGTACAGCTCTAGCACCAGCTCGCCGCGCTGCATCATCGCTACCTGACCCTGGGCCCCATCATGCGGAAAGGTGGCCTCCATCACGGGCTCAAACCCCAGGCGCTGATAAAACACCCGCGAGGCCCCTAGGTTGGTAACGGGCAGGCCTATATGCTGCAACCGATTTATTTTTAGCTTCATCTGCCAAAGAAAGCACGAAACGCCAGTACTGGCCGGGCGGGCGCGGCGTTGGGGCAGCGCCGTTGGCCCTGGGGGCCCCACTGCTGGCTGGCCCGTACTTTCGCGCTATGCGCTTTCGCCACCTACCCTACCCACTTCTGCTGCTCGCCACAGCCTGCGTGCCCCTAGGTACCCCCATCACCAATGCCGACCTGCCGGCTAGCCAGCAGCGAGCGGGCGCCCCGGCCGCCAGCGCCCAGCTGCGCTACTACGACTACATCTACGACCCCAGCGTGAAGAGCGTGCAGTGCTACGTGGGCACCGGCACCACCTCTACCCTCACCACCACGGGCCTGGCCACCAACCCCACGGCCGTGCTGAGCCCGCCCATTGTACCCCTGAGCCAGGAGCAGCCCATCACGCTGGAGTTTGACGTACTGGGCGAGCAGCCGCCGCGCCTCACGGCCAAGCTCATCAACTGCGACATCAACTGGCAGCCCTCCACGCTCACCGACTTGCAGTTTCTGGATGATATTAATGAGATTAATGTCAACAGCTACCGCACGTCGGTCAATACCAAGGTGCCCTACTACCACTACACGCTGGCCGTGCCCCGCGTGAAGCTGAGCGGCAACTACCTGCTGGTAGTGCAGGGCCGGGGCGGGGCGCCGCTGATTTCGCGCCGCCTGCTGGTGTATGAAAACCAGGTGGTGGCCAGCCTCGCGCCGGGCATTCTGGCCGGGGGCGTGGAGGCGCGCTACGCCTACCAGCAGCTTAATTTTCGCATCAACTACAGCGCCGTGGAGCTGCTGAACCCCGCCCAGGAAGTGAAGGTGGTGCTGCGCCAAAACTTCCGCTGGGACAATGCCCACTACAACCTGCGCCCCACCTTCGTGCGCGACGCCGAGCGGGTGCTCGAATACCAGTATATCAACTACGAAAACGCGTTTCCGGGCCTCAGCGAGTATCGCTACTTCGACATGCGCTCCTTGCAGGCCAATGGCCTCGGCATTGCGCGCCTAGGTCGGCAGGCTAGCCCCGTGCAGGTAGAGCTGCTGCCCGAAGCCACCCGCAACGGCCAAGCCTACAACCAGTACGAGGACGCCAACGGCAAGCGCATCTTCGAAAACCGCGAGTTTGGTGAGGGTGCCATCAACGGCGACTATGCCCAGGTCACCTTCAACCTGCGGGCCGAGCGACCTGCGCCAGGCCCGGTGTACGTGCTCGGCGCCCTCAGCGACTGGCAGCTCAAAGACGAGTTTCGGCTTACCTACGACAGCTTGCAGCAGCGCTACACCGGCCGGGCGCTGCTCAAGCAGGGCTACTACAGCTACAGCTACGCCGTGGCACCTAGGGCCACTAACGCGCCACCCGACGAAATCTATTTTGAGGGCACCCACACCGAGACCGAAAACCAATACGACCTACTGGTGTACTACCGCCCGCCGGGCACCCGCACCGACCTGCTCATCGCTTATCAGTACCTCGACCTGAACAAGCGTTAGCCTTAGGGCTCCGCTGCTACCAGCATTTGCAATGTCACTTACAAGACCCCGCCCTGCCGGACATCCGGCAAGCGGGGTTTTGTCGTATCTTCACCAATACTTCATTTAAAATCATTGCTACCTAGGGGTCATGAACTACTAAAATGGCTCTAATGTCCACCTAGGACAGTTTTTAATAATCAACAGTTTACCAAGCGGCCTGCTGCCTGCGGCCGGAAGGTTCATAGCTTCCTTTCATCTTCATCTTAGCGTATTTATTTGGACTCACATTTGCTTCCTAATATTTTTAGCTTTCGGAAAAAATTTTGTATCTTTGGCTATGCGTAAGACTCAGCTTCCTACCCCCCTTCCGGTGCAGCAATTTGCCCGCTGCGTGAACGATGCGAACCCACCCGCTGGCTACGTAGGCGACTGGCCCACGGCTGGCCGGGTGTACCCGGTGCGCGTGCTGCCCCACGTGCGCAGTGGCCAGCCCCAGGTGCACGTGCTAGGCTTCCACGCCGAGCGTCCCTACGGCGCTTTTGCCGCCCACCGCTTCGAAGAAGTGGCCACCGTGTGGCTTAATTAATCAGCCCATATTTGAATACTATAAGAGGGGGTACTGCTGTTCAGATTGCGCGAACAGCAGTACCCCCTCTTCTATACACTAGCTACCTACTCCACCACTTGCGCGGCCACGTCGAAGTCAGCGGCTGGCGGCTGGGGGTTCATTTCGGTGAGGGCAGCCACCACAATTTCGGCAATGGCGAGGTCGCGCGCCCACTTGTGGTTGGCCGGGATGACATACCACGGCGCATCGGGCGTAGAGCAGGCCGCCAGGGCATCCTGAAACGCCTCCTGGTACTTGTCCCACAGCTTGCGCTCCTTAAGGTCGGCGGGCTCAAATTTCCAGCGCTTGGCCGGGTCGTCGAGGCGGGCTTGCAGGCGCTCGGCTTGCTCCTCTTTCGAAATGTGCAAGAAGAACTTGATAACGCGGGTGCCATCGCGGGTCAGCAGCTGCTCGAAGTTGTTGATGTCTTGGTACCGCGGCAGCCACGTTTCGGGGCCGATTAGGTCGTGCACGCGGGTCACGAGCACGTCTTCGTAGTGCGAGCGGTTGAACACCCCGATGTGTCCCTTACCAGGCGTTTGCTGGTGAATGCGCCACAAAAAGTCGTGGTTTAGCTCCTCTTTGCTAGGTGCCTTAAAAGCCGCCACCTGCACCCCGGCCGGGTTCAGGCCCGTGAGGAGCTTGCGAATAGCCCCGTCCTTGCCGCCCGTGTCGATGGCTTGAAACACCAGCAGTAAGCTCTGGCGGTGCTCGGCATAAAGATTTTCCTGCAAGTCGCTAAGCTGCTTACGCAGTTCTTTTAGGCGCTCTTTGGCGTGCTTTTTATCCTTGAAGGGCTTGGTAGTATCGGGGGCGATATCGGCGAGGCGCAGGGGCTGGCCGGGTGCCACGCGCACGGCGGGCGTATCGGCAGAATGGTCGTGGGGCATGGGGCAAAAAAACGCAAAAGCACGGCCGGTAGTGGCCGTGCTTTTAGTAAACGAAAAAGGGTAGCTTTTGCGTTGTATAAATAGCTAAAAACTGCCAGCTGGCTCAGTTTTTTGGCGTCAGAATTGCGCTTGTTCTTGCTTGGCTGCGCTCGCGACGACAGGCGGCCCTATCCGCTTTATTTTCTCTTATACAAATGCCCTTTCTTCCCCGCTTTTTCCGCCCACTGGCGGTGGCCCTAGGGCTGCTGACAGTGGCCCTCGCCGCCCAGGCCCAAGCTACTCCCGACCTGCCCGCCAGCCAGGCGGCCGGCATCATCCGCGAAATCACGGAGGCGGTGGGCTTGCAGCCGCGCTTCGAGCTGCGAGCTACCACCGTGGTGCCTAATGCCGCCGCCGTGGCCTACAACGGCAAGCGCTACCTGCTCTACAACCCCAAGTTTCTGGCGGCCGTGAACCGTGCCGGCCACACCGACTGGGGCGGCATCAGCATCTTAGCCCACGAAATGGGCCATCACCTCAACGGCCACACCTTGCGCAGCGGCGGCTCGCAGCCGCAGGACGAGCTGGAGGCCGATGAGTTTTCGGGCTTCGTGCTGCGCCGCCTAGGTGCCAGCCTAGCCCAGGCGCAAGCCGCTATGGCCACCGTGGCCGACGACGAGGGCTCTAGCACCCACCCGGGCCGCACGCCGCGCCTGGCAGCCATCAGCCAAGGCTGGAACCGGGCTAATAGCCAGCTGGCCGCCGTGGCCAAAGCTGGGACTAGCGCCCCATCGGCGCAGCCCATTGCGCTCGCACCTAGGGCGTCCCAGGCCCAAGCGTCTGATGCCGAAGATGATGAAATAAGCACCAGCCGCCCGTCGAGCGCTACCGAAGCGCTGGCGCGGGGGGTGTCCAATGCGCCCGTGCGGCTGGTGGGCCAGCTCACGTTCCGCGATAACCCCGAGGTGCCGTTCTACCTCACCAGTGCCCTGAGCGTAGTGCGCCTGGCCGATGAAAGCAGCGACGAAGACGATGAGGCCAGCCGCGTGCGCGCCGCCGAGGTAGTGGGCCGCCTACGCCGCACTGGCAACGCCGCCTTCCCCTACGTGCTCGAAGACAGCCAGCAGCGCGCCCTTTTCGTGACGCCCCGCGGTGATGTCTACAACAAAGCTGGGCAGCGCGTAGCTAAGCTCCACGATTAGCCGTAAGCAGGACAAGCTCAGCTGGCAGCGTCTGTCATGCTGAGCTTGTCGAAGTATCTCGCGTGGAGCACTAACCTAGGCGTTAGCAACGAAACGAGTGAGATGCTTCGACAAGCTCAGCATGACGGACGTTATTTTTTCGGCTCCGCTGCTTTTTGTTCATTGCTAATTGCTCATTACTAGAAATGCCCGAACTACCCGAGGTCGAAACCTACCGCCGCTTTATTGACGAGGTAGCGGTGGGCCAAACGATTACTGGCCTTGAGGTGCGCGACGCGCACGTGCTGGCCGTGCCCGAAGACGAGTTGCGCGCCGCCGTGGTGGGCCGGACCATCGCCGGCACTGGCCGACTGGGCAAAAATTGCTTTCTGGAGCTGGATAATAGCCGCCTGCTGGTGCTACACTTCGGCATGACCGGCGACATCGGGGCGTTCCGCGATGCGCCCGACGCCCCGCGCTTCACCCGCGTGGCTTGGCAGCTGGCCGACTCGGGGCTTAATCTGGCTTTTATCGACCCGCGCAAGTTTGGCCGCATTCGGCTGGCCGACAGCGCCGAAGCGTACCAGAAAGCTAAAAAACTGGGCCCCGATGCCTTAAAAATCACGGCCGCTGAGCTGCACCAGAAGCTGAGCCGCCGCAAGGTATTTGTGAAGCCGCTGCTGCTGGACCAGAGCCTGACGGCCGGCCTCGGCAACTGGATAGTAGACGAGGTGCTGTTTCAGGCTAAAATCCACCCTGAACGCCTAGGTAACTCACTCAAGGAGAAGGAGACCCAAGCGCTGCATGACGCCATTCAGCTGGTGCTAACCACGGCTATCCGGCACGAGGCCAATTACCGGTACTTCCCGGCGAGCTTCCTCATTCATGCCCGCGAGTGGGACGACTCGGCCACGCCGGGCTCCGACGCGCACACCTTTTGTCCGCGCCATCCGCGCACTAAAATCGAGAAATTTTACGTGGGCGGCCGGGCCACCTACATCTGCCCCAAGTGCCAGCCCGCGCCGGCCGGCTAGCGTACTTTTGTGGGCCATGCCCACGCCTCCCTCCCATCCCCTGCCCTACGGCCGCCAGCACATCAGCGACGCTGATGTGGCGGCCGTGGTCGAAACCCTGCGGTCCGATTTTCTGACCCAGGGCCCCAAAGTAGCCGAGTTTGAAACTGCTTTCGCCGCCTACGTTGGGGCCAAGCACGCCGTGGCCGTGACCAACGGCACGGCCGCCTTGCACCTGTGCGCGCTGGCGCTGGATGTGCAGCCTGGCCAGCGCGTGATTACGACGCCCATCACGTTCGCCGCGTCGGCCAACTGCGTGCGCTACTGTGGCGGTGAGGTGTACTTTGCCGACATCGACCCCGCCACGGGCTTACTCGATTTAGAAGCCGTTAGAAAGCTGCTCGAAGCGCACCCCAAAGGCCATTTTGCGGGTTTAATTCCCGTTGATTTTGCCGGCCTGGCTGTGAACCTAGAAGAAGCCCGCGCGCTGGCCGACGAGTTTGGCCTCTGGATAATCGAGGATGCCTGCCACGCACCGGGCGGCTTTTTTGTGGATAGCCAGGGCGCCGAACGCCGCTGCGGCAGCGGGCAGCTAGCCGAGCTGGCTATCTTCAGCTTCCACCCCGTCAAGCACATTGCTACTGGTGAGGGCGGCATGATTACCACTAATGATGATGCGCTGGCCCGCCGCCTGCGCCGCCTGCGCACTCACGGCATTGAGCGCGAGGCGACAGGCCTATTGCGCCAAGACGAGGGCGGCTGGTACATGGAAATGCAGGAGCTGGGCTATAACTACCGCATTTCAGACATCAACTGCGCCCTAGGTGCCAGTCAGCTCGCCCGCGCCGACGAAGGCCTAACCCGCCGCCGCCAGCTAGCCACGCAGTACGACGCCGCCTTTGCAGAGCTAGCGGGCGTGCAGGTGCTAGCGCCCGGCCAGCCGGGCCATGCCTATCATTTGTACGTCATTCAAGTCGAAAACCGGCGCGGCCTCTACGAGTTTTTGCGTACCAAAAACATTCTAGCTCAGGTGCATTACGTGCCCGTACACCGCATGCCCTACTATGAGAACTTAGGCTGGAAATTCGGCGATTTTCCGCATGCCGAAGCTTACTACAGCCGTTGCCTCAGTCTGCCGCTCTACCCCACCCTCACCGATGAGGAGCAGGCGTACGTCGTAGCCTGCGTGCAGGAATTTCTAGCCCACAACCCCGCGTGAGTACCGCGCCCACGACCCAGCTTTTCGCGCAGCGCCTAGCCCTGGGCACCGCGCAGTTTGGCCTAGCCTACGGCCTGAATAACCAAGCAGGGCAGCCATCCACCGGAGCGGTAGCCGAGGTGCTGGCCGCTGCCCAGGCCGCGGGCCTCACGCTGCTCGATACCGCCGCCACCTACGGCAACAGCGAGGCGCGGCTGGGTGAGCTGGCAGGCCAAAACTCGGCTTTTGAGTTGATTACCAAGCTACCAGCCGGGCCGCCCGCGCAGGTGGCGCAGCAACTGGCCGAGTCCCTAGGTCGGCTGCGGCGCGAAAAGTTGTATGGTGTGTTATTCCACGCTTTCAAGCCCTTGCAAGAGCAGCCGGCCGCCTGGCAAGCACTGCAAGCGGCGCGGGCTGCCGGGCAGGTGGCGCGCATTGGCGTGTCGCTCTACCACCCGCACGAGGCCGAGTGGCTGCTGGCCGAGGGCTACGACCTTGACCTGGTACAAGTTCCATATAATGTGCTCGACCAGCGCTTTGCGGCCGTCCTACCACGGCTGGCGGCGCAGGGTGTGGAGGTGCATGTGCGGTCGGCCTTCTTGCAGGGCCTGCTGCTGCGAGAGCCAACTGCGCTGCCCGACTTCTTCCTCCCACTAGCCCACAAGCTTACGCAGCTGCGAGCGCTGGCCGCCGAAGCGGACGTGCCACTGCCGGCCCTGTTGCTACTATTTGCTGCCTACGCGCCGGGTGTGGCGCGAGCCGTGGTGGGCGTCGACTCGGTGGAAAATCTGCATGAAAACCTGGTCGCCGCGCAGTACGCCGAAGCTGCCGAAGCCTTACGCCCAGCCTTGCTAGCGCTAGCTGAATCTACCGACACTTTCATCCTCCCCTACGCATGGCCGCCGCGCCCCTAACCGACGATTTTTACCGCTCAATGTTCGACCTCAGTGGGCAGGTGGTGCTGCTCACGGGCGGCTACGGCCACCTAGGGCAGGCCATCGCGGCGGGCTTGCTGGCCCACGGCGCGCACGTGGTGGCGCTGGGGCGCGATGAAGAAAAATTCAAAGCTGCCTTTCCTGAGCGGCCCGACACGCTGCATTTCCTAGCTTGCGATGTGGCCTCGGCCGACTCCGTGCGGGCGGCTTTTCGGCGCAGCCAGGAGCTGCACGGCCCGCCCAGTGTACTCATCAACAACGCCTACTACGCCCGCGGCCAGCAGCCCGATGCGCTTTCCGATGCCGATTTTGCCCTAGGTCTTGATGGCTCGGTGGGCGCGGCCTACCGCTGCCTTCGTGAGGTGCTGCCCTACCTGCGCGAGCGCGGCGCAGGCAAAATCATCAACGTGGCCTCCATGTACGGCGTGGTAGCCCCCGACTTCGCAGCCTACGACGAGTATCCGCAGTTTCTGAACCCGCCGCACTACGGCGCGGGCAAGGCCGCTATGATTCAGCTCACTAAATACTTCGCCTCGTACTTAGGGACCGAAAACATTCAGGTCAACTGCGTATCGCCGGGCGCATTTCCTTCGGACATGGTGCGCGAAAAAGAGGGCTTCGAAGGTGAGCTGCGCCGCCGCATCCCGCTAGAGCGCGTGGGCGAGCCGCAGGACTTAGCCGGGGCCTTCGTATTCCTCAGCTCCGCCGCTTCAAATTTCGTGACTGGCCACAACCTGATTGTGGATGGCGGCTGGACTATCCGTTGATTTTTGCATTGTCATGCAGCGCGCAGCGAAGCATCTCGCGTGGTGCAGTAATTAATGACGCTCGCAAACGTCAGCACGCGAGATGCTTCGCTGCGCGCTGCATGACGAACGTTATTGCCCAGTATACAATCCCATC
This sequence comes from Hymenobacter sp. BT559, assembly GCF_016427535.1. GTDB lineage: Bacteria > Bacteroidota > Bacteroidia > Cytophagales > Hymenobacteraceae > Hymenobacter. The sequence continues at coordinate 949,271 of NZ_JAELXV010000001.1, read as the reverse complement.
TCAATGACACTAGCCCTCATCCAAGCCCGCCTAGGGTCGTCGCGGCTGCCGGGCAAGTCGATGCTGCCGCTGCCGCTACCGGCCATGGGCGACGAAAATACCATCTTGGGCCACGTGGTAAGCCGGGCTCGGCGGGCCGCCTGCATCCAAAAGGTAGCCGTAGCCACCACCACCCAGCCGCTCGACGAACCGCTGACTGCCTTGGCGGCTCGCCTGGGCGTGGGCGTGTTTCGGGGCGATGAGCAGGACGTGCTTGGCCGCTTTGCTGGGGCGCTAGCGCAGGCGGGCGATTTCCAAACCATCGTGCGCCTTACGGCCGACAACCCAGCCATTGACCCGGCATTTATCGACGCGGCTGTGGCTCACCACCTGGCCACCGGGGCTGACTACACTTACACTAGCGGCCTGCCCCTAGGTACCAATATTGAGGTTATCAGCACTCAAGCGCTACTACGCGCCCACCGCGAGGCTACCCAGCCCGATGAGCGCGAACACGTGACACCCTACCTACGCCGTCACCCCGAGCTATTTCGCCTCGAAACCCTGGCGCTAACCGTGCCACCCGCCGTAGCCCCGTTGCGCCTCACGGTAGACTACCCCAGCGACTATGCCTTGCTCAGCCTGCTATTCGGCTACCTAGGGCCCGATTTTTCGCTTACCGGCCCGGCTGGGCTACCCGAGCTGCTGACACGGCACTCGTGGCTGGCGGCCATTAACGCCGACAACGTGCAGCGCTAGCACCCAGGACAGCGGCGGCCGTTTCTTTGCAGTATGGTTGATAGGTTGGAGAAAGTACCCGCGCCGGCCCCGCGCCTCGTGCTGCGGGCCGATGGCAATAGCCAAATTGGCCTAGGCCACGTGATGCGCCTGCTGGCCCTGGCCGAGCTGCTGCGGGCCGATTTTACTGAGATTATCTTTCTCATCCAAGCGCCCGATAGTGCTATTCGCCTGCTGCTGCGCCAGGCCGACATTGCGCTAGTCGACTTGCCGGGCCGTGCGCCTCTGGCCGAAGCGGCTGCCTTAGCCGACTGGCTGCGCCCGACCGATGTGCTGGTGCTCGACGGCTACGGCTTTACATATGACTACCAGGTTACCGTGCGCTCGTTTGCAGCACACCTGGTTTGCCTCGATGACCTGCACGCTTTCCCGTTTGCCGCCGACCTGGTCATCAACCCAGCTGGGGGCGTGCAAGCCACACAGTACGAGCTGCGGCAGCCGGGCGCTCAGCTACTGGCCGGCCCGGCGTATGCTCCGCTGCGGGCCGATTTTCAGTCTGGCCCGGGTGCCCCAGCCGCGCCGCCCGGCCACGTGCTGCTGTGCCTAGGTGGGGCCGACCCACGCCAGCTGACCCGCGCCACGGCCGCCGAGCTGCTGGCGCTGCCGGGCGTGGCGCACGTGCATGCCGTGGTGGGCAGCGCCTACGCCGCCTGGGACGAGCTGCGCGCCTGGTCCGATGCGCAAGTGCCGCGCCTCACGCTGCACCGGGCACTACCGGCCAGCCAGTTAGCGGCTCTCATGCGGCGGTGCGGGGCGGCCGTGCTCTCACCCAGCACCATCAGCTACGAGTATTGTGCGGCGGGCGGCGGTCTGCTTCTGACGCTGCCCACGGCCGATAATCAGCGCGACCTCGACCGTTTTTTGCGGGCGGCGGGCCTGGCCCTGCACTACCCCGCCGCGCCCAACGTACTCACGGCCGCCGAGGCCCAGCGCCTGGCCCAGCAACTGCGGCAGGCCCAGCGCCGCTATTTCGACGGGCAGCAAGGTCTGCGGCTGCGGCAAGCAGTTGCGGCTATGCAGGTACCAGCCGCGCCGCTGCGCCTGCGCCCCGTGCAGGCCAGCGACTCGGCCCAACTCCTGACCTGGACCAACGACCCCGCCACCCGGCAGCAGTCCTTTGACCCCGCGCCCGTGCCGCTGGCGCGGCACGAGGCCTGGCTGACCGGCCAGCTCACCCAGCCCGAGCGCTACCTGCTACTACTGGCCGAAGCCGCCGATACCGGTGCGCCGGTGGGCCTCATTCGCTTCGCCGTTGCCAGCGAAGCATCTGGTAGTGAGGCCACGCTGAGCTACTCGCTCGGGCCGGCGTACCGGGGGCGTGGCTGGGCGGCCCCGCTGCTGCTGGCGGGCACGCGGGCGCTGCTGGCGGCCTTTCCGCAGGTGGCGCGGGTGCTGGGCGAGGTCAAGGCCGACAATGTGGCCTCGGTGCGGGCGTTTCGGCGGGCGGGCTTTGGCGAGGTGGCGGGCACGGGGCCGGCGGGCAGCCGTACCTTTGCCTGGGTAGCCGCCCCGGTGGCCTAGCCCAGGTTTTACTCATGGAAATTACGATTGGCGGCCGGCCCGTTGGCCCCGCTCACAAGCCGTTTATCATCGCCGAGATGTCGGGCAACCACAACCAGAGCCTCGACCGGGCGCTGGCCCTGGTGGATGCCGCCGCCGCCGCGGGCGTCGATGCTCTCAAGCTCCAGACCTACACCGCCGATACCATCAGTATGGATACCGGCTTCGTGATTCGCGAAGAAGGCAAGTCGCTATGGGAGGGCAAGAGTTTGTATCAGCTCTATAAAGAGGCTTATACGCCTTGGGAGTGGCACGCCGCCATCTTCGAGCGGGCGCGGCAGCACGGGCTGCTGGCCTTTAGCTCTCCATTCGACGAAACGGCGGTAGACTTTCTGGAAAGCCTCGATGTACCGGCCTACAAAATTGCTTCTTTTGAGAACGCGCACTGGCCGCTACTGCGCCGGGTGGCTGCCACCGGCAAGCCCGTGATTGTGAGCACTGGCGCGGCCACGCTCAGTGAGATTGACGAGGCCGTGCGCGTGCTGCGGGGCGCGGGCTGCCGCGAGTTGGTGCTGCTGAAATGCACCAGCACCTACCCCGCCTCGCCGGCTACCACCAACCTGCGCACCATTCCGGTGCTGGCCGAAACCTTCGGCTGCCCGGTGGGCCTCAGCGACCATACTATGGGCGTAGGCGCCAGTGTGGCCGCCGTGGCACTGGGCGCCTGCGTTATCGAAAAGCATTTTACGTTGCGTCGCGCCGATGGCGGCGTCGATTCAGCCTTTTCACTCGAGCCGGAAGAATTGGCGCTGCTGGTAACGGAAACCGAGCGCGCCCAGCAGGCCCTAGGTACCGTGCAGCTGTGCATACAGGCCAGCGAGGAAAAAAGCCGCATCTTTAAGCGTAGCATCTACGTGGCCCGGCCAGTAGCAGCCGGCGAAGAGCTAACCATTGATAATCTGCGCATTATTCGCCCCGGCGATGGCTTACTGCCGCGCCATTGGGACGTGGTGCTAGGCCGCCGCGCCGCCCGCGCTTTGACGCCCGGCACGCCGCTGACCTGGGACGCGCTACTGGGCGAGCCAGCCGCGTCGCAGTCGTGAGCAGCCAGGTAGCCCGGCTGCGCGATATTTTACAGCTGCGCTTCACCGATTTATTTGCTGGCATGCCGGCTTCGGTACTGGCCAGCATTTCGCCCGCCAGCTCACTCAAGCGGCTGGCGCGGGTGGCCGGCTACACGGGGCTGCGGTTGGTGGGACACCTGTTTCAGCCCATCCGCAGCCCCGAACAGTTACGTGGCGCGGTGTGGCTCTACGTAGTGAGCGCCAACAACTACGATGCGCTCAGCTTCATTAAAGACGCCCGGCCCAATGCGGTACTGGTGGCTGGCCAAGGCAAGAACATCGGCCGCTACGGCCGAGCCGTAAATCGACTATCGCTGCGCCGTAAAATATTGTACTACTGGCAATATCCAGCCGCTTTGCTTGGTTTGAAACGTGAGTTAGGCGGCCGGGCCCTACGGTTCTTTGACCTCATTTTTTACGCCTTAGGGTACTACGAAGTGTATCGGCTGGCCCTGCGCCACTACCGGCCGCAGGCCGTGGTGTTTGCCAACGACCACAACGACGACGCCCGCGCCCTGCTGCTGGCCTGCCGCGCCGAGGGCGTGCCCACCGCCTATGTGCAGCACGCCAGCGTGAGCACCAATTTCCCGCCCCTAGGCTTCGACCTGAGCCTGCTCGAAGGCCAGGACGCGCTCGACAAATACAGCCAGTGCGGCCCGGTGCGCGGGCGTGTCGAGCTGGTGGGCATGCCTAAGGCCGACGCCTTTCTGGCGCAGCGCAATACCGCATCGCAGGTGCGCCGCGTGGCCGTGGCCTGCAACCTGCTCGATGAGCTGCCCGCCTTGGCCGACACGCTGGCCTACCTGCTGCGCGAGCTGCCCGGCCTCACCTTCACTCTGCGACCCCACCCTGGCGACGGGCGCGACTTCGGCGCCCTGCGCCAAGCGCTGCCCGGCTTGCAGTGGAGCGACCCGCACCAGGAAAACGTCTTTCAGTTTTTGCAGGCGCACGATGCGCTGGTGGCTGCCGACACCAGTACCCACCTCGAAGCCACGCTGCTCAACGTGGCCAGCGTGTACTACCGCTTTTCGCCTACGCCTACCCTAGCCGACTATTACGGCTACGCCGCCCACGGTCTTAGTGAGTGGGCGCATTCACTGCCCGAATTAACAGCGGCCATAGGCCGACTGGCGCAGCACAAACCGCTCGACCTCTACCGCCGCGCCGCCTATTACAACGCCACCCTAGGCACCCCCGACGAGGGCCACAGCCGTGTACTAGCCGTGCGCCGGCTGAACGAGTGGCTGGCCGCCCCAACCGCAAGGGCGTAGTTTTGTGGCCCTCATGCCCACGCCTACTTTCCCGCTTCCACCGCTGGCTGCCGTACCCGTTTCGGCCGAAACCCGGCTGCGTTACGTGCTAGAGCATTTTGCGCTGGCCTATCCCGGCGCACCTATCGGCGTGATAGGCTACACGGCCACGGGGCACCTAGTGGAAATTGCTGAGTTGGGCGAGGCGTTTTTTGGGGATACGCAGCCTTATCCTACTACCCCTAACTGGCGCGAGTGGCAAGGGATGCAAATCCCCTTTTTCTTCGATGACCCAACCCAAAAAACACTTCTTTTTCAGGAGGATAAAGTCATCATCTCGGCCGATATTATTTCGGCGGCGTTTTACCTGCTGAGCGGCTGGCAGGAATATTTCTCGACCGAGCGCGACCAGCACGGACGCTTTCCCTACGCGGCGAGCGTGCAGAAAAAAAACGGCTTCGTAACACTGCCAGTGGTCAATTATTACTTCGATGTGCTGCGGGCAGCCGTGGAGCACATGACCGGACAGCCACTGCAACCGCGCCGCTGGGGGCCGCAGCAGGCTGATTTTGCGGCCTTCATTTCGCACGATGTTGATAGCTTATACAGTGCTTGGAAAGCGCCCGCCAAGGCCGCGCTGCAGCAGCGGCAATTTAGAAAATTCGGCAAGCTGCTGTGGCATCATCTGACTCAGCATGATGCATGGGATAACCTAGAAGCCGTGGCGACAGCAACGGCACAGTACGGCGCGAGGTCCACGTTTTTTATGCTGGGAGCCAAAGGAAAAGCGGCTAACGGCACACCTAATGCTGACTATTCTCTATCAGCTCTGATACAACCCCGGTTACGGCTTCTCAAGAAACAAGGCTGCGAGGTTAGCCTGCACGGCAGCATCGGTACGGCTCTGGACGCCGCGCGCCTGGAAATGGAGATGGAAAATAGCTTATGGTATGAGGGCAACGGTCTGCGCTTTCACTACCTGAGTTGGGAACCGCGCTGCACACCAACCGTCGTGGATGCTTCGAGCTGCTTCGGCTACGACTCTACACTAGGCTTTGCCGAGCATTTCGGCTTCCGCAATTCTTTTTGCCTGCCGTTTTACCCTTTCGATTTTACCAAAGGGCGCTCTACCGATTTCCTCGAAATCCCCCTCAACGTGATGGACGCCACGCTGCACCATCCCAACTACTTGCAACTGGCACCTAACGAAATTCTACCCGCGCTTGCGCCCGTTTTTGCTGAGATAAAGCGCTTTGGGGGCGTGGCCTCGGTGCTGTGGCACAACCAGAACTTCGACCCGGCCAACACAGTGAACGGCCCGCACCAGTTTCACGAAATCATGGCGCATTTGCAGGCGCAGGGAGCGGCTTTTTGCACCGGGCGCGAAATCTGGGAAGAATTTACCGCTGCGCCCACTCAACACTCTTAACTCAAAACTCCTAACTCAACTTGGGTATCGTTCGGCGGCAGGGGCTGCGTAACACTGCTATTTCCTACATCGGGCTAGGTATTGGCTTCGTCAATACTACGCTGGTGCTACCTAGGCTTCTGGAGCCGGCTCAGCTGGGCCTCACGCAGGTGCTGGTATCCTTGGCTACGCTTGGGGCGTTGGTGTCGGCGCTGGGCTTCACTAATACTACCCTTCGGTATTTCCCTTATTTCCGCAATCGCGAAACGGGGCACTCGGGCTACCTGCCGCTGCTGCTAGCAGTGCCGCTGGGGGTGTTTGGGCTGGTGGCGCTGGCGCTGTGGTTGGGCCGGCCGCTAGTACTGCGCTGGTATGCCCACGATGCGGCCCTCCTAGGTCCGCACTACGGGGCTATGCTGGCACTGGCGCTGTGCATCTTGCTCTACAATCTGCTGGAGGCCTATACCAAGTCGCTGTTTCACACTTCGTTTTCTTCGTTTCTTACTGATGTTCTACAACGGCTGCTCATCGTGGGGTCGGCAGCGCTCTACGGGGCGGGCTACCTCACTTTCGACGGCTTTGTGCTGGCCTACCTAGGCAGCTACGCGGCCATTGCGGTGCTGCTGCTGGGCTACCTAGGGTTTATTGGCGAGCTGCACCTGCGGCCCACGCGGGCAGTGCTGCAAGTGCGCCCCATGAGCGAGCTGCTGCGGTTTGGCAGCTTTGCACTACTGGGCAATATTTCGGGCACGGTGCTGGTCACTATCGACTCGCTCATGCTGGGCTCGCGCAGCTTCACCGACGCGGGCATTTATGCCATTGCGCTTAATATCAGCACGGCGCTGGCCATCCCGTTTCGGGCGCTGTACAAAACGGCCTACCCGCTTATTGCGGAATATTGGAAGGAGGGCGCCAGCGCTAAAATGCTCGATTTTTACCAACGCACCACCCGCCTTACTACTGCGCTGGGCGCCTATCTGGCCCTAGGTATCGGACTCAACCTACCCTTCATTTACGGCCTCATTCATAAGCCAGCTTTTGCCACGGGCACCGTAGCAGTGCTGCTACTGCTGGCCGGCCGCCTCACTGACGGCATCACGGGCGTGAACGGAATTATTGTGGTAACGTCGCCGCGCTATCGCTACGACTTGCTATTCAACGTGGGTTTATCAGGCCTCATCATCGGGCTCAATGCGCTGCTGATACCGCGCCTGGGCCTTACGGGGGCGGCGTTATCTAACGCGCTGGCGCTGGCCAGCATCAATCTGGCGCGCACGTGGTTTGTGTGGCGCAGCTTTGGTTGGCAGCCGTTCGACCGGCGCATTGTGTACATTCTGGGACTAGCCGCGGGAGCAGGGGCAGTAGCCTGGGCGCTGCCAGCGCTGTCCAACATTTGGCTGACGCTGCTACTGCGTGGTGGCGTACTTACAGTGCTCTACGGCCTAGGTCTGTTGCTGAGCGGCTGGGTGCCCGAGGTATCGGCAGTGGCGCAGAAGGTGCGCAGCTTAGTAGGTAACCGATAAACCGTGACGGGCAGGCGCAACGCGAAAGTTCGCGTTGCGCCTGCCCGTCACGGTTACTCTTTATAGTTTGATTAGTTGCTAGCCTCTCGGGCCGTAGGCGCTAGGGCCGCCAACTTAGCGCGCAACTGCTGCACTTCGCGCTCCAGCTCCAGGTTACGGAAGGTCACTTTCACTTCTAGGTCTTGGTAGGAGTGCGTTAGTTGCTCCTGCATCTGGCGCATGGGAGTCACGTCAGAAATGGTGCCGATAAAGCGGTAAACCTTTGTGCGGGCTTCGTCGAAAAATGCCCGGCCCGTGGCCCGGGCCCACAGCACGGGCTGGCCTGGCTGCTGCCAGCGGGTGCGATACTCGATGTCGTAGCTACCCGAGCCAGCCGGGTCGAAGGCCTGCTCTACAGCAGCCACAGTGGCGGCGCGGTCGTCGGGGTGCACTAGCTCCACAAAGTCAGCGTAGGTGACATTCTGGTCGGCGGGCACGCCAAATAGCTCTTTGCAGCGGGGCGACCAAGTCAGGGTATTGGCCACAAGGTCGTAGTCCCAGGTACCCACGCCAGATGCGTCCACGGCCGTTTGCAGGCGCTCGAAGGAAGCGAAATCGGTAGTTGTCACGATTTATAGCTACCTAAGGATGAACTAAAAACAACTCCAGGCCCGACTGAAAGTACAGTACCAGTGTGCGGTAAGCGCCATCGGCCGTGCGGCGCAGGCGCGTCACGAGGGCCGTCACAATTTCGGAGGCCAGGTGCAGCTGCAGGTAGGGCCGGCTCAGCAGACTATCACGCTCCACCGTCCACTGGCCTTTGGCCGGGGCAGCGGGCGTTTCGAGGTGCCAGTGGCCATCCTGCAGGTGCAGGTGCGTAGCCTGGGCCAGTGGGGTAGTCGGGTCAGTCTGGCTGAGCACACGGTCTACCACGCGCCAGCTACCGTGCAGGTAGGGGTCGGGCACTTGCTGTAAGTTGACATCGAGCAAATACTGAGTCATAAGAGCAGAGCAGCAGCGGGCTGCTTATTCAGAATAGAGATAGCAGCCAAGCGCCGCTATCATGCAAAGGTACCGCCCTATTTTTTACCTAAAAAGTACCTAGGTCAAACAATCAGAAAAAGAGGCAGCTATCGCTACCGGGGCTACTGCTCGCCCCGGGCCTGTTGCCCAAGCTTGCTGTGCTTTTTACCGTAGCCAAAGTAGATAGCCATGCCTAGCGCCAGCCACACGGCCAGGCGCAACCAGGTTTCCCAAGGTAGGCTTACCATCATTACCAAACATGTCACGATACCTAAGATGGGCACCACCGGCACCCACGGCGTGCGGAAGCTGCGCGGGGCATCGGGGTTGGTGCGGCGCATGATGAGCACACCTAGGCACACCATTACGAAGGCCAGCAGCGTGCCAATACTCGTCATTTCGCCCACTACCGAGATGGGCACAAAGCCCGCAAACAGCGCAATAAAGGCACCTAGGAGCAGGTTGGACTGCACTGGCGTGCGAAATGTGGGGTGCACTTTGCTGAAGGCCGGCGGCAGCAAGCCATCCTTCGACATAGAGAAAAACACCCGCGACTGCCCCAGCAAATCGACCAGAATAACCGAGGTGTAGCCAATGAGAATAGCCCCGATAATAGCGCCACTGAGCCAGCCGTACGGCGTTTTCTCAATGGCAATGGCTACCGGCGCGGCGCTGTCTTTGAACTCTTTGTAGTTGGCGAGCCCAGTCATCACGTAGCCAAACAGCACGAACAGAATGGTGCAGACAATGAGTGAGCCCAGAATGCCAATGGGCATATTACGCTGCGGATTCTTGGTTTCCTGGGCCATGGTGGCCACGATATCGAAGCCGATAAACACGAAGAACACGACGCCCGCCCCGCGCAGAATACCGCTCCAGCCAAACTCGCCGAAGGTACCCGTGTTGGTCGGGATATAGGGGTGGTAGTTGGCTGGGTCGATGTAGTTCCACCCTAGGGCGATGAAGACCAGCACCACGGCCACCTTCAGGGCCACTACCAGCGCATTAAACCACGCCGAGCCCGACGTGCCCCGGATGATGATGGCCGTAATGGCCAGTACCACGGCCATGGCCGGCAGGTTGGCGTAGCCGTGCACCTCGGCACCATTGGCCAGCTTCACCGTTTCGAAGGGCGACATGACAAGCTGAGCGGGCAGGTGCAGGCCGTACTTATCCAGAAACTTGAGCAGGTACTGCGACCAGCTGATGGCCACTGTGGCCGCGCCCACCGAGTATTCGAGCACCAGGTCCCAGCCGATTATCCAGGCAAATAGCTCGCCCATGGTAGCGTAGGAGTAGGTATAGGCCGAGCCCGCCACCGGCACCAGCGCCGCAAACTCGGCGTAGCACAGGGCCGAAAACGCGCATCCCACCGCCGCCACCACAAAAGAGAGCGTCACGGCTGGCCCAGCGTGGTTGGCTGCTGCAAGGCCCGTGAGCGAGAACAAGCCCGCCCCAATAATAACCCCAATACCTAGGGCAATGAGGCTGATACCGTTGAGGCTGCGCTTGAGCGTGCCAGTGCCCGACTCGGCCGCTTCCTGCCGCAGCAGTTCAAGTGATTTTTTTAACATAAATGTATCGCCGGCTCCGCAAGCCCGCGTTTGATAATGACCGTGCTACCTCAGTACGCATCCGCGCCCGGCTAGTCGTAGTCAACCCTTAAAAATGAAATACTTACTGAATGCTCCCCGGCTCAACAACGACAGCGGCCGGCGCATAGCGCCGCATAGCCAACTACGTGAAAAACACCAGGGAAACGATAGAAAACAGCCACGGGCTTTTATATGGGCCACCATGGTTTGGGGGCCGGTCGGTTGGCACCGTTCCGCCGGGGCGGGGGTTGCCGGCGCGTCGCAGAGCCTATCTCTCAGCGCCTCTTTATAAAAACAAGCTTGGGCCTAGGTAGCCGAACTTGACTAAGGCAAAGGTACGAGCCGTAGCATGGACTTTGTAGCGCGGGCTACTACTCTAACTCTGGCAACCCACCTTGCTCCCAGGCGTCGAGTTCGGCTTGCAAATTGCGCCGGGCAGGCGCGTCTAGCTCCTCGCGTAGAACAGGCATATGAAAGAGCACCGGGGCAGCGAGCAATTTGGCTAGCACCTTGGAGCGGCCGGAGCGGTAGGGCTCCTCTGGCACCAGCTGATACTCGCGGCGTATCTGGCGGGCATAGTCCCAATAGGCCATTTCTGAGGCACCTAGGATGCTCAGGTCGGCATCTAGGAACAGCAGTAAGTCCGTATCAGCGGGCGGCTGGGGCTGGGTATGGTCTTGGGTGCGCCGGATGAGGTCGGCCACACGCTCGCAGCGGGCGGGTGCCAGGCTGGTTTCTTGTAGGAAAGCCAGGGCCCACTCCGCACTTTTTGCCTCGTTATCAGAACCCAAGGCGTTGTACACAGCATCGTGGTACCAAACGGCCAGTTCCACCGCTACCGGGTCTTGCAAGGTGTGTGCCCCTACCCTAGTCAGCAGGTTCTCGATGTGCCCTAGGGTGTGGTAGTGTCGCTCGGGCGCGTCGTAGGCGGCAGCCAAGCGCTGGAGCTCGGCTTCGCGGCGAGCGGTATCGGGTAGCAAAGGCGCAGTGAGCGCGTGCCAGCGGGCGGCAAGCAGAGGCGTAAGCATGCGCCAAAGAAACGCACGCTTAGCCATTGTCGCTCCAAACCAAGCCCCTAGGGCTCGCCTACACCTAGCTGCTGCAGCTGGTCGGCGTACTTAGCGTATATCACCTGCAGGTCGGCGCGGTGCTTGTCGGCATCTACGCCAATGCTCACGTTGTGCGTATGAAAGCGGTGCAGGTGGCTGATGTGCGGGCACACCACGGGTAGGTGCCCGGCCAGTAAAAAGCGCACATAGAGGTCTAGGTCTTCAGCCATGGCCAGCTCGGCGTCGTAGCCACCTACTTCATCAAACAGCGCCCGGCTGTAGCATACGTTGCCCTGAATGAAGTTTTCGGCCCGAAAAATAGCTTGCAGCATCTGCTTGGGCGACTCAAACTGCCAGGCATAGTAGTCCTCATTGGGCAAGTAGCGGCGCTGCTCATCCATGCGCAGGAAGTCGGCCACTAGCCACGGCTGGCCGGGGTGGCGCTGTATTTCGTCGGCGTAATGGAACAAGGTGCGCTGCAACATGATGTCGTCATCGTCGAGTGGCACAATCCAGGTATCGGCCTGGGCCTGGGCCACGAGCTGATTGCGACCCCAGCCGGGGCGCTGCAGCTCGGGGTGCTGCCAGTAGCGCAGGGCCGAGCCAGGCTGCGTAGCCGCTTGGGCTAGCACCTCGGCGGTCTGGTCTGAGGAGCCGGTTTCGTAGAGTAGGTGCTCCCACTGTACATCGAGGGGGGCGGCAGCAGTGGCGCGCACGCTGGCAATGGCTTCGGGTAAAAGGTCTGCCCGCTGGTGCGTAGGCGTAATAACGGTAAAGTGCATGAGGTTTTTAACTGAGAAACGAGTGCCCTAGGCTACCCAAAGGCCACGGGCGGACACCAACTTTCTGCCGACCCGCGGCGTTAAGCCAGGAGCCGGGCTCGTACGTGGCCCGCCCGCCTATGCCTACGTTTGTTGTTACCCTACGTTTACCCGACTCGTTCGACGAGGATTTTATCGCGCTCATTCCCAGGCACCGGGATTTTATAAATCGCCTGCTTGCCGACCACATTATCGAGGCCTACGCCATTAGCGCCGACCGCAGCCGCGGCTGGGTCACGATGAATGGCGAGAGTGCGGCAGCCGTACGCGCCGTGGTCGAGCAGTTTCCGCTCTACCAGTACCTGCAGCGCATCGAAATAGACGAGCTTTTTATCTTTGACAGCGAGGCCGCTCGTTTTCCGCGCATCAGCCTCAATTAGTTTTCTTTCGCTTCCCTTTCTTCTGCACCTTGTCTTTTCGTATTGCTACTCGCGCGCGCACCAAACGCTTTAGTTTCCTAGGTGCCGCTACCTGGCTGGCGTTGCAAGCAGCGGCCCACCCGGCCACCGCGCCCGCCCTGCCGCCCATCACCACGCCGCAACTAATGAGCCAGCTCACAGCGGCCATTCAAAACCTAAAAACTCTGCGCTGTGCGGCCGATGCCAGTGAGCGCATCGGCACCAAGTACGTCAAGGACCGTTCGACGATGAAGCTCGCCTTCAATCCGCTGCGGGTATACCTCAAAAATGGCAAAGGCGTGGAGGTCCTGTACCTAGCGGGCCAAAACAACGACGACGCCTGGGTTAATCCCAATGCGTTTCCTTACGTCACGCTCAGCCTGGCGCCTGAGGGCTCGCTCATGCGCAAGGGTCAGCACCATACCGTGTTGCAGGCAGGTTTCGGCACTATTACCGACCTACTCGAAGGCTCGGCCAGTCGGCCCGACAAGTCCTTTAACCGTTCGTTTCGCTACGCGGGCGACACTACCGTGCAGGGCCGCCCGCACTACATTCTGCGCTCCGACTACCCGCAGTTTCGCTACGTGGCCTATAAGGCCAGCAAAAACGAAACGCCCGCTACTGTGGCCGCCCGCTTCGGCTGCGGCGAGTATCGCATTCTGGAACGCAACAAGCTCGATGTGGGCGATAAGCTAACCGAGGGCCAAGTGGTGCAAGTACCTAATGCGTATGGCCGCCGCACCCTCGTGGTGGTTGACCCTAAGACCTTCTTGCCCACCGCAGTGGCAGTGTACGACGACCGCGGCCTCTACGAAAAATATGAGTTCTCCAACGTAGTAGCCAACCAGCCCATCCCGCCGGCTGAATTCACGAAAACCTACCAGGGCTACCACTTCTAAATCGCAGATTCGAACGGATTTTTAGGATGAAACGGATACGCCTGCCTCCGGCAGGCTGACAAACCGAACGCAGAGTAGCCTTCGGCTGACTTCTACCCTTTGAGAGCTAGCGAAGCTACTCCTGCGTTCGGTTAGTCAGCCTGCCGGAGGCAGGCGTATCCGTTTCATCCTAAAAATCCGTTCGAATCTGCGATTTAGCGGCGCATGGTTTTTTCGATTTGGTCCCACATGGCTGGGGTTAGGGCTCCTAGCTTGTTAAACTCGCCGGCGCCGTTGAGCCACTCGCCTCCGTCGATGGTAATGACTTCTCCGTTGACGTAAGCCGAAAAATCGGACACTAGGTAGGCGGCCAAGTTGGCCAACTCCTGGTATTGGCCCACGCGCTTGAGCGGCACGCTGGCGGCCGGGTCGAGTTGGCTCGCCAGAGGCTCGGGGAAGAGGCGGCTCCAAGCGCCCTCCGTCGGGAAGGGCCCCGGTGCAATGGCGTTGGAGCGGATGCCGTACTTGGCCCACTCCACGGCCAGCGAGCGCGTGAGGGCCAGTACCCCCGCCTTGGCTGTAGCCGAAGGCACCACAAACGCCGAACCAACCGAAGCGTAAGTAGTTACTATATTGAGAATAGTACCAGGCTGCTGTTCAGCTATCCAACGCTTACCCATCGCTAGCGTACAGTTGTAGCTGCCTTTCAGCACGATATCCACGATAACATCAAATGCTTTGTGACTTAAGCGCTCCGTAGGACTGATAAAATTTCCGGCCGCGTTGTTCAGCAGCACATCCACACGGCCAAATTCTTCGTAAGTGCGCGCTATCATTGTCTCCACGGCTTCGTACTTGCGCACGTCACACGCCACGGCCAGCACCTTCCCCCCCGTCTGCTGGCGCAGTTCAGCAGCCGTTGCTTCGAGTACCTCAAGCTTGCGACTGGTAATGGTCACATTTGCCCCTAATTGCAAAAAATATGTCGTCATGGCGCGGCCCAGGCCGGTGCCGCCCCCCGTTACGATGATGGTCTTGCCGGCTAGCGCGTTGTCGCGAAGCATAGGTTGGGTGAAGGCTGAATTCATGAGTAGTTGATGTTTTTTATGCACCACAAAGATGACTCTCCTCCCCTAAAAAATACTGAACGCCTATTGTCGGGCTTTTAACCGGCAAAAACGTCATTTCAACGAAATGCTCCGGTATTATTTTAAGATTTATGTGCATCTTGCATACTTATTAGCCAAGCTTAGATTTAAGCATTAGTTCTAAATTTCATGCCTTTTTCCCCTGCTACTACGGGCGCTACCGTAGCGGTGCTGGGCTGCGGTTGGCTAGGTCTGCCGCTGGCTCTTGCACTCCAAACTCAGGGCTACCGCGTACTGGGCACCACTACCACCCCCGAGCAGCTGCCAGTACTCGCAGCCGCCGGCATCGAGCCGCACTTACTGCAGCTGGGCGCTGATTTCAGCGCGGACGACGAGCTTCGCCTGACCGACATCCTCCGCCAGGCTAACATCCTAGTTATCAACATACCACCCCGCGCGGCGGTAGCCGGCGGCTATCCGCAACTGTTGCGCCCGGTGCACCGGGCCGTGGCCGCAGCCCGCCTGCAGGCGGTGCTGTTTGTTTCGACCACCGGCGTGTACCCCGACGAGCCCCGGCTCATGCGCGAGCAAGATGCCATCAGCACCCGCGATGCCTCGTCTGATGTGCTGCGTACCGAAGGCCACTTTGTGCCGCGCTATGGGCAGTGGCAGAGCACGGTAGTGCGCCTAGGTGGCCTCATTGGCCCCGGCCGGGCGCCAGGCCGCTTCCTGGCTGGCCGCCAAAACCTGGCACAAGGCGATGCCCCCGTCAACCTGCTGCACCTGACCGATGCCGTGGGTGTGCTTAGCACTATCATCAAGGAAAATATCTGGGGCTACACCCTCAATGTGTGCGCTGCCTCGCACCCGCCGCGCCGCGAGTTTTACGTAGCCGCCGCCGAGTACCTAGGCCTTACGCCTCCCACTTTCCGCCCCGAGTTCAGCACCAGCAAAACCATCGACAGCAGCTTGTTGCGCACACTGGTGCCCTATACCTTTCAGCACGATGATGTGCTGGCGGCCATTCCGTATTGTAGCTTAACGTAAGCGGCAGGCGGTATCTTTGTAAGATGCCGTTGTCACATTCTTCGCCCCCTGTTGCGCCAGTAGCACCGGGCCCGGTAGCGGGGCCCATCGTTGTGTTAGGTGGCGGAGCAGCGGGCTTTTTTGGCGCCATTGCTTGCGCCGAGGCCTACCCAGCCCAGCCGGTGCTGCTGCTCGAAAAAAGCCCGAAGCTGCTAGGCAAGGTGCGCATCTCGGGCGGTGGGCGCTGCAATGTCACGCATGCCTGCGAGTCGGCGGCCCAGCTTATTCAGCACTACCCGCGCGGCGGCCGGCAACTCAAGGAGGCTTTTCAGAAGTTTGGGGTGGCCGATACCATCGCCTGGTTCGCAAAGCGTGGCGTCGCACTCAAGACTGAGGCCGACGGCCGCATGTTTCCGACTACTGACAGCAGCGAAACCATCGCCCGCGCCCTCGAAGATGCCGCCCGGCAGGCCGGCGTGCGCATCTTCACCCGCACCGCCGCCGAGCAAATTACACCGCTACCGGCCGGTGGCTTTTCGCTTGCACTCAGTGGCGAAGGTAGCGCCTCCCTAGGTACTACGCTGCAGGTGAGCCGCTTGCTGGTAGCCACCGGCGGCAATCCCAAATCGGGGGCCTACGACTGGCTGCGCGAGCTGGGCCACGCCGTGGCCGAGCCGGTGCCTTCGCTCTTCACATTTAATGTGCCTGCCTCGCCCCTGCGCGAGCTACCTGGCGTGAGCGTGTCCCACGCCCGCGTGGTAATAGCCGGCGAAAAGCTGCAATACGAAGGCCCCCTGCTGGTGACGCACTGGGGCGTGAGCGGCCCAGCCGTGCTCAAGCTCTCAGCCTGGGGCGCCCGCCGCCTGCACGAGCTAGGCTATCATAGCACGGCCCTCATCAACTGGGTACCGACCCACACTGACGAAACACTGCGGCCCTGGGTGCAGCAGTTTCGCCTCGATAATGGTAAAAAGCAAGTGGCGGCCCACCCACAGTTTGGCTTGCCCACCCGCCTATGGCGCACACTGGTCGAGCAATCCGGCCTAGGTCCCGAAACCCGCTGGAACGAAGTACCAGCCAAGGCCCAGAACCGCCTGTTCGAATTGTTGCTGCGCACGCCGCTGCAAGTGCAAGGTAAAACCACTTATAAGGAAGAATTCGTAACCTGCGGTGGTATTCCGCTGGCCGAAGTCAACTTCAAAACCATGGAAAGCCGCCGCGTACCAGGTCTCTACTTCGCTGGCGAAGTACTTGACGTAGACGGTATTACGGGTGGATTTAATTTCCAGGCGGCCTGGACCACGGGTTTCTTGGCGGGGCAGGCCATGGCGGCAGCCACAGTGCCGCAGGTGGCTAGCTAGGGCGGTGGCGGAAGATACAAAATAGGGGCATCTCGGCACTGGTCGCAACCTTGTGGGCGTAGAGCTAGTAAACCCAGCCACACTCTCCCACTTTAAATTTCTTTCCTGTCATGGAAGCCAAAGTAACCCAGACCGCCCTCAACGCCCTCATCACTGTTCTTAAGGATGGCCAAAAAGGCTACGCCGATGCCATGGTCGACGTAAAGGACCAGCACCTGAAAGACTTGTTCAAGAAATATTCTGCCCAGCGCGCTAGCTACGTTACCGAGCTGGAAGACCAGATGTTCAAGCTTGACCTCAAGCCCGATACCAACGAAGGCTCGTCGATTGCCGGTGCTATCCACCATGCTTGGATTGACCTGAAAGCTGCCGTAACCGGCCACGATAACCACGCTATTCTAGCCGAGTGCGAGCGTGGCGAGGACGTAGCCAAAAAGGCATACGAAGAAGCTTCTAAGGTGCAGGACCTACCCAGCGAACTGAAATCGATTATCGAGAAGCAGTCACAAGGCGTCCTAGCCGCCCACAACGAAATCAAAGCTCTACGCGACTCTAGCAAATAAATTGCAGATTCGAACGAATTTGTCGGATACGCTTGCTGCGCAAGATGACTGTCCTGACAGCTACTCTTCTTTATCTTCTTGAAAGCAAACTAAAAGGGAGCATCCTACGGGTGCTCCCTTTTCTATTTACCTATTTCTAGTGCAGCTAGTTGGGCCTAGGTATTACTTAAGACAAAGCCATCAAAAAAGGCCACCCTAGGGTGGCCTTTTCTACTTAAGCTGCTATAAGCGCAACGTAAGGACGGTTAGTCAGCTTGCGCAGCAAGCGTATCCGTTTAATCCGACAAATCCGTTCGAATCTGCGGTTTATTCGTCGAAGCTTTCGCGCTTGCCACCGTAGCCGCCGCGGTTGCCACCGTAGCTACCGCCACCTTGGCCACCTTTGTAGCCGCCGCGCTGGTAGCTGCCGCCTTCACGGCTGCCGCCACCAAAGCCCCCGCGGCTACCGCCGCCGTAGCTGCTGCCGCCATCGCGGTTGCCTTTGTAGCCACCGCCATAGCCACCTTCGCGGCGGTCGCCGTAGCTGCCACCCCGGTTGTTGCTGCCGTAGGGCGGACGGCCACCTTCGCGGCGGTCGCCGCCAAAGCCACCACGACGCTCACCGTCGCCGAAGCCCCGGCGCTCGGGGCGGTTCTGGCCTTCTTCCTTAGCGGCGGCGTCTTGCACCGGCGTAGCGATGCTGAACGTAACCGGCTGGCCCTGAATGCTGCTGCGACCTAGCTGGGTCACTACCTCATCGGCATATTCAGCAGGTACCTCTACAAAGCTAAACTTATCGTAGAGTGCGATGTCGCCTACTTTATTGCCTTGCAGAGCGGTGTTCTCCGAAATCAATTCTACTACATCGCGGGGATGCAGACGGTCTTTTTTGCCCATGCTGATGAAGAGGCGCGTGTAGCCGGGGCGGCTAGCACCGCGCTCGCGGCCAGCGTCGAGGCTTTGCTCGGCACGCTTGTCCTCTTTCATCGTCATCTTGAGCAGCGCAGCGGCAATATCAAGCGACGTTACATCTTCGCTTTGGTCGAGCAGGCGCTGCACGCGGCCTACGTACTTATCTAGGTTGCCCTTCTCAATCACTTCTTTGATTTGATTGAGGAACAGCGTAGTCTTCACCTCCGACACGTCGGCGAAGCTGGGTACTTGCTCCAGCTTGATGTCGGCCTTGGTGAAGCGCATGATATCGCGCAGCTTGTAAATATCGCGGCCGCTCACGAAAGTGAAGGCACGGCCACTCTTGCCAGCACGGCCGGTACGGCCGATGCGGTGCACGTAGTATTCTTCGTCGGCAGGTAGGTCGTAGTTAAATACGGCTTCTACGTTGTCTACGTCGATACCACGAGCGGCTACGTCGGTAGCGACTAGGATTTCAAGGGTGCTCTTGCGGAATTTATCGAGCGTGTTTTGGCGCTGGGCCTGGCTCATGTCGCCGTGCAGGCCATCGGCAAAGTAACCTTTGGCTTGCAGGTCAGACACAATCTCGTCTACCATCCGCTTGGTGTTCGCGAAAATGATGGTTGACTTGAGGTTGTACATATCAAGCACGCGCGTGAGCACGTCCTTCTTCTGCGGGCCGCGCACCTCGAAGTAGCTCTGCTCGATGTTCGATACCGTCATTTCCTTGTGGTTGACCTTTACCGTCTGCGGGTCGCGCTGGTATTTTTTGGTCATCTCCAGGATGGGCTTGCTCATCGTGGCCGAGAAGAACACCGTCTGGCGGTTCTCGGGCATCTTGCTAAGCACGTACTCGATATCGTCGCGGAAGCCCATGTCGAGCATTTCGTCGGCTTCGTCGAGGATGATTTTGGTGGCTTTGTCAAGCTTCAGCGTGCCACGCTCGATGTGGTCCATGACGCGGCCGGGCGTGCCGATTACGATTTGCACACCGCGCTCAAGGGCGCGGAACTGACGGTCGTACGACGAGCCACCGTAGATGGGCACTACGGCCAGGCCACGCTTATACTTGCCTAGTTTCTGGATTTCGCCCGATACCTGCACCGCGAGCTCGCGGGTGGGGCACAGCACAATCACTTGTACGTCACGGCTATCGCCGTTTACACCCTCAATAGCCGGAATGGAGAAGGCGGCCGTTTTGCCAGTGCCCGTCTGGGCCTGGCCGATTACGTCTTTGCCTTCGAGCAGCACCGGAATAGCGGCCGACTGAATCGGAGACGCTTCTTCATAACCCATCTCGGTGATGGCGCGCTGGAGTTCGGGCGAGAGGTTGAGCTCATCAAAACGCACTTTGGCTTTTTCGACGGCTTTTTCTACTTGGTTTTCCATAAGTTGGAAAGAAAGGGAGTTTGCAGCCACTTGGTTCCTTTAGAACCTACTTGGTGGCTTATTGCGGGGAATGAGACTACGCTCTGAAAACAGCCGGCTCAACAGCGGCGGCGCTTCTTCCCCCTCAACCTTTCCTGACAACGACAAGGCGGAAAAAATACGACCGAACTAAACGGGAACTACTCGGCAGCCACTTACTTAACCTAGGCCACCCCGGCCACTAAAATGGGGCCGTTCTCAAATGCGGGTGCAAAGGTACGTATTTTATTTGAAAAAAGCTACTATTTAGCTATTCATACGTGTGTATTGCCAGGGCCTACCTAGAATAACACTACTTGTGCTGGCACCAACTAAGGCGGGCCTAATCATAAAAAAGCGCGTCCCCGAGTTGGAAACGCGCTTTTTATAGCACTTAAAAGTGTCGTTAGCTTAGAGCAACGCTACTTTTACAGCGTTCGGGCCTTTACGGCCTTGGGCTTCTTCGTACTGAACTTTGTCTTTCTCGCGCAGCGACTTGGCATCTACGAGGTCCGTGACGTGAACGAAGATGTCTTCGCCAGTTTCGTCGTTTTTGATGAAACCAAAGCCTTTGGTCTCATTGAAGAATTTTACCGTTCCGGTCGGCATGATAAAAAAAATAAATTGGTGTCGTCAACGCCCGGCGTAACGCTGGGGACCTAAGATGTAACTACACCGGAGCGGACCGGAACAGCAACACAGAGCCTTGAGTTGCGCCAAAGATAGACAGAATTTCCGAACTTCACCCGTCGGCCAAAAAAAACTTCAACCGAGTTTGCCGGTACTACTTAGCTGGCCAGCAGCACTAACCTAGGGGGTTTCGGTTATTCTACACTGCCCCCACACGCGAGCCGGCCACTTCCCGCCCTCCTCTACTTAGCGTTTATGGACACACCCAGCGCCCCTGCGCATGCCTTCCAGTACACCTTCACTGTCGAAGCCTCCGACATCGACCAGCTCGGCCACGCCAATAATGTAGCCTATGTACGCTGGGTGCAGGAGGTGGCTGCAGCCCACTGGCACTCGCTCTACCCACCTAGCGCCGAGCAGCCGCCACAGGTGTGGGTAGTGCAGGAGCACCAGATACGCTACCTGCGCTCGGCCTATGCAGACGAGGAGCTACGCGCCCTCACCTGGGTGGCCGACGTGAAGGGCGCCAGTTCGAAACGCTGCACTCGCATCGAGCGCGTGGCCGATGGGCAACTGCTGTGCGCCGCCGAAACACAATGGGTGCTGCTAGATGCGGGCAGTGGCCGGCCCGTGCGGGTGCCAGGCGAAGTGGCGAAGCGGTTGATGCCGATATAAGCTAAGCTTAATGCTTGCTGACAAATAGTTTAACAGTTGTTGCAGCCCCAGTAGTATCATATCCCGAAATACCATCCGAAAACGATGCTCGTAGTCTAGCTCTCAACTCATATTCATCGAATACTTTACCTTGCTTAACTCTACTTAAGGAATCTGGACTGATTTTGAAGTAAACCGTGTCGTAAGGCTGACCTTGTGCTTCTATCGGCATCAGCATAGTACTAACAGACAACTTTGCTTTATAAGCAAAATTGTAGCATTTAGCTAGCCTACTAAAATAGGAGGTTGGAAAATAAGCCTTACCTAAGAATGCTTCGCCTTTGCTGATTGTATCCGCAGTTAGTTTAATAATTGGACTTATATCAATGTCTTTTTCGTAGCACTTACCATGATTGATGGTGCGGCCAACTCTACGATAAATGGCATTTCGCTCCGCTATTGAAAGCTCTTTCTTGACGACCTTATTATCTTCTGCATTTGGTGAACAAGCAGCAAGCACTCCTACTAGCAAGGCAAAGACTGAGTATCTCATAGTACTTATTTTAACATAGTGTACGGAGCCTTCTCCGTGTAATAAAGGTTTGTAATGCCCGCCCCTTTTCGCATCTATTCCGCCTCGGCCGGCTCCGGCAAAACGTATCAATTAACAAAAGAATACCTCAAGCTGGCCCTAGGGTACCCGCAGCCGGCCGACCCCACCGGCGAGCGCAGCTACAATCCCAGCTATTTTAAGAGCATTCTGGCTATCACATTTACCAACGATGCGGCCGGCGAGATGAAAGAGCGCATTGTGGGGGCGCTGCGGCGCTTTGCACAAGGTGCAGAGGATAAACCAGATGCGCTGCTAGCGGAAGTAGCGGCCGAGTTGGCGCAGGAAGAGCAGTTTCCGCCGCACCTAGCTACGCCCGCCGAGTGGCAACGCGAAGTGCGGCGCCGGGCAGCGGCCACCTTCAAGCTGGTGCTGTACCACTACGCCGACTTTGCGGTAAGCACCATCGACTCGTTTGTGCAGCGCATCGTCACGGCATTTACTCGCGAGTTGGGGCTGCCAGCCTCGTTTGAGGTGGAGCTGGATACCGACAGTGTGCTGCGCACGGCCGTGGCGGCCTTGCTCGACAAGGTGAACCGCGACCCGCAAAGCAAGCTGTTGAGCCAAACGCTGGCCGACTATGCCCTAGGGCAAGCCGAGCAGGGCCGCAACTGGAATAAGCTGCCCGACGAGCTACTAGACTTCGGCCGCAACTTATTCAACGAGAGCGTGCATGAGGCGGTGGCACAGCTGGGCCAAAAGACGATGGCCGACTTTCGCACACTCGACCAGGAAATACGCCAGCGGCTGCGCGACACGGAAGAAGCGGTGCAGGTCCAAACTGACCGGGCGCTGGCGGCGCTAGCCGGCGCGGGTATTGAGGCCGAGCACCTGGCGGGCGGTGCCAATGGCATTCACGGGCATTTCCGCAGCTGGGAGCGCTGGCTGGGTGCCCCCGATGCCAAGGCCGACTTTCCGACGGCTACGGCGCGCAAGGTGGTGGACAGCGGCAAGTGGTGGAGCGACAAAGCCAAGAAGGCTGGCTTGGTACCGGCCGTAGAAGCCGTGCAGCCAGAGCTGGAAGCGGCTTTTGGCGAGCTACTAGATTTGCGCCTGACCCACTTACCGAATTACTTACTGTTAAAGGCGTTGCAGCCGTTCTTGTTTCACGCCTCGCTGCTGAGCGAGCTAAACAAGCTGGTGGAGGAAATCAGCCGCGAGCGCAACGTGGTGCTGATTTCAGAATTTAATCGGCGCATTGCGGCCATTGTGCTCAACGAGCCGGTGCCTTTTTTATACGAGCGCCTAGGGGAGAAATACCGCCACTTGCTGATTGACGAGTTTCAAGACACATCGGTACTGCAATGGAATAACTTGCTGCCCCTGGTCGAAAACGCCGTGGCCAACGGTGGCTTGTCGCTGGCTGTGGGCGACGCCAAACAGGCCATTTACCGCTGGCGGGGCGGCGAGCTAGAGCAGATTCTACGCCTCTACCAGCGCGACACGGGCGCCCTAGCCTCACGGGCCCGCGACGCGGACATGCAGCGCCTGCTGAGCGAGCGCTACTACACGCTGCAAAGCACGCTGGAGCCACGCTCGCTGGCGGTCAACTTTCGGAGCGAGCCGGCCATAATTGACTTTAATAATGAGTTCTTTACCTACGTGCGCGAGCGTAGTGTAGAGGGGGAGCTAGTAGCCGGCATTTTTGAGGATGGATTTCAGCAGGAAGTACCAGAAGCAACGCCTAGGTCGCTGCTAGCCGGTAATGCGGACCTAGGCGCTGGTGCGCCAGCGGGCCATGTCGAACTACTATTCACCCAGAAAGATGCCCCGGCCCGCCGCTACGTTCCCACCACAGGGCAGTACCTCGACGAGCCCCTGCCGGGCTACCCGGCCGAGGCGGTGCTCGACTACAACGAGAGCACCTGCTACCTGGCCTTACAGCTCATTGAGCAGGCCTTGTCCGATGGGCACCAGCTGCGCGAGGTGGCCGTGCTGTGCCGCACGCGCTGGCAGAGCCGCCTGGTAGCCAAATTCCTGAAAGAGCGCGGCTTTCCCATCATTTCGGCCGATTCGCTGGCCTTGCAATTTGCTGAGGTGGTGAACCTGCTGGTGGCCATCATGCGGGTGCTGCACCAAAGCAGCGACACCCTGGCGCGGGCCGAGGCGCTGCTGCTGGTCGATAAGGTGGTGCGGCGCCAGCCCCCTACCCCCGGGCGAGCCCGCCACATTGCCGCGGTGGCCAATGATAAGGAAAGCGGCAAGCCGTTTTTTGACGAGTTGCGCAGCTTGGGCTTTGATGTGGAGGAGCACAAAACGGGCAACCTAGGGCTGTATGAGCTAACCGAGCGGCTGCTCGGCATTTTTGGGCTGCTGGGCGCCAATGCGGAGAGCGACTACCTGTTTCGCTTTCTTGATTTGACGCTGGAGTTCAGCCTCAAGCACGGCAACAACCTAGGGAGCTTCCTCACCTATTGGGACGAGCGCAAGGGCGCGCTCAGTATCAATGCGCCGGGAGGTACCGATGCCATCACCATCACGACCGTGCACAAGGCCAAAGGCTTAGCCTACGGCATTGTGATTGTGCCCTTTGCTGACTGGACGCTGGTACCCCGCACCGACACGATGCTGTGGGGCTACCTCGCAACGGCCCATAAGCCCCTACCCGACTTGCCCGACGTGGCAGTGGTGCGGCTCAATAAAAGCTTGGCCTACACCCCCCTGGCCGAGCAGGATGTCGAAGAACGCGAAAAAACGCTGCTCGACGGCCTCAACACGCTGTACGTGTCCTTCACCCGGCCGCGGCACAGGCTCTATATAATCAGCAAGGCGCCGGCCGAGCCGCGCAAAACCACCGGCGAGCTACCCCTGGCCGCCACCCCCGAGCCCGCTGCCACCCAGGGCCCAGCCCGCGATGTGGCCGACCTGCTGGCTGGCTACCTGCGCCACCTAGGCCGCTGGCAAGACGAAACCACCAGCTTCGTGCTCAATCCCGGCACCGCTCAAGCCCCTAGCGCGAAGCCTCAAAAACCCAAAACCAACTTTGCGCTCAACAACCTAGCCTCCACGCCTTGGAGTGAGCGGCTGAAGTTGCGCCGCCACGCCACCACCGTGTTTGATTTTGATGAGCAGGAGCACCTAGGCGAGCTCAACCGCAAGCTGCACTACGCTCTGCGGCGCCTGCTGTCGGCCCAGGACCTAGGGCGCTCACTGCGCCAGCTGGTAGCCGAGGGCGTTATTAATCAAAAAGAGCGGCCCGAACTCGAAACCAACTTAAAAGCGCTACTGGCCGACCCACGCTTGGCCCCCTACTTTGCCGATGGCCTGGCGGTGGAAACGGAGCGCGAAATACTGGTGGGCGGCCACACGCACCGCGCCTACAAGCCCGACCGCATCGTGTTTGGCGAGGGCCCCAGCCGCGCTACCCAAACCGTGACCATGCTCGATTTTAAGCTGCCGCCGCCGCAGGACATCCACAAAATCCGGTTGCGTGAGTACGCCCGCCTATTTCGAGAATTGGGTTACGCCGATGTGCGCGGGGTTATTTACTACTTCGGCTCGGGCGAGGTGGTGGAAGTGTAAGAAGATGGGTAACCGGCACCCTAGGCTGTAATTACCCAATGCTTTAACTCATTCCGTCTTGATGATAGTACAGCGTAACTGCTGCGTGAGAGTGTCGACATACAAAACGCTGCTGGGCATATCGTTGTAATCAAACGCTAGCTTTCTCTCACTAGGACGCTGCGGGGCACGAAACGGAACCAATTGCGCCGCCGGTATCTGGCGCAAGGCTGCAGGCTGGTGCACTGGCACAAGAGTCAGAAGTTGAGCGGCTCCATCCCATAAGTATTGGGTACCAGTAGTAGGCAGTAGGGCTTCTGCCAGGCTGTAACCGCCGCCGCTCATCCCGCTGTCAGTACCATGAAAAGTAAATCGTCGCTTCACTTGTCCATTGCGATTGACTAAGTGCGCGTTGTTAGCCTGCTCAGGGTTATCGCCTTCATAAGCTACCAAGAAGGTACTGTCGCTAAGGATGCGCGTACCGGCTACGGCGCGCTGGGGCTGTGCCAGCGAAAATACCTGCCCGGTGGCGTGCAGGATTTCTTTACCAGTTAGCAGTGTCTGGCCATCGGGCGTGAGAGTTGGCCAACAGTCGCAACTACCCATATACTCTTTGCCGGGGCTAAGGTGTAGCACCTTGCCCGTAACGGGGTCTAGCAACAGCAATATACTCAGACCCTCATCAGTATCCTCGCGTACGAAGTTTGTTTCGAATATCAACGCCCGGCGAGCTGACCAATAAGCTAAAAAGACAGGCGGGGCGGCTCGCGCTACCGTGCGCAGGCTACCATATACGACCCTAGCAAAATCGGCTTTGTGTAGCTGTGTAATAAAGCGAAGCTGACCCTGTGGGCCAAGCAGTTGGAAAGTATACTGCACATCCGCACCCTTTTCCGTGTAGGCAGCTAAATGATTTTCTTTATCGGCTGGCACCGGAAATGATAGCTGACGAGCACTATCGGGGAGGGCAGCAGTGCGCACTAACCAACGCTGCCCGTCGAGGGAAATAAGCCTGCGAGTAGCACTGGTATCACCGGTATCTATCCACGGCGCGCGCATGGGAGAAGCCGGCAACTGACGGGGAACCTGTTCGACTGATGAAGCAGGCAGCATAGAGGGCACTAGCTGCTTGGGTTTGGTAGCCACGGGCTGACGAGTTTCGCAACCAATAAGCAATAGCCCAACCATACTACCGAGGATAAATACGCGCATAATTGAATTTTTCACTAGCTCGCTAAATTACCGGACTATCCCCACCGGGCGCAACACCCGCCGCCCCGCGTCCGTCTATCCGTACGCGGGCGTTTCTTGCGCCGCTTTTATTTCTCCTGAATGATTTCCAATCGCATTTCCTGCTGGCCGCGCCTGGCACTGGCTGTTTCGTTGAGCATCCCCGCTACCATTGTGGTGGCCCAAACTACCCCCGCTACCATTCCGGACGCTGCTGCGCCCGCCACCACGGCCACCCCAGCCGGACCTACTGTGGCCGAAGCCGCCGCCGCCCAGTGGTACCTGCGCGACCCCCAGCAGGATAAAACCCCCGGCGTGGGCGCCACCCGCACCTATGCCGAATTGCTGAAGGGCCGCGTACCCACCGCCGTAGTTGTGGCGGTTATTGATTCGGGCATCGACACGGCGCACGTAGACCTCAAGCCTGTGCTGTGGCGCAACCCGCGCGAGATACCGGGCAACGGCATCGACGACGACAAGAATGGCTACATCGATGACATTCACGGCTGGAACTTCCTAGGTGGCAAAGACGGGCGCAATATCTCGGTAGAGACGTTGGAGGTTACCCGCGTGGTAGCCAAGCTGGGGCCGCGCTTTGCGGGCAAGACCAGTGCCCAGATAAAAGCGGCCGACAAGGCCGACTATGCTACGTACCTCCGGGCCAAAAAAGCCTACGACAACAAGCGCAAGGAGCTGACCGAGCAGCTAAAGCAGGCCGACCAGGGCACCAGCCCCATGGTGTCGCTCTTCGACGCGCTGAAGCAGAAACTAGAGGTAGAAAAGCTCGACACGACAACCCTCCGCAAGGTGGCCGCCCAGGTGCCCGACGCCAGCCTGAAAACCGCCCTCTCGTCGCTGTACCAGGACATGAAGCAGGGCGGCATTGCCGACACCGACGCGCTGGTGGCCGAAATTAACAACGAGGTAAAAGACCAGCGCGACCAGCTGAATTACAGCCTCAACACCAAGTTTAACGCCCGCGCCGACATCGTGAAGGACAACCCCGAAGATGTAAACCAGCGCGACTACGGCAACGCCGACGTGACCGGCCCCGATGCCCTGCATGGCACCCATGTGGCGGGCATCATTGCGGCCGCGCGCGACAATAACCTAGGTGTGCAAGGCATAGCGGGTGCGCCGGTGCGCGTGATGAGCGTGCGCGCCGTGCCCAACGGCGACGAGCGCGACAAGGACGTGGCCAACGCCATCCGCTACGCCGTAGACAATGGCGCGCAGATTATTAATATGAGCTTCGGCAAGGAGTTCTCGCCTCAGCGCCCAGCCGTAGAAGCTGCCTATAAGTACGCCGAGGCCAAGGGCGTACTACTGGTACACGCCGCGGGTAACGAAGACGATAACCTCGACGTGGTGCCCCACTACCCCGCGGCCTTTTACCTCAACGGCAGCGTACCCACCAACCTGCTGACCGTGGGCGCTTCGGGGCCCACCGACGATGAAAACCTGCCCGCCAGCTTTTCTAACTATTCTAAGAAACAAGTAGATGTGTTCGCGCCTGGCGTGGGCATCTACTCCACACTGCCAGGCAGCAAGTATGGCCCAGAGAGCGGCACCAGCATGGCCGCCCCCGTAACGGCGGGCGTAGCAGCTGTGCTTAAGTCGTACTTCCCCAACCTCACGGCGGCCGACCTGAAACGGATTATTCGGCAGTCGGCGCAAGTGCACCACACGCAGGTGCTAGTGCCCGGCGAGGGCGGCAAGAAAGCTGACTTTGCGACGCTTTCGGCTACCGGCGGCATCGTTGACCTATACGCGGCAGTGCAGCTGGCCTTGCAGTTAGAATCAGCGAAAAAGCAATAAACCTTGGCGAAAGCGGGTTTTTTTGCGTAAACTGGGCTATGCTCGCTCAATTATCGATTTTAGCCCGCTTGCGGCAGCTGCAAGCCAATGCCGCCCCCGAGGCCACGACTACCGTAGGTACTTCCCTTTCCGGCCACCCCTCTATTGCCGATGCGCCCGCGCCTCACAATGGGCCGCAGCAATCGTGGCTGCGCGAAGAATTTCGCAACGTAGTGTACCTAGCGATGGGCGTGGCCTCGGCGGCCCTAGGCTTAGAGGCATTCATGCTGCCCAATGGTTTGTTTGACGGCGGCGTAACTGGTATTTCACTGCTGGCAGCCCGCCTGCTACCCGGCGACCCACCCTTGTCGGTGCTGCTGGTAGTGCTCAACCTGCCTTTTGTGTGGCTGGGCTTCCGGCAGATGGGCAAGGGCTTCGCCGTGCGGGCGCTGCTCGCCATTCTGGCGCTGGCCGTGGTGCTCGAAACGGTGCATTTCCCGGTCGTGACGCAGGACAAGATGCTGATTGCCGTGTTCGGGGGCTTCTTCCTAGGGGCCGGTATCGGGCTGGCCATGCGGGGCGGTGGCGTGCTCGATGGCACCGAGATTCTGGCCGTGTACCTCAGCCGCAAAGCCAGCCTTAGCGTGGGCGATTTTGTGCTGGTGCTCAATATTTTGATTTTTATTGTAGTGGCTCTGGTGCTCGATGTACCCACGGCGCTGTACTCCATTCTCACTTACCTGTCGGCATCCAAAACCATTGAGTTTGTGGTCAATGGCATTGAAGAATATACGGGCGTCACCATTATTTCGGAGCACAGCGATGCCATTCGGCGTACCCTCACCGAGCGCCTCGGTCGGGGCGTTACGGTGTATGCCGGCCACCGCGGCTACGGCTCGCGCGGCGAGCAGCCCAGTTCCATCGAAATCGTGTTCACCGTCGTCACGCGCCTCGAAGTAGGCCAGGTTACCACTGAGGTCAACCACATTGACCCCCGCGCCTTCATCATCATGCACAGCGTAAACGACGCCAAGGGCGGTATGGTAAAGAAGCGCGCACTGCACTAGGATAGGCCAGGAGTTAATAGAAGACGAAGGGCGGAGGCGATGAATAGTGCTATTCATCGCCTCCGCCCTTCGTCTTCTATTAACTCCTCACTTAATCGCTCCTACCTTTGCGGGCATGTCTGCCCTTTCTTCTGCCATTACGCTCTCGGGTCTTTTCATTTACCCCGTCAAGTCGCTCGGCGGCATTAGCTTGCCTTCGGCCACCCTCACGTCGCTGGGCCTGCAGCACGACCGCCGCTGGCTGATAGTGGATGAGCGCAACCGTTTCTTGACCCAGCGCGAACACGCCGAAATGGCGCTGCTGGCCGTGGAGCCCGCCTACAATGGCTTCTTGCTGCGGCATCGCCAGCGGCCCGAACTGCTGCCCCTTTACGTGCCCTTCGCAGCAACGCCCGAGCGCACGCTGTTTGTGACCATCTGGGACGACATGGTATTTGCCTGGCGGGGCACACCCGAGGCCGACGCGTGGCTGAGCGAGGCCCTAGGGCAGCCCTGCAAGCTGGTGTACATGTCGGATATGGTGCGCCGCGAGGTCGACCCCGACAAGCCCGAGCTCAACCCCGCCGGCACGCTCGTCAGCTTTGCCGATGGCTACCCCTACCTGCTCGCCAGCGAGGAGTCCTTGGCCGAACTTAATACCCGGCTCGCCGAGCCGGTTCCTATGAACCGCTTCCGGCCCAACCTCGTGGTGCGCGGCCTCGACGCGGCCGACGCCGAGATGCAGTGGACCGACTTCCAGATTGGCGGCCACGCCTTCCGGTCGGTGCGCGGCTGCGGGCGCTGCGTCGTCACGACCATCGACCAGGCTACAGCTCAGAAAAACCTTGCTACCGAGCCGCTACGCACGCTGGCCACCTACCGCAAGCAGGGCAACAAAATCATGTTTGGCCAGAACGTAACTGGCCCCGCCAGCGGCCAGCTGCGCGTGGGCGATGCCGTGGTGCTGGGCTAAGCCAGCCGCGGCACCAGCAACCTAGGGCTTGGTTTTAGGCCGAATAGACGACTCGCGCACCACCAGCTGCGGGGCCAGCTGCAGCTGCGCAATGCGGCCGGTTTCGGCCGGGTTTTCGAGCGAGGCCAGCAGCGTACCGATAACCTCTTCGGCCAGGGCCTCGATGGGCTGCGCCACTACCGTGATGGGAGGCGAATAAAGCCGGAACAGGTCGTTATCGTCGAAGGAGACAACGGCAATCTCTTCGGGAATGCGGCGACCTAGGCGGCGTAGTGCTTCCAGCCCGCACACGCCTAGGTAGTTGGTGGCAAACAATACGGCGTCGCAGACGGTAGCGTCTTGAAAAAACGCCAGGGCATCCTGCACCAGCTGCTCGGCATCCTGCGAAAACTCCACCTCGTGCACAATGGGAGCCAGGCCAGCTTCGCTCAGCGCTTGGGCGTAGCCCTGGGCGCGGGCGCTCATCTGGGTTTGGTCGAGGTGAGGCATGAGCAAGGCAATGCGCCGAAAACCCTGGCTAACGAGGTGCTGGGTGGCCTCGTACATACCCGTAGTGCCATCTACCACCACGGCATTGGCTTGCACGCCGGGCAGCAGGCGGTCGAACAGCACCAGCGGTTTGCCGCTGCGCACCAGGGCCCGCACCTCGGCCTCTACCCCATTGGGCAAGGCCAGGATGTAGCCATCGACGTGCCGCTCCTGAAACATGGTGAGCAGGTCGCGGGTCTTGGCCGAGTCGTTGTTGGTGCTGCAAAACAGCATGCGGTAGCCGCGGGCCAGCGCCTTTTTTTCAATCAGGGCCGCCACTGTGGCGAAGAAGGGGTTGGCAATATCTTCTATCACTAAGCCAATGACGTGCGTTTTGCCCGTGCGCAGGCTTTTGGCCAGCTGGTTGGGCTTGTAGCCCACTTCTTCCACGTATTTGATAACTCGCTCGGCCACGGAGTCGCTGATGCGCTTTTCCTTGGCTTTACCATTGAGCACCAGCGATACGGTAGCAATCGACACCTCGAGGTGCTTGGCGATGTCGTGAATGAGTAGTTTCTTTTTCAATTCGAGCTCGGTTAGGGGCTTAGGCGTAGGCTACTGATAATCTAAATAGCAAATTACGTTACGGACCAGGTTAAAGGTATAACCTGGGCCGCTAAAGCCCAGGCTATACCCTACTTTTTCCGTCTGTTAGTACACTTCCTTAGGCCGGTTGGCCGGGGCCGTGCCAAAGGCGCGGTTGGGCTGCGGGCCCATGGTGAGCTGCAAGGTGCCGCCCGCCACAATGTCGCGGTGCAGCAGATACGTATTCGCATACGGCTGCCCGTTGAGCGTAGCCGACTGAATATAAATATTTTGCGGGCTATTGTTTTGCACATTCACCGTAAACGACTTGCCCTGAGGCAGGCGAATGGTGGCCTTATCGACCAGTGGGCTACCTAATACGTAAGCCCCGCTGCTGGGGCTTACGGGGTAGAAACCCATCGAAGACATGATGTACCAGGCCGACATTTGGCCGCAGTCTTCGTTGCCGCTGATGCCGTCGGGCTGGTCTTTGTACATCTCACGCAGCACCTGGCGCACCTTTTCGGCGGTTTTCCACTGCTGGCCGGCGTAGGCATAGAGGTAGGTGGTGGCGTGGCTGGGCTCGTTGCCGTGGGCATACATGCCGATAAGCCCCGAGATATCGGG
Organism: Hymenobacter sp. BT559; assembly: GCF_016427535.1. Taxonomy (GTDB): domain Bacteria; phylum Bacteroidota; class Bacteroidia; order Cytophagales; family Hymenobacteraceae; genus Hymenobacter. Next base: position 917,489 of record NZ_JAELXV010000001.1, on the reverse strand, counting down.
CGAAGCGCTCTCACCTAGGTTGCCCTGCACAATAAACAAGCTGTCAAGCTTTTGGGTAAAAGCTGCGTCGCTACCAAACAATTTGATGAGGCCCGGCACATCGTGCGGCACCAGCCAAGTATACTGCCAGGCATTGCCCTCGGTGTAGGGGTTTTGGCGGTGAATGGACTGGAAGGCGTTGAACGGCAATTGAAACTTACCGTCGGCTGTAACGCCGCGCATAAAGCGCGTGCGGGGGTCAAAATACTTCTGGTAGTACTTGGCGCGCTTGCTGTAGGTGTCGTAGGCTTCTTTGTCGCCTACCTTCTTGGCTACCTGCGCAATGCTCCAATCGTCGATGGCGTATTCCATAGCCTTGGCCACCGATTCGTTCTCTTTATCGGCCGGAATGAACCCTAGGGTCTTGACGAAGTTCACGCCCTCGTCGTCGCGGGTGCTGCTCTGCTTAAGGGCGTCCAGCACGCGCTTGCCGTCGAGGCCGGGGGTGCCCTTGAGGTAGGCCTCGGCCAGGGCCGGCACGGCACTGTAGCCTACCATAGTGCCCGTTTCGTTGCCCATGAGGTGCCAGATGGGCAGCTTTTGCTGCTGGTCATTGATGGCCAGCATGGTCTGCATCATGTCGCCTACGCGCTCGGGCTGAGCCAGGGTAAAGAGCGACTGCTCAGTGCGGTACGTATCCCAGAGCGAGAAGATGGTGTAGTTGGCAAAGGGCGCCTTGGGGTACACCTTGCCATCGGTACCACGATAGTCGCGGTTCACATCGTTGAACAGCGCGGGCGCAAACCAAGCGTGGTAGAGCGAGGTGTAGAACGTACGCCGCACCACAGGGTCTTTGCTTTCGATGGTGACCTTGCCCAGTTCCTGGTTCCACTTGGCTTCCGCGGCCTGCTGCACCTTGGCGAAGTCCCAGCCCGGCATTTCGGCCTGAATGTTAGCCAGCGCATTCTGCGCGCTCACCGGCGAAATGCCCACTTTTAGATGCAAGGTGCCCGGCGATTTAGCAAATGTGAATACGCCCTTCACGGCCGTGCCCTTGCCCGATTTGCCACCTAGGGCCTGCGCGTCGTTGTAGAGCGCAAACGCTGGCACAGGCGCCGACACCTTAATGGCAAAAAACAGCTGCTGGTTTTTAGCCCAGCCCTTCGAAAAGCGGTGCCCAATAAACGTCTGGGCATCAACCTGCTCCAGGTAAGTATCAGTAGCCTTGTCGTCGATGCCTTCCTTGAGGTCGATGATGACGCGGGCTGGCTGGCTGTTCTTGGGGAAGGTGTAGCGGTGCATGCCCACGCGCTCGGTACTCGTGAGCTCGGCCCGGATGCCGTAGTCGTCGAGCGTCACGGCGTAGTAGCCGGGCTGGGCCTTTTCGCGCTGGTGCGAAAAGCGCGAGAGGTAGCCTTGGTGCGGTACCTTTTGCTGCCCCTTGTCAGTCTTGAGGGCGCCGGTGTAAGGCATAATCAGCACATCGCCGAGGTCCGAGCCCCCCGTACCGCTAAGGTGGGTGTGCGAAAAGCCCGTGATTAAGCTGTCAGAATAGTGGTAGCCTGAGCACCAGTCCCAGCCCTTAAAGATGTTTTGCGGCCCCAGCTGCACTGCCCCAAACGGCACGTTGGCCCCGATGAAAACGTGGCCGTGGCCACCGGTACCGATAAATGGGTCGACGTAGGAAGTGAGCTTAGGCTGCTGCGCGTGTGCTGCCGAGCCGGCAAGCAGCAGGCCACTAGCTAGCCAGCGGCCCCAGCGGGCCGCCAGCAGCACCCTAGGAAAGAGACGAGGAAAAACCATGAAATAAAAAGAAAAAAAGATTGATATGGAATATACAACGTGACCTACAGTCTACGGTGCTGCTTTAAAGTTTAGAAGGCACTATTGGCCCAAGAGCAGCTACCAGAATGGCAAAAAGAGCGGCTTGCGCCAACAAATATGCTAAAATGTTTAAGCTAAAATTTGGCTAGTCCAGAAAAAACCTTCATATTTCGGCCAGTAATCATACAACGTTCATTACTCGCAAGCCTTTAGTGCAATGCTTGCTGCTCTCCGATAAGCTATCAGTAGCGACCGCAATGGCTTTCCTGCTGCCGCTCGCCAGCCCGTATCTCTGCTTCCACCGACGTTAAGTTCTTACGCCTCAGCATTGGTTACTTTTCCTTCCTAGGTCTCGCCCTTTATGCCTGCGGCATTTGAACACGTGCCAGCCGCTCTTTCCAGCTTACCTACGCCTGATTTATCAGCGCTTTAGCTCCACCACCGCTCACGCTAAAGACCTTGCTGCCAAATCATTTTACTGGTTTAGTTTTTTTGTTGTGAGTAGCCACTCTGGCTGCTCTTCGTTCCCCACCCACCACTTTTTTCTATGGTCATTTCTTTATCAATCAAAAGCTTGCGCAAGCTGCCGCTGCTGCTACTGGCACCAGTAGCTACGCTGCCTCTCTCGCAGGCTACTGCAGCTGGGCTTCCGGCCGGAGCCCTCTACAAACCCGTTGCCGTGACGGTGCAGGGCACCGTGACTGATGACAAGGGCAGCCCGCTGCCCGGCGCTACTATCGTGCTGAAGGGTGTAGCGGGCGTGGGCGTGACGGCCGATGCCGACGGCAAGTTCACCTTGTCGGTACCCGATGCCAACGCTACGCTGGTGATTTCGTCTATCGGCTTCGTAGCGCAGGAAGTGAACCTAGAAGGCCGCACTACGCTCAGCATCAAGCTAGTGTCCGATAACAAAGCACTGGATGAGGTAGTAGTAGTAGGCTACGGCACCCAGCGACGCTCGGACGTGACGGGGGCCATTGGCTCGGTGAAAGCCGCTGAGTTGGTAGAGCGCCCGGTGGTGAACGTAGCGCAGGGCCTGCAAGGCAAGGTGCCCGGCGTAGACGTATCGCTGAACTCGGGGCAGCCGGGCAGCGCGCCCGTTATCCGGGTGCGGGGCTACTCGTCCATCAATGCCGGCAATACCCCGCTGTACGTGGTAGACGGCGTGTTCTGGGAGCAGGGCATTACCACCCTCAACCCCAACGACATTGAGAGCCTGGAGGTACTAAAAGATGCTTCGGCCACGGCTATCTACGGCGCGCGCGGCAGCAGCGGTGTTATCATCATCACCACCAAGCGCGGGCGCAAGGGCAGCCAAGTATCTTACGATAACTACGTAAGTGTCAGCAAGATTGCTCGCAAGCTTGACGTGCTCAATGCTCGCGACTTCCTGGCGATGGAAGACCTAGGGTATCAGAACGTGCAGAAATTTGACCCTGCCGGCTGGGCCGCGGGCAAATACGCCGCTCGTGACCCGCGCCTCAAGCGCCAGGCCCTAGCCAACCCCAACGACCCCAAGCGCCTGTTTGACTCGAACCTGAACCCACTCTATGACATAGACTGGCAGGACGAGGTGACGCGCACTGGTGTGGCCCAAAGCCACAACCTAGCGTTTTCGGGCGGCAATGACCAGACCACCTTCGGGCTGTTTCTGAACTACACCAACGCGCAGGGCATCATTCGCGAAACGTACCAGAAGCGCTACTCGGGTCGCCTCACGGTCGACAACCAAGTGAAAGACTGGTTGAAAGTGGGCGCCACGCTGAATTACAGCAACATCGAGGATAAAATTGGCAATAACTTCGTGGGCGGCAACAACATTCCGCGTATGATGATTGAGATGATTCCTATCGTCCCAATTCAGTATCCTAACGGCGTGTATGGCAAGCGGCAGGACTACCCCGATATGGAGGGTGGCGACAACCCGGTGGCCATCGTGCGGGAAGACATCAACCTGACGCGCAACCAGGTATTTGCGGGCAACCTCTACGCCAACATCACGTTCTCGCCCAGTCTGAGCTTCCGCTCGGTGTTCGGCGCCAACTTCAGTTCGCAGCTCAACCCCACGGCGTCGAGCAACCTCATTCAGCTGCGCGCCGGCACGCAAAACCTAGCTGGCTTCACGGCCTACGACGGCAAGAGCGTGCAGTGGCAGAACTACCTGACCTACAACAAAGTCTTCGGCCAGGACCATGCGCTAAACGTAGTAGCCGGTGTCGACGTGCAGCGTTTCCAGGCACTGCAGGACTATACTGAAACCCGCGGCCTCAGCGACAACTCCTACTCGTACTACAACCTAGGCGCCGGCGCTACACCTCAGGTGCCCACGTCTAGCTTCGACGCCAACCAGTTCTTATCAGTATTTGGCCGGGCCAACTACACGTACAAGGACCGCTACATCCTGACGGCTACGGCACGCTCCGACGGTTCGTCGCGCTTTGGTACGTCCAACCAATACGGCTTCTTCCCCTCGGGCGCCGTGGCTTGGCGCATCTCACAAGAGCCCTTCCTGGTGGGCAACAAGACGATTAGCGACATGAAGCTGCGCTTTGGCTACGGCCAAACCGGTAACAGCAACTTTGCTAACTATCAGTCGCAGGCCCGCCTAGGTACTAACAGCTACATCTACAACGGAGTGCGCGTAGGCGGCACCACGATTAGCACCCTAGGTAACCCCGACTTGCGCTGGGAGCGCGCTAGCCAGTATGACCTAGGTTTCAACCTCGGCCTGTGGCAGAACCGCGTTAGCTTCGAGGCTGACATTTATTCGCGTACTACCAGCGACCTGCTGCTGGCTCGCCCGGTGCCCCGCACCAGCGGCTACAGTAGCATCTTTAGCAACGTAGGCAGCGTGCGCAACCAAGGCTTAGAACTAGCCTTGAACACGGTAAACATCCAGGGTAAGGATTTCACCTGGTCAACCAACTTCAACATCTCGTTCCTCAAGAACCGGGTGCTGGCGCTCGGGCCGGCAGGCGACGACATCTATCCCGGTCCTAACTTCTTGAACGAAACCAACGTGCTGCGCATTGGCCAGCCGGTAGGTTCGCTGTTTGGGGTGGTGCGTGCCGGCACTTGGGGCACGGCCGAGGCCGACGAGGCCCGCCGCTACAATCGCCTGCCCGGCGACCTCAAGTTTGTGGACCAGAACAACGACGGGCAAATCAACGACCTCGACCGCGTTATTATCGGCAAGGCTATTCCGACGGGCTTCGGCACGTTCAGCAACAACTTCCGCTACAAGGGCTTCGACTTGCTGGTTGACATTCAGTTCACCTACGGAAACGACGTAATGAACCTGACGCACCACTCGGCCCTCGACCGCACCGACCAGGCCAACAGCTACTCGCGTGCCTATACCGACGCCTGGACGCCCGACAACCAGAACACGATGATTGCCCAAGTGCGGCCTTCCTACGTGTACTACGACTCGCGCATCGATTCTTACAAGGTTGAGGATGGCTCGTTTATCCGCGGCCGCAACGCGGTGCTGGGCTACAATTTCTCCAACGAGCTCGTGCAGCGCCTCAAGCTGGCCCGCATCCGGGTATACGTGTCGGCGCAGAACTTCTTCCTGGCTACCAAATACCAGGGCTACGACCCCGAAACTTCGACTTACAGCAATGCTTTCGCGCAGGGCATTCAGTTCTTCGACTATCCCAAGGCACGGGTATTCACGGCTGGTCTCAACGTTACGCTTTAATTACTCCCACCCAGCTTTATTATGTTATCACGTATTCGCTCCCGCGCGCAGGCTACGGCCTTGTGCACCGGCTTGCTGCTGGCCGCTACCGGCTGCAGCGACTTCCTGAAGGAAGACAACCGCTCCTCACTCACCCAGGATAACTACTTCAGCAACGCTACGCAGGCCCAGTCGGCCGTGGATGGCCTCTACAACCGCCTGCGTATCATGAACACCGACAACGGCTACGGCGAGTCCATCTGGGTAGGCGTCGAGTTGATGGCCCTGCATGCTACTACCCTAGGGCAGAGCTTCAACAACAACCAGATTATCAACCAAAGCATTGACCCAGCCAACCCATACTTCTCCAGTATGTGGAACAATGCCTACAACGGCATTGGGGCGGCCAACCTGGCGATAGCCCGCATTCCGGCCGTTTCGATGGATGAAACGCAGAAGAAGGCGTTGCTGGGCCAAGCTTACTTTATCCGGGCTTTCCTGTACTACCACCTGGTGCGTCTCTACGGCGATGTGCCGCTGATTACGACGCCCATCGACGGCAGCAGCCCGGACCTCTACCCTACCCGCGCGCCGCAGGCCGATGTGTATAACCTCATCATCGCCGACTTGCAAGCCGCCGAGCAGTCGGGCCTCGCGGCTGTAGACCGCAGCGGGCGCATCTCGCAGGGCGCCGTAAAAGCGCTGCTGTCGAGCGTGTACCTCACCTCGGCCGGCTACCCCTTGCAGATTAAGGCCAACTACCAGAAGGCCGCCGACAAAGCTGCCGAGCTGATTGACGCCAACCAGTACCCGCTGTTCAGCAACTACGCTTCGCTGCACAACACGGCTGATAAAAACCAGGGCGAGCTCATCTTGCAGGCGCAGTATGCTTTTGGTATTGCTACCAATGCCATTAGCGCCCTCGTTATTCCATACTTCGTGGGCATCTCGAAGTACAACGACGAGTTTGGGGCCGTTATTCCCACGCCCGGCTTCTATGCTACTCACGAAGCGGGTGACCTGCGCGCTCAGGAGCAGCAGTTCTACTTCTCGAAGTACCCGTCTATTCGAGACCCTAGCAAGACGGTTAACTTCGGCACCCAGGCGCTCTACAAGTACTTCCACGTAGAGAGCGCGCTTGGCAATGGTGTAGGCGACGAAAACTGGACCCTGCTGCGTATGCCCGAGGTGATGCTGATTTATGCTGAGGCCATCAACGAGGTCAGCGGCCCCAACACCAAGGCCTATACCCAAATCAACGCCATCCGTAGCCGAGCCAAGCTACCCGCCCTCAGCGGCCTCAGCCAAGATGCCTTCCGCACCGCGGTTTGGAAAGAGCGCTACCACGAGCTGGCCTACGAAAACAAAGCCTACTTCGACATTCAGCGCACTCGCCAAACCTACGACGTGGCCAACAACCGCTTCGTGAATGTGGTCGGCTTTAAAGGTGAAGTAGGACCGGCCTTCCAGGAGAAATACCTGCTGTGGGGCATTCCTTCGGCCGAAATCAACAACAACAAACAGCTGACTCAGAACCCCGGCTGGTAAGCAACTCTTGAGAAGCCCCGTAGCCCCACGCCCCAACTAGGGGCTGGCTACGGGGCTTTTTTTCACTTCTTCTACCCCTTTTCCGTGTCTCAATCTTTCCTCTTGTTGGCAGCTACCCTAGGGCTGCTGGCGGCCCCGGCCGCCGCCCAAAGCACTGGGGCCACCGTGCCCGTGGGCCGCGACTCGCTCACCCAAAAGGGCTACACGCTGGTTTTCATTAACCAGGACCCTGCCTTGTCGGCCGTCACGAAGAAGCGCATGGTAGATGCCTTCTATAAGGTGTACCCGCAGGAAGCCAAGCGGTTCAACCCCAAGACGCTTCGCAAGGTCACGTTCTTTGTGAACCCCGCCTACACGGGCGTGGCAGCTACTGGAAATGGCGTGGTCGACTACAACCCCAAGTGGCTGCGCGACCACCCCGAGGATATTGACGTGGTGACGCATGAGGTCATGCATATTGTACAAGCCTACCCCAACGGTAGCGGGCCGGGCTGGCTCACCGAGGGCATTGCCGACTATGCCCGCTACGTGTATGGCGTAAACAATGAGGCCGGCAACTGGAAGCTACCCGAGTATAAGGAGGGCCAGAGCTACACCAACAGCTACCGCACCATGGCGCGCTTCTTGGTCTGGCTCGACCAGCACGGCTACCCCAAGCTGGTAAACCAGCTCGACAACGCCGCTCGCACCCGCACCTACACCCCCGACATCTGGAAGCAGCAAACCGGCAAAACCCTCGACGAGCTGTGGGCTACATATGCTGCTGCGCCGGCCGTGCAGCTAACCTACCGCTAAGCGTGTATTTAGGAAACAAAGCGTCTGTCATGCTCATCTGGCGTCCGCTTGCCGAATCATTTCTAGCGCATCTTCCAAACTGCTTGATGGTGCGACAGAGATGCTTCGACCGTGCTGCACTCAGCATGACGGTAGGTTTCTATATGACCTAGGACGGTCCTACTTGCATTTATCCCTCACTTTTTGGCGCCGTTTGTCTGCGGCGTTTCTCTCCTTTACCGAATGACCAAACGTTTCTCTGCCCTGGCCACTTTGCTGCTGGCGGCGGGCCCGGCCTTGGCCCAAGGCCCCACGGCGTCGGCCGCTACCGACTTCGCGCAGTGGGTCAACCCGCTCATCGGCACCGACTCGAAGCCTAGCCTCTCGAATGGCAACACCTACCCGGCCATCTGCCTGCCCTGGGGCATGAACTTCTGGATGCCCCAGACCGGCAAGATGGGCGATGGCTGGGCCTACCAGTACGCAGCCGACAAACTCCGGGGCTTCAAGCAGACTCACCAGCCCTCGCCGTGGATGAACGACTACGGCCAGTTTGCCATCATGCCCATCACGGGCAAGAAGGTGTTTGACCAAGATGCCCGCGCCAGTTGGTACTCGCACAAGGCCGAGGTGGCCGAGCCCAACTACTACCGCGTGTACTTGGCCGACCACGACGTGACCACCGAAATCGCGCCCACCGAGCGGGCCGCGAGCTTCCGCTTCACCTTTCCCAAAACGGACAGCGCCTATGTCGTGATTGATGCCCTCGACAAGGGCTCGCACGTGCAGGTGCTGCCGCAGCAGCGCCGCATTGTGGGCTACACCACCCGCAACAGCGGCGGCGTACCGAAGGACTTCAAGAACTACTTCGTGCTGGAATTCGACCACGACTTCACTAGCACGACCCTGTACCAAGACAAAGCGGCCGCCGCGGCCGGCACCCTCGACGTGACGGCCAACCACGCCGGCGCCGTCGTGGGCTTCAAAACCCGCAAGGGCGAGCGCGTAAATGCTCGCGTGGCCTCGTCGTTTATCAGCCCCGAGCAGGCTATTTTGAACCTAGGCGAGATTGGCAACAAGGACCTCGAAGCTATTCGCCAGGAAGGCCGCACCGCTTGGAACAAGGCCCTAGGTCGCATCGACATTGAGGGTGGCACCGACGACCAGCGCCGCACTTTCTATTCGTGCCTCTACCGCTCGCTGCTATTTCCGCGCAAGCTGTATGAGCTGGATGCCAGCGGCAAAGTGATGCACTACAGCCCGTTCAACGGCCAAGTGCTGCCGGGCTATATGTACACCGACACCGGTTTTTGGGACACGTTCCGGGCGCTGTTCCCCTTCCTGAACCTCATGTACCCCGAGATTAACACCGAGATTCAGCAGGGCCTAGCCAACGACTTTAAGGAAAGCGGCTGGCTGCCCGAGTGGGGCAGCCCCGGCCTGCGCAGCGTGATGGTGGGCAACAACTCGGCTTCGGTGGTAGCCGATGCTTACCTGAAAGGCATTCGCGGCCAGGACATGAATGTGCTTTGGGACGCTTTGCAGCACGGCGCCAACAACGCCGGCCCGATGCCGGCCGTGGGCCGCTACGGCGTGCAGTACTACAACAAGCTCGGCTACGTGCCCTACGACGTTAAAATCAACGAAAACGCCGCTCGCACGCTCGAATACGCCTACGACGACTTTGCCATCTACCAGCTAGCGAAGTCCCTAGGTCGCCCCAAAAAGGAAATCAACCTCTACGCCCAGCGCAGCCAGAACTACCGCAAGCTGTTCGATAAAGAGTCGGGCCTGATGCGCGGCAAAAACCAGGATGGCACTTTCCAGAAGCCGTTCAGCCCTTTCAAGTGGGGCGATGCCTTCACGGAGGGCAACAGCCTGCACTACACCTGGTCGGTATTCCACGACATTCAGGGCCTGATGGACCTCATGGGTGGCAAGAAGAAATTTGTAGCCACGCTCGATACCGTGTTTGCGCTGCCGCCCGTGTTCGACGACTCGTACTACGGCGGTACTATCCACGAAATCAGGGAGATGCAGATTGCCGGCATGGGCAATTATGCGCACGGCAACCAGCCCATCCAACACATGATTTACCTCTACAACTACGCTGGCCAGCCCTGGAAGGCGCAGTACTGGCTGCGCGAGGTAATGAACCGCCTCTACCTACCCACCTCGGATGGCTACTGCGGTGACGAAGACAACGGCCAGACCTCGGCTTGGTACGTGTTCTCAGCCCTGGGCTTCTACCCCGTGTGCCCGGCCGTGAACCAGTACGTGCTCGGCGCGCCGCTCTTCCCGAAGGCCACCCTGCACCTACCCGGCGGCAAGGACGTGGTACTGAATGCACCCCAGAACTCGGCCACCAACCGCTACGTGAACCAGCTGACGCTGAATGGCCAAGCTTACGATAAGAACTACCTAGAATTCGAGACGCTGAAGCAGGGAGCCACGCTCAACTTTGAGATGAGCGCTACGCCTAATAAGACGCGCGGCACCTCGGCAGAGGCTGCGCCCTACTCGTTCTCTAAAGCTAAAAAGTAGTTTTTTCAACGTCCGTCGTGCTCAGTTGGCAATCCACTTGCCGAAGCATCTAGCGAGATACTTCGATAGGTGAACGCTAGATGAGCATGGCGGACGTTCTATTTTTACCCAGATTTCTGCTACCCACCCCTTTTATGAATCGTCGCACGTTCGTTCAACAAGCCTCTTTGCTCACGGGCGGTCTCGCCCTGCCTTCCACTATTTTTGCCGCCGCGGCGCCCGCTTTTCCGGTGGTGCGGCCGGTAGCGGCCAAGCGCCGGTTTCGCAGCAAGAGCGTAGAGGCCGCCATCACCGAGTTTAAGAAAAAGGTGAAAGACCCCGAGCTGGGCTGGCTCTTCGACAACTGCTTTCCGAGCACCCTAGATACCACCGTCACCTACACTACCCGCGAGGGCCGGCCCGATACCTACGTCATTACGGGCGACATCGACGCCATGTGGCTGCGCGACTCGTCGGCCCAGGTGTGGCCCTATTTGCAGCTCATTGACAAAGACGCCGAGCTGCGCAACCTGATAGCGGGCGTCATCAACCGTCAATCGCGCTGCATCATCAAGGACCCCTACGCCAACGCCTTTTATGGCGACGACACCAAGGTGGGCGAGTGGAAAACCGACAAAACCGCCATGCAGCCCGGCGTGCACGAGCGCAAGTGGGAAATCGACTCGCTATGCTATCCCATTCGCCTGGCCTACCACTACTGGAAGAAAACCGGCGACAAGCAGCCCTTCGATGCGCAGTGGCAGCAGGCCGTTAAGACCACGCTGCAAACCTTCCGGGCTCAGCAGCGCAAAAACGGCCTAGGTCCCTACCACTTCCAGCGCGAAACCACTAACGCTACTGATACCCAGCCCATGAAGGGCTACGGCTACCCAGTGCGGCCGGTGGGCCTCATCTGCTCGGCCTTCCGCCCCAGCGACGATGCCACGCTCTATTCCTTCTTGGTGCCCAGTAATTTCTTCGCTGTTACCAGCCTGCGCCAGGCCGCCGAGATGCTGACCGCCTTGGCCCCCGCCGAGGCGGCCACCGCTAAAGACTGCACCGCCCTGGCCGACGAAGTAGAAAAGGCCCTGCGCGAGCACGCCGTCGTGAACCACCCCCAGCACGGTAAAATCTACGCCTACGAGGTCGATGGCTTTGGCAGCCAGGTACTCATGGACGATGCCAACGTGCCCAGCCTGGTGGCCCTGCCCTACCTAGGCGCCATGCCTACCACCGACCCCATCTACCAGAACACGCGCAAGTTTCTGCTTTCGGAGGCTAACCCCTTCTTCTTCAAGGGCACGGCAGCCGAGGGCATCGGTGGTCCGCACGTGGGCCAGGACATGATTTGGCCCATTGCCATTACTACCCGCGGCCTCACTAGCACCGACGACGCCGAAATCCGGGCCTGCATCCAGAGCCTCAAGGCCACCCACGCGGGCACCGGCTACATGCACGAGTCGTTCCACAAAGACGACCCCAAGAAGTTCAGCCGCTCGTGGTTTGCTTGGGCTAACACGCTGTTCGGCGAGTTTCTCTGGAAAGTGTATAAGGAGAAGCCCCAGTTGCTGGCTTAATGCGCACTACCGGCCACCCGCCTAGGGTGGCTTACAACAGGCCTAGCTACCCTAGGTACCCTAAAAACAGAAAGCGCCTCCTAGATGGGAGGCGCTTTCTGTTTTTTAATTGGAGGCAGTTCGTTTCTATTTCGCCAGGTTACTTTTTAAGCAGAGTAGCGTGGTCTTCCTCAATCTTTTTATGGTCGGCCACCAGCTTCTGGTGTTCGTCCTGCATTTTCTGGTCCTCTTCTTTCATCTGGTTGTGGTCGGCCAGCATCTCGGCATCGGTCATGCCCCCGGCGGCGTGCTTGCGCTCTAGTTCGGCGTGGCGCTTCAGCACTGCGTCGTGCTCGGCTACTATCGCCTTATGGCGGGTGATGATGTCATTGTGCCGCTTTTCGAGCGTAGCAAAGGCCAGCGTAGTGGCCTTGCCCGCGGCTTTAGCGGCGGCCACTTGCTGCTGGTGGTCGGCCTCCATTACCGAGTCGGCCGCCGCCATGGTGCGGTGGTCGGTTTCCATTTTCTGGTGGTCGGCCACGAGTTGGGCGTGGGCAGGAGTAGCGAGCGTACTAGTCGTATCGGTAGCGGGCGTGGCAGCAGGCGCCTCAGTAGTGGCGCTGGCCGAGTCGGCACTCTTGTCGCCACCGCAGCTAGCAAGCGTACCAGCTAGGGCAACGACACCTAGCCAAGCAATTTTCTTCATGAGTTAAGGAGAAGATTTAAATGAAACAATGATGCAATTAAAGCACAAGACGTGTAGTTTCAACAGAAGGTTAACCTCGCCTTCTCCGTCGCTCCAGCCGATATAATCAATAGCAAGAGGCGGCAAATGCAACTCCGTTCCTATGCTTACCAGGACACGCCTCTTATGTACCGAATATCAATTCTCGGTTGAGCATGGCTCCGGCCATCATGCCGGCTGCTACGGCTGCTCCCACTGCTCGCATGGGGCTAGTAGCATCGCCCGCTGCATAAACCCCTGAGATGTTCGTTTTCTGAAAGTTATCCACCGCAATGTGACCCGCGGCAGAGTGCGTACAGCCTAGGTCATGGGGCAGGGTGCAATGCTGCTCAAACGGCAGCCGGGCATAGAGAGCCGACAGGGCTACGGTGCGGCCATCGGCTAGGGCGAGGTGCGTGAGGTAGCCGGCTTGGTGCAATAGCTGCTGCACAGGAGTTTCTTCTACCACCACGCCGCGGTCGGCCAGTTGCTGACGCTGGTCGGGCTGGAGCGTGGCAGGGCCGTTCGTAAAAATGGTTAGCTTATCGGTCCAATTGCGGATGAGCAGGCCCATTTCGGCTATTGCCTCGCCATTGGCTAAGATGCCGGTGGGCTGCCCCCGGTATTCATAGCCGTGGCAGTAAGGGCAATGGATAGCCGAGATACCCCAGCACTCGGCAAAGCCCGGCAGCGCCGGCATCAAGTCGCGAATGCCCGTGGCAAACAATAGCTTCCGAGCGTGCAGCACCGCGCCACTCGCCGTTGTCACGGTGAAGTGATTGTCCTCGCCCGTAGCCGACACGGCCGCTTCTGGGTGCAGCCGCACAGTGGGGTACGCCAGCACCTGCTCGCGGGACACCGCCGCAATGGCCGCCGGCGTGCTGCCATCCTGGGTTAGGAAGTTGTGCGAGTGCGGTGTCTGGCGGTTGCAGGGCTCATCACTATCCAGCACCACTACTTGCCGAATGGCCCGCCCCAGCGCCAAAGCCGCCGACAAGCCCGCATAGCTGCCGCCAACAACGATGACGTCGAGCATTGCAGAATTATTCATATGGTAAATAATTGTAGGTCAAAACTATACTTGCTGCCTAAGTGCATACCGCTGCCGCCAGCGCCGCGCCCTCCGTAGCCGCCCCTAGGGTGTTCGGCGCTCTAAAAGGCAGGCCAAGGGTCGGCAAACTGGCTGCCGCGCTGCCACTGGCCAATTTCTCTTTCGGTGCAAAGGCAAGCCTCCAGCTCTTGCCGGATGCGAGCCTCGTCCATGTCTTGGCCGATGAATACCAGCTCATTCACGCGGTCCTGAAAGCGCTGGTCCCAGCGGCTAAGTATCAGCTCGCGGTTTTCGCGGAAAGCGGGGTGTAGCTCGGGCCGCTCGATGGCGGCCCACCACGAGCCGGCGCCTTCGGCGCGAAGCGAGCCGCCGGCCTGGCCCCAGTTCAGTGCGTCGGCGGAGCGCGAGGCTAGCCAAAACAGGCCCTTGCTGCGAATGACCTCGCCGGGCCATTCCTCACTCACGTATTGCCAGAAGCGGCCCGGATGAAATGGCCGGCTATCGCGAAACACGAAGCTCCCGATGCCATACTCCTCGGTTTCGGGCGTGTGGTGGCTTTTCTTCAGCTCTTCTTGCCAGCCCGCGCTTTGCTCGGCATCCTCCTGATTGAAGAGCTTGGTATTCAATATATCGCGTAGCGGCACTTGCCCAAAGCTGGCTTCTAGCACGCGCGCCTTAGGGTTCAGCTTGCGTAAGATGGCTTGCAGCTCACCTAGGGTGGCGGCGGGCACCAGGTCGGCCTTATTCAGCACGATGACGTTAGCAAACTCGACCTGCTCGGTTAGCAGGTTCACAATGGTGCGCTGGTCGTCGGGGTCGGCGTCGAGGAGGTGGCGGTCGGGCAGGCGGTCGAGGCTGCCAAAGTCGCGGCCAAAGTTGAAGGCATCTACCACCGTCACGAGCGTGTCGAGGCGGGCGTGGCGGCTCAGGTCGATGGCGCCGTCTTCGCTTACAAAGCTAAACGTCTGGGCCACGGGCAGCGGCTCTGAGATGCCCGTGCTTTCGATGAGCAAGTAGTCGAAGCGCTTTTCGCGAGCCAGCTTGGTTACTTCGAGCATCAGGTCTTCGCGCAGGGTGCAGCAGATGCAGCCGTTGCTCATCTCCACTAGCCGCTCCTCGGTGCGCGAGAGGCCACCTTCGCGGGCCACCTGTTGGGCATCAATGTTGACCTCACTCATGTCATTGACAATGACGGCCACTTTCAAGCCTTCACGGTTGTGCAGCACGTGGTTGAGCAGCGTGGTCTTGCCTGCGCCCAAAAAGCCACTGAGCACAGTAACGGGCAGTTTGGCCTGAGTTGAAAAGGCAGTTGACATAGAAAAAGACAAGCAGTAGAAGCACAAAACTACTGCTAATTTCTTTAAATGCAACAATGTTTCATTAAATAGCGTACAAACTTAATCCATGCCATTATATTTGCATCATTGATGCAACCATTACGCTATATCCCTCATCTCTTAGGTGCAATTTGTACCCAGCGCTATCCCAGCCCGCGCAGCGTTGCAATGAGTTGCAGCAAGTGCAGCGCGCCTTCCCAACTTTAGTCACTGAGCGGCCCCTAGGCTGCCGTTTACCGCCTTTTTCTCTGGTTTGGTTTTAGAGAAAGCGCGAACAGACCCTGGCCGATGGCCGGGGTTTGTTTGCAGTGCGAGGCACAGGGCCCATCGCTGGTGAATTAGTGCGGAAAGGGGCAGCGGGCCGGGGCTTGTGTGGCGGCCACCGGGGGCTGGGCAGCGCTGATGGCGCGCACCCGGTGCATCACAAAGCCGCTATCGGGTAAGGTTGGCATGCGGGTAAGGTCGATGTGCAGGTCTTGCTCGGGTACCTCATAGGTCATGGCACTAGCCAGCAGTTGCACGCAGGTTTTTAGGGCCTCAATGGTCAGCCATTCGCCTGCACAACGGTGATTATGAAAGTAATCGCCGCCACCCTGCGGGATAAAGTTGAACGGGCTACCATCCCAAGTGCGAAAGCGCTCGGGCCGGAACTCGTCGGGGTGCTCCCACTGCCGCTCGTCGTGGTCGATGCCGTGCACATCGAGCAGCGTCAACTGGCCTTTTTTAAACTTACAGCCCTTCCACTCAAACGAATAACGTACGCGCGCTCCGAGCAGTGGGGTAAACGGATAGAGCCGCCTCACTTCCTGGGTAAACCACTCTAGGGTCTGCGGGTCGCCGTGTTGCAAGCGTGGGCGCCACTCCGGGTTTTCGTGTAGTGCTGCGGCCGCAAACACGACGAAGCGCGCAATCGCAATAATGGGCCGGACGAGGTTAAGCAATTCTACCGCCGCTTGCTTGGTAGGCAGCAACTCGCCGTCTAGGTCCCGAAACCAGGCCACGGCGAAGAGCGGTGATTCTTCGCGGGCGAACTGCTGGCCGGCCCGCACCTTATCGATGCTAGTTCCCACCCATTTCTCGGCGTGGCGGCGGGCGAGCTTGCCTTTGGCGTGGCGCGGCCCCACACCGCCAAAGGCATCAATCATAGCGCTTAGGTCGCGGGCCAGAGGCGCGATATCTTTCTCTTCGAAGGGCAGGCCCGCCCAGCCGCACGCGGCTCGGCACAGCACTTCCTCGGCCTCGGGGTAGAGCACAATGCTGGCGCGCTGCTCCCAGCGCCGCAGGTAGGCGCGCCAGGTTTCGGCCACTTGGGCAGCAAAGCTATGCAGGCTGCCGGGCGTCATCACTGACATAAACAACGCTTTGCGGTGCTTGTGGGCCGCATCGTCGAGGGTCTGAACGCCGTGCTCGCCCATCAGGGTGGTTTGGATGCGGCGCGGAATAGCCCCCGTGCGCTGGAAACGGGTCTCATCGTAGAACAAGGCCGCGCCCTCGACCCCACTCAGACACACGGCAGGCTCGCCCATCAGCCGCATTCGAAAGATATCGGACTGGTGGTGCTTGCGGCGGTTGGGTAGGAACTGGTAGCCTTCGCGCAGAAAGGCTAAGGTGCTGTCGAGAGCAGCATCGTGCGGAATGGTGGCCATAAAAAACGAGTATGGGGAGATTAGGCAGCACCGCAGCAGCATAGGCACCACGCGCTACAATTCCTCGTTTTTACGCACGCAACCATCGAGCGATGAGCCTTTTCGCAGTAAGCTGTACTTCTTCAGCCCCCAAGCAATTGAGCACGTGCAGGCGCCACACCCAAAAATTTAGCTTGCCAACCGCGCTTCGTTTACCTAAAAAGTACCGCTACCCAAAGCCCTAGGTAGCCTCAGTGGGCTGCCCGCTACGGCAGCGGCTTAGCCGATAGCGGCAGCGAAACGGCAAACGTGGACCCTACCCCCGGCTGGCTGTGCACCGTGAGCAAGCCGCCCGCATTGTCGACCATCTTCCTAACCATGTAGAGCCCTACTCCCGAGCCGGGCACGTGGCTATGCAAGCGCTTGAACAACTGGAATAGTACGCCTTGCTGCTGCTCGCTCAGGCCCAGGCCGTTGTCTTGCACTTCTAGGGTCAGGTAGCCCGGCGTGGCGCGGCGGCAGCGCAGATGTATCAGCGGCGGGCGGTCGGGCGACCGGTACTTGATGGCGTTGGAGAGAAAATTATAGAATATGCTACGCAGCAGCTTGGGCGACGCCAGCAGCTGTGGGCACGCGGCCAAGTCTACGGTGAGCGTGGCGCCGGTCGCCGTTAGCTCGGGCAGGATGTCGAGGCGCACGGCCTCGACCAGGGCCGGCAGGTCGACTAGCTCGTTGGCGTGGCCCAGGGCTTCGGGCTGCAGCCGCGTCACTTCCGTCAGGTACCCTAGGGTTTGCTGAAAGCGCGCCACGGCGCCGTCCATGAGCTCTAGCAGGCGGGGCACCAGCTCGGCCTGCCAGGCTTCAAGGGGCAGCTCTTGGCGCAGGGCCGCGAGCAGGCCCTCGATGTTGGCAATGGGCGCCCGCAGGTCGTGCGACGCCGAGTACACGAAGGTATCGAGGTCGGCGTTGGTACGCGTAAGGCGCGTGTTGATGATGGCTAGCTCGCGGTTGGCAGCTTCTACCTGCTGGCGGGCCAGCACCCGCTCGGTAGTGTCAACCAGGAAGGCCAGTATCCCCTGGGTTTGTCCTTGCTCATCGGCCAGCGGCTGGTAAGTAAAGTCGATGTAGCGCTGCTCGGCGTGGCCGGTGGTGTAGTCGAAGAACTGCACGGGCCGGTCGGTGCCCGTAAATGGCTGCCCCGTGGCGTACACTTGGTCGAGCAGGCTGATAAAGCCCTGGGTTACCAGCTCCGGCATAACCTGGGCTACGCGCTGCCCTACCTCTGCCCGGTGGGCTGAGAGCGCCTGGTAGCGGTCGTTGAAGGACGCATAGTAGTGTTCGGGGCCGCTGAGAATGGCCACCGCAGCGGGCACCTGCCGCAACAGCTGCTGCAACAGGCCTTGCTGCGCGGCCAGCGGCGCCGGGCGCTCAGCGCCTTGGCTAGGCACCACGAGCGTCGCGGCCGCGTGCGTTTGGCTACCAGCATCGTCCAGGCTAACCACCAGTAGCTGCCCGCAGCGTTGCGCAGCTCGGATGGCATACCCCGCAAGCCCATCGTGCTGATACCAATTGGAGCTGTGGGGCGCCTGGCCCGCCCGAAAGGCCTCGCGGTAAAACGCAAACGCGCCACACGACGCAGCGGCCGGGAAAAGCGTCAGTAGCGAGGCGCCCGGCTGCTCGGGCAACTGCAGCAAGTGTTGAGCAGCAGCATTAAGCCTCACCCAGTCGAAATCCGTAATACACTCGTCATCACTGCCATACACTGGTCTCAGCAGCAGCATTCCGGTTGGAGAAGAAGCCAACAGCACGTCTGCCAGCTCGGCCGGATTGGTATCGCTGTCTTGCGACAGAGGAGGGAGAGCAGACATGGGAGAGGAAGCAGTGCCAGAATTGCGCCAACGAAGATACTTGTGTAAACCACTTAGGATTACTACTATCGCAGCGTTATCGCTAAGTTTTTTACTCTTTTTACCCTGAATAGTACCGGAGAGTTGCTAGGCAATTAAGTATGGCTACTCCATCTAGAGCTCCTGCCTTGCGTACCAGGCACTAGACACTAACCTTCGGCTGGTAGCCGGGCAGGCAGTAAGCGCTCGGCGGCGCTACTCGATGCCGGCAAAGCCGTATGCTACGCTTGCGCCGCACCCGCCCACCGCTGTGCACGCAGCCCCTCCGATGGATAATGCTTTTGTCTTAGACTTTTTGAGCCGCCTAGCGGCCAACAACAACACGGCCTGGATGCAAGAGCACCGCGCCGAGTATGTGCGCGCCCGCGACAGCTTCGCTACGCTCGTGGCCGAAGTGTTGCGCCAAGCCACGCCGCTGGCCCCCGAGCTGGCTGGCCTCACTCCCACACAGGCGATGTTTCGGCTGCATAAAAACGACCGCAGCCAGACCGACCCCGAGCCCTACAAACGGCGCTTTGGCTCGGGACTGGTGCCGGGCGGGCGGCACGCACTGCAGGCGGGCTACTTCCTAGCCCTAAGCCCCGGCGGGCACTCGTGGCTGCGGGCAGGGCGCTTCACCCCCACCCCGCCCGAGCTGGCGGCCATTCGGCAGGAAATTCACTACAGCAGCGCCGAGTTCCACCGCTTGCTGGCGGCGCCCGAGCTGCTGCTGCACTTCCCAAAGGGCCTGGACATGAGCGCGGAACAGCTCACGCGCCCGCCCCGCGGCTACGCCGCCGACGACCCCGAGCTGCCCTGGCTCAAGCTCAAGAGCTTCGGCGTGGGCCGGCTGTTTTCGGATGAAGAAGTCCTAGGTCCCGGTTTTATCAGTAGCGTGGTAGCGGGCATAGCGGCAGCCCGGCCCTGGGTCGACTTTCTGAATACGGCGCTGGAGAATACTTAATTAGTAGTAGTTAATGGTTAGTTGTTAATGACTAACCATTAACCATTACTAAAACAGCCCGAACAGCTTGCCATTGATGCGCTCAATGATGGCACCTAGGTCCTCGGGGCGCTTTACGTAGTCGAGCTCATTGACATCGACGATGAGCAGCTTGCCTTCTTTGTAGTTGGCTATCCACTGCTCGTAGTGCTCGTTCAGGTTTTTGAGGTATTCGATGCTGATGGAGCTTTCGTAGTCGCGCCCGCGCTTCTCAATCTGGCCGATGAGCTTGGGCAGGTCGGCGCGCAGGTAGAGCAGCAGGTCGGGCGGATTGACGAGGCCTATCATCGTCTCAAACAGCGCGTAGTAGTTCTGGTAGTCGCGCTCTACGAGCTGGCCCGACTCGTGCAGGTTGGCCGCGAAGATGTGGGCATCTTCATATATCGTGCGGTCTTGAATTACGCTTTTGCCCTGCTGCACTATCTCCTTGATGCGCTGCGTTTGGCGGAAGCGGCCGTTGAGGAAGTACACCTGCAAGTGAAACGCCCAGCGCGGCATATCGGCGTAAAAGTCCTTGAGATAAGGATTATCATCTACCTCTTCCAGAAACACTTCCCAGCGAAAATGCTGGGCCAGCTTGTGGGCCAGCGTGGTTTTGCCGGCTCCGATGTTACCGACGATGGCAATGTGCATGACGCAGGGATGCTCTTGATTTTACAAAAACCGAACCCCAAAGATAACACCGCCCAGCTAGTGCCACAGCAGCGGCCGAGTGGCGGGAGACCAGTACAAGACTTCGGCTTTTGTATTATACCTTGTTTATCAAGTTCATTCTGCGCCTACCCTTATGCTTCTATCCGTACCCACAGCGGCGCAGCGCCTGCTGGCCTTGCCCGATGCCCACGGCGCCCTGCTGGCGGAGTTCGACTACTTTCCGGCGCATGATACGCTGTGGGTGCGTTGGCACGGCCACCTCACGGCAGCCTCGGTAGTAGAGGCTACCAGAGTGGCTATTGGGTTACGGCCCGATGGCACGGCCGCGCGCCGCCTGCTCAGCGATGAAAGCCAAGCCTCGGGTGACTGGAGCGAGGCCATGCCCTGGATGCAGTACGAGTGGCTGCCGGGGGCCGTGCGGCACGGCCTGCAAGCCATGGCCTTTGTGACCTCGGCCGACCCCACCGGTGCCCCCAGCTACCCCGACTTTATTGTCGATGCCCGGCGCCTGATGACGGTTGGGGTATTTCGCGAGCCCCTAGGTGCCTGGCATTGGCTTCAGCAGCAGGCAGTGCCAGGCACCTAGGAGCGCTTAGGGCTTCTCGATGTTCACGTTTTTCTCGTCGAGCTTTTGGTTGACTTTGCGGGCGCCCTGCAAGGTCCGAAACTCGCCCTGCCACGACCGAATGCGGATACGGTCTTCCATATCGATGCCGGTGCGCACTACTTCGTAGCGGGCGTTGAGGCGGCTGAGGGCGTCGCTGGCGTTGGCCCAGTCGCGCTCGGTCCACTGGCGGCGCTGCTCGCGCACGGCGTCGATAAAGCGGCCGTAGAGCTCGGGCATCTGGTCGGCGGTGGCGCGGTTTAGGTCCACGCTTTCCTTTATCAGCGAAGCCAGGCCCGCATCGGCGGTGGCAGTGGTTTTTACTTGCTGGCTAGCGGCCGGGCGCGGCGTGGTGCGCGGCCGGGAGCCAGTGAGGTCGCCCGCCTGCTGGGCCTGGGCGGCCAGCGGCAGCGCAGCCAGCAGTAGGCCAGCTAGTACAAGGCGAGAGTCGGCGAGGCGGAAGAAGCGGAAAGAAGCCATGGGTAAAGAACAATAAAAACCTAAAGTAATACCAAGGCCCACCTACCAAGTTGCGGGCCAAATTGGGCTAGTCAACGGCCAAGAGGCGCTTTGCGTATGCCTAGCAAGGCACAAAAGTCGGTTTTATGGCCGACCTTCGCTTACCTTTTTGTTACTTATGTCTGCTCCTGCTTCCGCCGCGCCGGCCGCGCCCCTGCACATTCAGCCTGCTACTGAGCAGGATATTCCTACCATCATTGCCCTGGCCGAGGCTACCTGGGAGCCTACGTACCGCTTCATTATTTCGAAGGAGCAGATTGAGTACATGTACCGCGTTATTTACACGCCAGCCTCGCTGCGCAAGCAAATGCGCGACCAGCACCACGCCTTTTTGCTGGCCTACGTGGAGGGCCAGCCCAGCGGCTTCGCCTCATTTTCGGAGAAACCCGAAGGCGTGTATCACCTCAATAAAATCTACGTGCTGCCCTCGCACCAGGGCCAGGGCCTAGGTCAGCAGCTCATCATGGCAGTGGAGCAGGCCGTGCGCGAGGCCGGTGGCCGCGTGCTGGAGCTCAATGTGAACCGTCACAACCCCGCACTGGCCTTCTACGAGCGCCAGGGCTTTGCCCAGCACCGCGAGGAAGACATCGCCATTGGCCCATATTGGATGAATGACTTCGTGCTGCGCAAAGACCTGTAACCGTCCCCAAGGTTTGTGAAACTAAAAGACCTTATTGACATCTTGATTACGCTCAGCGGAGTAATCAATGTTTTTGCTTTCGTCGCTTACAACAAGAAGAGAATAAGCAAAATCACAAATGCTTTAGAGGCAGCGTATTCTATTGAGATTAACCCTGCACGCAAAAGACAAATAGCGGCCCTTCTTGATAATTATGGCAGCTTTTTTGGCTATGTGTTAGGATTTCCTAACCCTCAGAAACATGGCTATTTGTATTCGAATCCTTCGCTTCAGAAATCATATCAAAGCTCAAAGCCTGTATTCATCTACTTCGGTGTCTTTCTTGTTGGCTTTATCTTATTAAATCTTTATTTGGATACAATTCTCTTTTCATTTTAATCTTTTCATTTCAACAAATGGCTACCAAACTTACTGTTCTCGCCAATGGCTCGCTCCGCGTGGAAGGCGACGACTTCGAACTTGTAGACGCTCAAGGCCAGCCCTACGGCCTAGGTGGTCGCCAGCGCATCAGCATCTGCCGCTGCGGCCTGAGCGCCCAAAAACCCTTCTGCGATGGCTCGCACAAAGGCCACTTCGAGCACGATGCCACGGCATTTGACTTGCCCGCGCCCAAGCCCGCCGTGTAGTAGCGCCCCTCTGTAGAAAAGGGCAGGCTGGTTGCGACCAGCCTGCCCTTTTGTATTTCGTTAGTCCACCTAGCCCCTAGGTTGCCGCGGAGCTCAACAACGCCACTACAGCCGCGGGGTCAGCCACCTCAATGATGAGGCGGTTGTATTCTTCATCCACCAAGTCCACAACTATCGTGTTTTCGCGGCGCTGCACGTCGAGGAAGGTTGGTTTGTTATCGCCCGTGTTATCGAAATAAAACGTACCGGCTTTGAGCAGGCCAGGCACGGACGTACCAGGTGCCCGGATACCCCACGCTTTCGACGCCTCGGGGTCGCGCCGGGCACCTAGGATGTGCGCCCGCGGAATGCGCAGCTCGCTACGCAGGGCCCACAGCTTGTGCCAGCCTTCTACGGCAAAAACTACTGTATCGCCTTGTTGCTGAATAGCTACCATATAAAACATTGGCAGCTTGGCCTTGCCGCCTAGGGTAAGAATAATGGGTATATCGCCAAGCGACCTAGGGCGTTACAGCGGCTAGCGTTTTGGGGCCCAGCATCAGCCAGAGATTTTGGCGCACTACGTCGCCCATCGAGTCGCAGTGGTCAAATTTGGTGGTGCGATGGTAGCGGTTGAGGGCGCCTTTGAGCTCGTCTATTTTTTCGGTGGGAGCCAGTTCCTGGCGGCGCATCACGTCGAGCAGGGCCTTGAGGCGGTGGCGCTCGGCGCGGGCGCGGCGGGCCATCAGGGTGCGCTCTTCGGCCTGGTACTGGCGCAGGCTTTCGGGCTTTAGCAGGCGGGCACACATGTCCACCACGGGGCCGTTGTCCTTGAAATACTGCGGCATGTACATAATGCGACGGCCCTCGTAGCTCTGCTGGTCAAAGTCGATGGCGCGCACCCGGTACTGCTCGTCTTCGAAGTCGGGCGTCACGTCGATGACGTAGTTGTAGGCCCGCATGTCGCCGAGCAGGCGCGCAAAGCAGCGCTCGTTAAACTTCACAAACTCTTTGGCAATACGCACCTGGTTGAGGTGCGGCAATTGCAGGCGCAGCCGAATAAAGTCGTCGCCCGGAATACCAGCAATGTGCTCCTCGATGAGCGTATTGCCCGTATCAACCAAGAAGTTCATCGAATTGGGCGACAGCAGATGCTCCAGCTCCAGGCCGTAGAGGCGCGAGGCATCGGCCTTCTTCACGTAGAAGTAGTCGTAGTTGTCGTTGAGCTGGTTGAGGATGCGCACCCGAAACGGGTTGGAGTTGCCGAAGCGACAGTAGTCGATGCGGTCGGCCAACAGGTGCTCGGTAAACGACAGGTCGCCGGCCGTTTTGAGCAGCGCGTATACCTGCACCAGGCCCGCGCTGAGTTCCAGCAGCGTGTGCGGCTCGTAGAACACGGTTTGCCAGAGCGTATCGCGCCCGGTGCGGTCGAGCAGTGCAAACGAGTTGCTGTAGCGCCCTAGGTCGGCATAGCTCACCGGCAGCGGCGCCTCGCGGTCGTAGTCGCGCAGGTACTGGCGCAGGGCCGGCGTAAGCGGGTAGCTAGGCTTTTTGCGAGAAATATTCATTGTTTAGTGCTTAGTTGTTAGTGCTTGGTGCTTGGCTGTCACTTATTGGCACTTGCTTTTCTACTACTATTTATGCCTAAGCACCGACAACCAGGCACTAAGCACTAACGACTAAGCCCTACTTACTAACCCGCCAGCTCGTTTACCAGCTCTACGTACTGCTGGCGAGCGGCGTCTTTGCTGAGGCCGGCGAGCTGGTGCCAAGCGTCGTATTTGGCAATGGCTTTGAAGTCGAAGCCGCCGGGGCGCGGGCCGGTGGAGTCGCCTTCGGTAGCCTGCTTGTAAAGCGCGTACAGTTGGAGCAGCACGGTGTTGCTGGGCTTGGCGGGCAGCTGCTGGGCGCGCTGGGTGGCAGCCTCAAATTCTTCCTGGGTTGTCATGGTAAAAAAGAATAGAAATAAATAACCGGCGCGCTGGCTGGACTTAGGGCCACAAACGTAGGGCGGAAGCGGCGTTTTTGGCACCTAGGGCCGATAAGCGCGGCCGCAACACGACAACGCCACGCCTGCGTAACGTGTGGGTTACGCGACTGCTTGCTTTACCCATCCTATGAAATCCGCTCCCCCCGTTTCCGATTGCACGCCCCTCGTCAAGCTTTTTTTACAGTATAAGCTCACCCTGGCGTTGGCCGAGAGTTGCACCTGCGGCCTGGTAGCCGCTCAACTCGCCCCAGCCGAGGGCATCAGCGACGTGCTGCTGGGCTCGGTGGTGACCTACCACGTGCAGGCCAAGCAACAGCTGCTGGGCGTGAACCCCGAGACCATCGAGCTGTACTCGGCTGAAAGCCAGCAGACCACCAACGAGATGGTGATGGGCCTGCACCGCCACCTGCCTCAGGCCGATGTGTGCGTGGCCGTGACTGGCCTATGCGGCCCCGGCCCTTCGGCCACCCCCGACAAGCCGGTGGGCACGGTGTTCGTGTCCATCTTTATCGACAAGCACATCCACGAGTTTCGCACACACTTCAAGGGCGATGCCAACAGCATGCGCCAGCAGTCGGCCGACTTTATCTACCAGCATCTCACCGATTTGCTCACGCGGTTGCAGCCTATGAAATCGGAACACGACTAGTAGTTGCTGGGGGTTGGTGAAAGCCGGGCCACCGCGTAGCTTGCGACGAAATATTACCACTTTTTCGTCTTTTCGTCTATGCGCACGCTTACTCGCTCCTTACTCCTACTCACTACCCTAGGGCTGGCCGGGCCCGCGGCTTTTGCCCAAAAAACCTACCTGCACTGTGGGCGCCTGCTCGACGTGCGCAGCGGCCGCCTGCTAACTCAGCAAACGCTAGTGGTGGAGAAGGACCGCATCGTGGCGGTGCAGGCAGGCTACACAGCCGCCCCCACGGCGCAGGACAAGGTCGTTAACCTCGAAAACAAGACGGTGCTGCCCGGCCTCATCGACTGCCACGTGCACCTCGAAAGCCAGCAGAGCCGCAGCTCCTTTACCGAGCAGTTCACCCTAGGTCCGGCCGATGTGGCCTACCGCGCCCAAGGCTACGCCCTGACCACGCTACGGGCGGGCTTTACCACGGTGCGCGACTGCGGCGGCTCGGGCGTGAACACGGCGCTGCGCAATGCCGTGAACCGTGGCCTGGTGCCGGGGCCGCGCATCTACTCGGCGGGCACGGCCATTTCGGCCACCGGCGGGCACATGGATGAAGGCGACGGCCTCAGCGCCGAGCTGATGGACAAGCTGGGCCACCCCAGCAACATTGCCAATGGGCCCGACCAGTGCCGGCAGGCTGTGCGCGAGCAGTTTAAGCGCGGCGCCGACCTCATCAAAATCGCTAGCACGGGCGGTGTGCTCGACCTCAGCCCCAACGGCAGCGGCCCGCAGTACACCGAAGAAGAAATCAGGGCCGTGGTCGAAACCGCTCGCGACCTGGGCATGCCCGTAGCCTGCCACGCCCACGGCCCCGAAGGCATTAAGCGGGCACTGCGGGCCGGCGTGAGCAGCATCGACCACGGCTCGCTGCTCGATGACGAGGGCATTGCACTTTTCAAGAGGTCTAAGGCTTGGTACGTGCCCACCCTCATTGCCGGCAAGTCGGTGGCCGACACGGCGCGGCGCCACCCTGGCTATTTCCCGGCCGTAGTGGCCGGCAAGGCCATCAGCATCGGCACCGTGATGCAGGGCACTTTTGGGCGCGCCTACAAGGCGGGCGTGCGCGTGGCCTTTGGTACCGACGCTGGCGTGTATCGCCACGGCCAAAATGCCTTGGAATTTGGCTACATGACCGAGGCCGGCATGCCACCGCTCGAAGCCATCCGGGCCGCCACCCTCAACGCCGCCCAGCTCCTGGGCGACCCCGCTAACCTAGGTGCCCTCGAAGCCGGCAAATACGCCGACGTTGTAGCCGTAGACAGCGACCCCTTGCAGGATATCTCCACTCTCACCCGCCCTCGGTTTGTGATGAAAGCGGGCGTGGTATATAAGAGCGAATAGCAGACTCGGTGCTCGTGCGACCCCACCCCCGCCCCCTCCCCTCCGGGAGAGGGGAGCCGACCGCAAATGGGCGTAAGTGAACGCGACCAGTCGTTAGGCTCCCCTCTCCCGGAGGGGAGGGGGCGGGGTCCTACGAGCATCGCGCCCAACTTATCCTAACTACCTAATTACTTCACCACCATTACCTGCATGCCCACGTCTTGCTCAGGCCACTTATCGTTGGGATTTACGGGCACTTGTGAGATTTTGTCGACCACGTCCAGCCCTTCAATTACTTCGCCAAAAATGGTGTAAGCGCCATCGAGCGCGGGCACGCCGCCGCGGGCGGCATAAGTGCGGGCCTGCTCGGGGGTGAGGGGGCGGCTGGCGCTGCGGCGGGCCTCGTCGGCCGTCAGCTTTTTACCCACCACGAAGTAGAAGTCGGTGTTGGACGATAGGCGCTGCGGATTTTCCTCATCGCTGTAGCGGGCCATGCCTAGGGCGCCCTTGACGTGAAAATGATTGGGCCGCACTTCGGACGGCAGGCGGTAGCGCCGCAGCGTAATGGTGCGCGCCTCGCTGGTTTGGCCGCCCTGCACGGCAAAGTTTTTCACCACCCGGTTGAACACCGTTTCGTCGAACACGCCGCGCCGGGCCAGCAGCAGGAAATTGGCTTTGTGAATAGGCGTATCATCGTAAAGTTTCACCCGAATGTTACCTAGGCGCGTCTTAAACAGCACTTCCGAACCTGGGTATTGCTGGCCGTAGGCAAGCAGCGCGGCCGGCGCCGTGCTATCGGTCAGCGTCGCAATATCAGGGCCCGGTAGGTCGGCCTTGGTAGGCGCAGTGGCGGGCTTGTCGGCCGAGCCACAAGCGGCGAGCAGACCTAGGGAAGCAACTACAAAAAGGGAGCGAAGAAACATATTTTAAAAAAACAAGCGGTTGTCCTTGCGAGGAGGCCCGATGAAGCAACCTTTCCTTCACAATCGCTAGTAGTAGCAAATTAAAAGAAAGGTTGCTTCGTCGGGCCTTCTTACAAGGACAACCGGAGTGTTGCACTCAAGCCTACCAGCTGGCGGGCTTGGGCTTGCTTTTCGCTTTTTCGGTACCGGCGGCACCTTTGGTTTTCACCTTCACTTTGGCGGGGGCGGCGGGCGTAGTCACGGTAGCAGCGGGCTCTTCGGAGGGGGTTGGCTCGGGCTCGGGTGGCGGCAGGGCTTCGTTGGGGTCGGCGGCTTTTATCTCGTCGGGGGCCTCAGCTTTTTTCTCTTTTTGCTGGGCTAGCAGCAGCTGGTCTTGGGGCAGCGTATTTGCTTTAAAAGCCTTTAGCTGCACGTCCAGCTTCTCCTTCTCTTCCTTGCTAAGCTTGTTCGGGTACATGAGGCCACCTAGGTCGGGCCGGCCAGCTTCTTGCCAGGCCGAGAGCCAGAATGAAGCTACCATGGGCGCAGCCTGGCGCATCCGAAAATCGACCTGCCCGCCCACCAGCTTGTTGTACTCGTCGGCGAAAGCGTCGGAGTAGCGGCGCTGGGTTTTGCCAAAGCGGTGGGTGTAGGTGTACTTAGTTTGGGGCGTGAAGCTTTTGCTAGCCTTGGTTTCGAGGTCAAAAGTGGCCGTGAGGAAACCGTAGCTACCCTGTATCACTTCCCAAATGGCGTTCTGCGGGTTGGCGGGCGCCTTAGCTTCGTCGCCGCTCAGCTTATAGGTAAGGATATAGCGCTCGGGCAACTGGCTTTCCCAGAGACTGTGGAGGCCGTTCTGATTGGTGAGCTGGCCGTCGTAGTTGACGGTGGTATGCAATGGCACGAAGGCATCTTCTACGTAATGCGCCAGCTCGGCCGAGTACTTGACAATGGCCGTGGTATCGCGCTCACGAAAGGCCTCGACTAGCTTGGCGCGGTTGTCGA
This sequence comes from Hymenobacter sp. BT559, assembly GCF_016427535.1. Taxonomy (GTDB): domain Bacteria; phylum Bacteroidota; class Bacteroidia; order Cytophagales; family Hymenobacteraceae; genus Hymenobacter. The sequence continues at coordinate 889,053 of NZ_JAELXV010000001.1, read as the reverse complement.
GCACAGTCCAGGGCACAGTGCCATACTTACGCAGCGTATCGGCCGTAAATTTCTCCTGGGCACCTTCGTAGTCGCGGGGCATCTTGGCAAAGGGATTATCCTCGGCGTAGTGGTCCATGTCTATGTAGTGGCGGCTGGCCTCGGCCTTGTCCTGGTTGCGGCGCTCGTCGGGGGCGGTGCACAGGCGCACCAGTTGCGGCATATGCCGGAAATAAAACGCCTGCATGCTGGCCGGCAACTCATAAATAGCCACCTGCGTGATAACGCGATGCCCAAAGAAGCCCCAAGCATGAGCTGCCGGGGCCAGCGGGCCCAGCAGCGCGGCGGCCAGCCCTAGGCTAAGAATAATCTTTTTCATAAATCAATGGTAGAAAATCAGAATGCTAACGGGTAGTAATAATCGCTAAACAAAAGTAATGAACGCACTATGGTGGCCTAGGTGCGCCGCCCTTGCACTACAATAAAAAGCCCGGCCACCAGGGCCGGGCTTTCTTCATCTAATTCAAAAACAGCCTACCAAATGCGCGAGCGGTCGGCTTGGGCGCGCACCATTTTGTTGCCATCTTTGCAGCCGAAGGCCTCGTAGAACTCGGGCATGTTCATGAGCGGGCCGTTGGTGCGGTACTGGCCGGGCGAGTGCGGGTCAGTTTGCACTTGCTGGCGCAGGGCCTCGGGGCGTTGGTTGGCACGCCAGATTTGGGCGTAGCCCAGGAAGAAGCGCTGAGCAGGCGTGAAACCATCAATCTTCTGGCCACCCTTAAACTGCGCTGTCTTCTGGAAAGCCTGATAAGCGATAGTGATGCCGCCAATGTCGGCCAGGTTCTCGCCCATGGTCAGCTTGCCGTTCACATGTACCGAGTCGAGGGGCGAGAAGGCGTCGTACTGCTTGCCCACCATGTCGGCTTTGGCATTAAACTTCTCATTGTCTTCCTTGGTCCACCAATCGCGCAGGTTGCCTTTGGCATCGGAGCGGCGGCCCTGGTCGTCGAAGCCGTGGGTCATTTCGTGGCCGATTACCGCGCCCACGCCGCCGTAGTTCACTGCGTCGTCAGCCTTGGGGTCGTAGAATGGGGGCTGTAGGATACCGGCCGGGAACACGATTTCATTCATGCTCGAATTGTAATACGCGTTCACAGTGGGCGGCGTCATGCCCCACTCGCCCCGGTCGATGGGCTTGCCAAACTTAGCCAGATTGTCGGCGCGGCGCCATTCGGCGGTGGCAAACAGGTTTTGCAGGGCACTCTCGCGGGTGATTTTCAGCTTCGAGTAGTCCTTCCACTTGTCGGGGTAACCAATTTTTACGGCGAAGGCATTTAGCTTCTGGATGGCCTCTTTCTTGGTGGCCGCGCTCATCCAGTCGGTGGCCATAATGCGCTCGGCATAGGCGGCACGCAGGTTTTCGACCATCTGCTTGGCGCGGGCCTTAGCAGCAGGCGAAAACGCCTCATCGACGTAGAGTTGGCCAAAGGCCTCCCCTAGGGCGCCATCAGTGGCGCGCAGGGCGCGCTTCCAGCGGGGCTGCTGCTGCTTGGCACCCGTCAGCACTTGCTGAAAGCGGAAGTTGGCATCGCCATAAGCCTTGGGCAGGGCCGAAGTAGTACCATCTACCAGATTCCAGCGCAGGTACTGCTGTTGGTCGGCGATGGGTGTATTGGCCATTAGGTTATTGACCGAAGCCAGGAACTCGGGCTGACCAATAATGACGTCTTGGGCGCTACCTAGGCCGGCTTCTTTCAGGCGCAGGGGCAGGTTCAGGTTGGGGTAGTCCTTAGTAGCCTGGGCTACGGGCACCTTGTTGTAGTTCTTGAGGCGGTCGCGCAAAGCCACACGGTCGCGGCTTGCCTCGGCAATTTTGGTTTCCAGCGCCAACACTGCATCGGCATTGGTGGCGGCCAGGCTTGGCGCGTCACCTAGGAGCTGGAAAATGCTGGTCATGTAGGCCTTGTAGGCCGTGCGCACGGCTTTCGAGCGGCCATCCTGCTTGAGGTAGTAGTCGCGGTCGCCGAGGCCGAGGCCACCCTGGCGCAGTTGCACAGCATACTGGGTGCTGTTTTTGCTATCCTGGCCCACGCCCATGCCGTACCAGCCGCCCGAGTAGTGCGGGCTGGCCATGTACTTCTGCACATCGGCCAGGCTCTTGAGGTTCTTAATCTCGTCGAGGCGGGGCTGCAAGTACTTGAGGCCAGCCTTTTCGATGCCCACCGAGTCCATGGCGGCGGCGTAGAAATCGCCCACCTTCTGGTCGTTCGAGCCGGCCTTGGCGGTGCGGTTGGCGGCAGCTTTCTCCAGAATGCGGCGCTCTACGGCCTGGTTGTTATTAGCCAGCTCGTTAAAGGCGCCCCAGCGCGTTTCGGCGGCTGGCACGGGGTTGTTTTTCAGCCAAGCGCCATTGGCGTAGTGGTAAAAGTCTTCGCACGGCTGCACCGACGTATCGATGTTAGCCAGGTTGATGCCGATGCCTTTCTGGGGCGGATTCGGCTTGGCGGGCGGCCCAAAGGCCGTGGTGGCGGCCAGGCCACCTAGGCCGAGCGTGGCCAGCACCAGCCGCGAGATAGTAGTGGATGTCATAAAAAATGTGAAGTGTAGGGAGCAATAGGGGTCGTGAAAGTAAGGTATAGATGGCTGCAAAGCTTCACAGTTGCATAATAATGCCTAAATTTTGACCTCTTGGCGGCAAGTCCTACTTACACAAAAAACCCGCCCCCTAGGGAGGGCGGGTTCTTGCGTACCGCGGACTCTGTGAGTCCGCGCGTGAGTAGGGCTTAGTAAAGGAATCAACTCGCGGACCCGCAGGGTCTACGGTACACCACTACTTACCAGATGCGAGCCTGCTCGGCGGCAGGGCGCTCCATCTTATCGGTAGGCTTGCAGCCGAAAGCCTCGTAGAACTCGGGCATGTTCATGAGCGGGCCGTTGGTGCGGAACTGCTCCGGCGAGTGTGGGTCGGTTTGCACTTGCTGGCGCACATACTCGGGGCGGGCGTTGCCACGCCAGATTTGGGCCCAGCCTAGGAAGAAGCGCTGCGCAGGCGTGAAGCCGTCGATGCTCTTATTGGCCTTGAACTCGGGCGTCTTCTGGTAGGCTTGGTAGGCGATGGTGAGGCCCCCTAGGTCAGCTAGGTTCTCGCCCATGGTCAGCTTACCATTCACGTGAACCGAGTCGAGGGGCGAGAAAGCGTCGTACTGCTTGCCCACCATCGCGGCCTTGGCGTTGAATTTGTCATTGTCTTCCTTGGTCCACCAGTCGCGCAGGTTGCCCTTCGAGTCATACTGCCGGCCCTGGTCGTCAAAGCCGTGGGTCATTTCGTGGCCAATCACGGCGCCGATGCCGCCGTAGTTCACCGCGTCGTCAGCCTTGGGGTCGTAGAACGGAGGCTGCAAGATGCCGGCTGGGAACACAATCTCGTTCATCGGCGGGTTGTAGTAGGCGTTAACAGTGGGTGGTGTCATGCCCCACTCGCTCCGGTCGATGGGCTTGCCAAAGTGGTTCAGCTCATCCTGGTTGCGCCAGATGCGGGCGGCTACTACGTTATTGAGGTAGCTATCGCGCACGATGTTCAGCTTCGAGTAGTCCTTCCACTTGTCGGGATACCCGATTTTAACCGCGAAGGCGTTGAGCTTGGTGATGGCCTCCTTCTTCGTGGCGGCGCTCATCCAGTCGGTTTTCATGATGCGCTCGGCGTAGGCAGCGCGCAGGTTCTCAATCATTTCCTTGGCCTTCGCCTTGGCAGCCGGCGTAAACGCCTTATCGACGTAGAGCTGGCCAAAAGCTTCACCTAGGGCGCCGTCGGTGGCGCGTAGGCTACGCTTCCAGCGGGGCTGCTGCTGCTTGGCGCCCGTCAGCACCTGCGCAAAGCGAAACGACTCGTCGCCAAACGTCTTGGGCAGAGCCGGAATGAGGCTCGTAACGAGGTGGAAGCGGAGATACTGCTTCTGGTCGGCGATGGGCTCGGCGGCCAGCATGGTGTTTACCTCTTTCAGGTATTCGGGCTGGCCCACAATGATTTCCTTAGCCGTGCCGAGGCCGCTGGCCTTCAGTACTTGCGAGAAATCGATGTTGGGATACTCCTTGCTAAGCTGCGCCACCGTCATCTTGTTGTAATTCTTCTGCGGGTCGCGCAGGTCTACACGGCTACGGCTGGCCTGGGCCAGTTTGGTTTCGATGCGGGTTACAGTCGCGGCATTCTTGGCTGCGGTGGCTGCATCGTCACCTAGGAGCTTGAAGAGGTTGGTCTGGTAGGTCTGGTACGCGGCCCGGATGTTTTTCATGCGGCCGTTGTCGCTCAGGTAATAGTCGCGGTCGGGCAGCGAGAGGCCTCCCTGATATACCTGCACCGCGTACTGGGTGCTGATTTTCTCGTCCTGGCCCACGCCGAAACCATACCACACGCTACCAGCCTGCGCCCGCGGGTCGGCCAAGAATTGCTGCATCTGCGGCAAGGTTTGGATGCCGTTGATGCGGTCGAGGTAAGGCTTCAGGTACTTAAGGCCCGCCGCGTCAATAGCGGCCGTGTCCATAGCCGAGGCATAGAAGTAGCCTACTTTTTGGGCATTAGAACCCGGCTTGGCCGTGCCCGCACCGCGCACCAGGTCTTCTAAAATGGCTTTCTGCGTAGCGTTGTTGCGGTCGGCCAGCTCATTGAAGCTACCCCAGCGGCTTTCGGCGGCCGGTACTGGGTGGCTCTTCAGCCAGTTGCCCGAAGCGTATAGAAAGAAGTTATCGCAGGGCGCCACCGATTTATCGATGTAGGCCGGGTTGATGCCGCGGGGCGTAGCAGCAGTCGTTTTCTGGGCCAGCGCGGGGGTGCTGGCGCCGAAACCCAGGAGGGCTGCCACCAGGGCTGCACCACGCAGGTGACGGGACGAATTCGTCATAAAAGTGGGGTGAGAGGGGGAAAAGAGAGTGTGTTGTAAGCCGCAAGGTACGGGCAAGCGCAAAAATGCCTCACCCGGCAGCTAGTTGGCTAAGGCGCAGGGACGCGCAAAAAGTTCGGCAATAAGGGCGCTAAACTCCTTACTCTCCTACTGGCAGCTTCCCCCGACTGGCACGAGCACCCCCAACTGGCTCCGACTGGCTCTGGCTAGCGCGAGTTACGGCTTCGCCTAAACTCGCGCCAGTCGGACACCCTAGGTAGCACTACCACTCAACTTTTTTAGCCCGTCGTACCTTTATGGGTACGCGGAGCCTCTTCGCGTTATTATATTTCCATGCCGCTTTACCCCCGCCGTGCCGCTCCTACCCCCGCCGAGCCGGCTGCCCCGCTTAGCCTAGGCGCGCTGCTTACGCAGGTGCGCGCCGCCTTGCACCACCGCTTTCCCGATAGCTACTGGGTGGTGGCCGAAGTGGCCGACATGACGCGCCCGCGCCAGCAGGGCGGCCACTGCTACCTCACGCTGACCGAGCCCGCCGCGGGCGCCGAGGCACTAGGCTTCACGGCACAAGCGCGGGCTACCCTCTGGGGTAGCCGCTACCAGCAAATTGCGCCCGCCTTCACCGAGGCCACCGGCCAGGAGCTGCGCCCCGGCCTGCGCCTGCTACTGCGCGTGAAGGTGACGTTTCACGAGCAGTACGGCTTCTCGCTCGATGTGCTTGCCCTCGACCCTAGCTATACTGTCGGCGAACTGGCCCGCCAACGCCTAGCTACTCTGCGTAAGCTTGCCGAGAAAGACCTGCTTGAGCGCCAGCAAACGCTCACCCTACCCCTAGGGCCGCAGCGCCTGGCGGTCATCTCCTCCCCCACCGCGGCGGGCTTCCAAGACTTTGTGCGCCAGCTCGAAGAGGCGCCGTACGACTTTGCCCTCACCCTATTTCCTGCCTTGATGCAAGGCGAAGATGCACCCGCCAGTATCCGGGCGGCGCTCGATGCCATTCGGCCCCGCCGCGGGCAGTTTGAGGTAGTTATTGTTATTCGCGGGGGTGGCTCGAAAACGGACTTATTGGCTTTCGACGAATACGGGCTGGCGGCGGCTGTGGCCTCGTTTCCGCTGCCGGTGCTCACGGGTATCGGACACGAGCGCGATGAAGCCGTGATAGACCTAGTAGCCTTTCGCGCCCTCAAAACACCCACCGCCGTGGCGGCTTTCCTGGTCGAGCGCCTCGCTCGCCTCGAAGCCCTGGTAATGGAGCTGGCCGAGCGCGTAGCCGACCGCAGCCGCCAGCACTTATCTCAGCACCACGCCCGCTTGCAGCGCCTGGCCGACCACTCGCGCGAGGCCGCTCGCCAGCAACTGCGCCAAGCCCAGGAAACCCTGGCCCAGCGCAGCCGCCAAGCCACGCAAGCGCCGCGCCAGCACCTGCGCCAGCTCGGCCAGCATCTCGAAAGCTTCCGATACACGCTGCCGCAGGCGGCCCGCCGCGCCCTAGGGCACGAGGAGCAACGCCTGCGCCGCCGCTCGCGCACGGTGCTGCGCCGCTTTGTGCGCCACCACCAGCGCCGCCGCGAGCAGTTGCTGCGCCAGCGCTATGTGGTGCAGCAAGGCTTTTCCAAAGCAATTAAGCAGTATGAGCTCAAGGCTATGATTTTGGAGGTAACAACGCTGCGGCAGGAAAACCAACTGCTACGCCAGCACTCCGCTTCTACTCAACCAGCCGCCACCATACCTCATACTTCCTAAGCCTAAAACTTATAACCCAACCAAGTGACTTACAACGAAGCCATTCAGGAGCTAGAAACCATTCTGCGCAGCCTCGAAACCGACCAGGTAGATGTCGATGACCTCACGGCCCGCGCCGAGCGCTCGGCCGAGCTCATTCGCCTGTGCCGCCACAAGCTGCGCCACGCCGAAGCCTCGCTCGACCGCGTGTTCGACTCGCTCGACGAGGAAGACGACGCTACCCCTGACGAAGACGATGAACTCGAAGTAGAGATGGAAGAGGAAGAAGATGATGTGGACGAAGAAGATGACCACGAAACTGATGACTACCAGCCCGGTGGCCCCGGTCGCCCCATGCAGCCTAGGTTGTTCTAGCCGTAGGTAGCAAGGCTATTTAGCAACGGTGTCTGTCATGCAGCGCGCAGCGAAGCATGACAGACGCCATTTTCCTGACTTTTCTAGTCAGCTTCAATTAGCATAAAAGGCAATGGGCGTACTGACTCTCTATCAGTACGCCCATTGCCTTTTATGCTAATTACCTAGTTCAATTCCGCCGCACGTGAATTTGCACACGCTCGCCGTCCTCGCTGGTGGTGGGCATCACGTCGATGCGGTCGGCCTCGTCGTAGTAGGCGGCCACGCCGCGCACGATGCCCACGGCCAGCCCGCCCATGCGGCGCGCTGATACATAGTTGATTAACAGCTCATTCTCGCCCAAGCGCTTGACTTCTAGCACGGGCGGCGCGTTTTCGACGTGTTCGCGGCGCACTTGGGTGTGCATGCGGCCTTCGGTGTGCTCCAGCATGTCGAGGGTGCGCCAGTTGGGGTCGAGGTACTTCTGGTACATGTACATGAGGTCGGGCACCAGATATTCGCCAAATTTCTCGTGTAGCTCGCCAGCCGAGAGCCCGGTCATTTGGGCGGCCTGGCCGACTAGGGCGTACATGTGCTCGTCGGGATACACCGATTTATGGTTGAAGTCGGCAGCGCTGAGGCCCGATGCTTCTAGCAGCCGCACCCACGTGCTATGGTCATACTGCGTCTGGACGTATCGCTTTAGCAGCGCAAAAATGGTACCGTGCATGGAGTGGGTTGGTATTCTTCTAATTAGCTAGAGCAGTAAGCAAAAAACGAGCGAAATGTTAAAAGGCAACACGTTGCTTCCGGTACCGGAAGCAACGTGTTGCCTTTTAACATTTGTTTACCAGATATTTACCTACTGATAAACTTTCGCTTATTTCTTAAATATTCCCTATCACGGTCATGGTGTCGAGCGTGGGGCCGGCGCTGCCACCGGTGGGCTCCACCGTCATGGCAAACGCTTGAGCACTGGTAATATCCTTCATCTGCTGCAAGCCATCGCCAGCCGTGGTAGCGGCCGTGAGCACGCCTGCATCCACGGGCTTGCCCTGGTCGAGGGCCCACAGTTGATACTGCTTGCCAGACGGCAGCGGGGGAAGCTGCGCCACATCAACGTACACGCGGTGAGCTGCCTTATTAAACAGCACGCGGGCGCGGGCCGTGGGGTGGGCCGGCGTACCGGCCAGGGCCACTAGCTTATACTCGTCGGGCGAGCGCAGCACGTGCAACTGCTCCTGGGTGGCGCTCAGGCGGCGCTCCATCACCTGCGTGGCGCTGGCAAAGCGGGTTTGCTCGCCTAGGGCCAGGGCCAAGTCACTGCGCGTCTGCTGCAAGTTGGTGTAGAGCATCGCATTGCCCACTAGGCTTAGGAGCAAAGCAATAGAAGCAGCAATGGCCCAGCCGCTGCGGCGAGCGGCTGGTTCGGCTACGGGTGCGACGCTGGCCACGTGCGGGTTCGAGGCCAACACGCGCATGGTGGGTACTTCCGGGGCAGGGGCAGGAGCGGCGGGCACCGAGGGAGTCGCCGTGCTGATTTCGGCCAGCACGCGGCCCAGCACCCGCTCGCGCATGCCAGCGGGAGGCGTCAGGGCGTGTGCTTCGGCATATACGTCGAGGCCAGCAAGCAGCGCGTCTAGCTCTTCCCGCACCTCGGGGTAGCGGCGGGCTTGCGCCTCCACCTCGGCCCGGGCAGCGGGGTCAAGCTCACCTAGGGCGTACTGCTCTAAGCGTCCAGATTCCAATATTTCTTGATAATTTTCCACGAAGTCGGGCGCGATTAGCGAATAAGTTTGGCGAGAACCTTAAGGGCGGTTCGGGCTCGGGTTTTCACGGTGCCTAGCGGCAGGTTGAGTTCTTCGGCAGCTTCGCTCTGTGTGAAGCCACCGAAATAGAGCAGGTCGATAACCTGGCGCTGCTCGGGCACTAACTGCTTGGTAATCTCTTGCAAGCCAACGTGCTCGGGGCGAAAGGTAGCCGGGGCGGCCTGCCGCTGCGCGGCGAGGCTGTCGTCGAGGCCCTGGGTGCGAGAACTTACGCGGTGCTGGCGCGAGCGGATTTTATCAATCGCTAAATTTCGACTAATATTCACCACCCACGTAAACAGGCGCCCTTTACTGGGGTCGTAGCTCTCGATGGCGTGCCAGATTTTGACCAGCGCCTCCTGCAGCACATCTTCGGCCTCATCCTCCGCTTTCACGATGCGCTGGATAACGCCGTAGAGCGCCGCCGAATAGCGGTCATAAAACTCGGTCATGGCCGTTTCGTCGCGCGCGCGCAGGCGGCTGACTAGCGCCGCTTCGGCGGCCGTGGGAATAGAAATAAGTGGTTCGTCGGGCACGGGAGATAGGCAGTTGGATAAAAACGAGCGCCACCGGGGTAATCGTTCGGTAGCTGTGGGCGAAAATAACAGGTTTCGAAGGTAAGACCATTGCGCTTGGCCGCCGCCCAAGGCCCCGGACACAACCTAGGGAGTGCTGGCGGGGTTTTAAGACTTAAAATTTCTTGTTTTTGCCCAACCGGCTGTCCACGCTCATGGCTATCGAATCTCACAATCCTTACACTAACGAAGTATTACACAGCTTTCCGGCTTTCACGGCTGCCGAAACCGAGCAGATACTTGCCGAAGCCTACCAGGCCGCGGCCGACTGGCGCACAACTTCCTTTGCTGAGCGAGCCGCCGTGCTGCGCCGGGCGGCCGAGCTGCTGCGCCGCCGCCAGCATGAGCTGGCCCATCTCATGGCCATTGAAATGGGCAAGCCCGTGCACGACGGCCGAGCCGAGGCCCAAAAATGCGCCGCCTGCTGCGACTATTACGCCGACCACGCCGAGGGCTTTCTGGCCGATGAGGAAATCAAGACCGAAGGCGGCCGCAGCTTCTTGAGCTACGCGCCGCTGGGCGTGGTGCTGGCCGTTATGCCCTGGAACTTCCCGATGTGGCAGGTGGTGCGCTTTGCCGCGCCCGCTCTCATGGCCGGCAATGTGGGCCTGCTGAAGCACGCGCCCAACGTGCCGCAGTGCGCCCTGGCCTTAGAAAAGCTTTTCCACGATGCGGGCCTGCCCCCCGCTGCCTTCCGCACGCTGCTCATCGAAACAGAGCCCGTGGCGGGCCTCATTGCCGACGACCGCGTGGCCGCCGTAACGCTCACCGGCTCGGAGCGGGCCGGCGCAGCGGTAGCCGCCACGGCCGGGCAGCACATCAAGAAAACGGTGCTGGAGTTGGGTGGCTCCGACCCCTTTATTGTGCTGGCCGATGCCGACCTGGCCACCGCCACCAAAACCGCCGCCCAGGCCCGCATGATAAACGCCGGACAAAGCTGCATCGCGGCCAAGCGCTTCATCGTGGAGGCCTCTATTCACGATGAGTTTGTGGAGCTGCTAAAGGAGCACTTGCAAGCCCTGCACTACGGCGACCCGCTCGACGAAGCTACCGACTACGGCCCACTGGCCCGCCTCGACCTAGCCGAAAATCTCACCCAACAAGTGACCGATAGCGTGGCCCAGGGCGCCACCGTGGCACTGGCCGGCGGCCAACCCGACCCTAGCTCACCCCGCTTCGACCCTATGGTACTCACTAATATTCGGCCCGGCCAGCGGGCATATGCCGAAGAGTTTTTTGGCCCAGTGGCGCTAGTGCTCAAGGCCCAGGATGCCGACGATGCTGTGCGCCTCGCCAACGACTCGCGCTTTGGCCTAGGTGCTGCGGTGTGGACCAAAGACCTGGCCAAGGCCGAGGAGATGGCCCGGCAGCTGGAGAGCGGCGCCGTGTTCGTGAACGGCCTAGTGAAGTCAATGAACGAGCTACCCTTTGGCGGGGTCAAGAAATCGGGCTACGGGCGCGAGCTTTCCTTCCTAGGTATCCGGGAGTTTGTAAACCAGAAGTCGGTGTGGATTGGGGAGGAGAAGGTGGAAGAGGCAAAGACGGAGTAACGTGTTTACCCCACCCCCGGCCCCTCCCCTCCGGGAGAGGGGAGCCGGACGCTCGCTAACGTATGAGGACGATAGGCTCCCCTCTCCCGGAGGGGAGGGGCCGGGGGTGGGGTTTTTCGCACTGCGCTTACAACCCTAGGCCCAGCTGCTGACCGGGTTTTTCGCCCGCTGCTCCTTCCAGCCCTGACAAGGCCACGCCCAGCAGGCGCACCCCCTGGGCCGGGGGTAGCAGCGGCGCCAGCAACTCGTGGGTTACTTGCGTGAACTGCGCCAGCGTGCGCAAGGGCGACAGCGCACTACGACTACGCGTGATTTGCCGAAAGTCATCGTATTTCACTTTCAACGTCACGGAGCGGGCCACTACCCCTAGGCGCTCGGTGCTGGCCCACACACCGGCCAGCAGTGGCGTCAGGCTCTCATAAAATTCGGCCGGCTCGGTAAGGCTCTGAAAAAACGTCGTTTCGGAGCCGATGGACTTGCGCACGCGGTCGGGCACCACGGGGCGGTGGTCTTCGGCGCGGGCAATGGCGTAGTAATAGCCGCCGGCTTTGCCAAAATGCTGGCGCAAGAAGGCCTCGGGCTGCTGGCGCAAATCGTGGCCCGTGAAGATACCTAGGGCGTTGAGCCGCGCCGCCGTAGCCGGCCCGATGCCGTGGAATTGCCCTACCGCCAGTGCCTCCACAAAGGCTGGCCCCTCGTGCGGCCGAATCACAAACTGCCCATCGGGCTTGCGGTGGTCGGAGGCCAGCTTGGCCAGAAATTTATTATAAGAGATGCCCGCCGAGGCCGTGAGGCCGGTTTCGGTGCGGATGCGGGTCCTGATTTCGCGGGCCCACTGCGTAGCGGTGGTGTGCGGCGGCAGCTGCTCAGTCACGTCGAGGTAGGCCTCATCCAACGACAGCGGCTCGATGAGCGGCGTGTAGTCGGCCATGATGGCGCGCACCTGCTGCGACACTGCCCGGTACACTTCGAAGCGCGGCTTCACAAATATCAGTTCGGGACAGCGGCGGCGGGCCGTGCTGGAGGGCATGGCCGAGCGCACCCCAAACTGCCGGGCCTCATAGCTAGCGGCAGCCACCACGCCGCGGTCGCGGGCGCCGCCCACGGCCACGGGGCGCCCACGCAGGGCGGGGTCGTCGCGCTGCTCCACGGAGGCGTAAAACGCATCCATGTCGAGGTGAATAATCTTGCGAACCATAGTTTTTAGCTGGTAGCCACTGGCTGCTAGCTAGTAGCCCCCTCGCAAAAGGAGAAAGCCAGCAGCTGGCAGCCAATGGCTACTAGCTGAAGAAAGCTAGCAGTAGCCAGCCACTTTGTAAACCACGTAGCCGGCCATTTCGTGCAGCAGCAGGCTCCAGCGACCTAGGGCCCCAATGTCGGGCACCAGCCAGTAGTCGGGCGTCCAGTTGCGGTCGGTGGTATAAAAATCGGCCGGGAAGGACTGCGGGTGCAGGCCTACTTTGGCAAAGCAGCCCAGCGCCCGCCGCTGGTGAAAGCCCGAGGTAATGAGCACCAGCGACTTAATATCGGGATGCTGCGCTAGCAGCTCTTTGGTAAACTTCGCGTTTTCGCGGGTGTTGCGGCTGCGTTCTTCCAGCAAGATGTCTTCTTTCGGCACGGCAGCTAGGCGCAGCACGGTGGCCAGGTCCTTAGCCTCGGTATTGGCTACGCTTAGAATAGCGCCCGAGCCGCCCGAGATGATGATGCGCCGCGCCCGCCCCGAGCGGTAGAGCCACAGGGCGTAGTTGACGCGGTCGGCCCCGTGCTGCAAATACACCCGGTCGTGCGGCGACTTGCGAATGGCCGTGACGCCCGTGAGCACTACCACCGCATCGGCCGGGGCTATGGCGCTCAGCAGCACCGGCGGCTTTTCCCAGGCCAGCAGGGCCTCGTTTACCAAGGCATTATTAGTACCCAGCAGCACCAGCAGGCCGGCACCACGCAGCCAGCGGCGCTGGGCTTTGCCGCCCGGCTGCGCCACCAAGGCACCTAGGAGTAGCGCCACCAGCCACACAGCCGGCAGCAGCACAAAGTCCAGGGTTTTGGAAAGAATAAAAAACAAGGCTATAAGGAATTGAATAGCCGCAAAAATCGTCATGCTGCGCTTGCGAAGCAGCATATCACGGCAGAACATCCTTATTCTAGCGAGATAAGCTGCTTCGCAAGCGCAGCATGACAATGTGTTGTGCTTGGTGCCGCGTACTACTTCACCGGCATAAAGGTTCGCAGGCGCTCCAGCTGCGCCACTACCTGCGCCTCCTCAATGAGGGCATCGCATTCGAGCAAGCGGCCCTGGCAATAGCTCACGAAGAAGGGCGCCACTTTTTCTTGCATCAGCTTTTTGGCTACCGGGTTTTGGTCTGAATTTAAGCGCACGAAGAGAATGCTTACGTTGTCGGGAGCATCTACAAACTTGGCAAATGGCGGAGCTAGGGCTTCGCAGGCATCGCAGTTTTCGGAAGTAAACTTGGCAAACACCTTCATGTGCTCGTGAATGAGATGGCGCAATTGTTCATCGTCGGCATCTACCACGTGCTGGCGGGCTTCTTCGGTCATGGTAAAAAAGAAAGAATAACCGTTGAAACTGTAGACGACCAGTAAAAGTTACACTACCTAAAATACCACTCAGCGCCGCAGCATCAGGTCACGGATGTATTTGACTGGCGCACTGCCAAAGCTCAGGAACTGCTCGTTGAAATTCTTGACGCTGAACTTCTCGCCGTCGCGCTGCTTCACCTCATTGCGCAGAGCTACTATCTCAGTGTAGCCCGTGAAGTACGAGCTTAGCTGCACCTGGCTCAGGGTGGCGCGGTGCCACTTGTTGCGCGCTTCGGCTTCCTCCTGAAAGCCCGCGCCGGTGAGCAGCGCCACCACATCTTTTTCGCTCGCATTTTTCGTTTGCACTAGGTTGTCAACCACCGCATTGAGGGTCGAGCGCATATTCCACTTGTCCCACAGCAGCCACATCTCGTCGGAGTTGTTGCCGTAGCCGGCTTCCAGCATCATTTGCTCGCTGTACACGGCCCAGCCTTCTATCATGGCGCCATTGCCGAAAATACTCTTCACGCGCGAAGGCGAGCGGTTGGCGTACACTAGCTGCGTGTAGTGCCCCGGAATGGCCTCGTGGATATTGAGAATCTGCAGGGTATAGTCGTTGTACTCGCGTAGGTAGCTTTCAGCCTGCTGGGCCGTCCAAGTAGTGGGCAGGGGCTCCACGTTGTAATAGGTGTTAGCCTTGAGGTCGTAGGGGCCGGGGGCACTTACACTGGCGCCGGCGCCGCTGCCGCGCATGTAGAGGGGCGTTTCGCGCACCACCAGCGGCTTGGTGGGGTCTTGCGTCAGCAGCTTGTGGTCGTTCACAAACTTGACGAGCGTCGGAGTTTGGCGCTTCACGGCATCCACGAAGCCTTCGCGCGGGGCGTGCTTCAGGGTCAGCTTGTCAATAACCTGGCGAATGAGCTGCACCGTGTCTTTGGGCACGGGCTGGCCCGCGCAGTACTTAGGGAACAGCCGCGCCGCCCGCCGGCCCATGTCATGCAGCAGGTTGGCTTTGCGCTGCTGGGCCAGCTGCAACACTTCTTCGGCCGAGTAGCGCGACTGGATATCCAGCGCAAACTTGCGGTCGAACAACGCCTTATCGATGCGAAACGAGCGAAAATCGTTGCCCGTCAGCACGTCTTGCTTCAAAAAGTCAATGTATCCCTGCACGGCCCGCTGCGCGCCCGCTATGCGCTGAGTCAGCAGCTGCTTTTCGGCCGCGCTCAGGCTCGACTTGCGCACTGAGTCAGCCAGCGCGGGGCCAAACACGGCTAGGCCGCCCTCATTTTGCTGCACAGCCAGCTCGGCATGCTCACGAGTCGGCCCGGTGATGTTGGCCTTGGCCGCCGCGTAATAGGCCGGAGCCTGGGCTATTTTGTCGGAGATAGTACGCAGGCGGCGCGCCAGCGGGTAGTGGCGGCCATTGAGTAGGTCGCCCACGCTAGCCCCTAGGTTGTAGTTGGCGGGGTTCCACTGCCAGCTGAGGAGCGTGTCGGCATACCAGCGTTGGCTCCGCAGCTCATTGTTGAGCAGGCGCCAATCTATCTGATTGGTGGGCGACAGGCTGTCGAGAGTGAAGCCCGCCAGCGCCCCTAGGTTCTTCGTGACAAAGGCGGCATCGCTGCGCCGCTGGGCCGCGTCGGGTATCACCAGCAGCGAGTCGTACTTATGAAAGCCCTGCGACGAGGCATAGTCGGGGTTCTGCCGCCAGAAGTCGAGAATGAACTGGTCTTTGTAGCGGTCGAAGCGCGCATCGGCCGCAGAGGCACTGGCTTCGCCGGGGGTGGTTTTGGTGGTGTTGCTGGTGCAAGCGGGTAAAGCCAGCAGCACTAAAGGAAGGTAGCGAAGTTTCATGCAATAGCCGGAAATGAATAACTAAAGGAACAACTAGTGGCCACAAAGTTGCGGCCGCTTTGTGCTGGGGCGCTACTATACGCGTCTATTGTGCCCTAGGTCCTCGGTGGCGGCATGTTTTGAGCGATGCGCCCACTACTCGGCCCGGTCTTTGCATCTTTGGGGGTCCATTTGCTTTTCCTGTAACTCCTTAACTGATATCTTCAAACAGGTCTTTCTTCTATCCTATGTCTGTTGTTGTATTTCGCCCTTATCTGCTAGGCCTGGGCTTGCTTTTACCCGCCTCGGCATTTGCCCAAGCTACTACTTCTACTGCCCCGCCCGCCGATGCGGCCCCACCTACGGCAGCCGTGCCGGTGGCACGCCCCACTCCCGAGGATGTCCAGACGCAGGCACTCGCCCAAGCCCAAGCCACAGTACTGCTGCTCACGCGGCGTGTCGACAGCCTGCGGCAGTCGTATCGGCAGCAGCAGCGCGTGTACACCGAGCTGGGCGGCAAATTCAACAATTTTCTGACGGGCCAGAAGCTGAGCCAAACCACTCGCTTCTCGCTGGCCAAAGGCAACGTGAAGGCCACCGCCGACCTGCTGCAAGTAAGCCACAGCCGCCTTTCGCAGCTGCGCGCTCTCACCCAGGCGCTGCGCAACGCCAATGAGCAGGCGGCGCTCAGCTCGCCTACCGAGAGCAACCCGCTGGGAATTTCGCTGGTTGATTATACCAAGTCGCTCATTACGACGAAGGTGGTAGATAAGAGCCGAGGCAACCGACTAGTAGACCTCGCTACCCATCTCACCAGCAATTCGTTGGTAAAAACTATTCCGACGGTGGGGCCCATGCTCAATGCCGTGACGGAGCTACTTAGCGGCGTGCGCGCCAGCAGCCTCACCAACGACGGTTTCTCGGCCGCTCAGGTCCGGACAATTGAGAATGGCCTCAAGCCAACGCTTAACTTCTTTAGTGCCCTCGATGCGGCCCGTGCCGACAACCAAGCCTCGCTGCTGACCCTCGACAACGAGTTAAGTGTGCTGCAGCACCAGCTTAGCCAGCTTTACCGGCCCTACGTGCAGCTGGCGGCGTACCAAGAAGATATTTCGGCCTACTACACGGCCGCCCCGGTGGGCCAGCCCGCTACCAATTCGCTCGACGTAGCCAACATCAGCCGCATGAGCAACTACGTGGCCGCCAACCTGCCCGCCCGCTTCACGGCTCTCGACCAAGCCTTTGCGCGGGCCCAAAACCAGCTCGATATTCTGGACCCCGACTCATACCTGACGCCCGCCAACAACTCGGCCGAGCAGGTGGTGCAGCTGGCGGCCCAGCTCCAGAGCCTCACCGACCGTCTACCCGTCATCACGAGTCAGTACAGCGCCGCCATTCGGGCCGCCATCGCGCAGGGCCAGCAAGATGGCTTGATTAAAGCTGACCGCGCTAGCAAGGTAATCGCCGACGAAACCGCCCGCGCCAAAGCCGCTGCCGAAACCTACCAGCAAGCCCGAGCCTCTGAGCGCTTCGGCGAAACCCTGGCCAACGTGAAGCCCCTCTTCAAACTGTATTAATCACGCTTACCCCACCCCCGGCCCCTCCGGGAGAGGGGAGCCCTTCGTCCTCTAACGCTAGAATCGTCCGGCTCCCCTCTCCCGGAGGGGGAAGGGGCTAGGGGGCCGGGGGTGGGATAAATGCGGCCGTAATGCCCCTAAGCACGCTACTTTCGCGCCATGCAATTTTCTGCCGCTCTTCTTGCCGCTACCCTCTTATTTGCTTGCTCGGCTCCCTCTACCGAAACCGCAACCTTAGCTACCGCCCCTATCCAGGCCGCTGCGCTGCTCGAAACTTTCGAGAGCGGCGCTAAAGGTGCCTACGCCACTGCTCCGGAGGCGCTGGCTACCGGTAGCTGGCTTTTTACTGAGGCACTCATTGGTAGCACGCCCGAAGACCATAAGGCCGGTGCGCACGCCGCGCGCCTGCGCGCGGGTGGGCGGCTTACCATGCAGTTCGACGCGCCGGCCGGGGTGCGGCGCATCAGCATCAAGTCGGCGGCGTATGGTAGCGACGGCGCTAGCACCTGGGAGCTGTGGGTGAGCCGCGACCACGGCCGCACCTGGCAGCGCAACGGCCAGCCCCAAACCGCCAGCGGCCCCGCCCTACGCCCGGCCGTATTCGCGGGCACTGCCAACGAAGCCATTCGCCTGGAAATTCGCAAAATTGGCACGGATAAAAACCGCCTTAACCTCGACGACATTCGCCTCGAAACTACGGGCGGCGTGGTAGTGGTACCCACCAAGCCAACCCCGGCGCCGACCACTCCTACCCCGCAGCCGACGCCGCCCACCGCCGGCGCCCGTCCCGACAACGATAACCTGCTCCTAGGTAACCCCAGCGGCGCTACTTCCGACCCGACCAATACCACCAACTACCTGCTCACCCATCCGCAGTACGCCACCGGCTATAATGCCCAGCGCGGCATTCCGGTCTGGACGAGCTGGCACGTAGGCCGCACCGACCTCACCAAAGCAGCACCTAGGCAAGACGATTTTCGGGCCGACCCCGCCCTGCCCCGGCAATTCTACGCAGTGTCGCCGCAGAGCTACTCGGGCTCGGGCTTCGACAAGGGCCACAACTGCCCGAGCGGCGACCGCACGGCCTCGCTCGACGACAACTCGGCTACTTTCTTGATGAGCAACATGGTGCCCCAGGCGCCTCAAAATAACCAGCAAACCTGGGGCAACTTGGAGGAATACACCCGCTCGCAGGTGGTGAAAGGCCAGGAGGCTTACGTGCTCATGGGCAGCTACGGTCGCGGTGGCGTGGGTAAAAACGGCCCCGCCAGTACCATCGACCAGGGCCGCGTAACGGTGCCCGCCCGCATCTGGAAGGTTATCGTGTTCTTGCCCGAGGGCAACAACGACCTTCAGCGCATCGCGGCCGGCCAAGCCCGCATCCTAGCTATCGACACGCCCAACGACAACACCACCATCAACCCCGATTGGCAACAGTACCTGACCTCTATCGATAAGATTGAGGCCGCCTCGGGCTTGGATATTTTGAGCGCGCTGCCACTGGCCACCCAGGCGCAGCTACAAAAAGTGGTGGATGGCGGCAGGGGGCGCTAGCCGCCGCACCTTTACGTTCGGCTGCCTTGCTCCCATAACGCACGAGCCCTAGGGCCAGCAAACGCTGACCCTAGGGCTCGTCTTGTCGGGCTAGCCGAGCCAGGTCGATGGCCGTTGCAGAAAGCCACATGAAGCTTATTACAGCAGTCCACCAGCCAGCGAAGCCGACTTTTACAGTGCCTGTAGTTGTTTATACAGCTTGGGATACGGCACATCGACGGCCACAACACTACCAGTACTATCTACCAGCAGGTTAGCCGGTATACCCTTGATGGCAAACCGCCTGATATCGTCGCCGTAGCCGCCTTGTAGCTCCGAGAGGTGCGGCATGCGCAGGCTGTCCTCGGCAATGGCTTGGGTCCACTTGTTGCGGTTGTCGTCTAAGGAGATACCCAGCATGCCAAAGCCCTTGCTGTTATATTGTTTATAGAGGCTGTAGTACTTGGGCATTTCCAGGCGGCAGGACCCGCACCAGCTGGCCCAAAACTCTATCAGCGTCAGCTTATTACGCTTGAAGAGCTGCTCGACATTCAGCTCCTTGCCCGCGGGCGTCGTACCGGCCAGCTGCCGAATGCGATAGCCCACAAAGCGCTGGTTGTTCTGGTTGCGGGTTTCGTTTTTTGCCAGCGCTTTGTCCAGAATCTGACCGTAGAAACTCGCTTGCAACGGGGCAGGCATGGCGTTGTAGTACTGGCGAAAGCGCTCTACCGCAGGTTGGTACTCACGGTTATCCAGCATCGCCGAAAGCGACAACTCCGAAGTAGGATGCTGCTTGACGAACATATCAGTTGCCGAAGCCAAGTAGCTGGAAAATCGATATCTGAGTTCGCGGGCAGAATCGGCCGTTTGCTCTATCAAGACCTTGTTGCCTGTGCCCATCGCCTGCAAAAACTTATCTCTTGCCCGCGCCTGGTCCAGAAAAAACTGATTCCAGACGCTGTCACGTGTTAGCAAATATTGCTCCCACTCCTTTTGCAGCGGAGAAGTGGAAAAGACGACCGTGTTTTTTAGATGAGAACCTACGTCGGACTTTTCGTAAAACTTAGTTCTAATCTGCTTTTTGGTTGCTTTTATATGAATAGAATCAGTAGGTAGATAGACATCGACAAACCCAGACATCGTTTTGTCGATTTTACTGTAATACAAAAAGGTGTAAAGTCCAGGCTGGCTGATTTTTCCTCGCATAGAAAAATGCCCATCCTTACTTTGTGTACTATCTGTCTTTCCGGAGACTGTATATTCTTTTATATACAGCTTTGCTTTGCAGTCGTCACAGCCTTCTATATCAGCTGCGATAGAGTAGCTGTATTCCCTCGGTGGCTGCTGCTGTTGCTGCTTTGGCTGGCAGCCGCCAAGTAGCACCACCCAAAGTAGAAAAAGCCAGCCACTTTTATCGCTAGCCAGCACACCCAGCTTATTCCGCTCCAGCTTTCTCATACAATTGCTTGCTAATGATGAGGTTTGTTCGGCCAAGGTATAACTTTTTCACTCCTGTTTCCTAGAGCGGCTGGTAATTCTATCGTCGGCAAGGCACTAAGTAGCTACTGCCTTTCGGGCAAGATGGTTAGCGCATCCGGTTTTCTTAAAAAAGCAACGACACTAGCACACCACGTTGGTACACACTGCGCCGCTGCTTAGGCCTAGCTAGCCCCACCCGCTACCCCTGAGCCGCGGCCGATTTGCCGGCTAAAAAGCGGCTCACGGCTTGCACGTAGCCGTCGCCAAGCTCCTTTTCTGTTAGCTTCTGCATAGCGCCTAGGTGGCCGCAGGGCACGGGCAGCACCTCGCGCCGCTGCTTGTGGCGCGCAGCACGGGCTGTGGCCAGCGAGTCGGCCAGCGAGTCGGCCAGCGGCGTGGCCTGGTCTTCGGTGCCCGCAATGAGGAGCCAGGGGCAGTTGACCCTAGGTGCCACGCGGGCGTAGGTAGCCGCATCGGCAGGAAGGGTAGCGGGGCGCTCGGGGCGCACCCTTTGGTAATGAGCTACCAGCGCCTGCGGGTTAGCTAGGTAGCCATCGGTTATCAGAAAATCACAGCGCGAGGTAGCCGCCACCTTCGCCCCCAGGATAGTACCCATCGAGAAGCCGATGATGCCCACCCGCTGCCGCGGGCTTTGCCGCCGCGCTTCGGCCAGGGCCGTGCCTAGGTCGATGGCAAACTCGGGATAGTAGAGCTGGTTTGGGTTGATGGTAAACGCCGCGCTGTGCCCAAAGCCGCGGTAGTCGAACAGCAGCACGCGGTAGCCCGCGGCGGCTAGCGCCCGCGCCTGGTAGAGGCTGTAGGACATATTGCCCCAGTCGTTGCTGGCCACTACCATCGTCGTGTGCTGGTCGGGCACGCCGGCTACCGGCGCCACTAGCCAGGCTGCGAGCCGCACATGGTCGGGCGTTGTCAGTGTTAGGCTCTGGTAGCGCAGCCCCACCGAGTCGGGGGTGGCTATCCAGTCAGGCATGGGCTTGCTGGCCCAGGTCGAAACGGTTTGCAGAAGTAGCAGCGCCAGGAAGAGTAAGCGAACCATTGGCAGGAAAGTAAAATGCAAAAAAGCCAGCGCGAAAGGCACTGGCTTTTCATAGACTACGGCTGCTGACGCACGTTGCACCTAGGGGGTGCTACTGGCCGGCCGCTGGCTTGAGTCGGGCGCTGGTCACGACGAGCATTTGATAACCTGGCCCCATCGCTGTGCACATTACCGCTTCGCTCGGCTCGGGCTTCCGCACCCGCACATACAGCGTGTGGGTTTTACTTGCCCACCACATGGTATCTAGCTTCAAGGCTGTGTATATCGGCGCATAGGCGGCGGGGCCTAGTAGCTGGGTTATTTTGGCTGCGTCCTTCACATAGATTTGGGCAATACCGCAGTCTCGATTACGGCCCATCGTTTCAACTTCAAACTCGTCGTCGGCCCTTGCCGCATTCGGAGTAACATCGGTGTCTTGCCGGCAGCCGGCCATTGCCAGCGCTACTAATACCACGCATTTTTTCATGGCTGGGAAGCAGGTTATTTACTGACAGATTCCCTAGATAGCAAACGGTTGCAATTACTTCCCAAACCGCACGCCGAAGAAGTCGCCTTTGTTCCAGGTCGGCCGCTTCACGGCCTGGGCTACTTGGTAGCCGATGAGGAAGTTGAGCTGCGCATATTTGGCGCCGGCCGCCCAGTCGAAGGTACCACCCTCAAAATTGTCTTGCGGCTTGTGGTACGTGAGGGCGCGCCACTTCTGCACCGTTTCACTGAGGTTGTTCTGGCCGTCGGCGGTTTTGTTGCCGTACTTGATGTGCAGCGCCGGAATCCCCTGCACCACAAAGCTGTACTGGTCGCTGCGGATGAAGCGGTTTTGGGTCGGCTCCGGGTCGGACTCGATGCTCAAGCTCAAATAATTGGCCGCCCGCGTCACTTCCGTAAGTAGCGACGAGTGGTCGGCCCCTAGGGGCACCACCGCCAGCAGCGGCGCAATGAGCGTAGGCATGTCGGTGTTTACATCGGCCACCAGCGCCCGTTGCGGCACCGTAGGCAGCTTGGCAAAGTAGGCCGAGCCAATTAGGCCCATTTCCTCGCCGGTCATCAGTACAAACAGCACCGAGCGGCGAGGCTTGAGCTTGAGCCCGGCGTAGAGCTTGCTGATTTCGAGCACGCTGGCTACGCCGGTGGCGTTGTCGTGGGCACCGTTGTAGATAGAGTCGCCGTTGATGGCCGCGCCCACGCCTAGGTGGTCGAGGTGGGCGCTGTGCACCACGTACTCGTTTTTGAGGATGGGGTCGGAGCCGGTGATTTTGCCCACCACGTTGTAGCTGTCCACATCTTGGTAGCGGCTACGGTACTGGGCACTCAGGCGGCCCGGCAGAGCCACCGGGGCAGGCTTGCCCCCGCGCAGGGCACGTAGGGCCCGCGTGGTATCGGTGGCGGCACCTACAAAAAACTGCTGCAAAGTAGCCGGGCTAATGGACCCCACTAGTTGCACCGAGCCCGCCGCGTAGCTACGCGACACCACCACTTGCCCATCGGGACCTAGGGCACTCACCACACCCTTCGGAAACTCAGGTAGCTTGGCTTCGGCATGAGCGCCGGCCAGCAGCACGCCCACTGCGCCGTGGCGGGCGGCGGTTTCGAGCACCGTGCGCACGTCGGTGAAATACTGCCGCTCGTTATCGCCAAACTGCTTTGGCGCCTGGCGCGTCACCACGACCACTTTACCCTTAGCATCGAGGCCGGCGTAATCGTCGTACTTGAGCTCGGGCGCCGAGATACCGTAGCCCGCAAACACTAGCGGCGCACTGGTCACACTCACCTTAGGCTGACCGGGGTTGGGGTACACGGTAGCGGCCGGGCCGTAGGCCAGCGGCTGAGTTGCGCCCGTGGCAGGCTGGTAGCTGAGCGTGGCGCCGGGCTCCACGAAGGCGCGGCGCAGGCGCACTTTTTGGGTGTAGCCGCCCTGCTCACCAGCCGGGGCCACGCCATTTTTCTTAAACTGGGCCGCCACGTAGTCCACGGCCATCTGGTAGCCGGGCGTGCCGGGCAGGCGGCCGCGCAGGCGGTCATCGGCCAGGTAGCGCACGTGGGCTTCGAGGTCGGTAGGGCGCACGGTTTGCAGCTGCTCGGCTACGGGCTTAGGCAGCGTGAGGGTTTGGGCGGCGGCTGGTGCAGCGAGTAGGCTAGCTGCTAGCAGATTAAGCCAAATTTTCATGTAAAAGCTTTTTATTTAATTGCTCGCCTGATGCGAAATAGCTCTTCCCGGTTCCTCCCCCAAAAGAAAGGAGTTGACCACGAGCGCACTTCAGGAAAAGTCAGGGTTCCCTCTTTTTGGAGAGGGGCCAGAGTGGAATTTGCTACGCTAGCTTTCCGTCAGCACCGTTTTAAAGCCCGCCAACCGGCCGGCCACGTCGCGGCCCAACGCGTAGGCGTGCACCTGCGTGCCCTCGCCAACGCGATATACCTGCGTGCCATCTAGCTCCTGCTTCATATACAGCTGCAGGGCTTTGTAAAGGTTGGCAATAGTCACACCGGCCTTGCTCGTGTCGGCCGTTTGGTTGCGTAGAAACACGGTCAGCTCCACCTTCTCCACTTTGGCGCCGGCGGGCTCACCTAGGGCCTGCAACAACTGCTCATCAGACAAGTCGCCGGTGGGCGCGGCGTAGCTCACGGCTTCAAGCGGCGCCTCAGATTCGCTGCTGAATACCAGGCCCTCGGTCAGCTTTTGCAGCTGGGCCAGCGTAGCATCGTTAGGGTCAGCGGGGGCGGCGCTAGCGCGGGCGGCCGAAGCATGGGCCGTTGCGGCAGGCGCGGGCAGGCCGCTGCCACCGGGCACCTGGGCCGCAATGGCGGCGGACAGCTCCTGCATCCGCTCGGCGGGCACGGTTATTTTGGGGTTGGCAAAGTTCATATCCGCCACCTTATTCATCGGGATAAGGTGAATGTGGGCGTGCGGCACTTCCAGCCCAATTACGGCCACGCCGATGCGGCGGCAGGGCACAGCGGCCTGCACGCCCTTGGCCACGCGCTGCGCAAACACGTGCAGCGCTGCCAGCGCCTGCGGGGTCAGGTCGAAGATGTAGTCGATTTCCTTTTTGGGGATGACGAGCGTGTGGCCTTCGACCAGCGGTGTGATGTCAAGAAAGGCGAGGTGGTCGGCGTCTTCGGCCACCTTGTAAGCGGGCAGCTCGCCCGAAACGATGCGGGAAAATATAGAAGGCATTTTGGTTGGCTGTTGGCTTATAGCTGTTAGCGGCTAGCTCCCAGCCCATGAAAGATGCTGCTAATAACGACAAAAGGCCGCTGATTCGCTCAGCGGCCTTTTTTGCAGTAAGAGTGCTAATAGCTAACCGCCAAAAGCTAACAGCCCAAAAACTAGCGCCCTACTTCCAGAATCTCGAACTGAAGCTTGCCAGCGGGCACCTCTATTTCGGCTACGTCGCCAGCTGATTTGCCCAGCAAGCCTTTACCGATGGGCGACTTAATAGAAATTTTACCGGCGGCCAAGTTGGCTTCTTCCTCGGCCACCAGCAGGTAGTCGAGCACCATGTTATTTTTGAGGTTTTTCAGCTTCACCTTACTCTGAATGAGCACTTTACTGAAATCCATATTGGTTTCGTCGAGAATGCGGGCGTTGCCCACCACTTCTTCGAGCTTCGATATCTTCAGTTCGAGCAGGCCCTGGGCATCTTTAGCAGCGTCGTACTCGGCGTTCTCACTCAGGTCGCCCTTGTCGCGGGCTTCGCGCAGGTCTTCGGCAGCCTTGGCGCGGCCCCGTATTTTGAGGTCCTGGAGTTCGTCTTTCAGCTTTTGCAGGCCCTCGGCGGTGTAATAATTGATAGTAGCCATAAGTGTTCAGGACTGTTTTCGCGTAGCGGGTGGGTCTGATAAAAAAGAAAGAGAACGGCTAGCACTTGGCTAGCCGTTCTCCCTCGTCGGTCGGACAAAGATAGAGCAAAAAGTTGGTGCTTGGTGCCTAGTGCCTGGTGCCTAGGGTTGCCTGACTCGGTTCAAAGCTTCCACCCAAGCACTAAGTACTAGGCACCAAGTACTATCCTAATCTTCTCTACCAGCACCTCGTTTATGCGCTGGTAGCTCTGGTGCGTCCAGCCGCCGATGTGGGGCGAAAGCACCACGTTGGGGGCCGCGCGCAGGTAGTCGAAGCTGGCCTGCTGGGCGGGCGTGAGGGTGGCAAGCTTTTCGTTGTCGAGCACATCGAGGGCGGCGCCGCGCACCTGGCCGCCTTGCAGACGCGCCACCAGCGCGGCTTGGTCGAGTACTTCGCCGCGGGCCGTATTCAGCACCCAGATGTGGTGCGGAAAAGCCGCCAGAAAGGCCTCATTCACAAACTGGTGGTTGGCCTCGAAGTATGGAATATGAATACTAAGCACCTCGGCGCGGGCCTGCAGCTCGGCCAGCGGCACCAGCTCGGCATTGCCGTCGGTGGTCACGGCCGGGTCGTGGTCGTGGGCTAGCACCGTGCAGCCAAAGCCGCGCAGGCGCTTGGCGAAGGCCCGGCCCATGTGGCCGTAGCCAAGCAGGCCCACGGTTTTGGTACCCAGTTCCTCGCCGCGGTTGGCTTCGCGGTGCCACTCGGCGCGGCGCACCTCAGCATCGGCCGTCACAGTGTGGCGTAGCAGCGCTAGCAGCTGGCCCACTGCAAATTCGCCCACCGCGTCGCGGTTGCCTTCAGGAGCGTTCACGAGCGTTACGCCAGCAGTAGCCAGGGCGTCTTCGTCGATGTTATCGACGCCGGCGCCAGCGCGGGCCACGTAGCGTAGCTGTGGGCCATAGGCCAGTAGTGCAGCCGTAATGCGCATTTTGCTGCGCACCATCAGGCCGGTATAGGGCTTGGCTGCGAGGGCGGTGGGCACGTCGGCCGCGGACAATTTGGGTTGGTAGTCACCCTCGACACCGATGCTGCGTAGCATGGGTAAGAGCGAGGCGTGCATTTCATCTATAATTAGGCAGAGGTTCATGTTCTTGTGTGTGCTGCTACTAGTGCAGGGTGCAGAAGAGATTTGTAGCGGCTTTATGCAACACAAAACTGCCGTCAATCTCTTTTCGGTTTTATAAAAGCTACGCCTACCGCGCCAGGGCGGTGGGCGAGAATTCATCGGCTGCTAGCGGTCGGGCTTGTATGTCGATGGCTTCACTGGTAGCTACTACGTCGCGCCGGGTGTCTACGGTAATGGTACGCAGGGGCAAGGCCCCATCTGTGGCTTGCAACAGCTTAAACCAGCCCGGTGCTGGGCACCGACTAAAATCGGCAGCGTTAACCCGCAACTCGGGTGAATAAAAAACCAGGGTTGCGGTGCCATCTTGCATCAGTTGCAGTATTTGGCAGGAATGCCCTAAAATGGTAGCCGTTGTGGGCAAACACTTGAACGTAATCGCGCTGGCTGGTAGGGTTGCTTTAGGAGCCGGTACTACCTGCCCTTTTTCAAATCGGTAATAATTGTTTGTCGCGCCGAGGTAAAGTTCTTGCAGCTTTTTGTGGCGGTCGTACACTTTCAAGTTGTTGCCCTGCACGTAAAACCAGCTTTTGGGCTTCACGGCAAAATACAACGTCTCGCCTGCGAGCGTTTGGTATTCGTGCTCATACACAATACTTCCGCTAAACTGCGTAGGTGAACTAACCGAACGAGCCATAGCGATTGATAAGCAGAAACACACCGACAAGACCTTAACCATAGGGCAGCAGCTACAACTGCCCCAAGTTATTGCCCAGCCGCCACCAGATTAGTCAGCATTACAAACTCCCCTACCCCCAGCTGCTCGGCGCGCTTGTCAAATATCTCCCCGCTCATGGCCTCGCTCGACAGACCTAGGGGCTTCAATGCATTGCGCAGGGTCTTGCGGCGAGTGGAGAAGGCTTGCTTTACGACTCGGAAGAACAGCTTCTCGTCGCAGTCCAGCTTTTCGGTGGCATTGCGGGTAAGGCGCACCACGGCCGACTCGACCTTGGGCGGCGGAATAAAGACGTGCGGCGGCACCGTAAATAGGTACTCGATGTCGTAGTAGGCCTGCAAGAGCACACTCAGGATGCCGTAGGTTTTGGAGCCGGGCGGCTCGGCCAGGCGCTCGGCCACTTCCTTCTGAATCATGCCCACCACTTCGCGCACCTGCTGCCGATTGGCGAGCACCTGAAAGAATATCTGGCTGCTGATGTTATAAGGAAAGTTGCCGATGATGGCCAGCGGCTGCTCGGGAAACAGCTTGCCTAGGTCCTGCCGCAGAAAGTCGGTGGCATAGATGCGTGGGGCCAGCGCCGGGTAGTGCTGCCCTAGGTAGGCTACTGACTCCTGGTCAATCTCGACCACGCTGGTCTGGTAGGCCGGGTTTTCGAGCAAATACTGCGTGAGCACGCCCATACCAGGGCCGATTTCGAGCACCTCGCGCACGCTATCGGGCAGGCGCAGGCTCTCCACAATGCGGCGGGCTATGTTGGGGTCAGCCAAAAAGTGTTGACCTAGGTGTTTTTTGGGGCGAACGGCAGGTTGGGCCACGGCAAGAATATCAATTAAAAACGGTTGTCATGCTGACGAAGGAAGCATCTTGTCAGGTTAACCTAGCTGGTCACCCTGACAAGATGCTTCCTTCGTCAGCATGACAACCGGGCGACTAGCTAATTAGTCCGTTAGCACGCCCACGTAGTAGTTAAACGTATCGACCTCCACATTGTCTTTGGTGGCGCCCGGCAAGTCGAGTACGGCCCACTTGGTGGTGGGCGTCACGAAGCGGTACTCGCCGCCCTTGGTGCGCACCCGCACGGGCAGGTCGAAGTTGGGCACCGAGGCCACCCAGCGCCCTAGGAGCTGGTTTTTCTCCATGCGCATTTCGAGCACTGGCAATTCGGCGTGCTGGAGGTACTGGGCAAAAACGCGGCTAAAATCTCGGCCCGACTCCTTGTTGATGTAGTCGATAACCTGCTGGCCCGTCACGGTTTGGTGGTAGAAGGTCTTGCTGAGGCCGCGCAGCATATTGCGCCACTTGGTATCGTCGTTGATAGTCGTGCGCACCATGTTGAGCAGGCTAGCGCCCTTGTCGTACATGTCGCCCGAGCCTTCTTTGTTCACGCCGTAGGGGCCGAGGATGGGGCCGTCGTTCTGGATGTTGCGGCGCTGGCCGTGCAGGTACTCCTGCCCCGCCTGCTTGCCGTACTGCGTTTCCACAAATAGGCCCTCGGAGTAGCAGGTGAAGCTTTCGTGCACCCACATATCGGCAATATCCTTGGTCGTGATGTTGTTGCCAAACCACTCGTGCCCGCTTTCGTGGATGATGATAAAGTCAAACTTATCGCCCCAGCCGGTGTTCGAGCGGTCGCGCCCTAGGTAGCCATTTTGGTATTTATTGCCATAAGCCACCGCGCTCTGGTGCTCCATGCCGAGGTGCGGCGTTTCGACCAGCTTGTAGCCATCCTGGTAAAACGGGTACGGCCCAAACCACGCCTCCATGCTCTTGAGCATCGGCTTCACGTTGGCGGCAAACTGCTTTTTGGCCTTCTCCAGGCTCTCAGGCAGCACCCAATAGTCGAGCGTGAGCGGCCCCTTCTCCCCCTGGTACGTGTCAGAAAAGTGCGCGTAATTGGCCACGTTCAGGGCCACGTCGTAGTTGTTGATGGGGTTGCGCACCGCCCAGTCGTAGCGAGTGTAGCCGCCCGCCAGCTTCTTGGTGCCGCGCAGGCGGCCGTTGCTCACGTCCTTAAGGCCGGCCGGCACGGCCACGCTGATGAGCATGCTATCCACCTCGTCGGCCTGCTGGTCTTTGGTGGGCCACCAGATGCTGGCGCCCACGCCCTGGCAGGCGGTAGCTACCCAGGGCTGGCCCTTAGCATCTTGGGCAAACACCACGCCACCATCCCAGGGTGCTTTTTTGGCGATGGTCGGAAAGCCCGAATACTTCACCGTAAACTCGTCGCGAGTGCCTTTCTTGATAGCCTGCGGAAAGGTCACGAACACGGCATTGGCCTCGCGCTTGTAAGGCAGCTCGCGTCCTTTATACAGCACCTTGCCTATCTCCAGATTGGCAAACAGGTCAAATTGCAGCCGCGTAAAATCCTGGGTAGCCGTGAAGCGAAACAGATTGGACCCACTAAGAAATTTGCGGGCTACATCAAGCTTCACGTCGAGGTGGTAGTAGTTGATGTCGTAACAGGTGCGCTCGGCTGGCTGCCCGCCGCGCAGCGAATCGGCGCGGGTAAAAGTGGCCTTGGGCTGCATCAATTGGGCCGAAGCCAGTAGCGACGAGCCGAGCAGCGGCAGCAGTAGCCGTAGAGTTTTCCGAAGAATCATGGGGTGTGTAAAACGGAACCAAAGGTCGGCGAAGCCAGTAGCACTCCGCTTCTCCTATGAGCAAACCTGACGCAAAACGGAGTGCCACTCCGTTTTTACAATACCTTCACGCCAAAGTTACGTTTCTATTTGTTGCTCTATGTCGCTCACGCTCGCCCACGCCGCCACCGCCCCAGCCCAGGCTACCCAGGTGTTTGTGCTTCCCCTAGGTGCTACGGCCCTGCCCGCACCCGCCGCCACCGACCTGCCCGCCGAAGCGCGCGCCTACGTCGATAGTGCCTTAGCCGCCGGCCAGAAGTTTGTTGTGCTCAACCACTTTTCGCACCAGCACTACTTTGTAGTGCTCGAAGAAAAGCGCACCGCCGACCTCACCCTCGAGGCCCTACGCCAAGCTGGCCACCAGCTGTACACGGCGCTGAAGAAAGAAAAAACCGCCGCGGTTTTTATTCAAAATCTCAGCGAAAATCCCGACGCCGCCCGCACGCTAGCCGAGGGCTTGTTCTTGTCGGCCTACCAATTTGCCGGTTACAAGACCGATGAGAAATCGCGGGAAGCCGCGCCCCTCACCACCATAACCTTGGTTGGCGAGGCAGCTACCGAGGCCCAGGTCACGGAGCTGCAGCACTTGCTCGAAGGCGTGGTACTAGCCCGTGACCTCGTCAACGCGCCGCTCAACAAGCTCAATGCCCAGCAGCTGGCCGAGCGCCTGGCCGAAGCGGGTGACGCCGCCGGCTACAGCACTGACATCCTCGACCTCGCCAAAATCGAGAGCTTGCGCATGGGTGGCCTACTTGCCGTCAACCTAGGTTCGCCCGAGCCGCCCACGTTCAGCATCTTGGAGTGGAAGCCCGAAGGTGCTAAGAATGAGCGTCCTTATGTGCTTGTAGGCAAGGGCGTGGTGTACGACACAGGCGGCCTCAGCCTCAAGCCCACGCCCAACAGCATGGACATGATGAAGTGCGATATGGCCGGCGGCGCAGCCGTGGGCGGCGTACTCTACGCCCTGGCTAAGAACAACGTCCCGCTGCACGTCATTGGTCTGGTGCCCGCCACCGACAACCGCCCCGGCGGCCTTGCCTACGTGCCCGGCGACGTACTCACGATGTTCTCGGGCCTCACCGTCGAAGTTAAAAACACCGACGCCGAAGGCCGCCTGCTGCTGGCCGACGCCCTGAGCTTCGCAAAGAAATACAACCCTGAGCTAGTAATTGACCTAGCTACCCTCACCGGCGCCGCCGTGCGGGCCGTGGGCACCGAGGCCGCCGCCGTAATGGGCACCGCCGAGGCTGACACCACTGCTCAATTGTTGGCCGCCGCCCACCACGTGCACGAGCGCTTGGTCGAGTTTCCGCTCTGGGACGACTACGCCGACCACATGAAGTCGGACATCGCCGATTTATCGAACCTAGGCAAAGGCGATGCGGGCCACATCTCGGCCGCTAAGTTCTTAGAGCGCTTCATCGAGGGCACGCCCTGGCTGCACCTCGACATTGCCGGCCCTGCCTTCCTCACCGCCCCCGACTCGTACCGCGGCAAGGGCGGCACCGGCATGGGCGTGCGATTGTTGTATGAGTTCTTGACCAAACGGCTGGCGTAGCATAGGCTCGGCTTATTAAGAAAACTGTCATTATGAGCGAAGCAATCGCACCTGACGAGTGTCCGAGCGGCTCGTCTTGATGCGATTGCTTCGCTTCGCTCATAATGACAGCTTTTCTTACTTCCTTATAGCTATACTACGAACTTATCTTCCTCATCTAATGGCTGACTTCCTCGTCATCGGGGCCGGCATTGGCGGCTTGGCCACGGCCCAGGCATTGCTGCAGTTGGGCCACCGAGTGCGTGTGTACGAGGCTGCCGCCGAGCTGCGCGAAATCGGTGCTGGGGTAGTGCTAGGGGCCAATGCCATGCGGGCCCTCGACGAACTGGGCCTGCACGGGGCCGTGCGGCCGGTGGGCACGCCCCTCACAGCCGTGCGCTTACTCGATGAGCGCGGCCGGGTACTCAATCAGGCTGATACTTCGGGTTTTACCACTCGACTGGGGTACGATAACCTAGGGATACTGCGGGCCGACTTGCAGCGCGAGCTGTTGCAGGCGCTGCCGCCCGGCATAGTGCACCTAGGGCACCGGCTGGCCCGCTTCGAGCAGACGGCCACCCACATCACGGCTTTCTTCGAAAATGGCGAACAAGCCACCGCCGAAGCGCTAGTAGCGGCCGATGGCATCCGCTCGCGGGTGCGGCGGCAGTTACTGCCGGCCAGCCAGCCGCGCTATGCCGGCTACACCTGTTGGCGGGCGGTGGTGCACACCCGCACCCCGGGCCTGCCCACCGCCGGCTCCAGCGAAACCTGGGGCCGCGCCGGGCGCTTTGGGCTGGTGCCGGTAGCCGATGGCCGGCTCTACTGGTTTGCCTGCCTCAACAGCCCCAAGGCCAACAACCCAGTTTTTCGGACTTACTGCGTGGCCGATTTGCAGCGCCATTTTGCCGGTTTTCACCCACCCATTCCGCAGGTGCTCGCGGCCACTACCGACGCCGACCTGCTATGGGGGGACCTCTTCGACCTGGCTCCGCTAGCCAATTTTGCCTTTGGCCGGGTGCTGCTGCTGGGTGATGCCGCCCACGCTACCACGCCCAACCTGGGCCAGGGCGCCGGCATGGCCATCGAGGATGCCGCCGTGCTGGCGCGCTGCCTGCGCCACTCGCCCACCAACCTGCCTGCCGCCTTTCAGGCCTTCGATCAGCAGCGGCGGCCCCGCACCCGCCGCATCGTGGAGCAGTCGCGGCAACTCGGGATGCTGGCGCAGTTTACCCCGCCTTGGCTAGCCCCGCTGCGCAATGCGGCCCTAGCGGCCGTGCCCGACTGGGTTACGGCCCGCCAAATGGCTTGGCTTTATCAGGAACTCTGAGCTACTTAAATAGGCCGGCCAAAGTCAGCCCACCCGACAGCCGCTACTTTTGAAGCTTATCATTGCACGCCAGCAAACCGCTGGCCTGCCTAGGTGCTGCGGCGCCTCTTTTTTTATATGAGCCTCTCCCCTTCTAAATCCTCTCTTCCGCGCCTCGGCTTTTCGGTGGGCGACCTAGCCGGCATTGGCCCCGAGGTTATTTATAAAACCCTGCGCGACGAGCGCTTGCTTCAGCAGTGCACGCCCGTGGTGTACGGTATGGCAACTGCACTCTTCGACGAGTTTCCGGTTGAGCAAGGCGCCGAGCCGCTCACTTTCCGGCAGCTTCGCAATGCCGCCGACATTGCCCCTGGCCGCCTCAATGCCGTGACGTGCTGGGATGAGGACTTTCACCTCACACCCGGCCAGCCCTCGCCCGCCAGTGGCCAGGCTGCCCGTGAGAGCCTGCTGGCCGCCAGCCGCGACCTCAAAGCCGGCCTGCTCGACGCCATCGTGACCGCCCCCATCAGCAAGGAAAACACGCAGTCCGACGACTTCCGCTACCCCGGCCATACCGAGTTTCTGGCTAGCTACTTTGGCGCCGCCGACAGTCTTATGTTCCTAGTCGATGAGGAGCAAGACTTACGTATCGCCACTGCCACCGGCCACATCGCGCTCAAAGACGTGTCGGCGCGCCTCACCGCCGACTTGCTGCGCACGAAGATTCGGTTGCTGCTGCGGTCACTGCAGCACGATTTTGGTATCCAGAAACCTAAAGTGGCCGTGCTTGGCCTCAACCCCCACGCGGGTGAAAATGGCCTCCTAGGGCGCGAAGAAAACGACGTAATAGCGCCCGTCATTCGGCAGTTCGAGCACGATGGCCACCTCGTATTCGGCCCCTACCCCGCCGACGGCTACTTCGGCACCGGGCAATTCCGGCAGTTCGACGCCACCTTGTCCATCTACCACGACCAAGGGCTTATTCCCTTCAAGCTCATGGCGTTCGAGCGCGGCGTTAATTTCACGGCGGGCCTGCCAGTGGTACGCACCTCACCCGACCACGGCACTGCCTATGGCCTAGCGGGCAAATTTGCGGCCGATGCGTCTTCGTTCCGGGCGGCCGTATACCTAGCCTGCGATATAGTGCGCGCCCGACAGCTCGGGGCTGCCGACCCACGCTCGGTGCGCTAAAGCTGCTTTTCGATTAAAAACGGCCTGAGGCTGAACCTATAGCCCTAGGCAGGCTTGATAAAGCCAACAAAAACCCGTACCTTTGCCCCCCGTTAATTCGGCTAACTGTGAAAAACGACCCCCAATTCGACCTGCCTATTGCTAGGCTTTCGCTTAAAACGCATCACTTTGCGTTTGAGCTCGGGCGTGCTTTTTTCGAGCAGTTCGACCCCAAAGGCGAGTTTATTGCCGATGGTAACCTGCACGCTAACGTAACGCTCCATAAAACC
Source organism: Hymenobacter sp. BT559 (assembly GCF_016427535.1). Classification (GTDB taxonomy): domain Bacteria; phylum Bacteroidota; class Bacteroidia; order Cytophagales; family Hymenobacteraceae; genus Hymenobacter. The sequence goes on along the minus strand of NZ_JAELXV010000001.1, from coordinate 855,568 downwards.
GAGCGCCTCATCACCATCGACTCGCACATTACGGGCACCGTACGCCTCACCTGCGACCGTAGCCTTGATGAGTACGACCAGCCCCTCGATATCGACAACCAGCTGCTTGTGCGCTACGGCGACGAGCCTAAGGAGCTTGATGACGACGTGCTGCAAGTGACGCCCGACACGCTGCTGCTCAATATTGCGCAGCACCTCTACGACTATATCGGCCTGGCTTTGCCCATGAAAAAGCTGCATCCGCGCTTTCAGAACGAAGCCGATGACGACCCCGAGGCAGAAACCAAACTCATTTTCTCGACCCGGCCCGCCGACGAGAAGCCCGATGACGACGAGCCCATCGACCCCCGCTGGGCCGCTCTCAAAAACCTGAATTAGGACCCTGTGCTAATTCATCATTCCTAATTCTTAACTCCTAATTTTCTTCCAAGACCATGGCACATCCTAAGCGCCGGACCTCCACTGCCACCCGCGACAAACGCCGTAGCCACCACAAACTGACCCCCAAAGCTGTGACCATCTGCCCCAACACGGGCGAGTTGCACCTGCGCCACAAGGCCTACGTGGTCGATGGTGACCTGTATCACAATGGGCAGCTGGCTATCAAAAACTACACCTCGGTAGCTGCTCCGGCCGCCGCTGGCGACACGGGTTCGGACGAAGAATAGCCGAAAGCGTTGTTATTTCGCGGTACCATCGGGCCGGACTGCTCTAGTTAAGCTTGGCAGTCCGGCCCGGTTTGGTTTCGCACATTGCGCTTTCTGGCTGATTCTTTCCTATTCCCGCGTACATGAAAATTGCCCTCGACGCTATGGGCGGCGACTTTGCCCCCCAGGCTGCCGTGGCTGGTGCCGTGCTGGCTGCCCAGCGCCTAGCCGGCAAAGCCCAGGTGGTACTCATCGGCACCGAAGCCGAGGTACGGCCACTTCTCCAACAGTATGGCCCCGCTGCGGCTGCGCTAGAGCTCGTCTTCTCGACTCAGGTCATTGAGATGGGTGAGCATCCGGCCAAAGCCTTCCAGCAAAAGCAGGATAGCAGCATTGCTGTAGGCTATCGCATGCTGCACAGTGGCGAAATTGATGCTTTTTGCTCGGCTGGCAATACCGGCGCCATGCTAGTAGGCGCCATGTTTACGGTGCGGCCGGTGGCAGGCGTACTGCGCCCGGCCATTGCCAACTTTGTGCCCAAGCTGGCCGGCGGCTACGGTATTTTGGTAGATGCGGGCGCTAACGCCGATTGCAAACCCGAGATGCTGGAGCAGTTTGGTGAGCTAGGCTCTCTCTACGCTCAGTACGTGCTCGGCATTGCCCGCCCTAAGGTGGGCCTGATGAGCCTAGGTGAGGAAGAAGGCAAGGGCTCGGCCGTGACTCAGGCAGCTCACCAGCTCTTCAAAGTGAACCCCCACGTGCACTTCATTGGCAATATTGAGGGCCGCGACTTGTTTAATGACAAAGCCGACGTTATTGTGTGCGATGGCTTCGTGGGCAACGTGATGCTGAAAATGGCTGAGTCGATGTACGACATCATGGTGCAGCGCAACCTCAACGATGAGTTTTTTGAGAAAGTAAACTACGAAACCATCGGGGGCTCGCCCATTCTGGGCATCAACGATAACGCCATTATTGGCCACGGCGTAAGTACGCCGCTCGCTATTTGTAACATGCTGATGCAGGGCTACCAGATGGCTCATTCGGGCATCGTAGACCAAATCAAAGACTCTTTCAAGTCCTAACTCGAAAAAGCCAGGCCTAGGTCGGGCTTTTTGCGTTTGGGCCGCACCTTTGCGCTCATGAAGATTACCGCCGCCATTACCGGAGTCGGAGGCTACGTGCCCGACTACGTGCTCACCAACCAGGAGCTAGAGCAACTGGTCGATACTACCGACGAATGGATTACGACGCGCACCGGTATAAAGGAGCGTCGCATCTTGAAGGGCAAGGACCAGGGTAGTTCGGTGATGGGCATTAAAGCGGTGCAGCAGCTGCTCGAAAAAACAAATACCCGCCCCGAGGAGGTAGACTTGCTTATCTGCGCTACCGTGACGCCCGATTTGCTATTTCCGGCCACGGCCAACATCATCTCTAACGGGTGCGGCATTACCAAGGCGTTCAGCTACGATATGAATGCGGCGTGCTCGAGCTTTTTGTTTGCCCTTACCACGGGTGCGCAGTTTATCCAGAGCGGTGCGTACAAGAAGGTTGTCATCGTGGGTGCCGACAAGATGTCGGCCATTGTTGACTACACCGACCGTTCTAACTGCATCATTTTCGGCGATGGCGCGGCAGCAGTGTTGCTCGAACCCAACTTTGAAGGCTACGGCGTGCTCGACCAGGTGCTGTGCACCGACGGCAGCGGCGAGCAGTTTTTGCATCAGAAAGCAGGTGGCAGCCGCCGCCCCCCCTCAGCCGAGACCATCGCCAACCGCGAGCACTTTATCTACCAAGAAGGCGCTACGGTTTTCAAATTCGCGGTTAAGAACATGGCCGATGTAGCGGCGCAGGTTATGGCCCGCCAGCACCTGAGCCACGACGACATTGCTTGGCTGGTACCTCACCAAGCCAACAAGCGCATCATCGACGCTACGGCCAACCGCATGGGCGTGGGTCCCGAGAAGGTGATGCTCAACATTCAACGCTACGGCAATACCACCAGCGCCACTATTCCGCTGTGCTTGTGGGATTTTGAGAAACAGCTTCACAAAGGCGACAATCTCATCCTAGCTGCTTTTGGAGGTGGCTTTACCTGGGGCGCCATGCACGTGAAATGGGCGTATAATTCTTAAGTTAAGAGTTGGCACTTTTGCTAGTAGGATTCATAGCTTCAACTCTTAATTCATACCTTTTAACTCTTAACTAAAATGGCATCCACCGCCGACTTTCGCAACGGGCTTGTCCTTAACTACAACAACGAGCTGCACGTTATCACCGACTTCCAGCACGTGAAGCCGGGCAAAGGCCCTGCCTTTGTACGCACTAAGATGCGCAACATCAAAACCGGCCGCACCATCGACAACACCTTCAACGCGGGGGTGAAAGTAGAAACGGCCCGCGTAGAGCAGCGCCCCCACCAGTTCCTCTTCAAGGACGACTACGGCTACACGTTCATGAACAAGGATGACTTTGAGCAAGTGGTGCTGCCCGAAGCCATGGTACCCTTCGCCGACCTCATGAAGGAAGGCCAGGACGTAACCATCCTGTTCCACGCCGAAACCGAGCAGCCGCTCACCGCCGAACTGCCCACCACCGTGGACCTAGTGGTAACGTACACCGAGCCCGGCCTGCGTGGCGATACTGCCACCAACACCCTGAAGCCCGCCACCGTGGAAACCGGCGCCCGTATTCAGGTGCCCCTGTTCATCGACCAGGATACCAAAATCCGCATTAAAACCAGTGATTACTCTTACGTAGAGCGCGTTAAGTAGCTTTTTAAGCTGTTGGCTATTAGCCGCTGGCTGTTAGCTTCCGGCCTTTAGTAAGGCTAACAGCTAGTAGTCAGCAGCTAATAGCTTAAAAATATGTCGAAAGAATCTACCAAAAACCAGCCGAAAAAAGACGCTGCCATGAAAGCCAAAGAACTCCAGGAGCTACTCGACTTCATTGCCAAGTCGGGCCTCAATAAAGTAAATATTGAAACCGAGGAGTTTAAAATCTCGGTGCAGCGCGAGCCCTCCACCAAGCAGGTGGTGAGCATGAGCGCCGCGCCCGTGGCCGCGCCAGCCCCGGCACCCGCAGCTACCCCAGCCGCGGTAGCTGCTGCTCAGCCGACTGCCACGCCGACTTCGGCAGCTGCCCCGGCCGCGCCGGCAGCCACCCACACTCCGCTCAAGTCGCCCATGATTGGCACTTTCTACCGCAGCAGCGGCCCCGACGCGCCAGCCTTCGTGCAGGTAGGCGACATGGTGGAGAAAGGCCAGGTTATCTGCATCATCGAGGCCATGAAGCTGTTCAACGAGATTGAAGCCGAGCAAAGCGGCCGCATCGTGAAAGTGCTCGTGGAGAATGCCACGCCCGTGGAGTACGACCAGCCGCTGTTCCTGATTGAGTAGTGGAGCTTAAGGGCTGAAGAAGTTGGGGGCTTAGGGGCTTGGCTAGTAGTAGCTACTAGGCCCCTAGGTCCCCAACTTCCTAAGCCCCTACCCTATACGCTAGTATTCTAAGCTCCCACGTTCCCAAGCCCCCAAGCCCCTATGTTTAATAAAATCCTAGTTGCCAACCGGGGCGAAATCGCCCTGCGTGTTATCCGTACCTGCCGCGAGATGGGCATCAAAACGGTGGCCGTATATTCGACTGCCGACAAGGAAAGCCTGCACGTGCGCTTTGCCGACGAGGCCGTGTGCATTGGGCCGCCTGCCAGCCGCGACAGCTACCTCAATATCCCGAATATTATTGCTGCCGCCGAGATTACCAATGCCGATGCCATCCACCCTGGCTATGGCTTTCTGAGCGAAAATTCGGAGTTTTCGCGCATCTGCGCCGAAAACGGTATCAAGTTTATCGGCGCTTCGCCCGATATGATTAACCGCATGGGCGACAAGGCTTCGGCCAAAGCGACCATGATTGAGGCCGGTGTACCGGTGGTGCCCGGCTCGCAGGGCTTGCTAGACTCGGTGGAGCAGGGCAAGAAAATCGCGGCCGAAATCGTGTACCCCGTTATCCTGAAGGCCACGGCCGGCGGCGGCGGGCGCGGCATGCGGATTATCAACTCGGATGACGAGTTTCAAAAGGCCTGGGACGATGCCCGCACCGAGGCCAAAGCAGCCTTCGGCAACGATGGCGTGTACCTAGAGAAGTTTGTGGTCGAGCCCCGCCATATCGAAATCCAGATTTGCGGCGACCAGTTTGGCCACGTGTGCCACCTCTCGGAGCGCGACTGCTCGATTCAGCGTCGCCACCAGAAGCTGGTAGAAGAAGCCCCCTCCCCCTTCATGACTGACGACCTGCGCGAGCGCATGGGTGCGGCGGCCATTGCAGGCGCGTCGGCCATCGGCTACGAGGGCGTGGGCACTATCGAGTTCTTAGTTGATGCCAACCGCGACTTCTACTTCATGGAAATGAATACCCGCATCCAGGTCGAGCACCCGGTGACGGAGGAAATCATTAACTATGACCTCATTAAGGAGCAGATTAAGGTAGCGGCAGGCATCCCGATTTCGGGCAAGAACTACTTCCCGAAGATGCACGCTATGGAGTGCCGCATCAATGCGGAAGACCCTAGGGCCGGTTTCCGCCCTGCGCCGGGCCGCATCACCACGCTGCACATCCCTGGCGGCCACGGCGTGCGCGTTGATACGCACGTGTATGCTGGCTACCAGATTCCGCCCAACTACGACTCGATGATTGCCAAACTCATCACCGTGGCCCAAACCCGCGAGGAGTGCATCGTGAAAATGAAGCGCGCCCTGAGCGAGTTTGTAGTAGAAGGCGTAAAAACGACCATTCCCTTTCACTTAGCCTTGATGGACAGCGAGGATTTCAAAGCCGGAAATTTCACGACTAAGTTTTTGGAGTCGTTTGATTTTTCGGTGGTGTAGCTTCCCGCTCTTTAATAAAAGCGCTCCGGTTTGACTACCGGAGCGCTTTTGCTTTTAAAACCTAGCATCTTTACGCCTAGTACAGTTTACCCTCCCGTGATGAAAACGATTTTAGTGAGCTTGCTGGGGCTGGCAGCTAGCCTGCTCGCCGGCTGCGCCGAGCCCTGCAATGGCCACATCGAAGGCACCGTGCTCTACTTTGCCGAAAGCCCGACTCACCAAGGCCAGCTGGTTTACGCCAATGTGCTGAACAAACCCGACCTAGGCGTGCAGCACACGCTAATGCGGGAGGGCAAGGAGTATGGCACCTTCGGCCACATCGTTATCATCCAAGACCCACAAAATAAGTTTAAGGGACGCCGAAGCGTCTGCTTTGATGAGTTTAAAACGCTGCCTCAGCCGACCAACGCGAAGCTGGACGAGCCGGATATTCCGTGGATAGAAGTAACTAAGTAGCCTGGCTACTCGCGCGGGCGGCGGCGCGGCATCGTGAGCAAGAGGATAAGAAACACGCTGAACCCAAGGCTATACCACGTGATAACGGGTAGGCCGCGGTAGTAGAGCATCTGGGGTGGGTAGTGCCCCAGTAGGCTAAGGCCCGAGAACAAAATGCTACCTAGGGCCAGCAGCGCCAAGATGGTGCGGCCCACCAGCTCATCGGCCTTGCGCAGCAGGCTGGTGTAGCCGCTCAGCTCGACTTTCACTCGCAGGTCGCCCTTGCTGACCTTGCGCATAATCTGGCGCAGGTCGATGGGTAGGGTCTGGAGCAGCGCCAGCAGCTGCGTGCCGGTGTATTCGGCCTCGCTGAGAATATTTTCGGGCGAGTACTGCTCGCGAATAATTTTGGCCCCGTAGGGCCGCACAAACTCGAAGGTGTTGAAGTTGGGGTGCAACACCTTGCCGATACCTTCGAGGATAACCAGTGCCCGCAGAATGAGAAATATCGCGCCCGGTACTTGCAGCTTGTAGCGGTAGATGACGCCCTGTAGCGCATCGGCCAGGTCGCTCATGCTCATATCTTTAACATCGAGCACGGCAAAGTCTTCGATGAGCAACCCTAGGTCGGCCTCGAAGGCGCGCATATCGGGAATGTCGCTGCTAAGGGCTAGGCGCCGAAAGTTGAGCGCCATGCTGCGGGCATCTTGCCGGGCCATGCCGATGAACACGCCCGCAAAGGCGTATTTCTGCTGCTTGGTGAGCTTGCCCACCATGCCAAAATCGATGAGCACCAGCGTGCCATCGGGGCGCACGAGCACGTTGCCGGGGTGCGGGTCAGCGTGAAAGAATCCGAACTCGAATATTTGAGTTAGGTAGATGTCCATGCCGGTTTCGGCCACCGTTTCGGGGCTGAGGCCCCAGGCCAGCAACTGCGCCTTATCGGTTATTTTGCAGCCGTTTACAAACTCAATTACTAGTACCTTGCTGGTGCTTAGCTCGCGGTAAACCTTGGGAATGTAGAAGGTGGTGTAGCTTTCGTAGAGCTTGCGCAGCTGCTCCATAGCCCGCGCCTCCTGGGTGTAGTCGAGCTCCTTGGTCATGCTGCGCTCGAAGGCGTCTACTACGTCCTGCGGGTTGGTGAGGCCTTGGTTGCGCAAGAAATTGCCGGTGAGGCGCACCAGCTCGTGCAGCAGGCGCAGGTCGCCTTCTACCTTGTCGCGCACGCCGGGGCGCTGAATCTTGACTACCACTTCTTCACCGCCGTGCAAGCGCGCCCGGTGCACCTGCCCAATGCTGGCCGAGCCAATAGGCGCGTCGTCAAACTCGGTGAACACCTCCGTGAGTGGGCGACCCAGCTCCTGCTCGATAAGCTGGCGGGCCTCTCCTACAGCGAAGGGCGGCACATTGCTTTGCAGCTTTTCAAACTCATCGATAAGCGCCTCGGGCAGCAGGTCGGCGCGGTTGCTCAGGGCCTGGGCCAGCTTGATGAACGTGGGCCCTAGCTCCTCAATAATAAGGCGAATACGCTCCCAGCGCGTGGTCTCAAACACGGGGCGCTCGTCTTCTTCGAGCCAGCGCAGGCGGCGCTTCTGGCTGACGAGCCGGCGCAGGGGCGTGTTCGTGACGACGTCTTCGAAGCCATAGCGCAGCAGCACCTCGGCCACTTGGCGTATGCGAGTAAGATTGGAGAGCGTGTTCTTAAAAATCACGAAGTGAAGGTACTAAATCAACGGCCCCGAGCGTATAGCTGGCCCACCCCGACGGCGTAGCTTACGTAAATAGGGCATAGCTTTTGCTCAAAGCTACGCTTGCCTCCGCTGCTCTCTCCCCTCCCACCCACTCCTACCATGACCCACCGTTTACACCTGCTGGTCGAGCAGCTCGACCGCGCCACCAACAATGCCTTGGCCACAGCCGAAGCCCTAGGGCCCCGCGCCTACGTAGCGCCAGTGCCGGGGCAATGGGCTGCCGCCCAAGTCATTCACCACTTGCTAACAGCGGAGCAGCGCATTGTGGGCGCGCTCCAAAAAACGCTGGCGGCCAGCGCCGATACCTGGCGGCTGGCAACCCTCAAAAACCGCTTGCGGAGCACGCTGCTGCGGATGGCCCTGCGCCTGCCCGGCCTCAAGTTTAAGGTACCGCCCACACTGCCCGCGCCCCCGGCCCCCGAAGAAATTGCGCCACTGGCCGCCCTGCGCGAGCAATGGGGCAGCATCCGGCGCCAGCTGGAGCAGGTGCTAAATGAGTTTCCGGGCAATAAGCTTACGCACACGGTATTTCGCCATCCTAGGGCGGGCTGGCTCACGGTTGGCCAAACGGTGACGTCTATCCTTGACCACACGCTGCACCACCAGCAGCAACTCAACCGCATCAGCAAGGTGCTGAAGGGCTAGTTGGCGGACGTGCTATCTTCTTCTTTGAGCGCGGCGGCTAGCTCGGGCGGGGGCACTGTGAGCTTGCGGCGCGTCAGGTCGAGCCAGGCGCCATCTACCGTGACGGTAGCCGCCACGCGGCCATCGGCTTTGTAGATGGTGTGCTCGATGGTCCAGCGGGCGCCATCGGGGGTGCCGCCCACTACGCGGCCCTCTACCCGGATTTGCTCGCCGGCGTGAATTTCCTTCAGGTACTTAGTTTCCTCGCGGAACAGAATGGGTCCAATCTGCAAGTGCGCAAAGCGCTTGACATCAAAACCTTGGCTAGCCAGCCAGTGCACCCGCTGGTCGGCGGCAAAGTCGGCGTAGGCCGAGTGGCGCATGTGGCCATTGGGGTCGAGCTCGGCCCAGCGCACGGTGTAGGTTTGGGAATGCGGCATGGAGTAATTTAAGAACGACACCCTGTTGTGTGTCTTAGCTGGTATAGGTATTGGTGAGGGACCTAGGCGGGCTAGGCGCCTGCTTATTCAGCCGCGGACTCAAAACCGCCGGCCAGCGTCAGGCGGACTAGGTATTGGCTGTTGTCGTCTTCGCCCAGAAAGTCAACCTCGTACCCCGCCTGGCGAGCGGCATCTTCCAGCAGCGACGCGTCGATAAAAAGCCAAGGGAAGGGCTCGCCCACTTGGTCTTTGTAGCGGAAGGTGTACTCGACCTCGCCATAATAAGGGCCGTTCAAATTGAGCACCAAAGCGCCTTCTTCATCTTCGTAGAGGTAGCTGATGTCGGAAGAAGTAGCCAGAATCTGGCCATCGGGCGCGAGCAGGGTGCGGGCGTGGGCCAGAAACTTATCGAGCCCTTCGAGGGTGCCCGCCAGGCCTAGGCCATTCATGAGCATCAGAATAGTATCGTAGGGCCGCTCCTGGGCAGCGCGCGGCGCCATAATGTCGTGCTGTGCCACCTCGCGCACGCCGCGAGCCTGCATCACCTGCACGGCGCCGGCCGACTGGTCGATGGCCCGCACGTCGGTGAAGCCGCGGCTTTGCAGCTCCAGCGCATGGCAGCCAGCGCCGGCGCCTAGGTCGAGCACGCGGCCCCGGGCTTCGTCAAGCGCTTGGCGCTCAAGCTCGGGCATGGCCAGCAGGGTGCGAAAGAAATAGGCAGCGGGGAGCGGCTCATCGTCGGCCACGTTGCACTGCACCGTGAGGGCGGCTTTGTGCTGGCCGTGCTGGTAGTCGAGCAAGGCTTGGCCGAGGAGGTCGGGGGAAGGGGTAGACATGGAGAGGAACTAAGCGGGGCAGATAGCCAGCAGTGGGCGTTTAAACGTAAACAGCACCGAGCCGGGCGGCAAAGGTCCGGCAGTTCGTCCCTTTTCTTTTCCTCTCATGGCTGCTACGCTCAAAAAAGGCCAGCTTCCCACCAAAATTTGCGCCACCTGCGGCCTGCCTTTCGAGTACCGCAAAAAGTGGCGCAACAACTGGGAAGCCGTGAAATATTGTAGCGAAAAATGCCAGCGCAACAAGGAAAAGGCAGTTGCTAGCGCTTAGCCAGCGGCAGCCGACTTTTTAAAGCTACTCCTCTTTCCTACTTTCCTTTCCCCTTACCCTAAGCTAATTGCCAGCCGCTCTTAGCTGACAACTTAACAGATGGCCTCTAACCTTGATTACCTCGACCCCTCCCTCCAACCTATTGTTGATAAGGTAGAAGCCTACCTCGTCGCCAAAGAAGATTTGCAGAAGCTCACCATTGCTACCCGCAACGAGCCGCTGCACGATGCCCAGGTAGAGCAATCGGCCGAGCAGTTTGAGCAACGCCCGCCTACTGGCTCCTTCGACCAGCACCACGACGAGCTGGTGCAGCAGCGCCAGGACGCGCTCGACGACCTGCACCGCCTCGAAGCCGACATCCTGGGCCTGCTACCCACCCGCGACGAATGGGTAAAAGTGAACCTAGGCTACGGCCCAAGCCGCGTAGGCGCTTGGCGCGTGCCCAATGCAGACGGCGCCAAAGAAGAGCACTACGAAATACGAGTAGTGTTTTAAAGTAATGAGCAATGAACAAGGAGCAATGAATAGCTGAGAGGGTGAGCTTTCTCGGCTGTTCATTGCTCCTTGTTCATTGCTCATTACTCATTACTTTAATGTCCCGAGTCCCAGTCGTAGCCTTGCTCGGCCCAGTAGTCGGCAGTGCGCTCGTCGGCGAAAGAGATAGTACCGATGCGTTTCAGGTGCTTGATACCGTACTTGAGCGGCGTGACCAAGCGCAGAGGTGCGCCATGCGCGATACTTAGGGGCTCGCCGTTAATCTCGTAGCAGAGCAGCGTTTGGGGGTGGATGGCGCTGTGTATATCGAGACCCACGTAGTACTCCTCATCGGGTGTTACCACGCTCACGTAGGGCGCCAGGTCGGTGGGCGGGTTAGCTATATCCTTGATTGGCTGACCGCTGCGGCTAGCCAGTGGGTACTTGGCCAGAAAATCGGCGAAGCGGGCGCCAGCCCAGTTCACCAAAATGCTCCAGCCCTCGATGCACTTAAGCTCGGTATTCATCTCGACGCGGGGTAGCGCCTTGATGTCGGCTAGGGTAAACTCCTGGGCTTTGCCGCCGCCGTAGGGCTGCACTACCATGCGCCAGGCCTCCAAATCAATTTCCGACTCCAGGCCGGCGCTACCATTGGTTCGCACCTTCTTTACCGCCTGACTTCTAGGAAACTCGCGGGCCAGCCGCGTTTCTTTAAAGTAAGCAGATGATAGGCGGCCGTTGGCATCGAGCACTCGCCGAAATGGCTTGGGCGTGCCGTCGGCATCGGGGCGCTGCAGTAGGTAGCGCCAGCCCAGCACACCACCTAAGGCCGCCAGCCCACCCACAATGAATGAGCGCCGCGTGCGCCGCGCCGCTTCCTGCTGCAGCGGCGAACCGGGCGGCAGGGTCAGGTCCTGACCATCGGGCGAGGGATGCTTGGGAATGGAATTTTCTGGTTGCATATCAGGTAGGTTTCCTGTTAGGTTTCGCGGAGCTATAACGCGTGGTATGTTATAACAAAACCCCGCGCGGCTTTGCGCCCTACGCTACGAAACCTTACAGAGATTTTTACTTTTTCACTTCATTCATTGGCACTTCTGCCACCTCAAAGCCAGCCACCATCGAGCGAAAGTTGTTCCAGCCGGCGCGCACTACCTGGGCCACGTGCACCACAAAAAACAGTACGTAGCCAATGGTTAGCACAAAGTGCTCGACGCGAGCCGCCTCATAGCCACCTAGTAGTCGCGTGAGCCAGCCAAACTGCACCGGCTTATAAATAGCCAGGCCCGTGAGCAGCGACCCTAGGCCCATGAGAATAACGGCGGTGTAGGCTATGCGTTGGGCACCGTTGTACTTGCGCACCAGCGGCGCGGTTTTGCGCAGCCCTAGGTCGTGCAATATCACTTGCCCGGCTTCGCGGAAGGAGTCGCGGTTGGGCAGCAGGTAGCGCCACTCGCCAGAGAAGAAGGTGTAGAGCACATACAGCAGCCCATTCAGGAAGAAGGCCCACATTAGCAGGAAGTGCCACGACATGCCCTGCGCCAGCTTGTGGTCGAGGTGAAAGGCCTGGTAGAACGACTGCGGAAAAAATTTAAACAGCGTGGTATTGCCCCAGCCGAGGCGGTACACATCGTTGGCCCAGTATATCCAGAGGCCGCTCCAAATCATGAGGGCCAGCACCGGGAAGTTCAGCCAGTGAAACCACCGAATGGCGAGCGGATGCTTCTCAACAAGTTGCTTCATACAGGGCAATTACTCCAAAAGCCTAGGGCTCGGTTTTACTTTATTTTTTGCACGCGCAAGTAGTCGAGCATGGCTTGGTTCACGGCGCCGTTCATATTGGTGTTAGCCGGCTCGTAGGCCAGCGTGAGCTGGTGCGTGCCTTTAGGCAGCTGCACTAGCACGGCGTTGGTGAAGCCCCAGTTCGACCACTCCTCTACCCCACGCTGCGGCAACACAATGGTACCTAGGGCCTTGCTACCCAGGCGTAAGGTGCGGATGCCGCACTTGTTATTGGTATTAACCGGCCCGTTGCCATTAGCGTAGCGAAAATCGACGGCGTACAGTCCAGCTTCGGGCACTGTAACAGGAATGGTGAGCGTGCGGTTCTTGGTAGTACTGATTTCGACGAATCCCTGGCCAGAATAGCCTTTGTAAGGCTGCGTAGCCTTGGCAGCCACAGCTTCGAGTTGCACCTGCCGGGCAGCCCCTAGGCCTCCCACTGGCAGCGGCTCGCTGGCAAACGACTCTAGCCCATTCCCCGCCACGGCAATAACCTGATACTCGGCATAGGGGCCGGTGGCCGCCACTGCCTGCTCGGTAGTATTGATGGTGGCTAGCAGCTGTCCATCCTTCACCACTTTGTATTGCTGCACGCCGGGTTGCGCCGGCCAGTGCAAGCGGCTGCCGGTCAGCGTAACCACCGGCGTTTCGGGCGAAAACAGATTGGCTACTTTGTTGATAGCCGAACTGGCAGGTGCTTGGCTGCTGAGCACGATGCGCAGCGCGTGGCGGCCCGTGAGGGTAGCGGGCACAGCCGCGCCGGCCAGCGGCTGGCCATCTAGGGTAATGGTTTGGATGACATTGCCGAAGCCCTGCAAGTCGATATCCAGCACCGCCTGGCGGTACTTCACGTTGGTTAGCTTGCGGTTGCCTTGGAAGGCTTGTGGCACGAAGGGCCGAAATATCAGCCGGTCAGCCTCGTAGTGCATGCCAAACAGGATTTTGTAAACTAGGCTCAGGCTGCCCGAGAGACTCCACAGCATGTTGCTGCTGTTAATCTGGGTACCGGCGTAGTCGCCGTTTTGGGCCACAAAGTTTTCCTTATTGGTTAGGAAAAGCGCCGCGGGACGATAAATAGCGGCCATGCTCTCGGTGAGCGAGGCTTCATTGCCGGCCTTGGCGGCGGCCAGTGCCCAGTAGCTCTGCACAAAGGGCCACACCGCGTTGTTGTGGTAAGGCGGAATGCCGGGAATCTGGGGGTAAATGCACGGAATGCCGAAATCGGTAATGGGCGTGCGCGCCACCACCGTCTTGGCTCGCGACTCGTCGGCTATACCAAACCACACGCTCAGCGCCTCCCCTAGGGCCTCGGCGCGGGGCGATAGCGTGAGGTAGTTGCGGCCATATAGGTACTGGCCGTAGTAGCCGGCGCTTTCTTGCCAGAGGTGCTGGTTCAGGCCAGCCTTGATGGTGGCCGCGGCCTGCTCGTGCCGGGCCGCCACGGCGGGCTCGCCCAGCTGCCGAGCCATGAGGGCCAGCACCGTATTGGCCTGAAAGTGCACGGCGTTGGTCCCTAGGTTCTCGCTTTGGTAAATATCGACCGGCTGCATCCAGCGCGGGTAGGTCTGCTCGCGCCAGTCCAAGAAAGACGACTCGCCGCGCACTAGGCCGGTGACCGGGTCGTAGGCATTGGCCATGTCGTCGGCAATTGACTGCTTTATAATTGGGTACACCTTGCGCAGCCACGCCTCGTCGCCGGTTACTTTATAGATTTCCCAGGCAGCCACTGCCCATATCATGCGGTCGGTCGAGCACGGGTAGGCCCCACCCGTACCGGTGTCCTGAATAATGCGGCCCTCGGCCGACACCTTGCGCAACAGGCTGTTCATGGCCACCTTGGGCTGCAAAGCGGCCTGCGCCAAGATGATAGAGTAGCTGATGTCACGCGTCCACACGCCGGCCCATTCCTTGCCAGTGCGGAAGGTGCTATCGGGCTCCACCGCCCGGCCTGCCTCTTCCAGCGCGAGGTTATACAGCGCATCTTCCAGCGCATGGCCCGAGCTATACTGCGGAAAATCAGAAGTATTGATACTCTGCTTCCAGTTAGCGGCCGTAGTTTTGGACGCCTTGGGGGCGTTGAGCGTCAGCGTCACTTCGTAAATGCCGTCGCCATCGGGGTCGTGCAGTTCCAGCTCGGGCTTGTTCACCAAGTTGTCAAAGTCCCAGCTCAGCGGCGCCACGTTACCGGCCACAAACACGTGCTTGAAATCCTGCTTGTACAGCTTGTCGCCCTTGAAGGTGGTGTAGTAACCCTGCTTCTTAAAGGCTTCGAGCACCGGGCGCATATCCAGCCTGATTTTCAGCTGCGTATTGGGCGCTAGGTATACCTCGGTCGGCACGGGCCGGGGGTCTACGTAGCGCTGGCCAAACACGAGTAGCGGCGTTTCGAGCGCGCCGCCCCCCGCCCTAGGTACCGCTAAGAACACGTTGTCTTGCCCCACGGGAAGCTCATTGTCTTTGCCGTTGATGCTGAACTTAAACACCACCTGTGGACTCACGAAGGCATTGGCCGGGCTCTGGTAGTTTGAAGTGAGCTCGGTGGCGGAGAGGGCACGGGCATGGTGCATGCCCTGCACCACACTATCAGGGTACAAGCTATAGGCCTTCGACTGCCACGTGGGGCGGGCGGCCGCCGGCACAGCGGCATCAGAAGCGAGTACGGGCCCGGTGCCCGCCGCAGGTTTGGAAGTGTGGCAGGAAGCAAGCATTAGACTACCAGCTAGGGCGCTGGCCGGAATCCACAGGTGGTTCATAGAGAGCAGCCACCGTGCTGCGGCAGCCTAGGCAAGATGGAAGCGCGAAGGTAGGGGCATGAAAAAGACCTGCCCCATTGGAGCAGGTCTTCTCAATAGCAACACCCTTGAAAATCATACTGTTCATTATCAATCACTCCGGCTCCAGCATGTTGCTTTGCGCGAAGCAGCTAGTAAAACCTACCTGAGCAAACGCTCGGCCGCGGGCCCTAGGGCCGGTCCAGGCGATACAACCGGCCTTGGTCAGTAACGGTGTACAAGGCGCCGTCGGTGCCCTGGGTTACGTCCCGAAAGCGCTGCCCTTCGCTTGCCAGCAGCCGCTCTTCGCCCAGCACTCGGTTGTTATCAATGACCAAGCGCAAAAGGTGTTGGCCGCTCAAGGAGCCGATAAACAGATTGTTCTGCCATTCCGCTACCCGGTTGCCAGTATAGAAGGCCATGCCGCTGGGCGATACCACCGGGTCCCAGTAGTACACCGGCTGCTCTAGGCCCGAGCTTTGCTGAATGCTTCCGCCTATCGGCTGGCCGCTATATTCTATGCCGTAGGTAATGGTGGGCCAGCCATAGTTAGCGCCCGCCCGAATGTGGTTGAGCTCATCGCCGCCCCTAGGTCCGTGCTCACTCTGCCACAGGTCGCCGGTCGTTGGCTGGATGGCCAGCCCCTGCGGATTGCGGTGGCCAATAGAGTACAGCTCGGGGCGAGCCCCCGCCTGCGTAAACGTGGGGTTGCCGGGCGCCGGCTGCCCATCCTTGGTGATGCGAATAATCTTACCCAGGGCCGACGAAACCACCTGCGCCTGGGGCCGCGTGGCCAGGTCTGAGCGCTCGCCGGTGCTCACCAGCAGGTTGCCCGAGCGGTCAAACACCACCCGGCCGCCGTAGTGCAGGGTGCCCGCATACGCAGGCTCGGCCCGATAGATGACGGTGGCGCCCTCAATCGTCCGCTCGTCGGTTGCCAGACGGCCTTTACCGATAGCCGTTAGGTTGCCGCCGGGGCGAGCTTCCGAAAACGACCAGTACACCAATCGGTTGGTAGCAAAATCGGGGTCGAGACACACGCCTAGCAAGCCGCCCTGCCCAGCGGCATTCACCGCCGGCATCCCCGTAATAGGAGCGCTAACCGCACCGGTAGCGGTCACGATACGCATTTGGCCGGCTTTCTCGGTCACAAGCAGGCGGCCATCGGGCAGGCTAGTGACGCCCCAAGGGCTGGTTAGCGAAGATGTAACGACCGTGGACCGGTAGCTGCTGGTGGGCGTCGTGACGCTACCTACCCGAGTTTGGCCCGCAAATGCCGGCTGGTAAGTAGTGTTAGGGGCAGCAGTTTCGACGGGGGGCGCGGTGGAAGGCTCAGGCGTTACCTCGTCTTTGTTGCGTGAGCACGACAGCAACACAAGCGAGCAACCTAGGACGGATAGCAAACGCTGTTTCATATGCCAGCTTTAGATTAAGATTTGATGAACTTAACGGGGATAATACTGCAAGCACCTCTTTTCGGTTGCTTGTAGCTGCTTGCCCAGCGCCCTTGTCGATGCCATCCAGCTCCCTCTGCTTACCGCGCTAGTACTACTCTTAGAATCCTTACCCCGGCGGGCGCCTTTTGCCGAGCGTTTCGCCTGGCTTAAAACATCCGCAAGCACTTGGCAGCCATATAAATGAAAATTGCCCCCACGCATAGCGCAGGGGCAATCCAACCAAAACACCTTAAAAACTATTCTTTCACGCAGATAGAAACAGCAAAAAGACTAAAAGATTCCTTCAGAATCATAGATTTTTTGACGCCTTCAAATCAAAAGTTTTAGTATCAATATTTTAAATAATATCTCCAGCTTTTAACTTGCCATATTACCGCAACAAAGCCAGGCTTAACAGACCTTTCAGACTTCTAAAACTTCAGAAAGTCTTCCTTATCAAAGCAGCTTTTCCAGAAGTCGTGAAATCAGTGATAGGAATTAAAAAAGATGTCATGCTTAGCCTTGCAGGACAACTAGGAAGAGGATGCCAGAAAAGCTTATCCTCCTTTTGCCAATACTAGCCGCTGCCTCTACCCTGCTACCGGCAGTTCAAACAAACTAACGGTGGCATCATGGTAATGGGCCGGCAGGCCCACCGTATCGGTGAGTGTCGACAGCCCTAGGTAGGTAAAGCCGCACGCGGTGTAGTGCGCAATCAGCCCTAGGTTCTCGCCAATGGTATCTAGGCGCACGTACTGCTTGTGCTGTTGCTTGGCGTATTCCTTGGCCCACTGCACGATAGCAGCCACAAAACCCTGACCCCGAAAATTGGGATTGGTAGCGATGCGGTGGATGTAAAGGGCGGGGTCTGCGTTGCGGGCGCCCCATATCTGCGGGTCGTCGAAAGTGTAGGCCCACACGCAGGCAATGGCATCGCCCACCATCAGCTTCCACTGGCGGCCCTCAGCTAGCTCCTGCTCCACCAGCCCGCGCTCAAACTCGGGCCACACTACGGTGGCCTTGGGGGTAGCAGCTTGGTAAGAGGCCGCTAACCGATAGAGCCGGAAAATTTCGTCGATATCGGCCGGCGTGCTGGGCAGCAGTTGTTGGGCAGGAGAAATGATGGTCATACGAGCAAGTAGAATAGCTAGGGGCGGTGTACTAGTGCGTTTAAAAGCAAAGCGCCCGCTACCCCTCAAACTGGGGTAGCGGGCGCAAATTACTCGAGTGTTAGGCAGACGGCCGTTACACGTCGAGCTTGGCGTACTTAGCGTTCTGCTCGATGAAGTCGCGGCGCGGAGCTACCTCGTCGCCCATCAGCATCGAGAAGAGGTGGTCGGCCTCGGCGGCCGAGTCTACCGATACCTGCTTGAGCGAGCGGGTGGCGGGCTGCATGGTGGTGGTCCAAAGCTGCTCGGCGTTCATCTCGCCCAGACCTTTGTAGCGCTGCACGTTCACGGTTTCGGGACGGCCACGGCCAATCTCTTCAGTGGCGGCGGCGCGCTCTTCTTCAGTCCAGCAGTAGCGCTCTTCTTTGCCGCGCTTCACGAGGTACAGCGGGGGCAGGGCGATGTAGATGTAACCCTGGTCCACCAGCTGGCGCATGTAGCGGAAGAAGAATGTGAGGATAAGCGTGCGGATGTGCGAGCCGTCAATATCAGCATCGGTCATGATGATGATTTTGTGGTAGCGCAGCTTATCGAAGTTTAGCGGACCGGTTTCGTTGCCCTCATCGTCGGTGCCGAAGGCCAAGGACTTACGCTCGTTGAACGTGACACCTAGGGCAGTAATCATGTTCTTGATTTCCTCGTTCTCCAGAATCTTGTGCTCCTGGGCTTTTTCTACGTTCAGAATTTTACCGCGCAGCGGCAGAATGGCCTGGAATGCCCGGTTGCGGCCCATTTTGGCGGTGCCACCGGCCGAGTCACCTTCCACGAGGTACAGCTCGCACACCTCGGGGTTCGAGTCGGAGCAGTCGGCCAGCTTGCCGGGCAAGGAGTTAGAGCCCAGCACGTTTTTGCGCTGCACCATATCCTTAGCCTTGCGGGCGGCGATGCGAGCCTTGGCGGCCAGTATCACCTTGTCCATGATGCGGTTGGCCTGGTTAGGGTTTTCCTCCAGGTACTGCGTCAGGATTTCGCCCACCACGGTGTTCACCGCGCCGCTCACTTCCGAGTTGCCTAGCTTGGTTTTGGTCTGGCCCTCAAACTGCGGCTCGGCCACCTTCACCGAGATAACGGCCGTGAGGCCCTCGCGGAAGTCGTCGCCGGTGATTTCCACCTTGGCTTTTTCAAACAGCTGCTTCTTGTCGCCATACGCCTTCAGCACCCGCGTCACGGCCGAGCGGAAGCCGCCCACGTGCGTGCCACCTTCGATGGTGTTGATGTTGTTGACGTACGAATAAACGTTCTCCTGGTACGAGGTATTGTATTGCAGCGCCACCTCCACAGGCGTGCCCCCCTTCTCGCTCTCCACGTAGATAGGCTCGGCGAGCAGCGATGGGCGCTCAGTGCCGTCTAGGTACTGCACGAAGTCACGCAGGCCGCCTTCCGAGAAAAACTCCTCGTAGCGGAAGCCTTCGGCATCGACGTGGCCCACGGCCGCATCGCCCACGGGCTTCTCCCGGCGGTCAGTGAGCGTAATGCGGATGCCCTTATTTAGGAACGACAAGTCGCGCAAACGACCCGCGATGGTGGCGTAGCGGTACTCGGTATCAGCAAAAATGGTGGGGTCGGGCAAGAACTGCACCTCGGTGCCGTGCTCGTCGGTGTCGCCCACCTGCTTCACGGGGTAAAGCGGATTGCCAATGTTATACTCCTGCTCGTAGATGTGGCCCTTGCGGCGCACGGTCACTTTCAGGTCAGTGCTGAGCGCGTTTACGCAGCTCACGCCCACACCGTGCAGGCCACCCGATACTTTGTACGAGTCCTTGTCAAACTTACCGCCGGCGTGCAGCACCGTCAGCACCACCTCGAGGGCCGAGCGGCCTTCCTTGGCGTGGAAATCGACGGGAATACCCCGGCCGTTGTCACGGACGGTAATCGAATTATTTTCGTTGATGGTAACTTGAATCAGGTCGCAGTGGCCAGCCAGCGCTTCGTCGATAGAATTGTCGACCACTTCCCACACTAGGTGGTGCAGGCCTTTGATGCCCGTATCGCCAATGTACATGCTCGGGCGCTTGCGCACCGCCTCCAGTCCTTCCAGCACCTGAATGCTGTCGGCCGAGTAGTCGGCGGGGGCTTTCTTTTCTACTACTTCACTCATGCGAGAGAGGGGGTTAAACTGACCGGAAATACGGTCAGGAAGAGAACATCCAAAAGTACCGTTTTTATTCCATTTTGCCTATTTTTAATGGCTCTATTTAGCGGTATTTTCGGGCACAAAAAAAGCCCTTGCCGCGCTCGGCAAGGGCTTTTTTTGTAGACTTTGCAACTCCATTCGGACCTAACTAATGTGGCCCCAATTGGATTCGAACCAATGACCGGCTGCTTAGAAGGCAGCTGCTCTATCCAGCTGAGCTATGGGGTCAAATCCATTAAAAAAGTCGGGGTGGCAGGATTCGAACCTACGACCTCCTGGTCCCAAACCAGGCGCGATACCGGGCTACGCTACACCCCGAAAAAACAACCTAGGAGCTAAGCACCGAAAGCGGCAAGCCGACCTGCGCCGGGCTACTGCCTCCACTACTCAATTCGCTAGTAAAGCACTCTTATCAGAAGGCGGTATCAAGTCCTTCGTCGTTTGTAATCCGTTTGATTGGTGCAAAGGTACACCCGCGGGCCCCTTCCAACCAAATCGGGAAGTAAAGCTGCGGCAGTGCAGGGGGCTGCTGGCCCTGAACTGGCACCAGAGCACCCTGGCTTGCGGCGGTGCAGCACCTTCTATTTCAGGTCTTCTAGGAAAACCATCCGCCAGCCAGCACCGCGCCAACCCGTCAGCACAAATAATTGGCTTACTGGCGGGCTTGCGGCCTGGCCAGCGCCAGCCACTGGCAGCACATGCGGCAGCCACAGGTCGATTAATTTGTTCTCATTCTTAAGCTCATTCATCATATCATGTTGTTTGTTAGCTCCTTAAATTCCATACGCTCGATAAATTTCATACCAAATTCATAATTTGCCGCTTCAATCTTTGCACAGTCCTAGGTTGGCTATGGCACAGGGGCGGCCTACAAGCACTGCCTGACGGCGGAGATTCGGTATTATTTGCCTTTTTGCGGCGCCCTAGGTGCTGCTGCACGGCGGCTGTGCCAGCCTGCGTAGTATTTCACTGCTAAGGCCTTAGCTAGTAGCTGTGCCCCCCTACTGTGCGCAAGAAACGTTATTTAGCGCTACCTTCCGGTGCTTTTAAGTGCCTCATCACTATGCTGCAAGAGTTTATCGCTATGCCTGCCTTATCTGGGCAAACGTCTAACGCGCTACGCGAGCCGGAGGCTACGCTTCACACGTTCGTTAACCTCGTGCCCGACCTGCTGTGGCGCAACGATGCCCAGGGGAACGCTACCTGGCACAACCAGCGTTGGTTTGACTACACTGGCCAAACGCTGGCCGAGGCCGCTGGCGATGGCTGGCTGCTAGCAGTGCACCCCGACGACCAAGTGCAGGCAATGGCTAACTTCCGGGCGGCGCTGACGGCGGGCCGGCAGCTGCGGCAAGAGCACCGCCTGCGCAGCGCCAGCGGTGAGTACCGCTGGTTTCAGATACGGGCCGAGCCAGTGCGCGACGAGTATGGGCGCATCAACGAGTGGTTTGGGGCGGCCACCGACATTCACGAGTGCAAAACCCCAGGGTTGGCAATCGAGGCCAGCCGCGATTTGCTACAGTCGGTCTTCGATACTAGCATGGTAGCCATGTCGGTACTCGAAGCGGTACGCGACGAGTACGGCGTACTGCAAGACTTTACTATTCGCCTGACAAACAAAGAGCTGGAGCGGCAAACGGGACGTACCGACCTAGTCGGCAAGCGCTACGCGGCTGAGTACCCGGGCATCCGGCAGGCGGGCCTGTTTGACCTGATGCAGCGGGCACTGGAGACCGGCAAGCCCACCGGCACGGAGCTGTACTATGGCTACGAGGGCCTGAACAACTGGTGTTCGTGCCAGTTTGTGAAGCTGGGCGATGGGCTGCTGGCGACCAACCTTGACATTACAGAGCGCAAGCTGGCCGAGCAGGAAAACGCCCTCAACCTACGCCTGCTGGAGCAAGCTGAGCGCGTAGCCGAAATGGGAAGCTGGGACTATGAGCTAGCAACCAGCACCTTCCGCTGGTCGGTGGGTATGTATGGTCTGTTTGGCCTGGCGCCGGGCACTCCAGTATCGCCCCAGGTCTACCTCGATTTTGTGGTGCCCGAAGACCGGCCCATTGCCGAGCGCCTCGTGGACCACTTGCACACGGGCTCGGCGGGCTTCGAGAAGACGCTGCGCATTCGAGTGGGCGGGCAACTCAAGACGTTGGGCCTGCGGGCCGTGATGGTGTACGACGACCAAGGCAAGCCCGTGCGGATGCTAGGCGTGGACATGGACATCAGCAAGCTAAAGCAGCTCGAGGCCGATAATCTGCGCCTGCGCCTGGGCCAGCAGCAAGAGCGCATCACGGCCGTGCTGGAAGCTCAGGAGGAAGAGCGCCGCCGCATTGCCGAGAGCCTGCACAACGGGCTCTGCCAGCTGCTTTACGCCACCAAGCTGCAGCTCGACCGCCTCCACCCCACCCCCACGCAGCCCGCGCGCGCCGAGGCCGCCAACCTGCTGGCCGAAGCCATCAGGCAGGCGCGCACCATCTCGCACGAGCTTACCCCCGGCATCATTGCGGAGTTTGGCCTGCAAGCTGCCCTAGGTGACATTTGCCAGAATCTCAGTAGCCCAGCCCTGCGCTGGCAGTGCGTGGTGCACCTCGACGAGGCCTACCCCGTGCCGCAGCTGCTGCAAGTGGCCATTTACCGCCTCGCTCAAGAACTGGCGCAGAATGTGGCCAAGCACGCGCAGGCCAGCCGCGCTACCCTCGAAGTAGACGTGCTGCCCGGCTGGGCCGTGCTGCGGGTCGAAGACGATGGACTAGGCTTTGAAGTGAGCACGGCCACCCCCGGCATCGGGCTCAAAACGCTCCGTAACCGCGTGGCCCTGCTTGATGGGCTTGTATACATTGATACCGACCTAGGGCGCGGCAGCCAGGTGCAGGTGCGCCTACCCCTGCCCACCCCATTGCTCGCTTGAGGTAGAAAGCCCCAAATTAGCTTACCCTGATTTGCGCCCTCCTACTGCTTTCTCTCTACCTGCGTCAGCTAGGCTGTGGGCATGGTGGTTACTAGAGTAGCGGAAGCTACAGCCCCTAGCTAAATACAGTCCAAAGTAGTGTAATATACCTATAGTGCCCACGAAGAGCCCTATGAGTACGCGCATCGTAATGTTTACCCAGCGCAGTGGGGCAACAGGGTCCAACTGCCAGACCACCCAATAGCTACAGAATAATAGTAGAAGTAGTGGAAAGATAGTACTAAGCACTATGCAAATAAAAAGCTCCGGCCAGTTAGGCCGGAGCTTTTTATTTGCCATTTAGAAACAAATCGAGTAGGTAATGAGCTTGTAAATACTGTTTATCTGAGTGATTTTTTAAGTACACAAATACCCATTTCTCACCATCATTTAACAGTTCGTAATCCTTGGGGTATTCAAGCCCGATACCCTTCATTCCCGCCTTAAGCTTTGATAAAAGGTGGTCCTTAGCCTGCGTAGGCGTCATGCTCTTTTTGCACAAAGGATAGGTGGAGATATCCTTGCGCCCACTAATTTATAACTATTATAATATTCAATTTAGTTAAACTCTACGAGATATGCTTGCAATCCTTACACATTTAGCTGGTTAAGTATGGCTATTTACTAAACCACTTGCCCTACTGCTCAGGCGTCACGTTTGTGGTGCGCCTGCTAGCCAACTGGACAACTACATGCCGCACGGGTACAGAGTCGGCGCCCTCCGCTTTCGACGGCACGAGCAAGACTTGCTCAGCAGCTTCATAGCTAGTACAAGGCTAGCATAGCCATCGTAGCCGCCAGTATGGTCGATGTAGATGCGGGTTCCGGTCCTGACGTTAGTTGAGGCAAAAAGAGTGCTTCCACCAGAGCCCAATTGCTGGGCGAACTGTGACGGGCTCAGTGGGTAGATAAGCACTATCGCGGCGGGCCCGGCTGCGCGCGATGAGCGACAGCCCCTGCGTTGTAGACTTGTTGGGTAGCGAGAAGTGAGGCATATTTGAAGCGGAGCTGCTTACTTAGAAAAGCATGCTTGGGTGCAGAACTAAGTGCAAAACTCAAAAAAGGCCCCTAACATCACGCTAGGGGCCTTTATGCGGAGAAGGGGGGATTCGAACCCCCGGTAACCTTTAGAGCTACGGCAGTTTAGCAAACTACTGGTTTCAGCCACTCACCCACTTCTCCGTAGTAGTGGGCTTGCCAGGGCCTTGATGACCTTAGCGGGTGCAAAGATAGGGCAGGCCGGCAAAATTTGTGAGAAATTTAGAACTTTCTACCACCATTTTTTTACGCAAGCCGCGTTTGGGGTTGGTTACGCGCTAATTAAGTTTTGAAAAACTACCGCGCCAGCTGGTCGCCGAGGCCCGTACTGAGGGGCACTGCGGGCGGCTAGCCCTAGCTTTGCCCACTGCTGGCAGGCTTAGGCCTGGTTATTTCTCTTCCACCCACCTTTCCCCGTCCCTATGCTTACCTGGGCCTACCCTGATTTTGCGTCGGCGGCATTGGGCCTGGGATTGCTGGGGCTGTTGCTGGCACTGCAGTGGCAGCGCACGGCCCGCCTGGGGCGGCGGCTCGGCCAAGGCGTAGGCCGCCTAGGGTGGAAGCTGCCGCTGCGCATTGTGATAGGAGCGCTGCTGCTGCTGGCGTGGCTGGGCCCAGCCCTAGGTGTGCAGCAGCAGGCAGTGCGCACCAGTGGGCTCGATTTGTGGCTGTTGGTTGATGTGTCGCACTCGATGGACGCGGCCGATGTGGCGCCCACCCGGCTGCTGC
Source organism: Hymenobacter sp. BT559 (assembly GCF_016427535.1). GTDB lineage: Bacteria > Bacteroidota > Bacteroidia > Cytophagales > Hymenobacteraceae > Hymenobacter. Next base: position 831,204 of record NZ_JAELXV010000001.1, on the reverse strand, counting down.
GCACGCAGGCCGCCCTTACCGAGTTGGCCACTGCTTTTCCGGCCGACCGACTGGGGCTGATTGTGTTTGGGTCGGAGGCTAGCGTGCAGTGCCCCCTTACCTACGACCAACCTGCCCTACAGCTGTTTATTAATACACTCAGCACCCGGCTGCTACCCCCCGGGCCCACTACCCTGCGCGCTCCGCTCGACCTATTGCTTTCGCGCCTAGGGCCTGCCGAAGGTGCCACTTTGCCCCCTGGCACCCCGCCCCGGGCCACGGCGGCCGTCATTATCAGCGATGGCGAAGACTTTGGGGAAACCTTAGAGCCTGTGCTGCGCACACTGGGCCGCACCGGGGCCCGCATTTATACCATGGGGGTGGGTACGGCCGCGGGGGCCCCGGTACCAGCGCCAGGGGGCAAAGTGGCCCTGCGCAACGCTCAGGGCCGCCCCGTAACTAGCCGGCTACGGGAGGCCCCCCTGCTGCAGATAGCCGCCCAAACCGGTGGGCAGTACGTGGCGCTGAACGACCGCGAAAACGGCCTACCTACGCTACTCACCAGCCTGCGCACCATTCCGCCGCCTAGCAGTGGGCAAGCCAGCCGGCTCGTAGCTGTAGCTAATAACCGCTATCGTTACCCCCTAGGACTGGCCCTGGCACTGCTACTGATTGACAGCCTTATAACGGTGCGTGTATTGCGCCCTGACCAATGAAAACCGGGCTTCTCCTCTTATTGCTGTTAGGAGCCGGGGCGCCCGGGTGGCACTGGCTTTTGCGCGTGCGCGAGCACAACGCGGCCCAGGCCCAGGGGCAAGCCGCTGCCCGGCGGGGGCACCCGGCCGAGGCCGTGTACTTTTATCAGCAAGCTGTGGCCCTAGCGGGGCATGGGGGCCCAGCACCTGCGCTGCTCCTCAACCTAGCGCAGGCGCAGGTACAGGCAGGCCAGCTCACGGCAGCCCGTGCTAGCTACGGCCAGCTCCTGGCCCCAGCGGTGCCGGCAGCTATTGGCAGCACAGCTCGGCAGCAGTTAGCTGTGCTAGTAGCGCAGCAGGGCCAGGCGGCACAGGCAGTGAGTTTGCTGCGCCAGGCGCTGGTACTAAACCCCAAAAACACTACTGCGCGCTACAATTTCGAGCTCCTGAGCCAGTATATGGCCGGGCAGCGGCCGGCCCCACTGCCGCCCCCTGCCCCGAGTAAGAAACCAAGCTCTTCTTCACCCCGTCCCAAAACGCCGCGCGACTCGACCCAGCAGCCCGACCAAGGCCGCGAGCCTAGCCCCGGCACGCGCGCTGGCACTGACCGCACCGGAGAGGCCCCTACCCCCAACGCGCCGCCCCGGCTCGATGCCCCTCCGGCCAGCCCGCTCCCTAACGCCAATGGCCAGCCCGATAACCAACGGCCCACGCCCAATGCGGGCACAGGCGCGCAGGGTGGTTTTCGGCCCGGCAACGGTGAAGCGCGGCCACTGTCCAGCGGTACGCAGCCGGGCCGCCAGCGCGGCCTCGATGCAAGTGCCACTGCCGGGGCCGATGCTCCCGCTGGCCGAGGTCGGCGCCCCGGTCGCGAGAGCGCTGCCGATGCTGACTTGCAGCTGCAAACTCAGCGTGAGCGCCTCAAGGCTATGAGCCTGACGCCCGCCCAGGCCCAGCAACTGCTCGATGCTCTGCGCGCCAGCGAGCAGCAATACTTGCAGCAGCGGCCCCGCGACCGGCAAGGCAAACCTCCTGCGCCAGGCACGCCTACGTGGTAGCGCTTAGTGCTTAGTGCTTAGTGCTTAGTGCTTAGTGCTTAGTGCTTAGTATGTATGAAAAATCTGCCAATAGGTTAAGAAGCCCGCTTCAAAAAATAGTGGGTTGTACTTTTGTGCCTTCTCATCGCTTGACTGCTTTTTACTGCTTTCTAAGCACTAGGTACTAGGCACCAAGCACTAACCTACCCCCCTCCCACCCCAAGCAGTTATGCAAGTAAAAGAAGTAGTTATCGTCGCCGCGGTGCGTACGCCCATCGGCTCATTTGGCGGGGCGCTGGCCTCACTCACGGCCGTTGAGCTGGGCGCCATTGCCCTTAAAGGTGCACTGGCTAAGGCCGGCGTGGCACCCGAGCAGGTTGAGCAGGTTATCATGGGCAACGTCATTTCGGCTAACCTAGGGCAGGCCCCGGCCCGGCAGGCAGCCAAGAAAGCCGGCTTGCCCGACACCGTAGAGTGCACCACCGTGAATAAAGTATGTGCCTCGGGCTCGAAAGCCATTATGTTTGCTGCCCAGGCCATTATGCTGGGGCAGGCCGACGTGATACTGGCCGGCGGCATGGAAAGCATGAGCAACGTGCCTTATTACCTCGATAAGGCGCGGTTCGGCGCTAAGTATGGCAACGGTCAAATGATTGATGGGCTAGTAAAAGACGGCCTCTGGGACCCGTATCACGACTACGCCATGGGCAACGCGGCCGATGCCACGGCCCAGCATTACGGCATCACCCGCGAAGAGCAGGACGCCTTTGCCCGCCAGAGCTACGAGCGCAGCGCCGCTGCCGCCCAGGCCGGTAAGAAGAAGGATGAAATTGTACCCGTAACTATCTCGGTGCGCGGCAAGGAAACCGTGGTGAGCGATGACGAGGAGTATACTAAGGTGCAGTTTGAGAAATTCGCGGGCCTCAAAGCAGCTTTCACTAAAGAAGGCACCGTAACGGCGGCCAACGCCTCGACCCTAAACGACGGTGCCGCCGCCGTGCTGCTGATGAGCCGCGAGAAAGCCGACGAGCTAGGCGTGAAACCCCTGGCCCGCATCCGGGGCTTTGCCGACGCCGAGCAGGCGCCCGAGTGGTTTACTACCTCGCCCGCGCTGGCCATTCCGAAGGCGCTGAAGCACGCTGGCCTTGCGGCTAGTGAGGTGGATTTCTACGAAATCAACGAAGCCTTTTCGGTAGTGTCGCTGGCTAATAATAAGCTGCTCAACCTCGAAGGCACCAAGGTCAACGTGTACGGCGGCGCCGTGAGCCTGGGCCACCCCCTAGGTGCCTCGGGCGCCCGCATCGTGACCACGCTGCTGAGTGTGCTGGCGCAGGAAGGCGGCAAAATCGGCGTTACTGGCATTTGCAACGGCGGCGGTGGCGCTAGCTCCATCGTGCTCGAAAAGCTGTAAGGAAGCCGTTTGGTTGAATAAAAGAGAGAGCCGCGACCTAGGAGTTGCGGCTCTCTCTTTTTGGTACGCCTGGGTATCTCTGGAGTAGCAGCGGAGCGCTGCACCGCCCCAGCGAGCTTTTTGCAACGCGCACCAAAGCGCACGGAAAGCGCGATTTTAACGTTCTTGCGGCCATGAGGCATTTTTTGTTCCTACTATTCGCGTTGCCGCTGGCGGCTCACGGCCAGCGTAGCCAGCGTGTCATCACGTATTTCGACTCGACCAAAACCCACCCGCGCGAGATTTTTCGGGCGCTCGTAGCCGCCGACACGGTGATGCAAGGGCCCTACAAACGCTTTTACTACCGCGGCCAGCTAGAGGCACAAACCCGCTACACCGATGGCAAGCGCGACTCGGTGTACGTTGAGTATCACCCCAATGGCCAGCGGCGGCTCGAAGCTACTTACCGCGCCGGCGTGCGCCAAGGCCCCTTCAAAACCTACTATGAAGGTGGCAAAGTGGCGCAGGTGGGCACTTTTGTAGACGATGCGCCCAGTGGCCCGCTCACCACCTACCACCCCACCGGCGAAATCAAGCTGCAAACCACCCTAGATGGCAAGGGCCAGCCCACGGGGGCCGTGCGCGAGCTGTATGCCAGCGGTCAGCCCGCCGCCGAGGTCACCTACGTCAACGGCCAGCCCAATGGCGCGGTTAAGTTCTTCTACCCCAATGGCAAAGTGCAGAGCGAAGGCACCTTGCGCAGCGGCCTGCTGAGCGGCTCGTACAAAACCTACTACGACACCGGCCAACTGGAAAGCGAGACCGTGCTCAACGACCAAACTGGCAAGGGCACCTACCGCTCGTACTACGCCACCGGCCAGCTCCAGACGGAGGGCAACTACTCGCCAGCCGCCGTGAAGGAACGCGCCGTAACCAATAAGCTTGGCGACGACCTCACCAAGCGCGTGGCCCCGCGCACCGGCACCGCAGCCCTCGATGGCCTGGCTACCTCGTACTACCCCAGCGGCAAGCTCAAAAGCAAGACCACCTACCGCCTAGGAGTGCCCACCGGCCGCGCCCTCGATTACTACGAAAGCGGCCAACTCAAAGAGGAAACCGACTACTCGGCCCAGGGCCGCGACCACAAAACGGTGCGTTACTACGACACCGCTACCCCCACCCGCCAGGCCGAGGAGCAGTACCGCGCCAACCATCCCGTGGGCACCTGGCACGAGTACTACCCCGACGGCAAGACGCCCCGCAAAGTCGAGACCTACGCCCCTACTGGCAAGCTGCAAGGCGAGCGCCTCACCTACTTTGAAAACGGACAAGTGCAATCGCGCCAGCAATTCGAAAATGGCCTGCAAACCGGCCTAGGGCAACAATACTTCGCTTCGGGCAAGCTTTGGAAAGAAGGCACCTACCTCAAAGGCATACTTTCGGGGCCCTACCGCGAGCTGCGCGAAGATGGTACCCAGGCCGAAGTAGGCCAGTACAAAAACGGTAAATCCAGTGGCCAGTGGACCTACTACAAAGCCGATGGCCAGAGCATCGACCACCAGGTTACGTTCCGCGACGGCAAGCCCCTAGGTACTGCCACCCGCACCAAGCTCAACGGCAAGCCTTACGTGGCCCCCAAGCCCAAAGCGAAGAAGTAAGTATCACTTAACAACAGTTGTCATGCTGAGCTTGCGAAGCATCTTATCAGGTCAGGACCTTGCACGATAAGATGCTTTGCAAGCTCAGCATGACAATTGTTATTAAGTAGAACAGGAACTACTGAAACACCGGTATCACGCGGCCTTCGTCTACCTTCAGCGCCGCGTCGTATTTCTTACCGGTTTTGGCTGATAGGAAGCCTTTGATGACGCCAGTTTCGCCGCGGCGTAGGAGCTGGCGTAGTTGCGTGTCGGTCAGCTTCTTGCCGCCCCACTCGAAGGGCACTCGAAACTGGCAGTCTTCGCGGAAGCGCGAGCAACCGAAAGCGCTGCTGCCCTTGAGCATGGTACCGAGCTTGCACACCGGGCACGGTATCTGGCCGGGGTCGGTGGCGGTGGTAGGCTTGCTTTCGGCGGCGGGCACTAGCTCGGGCTGCAGCTTGGCATCGAGCGTCAGCGCGCCGTCGAGCTTTTCGCCCGCGCCCGTCACGAAGCCCTTGATGAGCTGGGTGCGGCCTTTGCTCAGCAACGCTTTCACCTGCGGGTCAGTCAGTTTCTTACCTAGGATTTCGGCGGGCAGCCGAAACTGGCAGCCTTCACGGAAGCGAGCGCAGCCAAAGGCCGTTTTACCCCGCAGGATGTGGCCGGTTTTGCAGGCCGGGCAAGCACCTAGGCCGGTGGCCGAGGCAGGCGCGCTACTAGCTTTTCCCTTAACTGTACCAGTGCTAGCTGGCTGGCTCTTGGCCCTAGGTGGCTCGGCAACGACCGCGGGGGCCGACGACACTGCCCGGCCGCTGCGGTCAGTTTTCACCTCCTGCACCATCTCGCGCACCAAGCCCTTCAGCTCTTCTAAGAACTGGTCGGAAGGCAATTCATTGCGCTCGATTTGGCGCAACTTCTTCTCCCACTGGCCGGTTAGCTCCGCTGATTTCAGCGTGGGGTTGCGAATGAGGCCGATGAGCTCGATGCCGGTGGGCGTGGGCAGGATGCGCTTTTTATCGCGCCGGATGTAGTTGCGCTTGAACAGCGTTTCGATGATGGCGGCACGGGTACTGGGGCGGCCAATGCCATTTTCCTTCATCGCCAGACGCAATTCGTCGTCATCGATATTACGGCCGGCCGTTTCCATACCGCGCAGTAAGCTGGCCTCGGTGTAGTCCTTGGGCGGCTGCGTCATCTTGCTTTCCAGCCGCGGCTGGTGTGGGCCGCTTTCTCCCTTCGTAAAGTTGGGCAGCACGGTGCTTACTACGTCGTCGTTTTCTTCGGCGCCGGTGGCGGCTTTTTCGCCGGCCGGGGCGGCGGGCTTAGGCGCGGCCTGCTGCGTAGGGTCGCCGTAGATGACGCGCCAGCCGGGGCTGAGAATCTGGCGGCCACGCACCCGGAACAGGAAGCCCGCCGCCTCGGCCAGCACGGTGGTGTTGCTGACTTCGCAGTCGGGATAAAACGCGGCGATGAAGCGGCGCACGATGATGTCGTACACACTGGTCTCCATGCCCCCGCTCGGCCGGCCACTCCCCGTCGGAATGATGGCGTGGTGGTCGGTTACCTTGTTGTTATTGAAAACCTTAGGCGTCTTCGGAATCTTCTTTTCAAGCAGCGGCCCCGTGAAGTTCTCGTACCCAATGCCCCGCAGGATGCTTGGAATCTTGGAGTACACGTCGTCGGGCAAGAACGTGGTATCGACCCTAGGGTAGCTCACGGCCTTCTTCTCGTACAAAGCCTGCACGATTTTGAGCGTGTCCTCGGCTGAGAGGCCCAACTGGTTGTTGCACTGCACTTGCAGCGAGGTCAAGTCGAAGAGCCTAGGGGGCGATTCGCGGCCTTTTTTAATCTCAACGCTTGTGACGGTGAGCGGCGCAGGCTTCACCGTTTCGAGGGCTTGCTTGGCCTCATCTTCCTTCACAAAGTACCCTAGGGCGCGCAGGCGCGACTGCTCGTCGGGCGCATCCTGGGCTTCCTTTTGCTCGGCCTCGGTGTTGATGCGCGTGAAGGTGGTGTTGCGGTATTCGGTCTTCAAGACCCAATACGGCTCAGGCTTGAAGTTGGCAATTTCGTGGTGGCGGGCTACCAGCAAAGCTAGCGTGGGCGTTTGCACCCGCCCGATGCTCAGCAGCTGCTTGTCCTGGTAGGTGGTGTACTTGAGGGTGAACAAGCGCGTGGCGTTCAGGCCCAGCAACCAGTCGCCCACGGCGCGGCTGCGCCCTGCCTGGTACAGGCTGTCAAACTCCTTGCCTTCGCGCAGGTTCTGAAAGCCTTGGCGGATAGCTTCTTCGGTGAGCGACGAAATCCACAAGCGCTTGACGGGCTTGCGGCACTTCGCCTCGTGAATAACCCAGCGCTGAATGACCTCGCCCTCCTGCCCGGCGTCGCCGCAGTTGATGACTTCGGTGGCTTCGTCGAGCAGGCGCTTGATGGTGTTGAACTGCTTGACCACGCCGTCGTCGCGGCGCATGAGCTTGATACCGAACGCGTCGGGTATCATGGGCAGGTCGTGCAGGTTCCAGCGCTTCCACTCGGGGCGGTAGTCGTCGGGCTCCTTTAACTGGCAGAAGTGGCCAAAGGTCCACGTTACTTGGTAGCCGTTGCCCTCGTAGTAGCCATCCATGCGCCGGTCGGCCCCGATGACCTGGGCAATTTCACGGGCTACACTGGGCTTTTCGGCAAGACATACCTTCATCGCAGATTCAAACGGATTTGTCGGATTAAACGGATACGCCCAGCTGCGCTGGGCTGACTAATCAACAAAAATACGTCGTGAAAAGGTCGGCTTTGTGGGTGCGAGTGGTGTTAGAAGTGATGACGAGCCGGAGCTGCTATGAAGTATTTGGGTATAAACCTTCGTTTTATCTTAGAGGAAAGCTAGTGCGACTGCTTGCCTTGTCAGGGGCTGGTGCGAGCGAATGCGATATCGCGGTGAAGTCTATTGACCTAGCTACTTGGGCAAAGGCGAAGTCGCTTCTGACTACCTAGCCAGCGGTACTGGCTGGAAATACTTTGGTAGCAACTGCTCTCGCAACTCTTGGCGCAACTGGTGCGCTTGAAATTCTTCGATAGTACGCCGCTCGTGGCGCTTGTTATACTGTCTATAATAAAGCGCCTCACCACCTAAACGGGAACGCTTAACGCTCCAAGAGAGAACGGTAGCAACGCACTACTTAAATTTCGCGGCTCATCGGCAAACATATTATGAATGAGAATAGTGAGCGCAAAAGCTCCGCCGGTCATGAGCAGTACCCGTGGTAAGGCCCGCCGCTTGTGCTGATAAAAGTTGTGCAAAGCTGCTACGGTATCCAGGGCTACTGCAGCTTCGCTAGCAGCTAGCGGCGGCGAGGTATCTGGGGCAGGAGATTGCGCCCGACCCAGTAAAGTGGTTAGCAAAAAGAACCCAACTAGTAGAAGGTGCCGCATCAGAAAAAGGGATTAGCAGTGAGGAATGCAAGTAGCATTTCCCTAGCGAATACCATACCATGGACTTATCAGCCAGCCTTCTCAGATGGCGCCGTGATGAGTACTACCGAGCCTACGATAACTATCGCGCCTAGCAGCATCTGGCCGGTAAGGGCCTCGCCGAGCATAACCCAGCCCAGCAGCACAGCTACTACCGGATTGACATAGGCGTAGGTGGCTACGCGGGCCGCGGGGGCGTTTTTCATGAGCCAGCTGTAGGCCGTGAAGGCCACCAGCGAGCCGAACACCACTAGGTACCCAAAGCCCAGCCACGACGCCCGCGACACCTGCCCTAGGTGCAGCTCGCGCCCCTCACCAACGAGCAGGCCCAGTACAAGCAAGAGCACGCCCCCGGCCAGCATTTGCATGCCCGCACCCTGCACGGCCGACCTAGGGCTAGGTGCCCGCAAGCCATAGAGCGAACCCGCTGCCCAGCAAAAGGCCGCCCCAATGACTGCCCCTGCGCTCAGCAATTGCCGCGAGCCCGAGCCGATGCCCAGCTGCTCGCCCACTAGCAAATACACCCCACCAAAACCCAGCAGCAACCCCAGCAGCACCTTGCCGCTGGGCCGCGGCTGGCGCAGCCATAACCAGCTCAGCAGCACTATCCAAAAGGGCTCGACGGCCACGAGCAGCGCGGCCAGGCTCGACGGAATGTAGCGCTCGGCCAGCACCACACCGCCATTGCCCCCCATCAGCAGCAGGGCTCCAACTACAACGCTGGTGCGCCACTGTGCAGCGGTGGGCGGCTCATAGTCGGCCGATGCCCGGCCAACCGCCGACATCACCAGTCCCGCCAACAGAAAGCGAGCGCCCGCCATAAGGAGCGGCGGCAACGTGGCAATGGCATACTTAACCGCCAAATAAGTAGAACCCCAAATGAGGTACACCGCCGCAAACGCCAACAGCAGTAGCACTCGGCGCGGTGCGGCAGGACCAGGCGTAGAGGTTAGAGCGTTCATAGCTGCGACAAATCAATGCTAACGTTTTCTTATTAACGTGGAAGTCCACCAAGGCCCGTGACGCGCGTGGGGCCTAACCGAGCAGGCTCTAAAAACGCCTGTCATACTGAGCCCGCGAAGCATCTTAATCACGCAAGGTTATCTCAACCGGGAGAAAATGCTTCGCAATCCCAGCATGACAGCTTATCATTTAAGCACTTAGCGGCGAAGGGCCACGCGCACGCCGGCCATGAGCCAGCGCGTAGGCATTTGGGCACCTAGGAGGTCCGAGTACTTGGCGTTGAACAGGTTCTGAGCCTGGCCCGTGAGCCAGAGGCGCTCGGGCAGCAGGGCTAGGTCGAGGCGCGCGTTAAAAACGGCGTAGCTCGGCGTGAGCTCGCGGCTGATGGCAGCGGCCGCTTGGGCATCGCGCTGCTTAAAAAGGCCACCTAGGGTAAGCGTGCCGCGGCGATGCGTAAGACTCACATTGCCCGATATTAGGTGCCGAGCCACATTAGACAAGTACTGCGACACCACATCGCCATCCTTGCTGAGGCGCACCCAGGTGTAACCTACCGAGCCATCGAGGCGCAGGCCGGGCGTAAGCTGGGCGCGGGTAGTCAGCTCAGTTTCGATGCCCTGGGTAGTGACGGCAAACAGGTTTTGGGCAAAGCGGTAGGTCGCATTCGGGTTCAAGTTGGTAAAGCCCGTGGCCTCAATCACCTGGCGGCCCGGCTGGCTGACGTAGTCAATCAGGTTCTTACCATACCGGTTGAAGTACGTGCTGCGCACCGTGAACGCCGACACGGGCTGGTAGTCGAAGCCCGCTTCGTAGTTGAAGGTGCGTTCGGCGGCCAGGCCGGGATTGCCCACATTGAAGCCCGTGGGCACGATGCCGGGGCGAATGGCCGAGTTGTACTGCTCCGTAAAATTGGCCGCCCGAATGGCGCGGCCCACTGCCCCGCGTACGGTTAGCTTCTCGCCCACCTGCTGGCTGGCATTGAGCTGCGGCACCAGCTCGGTACCGTAAGCCTGGTCGTGGTCGAGACGCAGGGCCGCCGTGAGGTTCAAGCGAGGAGTGGGCGCCACTACAGCCACCGCGAACGCCCCCGTGTGCCAAACCGCGTGGTCGCCGCGGTCGTTGCTCTGCACCGCGCGGCGGTCGGCTTGCCCCCCTAGGGTAGCGCGCACTTTGTTAGACAGTTGCAGCTGGTGCTGGCCCTGCACATTGAGGTAGTGCATGAGGTGGTCGCTGGCCACCGAGGTCGGCGTGAAGACATACACATCGGTGCTGGCTGTGCCTACTACTTGCAGCTCGGTGCGAGCGCGCTCGCTCCAATCGTAGCGCAGCTGGCCCTGGTACCAGTCGCGGGTGGCTACCTCGCGGGCCTGGTCGGTGGGGTTGGTGGTGTAGAAATACTGGGCGTTGAAGTCACGCCGGTCGAAGCTGGCGCGAGCCGCCGCGCTGAACTTTTCGGTAATCTGGTACGCCCCCGACAGCGAGTAGGTATTCAGCTTCACGTCGTTGCGCTGGGCGTTGCTGGGCACGTCGCGCATCTGGCCGCTGGCCGTGTTGTTCAGGATACCACCCGCAAAGCGCAAGCCCTTCTCCTGGCCATAAAAGCCGGCGTTGGTGCTTTTCAGACCATACTCGCCGGCCATGAAAGTGCCCGCCAGCTCGACGCCATCGGGGCGGTGGGTGGCGGCAAAGGTCTTGGTTACGATGTTGATGAAGCCGCCCACGGCATCGGGCCCGTAGAGCGCCGCACCGGGCCCACGCACTATCTCAATCTGCTCTATCTCGGCCGGCGCAATGGGCAGGTAGCCCGCGAAGTGGCCGGTCAGCGGGTCGTTGAGGCGCATGCCATCTAGCAGCAGCAGCACTTGGTTGAAGGTGCTGCCGCGCAGCGTGATGTCGGCCTGGGCGCCAAAGCTGCCGCGGCTCTGCACCTCTAGGGCCGGCAAAAAGCGCAGCAGGTCGTCGAGCGACGTGACGGGGTAGCGGTTGAGCGCCGTGCCGGGCACCACGGTCACGTAGCGGCCGGTTTGGCCCGCCAGCTGCCCTAGGCGGGTAGCGTACACGGTTACTTCCTGAAGGCGCTTAGCACCAGCGCTATCGGCGGGGGCAGCAGGGCGCTGCGCCTGCGCAGCCAGCGGCAAAGCCAGCGCGATACTCGCAGCGGCCAGTAAAATTCGGGGCATATAGAGGAGGTAAAAACGGCCGCAAAGGTAGCCCTACTCTACCCGGGCACATACCCTAGGTCATAGTATATGCGTATAAGCTGGTGAGCGCGGTAGCCCTTTCCCCACGCTTTTTTCTGTGGCCGATACCGTCCTTTATGCCCAACCCTACGGGGATATGATGCTTGCGCCCGAGGTTCCCTGCCTCGTTATCGCCTGGCATGGCTTTGCCAACAGCGAGGAGTTTCGCGCGCTCATGGACCGGGGCCTGGAGCTATACCGAGCCGAAGCCCAGCACACGCAGCCGCTGGGGTGGCTCGCCGATACCCGCAACCACAGCGCCATCCGGGCCGCCGACCAAGAGTGGCTGGCTACCGACTGGAACCGGCGGGCGTACCTGGCCGGCATTCGGCACGTGAGCTTCGTGGTGCCCGATAGTGTATTTGGCCAGATTACGGTAAACACTTATTCCGCCAACGCCCTGGCTTATCCAGAGTATCCCATCACGACCAGCCTGCACCGCACGGTGGCCGAAGCCAAAGCGGAGCTGCATACCACGCTTTTAGGGCAATAGACTCGGGGCGCCTACCTAGGGGCCGTGGCGGCCCGCTCGCGGCTCAGCAAGATGCCCAGAGCCAGGCTCTGGCTGTACTGCACGCCGGGGTCCTGGTCGTAGTCGTAGAGCACTATGCCGCTCAGGCTCACGTTAATGTATTTGTTCACCTTGGCCGTGATGGTGAGGTCGAGGCGGTGGTCAATCTTTTGAGGCGTAAAGGTTTCGTAGTTGCCAAACAGCACGTAGCGCACCTTCAGGTTAGCATTAGAACCTAGGGGCTGGTCGAGCTCGGCCAAGGCTTGCGCAGCCAGCACCTCCCAGCGCACCGTGCGGCCAGGGTCTACGCCGTAGATGACATCGGTGGGCGCGCCCTGAAAGCGCGCTAGGTCGCGCACCACCGTGAGGCGGGGAGAGAAGGGTGACAGTCGCAGCTTGAACCGCGCCGAGGGGTGATACTCAATGCCGTAGGAACTGGTGACATAGCCCGGCGCCAGAAAGCTCGACACGAGCCGCGGCTGGTCGTCGTCGTACTGATAGCCGGGGGCAAACTGCGTTAGCAAGTTCACCGCCGTAAACAAGCCCCATTTCTTGGTCAGGTCGTAGCCGTAGTTGGTATCGAGCCACAGGCGGTCGAGGGTTTTGCGGTAGCCCTGGCCCTTGGCGTACTGAAAGGCAAACAGAAAATCGGCCTGGTTGGCCCAGGTGTGGCGCTCGCGATGATAGGTGGCTTTGCCGTTGAAAAGCCCGCTCACGCCAACGGTGGTCGCGCCGCCGCCTTTCCAGTTATCTGACAGCAGCGACTCGTTGGCATTCAGGCCCGCTTTCAGACTAGTGCCCCAGTAGCGCACCCGCCCCGAATCGGCCGCCGCCGGGGTAGTTTGGCCCAAAGCGGGCCGCACACCGGCCAACGCAACCACTAGCGTAAGCATTTTTTTCATACACAGCACCCTTAAAATTTGCCGCAAAAGTAAGCCTCGCCTCGCCCCGGTATCACGGCCCGCGGGCACCCTAGGGGCCAAGTAGCCGGCTGGCGGCGGTGGTGCTTTCGCGAGCTACGCCCCACCCTACCCCCTAGTAATTGTACTACTTATTGGGACGTTGACTACTCTAGGTCGGCACTGGCGGGTGGGCGAAAGCTATGCCTGCCAAGCCCCTACTTGCTGCGCCACGGCTCACCGACAACGTTGCCGGTAACGATGCCGCAAATAAATCGCCGCTCTAGCTTGCGCCAACGACGGCCGCAGGTTAGTATTCCCCCACTAAGTTTCTGGCTAGCCTCCTAGGCTGGCACGGAATCGTTTTATTTTGCGCCGCTCCCACCCCGTCGCGCTAGCTCCTTACGGGACCTAGCCGTTTCCTCTCCTTTATGAAGCACTTGCTGCTTGTTCCGGGCGCCTTGCTGGCGCTTGCTGCTGCTCGCCCCGTGGCTCCTACCCCTCCGGCCCTGCCCACCACCGCTGCCGAGCTACCCACCGTGCGGCAAGCTCAGTTTAAGAAGGATACCTTTAGCCTGCGCCAATACGGAGCCGTAGCCGATGGCCAAACCCTGAATACGGAAGCGTTTCAAAAAGCTATTACGGCTTGCGCTTCGAAGGGGGGCGGCACGGTGCTGGTGCCCGCCGGGCTGTGGCTCACGGGGCCTATTGTACTGCAAAACAATGTGAACCTGCACCTGGCGCCGGGGGCGCTGGTGCAGTTCACGGCCGACCGCAGCAAATACCCACTCGTGAAAACCACCTGGGAAGGCGAAGATGCTATTCGCAGCCAGGCCCCCATTTCGGGGATTGACTTGCAGAACATTGCCATCACGGGTCGCGGCACATTCGACGGGGCGGGCGATGCCTGGCGGCTTGTTAAGAAGAACAAGCTCAGCGAAGGCGAGTGGAAGAAGCTGGTGGCCTCGGGCGGCGTGCTCAACGACAAGCAGGACACGTGGTACCCGTCGGCCTCTTCGCGCAAGGGCAATCAGCTGGTAGCAGCCGGCACTCCACGCAAGAGCTTGAACCCCGGCGACTTCGATGACATCCGCGACTTTCTACGGCCCAATATGCTCAGCCTCACGCGCTGCAAGCAGATTTTGCTCGAAGACTTTACCATCCAAAATTCGCCGGCCTGGACTATCCACCCGCTGCTGTGCGAGGATATTACCCTACGCCGCGTGACCGCCAAAAACCCCTGGTATGGCCAGAACACCGACGCGCTGGACCTGGAATCGTGCCGCAACGGCTTGGTGGAAGGCTGCACCTTCGACGTAGGCGACGATGGCATTTGCATCAAGAGCGGCCGCGACGCCGAAGGCCGCAAGCGCGGCGTGCCCACCGAAAACTTCGTATTTAGCCACTGCAAGGTGTACCATGCCCACGGCGGCTTCGTGATTGGCTCCGAGATGTCGGGCGGCGCCCGCAACCTGTTTGTGAACGACTGCGCCTTCCTAGGTACCGATGTGGGACTGCGCTTCAAGACAACCCGCGGCCGCGGCGGCGTGGTCGAGAATATCCACGTCGATGGCGTCGCCATGACGGATATTGCCGGCCAAGCCATCTTGTTTGACATGTACTATGCCGCCAAAGACCCCGTGCCGGTGGCTGGCGAATCGAGCGAGCCGCCCGTGATTGCGGCGCAGCCGCTGGGCGAGGGCACCCCGCAGTTTAAGGGATTTTACATCAAGAATGTGGTGTGCAAAGGCGCCGATACGGGCATCCTGGTACGCGGCCTGCCCGAGATGAACATTAAGGACATCAACCTCGAAAACATCACCCTAGAAAGCAAAAAAGGCATGCTATGCCAGGAGGCCGAAAACATTCGCCTCAAAAACGTGACCTTGCTTTCGACCCAAACTAAGCCCGTGCTCGAAGTGCAGAACAGCAAGAACATCAGCTTCGACAACCTGCGCTACGCCAGCGGCGCCGACCTGCTGCTACGCGTGACCGGTGACCGCAGCCAAGGCATCCGCTTGACGAATACTAACACTAAGCTAGCCAAGAAGGACGTGGAGTTGGGCCAGAAAGTGGGTAAGAAAACGGTAGTGGTAGCCACGCGCTAACGAGTTACCCCACCCCCGGCCCCCTCCCCTCCGGGAGAGGGGAGCCTAACGCAATTTCACTAAGTTTTTTATTGAAATAATTGCTCCGTCGCATTATCAAATCGTCAGGTTCCCCCTCTCCCGGAGGGGAGGGGGCCGGGGGGTGGGGTCTCACGGCAGGGCGGTCTTACTTTATGAAATTTCCCACCCTCCTGCTCACCGCCACCCTCGCTACGCCTTTCTTCGCCTCGGCCCAAACGCAGCCCCTGTCGCAGCGCATGGCCGATGCGTTTATGGCGTGGCAGCCCGATTCCATTGTGGTGGGCGACCGCAAAACGGCCCGCTGGGACTATGAGCAGGGCCTGATGGACCGGGCGCTGGAGCGCGTGTGGCAGCGCACCGGCGACCCTAGGTATTTCACATACATCAAAAAGAATATCGACCAGTTTGTGGGCAAGGATGGCAGTATCCGCACCTACAAGCTGGAAGACTATAACCTTGATAACATTGCCGTAGGTCACACGGTGCTACTGCTGGCCCAAACCTCAGTGCCCGAGCAGGAGAAATATCGGCTGGCCGCCGCCACCCTGCGCAAGCAACTCGACACCCAGCCGCGCACTAAGGCGGGTGGATTCTGGCATAAGCAGCGCTATCCCAACCAGATGTGGCTCGATGGCCTCTACATGGCCGAGCCCTTCTACGCCGAGTACAGCGCCCTCACCGCCGACACCAAGGGTCTCGACGATGTGGCCAAGCAGTTTGCGCTGATTGAGAAGAACCTAGTAGACCCCAAAACTGGCCTGCTCTACCACGGCTACGACGAAAGCCGCGAGCAGAAATGGGCCAACAAAACCACCGGCCAGTCGCCTAACTTCTGGGACCGCGGCATTGGCTGGTATGCCATGGCGCTGGTCGATGTACTCGACTACCTGCCCGCTGGCAACGCGCACCGCGCTGAGCTCATCAAGGACATGCAGCGCCTAGCGCCGGTGCTGGCCAAGTACCAAGACCCCAAAACCGGCACTTGGAGCCTCGTGATGGGCCAGGAAGGCCGTAAGGGCAACTACGCCGAGGCCTCGGGCTCCAGCATGTTTGTCTACGCCCTAGCCAAGGGTGCCCGCCTAGGGTACCTCGACAAGAAATATGCGGCCATAGCCAAGAAGGGCTACGATGGCCTGGTGAAGAGTTTCGTGGCCACTGAAAATGGCGCGCTAGCCTTCAATGGCACCGTGAGCGTGGGCGGCTTGGGCGGCTCGCCCTACCGCGATGGCTCCTACGAGTATTACCTCAGCGAGCCGCTGCGCAAAAACGACCTGAAGGGCGTGGGGCCGTTTATCCTGGCGAGCGTGGAAATGGAGATAGCGGCCGAAAACGCCGTGGGCCAAGGCAAGACCGTCGGATTGGATTATTACTTCAACCACGAGCTGCGCAAGAACGCCTTCACCGGCCAGCCCGAGCAGTGGCACTACACCTGGGAAGAGCGCAGCCACGGCGGCTTCTGGCTGTGGGGCAACCAACTCCGCGAGCTGGGCGCCAAGACTGTGGCCGTGCCCGGCGCCCCCACGGCGGCTTCGCTCAAGGGCTTGAATGTCTACATCATCGTGGACCCAGACACCAAGAAAGAGAGCCCTGCGCCCAACTATATCCAGCCGGCCGACAGCAAAGCCATTACCGAGTGGGTAAAGGCCGGCGGCTCACTGGTGCTGCTGGCCAACGACACCGCCAACTGCGAAATCCGCCACTTTAATGAGCTAGCCAAGAATTTCGGTGTGCAGTTCACCGACAAAAGCATCAATATGGTGCAGGGCAGCCAGTTTGAGCAAGGCCGCGTAGACCTAGGGAGCGGCAAGGCGGTGTTTGCGCAGGCCAAGACGGCTTACGTCAAAGAGTTATCGGTGCTGCGCGTGCAAGCACCGGCCCGCCCGCTGGTGAGCAATGCGGCCGGCCAGGTCATTATGGCTACGGCCACCCTAGGCAAGGGTAAGGTGTTTGTGCTCGGCGACCCGTGGCTGTACAACGAGTACACCGACGGGCGCAAAATACCGGCAGTATATGAAAATTTTCAGGCCGGCAAGGACTTGGGCCGTTGGTTATTGGAAAAATAAAACAAACCGATAGGTGGCAGGACTGCAGCGCAGCGCTACTTTCGCCGTCAAACCACCTATTCCAAGTTTTTCATTTTCCCACCTTGAACAAGCTCGCTACCCTCGACTACATAGTCTTTTTCGTCTACTTTTTAATAGTAGCCGGCTATGGCATTTGGATTTATAATCGCAAAACCGGCCACGACGGCACGGTAGAAGGCGACTCCAAAGATTATTTCCTCGCCGAGGGGTCGCTAACGTGGTGGGCCATTGGCTCGTCGCTTATTGCCTCCAACATTTCGGCCGAGCAGTTTGTGGGCATGGCCGGCTCGGGCTTCAAAATCGGCCTAGCTATCTCGGCCTACGAGTGGATGGCGTCCGTCACGCTCATCATCGTGGCCACGTTCTTCATCCCGGTATACCTGAAGAATAAAATCTTCACGATGCCGCAGTTCCTGCACCAGCGCTACAACGGCACGGTGGCCATGATTATGGCCATTTTCTGGCTGGCGCTGTACGTGGTCGTGAACTTGACCTCGATTCTGTACCTAGGCGCCATCGCCGTGAGCAGCGTATCGGGCCTGAACCTGACCTTCTGCATGTACGCGCTGGCTATTGCGGCCGTCATCATCACGCTGGGCGGTATGAAGGTTATCGGCTTCACC
Source organism: Hymenobacter sp. BT559 (assembly GCF_016427535.1). Taxonomy (GTDB): domain Bacteria; phylum Bacteroidota; class Bacteroidia; order Cytophagales; family Hymenobacteraceae; genus Hymenobacter. The sequence goes on along the minus strand of NZ_JAELXV010000001.1, from coordinate 813,549 downwards.
GACGTTATTCAGGTGTTCTTCCTCATCCTGGGTGGTTTGGCTACTACTTACCTGGCCCTCAACCTAGTATCGGAGCACTTCGGCACCACGGGCGTGGTCAATGGCTTTAACCTGCTGATGAACGAGGCTAACAATCACTTCCACATGATTGTGAAGCGCGACGACCCCAACTACCTCGACTTGCCCGGCCTGACGGTACTGCTCGGCGGCCTCTGGATTGTGAACCTCAACTACTGGGGCTGCAACCAGTACATCACGCAGCGCGCCTTAGGTGCCGACCTGCCTACCGCCCGCGGTGGTCTGCTCTTCGCAGCCTTCCTCAAGATGCTGATGCCCGTAATTGTGGTGCTGCCCGGCATTGCGGCCTACGTGCTTTATAAGCAAAACGTATTTGGTGCTGCCGAGTTTGGCTCGGGTGCTGACCTCAATCCCGACCGCGCTTACCCAGTACTGCTCAATATCTTACCTGTTGGCCTAAAAGGATTATCGTTTGCGGCGCTTACGGCGGCCGTAGTGGCCTCATTGGCTGGTAAGGCTAACTCGATTGCGACCATCTTCACGCTCGACGTGTACAAGAAGGTACTGAACGTGAACGCCTCGGAGAAGAAACTGGTAGCTGTGGGCAAAATCTCGGTAGTAGTATCAATGCTGCTAGGCATCCTTATTGCGCCGCACCTGGGCATCGACAAGAAAGGTGGCTTCCAGTTCATTCAGGAATACACGGGCTTTGTATCGCCGGGCATCTTCGCCATGTTCATCCTGGGCTTCTTCTGGAAGAAAACCACGTCGAGCGCCGCACTATTCGCCACCATCGGCGGCTTCCTGTTCTCGATTGTGCTCAAGTTCCTGCCCGGCCTGATGGACCTCTCGTTCCTGGCGCCGTTCGGCTTCGCCGTGAAGCCCGAAGGCTCTAACATCTACGAGATTCCCTTCCTCGACCGCATGGGCATTGTGTTCGTGTTCTGCATCGTGGGCATGGCCATTATCAGCCTCATCGAAGGCCACGGCCGCACCAACCCCAAAGGCCTGGAAATCGACAGCAGCATGTTCCGCCCCCACCGCAGCTTTGCGATTGGTTCGGTGGTAGTGCTCGCTATCATCACGACGCTTTACACCATTTTCTGGTAAGGCGGCGCGGCTCCGGGGCCTAGGCGGCCGTGGGGAAGCGCTGGCTCGCCAGCCTTGCTTCCCCACCCTGCCCTTTGCCATGCTGCGCATTGCCAAAACTTCGTTGCTGACACTTACTGGGCTCTGGGCCCTGGCTTTCGCGGCCAGGGCTCAGAGCCCAGCTGCTTCCACCCTTTCTAAGGTCTGGGTACCCGACCTAGGCAACGGGATGTATAAAAACCCGGTGCTCTACGCCGACTACTCCGACCCCGACGTGGTGCGCGTGGGCACTGATTACTACCTCACCTCGTCGAGCTTCAGCTCGGTGCCAGGCTTACAAGTTCTGCATTCCAAAGACCTCGTCAACTGGACCATCATCGGCGCGGCGCTGCCCGTGCAGCTACCCCGCGACCGCTACGACCAGACGCAGCCCGGCAATGGTGTGTGGGCCCCCGCCCTGCGCTTTCACAAGGGCGAGTTTTATCTCTACTACCCCGACCCCGACCTCGGCATCTTTGTGACGAAGGCCAAGAACCCGGCTGGGCCGTGGTCGGCGCCGGTGTGCGTGAAGCAGGCCAAGGGCTGGATAGACCCCTGCCCCTTCTGGGACGAAGACGGCCGCGCCTATCTCGTGCACGCCTTCGCGGGCAGCAGGGCAGGCATCAAAAGCGTTATCCACGTCAGCGAAATGGCGCCCGACGGGCTGAGTTTGCTAGGCGAGGACAAGCTGGTATTTGACGGGCACAAGGACCACCCGACCATCGAGGGACCCAAGTTTTATAAGCGCCACGGCTACTACTACATTTTTGCGCCAGGCGGTGGCGTCAAGCCTGGTTGGCAGGTAGTGCTGCGCTCCAAAAACGTCTTTGGGCCTTACGAAGACAAGATTGTGCTGGTGCAGGGTAAGTCGCCCATTAATGGGCCGCACCAAGGCGCCTGGGTTGATACGCCCGATGGCAAGCAAGACTGGTTTCTGCACTTTCAGGACCAGGGTGCCTATGGGCGGGTGGTGCATTTGCAGCCCATGACCTGGAAAAACGACTGGCCCGTCATGGGCCTCGACCCCGATGGCGACGGCACCGGTGAGCCCGCGCTCACCTACCGCAAGCCTGCCGTGCCCGGCAAAGTGACCCTAGCTACGCCCGGTACTTCCGATGAGTTTTCGGGCAAGACTCTGGGCTTGCAGTGGCAATGGCAGGCCAACCCGCAGCCTAGCTGGTACTCGCTCACGGCTGCGCCGGGCAGCGTGCGGCTGGCCGCCGCGCCGCGTCCGGCCACTTACCAAAACTTCTGGCAAGTACCGAGCCTGCTTGTGCAGAAGCTACCCGCCGAGCAATTCATGGCGACTACCAAGCTCACCTTTCGGCCCCAAGCTGAGGGCGAAAAAGCAGGCCTCGTGATGATGGGAATGGATTATGCCTACCTAGGTGTCACGCGCCAAGCTGGCCACTTGCAGCTCGCACAAGTAATATGCACTAGCGCCGACAAGGGTGCGGCCGAAGTACCCTCGCCCGCCGTTACCGTACCCGCAGGCCAGCCACTGTACCTGCGCGTGGCCGTGCGGCCGGGCGCCAAGTGCCAGTTCAGCTACAGCCTCGATGGGCAGCAGTTCACGCCCCTAGGTGCCGAGTTCACGGCCCGCGAGGGCAGATGGGTGGGTGCAAAAATGGGCGTATTCTGCCTCAGCCCTAACACCACAGCTTCCACTGGCTACGCTGATGTAGACTGGTGGCACATCGCGCCGATAGCTAAGTAACTCTACTTACGACGGTCCTGCAGCGCGCAGCGAAGCATCTCGCATGGCGCAGCATTCTCCAACGTTCGCAAACGTCTGCACGCGAAATGCTTCGCTGCGCGCTGCAGGACGGACGTCGACAAATCACAACCAATATAAAATTATGACAGAAAACAAGTTATGGCTAGTTCTGAGCTGGCTCCTACTCCTAGCCAGCCTTGCGCCAGCCCAAGCAGCCGCGCCAGCCGGGCCCATCGGCACCTTCACCGTAGCCCAAGATGGCTCGGGCGACTTCCGCACGGTGCAGGAAGCCATTAATGCGGTGCCCGATTTGCGAAAGAAGGAAACGACCATTTTCATCAAAAAAGGCACTTACAAGGAGAAGCTGGTGCTGGCCGGCAGCAAAACCCTGGTGCACTTGGTGGGCGAAGACCGCGACAAGACCATCCTGACCTTCGACGACTACAACCAGAAGAAAAATCGCTTCGGCGAAGAGATGGGTACCTCGGGCTCGTCAAGCATCTACATCTACGGCACCGACTTCACAGCTGAGAATCTGACCTTTCAGAACTCAGCCGGGCCGGTGGGCCAGGCCGTGGCCGTGTGGGTGGCCGGCGACCGGGCCAAGTTTAAGAACTGCCGCCTGCTGGGCTTTCAAGACACGCTGTACACTTTTGGGCCGGGCAGCCGGCAGTATTACAAGGACTGCTACATCGAGGGCACGGTCGATTTCATCTTCGGCGCGGGCACGGCGTGGTTTGAAGACTGCACCATTTTCTGCAAGCGCGGCGGCTTCGTCACGGCTGCCTCTACGCCTGACACGGCGCGCTACGGCTACGTGTTTCGGCACTGCAAAATCATGGGCGACGCACCCAAAAACTCCTTTTTCCTAGGTCGTCCCTGGCGCCCCTACGCCAAGGTAGTGTACCTAGGCTGCGAGTTGGGCGCGCTCATCAAGCCCGAGGGCTGGGATGAGTGGGGCAAGGAAAGCAATAAGCAAACCGCCTACTACGCCGAGTACCAGTCTACCGGCCCCGGCGCGGCGCCCAAGAGCCGCGTGGCGTGGTCGCACCAGCTCACGGCCGCCGAGGCCGAGCGCTACACCCGCGCCAAGGTATTGCGCGACTGGAATCCCGACCAACCCCAACCCTAGGTTCCCTTGCCATGAAATACGTTGCTCCTGCGGCCCTGCTCCTGCTGCTGCCGCTAGTTGCCCTAGGCCAAGTCGCCCCTACCCCGCCCAAGCCCGCCGATGGTATGCCCCCGGCCCGCCCGGCGCCCCCGCCCCAGGTGCTGCTGATGCGCGTGGCGCAGGATGGCTCGGATGACTACCGCACTATTCAGGAGGCCGTGAATGCCTCGCGCGATTTGTCGCAGGTCACGGTCACGATTCAGATTAAGAACGGCATCTACCGCGAGAAGCTGGTAGTGCCCTCGCACAAAACCCACGTGCGGCTAGTGGGCGAAAGCCGCGAGGGCACTGTCATCACGGGCGGCGACCACACCGGCGATGCGGCCGGCCACGTTACGTATACCTCGCACACGGTACTGGTACAGGCCAACGACTTCACGGCCGAAAACATCACCTTCGAAAACGCAGCCGGGCCGGTGGGCCAGGCCGTGGCCCTGCACGTGGAGGGCGACCGGGCCACCTTCCGCCACTGCCGCATGCTGGGCAACCAAGACACGCTGTTTCCAGCCGTCGAAAACAGCCGGCAGTACTACCAAGACTGCTACATCGAGGGCACTACGGACTTCATTTTCGGCACCGCCACAGCGGTGTTCGACAACTGCGAAATCCGCAGCAAGCGTAATTCTTACATTGCGGCGGCGGCTACTACCAAGCGGCAGGCATATGGCTTCGTGTTTAGGAACTGCCGCCTCACCGCCGACTCGGCGGCCCACAAAGTGTACCTAGGGCGGCCCTGGCGGCCCCACTCGCATACAGTCTATCTAAACTGCGAGCTAGGCCCGCACATTTTGCCCCTGGGCTGGGACAACTGGCGTGACGCGGCCAACGAGAAAACCGCTTACTACGCCGAGTACCAGTCTACCGGCCCCGGCGCCAACCCGGAAGCGCGCGCCAAGTGGGCGCACCAGCTTACGGCCAAGGAGGCCAAGCGCTATACCCTAGGGCGCATCTTCGGGGGCGCCGCGCCGTGGGTGCCGACTCTTTAGCTGTTGTATTACTCTAGTTAAAAAATTAGTAACGAACACATTTTATACGCTGTAAAGAGTCGCTTACCACCTAGAAAAACCACGCCAGCGCAGGCCATAATCTTTATAAATACTTGGTTAGTCTGCCACGTTTTTTTCCTGCACAGTTGAATCAACCAGTGAAGCGGCTTCCTCCGATTCAGGTGCCCGCGTGGCTAGCGTGGCACTGAGTGCCTGCGCAGCGGCAACCACTTGCGCTGGGTAATGCAGACGAGCCAGCAAGCGAATGGCATTGCGCGTGGTCAGCGGCCCGGCTTTGAGGCGGTAATCGAAATACCAGTCGTCCGCCGTAACCGTTTCGCAAAAGTGGTATTCGACAAAGCAGTCTTGCAGGAGCGTGCCCAACTCCCCATCGTGGGTGGCCGCCACGACCCAACTGCGCGGCTGCAAGTAGGCCAGCACGGCCTTATTAGCGGCGATGCGCTCCTGCGTATTCGTACCCTTAAACAGCTCATCAAGCAGCAGCAGGTAGCTGCCGGGAGCCGCGTCGCAGGCCAGTAGCAGTTGGCGCATGGTTTCGGCTTCGACTAAGTAATAGCTCTTGCCCGTGGGTAGGCTATCGGCTAGGGTAAGGCTGGTGAGCACCCGGCAAAAGGGGGCGCAGTAGGCAGTGGCCGGGCACGTCGCTATCGTCTGGGCCAGCAGCGCGTTCACACCCAGCGTGCGCATAAAGGTCGTCTTGCCCGACATGTTCGAGCCAGTGAGTAGTACCCCCTGCCCGTCTAGGGTCAGGTCATTGGGCACGCACCCCGGCACCAGCGGGTTGTAGGCAGCGTGCAACTGAATACCCTCGGCTGCCGGCCCAAAATGGGGCACACAAGTGGTGTGGCGCTGGCGGAAGCTGGCCACGGCCAGGGCGCAATCGACGTAGCCCACTGCTTCAAAGACGGTCCGAATTGCGGGCGCATACTGCTGCACGGCCACTCGGCAGCGGCCATACAGCAGCACGTCGAGCAGCAGCAGCATCTTGAGCAGGTCTAGTATCAGCAAGTTATCTTGTACCTGAAAGAAGGTTACTTGCCACATGATATCCCTCAACCGGTCTAGGGGCGCGGCCAGCGACTGCAGCGGCCGCAGAGGCAGGGCCGCCCGTTGCAGCGCCTGGCCCACCCGACGCAAGCGACCTAACTGCAGCAGCGGACGAACACAGTTTTTAATCCGCTTGAGCTGCCAGAAGTGAAACACAGAATTGGTGAGAGCTAACGCCCCCGTGGCCATCCAGAGCCCAGGGAGCCAAAAGCCACCTAGCAACGTGAGGAGCAGCCCCACTGCAAGCAGCGGCGCGAAACGTGCGCCAGGCAAGGTGGGTAGAGGCTCCCCCTGCAGCAAATCGGTCAGGTAATACGCCTCGTCAGCCGTCAACTGGTCGAGGGCGAGCAAGGCTTGCCCGCGGACCTCGGGTTGCTGCGCCAGCAGGGTCGTGGCCGTATCAAACTCGTGCAAGGCGGCCGCGTCGGCGAGCGGGCTGCGCAGGCGGTGGTAGAGGCATTGCTGGCCTACCGGGCTCACCGTGGCATCGAGCAGGCCAAAGAGCAGGTCGCCGTTCAAGTCTTCCCAGGTTTGGTCAGGCAGGTGCTGGTAGGCAGGCTCGTGCTGCACGTAGTCGTAGTAGCGAGCCACTAAGGAGAAGTAGCGGGGAGCGCGCGCGACTGGCTGGTGCCAGGCCGCCTCTAAGCGGCGTAGGCGTTTGCGGGAAGAAGTCCACATGAGAAGCAGGAGTAGCTACCAGAGTGTGGGCAATAAGGTGGTGCCGCTGGCAGGTACGGGCAGCGTGCAAGGTAGCTCACTCAAGCTGCAGACTAGCCCGAGCGGGGCGACCTAGCGGCAGCAACTTACCGTAGCCAAGGCATTAAAGCGAGTCGTTCTCCACCAACAAGCCGCCCCGCTGAGGCTAGCTTGCAGTTTGCGCTAGCATCGTAACAAGCAGTCGGTTTTCACCCTAGCTGCACTTACTAGCGGCGCTTACAAAACTCATTAAACTAGCCTTCGACAATGGTCTGAACTCGCAACCCACCCTAGGCCGCCACCGGCAGCTGCGTCGATTCGCGCAGTTGCCGGTGGGCAGCGCGGGGCGCCCTCATAAAACCAAAAAGCCAAGACAAGTGGGACAAAGCGCTATACTCTAGAGCGCCTCTTTGAGGGAGACGCGCCGTGGGTGCCGCGCCTCTAGCTTTTAATAATCCGAGCGCAACATTCCACGCATTGAGCACGGTCTTCTACAACTTGTAAGTGGGGTAATGCTCTATTTTAAATAGTACGCGCTGCCAGCATAGCACTGCTAAAAGCAGTTGTTAGTCAAGCAACCAGCTCAGCAAAGCATCATTGACGGCTTGCGGCTGCTCAATCGTCGAGCCGTGTCCGCAGTCAGGAATAATGATGAGGCTGGCGTGCGGAATGCCCGCTGCTAGCTCCCTGGCGGCGTCGGGCGGTGTCAGTTGGTCTTGCTCGCCTACCAGCACGAGGGTGGGCACGGCAATAGCGGCTAAACTGGGTCGGCTATCGGGGCGGGAGAGCACAACTTCTACTTGGTGGGCAAAGCCTGCCAAGCCAACGGCCGCGCCCATGCGCTGATTGACCGCCCGTAGCGCTGGGTCGTGTTGGTGAGCCGGATGTAGAACCGAGATTAGCGTTTCTCCTAGCACGGTGGCCGCGTCCTCGCTGCGCGCCTGGTCCAGCAGGCCGCGAAAAAAGATGGCCTGCTCTGGCGAGGCCGGCTGGGCCGAGGTGTCGAGCAAAGCCAGCTTCAGTACGCGCTGTGGCGCTTGGCGCATAATTTCGAGGCTAATCATGCCCCCCATCGACAAGCCCACGAGCGCAAACTGAGGCGGGGCTTGCGCCAGAATCGCGGTGGCCATCTCCGCGATAGTGTCGCCTTGCAACGTAGAGGCCACCATCACGGGGCCGTGGGGCCACAAAGCGGCTAGCTGAGGCGTAAAGAGTTCGGCCGTGCACAGCAGGCCAGGAATGAATACGAGCGGAGTCATCGCCAGAAGAAATAGAGGAAGAAAAGCGGCTGCATCACTAGCGCAGCTAACTAATCACAAAGCTCCCCTAGGCAAACGCCCAAAAACTTAAGCTTTCTTAAGAATTAGCGCCTAGCCGTGCCGGGTGCGCAGCGCGCTCAAAAACTCGGGGGTCATGCCCAGGTACGAGGCAATGTACTTCTGGGCTACCCGCTGGCGAAGGCGCGGGTACTGGCGGCAAAAGCGGGCGTAGCGCTCGGCGGCGGGCCACTGTAGCAAGGCCAATCGCTGGCGCTGCTCCAGTAGAAAAGCATTCTGAAACAGCAAGCGAAAGAAGCGTTCGAAGGCGGGCACGCGCGTGCAAAGCTGCTCCAGTCGCTCCAAGCTCAGGAGCAAGACCTCGGTCGTTTCGAGTGCTTGAATAGTGAGGGTAGCGGGACGCGCCGCCATGGCGCTGGCGGCATCGCCACCCCACCACCCTTCCCAGGCAAAGCCCAGCACAGTTTCTTGGCCGTGCGCATCGGTAGCATAGGTGCGCACGCAGCCCCGCACCACAAAAAATAGGGAGCGAGTAGGCTGCCCAGCCTGCAACACATAGCCAAAACGCGCCACCCGGAGCGGCACCAGCAAGCTGCTGAAATAGGCTTGCTCAGCAGAGGTAAGGGATATGTACTGAGCCACATTGGCCAGCAAGGCAGGATACATAGCTTGGCGATTCCGCTATCAAAGATTACCACCCTCCCTAGGCCACTACCGCCAGTTGTGTCGATTCGCGCAGCTGCATGGTGGTGGGAATGGTAGTCGTGGTAATGGGCAACGCGGGGCGCTGCTTGCGCTCGATGAGGTCGAGCAGGCGCTCGGCGGCGGTCTGGCCGATTTCCTTGGCGGGCTGCACCACGGTGCTCATCGAGGGCGATAGCAAATCGGCCACGTTGAGATTAGTGAAGCCGATGAGCGACACCTCATCGGGAATGCTGATGCGGCGTTGGCGTAGCGCCCCCAGGCACCCTAGGGCCAGCCGGTCGCTGGCCGTGAAAAAGGCATCGGGTCGGGGCTGCAGGGCCAGCAGCTCATCTACCAGCGGCCCTACCTCGTCGGGGCCGAAGGTACCGAAGCGCACCAGGCTCTCGTCGTAGGGCAAGCCGTTTTGCTCCAGGGCCGCGCGGTAGCCCGCCAGCCGCTCTTGCGTGATGCTGAGCCAGGGCTGAATAGTGAGGTGCGCAATGCGCCGCCGCCCAGTCTTAATAAGGTGCTCGGTAGCGGCAAAGGCGCCCCCAAAATTGTCGGCTACTACGCGGGGCGTATTCACCTCGGCCGATACCCGGTCAAATTGCACAATGGGCGTGCCTTGTTGCTGTAGCTCCTGCAGGTGCGTCAGGTCGGAGGTTTCGCTGCTGAGTGAGATGAGCACGCCGTCGACGCGGCGGGCTAGGGCCTGGCGCAGGTTGGCTATTTCGCGGTCGTAGGTTTCGTGGGTCTGGAAAATGAGCACGTCGTAGCCCCGGCGGTTGGCCACATCTTCGATGCCATTGATGGCCTGCGAAAAGTAATAATTAGCAATCTGCGGCACGATAACCGCGATGGCCTTGCTGCTACTACCCTTCAGGCTGAGTGCAATGGGGTTGGGGCGGTAGTGCAGGCGAGCCGCGCACTCCATCACAATGCGCTTGGTTTCGGCATTTATCTCATAGCTGTCGCGCAAGGCCCGCGACACGGTCGAGACCGAAATATTGAGTTCGCGGGCAATGTCTTTGAGGGTGGCGGCTTCCAAGCTAAAATATAATTAAAATACAAATTTTGAGCTAAAAACCCGGCCCTGGGCTAGCATCTAAAGGTATCACTTAAATCGATGCCGCGGGCTACTCGGGCTTTTGCCGCCGCATGAGGCGGGTTTTGGGAACGTTACCGATAACGTTTGCGCAAATAAAAACGCGCTAGGGCTTCATCAGGCGCCCATCATTCGCTAAACTTCGAGGCATCCGATAGCAGTTGCCCGGCTCCGCTTAGGCATTTTATCCTGCTAAAGTTTAAAAAAATAGTTTTTGGCCCGGCCGGCGGCTAGCAGCCCGCTCCTACCTAGCCCTAGGCTCGCTGGCAGCAATGCCAGTCCGCAGCCCCTCACTCTCGCCACTTATTTCAATTCCCACCCATTTTTCTCCTGCTGCTCTTATGAAAAGACATTTCCTGTTACTCTGGCTTGTGCTGTGCGCCAGCGTGGGCGCGGCCCTGGCCCAAACCCGTGCAGTGAGTGGCATCGTCAAAGGGTCAGACGGCGAGACTCTGCCGGGCGTAACGGTACTGCTCAAAGGCACTACCAGCGGCGCCTCCACTGCCGTTGATGGCGGCTACACCATCAACGTGCCCGCCGACAGCAAAACGACCACGCTGCGCTTCAGCTTCGTGGGCTACGTGAGCCAGGAAATAGCCGTAGGCGACAAAACCACCATCAACGTTACGCTGGTATCGGATGTGCAGTCGCTCGACGATGTGGTGGTTATTGGCTACCAAGAGGTTCGGCGCGGCGACGTTACGAGCGCCATCTCGTCGGTGAATGCCCAGCAGATTAAGGATATTCCTGTCAACTCGGCCGCTGAGGCCCTGACGGGCCGCCTGGCTGGTGTGCAGCTGACCTCTTCGGAAGGCACGCCCGGCAACAACAGCGTGCAAGTGAAGGTGCGCGGCGGCGGCTCCATTACCCAGGACAACTCGCCGCTCTACATCGTAGACGGCATTCAGATTGAGAACGCACTGTCGGTTATCGCGCCGCAAGACATTGCCTCGGTCGATGTGCTGAAAGACGCCTCTTCGACCGCTATCTACGGTGCCCGCGGGGCCAACGGCGTAGTTATCATCACCACTAAGGGCGGCCGCGAAGGCCGCACCTCGGTGTCGTACAATGGTTTTGGGGGCTTCCGCAAGCTGGCCAAGAAGCTCGACGTGATGGGCCCAGCCGACTACCTGAACTGGGAATACGAGCGGGCGCAGCTCACGGGCTCGGGCGCCAGCGTATCGGGCGGCATCAACACGTTCCGGCAAGTATTCGGCTCGCTCAACTTCAATGGCGATACCCTGAACAACCTGCGCAACCTACCCTACCAAGACTGGCAGGAGCAGGTGTTTGGCCGCAGTGCCATGCAGCAAACGCACAACGTATCGGTGAGCGGCGGCACCAAGGCCACGACCTTCAACCTGAGCCTGACCCGCAACCTGGAGGATGGCATTCAACTGGGCTCGGGCTACGACCGCAAGCTGGTGAACTTCCGCATCGACACCAAGGCGAGCGAGAAGTTTCGCCTAGGCTTCAATGCTCGCTTTAACGACCAGGAGAACCTAGGCGCCGGTACCGGCGCCGCCCTAGGTACCTCCAGCAACGGCCAAGTGGTGAACACCGGCTCCAGCGTAACGTCGCGCCTGCGCAACACGGTGCAGTACATCCCTTTTAACCTGCCCACGAGTGTGGCGGGCGTAGACCCGACTGCCAACTTCGACCCCGATTTCTTCGCCAACTCGTCGCTGGTAAACCCGGTGCTGGCCATCAACAACGAGTATCGCTCCGATAAGCGCCGCACCTTCAACATGGGTGCTACGGCGTCATTTAACATCCTACCGTCGCTGGCATTTCGCTCCACGGGCGGTTTTGACATCACTTACACCGACCTAGGGACCTTCAACGGGCTGTACTCGCCGACCATTCGGCAGGCGGCGGGCGGCTACCAAAACCTGCCCTTCGTGACCATCACCAATGGCATCACGACCACACTCAACAACTCGAACACGCTCACCTACACGCTGAAGAAAGACAAGCACACGTTCTCGGCTTTGCTGGGTGAGGAAACCTACCGCCAGCGCACCACCCAGAACTTCGTGCAAACGAACTTTTTGCCGGCCGACATCACCGCCGAGCGCGCCCTGGCCAACATCAACCAGGCCGTGTTGCCGGTGGGTACCGTGGCCCAGCCCGTGCTACCGAGTACTGGCATCCCGGTCGATTATGGTCTGGTTTCGGGCTTCAGCCGCCTCAGCTACGACTACGATGGCAAGTATTTGCTGTCGGCCACGGCTCGCTACGACCTCTCGTCGAAGTTTGCGGCCGGTGCTACCCGCCGTGGTATTTTCCCCGGTGCTTCGGCGGCGTGGCGCATCTCGCAGGAGGACTTCTTTAAGGACTACCTCACCAAGGTATCGGACCTGAAGCTGCGCGTGAGCTACGGCCAGGCCGGCAACAACCGCGTGCCCGATTTCTTGTACACGCAGCTGTTTCAGCCGGGTAGCTCGTCGTATGCCCTCAACCACGTAACGACGCCCGCCACGGCCAGCTCGACCTTGGCTAACCCTAACCTGCGTTGGGAAATCACCACTACCAGCGACGTGGGTGTGGACGTGGGCTTGTTCAACAACCGCGTGCAGTTCACGGCCGACGTGTACTACAATACCACCCGCGACCTGCTGATTGCGCAGCCACTGCCGGGCTTCTCGGGCTACACCTCGCAGTTCCGCAACATCGGCTCGACCTCGAACAAGGGCCTGGAACTGCAACTGAGCGGCACGGTCATTCAGACGCCAGACTTCACCTGGTCGGCCACAGCTAACGCTACGTTCAACCGTAACAAAATCACGGACCTAGGCGGGCTGTCGGAGATTCCGAGCATCCAGTCGGGTTGGGCGGGTACTGCCCTATCGGGCCCCGACTACGTGGCCCGCGTAGGCCAGCCCGTAGGCATGATGTACGGCTACGTGACCGATGGCTACTACACGGCCAACGACTTCAAGTCGTATAACTACGCCACCCGCACCGGCGTGCTCGCCGATGGCGTGGCCAGCAACGCCGCCGTAACCGGTACCGCCGTGGCTATCGGCTCGCTCAAGCTGCGCGACGCGAACGGCGACGGCCAGCTGACGGAAGCCGACAAGACCATCATTGGCAACTCGAACCCCAAGATGATTGGGGGCCTCAACCAGCAGTTCACCTACAAGGGCTTCGACGCTAGTGTGTTCCTCAACTTCGTGCTGGGCAACGACATCTACAACGCCAACAAGATTGAATTTACGACCAGCACGGCTAACACCTCCTACGCCAACCTGCTGAGCGAAATGAACAACCGGGTGCGCTACACTGACAACAACGGCGTGCTCATCACCGATGCCAACACCTTTAACCAGGTGAACGCCAACGCTACCATCTGGAGCCCGGTGCGCGGCAACTACCTGCTGCACTCCTACGCCATCGAGAGCGGCTCGTTCCTGCGCGTCAACAACATCACGGTGGGCTACTCGCTGCCCAAGGGCCTGCTCAGCCGCGTGAAGGTGCAGACGCTACGCTTCTACGTGACGCTCAACAACCTGTACACCTTCACCAAGTACTCGGGCTACGACCCGGAGGTGAACACCCGCCGCAGCACCCCGCTCACGCCGGGCGTCGACTACGCCGCCTACCCCCGCAGCCGCGCCTTCCTGTTTGGCCTCAACCTAGGGCTGTAGGTTACTAGTGCTTAGTTGCTGGTGCTTAGTGCTTAGGACCTTTTTACTGAAGGCCAAAGCATTAACAACTAAGCACTAAGCACCAACAACCAAGCACCAAAATTTTCCCACCCGCACTTTAGCTAGTTTCTAGCCTTATGAAAGTTTTTAAGTTCACTTCGCGGAAGGCCACGGCGGCGGTGCTGCTGGCCGGGGCGGCCGGGCTGGCCACTTCCTGCAAAAGCTACCTTGATATAGAGCCCACGGCCCTCACTACCACCGAGGCCACGTTCAGCACAGTGAGCGGGGCCACCAGCGCCGTGCTGGGCGCCTACGACCCGCTGTCGGGCGACAATACCTACGGCACCCGCATTAGCATGTACTACCCCTACGATACCGATGAGCTCATCGGCTCGTCGGGCACCTTCGACACGGGGCGCCGGGGCATCTCGCGCTACAAGGCCTTTGCTAGCAACACCGAGATTATCAACCCCTGGAATAACCTGTACCAGGGCGTGGAGCGCTCCAATATCTGCATCAAGTATATTCCGCAGATGGCGCTTTACACCACCGGCACCAGCGCCGACACCGCAGCCCTGCACCGCCTCTACGGCGAAGCCCTGACCTTGCGGGCGCAGTACTACTACGAGCTGATTCGCAACTGGGGCGACGTGCCGGCGCAGTTCTCGCCCTCGAGCTACGACCAGGATTTTAACCTGCCCAACGGCAACCGCAACCAGACGCTGACCACCCTGATTGCAGACCTGGCCACGGCCGAGAAGCTGGTGCCCTACCGCTCGAACGCGGGTATTGGCAACGAGCGCATTACCAAAGGTGCGGTGAAAGCGCTGCGGGCGCGCCTTGCGCTCCAGCGCGGTGGCTACTCGCTGCAAGGCAACACCATGACGCGCCAAACCGACTACCTCGACTACTACCGCATTGCCCGGCAGGAGTGCCAGGAGCTGATGAACCAGCGCAGCCAGCACAACCTGAACCCGAGCTACTCGGACCTGTGGCTAGGGCTAAACCAGCAGCGCCGCGATGCTGCCAACGAAATCATGTTTGAGGTAGGCATGGCGGGCTCCACGGCCACCGGCGACTCTAAGCTGGGCTACTACAACGGCCCGCGCTTGCAAAACTCGCCCATCTACGGCTCGACCCAGGGCGCCGTGACGGTGGTGCCGACCTACTTCTACGCCTTCGACTCGACCGACGTACGCCGCGATATTACGATTGCGCCCTACCAGTTTGCTAATGGCAGCAATAACCAGTCGGGCGTGGCACTGAACACGATTTACGATGGCAAGTTTCGGCGCGACTGGCACAGCCCGGCCCTGCCTGGCACCAACAACTATCTAGGCTACAACTGGCCCATCATCCGCTTTGCCGATGTGCTGCTGATGTTTGCCGAGGCCGATAATGAGTTGAATGGCCCCACCACGGCGGCCCTCAATGCCCTGCTGGAGGTGCGTACCCGCGGCTATGGCAACAACCGTAACCTTGCGGCTGCCAACCTGAACACCGGCTCGAAGGCCGATATGTTTAACGCCATCGTGAACGAGCGCCTGCTGGAGTTTGGCTCCGAAGGCATCCGCAAATACGACCTGTTGCGCTGGAACCTGCTGGCTTCTAAGCTCAGCGAGACCAAGGCCAACCTCAACCTACTGCGCCAGGGCCTAGGCCAGTACCAAAACGTGCCGCTCTACCAGTTTTACCGGGTAGTGAGCGGCAAGGTGCAATGGACGCGTTCGTTCTTTAAGCCTACGCCTACGTCTCTTTTGCCTACTACCCCAGCCACGCCACTACCTAGCGGAATTGTCCGCGTCAACTGGCGCCAGTCCATCGACGGCACCTACGTGGCTAACCTGCAGCCCAATGGCACGGTGGTGCCCATCAGCACCACCACGGGCGGCACCACTACGACTACTAACGTCAACAGCACGGGCACGGGCATGGCGGCCGAGTACGTAGCGGGCCTAGGCAAGGAGTTGCTACCCATTCCGCAAACCACCCTCGATACCGACCCCGCCCTGAAGCAAAACTTCGGCTACTAACTGCTACGCGCCTGAGCGGCTACCTAGGCAACCGCTCAGGCGTCAGCTGGCCTTTCTTTCTACTGATGAAGTATTCGTTGCTCGTTGCTGCTACTCTTGGCCTGGCCGCTGCCAACCTAGGCGCGTGCCGCAGCCACTCGTTGGTGCTAGCCCCTAAGCCGGCGCAGGCAGCAACCCAGGACAGCACCGCCGAGAAGATGCTTGCCTTTCAGCGCAGCGTGGGTGGCTGGCCCAAGGCCGTGAACGAGGTGAAGGTGGACTATAAGCGCCCCATGAGCGCCACCGACCTGCAGGATGCCCGCCGCGACGCCAGCCGTGAGGATGCTACCATCGACAACAACGCCACGACCCGCGAAATCACTTATCTACTCGGTGCTTTCAAAACTACCCAGAACCCGGCCTACCGCCTAGGTGCCGAAAAAGGCATCCGCTACCTGCTCAAGATGCAGCAGCCCAGCGGCGGCTTCCCGCAGTATTACCCGCTCAGCAACCTCTACCGCGCCCAGATTACCTACAACGACAACGCCATGGTGAACGCCTTAAAAGTGCTGCAAGCTGTGGCCAAGAAAAAAGGCGACTTCGCTCTTGTAGACCCCACCCTCGTGGCGCCAGCCCAGCGGGCAGTGGACCTAGGCGTGCAGTGCATCCTGAAAACGCAGTATATGCAGCACGGCAAGCGCACGGTGTGGTGCGCTCAGCACGACCGCCGCACGCTGCTGCCCTGCCCGGCCCGCGCCTTCGAGCTGGCCTCACTGAGCGGCGACGAGTCGGTGGGCATCACCGAGTTTTTGATGAGCCTCGACCAGCCCAGCCCCGAGGTGCGCCGCGCCGTGGAAGCGGCAGTAGCCTGGTTCGGAGCCGCTAAAATTGAAAATATGGCCGTGGCCGACATCACCGACCCCAAGCAGCCTAAGGGCCGCGACCGGGTAATGGTGCCCTCGCCCGGCAGCACCCTGTGGGCCCGCTTCTACGACCTCGACACCAACCAACCAATTTACGTGGGGCGCGATGGCGTGAAGCACGCCCGCCTAGCCGATATCGAAAATGAGCGCCGCACCGGCTACGTGTACGCCAGTACCTGGCCCGAAAAGCTCCTGACTAGTGAGTACCCCAAATGGCAGCAAAAGTGGAAACAGTAAGTGAGCAGGTGAGCCCATGACGCGTTCTCTAGGCTTAGGATATTCATTTGAACAAGCACTGACCTAGGCGCTAGGCCAACCGGCTACCCATCCATTATCTACCAGCAGTTGCTATAAAATCTTTGCAAAAACATGCCCGTCCTTTCCCAACTTTTTACGCAAGCCGGCGCGGCCAAGCCCTCGGTTGTTCTTCCTATTCCGGCGCTGTTCGAGCTTCCCGAAAAAGTGTTGCAGTTTGGCACGGGTGTGCTGCTGCGCGGGCTGCCCGATTTTCTGATTGACCAGGCCAACCGCCAAGGCATTTTTAACGGCCGCGTAGTGGTGGTAAAGAGCACCGACGGCGGGGGCGACGCTGCGGCCTTCGACCGCCAAGACAACCTGTACACCGTGTGCGTGCGGGGTGTGGAAGACGGCCAAACCATCAGCGAAGACGTGGTGTGCGCCGGTATCAGCCGCGTGCTGTCGGCTAAGAGCCAGTGGGCCGAGGTGCTGCAAGTAGCCACCAGCCCTGACCTAAAAGTGGTGCTTTCGAACACCACCGAGGTCGGCATCGTGCTCGACGAAAAGGAGGACCTAGGCGCCACCCCGCCGCGCTCGTTTCCGGGCAAGCTACTGGCGGTGCTGCACGCCCGCTTTCAGGCCTTCGGCGGCGCCCCCGACAAAGGCCTGGTGATAGTGCCCACCGAACTAATACCCGACAACGGCACCAAGCTGCGCGGCATTTTGCAGGAGCTGGCTGAGCGCGCCGCCCTAGGTCTCGATTTTATGCATTGGCTCACCACAGCCAACACCATCTGCAACTCACTGGTTGACCGCATTGTACCAGGTAAGCCAGCGACAGAAACCTATGCTAAGCTTACCCAAGAGTTGGGCTACGAGGATGAGCTGCTAACCATGTCGGAGGTATACCTGCTGTGGGCCATTGAGGGCGACGAGCGGGTGAAGGAAGTACTGAGCTTTCAGCAAATACACCCTGGCGTGATTGTGCAGCCCGACATCGACCTGTTTCGCGAGTTGAAGCTGCGCCTACTAAACGGCACGCACTCGCTCAGCTGCGGGCTGGCCTTTTTGAGCGGCGTAGCTACCGTGCGCGAAGCCATGGAAGATGACCGCCTGGCCACCTACGTCCGCAACCTGATGCTGGCCGATTTGCTGCCCGGCATCCCCTACCCCGTCGATGAAAAGGTGGGCCAGCGCTTTGGCATGCAGGTACTCGACCGCTTCCGCAACCCTGCCGTAGAGCACCGCTGGCTGGCCATCACGCTCAACTACTCGGCCAAGCTGCGCATGCGCGTGGTACCCGACCTGCTGCACTACTACGAGCGTTTCCGGGCCGTGCCGCAGTATGTGGCCCTAGGTTTTGCGGCCTACCTGCTATTTGAGCGCGGCACCCGGCAAGAGGGCGATAAGTGGTACGGCGAGGCCCACGGCCAGGAGTATCTCATTCAGGATGAGCAAGCGGGCTACTTCGCCGACCTCTGGCAGCGGCTACCCACCGCCGAACTCGTGCAAGCGGCCCTAGGCAACCAAGCCCTCTGGGGCACCGACCTCACGGCCCTGCCTGGCTTTGCCGACAGCGTAACGCGCTACCTCACCCAGCTTCAGCAAGAGGGCGCCGCTGCTACGCTGGCCACGGTGCTCAATAAGAATCAGAAAGCCGCAGTGTAGCGCGGACTTTTAATCCGCCAGTGGAGACGAGCTTACCCACGCGCGAATTAAAAGCCCGCGCTACGGAGCAGCTAGCGCAAATAGGCTACCATCGTATTGGGCGCTGCCGCAAATACTGCTGACCTTTGTCCCATTGCCTTGTTTAGCAGGGATGAAACCTGCCAAGCGCTAGCTGGATACTTGCTACTTGTTAATTGATATTTGCCATGAAGCACTTAGTTGCTAAAATCCACCCCGCCGACAACGTCCTGGTTGCCCTCACCGACCTACCCATCGGCACGCCCGTAACCTGGGATGGGGTGACCGTAACGACGACCGAGAAAATTCCCGCGAAGCACAAGCTCGCGCTGCACGATTTCGCGGTAGGCGACGAGATAACCATGTACGGCGTACTGGTAGGCAAAATGTCGGCTCCCGTGGCCACCGGCGGCCTACTCACCACCGGCAACCTCAAGCACGCCACCAACTCGTACCAGGAAGGCCAGCACTCGCAGGGCTGGGCCCAGCCCAATGTGAGCCAGTTTGAGGGCCGCACCTTCATGGGCTACCACCGCCCCGACGGGCGCGTGGGCACGGCCAACTACTGGCTGGTTATTCCGTTGGTATTCTGCGAAAACCGCAACATCCAGGTGCTCGAAGAAGCCCTGGTGAATGACCTAGGCTACGCTCGCCGCAAAAGCTACCAGCCCCAGACCCAGGCCCTCATCGAGCTGATGCAGGCCGGTAAGTCGGTAGAAGAAATCTTGGCCACCGACCTGCAATCGGCGGAGGTAGACTACCAGAAGCCCAAACTGTTCCCGAACGTAGACGGCATCCGCTTCCTCAACCACGAGGGCGGCTGCGGCGGCACCCGCCAAGATGCCCAGGCCCTGTGCGGCCTGCTGGCCGGCTACATCACGCACCCCAACGTGGCCGGCGCCACCGTGCTTAGCCTAGGATGCCAAAACGCCCAGGCCACCATGCTGCAAGATGAGATAAAGCTGCGCGACCCCAACTTCAGCAAGCCGCTCTTTATTCTGGACCAGCAGACCCTAGGCACCGAGGAAACGCTGGTGAGCACGGCCCTGCGCCAAACCTTCGCGGGTCTCATGCAGGCCAACCAGCAGCAGCGCCAGCCGGCCCCGCTCAGCAAGCTCTGCATCGGGCTGGAGTGCGGCGGCTCGGACGGCTTCTCGGGTATTTCGGCCAACCCCGCGGTGGGTCATACTTCCGACATTCTGGTGGCCCTAGGTGGCTCGGTTATCCTGGCTGAGTTCCCGGAGCTATGCGGCGTAGAGCAGGAAATGGTGAACCGTTCGGTAGACCACGAAACGGCCCAGCGCTTCACCTCGCTCATGAAATCGTATGGCGACTCGGCCATCGCGGTGGGCTCGGGCTTCGACATGAACCCCTCGCCCGGCAACATCCGCGACGGCCTAATTACGGATGCTATTAAGTCGGCGGGCGCGGCCCGCAAGGGCGGCTCGTCGCCGGTAGTAGCCGTGCTCGACTACCCCGAGCTCGTGACTAAGCCCGGCCTCAACCTACTCTGCACCCCCGGCAACGACGTGGAGAGTACGACTGCCGAAGTGGGCTCGGGTGCCAACGTGGTGCTCTTCACTACCGGTCTCGGCACGCCCACCGGCAACCCCATCGCGCCGGTCATCAAAATCAGCACCAACACCAAGCTGGCCCAGCGCATGCCCGACATCATCGACCTGAACACGGGTACCATCATCGACGGCGAAGAAACCATCGAGCAGGCCGGCGAGCGCATCCTCGAATACGTCATTCAGGTAGCCAGCGGCCTAGAAGTGCACGCCGTGCGCCACGGCCAAACGGACTTCATTCCGTGGAAGCGCGGGGTATCGCTGTAATTCAAAATACGCCTGTCATCTTCAAAATACGTCTGTCATCCTGAGCTTGCGAAGGACCTTATCGCGGTTGCAGTCATCAGAGATACTATTTCAACGTCTTAGTTCTGACGTGAGAAGGTCCTTCGCAAGCTCAGGATGACAAACGGTTGCTCATTGCTAATTGCTCATTATAATATGACTCCCTTTCTCTCAGACGACTTCCTGCTGCAAACGCCCACCGCGCGCCAGCTCTACCACGAGCACGCTGCGCCGCAGCCCATCATTGACTACCACTGCCACCTGCCGCCCGACCAGATTGCCCAGAACCGGCAGTTTGAGAACATCACCCAAATTTGGCTCTACGGTGACCATTACAAGTGGCGGGCCATGCGGGCCAATGGTGTGAATGAGCGCTTTATCACGGGCGATGCGTCAGACTGGGAGAAGTTTGAGAAATGGGCTGAAACTGTGCCCTACACCGTGCGCAACCCTTTGTACCACTGGACGCACCTAGAGCTGCGCCGCTACTTCGGCATCACGGAGCTACTGAACAAGGATAGCGCCCGCCGCATCTACGAGCAGTGTAATGCCCTGCTGCAAACGCCCGAATACAGCGTGCAGGGCCTACTGCGCAAGATGAACGTGGCGACCGTGTGCACCACCGACGACCCTGCCGACTCATTGGAGCACCACCAAGCCATTGCGGCCCAAGGTTTTGAGACGCGCATCCTGCCTACCTTCCGCCCCGACAAGGCCATGACGCCCGAGGCGCCCGACTACCCCGCTTACTTGCAGCGCCTAGGGGCAGCGGCGGGCATCGAAATTCGCGCTTATGCTGACCTGCTGGCAGCCTTGCGCCAGCGCCACGACTTCTTCGCCTCCCTAGGTGGGCGCTTGTCGGACCACGGCCTAGAGCAGATTTATGCTGCCGACTATACTGAAGTAGAAGTAGCTGCCATCTTCGACAAAGCGCGGCTTGACCAAGGGCTGACGCCCGCCGAGATTGAGCAGTTTAAGTCGGCTATGCTGGTTGAGCTAGCTATTATGGACTGGGAGAAGGGCTGGACCCAACAGTTTCACTTAGGGGCGTTGCGCAACAACAACGCCCGCGCCCTGCGCCAGCTGGGCCCCGACACGGGCTGGGATTCTATTGGCGATTTCTCGCAGGCGCAGGCGCTTTCGCGCTTCCTCGACCGCCTCGACAACCAGGACAAACTAACCAAGACCATCCTCTATAATCTCAATCCGGCCGACAACGACATCTTTGCCACCATGATTGGCAACTTCCAGGATGGCTCGGTGGCCGGTAAGATGCAGTTTGGTTCGGGCTGGTGGTTCTTGGACCAGAAAGATGGCATGGAGAAGCAAATCAATGCCCTCAGCAACATGGGCTTGCTGAGCCGCTTCGTGGGCATGCTCACCGATTCGCGCAGCTTCCTCTCCTTCCCGCGCCACGAGTACTTCCGCCGCATCTTGTGCAACCTGCTGGGCCGCGATGTGGAAAACGGTGAACTGCCCGCCGAAGAGCTACCCTGGCTGGGCCAGTTAGTTGAAAACATCAGCTACGGTAATGCCAGCCAATACTTTGGCTTCGATGCTGCGCCTGCACCGGTGAGTTCAGGAGAGTTGGTGGCAAACTAGCGGTGTCCTTTGCCGAAAGTCGCTTAAAGTAAAACGTCTATCAGGGCGAGCGTAGCGAAGCAATTGCACCTGTTTAGCCGCACTGTTCGAGTGCGATTACGTCGCTACGCTCGCCCTGATAGGCGTTTTTCTACCAACCTAGATAGTTATCTATCTACCGGCTATCGGCAACGATTACGCTAATAAATTCGCTCTAAACTGCATTTTTGGCCTTCGTCACCGCCTACCTTTCCGGTCTTAAATTTCCCTAGGTGCCGCCAATTGGCAACTACTAGCCGAAGCCGCGCACCTGGTTTCTTCCTTATATGAAGCAAGTCGTAACCTTCGGCGAAGTGATGATGCGGCTCTCGCCGCCGCTGAACTACCGGCTCCCCCAAACGGCCACTCTCGAAGTCACCTACGGCGGCGGCGATGCCAATGTGGCTGCCGCCCTCGCCCAAATGGGTGTGCCCGCCGCTCACGTCGGCGTGTTTCCGGCCAATGAGCTGGGCTATGCGGCCGCCAACCACCTGCGCCGCTATGGCGTGGACATGAGCCGCTGCCTTTTCACCGAAGGCCACCGCCTAGGGCTGTATTTTCTGGAAGTGGGCGCCTCGCTGCGGCCTAGCCGCATTGTTTACGACCGCGCCGATTCGGCCTTCGCGAACCTCGACCCGGCTGCTTTCAACTGGGATGAGCTGCTGAAAGATGCTGGCTGGCTGCATTGGACGGGCATCACGCCCGCCATTTCGGCTGCCGCTGCGCAGGCCACCGCCGATGCTATTGCAGCGGCGCGCCGCCTCGGCATCACGGTTTCGGCCGATGTGAACTACCGCCGCAACCTGTGGCAGTACGGTCAAAAAGCCCAAGACGTAATGCCCGACCTAGTAGCTGGCTGCGACATTGTAGTTTGTACCGAAGGCGACGCTGATGACCTATTTGGCATCAAGGCTGCCGAAGGCACCGATAACGGCTTTATCTCTATGAGCCAGCAGTTGACCCAGCGCTTCCCCCAAATCAAGCGCGTAATTGCGACGCGCCGCCAAACGCAGAGTGCGTCGCACGAGCGCATTTGTGGCCTACTTTGGGACCAGGGCGAGTTTTTCGAAACGCCGTTCTACGACATCAGCCCCGTGGTAGACCGCATTGGCGGGGGTGATTCTTTCATCTCCGGCTTCATCTATGGAGATGCCCACTACGAGAGCCGCGAGCAAGCCCTGTCTTTTGCCACCATTGCCTCGGCCCTCAAGCATACCATCCACGGCGACATCAACCTAGTAGCGCCGGCCGAAGTCGAGCACCTTATGCAGGGTAACCTGACGGGGCGCCTCCTGCGGTAGTCTATTTAAGCTGTTAGCTATCAGCTGCTAGCTGCTAGCTCCCCTAGGCGGGCCAAGGCAGCTTCCTTTCCACTTTGAACCGATAGCCAACAGCTAGCAGCTGATAGCTAACAGCTCATAAAAATGTCTTCTTCTGAAGTCCTCGCTCAAGTACTTGCTGCGCCACTGGTGCCGGTTTTCTTTCATGCCGATGCGGCCCATGCCCAGGACATGGTGCGGGCGTGCTATGCAGGCGGCGTCCGAGTATTTGAGTTTACCAACCGCGGGGCCAATGCCTTCGAGGTGTTTCAAGAGCTAGCCAAACTCACGGCCACCGACTGCCCCGACCTCGTGCTGGGCATTGGCACCATCTATAACGCGGTCGACGCCGAGCGCTTCATCGCGGCGGGAGCAACCTTTGTAGTGCAGCCCATCACGACGGCCGACGTGGCTGAAGCCTGCCAGCGCCATGACGTAGCCTGGGTGCCAGGCGCCATGACCCTCAACGAGATATACGCGGCCACCCAGCTCGGGGCGCAGCTAGTGAAAGTATTCCCAGGCAACGTGGTTGGGCCCGACTACATTAAGGCAGTGCGCGGGCCCATGCCGGCCACCAAGCTCATGGTAACGGGCGGCGTCGAGCCCACCGAAGCTAGCCTCGCCGAATGGTTTGGCGCGGGAATCAACGCCGTGGGCATTGGCTCACAGCTGTTTAAGGGTGCCAGCGACCCGGCCGTGGTTACGGCCCGCGTGGCCCCGCTCATACAGTTCTTAACTAAATCAGTGCCTAGTGCCTAGTGCTTGGTCTTCTGCCAATTGCTAGCTGCTTTTGCAACAGAAGACCAAGCACCAGGCACTAAGTACCAAGCACTACAACCTATGAATCCCACCCTTCACAGCTCGCCGCCCGGCACCGACACCTCGGTGGTAGGCAAGTACCGCTGGACTATCTGTTCGCTGGTATTTTTTGCCACAACTATCAACTATCTCGACCGGGCAGTTATCTCGCTGCTGAAGCCTTACCTCGAAACGGCGTTTCACTGGAATGCGGGCGACTACGCCAACATTGAGATTGCCTTCAAGCTGGCCTACGCAGTGGGCATGGTGGGTGTGGGTCGCATCATCGACAAGCTCGGCACCAAGCTGGGGTATGCCATCTCAACGGCCTTGTGGAGCATAGCAGCTATGGGCCACGCGCTGGTTAGCAGCACGTTTGGCTTCGGGGTGGCGCGGGCTTTCCTAGGTGTCACGGAGGCCGGCAACTTCCCGGCAGCCATCAAGACCACGGCCGAGTGGTTTCCGCAGCGCGAACGGGCCCTGGCCACGGGCATCTTCAACTCTGGGGCTAATGTAGGGGCCATCGTAGCGCCGCTCACGGTGCCGCTCATTGCCGAAACCATTGGCTGGAAGTGGGCCTTCCTTATCACGGGAGCGCTGGGCTTTGTGTGGCTGGTGCTGTGGTATGCTGTGTATGAAACGCCAGCCAACAGCAAGCGCCTGAGCAAGGCCGAGTTTGACTACATCAATTCCGACACCCCGGTAGGCCTGCCGGCCGAGAGCGCGGTAGTGGAGGAAAAACCCAAAACCTCGTGGGCTACCCTGCTGGGCTTTCGCCAAACGTGGGCCTTCGTGCTGGGCAAGTTCCTGACCGACCCCATTTGGTGGTTTTACCTGTTCTGGTTGCCCGACTTCCTAGGCAAGCAGTACCACCTCACGGGCACGGCTATTGCCCTGCCAGTAGCGGCGGTGTACGTGTTGTCGAGCATCGGCAGTGTGGGTGGCGGCTACCTGCCGATGGGCTTTATTAAGCGTGGCATGCCCGCTTTCCAGGCGCGCAAAACGGCCATGCTGGTTATTGCCTTCTGCGTGTTCCCGATAGTGTTTGCGCAGTACCTAGGGCAGCTGAATATGTGGCTGGCGGTGCTAGTAATTGGCATTGCGGCGGCGGCCCACCAGGCCTGGAGCGCCAACATCTTCACCACTGTGTCGGACATGTTTCCGAAGCGGGCCGTGGGCTCGGTTACGGGCATTGGCGGCTTTGCGGGCGGCATGGGGGGCATTGCGCTGTCGGCGCTGGTGCAGAAGCGCATGTTCGTGTATTACGAGGCCCTGGGCCAACTCAACAAGGCCTATTTCATCATGTTCCTGATTTGCGGGGGCATCTACCTGCTGGCCTGGGTTATCATGTTCACGCTGGTGCCGCGCATGGAGCCTATCAAGCTCGACGCCGACGATATTCTTCCCACCGCTTCTTAAGCTGCTTCTATGAAACGCTCGTTTATCGCCGTGGCGCTGCTGGCCTTGCCCGCGCTCACCTATGCCCAAACGCCCGAGCAGCGGCTACCGCAGCCTACTAGCAGCAAGGCGCTAATCACGACGCTGCCCACGCCCCTAGGTGGCCAAATGACCAAGAAAAACGCGGCAGCAGCCCAGGAAGTGGAGAAGCTGGAGCGCCAGCGCTTCGCCGCTCAGGTCAGCAAGGACTACGCTTTCTTGGAGAAAGTTTTTGCCGACGACCTCGTGTACACCCACGCCAACGGCAAGCAAAACGGCAAACTCGACTACCTCCAAAGCATCCGCGACGGCAAAAGCGTGTACGACAAGATTGACGTGGAGAGCATTAGCGTGCGGGCTTACAATGACGGCACCGCCGCCGCGGTGCATGGCCAAATCGTTATTTACCAGCCTAATAAGCCCGACGGCACGCCCAACGTGGCCCACATTAAGTACGTGACGATGCAGATTAAAGACCCTAAGAAGGGCTGGCAAGTCGTGCTGTGGCAGTCGCAAAAGCAGCCGGAAGCAAAGTAAACAAGCCTGTCATTGCGAGCGCAGCGAAGCAATCGCACCCAAACAGCGGTACTCAACAGGTGCGATTGCTTCGCTGCGCTCGCAATGACAAGCGGTTCTGCTACCATAATCACCTATGTCCCCTACCCCTACTCACGACGAACTAGCTACCCCCGTTGGCACTACGCTCGAGCGCTACATCATGCGCAAGCAGGCTGAGTTTCCGTTTGCCACCGGCGAGCTGTCGCAGCTGTTGCGAGACATTGCACTGGCCAGCAAAATCATGGTGCGGGAAGTGAGCCGGGCGGGCCTCAATAGCATTGCGGAGGCAGTAGGCCCCGAGGGAGAGCAGGGTGCCCCGCGCCACCGCCTAGGTGAGGAGGCGCACATCCGATTTGTGCGGGCCCTCACCAATGGGCGCGAGTGCTGCGCGGTGCTGAGCGAGGCCCGGCACGACATCATCGATACGGGCAACCACGATGGCAAATACGTGGTGGCGCTCAACCCGCTCAATGGGTCGGTGAGCTTAGACTTCAACGTAAGCACGGGCACCATTTTCAGCATTTATCGGCGCGTGAGTCGCTATGGGGGGCCGGCACGCGCCGAAGACTTTTTGCAGGGCGGGCGAGCGCAGGTAGCGGCGGGCTACATCCTGTATGGCTCCAGCACCATGCTCGTATATACCACCGGGCACGGCGTGGCGGGCTTCACCTACGAGCCCAGCCTAGGCGAGTTTTTCTTGTCGCACCCCCAGCTCACCATCCCGGCCCAAGGCCAAGTCTTTTCGTGCAACGAAGGCAACTGGTTTGACTTTCCCGAGTTTGCGCGCACCTTCCTCACTACTTGCAAGGAGCGCCGCTACACCGCCCGCTACGTAGGCTCGCTGGCGGCCGATTACCACCGTAATCTCTTCACGGGCGGCGTGTACCTCTACCCACCCACCGCCGAGTGGCCCGGCGGCAAGCTGCGTTTGCTCTACGAGTGTTACCCTATCGCTTTCATAACCGAGCAAGCTGGTGGCGTTGCCGTAACTGGCGCCGACGAGGTGCTCGAAGTGCCTCCTACTAAGGACCTGCACCAGCGGGTGCCGCTCTTTGTGGGCTCGGCCGAGCTGGTGCGTGAGCTGCAAGCCGTGGCCCACGCCTAGGTGGTGCCCCCGTAGCGCGGGCTAAGGCAGCCTAGTTAGCCGGTTTACACCGCAGCTTAGGTTACTTAGCGCCAACAATGCGGCGGGCAAGTCGCTTTTTATCCTGTTCTTTCACCGATTTGTACGGCGCTGGCTGTGCGCACCCTTTCCCATGTCTAAAATCGTTTCGCCTGAGGTAGAATTCAGCAAGCTGCTGAACGACGTCAAGCAGGCTGTTCCCGAAGTGTTTTCGCCCGCGGGCGGTTACCTCAACCTGCTGGAAGGCAAGTGGCAGGAAGCCGGCGACCCACGCCCTTTCCACTCCCCCATCGATGGCTCGGAGATTGGCTCGCTGCCCATGCTCAAGCACGATGAGGCCCTGCGCGCCGTGCGCTTTGCTAAAGGCGAAGCAGCCGCCTGGGCAGCTACCGACCTCGACGAGCGCCGCGCCAAAGTGCAGGCTTGCCTTGACCAGTTGCGCCCGCACATCGACCTCGTGAGCAAATTGCTGATGTGGGAAATCGGCAAGACCTACAAGCTGGGCTTCAACGACATCGACCGCTGCATCGAGGGCGTGCAGTGGTACGTGGACAATATCGAGAGCCTGCTTGGCGACCGCCGCCCCCTAGGGCTGGTGAGCAACATTGCCTCGTGGAACTACCCCATGTCGGTGCTCATGCACGCGGTGCTGGTGCAGGTGCTGGCCGGCAACGCCGTGATTGCCAAGACCCCTACTGACGGCGGCTTTATCTCCCTGAGCCTCACCTTCGCCATTGCCCGCCGCTGCGGCCTGCCCGTGACACTGGTAAGCGGCCCCGGCGGCGAGCTGAGCGACGTGCTGGTGAAGGACGCCGCCGTGGATTGCCTCTCCTTTGTGGGTGGGCGCTACAACGGCCGCAACATCGCCGACGCCCTCAGCCAAGAGCACAAGCGCTACATGTTGGAGATGGAAGGCGTGAACACCTACGGCATCTGGGACTACTCGCAGTGGGACGCGCTGGCCGACCAGCTCAAGAAGGGCTACGACTACGGCAAGCAGCGCTGCACGGCCTACGTGCGCTTTGTAGTGCAGCGCTCGCTGTTTCCCGAGTTTTTGGAAACCTACACCAAAGCCATCGGCAGCCTGCGCGTGGGCAACCCTACGCTGGTAGACAATCCCGGCGACAAGCTGCCCGACCTGGCTTTTGGCCCCGTCATCAACGCCCGGCAGGCTGAGAGCCTCGACGAGCTATTCAACAACGCCACCAAGACCGGCGCCATTCCGTTCTACCAAGGCAAGCTAGACGACTCGCTGTTCTTGCCCGGCCAAGACCGCTCGGCCTACCGGGCGCCGCGCGGCCTGGTGGGCCTGCCCCGCCAAGCCGAGCTGTACTTTAAGGAGCCCTTCGGCCCCATCGACAGCATCGTGCTCGTAGACCGCGTGGAGGAGTTAGTGGGCGAGATGAACATCTCGAACGGCGCGCTCGTGACGGCCCTAGGGTCGGATGATGAGAAGTGGGCCAACCGCACCGCCAAGGAGCTGCGCGCCTTTAAAGTAGGTATCAATAAGCTGCGCTCGCGCGGTGACCGCGAGGAAGTATTCGGCGGCCTGGGCGAGAGCTGGAAAGGTGCCTTCGTGGGCGGCAAGCTGCTGATAGAAGCCGTGACGCAAGGTGCGCCCTCGCAACCGGTACTCGGCAATTACCCCGACGCCATTCTGCTGCCCGAGAAAGCCTAGGGCTTGCTAACACGCTTATTTCGGGGCCGTTTTCCAGTAGGGAGGCGGCCCCGTTCTATTTCCCACCCCCGCCCTATGTCCAAGATTCTTGCCGCCCTGCTCGCGCTGCTTGCCCTAGGTGCCACGGCACAACCTTCGCCGGGCAAGCTGCCTAGCTCCGTCATCGACTGGCGGGCGGCTACTACGCTGCCTACCTACCTCTTGCAGCAGGTGCACGCGCAGTACGAGCCGCGGCGGGCCGAGCTAGCCAAGGCCCTAGGGTCGGCGGCGGGCACCCAGGCCTACCGCGACTCGGCGCGGGCGCGCTTTCGGCGGGTGCTGGGGCCGCTGCCAGCACGCACGCCGCTGCGGGCGCGGGTGGTGGGCACGGTGCCGCAGGCGGGGTTTCGGATAGAGAGAGTTATCTACGAAAGCACGCCGCGCCACCACGTCACGGCCAACTTATACCTGCCCGAGGGCAAGGGTAAAAAGCCCACGGTGCTGCTCTTTTGCGGGCACGAGAACACCAGCAAGGCCACGCCCTCGTACCAGCAAACGGCCCGGCTGTTTGCCCGCAATGGCTTCGTGGTACTCGTGATTGACCCGATTTCGCAGGGCGAGCGCATGCAGCTGACCGACGCTAGCGGCAAGCCGCTCACCCGCGGCGGCACCACCGAGCACACGCTGCTCAATGCGCAGGCGGCGCTCCTAGGTCGCTCGCTACCTGCCGCAGAACTGTGGGACAACGTGCGCGGCCTCGACTACTTATTGACCCGGCCCGAAGTAGATGCAGCTCGCGTGGGCTGCCTCGGCAACTCGGGGGGCGCTACCCAAACGGCCTATTTCGTGGGGTACGACGACCGTGTGCAGGTGGCCGCACTGTGCAGCTACGTGGCCAGCGGCGAGCGCAATCTCACCCTCACCGGCCCGGCCGATGGCTGCGTACAGCTGCCGGGCGCCGGGGCGGTCGGCCTCGATATCGCCGATTGGCCTATCATGTTTGCCCCCAAGCCGCTGCTGTGGCTCACGGGCCGCTACGACTTTGTAGACCAGACCGACATGGAGGCCGCGTATGCCGATACGCACCGCGCTTACGCGGCCTTAGGTCAGCCCGAGCACACTAGCCTATTCACCTACGACGATGGCCACGGCATCTCGGCGCCCAAGCGGGTAGCGGCCGTGGCGTGGTTTCGGCGGTGGCTGGGGGTGAGTGGGCCGGCAGTGCCCGAAGAAACGCCTCTGGTAGCCTTGCCCGAAGCCGCCCTGCGCTGCACCAGCACCGGGCAGGTCAACACCAGCTTCAAGAATGAGGAAACGCTGTCGGCGGGCTACTTGGCTGAGGCACGGGCACTCGCCAAACGCCGCCCTGCCTACTCGCCCGAGGCGCTGGCGGCGGTAGTAAGGCGCCAGCTCGACAGTGCTAATACAAGCAGTGGCCCCTTAAGCATCGACCTGCGTGACACCTTGCGCCTGCCCAGCGGTCAGGCTTGGCAGAATATCCTGCTGCGCAGCGCGGGCCAGCCGCCGCTGCCGGCGCGCTTGCTTTTGCCCACGGGCCCCGCCCCTACCCGCCTGGTGCTGTGGCTGCCCGACCTAGGAATGGCCACGGTGCTGCGCGATAGCGCCGCCCGCCTGGCCGCCTACCAGCGCCAGGGCACGGCGGTGCTGCTGGCCGACTTGCGCGGCCTCGGCGAAACCACCGACCCCGCCACGTTCAACGACCCCAAGTACTACAACCAAGAGTATCGTCCCACCCAACTAGCTCTGCACCTAGGGCGCCCGCTGCTAGCTCAGCGCGTGGGCGATGTGCGAACGCTCCTCAGCTTCTTGCGCAATGACAGCCGCTTGCGGACCCTGCCTATTTTGCTGCGGGCCGATGGCCGGGCGACGCTGGTGGCCTTGCACGCGGCGCTGCTCAGCCCGCTGGTGGCAAACTCCTCCGTATTGAAGGCCACCAACCAGGGGGGCGCTATTACGGGTAGCTATCACCCTCAAATCGAGCAGGTGCAGGTGAGCGGTGGGCCACCTAGCTTTCAATACTTTCTGGAAAACCCGACGGCCAAGGACGCTTACTCGGAGGTGCTGCCGAGGGTGCTGCGCACCTACGATGTGCCCGACCTTCGCCGCGCCCTAGGCAGCCGGCTAGTGAATTATTGAGTTGGCACAGTAAAAAGCTCTTTTTAGCTGCGCCCTGGCGAGCTTGAGCCAATAGATACAGAATAAGATAGCTAGTAAGGCCAACTTTGAATTACTTATTCATCGCCCTCCTTCCTGCTTTAGTATGAAATCTGTTACGCTTGCTGTCGCGCTGTTGCTCACTATGCTGGCTACGCGCCCGGCCCCGGCGCACGCGCTTGCTCCTACGCGCTTGGTTCCGCGGGGCTTTTGCCTGTTTGGCCGGCCCACGGCGCGCCCGCTCACGCGCTACCTTGCCGCCACGCTGCGCCTCACGCCTAGGCAGGCGGTGGCGGTGCAGCGCACCTTGCATGGCCACGCGGCCAAGCGCCTGGCGCCCGAGCAGCTGGCCTTGAGCCTGGGTCCCGTGCTCAGCCCCGAGGCGCAGCAACAGCTGCTGGCGCTGCAAGAGAACGCCGCTTCTTACCAAACGCTGGCGTACCTCACCGCCCACCGCTAGGCCAGTCGCACCAATAGCAATGCAGGTATTTTATGGGATACTTGCTAGGGGTGAATAGCCCCTGTGGGCTGTTCTAGCCACCACAGCGGCCAAGCGAGTTAGTTAGTTAGTTAGTTAGTTAGTTAGTTAGTTAGTTAGTTAGTTAGTTAGTTAGTTAGTTAGTTAGTTAGTTAGGGATACTAGGCCTCTGTTTTTAGGAAGCGCTGCAGCATATAGGCCTCCTGCTGCTACTGTTCTGCTTGCTACAGAGCCCCTTAATCTGGGCAGCAAAACCTTCGTAGAATTGGCTTGCGGAGTCTCTTTAGCCGCTTGCCTGGTATGGACCTGCCCCCTTCTACGGAACCCGACTTTTCGTCGCCGCCCCCTTTAGCTGCTACAGCTGCGCTGCTAGACGCGCTGCCCTGGGGAGTACTGGTACTCGATGCGCAACGCACTATTCAGCGCATCAACCAGCAGGCGGCCAGCTGGTGCGGCGTGGCACCTGATACCTTGCTGGGCCAGCCCTTGGCCGAAGCGCCGCTCCCGCTGGCCCTAGGGGCCACGATACAGCAGCTCTTGGATGCTGCTGACGCGGCCATACCGCGCGAAGTATGGCTGGCTTACTCGCAGCGCTGGCTTAGCCTGCGCCTAGGTCCGGCGCCGGCCGGGCAGCACTGGCTATTCTGGGAGGATGTGACGGACCGCCACCAGGCCGAGGCCGACCGGCAGCGCAACAGCCAGCTGCTGCTCGATATGGAGGCCGTGGCCCACACCGGCTCCTACGAGGTTGACCTGACCAACGGTAGTTTCTACTTCTCCGACGGCATGTACCGGCTGTTTGGGGAGGAGCCACAGGCCTTTGTGCCCACGCTAGCTTTTATTGAGGCCCGCTCGCATCCCGACGATGCGGCCCTGGTGCGGCAGGTGCTTGACGAGGCCGTGCGCACCCGGCAGCCCTACACCTACCGCCGCCGTATCCGGCGCGCCGATGGCCAGTGGCGCACCCTCGAAGCCCACGGTGAGGTGCGCACCGACGCAGTTGGCAACGCCAGGCAGCTTCGCGGCCTGGTGCAGGACATTACCGAGCGCGTGCAAGCTGAGCAGGCGCTGCACGAGAGCCGCGCGCTGCTGCGCGCTACCATCGATAGCTCGCTAGATATGGTGCAGGTGTTTGAGGCCGTGCGCGACGAGCAGGGCGCAGTGGTGGATTTTGCCTGGGTGCTGAACAACGCCGCCGCCGAGCAATACTACGGCGACGTCATTGGCCAGCGCCTGCGCCAGCTGAACCCCGGCGTGGTGGAGGAAGGCATTTTCGACGCCTTCCGGCAGGTGCTCGAAACGGGCGTGCCCGACCAGCGCGAGCATCACTACGTGCACGAGCAGTTCGACGGCTGGTTTTATCAGTCTACTGTGAAGCTGGGCGACGGCGTCACGACCACCACCCACGACATTAGCCAGCGCAAACAAGCCGAGCAGGAGCTGCGTGAGACGAAAGAGCTGCTGCAGGCTACCCTAGACAGCTCCCACTACGTGGTGCAGGCCTTTGAGGCCGTGCGGGATGCCAGCGGGAAGATTGTCGATTTTACCTGGATTCTAACCAACCGGGTCTGGCTAGAACGATATGGGGGCCCCATGGCGGGCAAAAGCCTCCTGCAAGAAAACCCAGGAGTCGTAGAAACGGGCTTGTTCGACCTGTTTGTGCAAGTAGTAGAAACCGGGGTTCCGATTGAGCACGAGCAGTATTATGCCCACGAGCAATTTGAGGCCTGGTTTGACCAAACGCTGGTTCGGATGCGGGATGGCTTCGTGATGACCACCGGCGAAATCACCGAGCGCAAGCAGGCCCAGCAGGAAATCTTGCAGCTCAAGGATGAGCTAGCCCAGCAAGCCGAAGACAAGTACCGCATTCTGTTCGACGCGATGGCCGAAGGCTTTGCGTTGATTCAGCTGGTCCGCGATGCGCACGGCCGCGCGGTAGATGCCCGCTACCTCGAACTAAATCCCGCTTTTGAGCAACAAACCGGCCTCGACCGCGCCCACGCCGTGGGTCAGTTAGCCAGTACGCTCTTCCCGACCTTTTATGCCGACTGGTTGGCCGTGGCCGAGCGCGTGCTGCAAGCCAAACAGCCAGAACGCTTCGAACACTACGTCGCGGACACCGACCGCTGGTATGTATTCTACGTGACGCCGGTTAGCGGGGCCGACTTGTTCGGGGTGTTCTACGACGACATCACCGCCCGCAAGCAGGCCGAGCAGCACCAGCAGTTTCTGTTACAGCTCACCGACGCGCTGCGCCCGCTTGCCGACGCGCGGGAAATTCAGCGCACCGCCACCCGCGTGCTGGGCGAATACTTTGGACTCGACCGTGCGATGTATGCGGAGATTACGCCCGACGGCGAAACGGTGGTGGTAACGGACAATTACCTAAGCGGGCGATTTCCGGCCTTTACGGGCTCGTTTCCGCTCTCGGACTACGGCCCCATCATCGAGCGGGCTCGCTACGGCGAGCCCCTGATTGTGGAGGACGTGGCCGCCGAAGCTGAGCTGACTGAGGAGGAGAAATTTAACTACCAGACCATCGGCTCCACGGC
The DNA here is from genome assembly GCF_016427535.1 of Hymenobacter sp. BT559. Classification (GTDB taxonomy): domain Bacteria; phylum Bacteroidota; class Bacteroidia; order Cytophagales; family Hymenobacteraceae; genus Hymenobacter. Next base: position 779,618 of record NZ_JAELXV010000001.1, on the reverse strand, counting down.
CTTTGTCACCCACCCACTCCTGAAAGGCGGGCGCTGGGTAGCCAACCTAGTGGTGCACCAGGGCAAGCCCCGCCGCTGGACGCCTGGTGAAATTGCCTTGCTACGGGAAACGGCCGAGCGCACCTGGGCCGCCGTAGCGCGCGCCCGCGCCGAGGCAACCCTGGCCGCCTCGGAAGCCAAGTACCGCACGCTATTCGAAACCATAGACGAAGGCTTTTGCGTGATGGAGCTCGTCTTCGACGAGCGCGGACAGGCTGCGGATATCATCTACCGGGAGGTAAACGCGGCCTTTGAACAGCACGCGGGGGTTGCCCTCTCCCTAGGCCAGCGAGCCAGCGAGGTTTTCCCGCGCATCGAGCCGCTGTGGCTTAGCAGCCTGACGCGCGTGCAGCAAACAGGTACCTCCGAGCGGGTGGAGGGCTACAATGCCGACACTAAGCGCTGGTTTACGGCGCAGTATTCGCGCGTGGGCGGCGCGGGCAGCCTATTAGTCGCCGTCGTATTTAATGATATTACCGAGCGCAAGCGGCGCGAAAGCAACCTTGGCCTGCTAGCCGAGGTGAGCCAGGACCTGGCGCAGCTAACCAACATCGACACGACGATGGCCCAGCTCGGAGCACGGCTAGGAGCGCACTTCGACGTGGACCGCGTCATTTTCGCCGAAATCAGCGAGGATGGGCAGGAGGGCCGCATCAGCCACGAGTGGCACCAGCCTGGGCTGCCGGATATGCGGGGCGCGTACACCACCAGCGACTACTTTTCGCCGGAGTTTGCGCAGCTCCTCCGCGCCGGCCGGCTCGCCGTAGTGGGCGACACCGCGCACGACGAGCGGGTAGATGGCGCGCGCTACGGGGCCCTAGGGGTGGGCGCGTTTGTGGGGGTGCCGCTGCTGCGCCACGGCCACTGGCGCTTCCACTTCAGCCTGCTGGTGGCCAGCCCCCGCACCTGGACGGCCGACGAGCTGGACCTGATGCGCGAGTTGGTGGGCCGCATTTGGCTGCGGCTGGAGCGCGCCCGCGCCGAGGAAGCCTTACGGGCGAGCGAAGAGCGCCTACAAGCCCTGGTGACCAACCTGCCGGGCGCGGCCGTCTTTATAGTGGGCCCCGACCTGCGCTACCAGCTGGCCGAGGGCGAGGCACTGTACACAGCCGGCCTCAACCCGGCCAGTCTGCTCGGGCTCACCCTAGGCGAAGCCCTGCCCCCTAGCCTAGCGGCCGAGCACGAGCGACACTACCGGCTGGCCCTGGCCGGGCAGGGCTTCTCGCTAGAGCACGAGGCCCACGGCCACACGTACATCTCGCGGGGGGTGCCGCTGCTCGACGCCGCGGGCCAGGTGGGCTCTGTGCTGGTCGTCAGCTACGACATCACGGTGCGCAAGCGGGCCGAAGAAGCGCTGCGGGCGAGTGAGGAGCAGTTTCGGACGGTAGCCAACCTGGTGCCCGACTTGCTCTGGCGCAGTACCACTGCTAGCGACACAACTTGGTATAACCAGCAGTGGTACGAGTACACCGGACAGACGCCTGAAGACGCCGCCGACCACGGCTGGACGAATGCCATCCATCCCGACGACCAGGCCGAATCGGCGCGCCGCTACCAAGCGGCCGTGGCCAATGGTCAGTTTCTGCACCAGGAACACCGTATCCGCTCGGCCCAGGGCGAGTACCACTGGTTTCAGGTACAGGCTCGGCCCGTTCGGAACGAGCAGGGCGAGATTACTGCCTGGTTTGGGGCCGCCACTGACATCCAGGCCCGTAAGCAAGCCGAGCTACACCGGCGCCAGACCGAAGAGCACTACCGCCAGCAACTAGAGCAGCAGGTGGCCGAGCGTACCCAGCAGCTCCAGGAAAGCCGCGACCTGCTGCAGTCGGTGTTCGACACCAGCCTCATTTCCATGTCGGTGCTCTACGCCGTGCGCGACGAGGCCGGGCAGATACAGGATTTCCGCCTAGGTCTGGTCAACAAAGAGCTGGAGCGCGAAACCGGGCGCCCCGACCTGGTAGGCAAGCTCTACGCGGCCGAGTACCCCGGCATCCGGCAGGCGGGCATCTTCGACCTGATGCTGCAAACCTTGGCTACCGGCGAGCCCCAGGGCATGGATTACTTCTACGACCAGGAAGGCTTTAACCAGTGGTTTACGTGCCAGTTTGTGAAGCTGGGCGACGGCCTAGTAGCCACCAACCTCGACATCACCGAGCGCAAAACTGCCGAGCAGGAGCGCCTCAAAAACCTGCGCTTGCTAGAGCAGGCCGAGGCGGTGGCAGGCCTAGGCAGTTGGGACTACGACCTAGCCACCAGCACCATGCGCTGGTCCGACGGCATGTACCACCTCTTTGGCTTGCCCGTGGGCACCGCCGTAACCCCAAGCCTCTACCTCGACGCCGTGCTGGACGAAGACCGACCTAGGGCCCGGCAGCTGGTGCACCGCCTGGCCACCGGAGAAGGCTTTGAAGAAACCCTGCGCCTGCAGGTGCACGAGCAGGTAAAAACGGTGCATATAAAGGCGGTAGCATTGCACGACGAGGCGGGCCAGCTGGTGCGAGTGCTGGGCGTAGACCTCGACCTCAGCGAGCTACAGCGCCTAGAGGCCGACAACCTGCGCCTGCGCCTAGGGCAGCAGCAGGCCCTGTTCGAGGCCGTGCAAGCCGCGCAGGAAGCCGAGCGCAAGCGCATCGCCGAAGGCTTGCACAACGGCATCGGCCAGCTTTTGTATGCCACCAAGCTACACCTCGGCCGGCTGCACGCGCCGCTGCTGGGCACCACCCCCGCCCTAGCGGCTGCCCGCCAAGAAGCCGACCAGTTGCTGAGCGAGGCCATCCGCCAGACGCGGGCCCTCTCGCACGAGCTAGTACCCATGACGCTTAAAGAGTTTGGCATAGCGGCCGCCGTGCAAGACATCTGCCGCAAGATGAGCAGCCCGCAGCTGCGGCTGCGCTGCCAGGTGGCGCTTGATGGCGAGGCAGCCCCGCTCCCGGCCTCGCTGCAAATGGCACTTTACCGCATAGCCCAGGAGCTGGCCCAGAACATTGCCAAGCATGCCCTAGGGGCCACCGATGCCAGCCTAGAGCTCGAAACCATGCCCGGCTGGGTGCTGCTACGAGCCGAAGACAACGGCCCCGGCTTTGCCCCAGCGGCGGCCACTAGCCCCGGCCTGGGCCTGCGCAGCATTCGCGACCGCGTGGCCTTGCTCGGCGGCCAGTTGCAGCTTGGCCTAGTGCCCACTGGCGGGGCCTATGTACGCATTCGGATTCCTCTTACTTCTATCCCTACCCATGATACGCCTTTTCCTAGTTGATGACCACGCCGTGCTGCGCTACGGCCTCCGCGCCCTCTTTCAGCAAGAGGCTTCTATGCAAGTGGTGGGCGAAGCCGACAACGGCATCCAGCTGCTTGCCCAGCTGCCCACCACCCCCTGCGACGTAGTGCTGCTCGACCTGCACATGCCCGAGCTCGATGGGCTGGCCACCACCCAGCGGCTACGGGTCGAGTTCCCCGATGTTAAAACCCTGGTGCTGTCGATGGTAGATAATGAGCGGGCCATTGGGCAGGTGCTGGCGGCTGGCGCCTCAGGCTACATCCTCAAAAACGCCAGTCACGACGAAATGCTGGTGGGCGTGCGGGCCGTAGCGGCCGGCCGGCGCTTTCTATGCTCCGAGCTTGGGCTGAGTGTGTTGGACAAATTCTTGGTTGGCGTACCCGAGCCGCCTGCCAAGCCCATGAGTGGCCTCTCGGCCCGCGAACAGGAGATTTTGCAGCTAGTGGCCGACGGCCTAACCACGGCCCAAATTGCCGAAAAGTTCTTTTCGAGCCCACGCACCGTAGAAACCCACCGCCAGAGTATCATGGAAAAAACCGGGGCTAAGAACACCGCCGCGCTGGTGAAGGCGGCCGTCAGCCAGGGCTGGCTGACCTAAGCCAGCCTTGCTCTGCGGCAGCTACCTAGGGCCAGTTGGTCGCCGCGGCCAGTACAATGCATATTGCTCTAACTGTGCTCATCCAGCCTGGGGGGCCGGCTCTCAGGGCCCGGAAACCGGCTGGCGGCCTGGTCTGGCTCTAGGGCTGCGGTGGTTTCTTCGGCTGTTTCGGGCTGCTGCACCGTGGCGAGCTGGGTGTCGAGCGCAATCTCGAAGCGGTCTAGCTCTAGCTCGACCTGCCGGATGGCCTCTTCACTGAATGCGCCTTCGCGATGCAGCTTTACCAGCAGCTGGCGCTGGTAGTCGGTCATGGTGAGGCGGGCGCGCAGCAGCTTTTCAAATTCGGTAGCGGCGGCCGACTCGGCTTCGGCCGGGGCATCGAGGTCGGTGGCCTCGTTGGCGGCAAAAGCGCCGTGCAAGCGCCGCGCCTGGCGGCGCTGAATTTCGCGCAAGGTCAGCAGGTTGGGGTCCGAGTCGGTGGCGATAAGGCTTTCTAGGTAGCGGAGCGATTCGTTGGTGAGCGTCAGGCGGAGCTGCTGCTCTTCGGCCGCCCGTTGGTGCGGCGACTCCTGCACCCCCAGCCGGCGCACCAGCCAGGGCAAACTCAGGCCCTGCACCACCAGCGTAACCAGAATGACCACGAACGTAATGAACAGCATGGTGTTGCGCTGCGGAAACGGCTGCCCGCCGCGCACCACAAACGGCAGACCTAGGGCCGTAGCCAACGACACCACGCCCCGCATGCCGGCCCACGACGTGATAAAGAGATTGCGCCGGGGCGACCGCTCCTCCTCGCGGCCCAGCCAGCGCCCTAGCCATTCGCCGAGGAAGGACACCGGAAACACCCAGCCCAACCGAATGGCAATGGCCACCACGCTTACCAGCAGCCCATAGCCCAGCACCGGCCAGAAAGCGCTCGAACCGATACCTTCCAAAATGGTACGCAGCTGCAAACCAATCAAGATGAAAACCAGTCCATTGAGCAAGAAGCCAAACACGTTCCAGAAGCTGTGCTTGAGCAAGCGGGTTTGCTTGTCGTAGATGTCGTGCGAGCGGCGGCTCATCATCAGGCCCATCGCCACCACCGCCAGCACCCCCGACACCCCCAGGTGCTCGGCCCCTAGGTACACCCCAAAGGGCAGCAGCAGCGTAAGAGCCGTAATCTGGGTGGCGTCGGTGAGCAGTTTTTGCACACGCACCATGACGTAGCCCACCACGGCGCCCACGGCCACGCCGCCGCCAGCCACCAGCCCAAAGTGCCAGCTGGCATCCCAGAGCCCGAAGGTGCCACTCACCACCGCCGCCACGGCGTAGCGGTAGGCAATGAGCGCCGAGGCATCGTTCACCAGGCTTTCGCCCTCCAAGATGCTCGTGATGCGGCGCGGCAGCCCTAGCCCCTTGGTGACGCTGGTGGCAGCCACCGCATCGGGCGGCGAAATGATGGCGCCGAGCACGAAGCCCATGCCCCAGGTAAAACCCGGAATAAAATAATGCGCCAGCGCCGCAATAACCGTGGTGGTGAGCAAAACTAGCCCCACCGCCAGCAGCAAAATCGGCCGCCGGTTGGCCACAAACTCGCGCCACGAGGTATTATAGCTAGCCTCGTAGAGCAGCGGCGGCAAGAAGATGAAGAACACCAGGTCGGGCTCTAGCTTCAGGGGCGGCAGGCCCGGAATAAGCGCCAGCAAGCCCCCCGCCAACACCAAGAGTACCGGGTAAGGTAGCTTGAGCTTGGGGGCCACCGCCGACAGCCCGACCAGCAGGGCCATGAGGAAAATGATGATGGAAAGGTGCTCCATAAGGCCAGTATAGAAGTAGCCCTAGGCCGGCGCCATGGCCAGCCCAGGGGTGCCCACCCGCGGCGAGCAAACTACTCTATACGGTACCCAGCGCCAATCGCCTATCTCCGCTAGCGCCCCACGGCCTTCCCTAGGTGGCGCTTATTCTTCCAGTATCCGCAGCTGCGCCTCCAGCTCGGCATCCGTAATTGGGTAGGGCTGGCCGCGCCGAATGGCCTGGTACACGGCCTCAAACAGTCCGGCGTAGCTGCCGGGCCCGGCGGCCACGGGCGTAGTGGTGAGCGCGCCATCGGGCCCAAGCACCGTGAGGCGACCTTCCTGGCTGGGCTGCTCCTGGCCGTAGCCGGGGTCGGTAGGTTGCAGGCCGGCTTGCAGCTGGGCTTCCTGCGGGTCGGTGCGGTCCTTGCGGTAGCTACCTAGGGTGCCGTGCAGCACAAAGGCCGGGCCAGGGTCGGCCACCAGCAGGCTCGAGGTCAGGTACACGTGCAGGCCGGCCGGGTAGTGCAGGTGCAAGCTGAAAAAATCATCAACCAGCGAGTGCGCCCGGTACGCCCCCTGCGCCTTCTCTACCCGCAGCGGCGGGCCAAACAAGCTAATGGCTTGGTCAACCAGGTGCGGCCCCAGGTCAAAGAGCAGGCCCGAGCCCGGCACACCCGCCTCTTCCTTGAACTTCTTAGGATTGAGCGCCGGCTTGAAGCGGTCGTAGCGGAAATGCACCTCAATGAGCTGGCCGAGCTGCCCGCTTTTCACCACGTCGCGCACGCTGCTAAAGTCAGTGTCCCAGCGGCGGTTTTGGTAAGCTAGCAGCTGGCGGCCCTGCTGCTGGGCCAGCGCTTGCAGCTCGCGCAGTTCGGCCGCGGTGGTGGCCACTGGCTTTTCGAGCAGCACGTGCTTGCCAGCCAGCAGCGCTTGGCGGGCCAGGTCGGCGTGCGTAAAGCTAGGCGTGTTCACTATCACCAGCTCTAGGGCTGTGTCGGCTAGCAGCTCGTCTACGCTGCCGTAGCTTTTTATATGCGGGTAATCGGCCTGCATCCGCTGCTCGTGGCGCTGCACTACCGCTTGCAGGTCGAAGCTGGGGTGCTGGGTCAGAAACGGCGCGTGAAATATTTTGCCCGACATGCCGTAAGCCAGCAGGCCGGTTTTGATAGGTGCAGAATCGGTGGAGAGCGTCATAGCGCGCAAGGGTTCATAAAGGCAAGAGGTTTCGCAAGGTAGAACCAGCCACCTTGCGAAACCTCTTTTTACTTCGCGAAGCTGCCTCCCTCAAAGCAGTAAGGTCATGCGCTTTCTCTAGCGAAACCTGTTTTTTACTTCGCGCAACTTTGCGCTTACGCTTCGGCCTCGGCCAGCTCTGGCACACTTACGGATGCCCGCAGCGGCACAGCCAAGCGCACCACGCACACACCCGGCTGGCGCAGCCACGCCGCCCGCGCCAACTGCCCCAGCCCAATAGTGCCGGTGAGGTAGCTGCCCCGTTGCGCCGAACGAAACTGCTCGTGCACCACTGCAAAGTCGGCTTCGTCAGGAGCATTGGCTTCGTCGATAAACGTCACGAGCACATCTACTTCGGCCGCATCGGGCGCTAGGTTCAGATGCGCGTTTTGCTGAATCTTCTTGTACTCGTAGCGGTAGCCATAGGTGAGCGCCGACAAGTCGGACAGTACCGCCGACGCCGTGGGAAATGCCCCCGCGCCACGACCTAGGAAGAACTGCCGGTCGGCAAAGCCGCTCTGCGTTACAAGGCCATTAAATTCGTCGTGCACGTTGCTCAGCTCGTGGCTGGGGGCCACCAGCGTCGGCAGCACCGCCGCCGCAATACCGCCCTCGGGCAGCCGCCGCGCCTCAGCTACCAGCTTGATGGCCAAGCCCTGCTCGCGGGCATAGGCTGTAGCCAGCGGACTGATGCGGTCGATGCCCACGGCCAGCAAGTCTTCGGGCCCGGCCACCAGCCCAAAGGCGTGGGCTAGCAGCAGCACTAGCTTGTTGCGAGCGTCGAGGCCCTCTACATCAAGCGCGGAGTTGCTTTCCGCAAAGCCCAGCTTTTGGGCCTTGGCTAGCGCGTCGCCATAAGACTGCCCATCGCGGTTCATGGCCGTCAGGATGTAGTTGGTCGAGCCATTAACGATGCCTTCTACCGAGTCGAGCAGGTCGGTATCGTAGTACTCTTCTAGGTTGCGAATGACGGGAATACTCGCGCACGCGGCTGCTTCGTAGAGCAGCGGCACGCCTGTGGTTTTTTGCAGTTCGATAAGCTCGGGCAGGTGCTCGGCCAGCATTTTCTTATTGGCCGTCACCACCGCTTTGCCGTTCAGCAACGCTTGCTTTACAATGACATACGCCTCATCGGCGTTGTCAATCAGCTCCACGATTACGTCTAAATTCGGGTCGTCGAGCAGGTCTTGCTTGTCGAAAGTAAACAGCTCGGCGGGCAGCGTGCGGGCTTTGTTGCGGTCCTTCACCGCAATGCGGCCGATGCGGGCGCGCAAACCGGGCGTGCGCTCTAGCACCGCATGCAAACCTTGGCCCACCACGCCAAAGCCGAACAGACCGATGGTAATATTAGTACGGGTCATCTTACTAGCTAATCGCTAAAAAGCGATTGTCATGCTGAGTTTGCGAAGCATCTTATCAGGTTAGGTCCTTGCGTGATAAGATGCTTCGCAAGCTCAGCATGACAATCGCTTTCTATTTTAGAACACGTTATTAATTAAGCTACTACCAACTCTCCCTCTTTCGTCACCACGTGCTCTTCTTTGGTGGCGGCCAGCTGGTCAAGCGCCTGTGCTAGGTCAGCGATGAGGTCTTCGGCATCTTCGAGACCGATGCTTAAGCGCACCAAGCCATCAGCCACGCCCGAAGCTTGGCGGGTGGGAGCCGGAATCGACTTGTGGGTCATGGTGGCAGGGTGGCAGAGCAGGCTCTTCGCGCCGCCTAGGCTTTCAGCCAGCTTGAAGTACTTGGTCGAAGTCACCAGCTTGGTAGCGGCTTCTATGGTATCCTCGGTGAGGGCCAGGGCGATGATACCGCCAAAGCCGCCCGATTGCTGCTTCTTAGCTACCTCGTGGTTGGGGTGGCTTTCGAGGCCGGGGTAGTACACGCGGGCCACTTCGGGGCGCGTTTCCAGGAATTTAGCCACTTCGAGGGCCGACGTGCTGGTGCGCTCGATGCGCAGCGGCAGCGTCTCGATGCCACGAATAGTGAGGAAGCAATCGAACGGCCCCAGGATGCCACCCGAAGCATTCTGAATGAATTTCAGCTCTTTAGCTAGCTCTTCGGTCTTGGCCACAGCGATACCCGCGATGAGGTCCGAGTGGCCCCCTAGGTACTTGGTGCCGCTGTGCACCACTAGGTCGGCACCCAGCTCGATGGGGCGCTGCAAGATGGGCGAAGCAAACGTGTTATCGACGCAGAGTAAACAGTTGTGCGCCTTCGCGATAGCGGAAATAGCGGCAATGTCCGACACCTTCAGCGTGGGGTTGGAAGGCGATTCCAGCCAGATGAGCTTGGTTTTGTCGGTAATGGTTTTGGCGACGTTCTCGGCGTTGGTGGTGTCGCAGTACACGATGTCGATACCTAGGCGGCGGTACACGTGCTCAAACAAGCGGAAGGCACCACCATAGATATCGTCGATAGCAACTATCTGGTCACCAGCCGACAGCAGCTTTACTACCGCATCAATAGCGGCGAGGCCGCTGGCGAAAGCGTAGGCCGCGTGGCCGCCTTCGAGGGTGGCTACCAGGTTTTCGAGGGCCAGGCGAGTGGGGTTGCCGGTGCGGGCGTAGTCGAAGCCTTTGTTGACACCAGGAGCTTCCTGCACATAGGTAGAAGTCTGGTAGATGGGCACGGCGATGGCGCCGGTTTGCTCGTCAACGGGAATGGAGTGGAGGAGGCGGGTTGCAACAGACATGGCAAGAGAAGTTTATTGTTTGATTGGAACAGTAAACCCCTATTTCCCAAGCACCTAGTCAAGAATCTCTTACCGGAAAGGCGTAAAAAAAGCCCTTCCGACAAGTCAGAAGAGCGTACACCGCGGCCGCGGCAAGGCATCTTGTAGACTTATCTTCTTCCGAAACATAGCCGAAGCTGCGTCTCAGAACAGGAATTAGCACCTTCACATTACTGCTGGTTGCTAAGGCATCACAGGGCCTGTCCCTCCGCCTTTCTTGATAAGTGCCCCGGTAAAGGAGCATGCCACAAAGGTAGAAGCGTAAATTTTGAAAATGCAAGCGTTGGCGAAAAAATATTTTTTACTACCCCCAGCAGGTGACCTCTACCTCACTGCTGAAACAGCGCGCTATATTCATTAGCATACAACGCTTTATTACTGCTAATGCCTCTGGCTATTTTATCATATAATTCGGCACTCTTGTAGACCACCAAAGGCTTAAACCACCGCCTAGCTATCAACGCAGTACGCTGTGCAAGCGCTGGGCTAACCCCCTTATTTAGACGCAATAAAAACATCAAAAGCTCAAGCTAAACCGTAGCGTAGAATAATTACACAGCTAGTCGCCCTAGGTGGCTATTCGCTTCATCTCTCCTACCCTACTGCCTTATGAGTCTCCAATTCATTCAAGAGCCCCTGGACAAAGCCACGCCGCACGTGGTGCCGGCCCAGGCCGTGACGCTCAACGTCAACGGTGAAGACCACACCATCCAGATTGCGCCCTGGACCAGCCTGCTCGACGCCCTGCGCGAGTACATGGACCTGACCGGCACCAAAAAAGGCTGCGACCACGGCCAGTGCGGCGCCTGCACTGTACTCGTTGATGGCAAGCGCATTAACTCCTGCCTGGCCCTGGCTACGGTGTACCAAGGCAAGAAAATTCAGACCATTGAGGGCCTAGGTACTGAAGAAAACCTCTCGCCGCTGCAGCAGGCATTTGTAGACCACGATGCGTTTCAGTGCGGCTACTGCACGCCGGGCCAGATTTGCTCGGCGCAGGGCCTCATCAACGAGGGCCGTTGCAAGACCGAAGACGAGGTGCGCGAGCACATGAGCGGTAACCTCTGCCGCTGTGGTGCTTACACCAACATCTTGTCGGCCGTGATGGAAGTGCTACACGACGGCGACGTAGTGGTCGATAACGGCGTGCTCATCACCGTTCCGGTCGCGTCTACCAAAGCCAGCTCGGTCGAATAACTCTTAGCCTTAGCTCCTTATGAATAGCTTCACCCTTACCCAAGCTACGGCCGCCGACGAGGCCGTGCGCGACCTCACCAGCCACGACGGCGCAGCCTACCTAGGCGGCGGCACCAACCTCGTGGACTTGATGAAGTACAACCTCGAGCGGCCGACTCACCTCACCAGCCTAGGCTTGCTGCCGCTCACCGACATCAGTAGCCTGCCCGACGGCGGCCTGCGCTTGGGCGCACTGGCTACCAACGCCGACACGGCCTGGCACCCCGAGGTAGAAAAGCGCTACCCGCTGCTGAGCCAGACCATTTTGGCTGGGGCCACCCCGCAACTGCGCAACGTAGCCACCAACGGCGGCAACCTCAACCAGCGCACCCGCTGCTATTATTTCTACGACCTGGCCACGCCTTGCAACAAGCGGGAACCAGGAACAGGATGCTCGGCCCTTACCGGCCCCAACCGCGTGTGCGGCGTGCTGGGCACCAGCGAAAGCTGCATTGCCACTCAGCCCAGCGACATGTGCGTGGCGCTGGCAGCCCTAGAAGCTGTGGTGCGGGTACAAGGACCTGACGGCGAGCGGACCATCAAGTTCGACGACTACCACCGCCTGCCCGGCGACCACCCCGAGAAGGATAATACCCTGAAGCCGGGTGAGCTGGTAACGGCCATCGACCTGCCCGAAGAAGGATACGCCGACCACTTCACTTACCTCAAGCTGCGCGACCGCAGCAGCTACGCGTTTGCGCTGGTGAGTGTGGCCGTGGGGCTGAAGATGAACGGCAACACCATCGAGAAAGCGCGTTTCGCCCTGGGTGGTGTGGCTCACAAGCCCTGGCGCGACCAGGAGGCCGAGAAGATGCTGGAAGGCCAAACGGCCTCGCCCGACTTGTTCCGCCAAGTGGCCGCTAAGGTGTTTGCCGAGGCCAAGGGCTACGGCGAAGGCTCGCTGCACAACTCATTTAAGATTGAGCTGGGCAAACGCGCCATTGTGCGGGCGCTCAAGCAAGCCACCGAGATGAGCCAGGTAGTAAACCCGAACGTGTTTTTAAATTCTAATCCGTAAGCTAGTATGAGCCAGACTATTGCCACCCCGCCTACCGTGCGCCTCGACAGCGACGTGATTGGCAAACCTATCAACCGCACCGATGGCCCAGCCAAGGTGAGCGGCGCGGCCAAGTACGCCGCTGAGTTCGGCGTGACCGGCCCGCTTTGGTACGGTTACATCGTGAGCAGCCCCGTGGCCAAGGGTAAGATTACCAAAATCCACGCCGATGAGGTGCTGGCCATTCCGGGCGTGCAACAGGTGTTCTCGCACGAGAATGTGTCCTCCTTTGCCTGGTTCGACCGCGCTTATAAGGACGATGTGGCCCCCGGCGGCTCGCCCTTCCGCCCGCTACACGAACCCGAAATCATGTTCAACCAGCAGCCGGTGGCGCTGGTGGTAGCTGAGACCTTTGAGCTGGCCCGCTACGCCGCTTCGGTGCTGCGCATCGAGTACGATGTAGAGAAGCATAACACTGACCTAGATTCGGTTATCGGTGAAGCTTTTGATGCTCCGAAGGGTAAAACGGGCTTCGTGCCCCCGCCCAAGCCCAAGGGCGACATGAACAAGGCCTTTGCCGAGGCTCCGCACAAGGTGGCCGGCGAGTACATCCACCGCGCGCAGCACCACAACCCGATGGAGATGTTCGCGACCACCGTGGACTGGCTGGGCGACGGCAAGAAGATGAAAATCTACGATAAGACGCAGGGCGCGCCCAACGTGCAGCAGTACATCGCCAAGATTTTCGGGTTGAGCACCGACGAGGCGCGGGTTATCTCGAAGTTTACAGGCGGCGGTTTTGGCTCGGGCTTGCGGCCCCAGTACCAGGTATTTCTGGCCGTGATGGCGGCGCTGGAGCTGGAGCATTCGGTACGGGTCGTAATGACGCGCACGCAGATGTTCAGCTTTGGCCACCGGCCGCACACACTGCAAAAACTGCGTATTGCTTCCGATGACCAAGGCCACATTCAGGCGCTAGAGCACAAAGCGTTGGCCGAGACTTCGCAGTTTGAGAACGCGACCGAAACAGTGGTGAACTGGACGGGTATTCTTTATAACTCGCCCAATACCAACTTTGACTACCAGCTGTCCAAAATCGACGTGTACACGCCGTTGGATATGCGGGCGCCCGGTGCGGCTACTGGCAACTTTGCCAGCGAAAGCGCCATCGATGAAATGTCGTACAAGGCCGGCAAGGACCCGCTCGATTTCCGCCTGCTCAACTACACGTACAGCGACCCCACCGAGAATAAGCCCTTCACCAGCAAGCGCCTCGACGACTGCTACCACGAAGGCGCCGCCCGCTTCGGCTGGGACCAGCGCAACCCCGAGCCCCGCTCGATGCGCGATGAGAAAGGTATGCTCGTAGGCTGGGGCGTGGCCGCTGGCTGCTGGGATGCCTCCATGCAGAAAGCCGCCGCCAAAGCCGTGCTATCAGCCGACGGCCACCTCACCGTGAACAGCGCCACCAACGACCAAGGCGCTGGTACCTACGTCATTATGACCCAAATGGCCGCCCAGACCCTAGGGCTGCCCATGCAGCAGGTAACCTTCAACCTCGGCGATACCAACATGCCCGCCGCCCCCGTGCAAGGCGGCTCCTGGACCGCCAACTCGGTGGGCGCAGCCGTGAAGGACGCTTGCCAGGAAGTAGGCAAGAAGCTGCTCAAGCTGGCTCAGAAAATGGACGACTCGCCCCTAGCCGGCGTAAACTTCGAGGACGCGCAGTTTGTGGACGGCCACATCCGCGCCAACGAGGACATCACCCGTTCGGTGGCCATCGAGGATATCTTGGCTGCCAGCGGGGAAGACAAGATTGAGGCCGACGGCAAAGCAGGCCCCAACCCCATCAACCAACTGAAGTACTCCATGCACTCGCACAACGCGGTGTTTGTGGAAGTGAAGGTGGACGAGGACCTAGGTACCATCCATGTGACGCGTGTGGTGAATGCTGTGGCTGCCGGCCGTATCATGAATCCCAAAACGGCTCGCAGCCAGGTGCTGGGTGGCACGGTGTGGGGCCTGAGCATGGCGATGATGGAGGAAACCTACCTCAACAACGAGCTCGGCCGCTACATGAACCATAACTACGCTGAGTACCACATTCCGGTGAACGCTGACATCCACAAAATCGACGTAATTTTCGTGGAAGAGGAAGACGACATCGCCAGTCCCATCGGCGTCAAAGGCGTCGGTGAAATTGGGATGCTGGGCGTAGCCGCCGCCATCGCCAATGCCGTGTACCACGCCACCGGCAAGCGTGTCCGCGAATTGCCGCTGACGAGTGACAAGCTGCTGTAAGGTTAGCTTAGGTTGAAAAGAAAAGTGCCCCGTAGCCGATTAGCTGCGGGGCACTTTTCTTATTGCACCCACTCAATTTGTCAATATGATAGATTCCTTTTCCATATTTTTATGTTCTTTATATACCGCATCATCTAATAAATTATTGAATTTTCTATATCTCATTTCATCCCAGTATTTATTATGAAATTCAACTAGCGATATAGGCTTTGGCAGGAGCTGCCATTTAGCTTCATTTGGAAAGTGGTCAATCAATAGAAACTTAGGGTCAGCTAAGAAATAATGCATATCCAGTTTTACCGTGTACTCATCAGAACCTAGCCCAAATCCCCCACTTCCCCAAGTTACATCCACTAAGTACCATTTATTATTAATTTTAACAGCGTTCCAAGCATGTGGTACTCCATTTTCTTCGTCTATCATAGTTTGAGCGAATCCATGAATTACAACGCACTCAATATTCGCAGCTTTACACATTTCATATAATAGATTAGAATACCCCGAACAAATAGTTTTCTTTTTACTCAGTACTACATCTAATGAAATGTCTTCTATACTCTTATTGTCTTTTAGCATTAACTCTTTGTCATATTTAATATTCCATGCTATCCAATAGAAAAAGGTTTCTACTACTTTTTGATTATTGATTGCTCCTCTTTTAAGGTAATTTACTAATGTAATTAAAGCTAGATTTTGTGGCGCTTTCTTGGCATAAGCATATCTAACAGAATCAACCTTATCTACAGCATAAACACTATGTGCAGTTAGCCATAGCATAAATATTACAATGTATCTCATTTGGAAAGTATTATAATCACCTCTCAGGTAGTTACAGTTAAGAAGAAAAGTAGCCCTAAATTATGTATATTACATAGTAGCACCTATGTATCCTATAAAAACGCCCCACATCTAGCAGATGCGGGGCGTTGCGATTTTCCTATTTTGCCACTCGCTGCTTCAGAAAGCAGCCGCGAACTCCTTAGCGAAATCTTCCAGCTTTACCTTACCTAGGGTGGGCTTGTGCTGCTCGTAGTCTTCGGCTAGGGTGCCGTTGTTCATGCTGGCGTAGATGTCCACGATGTCGGCGGCGGTGCTGGCGGGCAGGCCGTTTTGAAGGAGATTGGTGCGCATTTGCTCGTCGGTAAAGGCTACCCAGCGCAGGTCGGACTGGCCGATGGCGACCCCTAGAGCCTGAGCTACTTCGTCTTGGGTACGCTCGTCGCTGGCTACGTAGCGGACGGTGCGGCTGGCCGAGGCGGCGGGGCGGGTTAGCTCCTCGGCGGCCGCGGCGGCGATGTCCCTAGGGTGCACCAGCGCCACCCGGTAGCTGCCGGCGCAATTGGCCCCCAGGAATCCGGCGCCTTTTATCATGCCTACGAAGCTGTAGTAGTTGGTGAAGAATGACGTGGGGCGCAGGTGTGTGAGCACAAGGCCCGGCACCGCCGCCAAGATTTCCTCCGCATCGTGCGAGCCCAGGATGCCGCCGGTGCCGTGGTCGCGGTGCGCGCCCCAGCTGCTGAGGTGCACCACCCGCCGCACGCCCGCCTGCTGGATAGCCTGCGCATAGTGCCGAGCGATGCGCTGGAAATAGGCCCGCGAATCGGCCTCGCGGTGGCCGCCACCCACCATGGCGTACAGGGCGTCAGCCCCGGCGAAGGTGGCGGCTAGGAAGGCTGCATCTTCGAATGAGCCAATGGCGGCGGTGGCCCCTAGGGCTTCGATGGCGGCCCGCCGCTCGGACTGGCTGCTGATGACCGTGACGGCGTGGCCTTGCTGCACGAGCTCGGTTGCGAGCGGCTTGCTAATGTTCCCGAGGGAACCGGTGACGATGATTTTCATGTCACAAAGCTCCGGCTGGCCACGGGGCGCGGGAAGAGCGAAAGGGCGGGAAGATTGGGCGAAAGGGCGGATAGAGCACTGTTGCGCGGACTTTGTAGTCTGCGTTCGTGAGCGGGCAGCCGGTCGCGGACTACAACGTTCGCGCAACAGTGCTCTTTTACAGCCGCTGCCGGTAGCCGGCCGGCGACACGCCCGTATTGGTGCGGAAAAACCGGCCGAACGTGGACTGGTCGGCAAAGTGCAGGGTATCCGCAATTTGGCCGATGGTGAGGGCTGGGTTTTGCAGCAGCACGTGGGCTTCGAGCAGCACCGCTTCGGCCAGCCACGCTACGGCGCGCTTGCCAGTGGTTTCGCGCACCGTTTCGGCGAGGTGCTTGGGGCTGATGCAGAGCTTATCGGCGTAGAATGCTAGGCTGCGCTCGGTGGCGTAGTGGGTGTTAACCAGCTTTTTGAAATCGGCAGCAATGAGCTGGCTGCGCGTGAGGGTGGTAGTAGGCGACGTGTAGTGCGCGCTGTAGATGGGCGCGGTTTCGTGCAGCAAAATGTGGATGAGGCTGCGCAAAATCTCCTCGCGGTAGGCGTGCGGCGCATCGTATTTCTGCTCGATGGTGCGCAGCAGGGCCGTGATGCTCGCCGCTTCGGCCGGCGGCAGCGTGAACACGTGGCGGGCATCGCGCTCAAAAAATGCGAACGCATCCAAGTTCAGGCCGCTCGCCGAAACAAACTCCTTGGTAAAGAAGATGCTGAGCGCATCGCAGTCGTCCGACAGGTGCGGCCACTGCTTAATGACGTAGGGCGAGAGCACCATTAGCGAATTGGGCCCTAGGTCGTAGGTTTCGAGGTTGACTTGCAGGCGAGCGCTGCCGCGCAGCACGATGCCAATCTTATAATACTCGCTGCGATACGGCCGGTCGATGGGCAGGCGCGGCGCCGTACAATTGGGACCTAGGAAAAACACGGCCGCCGGTTTCTCTTCCGTAGCTGTGAGGGCAGTTAGCTGGTAGACGGGGACGTTGGCGCTCATGAAAGCAAGGTACACGCTGGTGGCAAAGAAACGGAGTGAGCGTTGTCGGGTACAGCTAAACAACGAATGGTCATGCAGCGCGCAGCGAAGCATGACCATTCTTACTTAATACTCTTGCCCAGAAACCCTACCTCTCGCCAGGCGGTTCATACAACCACGCAGCTACCCTAGGCGTATTGCCCACGTTACTTTTTTGCTGCAATGACCGAACTCCAACGCCTTTTCCTGGCCTACGACCAGCACCGCGCCGCGCGCCGCCCTTGCGCGCTAGCCACGGTGGTGGAAGTAATCGGCTCGGCCTACCGCCGCCCCGGCGCCCGCATGCTCGTAACCGAAGACGGCGAGCTGACCGGAGCCATCAGCGGCGGCTGCTTAGAGGGCGATGCGCGCCAGCGGGCGCGGCGGGCCATTTTCCAGGGTGAGCCGGCGCTCGTTACCTACGATACCCGCGACGAAGACGACCCCAGGCACGGCCTAGGCCCCGGCTGCCAAGGCGTAGTACGCATCTTACTGGAGCCACTTGATTTTGCCAATGCCGACAACCCGCTAGAGCTGCTGCGCGGCTTCGCCCAGCACCCCACGCCGGCCGTGCTAGCTACGGTGTTCGAGACCGATGCCAGCGGCCTGAAAGCCGCCGTGGGCCAGCGCGTGCTGCTCTCCGAAACCGGCCTGGTGCGCGGCACCCCGCTGCTGGCCGCCCCATTGGCCGAGGCAGCCCGCGCCACCCTAGCCCAGGGCCAACCCCAGATTTTGACTATTACCACCGAGGCTGGCCCGGTGCGCGCCTCGCTCGAAGTGCTGCGCCCGCCGCTGCGCTTGGTGGTGTACGGCGCCGGCAACGACGCCCAGCCGCTGGTGCACCTGGCGGCCTCCCTAGGGTGGCACATTACGGTAATTGATGGCCGGCCCAACCTTGCTACTGCCCCCCGCTTTCCCGAGGCGGCCGAAGTGCGCATCGTGCCGGTACGCGAGCTGGAAACGGCCACGCCCGACCCGCTGGCCTACCACGTGCTGCTCAGCCACAACTACGCCTACGACCTGGCCGCGCTGCAAACGCTGCTCGTTTCGCCCGCGCCCTACATCGGCTTGCTAGGTCCTCGGCTCAAAGCCCAGCGCCTGCTCGATGAGTTGGACGCCTTCCCCGCCGCGCAGGTGCAGCAACTGCGCGAGCGCCTGCACAGCCCCATCGGCCTCGACCTAGGGAGCGAAACGCCAGAGGAAATTGCTTTGGCCATTGTGGCCGAAATTCAAGCGCAGCATAGTGGCCGCAAAGGACGCCCATTGCGTGAGCGGGCGGGCACGGTGCACATTCCGGCCGAGGCATGATACTGGGCTTCAACGAAAACTTTGTTCCAGCCATCGTGGCGGGCACTAAGATTCACACCATCCGGGCAGGGCAGCGGTGGCAGGCGGGCACGGTGGCGCAGTTTTGCGTGCACGCCGGCCAGCCGGCGCAGCGCGAGTTTTGGCCCCCACAGGTAATACGACTTGTGCAGGCTATTGAGCTGACCGCCACCGAGCTGCGCGTAGATGGCCGCCTCCTAGGTCCCGCCGAGTTACTGGCGCTGGCCCAAGCCGATGGCTTTGCAACGGCCGCCGAGCTGTTCGCCTTTTTTGCCGACAAGCCCCTCCCCTTTCAGGGCCAGTTGGTGCACTGGACCAACTGCCGCTATTAAAACTAGGGCCTTGGTTTTCAGCCTTATCTCTAGCCAGCAATAACCCCATGGCAAACCGCGAGTTATATAAGAATTCATTTCTTACAGCTCATGCGTTTCCAAACTGGTCGGCGCGCCATCCGCTTGCGGCAGCAGGCGGCAGCCCCGCTTCAATTCAACCCTTTTGTTTTTAGTCGCACCTTCTTTTTGTGGGTGCTGGTAGGCTTGGTCGGCGGTATCATTGCGGGTGCCTACTGGCTGGTGCTGGCGCAGCTACTAAAGCTATTGGGTTTGGTAAGCGGCTGGTGGGTGGTGCCCCTGATGGGCGGCGCGGGCCTGCTGGCGGGTCTCATCATCCATCGCCTCGGCGACCCCGGCGAGATGAGCCTGCTGGTCAATAACATCCGCTTTCGCGGGGGCAAGCTCGACCCGCGCCACAGCGTAGCCATGGTGCTCTCGTCGCTGCTCTGTATTGCCAGCGGCGGCAGTGCCGGCCCCGAGGCCCCGCTGGTGCAGGTAACCGGCTCCACGGCCTCGTGGCTGGCGCAGAAGCTGCGGGTACGCGGCGAGGGGTTGCGCACGCTCAGCATTGCGGGCATGGCAGCGGGCTTCACGGCGCTGTTTGGCGCCCCGCTAGGCGGCGGGCTCTTTGCCCTCGAAATACTGCATCACAGGCACTTGAGCGAGTACTTTCAGGCGCTTATCCCGGCCTTCGTATCGAGCTGCGCCAGCTTTATCATCTTCATTCTGATAACTCACATCGGTATTGGGCCCACCTGGCACTTCCCGGTGGGTGGCACGCCGCAGCTCAACGATGCTTTTTACGCCGTGGGCTACGGCCTGGTAGGCGTGGCCGTGGGCTGGGCCTTCATTGCCCTGGTGCGGCAGTTGCGACGTCTATTCGGCCATTTGCCCGTGCCTATTTATGTGAAAATGGGTAGCGCCGGCTTGCTACTGGGCGTGCTGGCCTACTACGTGCCGCTGGCCCGCTACTTCGGCCACGAGGAGCTAGCCGAGCTACTAGAAGAGCACTTTACCGTATCGTTTTTGGTGGGGCTACTGGTGGTGAAGCTGTTGGCCATCGCCCTCACCGTCACCTCAGGCTGGCGCGGGGGCTTCATTATTCCGCTATTCTTCGTGGGGGCTACCCTAGGGCTACTCATTCACGCCCTTTTCCCCTCACAAAGCCTGCCGCTGGCCATGATTAGCTGCATGGCGGCCCTCAATGCCTGCGCCACGCGCACGCCCATCAGCACGGCTATTTTGCTGGCTACGCTCACTGGGTTTCAGCAGCCGGTGCCGATACTGTTTGCCAGCCTCACCGGCTTCTTTCTGGCACCTAAAAATCCGCTTATCAACGCCCAGCTAGCCGTGCCGGGCGCAGAGGAAGATTAAGCTGCGTCAAACCAGTGACAATAGCTGCGCCAGTTGTTTTTAGCATAGCTCCACCTGTCCTGCTGAGCTTGCGAAGCATCTTCTCACGCTAGAAAGGTTTGTTCTAACGTGAGAAGATGCTTCGCAAGCTCAGCAGGACAGAGGATGGGGTTAGATACGGTTTTTATTTTTGGAACAAGCCCAGCCGCATCGGGACACTTGCTTATTTAAACACCACGGGCACGATAAACCGCACGGCCGTGGGCTCGCCATTTTGCAGGCCGGGCTGCCAGCGGGGTAGCGCGGCCACGGCGCGCAGCGCTTCGGCGTCGCAGCTGGGGTCGAATCCCTTGACGATGCGCGTGCTCGTAATGGTACCCTGCGGGCCTACCACAAACTGCACGTAGACCTTGCCGCCGCCCGCGGGCACCTGAGCCGGGCGGCGCGTGGTGGCCCCTAGGTACTGCGCCAGGGGCAGCGGCCCTAAAAACCGGGGCATATGCTCCACTAGCTGCGGTACGCGGCTGTCGGCATCTGCCTCCTTGGCAACTACGGCCACGGTGTGGTCGGCGCGCCAGGTCAGCTTTTGGCGCAGCGTGCCGTCCTCGTTCCAATACTCCCACACGCCTTCATGCTTGCCGTTGGCAAACTGCCCCGTGGTGCGCTTGGCGCCCGAGCGGAAGTAGTACGTCGCGGGCCCGTCCTTCACTACGGGTGGGCCGGGCCACCCTAGGGCCTCCATCTGCCGCTCGCCGGTGATGTAGAAGTCGTGGATGCGGCAGCGGCCCGAGTCGGCGGGGGTGGTCCAGCTGTAGTACACGGCGTTGGGGCGCTGCACGCGGCGCCAGCTGCCATCCCAAAAGGTGGTGTCGGGCAATGGCCGCGCGGGCGGGGCCAGCAAGGTGAGCAGCAGCGTAAGCGCGTTCATGTAAGCAACAAATTGATAGGTGATTGGTGTGCAAGAAGCGGCAGCTTGCCTGTACCCTGCGTGAATGCACAAGGCGCTGATAGCGGCCGTAATGCAGTGACGAAGTGTCGCCCTTCTTGCGGCCGCGGACGCCTGTCCCATCGTGACCTAGGCGACCACGCTGGCCCAGCCAGCCCAGCCGCACCCAAACTTCTACTTCGCCTAGCCGTTTGGCAGGCACACTCCCAGCGTATTTGATGCAAACCCCTTACTTTTTACTGGTTCTGCTTGGCCTACCCGCTTGGCGCGCGGCCGCGCAAACCACCCCTTCCGACACCACCAATGCCCGCGCCCTGCCCTCAGCCACCGTGGTGGGCTATGGGCAGCGGCTGCCCCTGCGGCGCACGGCCGCCGGCGTCGGCGTCGTTGACCAGACTATTATTCAGCGGTTTAATGAAAACTCGCTGGCCTCGGCCGTGAACACGCTGCCCGGCGTGCGGCTCGAGGAGCGGGCCACGGCCAGCTACCGCATCAGCGTGCGCGGCAGCACGTTGCGCTCGCCGTTTGGGGTGCGCAATGTGAAGCTGTACTACTTCGACATCCCCTTTACGGAGGCCAACGGCACCACGCCGCTCAATATTCTAGACCCCGCGCAGCTAGGCCGCATCGAGGTGCTGAAGGGGCCGGCGGGCAGCGTGTACGGCGCCGGCACGGGCGGCGTGGTGCGCCTCGAAAACCGCCGCCCCGCCGCCGGCCAACCTCAGGCGCAGGTGGGCTACTCGGTGGGCTCGTATGGCCTGCGGCGCTTCACGGCTTCGGCCGAGGCCAGCGGCAAGGGCACCGACTACTGGCGGGCGCAGTATGCGCACCAGCAGCTAAGCGGCTACCGCCAGCAGAGCGCCCTGCGCCGCGACGTGTTTGCGGTGGATGGGCAAATTAGTCCCAGCGATAAGCAGACGCTCTCGGTACACGCGCTTTATACCGACCTCTACTACCAGCTGCCGGGCGGCCTCACGCGGGCGCAGTTCGAGGCCAACCCGCGCCAGGCCCGGCCGGGCACGGCGGCGGCGCCTGGCACGGTGGCCCAGCAGGGCAGTTACTCCTCGCAAACCGGCCTCCTAGGTCTCACCCACGAGTACCGCTTTTCGGAGCGTTGGAGCACCACGGCCACCGTGTACGGCCGCAGCACCCGCGTGGCCACTCCCTATCTGGTTGATTGGCAGCGCGACGCGGCCCTAGGTGGGGGCGGCCGGGCTACGCTTAACTACAAGGGCGCACTGGCCGGGCGCGTGCTGCGGGTGCAGGGCGGCGGCGAGTTTCAGGCCTCTTTCACCGACTCGCGTAGCTACCTCAACGTGCTGGGCAACCCTACCACGCTGCGCTACGACGACGAGATTACGACCCGCACGGGCTTCGTCTTTGCCCAGGCCGACTACGAGCTGCCGGCGGGCTTCCTGCTTACGGCGGGCGCCAGCTACAACCGCCTGCGCTACCAAATTGCCCGCGTGAGCAGCGCGGCTACCAACCCCAATGGCTACGTAGTAGCGCAGACTTTCCGGCCCGAAGTATCGCCGCGGCTGGCTTTACTGAAAGAACTGACGCCTAACATCTCGGCCTATGCCAGCGTGAGCACTGGCTACTCGCCGCCCACCGAGGCCGAGCTCCGGCCCTCCGATGGCAGCATCAACCGCGACTTGCAGGCCGAGCGCGGCACCAGCTACGAGGTGGGCAGCCGCGGCACGCTGCTGGGCGGCCGCCTGATTTTCGACGTGGCGCTGTTTGATTTTGCGCTGCGCAATACCATCGTGTCGCGCACCGATGCGCAGGGCTTCCAGCTCTACGCCAACTCGGGCAACACCCGCCAGCGTGGCGCCGAAGTGGCCGCCAGCGGCTGGCTGTGGCGGCCCGCCACTTCGGCCGAGGCCTTGAGCCCGCCGGCCGGGCTGCGCCTGTGGGGCAGCTACGCCTACAACCATTTCCGCTTTGGCACTTACGAATCGGCCACCGGCCAGAGCTTTAGCGGCAACCGCCTCACGGGCACCGCACCGCACACGCTCAGCGCGGGCCTCGACTTTAGTGAGCACCTAGGGTTCTACGCCAGCCCCACGCTTAGCCACCAGGCCATGATTCCGCTCAACGATGCTAACACCGATTACGCGGCGGGCTACTGGGTATTTGGGGGCCGCGCCGGGTGGCGCCGCACGCTGCTGGGCCGCCTGGCTGTGGACCTCTACGCCGGCGTAGAAAACGCGGGCGACCGCCGCTACAGTCTCGGCAACGACCTCAATGCCTTTGGCGGGCGCTACTTCCAGCCCGCACCTGGCCGCAACTACTACGGCGGGGCGCAGGTGGGCTGGCGCTGGCAATAAGGCCAACTTTTAGTGCGGCTCTGCTACTATGTGGTTAGGGTCACGGTCAAAATACTTGCTTACAATCTTACCGGTATTTCGGTCAACCTCGGCCATCCCGCGTTTCGCTAGGCTTACAAACAGAATATTTGATGATAAGACCAGCGAAGAAATGCGAGCGGCTGGAGTTCTTGTTTTGAAGGGCGCTACCACATTGGTCGTCCACAACAAATGATTTGCCCGAAATGCCGACAACTGCTGCCCATCAGAGCTGACTAGGTATGCCGTTTTGCCTACTCCCCGCACTCCGCGCATCTTCGCCGTAATGCGGTGAATACCTTTAAAACGGCTACTAAAGTCATCGAGCTCCTGGTCGGGCTCTGTAGAAACGCTGTCTACGGGCAATGGCAGTGGCTTTTGCGCCAATATTGGCACTGGCAGCAATGCTGCCCAAACGAGTAACCCAGTAGTGAGACGCATATCCAATACAAAGTAGAAAGGAATTGAAGGCACGCCGACGCTCGGCGCTGTTATAGAGTGGATGCCACGCCTTGCATTTTTGCCCACGGCACCTCCTATTTTTTTAATCGCTCGCCTAGGGTACCACCTAGGCGAGCTGCCTCGCGCAGCACAACAGGGTTAGCTTTCTAACTATGCCCTAGGTCAAGGCCTAGGCTGCCGCAACGCGCATGGGCTTACCAGCGCGACAGCGATAGCTAGCAGACGATGCTTTCAGGCTGGAGTTAGTGCGCTGGGCCGCTCTAGATAATTAGCTAGACAATGCTTTCGGCTACTTGCTATGGCTTAGCCAGTCTGACATTCAACTACTCGGGGCGTGAGTTTCCGGATAGCTAAACCCCAAATTTTTTAGCCAAAAGCCAGAACGCCCGCATGAGGCCAGCCGTATTGCTACCAACTTACTTCCCTCATGCAGTTATGAAAAAGACATTTGTTTTCCTCGCTCTCGTAGCCGCTACCGTCGGCACGGCAGCAGCGCAAGAAGGCCGCACTGGCGGCGCTCATAATGGCGGCAACAGCACTGGCGCCAATGGCAACCAAAACGTCAGCAGCGGCAATAGCTCGAACACGAGCAGCAGCGCCGGCAACAACAACCCCACCACTGCCAAGCCCAACTACAAGGTAGCCCCCGGCTCTAGCGGCACGCGCACCGGCAGCAGCAAAGGCGCGGGCGCAGGCAAGGCTGCTTCCAAACAGGTCGTCAGCTCGGGTGGCCAGGGACACAACACCACGCGCGACCCCAAGGGCAAAGTGCTGGTGGCCCCGTCAGTGACGACCGGCAAAAACGCAAAGCAGTAATAAACTCAGCGGGCTGCGTACCCGCTCCGCACCCAAAACAGAAAGGCCCTGGCGCACTTAGCGACGCCAGGGCCTTTCTGTTTTATGTTATTCGCTAGACTACTACCTCGCGCTATAGCGTGACGCCGATGCCTGGCCCAAATAATAGAAAGGGGGTGCCTCTAGTAAGCAGGTAACCTCCCCCTAGGTAGAGCGGAAACGTGAGCCGCGCCCCGGTGCGCACGGGCACCACCGAGCCAATCACAACCAAGCCCAGGTCGCGCTCCACGTTGGCATTGTTAGATAAGTTAAAGGCATTCAGCGCCACAAAGCCGGCCCCGATGCGGTAGGGCCGCAGGCGGTTGATGCGGTCGGGAGCGTAGAAGCTAAGCTGCGCCAGCGTAGCCAGACTGATGCCCCCAAAGCTGTTGTAAGTCGATTCGCCTTTGTACTTGGTGAGCAAGCCGGCCGGGAAGCTGACGCTGATGTCGAAGTTGACGTGGCGGCGCAATACCAATTCGATTTGCTGCGAGTAGCCCTTGGTGCTGTACTGCCGGGCATCGTTGCGGACGGTGACAATAATGCGGTACCAGGCATCGAGGTCGTAGGTTTTGCGCCCTAGGATGCTGTTGAGGCTGAAATTGCCCACCTGGCACTCGGCGCCTTGGTAGTAGGCGTAGCGGGGTGAGGCCTCGCCGGGGCAAATCACGAGCTGGTCCACGGTGCGCTGGTCGATGAGGTTGCCCTTGTCGTCTACCGTCCGGATGTCCATGCTCAGGTACTGGCGGCCGTAGAGGTTTCCCGCCTCGTCGATGGCGTTGGTGTTGAAGCTAAACACCAAATCGGGGATGGTTTTGTCGTAGAGCACCGGCCCGTTGAGCTGCGTGACGGGGTGCGGCCCGTCGCCGTAGTTTACCTGCACAAAGTTGAGCGGGTGGGGCCGCTGGGCTTCCTTCACGCTCAGCCCAAAGTCAGTGGCGTTGCTGCCATCGAAGATGGTGATGCGGCGGCGCACGCTGCTGAGTGGCACTTGCACGCGGTAGATGAGCGCCTTTTCGGAGCGCGTCGAAGAGTCGGAGGGAATGACGTTTGCCCCATCGAAATGGTAGCGGCCCTTCAGCAGCGACTCGCCTTCGAGGCGCACGTCCACGGTTTCGCCGGGGTTGATGGTGGTGTTCGAGCTCCAGTCGCCGCCCCGGTGCAGTACGCTCACATTGGCAATGCGCGGCCTAGGCGTAATATCGAAGTTGGTAATAAACTTGGCCAGGTCGCCATCCTTGATGTAGAGGTAGCCATCGGCCTGGCGGTGGGTATTATAGACGCGCAGCTGGCAAAGCACCCGGTCATTAGAAAGGTAGCTGCGGGTATAGAGCTCGGCAATGAGGGCGCCGCCGGCTTCCTGCTGCGCCTCCAGGCGGTAGGTGCGGTGCAGGTCAAATGAGTGGCCATCATCCAGCACAAACTCGACGCCCCGGGTGCGGCCCTCTTCGTCGTAGTTCACGTCTTTGCGCTCGGCGGTGAGGAAACGCAGGCGGCTGGCCTTCACCGCAAAGTCGAAGCGCAGCGGTGGCAGCTGGTAGCTGAGGTGACCCGTAGGGTCGAGGTACGGGCGCTCGACCAAGGTCTTGAGCGTGAGCGTGCGCACCCCTAGGGCATTGGGCACCACGTGCAGGCGCAGGCCGCCCTGCTCGCGCGACAGGCGGTAATCAATATCCTGCCCCTTGGTCCACTCATTGCTAACCCGGATGTTGGCGATGTTATTGGTAGTGACTTCAATAACGCGCTCATCCCCTATAAACAGCTCATTATCCAGCACCCGGGCATCGAGCGTGGTGCGCGTGAGCGGGAGCAGGCTCACCAGCTGCTGGCGCATGGTGGCCCGCAGCGCAGGCCGGCCCGCCGAGTCGGCGACCGGCGCCCCGGCCTGCACAAACGTGAGCCGCACAAAGGGCAGGCCCGTGAGGTTGTGGAAGCGCAGTGTGCCGCGGTATTCGCCGTTGGCATTGGCTACCAAGGTGTCTTGCAGCACGTAGTCGGCCGAGGGCAGCAGGCGGGGCGGGCGGCCGGGCTGAGTGGGCGTCAGGCGCAGCTCGGCGGCCTGGTCGTCTTGGTGGTAATAGAAGTACAGTCGCTCTTCACCAGCCACCGGTATCATTTGCTCACCTAGGCGATACTGCGTGGTGTCGAGGGTGAGGGAGAGGCTACGCAGCAGCGGCGCCTGGGCGCGGGCCACCCCGCTTAGCACTAGAAACAACGCCAATAACCAACCATTCTTTTGCATACACATAGCCTAGGTAACGAGCGCAAAGGTCCACCCAAAAACCGGTCCTAGCCAATACGGTGCCGCTTTTTAGCCCTAGGTCCTAAGGATTCACCATTTGGGCAGGCGTGGCCGGCGAGGCTACAGCGGCCGCGCGCCGGCCCCGCACCCGCTGCCGGTGCGCCTGCCAATCGTGCCAAATGGCGCCCACAAACAGGTTGAGGCGGTAGTACTTGCCCCGCGGCACCACCCCCACATTGAGCCCAATAATGCGCACGCCGACGCCTGCACAAACGAATTGCAGGTGTCGATAGCCAAGACTGGAGATTAGGCGCGGGCGCCTAGGTGCTGCCCGTGGCAGATGGCCGCGCATGAAGGCCACGCTGAGCCTGCCACCCACTGGCGCGGGGCACCTAGGTGGTACCAGCTGGCAGCTGCGCTACAATGCGTGCTACCACTTGCTCGGGCGTTTCGCTATTAGTCAGCTCAATGCGAATACCGTAGGTTGGCTTTTCAAGCGTGTCGAGCTGCGAGTCGAGCATCGAGGCTTTCATGTAATGGTTGGTGCGGCCTTCGAGGCGCGCTTCCAGCAGCTCGCGGCTACCTTCTAGGAACACCCACGTCAGGGGCAGCTGCTCGCCGGCTTGCAGGGTTTGGCGGTAGGTTTCTTTCAGGGCCGAGCACGCCAGCACGGCGCCGCCCGCGGCCTCCCACTCGCCTAGGTACTTGGCCAGCGAGGCCAGCCAGTCGTGCCGGTCGGCATCGGTGAGTGGGTGGCCCGCGGCCATCTTGGCCACGTTGGCGGCCGAGTGGAAGTCGTCGCCGTCGTAAAACGGCCGGCCGAGCTGTTTGGCTAGGAGTTCGCCGATGGTGGTTTTGCCGCTGCCCGACACACCCATGACGATGATGTTTGCTTGCTTCATGTAAACAGAACAAGGAACCAACGGCCAGTTTGTTCGGGCCGCTGGTTCCTTAGGCGCTTACGGCAGGGCTTAAAAAAGGGCTATCCTACCACCCTAGCAACTGGCACTAGGGCCACTACTTACAGTGGCCGCAGCAGCACCCGAGCCGGAGCCCCATCGGCCCCCACAATGAGCAGCGGTAAGCACAGCAACTCATACTCGCCAGGCGCGATGTGCTGTAGGGCTAGGCCCTCAATTACGCAGATGCCTGCATCGAGCAGGGCATGGTGGGCGTCGGCCTTGCCTACCGAAAGGTAATCTACCCCCACGCACACCACGCCGGCATCGCGCAGGTAGGCGGCGGCATCGCCATCGAGGGCCACAAAATCGGGCTGGAAGGGGGCGGTGCTCCATTCGCCGTCCGAGATGCGGGTTTTGAAGAGCAGCCGCGCGCCGGGCTTGATGCTGAGCTGCTGCACCTCAGCCAGGCTGATGCTCTTGGAGTCTTGGATGGCGACTACCGTGGCGGGGCCCATCAGGCGCCCTAGGTCGAGGGTAGTGATGTCGCCGCCGTCGCTGCTAAAGTGCAGGGGGGCATCGACGTGGGTGCCGGTGTGGCCGCTCAGGTGCAGCTCGGTTACGTTGGCCGCGTCGCCCCGGTCTTGGCTAAGGGTGCGTCCCACGGTCACGCCGAGGTTGTCGGGCCAGTGCACCATGTTGTCGCGGATGGGAGTAGTGGCATCGAGCCAGGGAGCAGGAATGGGCATGCTTTTAATTGTTAATTGTCAGTTATTAATGGTTAATTGTCATCACAGGCACAACAAAGTATCTCGCGTAGTGCAATCGTCATTGATTATTGCACCACGCGAGATACTTCGCTGCGCGCTGCATGACAGAACAGACTACCGATGGCTCCTAGGTTGCAGAAGCTTGGCAATCAGTCCAGTCCAACCGGTTTGGTGGCTGGCGCCGAGGCCGTAGCCATTGTCGCCATTGAAGTACTCGTGGAAGAAAAGGTTGTCTTTGAAATTGGGGTCGTGCTGCAGCATATCACTGTCGCCGAAGCAGGCGCGGCGGCCGGTGTCGGGGTCGCGCAAAAACAGCTTGGTGAGGCGCGCCGTGAGGGCGTCGGCCACGTCGAGCAGCGTCACATACTGGCCCGAGTGCGTGGGGTATTCTACCTTAAAATCGTCGCCGTAGTAGTGGTGAAAGCGCTGCAGCGACTCGACAATCAAGAAATTGATGGGCAGCCAGATGGGGCCGCGCCAGTTGCTGTTGCCCCCAAACAGGTCGTTTTGCGACTCGGCTGGCTGGTAGCCCACCGTGATGTCGGTATCGCGAAACACGTAGGGCTTGTCTAGGTACACCCGCGAGAGGCTGCGCACGCCGTAGTCCGACAAGAACTCGGCCGTGTCTAGCATGCGGTACAGCAGGCACTTGAGGCGATGGCCGCGCAGCAAACTCAGCAGCCGGGTAGCGGCCTGGCCAGGCTCTTGCCAGTGCGAGACTAACGAGGCCAACCTAGGGCGGTTGGCGAGCAGCCATTGCATGCGGGCCACAAACTCGGGCGCGGCCTTGAGCACCTCTTCATCAAGCACCTCTACCGCAAACATCGGAATCAAGCCCACGATGGTGCGCACTTTCAGCAGTTCGTGGCCGCCTTCAGGCGTGTTCAGGGCGTCGTAGTAAAACTCATCTGCGCTGTCCCACAAGTCGAGTTTGGTCTCGCCCACGTTGGTCATGGCCTCGGCAATGTAGAGGAAGTGCTCGAAGAACTTGCTCGCCATATCCTGGTACACGGGGTTGGTCTTGCTCAGCTCCAGCGCAATGCGCATCATGTTCAAGGCAAACATGGCCACCCAGGCCGTGCCATCGGCCTGCTCGAGGTAGCCCCCCACGGGCAGCGGCGCCGAGCGGTCAAACACCCCAATGTTGTCGAGCCCTAAGAAGCCGCCCTCGAAGATGTTGCGCCCGTCGCGGTCTTTGCGGTTGACCCACCACGTAAAATTGAGCAGTAGGCGGTGGAACATAACCTGCAAAAAGGCCGCGTCGCCGCCATCGGGGTGGTGCTTTTGTTCCATCTTATACACCCGAAACGTGGCCCAGGCGTGCACCGGCGGGTTCACATCGTCGAAGCGCCACTCGTAGGCCGGCAGCTGCCCATTGGGGTGCATGTACCAGTCGCGGGTGAGCAGCCGCAGCTGGCTTTTGGCAAACTCGGCATCAACCTGCGCCAGCGGAATGGCATGAAAAGCCAAATCCCAGGCCGCAAACCAAGGGTACTCCCAGGTGTCGGGCATCGAGATGATGTCGTTGGCGTCGAAGCTCATCCAGTCGGCGTTGCGGCCCTCTAGGCGCTGGGGTGGCGGGGCGGGCTGGCCAGGGTCGCCTACCAGCCAGCGCGGCACGTTGTAGTTATAAAACTGCTTGCTCCAGAGCATGCCAGCCAGGGCCTGGCGCTGTACGTTGCGGGCGTCCTGGTCAGCTATTTTGTGCTGAATCTCGGCGTAAAACTGCTCGGCCTCCTGTTGCCGCTGTGCCAACACAGCATCGAAGGCAGCGAAGGGCTCGGCCTGGCCCGGTGGACCTAGGCGCAGGCGCACTTGCCGCGTAGCCCCGGCCGCCAGCACCAGCGGGTAGTGCGCGGCCACCTTGGTGCCCGTGCGCGCCGGGTTCACGGCTTGCTGCTCGCCGTTGACTATATAATTATAAACACCGTCCTTGAAAAACTCGCCCGGCGATGGCCGGCCGTACAGCCGCTCGTCGTTGCTCTCATTGTCGCAAAACAACAGTTCGGGCTGCTCGTCAGCGTACCAGGCTAGTTCGGCTAATTCTTGGTGTAGCACGCGCACCGCACCTTCGGGCGTGGCCCCTAGGTTCGGCTTTTCGTCTTCGTAGCCCCAGCCCCAGGTATTACGAAACCACAGTTGCGGCAGTAGGTGCAGCGTTGCCTCGTCGGGTCCGCGGTTCACCACGGTTACCTGAATCAGCAAGTCTTCAACATCGGCCTTGGCGTATTCAATAAATACGTCGAAGTAGCGGCTATCGGCAAAAATGCCCGTGTCGAGCAGCTCGTATTCTGGGTCGTGGCGCGTGCGCTTGGCGTTCTCTTGCAGCAGCTGCTCGTACGGGAAAGCCCCTTGCGGGTACTTGTAGAGCATTTTTTGGTACGAGTGCGTGGGCGTGGCATCGAGGTAGTAGTACACCTCCTTTACGTCTTCGCCGTGGTTGCCCTGCGCGCCGCTCACCCCAAACAGTTGCTCTTTCAAGATGGCATCTTGCCCATTCCACAGGGCTAGGCCCAGGCACAGCAGCTGCCGGTCGTCGCAAAAGCCCCCTAGGCCCTCCTCCCCCCAGCGGTAGGCGCGGCTGCGGGCTTGGTCGAAGGTGGTGTAGTTCCAGGCGTCGCCGCCAGCCGAGTAGTCTTCGCGCACGGTGCCCCACTGCCGCTCGGCGAGGTAAGGCCCAAAGCGCCGCCACGGCTTCTTGTTAGCGTCAGCTTCGGCCAGGCGTTGGTGTTCAGGAGTCAAGGTCGAAAATAGTTAGGGTTAAGAAGCGCTTAGCAGCTATAGAAAACGCTTGTCATTGCGGGGAGGCACGACGAAATAATCTCACTGAAACGGAACCTAGGCAGGCTCGTCCTGATGTGATTACTTCGTCATGCCTCCTCGCTATGACAAACAAATCATAACAACTCTTGACTTATCCGCCCGCCTCAAAGCCGGGGTACAGCGTCATGCCGCCATCCATAAAGATGGTTTGGCCGGTGATGTAGTCGGCCTCGTCCGACACCAGCCAAGCGGCTAGGTTGCCAATGTCTTCGGGCACGCCCACCCGCTTGTAGGGAATGAGTTCCAGCAGCTTGGCTTCGGCCTCGGGCGTGCTCCAAGCCTCGTGGTTGATGGGCGTTTTGATGGCGCCCGGCCCGATGCTATTGATGCGGATTTTGTGCGGCGCCAGCTCCTGGGCGGTGCTCTTCATAAGTTGCAAAATGCCGCCCTTGGTAGCCGCGTAGTTGACGTGGCCGGCCCACGGAATGACTTCGTGCACGCTGCTCATGCAAATGATTTTGCCGGTGGCCTTGCTTACCTCGGGCTGCGGGCCGCGGCGCACAAACTCGCGGGCGGCTTCACGCAGCGTTAAGAACTGGCCGGTCAGGTTCACATTAATGACTTTTTGCCACTGCTCCAGGGTCATTTCCAGGAAGGGCGCATCAACCTGAATACCCGAGTTGGCCACCACAATGTGCAGGGTGCCAAAGCGTTCAATGGCCTGCCGAAACATATCCTGCAAATCGGCTTCGTCGCTGACGTCGGCCTGCACGGCAAAGGCGGTGCCGCCGGCATCGGTAATTTCTTTGACCACGGCATTAGCGCCGTCTTCGTCGTGAATGTAGTTGACTACCACGGCGGCGCCATGCGCACCTAGGGCCACGGCTACGGCGGCCCCAATGCCGGAGCTGGCACCCGTAACGAGGGCAAACTGCCCAGCCAGGCGGGGTGAAGAAGGAGTAGGCATAAAAACAGCGTATCGGAAAAAGCGGCATGCCCACCACGGGCCCGCGCTGCCTAAAGACGCGCTACAGCGAGTTGGGGTTTTGCTTCAGGTTATCGGCAGAAGCAGTTAGCAGGCGCATATCTGCCAGCGCGGGGCGATGAAATAGTGGAGTTAGTCGGCAGAATAGCAAGTGCCGCCGAGTCGGCCACGCTGCCCCCACCCTAGGCCGCTAGCTTTGGCAGCATCGCGACACTGCTTCTTAGTGAGCGGTGCAAGTATCACCTTACTTTTCAGCACTATGCGCATGCACTCTTTGCGGCTGGCCCTAGCAGTCACTGCCCTTGCCACTACTGGCCTTGTGGCCCGCGCTACCCCTTTAGTAGCCCCCACCCAAGACGCGCCCGCCCAAGCCCGCCAGGGCCGCGGCGACATGTTCAAGGACCTCAACCTTACGGCTGACCAAAAAACCAAAGTCGAAGCCCTGATGCAGGAGCAGCGCGCCAAAGGAGGCATGCGCGGCAACCAATCGGGCCCACCCACCGACGCCGACCGCCAGGCCATGCAAACCCGCCGCACCGAAATGGAGGCTAAACTCAAGGAAATCCTCACCCCCGAGCAGTTCACCAAGTACCAAAGCATGCGCCCACAGCGCGGCCCGCGCCCCAGCGGCGATGCACCAGCCAACTAGGCAGAGCCCTAGGTTGTCATCCACTAAAAAGCCCGCTAGCAACATTGCTAGCAGGCTTTTTGCTTGTCATTCGTGTTACCCCACCCCCGGCTCCCTGGCCCCTCCCCTCTAGGTCCAGCGGCTCAGGAACTGGGCGAAGGCTTCCTTATACTGCTCGCCCACGGGAATGGTCTCGGTGCCAATTTGCACCGTGAGGCGGCGCACCGATTCTATCTTGTCGAGCGCCACAATAAAGGAGCGGTGAATGCGCAAAAACCTACGCGCAGGCAGCTTTTCCTCCATTGCCCGCAGGCTCATTAGCGAGAGCAGGGCGCGGGGCGTGCTCTTGAGGTGCACCTTCACGTAGTCCTTTAGGCCTTCTACGTACAGTATATCATTGAGCGCCACCCGAATAAGCTGGTACTCTACTTTCAGGAAAATATAATCTTCCTCGGGCGTTGGAGCGGGAGCATTGCCTTCGGCCTGGCCCTGGGCTAGCTCGGCGTAAGCCTTGGCCTTATTGGCGGCGCGCAAAAACTCCTCGTAGTTAAAGGGCTTGACCAGGTAGTCTAGGGCATCGACCTTGTAGCCCTCGAGCGCATACTGCGGGAAAGCAGTGGTGAAAACGATGCGCGGCGCCGTGGCCTGCTGGCCCAGCACGCGCGCCAGCTCCAAGCCAGTCAGCTCCTGCATCTGAATGTCGAGAAAGGCTACATCAACCTTTTCCGTTAGCTCGTGCAGTCCTTTCAGAGCTTCTACGCCACTGCCGTAGCGGCCCACCAGCTTTAGAAAGGGTGTTTGCTCGATAAAGGTGCAGAGTAGGGCTAGCGCCAGGGGTTCATCATCGACGGCGATGCAGGAAACGGTCATAACTTATTGCAGCTTAATTATTACGCATTAAAATCCACTTCTATATTCAGTCATGCAGCGCGCAGCGGAGCATCTCACGTGGCGCAGTAATCAATCGTTCCCATACGTCAGCACGCGAGATGCTTAGGTGCGCACTGCATGACCAAATATCCCCTTTTTCTACGCACCCACCTGCAGGGCCAGTTGCACGTCAAACTCGTTGTCGGGCGTGCGCTCGGTGACGTGCAGGGCGTAGCGGCCGGGATAAAGCAGGTCGAGGCGGCGGCGGGTGTTTACGAGGCCAATGCCATTTGAGCCGGCTAGGTCGGCACCGGTTTTGGGCACCAGCGTATTGCGCACTTCTATTTCGAGGCGGTCGGGAGTGGGCTGCTTCAGACTGATAATGATGCGGCTGGCCTGGGTGGCCGCCACGCCGTGCTTAAAGGCATTTTCCACAAAAGGCAGCAAAATCATGGGTGCAATGAGCACTTCGCGCACCGGCTCAGGGTACTCGAACACCACCTGCACGCGGTCGGTGAGGCGCAACTGCATGAGCGTGATGTAGTCTTGCACAAAAGCCACCTCCTGGCTCAGTTGGGCCTGACCGGCAGCCGTGTCATAGAGCACGTAGCGCATCATGCGTGAGAGGCGGTGTAGAGCCGCCCGGGCGCGCTCGCCGTCGATGAGCGTGAGCGAATAGATATTGTTGAGCGTGTTGAAGAAGAAGTGCGGGTTAATTTGGGCCTTAAGTAGCGACAGCTCCGCCTCGGTGCGCTGCTGGTCGAGGCGCTCGCGCAGCTGGGCTTCGTGCTGCCAGTGTTGCACCACCGTAATGGCCGTGGCAATACCCAGCACCAGCAGGGTAATGAGCATGGTTACCAAATCGAACCGAGGGCCGCGCCAGCGGGGTGGCCCCGGTGGGCGACGTGGCAGGCCCTGGCTGGCATCGGCCGCGTGAAAGGCCTGGCGCATAAGTTCGGGCAGGTGCAGCGCATTTTCAAGGCCCCGGCTCAGCAGTTGAATAGTAGCAGCCATAAGCACCAGCACTACCACAAACCAGCCAGTACGCCCCTTTAGCAGCAGGCGCGGCACGCTCACGTAGGCCGTTAGGTAAAACACACCTACCCACAGCAGCAACAGCAGCCCCTGCCTTACCCAAAACTGCACGGGCAGGGCCATGCGGGCCGACATAGGCTGAAAAACGAGGAGCGTCAGTGCCAGCAACCCCCACGCTAGCACGTGGATGATGGGCGTGAGATAGCGCCGAAAAATGAAAGCAGGCATAGTCTACAGCAGATACTGCTTCAAAAGTACTGGCGAGGCCTACCCACCGGCGCATACTCCCGACTACCAGGCCAATTGTGCCGACTGCCACCGGCTTTTGAGGGCTGGCGCGGCTTGGTGTAGTGGTCGGCTTTAACTTAGCAGTTACTCTCTCCCACCCACTTTCCTTTTCCTGTGTTTCCTAGCTCTACGCTTACCCAGTGGTTGCGGCTGCGGGGCGGGGCGCGCCGAATGGTACGCCCGTGGCTGGTACTGCTACTGGGGCTGCTAGCCCACTGCGCGGCGGCTGCCCCCGAAGACACTCTTTTTGTCTCGCCCGCCCAGCCGAACCTTTTTTTGGAGGACCGCTTCTACAGCGTGCTGGAAGATACCAGCGGGCACCTGCCGCTGCGCGTCGTCAGCAGCCCGGCCTGGGCAGGGCGCTTCGCTACGCTCACCGGCACTGCCCCGCCCAACATTCAGCACACCAACAGCACGTATTGGTTGCGCCTCACAGTGCTGCCCCGCCCTACCCTCGTGCACGACTGGTACCTCGAGCTGTATGACCCGCACATCGGCGAAGCCACGCTCTTTCGGCCCCTAGGTCCTGGCCGGGCGGGCTATGACAGTCTCGTGACCGGCGCCAGCCACCCCTTTGCTAATCGCCCGATTTCTTACAAGAACTTCTTGTTTGACCTGCCGCAGCGGCCCGGGCAAGCGGCTACTTACTACCTGCGGCTGCATTCTGACACGCGCACCAGTTTCCGGGCCATGCTGCACAGCGGCCCCCGCCTCATTCCGGAGCTGAGTCTGCAGTACTGGCTGCTGGGCGGGTTCTACGGCATCCTGCTCATCATGCTGCTGTACAACCTCTTCCTATATTTCTTTCTCAAGGAAGATTCTTACCTCTACTACGTGCTCTACGTGCTGAGCGGGGCGCTGCTGTTCTTGTCAGAAGATGGCTTGGGCTTTCAGTACTTGTGGCCGAGTAGCCCGCTGTTCAACCACTTTATCGGAGCGGCGGCGCCGGTACTGCTGCTGCTCACCTTTGGGCAGTATGCACGCACTTTTCTCGACCTAGGGGCCCGGCGGCCGGCACAAGACCGCGCAGTGCGCTGGGTGGTGGCGCTGAGCGTGCTGCTGCTGGTGCTCGATGCCTGGGTGGTGCATTCGGGCTTTAGCTTTTGGCTGTATTTGCTGCCGTATGGCCTGCTCTACTACGCTGCTTGGTATGCTTACCGACGGGGGCTGCGGCCAGCGCGCTACCTGCTGCTGGCCCAGGCGCTAGTGGCGGGCAGCCTAGCCTTCCTCATCAGCCGCAAGCTGGGCATTGACTTCTATAACAATGCCTACACAGTCTACAGCCTCAACGTAGCATTTGTGTTAGAAGTAGTTATCCTCAGCTACGCGCTGGCCGATAAAATCAAGGGCATCATGGACACTACCCTGCGCACGCAGCGCAGCCTGCTCAAGCAGCTTCGCAAAAAGCACCACGCCCAAGACCAGCTTGTGGTACAGCTGCGCGAAAACCAAGCCCTAAAAGACCAGCTCAATACCGAACTCGAAGCCCTAGTGGCCCAGCGCACCGACGAGTTGCGCCGGCAAAACGATACTATTGCCGCCCAAAACCGCGAATTGTTGGAGCGCAATAGCCTGCTGGCCTTGCAGTCGGCGGCCATCGAACAGCTCAACCGCGACCTGCGGCTAGACTTACAAGACCAAAAAGCCGCCCGCATTCAGGCCCGAGAAGTTGACTTTGGTGAGTTTAGCCAGCTGTTTCCTGATAAAGACGCCTGCCTACGCTACCTAGCCGACCTGAAGTGGGCGCCCGGCTATCGCTGCCGCAAGTGCGGCCACGAGAAAAGCTGTGCCGCCCGCGAGCCCCACGCCCGCCGCTGCACCCGCTGCCGCTACGTAGAGTCGGCCACCACTGGCACCCTACTCCAGAAGTGCAAGTTTGCTCCCGAGAAGGCCCTCTATGCCGTGTTTCTGCTGCACGCCCACCGGGGCCACTACGCGCCGGCCGAACTGGCCCGCGTGCTCGAGCTGCGCCCGGCTACTAGCTGGGCCTTTGCCCAAAAAGTGTTGGCAGCGCTGCAGCGGCGCCAGCAAGCTGCCACCTACGAGGAAGGCGAGCCCTGGAGCCATGTGCTGCTGGAAGTAGAGCCCGAACTCGACAGTCAGGAGGCCGCCGAACCGCTCACCTCGCAGGCAGCTGGCTAGCGCCCTTCATTGCTGTTTTGAAAAGGAAGCTGACCTAGGCTGCCGCAGCAATCGTTTGCATCATCTTTTTTAGTGAAAATGCGCAAAATCTGCGTTGTTTTTTAGCCAGAGGCCTTCGGGAACCAGAAGCGCTCTTAGGTCTTAGCAGTGCATAAATAGGTACCTAGGGCGTGTGCAGTAAGCGTACAGCTACAGCACACATCCAGCCAAAAACGGCCTTCCAGGGGGTTTTTAAGGGGTTTTGAGGCTTGCATTTGCCAAACAAGCCGGCCTAGCTTTGGCCATCTTTTCCCACCCTGTATGAATCAAAATATCTACCGCACTGTGCTGCTTCGGCGCACGATGGTTTTGTTAGCGTGCGGGCTGCCGGTGGCGTGGGCAGCACCCGCTTTGGCCGCTAGCCTTGCTCCTACTGGTCCCGTACACATCGTGGCCACCATACCCGTAGCGGGCCGCGTAACGGGGGCCGATGGCACGGGCCTACCCGGCGTCACCGTCTTGGTGCGCGGCACCAGCACGGGCACCTCCACCGGGCCCGATGGCAGCTTTAGCCTGAATGCCCCCGAGGGCAGCACCCTCCTCTTCAGCTTCGTGGGCTTCGTGTCGCAGTCGATGGTAGTGACCACCGCCAACGCGAGCGCGCTCAGCATTAAGCTCGTCGAGTCGGCGCAGGGCCTCAACGAAATCGTAGTAGTGGGCTACGGCACCCAGGAGCGCGCCGACGTGACGGGCGCCATCTCGTCGGTGTCGGGCCGCGACATTGCCAGCCAGCCGGTGGCCGACCCTACGCAGGCGCTGCAAGGCCGCGTGGCCGGCGTCACGGTAACCCAGAACTCGGGCGCGCCGGGCGGGGCAGGCGG
This sequence comes from Hymenobacter sp. BT559, assembly GCF_016427535.1. GTDB lineage: Bacteria > Bacteroidota > Bacteroidia > Cytophagales > Hymenobacteraceae > Hymenobacter. Next base: position 741,464 of record NZ_JAELXV010000001.1, on the reverse strand, counting down.
CACATCAGTGCGCATTCGGGGCGTATCGTCGGCCGGCAATAACTCGCCGCTGTACGTGGTGGATGGCTTCCCGCTGCCCTCCAACGATGCCAACTTTAATGGCGTGGAGAACCAGCTCAATTCCATCAACCCTAATGACATCGAGAGCATTGACGTGCTCAAGGATGCCTCTGCTACGGCCATCTACGGGGTGCGGGCGGCCAATGGCGTCGTCATCATCACGACCAAGCGTGGTAAGGCGGGCACGGCTAATATTTCGTTCGATGGCTACCGCGGCTTCCAGCAGGTGTGGCGCAAGCTCGACTTACTAAATTCCCAGCAATATGCCGTCATCAACAACGAGAGTTTAATTGCCAAGGGCGACCCTATCAACCCGAAGTACGCCGACCCTAGCGCGCTGACCACGAACACCAACTGGCAGGATGCTGTCTTCCGGCCCACGGCTGTTATTCAGAACTACACCTTATCGGCCACCGGGGGCAGCGAGAAGGCGCGTTATGCCTTGTCGGGCAGCTACTTCCAGCAAGATGGCACGCTCATTGGCTCGCAGTTTGAGCGCTTCACCATTCGGGCCAACGGCGACTTGCAGCTCAACAAGTACGTGAAAGTGGGCAACAGCTTGGCTGTGACGCACCAAGAAGACCGCCAGCTTAACACGGGCAACGACGAGTTTGGAGTGCTCAACAACGTGCTTCAGACGCCGCCTACCGTGCCGGTCTACAACCCCAACGGCACCTGGTACGAACCCACCGCTACCAACGATAACTACGTAGAGCCTAACCCGGTACTGCAATCACTGATTACGCACTCCAAGTTTGTGCGCAACCGCATTATCGGCACGTTCTTCGCCGAGGTCGAGCCACTTAAGGGCCTGCGCTTCCGCACCAACGTGGGGGCTGACCTCATTTTTGATAACAACAACGGCTTCACGCCGTCCCTAGGCCCCAATTCGCCCCGAAACTCGATAGCGGGCGCTTATTCCTCCAGCAACTACAACCCGACGTATCTCATTGAGAATACGCTGACCTACGACCGCACTATTGCCGACAAGCACCACCTGACGGTGCTGGCGGGGCAGTCGGCGCAGCAGTTTCAATACACCTACCTATCGGCGGGCCGCTCGGGCTACATCAGCAACCAGCTGCAAAACATCAATGCTGGCCCGTCGGCCAACCCAAGCTACCCCATCACCAACGGCGGCGTGGGCATCGAGCCTACTACCGACAAGCTGGCCAGCTACTTCGGGCGCCTCAACTACGAGTTTGCGGGGAAGTACCTACTCACGGCCACGGCCCGCTACGATGGCTCGTCTCAGTTCAGCACCGGCAATAAGTTTGGCTTCTTCCCGGGCGCGTCTATCGGGTGGCGCATTTCAGAGGAAAGCTTTATCAAGGACGTGCCGGCCATTAGCAACCTGAAGATTCGGGGCGGCTATGGCAAAGTGGGCAACCCCCTGAATGCCGGGCGCTTTGCTTACCTGGCCACCATCAATACGGGTATCACGTACCCGTTTGGCAACCCGCCCGTAGTGCTGAATGGTGCCGGCCCTACCCGCGCCCAAAATAGCGGACTGCGCTGGGAGGATAACTACCAGGCGAACCTCGGCGTGGACCTAGGGCTGTTTGAGAACCGCATCGAGCTGACGGTGGACGTGTACAACCGCCGCTCGCCCAACCTGCTCGCGCTAGTGCCGGCCTACTACGTGTCGGGTACCTATGAGTCGGTGCCGACTAACGCCATTTCGGCCTACAACCGCGGTCTCGATTTGTCTATCAACACCCGCAACCTAGTGAGCGACGGGGGTGTAAACTGGACGACCGGCCTCACGTTCTCGACCTTCAAAAACCGCATCAGCGACCTCAATGTAGCCCAGCCCTTCAACGGCGTTACGACCCGCACGGGCACGGCCATTGTACGCTACGACCAGGGCCAGCCTTTCGGCGCCTTCTACGGCTACGTAGCCGATGGCCTATTTCAAACACCTGAGGAAGTGCGCAATGCGCCGGTGCAAACGGCGGGCAGCAACCCCGGCACCAGCACCGCCCCTGGCGACATCCGCTTCAAAGACCTGAACGGCGACGGCCAGATTACCGACGCCGACCGCACCTTCATTGGCAGCCCTATTCCAGCCTTCACCTACGGCATCAACAACACAGTTAGCTACAAAGGCTTTGACCTCAACGTGTTCATACAGGGCTCGCAGGGCAACGACGTATACAACCTCAACCGGGTGTACACCGAGGGCGGCCTCTACAGTAATGGCAACAGCAGCACCCGCGTGCTCGGCCGCTGGACCGGCGCCGGCACCAGCAACGACGTGCCCCGCGCCGTAGCCGGCGACCCCAACCTAAACCTGCGCGTGAGCAGCTACTTCATCGAAGACGGCTCCTACCTACGCGTTAAGCTGCTGACACTGGGCTACAACTTCCCCAAAACGCTGATTAACCGCTTTGCCGGCCAGACGCTGCGCGTGTACGTGAGCGCTCAAAACTTGCTCACGCTGACCAAATACAGCGGCTTCGACCCCGAGTTAGGGTCGGCGGGCCTCGACCGGGGCATCTACCCCCAGTCGCGGGTGTTCCTGGCCGGCTTGAACATTGGTTTTTAAGCTAGTAAATAGATTTTGTCATTGCTTCGTCATTCCTCCTCGCAATGACAGCCGTTTGTTTTGACAAACACTCCTTCTTTCGTTTTCCCACCCATGCGTTTCCTTTCTACTAACCTATCGGCCGCTACCCTCTTAGGGTTGGCCTTGCTCAGCGGCTGCGGCGAGAAGTTTCTCGACGTGAAGCCCACCGATTCGATTACGACCGAGAACTTCTACCAGACCCAATCGGATGCCATTCAGGCCACTACGGCGGTGTATGCGCAGCTGGGGCGCGGCGGGCAGTACAACTACGCGCTCTGGGGCATCGGCGAAATAATGTCGGATAACTCCTTCACGGGCGGCGGTGGCGGCGGCGACGGGGCCGAAGAAATTCAGCTCGACTTCTTCAACATCCCGAGCAGCAACCCCATGACCACGCGCCTCTGGAATGGCTGCTACGTGGGCATCGGCTCGTGCAACCTCGTGTTGCAAAAGGTACCCGGCATCAGCATGGATGCCACCCTGCAAAAGCGCTGCCTGGGCGAGGCGCAGTTTATGAGGGCCAAGTACTACTTCGACCTCGTGCGGGCCTTCGGCGACGTGCCCCTGATACTCACGCCCCCGGCCAGCCCGGCCGAGGCGCGCATTCCGCGCACACCCGCCGAGCAGGTGTACACCCAGATTATTGCCGACTTGCAGGCGGCTATTGGGTCTTTGCCCGAAAGCTACGCGAACACCGACCTAGCGCGCGCCACCAAGTGGGCCGCCACCGGCCTGCTGGCCAAGGTGTACCTGACCCACGGCGACAAGCAGTTGGCCGCCCAGCGCGCCCGCGAGGTCATCAACTCGGGCAAGTACTCGCTATGGGCCGACTATGGCGACAACTTCAAAGTAGCCAATGAGTTTGGCAAGGAGTCGCTATTTGAGGTGCAGTACATAAACGGTCTCAACGAATATACCTTCGACGGCCTAGGGTTCGCCGGCAACGAGTTTTTTGGACCTAGGGGCCAGGGCTTGGTGCCGCAGGGCGGCTACGGCTTTAATATCCCCGAGCTGGAGTTTGTGCAGGGCTACGAGGCCGGCGACAAGCGCAAAGCCGTGACTATCTGGTCGCCCGGCGACCCCTACCCGGCCGGTAGCGCCAGCGCGGCCCAGCCCGCCTCGCTGCCCGGCTCGCCCTACGGCTACAACTGCAAGAAGTGGTTCGTGGGCAAGGTGAATACCAACGTCTGGGACTCGCCGCTCAATTTCCCAGTACTACGCTTGGCCGAGGTGTACCTCATCCTAGCTGAGGCCGTGGGCAACACTACCGAGGGCCTAGATGCCATCAACAAAGTGCGCAATCGCGCCGGCCTAGGCAACCTAACAGCGGCCACGCCCAACTTCGCCGACGCCGTGCTGAAGGAGCGTCGCTACGAGCTGGCGTTTGAAGACGACCGCTGGTTTGACCTCAAGCGCACGGGCAATCTGCTCAAAAACCCGGCGCTGGTGGCTAAGGGCATCAAGCCTTTCAACGACCTGCTGCCCATTCCGCAGGCCGAGCGCGACGCGAACCCCTCGCTAGTTCAAAACCCTGGCTATTAGGCTAATTGTCAGTCATCAACAAACAACTATCAGTTACTCGCTCCAATAGAGCAGAGAATTGATAATTGCTTACTGATAACTGCTCACTGACTTTCTTTTCCCACCCGATTTTATATGTTCCATTATTTACGCAGTGCGGCGCTGGTGCTGGCCGGTGTGGCGGCCCTGGCGGCCTGCCGCAAAGACGAGGTTACCAGCCTAGAGGGGCCCGTGCCCACGCCCGGCTTCACGGTGCAGCTCAATACTACGCAGTACCCGGTAGTAGCCACGTTCACCAATACCACCACCGATGCCTTTCTCTACCAGTGGGATTTTGGCGATGGCTCACCACTAGCGTCGGGCCAGAATGTGACCCACACCTACAAAGCCGCCGGCACCTACCAAGTGAAGCTGACGGCCGCGGGCCGGGGCGGCACGGGCATTTCTCCGCAGCAGCCCGTAGTCATTCCGTCTACCTGCGGCAATGCGGCGTTCGGAGCCCTCACGGCCTGCGCAGGCACGGGCGCTACTTCTTGGACGCTCTCCGACCAGCCGGGCGCCATAGTGCAGCTTTCGGCCAGCGGGGCAGTGCTGTCGTCGTCTGCCACGCTTTCGGCCTGCCAGCTTGATGACCAGTTTTCGTTTACCAGCGCCTTTACCTACAGCTACGATGCAGGCGCCGGCACCTATGCCAATGGCGCCTGCGGCAAGGCCCTAAGCGGTAATTCCGACTTCATATACAAGCCTAATGGCAACCTAGGGCAGATTGTGCTGCAACGCCCCAAGTCCTTCATCGGCCTGCCCGACTCGGTGGCCAACAAAACGTACGACATTGTGGAAGCCAGCAGCACCAAGCTGCGCCTGCAAGGCACCAACCCCGACGGTACCAAAACCGTGACCACTTACATCCCGCAGCTCTCGGCCCTCGACCGCGCCAAGCAGTTCCTCACCGGCGGCTCGTCGCGCACCTGGACGCTCGATAACACGGTAGCCAACGCCATCATTGTCGGCACCGAGGCTAATCCCGGCGCTTACAACGTGAGCGGCTCGGCGGGCAGCGTGCCCGCTTGCCAGGCCGACGATGAGTACACTTTCAGCAGCACTAATGCTTTTGGCTACGACGCGAAAGGCGAAACCTTCACGGCGGGTGTGTACACGTGCCAGCCCGGCCGCACCGACAATAGCACCACCTTCACGTTTGGGCCAGCCACTGGCGCAGGCATTGCGCAACTCACACTGGCCAAGACCGGTAGCTTTATCGGCGTAACGGATGCGCCCACCAGCCGCGTGTACCGCATCCTGGCCATCGACAACCAGCACATGACGCTGCGTGCCGGTAGCTCAACCGACCCCACCGTCTTCACCTTTCAGCTGAAAGCGAAGTAGCCCAGCCCACGGCTACCTAGGGGCCCTACCTGCCACTTTATTTCCCACCCCATTGCTTATTCTTATGTCTTACCTAGGCACGCCTACCCTTCTCCGCAGCCTATCGGCCGGCATCGCCCTGCTGCTTTCAAACGGCGGCTGCACCCAAGAGCCACCCGGCCCGGTCATCGTTGACACGGCTACCGGGGGCGGCACCAGCACGGCCGTCAACGCCGACCCGCGTGACTTTGCCCAGTACACCGAGCTAAAGTGGAGCGACGAGTTTGACGGCGGCAGCCTCGACCAAGCCAAGTGGGTGTATGAGGTGAAAGATGTGTGGTACAACAACGAGCTGCAAGCTACCACTAACCGCCGCGACAACGTGACCGTGACGGGCGGCAACCTCAACATCACGGCCATCAAGGAGAACTACAACGGCCGCAGCTACAGCTCGGGCCGCATCATCACCAAGGGCAAGCAAGATTTTAATTTTGGCCGCGTCGATGTGCGGGCCAAGCTACCTAAAGGCAAAGGCATTTGGCCCGCCATCTGGATGCTGGGCTCGAATGACAGCACCACTCCCTGGCCCGCTTGCGGCGAAATTGACATTATGGAGTTGCGCGGCAGCTCCCCCACCGTCAACAACAGCACGGTGCACTACGGCACCAGCAACGCCGACCATAAGTATAAGGGCACGCAGTACACACTGCCGGCCAGCGGCGGCGATTTCAGCTCCGACTATCACGTGTTTAGCCTCGTGCGCAGCCTCAACCAGATGCGCTTTTATATAGACGGCAACCTGTATTACACGCTCACGCCCGCCGACGTATCGCCCTATCCCTTCAATAATCCGTTCTACGCGATTTTGAACCTCGCCGTAGGCGGCGACTTCGACGGCAATCCCGACGCCAGCACCACCTTCCCCCAGACCATGCTGGTTGACTACGTGCGCTACTATCAGTACAAATAACTCTCCCTTTTTCTGTTCCTGGTGGTCCGGGTCTGGCAATTGCCGGGTCTGGACCATTTTCTTTGCTACGCGCTCTTCATTGCAACCAAAGCGCTCCCGCTGTACTACTGCCTACTGGCGCTCGCGAACGGCCTTCCCTGCCCTAGGCTACATACTGGCACCCTAGGGCCGAGCTTACTACCAGGCTGATGGATAATTTAATTTGAAAAATTTATTACTGTTTATCAAATACTTAATTCTCTAACTAACATTTGTTAGTAAAAATAACTAACATTTGTTAGCCGATTTCGAATAAGGCTGTACATTTGTCCCACCCACTCTTCATTCCCACCCGCGTTAGTAAGAGCCCGTTTGATTTTCAGGAGTGGCGGCCCCGCCGCCACCCCTCCATCCTACCCCAGGCTGCATCCCACCCCTCTCGTCTGGCGGCTCCTCCACCCACCCTTTCCTCGCTCTCGGATGGGCTCTTACTACTACCGTCAAACGCCCTGCCTGGCTCCCTGCCAGACAGGGCGTTAGTGTATGCACTATGACCAAAATCGCGAAACCCCCTAAGCGCCAAATTATTCTAGAAGAGGCTGCTAAGCTTTTCAAAGACAAAGGCTACGGCGGCACCTCCATGCGCGACATTGCGGGGCAGGTGGGCATGGAAGCGGCCAGCATGTACAACCATATCAAGTCGAAGGACGAGATTCTGGACAGCATCTGCTTCCGCATTTCCGACGTGTACATTGCGCACCTGCAAGAGGTCGAGCAGCTGCCGCTCACGTTTGGGGAGAAGGTGCGGGCCCTCATCCGGCTGCACATCCAGCTGATGGTAGAAGACGGCCCGGCCGTATCGGTGGCCAACCACGACTGGAAGTACCTGCCCAATGCGCGCCTCACCGAGTTTACGACGGCGCGCCGCCAGTATGAGAAGGGTTTTGCTGCGCTTATTGCGGCTGGCATTGCGGCCGGCGAGTTTCAGACTGTCAACCCCACGGTGGCGCTATTTACCATTCTGTCAGCCGTGCGCTGGGTCGAATTATGGTTTCAGCCCGGACGCAGCCTCTCGGCCCAGGAACTGGAAGACCACATCATTACGATGCTGCTTAAGGGCCTAGAGCAGAGATAGCTGCGCACGCACCCGAGGCCTCCGGCGTGGGCGTTTAGCTCAACTACAGTGTACGTAATTCGGGCGTTATGAGGCGCGAAGTAATCCGAGCAAGGGGGCTGGGCCGTACCTTGCTGTTACCTAGCTCTCCTTCCGCAATTATACCAGTTTCATTTATGCTCGCGCCAACCGCTGGCCCGGACGGTAACGCCCAGGCCATTGCGATTAGGCTGCTTGCCCGCGACCCCTTTAGCCAGTGGCTTGGCTTGGCTATCAAAGACGTTCGCCTGGGTTACTGTAGCCTTTATTTTCGTGTCCGGCCCGATATGCTCAACGGGTTCGGCGCCCTGCACGGCGGGGTCGCTTTCTCGGCGGCCGAGTCGGCGTTTGCGCTGGCGTGCAACACGCACGGCCGCCAGAGCGTGAGCCTCACCGCCACTATGGACTACCTCGAGACCGGCCGACTCGGCGATGTGCTACTGGTAGAAGCCCGCGAGGAAAGTCTTAAAGACAAGATGAGCATATACCTGCTGCGCCTCACTAACCAGCACGGCACGCTGCTAGCCATGTTTAAAGGCACCGCCTACCGCACGCGCCACGAGCTGCTATAAGCGAACCTAGGGCACTGGAAATTTCGTTGAGCAAATAGGACGGAGTTGCGGCAGGGCTGCCGTATTTTTACCGCCTCCCCACCCTGCTTCGCGCCCGTGTCCGGCTACGTTCTCTTCGTTGATACCGAAACCTCGGGTCTGCCCGCCGACTGGCGGCGCCCCTACGCGGAGCCCGGTGCCTGGCCCCATGTGGCCCAGATAGCCTGGCTGCTCTACGGGCCCGATGGGGAGCTAGTGAAGACCGAAAACCACTACGTGCGGCCCAGCGACTACGACCTGTCGCCGGCCTCGATGCAGATACACGGCCTCACACTGGCCTTTCTGCAAGACAAGGGCAAGCCGCGCCGCGAGGTCATGCAGCGCCTACATGATGACCTAGTGCGTTACCAGCCGCTGGTAGTGGGCCACTTTCTGGTGCTCGATTTTCACATGATGGGCGTCAGCTTTCACCGCTCGGGGCTGAGCAACCCGCTGGTGGACCTAGGGCTGTCCACCTTCTGCACCATGCGCCTCACCGAGCGCTTTATGCAGCCCATGCGCCAACAGTACCTGCGCTTGGCCGACCTGTACCAGCGGCAGTTTGGGCGGCCCATGCTGCGCCAGCACGATGCCCTGGCCGACGCCGAAGCCACGGCCCAGTGCTACTTCGAACTGCAGCGCACTGGTGACATTGATGCCGAGGCCCTGGCCTCGCAGGCTCCTATCTTGCCGCCGCCCACCCACGCAGCTCTTGCGGCCGCCCGGCGGCCCTTTTGGAAATATTGGCTGGGCATGATTTGATATTACTTACCCGTTTGTCATTGCGAGCGCAACGAAGTGGAGCGCGGCAATCTTTCCTTCACGTTAGGAATACTACCTCAACGACAAGGAAAGATTGCCGCGCTCCACTTCGTTGCGCTCGCAATGACAGCTATCTGTTGTTATTTGCCGCTTGCTACAATTATCACCAATGACTGACCGTCTTGCTTTTCTACGCACCGTTGAGCCGTTTCACCTGCTGCCGCCCGAGGTGCTGGAAGAAGTGGCCGCCTTGCTGCAAGAAGTGACGCACCCGCGCGAGACGCTCATTTACCGCCAGGGCGAAACCAAGCTGCGCGGTGTGGACCTCATAATTGAGGGCGCTTACGACACGTTTTTTTACGACAGCCAGCAGCAACGCCGCTTGCCTGAGGTGTATGGCCCTGGCGAGTGCTACGGCGGCGTGTCGGTGCTGCTCAACAAGAAGCGCTCGCTGCGCACGGTGCAGGCGCGGGCGGGCACGCGGGTGTACTTCCTGCACCGCAACGACTTTCGGAGCCTCTGCCTAGGGTACGAGGCTTTCTTCCAGTACTTTACAAACCGCTACGGCAAGCTGATGCTGGACGACGAGTACGCCCAGCTAGTGCACCCCGGCCCGCAGGCGCCCCAGAATTTTATTGCGGCCGATGAATTGTACTCGCGCCGCATGGGCACCGTGGAGCTGCGCCCCGTGCAAGCGTGCCCCGGCAACACGCCCACCTACGAGGTGGCCCGTCTCATGGCCAAAGCCCGCAGCAGCTGCTACTTCGTGCTCGACGAGGCAGGCAAAGACGTGGCGGGCTACGTCACCGACATTACCCTGCGCGACAAGGTGGTGGCCGACCTAGGCGATGCCCGCCTGCCCATCAGCACTTATATAGATTCGCCCACGCGCAGCGTAAGTAGCGAAGCCTTTGTGTATGAGGCCTTGCTGCTGATGTTCCGAACCAAGACGCGCTACCTGCTGGTGGAGCAGGATGGCGGCTACCTAGGGTTTATCAGCCGCAACAAGCTGCTGGCCGAGCAGGCGCAGTCGCCTTTCTTGTTCATTCAGGGCGTGAAGCAGGCCGTGTCGCTGCGCGAGTTGCGGCGCAACTGGCAGAAAGTACCGGACATTGTATTTCAGCTGCTCGACCGCGGCGTGAAGCCCGAAATCGTGAACCAGGTTATCACGACCGTGGCCGATACCATCGCGCTCAAGGTGATTGAGGACGTGATTCGGGAGATGGGGCCGCCGCCGGCCAAGTTCGTGTTTATCGTCCTAGGTTCGGAGGGGCGACAGGAGCAAACCCTGCTCACCGACCAAGACAACGCCATCATCTACGAAGACAAGGCCAACGAGCACCGTGAGGAAGTGCGCGACTATTTTCTGCGCTTCGCCACGGAGGTATCGGACCGCCTCAACGAGATTGGCTTCAGCTTCTGCGACGGCGGCTTCATGGCCAAAAACCCGAAGTGGACGCACTCGCTCTCGCACTGGAAACGCAACTACCTAGAGTGGCTGCGCGAGTCGAACCCCGAAAACGTGATGCGCTTCGCGGCATTTTTCGACGTGCGCTACCTCTACGGCGAGGCCGACATTTTGGATGAGCTGCGCGACTTCTTGGACGTAGAGCTGCAAAAGCCCCTCGACCGATTCCTGCATTACATGGCCATCAACGCCTTGCAGTACGAGCCGCCGCTCACGTTTTTCAACAACATCCGCACCTTCGCGGTAGGCGACCAGCAGGTGATTAACCTCAAGAAAATCATGTCGCCCATCGTGGATTTGGTGCGCGTGTTTTCGCTCCAGCACCGCGTCTTTGCCACCAACACGGGCCAACGCCTGGCGGCGCTGCGGCAGCTGGGCGTGTTCAGCGAGAAGGACTACCAGGAGTTGCTGCAATCGTATTACTATCTCATGGGCATGCGCCTCAAGAAGCAGTCGGTGCAGATGATGCAGGACAAAATGCAGCCCGACAACTATCTAGACCCTAAGAAGCTGACTAAGGTAGAGCGCGTGACGCTCAAAGAAATCTTTAAGGTAATCTCTGATTTCCAGGTCAAAATCAAGGTCAACTTCGCCAAGCAGCTCTAAGCCGTGCCGCAGTGGCACAAGTACCCTAGGGCGCCTTTGTTGCACCCCACGGCTGTCATACTGACCCAGGAAGCATCTTATTACGCAAGGGCTTAACCTGATGAGATGCTTCCTGGGTCAGCATGACAGCCGTTAAGTAGGTGCAAGTTTCGCTTTTTCTTGACGCAAGTATTCGTTAGTATGTCTTCTTATTCTCCTCCTTCTGACGCTGAACAAACGTCAGGAGCGAACCCACCAAGCGCCGCCGATTGGCTGGCCATCGCGCAACGCCTACAGGCGCTGGCACAGGCTGGGCTGGCCTACAATCCACCTGTGTTCGATGCCGAACGCTACGAGGAAGTGCTCGCGCTCAGCCTGCAGATGATGAGTAACTTATCGGGCCAGCCGGTGGCCACGTTTGCGGAGGCATTTGCGGTAGAGAATGGCTACCCGACGCCCAAGGTCGACGTGCGAGCGGTGCTGTTTCGGGGCACCAATGAAGTGCTGCTGGTGCAGGAAAAGATAGACGGCGGCCGGTGGTCGCTGCCCGGCGGCTGGGCCGACGTGGGCTCCACTCCTTTTGAGGTGGCGGTGAAAGAAGCCCGGGAAGAAACTGGCCTTGAAACGGAGGCCGTGCGCCTATTGGCGCTGTGGGATAAGAAAAAGCACCCTCATCCACCGCAGCCCTGGTACGTGTACAAAGCCTTCGTGCTGTGCCAGGTAGTAGGGGGTGCACTCCAATTAGACACTACCGAAACAACGGGCGTGCGCTGGGTATCACGTGCAGAGCTGCCGCAACTCAGTCTTTCAACCGACCGCGTAACGCTCTCGCAGTTGGAACGCTTGTTTGACTTTGCCGAGCAGCCAGACTTACCGACGCTGTGCGATTAGTGGCGGCCCTAGGTGGTCGAAACTCGATTCTTTCTATCCATGCCGCAATTCCCGGCTGCTGAGCCTCGCGCCTCTACCCTGCCTTGGATTCAGCTCGCGCCCGATGCGCCGTACTTTCTCACCGACGCGGGCCAGCCCTGGACGCCCATCGGGCAAAATGACGCCCTAACCTGGCCTGACCTAGCCGGCTTGTTTCGGCGCCAAAACGTGGCGGCGGTAGAAGGGCACCTCGCCTGGCTGGCCGCGCATGGCGTGACGTGCCTGCGCCTGATGCTGGAGTATTGCCAAACCGAGCACCGCTACCTAGAGCGGCCCGTGGGCCGGTTTCAGCCCAACATGGTGCGATTTTGGGACGACTTATTTGCATTGTGCGAGCGCTACGGCCTGCGGCTGCTGCTCACGCCCTACGACACCTTTTGGATGAGCCGGCGCTGGCGCCACCACCCCTACAACCGCACCCAGGGCGGGCCCTGCACCCAGCGGACGCAGTGGCTGCGCAACCCTGGCATGCGGCAGGCTATTAAAGACCGGCTGACCTTCGCCACCGAGCGCTGGGGCGGTAGTGGTGCGTTGTTTGCCTGGGACCTGTGGAACGAGATTGACCCCGTGCACGCCGGCAAGCGCCCGGCCGCGCTGGCCGAGTTTGTGAGCGACATCAGCGCGCACCTACGGGCGGTGGAACTACGCTGCTTCGGCCGAACGCACCTGGAAACAGTGTCCGTGTTTGGGCCGGTGCTGGGGCACTACCCGGCTGTGGCTGAGGTCATTTTTCGGCACCCGCTGCTCGACTTTGCTACCACGCACCTCTACGACAAGGCCACCATCGACAACCCCAAGGATACCCTAGGGCCGGCGCTGGCCACCGGCCGGCTGGTGCGCGAGGCGTTGGGTGAGATGCCCGCCACGCGGCCCTTTTTCGACAGTGAGCACGGGCCCATTTACGCGTTCAACAACCGGCGCCGCACCTTGCCCGAGACGTTCGACGATGCGTATTTCCGGCATATGCAGTGGGCGCACTTTGCCTCGGGCGGCGCGGGCGGCGGGCTGCGCTGGCCCTACCGCCAGCCGCACGTGCTCACCCACGGCATGCGGGCGGCGCAACAGAGCTTAGCAGCCTTCACGCAGCTGCTCGACTGGCCCAGCTTTCAGCGGCGTAATCTCAATGAGGAAGTGCGAGTTTCTAACCCAGCTTTTGCAGCCTTTGCCTGCGGCGATGCCCGGCAGGCGGTGGTGTGGCTGCTGCGGCAGGACCGGCTCATTACGCGGCGCGGCACCCGGCGGGCGCCTAGGTCGCAGGTGGGGCAGCTCACGTTGCCGGGGCTGGCGCCGGGGTCTTACACGGTTCATCTCTGGGACACGGCGGCGGGCCAGGCCCTGGGGCAGCTTTCGCTGCTGGTCGGCACCGAGCCGCTGCACCTCGACCTACCCGCCGTGCGGGCCGAGTTGGCTTTGGCTATTGTGCCTGCCTAGGGGCACCAAGTGCTGGTGCTGGTTGTTGGTAAAAGCAGCGTAATAGCGGCCAGCTAGCAGTTGAGCTTGCTTTTTTGCGACAAAATTCCGGTCCTATCGGTGCCCGCTTACGTTACTTCTTCTGACTTCCAACTATAGTATAGACGATGGCTACTTCTGCCCTTCAGCTTGACCAAGCTGCTTTTGAGAACCCTTTTGTAGACGAATTGCGCGGTGAGGTGTCGGGCAATAAAGGGTCGCGGCAGGTGCCGGGCTACCACTACTCGCGGGTGACGCCCACCCCCGTGCGCGAGCCCAAGCTGCTGGCCTGGTCCAATGAGCTGGGCGCCGACTTAGGACTGGCCCGGCCCACGGAGCGCGGGGCGGCGGTGGCGCTGTTGGCCGGCAATATTCTGCTGCCCGGCATGAAGCCGTTTGCGGCGCGCTACGGCGGGCACCAGTTTGGCAATTGGGCGGGGCAGCTCGGCGATGGCCGCGCCATTTCGCTGGGCCAGGTGGCCGGCCCCGATGGCAAGCGCCAGGAAATTCAGCTCAAGGGCGCTGGTCCTACCCCCTACTCGCGCCGGGCCGATGGCCGGGCCGTACTGCGCTCGTCGGTGCGCGAGTTTTTGTGCAGCGAGGCCATGCACTACCTCGGCGTGCCCACCACCCGGGCGCTGAGTTTGGTGACCACCGGCGACGAGGTGGTGCGCGATATGTTCTACAACGGCAACGCCCGGCCCGAGCCCGGCGCCATTGTGGCGCGGGTAGCCCCCACGTTCATCCGTTTCGGCAGCTTCCAGATATTGGCCGCCCACGGCGAAATGGACAACCTGCGCACGCTGGCCGACTACGTCATCCGGCACCATTACCCCGAGCTGGGCGAGCCTTCGCCCGAGGTCTACGTGCGCTGGTTTGAGGAAATAGCCCGGCGCACCGCCGTGATGGTAGCGCACTGGATGACCGTAGGCTTCGTGCACGGCGTGCTGAACACCGACAATATGTCCATCCTGGGTCTCACCATCGACTATGGCCCCTACGGCTGGCTCGAACCCTACGACCTCGACTGGACGCCCAATACCACCGACTTTGGCTCGCGGCGCTATGCCTTTGGCCAGCAGCCCCGTATCGGCATGTGGAACCTGATGGCCCTGGCCCAGGCCCTAGGGCCGCTGGTGGCCGACCCGCAGGCCCTACGCGCCGGCCTCGATGTGTACGTTGATACCTTTAACGCTACTCAGCACGCGCTACTGCTGCGCAAGCTCGGCCTCACCGCGCTCGACAACGCCAGCGACCACGCGCTCACCGAGGCGCTGCCCGCCGCTTTAGCCGAAGCGGAAGCCGATATGACCATTTTCTTCCGACAGCTTTCTCATCTACCAGCCACACTGATGGCGTCTGAAAATCAAGAAGAAGCGTCATTCGACGAGCTACTCGCGCAGTCTACTTATACCGACGCGCCCGGCACCGACCTAGGCTTGCGTGAGTGGCTGCACCGCTATGTGCTCCGCCTGCGGCAGGAAACTGCTAGCCCAGAGGGTATTCAGGAAAGTATGCTGGCCGCTAATCCGAAGTACGTGCTGCGCAATTACCTCGCTCAGCAAGCTATTGAGGCCGCGGAGGCCGGCGATTCGTCGAAGCTTGACACGCTGTTTGAGGTACTGAAAACACCATTTGCTGAGCACCCCGAGCATGAGGAGATAGCCGCGAAGCGCCCCGAATGGGCGCAGGACAAGCCTGGCTGCGCCACGCTGTCGTGCAGTTCGTAGGGCCGCTTATACAGGGCGCACCCCTTAGTTTATAATCTATCATAAACACGCTTGTCATTGCTTCGCTGCGCTCGCAATGACAAGCGTGTTTTGGTTTTAAAAGCGTTTGCTTCAGCTATCGCGGATGCTAGTGCTCAAAGGCCGCCTCCAGCAAGTGGCGCACGGCGCGGCGCGTGTCGGCGGGGCGCTCGATGAAGCCTAGGTGCCCCACGCCGGCCAACCATACCACGGTGCTGTAGTCGGGCAGCAGGCTTTCCTCGTGGGTCTTTTCAGGCGGCACGGCGTGGTCGTCTTTGCCGGCGATGAAGAGCACGGGATACGTAGCTTTTTCGAGCACCGCCCGGCGGTCGGGGCGCTGCGCCATGGCATCGAGGCTACCTAGGGCCACGGGTAGCGGCACGGCGGCCGCAATGGCTTGCAGCTGCTCGATAGCATTAGTCAGCGACTCGCGGTGCACGGGCGATAGTTGGGGCTGTAAAAATTCTTCGGCGTAGGCGGCCACGCCGTGCTCTTCCAAGAAGGTGCGGTTGCGCGTCCGGTGTTCGGCGTCGTGCTCGCTATCGGGCAGGGCCGAGGAGTGAAACAGCCCTAGGCCGGCCACCAAGCCGGGGTACTTTTCGGCAAATGCCAGCGCGACGTAACCGCCCATGCTGTGGCCCACCAGCACGGCGCGCCCTACGCCCGCGGCAGCCAGCTCGGCGCGCACGGCATCGGCAGCGGCTTCGAGGCTGTAGTCGGGAGCCGCGTCGGCGGGGCCGTAGCCGGGCAAGGCAGGCGTTAGGACTTGGTACTCGCGAAAGTGGTCGCCCAGAAAGTCGGGCCAGATGGCGGGGCTTTCGAGGTAACCGTGCAGGAAAACGACGGTTGGCAGAGGAGTGTTCATGGGGCCCTGCATACGCACTTGGCAAGCCCTAGTTAAATAAAAAATGGGCCATTAGCTGCTTAGCAGAACGGTAGCAGGCGTGGCTCGCACCTAGGCAAAACCTAGGCTCGGCTATAACCCCGCAGCCCTGGCCCGCGCTATACCCGAGCCCCATTTCCTACCCTATGGCGACTCTCAAACTGCGCGGCAACGACCTGCGCAAACTCGGTTACCCCGAAGGCCGCGCTATCACCTTGGCGCTCGACATCTTGGCCGACCGACAGCTCAGCAAGCTTGACAAAGGCAGCGCGCTGGCCCTGCTTCAGAAAATAAAAGACGACCCCTACGCCTACCTACGCGACTCGCTGTGGCGCGACTTGGCCAAAGAATTTGTGCCCGAGCCCAGCCGCGCCGTGGGCCTCAATCCGCAGATAAAAGATTATCGCCGCTACGGCGAAGCTTTCATTGAAGACGGCGCCCGCCGCCAGATGGACACGGCCATGCAGCTACCCGTAACCCTCGACGGCGCCCTGATGCCCGACGCCCACCAGGGCTACGGCCTGCCCATCGGGGGCGTGCTGGCCGTGGACAATGCCGTGATTCCCTATGGCGTGGGTATGGACATTGGCTGCCGCATGGCCCTGTCGGTGTTCGACCTGCCGCCGCGCTACCTAGGGCAGCGCATGCAGGAGCTCAAGAAAATGCTGCACGCCCACACCCGCTTTGGCGGCAAGGAAGTCTTCAAAAACCCCGCCGACGACCCCGTTCTCGACCGTCCCGAGTTCAAGGAAATTGCCGTGGTGCGCGGCAAGCGCGAGGCGGCCATCAACCAGCTGGGTTCATCGGGCTCGGGCAACCACTTCGTGGAGTGGGGCCTGGTCGATATCACCACCGAGGACAATGAGCTGGGCGTGCCCGTGGGGCAGTACCTAGGGCTGCTGTCGCACAGCGGCTCGCGGGGGCTGGGCGCGGCCATTGCGCAGCACTACACCAAAGTGGCCATGGAGAAGTGCCCGCTGCCGCCCGAGGCGCGCTACCTGGCTTGGCTCGACCTCGACAGCCAGGAGGGCCAGGAATACTGGCGGGCCATGAACCTAGCCGGCGACTACGCCTCAGCCTGCCACCGCGACATTCACCGCCGCCTGAGCCAAGCCCTGGGCGAGAAGCCGCTGGCCAAGGTCGAAAACCACCACAACTTCGCCTGGAAGGAAACCCTGCCCGATGGCCGCGAGGCCATTGTGCACCGCAAGGGCGCCACCCCAGCAGGCCAAGGCGTACTCGGCGTCATTCCGGGCTCGATGACGGCGCCCGGCTACATCGTGCGCGGCCGGGGCGAGCGCGATTCTATTCAATCGGCCTCGCACGGGGCCGGGCGGCGGCTCTCGCGCACCCAGGCCAAGCAGCAGGTATCGGAGGGTGAGCTGCGCCGGCTGCTGCGCGATAAAGGCGTGGAGCTTATCGGCGGTGGCCTCGACGAGGCGCCGATGGCTTACAAGGACATTCACCAAGTAATGGCTCACCAGCAAGACCTAGTCGATGTTCTCGGCTCCTTCACTCCGCGCATCGTGCGCATGGATGCGGGCGGCGGGGGCAGCAGCAGGTACGGCGGCGAGTAGCCGCCTGCTGTAGCCTGGGCTTTTAGTCCGCGAGTAGTATACGTACTCATTCGCAGACTACAAGTTCGCGCTACGGCACACTAGTCTATCTATTTCCGTACTCTTAGCATGACGACCGTCCTATTAGTACCTGGCCTGGGTAACTCAGGCCCGCAGCACTGGCAAACCTTCTGGGCAGAGCGCCACCACTACCCGCGCGTGGAGCAGGCCAATTGGGACCACCCCGCGGGCCCCGAGTGGGTACAAACCCTGGCAGACGCCATTGCGCAAGCGCCGGGCCCGGTCGTGCTGGTGGCCCACAGCCTAGGGTGCGCCACGGTGGCCAAGTGGGCCCAAGCGTTCCCGACAGGCGCAGTAGTAGGCGCGCTGCTAGTGGCACCTGCCGACACCGACCGGCCCGATTTTCCGCCCGAAGTCACAGGCTTTGCGCCCATGCCCCTGCACACTTTGCCGTTTCCGAGCATCGTGGTGGCTTCTACGAATGACCAATACGTGACGCTACCTAGGGCCACTGCGTTTGCCACGGCTTGGGGCAGCCAGCTAGTAAATGTTGGGCCACAGGGCCATCTCAATGCCGATTCTAACCTAGTCGACTGGCCCGCCGGGCAGGAGCTACTAGCGCAGTTGCTACCGGCTGGGGTGTGAGGGTTACTAATGCTCGCTGCCCACAGACCCCATCCCCTAGCCCCCTCCCCTCTGGGAGAGGGGGAACTAGTTCTAATTCTAAAAAGGCAGTTTCTAAATACTAGAAGCTAGTCCCCCTCTCCCAGAGGGGAGGGGGCTAGGGGGTGGGGTCTGTGGGCAGCTAAGCCTCTCAAGCGGCTACCTCCACAAAAGTTTCCACCGGCTGCTGGCGCGTGGTGCGAGCCAGCACGTAGGCAAAGCCGGCACCGACCATCGCCATACCCACGCCCACCAGCGCGGGCGACGTGTAGCCGTAGCCCATCGCAATAGGTAGCCCGCCCAGAAATGCCCCTAGGGCATTGCCCATGTTAAAGGCTGCCTGCGTAACGGAAGCGCCCAGCATTTCGGCGCCCTTCGACGACTGAATCATGAGGATTTGGATAGGCGCGGCCAGGGCCAGCGACCAGCTGCCGGCCAGGAAGGTCAGCACCAGCGACGCAATCTGGTTTTCAGACACGAAGAAGATAGCCACCAAGGTGGCAGCCATAGCCAGCAGCAACAGCAGGCAGGCCGTGACCGGCTTCACGCGGTCGGCGAGCTTGCCGCCCACCACGTTGCCCACCACCATGCCTAGGCCCACCAGCATCATGATGTAGGGCACGTAGGTGGCCGGAAAGTGCGAAACATCCGTCATGAGCGGGGCGATGTAACTCACCCAGCAAAACAGCCCACCCGTGCCGATGGCCGTGATGAGAATGATAAGCCACGTAGTGAGGCGCTTAAACAAGACCAGTTCCGACAAGGCGCTGCCGGTATTCTGGGCAGGCAGTGCGGGCAAAAAGTAGTGAATGGCCAACAGCGTGAGCAGGCCAATGCCTGCCGTGCCACCTAGGGCATAGCGCCACGAGTAATGCTGGCCGAGGTACGTGCCCAGCGGCACTGTCAGCAGGTTGGCAATGGTGAGGCCCGCAAACATGGTCGCGATGGATTGGGCCTGCTTGCCGGGGGCCGCCAGCCGGCTCGCCACCACCGAGCCCACCCCGAAGAAGGCGCCGTGCGGCAGCCCCGCCAGCAGCCGCGCAAAAAACAGCACGGTGTTGTTGGGCGCGAAAGCCGAGCACGCATTGAAAACCGTAAACAGCAGCATCAGCAGCACCAAGATGCGCTTGGGGGGCAGGTTGCGCCCGAGGGTAGTAAGCAGGGGCGCCCCAATGACGACGCCCAGCGCATAAGCCGAAATGGCATAGCCCGCCGCCGGAATGGAGACGTGAAAGCCGTGGGCAATGCTAGGTAGCAGGCCCATCATCACAAACTCGGTGGTGCCTATGGCCAAGCCACCCAGGGCGAGCGGCAGGAGATTCTTATTCACACTAAAAAATAGAAGTACTGCCGAACAACCGGCAAGTCATTAAAAAGGCCCGCCTAGGGCGGGCCTTTTCACAAAAGTAAGGCGGTGCGGGAGCCTAGGGCTCGCCGCGCAGCTAGCTACTCGGCTTTCTGGTTGATGTAGTTTTTGGCGAGGTCGTTGAGCTTGGTATCTGTGAATTGCTCTTCCTCAAGGGTTTGACGCAGCAAGTCAGCCGCTTGGGTGTTGCCTAGGCGCTCGGCGTAGTGAGCCGCCGTGCCGTAGCCCGCAATCTCGTAGTGCTCGATGCGCTGGGCGGCCGCAATCAGGGCGGCGTCCATCACCTCATCGGTCGCATCTTCCGAGAGCAGTTCCTGGCCTTCGGCCACGAGGCCGGCCATGGCTTTGCAGGTGTGGCCGCCCAACTCGATACCTAGGTCTTGGCCGATGCGCTCGAGGCGCTGCACTTGTTTTTCGGTTTCGCGCAGGTGCTTGGTGAAGCCGGCGCGCAGGCGGCCATCTTTGGCATTTTCGGCCATCAGCGGCAGGGCGGTTACCAGCTGGTTTTCGGCGCTATACAGGTCTTTGAGCTGCATCTCGAACAAGTCGTCGAGGGTTTCCAGTTTGTCAGTCATAACGGAAAAGAAATAAAAGGAGGATGAACTGCGGCGGTGATGGGGACAGCCGCCCAGTGCTAGCGGTGTGTACGCCCGGCCAAAGTCCCCGTTACCGTTGCGCCTATCTTCTAGCTACCTGCTTACAACCCCACTTTATAAAAGTTATTTATATGAATTTCAAACACATATAGTGCACACAAGTTTACTTATCAGTGCTGGTTATGGTGGCGATTTTACGTAGTAGGCGCAGCCAAGTCAAGTAGGTTTCTAAGGCGACTGCACAGAGTACGTAGCGCATTATCCCTCGCAGTAAAAGTACTTATTGCCTCTACGGGCTTCTTGGTAATTTCAGGCTAAATACCGGTTTATTTATAAAAGCAAGAAGCTAGCGGGTTTTACTTCGGGTTTACTTTTCACTTCGGTGCGCCGGGGTAGGTCTGCGTAGCTGCCACGTGGCGGATTAGTCGCGGCTGCTGTTGGTGCTCCCTAGTGGCCGCGCACCGCCTATGAATCCCACGAGTCAGTCAGTTCTTCAGGCTACTAAGCCGGTGCTGCACGTCACGCACCGGCAGCGACAGCCGCTAGCCCCTAGCGGCACGCCACCTTTTAGCTGGTATCTCTGCCCGCAGGCCGGCGCCTTCCGGCACTTGGTGCTACTAGCTGGCCAGCAGCCCCTCGTGCATTGGGTACTGCCCGCCGTGGGTCCGGGCCTGGCCGAGCCTCTTACTGGCCTATGGATGCAGGTGCCCGCCGACCTAGGCGTTCCCCTACCCCTTGCCACCGAGGCCAGCTGCCAGGGTGCGGCCTGGGCTGTAAGCAGCGCCACTGGCCAGGCCGCTACGCCCCCTCCCATTCAGGCCGTACAAGCACTACGGCTTTTGCTGCCCGCCCCGCCCGCAGGCACTAGCCAGGCCTATTGGCTGCACCCGTTGCGGCCGGGAAGTACGGCCTGGCTACTAAGCCAGGAGCGCCCTGCCGGCTGCATTTAAGTGCCTAATCCGGCGCCCCATAATAGGCTCGACAGCATCTTCTTGGGGCTCGATGCAGTAAGCAATACTAGTTACGCCGGCAGTGGGCAAGGCGCGACGCAGCTAGTTGCGCCCTTTTGTATCCGCCCGGCACCATTTAGCTCTTCTCTTTACCAATGGCTGATTTACAAGCCCTCATCTTCGACATGGACGGTGTTATCCTCGATAACACGCCCGTGCAGGCTCGCGCCTTTCAGTTGCTTTTTCGAGACCTAGGCCTGGAGGCCGACGCTACCGAACTGCTGCGCCGCCTCAATGGCATGCCCGCCACCGACATTCTGAAAAAGGTATTTGACCACCCCGTACCCGAAAAAGAATTAAAAAAGTACGCCGACCAGCGCGAGTTTATGTACCGCACGCTGTACTGGGACGAACGCCGGCCCCTGGCGGGCCTGGTAGAATTTTTGGAAGCCGCCCGCGCTAGCGGCCTCAAGGTGGGCCTGGGCACCGGCTCGGCCAACGATACGCTGAGCTACGTCCTTGATTTTCTAGACTTGCGCCGCCACTTCGACGTGGTAGTGGGCGCCGATGATGTAGAAGAAGGCAAGCCCCACCCCGAAACCTACGCCGCAGTGGCCGAAAAGCTAGGCATTAAGCCTGAGCACTGCGTAGTGTTCGAAGACGCTACTCTGGGCGAGCACGCCGCCTACAAAGCACGCATGCACTGCGTGGCCGTGACGTCGACGCTGGCTGGCAGCGAGTTTCAGGCGCCGCTGGCCGTCATCCGCGACTTTACGGAGCTGACGCCGGAGCGCCTGCGCACGCTATTTGGTGAGGCCGGTGAGGCACCAGAGGCCGACGAGGAAGTAACCGAAAGCAAGGACCTGGCCCCGGCCTAGGTCTCCTTGCATGGCCACCCGGCCACTTGCGCCAAATCTTCGCACTAATAATGAGCGCCTCCCTGAGCCGCGAGCCCATCCGCTCGCCGCTTGGGGAGGCGCTCAAATGTTTTACCAGGCGCTTGCCGTTGGCAGTGAGGGTGCTACTTGCCCTAGGCTGGCGCTAGCAAGCTAAACCAGCAGAAAGGCTGCAACAGAAACCCTACCGCTTCTGTTGCAACCCCACCCGAACCCGCCGCCTCTTTGGCGCCGATGTACTATCTTAACTCGTATTCTTAACTATATAACTGGCTATGAACGCTGAACCTGAACTAGAGAGCCCGCACGACGACTCGCGGCGCACCTTCCTCAAGCAGTCATCGGTGCTTACAGCAATGGCCTTGGTGCCCAGTCCCGTAGTCACGGCGGCTGCGGCCGAGCTCGATGAAAAAGTAGCCGCCGCCTTCGAGAAAGTACCCCTTTCCTTGAAAGTGAATGGCACCAAGCACAAGCTGAAAGTAGAGCCGCGCACCACGCTGCTCGACCTGCTGCGCGAGCAGCTGCACCTCACGGGCACCAAAAAAGGCTGCGACTACGGCCAGTGCGGCGCCTGCACGGTGCACGTGGATGGCCAGCGCGTAAACTCGTGCCTGAGCTTTGCAGTGATGCACGATGGCCAGGAAATCACAACTATCGAAGGCCTGGCTAAGGGCGATGAGTTGCACCCTATGCAGGAAGCCTTTGTGAAGCACGACGGCTTTCAGTGCGGCTACTGCACGCCGGGCCAGATTATGAGCGCCGTGGCCTGCGTGCGCGAGGGCCACGCCGGCTCGGAAGGCGAAATCCGGGAATATATGAGCGGCAACATCTGCCGCTGCGGCGCTTACTCCAACATTGTGGCGGCCATCCAAGACGTAAAGCAGGGAGGCCAAAAGGTATGAACCAGTTTCAGTACGTGCGGGCTACCAAGTCCCAAGGCGCTATCGACGCGGTAGCCAAAGACCCCCAGGCCAAGTTCATTGCGGGCGGCACCAATTTGGTCGACCTGATGAAGCGCGGCATCATGACGCCGCAAAAGCTGGTAGACATCAACCGCCTACCCCTCGCCAAAATTGAGCGCCAAGACAACGGCCTGCGCCTAGGTGCCCTGGCCCTGAACTCGACCGTGGCCAACGACGCGCTGGTGCGCCAGCACCAACCGCTGCTGGCCCTGGCCCTCAATGCCGGCGCCTCGCCGCAGCTGCGCAACATGGCCACCGTGGGCGGCAACATGCTGCAACGCACCCGGTGCAGCTACTTCTACGACCTCACCATGCCCTGCAACAAGCGCGAGCCCGGCACGGGCTGCGGCGCCCTCGAAGGCATCAACCGCATGCACGCCATCTTCGGAGCAAGCGACAAGTGCATCGCGGTGCACCCCTCCGACATGAGCGTGGCCCTGGTGGCCTTGGACGCTACTGTGCTCGTGAGCGGCTCTAAAGGCGACCGGCGCATTGCGTTCGCTGACTTCCACCGCCTGCCCGGCGACACGCCCGAAAAGGACACCAACCTCGAAGCCGGTGAGCTGATTACGGCCGTGGACATTCCCGATGGCCCCTTCACCAAGCACGTGCACTACCAGAAGGTGCGCGAGCGCGCCAGCTACGCCTTTGCCCTTGTGAGCACGGCGGCGGCGCTCGACCTCGATGGCAACACCATTAAGGCCGCTCGCCTCGCCATGGGCGGCGTGGCGCACAAGCCTTGGCGCCTCACCGCTGCCGAGCAGTCGCTGGTGGGCCAGCCCGCCACGGAGGCTAGCTTCCGGCGCGCCGCCGAGGTAGCCATGCAAGGCGCTAAGGCCTTTAAACACAACGCGTACAAGCTGAAGCTGGGTCCTAACACGATAGTGCAGGCGCTACGCACCGCTGCGGCGGCCTAGGTAAAAGTCTATCGCTTTTCTTCTGTCATGCTGACGAAGGAAGCATCTTATCAGGCAAGGTTCTAACTTGATAAGATGCTTCCTTCGTCAGCATGACAGAGGAGAGGTGATGGATGTGATTTATAGCAACTAGCAGCAACGCTCAGCAATAGCATACTGATTATGAAAGCGCAACAGAAGCAAATCGGCGCGCCGATGAACCGGGTGGATGGCCACTTGAAGGTGACCGGCGCGGCCAAGTACTCGGCCGAGTACGAGCTGCCGGGCCTAGCCTACGCCGTGCTGGTGGGCAGCACCATCACCAAGGGCCGCCTCACGAGCATCGACGCCAAGGCCGCCGAGCGCGCGCCGGGCGTGCTGGCGGTAATTACGCACTACAACTCGCCTAAGGTGCCGGGCTACGACACGGCCGGCAAAGACCCCTCGCAGCCAGCCACGGTGGGCGGGCCCATCAAGCTATTCAACGACGATAAAATCCGCTTCAACGACCAGCCCATCGCCGTGGTGGTGGCCGACACCCTGGAGCGCGCCCGCTACGCCGCCCGGCTTGTGAAGGCGCAGTACGCCAAAGAGGCGCACCAAACCAACCTAGAGGATAATAAGCCGCAGGCTTTTCTGCCTACTTCGGCCAAGAAAAACCCGAAGTCGCCGATGGCTGACTACCAGCGCGGCCAAGCCGATGCTTACAAGACGGGCGCTATCAAAATAGAGGGTGAGTACGTGATTCCGACCGAGGTGCACCACCCGATGGAGCTGCAGTCCATCACGGCGCACTGGGAGGCGCCCGACCGCCTCACCCTCTACGACAAGACACAGGGCACCCTAGCCACCCGCCGTGACTTTGCCAAGGAGTGGGGCCTGCCCGAGGCCAACGTGAAGGTCATTGCCACTTTCGTGGGCGGGGCCTTCGGCAACGCGCTGCACAGCTGGCCGCACGAGTCGGCAGCCATCATCGCCGCTAAGGTGGTAAACCGCCCGGTGAAGCTGATGCTGACCCGCGAGCAGATGTTTACGATGGTGGGCTACCGCCCCTACACCTGGCAGAAGCTCGGCATGAGCGCCACGCCCGATGGTAAAATCACGGCCATCACGCACGAGAGCATCGGACAAACTTCTACCTACGAGGAGTTTACCGAATCGACCCTGGCCCAAACGCGCATGATGTACGCCTCGCCCAATCTCACGACGCGCTACCGCCTGGCGGCGCTCGACATCGGCTCGCCCATCTGGATGCGCGGCCCTGGCGAGGCCACCGGCGCGTTTGCCCTGGAGTCGGCCATGGACGAAATGGCACACCTACTGAACCTTGACCCGCTGGAGTTTCGCCTGCGCAACTACACCGATACCGACCCCGAGAAGAATCGCCCCTGGAGCACTAAGTTTCTGAAGGAGTGCTACAAGCTGGGTGCCGACCGCATCGGCTGGAATAAGCGCAAGCTGAAGCCCGGCAGCATCCGCGACGGCGAGTGGCTGGTGGGCTACGGCATGGGCGTAGGCACTTTTGGGGCGCACCGCGGCGGGGCGCACGCCAGCGCCCAGCTACGCCCCGATGGCACCGTACTCATGCAATGCGCCACCACCGACATCGGCCCCGGCACCGGTACGGCCATGACCCAGATTGCGGCTGACACCCTAGGTATCGCGCCCGAGAAAATCACGTTTGAACTCGGCCACTCCGACTACCCGCAGGCGGGCACTCAGGGCGGTTCGTCTACAGTGAATAGCGTGGGCCCGGCCGTGCAGCAAGCCTGCTTGGCCCTCAAAGACAAACTCCGTGAGCTGGCCGGCGCCCAAAATCCAGCTTTCGCATCGGCGAAGAAAGACGACGTGGCCCTAGGTGACAAACACCTCTCGCTGAGCAGCAACACGGCCGCCCGCGTGCCCTACGCCGACTTGCTAAAGCAGGCCGGTGCAGCTAGCGTTACGGTCGAGGCCAAGCCCGGCAATGAAGGCCAGCAGTACTCCATGTACTCGTTCTCGGTGCATTTTGCTGAGGTGCGGGTGCACGAGCTGACCGGCGAGGTGCGGGTGAGCAAACTCGTGTCGTGTGCCGACGCGGGCACCATCATTAACGAAAAAACCGCTGCTAACCAGATGAAGGGCGGCGCCGTGGGTGGCATCGGCATGGCCCTGATGGAGCACGCCCGCATCGACGACCGGTTTGGCCGCTACGTCACCAAAGACCTAGCTGACTACCACGTGCCCGTGCACGCCGACGCGCCCAACATCGAAGTAGCCTTCGTAAACCAGCCCGACCTGAAAGTAAACGCCCTAGGTACCAAAGGCATCGGCGAAATCGCGACTATCGGCGTGGCCCCCGCTATCGCCAACGCCGTGTTCAACGCCACCGGCAAGCGCGTACGCGAGCTGCCCATTACGCCTGATAAGCTGGTGTAAGGTTGCGTATGCGTTTGTAACGCAGAGACCCCACCCCCGGCCCCTCCCCTCCGGGAGAGGGGAGCCTGACGACTGCTTAACGTTCAATGACGTTTGCTTTCGGTCGGCTCCCCTCTCCCGGAGGGGAGGGGCTGGGGGTGGGGTCTTCGCGTTAGGAATCCGCCTTAGGTGCCAGCAGGGCATCGGCTTCCAGCAGCAGCGCAGCGCTAAGGAGCAGGTCGTGCAGCCAATGCAGTTCTTCTAGCGAAAACAGAAAGACCACATCAGAAGTGGGGCCGGGGATGCTGAGGCAACGTTCCTCGGCATCCACGATGTGCGGGGCGTTGTAGGTACACAGTTCGGCCACGATGCCACGCCACTGGCGCAGCTCGTGCGGCAGCAGGCGCAGGCCCACGTTGCCAAAATACAGGTGCAGGCAGCATCCGCCGGGGCACTGCGCAATGCCCCCTAGGGGATTATGATGAAGGCAACGCGACATAGCTATTTAATTAGTAATGAGTAATTATCAATTAGCATTGAGCGGTCATCGCCTCGTCTGCTAACTGCTCACTGATAATCGATTATAGTGCGGCTACCAATGCGCGCCATGACTCTTGCTCCGGGATGCCGGGCTTGCGCTTGCCAAACAGCAGCAAGATGTTATTACCTTGCGCATCAAACAGTTCTAGCGAAGTCACGATACCATCGGCGGTGGGCTTTTGCACCACCCAGCTTTGGGCCACGTCTTCGAGCTTGAGGTGTAAGTTGAAGTCGGGGTCGAGCACATTGAGCCAGGGGCCGGTGGGCACGATGCGCTCGACAGGGCCGGTATGAATCTGGATGCAGCCGCGGCTAGACACAAAAATCATGACCTGCTGCGCCTCAGCGGCTGCGGCGCGTAGCGCCCGGTCGATGGTTTGGTTGTCTACCTGGCGCACCAGCTCGGGCGGACCTAGGCGCAGGGCCTGGGTGCGGCTCAGGCCAAACTCGCGCAGCAACCCAAAAAATGCGTGCGTATCCTGCAAGCCGCGCCACGCGGCCTGAAAGCCCGCCACGTCGATACCCGCATCGGCGGCCTCGGCGGTGGGGCTGGGCGTGGGGCCGGTGATGAGGCGAGCGGGCTGGTCGTGGGCGCGGAAGCGGTCGACCAACGCCTCGTAGGCCGCTAGGTCGGTTTCGCCGTCGAGCACATAGATTTTGTGCAGCGCCTCGCCATCGGCAGCGAAGAACTGGAGGCTGTGGCGGCCGTTCTCGCTCACCGCAAAGCCGTGCTGCCAGTGCATCATAAAAAGGCGCAGGTCAATGTCTTCGCCTAGCACCAAGCCCATCGGGCCTTGAAACGACACGCTCAGGTACGGGCCTTTGCGCTCGTGTACCACGCTGTCGTTGCGAGTCAGGGCCATCACGCGGCCTAGGGTCGGCACCTGCTTGAGCAGTTCCTTAAAGTCACCGGCTAAGGCTATTACGGGCGAGTCGGGCTGGCCGTTATTGCGGGTGGCGAGCAGGGCCGCTTCGCTGGTACCTAGGGCACGGGCCGCGTCGCGGATGCGGCTTTTGGGGTTGGCTTGCTGGTAAGCAGTCCAGCGGTCAGCGAGCGTTTCGGGGGCAGTGAGGACGGGCATAAGGAATGTTTATGAATTAAAAGTGATTGTCACAATTAGCTGTCATGCTGACGAAGGAAGCATCTCGCGTGGTGCAGTATTCTCAAATGGTAGTAACAATGCGAGCGAGATGCTTCCTTCGTCAGCATGACACCCGGCTTTTTCTCAGAAAGGCATGCTAACTGTAGGCACAATGAGCGGATGCCCTAGGCTGGGGTGAGCCAGCAATTCTACCTCAATGCCAAAGCCGAGGTGAATGTAATCGGGCGTAAAAACCTGGGCCGGGGCACCGCTCGCTACCACGCGGCCTTGGTGCAGCAGCGCCACTTGGTCGGCGTACTGAGCGGCAAGGTTGAGGTCGTGCAGCACTACTACCACGCCAAAGCCGCGCCGCGCCAGCTGCCGGGCTACCGCCAGCGTTTGGTGCTGGTGGCGCAGGTCGAGGCCCGTCAGTGGCTCATCGAGCAGCAGAAAGCCGCTTTCGGCTTCCCACACCTGAGCCAGCACCCGCGCTAGCTGGGTGCGCTGCTGCTCGCCGCCCGAAAGTGTGGGATACTCGCGCTCGGCGAGGTGGTGCAGGCCTACCAGGTCGAGCGCGGCCGCCACCACGGCGTGGTCGTGGGCCGTGGGCTGGCCTCCAAAGTGCGGGTAGCGCCCCAGCATCACTAGCTCGCGTACCTGGAAGGCCAGCGCCAGCGTGTGCTGCTGCGTGAGCACCGCCCGGCGGCGGGCCAGCTCGGCGGGCGGCCAGTCGCTCAGCCCAATGCCGCCGAAGAGCACCTCGCCAGCGCTAGGCTTTAGGTCGCCGCTCAGCATTCGCAGCAGCGTCGACTTACCCGCGCCGTTGGCTCCTACTATAGCCAGCACCTCGCCAGCGCGCGCGCTGAGCGATACACGGTGAAGCAGCGTTTTAGGGCCGACTTGGTAAGTGAGTTCGCGGGCTTCGCACATGGCAATGGTAGTAAGGTTAGCAATCAAACGTAAGCGCCTCCCCCTACCCTAGCCGACGCGATTCACGCATCACTATCCAGAGAAAGACTGGCGCGCCCAGCAAGGCGGTAAGAATGCCGATGGGCAATTCGGCGGGCGCTACGGCCGTGCGGGCCAGCGTATCGGCCAGCAGCAGCACTAGCGCGCCACCTAGGGCCGAAGCCGGGAGGATGAAGCGGTGGTCGGGCCCGGCCAGCCGGCGCAGCACGTGCGGCACCAAGAAGCCCAGGAAACCAATGGTGCCCACCATTGCCACCGAGGCGCCCACGGCCAGGGTAGTCAGCCCGATAATCTGCCACTTGAGGCGGGCCACGGGCAGCCCTAGGTGGGTGGCCTGCTCCTCGCCCAGGGCCAAGAGGTTTAAGGGCTTGCCTAGCCGCGGCAGCCACAGCAACGGCAGGGCCAACAGCGGCGCCAGCGTGCTCAGTGTGTCCCAAGAGGCGCCACCCAGGCTACCCAAGCCCCAGAAGGTGATGCTGCGCAGCTGCGCATCGGTGGCAGCGTAGGTAAAGAGCCCGGTAATGGCCTCGGCCAGCCCATTAGTAGCCACGCCCACCAGCAGCATGGTGCTCACCAGCACCCGCCCACCGCGGCGCGCCACCCGGTACACAAACAGCGTGGTGAGGCAAGCACCCGCAAAGGCTGCCACCGGCAGTAGGTAGCTACCTAGGCCGCCTACGACGCTCACCGTTTTTAGAAGCTTCTCCTCCAATACGATAACCGCCACCGCCGCCAGCGAAGCTCCGGCCGAAATACCCAGCAACGAGGGGTCGGCTAGCGGGTTGCGAAACAAGCCCTGCATGGCCGCGCCCGCCAGGCCCAGGGCTGCGCCCACCAGCACCGCCAGCAGCACCCTAGGCAGCCGAATGGCCCAGATGACAGCCTCTTGCTGCGGTTCGAAGGCCAGGCTGGTGGCCAAATTCAGCTTGTGCAGTAGTATGCCCACCACGGCCGACACTGGCACGCGCAGGGCCCCCGCCCCCGCCCCTAGCAGGGCCGCCAGCACCAGCAGCCCGGCCAGCGCTACCAGCAGTAGGCGGACGCGTTGCTCGCGGGCCGGCCGGGCAGCAGGCGTTTGGGTAGTGGGTATGGGCGGGGCGAGGACGGGCATGGGGGCAAGCGGTGGGACATCGACTAACATGGATGTTTACTGAATTTTCTTGGCTAATTCGCTAGCCACCAGCCCTAGGCGCGGGCCGAAGCCGGTGAGCAGCTGGCCATCCATCTCGACCACGCGGCCGGTGCGGCCGGCGGTGGTTTGGGCGATGCCGGGCACTTGCAGCAGGCCGGTTTTACCGCCTAGGCTGCTCAGGCCACTGTCGAAGAGCAGCAGCACGTCGGGGTTGGCGGCCACCAGCGCTTCGGGCGTCAGGGGCTTGAAGTCGGCGAAGCCCGTAGCCGCGTTTTGGCCGCCGGCCAGCTGAATTATTTTCTCGACTTGCGTACCCTGGCCAGCTACCATCATCGTGCCCGTGCCCCGGGCGTAGATGAAGAGCACCTTGGGTGCCTTGGCCGGCTTGCGCACCTGTACTAGTTGGGCGTCAAGTTTTTTGAGCAGGGCGGGCACCTCGGCGCTGGCCCCGAAGGCAGCGGCTACGTCTTTGATAAGCTGCTTGGTCCCATCCACCGAGTAAGCTTGCTTGAACAGCTCGACGCGCACGCCGGCCGACTTGAGCTGGGCAGCCACCTCAGGCTTGAGCGACTCGGTAGTGCCTACCACGAGCGTGGGGTTTTGGGCCAAGACGCCCTCGGCCGAGATGTTGCGGGTGTGGCCCACCTTGGGTAGTTTGTCGAGGGCGGCGGGATAGGTGCTGGTCACGTCCACGCCCACGAGTTGGCTCTGGCGACCCAAGTCACAGATGATTTCGCTGATGGTGCCACTCAGCGACACAATACGAGGCGCGGGCGCGGCAACGGCACCTAGGGTGCCCAGCAGCATCGTATTCAGGACAAGCAGTCTGACGGTTAGCCAGGAATTTAAAGCGTTCATAAATAATTCTTAAGTTGAAAAGTAGTGCCAGCGCAGACGGGTCACGCTGCATTGCCTCACCACAAGGCCAATGCTCCCCCAAACCACAGTAGATGTGGCCCGTCTGGCTGGACTTTTGCCTCGCTGCCTGTCAATTGCTAGTGCTGGGCAGGCACAATCTGGTTGAATAATACCTGGCTCTCTTCACAGGAGTAAGCCTGGCCCTAGCAATTGACAGACAGCCTGATGCTTTATTGCAGCGCGGTGCCGCTGGGCTGGTACACGTAGCGGAAGGTGTAGTAGCCCGGGGCGCTGGTGGCGCTGGGTGCGGCCGGCGCATCCTTGTAGTAGTTCTGAATTTCCAGTTTAGCGTACTTGCCCGTGGCGGTGCGCACCACCAGTACTTTGCCCGCTATTGGAGTGATAATGTGCGTGGTAGAGTTATAGTTGTACCAGCCCTGACCCGAACCCGTGGGGATGGCGGGCTTAGCCGCATCCACGGCGTAGCCATCGGTAGGCGCCGCAACTACTTCCGTAAATAGCTTGCTTTGTACCTGCGCGCCGCCCTGGCCGGGGCCGCTGGT
The DNA here is from genome assembly GCF_016427535.1 of Hymenobacter sp. BT559. GTDB lineage: Bacteria > Bacteroidota > Bacteroidia > Cytophagales > Hymenobacteraceae > Hymenobacter. The sequence continues at coordinate 709,985 of NZ_JAELXV010000001.1, read as the reverse complement.
GCCGCTGTTGGTCAGGATGGTAGTACCGCGGAAGGCTACGTCCCACTTTGTTGAATTAGAGTCGGTGTAGGCCACCTGCTTGCCATCGGCTAGGCTGAAGAAGGTGTAATGTTTGGCGGCGATGGGCTGGCCGGTACTGCTGGCCGTGCCGGCCGCTGAGAGGCTAGTCACAGTTTGGGACTGGGCGGCGGGGGTCGGCGCTACGGTGTCGTCTTTGTTGCAGGAGGCCAGCGCGAGCATGCCGGCAGCTAGTAGCAGGGCAGGGCGGAAAGAGGTGTACATAAAAAGGAGAGCGTGTAGCGCGGACTTTGCGGTCCGCGAGTGAAAGGATGACGTTTGAAAGTCGCGGACTACAAAGTCCGCGCAACGGGCTTCTTACCCAGCTCGATAGCCACGCTGGCGTAGAGCAGCCGCCCGGCCAGGGTGCTGATGTAGGCCGGGTCGGTGTAGTTAGTCAGGTTGTCGGCGCCGGCTTGCAGGCTCAGGCGGGGCCCTAGGGTCTTGCTGGCGGCCACGTTTAGCAGCAGGTAGCCGCGCACGTACTCATTGGCGGCGTCCAGAATGGTATTGGCATTGCTGTCGGCAAAGCCGTAGCGGCCCCGGTAGATGGCCCGCAGGCTAGCCGTGAAGCCGTGGGCGGGGTTGTCGTAGAAGAGCTTCGCGTTCCAGGAGTGGCGCGAGCGGTTGAAGAGCCCGCCGTAGTCGCCGGGCCGCACGCGCTCGGTTTCGAGCGTGGTGGGGTCGCGCCGAAACACCGTGCCGGCGGCCACAGCATCGACCACGGCCTGGTCTTTAGCCACCAGATACTGGTAGCCCGCCCCTAGGGTAAAGCCGTGCGGCAAACCCAGCGAGTTTTCCAGCTCCAGGCCTTGGGTGTAGGCGCGGGTCACGTTGCGATAAGAAAATACCGCCTGGCCGTTCTTCTTGAGCGCCACCGTAGTAGTCTCAATGAGGTTCTGCAAATTGTTGCGAAACGCATTGACCGTGAGCCGGTAGCTAAAGTCCTTGTTAGGGAGCTTGGGCTCTAGCAAAAACCCTAGGTTGGTAGCTACCGAGCTTTCGGCCGTGAGGCTGCCGGCCTGCGCCAGCGCCGCCTGGTACACGATGGGCTCGCCGGTGGCGGGGTCGCTGGCGAGCTGGCCTTGCTGAGCCAGCTGGGCTACTTTGGCCTGCACCTGGTGGGTGCCAAACACGCTGTAGCCCACCGTAGGGTTGGAGAAATTGAGGTAGAGCTGCCGGAAATCGGGGGCGCGGTAGCCGCGGCCCACCGAGCCGCGCAGGGCCAGCCACGGCCGCAGTTGATAGCGGGCCGCCAGCTTGGGGCTGAGCTGGCCGGCGTACTGGCTGGGGCCGTCGTAGCGCACGCCGCCCACTAGGTTGAGCTTGGTGAGGGGCGACCAATCGTACTGGGCGTAGCCGTAACCATTAGCCAACTGCTGCTGCTCGTCGTAGCGGGTGGCTTCCACGGTTTGGCGCTGGTAGCCGGCCCCTAGGGTTAGGGTTTGGTTGAGACGTGGGCTGTAGTCGACCTGCACCTCGGGCCGCAAAAAGCTCTGGGTGAAATAGGTAGCATCGTAGTAGCTACCATCGGCGGCGTAGGTGTAGGCCTCCTGGGTATGGTAGCGGCTATAGTAAAGGCGCGCCGTGGCAAAGACCTTGTCGCCGCCGAAGCGGTGCGTAAGCGTAGGATTGAGGCTAAAATCAGTCTGACGGCTGCGTAGGTCTACGTCGGCCGTGGTGCCGGCTTCGCTGGTGATAGGCGCAGTGCTGCGCTGGTTTTCGATGAAATACCGACCTGACAAACTAAACTTGGTCCGCTCGCTTAGGCTGTAAGTAAAGCGGCTCTGGCCGGTGTAGCTGGCAAAGGGCGGTATCGTGGCGGTGCCGCTTTCGGGCTGCAAGGTGTAGCCTGCCGAACTGTAGCGGTTGCCAAACACCGTGAGGCCCGCCCGCTCGCCGCCCGCATTGAAAGTTCCGCTGAGGTCGGTCGTTTGGTTAGTACCGTAGCGAGCGCGCAAGTTGCCGCTGAGGCCTGGCTGCGGCTTCTGGGTGATGATGTTGACCACACCCGCCAGCGCATCGGAGCCCCACAGCGCCGAGGCCGGGCCCTTCACCACCTCCACTCGCTGGATGTTGCCTATGGCTACCCGCGTAAGGTCGAGAGTGCCGGCCGTGCGGCCAATGAGCGGCTCGCCATCCACCAGTATCAGGGTGTATTCCGAGTTCAGGCCTTGCAGCTGAATACCCTGGCCGTGGTCGGCCACCAGGCTCAGGCCGGTTTGCTCGCGCAGTACGTCGCCGAGCCGCAGCGAGCCCATGCTTTTTATCTGCTTCCCCCCTATCACCGACACCGGGATGGCTACATCGGTTAGCGCCTTTTCGGTGCGAGTGGCCGTCACCACTACCTCGCCTAGGTGTTGGCGGCGCAACGTGTCGGCGAGCACCGGCACCCCGGCCTGCTGAGCCAGCGCCCGGCTCGCCAGCAAGGCCAGCGGCGCAACACGAAGAACAGGAGCGGTGAGAGATCGAGCCATTATTTAGACTTGTTCTAAACAGTGGCAAAGGTATTCACGCATCCCATCGACACAAATTTTATTTAGAAAATTTCTAAATAAAATTCAGTTTGTTTATGTAGAACAGCTAAGCAAATTCCTCCTTACCTATTACAAGTCAACAACCTAGGCTGCGCTTACTGCTTAGCTATGCCTCAGCAAGCGTTAGCCAAGCGACTGCACTCTAGCGCTAACCGAGCAACTATAGCTGCTTGGCTGCCGCTCGCCAAGGCAAGCCAAGCGGCTAGCTCAAGTGCTTCAATCAGCCAACGCCAGCCCGAACCTCTACGTTAGCACCTGCATGACGAAAGCCGTTTTCATCGCCACTGCCGAGCCCTACAGCGGTAAGTCGCTGGTTGCCTTAGGGCTCGTAAACATGCTGCTGGGGCAGGCCCGCCGGGTCGGCTATTTCAAGCCCCTCATCGACCACGACCCTACTAAGCAGGTCGACCCGCACCTAGCCACCATCGTCAGCTACTTCAAGCTACAGCTACCGGCCGTAGACACCTACGCCTACACCCGCGCCGAGGCCCTGCGCCTGCTTGAAACCGGCGCCCAGGGCGAGCTGATTGACACGGTTATCCGCAAGTTCAAGCACTGGGAAGAGAGCTGCGACTTTACGGTGGTAGAGGGCAGCGACTTTGTGGGGCCAGGTACAGCGTTTGAGTTCGACGCCAACGTATCGATTGCCAAGAACCTAGGCGTGCCGGTTATCCTGGTGGTCTCGGGCGCGGGCAAGAGCACGGCCCAGGTTGTTAGCACTGCCCTCACCACGCTGCGCAGCTTCGAGAGCCGCGAGGTGCCGGTACTGCAACTGGTGGCCAACCGCATTGCGCCGGCCCAGCTAGCCGATGTAGAAGCGCTGCTGCGCAGCCAGCTACCGGACGAGGTACTGTTGGCCGTCATCCCCGAAGACCCTAATCTGCTGCACCCCACCATGCGCGAGATTCAGGAGGGGCTAGGTGGTAAGCTGCTGTTTGGCGAAGTCGGGCTGAGCAACCAGGTCGATAACTACATTATTGGGGCCATGCAGGTGCCTAACTTCTTGAACTATCTCAAGGAGAATGTCTTAATCGTGACGCCTGGCGACCGGGGCGACATCATTGTGTGCGCTTTGCAGGCCAACCAGTCGGCCAGCTACCCTAGGGTGGCGGGCATCGTGCTCTCGACCGGCTCGGAGCCCGACGAGCCCGTGCGCCGCCTATTAGAAGGTTTGCCCAACGTGGTGCCCATCTTGGTGGTGCCCACCGGCACCTTCGAAACCACAACCCGCGTGGGCGCCATCCGCTCGCGCATCACGCCCGACAACCCGAAGAAGATACAACTGGCTATCAGCACCTTTGAGCGTTACGTAGCGGTGCGCGCCTTGGAGGAAAAACTGGTGAGCTTCCAGCCCGAAGGCCTCACGCCGCACATGTTCCAATACCGGCTCTTGCAGTGGGCCAAGCGCCAGCGCCGCCACATCGTGCTGCCCGAGGGCAACGACGACCGCATCTTGCGGGCGGCGGCCCTGCTACTGCACCAAGATATTGTGGACCTCACCATCCTGGGCGACCCCGACCAGGTGGCGGCTTCAGCTAAGCGCCTAGGTATCAATTTGCCCCTAGGTCACTTGCGGGTCATTGACCCCGTAAAATCGGATTACTACGCCGACTACGTGGCCACCTTTTATGAGCTGCGCAAAAGCAAGGGCGTGAACGAGGACATGGCCCGCGACCTACTGCGCGACGTGTCGTATTTCGGTTCGATGATGGTGTACAAAGGCCACGCCGATGGCATGGTATCGGGGGCGGTGCACACCACGCAGCACACCATCCGGCCGGCGTTGCAGTTCATCAAGACAAAGCCCGGTGTGTCGGTGGTGTCGTCGGTATTCTTCATGTGCCTGCCCGACCGCGTAGCCGTGTTTGGCGACTGCGCCGTGAACCCCAATCCTACCGCCGAGCAGCTAGCCGAAATCGCCATCTCGTCGGCCGAAAGCAGCCTGGCCTTCGGCATCGAGCCTAGAATAGCCATGCTCTCTTATTCGTCGGGCACCTCCGGTGCGGGCGCCGATGTCGAGAAAGTACGCCAAGCCACCGAATTTGTACGCCAGCGCCGCCCCGACCTCAAGGTAGACGGCCCCATCCAGTACGACGCCGCCGTAGACCCGCTAGTGGGCCGCCAAAAGCTGCCCGATTCGGAGGTGGCCGGCCAGGCCAGCGTGCTCATCTTCCCCGACCTCAACACCGGCAACAACACCTACAAAGCCGTGCAGCGCGAAACTGGCGCCTTGGCCATCGGCCCAGTCTTACAAGGCTTGAATAAGCCCGTAAACGACCTCAGCCGCGGCTGTACGGTAGACGACGTGTATAATACAGTAGTAATCACGGCCATTCAGAGCCAACAGGCTTAACAGGACCTTGATGGCGCAGGGCTGCGCCCTGTGCCTATTACTCGCGGGCCTCTGGCCTGCACGGCAGCGAGCACTATTCAGCTTACTTTCGGCGTACCCTAACGTGGCGGGCTAGAGGCCCGCGAATAGATGGCATGGGGCTGCGCCCTATGCCATCTAAGCCTGTAGCAAATTCCACTAGTCACTGCTCTTTCGCTTCACGACCAAGCCCCGGCTATGATACGCTTCTTCACCTTTGTAAGTCTTTTAGCAGTTTCGCTTCCGGCCGTCGCTCAGCACGTGACCAAGGCTACGGTCTTCACCGACGTAGATGGCTCGGTGCTTTCGCGCAAAGCGTACATGAGCAAGCTGCAAACCAACCAGTTCGTAGTGGCTGATGCGCAGATAAGCAATTCCATTATCACGGCTATCTCTCTCCGCCCGGCCCCTGCCCCCGATAGCGTGCGCACGCAGGCCATTTCGCCAGTTCGGACTTACTCGACCCCCGCTCCGACGTTTGCCCTGACGGATATCAAAGGCCAAGCTTATGACCTGGCCGCCCTGCGGGGCAAGGTGGTCGTGGTAAATTTCTGGTTTATCAAATGCGCGCCTTGCCAGCAGGAAATGCCCGCGCTCAAGCAGCTGACCATCGATTATCGCTCGAATCCTAGGGTGGTATTTCTTTCCCTTGCCCGCGAGGATGCGGCTAGACTACAACACTACGTGGCCAGCAAAGGTGATTTTGGTTTTGCCGTGATACCGCTACCTCAAACGCTGGCCGAGAAATTTGGCATTACCGGCTATCCAACAACGACGGTTATCGACCGCAACGGCCGGTTCGTTTATGATAATGAAGGCTACGCCGGTAATCTTACGCGCCTGCGCAAAGCTATTGAGCAGGCTTTGGTCGAATAGCCTAAGTTCTTTCCAACGCTGTCTTCGTCGATTCTTGAATTACATTTTTTAGCAGTGAACATCTTCGTTATTAACTCCGGCAGCAGCTCCATCAAGTACCAGCTTTTCCGCTGGCCCACCGAGCAGCCGGTGTGCAGCGGCTTGGTCGAGCGCGTGGGCTCGGAGCAAGCTACTATTTCGCACAAGGTTTTTGCCGGAGGCGTCCCTACCGAGCAGCGCCTCACCTTACCCCTCCCCGACCACGAGGCGGGCCTGCTCGAAGTAGTGCGCTTACTTACGGATGGCGTTATTCAAGACCCCGGCGACATCGACGTAGTGGGCCACCGGGTGGTGCATGGTGGCGAGTCTTTCAGCCAAGCCACCCCGATAACGCCCGAAGTGAAAGCTGAAATTCAGCGCTTATTTGGGCTGGCGCCGCTGCACAACCCCGCCAACTACCTAGGAATAGCAGTAGCCGAGCGGGTGTTTCCGCGGGCGCGGCAAGTGGCGGTGTTCGACACGGCGTTTCACCAAACTTTGCCCGAAAAAGCGTTTCGCTATGCCCTGCCCACGGCTTTGTATACCGAGCAACGCATTCGGCGCTATGGCTTCCACGGCACCAGCCACCAGTACGTGGCCGCGCAGGCGGCCGCCTACCTAGGGCAGCCCGATGCCAAGCTCATTACTATTCACCTCGGCAATGGGTGCAGCATGGCAGCCGTGCGCGGCGGTCAGTCGCTGGATACCAGTATGGGCTTCAGCCCGTTGGCCGGCCTGGTCATGGGCACCCGCTCAGGCGACGTAGACCCATCCATCCTGCTGCACCTCACGGGGCCGCTGGGCTACTCGCCCGAGCAAGTCAACACGCTCCTCAACAAGGGAAGCGGCATGCTGGGCTTAGCTGGCTCCAATGACATGCGCGACATTAGCCAAGCGCTGGCGGCCGGCGATGCTGCCGCTCAACTGGCTTATGACATCTACGTCTACCGCATCCGCCAGTATATCGGCGCCTACGCTGCCGTACTCAACGGCCTGGATGCCATCATTTTCACGGCCGGCGTGGGCGAGAATGATGCCCTGGTGCGCCAGTTGGTGTGTAAGGATATGGACTTCTTCGGCTTGGCCCTAGATGAGGCCCAAAATCGACAGCGCCAGCCGGGCTTGCGCGACCTCAGCGCACCAGGCTCGCGGGCGAAAATCCTGGTTGTTCCGACTAATGAAGAGTTGGAGATAGCGCAGCAGTGCGCGGCACTGTTTGCATCGGCTTCCTAGGTTGCTCACTGTGCGTGAGACCCCACCCCCGACCCCTCCCCTCCGGGAGAGGGGAGCCTGACGACTGATAACGCCTGCTTGCGCTCGGCTCCCCTCTCCCGGAGGGGAGGGGCCGGGGGTGGGGTCTCAAGGTCGGCGAGTACACCACCTCTAGGTCCACAAAAAAGCGCCCCGCCGGCCTAAGCCAGCAGGGCGCTCTTATAAGCACCTAGGAAGCAAATAACTACGAAACTACCTGCTTCTTATCGTCCTCCTCGGGCTGGCCGCTAAGCACGCCTTTGGCTACTTTCACCACGTTATCCACGGTGAAGCCGAACTCTTTCATCAGGTAATCAGCCGGAGCTGATTCGCCGAAGCGGTTCATGCTGATGCTGGCGCCCTCGTCGGTCACGTACTTGGCCCAACCGATAGGCGAGCCAGCCTCGATGCTTACGCGCTTGCGCACACTGCGAGGCAGTACTTGCTCTTTGTAAGCCTTGTCTTGATGCTCAAATAGCTCCCAAGACGGCATGCTCACTACGCGGGTAGCGGTGCCTTCAGCTTGCAGGACTTTTTGCGCTTCCAAAGCCAGAGGCACTTCCGAGCCAGTGCCGATAAGGATAAGCTCGGGCTTGCCGCCCTGGGCTTCGCTCAGCACGTAGGCGCCTTTTTGCACGTTGCCGGCGGCGGGGGTCAGCACCGACTGGTCGAACGGGAGCCAGCCCTGGCGCGACAAGATGAGGCACACCGGCGACTTGGGCGTGTTCATGGCAATGCGCCAAGCCTCAGTGGTTTCGTTGGCATCGCCGGGGCGCAGCACTACCACGTTAGGCAGAGTGCGCAGGCTCACTACCTGCTCGATGGGCTGGTGCGTGGGGCCGTCTTCGCCCAGGCCGATGCTGTCGTGGGTGAACACGAACGTAGAAGCCGACTCGGCCAGGGCTGTGAGGCGGATGGCACCGCGCATGTAGTCACTGAACGTGAGGAAGGTACCACCGTAGGTGCGTAGGCCAGCGTGGTGGGCAATGCCGTTCATGATGCCGCCCATGGCGTGCTCGCGCACCCCAAACCAGATGTTGCTGCGCTCGTAGTGGTTGGGCTGGAACGAGTCGTCGCCCGACTTATCCATCTCGTTCGACGAAGCCAAGTCGGCCGAGCCGCCGAACATGAAAGGTACGGCTTTCTTGATGGCCGTGAGGGCCTTGCCCGAGGCCTGGCGGGTGGCCAGCTTGCCATCGGCAGGCGTGTACACGGGCAGGTCTTTGTCCCAGCCTTCGGGCAGGTTGCCGTTGAAGGACACGTGGAACTGCTCAGCCTCGGCGGGGAAGCTGGCTTCGTATTCCTTGAAGGTAGCGTCCCACTCCTTTTGCAACTCGGCGCCTTTCTGGCCGGGGCCGCGCAGGTGCTCGTACACTTCGTTGGGCACTACAAACGTGGCCTCGGGGTCCCAGCCAAAGAACTCTTTGGCTTTCTTCACGTTGTCGGGGCCTAGGGGGCTGCCGTGGGCCTTGTTGGTACCAGCCAGCGGCGAGCCAAAGCCGATGATGGTTTTGATGGAGATAATCGACGGCTTGTCTTTTACTTCCTGCGCAGCCTTGATAGCGGCCTCAATCTCGTCGAGGCTGTTGCCGTCTTTCACGTGCGAGGTGTGCCAGCCGTAGGCATCGAAGCGCTTCATCGCGTCTTCGGTATACGCCAGGCTGGTGGGGCCGTCGAGCGAGATGTCGTTGTCGTCGTAGAGGAAGATGAGCTTGCCGAGCTGCAAGTGGCCGGCCAGCGAGGCAGCCTCAGCAGCAATGCCTTCCATCAGGTCGCCGTCGCTCACGATGGCGTAGGTGTAGTGGTCTTGCACGCCCTCAAAGCCGGGCTTGTTGTACATAGCACCTAGGTGTGCCTCAGCCATCGCCATGCCCACACCGTTGGCGAAGCCCTGGCCCAGCGGGCCGGTGGTTACTTCGATGCCGGGGGTCACGTTAGACTCGGGGTGGCCGGGGGTGCGGTGGCCGGGCTGGCGGAAGTTCTTCAACTCCTCCATGGTCAGGTCGTAGCCGTAGAGGTGCAGCAGGCTATAGAGCAGCGCCGAGCCATGGCCAGCCGACAGCACAAAGCGGTCGCGGTTAGGCCACTTGGGGTCTTGGGGGTTGAAGCGCAGGAACTTCGACCACAGCACGTAGGCCATGGGGGCGGCGCCCATGGGCAGGCCGGGGTGGCCAGAATTAGCTTTTTGAACCATGTCCACCGACAGCAGGCGGATAGTGTCAATACTCAGTTGTTCGATGGAAACCGCTGGATTGGGCATGTGGGAGAAAAAAAAGTGGGGAAAGCCAGGTGAATTGGAATACGAATGCAATAGCTCGGGGCGGCCCCTAGGTCGGCACGAGTGGCCGTAAAGGTAGGGCGCCGGGTGCACGCGCCAACCTATCCGGCCGCTTGCGGAATCTTCCCGTATGTAACTAAGGTTCCTGCCTCAATTCTACCTTCAGCTTATCTGAGCTGGGCCGGAACTACGTATTTTGCCGCATGAAATCCTTTTCCCTCCGGCGCGTGCTGGCTATTGGATTTTTATTGCTCCTGACCTTAGTACTAGGGCTAGGCGCGGCGGTGTGGCTATTGGGGCGCGACTACACGGTACGCTACCTGCAGCGCACCGTGCGCGAGCAGCTCACCAAAAACTCGGGCTTGGTGCTGGCGCCCTTCACCGTAGAGCTGTCGCCGTGGAGTGATTTTCCGCACGTTACGGCGTCCCTAGGTCACCTCTCGCTCACGGATACCAGCCACCACCGGGCCGTGCCCGTGCTGCGCGTGGGCCACGCCGACCTGCGCTTGGAGCTGGTAGACTTATGGCACCGCAAGGTGCGCGTGACGCGCCTCGAAATCCACGACGCCGATTTTCAGCAATACGTCGATTCTACAGGCCACAGCTGGGGGCTGCGCGGCAAAAAAGCCCGCCGCCAGGGCGAAGGCAAAGACCCGCTGTTGAATTTCAACCTCGATTCCATTGTGGTGTACAACTTCCACATGGTCACGAAGAACGACTACGCCCATAGCACGTTGGCCGGGCAGGTGCAGCGGGCGCGCCTCACGGGCGGCATCCGTCAGGGTGCGTTGCGGCTGAGCGGCGTACTCGATGGCTACCTAGAGCAGCTGGCTAACCGCTCGGGCACGCTGCTAGCCCACGAGCCAGTGCGCGCCTGGCTCAACTACCGCTACGCTTTCAAGGCCCGGCGCGGCGAGTTTTGGCGCACCCGCGCCACTCTCAACGGCGACACTATCCGCATTGGCGGCACGCACACCGTGGCCGCCGACCAGCCTACCGGCACCATGCTGCACTTGCAGTTTGCGGGCACCCAGCCGCTGGTGGCGGTGCTGCACGCAGCCCTGCCGCCGCGCCTGCGGCCCTACCTAGCCGGGGCTACCAGCCCCAGCCACGCCCGCATCGTGTACAGCATTTCGGGGCTGAGCGGGCCCACTGTGCGCCCTCACACGGTCCTTGCCTTTGGCCTGCGAAATGCTAGCCTAGTCTGGGACTCGACGCGCCGCATCAACCGCTGGGACTTGCAGGGTACCTACGACAACGGGCCGGCCCACAACCTGCGCACTGCCAGCGTGCAGCTCGACCAGTGCCGCATCTACTCACCCGTGGGCCAGCTCAACGCCAGCTTTGTATTACGCAATTTTTTGCGCCCCTACGTAGAGGGCCACCTGAGCGGGCGCACCGAACTGCCCGAGCTGGCCACCGTCATCTCGCCCGGCCTGTGGCGAGCTAAAGATGGCATTGCCGACCTCGACGTGCAGCTCCGCGGCCTGATACCGCCCCTAGGTGACCAAATGCTGGCTCGCACCCAAAAAAGCCTTTCGGTGCACGGCAACATCGAGCTGCGCGGCGCCACCTTTAGCTTACCGGCCCGCCGCATTGCTCTCTCAGATGTCAACGTGCACATCGGGCTGCGCGACAGCCTGTGGCGCCTCACCAACGCCTCGGGCAGGTTTGATGGCATGCGCTTTAAGGCCGCCGCTACTACCACGTATTTGCTTACCTACCTCACCGGGCAGCACCCTAGGACGGAAATTACCGGTCAGTTCGAGGTAGATGAGCTGCACATCGACCGCCTCCGGGCCTTGGGTAATGTCCCCACCCAGCGCGTGCTAGCCAATGCCAACGCTAGGCGCCGCGGCAAGGTCCGCCAGCACCGCAATGCCCGCCGCCTAGCCATGACCATGGGCAGCCACTTGCTGCCCGACGAGGTGCGCCTGAACGTAGACCTGCGCTGCGGCCGCTTAGTGCTGGGGCCTGATACTTTGCGCAACCTAGCCGTGAACCTGCGCCACAATGGCGAGGAAGTGCACCTGTCGCGCATTGAGGCCAACGTATGGGGTGGGCGCCTTTTTGGCCAAGCCAGCTGGCCCACCGACACTGCCAATTATGTGGCGCCCGTTACCTTCCAGCTCGGGATGCGGTTTGCCAGCATCAATTATCACAAACTGATTACCCGGCTTTCGCGCCCGCCGGGCGCGGTGGCACTGCGACGGCGAGCGGCCCTGGCGGCTCGCAAGGCCGATGACCCCGCCCCCACCCCGGCGCTACGCGAGTTGCTGCTGGCCGCCGATGGCTCATTCACTTGGGACATTGGCCAGTTGGTACTGCCCGTAGGTGAGCCCCTGCGCGACTTGCACCTGCGCTTCGAGAAAGAAGACTCGTTGCTACGCATGCCCTACCTGCGCTTTGTAGCGCCGCAGGGCGGCGTGGGGCGCGCTTCAGCAGCGGCGCTTGTCTCGGGCATTCACCTCACGGCTGCTACGGCCGATGTTGACCTGCGCTATTCCTCGCTAGATGTGCAGCAGCTGCTACGCATGCTGGCTAGCCTCAAGCCGCCGCGCGACACCACTCATTTTCAGCCCCGCTCTATGGTGAAGGCCGCTCGCCGAGCGCGCCGCATGGCGCGCCTGCGCGCTCGCAACCGGCCCGCCAGCGCGCCTTCGCCGGCCGGGGCGCTGCTGGCCAGCGGTGGCCTCACGGCGGTGCTGCGCGTGCAGGCCGACCGTGTGCACTACAACTCTATTGAGGGGGGTAAATTCCAGCTGGTATCGCACCTTAGTCCCGGCGAAGCCCGCGTAGACGAGTGCTCGCTCGATGCCTTCGATGGGCACATTTCACTGCATGGGCTGCTACACACCAATGGCGGCCGCCAGCACCACCCCTTGCGCGTGCAGGCCCTGCTCGAGGACATCAAACTGCCTGACTTGTTTGCCACGGCCAGCAGCGCCATGCGCTTTCAGGTGCTTACCGAAGACAATATCAAGGGCACACTGCGCTGCGCCGCCGTGCTGCATACCGACCTCGATTCGACGTTCTTACCCGTGCGAGCCAACACCTACGGCTATCTCAAGGCCGATTTGCGCGACTTAGAACTGCTAAATGTAGAGGCGCTGGAGCAGTCTTTCAAGCTTGTGAAGAAGGAGCGCACGGCCCACTTGTTTTTCGAGCCAGTTAGCACCGAGTTTATTCTCAACGGCGGGCAGTTGCTCATTCCGAGCCTGCACCTGAACAGCAACTTAACCGAGCTCGAAGTAAGCGGCCGCTACAACCTCGACGGCCGCGCCAACCTCTACGTGGGTATGAACCCGCTCAACGTGCTATTTGGCAACAACAAGCGCCGCATCGAACGCATCCAGAACGGCGAGCCCATGCGCCCGCGCACACCCCGCCTCACCTACGTAAACCTGCGCCGCGATGTGCCTGGTACCAAGTACCAAGTCAAGCTTTTCCAGAAGAAGGAGCAGCAGCAGCAGCAGTCAGCACTGCGCCAGCAGTCGCGCCAACTGCTGCTCACCCAGCGCCTTGACACTACCATGCGCTTGCTGCCGCGCAACCGCCTCAGCGGGGCTGCCGGCACCCCCGCCGGGCTACCAATGCCCTAGACCCCAGCCCCAGCCCCTCTCCCGGAGGGGAGGGGCTGGGGTCCTATGAACAGCTGAGCTACGCCAGAATCGCGTCGATACGCGCTAGCTCTTCGCTACTAAACTGATGATTAGCCACGGCGCCTACGGCGTCGGTCACTTGCTGCGGCTTGCTAGCTCCGATGATGACCGAGGTCATGCGTGGGTCTTTGAGCACCCAGGCTACTGCCATTTGGGCCAGCGACTGACCGCGCTGCTGAGCCAGTTCATTGAGCTGACGGGCTTTAGCGATGTTCTCGGGGTTAAGCTGACTTTCCTCGATAGCACCATTACCTAGGCGGCGCGCGGCGCGCGAGTCGGCCGGCACACCTTGTAAGTACTTATCAGTGAGCACACCCTGTGCTAAGGACGAGAAGGCAATGCAGCCTACACCTTCGTCGGCCAGCGCGTCGAGCAGGCCTTCTTCGGGCGTGCGCACCAGCAGCGAGTACTTAGGCTGATGGATGACGCAGGGCGTACCTAGGTCGCGCAGAATGGCGCAGGCGCGGCGGGTCTCGTCGGGCGAGTAGCTGCTCAGGCCCACATACAGAGCCTTGCCCTGGCGCACCAGCGCGTCGAGGGCGCCCATGCTTTCTTCGAGCGGTGTTTCGGGGTCGGGTCGGTGGTGGTAGTAAATGTCCACGTAGTCGAGGCCCATGCGGCGCAGGCTCTGGTCGAGGCTGGCCATTAGGTACTTGCGCGAGCCGCCATCGCCGTAGGGGCCGGGCCACATGCCGTAGCCAGCCTTGGTCGAGATGATAAGCTCGTCGCGGTGCGCCCGGAAGTCATCCTTATACAAGCGGCTAAACGTTTCTTCGGCGGCCCCGGCGGGCGGGCCGTAGTTATTGGCTAGGTCGAAGTGCGTGATGCCCGCGTCGAAGGCCGTACGCAAGATGGCGCGGCAGTTACCGAGGGCGTCTACTTCGCCGAAGTTTTGCCACAGGCCCACCGAAATGGCGGGTAGCTGCAAGCCGCTGCGGCCGCTGCGGCGGTATTCCATTGTTTCGTAGCGGGCGGGGTTGGGGACGTAAGACATGGAAACGAGTGTGAGGGTGACCTAGGGCCTCTGAAAGCGGCAGCTATCATAGCTACCGCCCCTACAGCGCCCTAGGAATGATGCGAAGCTACTGCCTAGCCGTAGCCCAAACCCGGCGGCAGGCGCTACTTTACGGCCCCTAAGCTTTTTTAGTCATGTTCCGCCTTCTGCTGCTCGCCGGTTTTGCCGGTACCACGCTTAGCGCTGCCGCGCAAATTACCCCGCCCACCCGCGCCCAAGATTCGCTGTTTGTGCGCCAAAACTATCGCAAGCTCGACCGCCAGATTACGATGCGCGACGGGGTGAAGCTCTATACCATCCTCTACGTGCCGCAGGATGCCGACAAGGCGCATCCCTACCCCATCATCATGGAGCGCACGCCATACTCGGCGGGCCCGCGCGGCGAAAGCAACTACCCACTACGCGGCCCCGGCCCCAGCCGCGAGCTTAGCCAGGAGAAGTACATTTTTGTGTATCAGGATGTGCGCGGGCGCTACCTCAGCGAGGGCCAGTTTGAGGAAGTGACGCCCGCCCTACCGGCTGCCGCGCTCGGCAAGCCGCGCCGCGCTGGCGCCAGCACCACGCCCCACGACGAAAGCACCGACACCTACGACACCATTGAGTGGCTGCTCAAAAACGTGCCCGGTAACAACGGCAAGGTGGGCATCATGGGCATTTCCTACCCTGGCTTCTACGCCACCGCTAGCCTGCCCGGCGCCCATCCGGCCCTCAAAGCCGTGTCGCCCCAGGCGCCGGTTACGGATGAATTTATCGGCGATGATGCTCGGCACAACGGCGCCTTTTTCCTGCTGGACAATTTCGATTTTACCAACTATTTCGACGTGCCTAGGCCGCAGCCCGTGGCCAAGTACGACGAGCTGTTCGACCTCAAAATCACCGATGCCTACCAGTTCTTCCTGAAGCTCGGACCTATTAAAAACGCCAATGCGCCGCAGTACTTCAACAACCGCGCCCGCATCTGGAACGAGTACTTGCAGCACGACACCTACGATGCCTATTGGCAGGCGCGCAACATCCGCAAGCACCTCACCGACGTGCGCCCGGCTGTGCTCACGGTGGGTGGGTGGTACGATGCTGAGGACCTTTACGGCGCCCTGCACACCTACCAAGCCATCGAAAAGCAAAATCCCAGAGCCACCAACCGCCTCGTAATGGGCCCCTGGACCCACGGCGCCTGGAGCCGCCCCGACTGGAGCAAATTTGGCTCCTACGACTTTGGCCAAAACACTGCCCAACACTACCGCCAAACGCTGGAAACGCCGTTTTTCAATTACTACCTCAAAGGCAAAGGCACGTTTGGCACGACCGAAGCAACCTTGTTTGATACAGGATTGAATGCGTGGAAAGACTATCCGACTTGGCCACCTAGGGCGGTAGAGAATCGTCCGTTTTACCTAGGCAGTTCCGGTCAACTCAGCACTACCAAATCTACTACTGGCACACCTGCTGACGAATACATCAGCGACCCTGCCCATCCGGTGCCGTACACCGCCAGCATGCAGGCTGGGCGCAACAACGAGTACATGATTGAGGACCAGCGCTTCGCTGCCCAGCGGCCCGATGTCTTGACTTACCAAACCGAGCCGCTCACTGAAGACCTTACTGTGGCTGGCCCCCTAGGTGTTGACCTTTGGGTGAGCACCTCGGGTACCGATGCCGACTTTGTGGTGAAGCTCATCGACGTGCTGCCCGACGACACCCCCAACCCGACGCCCAATCCCCAGCGCCTGACCCTAGGTGGCACCCAGCGCCTGGTGCGAGGCGATGTGTTTCGCGGGCGCTTCCGCAATAGCTTCGAGAAGCCCGAGGCCTTCCAGCCCAACGTGCCCACGGAAGTAAAATATGAGCTAAACGACGTGCTACACACCTTCAAGAAAGGCCACCGCCTGCTGGTGCAGGTACAAAGCACCTGGTTCCCACTCGTAGACCGCAACCCGCAGCAGTTCGTCAACATCACTACAGCTGAGGCAGCCGACTTCAAGAAGGCAACTATTCGGATTTACCACGAGCCGGGCCATGCCTCGGCTATACAATTGCCGGTGCTGAAATAGCGTGATTTAAGGCTAAAGTACCGCTCCTTGTTGCGGGGACCTTGTAGTCCGCGGCTTGCCTAGGCCAAGCTGCGGACTACAAGGTCCCCGCAACAGCGTATAAGGCACCCTATGAAACGGCGTGCTTTTCTTCCACTTATTGGGGCGGCGCCCTGGGGCTTGGCCGCCGCAGTCCGCCACCCTTTCCGCCTCATGCAGCCCAAGCAGCTTCACTTCAAAGACGACGGCACTATCCCCAATAGCGCCTACCCCTTGCTGGTATATCGCCAAGCCTTCACGGCCCGCGATGCAGCCGGGGCCGCGTGGCTAGAGCAGCACTTCGCCGCCAACAACTGGACTAACTCGTGGCGCAACGGGGTGTATGCCTTTCACCACTACCACAGCACCTCGCACGAAGTGCTGGGCGTGTACGCGGGCACGGCGCTGCTGCACCTAGGTGGCGAAAAGGGCCAAAAAGTAACTGTGCAGGCCGGCGACATCCTCGTGATTCCGGCCGGCGTAGGGCACAAAAACCTCAGCAGCATCAACCTAGGCATCGTGGGCGCCTACCCCGGCGGTCGCTCCTGGGACGTAAACCGTGGCCTGCCCGGCGAGCGTCCCCAAACCGACAAAAACATCGCGGCCCTCCCCCGCCCCAGCACCGACCCCTACCTAGGAAAGACTGGCGGTCTGCTCACCAGTTGGCAGTAGGAGCACACGTTGTAGGCCTTTGGTTAATTAAAACGCCTGTCATGCTGAGCGTAGCCGAAGCATGACAGGCGTTTTGCTTTATCAAACAATCAATAAGACTACCCTAGGCGGCCTGTTTTTGCGCGTGCCACAGCACGAGCTGCCAGCCATTTGCATCAGTTTTGATGTACACTACCACGTACTTGATACGGGTATAGGCGGGCTGGCCATCGGCGCCGGGCCCTAGGTCAATCTGGATGAGGCCATTGACTATGGCCGTGCGGTCGTCGTTGTAGGCGCGCACGGTCAGGTCTTCGATGTCCACCTTGTCGTAGCGGCTCTGGCCGCTGCGGATGGAGGCGATGTAGCTCGTTTTATCGTCCTGGTGGCCGTTGGAGTGGGTGTAAATGAGGTCGTCGGCAAAAATCTTTTCTAAGGTTGGGAAATCTTTGCTCACCTGCGCGTCGAAGCGCTGGCGTTCGAGCTGCTCAATGGTTTGGGCAGTAGTCATAGATATACTAACTAAAATTGAAAAAAGCAGCCCGCTAGTGGGCCGGCCACAAAGGTGGCCCTAGTGCGGGAAGTACACCGTGAAGGTTGAGCCCACGCCCAGCTCGCTGGTGACCTCGATGCGCCCACCCACGTTTTCGACCATGCGCTTGACCATATAAAGGCCGATGCCTGAGCCCTCGACGTGGTCGTGCAGCCGCTGAAACATGCCGAATAGCTTGCGCTGACCATTCTCGCTGATGCCCAAACCATTATCCTGCACTATCAGCAGCACGTGGTGCTCGGTGCAATGGGCGCGCACCCGCACCAGCGAGGGCCGCTCGGGGGCACGGTACTTCACGGCATTGCTGAGCAGGTTGTACACCACCGAGCGCAGGTTTTTTTCGGAAAACGTGACGGGCGGGCAATCGGCTACTTCTACTTCTAGTTGCGCGCCCACCGAGCTAATCAGCGGTTCTAGGTCGAGCAGTACGTCGTGCACCACCGCAGCTAGGGGCACCTGCTCGGTAGAAGGGCCATGCTCGCGCTGCAGCTTGCTCACGTCGGTGAGGTGGTCGATGGTCCGCTTGAAGCGCTCCACCGAGTCCTGCATTAGGTTCAAAATAAACTCGACCTGCGTAGCCGGGTCAGGTAGCTCGCCGCGCAAGGCTTGCAGCAAGCCTTCGATGTTAGTAATGGGCGAGCGCAGGTCGTGCGAGGCCGTGTAGATAAAGTTGTCGAGGTCGACGTTGACGCGGGTCAACGCCTCGTTGTTATCGCGCAACTGACTCTGTGCTTGGTCGATGCGCTCGAGCGCCAACCGATGTTCGTGAATGTCGGTGAAGGTGCCCACCCACTGGCTAACAGTACCGTCTTCGGCGCGCATGGCCAAGCCCCGGCCCAGCATCCAGCGGTAGGTGCCATTTTCGCTGCACAGGCGGCACTCTATGTCGAGCGGCAGGCCAGTAGCCAAGCTGTGGCGCCAGTGCCGCATGCCGTTTTCGTAGTCATCGGGGTGAATGCGCGAGGTGACGGGTGTTTCGGGATTTGGCTCGTTTTTGCCCACATAGTCAAACCAGCGCTGGTTGAGGTACGAGTTCTTGCCTTCTGGTGTAGCCGTCCAGGCTATTT
Source organism: Hymenobacter sp. BT559 (assembly GCF_016427535.1). Taxonomy (GTDB): domain Bacteria; phylum Bacteroidota; class Bacteroidia; order Cytophagales; family Hymenobacteraceae; genus Hymenobacter. The sequence goes on along the minus strand of NZ_JAELXV010000001.1, from coordinate 691,580 downwards.
GCGGAATGCCTTCCAGAACGCGGCGAGCTTGGGCAGCGGCTTGCTCCACGGCCAGCCGCGCCACTTGCTGGCGCACCAGTTCTTCGTTTTTGCGGTCGATAAGGGTATTTTGCTTGGCCACCACCGCCCGGATATTGGTAATCTTCTGCTGCGCCGACACATCGGTCACCAGCACCGCCAGGGCCGGCGCCCCGTTGAATGTCAGGCTGTTCATCGACACCGAACAGGGCCGCAGGGCGCGGTCACGGGTTTGCAGGGGCAGCTCGCCCCGCACCCGGCCCGCCCAGCCCTTGGCCACCACCTCTGCCCAATACTGCTGAAAGGTGGCGGGTATAAAGCTGGTAGCGGTGCTGCCCAGCACTTCCTCTAGGGGGTAACGCAGCAGCTCGGCCAGCGCTGTGTTGCAATACAGCACCGTGCCGTCGGGGCTGAGCAACAGAGCACCTTCATTCATTTGCTCTACGAGCATGCGGTAGCTCTGGTCGGCCCCTTCCAGGGTGAAGATGCGCGGGCCATCGGCCCCCTGAATGGCGAGCGCATCGACGGCCCCAGTGCGCACGGCTACAATGAGCTCTTCGGCCTCGCGCAGCTGCTGGCGCAACTCCTCGTTTTCGCGTGCTAGCACGGCGGCGTCTAGGGGAGCGAGCTCAGCCATAGCAATTTAGTTAGCGTTGCCCGATGAAGGTACACCGAGCGAAATTAGCACGGCCGCCCGGTTCGACAAATCGCCCACCAGCTGCCGCCTCGGGAGCGGGCGCTGCCGGACGAGCGTGGGGGCAGCCACTATTTGCTCTTGCCGGGCCAGCTGCGGCTGCTGGTAGATGTCGATGATGAGCAGCTCGTAGCGACCGGCTAAGTGCTCTTCGCAGATTTCCTTGATGTTGCGCACGGCGCGCATCGAATTAGGCGTAGCACCCGTGATATACAAGTGTAATACGTAGTCGGCCTCGGTAGGCGAGGCAGGTAGTTCGGCAGTCGTAGTTGTCATTCGCGGGCGGCTTAGTGGTCGCCGCGCGTGCGGATGTCCAGCCCTACTAATACCTTCTCTTCGTTTGACAGGTCGCCGATAATTTTACGAATAGGCTCGGGCACTTTGCGCACCAGCGTCGGAATGGCCAGAATCTGGTCGCCTTCGGCTAGCTGCGGATGTTGTAGCAGGTCAATTACGTCCAGCGTGTAGCGCCCTGCTAGGTACTGCTCGCAGTAGCGTTTCAAATTAGCCAGCGCAGTTACCGACTTGGTGGTGTGGCCCGCCACGTATAGGCGCAGCTCCCAGGTATCGCCGTCGGGCGGCGTGGCCGCATCGGTCGGTGCTTCCCTCATATCCATCATTCGTTGTTGTACGGGCGGCTAGGCCGAGTGTTGTGGGTCAGGCGTAGCAGGGGTGTTCGTAGTCAGGCTATGGCCCATGGTATGGCGCTTGCTGGAAAGGGCTTCGTGGCGCGCGTGCTCTTCGTTGTTGACTTGGCGCAGCTCTTCTTCCACCGATTCAAACTCGGTACGCAGATTCTCGATGGTGGCTTCGAGCACCCGGCGCTTGCGCTCGAGCTCGCGGTCGCGCCGCGACAGCTCGTGCTGCTGGGCCACTAGCTGCGCCTGCTCCTGCATGCGCTGGGTGAGGCGGCTAGCCCCCGTAATGATGCCCATTGGCCCAATCACCACATCGAGCAGCTGAATGCCGTTGTCGGTCACCAAAAACTCGCGCACTTGGTTGGAGTGTGCCATGCCCCGAGCTTTAAGGATGCTCAGGCCCCGGTTGCGCTCACCAATGCCTTCGAGGTCGCGCACTGAAATCCAGGTATCGACCAAGGACGACACCCCTTCTTCGGTCATTTCCATGCGCCCGTCGCGGGCGCTAACGAGCGCCGTAAACAAAGCCGTGATATTGCTAACCTTCAGGAAATCAATTAACCGCGTGAGCATACTCCGCACCTCGCTGAGGCTACCCACCGACACTAGGTTGCTAATAGGGTCGATGACGACGGTCTGCGGCTCGTGCTCCTTAATCAGCTTGTGCACCGTGACGAGGTGGCGCTCTAAGCCATTGAGCGTGGGCCGCGAGGCTTCGATGATCAGCGCCCCCTGGTCTACGAAGGGCTGCAAGTCGAGGCCTACCGTCCGCATGTTGCGGATGAGCTGAGCCGGCGATTCCTCAAAGGCGAAGTACAGGCAGCGCTCGCCGCGGCGGCAAGCTTCGAGAGCAAAGGAGGCGGCCAGCGTGGTTTTGGCCGTGCCCGCCGTGCCCGTGATGAGGATGCTGCTGCCCTTGTACCAGCCCCGACGCGTGAACATCTCATCGAGGCCCGGCACACCCGACGAAATAATTTCGTTCGACACGGTGTGCTCAAGCTTGAGCGAGGTGATAGGCAACACCGAAAAGCCTTCTTCGGTGATGAGGTAGGGGTATTCGTTGGTGCCGTGGGTGGTGCCGCGGTACTTTACAATGCGCAGCCGGCGGGTGGTAATCTGGTCGATTACGCGGTTGTCGAGCAAGATTACGCAGTCCGACACGTACTCTTCCAGGCCCTGGCGCGTGAGGGTGCCCTCGCCGCGCTCGGCCGTGATAATGGTGGTCACGCCCTTGTCCTTGAGCCAGCGAAACAGGCGGCGAATTTCGGAGCGCAGCACGGCCTCGTTGGGGAAGCCCGAAAACAGGGCCTCAATGGTATCGAGCATCACGCGCTTGGCCCCGATGCTGTCGATGGCGTACCCTAGGCGAATAAACAGACCTTCTAGGTCGTACTCGCCGGTTTCTTCAATCTCGGAGCGGTCGATGTGCACGTGGTCGACGCGCAGCTTTTTATCGGCTTGCATGGCCTTGAGATCGAAGCCCAGCGAGGTCACGTTGGCCGCCAGTTCGTCGGCGGTTTCCTCGAAGGTCATGAGCACGCCCGGCTCGTTGTAATCGATGATGCCGCGCACCAGAAACTCAATACCTAGCAGAGTTTTGCCGCAGCCGGCACTGCCGCAGACCAGCGTGGGGCGACCTAGGGGCAGGCCGCCTTCCGTTATTTCATCTAGCCCATCTATGCCGGTGAGGGCCTTAGGTAGCTGGGGCAGCGCAGTTGGCGCCAACTTATACTCGGGCATACTATAAAGTAAGGATAGCTAGTTTTTTCGAAAGTTAAGCCAGGGGGCGCGCTTAGGTGCGGCCCAGCTTATCGCCGCTTGGCCTTAGCCCGCGCCGCCCGCCGCTGCCGCAGGCCCGCCAAGCGCTCGCGCTCGGCCTTACGCTCTTCGCGCAGCAGTAGCCGCTCGGGCAGCCGGGCCATGAGGCGCTCGCGCACGTACTGCGCCAGGCTGGAGAGCGGAACAGTTTGCGTAGTACGCAGAAAATTAGCCACTTCACGCTGACGCAACGTGCTGGCGCCTGCCAGGCCCCGCGCCAATAAAAATTGCTTTATTTCCTCGACCCACAGCAGCGCCGCTAGCGGGGCGCGCTGCACGGTGGCATTGTAGCCGGCCGGGCGGTGCTCGCGCAACCCTAGGTCGTCGGCGGGGGCCACCAGCACGCCCACCCACTCGGGCAAGCGCGGCAGCAGCTTGGGCAGGTGCTTTTCGGTGACGATGAAGGTGACGAAATCGTAGACCTCGGCGTAGCAGCGCAGCTGGTTTTCGACGCGCTGCAAGGTGTCGCCGTCGCCCTTCACCTCGTAGCCGTGCATGAAGGTGTCGGTGATATGCACCACGTCGGCGCGGGTGGTGCCGGTGGGCAGCTCGTCGATAACCACGCCGCCGAGGAGCAGCGGGTAAAGTCGGGCGCGGATTTCGGGGTCGTTCATCGCAACTTCAAAGCTACTTTATCGCTTGTAGAAGTGCAGCGGCGTGGCACTTCGTTTCTACCCCGACTGCTCTCTTACGCCAAACGGAGCCCCACTCCGTTGTACTTGCCATGACTGATATCACCACCGAAGCCGACATTAAGACCCTGGTTGATAGCTTCTACGCTAGCGCCCTGGCCGACCCGCTGCTGAAGCCCGTTTTTGTTGATTTTGCCCACATCGACCTCAGCCACCACCTGCCGCAGCTCTACGACTTTTGGAGCGGCATCTTGCTAGGCAGCAGCCGCTACCGGGGCTTTCCCATGCGCAAGCACTTTCCTTTACCGCTGGGCCTAGAGCATTTTGAGCGCTGGCTCGAGCTGTTTCACGAAGCCGTAGACGCTCACTTCGAAGGGCCCGTAGCCGAAACGGCTAAACGTCACTCGCTGCAAGTAGGCCGGGTGTTTGCCGGCCGCCTAGGGCTGTTAGAGGATTTGTAGCTGGACCTAGGTATGTATCGTGGACCCTGTGGGTCCGCGCGTGCGTAAACTGCATATACTTACCCTTCACTTGCGGACCCACAGGGTCCACGGTACTGTTCACCAATTTACTCTTCTCTTCCTATGGACCAGCCTACCCGCGCCGCGCTCGTCACCGAGCTTACCCAGCTGCTTACCGCCGGCAATGCCCACGCCACCTTTGAGCAGGCCATTGCCGAGCTGCCACCATCGGTGCGAAACCAAACCGTGCCCGAAGTGCCCTACACCATCTGGCACTTGGTCGAGCACATGCGCATTGCGCAAGCTGATATTCTGGAATTTTGCGTGAACCCTGACTACGTAGCCCCCGAGTGGCCCGCCGCCTACTGGCCCGACAAAACCGTGCCCGTAGACGAAGCCGGCTGGCAAGCTGCCCTAACGGCGATTCGGCAAGACCAGCAGCAGTTTATCGACCTGCTCGAAAACCCGGCCACCGACCTGTTCACGCCCCTCCCCCACGGCAACGGGCAGAATCTCTTCCGCGAGGCGCTGCTTATCGGCGACCACGCCGCTTACCATACGGGCGAAATCATCCTGCTTCGCCGGCTGCTGGGCGTGTGGCACTAAGCCGCAGGTAGTACCAGGCGTTGGCTTAACGCGAGACTTTTTCAGATAGGTACGAGCCATGAAGTAGGCACAGAAGAGCGTAAGGTTTGGCACAAGCTCGCATAGCATGCTAGCACGGGTTGTCCAGCTCCGCTAGGTTTAGCGAAGCTGGACAACCCGTGCCATACTAAAAAATTGGGTGAGCGCCAGACTACTTCAAAAAGTCGAGCACAGCGGCCAACACTAACTCGGGCTTTTCTTCAAACATATAGTGGCCGCTGTCGAGCAGGCCGATTACCTGCGCGCCGGGCGCCATGCTGGGCAGGCCTTGGCGCATGTGCTCGTAGGACACGTAGCTGCCGATACCCAGCACGGGCATGGTGAGCGGGGCATAGGTGTTGGCATCGGCCATATCCTGACCTAGGGCCTGGTACCAGCCATTGGCGGCCCGGATGCTCTCGGGCTCATTATACGCGGCGGCATACACGGCCCGGTCGAAGGCCGACATCCGGCTCTCGTCAAACATCACGTAGGCGAAGAGGTAGTCGAGCAAGTGCTGGAAGCGGCCGGCCAGCAGCTTTTCGGGCAAGCCTTTTACTTGGTTGAAAGCCATCCACCAGACGTAGGGCTGGTGGCCATCCATCTTGGCCTCGAAGGCGCCGGGGGCGGGCAGCAGCGACATGTAGCGCATGCCATCGCTGGGGTGCGCACCATCGGCCAGGATGAGCTTTTCGGTCGCTTCGGGGTAGTTGAAGGCAAAACTAGCCGCCACCATCCCGCCGATATCGTGCCCCAGCAAGGACACTTTATCCAGCCCTAGGTGCTGCACCAGCGCGTAGATATCCTGAGCCATCGTCTTCTTGTCGTAGCCCGCAGCGGGCTTGTCAGAGCTGCCCATGCCCCGGATATCGACGATGATAACGCGGTAGTGCTGGGCCAGCGTCGGGGCGATTGGGTGAAAGGAATACCACGTCTGGGGCCAGCCGGGCAGGCAAACTAGCGGCTGGCCGCTGCCGCCCTCCACGTAGTGCAGGCGCACGCCATTCACGGTGACGTAGTGGTTGCTGAAGCCGGGCAGCTTTTTGATGAGCTCGGCATCGGTGTACGCCGCCTCGGGGTCGGCGGGGGCGTCGCCGGGCGTGGCTAGTACTGCTTGGGGGCTGGTCCACGTTAGGCCAGGGTAGCGGCTGTTGTCTAGCGGGTTGTTTTGCACGCTAAACATGCTGAGCAAGTACTGCATCTGCTGCCAGTTGGCGTAGAGCTCGTGCTCGCCAGCTGGGTTGGCAGCGCGGGCCTGCTGGATGTGAGCCGCAAAGTCGGCCCGTGCGCCTAGGCGCACTACCTCGAAGTGCCCGCGGCCGGCCTCTTCGGCCGCGGTGGCCAGCTCGCGGGGGCTCAGCTGGAAGCTGGCGATGCGCAGCCACCTAGGCGAATCTGCATCCAGGGCCGCGGCAGCCGTAAAGGCGGCCGTATCGTCGATGGTCGTGAAGTCGATTTTCCAGTCAGCATCTTCCCAGTAGCCTACTTGGTGCTGCTTGAAGTCGAGCAGCGGAATATTATAAGCCAACACCTCGGCAAACGCCCCGTTGAGGATGGACGTGGCCGCGATGGGCGCCTGGTCGAGGTGCGCCTGAAACTCGCGCCGCAAGTCAAAATTGCGGTTCAGGCCGGCGGGCTGCTGGGTGTAGTCGCTGCAAAAATCGGAGGGAATGAAGCGGGGTACACCGGCCGCCACGGCCGCCGCGAGCAGCACCGCTTGGGTATCTACGATGACTTCGCGCAGGCCGGCCAGGGCCGACACCACGCACCCGGCCCCGGCACAGGCTTGGGTGAGGGCCGCCACATCGGCCAGGTCTACAGGCCGGACGTCTACCCCAAGCTGGGTTAAGGCGGCTATTTTGGCGGGGTCGGTCTCGGGCCGTACTAGGGCGCGCACGGTAGCCCCGCGCTGGAGCAGGGCTTCGATAATGCGGCGGCCTAGGTTGCCGGTGCCGCCTGCCACTACGATAGGAAGGTTCATAAGAAGGTGATTTAAGGAGGATGCAGCAGCTTCCTGCTGCCGGTTTGCGTGCTGCAAAATTCCTCCCCGACTCACCCCTAGGTCTGCCCAATTCTTGCTCGTTTCTTACGAATACTTGCTCTTCTGCCTAGCCCACTACCCACGCTGAAAGGTGCGCGGACTCTGGCCCACCGCCCGCTTGAAAGCCGCTGCAAAGTGCGCCGGCGAGGCAAAGCCTAGGGCATCGCTGATGGCCGCCACGGGCTGCTCGCCAGCTTGCAGCAGCTGGCGGGCCCGCGTTATTTTCCAGTCGAGCACGTATTGATAGGGCGAGCGGCCGGTAGTCAGCTTGAAGCGACGGGCAAAGTGAAACACGCTCAGATTGGCCAGTTCGGCCAGCGCCGCCAGCGTGATGGGCTGCTCGGCTGAGGCTTCTATATAGGCCTCGATGCGCGCCAGCACCGCGCCCGGCAGCCGGGCGCTGTCATTGGCAATGCGCCGCTCGAAGGTGGCGTAGTGCGTGATGAGGTGCAAACTCAGGGCCGTGGTCAGCGACTCGGCGTAGAGCTGTCCTAGGGCGTGCTCGGCCCCGGTGGTAGTCAGTAGCTGCCGCCCTAGGTGGGTCAGCAGGCCATCTTCGAGCCGAAACTGGTCGCGCAGGGCAAAGTGCGTGAGGTCGAGGCCCTGGCGGGCGCGGTCTTCCAGCAGCTGCGGGTTCAGGTGCAGGTGCACTACATCGGCGGGGCCGTCCCAAGCCAGGGGGCCGTATTCGCCGGCGGGGTACAGGCCGGCATCACCAAACTGAAAAAGGTCTTCCTCTACCCTGCTCCCACTACGGCGGCGCGAAACCACCGGCTGCTGCCCTTGATGCAGCAGTAGCAGGTGCTCGGCGTGCGCGTGGGCGGGCACCTCCAGCGCGTCGAGCTGATAGCGCTCTACCCGCAATTCAGGCTGCGGCGGGTTGGCTTCCACAGCTGGGCGGCCGTAGAGCGCGGCGGTGTTGGGGTGCGTGAGAGAAGCGGCCATAAGCGAGCGTGAATTGACCTAACCCTTACGAAAGCAACTTGTTTGCGGCCCCAGCCAACGCGCTTTAACGCCCTACTGATTTTTACTGGGCACTCAACACTCTCTTTTAATGTGCTTTTTATTTAACTAACTGAGTAGTGGAATGCAACGATTATCCTGCAAAACGCTACTTCTTTACACTACCCTTTATTCCTTTTTCTTGATGAAACACTCCTCATTTATAGTTGGCTGCCTAGTGCTGGGTCTGCCGATTGTCGGCCAAGCCCAAACCACCGAAGCAGTGCCTGCCCCCCGATTCTACGTGGGTTTAGGAGTCTATAGAAGCTATTACAACCGACTGGGCAACCCTTATAACCTGGGCACCGCGGTGCCTGTGCAAGCCACACTAGGGTATCAGCTGCGGCCTCGGCTAGCGGTGCAGGCCAGCCTAGCCTACAGTGGTAACTCGGGCCACAACGCAGGCACGATGACGGACTATGCTACCGGCAATACTGGCGAGTACTCCAGCAATTATCGCAATCGGTTTTTTACCCTGGCAGTGCAGGGACGCTACGCGCTTCTGCGCCAAGCGGCGCACCGCCTGCAATTAGACGCCGTAGGTGGCGCCACGATAGAGCGCCACACGTTCCACGGCAATGGCACCAACCCAAATTTTAGTAGCCCTACCCCTGGCACCTCTACCCCTTACGACCTGAACTCATCCAACAACGTCTACTTAGTTAGCCTTGGGCCTAGCGTGCGCTATCGCCTGGCGCCGCGGGTAGAAGCAGTAGGCGACTGGTTGCTGAACGTGGATACGCGGGCGGCCGAGCATCCTAACTCTTCCTTTGCCCTGGGCTTGCGCTACCGCTTCGGCGGGCTGCGCTAGGCACAAGCGCTAGTAGACAACAAGCATTCTATTACATCCCATCGAGTTTCTCTTTTGAAAAATCGGCTTTCCGTTTGGCAAGCTGATGTCCCGCTTGGTCTAGCGCCTGGCGGGATTTTTTATTTAGTAAAGAGTGCAACGCTTAATTATCAAAAGGATACTTACTTGCAGCACTTCCCCTTTTCCTTTGATTATGATTACTTCTCGCCTGCTACTAGGTGGCTTATTAGTAAGTCTACCCCTCATGAGCCTTGCCCAGGACAACCCATCCGTAGCGGCCCCTAAGTTCTACGGGGGGCTGGCACTGTACAGCGGCTCTTATCATTCGCTGGGGCGCTCAAAAGCGCTATCATCCTCTACCAGCACGTACCAGATACCCGTTCAGGCCACCTTAGGCTACTGGGTACGGCCGCGGCTGGCAGTGCAGCTTGGGCTGGTTTACAGTGGTCGTAAAAACAGCTACGCATCGACTGATACGTATACCGATGCCAATTCCAACACGATTCTGTTTACTAGCAACGGCAGGTCAACGTTGCGCCATTACACAGCCTCATTGCAAGCACGCTATACGCTCACTCGCAAGTCTAACCATCGCTTCCAAGTTGATGCAGTAGGGGGAGTAGCCTATGACCACCAATATTACCGCGGAGTAGGTAGCGAGGAGTATACCAATGTCAGTAAGGGAACTAGCACCTTTGATTATCATGATGATACGTTTCCTTATCACGAAGCATTCGTTCTCATCGGGCCTAGCTTCCGCTACCGTTTTGGCCAACGCCTGGATGTTGTGTATGACCTCTTACTGAATCAACCGCTTAATCGCCAATCCAATTCTGGCTCTATGGCCCTAGGTCTGCGCTACCGCTTCGGGCCAAGCTAAGCAACTTCACTCAGTTTTTGCTTTAGAAAAATTAACGTTCCGCTCGACCTGGTGCTGAGCGAGCTTTTTTCTTTAATGAAGATTGCAACGCTTAACTATCAAAGGGATACTTACCTGTAAGACCTCTTCCTTTCCTAACTGATGCTCATCTCTCGCCTTGTCCTAGGTGGCCTATTGCTAGCTTCATCGCTCGCTAGCCACGCCCAAGCTACCGAACCTGCAATTGCCTCTAAATTCTACGTGGGGCTAGGAGTTTATAGTGGGCCCTATCAAAATTTAGGACGCACGAACCTCCTTGACAATCAATATGCTGTGCCCGTGCAGACTACGCTTGGCTACCAACTACGGCCCCGACTAGCCGTGCAGCTAGGGCTAACTTATAGTGGCTACAAGAGTAAGTCTGAGTACGATTACGATTATACTAACATCAACAACTACCGAGTTAATCATACTAGCAACTCGGCCGCTACGGTCCGCACCGTCAATACTTCGCTGCTTGTGCGCTATACCCTCACGCGCCAGCCAGCACACCGTTTCCAAGTCGATTTGGTCGGCGGTCTTATGCTGGTGCACCAACGCATACACTTAATTAGCAGCAACTTCTACAGCTATATAGATTATCCTCAAGCCCCTACCACCACCGTTGAGAATGATGATTCTTATACCTACAATCAGTTGAATGTTAACCTAGGGCCAAGCTTCCGCTACCGTTTTGGGCAGCGGCTAGAGGCTGTTGGCGATATTCTTTTCAACGTGCCTGTTACCGGCAACTATCGCCGTCTTGATTCCTCCGTAGCCCTAGGTCTGCGTTACCGCTTCGGCCCCAGCTAAGCTACCTCGCCGGTTTTTCATTTCAGCAAAAACCGGCTTTTCATTTTGAAAAAATAACGTCCCGTTCGACCCTGAGTCGGACGGGATTTTTTATTTATAATTCTGATAAAAAGCACATTATATAAAATCCTCAAGCCATTACTCCGAGTCGGCATCAGTCTTGGCACTAGGTACACATCAATCACCTACATGCTCCTACAGACAATGGCTATTCTGGATAATCTGGCTAAGGGCGTCAAGGACTTCTTCGTCGAAGAAGGCTACGCCGCTCCCGCCGCAACGGCTGCCGCCCGGCCGCTGCCTGCTGCCCCCGCTCCGGCGCTGGCCGACCTGGCACCCGGCCAGGCGCAGCCCGAGCAGCGCCACCTCGACCACATTGCCCAGCTCTTGGCCGGCGACGGGCGCGACTTCCACGCCTTTACCAAAATGGTAAAGAGTCTGGCAGCCAGTGGCCTCAGCGGCCCACTGCTCTACCAAACGGCCTTCAACGCCTTTTCGGCCGTGACCGGGCTCGACCTCCCCACCCTGCTCACCTCGGCCGACGCGCTCACCCAAAAGCTGGCCGACGACCGCGCCAAGGTGCAGGCCCACCACCGCGAAAAAACCGGCGAAGCGGTGCCGCTCAAAGGTGCCCCCAGCGCCCTGGCCCAGCTCCGCAACCAGGAAGCCCAGCTGCAAGCCGATGTGGCCGCCCTCAGCAAGCAGCTCGCCGAGAAAAGCCAGCAGCTGCAAGAAGCCCAGCAGCAAATGCAGCAGGAAAGTACCAAAGCTCAGGCCGCCCTCGCCAGCTACGAGCTAGCCAATGCCGCAGCCGTGGCCGACTTGCAAGTGCATCAACAAGCTACCAAGTCCTTTTTAATCAACAAGTAACCGTCTTTCTGAATTATGAAAACCCTTCTTTCAACCGACCTCAACCCGAGCTTGCCCAAGTGGCAGCAACCCGAAAAAGTAGCCGGCTGGGTAGTGCTGGCGGCCGGTGCCGGCGCGGGCGTCTACTATTGGGGCCAAATCGTGCCCTACCTCGTTGACATCGTGTTCAATAGCGTGAAGCTGGGCATCGGCCTAGGGGCGCTGTTTGTGTTGTTTTTGCTGGGCACCAACAAGCGGATTCAGACCGGGCTCTGGTACGCTGGGCAGCGGGTGCTGCGGACGCTGGCGGGCATTTTCGTGAACACCGACCCCATCGGCATCATGGAGGACTACATCTCGAACACCGAGAAGGAGGCCCGCCAGATGGAAGGCGAAATCGGCCACATCGAGGGCGCCCACGAGCTGGTAAAGCGCAAGCTCGCCGCCAACGAGCAGCAGATAAAGGAATACCTAGCCCTGGCCGACTCGGCCACCCGCCAAAACGAAAAGGACGCCGCCGAAGCCTACGCCAGCCGCGCCGCCCAAATCCTGGACTACAACCAGCGCCTCCAGCCCATGGCCGCCACCACCGCCAACGTGACCGTGGTAATGCGCCAAATTCTGAAAGCTGCCCTGCGCCAGATTGATGGCAGCAAGTTCAAGGTCGGCCTGCTGAAAGACGAATACGAGCTTGTGAAACGCACCAGCTCGGGCATGCGGGCCGCCATGAACATCCTGCGCGGCGACCCAGACAAGAAGTACTTCTTCGACCTCGCCACCGACCGTGTGGCCCAGGACATGGCCCAGCAATTAGGCCAAATTAAGCAGGCCATGCGCTACTCGCAGGAATTCGTGAAGGAGATGGACATCCAGAACGGCGTGATGAGCGAGAAGGGCCAGCGCCTGCTCGACCGCTACCAGAAAGGCGATTTCAACGCCCTCATGAACAGCACTAAAGCCCCCGTTTCCACTTCTGTAGCCGCCACTAAACAACGCTCCGATGATGCCTATTCTAGCCTGCTTGATTAGTGGCTGCCTAGCCCTGCTGCTCTGCGCCGTGCTGCTGTAGCCGAGCCAGTTGCGCGGACTTTGCAGTCCGCGACCGCACCACCCTTCCTCTTTAACAAAATACCTAGTCGCGGACTACAAAGTCCGCGCAACTTCAACCATGACAACTCGCGGTAAAATCGTATTGGGCGTCATCTTTTTCGCCCTCGCCTACTTTGGCATTAACAAGCTGGTCGCCAGCAACCGATTCTTCAAAAAAGCCGATACCCAGTCGGTGCTCCTCAGCTCCATCGAGCTGCCTGCCTCGGCCAGCGGCAACCGCGCTACCCTAGTGGTGCCGCTAGCCCCGCTGCCCGGCACGGCCCCCGCCGAAAACGGCACCGCCGTGGTGTGGGAAGTAATGGCTTGGAACAGCCAGATGGCCGGCATGCTCGCCAACGGCGGTCCCCGCACCACCCAGGGCTCGGCCCTGGCTGCCAATGGCGTAGACATGCAGATAGTGCGCCAGGACGACGTATCGAAAATGCAGGCCGACCTCGTGAAAAACGCCCTCGACCTGCAAAGCAACCCCAACACGCCGGGCCTGATTGTGAGCATCATGGGCGATGGGCTGCCGGCTTTCTCTGCCGTGCAGAGCCAGCTCGAAAAGGCTGGTACGCAATTGCAAATCATCCCCTACTCGGTGGGCAAAAGCTTTGGCGAAGACAAGCTAATGGGCCCGAAAGAGTGGCTCGAAAACCCCAAGGCGGCCCTAGGTAAGACCATCGCCTGCTACCTGCGCGATGGCGACCAGAACATCGCCCTGAAATGGTGCGCCGACAACGGCCTGAAAGTGAACCCCGACGAAACCACCTACGACCCCGAAGCCGTGAACTTCATGGCCGCCAGCGACTTCCTGGTAGCCGCCGAGAAGTACATCACCGGCAAGCCCGAAAGCCGCCAGAAAGTGGTAAGCGGCCACAGCACCGGCGTGAGCGTGGACGTAGCCGCCGACGCCGTAGCCACCTGGACGCCCGGCGACGTGAACATCGCCAAGCAAAAAGGCGGCTTGGTCAACATCGTGAGCACCAAGGACTACTCCAACCAGATGCCCAACATCATGGTGACCACCAAGCGCTGGTACGACGCCCACCAAAAAGCCGTCAAGGGTATGATAACCGCCTTTGCCGTGGCCGGCGACCAAGTAAAAAGCCACCCCGAAGCCTTGCAGCGTGCCGCTGACGTATCGGCCCAAGTCTACGCCGACCAGGACAAGCCCGCCGCTTACTGGCTGAAGTACTACAAAGGCACCAGCGAGGCCGACCGCACCGGCAACGTAGTGGAGCTAGGCGGCAGCAAAGCGTTCAACTTCAGCGACAACCTGACGCTGTTTGGCCTCGACAACGGTGGCACCAACATCTATGCTGCTGTGTACAAAACCTTCGGCGACGTACAAAGCCGCCTCTACCCTAAGGAGCTACCCACCTACGTGCCCCTAGCCAACATGCTCGACCTGACGCTGCTAAAGCAGCTGCAAGCCCAGTACAAAGGCAAAACCCTGGCCCCGGCCGAAACTCAGCACTTCACCGCCGACGATGAAATCCGCCGCAGCGTGAGCAAGCGCGCCTGGAACATCGAGTTCAACACCGGCCAAAGCACCTTCACCCCCGCCGCCCAGCGCGAACTCAGCCAACTCTTTGACGACCTAGTAGTGGCTGGCCGCCTCAAAGTGGCCGTGCACGGCTACACCGACAACACCGGCCTACCCGCCGCCAACCAGCAGCTTTCCGAAGCCCGCGCCGAAGCCGTAGCCCACTGGCTCGAAGCCAAGAGCGCCAGCGCCTTCCCTGCCGGCCGCGTGCAAGTGTACGCCCACGGCGCCGCCGAGCCGGTAGCCACCAACGCTACCGAAGCTGGCAAAGCCCAAAACCGCCGCGTGGAAGTGGTGCTGGGCAACTAAGCGGGCGCATAAATAGACTGCCGCAATTTATAAGTAGCTACCACGTAGGATACTAAAAAAGGGAGGCTGAGTACTAAGCTCAGCTTTCCCACTACGCTCCATACTGTGCCCAATAGGAACAGTGGCATAATGGGCGCCAAAAACAACACTGCACTGGCCAGCAGCAATAACGCCAATGGCCAGTGCTGTTGCTGCGCCTGCCTCAGTACCCAGTGTAAAAACGGGAGGCGCATCAGCCCAACTAGTGTAGCCCCAACAAGGGAGATTATCGGTGCTACTACCACGGCATACAGCGCATTTTGCCAATCTTGGCCTATAGGCTGTGTTACCACTATCACTACCATCATTAGCACACTGCCCACCGCGCCCCACTTCATATGCAGTCGCAAGTGCGCAATGACTACGTCACTGGGAAAAGCCAGAGTAGAGGTGCGGGTTTCTTCCATTAGCACTCTAAAGTACTAGGATATCAAGCAAGTTATTAGTAGTCGAGGCCCTTAGCCACTTGCAACTTTCTCAAGCATGCAACCCCTTTTCACTCCCAACGCCCACCCGCGCCGCGCCACCTTCGCCGCGCTGATTGCCGGCCAACTCCTGCTGCTGCTGGCCATCTGGCTGTTCTACCCGCTCCAGATTTTCCCGCGCCTCGGCGAGGTCCTAGGTGCCCTAGGTAGCCTCATCACCAGCCAAGGCTTGCTTCAAGAGCTGTGGGCCAGCCTCACCACGGCGTGGCAGGCGCTGGGTATCGCCACGGTACTGGCGCTGCTGATTTCGTACCTCACGGCGCTGCCATTTTTCCGGCCGCTGGCGTTTGCGGCGAGTAAGCTGCGCTACCTCACGCTTACGGGGCTCACGTTTTTTATGGCACTGTTGCTCAGTTCGGGGCACCAGGTGAAGCTAACGGTGCTAGTGTTCGGGGCTACGGTGTACCTCGTTACGGGTATGACGCAGGTTATTCTGGGTACTACGCAGGAAGAACTGGACCACGCCCGCACCCTAGGGCTGGGCGAGTGGGGCAGCTTTTGGGAAGTGGTGGTGCGCGGCAAACTACCCGACATGCTCGAAGTCGTCCGCCAGAATTTTGCCATCATCTGGACCTTGATAACGCTGGTCGAAACGCTCTATCAATCAGAAGGAGGCATTGGGTTGCTGCTGTACAAGCAAAACCGGTATTTGCATTTGGATGGAGTTTTGGCGATTCAACTCGTGATTTTGGCCCTAGGCGTGGCGCAGGACTATGCGTTTGAGGGGGTGCGAAGGGTGTTTTTTCCGTATGCGGGTCTAAGCGCTGTTGCGCGGACTTTGTAGTCCGCGTGCGTAAGCGGGCAGCCGAACGCGAATCACCAAAGCCTGCTCATGGGCAGCCGGACGCACGCGGACTACAAAGTCCGCGCAACACTCTTACAGCAAGCTTGGGGCTACATGTGTGTAAGGCCACTGCTGCCACTCGGCCACCAACCCAGCCTTGACCGGGTTGTGCATGATGTAGGAAAGGATACGCTCCAACTCACCTGTTCGCACCACATGGTCGTAGCTCTCGGCTTGCCAAAACGGCCCCGAACGCTCCAGCAGCTTGTTAGCCTGCAAGGCAGTGTAGCCTTTGAGGCGCTGCAAGGTGCGCGCCAGCAGCGGCGCTTCGGGCGGTAGTGCTACTAGCAGATGCACGTGGTTGGGCATGAGGCAGTAGCTCAGCAGTTCGTAGCCCGGCCCGTCGAAATGATGCAGCGACGACGCCACTACTTGCGCAATGGCGGGCTGCCTTAGCCAGGTAGGGCCGTGATTGGTGCAATTCAGCAGTTCATCAAAGTGCCCGAAGTGCCGCTTTTGGGCGGCGTATAGCTGCGCGGCATCGGCGGCATATTCTTTCTGCAAAAGCTCGACTTCTTCACGCAAGCGTGCTAACACTTCCTGGGGCAGCGTATCGGCTAGCCGGAAGGTGACAAAAATAGCCTCGCCCGGCGGCAGCCGGTGCGGCAAGGTGCGCTCATAATGCAGTAAGTCAGCCACTCCGCAAGCTACATTGTTGCGCGGACTTTGTAGTCCGCGACTTGCATAAATTTTTATAACTTCTTACACATCGCGAGCTGTTGCGCGGACTTTGTAGTCCGCGTCCGTCTGGCTGCTCGCTTACGCACGCGGACTACAAAGTCCGCGCAACAGCATGACCGCCCTACCCTACTCCTACAAATCGCCGCTGCTTACCCTCGACCATGTGTCGATGCACTACAACAATGACCTTATTCTGCGCGACCTCAATGCCCAGGTGCTCGATGTGATTCGGCCCGGCATGAGCCAGGGGCAGGTGGTGGGCATCTATGGGCGCTCGGGCATCGGCAAGTCGGTGCTGTGCCGGCTGCTGGCGGGGCTGGCGGCCCCGAGCACCGGCACCGTGCTGGTGGGCGAGGCGCAGGAACCCGTGCAAGCCGGCATGGTGGGCTACGTGCAGCAGCGCTACCCGCTGTTCAACCACTATTCCTTGCGCGACAACCTCTTACTAGCCGCCCGCCGCCACTACGATGCGGCCGAGGCCAAAGCCCGCGTCGAGCACTACCTAGGGCGCTTTGGGCTGGGAGCGCACGCGGGCAAATATCCGGCGCACCTCTCGGGCGGGCAGCGGCAGCGGGCGGCCATTGCGCAGCAGCTACTATGCTCCGAGCATTTGATTTTGCTCGACGAGCCATTTTCGGGCCTCGATGTGGCGATGATAGACGAGGTCAAGAAAATCATTGTGGAGGTTACCACGATGGACGAGCTGAACACCGTGCTCATCGTGAGCCATGACATTGCCACCACTACCGCCCTCGCCGACCGCCTCTGGCTGCTGGCACCCGAGCGCAGCCCCGACACCGGCCAGCTGCTGCCCGGCGCCACCCTCAGCCCCCGCCACCAGTACAACCTGGCCCAGCTCGGCCTGGCCTGGCACCCCGATGTGGAAAGTGAGCCCGAATTTGCCCAGTTCGTGGCCGAGATTAAGGATGAGATACGGGGGAGCTAATTGTTGCGCGGACTTTGTAGTCCGCGTCCGGTTGCTCGCTTACGCACGCGGACTACAAAGTCCGCGCAACAAAAAACGGCCTCACCGCAGAGCGATGAGGCCGTTTTTAATAAAGAACTAACCTCTTACAAGTCGTTGTCGAGTACGATGCGGTAGTGGGCTTTGCCCGCGCGCAGGTGGTCCATGGCGGCGTTGGCCTGGCTCATGGGGAAGTGCTCGGTGAGGGGCTTGATGTCGTGCTGGGCGCAGAAGCGCAGCATCTTGTCGATTTGGGCGCGGTTGCCGGTAGGCGAGGCACCTAGCGACTGGTTGTTGAGCAGCAGCGGGAACACCGATACCGGAATCGGCTCTAGCACGGCGCCCACGAGGTGCAGGCGGCCATTGGGCTTGAGCATGGCAATGATGTCGTTCCAATCGAGCGACACGTTGGCCGTGACGAGCAGCAGGTCGAAGGTGCGGGCCAGCTTTTTCAGCTCGGCCGTGTCGGTGCTCGACGCCGTGCGGGTGGCCCCTAGCTGGTGGGCTTCCTCGATTTTGCGCGGGCTGGAAGTGAAGGCGGTGACATCGCAGCCCATCTTATTCAAGAACATCACGGCCATGTGGCCCAGGCCACCAATGCCGAACACGCCCACGCGGTCGGTGGGCTGCACGTGGTCCATGATGGGGGCAAATACCGTGACGCCGCCGCACAGCAGCGGGCCGGCCTCGGCGGGGTCTACGCCCTCCGGAATGGGCACCGCCCACACCCAATGGCTGCGCACCTGCTGCGCAAAGGCCCCGTGCCGCCCCACGATGGTGGGCTGCAAGGTGGTGCACATTTGCTGGTCGCCGTGGAGGCAGGGCTCGCAGTGCAGGCAGCTGCTGGCGCTCCAGCCCACGCCCACGCGCTGGCCGATTTCGAGGCCTTTTTGGGCCGCTACGTCGCCCAGGCCCACGATGCGGCCGATGGCTTCGTGGCCGGGCACGAAGGGATAGGCCGAGATGCCCCACTCATTGTCGAGCATCGAGAGGTCGGAGTGGCAGATGCCGCAGTACTCCACGGCAATGTCTACTTCTTCGGCACCTAGGGGGCCGGGGTCGTAGCTAAACGGTTCGAGCTGGCCGTGGGCGGCACTGGCAGCTAGGGCTTTTACTTCAGCCATTGGGCAGGTAGTGGTTTGGTTTGGAGAAGGGTAAAACAGCTGTTTCACTCGGAAACGAGCAGTTGCTTTCTCCAACCGCTAGCGGGCTGCTAGGTTTGGCGGGATAGCTGTACAGCCGAGCTAAACCAAATCACGCACCTGCCAGAGCGCCGGCCTGCGTTTATCCAAATCATACAGAAAGAACGGCATACCCCATTGATAGAACTTAGCAGTGAGCTTCTGGTCGAGAATATTCTTCCGGTCTTTCTCCGTCACTTTGCGCAGCAATGTGCTGCGTTGCGGGGCTAGCGGAGGCTCTTCCAGAAAAAGCACTACTTCAACTAGCGGCTGCTGGCTGAGGCAAGCCACCGGCCGCAACGAGGCATCGCCGAGGCGCTCGGCTAGCACCAGACTAGCTAGTGTACCCAACGTTTTGCGCAGCATTGTCTGCCGAAGCTCCTCGTGGCGAAGAGCAACGTCGGTGGCAGGGTCACGCTTACGCTCGTCCTTCACCTCAATAAGTTGCAGGCGTTTAGCTTCGCCCGGCAGCCGGCATACAATGTCCATTCCGCGCACCTGCTGCACGCCTTCGCTCAAAATAACCCGTCGGTAAAACCCAGCCGGTTCGCCATTCGCTGGCTCTGCATCGTGGTCGTATTTTACTGCGTGCCAATCAGCTGGAAAATCAAAGGCTAGGTTGTTCTCCTGGATGGTTGGCATAGTACTCCCGGTCTTCGCGGATAAAAATTTCCTCTAACTCATCCGCTTGCTTTAATTCCACTTCCAGCGCTACCACGTCGGGCAGGTGCTCGAAATTATCAGTCGTAACTATTGTCGTCGCCTCACCTGGTTTAGCGTTCAGGCCGAAGTATTTTATGGGCAGTGACTCAGCATCTTTTTGCCGCGAGAGAATATGAAATTCCTTGAGCAAATCTGTGCTATGGGTGGCGAGGATTATTTGAAAGCCTTGACGGGCCAATTCGGCGAGAACAGCGGCAAGCTTTCGAAGCAGAGAGGGATTTAGGTTTGCTTCGGGCTCGTCCCAGTAGAGTGTAGTGTTTTTGGTTAAGCTGCCGTTTGCCAATAGCTTCTGTAGCGTACCGAATTTGCGTAGTCCTTCGGCAACCATACCTATAGCTATTTGCCGACCGGTTGTATCAACTAAATAATACTCATCTCCCTGCTCCTTTACTTCCCCTCCCACTATATCAGTTAATGCTTGAATAGCTGGAGCGGCTTCAGATTTGCGAAGCGGTAAGAGTCTTAGTTGATTAAGAAGGTCTAAATAGTTCTTTTCTATGGGAGCAATTAACTGCTCTGATGCGGGAAGCATCCAGCTCAGTGTCAGAATTTCTTTTGCTGGAATAAATACTGGACGCAACGAATTATCTATGGGTGCAGAGGCAGCAGAAACTTTTATACTAGCTGTTTTTCTATCTGCTTCCTCAGTTGCTGGGGTTAGACTAACAAGTAGTTGCTCATCATCTATAAAATCAATTTCAATTTCAGAATTAGTTTTTGCTTTCCATTTTATAAAAGGCGCTACTTCTTTCAATCGAAACACATCCAATAACGACTTTCTAAATACCACTGTCCAAACAGTCGAATTTATTAGTTGTGTGGTAGAGTGGCCGTAAGCAGAATCTTTACCTACACTAAATCTAGTATCTTCTGCAACGTACCCCACCTTCAACACGTGACTTTTACCGGTCCCATTGGTCCCAACGAGCACATTCAGTCCCGGCCCGAACTCAAATTCGGCGTCGGCAAAGACAGTGAAATTCTGTAAATGAAGGCGTTTTAGCATAGCTCAAAGATAAACTACTCCCGCCCCAGCGCCTCGCGGATGCCGCCGATGCCGCCGGAGATATTCTCTAGCTGGGTGAGGACCTGGAGCAGCTGGCCGCCGCTGCTGGTGCGCAGGTTGCGGGCGAAGGTGGCTTTGCTATCGGCCCAGCGGGTAGCCTCTTCGGGGGTGAGCCAGCCGAGCAGCTCGCGCAGCTTGAGCAGGTTGGCTTCGGTGCCGCTGGTCAGGGTCTGGGCTTCGCTGGTGTAGTGGGTGGCGAACGGGGCCTGGGTTTCGGCGTCGCGCTGGCTACTAGGGCCGCACCATGTGCACGTGCGGAATACCGTCTTCTAGGTAGCCCTCGTCGTCTGCCACGAAGCCGAAGCTTTCGTAGAACGCCCGCAGGTACTGCTGCGCCCCAATCTTGATGGGCTGCACCCCAAATAGCGCCTCGCACTGCCCGATAGCCTGGCGCAGCAGCTCGCGGCCCAGGCCGGCGCCCCGGTGGCGCGGCGACGTCACGACCCGCCCGATGCTGGCTTGGTCGTAGCTGCGGCCGGCCTCAAACAGGCGCGCATAGGCCGCCAGCTCGCCCGCGGCGGTGTAGCCCAGCAGGTGGTAGGCGGCCTGGTCGTGCCCATCAATATCCTGAAACGCGCAGGTTTGCTCCACTACGAAGACTTCGCTGCGCAGCTGCAACAGGGCATAGAGTTCGGCCAGGGTGAGGGCCTCGAAGGGTTTGGTAGTCCAGTGCAGGGTCATAGGGCCGCGAAAGTAGCACCGGGCGCGGGGTGGCGGGCGAGCGGCAACTGCTAACCAACGCTGCTGCCATTCCGAATGGCGGCTTTTGCTTCCCTAGGTCACATTAACCTCTCCCCTGCCCCAGCACCTCCCGTATTCCCCAAACCTGCCGGTAACACGTTTTAGCTACGTGAGGTCCTAGAACAGTAGGCCGCCGCTGGTTCGCAAGTGGCGGGCGAAAATAGGGCTGTTACCAGCCTAACTGTTGGCCTCGGCAACAACAACCTAGGAATAGGAACTTACGGAGGTTAAGCAAGTTGCATTTTTGACTGTTGGTGAGCCACTTGCGTTCATCTATTCTTCATTAAAATAAAGCGAAAAAGCCTCCACTTTTTTGCTTGAACTCCCGTAGTACGGCCCATCTTGCCTGGGTTGGGGCCGCCTGCGCCACCGGCCGGGCTGGTCGTTGCGTGTGCCGGGCGGCAGGCGGCGGCCATTCGTGCTGCGCCCCGCTAGTATGCCAGAAACCCGCGACAGTATTACCGACATTTGGGGACCCCGCACCGGCTTTGACGGCCAGGAGCAGTGGCCCACGCGCATAGACGAGCACACCACTGAGGCGCCCGACCACTGGGTGCAGAGCGCCTGCGTGCTGTGCTCCAACGGCTGCGGCGTCGATATCGGGGTGAAAGACGGCCGCATTGTGGGCGTGCGCGGCCGGGCCGTGGACAGCGTCAACCACGGCCGCCTAGGGCCTAAGGGCTTGCACGGCTGGGTGGCCAACAACAGCCCCGACCGCCTCACCAAACCGCTTATCCGGCGCAACGGGCAGCTCGAAGAAGCCACCTGGGAAGAGGCCATGAGCCTGATTGTGCAGAAGTCGAAAGACCTGATAGCCAAGCACACCAGCAGCTCCATTGGGTTTTATACCTCGGGCCAGCTCTTTCTGGAAGAGTACTATGCCCTGGCCATTGTGGGCAAAGCCGGCCTAGGTACGCCGCACATGGACGGCAACACCCGCCTGTGCACGGCCACGGCCGCAGCGGCCCTAAAAGCGTCGTTTGGCTCCGATGGGCAGCCCGGCTCCTACGCCGACCTCGATAGCACGGAAGCCATTTTGCACGTGGGCCACAACATTGCCTCGCAGCAAACGGTGCTTTGGATGCGGATACTCGACCGGCTGGCCGGCCCCAACCCGCCCAAGTTGGTCGTGATAGACCCGCGCCGCACCTACACCGCCGAGCGCGCCACCGTGCACCTGGCGCCCCGCGTGGGCACCAACATCCCGGTGATGAACGGCCTGCTGCACCTCATTATCGAGGCCGGCCACCTCAACCACGCCTACATTGAGGCGCACACCCTAGGCTTTGAGGAGCTGAAGGCAACAGTGGCCAAGTGGACGCCCGACCGCGTGGAGCGCCTCACCGGCGTGCCGGCCGACAAGCTGCGCGCCGCCGCCGACATCCTAGGCACTTGCAAAACACTGGTCTCGACCGTATTGCAGGGCGTGTACCAGTCGATGCAAGCCACAGCGTCGGCCGTGCAAGTCAACAACCTACACCTGCTGCGCGGCCTGCTCGGGCACGATGGCAGCGGCATCTACCAGATGAATGGCCAGCCCACGGCCCAAAACACCCGCGAGTGCGGCGCCGACGGCGACCTGCCCGGCTTCCGTAACTGGGGCAACGAAACCCACATTCAGGAGTTGGCCGACCTCTGGAACGTGCACCCCGACCAAATTCCGCACTGGGCGCCGCCCACCCACGCCATGCAAATCTGGCGCTACTGCGAAACGGGCTCCATCAAAATGCTCTGGATTAGCGGCACCAACCCGCTGGTATCGCTGCCCGACCTGGCGCGGGCCCGCAAGATTTTAGCCAAGGAAGACCTGTTTGTCGTGGTGCAGGATGCCTTCTTGACTGAAACCACGAAGTATGCCGATGTGGTGCTACCCGCCGCCATTTGGGGCGAGAAAACCGGCTGCTTTACCAACGTGGGCCGCACGGTGCACATTTCGCACAGGGCCGTGAACCCGCCTGGTGAGGCCCGCTCCGACTTCGATATTTTCGTGGACTACTCGCGGCGCATGGGCTTCCGTGACCAGCACGGCGCCCCGCTGCTCACTAGCACCTGGCAAACCACCGAAGACGCTTTCAACGCCTGGCGCGAGTGCACCCGCGGCCGCCCCTGCGACTACACCGGCATGAGCTACGCCAAGCTCAGCGAGGGCTCGGGCATTCAGTGGCCCTGCAACGAGGAGTTTCCCGATGGCAAGAAGCACCTCTACGAAGACGGCGTTTTTGCCACCGCCACCGACTACTGCGAAACCTACGGCGAAGACCTCGAAACCGGCGCGCCCCGCTCCAAGGAAGAGTACCAAGCCATTAACCCCGACGGCCGCGCCTTCTTGCACGGCGTAGACTACGAGCCGCCCCACGAGGAGCCCGACGAGCAGTACTCGCTGTGGCTCACTACGGGCCGCGTGGTGTTTCACTTCCACACCCGCACCAAAACCGGCCGCTCAAAAGCCCTGCAAGATGCTGCGCCCGACAGCTTTGTGCAGCTAGCCGCCGAAGACGCCGCTCGCTACGGCATCAGCGAGGGCGATATGGTGGAGGTGACCTCGCGCCGCGGCCGCGTGCTGGAGCCCGCCCGCGTGGGCGGCATCGAGCCGGGGATGGTCTTTATTCCGTTTCACTACGGCTACTGGGACCAGGCCGACCGCCCCCGCGCCGCCAACGAGCTGACCCTGACCGAGTGGGACCCGGTGAGCAAGCAACCCCACTACAAGTACGCCGCCGTTCAGCTGCGCAAAGTTCACGCCTAAGCCCGCCCCGCCATGCACCTCGCCACCTACCTAGGCCTGCTCGAAGACAGCGAAAAACAGCTTACCCGCGCCTTCGAGCACGTAGCCGACAAACACCGCGACGAGCCCGACATCGAGCAGATATGCCAGAAGTTTTCGGCCTGGTCGCGCAACCACCACGGCCAAATCCTGGGCTTTGTCGAGAAATACTCCGAAGAGAAAGAGGACGAGCCCGACAAGCTAAAGCGCGACCTGTTTGCCCGCAACCGCAGCGGCGCGCTTGCCTTGCTGCGCGACCTGCACGACCTCTGGCTGCTCACCCAGCAAGTGCAGCTGTGCTGGACGGTCATCCGGCAGGCCGCCCTAGGGCTGCGCGACGAAGAGCTGAAAGCCTGCGCCACCTACTGCGCCGCCCGTACCAAGCGCCAAACCGACTGGCTGCTGGGCCGCGTAAAGCAAGCTGCCCCCCAAACCCTGCTGGTAGCGGAGTAAGGCACCTGTACCAGTGCCGAGTGAGCCCTAGGTCCCGCCCGGCACTGGTGCTGCTACCCTACTCACGCCCCAGCGCCTCGCGGATGCCGCCGATGCCGCCGGAAATATTCTCTAGCTGGGTGAGGACCTGGAGCAGCTGGCCGCCGCTGCTGGTGCGCAGGTTGCGGGCGAAGGTGGCTTTGATGTCGGCCCAGCGGGTAGCCTCTTCGGGGGTGAGCCAGCCGAGCAGCTCGCGCAGCTTGAGCAAGTTGGCTTCGGTACCGCTGGTCAGGGTCTGGGCTTCGCTGGTGTAGTGGGTAGCGAGTAGGGCCTGGATTTCGGCGTCATTCTGGATGGGGCTGACTTTTTCGGCCAGCTTGCTCATGTTGCGGTACGAGCCTTGGAGCTTGAAGGGCGGCTCGGTGCGGTAGTCGTTGGCCTGGGCCGCCGAGCGGATGTATTCCTCATTGACGCGGGCCACCACGTCGCGCAGCGTCAGCAGCTTTTGCAGCACGGCCACGTACTCCGCGATTTCGGCGGGCGAGTGGGTGGCCTCGAAGGTGAGGCCGGTGCTGTCGCCGGTTTCGGCCAGGCGCAGCAGCGGGTACACGTCGGCCTGGCTTTTGGCCACGAGGCGGGCCAGGGTGGGGTTAGCCACCAGCGCGTTTTCGATATAGCTGAGCAGGAAGGCGGGCCGGGTATCGCCTATGATGTCGCCGAGGTTGTAGATATCGGCGCGGTTGGCGAGCATATCGGGGATGCGGAACTGCTCGCCCGACTCGGTGTAGGGGTTGCCAGCCATCACCACGGCCACCTTGCGGCCCCGGAAATCGTAGGTTTTGGCGCGGCCCTGGTACACGCCCTCGATTTTGCGCTGAGCGTCGCAGAGCGAGATAAATTTCTGCAAAAACTCGGGATTGCAGTGCTGAATATCATCAAGATATATCATCACGTTGTCGCCCATCTCGAAGGCTAGGTTGAGCTTCAGCAACTCTTCGCGGGCGCCGGAGTTGGGGGCCTGGGCGGGGTCTACGCTCGTGACGGCGTGGCCGATGGCTGGGCCGTTGATTTTCATAAAAATCAGCCCTAGGCGGTTGGCCACGTATTCGAGCAGGGTGGTTTTGCCGTAGCCGGGCGGCGACACCAGCAGCAGCAGGCCCATAAGGTCGGTGCGCTTGTCGGCCCCCGCCGTGCCGATTTGCTTGGCCAGGTTGGCCCCGATGAGCGGCAGATACACCTCATCAATGAGCTTGTTGCGCACAAACGACGCCAGCACGCGGGGCCGAAACTCGCCGAGGCGCAGCTCGTCGGCAGCGCGGGCCAGCAAGTCTTTTTTCAGGTGCTGAAACGCCTCGAATTGCGGCACTACCGTGCGGGCGTAGTGCCCTAGGCGGTGGCGGAAATCGGGGAAATCGAGCTGGTAGTTGCGGTCCTCGATGCGCGGGTGCGTGCCTTGGAGGCCCGTCAGGATTTCGCGTAGGGGCGTGCGGATGACGCGGGCAGGGTCGTAGGAGGTGGTGAGGAGGAGGGCGGTTTCGGTTAGTGCGGGCGTGGGGACCCCACCCCCCAGCCCCCTCCCCTCCGGGAGAGGGGGAGCCTGACGACTATCATTGTTGCTAATTGTGCTACTGCCACTTACGCCATTAGACGTCAGGCTCCCCTCTCCCGGAGGGGAGGGGCTGGGGGTGGGGTAACCAGCGCTAGAATTCGCCCGCACAAACGCTCCTACCCACTGCTGCACCAGCTGAAACTGCGCGGCTGGCTGGTCGGCCAGCGCGGCCACCGAGGCCTCGTACTGCTCGGTGGCACGGCGCTCCTTCAGCGACTGCTGAAACTGCTCGTACAGCGCGGCCGCCTCGGCCGACACCACGAAGGTTTCGCCCCGCGTCAATTCGTAGAATAGGTACTCGCCGGCCTCGGCTACTTCCTCTGGGGTGAAGAGGCCGGTACTAGTGGCAAACTCGTCTACCGCGCGCTGCAAGTCCTGCATCAGGCCTTTAAACTCCTGCGCATCGGGAAAAACTTGGAGCAGCACCCCGATGCCGTGTAGCTGGTGCTGCCAGCTGGCCCGCTGGGTTTCGGGCGCGAAACGCTGCCAGTAAAGCGCCGCCGCGGCCCGCACCGTGGCGGGGTAGCGCAGCAGGTCGGCGGTGCGGGTGAGGCGCACCAGCGCCCCGAGCAGCAGGGCGGCGTCGGCATCGTGCACGCCTTTGAGGTAGCCCTCGGCGTAGCGCGAGGCCATAAAGTGCTGCACGTAGGTCGTTAGCTCTTCGGAGGTTAGCTTGGCTAGCTCCTCGATGCTGAGCACGGCAGGCGCATCGGCCTGGGCGGCCCTAGGGTGTTCGGCGGCTTGCAGTACCAACCAAGCCAAGTACTCGGCGCGGTACACGTCGGGGTTTTCGGAGGCCACCGCCTGGTCCCACACCGGGCGGGCGCCGAGCACGGCCGGGTCGGTGAGCTTCTGGAAGAAATTGGTGCCCGTGAGATGGTAGTGCAGCTCGCCGTCGCGCAGCACGATGGTGAGGTCCAGCGGCTGGGTGTTGACGGTGAAGGCGTAGGAGCCGAATTTCAGCGCCTGCCCGCCGTCCGTGAATAGCTCGGCGCGGTCCTTGAGCTGGCGCACGGCATCTTCCTTCACCGTTTTGAGGCGGCTTTGCAGCTCGTCGGCCTTCACGGTATCGCCTAGGTCGAGCAGGTTTTGCACGGTTTGACGCACCTTCTCCACCAGCATATCAGCGGCGAAATAGCCGTTGATGTCGGCCAGCGTTTCGAGGCGACCTAGGCGATTTTGCACCGCCTTGATAATGCGCTCGGCCGACTGCGCCAGGGCCGAAGCGCGCTGGTTGCGCGCCGCCACCAGGCTCACCTTGCGCGACTCAAACGCCTCGTACACCGTTTCGCGGCGCTCCGCAAGTTGAGTTAAAAACTGGTCAAAATCGGGGAATTTGCCTTCCAGCTCTTCTAGCTGCACGAGCAGCTTGGTGCTGTATTCGTCGCACTTGGCGGGCGTATCGCTGAGGTCGAGGTAGTTGACCAAGGCCTGCTCCAGCAGCTTGAGCTGGGCCGTGAATTCGGCCTGGGCCTCGGTGCCGGCCAGCGCCTGCCGCCGCCGCTTCAGGGCCGCCCGTATCTGGTTGAAACCCGCGTAAATGGTGGAAATACTGTCAATAATGCGCGTGGTTTGCGTGGGGTCGTCCATCGGCAAGTTGCCCACCACCTCAATCAACAATTCCAGCTCGCTTGATACGGCATTGGCTTCCTTTTCGCGCTCGTTGGCCTCGCTTACTTTTTGCACTTTCTCCACGCTGTCGGCAATGGCTTGCACGCGGGCGGCATAGGGTTTCAGGGCGTCGGGCCGCAGCAAAAACTCCACGGTTTGGCCGGCCACCTGCTTGCTCACGTCGGTGAGGTCGGCGGCGGCTTTTTCCACGGCCGGCAGGTCTACGTAGCGCAGCTCTTTCAGCGAAATCACCTCGCCCCGCGTGGCGCGCAGCTCGGCCAGCAGGCGCACGTAGTCGTTGACCTCCGTCGCGTCGGGCATGCGGGCGATACGGGCGCGCAGCTCGTCAGCCTGGCCCAGCACGCGCTGCACGGTTTCGGCCGTGCTCTTGCGAATAGCACGCACTTTATCAAACTCATCCACGGCGGCCGTAGCCGTCTCCTGAATGGCCACGAGCGGCTCGGCCAGCGCCTGGGCGGCGGGGTCGCGCAGCCAGTGGTAGGCATCGGCCAGGGTGGTCGTGCGCTTGATGAGGTCGAGGTAGAGGCCGGCGTAGCTGTCCTCCTTGCCCACCAGCGTCAGCACTTCCTGCACCTCGGCCATCGCCCGCACTATCTCCTTGTTGCCGAGCTTGTAGAGGGCCGAATCTTGGGTGACGGGCAGCTCATAGTCGGGGGCCACGTAGGGCGTCTGCCAGATTTGCACCGTGTGGTGCTTTTTGGGCTCTTCATCGGCCCGGAAATAGCATAATTCCCCGTCCTCAAACAGCGCGTAGCCGTGGCAGATGATGGGGTTATCGACGCGCTGCGCAATGAGGTTGTACGAGAGCAGCAGGTAGGTGCCGTCCTCACGGTTGTAGAAAACATACAGAAAATCCTCGCCGTTGGGCGAGGCCAAGCGCTTCTCAAACTGCATATTGCGCAGGCCGTTGTCGAAGAGCTTGCTGGCACCCGTTTGCAGGTAGAAGCCGTGCGGGAAAATCAGGCCCTGGCTGTCGGGCAGCAGCACGCAGGCTTCGGCCAGGGCGTCGAGGCGCTGGGCGGTGCGCAGCTTGGTATTGAAGAGGAAGTAGCGGTAGTCGGGCTCCTGGTAGGGCTTGATTTTCAGCAGAATCAGGTTATCCAGCACCGCGTAGTGGATTTCCGAATCGTCGAGCGACTGGTCTTTGTCGGCCACTGGCTCGGCCAAGATACCGCGGCCGCTTTCGGTGTTGTTCTCGACCTTGATGGTGAGGTCGCCGCCGATGGTTTCGACAAAAACCTTGTCCTCGATGCTGATGTGCGGGTATTTGCCCGGCACCTGCATGTCGCGGGTGGCCCGCTTCCACACAAACTCCTGCTGCGGCGGGTAGGTGTACTCGTGGTCGCTGCGGTTGTCGAGGTAGCTCAGCGAGTCGTTTTCCTCGTCTAGCAGCCACTTAAAAGTCTTGATGTCGCTGGCGCTTTTGCCCACCCGAAACACCATGAACAGGTGCGGCCCCCGCACCGCAAACTTCACAAACTGCGTGTTTTTGTAGTAGCGGTACAGGTTGCGAAACTCCTCCAGAAACTGCGGGTTAGTCAGCATTTCGAGCCCTAGGGGCTGAAACTCGCGGTTTTCGTACTGGTACACCCCAAACACGTCGGCCAGCTCCGTCTCGGTCTTAAGACCAATCACGACGTTGAAGCCGAAGATAAACCGGCGGCCCACCGCCACCATGTCCCATGGCACGCAGTTGTTGACGGTGGTGAGGCGGCCGGTGCCGAGCAAGTGCGTATCGATAGCCCCGAACACGGCTTTGCGCTCCGTATTTAGCTTATCGAGGCGGCCTTGGAGGTCGGTGGCGCTGGCTTGCAGGCGCGCGCGTAATATTTCGTAGGTGCCGCCTTCGAGTTGGGGAGTTGGTTCCATGACGTAGTCGCCTCACCCCTAGCCCCTCTCCGAAAAGGAGAGGGGGACTAGCTACTAGTTCTACTGCTAGCCAACTAGTGGGTGTAAAATAGAATAGATAATGCGGACTAAAACTAGGGCTAGTTCCCCTCTCCTTTTCGGAGAGGGGCTAGGGGTGAGGCACTACGCGTGGGGGCGTCCTCCAGCCGGGGAACCTACTTCAAATCAATCGTCTTCACCAGCTTATCCCCTATCCCGAGCGCCGCGGCCGTGCTCGACAGCTGCGAAATCGTGCTACGCGTCTTCTCATCGCTCGCCTTGTTCATCAGTTGCAGCAGCAGCGCCGATACGCTTAGGTTGCGCATTTCCTCGCTGCTCACACCAAACTGGTTGACGAACTTGCGCAGGTTGGCTTTGAAATCGCCGCCCCCGTCGTGGCCGAAGAAGGTGTCTTTCACCGTGCTCAGCACCTCGCTGTTGTGAACGGTGCGGTCGAGAGCTTTGCCCTTTGTGATGGAGCCGATAATCTGGTCGAAGAACATAGTCTCGCCGCCCACGATGTCGATTTTGGCGGCTTTCAGGGCCGAGCCGATAACGTCGGCCTGCGAGGCCGCGATATCTTTCTGAATGCTGATTTGAGCCAGTTCCACCGACTTTTCTTTGTCCAAGCGCAGCTTGAATTCCTCGTGGTCTTTGCCCACGCCATCGAGCTTTTTCATGGCGTCGGCCTTGGCTTCGATACCCTTGGCTTCGACCGTGAACTTCTGTTCGTTCACGGCAGCTTCGGCTAGGCCGCGCTTTTGGTCGGCGGCGGCGCGGGCTTCTACTACGCCAGCTTCGGCGAGGCCTTTTTCGCGGTTGACTTTAGCGGCCACGATGCCGATTTTCTCGTCGGCTTCTGCCTGGGCAGCGGCTTTGGCCTGAATGGCTTGGGCCTCGGCCGTAGCGGTGAGTTGCAGCACATTGGCCTGGGTTTCGCCTTCCTTCTGGCGGGCGGTGGCCTTGGCCTGCATCACCTGGGCTTCGGCGAGGCCAACGGCAGCGGCTTTGCTGGCCTCAGCTTCGGCCAAGACGCGCATGGCCTGGGCGCGGTGGTCGGCAGCGGCGCGCTCGCCCTCGGCATCAATGAGCACCTGCTTGGCGCGGAACTCGGCGGCTTGGCGCTCCATGTCGGCGGTGCCAACGAGGGCGATGGTGGCAGCCTCGTTTTTCTGCTGGGCGGCGGTGAGGGCCACTAGCTTTTCGCGGTCGGCCTGCGCCTGAGCGCGGGTGTCCTTGATACGCTCCTCTTCCTGTACAGTGGCTTTTTCTACCGTAATGCGCTCGCGGATAATCACCTGAATGTTCTTCCGCTCTTCTTCCAGCGCCTTTTCCTTTTCAATCTGAGCTAGGGCCACGATGCGCTCGCGCTCGTTGGCTTCGAGGGCCTGGGCTTGGGCCACGCGCTCGGTTTCGATAGCATCGGTGCGCTGCTTGTTACGCTCAGCCACCAGGATTTGCCGGTCGCGGTTTTGCTCTGCGATTTTCACCTCCTCCTCCGTTACGATGCGGGCGCGCTCGCTTTTCAGCTTTTCCTCCTGGCGCACCTTCTCGGTTTCGGCGGCTTCGCGGGCCCGGATGCTAGCGATTTCGCGGTTTTGCTTCTCTTGATTTTCAGCTAGTTGCTTCTCAAGCTGCAAGATGGTTTCCTGCGCTTCCACGTCCTGCTTTTTAATCGTCTTCTGCTGGTCGCGCTGAATTTGGTTAGCCTGAATCTTCTGCTGCGAGGTCAGCGAAATGATTTTCTTAATGCCTTCGGCATCCAGAATATTATCCTGGTTGAGAGCAGCCAATGGGGTTTGCTCTAGGTAGTCGATGGCGCAGTCGTCGAGCACGTAGCCGTTGAGGTCGGTGCCGATAATGCGCAGAATTTCCTGCTTGAATTGCTCGCGCGAATTGTATAATTCTATGAAATCAAAGTGCTTTCCCACGGTTTTCAGCGCCTCCGAAAACTTGGCATCGAATAGCGCTTCGAGGGCGGCGGGGTCGGAGGCGCGGTGCGCGCCGATGCTCTGCGCTACGTTCACTACGTCGTCGTGCGTTTTATTGACCCGCACGAAGAAGTTCACTTTCACGTCGGCCCGCAGGTTGTCTTTGCACACCAGGCCTTCGGCACCAGAGCGAGCAATAATGATGGTTTTCAGCTTAATATCCATCACCTCCAGCTTGTGCAGCACCGGCACGATGAGGATACCGGAGAAGGACACCTTGGTGTCGCCCATGCCGGTGCGCACCAGGGCCTCGCCCTGCACCGCCTTCTGGTACATGCGCGCCACAATGGCAATGAACCCAATAAGTAAGAAGCCGAGCACGACTAAAACGGCCCAGGAGAGTTGCGCAACCATACTAAGAAAGTAGAAATTGGAAATAGGACTTATGATTTATGGAACGGTAAAGCTACGGCGCAACGTAGGCTTCGATGAGGTAGCAGCGGCGCTGGGTATCGTAATCAATCACCAAAGCCGTTTCGCCCTTGCCGATAGAGCCGTTCAAAGCGCGCACGTTCAGCATGAGCGGGGCCCCGTCGATGCGCACCGAGGCTTGCCCTAGGTGCTCGGTAGTGGCTGGCAGCAGCACGGTGCACACCTTACCTAGGGCTACGGCCCCGCCGTCGTGGTCTTTTTCGAGGGCCGTGAAAAGCTTCACGAAAGGCAGCGTGAGAAACTTCGCCAGGAAGATGCTGCCAACAAACAGCGGCAACAGGTACAGCAGCCCTGGCAGCAGTGCAGTATTGCCAGTGTAGTAGTTGGCCAGAATACTACCCACCCACAGCGGCAAGGCCACGAAGCTGAGAAACACCATCACCGGAATGCGGCCCAGGTTAAAAAACGCTAGCGCGCCATTGAGCCACTCTGAATCGGGGCCGTGCAGGTGGGCGCCATCGTGGACATCTACTTGCAGGTCAACTGTCTTAAAATCAAGTAGCCCCACAATAACCGTGAGCCAATACAGCAGCACGAACACCAGAAGCCCGGTCGCGGGCAGGTTGGGCGGCAGCACGGCGGCGCGGAGCAGGTCGGTCATACGCGAGGGTTTATCGGTGGAGTGCGGATTGTATTACAGGTGGTTCGTATTTACCCCACCCCCGGCCCCTCCCCTCCGGGAGAGGGGAGCCTGACGTTTGCGAACGTCTACTCGCGGTTGGCTCCCCTCTCCCGGAGGGGAGGGGCCGGGGGTGGGGTCTCACGTTATTCCGCCAGCCCCAGCTTCGCCTTTAGCGCCTCTAGCTCCTCCCCCGCTTTGCCAACCCCGGCCCGGCCGATGGCCTTATTAATCTCAGCGTCGATGCTTTTACTTTCCTGCGCAATCTCACCGTAGGCTTCTCCTAGCGCCTCCTGCGCCGCTACTTTTTCCTTCATGCGCTCAAGCAGCGCCACCGTGCCCGACGAGTCGAGTTGGGCCAGTTGCTTGTTGATGGTGGCGGTGGCGGTGCTCACCGTCACGCGGGCTTTCAGGGTTTTCAGCTCGTTTTCCCACTGGCTGATGGTGCTTTTTAGCGTCTGTACACTCTGGTCGAGTTGGGCAGCCGACTGCTCAAACTTGGCCTGCTCCTGGGCCGAGCGGGTAGCGTGGGCTTCGTTTTCGGCTTTTTTGAGCAGGGCCTCAGTAGCGAGGCGGTCGGCCTCGGCGGCATCTAGGTCGCCTTTGTGGGCGCGTTGGAGCAAAAGTACAGCCTTGGTTTCGTAGTCGGCGGCTTTAGTGCGATAGCCTTCGGCCTCATTGCGGGTGCGGATGGCCATGGCCTTCACTTCGGCCAGGCCGTGCAGGGCTTTGTCGAGGTCCTGGCGCAGGTCGCGCAGGCCTTGCTCGGTGAGCTTGATGGGGTCTTCGAGCTGATTGACAGCGGCGTGGGCCTCCGACTGCCCGATTTTGAAAAGACGGTTCAGAATGTTCATGATGCGGAAGTGGTTGGCGGTGAAGGTTTAGAAAACTGAATCAGCTCATCGGCAAACTCACTGAGCAGCAACCCTAGGGAGTTCACGCAGGCTTCGAGTTCGGCGAGGTCGAGGGTGTCGATTTGGAGCGTATCGCGGAAGATGAGGCGGCGACCGGTGTCGTCGAGGGCAAAGGCGCCGTGGATGATGTCGCGGTTTTTTTGCAGCAGCTGCCGGTAGATGGCCTCCGAGGGCTCGGGCAGCTCTAGCAGGTACTGCTCCAGTATCAGCAGCGGGTCGCCGCAGCCGATAACAAGGTTGCGAATACCCAGCTCGGGCTTATCGACTACCAGCAGGTTTTCCGGCTCGTCGGCGTGGCAAATGTCAAAGCCCAGCTCTAGCAAGTAGGCCTTGATTTTAAGAAAGTATGTTTGGTTCATAGGCTCGGCGGTAAATGTATAGGCAGGCCGTAGCATCGCCCTAGGTGTGCCTGCTCAAAAAAATAGCCACTAAGCAGCCCCTCGTTTTGATGCTGGTGGTATTTTTACGCCACAATCTTACGCAAGGTTTTTTAATTGCTCGTTCTTTGAGCACAATATATTTTCCTAACATGTCCCACGTTGGCAAGAATATTCGCAAGCTGCGCACCGTTAAAAAGCTGAGCCAGGCCGCTTTTGCTGAATTATTCGGCCTGGCTCGGCCTAGCGTGGGGGCGTATGAGGAAGGCCGCTCAGAGCCGAAAATGGAGACGCTCATTCAAATTGCTCAGCATTTTGGCTTGTCTGTAGACTTGCTACTTACAAAAGAGCTGACGGTAAATGAACTGTACCACTTCGATATTTTCAAGGAAAACGGAGCGCCGGTAGCTCCACCGAGCCCAGCACCGGCGGCTAGTCTGCCAGCTGATGTAACCCCCTTGGTACTAGGCAGCCGGGCCCCCGAATACATCGTGCGGCACCACGACCCCAGCTACCTCGCCACCCTACCGTGGCTCAAGCTGCCGCACCAGCTCAGCGGCCCCACCCGGGCCTTCGAAATACGCGGGGCCGAAATGCAGTTACCCAAGCGCCAGGGCCTGCGCCACAAAGACACCGTGCTGTGCAGCCGTGTAGCTCCTACCCAGCCCAGCGTGCAGGTAGGCCGCATCTACGTGTTCGTGACGCCCGGCAAAATCTTGGTGCGCCGCGTGGCTGGCCTACTAAACGAAGGCCAGCGCCTCCAGCTCCGCGCCGACAACGCCGACTACAGCCCCCAGGAGCTAGACCTAACCCAAGCTCTGGAAATATGGGAGGTGCAAGGTGTCTTCACCACGCACCTACACACGCCCGCCCGCCTCGATGAGCGCGTAGCTACCCTAGAGCAGCAGGTAGCCGAGCTGCTGGCGCGGCTGGGAAAAGCTTAATGCGTATGCCTCGGACCCGCGCCACCCGCACCAGTCCGAGCGGGCTTCTATCAAGTACGCTAGCTTCTCCGCGAAGCCGAGGTGTCCGCTTCTGCTTGCGCCTCTGGATGCTTGTACGCCAAATAGCGCCCGGCCCCGACCTAGGGACTTGGTGGCTAGTAACTCGATGGGCCAAAACGCGGGGCTCTACTTACGCCCAGCGTAATCAGGATGTCCTAGGTAGGCTTTTTACTTAAGCTTTGAAATACATTGATGTCGTTTCTGCAGGAGCAAACAACTGCGACGAAATGAATTTTTCGAATTGTTATTTCGAATATTCTACTACCTTTGAAGTATGCTGCTGAGGTTTCCACAGCAAATTACAGAACGCCATCACAACGGGACCCCTTATCAACTGCCCGCGCGAGCAGGGAGGCCACTGCCCTCCGATAACCTCAACCGTCCTCGTTTCTCCTATATAACCAGGTCTCGGCCCGCAGCTTGCTGGCAAGTCGCTACTCGTAGCCCAGAGGCCAGGTAAGCACTAATACATCCACCTAGCGCTGTAATACATAGTGGAAGGCCACCCATCGGACTGTTTACCCCCCCAACATCGGCAGAGGCTGCCACTGCTTCTTATGAGCTGCCTAGGGCTGGCGGCTCCGCTAGCCTGTTCGGCGCAGCTCTACGCCCCCGGCAGCTACGCCACCATCCCGGCGGGTAGCACGCCAACTGCCATAGTACAGAAGGCGGCCCACGTAGTGCCCTCGCCGCGCCAGCTACGCTGGCAGCAGCTGGAGATGACCGGCTTCCTGCACTTCGGAATGAACACGTTTACCAATAAGGAGTGGGGCGATGGCACCGAAAGCCCTTCTTTATTTAATCCTACTTCACTCGATGCCGGGCAGTGGGTGAAGACGTGCAAAGATGGTGGCATCAAGCAAGTCATTATTACGGCCAAGCACCACGACGGCTTTTGCTTGTGGCCCAGTAAGTATACCGAGCACTCGGTGAAGAGCAGCCCTTGGAAAGGCGGCAAGGGCGACGTGGTGCGCGAGGTGGCCGATGCCTGCCACGCCCAAGGCATGGGCTTCGGCGTGTACCTCTCGCCCTGGGACCGCAACTCGCCCTACTTCGGCGATTCGGCCAAGTACAACAACTATTTCGTTAACCAATTGACCGAGCTGCTGACCAACTACGGCCGGGTCGATGAAGTATGGTTTGACGGGGCCAATGGCGAGGGGCCGACTGGCAAAAAGCAGGTGTATGACTTCAACCGCTGGTACGCCCTCATCCGCAAGCTGCAGCCCACGGCAGTTATCGCCGTAATGGGCCCCGACGTGCGCTGGGTAGGCACCGAATCGGGTTATGGCCGCGAAACCGAATGGAGCGTGGTGCCCACCGAGGCCCAGCGCCAAGCCAACGTAGCGGCCAACTCACAGAAGGAGGCAGCGTTTGCCCCTAAAAACATGATGGAGGACGACCTAGGCAGCCGCGCCAAAATAAAGGATGCGCCGGCGCTGGTCTGGTACCCGGCCGAAATCGATGTATCTATCCGGCCAGGTTGGTTTTACCACCCCACTGAGGACGATAAAGTAAAGACGCCGGCGAAGCTGCTAGACATCTACAACAGCTCAGTGGGCCGCAACGGCGTGCTGCTGCTGAATATTCCGCCCGATAAGCGCGGCCTGCTAGCCCAGGCTGATATTAATAGCCTCAAAGGGTTTCGCAAGCTGCTAGCCGACACTTACGCTAATAACCTACTCAAAGGCAGCACGGTGAGCAGCCTAGGTACCAGCCAAGCGGCCGCGCTGCTCGACGCCAGCTACCGCACCTATTGGACTACCACCGGCCGCGACACCACAACCACGCTCACCTTCGCGCTGCCCAAGTCACAGACGTTTAACGTGCTGCAATTGCAGGAAAATATCGCCCTAGGCCAGCGCATCGAAAGCTTCGTGCTCGAATACAAGAGCGGCGCGGCGTGGAAAACGGCCACTACTGGCACCACCGTTGGCTACAAGCGCATCCTCACGTTTGCGCCCGTGCAGGCCCAGCAAGTGCGGTTGCGCATCACCTCCTCGCGCCTCAACCCTACTCTCTCGGCCATCGGGCTCTACCAGCAGCCGGCCGAGGCGGCAGTTCCTAAGCAATAAGCCCCTTTTTGGGATAATTAGTTAGTAGATATGAAGAAAGCCACCCTTGCCCTCGCCCTCTTGGCGGCGGCCAGTGCCCTCCCCGCCCATGCCCAGCAGCAGGGTGTGCACCAGCAATCGACTGAGTACGAAGCCCCCACCGACCCACTGGTGGTACAGAAGCTAGACAAATGGCGCGACCAGAAATTCGGCCTTATCCTGCACTGGGGCCTGTATGCCATCCCGGGCATTATTGAGTCGTGGACTATCTGCTCGGAAGACTGGATTGAGCGCGACAGCACCATTGCCTACGAGGACTATAAGAAGCGCTACTGGGACTACAGCAAGGAGTTTAACCCCACAAAATTTAACCCCGAGCAGTGGGCCAGCGTGGCTAAAAAGGCGGGCATGCGCTACTTGGTGTTTACGACCAAGCACCACGACGGCTACAACATGTTCGACACCAAGCAGTCGGACTTTAAGATTAGCAACGGGCCGTTCAAAAACGACCCTAGGGCCGACGTAGCCAAGTACGTGTTCGATGCGTTCCGCAAGCAGGACTTCATGATTGGGGCCTACTTCTCGAAGCCCGACTGGCACACGCAGGATTTTTGGTGGTCGAAGTACGCCACGCCCAACCGCAACGTCAACTACGACATCAAGAAGTATCCGTGGCGCTGGAAAAAGTATCAGGACTTCACCTACAACCAGATAAGCGAATTGATGCACAACTACGGGCGCATGGATATTCTGTGGCTCGATGGTGGCTGGGTACGGCCCAAGGAAACCGTGAACGCCGAAGTGCGCTCGTGGGGCGCGCCCATCCCCGAGTTCAGCCAGGATGTGAACATGCCGCGCATCGCCACCATGGCCCGCCAGGCCCAGCCCGGCCTGCTGATGGTAGACCGCACCGTGCACGGCCCCTACGAAAACTACCAGACGCCCGAGCAGAAGGTACCTGACCACCAGCTAGCTAACCCCTGGGAAAGCTGCCTAACGCTGGCTAATAACTGGGGCTACGTGCCAAACGACGTATACAAGTCACCCACTAAAATCATCCACTCGCTGGTGGAGGTGGTGGCCAAGGGCGGCAGCTTGCTCCTAGGGGTGGGCCCACGCCCCGATGGCACCCTCGACCAACAAGCTGTGACACGCCTCGAAGCCATCGGTAAGTGGCTGGACGTGAACGGGGCCGCCATCTACAGTACCCGCGCCACGCCCCTCTACCAGGACGGCAGCACCTACTTCACGCAGGGCAAAAAGGGCACCCGCTATGCCATCGCCTGCATTCCCGAGAATCAAGCCGCACCCACTACCCTAACCTGGACCGGCAACGTGCCCAAGAAGGGCTCTAAGCTCACGCTGTTGCAAACCGGCAAGTCCGTGAAGTGGACCGCCACTGGCGATAAAGTGACGCTTACCATGCCGGCTGGTATGTCTACGCAAGCGGGCGCCTACCCAGCGCTGGCGTTTGCCTTCGTGCCAGAGAAATAGAACCCACGCTGACGTGCGCGCCTCCCTCCGGCCCACTCTCTTTTCTCGAAAAGGGGCCGGGGGAGGCGCCTACGCTTTGCTACAACTTGACATGCTTCATGCCTCCGTTTTCCTTCAAAAGCGCTGCCCTAGGCTTACTATTCACCGCCAGCCTCACCGCCCAGGCGCAGCAGAAACACACATTTGAAATTAAAGACGGGCAGTTTCGCTACGACGGCCAGCCGACCCAGATTCATTCGGGCAAAATGCACTACGCCCGCGTACCGAAGGAATACTGGCGGCACCGGCTGAAGATGTTGAAGGCCATGGGCCTCAATACGGTAGCTACCTACGTATTCTGGAACTACCACCACCCCACGCCGGGCACCTGGGACTTCAAAACCGGCAGCCACAACCTGCCCGAGTTTTTGAAAACTGCGCAGGAGAAAGGGCTATTCGTCATTTTGAGGCCGGGCCCCTATGCCTGCGCCGAGTGGGAGTTTGGGGGCTACCCGTGGTGGCTGCAGCAGAATAAAAACCTGGTAATTCGGGCGAATAATCAGCCGTTTCTAGATTCGTGCCGCGTGTATCTGCGCCACTTGGCCCAGCAAGTGAAGGGCTACCAGGTGAGCCATGGCGGGCCGGTTATCATGACCCAGGTCGAGAACGAGTTCGGGTCTTACGTGTCGCAGCGCCCCGACGTGCCGCTAGCCGAGCACCGCCAATACAACGCCGCCATCCGGCAGCAGCTAGCCGAAGTGGGCTTCGAGGGGCCGTTTTTCACGTCCGATGCCTCCTCGCTATTTGAGGGTGGCGCTACACCGGGTGCCTTACCCACCGCCAACGGCGAGGACAATGTGGAGCCCCTGAAAAAGGCTGTAAACCAGTATCACAATAACCTAGGGCCCTACATGGTGGCGGAGTACTACCCCGGCTGGCTCGACCACTGGGGCGAGCCCTTCGTGCGCGTAGGCACCGAGCAGGTAGCTAAGCAGGTCGAAACCTATCTGCAAAACGGTGTCAACTTCAACTTCTACATGGTGCACGGCGGCACCAACTTTGGGTTCACAGCGGGCGCCAACTACGACGGTAAGCATGATATTCAGCCCGATATCACGAGCTACGACTACGACGCGCCCATCAGCGAAGCGGGTTGGGTTACACCCAAGTACACTGCCATCCGCGAGCTAATGCAGCGCTACGTGAAGTACCCGGTGCCCGCCGTGCCTGCGCCCATACCAGTTATTACCCTCCCCCCCATCGCGCTTAGTAAAGCGGTGAGCTTGTTTGACTTCAAGCGCAACCTCAAGCCCGTGGCCAGCAGCACGCCGCTGACATTTGAGGACCTAGGGCAGGGCCACGGCTACGTGCTGTACAGCAAGCGGTTTGGACAACCAGTACAAGGCAAGCTGCAAGTCAAAGGCCTGCGCGACTATACCACGGTGTACGTGAATGGCAAGCCAGTAGGCGAGCTAAACCGCCAGCAGAACAAGTACGAGCTGGACGTACAGCTGCCCGCCAACGCCACCCTAGAGCTGCTGGTCGAGAATATGGGCCGTATCAACTACGGCGCTGATATTGTGCACAATACTAAAGGCATCATCTCGCCGGTCGTCCTGAACGGCGCCGATGTTACGGGCGATTGGCAGATGGTGAAGCTGCCCTTTGACCGCGTGCCCGACCTAGGGAAGTACCCGGCCAGAAGCCAGGCGGGCCAGCCCACGCTCTACACTGGCGCGTTCGAGGTGAAGCAAATCGGCGATACCTTCCTAGATATGCGCGGCTGGGGCAAGGGCATCGCGTTCGTGAACGGCCACCCCCTAGGGCGGTACTGGAAGGTGGGCCCACAGCAGACGCTGTACCTGCCCGGCTGCTGGCTCACCAAGGGCAAAAACACCGTGGTGCTGCTGGAGCAGCAAAACGACGTGCTGCATAAAGACTTAAAAACTACCGACAAGCCAATTTTAGACGCCCTGCGCTAGCGAATAATTACATCCCCCTTATGCCGAAGTATTTAGCCCTAGGGCTGTGCCTGCTAGGTGCCACCGCCACTTACGCCCAATCGAAAAAGCCGCTGTACCAGGACCGCACCGCCGCCACCGAGGCCCGCGTGCAAGACCTGTTGGCTCGCATGACGACCGAGGAAAAGGTAGGCCAGCTCTCGACCCTCCTAGGGTGGGAAATGTATCAGAAAGATGGCCAAAAGGTTAGCGCTAGCTCAGCTTACAAAAAGGCAATAGACGAGCGACACATTGGCGCGCTTTGGGCTACCCTGCGCGCCGACCCCTGGACCAAGAAAACCTTGCTCACCGGCCTAAACCCCAAGCTGGCCGCCGAGGCTACCAACGCCCTGCAGAAGTACGCTGTGGAGCACACCCGGCTGCACATTCCGCTGCTACTGGCCGAGGAATGCCCGCACGGCCACATGGCTATTGGCACTACTGTGTTTCCGACATCCATCGGCCAGAGCAGCACCTGGGACCCGGCCTTGATTAAGCGCATGGCCACGGCCATTGCCCATGAAGCGCGGGTGCAGGGCGCGCACATCGGCTACGGGCCGGTGCTGGACTTGGCCCGCGAGCCGCGCTGGTCTAGGGTCGAGGAAACCTACGGCGAAGACCCCGTGCTCAACGGCCAAATGGGCGTAGCGATGGTGCAAGGCTTCCAGGGCAACAGCCTGAAGAGCGGCGCCAATATCGTGTCTACGCTCAAGCACTTCACGGCTTACGGCGTGCCCGAGGGCGGCCACAACGGCGGTAGCATTAGTACCGGTCAGCGCGAGCTGTTTCAGAGCTACTTACCGCCGTTTCGGGCGGCGGTGAAGGCCGGGGCGCAGTCGGTTATGACCGCCTACAATTCTATTGATGGGGTACCGTGCTCGGCCAATCCTTACCTGCTCACCGATGTGCTGCGCCAGCAATGGGGCTTTTTGGGCTTCACGGTATCGGACCTAGGGAGCATTTCGGGCCTGGTGGGCAACCACCACGTGGCCGCCACGGCGCCCGAAGCCGCCGCGCTGGCCATTAATGCAGGCCTCGACGATGACCTGAGCGGCTACGGCTACGACAAAGATTTGCTGGCCGCCGTGCAGCAGAAGCTGGTGTCGCCCGAGGTACTCGACCGCGCCGTGGGCCGGGTGCTGCGGGTGAAATTCGAGATGGGGCTATTTGAAAATC
The DNA here is from genome assembly GCF_016427535.1 of Hymenobacter sp. BT559. Taxonomy (GTDB): domain Bacteria; phylum Bacteroidota; class Bacteroidia; order Cytophagales; family Hymenobacteraceae; genus Hymenobacter. Next base: position 650,246 of record NZ_JAELXV010000001.1, on the reverse strand, counting down.
CCTACGTAGACCCCGCCAAGGCCGCCAAGCAGGTGCACACGCCCGCCAACGTGCAGCTGGCGAGGCAGGTAGCCCGCGAGTCGGTGGTGCTACTGAAGAACGACAACAACGCACTGCCGCTGGCCAAAACCTTGCAGCGCATCGCCGTTATCGGCCCCAACGCCGACAACATGTACAACCAGCTCGGCGACTACACCGCGCCCCAGCCCGAAAGCAACGTGGTGACGGTGCTCGAAGGTATCCGGGCCAAGCTGCCGGCCGCGCAAGTGACCTACGCTAAGGGCTGCGCCATCCGCGACACCACTAGCGCCAACATCGCCGAGGCCGTGGCCGCCGCCAAGCAGGCCCAGGTGGCGGTGGTGGTCCTAGGGGGCTCCAGCGCCCGCGACTTTAAAACCGAGTACCAAAGCACTGGCGCGGCCACCGTCACGGCCGCCTCTAAAAACGAGGCTATCAGTGACATGGAAAGCGGCGAGGGCTACGACCGCGCCTCGCTCGACCTGCTAGGCAAGCAACAGCAATTACTGCAAGCGGTGGTGGCTACCGGCACGCCGGTGGTGGTGGTGCTCATCAAAGGCCGGCCGCTAAACCTCAATTGGATGGCCGCCCACGTGCCCGCCCTACTCGATGCCTGGTACCCCGGCCAGGAAGGCGGCCACGCTGTGGCCGACGTGCTGTTTGGCGACTACAACCCGGCCGGCCGCCTACCTATCTCGGTGGCCAAAAGCGTGGGCCAGCTGCCCGTGTATTACAACGCTAAGCGGCCCGTCACCCACGGCTACGTGGAGATGGACAACAAGCCGCTCTATAGCTTCGGCCACGGCCTAAGCTACAGTAAGTTCGAGTATTCCGACCTGCAGGTAAGCCCCATCGAGTCTGGTGGCACGGTGCGAGCTACGGTGCGCTTTAAGGTGAAAAATGCCAGCAGCCGGGCCGGCGATGAGGTAGCCCAGCTTTATCTCACCGACGATGTTAGCTCGGTAGTGACGCCAGTGAAGCAGCTCAAGAAATTTCAGCGCCTCGCGCTTAAAGCCGGTGAGCAACAGGAAGTCACTTTTGAGCTAACGGCCGAGGACTTGATGCTGCTTAACGGCCGCCTGCAATGGGTGGTCGAGCCGGGCACCTTCACGGCGCAAGTGGGTGCCTCGTCGGAGGACATTCGGCTAAAGGCGCAGTTTAAGGTGGCGCAGGCGGTTGAGAAAGTGCAGTAACTAAAATTGTTAGGCCAGAATCGGCGAGATTACCTATACCGCTATACTGACTGAGTTTACTAGGTGAAACCATAAAAAAATGAGAGAACGAGCAGCTGCTCGTTCTCTCATTTTTTTATGGTTTAAGATAGACTTCTATAAAATTTTTATAAAAGTGCTTGTACTTCTCAAAAAAGATAACTTTATTTACCAAAAATATAACCCCCGCCATATGAGTTCATTATTAGCCCTAGAGGAAACTCACCTTGCGCGGCTCAATAATATTGAACGACGCAAGCACATACAGAAGCTTAAGATTGTAAAGCATTTGTATGTAAAAGGGGCTAAGACGAACGCCGATATTTGCAGCCGCTTCAACATCAGCTCGCCTACTTCCATCGCCATACTGAATGAGCTGGTGGCGGAAGGCTTGGTGGAGAAACAAGGCCGGGGCAAGTCGCTAGGAGGCCGCAAACCAGAGCTCTACGGGCTGCGCGATGGGTCGCTGTTTGTGCTGAGCGTGCACATGGAGCAGTTCAAGACCCGGATGGCCATCTTTGATAATAATAACCAGATTATCAATGGCGTGCACACCTTCGACATTGAGCTCACGCCCGACCTAGGGGCACTGCCACAACTGCACGCTCACGCGCAGGCGCTGATTGAAGCGTCGGGGATTGAGCTGAAAAAACTGGTTGGCGTGGGCATTAGCATGCCGGGCCTAGTCGACTCGAAGGAGGGTAACAACCACACCTACTTGCTCACGGCCGGCGAGCCCGAATCGCTGCAACAGCTACTGGAGCAGCAGTTTGGCAAACCGGTTTTTCTGCAAAATGATGCGAAGAGCGCGGCCCTGGCCGAGTACCGCTTTGGCCTGGCGCACGGGCAGCGCGATGTACTAGTACTGTCCATGGACTGGGGCATCGGCATGGGCGTGATACTAGATGGCAAGCTCCGCAGCGGCGCCTCAGGCTTCGCCGGCGAGTTTGGCCACATTCCACTCGTGGATGGAGGTGCGCTGTGCCACTGCGGCAAGCGCGGCTGCCTCGAAACTGTGGCCTCGGGCAGCGCCATTGTGCGCATTGCCAAGGCCGGCATTCAGGCGGGGCAGCACACTATGCTAAGCCAGTTGCCAGCACAGCAAGTAGCTAATTTACAGCCCGAACACGTGTACGAGGCTGCTCACCAAGGCGACCAGTTTGCCATTAATACGCTGGCCGAGGTAGGCACCAACCTAGGCAAAGGCATTGCCATTCTCACGCAGCTTTTCAACCCCGAGCTCATCATCTTGGGAGGCGAGGTGGCGCCGGCCAAACAATTTATTCTGCCTAACATCCAGCAAGCCATCAACACCTATTGCATGGCGCAGCTCCGCGAGCGAACCAGCCTCGTAGTGTCGGAGCTGGGCAATAATGCCGTGATTCTGGGCTCGGTAGCAACGGTGATGGAAAACATCTTCGAAAGCTACCTAGAGCTTGCCTGAGCTCACCCAACTCATCGCTAGCTACTTCATCTGCTTCATCTTACCACTTTCACTTTAGCATTTTCGCAGCCTTACCAGCTTTGCCGCCATGCAGAACGTTACCCTACCCATCACGACCCGCCTAAACCTCCTGGAGGAGACGCGCTTTGAAAAGCTGCCGGTGACCGTGTACCGCAACAAGCAGGTGGCTTCCGTACAAGTAGCCGAGCGCATTGCTAACCTCATCAAAAGCAAGCAGCAGCAGGGCGAAAAAGCCATTTTAGGGCTGGCTACCGGGGCTACGCCGGTGGGCGTGTACGAGGAGCTGGTGCGCATGCACCGCGAGGAAGGGTTGAGCTTTCGCAATGTAGTGACGTTCAACCTAGACGAGTACTACCCCATGCAGCCCACGTCGCCACAGAGCTACGTGACGTTCATGAACGAGAACCTGTTCGACCACATCGACATCGAGCGGCAGAACGTGCACATTCCCGATGGCACGCTGGCCCCCGACGAGGTGGCAGCCTTCTGCGTCAACTACGAGCGTCAGATTGAAGAGCACGGCGGATTGGACTTGCAAATCCTAGGCATCGGCCGTACCGGTCACGTGGGCTTCAACGAGCCCGGCTCGGCGCCCAACTCGGGCACGCGCTTGGTGACGCTGGACGACCTAACGCGCCGCGATGCCTCGCGCGACTTTGGCGGCAAGGAAAACGTGCCGACCAAGGCCATCACGATGGGCATCGGTACCATCTTCAAGGCCCACGAGATTGTGCTGATGGCTTGGAGCGGCAATAAGGCGCCCATCATCAAGAAGGCTGTGGAGGGCGAGGTATCGAGCGAGGTACCAGCCACTTACCTGCAACTAGCCGATAACGTAGATTTTGTATTGGACGAGGCCGCGGCAGCCGAGCTCACGCGCTTCGACACCCCGTGGCTGGTGAAGGACTGCGAGTGGGACGAGCAGCTGATTAAGAAGGCCGTTATCTGGCTGTCGAACACCCTAGGCAAGCCTATTCTGAAGCTGACCGAGGACGACTATAACAGCAACGGCATGGCCCAGCTGGCCACCGAGCGTGGCCCGGTGTACAACATCAACATCCACATCTTCAACAAGCTTCAGCACACCATTACGGGCTGGCCGGGCGGCAAGCCGGGCGCCGACGACTCGCAGCGCCCCGAGCGCGCCCTGCCCGAGAAGAAGCGCGTTATCGTATTCTCGCCCCACCCCGACGACGACGTCATTTCGATGGGCGGCACCTTTATCCGCCTCATCGACCAGGGCCACGACGTGCACGTGGCCTACCAAACCTCGGGCAACACGGCCGTGTGGGACGACGACGTGCTGCGCTACGTGGAGTTTGCCATCGACTTCGACCGCAGCCTAGGTAAGGATACCAGCCAGCTGCAGGGCGTGTACGATGACATGCGCCAGTTTATCCAGCACAAGCAGCCTAACCAGCCTGACACCCAAGAAATTCGCAACGTTAAGAGCTTCATTCGCAAGAGCGAGGCCATTGCGGGGGCCCGCTACGCCGGGCTAACCGATGAGCACATTCACTTCCAGGCACTGCCCTTCTACGAGTCGGGCCGCACGGCGAAGCTCTCGGTGACGGACAAGGATATTGAGCTGACGATGGACCTGCTCCAGCAGGTGAAGCCACAGCAAGTGTTCGTGGCCGGCGACTTTGCCGACCCCAACGGCACGCACATCGTGTGCTTCAACATCGTGATTGAGGCCCTGCGCCGCCTGCGCCAGACCGAGGCCTGGGTGGAGGACTGCTGGGTGTGGATGTACCGCGGCGCGTGGCACGAGTTTAAGCCTTACGAGATTGAGATGGCCGTGCCACTATCGCCGCAGGAAGTACTGCGCAAGCGCAACGCCATTTTCAAGCACCAGAGCCAGAAGGACACGCCCGTGTTCCCCGGCGACGATGCCCGCGAGTTCTGGGTGCGCGCCGAGCACCGCAACCGCGAAACGGCCCACCAATACGACCGCCTGGGCATGGCCAACTACGAGGCCATGGAAGCATTTGTGCGCTATAAATTCTAGCTCTTACGGTTCAAATTATCTTAATGTCCTACCCTCATTAGCATATTATAACTACATGACCAGCAGCAAGTACCTAGGCGTCGATATTGGCGGAACGAAAATTCAGGTGGGCGTCGTGCAAGATGGCGAGCTTATCCAGGAGTTTCGTTTTGAAACCTCGGCCAGCGCTTCCAAAGAGCAGATTCTGACCGAACTGACGCGCAACTTGGCGCCGCTGGTCACGGCTGAGGTGGCGGGCATCGGCATCGGCGTGCCGGGGCTGGTAGATGAGGAAGAGGGCATTGTGCACAACGTGCAGAACATTCCGTCGTGGCGCGAGGTGCACCTTAAACGGCACCTCACCAGCTACTTCGATAAGCCAGTGTATCTCACCAACGACGCCAACGCGTTTGCCATCGGCGAGAAGATGTACGGCCAGGGCCGGCCCTACGCCAACCTAGTGGGCCTGGCCCTAGGTACCGGCTTGGGAGCAGGTATCGTCATCAATCACCAAGTGTACTCGGGCACGCTGTCGAGCGCCGGCGAGTTCGGAATGATTCCGTATCTCGACAAGACCATCGAGGATTATTGCAGCGGCAAGTTTTTCAGCCAGCGCACGGGCCGGGTGGGCGCCGAGTGGCACGCCCTCGCTCAGCAGGGCGATGCCGAGGCGCTTGCCCTCTACGACGAGCTGGGGCGGCACCTAGGGCGGGCGCTGCACATTATCCTGTATGCGCTCGCCCCCGAAGCTATTTTCCTGGGCGGCTCGGTAAGCCAGGGCTACGAGTTTTTCCGCGACGGCCTGTACGAAACCTTGGGTGCGTTCCCATTTCGCCAAATAACTGACCGCCTAGTGGTAGCTCCCTCGCTCATGGGCAACGCGGCGGTACTGGGCGCGGCAGCCCTTTGCCACATGAAGCAAACCGCCCCCCAGGCGCAAACCGCCCTAGCTCTATGAAGAAGAACCTGTGGGCCGTTGCGGCCGCCATCCTGAGCCTAGGCTGGAGCGCTACCGCCGCTGCCCAGCAGGCCTCTACTAGCCAGCGTGCTATCGCGGTTATTCCGCAGCCCGTGCGGCTGGTGCCCGGTACCGGCAGCTTCGCCATCACGCCGGAAACCAAGATTTACGTTGGTCCCAAAAATGACGAGCTGCGTCGCATTGGGCAGGGCCTAAGCCAGGAAATAGGTCGCGCTACCGGCGTGCAGCCGCCCGTGGTGCAGACCGCACCGGGCAAGCAGCGCGCCGGCACTATCTATTTAAAGCTTTCAGCTCCTGCCGATACCCTAGGGCCTGAAGGCTACGCGCTCAGTGTGCAGCCGACGCAGGTGGTGCTGGCCGCCAACCAGCCCCAGGGCCTGTTCCTAGGTACTCAAACCATTCGGCAACTGCTGCCCGCGCAGCGTACGCTGGGCGCCAACCTACCCGCTGTGGAGGTGGCTGACAAGCCACGCTACCAGTGGCGCGGCATGCACCTTGATGTGAGCCGCCACTTCTTCCCGACCGAGTTCGTGAAGCAGTACATCGATTACCTAGCGCTGCACAAGATGAATACCTTCCACTGGCATCTAACTGATGACCAGGGCTGGCGCATTGAAATCAAGAAATACCCTAAGCTGACCACGCTGGGCGGCTTTCGCGAGGGCACCCTCATTGGGCACTACGGCGCGAAAGTGCCGGAGTACGACAACGTGCGCTATGGCGGCTTCTACACCCAGGAGCAGATAAAGGAGGTCGTGAAGTACGCGCAGGACCGCTACATCACGGTGGTACCCGAAATCGAAATGCCCGGCCACGCGCTGGCAGCCCTCACGGCCTATCCCGAGCTGTCGTGCACTGGCGGGCCCTTCAAAGTGGGCCAGACCTGGGGCGTATACGACGATATCTTTTGCGCCGGCAACGAGCAGACGTTCGCGTTCCTGCAAGACGTGCTGACGGAAGTAATGCCGCTGTTTCCGAGCAAGACCGTGCACATTGGGGGCGACGAGGCACCTAAAACCCGCTGGAAAGTATGCCATAAGTGCCAGGCCCGCATTAAGGCCGAGCACCTCAAGGATGAGCACGAGTTGCAGAGCTACTTTGTGCAGCGCATGGAGAAGTTTGTAAACAGTAAGGGCAAAACCATCATGGGCTGGGATGAAATCCTGGAAGGTGGCCTAGCCCCCAACGCCGCTGTTATGTCGTGGCGCGGCATGGAGGGCGGCACAGCCGCCGCCAAGCAAAAGCACCAGGTGGTCATGACGCCCGGCGAGTTTGTGTACTTCGACCACGCCCAGGGCGAAGTCAGCCTGGAGCCACTCAACATTGGCGGCTACCTGCCCTTGGAAAAAGTCTATTCCTTCGAGCCCACTCCCTCGGAGTTAAGCGCCGACGAAAAGAAATATATCCTAGGTGCCCAGGCCAACCTCTGGACCGAGTACATCCCCACTACGCAGCAGGTCGAGTACATGGTGCTGCCCCGCATGTCGGCCCTGGCCGAAGTGCTCTGGACGCCTGCCCGCCAGAAAAACTGGGAAAGCTTTAAGGTGCGCATGCAGCCCCAGTACCAGCGTTTTGCCGCCCTAGGTGCCAATTACGCCAAGAGCGCCTTCAATGTGCGCCAGCAGTTCGTGCCCGACACCACCAAGGGCGGCGATGTGGTTAGCCTACTACTCGACGCCACTGGCCCGCAGATTACTTACACGCTCGACGGCACGGCGCCCACGCCTTCGTCTACCTCTTATACGGGGCCATTTGCCCTCACCAGCTCGGCCGTGGTTAAGGCGGCTTCGTTTGATAACGGGCAGCCGGCGGGCAAGATGACTACCACCGACGTGAGCGCGCATAAGGCGTTTGCTACCCCTACCAAGCTGGCCGCAGCGCCGCACAAAAACTATCGGGGCACTGGCGCGCTTACGCTGGTCGATGGTCTGAAAGGCTCGCGCAGTCATACCGATGGGCACTGGCTCGGGTTCTTAGGCGATAACTTAGCAGCGACGCTCGACTTGAAGAAAGCCACCGAAATCAGCTCTGTGCGCAGCACCTTTTTGCAAAAGCCCGAAGACAAAATCCTCTTGCCGACTACGTTGGAAGTAGCGGTGTCGACCGATGGGCGCACTTACAAAACGGTGTATTCAGCGCCCGTAGCGGCGGCCCAACCCGGCACGGGCATCAGTGAAGTGAAGGCCGAGTGGAAAAAAACGAAAGCTCGCTTCGTGCGAGTTACCGCTAAAAATGCTCAGCCAGCGGCAGCCAGTCAGCAGGCACCCGACACCTGGCTATTTGCCGATGAGTTGGTGGTGCAGTAAGCCGTGCCGCGCAGTTCCTTAGTCTTATTCCCATCCTAGTTCTATTCCCCGCAGTATGCCGAAAGTAGCTCCTCCAACCAGCGCAAACACACTGCCGCCCCCGGCCAGCAGCCAGCAAAACCGCTCGATTGTCATCATCGGCGCGCTGTTTTTCATTTTCGGGTTCGTCACCTGGCTCAACTCGGTACTGATTCCGTACCTGAAAATCTCCTGCGAGCTGACCAACTTCGAGGCGTATCTGGTTGCGTTTGCTTTCTACATTTCTTACCTGGTAATGGCCATTCCGTCGGCCTGGGTGTTGAAAGCCACGGGCTTTAAGAAGGGCATGTCGGCCGGGTTACTGGTAATGGGCGTCGGGGCACTGTTGTTCGTGCCTGCGGCCCTGACGCGCACCTACGGGCTGTTTTTGCTGGGCTTGTTTGTGCAAGGCACTGGCTTGGCCGTGCTGCAAACAGCGGCTAACCCTTACATCACTATCCTAGGTCCCCGCGAAAGTGCCGCCAAGCGCATCAGCATCATGGGCATCTGCAATAAGGTGGCTGGGGCGCTGGCCCCCGTGGCCCTAGGTGCCGTGGCCCTCAAAGACGCCGACGCCCTCGTGAAGCGCCTAGGCAGCATGGACGCCGCTACCAAAGCCGTCGAGCTCAATGCTCTCGCCGCCCGTGTGGTGACGCCCTACCTGCTCATGTTGGGCGTATTGGTATTGCTGGCCGTGCTCATCTACTTCTCGTCGCTGCCCGAAATCGACACCGACCACGAGGACGAAGCCGTGGCCGCTGCCAACACTAACAAATCGAGCATCTTTCACTTTCCGCACGTGATACTAGGGGCGCTGGCCATGTTCTTCTACGTGGGCGTGGAGGTAATTGCCGGCGATACTATCATCAGCTACGGCACTTCGCAGGGCATTGCGCTCAGCGTTTCTAAGTTCTTCGCTAGCTGCACGTTGTTTGCGATGATTTTGGGTTATATCATCGGCATCATCACTATTCCGAAGTATTTATCTCAGAAAAAGGCACTGCAGATTTCTGCGGTAGCCGGGATACTTTTTGCCCTAGGGGCAATTTTCACTAGCGGCCTCACCTCGGTTCTATTCATTTTCCTATTGGGGCTAGCCAATTCGCTCATCTTCCCGGCCATCTGGCCGCTGGCTATCGAGGGGCTGGGGCGCTTCACCAAGCTAGGCTCGTCGCTGCTCATCATGGCTATTGCCGGGGGGGCGGTGCTGCCGCCCCTCTACGGGCTACTGGCCGACCACTTCACCGCCCAACACGCTTACTGGCTGGTTGTTCCGTGCTATTTATTTATTCTGTTCTACGGCACGGCTGGGTATAAAATCCGGCGCGCCTAGGGAGCCCCTTTCTACTACAATAATTCTGATTGTCGCATCCTGTTGCACGCAGCAGGATGCCTTAAAATCTTAGGTGCATCGGCCTAAGATTCTTTTTCGAATGACAAGATTTCGCTACCTGCTTTCTCTTCTTGCGCTGACCGGTTTTTCGCCGCTGGCCGCGCAGCAACGCTACGAGCTGAACTCCGACTGGGTGGCCCAGCCCATCAGTAAAGTCACGGTTACGGGCGCGCAGCTTTCGCAGCCCAGCTATGCCCTAGGGGGCTGGCAGCCGGCTGTAGTACCGGGCACGGTGCTCACTACCCAGCTGACCAACAAGCAGGTGCCCGACCCGTTCTTCGGGATGAACAACGAGCGCATCCCGGATATCTACAAAACCGGGCGCGACTATTATACCTATTGGTTTGTCAAGGACTTTCAGGAGGCACCGGCTGCAGGCGATGGCCAAGTGTGGTTGAACCTGCGGGGCGTGAACTACAGCTGTGAGGTGTATCTGAACGGGCAGAAGCTCAATAAGAAGACGCACCACGGCATGTTCTTGCGGCAGGCCTACAACATCACGCCCTACCTGGCTAAGAGCGGCCGCAACCGCTTGGCAGTGGTGGTGTACCCGCCCGACCCCGTGGGCAACCCCAACGGCGGCCAGGGTGGCGACGGCGTCATTGCTCGCAACGTGAGCACGCAATACACAGCCGGCTGGGACTGGATTCGGCCCATTCGGGACCGCAACACAGGCATCTGGGACAAGGTGACGATTGAGAAAACGCGGGCCATCAACGTCAAGAATCCGCACGTAATTACCCGCGTGCCCGGCGTGCGCCAACCCAAAGGCCCGCAGGCGCCGGCTACCATTCTGGTAACGACCGAGCTAGAAAACCCGACCGCCAAACCGGTGGCCGGCGTGGTGCAGTATACCCTAGGAGGCCAGGTAGTGAAGCAAGCCGTGACAGTGCCCGCCCGCAGCACCAAGCAGGTGAGCCTGCCCGCCCTCAAGCTCCAAAACCCCAATCTGTGGTGGCCTAATGGTTACGGCCCGCAGAACCTGTATCCCTCCAAGGTGCAATTTCTGACGGGCGGTAAAACTGTCTCGGACGAGGAAGCGATGCAGGTGGGCGTGCGCGAAATCCAGCACCAGTGGAACAGCAAGACCGAGAGCATGCAGGTGCTGGTGAACGGCCAGAAGCTGTTCATTAAGGGTGGCAACTGGATTATCTCAGATGCCATGCTGCGCTTCACCAAGGCGCGCTACGATGCCGAAATCCGGTTTCACCGCGATATGAACCTGAACCTGATTCGGGTGTGGGGCGGCGCGCTCGTCGAGCGGCCCGAGTTTTACGAGGCCTGCGACAAGTACGGGATGCTCGTGATGCAGGACTTCTGGATGAGCGGCGATGCCAACGGCCGCTGGGTAGACCCCATGAAGCTGGAAGACCAGTACACCCGCCGCAAGTACCCCAATGACCACCGGCTATTCGTGAACTCGGTGGCCGACCAGGTGAAAATGGTGCGCAACTACCCTTCGCTAGCCATCTGGTGCGGCGGCAACGAGATTACGCCTCCTAAGGACATCCTAGCGGCCATGCAGGACACGCTGCTGCCCCGCCTCGACGGCACGCGCTGGTTTATTCCGTTCTCCAACTCCGACAGCATGTCGTACAACAACCTAGGTGGCAACGGTGATGGCCCCTATGGTATTCAGCCGATTAGCACGTTCTGGGGGCACCGCACCTTCCCTTTTAACTCGGAAGTGGGCTCGGTGGGCGTGGGCGACGTGGAGTCGCTAGAGCGCCTCCTGCTGCCCGCCAATATGGTGCCGCCGCGCTACCTAGGGCCGCGCACCGCCAGCAGCAAAGGGGATACCCCCACCGAGCAGGTAGACTCGGTGTGGACCTACCACACTTATATCGGCTACGAGCAGTACCTGCTGCCCTATGGCGCGCCCAAGGATATCCGCGACTTCGGCCTAAAGGCTCAACTCGTGAACTACGACCAGTACCGCGCCCTCATGGAAGGCTTCAGCTCGCACATGTGGGACTGGTACACGGGCAGCATCATCTGGAAAACGCAAAACCCCTGGACCGCCCTGCGCGGCCAGATGTACGACTACTACCTCGACCCCAACGCCTGCCTCTACGGCCTGCGTACCGGCAGCGAGCCGCTGCACGTGATGTACAACCCCGTGGACAGCATGGTGACGCTCGTCAACAATAGCTTCGAGGTGAAGCGCGACATGATGCTGGTGGTAGACGCCTACGACATGGCCGGCAAGAAAACGCCCGTGACGCAGGTAATCGTCGAAATCAACCCCTCGTCCTCCAAGCGCTACCTGCCCATCAACGGGCTGGTACGGAAGCTGGGTCAGCAACAAGGCATGTTCCTGTCGCTACAGCTGCAAGATTTCAACAAGAAGGTAATTAGTAACAACTTCTACTGGCTGCCCGATGCCAGGGGCGAGTACTCGGGCCTGAAAGGCATGGCCAAAGCCAGCCCTAGGGTCAGCACCCGGCAGGTAGCCGCCGGCAAGCTGGAAGTCACGCTAAGCAACCCCGCTGGCGCGCCGGTAGCCTTCTTCAACCGCGTGGCCCTGGTAAACCCCACCACGCAGAAGCGCATCCTGCCAGTGTTCTACAGCGACAACTACGTGTCGGTGCTGCCGGGTGGTAGCCAGACCGTGACGCTCGACTACACGCCCTCGCCCGGCGTGCCTACCCCCGTGGTATCGGTAGAAGGCTGGAACGTGACCAAGCAACTTGTGCCCGTAGCCGGCAAGTAACCCCCTCCCCTAGCCCCCACCGCCGTGTCAATCAAACCACTCCTTTGTTTAGTTGGATGCCTGCTGGTGGGGCGGGTGGCAGGCGCGCAGTCGGCGGGCACGGCCTTCCCCCTGATTCCGTACCCGACCTCGCTGGTGCCGGCTAGCGGCAGCTTCGCCATCACGGGGGCTACCCGCTTGGTGCTACCGGCCGGGGGCAAGTTCGTGCAGGAGGCACAGCAGCTGCAGCACCTGCTGGCTAACGGCCTGGGCAAGCCGCTGCCAGCCGCCAAGCTGGCCACGGCGGGCAGCATCGCGCTGGTATACGACCCGGCCATTACGGCGCCCGAGGGCTACCGCCTCACCGTCACGCCGCAACGCGTGACGCTGGCGGCCAAGGAGCCGGCCGGTATGTTCCGGGCCGTGCAAACGGTGCGGCAACTACTGCCGCCCACCATAGAAAAGCCGGGCAAAACTGCCTCGCTGCGCCTGCCCGCCGTGCAGATTCAGGACCAGCCGGCCTACAGCTGGCGTGGCATGCACCTCGACGTATCGCGCCACTTTTTCTCGGTCGAGTACCTCAAGAAGTACCTCGACCTGCTGGCGCTCTACAAGTTCAACAAGCTGCACCTGCACCTGACCGATGACCAGGGCTGGCGCATCGAAATCAAGAAATACCCTGAGCTGACTACCCTAGGGGCCTGGCGCACGCTCAACAACCAAGATTCGGCCTGCATCAAGAAGTCGAAAGACAATCCTGACTTCGCTCTCGACCCTAAGCACCTGCGCCAGCGCAAAGGCCGCACCGAATACGGCGGCTTTTACACCCAGCAGCAGCTTAAGGACATCATTGCCTTCGCGGCGGCCCGGCACATCGAAATCATCCCCGAAATCGACATGCCCGGCCATATGATGGCCGCCCTACGCGCCTACCCCGCCCTGAGCTGCACGGGCACCGCCACCTGGGGCAAGGAGTTTTCGGTGCCACTGTGCCCCTGCAATGAGGGCACCTACGAGTTTGCCCAAAACGTGCTGAGCGAGGTGGCCGCCCTCTTCCCGAGTCGCTACGTGCACATCGGGGCCGACGAGGTAGAGAAAACCACCTGGGCCCAGGCGGGAGCATGCACCGAGCTGATGCAGAAGGAAGGCATCAAGGACGTGAATGGGCTGCAGAGCTACTTCGTGCGCCGCATCGAGCGCTTTTTGCAGAGCAAGGGTAAGAAAATGATAGGCTGGGACGAGGTGCTTGATGGTGGCGTAGATGCCTCGGCCACCGTGATGTACTGGCGCACTTGGGTGCCCGACGCGCCCCTGCGCGCCGCCCGCAACGGCAACCAGGTGGTGATGACGCCCAACAACCCGCTGTACTTCGACTACCTGCCCGATAAAAATTCGCTGGCTCAGGTTTATCAATTACAGCCCACCCCACCAGCGCTGATGGGTACCGACGCCGCGAAAGCCATCCTAGGTGCCCAGGCCAACCTCTGGACCGAGCAAGTACCTACCGAGAACCGCGCCGACTACATGGTGCTGCCCCGCATGACGGCCCTGGCCGAAGTGGTGTGGACCAATAAGCCCAACTTCGCCGCCTACCAGCAGCGCCTCAAAGCGCACTACCCCCGCCTAGGGCAGCTAGGCGCTCATTACCGCGTGCCCGACCTAGGCGGCTTCGTGGAGGAAAGTGTCTTCACCACCAGCACCACCTTGGCCGTGCAGAAGCCACTCAACAACCTGACGCTGCGCTACACCACCGACGGTAGTAACCCCACGGCTACCTCGCCGATGCTAGCGAAGCCGCTGCCCATTAGCCAGCCGGCTACAATAAAGTTGGCCGCCTACACGCCTGAGGGCCTGAAAGGCGACACATACACCATTAACTATAAACAGCAGAATAACGCCGAGCCCGCGCGCAACCAGTCTACCACCGCCGGCTTGACGGCCACTTATTTCACCGGCTACTTCCCGAAGTCGGCCGCCATGCAGCAGGCCACGGCTAAGGGCAGCGCCGTGGTAAACGCCGTAGCTGTGCCCAAACAGGCCGAAACCGACAAGTTCGGGGTGCAGTTTCGCGGCTACCTCGACGTACCGACCACCGGCATCTACACTTTCTACTTGACCTGCGACGACGGCGGCATCCTACGCATAGCCGACCGCATGGTGGTAGATAATGGCGGCCTGCACTCGGCCATTGAGAAAAGTGGCCAGGTGGCCCTGGCCCAAGGTTTGCAGCCGTTCGCGCTCGACTTCGTGGAGGGCGGCGGCGGCTATTCACTCCTGCTGAAATACAGCCTCAACGGCAGCACGCCGCAGCCCGTGCCAGCCAGCTGGCTCCGGCATTAAGTCACTTATTGCTTGTTCATTATACCATAGGCTCTCCGCTTCAGTTGATTTTGTGCGTTTTATGAAGTTCTACCCCACCCCATTTCGTTACTCAGCAGCCGCGTTGGCTTGCAGCATTGCGGCATTAACTGCCGCGGCCGGTACCCCGCCGCGCAAGGTCTCGCGCCTGGCCCCGGCGGCCGGCCTTACGCAGTACGTCGACCCTTACATCGGCACCGGGTTTCACGGCCACGTGTTCTTGGGGGCCAACGTGCCATTTGGCGGTGTGCAGCTAGGGCCAGTCAACCGCTCGGAGGGCTGGGACTGGTGCTCGGGCTACCATTATTCTGATTCCACTATCGTGGGTTTTTCGCACACCCACCTCAGCGGCACCGGCATCGGCGACCTAGGTGATGTGGCCGTGATGCCTACCACCGGCGACGTGCGGGTAGTAAAAGGCACGCCCAAAAATCCACAGAAAGGTTTCATTTCGCTGTTTTCACACAAGGAAGAAAGCGTACGCCCCGGCTACTACAGCGTGCGCCTCAAGCGCTACAACATCAAGGCCGAGCTGACGGCCACCGAACGGGTAGGCTTCCACCAGTACACCTTCCCCAAGTCCGACGCGGCGCACCTTGTGTTTGACTTGCAGCAGGGCATCGGCTGGGACCTAGCCACCGATACCCACATCGAAAAGCTCAACGACAGCACTCTGGTAGGATACCGCTTCTCCAAGGGCTGGGCCAAGGACCAGCGCCTGTATTTCGCGGCCGTCCTGTCGAAGCCTATCCGCGAGTTCACTAGCGTGCAGGTAACGGATACCTTAGGCAACACTACGCCCGCCGCTAGCGGCAACCGGCTGAAAGGCGTTGTCACGTTCACGACCAAAGAAGGCGAGGTGGTGAAGCTAAAAGTCGGCATCTCGCCCGTAAGTACCACTGGCGCGCTGGCCAACATTAGGGCCGAACTGCCGGGTTGGAACTTCACCAAAACTGTCGCCCAGGCCGACGCTGCTTGGAACCAGGAGCTGCAAAAGGTGCGCATCCAGGCCGACCCGGTCCGTATGAAGACTTTTTACACGGCGCTCTACCACACCATGGTAGCCCCGTCGATTTTCAATGACCACAACGGTGATTACTGGGGCACTGACAAGAAAGTGCACACCAATCCCGGCTTTACCAACCTCACTACCTTCTCGCTCTGGGATACCTACCGGGCGGCTCATCCGCTCTTTACCCTGCTCCAGCCCAAGCGCGTCAACGACATGGTGCAGAGCATGCTAGCTATTTACCAGCAGCAGGGCAAGCTGCCAGTGTGGCATCTTATGGCCAACGAAACCAACTGCATGGTGGGCTACAGCGCCGTGCCGGTAGTGGTAGATGCTTACATGAAAGGCTTCAAAGGCTTCGACGCTAACCTAGCCTATGAGGCCATTAAGGCCACTGCCATGGGCAACGAGTTCGGCCTGAAATCGGTGAAGGAGTTGGGCTACATTCCGGCCGATAGCGAGGTCGAGAACGTGTCGAAGGGCCTGGAATACGCCATCGATGACTGGTGCATTGCGCAGATGGCCAAGAAGATGGGTAAAAAAGAAGATTACGCCTACTTCAGTAAGCGCGGCCAGAACTACCAGAACTACTTCGACAAGCGCGTGGGCTTCATGCGAGGCCGCGTATCGCAAACCGAGTGGCGCACGCCGTTCAGCCCCTTCTCGTCGGTGCATATGAAAAGCGACTTCACGGAGGGCAACGCCTGGCAGTACACCTGGCTAGTGCCGCAGGATGTGGAAGGTCTCATCGGCCTACTAGGGGGCGAAAAGCGCTTCAGCCAGAAGCTCGATTCGCTGTTCGTTGTGAAAGGTGACATGGGCGCCGAGGCCTCGCCCGACATCTCGGGCCTCATCGGTATGTATGCGCACGGCAACGAGCCGGGCCACCACATCACCTACCTCTACAGCTACGTGGGCCAGCCCTGGAAAACGGCTGAAAAGGTCCGCTTCATCACCGATAACTTCTACACAACTAAAAACGACGGCATTATCGGCAACGAAGACGTGGGGCAGATGTCGGCCTGGCATGTGCTCTCGACCCTAGGCTTCTACCAGCTCAACCCCGCCAACGGCAACTTCATCTTCGGCAGCCCCTCGATTAATCAGGCTACCATCGCGCTGGGCGGCGGCAAGACGTTTGCTATTGAAGCAAAAAATAACAGCACGGCCAACAAGTACATCCAACGCGTTACGCTTAATGGCAAATCCTATAGCAAGTCCTACCTCCGGTACCAGGACTTACAGCAGGGCGGCAAGCTAGTAATGGAAATGGGTCCCAAGCCTAGTGCTACCTGGGGCGTGGCGCCGCAAGACCGGCCTAGGTCGGCCATGAACTAAGGTTGAGCTAGATAAGCCCCTTACTTAGCTCAACCTTAGCTTAGACCGGATTAAATTAGTACCAATTTCCGGTAGCTTACTTCATGGTGCACTTCAGGCTAGAATTGGCCTTATAAACACGGCATTGGTCAACTATTAAATCTTAGCAACTAGCTTTTTGGTTCAGGTCATTACACTGAGTATAAAATAATTAATTTGTTTTATAACGGACACCTGATTACTTTTGAGTTAATTTTTTATCAATTTTTTAAATTGATAGTAGTAAGTTGACACCAAGAGTATTACCTTGAAGCATTCAGTTGACCAAGTACTTAGAGCAGCCTTTGTTTTACAAAATAGTTGAGTGGTGCCAGACGCTTTAGCTTAAGCCTACCCCTCTCCTTAAATTCATATTTGTAAAGAAGCATGCTTACCCTCTGCTCAAGCTATTCTCCGCGACGCAGCGCCCCCGGAAGCGTGCTTTAGGTGCAGTACTTCCCAAGGCGAATTAATACCGTTTTCCAGCTTATTTTCGGTTGTGCTTTAGCATTCACGAGGCTTATTTTCAGCTCCGTGCAAAGCCTTCGTTCCGCCAGCGCTATTCGTCGCTCTCTGCCGGCCTTCGCTTGTTCCACTAGTTCACCTCACCCCACATTTCCCTCACCTTACTCAACTTGCCATGAGAAGAACCATACAGTTACTTGTCCTACTCTTGCTGCTTTGTCAAGGCTACGCCTTTGCCCAAGCCAGCAAGGTTTCTGGTAAGATAACCAGTGCTACCAATGAGCCCCTGATTGGGGTAAGCATCCTGGTAAGCGGCACCACCCAGGGCACCACCTCGGACGTGGATGGCAACTACGCCGTGAACGTACCCAACGAAGGCACGCTGGTATTTTCCTACGTGGGCTATGTAAGCCAAACTGTCCAAGTGAAAGGCCGCTCCTCTATCAACGTGATTATGGCCGTTGATAACAAGGAGCTTGGCGAGGTCGTGGTAACGGCCCTAGGTATCAAAAAAGACGAGCGTAAGATTGGCTACGCTGTTACGAAAGTAGATGGCGGCCTGCTCAACGTAGCGCGCGAAACCAACGTGGCTAACTCACTGCAGGGCCGCGTGGCGGGTCTCAACGTGGCAGGCGCCAGCGGTGGCCCTGGCTCATCGGCACGCCTCAACATTCGGGGCGTAACGTCGTTCTCGGGCACGTCGTCGCCGCTGATTGTTATCAACGGTGTACCGATGGATAACACCGTGCGGGGCAGTGCTGGCGAGTGGGGCGGCGCTGACCTAGGCGACGGTATCAGCAACATCAACCCCGATGATATCGAAACCGTGACGGTGCTGAAAGGCTCGACGGCTTCGGCCCTGTATGGCGCCCGGGCAGCCAACGGCGTAATTCAAATCACGACCAAGAGCGGCTCGCGCACCAAAACCACGATTGAGTACAACACCAACTACCAGCTTGACCGCGCCGTTGACAACACCAACTTCCAGGACCAGTACGGCCAGGGCAGCCAAGGCATAAAGCCCACCGACCGGGCTTCGGCCATCGTATCGGGCAACACGGCCTGGGGCTCGCGCCTTGATGGCTCGCAAACCATCGGCATCGACGGCCAGCAGCACGCTTATTCTAAGGTAAAAGGCAACATCAACAACTTCTACCGCACTGCCCCGTCGTGGACGAACACAGTAGCAGTTTCGGGTGGCGGCGAGAAAGGCACCTACCGCCTATCGCTGTCGAACCTAGACAGCAAGTCTATCCTGCGCAACAGCGGCCTGACGCGTCGCACGATTAACTTCAACACGAACTACGACCTGACTACCAAGCTAAGCTTTAACTTGACGGCCAGCTACATCGACCAGCAGGACAAAAACCGCGCGCAGCTGAGCGACGCGCCGCTGAACGCCAACAACATCTTGTTCCTGGCGCCCAACATCGACCAGGCTACGCTGTCGCCCGGCTACGACCCCAACAACAATGGCCTCGAAACGGCTTGGAACTCGGACAGCTACGCTACTAACCCTTGGTTTGTAGTGAACCAGTTTGTGAATGACGTATCGCGCAAGCGCCTCATCAGCTCGCTCTCGGCCCGCTACCAGTTCACCGACTACCTCTCGCTACTGGGCCGCATCGGCTACGACTACTCCAGCGACCGTCGCTTTGGCGTAACGCCCTATGGCACGCTCTATTCGAACGCCGGCGAAGGTGCCCTCGACAACCTAACTCTAGGTAGCCGCCTGGAAATGAACTCGGACGCTCTCTTGTCGTTCAGCAAGAGCCTGAACCAGGACTTCTCCATCAGCGCTAGCGTAGGTGCCAACTACCGTCGCAACAAGTTTGAGAGCAGCCGCTTATACGGTGGGAACTTCATCGTACCCTACCTGTACACGCCCACCAACCTGCGCACCCGCAACCTAGAGTACCAGTCTACGGAGCTCGTAACGCCTTCGCTTTACTACACCGCCGACTTCACCTACAAGTTCTTGACGCTGAGCACGACCGGCCGCTACGACCGTTTCTCGTCGCTGCCCAACGGCAACCGCAGCATCTTTACGCCGTCGGTAGCGGGTAGCTTCATCTTCTCGGACCTGCTCGACTCGCCGGCCCTGAGCTATGGCAAGCTGCGTGCCTCTTACGCCAAGACCAGCGGCGAGGCCGCTAACCCCTACCTGACTGACCTGTACTACAACATCGGTAACCCCATCAATGGTGTGCCACGTGCTTCGTACAGCTCGACCCTGCCCAATGCCAACCTGCGCCCCTACAACCTGCGCGAGTTTGAAATTGGTACCGAGTTGAAGTTCCTCAACAACCGCATTGGCTTGGACGTGGCGTACTTCAACCGCAAGACCACCGGCGAAATTGTAAACGCGGCCCTGTCAGTATCGACGGGCTACGAGGGCACTACCGTGAACCTAGGCTCGACCCTGAACCGCGGTGTAGAATTGGCTCTGAACGTAGTGCCCATCAAGCGCGGCACTTTCACTTGGTCGTCGACCTTCAACTTCACCAAGCTGCACAACGAGGTACTGGACATCGACGGCGGCGCCAACAACCCGCTGCAAACCGGCACCTACCGCCCCATGAACGGCAACATCGGCATCGTGAAGGGCATGGCTATCTCGCAGGTGCGGGCCTACGACTACAAGCGCGATGCTAGCGGCAACGTGATTGTGGGTAGCGATGGCGTGCCGCTGCGCGGCGACCTGAAACCTATGGGCTCGGGCATTGCTAACCTATTCGGCGGCTGGAACAACGATTTCAACTTCGGGAACTTCAGCCTGTCGGCGTTGATTGACTACAAATTCAACAATAAGATTTTGTCGGCTACCGAGTACTACTCTTACAACCGTGGCCTCAACCAGGCTACCCTAGTAGGCCGCGAAAACGGCGTAGTTGCCGAAGGTGTGAAAGAAAACGGCCAGCGCAACGACATCGTGGTGCCTGCTTACGAGTACTACCCCAAACTGGCTACCAACGTGTCGGCTCTGTCGGTACTCGACGGCAGCTTCATCAAATTCCGTCAGCTCACGTTCGGCTACACCTTCAACCAAGCACTGCTGGCCCGCACGCCGTTCCAGGCCGTTACCCTGTCGCTGGTAGGCCGCAACCTGTTCACCATCATGAAGCGCACCGATAACATCGACCCGGAAAACACCATCTCGCCCCTCGTTGCCTATGCTGGGGTAGAAGGCGGCTCGCTGCCTTTCGCCCGCACGTATGGTGTTACCCTCAATGTTAAATTTAAATAAGCTAGCGCGATGAGAAAGACAGTTATCTACGCGGCTTTGACGGCCGCCACTTTGTTCAGCACCTCCTGTTCGGAGAAGTATCTGGACGATGTAAACACCAACCCCAACGCCGCCTCGGCCGCCAACCTGAATCCGAACTATCTGCTCACCGATGGCCAGCTGACGTTTGCTAACACGGGATATGGCGAGCTGCTGTACCCGGCCCCAGCTATTCAGGCGCTGGCCAGCACGTTCAACTATTACGGCAACGGCGATAAGTACACCAACTCAGGTGGCTTCACGGGCTACCAGGCGCTGCTCTTCAACCAAGGCTATACGGCCCTGAGCCGCTTGCAGCAGGCTATTACCGTGGCTAACGCCCAGGGTGCCTCGCGCTACACCAACGTGATTGCCATCAGCAATATCATGAAAATCATGATATTCCAGCGCATCACCGATGCCTACGGCGACATTCCGTTCTCGCAGGCAGTAATGGCCTCGCAGGGTATCACTACGCCCCAGTACGACAAGCAACAGGACATTTATCCGGCCCTGCTGACGCAGCTCGACGCAGCTATTACCAGCCTCGACGCGGCGGGTGCTAAAGCCTCAGGCGACCTGCTTTACGGCGGCGACGTGGCCCAGTGGAAAAAGCTAGGTTACTCGCTGATGGTGCGCGTGGCTATGCGCATGACCAAGGCGAACCCGACCTTGGCCAAAACCTACACGGAGAAGGCCGCGGCGGCTGGCACCATGACCAGCTACACCGATAATGCCGTTGTGCGCGGTGACATTGCTTTCGGCGATACGCAGAATGCAACCACCAACGCTCTGCTCACCACCGACGACTTCCGGGAAGTGAAGTGGAGCAAGACCCTGATTGACTACCTGCGCACCACCAATGACCCCCGCCTGGGGGCCATCGCCGAAATCCCGGCGGCTGGTGCTGCTGGCAATGCCAACCAAGCGCTGGTGGGCGACAACACCCCCGCGCTGCAGCGTGGCCTGCCCAATGGCTACGACCTGACGGGCGGTACCTACGACATTCGCAAACGCTCGGACTACCCCGGTGGCACCGGCACCGGGGCCGATGTGGCGCCCCTAGGCAACTACTCGCGGCCCCGCGTCGCTGTATATATTCAGCGCGCTGCCCCCAACTTTCTGCTGACCTACGCCGAAACCGAGCTACTGCTAGCAGAAGCCGCCAACCGCGGCTGGAGCGTGGGCGCCAATGCTGCCACGCACTACGCCAACGGCGTGCGCGGGGCTATGCAATCGCTGTCGCAGTTTGGCACGGCCGGGGCCATCAACCAAGGCACTATTGATGCCTTTGTGCTGGCTAATCCCTTAGGTGCTACTAACCAGCTCAAGCAAATCAACGAGCAGTACTGGCTGGAAACGTCTACGACCTTCAACTTTATTGAGGGCTGGAACAACTGGCGCCGGTCGGGCTACCCCGAGCTGACGCCCGTGAACTACCCCGGCAACGTGACCGGCGGCACCATCCCACGCCGCCTGATTTATCCGGTTACGGAAGTATCGAACAACCCAGCTGGCTACGCCTCAGGCGTATCGAGCCTCACCGGCGGCGACCTACTGACCTCGCGCGTGTGGTGGGATAAGTAAGCCTAGGGCACCTAGGTAATTTAGGAGAGGCTTTACGCTGGGCAAACCTGGGGTAAAGCCTCTCTTTTTTTGTAGTAATTTTTCGGTAGCATACCGGCTTAGATGACACTATCACGTTCCTTTTTCCGACGGCCCTCAACCGGCCTATTACAGATATTCCTTGGCCTAGGAGCAACTGCTCCCGCGCTAGCGCAAGCTCCCTTTGCTGGACTAGCGGAGCTCTTTACACCGCCCAAAGGCTACGTAGTGCAGCACACCAGCCAACCGCTGACGATGGACGGCAATCTACAAGAGAGCGACTGGCAAAAAGCTGCCTGGACTACCGACTTTGTGGACATTGAGGGCGTTAAGAAGCCGCTGCCCACTTACCAGACGCGGGTGAAAATGCTCTGGAACGATTCGACGCTGTTCATCGCCGCCACCTTACAGGAGCCCCAGATTTGGGCGTACCAGACGCACCACGACGATATTATTTACAAGGACAACGACTTCGAAGTCTTTATCGACCCCGACAATAACGCCCATCAATACTTCGAAGTCGAGGTCAACGCCATCAACAAGATTTTTGACCTGTACCTGCCCAAGCCCTACCGCGACAAAGGCGATGCGCTCATTAGCTGGGATGTAGCTGGGCTGCGGTCGGGCGTGGCTATCAATGGCACCCTCAACCAGCCCCAGGACCAGGACAAGAGTTGGACGGTCGAGATGGCCATTCCGCTAAAGGCAGTGCGCATGGGCTTCCCGTGGCAGCCGCCCACCGAGGGTACGCTGTGGCGCATCAATTTCTCTAGGGTAGAGTGGGACACGAAGGCGGCAGGCAACAAAAACGTGAAGCTGCAAGATGCCGCTGGCAAAGACCTACCCGAGCACAACTGGGTATGGTCGCCGCAGGGGGTCATCAACATGCACTACCCCGAGCGCTGGGGCTACTTGCAGTTTACGCGCCAGGCCAACACCACTTGGCAGATGCCACAGGCCGAGCTGCGCAAGCAGTACCTATGGCTGGTGTACTACCGCCAGCAAGAATTTCGGAAGAAGACCGGCAAGTATGCCGCTACCTTGGCTGAGTTGAAAATCAAGCCGCAGGCCACAGTTGGCAAGCAGGCCAACCAGCTGCAGCTGGCAGCCACGCCTTACCAGTTTACCGCCACCATCACGGCAGCCGGCAGCGCTGCCATTCGCATCAACGACGAAGGACTACTTGAAACCCTGAAGCCATGACGAGCCGCCGCAAATTCATTCAAACCAGCGCCGTGCTGGGCCTAGGTGCCCCGCTCCTACCCGGCGCCGCCCAAGCCGCCCTGCCCGCCGCGCCCAAGGCCGGCTGGAAGCACTGGGTCTGGACCAACCCCAACCAGAAAGACACGGAGGCCGAGCTGGCCACCCGCTACCGCAAGTACTACGAAGCCGGCGTGCGCGGCATCTTTTTCGAGGCCGATAGCGAAAGGCACTTCCGCGCCGCCAAGGCCCAGAAGCTCGAAGCCCACCGCTGGATTTGGACGATGAACCGCGGCGAGAAGTCGCTGCTGGCTGCCCACCCCGAGTGGTACGCCGTGAGCCGCAAGGGCGAGTCGTGCGCCACCCACCCGCCCTACGTCGACTACTACCGCTGGCTGTGCCCCTCGCGCGAAGAGGTGAAGCAGTACCTAGAGCAGGACTACGCCGCTGCCCTCAAAAAGGACTACATCGACGGCATTCACCTCGACTACGTGCGGTTTTGCGACGTGATTTTACCCGTGAACCTGTGGGCGAAGTATGGCATCGTGCAAACCAGCGAGCTGCCCGAATACGATTTTTGCTACTGCCCGGTGTGCAAAGCGGCCTACAAAGCTGAGTATGGCACCGACATCGACACCGTGCAGTACCCCGAGGCGAGCCCTTCGTGGCGAGCCTTCCGCTACCAACGCGTGAATGAGGTAGTGCGCCGGCTCACCAACGTAGCCAAGCAATACCGCAAGCCCATTACGGCCGCTGTGTTCCCGACCCCCGACATCGCCCACCGCAACGTGAAGCAAGACTGGGTAAACTGGAACATCAGCGGCGTGTGCCCCATGATTTACCACGGCTTCTATAAAGAAAATGTGACCTGGATTGGCCAGGCTGTGAAGGAAGGGGTGCAGGCGCTGAACGGCAAATTCCCGCTGTATGCCGGTTTGTTTTTGCCTGATTTTAAAAACGATGCCGAAATACAGCAAGGTATCGAAAATGCCCTCTGCAACGGCGCCGCCGGCGTTTCGCTTTTCGGCGATGTCTCGGATGGCGCGCTGGCCGCACTCAAAACGGCTTCGGCAAAAACCAGCCAGGTGAAGTAAGGGCGCAGCTCAAAATTGATGAGAACGCCTTCCGTCATGCTGAGCTTGCGAAGCATCTCTCGTGTCATTCAGCGATGCGCGAAAGATGCTTCGCAAGCTCAGCATGACTTTCTTTTAAATCTCTAACTACGTGATAAGAAAGTCCTGTAGTATCTTTTAACCAGCAAAGCTTTGTTGTGGCTCCTTGTTTTAGTTTTTGAGCGCTTTCAACCACTCTCCTCTTCATGCTAACTCGTTACTTTACAAATTTTTACTTCTTTTCACTCACACTCGCTTTCCTAGGTCTGGCCTTGGGCAGCAAGGCGCAGCAGCCGCTATTTAGCTTGCTCAGTGCGCAGGAAACGGGTATCAATTTTAATAATGCCGTTAGCGAAAACGAGGCCCTCAATATCCTATCCTACGAGTACTTCTACAACGGCGGCGGGGTGGCAGTCGGCGACATCAACAGTGATGGCCTAGCCGACTTGTTCTTCACAGGCAATATGCGCCCTAACCGGCTGTACCTCAACCTAGGGGCTTGCAAGTTCAAGGACATCACCGACCAAGCCGCACCGGGCCTGGGTGGGCGCAAAGACGGCTGGAAAACCGGCGCCACGATGGCCGACGTGAACGGCGACGGTCTGCTGGATATTTATGTGTGCTACTCCGGCAAAAAGGCGGAGGATGTGCGCCGCAACCAGCTGTTTATCAATCTAGGAAACAATAAGTTTCAGGAAGAAGCCAAGAGCTACGGCCTGGATGACCCCGGCTACAGCACGCAGGCGGCCTTCTTAGACTATGACAATGACGGCGACCTCGACATGTTTTTGCTCAATCACAACATCAAAAAGATTGACAACATGGAGTTTGCCAGCCACAAAAACGAAGTGGACGCCCTGGCTGGCAACAAGCTGTTTCAGAACGACAACGGGCACTTCACCGACGTTTCAAAAACGGCCGGCATTGTGCAAAGCCCGCTGACATTTGGCCTAGGTATCGCCGTGGCTGATATTAACAAAGATGGCTGGCAGGACATCTACGTGACCAACGATTATAACGAGCCCGACTACCTATACCTGAATAATAAAAACGGCACGTTCAGCGACCACTCCAAGCAAATGCTGCGGCACCATTCGCACTTTTCGATGGGTGTGGATATTGCTGATTTCAACAACGATACGCAGCCCGATATTTTCACGCTCGACATGCTGCCGGCGGATAACCACCGTCAGAAGTCGCTGCAGCTGCAGGAAAACTACGAGACGTTTGAGCTGCTGCGCCAGCAGGAGCTGTACCCGCAGTACATGCGCAACATGCTGCACCTCAACAACGGCGACGGCACCTTTAGCGAGATTGGACAGCTGGCGGGCGTGTCGAAAACGGACTGGAGCTGGTGCCCGCTCATTGCTGATTTTGACAACGATGGTTACAAAGACATCTATATCAGCAACGGCTACTTGCGCGACTACACCAACAAGGATTTTCTGCGCTACTGGGGCGACTACAAAATCAAGAAAGCAATGGCCAAAGAGCCCTTTCTGCTGATGGATTTGGTAACGGCGATGCCCTCGACCTCCGTGCCCGATTACATCTTCAAAAACGAGCGCAACCTGACATTTTCGAACAAGCAGCAAGAGTGGGGCCTAAACCAAACTAACATGTCGAACGGCGCGATTTACGCCGACCTGGACAATGATGGTGATTTGGATTTGGTGGTGAATACCATCAACCAGCCGGCCAGCATCTACCGCAACCACAGCACCGATGTGCACCACACGGCCTACCTAGGGCTAAAGCTGCAAGGCACCGACAAGAATACCCAGGCCGTAGGCGCTAAGGTCTTTGTGTACACGCCCGGCCAAGTGCAGTACCAGGAAGTAAACCCCAACCGCGGCTACCTGTCGTGCGTGTCCACG
This sequence comes from Hymenobacter sp. BT559, assembly GCF_016427535.1. Taxonomy (GTDB): domain Bacteria; phylum Bacteroidota; class Bacteroidia; order Cytophagales; family Hymenobacteraceae; genus Hymenobacter. The sequence continues at coordinate 623,927 of NZ_JAELXV010000001.1, read as the reverse complement.
GTGTTGAATTTTGGCCTAGGTGCCAACCAGAAGGTCGATTCGGTGCGCGTTATCTGGCCCAACCAAACCTCGCAGCTGCTCACAGCAGTAAAGGCCAACCAGCTGCTTCAGCTTACGGGCAAACCAACTGGCAAGCCCGTAGCCAAAGCAGCAACTGCTACTCCCAAGCAAGTATTCAAGCCCAGCGCTCCGCTGTTCGATTTCAAGCCCGAAGAAGTGGCCTTGAACGACTTTAAGCGCCAGTTGCTCATGCTGTTCATGTACTCCAAAACCGCGCCGGTGATGGTAAAAGCCGACGTGAACAAGGACGGCCTGGACGACTTGTTTGTGAGCGGGGCCAAAGACGAAGTAGGTAAGCTCTACCTGCAGCAGCCGGGTGCCAAGTTCGTAGAAGCTCCCTTAGGTCGCTCCACCAGCCTGCCGATGGGCACCGTGGCCGCCGCGGCGTTTTTCGACGCCACCGGCGACGGCTACCCTGACCTGTACGTGGCCAAGGGCGGCTACTCGCTCTACGAAGCCGGGCAAGACGATTTGCAGGACGAGTTCTATATCAACGATGGCAAGGGGCATTTTACCTTGTCTACTACGGCCTTGCCCCAGCTCCATGCAAGCAGCAAGAGCTGCGTGCGGGCGGCCGACGCCGACAACGACGGTGATATAGACATTTTCGTGGGCGGCCGCGTGATACCGGGCCGCTACCCCATGCCCCCTACCAGCTACCTGCTGCTGAATGATGGCAAAGGCAAGTTTACGGCCGCCAACGTACCCTTTGCCCAGGCGGGCATGGTCACGGATGCGCAGTGGGTCGACTTGAACAAAGACGGCCGCAAGGACCTCGTACTGTGCGGCGAAATGATGCCCCTAACCGTGTGGACCAACACGCCCCAGGGCTTTAAGGACCAGACCAGCACCTATTTCAGCACACCCCAAACCGGCTTTTGGTTTAGTCTGCACGTGGCCGATGTCAACGCCGATGGGCAGCCTGACCTCGTCGCTGGCAACCTAGGGCTAAACAGCCAGCTGCGGGCCACCGCCCAGGAGCCGGCCGCGCTCTACTACGCTGACTTTGACAATAATGGTTCTATCGACCCCTTCCTAAACTTCTATGTGGATGGCAAAAGCTACCCGTTTGTGAGCCGCGACGAGCTAAATGATGTGATATACCCCATGCGCCGCCGCTTCACCTCCTACAAGGCGTACGCCGATGCGGTAATGACGGATATTTTCAGCAGCGACGACCTAGGCAAGGCCGGCAAGCTGGAAGCTACCGAGCTGCGCACCACGCTGTTTTTGAATAACAAAGGCACCTTCACCCCCACCGAGCTGCCCATGGAAGCCCAGTTTTCGATGGTCACCCAGATTACGAGCGGCGACTACAACCACGACGGCCACCGCGACCTGCTACTGCTCGGCAACCACACCGACAACCGCCTGAAACTAGGCAGCATGGACGCCAACTATGGCTGCCTACTGCAAGGCGATGGCAAGGGCCACTTCAGCTACGTCAAGCAGCCGGCGGCGGGCATTTGCGTGCTCGGCGATGTGAAGTCGGTGAGCGAAATCACGGTGAATAAGCAGCCTTACTTAGTAGTGGGCGTGAGCAATGGCCCTGTACAATTTTACAAAGAATAACGATGAAGCGCAGTAGTCTGATAGGCCTAGCCCTCGTAGCGCTAACTAGTGGTAAGCTGCAGGCGCATGGCCCACGCCTAGCCGAGCAGCTTGACCCAGGCAAGGCTCTGAACGTCATTAATATGACTATGGTGCACGACGTAGTGGCGCCCCCAGTGGCAGCCCGCTACTACGCCTATAGCATGCTGGCGCCCTATAGCATCGTGGCGGCGCACACTACACGCCTACCCGCGCCGCAGCAGCTGGTAAAAGCCTATACCACCGACCTGCGCCTCGACACCGTGAAGGCGGCCTATGACTACCAGATAGCCGCTTACTACAGCATTCTCGAAACGGCTCGCCTGCTGCTGCCTTCCGGCGAGACCCTAGTGGATGAGGAGCAAACTTTTTTGCAACTACTGACCAAGCAGGGCGTCAAGCCCGGCGTGCTGAGCCAGTCGGTGAGAGTGGGCAAGCTGGCCGCCGCCGCCGTGGTAAAATTCTCTAAATCTGACAACTACGGTAAACTGAGCGCCCTCAAGCGCTACACGCCGGTAAAGACAGAGGGCAGCTGGTACCCCACGCCCCCCGCCTATCTCGAAGCGGTAGAGCCCAACTGGAAAACCATCCGCCCGCTAATCATCGATTCGGCCAGCGCCTTTCGGCCGGTGGCGCCCTACCCTTTTAGCAAGGATACGACCTCGGCCTTTTACCGCGAGGTGCTGGCAGTGTACAAGGTTTCGAAGAAGCTGACGCCCGACCAGGTAGAGATAACCCAGTTTTGGGATTGCAATCCATTCGCCGTCAACACGTCGGGACACATGTCCATCGGCTTCAAAAAAATCAGTCCCGGCGGGCACTGGATGAATATTGCCGCCTTGGTGGCCAAGCAGCAGAAAGTCGGGTTTGACAAAACAGTGTATGTGCTCTGCGCCGAAGGCATTACCCTGATGGATGCCTTCATCAGCACCTGGGAGGCTAAGTACGCCACCAACCGCATTCGGCCCGAAACCTACATCAACCGGCACCTAGACGTGAAGTGGCAGCCCGCGCTGCAAACGCCGCCCTTCCCCGAGTATACCAGCGGGCACGCCGTAGTATCGAGCGCCTCGGCCGAGGTGCTGAGCTACTTACTGGGTGATAAGGTGGCGTACGTCGACGATACCGAAATTCCATTTGGCAGCGGCAAGCGGTCGTTTACTTCCTTCCGGCAGGCGGCAGCCGAAGCCTCTATCTCCCGCTTCTACGGTGGCATTCACTACCTAGAAAGCTGCACCAACGGCAATGCCCAGGGGCAGCGCCTAGGTCGCCATATTGTTTCTGTATTGCGCAAAGCGTCTAGCAAGTCGCTTAGCATTGCTAAGTAGCCAAGGCAACCTTTCGCAACTCCTACCTTTGGGCACTTAGCTATCATTTCGACCCAGTGCCCACCGGAACCCTGCTCCTCATCGACGACGAAGCGCGCTTGCGCCAACTGCTGGCGCAAGTATTGGAGCTGGAAGGCTACACTGTGCTGCAAGCCCCCGACGCCTACCGAGGCCTGGCACTGCTGGGACAGCACGCCGCCGAGGTGCTGGTAGTGCTCAGCGATGTGAAGCTGCCCGACGCCCACGGCGTGGACTTGCTGCCCCGCTTCAAGGCGCTGGCGCCCGAGGCCGAGGTAGTGCTGCTCACGGCCTTCGGCACCATCCCCGACGGGGTGCGGGCCATGAAGCAGGGCGCGTTTGACTACCTCACCAAGGGCGATTTTGAGCAGCAGTTGGTGGTGGTAGTGGAGCGCGCCGCCGAGAAGGCCCGCCTGCGCCGCCGCGTGGCCGAGCTCGAAAAGCGCATGAGCCAGGGCCACACCTTTGAGAGTATGATAGGCGAAGCGCCCGCCCTGCGCCGCGCCCAAACCCTAGCCCGCCAGGTAGCGCCCACCGATAGCACTGTGCTGCTCGAAGGCCCCACCGGCGCGGGCAAGGAGCTATTTGCCCAAGCGCTGCACCAAGCTAGCGGGCGCAAAACCAAGCCCTTTGTGGCTGTCAACTGCTCGGCCTTCCCCAAAGACCTGCTTGAATCGGAGCTATTTGGCTACAAGAAAGGCGCCTTCACGGGGGCGCTGGCCGACAAAAAAGGCTTGCTCGAAGAAGCTAATGGCGGCACGCTTTTCCTAGACGAAATCGGCGAATTAGAGCTAAACGTGCAAGCCAAGTTTCTGCGGGTGCTAGAATTACAGCAGTTTACCAAGCTCGGCGATACCAAGCCGACTAAGGTGGATGTGCGGCTGGTGGCAGCTACCAACCGCAATCTCAAGCAGGAGGCGGCCCTAGGTCATTTCCGACCCGACTTATACTATCGGCTCTCGGTATTCACCATCGTAGTGCCGCCGCTGGCTGACCGCCGCACCGATGTGCCGCTGCTGGCCGCCTTTTTCTTGAAGCATTTCGCCGCTCGGCTGGCCAAGCGCCTGCCCGGCTTCGAGCCCGAAACCCTGGAGCTACTGCAACGATACCCCTGGCCCGGCAATGTACGCGAGCTCAAAAACGTGTTGGAGCGCGCCGCCATCTTGGCCCCGGCCGGCGAGCTACTGGCCCCGGCGTACTTACCTGACGAGTTTCACGGCGTAGCTGCCCGCCCGGCCGCCGATGATGAAAGCTTACGCGGACTAGAGGCACGGCACATTCAGCGGCTGATGGGCGAGTTGCTGGGCAATAAACCCGAAGTGGCCAAGCGCCTAGGTATCGGCCTAACCACACTGTACCGCAAACTACAGGAATACGGAGTGGAGTAAATTCAGCCCGTAGCTTGGACTTTGTAGTCCGAGCGTAGCGAGCAGCACGCGTTAGAGAGCTTTAGTCGAGGCAGTTTTGGCGCACCATGCTCGCTGCGCTCGCGCTCGGACTACAAAGTCCAAGTTACTGCTCTATTTTACCTCGTAGCGCAGCCACACTACATCGTTCGGGCGCTGCTCCACGGTTAGCAGCCGCAGGTGCGGAGCGGGGCCGGGCGCGTCACTCTGCTCAAACACGGCCGCCGAAGCTGCGGCACCATCGATAACCGGGATGTGGAGCAAGCTTAGCTCATCTATTAGGCCGGCCTTGAGCAGCGAGCCGTTGATGTGGCCACCACCTTCGAGCAAGATGGTTTGGATAGGAAATAGGCGGGCTAGCTTGTCGAGTACCACGGCAAAATCGAGGCTTTTTCGGCGCCGCCGAACACGTAGGAGATACCTAGGCGCCGCAGATACGCCAAGTACTCGTCAGAAACTTGCTCGGTGAGCACTTCGATGAGGTGCTCGCCGTCGATGTCGGCCGCCTCCCAAGCGAGCTTGCCGTGGGCATCGACGGCGACTACAAAGGAATCGGCCTCGTGCTCGGCTACGAAGTCGGTGCGGTCGAGGGGAGTAGTCACGGGCTGCAAATCGGGCTGGCGGCCTTTGGTGAAATCCTTTTCCATGGTCACGCGGCCGCACAGCCAGGCCTGAGACTCGAAGGTGGCAGCAGTGGCTTCGTACTCATCGCGGCCGGGCACATCGGCGCCCCAGCGCTGCACGATGATGCGGCCATCGAGCGAGCTCATCATGTGGCAGATAACGCGAGGCTTTTGTAATGCGGACATAGGGAGGGTTGATTAACTGAAAAGAGCTACTTCAAAGCGCCGGCCGGGGTTGCGTACCGCCGGGGCAGTTATTTCGCGCCATGTCCTTAAAAACCCAAATCCGCCTCGGTGTTTTCATCATGCTGGGGCTGCTGCTTAGCCTGGGCGGCTACGTTATTTTCACGATTTACCGGCTCGAAACAGAGGCGCCCGCCGTGCAGGCGGCCAATGCCCGCATGGCGCAGCACGCGGTGTATTTATTCTTGGGAGTCAGCACCTTGCTGGGTATTATCCTGATGGTGCGGCTGCCGCGCCTGGTAGTGCGCCCACTGCACCGCCTCACCGCCGATGTGGAGCGTGTGGCCGGCCCCGGCCCCGCTACCCGCGTGGCCGTAGCTAAAAACAACGAAGTGGGCACCGTGGCCGCCGCCGTCAACCGCGTGCTGCGGCAGGCCGAAGACGAGCGCCGCGCCACGCTGGCCGAGCTGATTACCCAGCGCAACCGCACCGACAGCCTGGTCCGCAGCCTCGACGAGGGCCTGCTGCTCATTGACCAGCAAGGCATTATCGTGCTGGCCAACCCCGTGGCTTGCCTGCTGCTGGGCGGTGCATCAGCCAAAGACCTACTGGGCCGGCCCGCCGAGCAAGTAGCCCAGCACAACGATATGCTGCGCGAGTGGCTCACCATGCTGCACGCGCCCCACCCAGCCGAAAACAGCAGCCTAGGGCCTACGTTTTTGATGCGGCCACACGGTGAGAATCTACATTACCAACTCACCGTCACGCCGATTGAAGCATTCAACGAAGACCTGAAAAAGAGTGAGCCGGCTGGGCACGTGCTCTGCCTGCGCAACGTGTCGGACTTTAAAAATCTCGACCAGCTGAAATCGACCTTCTTAGCCACGATTTCGCACGAGCTGAAAACCCCGTTGGCCAGCATCAACCTCAGCCTGATGCTATTACGCGACGAGCGGCTCGACGCGGCCAAGCGCCAGGAAATCGCCGACGGCATTCGCTCCGAAACCCAGCGCCTACTGGGCCTGGTGGGCCAGCTTATCGAGGTGGCGCGCCTCGACGCGGGCGGTGCACTCAAGCTGAACCTGCAACAGGTACCCCTACCCGAAGTAGTGCGCTACGCTACCGAAACTATTAAGGCCCAGCTCAATGACAAAGACCTCAACCTGCGCGTGCAGTTAGCTGAGCCGCTGCCCGCCGCCCAGGCCGACCTCGAAAAAACCACTTGGGTGCTTATCAACTTACTGTCCAATGCCATCCGCTACTCGCCGCACGGGGCCAACCTCACCATCAAGGCTAAGCCCTGGGGCGAAATGGTACAATTGAGTGTAGAGGACGAGGGGCCGGGCATTCCGAAAGAGTACCACATTCGCATCTTCCAGCGCTTTGCGGGCGGACCTAGGGCGGCCGGCATGCCAGGCGGCGGCTCGGGACTAGGCCTCAGCATCAGCCGCGAATTTATTACGGCGCAGGGCGGGCAACTGTGGGTTGAGAGCCAGCCCGGCCAGGGCAGCTGTTTCACCTTCACGCTGCCGGCGGTGGCGTAAAGCCGGCCTGCGCCAAGGCCTCGTGGCGGTAGTGCTGGCGCTGGAGCAGCCAGGCCGTGAGTGGGCCTTCCTCTGAAAAGAAAGCGAGGTGCGCTGGGCTACCTGCGGGGGCTGTCATTTGTTGTAGCAGGCTGGGCGGCAGCAAATAGGCTAGGCACACGGGCTCAGGCAGACGCAACGACAGCTCGGGCAGGAAGCGCTGTAGCAGCCAGCGCCGGGTATCATCGTCGGGCAGGGCTCCGCGCCCGCGCAGGTCGAGTTGCCAGTAGGGGCAATTGACCTGGCGGGCGAGGCGAAGCATGGCGCGGTAACCCTGCCGAAATTCGGTTGCCGATACCGGCCGCTGCCAGCGACCCACTAGCAAATGCAAGTCAGGGCGATAGCGCAAGACGAGATAATCAGTCTGGGGCAGGGCAACGGTGAGCGCACGCATGGCAAACCAGGATTAAGCCAAAAAATGAGAGAAAGCTAGTAAGAATTTAGCATGCGGAGGCAGCGGTGAGCGGGCGTAGTAGCGCGAGGTTTTAAGGCCGGCAATATGCGACGCGGAGTATGACTTATCCGTGAAATCCAACCTTTAATTTGGGCGGTGTAGCAGGCCAACTTATGGGGTGACGAGTCTGCAAAGGTGGCCGGGCGTTGCCCCACCAGGTGGCACTATCGGCCAGCATAGGCGGTTTCCAGACTAATGCCCCAATTGCGTCGGGCAAACCAGCCGGGGCTCTGGCCCGAACTTTGGAAAATGACTCGCCTTTTGCTGCTGCTTTTTGTGCTGACCACTCTCCCCTTCGCTCACGCTCAGAAGAGCAAGGCCGACCCCTTCCCGCAAAGCCAATACCCAGTTTACAACGGTCCCGACCTAGGGCTGACGTTTGACCGCACCGGTCGCGGGACCCTGCGCGTGTGGGCGCCCACCGCCGAAGCACTGCACCTACGCCTGTACGCAGCCGGCCAGGGCGGCCCAGCTACCGCCACGCACGCTATGCAGCGCAGCACCGCCGGCACCTGGACACTGGCGCTACCCGCGGGCACGACAGGCTTTTACACGGTTCAGGCTACCATAGCGGGCAAGGCGATGGCTGAGGTGTGCGAGCCCTACGCCCGCGCCGTAGGTGTGAATGGCCGCCGGGCCGCCTGGCTCGACCCGGCCAACGCCGCGCCCACTGGCTGGACCGACGACCTGCGCCCCAAACCCGGCGCTCCCACCGACAATGTGGTGGGCGAAGTGAGCGTGCGCGACCTCTCGGCCGCGCCTACTTCGGGTATTCAGCACAAAGGCAAGTACCTAGGGCTGACCGAGCTGGGCACCACCGGGCCGGGCGGCGTGCGCACCGGCCTAGGTCACCTGCTGGAGCTGGGTGTCACGCACGTGCACCTGCTGCCGACCTACGACTTTGCAGCTATTGATGAGAGCCTGCCGCCCTCGCCTACGCGCTACAGCTGGGGCTACGACCCAGTAAATTACTTCGTGCCCGAAGGCTCGTACGCTACCAACGCGCTCGACCCGGCCGTACGCATTCGGGAATATAAGCAACTGGTACAGACGCTGCATGACCACCAGCTGCGCGTCATTTCCGATGTGGTGTTCAACCACGTGGCCGACGCGGGCACCAGCGCCTTCGAGCAATTGGTGCCAGGCTATTACTTCCGCCACAATGCCGACGGCTCGTATTCTAACGCCACGGCCTGCGGCAATGAAGTAGCCTCCGAGCGGCCTATGGTGCGCAAGCTCATCGTGGACTGCGTGAGCTATTGGGCGCGGGAGTACCACGTCGATGGCTTCCGCTTCGACCTCATGGGCGTGCTCGACCTTGAAACCATGCGCGCTGTGCGCGTGGCTCTCGACCAGCAAGACCACAGCATTTTTGTGTACGGCGAAGGCTGGGCCGCTGGCCCTAGCCCCTTGCCCGAGGCCCAACGCGCCGTAAAGGCCAATGTGAGTAAGCTGCCGCGCATCGCCGCCTTCGGCGACGAACTGCGCGATGGCGTGAAGGGCCACTACGCTCGCCAGGCCGAAGGCGGCTTTGCGGGCGGCCAGCCGGGGCTAGAGGAAAGCGTAAAATTTGGCATCGTGGCCGCCACTCAGCACCCGCAGCTCGACTACGCCAAAGTCAATTATAGCAAAGCACCCTGGGCCAACCAACCCAGCCAGGCCATCAGCTACGTGTCGTGCCACGACGATAGAATCCTGTGGGACAAGCTCGCAGTGGCCCACCCTACCCTCTCGGAAGCGGACTTAATCAAGCTCGACGTATTGAGCAATACGATTGTCTTCACCTCGCAGGGTGTGCCCTTTCTACCTATTGGCGACGAGTTTCTGCGCAGTAAAAAAGGCGCTAGCAATTCCTATAACCTACCCGATAGTATCAACCAGCTCGACTGGGCTCGCAAGGCTAAGTACCGGCCGGTTTTCAATTTTTACCGCCAGCTGCTGGCCTTGCGCAAGGCGCACCCGGCCTTCCGCCTACCTAGCCAGGAGTTGATTGCACAGCACTTAAAATTCTTGCCCGGCACGCCAGCCGGCACCATCTGCTACCAGCTAGTAGAGCACGCGGGTGGCGATACCTGGCAGACCATTACGGTGCTTTTCAACGGCACTGGGCAAGCTGCGAGCCTGCCCGTACCAACTGGGAAATACTCAGCAGTATTGCGAGGAATGGAAATCAACCAGCACGGCCTAGGTGCGGTAATGAGCAGCGGCACGGTGGAAGTGCTGGGGTATTCGGCGCTAGTGCTGGTGCAGTAGAGATTATTCAGTCATGAATTTCGGCGAGTAAACCGCTATCGTCAATCATGCTCCCTTCTTGTGCTTCAGTCCATGCTATGATTGCTTTTACATCCTTTTCTGATAGCTGTGGGAAGGAGGGCATTTGCTGCTTCCCATAATCATTGAAAAGCTTCACAGCATAATCATCTCCACTGGCAATGACCTTGGCCGGGTTGCGCACCCACGATATTAGCCAAGAAGTTGGCCGCCGCTTGGTAATACCCGCTAGTGCTGGCCCTACGACCTTTTCATTTACAGCATGGCACTGAATGCAATTTGCCTTGAATAGTGCATCGCCAGCTGGAATAGAAGCTAACTCATTCCCTGAAGCAGCCACTCCATTTACCATTGGCTTAGGCTTGGGATGCGCAAGATTGTATTGGTATGCTTCCTCAGCTTTTTGCTGGGCTAGCTTCTCTGTTTCCATTTGTCGCGCCTCATTGGCTGAGAAGCCAACCAAGCCGGTGGCACTTAAACCTAGGAACCCTAGCATTAGGACGATGAGGCCCATGCCCACGGTCAGGGCGAAGCCGGTTGAATTTGTACGCATACCACAAGTAGTTAAGTGAGCAATACGCTTCTGCTATATAGTAACCAACGGCGAGGCAATATGCTTACTCCAATGTTAAGTTTTTAGCAACGGGTGGGCTTTAGAAGACCGGCCATTTTTATACCCTTTGCCTCTCTACACTAACCTATCAAGCCAGTAACAACTCACTAATTATCAAGTATATGATATTAAAACAAACCATGCACTGCCGGTTAGTATAGCTATACTTAACAGCTTAATAGTAGTGAAAGTCAATTGTCATTTCTCCTAATAGCCATGAAGTTTCCGTTAAATATCCAAGCGTAACGCGCCGTAATTTTGAGGTGCATCTGGGGGTGGGCTCCGGAAAACACAACGAGATATTTATGAAACAACATGTACTACTGCCACTATTGGGAATAGTGTGCCTAGTGGGCAGCCAATCGGCGCACGCGCAGGGCGTCACGACTTCGGCTATCAAGGGCTTGGTGCTCGACGCCAAGGGCGAGCCGCTGCCTGGTGCCACGGTGCTGGCCGTGCACACGCCTACGGGCACCAAATACGGGGTGAGTACCCGCGACAACGGGCAGTTTGACCTATTGAACCTGCGTATTGGCGGGCCTTACGAGATTACCATCTCGTTTGTGGGCTACGAGACTTTTGTGGAGCGCAACGTGCAATTGGCGCTAGGCAAAACTTACGAAACCCGCGCTACGCTGCGCGATGGCGCTGGCCAGCAGCTCGACGAAGTGATGGTGCGCGGCAACCGCGATGGCCAAATCAACCCCGACCGCACGGGCGCGGCTACCAACATTGGCTCGGCAGCCATCCGGTCGCTGCCAACCATTAGCCGCTCGCAGGAAGACTTTACGCGCCTCACGCCGCAGGCCAGCGGCAACGGCCTAAGCTTCGGCGGACGCAACCCGCTGTACAACAACTTCTCGCTCGACGGCTCCATCTTCAACAACTCGTTTGGCCTCGACTCGCCTACGCCGGGCGGGCAAACTAATTCGCAGCCCGTTTCGCTCGATGCCATCGACCAGATTCAGGTGAGCCTCGCGCCGTATGACGTGCGGCAGGGCGGCTTTTCGGGCGCTGGTGTGAATGCCGTGACCAAGAGCGGCACCAACTCCTTCAAGGGTACGGTATACACATACTACCGCAACGAGAACCTGATTGGGCGCAAGGTAGAGGGGGCCGACATCGACAACCCGAGCCTGAAATTCAACCAGACGGGCTTTGCCCTAGGTGGCCCCATCATCAAAAACAAGCTCTTCTTCTTCGTCAACGGCGAGTTTACGCGCCAGACCGACCCCGGCCAGACCTTCCGCCCCGCCACCAGCGCGGCCGAGGCACAGGCGGCCCTGAGTGGCCAGGCCAACGGCGTGAGCCGGGTGTTGCAGTCGGACCTAGACGCCATTCGGCAGCGCTTGATTTCGTCGTACGGCTATGACCCGGGCACGTATGAGGGCTTCAACTACCGCACGTATTCGGACAAGATTCTGGGCAAGATTGACTGGAATATCAACTCGAACAATACGTTTTCGGTGCGCTATAACTACCTGCGCAGCTACCGCCAGCAGGGGCCGCACCCCATTGCCATTGCGCCGTCTTCGCGGGTGCCGGGCGTGAATACCTTGCAGTTTTCGAACTCGGGCTACACTATTAATAACAACCTAAACTCGGTGGTAGCCGAGTTGAACAGCACCTTCGGGAACGGCAAATTCAGCAACAAGGCGCAGGTGAGCTACTCGGCGTTTGATGACTACCGGGAGCTGCCGAGCGGCACGTTCTTCCCGATGATTGACATCACGCAGGGCGGCACCACTTACACCAGTGTGGGTACCGAGCAGTTTTCGGCCAACAACACGCTGAACCAGCACATTTTGCAGCTCACCGACAACCTGAGCTACTTCGCGGGCAAGCACATTTTGACCGTGGGCGCCAACTACGAGCGGTTCAAGTTTATCAACGGCTTCAACTTGCAGCGCTACGGCTACCAGCGCCTCGAACTGAGCGACTTCCTGGTCAGTACGGTGCCCGGCCGAGCCGGCTTCCTAGATTTGAATGCCCAAGCCGCGGCCGGTGGCCGGGCGCCCATCAAGCAGGCTGACATCGACGTGGCGCAGCTCGGAGTGTACGTGCAGGATGAGTTTCAGCTCAATCCGGCCTTCAAGCTGACCCTAGGCGTGCGCGCCGATGTGCCGATTTATAACACTACGGTAGCCCCCAACCCGCAGATTGCGGCGGCGACCTTCCAGACCGCCGACGGCCAGCCCACGCGCCTCGACGTGACGCAGTTTCCGAAATCGACGCCACTGTTTTCGCCCCGCCTAGGCTTCAACTACAACTCGCAGAACAGCGGACCTAAGACGCAGCTGCGCGGTGGCACGGGCATTTTCACGGGTCGCATTCCGTTTGTCTGGATTTCTAACCAGGCCTCGAACGCGCAGTTCAGCGACGGCTACACGTTCCAGATTAACACGACGGGCCGCGACTTCAAGTTTCCGCAGGTGTGGCGTTCCAATGTGGCCGTAGACCAGGAGCTGCCCGGCGGCATCGTAGCCACCTTGGAAGCCATTTACACCAAGGACCTTAACGCCGTGGTGCACCGCAACTACAACTTCGTGACGCCCACCCAGACCCTAGGTGGTGCCAACGGCGGCGACAGCCGTCAGATATACCCAGCGGCCGGCCCGCGTCTCAATTCCTTCGTAGGGCCCAACGGCCAGTTTACCTTCCTGGATGCGGGCGTGATTGGGCTCGAAAACGTCAGCCAGGGCTACCAGTACTCCTTCACGGGGCAGCTGCGCAAGGAGTTTGTGAACGGCTTTTACCTCACCGCGGCCTACACCTACGCCCAAGCCAAGGACGTGACCTCGAACCCCGGCGAGATTGCCGGCGACGCCTACCAGCGCCTGCCCGTGGTGGGCAACCCCAACCAGCCCCAGCTGGCCTACAGCGACTTTGGCTTGCAGCACCGCTTCATCGCAGCGGGCGGCCGGCGCTTCTCGTATGCCAATGACCATGTGGCCACAACCCTAGGCTTCTTCTTTGAGGCCGGCCAGGGCAACCGCTTCAGCTACACCTACGCCGGCGACCTCAACCGCGATGGCATCGACGGCAACGACCTGTTTTTTGTGCCCAATGCCCAAAACCAGATTAACCTAGTGGCCTACACCAACGCGGCGGGCCAGGTGGTTTCGGCCGCCCAGCAGTGGCAGCAGCTCGACAGCTACATTGCCCAAGATAAGTACCTGAGCCAGCACCGCGGCGAGTACACCGAGCGCAACGGCGCCATCAGCCGCTGGTACACGCAATTCGACTTCAAGGTGTTACAAGATTTTGCCATCACTACCAGCGGCGGCAAGAAGAACACCTTGCAGTTCAGCTTCGACATCCTGAACGCGGGCAACCTGCTCAACCGCAACTGGGGCAACCGCTACCTCGTGGGCAACAACCGCCTCGTACAAGCTGCCTACCCCACTACCAGCCCCGACACGCCAGCCTACACCTTCAACGGCGGCAGCCAGACGTTCTTCACCGATACCAGCCTCGCCAGCCGCTGGCGCGCCCAGGTGGGCGTGCGCTACATTTTTGATTAGTCGTAAAGCGTTTGTCATTGCGAGCGCAGCGAAGCAATCGCATCTGTTCAGCCGCGCCGTTCAAGTGCGATTGCTTCGTTGCGCTCGCAATGACAAATACATTTTACAATAGGTACTACACGGCTGCACGGCGCATACCAGCATAGACCTAGGAAAAAAGCTACTGCGTACTCGAAGGTGAACACCTTTGGGTACGCAGTAGCTTTTTTCCCAAAAAGGGACGAACTTCGCGGCCACAACGTTTCTTTCTCATGGCAACATCCACACTCACCGGCCTGCGGGCCGGCGTACTGCACGGCGACGAAGTGCAGGCTCTTTTCCAGCACGCTAAGGCTAATGGCTACGCCCTACCGGCCGTAAACGTGACCGGCACCGACACCGTGAATGCCGTGCTCGAAGCAGCCCGCGACCTCAACTCGCCGGTTATCATTCAGTTTTCAAATGGCGGCGCCCAGTTCTTCGCTGGCAAAGGCCTGCCCAACGACAAGCAGCAAGCCAGCATCGCGGGCGGCATTTCGGGTGCCCACCACGTGCACCTGATGGCCAAAGCCTACGGCGTACCCGTGATTTTGCACACCGACCACGCCGCCAAGAAGCTCCTGCCCTGGATTGACGGCCTGCTCGAAGCCGGCGAGAAATTCTACGCTGAGCACGGCCAGCCGCTCTACAGCTCGCACATGCTCGACTTGTCGGAGGAGCCGATTGAGGAGAACATCGAAATCTGCGTAAAATACCTGGAGCGCATGGCCAAAATCGGCATGACGCTCGAAATCGAGCTAGGCGTGACCGGCGGCGAAGAAGACGGTGTTGACAACTCGGACGTCGATTCGTCGAAGCTCTACACCCAGCCTGAGGAAGTAGCCTACGCCTACGAACACCTCAATGCCGTGAGCCCGCGCTTCACCATCGCCGCTGCCTTCGGCAACGTGCACGGCGTATACAAGCCCGGCAACGTGAAGCTGGAGCCCAAGATTTTGCACAACTCGCAGGAGTTCCTGCGCCAGAAGCACAACATCGAGGAGGCGCTGCCCATCAACTTCGTATTCCACGGCGGCTCGGGCTCGAGCCAGGAGGAAATCCGCGAGGCCATTAGCTACGGCGCCATCAAGATGAACATCGACACCGACTTGCAGTGGGCGTTCTGGGAAGGCATTCAGCAGTACTACGTGAAAAACGAAGGCTTCCTGCAAGGCCAAATCGGTAACCCCAACGGCCCCGATTCGCCCAACAAGAAGTACTACGACCCCCGCGTGTGGCTGCGCAAAGGCGAAGAGACCTTCGTAGCGCGCCTGAAAACGGCGTTTGAGGATTTGAACGCCGTAAACCGCCGGCCCTAGGTTCGGCCTACGGGGCGTAGAGATGCCACGTATCGCGGCTCTACATCCTGACAACGAAAAGCCCTGCGCCCACTCGGGCGCGGGGCTTTTTACTTTTGCGCTCTACTCAGCCTCACTCATGAAAATCCTGCTAGTCGAAGATGAGCCCAAGCTGGCCTCGTTCATCAAGAAGGGGCTGACCAGCGAGGGCTACGACCTGCTTATTGCCTACGATGGGCAAATGGGCCTCTCGCTGGCGCAGCAGCAGCCCTTCGACCTAGTTATTCTCGACGTCAACCTGCCGCTACTCAATGGGTTTGAGCTGTGTCGCCGCATCCGGGCCGATTATCCACACGTGCCCATTCTCTTTCTTACAGCTTTTGATAGTTTAGAAGACAAGGTGTTAGGGTTTGAGGCCGGGGCCGACGACTACTTGGTGAAGCCTTTTGCGTTTCAGGAATTGCTGCTGCGGGTGCGGGCCCTAGGTCGCCGCCAAGCAGCCGCTGAGGCGGTGCGCCACGTCATCAGCCTGGCCGACCTAGAACTGAACCTCGACGCCAAGGTAGTGACTCGCGCCGGCCAGCGCATCGACCTCACTACCAAGGAGTACGCCCTGCTCGAATACCTGCTGCTTAACCAGGGCCGCATCATCTCGCGGGTGGCGATAGCCGAGCACGTGTGGGACGTAAATTTTGACACCAACACTAACCTAGTAGATGTGTACGTGAGCTACCTGCGCAAGAAGCTCGACCGCGGGTTCTCGCCCAAGCTCATCCACACCGTGGTGGGCATGGGCTACGTGATGCGGGCGGAGTAACTACCTGCCATGCTGAGCGCAGCGGAGTCGAAGCATCTCTACCGCTTCGCTGCTAAGCGTAGAGATTAGTTCACCGATACAGATGCTTCGACTCCGCTGCACTGCGCTCAGCATGACAGCCCCGAAACAACAACTAGACTACCATGCTTATCCGCACCAAGCTCATTCTGCGCTTTACCATTCTTGTGGCGGGGCTGCTGGTGGCGTTTTCGGCATTTGTTTACTACTTCCAGGCGGCAGCGCGGCGGCAGCGATTTGTGCACCGCATGGAAGCCAGCGCCCTACTGGCAGCGCGGGTACTTATCCGCAGCGGGCATCCGGCGGGGCCAGTACACCCGCGCGACTTGCTGATGATGACGGGCGAGCGGCTGCGCATTGTGAGCCCGACCGGCCAAACACTGTTTGCCGAAGCCGCCACGGTACCGCCCGACCTAGCCGACCAGCTCGAAAGCACCCGCGTGCGCTACAAGTCGCAAGGCATTACATATCAAGTAGAGGTGTCGGCTATCGACCGCCTAGGGCACTCGCAGCTCGATACGCTGCGCCTGGTGCTGGTGGTGGGCAACGTGGGCACGCTGCTGCTCATCATCCTGGCCGGGTGGGTGCTGGCCAATCAGTTTTTGCAGCCCATTGCCCGCGTGGTTGAGCAGGTAGAGCAAATCACGGCCTCTAATCTGAGCCAGCGCGTGGACGAGGGCAACAGGCGCGATGAGATAGCACGCCTTGCCATCACCTTTAATCAGATGCTGACGGGCGTAGAGCAAGCATTTGAAGCGCAGAAAAGCTTTTTATCGCACGCTTCACACGAGCTGCGCACGCCGCTGGCCACACTGCTCGGCACGCTGGAGACTTCACTGGCCTACGACGACACCCTAGGCGAGAGCAAGGAAAGCATCGCCTCGGGCCTCGAAGATGTGCGCCACCTCATTGCCCTCACCAACGGCCTGCTCACGCTGGCCCGCGCCGATGCGCCCTCGCCCCGCCTGCTGCCCGTGCGCCTCGACGAGTGCCTGACCACGGCCCTAGGCTACGCCCAGGCCAAGTACCCCGGCCGCGAGGTGCAGTTCAGCATCGGCCCGGTACCCCCTGCCGAAGCGGCCGAGCCCTTCAGCTTGCCCGGCAACGCTGAGCTGCTGACCACGGCCTTGTTTAACCTGCTAGATAATGCGTGCAAATACTCGCAAGCCGCGGTAAATGTTGACCTAGGCTACGCCGACGCCGATACGCTGCAAGTGCGCGTGCAGGATAGTGGCCCCGGCATCGCGCCCGCCGACCAGGCGCGGCTGTTCGAGCCGCTCTTTCGGGCGCGCAGTGCCGCCGGGCGGCCGGGCTTTGGCCTAGGGCTGCCGCTGGCGCAAAAAGTGGTGCGCCTGCACGGCGGGCAGCTGGCGATAGAGTCGGCAGCGGGCGAAGGCACTACGGCCACGGTGCGGCTGCCGGTGTAACGTATTACCCCACCCCCAGCCCCTCCCCTCCGGGAGAGGGGAGCCTGACGACTAGTAACGTCTGCTTGCGCTCGGCTCCCCTCTCCCGGAGGGGAGGGGCCGGGGGTGGGGTAATACGTCTGAGCAAGTTTAATGAATTCTAACACCGTTCTCAGACGGTTTTAATGTCGGCGGGGGTGTTTTGCATTATGAACCGCCCCCTCCCCTTTGCCGATACCCGCTACCGCGTGCTGGCTGCGCTGCTGGCCGTGGCCCTGCTGCTGTCGGGGGCGCTCAATTGCTTTTTGCTGAGCCGCACCGATGGTTTGATGGCTTATTCCGCGTTGCTCGACGATGACGACGATGCCGAGGACCTCATCGCCACGCGGGCCGAGCTCACCCTTACCCAAACCATGCTGGCCCGCTGCCAGGCCGCCAGCCTGCGCCGCGACTCTACTAACCTAGCAGCCCACTCGCCGGAGCGCTAACGTGCGCCCGGCGTTTGCGTACTATCCTAAATTTCACGAATTATACACCTTATCAAGTGTCTCTTTTTCAATATAAAGTAGCGGGCCACAGCACCATTCTGGCTAGCCTGACCGCGGGCCTGCTGCTACTGAGCAGCTGCGGCAAGGGCGAAGACGAAACCGCCAAAAAGGAAGAGGCTGCCCCGCCCCAAGTACCCGTAGTAGCCCTGCGCACCACCGACCAGCGCCTCTTTCACGAGCACGTGGCCGACATTCAGGCTGAGCGCAACGTGGAGGTGCGGGCCAAGGTGCGCGGCTTTCTGGAGCAAATTTTTGTGGACGAGGGCAAGTTTGTAAAGAAGGGCCAGCCACTGTTCCGCATTCAGCCCAGCGAGTACCAAAACCAGCTGGCCCGCGCCAAGGCCGCCGAAACCGCTGCCGAAGCCGAAGTAGCGTCGGCCAAGGTGCAGCTAGAGCGGGTGCAGATGCTGGTAGACAAAAACATCATCGCTAAAACCGAAATCGACTTGGCGCGGGCCAACCTGCGCACCGCGCAGTCGCACGTGGCCGAGGCCCAGGCCCGCCAAAGCACGGCTCGCCTCAACCTCGACTACACGCTGGTGCGCGCGCCCTTCGACGGGGTTATCAACCGCATTCCGCTCAAAGTGGGTAGCCTCATCGAGGAAACCACGCTGCTTACTACCGTGTCGGACCTCAGCCAGGTATTTGCCTACTTCGAAGTACCTGAAAACGAATACCTAGAGCTAATGCGCCTGCGCCAAGAGCACCCCGAGCGTAGTAATTCCGACACTATCGCGCTGGTGCTAGCCGATGGCAGTCGCTATCCCTACCCCGGCTACATCGAAACCTCGGAAGGCGAGATTGACGAAAACACTGGCTCCATCGCCTTTCGCGCCCGCTTCGATAACCCGCAGCACCTGCTCAAGCACGGCGCTACCGGCCGCGTGCGCCTCACCAACGTGGTGAACGACGCGCTGCTGGTGCCGCAAAAAGCGGTATTTGAGATTCAGGACAAGAGCTATGTGTACGTGGTCGATGGCAACAACGTGGCCCGCACGCGCGCCTTCGTGCCTGGCAATCGCACCGGCAAAGACTACGTGGTGAAAAGCGGCCTCAAGCGCGGCGAGCGCGTGGTGTACGAGGGAACGCAGCAAGTGAAAGACGGCCAGAAAGTAGTGCCGCGCAAAGCTGAAATAGCCGACGAACCCATGGACGCGCCGAGCGTGGCGAAGGTGCGGTAGGGTCAACAGGTAGCGCCTGTCATGCTGAGCGCAGCGGAGCGGAGTCGAAGCATCTCTACCGCTTCGTTGCTAGCGTCAGGAGTTAGTTCACCGATAGAGATGCTTCGACTCCGCTCCGCTGCACTCAGCATGATAATTAGTTGTATTTGGTTACCAACAACATATGTTTGATATCTTCATTCGCCGCCCGGTCCTCTCGCTGGTTATCTCCCTGCTGATAACCTTGCTGGGTGGGCTGGCGCTGTTTCAGCTACCCATCACGCAGTTTCCCGACATTGTGCCGCCCTCCGTGACCGTGACAGCGCGCTACACCGGGGCCAACGCCGAGGTGTGCGCCAAGGCCGTGGCCACGCCGCTGGAGCGCGCCATCAACGGCGTGCCAGGCATGACCTATATGACGTCGGTGAACAGCAACGACGGCGTTACGCTCATCGAGGTGTTCTTCAACGTGGGTACCGACCCCGACCTGGCCGCCGTGAACGTGCAGGGCCGCGTGCAAACCGTGCTCGACGAGCTACCCGAGGAGGTAATCAAGGCCGGCGTGACCACCGAAAAGGAGGTAAACTCGATGCTGCTTTACCTCAACGTGACGAGCACCGACAAGGCAGCGGGCGAGAAGTTTATTTACAACTTCGCCGATATCAACATCTTGCAGGAGCTCAAGCGCATCGACGGCGTGGGCCTAGCCGAGATTATGGGCGCCCGCGAATACTCGATGCGGGTGTGGCTGAAGCCCGACCGCATGGCCGCCTACGACATCGGCACCGAGGATATCGTGGCCGCCATCCGGGCCGAAAACGTGGAGGCCGCGCCTGGCAAGTCGGGCGAAAGCTCCGGCCGCCAGGCCAACGACCTGCAATACGTGCTGCGCTACACCGGCAAAATGTTCAAGCCCGACCAGTACCGCAACATCGTGCTGCGCGCTAACCCAGACGGCTCAGTACTGAAGCTCAAGCAGGTAGCCGACGTAGAGTTTGGCTCGCTGACCTACAGCATGGCCTCGAAGGAAGACGGGCGGCCCTCGGCGGCCATCATGCTCAAGCAGCGCCCCGGCTCCAACGCCCGCGAGGTAATCGAGGGCGTGAAAACGCGCATGGCCGAGCTAAAAGCGACGAGCTTCCCGCCCGGCATGACTTATAGCGTGGCCTACGACGTGTCGCGCTTCCTCGACGCCAGCGTGCACGAAGTGCTCAAGACGCTAGTGGAGGCGTTCATCCTGGTGTTTATCGTGGTGTTCGTCTTTTTGCAGGATTTCCGCTCCACGCTCATCCCAGCGCTGGCGGTGCCGGTGGCACTCATCGGCACGCTGTTTATCATGAGCGTGCTGGGGTTCAGCATCAACCTGCTGACACTCTTTGCGCTGGTGCTGGCCATCGGTATCGTGGTCGATGATGCCATTGTGGTGGTCGAGGCCGTGCACGCCAAAATGCACAACGAGCACCTCGCGCCGCGTGAGGCCACCTTCGCGGCTATGCACGAAATCAGTGGGGCCATCGTGGCTATTACGTTGGTAATGACGGCAGTATTCGTACCCACGTCGTTCTTGAGCGGGCCGGTGGGCGTGTTCTACCGGCAGTTTTCGCTCACGCTGGCGTCAGCCATTTTGATTTCGGCCGTGAACGCCTTGACCCTGACGCCGGCTTTGTGCTCGATACTACTCAAGGAGGTAGACCACGACAAAAAGCCGGGCTTGATGGGCCGGTTTTTCAACTGGTTTAATGCGCGCTATGATAACCTAGCCGACGGCTACAAGAAGGTGCTGAGCACAGTGGCACACCGCCGCGTGGTCACGCTAGTGGCGCTAGTAGTGTTCATCGGGCTGGCTTATGGCACGAGCCGCTCGCTGCCCTCGGGCTTCATCCCGACCGAAGACCAGGGCATGATTTACGTGAACGTGACCACGCCCGCCGGGGCCACCGTGGAGCGCACTGAAAAAGTACTCGACGACATTCAGCAAATCGCGGCCAAGCTCAAGCCCGTGGAGTCTGTATCGACGCTGGCCGGCTACAGCCTGCTCAACGACGTGGCGGGCGCTACCTACGGCATGGGCATGATAAACCTAGCTGCCTGGGACAATCGCAAGCAGTCGGTGGATGAGCTAATTGCGGAGCTGCGCGAAAAGACCAAGGGTATCTCCGACGCGCAGATTGAGTTTTTCCCACCGCCCTCGGTGCCGGGCTTCGGCAACGCCAGCGGCGTGGAGCTACGCGTGCTCGACAAGTCGGGCACCGGCAACTTGCAGCGCACCGCCGAGGTGACCAAGGACTTTTTGCTGGCCCTGGATAAAACACCCGCTGTCGGCTCGGCCTTCACCAACTACGACGCCAGCTTTCCGCAGTACCTCATCCACGTAGACCAGGAGCAAGCCGCCAAAAAAGGTGTGACCGTAGACGCGGCCATGAGCACGCTGCAAACGCTGATTGGCAGCTACTATGCCTCCAACTTCATCCGCTTTGGGCAGCTTTATAAAGTGATGGTGCAGGCCTCGCCCGAGTACCGCGCCAGCCCCGACGACCTGCTGAAGCTGTACGTGAAGAACAATCGCGGCGAGTTGGTACCCTATTCCACCTTCGTGCGCCTCGAGCGCGTGTACGGCCCCGACCAGCTTACGCGCTACAACATGTACACCTCGGCCATGGTGAGCACCGACGCCGCGCCCGGGCACAGCACCGGCGACGTAATCACGACCATCCAGGAAACTGCTAAGAAGGTACTACCTAAGGGTTTCAGCTTCGAATGGAGCGGCATGACCCGCGAGCAAGTGCTATCGGGCGACCAGGCACTGTACATTTTCGCGCTGGTTATCGTGTTCGTGTATCTCATTCTAGCCGCGCAATACGAGAGCTTTTTGCTGCCGCTGCCAGTGCTGCTGAGCTTGCCCACAGGTATTTTCGGAGCCTTCCTGTTTTTGAAAATCCTAGGTCTCGAAAACAACATCTACGCCCAGGTAGCGCTGGTAATGCTCATCGGGCTATTGGGTAAAAACGCCATCCTGGTTATTGAGGTAGCTGAGCAGCGCCGCCGCGCTGGGGCGTCGGTATTCGACGCCGTTATCGAGGGCACGCTCTCACGCCTGCGGCCGATTCTGATGACTTCGTTTGCTTTTATCCTGGGCCTGATGCCGCTGGTGGTGGCGCACGGCGCGGGCGCCCTCGGCAACCGCAGCATCGGCACGGCGGCGGCGGGCGGCATGCTGGTGGGCACGGCCTTCGGGCTGCTGCTGGTGCCGGGCCTCTACGTCATTTTCGCGGGCATGATGAAGGTAGAAAAGCCTGCCGAGCCAGCGACCGAGGCGGTAGAAGAAGAGGTGGAAGAGCCCATGCACGCCTAGGTCCTCCAGCCGTAGG
This sequence comes from Hymenobacter sp. BT559, assembly GCF_016427535.1. Taxonomy (GTDB): domain Bacteria; phylum Bacteroidota; class Bacteroidia; order Cytophagales; family Hymenobacteraceae; genus Hymenobacter. The sequence continues at coordinate 601,641 of NZ_JAELXV010000001.1, read as the reverse complement.
ACCCCACCCCCGGCCCCTCCCCTCCGGGAGAGGGGAGCCAGATGATTACTGAATTTGAATTTCGACTTCTGATGTCTTTAACTAGGTTCTTTGCTTTCATTTTTTGTAAACCAAAAGTTGTCAGGCTCCCCTCTCCCGGAGGGGAGGGGCCGGGGGTGGGGTCCTACGCCCGCCGAGCCTTAACAGTAGCAGCAGGTATCTTTCTATTCAGCGCCTGCCAGCTCTCCGACCCTCGCTCCTACCCAGCTGCCACCCCGCTACCCGGCACTTACGGCTACCCGGCGCCCAACGACAGTACCAGCATCGGCGACCTGGCATGGAACCAGTTTTTTGCCGATAAAACCCTCATCGGGCTTATCGACACAGCTTTGCAGCAAAACCTTGACCTGCGCCAGGCTAGCCAGCGCGTAGAGCAAGCCCGCGCGGCCGTGCTAGAGCGCCGCGGGGCGCTGCTGCCCAGCGTGAATGCTACCGGCACGGCGGGCTTTGACCGCTACGGGCGCTACACCCTCACGGGCGTAGGCAACTACGACACCAACTTGTCGCAGAATATCGACGCTAGCCAGGTAGTGCCGACGGGCTTCACGCCTGACTATTTCCTAGGTCTACGCAGTACCTGGGAAGTAGACCTCTGGGGCCGCTTGCGCAGCCTGCGCAACGCGGCGCAGGGCCGCCTGCTGGCCTCCGAGCAAGGGCGGCAGCTAGTCGTGACGAGCGTGATTGCCGAAGTAGCCAACAACTACTACGAGCTACTGACACTTGACAACCAACTGGCTACTTTGCAGCGCAATCTTGTGCTGCAAGAGCGCGCCCTGGAGATTACCAAGGTGCAGAAACTGGCCGGCCGCGCCACTGAGCTGGCCGTGCAGCAGTTTCAGGCGCAGGTACTGCGCACCCGCAGCCTGGCGTATGAGACCAAGCAGCGCATTGTAGAAAACGAAACCCAACTCAATCAACTCATGGGCCGCTACCCGCGCCGCATCGCGCGGCCCGCCGAGCTGGCTGAGGTGCAGGTTCCCAAGCGCTTGCTGGCCGGCGTGCCCGCCCGCTTGGTGCTACGCCGCCCCGATGTGCGCCAAGCAGAGTTCAATTTATCTGCCAACGGCGCTGACCTCTACGCTGCCCGGGCCGCCTTTTTACCGGCGCTCACGCTCACACCCTACGTGGGGGTCAATGCGTTTCGGTCGTCGCTGCTGTTTCAGCCGAGTTCGGTGGTGGCGGGCATCCTAGGGGGCCTGAGCGCACCTATTCTAAACCGCCGTGCGTTGCGCGCCGAGCGCAACCGCGCCACCGCCGCTAGCCTCGAAACGTACTACGCCTACCAGCAAACCCTGCAAACCAGCGTGCGCGAGGTCACGAACACCCTGCGCGGCGTGGCCAACTACGACAGCGCCCTCACCCTGCGCCGCCAAGAGGTAATAACCCTGCGCAAAGCCGTAGAAACTGCCACCGACCTGCAATACACCGGCTACGCCACGTATCTGGAAATCATCACGGCCCAGCGCAGCGTGCTCGACGCCGAACTGAGCCTAGCCGAGCTGCGCCGCACGCAATTGCTGCAAGCCGTGGCGCTGTACCGCGCCCTAGGTGGTGGCTGGAACACGCCCGTACCCCAGCAGTAGAACCACCGCCTAGCCCATTGCGTAATTATAGCCTGGCACCATGGCGGCGCGTGCCGGAACTATCCGCCCGCCGCGTGGGTATTTTTGTCCTATGGAAGTTGGTTGCTACACTTTAGCGGAGGCTACGGCCGCCGCGCCTTTTCTCGACTATGCCGTGTGCCTCGACGACTCGGCCCGCCCCGCCAACCACAGCGGCGACTGGCCGGTGCAGGGCCAGGTATACCCCGTGCGCGTGGTAGACAGCCGCCTCGAAGGCATCCCTCTGGTGCACGTGCTCACCTTTATGGGTGAGGCGCCTTATTATAATGCCTTTGCGCCCCACCGTTTTCAAATTACACACCGCCTGTATCTCAATTAATTAACGCACCTAGGCGCGCTAAAAATAGAAGAGCCGCTTGGCTGGCTACGTTAGGAACGTAGCCAGCCAAGCGGCTCTTTTAAGATGTGGCTTCAACCTGCGTCTGTCATGCTGAGCCTGCGAAGCATCTCTACCACACCGCTAAAGGAAACGATAGAGATGCTTCGCAAGCTCAGCATGACAGACGCGAGGTAGTTGCTCTTAATTCGTCTCTAGCCCTTAGGCATGCCGCCGGTTACTTCGAGCAAGCTGCCAGTCGAGTAGCTGCCATCCTGCGAAGCGAAGTAGACGTAGGACGGAGCCAACTCTTCGGGCTGGCCGGGACGACCCAGCATGGTTTCGTCACCAAATTTGTCTAGGTCTTCTTGGAGCATAGTGCCGGGGATGAGCGGCGTCCAAATGGGACCGGGCAGCACGGCGTTCACCCGAATTTTCTTTTCGCCTAGGTAGGCGGCCAGGCTCTTGGTAAAGGTGTGGATAGCACCCTTGGTAGAGGCATAATCTACCTGGTGCTGATTGCCGACAAGGCCCGCGATGCTGCCGGTGTTGATGATGGCGTCGCCTTCTTTCAGGAACGGAATGGCGGCCTGAGCCATGAAGATGTAGCCCTTGATGTTGGTATCGAAGGTGCGGTGGATGTTCTCCTCCGGAATGGTTTCAAAGTGCTCGTAGCCCTTTTGGTAAGCGGCGTTGTTCACCAAGATGTTGAAGCCGCCCAACTCGGCGTGGGTGCGGCGTACTGCCTCGCGGCACTCGGTGGCCGAGCGTACATCGGCCTGAATAGCCAGAAACTTACGGCCTTGGGCCTCTACGGCTTTGCCGACTACGGCGGCGTCTTCGGCATTAGATTGATACACGACGGCTATGTCGGCGCCTTCCATGGCATAGGCTAGGGCCACCGCCCGCCCGATGCCGGAGTCGCCGCCCGTGATGAGGGCCACCTTGCCGGTAAGCTTGCCCGCTGGCTTGTAGTTCGACATATCCCAGTCGGGCTGCTCCTTCATGCTCTCCTCGCTCGTAGGATAGCCCATGGGCTTGGGGCTGATTTCGCTGTTGGTTGGGCGCGGTTCGTTTTGTTCAGTGCTCATTAGTGCTAGGTTAGGTGCAAAAACAATACGGCCGCCAGCGAGCCAGGGGTGGCAAATACCCGAATTATGTAAGTACCCACCTAGGTGGCAGCCGAGCTTACCCAAGGGGCCACACAGCAGATAAGCCCGCCGCTACCAGCGCCCCAATAAGCGTGTTCAGGAAGTTGACGCCATCGTTGGGTAGGTAGCGGCGCCGCTCTAGCGTGGCGCCTAGCAGCGAGTCGCCTAGGTTGCCCGCCGTGCCAGCCAGCAGCAAGATGGCGAAGGCCGGGTACCAGCCCTCAGCTACGCAGTACACACCGGCCAGCACCGCGCTGCCCGCTAGCCCCAGCAGTGTCCCTTCGGCACTGATAACACCATCTAAGCCACGCTGGTCAGGCTTGAAAGTCAGAATATTGACGTAACGCCGACCATAGATATTGCCCAGCTCCGAGGCCAGCGTATCGGCCGTGGCGGCGGCAAAGCCACCCGCCAGCATGAGGCGGCCCAGCGGCGCAAACGATGGTAGCAGCCAAGCAGCTAACCCTATGAGGCCAGCTAGGCCGGCATTGGCCAGCACCTGCCCAGCCGTGCGGCGGCCTTTGTTGGCTTCGGCTAGCCCTAGGCGGCGCTTGTCGGCTACGCGCCACGCCGAGGCCGCCGTGCCCAAGCCAAAGAAAGTAGCCAGCAGCCCCAGGCCCATAAAGCCGGCCCCTAGGTAGATGCACACGCCCAGTACCCCACCCGTCCACACGGCCGGAATGGTAAGCTTGCCAGCCCGCGCGCTGTAGGCCATACCTAGGCCCAGCAGAAAAATAACGAGACCTAGGCGAAGCAGCATAGTAAGGGAATGGGCAGACTAGTAACTAGAAGCGCGAACTTTGAAGCACGCCCGCCAGCTTAGTTGCTAGCCGACGCGCTCCAAAGTTCGCGCGCTACATCAAAATCTCTGGTAAGGACTTAGTACTTGGTTGCCAGCTCAGGCAGCAGGCGGTTGATAACGCTGTAGTTAAGCCCCGTCCAGTACTCGGAGCGGGCTACGTCCACGAACGTGGCTTCGTCGGCCGCGATGGTGCGGTACTCGTCGCTTACTAGGTAGTCTTCCACATCGTTCATGCTGGCAAAGGCGAGCACCGAAATCGCATCAATCAGCTCCCCTTCCGGGTCGGGCTGCTGCGACGAGCCGATGTTGTGCAGCTGAGCATAGCGGCGCACGTAGGTGTGCGTGGCGGGCTGGGCCAGCACCAGCGGCGCATGCTGCCGCAGTAGCCGCTCCTGAAATTCCTCCCGGCTCAGCTCGGGCTGGCGGTAATGGATTTTCACCAAGCTAATCGGGTCGCGGTGCTGCGCGCTGGGCAGCAGAATGTATTCGCGGGCAATCTCACGCGTCACCAGGCGAAACACCGTTTGCTCGTCGGCAATGATGCGCTTGGCGTACTGCTCCTGCTTTAGCACGCGGTTGATGTCAGCCTCCGCCGCGTAGGCGATGTAGGCAAAGCCATCAAAGCGCGGGCGCTGGTAGGCGGGTACCCGGGCATAGGGGTCGGCCACGAGCTTGCCGTTGTCCTGCGTCATGGCCCGGTAGGGCGGCTGAAAAAACGACGACGGACCAGCGGCCACGCGGTGCACCTGGTCGTAGCGCAGCACCAGCTCGTTGTCGGTACCCGGCTCCTCGTAGGCGAACTTGGGGCCGTGCACCTTGCGCCAGTACTCGTCCCAGTGCTCGAAGTCGAGGTTGGGGTTGGGTTCCAGCGCGATTTCAGCGGGTTCCGCATCGGGGTTTTCAATGCCCTCGCCGCGGCGGTCGCGGGTCGAATTTTCGTCTTGGAGCCGCTCGGTACGGGGGGTGGCATCGGCTCGCGTCAGGAAGGTGGGCGTGACGATGAGCGGCGCCGTGGTGGTGTGGTAGCTGGTGAGTGCAGGCGGCCGGTGGCCGTTGTCGGCGCGGTCGTCGGCGGCAGCTAGGCTGTTGGGTTGGGTTGACATAGCAAGGAGAAAGCAGGTTACGGAATCAGCCGGTCGGCGCGCAGCTGGGCGAAGAGGTCAAAAAACGACTCGTCGCTGCGCTGGTACACGTGGAAGCCCGCTTGGCGGCTCTTCGACATGTCGGTCATCACTTCGATGGGTCGCCCTAGGTCGAGGTCGGTATGCCAGGGCGAGGCCAGCCGGTTGAGGTCGGCTTCGGCCAGGTTATAGCGCGTGGCTATCTCGCGCCATAGCGGTGCATCACCAGCCATAGTCTCTTCTAGCGGGTGCACGGTGCCATCGAAGCCCGCGGCCTCGATGCCAAACCAAGCGGCCAGCCGCGGCCACAACCAGCTCCAGCGGAAGTAATCGCCATTGGTGATATTAAAGGCCTCGTTGCGGGCCGCCTCGGCTGTAGCGGCCCAGGCCAACTGCTTAGCAATCACGCGGGCGTCGGTCACGTCCGACAAGCCTTCCCACTGCGCCTTCGAGCCTGGCCACTGGAAGGGCCGGCCGGTTTCCTTGCAAATGCTGGCGTACACGGCCAGCGTGCTGCCCATATTCATGAGGTTGCCCACGGCCTTGCCAATAATGGTGTGCGGGCGGTGGATGCTCCAGGTGAAGCCATCGCGCTCAGCGGCGGCATACACCTCATCTTCCTGGGCGTAGTAAAAATTGGCGACGTCGAGCCGGGGCATTTCTTCGCGCACTGGCGTGGGCGGCAGCGCGCCGGCCCGGGCATACGAGTCAAATGGCCCTAGGTAGTGCTTGAGGCCCGTGACGAGGGCCACGTGCTGCACCGACTTTTTGGGGCTGAGCGCGGCCAGCAGGTTGCGCACCATGCCGCCGTTCACGCGAATGTTCTCGGCCTCGGTGTCGTTGCGCAGCCAGCTGGTCAAAAACACGTGTGTGGGGTTGACATCGGCCAGGGCCGCGTCGAGGCTGGCGGGGTCGAGCAGGTCGGCCGCCACGGGGTGCAGGCCGGCTACATCGGTTTGGGGACGGCGGGCCAGGCCGTAGGTCGTCCAGCCCGTGGCAATGAGCTCGTGGGCCAGGTTGCTGCCAATAATGCCGCTGGCTCCTACTATAAGCGCGATTTTTTCCATTGAAGTACGTACAAAAAAGAGTGGCGATGAGGTGCTCTAGGGCGCCCCTGCCGGGTGAGCGGTGCCCTAGGGCACCTATCGGCAAAGCTACCTATCTCACCCAGCGGCCTCTTTGTACGAACTGCCGAATTACTTGTACGTCGTGAATTGCGCCCGATAGGCCGACGGCGCCTGCCCTACCGCCTGCCGAAACCAACGCGAGAAGTGCGCCGCGTCGTAAAACGTAAGCCGATAGGCAATGTCACTAATGGGCAGCTGCGTACCTGTCAGCAGTACCCTAGCCTCGGTAGCCACCTTCTCCTTGAGCAAGTTAGCCGCGCTCTGGCCGGTAGCCTGGCGGCACAAGGCACTCAGCTGCTTAGGCGTTAGGCAGAGGTCGGCGGCGTAGGCATCTAGGGCCAATACCGGCTCGGTAGCCGCTGCCAGGCGCGCCGCTATCAATTGCAAGAATTGCTGCACTACGGGCGGCTGGGCGGTGGCGAGGGTAGCAGGGTGCTCCCACTCGCGCACATCGGCCAGCAGCAGGCGCAGGTGGTGGCGGGCCTTTTCGAGGTGGGCCTGCTGGGCGTAAAGCTGCTCACCGCTCTGAGCCAGCGCGGCATACTCTTCTGGCGAGGCGGCATGGTACACGTAAGGCGCGCCGCCCGCCAGCACGGCCCCGAGCTGGTAGCCGGGTAGCAGGCCCGCGTTGTAAAAATCGGGCGAGAAAAAGCAGTATAGGCCCGTTTGCGGGCCTTCGTGTAGGCGCCAGCTCAGGGCAGTGCCGGGCGGCACCAGCAAGATGGACATAGGCGCCACCGTCACCACCTCATTGTCTAGGGTAAAGTATCCCCCACCTTCCGCTATCATCGAGAGCTTATAAAAAGCGCGCCGGTGTAGCTCGATATGCTGGCGGCAGGTGGCAAACCGCTCTTCGCGCCGATACACCACCAGCTGCTCCAGGGCCTCGGTAGGCGGCTTGGGTTGCAGTGGCTCGGCCGTTTGGGGGTAGGCATCGAAGCCGAAAGTGGGTAGCGCGGGCGTTTCCATCGCCTGTTAACCTCCGGGCCGGGCAATGGTTGCGGCCGGCCCTAGGCAGCGTTGCCCAGTGGGGCGGCTGGGCCAGCTGGCTTGTTTTGGCTTGCCTGCTCCTCCTGAGTGCGCTTGCGGGCCTGCGCCGCGATAAACTCCAGAAATTCCTCGTCTGAATAAAGCGGCGCGGGCGGTACCACCACGGGTTTCGGCGTGAACATGGCCCGCATTTTATCAAATAATTTCATGGTCAAATAGGATTAAAATAATTTCCTATTGAGAACGTACTGACCACCTTATTTAGTGCACAGCGACCTGGCGGCCTGCTTATTGCTCTTTTACCAATACTAGGGTACTCTGGCCGCCCTCACTGCTATTGAAGGAGCTTTTGATGGCGTAGCCCTGCTGGTAGAGCTTTGTTAACACCTCTTGTATTTTCTCAGCCGAATCTCGCATAAGCCTGGCTTCGTCGCTAGCTAGGTTAGGCTTCACTTCTATTTCGTCGGCGAAACCTCGGCTGCGCGCTACCACGATGCGGGTGCCGAGCCGCGATTCCAGCACCTTCATAACCACGATATCGGCTTGACTGGTTTGCGCCTGGGCTGGCTGAGCGGCGAAGGCCCACAGGCACCCACCTAGGAGAATAAGTTTTTTCATCATACCAGCCCTCCTGCAAGCGTCGTGCCGCTCACCCCAGAGGCGCTCGCCTAGGTCAGATAAGGGGAACTGTTGATTAGCTAACCTCAGTACCCCTAAAATTAAGTTTGTTCGCTTGCTGCCAAGTGTACTACTGCGTGCCTTATATTCAGGATGATATTTATTCTGTTTGCGTCTTTCTAACTAGTCGCTCTCCCATGACTCGCAGCCTCACCTTCAGCGCCAAGAAACGGCGACGCCCGCGCAAGCACGAATACACCAAGCCGTTCAACTCTAATATTATAGCTTGGGTACTACTAGCCGCGCTGGCGCTTTTTGTGCTGGTAGTAAGAGCCTTCTGGTAGCCAAGGCTACTACGCTAGCGCCTGGCTTCTAGGGGCGGCTATTGGATTTAGGCGGCCGCTAATAGCTGCATTTTTTCGCCTAGCTTTTTGCCCAACGGCCGCTCTACGTAGCGGTGCAGTAACCAAGCCAGCACCAGCAGCACCACTACCATGGCCGCTAGCAGCACATGTTTTTCTATGCGCCCGCCTAGGTGCAGTAGCACGAGGTAGCCCATGTTGTGATGCAGTAGGTAAACGGGGTACGTGAGCGAGCCCGCTGCTGCCAACCACGGGGCCCAGCCTGGCCGGCGCCTACGGGCCGTAACGAGCAGCAAGACCCCGTAGCTCCCCGTGAGTAGCGCCACCGCCAGCGGCCCCGAAAAGGTGTCGCGAAAAAAAACGCTTTTATCGAGCGTATCGGCCCAAGTTGCCTGTGCGCTCAGGCCGTAGGCCCAGAGCAGCAGCCCGCCGAGCTGCCAGCGCGCCACCTGCTTAGCTTGCAGCAGGTATAGGAGCATACCGGCTATGAAAAACGGCGCGTAGCGCGGAAATAACAACAGTCCGAAAGGGCTCGCATTTTCGCTGGGGCCCACCAGGGTGCAGTATCCTAACCAACCGGCCAGCACCGGCACCAAGCGCCCCAACCAGCCAAACGCCAGTAACAAGCTGATGAGAAAGTAGAAGGTAATTTCTACGGTTAGGGTCCAGTACACCCCATCGACGTCGTGCACCCCGAAAAAAGCCTGCAACATGCTCAGGTTGTAGCAGTAGTCGCGCAGCGACACGTCGAAAAGCGGCGACCAGTCGGCCCCTCCGTAAGTGGGCCGGTATAGGCGCATCGCCACAAAGCAGAGCGTGCACGCTACCCAGTAGGCCGGGTACAGGCGCCGCACCCTAGACACCACAAACTGCCCTAGCGTTTTGCCCTGCGCACTGTGCAGGATGACGTAGCCGCTAATCAGGAAAAACAGCTCCACGCCTAGGTAGCCATACTTGCACACTTGGCCCAGTGTGGGGTAGTCTACCGGGCTCAGGTGGCCCTCGTGGTAGCCGCGGTAGGCCCAGTGGTACAGCACCACGGCCACCGCCGCCACAAAGCGCAGCAAGTCGATTTCATAGTAGCGAGCAGGCGGGTGGGGAGAGGTTGGCTCCATGCAGCAAAGCTACTTTTTACAAATCATCAATCTTTTTGAAGTTTTCTTCAGAAAGCTGGTTGCCCACTTTACTACAGCCCCTGCACAAACTATTGAATTATAGCTATCTACCAAGCCTGATTTTAAGGTTTTTCCTTAGATGAAGAACGCCTAAATTATTGACAGCCATTCCTTCATATTGTCTTAATGGCAAGATGAAGAAATTTGTATAACCCAGCACGACGTAGGCATTTGCCCGCCGACCTATTCCCCGGTTTTGCTCTCCCAAACGTGATTTAAGACCGGCTTTCACGCTGGTATTAACCGACTTCTGCCCTTATGCAGAGCCACTTGCGAAGCATGTAAAAATATTTATTTGGTACGCATAGCCGCCGTCTACAGCGGCACCACCACCACGGGCTGACAGCATAGCGCCTACCCCCTTCTGCATCGCACGGGGGCGGCCTTTCATCAGCTCACTTCTGAAACACCACACATTTTCCGGGATTACCAAGCACCTATCTGATGGTACTTACTGCATTTATAAAGAGAACATTATTGCTCGCGCTCCTAGGTTCGGGTGGCGTATTTTTTACCAGCTGCGCGGATAAGAAAGAAGAAAAGGAAGAGCTGCTTAAATTATTGGTCACAAGCCCTTTGCAAAAGGACACGACCATTACTAAAGAGTACGTAGCCCAGATTCATGCCTACCAGCACATCGACTTGCGCGCGCTGGAAAAAGGCTACCTGCAAAAAATATTCGTGGACGAGGGCCAGACGGTGCGCAAGGGGCAGCCGATGTTCCAGATTACGCCCCTGATTTACAATGCCGACCTGCAAAAGTCGCAAGCTGAGGCCAGCTACGTAGGCATCGAGTACAAAAACACGAAAAGCCTCGCCGATAGCAACATCGTATCGAAGAACGAGCTGGCGCTGGCCAAGGCCAAGTATGACAAGGCCAAGGCTGATGTGTCGCTGGCTCGGACGCACTTGCAGTTTACGTCCATCAGCGCGCCGTTTACGGGCATTATGGACCACTTCCAGGCCCGCCTAGGTAGCCTGGTAGACGAGGGCGACCTGCTAACGAGCCTCTCCGACAACAGCAAGATGTGGGTGTACTACAACGTGCCCGAGGCCGAGTACCTAACTTATAAGGAACACGCCAAGGCTGGTGATAAGGCCGTGAACGTGGAGCTGAAGATGGCCAACAACGAGGTATTTCCCCACCCCGGCAAGGTGCAAACCATTGAAGCCGACTTCAATAACGAAACCGGTAACATTGCCTTCCGCGCCACCTTCCCCAACCCCGACGGGCTGCTGCGCAACGGCGAAACTGGCAGCGTGCTGATGACAGTGCCGCTAAAGCACGCCCTCATCATTCCGCAGAAAGCCACCTTCGAAGTGCTCGAAAAGAAGTTCGTGTACGTGGTGGACAAGAACAACGTGGTGCACCAAAAGGAAGTGAACATCGCCTCAGAAATGCCTGACCTCTACATCGTGAAGGACGGCATCACGCCCAGCGACAAGATTCTGCTCGAAGGCATTCGCAAGGTGAAGGATGGCGAGAAAATCAGCTACACCTACGAGAGCCCGCAGCAAGTGCTGCCCAAGCTGAAGGTGTACAGCGAGTAGTCTGTCAATTTATTAGTGTGAAATATGTTCAGTAAATTCATTCGTAGGCCAGTGTTTGCCATCGTGATTTCGGTGGTAATCGTGTTCATGGGCGTGCTGGCCATCAAGACCCTACCGACCTCGCAGTTTCCGGAGATTTCGCCGCCCATGGTCATGGTGAGCTGCGCTTACCCCGGGGCTAGCGCCAAGGTGCTCACCGAGTCGGTACTCATCCCGCTGGAGCAGGCCGTGAACGGCGTGCCGGGCATGAAGTACATGACCTCCGACGCCGTGAGCGCCGGCGAGGCCAACATCCAGATTGTTTTCAACCTAGGCACCGACCCCGAGCAGGCGGTGGTGAACGTGAACACCCGTATTGCGCAGGTGGTGAACCGTTTGCCGGTGCTGGTGCAGCGCGAGGGCCTCATCGTAAACCGCGTGGTGCCCAACATGCTGATGTACGTGAACTTGTACAGCAAGGACAAGAACACGGACATGAAGTACCTGTTCAACTACGCTGGGGTCAACATGATACCCGAGATTCAGCGTATCGACGGTATCGGCCGCGCGAGCATCCTAGGTAGCCGGCAGTACGCCATGCGCATCTGGCTGAAGCCCGACCGCATGCGTGCCTATAACATCTCGGCCGACGATGTAATGAAGGCCCTAGACGAGCAGAGTGTGATTGGCTCGCCGGGCCGTATCGGCCGCTCCGACGGGGGCCGCGCCGAAGCACTGGAATACGTGCTGACCTACCAGGGTCGTTTCAACGACGAGAATCAGTACAAGAACGTGATTCTAAAGGCTAACTCTAATGGCGAGATGCTGCGCCTAAAAGACGTGGCCGACGTGTCCCTAGGTAGCGAATTCTACGATATCTATTCTAACCTCGATGGCTACCCTTCGGCGGCTATCATGCTGAAGCAGACCTACGGCTCGAACGCTAGCGACGTAATCACGAGCGTAAAAGCTAAACTAGAAGAGCTGAAGAAAACCATGCCCCCTGGCATGGACTACAAAATCAGCTACGACGTGTCGAACTTCCTCGACGCCTCGACCGAGAACGTAGTACACACCCTGCGCGACGCCTTTATTCTGGTGGCCATCGTGGTGTTCCTGTTCCTGGGCGACTGGCGCTCGACGCTCATTCCGATTATCGCCGTGCCGGTGTCGCTCATTGGCGCGTTCACGGCCATGCAGGCGTTCGGGCTGACCATCAACATGATTACGCTCTTTGCACTGGTGCTCGCCATTGGTATCGTGGTCGACGATGCTATTGTGGTGGTGGAAGCCGTGCACGCCAAGATGGAGGAGAAACACCTCTCACCCTTTGGGGCGGTGAAGGAAGTAATCGGCGAAATCAGCGGTGCTATTATCGCCATCACCATCCTGATGACAGCGGTGTTCGTGCCGGTGGCCTTCATGAGTGGCCCGGTGGGTATCTTCTACCGCCAGTTCTCGATTACGATGGCTACGTCTATCGTGATTTCGGGTGTGGTGGCGTTGACCCTGACGCCGGTGCTCTGCGCCATGATTCTGAAAAATAACCACGGCCAGCCTCGCAAGAAGACGCCCATCAACCGCTTCATCGACTGGTTTAACCGGGGCTTTGAGCGCCTGACCGGCCGCTACACCAACCTGCTGGAGAAGCTGGTTGACCGCCGCGTGTTCACCTTCGGCATTCTGATTGTGTTCGCTCTCGGCATCTTCGGCATCTCGTCTAAGCTGCCCAGCGGCTTCATCCCGGCCGAAGACCAGGGTATGCTCTATGCCATCATCCAGACGCCTCCCGGCTCGACGCTAGAGCGTACCAACGACATTTCGCAGCACTTGCAGCAGCTGGCCAAGGATGTGCCTGGCATCGAAAGCATTTCGACCCTAGCGGGTTATGAGGTACTGACCGAGGGTCGCGGCTCGAACGCTGGTACCTGCTTGATTAGCTTGAAGCCGTGGAGCGAGCGCAAAGAGTCCATCCACGACATCGTGGAGAACCTGGAAAAAAAGGCGCACGAGATTCCCGGCGCGACCATCGAATTCTTCGAGCCACCAGCAGTACCGGGCTACGGCGCCGCGGGCGGTTTCCAGCTCCAATTGCTGGATAAGACCAACTCGGGCGACTACAAGGCGCTGGAAAAAGTGAATGAGGAATTTATCGCGCAGCTCAAAAAGCGTAAGGAGCTGGCTGGCCTGTTCACCTTCTTCTCGGCCAACTATCCGCAGTACGAGCTGAAGATTGACAACGACCTCGCCATGCAGAAAGGCGTGAGCATTGGCAACGCCATGAACACGCTGAGCATCATGATTGGCTCGACCTACGAGCTGGGCTTTATCAAGTACCAGCGCTTCTTCAAGGTGTATGTGCAGGCTTCGCCTGAGTATCGCCGCCTGCCCAAGGACATCCTGGACATGTGGGTGAAGAACGACAAGGGCGAAATGGTACCGTTCTCGGCTTTCATGAAAATCGAGAAAACCCAAGGCGCCAACGAAATCAACCGCTACAACATGTACACCACGGCCTCTATCCGGGGCGATGCGGCCCAGGGCTACAGCTCGGGCGAGGCCATCAAGGCTGTGCAGGAAGTAGCGGCCAAAACCCTACCTAGGGGCTACGACATCGACTGGGGTGGCTTGTCGAAAGACGAAGTATCGCGCGGCAACGAGGCCATTTACATCTTCCTGATTGTGATTGCCTTCGTGTACCTGGTGCTTGCCGCCCAGTACGAAAGCTTCTTGCTGCCGCTGGCAGTTATCCTGTCGCTGCCGGCTGGTATTTTCGGCGCCTTCCTGCTCATCAAGGTAATGGGCCTGGCCAACAACATCTACGCCCAGGTGGGCCTCGTGATGCTAGTGGGTCTGCTGGGTAAGAACGCGGTACTGATTGTGGAGTTTGCGGTGCAGGAGCACGAGCACGGCATGAGCGTGCGCAGCGCGGCCATTGCCGGCGCCAAGGCCCGCTTCCGTCCCATCTTGATGACCTCGTTTGCCTTCATCGCTGGTCTGATTCCGCTGGTGATTGCCACCGGCGCGGGCGCCATCGGCAACCGCACCATCGGCACGGCGGCCCTAGGCGGCATGCTGTTCGGCACCGTGTTCGGGGTGGTTATCGTGCCCGGCCTGTACTACGTGTTCGGCACGATGGCCTCGAAGAGCAAGCTGATTGACGACGAGAACGAATATCCAGTAAGCGAAGGGTTTGAGCCGCGTGTTTTAGTTGACGAAGAAGGTATAACCCATGCTTAAAAGACGCATTTATCAGGGCCTAACCGCCGTCGGCCTCGCGCTGACGGTGGGGGCTTGCAAACTTCCGGAGCTGACGCAGCGCAACCAAAACCGCACCACGCCGGCCACTTACGCAGGCGCCCCCGCGGACAGCACCAACACCGCCCGCACGCGGTGGAAGCAATTCTTCACCGACCCCAACCTGGTAGTCCTCATCGACAGCGCCTTGCAGCGCAACCAGGAGCTGAACATCACGACGCAGGAGCTAGAGCTGGCTCGCAACGAAATCCGGGCGCGCACCGGCGACTACATGCCCTCCGTTTCTATCGGGGCGAGGGCTGATGTAGCCAAGCCCGGTCGCTACACGTTGCAAGGTGCCACAGAAGAGAGGGTTCCCATTCGGGATGACCGCGCCAACCCTACCCCACTAGCCAACTACCAAGTGGGCGTGTCGGCGAGCTGGGAAGTGGACATCTGGCGCAAGCTGCGCAACGCCCGCAAGTCGGCCGCTACGCGCTACCTAGCTTCGATAGAGGGCCGGAACTTTATGATAACCAACCTCATTGCCGAGATTGCCAACTCGTACTACGAGCTACTGGCCCTTGACAATCAGCTGGCTATCATTCGGCAGAACATCGAGATTCAGGAAAACGCCCTGCGCATCGTGAAGCAGGAAAAGGAATCGGCTCGCGTGACGGAGCTAGCGGTGAAGCGTTTTGAGGCGCAGGTGCAGAACACCATCAGCCTGCAGTACAAGACGCAGCAGCGCATCACCGAAACCGAGAACCACCTCAACTTCCTGGCCGGCCGCTATCCGCAGCCCATCGTACGCGACTACCAGGCGTTTAATGCATTAGTGCCGACCACCATTCAGGCGGGCATTCCAGCGCAGTTGCTCAACAATCGCCCTGATATTCGGCAGGCCGAGCAGCAGTTAGTGGCTGCCAAGCTCGATGTGCAGGTGGCCCGCGCCAACTTCTACCCCTCGCTGGGCATCTCAGGTGGCGCCGGCTTCGAGGCCTTCAAGCCCGGTTTGCTGTTCACCTCGCCCCAGTCGATGCTGTACAACTTGGCTGGCGATTTGGTCGCTCCGCTCATCAACCGCAATGGCATCAAGGCCATCTACTACAGCGCCAATGCCGTGCAGTTGCAAGCCGTATACAACTACGACCGCACCGTACTGAACGCCTACGTGGAGGTAGCCAACCAGCTCTCCAATATTGACAACCTGCAGAAGAGCTACGACGCCAAGTTGAAGGAAGTGCAGGCTCTGAACCAGTCTATCCGCATCTCCAACAGCCTATTCAAGGCTGTGCGGGCTGAGTACACCGAAGTGCTCTTCACGCAGCGCGACGCCTTGGAATCGAAGTTTGACTTGACCGAGACCAAGATGCAGCAGCTCAATGCTACGGTGAATGTGTACCGGGCGCTGGGCGGCGGCTGGTACTAGTTATAGCCGCTCCTAGGGCACAAAAAATCCGCTTCCAGGCCGGGAGCGGCTTTTTTGTGCCCTAGGGTCACGGTTTGCGGCCGGCGCTTTCGCAGCCTGCTTGAGTGCTAGTTGGTGGGACCTTTATCGGTACTGGCTTCTAGCGCGTCTTGCACGCCCAGCGGTAAGGCGGAGAGCAAATCGAGGCCGGTGGCTTTTTCGATGGCATCGACGCTGGTGCGATAGCCGCCCCAGGCGGCGTTGACATTGACGTTATTGGGCGTGTTAACGGCGATGACGCGGGTGCTGCTCGTGACGCGCCCTAGGTCATTGGTGCCGGCCGGCAGCACTACTACTACTTTCCAGCACCGGGCGGGCACCGTGACCCGGCCGCTGGCGATGGTGGTATAGTAGCCTTCGCTGCCCGTGCCACCCCGACCATACGAGCCGCAAATGATGTAGAGCTCATTGCCGGCCCGCACCAGCGTGCGGCAATATTCTTCTAAGTCAGCCCAGGTGCGCTGGTTGTTTTGCGGGGCCTGGGGCATCATGTTCGTCATCAAGAAGGTAGCCGAATTGTCGTCCTCCGAAGCGGTGCGGTCGGCGCTGGGGCAGTTGTGGCCCCGGTCGAAGCCGTAGCCCGAGTAGTCGCTGGTTTTCACCCGGTACCAGTCGGCGGGCAAGCTTTCATCGGCCCGAAAGTCGTCTTGCCGAGCGGCACTGCCTAGGTCGTCCCCGTCTAGGTGCCACGACACCCAGTTGGGCTTGCCCTGGTCGCGGTTGTAGGAGAGCGCGTACTGCGGCTTGCTGAGCAGGTAGTTGGTGGGCGAGGTGAGGCTAGCCACCGCGCCGCTGGGGTTGCCTAGGGCCAGGTGGTCGGCGGCCGGGGCCACGTCGTCTTTAGCACAAGCGGCAACGAGCAGCCCTAGGGCCGCCCAAGCGCCGAGGCGAGATAATAGATGGTTCATGCAGTAGCAAATGAGCCCACAAAGATGGGCTCGCCGTGGGTAGCAGCCTATCGGTAGATAAGTAGCCGCCCATCGGCGCCCACCCACATCGAGGCTTTCAGGCGGGCAGCCTGCGCCCGGCGCCGCGCGCGCTTGTCGAAAAACACCAGGTACAAGATGCCCAGCAGCGGCCCCACCGATACGGAGCTAAGCAGGTGCAAGTGCCAGTACTGCGCCTGGCTCAGTCCCCAATGGTGGGCGAGAGTTTTGAGGAGGAGTTCCATGTATGAATATACGCAAGGACAACGGCTGTGGCAAGCCTAAAAGGGTGAATAGCTACCACGTAGGCTAGTGGACCAACTGGCAGCCAGCAGCTAGACCGTTATCTTGGCGGTCTGGTTTGGCAGTTGGCTTTTTCCGTTGCGTTATGGCTTTTTTCCGTGCTCTTTTAGTCGGTTGGATAAGTTCGCTTGGCTGGGTTGGTTTTCTTGGTGGGGGCGCGCTACTAGTGCCTTCGGCCGCCAGGGCCCAGGCGCCCGGCACGCCCATCGACCTGCAATGCGAGTACCTAACCAACCCCCTAGGCCTGGATGCGCCCCGCCCCCGCCTGACCTGGCGCCTGCACGACGACCGTCGCGGGGCCGTGCAAACGGCCTACCAGCTCACCGTATCCTCCGACTCACTAGCCGTAGCGCGGGGCGCGGCCGGGGCCTGGACATCGGGCCGCGTGCCTTCGGCTCGGCAACTGATAGCCTACGGGGGGCCGGCCCTGCGGCCGTTTACGAAGTACTATTGGCGGGTCCAGACTTGGCCCGGTGCCAGTGCCAAAGGCGCCGCGAGCCAAGTTGCCAGCTTCGAAACCGGCCTGATGAGCCAAGCCAACTGGCAAGGCACCTGGATAAGTGACTCGCGCGACGTGGCCCTGAAGCCGGCCCCCTACTTCCGCACCACGTTTGAGGCACCTAGGAGCCTCAAGTCGGCGCGAGCCTACATTGCCGTGGGCGGCCTGTATGAGCTGTATATCAATGGCCGCAAGGTGGGCAACCATCGCCTCGACCCCATATACACGCGCTTCGACCGGCGCACCCTGTACGTGACCCACGACGTGACGCCTTACCTGCGCCCTGGCAAAAACGCGGTGGGCGTGCTGCTGGGTAATGGCTGGTACAACCACCAATCGACGGCCGTGTGGTACTTCCACGAGGCACCCTGGCGCAACCGCCCCACCTTCTGCCTCGACCTGCGCCTAACGGACGCTAGAGATAAAGTAACCACCGTGACGTCGGGCCTAAACTGGAAAACGGCCCTGAGCCCGTTGGTATTTAACAGCATCTACACCGCCGAGCACTACGATGCCCGCCGCGAGCAACCGGGTTGGAACACGGCCGATTTTGATGACATCAAGTGGCAGGCTGTCATCCCGCGCGCCGCGCCCTCGACCCGCATCGTGGCCCAGGCCATGCAGCCCATCCGCAATGTGGAGGCGATACCAAGCAAGGCCGTGGCCAAGCTTAATGACACCACTTATGTATTTGACCTAGGGCGCAACATCTCGGGTGTTAGCCAGCTGCGGGCGCAGGGCCCAGCCGGCACGGTGCTGCACCTCAAGCACGGCGAGCGGCGCTACCCCGATGGTCACGTCGACCAATCGAACATCGATGTGCACTACCGGCCTACCGATAAGAGCGACCCGTTTCAAACCGATATTTTCACCCTAGGTGGTAAGGGCGAAGAGACCTTTATACCCTCGTTCAACTACAAGGGCTTCCAGTATGTGGAGGTGACCAGCAGCCGGCCTCTGGCCTTGAGCGCTGGCAGCCTCACCAGCTACTTTATGCACAGCGATGTGGCCCCGGTCGGGCAGGTCACCTCGGCCAATCCGACGCTCAACAAAATCTGGTGGGCGACTAATAACTCGTACTTGTCCAACCTGTTTGGCTACCCTACCGACTGCCCCCAGCGCGAGAAAAACGGCTGGACCGGCGACGCCCACATCGCTAGCGAAACCGGCCTCTACAACTTCGATGGCATCACCATTTATGAGAAATGGCTGGCCGACCACCGCGACGAGCAGCAGCCCAACGGCGTGCTGCCCTCCATTATTCCGAGCGACGGCTGGGGCTACGAGTGGGGCAACGGCCCCGACTGGACCAGCACCATCGCCATCATTCCCTGGAATCTCTACCTGTTTTACGGCGACACCAAGCCGCTGGCCGACTGCTACGGTAACCTCAAGCGCTACGTGGACCACATCGAGGCGCGCAGCCCCACCGGGCTCACCGACTGGGGCCTAGGCGACTGGGTACCGGTCAAGTCGAAGTCGCCGGTCGAGCTAACGTCTTCGGTGTACTATTTCACCGACGCCTCTATTTTGGCTCGGGCGGCTAAGCTGCTGGGGCACCCCGCCGATGCTGCCCGCTACGCCGCGCTGGCCCAAAAAATCCGCAACGCCATCAACGCCAAGTACCTGAATCGGCAAACCAATCTCTATGGCAGCGGCGTGCAAACCGAGCTGAGCGTGCCGCTGTACTGGGGCGTGGTGCCCGATGAGCTCCGCGAGAAAGTAGCAGCTAACCTGGCCCGCCGGGTGGCCGCCGACAGCTACCACCTCGACGTGGGCCTGCTTGGTACCAAAGCCATCCTAGGGGCCCTAAGCGAGAACGGCCAAGCCGATGTGGCCTACCGCCTAGCCGCACAGGAAACCTACCCTTCCTGGGGCTGGTGGATAGCCAACGGCGCCACCACGCTCTACGAAAACTGGCCCATCGACGCCAAAAGCGACATTTCGATGAACCACATCATGTTCGGTGAGGTTGGCGCCTGGCTCTACAAAGGCCTAGGGGGCATTAAGCCCGACCCGCAGCAGCCGGGCTTTAAAAATGTGCTGCTCACGCCCCACGCCGTGGCTGGGCTCGACCACTTTGAGGCGCGCCACCTAGGGCCCTACGGCCTCATCAAGTCGGCTTGGAAGAAGAAGGGGGCAGGCACCTCCTACTCCGTTACCGTGCCGCCCAATGCTACCGCTACGCTCACGCTGCCCGTAGCTGCCGGCCAAGTGGTGTATGAAGCCGGCCGGCCGCTTGCAGCCACTTCGTCAGCCATTCGGGTGCGGCATGTTACGGGGCCGCTACGGCAGTATGAGCTGGTGGCGGGCACTTACCAGCTAGAGGTCAAGTAGCGCATCCGCAAGCTAACTCATTGGCTGCCTCACTTATAGCAAAATAATCCACTCACTTTCGCTAGCGCCGTGTACGGCCTGGTGACAGCTTAGTTCATGTTAAATTCATTTTGTAATGTAGCCGTCACATTAGGGTAATAGAGGCCCGGGAATTTTGTAGCCGTTATGCAAAACACTGCTACAAAAGCATTTTACGTGCTGCTCCTTTGCGTGACTCCCGCTAGCATTGTGCTGGCGCAGAGCACGGGCCGCATCGAAGGCACCTACAAAGATGCCAAAAACCAGGAAGGCATCATCGGCGGCACGGTGCGACTGGAAAACACCACGCTGGCGGCACCCACCGACGAAAAAGGCCACTACCTGCTGACCAACGTGCCGGCTGGTACCTACACGGTCATCATCTCGTCGGTGTCCTATAAGCCGCTGACCGTGCCGAAAGTAGTGGTGACTGCTGGCAAAACGACGGTGCTCGACGGCAAACTCGACCCCGACAACACCCAGCTCGGCGAAGTAAGCGTGAGCGGCGTGCGCCGCACCAATACGGAGGTGTCGGTAATCAACGAAATCCGGCAGGCCAACGTGGTAGTCAGCGGCATTTCGTCGGAGCAGATTGTGAAAACCCAGGACCGCGACGCGGCTGAGGTGGTGCGCCGCATTCCGGGCGTGACGGTGGTTGACAACCGCTTTATCCAGGTGCGGGGCCTGAGCGACCGCTACAACACGGTGTGGCTCAACGATGTGACGGCGCCCAGCTCGGAAACTGACCGCAAGTCGTTCTCGTTCGACATCGTGCCCAGCTCGCTCATCGACCGGGTGCTGGTGTTTAAAGACCCTTCGCCCGAGCTGCCCGGCGACTTTGCCGGTGGCTTGGTGAAAGTATACCTGCGCAAGCCGATTTTCAACGAAAAGCAGTTCACGGTCAACTACTCGTCGGGCTACCGCCAGGGTACTACTGGCCGCGACTTCTTTACCGACCGGCCCCAGACGGGCGACGCCCTCGGCTTTGGCGCCACCAAACGCGACCTGCCCAACGGCATGCCGCCCCTGAGCACCGCCTACCAGCAGTACGAGCGCGACTTCTACGCCAAGCAGCTCGACAACAACTTCGGCATTTTCAAGACCAAGGCCATGCCAGATATGCGCTTCAACGCGGCGTATCTAACGCAGATAAAGCTAGGTGAGCTCGAAATCGGCAGCGTGTCGTCGGTGAACTACACCAATTCCTACACGCGCTTCAACATCAACCGCAACCAGGCTGACGCGTCGGGCCAGCGCACCGACCAGTTCCGCGACGACCAATCGACGCAGAACATTCGCCTAGGTGCCATTCAGAACTTCAGCCTGGTGCTGCCTCATGGGGGCCGCCTCGAGTGGCGCAACTTGTATAGCCAGCAAGCGCGCAACCAGCAGGTAACCCGCGACGGCGCCGACGATAACAACGTCCTCAACCGCCGCAGCTACCTGCAAGGCTACCAGGGCCGCACCACCTACACCAGCCAGGTGGCTGGTACCCACAAGGCAGCCGACGAGAAAACCAGCTTCGATTGGGTGGGCGGCTACGGCTACTCGGCGCGTAACGAGCCCGACTTGCGCCGCCTGTCGTACCAGATTACGCCCGGCACCGATAGCTCGCCCGAAATCCAAACCGCGCTGACGCCCGCCGCTGGCCAGGTCGATGTCAACAACGCCGGCCGCCTGTACCAGAAGCTGAGCGAGCACACCTTCACGCTGAACGCCAACCTGAAACGCACCGTGGACGTGGCCGACCGCAAGGTGGAAATCGGGGCCGGCACCTACCTAGAGTACCGCCGCCGCGCCTTCCGGGCCCGGGCCTTTGGCTACTCGCTCAACTCGGGCGGTATGCAAGGGCTGAAAAACGAGAACGTGGGCAACATCTTCTCGCCTCAAAACATCGGTTCCGATGGCTTCCGGGTCGATGAGGACCTGAACTCGACCTACCGCTACGGGGCGCACAACGAGCTGGAAGCGTTCTACTTGTCGCTCAACATTCCGTTTACCGACAAGCTGAAGCTGGTGACCGGCGCCCGCTACGAGCGCAACGTGCAGTTTATCGAAACCGGCCTCAACGGCCAGCCGGTGACCCAGCGCACGCCCACCAACTTCGTGCTGCCCTCGGCCAACCTGAGCTATAACCTCAACGCCACCAACCTAGTGCGCGCCTCCTACGGCCGCAGCCTCAACCGGCCCGAGTTCCGCGAAGCGGCGCCGTTCTTTTACTACGACTTTGACTTCAACGTGCTGAACTACGGCTCGTTGTACCTCAACCCCACCACCCCGCTTAAGGTGGCCAGCATCGACAACTTCGACCTGCGCTACGAGTGGTACCCCACTCCCGGCGAGCTGGTACACATCGGGGCGTTTTACAAGAACTTCTCGAACCCCATCGAGAACGTGGTAGTGCTAACCACGAACCTGGCCTACACCTTCGCCAATGCGCCGAGCGCCTACGCCTACGGCGTGGAGCTGGACGTGAAAAAGAACCTAGCCTTTGTAGATGAACGGCTTAAAAACCTCTCGGTAGTGGGCAACGTCTCGCTCATCAAGAGCCAGGTGACCCTAGGCGATGGCTTTGTGTCCTGGAACAACAAGCGCGCCCTGCAAGGCCAGTCGCCCTACGTGTACAACGGTGGCCTGTACTTCAACACCCCCGACAACTCGTGGCAGGTAACGGCGCTCTACAACGTGTTTGGGCCGCGCATCCTGTTTGCGGGCTCCGACCAGTACCCCGATGTGGTGGAGCTGCCGCGCCACACCATCGACCTGTCGCTAACCAAGACCATTACGCCGAGCCTCTCCTTCAATGCCGGCGTGCAAGACCTGCTGAACCAGCGCGTGAATCTGGTACAGGATTACGCCCGCGATGGCAAGTACACCGCCGCCGACCCCTCGCTGGCGAGCTACCGACGCGGCACTTATTACACCCTAGGTCTGCGCTTTAGCCTGCAGCCGCGCCCAGCCACGCCAGTGCCTTAGGTGCCTCTGCCGGAGATGAGCCGCCTCGCACTCCGCCTTCTGCCCTATTAGTCTAGCCGTTAAAACTCAAATTCATTTCAGCTTTTTCTCATGAAAAAGAACACCCTTTCCGTTGCCCTGCTCGCCACGCTGCTCGGCTTGGCCGCTTGCGAAACGAAGGACATCACGCCAGCACCCAACCTCCAGGGCAACGGCACTAGCACGAATCCTACCAACCCCACTACCACCACCAAGCCGACCGTGACGGTAGAAACGGGGTCTGCGGGTATCACGACCAACACGACTTGGACGGCTAATAATAAGTATCTACTCAAAGGCTTTGTCTATGTGGGCTCCGGTGCCACGCTTACTATTGAGCCCGGCACTGTTATCGTGGGTGATAAGGATACCAAAGGTGCGCTCATTATAGAGCCCGGCGCCAAGATTATGGCCATGGGCACGGCGGCTAAGCCCATTATTTTCACCTCCAACCAGCCCAAGGGCTCGCGCAACTACGGCGACTGGGGTGGCGTAATCATCACCGGCAATGCCCCGGTTAATACGACTACTGGCAAGCAGTTGGCGGAAGGCGGCGTTCGGACTACCTACGGCGGCATCGACGCTGCCGACAACTCGGGCGTATTTCAATACGTGCGCATCGAGTTTGCTGGTGTGGCATTCACGCCTAATAATGAAGTAAATGGCCTAACGCTGGGCGGCGTGGGCAGCGGCACTACCATTGACCACGTGCAAGTATCGTACTCGGGCGATGATGCTATTGAGTGGTTTGGCGGTACCGTGAACGCCAAGTACTTAGTAACTCACCGCACTTTCGACGACGACTTCGATACCGACCTAGGGTTCTCGGGCAAGGTACAGTTTGCGGTGTCGCTGCGCGACCCCCTGCAGGCCGACCAGTCAGGCTCTAAGGCCTTTGAGTCGAACAATGACAGCGGCGGCTCGACCAACTCTCCCCGGACCTCAGCCGTGTTTTCTAACGTTACGGCCATTGGTCCTATCCTGAATCCCGGTGCAGCAGTCTATAGCCCGCAGTACACGGCTGGCGTGCACCTGCGTGCCAACTCGGCCCAGAGCCTGATGAACTCAGTCATCATCGGCTATCCCACTAACGTCCTCATCGACGGCGGTGTAACAGCAGCTACCATTGCCAACGGCGACGCTCGCTTTAAGAACAACATCGTGGCTGGTGCCCTGAGCAACTCCAACTCGACGGCCGGGCAGCGTAACATTCTGTATGTCGGGCCTACCCTAGGTAATAGCAACCTGACTCCTAATAATACTATGAGCAGCGACACAGCTGCTTGGAGCAGCGCCGTGGGACCGCTCACCTGGTTCAAGGCCACCGCCAATGCCAACCGCCGTTACGCTACTGCCGACAACGTACAGTTGCTAAACCCCTTCAACCTCACCTCGCCGAGCTTCGTGCCTCGCACGGCCTCGCCCATCGTGAGCACGGTGCCTGCCAGCTTCACTGACAGCAAGCTCACCGATAGCTTCTTCACGCCTGTGACCTACATCGGGGCCTTCGACCCCAGCGCTACCACCAGCAGCAACTGGCTGGCTGGCTGGACCAACTTCGACCCGCAGAACACCGAGTACTAGCTTCTTTCTTTCGCCAAGGTGCTGCTTAGCACCACGCTGTACCAAAGCCAGGGCTGCCGTGCGGCCCTGGCTTTCTGTTTCTAAAGAGAATTTGGCAACCTCGCCAGCTCCGGCTCCGGGCGCGGGCACTGCCTCTATTATTCAGGTGGCTACGTTAGCTTTTTCCTCTCCCAGCGGCTTGCTGGAACGCGTGCGCCAGTGCTTGCAACGCCGCTTGGCGCTGCCCGTGCGGGCGTGGGCCGCCAGCCAGCCCGAGGCCCAGGTGTGGCAGATAGGCTCAGTGGTACGCCTGCTGGCCACGCCCTCGGTGGCGGGGGCGCCCCCACCCCAAGCGGCGGCCACCGACTACCCCCCGCTGCTGGTGTACGACCACGTGCCGCGCGCCCTAGGTGCCCAGCTGCGGGCGCAAGGTACCCGCTACGCCGACGCGGCGGGCAATGCTTGGTTTCAGCACCCCGAGCTGCTGGCCCGCACGCACAGCCGCACGCCCCCGGCACCCGCCGAGCTGGTGGTGTCGAGCCCGGCGTGGCACGTGCAGCTGCTGCGGCTGCTATTTCAGCTGGTGCTTGCGCCCGACCTAGCGGCCTACTCGGTGCCGCGGCTGGCGGCGCACACCCAGCTGCCGGTAGAGGTGGTGCGGCAGGTACTGCGCAGCCTGGCCGCGCAGGGCTTTTGGCACGATGAGGCGCCCCTGGGCGCGAGCCCGCTGCTGCTGCCGGCACCGGCCCGGTACTGGCTCACGCACTACGCTGGCACCCTGCGCCGCCGCCTCAATGCGCAGCGCTACCGCCCGCGCTGCCCTATCCTGCTGGCCGACTGGACGCAGCGGACCCTGCCGGCCGAATGCCTCTGGAGCGGCGAGGCCGCGGCGCATCTGCTGCTCGGCAGCCCCACGCCGCCCACTAGCCTTACACTTCACAGCCAGCTGCCCCGCCCGCAGCTAGTGCGGCAGCTGGACCTGGTGCCCAGCCCCAAGGGCTCTATCGAACTCCTTAATGCCTTTGCGCCAGCTACCTGCTTTGCGCCCACCGACCCACGCTGCGTACCGCCGCTGCTCGTGTACGCCGATTTATTGGCTAGTCCAACCCCGGCCACCGAGGCGCTTGCGCTTGAGTTGCACGCCCGCTACCTAGGTGAGCTGCTGGCTTGAAATACACCGTAAACCAGAAAGCGGCCTTGCTTGAGTAAGCAAGGCCGCTTTCTGGTTTATGGATAAGCCATCATTGAGAAGGCAGCGGCTTGAGTAGTACCTACCCTAACCCTAGCTGAGCCACGCTGTGCTGGGCAAAGCCGCAGGCGCTCGTCATGCCCTTGCCGCCGATGCCCGTGACGATGTGAATGCGCGGGTCAGGCGAGTGTTGAAATACCTCGGCCGACTTGCTTTGGGTGTAGTAGCCGTTCCAGGCGCGCTGCATGCGCCAGTCGGGCAGGTGCACAATGCGGCGGGCCTCGGTGAGCATGAGCTGGTTGAGGTAGTCGGCGTTGTTAAAATCCAGGTCGTCGGCCTGCGCCAGGTCGGCGTACTCGTGGGTGTCACCGATGATAATAGAGCCATCCACCGCCTGCTTAAACAGGATGTGAATGCCCCAAGTGCGCAGGTCGGCGTTCATATCCTCGGCCAGCAGCTGCCCAAACGACGGGCACGCCTTAAACGCCGCATAGCGCCTCAAACTGAGCCCCGTGAGCACCGAGCCCGGCAGCATTACCTGCGGCAATGGATAGGTGGCCAGCATCTGGAGCTTCACCAGCTGTAAGTCGCTCTGAGCAAAGACATCGGGGAATAGTGCCTTGCAGTCGCGGCCGTTGCACACCAGCACCTGGGCCGCAGTGTAGCGCTGGCCGCGTACGTCAATGACAGTCGCGCTCGCGTCGCCGGCCGTGACCTCGCGCACCGGCGTAGCGGGGCGGTAGTCGAGCCCGTAGTGCGCCACCAGGTAGGCCAACAGGCGGTGAATCATTTGGTCGGGCTCGGCAGTCACCTCCTGCTCAAACAGCAGGCCGCCCACGCAGTAGCTCGCTTGCACGGCGGGCAGCCGCTCGCGGCACTGCACTGCTGTAAGCACCCGCGAGGGATACCCTAGGTCCTGATAGCGAGCGTGTTTTTCCTCTAGCACCTGCATTTCGAGCGGCGTTGAGGCCAGGTAGAGCGAGCCGTTCTGGCGAATGGAAATATCGTATTCGGCCTGAATTTTTTGGTAGGTGTCGAGGCTCACGCGGGCGTAGTCAAACCACTCGCCCTCGGCCATCCCCGAAGTGATAATCTGCCCGAAGTTGCGCACGGTGGCCTCCATTGGGCGGGCGTCTTTTTCGAGCAGCAGCACCTTTAGGCCGCGCTGCAAGGCAAAGTAGGCGTGGAAGGCACCTAGGGCGCCCGCGCCCACTACTAGTACATCATACGAGTTGTGCATGGTAGTTCGGCTGGTAAGGTGCCGCAGTACAAACCTACTACTCGTTGCCTTCCATGAAACACAAGCAAGCGTTATGCCTGCGTTATTTCTGCCGAGCCCTAGGTTGGCTTTTAAGCGCTGCCTTACTCGGTAGGCCGCAGCAAGTACACTTTAAATAGGCGGGCGGGCTGCTCAGTATCATTGCGCACCGAGTGAGCCGCTAGGCCATCGAAGTACAGCGTATCGCCCGGCCCTAGGGTCACTTCCCCGTCTTTGAAGCCGTACTGCACCGTGCCTTCCAGCACATGGATGAGTTCGAGCGCATTGGTTGAAAGCGGCTTGCGGTAGGTTTGCGGACTGATGAGCACTTCGTTGACGCGCAATGTATAACCGGCAACATCCTGCGAAAGCAAGTAACTATAGAGCAAACCCTTAGAGTCTTCGCGCTGTTCAGACCGCCCTTCGCCGGCGCGCACGAGCAAGTAAGGTGCGGCTGGGTCACCGTTGATATTCTTGACCAACACCGCCACATCGACATCCAGCGAGTTGGCAATTTCGACCAGCACGCCCAGTGAGGGCACGGTGCGGAAGTTCTCGATTTTAGAGAGTAGCCCCGCCGATAGACCACTGCGCTTGGCTAGCTCGCGCAAGCTCATCTTTTTGGCCTTGCGCAGCTCTAGGATACGGAGGCCGATTAAACTCAGCTTGTCGTGCTTCATGCGGGCAAGTTCGGCACAAAAACGTAACCTAAAGGTGAGCCATCGGCAATAAAGGCAGGTGGGAGTACTACATACATTTGTTGCATATTAGTAAACATCAATTTGAGATAGATGGACGCTTTGCAACTCTTAGTTTTTGACATGGCCGGCACCACCGTGCGAGATGCCCACGAAGTAGAAGCCTGCTTTGCCCAGGCCGCCGCCGCTACGGGCCTGCGGGCCTCGGCTGCCCGCATTCTGGCCGTGCAGGGGCAAGCCAAGCGAGCTGTGTTTGAGCAGCTTTGGCGCGAGCAGCTAGGTACAGCGGTGGCCTCGGCCGAGCTTACGAGCCATGTCGACTACTCGTACCAGGTGTTTCGAAAGGTGCTGGAGGCGCACTACCGCACCCAGCCGGTGCTCCCCACCGAAGGCTGCCTAGAGCTGTTTGCTTATCTCAAAAGCCAAGGCATCCGCATTGCGCTTACCACTGGCTTCTACCGCGAGGTGACGGACATCATTCTGCACCGCCTAGGTTGGGACGTGAACCTCGATGCCCAGCGCCGCGGCAACCGACATGCTGTTATCGATTTGTCTATCAGCAGCGATGAGGTGACCGAAGGCCGCCCCGCGCCCCTCATGATTCAGAAGGCCATGCAGGTGTTTGGCATCACCAACACGCGCCAGGTTTGGAATGTGGGCGACACACCCTCGGACCTGGAATCGGGCCGGCGGGCGGGCTGCGCCCGCAGCCTGGGCCTGGTCAATGGCACCCACACCCGCGAGCAGTTGGCCCCCTACCCTAACGATGGGCTGCTGGCCTCGCTGGCCGAGTTACAGAAGGTGCTGCAAAAGGGACTGGTGACGACCTAGGGACAGAACTTAATGCAAGAGTGATTGTCATTGCGAGCATAGCGAAGCAATCGCATCCGGGCGGCGCTTAACAGGTGTGATTGCTTCGCTACGCTCGCAACGACAGACGAGAGAGTGGTGGGAATTGAAACGTTCGCGCAACTGCTATTCGGCGCCGCTGGCCCTAGGTGGGCCAGCAGGCATTAGCCACGTGTTAACTGTATTACGCTCGCCTTCGAGCACAATTTTATAGAACTCAGCCGGGTAGGCGGCCCGGCTGAAAGATGCCCGCTGCCGACCTAGTGGCACGGTGCCGAGGAGCACGTACGCATCCACGCCTCCGGTCTTAAACTTATTGGTGGGCGTGGCCCAGATTTTAACCTTCTCCTTTTTGCCGCCTAGGGCTATCCAACGCAGCCGCAGGCTGTCAGAAGCGGCCGCTAGCTGCGGCGCGGCCAGCGATACCGGGCCTAGGAGTGGCACGCCATCGAGCTCGCGCTGAGTGGCCTGTGGCAGGGGCAACTGCATAAAGTTGGCGATGGTGGGCAGCACATCGGTGATACTGACGGGCGGGCGCTGCGCGTGGGCGTTCGTTTTCTTATCGCTCAGCACTAGCCAGGTAGCGCGCTCGCGCGCCGACTGGCCGCCGTGGCCGCGGCCAGTTGCGGCATCGCGGCCGTGGTCGGTGGTGAGGACGAGTAGCCAGTCTTCGGCATGGTGCTGGGTTCGCTCCTGAATGGCCGCCCACAGCTTGCCCACCTGCTCATCGACGTAGCCCACGGCGCGGCGCTGCTGCTCGCTATCGCCGTAGCGGTGGCCCATGTCGTCGGTATATTCGAGGTACACCCACGAGAGGTCAGGGGCGTTTTGGCGCAGGCACTGGGCGGCTTCGGCCACCACTTTCTCGTCGATGTTATGGGTATAGAGGCTGCCCTTATCGTGCGGAAAAGCCACGGTGTCGAGCTCGTAGCCATCGGCGTGGTAGTCAAACTTCAGGTTGCCGGCCGTGGGCAGGCCCTCACCTACCAGCTTGGTGCGGTTGTCGAGCCAGGTCGAGAAGATGCCTATTTTGGCGGCTGGGCGGGCTTCTTTCAACAGGCGAAAGATATTCTTGTACTGGTAGTTGGGCGCCTTCACGGCGTTATCCCACACATTGTGCTTGTAGCCCCAGGTACCCGTGATGAGGTCCATGTAGCCAGGCGCTGAGATGGTGGGCGTCTGGGTATAGGTGTCTAGGTTGCCGCCGACGTGGGCCGGCAGGTAGGTGCCGGCCGCAATAATTTTCTTAATGTTCGGCGCGGGCGCCTTTTCCAGCACATCGGCCGGAATGCCGTCGGCGATAATGAATACCACCTTGCGGGCGCGTGGCTGGGCGTGGGCCGCGCTGAGGCTCAGCAGGCTGGCTAGTATAAGTAGAAAAGGACTTTTCATAAAACTTTTGATAATACACCTGTCATTGCGAGCGCAGCGACGCAATCGCACCTAAACGGCTCGTCATGATGTGATTGCTTCGCTACGCTCGCAATGACAGGCATTAAAATTGGTGCGCTATCTATTACTATTCACCAATCTTATTTCTTACCCAGCACCGCCCCTACGGGCTTGCCGGTGGCGGGCGTGGGCGCGTAGGCTTGGCCCAGAAGGGCGGCCAGGGTGGCGGCCACTTGGTTTTGATAGAGTTGTCCGGTGGTGGCCATGCCTAGGGCGGGCGTGTCGGGACCTAGGGCGGCGAACCAGATTTGGTCGGCGCCGGCTACTTCTTTGCCGTGGGTTTCCCACTGGGTGCCGGCCTGGCCGCGGCCGTGGTCGGTGGTGATAAGCAGCGTGGTTTTGCCGCGATACTGGGGGTCGCTTTGCAGGTATTCCCAAAGCTGGCGGATAAAGCCGTCGGTGTACTGCGCGGCGTGCAGGTAGGCGCCGTATTCGCCGCCGTGGGCCCAGTCGTCGGTATCGCCAAAGCCGATGTAAAGCACCCTAGGCTTCTTCTTTTTGAGGTACTCAAAGGCATAGCCGTAGGTAAACGCATCGAGCCGCTCCTCACCAAACGGACTGGGCGAAGATACCTCCAACTGGTTGAGCAGCTGCTCACCGGGCGTGAGGCTAGCGCCTGTGGCCTGGCGCTGGCCAGCATTGACGGGCAGGCCGCTACGCTTTTCGTTGAGGATATAGGGGAAGGCCTCCCACGAACCAAAAACGGCGACCTTGCCCTTGTAAGCGGGCTGCTGGTTTAGCACTTCAAGCACCGACCGGTTAGGGTTGTCGAGCGGGTCGTTGCTGTGGATGCGGGCATCGTCGGCGGCCCCGGTCAAGATTTCGTTGTAGCCGGGGTACGAGAAGCGCATGGTGTTGGTCACGTTCACCGAGCTGCCGGCGGGGCGGTTGCCGTAGAGCTGGCCTTGCTTGGCCACGGTGCCCCAGAGGAAGGGCATGAGCACCTGGCGGCGCTGCTCGGGCGAGGCCTGGCCGAAGTCTTTGTGCAGCGCCTTGCGGTCGGTGAAATAGTGCTTGCTCTGGCGAAATAGCGTCGTATCGGCCCCGCCAAACACCTCCTGCCAGCGCATGCCATCGAGGGTAATGAGCACCACGTTTTCGGTGCGCAGCTTGGGCGTTTGGGCCGGGGCGGTCAGCGCTAACACAGCGAGGCCGGCCGTTAGCAAACTAGGAAGTCGCTTCATTTCTAAGATATTACTATACTTAGCTCCTGCCCCACTCGCGCAGAGGAGGCAGGAGCTAGCCGTACCTAGGTTGTTGCTATGCGTTACTTCAGCACGTACATCACGCCGTTAATATCGTCGTTGCCGCTGTATTGGCTTTGCAGCGCGGCTTGGTAATTAGTAGTATTGGCCGTGCGCTCTGAGGTCGGGTATTGAAAGCGCTGCGCGATACGGCCACCATTGCCGGTGCCAGGGCCGGTGGTGAAGGTGGGCACGCCGGTGCGGCGGTAGTTGTAGTACGCCTCCAGGCCCGAGTGGCGAAACAGGGCCAGGTACTTCTGCTGCACTATCTGCGTCAGGCCGGTGCTGCCAGTGGCGTATTTCACGCTGGGCTGGGCGTAATAGGTGGCGAAGCTGACGGGTATGTTGTAGGTGTCGTAGTTCGCGGTAGACGTCACATCGGTCGAGCCGGGGCGGTAGAAATAGGCGGTGTAGGTGCCGCTGGCGGGCAAGCCATACGACGCCATCGACGCCTGAATACCTGCCGTGTACCACGTTTCCGCGTTGCCGGTGGCCCAGCCCCGGTTGATGCCCTCGGCGATGTTGAAGCACAGCTCGGGGTAGCCAATCTGGATGGTGGGCTCGCCCACTAGGGTGCGGAAATAGCGGTAGCGGCTCAAAAACGAGTAGCGCTGCTGGCCGGCATTGTTATACATCACCCCTAGGTCGAGGCCAGCATCGGCGCCCACGAAAGACGCAAAATCGGTCGGGCTCTGCTTGAGGTTATCGACGTAGTAGCGGGCCGGCTCGCAGGTGGCGTACACGCGTGGGTCTTGCAGCTGCGTGAGCAAACCCACGTAGGTAGCCGACATATTCTTGCGCGAGCCGTCCTGGCCGAAGTTGCGGTTGTTGTTGGGGTAGAAGTTATTAGTGGCCGCCACGTAGACATACTGCATGTTGTCGGCATTGCTTGTCATGAGCGGGTACTTGGTGGGGTTGCCCACTATGCTGGCAAACTGCCCGGCGATGTTGAGGTCGGCGTCGGCGTTTTTTTTGCTCAGGTTCAACAGCAGGCGCAGGCGTAGCGTATTCACTACTTTCTGCCATTGCTTCAGGTCGCCGCCAAAGTAGATGTCGCCCGCCACCGTAGTCGTGCCGCCCGCAATGAGCGCCCCTAGGTCGGTGTTAGCGCTCTCCAACCACTTGAAGGCCTGTACGAACACCGCTTTCTGGGAGTCGTAGGCGGGCGTCAGGTTTTCGAGGCCTAGCAGGGCCTGGCTCTGGGAGACGTCGCCCATTTGCAGGCTCATGCGGGTGTAGAGGTAGGCCCGAAAGAAGTTGCCCAGCGCAGCGTAGGGGTTAGTGGCCGGCGAGCCGGCAGTCAGGGCCTGCTGCTCCATCAGGCCCACGTTTTTGAGGGTGGTGTAGTAGCCCGTGCCGCTGCCAAAGTCGTAGCGGTTGTTGCCGTAGTAGTCGTAGTTGTTGAGGTAGTACTGGTTCCAGGTTTCGTAGCTGCCGTTGGGGGCTTCGTAGGCATCGTTGAGCACGCCCGTGAGCAGCAGCGAGGCCGGCACCGAGTTAGGCTTGTTTTCGTTGACGGTCAGCTCGTCGAGCGTTTTATTGCAGCTGGTGGCACCTAGGGCTAGCAGCCCCAGCAGCGCCGTAGTTTTAAATATATTTTTCATCGTAGCGAGGCTGGAGCGATTAGAAAGTAGCGTTCAAATTCAGGCCGTAGCTGCGCACGGTGGGCGACTGCAGGCCCGTCTGGGAGATGGCGCCGTTGTACTGGTCGAGGTCCACGTCTTTGAAGCGCTTGTCGCCGTAGAAATACAGCAGGTTGCGGCCGATAAGTGACACCGATACCTTCTGGATGAAGCTGCCCGCGAGCAGCGTGCGCGGCAGGTCGTAGCTGATGGTGACTTCGCGCAGCTTGCCGAAAGTTTTGCTCATCAGGCTGGCCTCGGCCACGCCGTAGTAGCGGCTCACGTAGTCCTGCACGAAGGCCTTGGTAGTATTGGGCGCAAACTGCAGTGCCTCGGTATTCAGGATGCGGCCGGTTTGCGAGTCGTAGTTGATGCTGGCGCCGTTGGCCACCTGCACGCCTTCGCCCACATAGGTGCCAGTGTAGCCGGCCTTGCCGTATTGCTGCCAATCTTGGTAGCGAGCGTCGCCGAGGGCGCCTTCGGCGGTGAGGGCATTGCGGCCGCCGCGCATGGTTTGGCGGAACATGTAGTCGGTGGTCACGCCGCCCACGGCGCCGTCAAACTGGAAGGCCAAGCCCAGCGACTTGTAGTGGAACTTGTTGTAGATGCTCCAATTGAACTTGTTGTTCAGGTCGCCTAGGTACTGCGCCACGGGGTTGGCGAGGGGCTTGCCGCCCGCGTCGTTCACTATCTGGCCATCGGGGGTGCGCACGAAGGCTGTGCCGTAAAACTTATCGGTGCGGTCGCCCTGCCGGAAGAATGTCTGGTACAGCTCCTGGCCAGGAGGCAGCTCGGCGTAGGTGCGCTTGAAGGTCGAGTAGTTCACCAGCACGTCCCAGCCAAAGCCGTTGGCGTTTTGCACGGGCGTGCCGGTCAAACTCAGCTCATAACCCACGTTCTTGGTTTTAAGCGCGTTGATGTACTGCGTATTGTAGCCTGTAGCGGTCGAAATGGGGTTGGCCAAGATGGTCGGCCCGTCGATGTACTGGAAGGCGGTGGCGCTCAAACCCAGGCGGTTTTGCAGGAACTTGATGTCCAAGCCCTGCTCGTAGTTCACGCGGGTAAACGGCTGCAAGCCGGGCGTGAAGAGGTTGTTGGTGCCGTAGCCGGCCGTCTGGTTGTTGTAGGGCTTGCTGGTGGTGTAGAACGACTGCAGCGAGTAGTCGGGGCCGTTGTAGGGCGACTCGTAGGCGTTGCCGTAGCCCAGCGGGTTGGTATATAGCGAGTTGCCGGTGCTGCCTCCAAACACAGTGATGGAGTTGAAGGGCGCCGGCCCAATGGTATTGGCCGTGCCCCCACCCCGAATGTTGGCGTAGGACGCCCGCACCTTCAGGAAGGAAATGGCCGTGGGCAGCGTCACGTAGTCGGACACGGCCGTGGCTAGCGACACGCTGGGGTAGAAAAAGCTGACGGGCTTTTGCAGGGCCGAGGTGCGGTCGATGCGGCCCGTGGTAGACAGGGTGGCGTAGCGCCCTAGGCTCAGGTCGAGCGAGTAGTAGGCGCTCAGCACCCGCATCTGCGAGCTAAAGCTGGTGCTCTGCACCGGGTTCAGCGAGTTGCTGAACGCGTATACCTCGGGCACGGTGAGGTAGTCGGTCGAGGTCCAGTTCGAGTTGTAGGTGAAGTTGCGGACGTTGCCGCCTACCAGACCGCTCAGGTTAAAGAACTTGCTGGCGCCTAGGTCGTAGTTGTAGCTCAAAAAGCCCTCGGCGTTGTTGTCGAACAGGTTGCGGCGGTCTTCGCGGTAGTCGCCTAGGTTGCCCTCGCGGCCGTAGGGGTGGGCCGAGAAGGGCACTTTCTCGGTGCGCAGCAGGCCATAGGTGCTGATTTGGGTGCGCAGGGTGGCGCTCAGGTGGTCGTCAATCTTATAGTTGCCGGTGAGGTAGGCGTAGGTGTCGTTTTTGTAGTGGCCGCGCAGCCACTTTTCCACCATCAGCCAGGGGTTGTGGTAGCGCTGGTACTCGGCAAATACCGACTGCGTGCCCACCTGCCCCGGCTGCCAAATGCCCCGGATGTCGGGCGCGTTCACGTCCCAGTCGGCACCGGTCCACACCACCGAGCTATAAATCAAGCTATTGGGGCCGTAATCTACGTCGGGAAAGTTGTCGGTGAACTGCCGGTTGAAGTTCACGTTGGCCTCTACCTTAAAGCGCGGGCTCGGGTTGAAGGAGCCGTAGAGGTTGAAGTTGATGATGTTGAGCCCGTTGTTAGGGATGTAGCTGTTCTGCTTCTGCTGCGACACCGAAAAGCGCGTGGTATAGGTATCACCGTTGGCGCTCAGCGAGATATTATTATTGGTCTGGAAGCCGGTGCGCAAGAAATTGCGCAGGTTGTTGGCGCCCCGCGCCACCCAGGGCGTGCCCTGGCGCACGCCGTTCACGATGGGCGAGTCGTACTGCGGAATGAGCTGCCCCGCAAAGTAGGGCCCCCACACGTCGTAGTCGCCATCTACGCCGCCCGGCGCGCCGCCCTTGCCGTTTACGAACTGGTACTGCGTGTTTTCGCCCGGCCCGTAGGAGTTTTGCAAGCGCGGAAACGCCAGAAAGCCCGATTGCAGCACGTTGCTGCTATTTAGCTCCACGGTAAAGACCTTCTTGTTGCGGTTGCCCTTTTTGGTGGTAATCAGGATAGCCCCGAACTGCGCCCGGTTGCCGTAGAGCGCCGCCGCAGCCGGCCCCTTCAGCACGGTGTAGGTTTCGATGTCATCGGGGCTGATGTTCCAGGTATCGGTGTCGATGGGGAAGCCATCGACCACATACAGGCCCACGGCATTGCCGCGCAGCAGCACGTTGGGCGCGCGCAGCAGCTCGGCCGACGGGCCGACACTCAGGCCCGCCACCTTGCCCGTAAGGCCGGTGATGGGGTTAGGGTCGCGGGCGCGCAGCAGGTCCTCGCCGTTTACTTCCTGCACCGCGTAGCCGATTTTGCGGGTCTCTTTTTTCACGCCTAGGGCGGTCACCACCACCTCGTCGAGCTGCTTGTTGTCGGTGGCCAGGGTCAGGCTTAGCGTGGTTTGGCTGCCCACCGTCACTTCCTGCGACACGGCTCCCAGTGAGCTGATAACGAGTACATCACCAGGGTTGGTGGCGAGCACAAAGCGCCCGTCCGAGTCAGTAGTCGTGCCCTTATTGGTACCCTTGATGACGACGCTCACGCCGGGCAGGGGCTGCTTGTGGTCGTCGGTGATAGTGCCGCCAATGGGGGCTTGGGCAAACCCTAGGTGGGGTGCCAGGCCCATTACTAGCCCCAGCCCCACTGCCGAGAATTTCTTGTAACGATTGCGCATAGAAGGAGAAAAGAGGAGAGAATATGTATTATTAGGGCCTAGCCGGCGCTCAGCTAAGCGCGCTGCAAGTGGCGTAGGGCCAGGGCTTTCAGATGGTCGAGCCGGCCCACGGGCTGGTCGGTTTCTTTGGCTTGCTCGTCCCAGCGCCGCAATTGCAGAATGAGGTCGGCATCGGGGTCTTGCTCGAAGGCGGTGGCCTCGGCGGCGCTCATCACCCCGCCCTGAAAGGCCAGCGTGGCTAGGCTGGCCTCTGATAGCTGACGCAGGTAGCTGGGGTACTTGTAGGTGAGGTAGCGCTTGGCCAGCACGTGGCTCTCGACCAGCCGCGCTACACGCTCCGAAAAGCCTCGCGCCCGCAGGTAGTCAGCTCCCAAGCGCTCGTGGTTCACGGCCCCAAAGCCAGCCATCGAATCGGCCGCTAGGTCGGGAGCGCACAGGTGCCCTAGGTCGTGGAAGAAGGCGGCGAGTACCACCTCGTCGTCGGCCCCAGCGGCCTCGGCCAGCGCGGCGGCCTGCCACATGTGCTCGAGCTGCGACACCGGCTCGCCGATGTAATCGTCGCCGCCCCGGGTTTCATACAAGCCAAATACCTGGTTTACTGCCTGCTGAGGAGTTACTTCCACTTGGTCAGCCATTACCGCAAAATGAGAGAAAGAATCCTAGCCGCGTGCCCAAGCAGGGCGGCGCTAATCGAGCCACCAAAGCATGCCTTAGCAGCTAGGCAGAAGAATGTCGTGATACCTATAGAGTACTAGCTAACCTGCGTCAACTTCTAGCATAGTCTACTAGTGTTCAGCCCAATGACTGATTTAGCAAATGGCCAGGTGCTATTATTTATTAGCAAAGTTCAGGCGCTGGCCTTAGCCTATTGTCACGAAAACGTTACCTAATTATGGTGTAATTTTTCCTATAGGTCAACGACTGGGGTTGCCCTTATTGGCGCTGCTTGACTAGGCCGCTGCTCTTGGGTGCGATAAAAAACCCAGGCCGCCAGCGCCGTGCTAGCAGCCAGCACGGCTAGCGCCAGAAAGGCCACGCCCCAGCCTTGGCGCTCGGCCATCCGGCCGGTTAGCCATAGGGCACCGGTGCTGCCCACGTAGCCCACCGCATCGATGAGGCCCGCCGCCGTGGCTGCTCCCCGCCGCCCACCGGCATCGAGGGCCATGGCGCCAGCCAAGAAGGAGTAGGGACCTAGGAGCAACAGCCCCACGAGCGAAGTGAGCACCAGCGGCAGCACGCGGCTGCTGGCCGGCTGGGCCATCAGTACCAGCACGGGCACCAGCCCTAGGCAGGCCCCAAGCAGCAGCGGCCCGCGCTGTCCCCGCAGCCAGGTATCGGAAACATAGCCTGCGCCCAGGATAGAAAGCATGCCAAAAGCCGAGTACAGCGCGCTGTACTGCGAGGCGGCGCTTTCGGAAAGGTGCGCGGCCTCGACCAGATACGTCGGCACCCAAAAGCTAAATGCCTCGCGCAACGCCGTGAGGCCAAAGGATAGCATGAGCATCAGCAAAAACGCTGGGCTATTGAAATACGGCCGCAGCAAGGCGCCCAGTGAGGCGGGCTGCCCGGCGGTTGCGTCGGTGTCAAACAGGCTATCGGGGTTGGTGGGCGGGGCGGGCAGCCCCACACTGGCGGGTGTGGGGGCTAGTGCCCACCAGTTGGCCAGCGCCACCAGCGCCAAGATGGCCGCCGCGGCTCCAAACAGCCCGCGCCAGCCCACCCCCAGCGTCAGCAGCTGCCCTAGGATGAGCTTGGCGGCAATGTCCCCCACTAGGTAACTGAGGCTGAGCACTCCCATTATCTTGCCGTAGGAGCGGTACGAAAACCAGTTGGCCGTGATGTTAACCAGCCCGGCCCAACCCATCGCCTGTATGAGGCGGTTCAGCGCCCACGCCCCAAAAAACACCGTCACGCCCTGCCCTAGCCCAAATGCTACCGTGGCCACCACCGCGCCTACCATGCCGAGCAAAAAAATACGCTTACCGCCCAGCAAGTCGCCTAGCACGCCATTCACCACTTTGCCTGCGGCGTAGCACAGCACACCTAGCGAGGCAATTTGCCCCAGCACTTCCTTATTAAGCCCCCGGCTGCCAAACTCGCGGATGAGCAGCGGCGCAGCCACTGCTAGGTTGGACCGGCACAGGTAGTACGCGCTGTACCCTACGAATAAGCTCACGCCCGTGCGGAGCTGCCAGCGATGCAAGGGCGTAGAAGGCAAGAGCTTAAACATGGCTACCGGGTTGGTACTTTCGGCAGGCAAAATTGGGCTTTAGCTCAGCGCAACTAGTTTCGGCTAGGTTGTGTATGCGTTAACAAATTGTGGATGACTGTTGAAAATAAGTAAACGGTTATTCTGACTATTGCGATTGTCCTCAACGGCTCACAACTAGTAAGACAAAGGCTGACTTTGTCATTTAAGCCTGTCATGCTGAGCCCTGTGAAGCATCTCTACCACTTTGCTTAGCGGTATGAGATGCTTCGCAGGGCTCAGCATGACAGGCTTAAAGGTTACTCCACTGCTTTTACGTCCTTACCCAAAATGTCTTCCCAGCGGTAGTAGTGGAAGGTTTTGTTGTCGGACATGGCCACGAACAAGCCGTGCGGAAACTGAGCGTTTAGCGGCACGTTGGTCACGTCGGAGCCGTCGCTAAAGTGGGCGGCTACTTTCACGGCGCGTAGTTCGGGATGCGCGTTGGGGTCAGCAGCGGTGCCCTGGCGCGGAAAGAAGCGGAACTGACTGGCGCCCTGGTCCGACACCAGAATATAGCCGGTCTTAGGGCCAGTTTTGTAGATGGAAATGCCTTCGTGGTCTTCGGTGAAGCCAATTTTGGCAAACAGCGCCAGCTCGGCGTCGCCTTTGGCGGGGTCGGCGTAGTACTTGCGCACCCCTACCCCTTCATCGGAGTAGTAGATGAAGCCTAACTCGTTATCGACAGCGATGGACTCAATTTCCTTCTTGCCGCTCCAGGTGCCAAAGGTGCGCACCTGCGTCATGGTAAGTTGGCCCTGGCCATCGTCGGCCAGGCGGTACTGGGCCAAGTAGCCTTTGCTAGGTCCGGTTTTGCGGCCTACTACCGCGAACATGGCGCCATCGGTGGGCCGGGTGTAGATGGCCACGCCCATCGGCATCCGCTGCTCATCCGGCGCCCCCACAAATACGTCGAGGTTGCCGTAGTCGAGGGGCTGCATGTCGGGCAGGCGGAAGGCGCGCAGCTTGCCGGTTTCGCGCTCCGTCACGAGGGCAAAGTCGGTGGGCTGGCCACCGAGCTTTAGGCCGTAGGCCAAGTCCACGTTGTTGGGGCGCTTGAGGCCGTGCACCGACTTGCCGGGCACTTCCTTGCCTTGCAAATCAAAGACATATAGCCCACCATCCGAGTCCTTATCGGTTCCAATTATCAGACTCTTAGCGGGGTCCTGAACATTCACCCAAATGGCGGGGTCGTCGGTGTCGTAGCGCACGGGCTGGGTCACCACCACGGGGCGCACCACGCCGGGGCCGGTATTAGTGCCATCATCAGCGAGGCCGACGGTCGGGGTGCTGCTAGTAGCCTGGACGACGTGTTGGCAGCCGGTGGGTAGCAGCGCAGCCACACTCAGGAGCAGTGTTGCGGCCGGGGTACGCAGAGTAGAAAGGGGCATTCTTAGCAAAGAAATAGCATTAATATCGGTCAGGCAGCGCATAGCAAAGCCTCTCGCGCGTTGGCGTCTACCTAGGTAAGAAGTTACCGCGCCACGCGAGAGGCTTTGCTGCGCTCTGCATGACAGCTAGCATTTGTTACGTTACTGTTGATTGCCCACGTTGCCCGACTGATACGCCCCCACATCGGCGCCCGGCGCGGTGCTGGTAGGCGTAAACAGGCCACGTACGCTGAAGTTGCCCACAGCATTGAGCGGCGTGAAGGCGACGGTGCCCTTGCCGATGGCTGGCGAGCTGCCTTGCAGACGCAGGTTGGTGGTCGGATTCAGAAAGTTGGCCCACTGCATGGCAGTAGTCGGGGCGGCGGTGGTGCCCGCGGCGGTCCCTAGGTCGGCAATCACGAACTTGGGGTCATTGGCCCCAGCCGCACCGCGAGTGTCGTTGGGCTGGTTGGCGGTGGTCGAGCCGGCGGTGGCGGCGTTGAACTCGGCTACGTGGTAGCTGGTGCTGCCGTAGTAGTACTGGTGGTCGTATTGTAGGTTGGCTACATCCGGCGGCGAGTCGGAGCGCAGGCGCAGGCCAAAACGGCAGTTCACAATCAGATTGTTATATACCTTGCCGGCCGCTTGCACCTCGTAGTTGATGGAGCCACCGCGGCCCGACTTGGTTTGGCGGTAGCCGCAGTTGAGGTACGTGTTGTTGTAAGTAGCCACGTTGGTTTGCACGGCCGCGGCCGCTACCGAAGCCACTTTGGTGCCATTGGTAGCCGCACCCACGAAGGTGTTATAGGCCACATCGCCCACACAGCCGGCCTTGAGATTAACGGCCTCGCCGCCAGTCTTGCCAGCTTTCTCGAAGCGGTTGCGCATGATGCTAAACTTGCAGCTTTGCAGCCGCACAAAATCATCGACGCTGCCGTGGAAGTAACTGTCTTCTAGCACGCAGATAGCGTTGCTTTTCTTGGCCAGCATCGACACCCCAATTTTGGGGTCACCGGCCGCGTAGCCGGTGGGCGCATTGGCGCCGTAGGGGCCACCCACGTACCCTAGGTCGGTGTGTCGCAGCACCAGCAGCGATGCCCCATCGGCGTTGATGCCGCCCCAGTAGCCCTTAAAGGCCGGGTCGGTGGCCGCGCTTTGCACCTGCGTTGGGTCGCCCTTTAGGTCGTCGGCAATGGTCATAACCACCGGCTGGGTCTTGGTGCCGAGGCTCAGCAGCGAGCCGTTCACGATAAAGCCGGGGTTGTTGCTGGCCTGCCCAAACGTGCTGGCCGACTTAGACTTGCCAATCACCATAATCTTCACCCCTGGCTGTAGCAGCAGCGTGTCGCCGTCGTTAATCGTAACGTCGGAAACCATGTAGTACGGGGCCGTGCGCCCCGCAATAGTGCCCTTGAGGGGGCTGCGCAGCGTGTCGCCACTGAAGGCTTGCCCTACCGTTTGCACGGGCGCGGCAATGTCAATAAGCTCTTCGCAGGATGAAAGCAGCGCGCTGCCCAGCAAGAGCGTGGCGGCCGTGGATAGTAGCGTGAGGCGCATAATTTTATTTAGGTAGCAGTTAATAAGCTAGAAACTCGCTGGCCGTGAGACCCCACCCCCGGCCCCTCCCCTCCGGGAGAGGGGTGCCGACCGTAAACTGACGTTAGCGGACGTAACTAAGCGTCAGGCTCCCCTCTCCCGGAGGGGAGGGGCTGGGGGTGGGGTCTCTGCGTTAGAAGCGAAAGCGCAGCCCCGCCAGGTAGTAAGCTTTATAAGTCTGGTTTACCACCGATACCCGGTCGGCATTGCCCTGGAAGGGATAGGTGACCGTGGCGGGGCTGCCCGCCGCGGCCGGGGCGCCGGGGGCCAGAATGTCAACCTGGTAAGGCGTGTTCAGCAGGTTTTGCACCTTCACGTAGGCCGTCAGCCCAAAGCGCTTATCGGCTGGGGTGAGGCGCTTCTCGGCCGAAAAGTCGAGCTGCGACTGTGCCCGCTGCCAG
This sequence comes from Hymenobacter sp. BT559, assembly GCF_016427535.1. Taxonomy (GTDB): domain Bacteria; phylum Bacteroidota; class Bacteroidia; order Cytophagales; family Hymenobacteraceae; genus Hymenobacter. Next base: position 560,227 of record NZ_JAELXV010000001.1, on the reverse strand, counting down.
TAGTCGAGGCCCAGAAACTGGCCCACTTGCACAATGCGCGCCCCCGTGTACACGTAGGCGAGCTGCACATCGAGACCTAGGCGCGGGCTTTTGTAAAGCAGCGAGGCGTTGCCCACATGCTTCGACTGGCCTTGCAGCGAGCGCTTCTGCATCACGTTCAGGCTGGCGTCGCCGGCCGTGGCGTTGCGCGACTTACTGGTCGTGATTTCCGATACTGTGAAGGTGTAGTTGGTCGATAGCCCAATCGGGCCAAAGAACTTGACGCCCACCCACTCGAAGCCATAGTTGGTGGCCGTGCCCGCATTGATGGGCTGGTACACCACGGCGGTGGTATTAGCAGCGGGCCTTACCTGGCCGGTAGTCGGGTCGTACTGCAGGGGGTTGGTCAGGGCGTATTCAATCGGATTCTGTAGGCGTTTGTAAAACGCGCCCACCATCACCTGGTCGTTGCCAGCCCCGAAGAATTCGTAGCGCAAATCGAGGTTCTGCGCTTGGGTGCGGCGCAGGTAAGGGTTGCCCGCCTCGGGATACACGTTGCTTTCGCTCACGCTGCCCGCGTTGTTGTGGGGCGTCAGCTCAAAAAAGCTGGGTCGGCTAATGGACGAGAAATACGACGCTCGCAGGTTTTGGCGCGCACTCAGCGCATAGCGCAGGTGCAGGCTGGGCAGAAAGTCGGTGTAAAGCTGGCGGCCCTTGTAGGCCGCTTCTGTCACGGGCAAGGTTGTGAGGTACTGCTGGTTGGTGCGCTCGGCCCGCACGCCACCTAGGACTTCCCAGGCCCCGCGCACCAAGCGCACTTGGCCATAGCCAGCAGCTATCCGCTCGGTGGCCGAGTAGTTGTTGTTGCCCACATAAATGCCCTGTGGGTTAAATACCGTGTAGGTTTCCGAATTGATATCCTGCTCATTCACCGCCGTTTGACCCGAGGCGCGCAACTGGTAGCTCAGGTAGCGGTTGGTGCGGTCTTTATCGCGGTAGAGGCCACCTAGGCCCAGCTCCAGGCCTTCGGCCAGAGTGTATTTCAGGTTCAGGTACGCGGCTTTGTCCTGGTCGTGGTTGTCGAGCCAGATGCGGCTTACGTCCTGGTAGCGGTTGCCGGCCGAAGTCAGCTTGAGGTCTTGCTCGGTTACGTCGGGCACGTTATTGGTAGCCCGCGAGTACACCAGCGACCAGCTCGCCGACAGCTTTTCCGTGAGCTGGTGCTCGCCTTGCAGCGTACCGTTGGCGAGGCCCTGGCGCTGGAGGCGCGAGCGCAGGCGGCGGTCCACGTCGGGGCGGGCGTTGCCTTTATAAGTAGTATCGGTTTCGAAGCGCGCCTGTGCCTCATCGAGCTGCAAGTACACGCCGTAGAAGCGCAGCGTATTGCGGCTATCGAGGCGGTAGTCGAGCTTGGCATTCAGCCCTAGGCGCTCCTGGCGAGTCGAGTATTGCTGCACGTGCAGCGTGCGCAGCACAGGGTAGTTGTCTTGGGTAATACCCGTTTCGTAAAAGTAGCCATCCGAGCCGCGGGTCTGGCCCTGGTATGAGCCGGCCAGCAGCACGCCTAGGCGCTGGTCTTTGCCGTAGCGGCTGCCAAACGTCAGGTTGCCGAGCAGGTTGGGCCGGGCCGTTTTCTGGCTGAAGGTGGCCCACGGAAAGTCGCTGGTTTTGGCTTGGTAGTCGGCCCCGTTGCGGTCGGCCGGCGACTTCTGGTTGATGGCGCCCCGGTCGAAGCTCAGCAGCGAGCGGTCGAAAAACAGCTGCCCGTAGCCGGTGCCCAGCTGCCCCGTGAGGGTGCGCTCGGCGGGCGCGTCCTTCATTACCATGTTCACCACGCCGCCGGTGGCATCGCCTTCCATGCTAGGCGTGAGCGCTTTGGTAACCTCCAAGCGCTGCAGCAGGTCGGCCGGGAAGATGTCGAGCGGCACGTAGCGGTTGTAGGGGTCAGGGCTCGGAATCTTGATGCCGTTGACGAGCGTGTAGTTGTAGCGCTTGTCCATGCCCCGCACGATGGCATAGCGCCCGTCGCCGTTGGTGCTGCGCTCTAGTGTCACGCCCGATACGCGTTGCAGCACGTTGGCTACCTGAATATCGGGCGATACCTGAATGGCCTGGGCCGACACCACGTTCACGATGCTTGGGGCCACTTGCTCGACGCGCCGGGCGGCGTTTTCGCCCTCGGGGTCGCGGCGGCCCTGCACTACTACTTCTTCTAGGGCGTTGTTTTTGTCGTGCAGGCGCAGGCTCAGCGTTTGGTCGGGCTGGGCTTCCGTCAGCGACACGTGTTGGTTCAGCGTCTGGTAACTCACAAACTGACCTACCAATTCGTACTCGCCGGCAGGCACATTGCGCAGGCTAAAGGTGCCATCGAGCTGCACCTGGCCGTTGTAGCTGGTGCCTTGCAGGTACACCACCGCCCCCACCAGCGGCTCGCCGGTGCGGGCATCCGTCACGCGCCCCCGGATGGTACCCGCCCACATCGTGAGCGGCAAGCAGAGCAGACCAAAGAAAGGTGCGTAAAAACGATTCATTAAGGGCAGGTTAAGGCTAGCAACTTTGCTGGTGCAAAATTCCGCTACCCCCTTTCCGGCCACCAAGCAGGCTATGTTATCAAACTATGCCCATCGCCTGATTCGACAGAATCAAATCAGTTTTAACCAAGATTCACAACATCTACACCTTAGCTAAGCGCACAATCGGTTGCACTAATCTAAGTTATTTATCATTTCATTACGCCCACCCTACTAGCGCATAACATTATGGTAGCAATCCATTCACGGCTCTAGGTAGCGTTCTTGCTACCAAGCAGCTCCTTAGGTGGCCGTGGCGGCTACTTGGCGTGCCAGCCCCCATCTAGCTTAATAGCAAGCCGCATTAGAGGTACAACTGCACCATCTGCTGCCACGCGGGCGGCGTGTGCGCCTCACCCTCCCAAATATGTAGCTGGTGCGCAATGCCCTTGACCCACAGCTGCTGGTCCAGAAAGCAGTTATCGGCCAGAAACGCATCCTCCTCCCCTATCGCCAGCTTGATATCGAGCCGCCGCAGGTGCCCTAGGTAGAAATCGTCGCGGAGGTTGGGCAAGAAGCGGTTGGGGGTGTTCAGGTAAACTTCGTGGTCGACGTAGCCCTGAAACAAGTCGCGGAAGCAACCCATAGCCTGCGTCAGGTCGTAGCGCCCGCTCAAGCCCACCACTTTGGCAAACAGCTGCGGGTAGCGAAACGCGAAGTTGACCGCATGGAAAGCGCCCATGCTGCACCCGGCCGCCATCAGGCAGGGATTAGGGTTACAATGGTACGTCAGGGGCAGCACTTCTTCGAGTAGGTACTGCTCGTACTGCAAATGCCGCCTGATGCGCTCGGCCGGGTGCTTGGCCGGGCAATACAGGCTTTCGGCATCGACGCTATCGAGGCAGTAGAGCTGCAGCTCGCCGCGCTCCAGCCGGGGACGCAGGGCCTCGACCACGCCCCAGTTTTCGTAGTCGAAGAAGCGCGCCTTGCGGGTCGGAAAGAAGAGTACCCGCGCCCCTGCGTGCCCAAACACAAGCAGCTCCATGGACCGACCTAGGGCCGGGCTCCACCATTGTTGATACTCGCGGCGCATACAGCTTATGATTAATAAGATACCTGCGAAAGCAAAACCATTGTTGTATCGGCTTTAGGCGGGCAGTAGCCCCATCTGGCCGAGCTGCCGGGCTATGGCTTGTTGCCATAAGGCGTAGCCGGCCGGCGATAGGTGCAACCCATCTGCCTCGTACAAGGCGCGTTGTGGATTGCCCTCCCCATCGAGCATGGCCGGGTAGAGGTCCAGAAAGTAGTAGGGCGGCCCTAGGGCCGCGATGCGCTGCCGAATGCAGGCATTAGCATACTGAATATTCTCGCGCAGGTAGAGCCGCGCCGGGCTGGGCTTAATCGACACAAAGCAGAAGGGAATGCTACCCAGCTGCGCCTTACTCACAGCCACCAGCTGCTCAAAAAACAGCACCACTTCCTCAGGCGTGCGGCCGTCGCCGAGGTCGTTGTCGCCGGCATAAACTAGCAGCGCGGCCGGTTGCTGCCGGGGCACCACCCGCTCAAAAAACCAGGCGCACGCCGCCAGCGTCGAGCCCCCAAAGCCTAGGTTAATCGCCTGCACCTGCGGGAAATCACCCCCCAGGCCAAGCCAGCGGGTAAAGGTGGAGCTGCCGTAGAACACCACCTTGGGCCGTTCGGTCGCCGCTACGGGCAGCTGCGCCAGGCGCTGCACTTCCTCTTCGTACCACTGCATACACGTACTCGGTGCTAGGTCGGGTGAGTAGCAAAGGTCGCCCCGCTGGGTTATCTAACTATCATGCCTACGTGGCTATTGGTTTATCTTGTGGCACCTAGGAGCACCGTTAGCGGCTGTAAAAAAGCCGCCGAAAAGCGGCGGGCCAGTTGGCACTCGCACACTTCTCGGCGGCTTCGGGTTTGGCTCGCCTAGCGCAGGGGCGTGGGCAGCTTCACGAAGTAAATACGATTGACATCGACCTTGCCGGTGGCGGGCAGCACCTTAGGCGCAAAGCCGTTGGCGCCGTTATCGACCACGCCAAAATCATCATCGTTGGAGATGGCCAACCGGTCGTTGCCGATAAGGGCAAGGCCTTCGGCTTTGTCGTGCGGATATACCGGCGCGATGGCCGACCCCAGCAGGTCGAGCACCGGTGTTTTGGTTACGGGCACTACGCCGGCCGCCGTCAGCCCGGCCTGGTCTTTTAGCTGCTCCACGGTGAGGCCGCCGTAGAGCTTGCCCGCGGCGGTGTTGCTGGCATCGGAGATGTCGGTAGCCCCCGCCAAATCAAACTTGTATACCTTCTTGAAAGTAGCCGGCGATGTCGAATTGCCGCCGTAGAGGCCGTCGCGCTCCAGGGCCAGAAAGGTCGTGTTGCTGATGGCCGCCACCTCGCTGCACCCGGTCAGGCTGGGGTTGTCCAGCAAGTAGGCGTACTGCTTGGTAGCGCCGCTGGCCAGGTCGAAGGTCACGACGCGCAGCACCGTGGAGCCCGCCACCGCCGCCGACGAGGGGTTGTAGAGCGGCGACTGCATGAGGCCGACCAACGTTTTGCCATCGGGCGTGAGGCAGAGGCCTTCCATGCCGCGGTTGGGGCGGCGGCGAGCCAGCACTAGCGGCAGCGTGCGCCCGCCCTGTCCACTGCCAAAGGGGTTGATGCGCTCAAGCTGCTTGCCGGTAGCGTCGAAGTGGGCGATGTGCGGCCCATATTCATCGCTCACCCAGAAAGTGCCATCGGGGGCCAGTACCAGGCCTTCCGAGTCGATGCCATCGGCGCTGGTACCTAGGAGCTGGCCATTGAGGCCCAGCGCCGTTTCGCCGGTGCTGCCCTGGCCTGCGGGGTTGGGCAAACCAGTAAGGGGCTGGCCGGCCGCGTTCTGCAGCAAGATGGTTTGCTCTAGCGTCAGCTGGCCGTCTTTCATCCGAAACTTGCCAATCTGGGGTGTGAAGTCGGCCTTGCCAAACACGATGGAATTGGCCGCCACGCCGGCCGCATTCGGGCCCCGGTCAGTGAGCAGGTAGAAAACCGTGGGGTCGTTGGGGTCTGGGGCTATAGACGAGCCGAAGCCGCCGTTGTACAGCAACGTGCCGTTGGGGGCCGTAGCAAGCACCCTAGGGCTACCTGCCTCGGCATACGCTGGGTATTCCACGGCGGCCGTTACATCGTCTTTGCGGCAGCTGGCCACGGTGGCGCCTGCCGCTACCAGGGCCAGCGCCAAATACTTCTTGTGCATCTTGAGAGAAATGAGCAGAAAACCAAGCCGCGAAAGTCGGCGGGTTGCATTTCCTCAGTGTTGCCGGTAAGCTACGCTTTTGCGTGGGGCAGGCGAGCCACGATTTCCAAAGCCAACCACAGCTTCGCCAGCGGCAGCCTGGCGCCATGCGTGGGCCAATAGCATGGCCTCGATGCGCACAAGTGGAGCAATGAGCGCAAGCATCAACTGCTCCGCGACGCCCTAAACCTCAGAAGTGCACTTAGTTCCGGCGCTTGAGCGTGGTATCAGTGAATATTTCGTTCCTGACTTCGGAAGACAGCTCCAGAAAACGCTCGTACTGCTTCAGCACATCTGCAATAACCTCATTTTGGGTAAAATACTCGATGCTGTAGCCAGGCCGATTATCGCCAAAGTACGTTCTAGGAATGTACCGCTTCGTGCCTTTCACGTCCGGCACATTGTCTTCCTGCACCAGGAAGCTGGAAATGGTTTTTGACTGGGTTTGCACTCCGTACACAAAATCCTCAATCAGCTCGTGCTTGATTGTCAGGGCTACGCCCACCGGCGTAGTGGTGCGCTGCACCGTAGCAGTAGTACCCTTGCTTACAAAGGCCGCAGCCAGCTCTTGCAGCGCTGGCTGCACCGTTTGCTGCATAAAGGCATCGACCGCCTCCTGGCTTTTAGAAGACAAAATACGCTGGAGGCGCTCTTTCCACAACTCGCCCGACCAGTTGCTGGCCGCTACCGAAAAGCCCTTGGTATAGTAGTGGTTATCTACTACCAGCCCCTTCATAAGACTGTAGCAAAACAGGAGCATAATCACCGAAAAAGGCAGCGCCGTAATCAGCGTCATGGTTTGCAGCGACTGCAGCCCCCCCGCATTGAGCAGCACCAGCGCCACCAAGGCCAGCAGCGCGCCCCAGAATGTCAGCTGCCACTTGGGCGAATTCTCCGCATTGTTGGAGGCAATGCTGTTCATCACGAAAACACCCGAGTCGGCGGAGGTGACGAAGAAGATGAAAATAAGGCTAGTAGCCAGGGTGCTGCTGACGCCCGCAGCCGGAAAGTAGGCCAGAAACTTAAACAGTATGGCGTCGGGCTTGTCAGCCAGCGCACTTAGGGCGCCCCCGGCCACCGTCTGGTCGAGCCAGGTAGCGCTGTTGCCAAACACGGTCATCCACAGAAAGTTGAACAAGGTAGGAATGAGCAGCACGGCAATGATAAACTCGCGTATCGTCCGGCCCCGCGATATTTTGGCAATAAACAGCCCCACGAAGGGCGACCACGAAATCCACCACGCCCAGTACAAGATGGTCCAGCGAAAAAACCACGGCTGGCTCGCCGGCTCGTAGGCGTGCGTATCGAAGGTGATATTCAGAAACTGAGCTAAGTAGTAGCCGATTCCTTCCGAAAAAGACCCTAGCAAAAAAACCGTGGGCCCCAGCGCCAGAATAAACAGCATAAGCGCCACGGCGCAGATGATATTGAGCTGGCTCAAGTACTTCACACCCTTATCGACACCAGAGGTAGCCGAAATAATAGCAAGGGCCATGATACTGACCACAATGACAATCTGGTACCCAAAGCCCGTGCTGTGCAGAAGCCCCACCTCTACCAGCCCGGCATTGAGCTGCACTACCCCAAAACCTAGGGTAGTAGTGATGCCAAAAAATGTGCTGCACAGCGCAAACGCGTCAATGGCATTGCCCGCCACCCCATTTATTCTATTCTTTAGAATGGGGTAAAAGCAGCTGCGGAGCGACAGCGGTAATTTGTAGCGGTAGGTGAAGTAAGCCAGTGACAACCCAACGACTGCGTAGATAGCCCAGGCGTGAATGCCCCAGTGAAAGAAGGTGTACAGCTGCGCGTTTTTAGTGCGCTGCACCGCCGACAGCTCGCTGAATGCTTCGTCCGAAAAGTGCGATACCGGCTCCGCCACGCTGAAGTACATCAGCCCGATGCCCATGCCGGCCGCAAACAGCATAGACACCCACGAGAAAAAGGAATATTCCGGCACCGCGTCATCATCGCCCAGCGTAATGGCGCCGTACTTGCTGAAAACCAGACCTAGGAGGAAAACAACAAACAGCGTTACCGACCACACATACACCCAGTTCAAGTTGGTAAATATCCACTGCTGAATATGCCCCAGCGCCGCACCCGTCAGCTGCGGAAACAAACTGGACAAAAGAGTGACCAAGAAGATGAAGGCCACGCTAGGCACCATAATCCCTTTTTTGAAGGTGGTCTGCGCCAGTAGTTGGTTTAGTTTGTCCATAGTATTGCGGTTGATGCAGCGTGAAAGTCTGTCCCCCACCTGCTGCTATACGCGTTCCGGGCTAGAAGGCCGAGTTTAGAGCAACAGCCGCGGCACTTTCTACTCCCGGCCCCCGGCCGCCGCAAAAAGAGCACCTAGGAAACACAAAAGCCCGGATGTGGGCCAAGCGTGCGGTGCACATCCAGGGCTTCCAGGCTATTTAGAAAGCCATCCACACCCCGTCTATCATGCCCAGCACCGCGCAGCATCTCACTCGCCTCGTGGTTAGCGTCAGAAGTTACTTGCGACACGCCGGGCGCTTGGCTGCGCGCTGCATAACCGTTTGGCAAACCCTTGTTTTACAATAGCCAAACGCGCGCCTAGGTTTCTCTGCGGCGGCTATTACGGGCAGGCTGCTGGCTTTCGATAGCATGGACATAGGGGCGGCCGTAGCCCTACAACAAGCCCGAAGTTGGCCCGGGTGCTAGTAATTAAAAAAGCCCCGCGATGAGAGGGGCTTTTTTTAAGCTAGGCTTTGGTAATGGTCTGATAACCCTACCCTGCTTTTGCGGCGGCTATGCGGCCAGACTAAAAGCACCTGCATGCACGTGGGAGAGGTCGTAGAGCAACACCTGGGCCTGGCGAGCCTGGTGCAGCTCGCGCTGTAGACGACGGCGCTCGGCTAGGGCCTGCGGAGCGCTTACCTGTGAAGCGAGGCGACGCAAGTGCCTTTCCAGCAGCTGAATGTCAGTTTCCCATTCCTGGATGAGTAGAGTTAATTCGTTCATAGTAGAGAGCGGTAAGGTAGTAGAAGTGCGAAGTACGTAACGTCGCACTTACGGTTGAGCTTGGGTAACTGGATTGCGGTTGCCGGCTTATGCTGACAAATTTTCACAACGCTAGCCAGTCGCGTTAAGGCCTAGGGGCAATCGGCAGCAATAGAAAGCCCCGTGGTGAGCCGCGCCTCTCCCCTACTAGCGGGGTGTTCGGGGTTTGGGGCTTGCTGTGCATTTCCCCTTTGGCAGCATCTATTCGTTGCTGTTGCCACCATTCTGACCAGCGTACTCTTCTAATGAAGCTGAAACCTGTTACTTGCGGGCTGCTCTTCGCCCTAGGTTTTTCAAAGAGGAGACTGTATTTCTCTTGGCCTATACTACAGGCCTAGCTGTTTTTACCCGTTGCGGAAAGGTTCTGGAACACCCGCCTAGGTGTGACGTATACTATGGAACGAGTGCAGTTGGCATTTACAAATGCGGCTTATTCGAGCCTAAAAGCAAGGTAGCGAACTCTTTTGTCAGCAAGCGCTACGCGTAGCTACCTGCGCTCATTCCCATAAATATCACGGATTCGCCCGCTTCGGCGAGGCCTTCTTCCTCAACAATCAGTAGTTATGTTTGGACACACAAAGAAAATCCGCTATGCCGTTGTGGCCGGTGGTCAGATTTCGCAGCAGGCATTTATGCCCGGCATTGCGCGCACCAATAACTCCGAGCTCGCAGCACTCGTGACCGGTGACCCGGTGAAGGCCGATGAGTTGGCCGGCCAATACGACATCAAGGCGTGGTCATACGAGGAATATGGCGCGCTGCTAGCCTCCGGCGAAATCGACGCTGTGTACGTGGCTACCCCCAATGCACTGCACACTTCATTTGTGGTGGCCGCGCTGGAGGCTGGCATCCACGTGCTGCTCGAGAAGCCCATGGCCTCGAGCGTAGCGGAGGCCGAGCAAATGCTGGCGGCGCAGCAAAAAAGCGGAGCTAAGCTGATGATTGCTTACCGCCTGCACCATGAGCCCGGCAATGTAGAACTTTTTACGCGGGCCCACAACGGAGACTTTGGCGAGTTGCTGGCCTTCTCCTCCGTATTCGCTCAGAACGTGGCGGAAGCTAATTCGCGCGGCCATAATGGCTATTGGGGTGGTCCGGTGCCCGACATGGGTACTTATCCGCTCAACGCAGTCCGCAATCTCTTCGACGAAGAGCCTATCAGCGTGCATGCCGTCGGCACGAAAACGCCGGAGCGCGGCTTCAACTTTCATGATACGGTGGCCGTGACCCTACGCTTCGCTAGCGAGCGCACCGCGCAGTTTACCGTTAGCTATGCGACGGCGTCTGCTGAGAGCTTTACCCTCATAGGTACCAAGGCCACGGTCTATGCCTCACCCTGTTTCATGTTTGGGCCCAAGGTGGGCATCTCCTATGTTGAGAAAACAGAAGAGGGCAGTAAGACACATGATTTCAAGCCGGTTGAGCAATTTGGCAACGAAACCCAATACTTTTCCGACTGCATCCTTCACGACCGCCACCCAGAAGCCGATGGTGAAGAAGGGCTGCTGGATATGCGCGTGCTAGCCGCCGTGGAGCAATCGCTGGAAACAGGGCAAACAATAGCCCTGCCCCCCGTGCAGCGCCGCCGCCGGGTGCAACCCGACCAGGCCCTGGACTTGAAGCCCGCTAAAGAGCCCAGCGAGGACGACATGATTAGTATCATTCCGCAGTCGGCTTCCTAGCTTATGTGGTGCTGTGTCCCTACATAGATTAGGTGCAGGCTGGCACAGCTGTTACTAGTTAATCAAGGCGTTGAAGTGACTGGTTGGAACACTGTCCAACTGCCGCTTCAACGCCTTGCGTTTATGTACTACGCTCATCATTGCGGCACGCCTAGGGAACTGGCACGCGCGCGACTTCCATCAAGTTCGGCGTTTCGCGCACGATGCGTAAGGCACTGCCTCGCAACGCCACGCGCAGGGCTTGGCGGCGCGTGAGCCGGCCGCGCACCGGCTGCACGGGCACGTTGACTAGGGACTTATCGGGATAGCGAATGAAGCAGCCCGTGGCGCGGGCGATAGCCTGGGCGGTTTGGTCGAAGCGCTGAGCGGGCAGGTTATACACCACCTGCTGGTCGCAGCGGCCCAATTGGATGCGAGCTTTAACAGGGGGAGTGGTGGATTGGGCATGGGCTAGGCTGGAAGCCAGCACATACACCACCACTGCTAGGCAACTAGTGAAGCGGATAGAAAGCATGCGTGAAAGTAACTACCTAGGGCGCCTTTACACCCGTATCGGCCAGCAAAACACCCCGCGCCACTACCATAGGTGCATTACTACTACTAGCCACGGCTTGCCCGAAGACCAACGACGCTACGCCTGCCGTCCTCACTCAAATTATTTAACCGAAGCTCATCAAGACGTGCCAAGCTTGCTTTGAGGCCGGCGCGCGTGCTCGAATACCCAGAGCATGCCCCCTAGGCCCAGCACGGCGGCGGTGAGGGAGGGCGCCAGGACGCCCCCCTTAGCGAGGGGTAGCAGGTACATAACGAGTCCCAAGAAGCTCCCCAACACAAGCAGAATCGCCTTGCCCAGCCAAGTCCCAGCCGAGTAAGGCGCGATTGGGGCGGCAGCGTAGCGGGCCACCACTTGGCGCGTGAGCGCGGCAGTAAAAGTGGCCGAGGGCTGTTGCAGGCCCTGCGCTTGCAGCAGCGCTTTGAGCGGGTCGGGGGCAGAAGACGGGCGCTGGCTCATAGCAGGTGCTGATGTTCGGTAGGAAGGAGTTGCAGCAGGGCCGCTTCCAGCTGCTGGCGACTGCGAAGTAACTGCATTTTAACGGCCGAAGTTTTCTTACCTAGGATGGCGCAAATCTCGGCAATGCTTTGCTCGCCTAGGTAGTGCAGGGTGAGCACCAGCGCATCGTCCGCGGGTAAGCGAGCCAAAGCCAGAGCCAGATATTTCTGCTGGTCAGCCTGCCGCACCGCTGCCCAGCCGTCGCCACTCGTCACCGCCGGCTCCGGGGTCGCCGGTGTGAGCGGCAGTTCGCGGGGCCGGCCCTGCGCTCGTTTCTTGGTCAGGGCCGTGTTATAGACAATGCGGTAGAGCCAAGTCGAAAATTTGGCCGCGCGCTGAAACTGCCCTAGGGCCGCAAAGGCCTTAAGAAAGGCGTCCTGCACGACTTCTTCCGCATCTTCGGCATTGCTCACCACGCGCAGGGCCACCGTATAGGCCAGGGCCTGGTAGCGCTGCACAAGCTGCGCCAGGGCCTGGGGCTGACCCTGGCCGGCTTGCCGCAGCAGGAGGTCGTCGGCGGAAGGGGGCTGAAAGAAGTCCATGTGCAGGCTTAGACTCGGAAAGAGCGCGCGTGGTCACACCGTGTGACCACGCGCGCTCTTTCCGAGTCTAAGGGGCAAACTACTACCCTCCTCCCTTATGGACCACTCGCTCGAAGCCCTCGTCCCAGTTACCATCCCCCTCACCATCAGCTTGTGCCTGGCCGGGTTCGGGATTGCCTACTACTACTTCACCACCCGCTCGCGTGAACGCCTAGCCCTAATCGAGAAGGGCTTGGACCCCACCGCATTTGTCCGGTCGCGCAGCTACTTGCCCTTGCTGCTGCTGCTGGGCGTGCTGAGCCTGGGCCTCGCGGCCGGCATTGCGGGCGGGGCCGTGCTAACCCAGCTTGTGGGCGAGCACAACTACGTGTACCCGGCCACCGTCTTCTTTGGGGCGGGCCTGAGCTTGGTCGCCGCTTATTACTTGCTGCGCGCCACCACTACCCGTTAGCTCACCCCGCCGCGAGCCGCCTTCTCAACCACCTTTTTTTTGCTCTTCTATGAGGCACTCTCTTTTATTGAATGAGATATACTACCTAAGCTCTAGCCATAAAGCTATGTGGAGCCCCATGAATTAGAGAAAAATATAGTCAAAAAAAGGCGTCGAAACTTTATGGGTTTCGACGCCTGCACAAGCTTTTTTTACTAGGGTTGTTCAAGGCTGACCGTTAGACGATTTCCTCCTCTGTTATCTTTGATTACGTCTAGCACATATGTATAACGACCAGGTTCCAATCCTGCCACAGGCATATCGTTAATGTTTATATGCGGCAATTCTTCACCCTGCGCAGTCACAGTAACGGAAGGCAGATAACTAGCTCTTGCATAAGATTGGTAATCTGAAATCTGACCACTGCTTAAGGCGCCGTAGGTATGTTGTGGGTTATCGACAAAGACAATGTTTTCCAGCGGGTATTGGCTAGCATTGCGAACGCGAATGAAAATGCCTTCTGGATCTTCTTTCTTACAGGAAAACAAACAGAGGCAGGCGCACAAACAAAGTAGAAGGGTTCTCATACTAGACATGGGTGAAGGGAAGTCATCGTAGAGAGCCTTCGTAGAAGGAGCAAGGTTGCACTAGAGGTAAAAAGTCGCTTTAAGGGCTGTAAGGGTACATACTGCACTTAAGCCACAAAATGGGCGAGGCTGTTGCAGAACTCAATGGTTAGCTCGTGAACAGCGCAAGTCAGCTGTCAAACACGGATGAAAGTCTCGCTGCATGGTAAAGCCACTCGGTGAAAAGAGGAGAAGCACAGGAGGCACGGGATAAGCAAAGGCAATGGCTCTTGACCTGCGCCTTGCGAACTACCGCGGGGCGTTGGCGGGGGCGTTGAGCGCCGCCTCAATGGCCGCGACGGTTTTCGCGCCATCCGACGGCAGCGTGGTGTACGCCTCCACGAAGCGGCCATCGCGACCAATTAAGTAGTAGCAGGGGTAGTAGGGCACCTGGTAGAGTTGGGCGACCTGTCTATCGGGGGCCCACAGGTGCACGCTGTTAGCGCTCGTCAATCGCTCTTGCTGCAACACCTGCTGCCACTGCGCCTGCGTATCGCGCACCGAGATATAGACGAAGGCCACGTCCCGGCCCAGGAAGCGTTCCTTCAAGGCGTGACTATGCTTGGTCATTTCATACATGCAGGGGCCGCACCACGTGCCCCAAAAGTCGAGGTACACCACCTTGCCCCGCAGCTCGCGCATGGATACCTCCTTACCCGTGTTATCGCGGAGCGTAAAGTCGGGCGCCGGCTGGCCGGCCGCAAAAGGTAGCCGGACCACCACCTGCTGGCGCAGCTCACGCGCCAAAGTGGAGTCGCGGTTCTGTGCCTTGAACGTGGGGTAGGCGGCCAGTACACTGGGGAAATTTTGCAGTACGTTAGACGTTAAGAGATTATACATTACTTGGTCGCGGGCGGGCGTGGGCCCGAAGTCGGCGGTGGCCACAGCGTAGAGCCGACCTATCTCGGCTGGGTCGGTACTCAGGGGCCCATTCGGCAGCAGCCGGTTGTTGTAGCCATAGAGGAGCTCCGTGACCAGGGGCGTAGTCGCCGCCCTAGGGTGGGCCACGAGCTGCGGCAGCCGCAAGGCGGGTAAAAAGTCGAAGTACGTCGCGGGCAGCACGAGGGCTTGCGCCGGGGTGTCGTCGCGATGGAGATAGTGCCAGTAGCCGATGAAGCCCAGCCAGTCCTGGCCCCCCTGCAAGGCCAGAATCTGCCGCTGGTCGCGCACGAAGGCCTTCGGCAGCCCGTGGGCCTGGGCATAGGTCGTTAGGAACTCCTGCTGCTGCTGCTGGTAGGCCGTTTCTTGCTGCACAAACTCAGCCGGGGTCGTTTGCAGGGTGAGGTGATTGCGCGGGACCGGCACCTGGCCGGGAATATCGTACGCGAACCGATAGCTGGCGCGGGCCAGGTAGTTACTGAGGGCCGCCCCCCGGCCGCTGTACTGCACCGTCTCGTCAAACTTGGGAAAGTCCAGGGTCAGGTGCTGGCGGTCGCCGGGGCTTAGCCAGAGCGTGGTGCGCTGGCCGCCATACGAGAAGGTCGCCTGCTGGGGCTCAGGTAGCACCGCCACCTCAAGGCGAAATTCCCCCGCGGGGCTCAGCACCGTCGCGACCCGGCGCGAACCGACCTGCAGGCGAACCGAGTCGGCCTGGGGAGCGTGGGCGAGGTGCCCGCTCAGCACCGTGAGGGGCGGGGCGGGCGAGGCGGTGGCCAATAAGCCACGCAGGGCGAGCATCCCTAGGGCAGACCCGCTAACCAGGAAAGATGTTTTCATGCGCAAGAAAAGAAAAGTGGGTGGGAGAAAACTGAGGGCGCAACCAGCGGCGGACCCTTGACGCTTGGGCGAGGTGACCAACATCCGTCCATTTAGCGCGCGAAGCGGCTGGCCAAGTCGGAGCCGACCCACCCGTCGCCCCGCAGGGGGTAAACTGCTGGTCAATATAGCGAAAATATCTTGGTATGAACAACTTGGCAAGCGGATGCACACTACATGCGCTCCTACCGACGCCGCTAGTCAAGCTCCCAGGCGGACTTGGCGAAGGAACGCGCCGCTACGAACCGGTTAGCGTGCTGACCCTAGGCTAAGGTGAGGGCCGAAAGACAGGGTCACAACCTACCCCAGCTGCCCCCTTCTAGACCCGCGAAAACTACTGGAGTTATTCCGTCTAGGCAGGCATCAGCAAGGCGCACCGTTTGGGGTTGTCTACAGGAAGCTTTGGTAGTGCTAGCAAATCCTGCTACGTTTGCGCTAGCGCCTAGCGGTACTCGTCTGGGGCAGAGTCTTTTCGATTGGTTGGCTTCCGTATGGCACTCTACGCTCCCCCTCTTTCGCAATGGCTAGCCGGCCAGTGGCGACTTTCCCTGCTCGCAACTGTTTGCGGCTTGCTGCTCGCCTTGCCTAGTTGTCAGCCTACCCAAGCTGCGCATCCCATCCGGGTAGAAGGCGTGGTCAAGAACCTGACCACCGGCAAAGTCTATCTGACCGATGCCTACGATTCGAAACGCGTGGTCGATTCGGCCCTCGTGACCAATGGCCACTTTGCCTTTGAGCTCGCGGCCGACTCGGCGTTCGTGCCCTTTTTAGCCAGTATTCACTACCCCGATAGCACGCAAAAAGACTGGCATTATATTCGGCACTTACCCTATTTGAATGCGTCCCAATCGCAGGGCAAGACGGTGAGCGCCACCAGTGCTTTTTTCCTAGGGCCGGAAGGCGCACACATCACCGGCGACCTGACGCCTGCGTCAACTGGCTTTCTGACGATAAAGGCCGGCCCAGACAATGAGCTCTATCAGCAATGGATGAACAAGGGCTTTGGCTATATCACCACGCGCGACCCCGCCCAGCGACCAGCTAGACTGCACTATTTCAAAAGCCTGGTCCAGCAGCATCCCACCTCCTACTTTCTGCTTAAAGGCATTGCGCAGGACAAGGAAAACTATTCGAAACAGGAATTGGCCGACTTATTCGCTCTGTTCGCCCCCCAAGTGCAAACTTCTGGCATTGGGCGAGACCTGCGCACCTACTTTGTGACCCGAAAGGAGGCCAGTGCCCCCTATCACAATCTCGTGCTGGCCGACACGAGCCAGGTGGCGCATGGCATTCTCAACCCCAAGGCCAAGCTCAACCTGTTAGTGTTTTGGGCGAGTTGGTGCGGTCCCTGCCGCCAAGAGATTCCTGCCCTCAAGCAGCTCTACCGCGCCTTCCACGGCAACGGGCTGCAGATGACCAGTATTTCAATCGACAAAGACGTGACTAGTTGGCGCAAAGCCCTGCGGGAGGAGCAGATGGGCTGGCCCCAGGTGGTCATGGCTCAGGACCAGCGGCTGCAGGTCGAGCAGCAGTTCAGTCTGCAGGCCATTCCAGTGCTCATCCTAACGGATAATGTAGGCAACGAGGTCCTGAAAAAGACAGGCTACAGCGAAGACGAAATGGCCGCGCTGCAGCAGGCCATTGCAGCGGGCCTGCAATGAGTAGTGGGGAGGGCAAGCAGCAGCACGACCTTCGTCGCAAGTGGAAGGCATCTAAAAGGCGGGCACTCTAGTCTAGTTCTTCCAGGCAGGCTCGTTTATCGGCTACCTAGCGCTGGAGAGGGAGGTGCTTGGAAGCTGCTCTGCGGGTCCTGCTCGCATAAGAATACCCCCGTTAGACCCAGTAAAGCAGAAAAAGCTAAGCAATGGGGCGGCTACCCGTTGGGGGCACTGGGCAGATGCCGCAAGGCATACGTCGGCCCTGTCTTGCACAGGGCACCCCTACCCTAGGCTATCCTTTCCGCTGTTTTATGCTTTTAGTCCATATGGTTAAGCGCTTTATCGACCAGCGCGCCAGCTTGGCATTGTAGATGGCCGCGTGGGGTCTTTAGGATTAACGACGCGTTTGGCGCCGGGTTGAAAGTGCTCGGGTAAGCAGCTCACGCCTGTAGGCATCTTCTAACGCTGGCCCTCCCAGGTCACATCGAGGACGATGCGGCAGCGGCCTTCTTTGTCGGACGCGAGAGCACTTGGCGGAAGGTGTATTCCATAAGCCCGGCAAACTAGCACCGGGTGCTAGTAGTGTTAGAAAAAAACTCGTGGTGAGCGGGTCTTAACTACCAACTTAAGGCAGCGGTACCTGAGAACCTACCGAACTAGCTGGCTGCTGGCAGCTGCGCAGCCATTCCTCGGCCGTGGCCACATCGTAGAAAAGTTGTAGTTCTACCGCGTCAACAGTATGATGACCTGGGTACTTGAGCGTCAAAATGTCGGTGTGGGTATCGCGCTGCACGACGTGCGCCACGTAGCGCAGCCCCAGGCGTTGCGCTTGGGGTAGCCAAACTGCCCCCAGCCACTGCGTAGAATCAAACCAAGGACCTTGTAGCCCCACATTATCATTGAGCAGGTAAAGACAGTGCAGCGGGCCGACCTGCTCCAAGTAATTTAGAGCGCCTTGCATGGCTTGCTCAGTATTGATGTAGCCAGTCCAAACGGCACGTAGCCAACCCTCGGCTTTATCGTAAGCTAGGGCACACTGGCCCCCGGAGGGAAAAAGGAGATTGTTAGGTAGCATGGAAGGAAAGAAAGGGTGGTAGATAAAGAATAGCAGATAAGCTCACTCGGCATGCTTTGCTAACTACTAGGCAAAGAGGCCGATGACTACTCATCATGTAAGCTCAGCCAATAGGCAAAGAAGTGAGCTGAACTTATAGCGATTAGTATTTATATAATATAAAATAATAAAATCCTGTTAACATTAACGCACCTTAATAATTTAATGTTTAGGCCCTTCTGCGTTCGACTATCCAAACTCAGTGCACTCCAGAGCTCACCAGTAAGTAGGGGTTATTTGGCTAAATGCTACTAAAAAAGCCCCGTGGTGAACGGGGCTTTTACTTCTAGCAGGTAAGACGCAGCAAACGGCCCTAGCTTGTTTGGCGGGAAAGCGAGACGAATACCTTGTGTGGTAATAACAGCGAGCCGTGTAGCAGGGCTGGGCGCTGAGACCCTTCTCTTTCCCAATGGGCACACATGTCTTGTAATTCCTCCGCCGTAAAGTCGAGCATGGTTATCTGGGGGGTTAGCAGCTTATCCCAGCCCCACTGGGCAAGTAACTGGTCTGCCTGCACCAGAAACGTGTGCAGTTCAGCCGCGCGGCGCGTGACATTATGGTATTCAATGCCAATGTAGTGGCCTAGCGGATGAACAGATAACCGCCCAATGGTATTTTCAAAGAAGACGGGGGTCGATGCAGTAGAAGTATGACTATACAAAGGAATAATAAAAATAAGCTGCTACAATGACTTTGCTAACTTAAAGCTAGTTACTGTTTTTTAATAGTCGTGCTAAATCAATCAATAATCTAATATTATAGCAAGAGGCTTCTATTCATACATAGGTAGGCTGGCGTAGACCTACTGCGGTAGGGCGGGTATGCAGACAGTGAATGTGGAGCCCTGTCCTTCCTAACTCTCGAACGAGATATCGCCTTGGTGCAACTCCACGATGGTCCGAATGATGGACATACCCAATCCAGTCGTTTTTTCGCCTCGAATGCCGGGGCGTCGGGCCTTGGTAAACTTATCGAACAGCACAGGCTGCATAAGGATTGGGATGCCGACGCCATCATCCGCTATCGTTATTACGGCCTGTTGCCCTTGTCGCGTCAACTGCACGGTGATGCGGCCCTTGTCGGGCGTAAACTTGATGGCGTTGGACACTAGGTTATTAATTACCTGCTGAAACTTATTGATGTCCATTTCTACGTACACCGGCTCGGCTCAGGGCTCATAGCTAAAATGCAGGTTAGTATGCCAGGTTGAGTTCTGGTATTCCTCCATAATGGTCAGCAGCCAAGCGTCCAGGTCGGCGCGCTCTCTTCGTAGGTCTACGTTAGCCGATTCCATAAACTCGGTGTCCACGAAGTCGCGGATAAGGGCTACCCCCTGCGCGCAGGTGCGCTCGAGCAACTGCAATACGTGCTACACTTTCGCGCTGGCTTGCCCGCCCAGGATATCCTTGAGCACTAGGCTCAATTGCCAGGCATTAACGAGCGGCGCCGCCAAATCGTGGGAAAGAATTTCGAACGTCGCATCTTTCTTAGTACTGAATTTCTGCGCGTTCAGTGCCACTTTCTTAGTTGCTGTCACGTCCTGCACCTGCCCGCTCAGGTAGGGCAGGCCTCCTGGGCCGAATACCCAGTCCGCCTGCACGGACAGCCAGTGGGTGCTACCGTCGGCCCAGGTGATGCGCACTTCCTTGTCGCTGAGCAAGTCCCCAGGCTGGACCGTGGCGAACTCTCGGCAGAGGTACTGCCAGTCATCGGGGTGCAGCCGGCTCACCCACTGCGACAAGTCAGCCGTGGGGTCGATGCCGCTACTGCCCAGCACCTGCTGATACGAGTTGCTTACTTGCACTACCCGGCGCTGGGGTAGGTCGCATACAAAATAAACCGTGTTGCCACGCTCAATCAGCGGGCTTAGTAAAGAATAGTCCTGCATTTGTGGGGGAATTGCGGCGCACCTAAGCCGGGTAGCAGTTGCTAGCTACTGGGTGAGCCGCCCCCTCAACAAGTTAGCAGTTGCATGGTTGGTCTATCCGCACATAAAATTTAAGAAGTCCGCAAAGTATTGCTTTCCGCTTGCTAGGGGCGCAGCTGGGCCACAAAAAGCCCCGGGGTGAGCGGGGCCTTTCTGTTGCTTGAGGAATGTGCGGCAGCAACATTGCTAGTCTTTCTGTAAGATGACGCGCAGGTCAGCCAAGCGCCTGAGCACTAGATGCAAGACCTCTTCGGCAACCGGAATTGTATTGCCGTAGCGCGTGGTTAAATAGCGCACCAGGGCCCCTAGGGCGCTGACTTCATCATGCAGGTGGGTGTGCAGCGCCTGCCAGTGGGTTTGTCCCAGCCCAGGGGTGGTGTGGCAGTGGTGCCGCATCATAATGGCTTGGCTTACGAGGTCGGCGAGGCACTGGAGCACGTGTTGCTCTTCGGCAGTAAACTCGCGGGGCCACTGGTCGAGCAGGCATAGGGTGCCGATGCAGTGCTGGTTTGCCAGACGCACGGGCGCGGCGGCGTAGAAGCGAATGCCCTTAGCTAAGGTAGCCTGAATGGCTACAGCATCGGTGGGCGTGGGAGTAGCAGCCGTTAGGTCGTGGTAAACGACGACCTGGTTTTGCGCGACTACCGAGGAACAGAGCGCTTCGGCGCGGGGCTGCGGCATCACGTCGGGCAGGCCATAGCAGGCCTCGGTGGTGATATGGTGCGCGTCGGCTAGGTTGAAGAGGCAGATGGGCAGGCTGAAGATGCGCGCCGTCAATTCCGCAAATTCCTCAAACACGTCTTCGCGCAAAAAAGGTACCACATCGTAGTGGCGCAGGGAGGCAAGGCGCTCGGCTTCAGGAGCATGCACAGCAGACATAACTAGCATTTGAACAACTATAAATAAGTATAATACAATAGAATAGCACTCGAGCATTCTTCTGCTCCAAATATAAAAAAATCCCCGTGGATACGAGGCTTTTTGTTGTCTCTCTCCTACTGGCGGAGTGTTAGGGGCTTGCGTGGGGTCTAGCGATGGTATGGGATACGAGTAATGATGTAGCTGCCCTGACTGATCTGCTTGTCCTGATAAATGAAACTAGTGGGCGTCAAGGACAACACGCGTATTTCGGCGGCAGGCCAGACGCCGCTGGTCATCTTCAGCTCTTCGCCATTACGCGTGTAAGTAAAGGAGCTGGAAGTGGGCAGGGGGCCGCCTGCTATAGGAACATTGGTAAAGGTGATAGTCGTGTCTGTCACATCCAGCGTCTGGCTATACTTAACAGAAAAGGTCTTCTCGACCACACCACGGGGGGTGGTCATGGTATAGTCGATGGTGTCAGCTTGCCAGTGGCCTAGGAAAGGGTCAGGCCCTTCGGGTTCCCCTTTTTTGCAGCCAGCAACACCCAGTGCGAGTACACTCAATAGTAGCAAGTGTTTCATAGCGTGAAAATATAAAAGCTCCGCCGCGATGAGGCACTACTGGTGGGGTATCCGAGGTTTGCGTGGGGGCTTAGGTTGGGCAAATAGAAAAGCCCCGGGTTGAGCGGGGCTTTTACTATGCGTATCAGGGGCGAATCGTCACGGGCTCAGTAGGCAGATAAGCAATATCGCGGTGGGCCTGGCTGCGCACTATGAGCGACAGCCCCTGTGTTGTCGACTTGTTAGGTAGCGAGAAGTAGGCCATATTTCAAGCGGCAGTCACACTAAGAAGCAATCACCTGGGTACAAAACATAAAAAAGGCCCTTAGCGGCATTGCTAAGGGCCTTTTCGTGGGCCCACTTGGAATCGAACCAAGGACCTACTGATTATGAGTCAGTTGCTCTAACCGATTGAGCTATAGGCCCCAAGCTAGCCCGAGGGCGTAGCTATTGGCCCAAAGGTACGGCAGATTTTTATTTCTGGTGCAGCCAATGGCTCAATAACCGAACTTTGCGGGCCGGCAATCAGCCGCTCACCTTCATGCTTCCCAACCTGCTTTTTGATTTTGGTGGTGTCATCATCGACATCGACTACGACCGCACCCCTGCCGCTTTTCGCCGCCTTAGCCGGGCGGGCAGCACCGTCGAGTACAGCCAGGCCAGCCAGGCCGAGCTGTTCGACCTGCTCGAAACCGGCAAAATCTCGGCCACCGAGTTTCGCGATGGGCTGCGCCAACTCTACGACCTAGACGCCACCGACGACGAAATAGACGCCGCCTGGCACGCGCTGCTGCTTGACGTGCCCGCCGAGCGGCTGGCGCTCATTGGTGAGCTGCGGCGGGCGGGGCACGCCACGGCGCTGCTCTCCAATACCAACGCCCTGCACATTACCGAAATAAACCGCCGTCTGGCCCAGCAGTACGGCTTCAAAAACGGTATTGCCGACTGCCTCGACCGGGTGTTCTACTCGCAGGAAGTGGGCCACCGCAAGCCGGGCGAGGAGATATTCTACCACGCGCTGCGCGAAATGAACTGGCAGCCCGCCGATACGTTATTCATTGAGGACAGCCCGCAGCACATTGTCACGGCCCGCCGCCTGGGGCTGCGGGTGCTGCACCTGGCGCCGCCGCTCACCCTTACCACTGCCTTGCCCGAAGCCCTGCGTGTCTTTCCCCAAGAATTTACCGGATTCCCTACCCACCCCACCGCCTGACGACGAGCCCCTAGGGGGCTTCCCGGCCGATGCCAGCGCGCCGCCTACGCTGGCCTGGGGGCAGCGCCTGTTTCGGCGCTACGAGCGGCCACCTTCGCGCCTGCGCACCGCCGCCATCCACCTAGGGCTATTTCTGCTGACGCTTGCCACCACCGTGCTGGCGGGCGTCAGCCTCACGCGGGGCGGCCTCGACTTCATCGACTTTTCGGTGTTTAGCCTGCCAGCGGCGGTGCGGGCCGAGGAACTGGGCCGGGGGCTGACCTACGCGCTGGCCTTTTTGGGGGTGCTCACGGTGCATGAGTTTGGGCACTACTTTGTGGCGCGGTACAACAAGGTGCGCACGTCGTTGCCCTACTACATCCCGTTTCCGCTGGGCCTAGGTACGTTTGGGGCGGTCATTCGCATTCGGGAGGCTATTTACTCGCGGCGCGAGTTTTTTGACATTGGGCTGGCCGGGCCATTGGCGGGGCTGGTGGTGGCAGTGGGCGTGCTGGTCTACGGCTTCACGCACCTACCCGACCCGTTGGCCTACGTGCAGCACATTCACCCCGAGTTTATTCCGCTGGGGGCTGACTATGCCCGAGCTTACCAGGGCGAGGCGGGCCTCACATTGAGCCGCCCGCTGCTGTACCAGCTGCTCGAGCGTTGGCTGGCCGACCCCGCCCGCCTCCCCCACCCCAACGAGCTGCTGCACTACCCGGTGCTGGTGGCCGGAGAGCTGAGCTTGTTTTTTACGGCCCTCAACCTCATTCCCATCGGGCAGCTCGATGGCGGGCACATCCTGTACGGACTGCTGGGGCCGCGCCGGGCGGGGCGGCTATCGGGGCTGCTGTTTGTCAGCTTCATTTTCTACGCGGGCCTAGGGCTATTTTCGCTACGCAGCGGCTGGCACACCTGGCTGTATGGGGCAGCGCCCTACGCGCTGTACCTGTGGTTGGTATTTCGCAAGGCGCTGCCCCAGCCTCGGCAGGTGGTGGCGCTGGGGGCGCTGGTGTGGGCCGGGCAGCTAGCGGTGGCTACACAGTGGCCCGCCGCGCAGGGACAGCCAGGTTGGCTCTTGTTTGGGCTGCTGCTGGGCCGCATGTCGGGCATCTACCACCCTAGCACCCCCGACGAGCGCCCCCTGAGCCGAGGTCGGCAAGTGCTGGGCTGGACGATGGTGCTGCTGTTTGTGCTGTGCTTTTCGCCGTCGCCGTTTGCGGGCCTGCGCTAGGGCTAGCTGTAGCTAGGCTTTTCGGGCCTGGCACGGCCTTGATGCTTGGCGGGGGCGTGCATTTGTGCCGTATTTTTATTGTTCTATGCAGTTTCAACAAAGTCAGCTTACCCGCTCTACTCAGTTTACAGTGCGTGAGCACGGCTTCTTTGTAAGCCAGCGCGATGGCCGGGGGCAAGTCGATATCGCCGTCGAGATACCTTATGAAGAACTACTTCCTATTCGTCTAGAGTACCGCAATACTGTGCCGCAGCGCCAGTTGCTGTGGTTGTTAGGCGGCGTTATTTACGTGGGCCTGCACTGGGTCAGGCCTTTTTTAGCGTCCGACCAGCCGCTGCCCGACGATGTCTGGTTCTGGGCGTTTGGGCTGGGGGCGGCGCTGGTCGCCTTTTTCCTCTATGGCCTGCACAACTGGTGGCACCAAGCCATTTTGCACACCGGCCGCTTGCAGCTGGTACTGGCCGACCACCCACGCGACCGCCGGCAGTTTCGCGATTTTACCCAGAAGCTCGACGCCCACACCAAGAACTACCTGCGGCAAGAGTACGCTGCCATCAACCCACTGGGCTACATTGAGCCGCAGCTGCGCCGCGTGGCGTGGCTGCGCGACCTAGGCGTGCTCAGCGCCGCCGAGGCTCGCACCCTGAACACCCGCCTCACGGGCCGCGTGTCGGAGCGCACCATCCGCAGCATGGGCCAGCGGCTCGAGCCCCTATACGTCAACTAAGACCGCAGATTCAAACGGATTTGTCGGCTTTAACGGATACGCCTGCCTGCGGCAGGCTGGCTGAGTGGGTGGTTTTGGGGGTTAGCTCGGCGATAACTTTTGCGAGCAGATAGCGCGTAAGCAGAGGGTACTTATTTCCTTTTGTTATGAGCATTTCCCTCAATAAAGCGGCTGTCACGTTTGCCAAAGGCTTAATCAAAGACGGCAAAATCAAGAACGACGAAGGGCACTGGAGCCAGCACAACCCCGGCGCGAAAGAAGAAAACGCTTTTCTGCAGAAGCACGAGATAAGCGAGTACGCACAGTGGCACCTAGGCGAGGACAAAAGCCAAAACGAAGACAACAAAGGCCGCTACAAGTTCCCCTATGGCGACTTCAAAACGGTGCACCGCGATGGCCTCATTGCCGCCAAGGAGCGCGCCGCTCAGCAAGGCTACCACGACATAGAGCAGGCTGCCGACGAACTGCTGCAAGCGCTGGAGAAGAAAGCTGCCTAGGTTACTAAAGCGGATTTCAAAGACAATAGCGAGGCTTATGAGATGCTGAACTATCAGCGGCTTACAACGCAGCTAAACTTCACAAAAAAGGCAGCCCTAATGGGCTGCCTTTTGTAGGTCTACAAAATCCGCGTTATCCGAAAAATCAGCGGTTAGACAAGGTTATTGGAACGGCTTGGCTTCGGGGCCAGATGCACTACCGGCCGCTTCTTGGCCAATGCCACCATCGGAGCCATCGCCACCGTTGTTGTGGCCAACGCCGCTGGCCACGATGTAATTGGAGTCGGCGCTGCGGCGGGCATCGTCGTAGCGCTGGGCCAGGCCCGGAATGTCGTCGCGCAGGTTGTCGATGCGGATGTCAAGGTTTGCTAGCACTGTTTTTAGCTGCTTAACAACTTGGCGGGCGGTACCGTCCATGCCGTGGCCCTGCACGGCCGCTTGGCTGCTACCTGGCAGTTCGGTGAGTGGCGTGTAGAGGGCAATAGCATCGTCGAGAGCCTTGAGGTGCTCGTCGGTCACACCCTCATTGGCGAGCATAGGCGCCACGCCAGCCGCTGCAGCCGAAATAGTATTCAATGCCTCTAGCAGCTCCTGGCCGCGCAGTGGGTCGAGCGAGCTGGGCACGTAGCTAGCCGCATTAGCCAAGGCTGGGTTTTTTACTGATAGCTGCAAGGCGCGCAGGCCCCGCACAATGCGGCCAGCGGCCACTTCGGCGGCGTGCTCGGCGCGCTCCTTTACATCGGAATACTCGTGCGTGTTTTTACCACCCGTGTGAGCCGCCACTTGGTCAAAAGCCTCTAGCAAGCTATTAAGCTGGTCAAAATCAGCTGCCATAGCTGGGCTGCGCTGCTCCCACTGTGGGCGCTGGTCAGTAAGCTCACGGTACACGAGGCGGGCCATTTTGGCGTACGATATTTCGCGGTCAGTCATGACGGAAAAGGTCAAAAAGTTAGGATGAGAATATCCGTCTATACTGCCTAATGCAGCTTACCGTTGCGGGATATAAAAAAACCTGGCCGAGAACCGGCCAGGTTTTTAGGTCTGCTAGCGCAGGTCAGCTTACCCCAGCGCCGTTACGCCGGGCAACTCCTTGCCTTCCATAAACTCAAGCAGAGCGCCGCCACCGGTCGAGATGTAGCTCACGCGGTCGCCGTAGCCAAGCTGCTGCACGGCCGCTGCCGAGTCGCCGCCGCCGATGAGTGAGTAGGCGCCGGCCGCCGTGGCATCGGCAATGGCGCGGGCCACGTACTCGGTGCCCACCGCGAAGTTGCTCATCTCAAACACGCCCATCGGGCCGTTCCACAAGATGGTTTTCGAGTCCAGGATGATGTCCGAGAAATCCTCGCGCGCATCAGGACCCAGGTCGAGGCCCATCCAGGTGTCGGGGATGGCGTGGTTGGCGGCCACGTCGGTGTCAGCGTCGTTGGCAAACTTGTTGGCGATGATGCTGTCGCCGGGCAGCACCAGGTTCACACCTTTTTCTTTGGCCTTCGCTATCAGCTGCTTGGCCAGCTCCACCTTGTCGGCTTCGAGCAGCGACGAGCCCACGCTGCCACCCTGCGCCACGGCAAAGGTGTAAGCCATACCGCCCCCAATGAGCAGGTTGTCAACCTTATCGAGCAGCTTCTCGATGATGAGAATTTTATCCGAAATCTTGGCCCCGCCCATAATGGCCGTGAATGGATGCTCGGGGTTTTCGAGCACTTTCTGGGCGTTGTCGAGCTCGCCTTGCAGCAGATAGCCGCCCACGCGGTCTTGGGGGGCGAAGTATTGGGCCATCACGGCCGTGGAGGCGTGGCGGCGGTGCGCGGCGCCAAAGGCATCGTTCACGTACACATCGCCGAGTTGGGCCAGGCGCTGGGCAAAGGCCTCATCGCCGGCTTCTTCTTCTTTGTGAAAGCGCACATTGTCAAGCAGCAGCACTTGGCCGGGTTGCAGGGCCTGGGCCATCCCTAGAGCCTCTCCGGAAAGCACGTCGCCGCCCCACAGCACCTCGCGGCCATACTCCTGCTGCAGGCGCAGCACGAGGCTTTCGAGCGAGTATTTCTTTTCATAGCCGCCCTTGGGCCGGCCTAGGTGCGAGAGCAGCACCACCGAGCCGCCATCGGTAAGGATTTTCTTGATGGTGGGCGTGGCTGCCCGGATGCGGGTATCGTCAGTGATGTGCAGGTCTTTGTCGAGCGGCACGTTAAAATCGACACGCACCACGGCGCGGCGCCCGGCGAAGTTGTAGTTGGCGAGGGTGTTCATTGAAAAGAGAGAAAAGAAGTGAAGTGATAAGGCAAAGGTGCAGCTTGGGGTGAGCCGCCCCCTGCTTACCGCAGAAGCGGCGGCGAGGTTGAGGCGGTGGCCCTGTGTCACTGCCCCGGGCGGCGGAGCCCCGCGCCGCGAAAGTACGCGGGCGGTGGTAGCTGCGCGTATCTTTCGCCGGGGCAGCCGGCCTAGGTAGCCCCGGGTATCTATTTAAAACCGGCAGCTTGGCTGCCTTAGATTAGTGAGCAAGCTACTAGAAATCTGCGCGGCGTCGCTGCCCTCGGCCGCGGCGGCGCAGGCGGGCGGTGCCCAACGCATCGAGCTGTGTCAGAACCTGGAGCAGGGTGGCATCACGCCCTCCTACGGCCTCATTCGGCAGGTATTGGCCGAGGTGAGCCTGCCGGTGTTCGTGCTGATTCGGCCCCGGCCGGGCGGCTTTGTGTACAGCGCCGCCGAGCTGGCCATCATGCAGGCCGATATTGCGCTGTGCCACGACCTAGGGTGCGCTGGCGTGGTGCTGGGTGCCCTCAAAACGGACGGCCACGTGGCTCTGGCCGAGTGCCAGTCGCTCATCGAGCAGGCTGGGCCGTTGGGAGTCACGTTTCACCGCGCCTTCGATGCCTGCGCCAACCAGCGCCAGGCCCTAGAGGATATTATTAGCCTGGGTTGCCAGCGGGTACTGACTTCGGGCGGCCAGACCTCGGCCGAGGCGGGCCAGGCCCAGCTCGCCGCGCTGGTAGCTCAGGCGGCCGGCCGCATCCAAATTATGCCCGGTGCTGGCATCACGGCTGGCAATGTGCAGGCACTGGCGGCCCGCACCGGCGCCCAGGAGTTTCATGCCAGCGCCAAGCGCGAGCTGCCGCCCGACTCAGTGGCGGGCCTGTTTGCAGCGCCCGAGTGGCAAACCGACGCCGCCCTGGTGGCCGAGCTAGTGGCTAGTCTCGCGTCGTAAGCCTCATCCTGGCAGCCCTACTCCGCCGCCGCGCCTTCTTACCTTTGTAGCACTTATGAAAGTTGGTATTTTCTTTGGTGGCACCTCGCGCGAGCGGGAAATTTCCTTCGCCGGTGGGCGCACCGTTTTCGATAATCTGGACAAGGGCCTGTTTCAGCCCGTGCCCATCTTTGTGGATAGCCTAGGGCACTTCATTCTGCTCGACTGGCAATACCTATACAAGGGCACCATCCGCGACTTTTACCCGCCCGCGGAGGCTTACCCGGCCAGCCGCCACCCCTGGCAGCTCTACTTGGAGAACCTAGGCGAGCTGACCGACGAAGCCCTGAACGACCTCATCAGCCGCGTAGGCCGCCGCGTAGAAGCCAGCGAGCTACCTAGGCTAATGGATTTTGCGTTCCTGACCCTGCACGGGCCGGGCGGTGAAGACGGCGCCATTCAGGGTCTGCTCGAGTGGCTGGGCATCCCCTACTCGGGCTCAGGCATTCTGCCGTCGGCGTTTGGCATTGATAAAATCGCGCAGAAGAAACTGTTGAAGGCCACCGGCTTGCCCACGCCTGATTTTTACGTGCTTACGGCGGCCGACTGGGCCACCGCCGACCCAGCTGCGCTGCTCTCTATGCTGGGCCGCGAGCTAGGTTTGCCGCTCGTCATAAAAGCGCCGCACCAGGGCAGCAGCATTGGTATCGGCATCGTGCGCGAAGAAGACCCGGCGCATTTTAGAGCCGCTGTGGAGCGGGCGCTATTTCGGCGCACGCTCACCAAAGCCGACTGGGAAAACCTGGACGAAAACGGCCGCCTGGCCTGGGTGCGCCAGCTAGCTGACATCCGCGAAGGCATCGGCCTACCGGTAACTATGGTTGGCCGGCCAGCAAGCTTTAGCAAGCTCTCGAGTGCTACTAAGCGAATTATCTATCATCCAGAAGCTCTATTAGAAGCTATTGAAGATGATTTCCATTGGGATGTAGACACTATAACCATCCAAAGCCTCACTGGCGAAACGCAGGTTCTAGTCGAACAATTTGTGGCCGGGCGCGAGTTTAGCTGCATTGTGGTTGAGGATGAGAACGGCGCACCACTGGCCCTCCCCCCCACCGAGATTGTAAAGGGTACCGAAGTCTTCGACTACCGCGCCAAGTACCTGCCCGGCCTGGCCCGCAAGGTCACGCCCATCGACCTGCCCGAGGCCGACATCGAGCGCATCCGGCAGGAGGCGCAGAAGATGTTCGCCACCTTCGGCTTCGAGGTGTACGCCCGCCTAGATGGCTTTATTCAGGCCGATGGCACCATCTTCCTGAATGACCCGAACACGACGAGCGGCATGCTGCCCGCGTCGTTCTTCTTCCACCAGGCCGCCGAGATTGGCCTGAACCCTAGCCAGTTTCTCACCTACATCATCCGCACCTCGCTGGCTGCCCGGCGCCGCGCGGGCCTGAAGCCGGTGCAGCTAGGCGCGCAGCTGGCGCAGCTCGACGAGGCCATTGCCGGCCGCCACGGTGGCACTGACGAGCGCATCCGCGTGGCCGTCATTATGGGTGGCTACTCCTCCGAGCGGCATATCTCGGTAGAGAGCGGGCGCAACATCTACGAGAAGCTGAGCAGCAGCACGAAGTACCGGCCCATCCCGGTGTTTCTGGCGGGCAGCAGCGAAGAGTTCCGTCTCTACGAGCTGCCCATTAACGTGATGCTCAAGGATAACGCCGACGATATTCGCGAGAAGATAGAGCAGGCCGAAGCGGGCCACGCCGCCCACCCAGTGCTGGCGCGCATCCGGCAAGAGGCTAGCGGCATCACGGGCACCTACGCGGGGCAGCCGGTGGCCGCGCCACGCCGCCTGTCGTTTGCGGAGCTAGCCGAAAAGGCCGATGAGGTATTCATTGCCCTGCACGGCCGGCCCGGCGAAGATGGCGCCTTGCAGCACGAGCTTGAAAAGTACGGCCTGCCCTACAACGGCTCGGGTGCGGCTAGCTCGGCCGTGACTATTAACAAGTACGAAACCAACCGCCGCCTGCGCGAGGCCGGCCTGCGCGTGGCCGAGCACCGCCTGGCCTACCGCCTCGAATGGGCCGCCGACCCCGAGGCCTTCTACCGCAGCCTAGAGGCCGAGTTTGGCTACCCCTTTATCACCAAGCCGGCCGACGATGGCTGCTCGTCGGCGGTGAAAAAGATAAAGAACCGCGCCGAGCTCGAAGCCTTCAGCCAGCAGATTTTCCGCACCCAGGAGCCTCTGCTCACCGGTCCGGCCGAGGTGCTGCACCTAGGGTTCAAGGAGGAATTTCCCCAGAAAGACGCTTTCCTGGTCGAAACACTCATCGGGCCCGATGGCGCGGCGCACTTCCTCGAAATTACGGGCGGCCTACTCACGTCGTACGACGAACGCGGCCAACTGCACATCGAGGTATTCGAGGCCAGCGAGGCCCTGGCCAACGGCGAGGTGCTGAGCTTAGAAGAGAAATTCTTGGCCGGTGAGGGCCAGAATATTACGCCGGCCCGCTATGCCCCCGACCCCACCGAGCGCCAGCGCATTTCGGAGGAGGTGAAGCGCACGCTGCACCGAGTGGCCGAGATTTTGCACATCGAGGGTTACGCCCGCATCGACGCTTTTGTGCGGGTGCGGCAGTCAGGCGCCGTGGAGGTGCTCATTATTGAAGTAAACTCGCTGCCCGGCATGACGCCCGCTACCTGCATTTTCCACCAAACGGCGCTGGCCGGCTATACGCCCTACCAGTTCATCGACCGCATCCTGGATTTTGGTAAAGCGCGCGCGGAAAAAGCTCTATCAGCGCATGAATAATCAGCATATTGCTAACTTCTTGCGCCAGCGGCGCGATGAAGCAGTAAAAGCCTTTCAAGCAGCACCAAACGTACACCCTCGTTTTCAGGAGGCTTTTGCTAGTCTCCTAGGTTTCGATTTTGTAGCGTACCGACAGCAGCTGCACGACGAAATACTACAAAACGTAGTCCTCTGGCAGGGTGATACTAACACCGAAGCCAAGCCGCTAGATGCCGTTCTCTTTGAGTTTAATAGTATTTATGAGTGGGCAGTAGAGGCGCGAGCATACGGCATTGTTGATTGGCAGAAGCCAGAGCCTCAAGTAAGCGGCTTTGATATGGGCTATAATCTCGATTTCCGAAGTGATTTCGAAGCTATACCTGGACTTTCACTTAGCTTTTTGCAGCCGCTCGAAGATTTGCTTAATCCGGAGACCATAGACGAGCTTGCTGAACCTGAGCAGGATATGGAAGAGGTTTTGGGGTTCCAGCCGCTAGCAGATGCCTTTCTATTCAGCGGCTTAATTGTCGTACATGAAACACTGGTTGAATTAAATCGACATTCTGCTTTCGCCAAAATAGGCTTAGAGCTTAATGGATTATTTCTACTTGGCGGCCATGATACCGGATTAGTATACCCTATACTTTCGACATCTGCCAATTAGGCACCTGCTCTTGTATTATCCTTTTTAGCCATTCTCAATGTCTTTTTTCAAATCGGACACCTGGTTCGACGTTTTCAAGCACTTAGCCGTCATTGCTGTGCTGGGTACGGGGCTGGTGCTGGGCTTTTTCTACGTGTACCTGCCCCTGACTACCCACCACGGCGAAACCATTGTAGTACCCAAAGTCACGGGCATGAACCTAGCTGACCTCGAAAACTACCTCGACCAACGCAACCTATCTTATTATGTGGATGATAGTAGCTACTCGGCTTCGGCTACCCCACTCCAGGTACTGACGCAGGAGCCCGCGCCCGGCGAGAAGGTGAAGGAAGACCGCAAAATCTATATCTCGGTGGCTATGCGCCGCCCGCCGGTCATCAAAATGCCCAAGCTCACCGAGGGCTCGGTAAAAAATGCGCAGCTGATTCTGAAAAGCTATGACCTAGAAGTAGGCCAGTTAAAATTTGTGCCCGACCTTGCCCAAAACATGGTGCTGAAGCAGCAGCTGAACGGCCAGGACATTGCGCCCGGCGCCCCCATCGCCAAAGGCAGCAAGATAGACCTGATAGTGGGCGACGGCCAAGGCAACCAAGACTTTGCTGCTCCGACGCTGGTTAA
Organism: Hymenobacter sp. BT559; assembly: GCF_016427535.1. Taxonomy (GTDB): domain Bacteria; phylum Bacteroidota; class Bacteroidia; order Cytophagales; family Hymenobacteraceae; genus Hymenobacter. The sequence continues at coordinate 528,304 of NZ_JAELXV010000001.1, read as the reverse complement.
TATGCCCGAGGACGAGGCTCGTACCCTGCTTGCCGGCCAGGGCCTTCAGATGGGCGAAGCCTTCAAGCAAGCCGCTACCGACGGCCAAACGCCCGGCACCGTGGTGCGCCAGCGACCGCTACCGGGCACCCCCATCCGCATGGGCCAGCTGGTAGACCTGTGGATAGCGGAGTAATAGCCGGGTGGCAGGTAGCAACGAACAATTATCGGGCGGGCCGGCAGTTTAAGAAGAGCACGTGTAGCGAAAACCCGTAAACGCCAGCTGACTCAGCGGGGCGGGCGGGTTTTCAAACAGCTTCGCTAGCTGCTAGTTAGTTATTACACTCCTTGCTACTTAGTACTTATGCGTCTTCGCTTACTAGCTTTCTCTTTGCTATTGCCGTTTGGGGCCTTGGCGCAGCTCGTTACGGCGCCCCTGCCCGCCGACCCCGTGCGGGCGGCCACGGCAGCCGCGCCGGCAGCAAGCACTGCGGCCCAGCGCACTACCGCACTCGCGCTGCCTTTCTTCGATGATTTTACGACGCCGCTGGAAGGCCCGCCCAGCGCTGCGCGCTGGCTGGGCGCCACTACCGCCTACCCTAACCTAGGGGCTACTATTGGCTACCTAGGTGGGGGCAGCTACGTCAGCAATCGCTTGGCTGTGAACCCACTCACGCGGGGCACCCTCACGCTCGATGGCTTGCGCAGCAATGGCCTACCCTACACCACCAACCAGGCCACGGCCTACGGCCAAACCGATACCTTGACCTCGCAAGTCATTGACTTGTCGGGGGTCACTGCGGCTAGCAACGTGTACCTGAGCTTTGCCTGGCAGGCGGGCAGCTTGGTAGGCACGCCCTCTTCCAACAGCAGCAGCTCGCCGGTGAGCCTGACGCTGGAGCTGCTCGACAACACCGGCCAATGGCAAACGGCGTGGTCGTATAACAGCCGCGGGGTCGTTACCCGGTTTAAGCAGCAGATTTTGCCGCTCAACCAAGCGGCGTACTTACACAGTGGCTTTCAGTTTCGCTTTCGGGCCAGCGGCAGCCGCACGCTCAACACCGACCTGTTTGGGCTGGATTATATCTACCTAAATAGCAACCGCACGGCCAGCGATACTACGTTTCAGGACATTGCCACCAGCCGGGGCCTAGGTAGCCCGCTGCGCCCCTACACGGCCATGCCCGTGTGGCAGTATGCAGCCGCGGCCTCGTCGGGCACCTCGCCCCTCAATCCCGCGCTCACGACCACCCTTAACAACTTGACCGGTGCTCCCAGCACGCCTACGCCCGTTAGCTGGCAGGGCACCGTGCGCGAGCTGACGGCGGGCGGTGCGGCCGCGGCTACCTGGCTCACGGGTGGGCGGCCCATTGTGGCGGCGGCTCGTCAGGAGCTGGTGCAGGGCGATGCCACTACGGCGCCGCTGGCAGTGTCGGGCACCGTGGCGCGGCGCTTTCGCTACCAGCTGGCGCTGCTCACTAACGAAACTAACCCGCTGACGCTACCCAACGATACCCTCAGCCGCGACCTAGAACTGGGCAATTACTACGCCTACGACGACGGCACAGCCGAATTTGGCATTGGCTTATCGGCCAACAACACCAGTCCCACCAGTTACCTAGCCTTGCCCTTCACCACCAGCCAGGATGACTACGTGAAGTCGCTGCTGGTAGCGCCCATCTTTAATAATATTCCGCTGGCGGCTGGGGGCGAGAACAACGAAAACCGTCCCATCATCATCGCTGTGTGGGCCGACAACAACGGCAAGCCCGCCAATACCCCGCTGGCTACGGCCACGGCTACGCTTACCAATCCGCTGCCCGCTGGGCAAACGTTTATAGAAGTACCTTTTGCGGCGCCGGTACGCGTATCGGGCCGCTTCTACGTGGGCTACGGGCAGGCATCAAACGGGCGGTTTCTGCGCTACGGCCTCGACCTGAATAACCAATTGCCAGCTAATACGGTGTTCATTAGCACCCAGGGCACGACCATTGCCGAACCCTGGACCGCCCAAACACCGCAGCCCGCCGGTGTGCCCATGCTGCGGCCCGTGATGAACCGCACGGTGCTGGCCACCCGGGGGCAGCAGGCGCTCTCGGCTGCGTTTACGCTGTACCCCAACCCGGCCCCCGTTGGTACCACCGTGGCCGTAGACGGGCCCAAGTTTAGCCGGGCCGCGCTGCTTGATGTGCTGGGCCGCTCGGTGTGGCAGCAGCCCGCTGCCGAAGCCGGGCAGCCTACGCTACGCTTGCCCGCGGGCCTGCCGGCCGGCGTGTACCTGGTGCAGCTAACTTTGCCCGATGGCAGCACCGCCACGCGCCGGCTGTCCTTAAACTAAAACCCGGCCCTAGGTCGCTCAACTCAGCCATTTTCAGCCCTTGCGCTGCGCTGGCTTACTTACTCCCGCTTACGCCATGCCCGACATCACCACCACCGAATTGAAACAGCGCCTGCAAGCCGGCGAAACCCCTACCATCATCGACGTGCGTGAGCCCTGGGAGGTGGAGGAAAGCCGCATTGCCGGTAGCCAGAATATTCCGCTCGGCACCCTGCCCACCAAGCTGGATGACCTAGAGGATTTAAAAGACGAAGAAATAATTGTGCACTGCAAAAGCGGCGGTCGCTCGGCGTCGGCTAAGGCTTTCCTCACGCAGCAGGGCTTCACCAACGTGCGCAACCTAGAAGGTGGCATGCTGGCTTACGGCAGCTAAGCCATCGCTTAAGCTTCGTAGCCGAGCTACTTTACCCCTAGGCGACCGTCGGGCGCGTAGGCGAGCTTGCCCAGCTCGACCAGCGTGCGCAAGGCGGCCGTAACGGTAGCCGCCTCGGTGCCCGGATAGCGGGCCACTACCTCGCGGGGCAAAAGCGGTGCGGGGCGCACTAATTCTAGCAATCCGGCTTGTAGCCCGGCGGTGTCTAAGGGCGCTTGCCGGGCTTTTTTGCGGGCTAGGCACACGTCGCACACGCCGCAGGCCGGCGCGTCGGGCTCGGCAAAGTAGTCGAGCAAGAGCTGCTGGCGGCAGCGCGTGGTGCTGGCCGCGTACTCAATCACGGCCGTGGTTTGCTGCTCGGTGAGCTGGCGGGCGGCTTTGAGCCGGCGCTCGTCGAGTGGCAGTTGGGGCGCGTCGAAGCGGGGCGTGGTGAACATAGCCTGCGGCAGCTCGCGTCTAGGCTGGTAGTGCAGCACGCCGGCCGTGTGCAAGTAGCGCAGCTGGCGCACTACATCGGTGGTGCTCTGGCGCAGATGCCGGCTCAGGGCGCTTTCCGAAATGGCCTGAAAGCCTACGAACAGCTCGCCGCCGTACATCCGCAGCAAAGCCTTAATGAGTAGGTCATGCTGCGCATTAGCCACCTGAAAGTGGTATAAATCCTGTTGATTGCTGATGAGCTGCACCCGCGCCGGCTGGTTTACAGCCTCGGTGAGCTGCACAAAGCCCTGCTGCTCCAGCATCTTGAGGGCGTGGTGCGCATCCACGGCTTTGAGGCGATACGTCTCGGCAAATAGCCCTAGGTCGAAGTCAAAGGCCACCAGCTCGCCGCCGCCCACGGCCGTGCGCGAGTAGTTGGCCAAGGCCTGGTACACACGGCGCACCACGTCGGGCGGCGGGTGGGCAAGCGTGGCCTGGCGGCGCAGGCCGTCGGCATCGGCGGGGCCACTGAGCAGCACGGCAAAGGCGTAGAGGCCATCGCGCCCGGCTCGGCCGGCCTCCTGGTAGTAGGCTTCGAGAGTGGCGGGCGCATCGAGGTGGGCCACTACGCGCACGTCGGGCTTGTCGATGCCCATGCCAAAGGCATTGGTAGCCACAATAATGCGCGTTTTATCGGTTAACCAGGCTTCTTGCACGCGGGTGCGCTGCTCGGCGGGTAGGCCGGCGTGGTAGGCGGCGGCGGGCAGCTTTTGCTGCACCAGCCAGGCGGCCGTATCCTCAGCTTGGCGGCGGGTGCGGGCGTACACGATGCCGGTTTTACCAGGCCCTACCCCGCGCAATACTTCGAGCAGGCGGCGCAGCTTGTCCTCAGTGTGCAACACCGAGTACGAAAGCTTGGGCCGGGCAAAGCTCTGGGTAAAAATGCCGTAGCCGGGCCGGAAGCTCAGCTTCTCCACGATGTCTTGCCGCACCTGCCCGGTGGCAGTGGCCGTGAGCGCAATGCACGGCACCGTGGCCGGCAGCAACGCCCGCAGCTCGGCAATGCGCAAGTAGGGCGGCCGAAAATCGTAGCCCCACTGCGAAAGGCAATGCGCCTCGTCGATGGCCAGCAGCCCCACGTTCATGCGGGCCAGCCGCGCCCGAAACAAGTCGGTTAGTAGCCGCTCAGGGGACACGTACAAGAACTTTATTTCTTTGCTATACACGCAGTTATCGAGCGTCTGGTCGATTTCCTGGTGGCTCATGCCCGCAAAGACGGCTTCGGCTTTGATGCCCCGCTTACGCAGGTTTTCGACCTGGTCGCGCATCAGCGCAATAAGCGGCGACACTACAATGCAGATGCCCGGCTGCGCCAGCGCCGGCACTTGAAAGCAGATACTTTTGCCGCCGCCCGTAGGCAGCAGGGCTAGCACGTCGCGGCCATTGAGTACCGCATTAATAATTTCCTCCTGCCCGGGCCGAAACTGCTGGTGCCCCCAGTGCTGGCGCAAGAGCGCGAGCGGGTTGGTTTCGGACGGAGCAAGTGGCATAGCACAAAGGTACCACTGCCTGTATCAGTCTACCGGGGCTGGGCTAGAACGTGCGTGCTACGCTACCTTGCCTGCTGATGCGCCTAGGTAAGCACCTAGGCAAGTTTCATCATATCCCCAAGACTAGCCGCTTGCACTGCTCCGAGGCTAGTCTTCCGCCACGGTAAGCGCCAGCGTACTCACTGCTTGCGGCGCTGACACGTATAGCGGGGCACTTACTGTTTAAAACTGCGATGGTTGCTGCGTTGCTTATCCGCCCACTGGTGCGGCCTTTTGTCGAATTTTTCCGCCGGGAGGCTGCTAGTGGTATTGTGCTGCTTATCAGTGCGGTGCTGGCCCTGGTGCTGGCTAATACCGAATGGGGTCCTGCCCGCTACTTCCCGGCGGTCTGGGACCAGCACTTGCGGCTGGCTATGGGCAGCTTTGTGCTCGACCACACGCTGCTGCAATGGATAAACGACGGGCTGATGACTGTCTTTTTCCTCATCGTGGGCCTCGAAATCAAGCGGGAAGTGCTAGATGGCGAGCTATCGTCGCCGCGCCAGGCGGCGCTGCCCATTGCGGGTGCCATAGGGGGTATGCTAGTCCCGGCCCTGCTGTTTGCGCTGTTCAACCATGGCACGCCCACGGCCGGGGGCTGGGGCATTCCGATGGCTACCGACATTGCGTTTGCCTTGGCTGTGCTGCAACTGCTAGGCGCGCGGGTGCCGCTGGGCCTTAAAGTATTTCTCACGGCGCTCGCCATTGTCGACGACCTAGGCGCGGTGCTGGTCATCGCAGGCTTTTACACCAAGGAGTTGCACCTGCCCTTTCTCTATCTGGCCCTAGGCACTTGGGGTATTATGTTACTTTTCAACTGGCTACGCGTACGCAGCCTCTGGGCCTACCTACCGCTGGGCGTGGTGCTGTGGTACTTTATGCTAGAGTCGGGCATTCATGCGACCCTAGCTGGGGTGCTGCTGGCGGTAGCTATTCCGTTTCGTATCCCCTTCGCCCGCCCCGAGCTACTGCACCGCCTCGATGAGCGGCTGGCTCTGCTGCGCGAGGAAACGCAAGAAGCCGAAGCCGACCCGCGCGTCATCAGCGAAGAGCTCGAAGACCTGCACCAGCGCATCAGCTCGCCCGCGCAGCGGCTAGAGCACCAGTTGCACTCGGTGGTGAGCTTTGGCATCATTCCGCTGTTTGCCTTTGCCAACACGAGCTTGGTTATCGAACCCACGGCCCTGCACGGCTTGCTTTCGCCACTAGGGTTGGGCATCGTGCTGGGGCTAGCGGTTGGCAAGCCCCTAGGCATCGGGGCTTTGTCGTGGCTCACCGTGCGCCTGGGCTGGGCCGCGCTGCCGCCTGGCGTAGCCTGGAGGCACCTGTGGGCGGCAGGCGTGCTGGGAGGCATCGGGTTTACCATGTCCATTTTCGTTACGCTGCTCGCCCTAGGTGAGTCTTCGCTACCTACTCAGGTGGCTAAGCTAGCCATCTTAATAGCCTCGTTGGCGGCGGGTGGCATGGGCTATTTATTGCTACGCCGCAGCTCAGCAGTGCCTCCCACGCAGACCTAGGCACCATTGCCTAATATGTTGGCTTAGAGCTTGGCCCGGTCCCGAATTTCTTCAAATGTGCTTTCGCGCACCATCTTGCCCCACTCGTACACGGTCACCAGTTCGTCTTGGGCGCTTTCAAAATCAGCATCGGCTGCGGTAAGCGTGCGGTAGCCATCGGCCGTTTTCACGAGCTTCAGGCGGCCTTTTTTCGACTGCTTGGTAGACTTCTGCGGGTTGCCTTCGGCGTCGAGCTCGGTGGGCGATTTTACCACGTCGCGGCCTTCGCCGTTGACTTCGGTGTAGCTGGCTTTAAAAGCAAAGTTGAACGTATCGCGGTCGATACCAGCTTGCAGCAGGCGTCCGCCCATACCTAGGACCAGGTTTTCGGCAGCGATGCCGCGGGCAGCCAACACCTCGTACATGTGCTTAATGGAATCGTAGTTCACGCCATCACCCTGAATGACGCGCACCTGTGGCGGCAACACTTTGTAGCCTTTGCTATTCAACTCATAGTCAAAGCACTCAAAGAGAATATCAAAGATGGCTTCTAGCGTTTTGATGATATCGCCGCTGTCGGGGCGAATAACCAGCGTGCCCTGCCGGGCCAGCACCTCGTCTTTGAGCTCGGTGCCAATGTAGTGCACCGCCCGCAGGATGTTGAACGAGTCACAAACGCAAGACACCGGCCCCGTGGGGTAGGTGCGCAGCACCCGCCGAATCACGTCAAATTCGCCAGCCTCCCCGCCTTGCGTCATGATGCTGTGCTCGGTAGCGGGAATGGACTTGGCGTACACTTCCTGAGTATTGTAGTAGCGGCGTATCATCTCGGCCGCCGTAGTATTGTCCGAACCTAGCCAGCTAATCAAGTGGGCCATGCCCCCAATCTGGGCCGACTCGACGCTCGACACGCCCCGGAAGCCGAAGTCGTTGAGCTGAAAATCAAGCGTAGTGGAGTCCGAGGTCAGGTTGAAATAGTGCTGCACCACTTTCTTCACCTCTCGCGACAGCGTGGCCACCGTGGTGGGGTACCACACCTGCAACAGCAACGTTTCCAAAAAATTAGGCAGCCAGTAATACCGGTCGTCAATGTTCTCAATGGTCATTAGCACGTTGCGAGTGCCCACGACCGTGCCCTCGGGCACCGCCCGGATGCGCACCGGCGCCACGGCGTCGTACTCGTCGAGCCACTGCTGAAAGCGGGGTTTATCAAACACGTCGTCGCGGCCGAAAACACCCTTCAGGTGGTCGGCGGCGTAGTCCAGCTCCTCCTGCGTGAAGAGCGGGCCGCTCAGGTATTTCTTCAGTAAATACTGATAGCCAGCTACCAGCGTGGCCTCAAACACGCCCCCGCGGTGCCCGCGCGACTCGAGGTAGGAGTAAATGCGCGTAGTGCCGGGCTCGTAAAACTTGGCGTGCGAGTACTTGTAGGCGTCTGATAGCAGCAAGATGTTGGGGCGCTGCGTTTGGGTTTGCTGCAAGTGAGCCAGCTGGGTTTGCAGCTGAGCAATGAGGGCCGACTGGTCGATGACGGGGGCGGTGAGCGTTTCCATGGCGAAAGACAATTGCGATTCAATGTTACCAAAAAAAGTACGGTCGAGCTGAGGCAGCGGCTGGCGTCCTAGGTGGCTGCCGCCACGCCGCAGCCGCAGGCCTGCAGGCTACCTAGGGCGCTGGCGCCACGCTGCTCCCAGGCCTGAATGAGCCCGGTGCGGATATCGGCCGAGCTGCGCTGCTCCTGCCCAATGCGGCGCCGAATGTCGGTGGCGCAGTGGTGCGGGCTGGTGAGGTCGGGCAGAAACGTGGTGGCAAACTGCCCGGCGTGGCGCTGGTAGGTGTCGAGAAAGCTGCCCCGCCCCCCGTAGAGCCGCACCGTGGTCGGGGCCGCACCTAGGGCACTAGCCACCAGCGCGTCGAGGTGGCGCACCCAGCTGGCGTCGCTGGGCTCGTCGGGTAGCGGCAGCACCCGGAAGGCGGGGTACTCCTCGGCGAACATGGCCTGCCGGTGCCCAAACGAGAGCGGGTTGCGCTGGTCGGGCTGTGGGGCCTCCCCTAGCACCACCAGCACCGCGTCGTTTTCGCGGGCCACGTGGGCCAGCAGGGCCCGGTAGCCGGGGTGCAAGGCCAGGCGCGGCACCTGAAACCGGCCAATTACTACTCCTATGCGCGTTGCCATAAGCAAGGGTGCAGCCGTGTTAGTGAACTGCTTAAATAACTTAACGTATTTTTTACACAAAGGTGTTTATAAATTTTGAATGCACAACATTTATTTTTTAAACTCCTGTTTTACAGCTCAAAATAAAATCCCGACTTCACCATCTGCTCGTACTGCTCCTTGTTGAAGCGAAACAGGCTGCCCGCGCGGTGCGCTACATTTTGCTGTTTCTCGCCGGTTTCTTCCACAATGCCGAAGGAAAGTATCTTCTTGCGGAAGTTGCGGCGGTCGAGCTCGCGGCCCAGCAGCGTTTCGTAGAGGCGCTGCAAGTCAGAGAACAGAAACTTATCGGGCAGCAGCTCGAAGCCCACGGGCTGGTAGGTCACCTTGGCGCGCAGCCGCTGGTGCGCCACCCGAATAATGTCAGCGTGGTCGAAGGCCAGCTCAGGCAGGTTTTCTAGCCGAAACCACTTGGCTTCGGCGCTGTCGGTGGTGGCCGAGAGCGTAAACTTTTCGGGCTTCACCAGCCCGTAGTAGGCCACGCTAATAACGCGCCGCCTAGGGTCGCGTGCCACCGCCCCAAAGGTGTAGAGCTGCTCGAGATACACATCGGCCACGCCAGCTTCCTCTTGCAGCTCGCGGGCTACGGCGGTATCTAGGTCCTCCTCTTCGAGCACAAAGCCGCCCGGCAGCGCCCAGGCAATGGGCGCATACTTGCGCCGAATGAGCAACAAATGTAGCTGCTGCTCGGCGTAGCCAAATAAAACAATATCGACGGCGACTCTCATCATGGCCCGGCAAAAGTAGACGCTGGCTAGGAAGTCGGCAGGGCCGGATTTATCCTTACGAGCGTAGCGAAGCAAGCGTATTTACTTAAGGCGCTCGCCAGATGCCGTTTGGGGGCGATTGCGTTGCTGCACTCGCTAGGGCAGCTCAATCTTGACTAGCCCGACCAGCAGTAAACACAAAAAAGCCAGCCCTGACGGGCTGGCTTCGTAGCTTATGCAAAGAAAGGTGCAATACCTTACATGCCCATTTTAGTCGAGTCGCCTTTCATGCCTTTGTGGTGCTTCATGCCCTTGTGGCCTTTCATGTCGCCCGACATTTCGCCGTTCATGCGCTTGGCCATTTTGCCTTTGTAGGGCTTGGTGGTGGCTTTCATTTCGTTGCCTTCCTCATCCTTGCCTTTTACTTTCATCTTACCATCTTTGGCCGTCTTGGTCTTGGTTTTCATGCCATCGACGGTCGTTTTGGTTTTATCGTCTTCCAAGCCGGTTTGGGCAAAAACGGAAGTGGTAGTAGCAGCAAAGAGAGCAGCAGCGAAGAGGAATTTGGTGTTCATGGCCGAAATAGCTAGAAAGGTGAGAAAGTAGTCTATGCCCGCCTATACGGTGGCAGCTTAGAAACGGCTACATGGTGCGGCACAATTTTTACCTTACCCCTACCCGCCCTAGCAAAAGAGTTTCTCTCTTAAACTCTTGCTAACTAACGCACAGCCCTCTACACTGCCCCGCTTCGAGCATGGCCCCTAGGGCTGCGGCGTATATTAGCCCGCCCCGGTGGCTTTCGCGCAGGCTGCTGCCTAGGTGCTACAGGCCAGCCGGCGGATAGGTGCGCCGCCACACGCGGTACCAGTTTTTATTGGCGGGGTAGTGGCGGGTCGGTGCCAGCTTGTTGACGACCACCGCCACCAGCAGCAGTAGCACTGCACCTGCCAGCACAGGAGCTATTACGTACCAGTAGCCCAGTGCCTTAAGCTGGGGCGACCCAATAATGGCAATCAGCGCCGTAGCCCCGCCCGGTGGGTGCAGCGTTTTGGTGATTTGCATGCCCACGATGGCCAGCGACACGGCCAGCGCCGCCGCCAGCCACAGCGGCTGCGGCACCAGCTGGTGCACTGTCACCCCAATAAAGGCGCTCAGCACGTGCCCGCCCACCAAGTTGCGCGGCTGTGCCAAGGGGCTGTTTATCACACCATAAATGAGGACAGACGAGGCGCCAAACGAGCCAATGAGCAGGGGTGCATCTACGGGGGCCAACCGGTATTGGCTTAGCAAGCCCACTAGGCCAATGCCCAGAAAGGCACCTAGGAACGTCCAGCAATGCTCTTTATAATCAAATAATGTTTCTTGGTAGACAATGACCTTTATGCGACGCGTATGCCGCCGTAGAGGAGTTCGCATGAGCTACTTATTGCTGCTGATTTAGTCTCGGGCTAGCGCGCGGGCCTGGGGTTTTCGGCACCTGAGGCGCTGCTCAGCATGATAGCCGGCCGGCCCAACCTAGGCAAGTGCCCGCCACTGCTGAGTTTACGAGACGGTTTAAAAAGCAAAAACCCCGTTGCCAGCGCGGAAACGGGAGTTTTAGCAGTCGCGTTAGAAATTTATTTTTCCTGCTCCTCCTACCCTATTCCGACTGGTCCTGGTGGTTTTTAGTGAAACAATGTTTTCGGTGGTGCAGGTTTGCAAGGCCTGGGAGAAAAGAGAAAAAACTGCTACACAAAGTGCCGCACTAGGCGACCCAGCGCCGTGTGTCTTTGCGCATGAGTTCTTCGACTAGTCTTAGCTCATCCACACTCACGTAGTGGTTAAAGGCCTCCTAGGTCTGCCAATGCCCTGCATCATCCCACACTTCTACAACTGGCTGGGCAGCTGGTAAGTGAGCGAAGCTTGGAAGAACTGATGATACTCGTCGCTTGTGCTAGAAGGAATAAACGTGATGTTGTACATGTACTCCCGGTTCACTTGGCGCAGACCTTGGTAGGCACGTAGGCTCAGGCCAAAACCAGCGGGTAGTGTGGCTCCGACCCCTAGGCAGAGGCCCGCGTCGAGGCGGTTGTAACGCTCCGTGGCTGCTTGGTCGATGGTAGAAGTAAATGTTCTGTCTACAGAATAGGTTTGGATGGTGCCTTCGCCGTGGCCGCCTACCAGCCAACTAAATTGGGGCCCGGCTTCGAGGTAGACCGGCCCAAACGTTGCGCGGGCCAATACGGGTAGATAGAGATAGGACAAACGCAGCTCATATTCACTAATAGACCCATAAGAAGGGTCGTTATTATTTTCCACGGTTGCGTGCTGGCGCTCGCGGCTGAATTGTAGTTCAGGCACGATGGAGAGGCGTTTGGTAAGGGGCACCTGGTAGTAAATCCCTAAGTGGTAACCGAACTGGCTATTAGTATCCATGCTCGCCGCGCCTTTTCTTACCTCGAACAGGCTCTTGGCGATATCCATCCACGTGCCTCCCACGCGCAGGCCAGCCTGGGCATAAACGGAGCCACTGAGCAGCAGACTGCCGGCGAGGAGAGAAAGAGCTTTCAACATAAAGATGTAGTAAGAAAAGGAGCGATACGTGAAGGAGCTTGCTCAAAAAGTAAGGGTTGCATTACGCCTACGCGGCCCGGCGCCGGGTGGCTTTGCGCATGAACTCTTGGACCAACTTCAGCTCATCCACGCCTACGTAGTAATTGAAGCTTCCTTGGTCTGGTGGCCGGTGACCTGCATGATGAATCGGGCGGGCACGCCCTGGTAGAGCTTAAGCGTGACGAAGGTCTTGCGCCCAATTTTGGTGGTCAAATGTAAGCGGGTGATACCGGAAAGGCGCTGCACCACCTTTTGAGGCGCAAAGCCACGCTTCGTGCTTGCTTGTAGCCTCTACGCCTGGAGCGACAATGCCGAGAGATATGCTTGCGAATGCTGCGCAACCGCCTAGGGCACCAAATCGGCTACTACCGCTTCTGCGAGCGCACCCAGGGCCAGCAGTACAGGATTTCAAAATGGGTCGGTAGTAAACATATTATCTCCAGAGTTGCCAAATAATCTTGTGCAGAATGCGCGGATAAAATATAATTTAATCAAGGTAATTTTGAAAGAGTTTACGCATTTAGCTAAGGAGTGGGAGGCCGAAATTGCCTTTCTCACTAGCGCGCTTGCTTCCTTGAGCACCCTATCTGCGCAGTCAGCTACTGACGCCATGGCCGAGTACGTGCAGCAACTGGAGCAGCAACTAGCTGCGTCTCAGAAGTCTTATGAATTACTACAGACTCTGCAAACCATTGGGTAAAGCTGCTACCTCTGCCCTACTACCTTGCGCAGCAGGCGCCTGGGTAGCGGGTAGGGCGCGGCAAATGTGGAAAATAAGAAAATAGGACAGAAATCACCAAAAAGGTGTAACTTGCGGTGTTATATACAATTATCTGCTCTATTATTCTGCTTTCTTCCGCTTACCCTTTTTTCTTCTTCTCTTATGGTACACATTACGTCTTTGCTCACGGAATGGGAAACCGAAATCCAACGCCTAGAACTGACGCTTCAGCAAACGAAGCCTAGCCAGCAAAAGCAGCAGCTGCGTCTGCGCCTGCGGACTGCGTATCAGTCGCAGCAATTACTCTGCGGACTGAGCCAGCAACTCTTTACCTAACATGCGACTGCCGCAGCTAGACCAAAAAAACGAGCTGTACTGGGGCGAGGCTGCACTACTGGCCTCGTCCATTGCGGAATTTATCTACACCCGGGCCTAGCCCCAGCCGCTAACGAGTGTCTTGGCCCTGGGGCCCTTGGTCCGGGTGTACCAACGCGCCGCAGCCCGCGCCGCGAAAGAACAACTACATGTGGGGATGCCGCCCCGTCGGCCCTGGCGTTTGACGCTCCGCTACGATGAGGTGGCGGCCTTGATGTACATGTTGCTCACTGTGCCCGCTGCCGGGCGCGTGTGGGGCGAAGTGCAGCGCGTGAGTTTGAACCTAGAGCAGGTGATTGCTTCTGAAGCGTAGGTGGTTATTGCAGAGTGTTAATCCAGTAGAATACCCCAATAACAAAAGCTGCTCCCAGCATCAGGTACAGCATGGTTTCTGACTCGTAGCCCACAATGGCAAAGACCTTAGGGTTACGGGGTAAATATAGAATATCAACTTGTCGGCCGATGTAGAAATAATCTTCGCCAACTGATGTACCAAAGCCACTTTCCACTTCGATGCTAACGCCTTTGCGCGTGGTAAATCTTACTAGGGGGTGGAACACCGTCCCGTCGCCCGAGTCGTCCCTTCGTAAGCCCGTAACCGTGCCAGTGGTGCGAACGCCATATAGCCGCAGGCGCAGCGCCTGAAAAAGCGTAGTCAGAAAGATGATAGCGACAACACCCAGGATGACACAATTCACCCCACAAATTAGGGGTAATTGTCTCAAAATAAGTATTGCCAAAAATCACCAAGAAAACGGCCCCGCGCGAACCGTTTTTTTGTCTCACTTTTTGTCGCTCAAAAATTAGGAGCTTTTACAGAGCTACGATGCTCGGCATCCTAGGACTGGCTTTTCTACTGAGTTTGACCGGATGCTCCACCAGCCGCCCCAATGTGGCCCTGGGCTCGCAGCTAGAAGCAATGCTCGACAGCTCTCCCATTCTGCCTTACCGACGCGACGTGCGGCGCCTTGACTCGCTGGCCCTAGCCGGCAGGCTGCCGCGCGACTACACCAGCCTGCCGGCGTACCTGATACCACCTTCGGTCGGCAGCACGCCTCGGCAGCGCCGGAAGTAGCAGAAAGCCCAGGCGCAGAACCTAGCCCGCGCCAAGCTGCGGGATAAGGACGAGATGCAGCTGAAGGCTTGGTCTACCGAGACTTTTTACCAATCCATCAACCGCTTCATTGACGCGGTAACCAGCATGCACCTGGCGGTAACGGCACCACAAGTAAGATAGGATAACGTCTGGATTAAGCTGAAGATACCCTAAAGGGAGCAAGCAACACGCAGATAATAAACACGCCGAACGGGCTCAAGATTAGCTTGCATGAAGCCACGAAGGTGATGAGCCTACTAGTCAACCAAACCGACTTCGTGCGCCAGAAGCAGGCCCTGGCCTCGGCCGAGTACGGCAAGGGCACGAGCCTGCTCGAGGAATTCACGAAGAAAAACCTCAACGCGGCGGCCGAGGTCGAGAAGTCAGAGCATAGCTCCCCTACCGCGTCAACGCCGACGACCTCCCAGGCCGAAAGTCGTGAGCTGGCGCAATTGCTGCGCGAGACCCGCGACGCCATCCGGGAACTACCTAACCGGCAATACATCGACTGAACCAGGATGACACAGCTAAGGTAGAGCAGCGCCTTAGGAAGCGCGAAAAAGACCGGGCCGCGGGGCAGGTTCGGTAAGAACTGTCCCAGGAGTAATAAAAAAGGCCTCTACGATATTGTAGAGGCCTTTTTAGTGGTCGCGTTAGGAATCGAACCTAAATCAAGAGCTTCGGAAACTCTCATACTATCCGTTGTACGACGCGACCGGGTTAGGACTGCAAAAGTAGCACGAAAAGCCGGGGCTGCCAAACCAGGGCTTATTTTATTCGTTAGACCATACCGAGGGGATAACCCTAACAGTCAAAACTCAGTTTAGCCCCGCATACACCGTCTTCTTCTTTTACCTCATGGAATCTACTAAGAAAACACTCTACACGGCCGATGCTACGGCTATTGGCGGCCGTAGCGGCCACGTGCGCTCGGCTACGGGCATCATCGACCTCGATATGTCGGTACCCGAAGGCCTAGGTGGCAAAAAAGGCGCTACCAACCCCGAAGAGCTGTTTGCCGCTGGCTATTCGTCGTGCTTTCAGCAAGCGCTGCTGGTTATTGCGCAGCGTGCTGGCGATAAGCTTGACCCCGGCACCGAAGTAAAATGCTCGGTGTCGCTATTTCAGGAAGGCGAAGGCTACGGCCTGTCGGCCATTCTAGATGTAGACCTCAAGGCTTTCGACCGCGATAAAACGATTGAAATGGTGCGTCAGGCACACAAAATCTGCCCTTACTCGGTAGGTACGCGCGGCAACATGGAAGTGGAACTGAAAGTACAAGGCGAAGCCATTCCGGTAGCGCCTGAGGAAAACGCTGGCGTGGCCGAAAAAGGCGACGCAGTATCTGCCTAGGTACTATAGCAAGGCCATAGCTGCCTGTAAAAAGGGCTTCGTTTGCATCCGCAAGCGAAGCCCTTTTTTGTGTAACTCTATGAATAAGCTCAACCTTATCGTTTAAACACAAGTATTTACTGGCATCTTCATCATTTACACATTTTTCTTATGGATGCTCAGACTACTTTGCATTGGTTGTACGTGGCGCTGATGGTAGGCGGAGCCCTGCTGTTCTGGTCGTGGAGCCGCGACCCCAAGGGCGTGCCGCAGTACGAGTACAGCATCGCCGTGATGATTCCTATCTGGTCGGCGCTAGCTTACCTAGCCATGGCGATGGGCCAGGGCAAGACCGAGGTGGCGGGGCAGGTAACGCACTACGCTCGATATGCTGACTGGGTCGTAACCACGCCCCTGCTCTTACTATCCCTGGCGTTCACGGCCATGTACTACGTACCCAAAGAGAAGCGCAGTACCTCTCTGCTGGCTAGCCTAGTTGGTGCCGATGTGGTGATGATAGGCTGCGGCCTGCTGGCCGATTTATCAGAAAACCCCACCGCCCGCCTCACCTGGTTTTTGTGCGGGGTGGGCGCCTTCTTTGCGGTGCTCTACGTGTTGTGGGGGCCCTTGCGTCAAATCGCTGCCGAAGGTGGCGCTGAGCTCGGCGGGGGCTACAACCGACTGCTCCTCTTCCTGAGTGTGCTGTGGGTGTGCTACCCCACTATTTGGGCCCTAGGTCCGTCGGGACTGGGCATGCTGAACCAAACGCTTGAGACGGCCCTTTTTGTGGCGGTGCCATTCTTGTCGAAAGTCGGCTTTAGCATTCTTGACCTGCAGTTTCTGCGAGGACTGGCCCCGCGCCGTGCGATGGCGGCGTAGACGGTTCCGCAGTATGGTCACAAAAAAGCCCCGCCTGAGTACTCAGGCGGGGCTTTTTGGGTCTTAACGACTAAGTTGACCTAGGCGGCCAGTACTTCTTTTACGCGCTCGGCAGCGTCTTTCAGCAGCACGGCTGATTTTACTTGCAGGCCGCTCTCATCGATGATGCGGGCGCCTTCTTCAGCGTTGGTGCCTTGCAGGCGCACAATGATGGGCACGCGGATGTCACCGATTTTCTTGTAGGCCTCTACTACACCGTTGGCTACGCGGTCGCAACGCACGATGCCGCCGAAGATGTTGATGAGGATGGCTTTCACGTTCGGGTCCTTCAGGATGATGCGGAAGCCAGCTTCTACGGTCTGGGCGTTGGCTCCACCCCCTACATCGAGGAAGTTGGCCGGCTCGCCGCCGCTCAGCTTGATGATGTCCATGGTAGCCATGGCCAGGCCGGCGCCGTTTACCATGCAGCCCACGTTGCCGTCGAGCTTCACGTAGTTCAGGTTCGACTCAGAGGCTTCTACTTCCAGCGGGTCTTCCTCGTTGAGGTCGCGCAGGGCTACGAAGTCCTTATGACGGTATAGGGCGTTGTCGTCGAGGGTCACCTTGGCGTCAACGGCCAGGATTTTGTTGTCCGACGTTTTCAGTACGGGGTTAATCTCGAACATGGCCGAGTCGGTTTCATCGTAGGCTTTGTACAAGGCTGTTACGAACTTCACCATCTCCTTGAACGCCTCGCCCGACAGCCCTAGGCCGAAGGCGATTTTGCGGGCCTGGAAGCCTTGCAGGCCCACAGCGGGGTCCACAAACTCTTTCAGAATTTTGTCGGGATGCGCCTCGGCTACTTCCTCGATGTCCATACCACCCTCGGTGGTGTAGATAATCACATTTTTGCCCGAGGTACGGTCGAGCAGCACGCTCATGTAGAATTCCTGCGTGGGGCTCTCGCCGGGGTAGTACACGTCCTGGGCAATCAGCACCTTGTGTACTTTGCGGCCTTCGGCGCCGGTTTGCTTGGTCACGAGCTGCATGCCAATAATCTGGCCTGCAATGTCTTTCACCTGCTCCAGGTTTTTGGCGAGCTTCACCCCGCCGCCTTTGCCCCGGCCACCCGCGTGAATCTGGGCCTTGATAACGTACCAGCTAGTGCCGGTTTGCTCGGTAAGCTTTTTGGCGGCTTCTACGGCTTCTTCGGCCGTGTCGGCAGTGATGCCTTCCTGGACGCGCACGCCGTATTTCTTCAGGATTTCCTTGCCTTGATACTCGTGAATATTCATCTGAGAGGGAGGTGGGGTACTAAACTTTGGGCGCGAAGGTAGTACTCGGGGGCTAACCCCCGTCTGCTTTCGGCGTAGCTTTGCTTAGTTTCAAGCTTAATTTCTATCCCTACCTTGCTCCAGGCTATCAATATTCGAAAAAGCTACAACTCGCTGGAGGTGCTCAAAGGCATCGACCTCACCATCGAGCGGTCGGAGATAGTGAGCATCGTGGGCTCGAGCGGGGCTGGCAAAAGCACGCTACTCCAAATCATGGGCACGCTCGACAACCCTGACTCGGGCGAGGTGATGTTCGATGGCGAGTCGGTGAGCAGCCTAGGGCGCAATGCGCTGGCTAAGTTTCGCAACCGGCACATTGGGTTCGTGTTCCAGTTTCACAACCTACTGCCCGAGTTCACGGCCCTCGAAAACGTGTGCCTGCCCGCCTTCCTGGCCGACCGCTCGGAAAAGGAAGTGCGTGTGCGCGCCCGCGAGCTCCTAGGTCTGCTCAACCTCGACCACCGTGTAGACCACAAGCCTAGCGAAATGAGCGGCGGCGAGCAGCAGCGTGTATCAGTAGCGCGCGCGCTCATCAACTCGCCCGAAATCATCTTCGCCGACGAGCCCAGCGGCAACCTTGACTCGCGCAATGCCCAAGAGTTGCACGAGCTATTCTTCTGGCTGCGCAAGGAGTTTGGCCAAACGTTCGTAATTGTAACGCACAACGACACCCTAGCTCAGATGGCCGACCGCACCATCATCATGCGCGACGGCCACATTCTGGAAGAATCGCGGGCTACACGTATCGCCTAGGTTCGTCGCTCTTATGACCCCACCCCCGGCCCCTCCCCGCCGGGAAAGGGGAGCCTTTGTAAAGCACTGTAATCTAATATGAAACAGAAAGAGCCTGTGGCAATGCGCCGCAGGCTCTTTCTGTTTCATACTCTATACAAAACGTCAGGCTCCCCTCTCCTGGCGGGGAGGGGCCGGGGGTGGGGTCATAAGAGTGCCGAGTCGAAAATATTCAATCGCTCACTTGCTTTTACCAAAATTATTAGCATACATTTGCACAGCTAACGGGAGAAGCAAAATTTATTTTTCACACTCCCGTAACACGCTGATTAATAACAGTAAATTTTACTAAAAAACGAGGCCATTCTCGGCACCTTTTCCAGACCCCAAGGGTTAAGTAGTCGTATATGAGCAAGCAACCTGCAACCACCGAAACTACCGTTATGAACGAGGCCACCAAAACCCCGAAAGACACCACGGCTACCAAAAAGGCGGCGCGGGTGGAAAGCTACGATATCGCTAAATCGGACGAGACGTTGGACCTCGCAAAGGACCTCGCCAAGTTCATTAAAGAGAATAAGCTCAGCACCCAGGTGCAGGGCAAAGAGTTTGTGAACGTGGAAGGCTGGCAGTACGCCGGCTCGCGCCTGGGCATCGTGCCCATCGTGGAGCACGTCATCAACGTGAGCACCGACCAAGAATTGAAATATCAAGCCAAGGTGACGCTGTTTGACATGCGCTCGCAGCACACCGTAGGCGCTGGCTTCGCCATCTGCTCGAATAAGGAGAGCGGCAAGAAGTTTTACCAGGAGTTTGCTATCGCTAGTATGGCGCAGACCCGCGCTATTGGCAAAGCATACCGCAACATCTTGGCTTGGATTATCCGGGCTGCTGGCTATGAGCCTACGCCTGCCGAAGAGATGGAGTACACTGGCAACGTGCCCACGCCTGCTGCTGCCCCAGCCGTAGCTGAGCCCGCCGCCCCCGTGATGCGCGCCGTGACTAACACGCCCGCCCCTACCCCGGCTGAGGCTCCGGCCGCCGAAGCTGCTGCCCCCGTGCAGTATGCCACGGCTTCCCAGAAGGAAGAGATTATCCGTCTGCTAAACCACCCGCTCATCACGCGCCAGGAGAAGACGAAGATGCTGCTTAACATCAACCGTCTCGACGAAGAGCGCGCCACCCAGGCCATCGCCAAGCTGCGCAAAGCCATCGAAGACCGTGAAGGCACTTCATCTGCCGTAGCCGCCTAGGTTACGTTTTCTTGAAACAAAAAGGCCTGCCGCAATTGCGGCAGGCCTTTTTGTTTCCACTTCTTTCACGTCTGTCATGCTGACGAAAGAATCATCTTGCTCACTGACGTCGGTGAACGTTAGGGCTTACTACGCCACGCGAGATGCTTCGCTACGCTCTGCATGACAGATGTGAAGGAGTTGAGCGTATTTATCGAATACCGGCACGTGTGAGAGCGGCTTGGTAGCGCCGGGCATTCACTAGGTGCTGCGCCTCATTGGTAGCGAAGGCGTGGTAGCCGGAGAAGTCCTCCTTGGCGCAGAAATACAGGTAGTCGTTATCCTCGGGGTGCAGCACGGCGTCAATGCTGCTAATGCTGGGCAGGTCGATGGGGCCGGGCGGCAAGCCGTTCACGCGGTACGTGTTATAGGGCGAGTCTTTTTGCAGATGCACATTAAGCACGCGCTTGATGCCGAAGTCGCCGTTGGCGTACACTACCGTGGGGTCGGCTTGTAGCTTCATGCCGCGCTTGAGGCGGTTGAGGTACACGGCCGCAATGCGGGGGCGCTCATCAGCATGTTGCTGCTGCTCAGCTTCCACGATGCTGGCTAGGGTGCTTACCTGCACGCGGGTGAGACCTAGCTTCTCGCGGGCAGCGTCGCGCTCGGGTGTCCAGAACTTCTCGTACTCCTTCTTCATGCGTTGCATGAGGTTTTCGGCCGAGGTATTCCAGTAGAGCTGGTAGGTGTTCGGGATGAACATAGAGAGCACCGTGGTTGTGTCAAAGCCCAGGCTACGCGTATAGCTGGGGCTGCTCAGCAGCGAGTCTATCTGCTTGGGGCTAGCGTCGATTTGCTTCGACAGCTTGGCGGCCAGCTCGCGGCGCAGGCGCACGTTGGTAAACGTGAGCATGAGCGGCGACTGCCGGCCCGACTTCAGCAGGTTAATTACCTGCCGGTTGGTCATGCCCGACTTCAGTTCGTAGCGGCCGGGCTTCACGGCGCCGGGCTTGTTATAGCCCATGAGCTTGCCCACAAAGTGTAGCGAGAGCTGGTCGATAATAACGCTAGTGTTCGCCACTTTCACGTTCTCGACGGCCCGTAGAGCTTTCTGCCAGTCATCGCCCCGGCGAATGTACACGTAGGCCCGCTGCTCCTGCGTGTCAACGTTGGTAGTGTAGAATATCTGAAAAAAGTAATAAGAGAAGCACACCAGAATCAGCCCGATTATCACGCTAACGGTGGCGAACCGGTTGCGCCGGCGAATGGCATCCGCCCGGTATTCGACGCCGGACTTTTTGGCAGGAGGAAGCATGAAAATGCAGAAAGTGAGCTTCAAAATTACGCACCGCGCCAATTTTCGCCCCCAGCCAACGTTTAAGGGCAGACTAAGCTCGGTTTTCCGCTTTAAAAATCCGTAGTACCTTGCTTGCCGTAAGGAGTCGTACCTGGCTTCCGGCCCGTTTTTTTGTTTCCTTCCCCCCCGATATGGCTGCTACCCTGCTTCGCATTCACCCCGAAAACCCACCCCAAAACCGCATTCTGCAAGTAGTAGAAGTGCTGCGCAAAGGTGGGCTTATTATTTATCCGACCGATACGGTTTATGGCATAGGCTGCGACATTAATAACTCGAAAGCAGTCGAAAAACTTTGCCGCATTAAAGGCATCAAACCTGAGAAAGCCGACCTAAGCTTTATCTGCCATGACTTGTCGCACATAAGCGACTACGCCCACGGCATTACCACACCTACTTTTAAAGTGCTCAAGAAGGCACTGCCTGGCCCGTTCACCTTCATCTTCGAAGCTAGCCCCAACGCCCCCCGCTACGGCGGTGTAAAGCGCAAAACGGTTGGCATCCGGGTGCCCGACAATCAGATTGTGCGTCAGATTGTGAAAGAATTTGGTACGCCCATCGTGAGCACCTCGGTGCGCGAAAGCGAGGAGACGCTAGAAGAGTACGTAACCGACCCCGACCTGATTTTCGAGAAGTACCGCTCGCTGGTTGACCTCGTTATCGACGGCGGCTTCGGCGGTAATATCCCGAGTACCATCGTCGATTGTACCAATGATGACTTTGACCTTGTGCGCCAGGGCCTAGGTGACATTGAGCAGTATCTGTAAGGCCTCGCGCACCATAGCCTAAGTCTTTAAAAGAAGGGCGGCTACCTAGCGAATAATTATCGCTAGATAGCCGCCCTTCTTTTATTCAGCCGTTGGTCGCTTATGCTTCCAGCGGCGGTGCGTCCAGAGGTATTGCTCGGGTGTAGCACGTATATCGGCCTCTAGGCACCGCACAAAAGCCTCCGTAATGGGGTAACGCTGCGCTTCATCAGGCGCATTGGCTGCTACGGCAGCCGCCTGACCATCAGGCAATTCTGTAAAGGTGATATCGTAGTAACCACGCCGCACCCGCCGAATACCCACGTACAGCACCGCGCAATTGAACTGCTGCGCCAAGCGCTCGGCACTGGTGTAAAAGCCCGCCTCGCGGTGCATAAAGCTGGTCCAGTAGGGCCGGTCCTCGGGGCCGGCGGCTTGGTCGGTGAGCAGGCTGAGTGTGCGGCCCTGCTGGCGGTGCTGCACCAGGTAGCGCAGCGTGCTCAGCATGGGCACCGCATCGGCACCTAGGCGCGTGCGCAGCCGGCGCATGAAATGCTCAAAAAACCTATTGTTCAGCGGCTTGTACACGCCCGCCGCCCGGCTAGGAAACTCCAGCGCGGCGCCCGACAGTATCCACTCCCAGTTGCCCCGGTGCGAGCCCAGCGAGAGCACAAAACGGTTTTGGGCAAATGGCCCCGTCATGAACTCGGGGTTGGTAAATCGCACCCGCCGCCGCAGCTCGGCGGGCGAAATGGCCGCCAGCTTCAGAATCTCGACGAGCACTTGGGCAAAGTGCCAGTAAAACTGCCGGCCAATCTGCTGAATGTCCGCCTCTGTTTTCTCCGGGAAGGCGTGCCGCAGGTTGTCAAGCACCACCCGCCGGCGGTAAGGCACCACGTAGGCCAGCAGCAGGTAAAAGCCACGAGCAAGGCCATAAAGCACCCCTAGGGGCAAGTGCGCCAGCGCTAGCAGCAGCCAGTTGAGCGGGTAGAAGTACCAGGCGTAGGGCCGGGTGGCCGCGCTCATCGGGGTAAGGCCGCCCCAGCGGGCGCGTAATCTTTGAGGCTACGCTGGCCCGAGCGGCTTTGAGTAGTCAGCACTTTTTTAGTGGCTGCGTCGCGGGCTTCGATGGTGAGCGTAAATGGCCCCTCGGGCAGGTAACCCATTGGCAACTGGCTTTCGATGGGCGTGGGGCGGCCCGCAGCCGGCGTGATGGCGGGTGCCTCGCCATCAGTAGCAGTGCCATCGGGCGAGGCTAGGTGGTACTTCAGCAGCACTGGCCTACCGGCTGGCAGTTGGTTTAGCTCGGTGTAAAAAAAGACAGCCTCAGTGCCGCGGCCGTAAAAGCCGCCCGGCGCCCGCGTAAGCAAGTAGCCGCCCCGGTTAAATACGGTTTCGCCAGCTGCTTTGGCAGCGGGCTTGGATAGAAACACGATGTCGCTGAAGGCCGGCTCTTTAGGCGCAGCTACCACCAGTGGCTGCTCCACAGTGGTTTCGCCGTTGGTCGATTTGTACTGGTCGCGCACGCGGCCCCGTAGGGTGTAAGTGCCATCGGGCACGGTCACGCGCTTCAGGAAGCTAAGCGGGTTTTTAATGCTCACTGTGGTGTCGTTGAGCACAGGTGGCTTCAGCGTTACGGTTTCGTGCCAGGCCGAGGTACCATCGGCTTTCACGATATCCAAATCGACCACGGCCGACGACTGGAACGACCTAGGTGCCCGCTGCCGATAGGTGAGCGGCTGGGTGGGCACAGTTACCGAAATTTCGATTTCGCCGCCCTTCTGCACCTGGTCGAGATTGCGGAAGCGCGCTACTTCGAGCAGCAGTTGGGGCGGGCCGGCGTGGGCGGCCAGCGGCGCGGCCGCCAGGGCCAGGGCCAGGGCCAGGGGAAAAAGCAAAAAGCGCATAGGGCAAAAATAAGGCGATGAAGAGGCGAACACCGTAGCCAGCCCCTAGGTGGCTGGTTTGGCCTAAGCCTTGGCAAAGTCCGTGCTACGGTACCTTGCGGCCATGTCCATTGTTCTTTCTGAGCTGCACTACCTGCCTAGCATCCCGTTTTTTCAGCAGCTACTTCGTGCCGATGCGCTCTTACTCGACGCCCACGAGCACTATCATAAGCAAACGTACCGCAACCGCTGCCTCGTGCTTACGGCCCAAGGACCGCAACCCCTTACGGTGCCCGTACTCGATGGCAACCGCTCCGAAAAAATTCGCACCAGCGAAATAGAAATCGACTACCGCCAGAATTGGCCGCACCGCCATTTTCGCACGTTGCAAACGGCTTACAATGCCTCGCCCTACTTTGGGTATTACGCCGATTATTTGCAGGATATATACGCTCAAAAGCACGCCCGGCTTTGGGACCTGAACCTGGCCATGCTACACCTGCTACTTCGCTGCTTGCGCTGGCCGCTGGCCATCGAGCTTACTACAGAGTACCTGGCGCCAGCCGGCCCCTCCTCTCCTACCCCGTCGCTTACCGACCTACGCGACTTACTGACACCTAAAACGGGACCTAGGGCGGCCGAACCTGACAGTACGTCGCAGCGGCCCTACCCCCAGGTGTTTGGCCCCGGGTTTGTACCAGGGCTTAGCGTGCTGGATTTATTATTCATGCAGGGGCCAGCGGCAGGCAGGTGGCTGAGTTAAACAGAAATTAGGTTGGTAAGGGAATAAGCGCCATATTGCTTTTGCCTTTAGCTGCTTAGCTACTTTTTCACCCAGCCCGCACTTTCCGAACCTTCGGCTCAAGCAGCTTGTTTTCCAGTTATCAATCGCAGTAATCCGTATCTGCATTACGTAACTATTTACCTCTATACCGGTAGAAGTTAGACATACGGCTTATACTATCATCTTGCTTGCATGGAAGCTAAATTTTCAAACCGCGTCAAGGAGGTTATCTCCCTCAGCCGGGAAGAGGCCATCCGCCTGGGGCACGACTATATCGGTACCGAGCACTTGCTGCTCGGGATGATTCGTGAAGGCGAAGGCACTGCCCTAGGGCTGCTCAAAAAGCTGGGCGTGGCCACCGACGAGCTGAAGTTTGCTCTTGAGCAAGCCACGCGCAACACGGCCACCCAAGGCACCAGCATCACTGGCTCGATTCCGCTGACCAAGCAGACCGAGAAGGTGCTGAAAATCACCTACCTCGAAGCCAAGATTTTCAAGTCGGAAATCATTGGTACCGAGCACCTGCTCCTCTCGATTCTACGCGATGAGGACAACATTTCTTCTCAAATTCTTTCCAAATTCAACGTGAACTACGAAACCGTGCGCGACTCACTTGATTATCACGGCGCGGCACCGAACACCAGCCCCAAAGCTGGCCCGGATACCGACGACGATGACGACCGCCTCTTTGGCCAGGGCCAAGGGGCCGGTGGCCGCGGGCAGGGCGGTGCTGGCAACGCTGGCGCGGCTAAGAAGCCCGGCGAAAAATCGCGCACTCCGGTGCTCGACAACTTCGGCCGCGACCTCACCAAGCTGGCTGAAGAAGATAAGCTCGACCCCATCGTGGGCCGCGAAAAAGAAATCGAGCGCGTGGCCCAGGTACTGAGCCGCCGCAAAAAGAATAACCCGATTCTGATTGGTGAGCCCGGCGTTGGTAAAACGGCTATCGCTGAGGGCCTCGCACTACGCATCATCCAGAAGAAAGTAAGCCGCGTGCTCTTCAACAAGCGCGTTGTTACACTTGACCTCGCTTCGCTGGTGGCTGGTACCAAGTACCGCGGCCAGTTTGAGGAGCGCATGAAAGCCGTGATGAACGAGTTGGAGAAGTCGCCCGACGTGATTCTGTTCATCGACGAGCTGCATACCATTGTGGGCGCTGGCGGTGCTTCTGGCTCGCTGGATGCTTCTAACATGTTCAAGCCGGCTCTGGCCCGTGGCGAGATTCAATGCATCGGCGCTACTACGCTGGACGAGTACCGCCAGTACATTGAGAAAGATGGTGCCTTGGCCCGTCGTTTCCAGATGGTAATGGTGGACCCCACCACGCCCGAGGAGACTATCGAGATTCTGCACAACATCAAGGACAAGTACCAGGACCACCACCACGTGGTGTACACCGACAAGGCAATTGAGCAGTGCGTGAAGCTGAGCGACCGCTACATGAGCGACCGCTTCCTACCGGACAAAGCCATCGACATCCTCGACGAAGCTGGTGCGCGCGTGCACATCAACAACATCGTGGTGCCCGAGGATATCCTCAAGCTCGAGGAGCAGATTGAGAATATCAAAGGCGAGAAAAACCGCGTGGTAAAATCGCAGAAGTACGAGGAAGCTGCCAAGCTCCGCGACACTGAGAAGAAGCTATTGGAGCAACTTGACACGGCCAAAAAGTCGTGGGAAGATGAGACCAAGAAGAAGCGCTACACAGTGAAAGAAGAAAACGTGGCCGAGGTAATCGCCATGATGACTGGCATCCCCGTAAACCGCGTAGCCCAGAACGAAGGCGACAAGCTGCTCCGCATGGGCGAAGAGCTCCAAGGCAAGGTTATCGGCCAGGACAAGGCTATCAAGCAGTTGGTGAAAGCCATCCAGCGCACCCGCGTGGGCTTGAAAGACCCCAAGAAGCCCATTGGTTCGTTCGTGTTCCTAGGCCCGACCGGCGTAGGTAAGACCGAGCTTGCCAAGGTGCTCGCCACCTACCTATTCGACAAGGAAGACGCGCTTGTTCGCGTAGACATGTCGGAGTACATGGAGAAATTCAGCGTATCGCGCCTAGTTGGCGCGCCTCCCGGCTACGTGGGTTACGAAGAGGGCGGTCAACTAACGGAGAAAATCCGTCGCAAGCCGTACTCGGTTATCCTGCTCGACGAGATTGAGAAAGCGCACCCCGACGTATACAACCTGCTGCTGCAAGTGCTAGACGACGGTATCCTGACCGACGGCCTAGGTCGTAAGGTGGACTTCCGGAACACCATCATCATCATGACCTCAAACATCGGGGCACGTGACTTGGCTGACTTCGGTGCTGGCATCGGCTTCGGCACCAAGGCCCGGCAGGAGAACATGGACGAGATTACGAAAGGCACCATCACCAATGCCCTGCGTAAGACCTTCTCGCCCGAGTTCTTGAACCGCTTGGATGACGTCATTGTCTTCAACTCGCTCGAGAAGAAGGATATCCACAAGATTATCGACATCAGCCTCAGCAAGCTGCTCAACCGTGTACTCACCTTAGGGTACAAAGTAGAGCTAACCGAGAAAGCCAAGGACTTCGTAGCCGACAAAGGCTATGACCCCAAGTACGGCGCTCGTCCGCTGAACCGGGCTATCCAGAAGTACATCGAAGACCCGATTGCCGAGGAAATCCTGAAGGCGCAGCTACTGCACGGCGACATCATCACGGCCGACCACGAGGATGGCAAAGATGAGCTCACCTTCGTAGTAAGCAAGAGCGACGAAAAGCCAAACCTGCCCAGCGACGAGCGGCCCGAAGAGGCGCCCTCCGAGCCTGAGAGCGGCGAAGCTAAGTAGTAGAATAGAGTAAATAGAAAAAGGCCGGTTACCGCGAGGTAGCCGGCCTTTTTCTATTTTAATAAAGTGTCGAGCCGCCTATGCTGCTGTTAAAAGACACCTAGGCGACGTTAGTAATGCTTAAACGTTTATTAAGTCTTGAGCAGGTTTAAGATAGGTAAAGGGTTCCTTCAACGAAAAGAGCCGATTAGCTGCTAATCGTTGTGCAATTTTGGATTAGCCAATTACAAAAGCAGTAAGCTATAGTGCGCCGTTCCTTTTTTTCGCTAGCATCGCTCTCGTTGACTGTCTTGGTCGCTACCCAAGTTCAGGCTCAGCCAAGCAAGCAGTCTCTGCCTCTCTTAGCGATAGCTCCCGCCTCCACCCCGGCCATTACGGCCTGGGCAAAAACCATTGTGTTGGTTGGACGAGTGGAGACCACTACGGGTGTGCTACCGGGCGCGATAGTGGAAGTAAGAAGCAACAAAAGCCTACGCGCCGTTACCGATGCCGATGGGTTCTTCCACTTGGTAGTACCCGCTACTACAGACCCGGTAGCTGTAGTGGTCAGCTACGCTGGCTACGATGAGGTAACCGCTAGCCTCGTGCCTGGCGCCATGCCTGCCGTACTCCGTTTGCTAGTGCCCCACGACAATATCAAGCTCTCTCGCTAGAGTTACATTGGCAACCTCCACTTGACCTAGGCAGAAATAAAAAGGCCAGCTATTACGCATAGCTGGCCTTTTTAGTAAGTATGCTACTTATTACTGCTGGCTGGCACGAAAGAGCTTTTGCTTTTCGTCTTTCGACAGACTTTCGTAGCCAGAGTGAGAAATCTTATCCAGAATCAAGTCAATCTCATCTTGACCAGCTACGGCCGAGGCACTGCTCTTAGAGCTGCTGCTAGCCGAGCGGGCGCCGGTAGTTACCGGTTGGCGGTGCGTCACGCGCATGCTCGGGCCTTGGCTGAACAAGCGACTAAACCAGTTGCCGACCGCTGTAACGGGGGTACCCATGTCGCGCCCAGCCTTAAGCTGTTTGATGAATACAAATCCCAAAAGTGCGCCCCCTAGGTGGGTGATTTCGCCACCAGGATTGCCCCCGTTGATACCCGCTATCGAGATGAGCACGACGGCCACGGCTATCCACTTAATTTTGACCGCACCAATAATGAAAAGCATAAAGGTGAAGTCAGGCAGTAGCGTAGCAGCTGCTACAATAACAGCCGTGACGGAAGCCGATGCCCCGATAACGGGCTGCCCTACAAAGGGCTGCAACGCCGGAATAAAATTGTAGGCCAGTAAAAAGAAGGCCGCTCCCACTAGCGCCCCCAGAATATAGAGGCTCACGAGGCGGCGGTCGCCTAGGTACTCGCGAATGAGCTGTCCAAACCAGTAGAGGTTCAGCATATTGAATAGGATATGCAGAAAACCCTCGTGCACAAAGGCGTAGGTTAGCAGCGTCCAGGGATGGCGCAGTAGCGAGTAGAAGTCAGAGGGCAAGGCCAGCTGGCGCATAACAAGCTGGTAGCTACTCGACTGGGCAATAAAGAAAATTGCTCGCAGAATAATGAGCACCGCGAACACCAGCGCATTAATGATAATGAGCTGGTTGAGCGCATTATCGCGGCGCGAGAAGGCGTCGCGGATATCCTGAGTTAAGCTCATGAACGTGATGATTTAATAGAATTGCTGGCGTCCCCGCTCCCAGAATTTAAGGACAATAAACCCGATGAGCAGGCCGCCTAGGTGGGCATAGTGCGCTACGTTGTCGCCGGGCGTGCGGTGTACGCCTTTATACAACTCATACACGGCGTAAAAGAAAACAAAATATTTAGCCTTGATGGGAAAGGGGAAGAATAATAAGAATAACTCGGTGTTCGGAAACAGATAAGCAAAGGCGAAAAGGATACCAAACAATGCTCCTGATGCTCCCAGCATGCCAGCGTAAGGCGAATTTTTCACTTCCTCTACTACGCCATCAACGGCTTTATTAGCAGCGTCGATATAATCAGCATTTTGCGGATTTTGCTGCAAGCCGCGGGCCAGCGCCTCGTAGCCGTGCGCTTCCGGGAAATTATTGCGAAAGAAGTCAGCAAAATCGCCACCCGTAGGCTGGCGGTGAAACTCGGCCGCAGCCTGTTCCATTTTAGCGTTTTCGTAGTAGCGCACGCCTTGGTAAAGGCCGCCAGCACCTAGGCCGCAAATGAGCCAAAACGTCAGGAAACGCGAGCCCCCCCACCGCTGCTCCAGCATGGGGCCAAACGAAATAAGGCCGAACATATTGGATATAATATGCCCCCAGCTGCCGTGCAGAAACATATAAGTCAGGAACTGCCACGGCTGGAGGTAAGGCGAGCCGAAGGGGTATAAGCTGCCCAGCTGCGTAAGGTGTAAGGCTGGAACATTCTGCTGGACAAGGAAACACCCGATGTTCAGGAACAGCAGGTTGCGCACGGTAGGCGTGAGATTGAACATAGGTAAAACACCGCGCTAGTAGCCAGTGGGTTGAGAAA
Organism: Hymenobacter sp. BT559; assembly: GCF_016427535.1. GTDB lineage: Bacteria > Bacteroidota > Bacteroidia > Cytophagales > Hymenobacteraceae > Hymenobacter. The sequence continues at coordinate 498,843 of NZ_JAELXV010000001.1, read as the reverse complement.
GAAACGTGCTATAAAAGCCAGCTACGTGCCGGGCTTACGAAAAAACTCGGCTAATTGCTGCCCATCGAGGAGTACCACGGTGGGGCGGCCGTCGGGGGTGTAGTTGGGCACCTGGCAGGCAAAGAGCTTATCGACCAGCGCGCTAAGCTCGACATCGGGCAGGCGGGGCTGGCTGGTGGCCTGGGCTACGCGCCGGGCCAAGGCGCGGGCCAGCGCCTCGCGGCGGTCAACTTTGAGTGGGGCAGCACCGCTGCGAAACTGCTCGATGAGGCTCTCTAGCAGCTCCTTTTCGCCTTGGGCGGGCAAGTCAGTGGGCACAGCCTCGACGGCAATGGTGAGCGGCCCAAATTCAGCGAAGCGAAAGCCTAGCAAGTGCAGCGGCTGCGTGAGCTCTTGGAGCACGGCAAAATCGGAGGGCGAGAACGTGAGCGGCCGCGGAAACAGCAGCGCCTGCGAGTGCCCGCCGCTGCGAGTTTGGCCGGCGGCGTACTGCTCATAGAGAATGCGCTCGCGGGCGGCCTCTTGGTCGATGAGCATGAGGCCCGACTTCACGGGCAGCAGCACGTAGCGCGTGAGTACCTGCGTAGCCCTAGGTGAGTGCGCGCCACTGCTGGCCTGCGTAAGCGCCTGCGCCGGTGTGGGGGCTGGCGGCGTAGGATGTAGAAATGGCAGCTCGGGCAGCGGCGCTGGGGCGGGCTCGGTGGGACTAGGTGCCGCGGCGGCGGGCGCCGCTGGCTCATTGTCGGGGCGCACGGGCTGACCCAGCTCGCGGTAGAAGGCCTCTAGGTCGCGCTTAGCCTGCTCAGTAGGCCTAGGAGGCAGCTGGCGCTCGGAGGCATCTGCAGAACGGCTCTTACTAGCCTGGCGCGAGGCGGCAGCCGACACCGACGCGGCCAGGGCATCGGGGTTGAACTCGACGTGGCGCGTAGGGCTGGGCAACGCGGTGCCGCTGGCACCTGGCGCCGCGCCTGGGCTGCCCGCCGAGGTGCGCAGCGGCCGGATGGGCGCGAAATTTACATCGCCCTCAAAGTCGAGTGAGGGCGTGAGGCTATGCAGCCCTAGGGCCTGGCGCACGGCAGCGCGCACCACGGCATATACCGTTTTCTCGTCCTCAAACTTAATTTCCGTCTTCGTGGGGTGCACGTTGATGTCAATCGTCTTGGGGTCGAGCTCCAAAAACAGCACGTAGAATGGATGCGTGTCTTTGGGCAGCAGGCCCTCGTAGGCGGCCAGCACGGCGTGGTTGAGGTAGGCCGAGCGGATAAAGCGATTGTTGACGAAAAAGAACTGGTCGCCCCGGCTCTTCTTCGCCGACTCGGGCTTGCCGATGTAGCCTTTCACCGTGATAAAGGGCGTCACCTCTTCGCAACCCGCCAGTTGCTCCTTGTAGTTATTACCCAGCAGCGCCACAATGCGCTGGCTGAGCTTGCCAGCAGGCAGGTTGAATACTTCTAGGTCGTTTTGATAGAGTGAAAAGGCAATTTGCGGGTTGGCCAAGGCAACGTGCTGAAACTCGTCCAGGATGTGGCGCATTTCTACCGCGTTGCTCTTCAAAAAATTGCGGCGGGCAGGCACGTTAAAAAACAAATTTTTAACGGCAATGCTGGTGCCATCAGGGCAGGCCGTGGGGGCTTGGCTGCTCACCTGCGAGCCCTCCACGAGCAGCAGCGTGCCGGTTTCCTGACCCCGCTGCTTAGTGCGGATTTCGACCTGCGCCACAGCCGCAATGCTGGCCAGCGCCTCGCCCCGAAACCCTAGGGTACGAATTCGAAATAAATCTTCAGTCGAGCGAATCTTGCTGGTGGCGTGGCGCTCGAGGCTCATGCGGGCATCGGTGGGCGACATGCCCGAGCCGTTGTCCACTATCTGCACGAGCTGCTTGCCCGCCTCTTTTACAATGAGTTGGACCGACGTAGCGCCCGCATCGACGGCGTTTTCCAGCAGCTCTTTTACTACCGAGGCCGGGCGCTGCACCACCTCGCCCGCCGCAATCTGGTTGGCGAGGTACTCGGGCAGCAGTTGAATAATATCGGGCATGGTCTAACGGATACAGTACGCCGGGGCGATTTAGCACGGTTGCTAGCGGCATCCGTGCCTACCTTTGCGGCCAATTTGGGTAGCCAGCTGCTAGTTAACCCAGCACGCTTGCTGTCTTCCTCACCGGCCCTGGCCAGTAGGGAACCGCTGCGGCGGGCCGGGGGTTCCGGCCTAGCTGCTACCGGCAAAAGTAGGTCTGCTAGGCCGCCTTTTCTACCTCTAACTACTCCCAACCTGGGCTAATGCGCGTCAACTTCCGGCTACTTTCTCTGGGCTTGTTGCTGAGCATCACCGGGTTATTACTGGGTTTCTCTACTCCGGGCACTACCCTGCCCGACCCGCTGCCCAATGGTCCCGCCGAGCAGCAATGGGTTGATAGCGTGTTTAATTCGCTCACGCCCGACCAGCGCCTAGGGCAGTTTTTCATGGTGGCGGCCTATTCTAACCGCGAAAAGGCCCACATCGACCGCATCGAGCGGCTGGTGCGCAACCAGAATATTGGTGGGGTGATGTTTTTGCAGGGCGGCCCTAAGCGCCAGGCCTTGCTTACCAATCGCCTGCAGGCCGCCGCCAAAGTGCCGCTGCTCATTGCCACCGATGCCGAGTGGGGCCTCGACATGCGCCTCGACTCGACCACGCACTTTGCCAAGGAGATGACCCTAGGCGCCATGGACGACGACAAGCTGGTGTACCAGATGGGGCGCGACCTGGCTCGCAAGCTGCGCGCTCTAGGGGTGCACATCAATTTTGCGCCGGTGGTGGATGTCAACTCCAACCCCAGCAACCCGGTAATTGGCAACCGCTCGTTTGGCGAAAACCAGGACCGGGTGGCCGACCTGAGTGTGCAGTACGTCAAGGGCTTGCAAGACCAACGCGTAATTGCGGTAGCCAAGCACTTTCCGGGCCACGGCGACACCGATACCGACTCACACAAGGCACTGCCAGTTATCAATACCGACCTAGCACGGCTGGAGAAAGTAGACCTAGTACCTTTTCAGAAGTCGTTTGAGGCCGGCGCACTGGGCGTGATGGTGGCCCACCTCTACATCCCGCTCTTTGACACCACTAATGCCAAGACAACAACCCTGTCGAAGGCACTGGTGACAGGCTTGCTACAGGAGAAAATGGGCTTTAAAGGCCTGATTTTCACTGATGCGCTGAACATGCGCAGCGTGAGCAAGCTTTACAAAGACGGCGAACTCGATGCTATGGCCCTGGCTGCTGGCAACGACGTGCTGCTGTTTTCGGAAGACGTGCCGGCTGCCCTCACCCGCATCAAAGAGGCTGTGGAGCGCGGCCACCTCAACCAGGCTGACCTCGACGCGCGCATCAAAAAGATTTTGCGGGCCAAGTACTGGGCGGGGCTAAACCGCTACCGCCCCTTGAACCTGACCCACCTGCGCGATAGCTTGAACCAGCCCGAAAGCCGAGTACTGGCGCAGACCATTTTTGAACACGCCGTGACGGTGGTGAAGAACGAGGACAAGCTCCTCCCCTTCCAGCGGCTCGATACCCTGCGCATTGCGGCCATCACTATCGGCACGCAGCCGGAGGGCCCCTACGCCACCATTTTCAATAAGTACCAGCCCGGCCCGGTGTACGCCGTGCCCGACCGCTATGCGCCCGACTCCACCTTTAGCCGCATCCGGACCCGCCTAGGTGATGCCAACGTGGTGGTTGTGAGCCTACACCAGATGAACAACACGCCCAGCCACAACTATGGCCTGGGCGACGGGGCGCTGAAGTTTTTGAAGGAGCTGCAAGCCGACCCCAAGCGCAAGACGGTAGTCGTAGCCATGGGCAACGCCTACGGCCTCAAGCACCTGGAGTCGGCGCGCACGCTGGTTTGCGGCTACGAGGACCACTACGCGGCGCAAATAGTGGTGCCGCAGGTGCTATTTGGGGCGCTGCCAGCGCGCGGCCACCTGCCCGTGACGGTATCGGAGGCCATGAAAGTGGGTACTGGCGTTGCCACCGCCGACCTGCACCGCTTGCGCTACGCGGCGCCTGAGCGCGAGGGACTGAACTCAAAAATAATGAGTCAGATTGACCACATCGCCCTCGAAAGCATCGTGACGGCAGCCACGCCTGGCTGCCAGGTGCTCATCGCCAAGAACGGCACGGTAGTCTTTGATCAGAGCTACGGCTACGGCACCTACGACCAAAGCCAGCCTGTGACGAATAGTACGCTCTACGACTTGGCTTCGGTGACGAAAGTAGCCGGCACCCTGCAGGCCATTATGTATCTCAAGGACCATGGCAAGCTGAACCTCGATGAGAAAGTAGCCACCTACTTGCCCGAGATGCAGCGCACCAACAAGCGCCTGATGACCGTGCGCGACGTGCTGCTGCACCAAGCTGGCCTCAAACCGGGCATCCCGACTTGGGAGCGCACCGTCAGCGCTGGCGCTCTCAAGCCGGCTTACTACTCCAGCCAGCGCAACGAGGATTTTCCGAACGAGGTAGCGCCCGGCGAGTACTCCATCAAGGCGGCCGACGACTCGGTGTGGGCTTGGACGCTGCGCTCGCAGCTGCTGCCAAAAGTGAGAGGTAAGTATCCGGTTGAATACTCCGATTTGAGCTTCATCATCATGAAGCGGTTGAGCGAAAAGCTCCTAGGTCAGCCTCTAGCGCAGTTCTTGCCCAAAGAGTTTTACAAGCCCCTCGGGCTGGGCACGATGACCTATAACCCGCTCACGCGCTTCCCAAAGAGCTGCATCGCGCCCACCGAGAACGACACCTATTACCGCCGCGAGCAGCTGCAAGGCACCGTGCACGACCAAACCGCTGCCTTGGTAGGCGGCGTAGGCGGCCACGCCGGTCTCTTCGCCACTGCCAACGACCTAGCGGTGCTGATGCAGATGAACCTGCAAAATGGCCGTTACGGTGGCACCAGCTTCTTCCAGACACCAGTAGTGACGGAGTTTTCGCGCCCACAGGTAGCCGGCAACAAGCGCGGCTTGGGCTGGGACCGCGGCGACCCCAGCAAGCCCGAGGGCCCCACCAGCCACCTAGCCCCTGCTAGCACCTTCGGCCACACCGGCTTCACGGGCACCTGCGTGTGGCTCGACCCCGACAACCAGATTCTCTACGTCTTCCTCTCCAATCGCGTGTACCCCGACGCAGGCAACATCAAGCTGCGGACTTATAACATCCGCACCCGGATTCAGGAAGTGGTATACAAAGCCATGGTGCCCACGCCAGCGAAAAACGGCACTAATTAGCGCAGCCTACGCGCCACTTCTAGCATTTAGGAGGCTGTGCGCTTGCGCTGCCGGCCCAGCAACATGCGGGTGCGCCGCGCCTGCCGGGCGGCCAATGCGTGTAGGCGCTCGTGGTAGAGCACCCAGCCGCCTACGGCACCTAGGGCACTGCCGAGCAGTATGTCGAGGCCCCGCGCACGCAACAAGCCGTTGGAATCATGTAGGAGTGCGGCATCCGACTCGGCCAGGAAGATGGTAAGCACCGTGAGGAATACCACCGCCACGGCATAGTTGCGCACGATAAATACTTCGACCACAATTTGCAGCCCCACAATAGCCACCCCGATGCTGAGCAACGACGGGTGCAATTGCAACACCGCCCAGGCTAGCCCCAACCCCACCAGAGTCCCGAGTACTCGCTGCGCGCCGCGCTGCCACACATGTACAGTGCTTACACCCTGCATAACGGCCATGCACGACACGGGCACCCAGTAGGGCGTGTCGAGGTGCAGCCAGGAAGCTAGCAGCAGCGACAGCCCCACGAAGCCACCAAACGTGAGCGCCTCCACTAGATTGACTACCCGACCTTTGGGCAGCGCAGCAACTACGGAAGCCGGAGCCTGGCTGCGCAGCGCTAGCAGGCTATATAATAGCCCTAGCCCGCAGGCCAGCATGGTGCCCAGCGCCACATAGCCGACGCGGGCGGGCAGGCTCGCTAGTTCATACGGTAAGCAGGCCGCTACCGAAGCAATCATAATAAAGAAGAAATTACCCGGCGGGCGGTACAGCTTTAGGTAATAGATAACCACGTGCAGCACTGCGGCAAAGACGCCTAGGCCGCCTGCCATCAGCAATGGATGCCCCCCGCACAGCAACCCAACCGCAAACGACACCAAAATGCCAAATGAGCAGGTCATCAGGGTCAACATGCGGGGCAGCAGCCCAGCCTCATAGTTGGTGTACAAGATGACCAGGCCAGCCAGCGAGGCCAGTTTGCCACCGGCCAGGTTACCGGCCCAGTGGCCCGCCAGCAGCGGCAGGCCCACGCTCAACCCGGCCAATATTGGGAAGTGCCAGGGCCGGGTGGTAGAGCGAAACTCGAACAACGGCTGTAGCATAGCAGCGATAATGTAGGCTTACTGCGAAGCCGCCCACGCATTATCGGCAGGGTAGCTATCGGGCACGTAGAGGCTACCTAGGGCCACTTTGCTGATAGCTTTGCGACCAGCCACGGGGACTTTTACGCTAGTAGCGCCGCTCTGCCACACCGCGATGGTACGGTGCAGCTTCTCAGTGCTACCGTCGGCAAAAGTCACGGTGAGGTCTACCGGCACAGGCTTGCTGCCCTTGGCCGTGACCACTATTTCGCCAGCAGTGCTGCCGGTGGCCGAGGTCACACTCGTGATACCTAGGTCGGGGTAGCCGCCGTCGAAAAACCAACGCTGCCAAAACCAATCGAGATTTTGACCTGCTCCGGCATTCATCGAGTAGAAGAAGTCGTAGGGCATCGGGTGCTTGCCGTGCCAGGTGCGGATGTAGGTATGCAGTGCCTTGGTAAACAGCTCGTCGCCGAGCAAATCTTTGACGTACAAGTACCCTAGGCCGGGCTTGGGATACGAGTTGAGGAAGAACGGCGTGCCAGTTTGCTGCGTGGTCAGGGTCACGATGGGCAGGTCGTCCTCCGTAGCGGCGGCGCGGGCGTAGGGCACCATGCCGTAGTCATCAACTAGCTTGGGGTCGATGAGGGGTGAAATCAGCCACTCGCCGATGGTGGCCCAGCCTTCGTCCATCCAGCCGTACTTGGTTTCGTTGATGCCCATGTAAAACGGGAACATCGTGTGAAAAATCTCATGGTCGGTGAGCGTGATGGCGTCCTCGCGGGTGCTAGTGGGGTTGTCGTTCACCATCATGGGGTACTCCATCTGGTCGAGGCCGTCGAACACCGTTTCGTGCGAGTAGGGAAACGGCCACTTGGGGAAGGTGTAGCTCATGGCCTCCACTGTGCGGCGCCCAAACTTGGCTACTTCCCGAAAGTCTTCGTGCTTGGCATTGTACACGGCATCGACGCGGGTGCGGCGCTTGGTGGCGGGGTCTACCACGAGGCTGCTGGCGTCCCACACGTAGTGGTCGGCGGTAGCAAAGACGAAGTCCGTCACGTCGCGGGCGTCGAAGTGCCACGTGTTTTGCGCGTTGGGCGCCGTGGCATCATGTCGCCGCGCCTCGGTGCTGTCGATGATAGTCGTAAAGCCATCCTTCTTCTCGGCGGTGCGCAGGCGGGTTAGGTACTTTTTGGTGAGCACCTGGTCGGCATTAGTCAGGTCACCGGTGGCCCAAACCAGGAAGTTGCGCGGCACCGTGATATCGACCGCGAAGTGGCAGAAGTCATTATACATCTCCGGCCCGCCGGTGTACGGAATGCGGTTCCAACCATCGATGTCATCATACACCGCAATGCGCGGGAAGAAGTACGCCACAAACGCCGCCCCCGGCTCGACCTCACCCGTGCGCTGGTGCGAGCCCTTGTTGAGCGTGTACGAATACGTAATGGATACTTGAGCCGCCTGCCGGGTACCTAGGGCGCGCGGCAATGCTACCTTCATGTTGGTATTATCGATGGCCAACTGGCTCACATCCAGCGCTTGGTCATTAATGCTAAGCTGCGCGATTTTAACGCCATCGCTCAGGTCTTCGGGTGCAAACTTGCCCGAGCGCGGGGCACCCTTCTGGTAGATATTGGGGTAAAGCTTAAACCATAGCTGGCGTAGCGAATCGGGACTATTGTTTTGGTAGGCAATATTGACAGTGCCCGCTACCAACCGCGTGCCGGGGTCGAAGTTGACCTTAATGGTATAGTCGGCCGTGTTTTGCCAGTACTTGGGGCCCGGCTGGCCGGTGGGCGAGCGCGTGCCCCGGTCGTAAGTGGCGCGCAGGTTGCGCGGCATGGGCAGCGGCGCTTGGGCCAGGCTAGTGGTGTAGGCCAGCCCTAGGGCCAGCACGGAGCCAAGAAAAGGAAGCTTTTTCAACAACGGGTCAAAAGAGAATATAACGAAGCGCAAAAGGCAATAGAAACCCCATGCCTCGCGCCTGGCACCAGCATACGCTTACGGACGGCAATGCATTGCGCCCCTAGGTCACTCAACGGCTGCTTTAGCGAGGCCAAGAAGCCCGGCACAAAGTTAGGCCGCGCGCCCGCGCCCCACCCCGGCCGCCTGCCGCACCCAGCAGCCCGCCAGTGCCGCCACACCGCCCACCAGCCCACCAAGCACAGCCGTGAGCAGCACTAGCACCCAACCTTGGCCACCCAGCGGCAGCAGCTGCGCCACTCGGTGGCTCAGGATGCTGGCGCTGTTAAAATTGAGCCAAGCCGCCATTAGCAGCCAGCCCAGCCCGATACCCGCAAAGCCCGCCCCGAATGCCCGGCCGCCTGTGCTACCCAGTGCGGCTGCCAGGGCAAAGCACAGCGGCGCAATAACCCACCAGGGCAGGAAAAGCTGCGTGAGGAAAGCCAGTAGCAGAATCGAGATAAAAAGCTTCATGATATTAGGTGTATTTTCATCGAGGTAGGTCATGCAGCGCGCAGCGGAGCATCTCGCGTGGCGCAGTAATCTCTGACGCTAGCAACGAAGCGAGCGAGATGCTCCGCTGCGCGCTGCATGACCAACGCTTTTTGATTGCGCCAACAACGCAGCGATTGAGATGCTTCGCAAGCTTAGCATGACAGACAGTTTTCAGTGTTTGCAACTGAGTAAGCCAGTCTACTTCGCCAACGTCCAGCTACCCCGTACACGCGGGTTGGCCTCGGTGGCCGAACGCAGAAATACCAGCTCGTTGAGCTGGCCCACGCGCCAGGTTTCGAGCATGTCGTCGTAGGCCGCCGAGCCAGGGTTGCCGCTTTGGCCGCCCGGAAAAACGCCGTAGGCACGTACCTGTGGCCCTAGGGCCACCACCATGCGCCATGAGGGACCGTTGCGCTCGGAAGTAGCATTTACGATGCCCGCACCGCCGCCGCAGTCCAGGTCCATATGGCCGAAGCCAGGTAGCTGGAGAATATGCAGGATGTCGGTGCTTTTCTGGTTTTTCCATGCCCATTTAGGACCTAGGGTGCCGTATTTGCGGGTGAGCGAGTCGGTAGCGAAGCGCAGGCTGCGGCGCACCAACTGCGGCAGGGTTTCGCGCTGCGGGGTGCGGCGGTCGTCTATCCAAGGGCTGTTTTCCTCGTGCAGTAACAACTGTTTGGTGCGGTCGCGGGCGGGGTAACGCATTTCCAGGCCCGTGGCTTTCGCCCCGAAGTCATCGCCCCAAATACGCCTTACTAAGTCATTGTACCAAAGGTCGTACACGCTGGGCGCTAGCGCATCGGCATTGTACTGGTAGTTCCACCGGCGCATTTCGGCTAGCACCTGGGCCTCGGGCGAGGCGGCAGCTACTAGCGTGTCGCCGTTGGTGGGGCCAGCGGCCAGCTCCAACAAGCGTGGCATCAGCAACTGAGCCGTGAGGTTGAGGTTGTCATTTTGGAGCACCCGCAGGCTGTCGGGCGTGGCCTGCGTCATGCGCGCCAGCCGCGTATTGATGCGGTGCGAGCGGTCGTAGGTGCCATCGCCGTAGTTCCAGTTCAGGTAGTACGGGTAGTCGGGGCCGGTTGAAAACTGGTTGGCCGACGACACAAACTGACGCGGCGGATTCTTTACGTGCGGGTTTTGGGCAGCCGGAATCCAGCCCTGCCAGTCGTAGGCCGGGTCGGTGCCGTCGAGGATAAACTTGCCCTGGTCGCGCCACTTCAGCGGGAAGCGACCGTTGGGCCAGATGGCGATGTCCTTGTCGGCACTGGCGAAAATAAAGTTCTGAGCGGGTGTGCCGTAAGTACTGAGCGCCGTTGTGTAGTCCTGATAATTGCGGGCGCGGTTGAGGCGGTAGAAGGTCTGAAACTCGTTGGCCGCATCGTGCGCAGTCCAGCGCATGGCATGAGCCACGGGCACCTGGCCTGGTAAAAAGGGCTTTTCTGGCTTGTCGTACACGATGGGACCATGGTGGGTGTAGAGCACCGTATCGAGGCGGTCGGGCTGGCCGCGCACCTTGATGCGCTCCACCACCCGGCGCACTGGTTTCCAGCGGCCATCATGCCAGTACTCGCGCCGGGTATTATCCTTGAACTTCAGTTGGTACCAGTCCACCACGTCGGCGGCCACATTGGTGACGCCCCAAGCTACTTGCTCGTTGAAACCGATAATGGCAAACGGCACGCCCGGAATACTCACGCCGTACACGTTGACGCCGGGTGCGGCCAGCTGCACCTGATACCAGATGCTGGGCAAATTGAGCTGCAAGTGCGGGTCATTGGCCAGCAGCGGATAGCCGGTGGCCGACTTGGCTCCGCTCACTGCGAAGTTGTTGGAACCCAGTTCGGGGTCGGGCTCGTGCTGCGGCACCAGGCCTGACATGGCCGCCGCGAAGCCAGGCGGCGTGGCCGGCACCGGCAGCGGCGTAAAGTCGAGCGGCGTGCCCACGGGCACAATGGGGTCTTCCTGCACCGGGTAGTCGGGAAACAGGTCTTTAACCACGGCCGGGCCGTATTTGGCCAGCGCATTGCTCATGCGCAGGTCGTCGGAGCGGCCGCTCAAATCGAAAGCCATGTACTTCAAAATCAACGCACACTTCAACGGCTCCCAGGGCTCAGGCGCGTAGTCGAGCAGCTTGTACTCGAAGGGCATTGTTTTCGGGGTAAGCGTCTTGATATAAGCATTCACCCCATCAGAGTACGACGTCAGTACCAAGCGGCTCACTGGGTCAGTCATGGCCGAATCGAGCGACTTGCGCGCCCCATAAGCTAGGCCCATGCGCCGGAAAAACCGGTCGGTTTCGAGGCGGCCCGGCCCTACTATTTCGGCCAACCGGCCGGCGGCTACGTGCGTGATAAAGTCCATCTGCCACAGCCGGTCCTGCGCCGTGAGGTAGCCCTGAGCGTAGTACAGGTCGTGGTCGTCTTGGGCGAATACGTGCGGCACCCGCTTGTCGTCGTAGCGCACCTGCACGGGCGCTTGCAGGCCTGGCAGCTGTAGCGTTTGGGGCGCGGCGAATGCATCGGCCGCTTCACCGTTTTGCCAAAAGCCCCGGAATGGGCTCAGCAGCTTACCGAAGGGCGGCAGGTTGCCGTGCTTGGTATTCAGCGCCCAGGTCAGCGCTACAGTGGCGGCGAGGGCGAGCAGGGCTTTAATCCAGTGGAGCATGGTGTGCCAGGATACTAAAAAGACGTTTGTCATTGCGAGCGTAGCGAAGCAATCGCACCTGTTGAACCGCACCTCCTAGGTACCGCTCTGGTGCGATTGCTTCGCTGCGCTCGCAATGACAGATAGAATCTACTGCACTGCGTTGCGTGGGTCGGGCGTGGGCTGCATCTGGTAGTCGTGAGGCGGCTGGGCGCCGGCCAGATGTTGCACGAAATAGTCCCAGCGGCGGCGCATCATATAGGGTGAGTACTGAGCGAAACCGTGGTGGGCATTGGGGAATACTACCAGGTCGTAGCTCTTGTTGGCTTTGGTGAGGGCCTCTACTACCAGCCAGGTGTTGTAGGGCGGCACATTGTCGTCCATGAGGCCGTGAGCCAGCATCAGCTTGCCTTTGAGATTCTTGGCAAAGGTGGCGTTGGCCTGGTTGTCGTAATTAGTGGTGCCGTCGGGGTTATTTTTGAGCAGGCCAATGTAGCGCTCGGCCCAGTCGTCTTCGTAGTTGCGGTTTTCGTGGTTACCCGATTCCGAGATGCCGACTTTAAAGAAATCGGGGTAGCGGAACATGGCCGCCGCCGTGGCGTAGCCGCCGCCCGAGTGGCCCCAAATACCAGCCCGCTCCAGGTCGATGTAAGGGTATTTCTTCGCAAGCTGCCGCATGCCGCTCACTTGGTCACCTAGGGTGTTTTCGGCCATGTTGCCGTAGCAGGCATCATGGTAGCTCTTGCTGCGCAGCGGGTTGCAGCTACCCTCAATCACGACCACCACGAAGCCCAGCTCAGCCAGTGCTTGGTTGTCGTTGCGGGCGGCCGAAAACGACCAGTTGCCCACACCCCCACCCTGCGGACCGGGGTAGATGTAGTTGATAATGGGGTACTTCTTGGCCGGGTCCAGCACCGTGGGCGTGAACATGAGGCCGTAGAGGTCGTCTTTGCCATCCTGGGCTTTCACCGTGATGGGCGTGGGCGCCTTCCAGCCGGTGGCGGTGAGGCGCGAAATATCGGTTTTCTCTAGGGTCGAAATCAGCTTGCCATCGGCTCCGCGCAGTACCGTGGCGCCCGGTTTGTCGGGCTGCGAGTAGGTGTCCACGAAGTAGCGGCCTGAGGGCGCTAGCGCCACTTGGTGGTTGCCGGCTTCGGGCGTGAGCAGGGTTAGCCCCTTGCCATCGAGCCCGATGCGGTAGAGGTGCGCGAAGTAGGGGTTGCCGGGCTCGCGGCCATCGGCCAGGAAGTAGAGCTGGCGCTTGACCTCGTCTACTTGCAGCAGCTGCGTCACCACGAAATTGCCCTTCGTAATCTGGCGCTTCACCTTGCCGCTGCCGGCGTCGTAGAGGTAGAGGTGGCCCCAGTTGTCGCGCTCCGAGTACCAAATAACTTCTTTGGCCTTGGGCAGATAGCGCCAGTTGATGGCGCGCTGACCCGATTCGTACTGCGTGGATACGGTTTCTTCGAACACCTCACGCACCGCGCCGGTGGCGGCGTCGGCCACACGCAGCTTCTCCTGCTTGTGGTCGCGCGAGGTCGAAACGAAGGCTAGCTGGCTAGCGTCGGGGCTCCAATCCACGTCGTCGAAGGTGCCGCTGCTCGAAATATCGTCCGAGAGCGAGCCGCGGTGCGGGTCGGGTGCCACTTGCAGGCGCACCACTTTCGGGCTGTTCACTTCCACGATTACCCGCTCTATCATGGCGATGTCTTTGTCGCCTGGCAGTGGGTATTTCCAGGCTTCGAGCTTGGGGTGGCCAACGTTGGTGGTCACGAGGTACATGTCGCCTACCTTGCGCTGGTCTTGTCGGAAGGTGGCAATTTTGCGCGAGTCGGGCGACCAGCGTAGCACCGGCGCGTCGCTATGGGTCCAGCCAGCGTTATCGGTGGCGTAGCCGTAGTCCTTCACGCCGTCGGTGGTGAGTTGGGTGCTCTGGCCAGTTTTCGTGTCGCGCACCCACAGGTTGTAGTCCTTAATATAGGCGGCGAGCTGGCCGTTGGGCGACTCGACTTCGTTGCGGGCGTTAGAGTTAGGTTGGGCGGCCGGTGTAGCGTCGGGGCTTAGCTTCCCGCTACCTAGGTCGTATTGCCAGCTCTTGCCAGCGGCCGCAAAGGCTACTGACTTGCCATCGGGCGAAAATGTGAGGTCCAGATACGGCAAACGGTTGGCCTCGTAGGTTTTGCCGGTAGCCGTGGAGAGCGCGGCGGCCAGCTTGGCGTGGTCGAAGGCGGCGGTGCGGGTCTTGCGGGCCGGGTCTACCAGCACGTATTCGCTGCCCTTGGCCGTGGGCACGCGATACCAGAATTGGTCATTTGCCAGCCAGTGCGGCTGGCCGGGCGTGCCATCTACCAGCGGCTGAGTGTGGTAAATCATAAACCGCTCGGCGCGGGCGTAGTCCTGGTCGGTGAGGACGGGCCGCTGCTGGGCCACAGCCGCGGTAGAAACGAAAAGTGTGGCGGCAACCACGAGGCCCGGTACAGATTGGGGCATAAGCTTGGTGGGGAGCAGGCTAAATGTTGGTATTATTCAAAGTCGAAAGGTAGCGCGCTTTGCCCAACGGTTGCACCGGCCTAGGGCCTGTCATTAATTACACTACACTGCCTGTCCTTGTGAGCGCAGCGAAACAATCGCACCCGAAGGGCTCGTCTTGATGCGATTGCTTCGTTGCGCTCGCAAGGACAAGTGCTTTTGGCTGACCAAGAAAGTCACATAGGACAAAGAGAAAGCCCCGCTGCCAGGGCTTTCTTACAAATAACTATCGGCTTACAGCTACCACGCGCCCCTACTCCACCCGCTGCAAATCCAAATCCTGAAAGTCGTAGCTGAAATCAGTGGCGGGCGAAATCGGCTTCATCTTGAAGCCCGTGGCCCGTCCCTGGTCATCGAGGGCGAAGGTGGCGAACGCATCGGCGTTGAAGCTGCGGGCTTTCCAGCGCACCGCAAAGGTGCTGCCGCGGTAGGGCAACACCTGGCCCACCAGCCGGGGCGCCCGCACGGCGCGCAGCCATAGCTGCTGGCCCTGCTGGTACACGTTCACGTCGCCGAGCCAGGCGTCGTGGTAGCGGCCCACGTAGGCTTTGTAGTCGGACTTTTTGGACGCGGCTTTTTGGGCGGTGGCTACTTGCTGCCACACGGCGGCCAGCTCCTTGGCATCGTCGGACTGGTATTCTTTTATAGCGTCGGCCATCAACTTCACGCGGTCCAGGCCCTTCATACCGAAGTAGTGGTCCTCGATGGTGGTTGAAATGGCCGTGAAGGCCGCCCCGCTTTCCTGGTTGGTGAGTACAATAATGCCCAGGTGCAGCTCCGGAATCATCTTTACTTCGGTTACCATTCCAATCTCGCCGCCGGTGTGGGCTACTTCTTTGTAGCCCCGCACATCGCGCAGAAACCAGCCCAGTCCGTAAGCCGAAAAGTGGGTATTGTAGCTGTAAGGCTTATACTTTTCTGGCACTGGCCCTCCTATTGGCAGGATGGTTTGCGGCGACCATAGCTCCCACTGCGTTTTGGGTTTGAGCAGCGGCGCCGGGGCGCCAGGGCCACCCATTAGCATCAGTAGCCACTTGCTCAGGTCGTTGACACTGCTGTACATGCCGCCGCAGGGTGCGGCAAACGTACTGCGGTCGCGCTGAATAACCTGCACTTTGCCCTCAACCGGGCCGTGGGCGTCGATGACGTTGGTGGGGTCGGGCAGGCGCGTAAAATCGGTAGCAGTACGCGTCATGCCCAGGGGCTTCAGCAGGCGACTTTCTACAAAATCGGCCCAGGGCTGGCCCGCGATGCGCGTCACTACCTCGCCGGCCACGATGTAGAGGTTATTGTCGTAGTCGTACTTGCTGCGAAACGACGACACCGGCTTGAAATAGCGCAGGTTGTGAATCACGTCCTTCACCGTGAAGTTGCTGGAATCGGGGAAGAACATCAAATCGCCCGCGCCCAGGCCCATGCCGCTGCGGTGCGTCAGCAGGTCGCGCACCGTGAACTCGGCCGTCACGTAGGGGTCGTACATACGGAACTCGGGGATGTAGTCGGTCACCTTGTCGTCCCACTTCAGCTTGCCCTCGTCCACTAGCAGCCCTAGGGCGGCAGCGGTGAAGGCTTTGGTGTTAGAGGCAATGCCGACCAGTGTATTAGCGTCCATCGGCTCCTTGCTTTTCAGCGAGCGCACGCCGTAGCCTTTGGCCATTACCACTTGTCCATCTTTCACCACCGCCACCGAGATGCCGGGCACGTTAAATTCTTTGAGGGTGCGAGCCACCACGGCATCCACGCCCGCTACGTCGAGGTGTGCCGTAACGGGCGGGGCGGTTTGGGCCAGCGCGGGGCCGGCGAGTAGCAGCCCGAGGGCGGCGAGCAGGGGGCGAAGTTTTTTCCTAGGGAGAAAGCCTGCCGCCACGTTGGGCAGTAGTACTGTTTTCATCAGCAGTAAAGTGAAGATTGAAAAATTCTGCACAATATCGACTAAAAACAGGACGGTAGGGGCCGGTGCGTCTCGCCCCCTGCCCCCACGTCAGGATAGCACGATTATATTTTCCAGATAGGAGTTAACTGACAAAAAGAAAGCCCCATCGCTGGGGCTTTCTATCAATAAAAATGGACACCTAGGGCTATTTGCGCTTCGGGGCAGCCTTGGCACCAGCAGGCTTAGCGGGCGCCGCAGCTGCACCGCTCAGCGGAAAGCCGCGCTGCTTCATCAGGGCATCCACCTTGGGGTCGCGCCCGCGGAAGGCGCGGTAGCCCACGGCCGGGTCCACGGTATTGCCGACGGTGTACACGTGCTGGCGCAGGCGGGCGGCCACGGCCTTGTCGTAGGGCCCGCCGGCCTCGGTGAAGGCGCTGAAGCCATCGGCCGCCAGCACCACCGACCACAGGTAGGAGTAGTAACCCGCCGAGTAGCCATCGCTCGAAAACACGTGGCTAAACTGCGGCGTGCGATGGCGCATCACCAACTCGTGCGGCATACCCAGCTCGGCCAGCGTCTCGCGCTCAAATTTGTCGGGGTCGATTTTCTGGTCGCCGGCCAGGTGCAGCTTCATATCGACGAGGGCGCTGGCCAAAAACTCGGTCGTAGCAAAGCCTTCGTTGAAGGTGCTGGCCTTGTTGATGCGGTCTACCAAAACCTGCGGAATCGGCTTGCCAGTCTGGTAGTGCAGGGCAAAACGGTTGAGCACCTCGGGCGTGGGCAGCCAGTTTTCGAGCAGCTGCGACGGAAACTCCACGTAGTCGCGCACCACGCTCGTGCCTGAGAGCGTGGGGTAGGTCACGTTGCTCGACAGCCCGTGCAGGGCGTGCCCAAACTCGTGAAACAGCGTGGTGGCATCGGTCCAGGAAATGAGCACCGGCTCGCCATCCTTGCCCTTCACGAAGTTCGAGTTGTTCGACACGATGGTGGTCACGGGCTTGCCGTCGAGGCGCTCCTGCTTGCGGTAGGCGTTCATCCAGGCGCCCGAGTTTTTGCCGGGCCGGGCGTAGGGGTCAAAGTACCAGAGACCCACCTGCTTGCCGGTGGTGCGGTCGTTTACCTGCCACACCTTCACGTCGGGGTGGTACACGGGCACGTCGGGCGCGGGCACAAAGGCAAAGTTGAACAGCTCGCCGGCCACCCAAAACATACCCTCGCGCATCTTATCGAGCTGCAAGTACTGCTTCACTTCGTTTTGGTCGAGGTCGTAGCGCGCCTTACGCACCTTCTCGGCGTAGTAGCGGTAGTCCCAGGGCTCGATTTTGAAGTCGGCCGGGGCGCCTTCTTTCTTGGCGAGCGCCAGCATGTCGGCCACTTCCTCGTGCACGCGGGCCACGGCGGGCTTCCACATATCCAGCATCAGCTGCATGGCGGCCTCGGGCGTTTTGGCCATCGTGTTGTCGAGGCGCAGATGGGCGTGGGTCTTGTAGCCCAGCAGCTTGGCCCGCTCGGCACGCAGCTGCAAAATTTGGGTAATGAGGGCGTTATTGTCGTGCGCGCCGCCATTATCGCCCCGATTTGTGAACATGCGCCAGGCCTTTTCGCGCAGCGCCCGCTGGTCGGAGTACGTCAAAAACGGGTCGATGCTAGAGCGGGTGTTGGTAATAACGCCCGCTGCGGCCACTTGGCGCGTGGTGGCCGTGGTTTTGGCCGCTTCGCGCAGCGAGGCCGGCAGGCCCCCTAGGTCCTTCTCGGTTTTCAGCACCAGTACCGAGTCGGCCTCGTCGGCTAGCACGTTCTGCGAAAACTTGGTAAAGAGGCCCGCCAACTGCTGGTTTATTTGCGAGAGCCGCGTCTTGGCCGGCGCGTCGAGCTTGGCGCCTGCCCGCACAAACGCCTTGTAACGCACCTCCACCAGGCGCTGCTGCTCGGGCGTGAGCTTCTTGGTGGCGGGGTCTTTATACACCGCTTCGATACGCTTGAACAGCGCCGCGTTCTGCGAAATCTGGTCGCTGAAAGCCGCCATTTTGGGCGCCATCTCGGTTTCTACCGCGCCAAAGGCCTTATCATTCAAGGTCGTTTTCCAGACGCCGTACTCGGCCTGCACTCGGTCTAGGGTGCCACCGCTGCGCTCCAGCGCCACGATGGTATTGTCGAAAGTGGCCGGCTTGGGATTATTGGCGATGGCTGCGATTTCAGCCAAGTTTTCGGCCATCGCGGCCTCCAGCCCGGGCTTAAAATCAGCCACCTTTATTTTGTCGAAGGATGGCACGCCGCCGTGCGGGCCGCCCCAGGGCGCGAGCAGCGGGGCCTGATTGGTATGCAGCGTGACCGACGCGGCGCCCGCCGCGGGCGTTTGCGCCGTGCTGGTTAGAGACATAGCAGTTAGGGCCAGCCCTAGGGTAGCGAGAAACGCGGACCGGTAGTAAAAAGAAGAAAACGGCATAGAGGAGAGTAAATGGCAATCTAAAATGACGCGCAGACTAGCGCTCCAGCTTGAAGTCCTTGTCGCGGGCCGGCTGCTCGGTGCGGTTGGCTACGGCCCAGCCGGTGAGGTACATCCAGAGCGTCATTTTGGTGAGCTTGGGGTAATTGATACGCTCGCGCTCATCGCGGGGCGTGTGGTAGTCGGGGTGCAGTACGGTGGTGTAGCTGAGCGCCGGGATACCTAGGCGCGCATAGGGCAGGTTATCAGACCGGAAGAACCAGCCCTCCGGATGGTCGGCGCGGTCCCAGAGGGTATCGAGCTTGAACTGCGGCCCACGCTGGTTGGCGGCCAGGGCGGTGGTCACGAGGTCGAGCGAGTTGCGGTGGGGGCGCTGGCGGCCGAGCAGCGAGGCGCTATCGGGGGCGTTGCGGCCCATCATTTCGGCATTCAACACCGCCACGATGTTCTTTTCGCCTACTATCGGGTGCGCTGAGTAGTAGCGCGACCCTAGGAGCCCGCGCTCCTCGGCACCCTGGAACGCGAATAGCGCCGAGCGTCGCCCCGGCTTCTGCTTGAAGGCCCGCATGATGGCTAGCACCGCCGAGCAACCGGTGGCGTTGTCGTCGGCACCGTTGTAGATAGAGTCGCCGGCCACGGCCTCGCGCACGCCGTCGTGGTCCTGGTGCGTGCCAAAGAGCACGTACTGCGACTTCAACTGCGCATCGGTGCCCGGTATTTTGGCCAGCACGTTCACCGAGGGGTACTTGAAGCTTTCGAGCTGGAGTGTGGCCGCAAACTGCTGGCCGGACTGCTGCGCCCACCCTAGGGCACTGGCGGGCAGCCAGATGGTGGGCACGGGGGCGGTTACCTGCACGTTGGGGCCGCCGGGCAGGTCGTAGCGGCCGCGCTCGTAGGTATGGCCCCAGTGCTCGTACACGGCCTGGGCGCGGGCATCGCCTACAAACACCACGGCCACCGCGCCGGCCTTGGCTAGCTCGGCCGTGCGGTCGCGCAGCGTAGCCACCAAGAAGCGCCGGAAGCTGAGGCCCGGCGTCACGCTACCCGAAAACTGTAGGGCTACGACCTTGCCCTTCACGTCTACTTTGGCCAGGTCGGCGGCGGTGCCGGTGCCCACCCACACCATCGGCGCGTTTACGGTGGCGCTGATGGGGGCAAACAAAATGGCGTCGTGGTTGAGCGCCAACCGATGGCTACCTATGCTGAGCTGGCTGCTCTTGGTAAGGCGTAGGCGCTGAATCTCAAAGAACTGGAAGTACGTGCCATCATCGCCGGCTGGCTGTGCGCCGATGGCGCGGGCCTGCTCGGCCAGCCAGGCCGAGGCGCGCAGCTCGTCGAGCGTGCCCGCCTCGCGGCCGCGGTAGTGGTCGGCGGCCAGCGCGTAGAGGTCACGCTTGATATCGGCTTCGCGAATGGCGGCGCGGGCGTCGGTGGTGGCAGCGGTGGCTTTGGCAGGCGCGGGCTTGCGCTGGGCCTGGGCCCGGGCACCTAGGGATAGGCTTAGCGCCGCCAATAAGGATAGCGTATACTTCATATGAGGCTTTAGAGGGGGATTTCTACAATGTTAAGCAGCGCTGGCTTCATTATATACCAACCCCGCAGCTTACACTAAAAGAAGGCGCGGCTGGATTTTTCCAGACCCTACGCAACTTCTTGCGTTCATGCTCCACCCTTACGCCGCTAAACCTCCGCCGCGCTATCTGGTTAGCCTCTCGCCTACCTTTCCTTTTCCATGAACATCGGCATTGTCTGTTATCCCACCTTTGGCGGCTCCGGCGTGGTAGCTACCGAGTTGGGCAAAGCCCTGGCCCAGCGTGGCCATCGCGTCCATTTCATCACGTACAGCCAGCCGGTGCGGCTCGATTTCTTCAACGAAAACGTCTTTTACCACGAGGTGTACGTGCCTACGTACCCGCTTTTCCAGTTTCCGCCCTATGAGTCGGCGCTGGCCAGCAAGATGGTAGATATCGTGCAAAACGAAAAGCTCGACGTACTGCACGTGCACTACGCCATTCCGCACGCCTCGGCAGCCTACCTCGCCAAGCAGATTCTGCGCTCGCGCGGAATTACAGCGCCCGTGGTTACTACACTGCACGGCACCGATATCACGCTGGTGGGCAAGGATGCCAGCTACGAGCCGGTAGTCACGTTCAGCATCAACCAGAGCGACGGCGTCACGTCGGTATCGGCTGATTTGCGGCGCGAGACTTACGAGTACTTCCCGGTCGAGCACAAGATTGAGGTCATCCCCAACTTCATCGACCTGCACCGCTTCAAGAAGCAGGAAAAGAGCCACTTCCGCACCGCCATCGCCCCCGATGGCGAGAAAATATTGCTACACACCAGCAATTTCCGCACCGTGAAGCGGGTCGAAGACGTGCTGCGCATTTTCGCCGGCGTGCGCCAAGCTATCCCGGCCAAGCTCTTGCTGGTGGGCGACGGCCCCGACCGCACCCGCATGGAGAAGCTAGCCCGCGAGCTCGACTGCCAGCGCGACGTACGCTTCCTAGGTAAGCTTGAAGCCGTGGAAGAGGTACTAAGCGTCAGCGACTTGTTCTTGATGCCCAGCGAAAACGAGAGCTTCGGCCTGGCCGCCCTTGAGGCCATGGCCTGCGAAGTGCCCGTGGTGAGCACCAACGCCGGCGGCATCCCGGAGCTGAACGTGCACGGCGTAACCGGCATGCTCAGCAACATCGGCGACGTAGACGACATGGTGCGCAACGCCCTCTACGTGCTCGACGACGAGAACTTACCGCGCTTTAAAGCCGCCGCTCGCGCCCGCGCCGAAGAGTTTGCCGTGGGCAACATCGTGCCGCTTTACGAAGCTTGCTACGAGCGCGCCATGCAGCTGGCGCTGCAAGCCAGCTAGTTGCATCTTTTCTTCCTACCAAAATAAAAACTGTCATGCTGAGCTTGCGAAGCATCTTACCACGCTAGAATGGTTGTTCTTAGCGTGATAAGATGCTTCGCAAGCTCAGCATGACAGTTTTTATTTTGGTAGGAAGTCTATTCCGCTCTACAGCAAAATGTCGGCTACCTCCTGCCAGCCGCGCACGCGGCGGTAGCGGGTTTCGAGAGCATTGTGCGGAGCATCGAACAGCAAGCCTTCGCCGCGGAAATGCTCGAAATTATAGGCGTTGTCGTCGATGAGGTAGTCGGCGTTGAGGATGCTTTTATCGCCGCAGAACACGTAGTTGGGCCACGGAATAAAATCGAAGTGCTTTTGCAGCCACTGGTATTTGTCGAGAAAGGAATTAGGAAATTCCATCGCGGCCGTGGCAATAAACAATTCGTAGCGCTCGCTCAGGGCCTTGATTACCCGCTGGCTATCCTTGATAACAGGCAGGTCGCGGAAGAAGCCTTCGGCATTGGGGTAGGCACGCAGGGCGGGCTGATGTTCGGGGGCCACCACATCGCGCGGGTTCTTGCCGTGCAGGGCCTCTAGGGTCAGCTCTAGCTGAAAATCACGGCCGTACCACTCTTGGAAGCGGGCAATGGAATCAGCCATTACCTCGTCCATGTCAATGGCAATTCGTTTCATGGTCATAGGTTCTCTAACTCCGAAGTCGGGCCCTAGGTTGGGTGCGCTGGGTTAAAACAGGCGGGCAGCTTCGCGCTTCACTACGTCGAGGGCGTGGGCGGTGGGGTCGGCGGCGTCGGTCATGAGGCCTTCCAAGATGCGCTTGGCTAGCTCGGTACCGCGCAGCTGGCCGGGGTTGGGCAGGCCGTGGAAGGCGCGGTTTATCATCGTCAGCACGTTTTCCTTAGCTTGCTTCACCTGGTCCCAGGCTTCGGGCGTGATGTAGAGCTGCTGTGAAAGATTGTGCTCAAACTCGGCCCGAATTTCCTGTTGCAGCAGGCGGTGGTAGTCGGCCGCCGTTTGGCCGCCGCTACCCAGCCGCACCAAAATATTGTTGGGCGAAATGCGCTCCAGAAACAGCGTCACGCGCTCGTAGGCTTGCAGGCGCAGCGGCAGGGTGGTTTTGCTGGTGTCGAGGCGCAGCTCGATGAGGCGGCGCTGCTGCTCTTTTTCGAGGTACTGGCGGAAGAGCAGGAAAATGGCTCCGGCCACAATAATGGCCGGCAAAATGGTTTTGAGGAGGTCGAAGAGATACGTCGTACTATCCATAACGGGGCGGTAAGCAAATATGGCTTACCTAACGAATGCGCGAGGAGTTGGTTAAGGAGCGGCAAGCTAGGCAAGGGGCCGCATTGGCCCAAGCTTAGCGCCACCAACCCACCTAGGCGGCCGGCGTGAACCGCGGCGGGGTTTTCACTGTTTCCCCCGCAGTGCATCGGCTCGGCGCTGATGTATCTTTGTTATCCCTGTATTTATTCTAAACCAGCACCGCTATGGCTATCGCCACTCAAGTTGCGCCTATCGGCCTCACGCCCCGCGCTTTAGTTGAAGTCAAGAATATTATTCAAGAAAAGAACGTGCCGGCCGACTACGGCTTGCGCATCGGGGTGCAGGGCGGTGGCTGCTCGGGCATGAGCTACCTCCTCGGCTTCGATAAGGCGAAGGACAACGACGAAATCTATGACCTCGACGGTGTGCAGCTCATCATGGATAAAAAGCACGCCATGTACGTACTAGGCATGGAGGTTGACTTTCAGGATGGCCTCAACGCCCGGGGCTTCACCTTCAACAATCCCCAGGCCAAAAGCACTTGCGGCTGCGGCTCGTCGTTCTCGGCCTAGGTCCGCGTTTCGATTGCAATTTTTGGAAAGCCTCTGCCCTTGGGCGGAGGCTTTTGCTATTTAAGCGTCCAGCGCCTGGCGCAGCAGCCGGTACTGCTGGTGCACCTGCTCGCTTTCATAGGGCACAGTGATGTTTTTGTCGGCGGCGGCCAGGGCTAGGTCGGCCTGCTGGCGCAGGGCCTGGCGATAGGCGGGGCGGCTGGTGCGCTGGGCCACGGTGCGCAGAGCTGCCAGCAGGCGCAGGTAGATGGCTAGGTCCTCGGCCGCGTTGGCGCGCACTTGGTCGAAGGCAGTGGCGAGGTAGCTCGCAAAATCGGGGCGCTGCGCGATGACGCGCACCACGCCCGCCTCGGCGCGCACGGGGTTGCCGAGGTCGCGCCCGGCTAGCAGCGCCAGCAACGACCCTAGGCGGTCGATGCACAGCACGGCCGTGCTAGTGTCGTTGATGCCCGGCGACAAGGCTTTGAGGCCAATATCCACCAATTGACGCAGGCCAAAACCTGCGTCTTGGTCGAGCGTGCGCTGGTTGCCAATGCTGTAGGCTTTGTTGATGCGCTCGGCGCTGTCCTCACCAACCAGCCGCTTAGCATTCGGGTATTCGACTGCCGACGCTAACAGCGAACCCTTGGTGACGTAGCTACCAATGGCGTGTTCCATGCGCACCACGGCATCAGTTTCGCAGGCAAAAGCCAGCAATGCTTCCTCATCGATGCCCACTATATAGCCCGATTCATCTGCCACGATGGGCACCCAGTTTAGCGGCCCTAGGTCAGCTAAATCCTCCTTTTCGGCGGGGGTAGCTGCCTCGCCCAGCTCGGTCGGAAACAGCTTGTTAAGGGTCTTTTCGGTTTCGGCAGCGGCGCCTCCTATCACATTGGCAGCCTGGATAGACGAGGCAATGTGGTGAATAAAGAAAATGAGCATGCCGATGCTCACCAACGCCAGCAGCAGCCCGAAAGCCACCGCCAGGCTTGGCACAAAGGCGCCTTGGTCGCCGCCCCGAATGGTGCGCAGCACCATAAGACAGTACACGAATATGCTGACAAAGAAGCCCATGACCACCTGGTTGGGGCGGTCGCGCATAAAGTTGCGCAGCAGCCGCGAGGTGTATTGGCTCGACACCTGCGCCAGCGTGGAGAGCGTAAGCGAAAAGATGAGGCCCGCCACGGTTATCATGGAGCTGGCAATGGCCGAGAGCATGCCCCGCGCCCCGTCGGCCCCGGCCCCAAACAGCAGGGGGTGGCGCTGCGTCCACTCGTGGCCGATGCTATCATCGAGGTGCACCAGACTATAGGCGGCCAGTACGGCCGCCAGCACCATCAGGCTGGGCACAAACCACAGGCTAGAATTGAGGTCCAGCCACCAGCGCTGCACCCGGCTCATGAGGCGGGGTGCCGCCGAGGGCCAGCGCTTAAGTAGTACGCCGTTTTCGGCGCTCGTGAAGTTCTTTGCGTACTACAATTTTGCATGCTGAGCGGTAGTGGAGGGTAACTTGCCTACGGCTCGGCCCGCGCTAGGTTAGCTCCACACTACTTCTCCCCTCCCCCACACACCCTATGGACATCAAGTATCTCTCTGACGCCAAAGGCACCATCACCGGCGTTTTTCTACCTATCGAGGACTGGGAACAGCTCAAGAAGCAGTATAAGATAACCGAAGATGCGCCAGCCGAATCGGGCGCCAAGCTGCAAAAAGGCCTCGCCGACGCGCTCAAGAAAGCCAAGATTGAGCCAGGCGACGAATAAGGCAGGGTCATCAGGGCGAACGGTCTAGAACGTAGTATGCTCGCTCTGCTCGCACTCAAACTATAAAGCCCAAGCCACGAGTTGAATCTGCCATTATTCCCAAGCGTAAGGCGGGGCTAGCTAAACTCGTAAGGATAGCCGATTTCCTGCAGGTCGGTCGCGAGCATCGTCCAGTCTTCCACTTCATCAGTCAGCGCCAGCACGCGGGCCTTGGTCACGGGCTCGTGGCGATAAATGGGCGCCACAGCTTCGGCGGTCACCGGCTTTTTGTCGGTTTCGTCGGTGTAGTACTCCGTGGCCCACTCGGCATAGGTAGCCGGCTGGCCATCAAAAATGTAGAGTAGCTCTTCGGAGCCGTCGTCCTCGTTCTCCACCAGGCCGCGCTGCCAGCCATGGGCGGGCGTGTACCAGAGGCAAAACGTGGTGCCAATGGAGTTGACGGGCTCGCCAAACATGAAGTCATTAAACGCGTCGGGCAGGCCGCGCGTAACCTGGGCCTTGCTGGGCTGGTCATACTCGTGCAGGTAGCCGTTTATCACGCAGCCTTCGGGGCGAAATAGCACCAGCATTTGGTCGCCTTCGCCATCGCGCATTTCCATGATTTGCTCATCGTCGCTCCAGGCCGGGTTGTAGGAATAATAGCGGTATTCCCAGTCGGGCGAGTTGATGGCGTCGAGCACGGCCAGGGCTTTGCAAAGGCGCTGCAAGTCGGCGGCGGGCGGCAGAGCGGAGTAGTCGGAGGTTGAAATCATAATGCTTTAAAAAGCGCCTGTCATGCAACGCGCAGCATGACAAGCAAGTCTCAATACGTTTTGGTCATGTCTTCGGGCACTACGATGAGGTAGTCAGCCACATTCACATTAGCTTGGTCGAGCTGCTGCAGCTGGCTTTGGGACACCACGCTCAGGGTTTGCACGCGCGGCGGCTTCTTATTGTCGGCGCGCAAGTAGGCCACAATGCCATCGTGATTATCGGAGTGGTACGAGCCGTTGAGGTGCAGCAGCGTTTGGCCGGCACCTAGGTTGCGGCGGATGGTGTAGGCCATGGTAGCATCTTTCAAGGCCTGAGCCTGAATGATTGTGCGCCCACCTCCGCCGTGGGCCGTGGCATCGCCGAACATAGCCGCCATTTTCTTGTAGCCGGGCAACTCAAAGTCGACCTTCAGCGGCAGCGGTGCGAGGTAGCTTTTCTCATTGGCGGGCAGCGCGTCAAGGGCCGTGAGCGAGCCGCGAGCCACCTGCTGGGCGTAGCGGCGCGGGGCGTTGGTGGCCACCACGGCTATTTTCTCCTGGCGGGCAAACTGCAAAAGCGGACGGTAATCGGTGGCGTAGTTGGGCCAGGGGCGGCTCTGGCGCTCGAAGGCCGTATCGGGCAGGGTGCCGGCGGCGTACTGTGCCACCAGCGGCTGCACGTCGCGCTCAAACATTTCGAGACCTAGGACCAGCTTGCCGGGACCCTTGAGGCGCTGCAAGTCCTTGGCTACCTGTAAGGCTAGCCAATGGGCCATCGGGTCATTGTGCTGCTCGCCGAAAAGCACTACATCGGCCTGCGCCAGCTGGGCGAGCATCTGGTCGTAGTCGGCCACTTGGCCCTGGGCCGTGAAGAGGCGGTAGGCGGGCCGGTCTGCCAGCGTGAAGCTGAGCAGCGGCAACAGCCACAGCAGCCAGCGGCGCCCTAGGTGGCCGGAAGAAGGAAAAATGCACATAAGAGGCAGCGAAGAGTACTTACCCAACAAAGTAAGGCCAAAAAAAGCCCCGCTGCCGGGCAGCGGGGCTTCTGATATTAACCCAAAAAGGGGTGATTTAGTTGACCAGCAAGCGGGCGGTTTGGGCTTGGTCGCCGGCTTGCAGCTTCACGAGGTACACGCCGGGGGCCAGGCCTTGCAGTGATAGGCTCTGCGCCTGCGCGCCCGCGACCTGGCGGGCCGGGGCCAGCTGGCGCACGGTTTGGCCCAGCAGGTTTTGCACCGCGATGGTGGCGGTGGTACCGGTAGGCAGCTCGTAGGCTACAGTGGTGGTACCCGCTGCGGGGTTGGGCACCAGCGAAAGTTTAAATACAGAGGCGGCCTGGGCGCCGGTAGTAGCCAATGTGGTGCCGGTGGGCTTGGTGAGTTGGCGGCTGGTGTACACGGCGTACTGGCCGGGCTGCAAGGTCATCGTCTGGTTGGTGCTAGCAATGGTCAACTGCTCGCCTGTGAGGTAGTTGTACCAGGTACCAATCTGCGGGAACGTGACGGTGGCCGTTTGTGCGGTCACGTCGAAGTTGCCGACGGTCACCACGCTCAGCTCGGCCCCAGTGAGACTTATGGTTTTCACTGCCACATTGCCACCTAGGGTCTGGGTGTAGGCCGTGGGGGCGGCAAAGGCGGGCTGCTTTTTGAGGGCAATGAGCGCCCGGTAGGTGTCGTAAAGGTGGCGGCGATTGGCGTCTTTGTAATAGTCCCAGCGGATGGGCTTGTTGCCGGTGCGGCAGTCGTTGTTGATGGTAGTGCCGTCGGCGCAGGTATTGATGCTGTAGTCGTAGCCCAGCTCGCCAAACTGCCACACCAAGCGCGCACCGGGCTGGGTGAAGAAAAAGGCCGCAGCCAGCTCGTTGCGCTGCAAGCCAATGGCTGGGTTCTTCACGTCGTAGGCGCTATTGTTGCTGTTGCCGTAGGTCTTATTCTTGAACTGCAGGCGCTCTTCGTCGTGGCTTTCCATGTAGGCTATCACATTGGGCTGGCCCCAGTTGCGGCCACCCTGGCCGCCGTAGTAGCCATAGCTCAGGTCCGAGCCACCTAGGTAGCCCATAGTGGCCTCGTTGTAACTATGGTTGAGGTTACCCCACAGCATCATGCCGTAGTCGCTCAGCACCTTGCCCTCGTCGGTGGGGTTGGTGTCGGATACACCTTTCGCAAAAAACTCCAGAATGGGGTACGAGCCCGCGCCATTGTCGGCGCTCATTTGCGCATCGTAATAATCTTTCCAAATGGCCACGCGCGTGGCGTCGTAGTTCTCGAAAGTGGCCTCCGTTTTTGCCACTTGGCTAAAGCCGCCCGCCAAGTCGTAGCGGTAGCCATCGATGTGGTATTCTTGGAGCCAGAATTTAATCACCTGCTTGCTGAAGTAGCGCGTGTAGGCGCTCTCGTGGTTGAGGTCATTGTATACACTATAGGGGTGCGGGGCCGAGGTGTTAAACCACGGGTTGTCGGCGGTGGGGCCGGTGGTCACGTTGCCGTAAAGCTGCACCATCGGGCTATTGCCAGTCGAGTGGTTCAGCACCATGTCGAGCACCACCGCGATGCCGCGCTTGTGGCACTCATCAATGAGCGCCTTTAGGTTGTTCTTGGTGCCATAGTACTTGTCGGGGGCGAAGTAAAACGACGGGCTGTAGCCCCAGTTCTCGTTGCCGTCAAACTCATTAATCGGCATCAGCTCAATCACATTGGCCCCTAGGCGCTGAATGTAGCTTAGGGTATCGCGCAGGGTCTGGTAGTCGTGGCGGGCCACAAAGTCGCGCACCAGCAGCTCATACACCACCATGTTGGCGCGGGCGGGGCGCTGGAAGTTGGTGGTCGTCCAAGTGTAGGCCGCCTCGCCCGGCGACAGTACCGACACCAGGCCCGTGGTTTTGCCCGTGGGGTAGGCTTTCAGGTTTGGGTACGTTTCGGCCGGAATAAACTTGTCGTTGTCCGGGTCCAGAATTTTCTCGCAGTACGGGTCAGCGATGCGCAGCTGCCCATCTACTAGAAACTGGTAGGCGTATTCCTGCCCCGGCGTCAGGCCATCGACCTGCACCCACCAGCGGCCGGTGGCGGCGTCGGTGTCCACGGTCGCGGTTTTCTTTAGCAGGCCGGCCTCCGAGGTTTGCCAGTTATTAAACTCGCCCAGCACATAGATGTAGCTCTTCTTAGGCGCGGTCAAACTCAGAATGGCCGACGTGCCCCCATTCAGGTAAGTAATGCCGTCAGCCTTAGCGCCAGCGGGCAGCGGCGCGGTGGTCACGGTGGGCGGCACCAGCACGGTAGCCGTGGCCGTAGAGGTCACGTTGCCATCGGTGCCACTGACTACCAACGTGTTCACGCCGGGCTGATTGACGGTGACGTTGGCCGAGAGCGTGGTGGTGTTGGCCTGCTGGGCTACCTGGGTGCCGTTGAGGGTGAGGGTGAGCGTAGCGGCTACGTTGGCCGTGGCGGTCACGGCAACGGAGGTGCCGGCGGCTACTGTAGTGGTAGCGCTGGGGCTGGTGAAGGCCACTTGCAGCCCTAGGTTCACATAAATGTCGGTGTTGCCGACGCCCTTGCCCTCGGGCGAGCCATTAGCCCCGCGAAACACCATGGCCAGCTGCTTCACCGTTTCGGTCGAAGACGCCAAGCCGGGGTAAAACGTGCGCGGCGTAAAGCTGATGGTGTATTTGTGGTTGCCGATGGCCGTCATCTTTTCGGCCGCGGTGGGTGTGCCAAAGCCAGTGGGATTTACCACGTGCTGCCAATTGCTGGGCGAGGTGCTCAGGTTGGTGATTACCCCCGTGTAGATGTACACGTCGCCAGTGTAGTTGGCCAGGCCCGCGTTGCCCAGTGTGGCGTCGTAGGTGAGGGTGATGGGCGTGGTGTCGGTGAAGAACGCCGGGCTTACGCTCACCGGTGAAACAGCTTGGGCATGGGCTGCCGAAACCCAGCCGGCCAGCAGCACGGCCAGCCAGCCTAACCCCCAGAGTCGAGGTTTTTTCATAGAAGTAATGGGTGGGGAAAAGATAAAAGGCCCGCCAGCGCAAACGGCCAGCCGGGCTTAGGAACGGCTAAGGTACAAGCCGATTCGTATTCCGAAATCGATTTCGAACAAACAGCCTCGGGCTGCAGCCCCTAGGGCCGACGCTGGGCCGTGCGCCTACCTTTGCGCCCAGGCTGCGTATCCGTAGCATTCGCATTACATTGAATATTATGAACGTTGGAGACCGCGTCCGTCTGCTCACCGGCACCGAAGAAGGTATAATCACCCGCGTGCTCGACAGCGAGCTGGTAGAAGTAGCCATTGATAACGACTTCACCATTCCGGTGCTGCTGCGCGAGCTCGTGCCCGTGGCCGCCGAGGAAGGCCAGGCCTTCCGCCGCCCCGCTCCCGAGCCCACTCGCCCTGCCACCGGCAGCAAGAAAAACAAGCCCCTAGGTGGCCAGGCTAAGCCCCCGCGCCCCGGCGCGCCTACCCCTACCCCCGCTAAAGCGCCGGCCCCTGGCCCCAGCGCCGCCATGCCGCCGCGCCCGGCCGCCGCTACCCCACCGCCCCCCGCGGCCAAAGGCTTGTACCTAGCCCTGGTACACCAGGCCCCCGAGCTGCTGGCCCTGCACCTGCTCAACAATACCGAGGCCGAAGTGGTGTATACCTACGGCGAGGAGCGCCAGGGTAAGTACCGCGCCCTAGCTGCCGATAAGCTCAAGGCCAAAGCCGCCAGTGCCCCGCTGGCCCACCTGCACCTCAAGGACTTTGAGCAGTGGCCCGCCGTAGTGTTTCAGCTCTTGAGTTTCAAGCTAAACAGCGATGCGGCCTACGACCTGCTCACCAAGCGCCAGTCGTTTAAGGCCAGCACCTTCTACACCAGCCGCCGCCCGGCGCCGGTTATTGGCAAAGAGGCTTACTTGTTTCAGCTCGATGAGCGGCCTGCCCCGGCCCTCAACCCCGAGCGCCTGGCCCAAGCCGAAGCCGCCCTCGAAGCGGCCGCGGCTGGCCCCGCGCCCGCCCTCGACGCCAAACAAGCCAACGCGCTTCAGCAGGCCCTAGGGGGCGACAAGCCCGCGCCGGTGCCCGCAGCCATCGCGCCCGCGCCGCCCAAGCCAGCGGCCGCCATTGTGGCCCCGCCCCACGAGTTTGACTTACACATCGAAGCCCTGCGCCCCGAAGGCGCCGAAGGCCTCAGCAACACGGCCATGCTGCGCCTCCAGCTTGATGCCTTCGAGGACGCCCTGAGCCGCGCCTTGGCTACTAACATGCACGAAATCATCTTCATCCACGGTGCCGGCAATGGCACGCTGCGCAAGGAAATTCACCGCCAGTTGAGCCGCAACAAGGACATCAAGTTTTTCGAAGAGGCGCAGAAAGAGAAATTCGGCTACGGCGCCACGCTGGTGCGGCTGAAGTAAGCCGGGGTGGCTCTGGCCGCAAGCAAATGCTATAGGTAGTTGTGAATAAGAAATAGTCTAACAGGATGTGGTACAAGGGCCATATCCTGTTAGGCTCTTTCTTTTATTATCCGTAGACAAGTGCCTTCCCGATAGTTGCTCACCTTATTACTCGCTTAATCAGCTATGCGGTACTTTCTAGTTGCGGCCAGCCTAGCGCTCGGCTTGGCGGCCTGTCAATCGAGCCGGTTAGTTTACCCAACGGGCATCTACAAATCGGTGGCTTCGTTTCGGCAGCAGCGGCCCAATACGCCCGGCACTCAGGCCGGACGGGTACTTTTTCAGCGTAAGCTTTTTGTGGAAACGGCGGCCGCAGGTGGCCGCGGCCGCACAAAAGTGGCCCTGGATAGCGCCTGGGGCTACGCCGCAGCCAACGGTGCTGCGTACCGCGTATACCGGCAACAAGCGTTTCGGATAGAGCAAGTTGACAGCCTAGTGCTTTATTCTCATCAGGAATACCTGCCTGACCCAGCCTATGTAGCCACTGCTACGTCCTTGCAACATACCACTAGGTATTATTTCAGCAATGGCCTTAACGGCCCCGTGCAACTATTAACCAGGAAAAGATTAAAGCGTACGTTTGCTACCAATCTCGCTTTCGTGCAACTGCTCGACCAACGCTTATTTCACTCCTTGACTGCTCGCGAACAGCAGGGCTCCGACCCCAACACTTACCGTGTGGTCGCGCTGTACCGGCAGTCACTGGCTCCTGCCACCCGGTAAGTTAAATTATACAGTTCTACAGCGCCTATTTCAACCTAGCTTGACTGGTAGTTATCCTTTACTTAATTTTTGTATTGATACCTGCATGAGTTAGTAGAATTGGTACGC
This sequence comes from Hymenobacter sp. BT559, assembly GCF_016427535.1. Classification (GTDB taxonomy): domain Bacteria; phylum Bacteroidota; class Bacteroidia; order Cytophagales; family Hymenobacteraceae; genus Hymenobacter. Next base: position 467,124 of record NZ_JAELXV010000001.1, on the reverse strand, counting down.
TTAAAGCCAGTCTTGTACTAAGACAGTATGACCCTGCCGAAGACCTTGACGATTTTTACTATCGCAACAAGGATATCAAGTTTTTTGAGGAGGCGCAAAAAGAAAAGTTTGGCTACGGCGCCACGCTGGTGCGACTAAAGTAGCCAGGCGCTGAACTCACTGGTTGGCAGCGCGTATACTTCTTACTACCCTACCCACCCTTCCTACCCATGAAAGCTTTGTTTTTCTCCCTCGCTGCCAGCCTGTTGGCTGGGGCCACTTCGGCCTTGGCGCAATATCAGCCGGGCGTGTACACTAGCAGCCAAGAGTACGTCGAGAATAGTCCCGCGCAGCCGGGCGCCGTTAGCGACCTAGGTACTGCCCAACCATACATAGAGGTAGTGCACGCCAACACCTACGCCGTGCACCGGGTACCCCGCACGCACGCCTGGGGCTACTCCAATAAACACGGCCAGACATTCCGGCTCGTTGATAACAAGCCTTATAAAATTCAACCCCAGCAGAATGGCCTGGTGATATACAGTCGCCAGCGTCCCGTTCAAAACGGCCGCTACACGCACGTTATCACTGAGCACTTTTACAGCGAAGGTCTAGATGGCAAGCTGCGCCCGCTCACCAAGCGCGCCCTGCGGCAGCAGCTGGCCATGGCCCAATAGCCGCCCCACACACGAGCACCTTTAGCGGAGCTTTGCCCACCTAGGGCGAAGCTCCGCTAAAGTTTATTTCGAGTTAGTTTTCACTCTGGCATGTACGACCTCATTGGCGACATTCATGGCCACGCCGATGAGCTGCGGGCCTTACTCAACCACCTAGGCTACCATCCCGATACTGCGGGTGTGCCGCGCCACCCGGCGGGCCGGCAGGTTATTTTTCTGGGTGACTACATCGACCGCGGCCCCAAAATCCGTGAAACCTTGCAGCTAGTGCGCAGCATGGTAGACGGTGGCGCGGCGCTCGCCATCCTGGGCAACCACGAGTACAATGCTCTTGCCTTTTGGCAGACCTACCCCACGGGCGGCCACATTCGGCCGCACTGGCCCTGGCACATCAAGCAGCACTACCGCACCATCACGGAGTTTGCCACACCCGAGCTCTTCCAAGAGTGGCAAGACTACCTAGGATGGTTTCTCACGCTGCCGCTGGCCCTGGAGCTGCCCGGCCTGCGCGCCGTGCACGCCTGCTGGGAGCCCCGGCACCTAGACTACCTGCGCGGTGAACTACCGGACCTGCGCCTCACGCCCGAGTTTATGCTGCGGGCCGCCCACCGCGGCTCGCCCGAGTACGAAGCCACCGAAACCACCCTAAAAGGCCGTGAGGTACGCCTGCCCAAGGGCGTCCGCTTCTTTGACAAAGATGGCCACCCGCGCGAGCTCATGCGCGTGCGCTGGTGGCAAGACCCAGCCACGGCCCCCAGCTACGCTCACTATTACCTCGAAGACCTGCCCGAGCTGCAAGGCCAAGCTGTCGATTTTGCCAACCTAGACTCGTCTTATTACCAAGACGATACGCCCGTATTCTTCGGCCACTACTGGCTGCGCGGCACGCCACAACTTCTGCAGCCCCACGCCGTGTGCCTCGACTACAGCGTGGCCAAGGGCGGCCAGCTCGTGGGTTACCGCTGGGATGGCGAGCAAGTGCTCAGCGCCGACAAGCTAGTGTGGGTGGCGTAGAAATACGATTGTCATGCAGCGCGTAGCGAAGCATCTCGCTCGCTTCGTTCCTAGCGACTGAGAATACTGCACCACGCGAGATGCTTCGCTGCGCTCTGCATGACTGATAAAAAAATAAGCTTAGTTAACAATGACTCACTCCACCCCTGCCTTCAGCCCCGCCGCGGACCTAGCCTGGGAAACTACTGGCCCCGGCGTGCGCCGCACTCTAGTGGCCTACAACGACGACCTACTTTTGGTAAAGGTGGAGTTTGAAACCGGCGCAGTGGGAGCCCTGCACCAGCACGTGCACAGCCAGATTTCCTACGTCGAAAGCGGCGAATTTGAGGTTACAGTGGGCGACGAAACCCGTGTGCTGCAGGCCGGCGATACCTTCTACGCCGCCCCTAACGTGCCACACGGTGTGGTGGCCCGGCAGGCAGGAACGCTGCTCGATTCGTTCAGCCCCGTGCGGCTCGATTTTTTGCCCGCTTAATTCTGCTTAGTTAGCCCGCTTAGCGGGTGGCACCAGGCCTGCCTGCTGCGTCAGCCATTGCACCAGCAGCTGCAACTCGACGGGTGAGAAGGTTTCTGGATTATCAAACAACGACTTTTCCTGCCCGGGCACGTTGGTTTGGAAGAAGTGATTGACCCGCGGTATCGTCTTTACCGTCACGTGCTGATTACCAGCCTGCTGAAGCTGAGCTTGCAAAGCCGGTAGCTGGGTAGCAGCGGGCGTTTCGGCGTCCTGCTCGCCTGTGAGGGCCAGCACGGGCATCTTCAGTTGGCGCAAGTTTGGGGTCGGGTCCTGGGCCAGGATATCGTGCATGGTGTGCTCTAGGTAAGTGGGCGCGTAGTACGCAACCTCCTCCGCGCTCACCCCAAAGGCGGGCGCTTCGCGCTGCATTTGGGCGAGGGCGGCGGCACTATCGGGCACCGCCGCCGCAATGGCAGTCAGCCTGTCGTGCAGCCGGATGTACTTCTCCACACCCGGCTTGTCGGCCGCACTCGCGGCAGCGAGGCGGTCCTGAAAATTAGCCCGCGTACGCGCTTGGTACAGCGTAACGTTGGGCTGGCCAATGCCACCTAGCAGCACTACCCCGGCCAGCGTTGGGTCTTGCGCGGCCACTTGCACTGCTTCTAGCGAGCCTTGGCTGTGCCCCAGCACGAACACTGGCCCTAGGTGCAGGCGGCGGTCGGCGCGCAGGGCGCGCACCGCGGCGGCCGCATCGCGCGCAAAGTCGGCGGTGCCTGCCGTGGCGTAGTACCCAGTCGAGGCCCCTACCCCCCGCTCGTCGTAGCGCAACACGATGAAGCCTTGTCGCGTCAGCGCATCGGCGGGCACTAAGAAGGACTTGTGGCCAAACTCCTCACTGTCGCGGTTGTGCGGCCCCGAACCCGAAATAAATACGATGGCTGGCCCACGCCGGCTCGGCGGCGCCGTGATGGTGCCCGCCAGCGTTACCCCCGGCGCCCCACCCGCAAACGTGATAGGTAGCTCGTGATAGGGCACCGGCCGGCTGGGCACCTGGGTACGCACGGGCAGTAGCTTGGCCAAGCGCGCAGGCGCTATGGGGCTCAGCCGCAAGGGCAAGCGCTGCCCTGCGGCCAACAGGTAGCCGGCTAGGCCCAGCGTGTCGGTGGTGCGGCGCGCCACGTAGCTGCCCGGCAGTGCCCCGATACGCAACCGCAGGCTATCGCCAACGAGGGTAATCTGGTCTACTTGCATAGCGTGCAGCCCTAGGCTGGGCAGCGCAACCGTCGGTTTGCGCGCAGGTGGTTGCTGCTGCGCCGCAAAATCGACCAGCACCAAGGCCGAGCTGCCATATAAATTAATCGTACCCGCCCACGTGCCCCGCAACGAGGAGACCGGTGATGCCTGTCCAAAGCCACTGCTGCTCCACAAGCTTACTAAGCAAGTGATTAACAAACGCCAGTGCCTTGCCGCATAAATTGGCCTTGTGGAAGTATGTGTTTGCAACGACATAGAGGTAGGGAGTGATTCTTAGTGCGTTCACTGCTCAAGATGCCGCAAGTAACGCATTTACACACATCAGCTAGCCGCACGCCGCCAAACGCCGTACCTTTGCCTCCGCAGTGAGCCACCCCACCGCCGCGCCCAACGCAAATGCGGGCGGGGAGGAAAGTCCGGGCTACGCAGGGCACCCTGCTTCCTAACGGGAAGGACTGGCCAATCGGGCCAGGACAGCCAGTGCCACAGAAAATAACCGCCCGCAAGGGTAAGGGTGAAAAGGTGCGGTAAGAGCGCACCAGCGGCTGGGTGACCACGCCGGCTGGGTAAACCTCAGGGGTTGCAAGACCAAATAAGCAGACACGTCGCGCTCCTTGGAGGGCGGCACCGGGCGGCCCGCTCGGGTTTGCGGGTAGGTCGCTGGAGCCTAGGGGTGACCCTAGGCCTAGATAAATGGTGGGGCCGCCGCCACGGGAAACCGTGCAGGGCGGACAGAACCCGGCTTATCGGCTCATTGCCTAATTTCGGCGGCTGCTTCTGCAAAGAGGCAGCCGCTTTTTTAGTGATTAACGTTTAGTGTTTAGCGATTAACGGGTGGCCCCTCTCCTTTTAGCGCTGACGATAAATTATTAATCACTAAATATTAAACGTTAACCACAAGCAAAATGCCGCGCATCCTCACCATTGACGACGAAAAAGCTATCCGCTTTGCCCTCAAGGACATATTAGAGCTGGAAGGCTACCAGGTAGACCAGGCCGAGGACGGCCCCACCGGCCTAGACCTGCTCATCCAGCAGAAATATGACGTGGTGCTGTGCGACATCAAAATGCCGCGCATGGATGGTCTAGAAGTATTAGAGCGCGCCCGTACGCTGGCCCCCGACGCAGCGTTTATCATGCTTTCGGCCCACGGCAACATCGAGCTAGCCGTCGAAGCCACCAAAAAAGGCGCATTCGACTTTCTGCCCAAGCCGCCCGACCTCAACCGCCTGCTCGTGACCGTGCGCAACGCCTTGGACAAGAGCAAGCTCGTAACCGAAACCAAAACGCTCAAGAAAAAACTGGCCGTGAGCACCGGCAAGGGCTCCGAGATGATTGGCACCTCGGCCACCCTAGGGGCCGTGCGCAAGGCCATCGAGAAGGTAGCGCCCACCGATGCCCGCGTACTCATCACCGGTCCCAATGGCGCGGGCAAGGAAATGGTGGCTCGCCAGCTGCACCAGCTTAGCCCCCGCGCCAACGGCCCGCTGGTAGAAGTAAACTGCGCAGCCATCCCGAGCGAGCTGATTGAGAGCGAATTATTTGGGCACGAGAAAGGCTCGTTTACATCGGCCGTAAAGCAGCGCATCGGCAAGTTTGAGCAGGCCGACGGCGGCACGCTCTTCCTCGACGAAATCGGCGACATGAGCCTCTCGGCGCAGGCTAAGGTGCTGCGTGCTTTGCAGGAAAGCAAGATTACCCGCGTGGGCGGAGAAAAAGAGATTTCGGTGAACGTGCGCGTGCTGGCGGCCACCAATAAGGACCTACTGCAAGAGATTGCCGATAAGAATTTCCGCGAAGACTTATACCACCGCCTGTCGGTTATTCTCATCAAAGTGCCGGCCCTCAACGACCGCCGCGATGATATTCCGGACCTAGTACAGAAATTTTTGCAAGACATTGCCGCCGACTACGGCGACAAGCCCAAGAAAATTTCGCCCGCCGCCCTCAAGTACCTGCAAGGCCTCGACTGGCGTGGTAACATCCGCGAGCTGCGCAACGTGGTCGAGCGCCTAGTTATCATGAGCGACGCTACGATTGAAGAAGCCGATGCTAAGTCATTTGCGGGGAAGTAGCATACTTCATTCCGAGCTAAAAAAGGCAGCGCCAGAATCAATTGATTCTGGCGCTGCCTTTTTTAGCTCGGAATATACCGCGCGTAGAATGCTCCAGTGGTTTTCGCATCAATTCTCCCCACAACCACTTGGTCGGAGCTGGCTGATAATTCGAGTCCTGGTCTCAACAGGTAATGTTCTCTCGCCCCAATTGGCAGGTATTCATCATCTATCTCCTCTTGATTGAGCTCCGCAATTTCCACCAGCAGCTTCGCAAGCGACTTTAGCCCTTCCGGATTTCCGTGAATTAAGACTTCATTGTGAGCTACAAATACGTCTAAAACACCTTGAATTTCGTGTCCTTTCGTTTGCTTGTATTTCATTGCTATTTATTATTATCTGGTCTATTCCAAAAAGTATTAAAAAGTAATTATCACCAAAATAGCTACGAAATGAGGTAATTTGAAATGGCGTCGTCGGTTATTACACTAGCTGGCTGCACCCGCGGATATCAGAGTTATCCATGCGCCCGAGCACCTCAAAGGCGCCATTGGCGTGCCGACGGGCCAGGTCTTTGGTCTCAATGAAAGCGCAAGAATCGACGTTAGCTAAGTCAATGACATTGATGGCACCATCGGCCCGGTCGGCCCCTACCGAAAATGGGTCGGCGGGGTCGCGCAGCAGTACTTGCAGCTGCGGCGGCGCATAAAACAGGCCGTCGCCGGGCGAGTACGCCTGGCTCAATAGCTCGGTCATACCGTACTCGGAATGAATGGGCGCAGGTCCAAATGCTTGCTGCAGTTCTTGGTGCAGCTCCTCGCGTATCATCTCGCGGCGGCGGCCCTTCATGCCGCCCGTTTCGAGCACCGTGATGCCTTGCAGCTCGGGCGCGGTCCCTACTTCGGCCGCTAGGTCGAGCAACGCATAGGTGACACCGAAAAGCATGACGCGGCGGCCCGGCTGCGCCTTGGCCTCCCCTAGGGCCCGCAGCAGACCGGCGTGGTCGCGCAGGAAAAAGGCCTCTTGCTGCTGGCCTGAGCGCTGGGCAAAATCGGCCACCATCGCCACCAGCGACGACTCGCCTTGCTCTAGGTAGGAAGGCAGCAGCCCTAGAAACGTCCAACTGGTGAGCGGCCCATAGACAGCTTCGAAAATACGGGCCGCATTAGCTCGGTACAGCGCTGGCTCGCGCACCAGGTGGCGGCTGCGCTGCTGCAAGGTGGTGCCACTGCTCCTAAACTCCTCCTGCGGCTGCCACTCGGCAGGGTCGGTGCGCACGTCGTGGGTTTTGAAAAACTCGATGGGCAAAAACGGAATGTCCGTCATCCGGGTCACTGGCTCGCGGGGGCCTAGGGCCGCCAAATACGCGGCATAAGGTGGGCAGTGCTGGGCCTGGTAGGCGTATAGGCGCAGGGCGGCCGCTTCGGCGGTGGCCGCCGTAAGCTGGGGCAGTTGCCGGAGGTAATCGGCGCGGAAACTCATAGGAAACTAGCGGGGTTATGGAAGCTCACAACAATCGGGCGGGCCACATCGTTGTCGAGCAGCGTATCTTCGGCACCAGTCACGGGCGGTATTACTATAACTTTCTCTTGCGTATGAATCTGCGACTACTCCGAGTGGTGGGACTATTGAGCGTGGGAGCGCTGGGCTTTACCAGCTGCCTCCAAGAGCCAAGCTATCCCGACACGCCCGAAATAAGCTTTAATAATATTCGCCAGCAGCGCTTTACTGTAGCCAATTCTACTGTACCCATCGACTCGGTGTACATTACGGTAAACTTTCAGGATGGCGACGGCGACCTGGGTCTGAATACTGTCGAAGCACAGTCTGCGCCTTACGGCAGCAAAGACCGGGCGGCTGTCAATTACATCAACACGGCCTTTATTAAGAACGTCAACGCTGGTGGGCGGTTCGACTCGGCGCGCTACTTCTTCAACTACTTGCCCAAGCGCGACCTGTATAGTCTCTTCGACCACCTTTCGCCTACTACTGATAATCGGAAGGCACCTCTGCGGGGCACGCTTACGCGGGCGTATGGCTTCTACGTAGGTTCGCCGTACTTGCCCGGCCAAGAAATCAAGTTTAAGGTCAGCATCTACGACCGCGCCCTGCACCAGAGCAACGAAATTGAGACGACCAGCCTAGTTATTCCTAAGCTCTAAGTTTTTTTACCTTTTGCTAGTAAAAGCCCGCCAGTAGCCCTGGCGGGCTTTTTTGATATCTAGGGCAAGGGGATAGCCTTCAAAAATCGTTTGTCATGCTGAGCTTGCGAAGCATCTTTTCACGCAAGGTCACCCTGATGTGAAAAGATGCTTCGCAAGCTCAGCATGACAGACGGGGTAATATTCAAGCCTGATGCAGAACCTAGGATTAGTAAATAGGAGCAAACTGCTCGGGGTCCACCTCGCGTAGCATGTCATACACCACGTCGAAAACGTCCTCCACGTTGGGCTTGGAGAAGTAGTCGCCGTCGGAGCCGTAGGGCGGGCGGTGGGCCTGGGCCGAGAGGCAACGCGGAGCCGAATCGAGCAGCTGGTAGGCGTTCTGGTTGTCGAGCACCTGCTGCATCATGTAGGCGGTAGCGCCGCCAGGCACATCCTCGTCAGCAAATACTACGCGGCCGGTTTTGCGCAGGCTATCGGCAATGAGCTGGTCGGTGTCGAAGGGCAGTAGCGTTTGCACGTCTATCACTTCGACCGAAATGCCTACCTCGGCGAGTTGCGCGGCGGCGTCGAGCACGATGCGGCACATCGAACCGTAGGTAACGATGGTGATGTCTTCGCCCTGGCGCAGCACCTCGGGCCGACCTAGGGGCAGCGTAAACTCGCCTACGTTGGTGGGCAGCTTTTCCTTGAGGCGGTAGCCATTCAGGCACTCTATTACCAACGCCGGCTCGTCGCTGCGCAGCAGCGTGTTGTAGAAGCCCGCCGCCTGGGTCATGTTGCGCGGTACGCACAGGTGCATGCCCCGAATCGAGCCGAGAATCATTTGGATAGGCGAGCCCGAGTGCCACACGCCCTCTAGCCGGTGGCCGCGGGTGCGCACTATCAGCGGCGCCTTTTGCCCGCCCTTGGTGCGGTACTGCAAGCAGGCTAGGTCATCGCTGAGCGGCTGCAAGCCATAAAGCAGGTAGTCAAGATATTGAATCTCCGCAATGGGCCGCAGCCCGCGTAGCGCCGTGCCGATACCCTGCCCAATAATGGTGCATTCGCGGATGCCGGTGTCGGTCACGCGCAGGTCACCAAACTTAGCCTGCAAGCCCGCAAAGGCCTGGTTTACGTCGCCGATGTAACCCACGTCTTCGCCGAAAGCAAGCACCCTAGGGTCGCGCTCGAAGTTAGCCGTGAAGCAGGCTTGCAGCACCTCGCGGCCATCCACCAGCGGGGCGTCGGCGGCGTACTCGGCGGGCACTTCTTCGATGTTGCCAACGGCCTCGTCGCTCTGGCTGAAGAGGTACGAGTTGTAGTGGTCGGCGCTGTTGGCCAGGCACTCTTCGAGCAGGCGCTGAGCAGCACGGCGGCCGGCGGTGGGTCGGTTGCCGCGCACCTGGCGCAGGGCCTTGCGCAAGGTGCGCACGATGTCGGCCCGGATGGGCGTCACGTTGGTTTGGAAGCTCTTGACCAGTTCGGCCAGCTGGTTTTCGGCCCCGTTGTCGGCCACCAGCTGGTTGAGCACTTTTGCTGCTTCGTCGCGCTCCTGCTGAATGGGGTTGAAGTACGCGGCCCATGCTGCCGTGCGCGCCTGCTTGATGGTGGCAGCGGCCACTTTCTCAATTTGGGCCAGCTCGTCGGCGCCCGCAATACCTTCGGTCAGCAGCCAATCGCGCATTTTGGTCAGGCAGTCGTGCTGCTCTTCCCAGCTCAGACGCTCCTTCGACTTATAGCGCTCGTGTGAGCCGCTGGTGCTGTGGCCCTGGGGCTGGGTCACCTCGGTCACGTGCACCAAGCTGGGCACGTGGGCCGCCCGGCAAATGGCGGCAGCTTTTTGATACGTGTCGAGCAGTGCGGGGTAGTCCCAGCCGCGCACCACGTAGATTTCAAATCCGTCTTGGCCCTCGCCTTCGCGCTGAAAACCAGCGAGCAGGGCCGAAATATTCTGTTTGGTAGTCTGGTACTCGGCGGGCACCGAAATGCCGTAGTGGTCGTCCCACACACTCACCAGCATCGGTATTTGCAGCACGCCGGCCGCGTTCAGGGCTTCGAAAAACATGCCCTCCGAGGTGCTGGCGTTGCCGATGGTGCCGAAAGCGACCTCGTTACCATTCACCGAAAAGTCGCTGTACTGGTGCAGCTCGGGATTATGGCGGTAAAGCTTGCTGGCGTAGGCCAGGCCCACGAGGCGCGGCATCTGGCCAGCGGTGGGTGATATATCGGCCGACGAATTTTTGGCCTGAGCTTGGTTTTTAAACTTGCCATCCTCGTCGAGCTGGCGGGTGGCAAAGTGGCCGTTCATGCAGCGGCCGGCGGTGGCAGGGTCGGCCTCGGCGTCGGGGGTGGCGTAGAGCTGGGCAAAATATTGCTCCCAGGTCAACTCGCCGATGGCCACCATAAAGGTTTGGTCGCGGTAGTAACCGGCGCGGTGGTCGCCGGCCCGAAAGGCGTGGGCCATGGCTAGCTGAGGCAGCTCCTTGCCATCACCAAAAATGCCAAATTTGGCCTTGCCCATAAACACCTCGCGGCGGCCGGCCAGCGAGGCGTAGCGGCTTTCCCAACCTAGGCGGTAATCTTGGAGAATGTCGGCTTTAGTGAGCGCAAGGAGGGCCGGGGCTTCAGTAGCAGCAAGCAGGGGCACGGACATGGCGGAGCAGGTTGAGTGAGCGGGTGGGGAAGGGTAGAATGCAGCTGCAAATCTACGGAAGCGGCCGGGGGCAGCCCGTATATTTGCTTATGGCACCCGGCCTAGGTGGGGTGCGGGTGCACCGGCCGGGCATTTGCCTTAAAGCCAGCAACGGGCCCTTTTTGTTCATCCCAAGCGCCGAGCGCAGGCTCGGCATTCTGGCCATGCGCTACGTTTCTACGCTTATTTTCTGCTTGTTAGCTCTGGCGAGCCGCGCTCAGGGCGTGCTTACCTTCGAGCGCACCGACCACGACTTTGGCAAGGTGCCCGAGGGTACGCTGGCCAGTTATGAATTCAAGTTTAAGAATACCGGCAACCAGCCTATCGTCATTGCCAGCGCCCAGGCCAGCTGCGGCTGCACCACCCCCGACTGGACCAAAACGCCGGTGCTGCCCGGCAAGTCGGGCGTTATCAAGGCGGTGTATAACAGCGCCGGCCGCCCCGGCGTGTTTGCCAAGACCGTGACCGTGGTCAGTAACGCCACCGAGGGCACCAAGGTACTCAGCCTCAAAGGCACGGTGCTCAGCAAAGAAGAACTGCGCGCTGCTCTCACGCCGGCCCAGCTCGCCGCCTCGCCGCGCTTGGTGCTCGAGCGCAGCACCTACGACTTTGGCCGCATCGAAGCCGGGCAGCAGCCAGTGGCCCGCATTGGCATCAAAAACACCGGACCCAAGGAGCTTGTACTGAGCACTATTTCGTCGCCCTGCTACTGCGTAGGCTACCGCGGTGTGCCGCCCACTATCAAGCCCGGCCAGAGCGCCGTGGTTGAGCTGGTGTACTCGCAACGTAACGTTGGTGCCACTATCGAAGAAGTAAAGCTGGCTTCCAACGACCTGCACGGCGATGCCAAGCTCACGCTCAAGGCCAACGTGGTGAAGGACCTAGTGCCGACTAGCTTAGTGAAAGAAAGCGGCGCATCGGTGCCGTTTAAGTAAGAGCGTCTTGCATGCGTCTCTTGTTTGCATTAACCAAAAAGCCTTGCCAGTGTGGCGAGGCTTTTTGGTTAAAAGCCATCTAACCCATACGTATCAGCTGCTTCCTCTTCATCTACTTCGTCCCAATCCTCTTCGGCGTACCAGCCACGCCAGCCTACTGGCTCAGGATACAGAGTTTGGTATTCTAGCTGCGCTGCTGGGCTCAGCTTTTCCCACCATTCTGAAAACTTCCAAGCATAGCCTTCTCCTGTTCCCATTCGCCAACCAATAGAATAGCGTGGTATTTCAGGATACTCAAGCCATAGTGGCAGCATGGCATTGCGTAGCTCCATTTCTGTTGCAGAATTCATTGACAATTGAGAGAGCAGGTTATGGCTAGCTTTCTAAAGCATAGATAACAGGGTAACGAGCCTAGTCAAAACAATTCATGTACATACATTATTTTTACATATATACCTAGCTTCTTCAACCATGAACCCTACCACTCTCCCGGCCTACACCGCCCCCGCTGGCACCGGCATCGGCCACGTGCATCTGCAAGTCACGGACTTGCCGCGAGCGTTGGCTTTCTACCATGACCTCCTAGGCTTTGAGGTAATGTTGCTGGCCGGTGGGCAGGCGGCGTTTTTGTCGGCGGGCGGCTACCATCACCACATTGGGCTTAACACCTGGCACAGCCGAGGCGGCGGGCCGGCCCAGCGCGAGGGCGTAGCGGGGCTCTACCACGCGGCCATTTTGTACGCCACGCGAGCCGAGCTGGCTACCATCGTGAAACGCCTGATACAGGCGAGCTACCCGCTGCGCGGGGCCTCCGACCACGGCGTGAGCGAGGCCATCTACCTCGACGACCCCGACGGCAACGGCCTAGAGTTGTATTGGGACCGCCCGCGGGCAGAGTGGCCCACCACGCCCGACGGCAAGCTGACGATGTACACCCACCCGCTCGATATGCAAGGCCTGTTGCGCCTGGCCGAGTAAGCACGGGCTGCCCAAGCAGGCGCACCCGCGGGCGTATCTTTGCGGCAGGATTCTCGTCAACTTCTCCCCTCCTACCCTTATGATTATCGGCGTTCCGAAGGAAATTAAAAATAACGAAAACCGCGTGGGCCTAACGCCCGCCGGTGTAGCTGAGCTGCGCAAGCACGGCCACTCGCTCTTCGTGCAGGCAAGCGCGGGCGAAGGCTCGGGCTTCAGCGATGCGGAATACGAAACGGCGGGCGCGACGCTGCTGCCGACCATCGCCGATGTGTACAAGCAGTCGGAGATGATTATCAAGGTGAAGGAGCCCATTGCTGAGGAGTATCCGCTCATCAAGGAAAACCAGCTGCTATTCACCTACTTCCACTTTGCCAGCGGCGAGGAGCTGACCCACGCCATGGTAGAGCGCAAGGCTATCTGCCTGGCCTACGAAACTGTGGAGCTGCCCTCGCGGGCGCTGCCGCTGCTCATTCCGATGAGCGAGGTAGCTGGCCGCATGGCCCCGCAGGAAGGCGCTAAGTACCTAGAGAAGCCCCTGAAAGGCCGCGGCATTCTCCTAGGTGGCGTGCCTGGCGTGAAGCCCGCGCACGTGCTCGTGCTGGGTGCTGGCATCGTGGGCACGCAGGCCGCCAAGGTGGCTGCTGGCCTCGGCGCGCAAGTAACGGTGATGGACATTAATCTAAACCGCCTGCGCGAACTCGACGACTTTATGCCCAAAAACGTGGTGACGCAGTACTCCAACGAGTACAACATTCGCGAAGCCATCAAGACCGCCGACCTCGTGGTGGGCGCCGTGCTGATTCCGGGTGCTAAGGCCCCGCACCTCATCACCCGCGACATGCTCAAGACCATGCGCCCCGGCACTGTGCTCGTGGACGTGGCCGTGGACCAGGGCGGCTGCATCGAGACCTGCAAGCCTACCACCCACGAAAACCCGACCTTCATCATTGACGATGTGGTGCACTACTGCGTAGCTAACATGCCCGGCGCGGTGCCCTACACCAGCACCCTAGCTCTCACCAATGCTACCCTACCCTACGCGGTGCAGCTCGCCAACCTAGGCTGGCAAGAAGCCTGCCGCCGCAACGCAGCGCTGCGCCTCGGCCTGAACGTGGTGCACGGCGACGTGGTGTACCAAGGCGTGGCCGAAGCCTGGGGCCTGCCGCTGGTGGATGTAGACTCGGTGCTGGAAGGCGCCGCTGTGTAAGTAGTAGTTGCGCGGACTGCAAAGTCCACGCAACCAAAAAAGGCCTGCTGGACACTTGTCCGGCAGGCCTTTTTTTATGCTTCCACTGCGGGTCCCATGATTTTCTTGCGGTGGTTCTTCCCCCAGTCGCGCAGGGCAAAAATGACGGGGTCGAGGCTATCGGCGTAGGGCAGCACCTCGTAGGTCACGAGCACGGGCGGGCCTTCCTGCACGGTGCGCCGGATGAGCTGGTGCTGCTCTAGGTCCTTCAACTCCTTGGCTAGCACCTTGGACGAGATGCCAGGAATACTGCGTTCGATATCACGAAATCGCTGGTGTCCAGTAGCTAGCGCTACTAGTATCAGCAGCTTCCACTTGCCACTAACTACTTCAAGGGCATCGCGTAGGGAGGGGAGCGTGGTGAGGCAGTGCCCCATGCTGGTGGCTGGCATAAGCGGAGTGGTTACGTGGAGGTGAGCGCTTACCTACAGGTAGCTGCTCACTTTTAGTAAGCAAAGATAACGACCTTTGTCATGTCATCGGGGTAAGGCAGCTGCCTAGCCCGGTGCTCCTTCCCTACTAACGCCGGGGCTGGCGCCCCACCTTTCTATTTCATCATGAGCAACATTCTTGTAACCGGTGCCACGGGCGGCCTAGGTAAGGCCGTAATCGAAAACCTACTAAAAACCGGCAGCGCTGACCAGCTTTCGGTGCTGGCGCGCGACCCCGCCAAGGCCGCCGACCTGCAAGCCCAGGGCGTCACCATCAAGCAGGGCGACTACAACGACTATGCTTCGCTGGTGGCTGCCTTTAAGGGCGTAGACAAGTTATTCCTGGTGTCCGGCAACGACGTACCCAACCGCGTGCCCCAGCATACCAACGCTATCAATGCGGCCAAAGAGGCTGGCGTGAAGCACGTAGTGTACACCAGCTTCCAGCGCAAAACGGAGGATGGCTCGTCGGCCGCCGCCTTTATCGCCGAAGCGCACCTCATTACTGAAAAGCTACTGAAGGAATCGGGCCTGACCTACACCATCCTCAAGAACGCGCTGTACCTAGAGGTGCTGCCGCTGTTCATGGGCCCGGTGCTCGAAACCGGCACTATCTACCTGCCGGCCGGTGAGGGCAAAGTCCCCTTCGCTAGCCGTGCCGACATGGGCGCCGCTGGCGCGGCCGTGCTCACTGGCACTGGCCACGAAAACCAGAGCTACGACATTTCTAACAACACGTCGTATTCGTTCCATGACATTGCCAAGATACTGAGCGACTTGTCAGGCAAAACCATTCAGTACGTGTCGCCCGATGCCGAGGAATTTGGTACGGCGCTGGCAGCCGCTGGCGTGCCTGCCGGGGCCATCCACATGACAGCGGGCTTCAGTGTGGCCATCGCGCATGACGAGTTTGATTTCCCCAGCACCACGCTGGAAAAGCTGCTCGGCCGCAAGCCCGAGTCGGCGGCTGAGTTCTTGAAAGCTGCTTACAAGCTGTAAGCAGCCTGACGCGACCTAGGACACAAAAAAGCCTCCGCAGCGGATTGCGGAGGCTTTTTTGTGTCCTAGGTATTTATTACTCGCCTAAGCGAAACGGCACGATGCGCTGCCGCTGCGCCCCAAGCTCGCCGATGCTCAGCTCCACCACATCGCCGGCTTGCAGAAATTGCGGCGGGTGCAGCCCCACGCCCGAGCCAGCCGGGCTGCCCGTGGTAATAACGTCGCCGGGCAGCAGCGTCATAAACTCGCTCACGTAGCTGATAAGCTTGGGCAGGGTAAACAGCATATCGGCAGTAGTACCGTTCTGCCGAGACTCGCCATTGACCGTGAGCCAGATGGGCAAATTCTGCGGGTTGGGCACATCGGCGGCGAGCGTGAGGTACGGACCTAGGGGCGCGAACGTGTCGGCGCTCTTGCCTTTGGTCCACTGCCCACCGCGCTCCAGCTGAAACGCCCGCTCGCTGTAGTCATTCAGAATAGTATAGCCTGCCACGTAGCCGAGCGCCTCGGCCTCTGGCACGTAGCGGGCGCGGCGCCCGATGACAAACGCCAGCTCGGCCTCGTAGTCGAGCTTGGTGGCATTGCGCGGCAATATCACTTCGTCGTTGGGCCCGCAGATGGCGGAAGGCGCCTTCAGGAAGAAAACGGGCTCGGTAGGCGTACCTAGGCCGGTTTCGGCGCCATGCTGGCGGTAGTTGAGCCCAATAGCTATGAGCTTGGAGGGCCGGGCCACGCAGGGGCCGAGCCGGGTCTCGACGGGTACCCTAGGGCACGCCGTGGCTTGGACATCGAGCCAAGCCGCGAGGCGCGTGAGGCCGTCGGTAGCAAAGAATTTCTCGTCGTAGTCTTCCCCAAAAGCCGACACGTCGAGCGAGAGGCCGGCGGTAGTCAGCACGCCCGGCTTTTCCTGGCCCATGGGGCCAAAGCGCAATAATTTCATACTGCCTACTACGGCCGGCGGGCCGCCTGCGATGGGGTGGCGCAGTAACTGGTGCTGGTTTTTCCGCCGCTAGCTGGCCGACGCCTCCGCGTAAGTTGGGATGTCCGCCAAGCGCTCATTTACCCCGCGTTCAAAATCAACGCGCCAGCAGTAATGCACTAAGCCATTGCTGAGCAGCAGGAAAGGGGCACGCATCGTTTGGTTGTAGGTGGCTACTTGCTGGGCCACGGCGGGCGTAATGGCCACGCTGGGGCGCTTACACTCGACGAGCAGCAGCGGGCGGCCGTCGGGGCCTAGCGCCACGAGGTCGGTGCGCTTTTGGCGCTGGTTGTAGCGGTGGCCGCGCTCTAGGCTCAGCAGGCCGCGGGGGTAGCCTAGGTGCTTCATCAAGTACTGCGCTACGTGCTGCCGTACCCACTCCTCGGGGGTCAGCACCACGTACTTGCGGCGCAGCTCATCCCATATTTCAGGGATATTCTCAGAATTTTGCCTAATTTTGTAGTCGAAAGGCGGCAGGTCCAACGCTTGCATCACCTCCAAAGGTATGGGTTTGGCTGTCGCATTTCGCCTGGGTTCACCACCCGCCGCGCCGCCATACCCTACCGGGTAGGCGGCTTTTTTAGTTTAAAACACTGTGACAAAACGCCTGTCCTTGCGAGCGCAGCGCAGCAATCGCACCAGCGCGGTGACACTTGGTAGGCTCGTCTTGATGCGATTGCTGCGCTGCGCTCGCAAGGACAATGATTTTCAATAATTTAACCATCTAACAATACACCTCATGAAGACTAAAGAAGATATTGTAAACAACTGGCTGCCACGCTATACGGGCGTGGCTCTGAACGAATTTGGGCAGTACATTCTGCTCACCAACTTCAGCAACTACGTGTACATGTTTGCCGAGCAGTTTGGCGTGGAGGTGCGCGGCACCGACAAGCCCATGCAGTCGGCTACCTCGGGCGGCATTACCATCATCAACTTCGGCATGGGCTCGCCGATGGCCGCCACGGTCATGGACTTGCTATCGGCCATCAAGCCCAAGGCGGCCCTGTTCCTAGGTAAGTGCGGCGGCCTCAAGAAGACCAAGCTCGGCGACCTCGTGCTGCCCATTGCGGCCATTCGCGGCGACGGCACCAGCGACGATTATTTGCCCAAGGAAATCCCGGCCCTGCCCTCTTTCCGCCTGCAGCGCGCCGTGTCCTCCATGATTAAGAAGCACGAGCTCGACTACTACACCGGCACCGTGTACACCACCAACCGCCGCGTGTGGGAGCACGACCAGGAGTTCAAAGATTACCTCAAGCGGGTGCGCGCCCTGGCCGTGGATATGGAAACGGCGACCATTTTCGTGTGCGGCTTTATGAATGATATTCCGCACGGCGCGCTGCTGCTGGTGAGCGACAACCCCATGACGCCCGAGGGCGTGAAGACGTCGGAATCGGACTCGAAAGTGACCGCCAATTTCGTGAAGCGGCACTTGGCCATTGGCATCGATTCGCTGCTAGAATTGAAAAACTCGGGCGAATCAGTCAAGCACATGAAGTTCGAATAGACCGCAGATTGTAGCGGATTTAACGAATTTCGCAGATACGTCCGCCTCTGGCTGACTAGGAGACTGGCATTCGGCTCGATAGGCTAGCGTTACTTAGCTTTTGCGAAGGTTTTGGCGGCCCTTTCTCTTCAGAGGAAGGGCTTAGCTTTGCCCCCTAACCGGAACTTAACGGACTGTTTTGTACTATGAGGGGCATTTATAAACTTGGGAGTACTCTTGGCCTTGTTGTGGCCCTAGGTGCTGCCAGCTGCCACGCACCGCGTGAAAGCGTTGATTTGCTGATAACTAACGCTACGGTATATACTGTCGACTCGACCTTTAGCAAAGCGCAGGCCTTCGCGGTGCGCGACGGGCGCTTTGTGGCCGTGGGCACTACAGACGACCTAGCGGGGCGCTACCAGGCCGCCCAGACAATGGATGCGCAGGGCCAGTTTATTTACCCCGGCTTTTATGATGCGCACTGTCACTTCTACCGCTATGCCCTAGGGCTGCGCTCGGCCAATCTGGTGGGCGCCGCGTCGTGGGCTGAAACGGTGGGGCGCCTCTCGCAGCACCGGCAACAGCAGCCAAGCGCGGCGTGGCTCACGGGTCGCGGCTGGGACCAGAACGACTGGCCCGGCCAGCGCTTCCCCACTAAGGACACGCTCGATGTACTCTTTCCAGATGTACCGGTGCTGCTGGCCCGTGTGGATGGGCACGCCGCCGTGGCCAACCAAAAGGCGCTCGACCTGGCGGGCATCACAGCGCGCACTCCCATCAGTGGCGGCGTGATTGGGCACGACGCGCAGGGCCGCCTCACCGGCCTGCTCGTAGACAACGCCGTGAAGCTGGTGGCGGCCAAAATACCCGAGCCCAGCCCCAATGAGGCTGACGCGGCCCTGCTGCAAGGCCAGCAAAACTGCCTCGCCGTGGGCCTCACCAGCCTCGCCGATGCGGGCCTCAACCGGGAGGATATCGAACGTATGGCCGCGCTGCAAAAAGCCGACAAGCTGCATTTGCGCCTGTACACCATGCTCAACCCTACTCCCGAAAACAAGGCGTATTACCTACCTAGGGGGCCGTATTTCAGCGACAACCTCACCATTTCATCCTTCAAGGTGTACGCTGATGGGGCGCTAGGCTCGCGGGGCGCGTCGCTGCTGGCGCCCTACACCGACCGGCCCGCCGAAAAGGGTTTTTTGCTGCAAAACCCCGGCTACTACCGCGGCTTAGCCAAGGAGTTGGCGGCCACTAAGTTTCAGATGAACACCCACGCCATCGGCGACTCCAGCAACCGGCTGCTGCTCGACATCTACGGCGCGGCCTTGAAAGGACAACCTGACCGCCGCTGGCGCATCGAGCACGCGCAGGTGGTGAGCCAGGCCGACATGCCCAAGTTTGGCCAGTATCATATTGTGCCCTCGGTGCAGCCCACGCACGCCACTTCCGATATGTACTGGGCCAGCGAGCGTCTGGGCGCACAGCGCTTGCAGACAGCTTACGCCTACCAGGAGCTGCTGAAGCAGTACGGCCAGGTGGCCCTAGGTTCCGATTTTCCGGTCGAGGACATCAACCCGCTCTATGGCTACCACGCGGCCGTGGCGCGGCAAGACGCCAAGAATTTTCCGGCTGCCGGCTTTCAGATGGCCAACGCCCTCTCGCGCCCCGACGCCCTGCGCGGCATGACGACCTGGGCCGCCCACGCCGCCTTCGAAGACAAGCGTAAGGGCCAGATTAAGCCCGGTATGCTGGCCGATTTTGTAGTGCTAAAAACTGACCTGCTGACCGCGCCCAACGAACAGCTGCGCAATGCGGAGGTGCAACAGACCTGGATAGGCGGCAAACGGGTTTTCAGCCGTCAGTAACCCGCTACCCCACCTAGGCGATGCAAAAAGGCCTTCTTTCCCGTCAAGGAAAGAAGGCCTTTTTATTGGGCTTCGACTACCTAGCGCTGGGGCGCTTCGTCGGCCGAGCCACCGTAGATAGCGGGCACCGGAATGTCGAGCAGGCGCAGGTACACGCTCAGCTGGCCACGGTGATGGATGAGGTGGTTGAGCACCATGGTGCGCACCACAGCCGTGCGGGGCAGCGATAGCAACGTTTTGTCGCCGTGCGTGAGGCTCCAGATGTCGTTAAATGCGTCGTCGCTCACATCGGCCAGGGCCTTATGCAGGTTTTCGGCGTTGAGGTCAAAGCGTGCCAGCACGTCGGCCGCGGTGGCGGGGTTGTCAGGCATCTTATTGGCAGCCAGGTCAAATGCCGAGCCTTGCAGCGACAGCTCCAGGAAGCCGATGAGGTTGGCCATGTGGCCCACCAGCGTACCTAGGGTCATGCTTTTGGCGTGGGGCTGCCAGCCAAACTGCTCGGTGGGCACCCGCTCCAGCACGCGGCGCGTGATGGCTAGCTCATGCTTTAGTTCGTGGCCGAGCGCGGTTTGCAAATTGGGTTGAGAAGGATGAATCATGGCGCAAAGGTCGTTGCCAGATACGCTCCTATTTCACCGTTGCCGGCGTGCTCGCTATGGGCGAGGCGGGCGGGGGCGGCAGCGCGGCACCGCCCGCGGGCTCTTCGCGCAGCTTCTTACCGCGCAGGCGCAGCAAGAAAACCAGACCTAAGGCAAAGAAAACGATGAGCGCCAGGATGCTGTAGCGCATCGAGCCAAACCACTGGCTGATAATGCCCCACGTGGCCGTACCGATTACGATACTCAGCTTCTCCGTCACGTCGAAGAAGCTGAAAAAAGCGGCCGTATTCGGCGTGTTTTCGGGAATAATCTTGGAGTAGGTGCTGCGCGACAGGCTTTGGATGGCGCCCATGGTGAGGCCAATAACCGAGGCGAGGGCATAGAAACTCCAGCCGGCCTGCACAAAGTAGCCGGCCACGCAAATGCCCATCCAGATGATGACCGACCACGACAACGCCCGCGTATTGCCAATGGCCTCGGAGAGCTTGGCAAACAGGTAAGCGCCCGCAATGGCCACTACTTGCAACAGCAAGATGGTAATAATGAGGGCGTCGTCGGCCAGGTGCAGCTCGTCGGTTCCGAAGAGCGTGGCCACGTACATCACCGTTTGCACGCCCATGTTGTAGGTGAAGTACGCGAGCAGAAACTTCTTAAGATTGGGTAGCTGCTCGAGCTGCCGCCACACCTTGGCTAGCTCGTGAAAGCCGTTGAGCAGCCAGCCTTTATCGTCGGGGCCGGCCTGGGTACTGCGGCCAGGGTCGGCAGGCAGGGTGAAGAAAGGAATTTGGGCGAAGCCGGCCCACCAGATGCCCGTGAGCAGAAACGAAATCTGCGCGGCTCGCTCGCCCGTGAGCCCTACCTTATCGTGAAACTGATTAATGACCAGGCAAATGACCAGTAGAATAACCGACCCCACGTAGCCCATCGAGAAGCCTTTGGCCGACAGCGAATCAAATTTTTCCTCGCTGCTGATTTCGGGCAGATAAGAATTGTAGAACACGATGCTGCCCGAAAACCCTACCGTGGCCAGAATAAACACGAACGTGGACTCGGTGAGCGTGGCAGGCGTGAAGAAGAATAGCCCGGCGCACGAGGCGGCCCCTAGGTAGCAGAAGATTTGCAGAAACAGCTTCTTGCGCCCCGAGAAGTCGGCCAGCGAGGTCAGAAACGGACTGATGAGCGCAATTAGCAGAAAGGCCGCCGAGATGGCATAGGTGAGCAGCGACGAGCCCGGCACTTGAAACCCGAGGAAATCGACTGGGCTCTGGCCGCTGTCGGTGTGGGTTATCTTTTTGACAACGCTCGACCAGTAAATCGGAAAAATCGAGCTGGTAATCACGAGCGGGTACACCGAGTTGGCCCAGTCGTAGAAGGTCCAGCCGGTGGTGATGCGCTTGTTGTCTTTTTCGACGGCCGGCGCGGCGGTAGCGGTGGGAGTCATGCGTAGAAGGAAATTGGCAGGTGCCAAGATACTAGCGTTTCTTAGGTAGCACAGAGGAACGCTACCGCTGGTTAGCCAGGACCGACGAGCCAGTAAGTTGCTTACTTTCGGCCTTGATGAAGGCGATACACAAGAAATTAACTCGCTGCTGGCTGCTACTGGGCACCGCGCTGCTCCTAGGTACCCCTGCGCGGGCACAAGTGTTGCCCGGGCTGGTGGGCCAGTGGGAAGCCTACGAAATTGGCTTTACCGTGAGCGAAGCGGTGCCCGACTCGGTGCGCGAGCGCCTCAACGACCCACAAACCGCCGACCTCAACCACGGCATTGCTGAGGGTACTGCGCAGCTGCGGGTCGAGTTTCGGGCCGATGGCGGCTACCGGTTCACGGTCATGCGCGGCGAGGAGGTAGTGCAAAACGAGATAGGTTCTTACTCAGTGAGTAAGAACCGCTTGCAGGCCAGCAGCCCCAGCAGCCGCAACGGCTCGTCGTTTGATGGCCATCAAATTCGTAAGCTGAGCCGCCGCGTGCTGGTGCTAGCTTTTCCGGTGGGCGAGGATATGCCGGGCGTGGAAGAAGAGATAGAGTACCGGCGGGTAAAATAGCCTACCCTAGGGCGGCGTACTGCGCTTCGGTATCTACATCGGTGGCGCCAACCTGCCGCTAAGGTTAAACGGAGGCGCCACAATGGTAACCTGTTACTTGTTACTGGTGCTTGCGAAAGCCAGAAATAACTAGCATGAAGAATCTTCGCAAGCCAACTTGGAATATTCAGAAAAGCAGGTAGTAGCTTAGATGCGCTAAAATATTCTTATCCTTCTCTTTCACTGTTCCCTTTTCTGTTATGACCCGTTGGTTACTAGCTGCCAGTTTTTCGTTTTGTTGCTGCCTGGCCAACCGGCCCACACTGGCCCAAACAGCACCGCCGACCTGGCGCTGGGCAACCGGTCAACGTACTCATCCACAAACAGGCCTTGGCACACTAGCTACTGATGCCCAAGGAAATACCTACGCAACCGGTTCTTATATAGATTCCATGCGCCTAGGTCCTCGCACCGTACTGAAGCATCCATTCGGGGGCTATCTTGCCAAGTATAGCCCGACTGGCAGTCTATTGTGGACACGCGAGCTTCTGGGGACTGGCGGCGGCCGCATCCGGCTCGATGCAGCAGGCAATATCTACTTGAGCGGCAATGCCTACGGCAATGCTACCTCGCTACAAGTAGGCGCCTTTAGCATCCCAGTAGTCACTAACTTATCTTGTGGCTATATAGCCAAGCTCGATGCCCAAGGCCAGCCACTCTGGCTCCGTACTGTGGGGGCCAGTGCTACTGGCATCTGTACTGCTGCCGACATGGACCTTGACGCCAGCGGCAACATTTACATGAGCGGGAGACTCACTGGCACGGTAAATTTTGGCAGCTTTGCGCTCTCAACGGGCGGACTTGGCAGTTCGGGGCCTACTGATGCCATTCTGCTCAAGCTAGACCCGCAGGGCACGCCACTATGGGGCCGCCAGGGCGCTCGCACGTCGCTTAATTATTTACCTGCGCTTAGTTTAACTGTATCAGCAGCTGGCGACTCGTATCTCACGGGCAGCACCTCGACCGACACGGGCCCGTTTGCTGGCCTAGCGATGCCGGCTACGGGTGGCTTTTCCGACGTACTACTGGTGAAGTATGATACCCAAGGCACGCCGCAATGGCTGCGGCGCTACCCTACCGCTTCTATTCAGGAAACAGCCCATGCTTACAGCGCGGTACTCGACGGCCTAGGTCGCCTGGTAGTGCCCCTCGAGTTCAAAGGCCACCTCAACCTAGGCAGCCAGATACTTGACGCAGGAGGAGCCGTACGCAATGGGGCCCTTGCTACGTTTGACACAGCTACGGGCAATCTGGTTTGGGTTTCAACCATGCAAAGTCCGGCCTATGCCTTTGGCTACGCTGTAACGACCGATGCTGCCAATAACTCCTGTTTTGTGGGTGAATACAGTTACTCAACCGTTATTGGTGGTCAAACCCTGACTTACGCTAACGGGCGGGCTGGGGTAGTAGCTTGCTTTTCACCTCAGGGAAGCTTACGCTGGGTCAAGCAAACGCCGGATGCGATTCCCTACTTGGTAGCTACTAATGCGGGAGGCCAGCTTAGTGTAGGGGGCAACTACCAGGGGGCACCGACGTTTGATGGCACTGTACTGCCCCAGTACAACTACACGCTTACGCAGAGTAATGGCATGTTTGTGGCACAGTTTGGGACCTTACCCTTGGCGGTTCGCACTGGGCCGACTGCGCAGCCGCTGGCTCTATACCCCAATCCAGCGCATACTGCCACTACCCTACTCTCACTGCCCAGCGGCACACACGTGCAGGTAACTGATGCGCTGGGTCGTACTGTCTACCGGGCTCCTAGTGCTAGCGCGCTTTCCCTAACCGGCCTCGCGCCTGGACTTTACTACGTTCAGGCTACGGCACCAACAGGCCAGCTATGGCGTAGTCAGTTGGCCGTAGAGTAGTCTACAAGTTGTTTCGCTATTTATCAAAAGCCCCTGGCCGCATTGTGAAGCGACCAGGGGCTTTTGATAGAATCATAACCTCATTCATCAGATACGCTACCCTAGGGCGGCGTACTGTGCTTCGGTATCTACATCGGTAGCGCCACCGGGGAAGTCTACCGTAGGCAAGTGGGCATATTGCTGCAATAGCTCCCGTGCGCCAGCCGCCCCGCGCAGCCCCAGCAATTGCGGAAATATCTTGCGGCTAAACAGCGCCGGCACCCCCTGGGTACCGGCATAGGCCGAGGCCACTACGGGCTGCCCGGTGGCCTGAAACTGCACAATCAGCTCGCCAACCACTTCGGGCGTGAGCAGGGGCTGGTCGCAGAGCATCACGACTACGGCATCCACTTTAGCGGCTTCGGCGGCGGTTTCGAGTTCGGCAAGGCCAGCGGCGATGCTGCCGCCCATACCATCGGCCCAGGCATCGTTGCGCACCACGTGGAAGGGCAGGCCGTCGATTTCGGGCAGCAACTCATCGTGCAGAGCGCCGGTCACGAGCACTAGCGGGCGGCAAGGCGAGGCGGTGGCTACCTCGGCAGCGTGGCGCAGCAGCGTGTGGCCCTGGTAAGGCAACAGTTGCTTGGGGCGGGCGAGGCGCGAAGAAGAGCCAGCGGCGAGCAGCAGGAGGCCAACGGTGGCGGTGGGGTCGTGGTGCATGGGGTAATTAGTTGAATGAGTACGAAGCTAGTATTTGGCCTACGCTCTTACGTAAAAACCCCACCCCCGGCCCCTCCCCTCCGGGAGAGGGGAGCTAGACGACTCTAACATTAGAGAACGAAAGGCTCCCCTCTCCCGGAGGGGAGGGGCCGGGGGTGGGGTATTATGGGCAGCGAGACCTAGCTCGCCACGCCTGCCATCATGACCTTTTCGGGCGTGAGGGGCAGGTCGCGCAGGCG
Source organism: Hymenobacter sp. BT559 (assembly GCF_016427535.1). Taxonomy (GTDB): domain Bacteria; phylum Bacteroidota; class Bacteroidia; order Cytophagales; family Hymenobacteraceae; genus Hymenobacter. The sequence goes on along the minus strand of NZ_JAELXV010000001.1, from coordinate 442,444 downwards.
CTTGCCGGTGGCGTGGTACACGGCGTTGGCCACGGCGGCGGCCACGCCTACCATCGAGATTTCGCCGATGCCCTTCACGCCCATCGCGTTGATGTAGGGGTCGTGCTCTTCTACAAACTCTACCGTCATATTAGGGATGTCGGCGTTGACAGGCACGTGGTAGTTGGCCAAGTCAGCGTTGGTGTAGCGCGAGTACTTAGCATCGCGCTCGGTGGCTTCCATTAGCACTGAGCCAATGCCGAAAATGGCCCCGCCGATAATCTGGCTGCGGGCGGTTTGGGCGTTCAGGATGCGGCCCGCGCCCATCACGCTCACCCACTTGCTTACCCGAATAATACCTAGGTCCATATCGACCCGCACCTCGCAGAAGTGCGCGCCAAATGAGTGCATGGAGTGCTCGGCGGCCGATTCGGTATTATTGCCAGGGCCGGCCGGGCTAGCAGCGTGCCCGGTTTCGTAGCCCGCGCCGTAGCGGCCCCGGCCCATGCCTTCAATGTCGGTGAGGTCGGCGCGCTTCATCAGGTCGGCGTAGCCTTCGCCTTTCTTGGGGTCTTTCTTCAAGAACAAGCGACCTTTCTCGACGGTCACATCTTCGGGCTTGGCCTTGTAGAGCGGCGACTTTTTATCGCCCACGGCTATCTTGATGAGGCGCTGCCACACATCCTGCGCCGCCATAAACACCGACGACGACACGGTGCCCGCGGCAATGGAGCCACCCGAATTGGGGGCGGTGGGCAGGTTAGTATCACCCAGCTCAAAGCGCACTTTTTCGATGGGCAGGCCCAACGAATCGGCGGCTACCTGGGTCATCACGGTGTAGGTGCCGGTGCCTAGGTCGGTGGCGCCGCTCTGCACCACGGCGTGGCCGTCGGCGTAGAGGCGAGCGCGGGCCGTGCCCTGCGAGCTATGCACGGGGTAGCTGGCCGTAGCCATACCCATGCCCACGAGATAGCGGCCGTCGCGGGTTTGGCCGGCCTTGGGGTTGCGCTTGCTCCAGCCAAACAGCTCGGCGCCGCGGGCGTAGCACTGCTTCAGGCTTTTGCTGCTCCAGGGCTGGCCGGTGCTGTAGTCATGGTCGGCGTGGTTGCGCAACCGGATTTCGATGGGGTCCACGCCGAGGCGGGCGGCAAGGTCGTCCATCGAGCATTCCAGCGCAAACGAGCCCGGTGCTTCGCCGGGCGCGCGCATAAAGGTCGAGGTCATCACATTGGCCCGCGCCATCTCGTAGCTTGCCTCAAAAGTGGGGCAGGCGTAGAGCAGGTTGATAATCTTAGAGTTCGACTCGGCGTACTCGTCCCAGGGCGAAGTCGTAGACTGCTTGGTATGAATGAGCGACGTCAGCTTGCCGTCAGCCGTAGCCCCGAGCTGGAGGGTCTGGCTTTGGTCTTCGCGGTGGCCCATGCTGGTAAACTGCTGCTTACGCGTCAGCATTAGCTGCACCGGCCGGCCTACGGCTTTGGCGGCCTGCACCGTAAGCACGGTGTGCGGCCAGCACGAGCCCTTACAGCCGAAGCCGCCGCCTAGGTACTTCGTAATGACGCGCACCTGCTCGCGGGGCAGGCCGGTCATGGCCACCAGGGTAGTCTGCGTACGCGTCACACCCTGCGTCGATTCGTAGACGGTGAGGCGGTCGGGTGCTTCCCAGTGGGCCGTGGTTGAGCCGGGCTCCATGGGGTTGTGGTGGTAGATGGGGTGCGTGTAGGTGGCCGTGAGCTGAATGGGCGCGCTGGCGAAGGCCGTTTTGGCATCGCCACGCCGCTTGTGGCCATCCACCTTGCCATCCTGCACCTGCGCCGGGTTGAAGAGCTTGGCGCGCGCGTCGTGGAAGTTGGCAATGGGCGACTCGGGCGCGTAGTTCACTTTTACCAGCGTGGCGGCGTAGATGGCGTGGTCGAGCGTATCGGCTACTACCAGGGCCACAGGCTGCCCCGCGTAAAATATCTCGTCGGAGGTGAGGGGCATGAAGCCCATCGGGGCGCTCGTGGCTTTCTTGCCTTCGGGCGAATCGGGCGTTTTGGCGAGCTTGGGCAGGTTTTGGTGCGTGAGCACCGCAATAACACCCAGCTCTTTAGCAGCGGCCGTGGTGTCGATGCTCTGGATTTTGCCCTTGGCAATGGGGCTGGTGGCCAGCACGCCGTAGGTGAGGCCGGGCAACGGAAACTCGGCTGAGTACTTGGCCTTGCCGGTTACTTTTTCGCGGCCCTCGACGCGCACGAGGGGCTTACCGACGAAGCCGCCCGGCTGGTCAAAAAATTGGGGTTCGGATGACATAGTTGATAACTGGCTTAAGCGGCGACTTCTAGCAGCGCCCGCACGATGGTGCGCTGGGCCAGCTCGATTTTGAATTTATTGTGCTCGCGGGGCGAGGCGTCGCGCACGGCCAGGGCCGCGGCGGCGCGGAAAGTGTCTTCCGTAGCGGGCTTACCTACCAAGGCTTTTTCCACGGCGGGCACCCGCCAAGGCACGGTGCCCACGCCACCTAGGGCCACCCGCGCCGAGCGAATGGTGCCGCCCTGCACATCGAGCCCCACGGCCGCGCTCACCAGCGCGTAGGCGTAGCTGGCGCGGTCGCGCACCTTGAGGTAGTGCGACTTGCGGGCGTGCGCAGCGGCCGGAATAGTAATGGCCGTGATGAGCTCGCCGGGCTGCAGTTGGTTTTCGATGTGCGGCGTCTTGCCCGGCAGCTTATAAAAGTCGGCCAGCGGCACGATGCGTGTGGCGCCCTTGGCGTTTTCGAGGGTCAGCTTGGCTTCGAGGGCTACTAGCGCCACGCACAAGTCGGAGGCGTGGGTAGCAATGCAGCTCGTACTACCCCCTAGGATAGCCAGCGTGCGGTTATCGCCGTCTTGGGCGGGGCAGCCCGAGCCGGGCACGCGCTTGTTGCACGGAAAGGCCACATCGCGGAAGTAACCGCAGCGCGTGCGCTGCAACAGGTTGCCGCCCATGCTGGCCATGTTGCGCAGCTGCGGCGAGGCTGAGGCCAGCAGCGACTGCGAAATGACCGGGTAGTTTTGCACCACCAGCGGGTGTTCGCCCACGTCGCTCATGCGCTCAAGCGCGCCGATGCGCAGGCCCGTGGCCGAGTTTTCGACACCTAGGAGCGAAAGTTTATTCAGGTCGACCAGCAGGGAATGCTGCTCGATGTTAGACTTCATCAAGTCGATGAGCGAGGTGCCGCCGCTGATAAAAGCCGCGTGCTTGTCGCTCTGCGTGACGGTGGCAGCTTCTTTAGTAGAAGCGGCCTGAGTATAGGCGAAGTTGTTCATAGTGGGTTAGCCTTTTGCTTGTTGGCCAGCCACTTCGCGCACGGCGGCCAGAATGTTGGGATAAGCGCCGCAACGGCAGATGTTGCCGCTCATCCACTCGCGGCACTGGTCGTCGGAAGTGGCGTGACCCTCCTTCACGCAGGCTACGCCCGACATGATTTGACCCGGCGTGCAGTAGCCGCACTGGAAGCCATCGTGCTTCAAGAACGCTTCCTGCATGGGGTGCAGGTCGTCGCCCTTGGCTAGGCCCTCAATGGTTGTGATTTCCTTGCCCTGGCTCATCACGGCCAGCGTGAGGCAGCTGTTGACCCGGCGGCCATCCACGAGCACCGTGCAGGCGCCGCACTGGCCGTGGTCGCAGCCTTTCTTGGTGCCCGTCAGGTCCAGGTATTCGCGCAGGGCGTCGAGCAGCGTGGTGCGGGGCTCAAGCCGCAGGTTTTTGGCTTGGCCGTTGATACGGAGGCTAACGTTGGTTTGGCCCGAAAGAATGGGGCTGGCCGGGGCCATTTTGTCGGCAATGGCTTCGGCCTGACCGGCGATGGGCGGCACCAGGGCAAAGCTCAGAATGCCGCCGCTCTGCTTGAGGAAAGAGCGGCGCGAGGGGCCAGTCGACGGCGGCGTGCCGGCCGCGTCGGGGGTTTGGTCGTTGGGATAAGACATCAGAAATAGCGCGTGGTGAAGCTGTTTCTAGGTACGCAAAAGCGCCATCTGCCGTTTATCTTTACCCAAGTATTTCTTGCACAAAATCTGCTATATAGCGGCCACTTATAGTGGCTCTTAACAGCCCGCACCCACTCCCCTTCCCTATTTACAGACAGGCGTGTACGCGTCGCTTTCTAAAATACCTCGCCTAGGTTGAAGAAAACGCCATTGGAACCCTCAAGCCCCCAGGCATAGTCCACGGCCAAGTAGGTGCCCACCTTTTTACTCAAACACAGCCGGATGCCGGTGCCGCCCGCTGGGGCCACGCGCCCGTAGCCGGTGCTGGGGTTGCGGGCCGACTGCCCATTCACGAACACCACCCCGCCCAGTACCCGCGAGCGCGTGAGGTTGAAGCGGTATTCCGTTTCGCCATACACCAGGCTCGTACCCCGAAAGCGCCCCTGAATGTAGCCGCGCCCGGTCACGCTGTAGGTGTCCCAGCCGGTGGCGGGCAGGTCGAGGTAGGGCGCCGCCTGGCCCAGGGCAAAGTCGCCGTATAGCCAGAAGGCCAGCACATTGCCAGCCGGCCCTAGTCGAAAATAGCGCCGCGTATCGCCCTGCACAAAGCGGTAGTTGGCATCCGACCCTAGGGCCCGCAAGTTGGTGCGCAGCGCCAGAAACAGGTAGTTCTCGCCCGCGGCCGGGCGCTGGGCATTGGCGCGGCTATCGCGTAGCACCGACGCCACCAGCCCCGACGAAGTCGAGCGCCCTGCCACCCCAATGTCATAGCCCGAAATTCGCGTCAGCGTCTGCCCATCCTGGTTAAGGCTCTGAATGTTCCAGCGCGTATCTAGAAAGTACCCCACCCCTACGTACAGCGGTCCCGTGGCCCCCAGCCGCCGGTAGTAGCTCTGGTGCACCCGCAGCAGGTTGTAGTCCATGGCGATGTAGTCGTCTTCGTGGGCATTGCTGCCAAGGCCGTACGTACGCTGCGGATAGTGCAGCAGGCGGTAGTCGGCCAGCCACAGGCTACGGTTGTGGGCCGTCCAGAGCGGGCCATTCACGGCCAGAATAAGCTGGCGGTTCTGCGTGTAGGTAAGCGTCGTAGAGATGGCCGATAGGTTAGCATCGGGCTGCTGAAAAGCCACGCTCGCCGTCACCGACGCCAGCAGCCGCGCCTCCAGGGTATATGCCACGGCCGGTAGCACTACCAGCGAGCGCGGCTTATGCGCCTTGGCCGAGTCGCTAGCCGGCCTAGGGCGCCTGCGCGGAAACACCTTGTGCACCAAGTCGCCAAAGTCTTCGGTGGGTGCCGGAGCTTGACCCTGAGCAACAAGCGAAGCCACTAGAAGCGCTGCTAGGGCCAGGAGGCGTACAAAATTCATCACCTACGTTCACGCGGGGCGACGGCTGCTACTTGCAGTTCGAAGCCCCTAGGCTGGGGCTAGCCCAATGACTAAGTAAAGGTCGCGCTGCGCGCCCGTACTACCACACCCCGCACGGTCCACTGTAAGCCGAGATTTTGTAGTGCTGCGCAGAGGTTTAGTGCGCTTGCAGCACCGGCGGGCGCACTAGCTCGGGCGCCCGGTCTAGGGCCAGTATCTGCGCCCGGTAGCTGGCCGGCATCAGCGAAGCGCGCGCCCACCTCCCTAGGGCCATGTGCTGCGTGGGCCGGTACAGGGGCAGCACCAGCGGCATCCACGACCAACGCCCTAGCCGCAGCAGCTCGCGCACGCGGGGCGGGGTCACGAAGCGCTGCGCTTGCAGCACCAGCTCGTAGCGAAAGGCCCCTAGGTGGCGCCGGTACTGGCGGTAGAGGTCAGTAGTGTAATCGCTCACCACCAGGTCATTGTCGAGGTGCGCCTGGCGGGCCTGCTGCCACTCGGCGTAGGTACTGGGCACCTCTGGAACGCCCATGCGGTGCCCGAGGCGATAAAACACGTCCACGATTTCCTCCTTTTCGGCGGCCGTTAAGGGCCGTTCTATGGCCTCAAACACGCGAATGGAATAGGCCGTGAGCATAAATAGCACGTCGCGGTAGGCCCAGTCGGGGATGCGCATGCCGCGCTTCTGCTCCACCGCTGCGTGGATGCCCGCGATGGTATCGATGGCTTGCTCGGCCGTTGCCCGCTTGGCGAAGATGATGCGCCGCGCATATTCCACCGTCGAGAACAGGCGACCTAAGGGGTCAGCTGGCAGCTTGCCCGTGAAGTAAAGCCAGTCTACGGCCTTGTTCAGCGCAAACTCAGCCGCCGACCCGGCGAAGATGAACAGCACCGTATCGGCCTTGCCCCAAATGCGACGCACTACCGAATCGGGCTTTACGAAATACTCCATGTAGTTAAAAGCGATGCCACCCTAGGAAAGTGCCAGACACAGGCACATATTAAAAGAACTTTGCACTACAAAGCTACTACAGAAAGCATGATACACGCTTATCAGTCTGGCCTATGCTTGGGCTCCTAGGTATCATTATTTCAGCTCGAGAGCCTTCTATAGCACAGCGCACTACAACTACATAGAATACCTATACCTTGAGGCCCCCCGGTCGTGCTGACAAGACGCGGCCCCAGGGGTGAGGTTTACTACGCTAGGCAGCGCCACTATAAGCCAATAAAAAAGCGCCAGCCGAACTTCGACTGGCGCTTTTATTACTCAATAGCCTCTCTCCTACCGGCTGCCGTTGGTGCTGGCGGGGCGGGCCTGCCGCCCGTCGGGGTTAGGCTTGTTTTCGCGGCGCTCGAGCGGGGTAGCTGGCGCGGGCGCGGCGGTAGTAGCCCCAGCGGCTTGCATGGGGTTCTGCGGCTGGCGGGCATTATTGCCGGCCTGCCCAGCCTGGAACAGCTCGAAGCGCGTGGGCGCCGCTTGGCGCGGGAACGAGTTGTTGCTCAAGTCCGTATCGGCGGTTTGCTGGTAGGGGTCAATCACAAACGACACCACATTCTTGGGCGTGATGATGATTTTGCTTACCTGCTCGTTGTTTTTGCGCCAGATTTCGGCCGGGATGGTCGAAAGCTCCTGCGAGCCGTCGTCGTAGGTCATCTGGATAACCACGGGCATCACTAGGCCGCCCACGTTGCGCAGGCTCAGCTCATAGAAGTTGAGGTTGCCGTTGAGGCGCTGCTGCTGCTGGGGCGTGAGGGTGCTCAGGTACTGGAAGTAGCGCTGCTTGTCGGCCTCAGTCACGGCCAACGGGTCGTAGCTGTTGTAGAAGTCCTTGAGGTCTGGCTTCTCATCTACCACCGTCGATTTGATGTCGGTAGCGTTGCGCTGGGCCGAGATGCTGGGCACTTGGCCCTGGCGCTCGTTCTGCAGCCGGGCGTTCTCTAGACCAGGATTTTTGGTGTTGGGCTTGTAAGCCTTCACAGCATCCAGCGAAATATCTACGCGGTCGGTGGTGTAGAACCAGCCGCGCCAGAACCAGTCGAGGTCCACGGCCGAGGCGTCTTCCATAGTGCGGAAGAAGTCGGCGGGCTCGGGGTGCTTGTAGGCCCAGCGGGTAGCGTAGGTTTTGAAGGCGTGGTCGAACAGCTCGCGGCCCATCACCGTCTCGCGCAGAATATTGAGGGCTGTGGCGGGCTTGCCGTAGGCGTTGTTGCCAAACTGCAGCACCGACTCCGAGTTGGTCATAATCGGGGTTTGCAGGCTCTTATCGGTGCGCATGTAGTCCACCATGTTGCGCGGCTCGCCGCGGCGGCTGGGGTAGTTGCGCTCCCACTCCTGCTCGGTAAGGTACTGGCAGAAGGTGTTGAGGCCCTCGTCCATCCAGGTCCACTGGCGCTCGTCCGAGTTCACAATCATCGGGAAGAAGTTGTGGCCTACTTCGTGGATAATCACCGAAATCATCCCGTATTTCCGGTCGGCCGAGTAGGTACCGTCCTTCTCGGGGCGGCCGCCGTTGAAGCAAATCATCGGGTACTCCATGCCACCTACCGGCCCGTGCACCGAAATGGCCACCGGGTACTCATAGGGGATAGTGAACTTCGAATACGTCTTGATGGTATGGGCTACTACCTCAGTCGAATACTTGCCCCAAAGCGGGTTACCTTCCTTGGGGTAGTAGCTCATGCACAGCACGGGCTTGCCGCTCTGCGTGATTTCCATGGCATCCCAAATGAACTTGCGCGACGAGCACCAGGCAAAGTCACGCACGTTTTTGGCAGCGTAGGTCCAGGTTTTGGTGCCGGTGGCGCGGCTGCTCTCGTTCTTGGTAGCTTCTTCCTGGCTCACGATGAGCACCGGCTTCTTGGCGCCTTTGGCCTGACCTAGGCGCCGCACCTGAGTAGCCGATAGCACCTGCGAGGCATTCTGCAAGGTACCGGTGGCACCGACCACGTGGTCGGCGGGCGCAGTAATGCTCACGCGGTAGTCGCCGAAGGGCAGCGTAAACTCGCCGTTGCCCAGGAACTGCTTGTTCTGCCAGCCCTTAGCATCGGAGTACACGGCCATGCGGGGGTAAAACTGCGCGATTTCGTAGAGGTAGTTTTTGTCCTCCGGGAAATACTCGTAGCCACTGCGCTCGCTGATTTTCAGTTGGTCGTTGATGTTGTAGCTCCACTTCACCCCAAAGCTCACCTTCTGTCCCGGCCGCAGTGGCGTGGGCAGGTCGATGCGCATCATGGTGTGGTTGATGGTGTACTTCAGCGCTTTGCCGGCCGCATCGGTCACAGCCGCAATTTTGTAGCCCCCGTCAAACTCGGCCGTGGTCAGCTGCGCGTCCAAATCCTGAAACCCTAGGCGCCCGCTCGTAATTTGGCCCACCTGCGTGGCGTAGGTTATCGAGTTCTTGGCCAGAATGTTCTGGTCGAGCTGCACCCAGAGATAGGTGAGCACGTCGGGCGACAGGTTGGTGTACGTAATCGTCTCCGAGCCGGTAATAGCCTGCTTTTGGTCGTCGAGGGTAACCTTGATGTTGTAGTCGGCGCGCTGCTGCCAGTATTGGGGGCCGGGCGCGCCGCTGGCCGTGCGGTACGAATTGGGGGTAGGCAGCATCGTTTCGAGCTGCGCAAATTTGTCGGTGCCCGAGTTGGTGTTCTGGGCCCGCAACGCGGTGGGCACCAGCCCCAACGCCAGGCCGCCAGCCAGGAGTAGAGAACGCATGAAAAAGTGGGGGATTATATAGGAGGTGGCTAAGGTCGGCGAATTTACGCCAAGGCTGCTGATTGAGTAAGGGATAAGTATGCGTAATCCTCTTTTGGTACTACTCCCATTCTTCCATTACTCATTTAATAGCTGCACGAGCAGCAATAGCGCCACCCCTAGGGCCGCGCCGCTAGTCGTGAGCACCCAGTCGCGCCGGGCAGCGCCAAAGCCTCGTAGCACCACGAAGCCTAGCAGCAAGATGATGCTGACCACCAGCAACTGCCCCAGCTCGACGCCTAGGTTGAAGGAAAGCAGCTCGGCCACCGGCCGACTATTGGCCCCCAGCAGCGACCGCAAATAAGTAGAAAACCCTAGGCCGTGGATAAGGCCAAAGGCCAGCGCTAACGCGTTAGGGGCGGCCCATACTACCGAAGTAGGCCGGCGGCTGGATGTGGAGCGGCTATCGGCCCGGCCGGCCTGCTTCATATTGAGCAGCGCCGTGAGCATAATCGTGACCGGAATCAGGGCTTCTACCAAGGGCGAGTCGACGCCCACCACCCCTAGGGTAGCCAGCGCCAGCGTGAGCGAATGCCCCACCGTGAAGCTCGTAACGAGCGCCACCACGCGCCGCCAGTCGGCCAGGGCGTAGGGCGCGCACAGGGCCAGCAGGAAGGTGAGATGGTCGGTGGCCTGCCAGCTCCAGATGTGCCAAAACCCAAGTTGTAGGTAGGTGGTGAATACAGACATCGGCTGCAAATGTCGGCAAAGTCGCGATAACCGACTGAGGTAGCCATTGCTCAAAAAGGACTGGCCGCAAAGCAACCAGCCTTTTAAAGTAAGACAAACCCAAATGGGAATTAACTCACCACCATATTTTTAATAGTCTATTGCTGTATTGGCTACTCTGTATTAGTTACTGGGCCATGCGGTTAGGCGTTTGCGCAGAGGAGCGTGAGTGAGATGCCTAGGTCCTGCCCATCTCATGCTTACTAGTTACCAGTATCACCAGGCGGTAAAGCCTAGGCGCTGAGCGTGGCGATACTGGTAGTGCTAAGTATGAGTAGATGATTCAAAAGGAGTGGGAAAGCACCCAATATTACCTCAAGCCCGAGGTTGAACTGCTCAAGCTGCGGCCCTTTATTTATGCAATTGCTACCGATAACGTTGTCGAGCCTTATGATGAGCACATACACCTGCTCAACGCCTGCTGCTAGCATTGGGCTTTGAAGGTCTCTCACCTCAATAGCCTACGGTGGCCACCACCAGAGTTACCTTCTATTTGCTGATAGCTTATCAATCGTTACTCGGCCTCGCAATACCTTTGGCAACACATTCATTATCCAATACTTGGCTTAGCATGTTCTATACAAAAACTTGTACTTTATTTATTCTTTAGCTTCTGTTTCGCGACTACAGCGTTTGCCCAGCAACCGCAATCACCAGCGCACGCCGAGCCCACCGCTGGCCGCCGCGACACGCTACGTGCCGTCCGCAACCTGTTTGAGCGGCGCCGGGCGGGTGGTCGTCGGTGGCTATACGTGGCTGGTGGTGGCGTGCTGGCCGTGACGCGCCAACTCATTAGCAGTGCTAGCTCCACTACTACCAATGGTATCCGCACTACCTCCGAAGCTAAGGGCTCGGAAGTGGCTACTGTATTTAGCTTAATCGTTGGGCTTCCAGCGGCTATTGGGGTCGGCAAATTGGTGCGCTTCAGCGACAAGCGCGAAGAAGCCATTACGGTGCCCTATACCACGGGCCAGCCGCTACCTAGGTACATTGCCCGCCGCCTGCGCCGCAAGGACTTTGAGTAGCAAGTGTTGGCACTCGACACGCGCTGGCAGCGTCTTCTAGCTGCCGTTCTCCTCTTAGAGAGGCCTTAATATTGAGCTAAATTCCTTGTTTCTTGCATGATTAAAATTTACACTTACACACTGCTCTTCCTCTTGTTGCTGGCTGGCTGCCCAGCTGCGCAGGCACAAACGGCAACTGCGCCCATCAGCCCGCTATCAACTGTTCCGGACTCTATCCCTAGAACATTTGGCCGTTGGTATCTTCCTCATTATCAAGAAAGCGCTACAGTAGCAGACACTGCGGGTGCCTTGGTGGCACTCTTCGCTCGCAAGCGCGCCAATACTTGGTGGTACCTGCCCATTTTTGGGCTAGGAATCGCCCTGATACAGCCTGGTGAGAAAACCACCAATGGCGTTAGGACTGGTAGCAGCCCGCCTGATTCGTGGCAATACGCCGCCGGTATTCCTCTCATGATTGGGGGCGTAGCGCCGATTATTGGTCGCCTGAGCACATACAGCCGCAGCCGCTTACGTACCATCCAGCAAGACTATGAAGCGGGTAAGTCGATTCCGGCTAGTCTTCGCCGCAAACTGAAACCACGGTACTTCGCTAGTGCTGCCATCATACGCGTTGCCATTGTGCAACAGCTACAAATGGAAAAGCTGCGAGCCCAGCAAAAGGCACTGCGCAAGCGGTAGCACTGCTATTACCACTACTTGCATACAAAAAGCCCCGCTAGCAGTTGCTAGCGAGGCTTTTCTATTCGACTTTACTCTAGGTTACACCGTCGGCAGCTCCACGTTTTCGAAGTGCACGGCACCATCTTCGAGCACGGCTTCTACCACGGCGTCCTTGCTCACTTTGCCGGAGAGAATCTCCTTGCTCAGCTCGTTGAGGATGACGCGCTGGAGCACGCGCTTGAGCGGGCGGGCGCCGAACTGCGGGTCGAAGCCCTGCTCGCCGAGGTAGTCGAGCACCTCGTCGGTAGCTTCGAGGCTGATGCCGGCCTCCTGCAAGCGCTGCTGGATTTGCTTGAACTGGATATCGACAATCTTGCGAATTTCCTTACGCTTGAGCGGCTGGAACATCACGATTTCGTCGATGCGGTTCAGGAACTCGGGGCGCATGTGCTGGCGCAGGCGCTCCACTACCTCGTCGCGGGTGCGGTCCACCACTTCTTCGTGGTTGTACTCATTCAGCTCTTTAAAATTCTTCTGAATGATGTCGGCCCCCGTGTTCGAGGTCATGATGATGATGGTGTTCTTGAAGTTCGCTACCCGGCCTTTGTTGTCGGTGAGGCGGCCATCGTCGAGCACTTGCAGCAAGATGTTGAATACGTCGGGGTGCGCTTTCTCAATCTCGTCGAGCAGCACCACCGAGTAGGGCTTGCGGCGCACGGCCTCCGTGAGCTGGCCGCCCTCGTCGTAGCCCACGTAGCCGGGAGGCGCCCCGATGAGGCGCGATACAGCGTGGCGCTCCTGAAACTCGCTCATGTCGATGCGCACCATGGCGTTCTCGTCGTTGAACAAGTACTCGGCCAGGGCCTTGGCTAGCTCGGTCTTACCTACCCCGGTGGTACCTAGGAAGATAAACGAGCCGATGGGCCGCTTGGGGTCTTGCAACCCGGCGCGCGAGCGGCGCACGGCATCGGAGATGGCGGCGATGGCTTCGCTCTGGCCAGCCACGCGGCGGCCTAGCTCGGCTTCGAGCCCTAGGAGCTTGTCGCGCTCGGCTTGCAGCATTTTGCTGACGGGGATGCCCGTCCACTTGGCCACTACCTCAGCAATGTCCTCGCTGGTCACCACTTCTTGCAGCATGCCGCCGCCGTCTTTGTTGGCGTTGGCTTCGTCCTGCAAGGTTTTGAGCTTCTGCTCGGCCTCCTGGATTTTGCCGTAGCGCAGCTCGGCCACGCGGCCGTAGTCGCCCTGGCGCTCGGCCTGCTCGGCTTCGGTCTTGAAGCGCTCGATGTTTTCCTTCTCGGTCTGGATGTTAGTCAAAACCGATTTCTCGCCTTCCCACTTGGCTTTTAGCTCGTCGCGCTGGGTACCTAGCTCGGCTAGCTCCTTGCTGAGCACGGCCTCGCGGTCCTTGTTGTCTTCGCGCCGAATGGCCTCGCGCTCAATCTCCAGCTGCATGATGCGGCGCTGGATTTCGTCGAGCTCCACGGGCATGGAGTTCAGCTCGATGCGCAGCTTGGCGGCGGCCTCGTCCATGAGGTCGATGGCCTTGTCGGGCAGGAAGCGGTCGGTGATGTAGCGGCTGCTCAGCTCCACGGCCGCAATTACGGCGTCGTCGGTGATGCGCACGCCGTGGTGCAGCTCGTACTTCTCCTTGATGCCGCGCAGGATGCTAATGGCGTCGGGCACGCTCGGCTCATCGACCATCACGGCCTGGAAGCGGCGCTCCAGGGCCTTGTCTTTCTCGATGTATTTCTGGTATTCCTTGAGCGTGGTGGCGCCGATGGCGTGGAGCTCGCCGCGGGCTAGAGCGGGCTTGAGCAGGTTGGCGGCGTCCATAGCGCCTTCGCCCCCGCCGCCGGCCCCAATCAGGGTGTGTATCTCGTCGATGAACAGAATAATCTGGCCTTCGGCGTCGGTCACTTCCTTAATAACGGCCTTGAGGCGCTCCTCAAATTCGCCCTTGTACTTGGCGCCGGCCACGAGCAGGCCTAGGTCGAGGCTCATCAAGGTTTTGTCTTGCAGGTTCTCGGGCACGTCGCCGGCCACGATGCGCTGGGCCAGGCCTTCGGCGATGGCGGTTTTACCTACGCCAGGCTCGCCGAGCAGCACGGGGTTGTTTTTGGTGCGGCGCGACAAAATCTGGAGTACGCGGCGGATTTCCTCGTCGCGCCCGATAACGGGGTCCATCTTGCCGCTGCGCACGCGCTCGTTCAGGTTGATGGCGTAGCGGTTGAGGCTCTGGTACTGCTCCTCGGCGGTCTGGCTGGTCACCTTGCGGCCCCCGCGCAGCTCCTGGATGGCGGCTTTCAGGTCGCGTTCCGTAAAGCCGTTGTCTTTGAGCAGGCTAGCCACGCTGTCTTTGCCGCCCAAGATGCCTAGCAGCAGGTGCTCGACGGACACAAACTCGTCGCCCATGTCTTTCATCTGGGTGTTGGCGCGCTGCACGGCGTTGGCAGCGTCGTTGGCCAGGTAAGGCGAGCCGCCGCTCACCTTGGGGTAGGCGTTCACGATGGCATCGAGCCGCTGGCCGAGGTTGGCCATGTTGGCGCCCAATTTCTTACCTAGGAAGGCAAGGGTGTTCTCGTCGTTCTGTAATAAAGCCTTCAGCAGGTGGCCCGTTTCGATGGCCTGCTGCTGGTTGGCTCCGGCAATCTCGGTGGCCTTCTGCACGGCCTCCTGTGCCTTGATGGTGAAGTTTTTAAAGTCCATTGGTTCGCTGAGTTCTAGGTAGGTGCTTCGGGTTAGGAAGATTGTACGAGGGTACTAGCAAACGAGGTGCAGAAGGTTTTTTTCGGACTTTTTGGCGGGAAACAACGATTAGCTTGTCTTATAATTGGACAATTTTTCAGAAACGTCTACCATGATTGAGAAAATCACCTTCAAAGCAGGTCCCTCGCCCCAATCGCCTAGTTTAAGTATAGAGGTAACACCTATAACTGTATTCGTTGGTCCTAACAATGCTGGGAAAAGCCGAGTCCTAATAGAGTTGGAAAGTTGGAGCATATCCGGAGATTATGCGCAAGGCCACATTACAAAAAATGTGGAATTCTCTCGCTTAAATGAGCAAGGCTTAAATGCCGAGTTGGAGACAATGAAGCGCCCAGCAGTTGCCGGTGAAAGCAGAAGTCAGGAAATTATATACCTATCTAGAGCTGGAACAAGCCTAAAAGATAGTGACGGAAACGAACAAATTTATTATAGACATTTGATTCGTGAAGCTGTAAACGGTGAGAAAACAGCTGTCAATGCATATGCGACTTATCGCAAATTATTTACACTCCGTTTGGATGGAAATAATAGACTAAATTTATTATCCGCTAAAAATGCCGGCGATTTTCAAGCGCCACCAACAAATGCGTTAGCTCGACTATTTAGAAACAACCAACTGCGTGAACAAATAAGAACAATAATTTATGATGCTTTTAAACGGTATTTTGTAATTGACCCCACTAATCCAGGACAGTTAAGGGTTAGGCTAGCAGAACGTTCTCCAGTTAACGAAGCTGAGGAGAGAAATTGGGATAGTATAGCAGTCGCTTACCACGGCCAAAATACTCCTATTGAGGAAACCAGCGATGGCGTCAGAGCATTCACGGGCATAATTACTGCATTGATTACAGGAGATCCCAAGATTACACTCATAGATGAGCCAGAAGCATTCTTACATCCTGCTCTGGCTATGAAATTAGGAAAGGAAGTTGCTACTATCGCCGCCGGCGAAACCCAAAAACGGCTATTCGTTTCTACACATAGTGCATCCTTCTTAATGGGGTGTATTCAATCTAGCGCTGCTATTAACATAGTTAGATTAACTTATAAAAGCGGAGTAGCTACAACACGCGTATTAAACAGAGAACAACTTGTTCCATTTATGCGCAACCCGATGCTACGGTCAACGGGAATGCTGGAAGGCTTATTCTATGAAGCAGTAATTGTTACAGAGGGTGACTCTGATAGGGCTTTCTATCAAGAAATAAATGAGAGACTTAGAAGCGCAAAAGATGTACGTGGATTGGGTAACTGTCTTTTTATTAATGCCCAGAATAAACAAACAATTTGGGACGTAGTTCGCCCATTACGTGAGCTAGGAATTCCAGCCATAGGAATCGTTGATTTAGACGTCCTTAAAGAAGGAGGAAAGATTTTTAGCAAGTTAACCGCAGGAGCATTTTTTCCCTCTGTAAGCATACCTAGTATCGAATTAACTAGGGCAAACCTGCTGGCCGCACTGAATGATAAAGACGGGAATTGGAAACGCAGCGGTGGTATTGGAGTTCTATCAGTTACCGAGCGGCAAGGTGCTGACACCTATTTTGACCAATTAGAAGCTCATGGTGTATTTGTAGTTCGCCCAGGTGAAGTTGAAGCTTGGATGGGATACTTAGGCGTGCCTAAAGAAAAGCAAAATTGGCTTCCTAGAATGTTTGAGGCAATGGGCGAGGACCCTACTCACCCTGATTATGTGCAGCCTCAGCCAGGGGATGTTTGGGAATTTATCGGGCGCATTAGAGAATGGGTTGACAACCCTAATCGAAAAGGAATACCTGAATAGAATTCAACAGAAGCTTCCGTTTCTTTCGCAACGCGAGCGCAGGTCGGGGTTTGCGCTTGGTGTGGCCTAGTATACTAGATGACTCCAGCTATGGTATAAACCTGTAGTAAAGCCAAAACGGCCGCCTAATCGCCCGCGCACTTCGTACACTTGCCCCTATGAAACCGAATACCCTAGCCACCTTTTACGAGGCGCTTGCCCCGGGTCCTGAGTCCGCAGTTGGCGTGGTGCCGCCGCCGGATATGGGGCAAGGCGTGGGGCATTTTAACGTGTTCCCGTTGGCAGAGCTACGCGGGGCGCCCCCGATGACGTTTAACCGGCGCGACTACTACAAAATCACGCTTTGCCGCGGGCGCAGCCAGGTGGAGTGTGCCGACCAGGCCCCGCACGTCGGCGACAATACCTTGTTTCTGGTGACGCCGCGCGTGCCCAAAACTAGCGCGAGCTTATAGCTCGTGCTTTTTCATTAAGCGGAGGTTGTACCTCCGCTGACGCGCAGCGGCAAGCTACACTAAATCAGCTTTCTTTTCTTAGCGGCCCTGGCGCCAGGAGGCACAGCTTCCCAAAAACAAGGGGCACGAGTTACGCTGCGTTAAACTCGCGCCAGTGGTAGCCGGTGTAAGAGTGGGCAACCGCTGCAACCAATAGCTTTACCGACTACTCTAAAACACAAGCAGGAGCACCCGGCTCGGATGCTCCTGCTTGTATAGATGGACTAGCGCTGGACTAGGCTTAGTTGATTTCGCTTTTGGCGAGCCATCGCTGTTGGCCTTGGCCTTGCGTGGCTGGGGCACCTAGGGCAGCCTGCAATAGATACAGCGAGCGGTGCGGGCGATTATTTTACGCCGCTCTGCTTTTCCGATTCGGCGCTGTACTTCACCTTGCCCATTTTGCGCAGCCGCTTGCGGTCCTCGCGGCTCATGCCGGGCACTTTTTTATCGCGGTTGGCGGCGCGGGGGCTGCCGGCGTCGCGGGTGGCGGGCGTCACCACGGGCTGGGCGCCCGGCACGGTGGCGGGCGTGATGGGAACGCCCGTGGCCGGCGCCACTGCCCCGGTGGGGGCCACTGCGCCCGAGGGCAGCACGGTTTGGGCGTGGGCGGAGGCGGTGCCGAGCAGGCCGGCCGCGGCGAAGGCAAGTAGCAGCTTCATAACAAACGAAAAGGCAAGGTGAGAGTAGCTGCTACGCAGGGCGCCGGGTTTCGGATGCCCTTGCTAGGCTCGGCTGCCCCACTCCTCCGAGGGGCACAGCGCCAGTGGCCGCCTTTAGGCACCGGGCCTAGCCGCGAGAACCTAGGCGCTCTTTGCCGCGGGCACCCTAGCCTAGGTGTCCTTTCGGACTACTTGCCTCAGGCTTGGCCCGTGCGGCTGGCGCGGCAAAACAGCCACCCCGACGCCGCCCAGATACCGGCGAAGATAGTGTTCAGGGCAATCACGTACAGCATCCCTTGGTTAATCTCGGGCTTCCAGATATACGCCGCCACCAGGGGCACCGCAAACTGCGTGAGCGCGGCCGCAAACATGGCGCGGGCCAGGCCCGGGGCCCGAAAGCGCGCCACTAGTGCCCCCACCCCAGCCACGGCTAGTACGGCCCCATAGAGCAGGTTGGCCGGGTTGTCTTCATTCCCGATGAAGCCCACGGCTAGGTTTCCCCAGATGAGCAGAAGCCCAGCCGCCACCGCCACACCCGCGCCGAGGCGGTACGAGCCATTGTTGCCCATGCGCGATACCAGCACGTACGTGAGGCCCGCGCCAAACAGCAGCGCGCCCGCAATTACAAAGTCGGATAAGGTCCAAACTACTTCTTTCGTGAACTGCATCGCTACCAGCGGAATGAGCAGCAGGCCGGCCGTAGCCAGCGCTAGGCGAGTAAGGCTTTTAGTGAGGGTCATGGCAGTAGAGTTTTAGGTGAGAAGGTGAGAAGAAATGGGCAAAATCCGCTGGTGCCAGCAGTGGCAGATTGAGGCGCTGCAGCCCGCCGCTAGTAGGCAAAGCAGCCGGGGCTCCCCTCCTGCCCTAGGTGGCACGGGCGACAACAATGCAAAGCAAGCGAAAGAACTTTGTATTTCAAAGCATGATTCAAAAAAGCTATTAAGCCCTCTTAGCTTATTGCTGTTGTGATGACGCTACGCGTGTATTTGAGGCGAGAAAAATCTTTCGCAAACACCTGTCATGCTGAGCCTGCGAAGCATCTTGTCACGTTCGAATACCCTGCTCCAGCGTGAGAAGATGCTTCGCAAGCTCAGCATGACAGACGGGTGGTTGGCAGGAAGGTATTTGCGCTGACTTACGACCTACATCTTACAGCTCCCACTCGCCGGCTAGCAGGCGTGGCAGCAGCGCGTGCACAATGCGGTAGCTGGCACCCCAGAGGTAGTGCGGCCCCACCCGCCAAAAGTCTATCGGCGTGGGTGCGGGCCAGCCGGGCAGCTGCCAGTTTTCGCGGCCGGTGTGGGCGGGGTCGGCTAGGTAGCGCACGGGCACGTGCAGCACCTCGGCTACTTCGGTGGGCTGAAAGTGCCAGGCAGGCGGCGGAGTGATGCGTCCTAGAAACGGCGCGATGCTAAAGTTGCTGGTGAGGGTGCTCACGGGTGGCAGCGCGGCCAGCACCTCGATGGCCGCCCTAGATAAGCCGATTTCTTCTTCGGTTTCGCGCAGGGCGGTGGCTTGCAGCGAGGCATCGGCGGGCTCGCGCTTGCCGCCTGGGAAGGCTAGCTGCCCGCCGTGCACGCCGTAGTTGGTGCGGCGTATCAGCACGAGGTTGGCGTCGCCGGCCGCGTCGCGGAATATGGGCACCAGCACCGCCGACTCGCGCAGCAAGATAGTAGGGTTATTCATCAGTAGTAACTAGGGTAGCAGGGTGGTTTGTAGCTGCCTCCCAACTTATGGCCATCTAACGGGGCACACCAGCCTCCCACTCGTGGTGCAGGCGGCGGGCATTGTACCAGAATACTGACACCGTAGCCACCACCCAAGCGGCCAATAGAGCCACCGCCAAGCCAGCAGCCTGGCGCACGCTGGGCAAGCCAAACGCGAGTGCTGGCAAAAAGGCTGGCACTAGGCAGTAGCACAGCAGCCAGCGACGAAAGGCATCAAAATCGCCGGGGCGGCCTGCACGAGTGCCAGCCGCCATGAGTAGATATTGCAAAAGCAGTAGCATGGGCAACGCCCCAGCAATGGCGACGCCCACTGCCAGCAGTGCCAACAAAAAGAAAAGCGCGGCCACCATCGGCACAGTGACAGCAGCATCGAGCAGCGGCGCGGCTACTGCGGCTATTATCAGCAGCAAGATGAAGGCCCCAATTAGTTGGAGCCACAAGTAGATGACGTGGGTACGAAACATCGGGCACGAAGTACGCGACCAAGCGGCAGGTTTCAGGCCGCTTTCGATGCGGGAGCAGCGGCTACTACCGTGCCGCCAGCACCTCGCGCACTTTGGTCCACCGGATTTCGGGGTAGCGGTCGTTGTCGAGGGTTTCGAACTTGGGAAGGCCAGTGAACATATTGTGCAGGTACTGCATGCCTTGCCAGGGCGGAAATACCTCCTTGGGGGCGGGCACGAGGCGGCGAGTGATTTTAATCATCAGCTTGAGCACCCACAGGCCACCAGCGCGCAGGCGCCGAAAGGGCTGGCCAATGGCGGCGCTAGCGGCGGCCTGCAAGTCGCGGACGGTGGCCACCTCGCCGGCCACGCGCAGGTAGCGCGGCGTGGTGGGGTCGAGGGCCGCGGCGGCAGTGTACTCGGCCGTGTTGGCGATGGTGGTGAAGTCGAGCGGCTGGTCGGCCGAGCCCCAGTACAAGATGCGCCGGAGCTTGAAGAGCACCAGCGGCGCCTGCCCGGTGAGCAGGTCCATAAACATGCCGTTGAGGATGGACGTGGCCTGAATGGGCATGCGGTCGAGGTGGCAGCCAAACTCGCGGCGCAGGTCGAGGTTGCGGTTGCTGCCGGCGGGCAGCTTGGTGAAGTCGATGGAAAAGTCGGATGGGATGAAGCGTGGCACGCCGGCCGCCACGGCCGCATCGAGTAAGTGGGTTTGAGCGTCCACGATAACGCTGCGCAGGCCAGAGAGGGCTGACACCACGCAGGCCGCGCCCGCACAGGCGCGGGTGAGGGCAGCCGAGTCGTCGAAATCAACTTCTACTATCTCGGCGCCGCGCTCGCGCAAGGACGCGACTTCGGGCTTGGTATTGCCGGGGCGCACGAGGGCGCGCACCTGGGCGCCGCGGTCGAGCAGGGCCAGCGCAATGCGGTGGCCTAGGTCGCCGGTAGCCCCGGCCAGCACGATAAGCGTAGGGTCGGCCGCCGAGCGGCCGATAGGTGAAGTGGGAGTGTCGGCCAAAATAGAAGGGGTAGTTATTATCAGAAAATAAGTTGGCTAGTAGTACGCGGCCCTAGCTTGCCAGTTAAGCGTAGCTTGGACTTTATAGTCCGAGCGCGAGCGCAGCGAGCAGTAGGTAGGCGAACGCGGGATGCTCGCTGCGCTCACGCTCGGACTACAAAGTCCAAGCTACTGCTCAGCAAAAAGCCCCTGCCGCTAAAGGCAGAGGCTTTATTGCTATAGATGCCAGCGAGGGGCAACTACATTTTGGATTTGGTCTTCATCGAGCCGTCGCTGCTCTTCATTTTGCCGCTTTTGCGCATCATTTTTTTGTCGCTGCGGTCTTTAGACATCTTGTCCATGCGGCCGTTGTTCATGCGGTCGCTGCTTGGGGTTTGGTCAGTGGTAGTGCCGGCGCTAGGCATATTGGAGGGGTTGCCAGTTTGGGCGCCGGGCGAGGTGCCGGGGGCTACGGTTTGGGCAGTGGCGGCGCCGGTAGCGAGGGCAAACGCGAGGGCGAGCAGGGCAGTGGCTTTCATGGGGGGAGAGTGCTAGTGGGTGAGGGAGGGGCGGCGGCTGGGCCACCGTACCGGGCTATACGTGGTACGAAGCCAAGCGTTTACACCAACCTAGGCGGGTGCCCGGCCACACGGCAGCCGGCTGCGTTTGCAGCTCGCCTGGGCCCTATTTCACCATAAGAATCCCCAAAAGTTGCACCCACTGGCCGGGCGCTTTGGCGCTTATTCGGCAGCCAGCCACGCGGTAGTCCAGTACTGGCCGGGTCCAAAGAAAAGGCGCAGCACTTCGTCGGTGAGCTTGTTACCGTTAGCGCTGTTGGTCAGGAAGACGAGACTCTCCTGGCGGCCGGGCAGCGCCATAAAGAAGCCCCGGAAATCGCCGTTGTCGCCCCAGTGCCAGAGCGCGGGGCCCTGGCTAGTAGTGGCGAGGCCCAGCCCGCAGGCCCAGGCAATGGCCGGGTCGGCGGCACTGGCGGGCGTGCCGCAGCGGTCGGCGGCATTGGCGGGGGTAGTGAGCAGGCGGGCGGTGGCGGGCTTCAGGCCCCGGCCTGCCACGAGGGCTTGCAGGAAAAGGCCGTAGTCGGTGGCCGTAGTCAGCAGCGAGTAGGCGCCATAGGGGGCGGCAAACTTTCTGACTTCCGTAGGCTTGCCCTTATCATCGTGGCCGGTGGCGGCTACGTCGGCAAAGCGCGCTTGCCACACGAAGCTGCTGTTTTTCAACCCTAGGGGGCGAAAAACCTCTTCCTGGGCCAGCACCTCCCACGACTTGCCGGTGAGGTGCTCCATCGTTTTTTGCAGCCACACGTAGCCCTCGCCCGAGTAGTTCCAGCAGCTATCGGGGGCGTACTTGAGGCGTAGCGCTGAGGTAGACCAGATAGGCCCCAGGGGGTTATCGGCCCAGTTGGGCAGGCCGGTGGTGTGGGTCAGCACCCGGCGGGCCGTGATGCGGGCTGCGCGCGGGTCGGGCTGCAGCCTAGGGTATGGGGCGTAGGCCAGCAGCGACTTATCGAGGTCGAGCACGCCGCGGTCGTGCAGGCGCAGGGCCACGTAGGCCAGCACCACCTTGCCCAGCGAAGCCGCCTGGAAGATGCTGGTGGCCGCCACGACCTGCGTAGTGCCGGCCTGGCGCAGCCCTAGGTTGTACGTTTTGGTGGCCTTACCCTTGGTGTAGCTGAGCTGCATGCCCGGCACGTTTTCCTTTTTAAGCAGGGCGGTTAGCTCAGCCTGCTGCGCCCAGGCGGCGGGGCCGCTGAGCAGCAGGAGTAGCACAACGAATAGGTTCATACTGGGCGAGAAGCGTAGATATGGATGGCTTCGAGGGAAGCCCCGTCGCCGTGAGTAGTCAGGTAGACTTGGGCGCGGTGCAGGTAACGCAACTGCGCCGCGTAGCTCACAAAGGGGCTAAACAGCGGCACCGGCTCCCCTACCCTAGCCACCACGCTAAATGCCAGCTGCTCGGCTACCACTGGCTCGGGCTGCGGCGCGGGCTGGGGCCACCTAGGGCCAAAATTGCGCACGGCCAGGTACATGAGCTTGGCGCGGCCGCGGCGGGTGCCGCCCGCCAGGCAGGCAGGCCAGGTAAAACATGTAGTGCGTGTCGCGCCAGGGCCGGGTGCGGGTGTCGCAGGCCACGTCGTGCACAATGGAGCCATACACGTAGTCGCCGGTGAAGGGAGAGCCTACCAGCGACCACAGCACCCGCGGAATGCTGGCCCCGTCGACTAGGCTGCCGCTGGGGGCCTCCCACACGGTGCCATTGGCCGCCTCGGTGAAAGTAAAATCGTCGATGACCCGCACTTTGCGATTAGGCGCGTTGGGCGTGTCGATAAAGTCAATCTTGGGCGTATCAGAAAAAACGCCAGCCGTGGGGTCTGCAGTGATAGGCATTGGGTGGGAGGCAAAAGCAACTTTAACGGCGGAGCTAGGGCGCATTGGGCCGTCCAAAATAGAGGTAAAAAACTAGCCGTGAGCCGGTGGGGTGCGTACTTCTAGCCTAGGTCCTTCCCTATTAGCTAGTATGCAAAAAATTTTCCTTACCCTCCTGTGCAGCTTGGCGGCCGGGCCGGTGGCCTGGGCCTGCCCGTGGTGCCGGCCGCGGGTGCAGGCCGGCATTTACACGCCCGCCTACACCACCAACGTGCTGCTGGTGCTCTTGCCGATAGCCGTGCTGCTCGCCCTCGGGGTGGCCCTGTTTTATTGGGATAAACTACGGCCTTACTTCTTCGCTAGCTATGGCAAGTCCTAACACGCTGGCGCTGCGGCGCACGCCACTAGTGGCGGCCGGCATCTTGCTGGGGGCTGGCCTGGGTGGCTTTGTCGATGGCATCTTGCTACACCAAATATTGCAGTGGCACAATATGCTCTCGGGCCAGCTGCCGCCCGACACGCTGGTGCGGGCTAAGGTCAATATGTACTGGGATGGCCTGTTTCACGCGGCGGTGTGGGTGCTCACGGCAGTGGGGCTGGCCATGCTGTGGAGCGCCACCGGCTGCCCCGATGTGCCGCACTCGGGCCGCACGCTCCTAGGTGGCCTGCTGCTGGGCTGGGGCTTGTTCAACGTGGTAGAAGGCATCATCGACCACGAAGTACTTGGGCTACACCATGTGTACGAATACACACCCAACCACCTGCCCGCCGACCTCGGCTTTCTGGCCCTAGGGCTGGTGCTACTGCTAGCTGGCTGGGCACTGGTGCGGGCCGGGCGCCCGCGGTAAGAGCTTGGTAGAAATGTAGCTTTCGGTTATCAGTCCAGGTTATTACGTACACGGACCTAGGCGCTCTATTCCGGCGCTTCCATTTCCGATGTCAACTTTCACCGTCGAACGACTTTCTTTCCAGCACCTTTTCGAACTGCCCAATGCCTGGCAGCCGGCCGACTACCTAGCCCTGCTCACCAAGGTCGACTACGAGAACCCCGAGGCCATTGCCCCGGCCGAACTCAAGGAAATGACCCAGCTCGCCCTCACCGACCTAGAGCCCGCCGAGGCCGCCGAAGTCGTGCTCGGCCACCTCGTGAATGACGAGCTCACGGCGGGCCAGCTCGACCAGCTTGCCCACCAAATGCAGACCGAAAAGCTGTGGGAAGAAAACCCCAATTTTGCTTTGCACCAGCGCTTCTTCAACGCCACGCAGCTGCTCTACGACGCTTACAACGGCAAATTTCCGCACCCGCAGGCGGTCGAGTTTAAGGTAAAAATCACCGCTGCCAACCCCGCCGACCTAGCGCTACTCGACCAAGAGCCGGCCACTGCGCTGCTGCGCCTGCTCGCCCCCGGCCTCAGCGACCGCGCCCTATTGCACCGCTTATTTAGCAACCAGCTAGCGGGCGGCGAGTTTCCCGAGGCCAGCGCCATTCTGTGGCAGCTCACGCCCAGCGAAAAAACCGATACCAGCGTGGTCTACGACATCATCAGCTCCGATTACTGGCTCGAAGAGTTCAAGTTTGCCGACACCTACGAGGCCACGCTGCCTGCTGAGTAATTGTAGCTAGTGCGTGGACCCCACCCCCGGCCCCTCCCCTCCGGGAGAGGGGAGCCTGACGCAAGCAGGCGTTACCTAACGATAGGCTCCCCTCTCCCGGAGGGGAGGGGCCGGGGGTGGGGTCCACGCACTAAAAAAGGTCGTTCCTATTACAGGAACGACCTTTTTTGTTTATTGAAAGCTACCCTAGTGTCTAGCCGTGGCGCTGCTTCCACTCGTCGGCGATGCCGAGCTTCTTGGCAATGTCCTTGAACATTTCGGGGTCGAAGTCGTCTTCGCCGGGCGCGCTGAGCTGGGGCTCTTCTTCGAGCACCGGGTAGGGCACGCCTTTGATGGCGCCTTCCTTCACCACTAGCTGCGAGCCGTCTTCGGGGTGCTCGCCGTTCCAGATAAGGCCGGCTTCTTTGTAGGCATTGGGCGAGAAGGTATAGAGCTCGCGGTGCAGGCCATGCTCCATAAACTTGACCGCCTCCGGAAACTTGGCATTGGAGAGCGGCGGCACAGGCATGATTTTCTTTACATCAACCCCCGTAATTACCTCCAGCGCTTTGGCGTAGGCATACACGTGCAGGCCGCCGCGCACCAGCAGGTAGCCAATCATGGTGCGGGCGCAGGGGTCAGTTACGGTTTCGTAGGCCCGGATTTTATTGGCCCGCGCGCCGCATTCGAGAAAGAAGTTGTGCAGTAGGTCGAGGCGCAAGGTGCCCGTGCTGTTCACGTATTGGCCGGTCCAGGGGTTGCCCATCGAGTCGAAGGGCAAGGCGGCCTGGCCGCTGGCCAGGAAGTGGTACGAGTTGCGCGCATCGGCGGTACCGGCTAGCGGGCCGGGCACCGGGTCTTTGCCACGCTCGGTTACGCCGGTCAGCAGCAGGTTGATGGCGTAGCTCACCGCCTCGATGTGCGAATACTCCTCAGCCGCGATGGCCGACGTGAGCGCGTAGAACGGCCGGAGCCGGTCGCGCCCCCGAAAGTTGAACGACTGGAACGTGTAGTTCATCAGCGTGCTCATCTCCCCAAATTTCCCCCCTAGCAGCTCCTGAATAGCAGCAGCATCATTGGCAGACGGGTTTTTCGGCTTTGGCAGGTCAAGTGCCAGTTCGTCGAGGCGAAGTATCATGCGAAACAGGTAGTGAAGGTGAGAAATGGGCGGGCACTACTTAGCGCTACCGTTTATTGTTACGCAGATACCCGCAAAGCGAACGTGCATCTTTTGGTCATTTATACGTATTTAATCCTTGGTTATCTGGTTTTTATAGTCAAGCTTATCTGCGCTTTTACCACCAGCGTAGCTACTGGGGTTTCTTCTAAGGCAAGCGCTTAGCTGCCTTGCCCTAGGTAGCTCGCTGGCAGCCATTTCTGTCCTTACCACCCCTTATTATTATTTGTTTAAATCTGGATTTCAGGCTTTTTAGATGGCTAAAAACAAACAGCCCCGCCCCTTAGCAGGGCGGGGCTGTACCTATCAGATAGCTTAGAGGCGATAGCTAGCGCTTCAGCGGCTGCGCCGCTACCCCTTCGGTGGTCAGTACTACGGGCTTAATCATGCCCTTGGCGTCGAAGTGCATTTCTTCGAGGCACACTACGCGGTGGTTGCCGTTTTTGTCGCCTATTGGGTGGCGGTGGTAGGCGATGTACCACTTGTCGGTGCCGGGCACGTTGATAACGGCGTGGTGACCGGCGCCAGTGCCCACCTTGGGGTCCTGGGCCAGAATTTTGCCTACCCGCTCAAACGGGCCGAAGGGCGAGTCGCCCACAGCGTAGGCTACCGAGTAGTCGGGGCCAGTCCAGCCGCCCTCGCTCCACATGAAGTAGTACTTGCCATTGCGGCGGAACATGATGGGGCCTTCTACATAGCCCTGGGGCGTAATCTCCTTGAACACCTTGCCATCAGCCATCGGCAAGAAACCTGTAAAGTCGGGCTTGAGCTTGGCAATGTTGCAGTGCTGCCAGCCGCCGTACACGAGGTAGTACTGCCCGTCTTTATCTTGAAACACAAACTGGTCGATGGGCTGGGCACCGTTTTCGATGGTGCCTACCAGCGGCTTGCCTAGGTAGTCTTTGAATGGCCCGGCGGGGTTATCAGCCACCGCTACTCCGATGCCTCCTGGAGGCTCGTTGGGCTTTTCGGGGTGGTAGTCGTTGGCCCCAAAGAAGAGGTAATACTTGCCGCCCTTAGCTACAATAGCGGGCGCCCACATAGCGCGGTGTGCCCATTTCACGCTGGCCGTGTCCAGCACGCGCGGGTGCTTGGTCCAGTGCACCAGGTCGGGAGAGGAAAAAGCGTCGAGGTATACCTGCTGCTCGTAGGGCGCCGAGTAGGTAGGGTACAGCCAGTACTGCTTGTTAAAAATGGCCGCGTCGGGGTCGGCGTACCACCCCGGAAAAATGGGGTTGCCGCTGGTGCGCGGCTTGGTGGCTTGGGCGTGGCTGGCGAGACTGGTAGCCAGCAGCCCGGCCGCTAGGAGCATTGCTTTCATGGGGGCAAGGTACTGGCGCGGCACTAATTAAAAAGCTCGACAAGACGCAGCTAGCCCCGGCGCGCTACAACCCGCCTAGGCAGGGCGGCGTACCACCAGCATCCTTTTCCACACGCCCTATGTCTACTCTTGCCCCTGCCGAGCTCTCGCGCCAGCTGCGCCTCGGCCACAGCCCCGACCTCAACCGCCGCCGCTGGATTATAGGCCTCTCGCTCGTAACCGTGGCGGCCGGCCAAATTGTGACCCTCTACCAAACCGGCGTCATCTCGCACCTACCCGACCCGCCCCTGTCGGTATTCGACTCCGACAAAGTCGATGCCTCCGACTACGGCTACAAGCGCCTGCAAATGCCCGACGCCCCCGCCATGATAGTGACCGGCGGCATCACGACCATCCTGGCCTCGGCCGGCGGCCAGGAGCGCGCCACTACCCTCCCCTGGCTGCCCGTGGCGCTGCTCGGCAAAACCCTTATTGACCTGGTTACCAACGTGCAGCTGGGTCGCGAAGAGTGGCAGGAAAATAAGAAACTGTGCTTCTACTGCCAGGCCTCTACTGTAGCTGCCACGGCCGCGGCCGTACTAGCCGTGCCCGAGGCGATAAAGGCATTTAAGACGCTGTTTGGCAAAAAGAAAGCTGCAGCGTAAGCTCTAGGTTAGCATAAAAAAAAAGCACCTGAGGCCTGAGGCCCTAGGTGCTTTTTTTATGAGCCGAGAAAGCCTCGGTGTTTGGCTAAGCGCGAGCGCTTAACAAGGAGAGAAAAACTCTACTTCTTGTAGATGCCCCTTCTTGAATAGCAGGTTCAAGGACTCATCCATTTGTTCTCCTTTGTAATAGAAAGGCAAGCTCATCTCCTCCCCCGGCCGCCCGGTACTTGGCACATCAGCTTGCTTGGCGGCCTCTGGGAAGATGCGACGTACGTCTTCCAAGGTAGTATTCTGATTGAGGATAAGTTGCCCCAGCTTGCCCTGAAACTTACCCGTTGTGACATCGAAGCTGGATAAAATGGCGTGGGGGCCACTCACTTCATATCTGGTGTTGCCGTAGTACCAAATGTCACCAGCGGGGCTGTCTATCTTGTTCAGAATCTCTAACCTAGCGCCGCATTCTACGGCGCCCTTATCAATTTTGCCGGGGCGCCCCAACTGGTGCACTAGTTGGCTAGTGGTAAGCTCCTTAACCGGCTGGCCATTAACAGTGAGCATAGCCGACTCGACATATTCTGGCTTGGCTGCTGGCTTAGTTGAGTCGGCGCTAAGCGGTGCCTGCTTGGTCGGCGTGGGTTCTGCCGCAGGGGCAGAGGCGGTAGTAGGAGCCTCTTGGCAGGAAACCAAACAAGCCAAAACTGGCGCTAATAGCAAAAGGTATTTCATAGAGGGTGGCAGTGTAGTTGAGGCGGCAGCTCAGAAGCCAACTGATAGCGTACCCCAATGATACTGCAGGCACCCCGCTACTTCGAGCTTACCCTGCGGCACTGCTTGTCGGCACCCTTACGCACTAGCTAATCCCAATTCTTCAACATACTGACCATCAGGGCTATCACCCTGCCAGCCCCCCTAGGGGCAACGGCGTGGGGTGAGGCGCGGGCACCGAGCCATCGGGCCGCGCCCAAGGGCGCAGGGGCTCTAGCGGTAGCTCGAGCAGGCGCCCCACTGTTTGGCCGGCAGGGTCGGGGTAGGCAGGCACACCAATGGTAATGGCTTGCTGCGGCACGTCGAAGCGCCGGGTACGGTGCAAGAAGTCCCACAGCATGAGCACGACGCCGAAATTGCTATCCGTTTCGCGCTGCACCACAGAGTGGTGAATGCCGTGCAGGCGCGGCGTCATCAGCCAGGGGGCCAGTCGGCGTTCTAGGGCAATGGGCAGGCGCCAGTTGGCGTGCTGAAAGGCCGTGAATGCTTCGAACACTGCCTCGTACCCCAGGGCCGTGGCAGGGCGCACACCCAGCAGCGCGGGCAGCCCCGCCCGGTACGGAATGCTGGCCAGCATTTCGCCAAAGTGGAAGCGCCACGCCGTCGTGAGGTCCATGTCGAGGTCGCTGTGGTGCACCCGGTGCAGCCGCCATAGCGCGGGCGAGTGCAATAGCCGGTGCCAGGTATACGCCAGGTAATCAAGCACCAGCACTTCCAACACCAGGCGCGGCACTTGGGGCAAGCGCGCCAGTAGCTGTGCCATGCGCCTAGGTGCCGCCAGCCGCGCCAGGCCCACCATAGCGGGCAGCAAGGTCAGGCGCATGGCCGGCAGCGAGGGGGCGGCCAGCAGTACATTGCGCCGCCAGCGCTCGGGGCGCGGGCGGGTGCGGCGGCGCAGCGGGCGCGTGGTTTCGAGCAGCAGCAGGCCCACGGCCAGGGCGGCCAGGGCCGGGCCCGCCCAGCGGTCGAAACGCTTGAGCAGCGGGTGGTTGACGGGGAAGATATTCACGGCGGGGCTAGTAGAAATCAGCAGCTTGAAGTTGCGCGGACTTTGTAGTCCGCTAGTGGTTGCGCGCTTACGCATGCGGACTACAAAGTCCACGCTTAGCCCTAGCAATACCCCCTAGGACGTCCGCTGGTTGTCAATCGCTAGTACTTTCGGGCCGGCAATGCGCCCCAGTGGCACGGCCTTTTCAATACAGCCCTTGGTTAGCATCATCATTCCTACCTACAACGAAGCGGCAAGCATCGGCGAGCTACTGCATTACCTGCAAATAGCCGCCGGCAGTGCGCCCGCGCCCGAACTGCTGGTGATAGACGGCGGCAGCACCGATGCCACCGTGGCCGTGGCCCAGCAAGCCGGTGCCACGGTGCACCGCAGCCCACGCAAGGGCCGCGCCGCCCAGCTCAACTACGGCGCCACGCAGGCACGGGGCGAGGTACTGTACTTCTTGCACGCCGACTCGTACCCGCCGTCCGGCTTTCTGGCCGACCTAGGGCAAGCCTTGGCGCAGGGCAACGACAGTGGCTGCTACCGGCTGGCCTTTGACAATGGGCACTGGTTTTTGCGGTTCAGCGCCTGGTGCACGCGCTTACCCTTTACGTTCCTGCGCTTCGGCGACCAAAGCCTATTTGTGCGCCGCGAGCTATTTGCCGACCTAGGCGGCTATCGCGAAGACTTGCAAGTAATGGAAGACCAAGAAATTGTGCAGCGCTTGCGGGCGCGGGCGCCCTTCGTGGTGCTGCCGCGGGCCGTTACGACCTCGGCCCGCAAGTACCTGGCCAATGGCGTGCTGCGGCTGCAAGGCATTTTTACGCTCATCGTGCTGCTGTACTGGGCCGGCGTGTCGCAAGACAACTTGGTGCGGCTGTACCGGCGCCTTATCCGACAGGGCAAGCTGTAGCTAAGCTTAATTAATTGCTACTTAACTTAATGCCCTTCTTTGACTGTCATGCTGATGCAGGAAGCATCTTGTCAGGTTAGGTCCTTGCGTGATAAGATGCTTCCTGCGTCAGCATGACAAAACGAAGTGTATATGAACAGTACAAGTAGCGCCTCGACCTAGAACAAATGTTGGAACACCTACTCATCTTCGCCCGCGAACCCATACTCGGCCGGGTAAAAACCCGCTTGGCGGCCGATATCGGCCCCGAGGCAGCACTGGCCACCTATCGCGAACTCTTAGCTGTAACGGCGGCGGCTGTGCGGGCGGCCCAGGTGCCAGCCACCGTGTGGCTGGCCGAAGCACCGGCTACCACGGCCCTAGGTCTCCCCGCCAGCGCCGCCCGCCCCGAATGGCCCGGCCTGCCCTGGCGGGTGCAACCCCCCGCGGGCTTGCTCGGCGAGCGCATGGCCCACGCCTTTGCTGAGGCATTTGCGTCCGGCGCGGGGCACGTGGTCATCATTGGCACCGATTGCCCGGGCCTCACGGCCGACCTGCTACGACAAGCTTTCGCGCAACTAGCCACCCACGACTTAGTAGTAGGCCCGGCCACCGATGGCGGCTACTATCTACTAGGAGTGAATGAGCTACACGCTAGCTTATTCGCTAACAAGCAGTGGAGTACTGACACCGTGCTAGCGACCACTTTAGCCGACGCTGAGCACCTAGGGCTGCGCGTGGCCCAACTGCCAACCCTGGCCGACGTAGACTCGGGCGCTGACCTGGCCGCGTGGCGGGCAGGGCGCTAGCAGCAGTCCCCGCCATCGTAGAAGTACGTGGAGGGCGACACGAACACGTCGTCGCGACCTAGGGCCAGCAGGGCGGCGGCCGTTTTGTCGCACACGGCCAGGGGCTGGTTTTGCAGCAGCACGTGGCCCTTGTGGTCGTCGAAGTACTCGTCTTGGCCGTAGTAAATGGCGGTGCGGCCCGTGAAAATACACGGTCCATCGGCCGGCATGGGGTCTTTGATGGCGCACACTTCCACGCTCTCGATAAAAATCAGCTCGTCGGTGGCGTAGTGCTGGGGCGAGAGCACGCGGTAGGCCCGCCGGGCCCGCACTTCCACGGTGCCGAAGCCTACCTCAGTTATCATGTCTAGGTACTCTTGCAGCGGCAGCGAGCCGGTGAGGCACAGAGCCCGCAGGCGTTCATCGGCGCGCAGCTCGTCGCTCATGGGCTGCTCGCAGGTGGGGTCCGACATCACGAGGCGGCCGTGGGGGCGCAGCACGCGGTAGGTTTCTTGCAGGGCTTGCCGCAGGTCGTCGGCCTTGAAGATGTTGAACAGGCAGTTTTGGGCGGCTACGTCCACGCTTTCGTCGGCCACGGGCAGGTGGAGGGCGTCGCCGGCCCGCAGGTCGATAAAGTCGGAACTAAACCAGTCGTTTTGGCGCGCGGCTTCCAGCATGTTTTCACGCGAGGCGACGAGCATTTCTGATACTACATCCACGCCAATCACGGCGCCCGGCCGGCGGCTGAAGTAGCTGAATTGCAGCAGCTCCATGCCGCCGCCCACGCCTACGTAGAGCACGGTGGGGCTGTTGGTGAGGTCGCGCGGGTTCACGGTACTGCCGCAGCCGTAGTTCATAGCCAGCATCCGCTGCGGGATGCGTAGGCCCGGCAGCTGCCACACGGGGTTGGTGGTGCAGCACAGGCCCACTTGCGGCTCTTGGGCGGCTTGGCGGTACAAGTCGGCGGTGGTGGCGAGATAGCTCATGGGTAGGCAGTTCGAGGTTTTGGGCTGGAATGACGGGGCACTGGTCAACCAGCCCGGCGCCCCCGTTGTTATCTTGCCTAGCAGTAGCCACCTAAGCGGTTGGCGTTCCCCTACCCTCTCATTTTCTTTTCCCTGACTCTCGCATGGACTCGTATTACAACCCCGCCGACCTCAAAAAATTTGGCAACATCGCCGAGTTTCAGAAGGAATTTGCTGATAAATTCTTCGCCTACTACGGCGCCGTTTTCGCCGAAGGCGCCCTCACCGCCCGCGAAAAATCACTTATTGCCCTGGCCGTATCGCACGCCGTGCAGTGCCCTTACTGCATCGACGCCTACACCAATGACACCCTCGAAAAAGGCTGCTCGGAACCCGAAATGATGGAAGCCGTGCACGTGGCCGCTGCTATCCGCGGCGGCGCCACGCTGGTACACGGCGTGCAGATGATGAATAAAGTAAAAGAACTGTCGATGTAAGGCTTGTTGTTCGTGTTTGGTCGTGCAGCGCTGCACGACCAAACACGAACAACAAATACCACCCTATGAAATCACTCAAAGCCACTGGCCACGAGCTGGCCGATTCTGCCTTTCAGCTCACGGTGCTGAGCCGCGAGGCGGCGGCCACGGCGCACCTGCCGCGGTTTCATCAGCAGCTGGCGGGCGTGGGGCTGCTGCCGCTGCGGCCAGTGGCGCCGGCCGTGCTCCAACTCAACGTGGGCAAGATGTGCAACCAGGTGTGCCGCCATTGCCACGTCGATGCCGGCCCCGACCGCAAGGAAATCATGACCCGCGAAACGATGCAGCAGTGCCTCGACGCGCTGGCCCGCACCGATATCCAGACCGTGGACCTCACCGGCGGCGCCCCCGAGATGAACCCCGACTTCCGCTGGCTGGTGGAGGAAATCACGAACCTAGGACGCAAGGTGCTGGTGCGCTGCAACCTAACTATCATCGTGGCCAATAAGAAGTACCACGACCTGCCCGAGTTTTTCCGGCAGCACGGCGTGGAAGTGGTGAGTTCGCTGCCCTTTTACAGTGCCGATAAAACCGACCGGCAGCGCGGCGCGGGCGTGTTCGCCGACTCTATCCGGGCCCTGCACATGCTCAATGCGGTGGGCTATGGGCAGCCCGGCAGCGGCTTGGTGCTGAACCTGGTGTATAACCCCAGCGGGGCTTTTTTGCCGGGCGCGCAGCTCGGGCTAGAGCAGCAGTTTAAGCGGGCGCTGCTCAAAGACCACGGCATTGTCTTCAACAACTTATTCGCTATCACCAACCTACCCGTGAGCCGCTACCTCGACTACCTCATCGAGTCGAACAACTACGCGGGCTACATGGAGAAACTCGTGACAGCCTTTAACCCCGCCGCTGCTGCCGGCGTGATGTGCCGCAGCACCCTTTCCGTAAGCTGGGACGGCGGCCTCTACGACTGCGATTTCAACCAAATGCTCGACCTAGGGGTGGCCAGCCCCGTGCAGCACATCCGCGATTTCGACGCTGCCGCACTGGCCGAGCGCGCCATCGTCATCAACGAGCACTGCTACGGCTGCACGGCCGGCAGCGGCTCCAGCTGCGGCGGCACTACGGTGTAAAATAGTCAAAAGAAAGAACGCCTGTCATGCTGAGCTTGCGAAGCATCTTATCACGTCAGAGGCCGTAATCCAACGTGATAAGATGCTTCGCAAGCTCAGCATGACAGCCGGTTTTCGGTTGCTTATAAACGCGCTCAGTTCAGCCCGACCTTCCCTTTCATCGACTCAAATAGCTTAGGCGAATCGAAGCCTACGCCGTGCTTGAATACTATTTCCATTTGGCGCAGCTGACGGATGTCCTTTTCGGGGTCGCCGTTTATCAGCACCAAGTCGGCCTGCTTGCCGGGCTCGATGGTACCGATTTCACGGTCGCGCCCTAGGTACTTAGCGCCGTTGAGGGTGCAGATTTTGATGGCTTGCAGTGGCGTAAAACCGCCTTCCACGAGCAGCTCAATTTCGCGGCGGTTGGCGTAGCCCGCGATGGTGCGGCCCGCGCCGGTGGGATCGGTGCCGGCCACGAGCAGGCCGCCCGCATCGTAAAACTGCTTTTCCCAGGCCTGCTCTTTCTTGAACAGTGCCACGCTGGCCGTGTCCTTGCCCTGGTTGCTTTTCCAAGTGGCAGTTTCGCGCTCTTGCAGCTGCGGCACCAGCGCGTCGAGGCCACCACCTAGAACCACCTCGCGGCCGGTGTAGGGCTCAAACACGGGCAGCGTAGAGGTGAGCGCCACGTTCTTGCTAATCAAGAGCTTGATGAGGTCGGCCATGGCGGGGCTACCGAG
This sequence comes from Hymenobacter sp. BT559, assembly GCF_016427535.1. GTDB lineage: Bacteria > Bacteroidota > Bacteroidia > Cytophagales > Hymenobacteraceae > Hymenobacter. The sequence goes on along the minus strand of NZ_JAELXV010000001.1, from coordinate 408,266 downwards.
GGGCAGGCGCTGCAAGGCCTGGCGAGCGGCGGGGTAGTCGCAAGCATCAGCGGCCTTGCCGGTCACGAAGTCGGAGCTGGCCATGAAGCCATGCTCTAGGTTGTCGATGCCGGTTTCGGCGGCCTCGCGGTAGGTGATGGCGCAGAGATGGCCGGTCACTTTGAGGTGGCGCTGGTGAGCCTCCTGCACCACGGCGGCCAGGTCGGCGCGGGTAGCGTGCATGTACATCTTGAACGACGTACAGCCCCGGTCGGCCCAAAACTTGGTCGAAGCAGCCGCATCGGCGGGGCCTTTGATAGTGTTCAGGGCCGGAATATCCATGCCGGGCTCCTCCATGTAGGGCGCTGTCACGTCCATGTCGGGGCCGATGAATTTGCCCTCGCCGATGAGGCGCTGAATCGCCAAATCGGTCTGCGGCTCGATACTGCCGGCCGTGCGGATGGTGGTAGCCCCACCCGCCAGATAAAGCCTCGGGAACGAGTACGGCATCTGGGCAATGTTGAAGAGCCCACCCGCCGGCATGGTGTAGTAGAGGTGCTCGTGCAGCATCACCAGCCCCGGAATCAGCGTTTTGCCAGCGCAATTAATGACCTCGGCACCGGCTGGCACCTTCACTTTTTTGGCGGCGCCTACCTGCTCGATGCGGCCATTGCGCAGCAGCACGGTCTGGTGCAGCAGCGCGGGCCGGCCGGTGCCGTCGATGACTTTGGCATCGGTGAGCGCCACCACCGGCGCATTCACCTTGATGTATTCCTTGACCTGCGGCGTGAACTGTGGCGGGGCTTTGGGGCTAGCCGTTGGCTGCGCCTGGGCGGGCACGGCTGCCAAGAACAGTAGAGGCAGGAGTAGCGACTTTTTCATAAGCGAGCAGTGGGATGGGTGTGTAATATCCGACTTAAAGCGTTTTCGGGGCGGTATACCGTAGCGCGGACTTTCAGTCCGCGAGTGAAATAAGACCCTCAACCCGCGGACTAAAAGTCCACGCTACCGTCTGGCTTACGCCAGCCCAAAAACTGTTGCGCGCTGATTTTTAACAACCTAGGCCACCCAAAAAACGTCTGTCAGGCTTATGCCTACTTATCACATTGGCTGCTCTGGCTACCACTACCGGCACTGGCGCGGCGTTTTCTATCCCGATAAGCTGCCCATGCGGCGTTGGTTTGAGTTTTATAGCCAGCACTTTCGCACGCTGGAGCTGAACGTCACATTCTACCGCTTTCCGCAGCTTTCTTTTCTCGAAAATTGGTACGCCCAGGCGCCCGCTGACTTCCAGTTTGCGGTGAAGGCGCCCAAGCTCATCACGCACTACAAGCAATTTCACGGCGTGGGCCAGCTGCTCGGCGACTTCTACGACACCACTGGCCGGGGCCTGCTCGAAAAGCTGGGGCCGGTGCTGTTTCAGCTGCCGCCACGCATGGCGTATGAGCCTGACCGGCTCACGCGCATCCTCGACTGCCTCGACCCCAGCTTTATCAATGTGCTTGAATTTAGACACCCTAGCTGGTGGCGCGAGGAGGTGTACCACGAGTTGCGGCAGCGCGGCGTGGTCTTTTGCGGCCAAAGCCATCCGCTGCTGCCCGATGCCGTGGTGGCCACCGCGCCCACGCTCTACTACCGCTTCCATGGCGTGCCCGACCTCTACGCCTCGCCCTACTCTAGCGAGGCCCTAGGACGCTACGCGGCCGCAGTGGCCGCCGCACCCGGCGTGGAGCAGGCGTATTTGTATTTCAATAATGATATCGGCGGCTCGGCCATCGGCAACGCGCAAGAAATGCGCGGCCTGCTGTAGCTTGGGCGTTGTAGTCCGAGCACGAGCGTAACTCGCCTCCTGCGCCTAGGTATGCTAGTGGAAGCTGTGCTAATGTGAATGCTCGCTGCGCTCGCACTACAACGTCCAAGCTATACCCTTACCTATGCTCGACCTTATTATTGATGCTCGGCCGGCGGCCTTGGCGCCGGGGTTTGCCGTGAAGCGCATCCTCCCCTACCGCCTGCGCCGGATGCTGGGGCCATTCATTTTTATGGACCACGCTGGGCCAGTGCAAGTGGCGCCGGGGCAGTTGCCGAACCTGGATGTACTGCCGCACCCGCACATTGGCCTAAGCACGGTGAGCTACTTATTCGGCGGGCAAGTGACGCACCGCGATAGCCTAGGCGTCGAGCAAATCATCCGGCCGGGCGAGGTAAACTGGATGACCGCCGGCAGCGGCATCGCCCATTCCGAGCGCTTCGAGGACCCCGCCACCCTGGCCGGCGGCGCTCTTGAAATGATACAAACCTGGGTAGCCCTACCCGAAGCCGACGAAGAGCAAGCGCCCGCTTTTACCAACTACCAGCCCAGCGAGCTACCCATTTTCACCGATACCGGCGTGTGGATGCGCCTGATCGCCGGCGATGCGTTCGGCCTAAAAAACGACGTCAAGACACACTCGCCTCTGTTCTACCTACACGTGGTGCTGCAAGCGGGCGCCCGCTTTGGGCTGCCGCGCGGCTACCCCGAGCGCGGCGCCTACGTGGCTAAAGGCAGTGTAGAAGTAAATGGCCGCGTGTACACGCCCGGCCAGCTCCTAGTATTCACGCCGGGCCTCGACCCGGTGCTGATAGCCCGCGAGCCCAGCACGCTCATGCTGCTGGGCGGCGAGCCCCTAGGTGAGCGTTTCATCTGGTGGAATTTTGTGTCGTCGCGCCGCGAGCGCATCGAGCAGGCTAAGGCCGACTGGCAAGCCGGCCGCATCTTGTTGCCACCCAACGATAATCACGAGTTTGTACCCCTACCCAGCGACCGCACCCGCGCTGCGGGCACTGGGTCGCCCCCGCCGCAAGCTTTGTCGTAATTAGAAAACGACGTAAGCGTTTTTTATTTCTTTTCGCTACTAGCGAGTGGTTTTATAACTCTCCTAAGCAAATGAAATATCCTTCTGCAACAGCTATGAGACTAGCACTAGCTGCTCAGCTGTCAACAAAATAGCGAAACAGGTATGCCTAGCTACAGTTGCGCGACAAGGTCTATTAGACTCTTTTTCACACTTGGCAGCCGCGTACACACCCGCGGGTCCATAATATTACCTCCAAAGCTATTTTTTTTGTCCGATGCTGTTTGGGCTAACTGCATTAACTGCGTCTTCAATTCTTTGGGTTGATAAACCGCCAACGTTTGGACCGCTATTACCTTCACAAAATCGCCGGTATGTTTATCAGCCAGTAACTTAAGAAGTTGCTGCTTAGCTTCGGGAGTGGGCGTAGCAGTGAGCACCCGCACTGCTGACAATTGTGCATGAAAATTAGTAGTATCGTGCAAGAAGGGTAATACTGCCTCGTATTGCGTAGCCAAACCCAGGTGATAAGTGGTTTCAAGCGCTACGTGCTGTGCAAAAAATGTTGGCATTCCTGCCTTATCTATTCGAGCAGGTGGCTGCGTCAACTGCTTGGCCACAAACATATTAATATACTCTTTATTATACGATTGGCCATGGTAGTGCTGAAAAACAGCTGTCATGGTAGGCTCATATATAGCTCGCGGTACTAATGCCTGGTGGTAGCTATGACGATAAGTGGCAGCTACCTGTCCTTGCTGCACCACAGCAAAGCCAGTAGTAGGTGTTGCCAATGCATACGTACCAGTTGGCCGCTTTTGCAAAAAGAAATAGCAAGAGTCGGCGCCCTTCACATAAAATTCGGGGTTCTCGCCAGCCGACCGACTACAGAGGTCCAAGCTATAAAAGCTTGTTATCTGGATAATTCCTGTTATTGGCTCGCCTGCTAATGAGTTAAGCACATCAATAGTAATTCCCTTTTGGGCGTCAACAGCCGTAACACGTGCTAGCACGAAACAGTCAGCTTTTTTTACCACAGCTTCGTGCCAGGGTTCGTCCCAAGTGGTAGCCTGTGCCAGCTGGCTAGTGGCGAGCAGCAATACAAACAAGAACGCTACTAAACGCATATAAACATGCTGACTAGTAAATGAGACAGGCTTGGTCTACTAACCTGCCCACTGTTTTATGAAGACCTAAAGGTATTAATAAAAACAACCCTTACCTGAATAGGTAAAGGTTGTTTAAGAATTAGAACTAGTTTCTAAGTCAGCGACTTGATTTAGTTAAACTGGCTACTGATTTGGATGTTGTAGCGCTCACGCGCCACACTTTGTTGCCGGCGTCGTCGGTCACGAGCAGGGCGCCATCGGGCATGGTGACTACACCTACGGGGCGGCCGTGGGCTTTGTCAGAGTCGCCGCCAACCAGGAAGCCGGTGAGGAAGGGCTCGGGTTTGCCGCTGGGCTTTCCATCTTGGAAGGGCACGAAGGCCACCTGATAGCCCGAGTACTGCGAGCGATTCCAGGAGCCGTGCTCGCCCACGAAGGCACCGTTTTGGTACTTGGCGGGGAAGGCTTTTTTATCGTAGAAAGTGAGACCTAGGGTCGCCACGTGCGGGCCCATAGGCACATCGGGCACAATGGCTTTTTGCACTAGGTCGGGGCGCTCGCCCTTGCGGCGGGGGTCCTCATTTTGGCCGAAGTACGAGTAGGGCCAGCCGTAGAAGCCGCCCTCTTTCACGCTCGTGATGTAGTCGGGCACTAGCTCGTCGCCTAGCTCGTCGCGCTCATTCACGGCTGCCCACAGCGTGCTGGTGCCGGGGTAGTAGGCCAAGCCGATGGGATTGCGTAGGCCGCTGGCAAACACCTTCTCGCCCGAGCCATCCGGGTTAATTTCGAGGATGTTAGCGCGGCGCTTTTCGTTTTCGGCCCCGTGCTCTTGCACGTTCGAGCCCGAGCCTACGGTCACGAGTATCTTCTTGCCGTCTTTGCTAGCCAGCAGGTTACGGGTCCAGTGGTTGTTGTAGCCGCCCTCGGGCAGGTCCATGATTTTCTGGCCGGTGGCCGTCATCTTGGTTTGGCCTGGCTGATAAGGATATTTCAGCACGCCGTTGGTGTTGGCCACGTAAAACGCGTTGTCCATCACCAGCATGCCAAAGGGTTGGTCGAGGTCGGTCAGAAACACGGAGCGCAGGTCGGGCTTGCCGTCGCCGTTGGTGTCGCGAAAAAGCGTGATGCGGTTGGCACTGGTACGCTGTAGCGAGCGCGACTTGTCGAGGTTCAGCGTGGCGGCCACTTGCTTTTTGGCCCCCTTGGGCAGCGTAGCGGCCTCCGACACAAACACGTCGCCATTAGGCGCCACGTAGGCCCAGCGCGGACTCTGGAGCTCACCCGCAAATTCCGTAACTGTGAAGCCCGCCGGGGCAGTGGGGGTTTTGCCGGCCGGCCAGTCGATGATATCGACGCGCTTAGTCACCGATTTGGTGTCGTAAGGCTCCGGCAGATGCACCGTTTCGGCTTTGGGCGTGGTAATAGTTTGGGCCGGGTTATCGGCCTGGGCTTGCTGCTTTTCTTCTTTGCTGGGGCCGCTGCTGCACGCGGCAAGCAGAACTAGGGCCGGCAGCAAATGGGCATATTTAGGAGTCATAGTAAGCGCGACAATAATGAGGAGCAGATGAAAAATCTACTCGCAAGAGTTGCGCTTTTTACTAGCCTGCGCCGTATTAGTTGCGTTCCGAGCGCATTATTACTCATTCTTTTACCACCTTGGCCGTGCCCACGGTGGCACCGCTTTCGTGCTGCACCTTAAGCAGGTAGATGCCCGGCGCCAGGCCACCTAGGCGCAGGCTGATGGTAGTGGTGCCACTGGCTTGCGCCATTACCTGCCCCGTGGCGCTGTAGAGCACTCCTATGCATCGCCCGGCTGGCAAGCCGCTCACCGTGGCTTGGTCGCGGGAGGGGGTGGGTGCCACCACTAGCGGGGCACCGCTGCAACTGGCCAGCGCCACCACCGGGCTAAAGGCTGCCGCGCCGCCAATATCCAGCATTCGTAGCCGGAAATAGCGAAGCTCCACGCGCCGGCCCACCCGAAACGAGTAGCTGGCGCCCGCCGCCCGGTTGCGGCTAGGCACGGTGCTCAGGCGCTCGTAGGCCTGGCCATCGCTAGAGCCCTGCACCTCGTAAGCGTAGCTATTGTGCTCGGTGGCGGTTTGCCAGGCCAGGGTGGCGGTGCAATCGTCAGGGGCCACGCGCCCGCTAAAGCTCGTGAGCGTGACCGGCAGCGGCGCCGCACAAACCAGCGGCTGCAAAAACGCAGCCGCCTCGTTGATAATCTGCGTATATTCGGGGTCGGTGACGGGGCTGCTGTGGCTGCCGTTTGCCACCGGATGCAGCTGATTGAGGATGCCCGCGGCCGTAGCCACCGGTTGCAGCGCACCACTGCCACAAATAGTGAACTGCGTGGGCTGGATGGTGCCGCAGTTATAAGGCACTACGTCGTCGGTAGTGCCTTGGGCGCTGTAGAGTGGCGGGTTGCCGGCACTCAGCAGCCCTAGGTCGTTGACGCCGCCCGCCAGGTTCACGACCCCCACCAGGCCTTTTGAAGTGTAAGCACCCAGCAACGGCGTGCCAGGTAGGTCGGTATTGCCCTCTAGGCCGCCGTAGGTGGCATATGCCGCGTTCACGGCCGCATTGCTGTTTTCGGTATCAGTATCGGTATAAGCTACTTGCAACGCCGTGATGGCCCCGGCCGAGTAGCCACCCACGAAGATGCGCGCAGGGTCGATGTGGTACGCATTCGCCCCGGCCGCGTCGTACTTGAAGTAGCGCACGGCGGCCCGCATGTCGTTGGTGGCTCGTACTACTTCATCTGCTAGGTTATTAGCATAAATAGCGGCATTGGCGGCCAAGGTCGGGCCATCCAACTGCATAAGCCGGTAGTCGATGGCGGCGGCCACGTAGCCCTTACGCGCAAAGCGCCGACAGATGCTTACCACCTCTGCATCGGTGCGGCTACCAGTAACAAAAGCCCCACCGAATGCAAAAAGCAGGAGCGGGCGTTGCACGGCCCCATCGCCCGCCGGCTGATACACGTCGAGGAGCAGGTCTTTGGGAGGGCCTTCGGTATTGGTGGTGTAACTGCGAACAGTGTTGCGGCCGAACAGTACGCCGGACGTGGTTTGAATGTCTGCGTCCGTAAAAATATCCTCAACGTAACGGCCGTTGCCGCAGGCTGCGGCGGCATTCTGGCCGTGGGCCGAACATACGAGGCCAAACAGGCACACCCACAAACAAACTATTTTTTGCATAAGCTAGCAACGTAAAGTAGACTGCAGCCAGCCAAATTATCAGATAGCGGGAACTGTCAACGCTCGGACGCCGCATTTATTTCAGCCCAAGCTCCGGCCTCTTTCCACTACAAACAAAGCGGCCCGCACCTAGGGCGCGGGCCGCTTACATTAGCTACCTAAGTAGTTACCAGGCTAATAACCAGGGTTCTGCGTCAGCTTGCCGCCGCTGAGCGTAATCTGATTGAGCGGCAGTGGCATCAGCTCGTTTTTATTGGCCACGAAACCTTTGCTGGCCAATACGGTAGCCGCACGGCCCTGGCGCACAAGGTCAAAGAACCGGTCGCCATATTCTAGGGCCAGCTCTACGCGGCGCTCTTTCCAGATGGCCTGGCGCAGGTCGGCCTGCGAAATGGAGCTAGGTAGCGTGCTCAGCCCGGCGCGGGTGCGCACGCGGTTCACAGCGGCCAGGGCCTTAGCAGTCTGGCCTAGCTCGTTGGCTGCCTCGGCATTGAGGAGCAGCGCCTCGCCAAAACGAAACACCCGAATGTTCTGGTCACGGCCGTAACCGCAAGTTTTGGGCGCCGAGTTGGGCACGTAGGCCTTCATGTTATAGCGCGGGTTCGACGAGTTGGCCGCAATCACGTCGCCATCGGGCGTAGTGGTACCGCGCTCCAAAATGGTACCTAGGCGGCGCTGGTCGCCGGGCTCAAAGGCATTGGCCAGGTCGGCAGTGGGATTGAAGAAGCCCCAGCCAAACTGCGGGCGCACCATCTGGCACTCCGCCCACTGCGAATTAGACGCGTCGCAGTTGCCGGCCAGCGTGGTGCACTGCACCTCAAAAATCGACTCGCTATTGTTCTCGCCCCGGATGCGGAACATGTCGTAGAAATTGCTCGCCAGCGAGTACCCTAGGCCCAGCACTTGGTCGGAAGCGGCCAGCGAGGCCGCGTAGTTCTTCTGGTACAGCTGCGCCTTGGCCAGCAGCGTGAGGGCGGCGCCCTTGGTGGCGCGGCCTACGTCGGAGGCGCCGTAGGCGGCGGGCAGCACCGCGGCGGCATCCGTCGCGTCGGCGATGATGGCCGTGTACACCTCATCGCGGGTGGCGCGGCTGGGGTTCAGTTCCTCGGCGGTTTCGGCTACTTTCAGCAGCAGCGGCACACCACCGTAGGCCCGTACCAAGTTGAAGTAAGCCAGCGCCCGCAGAAACTTCGCCTCGCCTACGTAGCGGCCGCGCAGGGTGGCATCCATGTTAATGCCCGGCACGTTCTGAATGACCTGGTTGCAGAGGTTAATCTGCTGATACTGGCCATCCCAATAGCCGCCCACCGGCCCCGAGGTAGGCGTGAGGCGGAAGAAGGTGAACTCGTTCAAAAACTCAGCGTCGCCGGCCACGCTACCTTTCTCGGCATCATCCGACGTTAGCGTGGTAACAGCCAGCCAGTTGAATGCCGACAGGTTCCACTCGCGCAGCTTGCCGTAGGGCGCGTTTACGGCGGCCGTGGCATCGGCCTGGGTCTGGAAAAACTGCTGGCTGGTGGGCTGGCCCTGGGGCGCCACATCCAGAAACTTGCCGCACGACGACGTGAGGCCCACGGCCAGCGCCGCGGCTACCGTGCCCGTGCGCCAAAAGCGACGGGGTGTAAATAGGTTATTCTTCATGGTAGGATGACGCTAATAACTTAGAAACCAATATTTACCCCTAGGTTGTACGTAGCAACAAGCGGGTACACGTTCAGGTCGATGCCCGCGTTGGTGGGCGCGCCGCCGACCTCGGGTGAGAAGCCCTTGTACTTGGTCAGCGTGAGTGGGTTCTGGGTGTTGGCGTAGATACGTAAGGTTTGCACCTTCAGATTGTTAGCTACTGCCTTCGGGATGTTAAAGCCAATCTGCACGTTGCGCAGGCGGATGTAGTCGCCCTTCTCGATGTAGTACGAGCTCACGTCGAGGTTACGGCCCGTCAGGTTGGCCGAAGGCGTGCTGTTGGAAGTGCCCGCACCGCGCCAGCGGTTGTCGTAAAAGTCTTTGGTGTAGTTCTCGTTGCCGTAGCGCACTTCGCGCAAGCCATTGAGCAGCTCCACGCCGCCTACGCCTTGAATATCAATCTGCAAGTCGATAAACTTGTAGCGGAAGGTGGTGTTGAGGCCGTAGGTAAAACGCGGGTTGGGGTTACCTAGGCGCACAAAGTCGCGTTGGTCGATGTTGCCATCGCCGTTTTGGTCTACGTAGCGCAGGTCGCCGGCCGCGGCGCCGGGCTGGGCCGAGCCCGTGATTTCTTGGGCGGTCTGGAATACGCCGGCCACCTGGTAGCCGTAGAAAGCGCCGATGGGGTCGCCGATGCGGGTTTGGGTGGCTTGGTAGCCAGCCACCGGCAGGTTGCCGGCAAACAGCGGCGCACCGCTGGCAGTGCTCAGGGTCTTGTTCTGGTTGTAAGCGCCCGTCAGGCCAATGTTATACGAGAAGTCGCCAGCCGCTTGCGAATCCCAGCGCAGGGCTACTTCTACGCCCTGGTTCTGGAAGCTGGCGTTGTTGGCAAAGAAGCCGCTGCTGTTGGCAAAGCCCGACGAGCTGATAACCGGTATCGGAAACACCGCATCGATGGTGCGGCGGTTGTAGTAGTCTACTTCGGCCGAGAGGCGATTGTTAAAGAAGCGCATTTCCAGGCCAGCGTCGGCCTCGCGCACGTTTTCCCAGCGCAGCGACGGCGGCACTTGGGTATCGATGCTGGCGCCCGTATTGGGAATATTAGACGGGGTACCAAAGAAAGCCGTGTAGCCAGGCAGGTAAGACGCCCGCAGTACCGATATGTTGTTGTTTACCTGGTTATTCCCCAAGATGCCGTAGCTAGCCCGGAACTTCAGGAAATTGAAGACTGAGCCATCTTTCATGAAGTTTTCGTCGGAGATTACCCAGCCTAGGCCCACCGAGGGGAAGTTGCCGTAGCGGTCCGAGAACTTGCTGCTGCCGTCGCGCCGGAAGCTGGCCGTGAGCAGGTAGCGCTCCTTATAGGCGTAGTTGACGCGCGCAAACAGTGAGAACAGCGTGTACAGGTCGGCCGGGTTGGTAAGGTTGGCCGTGCCCACGGTGCCTAGGTTGAAGTAGTAGCTGTCGCTGCCCGTGGCCTGCACCCCGTTAATGGAGCCGATTTGCTGCTCGCTGCGGTAGCGGAAGGCCGTGGAGCCCACCAGCGCCGTGAGGTGGTGGTCGGTGCCAAACGAGCGGTCGTAGGTCAGCGTGTTCTCCCACTGCGGCTGGCTGAAGTACGTCTCCCCTTTAGTAAGGATGTTGCCCCGGTATACCTGCACCGTCGTCAGCGAGTCGGCCTTCTGGTAGTTGTAGAAGCGGCTAGTGGTGTAGTTGACCCCTAGGCTGGTGCGCGCCGTGAAGTACTTGGCAAAGTTGATGGACAAGAACGCGCTGCTCACCAGCGTCTGGCCCTGCGAGCGCTGCACAAAGTAGTCGAGCTGGCCCCTAGGGTTGGAGAAGGTGCCCAGGCCCGAGCCGATGAGGTTGGGGTCGCCGTAGCGCCCGCTAGCCAGGAAGGGCTGCAACACCGGCGGCGCCACGTAGGCGTTATAAAAGATGTTGCCGCCGTTGCTGTAGTTGGGGTAGATGCTCGACGCCAGGCCCGGCGCGTCGTGCGCGCTGGCGCTGGTGAAGGCGGCCGTGTAGCCCGCCTTAATATGGTCGGTGATGGTGAAGTCGGTTTGCAAGCGCGCCGTGATGCGCTCGTAGTCATTGCCCTGCACCAGGCCATTTTGCTTAAAGTATGAGCCGCTGAGCGTGTACGATACCTTGTCGTTGCCGCCGCTCAGGCTGAGCTGGTGGTTTTGGGTGGCGGCCACCCGCGTCACTTCCTTAAACCAGTCGGTCGAGGGCAAGTTGGTGGGCAGAGCCGCACTGCCGGTCAGGCCGTTCTTCTCATTGTAGAGTGTGGCGTACTCGGCGGCGTTGGCCATTTTCACGGTGTTGGTAGCCGTTTGCACACCGCCGTAGCCGTTGTAGTTGACGTGGGTGCCGCCCGCCTGGCCGCGCTTGGTAGTCACCAGCACCACGCCATTGGCCGCCTGCACACCGTAGATGCTGGCGCTGGCCGCATCCTTCAACACCTCTATCGAGGCAATATCATTCTGGTTCAGGAAGCTGAGGTCGGCACCCTGCGGCAGCATCGTGCCATCGACCACGTAAAGCGGGCTCACGCCCACCAGCGAGCCCACACCGCGGATGCGAATCTGGGGGGCGGCGCCCGGCTGGCCCGAGTTGGTAATCTGCACGCCCGACACCTTGCCTTGCAGCGAGCTCACCGGGTTTTGCGACGCCTGGTTTACCAGCTCCTCGCCCTTTACGGAGGCGATGGCACCGGTTACTTCGCGCTTGCTCTGGGTGCCGTAGCCTACCACCACTACGTCGTTGAGGCTCTGCGACTGCGGCGCGGCAAACTTGACGTCGATGCTCGTGCGGCCGTTCAGGGTGATTTCTTGGGCCGGGTAGCCCACAAACGAAAACACCAGTGTCGAGCCCGCGGGCGCGTTGATGGAGTATTGGCCATCGACGTTGGTAGCCGTACCGATGGCGGTGCCTTTCACTACCACGTTGGCGCCGGGCAGGGCCTCGCCTTTCTCGTCGAGCACGCGGCCCGTGATGGGGGTACCCGTTTGGGTGGGAGCCTGCTGCCAGCGTAGCGCGGCGGCCTGGCCCGGAGTGGCCGCGCCAGGCCACAACCCAAATGCTAAGCCTAGGGCGGCCAGCGTGGCCGGCGCCTTGTACTGCCCCCGTAAGAGTAGAATTTTCATAAGGTAAAAGGGTGGGGTAAAGAAAAAGTGGTAAAAACCGCGTGGGGCGGGGCCGCTGGGCAGCGGCTAAACTCAGTACGAAGCCCAGTTTAGGATGGCTAGCTGGGCAACATCTGAATCAAAAACAGCGCAACTAACCCTATCGAACAAGCGCCTAAGTCTGAGAAGCTTCTAGAATCCTGTACGATTGACGTCCTATTTCACCATGCTAAATTAATACTAGCAAGCAGAACACCCTCCTAAACATACTATACTGACTAATAAGCCTTTGATGAAGAACGCAATCGATTTAGTTGCAAGTACCTAATATTAAATAATATCTGGTTAACATTGGAGTATACTTAGCTCATGATAAAATAAATTAAAATTACCTTCGCTGCTTCACCCCTCTTTTCCCGCCCATGAAGACCGCGCTCCTACTACTTGGTAGCTGCCTATTTTCGGCCTCTTTGGTAGCCGCGCAGCCCACCAAGCGCCCGGCCCCTACCCCAAAGCCGGCGCCCGCCAAGTTTGACCCGCGCCAGCGCCCCCGCAACCTCTCCGACGAGCAACTGCTCGACCAGGTGCAGCGCCAAACCTTCCGGTACTTCTGGGACTTTGGGCACCCCGTATCGGGCATGGCCCGCGAGCGCAGCAACCGCTCGTATGACTACGGCGACGAGGTAGTGACCACCGGCGGCACGGGCTTCGGCATCATGGCCATCATCGTGGCGGCCGAGCGCAAGTGGATAACCCGCGAGCAGGCGGCAGCCCGCATCAGCAAGATTGTCAATTTCTTGTGGAAGTCTGATATGTACCACGGCGCGTTTCCGCACTGGCTCAATGGCGAAACGGGCCATACCATCCGCTTCAGCCCTAAGGATGATGGGGCCGATATTGTGGAAACGTCTTTCCTCTACGAAGGGCTACTGTGCGCCCGGCAGTACTTCACCAAAAACACGCCCGACGAGCAGAATGTGCGCAACAAAATCCTGTGGATGTGGGAGGGCGTGGAGTGGAACTGGTTTACGCAGGGCGGCCAAAACGTGCTGTACTGGCACTGGAGCCCCAACAACGGCTGGAGCATGAACCACCAGATTCACGGCTGGAACGAGTGCCTCATCACCTACGTGCTGGCCGCTTCGTCGCCTAGGTATGCCATCGACAAGGCCGTGTACGACCAAGGCTGGGCCACCGGTCCAGAGTACAAAAACGGCAAGGCGTACTATAACACGACCTTGCCCCTGGGGCCCAACCTAGGCGGGCCACTCTTCTTCTCGCACTACTCATTTATGGGCCTCGACCCGCACGGGCTGAAGGACCAGTACGCCGACTACTGGCAACAAAACCAGGCGCATACGCGCATCAACTACGCCTACTGCGTGGCCAATCCCAAGCAGCAAAAAGGCTACGGCCCTGACTGCTGGGGCCTCACGGCCAGCGACAGCTGGCAGGGCTACGCCGCCCACTCGCCCATCGAGGACTTAGGCGTGATTTCGCCCACCGCCGCGCTCTCGGCCTACCCCTACGCCCCGGCCGAATCACTGCTGGCCATGAAGCACTTCTACAACGACCTAGGCGATAAAATCTGGGGCCAGTATGGCTTCGTGGATGGCTTCAGTGAGCAGCACGACTGGTACGCCAAATCGTACTTGGCCATCGACCAGGGCCCGATAGTGGTGATGATAGAAAACCAGCGTTCGGGCCTGCTCTGGAAGCTGTTTATGAGTAGCCCAGAGGTGCAAAAGGGTTTGAAGAAGCTGGGCTTCGAAAGCCCGTATCTAAAGTAGCTATGCGCCTGCTTTGCCTGCTGCTCTGGCCTGCGCTGGCCCTAGCGCAGCCTCGCCCCCGCCCCACTTACTGCAACCCGCTTAACCTCGACTACGGCTACACTCCGTTCGAGCGGTTTTCGACGGCGGGGCGGCACCGCGCCACGGCTGACCCGGTTATTACGTTGTTTAAAGGCACGTATTACCTGTTTTCGACTAACCAAAAGGGCTACTGGTGGAGCGACGACCTGGCGAGCTGGCACTTTTTGGCGCGCTCATTTTTGAAGCCCGAAAACACGGTGCTCGACGACCTGTGCGCGCCGGCCGTGCGGGCGGTGGGCGATACGCTGCTCGTCATCGGCTCCAGCGCCAAGGCCAACTTTGCGCTCTGGCGCAGCACCGACCCAAAGGCCAATAAGTGGGAAAAAGCCGCGGACCCGTTTCCGGTATCGGCCTGGGACCCCGACCTCTTCCTGGACGACGATGGCCGGCTATACCTCTACTACGGCAGTTCCAACGAGTTTCCACTCTACGGCGTGCAGCTCAGCCGCAAAACCTACCAGCCCCTAGGGCAGCCCACGCCGCTGTTCAAGCTCAACGACGCCCAGTTTGGCTGGCAGCGCTTTGGCGAATACTTGGATAATACCTTCCTCGCACCCTTTATGGAAGGCGCCTGGATGACCAAGCACGGCGGCAAGTACTACCTCCAATACGGCGCGCCGGGCACCGAATTTAGTGGCTACGCCGATGGTGTGCAGGTGGCCGACCGCCCGCTCGGGTCCTACGTGCCGCAGCCGCACAACCCCTTTGCCTGGAAGCCGGGTGGCTTCGCGCGGGGCGCGGGCCACGGCAATACCTTTCAGGATAAATGGGGCAACTGGTGGCACGTGTCCACGATGGTGGTCAACGTGAAAAACAACTTTGAGCGCCGCCTAGGGCTGTGGCCGGCGGGCTTCGACGCGGCGGGTACGCTCTACTGCAACACCGCCTTCGGCGACTACCCGCATTACCTGCCTACCGGCCCAGCCAACCACCTGCAAAGCCAGTTTACGGGCTGGATGCTTTTGAACTACAACAAGCCGGTGCAGGCGTCGAGCACGCTCGGCGGCTACGCGCCCAACTTGGCCGTGGACGAGAGCATCAAAACCTACTGGAGCGCCGCTACGGCAAACCCCGGCGAGTATTTCCAAACCGACCTAGGGGCCGTGTGCACCGTGCGGGCCGTGCAACTCAACTACGCCGACCAGAACGTGAACCCCGCTTTCCTGGGCAAACAGCCGGGGCTCTACCACCAGTACCGGCTCTACCATTCGCTCGATGGCAAAACCTGGCAGCTACTTGTAGACAAAAGCCAGAACCGCACCGACGTACCGCACGACTACATCGAGCTAAAAACACCACTGCGCACGCGCTACCTCAAGCTCGAAAACCGGCACATGCCCACCGGCAAGTTTGCCCTCAGCGGCCTGCGGGTGTTTGGCCTAGGTAGCGGTGCCAAGCCGCAGCCCGTCAAGGAGTTTGTGGTGCTGCGCACAGCCACTGACAAGCGCAGCGCTTGGCTGCGGTGGGCACCCAACGACGCGGCCACAGGCTATAACATCTACCTAGGGCTGGCGCCCGATAAGCTGTATAGCTGCGCGATGGTGCTCGGGGCCAATGACTACTATTTCAAAGGCATGGACAAGGACCGCACGTATTATTTCACCATTGAGGCCTTCAACGAAAATGGTGTTTCCAGTCGCACGCCAGTGCAGCAAGTGAAATAGTTTTTTTGCTGAAAGCTGCCTGGGTCAACTGCTGCCGCGGGCAGGCGGCTACGGCACACGCAGCCTTAGCGCTGCGGAGCGGCAGCGCTTACCAACCAGGCCAAGCTCACATTTACCACACACACTCGGCAGCCAAAAACAGCCCCAGTTAGCTCTAAACTGCCTTTTCAACTACCTACTGCAATTTTTTCGGGCTCGACGGCTGGCCTAACTTTCGGCCTCTGCCCTCCTACCCAACCTACTTTATGCAACATCGCAATCCTCTCTCGCGCGCTACGCTGCTGCTGGCCCTAGGCCTAGCCAGCCTGCAAGCCACCGCTCAAAACACGCCCCTGCCCCCGCCCGACGCCAAGATGCAGCAGTTCATCAGCAAGCTGATGCAGCAGATGACACCGGAGGAGAAAATTGGCCAGCTCAACCTCGTGTCGGTGGGCTTTACCGTGACGGGGCCGGTAGTGAGCGAGGGCGTAGACGCCAAAATCGCGAAGGGCCTGGTGGGCGGCGTGCTCAACACTTTCACGCCCGTAGCAGCCCGCAAGCTGCAAGAAATGGCCGTGAAGCAGACGCGTCTGCACATCCCGCTTATCCTGGGCTTCGATGTGATACATGGACACCGCACCATCTTGCCCATTCCGCTGGGGCTGGCCGCTACCTGGGACATGCCGGCTATCGAGCGCGGCGCCCACATCGCGGGCCAGGAGGCCGCGGCCGATGGCATCAACTGGGTGTACTCGCCGATGGTGGACATTGCCCGCGACCCGCGCTGGGGCCGCGTGGCCGAGGGCGCGGGCGAAGACCCCTACCTAGGGTCGCAGATAGCGCGCGCCATGGTGCACGGCTACCAGGGCGCTACCAACGACATGACCCGGCCCGACAACGTGATGGCCTGCCTCAAGCACTTTGCGCTGTACGGCGCCGCCGAAGCCGGCCGCGACTACAACACCACCGACATGAGCCGCCAGCGCATGTACAACGAGTACCTGCCGCCTTACAAAGCCGCCATAGACGCGGGTGTGGGCTCGGTGATGTCGTCGTTTAATGACGTGAACGGCATTCCGGCCACCGCCAACAAGTGGCTGATGACCGACCTCCTGCGCCGGCAGTGGGGCTTCCTGGGCTTCGTGGCCACCGACTACACGGCCATCAACGAGCTGAGCGCCCACGGCCTGGGCGATGATAAAAAGGTGTCGGAGCTGGCCCTAAACGCTGGTATTGACATGGACATGGTAGGCGAGATTTTTCTCAACAACCTGGCGAAGAACCTCAAGGAAGGCACCGTGAAGCAGGCCGACGTAGACGCCGCGTGCCGCCGCGTGCTGGAAGCCAAGTACCGCCTAGGTCTCTTCCAAGACCCCTACCGGGGCGTAAGCGAGGAGCGCGCCAAGCAGGTGCTTATGCAGCCGGCTTTTGTGCAGGCCGCCCGCGACATTGCCCGCCGCAGCCTGGTGTTGCTCAAGAATGACAACCAGACCTTGCCGCTGAAAAACACGGCCAACATCGCGGTAGTGGGCCCGCTGGCCGACCGCCCGGTAGACATGATAGGTAGCTGGAGCGGCGCCGGCGATGGCAAGCAGGCCATTTCCATCTTGCAGGGCATCAAGAATGTGGGTGGCTCGACCATTCGGGTGACTTACGCCCACGGCGCCAACGTGACAGAGGACGACCAGCTCATTAAGCGCCTCAACGAGCACGGCGGCCAACTCAACATTGACCCGCGCCCGGCCGATGCGCAGATAGCCGAAGCCGTGGCAGCCGCCCAAAAAGCTGAAGTAGTGGTGGCCGTGGTAGGCGAAAGCCAGGGTATGACCGGCGAAGCCGCCAGCCGCGCCGACATTGGCCTGCCCGGCCGCCAGCTCGACCTACTCAAAGCGCTGAAAGCTACCGGTAAGCCGCTGGTGGTAGTGCTCTGCAATGGCCGGCCGCTCACGCTGCCCTGGGAGAATGACAATGCCTCGGCCATTCTGGAAACGTGGTTTGGCGGCACCCAAGCCGGCAATGCGGTGGCCGACGTACTGTTTGGGGTGTACAACCCCTCGGGCAAAATCACGATGACCTTTCCTAGGTCGGTGGGCCAGGTGCCGATTTACTACAACCACAAAAGCACTGGCCGCCCCTACGCCGGCGTGCTGCTCGACAAGTACAAGTCGCGCTACCTCGACGTATCCAACGACCCGCTTTACCCCTTTGGCTACGGTCTGAGCTATAGTACGTTCACGTATTCCAAGCCCACCGTTAGCAAAGCCAGCATTACCCCCAGCCAGGGCCTCGACGTGACCGTGACGGTGAAGAACAGTGGCCAGCGCGACGGCGAAGAAGTGGTACAGTTCTACCTACGCGACGTGGTGGGCAGCAGCACTCGCCCGGTACAGGAACTAAAGGGCTTCCAGAAAATACTGCTGAAAGCGGGCGAGAGCCGGCAGGTGACCTTTCACGTGTCCAACAACGACCTGAAGTTCTATAACGACGACCTGAAATGGGTAGCCGAGCCCGGTGAGTTTGAGGCCATGACCGGCGGCAACTCGCGCGACGTGCAGAAGGTGAGCTTCACGCTGACCAAGTAAGTAGCTCGAACTACACGACTGGCTAAACAATAAAAAAGCGGCCGCAACATCTGTTGCGGCCGCTTTTTTGTAAACCTAGCTACCTAGGGTGCCTACTTGCGCCGAGCCGAGGTGGCTTTGCGGGTACGCTTCTTCTTAGTAGACTTGCGAACTGCCTTCGCTGCCGGCTTGGCGGGCGCGGGGCCGTACTTAGTCTCGGCAGGGTTGGTTTCGCCGGTCAGGAAGGGGTCGAAGTCCACGCGGCGGTTCTGGGCGCGGCCTTCTTCGGTGCTGTTGTCGGCAATAGGCTTAGCCTCGCCGTAGCCACGGGCTTCGATGCGGTCGGCCGCAACGCCTTTGTCGAGCAGGTATTTGCGGGCCGACTCAGCACGCTCGTAGCTTAGGCGCACGTTGTACTCATCACTGCCCTTGTTATCGGCGTGGCCGGCAATGGAGAGCGAGTAGTCAGGGTACTCGTTCATAATCTGCGCCATCTGCTCCAGCTTGGGGGCCGACGCTGGTTGCGGTTCGGCTTTGTCGAAGTCGAAGTTGATGTACTGAGTTTGGTCACTGGGAGCCTTCTTCTCGGGGCAGCCATTGGCGTCCACTTTCGTACCGGCCGGGGTATCCGGGCACTTGTCTTTGTCATCCGACACGCCATCACCATCGCTATCAACGGGGCAGCCCGAGGCGTCTACCTTCACGCCAGCCGGCGTGCCGGGGCACTTGTCGTCGGGGTCCGCTACACCGTCACCGTCAGCGTCGGGGCAGCCTTGCAGGGTGGCGAGGCCCTTCACGTCGGGGCACTTATCGAGGTAGTCAGCTACGCCGTCGCCGTCGGTGTCGATGGGGCAGCCGTTTTCATCCACTTTCACGCCCGTCGGGGTGTCGGGGCACTTGTCTTTGCGATCGGGCACACCGTCGCCATCGGTGTCTTTGGCTTTACCTAGGGCCAGCGTCAGGCCCACCGAGTGCACCAGAAAGCGGTCGTGTATCTTCTTATCAGGAATGCCCAAGTTATCGAAGCTTTCCGTAAAAGGAAGGTGCTGAGAGGTTTGCACATCCAGCGCCAGCGCCGGTGAGAGGCGGAACCGGATGCCGGCGGCACCAAACACCTCCAGGCTGCGCACCTTGTTAAAGTACGAACCATTGATGGGCGTGTAGGGGTCGCCGTTGCCGTAGGCGTAGTTGCCCGAGGCGTTAGACACGAAGAAGCCGCCGCCGCCCATCAGGTAGGGCTGCAAAAAGAAGTCTTCCCGGAGGATTTTGCCGTTGTTGAGCTTCAGCTTCAGCCCTAGGTCAAACATGGCCGTCCGGGCCGTGAGGTTGTAGTAGTTCGGGGCTACGTCCTGAATGTAGTGGTAGTAATTCTGGTAGTTGCCCAGCAGGCTCAGGTCGAACGTAGGCGACAGGTAGCGCGTGATGTGCGCGCCTACCCCTACCTGCACCGGGGTGTGCAGCTTGCCAAAATCGCCGCCCAGGTTGCCCTGGTACTGCATCATGCTTAGGTTGACGCCAACGGCCGTTTTTTTATCGGGTGTTTGGGCGTGGGCAGCGGGTGCCAGCGCATTACCTACCAGGGCAGTTGCCCCAAGTAGAATGGCCCGAGAAGGAGAAAAGATTTTTCGCATAGAAAAACTAGCTGGAAGGTGAGAAAAGACAGTGCGTGGCAATAACCAGACGACGCTATGTAGCGCAAAACACGACGCAGGGTTGCCTTTTCGAGGCACTCAACGCATAATTGCTACCTAGGGCAGCATTACAATTAAGCTGGCTTTTAAGCCTACTCATTGAGTAACTGTTAATTCCTATACTTAAATCGGTATCGTTTCTGATAGACATAAAAAAACATGAGACTAGCTCAGGCTTTTTATACTGTTGAAGCCATCTGCCGATTTATAGGCAGCAAGCAGCTTTCTTTATCTTGAAAAGATTACCTTCATAGAAAGGCTCTTAGTCAAAACGAGAGAGCTTAGTTCGCTCGCCCTGTGAGGCCGGGCGCAACTGGATTTTTCACGTACTTGTCGAGCCAGGTGTTCATTTCCCAGAGCATGTGCAGCAGGTTTTCGCGGGCGGCGTAGCTGTGCGACTCGGCGGGCAGCACCACGTAGCGCACCGTGGCGCCCTGCCCCTTGAGGGCCGCGTAAAAGCGCTCGCTCTGAATGGGGAACGTGCCCGAGTTGTTGTCGGCCTCGCCGTGGATGAGCAGGATGGGCGTCTTCACCTTATCGGCAAAGTTGAAGGGC
Organism: Hymenobacter sp. BT559; assembly: GCF_016427535.1. GTDB lineage: Bacteria > Bacteroidota > Bacteroidia > Cytophagales > Hymenobacteraceae > Hymenobacter. Next base: position 388,075 of record NZ_JAELXV010000001.1, on the reverse strand, counting down.
GACATGGCATCGTACACGTTCTTAGCTTGCCAGTAAGTACGCTCCTCACCCTGAAAGCCATAGGGCGTGAGCGTACGGTTGTAGGCGCCACTGCGCGCGATGCCAGCCTTAAACAAGTTAGAGTGCGCCAGCAGGTTAGCCGTCATGAAAGCGCCGTAGCTGTGGCCCATCACGGCCACGCGGTTGGGGTCAACCACCCCTAGGCGCTTGCCCTCGTCGATGGCGGCTTTGGCGCTGGCTACCAACTGCTCGGTATAAGTGTCGTTGGGTTCGGCGGTGCCTTCGCCTACGATGGGCACAGTGGCACCTTGCAGCACAGCGTAGCCCTGCGTAACCCAGTATACGGGCGTGGCCCAGCTGAGGCGCGTGAAGGTGTAGGGCGAGCCGCTTACCTGGCCAGCATTAGCTTGGTCTTTAAACTCGCGGGGGTAGGCCTCCATGAGCGTGGGCAGCGGGCCATCTGACTTCTTGTAGTTGGGCGGCAGGTAGAGGTTGGCGGTGAGGTCTACCCCATCGGCGCGCTTGTAGTGCAGCACCTGCTTGCGGAAGCTTCCGCCGAAAGCTGCATACGGATTAGCGAAGTGCGTAAGGGCTAGCGGCTTGCCTTTCTTGGCGAGCGGTTCTAGGTAGTAGTTGGGTACCTGGTCGATGGCCTCGCGGCGGGTCAACAGCTCAGCCTGACCTTTTTTGGCGTCGAGCAGGGCTACCGGCACTTCGTAGTACGGCGCTTCGGAGCGCCAGAGTTCGGCAATTTTTTCGGTTTTCAGGTTTAGCTCGTTCACAAATGGCCGGTCGCCCTCGGGCGACGCGCCTTGGCCAAACAGGTAGATGGCCTGCCCACCCTGCCCTAGGGCCAGCACTTGCCGGCCCTGCGCGTTGCGGCGCGTGTAAGGCGCACCAGGGTTGTGATACGTATCCTGCGACGAGCCATCGAACAGCACCTTCAGCGTTTGGCCGGGGGTGGCGGGGTCAAGCTGCCAGGTAGTTTCGTGGCGGTCGGCCCAGCGATAGCCATCCACCAGCGCCAGATGGTCGGTGCCCCAGGTCATGCCGGCGTAGCGTAGCGGCAGGGCTGCCAACTCCTGCGCCGGGCCGCTGAAGGGCGCGGGCAGCAGGTACACTTTGTCGCGCACGGCAGCCTTCGTTTTGGGGTCGCCGCCATCCTGAGCCTCAGCATAATAAAGCGTGGCTGGGGCATCCGTGCGCCAGTCGTGGGCACGCGGGCCGGTGGGCACGGCGTCGAAGTTGGTGGGCACATTGTCGGCCAGCGGTAGGTCGGCCACAGCCTTGGCTACCGCGCCGCTGCCTAGGTCGAGCACATCGATGCGCTGCGGAAAACTGCTCACCGGCAGCGTGTAGGAGAACGGCCGGTGCACGGTGCGCACCAGTACGTAGCGCCCATCGGGCGAGGGCGACACCGAGCGCAGCACGCCCGGCTGCCCTAGGGGCTGCGCCGAGCCGTCGGCCAGCTTCACCTTCACTAGCTGCGAGGTGGCGTAGTACTCAAATAACCGCTCGTCAGCGGGGTTTCTTAGCAAGTCCTGATAAGTGCGGGCGCCCGTTTTTTTGCCGCCACCCGTTTCCTGCACAGCGGGGCCGGTGGGCGTAGCATCGGCGGCCGGGGCCGCGCCGCGGCCCGCGGGCACGGTGCGCGCCAGCAGCGTCTGGCTATCCGACACCCACTCGAACGAGGAGCCAAATACGTCGTTGAGCGGCGTGGCTAGCAGGCGGCGCGCCGAGTTGGTAGCCACATCGGCCACCCACAGCTCTACGTGGCCGGTGCTACCATCAGCGGCCGGCACCGTGAGCGCAAACGCTACGTGCTGGTTGTCAGGCGACCAGCTCGGGCTACTGATGCGGGCCTGGGCGGGCAGGCCTTGCACCGGCTTTTCGGCCCCGCCGGGCAGCTGCTTAAACTGCATGCCCACGGCGTAGCTCACGCGGCTGGGCCCATTGGTGCGCGGGTTGAGGCGCAGGCCGGCCAGCCGCAGCTCGGGCTGCGACAGCTCGGCGATGGTCGGGAAGTCTTGCACGGCCATAATGGCCATCGTGCGCCCGTCGCCCGAGAGGCTGATGCGGGGCGTGGGCGGCGCCAGCAGCAAGTCGCGAATGGCGGCCGGCGGCTGCTGGTACTGGGTATCTTGGGCCATAGCAAGGGCTGGGGCGACTAGCAGCGCCAGTGCGGGTATAAGATGCTTCATGTACAAATAGACAGCCAATGGTGTGGCTAGCTGCTTATACCGAAGGTACTCCTGATAGATTATTTATAAAAAAAGCACGCCAAGCAATAAGTTGCTTGGCGTGCTTTTAATTCGAAGTCAGTATACTACGGACTACATCCGGCCAAAATTCAGCCCTAGGATGAGTACAATGCCGAGTACCATCAGCAGCAGATAGGTTTCTACCGAACCCGTTTGTACGAAGCGCAGCAGTTGGCCGCCGGCCAGCGTAACGCGCCCCACGCCATTGGCAATGGGGTCGATAATGCCGTTTTCGACGAACTTGTAGAGGCCGCGCGACAGGGCCATCGTGGGCTTCACAAACAAGGCGTTGTAGAGCTCATCCACGTAGTACTTGTGGTACACGAGGCTGTCGAGGCCCGAGCGCTGAGCCTCTTCTTCGGCAGGGCGCTGGGCGCGGGCCACGTACACTACGTAGGCGAACACGATGCCCACTACCGCCACCAGTACCGAAATACCAATGAGCATCAGTTCGGTATTGTGGTCGGGCTCGGCGCCGAAGGCGGCGGGCATAAGCTGCTTGGAGTAGGTGAAAATCGGGGCCAGGTAGTCGCCTAGGTAGTGCTTGCCACCTAGGAACATGGGCGCACCCATGAAGCCGCCCACAGCCGAGAGAATCGCCAATACAATGAGCGGCAGCGTCATGCTGGCTGGCGACTCGTGCAGGTGGTGGCGCTGCTCCTCGGTACCGCGGAACTCGCCGAAGAAGGTGAGGAACAACAGGCGGAACATGTAGAAGGCCGTCAGGAACGACGTGAAAACGCCGATGCCCCACATTACTTTGCTGTGCTCGTACACGTGGCTCAGGATTTCATCTTTCGAGAAAAAGCCTGCGAACGGCGGAATGCCAGCAATGGCCAAGCAACCAATGAGCATGGTAATGAACGTAATCGGCATCGACTTGCGCAAGCCGCCCATGCGGCGCATGTCTTGCTCATTGCTCATGCCGTGGATAACCGAGCCGGCACCTAGGAAGAGCAGCGCCTTAAAGAAGGCGTGCGTGAGCACGTGGAAAAACGACGAGGTATAGCCCATCACACCCAGCGCCAGGAACATGTAGCCCAGCTGCGACACCGTCGAGTAGGCCAGTACTTTCTTAATATCGTTCTGCGCCAAGCCGATAGTAGCGGCAAACAGCGCCGTGGCTAAGCCTACGATACCAACAACCTCCAGTGTGTGCGGGGCCAGCGTGAAGAGCACGTTGGCGCGGAGCACGAGGTAGATACCGGCCGTTACCATGGTAGCGGCGTGGATGAGGGCCGACACCGGCGTGGGGCCAGCCATAGCGTCGGGCAGCCAGGTGTAAAGCGGTAGTTGGGCCGACTTACCCATAGCACCCACAAAGAGCAGCAACGTGATGAAAGTAACCACGCCCACGCTGTAGTTACCAAACTGCCCTAGGCTGGCCTTTTGAAACACCTCACCGTATTGCACCGAATTGAAGGTGAGGTAGATAAGGAAGATGCCTAGTAGGAAGCCTAGGTCACCAACGCGGTTGATGATGAAGGCTTTCTTGGCGGCGTTGTTGTAGTTGGTATGCTTGTTCCAGAAGCCGATGAGCAGGTACGAGCACAGCCCCACGCCTTCCCAACCGATGAAGAGGATAACGAAGTTGGAGCCCATTACCAAAATCAACATGCTGAACACGAAGAGATTGAGGAAGCTAAAGAACTTACCTACGTTCTCGTCGTGGCCCATGTAGCCGATGCTATACACGTGGATGAGGAAGCCTACCCCCGTAATCAGCAGCAGCATAATGAGGCTGAGCTGGTCTATCTGATACCCAAAAGGAATCTGGAGCGAGCCGACCGAAATCCAGTCGAACAACTGTACGGTGTACTGGTACTTGAAGCCCATGAACAGCGTGAGCGACAGTAGAAACGAGCCCAGTACGGTAGCACTGCCAATGAGCCCGGCCAGCGTACCCGAGAGCTTGCGGTTGAGCAGGCCATTGAGCAGGAACCCTAGGAAGGGCAGGCCGGGAATAGCGGCGTAGAACAGGGCCGAGTACGGCGCGGTGGCGCCGGGTAAAACATTTTCCATAAAGTAACTAGCGGCTATGCGCCTGTCATTGCGAGGAGGAACGACGAAGCAACCTTTCCTTTTTCGTTCGCACACGTCTGCTATGCCAGAAGGAAGGGTTGCTTCATCGTCCCTCCTCGCACTGGCAGACGGGCTCGTTTACCACTTCAGTCTATTGAGTAGGTTAACGTCGGTGTTCTGAAAATTGCGGTAAATCATAACGATGATACCCAGGCCCACGGCGACTTCGGCGGCGGCCACGGCCATGATGAAGAACACGAACACCTGGCCGTTGGGGTCGGCGCGGTAGGCGGCGAAGGCAGCCAGCAGGATGTTGACGGCGTTGAGCATCAGCTCGACGCACATGAAAATGATGATGGCATTGCGCCGCACCAGCACACCCGTAACGCCAATGCAAAACAGCGCAGTGGCGAAGAAAATGTAGTACTGAAGCGGAACGGTGCGGATGACTTCGGGTATCGTCGGATTCATGCGGGTGAGTTCGGGGGCCGAGCGGGCCGGGGCTGGCTAGCTCTTAGCGGGCAAAGGTACCCGAAAAAGCCATTATCTGTAGCGGGTTACTGGCTGGGGCAGTCGGTCGGGGCAGCTGGCACTGCTGGCGCGAGTTTAGCGCAGCGTAACTCGTGCCTCATCATGACGTGGAGTTTGCAACTCCACTGCCGCGCTAGCGGCAATGTTACGTTGGCAGGCTAAGGGCATATATATACTCAGTTGTGACCTAGGGGCGAGTTTGCCGCGTTGCGGCAGTGGAGTTGCAAACTCCATATCATGCAAGGCACGAGTTACGCTGCGCTAAACCCGCGCCAGCAGTGCCAGCGGCTTATTCCAATCACAAAATTTACGCTAGGCCGAATAGTTCGGCATCTTATTTGTACGATATAAAACTTCTGTTCTGTGTATGGGGAAAAGCGGCTTTCTTTGAGGGCCGCTTTTTTTGTGCCTAGGTCCTAAAATATCCCGCGCTGCCCCGCGTCTGCTTAGGCACGATGAACGCCAGCGCCCTCACCCTTACCGCCGCCATGACGGCTAGCCAGCAAGACCAACAAATTCAGGCCACGGTGCGCGAGCAACGGGGGCGGCTGCTGCGCTTTATCGAGCGGCGGGTGCCCGACCCCGACGAGGCCGAAGATATTTTGCAAGATGTCTTTGCCGAGCTTGTGGAAAGCTACCGCTTGTTTAAGCCCGTAGAGCAGGCGGCAGCCTGGCTGTTTCGGGTGGCCCGCAACCGCATCATCGACCGCTACCGCCGCCCTCGGGCCACGGTATCACTAGATGCGCCGCTCGGCGCGGCGGCCGAGGGCGACGAGCCCGCCCGCCTGCTGCAGGACATCCTGCCTGCTGCCGACGATGCTCCCGAAAACCGCCTGCTGCGCGAAACCATCATGGACGCCCTCACTGACGCCCTGGCCGAGCTGCCCGCCGAGCAGCGCCAGGTGTTTGTGTGGCACGAGCTAGAGGATAAGTCCTTTAATGATATGGTGGCCGAAACCGGCGTGCCGCTCAAAACACTCATTTCGCGCAAACACTACGCCGTGAAACATTTGCGCAAGCGCTTGCGCAAGCTCTACGACGAGCTTTTCACGGACTAAGGCCCATCCTTTTTGCCACTTCCCACCCAGCCCTCCCTCCCACTCTAATGCTCTGCGTAGCCTAGCTTCGCGCTTTCAGATATGAACCGTACCTTCTGGCTTAAGAAAGCCTTCAAATTTGTTTTTTTCGCGGCTCTATTCATAGCCGTGGCCGGCTTTGTCACCCAGAGTCTCTGGAACTGGCTGGTGCCTAGCCTATTTCATGGCCCCCTCATTAGCTTCGAGCAAACCCTAGGGCTGCTCGTGCTGAGCCGTATTCTGTTTGGCGGCTTTGGGCGCGGGCGGGGCAGCTGGGCGCAGAAGCGCCGCCAGTGGAAGCAAGAGATTGCCCGCGAAGTGTCTAACCTTTCGCCCGAAGAGCGCGAAAATTTTCGCCAGCAAATGCAGAACCGCTGCGCCCAGTGGGGCCGCCGGACCGGCGCCCACTCCATGCGCAATGCTTTTAACGAGCAATAAATAGAGAATAGCCTCTGTCATACGGAGCCCCGCTAAGCATCTCTCCCGCACCACCTAGGGTGTCGTTTTATAGAAATGCTTGGCGGGGCTCCGTATGACGGGCATTGTTTATTAGTAATTGCCAATTGCTCATTCAACTCTAGCCGCCCTGTTTGCTGCCGCCGCCTTTGGTATCGTCATTGCTGATTTGCTTACGCTGCTTGCCCTGCTGAGCTTGACCAAAGCGGTAGCTGAAGCTAAAGCGGAAGGCCTGCTGGTAAGACCGGAATTCGCTGCGCTCGTCGAAGTACTGCGTATTGGTAGTGGAGCGGTAGGCCCAATATTTATTGAAAGGGCTGCCGAAATTGAGTACTAGGTCCGCTTTTTCCTTCCAGAAGGTCTTTTTCGCCCCAAACTGGTAGTAGAGGTTGGCCGGGCCGCGGCCCTGAATCTCGGGCGAAGGCAACGACGAATACACGAAGCCCTGGATGGTGTAGCCTTTGCTGAGCTTGTACGAAGTATTAAAATTCAAACTAGCCGTGAAGCCGCGGCGGTAGGCATTGAGCGAAGGGCTGCGGCGCACAATGTACTGGATATCGGGGCCGCCACTGATGTCCCACTTGGGCAGGGGCTTGAACGAGCCGTAAAAATTGAGCTGGTAAAAGGTATTCGCGGCCACGTTGGCGAAGGTTTGAGCCGTCACAGTCGCGTCGGGTGTCACGTCGGCGGGCAGCGGCGCGCTGGGGTTGAGGGTCGAGAAGCGTACCGACTCGATGGCATTGCCGGTGTGGCGCACCGAGCCCGAGATATTCAGTGAATTAGTCTTAAACGTGGTGTTGTAGCTCAGCTCGTAGGCATCCGTAAATTCGGGGCTGAGGTACGGATTACCGTAGGAGATATTCTGCCGATCAGAGCGGTCCACGAAGGGATTGAGATAGTCGATGAACGGGCGTGTGATGCGCCGGCTGTAGGCAGCCCGCAGGCTGCTAGCCTCCGTGAGCTTGTACTGCGCGCTGCCATTGGGCAGCAGGGAGAGGTAAGCCGGCGGCGCAAACGGGGCGCTCGTGCGAAAATCAGCCGAAAGCGCGGTGCGCTCCAAGCGGCTACCTAGGCTCAGGTTGGTCTTCTTGCCCAGCCCAAACGAATACGTAGCGTAGGCGGCCTGCACGTCCTGGGCGTAGTTAAAATCGGTGATGCGCCGGTTGTCGGGGAAGAAAGCAGAGTTGGTGGCTGGGCGCAGCGTATCAACGCTGGCTACCGAGCCGGTGCGCCGGAAAATGGCTTTCGCCCCCACTTCCAACGTTTTGTTATCGCCAAAGGGCTGGGTAAAATCGGTTTGCAGCGTTATCTCGTGGCCGGGCGTGCGGCCCCGGCTGCGCTCGCGATACGTGGCCTGCTCGGTGGTGAGGGGCACCTCAGAGTTATTAAACTGGTCGAAGTCGTAGCCAAACGTGCCGTTGTTGAGGGCATACTGGCCTAGCACGCTCCACTCCTTGCGCGCCTGCTTGAAGGTGCGCGTGTAAGTACCAGTGCCTTCCACATTGAGGCCGCTAAACACGTTATCGGTGCGGCGGCTGTAGAGGCTGTTAGCCGCGAGCCCCGTCAGCCGGTTATACATATCATTGTACGAGTTCCCTCCGTACCCATTGATGGAGCCAGACAGCGAAATGGCGTGGTGCTCGGCGGGGTCATAGTCGAGCCCTAGGGTACCGTAGTACCAGCCACCGCGGTTACGCACCGCGCTTGTTTGCAGCAGGTTGCTGACCACGTTGCGCTGCTCGTCGTAGCTCACGCGGCTGCGCTCCGAGTAGCCAGGGTTGTACCACGCCCCAGCACTGGCCGAGGAGGTAAAGCCGATTTTGCCCTGCTTAAAATTCAGGGCCGAGTTGAAGTTGGAGTTGCGGTTGCCGCTGGCGACCCCTAGGCGACCATTCAGGCCCTGGTTCACGCCCTTCTTCATAATAATATTGATAATACCAGCCGTGCCCTCGCCATCGTACTTGGCGGGCGGCGTCGTGATGATTTCGACGCTCTTAATCTGGTCGGCCGGAATACTTTTGAGCGCCTCGGTCAGGTTGCTGGCTAGCGTAGGCGAAGGCTTATTATTAATCAAGACTCTGAAGTTGCTGGAGCCGCGCATCTTCACATTGCCCTCGCCATCTACGGCTAGTAGCGGCGATTTGCGCAGCACGTCGGTGGCAGTGCCGCCGGCGTTGCTCACGTCCTGCTCAGCGTTGTACACAAGGCGGTCGGGGCGCACTTCTACCACTGGCTTCTCCCCTACCACCACCGCCTCGGTGAGCGCTGTGGCCGCGGCGGGCAGCCGAATGGCACCTAGGGCAGTAGCGCCGCTCGTCACGGTCACGGTCTGGGTGTGGGTACCGTAGCCCACGTAGCTCACGCGCAGCCGGAAGGTGCCGGCCGGCAGCTTAGTTAGCGAAAACTTGCCCGCATCGTCGGCCCCCACGCCCGAAATGGCTTTTTCGGAGCCGGCGGCTGGTAGTAGCACCACCGTGGCGTAAGACACCGGCTGGCGGCTCACTGAGTCGAGCACCGTACCGGTGAGCGAACCCGTATTGGCCACGGCGGCCGGAGCGGCTGGTGCCGGGCTTTGGGCCAGGGCCGCAGAAGTAGTGAGCAGGCCTAGTGCCAGCAGTAGGCAGCGCCCTGGGCCGAGAAGAGGAAAAGTTTGCAAAATGTGCAGAATAGAGGTGTTGGGATGATAGATGCCAGCCGCGGCGCAAGCGTTGCCATAATGACGAGCTAAATCAGAAAAAAACCATTTTAGCTTCATACAGCACTGCCGCCAGCTTCTGGTACGCCGCTTGCGCGCTACGTCCCGCCCCACTATCGCCCCCACAGGGCAAACGTTACGGCGACCTCCATAATAATTTACTGTTACCGGCCGGGCGGCGCGCGGCGGGTGAGCAAGGGGCTGGCACATGGCAGATGGCGCTGGGTGAAGACTGGGGCAAAGCTCCTAGGTACCCCCGCGCCCCGCGCTCCAAGCTATAAGTTGGCGCGTCCTAACTTATGATTTGGGCCGTGCCACTTCGCTGGGCGCCTGCTCCAGCAGTTTCTTAAATACGCGGTTAAACGTTGATTTAGAATTGAATCCACTCTCCAATGCCACGCCCACCAGCGAATAGTGCGCAAAGCGCGGGTCGGCCAGCTTGCGCCGGGCTTCGTGCACGCGGTAGGTGTTGACAAAGTCGTTGAAGTTTTGTCCACAGCCCGTATTGATGACTTTGGAGAGGAGCGCCGGGTTGGTGCGCAGGCGCTGGGCTAGCTCGGTCAGGGTCAGTTCGGGCTCCAGCCAGGGCTGCTCGTCGGCCATGAGGCGCAGCAGCCGCTCGCGCCAAGGCTCCAGCTCGGGTGGCAGCACGGCAGCCGCGGCGAGCGGGGTATCGGCTTTCCCTAGGTCTACCAAAGGAGCTTCCGTTACGTCAGGCGGGGTAGGCAAGCCAGGTGGCTCCTCTCCCAGTTCCTCGCGGGCGGGACCAGCTGGCTCAAAGCGCAGCGGGGTGGTGGCCGCCGCATAATTGGCCTGCACACCTACCACGATGAGGCCGTAGAGCAACAGCCCGCGCAGGGCAAAGTAATTCCAGGCTTCGTCGTAACCGAATCCGAGCGTGACATCCAGTAGCTCAAATACCAAGCTTAAGGTCCAACTCAGTACTTGTAGAATCAGCAGCTGCCGCAGCCCGGCAAAGCGCAGGCGCTCAGAATCCGAAAAATTATCATCGAGGTAGCGCGTGTAGCGGCGGTAACTGGCCAGCACCAGCCAGCTATACAGCGGCAGCAGCACATATATCGGGTAGCTCAGCAGCCAGTTGAGGCCGTCGAGCCATTGAGCCAACAGGCCTTTAGTGCCGAAATGGTAGGGCATGGGCTGCCCCCGCAGCCCATGCCACCACCCTAGGTCATAGGCCGCTGCCACTGTATACAAACCGATTTTGAGCAAGCCCGGCAGTAAGTGCCACCAAGCGCGCGGCCCCAGCCGAAACTCTTGGTTAGTAAGGCTGCGGAAGTATAGGTAGTAGCCCGGCCCCAGCAGCAGATTTAGCTGCCAAGGCACGTAGAACATAAAAGTGGAGTAGCCATTGTGGCTGTCGTACCAGCCAGCGTAGCCCAGCATCCACTGCGCGGCGCTGAGGGTAGGCACCGCTAGCAGCAGGGCCAGCAGTGCATCGGGCGGGGTGCTGCGCCGCCAGGCGCGCAGCAGCAGCCACAGCGTAGCGGCGGCACCTGGCACCACAAAAGGCAGAAGCAGCGAGCTACGCAAGCCAAACTGGAAAAGCATGAAGGCGAAAGTACAGGCCAGGCCAGCAAGCCGCAGCGGCTAAACATTCGGCTTAGTTTTGGGGTACTTCCCATCAGTCTTTGCCCGCCCCCATGAACATCCTGCGCCACGTCGACCTCACCCGCGTCTTTTTTGTTGATATCGAAACCGTGCCCGGCCACGCCACCCACGCCGAACTGCCCGAAGCCATGCACCCGCTATGGCAAAAATTCTGTGATAAGCGCCACGCCAAGGAGCTGGCCGATGGCCTGTCGCACGCCGATTTATTTGCCCACGGCGGCCTCTACGCTGAGTTTGGCAAAATCGTGTGCATCTCGGTGGGCTACTTCCGTGCGCTAAAAGACGAGACCTTAGAATTCCGAGTCAAGTCCTTTGCCGACGACGATGAGTGCGCCGTGCTCCGCGGCTTCGCCCAGCTACTGGGCGAGCGCGCGCCCTATGCCCCGCAGGCCCGCTACGCCAAGCTCGAAACCGCTGGCCCCGAAGGCTTTTACCTCTGCGCGCACAACGGCCGCGAGTTCGATTATGGCTACCTAGGGCGGCGCATGCTCATCTGCGGGCAAGCCATTCCGCCCATGCTCGACGTGGCCGGCCACAAGCCCTGGGACCTCCCCCACCTACTCGATACCATGGACCTCTGGAAGTTTGGCGACAACAAGGGCACCATCTCGCTGCCGCTGCTGGCAGGCGTGTTCGGCATTCCCTCCCCCAAAGACGATATCGATGGCTCGCTGGTAGCCCAGGTCTACTGGCAAGACAAGGACCTAGGCCGCATCGTAGAGTACTGCGAAGAGGACGTCATTGCCACCGCTCGCATCTTCTTACACTACGCGGGCCAAAAGGAGTTGTGGCCTGCTGTGCAACTCACACAGGTAGCGTGGACTGCCGCTCCTAGCCGCTGAGCTTGTAGCGCTAACTTCTACTTTTTTCCTTCTTAGGGCAGCCAAAAGGCTGCCCTTTTTTATTATAAACCTCTTAACTAATCCGCCCCTCTTCCCATCCTTAATACTATTTACGCATTTCAAGATATTTAAATTAAAATCTTATCACACTTTAAGTAAGTTATCATAATTCTTAATTTAATACCATAATAATAGATATTTATGTGCTTTTTATCTGCCTTTGATGATATTTACTGAATTTTAATCCTATATTTGTTTCACAATTATGAATTACCAAATAAGGTACTATTCCACTAGCAACCTTTTTCATCAATACAAAAAGTCATAAAATTAATTTTAACAGGCAGTGCCTGTTTTGTTAGCTGTGTACTACTAAAATCTATTTCACTATGCGTTTTACTTCTATTCGTTTATCATTATGGTTGGTGGGATTGCTAGTTGGGTTGTCGAGCCAACTAGCACAGGCGCAGGTTGCAGCTCCTAGCGAAGGAGGCGAAATTGAGGTTGTTGACATTACGGCTACCACTATGGAGCTGAACTTCGGCACTACGGGCACTGGGCAGGGCCGTGTAGTAGCCATTGCCAAAGCCCCCGGCAAAAGGCCCGTGATGCTTGCTGCTGTGGATGGCCAGTTTTATAAAGCGGCTCCTACCTATGCCAAAGGCGACTCCTTAGGTGAGGGATATGCCATTTACAATGGCGATGGTCACTCCATTACAGTTACGGGCTTACAGCCTAACACCCCTTATTATATTACGAACTCAGAATATAATACTGACGGCACCACTATTGCTTACAATACCTATGGTATCAGCGCTATAATAACCACCTCTAAGGTAGCTGCTGTTGCGCCTACTCCTCTACCTGTCGAGCTAACGTCCTTCACAGGCTCTATAGATGCGCAAAACATGGCTACCCTACGCTGGACTACTGCTTCTGAGCGCAACACCACTTACTTTGCGCTCGAACGCTCGATTGATGGCACCGCTTTTACCGAAGTTGGCCAGGTAGCCGCAGCTGGCAATAGCAGTCAATCAAAAGCTTATCGGTGGCTCGACCCGCAACGCCTTACGCGCCTCACTTATTACCGCTTACGGCAGGCCGACAATGACGGGACCATGCACTATAGCAGCGTTATCACCCTAGCGCCTACCCCGCTTGCAACTCGCTTAGTAGAAGTATATCCTAATCCAAGCGATGGCCAAGTAGTTAAGTTACTCCTACAGGGATATGAAGGAGAAACTATTGCGCTACGCTTGTTAGACTCGATGGGCCGCTCCGTGCTAGCTCAAACTCTCACTCCTGCCGAAGACCATTACGTAGTTCCACTCGCGTTACCCACTGGCTTAGCTACGGGCACCTATATCCTTACGCTAGCGGATAGCAGCCACCCTATTCAAAAACGCATTACTGTGTCCAACTAATTATGTTACTTGCATAGCAGTAGTATCCACTAAATATCATATTTAACTAATATCAGTGAATTTTATCCAGTAATATATATTTAATATTATTTTTTCCTCAATAAAAGGCCTCCCGGAGACGAGAGGCCTTTTTGCATATCAGACAGTTCTTATTACATAATTCAAAGGCCTCATAAGCAGATTCAGAGGTATCCATAAGTGATAGTGATATATCTAATTGTACTTCGCAATAGAAGACGAAGCAGTTGCATACGAGATAGGCTGTACAACTGAACTGTAGATAACTAATATCTTTTTGTATTACTCTAACCGCATCTCATGTTCGTCGTATATTTGGCTGTCAATTCCTTCCTGTTATTTCTTGACACCATGCAAAAACTTCTAAACAACAAACTTGCTTTTGCTATCCATTCAAAGCAGATTTTCTCCAACAGAGGCTGGCTAGTAGCCAGATTACTCTTAGTGCTGCTCAGCTTAGCGACTACTGCGCAAGCCGCCTCTTTTGGTAGCAACTACGTTACTATTGGGGGTTCCAATAGAGCAGCTAATGGCACCTACTTCACAAATAGCAATACCCTCGCTGGTAGCAATAGTGCTGCAAAGTCTTTTAGAGCTGTCGGTAATCTTGGTTCTTTTGACCGGGGCACTGGGAGCCTACTCTTGAGTGGTGAGGCAAACATTACCAATGAAAATGGCAATGGTAACGCAGCCGTCTCGGTAACACTCTCTTACCGCGTATACCCCGCCGGAACTCCTATTAGCGACAGACCCGACTTTACAGATGTATCGCTCTCCCGAAATAGCTCTACTGGAGGCGGTGCTAATGCTGTATCAAATTGGAAGACCCCTAGTACTTATCAATTATTAAGTGGTACTACTCCTAACACTGCTGGATATACACTCGAGCTGTTTTACCAAGTTACATCGGCAAGAGGAGCTATCCTTCTAGACAACAACAGCAACAATAATTACCTTGCTAATTTTAGAGTAACTGGTGCTGCTCCAGCAACTTGGACGGGTGCTACTAGCAACGATTGGTTCACAGATAGCAACTGGTCTACAGGCGTGCGCCCTAACTTTCAAACCGATGTTACAATAGCTCTAGGTAGCGCAACGAGGTATCCTACTATCTCGGGTACAGGTAATGTAGCTCAAGTACGCACTTTAACATTGGATAAAAGTAGGAATCCTAATTCTATCACCACCCTGCTAACACTTAACTCTGCTGACTTACAGGTATTTGGTGATTTTATAAATTCTAATAGTGGATTTAAGCAAAATTCTGGTTTCTTCACGTTAGCTGGTATTAATCAAACATTTGATGGCACTTCATTTACTGACTTCCGTATTAAAGGCGGTGGAGTAAAAACGCTTACTACTCAAATGAATATTTTGAATACGCTAACGTTCTATAATGACAATATGGGTGGTATTCCAGGTGGTATTCTAGCTACTAACACGGTCAGTGCTGATGATTATAATGTGACTTTAGCTACCTCCGGTGCCCAAATAGTGGGAGAAAGTGAGACAAGCTATGTATTAGGCATTCTACGAGCTATCAGGACACTTACTCGTGGCACTACCAATACGTATGGCAATATTGGTATAGACGTAAATGTATCTTTAGCTTCTCCGGAAGACCCTGGTTCTTCCATTGTGACTCGGCGTACTGGCTTATCTCTTGATGGTGCAGGACCTACTAGCACGAGCGCTAGTATTACACGAAACTTTACTTTTAGCGCGATAGACTTCCCTGATAACCAGATTTTCAGCCTTTCTTTTCGCTATTTGAATACTGAGCTAAACAGCCTGAATGCCGCCAATCTTGGCTTTTATCGTTCCATTAGCGGCGTTGCTCCTTTCGACAATCTGAATAGGACCAGCAGTAATCCAAGCACTAAAACGGTAGTTAGTGGCATCATCACGGGGTCTTTAGCGGCTACCTTCACGCTAGGTACGACTAACCTTCCGCTGCCTGTAACGCTGGTGAGCTTCACGGCTGCCCCTACGGCTCAAGGCGCTGCCATACTCCGTTGGGCTACCGCTACCGAAACCAATAACAAGGGCTTTGGTATCGAGCGGCAACTAGCTCATGGCGACACTTGGCAACCGGTAGGCTACCTAGCCTCGGGCAACAATGCCACTGGTGGCACCTACGAGTACACCGACAAGAGCCTAATCAACGCTGCTTCCACGCCGCAAGCCTACTACCGCCTGCGTCAGGAAGACCAAGACGGAACAGTTAGCTACTCGCCGGTAGCCGTGGTAGCCCGTCAAGCTGCAGTAGCTTCTACGGAACTGCTTCTGAGCCCCGTACCCGTAACGGGCTCTAACATCTCCCTGACGTTTGCTGAAGCTAGCCAAGCTGGCTCCGAAATCTCTA
Organism: Hymenobacter sp. BT559; assembly: GCF_016427535.1. Classification (GTDB taxonomy): domain Bacteria; phylum Bacteroidota; class Bacteroidia; order Cytophagales; family Hymenobacteraceae; genus Hymenobacter. The sequence goes on along the minus strand of NZ_JAELXV010000001.1, from coordinate 372,756 downwards.
TCATCAATACGCAGGGTCAGCGTCTATACAGCCAGACTACTCAAGCAAGCGGCAACGCGGCCTTGAGCCTACCGGTAGAGCATTTAGCTGCCGGCGTATACATCGTGAGTGTGCGTGTGCCAGGCCAAGCCGTTCGCCATGCCCGCTTCGTGAAGCTGTAAGTTTCTCTTCAGCTACAGACAAGCAAAGGCGCCCGTCGATATTCTTATCGGCGGGCGCCTTTGTTATATAGAATATATTTGGGTTTCCTTGAAATAGGTTGAGCTTTTAAGTCCTCTTGCAACAGCAAGATACATAGGAGAGCCCCAGCAGGTCGCTCCGCTGGGGCTCTCCTATGTAGGAAACAGTGTTTGCCGTTATTGAAACACTCTATTATGGTCAACTTATAAACTTAGCTCACTAGCTTACTGGCAAGCAGCTACCCTTATGCAATACAGGCCCTAGGTAGCGCTTACACCGCCACCTAGGGCTTCTTACACCTTCTGTCTATTGGCCTCCGTGTGCTTCGGCTGGCACTTGGCTGCTCTGGCTTCACTACCCAAGCAGGAGAAAGCACTGACTTGCACCTTGCTTACCAGTTGTCATCTACTGCCTTGCCCGTCATAGTCTGACGGATGGCCGAAGCTTGCTGCCGGCCGCTCCGCTGAATGGCTTCGATGGTTGACTGCAGCACGGGCTTAGGGTAGCCGGCATCGTCGAAAGTGAGGGCGTTGGGCGTAAGGTAGTTTTCGATGGGCGTTACGGCGCCCTGACCGGTGCTGCTATCGAAGGCAAAATTGGTAATCTGGTAGCGGAAGCGGCCGGGCTTCACTTGCACTATCACGGTGCGCCACAGCGGCACCTGCACATTAGCACCCAAGAAGTTTTGCATCACTAGCTCACTGGTTTTGCCGGTAAGCTTGCCCGCAGCTTCATTCTGCGTTTCAATCGTCATCTTGGTAGGGCCGGGCGCGGTGGCAAACCACTTCTTGGCGCGCGCATATAAGGTGGCCTGGCTGGCACCCGGCACCTGCACCACGCCCTGAAACGACACCTTGCGCGTGAGCGAATCCATGGGCAGCGGATTTACCCAGCCGTGGAGCTTTGGCAGCTTTACCTGGGCCTGCGCCGCCGTAAGCGAACCCAATGCCAGCAGCATTATCAGGAAATATTTCATGGGCAGGCTACGCAAACCCGTCGGCAATAGTTGACCCGGTTGCCTCCGGGCACCAGCAAGCACCCTAGGGGCAGGTAAGGCCCTTACCTACGCTCGGGCGCCGTGTAAGGGCAGAGGCTGCGGGTTGTGTCCCAACCACCTAAGCACTTTCACTTCCTTCTTGCCAGATACTATTTTACCCTTACTTACTCAACAGCTTACCTAGTTAATCAAAACGCTGATTTACAATCATATAATTAAATACAAAGCATTATATCCAGCTGCCAGCCCCAACTACCACGCCTACAAAAACTATTTTACACCCCATTTTTATCTAAATTCACCTCTGTTTCATTCGGTTTGGGTTATACCTTTACCACCAGCAACCGGCAGCGCTATTGAGGCTACTCAGATACTACGGTTAGCTTACCACTCCTCCTTTCCCACCCCCCTCACACTGGCCTATGCTGCCACTCCTACTCTCTTCGCATCTGCGAAACCATACCGTTTTTAAGCAACGGTCCCGAGCCAGCACCTTAGTGTGCTCCCTGCCCTCCGCCCCTACCCGGTAGTATAAAGGAAGCTTGTTTATGCCCGCACTCCTGCGGGTAGCATGGCGTCTTATACTTCTACGGACAGCTTCCTAAACCCATCCGGCCTAGGCTGATAGCAGGGTGCGCTGTCTATCACAGCGTTCACCAACATCTTCGGCACCCGGTCTTGTACTATTACTATAGCGCAAGCCCTCCTTGTTTTCTGGATTCAACCCTTCAGTGGCTCATCAGCCACAGGTTTACCTCAGCTAACACAATCGATTGTCTACTTTTTTCCACCCACCTTTTTTTCCCACCTATGAAAAGTACGTTACGCAATAGGCTGGTGCGCGGGGCTCTTGGCCAGTCCTTGCTGCCATTGGCTTGGTGTGCCTCCGTAGGCACTACGCTCAGTGCCTCTGCGGCGCCGAGCCCACTAGCTGCTCCTACCCTACCCGCGGTGGCTCATAACGCCGCCCCCTTTGCCGACATTGCGGTGCAGGGTGTTGTAACTGACAGCAAGGGCGAAGGCCTACCTGGGGTAAACGTTATCCTAAAAGGTACTTCGCAGGGCACTACCACCGATGAGCAGGGCCGCTATCGCCTGAAAGTACCCGAGCAGGGCTCGGTACTAGTATTCTCCTTCGTGGGCTTTACTAGCCAAGAGGTACCCGTGACGGGCGCTACTGCTGTGAACGTCAAGCTCGAAGCGCAAGACAAGTCGCTCGAAGAAGTAGTAGTAGTGGGCTACGGCACGCAGTCGCGCGCTACTGTAACTGGCGCCGTAGGCCAGGTAACGAGCCAGGAACTGGTACGCACGCCTGCTGTAGCGGCTACCAGCGCGCTGGCCGGCCGCATTCCGGGTATCACGGCCCGCCAGGGCGACGCCCGCCCCGGTGCCGGCACCAGCATCCAGATTCGTAACATGGGCTCTCCGCTCTATGTTATCGACGGCATTCAGTCAGAGGAAGGTCAGTTTAACAATCTGGGAATAAACGACATCGAAACTATTTCGGTGCTGAAAGATGCGTCGGCGGCCATCTACGGGATGCGCGCCTCCAATGGCGTAATCCTAGTGACGACCAAGCGCGGCAAGCTCGGCAAGCCGGTGATAAACCTGAACGGCTACTACGGCGTCCAAAACTTTACGAAGTACCCGCACCCGGCCAATGCTTACCAACACCAGCGCGGCCTGGTAGAGTCGGAGCAGAACTACGCTCAGATAGAGCGCCGGGCGCCCCGCCCCGTATCGGACCCCGTGTCGGGCAAGATTCTCACGGCCGAAGAGCTGGAAAAGTGGCGCCAAGGCACCGAGCCGGGCTACAAGAGCTACGACTACTACGACATGGTATTCCGGCCCAACGTGCCGCAGTACTACCTAAATGGCAATATCTCGGGGGCGTCCGATAACGTGACGTACTACCTCTCGGGCAGCTACCTCGACCAGAAGGCGCTTATTGAAGACAACTACTTCAAGCGCTACAATATGCAGGCCAACCTAGAGGCCAAGATAAACCCGCACTTCCGCGTTGGCACGCAGTTGTATGGCCGCGCCGAGTATCGTCACACCGCGGGCGTTCCGGGTCTCGATGACTACTTCAACCCGTTCTTGAGCGTGTTCTCAATGTGGCCCACTGAGGCCCCCTACGCCAACGACAACCCGCTCTACATCAACCAGACGCACAACATCAACGTGAACCCGGCTACCTATAAGGAGTCGATTACGGGTTATTGCGACGATGACTGGCGGGCTGGCAAAATCAACCTGTATGGACAGTACGACTTCTCGTTCGGGCTTACTGTAAAGGCTACCGGCTCTTACAACTATACGACCAACACCTTCAACGGCTTCGAATACACCTACAACGGCTACCGCTACAACCCCACGGCCCAGACCTACGACTTGGTGCCCGGTGGCGGCAACCAGAACCCCTGGCGCGAGCAGCGCCGCCGCGCCGTTATCGAGCGCACCGGGCAGCTTCAGCTGATTTATAACAAGCAGTTGGGCGACCACGGCCTAAGCGCCACAGCGGTGTATGAGCGCTACGACACCGACAACCGCTACAACATCGTGCACACGGTGCCGCCCAACAATACGATTCCTATTCAGTACTTCGCCAATCAGGACTACCTGCTTGATGAAGTTTTTGAGTCAGCCCGTGCGGGCTACGTAGGCCGTTTGGCTTACAACTACAAGCAGAAGTACCTGCTCGAAGGCCTAGGGCGCTACGATGGCTCTTACCTGTACCGGGCCGATAGTCGCTTCGGCTTCTTCCCCGCCGTTACGGCCGGTTACCGTGTATCGGAAGAAAACTTTCTCAAAAACAGTGGTGTAGGCCGTGTACTCACCGAGCTGAAGCTGCGCGGCAGCTACGGCGTAACGGGTAGCGATGCTATCGACCCTTACCGGTATCTACAAGGGTACGACTTTAGCAGTGGAGCCTCGATATTCAATGGCACCTATACTATTGGGGTACGGCCGCGCGGCCTGCCTATTACGACCCTTTCGTGGGTACGCAATAAAACTTCCAACCTAGGTGTCGATTTTGGTTTGTTTGGAGGCAAGCTCTCGGGTACATTCGATATCTTCCGCCGCCGCCGCGAGGGGCTACCAGGCCTCGACCCCAATATTGTTTTGCCACGGGAAGTGGGGTATGACCTCTACAACGAAAACCGCAACTCTGACGAAACGAAGGGCTTGGAAGGCGGCCTAATCTATTCGGGCGTTACCTCGCAAGGCCTCTCGTTCTCGGTAGGCGCCCATGCCACGCTGGCGCGCCGCTTTGACCTAGGCTACAGCCAGCGGTTTAGCAACTCCTTCGACCGCTACCGCAACAGCTACTACAGCCGCTGGGGCGACGTAGGCTGGGGCTACCAAGCCATCGGCCAGTTTCAGTCAGAGCAGGAAATTGCCGACCACCGCATAGACAACGACGGCCAAGGCAACCGCACCCAGCTGCCAGGCGACATTATCTATAAGGACGTAAACGGCGACGGGGTTATCAACAACCTCGATGAGCGCCCCATTGGCTACATCCAAGGTGGCAACCCACTAGTGACCTACGCCCTCAACACTAGCCTAGGGTACAAGAACTTCACGCTCAACTTCGACATTATCGGGGCTGGCATGCAGACCTACCAGCGCGAGTATGAGCTGCTGATTCCGTTCCAGAACAACGGCACCTCGCCCAACTACATCCTCGAAGACCGCTGGCACCGCGCCGACCCCTACAACGCCGATAGCCCTTGGGTACCAGGGAAGTACCCGGCCATCCGGCGCGATGCAGGCGGCTCGTCTAACTTCAACCGCCGCAGCTCTTTCTGGATTAAGACCGTGCGCTACGTGCGCCTACGCAATGTGGAGCTAGCTTATAACCTACCCAAGCCCTGGCTAACTAAAATCGGCTTCTCAGGAGTGCGGGTGTACGTGAACGCTACCAACCTAGTGACCTTCAGCACGCTTGACGACATTGATATCGACCCAGAAATCACCTCTACCAACGGCCTAGGCTACCCGCCCCAGCGCCTGATTAACACAGGTTTCTCGGTCTCTTTCTAAGCCCTCCCACCCATGAAATTTTCCTTCAAAACGCTTGCACTGAGCTCTGGTCTACTACTAGGCCTTGGCACCAGCTGCCAGAAAGATTTCCTAGACCGCACCCCGCCGAATATCATTCTAGACTCGCAGATTTGGAATGACCCCGGCCTGATTACGGGCTTGCTGGCCAACTACTACGACCGCTTGCCGGTACACACCACCATCTACAACAACTGGGCTGAGTACGCAGCCTATGATGAGGCTATGTGGTCGGGCAATGGCAACGGCCCCAATGACCGGTTCAGCTACGGCTCTGGTAGCTGGGGTAACTGGGACTATGGCCTTATCCGCGACATTAACCTGGCACTGAATGGTATCGACCAGTTCAGCACCGCGCTCACTACGGCACAGAAAGACCAGTTTAAGGCAGAACTTCGCTTTTTACGGGCTTACATGTACTTCGAGCTAGGTAAGCGCTATGGGGGCGTGCCCCTGGTCACGGAGCAGCTCATTTACAACTTCGATGGCAACGTGACACCCTTGCAGGTGAAGCGCAGCAAAGAAACCGAGCTGTACGACTTTGTAGCCAGCGAATTAGATGCTATCAAGGGTACGCTAGGCAATGGCGGCAGCGTGACGCGGGCCAACCGCTACACGGCAATGGCTGTCAAGTGCCGGGCCATGCTCTACGCGGGCTCTATCGCTAAGTACAACGCGCAGTCGGGCCTCAACATCCAGACCAGCGGCGGCGAAGTCGGCATTCCGGCCAGCCTAGCAAACACTTACTACCAGAAGGCCCTCGACGCGGCCAAGGAAGTAATGGCCGGCCCTTATTCGCTTTACCGCACCAACCCTAACCTAGGCGAGAACTTCTACGAGGCCATCACGCGCAAGAATGCCAACTCGGAGGTTATCTGGGTGAAGGACTTCTTGACGGCTAAGGACTACCGCCACGGCTTCAGCTACGACAACATTGCGCGGGGCATCCGCGAGGACAACCTAGGCTCTTCGTCGCTTTCGCCTATTCTCAACTTGGTCGAGGCGTACGAGTACCTAGATGGTACCACCGGCACTCTCCGCACGCAGAACGCGGCCGGTACCGACTACATCTACTACGACAACCTCAGCGGCCCCTTCGCCAATAAGGATGCTCGCTTGTACGGCACTATTATCTATCCTGGCACTACCTTCAAAGGCCAGGATGTTCAGCTGCAAGCTGGCGTAAAGGTTTGGAACGCTGCCAACAACTCGTACCAGACCATTGAGGGTGGCCTGAGCACCGTGTATGGCGGAAGTGCCTTCCCCAACGGCGATAACAAGCTGCTGACGGGTAGCTCGGGGCCGCAGGCTAGCCAGCCTGAGGTTTCTAACTCGGGTTTCTACCTGCGCAAGTTTATTGACTCGGGCGCGGGCACCAGCAGCCGCGGTATTCGCAGCGATACGTGGTGGGTACGCTTCCGCCTGGCCGAAGTACTGCTCAACGCCAGCGAAGCAGCCCTAGAGCTGGGCAATACCGCCGAGGCGCTCACCTACGTGAACCGCGTGCGCGAGCGGGCCGGCTTCGGGGCCAATAGCCTCACGACCCTCAACCTGGCGCGCCTCCAAAACGAGCGCCGCGTAGAGCTGGCCTTCGAAGACCACCGCCTCTGGGACCTCAAGCGCTGGCGCATTGCGCACCAAGTGTGGAACGGCGACAACAACAACCCCACGGCCGTGGCCTACGTGCTGTTTCCATACCGTGTAGTGCGCCCCGGCAGCGCCATGGATGGCAAGTATGTGTTTGACAAGCGAGTGGCGCCGCGCTACCGCACCCCCCGCAACTTCCAGACCTTCAATTACTATACGTTTATCGGCAACGATATTCGCAATCGTAATCCTTTAATCGTTCGCAACCCCTTCGAATAACTGCTCCCACCCATGAAACGATTTACATTGACTATATTGGCTGGGCTGGGACTGCTGGCCGCCAGCTGTGAAAAAGACAACTACTCGCCACCAGAATCGCAGTTGACCGGGCGCGTAACCTTCCAGAACGAGACTGTGGGCGTACGGGGCCAGGGTGGCGTACAGCTCGAGCTATGGCAGCGCGGCGAGTTCTTCCGCAATAAGATTCCGGTGTACGTAGCGCAAGATGGTACCTACTCAGCTACCCTCTTCGATGGCGAGTACAAGCTGACTCGCCTGCGCGACAACGGCCCATGGGTAAACAACACCGACAGTATTACGGTGCAGGTAAGCGGCAACACAATAGTAGATGTACCCGTGCAGCCCTACTTTGTAGTGCGCAACGCCACCATTGCCAAGTCGGGCACGGCCATCACGGCGAGCTGCCAGGTAAGCCAGGCCACGGCGGGCCGCGCCATCGAGTCCGTCACGCTCTTCGTCAACAACGGGCAGTTTGTAGACACCAACAACAGCCTCGTAGGGCGCACCACCAAGTCGGGTAACGACGTGGCCAACCTAGCGCAGCCGCTGACGTTCTCGCTGACGCTCCCCAGCACGGCGCGCAACGCGGTGTACGCTCGCATTGGCGTGAAAACCCAAGGAGTAAATGAACTGTACTACTCGCCGGTACAGAAGATTACGCTGTAATCGCTTACTGCCTAACTAAAAAAGCCCCCTACTTAGCTGTAGGGGGCTTTTTTTAATTTAAGCAACGGTGCTTAACCGAGCTTACGACACCAGGCTTTAGTTCAGCGAGGCGGTATCAATTACGAAGCGGTATTTCACGTCGCCTTTCAGCATGCGCTCGTAGGCTTCGTTGATATCCTGAATTTTAATCAACTCGATGTCGGACATGATGTTGTGCTCGGCGCAGAAGTCAAGCATCTCCTGCGTTTCGGCGATGCCCCCGATGAGCGAGCCCGCAATGCGACGGCGCCCCGAAATGAGGTTGAACGCGTGGATGTGCGGCGCCTCCGAAGGCACACCTAGCAGAATCATGGTGCCATCGCGGCGCAGCAGGTTCACGTAGGTGGCCAGGTCGAGCTGAGCCGATACGGTGTTGATAATGAAGTCGAAGTAGTTACCTACCGACTTCAGCTGCTCGGCATCCTTGGTTACCACAAACTTGTGGGCACCTAGGGCCTTGGCATCGGCCTCCTTGTTAGCTGAGGTGCTGAGCACGGTTACTTCGGCACCTAGGGCGGCGGCAAACTTCACGGCCATGTGGCCGAGGCCACCCAGGCCCATCACGGCTACGCGGTGGCCGGGACCCACTTTCCACTGGCGCAGGGGCGAGTAGGTGGTGATGCCGGCGCATAGCAGCGGCGCCACGCGGGCCAGGTCGAGCTTGTCGCTCACTTTGAGGGTGTACTTCTCATCCACTACAATCTGCTGCGAGTAGCCGCCGTAGGTGGGCTGGCCGGTGCCTATTTCGCGGGCGTTGTAGGTACCAATCATGCCCGTCACTTCGCAGTACTGCTCCAGGCCTTCCTGGCAGCTGGGGCAAGTGCGGCACGAGTCGACCATGCAGCCTACGCCGGCTAGGTCGCCTACTTTAAAGTTTTTCACGTGGTCGCCCACGGCCGTTACGCGGCCCACGATTTCGTGGCCGGGTACCATTGGGAAGATAGAGCCACCCCACTCGTCGCGTATTTGGTGCAGGTCGGAGTGGCACACGCCGCAAAATAGAATTTCAATTTGCACGTCGTGGGCGCCGGGGGCGCGGCGCTCCAGCGAGAACGGCTCCAGCGGAATATTAGCCGCGGGGGCCGCGTAAGCTTTGGTAGTGGACATTTGCTGTCTGGTTTGGTATTAGAAGAGTAAGCCTACAAAAACGCCGTGGCCGCCCGGCGGGCAGCAACGGCGCTTGCGTAGATAGTGCGAGGATAACCCGACCTAGGCGGCCTTTGTTTGCGAAGCGGCCAGGGCCTCGCCTACCAACTGCCGCATGCGAGCCAACGACTCGCGCGCAAACCGCCGCTGGAGGCGCCGGCCAAAGAGCTTGAAGCCCAACCAGTAAAAAGGATTACGGATGCGCCCGGTCTGCGACACGGCATGGATGCGAAATTGCACCGCGCCAGTAGTCAGGTTTTTGTGAATGGTGAAGTCAATCTGCCCGCGCTCGAAGTGGCCTTCCAGCGTGCGGTAACCATAGCCCCACACCCGCTCGGGGCCGTCGGGGGTAGCGCGCGCTTCTTCGTCGGTCACTTCGCTCACGCGCACCCCAAACCAAAACGAAAACCCCAGGAACCGTGCTCGCAGCAGCATCACGCGGTTTTCGAGTGGGGTGTCGGGCTTGAAGATGCCCGTGATGAGGCTGGGCGGCGGAAAGGCATAGCGCCGCAGCACGTCTTGCGCCGCCGCGAAGGCGCCGTGCGCCGTGGGCGGGCCGGGTGCTTCGGCGGGCAAGTCGGTAGCGTAGTCGTCGATGCGCCAGCCGGTCTCGCTGGTATACTCGCTCTGGCGCGAAAAGTCGTAGTTGACCTTGGCATCGGCGTAGCTGGCCAGGCGGGCTTTATACTGCTCCCACAGCGGCGGCTTATCCATTTACTAATGAGTCATTAACAATGAGCAGCTACTAACTATCTATTAGCTGCGGTGCTGGTGGTCGGTGGTGCCGTCGGGCGTACGGCGCATGGTATCGACCACTACGGCACCTAGGGCCTGCCCCCCACTTGCGGCCGCCACGCGCTGGCAAAACGCCACCCACGTGGCCTCCTGCACCAGCAGCCCGCCCCCGATGGTGTCGTAGGCAAACGCCACCAGCCCGTCGCGCGAGCGGGCTCGCGACCGGATTTCGAAGCGCAGCTCGCCGGGCCGCTCGTCGAGGTAATGCGCCTCGAAGCGAATGCGGCCGGCCTCGGGGTGGCCTTCTAGGGTAATAAACTCGAAGGACGTAGGCCCTACGTCGGTCACGCGCACGCTGCCGTTCCAGGGGCCTAGAATTTTGATGCGGAATTCGTCGCCCACGCGCAGCGGCGCGTTTTCGGCGCCTTCTTCCTTCTTGAAATCGGCCAGTAGCTCGGGCGAAAAGTGCGGCAAATCGGCCTGCACCTGCGTCATGAGCTGCGTAGGCGACAGGCGCGGGCGCTCTAGGTCGATGTAGTAGCGCCGCTCGAGCCAGGGGCCCGAGCCAGTGTTGGCCGGTTGTTCGGCATGCGAGAGGTCTGCCACGTTAGTAGAGTTAAGAGTTAGCGGTCGGACAACCTTTCCAGTCATCTTCCCATATGGTGTTTGTGTTCGCTAACGCGCTCAGAAAGGTTGTCCTGCGGGCCAACTCACAACTTTTAACTCCTAACTCTTAACACTAACAACGTGGCTTATTTCCGTCCGCCCGGCCCGGCGCCCGACCCAGCACTGGTGCGCAGCCTCACCCAGCAGCAGCACGAGCTGCACCAGCGCCTGCGCGCCGAGCCCTTGCCCCAGCTCCCGCGCCTGATTGCGGGCTGCGACTCGTCGTTTCCGACGCCCGACACCATTCTATCGGTGTTTGTGGTCCTGAAATTTCCGTCCCTCGAACTGGTGGAGAAGGTTTACAGCTATGGCCCTGTGCCGCTGCCCTACATTCCGGGGCTGCTCTCGTTTCGGGAGGCGCCCAACGTGGTGCAGGCCTTTGCCAAGCTGCAGCACAAGCCCGACGTGATAATGGTAGATGGCCATGGCGTGGCGCACCCGCGCCGCATGGGCATTGCGGCCCACCTAGGCGTGCTGCTCGACATGCCCACCTTTGGCGTGGCCAAAAACAAGCTCACGGGCACTTTTGCCGAGCCCGGCCCCACCAAGGGCGACCAGTCCCCCCTTACCGATGCCCGCACCGGCGAGTTGCTGGGCCAGGTGCTGCGCAGCAAAGACCGGGTGCTACCCCTGTTCGTGAGCGCCGGCCACCGCTGCGACCTGCCCACCGCCACCGAGCTTACTCTGGCTTGCCTGCGCGGCTACAAGCTGCCCGAGCCCACTCGCCTAGCCGACCACTGGGCCGAAGAGTTTAAGCAAGAGGTGCGCTAGCCAACGGCGAACTGGGCGACGTGTTCGAGGCATTGGGCGGTGAAATAAGCTTTATGGTACCCTAGGAGGGCATATTTTCGGGTAGCAAGGACGCGGGCGCATGGGGAGCTGGGGCAGCGCCTTTATCTTTGATTGGCCTGCGCTGGCTGCGAAGCTATTCTTTTTGCGAGTAGCACTATTTTGGGGCTTTGCCCCGGAGCTAGCCAGCAGCCAGCCCCCACGTGCAGCGTACTTCCTCCCGCTTTTATGCCTAAGTTTTATTCTTTACTAGCCGGGTGCTGGCTCGCCGTGCTGGCGCTGGGCGCCCGGCCCGCGGCGAGCCAGGCCCTACCGAAACTCGGCCCGCGCACCTGCGCCACCGACCTAGCCAACGACTTGCAGCAAAAGCATTTGCAAAAGCTCATTCCGGGCTACAAACCGGCGGCGGCCACGAAGACGCAGCGCCCTACTGGCCTGCGCACCACGGCTGTGACGTACACACTACCCGTTGTCGTGCACGTCATCAACGACGGCGAGCCCGTGGGGGTAGGCACCAATATCAGCCAGGCGCAAGTGCAGTCGCAGCTAGATGTACTGAACGAAGACTACCGCAACCGCAATACCGATGGCACGCTGGTACCGGCCGCTTTTCAGCCACTGCGCAGCGATATGCAGGTGCAGTTTGTGCCGGCCAGTATCGACCCCAACGGTAACGTGATGGCCGAGCCGGGTATTGACCGGATTAACCGCAACACCAAAGGTTGGAATGCCCCCCCGTACGGGTCTACTACCTCGCTGAGCTACATTGAAAATACCATCAAGCCCGGCTCGTACTGGAACCCCGACCGCTATATCAACATCTGGGTGATGAACCTGGGTGGCGGGCTGCTCGGCTACGCGCAGTTTCCGGATAATACCGCCAACCTAGGGGGCCTGAGCGGCCTAGGTGGCTCGGCGGCCACCGATGGGGTCGTTATCCTGTACGTGGCCTTTGGGCGGGTGGGCACGCTGGCCGCGCCCTACAACAAGGGCCGGACCCTGACGCACGAGTTGGGCCACTGGTTTGGGCTGCGCCACATCTGGGGCGACGACGAGCGCTTGAGCGATACGTGCAGCGGCTCGGACTACGCCGACGATACGCCCAACCAAGCGGTGCAGAACTACGGCTGCCCCACTTTCCCGCACGTAACCTGCTCCAACGGCCCCAACGGCGACCTGTTCATGGACTACATGGACTATGTCGATGATGGCTGCATGCAGCTGTTTTCAGCTTCCCAAAAAGACCGGCTACAAGCCGTAATGGCCGCTGGCACCCCGCGCCGCAGCATACTAGCTACCTCTACCGTGGCCTGCCCCAATGGGGTGGTGGCCGCCACTGCCACTAACAGCGGCGCCGTGTGCCCCGGCAGCACCGTAACCCTTGCGGCCACTGGCCCGGCCGGCGCCACCTACAGCTGGACCGGCCCCAACAACTATACCAGCACCCAGCAAAACCCCGTGCTGGCCAATATCACAACGGAGATGGCGGGCACCTACACCGTGCAAGTATCGGTGAATACTGGCGCCTGCCCGGCCAAGGTGAGCACTACGGTCGTGCTATATCCGGCGCCACCTGTTCCGGCGCTGGCTACCACGGCCACCTCGCTTTGCCCTGGCACCGTCGCTACGCTATCGGCTACCAACCTGATAGCAAGTGCGCTACCTAACGAAAACTTTAATGGCGCAGCCACGGGCTGGACTATTACCAATACGGGCACGCCCACCACGGGCTGGCAGTACCGCACGGCCTACTCGTACACTAGCACCTACGTTGACTTGAGCAATTACTCGCTCGATGGCACCCGGTTTGTGCTAGCCAATTCTGACATTGGCGACGCGGGCTCCGTCACTAATACTACCCTAGTTTCGCCGGCCTTCAGCACGCAGGGCTACAGCAGCTTGCAGCTGAGCTTCTTGCAGCGCCTAGCTTACCAAACGGGCGACGTGGCCGTGGTAGAAGCCTCTACCGATGGCACCACCTGGACGGCCGTGACCAGCTACACCACCGACCAAGGCACGGTGAGCGCCCCCACTACCAGCACCGTGGACCTCAGCGCATTTAGTAACAAGCCTAGGGTGCAGGTGCGGTGGCGCTACGCCACCAGCTGGGCCTACTACTGGGCCCTAGACAATGTGCAGTTTAGCGGCAGCCAACCCACCCCGAGCTATGCCTGGAGCGTGGTGAGCGGCGATGGCCTGCCGGCCGTAACTACCACCCCTACCGTAACCGTAGCGCCTACCCAAACCTCAGTGTACCGCCTCACGGTGAGCTACCCCGGCGTGGCCTGCACCTCGTCGGCCACCATTAGCGTCATCGTGTCGCTGCCCACCTGGAACGGCACGGCGGGCAATGGCAACTGGTTTGATGCCGGCAACTGGACGGGCTGCGTGCCCACCCGCAACTTGGACGCGACCATTCCGGCCGGCCTCACCACTCCCTACCCCACCATCAGCAGCGGCACGGCCGAAGTACGCAACCTTACGCAGCAAGGCCAGTTGGCCATGACGGGCGGCGAGCTAGCCCTGTACGGCGACCACCTAGGGGCCGGTAACCTAGCGCTGAGCGGTGGTGCCGTAGCCACCCGCGGCACCGGCGCCCAAAGCCTGCGGGCAGCCACTTACGCCACTCTCCTCATCGGGGGCACCGGCACTAAAACGATAGGGGCCGCCACTATTGGTACTACCCTTAGCCTGGCGGGCGCCCTGCTCAGCACGGGTGCGGCCACCGTTACGCTGGCTCCTGCCGCCACCATTACCGAAACCGATGCCAGCTACGTGCTTGGCAGGGTGCAGACCACCCACGACCTAGGTGCCACCACCGACGACTTTGGCGGCCTAGGCGCGAGCATTATCACTCCCGTAGCCCTCGGCGCTACTACCGTGGCGCGCACCACCGGCCAGCCGCAGGGCACGGGCACCAATCTCAGTATCAGTCGCTACTACGACATCACGCCCACTAGCCGCAGCTTGCAGGGCGCTACGCTGGTGCAGCGCTACCTGCCCCACGAGTTAGGCGGCCTAGCCGAATCGCAGCTGATTATGTTCCGCTCGGCCGACGCGGGTGCCACCTGGAGCAACGAAGGCGCCACCCAGCGCGACCCCGGCGCCCGCTTGGTAAGCCGCAATTTTGTGACTGACTTGCGGGGCCGCTGGACCCTAGGTAGCACTACGGCGCCGCTTACGCCGGCCACTATTCAGTATACCATTTCGGCGCTGCCCGTACCGTTTACCGATGCAGGATTGTCGCTGCTCGTAACCACGCCCACGGCCGGGCCGCTGCAAGTGAAGATGTACGACGTGCTCGGCCGCACCCTTTACAACCACTCGGTGGCCAATGTAGAAGTGGGCACTAGCACCGTGCAGCTGCCTAATTCGGGCAGCCTGCAGCCTGGCAAATACATTTTGCACGTGCAGCAAGCCAATCAAGAAATGCGCTTCAACGTGGTGCGCGGACAGTAACCACAGTATTCCTTTCTCAAAAAAGGCGCACTACCTAGGTAGCGCGCCTTTTTTAATTGCCACCTGCAGTGTGGCTAGCGACTCGCCCGCCTCGAGGGGTAGCCCTAGCACCTGCGCTACGGCTCGGTACACGGCCGCGGGGCTACCTAGGGCCAACACGCCCGCGTCGCCGCCAGCCTGGGTCGATTTGCTGAGCTTGTGGCCCGTGGCATCAGTTAGTAGCGTGTGGTGATAAAATAGAATGCGTGAGCCGGTAAACGCTTGCGTCTCGCTCACTTGCGCCGCCAGCCACAGCTGCGCCGCCGTGCTAGGCTGCAAGTCGAGCCCGCGCACCACGAGCGTCGTGCCCAGCCGCAAATCATCTACTACCGAGGCTACTTGGTAGGCGGCCACGCCATCTTTCTTACGCACCACAAAATCGGGCATGAGCTCGGCCAGCGGCACTTGGCTGCCGCTAGGTGCCGCTGGGCCCGCCACGGGCACCGTAGGTGGCACGTGCACGCGCCAGGCCGCGCCGGGTGTATCGAGCGGCACGGGCTCGGCGGGGCTGGTGCGGCTGCGACGCGTGGCGTACACCAGACCCGGCTGCTGGGCTAGGCGGCGCAGCACGCGGTTGTAGTCGGGAAGGTGCAGCAGCTGCGAACAGTGCCGCAAAAAATCGTCTGGCCCGCTAGGACCGCGGTCGTAATCAATACCCAGCCAGTCGATTACCTGAAAAATATTCGCCAGGTAGGGCCGCCGCAGCCGGGCGCGGTCAAGGTCATCGATGCGCAGGTGCAAGATGCCCCCCGCTTGCCGCACGAGAAGCCAAGTGAGCACAAAGTTCACGGCATTGCCTAGGTGCAGGTAGCCGCTGGGCGTGGGCGCCAGCCGGCCGACAACAGGTGCGTGGCTAAAAGGCTTCTGTTGAAAATTGTTTGTCATTGCGAGCGCAGCGAAGCAATCGCCCTAGAGCGGCTCGCCATGATGCGATTGCTTCGCTGCGCTCGCAATGACAAAAATACCTTACCCCACTTACCTAACCTTTCCTACTCCACCGTTATCCACGGCGTGCCGGCCTCGTGCGCCCGCAGTTCGCCAAAGCTTTCTAGGGCTAAGCCATGCTGGGCAAATACCGCCTGGGCGGCGGCTTCGGCAGCGCCGGGCTCAACGCACACGAGCAAGCCACCCGAGGTTTGGGGGTCGCAGAGGTAAAACTTTTGCTCGTCGGTGAGGGCTGCTACCTTGTGGCCGTAACTCTGGAAGTTGCGCACCGTGCCGCCGGGCACGGCACCTTGTAGCAAATAGCGCTCAGCTTCGAGCAGGCGCGGCACGCGGTAGTAGTCGATGACCGCCTGCACGTTGCTACCCTCGCACACCTCGGCCAAGTGACCTAGGAGGCCAAAACCAGTCACATCCGTCATGGCTCGCACCCCGGCAATCTGCCCTAGGTCGGCGCCTATCTTGTTGAGCTGCCGCATCTGGGCGGGGGCAATATCGGCGTCTTCGGGCCGCAAGATGCCGCGCTTCTGCGATGTGGTTAAAATGCCCACCCCTAGGGGCTTGGTAAGGTAGAGGCGGCAGCCAACCGTGGCCGTATCGTTGCGCTTCAGGTCTTTTTCTTCGACCAGGCCCGTCACGGCCAGCCCAAAAATCGGCTCGGGCGAGTCGATGCTGTGCCCGCCGGCCAGCGGAATGCCCGCCTCGGCGCAAATAGCACGCGCACCCTCCGTGACCAGCGCCGCCACCTCGGGCGACAGCTTATCAATGGGCCACCCTAGCACCGCGATGGCCAGCAGCGGCCGCCCGCCCATGGCGTACACGTCCGAAATGGCATTGGCCGAGGCGATGCGCCCGAAGTCAAACGGGTCATCGACAATGGGCATAAAAAAATCAGTGGTGCTGATAACGCACTGCCCAGCCTGGCCCGGCAGGCGGTACACGGCCGCATCGTCGCGGCTGCCGTTGCCTACCAGCAAGTTGTCGTAGTTGGGCTGTGGCAAGCTGCTGTGCAAGATTTTATCGAGCACGCTAGGCGCGATTTTGCAGCCGCAGCCCGCGCCGTGGCTGTATTGAGTGAGGCGGATATTGGAGAGGTCAGGTGTCATCATCTAATAAATTCAATAGGCAGCAAATCAAGTACTTTCTAAAAGCGCTTGACATGACAACCGTTGTTAAGGTATTTGTAGCTAACTCAACCATTCTAAAAGGAGAATAGATTGGCTAGTGGTAAGCTAAAAATTCCAGGCTGCTTGCTGTAGCACTACCCGGTAGCCATCGGGGTCTTCAAAGGTCAGGCCCTGCTGGTCCCAATACGGATTGTGTGCGGGTACGGGCTGGTAGCCGTGGGCCCGCAGCCGGGCTACGGCAGCTTCCCAGGCCGCCAGCTTAGGATAGTAGAATACCAGCAGATGCTCGGGCGAAGGGGCCCGCTCGGCAACGTGGCCCGCCTGGCTCGTAAACTCCAGGTGGTACGGGGCTTGCGGGTGCCCGACCATTAAGCCATCAAACCCATCGTGTTGCGCGAAAGCGTACAGCTCGCTCATCCCCAACGCTTCTATGTAGAATTTTCGCAATGCGGCTACGTCGTTCGTAGGGCGGGCCACGCGTAGTTTCGGTAGCATCGGCGTGGACTGCATTAGGCGTGGGGAGTGGATTGCACAGCCGTCAGCACCAGCGCCGCATTGGCAGCCGCGTCGGTGCTCGTAGCAGGCACCATTACGCCCTTGCGGTCTTCCAGCCCATAGCCATACGTCTTGTCATAGTACGCTAGCACCAGCTCAACCATGCGGACCATGTCGTTCTCGGCGATGGCACCTAGGGCATCTTTGGTCACGAGGCCACCTAGGCGCTTACGCAGGCGCAGTACCGCCGAGGCCAGCGCGCCAGCATCGTGGCGGCCGTAGTCGGCGGCGAGGTACTGCACGCGGGCTTCGCGGGGCACATCGAGCACCACCAGGGGAGCAGCCTGCATTTGGGCAAAAAACTCGTTCGGAATACCCAGGCTGCCAATGGTGCGGCTCTCGTCCTCTACCCAAATGGGCCGGTCGTCGGGCAGAGCAGCTAGTGCGGCGGCGAGGTCGTTTTCAAACTGCTCCTGCGTGGGCTGCGGCGGTTGCCCTAGGCTCCCAAACGACGAACCTTGGTGATTAGCCAATCTTTCTAGGTCGAGTACAGGTTCGCCCTGCGCAGCCAGGGCGTGCAGCACGGTGGTTTTGCCGCTGCCCGTGTAGCCGCCCAGTACGCGTAATTGGCGCGGGCGGGCCATTTCGGCCAGGGCCCAGCGGCGGTAGTCTTTGTAGCCTTTGTCGAGTAGGTTGACTTTGAGGCCGCCTAGCTCGAGCAGCCACTGCACGGCCCCGCTGCGCATGCCGCCGCGCCAGCAATGCAGGCGCACCTCCTGGCCGGGCGCTAGCTTGCGGGCCTCTTCGACCATCCGGCGCATTTTGGGCCCAAAAAAATCGAGCCCCAGCAGCACGGCCTTGTCGGGGTTGACCTGCTTATAGGTAGTGCCGATGCGCGCGCGCTCCTCATCGGTGAAGAGCGGCAGGCTGAGCGCGCCGGGAATATGGCCCTGCGCGTACTCGGCCGGGGCGCGCACATCGAGGATGGGGCCGGCGGCAGTGCTTAAAAAATCAGTAATAGGATGGCGAGGCATGGAAAGCAGCAGCAGCCGGCAGTAGCGGCCCCTGGCTGCCACGAAAGTACCGGCCCGAGCCTAGTAAAGTTTCCGTTGTCGGCTGGGTTGAGCTAACTGAGTGGCGGCGGCTTGCGCGCCTTGGTGTAAGTTTGCAGCTAATTCGCAGCCCTCACGCCCGGACTTCCGGCCGCGCGCACTGCGCTTTCGCTAAATGCTGACAGCTTTCCTCGTCTTCTTCCCGCTCGCCGCCGCCCTGCTGCTACACTTTGCCAAAGGCGCTGCGGCCCGTGCGCTGGCCCTAGGGGCCGCCCTTCTAGAGTTCGCAGTTGCCGTGTTCGCGGCCATTACCTACGCCCGCAGCGGGCCCGCGAGCCTCGACTTCAACCTGAACTGGATTCCGTCGGCGGGCATCACCTTCCACCTAGGTATCGACGGCTTGAGCTTGTGCCTCGTACTGCTCACCACGGTGCTGGTACCTATTATTTTGCTCACCGCCTTCCGCCACGAAGAATACGAGAACCCTGGCGCCTTCTACGCGCTGGTGCTGTTCATGCAAACGGGCCTGCTCGGCGTGTTCACGGCTTTAGATGCGTTTGTGTTCTACTTCTTCTGGGAAGTGGCCCTGATTCCGATTTACTTCCTGGCTGGTGCCTGGAGCCGCCACGAGCGCCGCATTCAGATTACGTTTAAGTTCTTCTTATACACCATCATCGGCTCGCTATTTATGCTGGCCGGCTTTGTGTATCTATATATGCAGACGGGCCCTGCCGCTGGCTCGCTGGCCGCGCACTCCTCCGACTTGCAGGCGTTCTACAACCTGAAGCTCGGCGCCTCGACCCAGGCGTGGCTGTTCTGGCTCATCTTCGCCGCCTTCGCCGTGAAAATGCCCATTTTCCCCTTCCACACCTGGCAGCCCGATACATATACCGAGTCGCCGGCCCCGGCTACCATGCTGCTTTCGGGCATCATGCTCAAGATGGGTATCTACGGCTGCCTGCGTTGGCTGCTGCCCGTGGTGCCGCTCGGCGTAAGCCAGTGGCAGCAGTTAGTGGAGGTACTCGCTATCATCGGTATCGTCTACGGCGCCATCATCGCCATCCGCCAGGATGATATGAAGAAGCTCATTGCCTACTCGTCGCTCTCGCACGTAGGCCTGATGATTGCCGGCGTGTTCTCGCTCAAGGCTATTGGCCTGCAAGGCGCCGTGGTGCAGATGCTGGCCCACGGGGTCAACGTAGTCGGCATGTTCTTGGTAGCCGATGCCATCGAGCGTCGCACTGGCACCCGCTCGCTGGCCGACCTAGGTGGCCTCACCCGCCGCACGCCCCTGCTCAGCGTCTGCTTTTTGGTAATGTTGCTCAGCACCGTAGCCCTACCGCTCACGGGTGGCTTTGTGGGCGAGTTTCTGCTGCTAGAGGGTGTGTACGAGTTCAATGCATGGGCCGGTGCCGTAGCTGGCCTCACCATCATCTTCTCGGCCGTGTACTTGCTGCGCATGTACCAGCGCGCCATGCTCGGGCCCGAGTCGGCGTACTCCGATACCATCACCGACCTCAGCGGCACCGAGTTGCTGATGTTCGTGCCGCTCATCGTGCTAGTGTTTTGGCTGGGCCTGTTCCCAGGCACGTTCCTGCACTTGTCTGAGCCCGTTACCAGCCAGATTCTCACCGTAGTCGGCCGCTACTAATTCAATAGTGTCATGCTGGCGAAGGCAACATCTTATCAAGGCTGTTTTTGTCACTTCAACTAGTTGCTTATTGAGCGCGGGCGTGATAAGATGCTTCGCAAGCTCAGCATGACAGGCGTATTTCTATGCTCCCATTAGTTCTCCTCTCCGTCTTCGGCATCGTCAACCTGTTCCTAGGCTTCCTGCGCTCCAACCGGGCGCTGATGCCTTTTGTACTGGTGGTGCTCGCCCTCGTTTTTGGCCTCAACCTGCTCGACTGGAACCACGCCGGCAGCATCTCGGGTCTCTTCGACTCGCCCTACATCAGCCAGATGCTGACGGTGGACAATTACTCGGTGGCGTTTAGCGGCATCGTGCTGCTCACGGCGCTGCTGCTGTTACCCTTCTCGAACTCTTACGTAGCCGCCGGCGAGCCCAACCTTGCCGAATACTACTCCCTGCTGCTATTCTCGCTAGTAGGCGCCATCATGATGGTGAGCTACAACCACCTCATCATGCTCTTTGTGGGCATTGAAATATTGAGTATCAGCATGTACTGCCTGGCTGGCTCCGACAAGCGCAATGTGCGCTCCAACGAAGCAGCCCTCAAGTATTTCCTGCAAGGCGCCTTTGCTACGGGCATTCTGCTCTTCGGCATGGCCCTGCTCTACGGCGCTACCGGTACGTTCCAACTCTCGGACCTGGCCACCGCAGTGGCTGCCCCCGCCAACCAAACCTTGCAGCCCATGCTTTACGTCGGGGTGCTGATGATGGTAATCGGCATCGGTTTTAAGGTATCGGCCGCCCCCTTCCACTTCTGGACCCCCGACGTGTACGAAGGCACGCCCACTTTCTTTACTGCCTTCATGAGCACGGTCGTGAAAACGGCCGG
Source organism: Hymenobacter sp. BT559 (assembly GCF_016427535.1). GTDB lineage: Bacteria > Bacteroidota > Bacteroidia > Cytophagales > Hymenobacteraceae > Hymenobacter. The sequence goes on along the minus strand of NZ_JAELXV010000001.1, from coordinate 351,947 downwards.
TTTCGCCGCCTTCCTCAAGCTACTGGTAGTGGCGCTACCCGCCGCCAGCACGGTGTGGCTGCCTACTATTGCAGCCATGTGCGTGCTCACGCTGCTGCTCGGCAACATCGGCGCGGCAGTGCAAACCAGCGCCAAGCGTATGCTGGCTTACTCCAGCGTGTCGCACGCTGGCTACCTACTCCTAGGTCTGGTAGCAGGCCAAGGTAAGCTCAGCGGCCCGGCTGCCCAAGGCATTTTCTTCTACAGCCTCGCCTACTCGGTGGCTACAGTAGCCGCTTTTGGTGTGCTCAAGCTCGTGGCCGACCAGCGCCAGCGCGAAGACTACGCCGGCCTCGCTGGCCTGGGCCGCACTAATCCATTGCTAGCTTTCGTGCTCACGGTAGCCATGCTGTCGCTCGGTGGCATTCCACTCACCGGGGGCTTTTTCGGTAAGTTTTTCATCTTCATGGCCGTGGCACCTATTAATATCTGGCTGGTAGTTTTCGCTGTAGTAATGAGCATGGTGGGTATCTACTACTACCTACGGCCCGTTATTGCCATGTACTTGCGCCCCGCCGAGCCCGGCGTCCCGCAGACTCCCATTGTAGTCGACGGCTTTCAATCAATAACGCTTGTAGTGCTTGCTGCCCTCACGTTGATTCTGGGTATTCTACCCGGCTTCTTGAGCGGCTTGCTGTAAACGCTCGCCTTTAGCCACCACAAAAAAAGCCACCTTATGCGGGTGGCTTTTTTTGTGTGCGATAAGCTAGCTCGGGTGCTACACCGTTGGGGCAGCTTGCTGCACGGCCGAAGGCGTAGGGTTGTACTCAGGCGTAGCGGCAGCGTGTTCAGCCGCCCGTTTACCCTTGTCGTCCTTCACGTCACGCTTGTTGAAAGGTCTGATAATCAAGCGCAGAGCCTGACCCGAGCTGACGTAGCTAAAGGCCCAGTCAACCAGTGCCACCACGCGGTTGCGGAAGCCCACTAGCAGAATAAGGTGGATAAACAGCCACGACAGCCACCCTAGGAAGCCTTTGAAGTGAATGTTCTTAATGTCCACCACGGCTTTGTTACGGCTCACGATGGCCATCACGCCTTTATCGAAGTACTTAAAGTCTTGCGGCGCTTCGTTGCGCAAAATGCGCTTAAAGTTCTTGGCTAAGTGAGCAGCTTGTTGCTGCGCCACGGGCGCCAGCATGGGTAGGCCGCGGGGCATCTCCTCGGTCACCATATTGGCCACGTCGCCAATGGCGAAGATGTTCGTTTCACCTTCTACGAGGTTCCACTGGTTCACCGTAATACGCTTATTACGCGTCACGGAGGGCTCAGCCAGGCCGGGCAGGGCGGCCCCGTTTACCCCGGCGGCCCACACCATATTTTCGGTCGGAATGTACTCGGTCTCCGAGTAATAGGCCTTGCCTTCTTCATACCGCTTGATGCCCGTATTCAACAGCACCTTCACACCCAGCTCGTCGAGATAGCGCTTGGCATCGGCCTGTGAGGCCTTCGACATAGGACCTAGGAGCGCGGGCCCGGCTTCGACCAAGAAAATCTGCATCTTCTTCAGGTCCAGTTCGGGGTAGTCTTTAGGCAGCACGTGGTTGCGCATCTCGGCCAGCGAGCCGCTAATTTCGACGCCCGTTGGGCCGCCGCCTACTACCACAATGTTGAGCAGCGATTGTTTCTGCTCGGGGTCAGTAGCGAGCAGCGCCTGCTCAAAGTTCTGAAAAATGTAGCTCCGCAGGTTTAGCGCGTTTGGAATGCTCTTTATCTGCATCGCATTCTTCTCGATACTTTCGATACCAAAGAAGTTGGTGAGCGAGCCAGTAGCCACTACCAGATAATCGTACTTAATATCGCCAATACTGGTTTGCAGCGTGTTAGCGGTCGAGTCAACCCCCTTTACATCGGCCATGCGGAAGAAGAAATTCTTCTGCCCCGCAAAAATTTTGCGCACTGGGTAAGCTATGCTGTCGGCCTCCAAGGCACCCGTTGCTACTTGGTATAGCAGCGGCTGAAAATTGTGGTAGTTGTTGCGGTCTACCACTACCACTTGCACGGGTGCATCGGCCAGCTCCTTTGCCAGCCGCAGCCCGCCGAAGCCGCACCCCACTATCACTACGCGCGGCTGCGCCGAAACCGGAAGATTCGTATCCATAAAAAAAGCAAAAGGTGGCAATTGACTGCCACCTCTACTTTACCGAAAAATGCTAGCCTTTGTTGTGAAATTTACATTAACTCAACAAGTAATACCTTGACTAACAAAGGCTTTTTTACCGCTTAATAATCGTCACCCGATTTACGCTTGAAGTCGCCGTTTTTGACCTGCTTTATCAATTGCAGCCAGCTAAAGGGGTTCAGCAAGGGGTTATTGCTTTGTAGGTTCGGCGCAGTGCCCATGCGGCGGTCGAAATTGTACTGCTGCTGCGACATGGTTTGACGGTAGTTGGCCGTGGCGCCCATGGGCTGCGAGTTGAAAATCTTCCGCATCAGGTCCTCGTTGAGGTTTTCGGCTGCGGCCGAGCCGCGCTCATCGGCCGGCTTCATGGCCAGGAAGGCGCGCTTGAATGCCTGCTCGGTGGTGTAAGGGAATACCCGCACCTCGGGCAGCACGGTGGCATCTTCCTTGAGCGAAATGATAACCGAAAAGCTTTGGCGCTGATAGTCAGCCGGAATTACAATGGTTTGGTTGCGATAGCCCAGCGAGCGCACTACGATGCTATCACCAGCCAGCACGGCCATCGAGAAGTAGCCGTAGGCATTAGAGGTGGTACCGCGGCCGGCCTTGGGCACGTACACCGAAGCGCCACCCACGCCCAGCAGGCTGTCGCCGCTCGCGATAATGCCCGTAAACTGCACTATCTGGCGCTTGCCCTGGGCCCAGGCCCGCGGGGCAGCCAGCAGGCCAGTGAGCACTACTAGGCTCAGCATCACTAAGAAACGACGACTATTCACAAAAGTAAGGTGGGTCTTAACTCAACTAAAACAAAGATACGAAGCTGCCCGGCGCGGCCGCCGTACTTTTGGGCTTCTAAAGCAGCCGGGCGTCGGCTTCCCAACGGCAGATGCGCATAAAACATTTCTCCGTTGCATTTGGGCAACAACTTTTCAAGGCCTTGGGCGACGAGAGCCGCGTGCGCATCCTGCATTTGCTGTGGCGCAACCAGGAGATGGTGGTCGGTGACCTAGAGCAGGTGCTCGATTTCACCCAAACCAAAACTTCGCGCCAACTCACGTATTTGAAGAATGCTGGCCTGGTTGGTTTCCGCCGGCTTGATAACTGGATGTTTTATTTTTTAAAAGAAGAGACAATCGAGCTGCTTCAGCAGTTGCTTGGCTACATGGAGCGCGACCCGCAATTGCTGCGCGACCAACAAGTGTACCAAACCCTGTGGAGCAACCGCGAGCTGGCCGCGTACAAAATACAGAACCGCCGCTGGCTGCCCGAGTCCTAGGGTGGCCGCGAGGTGCTCGAACGCGCCATAAGGTATCAGCAGCTATTTAGCTTATTCTTGACTAGACGTATATGATTGACCATCACATTTTTGTTTGCAATAATCAGAAGTCCGAAGTTGGCGACGATGTGGCCAAAGCTATCAAAAAGGAGCTTAAGCAGCAAGGCCTCAAGACCTTTGTGGCGAACGGGCATAAAGCGCATAACCGCGTGCAGACCTGCAATTGCCTCGATTTGTGCAAGCACTGCAAAAAGGGCCCTGGTGCGGCCGTTGTAGTGTATCCTGAAGGTATTTTTTACGGCAACGTACGGCCCAAAGACGCCGAGCGCTTGGTGCACGAGCACCTGGGCAAAGGCCAGCTTTTAAATGACTTGCTGCTGGATAAGTAGCCCAAAGTTCACCGTTAGCGCTAGCACAGTTGCCTCCTTATGAAGCAGTATCGCCATCTATTCTTCGACCTCGACCACACGCTGTGGGACTTTGAAACCAATGCCCACGAGACCCTGCAGCAGCTTTACCTCGACTACGACCTAGGGCGCCACGGCACGTTTTCGTTTGAGCAGTTCAACAGCCGCTACAGCGAGGTCAACCATGCTCTGTGGCGGCTGTATCAAGCCAACAAAGTGACGCAGAAGCAGCTGCGCGAAACCCGCTTTCTGCGCACGCTCACCAAGCTGGGCGTAGCCGAGGAAGATATTCCGGTGGATATTTCGGCGCGGTTCACGGATATATTACCTTATAAATCAGCCGTTTTTCCGCACACGCACGAAGTGCTCAGCTACCTGCGCGCCAAGGGCTACGTGCTGCACCTCATCACCAACGGCTTTGAGGAAGTGCAACGCATCAAGCTCACTTCGTCGAAAATGACCGACTACTTCCAGGAGGTTATCACCTCCGAGGCCAGCGGCTGCCTCAAGCCCGACCCGCGCATGTTTGCTCATGCGCTGGAAAAGGCCGGCGCTACCGCCGCCGAGAGCCTGATGATAGGCGACAACCTAGAGTGTGACGTGCTGGGTGCCTACAACGCGGGCATCGACCAAGTGTACTTCAACCCCGAGCGGCGGCGGCATTTTGCCCAAATCACCTATGAAATTGCCAGCTTAGATGAGCTGCGCAGCTTTTTGTAATTGTTCATTTCCATTCGTTATGCAGAGCGTAGCGAAGCCTCTCGCTCGCGCCGTTGCTGACGATTGATTTTACTACCCCTCGCGAGAGGCTTCGCTGCGGTCTACCTGACGAGCGTCGTTTAATTCCCCTTTCTACCTATGGCAAACGCCTTTTTTCAAGTCCCCAAGCCCCTCAACGAGCCCGTGAAGGGGTATGCCCCCGGCTCGCCCGAGCGCCTCGAACTGGTGAAAGAACTCAAGCGCATCAAGCAGCTAGAGCGCGATATTCCGATGCACATTGGGGGCAAGGAAGTGCGCACAGGTCGCACCATTAGCCTGCACCCGCCGCACGACCACCAGCACACCCTAGGTCACTTCCACGAGGGCGATGCTGCCCACGTGACCCAAGCCATCGACGCGGCCCTGGCTGCCCGCTCGGCCTGGGCCAACCTGCCCTGGGAAGAGCGCGCCGCTATTTTCCTGAAGGCCGCCGACCTACTGGCCGGCCCCTACCGGGCGCGTATCAACGCGGCTACCATGTTGGGCCAGAGCAAGAATGCGTTTCAGGCCGAGATTGACGCGGCTTGCGAGCTGATTGACTTTTTCCGCTTCAACGTGCACTTCATGCAGGAAATCTACCGGCAGCAGCCCGAGTCGGCGCCCGGTATGTGGAACCGCTTGGAGCACCGCCCGCTCGAAGGCTTCGTGTTTGCGCTCACGCCGTTCAACTTCACCTCCATTGCGGCCAACCTGCCCGCCTCGGTGGCCATGATGGGCAACGTAGTAGTCTGGAAACCAGCTTACCCGCAAATCTACTCGGCGCAGGTGCTGATGGAGCTTTTCGAAGAGGCAGGCGTACCGGCGGGCGTTATCAACCTCATTTATGTGGACGGCCCGGTGGCCGGCGATGTGATTTTCAAGCACCGCGACTTTGCGGGCATCCACTTCACGGGCTCGACCAAGGTTTTCCAAACCATCTGGCAGGAAATCGGCCAGAACCTGCCCAACTACAAGTCCTACCCCCGCATCGTGGGCGAAACCGGCGGCAAAGACTTTATCGTGGCACATCCCTCGGCCCACGCGAAGGCCGTGGCCACGGGCATCACGCGCGGCGCATTTGAGTACCAGGGCCAGAAGTGCTCGGCAGCTTCGCGGGTGTACCTGCCCTCGAACCTGGCTGATGAGATTCTGGGCTACGTGAAGCAGGATTTGGCGAGCATCAAAATGGGTGACGTCGAAGACTTTACCAACTTCGTGAACGCCGTAATTACCGAAGCGAGCTTTGACAAGCTGGCCCGCTACATCGACGGCGCCAAGCAAGATGCGGACGCCGAAATCGTGGCCGGCGGCAACTACGACAAGTCGAAAGGCTACTTCGTGGAGCCGACCGTAATTCTGGCCAAAACGCCCAAGTACGTGACCATGTGCGACGAGCTGTTTGGCCCCGTCGTGACGGTGTATGTGTATGACGAAAACGAGTTTGAGGCTACCCTCGACCTTGTGGACTCGACTTCGCCCTACGCCCTCACCGGCGCCATCTTCTCGCAAGACCGCTACGCCATCGACCTGGCCACCAAGCGCCTGGTGAACGCGGCCGGCAACTTCTACATCAACGACAAGCCCACCGGGGCTGTGGTGGGCCAGCAGCCCTTCGGCGGCGCCCGCGCCTCGGGCACTAATGACAAGGCCGGCTCGGCCCTTAACCTGCAGCGTTGGGTGTCGCCCCGCGCCATCAAGGAAACCTTTAACCCGCCTACGGACTACCCCTACCCGTTTATGGGCGCCGCGCCCAAAGAGGATTTGAACCTCGACAAGGGAGGTTTTTAAGCTGAACGGCTAGCCAACTTAGGAGCGACTGGAAACGGTCGCTCCTTTTTTGTGTTTTTCTGAGCCAAAACTGAAGGAAAAACGAAAAATAACCTCAACGCGGCTGCCCCAACACCGTACCTTTGCACCTGCTACTGCTAGGTATGAATTCTTCGCGTTCGCAAAATCCGTTTCTGCTGGTTTTGCTCACGGTAGGCCTCCTAGGTCTACTTTCTCTCTTAAAACCGGGCTTGACGGTGGGCGGCGTGGAGTTGCGCCCAGTGCGCCTGCTGGCCGACATCTTGCGCAAAGACCCCGCGGCGGTAGCCCGCCTCGATGCGCCGCCGCCCAACGGCCCGGCCACCCCTACCCCCGCCGACACAGTAGCCGCTACGGCTCCGCCCGACTCGGCCGAGGTAGCGGCCAAGACCAAATCGCCCAGTGTGCCCAACTTAGGTGGCCTCGACAGCTTCCTGGCCGCGCTGCGCCAAACCAAGGCCGACGGCAGCCCGGTGCGCATCGCGTACTTCGGCGATTCCATGATTGAGGGCGACCTCATTACCGGCGACCTGCGCAACAGCCTTCAAACTGAGTTTGGCGGCACGGGCGTGGGCTACGTACCAATAAATTCTATTACGGCAGACTTTCGGGGCACTATCCGACAGTCGTTTTCCGACGACTGGCAGGAGTATAATCTCATAACGCCCAAGCTGCCCGCTGAATACCCCCTAGGTATCTCGGGGCACGTGTTTTTGCCGCGTGCGCTGGGCCAGGTTGATAGCACCGGCAGCCCCGCGGCCGGGGCCAGTTGGGCCGAATTCAAGAGTGGCGGGCCGTTTGCGGCGGTGCGGCGCTTCGAGCAGGCGCGGCTATTTTACGGTCCCGGCTCGGCCCGCGACGAAGTACTGGTAACCACCAACGGCCACGAGGTGCCCCACGCGCTAGCGGGCACGGGGGCCTTGAATGCCATGCTGCTGAAGCCCGGCGTGCCGGCCCGCTCCATGCGCCTGGCCTTTGCCACCCACCGCCCGCGCCCGGTGTACGGCATCAGCTTTGAGAGCCCTAGGGGGGTGGTGCTCGATAATTTTTCGTTTCGGGGCAATAGTGGCATGTCGCTCACGCGCATACCATTTAAGGAGTTGGCCGCGTTTGGCAAGGAACTCGACTATCGCCTTATCATTTTGCACTACGGCGTAAACGTGGCCTCGGCCAGCTACCCCAACTACAAGTGGTACGCCCGCGCCATGACCCGCGTGGTCGACCGTATGCAGCGTGCCTTCCCCAATGCCAGTATTCTCATCGTGGGCATGAGCGACAAAAGCTCGCGCATCGACGGCGAGTTTCAAACCGACCCTAGCGTGCCGCGCCTACTGGCCGCGCAGCAGCAACTGGCCCAGCGCAACCACGCCGCGTTCTGGAATTTATTCGAGGCTATGGGCGGCGAGAACTCAATGGTGAGTTGGGTGGAAGAATCGCCCGCGCTGGCCAACAAAGACTACACGCACGTCAATGCTAGGGGCGCGCACAAAATCGCGGGCTTGCTCTTCAACTTCCTGATGCAGCAGTACGCCCACCCTACTTCTACCCCTGCCGCCAAGCCCGCCGCTCGCGCCGATAGCAGCGGCCCGCCCGCGGCCGAACCCCACGCCCCCGACTCGGCGGCTATTCAGTAACCACGCATGCGCTTGCTTTCTACCCTGCTCTTGCTGGGCTGGCTGCTGGCTGGCGGCGCGACGCACGCGCAGCAGGCGCCCCGCGGCCAGCTCGACAGCTTGCAGCGGGCCCACCCCTTCCTGCGCACCTCGGCCAACCATATCGAGAACGCGACCATCGGCCTCCAGCGTTTTTACCAGCGGCTACGGCAAGCGCGCCAGCTGCCCGCGGCGCTGCCCGGCAGCCGCGTGAGCGTGGTGCACCTAGGCGACTCGCACATCCAGGCCGACGACTACTCCGACCGCGTGCGGCACGAGTTGCAACGCACCTACGGCAACGCCGGCCGCGGGCTTGTCTTTCCATACGAAGTGGCGCGCACCAACGGCTCGCGCACATACCGCACCACCTCTGTCCGTGGTGCTTGGCGCTCGAAGCGCGTGCTGGCCGCGCAGCCCGATAGCACGCTACCAGTAGGCATAAGTGGCATTTCGCTCGCCACGGCCGACTCGGGCGCGGCTTTCACGTTGCGTATTCCCATTCGGTATTGGCCGGCGTATCAGTTCAATTCGCTGACGCTGCTGCGCCAGCCCGGCCCAGCGGCCTTCGACTGGCAAGTGCTCACGCCGCAGCGCAAGCTCCTAGGTACCGTGCCCGGCGCAGGCCGCAGCGTAGCCGATACGCTGCCCCTCGACTCGCTGCGCACCCTCGTGACGCTGCGCACCACCCGCCGCACCGCCGCCCAAACCAGCGGCGTGCTCTATGGCCTGGTGCTGGAAAATGGCCAGCCCGGCGTACTCTACCACGCCATCGGCATCAACGGGGCGCAGGTGCACCAGTACAACCGCACGCCGCAGTTCTTGGCCCAGCTGCCGCTGCTGCAGCCCGACTTATTTATTATTTCCCTGGGTACCAACGACGTGTATTACCCCAAGTACACGCCCGAGCGCTTCACGGCGCAGCTCGATACGCTGGTACGCAGCCTGCGCCGGCGCTCTCCTAAGGCCGAAGTGCTGCTGGTAGCCCCCGCCGACTCGTACCGCGCCCGCCGCTACCGCAATCCTGAGTTTGCGCGGGTGTCGGGCATTTTGCGCACCTATGCACAGGCCCACGACCTGGCATACTGGGATTTTGCCGCTGTGCAGGGCGGCTACGGCAGCATGGCCCAGTGGCGCACCGCCGGACTGGCGCAGGCCGATTTAATTCACTTTACCCGCTCGGGCTACGACCTGCAGGGCCTACTACTTTACCTCGCGCTTCAGGATGGATTTGCTGCGTTCCCTACTCGATAACATCGACCTCGACCGGCTGCTGGGCCAGTTTGCCTACAGCCCCAAGAGCCCGATGATATTCAACACGGGGTTCTTTTTACTGCTCTTCCTAGGGTTCCTAGGTATCTACCAATTGCTACGCGGGCACCACCGAGCGCGGCTGCTCTACGTCACGGCTTTTTCGCTGTTTTTCTACTACAAGTCGAGCGGCTGGTATTTCTTGCTGCTGGTTTTCTCGACCATCGTCGAGTACAACTTTGCGCTCTGGATAGCCGACTCGCCCAGCCCAACCAAGCGCAAGCTGCTGCTCACGCTCAGCCTGATAGTCAACTTAGGGATGTTGTTTTACTTCAAGTACACCAACTTCTTCCTCAGCGGCTACCAGGCCCTCACCGGTCAGCCAGTACCGGTGCTGCATGTGCTGCTGCCGGTGGGCATCTCGTTCTACACCTTCCAGACTTTGAGCTACACCCTCGATGTGTACCGCAACCAGATAAAGCCGCTACGCAACATCTGGGACTTCGCGTTTTTTGTATCCTTCTTCCCGCAGCTCGTGGCCGGCCCCATCGTGCGGGCCTCCGATTTTATTCCTCAAATTCCCAAGCCGCCCTTCCTCTCGCGTGAGGACATGGGCCGGGCGGTGGTACTCATCGCGGCGGGCCTGTTCAAGAAAGCCATCATCTCCGACTACATCAGCCTCAACTATGTCGACCGCATTTTCGACATGCCCACCCGCTACAGCGGCATCGAAAACCTGCTCGGCGTGTACGGCTACGCGCTGCAGATTTACTGCGACTTCTCAGGCTACTCCGACATTGCCATCGGCATTGCGTTGCTCCTAGGTTATAAGTTACCACCAAACTTCTTATCACCTTACCAAAGCACCAGCATCACCGAGTTTTGGCGGCGCTGGCATATTTCTCTGTCCAGCTGGCTGCGCGACTACCTCTATATCCCGCTGGGTGGCAACCGCAAGGGCGTTTTTCGGCAGTATCTCAACCTGTTTTTAACCATGCTCTTGGGTGGGCTGTGGCACGGTGCGTCGCTCACCTTTGTACTGTGGGGCGCGCTGCACGGCGTGGCGCTGGCGGTGGATAAGCTGTTTAAGCAGATTTTCAAGCCCGGCGATAATTGGCTTGTCAAGCTGCTGGGCTGGGTTATCACCTTCCACTTCGTGTGCTTCTGCTGGATATTCTTTCGGGCCGGCTCCTTCGACATCGCGACCCAGGTTATCCACCAAATCACCCACAACCTGCGGCCCGATTTGCTACCCCAAGTAGTGGCCAGCTTCCGCGCTGTGTTTGCGCTGGTGGCCCTAGGTTACCTGCTACACTTCATTCCCGATGGCTTCACGTTTAGCCTCGAAGGAGCAATGGGCCGCCGCTCGGTGATAACGCAGGCCGTGGTCGTGACGGCAGTTATCTGGCTGGTGATTCAGGTGAAGTCGGCCGAGATTCAGCCGTTCATCTACTTTCAATTCTAGACCGCAGATTCGAACGGATTTTTGAGATTTAACGGATACGCCCGGCTGCGCCGGGCTGACTACTCTTGTGAGGCCCTTTGTCGATTGCTTGGCGAAGGGCTTTGCTTTTTGCGGCGGCTTGGCTGTTGAGAGGGGCTGGTGGGTGGTTTAACTAGCAAACTTAGTTTGGAGTGCAAAACCTTGGGTGATGCCTTCTGCGAAGGAAGTAGTAGCGTTACGATACTATTTTTCACTTGCAACATAGTTTCAATAAAGAATAAAAAAGCGCTACATTTGTCCTTCATAAAGGTCAAATAGCTCTTTTTAATTCTTAAATGAAGCTTTTCAATATTATCAATCGCTCTACTGCGGCTGATATACTATGTTGCGTAAGGCTACCCGCTGCGGCGGGCATGACGCGAGTGGCGAGCCTTCTAGGGCTGCTGCTTCTGCTGGCAGTTACGGCTTCTGCCCAAACCCTAGGTACCATTACGGGCCATGTGGTGGGAACGAGTGGGCAGGCGCTGGAAGGCATTTCGGTGGTGGAGCAAACTGGGCAGTTTGCTACGCTGACCGATGCGCAGGGGCGCTTCACGCTCGATAAGCTACCGCTGGGCTCCTACACGCTCATCACGCGCAGCCTAGGGCACCAAGAAGCGCGCCGCACGGTGCTACTGAGCGCCGAAATACCCAACGCGGTGGCTGATTTTCGGCTGGCCGCCAGCACCAATGCCATTCAGGAAGTGGAGGTGCTGGGGCGAAAGGAAACGACCTACAAGAGCGACTACAGCTTTGTAGGTACGCGCACGGCCACCGACCTCATCGACGTGCCGCAATCCATCTCGACCGTGACCAAGGAACTGATGGACGACCGCCAGGCCTACCGCCTCACCGATGTGGTGAAGAACGTGGCGGGCGTTGCCCAATACTCTCACTACGATGATTTTACCATTCGCGGCTTTCGCAACGGCTACGAGAGCGGCTTCCGGCTGCTGAATGGGCTGCGCTCGGGCTTCAGCTTCGGCAACGCCTTCGTGCAAGCCCCGCTGACCGTGAACCTGGAGCGTGTGGAGGTGCTGAAAGGGCCGGGCGCGGCGCTGTTTGGTGACATTAACCCCGGCGGCACCATCAACATGGTGACCAAGAAGCCGCTAGCCGACGCGCGCCAGGCGCTCACGTTTTCGACGGGCAGCTTCAACACTATGCGCGCCACGGCCGACTTCACGGGGCCGCTCAACGACAAGCAAAACGTGCTCTACCGCTTCAACGCGGGATACGAGAAAACCAACTCCTTTCGCGACGTTAACGACTCGAAGTCGCTGATGCTAGCGCCCACAGTGACGTTTTTGGTGACCGACAAAACCACCCTCAACGCCGAGTTGGTGTACACGCACGTGGACGGCTACCTCGACCGCGGCCTGCCCATCAAGAGCAACGACCTGTACGGCGTGCCGCGCTCCTTCACGCTGAGTCAACCCAGCGACTACCTGCGCACAACCACGTACTACTTTAATGCCTCGTTGAATCATAAATTCAACAACTGGCTGTCGTTCAATGCTTCTTATCTGGACTTCACGTACAACGAAGCCCTGAGCGAGCACCGCACCCTCAACAGCTACGACAACTCAGACCCCACCAAGCCGCGCAATTCGATTATGAACCTGCGCTACTTCGACCGCCGCGCCGAAGAGTATACCAAGAACCTGTCGGGCTATTTTGTGGCCAATCGCGCTACGGGCTCCATCAACCACAAGCTGGTGGCGGGGGCCGACTACATCCGCTTCAACACCGACAAAGAAAGCGCCATGTTTGAGGCGCGGCAACGCATTGCAACTACCGTTGTGGGCACTACCATCACGCAGCGCATGGTACCGTTGCAACTTGACCTCAACAGCCCGAGCTACGAAATCCGCGACCCAAGCACTTATATCCGCCGCTCTACGCCGCAGTTTTTCATTGATTACATCAACTCTATTTATCACACCACGGGCCTGTATGTGCAGGACCAGATAGAGGTGACGCCCCGCCTAGGGGTGCTGCTAGGTGCACGCTACGAGCTGTTTGCCGACGAGCGCGACTACGGCGATGGCTCGACCAGCATCCCGCAAACCAAATTCCTACCTAGGGCCGGCCTCACCTACGCCCTGCGCGAAAACCTCAACTACTTCGCCAGCTATAGCGCCGGCTTCCGGCCACTGCGGCCCGAACTTCTACGCTTTCCCGAGCGCTACGGGCGCAACGAGCCCTTCAGCCCAGAAACCAGCTACCAGTTCGAAACCGGCCTGAAAGGCGAGTTTTTCAACAAGATGCTGTTTGCCACCCTGGCCGCTTACCAGATTGAGCGCCGCAACCAGCTCGTGAATACCGGCTCGCTCTCCGCCACGGGGGCGGCCATCTACCGCCAAAACCAGGCCCGCTCGCGCGGCGTGGAAGTGGAGCTGACGGGCAACATTCTGCCTAATTTCAGCCTGAACGCCAATTACGCCTTCAACCATACCGAGGTAACCGAGGCCGACCTAGCCGCCGAAAAAGGTATGCCCCTGGCCAATGCTCCCCAAAACTCGGGTGGCCTGTGGGCTAAGTACACCTTCCTTACGCCTAGCCTACGCGGCCTGGGCCTAGCCGTGGGCGGCAATTTCGTGGCCCGCCGCCGCTTCGAAAATCAGGTAACACCCCTCAATGGCGGCCCAGATGAATGGGCCTACTGGCCCGGCTACGCCGTGGCCGACGTGGCCCTGTTCTACACCGTCAACCGCTTCAACTTCCACGTCAACCTGAACAACCTGTTCGACAAGTACTACTTCGTGGGCGGCTACGATTACTTCCGCGCCAGCCCCGGCGCACCGCGCAACTACATGGCTACGCTGGGGTACTCGTTTTAGCGCATTACCCCACCCCCGGCCCCTCCCCTCCGGGAGAGGGGTGCCGACCGCAAGCAGACATAAGCGAACGCAGTCGTCAGGCTCCCCTCTCCCGGAGGGGAGGGGCCGGGGGTGGGGTAATGCCCCTGCTTCTACTATTTACAATTATGCCTCCCATCCTCGAAGCCCGCGACCTGCGCAAGGAATACCCTGGCAAGCTGGCGCTCAAAAGCCTGAATCTTCAGCTCGCGCCCGGCGAAGTATTTTGTCTGCTGGGGCAGAATGGCGCTGGTAAGTCTACGACTATCAACCTCTTCCTAGGCTTTATCGCGCCTACGGCAGGGGCGGCGTATATCAACGGGCTGGAGGTAGCCCGCCATCCGCTCGACATAAAAAAACACCTGGCCTACATTCCCGAAAACGTGCTGCTGTACCCCCACCTCACGGGGCTCGAAAACCTGGCTTTGCTGAGCAGCTTGGCGGGGTTTAAGTACTCAGAGAATGAGTTGCGTGACTACCTAGCCCAGGCCGGGCTGCCGCCCGAAGCGGCCAGCCGGCGCGTGGGCACCTACTCGAAGGGCATGCGCCAGAAGGTGGGCATCGCCAGCGCCGTGGCCAAGCGAGCGCAGGTGCTCCTGCTCGACGAGCCCACCTCGGGCCTCGACCCAAAGGCCAGCAACGAGTTTTCGGAGCTACTACAACAGCTCAGTGGCCAGGGCACGGCTGTGTTTATGGCTACGCACGACATTTTTCGGGCTAAGGAGGTGGGCACCCGCGTGGGCATCATGCGCGAGGGCGAGCTGGTAGACGTGCGCCCCACCGCCGCCCTCAATGCCAACGAGCTAGAGCAACTCTACCTCACGCACATGCAGTAAGCCCATGGTTAGAAGCATTGCCCACAAAGAATTTCTCAGCACCCTACGCGACCGCCGCTTTGCGGTACTGAGCCTGCTGATGCTGGCCCTGCTGCTGGCCGCTACGCTAGTGGGCCGGCGCGGCTACGCCACCTTGCAGGCCGAGCGCGCCCTGGCGCAAGAGACGGTGAATGAGCAGTTTCACCACCAGCCGGGGCGGCACCCGCACCGGGTGGCACACTACGGCACGTTTGCCTTCCGGCCCCGGGCAGCACTCAGCTTTTTGGATAGCGGGCTCGATTCGTTTACTGGGGCGGTGGTGTACCTAGAGGCGCATCAGCAAAACAGCGTCAATTTCAGCCCGGCCCAGCAGGCTGGTTCGCTCATCCGCTTTGGCGAGCTGTCGGTGGCCTTTGTGCTGCAAACGCTGGTGCCGCTGCTGCTCATTTTTCTGTGCTTCGGGGCTTTTACCGAGGAGCGCGAGGCGGGCACGCTGCGCCTGCTGCTGAGCCAGGGCATTACGCTCCGGCAGGTGGCCTGGGGCAAAATAGACGGCTACGGCCTGGCGGCGGCGCTGGTAGTGGTGCCCGCCCTAGGGCTAGCCAGTGCGCTGCTTTTCAGTAGTGAAGCTACGGCTGGCAGTCCCGACCGCTGGGCACGGCTAGCCTTATTTGGGCTGGGCTACGTGGTTTATTTCTTCGTGATTATTGTGGGCGCGGTGGTGGTGTCGGCGCGGGCCAGCCAGTCGCGGGCGGCGCTGGTGACGCTGCTGGGCTGCTGGATGCTGGGCTGCCTCATTCTGCCCAAAGCCACCGCTAACCTAGGCGCGGGCCTCTTCCCGGCCATCACCAAAGCCCAGCTCGATGCCGCCGTGCACGAGGAGGCTCAACACGGCATCAACGGCCACGACCCGCAGGATAAGCGAGCGGCAGCCCTCAAGGCGGCCTTATTCAAAAAGTATAGCGTCAGCGACGAAAAAGACCTGCCCATGAGCGTAGCCGGCGTAACCATGGCCGAGGGCGAAGCCTATTCGAGCCGGGTATACCAACAGCATTTCGCCGACCTCACCCGCACCTACGAGCGCCAGAATGCTCTCTCCACCTGGGCCAGCCTGCTCAACCCCTACCAAGCCATCCGGCCGCTGTCGATGGGCTTGGCCGGGTCCGATTTTGCGCACTACGTGCACTTTCAGCAAGCGGCCGAAGCCTACCGCTACCAGCTCGTGCAGCACCTCAATGGCCTGCAAGCCAGCATGGGCTACGGCGATAAAGAGCGCCGCCTCGACGCAGCTACTTGGCGGGCCATCCCAGTTTTTACTTACCAAGCCCCGCCGCTGGGTTGGGCGCTGCCGCAGTTGGCCTTGCCCACGCTAGCCCTGCTGGCCTGGGCGCTAGCCCTGAGCTGGTTGGGGATGCGGTTAGTAGACCGGAGCACGACAGGGTAGCTCTTTTTAAAGAATTGTATTCCATTCTGTCATGCAGAGCGCAGCGAAGCATCTCGCGTGCTGCAGTAATCTTCAATGTTCGCAGACGTCAGCACGCGAGATGCTTCGCTGCGCTCTGCATGACAGCCGTTTTTGGCTTTTGCTCAAAATCCCTACTCGCTAGGCTGACCTGCTACGCTCTTACTCGCTCCTATGCGCCTATTCCGCCTGCTTTTCTACTACGAATACCTGCACTTCAAAGCCTCGCGGGGCCTACTGTTGCTTACGGGGCTACTGCTGGCGGCTGGCCTCTACGGCATCTACTACGGCACAGCCGAGGTGGCCCGGCAGCGCCAGCACCTAGCCGAGTTGCCCGACCTAGGGCGCCATCAGGTAGCTGAGTTGCAAGCCAAGTTTCCCGGTCCCGCCGATGCGGGCGAAGTCGGCTACTACCACCAGAACTACGCCTTGCACCACCCCACCGCCTGGGCCGGCCTGGCCCTGGGCCAGCGCGACGTGAACCCCTACTACCTCAAGTTGCGCCTACTGGGTCTACAAGGCCAGCTCTATGCCTCCGAGAATGTTAACCCTACCAAGGCGCTCAGTGGCAACTTCGACCTTGCCTTTGTGCTGGTGTACTTGTTTCCGCTGCTCATTATCGCCCTAGGGTTCAACTTACTATCGAGCGAGCGCGAGCAGGGTATTTTGCCGCTGCTGCTGGCCCAGCCAGTGAGCGCCACGCAGTTGGTAGTGGCTAAGCTGGCCTTTCGGCTGGCGGTGGTGCTGGGGCTGGGGGTGCTGCTGTCGGCCGTAGGGCTGGCTTGGGCGCGGGTGCCGCTCGATGGCCGCGTGGGCCTGTGGCTGGCCCTAGGTGGGCTGTACTGCCTGTTTTGGTTTGGGGTGGTGCTGCTGGTCACGGCCTGGCAGCGCAACTCGTCTTTCAATGCAGTGGCGCTTCTTGGGGCGTGGCTTACGCTGGTAGTCCTGGTGCCCAGCCTCTTGAGTGTATACGTGGCCGCCGCGCGGCCGGTACCGCAGGGCTTGGCGCTTACTATGCAGCAGCGGGAGGCTATCCACGGCGGCTGGGACCAGCCTAAGGCCGAAACCATGCGGCGCTTTTTTGCCCAGTACCCGCAGTACCGCGACACAGCCACCATCCGCGAGCGCTTCGTGTGGCGCTGGTATTATGCCTTTCAGTACCTAGGCGACCAGTCAGCCGCGCCGCTGGCCCGGGCCTACGCCCAGGGCCAGGCCCAGCGCCACGCCCTAGCCCAGCGGCTGGCGTGGCTGTCACCGGCGCTCAGCGCGCAGCTCAGCTTCAACGCCCTGGCCGGCACCGACCTGCCCGCTCACATGGCCTTCCAGCAGAGCGCTACCCGCTACCACGACGCGCTACGGGCGTTTTACTACCCCTTCTTATTTAAGAAAGTCCCCTTCACCCACGCCGAATATGCCCGGCTGCCCACCCACTCCTTCACTAGCCCCAGCGATACCAGCGCGGCCTGGGCAGGCCTAGGGCAGCTACTACTGAGCACGGCAGCGGTGTACGCGTTAGGGTTGGCCCTATTGCGCGGCCGGGCGGTGCAGTCGCGCTAACGTGTAACTCCACGAGACTCCCACCCCCGGCCCCCTCCCCTGCGGGAGAGGGGGCCGGGGGGCACGCGCCAGAACAGCATCGTAACTTTGCGCCCCTTACCGCAAAAAGTTTATGCCTAGCAAAGCCACCAAGCTCGCCAATTCTATCCCGCCCGAAGCCCTCCTCAACGTCGAAATTCAAGACATGGTGGCCGAAGGCAAATGCCTGGTTCGCATCAATAACCTCGTCGTATTCGTCAACCAAGTAGCCCCCGGTGATGTGGTGGACTTGCGCATCAGCAAGGCCCACAAGCGCTTTATGGAGGCCACGCCCACCAAGTACCACAAGTATTCGGAGCTGCGCACCACGCCCTTTTGCCAGCATTTTGGCACCTGCGGCGGCTGCAAGTGGCAGCACATGACCTACGACGCGCAGCTCAACTACAAGCACCAACAGGTGGTAGACACCTTGCAGCGCATCGGTAAGGTGGAGATACCCGAAGTGCGCCGCATCATGCCCTCGCCCGAGCGCACCTACTACCGCAATAAGCTCGAATACACGTTCAGCTTCATGGGCTGGCTGACGGAGGAGCAGATTAAGGACGAAACCGCGCAGTACGACCGCCGGGTGCTGGGCTTCCACACGCCGGGCCGCTTCGATAAGATTATCGACGTGGAGCACTGCCACTTGCAGCCCGAGCCGAGCAACGAAATCCGGCTCTTCATCCGCGACTATGCGCGGGAGAACATGCTGCGCTTCGGCAACATCATCAAGCAGACCGGGCTGCTGCGCAACCTTATCATCCGCACCGCCGAGAGCACCGGCGAGATTATGGTGATTTTGCAATGCTACCGCCAGCACCAGGCCATCGAGCCGCTGCTGGATGCGGTGTACGCGAAGTTTCCGCAAATTACCTCGCTCAACTACGTGCTCAACGACAAGGGCAACGAGACCTTCCACGACCTAGAGGTGGTGTGCTACAAGGGCAAGCCCTACATCGAGGAGGAGATGGAAGGCCTGCGCTTCCGCATCGGCCCCAAGTCGTTTTACCAGACTAACTCTGCCGGCGCCTACAACCTCTACAAGGTGGCCCGCGAGTTTGCCGAAATCAAGCCTACCGACCTCGTGTATGACCTCTACACCGGCGCCGGCACCATCGCCAATTTCGTGGCTCGCCAAGCCAAGCGCGTGGTCGGCGTAGAGTACGTGGAGCAGGCCGTGCTCGATGCCCGCGTGAACTCGGAAATTAATGATGTGACTAACACGGAGTTCTTCGCCGGCGACATGAAGGATATGCTCACCGAGGCTTTCACCAGCCACCACGGCCACCCCGACGTCATCATCACCGACCCGCCCCGCGCTGGCATGCACGAAGACGTGGTGAAGCGCCTCGTGGAGCTGCGCGCCCCTAGGGTCGTCTACATCAGCTGCAACCCCGCCACCCAAGCCCGCGACCTAGAGCTGCTCGACGAGGTGTACAAAGTAACCCGCGTGCAGCCGGTGGATATGTTCCCCCACACCCACCACGTGGAGAACGTGGTACTGCTGGAGTTGAAATAGGCTTTTTATTCGGAAAATGGGACTCGATATTAGCCTAGTCAGGATTACTCCTCATGAAGTGGACGAAAACAGTCACCTTTTTGTAGAAGAATCACCTGAGTTATTTCCTCTTTTCCAGAGCTACGTCTGCAAAAAACATTTCGTCTTTTCTAATGAAGAGTTTGATGCTGAAGTATACTTCTACACCGAGCTTGCATACCAACGAAAGGGAGTGATATCTGCTTTCTACACAGATTTCACTAATGATGTATGCTTAACTAAGCAAACCCAAGTTGCACACATGTTGACTTATATCGATGCGAAGCACAAAGCTGATTTTGACACCTTTTTTGTGAATCAGTTCACAGAAGGCCAAACAGTTATCATTATTGGGTGGTAAACTTCCTTACACAACATGGACTACTTCAACGACCCCGAGCTAAACGGCAAGTACCTAGGTACGATTACCAAGGATTTTGCCACCGTATCCGACACGCTTAAGGAAGCCTCGTACCAGATTCGCAAGCGCGGGATCTCGAAGTATCCGGTGTTCATCTTTGCCCGGCAGGCGGTGCAGCTCGGCAGCTTGCTCATTAACGCCGACGAGGTAGAGGGCCTGCAATGGCACATCTTCGCCAGCTACCTCGAAATCCTGGCCCAGCAAGGCATCGTGGACCCCGAGAAAATCGAAGATTTCACCGGCACCTGGAAGAACCCCGACGAGTTTTGCTGCCTGCTGGTAGTAGATGAGGAGTTCACGAATTTCGTGTACATCCCCTACCCAGAAGACTAATCGCAGATTAAAACGGATTTTTAAGATTTAACGGATACGCCCGCTGCGCGGGCTGACTACTCAGGCGCAGGAGCGGCTTCGCCGACTCTTTGATGGTTGGCCGAAGGCTACCCTGCGCCCGAGTAGTCAGCCCGCGCAGCGGGCGTATCCGTTAAATCTTAAAAATCCGTTTTAATCTGCGGTGAAATGATTGAAGCCCTGCGCCTGCAGCGGCACGGCCTGGCCACCCTTCGTGATAAGGTTCACCGCATCGCTTCTCTCTGTGAGGTGGCCGATAACGGTGATATCGGGGTGGTTTTTAATCTTGGCGTGGTCCTGCACCGGAATAGTGAAAAGCAGCTCGTAGTCCTCGCCGCCGTTGAGGGCACAGGTAATGGGGTCGAGGTTGAACTCTGCCGCGGCTTCGAGGCTGGGATTGGCCATCGGCAGGTACTCGCTGAAGACGCGGGCGCCGGTGCCACTAGCCGCGCACATGTGCAGCACCTCGGAAGCCAGTCCATCGCTGATGTCGAGCATGGCGGTGGGCTGCACACCCAGCTCGCGCAGCTCGTGCACGATGTCGAGGCGCGCCTCGGGCTTGAGCTGGCGCTGCACTACGTAGTTGTAGTTTTCAAGCTCGGGCTGCGTTTCGGGGTCAGCCAGGAAGGCTTGCTTTTCGCGTTCCAGCACTTGCAGCCCTAGGTAGGCGCCGCCTAGGTCGCCAGTTACGCATAGGATATCGGTGGGCTTGCCACCCGAGCGGCGCACAGCTTTGCCGGCCTCTACCTGACCTAGGGCAGTGATACTAATAACCAGGCCGCCGCGGCTGCCTGTGGTGTCGCCGCCCACTAGGTCGACGCCGTAGGCCTCGCAGGCCAGGCGCATGCCGGCGTACAATTCCTCCACGGCCTCTACCGTGAAGCGGCTGGGTAAACTCAGGCCCACTACGATTTGGGTAGGCGTGGCTAGCATGGCGGCCACGTCGGAAACGTTGACGGCCACCGCCTTGAAGCCTAGGTGCTTGAGCGGCGAGAAAGAGAGGTCGAAGTGCACGCCTTCGACCAGCAAATCGGTCGTGACCACGACTTCCTGCCCGGCGGGCGGGGCCAGGATAGCCGCATCGTCGCCGATGCCAAGGACGGTGCTGGGCTGCGTAAGGGTAATATCGCGCTGCAAGCGGCGGATGAGGCCAAACTCGCCGAGTTGGGAAAGGGGCGTTAAATCGGACATAGAAAGAAGAACGGTGGCGCGAGCCAGGTAGTTCGCAGGTAGCTTAGGGCAACGGCGCCGGGCGAGGTGCGGCTACAAAGTTCGCGCACGGGCGCCCTCCCGCCGCCCTAGGTCGTAATTTGGCAGCCCCGCGGGATATTAACCTACCGATTTTCTCGTTTGACTTGCTATGAAAGCCGTTTTAGTTGCCAGCTTAGTTGCCCTCGCCGTGCTGCCCATGTGCAAGCCCGACACCGCCAAAACTGCCACCGATACGGCGGCGGCCGTGAACCCCGCCTCGCCAGCTGAGGTGCGGGCGCAGTTCGACATTTTGCGCGACTCGGCCGATAGTAACTGGCAGCGCATGATGCGCAGCGACGACCAAAAGCTAGCCGACGTGCGCGGCCTGCTACAAGACCTCAAAAAGCAGCCGCGCCTCAATGCGGCCCAGGTGCGCACGCTCACGGCGCAGGCGGGCCGCCTCAAGCCGCAGCGCTATGACCGCCTGAGCATGGCCTCGTCGGCAGCCATCGACCAATACGACGCCGCCCAAGACTCGGTGCTGAAGCCACTGGTGCTGCTGGCCGCCCCCGAAGGCAATGCCCCCACGGCCCGCATCCGCGACTACGTCGAGCACATCATGCTCGCCGATGCCAACGTGGTAAGCTACCGCGCCCACTACGATGCCGCCGCTAAAGCCTACAATAACTACCTGCGCCTGCACCAGTCCGAGCTGGCCCAAATGGGCGACCAGTACGCCCGCCTGCGCCCGCTCCCGCTGTTCGAGCTAAGCCGCTAGATTAATGGTCAATGGTAAAGGGTTAGTTGTTAATGGCTGAACATTAACAACTAACCCTTTACCATTGACCATTAATTACTTTTCCTCGCTGGGGTTCAGCTCCTGCACGTCGGGGTGCTGGTAGTTAATGATGATGACCGAAAAGGGGTGCGGCTCGCCCTCGCGCTTTTCAAGGCGCAGGGCACCGGCGTCGCGCAGGTGGCTGAGCAGCTGGCGGCGCTCCCAGTCGGGTAGTTCGGGCAGCACGTCGGTGAGGCGGCGCAAGAAGGGGCTGGCCCAGATTTCGGGCGTACCTAGGTTGCCGACGTAGCGCTGCCCCTGCTCGAGCAGGAATTCGAGGCAACGGCGCTCGTCGGAGCGCGTAATACGTTGGATGGAGGCGAAAGTGGGGGCTGGCTCGGGCGTCGGCTCTTGGGCCGCCCCGGCAGCGCGCGCGTCAGGCTGGGTACTTTCGTCGCCGGGGCCGGGCAGAGCCGCCTCATTGGCAGCTGCGGCCTGGGTGGCGACATCTCGGGTGGCTTGGCGCGCGGCGGCCGACCGCACCGGCAGGCCCTGCTCGCGCAGGCGCCGCAGGTCGCTGCCCTGCTTGAGGCGCGCGGCGCGGTGGTCTTCCAGGGCTTGCAAGCGCTCGGCTGGCAGCAGCTGGCGGGCATCAATGTAGTGCTCCTGGCCCAGCATCAGTAGCAAATCGCCCGATACGCTTTCGCGGAAGCCTACCACCTTCACCTGACGGGCCTGCCGGCGCAGGTGCTGCAGCACCGGAATGTAGTCGCGGTCGCCTGCCACCAGTACAAACGTGCCAATGTCGGGCCGGGTATACAGCACTTCGAGCGCATCGATGCAGAGCTGCATGTCGGCCGCGTTTTTGTGGTCGGTGCCCAGCACGTTGCGGGTGTCTACGCCCATCAGATAAAGCGGGCCCTGGGGGCCGCTGGGCAGCTTGTCGAAGTCGGCATAGGCGTATAGCACCAGCGAGTCGAGGCCCTGCTCGCGTTTGAGGGTGTCGCGCAGTGCCCGCACGAGGTCGAGGGCGTAGTCGTGGGTGTCCTGGGGGTCTAGGTAATGGTTTTTGAGAAAGTAGTAAACGTTCTCAAAATCAATAAAAACGGCGGCGTAAGGAGAAGTAGCCGCCGGCGAGACAGCCAATGGAGTAGTCATGCAGTCTGATTTAGAATGAACAGTAGAAGGGGGCTGCTCGCAAGTGCAAAGCAGGTAGAGGTAGTAAGAGAGCGACGAAGCAAAGGTCGTGGATTTTGCCTATTAGCGCCCAGCTATCTCGCCCCAACACCAGCCAGCCTATCCAGTGCTTGGCATGCCTACTCTCCCTGCCAGCCGATTCTCCCCTTCTACCCTAGGCCGCGAAATATAGCTACGCGCTAAAACAAGAGCGCCCACTGATTTATCAGCGGGCGCTCTTGTTTTACTAAAAGCTGTTTTACGATGCGCTCGTAGTCTCTGCTGCAAGAGCGGCCAGCGCTGCTTCTTGGTTGAGGTACTTAGAAGCGTAGCCAGCGTTCGATTTATTCAGAAACAAGCAGCTACCGCCGTGCACCGCGTCAATAATCTGCGCGTACTGGTCGAGCGGCAGGGCGGGGCAACCTAGGCTGCGGCCCAGGCGGCCGTTTTGCTTGATAAAGGCTTCGCTCACGTAATCGGCGCCGTGCATTACTACTGCGCGGGCGGCGGCATTGGTGTTAAAGCCTTCGTCTAGGCCTTGCAGGCGCAGCGAGCGGCCGTGCTTGCCCTGATACTCCTGCCCCGTCACATAAAAGCCGAGGCTGCTCATGTTGCTCTGGTCGGTGTTCGAGAAGTTGTTGGCTTCGTTCTCGCCCGAATTGTGCCCGTGGGCTACCAACGTGTGGAACAGTATCTTGTGCTCAGCTAGGTCAAGCACCCATAAGCGTTTCTCGGTCGAAGGCAAGTCGAAGTCAATAACCGTGAGGCGCTGCTGGCGCTCGGAGAGGCGGCCAGCCTGCTTAAGGTTGAGGTAGCCCGTGAGAGCTTTCTCAAACACGTCGAAGCGTAGGCCCTGCTGCTCGGCACCTAGGCTGGTGTAGAGGTCACGGGCGGTGCTTTCGAGGCGCGACAAAGGTGCAACCAACACGCTCACTTTGCGCGCGGGCGCAGCGTGCGTGTTGGCCAGCGAGCGAGCTACCGGGCCCGCCAACGGCGTGGCCAGAAATAGCGATGTCACAAAGGGCAACACCCGCCGCATGAGGCGCTGCGACCGGCGCGCGCCGCGCTGGCGCTGCACTACACTGGGGTGGTGATGCTGGTGATGCGTTGTCATAACTTTTCTTCGTGAAAGATAGCCGACGGGCCAGTAACAAAAACTAGTCCGTTGCCTATAGATAAAGCAATATACGCAGAAGCTTGCGCCAAGGTCAGGAGATAACGCAGCTAGTCGCAAAAAAATTCCGACCCTGCCTAGCGCCAGCCGCGCCGGGCAAATCGCCTGCCCGCCGCTGGCCCATCGAGCCAGCGCGAGGCTAGGCCGGGGCCACTGAGCAGCAGTAAGCTACCCGTCTGCACGGTGCTGATAATCTGCTTGTACTGCTCGGGCGGCAGCGCGGGGCAGCCGCGGCTGTAGCCTAGGTGGCCATACTGGCGCACGTAGGCGGGGCTGGCGTAGTCGGCGGCGTGCAGCACCACGTAGCGGTCAAAGGCGTTCATGTTCTGCCCCTTATCAAGGCCCTGCAAGCGGCGTGAGTAGCCATGAATGCCGCCGTAGGTGCCCGAGGTGCGGTAAAAGCCCAGCGAGGTGCAGGCCGATTTTTCGGCGTTGGAGAAACGCCGCGCCCGCAAATGGCCTGAACCCTGGCCGTGAGCTACCAAGCTGCGGTGCAGCACCTTGCGCTGCGCCAGGTCTATCACCCACAGGCGCTCGGTGGTGTTGGGCAGGTCCATGTCGGCCACGGCCAGTAGGCCGGCCCGCTCGATGCGGCCCGTGGGGTGCAGGGTGAGGTAGCCCACACAGGCCTGCTCCAGCACGGCGGGGCGCAAGTCGGTGGCGGCCGGCCCTAGGTCGTGGTGTAGCTGCGCAATGGCTTGGCGCAGAGTGTCGGGCAGCTCGGCCACGGCGGGCACGGGCGTGAGACGCAGCGAATCGGGCACGGCGGGCGGGTCCGCCTGAGCCAGCACCGCCGCGGCGGGCACCTGGCGAGGTAAGGGACTGGAAGACTGCGCCGATTGACAACCGGCCAAGAGGCTTAGCGCGCCCACGCCCCCTATATATAATAAGCTCAGCAACTGCCGCATAACCCAAATATAGGGCACCTTTCAGCAGTAGCCCGGACTTTATAGACCAAGCGCGGGTGCAACTCGTATCCCAAGTTAGAGACCGTCTGCCCGCAGATGCGGGCAGCGCTCACGCTCGGTCCACAAAGTCCAAGCTACTGCGGGGCTACTTTTGCGGGCCGATTTTGCGGCAACGCTGTTACTCTATTTTCGGCTGCTACTGGGCGGCCTTTGCTACTATCTCTCATGGCTAAAGTCGCCATCAACCTCGCCACCGGCGCCATTCAGCAGGAAGAACTCATTGTGGGTATCGACCTGGGCACCACCAATAGCCTCGTGGCCTACGTGCACCCCGAAACTCGCCAGCCGGCCGCCATCAACGACCTGGGGCGCGGCACCATCGTGCCCTCAGTGGTGCACTTTCCGGCCGACGGCAGCTCGCCGCTGGTGGGCAACGAAGCCAAGGATTTTCTGCTTTCCGACCCCGCTAACACCATTTATTCGGTAAAGCGCCTGCTCGGCAAAAGCTACCGCGACCTAGGTGCCCACGCTGGCCAGCTGGGCTACAAAGTCATCGACGACGATACCGAGGGCTTGGTGAAAGTGCGCGTAGGCGAGCGCTTCTACTCCCCCATCGAGTTGTCGGCCGACATCCTGAGCGAGCTGCGCCACCGCGCCGAGCATGCCCTCAAAACGCCGGTGCGCCGCGCCGTCATCACGGTGCCCGCTTATTTCAACGACTCGCAGCGCCAAGCCACCCGCGACGCCGGCCGCCTCGCTGGGCTGGAAGTGTTGCGCATCGTGAACGAGCCCACGGCCGCCGCGCTGGCCTACGGCATCGGCCTCGACCCGGATGAGGAGAAAACCGTGGCCGTGTACGACCTAGGCGGCGGCACCTTCGATATCAGCATCTTGCGCTTACACCAGGGCATTTTTGAGGTGCTGAGCACCCATGGCGACACCTGGCTGGGCGGCGACGACATGGACCGCGCCATCGTGGAGCACTGGCAAACGAAGTTTGGCCTGCCCACCACGTACCAGGAGGTGCCCGCTATGCAGCAGCAGCTGCGCCTGGCCGCCGAAATGGCCAAGCGCTACCTCAGCCAGCACGACGACTTCACGACCCAGCTCATCGACAACGACGAGCAGGTGCAGGTAGTGACGCTGACCAAAACGGAGTTCAACGACCTCATTCGCCCGCTGGTAGACCGCACGCTCTCCGCCTGCCGCCAGGCCCTAGGTGATGCTAAGCTGACGCCCGCCGCCATCGACGCCGTACTGCTGGTAGGCGGCTCGACCCGCGTGCCGCTGGTGTACGACGAGGTGAGCCAGTTCTTTGGCAAGCAAGCCAATAACTCGCTTAACCCCGACGAGGTAGTGGCCCTGGGTGCCGCTATTCAGGCCGACATCTTGGCCGGCAACCGCCGCGATGTACTGCTGCTCGATGTGACGCCGCTGACCCTAGGTATCGAGACCCTAGGGGGGCTGATGGACGCCATCATTCCGCGCAACTCGAAGATTCCAACCAAGGCCGGTCGCCAGTATACCACCAGCGTAGATGGGCAGGTGAATCTGAAAATCGGCGTGTATCAGGGCGAGCGCGATTTGGTGGGTGAGAACCGCAAGCTCGGCGAATTTATACTGAGCGGCATTCCGGCTATGCCCGCGGGCCTGCCTAAAATCGACGTTAATTTCTTCCTGAATGCCGACGGCATTCTGCGCGTGGAGGCCATTGAGCTGCGCTCGAACACTCGCCAGCAGGTAGACATTAAGCCCCAGTACGGCCTCACCGACGACCAGGTAGAGCAGATGTTGATGGACTCGCTCCTCAACGCCAAGCAGGACGTGAGCGCCCGCCTACTCATCGAGGCGCGCACCGCCGCCGAGCAGTTACTTTACCAAGTCGAGCGCTTCTTGAAAAAGAACGCCGAGCACTTGGAAGAGAGCGAAGTAACGGCTACCACCGCTAAAACCGACGAGCTAAAACTAGCCCTAAGTGGCAGCGACCGCGACCTCATTCTCAAGCGCATGGACGAACTCGATGAGCTAACGCGCCCCTTCGCCGAGCGTGTGATGAACATTTCCATCAAGCAGGCTATGAGCGGTAAAAAAATCGGGTAGCACCACGGCGTCAGTCAGACCTATCTCATCTGACTGACGCTGCGGCACCACCCGATTAGGCTACTAAGAACCTATTGGTCATATTTAGTGGGCTACTAAAAGGCCGGCTGCTTAGTACGTGGCTGGCCTTTGTGTAGGCGTTTAGTAGGCTGAGCGCCCGGTATAGCCTGACCGGCGCGGGGCTGGTCGGCGCGCTGCGTGCCACCATCGATATTTCTGTCGGGCAGGCCATTAGCATATGTCGAGCCGGTAATGCCGGTGGGCCGGGTGCTGTTCAAGGGAGTAACCGTGGGCACTGTGCTGGTGCTGCGGCCGGGCCGCCCCGGTATAGTAGCAGCCGGAATGCTGGGCACACCCGCGGCATTGGGCACGCTGCTAACGGTGGGTACATCGGCCTGGGCAAAGGCCGGGCTGCTGAGCGTCAGCCCCAGGAGAGCGGCGCCAAGTAAGTGCAGGGTTTTCATAGATGTAAGGCGTAGAAACGAACCTAGGGCCGGCCCATCGAGCGCACATTGGAGCGCTTGGCCGGCTTTTTGGGGGGCGCGGTGGTGGCGGGCGGGTACACGGTGCCGGGCGGCGTGGCCACGGGTGGCGGTGTGCCAGGCTGCCCCGGCGCGGTGGTGGTGCCCACGGCTGGCGCCGCAGGGTTGTTGGGGTTAATAGGCGTGCCCGGCGTTACGGTGGTCGTAGCGGGCTTGGTTTGGGCGAGGGCGGGGCGGCTAAGGGCTGCGCCGAGCAAAGCGAGGCCGAGCAAGTGGTGAAGCTTCATAACAACGAGTAGTAAATAAGTTGGACTAGGACATTCACCAACGGCGGCTCTTCGGATGTCGATAGCCGCGCGGGCACTTATTCTACGTAGCGCCCAGGCTTAGCGACTAGCTTCCACGGCCAATCCAGCTTAATTTTTTTGAACCTAGGTGTGTTACCTCACCACCACAGGTTTGGCCTGCCCCCGGCGGTACCTTTGAGTAGATTCTGTTTTTAACCTTAATGCGCGTTTTACACACTGCCGACTGGCACCTAGGCCAGCATTTTCTGACTGGCCAGGAGCGCCTCACCGAGCAAAAAGCCTTTCTGAACTGGCTGCTGGACACCGTTAAAGCGGAAGGGGTAGAAGCCCTAGTACTGGCTGGTGATGTATTCGACACCACCACGCCTTCGCACGCCGCGCAGGAGCTGTACTACGATTTTCTGGTGCGGATGCAGGGCACCGGCTGCCGCGATATTGTGGTGGTGGGCGGCAACCACGACTCCCCTACCCTGCTCAATGCCAGCCGCCGGCTGCTGCGGGCGCTGCGCATCCACGTCATTGGTGGGGTGCCCGCCGAGGTCGACGAACAAATAGTGGCCCTAGGTGCCGCTGGCGGCCCGCCTAGCCTGGTAGTGTGCGCCGTGCCCTTCTTGCGCGACCGCGACCTGCGCCTGACCGTGGCTGGCGAAACGCCCGACGAGCGCCAGCTGCGCATTCGCG
Organism: Hymenobacter sp. BT559; assembly: GCF_016427535.1. GTDB lineage: Bacteria > Bacteroidota > Bacteroidia > Cytophagales > Hymenobacteraceae > Hymenobacter. The sequence continues at coordinate 323,356 of NZ_JAELXV010000001.1, read as the reverse complement.
ATAGCATTGCGGGCCACTACCTAGGGCTGAGCGAGCACGACCTGGTGCGCCGCCTGCGCGAGCAAGATGTGCCGGTGCTGGCCACCGGCCACCTTTACGCGGCCGGTGGCGAGGCCCGCGAGGGCGCCGAGCGCGACGTGCACATCGGCGGGCTCGGGGTCGTTGGGGCCGAGCATTTTCCAGCGGCCTTCGATTATGTGGCCCTAGGGCACCTGCATCGGCCACAGGTGGTGGGCGGGCAGGCGCGCATCCGCTATTCGGGCTCGCCAGTGCCGCTGTCCTTCACCGAGGCCGACGACCGGCAGCAGGTGCTATTGCTCGACTTTAAGGGCGCCGGCGAACCTACCATTACGGCCCTGCCCGTGCCCGTGACGCGGCGCTTGCAGCGCTTTCATGGCGAGCTAGAGGAAGTGGAAGCCGCCATTCTAGCGTTTGATAACGAAGCCTTTGAGCTGGTAGCCTGGGCCGATGTGCTGGTGAAGTCGGATGAGGCACCCGCCGAGGTGCAGCGTCGTGTGCAAGCCGCCCTCAAAGAGCGCCGCGCGGCCGTGCTGGCACCGCGTGGCGTGCGCCATCAACGCCTTACTGAGGCCCCCGATGTGGTAGCCGAGGCCGCCGCGCCCATCGAGCACCTGCACGAGCTAACGGTAGAAGAGGTATTTCGGCGGCGCGTGGCTGGCCTGCCGCCCGAGCGGGCCACGGCACTCACGGCCACTTTCCAGGAGCTGCGCCAGCTGCTGGCCGAGGCCGACCCGCAGGCCTGGGGCGGCGAAAAAGCCTAGGCAGCTCAGGTTGCGGGCTAGCCCCGCCGGAGCTTTGGCACCTTGGCTACGGGAAGCTGCTACCGATAGAAAGTCCCGCTGGGGCTGGTCTGCGACTTGGGTTAGGAAGCAAACCAACTGCTTATCCACACTTATCTTGCTACCAAACATTTCGGCATCTAGCTGATAGAGTGCATTATCTATTATTAATTTCTTTTTCTGTGAAAAAAGTTATACTCCCTGCCCTGGGCCTGCTGCTAGCCCTGGGCGCAACGCAATCGGCTTGTGCGCAAGTCAATTTTATTCGAATGGGAATGAACGCGGCCACCTTGGCCAAGCGAGCCAGCAAAAGCAAGGCGCAACCGGAAGCCACTCCCCAGGCGACTTACCAGGGCCAAAGCTTTCCTATGCAGCGCACCCCCGCCGACCTGCTGCCCAAGAAAGGCGCGGAGCAAGTAACGGCTCTTGAAACCGAGCTCGACCGCTGCCACGCGGCGCTACTGGCCAGCCCTAGTGCCACCATTTGCACGCCTGAGCAGCAGGCTGCCCTGCAAACAGCCCTGCGCAACCTAGCTAAAGTAAAAACGGATAACATGCCCGTGTACCAGCAGGAAGCCGCATTCTACGTGGCCGAAAACACCCGCCGCCAACAAGCCACTGCGCCAGCGCCGGCCACCAACTAAACGGCGCGTCAGAATCAAAAAAATACAGCGGCGGGCACCCTAGGGCGCCCGCCGCTGTATTTTTAGGGTATGAAGATTATCAGCCTGCGCTTTGCCAACCTCAACTCGCTACCCGGCCCGTACCTGATTCGGTTCGACGCAGCGCCGCTGGCCGACACGGGGTTGTTTGCGATAACCGGGCCCACCGGCGCGGGCAAAAGCACGCTGCTCGACGCCATCGCGGTGGGCCTTTACGGCCGCGTGCCGCGCCACGACCGCCAAGTGGGCGAGATGGTGAGCCGCCACGCGCCCTTCGCCTGGTCGGAGGTAGAGTTTGAAGTGCACGAAACCAACGCCGACACCGGCCAAACCAGCCGCGTGCGCTACCGCTCGCGCTGGGAAGTGAAGCGCAAGACCCGCGGCGAAGACAAAGGTGGCCTCGGGCAAGATGCCATGTCGTTGGTGCGCAGCCCACTGTGGGAGGCCGTAGTGAGCGGCAAAGAAGCCGTACCGGCCAAAGTCGGCGAGCTATCGGGACTAGACTTTGGGCAGTTTGAGCAGGCCGTTTTGCTGAGCCAAGGCAAATTTGCGCGCTTCCTGCACGCCCCTGAGAAGGAGCGCAGCGCCCTGCTCGAAAAGATGACCAACGTGGGCATCTACTCGCGGCTATCGGTTGCGGCCTTTGAAAAAGCGAAGGAAGAAACGCGCAAAACCGAGCTACTGGCCGCCCGCCTCGACGCCACGCGCCTGCTCTCGGAAGAGGAGCGCGCCGACCTAGGGGCCCAGCTTGATGCGTTAAACGAAGCCGCCGAGCAGCACCACGAAGAAGCCCAAGACCTCAACCTGTGCCTGACCTGGCGCACCCTGCTCGACCAGCTCGACCGGCAGCTGCACGACACCGCCCGCGAGGTCGAAGCCCTGCGCCAAGCCGATGAAGCGCTCCAGCCCGAGTTTGCCCGATTGGCCGACCACCAGCGCGCCAACGCCAAGGAGCTAGCCACCCCCATGGCGCTGGCCGAGGTAGCCCACCAAGCCCTGCAGCGCGACACTGCCCAGCTGCACCAGCTAGAGCAGGCGCTACCCAGCCTGACTGCCGCCACGTCTGACACCGAAACCACCCTCACGGCCGCTGCCACCGCCCACCAGGCCGCCCAAACCGAGGAAAACCGCCTCCGCCCGCTGCTCGAAGAAGCCCGCACCCAAGATACCGCCTTAGCCACCACGCGCCAGCAGCTTCTTAAAAACCAGGCCGCGCACGACCAAAACCAGCGCGCCCACCAGCAGGCCGAAGCGGCCTGGCACCACCAGGGGCAGGAGCTGCAACGCCTGGCCGACCAGCAAACTACGCTCGATACCTGGCTCATTGACCATAGCCACGAGGCCGAACTCAAGGACCAGCTGCGCGAGCTGAGCCGCGAGATTATCGACCTGCAAGAGGCCCAGAAAGAGCTAGCTACGCGCGAAGCGCACCGCAGTGAGCTGCTTAAAAGCCAGCAAACTATTTTGGCTGACCTAGGCCGGCAGCAGCGCGTAGAAGCCGAGGCCCTGGCCCGGCAGCAAGCCATCGTGGCCGAGGGCCAGCCCTGCCGCACCGAGCGCGATGCCCTGCTGCACGGCACCTCACCCGCCGAGGTAGCCCAGCGCGCCGACGACCTCACGGCCCACCTGCAAGGCCTGCAACAGCTGCTACCCAAGGCCGAAGCCGCGCACGAGCAGCAAGTTCGCGCCGAAGCCTTGGCAGCGCAGCTTGCCCAGGAAGCCCCGGCCCTAGCCACCGCCGAAACCGCTGTGAAGCACCTCGAAGCCCAGCAGCAGGCGGGCCAGCTTTTACTCGAAAGCCTGCGCCGCGAGCTGCGCTTGCAGCAGGCCCTGGCCGACCTCAACACCCACCGCCAGCACCTGCGCCCCGGCGAGGCCTGCCCGCTGTGCGGGGCCACCGAGCACACCCTAGGTGCCGATTTCAGCGCCGATGCCAACGAACAGGAGCAGCGCGTGGCCGCTCAACAGCAAGCACTCGCCCAGCTCGATGCGGCCCTGCGCACCCAAACCCAGGACCTGACACGCCGCCAAACCGAGCAGCAGCAGCGCCAGCGCCAGCGCGAAGAAGCCGCTGCCGCTGCCGAAGCGGCCCACCACCAAGCCCAGCAGCTGGCCGCCACGCTCACGCCGGTGCCGCCCCACCCCGCCGACCTAGGGGCCGTGCGCGAGCTGCTCGCTGCCGCCACCGCCGCCCAAGCCACCGCCGTAGCCAACCGCCGCCAGCTCGCCACGCTAGATGAAAAGCTAGCCGCCCTGCGCGAAACCTACCTTGCGGCCGGCACGGCTGCTACCACCGCCCAGGGCGAGCTGCGCCTCATCGGGCAGCGACAAGAAGCCACTGAGCTTGAGATAAGTAAGCTCGGCGCGGAACTGGCACACTGGCGCGAGCAAGCCGCTATTTACCAAGATACTATCCGTGACATTCTGCGCCCGCATCAGCTGGCGCTGCCCACCCGGCCGCCCTACGATGGCCTGCTGGCTACTCTAGAAGACCGCGCCGCGCAGTATGAAGCCCGCCGCGCGGCCCTAGCCGCCGGGCGCGAAAAGCTGCTCGAGCGCAACACCCAGCACAAAACCCAAGGCGAGCAACTCACCCAAACCACCCTGCAGCTCGCCGCCGCCGCCGAAACGCTGGCCGCCGAGCAGCTGGCTTTTGAGCAGCAGCAGGCCGCCCGCCTGGCCTACTACGCCGGGGCCGACCCCGCCGCCGAGGCCGAGCGCCTGCGCCGCCACACCCAGCAGTTGGCCGAGGCCGAGCGCCTCACCCGCCAGCAGCACGCGCAGCAGCAGCAGCAGCTGGCCATCAAGCAAAATGCGCTGGCCGTGCTGCAAACTCAGGTGGCTGGCCACCGCACGGCCCTCGCCGAGCGCCAGGCCGAACTAGCGGCTGCCCTAGGTGCCGCTGGCTTTGCCAGCGCGGCCGAAGCGCAAGCACTACTGCTGCCCGCCGCCGAGGCCGAGCGCCTGCACCAGCGCCGCCAGCAGCACCTCACGGCTACCGCGGCGGCGGCCCGCCGCCTGGCCGACCTCACTGCCGAGCAGCAGCAGCACGCCGAATTTGCCCTCACCCCGCTCGGCGCAGCTGACCTCACGGCCCAGCTCAGCGCCCTGTCAGCGGCCGACGATATTTTGCAGCAGCGGCTGGGCGCCGTCAGCAACCAGCTTGCCCAAGACGATGCCGCCCGCGAGCGCCTGGCCGAAGGCCGCCGCGAGTTGCAGCTGCGCCAGCAGGAAGAGCAGCGCTGGCAAGACCTGGCCGACCAAATCGGCTCGGCTAAGGGCGACAAGTTCAGCCAGTTTGCTCAGGGTCTGACCCTTAGCCACCTGGCGCGGCTGGCCAACCTGCGCCTCAAGCAGCTCACCAACCGCTATTCGATTGAGAAGACGCCCAACCGCAATCTAGAGCTGCAGATTATCGACCACGACCAAGCCGATACCAAACGGCCCATGGCTTCGCTCTCGGGCGGCGAAAGTTTCCTAGTGAGCTTGGCCTTGGCCCTAGGGCTGAGCGAATTAGCGGGTTATAAGGCACGTATCGAGTCGCTGTTTATCGATGAAGGCTTCGGCACGCTCGACCCCGAATCGCTGAACACCGCCCTCGACGCACTGGAGCGCTTGCAGCACTCGGGCAAGATGATAGGCGTCATCTCGCACGTGGCCGACCTCAAGGAGCGCATCGGCACCCAAATTCGGGTGCAGCCCGTGGCCGGCGGCAACAGCACCGTGCGCGTGGTAGACGTAATAGGCACCGAAACCGAATGCTGTGAGTAATTAAGTAATGGGTAATGAGCGTAATGTTGTTCTGACATTACGCTCATTACCCATTACTTATTACCAGCCGCGCGCACCTCGGCCCAGGTCCAGTACTTTTTGGGCTGAATGCCCGCGTAGCCTTTCTGCAAAAAGGCGACTACTTCGCCTTCTATCGCGCTGGCCGCCAGCGAGGAGGCGTAGATGGGCCGCCCATCGGGGTCGGCGTAGCGCTCGGCTTTGGTAAGGGGTCGGCCGCTTAGGCGCAGCAGCGGGCCGGTGTCGGTGAGCTGGTCGGCAGCCCAGCGGTAGTTGCTGCGTTCCAGCTCGTTGAGGCGGGCGGCGAGGGGCGCCAGGGCTAGGCGCGGCAGCGTGGGGCGGCTTTCTAGGTCTATCCAGGTGGTGTATTTGCACTCCAGCTCGTAGCGCTGCCCGTCGTAGAGGCTTAGTACCCAGTCGAAACCCGCCGTGGGACCAAACAGCGCGTAGTACGGCACCGGGGTGGGCGTGCGGAGCACCACTAGCCCTAGGTCGGGATAGTCAGTGCGCTGGGTAAGCGGGCCCTGCAAGGCGGCCACGGCGGCTTTCACGCGCTCATACTCGGGCTGCCAGGCGGCGCGGCCAGCCTCGGGATTAAGCAAGACTTCGGCGAAGCGCGGCAGAAACCAGGCAAATTTCTCGGCCGAGGCTTCGTCTTCGCGCCGGCGGCGGGCAGGGGCGCCAAAGGGCTCGTAGAAGCGGGCCTTTTCTTCGGCATTGAGCCAGCAGGCCAGCTGCAGGGCGTGGTCGGCCAAGGGATGCTGCCAGTCTAGCTCACGGAAGTCGCCTAGGGTGGCTACCAACCGTAGCAGCGCCTCGTGCGCCAGCGCCAGCTCGGGATTTAGCAAGGCCCATACGCCCACAAAGCCGTCGATATCAAAGTGATTGGCCGTGACGGCTGCGGCCTCTAGGCCAGGCGTGGTGGGCGCGTGCAGGGCGCGCAGGCACGAGCCAGCGCTGGTATCATCGCGCAGGGCCGCGGGGGTGGCGGCCCCGCGCCAGTGCGCCAGCGTGAGGGCGGCCCCTAGGCCGGTGCTATCGACCACAATGGTAGGCTGGCGCCGTAGCTGGGCAAAGGGCACGAAGTACCGCTGGTGTAAGCTGGTTTCTGAAACGGACTTATGCTCTACTGGCTTCCTATTCATAGCGCGTTATTTACCCCGGCGGTTACTGATTTTCTCCACCTTGTTTTTGCGAATCCAGCTTAGGTAGCCTTGCAGCTCCTCGGCGCCGCGCAGGGCCTCCACGGTGGCGTACTGCCGGGCCAACTCGCGGTTAGTGAGGAAGCGGTGTACGCTACTGTGGCAGGGCTGGCACAGGTCCACGGTGTCGCCGTAGCGGCCACCTTCTTCGCGGGGCACCAGGTGGTGGCGCGAGGTATGCTGCACGGCACGCTCGCAGAGGCCGCAGCGGGTTTCGGCGGCGCGCTGGGCGCGGGCAGTGGCTTCGGCGGCGGCTTGGGCTACTTGGTGGCGGCGACGCATAGGGCGTTCAGGCGTTAAGAATAGAGCCAATACAACACCGCTTGCTGCGCCATCATTCCCGAAGCACGTGCCCGACTACAACTGAGCTACTCACCCGCGCACAATGCGCATAATGGGCACATTAGTGTCGGGCAGCGGACCTAAGAGGTTGGCCAGCGCTTGCAGAAAGCGGCCGGCAGTATCGGGCCGGCCAGCGGGTGGGCCGGGGGCATGGTGGCGGTGGTGCTCGCAGCGCCACTCGCCCAGCACGGTGGGGGTGCCGGCTTCGTCGGGGGTGCGGCCTAGGGTAGCCTCGAGCATAAAATAGCGCGGCAGGTCTTCGGGCAGGTCGGCGTCTTCCTCAGCGTCGTCGGGCTCTTCGAGGTCATCTATCGGCGAGGGGCGCCGCTGCTCGGCCAGTAGCAAGTCGGTATCATCTTCGTACACAATGGCTACCAGGTGTGCCTCGCCGGTGGCCTGGGGCGTGGGCAGTTGCACCAGCGCCGTGGTGCGGCCGGCCACCTGGTGCCAGCTTAGGTGCAGCCCGCGGGGCGCCACGCGCTCGCGGGGCGGCAGGCTTTCGGCGGCCTTGTCCCACACGTAGAGCAGGAGCTCGCGGGCCAGCAGCGGGTCGGCCAGCTCGCGGCGCACGGCGGCCGGGCGCCGCCACACCAGCTGCGGCAGCAGCGTGTGCACAAAGTGGGAAGGATGCGGACGAGCCATTCTATCAAGTAGCAAGGAGCAGTGGGCAATGAGCAGCCCAGCGCAGTACCTAGGAAAAGCAAAAATACGCGCTTGGCTCCACCGCTGCTAGCGCGGCAGTAGCCGCCGCAGCTCGCGCCAGCCCACCAGCCCGGTGCCAAAGAGCACGGGCACAAACGCTACGGCCATCGCGCCCGCTTCGAGCCACCAGCTGAGGGCCAGGCCCCGGCGCAGCGCGTACCAGCCTCCGCACAGCAGCCCAAACGCCAGCGCCAGCTGGGCCAGTATGCGCCACGGCACCGCCACCGGCGTGCGCCGAGCCACTAGCCACACGTAGCTCATAGAAACGAATACAACGCTGATTAGCGTATTGGCCGCCGCCGCTACTGCTCCATAGCGGGGCAAGAAAACAAGATTCAGGCTCAGATTAAGGGCGATGCTGAAGCCAATAAGCCAGCTTACTACTGTTTGGTGGCGCGTGCTTGTGAGCAGGGTGCTATAGATAGCGAAAAAGGCATGCACCAGTATATTTAAAAACAGTAGCTTGGTGCACAACACCATACGCGCCAGCTCGGGCGCCTGGCTGTGGCTAAACTGCCAGAACAGCACCTCACCCCGAAACAGCACGAAGGCCACCGCAAACAGCAGCGGAATGGCCACTACTCGCTGCCCTAGCCACAGCAGTTGGCGCAGTTCACGCGGGCGGGCTCCGGCGTGGGCGAAGCGGGCAAAGAACAGCGGCAGCACGGTCCAGGCGTACATCATTACGGCGTCGAGCCAGCGGTAGGCCGCCGCGTAGTAGCCAGCTTCTTGGGCCGACGATAACCGCTCGAGCAGCACCATATCGACCCGCTCGTTGATGCCGTAGAGCAGGGCAATGAAGGCAAACGGCAGGCTGCCCCGCAGCAGTTGCCCGGCTGGTCCGCGCCGCGGCCAGCGGTGCGGCAGCCGCCCAAACAGCCGCAGCAGCAACCCCAGAAACAGCACCGCCGTGAAGACCGCCGCCGCTAGCCGTGCCCCCACATAGGTGCGCAGCCCTAGGCTATGGCCTAGCAGCAAGCCCACTACCAACCCTAGGGCCATCAGTTTCTCAAATACGGAGAGCAGGGCGTCGGTATTGAAGTGCTGGCGTGCCTGCACTAGGCCGCGCAAAAACAAGCCGTATTGCGTCAGCATCAGGGTGCCGCCTACTACTAGCAGCAGCAGCAACTGCGGGCCCCGGTAGCCGAGGGCCGCGCCTAGGGCTAGCAGCGCCAGCAGGGCCGCCGCTGTGAGCAGGGCCCGCAGCGGCAACAGGGTTGGAAAGTGCTGGTCGGCAAACTCGGGCTCGGCGGCCAGGCGCTGCACTGTAAATTGAGTGAGCCCTAGGTCGGTGAGGGTGGCCACTATGACGGCCAGGGCCGAGCAGGCCGCCACTAGGCCAAATGTGGCATGACCCAAGCGGTTCTGCACTAGGTTCTCAACGAGTATCCAGCCCGGCTTCACGAGCAGATTGAGCACGATGGCCAAGCCGATGCTGCCTAAAAATCGTTTGATAGCTAGAAAAAGTTAGATGTTTTTTACTCGAAAGCGCAAAGGTAGAGCGGCGAGCGGCGGGTTATCTTTGCCCGCCACTGTCTAGGCTGCCGCATTTACTGGGGCCAGGCTAGTGGTTGCCTTTGTCTGCTGCTATGGTGCGTGCCCCCCAATCTCCTTTTTCAACCGCAGGCTTGCGGACCCTTTTCAACCGTTGGAAATACCTGTTGGGCCTGGCCGCCGGGTTAGCTTTAGTAATCAGTACGGTCGTGGCGCTGTCGCTGCCCGATATCTACAGCTCGGTCGCCATTTTTTTACCTACTTCGCTACAAAGCGCTGACCCCGACCGCCTCGCCGACGTGGTAGAAGGCCCCACCAAAGATGCCCCTAGGCTAGAGCTTAGCACCAACCCCGCCGACCTTGACCGTGTGCTCTCCATTGGGCAGTCGCTGCCAGTGGCTCAGCTCATGATACGCAAGTTTGACTTGTACCGCCACTATGAAACGGGCAATCCCGGCAGCGACGCGGCCGAAACGAAGACCCTACGGGAATTTGCCAACAACCTGAGCATCATCCATAACGAGCGCGACGCCATCGAGCTCACCTTTCAGGATGAGGACAAGCAGCTGGCCGCTCGCATTGCCAATACGATGGTCGCAACCATCGATTCCATTAACCAGCAGCTGACGCTCCAAAACCGTCGCAACGTGCTGGAGCTGTACCGCCAAAGCTCGACCAGCCTAGGCCGCACCTACGAACAAAGCCGGCAGGCACTCATCCGGGCCCGCCGCCGCTACGGCATATACGGCATCAAGGAGCAAGGCCGCTACCTAGCCAAAGAAATTATCGAAACTGAAAAAGAACTGCGCGTAGCCGAAGGCGGTGGCCCCGGTAATGCGGCGGCGCTGCGCCGGGCACTGCATGGCCTCACCAGCGCCGACGGCGGCAACGTCATCAACCTAGAAGGCTGGACGGCTGGTAATGACTCTGTGACGCTGGCCAGCGAACGCCTAGCCGACTTACAAACGCGCTTCATTGCGGCGCGCGGCGCCTTCGAGCAGGCCGAAATCTCGCTGCGCAGCCGCGTATCATCGCTGTATCTGGTACAGAAAGCACAGCCCGCTACTCGCGCCGGCAAGCCCCTGCGCTCGCTCATCGTCGTGGGTTCAGTGCTGCTGACGCTCGCCGTGTCTGTGCTGCTTATCCTGCTGCTAGAGCTGTTTTGGCGGCGCCCGGCAACTGCCGTTTAAAGCACCGCTCACCCGCTCCTAAGGCCTACATGACTAGTGCTGTCTGTATGCGCTCGCAATGCTAGTCGTTGTTGTGCTTCGCTTGCTTTATCGCCTCTCATTTTCACTATGCTATGCGCCAACTGCTGCTTCGCTTTCGCCCAACCGATGCCTTGCAGTGGGTATTTTTAGGCTTTCTAGCGCTGCTGCTGCTGGGCGGCGCCCTAGGTGGGCTACTCAATCAGCCAGCCTTACTGCTGCCAGCCCTGGCAGTAGTGGCCCTGGTTGTAGTGCTGGCCGAATGGCGCTGGCTGTACTACGGCCTATTTCTAACGCTGCCCTTCACGTTCGAGATTCCCTTGCTGGGGGGCTTCCGCATGGATGTAGCGTCCGAGCCCTTTATGCTGGCGCTCACTGCGTGCGTGCCGCTGCTGCTGGGGCCAGGACACTTGCGCCAGTTGCGCCCCCGCGAGTGGCGGCACCCACTGCTGCTGCTACCGCTGCTGCTCATCGCCTGGGCCACATTCGACATCATTTTCTCGGTCGATAAGCTCAAGTCGGTCAAATATGTAGCGGCCAAGGTATGGTACTACGTGCCCTTTATGTTGGGTACGCTGCTGGTAGTGCGCCGCCCAGCCGATTTTTGGCGCGTGGCTACGTGCTACGTGGGGGCCGCCACCGTTCAGATGCTGTTTTGGGTTATTCCGCGCCACGCGCCCTACGGTTTTAGCTTCGGGGCGGTGAATGGCGCAGTGCTGCCGTTTTTCCGCAATCACGTTATCTATGCGGCCATGCTGTCGCAGCTGCTACCGCTGGCCCTAGGCCTCGCCCAGCAGGCCACCAAGCGCTGGCAACGCCAGGCGTGGTACTGGGCCGCGGGCATCCTCTTTTTTGGCTTACTCACGTCTTATACGCGGGCATCATGGCTGGCCATACCAGCGGCAGGTTTTTATTACCTCGTGCTGCGCTGGCGCCTCACGCGGCTGCTACTGGTAGGCTTTGCGGCAGCAGTCATCGGCACAGCCATCTTCTTTGTACAGGAAGATAACTTTATGCGCTTTGCGCCTGACTACGAGAAGACTATCTGGCATGGCGACGACTTCGGGGCACACCTGGCCTCTACTTATAAGTTTCAGGATGTGTCGGGTATGGAGCGCGTGTACCGCTGGGTAGCGGCCACCCAAATGATAGCTGACAAGCCCCTCACCGGCAGCGGCCCCTCTACGTTCTACCCTGAGTATAAACGTCACACCATCACGGGCTTCCGCACTTATGTGAGCGATAACCCCGAGCACTCTACCACTCACAATTATTTCTTACTCATGCTGGCCGAACAGGGCGTGCCCGGCTTCGTGCTGTTTTGCATTCTGCTTTCCTCGGCCCTGCTCACTGCCGAGCGTCTCTATCACCGCAGCGCCACCCGCCCCGAGGTGCAGCGCATTGTGCTGGCTGTAGCGCTGGCGCTAGTCGTTATCATCTTCCACTTGTTTCTCAACGAGTTGATAGAAGTTGATAAAGTAGGCTCGCTCTTCTTGGTTGGCTTGGCCGTGCTCATCCGGGCTGGCTCTTGGCTGCGGGAAGATGATTCCTCTACCTCAATGGTTGGGGTACTGCCGCGGCAGCCCCAGGGAGTCGGGGCGCCAGCCGAGTAGTCTTCGGGCCTGGGCCCGGACCGCAGTTTCGTGCACCTGCTCATTGAGCATATCTAGGCTGGCCATAAAAAGCATTCCATGCTTTTTATCCGTTTTTTCCAGTAGAATGTAGCTACGCTTACCTAGCCAATACCAGCTGTTAGGCAGCGTATCGGGCTGGGCTGGGCCGTACTGCGCACTCAGCAACTGATAGGCTTTCTGGACAGCATCGGTCGAAGTTAATGTCTTGTCAATACCAATAAACCGGTCTGCCCGAAACCAGTAGGTGCTCGGCGCCCCTAGGCCGCCCAATTGTGTGGTATCATTAGGCCGAACGAAGAGCGTAGTTACCCGCCAGCGTTTACCTACGCCATTGAAACTAGGATTCAACTTTATGGTTGAAACAGCTGGCTCCCCAAATCGCAAGCCTCCGATTCCACCAGCCTCATTGAGCCGGAAAGCAGGTTTTGTTACCCCAGACAACAACCCCATAACTGTCAGCAAGACACAGCCTAGCGACTTCACTTAACCCGCAAGCTCAGCATGGTGATGTCGTCGGCGAACTTCTCGCCGCTGGCATTGAAGCGGCGGATATCGCTTAGCAGCTCTTGGTGCAGGCGTGCCAAGGGCAGGTAGCGGTGGCGGGTTAGCATGCTTAAGACGCCGCTTTCGCCATACTCGTTCTGCTGCGCGTCAAACACTTCGGTGAGGCCGTCGGTGTAGGTAAAGAGTAGGGAGTGAGGCGGCACCTTAGCTAGGCCCACCTTTAGCATAGGCAGCTTGGGCATGATGCCGAGCATCACGGTACCATCGTGCAGGCGCTGGGCAGGGCCCCCATCCGGCAATAGCAGGGGGTCGTTGTGGCCGGCGTTCACGTACTGCAGCACCTGCGTGCTGCGGTCGTAGAGACCTAGGAAAGCCGTAATGAACTTCTCGCCACCCGAATTCCGAAAGAGCAAGTGATTGAGTTCGTGCACAATAGTGGCCAAGTTGGTACCCTGGCGCAGCAGCGTGCGCAGGCCCGCCTGGAAATTGGACATGAGCAAGGAGGCTGGAACGCCTTTGCCGCTCACGTCGGCCACGCACACCAATAGTCGGTTGGCATCTAGCTCTACCACGTCGTAGTAGTCGCCGCCTATCTCGGTGTGCGGCAAGTAGGTAGCCTGCACCGCGAAGTACTGGTTGTTGGGTAGGCTCTGCGGAAAAAGCAGCTGCTGCACCTGCTGGGCAATCTCGATTTCGCGGCGCACGGCGGCTTCTGCCATCATGGAGGCTTCGCGCTGGCGGGCCAGGCGGCGGTTGGCCACTGCCCCGAGCAAGATGTTGCTCAGCGTTTCGAGGAAGCCTAGGGCCTCCCGCGTCATGTAGTCGGCGTGGGTAGTGCCGATAAATACGAAGGCCTGCACCGCTTCTTGCTGCCGCACCGGCACCAGCAGCTCAAACCCCTGCCACTCGGCACTTAGGCCCAGCTCTGACACTGGGCAGGGCTGCGCTTGGCAATGCGATGGCAGCGAGGCTAGTGAAAATTGCGGCCCCGCTTGCAGCTTAGGGCCAAAGCTTGCCTTCAGCCGGAACTGCTTGTCTTCTAGCACATACAGCGCCAGCTGGCGCACCCCAAGCTGCCCAATAAGGGTAAACTGATAAATCTTGTAGAGGTCGGCCTCGTTGGCGTCGTGGGTAATGGCCTGGGTAATCTCCAGCAATGCCCGCAACTCGCGCTCCTTAAAGAAGAGCTGCTTTTCGAGGCTAGCTAGGGCGGCAGTTTGCGGCATAAATGAGAGAGTAGCGAGGAAAACCGACGACTAAAGATGAATCAAATTAATCAGGAAGGCTTAGGTAGAAACTAAATGAATGGATGCGATAAAGGACGCACAAAAATACGGTACGGCTGCCTCACGGCCACCGTTTAGCTAAGTTGGGTCTTGGGGTCGAAGGCATCGCGCAGGCCGTTGCCCAGCAAATTGAAGCTTAGCACCAGCAAGCTAATGGCTAAACCTGGCAGCAGCGTGAGCCACAGGCCGGCCTGGGTGCCGAGCAGGTCGTAGCCTTCCTTCACCATGAGGCCCCAGCTAGGAGCCGGCGGCTGCACCCCAAGCCCCAGAAAGCTGAGGCCCGCTTCGAGCAGAATAGCCGCCGCAAAATTACTGGTGGCCAGCACAATGAGCGGCCCGCGCAAATTGGGCAGCAAGTGCGCAAAGATGAGCCGGCTGGTGGGCAGCCCCAGCACGCGCCCCGCCTCGATGAAGGTGGCCGAGCGCAGCCCTAGCACTTGGCCGCGCACCACGCGGGCCACGTCGACCCACATCGTGAGGCCTACCGCTACAAAGCTGACCCACACGCCCTTGCTGTCCAGAGCCAGTGAGATGGCAATGACCAGCATAATACCCGGGATGCTCCATACCACAGTCATCAGGCCCAGCAATACGCTATCTAGCCAGCCGCCGAAGTAGCCTGCTAGGGCCCCCACCACTACCCCTAGGGCCAGCGAAATGAGCACCGCTACTAGCCCAATGCCTAGCGAGATGCGCGTGCCCAGCAGCAGGCGACTCAGCTCATCACGCCCAGCTTTGTCGGTACCTAGCCAATACGTGCGGGTGATGGTTTGTTGCTGGCTACCTGTTGCTTGTGGGGCACTGCTGGCACCTAGGGCATCTTTTACCTGCGGCGGGCGGCCGTGCAGCCACACTTGCAAAAGGTTGCCGGGCGGCAGGGCGCTGGGGTCGGGCACCTGGCGCAGGGTAGCAGTGAAACCCGGCGGCTGCTTTTGCAACTGCACGAGGCCATTGTTGGCATCGGGTGAGGGGTCGGGCAAAATCCAGTAGCCCAGCAGCGCTACCACCGCGCACACTATGATGAAGCCCAGTCCGGCCACGGCGGGGCGGTTGGCCCACAGCCGCTGGCGCACGTAGTAGCCCGGCGAGCGGGCCGGGGCGGGCGGCACCACCACAGCTGTATCGGGCGCAGCGGGCGCGAGAGTAGGCGCGGCAGCCACGGCCTAGCGGGTGTTGTGCTGAAGCAGGCCCTCCTTAGAGGCCAGGTAGCTGGCATCGCGCCCTAGGGCGCCGAAAGAGGTGGGCTCGTAGGCCAGCTCGGTGTCGGGGTCGGGCCAGTAGTAGCGCACTAGGCCCTGCTCGAGCAAGCTGCTTAGCTGGGCCTGCAGTTCGGCGGCGGGCAGGCCGGTTTTTTCTAGTAATACCCGGAAGGGGGTGACGAAGTACAGCTCGTCGAGCAAGTCAAATTCGGCGTCGGTCATTGGTAACTAAATAGGCGCAGGCAAGGTGGGCAAAGGTAGCGGCGGCGTGGCGTTGGCTGCCCGCCAAAAAGCAAGTATAACTAAAGAAGCTACATTGGCAGCTACCGCACCTGGCGGCCCTTCCAGCGGTAGCTACCACGCTGCCCAGCCAAGCCCACGGCCAGCGCGTAGGGCGCGTAGAGCAGCTGCAGCGGCAGCAGCCAAACCAGCCACCTAGGCCGCTGCAGCAGTGCCAGCACCGGCTGCAGCAGCCAGGCATCGGCCCCAAGCTTGAGCACCCAGCCCGCCGCTACCCACGGCCCGAGCGCCGGCCAGGCCAGGGCCAGCCCGAGGCCTAGCGCCAGACTCACATTGGCCCCGAGCACCAGCAGCGCCAGCTGGCGCGGAGCGCTGGTGCGGTAGTGCGGCCACTTACTGGCCCAGCGCACGCGCTGCCGCAGCAGGGTACGCAGCGTGGTGGGCGCGGGCGTATCGACCACGGCGCGGGCATCGGCCAGGAAGCGCACGCCGGCCGGATAGCGCTGGTGCATCTTGTGCAACAAAAATTCGTCGTCGCCGCTGGCTAGCCCTTGGTTATCGGCGTAGCCGCCTACTTCGTGGAAGGTGCTTCGGCGGAACGCTAGGTTGGCGCCGTTGCACATGGTGGGGCGGCCGCGGGCAATGCAGGCCGCCCCCACCCCCACCAGCCCAGCAAATTCTAGTCCCAGCACGCCATCGAACCACGCCCCGCCCGGCGTGAGGCGCACCGGCCCACTCACAAAGTGCAAGTCAAGCTGGCCGGCCAGCAGGTCGGCGTAGGCCGCTAGCCAGCCGGGGCCGGGGTGGCAGTCGGCATCGGTGCACACCACCCACGGGGCGCGGGCCTGGGCCTCGGCGGCGGCCAGGGCTGCTTTCTTGCCGGTGAGGCCGGGCGGCAGTTGCACCAGACGCACGGCCCCAGGTGCCTCGGCGGCAGCGGCTGCTACTAAAGCGGCTGTGCCATCGGTCGAGTGGTCGTCGGCAATCAGGACCTCAAAGCAAGCGGCGGGCAAGTGCTGCTTGCGCAACGCTTGCAGCAAGTGCGGCAGGTTGGCGGCTTCATTGCGCGCCGCTACTAGCACAGAAAAAAGCAGGTCTGGCTCAACTCTGACAGCGGTGTCGGCATCTAAAAAGCCTGATGAGACAGCGGTCGCTGGTGCTGCCAAAGATGCTATATCCCGCGTGTCCTCCTCAGCAGCTTCAGCTAGGCTATTTCTACCTAGGCCACCTAAAAGTATGTTATGAGTACAAACACCGTCTTTTGTACTTAATGGTAGTCCATTATGGGTACATACAGCCCTTTTGAGTTCCCTTCCTAGCCCTTGCCGCAGCCAAGCCCATGCTAGGGAATATAGTAGCGGCACTAGCGCTAAGAGAGCACCTAGGACGACGTTCATACTAGCGGCCACGTTGTTCGCGCAGCACGCGCAGCCCTGGCAGCCACAGCAGCCCTAAGGCGCTGGGCAGCGCAATATTAATAACCCACAGGCTAAGGCTGGCGCTGAGTACCGGCAGCACCGGCTGGCCCAGCAGCGCGAACAGGTGCGTGGCCGATAGCTCGCGCACGCCTACATCGGCCAAGGCATTGAGCGAGGGCACCAATGACTTAAATAGGAACGTGCCCGCCACAGCCGCCAGCGCCGGCCCTAGGGGCGCCCGCGTGCCATAGGCGTGCAGCAGCAGCAAAAACTGCGTGCAAAACACGGCGTAGCGCAGCCCCGAAATGCCCAGCACCGCGTGCAGTGTGCCGGCCGCATAAGTGGGCATAATGGCCAGGTAGCGCCGAAAGCGGCGCAGCGGCTTTACTAGCACCAGCAGAGCTAGCAGCAGCCGCGAGCGGTAAAGCGGCAGCAAAGCCAATGCCCCGCTCAGCCCGAAGGCCAGCACCACGCCCCCCTGCGCCGCCGGGTAGCCCGCCAAGTAAAACCGCAGTAAGAAGTATAGCAGCCCTACCCCACCGGCCAGCACCGTGGCCACCAGCTGCGCGTAGCGGCCTAGGAACACGGCTCCCACGGCATCGAGGCGGCGCCGGGCGTGCAGCTCCAAGATGCGAGCGGCATAGTCGCCCACCCGGTTGGGGGTGGCAAAACCGAGGGTGAGGCCCACCAGCACCGCTCGCAGGCTGCGCCAGTACGAGTGGTTGGGCTCTAGGTGACGGGCTAGGCGCTGCCACTTCCACGCCTCCAAGCCCCAGTTGAGCGGCACTAGGGCCAGGGCGGCCAGCACCGGGCCCCGCCCTGCCCCACTGAGGGTAGCGGCTACCAGCCGGCGCCAAGCCACGGCCGTGTCGGGGGCCGCAAAAACGGAGTGGTATAGCAGTCCTAGGGTCAGCAGCGTAATGCCGATTTTGCCGAGCGTTACCCAGGCTTTGCCGCGGGCGGGTGGCCGGGGCGGGCCGCCGGGGACGTAACTTTGGGAAAGATGCCCGTTTCCCGCACCCTTCCTCCTACTGCTCCTCTCGTCCGGCTGCCCCCGGCCGAGAAGGTCATCATGGGCGTCGACCCCGGCACCCAGATTATGGGCTACGCCGTCATTGAGGTGCGCGGGCAGCACGTGCGGGTGCTGCAGTACGACGTTATCAATATGAAGGCGCTCGGCTCGAACCATGCCGTAAAGCTAAAGCGGATTTTTACCCGCATGCTGGAGCTCATCGACGAGTTCTTGCCCGATGAGCTGGCCATCGAGGCTCCCTTCTACGGCGTCAACGTGCAGAGTATGCTCAAGCTGGGCCGGGCACAGGGCGTGGCCATTGCGGCGTGCCTGTCGCGCGATATTCCCTTCGTGGAGTACGCGCCCACCAAGGTCAAGCAGGCCGTTACGGGCTCAGGCTCGGCCGATAAGGAGCAAGTAGCCCGCATGCTGCGCCAAACCCTGGAACTGCCGCCTGTTGAGGAAGCGCCCAAGTTCTTGGATGCTACCGATGCGCTGGCCGTGGCTTTGTGCCACCACTACCAGCAGGGCAATAATGTGAAGGCGGGCGCTAAAAGCTGGGGCAAATTTTTGGAAGATAACCCCGGCCGAGCCCTGGCTGCTACCACTACCAAAAAGGCAGTTCGCCCCAAGTAACTTGGGCCCGGGCAGCTTGGCTGCGCAGCCCTAGGTCTACTATCAAGCGCTGGCTAAGCAAAAGCGAATGCTCGGCGAGAAAAGGGCCAGCTTGACATAATACGGCAACTCGGCGCAAGTGCAGCTTACTAGCTTTACACTACTAAAACTTACCTGCCGCTTTACTATTCTTCTGCCGCTCACGCTCTGTTATTATGTTTACTTTTGCCCGCCCGTTCATTGCCCTTCTTAGCATCGTTTCCTTGGTAGCAGGCGCCCAGGCCGCTGGCCGGCCAGGTAGTGCCACCCCCAGCACCGTAGCCGAAGGCACCCAGCTTACCATACTCACGGGCACCATCCTAGGGGCCGATGGCCTGCCTCAGCCCGGCGTGTGCGTGTTCCCGATTGCCAACCGCCGCCTCATCGCGGTCACTGATGCCCGCGGCACGTTTCAGCTGCAAGTGCCCGCTGCCGCTACCCAGCACCTGCAGGCCGAGTACGTGGGCCTAGGCAGCACGCGCTTCGACATCGATGGCCAGCACCCCACGCCGGCACGCATCGTGCTGGGTCACTAGCCATATCTTGCTAAACATCACTAACTTTACCTTGTTCTTCTACTACTCGGCACAGCCCTTTACAGCGTAAGAAAACTGTGCCGCGTAACACCCTCCAATAACTAAGCACTCCGGTGCTGCCCCTATCACACTCTATTACCACTATCCATTATCCACTGTCCTTTTCTACAAGCCGACTATGTTTATTACTGCTTCAACCGAAGCAACTACGGCTGCTGAGCTAGCCGACCTGCGCCGCCAGGTGGCCGACTTACAGCTGCTAGCCAATCTGCCCGAGCACAACCCCAACCCTATTTTGCGCTACGACGCGGCGGGCCGGCAGCTTTATGCCAATCCCGCGGCCCTAAGCCTGCGCCACGGCCTCAGCCGGGCCGAGCAAGTACGGGTACGCCAAGCCCTGCGGGACGCCGCCAAGGCCGGCCTGGCCGGGCAGCCAACGGCCCAGCTCCAAGTGGGCAGCCGCTACTTCCAGCTGAGCGTAGTTGCTACAATGCCGCCTGCTGGCAGCGTCACGCTTTACCTAGCCGAAACTACGGGCCGCATACTGGCCGAAGAGCAACTACTCGAGCAGCAGGCATTCATCAATGACATTCTAGCCACGATGCCCAACCTGGTGCACGTGCGCGATGCAGAAGGCACCCTCGTATTTGAGAACCGGGCAGCTACTGAGCTCCGTGCCAAATCTGGCCATCTGCATCCTACTGCCGACCACCCGCCGACCCCCACGCAAGCCCAGCAGCTGGCCAGCTACCGCGCTACCAACGCGCAGGTGCTGGCCACTGGCGAGCCGCTCGAAGTAGAAAGCCATATGACTTTAAACTCGGGGCAGGAGCTGTACTTCCACACCGTGAAGCGCCTGCTAGTACGCGCCGATGGCACGCAGCAGGTACTCGGCGTGAGCACCGACATCACCGACCGCCGCCAGGCCGAGTGCCAGCTTACCCGGGCCAAGCAGGCCGCCGAAGCCGCCGTGCTGGCTCGCGAAAATTTCTTGGCTAACATGAGCCACGAAATGCGCACGCCCCTCAACGGGGTGTTGGGCATGGCGGCGCAGCTGGCCCGTACGGCTCTCACGGCCCGCCAGCAAGAGTTTTTGCGCACCATTCGGCACTCGGGCCAGCACCTGCTGGGGGTTATTAACGATGTGCTCGACATGGCCAAAATCACGTCGGGCAAGCTAGAGCTCGAAGAGTCGGCCTTTAATATCTGCGACTCGATGCACGAGGCGTTGCAGCCGCTCGTTGCGCAGGCGCAGGATAAAGGCATTCGGTTTTCGGGCACGCGGCTACAAACCACTTGCTCGCACCCCTGGGTACTAGGCGATGCCCTGCGCCTAAATCAGATTTTGCTCAACCTAGTGGCCAATGCCATCAAGTTTACCGAGCCCGGGGGCAGCGTGGTAGTGGTAGGTGAGCAGCTGTCCGAAACCGACGAGACGCTTACCGTACGCTTCAGCGTAGAGGACTCGGGCATCGGCATTGCGCCCGACAAGCAAGAGCTTATTTTTGAAGGCTTTACGCAAGCCTACGCCGACACCACCCGGCGCTTTGGGGGCACGGGCCTGGGCCTGAGCATCTCGCGGGCCTTGGTGGCTCAGCTAGGTGGCGCGCTCACGCTGTGCAGCACGCCGGGCCAGGGCAGCATCTTTGCCTTCGTGCTTACGCTGCCCAAGGCACCGGCTCCCCTGGCCGAGCCCGTCGCCGATGCCTACGACACGGGCGCGCTGCGCGGCCGCCGGGTGCTGGTAATCGAGGATAACGAGATAAACCGCACCGTGGCCCGCCTACTGCTTGAAGGCTGGGGCGTGGAGGTAGAAGAAGCCGAAGATGGTCTGGTGGGAGTGGCCCGCGTACGCGACGAGGCGCCCTACGACCTGATACTCATGGACATTCAGATGCCCGGCCTCAATGGGCTCGATGCCACCGCTGCCATTCGGGCCCTGCCCGACCCCTTGCGGGCCAACTGCCCCATCGTGGCGCTCACGGCCAATGCTTTCCGGGCCGACTGCGACCGCTACCTGTCTGCTGGCATGGCCGAATGCTTGGCCAAGCCTTTCGACGAGGAGGAGGTGTACCACACGCTAGTGCGCGTGCTGCCGCCCCCTAGCCCCGCCTACGACCTCACCAAGCTGCGCACCCTGGCGCGGGGCCGCGAGGCGTTTGTCGTCAAAATCATTCGCTCGTTTTTGCAAAATATGCCCGGCAGCCTGGCCCAGCTAGCCAATGCTACGGCAGCGGCCCAGTGGCCCGAAGCCGCCAAAGTCGTGCACCACATCAAGCCCAGCCTCGAATCGCTGGGCATCCGGGAGGTAGAGGCCGCCGTGCTGCTGCTGGAGCAGGCCCAGCCCGCCGCCTACGCCCTGCTGCCCGCCGCCGTTATGCAGCTCACGGCTCAGGTGCAGCGCGCCCTCGATACCCTACCTAAGGAGCTGGGGGTGATGAATGTTGAGTAACTCGTTTAGCATAAGGGGTGGTGGGCGTAATACATAGCGTATTACGCTCACCACCCCTTATGCTAATTACTGACTTTGGATGACTTACAAGCTCTGCAGGTTGCGCAGAAACTCTTCTTGGTACGACTTGCCAACTGGCACCTCGTAGGGCCCAATCTTCAACATATAGTCTTCGACGGCCTCGATGCGCTGCATGTTCACGATGTAGGAGCGATGCACTCGCAGGAAATTATCAAACGGCAGGCGCTCAGCTAAGTTCTTGAGTGTGAGATAAACAATATGCTTGTGCGAGGATGTCACCAGCACCGAGTAGGTCGAAAGCGCTTCGATGTATAGCACCTCATTGAAATCTACCTTGATGGTACGGGTGCCCACCTTCACAAACAAGTCGGCGGCAGCGAGCTGCTTGGGAGCGGCCGAGCGCGCAGGGGCCGGTGCGGGACGCGCCGCCAGCACCCTAGCTACTGCCTGGCTAAAGCGGCTAAACTCAACGGGCTTTACCAAGTAATCAGTGACTTGTAGCTCAAATGCCGCTACTGCGAAGCTGCGGTGCGTGGTCACGAGCACCACGGCGGGCGCGGGGGCGGGCAGCATTTTGGCTAGCTCCAGGCCCGAGAGGTTGGGCATCTCCACATCGAGCAGCAGCAGGTCGCATTGACCGCCTTGCCGAAAATAATGGAGGGCCTCGACCCCACCCGGCAGCGAGGCCACTAGCGTGAGTTCGGGTGTTAGGTCCACCAAATGCTCGAGGGTGAGACGATTTATTTCATTGTCATCGACGATGACGCAGGTAAGCTGAGGGGTAGCGGTAGCAGTAACAGGCATAAAAGGAAGGTCGAAAATCTTGGCCGACAGGTACGAAGCGCGCTGATAGTCAGATTTTGCTTTAGCAAAATTAAAGTTAACGCCCGCAATGACTTAATCCGCGCCCTAGGCAGCTAAACGCCCTACCCTATAGGCCCAACCGCCAACTGGATGTGCCGAACAGACCTAAGCTCTACACTGCCAGCTCGCCGCGCAGGTACGTCACAGCGTAGCCGCCGATATCGACGCGGTCGCCGCGCAGGCGGCACCATAGCTCGCCACCCCGTGCCGACTCTTGGCGGGCAAACAGCTCGGTCTTGCCTAGCTTCTCGGCCCAGAACGGGATGAGTGTGCTGTGGGCTGAGCCCGTAACAGGGTCTTCGGGCACGCCTACCTCGGGGGCGAAGAAGCGCGACACAAAATCGACGCCGCCCGTGCCCGGCGCGGTGGCCACGAGGCCAATGTAGCCTAGGTCGATGAGGGCGGCAAAATCGGGTCGCAGCGCTAGCACTTCATCGGCGTGGGCAAACTCGACTACCAGGTCGCGGGAAGCCAGCACGGCCAGCGGCGTGGCCGCGCCGGGCCCGAGCGACTGCATCAGCACCTCGGGGTGCTGCTCGATGGCCAGCAGCTGCGGTGGGCGGCTCGGAAAGTCGAGCACTAGGCGGCCGTCTTCCTCGCGGCGCACGCGCAATACTCCGCTCTGACTTAAAAAGGCAATTTCGGGCTTGGCGAAGCCGCGCTCGTTCCAGAGCACGTGGGCGGTGGCCAGCGTGGCATGCCCGCACAGGTCAATCTCGAACGTGGGCGTAAACCAGCGCAAGTGAAAATCGGCCTCACCGCCGGCTGGCAAGGGAATGAAAAAAGCCGTTTCGGCGAGGTTGTTTTCGGCCGCAATCTGCTGCATAGTGTCGGCCGGCAGCCACTCGGGGAGGGGGCACACGGCGGCCGGATTGCCAGTGAACGGGCCGCGCGCAAACGCGTCGACTTGGTAAATGGGGATGGGCATAGCGAACGAGGGAGATTAAAAAAGGCAGCAGGCCCGGGATGCTTGCCTGGCGGCGGGCTTCCTAGGTTACAAAGAAACAATGCAACGCTTCCCGCCCTTATACAAAAAAGCCTCGCTGGCGAACCAGCGAGGCTTTTTCTAGTGGCCTGAGCAGCTACTCGTTCCTTAAACGAGCGATACTTTCACGGCGTTCGGGCCTTTTTTGCCCTGGGCAATTTCAAACTGCACCTTGTCATTTTCGCGAATTTCGCTGATGAGGTCGGTTACGTGCACGAAGACATCTTCGCCGCTCTGGTCTACTTTGATGAAGCCGAAGCCTTTGGTTTCGTTGAAGAATTTTACGGTTCCTGTTTGCATGATGCTAAGGATAAAAAGTGATAGAGCAAGCAGCAGCGAACCTACAGAAGCAACTTAGCGAACTAAGCCGATTGTACTTACACAAGTCGATTGGTCTTTGACCCAAAGGTAGGCCTTATTTACTGAGCCGCCGGCGTGGCAGCCGTTGCCGGGTGCCGCTGGCAGCGCACGCCGAATGCCTGGTTTTGCGCACACACCGTATTACGGGCCGGAAACAGCTTTTTATTTACCAATACATCGGTATTTATTTTTTCACTATTTATGGAAATGAACTACGTGCGGCGTGGGGCCGGCAAGCCCCTTTTGCTGCTACACGGCATTGGGGGCAGTTGGCGCTCGTGGCAAACCATCCTGGACGAGTTGGCCGCCGAGCGCGACGTGCTGGCGGTGGACCTGCCCGGCTTTGGCGCTACGCCGCCCCTGACGGGGCCCGTGACTATCGGCACGCTGGCCGATGCGGTAACGACTTTTTTGCTGCGGCACGACCTCCTAGGTATCGATGTGGTAGGCAGCTCGATGGGGGCACGGCTGGTGCTAGAGCTGGCCCGGCGCGGCGGCATAGTGGGCGCGGTGGTGGCGCTCGACCCCGGCGGGTTTTGGGCGGGGTGGCAAGTACCGGTGTTCTACCACAGCATAGGCTTGTCGGTGAAGCTGCTGAAAGCCTTGCAGCCCCTGATGCCGGCTCTCACCGGCAATGCCGTGACGCGCACCTTGCTGCTAGCGCAGTTTTCGGCCCATCCGTGGCGAGTGCCGGCCCAGGCGGCACTCGATGAGCTGCGCAGCTACGCCAATGCCCCCTCTTTTGAGGAGGCCCTGACCAACTTAGTGTATGGCGACGAGCAGCAAGGCGCGCCTAGGTCTTCTATTTCGGCGCCGCTCGTCATTGGCTGGGGCCGGCAAGACCGCGTGTGCTGGCCCGGCGAGTCGAAGCGAGCGCTCGAAAAATTCCCGGATGCCCGACTGTATTGGTTTGCGCAGTGCGGCCACCTGCCGCAGTGGGACCAGCCAGCCGAAACTATTCGCTTGATTTTGGCCGCCACCAGCGGCGCCGATTTTCTAGACGCTGCTATTGCGCAGTGCCGCCCCGCCCCTCGTGCCCGGCTGCCCAAGGCCGCCGTGGCGGTGGGCATTGGAGTGCTGGCAGTGGGTGGCCTCTGGCTACTTTTGAAGAAGCATAAAAGCGGCTTGCCAGGCATTTAGTAGCCGTGAGCGGCCTAGGTGGCATCTAGGCCACCAGCCGCCAGCAAGCGCTGAGGCACGCGCTGCCGGGGTCGGCCCGGCCATATCTTGCGCCTTTTGCTGCTTGACATTGACTTATCACCCTTCATGATGGCACCTAAGATTGAACCCTGGAAAACGCTAAAATCGGAACTGGTATTTGACCACCCGTGGTACAAGCTGCGGCGCGACCACGTGGAGCTGCCCAGCGGCCAGGTGCTCGACGACTATTTTGTGAGCGTGCGGCCGCACGTGGTGCTCACCTTCCCGCTGACCGCTGACGACCAAGTAGTTTTTGTGCGCCAGTACAAGCACGCGGCGGGCCAAATCTTGCTGGAGCTGCCCGGCGGCGTGGTCGACGAGGGCGAAACCTCGCCCCTAGGTGCCGCCCGGCGCGAGCTGCGCGAAGAAACCGGCTACGATACCGACACGCCGCTGGAGCCACTGCTCGAAGTCATCGACAACCCGACGAAGGACACGAATAGCATCTCGTTTTTTCTGGCCCGCGGGGTGCAACTCGTGGCCGAGCAGGACCTCGACGAAACCGAAAATATTGAGGTGGTGCTAGTGCCGCTGGCCGAGGTAGCCGAGCGCATTATGCAGGGCGAAATCCGGGTGTCGGGCTCGGTGGCGCTGTGCTTGCTAGCCTTGCGGCACCTAGGGTGCTAGCGGGGGTCACCATTCACTCTGGCGGCCATTTACCAACCTTTCGGCTCCGCGCCGGGTACACTGACCACCGCTAAGGTCGTCTTTACCGGCGCGGGGCACTGGTAGTATGAAAGAACAATTTGCTGAATTGCTAGAGCGATTTCCCGATGTAATTGTAGTGCTGGGGGTGCTGCTGGGCGGCCTGGCCACCGGGCTGCTAGTGAAGTGGCTGCTGTTTGCTGGGCTACGGGCCTACGACCGGCGTGAGGACTCGGCCGCCGCGCGGTCGGTGATACTGCACCTGCGCCGGGCCAGTTCGTTCTTCTTTCCGGTGCTGGCGTGGTCGCTGCTGCTGCCGCTACTGCCGCTGCCGCCCAAGCAGTTTGAGGTGCTGCGCCGGATAGTTGAGTTTATGCTGGTTTTGTCTTTTGCCTGGGGCCTCATCAAGACCCTGGACGTGGTCCAAGACCTCATTCAACGCTTCTATCAGCTCGAAAGCGGCGACAATCTACGGGCGCGTAAACTCTTCACCCAGCTTCAATTTGTGAAGCGCGTGGCCGTGGGGCTCATCGGCTTTGTGGCGGTGGGGCTGGTGCTGATGAGCTTTGCTACGGTGCGCCGCCTAGGTACGGGCCTGCTCACGTCGGCCGGTATTGCCAGCGTTATTGTGGGCTTTGCAGCGCAGCGCTCCATCAGCAACTTGCTGGCCGGCTTTCAGCTGGCTTTTACGCAGCCTATTCGGCTCGACGATGTGCTGGTGGTGGAGGGCGAATGGGGCCGGGTAGAGGAAATCACGTTTACCTACGTGGTGCTCAAAATCTGGGACGAGCGCCGCTTGGTGCTGCCACTTAATTATTTCATCGAGAAGCCTTTTCAGAACTGGACACGCAGCAGCGCGCAGCTCCTGGGCACGGCGTTTCTCTACGTCGATTATACGGTGCCCGTGGAGGCCCTCCGCACTGAGCTGAGCCGCTTGCTGGCGGACAACTCGCTGTGGGACCAGCGTGTGTGCGCGCTTCAGGTCACCGACTCGAAGGAGCGCACCATTGAGCTGCGCTGCCTGATGAGCGCGGCCAATGCCAGCGCGCTCTTCGACCTGCGCTGTTTTGTGCGCGAGCACATGATGGCTTTTCTGCAAGCCAATTACCCCGAAAGCCTACCACGCACCCGGGCGCTGCTGCAAGATGAGGGGACTGGTAAAAGTGTATTAGCCAGTGTTAAATGATGAGCAACGGCTAAATGCTAGCCTGTTTCTAAGTTAATGCTCGTGGTCCTCGATTGGGTGTCCTAGGTCGATAAATAGCTTACGGAGCGCCTCATAAATGTTCACATTAGCTCCTACTGCTACCTCGTCATTAGTTTCCATAAATAAGCACCCAAAGCAGATATTAAGCACTCGTAGCAACTGGCCCTGCTCATCGTAAAAAGCCAGCGCATCGCGGTAAACCGGTGGACATGCAGCGTAAACAACCTCTCCAGGTGTCGCCCGAAATATTGCATCTACTTGCTTAGCTTCTAGCGAATTGCACTTAATCACTGCAACTTGGTCAGCGGTACTATCCATGATTAGTTGCTGATTGGTTAATCGTTTTCGGTACAAGCCCATTTGCATTTGCTTCTCCAGTTCAGCTAATTGTCGTCTTAGCTTAATCTGCTGCATAAATCTGCTAGAAGGTATTGACTGCTTGAGGTCTTCAATAGCCTTACTTGTAGCTTGGTGCAATGCGGCGAGCTTGGGCCCGCGGTTGAAGGAATAAGTGGCGAGATAGCTGAATTGCTGGCTGCGCCAAAACTCGGCGATGGTCATATAGCTTACTGCTTAACGCGCGGCTGATGGAGTGCGTAAACTACTACCAACTTATTAACCCTAGGTATGCTAACCGATTATAAACCCGTAGCCTGCGACTTCTACGACGTGCTCGAAGCCGCCGCCACCCGCAAGCAGCAAGTGTATTTACAGTATTTCAACGACTTGCACGAGCTATGCCAGGGTCCGACTACCCTGCGCACTTTCGTGACGCGCGACCATGCCGAATACGCCGTGTTGGCATCAGGCGAGGAAGTGCGGCTCGACCGCATCTTGCGCCTCGATGACACGCCGGCCCCGGCCTACGCCAATGCGCCGGACTACCGCTGCGGCTGCTAGGTAGCCGCGGCTATTTTACGGAGAGGTTGTGCACAGCTAGGGGCTGGCTAAGCAGCCACGCCTTCAGCAAGGCATCATCGGCCGAGAGCTTGCCGACTACGCGGTATTTAGAGGCGAGCGCGGGGCTAGAGTCAGCAGCTTCGCGCACTACGCGCGGCTTGGGCCGTATCCAGGAGGCGTGTACCATTTGCACAGCGCCGCCCTCACTCACGCGCAGAAAGGCCACGTGAAAATCGAGCCCCACCAGGTAGAGGCCCGGCCCGAGGGCGCGCACCTGCTGCACAAAATTGGCCTGGCTTATTTTGCGGTAGCGGCTGATATTCTTCTCCGCCACTAGATTTTTAATAAGCCGCTCGGAACCCTGCCGGGCCAGCAGCGAACGCTGCAACCGCAGGCCAGTATCGAAAAGGGCCGTCGTGACGAAGTAGCCGCAGGCTACACTGCCCTGCCTAGGTGCCCAGGTTTGGCCGTAGAAGCTCCAAGGCGTGCTCTCCCAAGCCGGAAAGACGGTTTTGTCCAAGGCGTTGAGCCAAAGCTTGCGGGCTTCAACCAGGCAGGCGGCTTGGGCGGCTGGGGTAGTCGCCTTGGTATAGCGCGTGGCTAGCGCAGTGCGGCGCTGCGTAAGCTGCTGCAGCGTGGCCTTATAGGCCGGCGCCGAATAGGGAGCCGGCCGCTGCGCTTCGCAACTGCTACTGAACGCCAGCAGCCCAAGCAGATAAAGCAGGCTTTTCATAGCAACGGGGCGCTAATGACGGCGGCGCAACCTTTGCACCATACTGCAAAGTACACTTTTTTGGCAACAAGTTGCAACGCGCCCGTGCCCTAGGTCCAGTACTGGATGGGAGCGTGCGGAAAGCGCCGCTGCCACTCGGCATAGAACCACGCTTTCAATTCCTTCATAGTAGGCACGTCGTAAACGTACTTGAGGCCACCAAACTTATTGCGCTTCACGGCGCGGCTTTCCTCGCTGAGGTCGAGCGTGGTATTGGGGTACCAGCCGAGCAGCACTTCCTTAGAGCCGGGCGTGAAGCGGTGCGTCACAAACTCCACGGTGAGGTCGCAGTCAAAGTCGAAGGCTGCCTGCACGCGGTCGAGCAGCTCGCCGTAGTGCTGCTGCCAGTCGGGCAAGGGCATGATGGGCGCCATGAGTATACCCACGGGGTAGCCGCCCCCACCCTGAGCCACCGGCAGCGCCAGTCGGCGCAGGGCCTGCATACGCGCCTCGATGCTGGCGGTGCCGCCCTCCAGCTGCCGGGCCAACGGCTCGGCATTGAGCGAGGCGCGGGCGCGGGTGTGGCCATTGTGCGGCAAGCCTAGCAGGCTGTCGATATGGTCGTACTTGCTCACGAAGCGCAACCGGCTGCCCTCGCGGCCGGCGAAGTAGCGCACGGACTCCCCTAGGGCGCCGGTGAGGTGCTCGATACCCAGCACATCGGTGTAGCAGCTGGCCTCGAAGCTCACGGGACGGTCGGCGCGCTCGTACACCTGGGTATTAGCTAGCAGCTTGGGCAGGTTGGCAAAGGCGCGCACCACGGGCGGGCCGCTGAGGCTACCGGCCAGGTAGCAGTACTGGCAGTGGGCAGGGCAGCCCTCGGCCAGGTTAAGCTGGAAGTCGGCCGACGGGGGCGTAGGTTGCAGGCGCAGCGCCCCGGCGGGCGCGTTCACCACGGCCAGCGTGGTTTTGGCAGTGCGGTAGGTGGCGCGCTCATCATCGCCGCGCAGGCCGGTGAGGCGGTTGCTTTTCAGCAGCTCAATGTCGAGGTCGAGCGCGGTGGCGCGGGCCAATATTTGCTGGCCGTACTCCTCCTGTAAAGCATCGGGGGTGAAGAGCACACGCTTGGGCAGCCACAGCTTGGCGCCGTGCGTGCGGGGCGCCGTGCCTAGGTCGAGCGGCGGCAAGGCAGCGGGGGCGGGAGCATTGAGGACGGGCAAAAAGAGGTCGGTCTGCATAGCTTAGTAAACGCCTACCGCGCCCAAATAGGTCGTTTTCGGCTAGTTTTGGCCCTAATTATTAGGCTTGACTAACAAGTATTTATCACTCATAATACTTCTTTTTCCGATGCTCAACTCCCTCACTCCTACCGGTCCCGCGCCCGAGCTACTGCACCCCGTTGGCGGCCACGAGCGGCTGGTTTTTTTGAAGAATATTATCACCAATCCGCTCATCGAAGTGGGCGACTACACCTACTACGACGACTTTGAAGATGTGCGTAATTTTGAGCGCAACGTGCTCTACCACTTTCCGTTTGTGGGCGACCGCCTGCGAATTGGGCGGTTCTGCCAGATTGCCTCGGGGGTGAAATTTGTGATGAACGGCGGCAACCACCGCACCGACTTATTCACGACCTACCCGTTCCCAGTATTTGGGCAGGGCTGGGAGACGGCCTTCGACCCCAGCACCTTTCCCAGCAAAGGCGACTTGGTAGTAGAAAATGACGTGTGGCTGGGCCACGACGCGCTGCTGATGCCTGGCGTGCGTGTGGGCAACGGCGCCATCGTGGCCACGCGAGCCGTGGTGACGCGCGACGTGCCGCCCTATGCCATCGTGGCCGGCAACCCCGCCACCATCGTGCGCATGCGCTTCGATGAGGCTACCGTGGCCCGCCTGCAAGCCGTGGCCTGGTGGCACTGGGACGCCGCCAAAATCACGCGCCACCAGCAAGCCATTTGCAGCCTCGACCTAGGGGCGCTGGAGCGAGCGGAATAAGTCGCGCTTACGTATGCCTAGGCTATGACTACCGCCCCGCTCATTCTTACGCTCACGCTCGATGAGGCCAGCCAGGCTTTCTTTGACGAGCAGCGCCGCCTCTACTTTCCCCCTAAAATCAATTATCTCAGCGCTCACCTCACGCTTTTCCATGCTTTGCCGGGCGACGAGCAGGCGACCATTGTGGCTGACCTAGAGGCCGTGGCGGCCGCGCAGCCCGCGCCGCTACCGCTACAAGCCACGGGCGTAAAATTCATGGGTCGTGGGGTAATGTACACCCTCGATAACCCGACTTTACCGGCCCTGCACAAGCGCTTGCAGCGGCAGTGGCAGGCCTGGCTGACGCCCCAAGACCAGCAGGGGCTGCGCCCCCACATCACGGTGCAAAACAAGGTAGACCCTGCCGTGGCGCGCCGCCTGCACGAAGAGCTAGCGGCTGGTTTTCAGCCATTCGAGGCCCTAGGTACAGGCCTAGCGCTGTGGGCCTACCGTGGCGGACCGTGGGAGCTATTGCAACAGTTTAGCTTTGGTGCGCCAGATAGCAAAGCCCAACAGTAAAACACTGGTGTCAAGCTTACTAGCGCGGCCATTTAACTGTCGTGCTTCCGCATTCGTTTGCAGAAGTATTGACAAATGCGGGCACTGAGTTCATCAAATTTAGGTTAAGGGCTTTTGTACCTTTCGGCCGCTTTTGCGTAGGGAAGACTTCGCCCTACTGGTTAATTTACCCGTGAATCTTACTTCTCCTATCACTACTTCTAAGCCTCTCGACACCGATGTGGTGCTCATTGGGGCGGGCATAATGAGCGCTACCCTCGGCGTATTGCTCAAAGAATTAGACCCTAAGCTAACCATTGCCATCTACGAGCGCCTCGATGCGGTAGCCGCCGAAAGCTCAGATGCCTGGAACAACGCCGGCACCGGCCACTCGGCTTTTTGCGAGCTCAACTACACGCCGCAAATGCCCGATGGCTCAGTCGAAATTTCGAAAGCTGATAAGATTGCCGAGCAGTTTGAGCTGAGCAAGCAGTTCTGGGCCAGCTTGGTGCAGGAAGGCAGCCTGCCCGAGCCCGAGAATTTTATTCGCACCATTCCGCACATGAGCTTTGTGTGGGGCGAGGCTAATGTGGAGTACCTACGTAAGCGTTACGAGGCGCTCATTGCCTCGCCGCTATTTAAGGGCATGGAGTTTTCGACCGACCCAGCCCTGATAGAAGAGTGGATACCGCTGGTGATGGATGGGCGCGACCCCAACCAGCCGGTGGCCGCCACCCGCATGGACATTGGCACCGACGTCAACTTTGGCGCGCTCACCCGCAGCTTGTTTGACCACCTACGTAAGCAGTCGGGCGTCACGTTCGAGCTAGGGCAAGAGATTAAAGACTTGAGCCGCAAAGAAGGCGGCTCGTGGCAGGTTAAAATCAAGGACTTGGCCTCGGGCAATAGCCGCAAGGTGCGCACGCGCTTCGTGTTTATCGGGGCCGGCGGGGGCACGTTGCATTTGCTCGAAAAATCGGATATTCCAGAGGCCAATGGCTTCGGTGGTTTCCCCGTGAGCGGGCAGTGGCTCAAGTGCCTCAACCCCGAGGTGATAGCCCACCACGAGGCCAAGGTATACGGCAAGGCTGCTGTGGGCTCGCCACCCATGTCGGTGCCTCACCTCGATACGCGCCAGATAAATGGACGCAAGGAGCTACTATTCGGCCCTTATGCCGGTTTCAGCACCAAGTTCTTGAAGCAGGGTTCGTACTCCGACTTGTTCCGCTCCATCGAGCTTGGCAATATTCGGCCGCTGCTCTACGCTGGCGCACGCAATATTCCGCTCACCAAGTACCTCATCGGGCAAGTACTCCAAACCCCAGAGCAGCGCATCGCGGCTTTGCGCGAGTACTACCCCGGCGCCAAGCCCCAGGACTGGCAGCTCGAAGTAGCCGGCCAGCGCGTGCAGGTTATCAAGAAGGACAAGAAAAAAGGTGGCGTGCTAGAGTTCGGCACCGAAGTAGTTACCGCGGCCGATGGTTCCATTGCCGCCCTCCTAGGTGCCTCGCCGGGCGCCAGCACCGCCGTGAGCATCATGCTCGACTTGGTGCAGCGCTGCTTCCCCGAGCAGGCAGCTACCGAGGCGTGGCAAGCCGTATTTCACCGGCTGGTGCCCTCGTTTGGGCAGCCGCTGGCCGAGAGCCGTAGCCTGTGCGCTTCCATTCGGGCACACTCGGCCAAGGTGCTGAAGCTTGATGAGGCTTAATCTATAAGCCGCTTTTACAGCCCCACAAAAAAGTCGGGGGCGACAGTAGATAGCTACTGCCGCCCCCGACTTTTTTGTGGGGCTGTACTAGTTATTTAGCCAGCAGCTGGGTATTGCTCGCGGGCCACAAACTCTTGCAGCAGCGCCAGCAGCTCGGGCCACTCTTCGGCCTGGGTGGGCAGCAGCTGATTGGGCCGGGCCAGGCTTACGTAGCCGGCCAGTTGGTCGAGGTCGGGCGCTCCTAGGTGCACAAACCCCATGCTCCACTCGGTAAAGGCGCGGGTAGGCACTAGGCCATCGGCCACCGTGTAGATGTTGTAGTGGCGGCGGTCGCGCAAGATGCGCGCGTAGGTTTGGTGCACGTGCTCGGCGGGGCCCTCCAGCACCTGCATTATGCCCTCGTCGCCGTAGAGCAGCAGGCCGCTAATGGTGGCCGCCTGGTTGTTGGCGCGCCAGGTGGGCAGTAGCTGCTGCAACTGCGTGGAGGTAAGAGTAGCAGTGGGTGAGCTTTGGTAGATTAGCTGCTGGACTTGCATTGAGTAACTGATAGTGTAAGAGGGATAACGGGGTAGCAAAGCTAGTGTATTACCGCAATGGCAGCTTACTCAATGGCGCACCAAAAACCGGCGGCCTCGTCCTTCAGCTAGAAGGCCAGACCGCCGGCTTAATGGCTTTTTTAAACGTTAAAGGGGACCTAGGGCGTGATAGTCACGATGCTGCCATCGGGGTTGCGCTTGAGCTCGGTCACCTTCACGTTGCGCAGCCAAGTCTTGTTGCTGAGCTCGGTGTCGTGGTAGAAAATGTACCACTTGCCCTTGAACTCAACGATGGAGTGGTGCGTGGTCCAGCCCTGCACGGGCTTCATAATGACGCCTTTGTAAGTGAAGGGCCCGGCAGGCGAGGTGCCCACAGCATAGGCTAGCAGGTGGGTATCGCCAGTCGAATACGAGAAATAATACTTGCCCTGGTACTTGTGCATCCAGGCGCCCTCGAAAAAGCGGTGGGTGTTGTCCTTAGCCTTGAGCGGCTTACCTAGGGAATCGAGAATGACGACCTCTTTTACCGGGCCGGCAAACTGCTTCATGTCGGGCGTGAGCTGGGCCACGCGGGCTCCAATGGCAGGCTCGTCGCCATCGGGCTTCTTCTCAGCGGCATTCGCATTGTATTTACCAGTGGCCCAGCGCTGCAGCTGGCCGCCCCACAGGCCGCCAAAGTACATATAGGCCTTGCCATCGGTGTCGGTAAACACGGCCGGGTCAATGCTGAAGCTGCCCACAATAGGCTTAGGCTCCGCCTTGAACGGCCCGGTGGGTGACGAGCTAGTGGCTACCCCAATGCGGAATACGTCCTGCTTGTCCTTAACTGGGAAGTAGAGGTAGTAGGTGCCGCTTTTGAAGGCCGCGTCGGGCGCCCATAGCTGGCGGCCGGCCCACGGAATGTCTTTGGTATCAAGGGCCACGCCGTGGTCGGTGACTTTGCCGCCAATGCTGTCCATCGACAGGATGTGGTAGTCGCGCATGGCGAAGTGGTCGCCCTTGTCATTTTCCGGCATCCCCGTCTCGATATCGTGCGAGGGATAGATGTAGATTTTGCCGTTGAAAACGTGCGCCGAGGGGTCGGCGGTGTAGATGTCGCTCACCAGCGGCTTGCTGAGAAACTTGGGCTTGCCGCTGGTAGAGTCGGCTTTGGCCTCGGGGGCAGTGGTAGCAGCGTCGGTTTGCTGGGTGGGCTGGCTCTGGCAAGCTGCTAAGAGCAGGGGCGCCGCCAGCACGAGCGCGGGCCGGCGAAGAGAGAAATGGTGGAGCATTTGGGGGGAAATAACTATTGGGCTCGCAAGCTACACGCTAGTTTTTTTGCCTCACCTATCGGTTTCGTTATGATAGCCTTGCCGAAAATATAGTGGTATAAAAAGGCGCGTTTTGCAGCATTTGTTGGGCGCGGGGCGCACGCCGACCGCTACTTGCGAGGCTTTGCTTCTACCCTATGCAAGCAAGGAAGGCGCGCCCACCTTGTTATTCTTCCTTTTTATTCTGGTTGATTTCTAGTTGATGTTTCGGGCCCAGGAGCTTTCCCTTCAACATTTTACTAGGCTCTATGAAGGAGATAATCAGATAGTTGAGCTTATTCCAAGCCTCCAACTGCGGCGGGGCGCTGTCGTAGAGACACGTCGGCAGCGCCTACCCTAGGGCTAGTCGCTGCCCAAGCCACCATCTACTCAAGAAGCCACAAGCAGTTCGGCCGCCTTTGCGGCGTGGCCCGAGCGAAAGACATACCATGACAGGCAAGACAGTACTTTATGGGCTAGTGGCCGGCGCGGCCGGGGTAGCCGCCATGACGCTGGCCGAGAAGCTAGAGCAGCTTTTCACCAAGCGCCCCAACTCCTACGTGCCCGCTCATACCCTAGAGCGGCTGCTCCAACTGCCGCACAAGCCCGACGAGGAGCGCCTAGGTCTGAACTGGACCATGCACTGGGGACAAGGTATTGTGCTGGGCGCCGTGCGTGCCCTCATGGCCGAGCGCGGCATCCGCGGCCCGGTGGGCTCGTTCTTGTTCTTGAACCTGCGGCTCCTCAACGACCAAACCCTAGAAAATGCTACGGGGGTAGGCGCCCTACCGTGGACGTGGCCGCGCGACGAGCAGGCTATTGACCTCGTGCACAAAGGCATTTATGCCTTCACGACTGGCTTGCTTACCGACCGCTTCATCACCGGCCCCGACGAAACGCCGACCCCGCGCAAGGGCTGGACAGTGGGCGAGAAAGCATAAATACGATTCGATTTAGTAATTAACAGCTAGCCGATTATCAACATTCTACTAGCTGTTAGTTACTTATCACTAACTTCTACTACTTAGGGGCGTTCATTTGCTTAAACCGCGCGTCGATGTCGGCGCGAGAACCTAGGCGAATGCTCTCGGAGGTGCCGTAGCCAACCTCTTGTTCACCGGCGGCCAGGCGCGCCACGATGCTGTCGGCAAATTCATCGACGGGCACGGCCCAGGTGTGCAGGCCCGGCCCGCCGAGGTCGGTGTTGACGCCGGGCGGCACTATCTCGAGCACTTGCACGCCGGTGTCGGCCAGTTGCTGGCGCAAGGACATGGTAAAGGAGTGCACCGCCGCCTTGGTTGCGCTATAGATGGGTGCCGCCGCCATTGGCGCAAACGCCAGGCCCGACGACACATTGATGATAGCAGCATTGGCTTGCTGGCGCAAGTGTGGCAGCAGCAGGGCGCTCAGGTGAATAGGCGCTTCGAAGTTGATGGCGATTTCCTGGCGCTGTGTTTCCCAGGCGGCCAGGTCGGGGCCTAGGTCCGCCACCTGAAAGCGGTTCTGGATACCAGCATTGTTGATGAGCACGTTGAGGGCCGGGAAGTCGGCCACTACGCGCCGGGCCAGCGCGGCCCGCTCGATAGGCTCGGCAAGGTCGGTTTCGTAGATGTGCAGGCCCGGCACCTGCTGCTGGGCTTCGCGCAGCTTGCTGGCGCGGCGGCCACAGATGATGACTTCGCTGCCCGCCTGGCGCAGGCGCTGGGCCAGAGCTAGGCCGATGCCAGAGGCACCGCCAGTAAGCAGCACAGTGTTATTGCTGAGGTTCATACAGTTGCTAAGTAGAGTGAGCCGGCCCGCGCCGCCGGAAAGGGGTTACAACGCGAGCCCGCCGCCTGGGTTGGCGCCCCGGGCCCCTAGGTCCGTATTTTTGTGGCGTGCAACCAGCCCCCACCATCCTGCCTGCTACGCTAGCCGATGCGCCAGCGCTCACGGCGCTCATCAACCAAGCATACCGCGGGCCGGCCTCGCCCCAGGCGTGGACTACCGAAATGCATTTGCTCGAAGGACCTCGCATCAGCGAAATCCACGTGCGAGACATGGTAGCAACGATGGGCATCAACCAAGCAGCGCTGCTCAAGTGCGTGCAGGCCGACCAGCTGCTGGGGTGCGTGTACCTAGAGCCGAAAGCCCCCCGGCTCTACCTAGGCACGCTGGCCGTGGCGCCCGCGGCCCAGGCGCAGGGCGTGGGCCGGCAGCTGCTGGCCCACGCCGAGGCTTATGCCCGCCAGCAAGGCTGCACTACCATCAAAATAACCGTGCTGTCGGCCCGGCCCGAGCTGCTGGCCTGGTACGAGCGCCACGGCTACGTGCGCACCGGCCAGCACGAACCTTTTCCGGACACCACGGCGTTTGGCCAGCCACGGCAGCCACTTACGCTGCTGGAGCTGACCAAATCAGTGGCCTAGGGCGCTAGCTTAGGCCCTGCACTAGCGCCAGCATCTCGTTTTGGGTAGCCTGGGTGCGGTCGTGAGCGTACCAGGTGTGCAGCTCCCGAATAAAGTCGTCGTGGGGCATGCCCTCGGCCTTGAGGCGCTGCACCAGCTCGCGGGCGGGTACCGGGCGCGGGCCCCAGTGCGTGATTTCGGCGAGCGTATTGGCATCCAGCACTACCAGCTTGGGAATGGCGCGGCTGGTGCCCGTGAGGTACTGGTCCATGAGGGCGGGGTGCTCATCGCGCAGCACGTAGCGCGTGGTGAGGTGGCCCTGGCTGGCGGCGGCCACGGCCTCTAGCACGGGCACGATTTGGGCCGCATCGCCGCACCAGCCTTCGGTAATGATGAGCCAGATATACTGGCCTTGCAGCCCTGCCGCCGCGGCAGCTAGGGCGGGCTGCACCTTCACCGTTTTGTCGAGGCGGTGCATGCGCTGCACATTGAGGGCGGTATACTCCACGAGCTCGGTAGTTTGCTGGGGGCCAGTGGTTTTGCCTTCGGCCAGTAGGTCGTCGAGGAGCTGGCGGTAGGCGGCGTAGGTGTAGGCTGCCGCAAAGTGTTCGGTGCTCAGCACGGGGGGAGCAGGGGTGGGTGTCATGCTAGCGTAGTTGGTTTTGGGTGTGTAACAAATAAGTACGGCAGTTGGCTAGCTACCGCCGAGCAGCCGCCGCGACTAATAGCTTTGCGGCATGACGACGACCAAGCTTTTTTCCCTGCTCGCCCTAGGTGCCGGGGTGCTGGCCAGCTGCCAGCCCACGCCTACTACCACCAGCACTGCCCCTTCGGCCGAAGCCGCGCCTACCGCTGCTGCCACGCCCGCTCCCGACGAAGCCAGCGCCCGTGCGGCCGTGGCGCGCCACATTCAGACACTCCCCAACGCCGCCTTGTACGTGCCCGACTCGGCCCGCGTGAACGATAACGAGGCCACTTGGCAAGTGCTGGTGCCCCGCACCGACTGGGCCAATCGCATGCCTAACCGCGCCCGCTTTGAGGTAGACAAACAGACCGGCCAAGTGAGCAGCCAGCCCGTGAAGTAACCTCGGCCGCCCAGTGGTGGGGCTTTAAAAAAGTAGCTCTGGGGCCGCATTTGGGCCTCCACCCTGCCCCTAGGGGCCGTATACCGCGCGGCTAGCAGCTCAGCGCTGCTAGCCATTCATTTTACTTGCTTCTGATTATGAACACGAAAGGCACCAAACCCGCCTGGTACGGCCTCGCCGCTGTAACCCTGGGCACCGGCATATTTTTTCTGGCTACCAACAAAGGCCGGCTTTTTAAGAAGGGGGTTACCAGCCTCAAAAACCTCCTAGGTAGCGCGGAGGCTACGCCCGTAGCAGCCGAGCCGGTGCAGGCGCCGGGCGGCAGCAGCACCGCTGGCCGCACCCCTACTCCCGAAAACGGCCACGTGCGCGATGTGAACGCCAGCAATCCGCCCAAGCCCGATTCGGGCACCAATTTCACGCCGCAAGGCGACGTGCACGAACCTAAGAAGTAGGCAAAGCAGTCCCGGAAGTGAGCAGGTAATGCAAGGCGTGGCCAGGCAAGGGCGACACGTACCCTCGCACGAGGCTATGCCGTATGCTTACCTCCTCACTACCTCACTTATTCCACTTCTTCTTATGGACCAGTTAGCCGCAGGCGTGCACCAGCTCCGCATCAAGCGCTTTGTGAACGTGTACTTTGTCGAGGCCGGCAACGACAACGAATGGGTACTCATTGATACGGGCCTGCCGGGCTCGGAAAAAGAGATTCAAGCGGCGGCCACCGAGCTGTTTGGCCCCGGCGCCAAGCCGCAGGCCATCCTGCTTACCCACGGCCACCTCGACCACCTAGGCTCGGCCAAAGAGTTGGCGGCGGCCTGGCAGGTGCCCGTTATCGTGCACCCGCTAGAGCTGCCCTACGTAACCAGTAAGGCCAAGTATCCGCCCCGCGACCCCACCGTGGGCGGCTCGTTGGCCTTTATGAGCCGGTTCTTCCCGAATGACCTACCCGACCTCACTGACGTGGTAGAACCTCTGAACACCGACGACGAAACGGCGCCTTTCCTGGCCAATTGGCGCTGGGTGCACGTGCCTGGCCACGCGCCGGGGCAGATAGCCCTCTTCCGCGAGGCCGACCACACGCTCATCGGCGCCGATGCCTTTGCCACCACCGACCACGAATCGGTACCGAGCGTGCTGCTGGGTATTCCTAAAATCAGCGTGGCCGGGGCGCCCTTCAACTACGACTGGCAGCAGTGCCGCGAGTCGGTGCAGAAGCTGGCGGCCCTGGAGCCGCGTAACATTGGCTGCGGCCACGGCCCCGTGCTCAATGGTCTGCAAGCGCTGGTAGACTTGCAGCACCTAGCCAACAACTACCCCCTGCCCGCCCAGGGCCGCTACCTACACGAGCCCGCCCGCGTCGACGCCAGCGGCGTCGAGCACCTGCCCCCGCCCGCCGAGGATAAGCTACCCAAGCAAGCTGCCGCTGTGGGCATTGGCTTGCTGCTGGCCGGCGCCGGCTGGCTACTGGTGGGTGGCCGCCGCAAAAAGCGCCGCGCCCGGACCTACGCTGCTAAGTAGTCTTCGGCTAACTTTTTGCCCTAGGCACGCCGCTGCCCCATTTTTGTGATGCGGGCGGCGGCGTGCTTCTTTTTTCCAGGACTGTATGACTAGTCGATTGCTGGCGCTAACCTTGCTGGTGCCGCCGGGGCCCAAGCTGCCCCTTGCCTTTTACACCACCTATAGCTACACGGCCTACACCGTGTACGACCACACCACTGGCGAGCCGCCCACCGTGGTGCAGGGCGTGGGCGGCACGCTGGCCCTGCGTGCCGATGGCACCTACGACAAGCGCCTAAGCTTGCTGCTGGGCAGCAGCGGCCCACGCTATTTCACGCAGCACGGCCGCTTCACCACTAAGGGCGACAGCATTTATTTTAAATTCAGCGACTTAAAAGGCCCAGACGTACAGCGCGGCACCTTCCGATACGAGCCTGGCACGCGGCGCCTCACCATTAGCATTGCCGGCTACCCGGTGGGCAATAAGGGCGTGTATGAGCTGGTGGCGGCCCCTAGGGCAGCCCGTTAGCCCCAGACTAGCGAGGCGTGCCGTTGCGGCCTACCTTTGCATCCGCATTCGGGCCGCCTCTCCCACCCCGCCGCCCGCGCTGCTATTTGTTAACTGATAACTGACTTGAAAAAATGGGACGCGCATTTGAATTTCGGAAAGGCCGCAAGATGAAGCGGTGGGACCGGATGTCGAAAGACTTTACCCGCATCGGCAAGGAAATCGTGATGGCCGTGAAAGAAGGCGGCCCCAATGCCGATACCAACGCCCGCCTGCGCACGGCTATGCAAAACGCCAAGGGCGTGAACATGCCCAAGGACCGCGTAGAAGCTGCCATTAAGCGCGCCACCGGCAAAGACGAGAAAGACTACCAGGAGGTGGTGTATGAAGGCTATGGCCCCCACGGCGTAGCCATCGTGGTCGAAACGGCCACCGACAACCCCACCCGCACCGTGAGCAACGTGCGCCTGTACTTCAACCGCAACAACGGCGCCCTAGGTACCGCCGGCAGCTCCGACTACACCTTCACCCGCAAGGGTGTATTTAAGCTGGCCGCCGAAGGGCTGGACCGCGACGAGCTAGAGCTGGAACTCATCGACTCGGGCGCCGAGGATGTGTACGAAACCACCGAGGAAGACGAGCATGGCGCCGAGCACCAGTACATCGTGGTTGAAACCGCCTTCACCGACTTTGGCCAGATGCAGCAGGCCCTAGGTGCCAAAGGCGTGAACGTACTGAGCGCTACCCTGCAGCGCGTGCCAAACACCACGGTATCGCTGAATGACGAACAGGCCGAGGAGGTTGAAAAGCTTATCGACAAGCTCGAAGAAGACGAGGACGTGCAGGCCGTGTACCACACCATGGGCTAGTGTAGCGGGGACTTTTAGTCCATGAGTACTAAGCCAAAAGATGGGCGGACTAACCTCCGTCCTACTTCTACCAAACGCCGCTAGCCAGTTAAGGCTAGCGGCGTTTGCTATTAATGTAATTGGCCAAGGTAAAATCACGATACATTCGCAAAAGCAGTGCTACTCATGCGCACTTGCCTTTGCTTATGGCCGCCAACTTCTTAGACCCTCGCGACAATAAAGTCCTTATCAGCCGCCTCTTTCTGCTGATGCCCGACGCCCGACCCCGCTGGGGCACCATGACGGCGGGCCAGATGCTGGTGCACTGCGCCGACCAGCTGCGCGTGAGCCGCGGCGAGAAGCGCGTGACCTCGCTGTGGGTGCCGGGCTTTCTGAAGCCCCTGCTAAAGAAGCGGTTTGTGACGCAGCTCAAAGAGTTTAAGCCAGGCATGAAGACCCTGCGTGAGCTAGATGCCCGCCGTGGCATGACGCCGCCCGTGAGTTTTGCCACCGACCATGCCACGCTCCTTCGCTTATTGGCGCCGTCGAGCTATAGCCCCAGCGGCGTCAACCACCCGCTGTTTGGGCAGCTGTCGGCGCAGGAGTTTGGGGAAATCACTTGGAAACATCTCGACCATCACCTGCGGCAGTTTGGCGTTTGACCAAGCATACCTAGGGCCGCCTTTTTCTCTTGCCAACAGGCACTTGCTACCGTCACGCAACTCTGCCGGCCTAGCTGATGCCTTTTTCCAACGCCGCTGAGCTTCGCTGCTAGCGGCGTTTGTCGTTTCTTGCGATTGCGTATGAAATTTCTGTTCTTCTCTGCTGGCCTGTTAGCCTTCGCCAACCCAATCCACTCTGCCAAGCTGATGGGGCCATGCGCGACCGCACGGCATGCGCAGGTAGAGGCTAGCCCGACCAGTCAGCTAGCACGTAGCGCGGCGCTGCAAGCCGAGGTAGCGCGCGCCGTGGCCGGGTTTGCGGGCACCGTGGGCGTGGCAGTACAGGAAGTAGAAACCGGCGCCAGCGCGCAAGTGAACGGACAGGCGCACCTGCCCATGCAAAGCGTGTATAAGTTTCCGCTGGCACTAGCGGTGCTGCACCAAGTAGAGCTGGGTCGCTTGCAGCTCGACCAAGAGCTACTGCTGCAGCCCGCCGACCTGCTGCCCAATACCTGGAGCCCGCTGCGCGAGCGCTACCCAGCCGGCAACGTGCGCGTGCCGTTGCGCGAGGTGCTGCGCTACACCGTGTCTGAGAGCGATAACAACGGCTGTGATATTCTTTTTCGGCTGCTTGGCGGCCCAGCGGCGGTGCAGGCCTACGTGCGCAGCCTAAGCGTAGCCGATGTGCACATTGCCGCCACAGAAGAGGAGATGCATCGGCGCGAGGATGTGCAGTACACCAATTGGGCTACCCCAGCCGCCATGTGCCAGCTGTTCGCAAATTTCAGCCGCGGCCGCTACTTGGCTCCGGCCAGCCGCGCTGTACTGTGGCAGATGCTTGCCACCAGTCCTTCCGGCCTCAAGCGGCTGCGCGCCGGCGTGCCGGCTGGTACCGAGGTGGCACACAAAACTGGCACCTCAGGCACTAACACCGCCGGCCTGACCGCGGCTACTAATGATGCGGGCTTGCTCACGCTGCCCAACGGGCAGCACGTGGCCGTGGTGGTATTTGTCACCAACGCCACTGCCTCCGAAGCGGCGGGCGAAAGCCTTATCGCAGCCGTGAGTCGCGTGGTGTGGCGTCATTTCACGGCCAAGTCCTAAAGATTCATTTTATCAATACCATTGACTTTACTTATGCTTCGCACCAAACTTTTACACTTGCTCGTGCTCGGCACGCCCGGTTTTGCACTGGCCCAGCCCTCGGCACCACAGCCGGCCGCCGACCCTATTATTCAGCGCTTAGTGAATGAGGTTTCGGCCAAGAACCTAGAGGCCGACGTGCGCAAAATGGTGAGCTTCGGCACCCGCCACACCCTGAGCGACACGCAAGACAAGAAGCGCGGCATCGGGGCGGCGCGCCTGTGGGTGTTCAACGAGTTTAAGAAATACAGCAAGGCCGGTGGCGGGCGCATGACCGTTGAGATGGACACCTTTCTGATGAAGCCCGACGGCAAGCGCGTCGATAAGCTCACGCCGATGGCCAACGTGCTGGCTACCATCCCCGGCACCGACCCCACCGACAAGCGCGTATTCATCATGAGCGGCCACCTCGACTCGCGGGTGACCGACGTAATGAACCGCACCGCCGACGCGCCCGGCGCCAACGACGACGCCAGCGGTGTGGCCGCTGTAATGGAAGTAGCCCGCGTGCTGGCCGGCCAGAAATTTCCGTGCACCATTAAGCTGGTGGCCGTACAGGGCGAAGAGCAAGGCCTCCTAGGTGCCGCCCACCTGGCCCAGCGCGCCAAGCGTGAAGGCTGGAATGTGGTGGGCGTGCTCAACAACGACATCGTGGGCAACTCGAAAGGCTACGACCCCGAAATCACGGACACCTTGCACTTGCGCGTGTTTAGCGAGGGCGTGCCAGCTAACGAAACGCCCGAGCAAGCCCGCGTGCGTCGCCAGCTCAGCTCCGAGAATGACGCGCCCAGCCGCCAGCTCGCCCGCTACGCCCAAACTGCCGCCCAGCGCTACGTGGGCGCCAATGGCTACGCGGTGCTGCTCGAATACCGTCCCGACCGCTTCTTGCGCGGCGGCGACCACACGCCCTTCAACCAGCAGGGCTACGCAGCCGTGCGCTTCACTGAAACTAACGAGAACTTCAACCACCAGCACCAGGACCTACGCACCGAAAACGGCATCGTGTACGGCGACCTGCCCGAGTTTGTAGATTACCGCTACCTACGCCGCACTGCCCAGGTCAACCTCGCCACGCTGGCCAGCCTAGCCCTGGCGCCCGCCGCCCCGCAAAAAGTGGAAGTGCTCACCGCCAAGCTTACCAACCGCACCGAGCTGCGCTGGCAGGCCCCGCAAGGTGGCCCCGCCCCCGCCGGCTACGTGGTGCTGGTGCGCGAAACGAGCGCCCCGCAGTGGCAGCAGCGCTTCCCCGTTTCGGGCACCACGGCCGACCTAGGAATTAGCAAGGACAACTACATTTTCGGCGTAGTGAGCGTGGATGCCCAAGGGCACGAAAGCACGCCCGTGCTGCCCGTGGTGGGGCGGTAAAACCATACCTTTCACACCAATGGCTAACGCAATTTTCGCG
Source organism: Hymenobacter sp. BT559 (assembly GCF_016427535.1). Taxonomy (GTDB): domain Bacteria; phylum Bacteroidota; class Bacteroidia; order Cytophagales; family Hymenobacteraceae; genus Hymenobacter. The sequence continues at coordinate 279,725 of NZ_JAELXV010000001.1, read as the reverse complement.
GGCTTTGACTTAGCGAATTTTTGGGATGACAGCGATTACGCGCTGAAGCAATACGTGGAAGAGGCCCCTTCTAGAGAGCTCATTGCCAGTGTAGAGCAGGAGCTAGGCTATAAGCTTCCCGCTGCTTATATCGAATTGATGCAGGGGCACAACGGCGGCACACCAATTGATACCTGCTTCCCCACCGCCAAACCCACGTCGTGGGCTGATGACCACGTCGCTATTACTGGCATTTTTGGTATTGGCCGCACCAAAGCTTATTCGCTTTGCGGCGAGCTAGGCAGCCAGTTTATGTTAGATGAATGGGGCTACCCACCTATTGGTATTTGCATTTGTGACTGCCCCTCGGCAGGCCACGACATGGTTATGCTCGACTACTCGGCTTGCGGCACTCAGGGCGAGCCCACGGTAGTGCACGTAGACCAAGAAGATGATTACGCCATCACCTTCTTAGCTAAGGATTTTGAATCCTTTGTTCGAGGCTTGGTCAACGAACAAGTGTATGATACGTCAGCCGAGGACTTGCAGAAAGACTTAGCACGCATCAGGAACGGTGCATTTTCACTGCTCCTGACCGAGCTTGTGGCCCAGCAAGCAGAAGCAGACTACGGACAGATAATTCGCAACATTTGCTACAAGCTCACCACTGCAAAGCAGTATTTTGCCTTGCATGCCGATGAGCTATCCACGCTACTCTATGATGCGCAATTTCTCTTGTATAGCCAAGCGCATCCAGTCGTTTCCAAAGCTGCTTTTGTGGAGGCGTACCCCGATATCATTGCCCTAGCAGACGGAGAATTTAGTACAAACGGCTATGCTCCAGACTTCATTGAGGACTGGTTTGAGAATAGCCGCGCGGCGGGTCAAATTGTAGTAGACCCAACAGGCCTTTTTACATTTAGTAACGCTTACGAGCATACCCTACGCCAGCGTTTGCTGCACTATCTCGCCTAGGCAATGCCGCGTCTTAACCACTTTCACGCATTGCTTTTTTAAGCTAATTATGCCCGCCCAACCCAACCTTCAACGCTTCCTCGATGCCCAAGCCACCGACTACGCCCAGGCGCTGGCCGAAGTAAAAGCCGGCCGCAAGCGCAGTCACTGGATGTGGTACATCTTTCCCCAGGTGCAGGGCCTAGGCTTCAGCGAAACGTCTCGGTTCTACGGCATCAAGGACCTGGCCGAAGCCACAGCCTACCTTCAGCACACGGTGCTGGGCCCGCGGCTGGTGGCCATCTGCGAAGCGCTATTACAGTTGCCGGGCAGCAATGCCACCAGCGTTATGGGCAGCCCCGACGATGTGAAGCTCAAGTCGTCGATGACGCTATTTGCCCAAGTACCAGAGGCTAGCCGAATTTTTGAGCAGGTGTTGGCGAAGTTTTTTGGGGGTGCGCCGGATGGCAAAACCCTTCAGCTACTCGACAAATAGACCTAGGCGGCCTCGGCTACGGGCAGCGTGAAGAAGAAGCAGCTGCCACTTCCCAGTTCGCTCTCGACCCACAGCCGGCCGCCCTGGGCTGTAATAAACTCGCGGGCAATGCTTAGCCCTAGGCCCGAGCCGCCGCGGTAGCCCGTTTTGTCGGGTATCTGGGCAAAGCGCTGAAATATCTTCTCGTGGTTTTCGGCCGCAATGCCAGGGCCGCGGTCTTGCACGCTCACTTGCACCATTCCGCCCGTGGGCACGGCCCGCACCGTGAGGGTGCCACCTAGGGGCGAGTAGCGAATAGCATTGGCCATGAGGTTGATAAGTACCCAGGTTGACTTCTCTACGTCGGCGCGCACGGCGGGTAGCTCGGCGCTGAGCTGCACGTCGAGGTGCAGCTGCTTATCGGTGACTTGGGGCTGCACAGTGGCCGTGGCGTAGCCTAGCACTTCGGCCAGGTTGGTGGGCCGCACGTCGAGCTGAATACCAGTGCCTAGGTCGAGCCGCGAAACATCAAGCAGCTCAGACACCATACGCTGCAAGCGTTGCGTTTCTTGCCGGATGTGGCCCGTCACGCGCAGGCGCTCGTCGGCGGGCAGGCGCTCGTCTTGCAGCAGCTTGGTATTGAGGTTGATGCTGCTCAGCGGCGTTTTCAGTTCGTGCGATACAGTGGCCAGGAAGTTCGACTTCACTTGGTCGAGCTTCTTAAAATCTGACACGTTGCGCAGGGTCAGCATTTGCCCCACAAACTCAGTTTTCTCGCTCACTTCGTTGAAAGAAACCAAGTCTTGCACCGCCAAGCGGTAGAAGGCCTCTTCACCGCGCTGGGCAATGTGCAGCAGCGGCGCTGCCGCCACGGCGGCCTCGCGGTTGGGGGCGTCGAGGGGCAGCAGCATGGTTTGGAGTAGGTCGTTTTCGAGGCGCACGATGGAGGCCGGGCGGCCCACCAGCTTGTCGGCGGGCAAGCCCAGCAGTTCGCACATCACGGGGTTAGCCAGCAAAATCTGACGGTTTTCGTCGAGCAGGAGCAGGCCCTCATCGAGGGTATTCACGATGCTGGCGGCGCGGTTGCGGGCGGTTATCAGCTCGGCCGCGGTGGAGGTGCGGTATTCGCGCAGCTGGCTCAGCATGCGGTTAAACGCCAGTACCACCAGCCCAAACTCATCGTGGCTTTCGCGCGGAATGCTGGCCGAAAAGTTGCGCTCGGTGGCGTGGTCGAGCGCGGCCGTGAGCTTGCGTAGTGGCTGCACCGCGGCCTCGGGCACGCTGCCCACCAGCGCCAGGGCCAGCAGCACGGCCACTGTAAGGATGATGAGCTGGTTGTCGTTGGCCCGGTCGGCGCGGCGGTTGGCTTGCTCTATCTTTCTGGTTATAGCCTTGGTGTTCAACTCTATCATTTGGTTGGTGAGGCGGCGTAGCACTACGGGCGTAGTAGCGGCCACATCAGGCTGCGCTGGCCTACCTAGGAGCCGGAAGTAACGCTGCAACTCATCCACGACGCGCTGCTCGCCAGACTCGGTCACGTTGTGCGACTCCTCACGCAGGGCGGCGGCAAACTGCGCCGTGCCGGCCGTATCGGCGGTGGGCTGGCCCAGTTGGTCGAGCGCCCGCAGCATATTTTGGCCCAGCTCTATCGAGTAGAGGTTGGCCCGCAGCACCCCGCGCGAGGCCCGGTCGAGCTGCCGCAGCGAGTAGTACGAGTAGCCCCCGATGCCGAGCAGCAGCACCAGCATCGCCAGGAAGCCTAGGGTGATTTTGGTTTTAAGATTCATGACTTTAGGTAGCACTTGTCATTGCGAGGAGGAACGGCGAAGCAATCTTTCCTTTTACATCAGAATAATTTTTGCTAGGCGTGAAGGAAGGATTGCTTCGCCGTTCCTCCTCGCAATGACAATACTTTCAATACGTTACCAAATACACATCTAGGTCGCTGCCATCGCGGGCAACAGCGCTAAGCAGGTCATGCGTGACGCCGCCGCGGCTAAGCTGCTGCCAGAGGCCCTTCTCACCGGTAATGCCGCAGACGAGCAGTGTAGCATTCTTCTCCTGCGCCACCCGCCTGATGGCTTGCACGATGTCATCATCCTTCACGCGCAAAATCTCGGCGCCGAGCTGCGTCGCCAGCTGTAAGTTGTTGATGAGGTGGCGCTGCGCCGCCAGCCCAATGCGGTCGGCGCTTTCGCGGTTAGTTTGCACATAGAGCACGTACCACACGGCCGCCCCGAAACGGTCGGCGAGGCGCGAGGCTTTGCGAATTATCTCTTTAGCAGCCCGCTCATTAGAATTGATGCAAGCCAGCAGGCGGTCGGTGTTGCGGCGCTGAACCGGGATGACGGGCGCCCCGCCCGCCTCGTTCTCCACTTGGCGACCTAGGAGCTGGGCCACCTCACGCACCGCCAGCCGCCGCAGTTGCAGCAGGTTTTCAGCCTGGAAGAAATTGGCGAGCGCCGTGGGCACCTTGGCCGCCTCGTAGATTTTGCCTTCTTCGAGGCGGGCACGCAGCTCGCCCACCGTCAGGTCCACGTTTACAACCTCGTCGGCTTGCCGCAGCAGCTGGTCAGGAATACGCTCGGTAACGTCGGTGCCGGTTATTTTCAGCACTTGGTCGTGCAGGCTTTCGAGGTGCTGCACGTTCACGGCGGTTATCACCGAAATGCCGCGCTGCACCAGCTCTTCCACGTCTTGCCAACGCTTTTGGTGGCGCGAGCCGGGCACGTTGGTGTGGGCCAGCTCATCTACCACCACCACCTGCGGGCGGCGCTGCTCGATGGCGTCGAGGTCCATCTCTTCCAGTGCCCGTCCCTTGTAAAACACTTGCTTGCGCGGTAGCAGCGGCACCTGGCGCAGCTGTGCCACGGTGCCGGCCCGGCCGTGGGTTTCGACGTAGCCGAGCAGTACGTCTACGCCGTGGGTGTGCAGGTCGTGGGCCTCTTGCAGCATGCGGTACGTCTTGCCCACCCCGGCCGCCAACCCTAGGTACACCTTGAGCGTGCCGCGCCGCTTTTGCTGCACCAAGCGCAAAAAGCGCTCGGCCGACTGGTCGCGTTGGTCTTGCTCGGGCGTGGGGTTCATGTTATTGGATTGATTTAGCAGGCTCGGCGGGCGTGGACCCCACCCCCTAGCCCCCTCCCCTCCGGGAGAGGGGGGACTAATGCTAGTTCTAGGCTTTAAAAATCACTAGAACTAGTTCCCCCTCTCCCGAAGGGGAGGGGGCTAGGGGGTGGGGTCGGCATTAGGGCGAATTAAAACGATAGCGCGACGCTAGTAGTGATATTGCCGTAGTTGCGCGAGTTGCCAGTATCGTGCTGGAAAATAGCATTCTGCGCCCGCAGGTAGCGGCCCTCTACGCGGAAGGCGACATTGGCCGTGGGCAGGTAGTCGAGGTTGAGCGAAGTGCCGCCGGCCAAGAAGCGGGCGTCGGTGGCGACGGGCGAAATACTGCTGATAATGACGCCGCGGTCGGCGTTGTAATACTCGCCGCGCAGGGTGGTCGAAAACTGGTCGCTGAGCTTGTATTTCACGAAGGCTGAGCCCGTGTGCCAGGTGTCGTAGCCGTGGCGGCCAGCGCTCTGCTGCTTGCCCACATCGAAGACCAAGGCCAGGTTGAGGCGCTCGGCGGCCGCGTAGGTGATGTAAAAATCGTGGAAGTAGCGCCGGCGTTTAAGCGAGTCTTGCGGCTGCTCATTGCCATAGAACGTGCTGCTGTTGATGAGCAGCTTATCGGTTGGCTTCCACTGAATCTGGGTACCTAGGGCCTTGCCCTGGTTGGTTTCGCGGATGTTCTGCCAGCCATTGAGCACCAGCCCGGTGAGCGTCAGCTTGGGGCTGACCTCGTAGGTAAGGCGGGCACCCGACTCGTAGTAGGGCGAGTTTTCGGCCATCAGCGAGCGGGTCAGCGTCCAGTTGTCTTTCGAAATGGCCGACTCGAAGCCGATATGTGAGCCAAAAATCCCTAGGTCGAGCCACGCCTTGGCGAAGGGCCGAAAGCCAGCGTAGGCTTCGTAAATGTGCTTCAGCACCTGGTCCTCGGCGGCGTAGTTGGCGCTAACATAAGTGCCGGCGTGGATGCCGAGCGCCCCGCGCACCTTGCCATCGTCGTAGCGCATGCCCAGCACGGCGTTGTTCACCGTGAACTCGTTCTGGCGATTGTGCGAGTACAGAAAACCCGGCCGCACGTTGGTACCGGCGTGGTTGAAATCGAAGCCATAGTAGGCATCCACAAAGCCGTAAGTAGTGAGCGGGCCGGCCACCGGAGTGGCAGTAGCGGGCGCTGCCGGGGCGGGTACGGCCAAGCTCGGGTCGGTGGTGGGGGTGGTCTGGGCCAGGGCCACGCTTGTGCAAAGGGTGGCCAGTACTGGCAATACTAGGTTTTTCATGGGTAAGCCAGGGAGCGAACCGCTCCCATAGCGGGAAGGTAAAGGGCGTGGCGCCCGCCTAGGTGGGCGGGCACCGCACGTTAACAAAAAAGCTTACTTGTGGCTGGCTAGCTCATCAAGAGCCAGGTTTAGTTGCAGCACATTGACGTGGTCGGGGCCAAACACGCTGGTTTCGACGTGCTGCTGCACCAGCGCCTGCACGCTAGAGGCGGGTAGGTGGCGAGCCGCCGCCACACGAGCCACTTGCACCAAGGCGCCCTGCGGCGATAGGTGCGGGTCGAGGCCCGAGCCGCTAGCCGTAATCAGCTCGGCGGGCACCTTGGCAGCCGTCACACCGGGGTTTTTCAGCAAGAAGGTATCCAAGCGAGCTTTCACGGTGGCGAGGTACTCGGGGTTGCTAGGGCCTTTGTTGGAACCGCTGGAGCCGTCGGCGTGGTAGTCGGCAGCCGAGGGGCGCGAGTTGAAGTACTCGGGACGGTCAAACTTCTGGCCCACGTTGGCGAAGCCGACCACGCGGCCGTTGCGGGTGATTTGGACGCCCTCGCCACGGCCGGGCGCTAGCTGCGCTACGGCCCACACCACAGCAGGGTAAACTACGCTGCACAGCACCAATAGTACCACGGTGAGGCGGACGGCGGGAATGAGTTGATTTTTCATGAGTAGAAGCAACCTAGTAGTTCTGTCATGCTGACGAAGGAAGCATCTTGCTCGCTTCGTTACTAACGTTAAGGTTTACTGCACCACGCAAGATGCTTCCTTCGTCAGCATGACAGGCATTATTAGAAGAGGATTACAAAAACAGCCCGACCAGCATATCAATAGCCTTGATGCCGATGAAGGGCACCACCACGCCACCTAGGCCGTAGATGAGCAGGTTGCGGCGCAGAAGCGCCGAGGCACCTACGGCTTGGTAAGCCACGCCTTTGAGGGCCAGCGGCACCAGCGCCGGGATGATGAGCGCGTTGAAAATCACGGCGCTTAGGATGGCCGACTGCGGCGACTTCAGCCCCATGATATTAAGCGCGCCTAGGGCCGGAATGGCGACCATGAACAGCGCGGGCACGATGGCGAAGTACTTGGCTACGTCGTTGGCAATCGAGAAGGTGGTGAGCGTGCCGCGGGTCATGAGCAGCTGCTTGCCGATTTCAACCACTTCGATGAGCTTGGTGGGGTCGTTGTCGAGGTCTACCATGTTGCCGGCTTCCTTAGCGGCTTGGGTGCCCGAGTTCATGGCTACTCCTACGTCGGCCTGGGCGAGGGCGGGCGCATCGTTGGTACCGTCGCCCATCATAGCTACGAGTTTGCCGCCTTGCTGCTCGTTGCGGATGTACTTCATTTTATCCTCCGGCTTGGCCTCGGCGATGAAGTCATCCACGCCGGCCTTCTCGGCGATAAACTTGGCGGTGAGCGGGTTGTCACCGGTCACCATCACGGTCTTGATGCCCATTTTGCGCAGCCGCTCGAAGCGCTCCTGAATGCCAGGCTTGATGATGTCTTGCAGCTCCACCACGCCTAGGATGCGGTCGTTCTCACTCACTACCAGCGGCGTGCCGCCGTTGCTCGATACTTGAGACACGTGCTGCGTCGTCTCGTTGGGGAACGTCTGGCCGGCCGCGTTAGCCAGGTTGCGGATGGCATCGGACGCGCCCTTGCGCAGGCGGAGGCTGCTGGCCAGCGTGACGCCGGAGCTGCGGGTTTCAGCCGTAAACTTGATGGGCTCGCTACCTAGCAGGCGCTCTTGCAAGTTGGCTTCGTCGAGGCGGCGGTTTTGGCGGGCCAGTTCCACAATGCTTTTACCTTCGGGCGTTTCGTCGTGCAGGGAGGTCAGCACGGCGGCCTCAATTAGCTCGCCTTCGCTTACGCCAGGGGCAGGCCAGAAGTGCGTGGCTTTGCGGTTGCCGATGGTGATGGTGCCGGTTTTATCGAGCAGCAGCACGTCGATGTCGCCGGCCGTTTCCACGGCTTTGCCACTCTTGGTGATAACGTTAGCGCGCAGGGCGCGGTCCATGCCCGCAATGCCAATGGCCGAGAGCAGCCCGCCGATGGTCGTCGGTATTAGGCACACAAACAGGGCGATAAACGAGGCCACCGCGATGGGCGTGTTGGCGTAGCGAGCGAAGGGCTGCAAGGTGACGCATACGATGACGAACACCAGCGTAAACCCGGCCAGCAGGATGGTGAGGGCAATTTCGTTGGGCGTTTTCTGGCGAGCGGCGCCTTCGACCAGCGCAATCATCTTATCCAGAAACGACTCGCCGGGCGCGGTAGTTACCAGCACCACGATGCGGTCGGAGAGCACCTTGGTACCACCCGTGACCGACGACTTATCGCCGCCTGCTTCGCGGATAACCGGGGCCGACTCGCCCGTAATGGCCGACTCGTCGATGGTGGCCAGGCCCTCGATAATCTCGCCATCGGTGGGGATAATCTCGCCGGCCTCGACCACGAACACTTGGCCTTTTTGCAGCTGCGCCGAGCTCACGCTCTGGAAGGTACCGTTTTCCTGGCGCACTTTGGCGGGCGTGTCTTGGCGGGTTTTGCGCAGCGAATCGGCCTGGGCCTTGCCCCGCGCCTCGGCGATGGCCTCGGCGAAGTTGGCAAATAGCAGCGTGAGAAACAGCACCACAAACACCGTGAGGTTGTAGCCGAAGCTGCCTTGGCTGGCGTCGGGCCGCACAAGCTGCCCTAGGGTCACTAGCAGCATCACCACCGTGCCAAGCTCCACAGTGAACATCACCGGGTTGCGGAACATGATGCGCGGGTCGAGCTTCAAGAAGGCTTGCTTCGTAGCCTCGGCGACCAGCGCGGGTTGAAATAAGGATTGAGATTGGGTTGCCATTTTGGGGATAGTCATTCAGTCCTGGCGCAGTTACCCCACCCCCCGGCCCCCTCCCCTCCGGGAGAGGGGGAGCCATGGCAGCGTGCAACATGTTCCGTGAGACGGATTGATAATTTCTAAAAAGTATCAGCAGGCTCCCCCTCTCCTGGAGGGGAGGGGGCCGGGGGGTGGGGTCCCACGCCCATCAGGCCTAGCGCGCATACAGCGTAAAGTGCTCGGCCAGCGGACCTAGGGCCAGGGAGGGGAAGAAGGCGAGCGCGGCGATAATCCAAATCACGAAGAAGACCATGATGCCGAAGGTGCCCGTGTCGGTGCGCAGCGTGCCGGCACTTTCGGGGATGAACTTCTTGCGGGCCAGCAGCCCCGCGATGGCCACCGGCCCGATGATGGGCAGGTAGCGCGCCAGCACCATCACCACGCCGGTTGAGATGTTCCACCACAGCGTGTTGTCGCCCAGGCCCTCGAAGCCCGAGCCATTATTAGCGGCCGAGGAGGTGTACTCGTACAGCATTTCCGAAAAGCCGTGGTAGCCGGGGTTGGCCAGCCAGCCGGCGTATTCGGTGGGGTTGCCCACGTAGAGGTGCGCGGCCATGGCCGTGCCGGCCAGGATGAGCAGCGGGTGCAGCAGGGCAATGATGACCGCAATTTTCATTTCGCGGGCCTCAATTTTCTTACCTAGGAACTCGGGCGTGCGCCCCACCATCAGGCCCGAGATAAACACAGCGATGACGACGAACACAAAGAAGTTGAGGAAGCCCACGCCCACGCCGCCGTAGAAGCAGTTCGTCATCATACCCAGCAGCTCGGCCATGCCCGAAATCGGCATGTGCGAGTCGTGCATCGAGTTGACCGAGCCGCAGGAAATCACAGTGTTGGTGATACCCCAGTAGGCTGAGGCCGCCGCGCCCAGGCGCATTTCCTTGCCTTCGAGGGCGCCTAGATGCTGGTCGGCCCCTAGGTGCGCGATGGCGGGGTTACCGTGCATCTCGTAGTACACGGTGGGGGCCAGCAGCAGCAAGAAGCTCACCGTCATTACCCCAAACACCATGAAGGAAAGCTTAGGCCGCCGCAGGTAGTAGCCGAAGGCGAACACCATGGCCAGCGGGATGAGCACTAGGGCAAAGTTCTCGACGGCATTGGTGAGGTACGTGGGGTTTTCGAGGGGGTGAGCCGAGTTGGCGCCAAAGAAGCCGCCTCCGTTGGTACCCAGCTCCTTGATAGCCACCATAGCGGCGGCCGGGCCACGGCTCACGTTTACCGAGTCGCCCTGTACGGTTACGAGGGGCGCCTTGGCAGCCAAGTTCATGGGCGTGCCTTGGAAGGCCAGCACCAATGCTATTACCAGCGATATAGGCAAGAGCACGCGGGTCAGGCTCTTGAGGAAGTAGTCGTAGAAGTTGCCGAGCTTGTCGGTGGTGCCTTCTTTGAGCGCATTAAAGACAATAACGCAGGCGGCCATACCGGTGGCGGCGGTCACAAACTGCAAGAACATCAGGCAGAACATCTGCGAGAAGTACGTGGCGCCCGACTCGCCTGAGTAGTGCTGCAAGTTGCAGTTGACCAGGAAGGAGATGGCCGTGTTAAAGGCTTGGTCGGGCGACATGGAGGGGTTGTGGTCGGGGTTCAGGGGCAGGCTGCCCTGGGTGCAGAGCACGAACATGGCCCAGAAAAACCACACCAGGTTGATGGTAAGCAGCGCCCCTAGGTGCTGCTGCCACGTCATTTGGCGGGTAGCATCGATGCCACCGAGGCGGCAGAGCAGGCGCTCGAGGGGCGCCAGAAAGTCGGTCCAGCTTTTATCGCCCCGGTAAATGGTAGCCAGGTAGCGGCCCAGCGGAATGGCCAGCAGCACCGTCGAGCCGAAAAGGACGCCGATGCCGAGAAGTTCTTTGTTCATGGGTGTAGCGGGAGCGGCGACCTAGGGCCGCCAGCACAGTTAAAATTCCTCGGGTTTGAGCAGCACGTAGCAGAGGTAGCCAAACGTGGCCAGCGAGAGCAGCAACAGGGCAAGCATCATGGCGCAGCGGTAGAAATAGAAGGCGAGAAAATCAGATGCGGTCGAAAAAATCGACCGAGCGGTAGAAGAGCCAGAAGCCGGCCACGCCGGTAGCAGTGAGGAGCGGAATCAGCAGGGCAGCGCTCATAGGTAGGAGGTGTTAAAAGGGTAGTAAAACCTGGTTGGCCTACTGCTGGCAAGGAGCGGCCCCAAGCCCGGCTAGCGCCTGCTTTATTCTCACAACTAATTGATAGAAAGCGACAATAAATTTTCACCACGTCTTGCCTTGCTCGGCACCGGGCCACCTCATTGTAGCGTTTTGCTAGTGCCTTTTTCAAAATGCTAGCCTGCTTGAGCCAAGCAAAGCCCCCTACCCCACCACAACCCTCGCCCAACGCAATGGCCCTAAACGCCGCGAGGCCCTAGCAAACTGCTAGGGCCTCGTGCAAAATGCTAGGAGTAGCCAACGTCAATTAGTGCCCTAGGACGCTCTAAAGGGCTTTTTGACCGGGCTGGCCCCGTGTTGGCAACAGAGAGGTGGCATGTTCCGTATCCTTTCCCGTACCATGCCCGACTTGCTCACCGAGATTACGCGGGCCACCAAAGCCTACTACGCCCAGGCCAACCACCTAGAGCTAACCGCCACCGACCTATACGACTGGCTGGCCACGCTGCCGGACACCCGCCGCGCGCACGTGTTGCACGAAGGCTTTGCCACCAGCCGGGCCGAGCCCGACTTTCTACGCTTCTGCCTCGAATTGCGGGGCTACTCGATGCGCAACTTCCTGGCCGAAGAGCTATCGGTAGCGGCCTACACGCTATGGGCCACCCACGGCGAACTTGCCAGCGACCTAGAGCCCCAATAAAACACATTTAAAAACCACCAACAACGTCTGTCCTGCTGAGCTCGCGAAGCATCTTCTCACGCTAGACTATTCCAAACGTGAGAAGATGCTTCGCAAGCTCAGCAGGACAGACGTTGTTGGCTTTTCTATTTAAGTCTACAGCCCGTACTCCTGAATCTTGCGGTAGAGGGTGGTGTGCGCCACGCCGAGCACGCGGGCGGCCTCGGCCTTATTGCCGCCGCACTCCAGCAAGATGCGCTGTACGTGCTGGCGCTCGGCATTGCGCAAAGAGCGCGGGTCGGCGTCGAGGGCGTCGTCGGAGGCCGGGCCGGGCGCGGCGGCCAGCTGCACTTCCAGCGGCAGCTCGTCGAGGGCCAGGGGCTGGCCGGGCGGCGTGAGAATGGCGGCGCGCTCCACCACGTTTTTCAGCTCCCGAATATTACCCGGCCAGCCGTAGCGCTCTAAGGCTTGCATGGCTTCGGGGCTCACTTGCAGCGGCCGCTGCCGCAGCTTGGCCGCAAAGTACTGGGCGAAGTACTGCACCAAAGCGGGCACGTCGGCGCGGCGGGCGCTGAGCGGCGGCACCGGCAGCACCACCACCGAGAGGCGGTAGTATAAGTCGGGGCGAAAGTGGCCTTCGGCCGCTTCCTGCTTGAGATTGCGGTTGGTGGCGGCCAGCAGGCGCACGTTCACGCGGGTGGGGCGGCTGTCGCCGAGCTTCACAAACTCCTGGCTTTCGAGAGCGCGCAGCAGCTTAGCCTGGGCGTTGCCTTCGAGTTCGCCGATTTCATCCAGAAAGAGCGTGCCGCCGTTGGCTTCCTCAAACATGCCTTTCTTGTCCACATTGGCCCCCGTGAAGGCGCCTTTCTTATAGCCAAACAGCTCCGATTCGAGCAAATCCTTGGGGTAGGCGCTGCAATTGAGGGCCACGAAGGGCTTGTTTTTGCGCCCGCTGGCTTGGTGAATGGCTTGGGCAAACAGCTCCTTGCCGGCGCCGGTGGGGCCTTCGAGCAGCACGGTAGCATCAGTGGGCGCTACTTGGCGGGCTATTTTCTTGGCTTGCTCCAGGGCGGGCGCGTGGCCCACCATGGCGTCGAAGCTGTATTGCGCACCCACTTTCTGCTCTAGGTCGGCTACGCGGCGTTGCAGGCGAGCTTTGTCGGCGGCGCGGTCCACTATCACCACCAGCTGCTCGTCGGCATCGCTCTTAGTGAGGTAGTCGAAGGCGCCGTTTTTCATGGCCTGCACACTGTCGGCGATGGTGCCGTAGGCGGTCAGTAATATCACTTCAGCCAGCGGGGCCAAGGCTTTGTAGCGGGGCAGCAGGTCGAGGCCGCGGCCATCGGGCAGCTTCACATCGCTGAGCACCACCAGCACCTCGGCCGCGTGCTCGCGCAGCGCCGCCAGGCCGTGGTAGGCGTTGGCGGCTTGCAGCACGGTGTAGCCTTCCAGCTCCAGGGTGCGCGCCACAGCTTGGCGCAAAAATTCTTCGTCGTCGATGACGAGTATGGTGCCTTCGGGCATGGCTAAAAAAAGATTGGGCAACGCGACCTAGGGCGCAGGCCAGCGGCGTAGCCGCACCCACACGGCGCGGGCGGTGGGCTACCACCTAGCAACCACAAAGCTCGCACTTCCTCCCGGCATCAGGCCAGTGAGCAGCATGCGAGTCGTCAATTTTTGCGTACAGCTTATCCCGTTACGCCTTCTCCCCTGCCCCATGCTTCCGCTTTACTTAGTGGCCGTGCTGCCCCCCGAGCCTGTTTTTGCCGAGACCTGGGCCCTAAAACAAGAGGTGCACCAACTCACCGGCAGCCGCAATGCCGTGCGCCTGCCGCCGCACATTACGCTGCTGCCACCCTTCCGCGCGCCTGGCACGTTCGAGGCCGACTGCCTAGCGTCGCTCACCGAGTTTGCCACTACGGAGTCGCCCTTCGATGTGGCGCTAGATGGCTTCGCGTGGTTTGGCAACCGCACGCTGTTTGTGCATGTAGCGGCGGCCGAGGCAATCAAAGCCTTTCATGCGCGTTTGAGCCGGTGGTGCACCGAGCACCTGCCGCTTGTGCCCCTCGAAAGCCGCCCTTTCACGCCCCACCTCACGCTGGCCACCCGCGACCTGCCCCCCGCACAGGTGCCCGAGCTGCGCCAGCTATTTGCCGGGCGCCCCTACGCGGCCACGTTTGCCGTGAGTGGGCTCACGCTATTTCGGCACGATGGGCAGCAGTGGCAGCCCCGACCCACTATTGCGCTAGGTGATAGCAGCCCTAGGTAGCTGCTTGGTACCTAAACGCAACAACGCGCTTCCCCGCAGTGGAGAAGCGCGTTGTCATAATCAAGTTGGCGCGAAGCCAGACCTTACTTGAGCAGGTCGGTTTGGGCACGCACTACTTCGCGGGCAATGGCGAGGTTGGTGTCACGCGAGCTCACAGCGAGGTAGATAAACTTCTTGCCATCGCCCACCAGCTTGATGAGGTGCAGCTGGTTGCTGAGGGTGATGAGGATGTCCTCAATCGTTTCGCCCGTGAGCTTGAGAGCGCTCATGGCCTTGAATTTCTGCTTCACCACTTCGGTGTTGTAAGCAGCGGCCGTCTCAGGGTTGAGGCTGGCTACGTTGGAGTGCGAGGCCAGGGCCATGCCCGAGCTGATGTCTACGACGGCTACGGCAAGCAGGCCGGGCAGGTCGTTGAGGATGTTTTGGACGGCTTGGCCGGCGGGAAGAGAAACGTTGTAAGCCATAATTGTGAAAGGTAAAAAGCTGAAGGAAAGCGGCCTTCGTCAAAAGTCCACTGGTAGTAAAAACTTAATTTATAATTTGATTACTTATTGAAAAACAATATAGTATAAGCTAGATAACACCCTAGGTCGGTTAGTTGAGCAGCTCGGCGCCCTGGCGCATCACGTCGCGGGCAATGGCGAGGTTGGTATCGCGGGAGCTGGCCACGAGGTAGATAAACTTCTTGCCGTCGTCGGAGAGCTTGATGAGGTGCATCTGGCTGCTGAGCGTCATCAGGATATCCTCAATTTTCTCGTTCTGCAGCTTGAGGGCGCTCATGGCCTTGAGCTTCTGCTTCACCACTTCGGTGTTGTAGGCAGCGGCGGTTTCGGGGTTGAGGCTGGCCACGTTGGAGTGCGAGGCCAGGGCCATGCCCGACTGAATGTCGACTACGGCTACGGCCATCAGCGAAGGCAGCGAGTCGATGATTTCTTGGACGGTTTTGCCAGCAGGCGAGTTGATAGAATAAGCCATTGTGTTGCGGAAGAAAGGTGAGAATTAATTAGATTAACCTTTTGATAGCTAATAGTATAATTCTATAATAATGCTAGCGCTAGTTGATTAAGCGGCCAGGGCTATTTGACCGCCCCGTTTGATGATACAATGTTAGGGCAGGCTTAGGAGCAGCCGCTGGGGTTTCTGCTGGTTGGGGTCTTTTTTGGTGCGAGCGGACGTATTTTTACAGCGAGTGAATCGGCGCTTGGGCGGTCGGCGCTTGCCTACCTGCCCTAGGCAGGCAGTCTGCGTTCTGGTTGCGGCAGGCACGCCCGGCGCCCTTGCTCCTTTCCGATGCCGTTCGACGCCGCTTCTTCCTCTGCCGCTCCTCCCGATGCCGCCGGCCGCATTGCGGAGCTAGAGCGCGCCCTGCACGACGCCACCGCGCGCGCCACGGCCGCCGAGCGCCGCCTAGCCGAGGTGCTAGAGCAGGCCGAGCCGGGCCGCCTGCTAGTGGGCCCCACCGGCACTATCATGCGTACTAATGAGGCGCTGTGCCAGCTGCTGGGCAGCCTCGAAGAGCCCGAGTTTTGGGTGGGCCAGCCGGCCAATGCGCTGTTTGCCCGCCTGCAGCACCTGGCCGCGCACCCCACCGAGTTTATGCAGCTGCTGCGGGCGCAGCGCGCCGCCCAGGTGCCCGTGCTGGGCGCGGCCGTGCCCCTGCGCGATGGCCGCGTGCTGGCCCAGGACTACCTGCTGCTGCCCGCGCCCAGCGGGGCGGCGCGTTCCGAGCTATTCAGCTACCGGCTGGCTACGGCGGCCCCGCCCCCCGGCACGCCGGCCCTAGGGGTCAGCTCGCTGGCCGAAGCCCTGCAAGCGCAGTTACTCGACACGTTTCCGCTGCCCACGGCCATGCACGATATGCAGGGCGTGCTGCTGGCCTGCAACCAGGCTTTTGCCCAGCTCTTGCAGTGGCCGGCCCAGCACCTAGCCGGCTGCCGCCTTAGCGAAGTGCTGCCCGGCGCCGACCCACCCCCGGCGTGGCCGGCCTACCTGGCGCAGCTCGCCTCAGATGCGCCGCAGGCCGCCGGGCAGTGGGCCGTGCTACCGCGCGACGGGCAGCCCCGGCAGCTGCTCTACCGCGCCCACCGCGTCGACCAGCCGGGGCACGCGCCCTACGTGCTGCTCTGCGCCCTCGACCTCACCGAGCGCGTGCAGGCTGAGGCCGAGCTGCGGCGCGGCAAAGAGCGGGCCGAAGCCTCGGCGCGGGCCAAAGAGTCGTTTCTGGCCAACCTTAGCCACGAAATCCGCACGCCCATGAACGGGGTGCTGGGCATGGCCCGCCAGCTCACCAAAACCGACCTAGGGCCCGACCAGCGCGAGCTACTCCGCATTATTCAGGCCTCGGGCGAGCACCTGCTGTCGGTGCTGAACGAGGTGCTGGATATGACCAAAATCAGCGCCGCCCGGCTCGAAATGGAGCAGGTGTCGTTCGATTTGCGCGAGTCGGTAGAGGAGGCCCTGCAGCCGCTGGCCGTGCAGGCTGCAGAAAAAGGCTTGGCCTTTCACATGGCCCTGCTGCTGCAACCCGAGCCACTACCTAGGGTAATAGGCGACGCCTACCGGCTTAACCAGGTGCTGCTCAACCTAGTGTCTAACGCCATCAAGTTCACGGCGGCGCCGGGCAGCATTGCGGTGGGCGCCTACGTGCTGGGCCAAACCGAAACCCACGTCACGGCCAGCTTCCGCGTTACCGATACGGGCATGGGCATTGCGCCTGATAAGCTGGAGCTGATTTTTGAGGACTTTGTGCAGGCCGATACCGACACGGCCCGGCGCTTTGGCGGCACCGGCCTGGGCCTGGGCATTGCGCGGGCACTGGTCGAGCAGATGGGCGGCACCATTGCCGTAGACAGCCAGCCCGGCAGCGGCAGCACGTTTCAGTTCAGCGTGACCTTGCCGCAGGCACAGGGCGTCGAAACCACCCCTAGGCCGGCCCCGCTCGACACGGGCGCGCTACGCGGCCGCCGGGTACTGGTGGCCGAAGACAACGGCATCAACCGCGAGGTAGTGCGCCGGGTACTGCACGGCTGGGGCGTGGAGGTAGACGAGGCCGCCGACGGCCCCGCGGCCCTGGCCCTGCACGCCGAGCGCCCCTACGACGCGGTGCTGATGGACATTCAGATGCCCGGCATGAGCGGCGTGGAGGCCACCCGCCAGCTGCGCCTGCACCCCGACCCCGAGCGGGCGCAAGTGCCCGTGCTGGCCCTCACCGCCAACGCCTTCCGGGCCGACCTCGACCGCTACCTCAAGGCGGGCATCAACGACTGCCTCACCAAGCCGTTCAAGGAAGACGAATTTTATCGCAAGCTGGTGGCCTTGGTGCAGGCCCCCGCCGCGCCCCTCTACGACCTAGGGCAGGTGCACGAGCTGGCCGACGGCGAAGAAGCGTTTGTGGAGCGCGTGGTGCGGTCGTTTTTGCTGCACGTGCCGCCGGTGCTGCAGCAGGCGCAGGCCGCCGCCGCCGCTGGCCAGTGGGCGCAGGTGGCCAAGCTGGTGCACCACATCAAGCCCAACCTACTGCAGTTTGGCATCGCGGGCATTGCGGCGCCCCTGCAGCTACTGCTAGAACCGCCCGCTTCCGGCGCCCAGCCCGACAAAGCCCGCGAAGATGCTGTGCAGCAGCTGGTGCGCCAGCTCACGCGCGTGCTCACCGCCCTACCCGAGGCGTTGCCTGCGGCACCGGAGGCGTAGCGTAATTTTAATAGTAATGCACGTTACCTAGGCGCGAAGACCCCACCCCCAGCCCCTCCCCTCCGGGAGAGGGGAGCCTGACGACTGGTCACGTTCGCTAATATCAGTTAGCGCTAGGCTCCCCTCTCCCGGAGGGGAGGGGCCGGGGGTGGGGTCTCACGGCCAGCGAGCCCTAGGACTACTGCCTTACAGCGCCTGCAGGCGCTGAACCAGCTCGTCTTGGTAGGCGCGGCTCACGGGCACTTCGTGCTGGCCGAGCTTGAGCATGTTGTCTTCCAGCGCCTCGACGCGGTGCAGATTGACGATGTAGGAGCGGTGCACGCGCACAAAGTGGCGGAACGGCAGCCGCTCTTCCATGTTTTTGAGGGTGCCGCCCACAATGTGCTTTTGCTTGTCGGTGACGAGCAGCACGTAGGTCGACAGCGCCTCGATGTAGAGCACGTCTTCGAAATTGATGCGCAGCAGCTTGCCACCGGTTTTCACAAACATATCGGTGCCCGACGCCGAGATGTCGCTGGGCACCGCCACTGATGCCACGGGCGCTACGGGAGCGGGCGGCGCCGGGGCGGGGGCCGGCGCAGGCTGCAGCTCCATCACGCGGGCGATGGCCTGGCAAAAGCGCGCGTAGTTCACCGGCTTCACGAGGTAGTCGAGCACCCGCAGCTCAAAGGCATCGACCGCGAAAGAGGCGTGAGTAGTCACCAAAACCACGGCCGGCTTAGGCTCGGGCAGCAGCTTTACCAGCTCTAGGCCACTGATGTGGGGCATCTCAATGTCGAGCAGCAGCACATCGGCCGGGTGGCCGGCATGGAAATACGCCAGCGCCTCCACGGCATCCGGAAACGAAGCAGCCAGCGTGAGCTGGTCGTGGCGCTGCACGGCGCGCTCCAGAGTAAAACGATTAATCTCGTTGTCGTCGATGATGACGCAGGCGAGCAAAGCAGCGGGCTGGTTCATGGCGGCAGGGCGGGAGCAGCCAGGCAAGCAGCGGGCGGCTGAACCGCAGCGCGCCAGCACGCTGCCTTGCCTCGCGTAGCTTCAAAGATAGCCCCGCTCGCCGCAACGGGGCTGGCCCTAGGCGGCGGTTTTTGAAGCTGGCGCGGCTGGTCAGCCCTACCTTGCGGCTCTCTCCTACCCTCCTTGCTACGTAGCCATGCGCACCTACAACTGGGCCATTCTGGGCCCGGGCCATATTGCCCACAAGTTTGCTCAAGAACTCGCCTTCGTGCCCAACGCCAAGCTGCACGCCGTAGCCTCGCGCACCCTGGCCAAGGCCCAGGACTTTGCCGCCACCTACGGCGCACCCCACGCCGTGGGCAGCTACGAAGCGCTGCTGCAAGTGCCCGATATCGACGCCGTGTACATTGCCACGCCGCACTCGGAGCACCACGCGCACGCCCTGCTGTGTTTGCGGGCAGGCCTGCCGGTGCTCTGCGAAAAAGCCTTTACCCAGAATGCGGCGCAGGCGCAGGAAGTAATAACCACCGCCCACGAGCACGGGGTATTCTTGATGGAAGCCTTCTGGACGCGCTTCTTCCCGGCCATCTATAAGGCGCTAGAGCTGGTGCAGGCCGGCACCATCGGTGAGGTCAAGCACCTGGTGGCCGACTTTGGCTTCAAGACCGAGTTTAAGCCCGAGGGCCGGCTCTTCAACCCCGCGCTGGCCGGCGGCTCGCTGCTGGATGTTGGCGTGTACCCGCTCTTTATCAGCAAGCTATTTCTGGGGCAGCCGGCCGAGGTGCGCGCCGTGGCCACGCCCACCAGCACCGGCGTAGACCAAAACTGCGCCATGGCGCTAGCCTACGCCAGCGGAGCCACCGCCACGCTGTTTTCGACCATCGCGGCCAGCACCGAAAACCGTTGCGTGCTCTACGGCACCAAGGGCCACTTGCAGCTCCTAGGTCGCTTTCACGCGCCCCACGGCCTGCTCGTGCAGCTGCACGACGAAGACCAGCCCCGCGAAATTCCGTGCGAAAAACAGGGCCTAGGCTACCACTACGAAGCCACGCACGTGCAAGAGTGCCTGGCCCAGGGCCTGCTCGAAAGCCCGCTGCTGCCCCTAGGTTTCAGCCTAGAGCTGATGCAGCTGCTCGACACCGTGCGCGCCCAAATTGGGCTGCGCTACCCCGGCGAATCCGTTAATAATGCGGTAGAGAAGACGCAGCAATCGTAGCATCAGCGACTTCCAGATAGCCAGCTACGCAAACAGCCCCGAGCTTCGACTGAAACTCGGGGCTGTGGGCACCTAGGCGGCGCGTAGGGTGCTACTTAGTGGCGGCGATAATCGCGGTAGTCGCGGTCATCGTGCCGGTCGCGGCGGTGCTGGGCTTCCCAGCGAGCCCGCTCAATGGCCTGTTGGCGCTCGCGCTGGCGTTGGGCTTGTTCGAAGCGAGCCCGGTCGCGCTGGGCTTGCTCGTAGCGAGCACGTTCGCGGGGCGACATCCGGCGCAGGTCGCGGTCGTGGTCGAAGGGTGCGGCCGAAGCGGCGGTGGTCACAAACAGGGTAAGGGCGGTGGCGAACGAAAGCAGGGCAGTTTTCATGGGATTAAGCTCAGAAAGTGGTTGGAGGAAGGTGGCAGCGCGCCGGCAAACCGGGTAGCGCTGAAGTGGAAAAAACGATAGACGCGTCTGCCTTTCCTAAGACAAGCGCTGTGCCACTCACCCCAACCAAGCTTTTAAGCCTTTTTCGCTAAAATATTATCAGCCAACATATTATCTGATTTACCCTTCTTAAAGCCTCGATGAAGACGCCAAGTGTCCCGACCGAACCTAGGGCCGCGGCCGGGCACCGCGCCGGTGGTGGGGCTTATTTGGTGGTCAATTTCTTTATCAGGTCGGTCTCGTCTTGGTGGTAGGGCGTGCCATCCTTGCGGAAAACTTCGTGAAACCACTCGGTGGGCTCGCTGCCATCGGCCAGGGGCGTGTCCCAGGCATACTTGGTGTTGGTCTTGCCATCCACAAGACCCCAGTTGATGGCGGCCACGTGGCTTTTCTTCAGCAAGGGCAGAATATTGACGAAGCGCGAGTTGCGGGGCCGGGCCATGTATTCGGTGCAGATGAGCGGCCGACCGTGGGTTTCCAGCAAGTCAATCACGCGCTGATGAGCGGGGGCCTCGTCGTAGTTGTGGTAAGTAATCACGTCGGAGTGCAGCGCCTGGAAGGTGTTCAGCTCCTTCAGGTCCCAGTTCCAGAGGCCCGAGCTCAGGGGCTGGTCGGGGCGCACGGCCTCGGCCCAGGTAAAGACGTTGCGTAGCAGCGGCAGCGAGGTATTGCCTTTGCCATTGTTGCCCGGCTCGTTATATAAGTCCCAAAGCACGATACGCTTATCGTGGGCAAAGCTGGTGAGCACGTCCGTTACGTAGGGCCGCAGCTGCACAAACGTGGCCGAGTCGCGCGAGGCAGGGTCGCCGGGGTCCTGGGCCCAGCCCGAGTTGTGAATGCCAGTTTTGGGCGCCGGCTGTGTGCCAGCTTTCGGGTCCTTGTTCCAGCAGTCGTCGAAGAACACGAAGATGGTGCCGATGTGATGCTTGTCGGCAATAGCTAGGTAGTCGTTCACGCGCTTCTTAAAGCCAGCGGGGTCTTCTTTATAAGCTAGGCTGTGCAAAAACACGCGCATGGTATTGAAGCCAATACCCTCAGCCCAGCCCAGCTCCTTGTCGATGGTAGGCGCGTCGAAGGTGTTGGCCTGCCACATTTCGAGCTGGTTGATGGCGGTGCTAGGCGTGAAGTTAGCACCCGTCATCCAGGGACGAGCTTGGTACCAGGCGTTGGCTTTGGCGGCGGGCCAGCGGGTCGATTGGCCGGGCAGAGCGGCGCTGCCTTTCACCTTGGTTTTTACTTTTTGGGCCTGGGCAACTGGCGCGCCGAGCAGCGCCAAACCCATCAGCAACCATGAAAACTTCTTCATGCGGGGGTGGAGAGAAAAGGTAAAGTGTTACTCTAATTAATGCTGTTAGGCTGGCGTCAGCTTTACTGACATGCTGGCGCGAGTTTAGCGCAGCGTAACTCGTGCCTTACTATGACGTGGATGCTGTGCCTCTACTGCCGCGCTAGCGGCAAGCTCGCGCCTAGGTGGCAATTAATATTTTCTAAGTAGCTGCACGCTAAATAGTATGCAGCCACATTATTGCCGCTGGCGCGGCAGTGGAGTTGAAAACTCCACGTCATAGTAAGGCACGAGTTACGCTGCGCTAAACTCGCGCCAGCACAGCCAGCATAAGCCAGCGCATAACAGCTACTCGCCTGAGGGTACTGCTTGCGGGGTGGCCAATGCGGCCGGCACGCCAAAATCGGGGGAGCCATCGGGGCGCCAGGTAAAGCGCTGGGCGCGTGAGCTACGGCCTTCGCACTTGCCATCGGCCGCGGCCTTGGCGTGGTAGATAAGCCAGTTTTCGCGGCCGTCGGGCGAGGTCGTGAAGCCGTTGTGACCGGTGCCCCACACGCCGGTTTCGGCCGAGGGGTGGAAAACGGGCTGCGACGACTTTACCCACGAGGCGGCCCGCAGCGGGTCGGCGCCAGGCTGGGCTGTGAGCATACCTAGGGAGTAGTTATCGTCCCAGCAGGCGCTGGCCGAGTATACTAGGTACAGCTGACCCTTCTTACCAGCTAAAAACTCAGGGCCTTCCAAGATTTGGCGGCCGCCGCCTTTTTCCCAATCCAGGGTAGGCGCAGCGATGGTGGTTTCCTTGGCCGCCTCAATGGTCCAAGGGTTCGTCATGGGCGCGATGGCCAACACGCTCTGCGGCCCCACGTAGGCCGAATACACGAAGAAGCGCCGCTTGCCGTGCTCGAACACCGTGCCATCGAGGCCTGAATACTTGGTATTTACGCGTCCTTTATCGACCCAGATGCCGGTGGTGGGGTCAGCGCTGGTGTTCTCCAGCACAAACACGTAGCGCGAGCTATCGCCCGCCTTGGCCCGGTCGGTGGCGGTGTAGTAGAGGTACCACTTGCCACCTAGGAAGTGCAGCTCAGGCGCCCAAATCTGGGTAGAGTTGGGGCCAGCGGTGGGCGGCGTCCATACGACGGTGCCGGCGGTGGCCTGCACCCCTTCCAGGGTGGGCGACTTCCAGAGTGTGATGTTCTGGCCCATCGTGTTGGTGTAATAATACTGCCCGCCGTGGCGAATTATCCAGGGGTCAGGGCCGTGCGCCTTTAGCGGATTGGTGAAGGTGCGGGCGGCGGGTGCCTGCGCAGCTGCCCCTAGGGTGCTGCCGAGCAAGGCACTCACAAACAAAGCTTTCCAATAAACCATGAACTAGGGAACAACGGGTAAGGCCACCACGCGCAGCTTGGTGCAGCCGTAAGGAATGAAGGTGAGCGTCTCCGGCGCTGGGTCTACGGGCCCTTTATAGAGGCCCTCGCGCGGCGTCACGGGCTGCGGCGCCACTCCTTCACTGAGTTGCCAGTCGGGTAGGCGGCGCCCACTCACGGTGATTTCGATGGGGGCATTGGCCGCGTTCCAGTAAAAACCTGAGGCGGTGGCGGACACCGGCTTCACGGCCACGGTGGTAGTACGGGCCGGGTCCTCGACCACGGCGCGGGGCAGTCCATAGTTCCAGGGGCTCTGCGGCGCCAGCGTGAAGTAGCGGCCCTCGTCGGGGTGCTTGCTCTCCTGCCACTGCTCCTTGATTTTGAGGGCGTATATGAGCGGACCACGCTCTAGGGCGCGCGAGTTGCGGGCCCAGTTGCTGGTGCGCACCGGCATAGGCAGGCGCAGCGTGAGGCGGTCGTGGGCGCGCCAGGTGCGTGCAATGGTGATGACCTGCCCGCCCTTATCGGTGCGCAGTGGCTGGCCATTGAGCAGTACCGTGGCTTCGGTGCACCACCCCGGAATACGGAGACCTAGGGGGAACGCCGTGGGCTTTTTCAGCTCAATCGCAAAGTTCACCTCGTCGCCGAAGGGGTAAGCGGTTTCCTCCCGAATAGTGACGGGCACCCCACTGCCCACGGTAGTGGTCAGCGTATTAGGGGCGTATTCCAGCGCCGCCACGCCCTGCTCGGGCGTGCCGTACCAAAGGTGCGTGGCAAACTTGGCCCAGCCCTGGTGCATGTTGGCGGTGCAGCAGGTGTAGCCCGCGTAGGGCCCAAACACGTTGTTCATGCCGTGCTCGAAGGGCAGCGAGAAATTGAATACGCCGCGCTGCACCTGCACTTGATTGGCCACTTGGAAGTACTGCCGGCTTTCGTAGTCATCGGTGGTTTGGGTGGGCAGGGCGTTGTAGGCAATGCGCTCTAGCGCGTCGAGGTACGCTACGTCGCCAGTCATGCCCGCCGCTTGCTCTAGCGAAAACATAGTTTCGACCACCGCGCACAGCTCGGTGCCCTGGGTGGGCAGGTTGCCGTGCAGGTCCTCATCGGCCGAAAACATGCCCGCCGGCAGGCCGTGCAGCGTCATGATATCGCGCCAGCCTGTGCGCAGGGCCTGGTTGAGTTGGGGCTGCTCGGGGTGGGCCTGGGCGTATACCACGGGCAGCTTCAGACCCATGCCCACATTCACGCCGTGGCGGTCCATCCAGTGGGCGCCGGTCTGGTTGGCCGCAGCCTCCATTACCCAGTCGCGGTTACCTAGGAGGGTGGTCCAGGGCGTGGTTTGCTGGTACACCAATTCGCCTAGGTCACGCAAAAACGGCTCGCCCGTTTGGCGGTACAGCCAGTAGATTACCAGCAGATTGTCGCCGCCGCGCACGGTGCTCCACTCGCTCCACTGCCCTAGGGGGGCCGCTTTAAGGTTGGCCAGCTGATAGCGAAAATACTTAGTCATGAAGGGAATAACCCTAGGATCACGGGTAGCTTGGTAGTGCTGCTGCATCACCTTGAGCATCACCATGCGCGGCCACCAGTCTTCGCCTTGCGTGCCCTGCACATCGAGCAGGTGGCCGGCCTGCTGCTCGGCCTTGGTAAGCGGCCCAAAGTAGCCCGAAGGCCGTTGGTTGGCAATAGACCAGTTGATGTAGCGCTGTACCTTGGCCAGCAGCGGCTTGTCTTGCAGCAGATAGGCTACCGGCACTGCTCCATCGAGCCAATACGGCGTTTCTTCCCAGCCATCGCCGGTGCCCCCGAGCCAGCCATTGCGGTCGCGCACCTTGGGGTAGGTTTCGTCGAGGTGGCCGGTGCTGTGGTCGCGCATCACTTCGAGCTGCCGGCGCAGCCAACCGGTGGGCCGCACGGCGCTCGGCGCCAGTTCGTGGTAGGCCAGCGGGGCGAGCGGCGCGGCCGGCTGGGCCAGGGCCACCCCGCTGCTAAGCAGCGCTGCCAGCAGACCGCTGGCAAGGGGCAAAACGGTCATGGAAAGAAAAAGCGCGAGTGGGAAGAGAGCAGCGAAGGTAGCAAACCGATGTGCAAACGTTTGCATCTTAGCTGCTTCCTTTTAGGCTTCTACCAGCGCCACTTGGTACTTTTCCTAGGTGCACTAATGGCTCGCGGCTGAGCGGAGCGACGAGGCCCGCACAAACAAGTCGGGCTGTAGTACAATATGCTGCGGAGCCGCGTGCTGGCTCTGCTCCTGCATTATTTGTAGCAGCAGGCGGGTGGCCGAGCGGCCCATCAACTCGCAGTGCTGGTCGATGGAGGTAAGCATGGGCACCATCAGGCGCGAAAACAACTCATTGCTGAATCCGACCAGCCCTATGTCTTCGGGCACGCGCAGGCCGCGCTCGTGCAGCACCTGCAGGGCTCCCGCCGCCGAAAAGTCACTGCCCGAAAACACGGCGTCGGGCGGCTGGGGTAACTCTAGCAGCTTCTTGATACCGGCGCTGCCGGCCGCCATGTCCATGCTGCCGGAGATAATCAGCTCTTCCTCAAGAGGCAGCCCGTATTCACGCAGCGCATCTTCGTAGCCCTGGCGGCGCAGCTTGTAGATGTTGAGATATTGCGGGCCGGTGAAGTGAGCAATGCGCCGGTAGCCTTGGTCGAGCAGATGCTTGGTGGCGCGGTAGCCCCCGGCGCGGTCGTCGAGCACCACGGCGTTCACGTCGTAGCCATCCAGAATGCGGTCGAAGAACACCAGCGGAATGTCGCGCTTCCGCACTTTCTCGAAATGCTTAAACTCGTGTGTGGTGCGCGAAAGCGATACCAGAATACCTTCTACCTGAGCGTTCATCAGGGTTTCCAGGTTTGCGCGCTCGTGCGCCACGTCTTCGTTCGACTGGCAGATGAGTACCTGGTAGCCCGCTTTGCTGGCGGCGGCTTCGATGCCTTTCACCACTTGCGAAAAGAAGTTGCCGTCGATGTGCGGCACCACTACGCCCAGCATATTGCTGCGGCCCTTCCGCAGGCCCGACGCCAAACTATTGGGCTGATAGCCAACTTCTTTTGCCAGAGCAGTTACCCGCTTTACGGTGGCCTCGCTAATGGCGCTATGGCCGCTTAGTGCCCGCGATACAGTAGAAACGGAGATGTTGAGCTGCTTAGCCAGGTCCGTGATGGAGGCGCGTTTTTTTGCCACGAAGTAGAGCGGAAAACAGCCCCGGGCGTAGGATAAAACCGCGCCGCGAGCTGTAAAAATTAGTGCAAAAGGGGGTGCAAAGGTTGCACGGAATAAGAATGCTTCAGCTAAGATGCCTAAAAATAGGCCTAGGCGCAAACGTTTGCATGCTTGGCCGGTGCGCCCTACCTTGCGCCGCAGTAGCGCGCCCGCTTAGCAGCGCGCAACTTCTCTCCTCGCTCTATTCCTTTTCCATGTCCCACCCTTCTCACCGCTCGCCCTCGGCCTGCCCGAGCAGCCAGCCCCTGGGCCGCCGCTACCAGCGGCTTCCCACGCTAGTGTCACGCGCTTGCGCGGCTACCCGTTCTACCCGGCCACGCCCCTTAGCATTCAGCAGCGCGGCCTTCTTACCTCTTGAGGGATAACTACTCCGGGCAGCAGACCTAGGGACAGTATCAGGCAGTTTCTGTTGCTCCTAGTGTCCTTTTGCGCACTGCGCTACGCAGCCCTAGGTTCTATTTTCGGGTCTAATGTCGGGCAAGGCACTCTACTTCATTGCCAGCTACCACCACGAGATGCAACTGGTATGGGTACTCCACATCGGGCTCACCCTCTAAGCACTGACTAGCTAAAACCTTTTACCAAATTCAAAATCTGTGAGAATGCGTTTGAGAAACACTTCCTTCCTCCTCGTGGCGGGCGCGCTGCACGCGTACGCGGGGCAGGCCCAGACCCTGCGCCCCCCCGCCTACCCGCTGCTCACCCATGACCCATACTTCAGCGTGTGGGCCTTTCAGGACGAGCTGACTGGTGCCCCTACCCGGCACTGGACCGGCGAGCCCCAGAGCTTGGAGGGCGTGGTGCGGGTTGATGGCCAAGCGTATCAGTTTATGGGCAAAGCCGGGCCGCAGTACCGCGCCGTGATAGCGACGGTGCGCGAGCAGCCCTACAAAGCGCGCTACACCTTTAAAAAGCCCGCAGCCGGGTGGGAAAAAGCCAGCTTTGCAGCCGCCAGCAGCTGGCAGGAAGGGGCCGCCCCCTTCACCGACAACAAGAGCGAGCACGGCACCGAGTGGACGGAAGGCGACATCTGGGTGCGGCGCACGGTACGCGTGGCCAACCCCAAAACCAGCGGCGAACTGCGCCTGCTGATGGAGCACGACGACGACGTGGAAGTGTACCTCAACGGTGTGCTGCTGACCAAGCAAACCGGCTTCAATAGCAAGTACGACTTCTTCACCATTCCGGCCGCGGCCAAGCAGGCGCTGCACGCCGGCGACAACGTGCTGGCCATGCACGCCACCAGCCCCCAGGGTGGCGAGTACCTCGATGCGGGCCTTTACGAAACTGTGCCTAGCCCAGCCCCGATGCCACTGGCCCGCCAAACGGGCGTGACGGTCACGGCTACCCAAACGACCTACACTTTTGCGGCCGGACCGGTAACGCTGAAAGTCAACTTCTTATCGCCGCTGCTGCTCGATGAGCTGGAGACCGTGGCCCGGCCCATTAGCTACGTGACGTACACGGCTACCGCCACCGATGGCAAGCCCCACGCCACCCAAGTGCTGCTCAGCGAGGCTGGCACCCTGGCCAGCAACACCCCCTACCAAGTGGTAGCCACCAAGCCCGGCCAAGCTGGCAGCTTGCACTGGCAGGCCCTAGGTACCACCGCGCAGCCCGTGCTGGCCAAAGCCGGTGATAATATCCGCATCGACTGGGGCTACGCTTACCTGGCGGCGCCGGGCCGCGCCACGCTGGGCACCGGCAACCCGCAAGCCCTGAAAGCGGCCTTCGCCAAAACGGGCACCCTCGCGGCCTCCCCCACTACCACCGGCCAGGCGCAGCACGTGGCCCAGGCTGCGGTGCTCGACCTAGGCAAAGTAGGCGCCACGCCCATCGAGCAGCATTTGCTGATGGGCTACGACGAGCAGCAGGCCGTGCAGTACTTCGGCCAAAAACTGAAGCCCTGGTGGCGCCGCGACGCGGCCATGACCATGGAAAAGGCCCTAGGTGCCGCCGAGGCCGACTACACCCGCCTGCGCCGCAAGGCCACCGAGTTTGACCAAAAGCTGTACGCTGACGCCCAGCAGTCGGGGGGCAAGCAGTACGCCGACCTCTGCCAACTAGCCTACCGCCAGGCCATTGCAGCACACAGCATTGTGGCCGGGCCTAAGGGCGAGCTGTTCTTCTTTTCGAAGGAGAACTTCTCTAATGGCTCCATTGGCACGGTCGATGTCACGTACCCTTCTGAGCCGCTGTTCTTGCTTTATAACAACGAGTTGGCCAAGGGCATGCTGCGCTTTATCTTCGACTACTCCGAATCGGGGCGCTGGAAGAAGGACTTCCCGGCGCACGACGTAGGCACCTACCCGCTGGCCAACGGCCAGACCTACGGGGAAGACATGCCAGTGGAAGAAGCCGGCAACATGCTTATCCTGACCGCCGCCGCCGTGAAAATGGATGGCAAAGTAGACTTTGCCCGCGAGCACTGGCCCACGCTAACCAAGTGGGTGGGCTTCTTAAAGCGCGATGGCTTTGACCCGGCCAATCAGCTCTGCACCGACGACTTTGCCGGGCACCTGGCCCGCAATACCAACCTCTCGCTCAAGGCCATCATGGGTATTGCTTGCTACGGCCAGCTGGCCCGCCAGCTCGGCGACACCAAGACGGCCGACGAGTACCAGACCCTGGCCCGCGATATGTCCAAGAAGTGGATGCAAATGGCCCAGGACGGCGACCACTACGCCCTGACCTTCGACAAAACGCCCGGCTCGTGGAGCCAGAAGTACAACCTGGTGTGGGACAAGGTGCTTGGCCTGAACATCTTCCCGCCTGAAGTGGCGCAGCAGGAAATGGCGTTCTACCTCAAGCACCAGCAGAAATACGGCCTGCCCCTCGACAGCCGCAAGACCTACACCAAGTCGGACTGGATACTTTGGACCGCCACGATGGCCACCAGCCAAGCAGATTTCCAAGCCCTGGCGGCGCCCATCTGGCAGTTTGCCAACGACACGCCCAGCCGGGTGCCCCTCAACGACTGGCACGAAACCACTAATGCCCGGCAGGTTGGCTTCCAGGCCCGCTCGGTGGTCGGCGGCTACTTCATGAAAATGCTGGCTGATAAGCTCGCTAAATAAGCCCTAGGGGTGCTGGCAGCTGCCGGCACCCCTTTTTACTGCCCTGCTTTTCCTAGGTATCCGGCATGCGCTGGATGCTCTTTTTCATCCTTTTCCCCACCTCACTTCTATGTCGAAAGCTTTACTGTCTGCCCGCCCCACGCACCGGTTCTGGTCCGGCGTGCTCGCCCTCCTGTTGCTGCTGAGCCTGCGGACCCTAGGCCAAACAACTACTGGCAACCCCATTCTGGCCGGCTACCAAGCCGACCCAGAAATGAATTACTTCAACGGCACCTACTACATCTACCCCACCACCGACGGCAATTCTATGGGGGGGCAGTTTCATGCGTTCTCTTCGACCGACCTCACCAACTGGACCGACCGGGGCGTGGTATTTGACCTAGGCCGGCAAACCACCTGGGCCACCTATAACGGGTGGGCGCCCTCGGTGGTGGCCCGCAACGGCAAGTACTACTACTACTACACGGCCCACAACAACGCCACCAATACGCCATCTATCGGGGTGGCTGTAGGTACCACGCCCATCGGGCCCTTCACCGACAACGGACAGCCGCTGCTGACGCCCACGCTCAGCAACAACATTACCCAGGATGTGATTGACCCCATGGTGTTTATAGACGACGATGGGCAAGCCTACATCTACTACGGCGGCTCGAGCGGTGCCCGGATGGTGGTGCGCAAGCTCAACCCCGACATGGTATCGCTGACCAACGACGCGCCGCGCGACATTACCCCGCAGAACTACACCGAAGCGCCCTATCTGGTGAAGCGCAACGGCCGCTACTACATGACCTACTCGAACGGGCGCTGGTTTGATGACAGCTACAACGTGCAGTATTCGACCAGCACCTCGCCTACCGGCCCCTGGACCTATGGCGGCTCGGTGCTGAGCAGCGACGCTAAGCGCTTTGGGCCGGGGCACCACTCCATTACCCAGTTTCCGGGCTGCGACGACTACTACATCGTGTACCACCGCTACCAGGACAAGACCTATAAGACTCGCCAGGTGGCCGTAGACCACCTGACGTTCAACACTGACGGCAGCATCCAGAAGGTGAACATGACCAGCTACGGCGTGGCGCCGCGCGCAGCCGGTAGCGCCTGCCCGGTTAGCCCCCTGTTGGTGTCGGGCGGCCTCTATAAGCTCGGCCACAAGTACACCGACCAGGTCCTGGACGTAGACAACGGGAGCAGTACACCCGGCGCCAACGTACAGCAATGGACTGACAATGGCACCAACGCCCAGCGCTGGACCGTTACCGTGCAGGCTGATGGCCACTACAAGCTGCTGAATAAAAACTCGGGCCAAGCCCTGGATGTAGACAACGCGAGCACGGCCCCCGGCGCCAATGTGCAGCAGTTTACCGACAACGGCAGCGACGCCCAGCGCTGGCAGCTGCAAGCCATGAACGGCGGCTTCTATAAGCTGCTGCACAAGGGCACCGACCAGGCCCTCGACGTGGCCAGCAATAGTGTGAGCCCCGGCGCCAATGTGCAGCAGTGGACCGACAACGGCAACGATGCCCAGCGCTGGCAGTTTACCCTTGTCGAACAGCCCATCGTGTCGGGCGGCGTGTATCGGCTCACGCACAAGGGCACCACGCAGTGCCTAGAAGTACCTAGCAACTCGGACGCGCCCGGCACGGCCGTGCAGCAGTATACCGACAACGGCAACGATGCCCAGCGCTGGGTGATTACGCTGATGCCCGATGGCTACTACAAACTCACGCACCGCAACACCAACCAGTGCCTGGAGGTAGCCAGCAACAGCACGGCCCCCGGCGCCACCGTGCAGCAGTACACCGACAATGGCAACGACGCCCAGCGCTGGCAAATCGTACCCCTAGGTGATGGCTACTGCAAGATTGTGCACAAAGGCGCCACCCTCTGCCTCGATGTAGACAACAACCTGTCGGACCCCGGCACCGGCGTGCACCAGTGGACCGACAACGGCAACGACGCTCAGCGCTGGCGCCTCGACCTCATGCCACAAACGGCCGGCACGACGCCGCTGGCTACGCACAACGCAGCTCCTACTACCGCGC
The DNA here is from genome assembly GCF_016427535.1 of Hymenobacter sp. BT559. Lineage (GTDB taxonomy): Bacteria > Bacteroidota > Bacteroidia > Cytophagales > Hymenobacteraceae > Hymenobacter. The sequence goes on along the minus strand of NZ_JAELXV010000001.1, from coordinate 248,680 downwards.
CCCTGATGATGTATCCGAACCCCTCCACCGGCCGGGTAACCTTCGTGGTGACGCCCACCCAAACCGGCCGCGTAGCCCTCGATGTCTATGACGTGCAGGGCCGCTTGGTGCGCCACCTTGCCGACGCGGCCGGCTCGGCGGGCCAGTCCACCGAGTACCCGCTGGATGGCACTGGCTGGGCCCCCGGTATGTATACCGTGCGCCTCTCCTCGGCGGGCCAAGTCACGCATGGCAAGCTGGTACTAGTGAACTAGTCCCTAGGTCCCTTCCCAGCAAAAAAGAAGCCCTTGCTACAGTTGTGGCAAGGGCTTCTTTTTTGCTTCTACTAACGCTGATGCTATTTATTCATCAGCTCAAAGCGCTCGAACGTAGCCGTGGCCGATGCCGGCCCTTGGGCCAATACGCCAATGCGCACGCCGCGGTCCCAGGGTGGCAGGTAGCCGCCGTCGGCGGTTTGGCCAGCGGGTAGCAGCTCGGTCCAGGTGCGGCCATCGGGACTGTAGGCGAAGCTATAGTGGCTGCCGCCCTGGTCTTGCACGCGCAGGTGCACGGCGGGGCTGGCAGCGGGCAAGGCCGCTTCGGCTAGGGTGCGGGTTTTGCCGTCGCGCAGCTCCTGCACTTGCAGCTTCCCGTCGCCGACCAGCACGCTCAAGGCATTTCGGGGGTCGCCGAGGGCACCTAGGCCAGCACTAGCCCCGGCGGGCAAGGCGCTGGGGTTGAGCAAGGTGGTAGTGGCCGTGTAGTTAGCGGCCAGCGTGGGGCGACCTAGGGCCGCGCCGCCCTTATCGGGCCGGGCCGTGAGCTGGAGCTGGCCCCCGCTTAGGGCAAACTGCGGCTTGTCTTCGACCGGCCATTCCCAGCTGGCACCTAAGGCAGAGCCGGTAAACTCGTCGGCCACCACGGCGGGCACGGGTGCGGCGGCCCTAGGGGTGCTGTGGTCGGCCAAGAATTCGGGCCAGCCGGTCTTGGTCCACACAAATTCGCTGAGCACACCCTGGCGCCCTACGTACTGCATGCTGTTGGTTTGGTAGGCATGGTGCAGCATGTACCAGTGCCCATTGCGCTCGACGGCCGTGCCGTGGCCGGGGCAGGTCCAGGTGTCGTTTTTAGTCAGGATGGGGTTGCGGTCGTACTTCTCCCAGGGGCCGAGCAAGTTCTTGGCCCGCGCCACGCCGGTGGCGTAGGTGCAGCCGGCGCCGCAGCAGCCATTGGCGGCGTAGAACATGTAGAAGTAGCCATCGTGGCGCACCACACTGGGGCCCTCCACTAGGTTACCCTCCCAGGCGGCGGTGTTGCGAAACAGCTCCGTTTTCTCGCCTACCAGCTGGGTGCGGTCGGCGCTCAGGCGCTGCGCCCAAATGGGCGTAGGCTTGTTTTGGCTGTTGCCGTCCTCCTTCCACAGGAGGTAGGGCTGGCCCTTTTCATCTTGCATCGGAAAGCCGTCGATGCTGCCGTCGGGCTGGCCCACCAGCGGGCCGTGGTCTTGGTACGGGCCTTCGGGGCGGTCGGCGCTGGCCACACCCACGGCTAGGTTGCCACCGCGCTTGTGCGCGGTGTAAAAGACGTACGTTTTGCCGTTGGCGTCGTGGTTGATTTCGGGTGCCCAGAAATAGTAGTCGGCCCAAGCCGGCCGCTCGCCCGGAAACACGTGCCCCACCAAGCTCCAATTTTGCAAGTCATCAGACTTGAGCAGCGGAAACGTGGGGCCCCAGTTGGAGGTCGTGGCCGTGGCCCAGTAGGTGTTGCCCACCTTGGTTACTGAGGGGTCGGGGTAGTCGCCGGCCAGCACGGGGTTGGCAATGGGCGCGGCCGTCGTGGCCCGCGCGGCGGGTGCGCTTTTGGTCGTTTTAACCTTGGTCTTGACTTTGACCTTCGTGGGCGCTTGGCCGACGGCCAGCAGCGGAGCGGCACCTAGCAACGCCAGCGCGGCGAGCGAACGGCAAAAATTCTGTTTTTGCATAGAAAAAGAAAGTAGCAAAACGGCCTGCATAGGGCAGGCCGTCAAGGCATTCGCGTAAATAGTCAATAACTTACCTTACTCGCCGGCTGGCCGGGCAATAGGCGTGCCGATAGCCACGGGCGTGCCGAAGTTAGGCGAGCCGTCGGCATTCCAGCTAAACTGCTGCATGCGTGGGTTGCGCGGGTCGCCGCAGCCTTCGTTGGGGTTGGTATTGGCGTGGTAGATTATCCAATCTTGGCTGCCGTCTTTCGATTTGAAGAAACTGTTGTGGCCCGGGCCGTAGGCTCTGTTGGCCGGGTTTTTCACGAACACGGGCGTACTCGACTTGGCCCAGGCACTAGCGGCCAGTGGGTCGGTGCCGGTTAGCGTCAGCTGCCCTAGGGCGTAGTCGTCGGTGCTGCAGTGGCTGGCCGAGTAAATAATGAAGGTCTTGCCGCCATGCTGCATAATCTCGGGCCCCTCATTAACCTTGGGCATGCCGTTTAGCTCCCACGCATACTGCGGGTGGCTCAGCTGGGTGCGGGGGCCGGTGAGCGTCCAGGGGCTGCTCATGAGCGCTATGTAGATATTCTGCTGGTCAGAACTCGCTTCTTGGCCGCTCCACACCAGGTAGCGCTTGCCATCCTGCTCCAGAATGGTCCCATCAATGGCCCATAAATCCTGGCCCGGCACCGCTATTTGACCTTTCTCGGTCCAGGTGCCCTGGGTAGGGTCAGCACTGGCATTTTCGAGCACCCACAGGCGCTGGCCTCCGCAGCAGTTGCCCGGCCCAGCCGTGAAGTACACGTACCACTTGCCATCCAGAAAATGAATTTCTGGTGCCCAGATGTCGTGCGAGGTGGGCCCAGTAGCCTTAGGCGTCCAGATGGTGGTGCTTACAGCCGAGCCCAGCTCGCTCATTTTGGCCGTTTTACGCAGCACCAAGTTGTTGCCCGTCGTTTGCATGTAGTAGTAGAAGCCGTCCTTCTGGATTACCCACGGGTCGGGGCCACTCGGCAGCAGCGGATTGGTAAACGTGGTGGCACTGGGCGCGGGCGGCGGCGGGGTGGGCGTCGTATTGCCGCCCCCGCTGCCCGAGTCTTTGCTGCACGAAAGCAACGCCACCAGCAAGAAGGGAAGCAGCCGGTACAGGGGCCGCGAAGAAAAGTAGCGCATAAGCTAAAATGGGGTGGGAAAACGTAGGGCTAGGCTACTTGTGGGCTGGCGGCCCTAGAGCACTTACTCGCCGGCCGGGCGCGCCAGGGGCTTGCCAGTGGCCACGGGCTTGCCGAAGTTGGGCGAACCATCACGGTTCCAAGTAAACTGCTGCATGCGCGGGCTGCGCGGGTTGCCGCAGCCTTCCCGGGGGTTGTTGTTGGCGTGGTAGATTATCCAGTCCTGGCGGCCGTCTTTCGACTTAAAGAAGCTATTGTGGCCCGGGCCGTAGGCGAAGCTGGCTGCGTAGTTCACAAACACTGGCTCCGGCGACTTTTTCCAGTTGCTAGCCACCAGCGGGTCGCGGCCGGTCAGGGTCAGCTGCCCTAGGGCATAGGTATCGGTGCTGCAGTGGCTGGCCGAGAAGATGAGAAAGGTCTTGCCCTTGTGCTGCAAAATCTCGGGTCCTTCATTCACTTTGGGGGTGCCGTTCAGCTCCCACTCAAACTCGGGCTTGCTGACCAAGGTGCGCGGGCCGGTGAGCGTCCAGGGGTTGCTCATGGCCGAGATGTAGATGTTCTGCTGGTCAGAGCCGGCTTCTTGGCCGCTCCACAGGGCATAGCGCTTGCCCCGCAGCTCAAACACCGTCATATCAATCGACCAGAAGTCGGCGCCGGGGCTGGCCAGCCGCGCTTTCTCAACCCAAGGCCCCTGCGTAGGGTCGGGGCTGGCATTTTCGAGCACCCACGAGCGCTGCCCACCGCAGCAGTTCTGCCCATCAGGGCCCGCGGTGTAGTAGATATACCACTTACCATCTAGGAAGTGCAGCTCGGGGGCCCACACATTGCGGGTGTTTTCGTGTTGGGGCTGCGGCGCCCACACCCTGGTAGCGGGCGCCTGGCTAAGCTCCGACATCTTAGCCGTCTTTCTGATGACCAAGCTATTGCCCGTGGTCACCATTACGTAGTAGAAACCATCTTTTTGGGTTACCCAAGGGTCGGGGCCCGAGGGCAGCAGCGGGTTGGTAAACGTGGGACCGGCAGCAGCTGGCCCGGGGCCTGGGCCCCGGCCGCCCGCCGCGCTGCTACCTAGCAGCACGGCCAGCAGCACCGGCGCCAGGTAGCGCGGCACAACAGAAAACGACATAGATTGGTACATAGACTGCACCTAGCGAGTGGGTTAGAGAATAAGTAAAGCTAGCCCTAGGTTGGCTTGGGCCTCGTCTCCACGAGAAAGGGACCGCCGGATACCTCCAACGGTCCCCTTTCTGTGGGCGCCGGGTGGCTTACCAGCCAGGATTTTGGTTGAGGCGCAGCAGGTCCACCTCCGTTTGCAGCAGCGGTAGCAGGCGCGACTTGCCCACCACGAAGGTGTTAAACTGCGCGTCGCGCGCCTTGAGCTGGTCTACCTTGGCTTGGGTATCTAGCAGCCCCCAGCGCTGCAAGTCAAACCACCGCACGCCTTCGCCGGCCAGCTCAGTAGCCCGCTCGTGCATGAGCTGCGTTTGCAGGGTAGCCTGGGTGAAGGCGCCGGGAGACAAGGGGGCCAGGTTGACGCTAGGGCGCTGGCGCACTTGGTTGATGAGGGCGACCGCAGCGGCCGTTTGTCCCTGCTCATTCAGGGCTTCGGCCTGCAGCAGCAGCACGTCGGCGTAGCGAATCACGCGCTGGTTGATGGGCGAGTCGAAGTCCTCAAATTGGCGGTAGTAGTCGGTCTGGTACTTGCGCCAGTACACGCGCGAGCGCAGACGTAGTGCCTCGGTTCCTTGGCGGTCGCCGTCATTTGAGTGGTAGCGACCCAGAAAGCCCGCGCCGTATGCCAGCGTATCGGCATCCTGGGGCAGCGCCGTCGGAAACTGTACCTGGTCGCGGCGGTTGTAGAACACCGTGGCCGCTAGGCGCGGGTCGCGCTGGCCACCCACAGTGGGCTCTTTCAAAAACTCGTTTACAATCCAGGGCCGCACTTCGCCGTCGTTGAAGCCAAAGCCCGGCACGCCCCAAAATTGCGAGCGCTGGCTGCCCTGCGAGCTGGTTGCGTCTGGTCCGCCGCCTGAGTCGTTGCCGCCCTTCTTCTCATCCGAAAACTGCACCTCGAAAATTGATTCCGAGTTGTTTTCCGACGTGTGGCGGAAGTTATCCGTGTAATTGTTGGTGAGCTGGTAAGTACCCGAGTTGATAACCAACGCAAACTGCGCTTGCGCATCGGCCCAGCGCTTGTTTTGCATGTAGGCCTTACCTAGCAAGGCCTGGGCGGCCCCCTTGGTAGCACGCCCCACATCGGCAGCGCTGTACGACACCGGCAGGTCGGGCGCTGCCTCTTGCAGGTCCTTGTACACCTGGGCCCACACCTCGGCTTCTTTGGCTTGGGTTACAGGGCGGTTTAGCTCCGTCGAATAGGCTAGGTCCAGCGGCACGTTGCCGTAGAGCGAGGCCAGGTTGAAATATGACAGCGCCCGCAGGAATTTGGCCTCGGCCAGCACGCGCTTTTGCAGCGTGGCATCCATGTTCGTGATGGTGGGCACGCGGTCGAGCACCTGGTTGCAACGGAAGATGGTGCGGTAATGGTCGCGCCAAATGTTGCTCGACACCTCGAAGTCGTAGTTCTGCTGCACGAAGCGGGTAAAGTCGGCCAGCTCGCCCCAGGGGCTCTGGCTCCAGCCGATATCGTCGCGCAGGTCGAAGGCGAAGTTGAGCCAGCGGCGGTACATGCCCAGGCCCTGCAGGCCGGCGTAGCAAGCCGTCGAGCCGCGCACGGCATCGTCGCTGGTAACCCATGACACCTGCACGGTGGGCAGGTTGGGGTTTACCTGGTTGAGGAGGTCTTTTTCGCAGGCAGTGGCGCTGAGGAGCAGCGCGCCTGCTACGCCCAACCGGGTTAAGGCAGAAGCTTTCATATTAATGATAGCGAAGTAAATGCGGGTGGGATAAAAGCTTAGAAGCCAGCCTGGAGGCCTAGGGTAAACGAACGCAGGTTGGGGTAAGACCCTTGGTCGACACCGCGGGCCAGCGAGCCCTGCCCCACGGTTTCGGGGTCATAGCCGCTGTATTTAGTCACCGTAAACACGTTCTGACCGGTCAGGAACAAGCGTAGCGAGCCGATGTACTTGGTGCGCTCCAGCATGCTCTTAGGCAGCGAGTAGCCTAGCTGCACGTTTTTCAGGCGCAGGTAAGAGCCGTCTTCCAGCCAGCGGGTGGTTTGGTAGCGGTCGTTGTTGCCGGGTGAGGCACTGTTGTAGATACCGTCGTTGCGGGTACCACCCGCGATTACGGCGCGGGGCGTCGTGTTAGAGGGGTTGGTAGGCGTCCAGGGGTTGAAGCTGGCTAGGTGGTTGTTATTGTCGTCGGTGCGCTCCAGCCAGTACTTCGCATCGTTAAATACCGTATTGCCTTGCACGCCCTGGAAGAACACAGCCAGGTCGAAGTTTGCGTAGCTAGCCGTTAGGTTCAGGCCATATTGCAGGCGCGGAAACACCCGGCCCACGTGCACACGGTCGGCTTCGGTTACCTGCCCGTCGCCATTGGTGTCCTTGTATCGCACGTCACCGGCACGCAGCCCGGCCGGAATGCTGGCGTCGCCAGTCTGGTAGATGCCGTCGAACTGGTAGAGGTAGAACGAGCCAATCTCATAGCCCACTTCGGTGCGGGTAATGCTGCCGGGCCCACCAGTCAGGAAGTTGGTCGTCGAACCTTCTACCGAGCCCTCGTTCAGGTTCAGCACCTTGTTGTTGAGCGTGGTCAGGTTCGCTGACACGCCGTACTTAAACGGCTTGCGGTCGTCGGCATAGCCTACTTTAAACTCGAAGCCGCGGTTCTCAATCAACCCTAGGTTCTGGTAAGGCAGCGCACCGGCGTTGCCGAGCACCTGCGGCAGGTTGGGAGCCACTAGCGCATTGGCCGTGCGCGAGATGTAGTAGTCGGCCGACAGCGAGAAGCGGTTCTCGAGCAGCGCTACGTCGAAGCCGTAGTTCTGGGTGCGGCGCTCTTCCCAGCGCACCCGGCTGGCCAGGGTCGTCTGGATGGCGCCGTTCTGGATGTTCTGGCCCGTGCCCAGTACGTAGTTGGCGTTGGTGTTCAGCGCCCCCTGGTAGAGGTACGAGCCGCCGTAGGCCCCGCTTAGGTATTGGTTGCCGAGGCTACCATAGCTGGCGCGCAGCTTCAGGTCGCTGATGGCCTTCACATTCTCCATGAACTTCTCCTTCGAGACGCGCCAGCCCACCGAGCCGGCCCCGAAGTTGCCCCACCGCACGCTGGGCTCAAAGAGCGACGAGCCGTCGCGGCGGAAGGCGCCCGTGACCAAGAAGCGACGGTCGTAATCGTAGCTCACCTGACCGAAGAAAGACTCCTTGCCCTGCACGTAGGACGAGCCGATAACCTGCGGCGTTTGCGTGCCGGCATCGAGCGCCCAATAGTACACTGGGCCTTGGCCGTAGCCAAAGTTGACACCCCGCGTAAACTCGAAGCTGCGGCGCTGGCGGCTGTAGCCAGCCACGGCCGTCAGGTTATGCTCGCCAAAGCTCTTATCGAAGGTCAGCGTATTTTCGACTTGGCCAAAGAGCTCATTGCCTTGGTCATCGCCGTAGTTCGAGGGCTGGGTAATGTCGTTGCGGCGCCAGATGCCATACTGCCGCTTTTGCTGGTCGCGGAAGCCGTGGTACTCCAGGCCTAGGTTGAGGCGGTAGCGCAGAAAGTCAAAAATCTGCACCTCAGCAAAGACGTTGCCCAGAATGCGGTTGTTGGTGCTGGTGCTGTTGAGCAGCCGCTGCAGGGCAATGGGGTTGGTGCCGAAAGTCACGGCGTTGTTGTTGCCAATGCCGAAGCCGCCGGGCACGGTGGCGTCATACACCGGAATAACGGACGGCATGCGCAGTACCTCCGTGAAGGGCGCGCCGTTGACGTACGTCTGGTTGGCGCGCACCAGCTGCAGGTTTTCGCCCACGCGCAAGCGCCCGCGGTTGAAGCCTGTATTCACACGAGCCGTGAAGCGCTCGAACTGCGGTCCAATGATAGTGCCCTGCTGCTTGAAGTAGCCGCCCGACACGTTGAAGTTGGAGTTGGGTCCGCCGCCCGAGAAGCCTAGGTTGTAGTCTTGCACCGAGCCTTGCTTAAACAGCTCTTTTTGCCAGTCGGTATCGATGCCGGCGGGCAGGTTGGCGGCGTAGGGCTGGCGCGGCAGGCCGGCGTTGTCGTAGGCCTGGTTGTTGGTCACGGCCCACTGCGCCGCGTTGGCCAGGTCGAGGCGCTTTACCAGGTTTTGCACCCCGGCGCTGGCGTTGAAGCTGATAGCGGGTGTGCCCTGCTTGCCTTTCTTGGTGGTGATGATAATTACACCGTTGGCCCCCGAGTTGCCGTAGGGCGCCAGCGAAGCGGCATCCTTAAGTACCTGCACCGACTCGACGTCGGCGGGGTTGACATCGCGCCCGGCACTGCTGGTGGGCTCAATCCAGAGCCCGTCTATCACGTAGAGCGGGCCGCTGTTGCTGCCACCCAGCGAGCCCAGGCCCCGGATGTTCACTACCGGCCCCTGGCCCGGCACGCCCGAGTTGCTGACCTGCACCCCCGCTAGGCGGCCCTGAATGGCCTCCCCTACCGAGGCTACTGGCGCCCGGCGCACTTCCGTAGCGCCTACGGTGGCTACCGAGCCGGTCACGTTTTGGCGCTCCTGGGTGATGTAGCCAACTACTACTGCTTCAGAAAGATTCTGGGTGTTAGTAGCCAGCCGGACGTTGATTGTAGTCTGATTGTTAACTGCAATCTCCTGGGTAGTGAAGCCTACCGACGAGATAACTAGGGTAGCATTAGCCGGAGCATCGAGCGAGAAGTTGCCATCGACGTCGGTGCTGGTGCCAGTGGTAGTGCCTTTGACTAGCACGGTTACCCCAGGCAGGCCTTCACCTTTCTCATCCGTGACGCGGCCAGTAACCGTGGCAAGGGGCTGGCTCGCCTTGCGGCTTACAAATGTGCGTGGAGCCGCCACAGGGGCGGCCGAAGCTACGGCTAGCGGCAGGCAGCAAGCCAGCACCGGCACTAGTAACCGCCCCGCGGGGGGTACAAGCTTTTTCATATGGGTGGGAGTGAATGTGGAGAAGCAAACAATAGCGGATTTCGTGCAAACGATTGCATCATCCGACAAAAAAGGTGACCTCAGGCGCATCGGTAGAGATGCTTCCTCGCTTGGTAGTCGGAATGGAGAGGGACTGCGCCAGTTCCACACCCGGCCCTAGCTAGTACCAAGGACTGTGAGCGATGAGGAACAAAAAGAGCAAAAAAGAGGCTTGAAATCAGCTTAACGATGCAAAAGTATGAATTATTTAAATAAAATCAAGTTTCCAACCAACTTTATAGGGATGCCTTCACTAACCTCAACAAGCTAGCTTTTGCCACTGCGTAAGCTAAAGACTACCACTGCACTGGTCACAAGCCTTGCTTGGCGGGGCTACTAACAATACCAGCGACTTCATAAAATCCTTGTTTACCTCAAGTATTTGAAGGCGCAACCTGCTTGGAGATGTCTCATTGGCTTATCACTTACGCAGAACAAACCACATGCTTACTCACTTTATTTATCATTGACAAACAAATATTTATCTTCCATAAATGAGTAGATGAATCTCAGAAAAGCAAAACCGTAGCAACTGCCCTATATGCAAACGTTTGCATAATAAGAATAGAGCGCTGAGCCAGGAAAAAGCTAAATTGTTTTAGCAATTCAGGGTTGGTACCGTTCTGAAGCACAGGTATTGATAGGGTTAGGCTGTACTTTTGGCACCTAAGGTTGCCTTCTACTTATTTTTTCAGCTCACGCTCCTTACCTATGGCTGCTCCCGCCCCCACCATCACTCGCACTAGCTCTTCGGCGGCTGCTTCTACGCAGCGCTATACGTCGGCGCTGGCCGCGGTCACGACCCTCTTCTTCTTGTGGGGGTTCATTACCTGCCTCAACGACATCCTGATTCCGTATTTGAAAGCCATTTTCCAGCTTTCATTCGCGCAAGCCAACCTCATCAACCTGTGCTTTTTCGGAGCTTATTTTCTGATGAGCATCCCGGCGGGCAAACTAGTGGCCCGCCTAGGTTACAAAAAAGGGATGCTGCTGGGCTTTGTGGTGGCGGCCGTGGGCGCGTTCTTGTTTTATCCAGCGGCGGCGCAACGCGCCTACGGGTTGTTCCTTGGGGCGCTGTTTGTGCTGGCCTCAGGCATTACGCTGCTGCAAGTGGCAGCTAACCCCTATGTAGCCATTCTGGGGCCGCCTGAATCAGCCTCGTCGCGCCTGTCGCTCACGCAGGCCTTCAATTCGCTAGGTACTACGCTGGCGCCGCTGCTAGGTAGCGCGCTTATTCTGAGCCGTTTGCCTAAGCTTGACAATGCTACTACCGCGGCGGGCATTGACGTCAGCGCCGTGCAGCTACCCTACCTAGTTATTGGCGGCATGCTGCTGCTCATCAGCTTCGTGCTAAGCCGCATCAACCTACCGGTGATTGAGCACGTGACCGATGATGACGAAGCTACCGGCGACCACCACACCAGCGCTTGGCAGTACCGCCACCTGGTGCTGGGCGTCGTGGGCATCTTTACCTACGTGGGCGCCGAGGTAGCCATTGGCTCGCACATCGTGAGCTACCTGGCCCTGCCCAACGTGATGAACATGGACGCTACGGCGGCCGGCAATCAAGTAGCCTTTTACTGGGGCGCAGCCATGGTCGGCCGTTTCGCTGGCGCCTATTTGCTCAATAAGTTTTCGCCGGCGAAAATATTGGCCTTCACTGCCATAGGCGCAGTGGTGTTGGTGCTTATTTCTATCAATACTACTGGCCCCCTTGCCATGTGGAGCCTGCTGGCCGTGGGTTTGATGAACTCCATTATGTATCCCACCATCTTTACGCTGGCGGTGGCTGGCCTAGGGCGCCACACCGAGGAAGGCTCGGGGCTGCTGTGCACAGCCATTGTGGGTGGCGCGCTGGTGCCCATGCTGTTTGGGGCCATTGCCGACCAGGGTGGGCTGCGGCTGGCACTGTTGCTCCCCATTGTGTGCTACGCCTACATTATGTGGTACGGGCTGCGCGGCAGCCGCCGGGCCGGCGGCGAGGTAGTGGCAGCGTAGCCACCTTCGGTTTTCTTACTTCTAATGGAAGTGGCTGCTCTACCAGGCAGCCACTTTTTTTATGCCCGTTGAGCAAGGCAGGTCAAGCACTCTTTGGCCTGGTACTAGCTGCAGGGCTACCTAGGCTACTAGTATCGAAGTGGGCAACTGGTTTGTGGCCCAGCGGAATACAGATATCCTAGTAAGTATAAAATTTTGGCATTCTAAAATATCCAATCGTTGCCGCAAACGATTGCGATATTACTTTTTGCATTTTGACAATAAAAATATTTCTATTCTTCCTAATACTTAATACCTTCCCAATAAAATGATTACCAATCCTTAGAAGCTTACATATGGCGCCTAGCAAATTTCTAATAGCTGCGCTTAAAATTAAATTTTAACAACATATAAGCCCACGCCTGCTTCCAACATACTAGCTATTAGCACTTTTAGTTTTCCCACCTTTTTACCTAAGTCTTTGCCTATGATAATCAAGCACCTGTTCTGAATACCATTCCCCACCCAATCTAACTTGTCATGGATTTAATACTTCTACCTTTTCCTAGTAAAGCCTTTACACTGAAAGCGAAAGCTGTGCTAGCTACGCTAGTGCTGAATTTCATTTGCCTGAGTGCGTTTGCGCAGCTCCCGCTGGTTTACTCAGCCGAGAATACGGGGGCCAGCTGTGCGGCTCCGCCGCTGCCCAGCTTTGCCCAGCTGCCGGCTATCGAGCCGCTCCCCGACCCGTTTAGGTGGGCCGATGGCCGCGGGCGCACCACCAATTTTAAGGATTGGGAATGCCGACGCAATGAAATCAAGGCCCAAATTGAAAACTATGAGATAGGGCGGCGGCCCAGCCGGCCGCAGGACATAAAAGCCACCTACACGCCCGGCGCTACGGCGGGCACGGGCACTCTCACGGTGGTCGTGACCGTGAATGGTAAGTCGCTGACGCTGAACTCGCAGGTGTCGCTACCCACGACGGGGAGCGGGCCGTTTCCGGCTATTATTGGTATGAATAGCTTGTCGGGCAGTGTGCCGGCGGCGGTTTTTACGAGCCGCAACGTGGCCCGCATTCAGTACAACCACAACCAGGTGACGACCTATTACGGCGCGGCACTGACGGACCCGTATTATCAGCTTTACCCCGACCAGAACCTCTCCAATTCGGGCCAGTATGCGGCGTGGAGCTGGGGCGTGAGCCGCCTCATCGACGGCCTGGAGTTGGTGCAGGCCAGCCTGCCCATTGACCTGAAGCACCTAGGCGTGACCGGCTGCTCCTACGCGGGCAAGATGGCCCTGTTTTCGGGAGCCATGGATGAGCGCATTGCCCTCACTATTGCGCAGGAATCGGGCGGTGGGGGCGCGCCCGCCTGGCGCGTGTCGGAAACCCTAGGCGGCGTGGAAAACCTCGGCGCCACAGACTACAGCTGGTTTAAGGACGACATGAAGCAGTTTGCCGGCGCCAACGTGGCCAAGCTGCCGCACGACCACCACGAGCTGATGGCCATGATAGCACCCCGGGCGCTGCTTGTGACGGGTAACACCGACTTTGAGTGGCTGGCTAACCCGTCGGCCTATGTATCGGCGCGGGCCGCGCACGAGGTCTGGAAGCAGTTTGGCATCGGCGACCGGTTTGGGTTTTATATCGATGGAGGGCACAACCACTGCGCCATACCCGCTAGCCAGCAGCCAGCCGTGGAAGCCTTCGTTGACAGGTTTTTGCTGGGTAACCTAAGCGCCAACACCAACATCACTGTGCACCCCTACCCCACGGTAGACTACCAGCGCTGGTATAAGTGGTGGGGCACCAATACGCCCGTGTTGCCGCCGCTGCCGCCCGAGCCGCTGGGCAAAAGAATCTGGCTCGAAGCCGAGTGCGCCACGGTAGGCGCCAACTGGGAGGTAGTGGCCGACACCTCGGCAGCGCACGGTGCTTATGTAAAGGCAAAAACCGGGATGAGCAGCACTGCGGCGGCCCCTACCGCGCCCGCCGCCTACCTCACCATGCCTTTCACCATCGACAGTGCGGCTACTTACAGCCTCCTGGCGCGGCTCAACGTGCCCGCGGGCGAAGACTACAGCTACTGGATGAAGCTGGATAACGAGCCGTTTCAACCCGTAAGCAGCCAGCTATTGGCTAACCCCGGCTTTGAAAATGGGCGGACCGACTGGACTACGCTGAATGGCGGCGGCGCTACCATTACGGCCAATACGGTGGCGGCCGAGGCCCACACCGGCAGCGGCTCCTTGAAGGTGGTAAACCCCCGGCCCGGCGCCCAGTGGCAGGTGCAGGTGTCGAGCGCGGCGTTTCCAACTACCATCGGCAAGCGATATACTATTTCGTATTGGGTACGGGCGGCGGCCCCGGGCGGCTCCATCCGGCTGTCGACCGGGCCCTCGGGCGCGCAGTACCAGGGCGACCAGGCCATTGGCACCGCCTGGCAGCAGGTGTCGTGGACTATCACGGCCACGCTGGCTTCGACCACTTTCCTGTTTGACATGGGGCAGGCGGCCAATACCTATTACATCGACGATGCCAGCTTGAAGGAGGTGAGCGCCGAGGGCTGGCGCTGGGTGAAGCTCCGGGAAGCCGCCCTAGGGGTAGGGCCGCACACGCTCACCGTGGCCTACAACGCCGGCGGCAATGCCAAGCTGGATAAACTGCTGGTGACAACCACCAAAGCCACTATCACGGGTAAAGGGGCCGACGCCGACAACTGCAAAACCCAGCAAACCATCAGCTTTGGGGCGCTGCCGGCCGCCCTCGTTGGCGACCGCGACCTAACGCTTACGGCCACGGCTAGCTCGGGCTTGCCCCTTACCTACACCAGCTCCGACACTACCGTGGCCACCGTGACCAATGGTGTGCTGCGAGTGCGCCGGGCCGGCACCACCACCATTACGGCCCGGCAGGCCGGCAATGCTACCTACGCCGCGGCCCCGGCCGTGAGCCAAACGCTGACCGTGGCCCCGCTGCGGCTGCAAGTGCAGTACAAAGACGGGGACGACAGCCGCCCCCACGGGCAGCTTATCAAGCCCACGCTGCGCCTCGACAACCTAGGGCCGGCCGCCGTGGCCTACAGCGAGCTAACGGTACGCTATTGGCTTACAGCAGAAAACTACAGCGGCCTGGCCACCAACGTGGACTGGGCAGCCTTAGGAGCCAGCAACATCCGCACGCGGTACGTGGAGCTCCCCAAGCCGCACCACGACGCCTACGGCTATGTGGAATACTCCTTCGCTGCCAGCCTAGGCCAGCTGGCGGGGGGCAGCAGCTCGGGTGAAATCCGCTCGCGCTTCCACAACAACGCCTACGGTGACCTAGGCGAGAGCACCGACTGGTCGTACCGCTACAACTCGTGGAACTACGCGCCCAACGAGCGCATCACGGTGTATCGCAACGGGCGCCTGGTCTGGGGAAACGAGCCAGAGGTCATAGACTCGATTATGGCGTTTGAGGTGCTGTCGCAGAACCGCAATGGCTACTCGCGTGGCAATACCATCAGCACGTACTTCAATGTGCAAAACGTGGGCAACGTGCCCGTCGACTACCCCGCGCTGCGGGTGCGCTACTGGTTTACCCCCGATGGCTCGACCAGCATCAACCACTGGTTTGACTGGGCGCAGGTGGGTACCAACAATGTGGGCGGCGTGGTAGGGCAGCAGGGCAACCAGCTCTACTTCGAAGTAGGCTTTGGGCTGAATCTAGGGAAGCTCTACCCACTCAGCAGCACTGGCGACGTGCGCTTTCGCCTGGCCAAGAAAGATTGGACCAACTTCGTGGAAGACAACGACTGGTCGTACCGCGCGCCGTGGGAGTATACGTACAACGACCACATGACGCTCTACTACAAGGGCCAGTTGGTATACGGCGCTGAGCCGGGCACTCGGTCGGCTGCGGCACGCACCGCAAACGCCGCCGCGCCCGGCGCTGCTCCCTCCGATGGCGCCGGCCAGGGCACATCGTTAGAAGCCTTCCCCAACCCTGTGGCTTCGACCGCTACCGTGCAGTTTCGGGCAGCAGAGGCCGGGCGGGCGCTGGTACAGCTCTACAACCCGCTGGGCCAATTGGTAGCCACCCTCTACAACGACACCGTAGAAAATGGCCGCGCCTACCAGCTGCCGCTGGCCGCCCAGCGCCTAGCCAACGGCCTCTACGAGTGCCGGCTAGTGCTCGCGGGCAAAACGCTGACCAAGCGTATCGCTATCAGCCACTAAGGCTGTTCAAATTTTGAAAAAGGAGGCTGCTCGCTGAGCAGCCTCCTTTTTGTTTTTTAGGGCTTGTATGCTGCCCCTGTAGATTAAGTAGAAGGTCAAAATTCGCTTGTCCTTGCGAGCGCAGCGAAGCAATCGCCCCTATTCAGCGCAGTCGTTCTGATGCGATTGCTTCGCTGCGCTTGCTAGGACAGACGCTTGCCAACTCAAACCGCTTTTAGCGGAAGTAGCAGGCCCTAGGTGCTGGCTGGCGCCAGTTTGGGGCGAAAGCGCCCTACCTTACGGCCTCCTACCCTATTGCTTCTCTCCTTATGCCTTTTTGGTCTTTTACCGCATCTACTCTTCGCCGTTGGGCAAGCATTTTCGCCGGGGCAGTAGCTCTAGGTACTCCTAGCTGGGCGCAGCCCACGCCCGCGGGACCCGTGCCCATCACCGTCGATTTTGCCAAGCCGCAGGGTACCATGCAGCCGCTGTGGGCCTACTTCGGCTACGACGAGCCCAACTACACCACCATGAAAGACGGGCAGCAGCTGCTCACCGAGCTAGCGGCCCTGAGTCCGGTCCCGGTATACGTGCGCGTGCACAACATGCTGACCACCGGCGACGGCACTGCCGCCTTCAAATGGGGCTCGACCAACGCTTACACTGAAGATAAGAAAGGCCGGCCAGTGTACGATTGGAAAATCGTGGACCAGATAATGGACAGCTACATCAAGCGCGGCATGAAACCCATCGCCCAGCTGGGTTTTATGCCTGAGGCGCTGAGTAGCCACCCTACGCCCTACCGCCACCACTGGAAGCCCGGCGACAACTATAACGACATCTACACCGGCTGGGCCTACCCGCCCAAAGACTACGCCAAGTGGGGCGAACTGGTGTACCAGTGGGTAAAGCACAGCGTGGCCCGCTATGGCGAGGCCGAAGTAAAAACCTGGCGCTGGGAGCTCTGGAACGAGCCCAACATCGGCTACTGGAAGGGCACGCCCGAGGAGTACCAGAAGCTGTTTGACTACTCGGAAGCCGCTGTGCACCGCGCCCTGCCCGCCGCCAGCCTAGGTGGCCCCGAAACCACCGGCCCCGGCTGGGACAAGGCCGCCGACTTTCTAAAGAGCTTCCTAGACCACTGCGTACGCGGCACCAACTACGTGACCGGTAAAAAAGGCACACGGCTCGACTTCGTGACCTTCCACGCCAAGGGCGCGCCCAAGCTGACCAACGGACACGTGCGCATGAACATGGCCACCCAGATGAAGGACATCCAGACGGGCCTCGCCATCGTGGCCTCGTACCCCGAGCTGCGCCAGTTGCCCATCATCCTAGGTGAAAACGACCCGGAGGGCTGCGCCGCCTGCGGCGTGCAAACCAACCCCGACAACGCCTACCGCAACGGAACCATGTTTTCGAGCTACACCGCCGCCGCCTACGCCCGCCTCTACACCCTGGCCGAGCAAAACCAAGTCAACCTGCTAGGTGCCGTGAGCTGGTCGTTTGAGTTTGAAAACCAACCGTGGTTTGCTGGCTTCCGTGACCTAGCCACCAACGGCGTCGATAAACCCGTGCTTAACGTGTTTCGGATGCTAGGCATGATGGGCGGCCAGCGCGTGGCCGTGGCTAACCCCCAGGCCATGAGCATGGCCGAAATACTGAACCAGGCCCAAAACCAGCGCCCGGACATCGGCGCGATGGCCACACTGGCGGCCGACGGCCACTCGGCCGCCGTGCTGCTCTGGAACTACCACAACGACGACCTGCCCGCCCCCGCCGCCGACCTCGACCTGACCTTGCAAGGCCTGCCCGCCGGCCAGGCGCTGGTGCAGCACTACCGCATCGACCAGGAGCATAGCAACTCCTACGCGGTGTGGCAAGGTATGGGCTCGCCGCAGTCACCCACAGCGGCGCAGCAAGCCGCGCTGGCGCAGGCCGGGCAGCTGGCGCTGCTCACGTCGCCGACCTGGGTGAGCACGCAGCAGGGGCGGGCGGTGTTGCATGTGTCATTGCCACGTCAGGGCGTGTCGTTGTTGCGCCTGAGTTGGTAGTGGGTGAGTGGTCATAGGGTACGTTGATTTGCTACCCTGGCGTATTACCCCACCCCCGGCCCCTCCCCTCCGGGAGAGGGGAGCCTGACGACTACTAACGTCCGCTCACGTCTGCTTGCGGTTGGCTCCCCTCTCCCGGAGGGGAGGGGCCGGGGGTGGGGTCACACGATTGGCGAGCCCTAACGCACTAACGCCTTTAACCTCGACCTAGGTGTAATAAACAGCCCCGCCCAGCGATACACCCCGCACACTTTTCAATCCCCTAGGTCATGGCATTGCCCATTCTGCTTTTCGTCGCTTTTCTACTGTTGGTGAGCAGCTTGCGCATTGCGCAGGAATACCAGCGGGCCATTGTGTTTCGACTGGGGCGCTACACTAGCACGCGGGGGCCGGGCCTGTACTGGCTCATTCCGCTTATCGAGCGCCAGCAAACAATTGATATGCGCACTAAGACTGTGGAGCTGGAGCAGCAGGAAACGATTACCAAGGACAGCGTGACCATCAAGGTCAATGCCGTGCTGTGGTTTAAGGTGCTGAACCCAGCCGATGCGGTGATTAAGGTGGCCGATTACAACAAGGCGGTTTACCAGCTTTCGGTCACGGCGCTGCGCAATATCATCGGCCAGCACCAGCTCGACGAGGTGCTGCGCGAGCGTGCCCAGATAAATGGGGCCCTGCTGCAAATAGTGGACACCGCCACCGAGGCCTGGGGCGTTAAGATTGAATTGGTCGAAATCAAGGACGTGGAGATACCCGAGTCGATGCAGCGGGCGATGGCCCGCGAGGCGGAGGCCATTCGGGAGAAGCGCGCCCGCATCATCAAGGCCGAGGCCGAGCTAGAGGCCAGCATCAAGCTCACGCAGGGCGCCAAGCAGATGGAGGAAAGCCCCATTGCCCTGGAGCTGCGCCGCATGCAGATGCTATCCGAAATCGGCATCGACAATAACACCACTACGGTGGTGCTTATCCCCTCCGAGTTTACGCAGGCTGCCAAGAGCCTGACGCAGCTGGTGAGCCAAGGCGAAAAGCCGGCCGCCTAGGTCGCTTTTGGGTAGCTGGTAGCGAAAGAGGGGACGTAGCCCGGCGGGGTTGCGTCCCTTTTTGTTTAATGACCTAAGGATAACATGAGCAGCCCTAGTTCTGCCGAAAAGCCTATTTATCGGCCTAAGCCAACTTACTATTTCCTAAAGATAACGCCCCGCCTTTCTAGCCGTGACAATGCCTTAACACCCCCCGTTCACCTTTGCGCCCTCATTCACCCTTTCTGAATATGGGCCAACGTTTTCTTCTTTTAATCCTTTTTTGGATAACAAGTATTTATACTGGTTTTGGCCAGTCTACCGACGCCTCTATTGCGGGGCGTGTGGTAGACGAAAAGGGCGAAACCTTGCCGGGCGTGGTAGTAGTAGTGCGTAATGAAGCCACCGGCTTTCAGACCTCTACCGTGACCGGCGTAGACGGGCGCTACCGCCTGCGGCAATTGCCGCTGGGCCGGCCCTACACCGTGCGGGCCAGCTTTGTGGGCTCGGGCACGCAGGTAAAAAATGACTTGGCGCTGAACCTAGGCGACCAGCTGGCCGTGGACTTCACCCTGGCCCCCGCCAGCGTGGGCCTAACGGAAGTGGTAGTGAAGGGCAATGCCCTCAACAGCCGCATCGACCGCCTGGGCAGCAGCACGGCTATCACGGACCAGACCATCCGGGAGATTCCGGTGCTCAACCGCAGCTTTACCAACTTGGCATCGCTGGCACCGACCTCCAACGGCGGCAGCCTGAGCGGGCAGCTGGCCTCCTCTACCAACTACCTCATCGACGGGGTGAGCGCCCGCAATAACCTGACTTCGGGCGCGGTGGGCAACGGGCCGTACTCGCTGTCGCTGGAGGCCATCCGCGAGTTTGAAGTGGCCACCAACGTGTATGACGTGACGCAAGGGCGGCAGGGCGGCGGCACCATCAGCGCCGTGACCAAGTCGGGCACCAACACCTTTACGGGGTCGATTTTTGACTACTACCGGGCTGATTTCCTGGCCAGCCCCTACGACATCCGGGGCAACCGGCGCACCCAGACTTTCACGACCAACCAGGCAGGCTTTAGCCTGGGGGGCCCCATTATCAAAGACAAGCTGCACTTTTTCACGGCCTTCGACCGGCAGGACCAGTCGGCACCCTTCTTCATTGCCGATATTAAGTCAGATGCCGACGCCAACGCGCTGGGCATCAGCCGGGCAGTACTCGACTCAGTACTGACCATCGGGCGTACCAAATACGGCGTGGGCAGCGGCGCCCAAACGGGGGAGTTTGGCCGCAAGACGATAAACAATACCTTTTTCGCCCGGCTCGACTGGCAGATTAACGACCGCCACCGCCTGACGCTGCGCAACAACTACAGCGACTACGACAACCCCAACAGCACCGACGACAACTCGGCTATCAACCTCTACGAGGTGTACGGCAACTTTAAGTCGCGCGAAAACAGCACGTTGCTGTCGCTGCGCTCGCAGCTCAGCCCCACCTTCGTGAACGAGTTGAAGGTGCAGTACCAGACCGTAAAGCGCGAATACGACACCAACGACCAGTTGCCGTCGGCCAACATACCTAGGGCCATTGTGACAGTACGCTCGCTGCTGCCCAACGGCCGGCAGGGCAGCACCTCGGTGCAACTGGGCGGCCAGCGCTTCACACCCGAGCGCAACCTCGAAAACCAGGTGCAGCTCGTGAACACTAGCTATTGGACCCGAGGCCGCTACAACTTCACCTTCGGCACCGACAACACGCTGACCTACCTCGACACCTACATTTCGAGCGAGCAAAACGGGCGCTTTGTGTTCAACAGCCTCAAGGAATTCAACGACTTGAACCCGTCACGCTATGCCCGTGAGGTACCGTTGCGCGGCATCCCGTCGGTGCAGCAATACGTGCTCAACACCTCGCTCTTTGGGCAGATGCAGTACAACCCGCTGCCCAACGTGGAGGCCATCGTGGGCCTGCGCTGGGACTTGACTAGCTACCTCACGGCGGGCGCCTACAACCCCGTGGTGCA
Source organism: Hymenobacter sp. BT559 (assembly GCF_016427535.1). GTDB lineage: Bacteria > Bacteroidota > Bacteroidia > Cytophagales > Hymenobacteraceae > Hymenobacter. Next base: position 228,214 of record NZ_JAELXV010000001.1, on the reverse strand, counting down.
GGAGACCCTAGGCCTGCGCACCGACAACAACCCCACCGACTGGAACAACATTCAGCCCCGCGTGCAGCTGACCTGGGACGTGAAGGGCGAGCGTAAAAGCATCATCCGCCTGGGCGGCGGCGTGTTCTCGGCTAACCCGGTTAACTACGCGCAGGTCAACAACATCCAAAACAGCGGCACGCTGGTGGGCTCGGTAGACGTGACGCGCCCCTCGACGGGCGCCAACCCGGTACCTAGGCCCAACTTTCCGGCCTACCGCGCCGACCCCAGCACGGCGCCCGGCCTGCTGCCCGGCGTGCCCTACGTATCGACCATCAACCTGAACGACAAAAACTTGCAGGTGCCCAGCATCTACAAGGCCAACCTGAGCTTGAACCGCGTGGTGAGCAGCTGGCTGCGGGTGGGGGCAAATTTCCTGTACTCGTACACCAAAAACAACTACGTGTACCTGGACCGCAACCTGGTGGACCAGCCCTACTTCACGCTCGACAACGAGGGCGGCCGCGGCGTGTTTGTGCCGGCCAATACCATCACGGCGGGCGGCATCACCAACAACGTGCTGGGCCGCAAAACTCAGTCGGTGGGCCGCACCTTAGAGTTTACCAATGGCGCCAAGGTGCAGCAGTTTACGATGGTGGCCGATGCCGAACTGCGCTACGCCAAGGACGGCTTTTTCAACGCCAGCTACACCTGGAACTCGACCCGCGACAACACCTCCTATAACGGCAACGTGGCCAATACGTCCACGTTCCGCCCCATCAAGTCGGACCCACGCGACCTGAGCGAGCTGAACTACTCCGACAACCAGTTTCGGCACAAAGTGGTATTTTTCGGCGCCTCGCCGAGCTTCAAGGGCTTCGTGCTGAGCGGGCGCTTCACGGGCATCGGCGGCACGCGCTACTCGCTCACCGTGGATTCGGACATCAACGGCGACTTCGTGGGCGGCCCAGGTACCGACAACGACCTGGCCTTCGTGTTTGACCCCAGCAACCCCAACACGCCCGCCAACGTGGCCGCCGCCATGCAGAAGGTACTGGCCAACCCCGACAACCGCGCCGCGGACTATATCCGCAGCAGCCTAGGTACCATCGCCGCGCGCAACGGCGGCGTGAACCCATTCTCGGGCACCTTCGACGTGCGCCTGCAAAAAACCTTCAAAACGTTTAAAACCCAGGCCTTCACGCTAAGCGTGGACGCGTTCAACTTCGCCAACCTGCTCAACAAGAGCTGGGGTGTAAACTACAACCTAGGGCAGCAAAACCTGCTCACGGCCACCGGTTTCGACCAAGCCACCCGCCGCTACACCTACCGCGTGAATGAGAACGTGGGCACGACCAACCGCAACGGCACGCCTTACCAGATTCAGCTGGGCGCCCGGTATTCTTTTTAACGGGTAACCCCACTCCCGGCCCCCTAGCCCCTACCCCCTCCGGGAGAGGGGAGCCTGACGACTTATAACTTCTGCTTGCGGTTGGCACCCCTCTCCCGGAGGGGGTAGGGGCCGGGGGTGGGGTCTCACGGCCGACGAGCCTTCAATCAATATTCATTCCTCATACTTCCTACCATGAAGTCCCTTCTCTCCACTCTCGCCCTCAGCTTGGCCCTAGGTGCCCCCGCCCTGGCCCAGCCGGCCAAGCACGTGGTACTTATCAGCATCGACGGGTTTCGGCCTGACTTTTACCGCGAGGCCAAGTGGCCCACGCCCAACTTGCAGCGCATGGCCGCGCAGGGTACCTCGGCCGATGGCGTGCGGGGCGTGTTTCCGAGCGTGACGTACCCATCGCACACCACCATTATTACAGGGGTGGCGCCGGCCCAACACGGCATTTATTACAACTCGCCCTTCGAGCCCGATGGCGCCACCGGGCGCTGGTACTGGGAGGAAAGCCTCATCAAGACCCCTACCCTGTGGGACGCCGTGCGCCAGGCCGGCGGCAAGACGGCCTCCGTGTCGTGGCCCGTGACAGCGGGTGCGCCCATCGACTACAACGTGCCCGAGGTATGGTCGCTGACCGTGAAGGACCGCCTCACGCCGGTGCGCGAGCAAACCACGCCCAAGGGCCTATTTGAGGAAATAGAGCAGAAGGCCACCGGCCCGCTCACCGCCCGCGACATGAGCAGCGACTACGTGAGCGGCGACGAAAACGGCAGCCGCATCGCCGCCTACCTGCTCCAAACCTACAAACCCACACTGCTGACCCTACACGTATTCGGCGTAGACCACGCCGAGCACCAGGACGGCCGCGACGGCGAGCACGTGCGCCGCGCCCTCGCCACCGCCGACTGGGTGGTGGGCAACCTAGTAGAAGCCCTGGCCAAAGCTGGCATCGACAAAGAAACCGCCGTCATCGTGACCGGCGACCACGGCTTCGTGGACATCAATACCACCCTGGCGCCCAACGTGTGGCTGGCCCAAAATGGCCTCTACAATGCCGAAAAAGGCAACTGGAAAGCCCAGTTTCATACCTCAGGCGCGGCGGCCTTCCTGATGCTGAAGGACCCTAAGGATAAGAAAACCGTGTCCCAGGTGCGCCAGCTGCTGGCCGCCGCGCCCGCCGAGCAGCGCAAGCTGTTCCGTGTGGTAGAGCGCGCCGAGCTCGACCAGATTGGGGCCGACCCGCACGCCGCGTTGGCCCTCGCCCCCGCCCTAGGGGTGTCGATGAGTGCCGCCCGCGATGGCGCCGTAGTGCGCCCCGGCAAAGGCGGCACCCACGGCTTCTTCCCCGACAACCAGCAGATTCAGACGGGCTTCGTGGGCTACGGCCCTGGCTTCGCGGCCGGCAAAGTAGTACCCCAGATGGCCCTGCAAGACGTGGCACCCATCACGGCCCAACTCCTGGGGTTGACGTTTAACCCCGGCAAGAGCACGCTGCCTACGCAGGTGGTGCAGTAGCGCGAAGCTCCGCTCTGCATGACCAACGGCCTAGGTTTCCACCCAAACACTTGTATAACCCAAAAGGCCCCGTGCAGTAGTGCGCGGGGCCTTTTTATATGAGGACAACAAGGCTACATATGGCCGAACAACTACATCATTCCTACGTTCTTATGCGAGCATTCTTTTTCCTTCCCGCCCATGAAAATCTTGCTCACCGGCGCTACCGGCTACATTGGCCAACGCCTGCTGCCCGTACTGGCCGAAGCGGGCCACGAAGTGGTGTGCCTGGTGCGCGACGAGCGCCGCTTTTGCCTACCCGACTCGATGCCCGCGGCCCTGCGCCCGCGGGTAAGCGTGACCCAGGGCGACTTGCTGAAACCCGACACGCTGGCCGACCTGCCACTGGATATTGACGCCGCCTACTACCTGGTGCACTCGATGAGCGGGGGCGAAAAAGACTTTTTCGAGCTGGAGCAGCAGTCGGCGCGCCACTTCACCGAGTACCTCGACCGCACTCAGGCGCGGCAGGTTATCTACCTCTCGGGCATTGCCAACGATGCGGGCCTGAGCGTGCACCTACGCTCACGCAGCGCCGTGGAGCACGTGCTGGCCGCCGCGCGCACGGCCCAGCTCACGGTGTTGCGGGCCAGTATTATTATCGGGTCGGGCTCGGCATCGTTCGAGATTATCCGCGACATCGTGGAGAAGCTGCCCGTGATGGTGACGCCGCGCTGGCTCAACTCGCGCTGCCAGCCCCTAGGTGTTCGCGACGTGGTATTTTACCTGCAAGCGGTGCTCGACAATCCTGCTTGCCTGGGCGAGAGCTTCGACCTAGGTGGACCCGATATTCTAACGTACAAGCAGATGCTACTGGGCCTGGCCGCCGAGCGTGGCTACCGGCGCTGGATAGTGACAGTACCCGTGCTCACGCCGCGGCTGTCGTCGTGGTGGCTATATCTGGTTACTAGCACCTCGTTTTCGCTGGCGCAAAGCTTGGTCGAAAGCCTCAAAAACGACACCGTAGTCGACCCGGCGCGCAGCATCGAGCGCGTCATTCCGCATCAGTGCATGAGCTACCGGGCGGCCCTGGCGCTGGCTTTCCAGCGCATCGAGCAAAATGAAGTGTTGAGCAGCTGGAGCGACGCCCTGAGCAGTGGCACCCTGCGCCAGAATTACATGGATGCCATCCAAATCCCGAAGCACGGCATGTTCTTCGACCGCCAGAAGCGCAAGTTTACCCGCCCGGTAGCCGAGGTGCTCGACAATATTTGGCGCATCGGCGGCGACCGCGGCTGGTACAAAACCGACTGGCTCTGGCGCATCCGGGGCCTCATGGACAAGCTAGTGGGCGGCGTGGGCCTGCGCCGCGGACGCCGCTCGCCCAGCCGCCTGCGCGCCGGCGACCCACTCGACTTCTGGCGCGTGCTAGTGGCCGACCGCACCACCAAGCGCCTCCTACTCTATGCCGAAATGAAATTACCCGGCGAGGCCTGGCTCCAATTCCGCATCGTGGACCACGCCGATGGCTCGCACACCCTAGAGCAGTTGGCCGCCTACCGGCCGCAGGGTCTTTTGGGCAGGCTGTATTGGTACTCGGTGCTGCCGTTTCACGGCATCATCTTCAAAGGCATGGTGGAGAACTTGATTAGCTACGGGCAGGGCGCCGGAGTTAAGAGCTAACTCACTTCCTCCCCATCACCTGTAAGGTGTCGAGAAAAGCCGAGCGATAGGTATCGCCCAGCGGCACGAAGGTGTTGGTGCCTTTCAGAAAAATTTGGTTGCCATCGAGCGCCCGAATCTTGTCGAGCGACACGAGGTAGGACTTGTGCACCCGCATAAATTGCCGGGCCGGCAGCCGGTCTTCCAGGTCCTTGAGGTTGAGCAGCGTCACGATGCGCTCGCTGTCGGTTTGGATGGCTACGTAATTTTTCAGGCCCTCTACATATACGATGTCGGCAAAATCGACTTTGGCCATTTTGCCTCGGCTCTCCGTTTTGACGAAGACGTAGTCGGCAGCTGGCGCCTCCAGCGGGGCGCTAGGTGGCGCCACGGCCGGGCGCGCCTTTTGCGCGGCTTTCAAAAAGCGCTCGAAAGCAATGGGCTTGAGTAGATAGTCTAGCGCCTCGAGCTCAAAACCCTGCACCGCAAACTCGCTGTAGGCGGTGGTGAGTATTACGCGGGTGTGGCTAGGCAGCAGGCGCAGCAGGTCGAGGCCCGAGAGCTGCGGCATGTGAATGTCGAGAAAGAGTAGGTCTACGGGCTGGGCTTGCAGCAGGCTGAGCACTTCGAGAGGGTTGGTGGTGGCCCCGACCAGGGTCAGAAAGGGCGTTTTCTTAATAAAGGCGCACAGTAGGTCCACAGCGCTTTGCTCGTCGTCGACGACCAGGCAGGATATCATAACTAAAGGTCTAGGGTCAGGTGGCAGGTGTACGCGTCGGGCGCGTCGGTAATGGTGAGGCTGTGCCGACCGGGATATACCAGCTCGAGGCGGGAGCGCGTGTTGGCCAGCCCAATGCCCGCCCGGTTTTCTTTGGGCCCGTGGCGCTTGCGGTTGTGCGTCTGGAAGGTAAGCCGGCCGGGCTCCACGGCTAGCTCTATGCGCAGCGGGTGGGCTGGGTCGGCCAGTTCGCCGTGCTTAAAGCAGTTTTCGACAAACGTGATGAGCACCAGCGGTAAGATGAGCACGAATTGGTCGTTGCCTGTGACCTCAAACTGCACTTGCAGCTGCTGGTGATAGCGCAGCTGGTTCATGGCAATGTAGTTGTGCAGGTGCTGCACCTCCTGGCTGAGCGGCACCTTGCCCGCCGTGTTTTCGTGCAGCGCATAGCGCATAGTATCGGCCAGCAGCAATATGCCCTGCGCCGCTGGCTCGGAATGCGGATATACCTGCGCGTAAAGAAAATTGAGCGAGTTGAAAAGAAAGTGCGGGTTAATCTGGCTTTTCAAAAAGGCTAGGTTAGCTTCAAACAGGTTTTTCTCGGCCAAGCGCAGCTGCTGCTCTTGCTCGCGCTTGTGCCGCTCGAGCTGCACCGCCCGGCGCGCAAACCAATAGCCAGTACTTACAAACAGGAAAAACGAGCCGCGGTAGAGCGAGGCCACCCACTGCTGTCCAAATGTAAAAGGGACCGGGGACGCCACTGCGCTAAGCCCTATTTGGGCGCGGCACAAGGCATAAACCGACGTAAGAACCAGGGTGAAGATGGCATAGCGCACGTAGTGGCGGCGCCCTACCAAGCGCGGCAGCAACCAGTCGCTGTTACTATAGAATAGCAGCGCGTTTAATCCATAGTTCAGCAGTATCCAGAAAAAGCTAAGCCGATAAGGATTGATGAAAAACTGGGTGGACTGCTCATAAATGCCGAAGCTGACCCAAACGGCTAGATGAGTTAGGACGGGCTTGAGGGAAAAAGAAAGGCGCGGCATCGAGCGAAGATAAAGACCTGCCTATGCTGCCCGCCAGCGGCTGCTACTAGGCGCACCTCAACCACCAAGGGCAGAGCTAAATTTCACAAAGCATTTTTTAAGCTACTCTGCTGGGGGTAGCTGAAGCACTTGTCTAGCCCGAAAGCTCCCCCTGCGCAGCGATACCCCATGCAAAATGCCCGGTTGGTACCCCAAAACGGCGGGTTGGTGTAGCTTTTTTTACCTGTTTCTAAAGCAAGAATACGTTTGCCTTAGGTAATGCAAACGGTGTTGCCCACGATAAAGGGAACAAGCTAGGCAACGGTTGCCCTGCACTTGGCATCTGGGGTAGAGCTAGCGGTTAGCTCACTTCTTTTTAGTAAAAATTTTTCTACTTACCCCGTAACGTTTGCCGAAAGCTTCGGTACTCGAGGTTGAAAAAGGCTGAAAGTTCCCGTCGAGAGCGCTAATTCAAAAATATTTTCAGGTCAAAAACTTCGTTTCCAGCCCGCCAATGCAGGTTTTGATAAATAATTTGAAATAGTACTATGTGAAACAAAGTACCTGTTGTAAGTTTGTTCTATCAAAAGCATAGTACTCCTCTAAGACCTACAACCTGGCGCCGCCCGGTTGTGCTTAGGAGGCCACCCTAGCAGCCGCCAACCGGGCGGCAGCCCCTCGCCAAAAGCCCTCGTCGCTGCTGGCCCACGCTAGCCCCCCTGCCCGTGGTAGGCCGGCTCCCCCTCCTCTCTCGTGCTTTTTCAGGCACCGACGCTTCACCCCCCGGAACCGCGGCCGGCTGGGAACGGAATCGCCATGCCCTTTCAGAACGCCTTTTCTACGCTTCACATCATGGACTACTCGCTGAAAATCAACTCGCTCGCTCTCGCTGCTAGTTTCAGCACCTGGCTCGCCCTGCCCCAGGCAGCGCAGGCCCAGACCGCGCCGGCTACCCTCACCGGCACCGCTGTAGATGGCGGCGCCAAGGCCGAACCCCTTGCCTTTGCCACGGTGCTGCTGCGCCGCGCCGAAGTAGCCGATACTAGCTTAGTAACCAGCACCCAAACCTCGCTGACCGGGGCCTTCGAGCTGAATAAGGTACCGGCTGGCACCTACCGCCTGCGCATCCAGGCCCTAGGGTACCAGGGGCTGGTGCAGGCCGTGCGGGTGGCCCCCGGCCAAACCACCCTGGCCCTAGGTACCCTAAAGCTGCGCGCTGGCACCCAGCAGCTGGCCGAAGTAAAAGTGACCGGCGAGAAAGCTGTGATGCAGCAAGAGCTGGGCAAAACCGTAATCAACGTAGAAAAGGACTTGAGCAGCGTGGGCGGCACCGCCGTGAACGTGCTCGAAAACGTGCCCTCCGTGGCCGTAGACGCCAGCGGCACGGTGAGCCTGCGCGGCTCTTCTAACCTGACCATCCTTATCGACGGGAAGCCCGCTGGCACCAGCAACGGCGGCCCCGGCCCACGCCTCGACCAGATTCCGGCCTCCCAGATTGCGCAGGTGGAGGTCATGACGAACCCCTCGGCCAAGTATGACGCCAGCGGCACCGGCGTTATCAACATCATCACGAAGAAGAACAAGAAAGAGGGTTGGAACGGCCAAGCGGCGCTGATAGTGGGCACCCGCGACAAGTACTCGCCGAGCCTCAGCCTGAGCCGCCACCACGGCAAAGCGACCTGGAACCTAGGCTACGATGGCCAAGACCAGCAGTACCGCAGCACCAACCGCAGCGCGCAAACGGCGCTGCTGCCCGAAGGCGGCAGCCTCTACACCACCCAAGAAGGTCTGGGCAACCAGCGCAGCCGCAACCACAGCCTGAACCTAGGGCTGACCTACGAGCTGCCCAAGCAGCAGACCCTGAGCCTAAGCGTACAGCCCCACTGGGAGCACCAAACAGAAGTCATCAACCAGACGCTGACGCAGCAATCGGTAGGTTCGCCCACCGTCATCACGCAGGTAGGCCAGGAAATAAACAACGTGAAGGTGAGCGTGATAGAAAGCTCGGCCGACTACCGCCGCACCTGGGAGGCCCATAAAGGCCGCGAGCTGACCGCCAACGCCGGCATGGTGAATATCGACGCCAATATTCCGGTGAGCCAGCTGCTGACGGGCGGCACCGCGCCGGCCGGCTTTCGGCAGCAGCAGCAAGTGAAGGCCCAGATTTACTTTGGGCAGGTAGACTACACGCTGCCCAGCGCCGACAACAAAGGCAAGCTCGAAACCGGCGTACGGATGCAAGCCCTGCGCAACACGGGCTCCACGGCGCTGTTTGCACCCACTGCCAACCCGGAAGATGAGTTTGTGCGCGACGAGAATCGCTCGTTCGACTACAGCTTTACGCAAGTAATGCCCGCCGCCTACGCCACCTACCAGCGCACGCTGGCCCACGGCTGGAGCGCCCAAGGCGGCTTGCGCAGCGAGGCCACTTTCCTGAACGGCGGCGTGGTCGACGGCCGGGCCAACGTCAACCGCAGCTACATCAGCCTGTTTCCGAGCGCCACGGTAGCCCGCGAGTTGGGTAAGGAGCCGGGCCAAAGCCGCTTGCAGTTTAGCTACGCTCGGCGCTTGAATCGGCCCGACTTTATGCAGCAGCTGCCCATCCAGCTCTACCAAGACCCGCGCAACTACCGCCAGGGCAACCCTAACCTGCTGCCCGAGTTCAGCCACAACCTAGAGTTCGGCCACCAACTCAACCTGGCAGGCGGCACCAGCCTCACGGCCACCGTGTTTGCCCGCTTCACGCAGAGCGCCATCCAGCGCATACGCACCATCGACACCCTGGCTACTCGCATCAGCAACGTGGGCGTGGTGACGCAGGAGACCTTCCAGAACCTGGGTAGCACCACCAACCTAGGGCTCGAAATGACTTGGGCCCAGCCCCTAGCCAAGTGGTGGCGTGTGTCGGCCAGCGGCTCGCTCTTCCGCTCCGAAATTGCCGCCAACGCCCTGAACACCGCTAACCGCGCCGCCCTGGCCGGCTCGGCCCGCCTCAGCAACAACTTCACGCCCCGCAAAGGCCTCGACGTGCAGCTCACCGGCAACATCCGCTCGACGGTGCTCACGGCCCAGGGCCGGGTGCTACCCACTGGCGGCCTCGACCTGGCCCTGCGCCAGCGCCTCTTCGGCGACCGCGCTGCCCTCACGCTCCGCGTTTCAGACCTACTCAACACCCAGGTGCGCCGCGTACAGCTGGCCACCCCCGAGCTGCAGACCAGCCTCTACAGCAAGTACGAGACCCGCGTGGGCTGGCTAGGCTTCACCTGGTACATCGGCGCCACCAAGGCCAAGGCCGGCCGCATCGAGGCGGCCCCCAGCGGGGGCGGCGGGTTCGGGGGCTAGTCCCCTCCCCCATTCAAGTAGGGCATACCGGGCCCGCAGCGGCGGCTCGGGTGGATTATCCAATTCATGGCGCGAGCGAGTTGCGGCAGCGGGTGCGGTATGACCTATTTGAACGAATAACTCCTACGCTTTTGGTCACACAAATTCTTTAAAATCAATACACTGTCTTAATCACCTCCGGCTAGCGGCACCGTTGCTTTGCACCGCGTTCGCAGCAGTTCTTTTCCTCTTCTTCCTACCTCATCTTTTTCTTTCTTTGTCATGAAAACCACTGCCCTCCTCTTCGCCACTACCCTCCTGTTTTCGGCCCTAGGTGCCTCCGCCCAAGACCTGGCCCTGGTGCCCGATGCCCAAGCGCTAACCGGTGTGTACGCCACTGCGTCGGCTGCCAAATCGGCCGCGCCTACTTCCGGCATCACCTACTTCGGTGTGGTCAATTCCCAAGATGCAAAGCACGAGCAATATGCCCAGCTGCGCCGGCTGTTCGACACCTACCAGCCCACGCTGGTGGTAGTCGAAAAACCCGACCTAGGCACCGCTGATACCGAAGCCGCTACCATACAGACCAAGGGCGCCCCCGGCTACGCCCGCCTGCTGGCCCAGCAATACCAGGTGCCCACCGAGCGCCTCGACGACCCAGTGGCCGAGTACAACTACTTGCTGACTAAGGTTGATGCCGAGCAGCTTAAGCTTTACTACTTGCTGCGCGAAGCCCGGCGCTTCCAGCAACGCACGGGCGCCTCTAAGGCCTTTACCGCGAAGGCCATGCAGCAGCTCATTGCGCAGAGCAAATACTTCGTACCCGGCACCGAGCACGTTATCCGCAACGTGGGCGAGCTTGCCACTGCCTTCGCTAAATACTGCCCCGACGGCGGCCAGTGGTGGAATGCCCCCGCCGCCTACTTCTGCCCCCAAGCAGCCACGGCGCTTTACCCCAGCGGCTCGTTTTGCCACACCCTAGGCAGCGCCATCAGCGAGTACCGTGAGCAATACGTGTACAGCAAGCTGGCGGCCCGCGCCCAGGCCGGCGAGCGCATCCTGGTAGTCACGAGCTGCGACCAGCTGCCCAGCGCCCAATCGGCCGGCACGGTCGCCGTGAAGTAGCAGCCTAGCGCCAGCGAGGCGCGAGGACCCCACCCCCAGCCCCTCCCCTCCGGGAGAGGGGAGCCTGACGACTCTAGCGTTAGAGAACGAAGGGCTCCCCTCTCCCAGAGGGGAGGGGCTGGGGGTGGGGTCTGCGCGTTAGGTCGTTCTTTCACATTGAACCAGCCTTAGGTGTGTAATGCAACTCATTGGGCGGCGATTACCTCTCTACCTTGTCTCCCTCCGCCTTATGAATGCACGCTTTCTCTTTCTCACGGGCCTGCTTGGGGCTGCCACCCTCACCGCCCACGCCCAGCAGCTGAACACCGCCAAGCTCGATAGCCTGCTCACCAGCCTGGCTACTCATAATAAGATGATGGGCAGCCTGGCCGTGTCGCGCAATGGACAGGTGATGTACAGCCACGCTTTTGGCTCGGCGCAACTGGCACCCCCAGTGCCGGCTACCCCCGCCACGCGCTACCGCATGGGCTCCATCACGAAGATGTTCACGGCGGTGATGATTTTTCAGCTTATCGAGGAGAAAAAGCTGACGCTAGACACCAAGCTAGCCACCTTCTTCCCGCAGCTGCCCAATGCCAAGACCATTACCATCGACCAGCTCCTGAGCCACCGCAGCGGCCTGCACAACCTCACCGCCGATGCGGCTTACCTAGGCTACATGACCCAGCCTAAAGTGCAGGCTGAGCTGCTGGCGATGATGAGCAACTACTCGCCAGATTTCGAGCCGGGCGCGAAATTCGACTACAGCAACTCCAACTATATCGTGCTGGGCTACATCGTAAAGAAGCTCGGCAAGCAGCCCTACGCCCAGGCCCTGCAAAAGCGTGTAGTGGCCAAAGCCGGACTTAAAAACACCTACTACGGCGGCAAAATCGACCCCAAGCAGCAGGAAGCTTTTTCCTACAAGCCCACCGGCAGCGGCGACTGGCAGCTCGATACCGAAACCAACATGAGCACCCCCGGCGGCGCGGGCGCGGTCGTATCGACTCCAACCGACATCGACCGCTTTCTGGAAGCGCTGTTTGCGGGTAAGCTGGTATCGGCCGCTAGCCTAGGCGAAATGAAAACCGTCCGCGATGGCTTTGGGCGGGGCATTATGCTGATGCCCTTTTATGGCAAGCCTGGCTATGGGCACGGCGGCATCATCGACGGCTTTCAATCGATAGCCAGCTACTTCCCCGATGACAAGCTGGCCGTGACCCTGAGCACCAACGCCCACAGCTATACCCTCGGCGATGCAATGGGCGACGTGCTGCGCATCTGCTACAACAAGCCCTATAAAATCCCCGATTTCGCGGCCAGCACTTTCGTACCCGCCGCGGCCGACCTCGACCGCTACGTCGGCACCTACGCGAGCCAGCAGATTCCGCTCAAGGTTACGCTGACTAAAGAGAGCGGCTCGCTCCTGGCCCAGGCCACGGGCCAGTCAGCCTTCCCGCTTGAGCCCGTGAGCCAGGGCGTGTTCAAGTTCGACCAGGCAAACATCCGCATGGAGTTTGACGCGGCCAAGCCCACGTTTACGCTCAAGCAGGGAGCCAATACCTATACATTTACGAAGGAATAAGTTGCCTTATTTGGCTACCTGCTTTTTTCAGACCTGCTTCTTTCCCCATTTTTCTCTTCATGTCCAAACCTCTTTACCTGGCTGCGGCGCTGCTGCTAGCAGGTACCGCCGTGGCCCAGCCTACGGTGCCCGCTACCCCGGCCGGCGCCATCAAAGTCAAAACCAAGCACAAGCGTGGCCAAGCCGACGCGGCTACTACCACCGCCCCGGCGGCCGCAGCCACCGATTGGTCGGTGCCCTACGCCGCCACCATCACGCCCGAGGCGCTAAAGCAAGACCTGTCAGTACTGGCCTCTGATGCGTACGAGGGCCGCGAAACGGGCAAGAAGGGTCAGAAGATGGCCGCCGATTACATCGCCAAGGCTTTCGCCGCCGATGGGCTGGCAGGGCCGGTGCAGGGTTCGGACAATCCCTACTTGCAGCACTTCACCATGAACCGCGTGAGCATCGACCCGGCTTCGGCCATCCAGGTAGGTGGTAAAACATACACGCAGGGCAAGGATTTTTACGTGCTGCTGCCGGGTGGCCTTCTAGGTTCTACAGCTCCTCTAAAGCCCACCTTCGCGGGCTACGGCATTAAGGAAGCTAATTATTCCGATGCCACTCCCGCCCCGGGCGGCGACCTAGTGGTATTGCTAGGCCAACCGCTCAACAAGACCGGGCAGCCGTTGCTAGGCAAAACCAGCGCGTATGGTGCCAGCGGCCTACCAGCCCTATCGGCCCGCACCGGCGCCCTGCGCGCCGCCCGGCCAAAGTCGGTCTTTTTGGTGGCACCCACGGCGGCCGCGTTTGCACAGACTCCTAAGGACTATGCCCAGCTACTCGGCCAGGAGCAGTTGGAGTTTACCGACCAGCCGGCCCAGAGTGGGCTTGGCATCGTACTGGTATCGCCGGCCCTAGGCGCGGCCCTACTAGGTACTACTCCGGCGGGCCTCACCAAGTACGAAAAAGGTGTGGCCGCCGCGGGCAAGCCCCTGGCCGGCGATTTCAAGCCCGCCTCAACCAACGGGCAGCTCAAGCAGAAGAAAGAGCCCTTCACCACCGAAAACGTGCTGGGCTACCTCGAAGGTGGCGATAAGAAAGACGAGGTAGTGGTCGTATCGGCCCACTACGACCACCTAGGTATCAAAGACGGCGTGGTGTACAACGGGGCCGACGACGACGGCTCGGGCACAGTGAGCGTGCTAGCTATGGCCCGCGCCTTCACCCAAGCCAAGAAAGACGGCCACGGCCCGCGCCGCAGCATCCTGTTCTTGGCCAATACTGGTGAGGAAGAGGGCCTGCTGGGCTCACAGTACTACACCGACCACCCCATCTTCCCGCTGGCTAATACCGTCACTGACCTCAACATCGACATGGTGGGCCGCGTGGATAGCCTGCACCAGGGCAAAGGCGACTACCTCTACCTGGTGGGCGACGACCGTCTCTCGCAGGAGCTGCACACGCTGAGCGAGGCCACTAACCAACAGTACCAGCCGATAGCGCTCGACTACAAGTACAACGCTCCCGATGACCCTGAGCACATCTACGAGCGCTCGGACCATTACAACTTCGCCAAGCACAACGTACCGATTATCTTCTACACCAGTGGCTTGCACCCCCAGTACCACAAAGCTACCGACGACGTAGACCTGATTGACTTCCCGGCCATGGCCCGGCGCGACCAGCTCATTTTCCACACCGCCTGGGCCGTGGCCAACCGCGACCAGCGCATCATGGTCGATGAGAAATTCCGCTCTACCGGCTTCGTGCCCACTGCGGCTGACCTCGACCGCTACGTGGGCAACTACGGCAGCCCCGGCGTGCCGCTCAAAATTGTGCTCAGTAAGGAAGGCACCACGCTAAAGGCCCAGGCTACCGGCCAGCCCGCCTTTGCGCTAGAGCCCGTGCGCCAGGGCGTGTTCAAGTTCGACCAAGCAGGCCTCCAACTAGATTTTGCTCCGGATAAGCCCAGCTTCACGCTCAACCAAGGCGGCCAGAAAATCGAGTTTACCAAAGAGTAGCCATCTGGCCTTCGCCTAGGTTCTACTCATAGGCTTTCGTGGCCCTCAGCAGCTGCCAGCTCAGTAATGGGCTGGCAGCTTTCTGTTTATGACAAGAATAACGGCCTCGCTCGTCCTGCGTGCGACCTTCTTGCCGCCAGGCCGTATACTTGTCACTTCATTTCATCTTCATGCAGCCCTTACGTTTTATTTCGCGGAGTATGCTCTTCGCCAGCACCTTAGTGGTCTTGCTCTCGGCCTGCGGCAAAAAGCCTGATGGCACGCCCTACGGCGTAGACCCCGCCAAGCTGCCCAAAGGCCGCCGAAAGACTACTAGCGCCGCACCCTACAAGCAAGACGTGCCTAAGGGAGCCGAGCTAAACGCCGTCACCAACGCGGCCCGTACGGGCCAGCCTGCCAGCGCCGCGCCGCAGCCCGCGCAGCCACGCTAGCCCACCCTAGGGCAGTAGGTAGTCGGCCCCAAAACCTACCTTTGCGCCGTAATGGAAAAACCCAGCATCCCGCAAGGCACCCGCGATTTTGGCCCGGCCCAAGTGGCGCGCCGCCAATATATTTTTAATGTTATCCGGCGCACGTTCGAGACGTTTGGCTACGCGCCACTCGAAACGCCGACCCTCGAAAACCTCTCGGCACTCACCGGCAAGTACGGCGACGAGGGCGACCAGCTGCTGTTTAAAGTCCTGAACTCGGGTAACTTCTTGGTGAAGGAGCGCCGCGGCGAAATCACGCCCATCGTGACGGCCGAGGACCTCGACGCTGGCCATAAGGCCGTGCTACCCAAGATTGCCGAGAAGGGCCTGCGCTACGACCTCACCGTGCCCTTCGCCCGCTACGTGGCCATGAACCGAGGTACGCTCACCTTCCCCTTCCGCCGCTACCAGATGCAGCCCGTGTGGCGCGCCGACCGCCCGCAGCGCGGGCGCTACCGCGAGTTCTGGCAGTGCGACGCCGACGTGGTGGGCACCGACTCGCTGCTCTGCGAAGCCGAAATCGTGCTGATGATGGCGCAAGTATTCAACGGCCTGGGCTTGACTGATTTTACCATTAAAATCAACCACCGCGGGGTACTGCGCAACATCTACCAGGCCCTAGGTAGCGAAGGCACCGAAACAGACCTGTTCGTGGCCATTGACAAGCTTGACAAAATCGGGCGCGATGGGGTGAGCAAGGAATTGCTCGAAAAAGGCTTTTCGGAGCCCACCATTGACACGCTGTTTGAGCTGCTGAGCGTGGCGGGCAGCTACCCCGAAAAGCTCTCGCGCCTGCTGGCCGGCTTCGTAACGGCAGGCGTAGAGCCCGATGGCCTGCGTCCCGCTGCCGACAGCGAAGACGAAGGGACGGCCTTCTACAAGGGCCTGAACGAGTTGGCCGAGGTGCGTGACATCTTGCAGGCCTCGGGCTTCACGCAGTTCGACCGGCTGGAGTTTGACCCTACGCTGGCCCGCGGACTGAGCTATTACACGGGCTGCATTTTCGAGGTCAAAATCAACAATGTGCAGATGGGCAGCGTGAGCGGCGGCGGCCGCTACGACAACCTCACCGGCTCGTTTGGCCTGCCGGGCGTGTCGGGCGTGGGCTTCTCGTTTGGCGTCGACCGCCTCTACGACTGCCTCGAAAGCCTCGACCTCTTTACCGAAACCGGCGAAACGCCCACCCGGGTGCTGCTCACGCACTTCGACGCGGCCAGCGGCCGGGCGGCCCTGCCGCTGCTAGCCGAGTTGCGCGCCGCGGGCATCCCCGCCGAGCTGTACCCCGATGCCAGCAAGCTGCAAAAGCAATTTAAGTACGCCGATGCCAAGGGCATTCCGCTGGTTGTCATCCTAGGTCCCGAAGAGCTAGCAGCGGGCGTGGCGAAGGTAAAAATTCTGAAAACCGGTGAAGAGCGCACACTGCCACTCGGCGAAGTAGTGGGGGCGCTCACGTTATAGCGCCAGAATTTCGCAGCTAGTAGCGCGGACTTTCAGTCCGCGAGTGCGGGTACTTGCTACCCACTCGCGGACTGAAAGTCCGCGCTACTTTGCCTTACTAGCAACTCGATTCTCGCCGCCAGCCTTTTTTCTATGCCTTATCTCCATCCCAACGAGCCGCTTACGCTAGCCGCCCTGGCCGCCCTTCTACGCAGCACGGAAGCCGTGCGTCTCCAGCCCGAAGCCGAGCAGTCCCACGCCTCTAGTCCACTGCCCGCAGTGGAGACTGCTCCCGAAAATCCAGCGCAGTGGTTGGCTAGCTTGCTCACGGCCCTGGCCGCGGGCACCGGTCCCGAGTTACCCGCGGCGCTGGTGCGCCGTATGCTGCTGTTGGCAGCGCACCGCCTAGGTCGGGCCGATGCGGCCGCGGGGCCAGTAGTGCGGCGCTTGCTCGACTTCTACAGCCGCGAGGTGTGGCCGGTGGTGTATGAGCAGGGCTCGCTGGGCGCGGGCCACGACCAGGTGCCGCTGGCGCACCTAGGGCTGCCGCTGCTGGGCCTGGGCGAGGTCAACTACCAAGGCTACCGCCTGGCCGCGGCCGATGTGCTGGGGCTGTTTGGCTGGGAGCCGCCGCAGCTTGCGCCCGCCTTAGCCCTAAGGCTACTGAGCGGCAGCGACTTTACCCTGGCCTACGCCACAGAAGTGCTGGAGCGGACCGAACGTTTGCTCCGCGCTGCCGCGGTGGTAGGGTCATTGGCAGCTGCCCCCGCCAGCATTGACCTCCTAGGTGATGCTCGGCAAGCCATCGAGGCTGCCTGCAATGCCGACGCGCCGGCCCCTACCTCTTTTACTGAGCTGCTGACACCTAGCACCCCGGCCAGCGCACTAGACCACGCCCTCGCGCAACTAACGCAGGTGGCGGCGCAGGTGGGTGCCCAAGCTGCCCAGCGCACGGCGACACTTGTGGCGCAGCCAAGGCACCTAGCCCCCGAGCCTGAGGCACAATTTGGATTGCTAGCCCTACCTAGGGTAGCGGCCAGCCTAGTGCAGCAGTGTGGCACCTGGGCTGACGCTGGCGACGCCGCCCGCAGCCCACACGGCGCGGCGGCTGCCCAAGAAGCTCGCCGTGTAGTTGAGCTGGCCGAACAGCTGGTAGGCTTGGAACTGCTGGCCGCCGCCCAGGCGCTTGACCTGCGCGGGCCCGCCGCACCCGACCTAGGGCCCGCGCCTAGCCCTGCCTTGGCGCAGGCGGTGGCGGCCTTCCGCGAACACGTTACCTTCGCGGCGCACGACCGGGTGCTGGCTCCCGACTTGCACCGGGCCGCGCGCTTTGTGCGCGAGTATGCTTGGGCACAAGAATAGGAGCCGCCCCAGCGTTGTGCTGCTGGTTATGAAAAAACTCTCCGCTTCTTTGGGGCTGCCGCGCCTGGGCCTGCTACTCGTGCTGTGGCTGGCGGCCCTGGCCGCACGCAGCCAAAACGCCTGCCCTACCCCGCCCCCGGCTAACTGCCCCGAGCCCTTTCGGGTGGTCGATGCTGGCACTGGTCAGGAGGTGCGCACGCTAACGGTGGGCTGCCCAGTGCGCTTTGTGCAGTCGGACTGCCGGGGGACGCCTACCCGGCTCGACCTACTTTACTACCAGGTCGTGAAGGGCGCCAACGCTATTCCTAATAACTGCCTACCCACTACCCAAGCGGGCGTCACTACCTACACGCCCACCGCCGCCGACGTAGGTCCGGTCACGGTTTTTGAGCTTTCTAACCCCGACCCCAGTTCGGGCACGGGCGGGGCGGGCGTGGCCTATATCCGCAACTACCAAGTAGTATCGCCCACGCCGCCCGGCTTCACCGTGGCGGCCTGCGCAAATAATACCGCCCTCATCACGCTGCTCAACTCGGGCTACGACCAGTACACCGTGCGCATAAATGGCGCCGCCCCGCAGCCCCTGACCAACCAACCGGTGGCCATCGCGCCGGGCGTGGCCAATACGTTTGCGGTGACGGGCAGCGTCGCGGGCAGTTCGTGCACCCAAAGCACTACGCTAACCCTGACTCTGCCAGTGGCCCAGACGCCAGTGTTGGAGCGGCTTACGCGCACGGGCGCAACAGCCAGCGGCGGACCGGCCCAGTTTGCGCTGGCGCAAATACCAGCCGGCTTCACCTATACGCTGCAAGCTCAAACCGCAGGCCAGCCCTACCAGAACGTGCCAGGCATCCCGGCCAACATTGGCGCGCCTGTAGCGGGCTTTGAAGTAGGGCAAGTGCCGCCGGGCCGCTACCGCCTAGTGCGCACCGATGCCTGCGGCAATACGGCGGCTTCGGCCGAAATACCTACCCTAGGGCTAAGCGGCACAGCCGACAACGGGCGCAATACGCTCACCTTCGACCTCTACGGCCGGGTCACCGCCGTAAGTTACTCGCTAGCCCGCAACGATGGCGTGGTGCTGCCGCTGGCGGGCTCGGCTACTACCTATGTAGATGCCAACGTGCAGTGCGGCACAGCTTACACCTACCGCCTCACCGCCACGCTGCCGGGCGGCCAAACGGTGTCGAACCCGCTCACCCTCAGCGCTCAATCCTCTACCCCACCGCCTGCTCCTTTGCTAGTGGCATCGTTTGACCTCCGCAACCGGGTGGTACTAACGGCCACGCCCGGCGCGAGCGCCACCACTTTTGGCGCGGGCGGACAGCTGATTATTAACCGGCAGGCGAGCGGTGGGGCGCCGGTGGCGTATGCCCCGCTGCGTACTGGCCGCGCGGGCACGGCCCGCCTCAGCGTGCGCGACTCCACCGCCCTAGGTACGCTACTGGCCGCGCCGCCTTGCTACACGGCTACGCTACGCGACACCTGCGGCAATGTCTCGGCCGCTAGTCCATCCTCCTGCCCCGCGCTGCTTACGGTAGAGGCCGCCGACCCCGAGGGACAATCGGCCCAGCTGCGCTGGTCGGCTTTTCAGGGGCCAGGCGGCCCGGCCGTGGGGGCCACCTACCAAGTGCTGACGCTGGCCGCCGATGGCACGGTGCTGGCCACCAGCGCGCCGCTTACCGGCCTTACCTACCTCGACTCGGCCCCGCCCCTCGACCGCCAGATTTTGCGCTACCGCGTAGTGGCCAGCGGCGCCGGCTTGCCCGTGGGCACCTTCAGCTACTCCAACGTGGGCACCCTCACGCGCCGCCCGCGGCTGGTAATGCCCACCGCCTTCACGCCCAACGGCGACGGCCTCAACGACGTGCTTGAGTTAAAAGGTAGATATTTGCAAAACTTCACCTTTATTGTCGTTGACCGCAACGGGCAGGAAGTATTCCGCTCCACCGACCGCGCCCAAACCTGGGATGGCTCCATCAATGGCCACGCCCCGGTAAACGCGACCTACGTGTGGCGCTTCGACCTGCAGGGCGAAGACGGCCAGCCTTTACGCCAAACCGGCACCATCACCATCCTTAAATAACCTCTTTTCTCTCTCATGTCCGACCAAGACACTTCTAAAGCAGCCCGCTTTCAGGAAATTGCCAACACGCTCGCCGAGCAGGGCTTTACCGTGGCCCAGCAGGACCAGACGCGCCCCTGGGGCGGCTTCTTCGTGATTGACGAAAGCCAGGCCCAGGCCTTTGCCGATAAATATTTCGATGGCCGCTCGGTGGACGAGCTACGCATTTCGGGCAAGCTGAGCCCCAAGGTGCTGCTCGTGGCCCCCAACCAGCGCCTGAGCTGGCAGTACCACTTCCGCCGCGCCGAGATTTGGAAAGTAGTGCAGGGCCCCGTGGGCGTGGCTACCAGCCCCACCGACGAGGAAGGCGAAGTAAAATCGTACGAGCCAGGCGCGCTCATCGTGCTGAAGCAAGGCGAGCGCCACCGCCTGGTGGGCCTCGATGGCTGGGGCGTGATTGCCGAAATCTGGCAGCACACCGACGCCAACCAGCCCTCCGACGAGGACGATATCGTGCGCGTGCAAGATGATTTTGGCCGCTAGGCGCTAGTTGACGTAGACTAGCACCATGAGAAAACGAGTGTTTTGCTTCCTTTAGGCCAGCAGAACACTCGTTTTCTTTGTTCTTAGAAAATTCAAGTTCTTACCGAGTACCAAACACTTTCTCTCATGTCATCCCCGAGCATTTCCCCGGCCACCTACCACCTAGGCCAGTACCAGGAAGCCATCACGGCTGAAATCAACGACCTGAACGCTAAGAATTTCACCGCCGGCTTCTGGCAAAAGGAGGCTACCCTGTGGACCGATAGCGCCGAAGGCCAGGAAAGCATCCGCAGCTTTATGGGCTGGACGCACGTGGCGGAAACCATGCAGCAAGCCGTGCCCGAAATCGAGGCGTTCGTAAAAGAGGTAAAAGAGGCTGGCTTTGAGCACGTAGTGGTAATGGGCATGGGCGGCAGCACCATGGCCCCGATTGTGTTCGAGAAGTCGTTTGAGCGCGCTAATGGCGGCCTGCCCATCTCGGTGCTCGACACCACCGACCCCGGCACGGTGCAGCAGATTGAGCAGTCGGTACCGCTCGACAAGACCTTGTTTATCGTAGCCAGTAAGTCAGGCACCACGGCCGAGCCGCTGGCTTTCGGCGATTATTTCTACGCCAAGCTCAAGGAAATTAAGGGTGACAAAGCCGGCGAAAACTTCGTGGCCATCACCGACCCCGGCTCCAAGTTCGTGACCAACGCCACCAACGAGGGCTACCGCAAAATCTTCCTGAACTTCGCCGAGGTTGGCGGCCGCTTCTCGGCCCTCACGTACTTCGGCCTAGTGCCGGCCGCACTCTACGGCATCAACATCGCCGAACTGCTCGACCGCGCCGTGGCTATGATGCGTGCCTGCGGCAGCGAAGGCGCCGTGCAAGACAACCCCGGCCTGCAACTGGGCGCCACCATGGGCGTGCTTTCGAAGCAAGGCCGCGACAAGCTGACCCTGGTAGTGCCCGAGAAACTACACGACCTAGGTCTGTGGCTAGAGCAGTTGCTGGCCGAGAGCACCGGCAAAGAAGGCAAGGGCGTACTGCCCGTAGCCGGCGAGCCCCTGGGCACGCCCGAGGTCTACGGCCACGACCGCCTATTCGTGTACGTGGGCTACGAAGACACCCCCGACACCGAAAACCGCAATAAGCTGAAGACCCTGGAAGACGCTGGCCACCCCGTGGTGACCATCCTGATGAAGGAGCCGCTCGACCTAGGCGCCGAGTTTTTCCGCTGGGAAGTGGGCACGGCCGTAGCCGGCGCCGTGCTGCGCATCAACCCCTTCGACCAGCCCAACGTGCAGGAAAGCAAAACTGCCACCGACCGCGTGATGAAGGTGGTGCAGGAGCAGGGCCACCTGCCCGCCGGCCCCGCCGCTGCCGCCGAAGCCGATGGCGTAAGCTACTTCACCGATGCCAAGGGCAACGGCGCTGTGGGCACCCTCAAAGCCTTCTTCGACCAGGCCAAAGCTGGCGACTTCGTGAACCTGCAAGCCTACCTCACCGAGTCGGACGCCATCAGCGCTGAGCTGCAGGAGTTCCGCAAGCTGGTGCAGGAAAACCTGCACATTGCCACTACCTCGGGCTACGGCCCGCGCTTCCTGCACTCGACCGGCCAGTACCACAAGGGCGGCCCCAACACGGGTCTGTTTGTGCAGTTCACGCACCAGAGCCCGGTAGAATTGCCGCTGCCCGGCCGCTCCTACTCGTTCGGCACCTTCGAGAATGCCCAGGCCCAAGGCGACCTCGAAACCCTGCAGCAGTACCAGCGCCGCACCCTGCACATCGACCTAGGTGGCAACGCCGAGCAGACGCTACCTAAAGTGGTAGCCGCGCTGCAAGAGGCGTTGGCTAAGTAAGCTTAGGTTTCTTTTAAGATTCAAACAAACGCCGTTGCGGCCCCTGGTGCTACCAGGCGGCGGCAGCGGCGTTTTTGTTCAATCCTTAATTCATATGCACTGGCGCGAGTTTAGCGCAGCGTAACTCGCGCCAGTATATGGTATTTCGACGCCGCTACTGTCGCTTTTTAGCGCACTAGACCATCTTAGTAGTTGAAGCAATGAGAAAAATAGTTCGCGCTGCACTAGCCATCCTCGCTTCCCTACTCTTTTTCTCTTTAATAGTCACTTGTTTAGAGTACACTAATCCGCAGCCCTATGGTGGCAAGCCGATACACTTTAATAAGTTATCTGGCTACGTTTTTGGTATGGCTGCCATATTTGGCTGGTTTATCTATATGCCTTTTGCATTGCTGCATGCGTATCTGCTGCAGCGTTATTTTCGAAAGCAATGGCCCACTTCCATTGTTATTGGCGGGCTGCTAGGAATTCTATTCGCTATACTTTTCAGTATCGGCTATGCGCTAGATGATGGCGAATGGAGCGAAACTAGCCAGTTACTGTTACTGAAAATAGCGGTATTTGGCCTGACAGGTAGCTTCTACGGGCTGCTCTATTACCGGTGGGTAGCTGCAAAAACTTAGTTGTACACTGGCGCGAGTTTAGTGCAACGCAACTCGTGCCGGAGCATAACGTGCAGGCTGTGCCTCTACTGCCGCGCCCGCAGAAAACGGCGTTTAGACTATTTAACTAATACCTGTTGCGTCCTCCTGCACAACTTGCCGTGTTGCGAGCAGTGGAGGTACAACCTCCACGTTATGCTTCGGCACGAGTTGCGTTGCACTAAACTCGCGCCAGCAGCGCCAGCAACCACTAACGCCTAGTAACGGCGCTCACTTTTTGACAAAAGCGTAATCCTAAGCTAATCACCGCGTCATAGACTAGGCAGAATTTTGAGCTAGTGCTACCGCGCATCCTTTCCGGGGCAGCACTGGCAGCTATGCGTATTCTCGCGGCTTGGCAGAAGGGGGCAACGTATGCCGCTCTCTACATGGTTCTCTGGCTGGCTTGGTGGTTGGCCCAGGGCAGTTCGGTCCTAGGTAGCCTGCGCTCGGTCTTCCGGGGTAGTGCGCGGTGCGCGGCCCGGGCGGCAGTGCGGCCCCGCCGGGTGCGGCCATTTCTTGCCACCCGCACCGTGCTATGAAGGCCACGCCCGTACTGGCTGCGCGGCGGCCCAAGCAGCGCCGCGTACAAGTGGCCGTGGTGAGCGATGTGCACCTAGGCACCTACGGCTGCCACGCCCCTGAGCTGTTGCGCTACCTCAAGAGTATTCGGCCCGAGGTGCTGGTGCTCAATGGCGACATTGTGGACATCTGGCAGTTTTCGAAAAACTACTGGCCGCCAGCCCACATGCGCGTGGTGCGCCACTTGGCCGCCCGCGCCGCTAAGGGCACCAAAATCTACTACCTCACCGGCAACCACGACGAGCTGCTGCGCAAGTTTGCGGGCCTGAAGCTGGGCAATTTTCACTTGGACAACAAGCTGGTGCTCGACCTACCCCACGGCCGTACCTGGCTGTTTCACGGCGATGTTTTCGACGTGACCATGCGCCACGCGCGTTGGCTGGCCAAGCTCGGCGGCAAGGGCTACGACCTGCTTATCCTGCTCAACCGCTTCGCTAACTTTCTCTTGGCCAAGATAGGCCGCCCTAGGGTAGCCTTGTCGAAGCTGGTGAAGGAACGCGTAAAAACGGCCGTGGCCGCCATCACCAACTTCGAGCAGACCGCCGCCGACATTGCCGCTGACGAAGGCTACCAATATGTGGCTTGCGGCCACATTCACCAGCCCGAAATCAAAACGCTCGCCACCGAAAAAGGCCCCGTCGCCTACCTCAACTCCGGCGATTGGGTCGAAAACCTAACGGCGCTAGAATACACTGCCGAGGCCGGCTGGCAGCTCTACCACTACCACCAGGACCCCACCCAGCACCACGCTACCGAGGCCCTCCCCGACCCCACCGACTTGGCTGCCGATGCCGACGCCGCCACGCTGCTGGAAGGGCTACTAGCCGAGTTTAAGCTGAAATAACCATTGTCATGCAGCGCGCAGCGAAGCATCTCGCGTGCTGCAGTAAACCCTTGCGTCAGCAACGGTGCGAGCGAGATGCTTCGCTGCGCGCTGCATGACAGATGGCCTTAGGTCAATTTTATAATTACACGTTGCGAATCCTTTACGCCATCCAGGGCACCGGCAATGGCCATCTTAGCCGGGCCTTCGACATAGTGCCGCTGCTGCAAGACCGCTGCGACCAGCTCGATGTGCTGGTGAGCGGGCCGCCCGCCGACCTCGCGCTGCCCTTCGAGGTGCGCTACCAGGCACGGGGCATGGGCTTTTTATTTGGCAAAAAGGGTGGTATCAATTTTGTCAAGACCGTGCAGCAGTTCAACTCGGCGCGCTTTGTGCACGAGATAAGGCACTTGCCCGTGCGCGACTACGACTTGGTCATCAGTGATTTTGAGCCCGTATCGAGTTGGGCGTGCCGGCTGCGTGGGGTGCCCTGCGTGGCCCTCAGCCACCAGAGCGCCGTGCTGCACCCCGCCGCCCCCCGCCCCAAGTCCGAAGACCCCGCCGGCCGGGCCGTACTGCGCCACTATGCGCCTAGTACGGCCCAGTACGGCTTCCATTTTCAGGCTTATGCGCCGGGCATTGCCACGCCCGTCATTCGGCAGCAGGTGCGGGCCCTCACGCCCACTAATGATGGCCACTACACTGTGTACCTGCCCGCTTTTGAAGAGGCAACCCTGGTGGCCCGCCTGCGCTACCTGAGCCGTCGCACGCGCTGGGAAATCTTCAGTAAGCACAGCCACGCGCCCGCCACCTACGGCAATGTGCGCGTGTGGCCCGTGAGCGGCCCAGCCTTTCTCGATAGCCTGGCGCGGGCCGAGGGGGTGCTCTGCGGCGCCGGCTTCGAAACCCCTGCCGAGGCGTTGTTCCTGGGCAAAAAGCTGCTGGTGATGCCCATGAAGCAGCAGTACGAGCAGCAGTGCAATGCCGCCGCGCTGGCCCACCTAGGCGTGCCCGTCATCAAAAACTTCAAGCACAAAAGCCTATCGGTGGTCGATGACTGGCTGTGGCAAGGCCAGCCGGTGCCCGTGCACTACCCCGACCAAACCGCCGCTGTTCTGGACCAGCTGTTGCACGAGCAGCGGCCGGCCGTTGTTTCTTCCCAAGCTGCCTCCGCGTAGCTTGCCGTGCCCATGCCTACTTCCTCCGTCGTTGCCCCCTTGCCCGCTGGCTCGCTGCCGGCGGCATTCTTTCCGCCCACTACCCCGGCCGATTTCACGCGGGCTGATTTTGGCCCTAGGTTCTACTGGGGGGCTGCTACTGCCGCGTACCAGGTGGAGGGCGCCTGGCAGCATCAGGGCAAAGAGCCCAGCATTTGGGATGATTTTACGCGCCGCAAAGGTGCCATTCGGCGGAGCGAGCACGGGCGGGTGGCTACTGATTTTTACCACCGCTACGAGCAAGACCTAGACTTGGCTCAGGCCATGGGGCTCACTGATTTTCGCTTCTCGGTGTCGTGGCCGCGGGTGCTCCCCAAGGGCGTGGGCGCCACCAATCGCCGCGGGCTCGACTTCTACGACCGGCTGGTCGATGCCTGCCTTGAGCGCGAGCTGCGCCCCTGGCTCACGCTCTACCACTGGGACCTGCCCAGCGCCTTGCAAGCCCGCGGCGGCTGGGCCAATCGCAGCATCGTTGGCTGGCTCGCCGACTATGCCGCCACTATGGCTCACCACCTCGGCGACCGCGTGGCTCACTGGATGGTTCTCAACGAGCCCATGGCCTTTGTGGGAGCCGGGCACCTGCTGGGCGTGCACGCGCCGGGGCGGCGGCACCTAGGGGCCTTTTTGGCGGCGGCCCACCACGCCACGCTGGCCCAGGCCGAGGGCGGCCGGGCGCTGCGGGCGGCCCTGCCCGCCTCGGCCCAGATTGGCACCACTTTTTCGTGCTCGTACCTGACCCCGCACCGCCCCGACTTGGCCCGCGATATCGCCGCCACCCGCCGCGCCGATGCCGTGCTCAACCGCTTTTTTGTGGAGCCCACCCTCGGCCTAGGGTACCCTACCGAGGAGCTGCCGGCCCTGCGCTGGCTGCTGGCCCGCTACCAGCAGCCCGGCGACGAGGCGCGCCTAGCGTTCGATTTTGACTTCTGGGGCGTGCAGAACTACACCCGCGAGGTGGTGCGCTTTTCGCCCTGGCTGCCACCCCAGTGGGCAAGCCTGGTGCCCGCCCGCCAGCGCGGGGTGGCCTGCACCGACATGGACTGGGAAGTTTACCCCGAGTCGGTCTACCACATGCTCAAGCAGTTTGCGGCCTACGACAACGCCCCGCCCCTGGTCGTTACGGAGAGCGGCGCGGCCTTCCCCGACACCTGCGAGGGGGGCCGCGTGGCCGACCACGCCCGCCGGGCCTACTTGCAGGCGGCCATTGGCCAAACGCTGCGGGCACAGCGCGAGGGCGTACCGGTAGAGGGCTTTTTTGCCTGGTCACTCACCGACAATTTTGAGTGGGCCGCCGGCTACGGGCCGCGCTTTGGGCTGGTGCACATCGACTACGAAACCCAGCAGCGCACCCTCAAAGACTCGGGCTACTGGTACCGGCAGTTTTTGACCTCCCCGCGCCTGGTGCGGCGCAACTAGCGGCCGCTACCCCACGTTTCAGGCGCAGTTCACCTTTTACAGCTATTCCCGTGAAAGCCAACGAAATTATCTTCCGCCAGAACCGCATCGTGTACACGCTCATGGTGCTGCTGGCCGGCATGGGCTTGGTTTGGAGCTTCTGGCAGCACCAGCATAGCAAGGGGCCCGTGGGGCCGGCCACGGCTGCCTCAGAAGCGGCGGCCGAAGCTGCTGCGCACACGCCCGCTCACACCGCCAGCTTCAGGCGCTGAGTATCCTAGGGTGCCTGAGGACCGCTAGGCGGGCTAAGCCTTCGGTACGCTTTGTGCTAATTGAAAGAAGTCCGAAACTCTAGCGGCGACAGGTTGGTCTTGGCTTTAAAGAGCTTGCTAAACGACTGCAAGTGCTCGAAGCCCAGTTCGTAGGCGATTTCGCTCACGGTTAGGGTGGTGGTTGATAGCTTCTCTTTGGCTTTGGCAATCAGCTTGGCGTGAATGTGCTGCTGGGTGTTTTGCCCGGTCACGACACGCAGCAGGCTGCTGAGGTACTTGGGCGACAGGTGCAGGTGCTCAGCCACGTAGCGCACGGTGGGCAGGCCCTTTTCCGCTAGGTCGTCGCTGTCGAAATAGGCGTCGAGCAGCGCTTCGACCCGTTCGAGCACCTCGTGGTTGGCCTTGTCGCGGGTTAGGAACTGGCGGTGGTAAAATCGGTCGGCGTAGTGCAGCAGGCTTTCGAGCTGCGAGGCGATAATTTGCTTGCTGAAGCGGTCGAGGTTGGCGCTGTGCTCTTGCGCTATCGTCTGAATAATAGCCAGAATAGTTGCTTCCTCCTTAGCCGACATAAACAAGGCTTCGTGCAGCGAGTAGTCCCAGAAGTCATAGTGCTTGATGGTGGCCGCCAGCGGCGTGTTCCAGATAAAATCGGGATGGATATACACCACCCATCCCGACTTTTCCACAGCTTCATCCTGATTGGCCGTGGCAATGCTAAACACTTGGTTAGGCGCCATGAAGGAGAGCACGCCCTCCTTAAAATCAAACGGATGCTGCCCATAAGTGGAGTGAACATTGCGCATCCGCTTGACCGCGATGGTGTAAAAATCTAGGTGCATGGTCAGGGGCTCCTGGCCGTAGCGGTGCGGCACGGTGCTCACATCCAGCACGCTGAGCAGCGGGTGCAGCGGCGGGGGCAGCTCCAAAAACTCGTGAAACTCGCTTATCGTTTTGAAGTGTCTCATGCTGGCTCTATTGCGTTTGCTACGTCTAGCACCAGCTTGCCCCGCACGTGCCAAGTGGCGCTTTCGCGGTGGGCCTCGGCCACTTGCGCCAGCGAAAATACCTTGCTCACGAGCACCTTCACCTGGCCAGCGTCGATGAGCTGGGCTATTTCGGTCAGCCAGTCCTGCCGGGGCTGGTTGGCCGACAGGGCGCCAGTGGCGTGCTTCTGGGCCAGGGCCGCCAGTACTTCCTCGTTGAACGGATAATCGAGGTTGACGCTCACGAAGATGCCGCCTTCTTTGAGCAAGGATACTGCCTTCAGGCGCTCCGCGTTGTCGCGCACGGGCGAGGCTTCAAGCACCACATCTACGTCGCGCACCGCGTCGGCGAGTGGTTGACTGCGGTAGTCAATCACTTCGTCGGCCCCTAGCTCCCGCAAGTATCCTAGGTTGCTGGCCGAGGCTACGCCAATGACATAGGCGCCTTTGGCCTTGGCAAACTGCACCGCAAAGCTGCCCACCCCGCCCGAGGCGCCCTGAATGAGCACGCGCTGGCCGGCCCGCAGCTGGCCCTGCTCAAACAGCGCCGCCCAGGCCGTAAGGCCGGCTAGCGGTACAGCCGCTGCCTCCACAAAGCTCAGGCTACCGGGCTTGCGAGCAAACTGGCTGGCTTTGGCCGCGCAGTACTCGGCGTAGCTGCCGTTGCCAGTAAAGTTGGGGACGCCATACACGACATCACCTTTTTGGAAGGCGGTGACGTCGCTGCCCACTTCGGCCACCGTGCCGGCCGCATCCCAACCTAGGGTCAGGGGCAGGGTAAGAAAGGCCCGGAGCGCATCGTTGCCGCCCTCGCGCACCACCCAGTCCACGGGGTTTACGCCGCTGGCCTGCACCTGAATCAGTATCTCGTCGGGCGCTGGCACGGGCCGCGCCACGTCTTCTAGCTGTAGTACTTCGGGACCGCCAAAGGCATGGATTCTTACCGCTTTCATTAGGAGTTATTTTTGGTTGATTGATGAGGCAAAGGTCCCGCCTGCCCACCCAGCCGATTGAGTTGAAATGCCCTTTGTTTCAGCCAAAATGCCGAAAGCCAACCTAGGCGGCCTATCCCGCAGCTTTTGGAGATACCCACAAGGCTATCGGCCTAGGGTGGCAGTCGCCGCTGCGCAGCGCGTAGCGCACAGGTAGCGGCTTCGCTCGTGCAGTTCCGCGGCTAGCCATGCTCCGAACGAATTTCGTAGACTTAGCTTTGTGGTACTAGCAAGGTTGGTCAAGTCTATTTCTTATCTCGCTACTACGGTTCTGCTAGCGCGAGCCTGTTTAGCTAAGGCTATTGTGGCCTTGCCAAATGCGCTATGCCGTGAGCTATCAACACCAACTACTATCCGCTACCAGCGGATAGAAACGTACTTAAACCGCTACAAACGCACCTATACTATGGCATTTGACATGATGGGCATGATGGGCAAAGTGAAAGAGCTGCAAGACAAGATGCAGCAGGCCCAATCTCAGCTTCAGCACCTTACCGCCACCGGCGAAGCAGGGGGTGGCCTCGTAAAAGCTACTGCCAACGGCCAGCGCCAACTCGTTAAGCTCGACATCGACCCTTCGCTGCTGACGCCGGAAGACCGCGAGATGCTGCCCGACCTCGTAGTGGCCGCCGCCAACAAAGCCCTGGATGCCGCCGCCGAAATGGCCCGCCAAGAATTGCAGCGCCAAACCAGCGGCATGCTGCCCAACATCCCCGGCCTCGACCTGAGCAACTTTGGGGGCTAATGCGTTAGAACAGCCAACCGGCGAAGGGGCAGCCGCCGCGGCATTTGCTGCGACGGCTGCCCCTTCGCCAGTTGGGAGCCTGGCGGAGGTCGCCATTGTGATTCTGAATTACAACGGGGCACACTTCCTGCGCCGATTCTTGCCCGGCGTGTTGCGGCATGCTGGCGAAGCCCGCGTGGTAGTAGCCGACAATGCCTCGACGGATGATTCCCTAGGTCTGCTGCGCACCGACTTTCCGACCGTAGAGGTGCTGGCCTTTACCGAGAACCTAGGGTTTTGTGAGGGCTATAACCAGGCGCTGGTCCGGCTCGATAGCCCCTACTTCGTGCTGCTCAACTCCGATGTGGAGGTGCAGTCCGGCTGGCTGCTACCGCTCTACGAGCTGCTGCACGCCAACCCACGCATCGCGGCCGTGCAGCCCAAAGTGCTGGCTTACGACAACCCCACGCTGTTTGAGCACGCGGGGGCCGGCGGCGGCTACCTCGACGAGCTAGGGTACCCGTTTTGCCGAGGCCGCCTCTTCGACACCCTCGAAACCGACCACGGCCAGTACGACGACCCGCGCCCCGTGGCCTGGGCCAGCGGCGCCTGCTGCTTGGTGCGCACCACCGCTTGGCGGGCCCTAGGTGGCTTCGAGCCCGCCTTTTTTGCTCACATGGAAGAAATAGACTTTTGCTGGCGCGCCCAGAATGCGGGCTACGAAGTTTGGTACCACGGCAGCGGCACGGTGCACCACGTGGGAGGTGGCACCCTCCCCAAGTCGAACCCCCGTAAAACTTACCTCAACTTTCGCAACGGTCTGGCGTTGCTCTTCAAAAATGCCGCGCCGGGCGAGCTAGCCGGCTTTTTCATCCTGCGGGTGCTGCTCGACTGGGTAGCTGGGCTACGCTTCTTGGCAGTCGGCAATTGGCCCGAGGCGCAAGCCGTGGGCCGAGCGCACCTGCATTTCTTTATGCGCCTAGGTTACTGGTGGCGGCGGCGCAAGTTGGCTAAGCCGCGGCTACTGGCCCGCCAACGGCCGGGCACCTACCGCGGCAGTATCGTGTGGGCCTATTTTGCTCAGAGCAAGAAGCGCTTCGCACAATTATGAGTTAGGAATTGCTGCATGTCATGCAGCAATTCCTAACTCATAATTTTTAATTCGTTATGCTATTAAAGGTCCCACACAGTGCTGCGCTGCTGGCGCATAGCGTGGCGGATATTCATCCAGAATACGCCGGCGAAATACAGCACGACGGGCGAGCCAAACGTAAAAAACGAAGCGTACACGAACGACAGCCGGACGCTGCGCGTACTAAAACCCCAGCGCTGCCCCAGCGCCGAGCACAGCCCGAAGGACTGCGTTTCGATAAAGTCGGTGACGCGTTTCATAGGTGAGTTTCGGGAGGGGTGGTGCAACTTTGCTAGGCCAAGATACAATGCCCGGCGGCTGCCTGCAATTTGTATCGTGCTTATTACCGGTAGCTTACCCAGTTAAAGTGGGGCCGGTATACCTGCCTAGGTCGCTTTCTACGTTTAAGCTGCCGTAAAAGACGATTCCGTTGCAACAAAAAAAACAATTATTTTTCATCGGCCGCTCCGCTAGCAAGCTGGGCCGCTGGTTTTTGGTGTTGGCCCTGCCCACCGCTTGCTCTCCCCTACCCGCCATGCTCAAGCGGGCAGAGGCCGGCCGGCGGGTGCAGGCAGCACCCGCGCCCCTCACCGCCGTGGGCGATGCTGTGCCTTTCGAGGCCACCGCCAAGACTGGCGCCAACCACTTGCGCAAAGGCGCTGTGTACGAGGTAGTACTCACCTACCGCTACGACCACGACCTGCGCCTCGACACGGTGGGCCGGCTCTCCTTTGGCCAGGGCAAATACACCTACGACGACTCGGTGAAGGGCCGCCTCGTGAGCCGCAACCGCTTCGCCATCGCCAACACGCCCCGGCGCTCGCCGGGCCAGCTCATGGCCCGTGGCCAGGTGCGCGAAACCAAGCCCCATGGCAAAGTGCTGCGCGCCAGCACCGAAACGCTGGTGGCCCGCGGTATTTCGGACCCCGGCCGCCGCGTGGTGGTCGAAGACTCGGCCCTGGCACTGCTGCCCGAGCACGCCAGCAACGTGATGAGTGGCACGCGCCTGCTACCCCTGTACTTCGACCAAGGCAAGTGGTTTATCCGCTCGCACCTAGGTACCAATATTGCCGCGCTCGAAGACCTAATTGATGCCAACCAGCACACCCAGCGCGTGCTCATTGCGGCCGGCCACTCGCCCGACTCTACTGATGCGCACCAGCCCGCCCTAGCCAGCAAGCGTGTGAAGATGCTACTCTACTACTACAAGCAGCGGGTCAAGGGCTTTTCGTATCTCAATAAGGTGGAGAATATTAAGTTCGATACCATTGCCTACCGTCGCAGCTGGGAGCTGTTCTTGAACCAAGTGCAAAACTCGGTGCTCAAGCCTGCGCAGCAAGATTCGGTCATCTCCATCATCAACGATACGCGGGGCACGTTTGCCCAGAAGGAAAAGGCGCTGCACAAGCTCAGCTACTTCGATTATCTCGAAGAGTACATCTACCCGGTGTTGCGCTGGGGTACGGTGGCCGTCACCTACACCGCCCCGCCCCGCTACGACTCGGAGGTGTACCTCTTGAGTAAGAAGATGGTAGAAAAGCAGGCCGACATCGAGGCCCTCACCCCCGAGGAACTGCGCTACTCGGCCACACTCACGCCGCTGCTGGCCGAAAAGCAGCGCATCTACGAGCTATCGGCGGCCAGCACCGCTAATTGGGAGGCATTTTATAACCTAGCCACTGTGCTAGCCATGCGCGCCGCCAAGGAGCCTACCGAACGCGTGCAGAAGGCCTATTACCACCGGGCGGCTGTCAACTTTACCCTAGCGGCCCACCGCCACCCTACGGCCGAGCTGTTTTATCGTGCCGCTACGGCCCATCGCCAGGCTCAGGAAACCCTGGAGGCGCTGCAGGACTACGACTACGCCATCAAGCTAGGTGGCTCGCGGCCCATGCTGCGCAAAATCTTCTCTGACCGGGCGGCGCTCGAAATCCAGATTGGTCAGCCCGAGCAGGCCCTAGCCAGCCTGCGCTTGGCCGGCCCCAGCTACCAGAACTACATGAACCAGGCGTTGCTGCTCATTCAGCGCGGGGGCTACGATGCAGCGGCGGCCCAGTATACCCTAGCCCTCGACCTGCGCCCGCAGGCGGCCGCGCCACACTATGGCCTAGCCGTGGCCGCCGCCCGCCGCCACGACGAAAATACGATGGGCCAGGAGCTGCGCCGCGCCGTGCAGCTCGACCGCAACCTCTCGACCCAAGCCGTGGAGGACCTAGAGTTTCAAGAGTACGCCCAGCGCCCAGCATTTCGCGAGGCTCTGAAGTAATACTTCTATGCAATTGCGTAATTTTCAGATAGGTAGTGATGGGATTTCGCTGAGCTGGCAGGGTCAGTACCTAGACCTGCATAATTGCTTCGATTTTCAGAGCTTCCACTATGCCATCCAATCCCGTCAGATAGAGCTGTGCTGGCGGCGTTCGCTCGAAGAATGGGCGAAGGGTACTGCCCTACCGGGCTTAAAGCTGGTTTTTAGCGATATTTTCTTCTTTCGCGTCAAGGAGCGAGACGTAGACTATCCGTTCACAGAAGACGATTTCCTAATGAGCGTCTCATTCCATCCAATAGAGTTGCGAGATGAGTTTGATAGTATTTCACTCAGCAGCTCGCCGGCCGACGATTTAACATTTTTCTTTCAAAGTGAGTGGGGCTTTAAAATCAATGCGGCCATAGTAGCGTTGCAGCCTCAGCTTGTATAGGTACCTAGCAGCGTTTGTATCTCCTTTGCCTAACGCCCACTTGGTCGTAGCTTTGCATACCGGCCGTGTGCCGGCTTTTTGCCAGTAATTTGATGCGTACTATTCAATTCCGCGAGGCCCTGCGCGAGGCCATGAGCGAAGAAATGCGCCGCGACCCGTCCATCTTCCTGATGGGCGAGGAAGTAGCCGAATACAACGGAGCTTACAAGGTGAGCCAGGGCATGCTCGACGAGTTTGGCGCTGAGCGTGTGATTGATACGCCGATTGCTGAGCTGGGCTTTGCTGGCATTGGCGTGGGCGCGGCGGCCAACGGCCTAAAGCCGATTATTGAGTTTATGACCTTCAACTTCTCGTTGGTGGCCATTGACCAGGTAATTAACTCGGCCGCCAAAATCTACTCGATGTCAGGCGGGCAGTACTCTTGCCCCATCGTGTTTCGCGGGCCTACCGGCAACGCGGGCATGCTTAGCAGCCAGCACTCGCAAAACTTCGAGAACTGGTATGCCAACTGCCCGGGCCTCAAAGTGGTAGTGCCTTCTAACCCCTACGATGCCAAAGGCTTGCTGAAAGCCTCCATCCGCGACCCCGACCCCGTTATCTTCATGGAGTCGGAGCTGATGTACGGCGACAAAGGCGAAGTGCCCGAGGAAGAGTACATCCTCGAAATTGGCAAAGCCAACGTAGCCCGCGAAGGCAAAGACGTAACCCTCGTGAGCTTTGGCAAAATGATGAAAGTGGCCTTCGGTGCCGCCGACGAGCTAGCCAAAGAAGGCATTCAGGCCGAAGTAATTGACCTGCGCTCGGTACGCCCCATCGACTACGATACGCTTATTGCCTCGGTGAAGAAAACTAACCGCATGGTAGTAGTAGAAGAGGCTTGGCCGCTGGCCAGCATCTCGAGCGAGTTGGCCTACATCGTGCAGCGCCGCGCCTTCGACTACCTCGATGCGCCGGTTGTTCGCATTACCTGCGCCGATGTGCCCCTGCCCTACGCCCCTACCCTCATCGAAGCCTCGCTGCCCAACGTGGCCCGCGTGGTGAAAGCGGTAAAGGAAGTAACCTACTCGGCGGCCTAGGTTCGCACTCGATTTGCCTACAAAAAGCCCGCTAACGCGGGCTTTTTTGCGTTTGTTGCCGGCTAAGGGTCACCTATAGTACACACTGGCCAGCTACATGAAAGTACTATTTTTCTGCGAAAATCATTTTATATAAAGTAAGCAATATTAAATAGCAACAAACGCATAACACATTAATAATTAATTAATAATAAACTATCTTAGATTGAAACAGGCAGCGACTTCATTTAAGCCCAGCTGTGTTTTTTCAACTATACATAGCATGACAACTCCTTCCTCTTTAGCACCAGGCACTTGGCCTGAAACTCCTGCTGCGCATGGCGCAGCGGAGGCGCTGGCCACCGAGCGCGCACTTGTTGTTAGGCGCAATAATGTGCGGGTTATTGGGGAGGGCCCACAAACGCTGCTGTTTTGCAATGGGTTTGGCTGCAGCCAGCATATATGGCGCTACCTCAGCACGCCGCTGGCCAGCCGCTACCGCGTCGTGCTGTTTGACTACGTAGGCACCGGCGAATCGGACCTAGGGGCCTACGACTGGCAGACGTACAACACACTCGACCGGTACGCGCAAGATGTCGTCGAAATTTGCCAGGTGCTGGGCTTGCGCGAGGTGGTGCTTATTGGGCATTCGGTAGGTGCCACCATTGCCATGCTGGCGGCCAGCCAGGCGCCCAGTTATTTTGCTAAATGCGTGCTGCTGACGGCCTCGCCCTGTTACCTCAATAAGCCGGGCTATTACGGCGGCCTCTCGCTGGAGGATGTTAACCAGATGCTGGCGCTGCTTGATGTTGACCAGAATAGCTGGGCCAATCTATTTACAGGCTTGCTGGTAGCTCCTGAGCACGTTCCCTCCCTAGGCGAAGAGCTGGCCAGCTACTTCTGCAACCTCGACTCAAATGTGGCCCGGCATTTTGCCCGGGTATCCTTCCTGGCCGACAACCGCGCCGATGTGTCGCAGCTACGGCTACCAACCCTGCTGCTACAGTGCGCTGATGATGCCATTACGCCCACCGAGGTTAGCGCATTTTGGATGGCGCATCTACCGCAGGCTACGCTTATGACCCTCCCGGCCGTGGGCCACTGCCCGCACCTGAGTGCCCCCCTCGAAACCATGGGGGCCATCGAAGCTTTCTTGGCGCAGCCTAGCAGCAACGTTATTCTGGCTCCTGCTCAGGGCTAGGGGTAGCTTTTTTAGCCTTGGTGGCTTTCGGGGCCGACGTTTTTTTGGCGGCGGTAGCTTTAGCCGGGGCAGCCGCTTTCTTGGCAGTGGCCTTTGCTTTAGGGGCGGGTGCCTCGGCTTCACTGCTCCGGCCTGCTCGGTTTTTGAGGTTGTCGGCCAGGCCCTGCAGCTGTTTTTCTAGGTCTTTGCGTTTGGCTTCGCCGCTACGCAGCAGGTCGTCCATTATTTTCTTGCCTTCCTGCTCAGAAATTTTACTTTCCTGCACCAGCTTGTTGAGGGCCGTTTGCACGCGTTTGTTGCTCTGCGAGAGGAAGCCTACGCCGGTATTGATGAATTTCTTAAACAGGTCGTCCATGAGCGAGGAAAATAGAAAGGTGAGGCCAGCTGCGCGGTGACTGCCAGCGGGTTGCTAAGCTACTAGCACCGCGCCAATTTCCCTAGGGCCGCTGCCCGCGCCGGCCCAACTGATGGCCCCGGTATCCCTTGATAGCCAAGGGTATCCAGCCCAGCAGCGGAACAAAATAAGCCAGCACTAAGGGGTTGCGCCACAACAGTTTCCAAAAGGCACCGGGCCGGTCGAGGCCCAAGTTGAAATTGCGCTCGCCGTTTTTAACAAAACGCCGCTCAAACTCGGTGAAGGCTGCCGGCCAGGCAAAGGGCAAGAAAAACGGGAAGTAGCGCCAGTTGCCTTTGATGCGCTGCCACAGCTCGCGCCAGCGGTAGGGCTGCTGGCCGTGAGCCTGCACGGCGGCATCGAGGCCAGCCTGCATCTGCTGCCGAATGGTTTCGCTCAGAGCTAGGTACTCATCGCGGGTTAGCTCGTCGTGCTTTTTGCTGGTCAGCTCGCTGGGCCGGATGCGGGTGCCCATCACATAGGTGAGCTGAGCGGGCAGGGCAAAGTAAAACGCCCAGGGCTGCACCAAGACCAGCAGCAGCAGCAGCGTGAGGGGCAAAAATGGAATCCCAATTTTTTTGGTGAGGCGATTTATCGGCTCAAAGCTGTAGGCATAGGGGTTAAGGTACTCCGCATTCACCGTGTAAATTGGCATGATGTCGGTGCCGTGCATGAGGCTCATGCGCAGCATGCTGGTAGCCAGACGCTGAAGCTGGTACTTGCGGTTGAAGCCCTTGCCGATGCCCGGTACGCCCTCGGGATACACCATAAGGTTGTGGCTCGGGTTGTACATCATGGTTTCGAAGTTGAGCGTCGTGGCTTCTACGCAGCCGCATTTCTTCCAGAAGTGCTGCACCAGATACGGGTTCATAAGGGCCGTTTTGGAGAGCATGGGGGCCGACATGGGGCGCGGCATGGTGTGGTAGTGGTCGGGCAGCTTCCGAAACAGGTGGGCCAGCACCACAATGGCATCCCAGGGGAAGGCCATGCCGGAGTGGTTGGAAGCAAAAATCAGCGGCCGGTCGGGGTTATTGCGCGCCGGAAATGGCTCGAATCCTACCAGCCGCGAGCGAAACCACACCCGGTCTAGTAGCTGCAGAATGTTTTCGTCGATGGAGCGCGTAAACTCCTCGTCAAAGTAATCGCGGTAAATGTGTTGGTTGGCCTGTATAGCGGGTGGGGGCGTTTCCAATGAACAGCTAGCAAAGCACTAAGGCGAAGAATACAGAAGCTACCGCTCAGCCCTAGGGGCTAGCAGCAGCCCAAAGCTAAAGCCAGCCTCGGCATTGTGCGCGGCAGAGCCCTAGGTTGGCCTACAGGCGGCGGCGCAGCTGCAGGCTCACGGAGTGCAGCTCGCCGTCGGGGCGGCGCAGCACCAGCAGCAGGCGCTGGCCATCCTTGGCGCGCAGCAGCCGCGCTATTTCGGTGAGCGGCAGCAAGCCCGCGGGCAGCAGGTTAATGGCCACTAGCTCTTCCTCGACCTCGATGCCCGCCTCGGCGGCCGGCGAGCCAGCCTCTACGCTCTGCACCAAGCAGTAGCGGTAGCCGGGGCCAGCCGCGACCAGGCCTAGGCCGCTCATATCGTGCTCGAAGGGCTGGCGGCCTTGCGAATTGAGGCGCAGCAGCAGGCGCTGGTGCGGGTAGTCGATAACGCAGTTGAAGCGCTTGAGCAGCTCGAAGCCTAGGTTGCCCTGGCGCGGCGCATCGTGCTCGCGCAGGCGCTTGTGCACCTGCCCCGAGTCGGGGAACGACGTGAGCACCCGCGGTACTCGGTAGCGCCCCAGCCGAATGGCGGCTACCCGCCCGATACTACCGCGCACGATGCCGCTGAGGCCGCGCCCTAGGTCGGTGCGCAGGTGGCCGGGCGGCAGGCGCAGGCGCCGGTCGGCATCGGTTTCGAGGCTGAGGGCGTGGCCAGCGCCCGTGTCCAGCACCAGGCGCAGCGGCAAGGCCGGGTCGGCACTGCCGCTGGCTGGTGCTAGCTGCTCCACTCCGGCTTCTAGGTAGGCCTTGCCGCGGTTGAGGTGCAGCGGCAGACTGGTCCAGCCGCGGCGCGGAGCGCGGTAGCTGGCAGGCGCGTGGCATACCAGCTGCCCACGCATGGGCCAGATGGCTACTACCATCGACTGAAAAAGCTCGGCCCCCAGAATGCCATCGATGCGGGTGCCAGCGTAGCCCGACAGGTTGAGGGCGTCGTCGGAGAGCAGCAGCCAACTCATGCGCGGGGCCACCAGGCCGGGCAGCTCCACACGCACGTTTTCGGTGCGGTAGGCGCGCAGCGGGGTGTCTTCGCCGCCCGTGCCTATCACGCGCATCTCCTCGCCCCGTACCAGGTGCAGCGAGTCGGCCAGATTGGGATTGGTGAGCAGGCTGGTGCTCACGCCCGTGTCAAGCAGAAAATGGTAGGGCCCGCGGCCATTGAGGCGGGCGGCCACAATGATGAGGTTGCGCTGGGTGTCGAACTTGAACGTGGTGCGCTTGGCCCGCGGCCGCGTAAACTCGAACGACTGCGTGCCCTGGGCCCACCCGGCCGGGCCCAGCGCCAGCAGCCCGAGCAGCGCCGCGCACCCGCGCATGG
This sequence comes from Hymenobacter sp. BT559, assembly GCF_016427535.1. Classification (GTDB taxonomy): domain Bacteria; phylum Bacteroidota; class Bacteroidia; order Cytophagales; family Hymenobacteraceae; genus Hymenobacter. The sequence continues at coordinate 189,517 of NZ_JAELXV010000001.1, read as the reverse complement.
CGCGCCCAATTCCCCGCAGCGTTACCACCAGAAGTACCAGATAAGTCATTGTGCGCACCCAGGCTAAGAAAGGTGCTTAAAGTTAGCTAACAGCCGTTAGTTTATTGCTACTAACGTGGCCGCTACGCGCAAACAACTATCTGCTGCCAACGACCCTAGGTCGGCTCTTCGGGGGCAGGCGCACCCCAGGTGCCGGCGGGGTCATAGTGCAGCGCGCCCTGCGCAATGCGTAGCGGTGCGGCTACGTTGTTGTGGTAGAGCTGGCCCGTGCCCAGGCCCTGCGCAAAACCCGCCACATCGTATTCGCCCGTGAGCTGCGCCACGGCATTCAGGCCAATGTTTGACTCCAGGGCGGACGTTATCCACCAGCCTAGGCCGTGGGTTTCGGCCAGGCCAATCCAGCGGCGGGTGGCCGTGTGCCCCCCCAGCAACGTGGGCTTCAGCACCAGGTAGGCCGGCTGCACGGCTGCCAGTAGCGCCGCTTGCTGGGCCGGGTCGGTGAGGCCAATCAGCTCTTCGTCGAGAGCCACCGGTATGGGCGAGTGCCGGCACACCTCGGCCAGCGACGCCCACTGCCCCGCCGCTAGGGGCTGCTCGATGGAGTGCACCCCGAAGCGCGCCAGCTGCTCTAGCTTACCTAGGGCCTCGGCGGGACTGAAAGCGCCGTTGGCATCGACACGCAACACTAGTTGCTCGGGCCCGGCTTCAGCCCTTATTTCGGCCAGCAACGCCAGCTCGGTAGCAAAGTCTAGGCTGCCGATTTTGACTTTCAGGCACGAGTAGCCGGCGGCCAGCTTCTGCCTGATTTGCTCGCGCATGAAGGCGGCGTCGCCCATCCACACCAGCCCATTAATTGGAATACTGGCCTGACCTTGGCTGAATGCATTGGTATACAACTGGTGCCGCCCACCCTGAGCTAAGTCAAGCACCGCCGTTTCGAGGGCAAAGCGCAGGGCCGGCTGCGCCGCGCTAGTGAGGCTGGCCGGCACTATGTCTTCTAAGAAAGTGTAGCGCTGCTGGTTTACGGCGTGGCAAAGCGCCTGCACCTGGGCTTCGAACCCGGGCCCATAATCGGGGCTGAGCCCGGCCAGCGGTGCGGCCTCGCCCCACCCCACCCGGCCCGATGCACGCACATCGCGCAGCTCAAGGTAGTAGGCAACGTGCTCGGTGAGCGCCCCGCGCGACGTGCGGGCCGGGAAATTGAAGCGCAGGGCCCGCCGCTGGTAAGAAAGAGTTAGCATCGGACAAAGATGGCAGCCTAGGGTAACAACTGCGAAGTGGCTTAAACGCAAATCGGCCGGGCAGCTGCGCTACCCGGCCGACCTAGTACGTCAACTCGTGAACCGTGTCCTACTTACGAAGGAGTGTCGGTTTTCTTTTTGCCGCGGCGGCTAATTTGGCCACCTTTGCGGCCGGCTTCGCGGGCCTCTTCGGGCGAGAAGCGGTGGCCGCGGCCGCTCTGGTGCGAGGCACGGCCGCCTTCGCTGGCGATGCGACGCTGCTGCTCGGGGGACATTGCGGCAAAGCCGCGGCGGCTTTTCTCACCAATGCGATTGGCGGGGCGCAGTGAACGCTTAGCATCGCCGGTAGCGGCTGCAGTTGTGGGGGTAGTTGCCATGAGAGTAGGGGGAAATAGGAGGAAAGGAGGTCGTGTTTGTTTTAAGGATAGATGAAGCTAACGCGTTATTTCCCAACTCAACAAATAAATACTACAACCCCTTCAATAAATACCAGTTAGTACTTAGCTTGCTCTACGTACTTACCGTAGCGCCGTGCTTACTACTGCGGAAAACCGCTACTATTCGCGAGTACTAACAAGTTCTGCCAGTTAGTACTGGCTAATTCCAACCTGACATCAGTATTGTTGGTTCTCTTTCTACTACCTCCCCTTCCTTCATGTCCAGCTCTTCCTCCCTCCTAGCGCCTGCCTTTGCCGCGCCAGCACTTTCCGCTTTGCCGGCTCATTACCAAGCCGTGCGGGCCCAGTCGGTAGCCCTGGTGCAGCCCTTGCTGCCCGAAGACACCGTGGTGCAGCCCACCCTCGACGTGAGCCCGCCCAAATGGCACCTCGCCCACACCACTTGGTTTTGGGAAACCTTCTTGCTTAAGAACTACCTGCCCGGCTACGAGGTCTTCCACCCCGACTATGCGTTCCTGTTCAACTCCTACTACAACTCGCTGGGCTCGCGCGTGAACCGCGCTGACCGGGGTACCCTCTCGCGCCCGCCGCTGGCCGATGTGTACCGCTACCGCACCTACGTAGACGAGCACATGGCTACCCTGCTCGCCGGGCTAGCTGAGCTGCCCCCCGCTGCCACCGAGCTGCTGGAGCTGGGCCTGCACCACGAGCAGCAGCACCAAGAGCTGTTGGCTACGGACATCAAGTACATCCTCAGCACGAATCCCTTGGCGCCGGGCTACCTAGGCAATGAGCAATTAGCAATTAGCAATGAGCAATCACCTGCTTCGGGCGGTTCATTGCCACCGGCGACTTGGCTACCGGTGCCGGGCGGCATTTATCCCATTGGGCACCAGCAAGAAGAGTTTTCGTTTGATAATGAGCTACCAGTGCACGAGGTGCTGGTAGCACCGTTTGAGCTGCAAAACAGGCTCGTGACCAACAGCGACTTTCTACAGTTCATTGAAGCGAGCGGCTACCAGCAGTTTCAGTACTGGCTGGGCGAGGGCTGGGACCTCATAAACCGCGAAGGCTGGGCTGCGCCGCTCTACTGGTCGAAAACGGCCGAGGGCCAATGGCTACGCTACGGCCCCACGGGCCTGGCCCCGCTTGACCTAGCCGCGCCGGTGTCGCACATCAGCTTTTACGAGGCTGATGCCTATGCGCAGTGGGCCGGTGGCCGCCTGCCTACAGAGGCCGAGTGGGAAGTAGCTGCCCGCCACTTTGGGGCCACGCCGCAGGGCGGCAACTGGCTCGAAAGTGGCTACTTCGACCCACAACCGCTGGCCGCCGATGCCGACCCCACGCGCTGCCACCAACTGCTCGGCGACTGTTGGGAGTGGACTTATTCGGCCTACCACCCTTACCCTGGTTACCAGCGCGCCGCCGGCGCCCTAGGCGAGTATAATGGCAAGTTTATGCTGAACCAGCTGGTGCTGCGCGGCGGCTCGTGCTCCACGCCCGAAAGCCATATCCGCCTCACATACCGCAATTTCTTCCACGCCGACAAGCGCTGGCAGTTCACTGGGCTGCGCCTAGCGCGGTAGAAGCAGCATGTAGCTTGGGCTTCATAGTCCAAGCTACTGCTTACTGGGCCAACCGTAGGCGTACATACAGTCGGCCATCCGCTTCGCGCAGGGCCAGTGGGGCGCCGTGCAGCTCGGCAATGCGGTTGCTGAGCCACAGCCCCAGGCCGGCGCCGCCGCTCAGCACATCGGCCTGGTAGCGAGCGGTGGTGAGACGCCCTAGGTCGCCGAGCGAGGCGTGTATGGGATTGCTGACTTCGGCATAGCAAAGGCCGGTCTTTGGCTCCTGCCCTACTGCTATTTGCACGGCCGCGCCGGGCGGGGCGTGGCGCAGCGCATTATCAAGCAAATTGATAATAACGGTAGTTAGCTTATCGGCATCGGCGGCCACGGTGTAGTCGGGCACGTTCTCATCTACGGCCAGGTGCAGTTGCCGGCCCGCCGCCCGGAAGCGTGGCAGCAGCTGGTCGGCGGTGGCCAGCACGAGCTCATCGAGTGCCACGGGGTGGCGTGTGAGGGGCAGCGCATCGGTACGCAGGCGGCTTACCAGCAAGAAATCTTCGACCAACCGACCTAGGCGCTCCAGCTCCTGGGCTTGGGCATCGAGAGGAGCGCGCAGGCTAGTGGGCAGCTCAGAGGCTTGGCGCGTCACGGCCAGACCGGTTTGCAGCACGGCCAGCGGGGTGCGCAGCTCGTGGGCGGCAGCAGCCAGAAAGTTGTCCTGCAGCTCGGCGCCGGCTTGCAGGCGGTCGAGCATTTTATTCAGAGCTTGCGCCAGCTCCTGCACCTCGTCGCCGGTGGCGGGCACGGGCAGGCGCTCGGAGCTGGGGGCCGCCCCGATGCGCCGCGCCTGCTGGCTAATGCGCCGTAGCGGCCGCAGCACCCACCAGCCCAATACGGCGGCCAGCGCGGCCGCCAGCCCCAGGCTGCCCGCGAGCGCGCCCCACAGGCCCAGCCGCACCCGCCCTAGGTCGGCCAGCAGTGGCGCCGCCGAATGCGCCAGCCACAGCCGCACCCGCACTGGGCGGCCGACGTAGTCGGAGGCGGCTTGCTGCACTTGCACATAACTGATTTCATCGCGCTTATTCTCAAGGTCCGAAGCCCTGAAGCCCGGCGAGTGAAACAACTCACGGGACAGCTGCCCCGTGGCCTCGACGACCACGCGCAGCTGCTCGCCGTGCACGGGCAGCGGCACCACGGGCACTGTCCCACTCACGTCGACGCGGCTCAGTAGGGCCTCGGCGCGGGCGCGCAAGCGTAGCTCGTCGCCCTGGTGTAGCACGCGGCCCACCTGCCGGTACTGGTAGAGGCCGGCCAGCCCCACCACCAGCCCGAACACTAGCGCGAAGGCCAGCGCCAGCTGCCCGCGCAAGCCGCGCAGCGCCTTCATCGGGCGGCGGCCGGGTCGTGCAGCCGGTAGCCGTGGCCCACCACGGTTTCGAGCAGCGGCGGCAAATTGGGAAAGGCGCGGTCGAGCTTGCGGCGCAGCTGCGAAAGGTGCACCTCTATCACGTTGGAGCCCATATCAAAGTCAACTTCCCACACCTTCTCGGCAATGCGGGTTTTGGTGACCACGCGGTTGGGATTGCGGAGCAGTAGCTCTAACAGGGCAAACTCGCGGTTGGTGAGCGTGAGGGGCTGGCCAGCGCGGCTCACGCGGCGGTGCACTAGGTCGAGCTCTAAGTCGGCGAGGCGCAGCACGGGCGTTTCGGCCGATGCCGTGCGGCGCTGCACGGTGCGCAGGCGGGCCAGTAATTCTTCAAACACAAAAGGCTTGCGCAGGTAATCGACCGCCCCCGCATCGAGGCCCTTGATAACGTGCTCGGTGCCGCCGAGCGCGCTCACAATAATGACGGGCGTACTGATGCCAAACTCGCGCAGGTTGCGCAGCACGTCGAGGCCATTCTGGCCGGGCAGCATCAGGTCGAGCAAAATGACGTCGTAAGGTGTAGCGGCAGCCATTTCGAGGCCGGTGGCACCGTTGTCGGCCCCATCGGCTAGGTGGCCGGCTTGCCCTAGGCCCTGCCGCACAAACTCGGCCAGCCTAGGCTCGTCTTCGATTACTAAAATCCGCATTTGGTAGAAAAATTAAACCTGCTGCGCAGCCTACGTAAAGCAGTAGCAAAAGGGCTTTAACGCGGCTTTCATGCTCACCTAACAGACGATAGATGAGCATGACAGCCGTTGAAGGCACACTAGCTGCCTACCGCACCAGAAACTGCACCCCATCGAGCGTAATAGTCTGGGCGCGCAGCACACGCACGGGCTTGGCGGCTACCTCGCCGGGGGCGGGCACGCGCAGAGTGCCGGCGGCAGCTACGGTAGCACCTACTTTCAGCTTTTCGGCCAGTTGCTCAGCGGCGTCGGGCGAGAGGCGCACGATGGTACCATCATTCAGTGCCAAGGCGTTGGGGCGGCCATTAGGGCCTTGTAATAGGCGCTGCACGGTACCGCGCACGGTGGTAGTTTCTGTGGTGGGAAGGGCGGCGGGCGGCGGCGGGGGCACGTCGCGCACGGTTTGGCCTCCCACCGTGAGGCTCACCAGATGCAAGGTGGTGCGGCCTTCGGGGTCAGTGTCGCGGAAGCCCGCCACCGTGACCTGGCTACCAGCTTTGGCGGCGGCCATCAGGGCCTGAGCCTGGTGGCGGGCAAAGCGTACGGTTTCGGTGCCAGCACTCGTTTTTAGGGTGAAGGCGTCATAGGCCTGCTCGTCGTTGTCGGCGGTATAGCTAAGGAGCGTGCCGCTGAAATCGGTGAGAGCCTGCGCGCCACCCTGGCGCGGACCGGGGCCCGCGGGGCGAAGGGGTCCGCCGTCGCCGGGGCGGGGCGGGCGGGGGCCTTCGGCGGGCGGCGGCGGCGGGGCCAAGGCAGCACCGGCCGCAGCGGGGGCCGGGGCAGTAGCAGCTTGCGCGCGCTTGGTTTTAGTTTTGACTTTGCCGGTGGGGGCTTGCTGGGCTTGAGCCAGGGGACTGGCCAGCAGCATGGTGGCCAAGGCGGCTACAGCCGCGGTGCGCAATGTGGGGTGCGACATAGTAGTAGAGTTGAATGAGGGCGGCGGTTTGTTCCGCTTTCCTGATTCAAAGGTGCCAGGTCCACCTTAGGAGAGCCTGAAGGCTAAATTAATTTTTCTTCAGGCTGCCTACTCCCCCACTACCGCCCTAAAAAGGCTTAGCGCTGCCCCGGCCGCTGGCAGCCACCTAGGGGCTCCGAGCGGCCGAGGCAGCGCTTACTTATCGGCTGCACCCAGTTTAGGTTACGTGGTTTGGGGAGTCAGCCACTTTTCCAGGCGCAGGGGCTGGTACTGCTCCATCGCATCGAGCAAGGCAGCGGCATTGGCGTGCTGTAACACTTGGGTGCGGTTTTCGATACGCAGAAACGCCTCGCCGCTCATGTGGTCGAGCAGGGCCAGCAGCGAATCGTAGAAGCCCAGGGTGTTGAGCAGGCCCACGGGCTTACCGTGCAGGCCGAGCTGGCCCCAGGTCAGCACCTCAAATAGCTCTTCTAGGGTGCCAAAACCACCGGGCATGGCCACAAAGCCTTCGGCGAGGTCGGCCATGAGCAGCTTGCGCTGGTGCATAGTCTCAACGATGTGCAGCTCGGTGCAGCCGGTGTGCGCCAGCTCTTTATCGGCCAGGAAGCCGGGAATAACGCCGATAACCTTGCCGCCCTCGGCCAGCACGGCATCGGCGATGGTGCCCATGAGGCCCACGCACCCACCGCCATACACGAGCGTGAGGCCGCGCCGGGCCAGCTCGCGGCCCATTTCCTGGGCTTGCTGCGTGTAAATAGGATTGTTGCCGCTGCTGGAGCCGCAGTATACTGCTACGCTTTTCATCTTGCTTTGCTCTAAAAAAAGGTAGAGACGCGGGAGTGCCGCGTCTCTACGTCTGGTTCACTATTAATCAAACTGTTCCTACATGCGCTCGGGCACATCAATGCCGAGCAGCCCGAGGCTGGCTTTGATGGTGTCGGCAGTTTTAGCCGACAATGCCACGCGGAAAGTCTTTTTCACCAAGTCGGCTTCCTTCAAAATCGGCACCTCAGTGTAGAAGCGGTTGTAGCTTTTGGCTACTTCATAAGCGTATTGCGCTACCACGGCGGGCGAGAGGGCGCGAGCAGCCTCGGCCACCACGCCTGCATAGCCGGCCAACTGCTGAATCAGCTCGGCCTCGGCCGGATGCAGGCTGCCCAACTGGCTGAAATCTGCTTCGGCAGCTACCCCTGTTGCTTCCGCATCGCGCCGAATTTTAGAAATACGGGCATAGGAATACTGAATAAACGGCCCCGTATCGCCTTCCAGCCGCACCGACTCGGCGGGGTTGAAAAGCATACGCTTCTTGGGGTCTACTTTCAGCAGGTAGTATTTGAGGGCACCTAGGCCGAGGGTATGGTAGAGGTCCGCCAGTTCTTCCTCGCTGAGGCCTTCGGTTTTGCCTTTTTCGAGCGTTGCGGCTTCGGCAGCTTCTTCCACTTCCTTCACCAGCTCATCGGCATCAACTACGGTGCCTTCGCGGCTTTTCATCTTGCCCGAGGGCAAATCGACCATGCCGTAGCTGAGGTGGTGAATGGCGTCGGCGTAGGGCTTACCCAGCTTTTTGAGCGTGGCTTGCAGCACCTGCATGTGGTAGTTCTGCTCGTCAGCAATGACGTAGATGCTGCTGTCGTAGCCAAAATCTTGATATTTTAGCTCAGCGGTGCCTAGGTCCTGCGTGATGTACACACTGGTACCATCGGCGCGCAGCAGCAGCTTCTCATCAAGGCCTTCAGCTTGCAAGTCAACCCACACCGAGCCATTCTCTTTCTTGAAGAAAACACCTTTTTGTAGACCTTCTTCCACGCGCTCCTTACCCAGCAGATAGGTACCCGACTCGTAGTAAAACTTGTCAAAATCGACGCCGATGTTGGCGTAGGTGGCGTTGAAGCCATCGTAGACCCAGCCGTTCATGCGGTGCCAGAGGGCCATTACCTCTTCGTCGCCGGCCTCCCATTGCTGCAGCATCTGCTGGGCTTCGAGCATCAGCGGAGCCTGCTTTTTGGCAACCTCGTTGGTGACGCCTTCGGCTTCAAGCTGCTTGATTTCTTCGCGGTAGTGCTTTTCGAACAGCACGTAGTATTTGCCAGCCAGGTGGTCGCCTTTTAGGCCCATGCTCTCGGGCGTGGCTCCTTCTCCAAAGCGCTGGTAGGCTATCATCGACTTGCAGATGTGAATGCCGCGGTCGTTCACCAGGTTGGCCTTAGTGACGGTGGCGCCGGTAGCTTTCAAAATCTCAGCTACGCTGTAGCCCAAGAAGTTATTACGCAGGTGCCCTAGGTGCAAGGGCTTGTTGGTATTGGGCGACGAGTACTCGACCACCACCTTTTTGGGGCCATCGAAGGGCACGGGCGTACCGGCGGGCTGCTGCGCTAGCTCAGTAAAGAGCTTGAGCCACTCGGCGTCGGCGATTTCGAGGTTCAGGAAGCCTTTTACCACGTTGTAGCCGCGCACGGCGGGCTCGTTAGCCTTCAGCCACTCACCCAGGGCCTGGCCTATTTGCTCGGGGCCTTTGCCAAACGCCTTGGTGAGCGGAAAGGTAACGAGGGTAAAGCTGCCTGCAAAATCCTTGCGCGTGGGCTGCAGCACCAGGCTGGCGGCAGGAATGTCTTGGTTGAAAACGGCCTGCGCGGCGGCTTGCAGGGCAGTTTTTAAGGTTTGTTCAAGCTGTTGCACGAGGGCAAAGGTACGGCGGGGCCAGGCGCATTACCCCACCCCCAACCCCTCCCCTCTGGGAGAGGGGAGCCTAACGACAGAATGATGTTTGCTAGCGCTTGGCTCCCCTCTCCCGGAGGGGAGAGGTTGGGGGTGGGCCAACTGGGTTTCAACTAGCCAGCGCTACCTCCGGCGCGGTAGGTGCCAACTTACCCTTGCGATAATCTTGGAGGTAGAGCACCGCGATGAGCAAGCACAAAAAACCCTCGGCCAACACGGTGGCTTGCACCCCCAGGCGCTCCGAGGCGGCGCCCACCAGCAGGCTACCTAGGGGCAGCGCGGCCGTGTACACCAGTACGTAGAGGCTGATGACGCGACCCCGCATGGCCGGCGCCACGGTGGTTTGCAGCAGCGTGACGCTGATGGTGGTTTGGGCCATCATGCCAAACGCGGTGACGACTAGAAAGCCTAATGCCCACAGGTACCACGGCGTGTAGGCAAACAGCAGCAGCCCAATACCGAATACAAACGTGGTGCCGGCAATAACCTTGTTCAGACTGGTGGTCGGCTTCAGCGAGGCCAGAAAGAACGCCCCCACGAGGCCACCCAGCCCAATGGCCCCGTCGAGCAGGCCAAATGTGGTGGCCGTTCCCTTAAAAATATCCTTGGCGTACACCGGCATCAGGTTGGTAAACGGCAGCACGAGCAGCGCCGTGAGGCCCAGCATACTGATAATAAACCGGATATTGGCCGTATTCCTCACGTACTGAAATCCCTCAGCAAGCTCACCTAGGATGCTGTTAGTGTGCACCTTGGCTACGTAGGCCGGTAGCTTCAGGGCCAGCAGCGAGCCAATGACAGCCACGAAGCTAACGGCATTGAGCCCGAAGCAGGCGGCCGCGCCTAGCTGCTCTAGCGCCAGGCCAGCCACGGCGGGGCCTAGCAGCTTCGACAGGTTGAGCATCATCGAGTTCAGGGCCACGGCATTGGGTAGGTCTGCTTTATCCTCGACTAGGTCGTACACCAGTGACTGCCGGGCGGGCACGTCGAAGGCGTTGATGAGCCCTAGCACCGCGCTTAGCACAATGATTGCCCACACCGCGCCCGGCTGCCAGAACACCGCCACCGCTAGCAGCGCGGCCTGCGCCATCGAGAACACTTGCGTGAGCAGCAGCACGCGGTAGCGGTTGTAGCGGTCGGATACTACGCCCCCAAGCAACGAGAAGATGGCCGACGGAAACAGCGTGGCAAACACACTTACGCCGAGCATGAATTTGGAGTGCGTTTGGGTATAAATCACCCAACTCACAGCCGTTTTCTGCATCCAGGTGCCAAGCAAGGAGATAGACTGCCCGGCAAAAAAATAGCGAAAGTTGCGACTGCGAAACGCCCGCCCGGCTTCTATATCCATGCGCTCTAAAGTGGTTTTGCAAAGGTAAGCCCGCCCTGCCCCACCTAGGCGGCACCACTGGCGGCCAGCCTGCTCCTTGGGCTAACTAGCCGGTACGAATCACCCAGTTTTCATCTTTTCGCCCACCGCTCGGAACGCGGCCCTTCGTGCTCCGCGTTAGAAGTTACTCTGTAATCTAACTTTTCTCCGCGTGTTGCTATCTCGCTTTTCGATTCTTCCGGCTTTGTGGCTCTGCGTGGGGCTGCTGGCCGCCCCGGCCTGCAAAAACAGCGCCCCCAACCCTGATGCCAGCACGCCGGCGCCTACCACGCCCGACAATACCTCTACCGTACTCACGGGCAGCAGCCTCATTGGTGAGTACAGCACCACGGCGCTCGCCGCGCGGGTATCGGCCATTCCGCTGGCAGGCGCGCTGGTGCAATACCCCATCAAAGTGTACCGCCTTACCTACCGCACCCGCACGCCCGAGGGCCAGGAAACCACGGCCTCGGGCGCGGTGCTGGTGCCTACGGCCCCCACGGCGCTGCCAGTGCTGAGCTACCAGCACGGCACCCTCACGCCGAGCAGCGAAGGCCAGGCACCCAGCTACTACGCCCAGGGCTCCGATGTATGGTCGGTGGTATCGGTGCTGGCCTCGACGGGCTACGTAGTATCGGCGCCCGACTACCTAGGCTACGGCGCCAGCAAGGCCCTGCCTCACCCCTACGAGCACGCTGCCTCACTGGCCTCCACCTCGGCCGACATGCTGCGCGCCACCCGCGAGTTTTGCCAGCAGCAAAAGATTAGCGTCAACAGCAAAAACTTTCTCCTAGGGTACTCGGAAGGCGGCTACGCCACGTTGGCCCTGCACAAGTATTTGCAGGAAAACTACGCTACCACGCTGCCCGTGACGGCCAGCGCCCCCGGCGCGGGCGCCTACCACAAGTCGGCCTTTGCCAAGTACATCTTGCAAAGCACGCAGCCGCTCAGCTTCTTGAGCACCTACGTGTGGGTACTGCGCACCTACGACCGGGTGTATAGTCTCAACCGGCCTTACTCCTACTACTACCAGGAGCCCTATGCCACGCGCCTGCAAGCCGACCCATTTGCCCAAGTACCCACGCAGCAAAGTCAGCTATTCACTAATACCTTTCGCCAGGCAGTACTGACCAACTCCGACGCGGCCTTGACGGCTACGCTCACCGCCAACGACATCTACGACTGGAAGCCCACGGCGCCCCTAGCCCTCTTCCACGGCACCGCCGACGACTACGTGCCCTTCTTCAACTCCCAAGATGCCTACGACGCCATGCAGGCCCGCGGCGCTACGCAAGTAGCGTTACGGCCCATCCAGGGTGGCAACCACTTCTCTTCGGCCACCGCCTACACCCTAGGCGCCTACGCGTTCATTAGCCAGTATAATCAGTAAGGTGCTCATGTATTCCGAGCACCTTACCGAATAGCCTTGTTCCCGAATAATTTAACGGGTCATGCAGCGCGCGGTGAAGCATCTTGCGTGGCGCAGTGAACTCTGACGTCAGCAACGAAGCGAGCGAGATGCTTCACTGCGCGCTGCATGACCCAGTTTTTATATCCAAGTCTATTATTCTACCCTCGGTCTACTACGTCGCCTACTTGCAGCCGCCGCTCGATAGCGGCGGTTGCTTTTTCCAGGATATTAAAAGCGTTCTGCGCCATCGTATTCTCGTTGTCGAGAGTCGGATTGATTTCGCCCATCTCGAAGCACACCACGCGCTCATTTTCGAGCAGGTCCTGACACAGGTTTTCGCCTTCCGATAAATACAGGCCGTTCTCGACCGGCGTGCCCGTACCGTGGCTAAAGCTCGCGTCGAGGCTGTCTACATCAAACGAGATGTACACCATGTCGCAGAAGCGCAGATGCTGGTAAATCTCGCGGGCCAGCTGTCGGCTGCCTTTCTGCTGAATCTCCGGCAGGCGTATCCACTTGATACCTAGGCGCTCGATGAGGGCATCTTCTTCTTCCTCGGTATCGCGCACGGCCACGTACACTAGGTGCTCGGGGCGCAGTTTGGGGCCGGGCTCGCTCAGGTTTTGAAGGCGGCGCCAGAAGAACTCGGTATCGGCGTCGGGCGCGTTGCGCTGGCAGGCGCGGTTGTCCTCACCTAGGGCGGCGGCCAGGGGCATGCCGTGCACATTGCCGCTGGGCGTGGTGTAGGGCGAGTGGATGTCGGCGTGCGCATCTATCCAAATGACGCCTAGGGTCTTATTCGGGTACGCAGCCTTAATGCCGGCAATGGTAGCATTAGCGCTGCTGTGGTCGCCGCTTAGCACCAATGGAAACTCGCCAAAGCGCAACGTTTGCTCCACGGCGCTGGCCACGCTCTTTTGCACCGTATAAATGGCGTCGATGTGCCGGGCAAACGGGAACGGCGTGGGGTCAAACAGCGCGTAGTTGAGGTCGGGCACCGCTACCGAGCTGTAGCGCCGAAAGTAGTCGGAGCCCTTGTTGAGGCAGGCCACGCGCAGGGCATCGACGCCCAGGCTGGAGCCGCGGGTGCCGGCCCCAAGCTCGGAGCGAACTTCTAGAATCTTAATGCGTTTCATCGGGTGGGAATGGAAAGAAAAGACGGAAGCAAACGGCACCGGGCCGCCCCCCCTGCGGGAGGACGAGCGCTGCCTTGCGGCGCGGTTGCGCCGTAGCCATGTCGCTTTCTGCCACCTAGGGCCGATGCGCGAAGCCGGACTGTTTCCGGCCTCCGGCGGTACTTTTGAACCGCCGGCCGTAAAGGTCGGCATTTTCTTTTAGTTGTCCGTTACTAGGTGTCGATTGCTAGGAGTTTTACGCCTGGCAGCCCATACTCGTACTGACAAGTAATAACTGCTACTTCAGAAATGGATACCTACCAGGACCTCATTACCCAAACCTTCGACTTCCCCAACGCCGATTTTCAGGTGCGCGACAACGAGCTGTTTTTCCACGACATCGACCTGATGGCGCTAGTGGAGAAGCATGGCACCCCGCTGCGCCTCACGTACTTGCCCAAAATAAGCTCCCAGATTCAGCGGGCCAAAGCCTGGTTTGCCGAGGGCATTGCCAAGACGGGCTACACCGGCTCGTATTCCTACGCCTACTGCACCAAGTCGTCGCACTTCCGCTTCATACTTGACCAGGCGCTCAAAAACGACGTGCACCTCGAAACCTCGTCGTGGTTTGACATCAGCATCATCCGCTCGCTCTACGAGCAGGGCAAGGTGGGTAAAGAAAAGTTTATCATTTGCAACGGCTTCAAGCCTGAGGAATACAAACGCGACATCACCGCGCTGCTCAACGACGACTTCGTTAACTGCCTGCCTATTCTCGATTCGCCCAACGAAATCGACTACTACCACGAGCACGTGCAAGAAGGCAAAAAGGTGAAGCTGGGTTTGCGCCTGGCCTCCGATGAGGAGCCGCGCTTCCAGTTCTATACCTCGCGCCTAGGTATCCGCTACGCCGATGCCGTGCCGCTCTACGAGCAGCGCATCAAGGAAGACCCGCGCTTCGAGCTGACTATGCTGCATTACTTCATCAGCAGCGGCATCAAGGACACGTCGTATTACTGGACCGAGCTTTCGCGCTTTATCCACAAGTACTGCGAGCTGCGCAAGGTGTGCCCTACACTCACGACCATTGACATCGGCGGCGGCCTGCCCATCCAGACTTCGATTCAGCTGGAGTACGACTACCCGTACATGATTTCCGAGATTCTGCGCACCATTCAGCGCATTTGCGCCGAGGAAGGTGTGCCCGAGCCCAACATCTTCACTGAGTTCGGCATCTTCACGGTGGGCGAAAGCGGCGCCACTATCTACTCGATTCTGGACGAGAAGCTCCAGAACGACAAGGAACTGTGGTACATGATTGATGGCTCGTTCATCACCAACCTACCCGATACCTGGGCGCTCAACCAGCGCTTCATCATGCTGGCCCTCAACGGTTGGCAGCGCCCCTACCGCAAGATTCAGCTCGGCGGCCTCACCTGCGACTCGCAAGACTACTACAACGCCGAGAAGCACATCTACCAGACCTTCCTGCCGCAGCTGCAGCCCGCTCGCCAAGAGGCCGCTACTGACCAGCCGCTCTACGTGGGTTTCTTCCACACTGGCGCCTACCAAGAGAGCCTCAGTGGCTACGGCGGCCTTAAGCATTGCCTCATCCCCGCGCCCAAGCACGTCATCTTGGACCGCGCGGAGGACGGCACACTCACCGACACGGTGTTTGCGCCCAAGCAAACGGCCGAGAGCATGTTAAGAATTCTGGGATATACTGAATAAATAAGTTCAGCGTTAGGAACCTAAATAGCCCAAAAAGTACTATTCAAAGAAATTGCACTTTTTGGGCTAAAGGCCTAGCTAATTAGCTTTCAGGCCGCTTATCTTTGAACCAGCAACTTGTAATTCTTAATTTTTTACTCTTTATGAAAAAGCTTCTTATCCTCGCAATCGGTGCTGCTACCCTAGGCCTAGGTGCCTGCAACAAGAGCACCTGCCCCGCCTACTCGTCGGCCAAATCGACCAGCGCGCCCATCACGGCCAGCACCGCTACGCCGGTGAACCAGCAGTAGGTTGGTGAACTATCTAGTAATAAAAACGCCCGATTGGCTATAAGCTAATCGGGCGTTTTTATGTGCAGCTCCGAATGAAACGAACCATTGGCACGCTCTGCTTACTAGCAGCAGCAGTAATTAATTCTCCTACTCCTGCACACGCGCAGCAAATGCCCATGCGCTCGCTAGCCGAATTAATAAATACGCAAGAGCCGGGTTGGGAATTGGTAAGCGGCTGGCTTAAGCAAGCTAAGAATAAGGTTCAGGTACTGCCCAAAAGCCCAATGCGGGCAGACAGCGCTCTACTAGCAGCCCAAGTCACTACGCGGTCGCCGATGGGCGCCGTTATCTATGAAACCGGGGGTATCTTGGTAGACAATGGATGGCTACGCATCCTAGGGTCGGGTAACCAGGGCTTAGACCGCGATTTGATGAGCTGGAACAAGCATAAGCAGCAAGGCTTTTTACTGGTAGCCGATGATGTGCTAGGCGGTTTCTATGCTATCAACGCGGGCGCGTTTGGGCTAGAGTCAATGGGCAAAATATTTTACTTCGCTCCCGAAAGCCTGCGCTGGCAGGCTACCGGCAAAACGTATTCTGACTTTTTGGTTTTCTGTTTTTCCGGCAACCTGTCCGAATTCTACCACGGCCTACGATGGAAAGGCTGGGAGCAGGAGATAAGCGCGCTGACTGGCAACCAAGGTATTGCATGCTATCCCTTCTTATTCACGAAAGAAGGAAAAAACATAGCTAAGAATAGGCGCGGCGTTGTACCAATGGCCGAGTTGTGGACGTTCGGCCAGAGTATGCAACAGCAGCTAAATGGCAAGCACTAAGCCACAGTAAGCGCCTTTATCCGCTCGGCCGACAGTTCCGAAAAGTCCTGAATAACCAAGTCGGCCAAATGCGTATCCTGGCCCGCCGAGTGCGGGCTGGCGTAGCCGATGCAGTAGATGCCTGCCGCCTTGGCCGCAGCCATGCCGTTGGTTGAATCCTCAATAACTACGCATTCCGACACAGGCGTTTCGGCCAGCTCAGCGGCGTGCAGGAAAATGGCAGGGTTGGGCTTCGACTCCGCAAAGTCTTCACCACTAACGATGTGCGTGAAGTATGGCGCCAGCCCAAACCGATTGAATACCCGCGCAATAGTGGCCTTAGAGGCCGACGAAGCCAGCACCAGCTGCACGCCGTGCGCGTGCAGGTCTTCGATGAGCGTGCGCACGCCGGGCAACAAGTCGAGCTCGGGGTCTGAGTCGAAACGCTCGTTGAATATCTCGCGCTTACGCTGCAGCAAGTCGTCTATTTCGGGCCCTAGGTGGTATTTCTGCTTGAGTTGCTGAAATACGTTGCGCGTCGATTTCCCCAAAAAAGCGGCGTATTCCTCGTCCGAAATAGTCAGGCCCAACTCGCCAAACTGCGTAAAAAAAGCGTGGTGGTGGACGGGCTCGGTGTCAATGATGACGCCATCCATGTCGAAGATTACGGTACGAATCATGCGGGTGTGGTAGAGGCTGTTTGAGTTATTTAGTAGCTCCTCAAACAACGATTGTCATTGCGAGCGCAGCGAAGCAATCGCACCTGCTGAGCGTGGCCCATTCGGGTGCGATTGCTTCGCTGCACTTGCAATGACAACCGCAACCTAGGAAGACAGTTAGTTAATCGTTGGCAGGAGCCTCGCCGTTTTTAGTGTTTAGCTGCTCCAACAGGTTATCGGCGCTAATGCTATCTACAGCCTCGCCGCGGCGCCGACGCGGCTCATACTCGGTGTAGCACACGTACTTACGCTTGAGCGTGGGCGGCGGCTTGGGGAAGGGCCCGTAGTCGTAATTCAGCTTTTTGTCCTGATATATCTTCTCCATGTAGCGGCCGAAGATGGGCAGCGCCATGCGGCCGCCCTCGCCTTGCTGCGAGCGCACGAAGTGAATGCTGCGGTCTTCGCCGCCCACCCACACGCCGCTCACGAGGTCCTTGGTGACGCCCATATACCAGCCATCGGAGTAGTTGGAGGTGGTGC
Source organism: Hymenobacter sp. BT559 (assembly GCF_016427535.1). Taxonomy (GTDB): domain Bacteria; phylum Bacteroidota; class Bacteroidia; order Cytophagales; family Hymenobacteraceae; genus Hymenobacter. The sequence continues at coordinate 172,655 of NZ_JAELXV010000001.1, read as the reverse complement.
CGGTTTTGCCGCCAATCTGGTTGTCTTTGTGCCACAGTTCAGGAAAATCCCAGAGGGCCTGTGAGGTGCCGCCGGGCTCCTCCATGCCGCCGCGCAGCATGTAAGTCATCAGCCACGCCGTTTCGGGCGAGATGGCGCGCTTCTGCACCGGGTCGAACTGCTGGAGCACGTTGCCGTTGCGGTCTTCGATGCGTGTGATGAGGCGCGGCGTCGAGCGGAAACCGCTGTTCATAAACGTTGAGTAGGCGTCCACCATTTCGTACACGCTCACGTCGCCGCCCGACCCTAGGCCGATGCTCGGCACCGATAGCAAGGGGCTGGTAATGCCGACTTTATGCGCGTACTGCGCCACCTTGCCCCAGCCAACTTTCTCGGTGAGTTGGGCCGTAACCGAGTTCACCGACCGCGCCATGGCGTGGCGCAAGGTCATGTTAGTACCCGTGTACTCGCGGGTCACGTTGGCGGGCTGCCACTCCATGGGCTTACCATCCTCGATATAGTTAATGGTTACGCGCTGGTCGCGGATGCGGTCGCAGGGCGAGTAGCCGTTGTCGAGGGCCGTGAGATACACAAAAGGCTTGAACGTAGAGCCAGCCTGGCGCCGCCCCTGCCGCACGTGGTCGTACTGAAAGAAGCGGTAATCTAAGCCGCCCACCCAAGCCTTGATGGAGCCGGTGTAGGGGTCCATCGTCATCATACCGGCTTGCAGGAAGTGCTTGTAATACGCCAGCGAATCGAGCGGCGACATCACCAGCGTGGTATCGTGGTCCTGCTTTTTCCAGGTAAACACCTTCATCGGGCGCTTGGCATTCAGGGCCGAGTCGAGACGGGCAGGTTGGCCTTTGTAACGGGCCGCCAGCGTTTTATACGACTCGGTGCGCTTCATCTGAGTTTCGATGAAGTTCGGAATTTCGTTGCCGTCCTCGTCTACCCAGGGGTTTTGGCGCTGGTTGCGCCAGAAGTTGTCGAAAGTCTGCTGCAAGGACTTCATGCGGTGGTCCACCGCCTCTTCGGCGTGCTCCTGCATGCGCGAGTCAATGGTAGTGTACACCTTCAGGCCGTCGCGGTAGAGGTCATAGCCGTGCTCGTCGCACCACTTATTAGCCGCCTGGCTAATGGCGCCACGGAAGTACGTATCAGGGCCATCCACGTGCTTTTCAACCTGATACTCTAGCACGATGGGCTCGGCCTGCATGGCCTTCACCTGCGTGGCGGTGAGGTGCCCAGCCTGACCTAGGCGCTGCAGCACCACGTTGCGGCGCTTGGTGGCGGCCACGGGGTGAAACTTGGGGTTGAAGGCCGTGGGGTTGTTCAGCACCCCGATGAGCACGGCGGCCTGCTCGGCCGTGAGGCTGTCGGGCGTGGTGCTAAAGAAGGTTTTGGCCGCCACCTTAATGCCGAACGCGTTGGAGCCGTACTCCACGGTGTTGAGGTACATCCGCAGAATCTCGTCCTTGGTGTAGCGGCGCTCCAGCTCCACGGCGGTCATCCACTCCTTGGTTTTGGCCACTACTGTGCCAACGCCGGGCACGTGGCTAAGGCCACCCTGGTTTTCGCCGCGCCGGATTTTGTACAAGTTTTTCGCCAGCTGCTGGCTGATGGTCGAGCCCCCGCGCTTGCTGCCGCGCAGCGTAAAATATACCGTTGAGAGCAGCGCCTGCGGGTCGATGCCCGAGTGCTCGCGGTAGCGCGCATCCTCAGTGGCAATCAAGGCCTTGGTAAGCCAGGGCGACATTTGGCTAAGCGGCACCGGCGAGCGGTTTTCACGGAAGTAGCGACCTAGGAGCACGCCATCGGCAGTGTATACCTCCGACGCCTGCTCGACCTTGGGGTTTTCCAGCTCCTCCAGGCTCGGCGACTTGCCGAACAGGAACAGGAAGTTGCTCTTAACCAGCATCGGATAGGCCAGCACCAAGCCTACGCCGATAAAAAAGACCGTCCAGGCCACGCGCACGAGGCGGCGAGTGCCCCGGCCAGGGCGGCGGCCCCGGCGGGCCGGGGCAGGGTTAGCGGAGCTAGGCGAAGCGGGTGGGGTGGTTTCGTCGGCCATGAACGGCAATTAGCGGGAGCAAGGAAAGGCAAAGATACCAGCCAGCCTAACGCTAGGCGGCTTTCATCAGTGCCCGTAGGCCAGCGCGGTCGCGGTAGCGGCGGTAGGCTATCTCGGCCAGCGCCGCCAGCGAAAACACCAGTCCGAGGCGGTAACTCCAGTCGAGGTAGCGCAATTGGCGCAGCGTAGGCGCCCCGTCGGTAGCACGTAGGTAGAGCACTAAGCCCCACAATTCGTCGATAATAGTGAATAGCCAAATGGCCACCGCCGCCCGCCGCCGGAAGCTGCCCAGCACCATCACCCACCTGAAGAGGTAGAGCACCAGCCCCGGCAGCACCGCCAGCACCAGCAGCGGCCGGCCTTGCAGCAGTGGCACGCCCAGCAAGATGATAGTAGCCGTTTCCTTAACAAGCTGTAAAGCAGCTAGCACCCGCCCTAGGGGCGACAGCATTTTGGGCGACGGAATAGGATGGGCGTGCGGATGAGGCATGAGCGCAAAGGCGGTATCAGCAGGCAAGATACTCGCCGCTCGGCAGTGAGGCACTGCCTAACGCCACTGCCCCTACCTAGCGCCGCAGTACACGCTCGCTGGCCCGGCTACGCCACGCGAGGCCCACCAGGAGCAGGCCCTTAAGCGAATCGAGCACTAGGTTGTCGGGCCGCCCAAAGGTGACGTAGATGCCTACGCCCAGGCCTATCCACCACAGCCCCAGCAGGTAGCATAGGCCCGCGTAGCCGGGGCGCCGCCGCAGTGCCCAGACCCAGGCTAGCGCCGCCAGCAGCGCCACTAGTAGTAAAAACCACCCGGTTATGTAGGCCAGAAACTGAGTTTCGGGGCCAACCTTTATGCTGAGCTGCGCCAGGGTAAATGTCGGCGCAAAAAAAACGGCGCCCGCCAGCCCAAATTCTGACAGGCCCGCAATGGCGAGCACAACCAGTAGCAGCGTTCGGGGCATAAGCAGCGCGGGAAATAACGCTAATGGCACAGGACTACCACCCGGCAGCGAGCGAAACTACTCATTTCAGGCTAACTACCCATACAGCCAGGCCCCAGGCCTGCGGCATGGTCTAGATTCGCTACTCCCACAACCACCCTATTAGTAGCAGCGCTAGCAGCAAAAATTAAGCGGCTAGTCCGAGGCAAGCTACTGCTACGAAACCCAAGGCGGCAAGCAGCCACATCCAGCCGGACCCCGCATAGGCCCGCAGCCAGCGCCACGCCCACCCGATAAACTGAAGTGGTAAGGTGAGTAGCAGTAGCCACACCAGGCCCATTAACCACCGCTTGGCGACGGGCGTATGTGGCCACAGCTCCGCGAAAAATAGTAGGTTCAGCGCTCCAAATCTGAGGACGCCCAAGGTTAGAGACAGGTGCCTACCTAGGGGCGACGTTTGTGCTAGGCTGGCCACCAGCGGCCTAGGCATAGTACTGGTCATAAAGCACTTTAGCCCGTTCGGCGGCTAGGATGCCTGCCGCCCCTAGGGTATAGGCCAGCATGTCGCCCCACTCGAAGTGGTTGCCCAGCACCAAGGCCGCCAGCCGCGAGTGCGCGAGCCCCACGTAGGTGAGCAGATGCAGGTATTGCAGCCCCTCGATGGCGTAGGCCACCAGCAGCACCGCCGCCACCGTGGGCCGCACGGGCGTGGTCACCACGCTCCGCACCAGGCAATACAGAAAAACGACGGCCAGCAAGTCGCCCACGTACGGCCGCACAATGCGGTCGTGCAAAAACGCCGCAATAAATATCTCTACGCAGAGCAAGCACCCCGCCCCGTAGAGCCAATTTCTTTTGTCTTTGACTATGCTATTCGGTTGCATTATCTTTTGAATGAAGTTATTATGGCTTACATCGAAGCACTTGTCAATGCGAGCATCGCGAAGCAATCGCATCCAAACGGGACCCGGACAACATAACCTAATAGGTGTGATTGCTTCGCGGTGCTCGCCATGACAAACGATCATGAAAGCACCATTTTCACCGCGCCACGCGCAGGGACGAACCCGGCCACTGCCAGGCGCCCTGGGGCCCGGTGGGGCTTGCGGGTGCCTGGGTCGGCCCGCCGCGCATTACCAATGGCGCATCGGGTCGCTGCATCTGCTCCACGCGGGCGTATTCGGTAGCAAGGGCCGCGCAAAAGCGACCTAGGCCGTAGCCCCCGGCCCGCAGCGCCCGGCGGCAACTGAGGTACACCACGAGGGCAGCGCCGACCATCAAAATGCGATATACTTGCTTCCAGAGCCACGCACTCAGCCAGTTGCGCCGAGGCGAGAACTGCCGAATGGCCAAGCAGTAATACACGAGGTGCATCTCCTCATCGAGTACGATGCGGCGGCACAGCTGCTGCAACAGCCCCGAAAAAGTGGCCGTGTACAGCGCCCGGTAGTACATGGTAGCCACCACCTTAGCCATGAGCATGACGCGCACCGAGTGCCCCAGACCCAGCAACCGCCCTAGGCCCCCAAAAACGGTGTGTAGCCAGTGCGACTGCAGACGCGGGATACCCTGCCGGTCTATAAACTGACCCAGCACAGCGGCGTGGCCTGCCTCCTCCTGCCTGAAGAGCCGCGTAGCCGCTGTGTAGTCGGCATCGTCGAGCTGGTCGGCCAGGGCTTGCAGGTGGTCACCGCCGGTGCCCTCACCACACTGAAAGGCTTGGAGCGAGGCGCTAATGGTACGCTTTTGCGCCGGCGAAAGCTGGTGCGGGTCGTCCCAGGCAAGGTCGGCAAAGCGGGTGCGATTGGCTTGGAAATAGGTTATTACGTCGGCGAAAGTCATAGGAATAATAGAAGGATTAAGAGCGTGTTTGGGATTTCTATTTTTGGGCCATGCTAAACTTGTCGAAGCCTATCTATCGCTTCACCCAAACTGTGCAACTAGGCAACAGAGATGCTTCGACAAGCTCAGCATGACATGCTAAAAGTGATTTTAGCAAAAGCCAAACACGCTTAAGGCTTCTCAATATGCTTGTGCAGCCAGGCAGACCTAGAGGCTCCAGCCGCCCGAACTACCGCCGTCGCATATCAGCACCAGGGCCAGGAATAACAGTGCCAGACACGACAGCTGAAACAGGATGAGCAGTAGCGTCCAGCCGGCACTGACGATGCTAAGCCAGATGGGCTCGGTGTGTTCGGCTACAGTTTCCCAAGTGGTCAACACGGCCTTGTACCATATCAGCAAATGCGCGGTGGCGGCAGTGCCCAATAGTAGCCCGTCGACCCACGTTTGGCTAGTATCAAGCACGCTACTTAAAAACGCGCTGAGCAGTAGCCACCCCAAGACACTGGCTAGGGTCCAGCTCATGCTGCTCAGCAGCCATTCGGCGGGCGTGAGCGGTTTCTTGAGCTTGGTAGGTAAGGTTAGTTGTTCCATCTAATGCAGTAAAAAAATAAGAGAATAGCCGTGCAGCACTTAGCATCTCGCGTGCTGACGCCTGCTAAGCCTCCCAACATGGTGCACGAGCAGAGAGTAGGTTGTGAGCCGCCGGCAAGAACTGGTAGCTTCGGTGAGGGCAGGATAAGTTTGTTTTCATAGCGCATTGAATTAGAAGTAGTCACCAATTGGCTCGTGGTTGAAGAGGTCCAATAGCATTGCCACTGACATGAACAGGATGATGCACAAGTGGAAAACCAAGCCAAGTGCCAGTACCCCCCGCCACGCTAGCATGAGCAGTCTAAGCCAAGAGAAAGTACCCCGGCGGGCATCGTGCAAAAGCACGGCAGCACTGCCAGCTAAGACGTTCCGCCAAATCAAGAAAATAGAGGCGTAGCAGCTACCCCACACCAGTAGCACCAGCAGCTCTAGCACACTCGATGGCAGCATGCTTAGGTAGTCCTTTAGCACAGCCATAGCCTTAGAAAGCAGCCAAATACCCACCTGGCACCCGACTACCCAATACAGGCTACGCAGCAGCCACTGCCCCGGCGTGAGCGGCACAGCGCTACAGGCGATTTGCTGCTCAGTCATGGTTTGCTAGCTGCTTGTAAGTGAGTTCGCCCGCACCCGTCCGGCTCTGCCAATCCTGCTTAGGGTAGGCTTGCTGGAACTCCGCCAGCTTCTCCCGCAGCAGCTCGTGCGCGTGGACCTTCTCCATCGTGTAGTAGTAGCCATCGCTGCCCTCGGCTACCAGGTGCGGCACCTGGTCGATGATGGCTCGGCGCGCAGCCAGCACTGGCAGCACCCTAGGCGGCATATTCAGCAAAAAGCCAATGTCGAGGCGCGCAAATCCTGCTTGCAGGTTGTATTCCGCAATCCAGATTTCCCAATTGCCGGCCGCCAGGCTCAGTAGCACCACGTAGGCCGCCCACGAGTTGAGCCGCACCAAGTTGAAGGCCGAGCGCCGCTGCCAGATTTTGAGCAGCACCGTACCTAGGCCAAACAAGGTCAGCAGCAAGAAGCCATACACCCCGATACGCTTGTACGCCAGGCCCGTGTACACGATGTAGTAGTAGTTGCGCAGCCCTACCGAAATGGCCAGTACCACGTTTTGCAGCACCCACAGCGTGGCGCCCCAACGTAGCAGCGGCAGGCCGGGCTGGTAAAAATTCAGGTTGCGGCGGAAAAACCACAGCATGATACCGGCCGCTAGCAGAATACTGAAAATGAGCACGTAAGTACCCTCGTGCACAAACTGGGTAAGGTCGAAATTCGGCCCGGGCTCGAAGCCTAGCCATATCCAGTTGATGTCCACGACATTTTCCACCAGCAGCAGGGCATTGAGCAAGCCGAAGCATACCACGGCAGCTAACCACTCCTTGCGCAGGTCGAGCAGGCGGCGGGTGGTGTGCCGGAAATTGGGTCGCCGCACCCCCAGTGAGGCCACGCCATCGCGCTGCCGCCGCACAAACTCGCCAAAGCGCGACTCGTGGTCGGCGAAGTAGTGAATGGGCACTAGCACCAGCGCGCCTGCCGCGCCTAGTAGGCAGAGCACAAAAAACAGTAGGTGTGGCACCGAGATATCGGCAAACAACCGCCCTAGTAAGTCGGCCACCCCATTCCAAAACCGCGCGCTCAGCGCCGCGAACCGAGGATTAGCCGCTGCAAACAGTGCCTGAAAAACACCCACCGCCAGCAGTGGCATCCCCAACATGCGCCCATAAAACCAGCCGCGCTGCAGACGCCCGCCCAGTTGCCGCGGCGCCCGGATGCTGCTCACCACGGCACCCACCGCTGGCAGCACCCCCACCACGGCCGTGAGCACCGCAGAGCTTAGCAGCCGCAGTTGCGGCTGGTTTACGAACCCCACCAGCAGCAGGCCTGAGGCCAGAGCGGCCCAGAGCGATGCGCTAGAGCCATACCACGCCACCAGCCCACCGCTCATTACGCAGCCCGCCACCACGGCCCAGAAGCTACCTAGGCGCCGCACCGGCGCGTGGCGCGGCAGCAGCACAAGGTGCGCTCCTACCAATAATACCATGTATACCAGCACATTGAAGCCAGCCGACTGATGCCAAAACAGGTAGTCGCTCAGCACCGCGGTGGCGGCCACCAGGCTACCTAGGAGCGTTGAAATGCGATAAGTGGGGGGAGTCGGAGCTGGCGTAGCCGGGACCCAAGAAGCTGTTGTTTCCATTAGTAAAGAACTTTGTATTTCAAAGCAAAGGGATTAAAAGAAAGCCGATAAGAGTCGGCTATGAATTATAAAGAGGATTTGCCTCAGCTAGTACGCTAAGCTTTTCTATCGTCTGTCATGCTGACGAAGGAAGCATCTTGTCAGGTTTGCTGATAATCAATGCCACGCTACCTCACCTGCGCTAACAAGATGCTTTCTTCATCAGCATAACACGCCCTTAATAAATTACTACCAGGGTTATTGCTACCCCCGCAGCAGCTTCTCCAGCGCGGCTAAGTGCTCTTGAAAGGCGGTTTTGCCTTCGGCCGTAGCATTGTAGGTCGTATTAGGCTTTTTACCGATGAATTGCTTGTTTACCAGCACGTAACCGGCTTTTTCAAGGGCCGCCACATGCGAAGCCAGGTTGCCATCGGTTAGGTCGAGGCTTTCTTTCAGGTCGTTGAAGCTCACCGACTCGTTTGCCAACAGCACGGCCATTACGCCGAGCCGCACGCGGTGGTCGAAGGCTTTATTAAGCGTGTGGATGGCATATTTCACGGGTCTGCAAAGTTACGCCTTGCTGCGGGCGCCCGCGGCAGGGCGCTCGTAGCGGTTATACATCAGCAGGCCGTAGCCAATGTGCCCCAGCCCAAAGCCCACTCCGAAAAGCAGCAAGCCATAGCCCGGCATCAGCAGCCCCAGCAGCCCCAGGGCCATTTGGGTTAGTCCTAGGTACTTTATTTCTTCTAGGGTGTACTTACTGCCATTGAGCAGGGCTATGCCGTAGAACACCAGCAGGCCGGGCACCACCAGCTCGGGCGCGCCGCTCAAGAATAATTTGAGGCAAAACAACCCGCCCACCGCCAGCGGAATAAATAGCGCCGCGGCCAAGCGCCGGGCCGGGGCCGTCCACAACGAGCGCAGGCCATCACGCCGGGTGCGGCGCAGCGTAAAAAACGCCGCCACCAGCAGCGCCGCCGCTATCATGGCCAGCGCTAGGCCCAGCAGAAAGGGCAGCGCCTCCATCCGCTCGCCCAGCGAGGTCTGGAACAGGCGCAGGTAGCCCTGGGCGCCGTATTGCGCGCTGCCGTATTCTTGCAGCAGGTAGTAGTGCGCCACCACGGTGCCCACCAGTGCTACTACGCCAGCCCCTACCCCACTCAGGCCGCTAAGCGAGATGAAGCGCGAGCTGCGCTCCATAATGGCGCGGATTTCGGTGAGCTGGGCTAGCGGGTCTTGGGCAGCGGGCTTCATGCGAGGCGGTGAAGTACTTTGTAATGCAAAGCTAATACGAAAAAGCGGTATGTTTGTCTAAACAAACAGGTATTTTTTATGCCCTCTACCCAAACAGTAAGTCCGCCTTCGCATCTGTCTGCGCTACTACTATGGCTGACTACCGTGGTAGTGGGTTCTGTTTTCACGACTATTGCGGCTACTTTTTTTATCATAGGCTCCCTAGATGTCAATGCCACTATGCGCGCTGGCATCCTCTGCATTATGGTAGCGCTACTCTTCTCTACCCCCGTTCTGCTTATCCTACCGATAGGAATACGCTGGGCATTAGCTGCTTCAACAACTTTCCGCCGAATAAGGCGACTATTTTTATTGATAAGCGGCCTCTTTGGAATAGTTACTCTACTACTAGTCAAGTTCGTCACCGACCCAAGGCTATCAAAATCCGGCGTCTTGTGGTTTGCTGGATGTTATGTTCCGATAGCAGTAGCAGCCATTTATTGGATATATGCCGATTGGATTTTCTTAAAAACGGATACCGGACTAGGTCTATCAGCTACTACTCCGAAAGACGACTTAGTATAAGTTTTCGCACTCTTACCGCCGCTCAGTCGTTGAAAAATGGGCGTTAGCCGAATGTAGTTGGCTAGTACTAGAAACTGGTACGTCTTTTGGCCATGGCTACGGCGTGAGCAGCTTTTGCAGGAGCCTAGCAGCTGATGCCAGAGCTTTCTTATGCCACTTCTATCATCTATCAGCGCTCATTTTCATCCCGCTATGACTAATCGTCTGCTCCTTGCTACCGTTGCCCTCGCCGGCTTTTCCTTGACTGCACACGCGCAAATTCGCTTTCCCAGCAGCCTAGGTGGCCTGAAGCTGCCCACGAAGCAAACCACGACCACCACAACTTCTTCCTCGACTGGCATCGGCGGCCTCACTAATACCGAAGCCGCCAACGGTCTGAAAGAAGCGCTGATACAGGGTATTTCGAAAGGCTCGGACCAGGCTTCAGCCACCGATGGCTTTTACCTGAACAGGCTCATCCGTATTCCCTTCCCGCCCGATGCGCAGCGCATGGCCACTACCCTGCGCAAAATCGGCCTAGGTAGCCAGGTGGATAAGTTTGAGCTATCGCTGAACCGCGGCGCCGAAGACGCGGCCAAGAGTGCCAAGCCCATCTTCCTCAACGCCATCAAGCAGCTGACCTTCACGGATGTGTGGAACATCCTGACGGGCCAGAAGGACGCGGCTACCCAGTACCTCAAGCGCACGACTACCTCGCAGCTCACTACGGCCTTCATGCCCATTATGGAGCAGAGCCTGGGCAAGGTAGACGCCACCAAGTACTACACCGCCCTGACGACTACTTACAACAAGCTGCCGCTGGTAACGCCCGTGCAAACCGACCTCAACCAGTACGCCACCGGCAAGGCTATAGACGGCCTGTTCACGCTCATTGCCCAAGAGGAGGCCGACATTCGGGAAAACCCTGTGGCCCGCACTACCTCGCTGCTCAAGAAGGTATTCGGCATCGGCGGAAAGTAACAACCGTGCTTGACGCTCTATCAATAACTGTCATGCTGAGCTAGCGAAGCATCTTATCACGGCCGAAACGACCTAGCGTGAGAAGATGCTTCGCAAGTTCAGCATGACAGTCTTTTTTATGCCCCCATCTACTCACAGCGTCATTTGCCGTAAGGGCTACTCGTGAAGTTTCGCCTGCACCTGTTCGAGTTTGAAGACCAGCCGTGGTTTCCGGCCGTGCTGCGCGCCGGACAAATGGACTACCTACGTTTCATGATTTCGGCCCTGGGCATCTACCGCCCGGTGGCGCCGCTGCTGGCCGATGCCCTGCACCGCACCCAGCAAAACCAATTGCTGGAGCTAGGCGCCGGCGCGGGAGGCGGCACCGAAACCGTACTGGCCGCCCTGCGCCAGCAGCCAGCCGCGCCCCCCCACCTAGGGCTGCTGCTCACCGACCTCTACCCCCAGCCCGCCGCCTGGGCCGATGTGGCGCGCCGCACCAAGGGCGCCATCCGGGGCCACGCCGCCCCCGTCGATGCGCTGCGCGTACCGGCCGACTTACCGGGCTTCCGGGTTATTTTCTCAGCCTTCCACCACTTCGCGCCACCGCAGGCCGAAGCGCTACTGCGCGATGCTGTGGCGCGCGGGGCAGGCATCGGCGTGTTTGAGGGCGCGGGCAAGAGCTGGCTCGAAATCGGGCTGGCGCTCACGGTGCTGCCAGTAGCGCAGTTGCTACTCACGCCTTTTTTCCGGCCCTTCCGCTGGAGTCGTTTGGTTTTCACCTATTTGGTGCCGCTCATTCCGCTTACTACCATCTGGGATGGGGTGGTATCAATTTTCAGGATGTACCCGCCCGCCCAGCTGCTATCGCTGGCTGAGCGCGCCGACCCTGCCGGGCGCTACCAGTGGCAAGCCGGGCAGTTGCGCCACTGGTGGGGCCCACGCGTCACGTACCTCATTGGAACAATGAGCAATGAGCAATGAGCAATGAGCAATGAGCAATGGACTACGTTTCCAGTTGCACTTTTGCATACTCATTACTCATTGCTCATTGCTCATCGCTACCTACCTCCGGGCGCTGCGGCTGCTGCGCATTCCGTTTTCGCTGTTCCTGATGCCCATCTTTTGGTTTGGGCTCAGCGCGCTGCGGGCGCCAGTTGGCTGGGGGCGGGCGGCGGCGGTATTCGGTATACTGCACTTGCTGGTATACCCGGCTTCCAATGGCTACAACTCCTTCTATGACAAGGATGAAGGCAGCATCGGCGGACTGAAGGCGCCGCCCAAGGTCACTCCCGAACTGCTGCACCTCGTCTGGCTTTTCGATATCCTGGCCCTAGGTGCCTCGCTGCTGCTGGGCGGGGTCTTTGCGGGGCTGGTGCTGGTGTACCTGCTGGTTTCTAAGGCCTACAGCTACGAGGGTATTCGCCTCAAGAAATACCCCTTGGTGAGTACGGCAGTAGTGGTAGTATTTCAGGGCGCTTTCACGTTTTTGATGACTCAAATCGGGGTCGGCACGACCACTTTCCAACTTACCGAGCCGACCAACTTACTGCTGGCCCTGGTGAGTACGCTATTTCTGTGCGGCTCCTACCCGCTCACCCAAATCTATCAGCACCAAGAAGATGCGCAGCGCGGCGACCGCACCCTCAGCCTGCGGCTGGGCATCCGGGGCACTCTGGTTTTTGCGGCGGGCGGACTGCTGGCGGGCGCCGCGGCCATGAGCCTAGCCTACTGGCTGCGGGGCGAACAGCGGAGTATTCTCATTTTTCTGGCGGCCACCGGGCCGGTAGTGGCGCTGTTTGCGCGCTGGGCCTGGCTGACGTGGCACGACCCTGCGCACGCCAATTTTGAATGGACCATGCGCATGAACATCGTGTCGTCGCTGTGCCTGAGTGCCGCCTTCATCGCAATGATACTTCTGGCCCGCTATAGTACCTAGGGCTGCTGGGTAGTGATAAACACCATCCCGTTTTGCGCCCGGGCACCACCAGTAGCTACAGCTTTCTCGCTGACCAGCAACGAGATTTCTTTTAGCTGTCGCCGGGCTACTAGCGGTTGCCATCGCGCCGTATCAGCTGGCATCACTACTTGCCCATCAATCATATACAGCAGCACCACTCCCGAGGGCCGAGGGTCGTTAGCTTCGGCCTGGCGCTGCTTTTCCTGCGCCGCCCGAAATGCTCGTTGTCCTTCTGCTGTGAGGCAGGACACGCACAGCGCGGCGGCTGGCACCGGCCCCCGCACGCGGGCATCGCAGGCCAGGCGCTGGCGCACTGCCACAGCCCGCTTCTTCAGCGGTAGCTGCTGAGTAGCCACTATCCAGGCATCAGAGACCGCTACCGTTGTGTACACCTTACACGGCGGACCTAGGAGACTGTAGGCTAGCAAAAGCAGCTTCATAGCAATAATATTTCCCGCCGAGTCTCGCCGGGTGAGACGCAGGGTCATGCAAAGTTCAGCAGAAAAACCCCGCATAACTCTGCGCCTCACCTGGCGAGACTCGGCGGGAAATTATAAAAAAACGGCCCGTGGAGCAGAGCTCCACGGGCCGTTTTCAGAAGCAAGCTTATTGCTTAGCCGTTCATTGCCAGCAAGAACTCTTCGTTGTCTTTGGTGCCTTTCATACGGTCCTTCAAGAACTCCATAGCTTCGGTGGCGCTCATGTCGGTCATGAATTTGCGTAGCACCCACACGCGGCTCAGCTCGTCGCGGCTCATCAGCAGGTCTTCGCGGCGGGTGCCGGAAGCCGGAATGTCGATGGCCGGGAACACGCGCTTGTTAGCCAGCTTGCGGTCGAGCTGCAATTCCATGTTACCGGTGCCTTTGAATTCTTCGAAGATAACTTCGTCCATCTTCGAACCGGTTTCGATAAGTGCGGTAGCAATAATCGTCAAAGAGCCAGGACCTTCGATGTTACGCGCTGCGCCGAAGAAACGCTTGGGCTTTTGCAGGGCACCAGCATCAATACCACCCGACAGGATGCGCGAGCTGCTGGGCTGCACCGTATTGTAGGCCCGGGCTAGACGCGTGATGGAGTCAAGCAGAATGACTACATCATGGCCGCACTCTACGAGGCGGCGGGCTTTGTCGAGGGCTAGCTCCGCAATTTTCACGTGGCGGTCGGCCGTTTCGTCAAAGGTCGAGCTAAGCACCTCAGCTTTTACCGAGCGAGCCATGTCGGTTACTTCCTCAGGGCGCTCATCGATGAGCAGAATGAGTAGGTACACCTCGGGGTGGTTTTCCGAAATCGAGTTAGCTATCTCCTGCAGCAGCACCGTTTTACCAGTCTTGGGCTGGGCCACGATGAGGCCACGCTGGCCCTTACCGATGGGCGCAAACAGGTCGAGCACGCGGGTGCTCACCTGGGTAGGCTTGGTGCTGAGCTTCAGCTTCTCGTCGGCAAACAACGGCGTTAAGTGGTTGAATGGCACTCGGTCGCGCACTTCTTCTACCGTGCGGCCATTGATACTATCAACCCCAACGAGGGCGAAGTATTTCTCGTTTTCGCGGGGCGGGCGCATGGTGCACTGCACCGTATCGCCGGCCTTCAGCCCGTACTGTCGCACCTGCTGCGGCGACACGTAGATGTCGTCGGGCGAGGTCAGGTAGTTGTAGTAAGGTGAGCGCAGGAAGCCGTAGCCACCATCGGGCATCAGCTCTAGGGTGCCCGAGCCGGGCACCGTCAGGTCGAGCTCGGGAGCGCGGGGCGGGCGCGGCGCTTGCTGCTGGCGCTGGCCATCAGTAGGTTGGCCGTTTTGCCCACTGGCGCTAGGCACCTGGGCTACTGCGCCTTGCTCACCGGCTGGCTGCCCTTCGGCACCTAGGCGCTGGCGCTCTTCGCGGCGCTGCTGGCGCTGGGCTTCGCGCTGGGCATAGCGCTCCTCGCGGCTCAGGCGGGGCTGGTCGGTAGCGCCGGCACCGTTGACGGGGCGCGGCTCGCGGGGCTGGTCGTTGGTGAAGCGCGGCTGGCCGTTTTCGCGGGGCTCCCGGTTTTCGCGGAAGTCATTGCGGGGTTGGCCGTTGGTACGGTCGCGGTTGTCGCGGGGCTCGCGGCCGTCACGGTTTTCGCGGTCGAAGCGCTGCTCGCGGCTTTCGCGTCGGTCGGTATAGGCTTCGGGGGCGGGCTGCTCGGCTACGGCCTCAGTAGCAGGTGCTTCAGCAGCCGGGGCTTCGTCGGTAGCAGCTACGGCGGCGGTAGCAGGGCGGTCTTCGCGGCGGGGCAGCGGCCGGCCGGCGCGGTCCACGCGCTCGCGGCGGTGGCGGGGCGGGGCCGTGGCGTCGGCCGAGTGCGTTTCAGCGGTAGGGTTGGTTTCGGTGGGGGGCACGGTAGCCTCCTCAGCCTCTACCGACACCGTGGCTACATTTCGCTCATCGGCTTCTACCACGTCGAGGCGCGTAGGCTGCGGAGCTTCGGCAAATCCTTCAGCTACTGGCGCTTCAGCCATAGGTGCTTCGGCCACGACAGCGGGCGCTTCGGCCACAGCAGCAGGCGCCTCAGCCACGGCCGCGGGGGCTGCCACATCGGAAAAAGGCTGCTCGACTACAGGCACCGCAGCGGCGCGGCGGCGGCCGTTGCCCCCGCGGGTGCCCCGGGTGGCAGCAGGTGCCGGGGCGGGAGCGGGCGCTTCCGCCACTGCCTCAGGGGCAGGTGCAGGAGCGGCAGCAGGCGCCTCGGCTGGGGCCGCCGCAGCGGGCTTTTTGCTAGGTAGCTGGTCGGCCGGCAGAATGGCTTGCTGGTCGAGGATTTTGTAAATCAAATCCTGTTTGCTCAGGCGTTTGAAATTGCCGACGTGCATTTGCTCAGCAATTTCCTTGAGGTCGGACAGCAGCCGGTCCTTCAGCTCGTTAAGGGTATACATAGGGGGAATTAGGAGAATCTGCGCAAGGGGCTCGGCCGCCCGGCGGCCGCTGGCCCGGGTTCCCGGCCGCGAGCAATTTGTCCGAAGCCAATGGCTCGGTCCAACTTCCAAAAAGCAGCAATGCGCGACACAACCAGCAAAGCGGCGGGCAACAACAGGAAATAGTGAGGTATAAGAGGGGCGGCCGGCAGCTCCACCAAGGCAAAAATGTCGGTCCGGCAACGCAACGGGTGGACCTAGGGCCTCCCCTACCAGCCCCACGGGCCAGCTTGCAGTTGCAATATTAACGCATTACGGACAAACTGCCAACTTGGGTGCATTGGCGGCGGTCGATTGCGTAAATTTTAGAAAAAACCGAGTTGCGGGACGCTTTAGGCCGCCCTAGGTCTTCGTTGATTGCGCAACGCGGACTAAAGGCTAGGTGGCTCCGCGCTGGCGACCGCCGCAATACCTTTGCGCCCACTATGCTACAACTTTCTGTACTTAAAGAGCAAACCGACCGCGTGCTGGTCGGCCTGGCCAAGCGCAACTTTAAAACCGCTGAGGCTGATGTGGCGGCGGTACTCGACCTCGACCAGCGGCGCCGGGCGCTGCAAACGCAGCACGACACCGCCCAGGCCGAAGCTAATGAGCTGGCCCGCCAGATTGGGGGCCTCATGAAAAGTGGCGACAAAGCCGGCGCCGAAACGCTCAAAGCCCGCACCTCGGAGCTTAAGACCCAGATTAAGACGCACGCCGACGAGCTGGCGGCCCTCGAAAAGCAGCAAACCGAGCTGCTCTATAAAATCCCGAACGTACCGCACGAGAGCGTGCCCGCGGGCCGCTCGGCCGACGACAACGAGGTAGTGCGCGAAGGCGGCACTAAACCCGACCTAGGGCCCGGCGCGCAGCCACACTGGGAGCTGATTAAGAAATACGATATCATTGATTTCGACCTAGGTATCAAAATCACGGGCGCCGGCTTCCCGGTGTATAAGGGCCAGGGCGCACGCTTGCAGCGGGCGCTGATTAACTTCTTCCTCGAACAGGCGCGCGATGCGGGCTACGTAGAGGTGCAGCCGCCCATCCTGGTAAACGAGGCCAGCGGCTACGGCACGGGCCAGCTGCCCGATAAAGAAGGCCAGATGTACCATGACAAGGCCGACAATCTGTACCTGATTCCGACCTCGGAGGTGCCCATTACCAACCTCTACCGCGACGAGATTATCGCCACCGACAAGCTGCCCGTGCGCAACACCGGCTACACGCCCTGCTTCCGGCGCGAGGCCGGCTCGTGGGGCGCCGACGTGCGCGGCCTGAACCGCCTGCACCAGTTCGATAAAGTGGAGATTGTGCAAATCACGCAGCCCGAGCACTCCTACGCTGCCCACGAGCAAATGGTAGCCCACGTCGAAAAGCTGCTGCAGCTACTAGAATTGCCCTACCGCGTACTGCGCCTCTGCGGCGGCGACATGGGCTTCACCTCGGCCCTCACCTACGACCTAGAGGTGTGGAGCGCTGCCCAGGGCCGGTGGCTCGAAGTATCGTCGGTGAGCAACTTCGAGACCTTTCAGGCCAACCGCCTCAAGTGCCGCTACCGCGGCGAGGGCGGCAAAACCCAGCTACTGCACACCCTCAACGGCTCGGCCCTAGCCCTACCCCGCATTGTGGCTGCGCTGCTGGAAAACAACCAAACGCCGGAGGGTATCAACCTGCCGAGCGTGCTCCACTCCTACTGTGGATTCGCACAGATTAAGTAAGCTTCCGCCTACAAAGGCTACTCGTTGACCGAAAATGCCCGGCTAGCTAGCGCTAGTCGGGCATTCAATTTTTAGCACTATTCTTATTGGCAGTTATCTACTAACTGCGTACACTTTAGGCTTAATTAAGAAGGAATATAAACTTTATCCTTTATTCAAATTAAGCGCTACTATACCAATTTTTTGTCTCTAGCTTGGCAGTGTCGATTTAATTCTTTTACTGCTATGCCAAAATTTACTTTCGCCTTTTCTACTAGTATTGCTTTGGTTGCCTTCATACTAGCAGCTCCCAATACCCAGGCTCAAACCACCGATTTCGCTTCGGCAACCCTGGCCAGCAGTTCGCTCGTTGAGGCTAGCAGCAGCTCGCTCGCGACACCCACAGACGAGGAGCCCGTGCGGCGCCTCAGCACCCCGCCCACCCCCGAGGAGCACGCCGCCTATTATAACGATTCGCATAAGGACTTGCAGCAGGCGCTTGCCTGGATTCAGGAAACCAATGCCATGCACCCTGAGTACTGGAACGTCTACGCCGAAGCGCGCATTCGCTTGCAGCTCAAAGACTACGCCGGTGCCCACGCCACGGCTCAGGAAGCGAAGAAGATGGCCTTGGCGGCTTCGCCGCCTAATAATGATTACGCTCGCAGCAGCGAGGAAGTAGCCACCCAGGCCAAGGCCAAATTGAAGTAAACTGCCCGATTGTACTGGTCCAAAATAGCCTAGCAGACCTTCGCCTGGCTTCGCAAAGCCTGCCCACCCGGCGGGCTTTGCTATTTTTGGTCTTTCAACTTCTTTTCTCCCCCGCTGAAATGACCAGAATTGCCATGCACCTGACCACCGCCGTGGCCCTTACGGCTACCGTCCTCACGGCTTCCGTAGCACAGGCGCAGATTACGACCCCGCAGCCCAGCCCCAAAGGCACCGTAATGCAGCGCGTGGGCCTCACCGACGTAACGATTACCTACAGCCGCCCCTCGCTGAAAAACCGCGAAGCCTTCGGAGCCAACTCCCCGCTGGCGCCCTACGGGAAGCGCTGGCGCACAGGCGCCAACGCCACTACCAGCATCAAGTTTTCGGATGATGTGACGATTGAGGGCAAAAAAGTACCGTCCGGCGAATACGGCCTCTACACCGTGCCTAATGCAAACGAGTGGACGGTAGTGCTTAATAAAAGCCTCAAGCAAGGCGCTGATGTTGATGGCTTTAAAGACGACCAAGACGTGGCGCGCTTTACCATCAAGCCCTACAAGCTGGCCAGCAAGGTTGAGACCTTCACCATTAGCTTCGCCGAGCTGACGCCTGCTACGGCCAACGTGGACATGCTGTGGGGCCTCACGGGCGCCAAGTTTAAAATTGTGTCTGACGTAGATGCCAAAGTAATGGCTCAGATTGATGAGAAAGTCATCAAGAATGCCAACCCCTCGGCTAATGACCTGGCCGCGGCGGCGGTGTACTACAACGACAACAACAAGGATTTGAAGCAGGCCCTAGCCTGGATTCAGAAGGCCAACGCCACCGACCCCAAGTTCTGGAACGTGAACACGGAAGCTAAAATCCGCCTGAAAATGAAGGATTACAAAGGCGCCGTGGCTGCTGCCGAGCGGTCGAAAAAGCTCGCGCTGGCTTCTACCCCGCCCAACAATGAGTACGCCAAAATGAACGACGACCTCATGGCGGAGGCTAAGAAAGGCGGCAAATAGACGCCTAAGCACCTGTACAAAAAAGGCCGCGCAACGAATATTGCGCGGCCTTTTTTATTGCTGTCATGCTGAGCCCCGCGAAGCATCTTTACCGCATGTTGGAAGCGCGAGAGATGCTTCGCGGGGCTCAGCATGACAGAATTAAGTACTTGTGCTTGTGCTTCTTGCCTGCAGCCTACTGCGCGGCAGCCGGCAACACCTTTACTACCAGCTGCGACGGGTGCGCCGGGTTGTGGTACAGCTGGTGCGTCTGGGCTTTAAAGTCCGATTCGCTGGCCTCGTAGATATTGGGCACGTAGGTCTGCGGGTTGCGGTCAACGAGCGGGAACCAGGTGCTTTGCACCTGCACCATCAGGCGATGGCCCTTTTTGAAGGTATGCAGCACGTCTTGCACCGTGAAGGGCACGGCCGTTACCTCATTGGCCACGAAGGGCTTGGGCGTGGTGAAGCTCTCGCGGAAGCGGCCGCGCATTACTTCGGAGCGCACCATTTGCTGGTAGCCACCTAGGTGCACGCTGGGGGCGGTGCGGGGGTTGTCGGGCGTGTCGTCGGGGTACACGTCAATGATTTTCACGACCCAGTCGGCGTCGGTGCCGGTGGTGGCTACTTGCAGCTTGGCCAAGATGGGGCCGGCCAGGGTGAGGTCCTCGTCAAGCGGCGGGGTTTGGTAGGTAAGCACATCGGGACGGCGGCTGGCAAAGCGCTGGTCGTCGGTCATGTACTCGCGGGTCATGCCCACGGCGGTGGCCTCCGTGAAGGGCACTGGGTGGGCCGGGTCGCTCACAAATTGGTCAAACTCGAAGTTGACTTCGGGGCGGCGGCGCTCGTTGCTGCCATCGGTGGGCGGGCTAAAGCTGAGGCCCCCGGCTTGGCGGAAGTACAGCGTTTTTTCCTGGGCCGGCTTGGGCGGCCAAGCGTCGAAGGTGCGCCAGCGGTTGGTACCGCCCTCAAACATAATGGCTTCGGGCAGGTTCGAGCCTGGCTTGGCGGCTTTCAGATAAGACTTGAAGAAGGGCGCTTCCACGTTTTCCTGGTACCAGAGCGAGGGCGAAGGGCCGTAGTTGACGTTGCCCACCATTTCGCCGGTGCCGCGGGCCCATCCGCCGTGCACCCAAGGCCCCATCACGATACGGTTGCTTAGGCCAGGATTTTTCTGCTCAATGGTTTGGTAGGTATTCAGGGCGCCAAACAAGTCTTCGGCATCGTTGAAGCCGCCCACCGTGAGCACGGCAGTGTTGAGATTATGCAAGTGCGGGCGCAGGTTGCGCGCTTGCCAAAAGGCGTCGTAATCAGGGTGCTGCATCAGCTCATTCCAGAACGCGACCTTGCCTTGGTAGTACCGCTCGTTGGCGTTCTTGAGCGGACCTAGGCGCAGAAAGAAGTCGTAGCCATCGGGCGTGCCGTGCTTGATGCCGGGGTTGCCGGTTGGCGTGGGCTGGGGCCGCGCCTGCCCAAAGCTGTATAAGAAGTTGAAGGCGTGCGGCAGGAAAAACGCACCGTTATGGTGAAAATCGTCCCAAAACCAATCGGCAATGGGCGCCTGCGGCGAAGCGGCTTTCAGGGCGGGGTGCCGGCTCAGTAGGCCCGCCGACGTGTAAAAGCCGGGGTAAGAAATGCCCCACTGGCCCACGCGGCCGTTATTTTTTGGCCCCTTCTTCAGCAAGTACTCAATGGTGTCGAAGGTATCGGTGCCTTCGTCGGTATCCTTCTTAGTAGCGTGCTTTTCGAGTTCGGGGCGCATATCCAGAAACTCGCCTTCCGACATGTAGCGCCCCCTCACATCTTGGTAAGCAAAAATGTATCCCTCGCGCATCATGCCGCTGCTGGGGCCTAGGCTATACTTATACTTCTTGCCGTAGGGGCCCACCGAATAAGGCGTGCGGTTGAGCAAGATGGGGTAGCGCACCTTATCCGCATCCTTGGGCGCGTACACAATGGTGTAGAGCTTCACCCCGTCGCGCATCGGTATCTGCAGCTCCGTTTTAGTATAGTGCTGCTGAATATAGAGCGTGTCGGCCAGCACCTTAGCTTGGTTTTGAGCATCGGTGATGGACTGCGTGGCTGGGGGCAGCGCCAGCGTTTGGGCTCGGGCAGTGGTGGCAGCCATACCTAGGGCGAATAAGAAGGCAGAGTACGTTTTTTTCATGAGCGAATAGGAGGTGTCCTAGCCACAAAAGAACGCCAGGCGGGCCATTCTGCTGGTCATGCAGAACGGCCCGCCTGACGGACGTACTTTTCCTAGGTCTAGCGGATACTAGCTCGGCAACTTAAAGCTGCTGTTCAGCGCGATAATTGCGTTCTTATAGTCGTCGCGCCCAATCACAAACTGGATGTTGACCTTGCGCAGCGCAAAGCCCGCGCTGCTGATATTGATGCCCGCGTCGGCCAGCGCGCTGGCTGCCTGGGCTAGCAGGCCGGCCCGGTCGATATTAGAACCAATGAGGCAGACCAGTGCCACGTTCTCAACAGTTACTTTTTCGTAGCGCGCCTCCAGGGTGGCGAGCAGTTGCGGCTTCAAGTCCTTCTGCCAGATAACCAGCGAGATGCTGTTGGCGCTAGTGGCTTTGAAGATATAGCTGACATCGAGGTCGTTAAAAGCCTGCATCAGGTGCAGGTCGAAGCCGGCGGTGCCCACCATCTGCGGGTCGTAGATGTCGATAATAACCACCTTCTCGGTACCCGTAATGACTTCGATATGGCTAGAAGAGGCCACGTAGTCGCGGGTGATGAGCGTTCCGGGATGCTCGGGCTCGAACGTATTCTTAATACGCAAGTCAATAGCATTGATTTCCAGCGGCTTCGACGCCTTGGGGTGGATGGCCTCCATACCTACGTCGGCGAGCTGGTCGGCTACATCGTAGTTGGTGAAGCCCACCGGGCGGCAGTGGTCGATGCCCACCATCATGGGGTCGGCCGAGCAGAGGTGGTATTCCTTATGAATAATAGCTTCCTGCGGCTTCACGGCCACCGCTATCTTACTGAAAGTCACCTCCGAATAACCGCGGTCAAACTCACGCATGATACCTTCGGTGCCCTTGGTATAACCGGTGGCAATGCAGATGGTATTGGCGAAGTCGATACCCGAAAACGCCTGCTGAATACGCTCGTCGATGGTGAGTGCCCGCGCATCATCGAAGCCGCTCAGGTCTACTAGCGTGGCGTGCACCCCTCTGTTTTGCAAGATATTGACAGAGTTGAACGCCGAGTGCGCCTCCCCTATCGAAGCCAAAATCTCGCGGGCTGCCTGCAAGATGTTGTAGCTATTGACATAGCCCGAGGCCAGCACGTTGGTGAGGCTTTCAAGGTAGGTCTGGGCCTGGTTGATGCGCTGCTGGATAAAGGCATCGGCCACGGCCAAATCGAGACCTAGGGGCGCGTAGTGCGTGTTCAGCTCCTTAAGCTTGGCCGCTACTTCTTGCAGCGCCGCCCGAAACTCCTGGTTTTGGGTAATGTGGTGGTACACGCCGGGGGCGCCGGTTTTCTTATTCTCCAGCAGCCAGTTGGTAACGTTGGCGTAGGCCGACACCACAAAAATGCGGTTGTACAGCGCCTGGCCCTCGCGGCCATGGAAGATGATGTTCTGCAGAACATCGGCGAAGGCGGTCATGGAAGTACCGCCGATTTTTTCTACTGTAAGCACGATGGGAGAGAGCGGGGGTCCGCCGTAGTGGCGCCTCGCCCTAGGCTCGCGGCGCCATGCCCAAGGGCAGTACACAGCAGGCCTAGGGCGAGGCAGGGTAAGCTATAGCAACTAAACAAGCCGCTGGCGCAAAAAGCAAGCGACCTGCAAAGTAAAAGCAATGGGCGTAAACTACGCACTTTATGCTGTAGCCTTATTTACCGGGCCGCATTCTTCCTCAACGGTGCCTCGCCTAGGTCATTGCTAGAGCAACACTTGGTGCAAAGGCGACGGGCGTGGCCGGCGCTTTTGCGCGGGCTGCGGCAGCAGGGGGCACTCGGGCGGGGGCTGTGGGCCAGCCAGCGAATAAACGGCGCAGTACTTGGCGGCCCAACAAGTGGCACAGCCCACCGCCGGCGCCGTAGGGGCTGGCTTGTCGGCTAGCAAGCAGCTGGTAGTATCAGGTAACATAGCAGAAGGGGCCGACCTAAGTAAAATTCAGCCAAATAGAAAGTAGTAGAGTAGAAATAGCCCGCAGGCACCCTTACGCGGCAACTGCTGTTTCAAAGTTCCAACCGCGTTATAGCACTATTCCGGTCTTAAGGCACGAACTGCTCGTTTTAAGCTTCAAACGCCGCTTCTCGCTATCCGAATTAAAAACGCCTGCGTAGCAAGTGTTACTTACTTGATAATCTTACCTTAAAATAATAATAGAGAGCCAGTGACCCAGGTGGCTAGATAGCGTACCGCCGAAGCTAGCGAAAGGCTGCCACTCAGCTGCTTATAGTACCGGCCCTAGGTAGTGCGGGTGCTACCCAGGGCCCTGAAATACAGCCGTATCTTTGATGTATATGCACCCCTCTCCCCTAGTAGCCGCGCCGGTGTCGGCGCCGGTTTCTACCCGCACTTTCTTGGCTGAGGTGGCCCACGAGTTGCTGGCCACCTACGACGACGATACCCTGGCCGACCTGGTGGTCATTGTGCCCACGCGCCGCGCCGTGGTGTACCTCAAAAACGAGCTAGCCCTGGCCACGCCCGACGGGCAAGCCTTATGGGCACCGCGCATTGCGGCCATGGAAGACTACATGGTGGAGCGCGCCGGGGTGCAGGTAGAAGAGCCTATTGCCTTGCAGCTCTTGCTGTTTGACATTTTTCGGGGCATTGACCCCGACCTGAGCTTCGACCGCTTTGTGGGCTGGAGCGGGCTGCTGCTGCAAGACTTTTCGAACCTCGACCAGAACCTGGCCGATACGAAAGAGGTGTTTCAGTACCTCTCCGAGGCTAAGGCCTTGGAGCGCTGGGACCTCGACCCCGAGCGCGGTAAAACCGACGGGCTGATGCGATACTTCGGCTTTTGGGGCCAGCTAGCCCGCGTGTACCGCGAGCTTAAGCGGCGGCTAAAAGCCGACTACCTCGCCTACCCCGGCCTGGCCTACCGCGAGGCCACCAAGCGCCTGCAGGCAGAATTGCGCGACCCCGCCCGCCCGCTGCCTGCGCACCACGTATTTGTGGGCCTAGGGGGCCTCAGCAAGGCCGAGGAGAAGTTTATCAACCTGCTGCGCAAAGCCGGCCGGGCCGAGCTGCGCTTCGACGCCGACCCGTTTTACTTAGAGCAAGACTCGCCCAACCGGGCCGGCCAGCACCTACGCCGCTACTGGCAGAAGTGGGACTTGCCCCGCGACAGCTTCACCCTGCAAGAGCACCTGCGCGGCCGGCCCCACCACGTGCGCCTGCTAGGGGTGGCCAATGCCAGCATGCAGGGCAAGCTGGCCGGCCAGCTGCTGGCCGAAGCCCGCCAGCGCAACCCCGACGCCACCGTGGCCGTGGTGCTGCCCGACGAAACCCTGCTGCTGCCGGTGCTGCACGGCCTGCCGCCCGCCGAGGTAGTGCCCGATTTCAACGTGACGATGGGCCTGAGCTTCCAGAGCACGGCCTTGTTCAACCTCGTCGACTTGCTGTTTGAGGTGCACCTCACGGGTATCCGGGAGGGCGAGCCGGGCCGCGACTACGGCGTGCCCAAGTACCACCACCTAGCCGTGAGCAAGCTGCTGGCGCACCCGTTTTTGCGCCGCTATCAACAGTACTTGAATGAACAGGCAGAGGAGCCGCAGTACCACGGCCTGCTCGACCACATTTGCCAGCAAATAGTGAAGAAGCACCTTGTACTGCTGCCCGCTACCGAGCTGCTGCGGCTGGGCGAAGGGCACCCGCTCATCAAGGCGTTGTTCCAGACCTGGGACAATTGCGATAATATTATCGACGCCTGCTACACCATCATCAACCTGCTCAAGCAGGTGTATGAGCACGAGCACACCGCTATCGAGGCCGAGTACTTGTACTTGTTTTACACGATGATACGGCAGCTCCACTCGGCGTTCGACTGCCAGGAGCAGCGCCTGAGCGTACGCTCGTTTCGGCGTTTCCTCTACGAGCAGATGCGCAACACGCGCCTGCCCTTCGCGGGCGAACCGCTGGCCCAGGTGCAGGTGATGGGTTTGCTCGAAACGCGCGCGCTGGACTTCGACCACGTTATCATTTTAAGCTGCAATGAGAATGCGCTGCCCGCGCCCAAGCGGCAAAACTCGCTGTTTCCCTACGACGTGCTCACCGAGTTTAAGCTGCCTACCTACGCCGACGCCGAGGCTACGGCCGCCTACAACTTCTGGCGGCTGCTGCAGCGCGCCGGGCGCGTAGACCTAGTGCACGTGCTGCCCGGCGCCGAGGGCGTGCGCACCGGCGAGCGTAGCCGCTTTCTGCGGCAGCTAGAATTTGACCTGGCCGCCCAAAACCCAATGCTGACGCTGGAGGACCAGGTAGTGGAGGTACAGCCCGCTACGGATGCTTCCCCTGCTTTAGAAGAAAACAGCACCCTCACCAGCGAGCTATCTAACGACCTGGTGCTGCACAAAGACCCGGCCATGCTCGCCGCCCTGCGTGGCGTGCTCGAGCGTGGCTTGTCGCCTTCGGCCCTCAATGAATACCTGGCCTGCACACTCAAATTTTACTTTTCGCGCCTGGCCCGCTTTCAGGAAAATGAGGAGGTGGAAGAGGCCCTAGGGGCCGACGGCTTTGGCACGGTAGTGCACGACGCGCTAGAGCACCTGCTGAAGCCCTTCGAACTGCTGGGACGTGAGCTTACGGCCGATGACCTGCCCGACCTACTGCGCAAGGTGCCTGCCGAAGTAAATCGCCAGCTGCGCCAGGAAGAGTCTGACCGCCAGGCCCGCCCCGACGATGGCCTCAACCACGTGCTGGGCCAGGTGGCGGTGCGCCTCATCCGCAAGTACCTAGAGAGCCTGCCGGGCCAGCCGGGTGTACTGCCGCTGCGCATTGTGGCCCAGGAAACCGAGATGGCAGCCACGGTCTTTACTGATATTCCGGGTGAGGCCGAGCCGCTGCCCGTGCGCCTCTTTGGCCGGGCCGACCGCATTGATGCGCTGCCCGACGGCCGTCGCCGGGTGGTAGACTACAAAACTGGCCTCGTGGAGCAGCGCGAACTCAACCTGCGCGGCAAGTTGAAGCCCCTCAGCGCCGCCGAAACCGTAGAGCGTATGCTCACCGAAAGCTCGTCGGGCGCCGACAAGGTGCGTCAGCTCTGGCTCTACCGCTTTATGCTGGAAAGCGACGTGCGCCACCCCGCCCCGCCCGGCTCAGAGGCCGCAATTATGTCGCTGCGCAAGATTGACGAGGGCTTGCTCACGGCGCCGCTCGACTTCATCACCGAAGGCACCGGCGAGCCCGACTTTCTGCGGGCCAGCGCCGGGCTGGTGGCGCGGCTGGCGCGGCGCGTGCTTGACCCTACCGAGGACATCCGCAAAACCGACGACCTAGCAAAATGTGACTATTGCCCGTACAAAGGC
Organism: Hymenobacter sp. BT559; assembly: GCF_016427535.1. Classification (GTDB taxonomy): domain Bacteria; phylum Bacteroidota; class Bacteroidia; order Cytophagales; family Hymenobacteraceae; genus Hymenobacter. The sequence goes on along the minus strand of NZ_JAELXV010000001.1, from coordinate 146,521 downwards.
ATTTGCGCCCGGTAGGGTTTTTGCGCAAATCATGTAGCATTGCATAGCAGAACAATAAAGCAGCCCTCGCTAGGCGTTACCCCAGCGCCAGCGGGGGTTAGCCAATGCACTCAAAGCAGCTGTCTTATTGGTCGGCTACGCAGTGCCCCTAGGGTATCACTTAGGTTCATATGCGGCACTAGATGAGAGTAATTATCTGATAACAACCCCTTTTCTTATATCCACTAGGGCTTTACTGTTGAGCTCTTCCGCTTATGGCTCAAAAACGCATCTATCGCCTGCTCAATCCTTTCTTGCTGTGGCGGCTGCGCCACGTAAGCGAGCGGGTGTACGTGGTGTGGCTGGCGGTGCTGGTGGGTGTGCTGGCGGGCCTAGCGGCGGTGCTGCTCAAAACGATTATCCACTGGCAGCAGCACCGCTTGGCAGCAGCCGTGACCGAGCCCAACCGGGTATTTGCGCTGTCTATCTACCCAGTTATCGGCATCACGCTCACGGCGCTGGTGACTAAGTACTTGTTGGGCGGCAACCTAGGGCGGGGTATCGGGCCCATCATCTACAGCGCGGCTCGCGAAAATGCGGTAGTGCCGCGCTCTAAGCTGTATTCGCAGCTCGTCACAGCCTTCTTAACGGTATCGTTTGGGGGCTCGGCGGGTACCGAGGCGCCCATTTCGGTGACGGGGGCCGCCATTGGCTCCAATGCGGCGCGGGTGCTGCGGGCGGGGCGGCGGCGGCGGCGCCTGCTCACGGGCTGCGGCGCGGCGGCGGGCGTGGCGGCCATCTTCAACGCCCCCATAGCCGGCGTACTATTTGCGGTTGAGGCCATTTTGCTGGAGCTGCCGGCGCAGTACTTTATTCCGCTGCTCATTTCGTCGGCTACCGCCACGGTGGTATCGAAGGCGCTCTACGCAGGGCAGCCATTTACGCTGATTACCAATTCGTGGGTGCTGAATACGGTGCCCTTCTACGCGCTCCTAGGTCCGATTACGGCGCTGTTTTCGGTGTACATGATTCGCACTTACCACTGGTTCGACCACTTTGTGGAGCGCTGGCCGGGCTTGCGCTGGCAGAAGGTACTGGCGGGCGGCGCGGCGCTGGGGCTACTCATTTTTCTGTTTCCGCCGCTCTACGGCGAGGGCTACACCACGGTGGTGCAAAAGCTACTCGACGGCCACGCCCAAGACCTCACCGATGACAGCCTGTTTTCGGTGTATGGCGACAATAACGTGTGGTGGCTGCTGGTGCTGGTCTTTTTCACAATGATGATGAAGGTGGTGGCCACCAGCATCACGGTGGGCGCGGGCGGCAACGGCGGCATGTTTGGCTCGTCGCTGGTGGCAGGGGCCCTGTGCGGATTCTTGTTTGCGCGGCTGGTCAACCTCACCGGGCTGGTAGCCTTGCCCGAGGTGCACTTTGTGGTGCTGGGCATGGCGGGCGTGCTGGCGGGTGTGGTGCACGCGCCGCTCACGGCCATCTTCTTGATTGCCGAAATCACGGGCGGCTACGCGCTCTTTGTGCCCCTGATGCTCGTCACGAGCTTCTCCTACCTCATTACCAAGCACTTCGAACCCTACTCGGTATACACCCGCAAGCTGACGCTGAAGGGCGTGGACGTATACGCCAACCGCGACCAAGACCTGCTCTCTCGCCTTGACCTGCACCGCCTTATCGACACCAATTTCCAGCCCCTGCGCCCGGGTGCTACCCTAGGTGAGTTGGTTGAAGTATTTCGCCACGCCCACCGCGACGTGTTTCCGGTGGTAGGCAAGAGCGGGCTGCTGCGCGGCATCATTACCCTCGACATGGTGCGCGACACGCTCTTCGACGGCGCCCACTACACCACCACCCGAGTCCGCGAGCTGATGCAGCCGCCCCCCGCACTCATCCACCCTGCCGACACCGCCGAGCACGCGCTGGCGCTGCTAGAGCGCACCGCTACCTCCGCCCTGCCCGTGTGCGACACCGATGGCCTTTACCTGGGCTTTATTACCAAGAATGTCATCCTAGCCCGCTACCGCCGCGAGCTCATCGAGGAAGGACAGGCATAATGGTTAACTATTGCTAGGGCGAGCTTAGCGTAGCGTAACTCACCCCAGCGCGACAGGCTTAATAAACCGCTAAAACTCTATCGCGGCAGTGGGGCGCTGGTGGCTGATAATGAGGCCAACCATCATCAGCAAGCTAGTGAGCAGAATGACGACGAACAAAATGCTTTCGCTAACGTCGCCGAGCAGGTGCTGGGTCGGAATGCTGTAGAACAGCAACACCGTAATCAGTCCCTTGGGCGCAATGAACAGCTCGGGTATCAAATCGGTGTGGGCCACAAAGCGCAGGTAGAGGTAGCGAATGCCCGTGAGCACAGCCACTATCAGCACACCCTGGCCGAGCAACTGCCAGCTGATGAGGTTGGCCAGGGTAATAGAATAGCCGAAGAGCAGAAAGAAGAACGTGCGAATCAGAAACGCCGACTCGGCGGTGATGCTCTTGAGCTGGTGCAGGTCGGGGGCCAGCGCTTCGGTGCTAATGCCCTGCCAGCCGGTGCGCCGACGCACCCAATTCAGTAGCAGGTCGGCGTTGTTGACGGCCAGTCCAAAGGCCAGCACGAGCAGCAGCGACGACAAGTGCAGCTTTTTGGCGAGGCTGTAGATGAGAATCAAAAACGAGAACAGCAGGAAAAACTTGACGTGCTCGCGCAGCCGCGCCAGCAGGAAGCCCAGCACCAGCGTGCTCAGCACGGCCACCACTATTATGAGCACCACGCCGCGCCCGAAAGTGACCAGCGAGTGCCCCTGCGCAAAATCCTCTTGGTCAACAAAATTGAAAAGCATGATACCTAGGATGTCCGAAAACGTACTTTCGTACACAATAAACTCCTGCTTTTCGCCCGAGAGATTGGCCACGCTCGGGATGGCGATGGCGCTGCTGATAACCACCAGCGGCACGGCATTGAGCAGGCAGGTTTGCCACGGGGCACCTAGCCACAGGTGCAGCAGCGTGCCAATGGCGGCGGCCTGCCCCATCAGCATCACGGCCGCCGCCAGAAAGGAGCGCCGCACCAGCGGCACCTTGTCGCGGCTCAGGCGCAGGTCGAGAGCGCCCTCTAGCACTATCATGATGAGGCCGATAATACCAAATATTTCGAGCAGTGTTTTGGGCACCAAAAAATTGATATTCTGGTAGTCGGCCCACTGCCGCAGCCCGATGCCCGTGAGCAGCAGCAGCAGGACCGATGGAACCCGTGTAGCCCGCGAAGCGAGGTTGAATACGTAAGAAAGGATGACGGCCAAGCTTAGGCCAATCAGGATGCTGTAAGAACTCATAGAGCTCAAGTTACGCGGCCCACGCCGCGCCGTTGCCCGACCTTTGTGGGGCATGCCCGTTTGCAGGCCGCTAGCCATGGGTAGTGCACCGCGGGCACCCCGAGGCATTTTACGCTCATTTATCGCTAGCAATCAATATATTACTTCTATGAGCAGCCCCTCTACTACATCGGCGCCGCTGGTCGTTATTGTGGGGGGCGGGCCAGCGGGCTTACTAGCCGCTCAGCACCTAGCCGAAGCGGGCTTGCGCGTGCAGGTGTTTGAGCAGAAGGCCACCGTAGGGCGCAAGTTTCTGGTGGCCGGTCACGGCGGCTTTAACCTCACCAATGGCGAGGACATAGCGCCTTTTGCGCAGCGCTACGGCGCAGCAGCGCCGTTTTTTGCGCGAGCCTTGGCGCACTTCTCGCCAGCCGCCCTGCGCCAGTGGGCCGCCGACCTAGGTATTGGCACCTTTGTAGGCACCAGCGGGCGTGTATTTCCCGATGCCCAGCACAAACCCGCCGACTTGTTGCGCGCCTGGCTGCGCCACCTGCAGAACCTAGGCGTGGAGCTCCGCACCCGCCACCACTGGCTGGGCTTCGTGGGCGAACGCGGCCTGCGCTTCCGCAACGAAGCCACCGGCGCAGAAGCTGTGGTAGAGCCCGCCGCCACCCTGCTGGCCCTAGGGGGTGCCAGTTGGCCCCAAACGGGCTCCGACGGCCACTGGACCAGTTTGCTGCGAGAAATTGGCGTGCCGTGCCAGCCCTTCGCGCCCGCCAACTGCGGAGCTGAGGTAACATGGTCAGCCTTTTTTAAGGAGAAGGTGGGGCGGGCACCCCTCAAAAACATTGCCCTCAGCTGTGGCGGCCACACGGTGCGCGGCGAAATTATGCTTACCGACTACGGCCTGGAGGGCACGCCCGTGTACGCACTTACGCCCCAGCTAAGGGCTGCGCTGGCGGCCGCCCCCCCTGCCTGGCTGCATCTCAACCTAAAACCCGACCTAAGCCCAGCCGATGTGCAGCGCCGCCTAGCGCGCCGCCGGACTGGTGAGTCGCTGGCGTCTTTCCTAGGTAGCGCGTTCAGCCTCAAAGCGCCAGTGCCGACGCTGCTGCGCGAAGTGCAGGCCCCAGCTGACCTAAGCGCGGCGCTCACGGCGCTACCTATCCCGGTAGTGGGCCTGCGCTCGCTGGCCGAGGCTATCTCATCGGCGGGCGGCATTCCCTTTTCGGAAGTAGATGAAAACCTAATGCTGCGCCGCCGCCTTGGCACTTACGTGGCCGGCGAAATGCTCGACTGGGAAGCCCCCACAGGTGGTTACCTGCTGCAGGGCTGTTTTAGCACCGGCGCCTGGGCCGCACGGGCCATTATCAAAGAGCAGTGAGCAATGAACATACACATCATTCGGTCTGCTCATTGTTCATTACTAATTACTCACTGCTTTTTCTTCGGCCTCTTTCAGTATCTGGCGGGCCTCGCCGAGCAGGCGGCGGCCGGGGTCTAGCTCATCGCGGGCAATAAGGGCAAACAGCAGCAGAAACGACACGATAGGTAGCAGCCAACCCAGCGCAAACCACACCCAGAACGAGCGGCCCCGCGAAGCGGCGCAGTAGCCCGTCATGATTGGAATAAAAGAAATGGCCACCACCATGACCAGGAGCATGTCGACAAAGAGCATAAGCTGAGCAGGATGGGGGTAAGAAATCAGTTGCCCAGCCCGGCAACTGCTAGCCCGAAGATACGATTTTTTGCGCACTTTTGGTGCAAGAGGCCGCCGTCAGACTACTGTTTAGTCCAATTTTACGTAAGCGTACTACTTGGCTGCTATTCGGTACCATGACTGCTCCTCCACTGGCTCCTCCTCCGGCTCGCCCCACCGTCTCTTTTCTGCCCCCTATGTGGGAACACCAAAGTTTGTTTCGCGTTTCGGCTCAGCTCTTTGCCGAAGGTATTTTCAATTTGCTCGACCGCAACTTGCGGCCAGAAGTCTTTTTGCTGGGCTTGGCTTCGGGCCGCGAAGAAGACGACCCGCATAGCGTGGTAGTAGAGCCGCCCACGCTGCGCTACGCGCCGCAAGATTTTATGGGCATCAAGACGCTGGCTGCGTCATTTGAGGCCGATGCTGGCCCGCGCGACAACGTGTACCACTTGCACCCGCAAGACCACGACCGCATGGAAAAGCAGCACTGGTACGAGCTGGTGTGCCGTGCCACCGAGCAAACGCTGCTCGAGCTGGTAGAAAGCCGCCAGGAAGCGCGCCGTTCATTTTGCTCCACCCCCCTCAGCCTCAATGGCTACTTGGTGGTGCTGGTGGTGCAGCTCGCCGCCGGGCCCTACAACGCCTACTATACCCTGCCGGGCAAGGCTACCTCTACGCGCCCAGCCTCGCTGCCCCATGCGGCCGTGCTCGAGTTTTTGCACGAGTGCACTCGCGCCCTACGCGAAGCCGACACTGCCGATAATGAGCAGCCAGTGCTCGACCGCGATTACAACGAAGTGCTGCGTGGGGCCGGGCGCCGCCTCATGCTACGCATCTCGCCGGGTAGCGCCCACGGTCTTTATGATGCCTGCCTAGGTATTGCGGCGCTGCGCCACGAGGGCGGCGAGGGTCAGGGTACCATGCTACTGGCTCGCCGCCAGCACGCGGCCATCGTGCCGGTGCTCACACTCGAAGCCCCCGTGCCCTTGCGTGACCACCGCTCTATCCGCAAGCTGCTGGAGCTCACCGAGGGGCGCACGGGCCTGGTTTCCGACGCGTCGCACGTGTTTGGCCTAGGGTACATGGTAGAGGAAGACGACGAAAAATACGAGCCGCTGGCCACCATTCAGTTTACCAACCACTACGGCTGGGAGCTGCGCCACGGCGGCCATACCCTCATGCGAGTGGTCAGTAATACGCCGCGCCTGCCCCAAAGCAAGGTGCAGGCCGACAACTTCGCTCGGGTGGCGCACCAGGTATTTCCTGACTTATCGACGGAGGAAATTTCCTTTCTGTGGGAGCTAGCCCTTGAAGCCTCCAACCAAAGCCACGGCACTATGCTCTGCATCAGCACCGGCGCCAAGCCCGAGGCCGAGCGCTTGCGTCGCCAGTGCTTCCGGGTGGTACCTAGGGTGATGACCACGCCCGTACTGCGCCAAGCCAGCAGTATCGACGGGGCAGTCCTCATCGAGCCCAACGGCACGTGCTACGCCATTGGGGTAATCCTCGACGGGCAAGCCACAGAAAAGGGTGACAGCAGCCGCGGCGCCCGCTACAACTCGGCCGTGCGCTACACTAGTTCGTCGCCCTACCCCTGCCTGGCCGTAGTGGTGAGCGAAGATGGCTGGATTGACTTGCTGCCTTCGGCGCTGCACGCCTAGTTTTTTCGAGCTGCCAGCAAAGCGCTAGCTGTTAGCTGCTAGCGCTTTGCTGGCAGCTATTTTTTTAAATAGCTAGTGTCCGCTAGCTAGCCGTTATTTTAGCGCCTTGTTCGCGCCGGCACCTAGCTGGCTGCACGGCAGATTTCCCCTCACCTAAAAGCTACTGGCCCCCCGCTACTAGCTAACAGTTCAAAAAACATGATACTCATTGCCGACGGCGGCTCTACCAAGACCAACTGGTGCCTACTCTCCGACGAGGGCCAGCGCGTGTACTTCAACACCCAGGGCTATAACCCTGATTTTGTGGACACGCCATTCATCACGGCTTCGCTCGATAAAGACCTGCCCGACGACATGAACCGCGCCGAGGTGCGCGAAATTTACTTCTACGGCGCCGGGGTGTCGAGCGAGGCTAAGGCCGAAACCATCGCCGCCGCCATGCGCCACACCTTCCCCAACGCCAACCGCGTGGAGGTGACCGAAGACCTGCTGGCCGCCGCTCGCGCCCTACTGGGCCGCAAGCCGGGCTTTGCTGCCATCCTGGGTACGGGCACCAACTCGTGCATCTACGACGGCGATAAAATCACGTACAATGTAGACTCGCTGGGCTATTTCCTGGGCGACGAAGGCAGCGGCTCGTTCTTGGGCAAGCGCCTGCTGCGCGACTACCTGCGTGGCTCGCTGCCCGACGGCCTAGGCGAAGCCCTTAAGTCGGAATACCACCTAGGCTCGCGCAACGATATCATCGACCAGCTCTACAACAAGCCGCTACCCAACCGCTACCTGGCCAGCTTCGCCAAGTTTGCCTACGACCACAACAACGTAAGCTATTGCCGCCAAATCGTGGTGGAGGCCTTCGAAGCCTTCTTCCAGAACATTGTGCTGCACTACCCCAACTACCAAGACTATACCTTCAACTGCATTGGCTCGGTGGGCTACAACTTCCGCGACGCCCTCACGCAGGTGGCCAACAGCCACGGCATGCAGGTCGGTAAAATCATTCGTTCGCCTATCGACGACCTCGTGAGCTACCACGAAAGCTAGGACGCTAGCTACAAAAAAAGCCCGGCCGCTCGCGCAGCCGGGCTTTTTTATTGCCTAGGTATTACCCCTTGTAAAACATCCATTTCGATAGCTCCTTGTACGTCACTTTTTTGCCGTACATCAGGATGCCTACCCGGTAGATGCGCGCGGCCACCCATGTAGTGCCAATGAAGCCCAGCACCAGCAGCGTGCCCGACAGCGCCAGTTGCCACGCCGGCACACCGAAGGGCAGACGCATCACCATGGCAATGGGTGAGGTTAGTGGAATCATAGATAACCAGAAAGCCAGTGGACCATTGGGGTCGCCATTGATAATAACGCTGATGCTCACGACATAGCTCAGAATGAGCGGTATCGTTACTGGGAACATGAATTGTTGGGCATCGGTCTGGTCATCTACAGCTGAGCCGATAGCCGCAAACAGCGACGAGTACAGCAGATACCCTCCCAGGAAGAAGAACATAAACCCGCCCAGAATGCTACCAATGGGCAGTCCCCCAAGTACGCTCCAGATACCGAGCGATTGGCCGGGCCGGGGAGCTTCGCCCAATGTCTCCGAACTGCTGGGGGTGGCGGCCGGGCTGGTGACCACGGCGGTAGTGCCGGTAGCCGGCGTGGCGGTGGCGCTGCTAGCAACTGGGGCGGCGGCCGTGGCAGTTGGCTTATCGGCCTTTAGCAGCAAGGGCGCGACTACTGTAGTAATACCCCAGGATAGCACCAGCCATAGGGCAAACTGCGTGAGTACTACGCCAGCGATACCCAAAATCTTGCCCATCATGAGCTGAAAGGGCTTCACTGACGAAATCATGACTTCCATAATGCGGTTCGACTTCTCTTCGCTAACGCCGCGCATTACCTGCACGCCGTAGATGAAGATGAACATGTATACCAGGATGGACAGCGCGTAGGCGATGGCAGTGGTAGTGCCCGCGTCGTTGCGCTTGCCACCCACCTCATCGAGGTTGATGGCCGCCAGTTCCACTTTGGCTTGCAGGTCGTCGATGGTTTCCTGCCGGATGCCCGAGCGGGCCATCTTCAACTCGCTTACGGCCTTGGTCACAGCCTTGCGGATATTGAGCTGCCGCTTGAGAGCCACGTTGCCCTTACCCATCACCTGGATGCCCTGGGTATTATCAAGCGTAAAGTCGGCCGGAATATCGAGCAGCGCTTCTTGCCTTGGCTTAGCTTTTTCAAAGGCCGCCTGGGCGGCTGCCAACGAGCCAGGCGCGGCGGGCACAAAGTGCAATTCGTCGGTGTCCTGTAAGCGCGCAAGCAGGTTCAAGCTGCTTTGGTCGTGCACGGCCACCACATCGGCCTCCGAGGAAGAGCTGAATTTCGCAATGCCTACCGTGGTAAGCGCTATTAGCAGCGGGGCCAGCAGCGAAATCACCAGAAAGCTTTTTTTGCGCACGCGGGTGATGTATTCGCGCTGAATAATGAGCCAAATTTTATTCATAATAAAGAGGCAGCGCCCCGATTAAGCAGTGACGTTTTCGACCAGACTTCCCGGCATGGTTTCGCCCACGCGGCGAATAAAAATTTCGTTGATGCTCGGAATTCGCTCGCGGAAGGCGTGCACCTGCACCTGCCCAATGAGGAACCGCAGCAAGTCGTTGGGCGTGGTGCCGGCGTGTAGCTGCACGCGAGCATAGAAGTGGCCGTTTTCCCGTTCTTTCTGCTCTATCACCTCAAAGTCGGGGTGCATCAGTAGCAAGCGGCCCTGCCCTTCCACCTCATAGGTGTTAGTTTTAAACTGGTTTTTAATGGTGGTTACCGGCCCATCGAGCACCTTGCGCGACTTATTAATGAGCGCAATGCTATCGCACAGTTCCTCAACCGACTCCATGCGGTGGGTTGAGAAAATAATAGTTGCACCTTGGTCGCGCAGAGCCAGAATCTCGTCTTTAATAAGATTGGCATTAATGGGGTCGAAGCCCGAAAATGGCTCGTCCAGTATTATCAGCTTGGGCTCGTGCAGCACCGTGGCGATGAATTGCACTTTTTGTTGCATGCCTTTGCTGAGGTCTTCCACATTTTTCTCCGCCCATGGTTTCAGTTCCAAGCGGTCGAGCCACTTTTTGATGCGCTGCAAGGCATCAGCGCGGCTGAGGTCGCGGAGCTGGGCCAGGTACAGCAATTGCTCACCCACTTTCATCTTCTTGTAGAGGCCGCGCTCTTCGGGCAAATAGCCAATAGCCCCGATGTGGCTCGGATTCAGCTTCTCGCCCCGAAAAAACACCTCGCCTGAGTCAGCGCCGGTTATCTGGGTGATAATGCGGATGAGCGAGGTTTTGCCAGCGCCGTTGGGCCCGAGCAGGCCAAAAATGCTTTGCTCGGGCACGGCCAGGCTTACACCATCGAGGGCGGTGTGCGCGGCGTACTGCTTGCGCACATTGCGCACCTCCAAGATGGGCGCAGTGGTAGAGTGTGGCATGAGAAAAAAGGAAATAAGAATAACGTGGGGTAAAAGTAGCAGCCTAGGGCAGTGAGCCGCAATCGGCAGGCGCCAAGCGGTAGCAGCCGGCCCTCAACCAGCAAAAAACGCTTCTGAACGGTTAGTGACTTTCTGCTACCCTAGGACCTGCTTCCTCGTCCAGTTCGCGTAGTTGGCCCTCGAGCCGGTCGAGGTGCTGGCCATAAAGGCGCTGCAAGTACCAATGGGTACCCTGGGCCACCGGCCAATAAATCAGTACACTCATAAGCAGCAAACCGGCCATTATGATACTGACTTTAAAAGTCGTTACGGGCCCACGCATCGTGGTCAGCACCATTACCATATTCAGGAGCATGGTTACTGGAATCATGGCCAGCGTAAGGCGATAATAGAATTTGATGAGTGCACGCAGCCCCTGCGTAATATGCAGCAAATGGCCTCGTAGGTCATCATCTGGGTTATCCATCTTGCGCAGCAGCCCCAGCTTACGGTAGAAATAGCCGATACACACTACTGCGAGCAGCGCCAGCAGCCCCCCAAATAGTCTTACCCACAGCATAGGCGCCCAGCCGGCTACCGCTACGGCCACCGGCAGTATGGCATAGTTTATAGCCAACTCAAGCCGGGCATTACGGCGCAGCTTGACCAAAATACTGCTCGACTGCTGAGCTAGTAGCTGCGCCAGGGCTGCTTTATTGAACGCGGCCGGTACCGTCGGCTCGGGCTGCTGCCACTGGCGGCGCAGGTCATCAAGTTCCATAGTCAAATCGCGGTTAGAGAATTAATGAGGCACAAGTAGCTTGCGCAGCTTCTCTTGTACCCGGTGCATTTTCACACGTACATTATTCTGAGTAATACCTAGGATGTCAGCCATTTCGTCATAAGGCCGGTCTTCCAGATAAAGCAGCACGAAGGCTTTGTCCACGTCGGAGAGCCGATTGATGGCCACGTAGAGCGCAGCCATTTCTTCGGGCTCGTAGGCGCTAGTTTCGGTGGCCTGGGCCAGGTAGCGGGCCGCGTCGTCTTCGAGCCCCACCACGGCGGGGCGACGGGTGCGCTGCCGCAGGTTAGAAATGGCTACGTTCAGGGCAATGCGGTAGAGCCAGGTGCTGAGCTTAGCATCGGGCTGCGGCACGTAGCGCGGCCACGCGCGCCACAGCTGCAGCACTATCTCCTGAAACAAGTCCTGCCGGTCGTCGGCGTCTTGACAATAGAGCCGGCACACACGGCGCACCAGTGGCTGGTACTCGTGCAAGGCAGCCAAAAAATCGGCAGACGGGACAGCGCTCATGCGGGGTAAAGGTTTCGGCAAAGTAATCGTCCAAGCCCGCGGTGCATTACACCTCCCTACCGGGTATTTTCTTGCTTAATCAGATTTTGAGAGCGACTGCTACTAGCGCCTGCCCTGCCAAGCACAAAAAGCCCCGCTTAGCCAGTGGCCAAGCGGGGCTTTTTATTTCAAAACCGCTGACGTATTTCGCTAAGTCGCTGGTTATTGAAAGTATTCTTTTACCTTCTCGAAGAAGCCTTTCTCATTCTTGCCCGGGTGCGGCGTGAAGTTGTCCGAATCACGCAGCTTCTCCAATAGCTCGCGCTCCTGGCTGCTCACGTTCTTGGGCGTCCACACATTGAGATGAATCAGTTGGTCGCCGCGGCCGTAGCCGTTCAGGTCCTTGATGCCTTTGCCGCGCAGGCGCAGAATCTTGCCAGGCTGGGTACCTGCATCGACCTTGATTTTCACCTTGCCTTCGATGGTGGGCACCTCCAGGCTGGCACCTAGGGCCGCATCCACGAAGCTGATGTACTGCTCAAACATGATGTTGTTGCCATCGCGCTTGAGGAATTCATGCGGCTCTTCCTCAATCTGAATGAGCAGGTCGCCAGGCACACCACCACGCTCGGGGTAATTGCCTTTGCCGCTCATGCTCAGCTGCATATCGTTGGCTACGCCCGCCGGAATGTTAATCGGAATTACTTCCTCATTCAGCTGGCGGCCTTCACCCTTGCACACATCGCAGGTCGTTGAGATGGTTTTGCCTTCGCCGTGGCAGGTGGGGCAGGTGTTGGCGCTCACCATCTGGCCGAGCATCGTGTTCACTACCTTCTTTACCTGGCCCTGACCCTGGCAAGTAGCGCAGGTTTTGAGCTCAGTGCCGTTTTTGGCGCCGGTGCCGCTGCACGGCGAGCACGCCACATAGCGCTTCACCTTGATTTTCTTTTCTACGCCATTGGCAACCTCTTCTAGGTCAAGTTTGAGCTTAATGCGCAGATTAGAGCCCTTCTTCACGCGGCGGCCGCCACGCTGCCCACCGCCCCCAAAGAAGCTATCGAAGCCCCCGCCGCCGAAAATATCGCCGAACTGCGAGAAGATATCCTCCATATTGGGGCCGCCACCGCTGGCACCGCCCATGCCCTGGTGGCCAAAGCGGTCGTAGCGCGCCCGCTTATCGGCATCAGAGAGCACTTCGTAGGCCTCAGCAGCTTCCTTAAACTTATCCTCGGCCGTAGGGTCGTCGGGGTTCTTATCCGGGTGGTACTTGATAGCCATCTTGCGGTAGGCCGACTTAATTACGTCGCCTTCCGCATTTTTTGCCACCCCTAATACTTCGTAATAATCGCGCTTTACGGTTGCCATTGTAGTATCAAAAAACGTCTGTCATGCTGGTTTGCAAAGCCTTTCAGCTGCTAGCAAACGTTAAAGATAACACGTTAGCTAGCCAGCCCGGATGCCTCCCAAGCCCAGCATGACAGAATAATTACTTACTGACCTAAAATCACTTTAGCGTGGCGAATTACTTTATCGCCCAGGTAGTAGCCTTTCTCAATCTCGTCAACAATCTTGCCGCGCAAATCGTCGCTTGGCGCCGGAATTTGCGTGATGGCTTCGTGCAGCTCGGCGTCAAAGTCGCCGCCTTTGGCATTCATCGGGGCTAGGCCCTTCTGCTCTAGGGTCTTGTTGAGCTTGTTATACGTGATATCAAGCGCGTTTTGCAAGGCGGCTGGGTCGGCAACGCCTTGGGTGTGCTGGCGGGCGCGGTCGAAGTCGTCGAGCACCGGCAGCAGGGCTACCATCAGTTCCTGGTTAGCGGTCTTGAACAGGTCGGTACGCTCTTTAGCAGTGCGGCGCTTGTAGTTTTCAAACTCAGCTGCTAGGCGCAGGTACTTGTCCTTTAGGTCGGCCAGTTCAGCATCTGCGCGGCTAGCACCTTGCGCAGCACCAGCTTCGGAAGCGGTGGCATCGGTAGTGAGGTCTTGCTCACCGGCGGCGTGCTCGGCGGGGCTGTCAGTCAGGGGCTGGTCGTCGGGGTTCATATGTTTATCGTCAGTCATTTTCTGGAAAAAATGGCGGAATCGGCTAGAGAAGGGAGTTGCCATAGGGGCGGCTGGTCAGGCGCAAGTAGTTTGCCAAAGCGAAGGAGAGTGACAAGTTGGCACTCCAAGGAGTTTTACCGTTTGCAAGATGTCTTGTCGAATCTATACCTTGTGTCTACTCTTGTAAGTACTAGCTTTTATGCAAGTGGATAGATATCCCCGTTGGTTTCAGAAAATACCTACTACCTATTGGCCTTCTTATCCAAGCAAGTCTGGCTCACAACTCTATGCTAGTATAGGCCTAGGGTACATTCTGCTACTACTTGCCTTCCTTTTGTGGGAATGGCTTGCAATTGGCATTTTGGCCGTACCTAGCATAATAGAAGACTATCATTTTGGCTCTGCGGCTATGCTTGGCGAAGGCGGCCCGCACTACTCTTCGGCGGAGCTGTATGCCCACACTGCTTTAAAGAATGCTCTATTTCCTGTACTTCCACTAGCTATCCTTTTTGTACTAGCGGTCATAAAGAATAACATCTTTTACCAAACACTTGCTTGGATATCGTTGCTAACGACACTTATGATTAGCATCTTAGGAAACTAAGCTGTCGAAGCTCAATAAGCTATTACTCGTGCAACGACTTCCAAATCATATCCTTGAGCCGCTGGATATTCTTGTTCGTAAGACTGGAAATGAAGACAGTGGGCGGCATATCGGCGGGCAACGAGGCCAATAGCTCAGCTTCCAGCTCGTCGTCAAGCATGTCCGACTTTGTAATAGCCAGCAGGCGCTTTTTGTCCAATAGTTCGGGGTTGTGTTGCTCCAGCTCATTCAGCAGCACGCGGTACTCGGCGGCCACGTCGAGACTATCGCAACTTATCATAAAGAGCAGCATGGAGTTGCGCTCGATGTGGCGCAGAAAGCGGGTACCTAGGCCCTTACCTTCAGCCGCGCCCTCAATAATTCCCGGAATATCAGCCATCACAAACGACTGATAATCACGATACGCCACCACACCTAGGTTAGGCACCAGCGTTGTAAAAGCGTAGTCCGCAATCTTGGGCTTGGCCGCCGATACTACTGACAGCAAAGTGCTCTTGCCCGCGTTGGGAAAGCCCACTAGGCCCACATCGGCCAGCAGCTTTAGCTCCAGAATCACCTGCTCCTCGATGGCGGGGCCGCCGGGCTGCGCATACTGCGGGGCCTGGTTGGTAGCCGACTTAAAGTGGTCGTTGCCTAGTCCGCCGCGCCCGCCGGGCGTGAGAATGAGTCGCTGGCCGTGCTCGGTTATTTCGAGCTTGACCTCGCCCGTCTCTGCGTCGCGCGCTACGGTACCTAGGGGCACCTGAATCACAATGTCTTCGCCCTGGGCGCCAGTACGCAGGTTTTCACCACCGCCTTCGCCATCCTGGGCAAAGAGGTGCTTGCGATATTGCAGGTGCAGCAGGGTCCAAAGCTGCGAGCTGCCTTCGAGGATGATGTGGCCACCACGGCCGCCGTCGCCGCCATCGGGGCCCCCATTGGGCAGGCCCTTTGCCCGGAAGAAGTGGTGCGAGCCTGCCCCGCCTTTGCCCGAGCGGCAGGTTATTTTAACGTAGTCGATGAAGTTGTTATTAGCCACTGAGGTAGGTCTGTAGTGATTAAAAAACTGTCATCCTGAGCCTGCGAAGGACCTTATTAAAGTCCGGGTCATTGGTACTACTACCCAACGATTCCAGCCGTAATAAGGTCCTTCGCAAGCTCAGGATGACAGACGGATTTTATAAAAAAGGGGCTGCCCTAGGCTTGCACCTCGCGCGTGGCTGCGGCCGGGGTTTCGGCATCAGCGGCCTTGTGCTGGTCGATGAGCGTGCAGATTTGTGTGTAGATAGCCTCAATCTCGCCGATGCCATTGAGGGCATGAAATTTTTGCTGGCCAGCGTAGTAGCCAGCTACTTGCGCAGTCTCGGTATTGTACACCTGCACCCGACGACGGATTTTAGTTTCGTCCTGGTCATCGATGCGGCCGCTGGTTTTGCCGCGCTCGAGCAAGCGCTTCACCAGTTCCTCCTCCCCCACTTCGAGGGCAATCATGCAGGCTACCTGGGTGTGGTGTTGGGTCAGCAGTTGGTCGAGGCTTTCGGCCTGAGCCACCGTGCGCGGAAAGCCGTCGAAGATGAAGCCCGCCGCCTGCTGGTTTTTACTCAACGCATTGCCAATCATACCGATTACCACTTCGTCGGGCACGAGCAGACCTTCGTCCATTAGCTGCTTGGCTTTCAGGCCAAGCTCGGTGCCTTCGGCAATCTGAGCCCGTAGCAGGTCGCCAGTGCTCAGGTGCACGAGGTTGTACTGGGCAATGAGCTTTTGGCTTTGCGTGCCTTTGCCCGCGCCGGGCGGGCCGAATAAAACAATGTTGAGCATACTAAAGAGTAATAAGGCAGGGGCTTAACCCGGAAGCCGAGAAGCCTGGCTATGTAAAAATAAGGCTACGCTGCCACGTACACGTCGGGCAGGTTGCGACCTAGGCCGTCGTAATCGAGGCCATAGCCCACCACAAAGTCATTGGGAATTTCCATCGCCATGTAGTTCAGCGTGAGCGGGTAGCGCAGGCTGGTTGGCTTGTAGAACATAGCGGCAATCTCAATGGAAGCCGGCTTGTTGGCTTCGAGCGTGGGCAGCAAGTGGTGCAGGGTGGTGCCTGTGTCCACAATGTCTTCGACCAGAATGATGTCACGGCCCTGCACATCTTCGCGCAGCCCCATGATTTCTTGTACCTGGCCGGTGCTACCCATGCCCTCGTACGAGGCCACGCGGATAAAGACAATCTCGCAGTCGCCGGTAAACCGCTTCATCAAATCGGCGGCAAACATGAACCCACCCGTGAGCACCACCACAAACAGGGGGCGGCGGCCGGCATAGTCGGCACTGAGGCGAGCGGCTACCTGGTCGATGGCCCCGGCGATTTCGGCGGCCGACAAATAAGGCCGAAAAGACTTGTCGTGAAGGGTAATAAGGGGATGACCCATGCGCTAAGAAGCGGCCCGAGCGGCCGTTTGGGCTGCAAAGATAACCGCAGATTCAAACGGATTTTTCGGATGGAACGGATACGCTTGCTGCACAAGCTGACTATCAGACCGTACAGTGGTAGGTGGCTTACCTTGTTTTGGTGTTGTTGGTTGACTTAATATCCAAAAGCAGAGCATTGCCAATAAGCCCGGCGGTGCCCCACATGCACCTGGCTAGCCAGGTGCATGTGGGGCATTTATTTCTCTACTTCTAAAGCATCTTACTTGGTAAGCATCCCACATGCGCCCGGATAGCCAGTCTGGCGCAGCCGGGCGTATCCGTTAAATCCGACAAATCCGTTTGAATCTGCGGTCTAGAGGTGTGGGGCAATGACCAGCGACACAATACTCATGAGCTTGATAAGAATATTCATGCTCGGGCCGCTAGTGTCTTTGAATGGGTCGCCTACAGTATCGCCCGTCACGGACGCTTTGTGCGCGTCGGAGCCCTTAAACTCCATTTTGCCATCGACCATAACGCCCTTCTCAAACGACTTTTTGGCATTGTCCCAGGCCCCGCCGGCGTTACTTTGAAACATAGCCATGAGCACGCCGCTCACCGTGACGCCGGCCAGCGTGCCACCTAGGACCTCGGCCCCAAACAAAAACCCAATGACAATGGGCGTCAGCAGGGCAATGGCCCCAGGCAGCACCATTTCCCGAATGGCTGCCTGCGTGCTGATGGCCACACACTTCTCGTACTCAGGCCGCCCGGTACCCTCCATAATACCCGGAATCTCGCGGAACTGCCGCCGCACTTCCTGCACCATGGCCATGGCCGCCCGGCCTACCGCCGAAATAGCCAGTGCAGAGAAGATAAACGGTATCATGGCCCCCACGAACAAGCCAGCCAGCACCCGGGCATTCGAGATATCGATAGTATCGATATGCGCCGTACCCATGAAAGCCGCGAACAGTGCCAGCGACGTGAGCGCCGCCGACGCAATAGCGAAGCCCTTGCCCGTGGCTGCCGTGGTGTTGCCCACCGCGTCGAGTACATCAGTGCGCTCGCGCACTTCTTTGGGCAGCTCACTCATCTCGGCGATGCCACCCGCATTGTCGGCAATGGGGCCGAAGGCGTCGATGGCGAGCTGCATGGCAGTGGTAGCCATCATGCCAGCCGCTGCGATGGCCACGCCGTAGAGGCCCGCTGCCTCGTAGCTCAGCACAATGCCCGCCGCCAGCACCAAGATGGGCAGCACTGTGCTTTCCATGCCCACCGCCAGTCCACCAATCACGGTGGTGGCGTGGCCGGTGCTGCTTTGCTGCACAATGCTCAGCACCGGGCGCTTGCCCATGGCAGTGTAATACTCGGTGATGATACTCATGAGCGTGCCCACCGCCAGCCCGACCAACACAGCATAAAAGACATGGTTAGCATCGAAAGTGAAGCCCCGCACCGTGATATCACCGGCTGGCAACAGCCACTTTATTAAAAAGAAAGAAAACACGGCCGATACTACCACCGAGGCATAGTTGCCGAAGTTGAGTGCCGCCTGCACATTACCGCCTTCCTTCACCCGCACTAGCAATATGCCCACCAGCGAGGCCACGATACCTAGGCCCGCCACTGCCATCGGCAGCAAGATGGGCGACAGCCCGCCAAATTGGTCGGGGCTGCCTAGGCGCACCTCGCGCCCCAGCACCATAGTGGCTAGAATGGTAGCCACGTAGGAGCCAAATAGGTCGGCGCCCATACCAGCCACATCGCCTACGTTGTCGCCCACGTTGTCAGCAATGGTGGCGGGGTTGCGGGGGTCGTCTTCTGGAATGCCCGCCTCTACTTTGCCCACTAGGTCGGCACCCACATCAGCCGCTTTGGTGTAGATACCGCCGCCCACGCGGGCGAAAAGCGCGATACTTTCGGCACCTAGGGAAAAGCCTGTGAGCACTTCGAGCGCTTTTTCCATCTCTACCCCGCCCGCCGTGCCGCGCAGCCGCACCACAAACAGCTGGTAGAACACGATAAACAAGGCTCCTAGGCCCAGCACGGCCAGCCCCGCCACGCCCATGCCCATTACCGAGCCACCTGCAAACGATACGTTTAGGGCCTGGCTCAGCGACGTACGCGCCGCTTGGGCCGTGCGCACGTTGGCCTTAGTGGCGATTTTCATCCCAATAAAGCCCGCCGTGGCTGAGAACACTGCCCCTATCAAGAAGGCAATAATGATGATGGGGCTGGATTTCTCGCCCGTAAAGCCTAGGTACCCTAGGAAGGCGGAGGCAATGAGCGCAAACAAAGCCAACACCTTATACTCAGCTTTGAGGAAGGCAATAGCCCCGTCGGCAATGTAGCCAGCGATGGTTTTCATGCGCGCATCGCCGGCGTCTTGGCGGGCCACCCAGCCCGCGCGCAGCCAGGTGTAAACGAGGGCCAACAGGCCCAGCAAGGGCACAGCGTAGAGAATGGCAGGCATAGACTGAACAGGTTGAGTGGGAAAAAGTTAGGGCGGTAAATGTAAGCGGATTTACTGCTTTCGCAACTGCCCCCGCCACCCTGCATTTTACAGCTCTTCCAGCCCCGGGCGCTACCTAGGGCCTATTTCAGGTGGCGTGGCCTCCTGGCTCCCGCGCTGCGTTGCTTCGGGCTGCATGTTGGTATCCGCAATCAGGTACAGCGGGCGCTGGCGCACATTGGCCGATAGCCGCCCAATGTACTCGCCGATGATGCCAATGGCAATTAGCTGCACCCCACCCAGAAACAAAATGCTTATCATAAGCGAAGCCCAGCCCGGTTGATAGTCGTGCGTGACAAATCGTGAATACAGCGTGTATAGCATAACCAGAAAGGCGATGCCCGACACCACAAACCCGCTGAGAGACGCCAGCTTAAGCGGAAAATCGGAGAAGGCCGTGATGCCGTCGATTGCTAGGCGCAGCATTTTACCGTAGGTGTAGCCTGTTTCGCCGCCGGCCCGCTGGGCGCGGTCATATTCTACGTAGGTTTGCCGAAAGCCAATCCAGGCTATTTGGCCGCGCAGAAACTTATTTTGCTCAGGCATGAGCTTCAAGGCTTCCACTACCTTGCGCGAGATGATGCGAAAATCGCCCGTATCAACCGGAATCTCTATATGGGTGATAGCAGCCAGCGTGCGATAAAACAGCTTGGCCGTCATCAGCTTCGCAGCATTTTCGCCGGGCCGCGACAAGCGCTTGGCGTATACGACGTCATAGCCCGCCAGCAGCTTGTCGTAGAGCTGCGGAATTAGCTCCGGTGGGTCTTGCAAGTCGGCATCAATGATAACTACGGCCGCTCCGGTACAATTGTCCAGACCTGCCGTGACGGCAATCTGATGGCCAAAATTGCGGCTCAGGTCGATGTAGCC
Source organism: Hymenobacter sp. BT559 (assembly GCF_016427535.1). GTDB lineage: Bacteria > Bacteroidota > Bacteroidia > Cytophagales > Hymenobacteraceae > Hymenobacter. The sequence goes on along the minus strand of NZ_JAELXV010000001.1, from coordinate 126,701 downwards.
CACGTGAGGGTCGCGATGGCTTAGCCCTTGCACCATTGGTAGTGTGCGGTCGCGCGAGCCATCATTAACAAACACAAACTGATAGCTTATGCCCATAGCATCGACCACTGCCTTTAGCCGCTGATATAGCGGCTCCACGTTGGCCTCCTCATTATAAAGCGGCACTACAATGGATAAATCGGGTGTAATCTGTCGCGTGGGGGCTGGTGCCATTGAGTATACGTTGGGGTGCGCCTGCTCCTTGCCAGCAGGGCATAAAGATTCAAAGATGGCGCAATTGGCTTCGTCACCACCTAGGATTTAAAAGTAGTTCTTGATTCGGCCGGGCAATCCATCCAGCCTAGCCTGCCTATAGCTCGCGCAGCAGCACTTGATACAGCTGCAGCATACTAGAAATGTCACGCTTATCGACCAGCTCATTGGGCGAGTGCACTTCGGCTTCGGGAGCGCCAACAAAGCACCAGTCCCAAGGCTGGTCGCTGCGTTGCAGCTCTTTGGCGTCGGAGCCACCCGCGCCTTCTACCTCCAACTGGTGCGCTACCCCACTGGCTTCGGCAATGCGCCGAATGCGCTCGACGTAGCTGCGGCGCGGAATAAGCGAGTCGCGCAGCGAAATAACGCAGCCCGCCCCTAGGTGCACACCCTCGGTCGCCCAAGTAATATCCGATATCAGTGCCTGCCGCACGCCATATGTCTCGTAGATGTAGCGAGCCAGGTAGGGCACCGAGCCGCCCCCGTGCTCTTCGCCGCATGAAAATGCGATAATGCCGCGCTCCAGCGTTTCGGCTAGCTGCAGGGCATTCCAGACACCTAGGCGGTTATCGAGGTAGCAGCTCTGCACGGTTGTGTCCGTTTCGCGAAAGTCGCAGGCAAAGGTGAGGCTAGTGCCGCGCTCAATGTCGCGGCTGAACTCATAGCCCAGGGCCTCGGTTTCCTTGTCAACTGTCAGTGTACACGCTATTTCACCTTGCGCATCTCGGCCGACCAACTGATAACCTGTTTCGACCTCTGGCCCGCCAATGGGCACCAATTCGCGCCCGTAGCGCACCGTGAAGCCAATGCTATCGAGGTGCGCAAATACGGCCGTGCGCGGCTGCCCAAACACCAGCAGCAGGCAGTCCTGGAAGCGGGCCTCGTCATGGATGACCTGCGGCGGGTGCTGCCACCTAGGGCTGTGCTCTCGCACGTAGGCCAGCAGAAAGCTGGTGAGCGGCGCTTCATCGCCCGAAGGGGCCGGTATCCGGCAAAGTGTTTGCAGCAAGTGCATCGGTATGTATAACCCTAAAAACCAATCAAAGCTAGGTTCGCCGCCGTACTTTCGCCTAGCCGCAGCCTGCTTTCCACCCCTGGCCCCGCGGCATTTTGTCGCTTCTCTTGTATTTATGCCTGCTCTGTTTCGGCTTTTGCGCCTGCTTTCGTTGCTGCTTCTGCTCGGCCCGGTCTTGCAAAGCCACGCCCAGCAAACGCCTGCCGACACCAACCGGCGGCAGGCCGCTGGCCAAACCCCAGCCATCCGCAACGTGGAGCTTAGCAATGTAGACGTGCTGCCCAACACCGATACCAAGGGCTGGCTGCTGCTCGACAAGGACATTCAGCTAGAGCTCGACGGAGCCGTGCAGAACCTCTACAATTTCAAATACGACAAGGCCGAAAAGCAATTTCGCTCGCTGCGTCGCCGCTACCCGCACCACCCTATGCCGTATTTTTTGCTGGGGCTGAGCACGTGGTGGAAAATTATGCCGACCAACTTTCAGACTAAGCAGTACGACAAGATATTCTACGCGTACATGGATACGGCTAATACCTACAGCGAGCAGCTAGCCAAAGCCGACCCCAAAAACTACGAAGCCTATTTTTTTCTGTCGGCCGCCAATGGCTTCGACGCCCGCCTCAACGCTGAGCGCCACAACTGGCGCAAGGCTACCGTCAGCAGCAAGCGCTCGCTCAATTATCTACAAAAAAGCCGCGAGGCCAACGGCCTAAGCCCCGAATTTTTGTTTGGCGAGGCGCTCTTCAATTACTACGCCGTCTGGATTCCCGAAAACTACCCGCTGCTGAAGCCCGTGCTTCTTTTCTTTCCTAAAGGAGATAAAAAGCTAGGGCTCGACCAGCTGCGCAACGTAGCCACAAATGGCTTCTACACCAGTGTCGAAGCCAAAGTATTCCTCATGCGCATCCTACACAATGAGGAGCACCAAACGGCGGCGGCCTTTCCTGTTGCTCAAGGCTTGGCCCGCAAGTACCCCGACAATGGTTACTTCGAGCGCTTCTACGCCTACCTGTGCTTTGACCAGGCACAGTTCACCGAGTGCGAACGCGTAAGCAAAGACATCCTGGATAAAATCAATACCGGCATGCCTGGCTACGAAGCCTCCAGCGGCCGCTATGCCAGCTACTTCCTAGGCTACCTCATGCAGTTCAAATACAAGGATTTGGCTAAAGCCAAAGACTTTTACCAGCGCTGCATCGTCTTTGCCGAAAGCAATGGCGAAACCGAGGGTGGCTTCTACCTCTTCGCCAACGCTAGCCTCGCCAAGCTCGCCGACCAAGCCAACGACAAAGAGGCCGCCCGCCGTTACTACGCCGTGGTAGCCGACAAGGCCGACCACAAATCAACGCAATACAAAGAAGCCAAAGCTTGGCTCAAGAAGCATAAGTAAAATTATTTCTTATGGAATTATCAGATTTATTTCTGGGGCCGCTCTATTTAGGTATTCTCTATGCTATCGCATTCGCAGTGCGGCCAGCAGTTACCAACAAGTTTACCCGGCCTTATTTTATACCAGCCCTCACACTCAAGTTTATAGGTGCAGTTAGTTTAGGCTTAATTTATCAGTTTTATTACGGAGGAGGAGATACCTTCAATTACTTATATCACGCTAAAATTATTGCTAGAGCTTTTAGCGATTCTTTCTCGACTGGCTTAAAATTACTTGTAGACAATGGTGATAGTAAAGACCCAGCCATCTTTCCTTATACGATAGGAATGTTTTGGCATCAGCCGCATTCAACAGAATATTTAGTTTCTCGTATTGCGGCGGCATTGGGATTAATATGTTTCAATAACTATACTGTTATTGCTTTAATGTTTACCGCTATCAGCTTTAGCGGTTTGTGGGCTTTGTACATGACAATGGCAAAAATCCGCCCGCACGTTTATAAAGAGCTGGCTTGGACGATTTTTTATGTTCCGTCTATGTTCTTTTGGGGCTCTGGCCTATTAAAGGATTCTTTATGCATTGGCGCTTTGGGATGGTTATTCTATGCTTTCTATCTAGGAACCATTCAAAAGCGCGCTTTAATGAAGAGCTTATTAATAGGATTTGCTGCTGCTTATGCGTTATATGCAATCAAAGTATATATTCTGCTTTGCTTTCTTCCATCTGCTCTACTATGGATTTTTAACGAGAACAATGCCCGTATCAAGAACCCAACACTAAGGCTACTTATTAAACCCGTTTTTTTTGCTATTGGGGGAGCAATTGCTTTTTACGCAGCTACTAATTTAACGAAGGGGGATGATAAGTACGCTCTTGACAAAATAGGCGAACGCAGTAAAATCACCGCTGACTATCTCTACGAAACAAGTCTTAAGCAGGAAGGTTCGGGATATTACTTGGGCGAACAAGATGGTACATTGGGCGGTATGCTTAAACTGGCTCCTCAAGCAATTGGCACTTCATTGTTTCGCCCTTTTATCTGGGAAGCGCATAATCCGGTTATGATGCTTTCCGCTTTAGAAGCTGCTTTTATTCTACTATTTACACTTCGTATATTCTGGCGTACCGGTGTATTCGCTACCTTATCAATTATCGGCCAAACGCCAGTGCTATTGATGTCCTTTATTTTTGCCTTGGTTTTTGCAGCTTCGGTTGGCATTACCAGTTCTAATTTTGGCACGCTGGTACGCTATAAAATTCCTTTAATTCCTTTTTACCTAGGAGCGCTTTTTATCCTGCAAAGTATCGTCACCGATAAGGTACGGGTGCGTCGACCACTACGGCAAGCAGCAACTACTTAGCCTTAAGCAACAGGCGGCCAATATACGCACCCTTTTCAGCAAGCAGGCGATTGAATAGTAACAGCTAGTAACGCGAGTTTTTCGCTTTGTGCTACATGGCAAATCATCTACTGCACCTCGCATCAGGAAACCAAGCCTAAAGTTTGGGCGCATTTGCCCGCCACAATAGTATGCTACCTACTATTGTGGCGGACGACTACGCTTAAGGCTATCACAGTTGGCAATAAGACAACGCTCGAAGTCGTGTCCTTTCAGTTCGAACCGCTAAGCACAGGCCATATACGAGTCAAACCGATAATCAAGTGACCGGGCTACATTAGTTGCGCACTTGGTCGTGCAACCGGTTGGTGTCGAAAGTGGTCGTATTCATTACAGCATCGAACATAAACCACCGGGTCGAATAGGTCAAGTAGCGGTTGATGCAGCTGCTATTGTAACCGAGCGGCGAATGCTGGTTACTTAATAAGAGGTCGTAGCGTAGAGTAGGTAGGAGCACCACCAGTACTACTAAGGGCTCCCTCCTTCCGCTCTTAATTAAAGGGCAGAATAATTGAAGCGCAGGTCCTTCACGTAGGCATTGTACGTGAGGTGCTGTGCCACGTACTCTTTTACACCCGCGTATTTTCTGCATAGTTCCTCGTAGTGGTCGCGGCAGTAAACCAGCTTGGCGTGCAGGTCGGCCACATCTGAGGGTTTAAAAGTAAGCGAGAGTTCTTCGTTTTTGTTTATTTCCTTTACGCTGTCAAAGGCTCCATTTATCACCAGCCTGCCAGAAATCAGTGCATCGAAATACTTAACGTGCACTACGTGCTGCGAGAAAGGGTTTTCCTTATCGGGGCACACAATCACTTGCGCGAGGCTTTGGTAGGTAGCCATCTCAGCATAAGGTATATTCTTTATAAAGTGAATGGCATTGGCGGCCGGAAGCTGTTGTGCCAGCTCAACGCAATAGTCCTTGTAGGGCCCTTCGCCAATCATTATCAGCTTGCTGGCAGCTGCATCACGGTGAAGCAGGTCGAATGCCTTTATTAGGTCATCCATGCCGCCGGTTTGCTTATAGGTACCAATAAAGAGAACCACAAAATCTTGCTCGGCTAGGCCAAGGCGCGCCTTCAGTTCCCGTTGCAGTGCCGCATTGGGCTGACGTTTCAATGCCTCCTCGCTCACCAGGTAAGGTATCACGAAGCTTTGCTTGCCCTCAAGACGATAAAGCTGCTCGTAGTACCTCTTCATAGAGTTACTACCATAAATGAGGCCCGCCGCCCCAGTAAATACTTTCCGGTCAAGATTATTTACCAAAAAATATTTCCAGCGGTGTACCCAACGCTGATAGCTGCTGCTTGCAATGCTTTGCTGATATGATTGCTCAATAGTACTAATGCCGTGTATATCGTTGATATACGCCTCGATGACTCCGGAAGATTTCAGTAGATAGCCGATTGTGTTATCCAGATAGTCAAAAAAGCAAACCGGCCTGCTACCCACGCCCGCACGCTCAATAGCAGCTTCAATCTTGCCAAAAAGTGGGCGGAACTGCTGGTACACTACACTTGCGGGCAGCAGCGCCAGCAGGCCTTGCATCTTGCGCTTCTCTTTAAAATCGTAGCCAATCCGCACGTGCTGGATAGCAGGATGAAATAACTGGTAATTTTCCGCATTTGAAAGGAATACTACTTCGTGGCCTTGGGCTGCCAGTGAGTTGAGCATACCATACATCCGCACATTTTCCCCTACCTCTTTCTTAAAATCGCGGAGCGTGAAAAAATAGTACTTCATCGTTATTACTTCATTAAGCCTTTCCGCTTCATCTGCTGGATAGACTCCTCGTAGCTGCCACCTTGTACCTCCTGCTGCTGCACCCAAGCCGCAAATTTCTCAATGCCCTCACTGAAGGATACCTCTGGGCGGAAACCGAGGTCGGCGCTGATTTTTTCCAGCGAGGCTACATTATGCCGGATATCGCCAATTCGGTAATTACCAGTTATTTCTATCTCCGTATTGGTCCCATACAGCATGCACAGTTGTTCTGCTACTTCTCGCACAGTAGTAGCTACGCCGGAACCCACGTTGTACACGTCCTGGGACACTTTCTGCGACTCAATACCCAGCATGGTGGCCTTCACTACATCGCCTACGTACACGAAATCGCGTGTCTCCTGGCCATCTTCAAAGATGTTGATGCGCTTGCCGCCACTGCGGATGAGAGTGGAAAAGATAGAGAGAATACCAGTATAAGGATTCTTAAGCGATTGCCCGGGTCCGTACACGTTTTGATAGCGGAAGGCTAGCGCAGGAATACCGATGGACTGGCACACATTGAGCACCAGTTGCTCCTGGCTCAGCTTCGTAATGCCATATACCGAGGAGGGGTGCAGCTTTGAGTCTTCATCAGTAGGCAACACCCGCAGCGGTTTTCCGCACTCTGGGCATCGTGGCTCAAAGTTGCCAGCTGATAAATCCTGCTCCTTACGGCTGGGTGGGTATTGCACCTGGTGCTCGTCGCAGGCATACTTACCCTCCCCATAAATGGCCCGTGAGGAAGCAACTATCACCTTTTCTACTTTGTGCTGGGTATTCACCAGCGCGTCGAGCAGCAGGGCCGTGCCTCCAATATTATGCTCGGCATACCGATGCACCTCATACATGGATTGGCCCGTGCCCGTTTCAGCTGCATAATGCACCACTATATTAGCATCCTGCAACGCATTTTCCCAATCGGCTTTGTTTCGCACATCACCTTTGATAAAGCGGATGCCCTCTTGCTCGGGAAAGGAATAATTCAAACCATGAATCTGCGGCGATAGATTGTCGAGTACAATAACACCGTAGCCGTGTTCCAGCAGACTTTGGGAGAGATGGGTACCAATAAAGCCTGCACCACCTGTTATAAGAACTTTCTTCATGAATTTGTATTCGACAAAGGAGAAAAGATTTGCTTAGCTAGCATCAGGCGAAATGGATTGATAAAGCAATCGCCATTCTTTTAGAAGCGTTTTTGCATCGAAGAGGCACCATCGTAGGATTATCAATCAAAAAACCCTGAATTTGCACTAGCCAAGCCTATCACATAGGGTTAAACGTCGTAGCACAAATGTACACCAGTAAAAATGCTCGTCTTACCGCAACAAGCGGCCCAGCCAAGCTACTGCAAGGCTGGTACCCCAAAAAAATGAACGTAAGCTTGGCGCGACAACTCAATTGAGCGATGCCGCTCGGCCAGGTGGCGCACCCGCTGCCGATAGCTGGGATGCGCTATTTGCTGAGCCACGTTGGCCAGGGCCTCTGACACCGAAATGGGTCGGTCTAGATTGAAGATGGCCCCGCCGCCTTCCTGTTTGATAATGTCGCTGTCGTCGCCTATACCTTCTGGGAGAAGCACAGGCAGGCCACTGGCCCAGTACTCACCAATCTTAATGGCCGAGCAGAACAGCCGGCAAGGCGCGGGCTTGATGGTGGCAAACGCAAAGTCAGCAGCCGACAAGTAATCGGGCACCTCCTGGTGAGCGGCTTTAGTTAAGAATACCTGCCCATCTGCTAGCCCGGCTGCTGCCAGTTTAGCCTGTACTTCGTGCAAGGGGTCAGGCGTAAGAATAATAAGGCGAAAACCTGGGCCGAAAAAATCGGCCGCCGTCCGAAACACCTGAAATGCCTCCTTGTCGTAATAAATGCTCCCAAATTTACCCACGTACACGCCTACCACATCGGTTTCGGCCCAGCCTATGCGCTCACGCATCCGTTGCCGGACTGTATCGCTGTAGGCAAACTGCCTAGCGTCGACCGAGCACGGCACCGTAGCAATGCGCTGCGCTGGCACTCCTTCTGCTATTAATTGCTGCCGATAGTTTTCGGCTACCGGCATTAGCCCTAGTGCCAATTGTTTCTGCTGCTGCTCCCAGTGTCGCTCAAATAGGTAACGCGGGTCGTAGCGCCGCCACACCCCCGATTCGAGCATATAGTCGGCGTGCGGCTCAAACGACTCTACGTAGAATGGCAGTCTGTTTTTTTGCCATACTAGGTAAGCAAGCGCTCCTGCTGGGGCTCCGCGAGCCAAGATGAAGTCAGGTCGAAACTCTCGTGCCTGCTGCACTAGCTCCCGTGGAAAACGAATAAAGTCCTCAATCTTGTTGAGAATAACATTGCGCGAAGGTTTAGAACGCAACGGCTCAAAACTGATTTTTGACCCGTCGAAACCAAGCTCCAGTTTCAACTCAGCCTGCGCCTCAGCGCCGCGCTCAATAGTTACTAAGCGAATGGCCTCGACGTCAGCCCGTTCTTGCAGCAGCCGCAGGTGCGGAAACACGGTGCTTGTAGTAAGTCCATCGCGTAGGCCCCAGTAGCCCAAAAAAAGTATTCGCATAGTAAAAAGGTGTGCGGCGCCTAACCTTTAAGGAGGTTCACCAAGCGCGGCCCCAGCACAATGCGGGTCAGCAGCAGGACGGCAGCTTTAGTGCTTAGCCCTGGCGTGGCCCGCCGGGCAAAACCCCATGCCTGCGCCCGGTGCCCATCAGCGTAGGCATGGATGGCACAAAGGTAATATACCCGCCCTAGCAACTGCCGCCGCTGCGCCTCGGTCAACTTCAGACGCTGCTGCATCCAGGCGGCAGCCAGCTCCAATCGCTTTATCAATCCTTGATTATCGGCCCGCATCGAGCGCTGGTCGTGGTCGTTCATGGTCAGCGTCAGCGCGTCTACGAGCTGCACCGCGTCGCCATGCTGAGTGTTTTCGAGCATGAACATCCAGTCTTCTACGGCGGCATAGCGGCGGTCTTCCTCGAAGAGCTTCAGGCCAGGATTAGCGCGTCGCACGCACACGTTGCAGGCAAGTAAATTGCCCTGTAAAAAGGTTTCGAAACCTAGTGGCCCAGCAGACAACGTAGCTAGGCTGCTGGGCTGGCGCTGCCCATCGCGGTCAAAGTCATACTTAGTAGCAATAAAGTTGGGTGGCGTGGGCGCCGCCTGGATGGCGGCGTATAGCGTCGCCAGATGATTGGGATGGAAGAGGTCGTCGGAATCCAGAAAAATTACGTACTCGCCCCGCGTCCGTTCGAGACCATAGTTGCGGGCAGCGCCGCGCTCGGCATTTCCCTTGGGCAGATAGTGCAGGCGGTTATCAGCCAGAAAAGGCTGCACTATTTCAGCAGTGTTGTCCTTACTACCGTCATCCACTACTAAGACTTCAAAAGAAGAAAAGTCCTGCTCAATGATGGACTGCAACGTGGTTCCAATAAAACTGGCGCGGTTATACGTTGGGATAACTACACTAAAAAAAGGAGTAGGCATAAGGGAATACACCGCAAGAACGCCATATTAGGCTTCTTGCAGCATCATGAGCTTTCGAGCGGCAGTTGGCTTACAAAGGTAGCCCCATACTTCTTGAGCAGACACTGGAAACACAATCCCTATTTAAAAGTCTAGCTTCTCATCAATTAATAGAGGGTAAGTGGTATGACAGCATCAATATTACACATGCAGAATTTGGATATGCAACTGATTGAATCCCAATCGCAGCAGAAAAAAGAATCCTAACGCTAAAGCCATTAGCAGGATTGTACGGAGCGCGATGCGTACCACCGGTAGCTTCAGAAGATACAAGATGTGCAGGTCAATAAGGAAAGTGCTAACCAAGCTACTGACGCCGAATAATAGCATTGCCATGTTCACATCCTTCATCCAAATGCCTACTGCTAAACCGGCCCCGCGCGTAAGCAGCAGCAGTGTATTGGTAATTAAAGCGTATTGCTGCCGCTGTAATACGTTATAAATCATTCCGGTTGCCTGCCCCGTAAGCCGGAATATGTAGTAGTAGCCTAAATATCCGGTAAATACTCCAGCCATTTCCCAGCGCGCCCCGAAAATAAGCTTGAAAATGAGGTCGCCAAAAACGGTTATAAAGCCCAACGGCAATAGCCCAATATACAGCAGCTTATAATAGATATTTAGCGTGATATCCTTGAGCCGCTCCGGCTCGGTATGCTGCACTTCCGCCGCCTTCTGGTAGAACACTGGCGCAATGCCAGACCCAATAAGCGATACTGGAATTTCGAGCAGTGAGGCAGCGAATGAATACAATCCGACTACCGTGCTGCCAAATGCTCCCGTCAGCATGAATACAGGGAGTTGGCTTGATAACGAGCTTATGTATCCTCCCGGCAGCACATATAACGGAAACTCTCGGTACTTATAAGCAGCTTCGCGTATCCGCCGCCACGAAAATGTGCGCCACAACGGCCGTAGCTCCTGCTGAAAACCACTGCGCAGCAACCCTCCAAACAGCGTAAACTTACCTAGCGAGTCGCCCAGTATAAGCCCCGCACTTTGTCCGCCTGTGAACCAGCCATAGCCTAGGGTAAAAACTCGGCTTACTACCGACATTATTAAGTCGGCGGTAGTTCGGGTGCGGAACGACTTGGTACGGATATACCAACTGCTCATAGTGAGGCTGAAGTTGTACAGCAGCATCAGCACCGGCATTAGGTATATCCAAGCCCCCAACGACTGCAAATTAAGCCAGCGTACCAAGTGTGCTCCTAGCCCAGCCAACGCCAGCGTTACAATGCCGAACATACTTAGCGTGAGTACCACATTGAGTTGTACTACAGCCAACGCATCGCGTTTCGCCTTAGGTAATGGAATGGCGCTGGTGTAGGCCAGCGTAGCCAGCAGATTAAGGTTGCTGACTACCGAGTTAAATACCGCAAACTGCCCGTAAGCTGCCGGGGGATAAATGCGCGACAGTACCGGCGTAAGTATAAACCCCAGTACGGTGACAATAGCCGACCCCGACATTGACACCAGAAAATTCTGCGCAAATGAACCGGGCTGTCGTAGAGCTGCCAGGTTTTGACGAAACGCAGTAGTCAGTCGTTGGTACAAAGTAGATATAAAACTAAGCGCGGCCAGTACTAGGTACCGGCCGCAATATAGGATAACGGCATCCCCTACTCCACCTCACAGCCCAAGCGCTGATACTGTCCTTTAAAGCAGGCCGTCCATCGCTGCCATTCAGAATAAGTGGTGTGGGGGTCATGGGCAGCTTCCAGAAACTCCCGCAAATAGTCTTCAGGCAGGTCGCGGGGAAAGCCGCGCATAGTATCCAACTCGCCCCGTAGCCAAGCCTGGTTGAGGTGGTGGCTAAAGCGAAAAACGTCGAAGTTTACACCCGCGAACATATTGGTCGCCGAAGTAATAAACGAGGTTTTAGTAATTTCCCGCTGCGTTTTGGCAAACTGAGGCTGATGCTGGCGTTGCCATTGCACCGCCCGCCGCAGTTGCTGTGCCTCATCAATGCTCACCTGCGAGTCTTCCCATAAGTACAGCCAATATGCCTTGTCGAAAAAGGCTGAAGCTACGGAATACAACGCATACAGCGGTAACTGGTATTCCATATCGGTTTTAAAAAACCGCAATAGGCCTAGTCGGTAGAGCACCGAGCGAGCTCGCAGGTCGTTTAGAAACACCAGCCGTGTAGCGAGCGGAATATCTGGTATCAGCGCTTCCAGATTATCGGCCAATAGCCGGCGCCGCCCCATCACTAGGCGCGGGTTGCCTAGCCAGCTTAGCTTCACGGTAGCTAGGCGGTGCTCCCGCATCTGCTGGGCCATAGCCCCTAGGTCAAGCGACTCTGTCAGCCAGATGTCGTCTTCTAATAACAGGAAAGTATCGGAGCACTTCGTTATTTCCGCCTTCCAGAAGGCAATCGGAATCACGCGCTCGTCAAACGCTGCCCCACCTGCCACGTGTCGGCGCAGGGCAGCCACCTTCTGCTCATAGCGAGGCGAGTAGGCAATAGTTACCGTCGGAAACAACTCTTGAATGCGCGCCAAATACTCCGGGGGCGTACCATCGTCCAGTACCCGGACAGTGTACGCCCCCGTTACGTATTGCTCAATGCTGCGCAGGCAGCGCTCCAGATAGTAAGGACGATTAAAAGACTTAACGACGATATCCATTCAGGAGATGACGCGGGCGGCTACTCATGGTAGTTATACACCTTGTGGCCACCTTTCAGCAGGTAGGCATCACGGCGGAACAGCTCTACGTCAGCTTGCATCATGTCTTTTACCAGCGCGGGCAGGTCATACTGCGGCTCCCAGCCTAGCTTCTCTTTCGACTTCGTGGGGTCGCCGATGAGCAGTTCTACTTCGGTAGGACGGAAATAGGCTGGGTCAACTTCTACCACTATCTGTCCTTCTTCTATAGTGAAGTCGGGATTCGAGCAACGCACTACACGAGCCTTTTCTTCCGCACCTTCACCTTCAAAAGCCAATTCTATCCCGACCTCGGCAAACGACATTTTCACAAAGTCGCGCACAGTGGTGGTTACGCCAGTGGCAATAACGAAGTCTTCCGGCTCGTCTTGCTGCAGGATGCGCCACATGGCTTCTACATAGTCCTTGGCGTGGCCCCAGTCGCGGCGGGCGTCCAGGTTGCCTAGGTATATCTTCTGCTGCAGACCCATGGCGATGCGCGCCGTGCCCCGGGTAATCTTGCGCGTCACGAAGGTTTCCCCACGCAGCGGGCTTTCGTGGTTGAATAGAATGCCGTTGCAAGCAAACATGCCATATGCCTCACGGTAGTTCACCGTAATCCAGTAACCATACAGCTTGGCCACGGCGTAGGGCGAGCGCGGATAGAAAGGCGTGGTTTCCGACTGCGGCACGGCCTGCACCAAGCCATACAATTCCGAGGTTGAAGCCTGGTAGATACGGGTCTTTTTGGTCAGGCCCAGCAAGCGCACGGCTTCCAGAATGCGGAGCGTACCGATGCCATCGGCGTTGGCCGTGTATTCCGGCGTGTCAAACGATACCTTCACGTGCGACATTGCGCCGAGGTTATAAATCTCGTCAGGCTGCACTTCCTGAATAATACGAATCAGGTTGGTCGAATCTGACAAGTCGCCGTAGTGCAGCTTAAAGCGCACATTCGACTCGTGCGGGTCTTGGTAAAGGTGGTCGATGCGGTCGGTGTTAAACAGCGAGGAGCGCCGCTTGATGCCGTGCACCTCGTATCCTTTGCTAAGTAAGAGTTCAGCCAGATAAGCGCCATCTTGGCCCGTGATTCCGGTTACTAAAGCTTTTTTCATGTTGGCAGATTTCTAGGTGTTTATGTAGATTAATGTAGGGCGATAGTTCTGAATCTTTGTTAGCCTACTAGGCTAGTCAAATTATAAAAGGCCTGCATACGGACGCTGTATTCCCTCAGTTATTTTATTTTATATACATTACCCCAATCCGTAGCTAATTTATTGGCATCTACCAATGGTCAGGGAACACTGATAGGCTAGCTAGTATCGAATATTATTCACTAGGTGCTACCCCAAATCAGTTGGCTCCTAAGCTAATGCAGCCGCATCAGCACCAATACTTAATAAGCCAAGCCCATCGTGCTTTTGTCGCCTATCACTACCAGTAGGCAGGCCAGGCATGGCAGCATTTTAAGTGATAGCTTTAGCTTTTATCGGTGTGCACATAGAGAGGCTGGCAACATTCGCTCGGGACATAACATGAGCAGTTGGCGTTTAACTAAACTATCTTGGTGGTAGTTACACCAAGGTTATGTCATCTGCAAATATAAGGCTCTTTACGCGTTCTCAGGCCACGTCTTTTCTTCTAGCGCCATAAGGCTGAGCCGTACGGCGAGGCTGGCTACGTATGCCTCTCAGTAAGGACTCGGCTTTGAACGGCCTCCTTGTATTTAGGCCGTTCCTCGAGCAATAGTCCGCTGGAGTCAGTTGCTATTACGGAAGAATTATACTTCTTGCTTCTATTCGCTACCCTTAGATTATCTCACTTATGATTTGCCGCAATAAGCTAATATCTATCATTATATCCGACTGATTAGCCAACTCTTGGTTGGTTCCTATGCACGGAACGAAATAATAAGGCAGGCCTAAGCACGACGCCAGTCGAAAATAACACAAATCGCCATATCCTTCATTAAGTAGCTCCACCACCTTGGCCCCATCTTGCAAGAACAGCATGTTAGTCATGCCGGCCCCATGAACGCCCAAAAACACAGTCGTTTCGCGCATGAGGTTTATTTGTTCCAAGAAAGAAAGTTGTTCAAAATATACTTTTTCAAACCCTAGTTCTTGCAGCAACGCGTCTACCTCTGGCTCATTCACTAGGCTCCGTACCCCCTTTGCAGCACGTGCGGCGTATACTTTACGAGTGGCCCGCACTGGGTCGGGACTTAAAGCAGTTACTAGTTCAGCCCGCACTTGCTGGACCAGTTCCGGATTTTGGTTCAGCGAAGGCGCTGTCAGTGCGGGCAATACTACGCAGTCAGCTTGAAGTATCTGGCGCATTGTAATCGGTAAGTACTGCGTAAATCCAAATACTGCTGCGCTACGCTGAATATAGTCGGGCATCTGCTTGGGAGGCAGCGGCTGAGGCAGCAGCAGCAGCATAGCAGGGTGGCTTTGCCGCAATATGAGCAGGCGCGGCAAGGTGTCGACCAGCCAATGGTAATAGTTTTCTACTGACCATTGGTCATGGCATATTGCTACGCATGATGCAACGGGCACTTTCACTTTTGTCCCTACCCACTGCCGTAGTAGCAGCGTATCTTGAAAGCGGCTCGCAAATTTGGGATATACGATACTCGGCAGAAACAACCGCAAATTGTGGAATATTGCCCCATCCCAGGTAGCATGCACATTGCGTAGCCGGTAGAGGTGGTGCGGTGGGAAGTGTATTGGTGCCGCAAAGCGCTGGGCCACTTCCGCCGAAAACATGGCTAAGTTGGCCGGCAGGGTCGGCTGGTAATCTTCCCGGGCCGGAAAGCTTTTCTCCACTGTATAGCGCTGCCAGGTTGGTAAAGCTTGTGACACCCTCCTTAGGAAACTATCTGCTACGCCTTTTACTAGCTTATACACTCTACAACAGCTATGAAGGTGAGGAATTATTAGTTACTTGGCGTTTAAGCTGTTGAATTTGCTTATAATAGTTTTTCACTTGCCCGAAATGCGCTATTGCTTCCTTCAACACTAGCAAGCTATGCCACTGATTCATACGCGCAATGGTATTGCTTGAAAATACTGCTTGAACAAAGTTGCGTGAGAATACTGCTTTTGCTACGCCAAGAGCATTGTAACCAATGTCTTTGACTAAATTCACTCCTAGGGTTGTCTCCTGCTTTCCCCATAGGGCATTGCGGTAGGCATTCAGCCGAGTAGCCGAACGCGTTGAGGCATAGAACAGCCGGTCGCGGTAGGCTTCGGTAAGGCGGTTGCTAGTCATGTAGTGCTGCAGGTGCAGCCGCGACGAGTACCACACTTCATAACCGAGCAGCTGCGCTATATAACACAGCTCATCATCTTCGCCAGCAGTCAGATTACCTTCTCCTAACCGGCCCGAGAACATACTTTGAAACCCTATGCTCCGCAATTTGTGCCAGATAGCGGTTCGCACAAACATGCCAGCTCCCCACAGCACATTACGGCCAATATTACCATCTGCCAAAGGCACGAACCCTCCTCCCACTCGGTCGAGTTGTGGGCCAGCGGCATAACAGTGCTGAAACGACGCAAACCAGGCGGGTTCTGGCCCTTCAAATGTAGCAATATTGGGACCACCTAGAATGCCTACCTGCGAGTTAGCTTCTAATAGGCTTAGACCAGTGCATAAGTAATCAGTTGCTAAACGATTATCATCATCTACAATACAAGTATAGCGGTAACGCACTTGGCCGATTGCCGTTTCCAGCGCATGTTGCTTGCCAGGTTTTGGCTCTCGCAGCAGGTATAGTGGTGCAGGGGCCCCAAGCGATGCCCATTGGCGCTGTGCCTGCTCAGCAGCACCATCGGTACTTGCATTATCAACTAGAATGATTTCCCAAGCTGCAGTAGCAAGCCCCGTTTGGCGCGCAAGACAGCCTAGGGTCTCGGCTAGCCGTGAAGCGCCATTGTACGTGCATACCAAGCAGGAAACACCGATGGGATAAGCGAGCATCTTCTTGTCTTTTACCGAAACGTCCATGCGCTTTTGCCACAAATACGTTTCATTCTTTCACTGCTTTAGTGGTCGCCAGGCTAGTATCAGCTTGTTGGATATACTTGAATAATGTCTTTTCTGGGCAGAAATCTGTGATTGCTGCAGCATGTTTAAAGGCTGTTTCGCCCATGGTCTGCAGCTTATGCCGGTTATCCCATAGGCTTTCTAGGCTAGCAGTAAGGCAACTTACCGAAGCCGTAGCAGCAAGAAACCCTGTCTCACCATCGCGCACGTACTCACTGTTACCTCCTACATCGGTTGTTACCGCTGCTCTACCCGATAACATTGCTTCGATGAGCGCCAGGGGAGTTCCCTCACTTAGGGATGGCAGCACTAGCACGTGGTTCGTCTCCCAAATATGGTCTATATCGCTCACTTGGCCTTCTAAGCTCACTTTACCCTCTAGCTTGTATAAGGTAATCAGTTGCTGAAGATGAGCCCGATGAGGACCACTACCATAAAGCTTTAAATAAAAGTCTCTTTCTCTCCACTGTGCCGTACTCAGTACTTGCAGTAGAATGTCTTGCCCTTTAAAATCACAGTCTAACCGGGCTACGCAGGCCATCAACAACCTAGGGGATGCAGGAAATGGCTTAATCGAGCGACTCTTAATAATAACCGGGTTGCTTATTACTTGCGCTTTTTCAATAGCATAGCCTAGCTGACGCTCGGCTACTTGTAAGTTGCGCGCCGAGACAAAGAAGACGTTTTCGGCTCCTTTAATAAATTTAAGTGCATAGGCACGCCAAGTGTCTTTCACGGTGTGCCCGTTCTCAAAGTTGTGCTGGCTAATTAGCACATAGGGCTTATCCCAGCCGATAAGCCGGTTGGTTAGAGGATGGTTATAAATAAAATCCCAGGTTGAGCCGTTAGACAGCACGTATACATCGGCCTTAACTTCAGGAATAATATCCGCTACATCTGGCTTAAGGGACAATTTTACGGCGACTCTCGCGGCTAGGCTATGGCGAGCTGCCTCATAGAAATAAACCTCTGCTCCTAACTGCTCAAGCTCCGTAATTTTAGTGGGTACCTCTTGCCAACGCTGGGTTAGGGTACAGACGGTGTGGCCATTAGCCATAGCTAGCTTAGCTGCCCTAAACCATAATTCTTCGCTGCCTCCCCACGGAAAAGCTCTCATCAGTGAAATGAAGGCAACTCTCATAAATACAAATATTTTTAAGTAATAACTATCTGTTTACCAGAACACCTAGAGAAGTATTTCACTTTCGCTACACTCTGAACTTTTTAACAAAGTTAGACGACCAAGCTACTTATTTGCACTTTTAAAAGCTAGTTTACTTCAAAGTTTCTTCAACAAAAATATCTGTACTTATTAGCAAACACAATGGATTTATCCTATTCTATTTCGATTTAATACTATTATTTTGGCCAACTACTGCCTAAAATTCACTGTGCCTATCAACGTAGCGATTCCTATTGGAGTAAAACAGGCTTTCTGGCGGGTATCGCGCAAATAGACTCCGCCTTAGCTACGCACAGTAAGTAGCCCTGCCATTGTATCACTATACTTGCACACACCTGGTTCGCGCAACCTCAGCGAGTGCTCTGGCTACGTAGATTACCTGACAAGCCGGTAATAACTTCTAGAAGATTCGGTGGACTACTGCAGCACTTCTTGGTACGTTTCGCGGTATGCTTCTACCATTGTCTCGACCGTAAACAACTCATTCGCTCGAGCTTTGTTGAATGCTCCTATTTGCTCGCGGCGTTCGGGGTTGTTAAGCAGACCGACAATAACTTCTGATAAGGCTTCGGCATCCTCGCCGGGTGCCAGCACTTCTGGGTTAGCCAATATCTCTTCTAGGGCACCCACATTGTAGGCTGCTACCGGAATGCCCATATTCATGGCAAAAGGTGTCACTTGCCCAAAGCTTTCGCTATACACTGGGGCCACGAAGATAGCCAGCTGTTGATACAGCGCGGCGAGCCTTTCGTAGGCAACATAACCCGTAAAGGTGAACTGAGCTGCTACTCCTGCCTCGGCTACCCGCTGTTGAAATAAGCCCAGTTGCTCGCCGCCACCTACAATAAGTACTTTAGTTTGGGGCCGCTTCTTTACTGCTTTGATAAAGGGCTCCATAGCACGTTCGTTTATTTTATCGCCATCCATGCGATACACCATGCCGATAGTATCGGGGTCAGGACGTGTGCCGGCGCGCTGAAAAACCGAGAAATTAGACCCTGGATAAATGACCTGATTTGGCAAATGTCGTACCCCATAAGTATCGCGGGCATACTCGCTCACATACACGTAGCGCGTAACGGCATCGTGGTAGTAAGGCATGTACGGAATGTTGCAGTTTTCAATAACGGGGCAGCCGTAGGCAGCTGCCCCATGAAACATGGCGTGGTACCAATGCCAGAAGAAATGTGGCCACTGCCCGTAGTAATGTACGTGTACAATATCGGGCTGAACGCGCTGCAACAAGGCCGTGACCGCGGCCGGCTCGAGCATACCTGTGCAGTCATGCACTTTCACGCCTACATAGCCTTGCTGGGCGTGTACTGCCATCAAGGCTACCTCATGCGTATACGTGTCGCTAAGCCCTTCTATTATATCTACAATGAGCTGCTGCGAGCCCCCGGTAACGAAATAAGGAATGACATGCAAGATTTTGGGCGCTCGCACGCCAGCGGGCGGTGTTTTCAGCCTGATTTGGTAGGGCTTAAAATCCGGATTTTTGGCGAAGAAATCTTCTGTGGGCTGCGCAGCGCCTACTGGCTTATTAGGAGTGCGAGCCAAGCGATTCTTTATACCTGTTACAATAGCCTTATAAAAAGCAATACCTAGTCTTTTAACCCCCGCATACTGCTCTTGCCGCTGCTGCAAATGATTAAGTTGAAGGCGAGTCAACTCAATATCCTTGACATCCCATTTGGTATGTGTCATTCTTAAGAACTCCGAAATTTGTGGGTTGTGCAGTTAGGCGTTCAATAGACTGAGCTTAACGCACTGCGATAAGTTTATGTAGCAATTCTACTACTTGCTGGCCCGCTACTTCTACGCTATGCTGGCTTTGCACTTTGCGTTGTGCCTGGCTGCCTAGTTCCTGGCGTTTTGCGGGGTCTAGTAGTAGGTCCTGGATAGCACGAGCCATTGCATCTATTTGCAGATAAGGAAGCACGCGGCCACAGTCTGTTTCTACAAATTCAGGCATTCCCCCCGATTGCTCGAAACACAGCACCGGCTTACCTAGGGCTGCGGCCTCCAAGCAAACCAGCGGGTAAGGGTCTTCTCGCGACGTAAGCACGAACAACTCGGCACTCAGTAAATAATCTAACGGGTTAGGACGTGGGCCAATAAACTTTACATAGTCTGTCAGGCCCAGTTTCTCTACATCGTATTGTAGCTCTTGCCAGGCTAACGTTTTTATGCTACCGCCAATCCATAAGAAGTAAGGCATTACTTCCATATTGCGCCGCATATAGTCTGCTATCTGGATAAACAGGCCAGGGGCCTTGCGCCACTCGAATGTTCCGGATGCTACGATTATTGCCGCCTCAAGTGGGATGCCGAGCGAAGCACGAACTGCGGCCCTAGTCTCGGCAGCATCGGCTTGTAGCGGCGGCGACGCAATAAACTCGTAAACTTTCACCAACTTATCTGCTGCCACCGCATAAGTAGCCAACAGGTTTTCCTTAACAGCCTCTGAAGCAGCAACTAACAAGTCGAGCTGGGGCAGTATTTTCTCAAAGCGGGCTGTACCAAAGTAGCCTTCAATGGCCATCGATAGCTCATGTACATGGCATAGCGCCGGGCAGCCAAGCGATGCTTTCAGTTGTACAGCCAGCTCGGCCGACACTACCGTATTAGCATAAATCAACTGCGTATTTGATTGCCGCAGTGCCTCTATAATTTGCTGCTCGTGCTGTTGGCGGGTTCCCCTAGGTCGTACGAATCGACGCGCCCGATTCCAGATGCGCCGGCTGATGCTAGGCGACACTGCCCCATCTACTGGGGGTAAGTGCCAAACGTAAGTGGGGGCTATGCTCTGAAACTCAGATTCCAATTCGCCGCCCCTTAGCAGAATTATTGAGAAAGTAAAGACCTGTTGTTTTTTCAACCACCGCAATAGATGCAGTAGCACAATGGGAGCACCGGTACGATTCGCATCGTGGCTGATAAAAACAACATGGTTCATTAGCTATTACAGCAAATAAATTGAAATAAAATTTAATTAAATAAAATATTTAACCGCACACTTTAAATAATCTATAAATACAATTATTATTTAAGCAATAAAGCTTTTAAAAATCTATAAAAGACTCCGTTGCCTATTGCATTTCTTGCCTTATTGTAACTCTTAGTTAACATAAATTTTTTAATTTTATCATTTGCTTGTTTCTCCACGCTCTTATTCAAGTTTATTAAATTTTTATAAATATTATAATGTCTTCTAACCGAAATTTCATAAGGCACATTCTGATTTTCCAAATCCTCTTGAAGCCACATCCTAAAAATATCGGCAACTATTTTATTAAAAAAATAATTATTTGGCTCGCCGTATTTTTGAATCAAACCTAACAAGTAGGTTAGTTCAACAAAATAAATTCCATTAATAAATGTTCGACTTCGCACATTATTAATATGCTGCCGAAAATAATTCAATTGTTCAGCAACAAATACTACTTGAGAAACAGCCAAGATACTAGCCCAGTACAACCAATCACCTACCAGCCGCATTTTTTCATCTGCAGGCCCGACCTGCTGTGCTATACTTCGACGAAAAACAACTGCACTCGCATTAGGAATAATATTTTTATATGACATAAATTTTTTCACTAACCCTAAGCCGTCAACCGTAAAATCGTTTTCCCATAACTCAACATCTAGCTCTGAATACAAGCTGTAATTTCTATCTATTACTTTGCCATTCTCATCCACATATAATGAATCGCAGTAAGCTAATCCTATATCCGAATTTGCATCAAGCTTTAAGACAAGTTTCTCCAAAAAAAACAAGTCAGAATAATCGTCGCTCTCCGCAATCCATATATACTCTCCCTTAGCAAGCGCAATTCCTTTATTCCATTGCTTGAAAGTACTGCCGCTATTCTGCTCATTATATATAACCTTTATGCGCTTATCTTCTTTAGCAAAACGCTCTATTATTTCACGACTATTATCACTTGAACAATCATCCAATATAATTACTTCCGTATTAGCATAAGTTTGCTGCAACACGCTTTCAATACGTTGCGGTAAATACTTAGCGTGATTGTAATTCGGGATGATTATAGTTACCACAACTAATATTACTTAAATAATTTTCTTAGAACTCTAAAAGGTGATGCAATAGCATTCCCTAATTTATACGTTTTCGACTTCATCATATCTTCCCTTTCTAATCTCAAAATATATTCGATATAACCTGCATCAAAAGAAGAACTCGATTTATAATTATGGAAAATAGAATTATAATCGGCATCAACAGGAGAATCTGAAGCAACACATAGGTTATAATAAGGCAACTCAATACCTATTCCAGATTTAATATCGTTAAAATCCCCCTGAAATTCTTTGAAGGTATTAACATTATCTTCCGATATGATAAGAGAACCCTGAATATATCTCTGAAAAAATAACTTTTTATGAATAAAATATCTATCTACCAATTGCTTAAACTCAATAAGATTTAACTCTTTTACATGGAAATGATTTGTTTCGCCTTTGCTTTTGTAAACATCAATATCCGGAGTAGACATAATCATTACTCCACCAGGTCGTAGAATCCGTTTTATTTCCGCAAGCATTTCATCATGTTTATCATGATGCTCTAATGTTTCGAAACTCACAACTACGTCAACCGAAGCTGGCGGTAAAGGAATATTATCAGCCGACCCAACTAAGAAACTTAGATTCGGCCTTTTATACTTATTTTCAGCGAAATCAATTGCTTCTTTGGAAATATCTACACCTACCACGCTATTGGCTTCTTTTGAGAGAAGATTAGAACCATACCCTTCACCAGAAGCGATGTCAAGTACATCCTTTCCTTTAACAAAGCCTAACGCTTTAGCATACCTATGAAGATGGTCATATACATCTTCAGAGGCTTGCGAATGGTTAATAAGTTGAGAAACCATGCGCTCACCAGTTGATGGGAGCTGATTTTGAGCTTCTTGCTGATGCATTGCGACTTTCTTTGTTATTTCCAGTTTTGCTCTACCAACACATCACCATGTGTGGAATCTACATGCATATAGCTAATATTGAAATTATGTTCCACTTCTATTTGTAAGCCTTTGTCATAGTAATCTAAGGTTTCGTAATCACTACCGATAAAGACCTCTAAATTGTATAATCCCGGAAATAGCGGCAAACTAGATGTTTCACAATAAATTTTATTTACCCCCTTAACTAAATTATATGATTTCGATTTAAATTTACTATACAATGTAAAAACCCTATAATCATTGGAATTATTAAACCCTATACCAATATTCACATTATTTATCTCTTCCAAAGACATAACATCGATTTCTATCAAAGATGAAGCTCCTGACTTAAAATCATTATCATCTATACTGTTACACTTAACATCAACAAGCCAAGCCCTTTTACCCTCGCTCACTATCTTAACTTGTTTCGAATACTTTACACCTTTGTCACCAGAATAGTCCTGTATAACTTTATTAATTTCTCCATCAGACTTCACTTGCCCATATTGCAAATACACTCCGTGCGTGCATAATGAAGACACAGCTTGTAAGTTATGACTAACGAAAAGTACCGTACGACCGTCCTTATCGCTTACATCCTTCATGCGCCCTAAACACTTCTTCTGAAATTCAGCATCGCCTACTGCTAGTACCTCATCCACAATTAATATTTCTGGCTCTAGAAAAGCTGCTACGGCGAAAGCTAAACGCACATACATTCCACTACTATAACGCTTTACAGGCGTATCAATGTAGCGCTCTACCCCGGAAAAATCTACTATTTCATCGAATTTACTTCGAATTTCGGCCTTTGTCATGCCTAGAATAGCTCCATTCAAAAAGATATTTTCACGGCCTGTTAATTCGGGATGAAAGCCAGTACCTACTTCTAGCAATGAAGCAATGCGTCCCCGAACTTTTATGTTACCAGTAGTCGGAGCTGTCACTTTCGACAAAATCTTGAGTAGCGTCGATTTACCGGCACCATTACGGCCAATGATACCGAGTACTTCTCCTTTCTTCACCTCAAAATCGACATCTTTTAACGACCACACAAAATCGCTTTGTCCTTTAGTCGTTCGGTCATTAGTCTCGCCAATTATAGCAAAAGGGTCTTCCTTTCCACGTAAGCGAGCCCAAGTACGGCTTAAATCTTGGCTGAGTGTGCCAGTACCAACTTCTCCTAAGCGGTATAACTTGCCTAGGCCTTCTACTTTGATAGCAACATTACTACTCATATCTACAAAAGATAAACACCTGTGCCCGCCCGCTATACGGTATCGGTAAAACTCTTTTCTACTTTATTGAATGCAATGGTACCCACTAGCAGGACGGCTATTGTAATAGCTGTGCTGTATCCTAGGTTCAACCAGCTAAATGACCCAGAGCCCAAGAAAGCGAAACGAAAGGTTTCCACAATAGAGCTGAGCGGGTTAGCCAAAATATACGGCTTGTACTTTAGTGGCAACCGCGAAAGAGGGTAAATGACTGGTGTAGCATACATGAGTAGCTGCACTCCAAATCCAAGTAGCATACCTAGGTCGCGGTACTTGGTAGTCATGGAGCTGAAAATCATGCCTAAGCCTAGTGATAATAATCCCATCAGCAGGAGTAATATCGGCGTTAGCAGTATATAAAGGTTGGGATGCAAGCTATTGCCGCTTACCAAATAGTAGCCCCATATGACCAAAAAGAGACCAAACTGAATACCAAAGCGCACTAGATTGGAGATAACAATCGACAGTGGCATCGTCAGGCGAGGAAAATACACCTTGCCAAAAATTGCGGCATTAGCTGTAAATACAGTAGAAGTAGCTCCTAACGTTTGGGCGAAGTAATTCCAGATGGTGATGCCCGCTAAATAAAAGGGCAACTGAGGCAACCCATCAGTAGGAATTTTAGCAATGTTTCCAAACACTATCATGTAAGTGATAGTAGTAAGTAACGGCTGAATAAAAAACCAGATGGGTCCCAACACCGTCTGCTTGTAGGTCGAAACGAAGTCACGCTGCACAAACAGCATCACCAGGTCACGGTATCGCCACACATCCTTGAGGCCTAAGTCAAGCAGGCGAGTACGCGGCTCTATTATCTCCGTCCAGCCATCTTCCTGGCCTGTTGTTGCAGTTGCTCCCGCTCCTACTGCTTTGGTATACTCTGCTGGCTGCATAAGTTGAAAGCTTCTCTCACAATAGCAGCGTAACCTTATTCTTTCGAATACAGAACTTGCCAAAGAAGACTTAATAAGTTAATCTAGACTCGCTGCTCGCGTACTAGATTTCAATACATCGCCACGCTGTACAAGGCGGCGAATATCTGCAGAATAACAAGTGAAATTTAATTGGTGAAGCCGGTTAAAGCTCACACCTGCACCAGCAAATATTGGCTTTGCTAGAGCAGGGAGGAATTAGCTCTAAGAACTAATTCCTCTCACACCTGCTGTTTCTCGGCTTAGATAAGCCCTTTAACGCTTGGCTCGCAAGCTCTAGTATACTACCACCTAGGGAGCTTCCTTTTCGCAAAGGAAGGCTCCTAAGAGCTACACTTGGTGGAATGCCCCTTCATACACAGCAGCTACCCCTTCTTCCAACCCGATAGTAGCCTTCCAGCCGTGGCTAGCGAGCTTGCTCACATCCATAAGCTTGCGGGGAGTGCCATCCGGATAGTCGGAGTTGAAGCGAATGCTGCCTTCGTAACCCACGGTGCGCTGCACCAGCTCGGCCAGCTCGCGGATGCTGAGGTCGGTACCCGTGCCCACATTTACCAGGCCGGGCTCGTTGTAGTTTTCGAGCAGCCAGTAGCAAGCATCGGCTAGGTCGTCCACGTGTAGAAATTCGCGGCGCGGCGTACCCGTGCCCCATACTTCTACCTCCGGCACCCCGGCTTCTTTCGCCTCGTGAAACTTGCGCAGCAAGGCTGGCAGCACGTGCGAGTTCTTAAGGTCGTAGTTGTCGTGCGGGCCATATAGGTTAGTGGGCATGGCCGAGATATAGTTGCAGCCATACTGGCTCCGGTAAGCATCACAAAGCTTGATGCCCGCAATCTTGGCAATGGCGTAAGGCTCGTTGGTGCTTTCCAGTTCTCCCGTCAGCAGGGCATTCTCCTGCAACGGCTGCGGCGCCATCTTGGGGTAAATGCACGATGAACCTAAAAACAACAATTTCTTCACCCCATTCAGGTAGGAAGAGTGAATCACGTTGTTCTGAATCATCAGGTTATCGTACAGAAACTCTCCCCGATAGATGTTATTGGCATTGATACCCCCTACCTTGGCCGCGGCCAGAACTACATAGTCCGGTTTTTCTTCCGCAAAAAAATCAGCCACCGCCTGCTGGCTGCGCAAGTCCAGCTCGCTGGAAGTTCGGGTCACAAAATTGGTGAATCCGGCTTGTTGTAAGCGGCGCAACATGGCCGAGCCCACCATTCCGCGGTGGCCCGCAATGTAGATTTTAGCGTCTTTTTCCATAAGTGGTGCCAAGTGCAAAGTCAGTCAGTTACAAATCTATTAAGTACCCAAGAATTAATTACACTTATTGTTTCTATCAACAAAGAACTAACCTCAGCAAGATTTTGCAAGGCACTTGCAAAGGTCTGGTTTTATCTGTTCGCTAAGAGAAGCACAGTAAGAGCTGCAAGATGACCTAGTATACTTAGCGTCTGGATTAGCTACGAAGTATACTGTACTGATACTATGCTACCTAACTAAAGGTATTAGGCATCTCATCTCAATAAAGCATAAGTACTCACTCCTTCAACAAGACCATTACTGGTCATAAGGATATCTTATCCCACTGGAGGAAAAATTCACCCTAGGGAGATAACTTCTACTCCTATTTTTTCCACCAATCTAGGTCAGGCTGGGAGGCACTGGCCGGCGCCACGGGCTGCATGGTACGTAGTAGGCCACCCGGAACGAGCTTCTTCAACATCGGATTAATGCTGGCGCCCAGTATCATGCGGCGAGTACGAGGGCTGTAGCTAAGCAAGCCCATCAGTTTAGAAAACGCAATCGGGCGGGCCGCGGCCATGTCACGTTTGCCGGTCCAGTTAATTTCCCAGTAGGTATACAGGTTGCGGCGCTCTTCCTCCGTGAGGCGAAACTGCTGGCCATAGCGAGGCTCCTGCTCACATAGCTCCACCATCTTCACTAGGTTCGGGTACCACTTATCGCTCGTCACGGTCCGCTGGTCAGGGTGCAGCTGATATACGGCCAGCATCTCCGTGATGTAGTGGCCGGGGGCCAAGTGTGCCACCCGGTACCACTGGTCGATATCGGCGCACATATCTACCTCGCGGCGCATGCCCCCAGTTTCTTCAAAAAACCGACGCTTCACGAAAGTCGCGTGTTGCGGCGGCACCGTGCTAAACAGAATGCTGCGGGGCGTAATCTCCCCGCCAGGATTGCTGCTGCTTACTACGTTGCCCTGCAGGTCGATAGCGTACTCCCCACCCGAAATAAAACTAGCTTCTGGATAATGCTGAAACGCGGCAGCCATGGCGCGAAAGGCGCCCGGCAAATAGTAGTCGTCGGAGCTTTGCACAGCCAGAATTTCGCCGGTAGCCCGCGCCACGCCTTTGGTCACAGCATCTACAAAGCCCTTGTCTTTAGCCGACCACCAGATAAGCCGGTCGCCATAGCCTTTCAGCACCTCTACGGTTTCGTCGGTCGAGCCCCCGTCCGACACGATTATCTCAATCGAGCCGGGGTAGTCCTGCTTCAAAATACTGTCGAGAGTGCGCCCGATAAATCGCCCTTGATTCCAGGAAGGAATAACAACGGAAACGGAAGGAAACTCCTGCATGGCTAACTCTACTTAAGCGGTGAGGGCAGCCACATCGGCCAGCCACAAATCGAGCAGCTCTAGCTCTTGCTGCGTCACAATGTTTTCCTTAGCCAACTCGGCGTAAGCCAGGCGCAGGTTCTCCCCTACCGTATTGGCCGAGTCGATAGCGCGCTGCACAGCAGCAATTACGCGGTTAGGCGTCAGGTAGCACGGAATCTCCGACTCAAAGTCCTTCACGTAGTCGTGCGGGTTGCGCTCTTGCAGCACGGTGGCTTCGGTAAAGCCTAGGCGGTAGCCATGCGCCCACAGGATGGGCTGAGCCACTAGCCCGCGCAGAATGTCGGTGAAGCGGAACGTAACGTAAGCTGGTAGATACAGCAGCGCAAATAGCTCGCGGCGCACAGCCGTATTCTGCGAATTGAAGGGGCACAGCGTGCCTTCGGCCAGCACGATGGGCGCGCGCTTATCGAAGAAAATCTCCGTATTATCAATCAGCCGGTAGATGGCATCTACATCGGGGTCTGAGTCAGCCAGTCCTTGCCAGATGCCCACTTTTGCGCTGCTTTGCGTCAGCTCAGCGTCCTTCAGGTTGTGTTCATCATTCAGTATCAGGTCGAGCGGGTATCCGCGGGGCCAGATATGATGGCTAGTGAAGTTTTTGTAAATATTTACAAAGCCCTTGCCAGTCGGCGAGGTTTGGTAGCTTCCCTCAAAGGCCGGGAATTGCCAGCCATCGTAAGGGATATTATCGTCGTCGGTGTCTACAATCACTTGTGCACCGGCTTGGATGGCGTGCAGATACCCCATCATTTTGCGCCCGTAGTGATTAAAAGGCAGCTTTTCACTAATGCGGAAGCCCTGCGACTCTTGGTCAGCTACCGACAAATATTTTACTCCGTCGGCCTGCCAGTCAGTAGGCGACTTTTTATCACCTGCTACTACCAGTCGGTAGTTGGGCATGGCGGCAATCTTGTCTACTGCCTTAGTAGGGGCAAAAATGGAGGTGATGACGACGTAGGTATCAGACATAAAGTATTTCTGGCCAGCGGAGGTGCCGGCACAACTTGAGCGGCCGCAAAGGTACGACCAGACCACTTATACGCTGGCTACAGCGCTAGGTGGTCGAGCAAGCGAGCAAAGCTGGCGGCGTAGGCCGGCCGGGTATGATGCGCCGCCGCGTAGGCCTGCACGGCTCCCGAACGTTCGGCCAAGTCAGCAGCTGGCATGGCCAACAGGGTACGCACGTGCTGCCGAATGGCGCTTATTATCTCGTTTGGTTCCTGGCTCTCTATTTCGAATCCCAACGATGCCGCCCGTACGGTGGCCGTCTGCGTGACGATGGGCAACAACCCGAAATGAAGCAGCTGAGCCACTGCGCCCCCCCCGCCCTCCGAGGCGCTAGGGTACACCACGCCCAGGCAATTATTGGCCACCTTAGCAAAGGCCGGCGTAGCTACATCCACCCAGCCTAGGTAGTGCAGGTTGGGGTGGGCGTCGAGCAGCGGCTTCAGCCACTGCCACAGGCGCGGCTCGCGCTCAATAGCACCCGCAATGTAGAGGTGGGCTTCCGGCATTTGCAAAAAGGCCTCTACCGCTAAATCTAGGCCCTTGAGCACCGCTCCCCCACTGCCCAACCACAGGTAGTTGGCACGGGCCACCGCTATATTCTTGGGCACATGCACCGGCACGGCGGCTACCGAAATATCTAGGTAGTGCCGTTCGGGCCGGGTATTATATAGCCTCTGCTGAAACGGAGTGCCTAGCAGGGTTATATGGTCGGCATGCTCGTCGGAGAAGCTCACCCGCGTCTGCCGCTCGGGCCGTACCCAAATGCCTGTGCGCTGATGGAATGCCCGCATGCGGTTTAGCTCGGCTATATTTTGGAAAGCCCAGTAGTTTTCGGTACAGTAGAATACTTTCTTCACGGGCAGCTTTGGTGGGCACTCGGCTAGCCGGTCGCTCTGCACAAACGCTACTTCGTAGCGCGCCCAAGCTATCGACTCTGGGCAATGCACATCATAGAAATCTACTACATAACCCCGCTCGTTGAGCTGGCGCACCATCTCAGCGGTTTCCCAATACATAGAGTGCTCATTGAGCATGGGCGCGCTTTCGAGCTTGCCAGCCACATAGTAGGGTATCACGTGCAGCACGTACACGATGAGTGCCCGCTTGGCCTGGGGACCTAGCTGCTCCTGGCCAATGTCACGGATAGAGCCGCCACCCAGCGGCACAAATAGTTTGTTGGCCACCTGGTGCAGGGCGGTGGACAGCCGAAAGCGAACTCCCCGAATAGTAGGCATAGATTACGCAAAAGCTAGTACGCCGCGCTAGCTTAGGCGCGGCCGGTCAGTTTTTTCAACCCGCCAAATGCCTTGGTTACCAAGGCAGGCGAGATGCCCAGGCGCGCGGCCGTCAGGATAGCCCACCCCCGCCAGTGTCGGTTCTGCTGCCAGCTACGGTCCAGCCAGTACACACTCTCGGGGCTACCCAGTAGGTATAGCTGTTCCGAGAATTCCCGCAGGTGCCGGGCAATAATGGTGTCGCCAGCCGGGCTCACGCCTAAGTGTTTTTGCAGCAGGCGAAGGCTGCTGTCGATAATAGTCGCCCGGCGGCGGTGCAACACTGAATTACCGTGTACACGGTAGTGGCAAGTAATTTCAGGCTGGTACAGGAAGTCAAATTCGCGGGAGATACGCAGCCACATATCCCAATCTTCATAAGCTAGGTTCTCATCGAACAAACCAATTTGGTCAATGCACCTGCGGCGAATGAGCACAGTCATCGCCCCTAGAAAATTGGTATTAAGCATCTCCAGCCATACATTGCCCGAGAATGGTCTAATCTGGCCTGTATCGTATACCGATGGTATAATGACATTGCCAGCAGCATCAATCTTACTCAGGTCGCTAAAGACTACGCCTACGGTGGCGGGGGCTGCTTCTAGCAGCGCAACTTGAGTGGTAAGCTTGCTTGGCAAAAACAAATCATCGGACCCAATAATGGAAATGTACTGGCCGCGAGCCTGGGTTAGAAAACGATTAAAAGTATGGCATATACCTCTATTATGGTCATTTACCAACAAGCAGCCGTTTACTTCAGGATGAGCCTTAAACCAATTCGAAATCAGGGTAATCGAATTATCGGTCGAGGCATCATCAACCACTATTAATTCCCAGTTGGAATAAGTCTGCAGTCGGATACTATCAAGCGTTTCAACTATATATGCCGAATTATTATACGATGCGACACCGATGCTGACTAGTGGCAAGTTATTATTAGCCATAATACTACTTGTATAATCTAACTAAGGTCGTGCAGCCCATAAAAACGCCGGGCCGGTTAATTAGTAATAATTCGATTTTCCAAAAAGGGTAACTTAACAGCGAGTACTCTACCCGCCGTGGCAAGCCAGTACG
Organism: Hymenobacter sp. BT559; assembly: GCF_016427535.1. Classification (GTDB taxonomy): domain Bacteria; phylum Bacteroidota; class Bacteroidia; order Cytophagales; family Hymenobacteraceae; genus Hymenobacter. The sequence goes on along the minus strand of NZ_JAELXV010000001.1, from coordinate 96,298 downwards.
TGCGTAGTGCTTCCTAGCCGAAATCCTAGCTTTTCGCAGGTGCGAAACACTGCCCGGTTGGTGACCTGCGTAGTCATCAGCACTTGAGGCAGCTCCAGAGTGGCGGCTCGTCGCACGGTTTCAGCCACCAGCTTGATGTGCCAACCCCGGTTTTGAGGTCCAACAGCCGTGAGCAGCACCCGCGACGAGCCACTACCTGGCTGAGCTGGGTCGGCCGGCGTATCGCCAATTGCCAGAAACGAATCAACGGGTAGGCCCGGCTCATTGGGCACCAGCACGGCATCGGCATAGCTGCCTGCTACGGCTGCTTCGGCATAGCGGGCTAGCATAGCGGCCGCCCGCTCTGGCCCAAACCAGGGGTCGGCGTGAAAACGGTCAAACTCATTGCGGGCCGCGGCCGACACCTGCCCAATATGAGCAGCTTCAGCCCGCTCTGCCAGCCGCACCTGAGTTGGGGGCAGCAGCAAGGGCTCGCTTGTAGGGCGGTAGAAGTTAAGCCGAGTTTCTACCAGTTGCCAACCACCACCCGTGAGGGCTTGTAGCAGCGCGGTATCCTCGGCGGGTATCACCCCAAAAGCATAAAACGGCCCGCGCTGCGCCAGCTCGGCTCGCAGCGCAGCCGCCGCCTGGGCAAGGTAGCCAGGAGCGGCGGCTGCCGGAAACAACCCTGTAAATAGCCGGTAGGTAGCAGTGCCAAAAAATTCGGTATCCCAAGGCAGCAATTGAAGTAGCCACTGCCCATCAGTACCTGCCATTGGCACTATTTCTTCGTGTGGGTGCTTGCCAAAGCGGGCAGCAGCACCAGTGCCATGTCCTAATTGCTGCGCCTCGACAGGCAGTTGCCGCAGAAAGCTAGTGGGTGCATACCACTGCAAGCGCTCAGCCCGTTGAGCTATCCAACTAGCTCGCGCCTCTACCGATGCTGCCATATTTGCTTAAAATCGTCATAGCTTCGGATATAATCCGCCTCATCGTAAGGAGAAGAAGCTAACACCAACTGCACGGCCGAATGCGAGTACTGCATGGTATGCCAGGCATGAGGCGGTATATATACGCCTACATGTGGGTCCTCAAGCCGAAAGGTCTGAATAGTGCCGTCGGCCAGTTCCGTGGTCACAATAATGCGTCCAGCCACGGCAACAAGCACCTGTTCCGTCCGATGGTGAGCGTGCCGACCGCGCACAATACTTTCGGGGGTATAATAGGTCCAAAAAATACGCTGCACTTCAAAAGGCACATGCTTAGTATGCTCCGTTACTGAAATATAGCCAATATTAGACTGACCTAATTTAGGAAACTCTAGTTGATAAGGATTCTGCATATGATTATACTGCTTTATTATTCTCAATAATGATTTAAAAAAAAGTCTTGATAGCCTCTACGACAGCGGTAAGGTGCTCCTCAGTCATGCCGGGCCACATGGGCAGACTCAGGCAGGTAGCGGCCAGCTCCTCCGCAATTGGAAACGCTCCGGCTGGCAACTGCAGGTGGGCATAGGCCTGCTGGCGGTGTGGGGGCACGGGATAGTGAATCAGCGTGCCGATACCCGCCTGCGCGAGGTGCTGCTGCAGTGCCTCACGCCGCGCGGTACGCACCACGTATAAATGGTACACGTGCGAAGCACCGACTGCCACAGTGGGCAGTACCAAGTCGCCTACCCCTGCCAGCAGTTCGTCGTAACGCGCTGCTACCTGCTGGCGCTGTTGCGTCCACGCGTTTAGGTGCGGTAGCTTCACCCGCAGCACCGCTGCCTGCAACTCGTCTAGGCGCGAGTTGTAGCCTATCACCTCATTATAGTATTTCTGCTGCGAGCCGTAATTGCGCAGGGTATGCACTTTGCGCGCCAGTTCTTCATCGTTGCTGGTCACCGCCCCAGCATCCCCCAGCGCCCCCAAGTTTTTGCCTGGGTAAAAGCTCGTAGCGTTTACCTGTCCAAAGCTACCGGTGAGCTGCCCCTGCCAGGTCGCACCCTGCGCTTGCGCGTTGTCTTCTACTACCCACAGGCCGTGACGCTGGGCCACTTCTATGATTGGACCCATCTCGCAGGCCTGGCCGTAAAGGTGTACCGGCATGATGCCCTTGGTACGGGGCGTAATTGCCGCCTCCAGTAGGGCCGGGTCCAGGTTATAGGTGGCTGGGTTGGGCTCAACAGGTACCGGCACAGCGCCCACAAACGAAACGGCCAGCCAAGTGGCGATGTACGTGTTGCTGGGTACCAGCACTTCGTCGCCCGCCTGCACATCCAGTGCCAGCAACGCCAGGTGTAGCGCATCCAGGCCATTGGCGACCCCTATCGTGTGCCCGACTTGGTTGAAGGCACTGTATTCCTGCTCAAACGCTTTGACCTGCTCACCCAGCACATACCATTGCTTATCGTATACCCCCGCGATAGCGGCGAGCACCTCAGTGCGAATGGGGTCGTGCTGAGGCGAAAAAGATAAAAACGGAATGGCCATAAAATTCAGAATAGTAGATGAATTAGAAAATTTATTGAATTACAAGGAGCAAATATTAGGTTTCTACCCTATAGTGTAAGGCTCCTTTTACCAATGTCCATATTACTTAATACAAACCTAGTAATAGCCTGCAAAGATAAGGTTCCACTATCGGGAACCGCGTTAAAGAGATGGTAGCGGAGACCTAGGCGACGTAGGCTGTAGTACGTATAATACCTCTCCCGAGCGAGCATCGCGATAGCGGGCATGCACCAACGGACGCAACGCAGTAGGCAACACTGCTCGCGGCGAGGCACAAATGAATGCTAGGCCGGCCCGCTGGACTAAAGCAAGCTCCGCGCTATCGGCAGGGATAGCGTGGCCGGCTTGGCTGCTTAACTTGGCTAACCTTACTAGTGTAGCACGGCGCCGGATAAGTTCAGCCTGTGCTGAGTCTCGCGCAAAGCGCGAGTCGGTTTGAAAGTTGTCGGGCACTAGGGCCGAAAGAGAAATTAGCAGATAGTCGTTCTTGAAGTTGGAGACGTAAGTGCCAGCCGTATAAGAATCCGAAGAAGTCATATAGGCATTTTTATAGTCAGCATCGCCGAGTAAGTAGCCTCCCCGATTGGGTAGCGCCCGCAACACTGGTCCGACCTGCTCTAAAAACTGCGCAGAATAACGCGTATTATCCGTTATATCACCAGAAATAGTCATAAATAGTAGTCCAACTATCACTACGGCGACCAGCCCGTGCCGCCCGGCCGAAGTTCCATACAGGGCGCGACCCAATAGCACGGCAATCATCGCAGCGCTCAAAGGCACAATCGGATTAGAAAAAAACTGAAAGCCATCGAGAAAATGATGGCCTAGCGTGCGCATTACTATTGCGCCCAGCAGCATAGCTGCACCCCAGGCGAGTAAGGGCCGGTCAGACTGTTGCAGACGGGGCGAATTACGCGGCAGAAACCAGAGTATTGCTAGTAAAGCTGCGTAAGCTGCGTAATAGATACTATAGTTAATTCCTACCCCAATCGCAATGTTCAACAGTGTTTTTGCTTCGCCTGGCGTTGGAACCACTGCTGCAAAGGCCGAAGATTGTCCAGAATTCGCAAACTGATAGGCTGGTGGCTGCAGGGCATAAAACAGGCCTAGGTAGACTAAAGCACCTGCTATTGGAGCGGCCAGCCATAAAGTACGGCGCCAAGATAGCTGGCGGCTCATAGCTAAATACCCTAAAAGTCCGGTTACTCCGGCCATCGCCGCCGGTGCTGTTGCTACAAATAGCAGGGGTAATATAGCGGCCGCAGCTGCGGCCGCTAGCCAGCGCTGCCGTAGTAGCGATAGCACCGTCAGCAGCACAGCTAGGTAAACAGGGGCTAGTTTGGGATGCAATTGTAGGGGTACGTGTGCCAACAGCGAACCGTTAACCACCATATTATAGCGCGCTATTAGAAAAGGCCAAACTGTGCCCACCACAGTGAGAGTAAGCAAGCCCAATAGCGCGGCCCAAAATTTTCGTATTCCGCAATAGGAATAGATAGCAGTAAACCCCACTCCTATAATAGAAATCAGCACTGAAGACGCGCTCACAAAAAACACCCAAACTGAGGGTAGTCCCGTAACTCGGACAAGCAGCGCATTGAGCCATAGCTCTAAGTAGTGGTAAGGCTGCTCCGTCTGGAATTGCGGAAAAACAACTTCTAAGGAGTTGGTTTCCAGCCCTACCTTATTTAACATCAGCGTCAGCCGGCTATAATATACATAGTCCTGAAAAGGCGTTTGCAGATGGGCTGCACCCGGCTCATATACTAGCCCGTATTGAGTAGCAAATGCAGCTAGGCCGATACCTAATGCCAACAATAGGGTGAAGCGAAAATCATTTGGTTCGGCGATTACGGCTTGGCTTTGTGTCGGCCGCAACGCTTTCACTGTTATACCCAGTAGTAGCGGCACTGGTAGCAGGATGGTTACCCCACCCGTACGCCATGCGCCATACGCAGTAGTAATTACCACCACGCCGGTAAGTAAGCGAAGAAAGATAGTAAAGAATGGCTCCTCAGCATGCCAGCCTACCAGCCGTAGCAGCATTGCACCTACCCCATAAAATACTATTAACCCACCTAAGAATAAGACCAGCAAGTCAAGCAAATAGGCCATCTCTATAAAGGCAGAATAGCCTTCGAATTATATTGTACAGGAGTTTCGTATACCTGCTTTACCACGTACAAAGGCCGGTTACGGGCGGCATCGAGTCCTCGCCACACGTACTCACCAATTACCCCTAACGCAATCATTTGAAAGGCAGCCACAAACAGAATAACCACCATTAGCGTCGTCCAACCCTCTGGCTCACCTTCACTAAAAAACTTAAGCACAATTATATAAAGACCATAAAGCATTGCCACGCCTCCCAACCCCAGCCCCAATACTGAGATGGCCCTAATGGGGAAATAGGAAAATGAAAGCAGCGAATCGATAAGCAGCTTAATTTTCTTTTGCAGCGTCCAACGAGACTTACCGATTTCGCGCTTGCGGCGCACATAAGGAATATTGACGTAGGCATAGCCTAGCCAAATCATAAGGTAGAACAGGTTACTGTTACGCTCCTGCATTCGCACTACCTCGTCGCAAACCTGCCGGTCGAAAAACACGAAGTCAAATCCACCATCGGGGATGTTTTTCAGCGCTAGATGTTTCATCAGCCAATGAAACGTGCGGGCAAATACTTGACCCAGCCCAGTTTCTTCGCGGTCTTGCCGATTACCAATGACTAGCTTAAAGCCTTTTTTCCAGTAGTCATACATCTGCACCATCAACTCAGGTGGGTCCTGCATGTCGGCAGTGATAATAGCCATGCAGTCACCGGTAGCATGGGCCATACCGGCCACGATGGCGTTGTAAGAACCCACATTGGCCACCAGTTCTACTATCCGTACCCGGTCAGGATACTGTGCCTGCGCTCGGCGGAGGGCGGCTAAAGTTCCATCACCTGAGCCATCGTCTACGAAAACGTACTCGAACGTTACTTCAGGTGGGAAATTAACTTCATTTTCAATAAGTCCTGGCACCGTAACAGGAATGTTATCCTCATTGTAGTAGCAGGGAACGATAATAGAAATCTTTGGCATATTTTCAATATAGAGGCCGACTTTAATGTACGTAGAATTAAATGCAAATGTAGACTTTAATCATCATTATAGGCTGCTGCGTACGAGATAACAGTCCTTTTCATAAAAGCGAGTACTTGCCAACGGACTTTTGGCTTTCTACATAATTTGCGCTTATTGCACTAATAGTAGGCTTATTGACCTCGAAAAAGCTTTAAATAGCCTTTATCAACTAACCAATTAATAACTAATAAGGGTGCGTGTGCTCTCTACGTCTGTAGCGGCGAAACTCATTATACACATGTGCTTAATCTCTTTAACGAAAACAGCCTGCTCCCGAAATATTCGGGTAGCAGGCTGTTTTCATTGGTTAACAGTGTGCGCTACTTTACATGCTCTTTGAAGTACTCTAGGGTGCGCTTTAAGCCTTCAGCGCGGTCTATTTTGGGTTCCCACCCTAAGATTTCCTTGGCCTTAGTGATGTCGGGCCGGCGCTTCATGGGGTCGTTTTCGGGCAGGGCCTGGTAGGTGGGCTTGAACTCTACGCCCGTTAGCTTGGCAATTTCTTCGCCAAATTCCTTTATGGTAAGCTCAGCGGGATTGCCGATGTTCACGGGCAGATGGTAATCGCTCAGCAATAGGCGATAGATGCCATCTACTAGGTCATCAACATAGCAGAACGAGCGCGTTTGCGAGCCATCACCGAATACCGTCAGGTTTTCACCTTTCAGCGCCTGCGAGAGGAAGGCCGGTAGTACGCGGCCATCGTCCAAGCGCATGCGCGGGCCGTAGGTATTGAAAATGCGGATGATGCGCGTTTCGAGGCCGTGGTGGTTGTGGTAAGCCATCGTGATGGCCTCTTGGAAGCGTTTGGCTTCGTCGTAGCAGCCACGCGGGCCCACGGGGTTTACGTTACCCCAATATTCCTCTACCTGCGGGTGCACTTCAGGGTCGCCGTATACCTCGGAGGTGCTGGCAATCAGCATGCGGGCACCTTTTACGCGAGCCAGGCCTAGTAGGTTGTGGGTACCTAGGGAGCCCACCTTCAGCGTCTGAATCGGAATCTTGAGATAGTCGATAGGCGACGCGGGCGAGGCAAAGTGCAGGATATAGTCGAGCTTGCCGGGCACGAACACAAACTTGCTGACGTCGTGGTGGTGAAACTCAAAGTCCTCGCGCTTGAACAAGTGCTCGATGTTGGCAAGGTTGCCCGTCACGAGGTTATCCATGGCAATGACGTGGTAGCCCTCGGCCAAGAATCGGTCGCAGAGGTGCGAACCCAAAAATCCGGCTCCGCCGGTGATAAGCACGCGCTTTTTTTCTTCAGCCATTTTTTGGAGCTATTAACTACTAGCTGCTAGCTAGTAGCTTTTTGAAAACAAATTAAACAAGAACAAACAGCTAACAGCCAGCAGCTATTAGCTACCAGCTTAACCTAGGCGACCGGCTCTTTGTGGTCGGTTTTCACCCCGATGCAGTGGTAGGCAAAGCCTATTTCTTTCAGTTCGGCCGCATCATAAATATTGCGGCCGTCGAAGATAACCTTCTGCTTGAGCAGGCGGCCCACCACCTCGAAAGAGGGCGAGCGGAACTCGGGCCACTCGGTTACTACCAGCAGGGCATCAGCATCTACCAACGCCTCAAACTGGTCTTTGGCGTAGGTAATAGTATCGCCTAGGGTATGCTTGGCTTCGCTCACGGCCACCGGGTCGTAAGCCGACACCGTGGCGCCTTCAGCCAATAGCTTCTCGATGATAACGAGCGAAGGAGCTTCACGCATGTCATCGGTCTTCGGCTTGAAGGACAAGCCCCAAATGGCAAATTTCTTACCCTGCAAGTTGCCCCCAAAGTGCTTCTTTACCTTGCTGAACAGCACCTCTTTCTGGGCTTCGTTCACGCCTTCCACGGCTTGCAGCACCTGCATCTGGTAGCCGTTTTCCTGCGCCGTTTTTATCAGCGCCTTCACATCTTTCGGAAAGCACGAGCCCCCGTAGCCAATGCCGGGATAAATGAACTTGGTGCCAATGCGAGCATCGGAGCCGATGCCCTGGCGCACTTTATTTACGTCGGCACCCATGATTTCGCACAGGTTGGCGATGTCGTTCATGAACGAGATTTTAGTAGCCAGCATCGAGTTGGCGGCGTACTTGGTCATCTCAGCCGACGGAATATCCATGAAGATAATCGGGTGGCCGTTGAGCAGGAAGGGCTTATAGAGGCGGCGCATTACCTCCTCGGCACGCTCGGAGCTAATGCCTACTACAATCCGGTCTGGCTTGAGGAAGTCGTCAATGGCGGCTCCTTCTTTTAAGAACTCTGGGTTGGAAGCTACGTCAAACTCTACATCGGCGCCCCGCTTACCTAGGGCGCTTTCTACTTCGGCCCGCACTTTAGCGGCGGTACCTACGGGCACGGTGCTTTTGGTCACGACTACGCAGTAGCCGTCTATATTTTCCCCAATGCCCCTGGCCACAGCCAGCACATATTTCAAGTCAGCCGAGCCGTCTTCGCCGGGAGGGGTACCTACCGCGATAAATGCCACATCGGCCCCTTTAATGCTTTCTGCCAGCGACGTAGAAAAATGCAAGCGACCCGACTTCACGTTGCGGGCCACCATTTCCTCTAGGCCCGGCTCGTAAATGGGCAGGATACCGTTGTGCAGGTTGTCTATTTTCTTCTGGTCAATGTCAATACAAGTAACGTCAATGCCTACTTCGGCAAAGCACGTACCCGTTACCAACCCAACGTAGCCGGTACCTACTACTGCTATTTTCATGTGAAAGTCAGGTGTTTAGTCAAGATTTAGCTCAGTTTGCAAGCGATACAAACAATTCAAAGTTAGCTATCCAATCGATTTAGATAGCCAATTTAAATCTTGCCACTACCAATTATAGCCTAGGCCATATACTTCTTCCACCAGTATTGGAATACAAGCAGCGCCCAAATGCGCGCGTGTGCATCGCCGGGGTTATTGGAAAAAAGCTGTTTCTTGAGTTGCTGTACGCCCGCTACGTCGAAGATGCCTTGGCTAGCCACGTAGTCGTCGGCCAGCAGGTCTTGCTCTATGAGGGGGCGTAGCTCGCCGCGCATCCACTTCAGCAATGGCACTTCAAAGCCGTGCTTGGGGCGGTCGTAGAGTTCGGGCGGCAGCATTGGCCGGAAGGCATCCTGCACGATTTTTTTCTTCATCGTACCATCGACTTTGCTGCTCACAGGCAAGGAAAAAGCAAAGTCAACTACCTTATAATCTAAGAACGGCGTGCGCACTTCCAACGAGTTAGCCATACTCATCAGGTCGACCTTGGTGAGCATGTCGTAGGGTAGCACCAGCAGTGTATCGGTGAGCAGCACCTCGTTGAGGTCACCATCGGCGTGGATGTGCTCCAGAATATCCTTGCGGCGCTTGGCGGCCAGCTTTTTACCTACTTTGCTGCGGCTGGCGGGGCTAAGTAGGCTATGGGCTTCCTTCTCAGACGCAAAGCTGGCCCAGTCCCAGTACCGGTCTTTGGGTCCGCTGAGCATACCGCGCGAGAAGCGTTGAAACTGGCGAATTTTATTACCAAAATACGAGTTGCGCGACTTGGGCAGAATGTCCCACAGCAGGTTCAGGCCGGTCACGGCCTCGGCTTTGAAGCCGCCCTGCCGCACCCGGAAGTCGCCCATGTGCTTATTGTAGCCCCCAAAAATTTCGTCGGCGCCGTCGCCGCTCAGGGCTACCGTTACATGCTGGCGCGTGCGCTGACTTAGCACATGCACGGCTAGGGCCGACGAGTCGGCAAACGGCTCATCGAAATAGTCGAGCATCTGAAACAGGTGCTCATACAAGTCATTGTTGCTCAGCGAAAACACCGTATGGTTGGTGTTGTGCATTTTCGCCACCAAGTTGGCGTATTTGGTTTCGTCGAAGAAAGGCTCGTCGCGGAAACCGATGCTAAACGTGTTGAGGTGCGGCGTGTGGCGGGCGGCCAGTGCCGTTACTACGCTCGAGTCGATACCACCACTCAGGAAGGCACCTAGGGGTACATCGGCCACGAGGCGGCGCTCTACAGCTTCGTCCATCAAGGTCACCAGCTTCTTTTGCTGCTCCTCGTAGGTGAGCTTGTTTTTGGCGACCTTCTTGGGGTCGTAAGGTATTTTATACCAGCGCTTGCGCACCACCTTATCCCCTTTGATGAAAAGGTAATGGCCAGGTAGCAGCTTTTTTACGCCCTTGAAAATAGTGGCCGGCCCCGGAATATAGTTGAGCTGTAAATACTGGCTCAGGGCAACGTAATCGAGCTTGCGCGGTACCCCTAGGGCCAGCAGCGACTTTAGCTCGGAGCCAAATAGCAGGCGGTCTTCATCGCGGTACACGTGCATGGGCTTCACGCCGTAGCGGTCGCGGGCAATGAGCAGCGAGTTCTCTTCTTTATCGTAGATAGCGAAGCCAAAAAAGCCATTTAGCTTCTTGATGAAGCCGCGCCCTTCGCTGATATATAGATTAAGAATAACCTCCGTATCCGTCTGCGAATGAAACCGGTAGCCTTTCTTGAGCAGCTTTTCGCGCAGCTCGCGATAGTTGAAGATTTCGCCATTGAAGACAATGGTATAGCGGCCCGATTCGTCGGTCATGGGCTGGTTGCCATCGGCCGACAGGTCGAGAATGGCCAGGCGCCGAAAGCCTAGTCCGCACTGGTCGTAGACAAAATGCCCCTGCGAATCGGGCCCGCGGCGCTCAATGGCGTCGGTGGCGGCTTGCAGGCGGGTTAGGGCCGAGCGGCCCAAATCGGAGAAGGCGTAAGCGCCGGTTATTCCACACATAGCTTGTAAGCAAAGATACACGGAGGCCCGACTTAGCCGCCCGCTACTACTAGAAAAGCCGGATTTGGCGTAGCGCGCAACCCCCAGCCCGCCGACGTAGTACTGCTAGTGGCCGGCCATTTGCCGGCGTGGTTCGATTAGCCCCTCCCCCACCCCATGGAGTTACAACAGCAATTTGACGCTGCCGTGCAGCAAGTAAACACTTTGCCCGACGCTACGGCTGCCAAGCACATGACCGAGCTTTACGGCTTGTACAAGCAAGCTACTGAGGGCGACGTAAATATGAAATCTGGCGAAGTTGATGCCGACGAGGCCGACCAAGCTAACGGTCCCGCTGGCCTGTCGCAGGCCCAGTGGGAATCGTGGGACAAGTACAAAGGAGTGCCCGAAGAAGAGGCCAAACGCCGTTACGTAGCCAAAGTAGCCGAAATAACCGGCGACCAGGCAAACGGCGGCACCGACGCTGCGGCCGTGCCCACCGATGCGCTCACCAACGCCCCCATGGCCCCCGACGCACCGCTGGTACCGGAGATAGAAAACGATACCACGGCGGCGCAGCCCGGCTTCGGCCCTGGCCAAAGCACTGGCGGCCTACGCGGCGACATCACGGCCGGCGCCCCCTACGGCGGCGAAGACAAGCTGAAAGGCGCACAGTAAGCCTGCCCCGCACAGCGGCCTGTTTGGCCAGCCTAGGTACCTAGGCTGGCCAAACAGGCCGCTGCATTATAGCCATTTACGGTAAAGATTAAATAATATGCGGCGGTCGCGTTCGGTCAGCTCATCGCTAGTATCGTCGGGTACAAAATGCCGCTTAAAGGCCCGGATGGCGGCGGGCATATCCTGCGTATCGTAGCCAATGATGCGCAGCGCCTCGCGCGGCGTAATACCCGGCAGCGCCAACCCTAAGGAATCGGTAGCGAAGGGGGCGGCGGTAGTGTCGCTGAGTACGGGTGCATCGTACCAAAGCCCAAAGCCACGTGCGGCCAACCGCTGCCAGGGAAATAAGGCGCTAGGGTCGCTTTTGCGCGTAGGCGCGATGTCGCCGTGCCCGATAAAGTTGGCGGCCGGGATATTATAGGTGCGTTTCAGGCTACCTAGGACCCGAAGCAGACTCACAAGCTGTGCTTCCTCAAACGGCTCAGTACCATCGTTGTCTAGCTCGATACCGATTGATACCGAATTAATATCTGTCACGTTGCCCCAACATGCGGCTCCGCCGTGCCATGCCCGCAAGTAATCATTGAGCATGTGAAAGGTCTGGCCATCGCGCCCAATTACGTAGTGGGCACTTACCTGCGTCTTGGTCAGCGTGAAAGTCTTAAGGGTCTGCTCAGTACTACGCTGCGCCGTGTGGTGAATAATGACGTAGTTGGGCTTGCGCAGATTAAAATTGACGGTACCAGCCCAGTAGGGCGCGGGCGGCAAGCTATCGGCCAAGAGCGTGGGCTGGGCACGCAGCTGCTTGGCTAAGTCGCGGGCCTGGCGCTTATACACTTTGTTGGTAGCCGCATAAGGCCCAGTAGCACACGCCGTAAGCAACGCTCCAACGGCCAACAGTGTACCAATAAAATAAAGTTTATGCATAGTCGTACTGGGCCGCTGTCATGCTGCGCTTGCAAAGTATCTTCCTAGGTTACTACTCTATGTAATCCTTGCTAGATACTTCGCAAGCGTAGCATGACAGTTATTTAAAGAAGAATATTTTAGCAAAAAGCCCTTGTAGCTGCTTAGCTACAAGGGCTTTTTCATCATGAGCTGCTACTTACTTCGCGTAAGCTACCGAGCGCATTTCTCGAATTACGGTCACTTTAATCTGACCGGGGTACTGCATCTCTTTCTCGATTTTCTGCGAAATTTCGAAGCTGAGCTCACCTGCGCGTTCATCGCTCACGTTTTCAGCATCCACGATTACACGTAGCTCGCGGCCGGCCTGAATGGCGTAGGTCTGGTTGACGCCCTTGAAGGCACCAGCTGTTTCTTCTAGCTGTTTGAGGCGCTTGATGTAGCTCTCCATCATTTCGCGGCGGGCGCCGGGGCGCGAACCCGAGATAGCATCGCAAGCCTGAATGATGGGCGAAATCAGGGCCGTCATTTCCATCTCGTCGTGGTGAGCGCCGATGGCATTCACCACATCGGGGTGCTCCTTGTATTTCTTAGCCATTTCCATTCCTAGGATGGCGTGCGGCAGTTCGGGCTCCTCGGTGCTCACTTTGCCGATGTCGTGGAGCAGGCCAGCGCGGCGGGCGTGCTTCACATTCAGGCCCAGCTCGGCAGCCATTGTGGCGCAAAGGTTAGCTACTTCGCGGCTGTGCTGCAGCAAATTTTGGCCGTAGCTCGAGCGGAAGCGCATGCGGCCCACCATCCGAATTAGCTCGGGGTGTAGACCATGAATCCCTAGGTCGATTACGGTGCGCTCGCCAATCTCGATGATTTCCTCCTCGATTTTCTTGGTCGTTTTGGCTACGATTTCCTCCACGCGGGCGGGGTGAATGCGGCCGTCTTTCACGAGCAAATGCAGCGAGAGGCGGGCAATTTCGCGGCGCACCGGGTCGAAGCCCGAGATGATGATGGCCTCCGGCGTGTCGTCTACGATAACCTCGACGCCCGTAGCAGCTTCTAACGCTCGAATGTTGCGGCCCTCGCGGCCGATTATTTTGCCTTTTACATCGTCGCTCTCGATGTTGAACACCGATACGCAGTTCTCAATGGCGTGCTCCGAAGCGGTGCGCTGAATGGTTTCCAGCACCACTTTCTTGGCATCCTTAGTAGCCGTGAGCTTGGCCTGCGCTACCGTGTCCTTGATGTAAGACGAGGCTTGTAGCTGCGCCTCGTTTTTCAGGCTTTCAACCAACTGTTCGCGAGCTTCGGCAGCGGTGAGGCCGGCTACTTTTTCGAGTTGGCTCTGCATCTCGTGCACAATCGTTTCGGCCTCCTGCTGCTTGGCTTGTAGCTCGGCCACGGCGACTTCGTGCTTGGCCTGCCGCTTTTCTTCCTGCTGCTCAAAGCGGGTACGCTGGTGCTCGGCATCGGCCTGCACCTTCTCGCGGGTGATTTCGAGCTCCTTTTCCTTGTGCTGGAGCACTTCGAGCTGCTTTTGGGTCGTGTCGGTGAGGTGCTTGATGCTTTGCTCCTGAGCTAGCACACCTTGGCGGCGCTCGGTCAGCTCCTGCTCTAAGGCGGTTTTTAAGCGCTGGCTTTCGGCTTCAAACTCGCGGCGCACGCGCTTCTGCTCCTGCTCGTACTCGTTCTTGAGATTGCGAAACTTATCCTTCGACTGCTGAATGCGCTCGTCGCGGGTGCGGGTGGCCTGGTTTTCGGCCTCTTCTAAAATCTGACGGGCTTTGGCTTGCGCCTCGCCCTCGTGGTCCTGGCGGGCTTTGCCGGCCAGTTGGCGGCCGATGACCAGTCCGCCAATTAAGGCAATGACGGCCGTCAGCACGCAATATAATAGGATGGATGACATGGAGTTATGGAAGTGAGGTGTTTCAAGACCATAGCCATGCGCAAGTTACCAGGCCAGGACTAGCGGGGCCGCTTGCCCCAGCTGGCCCGGCCGGGCCAACGAAATACGGGTGCTATCCGGCCGCCCCTAGGCAGCCAGCACCACGCCAGAAAGCAGTTCATCGAGGCGCGTCAGGCGCTCGGTGAGGGCTGCATCGGTTCCATCCTTTTCTTTGCTAACTTTCAAAGAATCAGCCATGGTGGCGAGGGCTACCATCGCCAGCAAGTCTTGTTTGTCCTGAATGCCATACTTTTCCCGATACTCGCGCAGCTGTTCGCTGAGCTGCCGGCCGGCTAGGCGCAGCCGCTCTTCGTCGGCCACGGCTACCCGCATGGGGTAATCACGGTCAGCGATGCGAATTTTGATAGCTAAGTCGTTCATAGGAAGGTAGTAGACAGTTCAAATAGGTGAAGGCAGGTTATTCCCTCAAATAGGCAAGGCACTTATCTATTTCGCGGATGTATTCGTTGAGGCGTTGTTTCAGCTCGTTGGCCTGGGTGGGTTCCCCGCCGGCTATAGTCTGGACAAGTTTAACAATATTTTCTTGGTTTTGGTACTCTCGCAACTGCTTTTCGCGCTCGCGGCCATCGGCGCGCAAATGCTCGATGGTGGTGCGGGCATCCGCCAGTTCTTCGCGCACCTGCTGATAGGCAGCCACTAAGGTGGTTACCTGCCGCTCTAAGCGGTCGAGTTGCGCGTGTTGCTGGGACGATGCCACGAGAAAATAGGAATTGCTCCGCGAAGTTAGCGCCTAGGTTGTAAGATAACGACTCTGATTCATCCAGAGCCCATTTTTGATACACTTCCCAAGCTTCGCGCAGCCAAGTTGTTGCTAACGGACCTTTCCTCAAAAAGCCAGCCACTGCGCCCTAGGTCGCTAACCCGGCCAGAATGGCACCTTGCGCTTAGCCGCGATGAACTCTGTGAGTCTACCTAGGGCCGGCGCCCATCACACTCAAGGGTTCATTCACCAACGCTTAGCTGCTAATTAAAAGAGCCCGCCGCGGGTAGCGACGGGCTCTTTAAGAAACCACTTGAAGAAGCGAGGTACCTAGGCGCTCTTCTTTTTGGTTTTAACCTTACGGCCGTTTTCTTCCGTCTTGGTTTTGCCATCGGGCATGTCGGTCGAGGGCGCGGCAGCAGGCGCGGCAGGCGCCGCCGAGGCTACAGGCTGTCCGTTCACGTCCAGCTCTACTACATCGTAGCCGAGTTCCGAGAGGCCGGGGAACGCCTTGGCGCGGTCGCCCACTACCACGATGTACATCTTGTCGCCGGGCAGGTATTTCTGCACCGAAGCCGTCACGTCCTCCTTCTTCAGGTTTTTGAGGATGTCGGCCTGCTGCGTCACGTAGTCGGGCTTGAGGTCATACTCCACGAGGCGCGACAGGAAGCCGGCTTTCTGCTGGCCGGTTTCGTAGCGCAGGGCGTCGCTCTGGCCCACCGAGCTTTGCAGGAAGGCCAACTCCTCATCCGAAATGCCGGTGCGGTAGTTGTTGATTTCCTTCATAAACTCCTTCACCGAGGCGGCCGTGGCATCGGCGCGCACGCCGGCTTGGGCCGTAAACGGCCCAGCAAAGCGTGTGCTGCGGTAGCCCGAGTTGGCGCCGTAGGTGTAACCTTTGTCTTCGCGCAGGTTTAGGTTGATGCGCGAGTTGAAGGCGCCACCTAGGAGGTAGTTGCTCAGATAAGCGCGGTAGTAGTCGCCGGTGGCATCGTAGGGCAGAGCCGTGAGATAGCCCACCCGAATTTCGGACTGCGCCGCGCCGTCCTTATTGATGAAGTAAATCTTGGTCTTGTCGGGCTGCGCTTGGGCTACCGGGGCGGTGGGCAGGGTCACGTTTTTCTGCGGCCACGCCTTCAGGAAGGCCAATGGCTGCTCGGCAGCAGCTTGGTCGAGGTCGCCTACAATGGTAAGGTAGCTCACGTTGGGCGCGTAGTACTGCTGGTAAAACTGCTTCACGTCGTCGAGCGTGATGCTCGTTACGCTGGCCGTAGTGCCATTGCTAGGCACGCCCATAATGTCATTCTGACCATAAAGCAGCTTCGAGTAGGCGTTGTTGGCAATTACTACCGGTTGCGTCACCTGGTTGGCAATGCCTTGCAGGGTTTGCTTTTTCACGCGGTCGAAGTCGGCCGCGTCGAAGCGCGGGTGCAGCAGACGCTGCTCGAGCAGCGCCATGGTGGCGGGCATGTTTTTGGTGAGCGTCTGCACGTACACCGTCGTGTTATCAGCGCCGCTAAACACTTGGATAGCGCTACCTAGGCGGTCGAGCGCGGCGGCAAATTCTTCGCTCGTGTACTTCTCCGACCCTTCATTCAGCATTTGGGCCGTGAGGGCCGCGATGCCGGCTTTGCCGGGCATTGCCTGCTCGAGCCGGTGCCCACCCCGGATGGTGAGCTGCATAGTAGCCGTCGGAATTTCTGTATTCTTAGTCCCGATGAGCTGCAAGCCGTTAGCAAACTTATCCTGCCAAATGGCGGGCACTTTCACCACCGGGTTGGCGCCGGCGGCAGGCTGCTTGCTGCGGTCGAAGGTATCCACAGCCTTCACGTACTTCAGGCCATCGTAGCCGTAGTTGGGGGCTTTGTAGCCCGCGGTCGAGGCCGTGTAATTGTCTTTACCGGCCACTTCATCGAGCTTGCCCTTGGGCACTACGCTCAAAATCACGGCGTGCTTACCCTGGATGTACTTGGCAAAAACGCGCTGCAAGTCGGCCTTGGTGATAGCGCGCAGCTCTTTCAGGTCGGTGGGCAGGCGGTTGGGATTGCCGAAGAACGTTTGGTTGGCCGCGAGTTGGCTCACTTTGCCTTGTACACTGGCTAGGCCGTTGATGAGCTGCGCCTCGGTGCTGGCTTTGTACTGCGCTACCTGCGCATCGGTCACGCCGTTTTTGGCAAACTCAGCCAGCGTCTTACGGAAGATGACTTCCGCGCTGTCGAGGCGCGTAGTGGGCGCGTTCAGCGAAATCAGGGCAAACTGACCACTTAGCTCAGAGTTTTGCTGGTAGGCCTGGGCCTGCACTGCCTTCTGGGTTTTCACCAGGTTTTTGTAGAGTAGCGACGTTTTTCCGCCACCAATGATGTCGGCCAGCGCGTCGAGCGCGGCCTCGTCGGGGTGGCCGTGGGGCACCGTCGGAAACACCATTTGCAGCATCGGGAAGCGCACATTGTCCTCGTAGCTCACGTAGCGGTCGGCGGTGAGCACGGGCGCGGGCAGTTTCTGCACCGGCACGGCCGGTCCCCGCTTGATAGGCCCGAAGTACTTCTCGGCGTACTTCAGCACTTGCGCCGCGGTCACGTCGCCACCTACGGTCAGGGTTGCGTTGTTGGGGCCGTACCAGCGCAAGAAGAAGTTCTTAAGGTCGTTGACGTTGGAGTTGTCTAGGTCCTTGAGGTAGCCGATGGTCAGCCACGAGTACGGGTGGCCGTAGGGGTATAAGGTCTTGGCAACGTACTCGCTGGCTAGGCCATACGGGCGGTTGTCGTAGTTCTGGCCACGCTCGTTCTTTACCGTAGAGCGCTGAATTTCAAACTTCTTCTGGCTTACGGCATCTAGCAAAAAGCCCATGCGGTCGGCTTCGAGCCACATGGCCGTTTCGAGCTGGTTGCTCGGCACGGTTTCGTAGTAGTTGGTGCGGTCCTGGTTGGTCGAGCCGTTGAGGTCGCCACCAGCGGCCGTCACGAGCTTGAAGTGCTGTTGGTCGCCGACGTGGTCGGAGCCCTGAAACATCATGTGCTCGAAGAAGTGCGCAAAGCCCGACTTGCCAATCTGCTCGCGGGCCGAGCCCACGTGATAAGTTACATCCACGTGCACCAGCGGGTCGGAGTGGTCTTCGGCCACCACCACGGTCAAGCCATTGGGCAGCACGTACTTCTCGTACGGAATTACCAACTCGCCAGACTTTTTAGTTACTTTTTCAACTAGGCGGGCCCCAGTGGCCCCCGTAGGCGCCTTCACCGTAGGCGGTTTGGGCGTGGTCGATTTGGCGCCGGCTGGCTTGGCCGCTGGTTTTTGCTGCGCCGACGCAGGCACTACGGCCAGCGCCAGGCCCAGCCCGCACAGCCACGGGTACAGAGTAGGTACTTTCATAAGAAGAAAAAGGATAAAAAAACCGGCCAAGGTGGGTAACCGGCCTGCAATGTTACTCGCCAAGTGGCCTTTAACATTACATCCAATCACCTTTTTTTACTGCTTAAGGATTGTTCTAAATCCCTAGGTCACTCAAATTGTCATAACACAAATAAGCTCCGCAGCAAAGGCAGCCAACGTCAATCAACGTTTGCTGCTTCTGCCACGGAGCTTAGCTGCGTCCTGCGTTTGCTTAAAAGAGCGCTATTACTTTCGAATCAGCGCACCAGCTTGCTTCTCAAACTGCTGAATTAGCTTCTGCATCACCTGGTCGATGGCTTGGTCGGTCAGCGTCTGGGTGGGGTCTTGCAGGGTAAAGCTCACCGAGTACGACTTTTTGCCCGCTTCGAGGCGGTCGCCGGCGTACACGTCGAATACGTTGAGGTCACGCAGCAGCTTCTTCTCGGTGCGCTGCGCGATGGTGCGCAGCTGGTCAAAGGTCACGGCCTGGTCCACGA
Organism: Hymenobacter sp. BT559; assembly: GCF_016427535.1. Lineage (GTDB taxonomy): Bacteria > Bacteroidota > Bacteroidia > Cytophagales > Hymenobacteraceae > Hymenobacter. Next base: position 77,867 of record NZ_JAELXV010000001.1, on the reverse strand, counting down.
CCAGCGACAAGTCGCGGCGTACCTCCGGGAACTTGGGCAGCTCGCGGGCCACCAGCGTGGCCTTGTACTTCTTGAGCAGCCAATCCCAGTCCAGCTCGGCGTACCACACGGGCTGGCTCACGTCGAGGCGCTTGAGCACGGCTGGCGACACAGCGCCTAGGTTCACTACCGGCTGGTTTTGCACCAGTAGCGTGAGCCCCCCCGCCAGGTACGGGTGCTGCGTGGGCTGCGAGCCCGGCTGCGGATGACCTAGGGCCGCTAGCACCTGCTGCACCGCGCCCGCCACATCGTGGTACGCCGCCTTTTGCGAGGCGTGCTGCCAGGTTTCGGCGGTGGCGTTGCCGGTCAGGTAGATGGCCAGTACGTTCTTTTCCTTGTACTTGCCATTCTCGCCGAGCTGGTACGTCTTGCCAAACTCGTAGAGCTTGAGGTCGCGCTGGCGGCGGTTCAGGTTGTGGCGCACTACCTCCAGGCCCGACGTCAGCAGCGTGGGCCGCATGATATTCAGGTCCTGGCTATTGTAGTTCAGAATGCGCACCAACGACGCATCGGGCGCGTCGGCTTTCTCGAAGTACTGCGAGTTGGTGAGCGAATTGGTCAGTATCTCCGAGAAGCCCTGGCCGCTGAGCAGGTCGGCTATTTTCTGGCGCACCACTTCGGGGTCGGGGTTGGGGAAGCCCGACAGAAACGACGCCGAATTGTGCGGCTTCAGGGCTACGTTGTTGAAGCCGTAGATGCGCAGGATTTCCTCGATTACGTCGGCCTCCCGAGTTACGTCTACTTTATAAGGCGGCACGGCCAAGGTCCACTCATTGCCCGCGGCAGCCTCGATTTTGATACCTAGGCCTTCCAAAATTTCGCGGATGCGCTCCTCCCCTATTTCCTGGCCGATGAGCCGGGTCACACGGTCGAGGCGCAGGTGCACTTGATTGTTGGGGATAAGGTGCGGAAACTCGTCGACCACTGGCGCGGCGATGCGGGCGCCGGCCACTTCTTGCAGCAGCAGCGCAGCGCGCTTCAGCGCGGTGGGCACCATGTAAGGGTCGGTACCTCGCTCGAAGCGGAACGACGCATCGGTCTTGAGCCCGTGCAGCTGGCTGGTGCGGCGCACCACAGCCGGCGCGAAGTAGGCGCTCTCCAGCATCACGCGGGTGGTGTCAGTACTCACGCCCGAGGTTTTACCACCGAACACGCCGGCCAGGGCCATTGCTGCGCCGTTGGCATCAGCAATCACCAGGTCCTCGGCTTGCAGGCTGCGCTCCACGCCGTCTAGAGTCACGAATTTTTCGCCGGCTTCGGCGCGCTTCACCCGGATTTTGCCGCCCGTAATCTGGTCGGCATCAAAGGCGTGCAGCGGCTGTCCTAGCTCGTGCAGCACGAAGTTGGTCACGTCCACCACGTTGTTGATGGGCGAGAGACCGATGCTGCGCAGACGGCGCTGCAACCACTCGGGCGACGGGCCTACCTGTACATTATCAAGCAGCAAGCCTGCATAGCGTGGGCACGCCTGGTCGTCCTCAATGGTGACGGTGATAGTCTCGCCGCTCTCGGGCGCGGCGAAGGCGCTCACGTCGGGCAGGTGGGCGGGCTGGCCCAGCAGGGCGCGCAGTTCGCGGGCTACGCCGTAGTGCGAGGCCGCGTCGGCGCGGTTAGGCGTGAGGCCGATTTCAATCTCCGTATCCGACCCTAGGCCGAAATAATCAGCGGCGGGCGTGCCATCGGGCAAGTCAGTGTCGAGCACCATGATACCGGCGTGCGACTGCCCCAGGCCAATCTCATCTTCGGCGCAAATCATGCCCTCCGAAGCTGCGCCGCGGATTTTTGATTTCTTGATTTTGAACGGCTCGCCGGTGCTGGGGTGTAGCATAGCGCCCTCCAGGGCCACCACCACGCGCTGGCCAGCAGCTACGTTGGGGGCGCCACACACAATTTGGCGGGGCGTATCATCGCCCACAGCCACGGTAGTAAGGCTTAGCTTGTCGGCATCAGGGTGGCGCTCGCAGGTGAGCACCGTGCCCAGCACCACGCCGCGCAGGCCACCGGGCACGCTTTCCAGCTCGGTCAGGCTCTCTACTTCGAGGCCTGAGCTGGTGAGCAGCGCGCCTATTTCGGCGGCCGAAAGCGTAGTGGGGAAGAGCGTTTTAAGCCAGTCGAAAGAGATAGTCATTGCCAGAAAACGACGGCTTTTGGCGGCCGCCCGTAGTTCGGCAAAGGTACGGCGGGTTAGCAAGTGCTTGCAGCACCTGCTGCTCTGTTTGGTACACCTAGGGCTGAAACGTCTGCTCGCCGGCCGTCACGGGCACCGTCAGGCGGTTTTCAGCTAGCGGCAAGGGGCAGCTATACTCGTGGTTGTAGGCACAGTACGGGTTGTATGCCTGGTTGAAATCTAGCTCTATTTCGTTGGCCTCGGCGGGCGGCAGCGGCACGTCGATGTAGCGGCCGGCGCCGTAGGTCTGCTCCCCATTGGTAGGGTCGGTGAAGGGCACGAACAGCTGTTTGTCGCCAGCTTTTTGCAAAAGCGTCAGTTTCTGCGGCTTGCCGTTTAGCTCAAACTCGGCGGTGCCCCAGCGCTGGTAGCTCTCGGGCTTACCTAGGCTCATGGCCAGCGGCTGCGGCAGCAGCACCGGCTGCCGCACAAGGCTAGCCGTGACCCGAAACCCAGCCTCCGGCGCAAAGTAGCGCAGCCCGGCAAACGTGGGGCGCTGCGCATCCGGAATGGGCGAGTCGGCGGCCGTGTGCAGGGTTTGGTCTTTCTGGCGGCGCGCTTCGCGCAAGCGCCCTAGGTAGGCTTCATCGAGGGTTTGGGCCGGCTGCGTGCCCGACACGCTGTAGAGCACCAGCCCAAGTATGGCCAGCACGAGGCCGGCAATCCAGATTTTTCGCATAAACAAACTACTTCCCTTCTGTCCTACGTCAGTAGGACAGACCTATTGAGTAGTACAAACGTAACCTAGGGCAGCTACAGCAGCCCCTCGTCGGAAAAGCTGTAGTACCCTAGGTCGGTATAAATGAGGTGGTCGAGCACCGGCAAATCCAGAAAGCCGCCGGCTTCTTTCAGCTTCTTAGTCAGGCTGATGTCAGCGCTGCTGGGCTGGCGGTTGCCGCTGGGGTGGTTGTGCACCAGGATAATGCTGCTGGCCAGGTTTTCGAGGGCGTGCTTGAAAATCATCTTGGGGTCGGCCACGGTGCCGGCCACCCCGCCGCTGCTCACTTTTTCGGTGCGCATCACCACATTGGCGCGGTTGAGCAGCACTATCCAAAACTCTTCGTGGGGCAGGTCTTGCAGCTGCGGGCGCATCACGTTATAGATGTCACGCGAGCTAGTAATGATAGTGCGTCGGCCCGCGCCATTTTCTTTGCGGCGGCGGCCCAGCTCCAGTGCAGCCATTACGGTGATGGCCTTGGCCGGGCCGATGCCGGGGTGGCGGCACAGCTGCTTCAGGCTCAGGCGGGCTAGCTCGTTGAGGTCATTGTCTACGGCTTGCAGCATGAGCTTGCCCACGTCTACGGCCGTGAGCTTGGTGGTACCCGACCCTAGGAGGATGGCGATAAGCTCGGCATCGGACAGTGCCGCGCGGCCCTTCTGCATGAGTTTTTCGCGGGGGCGGTCTTCTTCAGCCCAGCTCTTAATACCAAAGCTGGTGGGCGTGGCGTCGGCGTCGGGGGCGGTGTCGTCTTCGGGCAGAAAATCAGCGGCTTCCATAAAGTGCTAGCGCAAGCAAGTCCAAAAGATAAAGCAAAATTTCGGGGCGTGCGTTAGCCACCTTAGCTTGCGGCGGCCAACTCTGGCGCCCGGCCGCCCGTTGGGTCTATCATCATGCGCAATCGCCTTCTATTTCGGATTCTTTTAGTGGCCATTCTGGTGGCCGAGGTATACGGCTACTTAGCCGTGCGCACCGCGTTTGCCCCGGCCACCACGGTGGGGCGGCGGGGGTTTGCTATCAGCTACTGGCTGCTTACACTGGGCATCTGGGCGGTGGGCCTTTGGGCCATGTTCACGCGCCACAAGGGCGAAAGCGAGTTCAAAAGTTATTTATTCATGCTGCCGCTGGCGCTGCTGGCGGGCAAGCTGGTCGTCATTTTTCCGCTGCTGCTCGAAGACCTCACGCGGCTGGGACGCTGGGCGGCTCGTGGCTTCAGCAGCCCGGCACCCGCGGCGGGTGCGGCGCCTCTTACGCGTAATGAGTTTATCAGCCGGCTGGCACTGGGCCTAGGGCTGGTGCCGGTGCTCGCCATCCTCTGGGGCATGGTGAAGGGCAAAACCGACTACACGGTGCGCCGCGTGGTGCTGCGTTACCCCAACCTACCCGCCTCATTCGAGGGCTTTAAAATTCTGCAAATCTCTGACTTGCACACGGGCTCTTTCAACGGCAGTACCGAGCCCATGGAGCGCGCCGTGGCCCTGATAAATGCCCAGCAGGCCGACCTCATCGTAATGACCGGCGACCTAGTTAATAATGTTGCCCTGGAGGTTGAGCCGCACATTCCGGCGCTGGCAGGCATCAAGTCAGACCTGCCGATTTTTTCCATCCTCGGCAACCACGACTATGGCGACTATGTGCAGTGGCCCAGCACGGCGGCCAAACGCGAAAACCTACAGCGCCTGGCCCAGAACCACGCCAAAATAGGCTGGAAGCTACTGCTCGACGAGAGCCACACCATCCGGCGCGGCGATGATGAATTTGCCATCCTAGGGGTGCAAAACTGGAGCGCCCACCCGCAGTTTCCGAAGCACGGCAAGCTGGCGCAGGCCCACGCGGCCAGCGGCAATGCGCCCTTTAAGTTGCTGCTCTCGCACGACCCTTCGCACTGGGAGGCGCAGGTGCTCGACTACAAGGATATCGACCTCACGCTCAGCGGCCACACCCACGGCATGCAATTCGGCATCAACCTGCCCTTCTTCAAGTGGAGCCCCGTGCAGTACTCCTACCCGCAGTGGGCTGGCCTCTACGAGCAGGGCCGCCAAAAGCTGTACGTAAACGTGGGCCTGGGCTACTTGGGCGTGCCCATGCGGACAGGCTTTCTGCCCGAAATCACAGTGCTGGAGCTGCGCCGCGCCTAGCGTGGCACCCGAAAAAACCTAGGTCCAGCTTTTTCGTTAAAGCGCCCCACACCCTATCCCTACTCTTGTCATGAAAAATTCCTTGTTGCTTTTCGTGGGCGCCGCTGCCCTTTCGCTGGCCTCGTGCTCGCAGGAAAAAACGACTGACACTACTACCTCGACCACCGCACCGGCCGATGCTACGGCCGTAGCCATGCCCGACACGGCGGCTTACCGCTCGCGCTCGAACCGGGTATCGGAGAAATTCATCTCGGATATGAAAATCACCGACCCCGCTATGCAGGGTAAGATTCGCACGGCCTACTACAACCGCTCGAAGCGCTACGGTGAGATGACGAGCAAATATGCCAGCGACACCACCGGCATGGGCGCCGCTATGCGCCAATACAATACTGATACCGACACCGAGTTCCAGAGCGTGCTGACCGACCCGACGCAGTACCAGTCGTACCAGTCGTCGCGCTCGACCTACGACGAGTCGAACTACATGGATAACGCCAACTCGACCGATGCCGCTTCGTCGGCCACTACGCCTTCCGACGATAGCAACATGAGCAGTGGCACCGGCAACATGAGCGGCAGCAGCATGGGCGGCGCCGTAAAGGAGTCGAAAACCAAGATGGAAAACGGCGCTAAAATCAAGCTCAAGGACGACGGCACCGTAAAAACCAAAGGTGACCTAGCCGGTGCAGAAGAGCTGAAAGACTCGAAAACCAAACTGGAAGACGGTTCGAAAATCAAAGTAAAAGGCGACGGCACCGTGAAGGTGAAAGACGCCAACGGCGACAAAACGAAACTGTAAAACCGAACGCCCAAAAGGCTTTGTTTGTCTATAAAAAGTCCGCGCCTGCAACGGCGCGGACTTTTTTTGGTTCTTTCGGTAGCAGTTTTGTAGCCTCATCGCCTTTTCGGGTCCGTGCGTCGCCTTTTTTCCTGTCCTTTCCTTCCATCGCACCTAGGGCTTTTCCTGGTGCTCCTTAGCAGCTTGCTGCTGAGCCGGGCAGCCTTGGGGCAGGCCGGTGCGCCTACGCCCACGGTGCGCGTGAGCGGCACCATCTCGGCGGCCGCCACTCGCGAGCCTATTCCGGGCGCTACGGTGCAGGTGCAGCGCACGCGCCGCGGCGTGGCGGCCGATGTAGAAGGTGATTTTCTTATCACGGCGCTGCCAACCGATACGCTGCTGTTTCGGGCCCTAGGGTTCAAGCCCAAGCGCTTTGCCCTCAGCGGCACTTCTCTGTCGCAGCTGGTAGTGCAAGTGGCATTGGTGCGCGACTCGGTGAAACTCAGCGAAGTAAAAGTAACGGCCGACCGCCCAGACCGCGCCAGCATCAACCGGGCGCTGCGCAACATGAAGCGCCCGGCGCCGGCCGTGGTGAAGGTGCCCAAGCGCCCCGCCAAGCCCAAGCCCCTGTTTGCGGTAGACTCGACTGCACCCAAGGCCGCCAAGCCAACTATTGCCGAATCGAACGTAGACTGGATTTACGACCAGTTTTCGCACGAGGGCAAAGAGCGCCGCAAGCTGGAGGCTGTGAAAGCCGCCGAAGCTGCCGAAAAAGCCCGCCAGGCCCGCAGCCAGTACAACAAAGCCTTCCGCGACAACCGGGGGTACGAGTAATTTTTAATGAGCAATTAATAAGGAGCAGTGAGCAGACCGCCAATTTCAGTCTGTTCATTGTTAATTGCTCACTGCTCACTGAAAACGTAGTGCCTACTTCTCGCGTAAGCTGAGAAGACATGAAAATAGGTTATCCCTGCGTTAATGAAACGCTCGAATGCAGTGCGGCGCGCACTTTCCGGCTGGCATCGTACACCCCCGAGCGGGTGGTAGAAGCCGTGGCGGCTAACCTGGCCTGCCTGCAGCAAATACTGGAATGGAACTTGGCCCACGGGCTGCTTTTTTTCCGCATGGGCTCGGGCATTGTGCCGTTTGGCTCGCACGAAATCAATACGTTTCCGTGGCAAACGCAATTTAAAAGCGAGTTTCGGGCCATTGGCGACTTCATTAAGGCGCACAACATGCGGGTGTCGTTTCACCCCGACCAGTTTGTGGTGCTCAACTCGCCCGACCCGGGTATTGTGCAGCGCAGCATTGATGAGCTGATTTACCAGGGCTCGCTGCTGGACTTAATGGAGCTCGACTCGACGGCCAAGCTGCAAATCCACGCGGGCGGGGCCTACGGCGATAAGGGCTCGGCGCTGGCGCGCTGGGTCGAAACGTTTCACACCATGCTGCCCGAGGAAGTGAAGGTGCGGCTGGTGGTCGAAAACGACGACCGCCTCTACAGCCTGCGCGAGTGCCTAAGCCTGCACGACGAAACGGGCGTGCCCATTCTGTTCGATAATTTCCACCACGAGTGCCTCAACTATGGCGAGCCCATGCACGAGGCCCTGCGCCTGGCCGCCGCCACCTGGCACCCCACCCGCGACGGCGTATTGATGATGGACTACAGCTCGCAGTCGCTAGGCGAGCGCAAGGGCAAGCACACCGATAGCCTCGTGCCTGAGCTGTTTCGCGGCTTCCTCACCGACCTAGGCGACCTAGACGTGGACATGATGCTGGAAATTAAAGACAAAGAAGCCAGCGCCGTGAAAGCCATCGGCATCTTGCGCGAGCTAAACTTGGTGCCAGCAGCCCCGGCCGGCTACGAGCCGCCCGTATTTGCCCCCCGCCCCTCGCTCACCGACGCTGAAGGCAACCAGATAGTGGCCGCCAAAAAGCCGCGCAAGAAACCAGCTAAACCTGCATCAGCTACCGAGGCTGCCCCAGCGGCCTCACCCAAGCCACGCCGAGCTGCCAAAGCAACTCCCCCCTCCGACCCTACTCTCTAAACCAACGCTCTAGGTAGACTTTTGCTACCAATTTTCCTCATGAACGACCTTCTTAAAGCTACCGTCTCGGGCCTGCAAAATGGCCTCACCAGCCTGCCTCTGGGCTCGGCCATGGACAACACCGAAACCTGGCAGCAGCAGTTTTTACAAAGTGGCCTGCCCGAGCTACAAGACATTGCCCGCGAAATGGGTAACCTACAATCGTTGCTCACCAGCGGCAACCTTGGCGCTACCCCTATCGGCAATTCGCTGGTAATGCTCGGCGACCAAACCAGCCAGGTAAGCCACCACGCCCCTGCCGACCTCAAAGCTGACCTGCTGAAGCTGGCTGATACCCTGCGGCGGCACGGCCACGAGCTGCTCGACCACGCTGCCAAGAAGGCTCGCTAGCCACCACTCTTCAGCAGCCTACAGCTAAAAGCCCCGCTTGCCAGCACTGGCAAGCGGGGCTTTTAGCTGTAACTAGCCTAGCTTAATAGGGGCCGGCTGGCGTAAGGGGCGCCTGGGCTGGGCGGCGGTAATTCTGCAGCACATTGCTCGAATTGGAAACGCGGCTGCGCGTGGGCACTACGTCGCTCGACTGGCGACCGCGCTGCATCGGTATGAGGGGCTGCTCGCGCACGTCGGGCACGCTATTGGGCGATAGCTCGGGCGTGCCCGCCAGCGGGGTCGAGTCGATGGGCAGGCGGCTGGGCTGGGCGTCGTTGCTGGTAAGCGTGCGTTGCACCTGGGTGGGACCCTGAATAGTGCTTTGGTTAAGCGCCGGATTCACGGGTGGTACCGAAGTTTGGTTTTGGGCCCCGCCCCGCATGGGAGCCGAAGGGTCGAAGGGCACCGTTTGGGCCTGCACCAGTGCGGGGGCGGCACCTAGGGCCAGCAGGAGTAGTAGGGTTTTCATAGTAGCAGCGTAAATGCGTCGGATTTTAATGATTTTCCTTCCCTAGGGTCGCCAAGCAACACCGTAGCTCTTAGGGCTATTCATTATACGCATTTGACACCACAACGTTCTTTAAAATAAGTATTTACGCAAAAGGCCGGCCACCTCTGCAGGTGGCCGGCCTTTTATAGGTTTTTGGCTACGCCAACGGACTACATGGTGCTGGGGGCCGTGGTCGTCGTTTTGGTTTTCCGCGTGGCTTTGCGGTTGTTCATCTTAGTTTTACGGTCCATTTTGCCGGTGCCGTCCATCGTGCCAGTGCCGTTCATGTTGCCCTGGTTCATGGTGCCATTCTGCATCGTGCCGCTGGTGGTGCCATTTTGCATAGTACCGCTCTGCATAGTGCCAGTGGTACCCGAAGTGGTGCCGCTCTGCATCGTGCCGCTGGTGGTGCCGCTCTGCATGGTGCCAGTCGAGCTACCTGGTGTGGTAGTGGTGGTCGGCGTAGTTTGGGCAAAAGCTACAGTGCTCAAACAAAAAGCGCAGGCGGCGGTCAGGAAAAGCTTGGTGGTTTTCATGGTAATAGCGATTTAAAAGTGGGTGGGTAAAGCAGCTTGCAATAGGCAGCCGCTTAGTTGCAGGCCGTATACGGTAGTAGGTTGCTTAAGGGCTACCATAAGCCAAGATTTTGTTAGAAATAAATCACTTAACTTATACTTAACAGGATATTAATAAGCTATAAAAAGGCCCGGCTGCACTAGCGCAACCGGGCCTTTTTATAGCTTATTAACCAATGGATGCTACCTAGGGGCGCACGGTTTTGGTAGTGGTGTTGGTGCGGCTGCCCGTAGTAGTGCGGCGCGTGGCGCCCGGCGTCACGGGTACGGCACCGGCTGGGCGAGTAGCATCGAGCGTAGCATTCGGTACGGTGGTCGTACCCGACGAGTTAAGGGTGCCTGGCACGGTACCTACCGGCGTAACACCAGCAGGAGTAGTTACGCCGGCGGGTACCGTGCCGGGCGTAGTCAGGGTGCCATTCATAGTGCTATTGGGTACGGCGCCGCTAGTAGTGCCGCTAACCACGCCCGGCTGGCCTGGGGTCATTGCACCCGGGGCGGTAGGCACGGGGGTAGCGCCCGGCGCTACAGGCACAGTTTGGGCGAAGGCGGTGGTGCTTAGACCTAGCCCGAGCAGGGCGGCGAAGGCAAATGCAGTGGTTTTCATACGTGAATTCAGGATAAGGAGGGGACGAAAAAAGACGTCTTGCCAAGCCGCCTAGGCTAGCTCGACACGGCCTTTTTTACGAGAACCACCTCATTTGGTCCATGAATTTCTAATGAGGAAAGCTAAAGTAAGCCAGTAGCCCATGGAATTACCGAATGACAAACCTCTATTATACAATCATTTACATATTGTCCAACCTTATGTGAAATTTCTTTGACTTTCTTAGCGGGCCACTTCTACCCAGCCCTTGTAAGTGCGCTTGGTAGCGGCAAAGTCCGCAAATTCAACCTCGGCCAGGTAATAGTAGAGGCCGTTGGACACCTTGCCGCTGGCCCCTGCCTCGCTGAGCGGGCCGCCGCCGTCCCAGTTGATGTAGGGGTCCCGGTCGCTCTCGTACACCTTGCGGCCCCAGCGGTTGAAAATCTGGATGTGGGTGCGCACGATGGGGCTGGCCGTTTTGGGCCGGAACTTCTCGTTGAGCTCGTCCCCGTTGGGAGTGAAGATGTTGGGCAACAGGAAGAATACGCAGTTGTCCTGGCAAGCCACGTTGCTCAGAGCGCTGCGCACCTTGGCCGCGTTCACGGCCTGCACCACGTAGCAGCCCGCCCCGCCCGTGTTGCCGGCCGGGTTCAGCGGCACCTGGTGCAGATAAGTATACTGCGTGGTCGAGTCGATGAGGATAAAGGCGCCCTCCGGGGTGGGGCGGTAGTAGATGCGGAAATACGCCACGTCCGAGCTACAGCCGTCCGGCGTGTTACCTAGGGTCCAGCGCAAGCGGTTCTGATAGCGCTGAGCAGCAAAGTTAAAATTCGAATCTCGCTGGTCGAGGTCCGCCAAGCTGTCGCAGTTGATGGGCGCGACGGTCAGCACCGGCGTGCAAGGTGTAGGGATGAGCACAGCGCATTGCTGTTGGCTGCGGTTGAGTAGGTTGGTCAGGATTGGCTGACCGAGCGAGTTGGACGGCGTAGCGTACTGACCATTCGTTTGCACGTAGTAACAGTACGTTTCGCCTTTGGTAAGGCCACGGTCGGTGTACGTGGCGCTGGTGGCCCCGGCGCCGGGCGTAAGCGTAGCGACTTGGGTGTAGGGCCCCGTGTTAGCACTACCCGTGCGGCGGAAAATGAGCGTGGGCCGGGCGCTGTTGTCCCACGGCACCTGGTAGGTCCAGGTCAGCGTGTTTAGGCCCGCGTTGCCATCGGGCACCAGGCGCAGGCGCACGCTGCTGGCTAGCTGCGAGGTCTCAGTGGTTTCGGCGCTGCCCGGCTGCGGGGCGGCCGCGCTAAAGAAAACCAGCTGGTAAGTGTACTGCACATCCTGGGTGTTCAGCGTGGGGTCGCTGTCTACATAGGTAGTGTCGGCCAGACTGGTTTTGGTGGTTACCAGCGTAAAAGGAGCGGCTCCGGTGGCGCTGCGGCTCAGGCGGTACCCTAGGGGCGCGTTAAAGCTGCCACCCGCATTAGGACGCGGCTGCGTCCACTTAATGGCAATCTGCCCGTTGGTGGCCGCCGTCGTTAGTATATCCACGTTGGTGAGCTGCGCCGAACGGCCCGAAAGGGTTAGGCACGCCTCGTTTGAGGCCAGACTGGCCCCGCCCGCCGGCAGCGGAAACGTGACGTAGATGCGGTACGAATAAGTACGGCCCCGCGGCAGGCCCGCGCCGCCATTATCGTCGGTGTAGGCCGTCAGGTTGGCCGGCACGCTGGCAATGCGCGTGTAGCCTGCCGCCGCCGGAATCCCCGTTTCGCAAGCGCTTGGGGTAAACGGATAGCAGTTCTCGCGCCGGTAAATCTGGATAGTGGGCAGCACGCCGGGCTGGCTAGACGTCAGGCACGGGTAGCGGTCCCACGTTAGCAGCACCCGCTCGCCAGCCAAGGGCTGCGCGCGCAGGTTGGTTGGCGGCGGGCCTACTACGGTCACGCGCCACGCTTTCTCGTCTATTAGCGACTGGTCGGCCGAGGTGACGGGCGGAGTATCCTGCGCCTTAAACACCACTATGTAAGGCTGGTTGGCGATGTTTTCGCACTGCGTAGCCCAGGTAAACCGGCCCACCGCCCGCGGTGGGCCCTGGGTGGTCTGGGTAAAGGTGGCCGGGGGCAGCGGCCCCCCATAAGCCATAAGCTGCACCGCCGTGGCCGGTGAGCCAGGGCCACTGCCATCTACTGCGGTTACGCTTTTACTCAGCACGGTGCCCGCCACCACACACGTGTCCTGCGGAATGGTAATAGTGGGGCGCAGGTTAGTAGTCGCCGATACTATTATCTGCATGTCGCGCAGCACTTCTCCGCGCTTGATGTAGGCACCTAGGGGGTTCTTTCGCCACTCCTCTACTATAAAAGCAACGTTGTAAGTACCCAAGCGCAGCGGAGCGTTCCAGACTATCTGGCCCGTGCGGGCATTCATTTGAAAAGTAGCCGTGTCGCCAATCTGCGCCAGTTCTACGCCGTTATTATCCTTAAAGGATACCTGAACCGGCCGCTGCGCCCCTACGCTATAAGCTTGGCTATTCGGATACTGAAAACCAGCGCATATCACGTGGTCGGGGGTATACGTGGCCGGCAGCGCACTCACATTGGTATACGTCAGCGACCGCTGGCTGTACATCCGCCGGAAAGCCAAGGAGTCGCCATCGGCATCGTAGGCAGCTGGGTTGTGCAAGAACACCTGGCCCGCCGCCGCCCGGTCGATGGCCGGGGCCCGCAGTACTGGTAACCGGTTGGCACCTAGGCCAGGGTCAATGGTGATAACGGTACTGAGGTAAAACGTCTGCGTATCCGAAGCCGTCATGTTTACCACCCCCCTAGGGCGGTTCGCCTCAATAAAGCTCGCGGTATAGCTGCCCGACCCCGGGTAGGTATGCTCGAAATAGAAGATTATCCGCGTCGTTTGCGGAGCAACGGTGACTTCGCTAGTCTGCTGAATAACATCGCTGCGCTTGCCATCGCCGAAGAAAAGGGTTGCCTCTTTCTGCTCTGCGTTACCAGGGCTTGAATCGCGGTAGAGCGTAAGCTTAAAGAAAATCCGGTTTGGGTTACGGGTGGGCGTCGTGTCCACCTTGGCCTGAATATCGCCAGCCCGTAGGTGCGACGCGTGCGCAGCCCTAGGTAGCATCAGCACTAGCCCAGCCAGTAGCATGGCCCAAAGCCACAACTGGTACCGGCCAACCCACTGTGGAGAGGAAAAAGAGGGCATAAAGCAAAAAGTATATAATTTAGAATCAAATTATTGTCTTGTTAGCACAACAGTCAAACAACTGTTGGTCCTTCAACTTGTAGGATGCGCTCAACGAAGGCTGGAGCTAGTATGCAACGCTCATTCTTCATTTAAATTTCATAAATCAGCCGAAACGTAATTTTCCGCTAGACCTTTTGCTAGCGGGTCCGCTGCACAGCCCCATCAAACTTCTGTAAGGCCTGCCTGGCAGCTTGCGCTATCCTATTGTTCTACAAGGTAGGCCGTGAGTTGTTCACAGTAGCACAATAAGATGCGCCTAATAGTTGGTAACATGTCTAGACGAAAAAAGGCCCTGAGCAATACTGCCCAGGGCCTTTTCAGTGGAGATGCAGGTACTTCATGAGAGCAGTTGCAGAGGAGCAGGAAAAGGGCAAGTGCAATAACTTAGGCTCAGGTAGATGCCAATTGTTTTCGCCCTACTTGATGCTGTAGGTGCTGCACTTCTTATTGTACGAGCCGCGCCTCCTGCCGAAAGGCCTGTACACCCTGCGCCAGCCGGACTTGGGTAGCCAGCTGCCAAGACGGCAAGAGCTGGCTTTCTACTTGCGCCGCGTACGGTTGCTGCAACCAGGCGGCGGCTTCTTCAGCTGTGTAGAATAAGTTGATGACTAGCGTCGGTAGCCGGTTGACCACGGTCTGCGCTTGGCGGCCAGCCAAGAAAGGCGCGCTTACCCAGGCTACCTGCTCCACCCCCACTAGTGCTAGGTAGGGCAAGAACTCCTCTTCTAACCAGGTCCCTACCCGTTCTCCAACCGCGGCCACTTGGAGATTACTATTCAGAATGCGGGCGTAAGGACGCGTGAGATAGCATTGTGCCACCGCAACACAGGCCTCCTGCATGGCGGGTAGCAAGAGGTTCCCCCTCCATTCTAGGTAAAGCCCGTTATAACGTGCGTCGTAGTAAATAGCCAGACAAGAGGTGGTATTAAGCAGTTGCAATTGCATAAATAGTAGATAGAAGGGCAGAATAAAAAGATGCGTACTTATTAGCGCACAAGATATTATATACTGAGTTAAACAACTAATTATTATATTAACACAATGTCCTTTGCTGCTATTAATGCCGAGCGAAAAGACGCATAGTGGGCGTCACGAAATGAATTTTCTACATCACTCAACTGCCGAAATAGCACTAAATGCGCAGTGAGTTGAGCCAAGCCTTAGCCTAGTTGAAGCTATAGCCCGTGCCACCCGTCACCCCAAGTCAACTACCGAGCAGCCACTCATACAACAGCTGTGGGAGTACCACCCCAGCCACCATTAGTAGTATGCCTCTCACCCGAGTAGGGTCCTCGTCTCGCAAGAGTATTTGAATGCCCCACACCTCTAGCAAAAGGAATAGCAGCATGAGCAAGAGCAGCCCGACAGGCGCATACTTATACGACAGCGGATTCTCTACTAGCAAGAGGGTCAACAGCATAGCTCAAAATTACTTCACCCCATGCCTACCCCCAACCCAGACACCCAGTGCACCAACTGCGGTGAAGTGCTGAGCATTTACCACCACTGCTGGCGGTGCCACTGGCCCCCGATGGACCCCACCCAGGATGCTAGCGCAGAAATTCCTTCAGGAACCAGCATATGAATAGCAAAAACCCTAGGCCCATCATGAGCGCTAAGGTGCCAGTGCCTTTATGCCCGTCGCGCAGTAACCTGATACCCCCGCGTAGCAGCAACAACCCCGCGGCGGGAAACAGCAACACCAGTGCCAGTCCGGCGAGTACCGGTCCCACTAGCGAGCCGTTGATAATAGGCGAAAGCAGGGGAGCACAAGGCATCTTCAAAAGTAACTGATGAGCCCCTACGATGCCCCCGCTGTGTCGGCTGGCGAAATAGCCGACTACCTCGACCAGCTACAGCAGCGCATCCAGCCCGATTGCGATAGCGCCAACAACAGTGCCCGCCACCATCAACCAGAACAGAAGCTTTATCATGTTGCCCAAGAAGACCCGCTTAAGTAGCCAGTTGGCGAACGCCACAAAGCCTACCACTACTGCTACGATGGCGAGCGCCCAGTAAAAGGGGATGGCGATTGCATTAGATGCAGAAAGCAGAAGCGTCAAGGGCACAGCCCAAAATTACATCGGCTACTGCTGTGCACTGCCTCCCGAGAATCACTAGCCCTTCTTTTTAACAAACTTGTAAATCAGGCCTATAGCCAATATGAGCACAAAAACCGGCAGCAAGGCCATTGCAAGAACCTCGAAGAGAATACCAATAGTCCCGCTTATATCAAGCGCGTAGGCCCCGACGGGGAACCCGACTAGCAGCATTACTATGAGCCATACACTTCTACGGTCTTTCATCCCGCTAAACTAATGCTGCGCACCGCCGCCCGAGTCGATGTCAACCAGCCCTCCTTACTGTCGCTTTGTGAATATAAGGGTTGTGGGTCCAGCAGGACCACCATTGCCACTGCCAGGGTAGGTAGTTGTAAGGATGTACCCTTGCTGGGCTAGCTCTACTAATAAGCTGCGTGTGTATTCGGCACTTCCATTAAAGAAGTTGGTTTCGCCTTTCTCTTTCAGCTGCTTGAAACCGAACTCGCGCAGTTCTGGCTTGCTACCTGCACGGGCAATATGGACTTGTAGTAGCCCATAGCTTTCTACCACTTTCACCACCACAATATCTGCCCCACCCGTCTGTGCCTTTACTGGCTGCGAAGCCAATGCCACCAGGCACGCCCCCAAGAATAAGAGTTTTTTCATGGTCGCAAAGTAATGCTCCAAACTGCTGCCAGAGTCGATGCCAACCCACCTGCAAGCTGCCTAGCCTAGGCTCTACTTAATAGTGGGAATGCCAAGAACTAGCCCGACGAGCGCGCCGGCCAGCAGGCCGGCAAGGCCAAAGATGAAACAAACCGCGTAGCCGCTGATAGCCAGTCCCACGACACCGATTACAACGCTTAGCAGGCAGGCACAGCCTAGTACACACGCACAGATAGTGAAAACCTTCATGGCCACGAATATACCCGACACTATTCCCCAATCCCAGCCCGCACCGCGGGCTACCGCATAGTAGAGCCCACCGATGGCCGCAGCGCCGGACGTGGGCCCTGAGCCAAGTAGGTATCGGTGATGTGTAGGGCATCGGCCGCCAATACGCACAGAAGCTTACGGCGGCTGGCATTGACTCGGCTGCCGACCTCTCCAAGGTCAGCGAGGCCTGGGCCCGCAAGATGCTCGGTGGCGTGGTGGGCGCCCGCCTCGTACGCGAATTGCAGGGCTACCCGTGTTCGGGCCTGCACCCGAGTGAGGACGGCAGTTTGAGCCGGCAGAGCATCAGCTGCTCGCTCACCTTTGGCCAACCGCTCACCGGGCACGCTGATGTGCAGGCGGCCGTGGTCTCCTTTCTGACGCGCGCCGCCGAGAAGCTGCGCGCACACGGCGAGCAGGCCTACGTGCTAACGGTGTACGTGCAGAAGAACCGCTTTGACCCGAAGGTGCCCCCACCCTACTCGCGCCCTGTCACCCTGACGCTGCCTGGCGGGCCCTCGGCTGATACGCGCGTGCTGGCTCAGTACGCGGTTCACCTGCTGGGCAAAATCCTAGAGCCGGGCTGCACCTACCACAAGGCGGGCGTGGTGCTCGATGAGCTGGAGCCGCTCACGACGGGCCAGCAGTTGGGATTATTTGCACCCGCCGCGCCGGTGGCCGAAGCCGCGACGAAGGTAAGTGCCGACCGGCCGCAGCTCATGGCCACGCTCGATGGGTTGAATGCGCGCTTTGGGCGTGGCGTGGTGAAGTTGGGGAGTTCGGTACCGACGACGCTGGTTAGTGGATGGGCGCCCTGGCAGGGCCAGGCGCAGTGGCAGTCGGGGGCATTTACGACACGGCTGGAGGATTTGCTGACGATTAGCTGAAGGGTGCCCTGCGCTGGCTGGCCGACCGACTGAGCTGGCCACCCGAGCGGCTGCGGCTGGTGGTGTGGGTGGTGAGCTTGGTGCTGGCATGCTTACTAGCTATTCTTTCTGCTGACAGGCTGTAATTTAGCGGCGATGAAACATCTCCTCTACACACTGTTAGCCCTAATTAGCCTCTCTAGTTGCTCGGACAATGCTCCTGCACCTGCGCCCTCCCTAATGGGTGATAGCTGGACGCTCCAGTCCAGCATCACCGTGGCTACCCCGAAAGGCAAGGCTCCCGAGACGCCGGTTAATTACCCCATAACGGAAAAGGTGACGCTACGCTTTCACACCGCAACCTCCTTTTCCATGCGGGTTACGCAGCCTGATAGGGGCGCTAATGTTATAGATGGCGAATATACCTACCAGGGGCAAACACTTGCATTCGCGGCCATTATCAGTTGGCCCACCCCTTTTGTCAGACCGCAAACAGTACAGGTAACCGAGCTCAGCGCTCAGAAACTGGTTACAGTAAGGCACTGGGAAAACATTGATATTGGGGATGGCTATTATGAGCCCACAAACTACGTTACTACCCAAACCTATACTAGATAGCACAAACAAAAGCCCCGACCTGACTGGCCGGGGCTTTTTTGTGCAGCCTGTGCTCGCCATAAAATATAGTGAACAATACGCATCTGATATAATATATACTTAATTAGTATTTTTTACTACCCACTAAACGCTTAGCTGTGGCAAAGTACTTAGTGCGCCGTTCACAACCTCACCTCCTTAGCTATGACTACTCTCTTGGAATCGCCCCAATTCGACCTCTTACACGACCCTGGCTGCGACTGCCTCTATGCCATTTGGCGGGGTCATCATAGTCCTGCTCGCACGCAAGCCAACTACAAGCAAATCCTACGCAGCATGCAGACGACACATAGCAAGCGGTTACTCAATGATACCCTGCTAGACCAAGATGGGTGGCAGGAGCTAACTAACTGGATTGCCCAAGATTGCTTTCAACATCTAGCTGAGCAGGGGTTAACATTGGCTGCCTGGGTATTGCCTCGCAATCGAGAAGCACTCTATGCCGCGCGCAAGGTGCTGGACAACATAATGGAACCACTCGTTGAAACCTTTGATGATGCAGAAGCCGCTTACGCCTGGCTACATCAATGGCCGAAGCTAAGAAAAGGGACTGTTCCACCAGTACCCTTATAGCGCCACGTAGTGATATCAACCTCTTTTATCGCAACGATAAAGGCAGAGGCTTCTTTGTGGAAGTGGGTACTGATGCGGACTGGGGGCAGGCGGTAGTGCTGTGCAGCTTTGTAAGTAGCGGGCTACTGGAGGAATATGCGCATGAGGTGCGGCTGCCGGAGTGAGCTGGCCACCAGAGCGGCTGCGGCTAATGGTGTGGGTGCTTAGTGTAGGAGTTGCTTGCTTACTACTTATTGTTAATTGGAAATAAGCCCAGGGTGCAGCCTATTTGCACACCTAGCACAAACAAAAAGCCCCGGCTGGTTAAAGCTGGGGCTTTCTTATATTGTTAATTATTCATTTCTATTTATTTCTATCTTACTCAAAAATGGCAGAGAGCCCCTCCCTTTAACCCCTATACTACTTTCTACATACTTACTAAATGTTCGCAATAAAATAACAATGATATCATTCATTAATTGGGCTATTTCATCAATGCTTACTACGCTATAAGTAAACGGGCCTTTTTGCCTGTTTTCACTCTTAATGAAATGAAGGCTTAAATCACTTATTCCTATTTCCCTGTCTTCTTTAGCCTCTATGATAACGGGTTGTGTTGAAATCATTCGTACACCATCAACTTCTTGCGCAGGCCGTGGCGCTGCAGACGATGAGAGATAGCATGAAGTTACTGCGCTGCTATCAGCCTCACGAAAATACCATGACAAATCACCATTTAATGAGCCACGATTATCTGTATAATATTGCTGTATACGTTCATTTAAATGCTGAAAAGAATCCCTCGCCTTTGTTAGTAAATTAACAGTGTCGGCAATCCCATTATTTGATTCATCATCAAAAGTCAATTCTATAATTTCGATAAATCTTAATACCCTTTTGCTATGGTCAATTATAGTCCAAACATATCCTAGAATGTGGTCAATCCTTACATAATAGGCCATGCCATCCTTTTCGGAAAGCGACCCATCTGATATTTTAGTTAAACATTCATTTAAACGATGTGATGCCTCATCAAGTACTAGAAATGATAAGCGTATTCCATCTACAGCTAATGCTTTTTGAGAAGAAATTTGCTCATCTTTAGAAAAGGATAATAAAGCTGCTGAATACAACAAGACCCCAGTACCAGCATAAGAATTAATCAGTATAGACATAGCCTTACAAAGTTTAATTGCCTACTTCCTAAACCACTTCCCCCACTGCTCAGGCGTCACGTTGGTAGTGCGCCCGTTGCCAAGGCAGATAACTACCCGCAGTACGGACACGGGGTCAGCACCTTTCTCCTTCGACGGCACAAGCACGTCTTGCTTGGTGCCATTCATAGCGAGTGCCTAGCACGAGGACAGCATAGCTATTGCTCACAAAGGCTCGGCCAATGGAGGTGAATATTGCAGCCATCGTTTAGGGCAGCAATTACGAGCCTGAACAACAAATTTTTTAGTCTTGCCCCTTAAAACGCAAAAACCCCGCTTACATGCCGTAAACGGGGTTTTCAGTGGAGATGCAGGAACTTTACCCTACCGATTCAGCTAGACGCCTTCCACTACTAAAACCCCTCTCAGAACGCTGTAAAGCTACTTTTAATAATTCAGTTGTCGGGATAAGTCTAGCTAGTATTGGTTTCAATCGGGCGTTTTGTCCCCCGCTTGTCCCCTGACCGGGGGACAGCGTGTAGATTTGGGTAGGCCCCTCCTCTCCTACCCACATGGCATCTGTTTCCTTTCTACTAAAAGAGCCCAACGCTACTAAGACTACCCCAATTTTTGCCTTCTTGAGCTTCGACGGCAAGCGTGCGAAAATTTATACGGGCTTGAGTATTCTTCCCAAGCAGTGGCTCAAAGCTGACCAGCGCGCCCAAGTGCGCGGGCTACCGGATAACGGAAAGCTGAACGACGCGCTGGAGCTAGCCGAGGAGCGCCTGCTGGCCTGCTACCGAGAGCATCGGGCGCAGGGCCTATTACCAACTACGGAGGTGCTACGGGCGGCAATCGAACCGGCGCAGGTAGTAGCCCCAGTAGCCGCTCAGCCGGGCCCAACCTTCTGGGGCTATTTCGATGAGTGGATAGCCGTGACACGGTCGCAAGCTAAAATTGCGTCGGCGAAGGTTTATGCTACGGTAGCCCGGCACCTGCGCGACTACGAGCGCACAAATAAATACGCAGTCGACTTCGATACGATTACGCTGGCTTTCGGCGACCGCTATGCGAGCCATCTGCTGCATACCGTCAGGCTCACTGACAATACGGTGGCCAAGCAAATCCTGACCCTGAAGCGCTTCCTGCGCTGGTCCCGGGACCGTGGCTATACCGACGCTACGGGCTTTGACCGCCTGAGCTGGAAACGGCAGGAGCCGGATATCATGACGCTCACGGCCGGCGAAGTCGCAGCGCTGGAGCAGTTAGAGCTACCAGCCAGTAGCTACCTCGATAACGCCCGAGCTCTATTCTTGCTAGCCTGCTACACGGGCCTGCGCTTCTCCGACTTAGTAAGCATTCGTGCGGAGCACTTACGTGGCCAAACGCTACGCTTGAAAACGCAGAAAACGCGTGAGATTGTGACCGTGCCGTTGCGGACGGAGGCGCTGGTCATAGTCGAGCGGCTACTGGCTGGTGAGGTACGACCTATTACCAACCAGAAGCTAAACGATTATTTAAAGGAGCTCGGCCAGCTGGCTAGCATCGATGCGCCGGTAGAAGTAGTGCGCTTTCGAGGTGGAGTGCGCGAGAGCACTACCGTGGCCAAGTGGGAACGGCTGGGTTGCCACACGGGTCGGCGCACCTTCGTCACGCTAAGCCTAGAGCGGGGCCTGCGGCCAGAAACCATTATGAAGGTGACGGGCCACCGCGGCTGGAGGTCCTTTCAGCGCTATGTCAACGTGACTTCTGACACTGTGGAACGTGAGTTTCGGCAGTCGTGGGGACAGGAGTAGTAAGTTCTGTTGTGCCTGATATATTAGTCTGCGACTCGCTGGGTGCATAGCACAGCGTGAGTTACCTCTGCTCACCTTTCCCCTAGGTATCCATTTAAAAGGGTGGTGCTTTAGACCTTATATAACTTCCAATCTGTGAGGTACCAATATTTTGCAATTGATGCGCTACCACTAGCAATACAAGAGACATTTGGCAACTTGCGAGATGAAATAGACGCTTGGATTACGCCCGATAACGTAGCGAAATGGGACGAATTTGAAGTTATTCTAGAATTTGAGAAGAAACTAGATGGGCTAAAGCCTATTACTCAAATCCGGTATTTAACGTGCTTACTAACTAAGGACGGGGGCGAGATGTGTCTTGCTGCTGCTTTACTCTTATCGTCCGATTTCCCAAATTTTTACTTTAGTTGGTTGGCTGTCCGGCTAACGGAAGCATTATGTGCTTACATAGGAGGAAACCTACTACGCTCGAACCAAGAGCGTTTAGAGACAAGATGGGCGCAGGCCAAGCGCAATCAGTTATTGTTCCAAATCAGCAACCGTAAGGCTGATGAACTGCTACACTTCCTCTTTACAACGCTCGTTCCGCAAGCCAGTTTACTTGTAGGGAAGTCTACGACCGTTACTGTTGAGGATTTAGCTGGCCAATTCACTCGTGAGGCCACACAACCAGAGGCAAAACGAGGCGCTACTACCGCATTGCCGCAAACACTTGAGACACTCTGCATCCCACCATTTACCCCTGCGGACTTACGCAATCTACTTGTACATCTAGGCGTGGTAGATGCTGATAGTGGGCGCTGGCATTTAGGCGACCTACGAAGCAAAGCGGCTGCCCCTAAAAGCGCTTTCCCCGCTGCTTACCGTTCCTTGGCAGAAAAACGGCTAATGCTGAATACTAGCGATACTATATACAGCCGGATTTTTCAGAAGGAGTTTGGAGTGGAGTTAAAAGACCGTACAGCCAATTATAAGGAGGGAAAAGCGAGCACTGCCTTTCACGACTACTTAAATGTGGCGCGCTACTGGGTCAAAATATGGATGACGAAGCAATAGCTTTTCGTGCGGGGTATAATTTTTTCATGCGGCCTTCGTGCGGGCTTTATGCGGGGTATTGTATCCGCATGAAAAAGTAATGCCCTTTGCGACAGTTGTAGCCGACTTATTAATTCGGCAACGCTGTAATCAATGCATGTTTCCCTCCTACTTGCTGGCTACGTCCACCACATACTCGCATCCCTCACAATCGAGCAGGCTTCGGCTATTGTGAAAAGCAGCTGTGCTGTGGGTGGCCTGCTACTCCAGTACTTGAGCTACCGGCGCGGCAAAAAAGAGCAGTAAGCTTCACAGCTCACCACTACTTAAAACCGCTGGCCCGCCAGCCGCACGGTGGCTACGTCGTCGATGAAGGCTACGGCGCGCGCCGCCAGCTGCGCTGGGAAGTCGCCGCTGGCCAGCGAGCCGAAGCGCAGCGAAGCATCTTGCTGTAGAGCCTGCCCTAAGGCAGCCGACTGCCCGTAGGTGCTGTAGCTGGCTGCTAGGCTGGGGCGAGCTGCGGCCAAGCTCTTAGCCGAGGGCAGGCGGTCACGCTTAGTGCGTTGGTTAAAGGTGCGGTCAACGGGCAGCAGATTCCACAGCTCGTTGACGGGGTAGAAGCTAAGCGGCAGTAGGTGGTCGAGGTCGTACTCGTCGGGGCGCATGATGACCTTACCCGTCCAGGGGCAGGTGAAGCGGTGCTGCTCCAGCAGCAGCACGTCAATATGGTTGCGCTCCCAGGTTAGCGGCCGGCGATTGTCGGGCCGTGCCGTGAGCAGTGCGTACACCTCGCCGCGCGGGGCGGCACTCAACTGCTCGGTGAACAGGCTCCATTCGTGCACGCACAGCGCCTCGACGTAGAGCGAGAGGCGGTGGCAGGCCCGCCACAGGTACGCCGGCACCAGCAGGCACCGCTCGGCCGGGTCGGTGCCGGGCAAGGGGGTGGCTACAGCGTTGCGCAGGCGAACGGGCGCCGCAAAGACGCTGGCTTCTTTGGTACCCGCGTGCTGTATGGGCATCAGCAGCGCCGTGACAGCTGCCTTGCGCGCCTGCTCGTAGGCGGCCAGCAGTTGGGCCGGATACTGCGCCCGCCGGCGGGCCGTGCGCATCTCCGTTAGTAGGAAGTAGCCATCACCGGGGCGGCCGGGCCCTACAACCAGCGGTTGCCAGGCCGCACGCAGCTGGGCCAGAGCGGGGCGCAACGCCATGTCGTGGCCGGTGGCCTCGCCGCGGCGCGCAGGACGGCCTTGCAGGATAGGACGCTCGGGGTCAGCAAAGCCCCAATAGTAGGCCAGCCACCACTCAGCCAGGCGCGTGAGGGGCACCGCCACGGGCAGCTCGCCTGTAAGCGCTAGGTCGGGGTGGCCCAGCACCACGTCGTTGAGCGCCCGCAGTAGGGCGAACTTGTAGCTCGTCGTTTTGCTATCGTGCTTAAGGATGGTGGCCAGCAACTGCTCACCAGTGGGGACGAGGGGCATACGGCGGGCAAGATACTCAGGGGGCCGCCGAGGCGCAGGCAGGGTGCGCTACCTGCGCTCCTCTTACTAGACCCGAGGCCAGCAGCAGGTAGTCTTACCCGAGCTGACCATCGTGCAGCCCTGGCCCGTTGAGCTCGCCCAGCAGATGCAAGCCGTGCGCGCCGTGGTGGCGCAGACGACTATGCCAATGACGATAGACTAGGTAGCCGCCCGCTTCCGCCGCACCCGGCCCGAACGCGTATGGCCGTTGCTCGACACGTTGACGGCCCTAGCGCTGGTGCGGCCGACGCCAGAGGGGGCGTATACGGGGTAACATACGGGGCTTACTACCTTATGCAGCTAAATATCAGCTTTATCTGGCCCATACAATGCCTAGCCCCATGTAGATTTTACACACTTTGAAAATAAGATAGCCCTGTCCCAACGGGGCTATTTTATTGCTTTATTTCAAGGTTTTATTGCTGCTATAGTGCTTCTGCCTTTGCACGCTTTTTACTGATATTCAGCTTCCTTACTTACTACTTATGACTAAAGCGCTACTCTTTACCTGTTGTTTGGCCGTGCTAAGCCTAATACAATCCTGCTCCCAAGGAGAAGCTTATAGCTCGCACGCTTCTTACACTACCCCCCTTGAGCAGCCCAAGACAGCTGAAGAACTGCGAGCTGAATTGCTGGCCCAGGAGCAGAGCGACCCAGCTACTTACTTGGGCGTGGCAGGTACCTCACGCCGCAACTTCATCAACCAACTCGTCTTAGAAGGAGACATTGCCAACGCCGCTACACTGGCCAATTTTAAAGACCCCGTACTGTCAGTAACGTGGTATTCCAAAACGCAGACCGAGCTAGGCATTAAGGAATATCCAATTTATGAGCTGGTTCGGGCGCAGGGAACGACGCATTTCAAGCTCAAAACTGAGGAACCTAGCTACGTGGCCACTGTGGCACTGGGAATAGCAGCAGCTACAGTTGTGGAATAACGAAACCCTACTCACCCCCCTATCCTATATGAGACACTTAATACTTATTACGCTTTTACTTACCTCTGCCTTTTCGGCCTCTGCTCAATACGGCGGTTTGTTAGTTAGCGGGGCTATGCTGGGGGTTAGCGCCCTCAAGGCCCACCCCCAAAAACCTACTGAGTTCGTAACACAGGCTAATTATCAGGGGCACATCTTTTCCCAAAAGCGTACGCCCGCTGATAAACTACCAAGCAAGGGCAGCTCGCAAATCATTGCCATTGAGCAACAATTGACTAGCTGTTATGTAGCGCTGCAAGCTACTCCTACTAGCCCGGTGCTTGGTGCGGAGCGAGAGGCCGAGCTTATGGCCAGCCTTCATCAGCTTACCGCTGCTCGGCCTAACTGGAGCATAACTGCCTATTCGGAGGAGCTGGGTTTTTACCGGCAGGAAGACAACCGCCGGCAGCGCGTGCGCAACGAGCAGGAACGCAAGCAAGCCTACCAGCGTCAGGAGCGCGAGCGCAGCCGCCGGGATAGCTTGGAGCGGTTGGCCCTACGGCGCACGCAGCTGATTGACAGCACCCGCCAGGCCATACTCGCCCAGGTGCGCGCTCAGGTCGACAGCGTGGCGCAGGTGCAAGCCGCTGCCCATCAGGCTACACAAGCATTGGCGCTTAGCACGACGGCCCATTCTACTGCTACATCCATGCCGCATACCGTTGCGGTTAAGAAGCCAGTCAGCCGCAAAGTAGTCGTCAAAACGAAGCGTAGCGCGGGCCCAATGGTCTACTATTGCGATAGCGGCAACACGGTCAAATACCACGCGACGTCCGGCTGCCGAGGCCTAAGCCGTTGTGGGGCTAGTATCGTGCCGATTAGCCAGAGCGCGGCCCAGCAGTCAATGGAACCCTGCAAGTGGTGTTATTGAGTTCTATCACACTGTGAATAAAAGCCATCCAACCACATACGAATGGCATAGCAGGGCGAGATTATCTTCACGGCCATGAAAACACTCTTATTCTTAGGGGCATGCCTGATGGCATTGGCTTCGCAGCCAGTGATGGCCCAGACGGTCGGACCAGACTTAGTCGTAGTGCGCGTGTATGAAAGTTCGAGGAGTCTTCATTTCTCAATTGCGAGAGGGCAGCAGCAGCCAGAGGAGGTCGAAATTAAGTTGAGTAAAGAGGTCAAAGCGGCCCCGAGCTACCACACTGCGCTTTCTAAATACTATACTCAGGGGTATGTAATACAAGCCGTTATTCCAGGTATGAATAGTAGCACCAACTGGACCGAATCCACTCTGATACTTGGTAAGTCCGCTCCGAAGCCGTAATCGATTCGGGGGCGGCATGCATAGAGATGACCGGCTACTATGTTTGCTCTATGCACGTCTCTATTGATGCTCTCGACTCAGCCCTGCTGCTCATGGATAACTGGGCGCATGACCGGCGCACGGAGCTAAAGCCAGGCCACTGGCTACACGTTCTCAGCCCACGGAATTTGCCCGGTGACCCATTATATCCCAGCTGGACCTGGCAGGTAGTGCAGAGCGAGGACGGGCAGCTGATGCTACGGGCCGACGGACTTGCAGAGCAGTTGGTGCTCACTCAGGACCTCGCCGACGAGCTCATCATCTTCACGCCATCAGAGCGGGTATTTCTGGCTGACTACCTTGAATTACTGAGCTGGTATCGGGCCTGCCGATGGGGACTTATACTGACCGACCGAGACGATGGCTGGGTACAACTCAACTTCACACGATATGGCAGTCGTATTAATACGCGGGCCGTGGGAGCAATACCAGCATCTGATGTAGAACAACCTGAAGTTTCCTGGTTGCACATGCTCGACGCGCTATTCTCCTTAACGCACCCAAGCCGTGCGGATGCGTTGCTCGGAGATGGGGAGCACCTGCCGGCGAGCGAGCGGGACCGCTTTGTGCGAGAGATGCGCCGCAAGGTGGCGAAGTTAGCGGTAGGGTAAGTGCCTATCCGTTTGTGCACCTCCTAAAAAATCACATCCCGCAGCCGGCTACGGTAATCGATGGCTTGATAAATCTGGGCAGGTAAGCGCCCGGGCGGCAGGTGCACGATGGCCCCGCCACCGGTGGGAAGGCCCGCCTCCTCGAGCAGCACGCGGTAGAGGCTAATTTGTAGCGAGTAGGTATTGTGCTCGTGGTCGGCCAGGTCTTGGAACGGCCCCCACATCATGCGCCAGATGGTATCGCGGTCCGAGTTGATAGCCTTATTGGTTTTCCAGTCGAGCACGTAAAGCTGCTGCGTGGGGACGTGCCAGCCTAGGAAGTCGAGCGTGCCGCAGAGGCCAGTGGGCTCGTGGAAAACACGTAGCTCCTGGGCTACCGGCAGAAAGTCTTGAAGGCGGCCCTGATGCAGGGCCAGAAACTTCTGGCAGCGTAGCAGCACTTCTTTGTCGTGCTCACAGCTGGCATTAACATCTTGGTAGTAGGCCTCGATGTACTCGTGTGTCTTAGTACCTACCCAGTTGCTGCGCTCCCACTCGGCCAGCACCTGCTCGACGGTGAGGCCACGCTTGGCGGCCGTGCGGGGCGCCTGGGCCTGGGCATCGAAGGTCTCTTTGTACTGCTTAATCCAAGTGCTCCAGGACGTGAGTTGGCGCTGGTCGAGGTGGTACTCGTGTAAGTCGGCGTTAAAGCGCAGGCGTGGGTCGGCAAATAGCTGGAGGCGTTCGTAAATCCAGGTTGGTATCATGAGGTAGGCGGGCCCGGTGCTGCGCCTGCAGTCGGATTAGACAGCGCTTAGTTTAACGTAGGCAATGACATTTCCCGTGAATGAGCAGTTCGTGCAGTTGCGCTTATCCAAGCTAATCACCCCTATCACAGAATCTTAATCATTCGAGCAACCAGCACCAGAGTAGGCCAAGTAGAGGAATCTACCTCACCCTCTTATAGAAATCCCGCACAGCCTGCTCGCAGACCGAATAGCGATGGCCTAAGTTTTGGCTAGCAATGCGCCCGCTGGCCACCAGCTCACGGGCCATATCAGCCCCGCAGCCTAGACGCATTTTTAGGCGGTCATCATAGCCGCGGCCAGGAGTAGGCTTTTCACCTAGGTGGTAGGTGCGCATCAGCGCCGCCTCATGCTCGGCAGCAGCAGCGCGGGCCGCTTCCTGCTGGGCCGCAATCATGCCCAGTACTTGGGCTTCTGCATACCCAGACAAGGTCACGGCAATCACTTGCCCGGAGGCGATGGTTAAGTTAAGCGTAGAGTCCATCGCCAAACTTGGGCAGGATTAGCTCTATTTAAAGGCTGCTAGCCATGCGTCAAGCCGCTACGCTGCTCGACGTGTGCGTGGCTACTATTCATGAGTGGAAGCGGCGGGGGTTATTAGGCTATCAGAAGATTGGCGGCCGGACCTATCTGCGGCGCTCCGACATCTTGGCCGTCGGTACGCGGCATCAGCGGAGACGATGAAGCTAACCCACCTGTGAGCCTAACCTTTGTCCCACTTTTTATTGTCGCCCAGCCACTCACGGCAGGCCTGTTCACTTACCCAGTATTTCTTGCCGCCCTGGGTGTACCGTAGTCCACCGCGCTTGCCGGCCGAGGTACGCCACACTTCCAATTCAGCCATCAGCGTCGAGCGAGAGCAGCCAAGGCGGACCGTCAGGCGGTCATCGTAGCCGCGGCCCGGCGTGGGCTTTGTGCCTAAGTGATAGGTGCGCGCCTCTACTTCTGCGGCAGCTAGTAAAGCTCCGCGCTTGGCCGCAATCATACCTAGCACTTGTGCTTCAGCAGGGCCCGAAAGCGTGACGGCAAGCACTTGACCCGTGTCGATTGTGAGATTTAGTGTGGTATCCATAAAGTGCCCTACTAAGGCTCAAGATTATCACCCAGCCACTCACGGCAGGCTGATTCGCTCACGAGGTATTTGGCGCCCACTTGCAGGTGGCGCAGGCCGCCACGCTTGCCGCCGTAGGTGCGCCAGAGCGCTAGGGCCTGCATAATGGTGGTGCGGGAAAGCCCCAGGCGCACGGTCAGGCGGTCGTCATAGCCGCGGCCCGTCGTAGGCTTGCTGCCTAGGTGGTAGGTGCAGGTATCTGCTCGGCTGCCACTCACATTGGTTTCCACGGGTGCTAGGCCATAGCCTTGTGCCACCTCGGGGTTAGCCCGCAGGTAGCCCGCCACGGCGGCCACTTGCGCAGGGATTAATTCGAGAGTGAGGGCGGCAGACATAACCTAGGCAGCTTTATCTGAGAGGAGCTGATGAGCTCAACGCTGGGCGTGGTATTGACGAGTTATGGAGTGTCAGAGAGGGTAAACTAAGCATTTACTAAAAATATGACTCTACAGATACTCTACTGGTCTTCAGCGGGCATATAAACGGCCTCGCCTAGCTTCCATAGATAGTCAACGTCATCTAATGCTACCTGGATACGCTCGTCACTAGTATCGCTAACCAATTGAATCACCTTCGTGTCATTAGAGATAATTCGCCGTAGCAGAACCATATTGTTTTTAAGGACAATTAGATGAACGCCAGTCGAATACTGCCAATTTCCTTTTTCTACAATCCTCACTACATAATGAGATTGCTCAGGATAGCGTGGCAGCATTCTGTTGCCTTGAATTTCAATTACAGAAGCGTTCGAATAATCTACTCCATCCCTCTTAAGTACCCATACCCACTCCACATCATGAGGGGTTTCTTCCTCACGATGTCTGAGTTCTATAAACTCCTGGTAGCTGTCTCGAGATGAAAATGGCAGCTCTACATATAGGTTCTCGAAGTCTAATCGACCTATAACTCCACCATTTCCTCTTCGCTTACGTCGCTTTGTGAGAGACTCATCTTGCAGATAGTCCTGTGTGAAATCGTGAAGAAACAAGTTTGATAATTTATCAAGTGTATCAAGCGATGGTCTGTTCACTCCACTTTCAAATTGAGAGACAGCGGATTTAGATAGCCCTAGTGCTTCAGCTAGCTGACTTTGAGTCATCTTCCACTCTCTCCGGAGCTGCTTTATCTTATCACCTAGGAAATATGTTTCTATCATTTTGAAGAACTTCTGAGAGGTGACCTTTCAACTGAAGAGATAGTACAACAAAAAGTTCACTTAACATTTTTGTTGTTCAGTGAACTTTACTTATCTTTGATTCGTAAAGCAAAAGTAAGTAAAGTTCATCATATGTCAGCGGTACGAGATAGCATTAAACAGTTGCTGCCTGCTGGTTCTCAAGCAGCAATAGCCTCAAAGCTAGGCATTTCCAGATCTGCAGTAAGTCAAGCACTAAAGAGTGGCAAAGCTAGCAGTGCTTCCGTGCGAGAAGCTTTACGCATAGTGCAAGACAATGGGACTTTAGAAGCAGCCCAAACACTTGCTACTATAATACCACTTAGGTAGCCTACTCATTTATTATCAATAATTTACTTATCTCTCCAGAGGTAAGACTCCCTCTTATTGCCCTTTCACAATGGCTATCATTATCACCCAAGGCGTCGAATACCAACAGTTGCTCGATGACCTTAGAGCACTTATCCGTCACGAGATGAGTCTCGCTAAGCCGCTGACAGAAGATAGCCAACAGCCAGTCAGTGATGATCTACTGACCATTAAGCAGGCCGCTGAACTACTAGACGTATGTGTAGCTACGGTCCATGAACACAAGCGCCGTGGGCTGCTAGTCTATCAAAAGCTTGGTGGGCGCACCTATATCAAGCGCTCTGATGTGCTGGCGGCTGGCAGCCGTGAGCAACGCAGCCAGAAGCCTGCTCGTGCTAGGAGTGGGTAACATTCCACCTCTGCTTATGGCTACTATCTCCTGCGTCGCCCCTGAAGAACACGCCGCCGCTCTGCAACGCATCGACCGGTTGGAAAAACTGCTTGAAGCTTACGTGACTAGTAATCCGGAGTGGCTGACTACAGCACAGGCTCTAGTAGCAGCAGGTATTAGAAGCCGCGAGACGCTAGTCAAATACTACCGGGCCTCAGGCCCTAATAAGCAAGAGGTCGGCCGCATCACTTATTGCAAGGAAGGTAGAAGATGCTTCTATCTGCGCTCCTCCTGCATCGACTACCGCCTGCGCAAGCTCGGCCAACCTGCTTTGCGCAGGTAATCGCCTCCTAAATACACCCTGATTTACTGGCTTTTAAAACAGCTGCTTTCCTCAGCTTAGCCACTGCTTTGCCCTTTTCTCACCCTTCACTTCCCACAATTTCCTATGCGCCTTACCCACACCCCAGCCCTCCGCCCTGGTGTTGACTCGCTCCGCGAAGACGGCCTGCCCTGGCTCACGCCCGAAGTCTGGTATAACCCGCCCCTGGGCTACAGCGGTCTCAAGCTCATTTGGAATTACGCCGAACTGTGTGACGACAGTATGGCCCCGCGCTTTCCTAAAGGCTGCCAAGTAAACGTGGCGCCGGTAGTCGAGCGCAAGAATCTAGTGGTGGGCCGCGTGTACCTCTTCGATGGGCACCACCCCGACACCGGCCAACCCTTCTGTCAGATAGCTCGCTTGGTCAGCGTGCACGACACGCATTTGCTGGTGCGCGCCGACCAAGTACCGACGCTCACCGTCTGGCCGCTACGGGCCGAAGAGGACAAGGCAGTGTGGGACGTGTACGAGGTCACGCACTACGTGAAATGGCCGCTGGATAACACTGCCGCAAGTGCACCTGGCTCGCTACCTATAGCTGCCTAATCTCATCTGTCTTAACTCATTTTTTATGACTCAGTTACTCACCTCTCCCCTAGCCGTCCAGCAACTGGCCGTGGTGCTGCGCGCCAAGCGCATTCTGCACGAAGCCACTGAGGTGGCGGCCGGCCGCCTGGTCGCCATCCACTACACCGGTCCCGACGGCGAAAGCTATTGCCTCTATCCAGCCCGCGTAGCGGTCTACGCCCGCCAGCTGCTAGGTGCGCCCACGCTGCCCGGCGACGGATTGGCTGTTGCCTTTACAACTCAAGGCCACACGGAGGCCCACTACTACAACATCGAAGCCGTGCTAAACGCGCTGCTGGCCCTGCGTTCCCACCAGCTGGCCGCCCGCCGCCACACCCAGCGCCGTTTGGCCCGCAACACAGCTAAGATTGCCCGGCTGCGGGCAGGAAGGGAGGTGGCTCGTGCTTAGCCACCCGCTACCCTACCGCCCTGGCTTTACTGACTTGCCGCCTACAGCTGTGATTGCCTTCCGCTTCTACCGCCGTAACGACATCGTGCTTTACACACCTGCTTGCGTGTACGAGGGCGACCTAGTAGAGCCCGCGCGCTGGGCACACCTTTCGGCCGGCACCCGCGTGTTTGTGCGACTGTGGGGCGGACTAGAAACGGCACCCATCGTGGGCGGGCTAATTCTGGACAATAAGCTCAGCAAGTACGAGCTGATTCCGGACAGCTACGCGCTCAATGACAGCGGCTGCCTACTAAGCCTCGACCTCAACCCCGATCGCCCCACCGGCCAAGAGCCCGCCGCGGGCGAAGTGGTGCACTGGCACCGCTCGCAGTTTCAGACCCTCTTCGTGTACTGGGAGCGCGCTGTGAAGGCTGGCCCCAAGCGTGATGCGCCATGCTAGTTAGTTTTTATCCTGACTCTACGACTACTGCCGGCCAGGCCCTCGACTTACCCGAGGTGCTGGCCGGCATCAAGGCCGGGCGCTGGCGGGCCGAGGTAGAGGCCGCGCGGGCAGTCAGTGGCAACAAGGCCGCCTACGCGGCCGCCAAGCGCAAGCTCCCGGGTTTCACTACGTCGGGTACGTTCAGCACCCGCAAGGCCGAGCAGCTATTAGTGCACTCGGGCCTATTATGTCTCGATGTCGATAACAAGGACGCCAACGCCGACGTGGACCTGGTGGCGGCCCGCCAGGCCATCGAGGCCGACAGCTACACCTATGCTGTAGCGGCCAGCACTGGCGGCGTGGGCTTCTTCGTGGTGGTGCCGATTCCAGCCGATGACCATAAGGGCAGCTTCCGAGCCCTGGCCGCCTACTACCAGCAGGCCTACGGTGTGGCCGTCGACCGCGCCTGCCAGGACGTGAGCCGGCTGCGCTTCGTCAGCTACGACCCCGCCCTTTACCTGAATGAGCAGGCCGCCACCTTTGAGGAAACCCTACCCGAGCCCGGCCGCGCGGCCAGCATGCCACCCGTGAGCGCCGGCCAGTGGCGCCCCAGCGCCCGCGGCGAGGGTTACGGCCAGCAGGCGCTCGACCGGGCCTGCGACAAGGTGCTGCGCGCCGCCGACGGCGAGAAGCGCACCGTGCTCAACAAAATGGCTTACCTGTGCGGCGGCTATATCGCCGCGGGGTTTCTCGCCGAGGCCCAGGCACGCGAGGCACTACGGGCGGCCATCGGCAGCCGCGAAGTGGAGGACTTAGACCACGCGCACAAAACCATCGACATTGGTCTAAAAGATGGCCAGCAGAAGCCTGTGCTGCCGCCGCTACTTCAACAGCATGTGCACGAGCGGCTCCGCGGCGGCACGGGCGTAGATGCTGTGGCCACGGCCCTGGCCGCTAGCCAGGGCCTACCGGTGGGCACCATTGAGGCGGCCGTGAGGGCGGCCGCCGCCGAGGCCGAGGAAGCCGTGCCAGTGCTGGCCTTTTGGGAGATGGTGCCGGGCTCCAGCAAGCGCGACCCACCGATGAAACTGGTGCTACGCGTCAATATGCTGCGGCAGTTTCTGACCCGCTATGGCTTTCGCAAGTTGCCGGTAGGCCAGAAGGTGCGCGTGGTGCGCCAGGTTGAGCAGGTGGTGCAGGAAGTAACGCGGGCCCAGCTCAAAGACTTTGTGCTGGGCTTTGTAGAAGAATTGCCGTTTGCTTTCGACGGCACCTACCGCGACCGCGTGGAAGAGCAAGTGCAGATGCAGCACCGCATGCTCTTTGATGAG
The DNA here is from genome assembly GCF_016427535.1 of Hymenobacter sp. BT559. Lineage (GTDB taxonomy): Bacteria > Bacteroidota > Bacteroidia > Cytophagales > Hymenobacteraceae > Hymenobacter. The sequence goes on along the minus strand of NZ_JAELXV010000001.1, from coordinate 44,303 downwards.
GGTACCAATGAGTTTCTACCGACCCTCGGCGGCGAGTTCCTGCGCGACACAGCTCAGCAGGCCTACCTCTTCTACCGCAATGGGGTAGTAGTGGCCACAAAAGATGGGCCCGAGCTCCAGCCCTACGGCGAGCTGCCGGGCCTGGTGTGGGCCGAACAGCTGCGGGCGCGCGACTTCACGCCGATGAGCCAAGAAGAGATTGAAGAAGGCGAGTTCTTTCGCTTCCTTTGGAATCTAGCTGGTCAGAAGCCCGAGCGACTGGAGGCATTATTGCTATTTCTAGGCTACTACCTGCACGGCTTTAAGGACCCGAGTAACCCGCGCATCGGCGTACTGCTCGATGAAGGGCTAGGAGTTGAGGGGCAGGCCAATGGGGGCACCGGCAAAAGCCTACTGTTTAAGGCGCTCGGGCATTTGGTGAAAGTGGTGGAGGTCGATGGCAAGGGCTACGACCCCAAGAATCCGAAAGCTCTTCAGCAGGTCACCGATGCTACCCGTGTCATTTTCTTCAATGACTGGGAGACGCACCGCGTTCCATTTGACCGTCTGTTCAACTTCGCCACCGACACGCTCACCGTCGAACGCCTTTACACCGGCCAGCAGAGCTACGACTTTGAGATAAGCCCTAAGGTCGGCATCACCACTAACGGCGTGATAACTGGTAAGGACAGCAGCCACGACCGCCGCAAATACGAGTTGGAGGTGGCCGCTCACTACCACGCTGGTAAGCAACCCCGTGACGAGTTCGGCCATAACTTCTTTTCGGGCTGGCCTGCAGGCGGGCAAGAGTGGGCGCGCTTCGACGCCCTGATGGTGCACGCTTGCTGCTTATACCTAGAAACTGGTGGGCGGCTGACTGCCCCGGTCTCAGAACACTTGGAGCAGCGGCGGCTAGTGGCGGCCACCTCGGCCGGCTTCGTCGCCTTCATGGATGCCCAACCCCGCGGGCAGAAGCTCTACCGCAATACCCTCATCAGTGAGTTTCGAGCAGCTGAGGGCTACACGGAGGCAGCGATGACACCTCACAAGTTTGGGGGCTGGCTTAACCAATACAAGCAGCTTAGCACCGACTTTCAGCAGGGACAGGAAACTGCTGGTGCTAATGTGGGACAGCGGTGGATTCTGCTTGCTCGAGTGGTGGCTAATGAAGCTACGAACTACAGTTAAACACTTTAAACACTTCATTTCTATTGTAGCCCCTATTCCCTGTTTTTATACTTTTCTTATACACGTTATATAAGAAAAGTAATAAAGTCAAATAATAAGGGCTCGTAGGGAGGTGAAGTGTTTAAAGTGTTTAAAATATGTCAATCAACTGTCAATCAAAGGTTGGAAGACAAATAGCCAAAAATCAATCTGTTTACTCCCCATGCTTTCTGCAAAAGACCTCCTGACCTCCCACTATCAAGCCGAACACCAACAGCGCGCCGAGCAGCAGCGCCTCGCCCTGGAAAAGCGCCGTGATACCCGCAAGCAGGCTGACCTTGACGCTGGCCGCCTGGTGCGCATTCGCATCGACCAAGACGGCGAAGAACCTAACACGGGGCTCTTCCCGGCTCGGGTAGCCGCCTTTGTCTGCCGCGTACTGGGCGACGCCCAGCCGACAGCCCGCAACGGCGTGCGCTTTACTCTCACCACCCAGGGCCGGATGAACGCTGCTTATTACCACGAGCGGCGAGCCTACCAGGCAATCCTGGCTCTGCTGGCCCACGCCCGGGCGGTCACAAAGGCTGAACGGCGCCGGCGTCGGGCTTTGCCCGCCACACAGCCTTCTACCTGCTAGCGCTGCGCCTTGCTGCCCGCCTATATCCTGGCCGACAATGAGCCGCCCCCGGCCGCGCCGCTTACCCTGACGGTCACTGCTGGCGGCCGGGTGTACCTCAGCAAGGCCCTGCTACGCCAGCTGGGTGTGCGCGCCGGCCAGCTGGCCGACCTGCTGCCACCTACGGCCGCCGGCACGAGCTGGCAGCTCGACCTACGGCCCACGGCGGCCCGCCGCATCAACTGGCACGCCAACACCTGCCCGCGGCTGGAAACCAGCCGGCCGCCAGCCGGCCTTGTGCCACCTGGTACCCGGCTCACCCTGGCGCTGGTGCCCACGGAGGCGACCGGCCCTGGCTTATACCAGCTCACACCTCTACCAGCGCCCACCGCTGCCTAGCCCCATCCTCCTTTTCTGCACCCGTTTCTATGACGCTTCCTCCGTCCACTCCCCCGCCGCCCTTGCCCACGCTCACCGTCACGGATGAGCGGCGCGCGTTTCTGCACGCGGCCCTCGTGACGCAGTTGCACCTGTCCAGTGGCCAGCCTGCTGACCTAGTGCCGCCGTCTAAGCGCAGCGACTACTGGCACCTCGACCTACGGCCCCAAGCCAAGCGAGTGATTAGTGTCAGCAACGGCCGCACCTACCGCCTGACCGGCCTCGAACTGCCGGCTGGCCTGCTCAACCCCGACGAGCCAGCGCTTACACTATACCTATTGCCCGGCGACCCGGCCCGGCCCGGTTATTATCCACTGCTACCCGCAGCCGCCTTCAACACCGCTTACACAGCATTCTTGACTCAGGTAGCGCAGGACGCGCGCCAGGCAGTCGCCTAATACGTTTTGCCCAATGGCTACTCGCGCTACTCTTTTTCGCCCGTTCACCCATCCTGGCTATTTGCCTGAGCTGCTGGGGCGCCTCAAAGTGCTACAGCCTCAGGTCGAAGGCCTGCACAAGCTATTGTTGGGCCGGCAAGTGCCCCCTCGATTAGCAGCCCACGCGCCCCTGATGGCTTTTCTGCTAGAGGTATTGCCTCAGTTGCCTGACCTCGGCGACTACGACCTCTACCCTCCGCCCTCGCCCCCGCTACCAAAGCTAATAGTCCACGCTACGGGTAGAGTTTACCTAGGCAAGCGCCTCATTATCGAACTCAATCTACGGGGCGGCCAGCCCATCACCTTGCACCCGCCGGGCTACAATAGCCAGTACTGGCACCTCGACTTGCGACCAACAGCACCGCATGTCATCGACTGGTACCCGGGCAAGCGAGCCAGGATTAAGCGAGTCAACTTACCGCAACTGCCTATCCCGTCAGAGGGGCTAACGCTACGGCTTATGCCTGGGAAGCCAGCCTACCCATTTTTCTACCCTATGGTGCCCTTCTCCCACTGACAACTACTTTCCTGTATCATTCAATGCCCAGTCTACCGAAACCAGTTAGAAGGCCCTGGCAGCCAGCGCCTCAGAAACGAGAATATGTACAGCACGCCGCCCGTTCGCCCGAGTATAGCACGGCTCGATGGCAGAAGGCCCGCCTTGCTCAGTTAGCCCGCAAGCCCTGCTGTGAGGAATGCGAGCGCCAAGGGCGTGCCACGGCCGCCACGGTAGCCGACCACATCAAGCCGGTGCGCCTCGGCGGCGACTTCTGGGCGCCGACCAATCACCAGTCGCTGTGCCGGCCCTGTCACCAAAGCAAGAGTGCTTCCGAGCGCGGCCAGCAGGCCTAGGGGGGGTAGGGGGTGCAAATCCTTGGGCCTCCCCTCTCCTAGACCGAAGCCCTGAGTAAATTTTTCACGCTGTCAGATTAGACTCTTTTTTTATGTATTGTATTTTACCGTGATACATACAATTAAAATTATTTTATGACCTCATTATTTTGCATTATGATAGTTCAGCCCCCCGAAAAAACATGTCAAAGATGTGGTATTTTGCAGCCGCTGACGCGCTTTACCTTTCGCAAGGCTGAGCAGACCTACCGCGGCACCTGCAAGGACTGCCGGGCCGCTGAGAGTCGCGCTCGCCGCCGTGACCCCGAGCTGGGCCAGATTATTCGGGAACGCGAAGAGGTGCGCAATCGCACCCGACGGGAAGACATCAAGCGTTGGCATCGAGAGCACCCCGAGAACCTGCGGCCGGGTAGGCAGCGCCGCCAGGCCCGGCGTCAAGCACAGCGCGCCGCCCTAAAACCGTCACCGGACCCCTATACCTACCAACCCTTACTGGGGCCTTTTCAGGCGGTGCTACCACCTAAAAAGAGGGGCAGACCGCCCAAGAGCGATAGAGGTTCAGCATCCCCAGTACCCTCGTCCTCTAGGCCGTAGTCGCCCCGCATGCCCCGCAGGAGTTTTTCGAATTAATTGCCGTTTCGACCCGCGAGCTAATATAATTTTTAAACTATATAAAAAACGCCTCTACATACTCAAAAACGCATTTTTGGGGTCGACCTACCCCCCTACCCTGAAAGAACTTTTGGGGTTCAATTTTGCACGCACGTGTTTGTGGGGGAGGGCTTCGGTCTAGAAGCGAATAGCCTGAAGGATTTTGACCCCCTACCCCCTCTAGCCTAGGGTGGGAGTGTTTGGCTTTTTGCTGAGCGGCCCAGTCGGTGGCTGTCCTATCCCCTTTTCCTCCATTTTGCACGCATGAAGTTTTGAGGTAGGGCTTCGGTCTAGCTATATAGTGCAGGCCCTGGCTTCCCCCTGTTTGCACCATGCCACCTTGCTAGCCGGCAGCCCCCAATCGGAGCTTTGGGGCACTTGGGCAAGTGACCCTAGTTTCATCCATTTTCGAAAAGCCTGACGGCCTTGCTGACAGGCTTTTTCGGAAGTGTCGCCTACCTCTCCCCTCTTTTCTGTCAACATGGACGTTGCTACCACCCCCACGCACGCGCTCGCTCCTGGCGAGGCCGCCGTTACCATCCAGGGCGTTGCCTACCCCCTGCGCTTCAACCTCAATGTGCTGCGCGACTTCTCGCAGCTCACCGGCCGCGGCCCGAGCGAGCTCGGCCGCATGCTTAGCGACAACTACGCCGAGGCTCTAACTGCCATCATCACCTGCGCAGTGCGCCGGTTTGTGCCCAAAGAAGTATTCCCCAACGGCTTCTCGCTCGACGATGCGGGCGACCTGATTCAGCAGTTGCCAGAAGATGAGGCGCAGGCTCTGGCTGAGGCTATTACAGAGGCCATCGTGTCGCCAAACCCTCTGATGGCTGCGCTGACGGCGACAGTAGCGGCCAAGAACAGAGCCCGGAGCGCCGAGTAAGCGCCATCCAGGAGTGGGATGAGCACCTCGCCTTCGGCCTAGGTGAGCTCGCACTAATGCCGTGGAAGTTTTGGAATCTAACCCTCACCGAGTTTGATTGCAAATGCCGCGGTTACCGCCGCAAACAAGCCGAGGCCTGGCGCCGCACACGCTTGGTGGTGACGCTACTCGTCAATATCCACCGCGACCCCAAGACGCCTGCCGTTACCCCCGAGGCCCTGCTACCCCTGCTGGGTGATGTGCTTGAGCCCAGCGCAAGGCCTAGCTCGGCTGAGGAAATCGCAGCCCTTTGGGCCGACCTCGACGCACGCGACGCCTCTATTCTATAAACCTACCGGGCCAGGTCTCCGCGCATGTGCTGGAGGCCTGGCCTTTGTCTTATCCTTTTCTCTGCAATGACCGATATTCTTGCCTCTGTTTCCGTCGTTCTAGGCGGCGAAATTTCTGGCTATAAAGCCGCAATGGCTGAAGCTCGCAAGGAGCTGAAAGGCTTTGTGCAGGCTGGCGAAGCGGTGAAAAGCGTTGGGGAAGGCCTAACCAAATACCTGAGCGCCCCGCTGGCACTGGCCGGCGCGGGGGCTTTGAAAGTGGGGGGCGATTTTCAGGCCGCCTTCAACCGGGTGGAGGCCGCCACCCAGGCCACCGGTGCCGGGCTGGAATCCCTGCGGGCCAAGGCCCAGGGCATTGCGCTCGACCCCAAGTTGCAATTCAGTTCGGTGCAGGCGGCCGAGGCGCTGGAGAGCTTGGCTAAAAACGGCCTCAGTACTACTCAGATTCTGGGCGGCGCGGCCGACGCCTCCACCGCCCTGGCCACGGCCACCGGCGCCCAGCTCGCCACGGCGGCCGACATCACGACGGACGTGATGAACAACTTTGGCAAGTCGGCGCAGCAGGCCGCCGGGCTGGTAAGCAACATCACCGGCACTACCATTGCCAGTAAGTTCGCCATCGACGACTACCGCCAAGCCCTCGGTCAGGCGGGCGCTGTGGCCGGGCAGTTGGGCGTCAACTTCGAGGACTTCAACACGGCGCTAGGCGTCACCTCGTCGGGCTTTTCATCGGGCTCGGATGCGGGCACCAGCTTCAAAACATTTCTGCAGCGCCTCGTGCCGCAGAGCAAGGAGGCCGAGGGTGCCATCAAGCAGCTTGGGCTCAACTTCTTTGACGCGCAGGGTAAGATGCGCCCGCTGCGTGAGATTGCCGGCCAGCTCCAGCAGGCGTTCAAGGGCCTATCTGACCAGCAGAAAAATACGCTCGGTACCAAGATTTTCGGTGCTGATTCTATCCGCACGGCCCTGCTGCTGGCCAAGGATGGGGTGGCAGGATTCGATGAGATGGCGGCCAGCATTGCTAAGGTCAATGCCGCCTCGCAGGGCGCGATTCTCAATCAGGGTTTCGTGGGCTCTTTCGAGGCCTTCAAAAGTTCGGTAGAGGGGCTGGGCCAAGCCATTGCCGATAATGGCGTGCTCGACTTCGCCACCGACTTAGCACAGGCTGGCTCCGAGCTAGCAAGCGAGCTAGCCCAGGCCGACCCGACCATACTGCAATTTGGAGTGGCGTTGGCTGGCATTGCGGCTGGCACTGGCCCGGTGCTCGTCGCCGTGGGCACCCTAGGCGCGGCCCTGCCGGCGCTCGAAGCTGGCTTCCTCGTGCTGAGTGGACCGGTGGGCATTGTAGTAGCCGCTTTTGCCGCCCTAGGCGTCGCTACGGCCGCCGTGGTGGCCCACACCACGGAAGCCAGCGAGAGCGTAGAGGAAGTAAGCCAGCGCTTCACCGCCCAACAAACGGCGGTGAAGCAGCTGCAAAGCACTTACACCCCGCTACTGGCTCGCTACGACGAGCTCAAGGCCAAGAGCACCCTCACCGCAGCCGAGCAGGAAGAGCTACGCAGCATCATCCAGAAAGTCGGGACGGAGATTCCGACCACCGTCACGCAGTTCGACGCCTACGGTAAGGCGCTCGACATCAACACCGAAAAAGCCCGCGCCTACATTCAGCGCCAGCAGGAGATTGCGGCCCAGGCCAACCGGGTAGACCTGACCAAGCAACGCGAAGAATACCGCAAGCTGGAGGGGCAGATTGCTAACACCCTGGCCGCCCTCAATAAGGTGGATGAGCAGGGCAACCACGTCAAGTTCATTGCCAGCGGCGATGATGAGGGCGGCCAGTACTACTCGCTCACGGCCAAAGAAGTCACCGACTTGCAGGCCAAGCTTGAAAGCCTCTACGCCAGCCGCCGCGGTGTGGGCGGACTCATCGACCAGCTCAAAGGCATCCCCCCGGTGGTGCAGCAATCGAGCACGGAGGTAGACAAGCTGGGCGAGAAGTTTACCGGCCTTTCGAGTGTGAAAGGGGTAGATGAGGCGGGCCAGAAGATGCGCGACGCCCTGGCCAAGCTTCGGGAGGAGTTGAAGCTGAACGACAACTTAAGCCGGGCCCTGGGCACCGACTATGATTACCTAGGCGAACGCAGTAAAATTCTGGAATCGGGGGTGAAGTCGCTAGTGGCAGTCGGCTTCTCGCCGTTAGGGAGCACCGTGCAGGGCGTTCGCAATGAGCTGCGCGGCTTGGCGCAGGAAGTAGACACGCTGGCCCTGCGAGTGCTGGAAGGCACGGAAAAGATGAATCAAATCCCGGAGTTTAAACTAAAACTACCGGAGCTCGAGCCACTGCCCCAGACGTTGCAGCCCGACTTGAACGGCATCTTCAGCCCTGATGCGGAAACAATTGGCGAGCAGTATGACAAGGCCTTAGCTGCCCAGCAGGCGGGTCAGGACCAGATTACGCAGCAGCAGCTGGATTTTAACACCAACATGGCGGAGCTGATTAACCAGTTCCCCGTTGATGCGCTCGAATCGATTGGCAATAGCATCGGCACGGCGCTGGCCACTGGGGCGGATGTGCTGCAAAGCGTGGTCGACGGGCTGCTGGGCGTGTTTGGTGAGTTCCTCAAGAAGTTCGGGAAGCAAGTTATTCTGAAAGGTCTGGCAGACATTGCCATTGGCAACATTGGCCAGGGCCTGGCGGAGGTAGCCGCAGGTACGGCCCTCACTATTGGCGGCGCGTTTGCGTCGGCCTCGGTTTCTTCTTCTCGGCCTACCAGCTCAACACAGGCTAGCAGTGGAGGAAGACTCAATACGTCCGCGGCCTCTTCCACGCGACCCTACAATCCGACGCTAGCCCCTGCAGCAGCCACCCCGACTGGCCAGAGCGTCTTTACTCACGAGGTCGAAATCACGGCCAGCGGGCCTAACCTGGCTGGGGTGCTGACGCTAAACACTGACCGACTCGGGCGTGTGGTGGGAAGGCGCTGAGTAGGCCTCGCCAACACAGCTAATTGCCTAATTTTTAACACAAGAGCCCCGACATATTAGCCGGGGCTTTTGTGTGTGGGCTTCACGGCTATCAACCTGCTTGATGAATTTATACGTGATGCTAAGTAGTGCTTTGCTCGACACCCAATGCAACCCTTTACCTGGCACACCGGTCATGCCGCCAAACGTTCACTCCTCAAGTGCCATGTATTCCTTCCTACGCCTCTGCCTACTTAGCAGCGTCCTAGGGCTCACAGCTGCCCGTTGCCAAGACGACCCTAAAGGGCCTGTCTCTCACTGCCCCGACGCTGGGGCGGCCATCAAGTCTGTTACGGGGGTGCTCGGCACCGTGGGAGCTGAGCGCGCCACCCGTAACTATGCCATCTTTGCCCCCCGAGCCGGTACGATTGGTGGTGTTGATGTAGGATTGCTCTGTGACTCTCTCCCCTATGACCTAACGCCCCTTGGTAAACGCGTGCGCTTTAGCGGCACTTATCATGCCCGCCCTGAGCGGTCAACAGGGGATACTATTATCTATTACCTGACGCTTTCACAGGTCGCTGCTTACTAATCTACCCGAATAATTAACAGATTTTAAAAGAGCTTTCTCTGTAATTACAGCGCTTTACCAACAGGAGCCCTGGCCCACCAGCCAGGGCTTTTTATTGCCTAAGCCGGACGGCTAGTGCGTTCGCTCCAATGCGTGATATCTAGCCAGCAGAAGACGGTGTGAAAAAGAACCCCCAGCCGCAGGGCCAGAGAGTTCGGGGCGATGTCGTAAAATGCTTAAATTAAAGGAAGCTGATAAATTGCTGGATTTGCATTATGTATAGCTATTGTCTTGTTATAAATGTGAGTATATGATGAAGTTTGAAGCAGGCACTTAAGGTGATATCAAGAGAGTAGTCCGAATACATCAAAAACACTGTCTAAAAACTAAGCAGTTTGTCCTTTTGGATCTGCTTAGATCTAGAGTCATTTGCGCAGGCTTTCTCTGTTCAGGCAGTATTCATTTCTCATCTCCTGTATTAGCTACACTCACCTAGTTCAAGCCATGTTGAAACAACTTTTATTCCTTACTGTGTCAGCAGGCTGCTTGGCGCTTACCTCGTGTTCTAAAAAGGAACTAGCTGATTCGGATACTCCTCAACCGGGTGTTCGCAATAACACAGATCCACACTTATGCACAGCTCTTTATGCCAAAGTAGAAGGTGACTCATCTAAAAGAACAACTGCATTTGGGGAGCGATCAACTTTTTGGATGGCGAGCGAGAATATTCGGGTTAAATTCATGAATGGAGACCCTACCCTACAAAACCGTGTGAAGGCGGTGGCCAATGAATGGATGCAGCATGCTAACGTACATTTTAGCTACGTTACTGCCTCGGAGGACTCCGACATTCGCATTGCATTCAAATGGAATAATGATGGGGGCTCGTGGTCATACGTAGGAAAGGGATGCCGTCAAATAGCACAGGCTAGTCCTACTATGAACTTTGGGTGGTTTGATGCTTCTACCTCAGACGAGGAAATTAGACGTGTGACCTTACACGAATTTGGTCACGCGGTAGGTCTTGGGCACGAACATCAAAACCCTACGGGCGGTATTCAATGGAACAGACCAGTAGTATATGATTTTTATGCCCGTACTCAAGGCTGGTCTCCCCAACAAGTAGATCTCCAAGTATTAAACCTGGCTAGTTCAAATACCACAAACTTTACTAGTTTCGATCCAGCATCGATTATGCTGTATTCTTTTCCGGCAAGCTTGACTACAAATGGCTTTAGCACTCCTAGTAATACCGTTTTATCTAGTACTGACAAAACATTTATAGGGCAAACCTATCCCTTTTCGAGTACCAGGGATTGTTTGTATGAAGGGCAGCTACTGAACGTCGATGAGTCATTAGTTTCTTCTAATGGCCGCTATAGGCTACTACTACAAGCCGATGGTAATTTAGTCATCTATAACGGAAGCAACAGGGGTATTTGGAATTCCGGGACGTGGGGCAAAAATATTAGAAAGGCAATAATGCAAGCCGATGGCAACTTTGTCTTGTATGACAATAATTCAGTATCTCGCTTTAGCACTAACACATGGAATCCGGTAGGCAGCTACATGATGATGCAGCCTGATGGTAACTTAGTTATCTACCAACGGGGCCAGGCCCGTTGGTCTTCCAATACATGGAACCAGCGTACGACTGCTAAAAAATAATTTTCCGAGTTTCTGATGATCAGCCTAGCTAGCAAATACTTCTGCTGGCTAGGCTTTTTCATGTCCCATTATTTTATACACAGCCGCTGTGTAACAAGGTTTATAGTTTCGCAGCCCTATGAAAAGACTCTTACTTGCCGCCATGCTAGTGTGCTAATGGAAAATGCTCCGCACCGTAGACGCGACGTACTCGCTTCAAACCTGCTGTTTGCTACGCTAGTGCTTTCATTTGGTGCCTTGCTCATACCGTCTTACCTGCCCCACCCTCCGCCTCGCATTTATACGCTAGGGTCCGTTACCATGCTGACGACGGTGTATCTCCTGCGTGGCCTGCTGTATTACGCAATCAGACTAGGTAAGCAGTGGGCTAAGTATGTATTATTGGCCGGCTTTCTTTTTGATGTGGTGGCAGCAATCATCATCTTCACCAATCCGTTAATGCAACTTCTAGCTACTCGTCCCGAGGAATTAGTACCCGTGCTTATCGAGAAAGCACTGATTATGCTAGCACTTGTTTTACTCTTCAAAAAGCCGACTTTACAAGTTGCTTAAGCCCTAGGCCCCGCCCGTAACGGTGGGGCCTTTTGGCGTAGCTTGGCAGCGTGAAAACCTTGCTACTGCTGGATGGCCTTGATGAACAAAGTTGCATGAAGCCTTCTCTCACCGTTACCTGGCAGAGCTACGATAGTATTACCCCTGATACACCGGGCTTCAATTTAGAAGACTTTGGGGACACTGACAATATTGACGTAAACTGGTCTGCCTACTTAGCGCAGTATCCTGCAGAATGGCACGCGCACCTAGAGGCTATCCGACAGTCTATCGTTGACAACGAAGTGTGGGCCGGTGGGGACTGGCACCAGTACAGCCCTAACGGCGTACCGGTTTTGAGTGACGGACATTTCATGACCTGCAGTTGGCGGAGTTGGGGCGGCATGCTGGCTACCATTTGGAATAGCGAGTTGGGCCAGCGGTTTACCTACATGGATTTTTACATGGAAGGGCGTCTGCCCCCTAGGCCTGAGAGGTGATGAGATGAAATGGTCGTTATGCAACAAAAGCTTTACAGCTTGGCGGTATAGCGAAATTCTTAATCTATTTGCTGGCCATCATGTAACGCTTGGATAGATAGGCAGGTACCGAGTTCGCACCTTCCTTTTCTTGTCCCATGAAACTCGTAGCTTTCCCCTTGCTCACGGTACTCACATGTGCCGAGTGCACCGCCGCGCAAGCATTCTCCCCATCTGCTTCTCTCGATGCCGCTACCACTAGCTCGTTACCGGATAGCGTACGGCAAGCCGTCCATCAGCTGTTCAAACGAGGCCGTCTTTACAGTACTATAGGAGGGCTCAGCGGGCTGCTGGTAGCCAGCAGTGGCGTTACCTATGTCGTTCGCGACGGAGTAGGTTGGTCGTCTGGTATTGATGTCGTGCTCGGTGGGAGCGCAGCGGCAGCCAGCGTAATGGGAAAGGCTCGCTATAGCCGCCGTCAAGAACGTAAGGCGCTCTCGGCCTTGGAAGCAGGGTACCCATTGCCTGCTTATGTGGCGGAGCTAGTGCCCCTATTGCCCAAAAGGAACCGGCAGATGATACTCAGTAGCTTATATAAATAGGTATATCCTGTGCCACATGCTTACCAAGTGTGGTCAAGTAGAAGCCCCTAACCAGCTGAGGCCGGGAGCTTTTCTATGAGCTAAACTTTTAGTGTACTTTGCCCAAAAGCAGGGCGCATTATAGCTCTCGCAACCCAACATATTTAGTCACAACTCACTCCTACTACTTATTTTAGTAGTATGGCAACCCATAAACTCCGCTACTCGCGCACCGATGCCGAGCAAACGCAAGCCTGGGACGCAGGCGAAGAAGAGTATCCCGACCTACCGGCCGAGCCGGCGCTGGGCTTTACCGATGAAGTACCTGACGTGTGTCAGCACTGCGGCGAGCCGTTAGGCTGGCATGAGCAGGCGTGTGAAGGGCCAGCTACTAAGCCCGCCGACGAGCCCACGGCACCTGCCCTGCAAGCTTCGGACGGCTTTACCTTTGCCCTGGGTAGTCTGGCCTTACCTATCACGCAAGAACAATCCCGCCCCGTGGTGTGGCGCGGGCACCTCAAGGAGCGGCACCCGGCTACGGGCCTAGTGCAGCGGGTGCCAGTGTATCGGCTTGATGATGGGTACTGGGACTGCTACCGGGAGGAGGAATTGCGGGTGGCGTAAAGTAAAACCCCCTACGGTTATGGCCGTGGGGGCTTTTTTAGTGGTATGCAGGGAGTTTGGATTTTGGAGGGATTAGCAGGTAGTTGCTACCTTCTAAGCATATTGCACAATGTATGGAGCGCAGCCGGTGAGATTTGAGAAATGCCTAGTTAGGGTAGGCGCGAGCGGGCTGGTAGAATTTTTGGTGATTATCCGCACTCAGTCATTTTTCAATAAATCCATTTACCCAAATCAAATTTGTGCTTACCAAAAATAGAAGGGAGTGCATTCATATTTGATACCCCTAATGCTGTTCCGACATTAGTTAAATATAGAGTATTAAAGCGATAATCAGAAAAAATATTGAAAAAGTATTTCATCGAGGGCCATCTAGTCAAAATAAAATCCCTGCTTGCACTAATTGCTGCGGTAAGTTCGCCGCTACCTACTTTAGGTAAGGGAGTAAAATAAGGTGGGCATAACTTGTGAACGGTAGAGATGGCTTCGTGTCCTTCTGGCATTGCAATATTGATGCCTACATGCTGCACTAAGCAATTGCAATAAACTAAATGCCAGACATCTTGTGAATTTGATGATATCCTAGATGATAGTGTTCCTATTATGTTTATAATAGTATTTAAGGTTCCTTCTTCACTTGTGTCAAATGGCGACCTCTTTAATAGTATAATCAAGGTCAAAATATCTAAGTGCTTCTGAGTGAGCTTTGGAGCAGTAAGTAAGCTTTCATCCAATGTAAGTTGAAGTAGTGTCCTTTCTTGGTTACTTGCTCTTTCTATTAACAACTGAACTAATAAATTGCCTAAATCCTTGTCATTGGCTTTAGCATAATCTCTTTGTGCATTAAACAGCGCCATTTGAATTGATGGCTCTTTCAAAGTATTGAATAATTCTGGATTTATTTCATTTAATTTAAAAAGATAAGAATCTAAAAATTCATTAACTCTAGCTAGTGCTGTTTGGGCTGCTTCTTGAGATAATTTTACAGCATTGTCTTTCCATAAATCAAGCGCAATTTGCTTCGTATCCGCATAGGATAAGCCGAAGGTCATGCTCTCCGCCTGATAACTAGGCCCTGGGCCACTATTCTCTTGGGTAAATTCCTTGTCGCCGAGCATATTAACTATCTTGTGACTTGGCGTTATGGTGATTGAAAGTCATATTTTCCGCTTGGTAACCAGTTGCTTTGCTACTATTGTTCTGCGTAAACATCTTCTCATATTTTGGAATACCCGTATTAGTATTTGAGTCTACTACTAGTGTGATTAATGCGGCAATAGCGTTAATGATTGAAATGGCTTGCTCGTAACCTGGCTCATGTAGAAACCAAGCGCAATTTCCTATTAATGCGATAATTAATAGTATCCTAAGAAAGGTTCTCATAAAAGCTTGTATTAACCAGTTTTGGTTGACGGGGAGGCAGGTTCTGGGTTCATCTTACATCTTACTCCACAGAAACACACGCCCAAGAATACCGATACCTACTGTCCTATTGAGCAATCCATCTTCGCTATCAATTAGCGCGTCGCTATAGTTGAGAGTTGTTAAGGAGAATAGCCAGTAATCCTTACGCCCGGCCCTACGCTCAATGGTGCTGCGCACATTTGCCACCACTAGTGGAGAGCCAGCATCTAGCCCTAATCCGGCGGCGGGCAGTTCTTGCATCTCCTTTTCAAGCAGTGCTTCTTTATGGTCTGCTAGGTGCGGGTTCGTCAGTAGCAGCGCCACAAGTAGCAACCCGGTGATTAGTAGGGGCTTTTTCATGGAGACAAGATATGAAAAAGCCCCGGCTCCTAGTGGGAGGCAGGGCTTTTAAGGTTAGCTAAACACATTTCCCATTCGGCGACCAATAATATTTTGGTCATTCTGCTGAGCCTTCTGCACCTCTAGCTCTAGTGCCTGCAAATTGTATGCACTCACAACAACATGCTTGCCATTCACCTTAAGAAAGGCATAGTAGCTATTATCAGCCTCCTTTGCCGTTACGTAGCCGTGCGAATTATTAAGACGCTGTAGCACGACCTTTGATAAGTTCTGCTCTAGCTCTTGAGCTATAAGTGCGATATCTTGTTCGTAAGATTTTACCTCTTCCTCAGCCTGCTTAGTTGCGTCTTCAAGTTGTCGCCCCTCAAAAGCTGTATTGAATGAAATAACAGCCGGAGGGTTGTCATTTTTCTTCATTTCCCCCTGCTTTTGCTTGAGCGTCTGCTGGGCTGCGGACAGCCCTTCTTGAGACTTGGTTAGACGTTTAAGGGAGGCAATAAACTTCTGCTCTGGACTGAGCTGCAAAGCTTCTGGGCGTCGATAACCCCCGGTGAGTCTTGATGAGTCTGGCATTTGAGTGGGATTTAGTGAGGCAGCAATTTACCTTACTCACGACCTTTAACAAGGCTTTGTGGCTTAGGCAGCGGCCGTAAAATGAAACGTGAGGACAGAACAAACATATACGACAGATAAGCCAGATAATCAAACGGGCGCAGATTTAAAAGGATATGAATGCCTTATTATCAAGTCCTTACCTATTTGTGCACACTCATTGTGCAAAATTGGCATTCCGTATAAATACGTATTTGCCCTCTGCCCACCTTGTTGGCTAGTTATCTTTGCTGCACTCGCGTTGGGGTTTGTCCCCCAGCCCTAAGCTCTTGAAAAAAAGAGAAGCCCGAACTGCTGGTAACAGTCGGGCTTCGAGAAGTGGGGGTTTTGAAGCAACCCTTTCCTTCCAATCAAGATGAAAGAGGACAGCGCGAAGTCGGAGTTTGAGTTTATGCTTAAGCTCCGAATGTCTAATAAGCTAGCCCGCTGGCTTATTGGGGCAATTCTGGCGGGCGGTACGGCTGTGACGGCAGCCGCCCACTGGGTTCACTAGGTTGCAAGGGTCGTGCCGCGAGGTGCGGCCCTTGTTTATTTCTTTATTTATTTACGCGCAAAGGTAGCGAAAGGGTATTGATATTGTCAGGATTTACTGACAAGAACTTGATGTAATCAAGTTGACCCTACCGCCTGCCTAGTCGCCAATCCTGACGCGAGCGCTGCTCGCTTACGCAAGGTCTGGCAAAAAGAAGGGGCGGCCGGGTGCTAGACACCCGCCGCCCGCAGGTGGCTTTTTATAAAAAAACAGGTCAGCCTAGGCTACTGCCGCATCTGGCAAATAATCGCGTATCAACTTAAGTAATTGATGTACGTCTAGTGGCTTCCGCTTTATCTCCGTTGCGAGCGAGCGAGCCTTCTCTAGTTCAGCCTCACTCGGCGATGACGACATCACAACTACCGTCATCGCTTCTTGATACGCACGAGGTAGATGGGCCTTATGCTCTAGAAAAGTTAGCCCGTCCATCACGGGCATATTGAGGTCCAGCAACACTAGCAGCGAGCGCGGGTGAGTGGTAGCCTGGCAGTGCGCTTTGACGGAGGCTAGCGCTTGCTCCCCATCCTCTGCCTCTAGGATGTGGACCTGTACGTTTAGTTGCGTAAGCCACCGTCGCATGGTGAGGCGGGTCGGCTCGTCATCGTCAACCAGTAAAATCGTAGCGTCAGTGTCTGCCATAGCTTACCGTACGCAGGGCTAGCCACCAGGTTAGTTTTACATCGGGCACACAATTGTAATGCTTCTAGGTTTACTACTTATTCTACCTGCGCTAGTAACCAGGATACAGCTGGCTCCTCCTCTGCAAAAATTGTATAAGAGATAGGAAGCTGCCGATTATTGTGCCACAGGCTACTAGAGGCCAGGCGAGCAAAAACGTTGGGTGAAGCGATTACAGCGCCCACTATGCTACCTCCATGCTGCGCAAAGTAGGTAGTCCAAAATCCTGTAATCCAAGCGGACTCCTCGGAAAAGGGCGCTAGTTCTCGCTGGTCAGTGAGAATGGTGCGCCAGCCCCGCTGCTGTAATAGGTTACCTAACTGCCCGAATACTTCTTTCAGGTCCGTGAAGCTGCGCTTACCCGGTTGGTATTGAAACAACGCGATGCCATTGGGGTGAGCTGAAAGCCGAACCGCTGCGTTTTCAAAGTAAGGCGAGAAGCCGGCAAGAGACATAGGTGGGACTTAGGCTGGACGGTAGGTGGCTTTTAACAGTATACTTCTGTGTTGGGTTTGTGATAGTAGGCTTGGCAGTAGGTAGGGGGCTTTATTCGACCCCTAGGCACCGTGCTTCATTGAGAAGGAATAGGTCAAGCAGTCTTCGTTAGTCTTAGTAGGCTGTGGCCAGTAGCAGGAAGCTTAATAGAACGGAGCTACGCGTAAGCAAGTGTTTCATACATGCAAAGGTTACGATAAAGCCTCGAGCTTACAGGCAAAAAATGTTAATTATCGTATAGTCCGCTACACTGGTACCTTCTCCTTAACCTTTTGCTTTTATGCAGCTTTCCATTTCTCGTTTATTCTTAGCGGCTTCTCTGCTGAGCGGCTTCTCACTTAGCAGCTGCGGCGGTAGCGAAAACAGCCCGAGCACTGCGTCAGGCAGTGAATCGACTGCTAGCCAGACTGGCGGCATGGCCGACTCAGCTAATGCAGGCGGCGAAGGTGCGACAAGCACGCCTGCAAGTGGTCCCAATAATCCTAACTCGACCACGGAAACCGGTACCAGCATGAACGGCGGCGGGAGTGGCAGTAGCGGCACTTCAAATACCGGGGCTACGATTGGCAATAGCCACTAGAGCAATGTGGAGCCGCCCACCACAGGTAGTGCTGGCATAAACTAAGTCGCGCTAGGCAACTAGCTGGCCTGGCTTTTCTTTGTGAGCATGCGCCTTCGTTTTCTACTAGTACTCTCCACCTTCGTGCTAGTGGCCAGCTCGGCCCTCGCCCAGGTGACGCATCCCGTAGCGTTTGTGAGCCTACCCTTCGACCTAATGGGTGGGCTAGTAGTATTGCGCAATCTAGAGCTAAACGGGCAGCACGGAGACTTCATTCTCGACACCGGCTCTAACTACGGCTTAGTCGTCGAGCGGGCAGCCTTTGCCAGCCAGCTGCAGGGGGCGGTAGCCAGTGGCCTAGGCGCCGGTAGTACGTTGGAGGTGCAACGACTCCGCGTAACTAGCTTTCAGTTCGGCGCCACTCACTACACGGGCCTGCAGGCGATGGCGACGTCCCTCATGGAGGTGCGCCGCTTTGCGGGCCCGCGCCTGCTGGGCTTTATTGGCACCGAATTGCTACGCGATTACGAAGTAGTTATTGACTATGCCCACCGGCAGGTTAGCTGCTACCCGTTGCGCGCGGGCAAGACGCCCAAACGGCTACCCTTCACACGCACGGACTCGCTTCACTTCACCCTGCTGCAGGGCAAACCCCTCGCGCAGGGCTATATCGGCAAAACGCCGGTGCGCTTGCTCTTAGACACGGGGGCCACGTCCAACAGCCTAGACGCTGCCTTTGTCCAACAGCTCGCGCCGGAGCTGCGCCCGCGCCTGCTCGGCAGTACCCAGCCCTTCGCCGGAGTGGGCAGCGGCGCCCAGCAAGCCCCGCAGGCCATCTTATCCGAGTTGCGTCTGCCCCCTACGGCTTGGCGTGAATTACCTGTGATGCTGGTCAAGTTTGCCCGCCCCGTTAGTGGCCTGGCTTTACCTTATCAAGGTATCCTGGGCTATGTATTCTTGGCCCACAGCAGTCAGAGCGGGGTGATAAGTTTCCACTATGGCCGACAGCAGTTCTATTGGCTCACCCCACGGCGCCCCTCCCGATGACTCTCTACTCCTTCTGTCGCCTTTCACCTGTCGTCCAGCTGCTCTACGTTATTCACCAAGGCACTTACCTAGCGCAGCGCTGGGATGAGGAGAGCGGCGTCAACCTCTACCACTGCGAGGATGAGGGTCGTGGGTTCTTTGTCGAGGTCGGTCTTGATGATGGCCAAGGACAGGCCGTAGTGCTGCGCAGCTTTGTCAGCAGTGGGCCGCTGGAGGATTATGCGTGTGGGGTACGGCTACCGGAATACTAAAAAAGCCCCGCTGCTGAGCGAGGCCTTTTTTATTCCCAAAGTAGGAGGCTACTATTTAATTGGTTGCTCCCGTATCCGTCTTCGCTTCCAACGTATTCTGAATGCTCAGTGGTAGAGCCGAGAGCAGGTCTAAGCCCGTGGCGGCTTCAATGGCGTCAACGCTGGTGCGATAGGCGCCCCAGGCCGTGCCAATGGAAGTGGTGTTGGGCGTATTGATGGCAATTACGCGGGTGCTGGTCGTGATACGTGATACATCACTGCTCCCTTCAGACAGCACGACCACGACTTTCCAGCAGTTAGACGGTACGGTCACTTTGCCCCCGGCAATCGTTGTTGCGTACCCGTTGACGCCCGTGCCGCCTTTGCCGTAGCTCCCACAGATAATGTAGAGTTCGTTGCCGGCCGCCACGAGCGTACGACAGTAGTTCTCCAGGCCAGCCCAGGTCTGCTGGTTATTGACTGAGGCCTGAGGCATCATGTTGGTCATTAGAAAGGTCGCGGAGTTATCAGCTACCGAGCCCGTGCGGTCCGCTGAGGGGCAGTTATGTCCTCGGTCGAAGCCGTAACCCGTGTAGTCGCTGGTGGTCACTCGGTACCAGCCTGATGGAAGGGTGGCATCGGGGGAGAAATTATCCTGCCGGGCCGTGCTGCCCTGCCAGGCGCTGCTCAAGTGCCACGACACCCAGTTGGGTTTGCCCTGGTCACGATTGTAGCTTAGCGTGTACTGGGACTTGGTCAGCAAGTAGTTGCTCGGGTACGAGGTACTGGCCACAGCGCCGCTGGGGTTCCCTAGGGCGAGGTTGTTATCCCGGGTAGCCGCGGCGGTGGCCAGTGTGGCCGAGGTCGTACTCGTCTTGGCGAGCGGCGTGGACGGCGAGGCTGGGGCAACGCTCTCATTTTTGGCGCAGGAAACGGCCAATGCCGCTAGTAGGGTCAGCGACCCAATGCGAGTAAGTAAATGCTTCACAAGGAAAAAGGAAAAGGGTAAGGATAGGGCTACAAAAATCCGAAGCCGCTCCGTGTAGCAAGTTACCGCTGGGTTATCCTTTCGTCTCCAACCTCGCGGCTTTTAACCTTCCCAGTACTATCGGCTCATGTACTCACCTATGTCCGGAGCAGCATCTTGACTAAACATAACAGCAATACGAAAACATTTTTATCTGACTGTCAATGCTTTTAAAGTATATAACTTTTATTATTTATAAACTAATGTAATTAGTAGTCGTTTCTTTAAAGTCCCGCTTTCCCTCCGCCCTATGCACGACGTCGTTCTCGTACCCGTCCCCGAGGCGGTGCTACCCGCCTACCTGCCTGTTTTCGCCTGCTTGGTGCCCGCTGGCTTCCCCTCGCCGGCTGATGACCACATTGAGGCGCTGTTCGACCTCAATCAGTTGCTGTTTCGCCACCCCGACGCTACGTATTTAGTGCGTGTAACGGGGGAGAGCATGTCGGGGGCAGAAATTCATCCCGGTGACTTGCTAGCGGTCGATAAGCATCTGCCCGCTGACCACGGCCACATTGTGGTAGCGGTCGTCGAGGGAGACTGCACCGTCAAGCGCCTCGAGCGCCGGGGCGAGGATTGGTGGCTGGTACCAGCTAATCCGGCCTTCGAACCCTACCGCATCCGCACGGGCGAAGAGATTCACATTTGGGGTGTGGTCACGCATGTGGTGCACGAGCTTATACCTGGCAAGCTCAATGCCTTGCTCCTCAGTCGCGACTAGCCTATGTTCGGCCTGCTAGATTGCAACAATTTCTACGTCAGCTGCGAGCGGGTTTTTCAACCGCGCTTCGAGGGACGGCCCGTCGTGGTGCTCTCCAACAACGACGGCTGCATCATCTCACGCTCAGCCGAGGCAAAGGCCCTGGGCCTGCAGATGGGCGCGCCCTACTTCCAGGTCAAAGACCTACTGCGCCAGCACCAAGTGCAGGTATTTTCTTCCAACTACGCGCTCTACGGCGACATGAGCAGGCGCGTGATGTGGTACCTGGGGCAGGTTACGCCCGGGGTAGAAATCTACTCTATTGATGAAGCCTTTCTAGATTTGCACGGGCTCGACCAGTATATGCAGCCTTACCTAGGTGGCGGTCTGGAAGAGTTTGCCCGTACCGTCCGCGCCAACGTGAAGGTCCGCACGGGCATCCCGACCTGCCTGGGGGTAGCACCGACCAAGACGCTGGCCAAGCTGGCCAACCGAGTAGCTAAAAAGAATACAGAATTAGGAGGCGTGCTCTACCTTGACTCGACCGAGCGTCGGACGTGGGCCCTCGGGCAAGTAGCCGTCAGTGACATTTGGGGTATTGGTCGCCAGTATGCACAGAAGCTCACGGCGGCCGGCATCGACTCGGCCGCCGACCTCGCTAAGGTAAGTGAAGCCTGGGCCCGCAAGATGCTCGGCGGCGTGGTAGGCGCCCGCCTCGTGCGCGAACTGCAAGGCTACCCGTGCTCAGGGCTACACCCTAGCGAGGACGGCACACTGAATCGGAAAAGCATCAGCTGCTCGCGCACCTTTGGGCGGCCGCTCACCGCGCACGCTGATGTGCAGGCGGCCGTGGCCTCTTTCCTGACGCGGGCTGCTGAGAAGCTACGCGCGCAGGGCGAGCAGGCCTACGTGCTGACGGTGTACGTGCAGAAGAACCGCTTTGACCCTAAGGTGCCCCCACCCTACTCGCGCTCGGCCACGCTGACGCTACCTAGTGGGCCGTCGGCGGATACGCGGGTGCTGGCTCAGTATGCGGCGCACCTGCTAAGCAAAATCCTAGAGCCAGGCTGCACCTACCATAAGGCAGGCGTAGTGCTCGATGGGCTGGAGCCACCCACCACGGGTCAGCAGCTAGGACTCTTTGCGCCCGCCGCGCCGATGGCGGAAGTTGCGGCGAAGGTGAGTGCCGACCGGCCGCAGCTCATGGCCACACTCGACAGGTTGAATACGCGCTTTGGCCGCGGCATGGTGCGGCTGGGCAGTGCGGTACCGACGACGTTAATTAATGGGCGAGCTCCCTGGCAGGGACAGGCGCAGTGGCAGTCGGGAGCTTCTACGACACGGCTGGAAGACTTGCTGACGGTTAGTTAGGTAAAGCTCTGCACTGAATGGCCACCGGAGCGGCTGCGACTGGTGGTGTGGCTTAGCACCTTACTCCTCAGCGGGCTGCTGTTGCGCTAATAGTAGCAGCACTTCATCAATAGATAAAAGCCCTTTTACGTACTCCTCGAGGAGTTGACGCTCGTAGCAATCAGGCGCAAGGGCTGTATCGGCGGTCATAGCTAACGCCCCTTGCACTACCCTCTGTCGCTTTTGTACGTCTTCCATGCTCAAAGTTCCGGCCGAGCAATAGGAACTACCTGCGTAAAAAACCTTAAATTCTCTACGGCACCTACGTATTTACTAGTGCGAATTTCCTACGTAGTTTTTTAGCTGGCCCAGGAACGTAGTGCTAAGCCATCAAAAAGGCCCCGGCTTAGTTGGCCGGGGCCTTTTTGTGTAGCGTGCTAAGGGCAAGTATTATATCATTCACCCCTATTTTATAAACAAATCACTATACTTTATATTCTAGTACATATTCGCTCTACTTGCTGATTTATAGGGCTGATGGGTGGCCGCTTGAATCAGGACGTCACCGCAATTAAGCAGCAATGTTTCTCCTTCCAGATATGACTAGCCTCATAGAATCGCCCCAGTTTGACCTCGTACATGACCCGGGCTGCGACTGCCTTTATGCCACTTGGCGGGGGCCACATAGTCCTGCTCGCACCCAGGCTAACTATCAGCTCATCCTAGGCAGCATGCAGGCGACGCACAGCAAGCGCTTGCTCAATGATACTTTACTCGACCAGGATGGCTGGCAGGAGTTGACCAACTGGATTGCTCAAGATTGCTTTCTGCTCTTAGCTCAGCAGGGATTGGCTATGGCTGCCTGGGTATTGCCCCGTAATCGCGAAGCGCTTTATGCCGCGCGCAAAGTGCTGGACAAAATAACGGAACCACTCGTTGAAACCTTTGATGATGCGGAAGCCGCTTACGTCTGGCTGCATCGGTGGCCTGAAGTAGGCACAGGACCATTTCCGCCGGTCATGTTATAGCATTGCCAGCACTGCGGGGCCACCTACCGCTGCAAGGCAGCATGCTCGGGCAACGGCTCAAGGGAGGGTACCATATCCGCCCAGTATAATACACCCATCAGTAGACTGCCTAGCATTAAAGCCGCTAGCCATGGGGCCAACTTAGTTAGCGTAACCCTAACTTTTCTCTTCATCTATCTGCACTTGCTGCTTGATACAGGAGCGCCAAGCATTTGCTAGTAATGAAAGTTCAATCGAGGCAACATAGTGTAGCCCAATGCAGTTGCTAAGTACCTGACTTTGACTTGATGCTTCTCTTCGACTTTCAACGGTTTTCTCCCCTGTTGCAGCTTGCGCATGTGCTTCGGCACGGCATTTTTCTAGCTCAGCGCTGGAATGGCGAGAGTGGGATTACCCTCTTCCATTGTGATGATAAGGGCCGCGGCTTTTTTGTCGAGGTAGGCACGGATGCGCAGTGGGAGCAGGCAGTAGTGCTGCGCAGCTTTGTGAGTGGTAGGCCACTGGAAGATTACGCGCATGAGGTGCGGCTGCCGGAGTGAGCTGGCTACCCGAGCGGCTGCGGCTGGTGGTGTGGGTGCTTAGTGTAGGAGCTGCTTGCCTATTGTTGATTGTTAAATGAAAAAAGCCAGCCCTACTAGAGCTGGCCTTTCAGCTTGTAAAGGTGAAGGAATTGTGAAATAACCTTCAGCCCAAATATAAGCCCCGACCTAAGTGGCTGGGTCTGTTGTATGTAAATAATAGCTTGCTCTTGATTAAATCATTTGCACCTTTACACCTGAAAGAATCCCTAATCGGTTTTTTTCGTATGAAAAAATGTTAGGAAAGCCTCGTCTGTTTCAGATGAGGCTTTTTTACGGGCTACAGTTGCAAAAAAAACTCACCTGAAGCAGATGAGTCTTTCTGAGCTATGAAAACAAACTTTGGCCTAACGGCCATTGCAAGTATAAGGATAAGCTCAACAAAAAAGGCCAGCCCTATCAGAGTTGGCCTTTTTAGATTGTGAACTTAGAAAAGCAGCGCACTGCCTTTCTACTATAAAGAGAAGCACAACGCTATTGTGATTGTCATTCAAAGCAACAGGTGCTCTTTGCACCTTTCACCCCATGTCTCTCTTGCCTAAAACGGGCAGAAACCACTGCTCAAACTCCGTTCTGGATAGTCGTGCTGCCTCTGCTAAGTAAGGCAGATGGTCTAATTCAATAGCGATGTTATTCTCCGGCAAAAAGGTGTAGCGTAGCAAGTACACCTTCCCGTAGAGAAAGCCGTGATAGGGCTGCGGTCCTAAAAATAAATAGACATTGGTTACCACCGCACAGTTAAAGACTTCTAAGCTTGTGCCTCTCAAGTGCTAAGACTAGTCCAGTTAGCTGGTAGGAATTGGCTACACTAAACGAAAAGCAATTACTAAAATAGCTGAGCAGTTTAGTAGCTTGCAAGTATGTCGCTCAATATATTTCAACAGCTTCCTAGTTTTATTCAGCTCTACTGGGTTCTTAAACATGGTATCTACCTGACTCAACGTGAGGCAACGCCTGGTCTTGTAAGGCTGTACCTTGTCATAGACGGAGCGGCCGGGTTTCTTGTGGAAGTCAGCGTGAAGGAGGACTTAGGGCGAGGTATAGTATTGCGCAGCTTTGCGCGCAACGAGCTATTAGAAGGCTATACGGAGGGGGTGCCGTTATCTGAGTAAGCTAACAAACTAGAAGCACTAAGCCCAGGGTGCAGCCTATTTGCACACTTGGCACTACCTATCCCGGCGAG
Source organism: Hymenobacter sp. BT559 (assembly GCF_016427535.1). GTDB lineage: Bacteria > Bacteroidota > Bacteroidia > Cytophagales > Hymenobacteraceae > Hymenobacter. The sequence continues at coordinate 19,756 of NZ_JAELXV010000001.1, read as the reverse complement.
GTGTGGAAGGTTCGCCGTTATTCTGAGTAATTTATAGCTCGTGTTTTATAGAAAAAGCCCCAGCCTGCCAGAGCTGGGGCTTTTGTATGTTTGTATTAGAAAGCTTCGTAGTTCAGATGGGAACACGTCGGATTGGGCGTGTGCGATGCAAGCCCCGGACTAGAACACCAGGCATGGAAGTCGCCGGTTCAAATCCGGCCAGGCTTTCTTTTTTAAAAGGTCTTGCTCTTATAGATATGGAGCAAGACCTTTTCTTTTTAAAAATAATTATCTAACGATTCATGTGTAAATCAATATATCCTATAGCCTGCTTTACTGTAGAGTAACTTAATTCGGCTTCAAATTTAGTTACTTTAAACCGGCGACCATGCACAACATGGTTTCGCAGTGTAAAGACATTTTTTAAAAGTTCTTTACACTGCTCCGTATCCTTAAATTCAAATCCCAGAATTTCGGGAAGCAAAAGAGTAACAATGTCTAGGGCTGCCATTGGTCTGCGCTCTTCGCCTATAGAAAACTTTAGCTTTATTTGTTTGCCACTTAATCCTTGAGATTTATAGATAGATTTAAGCTTTGTCGTTAACCAGCTTTCAAAAAGAACGGCAGAATCAATTGCTACACTGCGCCAATCCTTAATACTGATTCTATTATCTATTTGTAGGTAATAAGTTGCAATAAGGTCTGGTTCTTCATTCGTTAAAAGCACTGCTTTTAGATCAACTGCAATATTTTCTGGTATAGTAGACATTACTAAGCCAGACATATCAAGATACCTTTCGATAAAAGTTCTATTATCAACAAGCGTTGTAAGCACTTTAAACTCCATTACCATTGGCGAGGTCAAGCTAGGAATGAATGCTAACCAGTCCGACGGCCAACCGCTTTTAACTTTATAATGCGCAACAAATCTATTGACAGCATCAACAGCTAAATCACAAAACAATCCAGTATCCCACTTGAAATCATCACGAACCTTGTCAATAGGTATTTGTGCAGCAACAATAGTATGGGTTAGCTTGCCTAGCCTATCACCTGGGAATATAGCTGTCCCATTAACCGTAAAGGGGTTATCGGCATATGGCTTTCCATTAGCGAATAGCAGACTAACTATTACCGCCTCTTCCAATAACTTTTCTTTATATTCTTCTGCTTCAACCCTAACATTAAATAAATGATTAGGGTGTCCAATAATCTGTATCTGAGTCTGTAAAATGTCCTCAGACTCATTTAATATAAATCCAGTAGGTGCTAGTAACGCAAAGGGAAGATGAAAGACTAAGCCTTTAAATATAGGAGTTGGCAACTTTTGACTTTTCTCTAGCAGATTTGCCATAGGGTCTCTAGCGCCGACAATACGATTAACTTTATACTCATCATATAGAACGTCAATTTTTTCCATATCTAAGACAAGTGTTTTATAAGCTATTTTTTTGTTTTTAGTGAGGGCGCAGCAGCTTTCAATCGCTACGCCTTACTAAACCACTTCCCCCACTGCTCGGGCGTCACGCTCGTGGTACGCCCGCTGGCCAGCTGGATAACCACGCGCCGCACGGGCACAGGGTCGGCGCCTTCCTCCTTCGAGGGCACAAGCACGTCTTGCTCGGCTCCTTCATAGCGAGTGCCTAGCACGAGGCCAGCGTAGCCTTCCTCTATACTTTCTCAGCCAATAGAGGTGAATATCGCAGTCATCATTTAAAGCAGCAATTACGAGCCTGATTAACAAATTTTTCGGCTTTGTCCCCTAAAACGTCCCCTGTAAACGAAAAAACCCCGCTTCCGGGTCGGAAACGGGGTTTTCAGTGGAGATGCAGGGATTCGAACCCTGGTCCAGACAAGGAAGCCAACGTGCTTTCTACGTGTGTATCTATGCTTGAATTTTCGAAGCGTTCCAGGCGCACATCAGGCCCTTGAAACTCCCTTAGCTGCAGTTGATTTTCGCCTCCGAATCACAGCTCTCCGAAGGCTAGTTTCTACTTACGACGCGCCGAACTCCCAGGTGTAAAAACTTACCCGGGCGGCACGATGGCAGTGCGTAGTTCTAAACTAGGCAGCCATGGCGTACGAATAGTCGCCGATTGTTTTTTGATAGATTTTTTGGCGGGAGAGCTTCCATCAACTCCCGACACGCTTACCCGTGACTTGCACAAGCTGTCAATTCCGGTCATCCCCAATTTAGAAAGAACGAGGTCCGCCTCCGAAGAAGCGGGGCGCAAAGATACGCGCTGTATGAAGTAAATGTTTCGGAACAGCTTTTTGTTCCCTAGGTAGCACCTATTTGGGCCCTATGCGGCTGGCCACTCACCGGAAATTCTAACTAGCCCAAAGTTGTTGTAGGAGCGCCTACTTAGCTAGGCGCCTAGGTCGGTTGGGCGGCAAGTGGGCTGGCATTGGCCCGACCGGGAGGGTATCTTTGTAGGAGTATCTCGTATGGAAAATTTTGTTGTTTCGGCCCGCAAGTATCGCCCGGCCACGTTCAGAAGCGTGGTGGGGCAGCAGCACGTCACTACCACGCTGCAAAATGCTATTCAGAGCCAGCACTTAGCGCAGGCGTTCCTATTTTGCGGACCTAGGGGCGTGGGCAAAACCACCTGCGCCCGCATTCTGGCCAAGACCATCAACTGCACCAACCTCACACCCGAGGCTGAAGCCTGTGGCGTGTGCACCTCGTGCGTAGCTTTTCAGGAGAATGCATCCTTCAACGTGCATGAGTTAGATGCCGCGTCGAACAACTCGGTCGAGGATATTCGCTCGCTGGTAGAGCAGGTGCGCTACGCGCCGCAGCAGGGCCGCTACAAGATTTACATCATCGACGAGGTGCACATGCTCTCCAACGCGGCCTTCAACGCCTTTTTGAAGACGCTAGAAGAGCCGCCGAGCTACGCCATCTTTATTCTGGCCACCACCGAGCGCCACAAGATTATCCCCACCATCTTGTCGCGCTGCCAGATTTTTGACTTCAATCGCATTCGGGTTGAGGACATTCGCGAGCACCTGCGCTACGTGGCCACCAGCGAAGGCGTGGCGGCCGACGACGACGCGCTGCACCTGCTGGCCCAGAAGGCCGACGGTGGCTTGCGCGACGCGCTCTCGATGTTCGACCAGCAGGTAACCTTTGCGGGCAACAATCTGACGTACAAAGACGTGGTGCAGAACCTCCACGTGCTGGACTACGACTACTACTTTCGGCTGGTAGATGCGCTGCTGCGCGAAAACCTGTCGGCTGCGCTATTGCTCCTCGACTCGGTAATGCAGCAGGGCTTCGACCTACACAACTTCGTGGTGGGCACCGCCGAGCACCTACGCGGCCTGCTCGTGTGCAAAGACCCCGTGACGGTGCAGCTACTCGAAGTGTCGGATAATATCCGGCAGCAGTATGTGCGCCAAGCCCAGGCTGCGCCGCTTCCCTTCTTGCTCTCGGCCCTGAACCTAGTAAGCCAGTGCGACCGCGACTTTAAGCAAGCTAAAAACCAGCGCCTGCACGTCGAGCTCACGCTCATGAAACTGGCTTACCTCAATGGGGCGGTGCAGTTTGTGCGCGACCTCACACCCGCCGCTGGCGGTGAGGCTAAAAAAAAAACTAGTAGCCTAAGCACCGAGGCCGCGGCCCCAGCGGCGAGCAGCCAGAGCCACACGGCTCCGGCTGCCTACACGCCAGCCCCCAGTGCGCCGACAGCTAGCAGCGCCCCTACCCCACCCCGGGCTCCCAGCTCAGAGACTCAGGGGCGCCCCTTGGTTCACGCGCCGGCGCCGGCCGATGGACCGGAGCCGCTACCCGTTGAGAATGGTGTGGTTGAATTACATGCCACTCCCAGCATCGAGGAAGCTCCCTTGGAGCCTGTGACGCCGCGCCACCAAGTGCGCGACACACTACCGCACGTCGAAACCGGCCGGCCTAGCATGCAGGGCCTGGAACCTAACCACCGCCCCACCGACGTGCGGCCCAGTGCTGCGCCCCCACCCGCGCCATCTATGCCGGCGCTGCCAAAGCTACCCAGCCTAGGTAGCCGCCTGCCCAACTTGCGCGACGTGAACACGGCCGCGGCGCAGCCCCAAGCGCCAAGCAACAAGGACAAAAACCAGGTGCCAGAGCCGGCCACTACGGGTCCGCTAGCGCCCATCGACCCCGAGCTACTGCGCAGTGTGTGGCAGCAGCTTGCCGACGAGCGCCGGGCCCAGGATAAGATGAGCGACTATATGGTACTGAACCGCCCCGTATCAGCCGACGCTAACCACGTCATCGTCCTTACCGTGGATAACCCAGTGCAGGTGGTGCAGTTCAATGACTTCCGGGCTGAGTTTATGGCCGAGCTACGGCGGCGCACCGGCCACCCTGGCCTCATTGTACAGACAGAGGTAGCCGCTGCCGCCCCTACTGGCCGCAAGCTTTATACCTCCAACGACAAGTTTGCTTACCTGGCCGAGAAGTACCCAGCCCTGCAGGAAATGAAGCAGCGCTTAGGGTTGGATGCCGATTTCTAACCCCTCTACTTAGACTTCCTACCACAAGCAGCCGCCCTGCTGACGAACCGATTGAGTTCGTCAGCAGGGCGGCTGCTTGTGGTAGGAAGTTTATTAAATGACTTGGCCTAGGCCAAACAGCAGCGTAAACACCAGCGTACTCAAAGCCATTTGCTTAAGGAGCGGGTCGAGATGCATCGACTCTTGGCGCGCCCACACCTGCCGGCCATTAAAGAGAAACAATGGTAGGCTAAGCACAAACAGCCACTGCCAGGGCGAATGGTAGTTGAGGGCCACATATATCACAGCCGCGCCTACGCCCAGCACGAGCAGCAGCCAGTGGTAGCGGCGGGCGTGCTGCGGCCCTAGTCGCACTGGCACAGTTATTTTACCCGCCAGCTTATCCGAAACAATGTCCCGGATATTATTGACATTGAGCACGGCAGTGGCAAAGCACCCTAGGGCCGCGGCGGGCAGCAGCACCGCCAGCGGTAAGGTGCGGGTTTGCAAAAAATACGTGCCGCACACCCCTACTATCCCAAAGAAGAGGAAAACTGACACATCGCCCAGCCCCGCGTAGCCATAGGGCCGCGAGCCTGCTGTGTAGTTTACAGCCGCCCAAATGGCGCTGAGCCCAAGCACAAAAAAGGCCAGCAGCACCCACGCAGCCTTAAAGCCCAGGGCCACGAGCAGCAAGGCCACCCCGCTCACCAGCGCTGCCAAACCGAAGGCCCACATCGCGCGCTTCATTTCGGCGGGCGTAATGGCGCCGCTCTGCACAGCACGCAGTGGACCTTGGCGGTGCACGCTATCGGCCCCATTCTGCGAATCGCCGTAGTCGTTGGCTAGGTTGCTAAGTATCTGCAGCAGAATAGTAGTGAGGGCTGCCAGCGCTACCACCGGCCAGTTAAACTGCCCGGCCGACTTAGCCAGAAATGCGCCCGTGAGAATGCTGGCCAGCGCGAGCGGCAGCGTGCGAGGGCGAAACGCGGAAATCCAAGGAGACATTAAAGAAATAGCAGATAACAAAACTGTCATGCTGAGCTTGGCGAAGCATCTTGTGCGGTACAGCAGCTCTTCTCTTCAGAAGTAAGCGCACTACGCAAGATGCTTCGTCAAGCTCAGCATGACAGTTTTATAGGTATAACTTAACCTTATTTGGTGATGTCAGCCACGAGCTCCTCGCTCAGCGGTTTCACTTTAGAGGGGTAGAATTTCACTACCTGCCCTTTTTCGTTAACCAGGTATTTGCAGAAATTCCAGCTCGGCGCTTCGCTTACAGTACCGTTCTTGTCTTTGTCAGCCAAGAATTTAAACAGCGGAGTAGCATCATCGCCTTTTACCGACACGGTAGAAAACAGTGGGAACGTTACGCCGTAGTTCTTTTCGCAGAACGATGATACTTCCTCATTCGAAGCCAGCTCTTGGTTGAAGCTATTGGACGGGAAGCCCAGCACCGTCACTTTGCCCGCGTATTTCTTCGACAGCTCTTCCAGCTCCTTATACTGCGGGGTGTAGCCGCACTTCGAAGCGGTGTTCACAATAAGAATTTTCTTGCCTTTGTACTTGCTCAATTTCACGTCTTTGCCATCGATGGTCTTGACCGTGAAGTCATAGACGGTGCCAGAAGCGGCGGCGGTGGCGGTAGGGTTCATCGGGGCAGGCTGGGGGTTAATGAAAGCCAGGCTGAGCGTAGCGGCGGCAGCCAGGGCAAGCGCAGTAAATTTCATGAGGTGCTAAGAGTTGAAGGTGGTAAGCTGCTGATAACCAAAATCGGGCCGGGAAGTTCAGTGGCGGCTAAGGGCGCGGGTTTTGGGCTGGGGCTTCGGTGCCAGTGGGCGGGGTGGCGCCCGCGGCAGGAGCAGGCTGCGTGCCCGTGTTCAGCAGGTCGATGAGGTTGAGGGGGGCAAACTGGGCCGTATCGCCTGGCTGCACGCTGCGGGTGGTATCGCGGGCCGTCACGATGTACGTGCGGGCCGGGCCGTTCAGATTTACCGAGTACCCAATGCTATTGCGCTGGCTGCTCGTAATCAAGCCCTTCTGCTCCATCAGGTCGCCAATGAGGCGGAAAAACCAGCGTGTAGAGCCGCGCAGCCCGCCGTAGCTGTCAAACGACTGCCGGTAGTATTTGGGCTTAGGAATGATGCTGATGAGATACAAGCTCTCGTCGAGGTTGAGCTCGCTGGGCCGCTTACCGTAGTAAAACAGCGCTGCTTCTTTCACCCCGTACACGCCGCGCTTGCCGCTGGGCCACTTGTACTTGCTGGGTCCCCACTCCACAATGTTGAGGTAAATCTCGAACATGCGCTCCTTGGTCAGCGTCTTGGTGCGCTCGACCAGCCAGTTCTCGATAAGCCACACTATCAGCATTTCCTCGGCTTTGCGGCCGATGGTCTTCTGGCGGTTCAGAAACACGTTCTTAACCAGCTGCATACTCAGGGTACTACCGCCGCGGGCAAAGCGCCGCTCTTTAATATCGGCGATAGCGGCGTTGACAAACGCCTTCTCCATAAAGCCGTGGTGGGTAAAGAACCTAGGGTCTTCTGAAGTGAGAATAGCCTTCCAGAGGAAAGGCGATACGCTAGCGAAGGGCGTGAAGTCGGGATTGCTTGGCCCCACCGGGAAGGTGCGTAGCGAATCGCCTTTGTCGTTGTAAGCCGTGTACGGAAACTCACGCTCCAGCATGCTGAGGTCTTCGGTACCAAAGCGCTTGATGCTAAAATCTTTGCTCGGAGTCAGCGACGAGCTGAGCTTGAGGCTATCGACCTGAGCCATGTCCACGCTGGCTTGCAGGTGGTAGCTGAGCGTACCTGTGCCCTGGGTGCCCGCTACTACGTCGAACATGCCAGTGGGCAGCGAGTTGAAGAACGCGGTGGTAGCCGTGGGGTCCGAGTCTACCTTGAGGCTGACGGCCAGGCGCGGCTTGAGGCGCACCGCAATTTCGGGGTGCACCACAATCTGGTTGAGCGTGGCGCGCGTGCCGGGGTCGAGTGAGAATGTGCCGCGCCCTAGGGTAGCCACAAACTCTAGCTGCCCGTAGTGCACAATAATGTCTTCGGAGGCCAGGCGCTTGTGGAAAAAGCTGAAGTTGGTGGCAGCTACCGAGCCCCGCACCGTCAGTTGGCCGCCCGTCTGGTCGTCGCTTTTAAAGTCCTTGCCGGCCAGCTGCACCCGGATGGTATCGAACGACACTAGCGCCCCAAAGCGCCGCGCTACATAGGGCACCTGCACCGAATTCTTGACTCCAAATAGCTTGAGGTCGGTAGCGTAGTCGCCGGGCTCAATGTTACCGCTCACCCCTATCTCGTTTACTACCGAGTCGACCACCGCCGTGAGTTGGCCGCGTACTTGGCCATCCTCGAAGCTTAGCCGCGGCATGGTAAGCTGCACTTGGTGACGCGGGCTGCTATAGGTTACTACCGACTGCCGGAAATTGGCCTGGCCCGGCACGCTGCCAAAGCCAGCGTCGACCACTTGGTTGAGCAGCAGGCCATAATTACGACCTAAGGCCGTATCGCGGCGCACTACCGGCTTCTTGCTTTTGCGCAGCAAGAAAGAGAAATTGTTGGCCCCATTGGCGTCTTTGCGCGCCGTGAGGTGGGCCCGGTCTATTTGCAACTCGCTGAACACCGGCCGCCCCGCAAAGAGCGAGCGCACGCTCAGGCCCGCTTGCAGGCGCTGGGCGGTGAGCAGCGTATCGCCGGCCGCACCGGGGCCAGCCGCCGCGGTGGGCACTAGGCTCATACCACTGATTTCGACGGTGCTGAACCCTGTGAAGCGGGCCGGCCCTAGGGTGAGCTTGGCGGGATACTTACGCTCGACGCGAGTTTTGACCTCGCTCAGCGCATAAGTCAGCAATTGCTGGCGCTTCCACAAGAACAACAATACGGCCAGCAGCAGCACAGCCACGAGGCCAGCCACTGTGTAAAGAATTCGTTTTTTGGCAACAACGGATAAACGCATTGTCACAAAGGTAAGATAGGGTTTAGTTGCGCTTGATGCAGGCATACGTATTTAAGGCAGGTCTTGCCTTGAGGCTCCTAGGTGGTCGGCAAGCCGTCCCTAGCTTTGCAGCGCCTATGTTACCAGGCTTCCACTAGTCCGCATCTACGCCCCATGCTTACTGCTCTTTCGCCCCTCGATGGCCGCTACCAGCGCCAAACCGCCCCGCTCAGCCCCTATTTTTCGGAGCTGGCCCTGATGCGCTACCGGGTGCGGGTGGAGGTAGAATACTTCATTGCGCTCTGCGAAGTGACGCTGCCCCAGTTGGCAGCCGTACCCGCTACTGTGTTCCCGGCCCTGCGCGGCCTCTACGAGCAGTTTGGCGAAGCCGAGGCCCAGGCTATCAAAGCGCACGAAGCCGTAACTAACCACGACGTGAAGGCTGTGGAGTACTACCTGCGCGATGAGTTTACGAAGCTAGACCTAGGCAACTATCTAGAGTTCATTCACTTCGGCCTTACGTCGCAGGATGTCAACAATACCGCTATCCCGCTCAGCCTCAAGGAGGCAATGAACGATTCCTTGCTGCCCCGCTTCGCGCAATTGCAGGCGCAGCTAGCTGGGCTAGCGGCTGGCTGGGTAGGCGTGCCCATGCTGGCACGCACCCACGGGCAGCCGGCCTCGCCCACGCGGCTGGGTAAGGAGCTGCAGGTGTTTGAAGCCCGGCTAGCCGGGCAACTGGCGCTGCTGCACCAAGTGCCCTACGCGGCTAAGTTTGGGGGCGCTACGGGCGGCTTCAACGCGCACTTCGCCGCTTACCCTAGCACCGACTGGCACGCATTTGCCGAGCAGTTCGTGCAAGATACCTTAGGGCTGACGCGCACCTTCCCCACCACCCAAATCGAACCCTATGACAACCTGGCAGCTTTCTGCGACGGCTGGAAGCGCCTGAATACCATTCTCATTGACCTGTGCCGCGACGTGTGGCAGTACATTTCGATGGGGTACTTTAAGCAAACGCTGAAGGCCGGGGAAGTAGGTTCGTCGGCCATGCCCCACAAGGTCAACCCCATCGACTTTGAGAACGCGGAAGGCAACCTAGGCGTGGCTAACGCCCTGCTAGAGCACTTTGCGGCCAAGCTGCCCATCTCGCGCCTGCAGCGCGACCTTACCGACTCGACGGTGCTACGCAACCTAGGCGTGCCCCTAGGTCACATTCTCATCGCCCTCAACGCCATTGGGCGGGGCCTGGGCAAACTAGCACTCGACGAAAGTGCCCTGCAGCGTGACCTTGATGCCAACTGGGCTGTGCTAGCCGAGGCGATTCAGACAATTTTGCGACGCGAAAACTATCCCGACCCCTACAACGCCCTCAAGCAGCTCACGCGCACGGGTGAGGCCATTTCGGCAGCCACCATAGCCGAGTTTGTAGAGGGCCTGGACGTACCCGAAAGTGTGAAAGCCGAGCTACGCCACCTCACCCCGGCCAATTATGTAGGGCGCTAGCAGCCGCTTAGCGACAACACTCAGCGCGCCTTCGGCCTAAATCAGGTCGAAGGCGCGCGCATATTGGCCTAGTTCAAACTGCGATTCGGCTTGCAGTTTGTGGCGCAGGTTGCGGCGGTGGGTTTCGACGGTTTGGGTGGCCAAGAAGAGCTCGGCGCCGATTTGAGGAGCTGTGTGGCCCAGTGCCAACAGGCGCAGTACCTCGCGCTCGCGGCGCGTGAGGGAGGCAAAGCGTGGGGCGTGCTGCCGCAAAAACGTATTTTCTTCGAGCACCCGGCGCACCTTATGCGTCACGTGGTGCAGGGGGTCAACGGGGCTAGCGGTCGTTATCAGCAGCAGGGGTATAGACTCTGCATCGCGCAGCAGTACCCGCGTGGTCGAGAAATACCAGGTGTACTCGGGGTTTTCGGTGGTGCGCACTTGCTGAAAGAAACTGACTACCTGGGTGGGGTCAGCCGATTGCAGCATCTCATATATCCGTGGCACATAGTCTTGGGCATCAACTGGGTTGAAAAAGCGCCGGTAGTACTCAGCTCCGAGCGCCCGCAATGCGGGCAAGGAGATTTGCAGCAGTCTTAGGCCCCGTTGCGACATATACTCAACGCCTTCGGTAAGTATGTTGTGCACAATGGTGACACTAGGGTGCAAGTCAGCCGTGGCCGCTATTTCGACTACCGCCTGCGCAATGAGTTGCTGCTGCGCAGCCGTGGCCAGCACGTGCTGGCCGGGCGCCATAGAAATGAGTGGGGCATCGGGGGTAGCGGTAGCCATCATAGTGGGCGCGTGTTGCTAACTAAGGACATTCGAGCCCCTAGGGTCGGTTGAGAAGGAAAAAAGCTAACGTATAGCTAGCGCACCGATGCACGCATGTATTGCTGCGGAGGCTTGCTTTGAGAGCAGCCTCCGCAGCGGTGCCAAAAAATACCCAACTAAGGGTATTGCCCATGCAACGGCGCTAGCACGTAGGCACTTATCAAACTTAGAAATACCCAAATTTAGGTATTTTTATTTATAAAGTAAGCGAGGATTTTTAGGTTTCTATTCACCCTCTTTTTCCGCTTACTTATGAGCAATTCTACTACTGCATGTGCTCCCTACCCTCTTGGCTGCTGGATGGCAGCCAGGGTCACTAACCTCGTGCCATTGGCCCTTGCCTATGCACAGGTGCTAAACCTAACCGGGAAGCTTGGTCTGCGCTCACCTAGCGCCCACCTGGCCTCGCATATTCTACTCGCTCAGTAGGCATCGCCCCGCCTTTTTTACTTCCTACTGATGACTAGCTACTTTACCCTATTACCCGGCGTCCGCGCTGGGATATTGCTCGTGGGGCTACTTGCCGCCCAGCCAGCGGCGGCCCAAGGCTGGCTGGGCTTAGCCCAAAGCAACTACGGAGGCACTAACAATGTCTACCTCAACCCGAGCACTATTGCCGATGCCCGCCACCGCGCGTATCTCAACCTAGGAGGGGGCGGTGCCAATTTCTACAACACGTATGTGCAGCTCGACTTGCCACAGCGGCCGTGGGCGCAGGGCTTTCAATTTCAGCGCGAGTACTTAAGTGAGCAGCTTACGGGCGATGCCAAGTTTGGTAGCGCCAGCATAGAAGCGCGCCTGCCTTCCCTCATGCTGACGCTGGGGCCGCGCTCGGCCATTGCACTTACCAACCGGGTGCGAGCCTTTGTGCAGTTCAGCAACGTGAGTGAAAACTTGGCCCGACTGGCGTACCAAGGCCTTGGTGATGCCGAGGATTTAGGTTTAGCTGACCGCGTGCTCACCGACAACGGCTTTAATATCGATGCCAATAGCTTCCACGAGTTTGCCTTCACCTACGCCCGCACGTTCACGCCCAATACCACGCACTTCTTCAAGGGCGGGCTCACCGTAAAGTACCTCGTGGGGCTGGGCGGGGCCTACCTGCACAACGCAGGCACTGGCTACCAGGTGTACGGGAGCGACAGCATTCAGCTCCGCAACCCCAACGTGAGCTACGCCTACGCCGGTGCCAACGACTACTACCAGCAAAGTGGCTTTGGGCTGGGCACGCTCTATGGCGGCCAGCGCCTGGGCCGCGGCTATGGTGCCGACATCGGCGTCACCTACGAGTGGCGGCCTTATTACGAACGCTACCACTACCAGATGGATGGCACCACGCTGCTCGATGACTCGCGCAATAAATACCGCCTGCGCCTGGGCCTAGCCCTCACCGACCTAGGGGCCGTGCGCTACCAAAGCGAGCGGCACGTGCGCCAAGCCACCCTGGCCAACGACCGTGTCGTGCAGCTTGGGCAGCTTGATACTATTTCCTTTACCAACCTCAACACCCTCACGCCTAGCATCGAGCGCCTGGTGGGGCTGCGCGAGCAAAGCAGCCAGTTTACGAGCTACCTCCCCGCTACCCTGCGCCTCACGGCCGACTACCGCTTGCTCAACCACTTGTACGCGGGCTTGCTCTGGACACAGAACCTGCTGCCCACGCGCACTGTCGGTAGCCGCAGTGTCAGTTCGCTGGCCCTCACGCCCCGGGTCGAGTTCAGCCACCTTGAGGTAGCCGTGCCGGTCATCCTAGCCAACAACTACCGCAAGCTGCAAGTGGGCGCCATGCTGCGCCTAGGTCCCGTTATCGTGGGTTCTGACAACCTAGGCGGCTTGGTTGGCCTCACTAGTACCACTGGCGCCGACGTGTACTTTGGCGTGGGGCTAGCGCTGCACCGCCCCCACCGCAAAGACCGCGACGGCGACCTGGTGAGCAACAAATACGACAAGTGCCCCCGCGAAAAAGGCACGTGGGCCTCTAAGGGCTGCCCCATACCTGCCCCGGCCCTGCCGCCCGCGCCACCAGCTCTTGCCGAGCCATCGGCTCCTGCCCCACCTCTTACCGAGCCCGCTGCTGTTCCAGCACCTGCGCCTACTACGCCCTAGGTCCTGCTTACTGCCTGGCACTTTTCGCAACCGCTGATACTGTCGTTGCTCCCGGCTATTTCCCACGTCTTGGCGAGGGCGATGGCCGGGGGCTCTTATTTTTGGGGCTTGCAACTTCATTCCTGCCGCGTGCCTGAGTTTCTTCACGACATCCCCGTTCGCCCCGACTGCCGCTTTTACCGCGGCGACCTACCTTGCCGTCCCAACAAGGAGCATGGGTATATGTGTGGCGACTGCCCAGTGTATGACCCAGTTACTAAGCGCATCCTGCTCATCAAGCTCGGGGCTATTGGCGATGTTATTCGCACCACGCCGCTGCTGCGGCGCCTACGGCAAGAATACCCAGGCTGCTACATTACCTGGCTCACGCTCACGCCGGCCATCTTGCCCCAGCGCGAAGTAGAGGAAATCTTGAAGCTTGACTACGCTAGCGTTTTGCAGTTGCAAGCCCGGCAGTTCGACATCGCCATCAACCTCGATAAGGAAAAAGAAGCCTGCGCCTTGCTGCTCAATGTGCAGGCCGAGGCTAAGTTTGGCTACACCCTGCGCCCCTACGATGGTGTGCCCTGGCCCATCAATAACCTAGCCGACCACAAGTACCTCACGGGTGTGTTCGACCAGCTGAGCTTGGGCAATACCAAGCCCTACGTGCAGGAAATATTCGAACTGTGCGGCTTCGATTTTCGGGGTGAGGAGTACGTCTTTGATACGCACGAGGACAAGGGCTACGACTGGCACGCCCTGCCGCCCGCCGCGGCGGGCCCGCGCATCGGCCTCAACACGGGCTGCGGCGATCGCTGGACCACCCGCCTCTGGAGCACCGAGAAGTGGATTGCGCTCATTACCGAGCTGCAAGCCGCTGGCTACGCGCCCGTGCTGCTGGGCGGCGAGGCCGAGCACCCCCGCAACCTAGAGCTACACGCCGCCACCGGCGCGGCCTACCTAGGTACCTTTCCGCTGCCGCAGTTCATCAACCTCATGCACCAGATGGCCGGTATTGTGACGCAGGTTACGATGGGTATGCACATCAGCATCGCCCTCGGCAAGCCTACCATCTTGATGAACAACATCTTCAACCCGCACGAGTTTGACCTCTACGGCCGCGGCCAAATTGTGCAGCCCAATCGCCAGTGTGTGTGCTTTTATCGGGGTACCTGCCGCCTGGGCACCAGCTGCATGGAAGAGTTGCCGGCTGATAAGGTATTCCGGGCTGTGCTAGAGAGTGTGCCCGTAGCGCCATCTGAAGTGCCTATGCAAGCCTAGGGCTACGTAGCAGCCACTTCTTTGAGGGCGGCCACCATTACCTCCCACGAAAACTTGCGGGCTTCTTGTCGCACACCCGCCGCAAAGGTTTCTTCCCGGTCATGGGTGTAGAAATCAACCAGCGCGTCGGCGATGGCCGTGGCCGTGGGCGGCACCACGTAGCCGACCACCCCGTCGGGAATAAGCTCGGCTAGCCCCCCCACGTCGGTCACCAGCATGGGCCGGCCGAAGTGGTAGGCCACCTGCGACACGCCGCTTTGCGTGGCGTGCTTGTAGGGCTGAATAACGATATCAGCCGCCCCGAAGTAGTTTACTACTTGCTCATTAGGAATAAAATCGGTAGCCCGTACTAGGCGGCTTTCTAGGTGGTGCTTCTGAATGAGCGCCTCATAAGGCGCGGCGTCCTCGTAAAACTCACCCGCAATGAGCAGCTTCACCGGCAGTGCGGCCACCCTCGGGTCAGCCATCGCTTCCAGCAAAATATCTAAGCCTTTATAGGCCCGAATAAACCCAAAAAAAAGCACGTACTTGAACTGAGCCGCCAGCCCCAGCGCGGCCAGCGCTTCAGCTTTGGGCTTGGCCGGCCCAAAATTGTCGTACAATGGGTGGGGCCGGTACAGCGCCGGCTTCTTTGCGTACCCTAGGGCCTGCAAATCGGTGAGTACGCTTCGGCTCATGGTCACAAACCCATCGCAGGCACTCAGAAAATAGCGCGTCAGCGGCCCGTCACCCGGCCGCTTTTCGTGCGGAATTACGTTGTCGGTAATTGCCACTACGCGGGTGTGGCCATTGCCGCGCACGAGCCGCGCTATCGTACCTAGGGCCGGCCCCATAAAGGGCAGCCAGAACCGAAAGATGACTAAGTCGGGCCGCTCACGCCGCAGCTTGCGGCCTACCTGCCACCAGGTCAAAGGGTTTACTGAGTTAATACTTACCTCAATATCAATAGCAGTAGGCCCCGGCTCAGTGCTAAACTGCGTTTGCCCTGGAAACAAAAAATCAGGATACTGCAACGAAAACGTAACGATGCGCACCCGGTCGCCAGCCGCTTGAAAAGCCCGCGCCAGCCGCTCGTTGTACGTTGCTAATCCTCCCCGCAAGGGGTAGGCCGGCCCGATAATTACGACGTTCATCGCAGGGTTTCTCGCACTAAGTAATCGTTGCGCTTGGGCCCGTTTAGCTGCACCAGCTCACCTAGGAAGCCTGCTAAGAAGAGCTGCATCCCGATTATCACAGCCACTAGCGCCAGAAAAAACAGAGGCTGGTCGGTCACGTTTCGCGCCTTGAGGTTATGAATAGCTAGCCACCACTTCTCGCCCACCAGCCACAGCGTCAGTATCGTACCGATTAGGAATGATAATGTACCCAGCGTACCAAAAAAGTGCATCGGCCGCCGCCGAAACTTTCCCACGAAGGTGATACTGGCCAAATCCAGAAAGCCAAAGATGAAGCGCTCCAGCCCAAACTTGGTTACGCCATACTTGCGCTCCTGGTGCTGCACCACCTTCTCACCTATCTTCTTGAAGCCGTTCCACTTCGCAATAACAGGGATGTAGCGGTGCATTTCACCATACACCTCAATCGCCTTTACTACACGCTGGTCGTAGGCTTTAAGGCCGCAGTTAAAATCGTGCAGCTGAATGCCCGAAATGGCCCGCGTAGCGGCGTTAAATAGCTTAGTCGGGATAGTCTTCGACAATGGGTCGTAGCGCTTCTGCTTCCAGCCGCTCACCAAGTCGTAGTGGTCTTCGGTTATCATGCGGTAGAGCTCGGGCAGTTCCTCAGGTGAGTCCTGCAAGTCGGCATCCATGGTGCACACTACCCGCCCTAGGGCTGCCGCAAAGCCTACATTCAGCGCCGCCGACTTGCCATAGTTGCGGTTGAAGCGGATGCCCCGCAGGGCCATATCCTGGCCAGCTAGGGCCTCAACCACCGCCCACGAATCGTCAGTCGAGCCGTCGTCGATTAAGATAACTTCATACGATAGCCCGCGCGCCGTGAGCACCCGCGCTATCCAACGCGTAAGCTCGGGCAACGACTCAGCTTCGTTTAGTAAGGGAATTACGATGGAAATCTCCACCGGAAAAGCAGCCGGCTTATTCAAATTCAGGTTTCGGATTTTTAAGAATGGCCGCCGTTATCAGCGACACTATCAAGCCCATAATCAGCCCTCCTACCAACGCGATGGCCACTAAAGCAGGGCCTTGCACAAACATAGCTGTCCAGTGCATAGCTTGGTCAATTTGGGCATCGCTCATATTTCCCCGAGCTTCCAGGTCTGCCCGACCTTTCTCCAGAATGCGCGCCGGCATTTCGGGGTCGATAAATGCGACGTAGAAATACGAAAAAATAGCGCCCAGCACCGACGAAACGGCCGTAAGCACCATACCAACGCCTAGCCCCTGCCCATAACTCATAAACTCTCCGTTAGCGTGCCGAAAAGCTTTTTGTGCCAGAATAATACCACCGATTAAGACTACCATCGATAGCCACTTGGCTGGCGATTGCTCCAAGTGCGTCACGTTTAGTAGAAAAGAGACGATAATGCTCACAAGCCCTATTATCAGGCCGTAGCGCATACCTACGCTGGTAGGTGTAACCGGAGTAGAGGCAGTAGAGGTTTCCATAGAACAGGGCTTGAAGGTGAGGTAAAGTGTACTATTTCAGAATTATTTGCGCAGAAATATACCAGCCGGTATTGCTCCCATCATACCTAGGAGCAGCGTCCAAGTGAAAGTGCCCCGCGCCAAGTCTGCTTTTGAGAGCGCGGCCGCCTGCTCAAGCTCCTTTTTTTCAAATTGCGCATTACGCTTTTCTTTCGGCCGTATGCGTTGCTGTACCCGAGTTATCTCAATTAGCTCGGCCCGGCTGTAAGCTAAGGCTTTATCACCCAATGCAGTAGCCAGCCCCCAGGTACTAACAGCTGCCAGCACCGCCGCCAGCAGCACCGTTAAGCCACCAACGGCTAAGGCCCGCCCCACCCCTGGCCGGCCGGGCGCGGCCTCGCGGCGCAGTAGCCATTGGCTGGCCGCGGCCGCAAACGGCACAACCAATAGCCCCATTATCTGCTTAGGACTAAACGGCTCATTACCAGTAAAATATAGAAATAACAGCCATGCCCCACATACTAGGCCCGCTGCGAGGCCAAAGCGCAAACCTAGGCGGCCTACGGCTCCTGACCGTACAGCCGTACCTGATGAGCTACGGACTGGTTCATTTGAAGGCAACATAAAGTAGATACTATCGAGCCGGCAAGATACAACCGCCGCTCCGCCGCCATACCTAAGCTGCTACTGCAGGCGATGCCGCTGCCACCCTAGGCCGACCAAAGCGCAGCACCAATACCTCGATAAGCAGGCATGCCAGCACGAGCAGTAAGCAGTAGCGCCATAGTGGCTGCCCAGTTTGCTCGGCCTGGTAGCGGGCCACTGCCTCCGGTTGACCATTATCTAGTACGCGTACATTCGGATGGTTTGGTCCTATCAATTCGCGTAGCTCAGCCGCCGAGTAGGCTGCTAGTTCTGATTCGTGCTTATCTGCATTAAAAGCGAGAGTCGTCAGGCGCTTTCCTTGGCGCTGCACCTCATAGAAGCCAGGTGTAGTCATCTCCGCCGGAATGCTAAGCTGCACTGTTGCCCCCTGAATTCGCTGCGCTGGCAAAAACACCGCGCTATCCCGAACTAATCGGATAGTAGCCTCCGCTCCGGTTTCTAATTTGCTGCGCTCCTCTCTAGGTATTGCTAATGCCACAGATGCTGCCGTAAGCCGGTAGGCTGGCTGCTGATTACCCTCGTAGCTCAGCATCGCCAAGCGGTATAGTACTGGCACAAACAGTGCATGTGCCATAACATCCGAATAAGCCCGGTCAAACGGCGCCGCAAACACAAATACCTTTCCACTGCCGCTCTCAAACTCCGTCAGATAGCTATCGCCAGCCCGTAGCCTCAAAATGTCCGTACCATTGCGCCCCCAGCTCAGCACAGGTGCAGATTGGGGCATTGCCACCCGCTGGGGCTGCGCACCAAAAACGTCTTTGAAAAAGGGAGTATTCTTATTTGGAAGGGCTATTTCCTGGCGTTCTGGAGTGCTCGTGCCAGTGCTGTTCCACTGCTCACTACCGATACCTAGACCTTGAAAGAGCTGGTGGTACGATGCACGGTTTAACACGTCGCCCGCAGGTACCACCACCACACTGCCGCCACGTTTCACTACCTGCACCAGTGCTTGGCGCAGTCCTGCATCCACCTGTGCCAACTCACTTAATAACACTAAGTTTGCTTGTTGCAGCTTAGCATAATTTATTTGCTGTGGCTTGGTAAAGGTATATGCAAATAACGATTCATTGGCATACGCTTGCTGAGTTAAAGCCACTGGGCCTATCTCCAACACCCGAATCGTAGTAGCTGGCTGCAGGGTGAAATAATACGTGTTGTCGAAAGTAACCGGCGTGTCCTCTGTAACGATGCGCCCCAAAGCCAGTTTAGTCTCGGATAACTGTACCTGTACTACAGTCGTGGTAGTTTGTCCTGCTGCTACACTTACGCGAAAAGCAGCCACTTGCTGCTGCCCAATCAATACTTTCACTGGGCAATCTTCAATCCGTTCAGTACCTCCATTCCGCAAGCGGATGTGTAAGCCTATATTAACTCGTGTGCGTACAAACGCATCATCTAGCCAAGTACTATCAACATAAATATTGCCGACGCTACGCCCCTGCTGAGGGACTAGCACCATATTAGCATCTGCAGGTAGCCTTTCTAAAGCGGCCCGACCCGCCGCGCTTCTCTGAAAGTCCGAGAAAATATATAGAGGCTGTTGCCCTTCACCTGCATTGGGTTGGTAAGCGATACCATCGTCCCAAGACGTTTTGCCTAGTTCAGCCTGAATAGCTTCTAGCTTCGCGTTATACACTGCGTAGCTCAGTTGACCTTTTGCCTGCCTGGGCAATAGAAACCGGTTAGCGCTTCCCGCTCCTCGACCGAGCAGTTGAGCTCCTGCAACAGCTTCCTGCAATAGGGCACGCCTCTGCATGGAAGGTACTTGCATGCTTAGCGAATTGTCCACTATGACTGAAATAGCCTGCCCCGCAATCCGCTTGTCTTGCTCAGCAGCAGGAATAAAAGGCTGACAGAAAATCAGCACTAGGAATATTACTGCTAGTACTCTAGTGAGCAATACTACTAACTCCTGCAAGCGCCGACGACGCATTGTAGTTAGCTCTACAGCTTTGATAAAGCTAGTGTTCGTAAATACAACACGTTGCGGTCGCCGTAGCTGCAACAAGTGGATGATTACTGGAATACAAATCGCTAGTAATCCCCATAAAAAACCTGGATATAAAACCTGCATATGCTATCAAGCCTGCTTCGCTACCTGGCGAATATTAGTAGCTTAACACTAAAAGTAAGCTGTTTATTCTTCCCACACTAAACAGAATCATTTTAGCTTATAGCGTTTCCATGGTAGAATATAACAGTAAATCTCCTACTCGAGTTTTTCACTCATCCTTCTAAAAGCACCTCATCAAGAGATTGAAGGCGGGACGGGCTAAAACGCGGAGAGCCCCCTGCCGGGCGCTGGTCAAAGCGCAGGGGCAGGGGGCTCTCTCGTTGTAAAGTTGGCGGCGACCGACTCTCCCACCGGTGAAGGCAGTACCATAGGCGCACCG
>NZ_JAELXV010000014.1 GCF_016427535.1 Hymenobacter sp. BT559 | reverse complement strand
CGCAGGCCACGGCGGCATAGCCAAGTGCGCAACGCATAGCGCCCGACGGCGTGGCCTGCGGCGCGCAATTCTGCCCGCAAGCGGCGCGTACCGTAGCGCTGGGCATAGCGCGCAAAGGCGGTGGCGGCCGCGGGCTCCCAACTGGGCGTGGGCCGCGCTGCCCGACCCAACCACTGATAATAGCCGGCGGGGCTGACGTGTAGCACGCGGCAGAGCACCTGCACGGGCTCAGTGGTCGCCTCCTGCTCGATGAACTGATAACGACTCATGATTGAGGCGGTTGCGCAAAGATGGTCACGACTTTTTTTAAAATATCGCGCTCTTGTTCTACGCGTTTGAGTTCCGCACGCAGACGCTTAATCTCGTCGCGCTCCGCGCTGCTAGGCACGGCCTCGGCTAACGCCTGGCGCTGCCAGCGGCCCAGCAAAGCGGGCGATAGACCCTGGGCGCGGGCCACGTCGGTTTGCCGCGCCCCAGCGGCTACCTGGCGCACGCATTCAGCTTTAAAGGCCGGTGTATATTTTTTGCGGGTTAGCGGCGAGCCGCTCAAAGTACGGTTGTCGGGCATGGGCAGTGGAAGGTAAGACTTCTCACTGTCTGTTTTCACTCGACCACCTCAGTAGCCCAGTGATCGTAGGGTACTAGGTGTTGCAGTTAAGGTATGACTAACTAGAGATTACCCATTCTCTTCCGCTCGCTAGCAACTAGTAACGGCCTCAAAAGGCGCATCTTCCGAAGTTACCCATTCTGTAGAAGCTAACCACTGCTCACGACCTGCAAATGAGTTTCTGAATCACCTCAACGGGAAGGTACTTCCTGAGCCAATAGTTTAATTCCTAGCCTCCAAAAAAGGGTGTCAAAAAACGCCCCAAAAAATCGGCGTTTCCAGCTCGCCAGGGCACTCTCTCAAAGTCTCCAACAAACGGTCGGTTATTTAAATGCAGATAATATCTTTGATAGTCAAGTCTTTATAGCTTGCGTGCTTCTTTACTCTTCGGCAACGCCGGGCTACTTGCTACCCGCCGGGGAGACAACTGGCCGCACCTTAGCCAGCGCCGCCGCCAGTTCATCGCCATACAGGTTCACGCCCACAATGTGGCCGGTGGGGTCAAGCAAGAAATTCTGCGGCACCTGGTCCAGGCGGTAGCGCTGCGCCGTGGGGCCCGCCAGGCCGTCCAGGTTAGAAGCCGAGGTGCCCAGCAACTGATACTCACTCAGCCCCCGCCGCCATAGCTTCTGTTGTCCCGGCTCATCAACTGACACGTTGAGCAGGGCCAAGGGCAAGTCGGCAAACCGGCGCCCGATGGCGGCCAGTGGGTCCAGCATCATATGACATTGGCACTGCGATGACCAGAACTGCAACAGCAAGTACTGCCCCCGGTACCCCGCTACCGTTACCACCTTGCCCGCTGCGGTCTTCAGCCTTAGGTTGGGGGCCAGCGCCCCCAGCGCCACGGAGCGCAGGCTATCCACCCGCTGGCCATACGCCTGACCTAGCGGGCTATGTTGCAGCAGCGGGCTCAGCCGTGCGTAGAGCGGGGCCACCACATCATACTGCGCCGGCCCGAGCCGCCGCTGCGTCAGCAAGTCCAAGCTCACCCAGGAAGCCGGATGCTGCTGGATGAAGGTGCGCGTCAGGTTATCATAGAACGGTTGTTGGCGCTGGATAGCCTTCAGGTCTAGCGTAATCATCTCGTACTGCGTTCGCTTCGGATAAAGCTGGTTGTCCAGCGCGAGCAACTGCGCATTGTAGCGCGCGAACTCTTGGTTGACTGGCCCCCCCCGGAGCGTGGCGTTATAGAGCGGGCCGGCGCTGGTAAGGACCACGGGCGTCGGCTCGATAAAGAGGCGTCGGGCATCGCCCGTAACGTAGGTGGAGTGCCGATAGATGGAGGGCAGTCGGCCCTCGCCTACGAGCAGCAACATAACGCTATGCGGCTGCTGGGCCGTGCCACGCAGCGTAAAATGACCTGCCCGCACGTGAGCCGAGTCGGTGATGCGCTGGTGGTCGCGCACAAACACGACGGCCGTGGGGGGCAGTGGCCCCAGGTGGCCGCTGATGGAATAGGAAAAGGGCTGCTGCGCCGCGGCCCGCCCAGGCAGCAGCCCGCAGGCCAGCAGTAGCAGCAGAAGTGGCTTCATAAAGTCAAGCAGCTTACCCTGCCAATGAGACGAGTAGCAAAGTACTACGAAAAGGGTTGCCTCAGCGCTTGTCGGCGCTGTTGAGCCAGCGCCCTACGCCCTACTAGGTATGCCAAAAGTAGGGTTACCTGTAAAAAGACATTTTACAAACGACCGTTGCTAAAATGTCTTTTTTGCTAAATTTGTCCAAAACTGCTCTTCTATCCCGTGCCTGCCTACTTTGCCTATTACCGCGTCTCCACCCACAAGCAAGGCAACTCGGGCCTCGGCCTCGAGGCGCAACGCGCGGCCGTGGGCAACTTCCTGCAAGGGACGGCCCCAGTCGGGGAGTATGTGGAAATCGAAAGCGGCAAAAAGAACCAACGCCCGCAATTGCTGGCCGCGATTGCCGCAGCTCGTCAGGCTGGGGGCGTACTGCTGATTGCCAAGCTCGATCGGCTCAGTCGGAACGCGGGCTTTATCCTAGCTCTGCGCGACTCGGGGGTGCAGTTTGCCTGTTGCGACATGCCCGATGCCAATACGCTTACGGTAGGATTATTTGCCGTCATTGCCCAGCACGAACGCGAGACCATCTCGCAGCGCACCAAGGATGCCCTCCAAGCCAAAAAGGCCCGCGGGGCCCAGCTCGGTACGCCCGCCAATATGACGGAGGACATACGCCTGCTCGGGCTGGCTACCCGACAGCGCAACGCGCGCGAGCATGGGGGCATCCGGCAGGCAACCGCGCTGATTCTAGCCCGGCGGGCGCAGGGGCTCAGCTGCGAGCAGATTGCGGGGGAACTGAATGCGTTGGGTTTCACGGCGCGGCGGGGCGGGGCCTTCTCTCAAAAGCAGGTCCAGCGCCTGCTCGACCGGGCCACCGCGCCCTAAGCGGCCGACCCCACCTGCCCTGCTACGTTAGGCCGCAACATCGTCGGCTAGCCCAACTCAGGGCCGAGGCAGTAGGGGGCCTGGCCCTGCGTAGCGGGGACCATCAGCTACTCTACCTGCGCTTCCGTCGCGGTCTTCTCTCCTGCCTTAACTGCGCCGCTGGACTCGCGCCCACCTCGTGCGGGCGCGACCGCCCCCCCCCTGCCAAGAGGGGAGAGCTTGCGTTAACTCCCCTCTTGTGGCTACAAAGACATGGCTTGCTGAGGCTGAGGAACTTCTCCCCGCCGCAAAGCTCCTCCCTAACTGAGCTCCGCGCGAGGGTCTAAACTACCCGAGGCTTCAGGCGCAGTTACCTAGCACTGGTGATACCTATCAGCTCTGATGAGTACGTGTATTGCTAGGTAACGGCATCGGCAGGTATCAGAATAGCTACTTACTTGTTTACTTACCTAACTAGGCAATTGCACAATTGTACAGTTGCACAATTATTTATTTGTACAGTTGTACAACTGTGCAATTGCCTAACTAAAAAATTGTCTAGGTAAGCACTTGTTTAACTAGGCACTGGTGTAGGGGCACCCCTGTACACTTATATGGATAGGTACTTGTCTCCCGGTGCACTTGGGTAAAGGGGCAACTGCTTGCTTCAGGATGGCCACGGTGGGCTGCCGGCAGCATACGCTCTGGCCAGAGGTAGGTACCTCAACGGCTCCTACTGACGTGCTAAGGCACTACCTCTGGTAGGCAACAGGTGGGGCAACAGGTGGGGCAGCAGGTGGGGCAGCAGGTGGGGCAGCAAGCCATGTCTTTGTACGTACAAAGACCGGAGTAACGGACGCAAGCTGTTTCTGGGAGAATCTAGGAACACCCCACCCCCAGCTACCACCAGCAAGGGCCCCACAAGTGTCCGTGGGGCCTCGCTCGTGGCTGTTAGCTGCTCCCTTGAGAGCTGCTCGTCCCTAACGCTTAGCCAAGCAAGAGGCTGACAGTATCAACCCTCCATTATTCGGTCCTTTTTTGGAGGGCTAGCAAGCTCATATTTGTCTTATGCAGCCGCCTGTGGAGTGGTTCAAAAAAGCGAGTACAGTTTCAGCCGGCAGTACATTTAGGCTGAGGATACGGCTTAACTTTTCTTTCTCCATGACTCTTCCTGCCCGCTGGCAGCTACTGGTTACAGTGCTTTTGACGGCCTGTGCGGGACAGAATCGACTTGTGGCCACGCCAGAAGAGTGCATCCGGGTCCACAAGCTGCATCTCACACGCGAAACACGCGCCGTGGTCAATGCCACGCTTATCCGCAACATCGATACTCGCCGCCGGGCTTACGAAGCACACGACTTTTGCGCGTTTCAACAGCCCACCTCCAACAACCGATATGCCCTACTCACGATTTACGACGAGGTCGGCAATCACACGAGCCCGACGTGGCTGCTCCTTAGCCGGAAGGGCGTCGTCGATACGCAGCTGTCCAGCTACCAAATGACGCAAGATTCGCTCCGCTCCATCGATAAGATGATCCTTGGCCTTACCCGGTTACCAGCACTCGACGAAGGGTCCCGGCAAGAACTGCTGCAGCTGATGCAGCAGGATGCCCACAATTACCGCAAACGGGCCACTGACGGTCATTGATAAGCCGTGAACCTCAGTTCACAAAAACGGTCGTTTAGCTGAACTAGCATTATATTGCTCCCATGGACAGCTTTGATCCGGGGCAAGTAGCCGCGACGATCCAGTACATCGTTCACTTGTTGAGCAGTGGGGGGATCGAGCAGGCGCTTCGGAAGGGCAAGCCCAGTCGCTGTGCGTTGGAAGACCTGCACGCGGTATTGGCCGAGCATGGGCAACGGATCACCCTCCCGCGCAAAGCCCCTACGACCTATCTGACCATTGGGGAAGAAGCCCCCGCAGAACTCTTGGCCGACATCCGCTTGTGCGTGGACGGGGCCCCGAGTGACTTGGTCCTGCGCTGTACCCTCTTTGCTGACCAGCAGGCGGACCACTATGCCTACCGACTAGACGACTTGCTCGCCCCGTGAGGTAAAAGGTCTCCGTCGACCTCGACGTTGTCAACCACCAGCAAGCGGCCCTATCCCCAATACCTATTGAAGAAGACGCACCTTGTGGGGCTCAGAAATTCCCTCGCGAGATGAGTAGCTCAAAAAGTCCTTGCCAAGTACGTTTCAAGCGCGTGGTGGGGAGTAGGCAAGCCGAAAAGTGGCGGTTCCGAAAGGTGCACCTCTCTGGTTGACCTACGGTCGGGCGTAGGAGGCTACTGCTGCCCGAGTGGCTGCAAGACGACGCGCCGGTTACGGGGGCGCTGGTTGGGTTGGGTGTTATCCGCCACCGGGCGCGAGCCCCCATACCCGACCGCCCGCAAGCGGCTCGCGGCGACCCCATGCGCCGTGAGGTAGGCGCACACGGCCGCCGCGCGCTGCCGGGAGAGGCGCTGATTGATGACTGGGTCACCTTGGTTATCAGTATGGCCCTGCACTTCCAGGCGCAACGTCGGCTGGCTCCCTAACACCTGCGCTAGGGTGTCCAGACTTGCCTGCGCGGGGGGTAACAAGTCCGCTTGGCCCTGCGCAAAGTAGAGCGCCGGCAGCGTCACCCGCTGCCCCGCCGCTAAGCGCGCAGCTACTGCTACCGTCCGTGGCGACTCACCTGGCGCCGGCCTAGCGGAGGCGAGTGGGGCCCGCCCTAGCAAGGATAAGTAACTGCGTGGTCGGGGTCTTACTGCTACCCCAGCACTGGGGCGCTCAAGGAGGATGCTGGTGGGGGTAGCTGGCTGAGTAACTGAAGCAGGACTGGGTACTAGCGCTTCGGCCAGCTGGGGGACCGGGGGCAGGGCAGGGGCCGCGCTGAATAAATAGCGGGTGGGGATGACCACCGCTTCTCTGTTGTCCGCCGCGTTGCGCTGGCGGTGGGCAGTTGCCCCTGCAGGGAGTTCCCAGGCCAGGCGCACGCGTGTAGCGGCGCTCGCCTGGCAGTAGTCCAGGCGTATGGGGTAGGCCTGCCCAGCGTGCAGGTCAACGGCTACTTGATAATAATTGAGCCCCTGGTCGCGCCAGTCATCGAGCAGCAAGCGCTCATTAATCCACAAACGAACGCCATCATCAATACTCAGGTGCAGCACATAACGGCCCGTGAGGGGTGCCAGCAGCCAGCCCGTCCAGCGCACGGAAAACTGTTCGGCCCCGGCCCCCGCCACCGGTCGGCGTTCGTGCCAGTCAAAGTCGAGCGTCGCATCCCGGCGCGTCAGCACATAGTGCTCGAAGTTATGGCTGGCATAATAGGCTCCTTGTAGCCCGTTGCCCACCGGCACCTGTGCTGGTGCGTTGATAGGCAGCAGTAGCGCTAACCAGCCTAGGTACCCCTTGTGTCGCATCATACAGGCAAGAGCACATTTAGTGGAAATAGGTTGCGCAATCGGAAGCGTTGGGCCGCGTGGAGGAAGCTAGGCTAACGAACCAGGGACAGGTTGCACAGGTGCCGATGCCATATGTCTTGATTAGTTCTTGGGCCGCGCAGCGATAGGGCATGTAAATAGCACAATATTTAACTAAATACCTAGTTATTGTGGCGCCAGTAGCTAGCTTTGCCGATAGATAACGTGCTATAGAATTAATGTATTGACTATAAATAATTTAATTCTATTTCCTTCTCCTGTTCATGAAGCACGTTGCCGCTAGGGTTGGGGGGCTGTGGCCCCTGTTGTTGTTGTTGCTGTTAGGCCAGCGGGCCGCCGCCCAGGCACCGGCACTTAGTGCGGGCAGTGGCTCGCTCACGGGCCTCGTGCTCGATTCGCTCACCCAGCAGCCGGTCCCGTTCGCCTCGGTTGTGCTCCTGTTGCCAGACCCTTCTGAGAAAGCCGCCGCAGGGCAGTCGGCGGATGAGCAAGGGCGCTTCGAGCTCACCAAGTTGAAAGCGGGCCCGTATCGCCTGCGCGTGAGCTTCGTCGGCTACGGCGTGCGGACGCAGGCCGTCACCATAACCGATGGCCGGCTGGTACTTGGGCCTATCCGGCTGCCCGCCACGGCTCAAAAACTGGGCGAAGCGGTCGTGGTGGCGCAGAAGCCGCTCATGGAAGTCAAGCCTGACCGCCTCGTCTATAACGCCGAGCAGGACGTGACCAACGCCGGCGGCACGGCCCAGGACGTGCTGCGCAAAGCTCCACTGCTGGCTATCGATGGCGACGACAACGTGACGATGCGCGGCAACAGCAACTTCAAGGTACTCATCAACAACAAGCCTTCGCCCACGCTGGCGGCCAACCTGAAAGAAGCCCTCAAGAGCATTCCGGCCGACCAGATTAAATCGGTGGAGGTCATCACCACCCCCCCGGCCAAGTACGACGGCGAGGGCACGGCCGGCATCATCAACATTGTGCTCAAGAAGGGGGCTAAGCAGGGCCTCAACGGCACGGTGGGTGCCAGTGCGGGCACCCGCGGCAGCAACGGCAACGGCTCGCTCAACTTCCGCCAGGGTAAATTTAACTTCACTTCCTCGCTCAACGGCGGGCTGAACTACAACAACCGCAGCTCCTCGAGCAGTGAGCAAGTGACCTACCGCAGCACCCGCAATGACACGCTGCGCCAGGACGGTTCTGGGCGCAGCACCGGGTACTACGGCTCGGGCTCGCTGGGCCTCGACTACGACCCCGCCGAGCACCACAGCTTGTCGCTCAACGGCTCGTTCTTTCGCTACGGCGGCACCAGCCAGTCCGGTAACGTGAACCGCTACACCACGCCGTTGCCGGGCTTCGGCCCCCTGTTTCTGCGTGACACGCGCTCGACCTACAGCGGGGGCAACGCGGAGGTGACCGGTACCTATACTCGTACTTACAAGCAGGAGCGGCGCGAGTGGAGCACCATTTTGCAGTACGCTTACAATGGTAATCGCAATGGCTACGAATTCAACCAGTTCAACAACTCCGAGCAGGCGCTCGACGTGAGCCAGGCCAGCTACCGCGAACGTAGCCTCACGCGCCTGCCGGGCCACGAGTATACCCTGCAAAGCGACTACACCCTGCCCCTGGGCGAGAAGAATACGCTGGATTTTGGCCTCAAGGGCATCGTGCGCCTGACAGGCTCGCAGGCCCAGGTCGACACGCTTTTTCCGGCCCAGACCGCCGACTTTGTTCCTTCTCGCTACCGCGGCACTTCCTTCGACTATCGCCAGGACGTGGAGGGAGTGTATGCTACCTACAACTTCAACGCCACAGAAAAGCTCCACCTGGGCCTGGGCGGGCGCGTGGAGCGCACGGGCCTCTGGGCCGAGTTTACCAACACGAACACCGGCATCCCTTACCGCAGCTACGTCACGCCGCTGCCCAATGCCAACCTGAGCTACACGCTGAGCAAAACCAGCAGCCTGCGCCTGGCCTATAGCCGCCGCATCAGCCGCCCCTACATCTACTACCTGAACCCCTACGTTGACCGCAGCAACCCCATCAGCTACTCCTACGGCAACCCGGACCTGGACCCCGAGCTGACGCACTCGGTAGAGTTGAGCTACAACAATTTCATCAAGACGACGTCCTTCAACGTGGCCCTGTCGGTGCTGCGCACTGGCAACTCCATCGAGCGGGTGAGCTTTGCCAGCACCCAGCCGCTGCTGCCCGTGCCCGACGAGATTGTGCCCGCCCCGAACCTAGTGCTGGAAACCAGCGCCAACGTGGCCAGCAACACGGCCTTCCAGCTCAACGGCTACCTGTCCGCCAAGCCGACCGAAAAATGGAGTCTCAGCTTGGGCGGTAACCTAGAGTACCTGCTGTTGCGCAGCACGGCGTTGAACTTGACGCGGCGCGGCTTTGCGGGCAACTACAACGTCAACACCTCTTATAAAGCGACCAAGACGCTGACGCTGCAAGGCAATCTCTACCACAGCTTGGCGCGGCCAGTACTACAAGGGCGCAGCAGCAGCTTCATCTACTACGGGCTGGGCCTGCGCCAAACCCTGCTCAAGGGCCGCGCCGACCTCTCGTTCAATTCCCAGTTCCCCTTCACGGCGCGCCGCACGTTTGCATACGAGACGAGTACGCCCGCCTTTTCGCAGCACAGCCGCTTCACCAACCAACAGCGGCAGTTTCGGGTGGGCTTCACCTACCGCTTCGGGCAGCAACAAGCTACGCGCCAGCGCAAGAGCATCCGCAACGACGATATCAAGGGCGGCGGGGGCCAAAGCAGCGGGGGCTAGCGACTGAGCAGCGGGGCAGCTTGCGCGCTGCCCCTAGGGTAGGCTAACCCCTCATCCTGAAAAGGGGGCAGCTCTTGTCGAACCTTCCTAAAGGCGCATTCCGCGAAGTAGCTAGCCCAGGCTGAGACGTTTTAGAATCGTTGGTTTAAGAAATATTATAAGCTCGCCTATTTTGCCTTTTCCGGACATGCTGTCTCGCTCCCCATTGCTTCTTTTCGGGGTACTACTACTGGGCTACCTCTTGGCCTGGCCCGCAGTCGGACAACCTAGCTTGGTGCAGGTGCAGAAGAATACATTTGCCGTTACGCCAGAACAGGCTACTTTACTCACGCCAGTTTTAACCGAGGTAGCCGCCGCGTCGGTCGTCTTCGTAGGAGAGTTAGACCATGGGGATGGCTCTACCCATCCCTTGAAAGTGAAGCTGCTGCAACAACTACGGCAGTTAGGTCGCTCAGTGGCGGTGGTTTACGAGGCCGACTTCTTCGCCTTGAATCACCAGGCCCAGGCACGCCCTTTAGCCGAACGGTTGCGCAGCCTGTACCCTGTCTGGACCGAATGTAGTCAATTTGAACAGGTTATACAGTATTTGCTCGCTCAAAACCTGGCCGTGTATGGGACCGACCCCATGCTTACTTCGGATTATTCGCAACAGCAGTTAGTCCCCTACCTTGATAGTTTGCTGCCGGCGCACGCGCAGAAGGCTGTTTTCCTGCAAGATCTAAAAGACTTGCAGCAGAAAACTTACTTTACCTCGACTAGCCCTGAGCGCCGGGCGCAATTTTTGGCCACGCTCCACGCTTACCATCTGGTAGTCAGCACAGGCTTTGACCATCAACTCTTACGCACGATCGAAGCCTTTGCCCACCATGTCTGGCAGGGGTTGGCGCCTAAACACGATGCCTACTATCGCGACCAAGCGATGGGGGACAATCTATTCTGGCTCACAACCACAGCGCTACGCGACCAAGCCGTCGTCTTTTTCGGGGCCAATATCCATATTGGCAACACTCAAGTCCTACCCGCTCCAAAGGCTATCACCACGGTGAAGGCAGCGTTTGATGCCCACCAAGGTGCACCGTCTTACGCCTTGGCAATGATTGCGTACGAAGGCGTTGCCAAACGGCCCACCCTGCCAAAGCCCTTCCCCATCCCGGCCTATATGGGCCAAGGCTTGGAGCAGAGCTTACATGACCTAGCCCTCCCGTTTGCCTTGATCAACCTGCGGGCACCCGATTTGCGGGCGCGGAAGTTCTACGTGCGCGGCTTCGGCCACGCTACCAAGCAGCAGGCGGTGTGGAGTCAGGTGTATGATGCCTTTCTCTATACGCAACTAGTAGAGCCGTGCGGACAAATAAGCAAGTAAGTAGCACTTTAGGGGTAGTAAGGTGGTAAATACTTTCCCTCTTGTTCCTTAGAAAAGCCACTTAACATAACGCCTCATCTCAGACAAACCTTGGAATCAGTACAGTTTTGGACTTGCTCAACTGCTGGTAGAATGTAGTATTTTGCCATTATGTCTTCTAGCTAATTGCCTTTCATGCGGCTAATTGCTCTGCTAACGCTCCTTTTCGGTGTTCATTCCCTGGCCTCTGCACAGACTAGAGCCGTGGATTTTCCACTAGATTCCGCTACCCATCTTGTTACTTACTCGGGCGTAGTGCCGCGCCCAGGGGCTCCCAAAGCAGAACTATATGCTCTGGCCAAGCGGTGGTTTACGGCTGTATTTTCCATTCCGAATGGGGAATCCGTTTCCTTCAATGAGGCGGCAGGAACATTAGAAGGTACACAACACCGGTACTATAACAATACTATCGGTGGCTCAGCGGTGCCTCAGACTAGCATCCTCTGGTACACTGTACGCGCAGCCGTGAAGGATGGGCAGTACAGTTACAGTATCAGCCAGTTTCGGCTGGCAAAGTACCCTGGCAATCCGACGCCTTATTTGCCGGCAGGACCAATTGAAGCCTTCATCTTAGCTCATCCGGCCAACCATTTTCTACGAGACCTTACAGACCAGCAGCGTCAACACGTAGAGGCTGCGGTAGAGAACTTTCTATTGAATTTTAACGGCAATATGAAGCGTAAGCCATGATTTTACAGACTGTAAACGACCGATTATAGCTTGTAAAAAAGTAGACTGCTTACCTTGGTAAACGTCTGTCCTAAAAAGCACTACGGCTTCTCGTTGGGTTATAGCAGGCCACCCGTTAGCAGCTCCCGTACAGCCTCCCGGTAGCTGATGCCGATCGGAACCTGCAGGCCATTGACGAGCTCTAACATGTTGCCGTCGAGGGCCACAATGGCACCCTGGTGGACCAGGTACGATTTGTTGACCCGCAAAAAGGCGGCCTCGGCTAGCGAGCTGGCGATGCGCGTCATCGTCACGTGCGTGAGGATGACCTGCGTGCGCGTGTAGACCTTCACGTAGTCCTTCATGCCTTCCACCAGGAGAATATCTGCCGCCGGCACCCGCCACACCTTCTTATGCTCCTTCAACAGCAGCACCTGCGCGGGGGCGGGTACGGGGGCTGCCGGGGGGCTCTGCGCCCCGAGGTACGCTTGGACTTTGGTGATGGCTTTGGTAAAGCGCTCGAACGAAAAGGGCTTGAGCAGAAAATCCACCGCATCCCCGTCAAACCCCTGCACGGCATATTCGGCGTACGCGGTGGTCAGCACCACGGCCGGCCGCGGGCTGGGTAGGCCCCGCAGTAAGTCCAGGCCGCTGAGCTGCGGCATGTTTACGTCGAGCAGCAGCAGGTCGGGCCGCAGCTGCGGCAAGTGACCCAGGGCGGCTACCGCGCTATCGAAGACGACGGGTGGGGCTAAAAAGGGCAGTCGGCCGACGTATTTGCGCAGTAGGTTCTGCGCCAACAGCTCATCGTCGATGATGACGCTCGTCAGTAGGGGCGCTAAGACCATAAACGTAACAACACATGGTGGCGCGTGGCGTCGGTGCGAATCTGCAGCGAGTGGGTGGCGGGGTAGAGCAAGGCCAGCCGCCGCCGGGTATTGCGCAGGCCGATGCCTTCGGCGGGCGGCCCCCCTTCGGCCGTCGGCGGCCGGGTGTTGCTGACGGCAAAGCAAAAGGTGCCCGTCTCGTCCCGGTAGGCCCGCACCTGCACCCAGGCCTCGTGCAGGAGCTGGTCCACGCCGTGCTTGATGGCATTTTCCAGGAATGTGACCAGCAGTAGGGGCGGGATGCGTTGTGCCCCCAGGTCCGGGGCTAGCTGCACGTCCAGGCGCAGGCGGCGCTGATGGCGAATTTGCTGGATGTCCAGGTACTCGCGGATAAAGGCCAGTTCGCGGCCCACCGCCACGTGCGGCACAGCCGAGTCGTAGAGGGCGTAGCGCATCATGCCGGCCAGGGCGAGCACGAGCGTGGCCGCGGTCTGCTCTTTGTCTTCGACCAGCGCGTAGACGCTGTTGAGCGTGTTAAAGAGAAAGTGGGGATTGATTTGCGCGCGCAGAAATTCTAATTCTAACTGCAGGTTGTCTTTTTCCAGGGCGACCGTGCGCACGCGCGCCTGAACCAGCGCCCGCCCACTTTGCAGGGCAAACGGCAGAAAGAGCAGCAGCAAAAACCGCGTGGCATGATAGTAGAGCAGGCCGTTGTGCAGAAACGTCCAGGGTCCGTGCTGAGAAAGGTTGCCTACCAAGCGATGGAAATAGGCGGGCATATCGGGATAGGCCGCCGCCACATACCCGTAGAGGTAGTAGTTGCTCAGGCAATAGAGGCCGAAGCTGATGAGCAGAATCGTCAGGCCGCGCAGCCAGGCCGCCCCACTGGTGCGGGCCCGGTGCACGGCGAAAGAGACCGCATAGAAGGTCAGCAGTACGGTCAAGGCGGCTTGCGCGCTCATTAGCCACGTCGCCTGCGGGTGCGCGGCGTCGCTGAGCCAGGCCCCCGTCAGCGCAATCCATTTGGCGTACACCAACCAGAAGACTAGGTGCTGGACCACCCTAGTGCGGCGGCTTTGCGCCGTGCCCAGCAGCCAATCGAGAATACGTGTAGTAGAAAACGTCATAACCTAGCCCGCCAACCCCGGCTGATATCTCCTCGCCAGGCTTAGCCCGCCCAAAATAAGGCGGTCGGCGCGGGATAGCTGCCGCATCGGTTAGCTGGCGGCGGGGTGAGACTTGGCGTACTGGCGGGCTAAGCGGCGCAGATAGCGCTCCGCCCGGGGCGAGAACGTGGGCGGGTGCTGGTGCCGCTGGTCTTTTTTGGCGGCTTGTTGGTAGAGTAGAGCAAAGGCGAGGGGGTCGTTAGCGTGGGCGAGCAGAGACTGGAGCAGCCCGTTTTGCAGAATGGTGTAGGCCATGAAGAAGCCCGGCAGGTGGCCATTGGTACCGTTGGTGAGTCCCCGGTAGAAGCGTAGCGACGTGGCGGGGCCACCGGTCGCCTGCACGCAGATGGTCGAGTCGAGCTGGTGAATGACTTTCGGGGCGGGGCGTAGCAGCCAGCGGCGTAGTTGGCTGGCCTCGGCCGTGTCCGCTTGCTGCTCCAGGGCTACCCGCTTATCAATCAGGTCGGCGGTGCCTTCGTTGAGGGTCATATAGAGGGCGGTTAGCAGGGACTCATCCGCGGCCACTAAGTGCCAGTCTTTGGTGCTGCGCAGGCGATGGTGCATCTCGTGCGCCTCTAAGATGCCGGGCTTGAGACGCAGCTGGTCGCGGGCATCCCGAATGCTGAAAACGATGCCCGCTTGTTGGGAGGTGGCATCATTGCCCAGGGCCACGTAGGCGAGGTGCAGGTTCTGAACCTTATAATGGTCGCGGGCCGGCAGGTACTCGTACGCCAGCGTGTACATCGACTCCAGGTACGTAGGATTCTGAGCCATGAGGGCCAGAAAAGCCCGGTCATCGGCTTCTTGCTCCTTGTAGTGGTTGACGAGGATGTAGTACCAGGAGCCGGCCTTGATTTTAGCTTGCCGTAGCGAGTCGTAGCGGGGGCGGTACACCACCTCGATGGCGCGGCGGTAGCGGCTCACGCTGGCCGTATCGCTGCCCCACACTGCCTCTACATACACCTTATTGTCTGGCAAGGCCAAAAACTGCTGCCACGCGGCGTTGGTTAACGGCTCGTCGCGGCGCAAGGCATCGGTGAGGCGCCAGTAGGCCTGGGCCGCTTCCGTCTGGATGGTTTGGGCCGGCGCCAAGCGAGCGGCTAGCAGGAAAAGCAACAGCAGGGGTAAGAAAAAAAGACGCATCTAGGAGCCGGGAAGGAGTGAATTACTGAGTGGTAAAGCACGCTGGCGGCGTCCTCGCCCTCAACTTTTTTCGACCAAGTAGCGGCGGCTGTAGACATAGTAGCCCCGTTTGGGGCATATGCGTAAGCCACCAGCTACCACGACCTTCGGATCGACCGCTCGCCCAGCAGGAAGAAATCGGTCGGTTTAGCGGCTAGTACACAGCAGCGTAGCCACTGCCAATGTTGCGACCTCTCGCAGCGAAGTACTATTTTCGGTCGACTGGCTCCCGAAGGCATGCTTTCCGAAGCTGCTTAGTAGTCACTATCAACTGCTTCGGTTTTACATAATGGTCGTTATCGGACAGGACAGCTCGTGGTAATTGCCAGCCATCAAATTTGAAACGGGCTGCATCCAGTCTAAGGCAAGCTATTAAATAGCTATAATCAAATTAATTAAGGATTATTGCGAGGGGCATATATCCCCGTGGCACGCCGCGGCAATTGCCAGAAGCCGACAGGGCAAGCTGGGGTGCTCAGCCAGGAAATGAGACTGAAAAAGCCCAAAAACAGTTAAAAAGGGCGTTTGCAGCCGCTGGGGGCACTTTGGCGTGAGATTGGCTTTTCGCGCTTGGCGACGCACGCGCTTCGCGGCAATTGCCAGCGCGTGTCTCGGGCGTTAGCGGCGGTTGCCACCCGCTAGGAAGGAGGAGAAGACCGAGCAGCGAGCGTTCATATATTCCGGGCAATTGGCAGGTTGGCAATTGCCAACCTGCCAAAGGGCGCGCACTGCGGCGTGGGTGACGCAATAAAAATGACCCATTTTTTGGAAGTAGTAATTTGACTACTAGCCGTTAAGGTAAAAAGTACGCAATAATCTGATTCCGGGTAGGCCGCCCAGATGTGCGTAGGGGTAACAGCCGGTCCCTGTAGGGTGGGTCACTCGCGTGCCTGACGACCCTTCTTCACGCCCAAACGCGGCCAGATATCCCCTCAGGTAGTCCCGCTACTTGCCAGTCTGGGTCAGCGTGTCACAGGGGGTGGCGCGCAAAAATGAGACGCTAAAAAAGCCAGTGAATATGTAATTTCTTCACCTACTGTACGATAGCAGTAGGCTAGTGAGCCGTATGTGAGACAGCGTTTCGCGGGGGGTACGGCGGCAATTGCCGCGTTAGCTCCCGGCAATTGCCGCCCGTAAACAGGGGCAATTGCCGCGGTACAGTGGGCAAAACGAGACCAGCGAAGGGTCGCCAGCCAGCAGCGGCTCGGCGCTCCACAAGCGGGCGTAAGACCGCGAATCAGTGACTTTACGCTCACTTCAGCCAGGTTGCAGCGAATTGCAGGTAGTGGGGCTCTGCTTAGAGTAGCATATAAACTACTTATTATCAATAATATAAGTCAATTAATTGAAAAAGTGACGGTTGTTACTTTCTCAACTATTTTTTCATAAATCGCTTGTAATGAGACTAGTAAGTAGTTTTTTCACCTTTTTACAGGCGCTAGCCCAGCGCAGCTGCACGACCCGCGCAGAAGGCAACCTGCAATTGCAGGTCGTCAGCAGCGGATATATGATACCTGCTATTTTACATATCTACAATTATAAGACACGCAAAAGCCATTCATTAGCACCTCGCATTCTAAGCTCTAGTAGCACTTCCGTTGTGAGGCGTTAAACCGCTCTGCCTACCTTGCCAGCATGGTTACCCCCGCTTTCCCTCTGGCTCCCCTACTCGACCAACTAAAAACGGCAATTCATACGGCTCGCCTGCGCGCCACGCAGGCGGCCAACGCCGAGCTACTCGACCTCTACTGGCGCATTGGCCAGCTCATTCTCGCCCAACAACAAATGCAAGGCTGGGGTGCGAAGGTCATTGATCAACTCTCGGCGGAACTGCGCCGCGAGTTTCCCGCGATGAAAGGCCTATCGGCGCGCAATCTCAAGTATATGCGACGCTTTGCCGAAGCTTACCCCGATGCCACCTTTGTGCAAGCGACGCTTGCACAAATTCCCTGGTACCATCACCTGACCTTACTAGAGAAGGTACCCGATGAGGCGACTCGCTTGCACTATATCACCGCAACGGCCCAGCATGGCTGGTCGCGCGATGTGCTCGTCCATCAAATCGAGTCCGGTCATCACCGTCGGCAGGGCCAAGCCATCACCAATTTCGCCGCCACGTTGTCGCCGGAACAGTCCGAACTCGCGCAACAAACTCTAAAAGACCCCTACCTCTTCGATTTTCTCGCTTTAACGGATAAGGTGTTGGAGCGCGACTTACAACGCGGCCTCCTGGAACAGATCACTCGCTTTTTACTCGAATTAGGTAGTGGTTTTGCCTACATGGGCCAACAGGTCCCGCTGGTCGTTGGCGACCAAGACTTTTATCTCGACTTGCTCTTTTATCACGTCCGCTTGCGGGCCTACGTGGTGGTCGAATTGAAAATCACAGAGTTTCGCCCCGAGTATGCGGGTAAGCTCAATTTCTATCTCACGGCAGTTGACGAACAGTTACGCCACCCCGAAGATCGGCCCAGTATTGGCCTTTTACTCTGTAAAAGCAAGAATCGCGTAGTGGCCGAATACGCTCTGCGTGATGTCCACAAACCCATTGGCGTGGCCGAGTATCGACTTGGGGAGCCGCTCCCCACGACGCTACAAGATGCCTTACCTAACCTGGCTGAGTTAGAGCAGCAGTTGAATGCGGCAGTACCCCCACAAAAGGAGGAGCTGTAGTCCAAAAAATGGCAACAAAAAAGGCCTCGAAAACGCAGGTTTTCGAGGCCTTTTCGTGGGTTCTGTAATAGTCCACAAAAGACCCCTTATTCTACCTTTAATGAGTGACCACATTAATGAATAGCTATATACTGACTAGCAGCAGCAACTTGCCTAGAAGATTAAGCGCGATGCTGGGTTTATTGAGGTGCCACGCTTGACATCATATTGGAACGTCAAGTCAAGCCTACCTTTGCGCCGTTGAGTGGTGCGCTTTCGCTTGCGAAAGCACTTAAAAGGGAATCCGGTGCGAATCCGGAGCAGTTCCCGCTGCTGTAAGTTCAGCCCCCGCACCTAAGTACATGCCACTGTAGCAACCGCTATGGGAAGGCCTTAGGTGTTGAACGAGCCAGAAGACCTGCCAGTCAGCTTTACCTCCACCTCGCTTTCGGGAGAAAAGCTGTGGGTTGCCAGCTCAGTGCCCCCCAGGTGCTGTTGGTTGCTCGTTGCCTTTGCCCATAAGCGCCAGCTTTTATAGGCTGAATGACTTGCGGCTACTCATGGCAAAAGACCTTTCTCTCGTTCAGCGCACCGCCTTTATCTGCAACGGTGACTCTTGCCTGAAGAAGGGCTCGGGCGATACCACCATACAGCTGCGAGCCGCTATTGTGGCAGCTGGGGCTAAACCCCAACTGCATACTGTGCGCACCCAGTGCACCGACCAGTGCCCGCACGGCCCGGTGGTGTTTGTGCACCCCGAAGGCACCTGGTACCAGCACGTCACGCCCGACCAGGCATCGGCATTGGTAACGCAGCACTTACTGGCTGGCGAACCAGTGGCCACCCTCGTTTTGCACCAGGGTTAAGCGGCAGTCATCATGGCAGCTACTTCTTCTAACATTAAACCCTTACAACCATCTGGCCAGCGCATTAGCGTGCTGGGTGGCGGGTGGCTGGGCTTGCCGTTGGCACAGTACCTAACAGTCCAGGGCTACACAGTGCAGGTGTCGCGCACCACCGCGGCGGGGGTGCAGCAGGTGCGCGAGTTCGGCCTAGGTGCCCAAGAAGTAAACCTAGGGGCCGAAGCCCCGCTGGCCGACGGCTCGTTTTGGCAAGTACCGACAATGCTCATTGCTGTGCCACCCCAAGCCGGCCAGCCTGCCGCGCAGCAAGTAGCCCAGTATCAGCGGCTAGCCGAGCGGCTGCGCGCCAGTGGCGTCCGGCACGTGTTGTATGTCAGCTCGACCTCCGTGTATGGCGAGGCCAACGCCGAGGTGACGGAGGCTACCCCCCTCGCGCCCCAAAAACCGGGCGGCCAGATAGTGCGGGCGCTGGAAGAAGTATTGCAGCAGGAAGCCACGCTGCAAACCACGGTGCTACGGTTTGGCGGGCTGATAGGCTACGACCGGCTGCCGACCGACGCGGCCGCTATTCAACGGCGCAGTCGGGCGGCTGACACCCCCATGAACGTCATTCACCGCGACGACTGCGTGCGCATTATCTACGAAATCGTGCGCCAAGGAGCCTGGGACGAGGTGTTTAATGCCTGCGCCGACGCGCATCCTACCCGTCGCGAATACTACGCTGCGGCCGCAGTAGCGCTAGGCTTCACTCTCCCCGACATGGGGCCAGTACAGACGCTGCCGTATAAGGTGGTAAATTCTGATAAGCTGAAGGACACCCTGAAATACCAGTTTTTGTATCCTAATCCACTGGCGGTTTTCGACGCCCCTAGGTCATCCCTCACTCACTAAACGGACGCATGGCAACCAAACAAGGCATTTTGATTTGTGGACACGGCAGCCGCGATAAGGAGGGCACGGCCGGCTTTCAGGAGCTAGTGGCCGGGCTGGTGCCACGCTACCCTGACCGCATTATTGACTACGGCTTTTTGGAGTTTGCTCACCCTATTTACGCCGCTGCTGTGGAGCGTATGTACCAGCAAGGCGTGCGAAATATCACGGCTATTCCGGCCATTCTGTTCGCCGGCGGGCATGCTAAGAACGATATACCATTCGAGATGAACTCGCTGCAACAGCAGTATCCGGACCTGAAGATTACCCTAGGGCGGCACCTAGGTATCTCGGCGCCGCTCTTGCAGCTGGCTCGCCAGATGGTGCAGCATGCCGAAGCCGGCCACCCGCCCGTGCCCCGCGAGGAGTGCTGCCTGCTGGTGGTAGGCCGCGGCACCAACGACCCCGATGCCAACTCAGAAGTAGCCAAGCTCACGCGCCTCGTGTGGGAAGGCCTGGGCTTCGGCTTCGCCACCACCGCTTATGTGGGCGTGACCAAACCGCTGCTCGCCGATACGCTGCCGCTGGTGGAGAGCCTGCCCTACCGGCGCGTGGTGGTGCTACCAATATTTCTGTTCACTGGCGTGCTGCTTAAGCGAATATACAGTCAGGTGGAGGCACACCAAACTATTTCGTCTAAGGAGTATCTCTACACCTCGTCCTTCGGCAGCGACGAATTGCTGCTGCAAGCCGTGGATGAGCGCATCGCCGAAGTCGAGTTCGGCAGTCCCAATATGAACTGCCAGCTCTGCAAGTACCGCACCCAAATGATTGGCTTTGAAGACGAGGTAGGCAAGGAGCAAACCGGCCACCACCTTAACGTAAAGGGCATTCTCTTCGAAGAAGAACAGAAAATTGGGGCAAAAAAAGGGCTGCTGCCGCAGCTCAAAAACCTGCTCGGCATCTAGCGCATGGCCCCTACTCCAGCCCCGACAGGCAAAATTTATGGTGTGTCGCTCGGCCCCGGCGACCCCGAATTGATTACTGTTAAAGGCCTGTGGGCTTTGCAGCGCGCCGACCTCATTTACTACCCCGGCTCGGTGCAGGCCGATGGGCAGCAGAGCAGCTACTCCCTAGGTATCCTGCGCGAGCTGGGCTTAGCCGAAGCCAAGATGCGCGGCTTGTTTCTACCCATGCGCACCGACCGCACGGCGGCGCTACAAGGATATGAGCAAGTTTTTTACCACATAAAAGCCGATTATGAAGCCGGGCGCACGGTGGCCTTCGTGAGCGAAGGCGACAGCACCTTTTACAGCACCTTCGCCTACCTGCTGGCGCACCTGCACGAACACCAATTGCCAGTCGAAATCATTGCTGGCGTGCCTTCCTTTTTGCTGGCTACGGCCGCGCACCAAGTGCCGCTAGCGGTGCTGCGCGAGAAGGTAGCCGTCATCCCGCTGCTGGCTAGCGTGGCGGCCCTCGAAGGCTACCTGCGCGAGTTTGAAACCGTCGTGTTAATCAAGGTGCGGGGCGCGCTCGACTACGTGCGGCCGGCCGTGGCGGCGGGCCATGCCACGGCCTACTACGCCGAGCGCCTGGGCACGCCCGCGCAGTACCTCACCACCGACCTAGGCGAGCTGGCGGGGCGCGAGCTACCCTATTTTTCCCTCCTTATTTTGAAGAGCTTGCTATGCAATTAAGTGTCATTGGCATTGGCCCCGGCTCGGATGCGTACCTAGTGCCGGCGGCGCAACAGGCGCTGGCCGACGCCGACATTGTGATTGGGTATCACTATTATTTTCAGTTCGTTAATCACCTGCTCAAGCCCAGCTGCGTGAGTTTGGGCCGCGAGCTGTCGGAGGAAGAAGCCCGCGCCGAGCTGGCCGTCAATAGCTGCCAGCTGGGCACGCACGTAGCCGTTATTAGCTCCGGCGACGCGGGTATCTACGCTATGGCCTCGCTGGTGTACGAGTACGCGGCGCGCCAGCAGCGCACCGATATTGAGCTGCAAACGCTGCCCGGCATCAGCGCCTTTCAGGCGGCGGCGGCGCGGCTGGGTGCGCCCATCGGCCACGATTTTTGCTGCCTCTCGCTCTCCGATTTGATGACGCCCTGGACCACGATTGAGAAGCGCATCACGGCCGCCGCGGTGGGCGATTTCGTGACTTCGCTCTACAATCCGCGCAGCCAGAAGCGCAACTGGCAGTTGAGCCGGCTGCGCGAGATTTTCCTGGCGCACCGGGCGCCCACTACCCCCGTGGCCATCGTGCGGCAGGTCACGCGGCCCGAGGAAACCATTCATCTCACTACCCTGGCTGAACTGGATGTAACGCTGGTTGATATGTTTTGCCTGGTGCTGATTGGCAATTCGCAGACCTACCGCTTCGGCGAGTTTCTGGTGACCCCTAGGGGCTACCTGGCTCGCAAGCCCGCCACGGGGGCTGAGATTCAGGACGAGAGCTTCCGCCAGATTTGGGCTGAGTTGCAGCGTACCGACCTCTCGGCGGCCGACCAGTGGGCCGTGGTGCGGTGCATTCACAGCACCGCCGACTTCGAGTATGAGCAGCTCTACTACGCGCAAGACCAGCCTTTAGAGCACTGGCACGCCTACCTAGCAGGCGGCGGCACGGTCATCACCGACGTGACGATGGTGCAGGCCGGTATTACTCGTGCCTACCGCGAGCAGCACGGGGTAGAGGTACTGTGCTACCTCAACGATGCGCGCGTGGCCGACCTCGCCGAGCGCGAAGGCCTGACGCGGAGCCAGGCCGGGATGCGGCTGGCCCTGGCCGAACACCCTACCGCGCTATTTGTGGTGGGCAACGCACCCACGGCCTTGTTTGAGCTAGCCGAGCAGGTGCAGGCGGGCCGCTGCCAGCCCGCAGGCATTATCGCCGCGCCGGTGGGCTTCGTTAATGTGGTGGAGGCCAAGCTCAAAACCAAGAGCTTACCGGGTGTGCCGCTCGTTATCATTGAGGGGCGCAAGGGCGGCAGCAGCGTGGCCGCCAGCATCGTCAATGCCGCTTTCACCTTGCAGCAAGCGCTGTAAGCC
Organism: Hymenobacter sp. BT559; assembly: GCF_016427535.1. GTDB lineage: Bacteria > Bacteroidota > Bacteroidia > Cytophagales > Hymenobacteraceae > Hymenobacter. The sequence goes on along the minus strand of NZ_JAELXV010000014.1, from coordinate 44,085 downwards.
ACTTATTTCTTGATGCGACACTATACCGTAGTTGGCCTACCTAATACCACGCCCGTGGAACTGCCCGCCGAGGTGAGCCGGCTGATAGCGGCGCATGCGGTGTTCTCGGGCGGGTGGCGGCATCACGAATTGGTTAAGAGCCTACTTCCCAGGCCCCATATTTGGCTACCCATTGGTGGTGATATGCCGGCGCTGTTTGCTGAATACCGGGCGATAAGGGCGCCAATTCTGGTGTTCGCCAGCGGCGACCCGCTATTTTTTGGCATCGTGCGCACCATTCAAACGCATGATGCGGCGGCTACCTTAGCTGTATATCCGGCTTTCAACAGCGTGCAGCGGCTGTGCGCCAAGCTAGGCCAACCCTACGAGCGAGTGCACAACACGTCGGTGCACGGCCGAAGCTGGCAGCAGCTCGATGAGGCGCTGCTGCGCTACGAGCCGCTCATCGCCGTGCTCACCGATGGCGTGCGCACGCCGGCTGCCATCGCCCAGCGACTGCTAGACTATCAATTCAGTCACTACGAAATGCTGGTGGGCGAAGACCTCGACGACCCACACGAGCGCCTAGGGCGCTACTCCTTGACCGAGGCCGCCCAAGCCGAGTTTCTGCCCCTGAACTGCGTGCTGCTGCGCCAAATATCGGCCCCCACCCGCAGTTGGGGCCTCGACGATGCGGCCTTCGTGGGGCTGCCGGGCCGGCCGGGCATGATAACCAAGAAGGCCATTCGTCTGCTCAGCCTCGCCCAGCTAGGGCTAGCCGGCAAGCGCGTGTTTTGGGACGTGGGCTTTTGCACGGGCTCGGTCGCCATTGAGGCGCGCCGGCTGTTTCCGCAGTTGGCCGTGGTGGCCTTTGAGCAGCGGCCCGAGTGCAAAGCCATCCTAGACACCAATGCGCGGCAGCTTTCGGCGCCCGGCATCAGGGTAGTGATGGGCGATTTCTTTGCCCAAGACCTGGCCGCGCTGCCAGTGCCTGAGGCCGTGTTTGTCGGTGGCCACGGCGGCCGACTGCCCGAGCTGCTAGCCCGGCTCGACGCGCTGCTACCCCCCGGCGGCACCGTGGTGCTAAATGCCGTGCTGCCCGAGAGCCACGACCAATTTTTAGTCCAGGCGCACGCGCTGGGCTGGGAGCTGCCCGCGCCCCCCCAACGCGTGCAGCTCGACGAACACAACCCCATCTGGGTGCTGACCGCCCGCAAACCATGAAGAATAAGCCTACTGCCATCCTGGCCAGCACCGACCGCGGTGTGCTGCTCGCCGACCGCCTCTGCCGGGAGCTTGAAGGCGTCGTCGTGTTTTCGACCCGCCCGGGCGACGTGCCCACCGTGCAGTCCATAGCGTCTATTGCCGACTTTTTGGCCGCGTCATTTGCTGATTATGATGCCTTTATCTTCATCGGAGCGCTGGGCATCTGCGTACGCAGCATTGCGCCCTACGTGCAGGACAAGGCCACTGACCCAGCCATCCTCAACCTCGACGACCACGGGCAGTTTGTGCAGCCGGTGCTTAGCGGGCACCTCGGCGGGGCCAACGAGCTGGCGCGCCGCCTGGCGCGGGTGCTCGGCGCGCAGGCCATTATCACCACGGCCAGCGACTTGCAGAATATTTGGGCCCTGGATACGCTGGCGGCGCAGTTTGGCTGGCAAGCCGTACCTAGCCAGTCGCTCAACCAGCTGATTTCCTTGTTTGTAAACAACACCAAAACCGCACTGCTGCTGGAGGTGCTGGACGAGGGCACCCGCTACCTTGAAAAGACCAAGCCGGACTTTGTAGACGTGTTTTATGACCGGGAGGATATCGAGTGGGACCAATACCAATTGGTACTAGCCGTGACCTACCGCCCCGTAGTGGCCCCAGTGCCGGTACTCACGTTTTACGCGCCCGTGCTGCACCTAGGGATGGGCTGCTCGCGCGACATCGAAGCCGACTTGCTAGAAGCTTCAGTGCGCGCCCAATTAGCTACGCAACAGTTAGCGATAGAGTCGGTTAAGTCTATTAATTCTATCGATATCAAGCACGACGAAGTAGCTTTTCTAGCGCTAGCTGAGCGTCTAGGGGTGCCACTGCTTACCTACCCCGCCGATGCGCTCAATACTCAAACCATCCCTAATCCGTCGGAGGTAGTCTTGAGCAAGCTCGGCGTGCCCAGCGTAGGCGAGGCCGCCGCTCAGTTGGCTAGCGGCAACGGCAACCTGCTGCTGGAAAAGCAAAAAGTCACGGTGGCCTCGGGTAAGAAGCACACCCTAGCCGTAGCGCTCGATGCCACGGCCGAGCGGCGCGGTGTAGTCGCCATCGTGGGCGCGGGGCCGGGCGATGCCAGCCTCATCAGTGTAAAAGGCAAGGAGTTACTTGAAGCGGCAGACTTGATTCTTTATGCCGGCAGCCTGGTGCCCGAGCGCCTCACACACTACGCCAAGCCCGGCGCGGTGGTGCGAAACTCGGCCAGTATGACCCTGGAAGACCAACTAGCGTTGATGACCGAGCACTACGAGCGCGGCCACCTCATCGTGCGGCTGCACTCCGGCGACCCGGCTATTTATGGGGCGATTCAGGAACAGATGACGGAGTTTGACGAGCGCGGCATGGACTACTTCATCGTGCCCGGCATCTCGGCGTTTCAGGCCGCGGCGGCTAGCCTGAACTCGGAGTTTACCATTCCAGAAGTAGTGCAAACCATCATCCTGACGCGCGGCGCAGGCAATACGCCCCTGCCCCCGCACGAGGACCTAGCGGCGATGGCCCAGCACCGCGCCACCATGTGCATTTTCTTAAGTGCCACCATTGCCAAGCGCGTACAGGCACAGCTGGAGGAACACTACCCCGCCGATACGCCCGTAGCTATCCTTTACCGCGTGACCTGGGACGATGAGGAAATCTACACCGGCCAGCTCGCCGACCTGGCCAGCCTCATTCGTGAGCACAAGCTCACGCGCACGGTACTCATCGTGGTGGGCACGGCCATCGGAGCCCGCAAAAACCGCTCGCAGCTCTACCACCCCGATTGGAAGCACATTTTCCGTACCGGCAAGCCAGCTAAGGTTAAGAAACCTAGAAAGCAGGCTGACAACGGCCAGTAGCTTATTGCTGAAGTAGCTAACTTGAAAAACGTCTGTCATGCTGAGCTTGCCGAAGCATCTCTATCGCCTATCCAGGGCCGCTCAACGAAGCAGTAGAGATGCTTCAACAAGCTCAGCATGACACCCAATATTGCCGTTTTTAATAGTCAAAAACAAGCCTAATGCTTACCTCCCTCGCATCTCTACCTACTAAAACCATCCTGGTTTTTGGGGGCACCACGGAGGGTAAGCAAGTGGCGGCCTGGCTAACGGACACGGAGTATACTTTTTGGTATTCGACTAAAACGCAAGTAGAGGTGAACCTGCCGCCCAATGGCCGCTACCGTTGGGGCGCATTCACCACAGCGACGTTGGTGGAGTTTTGCCAACTGTACCGGGTAGGGTGCCTCGTGCACGCCAGCCATCCGTTTGCCGAGGCGCTGCACGCCACCGTGGCCGAGGCTAGCCAGCAGCTAGGCCTGCCGGTACTGCGGCTAGAGCGAGAATATCCGCCGCGCCAGAAACACCCTCTTATTAGGCATGTATCTGACTATGAAGAAGTAATAACTCGCCTGCGTGCCGCTGGGTTAGCTCCCGTGTTGGCCCTGAGCGGCGTGCAGACCATCGAGCGACTGCGCGGCTACTGGCAGCATCATCCTATGTATTTTCGGGTGCTGCCCCGGGCGTCGTCGGTGGCACTGGCCGACCAGGCGGGACTACCGGCCGACTGGCTGCTGCCCGCGTGGCCGGGCACCGATGTAGCAGAAGAAATGGCACTCATCCAACGCCTAGGGGTACAGGCCGTGGTCACGAAGGAAAGCGGCGAAAGCGGCTTCCTCTCGGTGAAGCTGGCGGCAGCGCTGGCGGCAGGCGTGCCTATTTTCGTAGTGCAGCGGCCCACCATGCCGGCGCACTTTCGCCCCGTGGCGGGCGAGGGCGAGTTGCTGGCTTACTTACACACGCACCTACATGGGCTTACGGCCGGTTCCTGAAGGACCTTTGCGCTCCGGCTACACCACCGGGGCCTGCGCCACGGCTTGCACCAAGGCGGCCCTGCGGGCGCTGCTGCGGCAGGAAGCGGTGGTGGAAGTCGCCATCACGCTGCCGGGCGGCGAGGTGGTGGGGTTTGCGCTGCACAGTTGCGAGTACGACGCCAAACAGGCCCGTTGCGCCACCTTCAAGGATGCCGGCGACGACCCCGACGTGACGCACGGGGCCGAAATCAGCTGCACAGTTTCGCTCAACGATACTGGTGAGGTTGTCTTCCTGCCCGGCGAGGGCGTAGGCACGGTTACGCTGCCGGGGCTAGCCATTGCGGTGGGCGAGCCGGCCATCAACCCTGTACCTCGCCAGATGATGCGCGCCGTGGTGGCCGAGGTGCTGGCCGAGGAAGGCGCGGACCCCGGCGTATCTATTAGCGTGGCGGTGGCCGGGGGGGCGCAGTTGGCCCAGCGCACACTCAACGGCCGTTTAGGTATCGTGGGCGGCATTTCCATCCTAGGTACTACCGGCATCGTGAAACCTTTTTCGGCCGAAGCCTACGTAGCGAGCATCGTGCAGGGCATCGACGTGGCCATAGCCAATGGGCTGACGGAAGTGGTGATAAACTCGGGCGGCAAAAGCGAGAAGTTGCTGCGCCACCTCTTCGCGCACCTACCCGCCGTGGGCTTCATCCAATACGGCAACTGGATAGGTGAGACATTGGAAAAAATTGCTGCCTCGCCCCTAGCTTCTTTCACCATGGGCATCATGCTGGGCAAGGCCGTGAAGCTGGCCCAGGGCGCCCTCAACACTCACAGCAACCAGTCGAGCTGGGATAAAGATTGGGTGGCCGGGGTAGCCACTGAGGCCGGCTACCCTGCCGAGCGGTGCGCGGCCATTGCGCAGCTTACTTTAGCCAGCGGCCTCACCGAACTGTTTCCCTTCTCGGCTACTGAGCCGTTTTACACCGTGCTGGCCCGTCATTGCCACGCCGTTATTGGCACCATCACGGGCACGCGGCCCTGCCGGCTGGTGTTGATTGATGCTACTGAGCAATTTATCACGTATGCGTTTGATTTTTAATCAACTGCAAAATAGCGTTACCCTGCTTTAATCATTTGCTCCTACCCCCACCGCTTGCTTTATCCTCTCCTGATTGATTCGCTGCTGCTCGGTGTGCAGCACTCCTTTGAGCCCGACCACATGGCGGCCGTGTCGGTGCTAGCCACCGAAAAAAAGCGCTATAACACGGGTTACGGCAAGCTCATCTGGCGCTCGTCGCAGTGGGCCCTAGGTCACTCACTCACGCTCATTATCTTCAGTGCCTTGGCATTGGTGCTGCGCTCAGCCCTGCCGCTGAGTTTTTCGCGCTGGGCCGAATTGGCAGTAGGCCCAGTCATGATTTGGTTGGGTTGGGAAGCTATCCGGCGCAACCACCAGCTCAAGAAACTGATGGCCGAGCACAAGAAATTTGCCGAGCACGCTCACCTTACCAATGCCCTGCACCTGCACGGCAGCCAGGGCGAAGAAATCGCGATGAATGTACTCAGCCGCTCCTTCTGGGTAGGTATGCTGCATGGGCTGGCCGGCACGGGCGGGGCCTGCGCCGTGGCCCTCACGCTGGCCGCCAAAGACACGCGCACGGCCATCGGCATCATTGCCCTGCAAAGCGTTGGTATTGTGGTCGCCATGACGGCTTACAGCTGCGTAATGGCCTTCTCGGTATCGCGGTTTATCGAGCGTAATCAAGTAGTATTCAAACTAATAAATGCCGTTGTCGGCGTGGTATCGATTGGCGTAGGCTTACTCTGGATTTACAACGGCTTTGCGGGGTAAGCATGCTGCTACTGCCCTGCTTGCACTAGCGCGGATTTAGCGGCAAGTTGGTGTTAGTACTAGCAACATAATGTGTTCTGCGGGTTTATGTAGCCTTGCCGCTAGCGCAGCAGTAGAGGTGCAGCCTCCACGTCATAACTAGGCACGAGTTACACTGCGCTAAACTCGCGCTAGCATCTGATTATTAACCGTTAAAATAGTGTTGGTTAGCGACGTGGCAGATAACTCGTCGAGTGGCAGGTATTGTGCGCCTAGGGCAGTGGCCAGCTCGGCAGCCTTACCTAGGCGCAGGTAGCTGGTATCGGTATCGAGGACTAAGGTGGGGATATTTTGCGTGCGCAGTTGCTCGGCGAGTTGCTGGGTTTGCTGGCCAGCATCACCGCCACCGGCTAGGGGCACATTGGCTTTGCCATCGCTGAGTAGCACTAGTAGCGGCTGTAAGTCAGTTGGGTAGTCAGCTCGCGCTAGCAACTGCGCGGCTAGTTGCAGGGCATGTGGCAGCGGTGTGCGCCCGCCCGTGGGCAGCGTGCGCAAGGCTTCTTCGGCTACGGCCACGCTGCGGGTGGGCGGCAGCAGCACCCGCGCTTCTACGCCCCGAAACGCAATAACAGCTACAGTATCGCGCTGCTGATAGGCCTCAGTGAGCAGGCTGAGCACGGCCCCTTTCACGGCTTCCATGCGGCGGCTGGCGCTCATCGAGCCCGAGGCATCGACCACGAGTAGCAGAAAGGTACCGGTCTTGCTGCTACGCACTTTTTGGTGCAGGTCATCGCGGGTAATTTGGGCCGCCGCGGGGTCGCGCAGCACAGCTTGGCGCACCGTCGCCTCAATGGCCAGCTCTGACGGAGCCCGGTCGAGCACGGCCCGCATGTACTGGCCCCGCGCGGCGGGCACGCTGGCCCCGCGCTGGCCAGTGGCTAGGCCTACGAGTGGTGCATCGGGCGGCGCTGCCTCCACCACAATGGGCCGGGTTGGCGCCGTCGGCCCAACAGTAAATACCTGCTCGGGGGAAGCTTCCTGAGGGGCGCCTAGTGGGGTATTATCCTCCTCAGGTGCCGCATTATCTGCTGCTGAGGATGGTTCTTCACTGGGCTGAGCTGAATTGCTAGGTGGGGTGGGTGGTTGGGGCGCAGTATCGGGAGTAGGTAGTGGGGCCTGCTGCATCAGCTCATCCAGGGTTTGGGAGGGAAGGCTAGGGCTGTCAAAGGGTTGGGCGCGCCGGCGGTGAGCCAGGGCCAATTCGGCGGCGCGGCGCACATCGGCGGCGGTCACAGTGGTGCGGCCTTCTAGGGCGGCTAGGGTAAGGGCCGTTTTATACAGCACGATATCGGCGCGCAGGCTGGCCACTCCTAATTCAGTGCATAGCTGGCTGATGAGCGTGAGCAGGCCTTCGGGCATCTGCACGGCAGGCAGCAGTAGTTGAGCGGCTATCAGCTGCTGTCGTATGGCTGCTTGCGCAGGCTGCCACTGAGTTTGAAAAGCTGCCGGGTCGCGCTCAAAGGCGATGCGGCGACGTACTACCTCCGTACGCTCGGCCACGTCACGCGGGGCCGAGATATCCACCATCAGCCCAAAACGGTCGAGAAACTGCGGGCGCAGGTTGCCCTCTTCGGGGTTCATGGTGCCGATGAGCGCAAACCGTGCCGGGTGGCTCACGGCCAATCCTTCGCGCTGCACGGTGCTCACGCCAGTGGCCGCTGCATCGAGCAGCACATCGACTAAGTGGTCGGGCAGCAGGTTTACTTCATCGATGTAGAGCACGCCGCGGTGGGCGGCGGCCAGCAGGCCGGGTTGCAGCTTTTTCTGGCGGTCGGCTAGTAGTCCTTCTAGGTCGAGGCTACCCAGCACGCGGTCTTCGGTGGCCCCTAGGGGGAAATTGACGAAGGGCGCGGGTAGCTCCCGCGCCACAGCGTCGGGCTGGTGGCACACTGGGCACAGGTCCGCCGGCTGGCCGGGCTCACAGTTAAACGGGCAGCCGGGCACGGCTAGGATGGGCGGCAGCACGTCGGCCAGGCCGCGCACGGCGGTGGTTTTGGCCGTGCCTTTGTCGCCGCGCAGCAACACGCCACCTAGGGTTGGGTTTACGGCACACAGCAGCAGGGCTTGCTTCAGCATGTCTTGGCCGACCAGGGCGGCGAAGGGGTAGTTCATGGGTAAGTATAAATTCAAAATGCAATCCTAACGCCTTGCACCCCCGGCCCCTCCGGGAGAGGGGCCGGGGGTGCAAGGCGAGCTGCTACTCATTGCGCGCTTCCAGCAGCGTCTCACTTTGCAAGTAGACTGCCTGCAACGCGGCAAGCGTTTCGGGCGCGGGCGCAGCCCACATCCCCCGCTGCGCCGCCTCCAACAATCGCTCGACAATGGCATTCAGCGCCCACGGGTTGCTCTCGGCAAAGAACTCCTGCATCCCAGCATCGAGGGCGTATGTTTCAGCCACTTTCTCATACATCCAATCATCAACTACCTTAGCTGTAGCGTCGTAGCCGAATAGATAATCCACGGTAGCCGTTAGCTCCAAGCCGCCTTTGTAGCCGTGGCGCTGGATGCCAGCCAACCACTTGGGGTTGACGACGCGGGAGCGGAACACGCGCAGGGTTTCCTCCTTGAGGTCGCGTACGGCGGGGCGGGCGGGGTCCTGGGTGTCGCCGAAATAGTGCTTAGGCTGCTGGCCTGTGAGGCTACGAATGGTGGCAATCATGCCGCCGTGAAACTGCAAGTAGTCGTCGCTGTCGAAGATGTCGTGCTCGCGGTTATCCTGGTTGTGCAGGGCTACCTCCACGCCCGCCAGCCGCTGCCGAAACTCGGGGCGGGCATCGGCACCGCTCGCAGCACGGGTGTAAGCGTAGCCGCCCCAGTTCACGTAGGCCTGGGCAAAATCGGCATCGCCCTGCCAGTTTTTCTCGTTGATGAGCGGTAGGATGCCGGCCCCGTAACTACCCGGTGCGGCCCCAAAAATGCGGTAGCCGGCGCGCTGCTCGGCTTCTTCGGCGGGCACGTCCAGCGCGTGCAGCTCGGCAAGGTCCCCTAGGTAGTGCTTACGCACGAAGTTCTGGTCGAGCGGCTCGTCGAGGGCCAGTACGAGCTGCACAGCATCGTCCAGCAGTTCAATGAGGTGCGGGAAGGCATCGCGGAAAAAGCCGCTGATGCGGGTAGTCACGTCGATGCGGGGGCGGCCTAGCTCGGCCAGCGGAATCACCTCCACGCCCGTTACGCGGCGGCTTTGGAGTTGCCACACGGGGCGCACCCCTAGCAGGGCCAGGATTTCGGCCACGTCGTCGCCGTGGGTGCGCATGGCGCTGGTGCCCCACACGCTTAAGCCCACGCTTTCGGGGTAGCGGCCGGTTTCCTTGAGGTGGCGCGCCAGCACCTCGCGGGCTAGCTGCTGGCCCACTTCCCAGGCCGCCTGCGAGGGCAGGGCACGGGGGTCTACGGCGTAAAAATTGCGGCCGGTGGGCAAGATGTGGGCCATGCCCCGGGTGGGTGCGCCGCTGGGGCCGGCTGGCACGTAGCCACCCCCTAGGCCGTGGAGTAGGTTGGAAACCTCGTCGTAAGTCTGGGCCAGGTTAGGCAAAAGCTGCTGGCCTACAAAGGCTAGCGTTTGCTTTACCTCGGCTAGGCCGGGCTGACTAGGCGCCACATTCAAGGCTTCAAACAGCGCCTCATCGAGCAAATCGGACCGAAAGTGCCGCTGCTGCCACACCAGCAGTAGGTGGCGCGTTAGTTCGTCGAGCACTTCCAGCGCGTCCGCACCCGTCACCACGGGTCGGCCGGCTAGGGCCTTAAACTGTGCGCCTACTACCGCTAGCTTTTGGCCCTTAGCTGCTAAAAGCTGTTCCAGCTCAAAGCCAAACAATGTGGCTAGCCCGGCTTGCAAGCCTGGCACGCCGAGGTTGGGCAGGCGGGTGAGGGCTTGCAGCATATCGACCAGCATCTCGTCCTCGGGCGCCTGGCCCAGGATATGCAGGCCGTTGCGAATCTGGGCGGCGCCCAGTTCGCAGAGGTAGCCGTCGATGTCTTCGATGAGGTGGGCCACGTCCTTGCCGTCCATCTCGGCCAGGCTCACGGGCACGCCTTCGGGTGTCATGTCATCGTCCCAGTCGTGCACGTGGTCGCCGTGGTCGCGGCGCAAGAGCACGGCCAGGTCCTGGTCAAGGTTGGTTTGCTTGACTAGGTCCCAGATTTGGCGTTGGAGCAGCGGCAGCTTGGCCGGGTCGAGCACCTCGACCTGGTAGTACTCATCGACCAACTGCGTAAGCTGGGCCAGCTCGCCGTAGCTGTCGGCCGTGGTCATGGGCGGCGTGAGGTGGTCCAAAATGGTGGCGTGGGCGCGGCGCTTGGCCTGCGAACCCTCGCCGGGGTCGTTGATAATAAAAGGGTAGAACAGCGGCAAATCTCCCAAGAACGCGTCGGGAAAGCAATTCTCCGATAGGCCAATGCCCTTGCCGGGCAGCCATTCCAGGGTGCCGTGCTTGCCCACGTGCACTAGCGCATCTGCCCCCCAACCGTCGCGCAGCCAGCGGTAGCAGGCGTAGTAATGATGGGTAGGCGCCAGGTCGGGTTGGTGGTAAATGGCGTCGGGGTCCATGCCGTAGCCCCGGGGCGGCTGGAGCATCACCAGCGCATTGCCCAGCTCGATGCCGGCCAGGGCAATGTGCCCGTCGTGCACGTAGGTAGCGCCGGGCGGCGGGCCCCACTGCTTGGTCATTTTCTGCTGCAACGCCTCCGGCAGTTCACTGAACCACTGCGCGTATTGCACAAACGACACTTGCCCCACGGCCCGACCTAGCTGCTCGGGCGTGAGGTAGGTTTCGTCGTACGAGCAGCGGTCGACCAACTCGTGAATAAGGGCGGTACCGGTCGGTGGCAGCTCACCTAGGGCGTAGCCTTCAGCCTGCATGGCGTGCAACAAGGTCAGCAGCGAAGCCGGCGCATCTAGCCCCACGGCGTTGCCAATTTGCGAGGCTTTGCTGTTAGAATTGGTGAACACAAATGCTACCCGCTTCTCTGGATTCGGTACTTGGCGCAGCCGGGCAAAGCGCCGCGCCAGACCGGCTACCCGCGCCACGCGGTCGGGCACGGGCGCGTAGCCGGTGGCCTCGCGGTTTTTCTCCTTAAAGGAAATCGGCACCGTGATGAGGCGGCCATCAAACTCGGGCAGCGCCACGTTCATGGCCGTGTCGAGCGGGTTCAAGCCACGGCTCGATGACTCCCAGGGCCCGCGTGCCATGCCGCTCGTGATGGCTTGCAGCACCACCACATCGAGCTGCTGCAGCGCCTCCACCGACCACCCTGCGCTGGTGGGCCCGTCAGGGTTCACTTCGCTCATGGCGAAGGATACGGTATTAATCAGCACGTCAAGCAGCGGCCCGTTTTCACCTTGAAAAAAGCTGAATGCCCACGGTGCACCCGTGTCCACATCCACGGCTTTGAGCGAAGCTGTGAATACTGGCAAGGCATTGACGCCCTGCGCTTCCAGCTCGCGCACTAGCGCATCGACAAAAGCCAGGTTACCGCTTACCCAGTGGGCGCGGTAGAAGAGCACGCCCGCCGTGGGCTGGGCCGGATTACGCAGGCGCAGCCAGTCGGCTAGGTCGGCGTTTTCGGGCAGGTCGGGGTGATAGAGGCCGTGCTCGGGCAGCGTGACTGGCGGTTCGTAGCCGAAGCCGGTGAGCAGCAAGTGGTCGGCCAGGTAGTAGAGCAGCGCGGTGAGGTTGGCGTAGCCGCCGGCCTGCAAGTACCCTAGGGCCTCGTGCAGCACGGCCGGCGACACCGTGGACACGGCCGCCAGTTCGGGGTTCAAATCGCCCGCGCCGCTCAACACCAGCAGGTGCTGACCCTGGGCCTTGGCCCGCCGCACCAACTCCTGAAAACCGGGGATGCTGCTCGGCCGGCCCAGCACCCGCAACACAATAATGCGCGCGGCGGCCAGCTCGCGGTCGAGCAGCTGGGCCATGTGGGTTTCATTCTTGATGCCCAGCAAGTTGATACCAACCGTTTTGGGAAAGTCGGTGGGCAGCTCCTGCACGCTGCGATGCAGCGTCAGCAGGTCGGTTTCGGCGTGGGTGAGAAAGGCAATGCCCTCGGCCGCAACGGGCGCGGCAACGCCGGCCGCGTCGGTCGTCTCGGCACCAGTCCAGCTGTAAAACTGGAAGACATACTCGGCCAGTTCGGCAGGCGGGGCGAGGTAGCCATCGGCGGCCACTAGGCTGTCGATATAGTCGAAAATGGCCAGCACCTGCCAGTCGCTATTGATGGAGTGAAACCAGGTCGAGCGGCCGTCGAAGAGCAGCGTCACCACATTGGCCAGTGTGCAGGGACCTAAGCAGCCGCCTTTGGTCATGTGCACGGTATTGCGCAGCTTGCGCCGCAGCCACTCGCTTTTGTACAAATCTACGGGCACGGCCGCGTAGCCCCTATCCACCCGGCCACAGCAGCAGGCGTTGTAGCAGTACGAAAGGTGTCCCCGGCGCTGCACTAGGTTAATGGCTTTGCCGTCGGCACGCTGCACACGTTGGCGTTTGATTTCGCGCATAGGGATAAGAATAATGGGTGACTATTGAGCAGGCATAATACTTTGAATTTCAAAATATTGATTTTGAAAAACGTGACTGTCGGCTGGCAGCGGTGCCAAGTTTTGCTGACGCAAGGTATCGGTTTGCTGACGCTGCTACAATTGGCCCGCCAGTATGTTTGCCCGGCCCTCATGCGCCTGCCGCCAAGCCTACTCGCGGCCCGATGCAATTTCTGGCCTTCTCCCGACTTGTCTTTTTCCGAGGCGCGCTGACTTACCCACTCATGCTCAATCCCCTGTTTTTTGATTCGCTGCTCCTCGGCATCCAGCACTCGTTCGAGCCCGACCACATGGCGGCCGTGGCAGTGCTGGCCACCGAGCAAAAGCAAGGCGCGAGGCGGCTGTGGCGCGTCATTTGGCGCTCCTCGCACTGGGCACTAGGTCACTCGCTCACACTCATCGTGTTCGCTAGCCTGATTATTCTGCTCAAATCGAAGCTTTCGCTGCATATCGCCGCGCAGGTTGAGCTAGCTATCGGGCCGCTCATGATTTGGCTGGGCATGCTGGCTATTCGGCGCAACTTCATAAAGCCTAAGCCTTTGCCTACCAAAGTCCCCTCCCCCATTGGGCCACCGACGGGGCTTAGCCGCTCGTTCTGGGTGGGCATGGTGCACGGGCTGGCTGGCACCGGCGGCGCCTGTACCATTGCCCTTACCCTAGCCGCTCGCGATGCCACAGCCGCCGTGTGGATTATTGTGCTGCAAAGCGCTGGCATCTTGGTTTCTATGACCACTTACGGGTGCCTGTTTGCCTTTTCGGCCACGCGGTTTTCGAGCCGCTGGCAGCCCTCGCTCAAGCTGCTCAACTACGTGGTGGGGGCCTTTTCCATCGCCATTGGGGTGTACACACTGGTGGAGAGCATACAGGGACTGGGCTAACGGCATTATTCAACTAAATACCCCTACCTTCGCCCCAGCAATTGGTAGTCGCTTCCGCGGTGCGGGGCGATTTTAAAAGGGAATCCGGTGTAACTCCGGGACAGTCTCCGCTGCTGTAACCCTCTCATAAGCTGTTCGATATCTAGTGCCACTGTCCCTTTGCGGATGGGAAGGCCGTCGGGCAGTGGGGGAAGTCAGAAGACCTGCCACTTGCTTCATACAGTCCCGGCCTTCGGCAGAAAGGCGCGTCGTACCATGCCCTACCCCTCGCTTACCCCCGGCCGCGCCGGGGGCGTAGTTTTCCGTATTTTTTGCTGGCCCCCGGGGGTTTGGCGCGCTCGCCTGCTAGCCACTGCTTTGCGTGGCTCTAGGCAGATGCTCTCTAGTCTATTGGGCATAAAATCAATAGTTTGCGTATGCTGCGCGTTGGGTTTAGTGACAACGCATTCGGCCACGGCCCAAAGCATAGCTGCCCTGCGCGGTACCGTCACCGACCTATGCTGGGGCCAGCCGAGCGGCACGGTCACCGATACGCGTAGTCAGTTTCGCTTGGCGAGTCGGAAACCCAGTACTTGCGACTTGCGCGGCAGGACTACATGTTATGATTTTAGTAATCAATTAATTATATCATATGTCGACGAAGTACGGGGCGTGGCCCATACTCTGTCTGCGACTAACCTCAACCTGGCCGAAGCGACAGAGAGCCAGCCCCACAACCCCAACCAGCCGCTGAGTTCTCTCAACTCGACCCACGACTCGCTGCGACTGGTACCGAGCCTATTGATTGCGCAGCACGCGAGCGACGGCAAGGCCAAGCGGCTATTTCTTCGCGGCTTCGACGCTGACTTTTTAGCGCTCAGAAGACTTTATGCAACGCGTCTCGGCGATTTTACCAGTGCTGGGGCGGCTAAGTTCACTACTAAATCCAGCCTCAACCACAGCTAAGAGAAAGCTAATTACAATACTTAACTGTACACTAACGCCACTTGATTAGCTAAGCAAAGCGTTTAACGCTTGCTTAGCTAATAGCTCACGCTTCGGTAGCCTCGCCCCAATAAATCAATTTTACACTCGGCCTTTTCTTCTATTGAAAGTTGAACGCTAGCATCTTCTAAGCGGATTACTTATGGCTAGCCAATGACAACCTGAAGGAACTTCTCATTCCTTGTTATTTAATGCGCAAACCAACTGACCACTCACTCCAAAAGCATGTAGCTGCTTATGCTCCACGCTTGGTACCGCCTAATGGGTGGGAAGCGATGACTCATCATCAGGTATGGCTCCATTGCTTGCAAGAGTTGAGTGACTATGAGGCTGACCTACCCTTTGAAGAAGCGGAAGATGTAATGCAACAAGCTCAGGCCGCTCTGTACCATAAACACCAAATACTTTTCAAAGCGAAGTTTCCGACCTCGACATCGTTTACTTCAATCACTCCTTGGGACCATTCTACCGTTTGGTTCGGCGGCATAAGCAACTGAGTTTAATTATTTGTTTTAAGCTGTATCAGTTCGTGCCATCATTGATGTGATTTCTTCACACTGGCATGTCCAAAAGAAGCTTACTTAGTTATGTAAGCCGTTAAAATGGGTTCTAACCTACCTTTGTAGCTGTTCAGGTTTCTATTGTGAAGGCTTTTTTCTCCTACTTACTCATTTTGCTCGTGCTGCTGCAAACGTTCAGCCGCGAAGTGTTGGTGGTAGATTTTACTTTGAACCGGGCCATAATCACGGCGCGCTTCTGCGTCAACAAGACCCGTCCCCAGCTGCACTGCGATGGCAAGTGCTACTTTGCCAAACAGCTCAAGCAGCAGGAAGAGCGGGAAAATAAGGCTCCTAATCCCTTAAAAGAGCAAGTGGAGATGTTGCCAGTAGCCTTCCAAAGTCAGGTGCCCGCGGCGCCTGTATACTGGGCCAGCGCGCCCGTAGGCTACGGCCCACACCGGACGGCCTGGGTGCCAGCTAGCGCCGCCCACGGCATATTTCGCCCGCCGCAAGCGTAAGGCAACTACCTAAAGGGCAGGTTGGTGACTTCTGTGCTAGGGCGCAGGGGCTAGCCTATGCATTTACTTACTACGGGGCTCTAGGGCAACTACGTCTGTGGCCGGTCGCTTGGCGGCCGTGCCACCTACGGGTCAGCTTCAACGCGCTGCGCACGGAGTGTCTTTACGCTAGCTAGGGTGGATAGCGGAGCAGTTGCCTGTATACAGGCGAGCCTGCGACTACGCCTTGGTGCCCCTCGGATGCCAGCTTGTGCTAGCGGTCCTTGCCTAGCCCTAGGCTCACTTTCATCTTATTTCTTCTGGGTTGCCTTTCATGAAACAAGTCGTATTCACGTGCTTTTTACTGCTGCTGACGGCGCGAGCATTTGCCCAAACGGTGGTGCACGGCGTGGTGCGCCAGACCGATGGCCCGCAGGCGGGTGCGCCCATCGGCGGGGCCACCGTCAGCAGCCCACAGGCCAGCCAGCCTACCACTACCGACAGCACCGGGCGCTTTGAGCTGCGCGGGCGCACGACTATTACCACGCTCCTCGTCAATCACCTAGGGTACTTGCCGCAAACGTTGCGCGTGAGCGACAGCCAGCTGCTCACCATCGGCCTGACGACTGACGCGGCCACTACGCTGGGTGAGGCCGTGGTCACGTCGAAATATTACCGGCAGTATACCACCCAGACCGTGTCGAGCGCGCTGCGGCTGCAAACGCCATTACTCGAACTGCCCCAGAATATTCAGGCCGTGACGCCGGAGGTGATTTTTGACCAAGGCAGCTTCAACCTGACCGAGAGCGTGAGCCGCAACGTGAGCGGCGTGACGCGGCTGGAAATATCCAATAACCTAGGGCCCTACCTTTTCATGCGCGGTGGCCAGATTGCCTCCCTGCGCAACGGGGTGGACTTGACGCCCATCTACCGCGGCCCCGTGCCCGACGATGCGGCTGTCATCGAGCGGGTCGAGTTTGTGAAGGGGCCGTCGTCGTTTATGAACAACATCGGCGACCCGGCTGGCAGCTTTAACACCGTAACCAAGCAGCCCACCAGCACGCCGCACTACGGGCTAAGCGCCATGCTGGGCAGCTACGATTTCTACCGTCTGGCAGCCGACCTAGGTGGCCCGCTCACCAAATCGGGCAAGCTTCAGTACCGCCTCAACGGCATGGTGATGCGCAGCAATTCCTTCGTGCAGGGCGATTTTAACAAGCGCCTGCTGGTGGCCCCGGTGCTGAAATACCAGTTCAGTGACCGCACTTACCTGGCGGCCGAGTACACGTTTCAGGCGTTTAGCTATGGCCTGTACAGCCCCATCGTCATGACGCCCAACGGCTTCGGCAGCTTGCCTAGGGACTTCACCATCAGCGAGCCCAGTCTGGAACCCATTCGGGTGCAAGACCACTCGGGCTTCCTCACGCTGGGGCACCAGTTCAACGCTAACTGGCAACTCACGGCGCGGGGCGCCTTTTTGCTCGATAAGGCGGAGGGCATTTACCTCTGGGTGACGGGCGTGAACGCGGTCAACCCTAATGTGCTGCTACGCAACCCCAAGTACGACCTTAACCGCGCGCAGGTATTCTCGCAGCAGGCCTTCGTGAACGGTAAGTTCCGCACCGGTCCGCTCACTCACCAGCTGCTGGCCGGGGTCGATGCTAATCAGAAGAAGTTCTTGGCCGACAGCTACGTAGAGTACAACACAACCCGCACCTCGACCGGCGCCACGCAGCTTGTGTACTATCCTCTCGACGTGAGCAATCCTCAGTACGGCGCAGACGTGCCGGGCTACACGGCCCCCAATGGGCTAGCCTCCCGCAACACCGAGCAGACTATCACTTATTACTCGCTATACGCCCTCGATGAGGTAGCGCTGCTGGCGGACAAGCTGCGCATTACACCGGGCTTGCGCTATACCTCCGTGAAAACCAACAACCTGGTATCGGGCGTAGCGAGCAGCTCTAGCGACCAAGTGGCCACGCCGCGGCTAGGCATCAGCTACAGCCTGCTGCCTAGCTTATCGGTGTACGGGCTCTACGACCGCACGCTGGTGCCTCAGGCCGGCACCACGAGCGCCGGCGCGGCCATTGCCCCGCAAAAGGGCGCCAACCACGAGCTGGGAGTGAAGAAAAACTGGTTTGACGGGCGCTGGACCTCGGCCGTGGCCGTGTACTACATCACGCGCTCCAGCATCATTGCCACTGACCCTAACAATAGCCTCTACCGCATTGAGGTGGGCGAAAACCACGCCCAAGGAGTGGATGTGGACGTCGTGGGCCAAGTAGTGCGGGGCCTGAACGTGGTAGTGAACTACGCCTACAACGACTCCAAAATCGACAGCGACGTGAACCCGCAGCTGGTGGGGGCCCGCACGCCGCTCTACGTCAAGCATATCCAAAATACCTGGCTCAACTACGAGCTGCCCGCCCGGCTGGTGCGCGGCCTGAGCTTCTCCCTAGGGTACCAATACCAGGCCGGCCGGACAGGGCGCTACGCCGTGGCTAGCCCCTATGCCATTCCCGATTACTTCCGCCTCGACGGGGGCGTGGGCTGGCAGTCGGCCCACCTCAAGGTGAACCTGCTGGTCAACAACCTGCTCAACCACGACCTGCTCGCCTCACCCTGGCTGCGCAACGGCCTCTACTACTGGGTGCCCCAGGCCGGCATCAACGGCCGACTCTCGGCGAGCTACACGTTTTAAGAATTCGTTTTTTGATTGACTGCATGCTAAAAGCCGAAAAACTCACCAAGCGCTTCGGCGCGCACCTAGCCCTGGATAGCCTCGATTTGGACATCCGGAGCGGGGAGGTGTACTGCCTGCTGGGCTCCAACGGGGCCGGCAAATCGACCACCATCAACATCTTCCTGGGCTTTTTGCCCGCCACCAGCGGGCGGGCCCTCATTGACGGACTCGAAGTGTCGGTGAACAACCACGCCACCCGCAACCTGGTGGCCTACATTCCCGAAGTGGTGAACCTCTACCCTACACTGACGGGGCTAGAAAACCTGGCCTTTTTCAGCGGCTTATCGGGCTACGCTTACTCGCGGGCCGAGCTTGCGGACTTCACCCAAACGGCTGGCTTGCAAGCCAGTGCCCTCGACCAGCGCGTGGGTGGCTACTCGAAGGGCATGCGCCAGAAGGTGGGCATTGCCATTGCCCTAGCCAAGCAGGCCAAGGCGCTGTTTTTGGATGAGCCCACTTCGGGCCTCGACCCACACGCCAGCAACGAGTTTGCGCAGGTTATCACGCGCCTCAGCAGTCAGGGCGTAAGCACACTCATCGCGACCCACGACCTGCTGATGGCCAAGAACCTAGGTCATCGCATCGGCATCATGCACCAGGGTCGCTTGCAGCAGGAGCTGCGCTCGGAGGCCGTATCCTACGCCGAGCTCACCGACCGCTACCTCACCACCGTCAACCAACTCGCCTAGATGATTCAGCTTATTGTCAGAAAAGAGCTGACCGAGCTGCTGCGGACCACCAAGGTCACGTGGCTGCTGCTGGGCCTGGCCGCGCTGCTGGGCCTGGCCCTCTATAATGGCTATGCGTACTCGACCACCCGCAGCGCGTTTTTGCGCGAGTCGCAACAAACTACCTACAAGCAGTTTATCTCGCAGGGTGACAAGAACCCGCACCTAGGCGCGCACTTCGGCTTCTACGCTTACAAGCCCACCGCCGACCTGGCCCTGGTCGATAACGGGTTGGAAGACTACACCGGCAACTCGTTTTACTTGGAGCCGCACCAGCGCGGTGTGGTCAAGTTTCGGGAAGTGAGCGATGCTACCGGCCTGCGCAGCTTCGGCTTTCTGAACGTGGGCTACTTTGCGCAATTCATCTTGCCGCTGTTTATCTTTTTGCTGACGCACAGCATCTTCGCCAAGGAGTGGGAAAACGGTACCATTAAGATGGTGCTCAGCACGCGGGTAAGCGCCCGGCAGCTGTTTGCGGGCAAGCTGCTGGCCTGCGGGCTGCTGGTGGGCGCGCTAGTAGCGGTGCTAACGCTCGGGGCGCTGGCTCTGCTGCTAATCCAACACGGACTGGCCGGGCTAGGTCGCCTGCTGCCGGCCTACGGCTGCTACGTGGGTGGGCTACTGCTCTACGCGCTGTTACTTACGGTGCTAGGCGTAGCCGTGTCGCTGCTGGCGCGCAGCTCGGCGCTGGCGCTGGTGGTGCTGGCGGGCTTCTGGCTGGTGGGCGTGTTTCTGGTACCTAGGCTAGCCAGCGAGCTAGCGCGGCGCGCCCACCCGTCCATTACGGCAGTGGAGTTCGACGACCAAACGTTTCGCGACAAGGAATACGGGGTCGGCAACGAGGGCACCAAGGACTACCGCCGGGCGCTGCTCGAACAACGCACCCTGGCCCAGTACCACGTCAAGCGCCTGGAAGACCTGCCGGTTTTCTACATCCCCATCACCATCGAGTACTTTGAAGAAACCGACGGCCACGTGATGGACCGGGCCTACGCGGCCATCGAGCGCAACGAGGCCCGCCAAAACCAACTAGTGCTAGCCAGCGCTGTGCTCTCGCCCTTCCTAGCGTTCCGCGATTTCTCGCTGCACCTCACGGCCACCGACATGAACACCCACAACGACTTTGCTCAGCAAGCCGAGGCGCACCGCCGCCGGGTGGGCGTGGTAGTCGATGCCTTTTACCAGAAGAACACGGTGGCCAGCAACAACTTCTGGAAGACCGTGCCGCAGTTTGCCTACGCGGCGCCCGACCTAGGCTGGCGCCTGGCCAATGCCGCCGCGCCGCTGGCCATTCTGCTGGGCTGGCTGGTGGCCGCTGGGGCCCTGGCCGCGTTGGCTTATCGCCGCCTGTGGGCCTAGGTCCACCCGGCGCTTCTTCTCACGGCCGGGCTCTGTTGGCCCCGCCCTTACCGTATTTTACCATGCAGGCTTCCCTGTTTCGGGTGCTGTTTCGGCACGAAATCACTTCCTTATACCGTAACCGGGTGCTGGTTACGCTCTTTTCCATCTTATTCGTGCTGCTGGTGGGCGCGCTCTGGATTGGCAGCAGCCTGCTGGGGCAGCAGCAGCGCACCATGGGCCGCATCCGGGCCCACCAATTAGAAACTCAGGATAGCCTCACGGCCCGCATCCGGCGCATCGAGGCCCACGGTATGCGCTACCCCGGCTTTATCTGGGACGACCCTACGTTTGCTTATAACACGGCCCGCAACGAGGGCGCGCAGTACGCTGTGAAGCAACCGTTCGCCCTGCAAGCGCTGGCCACGGGCCAGAGCGGTGTGCAGCCGTTTTATTATAAGGTGTACATCACCCGCAAGCAGTACCTGGTGCACGAAAGCGAGATTGACAATAGCTTCCTGCAATTCGTGGGGCCGTTCGATTTCTCGTTTGTGGTGGTGTATCTGCTGCCTCTGCTCATCATTGTGTTCACTTACAATTTGCTGTCGGCCGAGAAAGAGCAGGGCACCTGGGTGCTGCTCAAGACAAGCAACCAGTCGATTGCCCGGCTGCTGCTGGGGCGGTTGCTCATTCGCTTTGGGCTATTCACGGCGTTTTTCTGGGCGGTCGTGGTGCCCCTGTTGACGCTGCTGATTGGGCCGAGCTTCCTGGCCAGCGCCAACTGGTGGTGGGTGGTGGCGTTTGTATCGCTGTATTTCGCGTTCTGGTTTGCGCTGGCGTTCTTGGTCAACAGCTTCTCGCTCAGCTCTAACCTCAATGCCATGAGCCTGATATTCTTGTGGCTACTGCTGGGCCTGCTGGTGCCCAACCTGCTGCAAACCGGCCTGAGCCGCACCTACCCTATTCCGAGCCGCATTGCGCTCACCACGGCCGAGCGCGACGCCACCAACCGCTACTTCGAGAAGGACGGCCAACTGCTCACCAAGGAGGTGTTCAACAACCCGCGCACGCTCATTCGGCAGGCGTCCATCGTCACACCGGGCATGGTGTATGGCTACGGCGTCATCGTTTCTAAAAGTCAAATAATAAAGGACCAAGCAACCCGCGTGGCGGAGGACAAGCTCTACGGCCAGATTGAAAAGCAGCAAGCCGCCATCCGGCGGCTCCAGTTGCTGAGCCCCGCCCTACTCTTGCAAGAGACGCTGGCTGCGCTGGCTGGCACCCACTGGCACCAGTACAATGAGTTCAGCCGCGACGTAGACGCATTTCGCCTACGTACCCAGCAGTTCTTTTACCCCAAGATGGCCTTGGAAAGCACATTCCGCACCTTCACGGTGGCCGATGCTCAGGCCATCCCGCAGTTTCGGCCTCAGGTATACGCTGACTATACTTGGCTGCACCTAGGGCAATCGTGGGCCCTCTACGTCGGCGTAGTGCTGGGGCTCGGACTTTCAGGCTACCGGCAACTGCTTTACGCTAGCCGCTAGAAGACAATCAGCTATTAATATTCTACTGCGATTATTTATCTTAGCGGAGCAAGCGAAAAGCAGGAGTATAAATTAATCTACTAATTGCATTCTGCGCCACTTTTGCACTCTAATGCAATGATATACAACCTCATTCAGTCCAATAATCCCCCTTGTCGTCGCAATTGCTGTGTGAATCCAGAAGCTAGTCGAGTTCCTGCACACTGAAAGGGCTTGAGCTTTCACAGTCCTTGAAGGTTCGTTTAAGGATTGTGAACTTGCGATTAGGTCACGTGCTTTTAATAGCGTTTCTGAAGCTGCTGCCCGGCCTGCTTCCAAATGCCTCTGTAGCTAAATAGCCAGCGCCGGCCTTTGCTATCACAACGCAGGTGCTGTTGTTCCTCCTGTGTCCGAACCGTATCCTGTACTCGCCCTTTTGCGATGCGTACCACATAATGAATAGGTGGATCAGCTGCGCTGTTCTGACCCGTTAGGTACGTGCTTCCCTGGCAGGCGCAAACGTCATCCAGTTGATTCAGGAACCCCGCAGTGGCAACCGGCTGCCATCCCTTTCCCGCCTGAGAGAACAACTTGCCTGTTTTTAAGAACTTAAAGCGAGCGCCAGCGAAGTAAGAGTCGTCATAGGTGGTATCATTCACCGAATTGTCTAGCTCAGCTATCGCTTGGATAAGCTTCCACTTTTTGCCTACCCGGTCCTGCATTTGGTGTACTTTCCCATCGTAAGTGACCACTTGCAGCGCTTGGCCAGGACGAGAGTAGAATTCATAGGGGAAAAAAGTATGGGTGTCAAACTCTTGTCGGGTCCACGTCTCGCCGATATCAGTGGAATAGGCCAGTAGTGAATAAGCGGGCTCATGGATACCCGGCCAGCTGTCTAATTCCCACAAGACATGATGCTGGTCGATAGTCAGGTACTTGAGGTACAAAAAATCAGGGCTTTGGCCCTGGTCGTGTAGCCCTTTTCAATGCTTGCCCGCATCAGTCGTCACCGCTAGCCCGCCCTGCCACTTCACGGCGATTAAGGTATCCCCGTTGACCGGCAATAAATCAAACACGCCAGAGTCAGACCCGGTCGGTAGATACACGAGCTGATGCGCCCACGGTGAAGCAGGTTGGGGGAGACAGCTTGTGGTACTTGTTTTTGCTGCTGGCCACAGGAACTCAGCACGAATCCACCAAAGAGAAGCGACCGCCAGTTAAGCATCAGCGAAGAGATGGTAAGTAAGGAGAGAGTAGGCCGTACAAAGCCTGTCAAAACAGTCTATTTGCGAAAGCTAAGCTTAAAAAGAATGCTGGCTTCACGGTGAAACAATCCGTCTTTTAAAAATAGTCCGATAACGTTTTTTTATGTTTAGTAGATAGTCCTTTTAATTACTTTTCAACACCAATAAGAGCGTATTCGAATAGCAAAAGGCCCCTAATCATTCACTTGTGAGCACAAGTGAGTGATTAGGTTGCGTGCTGGCTCCTCTTGCCTTAAGCAGTAGCAAATAAAGTGGGATACTCCCATGCACGCTTTGCTAGCCTATAGTACTTCCTCGTACTTGCAGCCACTTCCTAGCAGTAGCTCTTAACTTTATAAGGCCTTATGCCCCAACTTGTCCCCTTCTTACTGGCTACCCAAGCGCTACTCCTCTCTGGGCAAAGGCTAAGCACCCTGTTGGGGAGCTACCACCTGCCCGCACCTCGCGCGCAGCAGTGCACGAGCCGCGACTCCGACCAGCAGCTGTTAGGGCGCATTACGGACCAGGGGGGCACCTGCGTTATTACGTCTTAGCAGAATCTTACCTGGTCCAAGCGGCGCTCCTTAACCATGGTCACAGCCGCCTGCTCTTTCTCAATGCGCAGCACGTGCCTATCGCGCAATATGTGGTAGGTATGCCCCATGAGTTACCCTATCAAGTGCGTCATAACGCGCTCTACTTTAAAGCAAGTAGCAACAAGGGATCAGCCCAGGTGTGCCACATACAGCTTGGGACGCGCTTACCCCAGCGCTTATGTGTAGGCGCGGTCGAGTGCTATGAGCGAGAAAGCGCTATCCTCCCAGCTTTTAAGCTGAATCGATAAGCTGACATACTGAAAGTGGCCAAGACTACCCGGTATGCGGCGCTCGGGTAAGGGAAAAAGCTGTCACCAGCCTTTTTACGTGTTATAGTCCGTGGTTTCTAACACGTAAAATGGCAGTAGTGCTTATGCTACCGGGTCGGGTGCGCCGCCTGGTAGGACTGCGCTGCGGAGGTCTCGTGCAGGTAAAACAGGGCATCGAACGCTTGGGAGAGGGGTGCGTGCCACAAAAACTCCCTATTCGCGCCGCCAACCGGTCCCGCTGCCCCAATAAACCGAAACTTCTGGCGCTTGGTCAGCCACTTGCTGGTAGCGGCGGCGCTGCGTAGGTTGAGAAAGTAGTTGGGTGGCGTTGCCTGGTCGAGCCACGCCTCGAAGGCGTTGGAAGTGGGGGGCGCCAGCACGAGGGCCCAGGCCGACCCGTCCGGGTTTAGGACGCGGGCCGTGCCGTGGCCGGTGGCGAAGCCCACGGCTACGTAGGCCGGCCCTAGCTGCTTGGACAAGAACCATCCCATTTGCGGTTGGTCCCCATCGCGCCGTATGTGGGTATTGTGCGCCCACAACACGATTTTGGCCGCCGGCTCTTGCCCAAGCAGCCAGGTGACGTTGGTAGCCATCGCCTGGTCGCGCGTTTCTGCTCTCAGCTCGGCCCGCTGCCGCAGTACCTGCCCGTGCTGCTGCAGCGCCGCGGGGGCTGTCACCGCTTGCAGGTGCTGCACCAATTCGTCCGAGAGGCGCACGAGGCGCAGTTTAGTAGCCGGCGACGCCTTATTGAGGGCGGCGTAAGTAGCGCGCAGATCCCGCACGCGCCGCCCTAACACGGTATCGGCCCGCTGGGTGGCGAAGTGCTCGAGACGGAGCAGGTTGGGCTCGGGGTTTTGCATATCAATGCCCACGTAGCGGATTTTGGCGGCGTGCTGCTGATTGTAGGCCCGCATCCACTGCACCATGTCCCAAAATTCGGTGGTATTCCAGATGTCAAAGCCCACTGCCTTATGCACCGTGAGCGAGTCACCTTCCCCTGTCTGAATGTACTCGTTGAGGATTTCAGCGTACCCGTAATCGACTTCGAGGGCGAACGTGGTGAAGCCCTGCTGCGTGACCAAGTATTCCAGCAGCCGGTGCTTGAGCTGAAAGACTTCGTGCGTGCCGTGCGTGCATTCGCCCAAGCCTACTACCCGCGCGGGCGCCACCACAGCGGCCAGCGGGGCCAGGTCGGCAAACCCGCTGCCAGCCCGCACCGCCGTCAGCGGGGTAAGCTGCTGGTTGAGGCGGGCAATATCGGCTGGTGCCTGGGCGCGTAGCTGATTAAAAGCCAGCAAGAGCAGCAAGGTTATCCAGCTGTGGGCTAGCTGGCTGGTTGGGGTAGTTGGGCGTCCGTTTGGGGCGTGGCTTCTGCGCATGGGGCTACGAAAAAAGCACCTGTCTGGCTCAGCAGGAGTGGGAAAGTAGCCGATAGATGCAGGGCGGGCCACAAGCGTTGTCTAGCTAGGAAATAAAAAGGTGGCCTAGCGGTTGCCGACAAGAGATAATTAATAGCCTAGCTACTAGTTAAGTACTAACATGCGTTACTCTTCCATGCAAGCCAAAACCGCACTTATTTCAAGAGTAGGGATATAAGCATAGTTATGTAAAGGGATAAAATGAAGAGGGACAACTAGGATAAGCTAGATGCGGTTGCTTGCCTTCATACAATAGCACGTAGAGACAGGTGGTCCTTATAGACACGGTGTACTAAGTTTTAGTAAGCTGCAACTAGTCGCGTATAGTTCTAGCTTAAAATACCTACCAGTTTATCTAGGCAGCTTTTCTACTAAAAGAGAGGCATCGCCCTACAGGATCTTTGTTTTGGCTTGCCACTGGGTGCGCGCGTTGAAAAGTAACGGGCTCTTGGCAGTAAGATAGAGCACCGCATAGCGGTAGTGGAACAAGCCAAGGTGGTGATACCCAACCAGCAGTTCTTTAGTGAAACGCAGGCAGCGTTGGGAGTACAAACGGTACTTCGGGTAATCGCCATCCTGCAACGATAATTGGGTAAGGTGGTAATGAAACCACTTTAGAATGGGGTTTATTTCCTTGCTATATTGGTAGTTAAAGTGCTTGTTAATGGCGGTGTACAATTCAACCATTCGCTCCCAGTACCGGTACCCGTGCAATAGGGTGGTGGCGCCGCTATCGTGCCGGCGGTATACGGCCATAACGCCCGGCAATAGCTTCAGCTGGCCAAACGACGCCAGCAAGATAAAGAAAGGAGTGTCGCCCACTACCGCATTGCGGAGCCACTCGGGATACTCGGTGAGTAGCTGATTACGGAACACAACCGAAGCGGTCGGAATAAGCCATTTCCCAATCAAGTCCGGAATGGCATAGTCGGTCTTGGTATAGGTCTGAAACAGCTCCATCGCCTTGCTAGGGTCCTGCTCAAACTTCATCCAGCAGTTATGAAAGCAGAGTACGTACGCCGGATGTGCCTCCAGAAAATCTACCTGCTGTTGGAGCTTCGACGGGTCGGTCCAATAGTCATCGCCCTCGCAGAACGCGATGTACTTACCGACGCAGGCCTCGCGGGCCAGGCGAGCATTAGTCTGGGCACCTACGTTTTGTGCGTGTAGCAGCAACCTAATTTGGTCGGGATAGCGCGCCTGGAACTCCTGGCAAATCAAACGGGTACCGTCGGTGCTACAGTCTTCTCCAATCACTACTTCGAACGGGAAAGAAGTCTCTTGGGACATGATACCATCTAGGCAATCCCGGAGAAAGCGCTCATGGTTGTAGGTGATGACCCGCACGCTTACCAGCGGCTCCTTACTGCGCATGGCGTAGCATTTTAGCGGGGTTACCTGCCCAAACTTCCAGTTCGCCCACGTCCTTGAGCAGCACGCTACCCATTGCTAGGGTAGCGTAGTTGCCGATAGTAAGAAACTCTCGCACGGTGGCATTCATACTAATGTGCACTCCCTCGCCTACTTGTAAGTTAGAGCCTGAGCAAGAGCCGGCGGCTACGAATGTATGCGCCCCAATGGTGCAATTGTGGCTGATAATGGCCCCAATCATCACCCGGGTGCACTTACCCAGCTTCACGTTGGTAGAAATGATGGCATGCGGCATTACCACGCACCCAGGCCCTAGGTCTACATGGGCGGCTATGTACGCGGTAGGGTGCACAAACGTGGCCAACCGGTCGTCGGGGATGGCCAGGGAGTCGAAGAGCGCAATCCGCTCCCGCTGCCCGTCTATCTTATAAATCGTATTGAGGAAGTAGTAGCCTTCGTCTAGTAGCCTCGGAATGTCTTGCAGCCCACCTTTGACGGGGTAGCCTTCTATTTCCTCGCAATTATCCCGGTCGTTCACGTAGCCGCAAAACCGGTATTCTTGGCTGCCCCGCTGGGCCGCATCGAGCATGGCATTCCCGATGACAGAGGCATTGCCCTGCCCCCCTAGTATTAGCACGTTCTTCATAAGAGTTGGTAGGCTAGTAAAAACGTTGTGATATCCTCTTTTTTGTTGTTCATCAGGACATCGATGATGGAGAGCCAGGGCACAAATTCCTTACTCGACAGGGGTTGCGCATACTGAATAGACAGGGGCTTCACGAAATGAAGCGCGATGTCGTGCTGGGCAAAGAAGTCTTTGGTGTATAGCGCTTCGCCGCCTATGGCATTCAGGTATTGGTCGCCGCCTTCTTGCTGCACTATGTCTACTAGACGGGCTCCTTTGCTGAAGTGGGCATTCTGGTAGGGCCGCTGTGAGCTGGTAACCAATGGCGTGGCGATACCTAAGTAGGCGCATACGGCCCGGATACTTTGAGCAGCCACTTCCGCGATGGTGGCGGGGCCGCTAAGCTCCAGTACGCTTTGCACCAGCGGATATACCTGCTCAAAAAAAGGCGCTTTTCGGTAAGCTGTCTCCAGCGTCGTGCGCACTTTCCGCAGCTCTTTACTTGACCAGTCCACCAGTACTTCGTTAATCAGCTTGTTCTGGCTGACGTCAAGGCAGGGGAGCGTAAAGACGTGCTCGGCGCCTTGCAGAAGGATGCGGTTACGGTTAATCCAGCCTTTTTTGATGTAGTTCACATCATCATACAGCACGAATAAATCGGCCGCCGCCACCAGCTGGAAATACCCGATGTAGGGAAATAAATACGGCTGCATGATGGCGATTTTCATAGGCTACGTTGGCTAGGTAGGCTTGGTACTAATGCGTTCCGACAAGGCAGAAGCCATTAGTTTGCCATGCGCATGGCGAGGTATTTCTCCCTGGAGAAGTCGTATAGGTAAAGCAGGTTTTTTCGATTGAAGAGCGCTGCCAGCAGCAGGTAAGTGGCCCCGCCCGCGAAGCACCACAGCAGCAGGCTCCACCAGGTGAAGACGTGTAGCTGCTCGCTGCCCCACAGCACGAATAACCCCATGCCCAACGCCGTGCAGAAATTGGGCAAGATGTCCCGCAGCTGCTGCACAAAGCCGTAGCCAATAAACTGTTGGGAGTAGTGGGCATTAATTACCAGCGCCAGGCAAGACTGCGCAATCTGCCCATAAATCAGGCCCATGACTCCCCAGCGGTACGTGAGCAGCAGGCTTACTACGACCAACGCTTTTTTGATTACTTCCAAGATGAGAAACAGGTCAGACCGCTTTTTCAGCGTGAGAATATTCAGGTTCAGGGTATGAATGGGGTACAGCAAACCCACAAACGTTAGGCCTTGCAGCAAGGGAATCACGCTAGCCCACTTGTCGGTGAGTAGCACCAGCACGATGCTCTTGCTCAGCCCCATCAACCCCATCAGGAGCGGGAAGTAGGCAAACGACACCAACTGCATCAGGCGCTGGTAAGCCTGCGCCAAGCGAGGTGGGTCGTCTTGCAGCTCAATCAAAACGGGGTAAGATACCCGGCCCGTTACCTGCGCCACCAAGGTCTGCGGAATGTCCCTCAGGTTTGCCGCCCGGTTGTAGAAACCTAGGGCAGAAGCGGAGTAGAACTTGCCAATCAGCAAGGGGTAGATATTGCGAAACCCCGTATCGAGCAGGCTAGATAGCAGCAGCTTCGAGCCGAACCCAAAAAAATCTTTGAACGAAGCACTTGAGAACGTGAGCGAAGGAAACCAGGAGCGGGTCGCCCAATAGAGCACGTTGGTGATGATGGCATTGAGCAACTGCCGCACTACCAGCGCCCAGTAGCTCCACCCTAGGTAGGCGAGGTACAACCCGATAGCGCCGGAGAGAACATTGCTCACCAGCGAACGCAGGCTAATGGTGCGAAAATCCAGCAGCTTCGTTAGGCGGATGGTCTGCACGACGTTCAGGGAGTTGAGCACGAGGCTGATGCCCAGCACCCGGATAATGTCGGTCAGGAGCGGCTCTTTGTAAAACTGGGCAACCAGCGGCGCCCCGATAAAGACGATAGCGTAGGCCGCCATGGACAAGCCCAGATTGCTCCAGAACACCGTGTTGTAATCCTCGGGCGTAGCCTCTTTCTTCCGTAGCAGGGCGCTACCTAGGCCCGCATCCGTGAACGGCTGAAGCAAGGCGATAAAGACCGCCACCATTGCTATCAGGCCGAACTCACTAGGTCCCAGAATGCGAGCCAGAAAAACTGAAATCAAAAAATCGCTGAGTAGGTTGCCGAAGCGCTCTCCCGTCAACCACACCAAGCTTACGGCCGCCCGGTCTTTTAAGGTATTTTCCTTCATAGCTCCGCAGCAAGTACGCCACAAACAAGTAAAGGCAGCGGGAGAATCGGCCTAGCCAGTTCCCGCCGAGCGGGGTCGGCGGTGCTCAATACCGTTCGGCGCGAAGGATAGCCCGACAAATCATTTTCACCTCCTCCATAGACAAATCGTGGTACAAGGGAAGGCACAATACCCGGGAGGCGATATCGGCAGAAACAGTCATCTGCTGCCCTGGCTGTACGTAGCTTAACGTTTCCAGCGAGGGGTAGAAGTACCGCCTAGGGTAGACATACACGCCGTGCAAGGCCTTGACCATCTTCAAGAGCACGGCTTCGCTTTCAAACAAAACCGGGTAGTAGGCATAATTGAAGCCAGCGCTCGGGTGCAGAAAGGGCGTGCCTATACGCAAGGACTTAAGCATGTGGTGGTAGGTTTCGGAAAGCTGCTGCCGCCGGTCCAGAATTTGCCCGACGTACCTGAGGTTGCATAAGCCCATGGCGGCGTGAAACTCGCTGTTCTTGCCATTAATGCCCACTCCCTGGAAGGTATCGGGGCCATGAAAGCCAAAATTCCGCATATGCGCAATCTTATTGGCCAGGTCCGCGTCGTGGGTGATGAGTGCCCCACCCTCAATAGTATGAAATAGCTTGGTCGAGTGAAAGCTCAGCGTGCTGATATCGCCCTGGTGCAACACCGAGCGTCCTTGGTAGCTGGTGCCGAAGGCGTGGGCCGCATCGTAAATGACGCGCAACTTATGCTTAGCAGCTATTGCCGCTATTTCTCTCGCAGCACAGGGATTACCAAAAACATGGGTAGCCAAAATAGCACTGGTTTGGGGCGTAATAGCCGCTTCAATCAGCGCAGGGTCAATGTTGTACGTAGCTGGGTCTATATCAACAAAGACGGGAGTACAGCCCTCCCATACAATACTGCTCGTTGTGGCAATAAAAGAAAACGGCGTGGTGATAATCTCCCCTTGCAGCCCTAATACTTTGATTGCTAGTTGTAGCGCAATGGTCCCATTCGTTACATAGAACAGATGAGGTACGCCAAAATAGTTTTTTAGTGTGAGCTCTAATTCATTGACCAAGGGTCCATTATTGGTAAGCCATATCCTTGACCAAATTCCCTGTAGGTACTGGTTGTATTCGTCTTGGGGCGGTAGAAAAGGTTTTGTAACATTTATCATGTATTGAGTTTATCGACAAGCAAGTCGGATTCAGGTGAAGGGCAAATAGAAATCAGTAGGTTGTTTTCTATTATTACTTGCCTTCTACCGCAGCAGCGCTACCGTTCCTAGTTACCTGTTAAGGGTTATAGCTATGCTTATCCAACGGCCATAAGGTGATATTATTGAAGTAGTACTAAATATTTGTATTTTTTTGTTTATATTTTTTCCTTGTATTATTAAACTATTTTACTGTTATAATGCTGTTAAGGTTGCTTAGACGGAAATTCAAAGCATTTCATTTTTCAACTTCAAAGCACTGTATATAAATAATATAATATACATTAAAGCTTAGTATAATATTAAAAAAATAATATAACATACTCCTAATTGGCTCGGAAAGGCCCTCCTTTTGGACGCACCTAAACGAGCCACCGGCTACCTCCTTTCTAGCTCATTAGGGCATCTTGGAAGGGCTTTCTGAGCCATGCGCCCCGCGCCCTACTTTTTGAACCCCCTCTCAGTTCACCTAGGATGTTGAGTCAAATCACTGTTTTCCTAACCCGGAAAAGCACTGCGGAATGCCAGCACTATTCCCGGGGAGCCCTCGTCTATATTCGCTCTGCTAATTAGCTGAATTCAATGCGTCCTCTTTTGCTTGTGTTACCTACGCTCAGTCTGCTCTCAGGGGGTTGCCACCCCGCACCGACGCTACGCGAGGCCGACTTAACAAACTATGGGCGCGGCAAGTATTGGGATGAGGTGTACTCCATCGATATCTACGGCCGCCTCAACGGCTCTTACCCCACCCGATACGGGCAGCCCCACTTGTCGTATCGCTGCGACTACTTCGGCGCGAAAGGGCAGGTGGTCCATTATCTGAACACGGATTCGATTACTGTCGTGGACCGGGGCTCCAACTCCGACGTGCGCTACAATCCAGACCAGTTTCAGCTCTGCGACAGCACTTTGATTTATTGGCATGACACCTTAAAAGTGGTAGCCCTTACACCGAAGCTGCTGGTCTTGGAACATGAGTTTGACCACAAAAAAGCCTTGCGCATCTATGTGCCGAGCCGATACCAACAGAAGCGGGTACAGCTAGTGGAATAACTTTCCGTTTTATGATTAGAAAGGTATTCGAAAAGTCCTCTTTGAAAGGACTTCAAGAACCGACGTTTTCTAGGAGCGGGTACACTTTTCCAAGTGCATCGAGGCTGTACAATTAAACGACTGTTTTTCTGTACAAGCGCGCAGAGGGAAATGCGCAGGATTAGCTCCTTAATTCTGGATAAGCAACTAGCAACTCTTCTGCCATTTTCCAACCCGCAACCCCCGTCTCCTCTTGGATAAATTGTTCCTTCGTTCCAAAAAATATCCCGCCTTCGTATTTGGTCATTATACCGCCGTCTTTAAGCACGATCTCTTCTAAGTTATCCAGGTAGCTCATGTCTTCCACTTGGCTACGCAGCAGGCAGCCGGCGCAATACGTGTTTTGACTTGTTTTTTCCGGGATACAGCGTCGGAGAGAGCAGTACGTCAGGGCCGCTTTGATTACGTCCAAGGGTATGTCGAACTCGTGCGCGTAGTGCTGGTAACCGCCGTCCAACTTGAGGTAAGAAACGACATCATATACGGTTGTTCGCCTATTGGGAATGGTAGGAGCGCCCCCGCAAAGAAGCGGGATTCTTGCTATGTATTCCATGGCATAACGGCTGTTATTGCGTTCGTCACACGGGCGCTCTTTTTGGAACCCTGCCTACGTCGGGGCAGGGCAGGCAGTAGAAACAGCGAAGAGCCAGAAGCCAGAAGCGAGAGGCAGTTCGTTACTTACACAAAAGAAACGCTCATTTTTTGAAAAGCCACAGGCCGATAGATTCTCTTGCCCTCCAAAAAAGGACCGTGTCTGTTGCAGAACTCTGCGCTACTTCGGGTGTACCCAGCCGCGGAGGTTTTACGGCGCTAGCCAGCGGCCAAAAAGCCCCAAAAAGGCCCCCTGAAGCCGCTGGTGGCGGTCTGCTGGGCAGGCCAGGGCCATGCTTCGCACCCGGGTGGACTGATACTTGAGGAGCTTTTTGAGATTGTAGGCCACCGCACTCAGCACCATTGCCTTATGGGCGGCTGCTTGCCCCTTGGTGTTGACCCGACGCAGGCCATAGTGGTGGAGCAGATTGCCAAAGACTGGTTCTACCGTGCCCTGGCGCACGCGGCGTCGGCGTTGCCCCGCTCGACTCTGCTGACGCTGCCAGGCGCGCAAGTAAGCCGCATCATAGGGCGAGCGCACGAGCTTCTTTTGCGTGGCTGAGGGCACGCAAGTGGGTTTGAGCGGGCAGACTTGGCAGTCGCGATACTCGGCTCGATAGTTCTTGAGCCAACTCCCGTCCTGACTCGTGCAGTAGTTGCGGAAAGGCAGCAGCTTGCCGGCCGGGCAGCGATAGGCGTTCTTATCTGACTCATACGTAAAGCCTTCTATTACTGGTTTGTACTTGCCAAAAACCGGAATCCAAGGCGTGATGCCGCGTTGTTCGAGAAAGGCGTAGTTGAAGCCGTTCGAGTAGCCGGTATCAGCCAGCACTTCGCGCAGCGGGACGTGCTGCTTCGTCAAGCGCGTCTGCAACTGCGCGACTAGGCGGGGCAAGTGGACGCTGTCGCGGCTATCGGCCAAGTCGGCCTGCACGTGACTAATCAGGCCCGTGGCCGTGTCCACGGCCAGACTGCAGAGATAGTTCAGGGCCCGCGCCTTGCCGGGTTTGACCGAGATACGCGCGTCGGGGTCACTGCCACTGGTGTGGGTCTTGTTGCTTAAGAGTTGGGCCTTGGCATGCTGGGCACCTAGGCCGCCCCCGCCCCGTTGCTGCTTGGCTTGGCGCGTGGCCACGCGCCGCAACTCGTGCGCCGGTGTGGCCGGCGCGGCTGCGGGTAGCGGCGCCGCCGGGCGCTCGTCCACGACCCGTAAAGCGGGCGTGGACTGCTTGGGGCGCAGACTCTCGAGCGAGGCATTGGCCTTGACGGGGGCGGAATCGATGGCCTGCGTCTGACCTACCACCAGGCCCGCGGCCAGGCACTGGGCAAACACCTGATCAAAGAGGTATTCAAACACGGCCGCCGGATAGAGCTGGCGCGTGCGGCTGATGGTGGAGTGCCAGGGTAGCTCCTCGTCAAGGTCGTAACCTAAGAAGTACAAGATGTCCAAGCGCAAGGCACAATGCTCAACCAGGCGCCGGTCACTGACCAGGTTTTCCAGGCGGCCCACCAGCACCAGCTTAAAGAACACGACGGGGTCGAGCGAGGGCTGGCCCGTGTGGCTGTAGATGTCCCGCGTCTGCTCGTAGAGAAACGACCAGTCGAGTAACTCGGCTAATCGGCGATACAGATTGTGGCGGGGCACGCGCTCGGACAAGCGAAAGCGCAGCACGACGCGGTCGGGGAACTGCTTGTGGCCTTGCATACACCCAAGATACCACCGGCTAATCACCTACTTCTGCAACAGACACGACCGTTTCTTGGAGACTTATCTCTACAGCCTTAGCGACCTATACTGGTCAATTTTACGGGACCTTTTGTATACCCTTTCTTGTAGGCTAGCCTTCAACTGTTTTACAATTACTGTCGGTAGCCACTAGCAGGCATCAGGTGAATCTGCGTTTCGAGGGAAGTACTCTGCTGGTGAAAGCGCCCTAAGGCACCGGCTAATAACAGCTGGTCGTGAGAGTTGTCCTCTAAAGTGGCCAGTAGCCGCACGTAGTAGAGGCGGATGGTGGTCATTTCATCAAAGGCGATACGCAGGCGATGCGGCTTATGCTTCCCGGAGCGGGGCTGCAAGTCCATTAAGGCTAAAGCTTGCAGCCGTTGGGTGAGCTTGGCCAAGGGTTTCAGGCTTAACGCTTCAGGAGTGGTCCAGCGCTGCTGGTCGATGTCACGGTATAATAGTTCTTGATAAATAGTGTTGAACGCATTGTAGAGTAGCACGGCCATACCGCTATCGAGCTCGACACGACGGCTAAGATGAGGAAGCTTCATATGGTAGGAGGAAGCAACTTAAAAGTCCTCCGTAAAAATTGTATATCAGCGTTGAATTTACTCAGCTAGCCCTTGCACGTTGCCATGTACGTGTCAGAAAATTTAGTCAATTATTTCACATCTTAGACGTGTATTCACGCAGACTAAAAGTTGAATCAGAGGCCTAATAGGCCTTAAATATAAAGAGTAATACCCACCTAGTACTAGGTGTATAATATCACTTATTACTAGGTGAGTATTTAGTTGCAATTTTACACCTAGATTTGCACCTCAACCTAAAAGCTAAGCACATGATTTTCACCGTAGGCGGCATTAAGGGCGGTACTGGTAAAACAACTATCTCTACAAACCTAGCTGTCTGGCTTTCAAAGCAGGGAGCTGATATTCTACTAGTCGATGCTGATGAACAGGAATCGGCTTCTGATTTCACTGCTTGGCGCGACGAAACCCACAAAGGAGAATTGGGCTACACCTTGGTGCAACTGACTGGGGGGGCAGTGCGCCGCCAAATTGAACAGCTCCGCCCCAAGTACGACCACATTGTTATTGATACAGGTGGGCGAGATACGGCAAGCCAACGAGCAGCACTGTTTGTGTCGGATGTGTACCTGCTACCCTTCGCTCCTAGAAGCTACGAAATCTGGACCCTATCCAAGGTGTTGGCTTTGCTGAATGAGGTCCAGCCGGGGCGTCTTACCCCTCTGAAGATTTACTCTTTTCTGAATAAGGCAGATACCCGCGGCCAAGACAACGGGGAAGCCACGGAGGTGCTACGTGAAAACGCAGAACTGAATTACGTAGATTTTTCAGTGGTCAATCGCAAGGCATTTGCGACAGCTGCTAGCAAAGGGCTATCCGTCTTTGAAGCCCTGCCGCACGATGAGAAAGCAGTGGCAGAGTTGGAAGCATTGTTTCACCACATTACGAAGTAAACAATATGGCTGTCTCTCCCCCACCCCGTAAACCTGCGGCTAGTGCGCCGGAGCCGTCTACTCGCAGCAAGCTAGACGAAAAGAAAATAGATGCTATCATAAATCGAGGCAGCTCCTCAGTAGCTTCAAGTGCTCCTGATGCAGTTCAACTCAAGAATTTCAACATCAAAATTCCGGCAGACACCTTAGTGAGTATAGATGAAGTACGAGCTAAGCGCCCTCGAAAACCGACCAGCCCTAAGCTTGGCATATCTACTCAAGATTGGCTGCTAGAAGCGATTGCGGAGAAACTAGAGCGAGAGCAGAAGAAATATAAAGTAGGTGCAGTTTAGCACCTATAAATAGGTTCGTTTTAACACCCAATTACACAAACAAACAGCACCCTCTTTTGCACGTGGTTTTACACTTATTTTAAGGTGTAAAACCACGTGCAAAAGAGGGTGCTGTTTGTTTGTATATAATTCTGCTAGCTAAGCGGATAATTGTTCCTGTAGCTGATTAATTTTTGCTTGTACTTCAGCTAGGGCTACTGGCCTAGTATCGTCATTATATATGACAGCTGTTTGAACAAATTTCAGGCTGTTTTGAGCATCTTCGAGTTCACTCAGGAGCTTTTTACGCTGAGCAGTTAAAGCAGGATTGACTTTCTTCTTAGTAGTGCTAGCGTTGAGCTTCTGCTGATACTCTGGTAGCAAATAGCCATCCGTCAGTGCTTTGAATACAGCCCCACCTTCCTTCTTAATTTTTCCCGTCCGAACCTGACTTTTCACAGTATCCAAGACATAGCGCACGTAGCCGAGGTCATAGTCGCCTGCAGCTAAGCGGGCTTGGATAAGCGGTAAACTAGCCGCAGACACTCCGACCCCCAATACCGCGGCTTCCCACTCGCTATAGTCGTTGCTTGATGCAGTGGCAGGCTGGCTCGTTGAAACAGGCTTAAACGAAAATTTGATTTCTACTACCTCTCGACCTTGCTTGATGGCTTCGTAGGTGAATGGCAAATCGGTGGCGGCCAGTTCTGCCTGAGCGCGGTCAAGTATGCGAGCGCGAAAGTTGTTAAACCGGTCGTACTCCTTGTCCAGTCCCAGTATGGCTTTTAGCTCATCAAGGCGGATAGTGCGCTTCCCAAAAGCGCCATACTCACGTAGCAACCAATAAATGCGATAGGAACTAGCGCTTTTCAGTTTTAACAACTCCGCTAGCTGGGCCTTGGTGAAGTTGTCACGCAGCTCCAGCAAGTAGGGTAGGAGCAGGTCATTGAATTGCGCTTCAATCATACCTTCCCCTTCTAGGTAGGTCGCATAAGCTAGCAGAGGAATGACTGTAAAACTAGGTTTCTTTAGCGGGCGGCCGTCGGCACTCAGCTTCTCGATAGTCAGTGTGCGACTAGCGAAGTCTTTCAGCATCCGTCGTACCTGGT
The DNA here is from genome assembly GCF_016427535.1 of Hymenobacter sp. BT559. GTDB lineage: Bacteria > Bacteroidota > Bacteroidia > Cytophagales > Hymenobacteraceae > Hymenobacter. Next base: position 7,157 of record NZ_JAELXV010000014.1, on the reverse strand, counting down.
CATACACATTGTTGCTGCCGGTATTTGGCACAATCTCACGTACCAGCAGCTGACACTTGCTGAATGTTGAATCTGTGCGTTGCAGCCGCGCTAGTAGCGCGAGAAATAGCCGGGCTTCGTGCGTGTTCAAGTCAAACTTGGCATTGACTAACGCATTGTGCTGCACGACCAGCGGATTGGCAGATATTGTTGGAGTTGTTTCCACAAAAAAGTCGGGCTATCGGTAAGGATACCCAAAAATAGGTGCAAATAATCGATACGACTACAAGTTTTTATTTTTGTAGTCGTGATACCCCCTTTTTGTAGTCGCATCACCATGCTTTCGCCCCCTTTTTGTAGTCGTGTCGCCCCCTTTTTGTAGTCGTATGGCCCCCTTTTTGTAGTCGTGTCGCCCCCTTTTTGTAGTCGTATGGCCTCGTTAATATTTGAAAATCAATTAGTTATGACACCCGTAAACTAGTAAAGTTTATAAAGAAAATAAACAGCTAGTTTATTTTAGGAGTTTTGATTTCAAAGGTTTGGGAAAGAGCAGGGTACGTTGAGTAGTCTACCACCTGGGGGCACGCCCCCTTTTTGTAGTCGCATTATGGAGAAAAATCCCTTATGCGTTCAATAGTGGCTGTTTTCGACGATTTTTAGCTATGTGATACGACTACAAAAAGGGGGTGACACAACCACAAAGGCGAGCAATCACGACCATATCATTCTACGCTACCTCGAAACGAAGGCCAAACCAGGCGAAAATGTAGCGGCGGCTACCATGGCGCTACTGAAGAGTACATTCCCGGCTATTTGGGCCGCTAACTAACTGCTAATCAACTAGTATATAATAGTATTTAGCGTGTTTTATGGCCCTTGTGCTATTATAAACTACCTAGTATCGGTGGCATTTGAGCCCATCTAGCGCTTGAATTAGCCAAGCCGGTTGAGCTATTCTATGGCCTGCTCGCTGCTGCTCTCTTTTTACGTTTATGTTTGAGGTATTTGCTCACTACATCCGCCAGCAGGCGGCTCTTACCGAGGCAGAAATAGACCTGCTGCGTGCCCGTAGCGTCGTGCGGAAGTTGCGCAAATGGCAATCTTTGCTGCACGAAGGGGAAATCTGGCGGCTCCACTGCTTTATTGCCAGCGGCTGCTGCCGACTCTATCGGTTCAGTGAGGATGGCACCGACCATACCCTCAGGTTTGCCGTCGAGAACTGGTGGCTGATGGACCAGGAAAGCTACCGCACCGAAACGCCCTCGGTGTACAATATGGAAGCGCTAGCGGCTACCACTGTCATCACGTGGACGAAACCAGTCTGGGAAGAACTCATGCACGAGATACCGGCCCTGAAAGCGTTTTCTGATCAACTGCTTTCCCGCAGCTTTGAAGCCGGCCAGCGCCGCATTTTCTCGCTTATCAGCTCGCCGGCCGAGGCCAAATATTTGGAGTTTCAGCAGACCTATCCCTTGGTATTCAACCGCGTTCCCTTGCACATGGTCGCCTCCTACCTGGGTATGTCGCGCGAGACGCTGAGCCGTTTGCGGCGGTAGGATGCTAAGGGGGCCTTAGCCACAAAAACCCTCCTAGATAACCTAGGAGGGTTTTTGTGGCTGGCTTACAGCCTATTGTGAGCCGCAGGACCACGCGCGCCACGCGTTGAGCTAGCTTAGAGCGTGGGGTGCAGGTCGCGCACCGGGCTCACCGACTCCAGCAGCGTCGCCAGGTGCAGCACGGTCGATTCGGCCCACCAGTTGCCGACCAGTTGCACGCCGATGGGCAGCCCGTCGTGGCTGGTGCCGAAGCGGATAGACAAGCCTGGCAGCCCGGTCACGTTAAGCGGTACGGTCGCGTTCTGAATGTAGGTCGCGGGCACGGTCTGCCCGTTGATGACCAGCTCGGACAGCCCGTGCGCATGGGCCGGCAGGGGCAGCACGGGGCACAGCAGCGCGTCGTAGCGCTGGAAGTAGGCAGCGAAGCCATCGCGCAGCCGCTCGGCGGCTTGCTCGGCCAAGATGTAAGCCTGCAGAGCCGTGTCGGGGGTACCTAGCATGGCCTTCGAAATGGCGAACATCTCGGCTTCGTGGCCCGCCGTGGCTTCGGCAAAGGCTGGCTTTAGCTCCATCACGTGCAGTTGATTAAACAGGTCCAGCGGATGCTCCTGCTCGAGGGCCGGAATGCGCACCGGCTCCACGAGGCAACCGGCGCCGTGCAGGGCCTCGGCTGCGGCCTGCACGGTAGCGGCTACCTCCGCGTCAATGGGTCCAAAGCCCGGCGCTACCAGCCAGCCTACGCGCAGGGGCCGGTTGGGGGTCGCACCTACCCCCGTATCGAAGTGGGGCGGGAGAATGGCGAAGCCGTCCAGTCCGTCGGGCCCGGCCAGCAGCGAATACGCCAGGGCCACGTCGCGCACGCTGCGCGCCATCGGGCCCACGTGCCAGTTGCGGCGCGGCACGCGGGGCCAAATACCCGTCATGGGGATGCGCCCGTGGGTGGGTTTGAAGCCGATAATGCCGGTATTGGCGGCTGGCCCGCGCACCGAGATGGCTAGGTCAGTACCGAGCCCGAGCGGCGAGAGCCCCCCGGCAATGGCCGCCGACTCGCCGCCGCTCGACCCTCCGGGCGTGCGCGCTAAATTCCAAGGGTTATTAGAGCGGCCAGTGAGTAAGTTATCGGTTTCGGTAGAGTAGGAGAACTCCGGCAGGTTGGTCTTGGCTAGTAGAATAGCGCCCGCTTGTTTCAGGCGGGCTACGCTGGTCGCATCCGTGTCGGGGGTGCGGCCGCGGAAGATGGGCGAGCCACGCTGCGTGAGTACTTGGGCGGTGTCGATGGAGTCCTTCGCCGTGAAGGGTACGCCGTGCAGGGGTCCGAGGGCTGCGCCGCGCATCACGGCTTGGCCGGCCGCGTCGGCCGCTTGCAAGGCCTCGTCGGCTAGCAGGGTCACGAGGGCGTTGAGCGCGGGGTTGACGGCGCTGATACGGTCAAGGTGCGCCTGCACCACTTCGCGGGGCGTTACCTGCTTGGTGCGGATGAGGGCGGCCAGCGCTGTGGCATCCTGGTAGTAGAGGGGCTGGTTGGGACTGTTGGCGGCAGCTTGCATGGGGTGAGTTGTTAGGGTTGCGGCAGCCCTCGTTCCCACCGTGGGAGGTCCTGGTTGCCGAGGCAAAATTGGGCAGCCCTGCTGCCGAGAAACGGCGTCAGCTGACACAATTTGGCCGTGACATTTATCACCCTTTTTTGTGGATCCTACGCGGCCCTAGCAGGCTACCGCCGTCTTTGGCAGCATATCCCGCGGACACTGCTAAGCCAACAGTGACCGAGTACACAATCGAGACCACAGTCGACGCGAAGCCTGACGTAGTGGGCCAGCAAGCGTACTACTGCTCATTGTTATTAGAGACAGCTTGCCACGCGTTGAAAACGAGCGTCACCTTCCTAAAACTTACAGGAAAAGACGTTTTAGGGAGGTGCGTTTAAGTAAAGTGGCAAAACCGGCCTTCCAATGGACTTTAACTTTTCGACGCGGCTGGTGGCTAACCTAGTATTTTGCCGAGCGTGCTGCAGCTGTCTATCCCAATCTTTCACAATATGCGATTGGCCACTGTCCTCCTTACTTTCTGCTGGGTGCTGGGTAGCTGGCAACGCACCCGTGGACAAACAACGGCTACTACGCCCTATGCAGACCCAGATGAAGTTCGTCTAGCCGACCCCCTCGCTTTGGTTAAGGCCAGGCGAAAGGCCTTCTCGGCCTCGGAGCAGGCAGCGCTTTGTCAAAGAGGAAGGGGATTTATTAAATTGGCTTGCCAGGTTGACAGCAGTGGACACATTCAGGCCATTACTGGCGTGACGCTCCACCAAGCGGCACAGTCCCTGTCGCCAGCGCTGCTCAACCGGTGGAAGGAAAGTGTGCGCCAGTACGTGGTTTTTCATGTGCCTGCGGTTGATAAGAGCCCTGAAATGAGCCGTTACAGGCGCCCCTCCATCGTACTCCCGTTGCGCGCATTCTGCCAATGAATGTTGAATGCAGAACGGATTTGGTGTTTGTCACATTTTCTAAACGAGCCTCGCCCAACGTGACAGTCGAGTTTATAACGTTAATTGAACGTGGGTTTAATTAATGTTATAAACTCGGCAATACCGTATATATGTAGTCATGGGATATGAATATGGTTTCGTCTTTACAACACCATTAAAGCTGCCTCAATTAGAGGAACTCACCCATCACTTGCAACTCGCTCCCCGTTGGTTTTTAGTGCAGGTAGAACAACAAGCCAGCGGCTATCGACTGAGCTATGCCTATGCAGCTTCAGGGCCAATAGCGTGGGACGAAGACTTCTTGCTAATAGTGTCCGAACGAGAAATCTATGTGCTCCTACATACGGCCACCGCAAGTCAGGAAGCTGGTGTCCTCACCTGGGTTCAGGAATGCGCAGCTACGCTTGGTCTAGCAGGTATTCTATCCGATATATGAAAACCGCACCGATTTCCAGACTTGTCCGAGAAGCCCTTTTACGTGTTGTAAACGGTGGTTTGTAGAATGTAAAAAGCGAGATACTATAGCCGGTACTAACCTGCTAGTTCTCTTCTGACCATTCGTAACCAAGCTAAGTTTTCCTCTTGAGTAGCAAAATAGCGGTTTGCGTCATCAGCTGCTTGCTCCCAGCACGAAGTATCGACTATCAGCTTATCCAATTCTGCTACTACTTGCTGTAAAGCACTCTCTTGTATCTCCGATTTGTATTCAGCCACGACAACCTCATCAGTTAGATTATCTAAATCAGCATCAGGGAAGTAAGCTGCAAAGAAATTCCACAGTCTAGGATATTTTTCTACAAAGCTCATGCTTTTGAAGAGAATAGTTAGTGACGCTTATAACTCATAAAAGTACCACGTTGATAGTCAGTTGCGCAGATGAGTAAAACCGCACTGATTCCAAGGCGTGTCCGAGAAGAAATTTTATGTTAAGTGACTTTTTCTAGGTCAGAGGGTGAATAGTCGCAAGTCTCAACTGCCCCCAAAATCCTAGTTTATTCTTCCTGTATTGGTTGGTGAACATTTAGCAAACGCAATCTATTCGGCGGCGAGAGGGCAACTTCTGCTTCCATGAATATGTCCGAATCAGGAATGCCTAACCGGGTGTAAAACACGAATTGGCCCTGCTGATGCCGCCTAAAAGCGGTACGCGAGAGTGCCCATTCCTGCACAGGACCAAGCTCTTGGGCTACTGGATTGTCTTTGAAGAGCGTTTTGGTTAGTTGCGCGTGTGCCCACAGCTGTTGGCCCTGAGCAATCGTAAGGTCACTCTGGTAATTGTGCGAGATAGCTAGTGCTGGGCCAGCATCTTCCGTGATGGAATCGACCACCGCGCTATCGTTGAGGCAGGTTGTAACTACCCGTACGCGATAGCGTTCGCGCCCTGGTAGCAAGGTATCGTACCGGTCGATAGTATGGTCCAGCGGCCAGTAGGTGCGCCGGAGCACGGGCGTGGTAACTGGGGCTTGACTTACCGCTGACAACTCTGACGCTGGATGGTTCGACGAGGTGCAGCCTGCAACGGCCAGCAATGCTAAAAACAGCAAAACGAAAGGTTTCATACAGCAAGAAACAGCTTTTCAGCATATGCTCAGTCGAATCATAAGCTCAGCATTCGCTGTCTGCGAAAAGGACCCAGTGGGTACCTGCATTCAACGCTTCCTCTGGAGCTTGTCACATTTCTTAAACGAATGTTTAGAAAACGTGACAAACTCGACTATAGCTGCTTATATAAAGAATGAGCAGCAAAGGGGCGTTGCTGCCTCTCAGAACGAATGTCCGGTCGAGCTCAGACTAGCCCCTTACCGTCTTTAGCGCAGGGTGAGGGAGTCAAAAAAAGTTTTGGCTTGCGTGCTTCTAGGTTGGTTTCTATCGGAGGAAAGAAAAATGAGCAAATAAGCCTTGTACTCGCTTACCACGCAACGCCCGTAGTACAGGTGGCCTGACTTCGCGCCAACTGGACTGTCATTAACTACGAAATCAATCCCTCTGTACCCGTCAACTGTCAGAGGCAAACGGTTCTGTAACGTGCCGCCTTGGCCTACCACTTGTTGGAGACACTCGGCGTATATCTTTTCGCGGTGACTGTCGTGTAGCCCATCGCCTGCCATTACGTTCCAAGTTCTAACTGAATAGAAGCCAGCGGAGTCTCTAGCTACAAGCTCTTTGCTTGAGGAAGAGCTATCCGCTTGTATGATAGTGAACGGAAGCAACACAGAAGCTCGGTCATCTAGATCAGTTCCCGCTAGTTTAAGCGAAACGCGCGCCCAAGGAGAAGATTGAAAAGCGCATATGCCAAAGCAGAGAAATACTAGCCAGCCTATAAGAGCCGTAGTCCTCATCGACTGCGAAAATAAAGAGGTAGGGGGATTGACTACCATTAGCTATTGACCTAGGGTAGGTTAAAGGAGGGTCGATTATGTGGGGGGTGTGTATGGGGTGGTCCAGTAAAAACGGACAGTGAGCTAAGATAAGCTGGTTAGGCAGTCGCGTTCGAATTGGTGCGGGGAGCGATAGCCCAGGGCGGAGTGGCGGCGGTCGAGGTTGAAGTAGGCGTCGAGGTAGTAGGCCACCTCCAATTGAGCCTCTTCGAGGCTGGCAAACGCGCCGCCGTGGGGTAGCAATTCGATTTTGAGTGTGCTCCAGCCGGCCTCGGCCTGGGCATTATCATAGGGATTGCCCGGCCGGCTAAAGCTGGCCAGTGCCTGGGCTTTTTCAATGCGCTTCCGGCACGCCAAGCTGGTGTATTGACTGCCACGGTCGGCGTGGATAATCAGGCCAGGAGCCGGCTGGCGTAGCGTCAGGGCCTGCTCCAGGGCCGTGAGCACCAGCTCGGTGGGCATCGGCTGGTCGAGGTGCCAGCCGACTACGCGCCGCGAACAGGTATCACGCCAGGTCGCCAGATAGCACCAGCGCCCGCCCAGCAGAGGCAGGTAGGTGATATCCCCCACCCAGACCTGATTGGGGGCGGTAGTCGCAGGCTGGCCCAGGAGCAGGTTTTCGGCTACGACGGCTGCGGGGTCGGCTAGGGTAGTGCGGGGACGGTGCGGTCGCGTGCTCAGCGCCCGCAGGCCACGGCGGCATAGCCAAGTGCGCAACGCATAGCGCCCGACGGCGTGGCCTGCGGCGCGCAATTCTGCCCG
>NZ_JAELXV010000013.1 GCF_016427535.1 Hymenobacter sp. BT559 | reverse complement strand
GGCCCCGTGGTCATCATGCTGCGCTTGCAGGAGCATGATGACCACGGGGCCTGTTCGCGTTTTTTAATTATTACTTCGGAAGAGCTACTTTTTGCTTTATTCCTCCTTTCTAATTTAAAAATGCCTGCAACGCGGCCCACACGCGGTGCGTGGGCAAGCCCATCACATTGAAGTAGGAGCCTTCGAGACGGTCGATGCCGACCAGGCCCAGCCAGTCTTGGGCACCGTAGGCGCCGGCTTTGTCGAAAGGGTGGTAATTGGCTACGTAAAACGCAATTTCTGCTTCGCTCAAGGCCCGGAAATGCACGGTGGTTTCGTCGGCAAATACGACGGGCTCGCGGCCGTCGCCGGGCAGCAGGCACACGCCGGTGTACACCTGGTGGGCGCGGCCCTGAAGGCGGGCCAGCATGAGGCGGGCCTCGGCCGCATCGGCAGGCTTGTTCAGTACATCGTCACCGAGGCACACAATGGTATCGGCCGTGAGCAATACCTCGTCGGCCCCTAGGTCGGCGCGGTAGGCCTCGGCCTTGTGGCGGGCCAGGTACTCGGCTATTTCGGCCCGGCGCAGGTGCTCGGGAAAGCTTTCGTCGACCTCGCGCAGGCGGATTTCATACGTCAGCCCGAGGTCGGTGAGCAGCTGGCGGCGGCGCGGCGAGCCGGAGGCAAGAATCAGGTTCAAAGGCAATGAATAAGTAATAGTGAACAATGAGCAGTGCGGCCAAGACCAGCTACATTTCTACTTCTATCTTGTTGGCACTTACCTGAAAATACCGGTCAAATACCGAGTTATTCGCTCCGTCTTCCAGGCTGGTAAAGAGTAACCCGGCGAGCGTCTTAGGATAGAAAAAAGTAGACTTAGCCGGCATTACGGCGCCCGAGTAGCACACGGCCTCGACCTGAGCCATGGTGACCTCATTGGTGAGAAAAGCGGCGCGGGCCTCGCCCCTATCTACCTGCTGCAGGCACTCGGCCAGGCCACGCACGTAGGCCACGCCCGGCCAGGCGCGCTGAACGTCGGGGCCCACGATGCCCAGCACTTTTTCGAGCACGAAGAAGTGCAGCACGGTCAGGTCTAGGTCCTTCACCTCGGGCGTCGTATCCCAACTCAGCTCGGCGTGCACCTCGGGGCGCAGGCGCAGCTTGTAGGCCGCCCCGCCCCCTAGGTAGAGCCCGAAGGCCCACCGGCGGCCGGCAATCACGTCGGGCAGGTCCTGGGCCTCGGCCTGGGGCAGCACTGTGAAGTAGGCCCCTAGCCGGGTCAGCAGCTCTTCGTCGCTGAACTGGCCGGGCAGCTCGCGCAGCACCCGGTGCGTGGGCAAGATGCGCAGGTCGTCGCTGGCGGCGTTGGTGAGGTACATGAGGTGGTAGTTCCACGGCTCGCGGCCACTGTAGCCGCCGGGCCCAGCGGCTAGCTCGCGGGCCTGGCGGTAGGCCAAGGAACCTTCGTAGCGGTGGTGCCCATCGGCCAAGATAACCTGCCGGCCAGCCAGCACCTGCTGAAAGCGCCGGATGGCGGCGGCGTCCTGAATCACGGCCAGCACATCGCGGGCCCCCTGGTAGTCTTCCTCGGTCTGGCAGAGTGGGTCTTGGATGGCTTCATCCATCAGCGCTTCCAGCTCAAAGTGCTCGTCGCGATACAGGCCGTGGGTAGCACTGGATTGAAACTGCAGGGCGGCCAGCAGCTCGGCTCGGTCGTTGACAGCCGCGGGCAGCGTGTTTTCGTGGCGCAACACCACGCCCTCCTGCCAGTCGTAGGCCCGGATGTGGGCCATAAAGCCCTTGCGGCAGCGCTCACGGGCCTCGCCCGGCAGCCGAAAGTACTGGTAGTACACGTAGATGCCCGGCAGCCCATCCTGCCGCAGCACGCCTTCGGCCTGCCAGCGGGCCAGCCGCTGCGCAGCCGCTGCGGGCGGCGACAGCTCGCCTTCGGCCCGCGGCACCGAGAGGTGAATACTATTGAGCGGATGTTGATAGAGCGCTTCGCGCTGGCGCACACTCACCACATCGAAGAGTGGCGACACCACCGCGTCGATGTCAGTGCTCAGGGCTGGGCTGTAGCGCCAGCCGCGCACGGGTTGAATTTCAGCCACGTTTCATTTAACAATTAGCAATTAACAGTTAACAGCTTCTCAATTGTATTCAACAACACCTATTAGCATAACCATAGAAGCCTCTTGGTTAGCCTGTTAAATGTTAATTGATAACTGTTAAATGACTAAGGAGCCAGACGGCTGATTTTCCAGCTTTCGCCTTCGCGCTCGTACACCAGGCGGTCGTGCAGGCGGCTGGGGCGGCCCTGCCAGAACTCAATTCGTGTGGGGCGCAGCACGTAGCCACCCCAGTGCGGCGGGCGCGGCAACGGGTTTTGGTCGGCAAAACGCGCTTCTATATCGTGCTCACGGCTTTCGAGCGCCTCGCGGCCTTCGATGGGCTGGCTCTGGGGCGAGGCCCAGGCGCCCACCTGGCTGCTGCGCGGCCGGCTCTGGAAATAGGCCGTCGATACGTCTTCGGGGGCTTTCTCGACCCGGCCCTCCACCCGCACCTGGCGCTCGAGGCCGGGCCAGAAGAAGTTGAGCGCGGCCAGCGGCTGGGCGGCTAGCTCGTGACCCTTGCGCGAGTCGTAGTTAGAGTAAAACAGAAACCCAGCATCGTCGGGCAGGCCCTTGAGCAGCAGCACCCGGGTGCTAGGCTGACCGGTGGCCGTGTCTACGGTGGCCAGGGTGAGGGCAGCGGGCTCGGGCAGCTGGGCGGCCACGGCCTCGTCGAGCCACTGCCGAAACTGGCGCACGGCATCGGGCAGCACGTCGGTTTCGAGCAAGGTACGCTGGGCGTAGGTTTGGCGCAGGTCGGCGAGTTCGGCGTCGGTCATGAATGAAGACTAGGTAGCTAGGATAGGAAGTAGTATAACGGGCAGGTTCATTACGGGCGCCCTAGGGCTTGGGCTGCCATTCGTAGAGCGACCAAGAGCCCTGGTGACGCAGGCGGCGCATGTGCTGCTCGCGAATAAAGCTGGGTGCGCGCTCAAACAGCGCAAGCACTTCAGGAAGTCGTGTAAGTTGCTCGCGGTAAAAATTGTTGCGGCCGTCGTAGTACGCCGTATCCAGAAATACTAGGATGGGGCGCTTATCGAGGCGAGCCAGCAGGGCCGGGCTGGGGCCCCCGGGGCGAAACATCGACTGCAGCTCGACTGCTTGGTAGCCGGGTGTGCGGCCGGCTTTGTTTGACATCAGGGGTAGGCCCGTGACCAGGCCCAGCTGGTAGCCGGTATTGCAGTGCGGGTCGTCGGGGTCCACTCCTAGGTAGGGCAGGTCATCGACCTTGGTACCCTGGTGCCAGTAAGGCAGGGGCAGCAGCGCTTGGTAGCGGCCAGGCTCGGGCCAGCCCACCAGCTCGCGCACGGCGGTTGTGGCCGGCTCGCGCAGCAGGTTTACCCGCGTAAACTCGTTGCGGTAGAACTTAGTGGCGTGCACCATATCGACCACAGCCAGGCCCACCAGTACCACCCACAGCACCTGCAAGCCCCGGCGGCGTAGTGCCCCCGCCTGCTGCCACGCCAGGCCCGCATACCAAGCAAAACCCAGCACCAGCGCCCACCAAAACGGCCACACGAAACGCCCTAGAGCCCGAAACTGCGTAACGCGCACCGTCACCTTGTGTAGCCACAGAAAGGGGTTGAGGTAGTTATTGAGCACGTAGCTGTCATTGTCGAGGTGAATCTCCTCGCCCAGCGCCACCAGCAGCACGGGCAGCGTGGCCAGCAGCAGCAACCCCAGAAAATCGCGGGTTGGGTGGCCAGGGGCGGGCAACTCCGGCAGCAGCGCTGGGCTAGTCGCGGCTGGAGATTGGCCTGCCGCCTGCGGCCGCTGCTGCCACCAGCGCACAGCAGCCAGCACGCCCACTGCCACCAAGCCATAGAGCACAAAGGCGCCTAGATAGGAACTGGACTCGTAGGGCACGTTGGCCGTGCGCTCCAGCAAAAATTTTATTTTGTTGTAACCGTAGCTTTTAAAGAGACTGGTAAACTGAAATTTCCACTCTATCCAGTCGTAGCCGTCGCTGCCAACGGGGCGTTCGCCGCTACGGGCATCCAGCACCTGCAGCAGTCCGAACGTGAACACCAGCGTGGCCGCCAGCACGGTGGCGCCCCAGCCGGCCAGCCGACGCCAGGGTCGACCCGCGCGGGCTTCGCGGCCTATCCACAGCAGTAGAAACAGGCCCGTCCACATACCCATTACGCCTAGGTAGTAGAAGTGTATCCAGCTCGCCGCTATCAGCCCCAAGCCCAGGGCCAGCCACCAGCGCGCCAGCGGGCGGCCCGCCCGCCAAGCCCCGTACAACCCCTGCAGCAGCCACAAGGGCCCTAACACGGCTGGTGTATATGACAGAGCCAGGTGCCCCACCCCCAGACGCACGGCCTGCGGCCCCAGCCAGGGCAGCGCCAGGCTCAGCAGCAGGGCCACCCAGCCCGGCACCCCCAGACGCCGCAAGATGCTTAGCAGCAACAGCGTGCCTAGCACCATGCCCGACAAGATAAATACGTCGAACAGGTACAGCCCGTAGGGCGCCAGCGCTGGCACCGCCCGCACTAGCCAGTGCAGCGGAATGCTGAAGCCCGGGGCAATGTCGGTGTAAAAGATGTACTCGCCGAAGGGATAGTTGATACCGTGGTCGATAAGTCCTTGGCTGAGCGGCTGCCGCAGAAAAGTGGCTAGCGAGTAATAGCTGCGGATGCCATCGTAGTAATCTACTACTAAGTATTGGCCGGGGTGCAGCAGCAGACGAGCAAAGGTGCGGCCAACCAGCAGCAGTTGAAGCAGGCCGGCGGCCAGCAGCCAGCGCCAACCCGTAGGCTGGCCACCAGCCACCACCGGGGTCGCGGAAGCAAGAAACGTCATGGGGTACGAAAAACAGCTAAACAGAGCCCTGGGCCGGTGGGCCAGGCGCGGGCAAAGGTAGCGGCCGGGTACGTGGCCCCCGGCGCCCCGGCCCGGAACCCTTTCGGGCCGCGAGCGGCTTATCACACCCTAGGGGCTGCATTTTGCGTAGCTTACTTCCGTCACGTTGGTTCCTTTGCCCATGAAGCCCGGTACCCTTCTTATTTCGCAGCCCTTCCTGGGCGACCCCAACTTTGAGCGCAGCGTGGTAGTACTCTGCCGCCACCACCCCGACGAAGGCGCATTCGGGCTGGTGCTCACCCGCCCCACGCCAGCCACCCTAGGGCAAGTGCTCGACCTGCCCGGGGGCGAAGCCAGCCCCGCCGCCGCCCTGCCGTTGCACATGGGCGGGCCCGTACAGCCTGACACCCTGCATTTTTTGCATCAGCAAGCCGACCTACCCGGCGCTCAGCCCCTGGGCCAGGAGGTGTATTGGTCCGGCGATTTTGACGTACTTATAGGCTTGATAAACAGCGGCGCTATCCTTCCCAGCAGTGTCCGCTTGTTTGTGGGTTATTCAGGGTGGTCGGCAGGCCAGCTAGAAGACGAAATCGAGCGTGGCTCCTGGATTCGGCAGCCCGCTAGTGCCGGGAAAGTATTTACTTTGGAGTCTGATGCGTTCTGGCAGGGCATCTTGCGCGAAAAAGGCGGTCGCTTCCGGGCGCTGTCCAACTACCCGCTCGACCCCCGCCTCAATTAATTTTTTTCGATTTCTGCCCTGCGTCCGGCTTCGGCCCCTTGCTTTTCACGTTCCGGCCCGGTGCCGGGAGCCGGCTTTTGTTTTTGATTATGCTACCCGAAGAAACCCCTACCCCCGCTCCGTCGACGCCCACCGAGGGCACGCCTGCCGACCGCATGAGCATCCTAGAAGCCCGCTTGGCCGAAATTCGGTCCAAGCAGGGCGAAGTACCGGCTGTTCCTAACACGCCCGACGCCGCGGCCAGCCCGGCAGCTCCGGCCCTGAGCGACACGCCCGCCGAAGCCGCCGTACCCCCCGGGGGTGGGGCCACTCAAACCGAAGCCGACCCGCTGCTCTCGGAGCCGGGCCTAAGCGATGCCACCGGCGTGCCCGCCCCGGCCCCCGTGAACGCCCCTACCCCCACCGACGCCCTGCAGGCCCCCGAAGCTGCTGCAAACGGTGAGCAGGCCTCCCCCACCGATGAGGCGGCCCCCGTGCATGCGCTGGCTCGCGCCGAGGACATCGACAATACGCCCGACGAGGTAGCTACCCTGCCCACCTCGGCCACGGAGTCGGCCGCCGAAGCGCACCAAGCCGAAGTAGCGCACATCGCAGCCGAAGCCGAGCACTCGGAAGAAGCTACGGGGGAGGAAGCTGACCACTACGTGCCCGAAACGCCAGCGCCCGACTTTGCCGAGCTCGACCTCGAAAGTCAGGCCGCTTATCTAGTGAGCCTGTTGCGCCGCCCCGACGCGCGCCGCAACCGCCAGCAGATTTTTGAGCTTAACCGCCAGTACGAAACCAACGTGGCCGCCGCCCGCGCCGCCTCGCGCCAGAAGCTGGCCGAAGACGCCAACGCGCCCCAGGAGTTCAGCTTCCAGCCCCCGGCCAGCCAAGTCGAGCTCAATAAAGCCCTGCAGGACTTCCGCGAGGGCCGCGCCCGCGATGCCAAGGCCGAAGACCAAAGCCGAGCCCAAAACCTGGCCCGCAAGCAGGAGTTGCTCGGCCAACTGCGCCAACTGGTAGAAAGCGCCGAAACCAAAGACAGCTCGCAAAAGCTAAAACAGTTGCAAGCCGACTGGAAGGCCACCGGCCCCGTACCCCAGACCGATAGCCAGGAAACCTGGAATACCTACCACGGACTGCTCGACCGCTACTACGCCAACCAAGGCCGCTTCTATGAGCTAAAGGAGCTGGACCGCCGCCGCAACCAGGAGGCCAAGGAAGCCCTCATTGCCCGCGCCGAAGCTCTGAAAGATGCCCCCGGCATCAACAAAGCCCTGGATGAGCTAAAGAAGCTGCACGACGAGTGGAAGCACATTGGGCCGGTACCCGGCGAGCAGCGCGAGCCGCTGTGGCAGCGCTTTTTGGCGGCCTCCGAGGCCATTCATCTGCGCCGCAAGGAATTTGTGGATGTGCGCTCGGCCCAGGAAAAAGAAAACCTGACCGTGAAGCAGGCCCTACTGGCCCGCGTGCTGCCCTTCGCCGATTTCTCGACCGAGCGCGTGAATGAGTGGCGCTCACGCACCGACGAGTTGCAGGAGATTAAGAAGGAATGGGAAGCCGCCGGCCCCGTACCCCGTGCCCAGGCCGACCAGCTCAATAAGCAGTACTGGAACGCCTACAAGTCGTTCTTCAACCACAAAAACGACTTCTTCAAGAGCCTCGACTCGGAAAAGAATACCAACCTGCAAGCTAAGTACGCGCTCATTGAGCAGGCTGAAGCTGCGCAGCAAAACCCCGACTTTGAGGAAGCGCGCAGCGTGATAGTGCGGGTGCAGAAGGAGTGGAAGGATATTGGCCGGGTGCCCGAAAAGCAGGCCGACAAAATCTGGAAGCGCTTCCGGGCCGCCTGCGACGGTGTATTTGACCGCCCCAAGCACGAAACCCGCCAGCGCGAGGAGCGCCAATCGGCCGCCAGCGCCGAGCAGGTAGCCCGCTTAGACAAGATAGCGCAGCAGGTAGCGGCATTGTCGCCTTCCGAGCCGGGTAGCCTAGAAGGCTTCCGGGCTTTGGCGGCTGACTGGCAAACGCTTGATGCCACCGGCGACCAGCCCGGCGCAGGCACTTCCGACCGGGGCGAGGAGCAGTTCCTTACGCTCATGGGTAAGTACCTCGACCAAACGGCTGGCATCACGCCAACCGAGCGCGAGGACTTGCTTTTCCAATTGGAAATAGCCCGCCTCAAGGCACGCCCACAGGCCCAACAGGCATTTACGCGCAAGGAAACCAGCCTGCGCCGCGAGATTCAGGAACTGGAGAACGATGTGGCGACGCTGCAAACCAACTTGGACTTCTTTGGCCGCTCTAAGAATGCCGACCAGTTGCGCCAGGAGTACCAGGGCCGCATGAGCGAGACCAACGCCCGCGTGGCCAAGCTCAAAAAGCAACTCAAACAGCTGCGCAGCTAGTAGCTCAGTCTCAAGCACTAAAAAAGCGAGCACTTAGGGTACTCGCTTTTTTAGTGACTTTTGTTTGGCGCCTGGGTCCGGCGTGCGTACTTTTGCCCCACGATTAAGCCTCCATAGCTCAGTTGGTAGAGCTTCTGACTTGTAATCAGAGGGTCGTTGGTTCGAGTCCGACTGGGGGCTCCTTCTTGTAGGGTGTCAAGGCCCGGAATCTTGCTTCTCACGTCGTGAAAGCAGGTTTCCGGGTTTTTTGCGTCTAGGGGTTTCGGGTCTCCTGGGTGCGAATCTTTCACTTCAGGGTGGGACACGCGCCCCCCTCTACGCCCCCTACAAGGTATGGTGACCCAATTCGTGCTTCGCACCGACAAACAAGACAAAGCGGGCCGGTGCCCCGTGTATCTGCTCGTGTATTTCGACGGCGCTCGCCTGAAGTGCACAACCGGCGAGAAATGCAAGGCAGCGGACTGGAACGCTGACCGGCAGCAATTCCGGCGCTCCTACCCGCTGGCCGAAGAGGCCAACCTTCTGCTGGCCCGCCTAGCGGCTGATGTACTGAGTTGGTGGCGCGGGGTGCGGGCAGCGGGCGAAACGCCCACCGTGGCGGGCCTGCGAGCCGCGCTGCGTCCGGTGACGGAAGCCACGCCAGCCGCGCCGCTGTCCGTGGTGGAGGAATTGCTGGCTTTTCGGGAGGTGCAGCGGGCACGAGGTATTATGCTCTACACCCTGAAGCATTATCTGGTGACGGCTAACTGGCTGCGGGACTTTGAGGCGCGGGCGGGGGTGCGGCTGCTGGTGAGCACGTATGACTTGACGCAGCACGATGCCCTGCTGACGTATTTGCGGGACGTGCGGGGGCTGGCACCAAATACGCGCTACACGGCTGGCAAGGACATGTGCCGACTGTTTCGCTACCTGCGCGAAGAGCGGGGGCAGGTACTGGCGATAGAGCCGAGTAAGCTACGGGTGGCGTGGGTGGAGACGGAGAAGCTATACCTGCGGGCAACTGAGCTGGACCAACTGCGTCTGGCGCTGCTGCCGGCATCGCTGACTCAGGTGCGGGACGTGTTCTTGTTTTGCTGCTACACGGGACTGCGCTACTCGGACGTACTGCAGTTGCACGGCGGCAACGTGGAGCCGCTGCCGGATGGCTCGGGGCGCGTGCTGCGGCTGGTGCAGACGAAGACCCGTACTTCGGTGAGCATATTTCTGACCTCGGCGGCCTCTACTCTTCTGGATAAATACGCATGTGCTGAGCGAAGTGGGCCTGGAGCACGATTACTGCCAGTGTTAGCGAATCAGGTGATGAATCGTTATTTAAAGCGGATTGGGCGCCTGGCGGGGCTTACTCGCTTGGTGGAAACCAGCGAAGTGCGGGGGGGCCAACTGGTAAAGCAGGCAGTACCGGCCTGGGAACTGCTGACGATGCACGCGGCCAGGCACTCGTTTGCGGTACAAAGCTTACTGCGCGGAGTGCCGGTGGCGGTGCTGCAGCGCGTGATGGGCCACTCGGCTATTACCACTACCATGATTTACGCGAAGGTGGTCGAGGATTTTCAGCACCAGGCGCTGCGGGCGGCCTGGGATGGGCCGGCGGCGGGGCCAGTGGCGATGCCCGACGCGGTGTGCGCGGTGGTACCGGGCGCGGCGTAGGCCTGCCCTACCCCGTTGCGGCGGGCGGGGTCATCGGGTAACGATTGACTCAGGTCAGCTACGGGGAAGAGTCGGGGGAGCTACGAGCGAAGGATAGGTAAGAGACCGCTAGGCAGCTTGGAGCAGGGCGGCACTTACGACCGGCTCGGGCAGGCCGGTATAGCTGCAAAACTCGACTATCGACACATAAGAGGTGGCCGACTTGCCGAAGTGCTTGCGCACCCGCTGCAGGAGACGCTTGCCGGCTTCGTAGCTGTTGCCGGTAAGCGCGGCGGCTTCCTTAGGATAGATAACGACCTGAGGCATGAAAACGGGTTACTTCGGGGTATAGTTGGCTAGACGAATATACAACGGGCAACGCCACAGAATAGGTTTGCCCCATGAAGTTTTTAAGCAGTGTACAGCGGGGACTCAATGCAGCAATGAAACGGCGCTACCTGGGATGCTGCTCCTGGTAGCGAAGGCCGTTAGCGAAAAGCAGCTAGGCTTATTTTTTTATCTCTTATCTATTTTAATTATGGCCCAGCAAACGGGTATTTTGGGCATCAAGGGTACCGTTGGGGGCCTGGTGTTCGCCAAAGACGGAAGTGTCCGGCAGAAGCCGGCTTCCAATAAATCGACCTTCAACAGCTCGGCCAGCATGGTGCGCGTGCGGGAGAACGCGAGCGAGTTTGGGGCGGCGGCTTCGGCCGGCAAGCTGGTGCGCGACGCCTTGCGCACGCAGATTCAGTCGGCCAGCGACCGGCTGATGGTGTCGCGGCTGGCGAAGGCAATGAAGAGTATTATCAATCTAGACTACGCGAGCGACCGGGGGATGCGGACGGTAGTGGCGGCGAATGCTGCACAGTTGGTGGGCTTCAACTTCAACCAAGGCGCGGGCCTGGGGCAGTCGCTGTACTCGCCCTATACCGTGACGCCCGATGGAGCGACGGTGACGCTGGATATTCCGAGCCTGAACCCAACGGTGGATATTGCAGCGCCGGCCGGGGCCACGCACTTTGAAATCCTGTTTGGGGTGGCCTCGGTGAACTTCGGGGCTAAAACCTACCGCTCGGCTACCGTGGCGGCGCCATTGGGTATTCTGCCGCTAACGGGCGCGGCACAAGCCAACGTGAGCCAGGTGGCCACGCTGCCGGCGGCCCCAACGGCAGATGAGCTGGTGATTGGCGTGCTGGGCATGAATTACTACCAGCAGATTAACGGCAAATACTATCCGCTCAACAACAACGCCAGCAACCCACTGGCGGTGGAGTACGTGAGCGCCAGCCCGCTACCTGGCGGGGGCGCGGGCGGCAACTTCGGGACGCACCTGGCTGGCCCGAACGGCGCGGGCGCGGGGGTAACGCTTGCCGCCTCGGCCGGGAACGACTTCGCCTTCAATGAATTGGCCACGGGCGGCTCGGCGCCGGCTAACATGGACATCTACGTGGGTGGGGCGCAGGTAGCCTCGGTGGCGTACCTCGACCGCTACCTGGGCAAGCCGTTCAGCTTTACCCACGCCGGCGTGACTCGCACGGGCGCGTTTGCGGCAACGGTGAACTTCTAGGCCTCGCGCCTTGGCAATGAATGGGCCGGCCCTGGTAATGATGCCGGGGCCGGCCTTTTTTTAAGATACCCTCCTAGTATGATGAGCAGCGTGGAGAAGACGTTGACGCAGCCTAACACAGCCGAGCAGCTCCGCATTACGGCCGTGCAGCCACTGGTGGGGCTGGGCGGAGCGCGGGCCCAGGTAGCGCTAGCGCACTGGCTCGTGGCCGTGGTACAGGCGCCAATGGACCGAGGGCCGGCCGACTTGCACGAGGCTTTTGAGGTGGGCGCGGCCTGGCCCCTACCTAGGTGGCCAATGGGCTACTGCTTGCTCGGCTACCTCGACCCCAACGATTTACTAACTACTTAATTCTCTTTTTATGAGCTTAATTAATAAGCCCTTGGTGGGCATTCTGTTTAATGGGGCAACGCTAGCCCTGGCCTCGGCGGCGTGGAAGAACAAGGTGCGGGCTATCTACGGCTTTAACGGGGCCGGGACGGGCTACACGGTATTTAAGCCAACTAACGCCTTTAATTCGCTTACGCAGCTGGTAGCGGACAGCAGCTACATTTTGGACGTGGCCACGCCGGGCTTTGAGCTGCCGGGGGCGGTGCTCACGGGCGCTGGGCCAGGGCTGAAGGTAACGCAGCTGAGCAGCGGCATTGACGACAGCGCAAGCAACTTCTTCGTGCGGTGCGCCTTGTCGTCGAGCCAGGCGAGCGATACCACGGCCAACGTGCTGCTGGCTTTTCCGGACCGCAACAGCACGACGTGCCAGGCCTCGGTATGGGTGAAAGGGGTACCCCTCGGGCAGGTAGTAGACCTACCAGTGGATGCGCTGCTGAACACGCCCTACGGCCTTAACATGGAAGACACGCTAGAACTACTGGCAGTGGCGCCGAGCGGGGCGCTGGGGTACCACGAGTTTGCGTTTGGCAACTCGCTCCCCTAGCCTTTCGAGTTGAGGCACAAAAAAGCCGGCTCCCGTAACGGGAGCCGGCTTTTTTGTGGTCATCGGAGCTGCTGCCGAACAAAGACCTGGAGCTGGTGATGCGGGTAGCGTTACTGTCGCCTAGCTTAGGCTCATGAAACACCTTTACCGCCTTGCCTTACTACTGCCCCTATTAGCCTTCAGACTGCTGGACTGGCAATTCTTTACGCTGGATAAGCACCTCACGGTGGAACTGCCCACGCCGCCAACAGAGCTAGACTTAGCGAAGCAGGGCCTGGCCGGGGCTATGCAGGCCGGCACGCGCTTGCTCATGGCCCGCACTACTGGCGCACTCTACCAACTCATGAGCACCCCCTCGGCCGATGTGAACCCGGCCGAGCGCACTAAATTTTACGACGGCATAGTGGCTGGCCTAGTTACCAACCAAGGCCACACGCTAGTGCAGCGCAGCACGTTTGCAACGCCGGCCGGGGACGGAATTGATATTACATTTCGCACTGTGCCACGCGATGCGAGTCCGGCAAAGGTGCTCTATAACCGATGCGTATTAGTGAACCGGACTAGCTACATACTCGGCTTTATGCCACTGAGCGCAGACACTACCGATGAGACAGCGCTGCGCCGCCGCTACTTTAACTCCATGATTATAAAGCCGTAGCTAAGCCGACCATCTCCCGCTGCCAGGCTTGCTTGCCCTAAGCGCATGCCTTGCTTTAGTAAATCACCACTGCTTTATTCAGCAGCGTTGCGCCCGTTTGAATACGCACATTGTACAGGCCAACGCTACCGCCTCACTCAGCTACAAAATCATCACTCAGGGCCACCGAGGGGGCGCTCACGGTGGAGAGCCAGGAGGGACACGGCGCGCTGCCTTCCTGCTTCTACTCCCCTCCTACTAGCGGGAGAATTATAAATTGGGAAGTGCCCGTTGTAGCTGTCGTTGGAAGCTGCGCATGTCGGGCAGGAAATCAACATTGAAAAGCACAGTAGAAAACGCTTGCCAAGGGCCAGTGCCAACGGTAGCGGGAGAACTCACTAAAGCAACCGAGAGGGTGTACTGCCAGCCGGTGGGCTCCTGCTTTAGGGATAAGAAGAAAGCTAATACGACGCCGGGCCGCACCCCTCGCAGGTGCCCCTGATACCATTGCGACGAGTCGGCGACCGTCGATAGCTCGCTCCAGGCGGGGCCACACGTCTGCTTCAGCCAAGCGCGCACGAACTTCGCTTGCTGGAAAGCGGAGGCGGAAGGGTGCGCGGTGGGACCAGAAAAGTTATAGATACCATAGGCAGTAGTTGGCCAAAAGGCTGCTGGTTCGCTAGTGGTCGGCACTGGGCGTTGGGCAGCAGCTGGCCCAGGCAAGAGCAGGAGTAGAACAGGTACAAGAAGACACCGAATCATTGGCAAGAAAGGGAGGAGTGTAGATTTGTAGCTCACGTTTTCAGGCCACTATTTTAATGGTTCGCTTCTGGTCTTCATCCGTTCTTGCGGTAGCAGGAGGGCTCACGCTTGGCTTAGCCACCGCCCCATTAGCGGCCTTTGCGCAGCAACCAACAGCCAGATGGGTACCTTTCCAACTCGATACGCAACTGGCGATGCAGTTGCCTGCGCCGCCTCGCCAAGTTAGCTCGCCTAAGCCGGCAACCCAGCAAACGCAGGGCTACGTAGCGCAGACTTCAACTGCCCACCTGGTCATCGTGCGCAGAGAACTAGGTGCCGCGGAGCAAGCGGCTGACTTAGACATCTTCTATACAGGGTTTGTGCAGCGCTTACTGACCGATTATAAAGCCAAAGGGGTACATCAAGCCTCTTTTCGGGTAGGTAAGCTGGAAGGTCTGACAGTAGATTTCCGCGTGCTGAATGCAGTGTCTGGCAAACCGACGGATGGTACCATGTGGGTGCTACGCGCAGGCCCACTAGTCTACCTGGCACAATGGCTATCTCGTCAGCCAGCTACGCCAACTGAGGAGGCGCAAAAGCAGCGCTTTCTAGCCTCTTGGACGCTTACGCACCTACCCACTACTACCCCAACAGCGGCAGAGCTAGCCCGCTTTCATGTGGGGCAGTTCCGCTACGGGGACCCGGACTTAGCCAAGACACTAGTCGTGCGCACCGATACTACCCAGGTCGAGAACAAAGCTGACCAAGGACTACGGATTGTATACGGCCTTACCTGGACGAAGGACGGGTATGAATTGAGGCAGCGTACGTCTACAGATAAATACGCTGCTCTAATGCAGCCGAAGATAATCCACGTGCACATCACAGCAGTTGAGGGGAATACGTACTGGTACCAAGCCAGCATTGATGGCTATATACTGTCGGGGCAGATGCAACGGATAAAATAGAATGGTAGCAGCTAGCTAATTAAAGAGGTATTGTAAAAATATTTACCCTGACAACCAGACAAATGTAAGTATATCAACTCGCCTATAATTAAACTAATCTGGTTAGTAGTCGTTTACTTTAGGGCCCAGCTTTCCCCGCTACCCTATGCACGACGTCGTTCTCGTACCCGTCCCGGATGCGGTATTGCCCGCCTACCTGCCCGTCTTTGCCTGCCTCGTGCCGGCCGGCTTCCCCTCCCCGGCCGATGACCACATCGAGGCGCTGTTTGACCTGAACCAATTGCTGTTTCGCCACCCGGATGCCACGTATCTGGTGCGCGTGACGGGCGAGAGCATGGCCGGGGCCGAGATTCACGCCGGCGACCTGCTGGCCGTGGACAAGCACCTGGAGGCCGACCACGGCCACATTGTGGTGGCGGTGGTGGAGGGCGACTGCACGGTGAAGCGCCTGGAGCGCCGGGGCGCGGACTGGTGGCTGGTGCCGGCCAACCCGGCCTTCGAGGCCTACCGCATCCGCACGGGCGAGGAGATTCACATTTGGGGCGTGGTGACGCACGTGGTGCACGAGCTGATACCGGGCAAGCTAAACGCGCTGCTGCTGAGCCGCGACTAGCCCATGTTTGGCCTGCTGGACTGCAACAATTTTTACGTGAGCTGCGAGCGGGTCTTTCAGCCCCGCCTGAATGGCCGGCCCGTGGTGGTGCTCAGCAACAACGACGGCTGCATTATCTCGCGCTCGGCCGAGGCAAAAGCTTTAGGCCTGGCAATGGGGGCGCCTTATTTTAAGGTGAAGGACTTAGTACGCCAGCACCAGGTGCAGGTGTTCAGCTCGAACTACGCGCTCTATGGCGATATGAGTCGACGCGTGATGTGGTATCTGGGTCAAGTCACCCCCGGGGTAGAAATCTACTCCATTGACGAGGCCTTTCTAGACCTGGCCGGACTGGACACTTATATGAATCCCTACCTAGGCGGCGGGCTGGAAAAGTTTGCCCATACCGTGTGCGCCAACGTGAAGGCGCGCACCGGCATTCCGACTTGCCTGGGGATAGCGCCCACGAAGACGCTGGCCAAGCTGGCTAACCGCGTGGCAAAGAAAAGCCCGGACTTAGGAGGCGTGCTGTACCTAGATTCGGTCGAGCGGCGGGCGTGGGCGCTAGGGCAAGTAGCCGTGGGCGACGTGTGGGGCGTGGGGCGCCAGTACGCGCAGAAGCTGACGGCCGCCGGCATCGACTCGGCAGCTGACTTGGCGAAGGTGAGCGAGGCCTGGGCCCGCAAGATGCTGGGGGGCGTGGTGGGCGCGCGCTTGGTGCGCGAGCTACAGGGGTATCCCTGCGCCGGCTTGCACCCGAGCGAGGACGGAACGCTGAGCCGGCAGAGCATCAGCTGCTCGCGCTCGTTTGGGCGCCCGCTGCGCGAGCGCGAACTGGTGCAAGGAGCGGTGGCCTCGTTTGTGGCGCGGGCGGCGGAGAAGCTGCGGCGGCAAGGTGAGCTGGCGCACGTGCTGACGGTGTATATCGGCAAAAACCGCTTTGGGCCGGACGCCGCCGTGGGTGGGCATTCGCGCTCGGCGGTGCTGACACTGCCCGTGCCCACGAGCGATACGCGGGAGCTGACGGCACGGGCCGGGCAACTGCTGGCACGGCTGTGGGAGCCGGGGGCTACCTACGTGAAGGCGGGCGTGGTATTGGCGGGACTGGAGCCGCCGGGCGGGCAGCAGCTGGGGCTGTTTGAGGCTGCGCCACCGGTGGCGGCCCCTAGGGCACCCGGGCGCGGGGCGCAGCTAATGACGGCGCTGGATGGGCTCAATAAGCAGTTTGGGCGCGGGACGGTGCAGCTGGCGGCGGCGCTGGGCCCGAAGGGCGGCGGGACGGTGCCGTGGCAGGGGCAGGCGGCGTGGCGCACGCCGGCCTACACAACCCGGCTGGAGGACTTGCTGATTGTTAAGTAACTACTTTTTCTTTTTCTTATGGCTTTTCCAATACCGCCGGCCCACCTGCCGGGGGCCCAACCTGACTACCCTATTATTAGGACAGGGGTCGTGCGGCGACTGCACAACCGGCGCATCGTGGTGGCCCGACTGCCCGATGGCAACTGCTACATTCACATCTCACTGGCATTGAAGCCAGGCGAGGCCGAAGAGTTGCGACATCAAGAGGGCTATATTGATTGCGCCAGCGACTACATCCTACGTGACCGGGTACGCTACTCAGTTATCGTACTAACGGGCGAGGCAATGGATGCGATAGTGAGTGGCTGGAGCCAGCTGGGGGAAGTGGCTGAGCAGCGCAAGAAACGTAAGCGGATTTAGGTTGACAGATGAGGGCACGCCTTACCGTTTTCATGTATTTTGCGGCTTGGTATGGAAGCGTTTCACAAACCATTTGCGCCTCGTCCAGCTAGGTTATGAGCATCGAAAAAGAAACTTTATTTCGGGCGGTAATGCGGAACGAGGTTCTGCTTTGGGCTGGGTCGGGCTTCTCACTGTATGCGGGTTATCCCTCTGGTTGGGGACTGAGACAAATCCTGCATGAGAGCTTAACACCTTCGCAACGATTAATGCTTGACCCTCACGACCCGCTACCGCGTTATGTTGAGCATTATATTACTCTGCACAATGAGCGGCGTAATGAGTTGAACCGTGAATTGCTGCGGGTATTCTCGGCGGCTCCAAAATCGTTGGAAACGCATCAGAATCTGGCAACTATACCGTTCATTGACCAGATAGTTACAACTAATTACGACAGCCTTTTTGAGCTGGCCTACGGGCATCGATTGCACAAGGTCACGCATGGTAAGAACATCCCGCTGGGTGAGCCAAATCAAGTCACTTTGTATAAAGTTCACGGCGACTTGCAAGACCCAGATAGTATCGTGATAGCGGATAAGGATTTCAGAGGCTTCTTCCGCAAGAATGATAACATGCTTTGGACAGCCTTAGAGGCATTGATGGCGAAGCGGCATATAGTCTTCGTTGGCTACAGTTTAGAAGACCCAAATGTAAAGGAGTTGTATGAGTGGGTACGCGAGCAATTGGGTAACCAAATGCGCGAGGCTTTCTTCATTGCACCCAACCAGACTGAGTTGAACCGTAAGTGGATGGAGAGAAATAATCTCACTTATATCGATTCCACCGGCGAGGCATTGGTTGATGAATTAATATCGGAATTGAAGGAAAGTGTACTACCTAATTTGAAAAAAGGCTTGGTGTCGCAGGATAAAGCAAGTCAGTTTCTTGACAGATTAGGAATGAACGTCGGCTATCAGGATAATAGTCAAGGATTAGACACCATTCACTTATCGAAGAAGGAAGGCGTCACCCAGCATGAAATTTCATTCAGTATTAAGGATACTAGCCCTGGTAGCGAAGGTTTGAAAAAAGCTATCAATGGCGAAACGCTAGAACCAGTTCGGTTATCAGCAACCGACGAATTCAACGCTATCGTTCGAGTAGAAGGATTGCGAATGCCACAAGATATCGTTGAGATTCTAATAGTACCTACTGCCTCTCTAGATAAATCAGTAGATATATTCTTCTCAGATGGTACTTACTTTTCGGATGTAAGCATCCGACTATATGGAAGTAAGGAGCAGATAAAAATTGTAGCTAAAACTAATTTCAACACGGTAAGGGTTACTCTACTCCGCAGCGATTTAAAAGTGGGCGAGGGGTTTAATGCTAATATAACTGTAGGGGCCAGAAACGGTCTTTATACATCTGCGCAAGCGCTTGACCAAGATAGTGAGCTACTGCGTTGTCTAGGTCTAGGCCTAGGATTTAGATGTATAGAAAACGGCAAATTAGTTTATGAGCAACAAGGGCGAGATGCAGTAGTTGCAATTGTTCGTGATAGCGAAGAACTGAAGATAACTGTTGAAAATATCCGTCAGATAGAGCGAGCGTTTTCTATAATATTCAAAAATTTTGAACTAACTAAGTCTGAATGGGAAGATGTCACTTTGTTAGCTAGAATTCTGAGACTAGAACGTGGCAAATCACCTTGGCGGCCGCTTATCAATTTCAATATTGATGATAGCGAAGAGGGTAGAGAGTGGAAGAATACTTTTGCATCTCCAGACTACATGGGAGCAATTGCTTTAGAGCGATTAGAAACGTGGAGCTTTTGTTTTTTTGGTTGGAAGCTAGAGATTCAAACAATAGGTGTACACATCCTTAACAATGCACGGGTGAAGTATGATGAAAAGCTAAAACAATATTCTGCGAGCAATGCAGAAAATGAATTATCTTTTATCGTGAAAGAAATCATAAGTAAGCGTATCATAGAGCAGCCAGTAGCCGCTGTAAAGGAAGGGAGACGTACTCTTAATGATATCATGGACGATTGGGAGTAGAATTATGAAGCTTTCGGGCAAGCAAAAGCCCCGGCCTACACTATGGTAAGTCGGGGCTCTATTTTGCTAGTTGAAGAATGATAATTCACGGTAGAGTGTGGTGCTCGACATGTGCACGAAGCAGGCGCTGGTATTTTTTGCGGCCAGTGGCCAACTGCTCAGCTGTCAACTTATGCACCCATACGGCGGGCGGCTGGCCTTTGAGCGAGCGCTTCTGCACGGCGATGAGCAGCACGCGGTGGGCTTGCAGCACGTCGGCATAAAAGGCCTGCTGACGGTCGTAGCCGTACTGCTCCACCGTGGCCAAGAACTGGGGCAGGTCGCGGCAGCTAGTGGTTTTGAAGTCGACCAGCGTGCGGCGGCGGCCGGCAGGGCTGTCGATAATGAGGTCAGGACGCACCTTAACAGTGAGGCCGGTAGCCTCGTGGGTGGCCGTGTAGCTCTGCTCGGGCTGGCCGTGGTAGAGCACGTGGCGCGGGTAGCGCCGGCGGCGGATGGCGGCGGCCAGTTGCGCAGCTTGGCGGCGGGTCTGCTCGTCGGCGGCGTCGGCCGGGTTGGCGGGCGTGAACAGGTGGGGCTCCAGGGTGGCGCTGTGGAAGTAGCTCCCGAAGGCCAGCGCAGCTAGGTTGCTGGCGTGGCGGGGGCGGCCTAGTAGCTCATCGGCCAAGCGGCTGAGGTCGGTATTGGAGATGAAGGGCAGGGCGCGGTGCTGCTCCTGAGTCAAGCTGGGGTAGTGGGTGAGGTTGGTAAACATTATTTCAATTAGCAATTAACAGTCATCAATTAGCAGCTACTGGTAGCGGTCTAGGATATAGGCCAGGCGGTGAGGGTCGTCGGTGCGGTGCAGCCAGATGTGGGAGCCGCCGCAGCCTACTGCGTAGGCCGGCTCGGGAAAGAGCTGGCGCACGGCGGGGGCCAGGTCGCGCAGGTCGCGTAGCGGGGCGGTGGTGGCTATGAGCTGGGCCAGCTGGGTGAGGCAGGCAGCCTCGGCCTCGTCGCGGGCGGGCTGCTCCTGGCGGAGTTCGGGGAGCTGGAGCATAGGGCGGTAAAAGGTGGCCCCCTCCCCTGCTGGCGGGTCGGAGGCCGGTAGATTAGGCGGTAACTGTGGCGGCTTCGGTGGCGGTGGTGAGCTGCTTGGCGGCCCGCTGCTCAGGGAGTTGGTAGCCCTCGGGGATGCGGTAGCCGTTCACTAGGCGCATATCGGCCATGCCCGTCAGCGTTTCCTCGCGGTAGAGGTCAAAGTCTTCGGCAAACTCCTGGCGGGCCTGCACCTCGGCCGGGTCGGCGGGCTGGTAGCTGAACTCGGCAATGAAGTAGGTGGCGGGCTTGCCGTCCTTCTCGGTCTGCTTCTTGACGGGGGTAACGGTCAGCTCCACGTCAGTCAGCTTCAGGTTGTCGTAGAACAAGCTGGCGTTGAGCTTTTGCAGGTTCTCGACGCTGTAGCCGTGGAAGAGCACCGCGCACACGGCCCCCGACTTGTCGATGAAAAACAGCTCGGCTCACACTTTGCGGCCCATGCTCAGGATGTTGTCGGAGAAGATGCGCAGGGCAACGGGAATGAAGGTGAGCGACTTGCCCAGCACCTCTTGTCCGTTCAGGTTGAATACACCGGCTTTAAGGTCGGCGCGAATCTGGCGGGGGTGGCCGGGCAAGTATTTGAAGCGGCTGGATTCTACTAGCTCGCCGGTGGCCTCATCTACCGAGGCGGTGAGGTAGGCGCGGCTGGGAGTAACTGCGGCGGCCGCATCGGCTGCGGCGGGGGCGTTGGGGGTGGTTTGCTTGGCTGCCATAGGAGGCGAGGGCTGGGGAATGAAAAAAGTGGGGCCAGTTGTCGGCCGGCCCCGTTGCCGTTTGTTGGTTATTTGAATTGCTTGTCGTGGCAGAGGATGGCCCTGCCCACAATGGAATCGACTCCCCGCGCTTCGGGCTGGTGCTGGTACCAGAGGTAGGTAGCCAGCAGGTTGAGGTAGGCGGGGTTGCGGAACTTGCCTTCGTCGTCGATGATGAGAATCAGCTCATCGGTGAGGCGCACCACATCGACGGTCCGGCAGTCGAGTAGGCGGTATAACTCGGCCAGCTTGAAGCTTTTGCCGTTAGCGGGGTTAATGAGCTGTGGCTCGGCACTGTGCGGGTCGAGTAGATGGGGCTGGTAGGTGGTAGCTGTTTTGGGCATGGGGGTAGGAAAAGCGGGGCCGGCGCTGGGGCTGGCCTCTGGGTGGCTAGAAAGAATCGGGGCGACTGGTGGCTCCGTCGTAGCTGCCCACGGCGGCTAGCGGCTGGGCATCAGGGTAGGCATGGGCGCTGCCGTGGAAGAGCTGCACAGCGGCGGCCAGGGCTTCGTAGCAGGTGGCGCCGTGGCCGCAGTACACGGAGGGGCCAGCGTAGGGCTGCGGGGGGTTGATGAAAAGCTTGTAGCCGGTGCGGGTGGCGTAGCCGCCCACGGTGCAACCGGGGACGGGAAAGCAAGCGGCGGCTAGCGCGTGGGCACTGGGGCTAATGCGGGCAATCATGGGGCGGGGCTTAGTGGCCCGCGCCGATAGGGCGCGGGCCGGGTGGCTTAGCTTCGCTGACTTTCAGTTCTGGACTGGGGCGGCGGTGATGATGAGGCGGCCGGCCTGCACCTCGATGGCGGCGACTGCACCGGGGGCGAAGCCAGCGGCTTCGAGCCAAGCGCCCTGTAGCAGCAGCTTGCTGGTGATGCGGGTGTCGTAGCGGCGGGCGGCGAAGTGGGGGGCTACCTTGATGCGGCGGGCGGTGTGCTGGGCCATGACGTGAGCTAGATGAAGCCCTGCCAGCGGGCGGGGTCGGTGGCTGGCTCGTCAAGGGGGCTAGTGCTGGCCGGGGCCAGGTAGCAATTGTGGCGCGGGGCAGCCTGGTCGCGGGCTTGGCACTGGTCGAGGAGGGCTAGCAGGCGGGCGCGCTGCTCGGTGGCCGTGGGGGCCGCACCCTGAGCGGACGCGGCCTGCGGGGTGGCCTGGCTACGCATAGCAGGCGCAACGGCTGGTGGCCTCGTTGATGGCCGAATTGCAGAAGCGGCAAACTGCGGCGCTGGCGGCCGGCGCGGTGGCCCCGCAAGGAGTCCACACGTGCGACGAAGGCAGGCCACCGGCAAGCCGGCAAGCGGTGGCGAACCAGAAGGGACCGCTGATGCTGGGAAGCCCACAATAGCGGCGGTCGATAGTGCGCTGGCGGAAGGAGCCCCAGGCGGCCCGGCGCTGGGAGCGGAGGCGGCCAGCGGCAAGTGCGTGGGCAACACGGGGGCAAGTGATGGTAAGCATGGGCTGTAAGTGCTAGCCGATGGAATGCGCGCGCGGTGCTGGCCGGGCCCAGCTGCACTACACGCGCTAGCGCCGGGGCCTCTCCCCGACTACATTACAAATATACGTAATAAAGTAAGAAATACTACTAAAATAAGTAACAAAAATACGTAGGAAATGCAGAAAAAAGTTAGTAACTTAGAATATGTAAAATGTACAAAACGAAGCTACCGCCTGCGTGGTGCGGAGCGTGTGGGCCGTAGGAGTAGTAGGGAGCCGAAGCATGACGAGCTGCCCGGCCCTGTTAGCCCGGCTGGATGCCCTGCTGGTGGCTGGCGAGATAGGCCAAGTGGTGAGCGGTGGCGCCGCTGGGGTAGACACGCTGGCGGCCAGCTGGGCCAGGCGCAACCGGGTGCCGCTGGTGGAACTGCAGCCCGACTATGCCGCCCACGGGGCCGGCGCCCCCCATGTGCGCAACGCCGAGATAGTGCACCGGGCGGGCCTGGTGCTGGTGGTATGGGACGGGGTGAGCAAGGGCACGCTGAGTGCTGCCCGCGCCGCTGCCAGACTGGGCCGGCGCTGCGAGTGGCTAGCCCACCTAGCGCCCAGCGCGGTGCCAGTACCGGGCGGGCTCGGGCTGTAGGCCGGCCGCGCCGGGGCTGGCGGTGGTGGCCCCTGGCGGATGCGGCCGACTTGCCCCTCTCCATGCCTCGCCCTAGGGGTTTGGGGGACGGGCTGAGGCCCCCAATAGACTCTCCGCGAAGCGGACCTTATGAGGCGTTAGCCGAGGAAGATGCTGGCCGAAGGCTGAGCATGATACAGGGGGTGCGGGGGGCCGCCCCCGCTAGATACTGCGCGAAGCGCGCCTGATTCGGGCCGCGGCTACTGATGAAGCACTTAGCCGCTGTTGCCGCACTAAGCCGCATCAGGCCCGCCGTTAGGGCTGTTTGCAACTTGGGCGGCTGGTGAGCTGGCCGACCAACGGGAGGCGGGCGGGTGCGGCAGGCTTGCGCCAAGGCTGGTAGCTACCGAAGCGAGGGCCGGGCGGCGCGTCCCGAGGGGCGGGCGGCACTGCCTCCGAATCACGAGTTGCTGCTGTAGTGCGCTAGGGATAGGAAGGGAGCGACCAAAGGGAGCTGTGCGCAGCACCGTAGCGGAGCGGAGCCCTGGATAGCCCGGCCTAAAGGGAGCGCCCATCTACATAAAAAATTATATTTCTAACTAAATTTTATATCGTAGATGTTATACACAAACTTCTGAATTGGGCGTATAACTTTACATAAAAAAGTAAAACCCTTTTTTATGCAACATACTATGTTATTTAGCAGCACAAAAGCTGGGCATATCGGCCAAATTATTGGTACGGCCCTTTTTGGGCAAGTACTCAGCAACAGTCTCACGCCGCCAGACCCTGGGCAGATTGAGCTGTATGGGCATTTGATAATTCAGGTGCTGGTAGCGCTGGTGACTATCTGGGCCACCATTCGGAAGGCGCTGCAGAAGCCAGAAGCGGTGGTTAAGGTGCCGGCTGACGTGGTGCCCGTTATCTCGGCGGCGGTGGTGCCGAATGGTTCAGCTGTTCCGGCTGCGGGTGATGGTGGCGCTCAGTAAGGCCCAGGCGGCTACGCAGGCGGCGCGGCTGGCTCAGGTGCGGCCGGAGTTGGCGAAGGCCTACTCGGTGGCGCTGGCGCGCTGGATGGGTGACCGAAAGCTGCTGCTGCTGGGGCTACCCATCGTTACGCAGGGCTATCGTAGCGCGGCGGAGCAAGCAGCACTGTATGCCCAGGGGCGGGAAACGCCGTGCCGGATTTACCGGCTACGCAAGGCGGCGGGCCTGCCCGACATCTCGGCGGCGGAGGCCGGGCGCATCGTGACCTACAAACGAGGCGGGCAGAGTAATCATAACCACGAGCCCAGTTGGGCGCTGGACGTAGCTCATCTGCAGGTGGATGGCTCCGTGAGGTGGGACAACGCAGCGCTGCTACTTTTCTCCAGACTTATGCGGGCGGCGGACAAGCGGATTGCGTGGGGCGGCGACTGGGACGGGGATGGGCAGACGGCGGACGAGACATTTCACGACTGGCCGCATTTTGAATTGATAGGATGATGTAGATAATGCCAACAAAAACGGCCTTCCCGATGACAGGGAAGGCCGTTTTTATTTCAACTAAGCAAGGCGACTAATTATACGTAACCTCGTTCATGATTTTCTTCAACTCGTCGTTACGTATCTCGGAGCTTTGCAGCATTTCGTCAAATAAATCTAGGGCGGCCTGTACGGCTGTATGTTGCGTATCTTGGTGCGGAAGCCGAGTATAGGCTTCTATCAGCACTTCGAGCAGGCCGCTTTTAGAACGGTAATGGCTGGGAGCTTTTTCTGTTTCGTGATGAAACAGCGCTAGCGTCTCTACACATTCGGCCGGATGTAAGCTGACGCAGCGGCCCAAAAAATCAATCAGGCAGTGCTGGTATTCCAAATGAGGGGCACAGACTGTTATGTATCTGTCAATCATTGGCCGGGAGTCAAACAGGGCTTCGGGCGGCAAGTCTAAGAACAGATAATCTATACTAGAAATAAGGTCTTTATCCAGTGGGCCCGCGCAGAACAGCGTTACGGCATCTTGAAGCACAGTTTTATTGCGCCATACTGCATATCCATTTCTGAGCTGCTCCATAGAAACAGCCCGCATGGCCGGATTGATGGCCCATATTTGTTTGAGTAGTTCCAATGCGCCAGCAGTGCCGTGTCCCCACTGCACCGTGGCTAGACACGTAATGGTTTCGTGAGCCATCGGCTCGGCCAGACCGGCCTGTAACAGCCTAAGAATAGCTGCTTCATCCCGCCATATCAGGTATTGCAGCGACCATTGGCCGGCCGCCAGCAGCGCGTAATCTGAGCCAGTCAGGTCTTGGAATAGGTCGATAATTTTGCCAGCAGCAAGCGTGGTACGCAGCAACATAGCCACTCGTCCGACTGCTGCCGCCCGCACGGTCTGGCTGCCGCCAGCGGCCACTTCGCGCAATAGTTCAACTATTGGGGTTACTTGGTCGTCGGATAGCTTTTCACTAAGTAGCTTGTACAACTCGCGGGCACCTGGGGTATTCAGGACGGCCGTAATCAGCACGCTTTGCGCATCGCGGCTGCTGTCCCGAATGGTGCTTTCAGCTTTTAGGTTGCTGCGAACGGTTTCTAAATCATGCTGCAAAAACTCTTCTGTAACGGGCTGTTCTGGGTCGGCGGTAGCATCGCCCACCTTACGACGCAAGCGGCGGTAGGCCTCATCATTCAGCAACTTTTGCTTATATGCCAGCTCTACTAGGGGAGCTGCTGCTGGAGCATCTGAATCACACAGCTGAGGCAGTAGCATAGCCAGGCTCTCGTCCTGCTGATTGAGTAGATGCTCCAGCAAGCTGACCCACTTGGCAGGCTGCGCCTTGATGAGCTCATTGAGATGGTCACACAACCCTTCGTAAGTAGCCTCTTCGGAGAAGAAATCAGGCTCCTTTCTATTGCGGTACTTACGCAAGGCACGCAGCCAGTTAGCCGGACTAACCTTATCAATATTCCATTTTTGGGACGGCCTCCTAGGTCCCCCCGACCTTATCCTCACTTCCTTATCCGGCTCCTGAATGGCAGGCAAAGTACCCCATCGGCGCGTGAGTTCTTCGAAGTATTTAAATAAGGCCTTATACTCTGTTAGCCGCGCGGTACCGAGTAGTTGTAGGTAGCGAAGCGCATCGAGGCCGAAGCGGCTGTGAAACCGCTTTTTTTCGCTATGGCGGTCTTGATACGCATAGACATCAGACAGCATATCCGGTGAGGCCAGAATATCAGCTAGCTGCTGGCGCTGGTTACTGGCTGCCGCATCCCAAACTGCGGGCAATAGCAGGCAGGTGTAGTAGCCAATGTGGCCGAGATAGCCCTGGTGCACAGCACTCGTTAGCCAGCGGGGTTTCAGGAATAGGCGAAGCAACGGGGTAGTGAAAGCAGCCGGATTAGCCGCCGCCGCAGCCAGCGCCATAGTCACCAGCAGGTTGGTGCGGCTGTGCAGCCACTTGGCCACCAGTTGCTGAAACCCTGGTTGGGTAAGACTGTCTGGATTTTCGAGATACTTCCAGCAGTAGTGCAGTACCGCTTTGCGCGTAGTACCTGGGTCAGTATGGCGGTCGGCGATATCTAGCCGGTCAACGGCATAAGGTGCCGGAAATAGAGGGTAGCGCTCTCGGTTCCAGACATGGGCTGCCAGTTCTGGGTTGCGGTAGCCGTGGCCTCGGCGAATCCAAGTTCGTAGCAGCGTACTGCATACTGAGAAGGTAAGCTGTGGGTCTTTCTTCCAGAGGCGCTTGATTATTTGAGCACGCGCGTACTCATGGTGCTGCTCTTGTCTGTCTTCCACTGGTGGGTCAGCCAGCTTTTCGAGCAGCAGCTGCGCTACCCACGAAGGCCGGGCTTCAGCCTGGTCGGCGAGGATGCGCCAGTAGATAAACTGCCCGCGCTGGTCGGGCTCTGCCTGGTAGGCCTCCGTGAATAATTCGGTGAAGCCAGCAGCAGGAGTTGCACCGGCATCATCGAGTGCCTTAATGAGCCAGCTGGTGCGATGGGGGCCGGTCGGAAACTCGATGAGCTTTGGCAGCAGTAGGTCGGGAGCAAATCGGGCCATCACCCAAATCAGCGTATTGGGTAAAGATGGTACCATACCGGGGGGCGCGGCTTCCATTTCGCTACTCAGCTGCGGGAAGACAGCCGGTGCGGCCAGCAGTTCCAACCAGGGGCGGCTGCTAACTGATTCAACAAAGGGCCAGGCTAACCGAGCATGCGGCAGTATCAGCGATTGGACAAGCTGCACCTCGGCTGGCTCGGGACGGGGCTGGGTAGCCAGGTACTGTACCAGGAGCAGCTTTATATGAAAGCGGCAGGCCGGGGCTGTCAGCAATGTTTGCACATCGCGCAGATAGGCATCGAAGTCATTGCCCCGTTGAAACATTAGCACCTGCTGAATGAGGGGGCGGAGAAATAGCCCCTGCCCGGAAGCCAGCACGAAGCTGGACAGCGACTGCTCTCGGGTTACGAACTGCCGCGCAAATAAGTATTCGTAGAAGGTTTGGTGAAAGAACGTCAGCTGTTGCTGGCCAGGACCGACGCTACTGAGAATGCCTTGCGTTTCCAGAAACCGGCAGACCTCTATGTCTCGCTCCTTCCACTTTATACTGGGCAGCGTGAGCTGCTGCTTTTTGTTCATCGCCTCGGCCAGGTCGTAGAGTAGGGACTTGACCCGGTTAGTTTCTATATTGGTCGGCAGCCGCCGTGGACTGAGCAAGTGGTCGTGTAGCAGCTGATGGTACAGACCCTGCAGACTGGTGGCAGCTTCGCCCGTTCGGGTTTCTGGGTCGAGGGCGCAATAAATGGCCAGATGAAGCGGCGTTTGGAGCAGCCTAATAACGGCGGGAGATAGCCCGGCGGCCGTGCCGACGCCAGCGGCCTGTAGCGCCTCATCTACCTGCTCTTTGCTAAGCTCCCCAACCTCTATTCTTTCTGCTTTTCGAAAAGGGGCCAGCTCCGGGTCGTGCTGCAGGTCGAAGGTGCGGCAGGAAATTATAAACCGGATGTGACTTACCCGCTGCAACTCACCAAGCAGCTCGGTATAGCTGGTGAGCATGCCCCGGTCGGCACCCAGGCACATGGACAGGGCATCGAGCTGGTCGATGAGCACCACGGCCGGCCGCTCGGGGGTAGCGGCCACGGCAAGCGCCGGGTTGATGGGATGGGTGAGGCCGTTTTCTTTTATTTCGCGCCGCAGGGCCCCGAGTGAAATGCCTTTTATACGGTCAGCTTTCAGTGCCAGCACAGGTAATTGCAGCTGCCGCAGGGCTTGGTACACGTCGCGCAACACGACAGTCTTGCCAGCGCCAGCCCCACCGGTAACTACTCGGCACCTCGCGGCATCCTTCTCCTCCTCAGACCTGGCCGGGGGCAGCGGCGCAAGCACCCACTCAACTAGGCTGGTGACTTCAGGCCGGGTAAGATGGTGACCGGGCAGATGCCCTACAGTGGCCGGCACGGCAGCTAGGGCTTTGCTGACATCCTCCAATTGCTGCTGGATATCGGTAACGGCGGGTGGCAGAATCAGGGGCTGGCCTTTGCTAGTTAGCTCACGACGAATATCGTCGGGCGTGATACGCCGCTGCTCCCGGCCGGCCCGCATAGCGTACTCGTAGAGTATTCTGCCCGCCGCGGGG
Source organism: Hymenobacter sp. BT559 (assembly GCF_016427535.1). Classification (GTDB taxonomy): domain Bacteria; phylum Bacteroidota; class Bacteroidia; order Cytophagales; family Hymenobacteraceae; genus Hymenobacter. Next base: position 50,194 of record NZ_JAELXV010000013.1, on the reverse strand, counting down.
GCGTCTTGGGTGTGGGGCTGAAGCCGCAGGTGCATTATTTCCCGCCCTTGCTCAGCTGACCAGATATCTAGTACTATCCGGCTGAAAAAATGAAGCAGCACTGCTTCGGTCGTGGCCGCCGGCAGGTAGTTTTCCTTTAGGTGGGTAGCCAGCTTCTGGTATACGGCTAGCGGGCCGCTTTCGAGCGTAGCAAGCTGGCCGGGCTTAGCGCGACCCGCCCGCTCAACGCAATCACGCAAGTCGGGGTCGGGCGGGGACTGGCTCACCAGAATCAGCCAAGCTTCGGGGTCTTTCTGATACTGCTGAAAGAACTTATCCAGTAGCCCCCGGCTAATGAATTGGGTAGCATTCCAGTAGGCCTGCCCCGCTAGCTGCTTGAGGCTGACGTACTCGGTAGCAGCGCCGCCCTCATGGGTTATGGTGAGGTCGTCGATGGCAGGGGCCCCAGGGACCGTTGGCAACACCGGCCCAGTAGGGTCAGGCTGCAGGTCGGTCAGGTGAGCTTCAGGCCGCAAGGCAACGATATTGCCTTGGGTGATGGCCTCGGCAAACCGGCAGGCAGTATAGAGAATCTGGTAATCCACCCCCGCTAGGTTCGCGGGGCCACCTTTACGTGCCATACTGTAAGGAAAGGAACTTATATATCAACCGACATTTCGTATGCACGGATAACCCACTATTAATTCGACCCTAGGCGGGGGTTATGGTCCATAATGAACCGATAAAGGGTTTCGGTAAATTTCTGAGCGGCGGGACTCATCTCCTCCCATTTCAGATTGGGGGCAACGGCCTCGGCTAGTGAGCGCTTATAGCTGCTGCCGATGGTGCCACTATCGGCAATGAAACTGGCGGGAAAACCGCTGTATTTTTCTTGCAGGTAACTGCCTAGATAACGCACACGATACTCGGCCTGGGTTAATGCTTGAGGGTCGAAATCGCGGCTGCGGAATAGCTTTTTGAGGCCCTTGGCTAGTAGTGCGGGTGACAGCATGTTTTCGACTTCTTTGACTGTGAGGACCACATACTTGAACCCAGCGTGCTCCTGACTAGCGCGTGCCTCGTGGCGAGTGTTTTTGCCATCATCAAGGTCGGCCACAAGCATTATGCGATTAGAGATGGACAAAGCCTTGATGTTCTCGATAGTTTGCGTGGTGAAAGCACCCCGTTGGGTAGTGAAGTCGAAATGGGAAATATTGCCACCAGCATATTCGAGAAAGGTGTAGTGGAGCCCTTCGAGCAGCGACACCGTTTTTTGCTTGGTATCAGCTAGATAGGTCAGGTAGGCCTGAAGGTAGGCTCGGAAGTAGAGGCGGTCGGAAATACCTTCGACCCAGATGCTGCAATTGGCGAGGAAAACGGAGGAGTTGCGGACTCCTAAGACGTTTAGGTTTTCGATGTCGCGCTGGCTGCTGAGCTGAATTTGGTAGGTGGACTTGTTGCTGGCGCCCTCACGGCGACGAAAGGTGAAAATGCTGACGTGGCTGGGGTCGTCGAGCGCAAAATCGAGAATGTGGTTGGAGTGAGTAGTAAGGAAAATAGTAAGTTGCTTGGCTTTTAGGGTAGGATTAGAAGTGATAGTTTCGATAAAGAGCCTTTGAAAGCCGGGGTGTAGATGTACTTCGGGTTCCTCGATGAAAAACCACGCCTTTTCGGGAGCAATGAACAAGGGATAGAGTAGCATGATGATAGCTTGTATGCCATCGCCGAGGTCGTGAATGTCGCGTTCTATGCCCTCAACTGCCACAATGATGTTACCGCCGCGCTGGTTGCGGACGCGTTCAGCCACCACTTCAATGTCCTTACCATTAAAGAAACTAGCAGATAGGAATCGCTCGAAATCTTTGAAGCTGGTGCGGCCTTTATGGCGAGCATTGCGAGTGGTGTCAATGGCATCATAGAGGCCGAAACCGGTATCCACTGCTACACCAGTTTCTTTCAAATCGTAGTCATGAATGGTAGTATGCAGGAAGATGTCATTGGTACTTTCTAAGCGGCCACCTTCTTGGGTTATTAGTGTTCGAGCAGTACGAAGAGTGGGGATGTATGTGCGATGGCCCACGCTTGTTTTACTGTTTAGACGAACCTGCATTAGCTCAGACAAATCATCCAAATTATCCACCACATTATCTATCACGCTTATAGCTTTCTCAACATATTCATCGAGCACATTTTTAATATTTAGATTTTGAGTTTTATCCCATGGAAATTTATCAAGCGTCATTTTTGCAAATGAAAACCGAAATCCCGTTTCATGATAATCAGAACGATAATGCCTACCTAATATCTCGTTGCGGCCCATAGCTTTTATCACTCTTCTTATATAAGAAAACTGAGTGCGATGATTAGCCAAACGCGAAATATACTGATTTGCTTCTTCAAGTGAAAACAACTTCACAATAGCAGATATACTAAGTGTTGCTTTTGCCAAATTAGTTAATGACTCTTGCAAATCATAAACCATCTCCCGCGGATTAAATTTAGTATCCTCTACAGAGTAATTGAAATTAGTTTTTCTCCATAATAAATCCAGAATCTCTTTAATGGCTGTGTTGCTGATATTAATAGAACCTCCTGTCACTTTAATATCAGCCTCAAAATCAATTAAGCCCTTAGTCAAAGCTAATGCTCCAATACACGATTTAACATTTGAAGTAAGAAAATTTACATCATTCCAAATTTCTATCGTTGTAGATTTCTCACTGCGCATTATTTCACGCATGAATCTACTTTTACCCGAATTATTTTCTCCTAATAAGATATTTACAGAAGAGATATTACCAAAATTATAAGGCAACAACTTAAAGCCTGAGATACTATAATCTTTTAGTGTACTACCATTATACAATCTTTGCTCTTCAGAAAATATAAGATATCGTAGCATATTTTTATTATTTATAATCGTCTTTGAAGGCGCGGACGGCTTGGATAAAATTGGTAGTAGCGGTAAGCAGGGATTCTAGCTCAGACTCGGGAAGTTGGTCGAGGTTGGAAGTGGTTGGAATACGAGTATAGGTACCTCGAATGCGAGTATAACTGTTTTGGTCGCCGGGAATAAGCTTATAAAGCATGTTAGCGGCTTTGAAGTGGCGGGGGCCGTGGCTAGCGTAGCGATTGCCTTCGCGCTGGCTGATGACACCTTCAAACACGATTTTATTACTAGGTGGGCTCAGGCTGAGTGTGAAGCTATTACGGAGGGCTGAGATGCTTAATTCAGTTTCTGATTCCCATTCGACATAGGAATCTTTATCGATGGTATGAAACAAATGCATCCCTAACTGCATCTCGAAAGGCTCGTTGGGGGTACTAGGGGGCGCAGGAGCAGGAATGACTGGGGCGGGAGCTTTATAGTGGGCTAGGAACTGATGCACGATACGGCGCAGCTCGGCTAGCTCGGCGGGGGTTTCGACTTGAGAACCTATCTCAATGGAGTTGCTATCGGAGGAGTGTAGCAGGTTCATCGAGGTTATAATACCATCGGTGTCGTTATAGTAAATTTTCGCGTGCAGGTTCTCAACAAGGATGGGAGCAATACCTAGCTTTTCAACGTGGGCCTGGCCGGTGTCACGACCCGGGTCGTTGCGGATATAAAAATCTACTTTGACACCGCGTGCGATGGCCTGCTTGATGGCGGTAACAGGCTTTTACCAGTAGCTGAAGTGACATAGGGAGAAACGATGACTAGCTCTTTCTCGGCTTCTTGGATGATGTCTAATAGTTGGCCGGTGACTTTGTTCGGATGAATAATCTTCATGCGCCTTAATTGTGTTTTTTGGGGGCGCAAGGTAAGCGGTGATAGCTGTTTTGGCGTGCTGTTATGCAGAAATTTACCCGCTTTTAAGCTACAGAAAGGTTTACGTATTACGGCGAAATAGACTTTGAGCCTGCGACGAGCGAATCCGCGATAAATGCGGAAGTGACGCGAACACTGACGCGGAATGCCTTAGGGAACGCCAAAGCTAACCCATTATAAATCAGAAGTAAATCTGCGCGACTAACTTGATTTCTAACTTAACGAATGAGCTAGCCACAGCATTTTAGCATTTATAATTCTTTAATCATTAGTCGTGCCTATTTAGCGAATTCGGACCCACGCAGCTATGGCATCACTGGGAGGGCCGCTGGATAGAGGAGAATCGCTGACTGAGTTGCCGAAATATGCTTTAGGCCGATTAGATAGTCCGAATTCTGAGTTGCGTTTGGGTGCTTTTCTCAATAAGCAGACACACCTAGTATTCCAGAAAAATACCTACAATTAGGTATTGCCTAAACATAATAACAATCAAATATTTGCCACCTCACTAGTGCTTGCTCATCAAATCTTTATCTATTAATTGTGCCACCTGAGCAGCAACCCTAAATACCCTACTCCTTAGCCCCTCTGCACCTACTGATGCAGAGGGGCTAAGAATATATTCAAGCGCCTGTTCCATCTTTCCTCTCCACCATCATGAAACATTTGTACTTCAGTGTAAGCTGGCTGTTGTTAGTAGGGGCACTGCTCGGGCAGCTAGCTGCCCGAGCCCAGGGTTTAGAGTTGTTTACGCTGACGCGAGCAGATAGTAAACTAACTGAAAAGATGGTGCCTGCCCCACCGGAAGTGCCTGTCTATGCGAACAGCTTCTTGCAAGAGCGCTCGCTTAAACTGCGATTGGCAGAGGTGGCGCCTAAACCGGCCCCATCTGAAATACCGCGATTACAAGCAGAACGTCAGCAGGCGCAAAATGAGGTTGATGCAAAAGCCGCGGCTCGGGACGCGGTAAAGAACAAACTGATTTTAGAAACAAGGAACCTCGAATCAAAAGACTACTTATCACAACCTGAGTACATTGCCGCCCAGAAGATAGCATCTGAGGCAGTTGCTAAAAGGGATGCCTTAGATAAAGCCATTGAGCGAAAAGCAGTAGAAGAATCTACTAGTCAGCGTAATCGTACCGAAACAAAAGCCGCTTTACAACGCCAGCTTAATGTTATCAATGACGCTTATCTAACCCGGCTTCGAGTTGATATCACGAAGCGTGACATGAATTACGAGCAGGCCCTCAAGTCGCACACAGCGGCCGTAAACCAAATCCGGGCCTATGAGAACAAATACTGGGATAGTATTCCGCAGCCAGAGTTGGTGAGCAAGGACATGCGGGAGGCTGACAAGGCCCATTGGCAATTCTATCGAAAGCTGACCAAACTGGAAACCCAGCTTACTGATGCTACTGTGGCCTACGACGTGTTTGAGCGCGCCCGCGACAGCCTGACGGCCTATACCATGAATGTAATGGATACTTCCGCTACCAGCCTCCGGAGATATGACCAACATATTCAGTACATTCAGGATAGCGAACCCGACTTGATAGTTAAGCTGGATACGCTACAGCGGAACCTAACCAGTTACAACCTGAACGTGACTAAATGGAAAGCTACTTTTAAAGCTGCTCAGGATAAAAAGACTGCCAGTGATAACAACCTGACCGCGCTGCCCGCGCTGACTAGTATTAAGGGAAGCAGTCTTTATATTCCAGCTGTATCGGTAATTGGCAGTCACCGCGGCGGTACTGATGCGAGCCCCACCATCACCTCAATCAAGCTTTTCACGGCCTTGGGAAGCACTGCTAACGATGTGCGCAGCAAACGTGGCACTGAGCGGCTTTTTATTGCGGATGCCAGTACATTCGGCTTTAGTGCTGATGCGGCCCTTGCCTTTACACATGCCGCTCGCAAAACACCTGTTTTGGGCGTTGTGTTGGGAGCGTCCTACCTAGATAAGCTAATGACGCCTGACACGCTGACTTCATTTACTACGGGGGTCTTTACTGCCCGCATCAGCCTTGAATACTATGTAATTGCCGATGTCTTAATGGTATATGGCGGTTTCAACAGCTTGTCTTTTCTCACCGAACGTGACCGGGTAACGAATCATTTTACTACCACCCGCCCTAAAGACGTGTATGGCTTTGCCAATGCTGGGGTGCGGGCTATTCTCAAGCCAGGCGGCGAGAAGAGCGGCGTGAGCTTTCTATTTGACCTGGGCTTTGTGCTCAAAGGCGACAACGTAAAGACATTTGTACCCAACGACGACTTTACCATTACTACCATCCGGGCTACAGTGGCTAAGAACTTTGCCTTGCGCTAGAATACACTCATAACGACAAAGCCCCCGTTGCGCAGGCAACGGGGGCTTTGGTATTTATTGTTGAGCGGGGCGGCGCCCCCTTTTATTAGCTGGGGCATTTTCTACGTCGGCCCGGAGCTGGATGCGGGGGGCGGCCGTGCGGGAAAGCTCTTCGTATTCGGCGCGGCTGGCGTAATAGCCGGTATCGAATAGGTAAGGGTCTACGTATTCGGCGGCCTTGGTGAGTGGGGCCGGGCGTGTGGGTAGAATAACCGGCTGCCCCCCTACGCTATCTACCGGTCCAACCTGCCGGACCAAGGCGCTGGGGGAAGTAGCCGGCTGCGGCTGCGTGGAAAGTGAGCCGGGCAGCATCGGAGGAATATCGGGCTTATTCATGGCTTTTGCTGGGCTTGGGCGGCGAGGGCTAGATACTGCTGCTTGTTGCTACGGTACCCGGTAAGAACTACGCAACGGCCGGGGCGGTTCCGGCCGCCCTTTACCAAATATACGTGAATCTCATAGACACAGCCGCGTTGGTTTTGCCAGTTCAGAAAGGTGTAGCGGTCGTTGAAGTTGGGCACTACGGCATCGTAGTATTCTAGTAGCTGCGCGATGTCTTCGTGGTGGATGTCGTGCAGCTTGTTGCGGTTGAAATTAGCGCAGACGTGGAGGGCGTGCTGACTGGTCCAGAATATCTCATATTCGTGGCCCTCGTAGCGGATGCGTTTGTTTTGATACATGAAAGCAGCGCAACAGGCAGCTATAGGTTGAAGCAATCTAGCTTACTAGCTCGGCAGAAGTGCCTTCTACCAGGGCAATCTCGGCCGGGGTAAGCTGGTAGAGGTCATACACCAGTTTGTCCAAGTCTTTATCGAGTTGGGCCAAGTGCTGGCGGGCAGCGGCCTGCGCCTGCTGATGGGCCGTGTGGTGCTTGAGCCACTCCCCTTTCTCTTTCAGGTTGAGGTCGCGGCCGATGCTCTTTTGAAGGGCTGTACTCCAAGGCCTCCACTCCTTGGTAAGCGCCAGCTTGCCGCTGAGAGGGCTGGTCAAACCCAACTCGGCGCGGAGCAGGGCGGCAAAGTCTACATCGGCGGCATGTATGGCGCGGTACCCGGCCAAAAGAGCATCTACTCCTTGCTCAAGTTCAACAACATTTGTTGCACTTAGTGATGGTAAGGGAAATTTTTCAATAGTTCCCACATTTATTTTAGGAAATGCAGTCCGGCTAAGATTAATATTCTCTTTTTTTAGGATTGACGCACATAGACTTGACATTATAATTGCTGAAATAGCCTTCGTCTGCACTGATTCATTTTTGGGTATCATAACAATTACATCGGTATTATTAATGTAATCACCATCCAAAAATAAACCTTCAATTTTTGGGGTTGATATTATTCTTCTAAATAATATTCGCTCACCTTTAAATATAGATTCAGACCTAGGAGCAGCTAAGTTTATACCATACTTAATCCAATCTCCAGTCCAATCCAATAAATACCTCTTAATATTTCTCGCTCTCAATAATGGCTTGTATGTTTCATCAATCTTACATGGTGCATCATACACTTGCCTAATCATCATCTCTTTATTTTGAGGAGGCGTGCCTTTCCCTAATTCATATGGTTGCATTCCCTTTTTTAGGGTAAATAAATCTCCCACACTATTAACTCCACTTAAAACAAATTTAGGCTTTAGATTTACCGTAGGGTCATCATCAGAATTCAAAAAATAAAAGTCAGTGACTGATTGCCAATTTTTATGTTCAATTGCTAAAAGCCTACTTTTGATAGACCTAATTTTGTCACTGATAGATTTTACAGTTGTTTTCTTCGGGAAAATAGAGCTTTCAGTATAAGTACCTGATATTACAACTGTATCTACCTTTGCAGAATTAAACACCTGATATGTATTAATTATTTCGTTTAGGTTATTTTCAATCATTAGAAGCTTTCTCAGTCTACTGTCAAACTTAGTAGAAATCCAGTAGTTAGGAATGATAAACCCATAATGAGATTGGGTATTAGCTAGGTTCTTACTAAGCTCCAGGAAAATTGCATAGGTATTAATCTGATATTCTGCAGTTGTATAATTTTTATAAATATATTCTTTTGTCAGCTCATCTAATGAATGTGACTGAACATATGGCGGATTACCTATCACCACATCAAAGCCACCATTAGTAAAAACTTCGGGAAAGGCAGCTTGCCAGTCAAATGCAAGGTCACCAGCTACAGCGGGGTCAGCGATGAGGGAATTGCCCACACGGATGCTGTGGTCGAGAGACGTGAGCGGACGGCCGGGATTAGCAGTCTGGAGCCAGAGGCTGAGACGAGTAATCTGAACAGATTCGTGATTGAGGTCGACTCCGTAAAGGTTGTGGCTTAGGATGTGGCGGTCGAGGTCTAAGAATGCGTCACGTTGGTTTGCTTTTAACTTTGCTAGGGTGTCATTTACTACTTGGCCCTCGCGTAGCAAGTATCCAAAAGCTTCATTGAGAAACGCACCTGACCCACAAGCAGGGTCGAGCACCCGGATGTTGCGCAGGCGGTGGCCATAGGTTTCCCATGCTGTAATATGCTGCTGTACTCGGGTAGTAGGCGTGAGCAAACCCGAACCTATTTGCCGAACTCTAACACTAGCGAGGTCAGCCTCGGTAAGTTCAGGCAGAGTGTCAAGCCCTGACTCCTCACGACGCTCGCGCAGCCAGCCGCCTACTGCTTGGCTCACAATGTAACGGGTGATGTAGTCGGGGGTGTAGAAAATACCGTCTTGCTTTTGCTTACCCTTCTTGGTATCAGGTGGAGCCTCACCTAACAGGCGGGCGCGCTCAGCTTCTAAGTCGGCAAGGCTCTGCTCGAAAATGTGCCCGAGAATATTGACGTTGAGTTCAGAGGCAAAATCATAGCCTCCAAGTTCAACTATCGGCTTCATGGCTCCATCTTTTATAACAAGAAGGTCAAGAGCCGAGTCCGCTGCAAAAAGCCCCCCGTTGAAACGGTTGATTTTAGCTTTTTCATTGCCTTTGTCAATAAAGTTGAAAAGGCCACGTACACTCCGGTATATGCTATCGTCGGCCCGGTCAAAAACGTTTGCTTCGACAACTTCAAGAAGATGTTTAAAAGTTTGTTCAGGTATAATGCGTTTGTCTTCACAGAAGCAAATGAAGATGACGCGGTCGAGCAGCTTTTGAGTATACTGCAGCAGGGCAAGCGGGGGTACGGCGGGATTTTGCTCGATTAGGTGGTCAAGTAAATTGCGGCGAGCCTTACGGTAGTCCTTATAAAAATCCTTGCTGATACGAGCTTCTTGTTCTTGGCGATGGCGTAGAGCCAAGTCGAGAGGCGCGTCGGCCTGGGTAGGCAGTGGTAGAACTTGCCCCGCGGCCAGTAGAGTAAAGAAGCGTTGGAGCAGCGAGGGCTGGTCGGGCAGGGTATCGAGGAGAAATACTTCGGCGCGGGTCTGGTCATTGGCAGCGTAGAGGCGCAGTTCGATGAAGTTGCTGACTACCACCCAGCGGCAGCTAGCGCCCATCTTGGATGGATAGCTGAATGCTTGCTCGACGGGGGTTTCGGCGCGGCCTTTGGCCCCAAGCTTCTGCTTGGCATCTAGCAGCGTGCGGGCATTTTTTAGCTCTACTACCACGCGTACGGGGCCTGATAAGGCTCCTTTGCCATCGGCCGCAAAGTCGCCAAGGGCGCCATCGGGCTTGGTACCGTCGACGTTGGTTTTCTTTTCCAACACCAATTGACGGTAATCATGCCGCTGGTCTTCGTAGCCTAGCACTTGGCCAAATATTAGCGTCAAAAATTCTGATTTCAGTACTTCCTCTTTGGTGCTACCTACGTAACCCGAGGCAATGCGCTGCTGCCAGCTGCGCAGCCGGGCCACGCGGTCGGCAAAGTCGGGCAGGGCAAGGGCGGGGTCGTAGGCGGTGAGCGGGGCAGGAAGGGGGGCGTCGGTGGGGAAAAGGGGGAGCATGGAAGACAATCTTTAATTCTCTTTATTTACTCGTTTGGTATATTTTATTAACGCATAAAGCTGAGTTCCCTTTTCAGTTATCTCCCATTGTTTCACTTGATGCATTGAATTACCTTCTTTAGAAAACTTCTGCTTTAAAACATAATCTAAGTTTTTCACAAGCCCTAATCGTTGCAATTCCTCAAGTGCCTCATTTGCATCATCAAGAAATTCATACCATTGGTCATCATTGAGGCTGTATTCGAGTTGCACTTTATTAGCTATTCCAAAAGCCGTTGTATCAGGGGATAAATCGCAGGACATTTCGAATATATCTCTTAAAGTCAACTCATCCTCAATATCAAAACTCACTCTAATAGCGTTAATATTAATAAGAGCTTCTAAACTCCGAATAGGATTATCGTGTCCAACTTTAGTAAGTTGAATTTGCAACTGCATATTCTCCTTACTCAACCGTGCTAGTTCTTCCGCCACCTGTGGGCTAGCTGCCTCCGTAGCTCGCACCCAACCAACACGTGGATTAATTGTGATTTCATTGCCTAGCGAAAGGGATACATGGTAAGCTAGCTTGTCAACTGTATCCCAAAACTTGATGACACGGGCACTACCAACTTTTCGCTTAAAGTCATCCAGCTTCTTTTTAGCCTTAGCTTCTACCTTATCCGCCGGCCACGTCGCAGTTTTATCAATTACAAACCCTAGGCGTGGTACGCCCTTCTCCCCAGCGTAATCATACTCCTTTTCGGTGTAGCTGAGGCCGCTAGCGGGGTCTTTCGAGCCGTAGCGATGCGCCAAGATTACGAGGTAGTAGTCGGAGCTGTCGATATAGCTTTTGATGGTTTCCCACTGGGTCTGGTCGCCGGCGTTAAACATCTCCATGCCTACCGGCAGGTGGCCGAGCTGCAACACGGCCTTAACTACTGCGTCGCGGTGCTCTTTGAGGTCGTCGAAGGTAGAGCTAATGAAAACCTGATATTTTTTGGCCATGCGTTGAGTTATGATTCAGTAGTAAAGCTGACTTGCCGGACTAAGATGCGAATCAGGTTATGATTGCTTTTTGGGTCGGGTTGTGGCCTTGTGGGCAACTGCTGGCTTACCTAGCGCCTTAGTGGCGGGGGTAGCCCGAGTGGCGGAGCATGAAAAATCTATTAATCGAGCAGGTGTGCCGGGATGGTTTTGCGCACGAAGGGCAATGAGCGCATGAGCATAGTGAAGGAAGCCTTGCGCGACAGCAGCACCCGTAATTCAGCTTCGGCTTGGGCAATATCTTGCGGGTCGTTCTCAAGCAAGGCGTTCTTATAGGTGCCCCAGGCCAGCAGTAGCTCCTTGTAGCGCTTCTCGATAAGGAAGCGGACCTCGCGGGTACTAGCTTCCCCGGTGGCGCTACCGGTACCATTGTGCACTTTATCGAGCAGAGCGGCCGTATTGACGGCTTTTTGATTGGCGGGGTCCTTGGCTTTGAAGCCCGGCTCCCGGCCTAAGTCCGCCAGTGTGTAGATAATCTCGCCTTCTACATCATCGGTGGCATTACAGGGGTCAAGCAGGCCGCCAGCAGGAAGGCGCTTGTCGCGCAGCAGGTTGGCTTTGTGCGCGATAGGCAGTAGGTTATTCCAATCGAAAACCCGGCTGGGGTCGTCGGCGAACGGCACAAAATGGTCTACATCCATTTCCCACGAGCTGGCAAACTTCTGCTCCGTGAGGTAGCATTTCGCATGGAAATGGTCATCAAACGCCGTGAGTAGGTCGGAGCTCCGATATCCGCTGGGGCGGTCTGGGGCGATAGTAGCAGTTGAGTCGGCCTGGTAGTTGGCGTAAGCAGTAAGGTAGCGCTGTACGGCGGGCACGGACAGGGCGGCCGGCGCTGCGGCAGGACGGGTGAGGCGTATCATCAGAGCAGCTTATTCTTCGACTTCTTCTAGGCCGATGAGTTGCGCTTCTACTTCCAGGCGTAGTGCCGGCGACATATACCGGCCTTCACTTATTAGTAAGGCTTGTAGCTGCCGGCGGGCCTCGGCTTTGTCAGCTAGATGGGCCAGCTCGTTGATGCGCTTAATGATGGCATCAGCCACGTTGGAGTATTCATTTTCTACTCCAAAATGGGTTTGCATCAACTCCGAATAGCTACTACCTGCTGCCTGGTCGCCCATGACCTTACCCGTACTCAAGTCGAATACCGTGGCATTTTTGATGCTGGACGCGACCGCTGGCGAGTGGGTAGCCACAATGAATTGCAGATTGGGAAACAGACTGGTTAGCAGCGGCAATATCTGGTACTGCATTTCCAGGTGCAGATGGGTTTCGGGCTCGTCAATCAGCACGAAGCCGCAAGGGTCGTAGGTGTAGTCGTTGGCCTGCTTGCGCAGCAGGTCGGTACGCATCAGCAACTCGGTGAGGATGCTGAGGAAGGCCGAAAAGCCAGCGGAAAGCTGATTGAATGTGAAGCGACGGCCGTCGGAGAGCTTGATATAGAACTCGAAGTTTTCGCGTACGAATTCGAGTTTGGTGTCGGGGTCTTCGAAGATTTTGGCAAGGGTTTCTTCCAGCTTGTTAAAGAATAACTCCTGCTGTTTCGCGCCTTCGGCTTTGCCGTCCATAGCATCGAAGACTTGGAAAACCTTTTTATTGACGAGGTATTGCTTAAAGAATTCGGCGGGGGTTTGGTTGGATTGGGGTTCTAAAAGTTGTTTCTCTAGCTCATCTTCTCGAGTAACGGTCGCTACATTTCTGACTTGAACATGGCGGTTAGCTTTGAAATAGGCTAAAATAGTTTCAGAAGCTACCTTAAATAAACCCAAGTTTGATAATCCTTTAGTAGTCCTGAAAATAGGTCTAATTCTGTTGCCAACTTGTTCTATCTCACGTTGCCAATAATCAATTTGGTCTTTTGTGTGATTCGGATTTGATATCCATTGTTGCCGATGAATAATAAACTCACTTGTCGTTTGAGCGTTTTTAGTATCATGCTGCAAGTGTTTAAATAAACTTTGTAATACCGTCGTTTTCCCCGAACCATTTCGTCCCGTCAGAATCAAATGCTTGAACTCCTCGCCTTCCTGAAACACCGGCACGGTCAGGTTCTTGACGGCGTAGGCATCGTTGATGACGAGGGATTGCAGGTAGGGAAATTCGTGGCGGCTTATCATGCGGCAGCAAGGCAAAAAACGAGGGCAGGCGGGTTGACTGCGAAACTACGCACCACTACCTAGAGTAGCCGAGGCTGGTGGCGGGGTCTTTCGGGCAACTGCCAGCTCGAGCGCCTTGGTGGCGGGGCTGGGCACTAGGGCTTGGCCTCCAACGCTAGCAGCATAGCCTGGCGCACGTCGTGAGCTAAGAAGCGCTCTACTTGGGCAGGCGAGGCTGTTTGCATTTGGTGAACCAATGCACGGTAGGCAGCATCGAGCAGCTCCTGCTGGCTACAGCCCTGCTGCTGGTACTGCTGAGCCAGGGCCACCACGAAACGGGCGTTGAGCAGGGCTACCTGCTGATGGGCAGGATTGGGGAGCGGGGCGGCAGTGAGGGTGGCCCAATACGCGAAACCTACCTGCAGTTGGCTGGTGGCATCGGGGGAAGGATGTAAGGACAGCTTACGCATGAGGCTAAAAGAGGCGGCTAAGCTAGCTTAGGCAATCTATCTTGGTGGCCATAGTGAGCTGTCGCTTTACGCCGACACGACGCACACTCTCTGATATTTTTGCTCTATACATTTATGGACGAATTGGTTACCCCTACGTTGGAACAGTTTCTGCAAACGGCTCGCTGGCCGACTTTGCATGAATGGCAGCCAACCTTTTTCAGTATCGCGGGGATTGAGGAGAAGGAAGTGCCGTTGAGCAACGTGTATGCCTTCTTTTTTGATTCGGAAGAAGTACATGGGCTCGGCCCCCTGTTTTTGCAGGCGCTGCTGAATGTGGTGGCGACTAAAGCGCCGGGGCGGGTGGCGGAGTGGCCGGCACTGGATGGGCCGGTGCGGGTAGCGCGGGAGTACGGGGTAAAGAATCAGCAACGGATAGACCTGCTGGTGCACGACGGGCCAAGCGCGACTATACCGAAGGGAGGCAGCTACGCAGTATTGGTTGAGAACAAGGTAAATCATTGGCTGGCTAATGACCTGACCAATTACTGGGACAGCATACCGGAGCCGGCGCGAAAGCTAGGCGTGGTGCTGGGGGTGCGGCGGGAATGGCCGGCCGCACCATGGGTTTTTGTATCGCACGCGGAGCTGGTGCGGGCAGTGCAGCAGCGGCTGGGGCCCCAGCTAAGCCGGATAAATGCCCGCTACCTACCGGTATTACTACACTTTTTGGACTACTTAACTAGCATGAGCGAGCAGCAGGAAGATTTCATGAAGGCCTTTGATTTTGCGCAGCGGCACCGGGCACAGCTGGCCCAGGCACAGCGCGTGATAGGAGAGCTGACTGGCCAAGCGCTGGGCAAGGTAGTAGTGGCAGCGTTTGGAGAGGGCTACGCAGAGCAAGTATGCTTTCCTGACCGCGTGGACGTGCGCCTGACGCAGTCGGCACCACTACGGTACGTGGTATATTATGGCAACATTCTTAATCTATCAAAAGACCCAGGGTTTGCTATCACACTCTACGCACCGGATGCAACCAAAGAACAGGTAGTAAGGTGGCAGACTTATCTGCAAGCCCAATCAGCGGCTGATGCGGCCAGGTTAGCTCCGTTGCCGTGGTTTGGGCGCAGCTCACTGCTTATCGGCCGTAGCTATCCCTTCACTGGCACCAAACTTACGGAACTACAGGCCCAGATTGAAGAGGCAATACTGAAGCATTGGAAGCCACTGGAAGATGCGTGGATAAGGGTAGATGGGCCGCCAGCTGGGGAGAGCCAAGCAGCTGAAGGCGCGTAGTAGCTTATGCACAGTGCTGGCGATGGCCGTACGTATCGGGGTCAGTGCTTGCCTGACTTTCGAGGATGAAGGCGCAGTATAGGTGTTCAACGTTACCAGAGATGGGGCACACGTCGGCGGTGTATTCTAGGCCGCCGGTGTGCATGGTAGCGGTGAGACAATCGCTTTCGCGGGCCTCGTGGATGCACTGGGTGAGGTGGTTCATGGCCTCGTCGCGTATTTCGCCGGGGTTGGGGCTGCGGCCGTGGATATGATACCAGCGCCAACCCAGCGCTTGCATGACGCGGGCAATCATCGCCCAATTCATCGTTTGGGAGATGCTGCTGAGGTGGTCTTTGTCGGTGGAGCTGAGGGTGCTCATAGCTGCGGGGGTGACTCGTTGGGGGTGGTGGGACGGTACTTGCGGCGGCCGTTGGCGAGCACCCGGCGCACTTCGGCGCGCTGCTGCTCGGCCTGCGCGGGGGTAATGAGGCGGCGCTTTTCGCGGGCGCTGGTAAGGGAGAGCTTGCGGCGGAGGGTATCGCGGGCGGGGTGCTGCTCGGGAATGCGCAGCGCTACGCTGGCCAGCATGATGGGGGCAGCAGTACCTAGCTGGGCAACGGTGAGGGCCTCAGCGCTGCTGCCCTGGGCTTTCTGGTCGCGGTGCTGGTGTTCTAGCCAGGTGGCTTTGCGGTCGAAGTAGGCCGCCACTATCTCGAATACCTGGGCAGGGTCGAGGGCCTGGTAGAACTTGTAGCCGCCGAGACGGGCTTCTTTGAGGGCCAGGATGATGTCTTTGATGCTGTCGTGGGTATAGGTTTGGGCCAGGGCCTCGGCGCACTCGATGA
This sequence comes from Hymenobacter sp. BT559, assembly GCF_016427535.1. Taxonomy (GTDB): domain Bacteria; phylum Bacteroidota; class Bacteroidia; order Cytophagales; family Hymenobacteraceae; genus Hymenobacter. Next base: position 34,416 of record NZ_JAELXV010000013.1, on the reverse strand, counting down.
TGTCGGCGGTGCCCATTTTGTCGGGCACGCGCACCGAGTCGACGAAGGCGCGCAGCACCACTACCAGCAGCTTGACGACCACGCCGGGACCGAGGGTGTGGTTTAGGCGGAAGATTTTGGGGGCAGCGCTGGCAGCGTGGCGGGTGAGACCCACGCTCATATCGGCCAGCACCTCGCGCAACTCGTCGGTGGTGGCGCGGGCCAGGTCCCTAGTCCCAGCGACTTGAACGGTAGCCAGAAGCTGGGATTCCGGTAGTGGCCGGGGCTGGGTTAGCTGGGTGGTGCTGGACGTTTGGGGCGAGTTTGAGGCGGTTGTCGGCGGCATCGTTGAGCATGAATCGTTTGGCGGTGGCTACCCAGTCGCGGCGCAAGGGCTCCTGGCCGGTTTTCTTGTCGCGCCACGTGGCAACCAACTGGTGGTAGTGACGCAGGTCGGCCAGTTCGTAATCGCTACCCTGGAAGGCAGCCGCGAAGGCTTCGGGACTGGCGATGGCCGACTGGCTGAAGGGCAGCTCGGGGAGCGGGATGCGGCGCGGTGGGCGGGGCTCGGCGGGACTGATTTCAGCCTGCGCCCCCTGCCCTACCCCTTTTTGCTTTGGCGCAACTTTCTTTTTTGTGGCTACGCCTAGGGCTGCCACTGGCTCGGCGTAATCGGCGGTGTTGTCGAGCACCTGCGCTTCTGACAGCCCTTCGCCTGCGAACCTCTCCCCTATTTTTTTTGGCGGGTCGTCGCTGACGTTTGGTACTACTGTTTGAAAAGAAGTTTGTACTACTAAGGAGTCTTCGGGCACTTTTGCCCCCGATAAACCTTCTACCGGGGGCACTTCTGCCCCCGATAAGCTATGTTCATCGGGAGCACTTTTGCCCTGGGTAGATGACTTTACCGGGGGCACTTTTGCCCCCGATAAATTGGTGAGGTAGCAGCGGCTAGGCTGGTGGCGCGACTGGCTAGGCTGGTAGGTGAGCAGGCCCCAGGCATCGAGGTCGCGCAGAGTGGCGCGGTAGGTGCGCTCGTTACCGATGTGGGCAGCCTGCCTAATGGCGGTATGGTCGAGGTCGAATCCGTTGCCGAAGTACTCGGCGTTCCACGCGAAAAACAGGGCCCAGTATAGGGCCACGTGGTGCGGGCTGGCCTCGGGTTGGGCGCGTAGGCGCTCGTGAGCGGCTACGGTATGCTTGATGTAGTTCAAGGTGACGGCTCACTACTTCGCTATCCGGTTGGCCTTGCGCTTCTTGACGGGCTGCGGCTCGGCCAGCACCTCAGGCACATACTCGCGGGCCTCGTCTTGCTGGAGTAGCCGCGGTTCTTGGTCGGGGTCAGCGGCGTCGAATAAATCGAGCTGGCGGCCGGCTTCGCTACACTTGCCGCGCAGCGCCTGCTCTACCTCGCTGATGGCATCGAGCACCGCCGTTTCGAGGCGACCGGCGTAGGGGTAGGTGGTATTCTCATCCTCCAAAGCCAGGTAGGGGCTGGTGAGATTAAGCACCTTGCCGCCGGCTAGCTGGCGCTGGCCGATGAGCGTTACGCCGGCTTGGCCGCGCCCCATTGAAAAGCCGGTTACGCTGAAGCAGGCGAAGTGCTCGGGCAGCTCAGTTGCTTCATCCTCGGGCCAGAAGTCGTCAGTCTCGGGCAACTGCTCGGTAAGCAGGCACAGGTGCGGGACGAGGTAAGAAAAACGGTGGTGCAGGTCGGAGTGAACTAGCTCGGTGCCCTGCATGGTGAAGGCGCGGGGGCTGGCTTCCTCGTCGTGCTGCTCGGTGAACTCGGCGTAAAGAAGCTGATTTTTTAGTTTGGCTTTGAGGACAATGAGAATGGACGTGGCTTCGGGGCCGACAATGGGGGCGAGTTGGATGCTCATAGCGTGGGGAATTAGGCCGCCTGGGCGGCGCGGTAGTAGCGGCGGGGGTATTTGTCGAGCACGGAGCGGCGGAAGCCCCAGTCCTTCTCATTGAGGCGCACGCCCTGGAGGCGGCCAGCCCGGCGGGCGCGTAGTAGGGCGTCGACGGAAAGGCCGAGGTGAATGGCGGCGTCCTTGGTGCTCAGCACCTCGTCGAGCGGGGGTGGCGGGGCCTGGCGGGCCAGTTCGGCGGCTTCGAGGCGGGCAAGGCGGGCAGTGAGACTTTCCCACTCGGCCGCCGGCACGATGAAAGCGGGCTGCATAACTAGGCTTCGGCAATGAGTTGGCGGGCGCGGTCGTCTAGCAGCTTGCGGCGGGCAATCTCCTCCTGGGCTACCTGCATAAAAGTGGTGGCAATGTCTTCGCGGTATACATAGCCGGCAACCACCTTGTATACCATTGACGGACTGGCCTTCACGCCATTGTCACGCAGGCGGACTAGCGTATCAGCTACCAGTGTATTGCGGCCGAGCTTGCGGCTAAGCTGCTGCAGGGGCGCTAGCTTTCCCTTCTCTTTTTCCGTATTTTCCACGGTTTTTATAATTTATGTTGTAGGTTTACGCTAAAGGGCGCTGCTTTCTTTAGTAAACCTACATACATTTTTCTGTAAAAATTACTAAAAAGAGTAATAAATTATGAAAATCACTGAAAGTGAGGGGGGGAAAGCGCCAGGCATAGCTTACAGAATTAAGCAACTATTCGATGCTAAGCAGCTCAATGCTAGTAGTGCCGCGAAAGAGCTGGGGTACTCGGTACCGAGCAAGCTATATGGCATTCTGCAAGGCACTGCCGCGCCCAACTATGCGACTCTGACCGATATGCTAGCGAAGTGGCCAGATGTATCGGCCGAGTGGCTGATGATGGGCCGGGGTGCAATGCTGCGAGGTAATGTAGACGATGCCCCATCGCCGGCGCATACGCTGCGGCAGGAGGTACGCGGCGATAAGGTGGTAGTAGTAACTGTGGATGATAAGGGCACCGAAAACACGGTGCTGGTACCCATCCCGGCACAGGCCGGCTACTCGGTGCAGCACAACGAGGCAGTATATCTACAGCAGCTCAATAACTACCGGGTGCCCGGCTTTGAGCGGGGCGAGTATCGGGCGTTTGAGGTGGCTGGCGACAGTATGGCGCCTACTATCAATCACCGAGATATAGTGGTGACCTCGCGCGTGGAGGAGCTGCGGCTGCTGGAGCCGGGGGAAGTCTACGTAGTGGTTACGTCCGAATCGGTGATGCTGAAGCGCATCAAGTCGCGGGTGCGCGCAGCTGATACGGAGGTCATGCTCCATTCGGATAACCCGCACCGGGTGCCCTATGGCTTGGAAACCCGCGACATTCTGGAGCTATGGCGGGTGCGAGGGTATGTATCGAGCTACATTCCGAGCGCCCCAGATGTGACGGTGGAGCGGCTATGGGAAGTAATCGAGGCCCTAGGTTTTGATAAAGGAGAAGTACGGCGGCACTTGGAGGAAAACGCTCCCGCTGACGCCCCCCGTTGAAATAAAAAAGCCGCTACGCATAACGTAAGCAGCTGATAATATATAATATACCGAGCCTTGCGCTTTGCAGGTTGGGCCCCGACTGGGGGCTCTTAATTGGTAAAGGCCACTGTAAATTATGTATTTGCAGTGGCCTTTTTGCTGGTGTGCCTCTCAGTATGCTTTTAGCTCTCGCCTACCCTCTGGTGCACGCTTATCTCTTCCCAAATTAGAGGTCAGTTTATCAGCTACGTCCCTGTCCTAGGTGCACACAGGTGGTATGGTATAGGCTGGCGCCCCGTCCATCGACTACTATACCCTATGTGCCATACTGGCTCCCTGCTTCGTAGCCGGCACAAAAGCTCTGCCGATATTCAAAATGTATTTGACTGGGCTGCGCTGGCACTCGACAGCCTAGACTAACACAACGCCCAAACCAATAGATGGCTTTTCATACAGCACGGGCGTAGGTTGTAGACCAGTAGCCAGCACTGAGCGAGGCAGGCTGTTCGTCTTCATGGGTGCAGGCTACCAAGCACCTAGGGGCTGCCAGGGATGGTGCTCAGGGCCTGGGCCTCGCTTAAGTCGCCAACATGCACGATGAGCGAGAATTGGGCGGCACACGGCCCAGGTGCCACGCGAGCTGAACCAGCGCATGAAGGCGCCGTCTTGAACGGATTATAATAGAAAAATAAGGCGTTTCTTAAATGCACACTCAAATTTCCTGCTCAGCTTAAGCGTTGGCAGATACAAAATACCAAAATCGTAACTGAGTTTTAGGAGGGAATAATAATTTGATTTGCTAGCAACAATAATTATAACAGTTATATTAGCCCTTGATTATTTCATACGTGAGCAGACCCTATGACTTCCTTACTCGTAATAGCCGTGGTTTACGCAGGTTGCTGGACATTAGTCAAAATGGCACGTAAGGCAGATAACTGCCCTAGCTCGGTGATTGATGAAGCGTCGTATTACTATGCGCAAGACGAGCAGGGTCAAGCTTTTTTACGCGAGCATTATTTAGCTTGTCGACGTTTGCTTTAAGCAGCAAAGCCCTGCCGAACGTGGCTTGAGGGTCATGTCGAGAACTAACCTTATGAAACACTGCATGGTGTTCATAAGGTCTAGTGCCTTTACACAGTAGGGTGAAAGAAATACCCACTAAGCTTATAGTTATGGATGGCTTTTGTATAAATCCCTATAGGATAGCTTGCTTCTTCTACTAGAGGAGCTAGGTCCCTAAGCCTCCAATAGCCATGGAATTGACGCAGATATAGTAAAGAAATTCTGCTACTTGACAGTATTTTTTACAGGTGAGGCTATAGCAGATAGAACTGCTCCTCGCATGCGACCGATAAAAGTAGCACGGCGTATGAAACCGTATGACGCGCCACAAAAGCGACGTTAGCCACCATCAAAATTCGCTGCTTACTGGGGTCCTCTTACTGTTACCCGTAGATGGCGAAGCGCACAATATTGTGCGCTTCGTCTGTGGGCAAGTTGAAAACTGCAGCGCGGCAGTTTTCAACTTGCTAATTGGCTTAGGCGCCACTCTGCGCCAGCTACCGCACGACTACGAGCCAATCAAACTCCTCGCAGCCAGCATTTGGCTCTGCATATCACGAAAACGTTCGCACCTTAACCCGTGCAAATATTTGTCTATCATGTGTTTATAATGGTAACATTCGTTCGTCTGCATAACCAGGTGGAAGGCGCCGGCATAGGGATTTTATGCCATTCATAAGCTAGTGGAGAATACCAGCAGTACTACCTCAATGCACAGCGGGCCCGAGCTGGAAGTAGATTATGTTTTACAGTGCAGCTGCAGCAGGAACTGGTCCTGTAGGCCATAGGTCAGCAGTCTTTGGTCCAACAGCATATTTAAGAAGCAGCTAAGAGGGCTGAAGTTGTTTATACCTCCTAGTCCCTTCTATTGTGCCGCGGCCATGGCAAGAAACAAGTGGGTTCGCTGGCTCGTTAGTTTGCGCTGTCCTACTACTATCTACTGTCCTTCATACGGCTATCTTCTATCCCACTGCTAGCATAATGCCCGAGGCCCCTCCTCTTCCTGACTTATTGCTCGTTTTTAACGCCTTGCCCGGCGCTAACCTCTTACTAGCACCAGACCTGCGTATCGTGGCCGCCAGCGACGATTACCTAGCCGCCACGCTTACTGAGCGGGCCATCATCGTGGGGCAGCACATCTTCGACGCGTTTCCTGACAACCCGAAGGCCCCGCAAGCCCAGGCTGTGCCCAACGTGCGCGCTTCCCTACTGCAAGTGCTGGCCACCCGCCAGCCGCACGAGATGGCCCCACAGCACTACGATGTGCCCGACCGTACCCAGCCCGGCCGGTTTGTAGAGCGCCACTGGCTGCCGCGCCATTTGCCCGTGCTCGACGCGCAGGGGCAGGTGCAGTTCATCATCCAATCCGTTCAGGATATTACGGCTAGCCGCGCGGCTCAGCGGCAGCTACACGAAAGCCGTGCCAGCGAGCAGGTGGCCCGCGCCGATGCCGCGCAGCAGCGTAACGACTTTCAGTACTTCCTAGAGCAGGCGCCGGTAGCCGTGGCCGTGTACCACGGGCCCGAGTTTCGCATCACCATGGCCAATGCGGCTACGCTCGCTATCTGGGGCCGCCCGCTGGAGGATGTGCTTCAGCGGTCCGTGTTCGAGGTGCTGCCCGAAGCGGCCTCGCCCGAAATTATAGCGCTATTTGAACGCGTGTTCAACACTGGTGTCGCTCAGATGTCTTATGAACAGCCCACTACCATCTACCGCCACGGCCGGCAGGAGGTAGTGTACTGGAACACGGTGTTTGAGCCTCAGCGCGATGCGGCGGGCCACGTAAGCGGCATTTTTACCGTCGGCACGGACGTAACGGCGCAGGTACGCGCCCGCCAGCAGGTCGAGCAGCTCAATCAGGACCTAGAAGTCCGCGTGCAGGAGCGCACCCGCCAGCTCGAGGCCGCGCGGGCGGCCACCGAGCGCCAGCGGCGGCAGTGGTACGAGCTATTTCGGCGGGCCCCGGCTAGCATCTGCGTCTTCGATGGGCCCGAGTGGGTATATGAGTTTGTGAATCCCGGCTACCAGGCGATGTTTCCGGGCCGGGCGCTGCTGGGCAAACGTCTGGTCGACGCCCTGCCCGAGGTGGCTGACCAGCCGCTGATGGAAATTCTGCACCGCGTCTACGACACGGGCGAGCCCTTCGAGGCCAGCGAGGTGCTAGTACCGCTGGCTCGCACCGACGGCGGCCCCGTGGAGGACATCTACTTTGACCTCACCTACCAGGCTCGCTATAACGAGGTCGGGCAGATTGACGGCTTTGTTACCTACGCGTATGACGTGACAGCGCAGGTGCTGGCCCGGCGCGAGCGCGAAAACCACCGGCAGCAACTGCAACGGCTCTTCCTGGAAGCCCCAGCCGCTATTTGCATGCTCAGCGGCCCGGAGCTGGTCTACGAGTTCGTCAACCCCAACTACCAACAATTTTTCCCCGAACGCCAGTTATTAGGTAAACCCTTACGCGAGGCCCTACCGGAACTGGCTGACCATGCCGCCTACTACACGATGCGGCACGTACTCGACTCGGGCGAAACCGTCTGGCAACAGGCCCTACACGTGCCCGTGGCGCGCACTGAGGACGGGGTCTTGGAGGACCGCTACTTCAATTATATCCAGCAGCCGCGCTACGATGAGCAGGGCCGCGTAGTAGGCGTGCTCGTCTTCGGCTTCGAGGTAACAGTTTCTGATTGAGGCGCGCCAGCAGGTGGAGCGCCTCAATCAGAAACTGACCGCCACCAACGAGGACCTGAATGCGAGCAACGCCCAGCTCACGCGCACCAACGTGGACCTAGATACGTTTGTGTACACGGCCTCACACGACCTCAAAGCCCCAATTACTAACATTGAAAGCATCGTGCTGGCCCTGCGCGAAACGCTGCCTTCCGACATGCAGCAGGAGGGGCTGGTAAGTCACCTACTCAATCTGCTCGACAACACCGTGGCTCGCTTCCAGGTGACCATTGGCCAACTTACCGACATTGCGCGGCTGCAGCTGGCCCACGACGGCCCGACCGAGCCCGTCGTACTGGCCCCGGTGGTGCAAGCCGTGCACCTCGACCTGATGCCCGCCATCGCGGCGGCCGGCGCGCAGCTCACCGTCGCGGTGCCGGACGAGCTGGTGGTATCCTTCTCGCCTTCCAACCTACGCAGCATCGTTTACAACCTGCTCAGCAACGCCATCAAGTACCGCGCCCTCGACCGGCCCGCGCGGGTGCACGTGAGCGCCACGCTTACGGAGGCAGGCGTGATGCTCGCAGTGCAGGACAATGGCCTAGGCATGAGCGAGCTTCAGCAACGTCAGCTCTTTGGCTTGTTTCAGCGCCTGCACACCCACGTTGAGGGCACAGGCGTGGGGCTATACATCAGCAAGCGCCTTATCGAGAATGCCGGGGGCACCATCAGGGTGCAGAGCCAACTGAACGAGGGTACCACCTTTACCGTTACGTTTCCAACCTAGGTATCCGTTTTACAGTTATTATGCTCCCCTTACCCAATGTGCTGCTGGTTGATGACGACCCCACTACTAATTACCTCAACAAGCTACTCCTTACGCGCATGGGCGTAGCCCAACAGGTGCTGGTAGCCGAAAACGGCGAGCAGGCCCTGCGCACCCTCGACCAGTCTTGCCGCGCCGCTGCCGACCCGGCCTGCCCGCGGCTCATCCTACTCGACATGAACATGCCCGTGCTCAATGGCCTGGGCTTTCTGGAAGCCTACCTACAGCTGCCCCTGGCCCAGCAGCAGCCTATTGTCATCGTGATGCTCACTACCTCCATGCATCCCGTAGACCTGGCCCGCGCCCAGCAGCTACCCATTGACGGCTTTCTCAATAAACCCCTGACGCAGCAAAAAGTGACCGACTTGTGGCAGCAGCATTTCGCTCCACAATAACTGTAACTGGCTCATTCACAATATGCGATTTGCGCGCGCCCGTCTCAGCAGCGCCCTAGGTTACTAACTTGGCTCCTTTCGCAGCAGCAACTACTTGGTTCTATATTCCGCTTCTTTTCCGCGGTATACACCTTGTAGCTACCCACCCTAATACCTGCCACTGTCCCTACCCCGCTGCTTACCGAGCAGCTGCGAGCCCTCGAAACGGTGCCCGATTCCTATATCGCCGTGATGGCCCTGCAGCCCTACGACGTGCTCGATCTTGAGCGGCCGGGGCACTTTGTGGAGCGCCACTGGCTGCCGCGCACCACGCCCGTATTCGATGCAGAGGGAAAGTTGTGCTACATCATCCACAGCTCCATCAACGTGACTGCGGAGGTACAGACGCGCCAAGCCATGACGCAGGCCCAGGAACGGGAGTGCCGGGCGCTGGTCGAAGTCGAGCAGGAGCGCTAGCGGCTCAGCCAGCTCGTGTTGCAGGCGCCGGCAGCCATTTGCCTGCTCCAGGGCCCTGATTTTGTGTATGAACTGGTAAATCCTAGCTACCAGCGGCTGTTTGCGGGCCGCCAGCTGCTGGGCCGGCCGCTGTTGGCAGCGGTGCCCGAGTTTGAGGGCAGCACCCTCTAGGACCACTTGCAACAGGTATACCACACCGGCCAGCCTTACCACGACCAGGAAGTGCCCGTGAGATGGAAACGCACGGAGGCAGGTGAACTGGCAGAAAGCTACTTCAACAAGACAACGGCCTGGGTCTGACAAACGCCCAACAGGCCGCACTATTTGCCATGTTCCGCCGCTTTCACGACCACGTCGAGGGCACAGATTTGGGGCTGTACACGGTCAAGAAGATTGCCGAGAACCTAGGCGGCCGGGTTGAGGTGCAGAGCATGCCCGGTGTGGGCTCCACCTTCTGGGTCTACGTGCCCAGCCACGAGCGCGGGTAGTGCAGGCACTGGCCGGCTAGCAACCACGGCAAGCCCACCTACCTTGGTTTATAAGGCACCGCCCAACTAGCGCTGCCAGCACAGTTGCTGCTAGGTACGTACCTAGGGTCTCCTATCCGTACTTATGCTACTCAGATTAACGCCAGCACATTGGGAAACGCAGCTTGTAACCAAGCTATAGCAGCTGCTCTGAAAGCCACTTAGTCAGGTCCTGCCTCCTACTTTTACTATTACAGCGTTTAGAAAGCGTGCGGACGAATCGCGTTCTGCGGAAGCTTTACAGTTTCGTCTCTGCTCTTACCTAGCATCTGCTGTTCAAGCGCCGCGCTTCCTCAATCGTTGCCAAGCCCCTCCTTTTCCCCACTCCCCGCTTTCTGATGCTTCGTATACTTCCCTGGGGCCGTGCAGCCGCCACGCTCGGTACTTTGCTACTAGCAACTGCTTGTTCGAAAGACAAGGCAACGCCGGCTCCCGCCAGTAGCTGGCAAGTAGAGGGGCAAGCGCAGCAGTCCGATAAAGTGGTCGTAGAGATGGGCACCCCGGCACTCAATCCCAATATGCTGACGGTCAGCATTTGGCAAAATAGCAGCACCGCTAGCGCCAACAGCTCAGCGGTGGTCCTTACCTTATTTGTTCCCAACAGAGTAGGCACCTATAGCCTAGGGGGCACGGGCACAACCACGAAAGCGAGTGCCAGCTACGCCGACTACCTGAGCCCTGGTTCGGGGAGTAACCTGTACGCGGCTACTGGTGGGTCCATCACTATCTCGTCCCTGACGAGCAACTCTGTGGCGGGCACGTTCGCCTTCACTGGGGCCGAGCTGTTTAATACGTCGCACACCAAGCAGATTATTGGTGGGCAGTTCAACTCTACTTTCTAGCCCGCTAGCTTGTCAGTTGCAGGCAACAATAGCGAGAAGGCTTGCATATACGAAGCCCAGTACTGTTCCACCCTCTCAGGGGCCGCTCCGCCGCCTACTATGTGGTAGTGGCCGCCGCTTCGCCAATACACCTATCAGGTTACCTTCGGCCGGATGAAATATTTGCTCGTCGCTTTTAGTCTACTGAGTTTGACCGTTCACGCGCAAAGGTCACCCGTGGTGCCCACCGCACCGCCGGTCAAGTATTGTCTGCTTTACACATTGGGCTCCAACTTCTACGCTTCCAGCATGCGGCTTGACTACGGGCAGAACCAGCGCAAGAAGCGGGTCGTGGAGGATAGCTCACTGGCCACCCTGGCCACTACTATCGAGGAGTTTACGTCTGTACCAGCGGCGCTAAGCTACCTAGACAGCCAAGGCTGGGAACTCGTACAAGCTGCGACCCTGCCCAATGACCAGACGGGCCATATTGGCTATTTATTGCGACGCCGCTCCTAGTATACTAGCCGTTATGGCCGTTGACGAGTTGCGCCATCTCGAAGACCAGCCCAGCATTGGCTTGCTACTTTGTAAAAACAAGAACCGCGTAGTTGCCGAACACGCGGTGCGTGATGTCCACAAGACTATCGGGGTGGCCGAGTAGCAGCTCAGAGAATCGCTTCCTGCGGCGCCACCAGAGGCCCTATCCAATTTGGCTGAGTTAGAGCGGCAACTAATTCAGGGGTATCTCCGCAGAAGTTTGTGGCGTAGCAGACTAATCTGTAGAAGACCTCAAACCTATCAATTCTTTGCTGCTCGCTAGGGCATACTCAGCAATCCGGCTGGGGCGCGTGGCTAGCCCAAAAGGCCGTTTGGACACCCTTATAGGCCAACCCAGCAGGCGACCGCCCGGCAGCGGGGGCCCACACGCTACCTTTGGCACTATGCACAACGAGCAACCTTTTGCCGCTTCGGCGCCGCCGCGGCCGCTGGTGCCGGGGCCGGTTATTGCGCTGGCCTGGCTGCTGTTCAGCGGGTTTATGGTGCTGCTGATGTTTGCACAAAACCTCTCGGCGGGTACGCCTACCCATTGGGGCGAAACCCTAGGGGGGCGGCTGCTTCACGGCCTGCTGTGGGGGCTGCTCACACCGGTGGTCTTTGCCCTAGCTACACGCTTCGACCTCACAGAGCCGCGGCGCCGGCTCACCAACCTGCTGGTGCACGCCGCCGCCAGCTACAGTCTTACGCTGGTGTACCGCCTGGCCTACGCTGGGCTGATGAGTGCTTGGGGAGTACTACCCGGCGGCTTCTCGCTGACCGCGGTAGTGGAAAACGCTAATAGTTGGGTGCCCATTTACTGGATGCTACTGTGCATGGCCTACGCCGTGCAGTACCGCGAGCGGTTCCGGCAGGGCCAAGTGCAGGCTGCGCGGCTGGAAACGCAACTGGTACAGGCACAGTTGCAAGCCCTGAAAATGCAGCTTCAGCCGCACTTTCTGTTCAATTCCCTCAACGCCGTATCGGCCCTCATGGGCACCGACGTGAAGGCCGCCCGGCGCATGCTGGCCCAGCTCAGCCAGTTTTTGCGCCTGGTACTCGACGGCAGCGATACCCAAGAAGTGACCCTGGCCCAGGAACTGCACCTCACGCGCCTTTACCTCGAAATCGAGCAAACGCGCTTTCCCGACCGCTTGGCCGTGGCCTACCACATCGCGCCCGGCACGGAGGCCGCCATCTTGCCCGCCCTGCTCTTGCAGCCAGTGGTGGAGAATGCGGTGCGCCACGGCCTGGCCCCGCAGGCGGGGGTGGGCGAGCTGGCCATCAGTGCCCGGCGGCAGGCCGACCGCCTGCTTGTGCAGGTGCAGGACAATGGCCGCGGCACCGCCGACACGGCTGTGCGGGGCATCGGCCTCCGCAACCTCGAAAGCCGTCTGGCCACCCGCTACGGCAGCGACTACGCCGTGCGCGTCGAAACCGCGCCCGGCCAGGGTTACTGCCTGCATTTGTCGCTGCCCTTTCAAGCCGCTAGCCCAGCTCCCCTTGCCGCATGAGCCCGCGCCTATGCACTCTACTCGTAGATGACGAGCCCCTGGCCCGCAGCCTAGTGCGCGAGCTGCTCGCCGACTTTCCTGACCTGACCATTACAGGTGAATGCCCGAACGGCACCGAGGCCCTCGCCGCCCTGCAAACGGGCGCCTACGACGTAGTATTTCTGGATGTGCAAATGCCCGACCTCGACGGGGTGCAGGTGCTCCAACGCCTCCAAGCCGCGGGCCAGCCGTTGCCACTGGTGGTGTTTGTAACGGCCTACGACCAATACGCCGTGGCCGCCTTCGCGCTGCACGCGGTCGATTATCTACTGAAACCGCTCGACCCCGACCGGTTTGCCGAGTGCGTGCGCCGCGTGCAGCAGCAGGCCACTCAGCACCAAACTCTTACCCTAGGTGCCGATTTGGCGGCCTTGCTGCGCGCCTGGCCTGCGCCGCCTAGCACCGCCATCAGCCCTCCGACTAAGGAGTACCAGGACCGGTTTGTAGTGAAGCAGCCCGAGCGGCAGTTTTTTGTGCCCGCCGCCGAGGTCTGCTACCTCGAAGCCACGGGCAGTGGCGTGCTGCTGCATACCGCACGCGCGGCCCACGCAGTGCGGGTCTCCCTAGGGCAGCTGGCCGAGCGCCTCGACCCGGCGTACTTCCTGCGCATCCACCGCTCGTTTGTCATCAATACCGCGCACATTGTGGAATTTAAGTCGTGGGCGCACGGCGAGTACCTGTTTCGGATGGCTAATGGGCAGCACGTTAGCTCGTCGCGCAGCTACAACGCGGCCATTCAGCAGTTTTTGAAGCGCTTTGCTTAGGCCCACTACCGGCCAAAAAAGCCAACTCAAGCTTGGATTAGGCCAGCTGGCCGCAGGAGGCTAGCAGCGGCTATACGCGACCCGTAAGTTTGGCTATCAATGATTTGCAAAGCCATACCCGCTCTACACAGAGGCGGGCAACCGGCCGAAGCAGCTGACAAACGCCGTGTTTATGAGCCCAAACGCCAAGCCTATCCGCCGCCTTCTGCTGCCTACCGGGGCCCTGCTCGGGGCCGCGTTGGTGGGCATTCAGTTCATTCATCCACCGCTGGAAAACCCGCCCGTAACCGGCGATTTTCAGGCACCGGTAGCCGTAAAAAGCATCGTGCAGCGCGCCTGCTACGATTGCCACTCCAACCAAACCAAGTTGCGCTGGTTCGACCAAGTTGCGCCCGTGTACTGGCAGGTAACTGACCACGTGAAGCAGGGCCGGGTGGGGCTAAACTTCTCTACCTGGCAGAGCCTCCCCCCCGCCGACCAAAAGGCGAAGCTGTGGGAATCAGTCAACCAAATACTGGCGGGCGCCATGCCGCTCAGTGAGTATACCCTCGCGCACCCCGAAGCCAAGATATCAGCCCAGGAGGTGGCCGTGCTCAAGCAGTACGTGGCAAGCCTGGCCAAAAACCCAGCCGCCGACACAGCTAAGCTCAATGACGCCGACCGGCAGTACCGGCACTGGCAGCCAGGCGCGGCCAAGCCCGCCGCCGTGCCCGTGGCACCCAACGGCATCGCCTACCTGCCCGACTACAAAAACTGGCAGGCCATCAGCACCACCGAGCGCTTCGACAATGGCACGATGCGCGTGATTTTTGGCAATGATGTAGCCATCAAGGCCATCCGCGAGAAGCACATCAACCCCTGGCCCAACGGCACGGCCTTCGCCAAAGTGGCCTGGGACCAGCTCGCCGATGCCGAGGGCAACGTGCGCCCCGGCGCCTTCAAGCAGGTGGAGTACATGCTGAAGGACGACCACCAGTACGCCGCCACCAAGGGCTGGGGCTGGGCCCGCTTCAAAACGCCCAAGCTAGTGCCCTACGGCAAAGACGCGCTCTTCACCACCGAGTGCATCCGCTGCCACCAGCCTCAGAAAAACAACGACTTCGTTTTCACCCAGCCCCTGAGCCACTAGCCCGATGAAAGCCCCGACCATCGCCCTAGGCGCCCTACTGGCCCTGAGTGCCTGTACCCAAAACCAGGTACCCGCCGGCCAACTCAACGAGGCCGCTTCGCTACCGCCTTCCTTTAATTTCAGCAAGTTGGGTTTGCGGGTACTATCCACCTTTGTCAACCGCCGGCAGGCTACCACGGCCACGCTGTATGGCAACGACCTGGCCCGCCAGGCGGCCCTAGGTAGCCCCGGCGCCACTCAGCCAGGCGAAGTGCTGGCCCTACTCACCTGGCAGCAGCAGCCCGACCCCAACTGGTTCGGGGCCCGCATTCCTGGTGCGCTGCAGTCGCTGGAGTTGCTTCGCACCCGCCCGGCGAGCGCTGGCCAACCCGTGGTGAGCTACCAGTGCTTCGTAGGCAAGAATTTGGTGCTCAAGGCCGACACCCTGCACCAGCACGCACGCATTGCCTACCTGCTGGCGCAGAAGCCAGCGGTATTGCCGTGAGCCGTGCGCCTCGCGGCTAAACTTTTATGAAGGCAGCTTTACACCTTCAACTAAGGCAGATACACAAAAGCGGCTCCTATTCGATGAATAGGAGCCGCTTTGTTGACGTATGAAAGTGGGCCTCAAACCCACTTTCTCAAGGTCTATTCAACAGAGCTCTCGCCAGTTGGCGGCGGGGCAAAAAACATATTGTACTTGGGCGCCAGACCTAGGGCGCGCTGCAGCTCGGCCATATCAGGCGGGCTAGCGGGCAGCGGGTCGGTGGCCTCTGCCGGGCGCGCAGCTTCGTCGAAGAAGGCTTGGTGCAGTTGGTTGGCAGTGCTGAGTAGCCGGGCAGGCTGGGCGCTGCGGTTGGCAAAGCCGTGGAACGCGTTGGGCGGCACGATGAGCGTGTCGCCTCGCCCGCAGCTCACCCATTCTTGCTGGCCGGCGGTGAGGCGCATGAAATCGACGTGGCCCTCGAGGATGTAGAAGACTTCGGCGTAGGGATGGGCGTGCAGAGGCACCCCCTTGCCGGGGTCAAGCGGCAGCTCGTAGATGGCGAAAGCGTAGCCAGTGTCGGCGGCCTTGGCCTTCCAGGTGAAGCGCGAATCGGCGATGTCGAAGTGCTCGCCTTCGCCGGGGCCTACTTTCCGAACGCCTTCGGTAGGCGGAATTTGCAATGCAAGTGGATGCATGAATAAACTAATAAAAATGAAAAGATGGAAATTCACTCTTACCGTGCACGGCTTGAGCTTTTACAGGGCCGCGCACCTACCCTAGGGCCGCAGCTGGAAGCGTAATTATCAACGCCCTATTCAGCCGCGAGCACTTGCGCCAGCTTTTGCAATAGGGCGTCACCGCGCAGGTTTTTGGCCACGATGCGGCCCTGCGGGTCGAGCAGGAAATTCTGGGGAATGGAACTAATGGCGTACTGCTGCGCCACGGCCGTGTTAAAGCCGCGCAGGTCCGATACCTGGGGCCAGATAAGGTGGTCGTCCTGGATGGCTTTTAGCCACGCGGCCCGCCCCGACTGGCTATCGAGCGAGATGCCAACGACCGTGAAGTGCTGGCCGCGGTACGCGGCGTAGGCCTTGGCTACGTTGGGGTTTTCGGCCCGGCACGGCCGGCACCACGAGGCCCAGAAATCGACCAGCACGTACTGGCCGCGCAGGTCGGCGAGCTTCATCGGCTTACCGCTAGGGTCAGGCAGGCTAAAGCCGGGCGCTATAGCCCCGATGGCGGTGCGCTGCAAACGCGCCAAGTGCTGCTGCACCTCTTGCCCGTAAGGCGAGGCACGCAGGCTAGGGGCCAGTGTCTGGAAGAAGGTAGCGCAGACGCTGGCATCGGGCTGGTAAGCTTCGTAGTCGGCTAGGGCGTAGAGGCTGAATGGATTGGTAGGATGCGCCCTTAGGTATGCCTCGTACAGTGCCCCCAGCTGCTTAGTAAACTGGGCGGCCTGAGCATCGACCTGGTGCGCGCGGGCGGTGTCTGCGGCTTGCCGCCGCGCCCCGGATAATGCGGTTAGTTGCGCCCGGATGGGCGCGGTTTGGGCGGCCAGGGTAGCGTTTTCGTGGTTGAGGGGCGTGCCGGTGGCGACGGCACCTAGGGGCTGGCCGGTGCCCGTGAGGGTGATAGTACCCTTTTCAAGGTAGATGGTGGCTATGTCCTCGCCCAGCATGTGAGTATAGGAAGTGCCGGGCCGGGGAAGCCGAAGGCTGGCTTGTTGGGGAGTGTCAACCAGCCCTTTCAGCTGGAAGCGCCCCTTGATGACAACTACTGAATCGACCACCAAAGCCCCGCCGCGGCGATACAACAGGTAGGCCTTGTGGGCATTAGTGGCCGGCAAATAACCCTTCACCACAAAAGGGATAGGCGCCGGCGCAACGGTGGCAGACAGAGATAGTAGCGCCGCACAGGCGTTCAGCAGCTTTACCATACGAGGGGTCGATTACGAAGCACAAAGCAACTAGCGCGCTTTGTAAACCCCTGTTAACTAACGTTAAATAGTGTTAAAAGCCCTAGTGCACTCGGCCTAGCTTGTATTTTTGCCCTGGCTTTGGGCTACCCCGTATGCAACACCGTACCCGCATTATTACCTGGCTGCTGGCCGCTTGCGTGCTGGGCATAAATGGCTTTCAGGCGTATTGGCTCTACAGCACCTACCAGCTCACCCGCACGCAATGGGGCCGCACCGTGCACCAGGCGCTCGTGGCGACGGTGCAGCAGCAGCTGATTGTCGGGGTGGAAGCGTTGAAGCAGCAGGGCGTGAAGCTGGTCTTTTCGGACAGCCACAGCTCCCGCGTAGGCGTGCGGCGCCAAATGACGGCTTCCAAAGTAACGGTGGTTCCCAACCGGGCTTCGCCAGAAGGGGCCGCACCGGTAGGCCGCCAGCCGATTCATATCGTCATCGACGACTGGAGTCGGGGCGAGCGCCTCAAGTTGAGCGTACTCACCCACGCCTACCGCCGGCAGCTGCACCAGTACGGGCTCGACTCGGTGGCCGTGCTCGATACCTTTTCCATTCGCCGGGCGGGGGCGCTACCTAGGCAGCTGCCAGCGCTCGGGCATCAGCTAGCGCATTTCTCGCAGTCTACACTGCCCGTGTTGCTTAGCCCCAAAAAAGAGCTGTACGTGCGGGCACACCTGCCGCCGCCCGGGCCCTACCTGTGGCAGCATCTAGGCGGGCTGCTGGCGGGCTCGGTGTTGCTGCTGGTGCTTACAAGCGGCTGCTTTGTACTGGTGTGGCACACCCTGGCGGCCCAGCGCAAGCTGGCCGAAGCCAAAAATGACTTCATCAATAACATGACGCACGAGCTGAAAACGCCCCTTACCACGGTGTCGGCGGCGGTGGAAACGCTGGAGCGCTTTGGCTTGCAGGCCGACCCCGCGAAGGTGCAGATCTACTTCCACATCGCGCACACCGAGCTGCGCCGTCTCTCCGACCTCGTGGATAAAGTGCTGACCATCGCCGCCAAGGAGCAGCAGGCCTTGGTGCTACACCCCGAGCCTGTGCACCCCGCCGAACTGGTGCAGGCGGCCGTGCACCGCCACCAGGTGCACGCCAGCAAACCCGTGCACTTCGAGGTAGAAATGGCCCCGACCGACGTGGTGCAGGCCGACCGCCTGCACCTGGCTGGCGTCATCAATAATTTGATTGACAATGCCATAAAATACTCAAAGGAGCGCGTAACCATCGGCGTGCGCAGCCGCCGCACAGCCGGCGGCTGGCAGCTCACGGTGCAAGACGACGGCGTGGGCATTGCCAGCGGTTATCAGGCGGCGGTATTCGACCGTTTTTTTCGGGTGCCGACCGGCAACCTGCACCCCGTCAAGGGGTTCGGGCTGGGGCTCTACTATGTGCGCCAAGTGGTGGAGCGCCACGGCGGGCGCATCGCGGTGCGCAGCGAGCCGGGCCGGGGTAGCATCTTCACGGTGTGGCTGCCACTACCCTAGGGAGTAGCGCGGTCGCTATTACCCAGCTGGCCAAGCCTATACCCTAGCCAAATCCCGAATCACCTATGCCGACTATCCTGTTAGTGGAAGATGAGCTTTCGCTCGCCCTTATCGTGCAAGATAATCTCGTCTCGCGCGGGTTCACGGTACTGCACGCGGCCGACGGCCAGGCCGGCCTGGACCTATTTCGCCGGCACCGCCCCGACCTGCTGGTAGTGGATGTCATGATGCCCGTGCTCGACGGCTTTTCGCTGGCCCGGCAGGTGCGCCGCGAGGATGCCACGGTGCCCCTCATCTTCCTCACCGCCCGCAGCCAGCCCGCCGACGTAGTGCACGGCTTCGAGCTGGGTGGCAGCGACTACGTGAAAAAGCCCTTCAGCATCGAGGAGTTAGTGGCGCGCATTAACGCCCGGCTTTTGCCACGGGCCAGCGCCCCCACCCCCACCCCACCGGCCATTGTAGCCATCGGCCAGTACGAGTTCGACTACCCCCACCAGCGCCTGCACCGCCAAGGCCACACGCAGGCCCTCACTAACCGCGAGGCCGAGGTGCTCCAGCACCTCTACCGGCAGCGCAACCAGGTACTCGGGCGCGCCGAGGTGCTCCAGGCCCTGTGGGGCGATGACACCTTCTTCAACGGCCGCAGCCTCGACGTGTACATTACGCGCCTGCGCCGCTACCTACGCGCCGACGCCGACGTGCAAATCGTGAACATCCGGGGCCTCGGCTACAAGTTGATGCTTTGAGGGTCCTAGGGACAGGCGCACGTTTTTGCTATCTATTATTTTAATAGTCAGTTCATTAAACTTATCTCAACAGCGTATGACGACTTCTGTCCTAGCTTGCGCCACTTCTTTACTACTGGCAGTGAGCGCACCTACCCAGCCAGCCCCCAGCGCCAGCCGCTTGCCCAGCGCGCCGACACCTAGCCGGGCCGGGCAATCCCTCGCGCCCGACTTCCGCCAGGCCAACCCGCAGGGCAAACTCGTGCAGCTTTCGGCCTTGCGAGGGCAGTACGTGCTGCTAGATTTTTGGGCCTCCTGGTGCCCGCCTTGCCGGGCCGAAAACCCAGTCCTCGTCCAAGCCTACCAGCGCTACAAGGGCAAGAAGTTCACCATCCTAAGCGTGTCGCTCGACCACAACCGCGCCGCCTGGCTGAAAGCCGTGCAAGCCGACGGCCTTACCTGGCCCCAGGTATCGGACCTCAAAGGCTGGGACAATGCCGCTGCCGTGCGCTACCATATCGAAGCCCTCCCCCAGAACTACCTACTAGACCCAACCGGCCACGTAGTGGGTCAAAACCTACGTGGCGCGGCTTTGGAGCAACGCCTCGCACAACTGCTTGGCAGCTAGCGCCAAGCACTGGACTTGGCCTGGTTACGCCAGGGCCTGCTCGCGGGCGCGCTGCTGGTATTTGGCCACAGTCGCGTCTTTCTCCGTCTGGAGTTCGGCCAGTAAGCCGGGGTCAATGATGGTAGGGCAATGCTTGGCACCCCACAAGATAAACTCGACGAGGATGGGCACGGTGTCCACTCCTTTTTCTGTCAGGCGGTAGGTGAACTTCGATTTCTTGTCGGCGGCCACTGCCTTGGTTAGCAGGCCCTGCGCCTCGAGGACCGCCAGGCGGTCGGCCAGAATGTTGGTCGCCATTTTTTCCGCCGACTGCAGGAATTGCCCATAGGTCGACTTGCCCGCGAAGACCATATCCCGCAGAATAAGCAGGGTCCACCTGTCCCCCAGCACATCGAGCGACGTGCTCACGGGGCAAGTGGAGCGATGTTTCAGCTCTTTCATAAAAAGATTTTGTTTTTACTTGCAATTTGCAAGTATTATGCTTCATCTTTGCACTTGCAAATTGCAAGCAAATATACGCACGGCCTGGCGGCAGCCGATAGAGGTGGCCAATTTGCTTGCGAAGCCCTTGCAGGACCTAACCAACGTCAACACTAGCAGCCATTTGCCGACCACGCAGCAGTGGTCTTACTTTCTTTACTACCATGATTTTAGTAACTGGAGCTACCGGCGGCCTAGGCCACGAAACCATCGACGCCTTACTCAAAACCACCCCGGCCACGGAAATCGCCGCCCTCGTGCGCGACGCCGGCAAAGCCGCTGACCTCGCGCAGCGGGGCGTGGAGGTGCGCCAAGCCGACTACTTCGACTACCCCGCCCTGGTGCAAGCCTTTCAGGGCATCGAGAAGGTGCTGCTGGTTTCGGCCGTAGCCTTTACTGACCGGCTGAGCCAGCACCGTAACGTCATCGACGCTGCCAAGGAAGCCGGGGTCAAGCACCTCTTTTACACCAGCATCCAGCGCAGTTCCGATTTTGTAATGCCCCAGGTCACGGAAAGCGACCTGGCCACCGAAGCCTACCTCAAGGCCTCAGGGCTGATGTACACTATTCTGCGCAACGGCTACTACTTCGAGGGCCTAGGGTACCTGATTGGCAGTGAGGTGCCGGAATCAGAAATACGCGTTCCGGCGGGCGAAGGCAAAATTGCGTTCGTGAAGCGAACTGACCTGGCCGTCGCTACGGCCGCTCTGCTCACCAGCGCAGGCCACGACAACCAAGAATATACCTTGACCGGCAGCGAAGCCTACTCCTTTCACGATGTCGCCCGCGAATTATCGGAGTTGGCGGGCCACCCCATCACCTACCAAAGCAGCGAGCCCGCGCCCTACATCGCGCAGAAAGTAGCCGCCGGCTTCCCCGATTTCGTCGCCACCTTCTTCGCCCAGTGGGCCGACGCCGCCCGGCATGGGATGCTAGCTGGCACGCACGACACCGTTGAGCGCCTACTGGGCCACAAGCCCACGTCGCTACGCGAGTACCTGAAAGCAACGTATTTCTCTACTACTGACCGCTCGTAGCGGCGGCCACCAGTTATCACACCAAGCAAGGGACCTACCGTAGTAGGTCTCTTGCTTGGTGTTGTGTTTAGCCAGTTGGTTCGCAGGACGCCTGCCCTATCTGCTCATCACAAGTGACAGGCTCACATACATAGTCGCGTAGGGCAACCAGGAGCGTAAGTGTTGTGGCCGGTGTGGCAGAGAAGAGAACGGTAGCATCTAAGCAGCCCATACTGGTGTAACATCGATTTTCCAGCTCCAGGTAGTCGATGCTCTAAGCAGAACGGCCGAGGTGAGCCGTCTTGGTGAGTGGAGCTAGCCTGGCACACTCAGTGCCGGTGAAGGAGAGCTTGCGGGGGCTATTGCTTTAAATCATAGGTAGCACTGTTCGCCAGCTTCACCATCACTGGCGCAATTTCATCTGGTACATCTTCGCCCCACTCTCCCCCAGTAATCGTAGCTACAGGCTTGCCTTGAGCATCCACTTTTATAAAAGTAGGCACCGCCGAAATACCATAGTAGGCTGCTAGCTCTTGGCAGCTATCAACGTTGACCTTGATGAGTGCCGCTTGCCGTAGCGCTTCGTCGACTTGCTCACTAGGCAGTGCAGCCCGAAAGCGTTTACATGGCCCACACCAGTCAGCATAGAAGTAAATTATCGGCACCCGGTTAGCTGGTGTTACTTGGCGCAGGAATTGCGCAAAAGCTTGTGGGTCGTCTGCTTGCGTATATTCGGCAACAACTGCTTTCGTCGGGTGTGTTGCCACGCCGCAAGAAGTCAGCAGTAACGTCGCAAATAGATAGTGTTTCATGTCTGCGAAGGTATAGTGGTGCTGCTATTTATAATACCTAGGCAACGGACTTTGGCGGTGACGAATAGACAGATGAGGGCTAGCACTTAACCTAGGCGGCTGTGAAGTTTAGTGTATGACTGACTAAATCGAGAAACCAGAGATTACCAACAGCTTACGTCTTTATGACTTTATGAATTAAGCTAGCAGTTTGAAGAATCACTGCCCGCAATTCATACTAGAGAGGCGTGCTGCTGATTGGCGTGTACACGCAAAGGGCCCAGACCTAGGCCCCCCTGAGTGGCGCCTGCAAGCCCTGGGCCAGCGGGCGCACTCAGGCAGTCCAGCCTAGGGCTTGCAGACCATAGCCCAGGGCGGCCCCGCCCAGCACCAGCCAGGCAGAATTGAGGCGGTAGCGTAGGAGCAGCCAGGCGCTGACTGCTGCCAGTAGCACGGTCGGCCCATCCAGTAGCGCCGTGCGGGCCAGCGCGAGCGAAACGGCCGCCATTAATGCCCAAGAAGCTGCATTTAGCCCATCTAGGAAGCCTTCGGACAGCGGCGACTGCCGCAGTTGCGTTACTAGCCGGGTACTAAGCCCCACAAAAATGAAGGCCGGCAGAAAAATGCCTACCGTGGCTACTAACGCTCCGCGCCAGCCCAGTAGCACATAGCCTACGAATGTGGCAGTCGTAAATACTGGCCCCGGCGTTACCTGCCCTATCACAACGGCGTCAAGCAACTGCCCCTGGGTGAGCCAATGGAAGCGCTGCACTAGGTCGGCATCTAGGAAGGCGAGTAGCACGTAGCCACTGCCGTAGAGCACCGAGCCAATTTTGATAAAGGCTAACCCTAGCGGTAGCAGTCCTAGCGGCGTAGTGCCCCCGGCGGGGGAACCGCCCGGCCCCCGGCCCACTAACGTGGGTAGCAGCGCCAGCGCGGCCACAGCCCCCACCAGCTTGAGCAGGGCCGGCTGCACGGTTTTGTGGGGCAGTGCTGGCCAGCGGAGGGCGCTGGTGGTCAAGCCCGCTGCTAAGAGCAGTAGTAGCTCATTAGCACCTAGCAGCCCCAGCACCAGGGCCGCCCCTGCCACCAAACGCAAGGCCCAAGTCTTTAGGGCCGACTTTCCTAGGCTCCAGAGGGCCTGCGCTACCACGGCCACTATCACTGGCTTTACGCCGTAGAGCACGCCCGATAGCGCCGGCAGCGTACCAAAGCGCACGTAGACCCAGGCAAGAACCATCACGATGGGCATAGCCGGCAGGATAAAGCAGGTACCGGCCACCAGCAGCCCGGCCCAGCCCCGGCGCTCATAGCCGATGTGAATGGCCAGCTCTGTCGAGTTGGGACCCGGAATGAGGTTAGCTGCGCTCAGCAAATCCAGCAATTGCTGCTGCGTAAGCCAGCCGCGGCGGCGCACCACTTCCTCCTCCATGAGAGCAATGTGGGCGGCCCGCCGAAAGATGTGGTGCCTAGACGTAGAAACAGCAAGGCCAGTTCGGCCAGTGAGGTAGTCGGCGGGGTGTTCATTCTTGAATGCGAAAGGCAAATAACGAACAAGGTCGGCAGGCCTGCGCATAGTGACCCCCGCCGACGGACTGACACCTCTAAGCAAAGCAGGGGGCATGAAAGCCACGCTCAACAGCCTGTACCCTACACAAGAGCACTACCCTGCATGAGAGCAACCCCACTCTGCGAAGACGCAGAACTATACACCTTTTACTTAAAAAAATATGTATTAATCGTACATTTATATGCAAAAACTATATAACTTGCATATGCAAATCGCACGAGCAGCATGGCAACACACCACACCTCTTAGGTTAAGAAGCGTATCGTAAGCAACTCATTAGGCTTACTTAAGCTTAGTAGCGCCCTTAACAGGAATCAGCCTAGCTACACACTTTTGCAAGTACCCAACTCACTTTCCTTTTCCCATAATTTTATGCAAATCACTGAAATGTTGTGCAGCAGTAAAAATGGGCATTTTGCCCAAATTCTAGCCAGTGGCCTAGTTGGCGATGTAATGGTCAATCAGCTTACCCCGCCTGACCCAGCCGTCATTCAGCAGTGGGGGTCGATGATTATTCAGTTTCTAGTGGCAGCCGTGACCATCTGGGCCACTATTCGGAAGGCCTTACAAAAGCCAGATGCAGTACTACAGATTCCAACTGCCGCGGGAGCAACAGTAGCATCCGCAGCCCCCGAGGCACTACCCAAGTAAAGCAAGGCTCGGCTCCTAGCTAACTGTTTTTCTATAGCAAGTATAGAAAGACGGCGTGGTTACGCACTTAGGTAATCAGTCTGTACAGTAATTATCTAGGCAAGGCTGATGGGGGTAGCACAAAGCGCAGGCCCCTGAAAGGAGCTTTCTCTATCAAACGGGAAAGCTCTTTTTAGGGGCCTGCGCTTTGGCAGCTGCTTAGGTTAAGCGCTATCACCGCCAATACGAATGAGGCGTAAGATGTCCAACCCGAAGACTTGCCCTTCTGACGCTATTCTTATGGTTAAAGTGTACCTAAGCTAATTAACCAAGCCTCTTGCAATGCCAAGCCTCACAGCTAATGTTCGGTATATCAGACGCCTAGTAGCTAAGTAGGCAAAACCACAGCGAGCTATCTATAGTTATAGGTAAGCAACTTATATTTGCTGTAATCCTTACGTATAAGCTGCACCTAACAGGGCTACTATCTAACTTATAACTATGAGTAAGACAAATAACGTAACTACACGCATTGCCGAAATGATAGCTCATTACGGCTTAAATGCCAATAGTTTAACCGTAAGGCTAGGCTACAGTACCAATAGTAAAATGTATAAAATTCTTTCGGGAACGGAACCGAGCTTTCCTACACTTGTGGATATGCTACGCTCCTTTCCGGAAGTATCACCAAACTGGTTGGTACTAGGTGAGGGTAGCATGCTACGGGCGCCGACTAACGATGCGGCCACGAACCAGACAGCACTAGCCGGGGGGCGCCGGCCACCGGTGATAAACAGCGGACAGGTGCTAACTATCACAGTGGATAGCGCGGGCAACGAGAACACGGAGCTCGTGCCGGTGCAAGCTCAGGCGGGCTACTCGGTGCAGCACAATGAAGCAGTGTACCTGCAAGACCTGCCCCGCTACCGCATTCCGGGCTTCGAGCATGGCACTTACCGGGCCTTTGAGGTGGCTGGCGACAGTATGGAGCCTACCCTCAACCACCGCGATGTGGTGGTGGCCTCCTACGTAGACAACTGGCGCCTGCTGGAGCCCGGCGACGTGTACGTGGTAGTGACGGCGGAGAGCGTCATGCTCAAGCGCATTCGGGAGCGCATTACGGCTCACGACATAACGGTGATGCTGTACTCCGACAACCACCACCGCAAACCCTACCCCATGGACTGCGCCGATATTGCGCAGCTGTGGCGCGTACGCGGCTATATCTCAACCTACCTACCCAGCGCCCCTGACGTCACGGTGGAGCGGCTGTGGGAAGTGATAGAGGTACTGGGCTTTGACAAAGGAGAAGTGCGGCGACACTTAGAAGAAAACGCATCGACCGAAACCATTCGGTGATTAATTAGTAGCTAGTTGCTGTGCCTGCCTGGGGCTTGGCAATGCCTATCTAGTATAAGGGCACCTTCGGCTACGAGCGGAAGGTGCCCTTGTTGTTTAAGAACGGTATGCTTCTAGATAAGCCATAAAGTAAACGTAGCCTGCGCGTGGCTAAGCCTAGGGTATATGATGCTTCAGCCTAGAAAAAAATAGTTTCTAAAATCGAGACTTAAAGGGCGGCATCGATGAAACACCTACCTAGGATAAGCCCTAAATCTATAGCACCATCAGGCGAAAGCCCAGGCAATAGTCGAGATTATCTAAACAGTGATTACTCTTATAATAATTAAATTTTTACACAAAATAGAACATCACCCATAGCAATTTGCACTAGCGCAAGACACACCGGTGTAAGGGCGCTCAAAAGCATAAAAATGGCTGTATTCTTGCTAATAGAATCTTATCAAGTGGGTAACTCAATAATAACGCTCAATAATACAGCCAGCTGTTTTCGCTAAAAAATTATATTGCCCGCTTGTTATTCGATTGCTTAATGTACCTTTACCACCCAAAGAGCGAATATTATTAATCTTTCTTTTTTGCTATTCCTTACTCTTTACGCAAACTTATTCCCGTGTCAGTCGAACTACTCTTAACTCCCGCCCAGGCGCCCCAGGGGGCTCCGACCCTCCCCCGCCCTTCCTACGATCAGGTAGTACTGCCGGGCGACCACCCGGACCCGACGGTTATTAAGATTGGCGATACCTATTGGGCCAGCGCTACCTCAGCCGAGTGGGGCGCGGTGTTTCCACTGTTTTCCTCTAAGAACCTGCTCGACTGGGAGCTCGTGGGGCACGTGTTCCCGGACAAGCTGCCCGACTGGGCGGGCTCCAATTTCTGGGCGCCTGAGTTTTACCAAGAGAACGGCCGCACCTACGTATATTACACTGCCCGCAAAAAGGGCGGTATGCTGTGCGTAGCGGTAGCCAGCGCCGACCACCCCGCCGGCCCCTACCACGACCACGGCCCGCTGGTGGGCCAGGAGGCGGGCTCTATCGACGGCTTTGCCATCCCCGATGAGCACGGCGACTTGTATTTGGTGTGGAAAGAAGACGGCAACTCGTGCTACCAAGACACGCCCATCTGGGCCCAGCGCCTCAACGACGAGCGCACGGCTCTCATTGGGGAGGCTACTGAGCTCTTCAGCAACGATGTGCGCTGGGAAGGCCCGCTCGTGGAAGGCTCGGCTCTGGTGCGGCACAACGGCTGGTTTTATATGTTTTATGCCGGCAACAGCTGCTGCGGCAAAGGCTGCCAGTACGCCACTGGCGTGGCCCGCTCGCGGGCGCTGCTGGGGCCCTGGGAGAAGTACGCCCAAAACCCCATCTTGGACAGCAACGATACGTGGAAATGCCCCGGCCACGGCACCGTGACGGAGCTCGACGGGCGCTGGTTTTTGCTGCACCACGCTTATTTCAAGCAAAGCCACGAGTTTGTGGGCCGCCAGGGCCTGCTCAGCGAGTTTACCTGGAATGCTGAAGGCTGGCCCGAGTTTGTGCGGCGCAGCCCCCAGGCGCCGCCCCTCACCGACCTAGGGCGCCTGCACGTAGCCGACGAGTTTGCGGGCAGCCAGTTGGGGCTCGAGTGGCAGTGGCCCATTGGGCAGCAGCCTGCTGTGGCCGTGGCCGATGGCCAGCTGCGCCTCACGGCAGAGCCTTCGCGCCTAGGTGCCGTAGTGGCCCGGCGTACCCACACGGCCACGTACAAGGCCGCCACAACTATCGACTTTGCGGCCCTGCCTGCCGACACCTTTGCGGGCCTGGCCGCCGTGGGCGACCCCTACAATGCCCTGGCCCTAATGGCTGGCAATGGCCAGCTACAAGTGTGGCACCTCAAGAGCGGCAAGCAGCAGTGCCTTACCTCCATCTTCGTGGAGCCCTGCACCACGCTCACGCTGCGCCTAGAGGTATGGGGCGGCCAGCGCTACCGCTTCGCCTACAGCACCGACGGCGCCACCTGGCAGCCCCTGCCCACTGAGAGCTTTGCCGTGAACGGCACCTACCTGCCGCCCTGGGACCGCGGCGTGCGGCTGGCGCTGGTGGCCCAGGGAGAAGCTGAAGCTACAGCGACCTTCCACAACTTCATCCTGCGCAACCAGCGATAGACGCTTTTACCTGTAGCACCTACACAAAAGGTCCAGTAGCCCTAGTGGCTGCCGGACCTTTTATGTAGGTGCTTATATCTCCCGTTGCTGGGGTGCAACCACTTTCAGTTTTTCAAGGATAACTGACTTAGGTCTGAGAAGCTAATGACCCTAGGTGCTACTTGGCTGCCCAGGTAAACGTGACGCCCGGCGTGCCGCCCGGCAGCATGGTGGGGGTAGCCTGCCAGAAACCGCGTGGCGGCACCACGGGCGCTCCTAGGCCCACGCCCTGGCGGTCGGCGGGGTGGCGACCCCAGCGGTGACGGTGCGTGAGGTAGGCCAAGTGCGCCGACAAGATGCCGAAGCCGGCCCCGGCAAACACGTCAGCTTCCCAGTGCTTGTTGTTGAGCATCCGAAAGGCCCCTACCGTAGTGGCAATGGTGTAGGCCCCGATGCCGTACCACTGGCTTTTCTCGCGCAGCTCGGTGTGCACGATGCTGGCCGCCAGGAAAGCCTGCGCCGTGTGGCCCGACGGAAACGAGCGGAAGTCGGAGCCATCGGGACGCTCGTGCCGAGTCAAAGTTTTCACGATAAAGACCGAGCCCATCATAATAGCCTCCGACTTAGCCAGGATGAGTGCCAAGTTCACGCGGTCGTTGCGGCTCTCTACTCCAAAAGCCAGCACGGCGCCCAGCTCCAGGTAGGGTGCCCACTGCATGTAGTCGTCGAGGCGGCTGTTGAAATTGGGAAAGTTGCGCTGAATGTCGCGCCGGGCATCGTAAGACGAGTAAAAGCCCCGGTCGTCGACCACGCTAATGCCGTAGCCAATGAGCACCGCCGGCACTACGGCCGCCTTAAAAACCTTGCTCTGGTACCAGGGCCTAGGGGGGGTGCCGGGCAGCGTTTGGTACTTGCGCAGCGTAGTGTCGGTGGGCGCAGCAGTGGCGGGCGCGGGCAGCACCTGCGCCTGGCTGGGCAGCACAGCGGTAGTGAGCAAGCTGGCTCCCAGGCCAATACCTAGGGCCAAGCGGCGTAGGGCGGCACTCGCCGACCGGGCCGTAGCAGAGAAGAAGTGGGTCATAAGTAGTAGGCAAAAAAAGAGCCGCCCCGTGCCAAACGGCGCGGGGCGGCCCAACCCAAAGTGGCGGGCGCGGTGCAAAGTTATTTGCCCGCGTCTTCGGTACTGGCTTTGCTCAGGCTGGCGGCGTCTTTTACGAGCACGCGCGCCCCGTCTTTCAGCGTTTTGGCCACGGCCCGGAAGGGCCCGCTGGCTACTTCGGTGCCAGCACTGAGGCCGCTGATAATCTCTATGTTTTGGAAGTCGCTGATGCCGGTTTTTACCGGTGTCATCACGGCTTTGCCATTTTTAATCACGAATACGACTTCCTCAATCTTGGGCTTGGGGGCAGCGGGGCCTTCGGCTTTGGTAGCCGTACCGCGATTGGGGCCGACGCGGATGCCCCCCTTCTCGGCCTGCACTTTAGCCGAGTCGGAGCGGGTAGTTACGGCGGCCAGCGGCACGCTCAGCACGCCGGCCTTGCGCTCGGCAATGATGTCAACCGAGGCCGTCATGCCCGGCCGAAAGGGCACCGTAGTGCGGCCCGCGGGACCCGTTTTTACGAGGTGGCGGTAGCTCTCGGGCAGCAGGCGCACGCGCACCTCAAACTCGGTCACGGCTTCGGCGGTGAGGGCGTCCTTGGCCGTGTTGGCAATGGCCGTGACAACGCCCTTAAACTTCTCGTTTTGGGTGGTATAAGAATCCACTTCCACGTCGGCCGAATCGCCGAGTTGCACCCGAATGATGTCGTTCTCGTTCACGCTTACCCGCACCTCCATGTTGTTGAGGTTGGCAATGCGCATGATTTCGGTACCCGCCATTTGGGTGGTGCCCACTACGCGCTCGCCTTTTTTCACGTTGAGCTTACTGACCGTACCGCTTACGGGCGCGTAAATAGTGGTCTTGTTCAGGTTTTTCTGGGCTTCGCTCAGGCCGGCCTGGGCGCTGCGCACGCTGCTCTGGGCCGCCGCAATCTGCGCCCGAATGGCCCGCAACTGTTCTTGCGAGGCGTTGTAGGCCGCTTGGGCGGCCTCGTAGTCGGCCTGCGAAATTACTTTTTGCTTAAACAGCGAAGCCTGGCGGCGATAAGTCAGCTCGGTTTGGCGGGCATTGGCGGTTTGCTGCTCTAGCTGGGCCTGGGCCTGGCTCACGTTGGCGCGCTGGGTGCCCACCACGGCGGTTTGCTGGCTCACCATAGCCTCGTAGTTGTCCGGCCGAATGCGCAGCAGCAGCTGGCCCTTCTTCACTGAGTCGCCCTCCTGCACGTAGAGTTCGGTGATTTCGCCCGATACGTCGGGCGAGATTTTTACTTCGGTTTCGGGCTGCACCTTGCCTGAGGCACTGACTTTCTCCACAATGGTGGTCGGACCAGCCTTGGCGGCGGTGACTTCGGTGCCAGTGGGCGTGCCTATCCAGCCTTGTTTCTTGGCCACCGCATAGCCGCCAATCAGCACCACAATGAGACCTAGGAGAATAAAAAGGAGTCGGTTGTTCTTCATAAGTTAAGAGTTGAGAGCCAAGAGCTAAGAGTTATTGAGACGCTGATTCAGCCACTCCTAACCCCTAGCTCCTACCTTTTAACTGAATTAAAGTGCCAGTGGCTTGCCCTGGTAAAAGTCCAGCACCTTGCGCCGGAAGATGAAGGTATACTTGGCCTGCAGCTGGTTGGAAATGGCGAAGTTGAGGTTGTTCTTGGTGACGTTGAACTCGGTGCCGCTGAGCAGGCCGTTGTTGAAGCGAATCTCGGCGTTGCGCTGCGTCACGGTCAGGGCCTCTACCTGGCGGCGGGCGGCGGCATACTGCAGCTGAGCGGCGCGGGCATCGGCGTAGGCCTGCTCAATGGTTTGGCGCAGCGTGAGGCGCGCTTGCTCGGCTTGCAGCTGCACCTGCTGGGCGTTGATGAGCGTGCGCTGCACGTTGGTGCGCACCTGTAAGCCATTGAGAATCGGAATACTGAGTGCGAACTGAACCTGCTGGCCTAGGTTCTGGCTCAACTGGTCCCAATAGTTCTGGGGCAGCACACTGAGGTTGCGCTGGTAAGTGACGACGCTCAGCGGCGTGAGCGGCCCGCCGGGCGTCGTGGGGTTTTGCACGAAGAAGGTGGTGCGCCGCGCCGTCGAGTCGCCGCCAATCTGCGTCACCGTGCGGGCCGACGAGAAGCCGCTGAATACGCTACCGGCCAAAATCAGTCGCGGGTAGTAGGCACCCCGCGCCAGCTCGACGCTGCGGCCGGCACTGAGCACGCGCAGGTCGGCAGCCTTGATTTCGGGCTGCCGGGTAGCCGCCCCCTGAAATAGCTCGTTGGTATTCAGGGCCAGGGGCGCCTCGGCGTCGGGGTCAGGCAACTCGGGCACTTCAATCTGAAAGTCGGGGTTGGCAGCCGGGTCTAGGTTGAGCAACTGCAGCAGGTTGAGGCGCGCCACGTTGGCCTGGTTCTGGGCGGTGGTTACGTTCAGC
This sequence comes from Hymenobacter sp. BT559, assembly GCF_016427535.1. Lineage (GTDB taxonomy): Bacteria > Bacteroidota > Bacteroidia > Cytophagales > Hymenobacteraceae > Hymenobacter. The sequence continues at coordinate 3,537 of NZ_JAELXV010000013.1, read as the reverse complement.
TCGTCGGTGGCCAGTTGGCTTTGGCTGTCAAGCAGGGTGCTTTCCGGAATGCTGCCGGCTTGCAGCAGCAGCTTGGTTCGGGCAATCTGCTCCTGGTCGCGCGTCACGTAAAACTGATTGGCGCGCACCAGCTCTTGCGCCAGCACCAGCTGTAAGAAGTACGAGGCCACGTTCAGGCTCAAGTCGTTGCGCGCCTTTTGCACATCGGCCTGACTGGCTTGCAGGTCGAGGGAATTGCGCCGGATGGTATTGCGCAGCTGAAACCCCTGAAACAGCACCAGCTGTGAGTTGCCCGACACGTTGTTCGAGCGCACTGTCTGGCTCTGAAACTCATACGTAAGCGGGTTAACGCTGGTGCCGTACTGCCAGGCCTGGCTGGCGCTGAGGTTGGCCGTGGGCAGCAGCGCTGCTTTGCTTTGGCGCAGCACCTGGGCATTGCTCTGCACCGTCAGCTGGTTGATGCGCAACCCAATGTTGTGCTCGAGCGCGTAGTCTATAGTGCGCTGCAGGCCCCAAGGGCCAGTAGCCGCCACGGCCGGCGTAGCCAGTGCTGCTGCGGGGGCCGTGGCTGGGCGGGCAGGCTGCGTTTGAGCCTGGGCCGCTACCGGCCCGGCGGCCAGCAGGCCCGCCAGGGCCAGCGCCGCACGGGCAGCGGGTGGGCAGGTAGTTTTTGCAGTCATAAGCGGAAAAGAAACGGGTGTATACTAAAGAGTCAGCCCGCGGCACAGACGTGGCAAGCAGGGCGGTAGCGGCAGGGCACCTAGGTGGCACTGCCAGCTGCATCGCCGCCCCAGGCGTGGGCATTACAGGGAGGCGTCATTCGAGGGTGGGAATGTAGGTGATGCGGTGCACCCAGCGCAGCTGCCGCAGGTAAGCCAGCGTAATGTCGTTGATGGGGCTGTCCATTTCGATAAACTGCCGGGCGGCCTCGTTTTTGCCTTTGCGCGACACAAACATGGTGGCGATGTTGCAGTCGTCGTGCGCGATAACCGAGGCAATGAAGGCAATGGAACCCGGCACGTCGTTGGCATCGACGATGAGCGTGTGCAGTGCCCCCGAGAAGTCGCAGCCAAAGCCATCGACCTCCACAATGCGAATGACGCCGCCGCCCCGGCTCTGGCCTACCACCTCTACCTGGTGGCCATCGGGCCCGGTGAGGTTGAGCTTGATGGTATTGGGGTGCAGCGTGGAGGCGTTGCCTACGCTCTGAAAGGTGTAGCGTAAGCCCGCCGCAGCGGCGTGGTCGAAGGCCGTGCGGATGCGCTCATCGTCAGTAGCATACCCTAGGAGGCCAGCCACAATGGCGCGGTCCGAGCCGTGGCCCTCGTAGGTACGGGCAAACGAGTTGTAGAACGTGATAATGGCCTCGGTGGGCAGCGCGCCCAAGATGCGAATGGCAGCCCGCGCAATGCGCACAACCCCCGCCGTGTGCGACGAGCTGGGCCCTATCATCACAGGCCCTATCATATCGAAAATGCTGGATTTCTCGGCCACGTGGGAAAGGAATGCGGAAATAATAAGGTGGAGTGCAGCGCAGGTAAGAAGCTAAGCGTAAAGGATATTGGGCCATTTCCTGCTCTTCTCGCCTCCTACCCTCTTTACCTCATACCCTCTTCATGCGGGGCTAAAATTAGGGCGCGCGGCCCAACCTTGGACACTGCGCGCGCGAGCAGGCCGATATTTGCGGCGGCTCTTGCCCGTTTGCTTATGTCTGACCAGCCCACTTCGCCCCCGTTTGCCGACGAATTTTCGCCCGCCGTGCTGGCCCAATTGCGCCGCTTGCAGCAGCGCTACGCCGCCGACGGCCAGGACCTAGGGGCCTACCTCGAAGGCCTCTACCACGCCGATTACATCAACTACTGGGACTACATCGAGCTGGACACGCTACTGAGCCTGCAGCGCCCGCTCACGAAGTTTCCCGACGAAGAAATATTCATCATCTACCACCAAATCACCGAGTTGTATTTTAAGCTCTGCCTGCGTGAGTACGAGCAGCTCGGCGAGCTGCAAGCACCCACTCTGGGTGAGGTGGTGCTGCGCCTAGGTCGTGTAAACCGCTACTTCGAGAATCTAATTGACTCGTTCGACGTGATGGTGGATGGTATGGACAAGCAGCAGTTTTTGCAGTTCCGGCTGAGTCTCATGCCGGCCTCGGGCTTCCAGAGTGTGCAGTATCGCTATATTGAAATTGCCAGCACCGACCTCGCCAACCTAGTGCCCGAAGAAAAGCGCCGCCTACTCGGCGATGCCCCCACCCATGAGCAGTTTATGGGCTGCATCTACTGGCAGGCAGGTGCTACGGTGGAGGAAACCGGCGCCAAGGCCCTGACCCTTACCGAATTTGAGCGTAAATACGCGGGCGACCTACTGGCCCACGCCCGCCACTTTCAGCACCGCAATGCCTGGGCCGTGGTGCAGCGCCTGCCCGAGGCCGAGCGCCAGCACCCGCGCCTGCTGCGTGCCCTTAAGCAGCTCGATGTGAACGTGAACGTGAACTGGCCGCTCATGCACTACAAGTCGGCCGTGCGCTACCTACAGCGCGACCCCAGCGATGTGCCCGCGACTGGCGGCACCAACTGGCGCAGCTACCTGCCGCCCAAGTTTCAGCGGCGCATCTTCTACCCCCAGCTTTGGAGTGCGCAAGAGTTAGAGGACTGGGGCAAAGGCTGGGTGGAGAAAGTGCTGGGCGAGGCAGAATAGAAGTGTTGAACTTGGCCGCTGGCCACGCCTGGCGTTGGCCGAAGCTGTGCCGAGTAGTGCGGAAGAAGCGATTAAACATCTGCGCGCCGAACTCGAATTTTATCTATGTGGTAGGCCCACGCATGCAATAAGGATTAGCATTTTTTAGACTAAATTATTGATTACGAAACTACTATAACCTAAATCTAAAAAACATCAGTAGCCATCTTGCCTAACAATAGCGCGCTCATCTAGCCATCTTCCTGGAGCTTCGTCCTTTTTAGCAATAGCTATTTAAGCTATGATAAGAATCAAAAAGACGAAAGCTACTAGCAGATACTGAGCAGCCTTCTAGTCTAGCGTCGGTACGCTATTGGGATGGTATAAGGCGCAATTTAAGAAAACGAATAGTCGTTTTGCGGATGTAGATTACTAGCCGCTTTCTAAAGCCTGTTGATTGAGGCCGATTTGCTGCCCACCTTGGCATGTCAAGTAATGAGTAACCTCCAACTGACAGACTTACTGTTACTTGTCTATCAATCTGAACTGGTAAATCGACAATATAATAGACAGTTTATATTAGCATAAAACTTATACTAAAGTAGATGTCAGCTACCTGCTGCAAAGATTACCCAATGTATACCTGCTAGCTAGATAATGGTATACCTTAATAAAGCGTAATTACTATTGCAGAACTTAAAATATCACTATTAAAGGATGTCTTTGAATTCAGAATAAGCCAATTGCTAGTCTTAATATAAACTCTACTTGAGCTAAAATACGGAGAGCCCCCTGCCGGGCGCTGGTCAAAGCGCAAGGGCAGGGGGCTCTCTCGTTGTAAAGTTGGCGGCGACCGAC
>NZ_JAELXV010000012.1 GCF_016427535.1 Hymenobacter sp. BT559 | reverse complement strand
TACCTTACCACTTCACTACCTTACCACTTCACTACCTTACCACTTCACTACCTTACCACTTCACTACCTTACCACTTTACTACTTTACCATTTTACTACTTTACCATTTTACTACCTTACCACTTTTTCTATTACATTTGTCTTATCCTCTGTCTGACCAACTGAGGGGATTAATCTAACTTTCTAACCAGTAAGAACCATGTCAAAAATCATCAGCTTTGCCACCCAAAAGGGTGGCTCCGGCAAGTCAACTTTAGCTCTCGTGCTGGCTGCTCCATTGGCCACCGAGTACAGACTAAAAATCGCCATCCTGGATTGTGACTATCAGCAGAGTATTGTCAAAACCCGGAATCAAATTGATGCGCCTAGCCTAGCCGCTATGCTGCAAGCTGACCCCTCTGCAAAATATCCTTATGACGTGTTTCCCTTGTCGCTGGATAATGTTTTTGACTTCACCGATACTCATCAGGACGACTACGACCTTATCATCATCGACATTCCCGGTCGGGCCGATGGGGAGGATGTTTTCAACGTACTCACCGGCTGCGACGCGGTAATTGTACCACTGGTGTCGGACTACCTAGACCGCGCTTCAACGGCTGAGTTTATGGGTATCCTCGAAAGTATCAAGAGCGCGGCTAATAAAGCCGGTCTACCCTTTGACTACTTCGGGCTGGCGACCAAGCGAATTGCGGGCCGTAGGGAAGAAAAGGAAATGGATGAGTACATCGACGGGCTGGGCCTCTCGCGCTTCAACTCGTTTCTAAGTAATCGCTTGGCTTACTCGCGGGCTTCTACGCTTCATAGCTTGCTGACGCCGGGCTTCCGCACTTATGCTGGCGGCACGAAGGATAGCTCAGACGAAATACGCCGGGTGTGTGAGGAGTTGATTGAGCGCTTGGACCTGCCGAACCACAAAGCAGACTCGCTGGCCACCGCGGTGTCTGAAGTCGATGAGCCGGGCAAATCTTCCACCACTGTAACCGAATAAGGCAATGGCTGCTCCTTTTGTACCAAAACCTCCCCGTGGGCGTATTCCAATCTCTGACGCGGATAGGGCTGCTGCCCGCTCCGGTATGGATGGGGAAAAAACCAAACAACCCGGCGAAGGGGCGGCGGCTCCGGCCCCGACTCAGCCTGTAGCTCCGCTGGTAGCCGAGTCGGCTGCACCAGCTGCTGTGCCGATTAAGGCAGCCCCATCTGTGACTACTGAACTGGTAGCTCCGGCTGCCGAGCCTGCTCCTGTGGTAAGTCCAACGCCTGCGGCCGAATCCATACCTGCGCCTGCGGTGGCCGCTGCTGCGCCCGCCCCTGAAGCCACTGAGTCAACTCCCGAACCTACGCCTGTGGTCGCACCGACGGTTCCAGGTAAGCCAGTTCCTCAACTGACGGCAACGGCTGCTCCTGGCCGGCGCGGACGCAAGCCAACAGTTGCTGCTAGCGCTGCTGAACCGGCTCCCGTGCGCTCGGTCAAGATTCGGGAAACCGTTTGGGGTGATATTAAATTGCTGCTTGCGCTGCTTTCCAGAGAGGAAAACACCCCCCGAAATATTCAGGCTTACGTGGAAGCTGCCCACCAGCACTACGAGGCGCACCTACGTAAGCAGGGCAAGCTTCCTCCGAAATAGCATTAGTCTCGTAAGTTACCGTACTGGTTAGAAGTAAGGTCGGTTTGGTCACCGGCATTGCTTATTTTTCGGCGCTGCAAGCGTCAAACAAGGGCAGCCCTGACCGGGGCTGTCCTTGTTATTTAGGGTAATGTTGGCTCTGAACGTGTCTCGTAGGCCTGAAAGCTAAAAGGTCCTTGGTGGTACTGGTCGTCGCTTGCAGCCTTGTTTCTGACCTCACTTGACCCATTGCTGGACTATTGAATAGGGTAGGGGATTCTTTGAAAGAGCAGAGTTACCTAAGTAAGGCTCCTAGCGGGTACTGGATGGTGATTGCCACTTCCTACTTTCTTTGTTCTGACTGAAGGATAGTTTCCAATTCGTAAAAGGATAGATTCTGTAAGTGAACAGCTAGGCTTCTCAATCTGCTTGCTCTTCTACTTTGCCTTGGGTAAGTAACGTAGTTTACTAGCTTGACTCGTAAAATCGCCCTCTGTAGCTAATCAGGGCCGTTTTTAAGCTTATTGGAAGGGAGTTTAAGGAAATGAAAGGATAGAAATGGTAAGTCATTAGTCCAGGTATTGGCTCCGGATCGGGTACGAATACGGAGCAATAGTGGCCCCAGAGGCTGGAAACGCTTACCATTTCTATCCTTTCGGGGTGACGCCCCTGTTTTAGCTTACCATTTCTATCCTTTGGTCTATTAGGCAGGGCCCGCACGTACTATTGCTATCCTTTCTCGCCTTTTTGGTCAGGCATAGAGTCAGGTTTAGCGATAGCTGCTAAACTAGCAGCACCTATTGTAGCTCAGATAATGAGCTCAGCAAAAAGCATCACCACTTTTTATACTATACAGTTGATAGTGAGCAAGTCGCGTGATGGATATTTAGGGACACAAGTAATTAAAGGTATATTTTTTCTTGAAATAGTGCAATCCCATTTTGTGCTATAATATGCTCCTTGTTTTGTTGTCTCTTTGCCCCGTTCGCTCGATTTGTACCCCCTGAAAGCCTTTGAAAATTTGGACATCAACAAATTTGTGATATTTTTTTATTTGTCAACATATTTACTCTATTTGCAGGGCTCATAAGCTCTTGATTTCCTGATTTTTATACCACTTAAAGGATAGGAATGGTAAGCCAAAGGATAGGGATGGTAAGTAGTAAGAATAGGAATGGTAAGCCAAAGGATAGGGATAGTACGCTAAAGGATAGAGATTGTAAGTAGTAGGGATAGAGATGGTAAGCCAAAGGATAGAACATAAAGCAAGGCTTCCTTTAATTACTGTAAGTTGCTTATATTTGGCCTTAGAAGCTACTTGTTCTCACCTTTATGAGCGTCCCGGCCACTTCTGACACTTCCTTTCTGGAAATACGGCAGCACAATGCCATTACCACGGCTCGCTATGAAATGAGTGCCTGCGAGATGGACATTGTCTTCTCGCTCTTATCAGTATTGCGCAAGGAAGATAAGCCAGGTACTATCTACCGCATCCGGGTCAAGGAATTGGAACAGCTTACTGGCCGGGTCTGGAACTACCAGCGCTTGCTAGAGGCTACCTCCAACCTACGCAGCCGCGAATACCACATCGAGGATAATAAGCATGTGCTACAAGTGGGTCTGCTGGCCTCAGCGCTCTATATCAAGGGTGAGGGCATCATTGAATTAGAGATATCCGAGCGCATGCGGCACTACCTGATAGACCTGAAAAATAACTTCACGTCCTACCGCTTACAGTCGGTATTCAGTTTATCGAGCAAGTACGCCAAGCGCATCTACCAAATTGCATCACAGTGGAAGGACATCGGCGAGACCAAGACCTTTACGCTGGACGAATTCAAGATTATGCTCTCGCTCAAGGACCCCAAGGGCCAGGCATCGGAGCAGTACGAGAAGATTTCCGCGCTACAGAAGTATGTGCTCGACGTAGCTACCACCCAAATTAACGAGCATACCGACCTGCGCATCAATTACGAACTCATTAAAAAAGGACGTTCCTTTCATAGTATCCGCTTTTTTGTCAATGGGCAAGTGCCGCAGCAACTACCCATTGCCTTCGAAGACGGAGCTGAGGAGGAAAAGCAGCGCCGGGCCCTGCACAATCTGGAGGAACTGGAAATCCGAGACCCCAAGCTCATCAACCAGATTTTGGGTGACGCAAAAAAGCTTAATGCTTTGTTTTCTTTTTGTTACAAGCATAAAACTGGTAAGGTTAAAGCCGATAAGAACCCTGGAGGACTTTTTTTAAAAATGGTCGGGCTACGCTAAGCCGGGCTAGTATTTTAGCGTAGTTTTCCGTTGCTACTATCCGGCCCATTTAGCAAGTAGGTAATGACTACGTAGCGCTTTGTGGTAACTCGTCACGGTAAGTAACCCGCGAGTTAACCTACTACCAAATCCGCGCACTTAGCACGACTAAAAGGGGCTGTGGAAAAGGAAAATTAACAAGCAAGGCTAAGCTGGTGGCGGATTTCGTGCTTGATGCGGGCCTGCTTGGCGGCTGTGGCCTCGGCCTTGGCGCGGCGGGCCTCGCGACGCTGGCAGCGCTCTATTTCATTTGGTAACCTGCCTGGCGGGCACCAAGTGACGCGCTGGCTCTGGAAGATGCGCCCGCAACCTGTCTGCCCGTACTGGTCTATTTGGCGCCATACAGAGCTTTAGGAAGAAAAACTCATAGTCGGCATTCTGCATCTTGCCGTGGAGGCGGCCCAGTCATGGCCGCGACCAGCCCCTGCGGGCATTCGCCAGCAGCGCTTGGGCCACTATGTCGGGTACCTCGACCGGGGGGTAGTGGCCGACCGCCAGCAACTCGGTAACCACGGCGCGGGGATAGTGCACGCGCGCCGCCTGGAGCATCAGCGGTCCGGAAACCGGGTCTTGCAGGCCCCAGACCAGCGCCAGGGGAATCGTCTCGCTGGCCTCGGCCAGGGCCTGCTCCCAGACCGCATGGTACTGCGCGCGCTCGGCATTAAAGCGCAGCAGGCGGGGCAAGAGCAGCGGGCCGTCTTCCCGGGCGATGCCCGGCCACACCCGGTCGAATTCCGCGGGCGGGCGGGGCCGGCCAGCTACCTCGGCCAGGCTCCGCTGAATGGCATTGCGCCTAATCAGCCGGGCGACCAACGGGCCGATAACCGGGGTCGCGAGCAGCCGCTGGACTCGCGTCAGTTGGTACTGGGCGTACAGTATCCCCGCGTTCAGCAGCGTCAGCGAGGAGAACGTGACTCGGCAGGAGCCGGCGGCGCGCCGGCGCAGTAATTCCTGCACCACGGTGACGCCATAGTCGTTGGCGGCGACGGCCACGGTGGGGAGGTGGCGCGCCGCCAGGAGGGCCTCAACGACGTCCGCCTGCTCCGCGATGGCGTAGGTTCGCCGGGGCTTATCCGAATAGCCGAAGCCCAGAAAGTCCGGGGCAATCACGCGGGCGTGGCCAGCCAGGTGTTGGGTTACCTCAAGCCGGGTCTGGTCGGCTTCGTCGGCGGGGTCGTAACGGTCGGCTAAGATTTCACCGAGGGCAAGCGTCGTTCATGGCGGTAAAGTGCTGGTTGTTTGTTTGTTGCTTCTATATATTAAACGAACTTACTTTTTTACAGTTTGCATATTATACAATATAATTTAGCATATTATGCAATTTTTTCCCCATTGCCCTTATGGGTATTTAGTCTTGATAGTGCTGGACGAGCACGAAAAACCCCGCCTTGATGGGGACAGGCATGTACTTAAAACTCAAACGCCCTCCTGACCAAATGCTCAGAAGGGCGTTTTTGAACGGTTGCCTGTTCAGTCTGCCGCTTTTCAAGCGGAGTCACCCAATTTGGGTAAGGACAAGTCAGTGACTCGTGGGCCTTTTAACCATATTTTTGTAACGTTACAATCGGTGCGAGAAAAAGCAAGGTTAACTAAGAATTGGTAATTGTATTTAACATTACCATTAAACTAAACGAATAATGAAAATAAAAAGCACAATATTCGACAAAAGAATAACATCAATTAATCTCCTAATTGAGACTACCTTGGCAGAGTACTTCAACTTGTCAAAAGAAATTCTTGATAACAATGAATTTCAAAGAAGAAGAGTTAAATCTTCTTCTACAGTTTATAGCCTGTTGAAATCAGATATTAGGCAAGGTTGTGTAATTCCTCCAATTGTCTTGGCGTTATCATTAGATATCGATACTCATGCAATGAATGATGAGCAGTTGCTGAAGGTAATTAAAGATAATATAAAAAAGTTAATTATATTAGATGGTTTACAGAGAACATATACTATTCGTGATGTTGCAAACGAATTACTTGACAGCAATAACCCAAATTTAAATGACATAATGTCCTTCCCTATTAGACTTGAGGTCTACTTAGGAATTAATAAACTAGGGATACTGTATAGAATGCTTACCCTAAATACAGGTCAAAGCCCTATGTCCATTAGACATCAGATTGAGATACTGTACTCGGATTATCTTGTTACAGGTATAGAGGGAATCAAGCTTCTCAAAGAAGTTGATGACTCTGCTCCAAAAAGACTGGGCGAATATAAGTTTAAAGATGTTATAGATGGCTTTAACTCTTATTTAGACAGAGATTATCTATCGATTGATAGAATGGATATTTTGGACAATATCAAGAGCTTGGAAAAGCTTTCTTCTGAGAATCAACATAGTGACTTATTCATTGACTACGTAAAATCGTATAATCACTTTGTTATTAAAGTTAATGAGTTAGCGGAATCTTGGGAATTCGATTCTGAAAGGATTGACCATAGTATGACAGGGCAACCATTCGCCAAAAGCGTTGATAAGATATTTAATAAATCTCAAGCAATGACTGGCTTTGGTTCGGCTGTGGGAAAGCTAACTGACTTGAAGCTAATAAGCGGATTTTCGGAAATTGAGCAGTTGATTGCAGAATCTCTAACTGGTGACATTAGCGATTCGCTTGATTTGATTATAGTCAAATTGGACAATATTAGAAATATAGCCAAGAAAATCGGGAATGACCAGCGGTTATTTTTTCACTTTTTCTTTAGGGAGTTATTTGATAAAAAGGGAGATGCTTACCTTAAGTTCGAGCTTGCGATATCTGAGGCCTATCGTCAGTATGAGCGTCGTACTCAGTAATTATATTTATGTCAGTTTCACTCTTCGATACTTCTGCCAGCAAGTTAATTCCACTAGTAATTGATAGTTCCCGTCCTAATGATGATGGTTCAGGAACTATCTTTATAATGAAGTCATCGGATGGAATTTTGGCTAATGTCATTTTCAAACCAACTTTAAACTCAAAATTTTCTTTTGCAAATATCAATCCGGAAAACTTCGAAATAATATTATTAGATAATCCATACTTTAATGCTGAAAGTGATGTATTTGAAGTTCATGAATCAACTGTTAACAACGACAAAATAGGCTGGATTTTTCCTATTAGCTACATTGATTCTGATGAAACAGATGAATTAAGTTTAAAATCTACTGTTGATTTGTACAAGGCTTCGTCTTTTATCAACCTGTTGAAATATGAGGGCGCAGGGATGAAGTTTCCCGCTATCAACTCACCTCAGATGGACAATGTAAATTATAATATATCACAATTTTTTGGCGATAATTTAATTATTCTTGCTATTCACAAAGAGACAATTAATAAGATTAAAGGGTTTAAAATGAGTGATTATATGTTATCTTTATTTAAACTAGGTTATTCAAAATATGGTGAAAAAAGTGTTATTTATAATAGCAATAAAAAACTGTTGACAGAAAATTTGAAAAAAACAAAAAAAATAACTTTATCAAAATCAAAATTTGATATAAGTAAAAATCTTTTTGTAGAAACCGTGTTTTATAATTATTTAAATTACACAGATAATAGTTATTTGCGTTTTGTCTTTATTTACCAAGTAATAGAGTTATTAATGGATTTTCAGAAAGAAATGAAATTTAATGAATATTTAGATAAATATAAATCTGGCTCTATTCACGGAAATGATTTCCGTGAGAAATTAAGTGAATATTCAAAAGAGAGAAAAGTTATTGGCCAAGTCATAGCAAGCTCTTTAAGAAAGAAGACAGATTATGTTGACTTTCTTCAGTTGTGCAATGAGTATATCATAAAAAATGGGGGACAAATAGCTGATGATTTATCTGACAGTATATACAATCTTAGGAATCTCTTGACGCATAACTTCAGGCGAGTTGCAGAAAAAATGGAGGAATTAGATACAGTAGTCGTTGGTTTAGAGTTCATTATTGTTGAAATGTTAATTGATTATAATTTTAGTGATACTAATACTTGGTGTTATGAGATATAGAGTATAGTAAGTAAGTTAATAAAAAGCCCCGCCAGACTTTCCTTGTTATTACCTAAGAAGGGACACGCCCATATAGGAAAATAGCTCTTTATATGCTTATGGCAGAGCTGGTTTTCAGGCTGATTATACTGCTATTTTATTATGCAGTATGTTTGGCATCCAACTTCTTACAATGCCATAATGGAGAAAGAAATTGCGGCGGCTATTCTAGGTGCAGCCATTACCGCTATCCCAACTACCGCAGTTGCCATCGCGGCGGCAGTAATCAGTAGAAATCAGGCCCGAGTGGAAAGGCAACAAGCGGAGTTAGCCAGCCAACGATACCAACTCGACCTCTTTAAAGAATTTAATAGTAGGTTCGACAGGTTAAATGAAGACCTTAACGCTATTTGGTCCGATACCGCACTAGATAACCCCAAACGAAACAAAGAGGCGGTTGCCCAAGATTACCTCAACTTGTGCAGTGAAGAGTACTTATGGTATAAAAACAAGTTAATCAGCCAAGAAATTTGGGATGCTTGGTATGATGGAATTGTGCACTATATCAATCGAGATGGGATTATTGCGGAGGTCTTTCTTCGTGAGAAAATCAAGGCACCAAATTCTTATTATGGTATTTTTCAAGTTCTCCCACTTTTGCCTCACTGATTAACCACTTATTACCCAAGCTGCAATAGAAAAGCCGCCCTAGATTCTAGGACGGCTTTTCTATTGCAGCTTGGGTAATAAATCATCGGTTCATTAAGCAGGTGCGAAACGTTAACCTATCGAGTGATTTCCTCAGAGTGCTGCGGCTGGGCCCTTTCAGAACTCTTGCCCAACTCCTGGCGCTCGGTGCGGTCGCTACTGTGCTCTAATACATGGCTGCCGTGCTGCTTGGCCACTGCATCCAAGGTGTTACTAACTTGGGCAAGCTCGGGCTGGTCGGTGCGGTACGATACCTTCATTTCAGAATGACGGACGCCTTCCGCGTCGGTCGTGCTTTGAATATCACCGGCCTTCGCACCGCTGGCCACGATAGCGGCTTTCACTGCCTCAGCTTGGCCTCGGCTACCGGCGTCGGGAGCTATTTCATCAATCTTGATTATCACCTGCTTTTCTGCTCCCACTGCTGCGGCCGGCTCAGCACTTTGGTGTCGGTCGGTTACCTCAGGCGTACTGATTGCTGGCACCGTGGCTGGTATCTCGGTCTGCTTGTTGGGGGAGAATCCGGCCTGGCCACGCTCGGTAATGCGCCAGCCTTCGTTGGTGCGCTCAAGCTGGGCCGGCTGACTCACGGCCACGTAAGCATCGCCCTGCTTTGGCATACCGTTCAGGTCGAATGCGGGCCGCATAACCTGGTGGTAGCCGTTCATCAACTGGGGGTCAGCACCGGGAGCCGGCAGCAGAATAGCCTTTTTGGGATCTTGCGTATCAACCTGAATCTGGTAAAGGCTGTAGCCAGCTGCTTGCATACTGGTACCGCGGTCGTGAATAGACCCATCCGGCATTGGCACGGTGTTCAGGTAGATAAGGATGGGCGTAGCAGCCTGACGCTCTCGCGGCTGCTCAGCAGGCGCGAGAGCGTCAGGCTGCGCTACCAGACTTGGCGTATCAGCCGTAGCGGTCTGGCGCTCCGGCTGCACGTCGGCCGCGGGCTTAGCGACTACGTCCAGGCTGCGGTCGCGGGTGTGCGGCTGGATGGCGGCAGCCTCGGCGGCCACCTGGCGGGCGGCGCGGTCAGCTTCGGACTCTGTAATACTCACCCCGGCAAACTTCTCCATTCCGGCCTCAGCGCGGGCGTTCGTGTTGGTCACAATGGCGTGAATAATGGCAATGTCGGGCTGGTCGTTGCGGTATGTCATATCGAACTCCGCCCGCCGAATGCCCTGCTCGTCAACCGTGCTGCGGATTTCGCTGGTCTGCATCGAGTAGCCCGACTTATCCAGCACGTCCTTCCACACCTCGGCCCGGCCGGTCGTGTTCGCGGCTATCTCGTCAATCTTCCACGTCGCCGTTTTCTCCTCGGCAGTGGGTAGGGTAGGGGCAGCTTTGGCTTCGGCATACCGGGCACGCTCCCGCTGGTCCTGCAGCTCGGCCTCATCGACCTTGCGGCCGGCTGGCGGCGGGTTGTCATTGATATACTCTTTGAGCAATACTAGGCCCGCATCTTTCGCCGCTACATACCGGGCTGTATCCTGGGCAGCCTCCTGCTCGGTGCGATACGAGCGGAACGGGGCGCGGCCGTCGGCGGCGTCAGCTGCGGCACCAGCTGCCACTGCGCCCACTACCGACTCGGTAAAGCGGCGGTCGTCCTGCTGGCGCTGCCGCTGGGCCTCGGGGCTATTGTCGCGCTCTTTCTGCTGCTCCTCTGAGCGGCGGCGCTCCTGCCCCTTATGTTCCCTTTCCGCCGAACGGCGCTGCTCCGCCAGCGAGCGCTCCTGCTCCTGGCGCTGGACACGCTCGGCAGCTTTTTCCTGCTCCTCACGCTGGGCCTGGGTGCGTAGCTGCTCGCTCGTAAGTCCCTGCTGGGTCAGCTCCAAATCCCGATTGTAGTCCTTGGCTACCGGATAGTCAACCCGGATAAACGCTTCTTTCTGACGCTCCTGCTCCGGCCGCAACTGCTCCCGCTGGCGGTACAGCTCGTGGCTGATTACTTCGAGCTGTGCCGTGTCGGCCCTGGCCACCGACAGCCGCAGCACTGTCTCGCGCTCGGTGCTGCGCTGCACCTCTACGGCAATGGTAGGGCCGGCCTCCTGGGTACTGTTCATTTTGGCTACCCGGTCAGTGAGCCGCTGCACTTGGGACGCGCCGGCCTCGGCGCTGTCGTGATGGTAGGTCACTTTCAGGCCCGCGTGGTACTTGTCGCTGGTGGCGTGCCACTCGACCGGCCGGCTGGCTTCCTTATAGGCTTCCTGCTCGGCCACGGGCGTTAAGGGCCGGGCCGGGTGCAGCTCGTTCAGGTAGTTCATGTTGAACTGCCGGCCCCCGGCGTCGCGGTCGTTGGCCAATACCACCTCTTTGGGCTCCTGCTTATCAATTACCCGCTGAATCAAGGCTACCTGGGCCTCGGTGGGGGTGCCGCTGGTGGCAATGTAGATGGTGTTCTTATTGTCCTGCGCGTGCTTGAGCTGGTGGTGGGAAAGCGAGTCAATGGCCGATTCGCTGACTACTATTCGCTCTACCGGCGTGTCCTTACCATTGGTTGGATGGGAAACCCAAACGCCGTTTTTCGGCAACGGAAGCAGGTTTTTGTAGTGCTCGTTCTTCTGCTCGACGCTGGCCAGCCCGTTCTCATTGTAAAGCGGAAAAGCAGTATTCCGGTGCTCATTCTGCTGCGCGGTAAAGATGCGGCCCTGAAAAGCCGGGTTATCAATGGTCTTATCCTCGATACCCCGGCCGTGCAGATAGCTACGGTCGGTCAGCTCTTTCTTTACCCCCAGCACTTCCGAAATAAGCCGCGTTCGGCGGTCCTCCTCGGCTTGGCGCTCCTGACTAGGGTCGCCTACCGGTAAATCATTCAGCCTGGCCACGTCGGGCACGCTGGCATAGGCGCGGGCGGGGGCCGGGCCGTCATTCAGGTACTCGCGCAGCTGCTGGCGAACCTGTCCCAGATTCAGGCCGCGCCCATCGCCGCCGCGGGTCTTGGCAAAGTCGATGACACTCCCTTTGTCGCGGTCATCCCCGGTATTAAGGTACACCTGGTGGTCATCCTTGCGCGTCACTATCAGCACCTCCCCCTCTTTTTCCAGTTGGTGCCAATCCCCGCGCCTCCCTTCCTTTTTGACTTCGTAGCCCTGGCGCTGGGCGTAGTCTACGAGGTCGATATCACGCTTGAACCGGTCAAGCTCATTCGGGTCATTCTCTCGGAGTGCATTCATGGGCGGGTTGCTGACTGGTGAAAGAATTACCAGTAGCTCCCTTACTCTGAAAAGCAGGATGAAATGCTGTTCTGCTCACGCGGGAGCTAGCCGGTGATAATGTGGGTTCGGGCGACGATGTGCTGCTCCCCATCAAGGGAAGCACTGCTGCTGTCAAAGCTTTTTAGCTGGTCCAGAAAGGTGGCCATAGCCTCCTGAGAGGGAAAAAGCACGCGCTGCTTCTTCGCTTCGAGGGGATTTCTGACTATCTCGGTAGCTACATTAAGGCTGCGTAAGACGCGCTGCAACAAGCGGGGCTCCTCGGTTTTCAAGTTGCCGTTTTTCAGATTGACGATGGTCGTGTAAGGCAATTCGTGCAAGACACAAAAGGGCTTCAAGTCTCCCCGGCCAAACATTTTAAGCCGGTACTGCGCGTAGCGCAGGCCTTCGGCATAAGGAATGGAAAGCGCCAAGTTGGGTAAGCCCAGCGGCGCGGGCGAATTGTCAGGAGGTGTCATAGACTGAGGTGTATTGCTTGCGGTTCGCTTTGAGCGCGAGAGGCTTAGGCAGCCGAAATACAGCTCACCAAGACCTGCACCGCTCAATTCAAGTTGCAAGGTAGTTATACCTTTTCTATGAATAGTACCCGAGTTATAGAGTAGTTATAACTACCCTATAAATAGTCCTAAAAATTAAAGTGATAATATTTCATGGTTAAGAAATGTATTTGAGAGGAATAAACCGCTCTTAAATATGCTTATGATGCTAACGACTAATTTCTTTATTTGTTCTTTGTAACAATTTTATAACTTCTTTACAACTGCTTTCGTAATTCCAAATTATGAGTGCAGTGCTATTTGTCCTTCTCATCTTGGTGCCCATAATCGGCCTTTTAGGTTTATTGTGGTTGCGCTTTGCCGGGAAGGGCAAGCAACTGGCGGCGGTAGCTACCGATAATCACCCATCCGTCGTGCGCCGGCACTACGGCCCTGCTCCGGTGCTCGCGCCCCAGGTAGCTGCCCCGCCACTGGCAGCGGGCAACCCGCTTTCGCAGCTGATGCCGGAAGAGGATTTCCGGGCGCAAGCCGAAAAGGACAACCAAGCCGAAGCCGACCGCCTGGAGGCCGAAGAGGCGGAGCTACGACAAGCCGCCGAAGCAGCTGCCGACCAACCAGACCGCCCGAAAGCTGCCGCCCCAGTAACCGGAGAATCATCCCCAATCTCAACGGCTGCGCCCGCACCCGGCTCTGCCCCGCCCGCGGTCGGTACGGCGGTTTCCGTGGTCGATGCGCTGGGCGTGGATGAGCCGGCCCCGGTAGCGGCAAAGTCGCTCCCCCCTGCGGCAACTGCCCCGGAAGATGATACGGTGGCGGAATCCCTCTTCTACAATCCCTTCTCAGTTCCCGCGCCCACCAATAACGACAAGGCCAACCGCAGTGCGGCGGCCGAGTTGCGCCGCCGCACCAGGGAAGCAATCAAGGCCGAAACGGCGGACAACAGAACCGCGCTGACCAATCTGCTGGCCAAGAATAACGCGCCGCGCTAACGCCGGCCACTGGATACGCTCGATGGGGGATAAGCGCCCAATCATCAACCTCCAATCCCCTTCCTAATATGTTTACCAACTTCCTTGCCCTGGCTATTAAAGTGGCTGCTGCTGGTCGAGCCTACCAGCCCTGCAAAGCAGAAAAGCGTGCCTATGCCCTCCTGACTACCCTGGCCCTCTCCAGCGGCGCGGCTTTCGCGCAGGGCGGCGGGGCGGCGGCGGCGCTTTCCGGTGTTCAGGAAACGGTGATAGGCATCGTGCAGGTGATTTTCGCCATCGTGCTGATTGTGGGGCTGATTCGGGTGGTCATGAAGTTTATCCAGGGTGCGCCCGATGCGTTGGGGGCGCTCGGCTGGCTAATCGGCGGGGTAATCCTGTGGTTCGGCTTCCAGCTCTTCAAAGACGATTTGGTGAGCGCCGTTGGGGGTGGTCAAGGTGGGGTACGCTAGGTAGCAGCTACTCCCATGCGCTCCTATAAAAGCATCGAGCGACCGGCCCAGGTCCTGGGTATCAACATTCAGGACCTGGGCATCATGGTCGGCTTATTCATCGGCTCCGTGCTGCTGCTGGGATTTTTAGGGATGGCGGTTAAGATTCCCCGCCTGGTTTACCTCATCGTCATTCTGGTAGAAGCGGGGATAATTCTGGCCCTGCGCTACCTCAGCAAAAAGCAGGCACCCGGCTTCCTGATTGGCTGGCTCTCCTTCACCTTCATTCAGCCCCGGCGCGTCGCTGTGGGCGTTTTACCCACTCCCGCTCATGACAAACAAGCCAAAAACGGCCGCGTTTAGCGCGGTGATGCCGGTACACAGCTACGAGGGAGACAAAGTGGTTTTCAAGGATGGCCGCGTCGCCGTGGGCTTCCTCGTCGAGCCCGCCGAAATGGAAAGCTGGACGGTAGAAGATTATGACGCTTTCCAATCGGCGCTTATCGGGGTGCTGCGCCCACTGCCGGTGGGTAGTATCATTCAGAAAACGGATATCTACTACGACCGCCCTTACCGGGAGGACAAGACCCAGCAGACCTATTTTGAGAACAAGATGAACAAGCACTTCTTCGAGCGGCTGGTGCTGTTTCAGAAGTCGTACCTGTTCCTCTCGTTTGCGCCGGCGGCGGTCAAGTCGCCCAAAACCAACGCTGTCAATGCCCTGATTGCGCGGGCGGGGGAGGCGGTAATCAAAAACCCGTTTGCGCAGCTCGTGCAAACGCTGGAAATTGCCGAAAGCAGCGCCATGGAGCTTATTCAGGGCCTTAAGAGCCTGGGCGGCATAACGTTCGAGCGCCTGACCAGCCAGGACATTCACCAGCTCTACCTGCAGTACTTCAACCTCAACTTCGACGGCCAACCCACCCGGCAGGAGCGCGAAATAGGGAACGAACTGGGTACCCTGTCCATCGGGGAGCAGAAGGTCAACGTGCTCTCGATGGTAGGGCAGGGCAGCGATGCTTACCCGGCGGTGCGCAACGGCTACGGCGTGACCTCGCCCATGCTCTACCCGCTGACGCACATCCTGCAATGCCCGCACATCCTAACGCAGGCCATGCTGATTCAGGATACCCGGGCGGCCCTGAGCACCCTGGACACGGACCGTAAGCTGAATGCCTCGCTCTCCTTCCTGGCCACGCAGGACAACCAGCTGCGGGCCCTGGAAGTCGAAGAGTTTACCGCTGAAGTAAGGGCCGAAAACAAGCAGATTGTGGGCCTGCACCTCTCGGTTGTCCTGTGGGATACCAACGACACGAGCCGGCGTGAAAACGTGGAAAAGGCCACGGGAGCATTCCGTTACATGTTCGGCACCGAAAGCGTGGTGGAAAGCTACCTGGCCCTGCCGCTGTACTTCGGCCTGCTGCCGGGCAACGCCAACCAGGTGCCCGACCGCTGGCTTACCAGCACCGCTGACCGGGCGGCGTGCTACATGCACTGGACCGCGACCTACAAGACAGACCCGGTGGGGGAGTATCTGACCGACCGCTTCCGCAACCTGGTCCAGGTCAATCTGTTCAACACGGCGCTGGACAATCAGAATGCCATGG
Organism: Hymenobacter sp. BT559; assembly: GCF_016427535.1. GTDB lineage: Bacteria > Bacteroidota > Bacteroidia > Cytophagales > Hymenobacteraceae > Hymenobacter. Next base: position 72,994 of record NZ_JAELXV010000012.1, on the reverse strand, counting down.
TTATCGGGCCTTCCGGCTCGGGCAAGTCCTACACGTTCGGCAACCTGATTGTGCAACGCTACGAGAAGGGAGCGCGGCAAATCATCATGGATGTGGGCGGCACTTACCGCAATGTCCTGCAAGCCCTGAATGGGGAAGACTTCGACAATACGTACTTCGAGTACGACCCCCAGCGGCCGATTGAGTTCAACCCGTTCGTCGTGCCCCGCGACCCCGCCAACGGCAACAAGTGGCTCTACAACGACGAAAAAACCACCTTCCACCTGGCCCTGCTGGCGGCCCTGTGGAAAGGGGGCGCGGCGGCCCTGGATAAGTCGGAACGTACCATCCTCAGCCGGTTTTTGATTGAGTATTACGCCTATCTGAACGAGAGCGACCAACTCAACCAAGCGGACGAGGAGTTTCCCGGCATGGAGAGCTTCTACCGGTTTGTGGAGCGCTACGATGCCGAGATGCAAAAGCCGGTCGGGATGGCGGGCGAAGCAGCGGACTCGCTGGATGGGGCGCGCCGGCAATACCAGAAAAACCTCAAGTACATCGACATGCCCCAGTTTTTCCTGGTGTTGGGGCAGTACGTCACGGGGGGCCGGTATGCCCGCGTGCTCAACGCGGAGCGGGACGTAGACCTGAGCGAGTACCGCTTAATCTGCTTCGACCTGGCCAAGGTGCAGGCAGACCCGGATTTGTACCCGGTGGTGGCCATGCTCATTACCGAACTGAGTCTGGACCTGTTCCGCAAGTTCCCGGACGCCGTGAAGTACATCGCGCTGGATGAGGCATGGACTATGCTCAGCGGCGTACTCTCGGAATTTATCGAGAGCATGTACCGCACCATTCGCAAAACCAACGGCTCGGTAACAATCATCACCCAGGGCATCACCGAGATTACCAGTAGCAAGATTGGGCCGGCCATTATCAACAACTCGGCTACCAAAATCATCCTGCGCCACATCAACCCCGACTCGCTGGCCCAGCTCCAAGCGCCGCTCGGACTGACCGGGCACGAAATGGACCTCATAAAGTCGGTGCGCTCGACGGATTCCCTGCGCGAGTTCTTTATCAAGCAGGGGGGTAAGGGCAAGGTGTTTGCCCTCGAAGCCCCACCGCAGCTGGATGCTATTCTGACCTCGAAGCCGGTCGAGCGCAACTACCTAAACAAGCTGGTTAAATTCTACCAGCAGCATAACCACAAGCTCAAGCACGACAAGAGCGGGCGCGTCGTGCTCGGCCCGGACGGGGCCCCCGAATACGAAGTAGTCAAGGTGCAGCGCCTGGACTACGCGGTAGACCAGTTTGTAGAAGATAAACAGGCCCGCAAGGGTGCGCTGGGCAAATGAGCAATCTACTCATGGTGGCCTACGGCATCGACCCTGGGTTTTTGCGCGCCTGTGACCAGACCCTGGCCATTGTGCTCACGGCCTGCCGCTTCCTGACGCCCAGCCTGATGGGGATAGCCTTGCTCTACACTATTGGGCGCGGCTTTATCTCGGGAAGTGGCCTGGCAATGGATTGGGAGCCGATTATCAAGGCTACCTGGATATTCTTTCTGCTGTTTTTCTACCAAACGCTGATGGATACGCTGGGCGGGGGCATTTCGGCCTTTACGGCCATGTTCGCGACCGACCAATCCGCGGCCGAAGCACTGAGCGCCTTGACTACGCCGCCCGATGTGGCCGCGGCGGCTAAGAATGACTCGCTGGGCCTCGGAGACGTGGTGAGCGGGGCGGCTTCCCTGATGAGCAGCATCTCCGAAACGCTCAGCTCCTTCACCTTCTCGGGCATTATGACGCGGCTTTTCACGGCTACAACCGTGCTGATTGTGCGGGAAATCATGACGTTCATTCAGCAGTTCATCCTCGGCTTCCTGTACGTTTCCGGCCCCATTGCCATGACGCTTTCCGTCATTCCGGCCTTTGCCCAGCTGGCAATGAAGTGGTTTCAGAACTTCATCGCCGTGCAGATGTGGGGGCTCACGTTCGTGCTGCTGGATACGATGTATGGCTTTTTTGCTGATACCCAGCAAGCAGCGGGGGGCATCTTCGCCAGCGGCAACCCGGTGCAGTCGGTGAATGACTCCAAGTTCATGCTCATGTCGGTCGCCTTCGTGCTGCTGTACGTGATGGTACCCTACCTCACCTCCCTCTTCATTGGCTCCTCGGCGGCGCAAGGGTTCGCGGGCCAGGTCGCCGGGATGGCCATGGGCGCGGCCACATTCGCAGCCGGCATCGCGGCCCCTGGCAGCGGGGGCTTGTCCTCCGCCCTGGGCCGGGCCATGGGCAACGGCAGTGGTGGAGGCGGAGGAAGTGGCGGCGGGGCCAGCCTGCCTACCCCTCCGGCCGGGGGTGGGGGAGAATCGGCCGGTAGCTCAGCTTCGGCCGGTTTGCCCTCCATAACCATGTCCGATGCGCTGAATCCTTCCTATCGGCAACGCGCTTCGGGCCTTTGGACTACCTAATCTGTCTCCCATTCCTTTCCCTGCTCCATCATGAAAACCCTACCCAACACCCTCGCTTTCGTCCTGGCCGTGGGCCTGGCCGGCTGCCAGTCGGGCGACAAAAAAGCAGCTGAGACTGAGGCTCCCTTTACGGTCCCGGCCTCCTCCGCTCCGGCTACTCATCCTGCGGCGACTACTCCAACTGCGGCCCCAGCGCCGGCCGCTAACTCGTCCACGGTCAGCCTGCCGGCCGCGCTGCCCCTGACTGCACTGGATGTGGTGCCGGCTGTCAGGCAGCTGCTGCCCGCCGAAGGCTACGTGCAAACGGTATCGGCCAAGCCGCTCAATATCGAGCCAATGGCTGTCGCACTGCCGCCGCTGTGGGGGTCGCTTAAACCGGGTGCTGCGCGTTCTATGTCGGGCTACCGGATTGGCTACGAGGCAGTAGTCAAGTGGGTGCCCAAAGGATACGGACCGGGGCAGAAAGTCCCCGCTACCATGCCCCTTTATGTACCCAACGGCAAGGATAGCCTGGCGCGCTTCAGCTTGGGGGGCATCAATCCCAATCTACCGGGCCAGGAAAAGTATACGGTTATGGAAGTAGCGCCGAACAAGCCAGTAACCGTGCGCGGGGTGGTCTATGCCTTTACGGGCAAGGATGGCCAGCAGAAGCCGGCGCTGGTGGTATACCCCTACCGTCACCGAGGCGGGATGCCGGACGCCAGCAAGATGGTGTTTCTACCCATCAACCAATAGGGGCAGTGGGGGGAAAAAGCCGCTTAATCCACCACAGTTTGACTTTTAACCAGCTATTAAAATGGACTCTGCCAAAGATTTAAGTACCTCTTTCTCTACCATGCGCAACCTCGCAATGGGTAGCATCCTGGCTTTGCTGCTCATCGCGCTGACCGCTGGCTATATGGTCTACCGCATCAGCGAGAAGGCCGGCCAGCGCGTGTACGTGGTCAGCCCCACCGGCTCGGTAGCAGCGCTTTCCGCGCCTACAACAGAAACGCACACGACCTACGAGGCCCGCAACCTGGTGCGCAATTTCATGCAAACCATGTTCGGCCACGACCAATACACCTTCAAGTCCAACCTGGATGCAGCCCTGCCGCTCATCGAAGGGCGCGGCGGTCGGCGGATTTATGATGGCTTCGTGCGTGGGCAGGTGCTGCAAAACTATGAGCGCTACGCGGCCCGCAACGCGGTAACGGTGGATAGCGTGCTCGTGGATATGACGCACCGGCCCTGGTCAGGCTCAGTTTACATCAAGCAGCGCATTTTCATCGGGGGTGAGCAGAAAGAGCCGCTGCCGCTGGCGGCCAGATTCAACCTGGAAGAAACCAACCGCTCGGATGCCAACCCCTACGGGCTGCTGCTCACCAACTTCGACTATATCCCCTACCAGCCCAGCGTATCCCGCGAAGAAAAGGAGCTGCTGGACGCGCAGGAAGCCGACCGGCAGCGTCGCCTTCTCGAAGCGCAGCGCGGCGCGGGCCTGGCGCCGGCCGGTCCGGCCCCTTCGGCCCCGGCTCCCACTACTCCGGCCCCCTCAACTCCTCGTGCTGCTGCTCCTACCCGCTAACCCTCAAGACCGTCTCCCTCATGCGTATTCTCCTGCTTTCTGCCGTGCTGGGCCTCGTCCTCCCACTGCTACCTGCCTCGGTGGCCTCCGCCCAGACCGCTACCGTGCGCCCGCTCGCGCAACCAATCCGGGCACAGCGTCCTGCCGCAACGGCCAAGTCTAATGAAAACCTGCTGGACGTGGCCGTGTCGGACAGCTCCACTACCTACCTCGTTTTCGGGGGCCCCGTGGGGCTGGTAGACGTGGGGATGGCCAATAACTACCTGGTTAAAATAGAAGCCAATGCCGTGTTCGTGCGGGCCAAGCGCAAGAATGCCCCGCCTACGCCCATGCTGATTCGGTACGGCTCCAAGTACTGGATGGGCCGGCTGGTTTACGTGAATCGCCCAGTGCTCCAGCTTTACGATTTCCAGAAGGATGGCGCACTCGGCCTGAACCCGAACAGCTCGGCGGGCTCGGCCCCGGAAAATGAACTGGCGCTGGACAAGGAGCTGGAAAAGAAGAATGAAGTAGAAGGCAAGCTCTCCCAGCTGCGCAAGACGAAAGAAGAGCATCAGGCGGTGGCCGTGGTCGATAACGACCTGGTGCTCTCGCTGGCCAACGTGCGCAACGACAAGGACTTTACCTATCTGCGCTTCAAAGTAATCAACCATTCCGCGATTGACTACAACGTAGACTTCACCGACTTCCAGCTGGTGGAAAATGCTCAAAAGAAGTTTCTGGCGAAGAAAAAGAACCAGGCGCGCCGGCCGCTGGCTCCCTCCGGTGGGGTCGCCAATCAGATTATCACGGGCCGCACGACGGGCTACCTGACCTATGCCATTCCACTATATGCGGCCACCGAGCGGGGCTACCTGGAAGTCACGCTGCGCGAAGTGAACGGGGCACGGGTACTGGTGCTGCCGGTGCCTTCGCGAGTCATTAACCGCGCCTCCACCATCTAACCAGCTCTGCCTCTCTATCATGGAACCTATCACCTCCCAACATGACCGGCCCGAGGCAGTACCTCGCCCGGACAGCGACCACGACCAAGACGACCAGCGGCCGACTCCTGAAAAGAAGAAGCCGACGCCAGGGGAAATGCTGCAAAAGAACTGGATGGGCATCGCCGGCCTGCTGATTGTCGTCCTACTGGGCGGGCTCTTTCTCTGGCTTAAATCAGCCAAGGAAGCCGCGCAGCGTGAGCAGGAGCCGGTAGCGGCGGCCTCGGCCAACATCGAGCCGGAGATTACTTCGGTCGAACAGGCTCCCCCTGTAACTACGGCTTCCCCGGTGGCCCAGGCCGAAGCGCAGCGGCGCGCCGAAATAGATGCAGCCAATGTACCGGCCCGCGCCTCGTCGGATGAAATGGTCGAAGTATTCGCCGTGGATACGACCGGGCAAGGACTACGCCGCAGGCGGCGGGCGGAAGCAGCCCGGCGACGAGTGGAAGCGGAGCGCCTGGCGGCGTCCGATGTGGACACGGTAGAAACGACGGTGCAGGACCCGGCTACGGGCTCTTTCAGTGCGCAAACGGTGGTAGTACCCCGTCATCCCCACTCCGGTAGCGGTGCTCGGCGGATAGCCAGTGCCCCGCGCACTCGCAACCTGCTTCCTGCGGTGGATAAGGATGGTACCCCATTTGAAACCGACCCGGACGTGTTGGCCATGCTCAGCACATCGCCCCCGGAAACCCGCGCCTCCTACGAGCGCATGACGGGCAAGCGTTACCGTGACCCGGCATTGGCGGCCAGTCAATTGGCGGACCGGGTGAATGCGCCCGGGATGGATGGCTTCAACACGGTTAAAGTAGGCAACTCCTCCCGCATGATGGCTCAGAGTGGCCAGCAGCAGTCCCTCGTTCCCGACGTGTTTTTTCAGTGCGTTATCAACGGGGAGCAGAAGGTCCGTACCGGCTCGGTCGTAATTCTGCGCCTCATGGAGGATGCAGTAATAAGCGGCGTGACCTTCCCGAAAAACATGGTCTTCGCGGCAGTAGCCAACGTGGGCACTAACAGTGTGGAGCTAGCGATAAACCGACTCGGGCCAACGCGGGTAGACGCACAGATTTACGACTTTAACTACATGCCGGGCATTATGATAGACCCGGAAAAACGCATTGCGAAGGACGCGCAGCAGGCCGGCAACGACCTGCAAACCCAATCAACGCGGGAACTTAGTACGGCAATCGACCGCTCGGCCAGCGCCGCCAACTCGGTAACGGGCGTGGCCGGCCGCATCGGGGCTACCATGCTCTCACGGCCTAGAACGCGCATCAAGCTGCGAGACGTGCTGCTGCCCGATGGCTACCCCATTCTGATTACCTCGTCGGCGGCCGGTCAGCCCAGCCCCTCGGCGTCCGTGAGTAGCCGCTAATACTCACTTTCATCTTAACTCTTTACGACAATGAAAAAGCTCCTTTTGGCGGCCCTGGTAGCCATTGCGCTAGTTCTGCCGACTCAAAAAGCGTCGGCTCAGATGGTAGTAAATGACCCGCTCCACATGGGCGTGCAGATTGGTGAATTTGCGAAGCGCCTTACTCAGTGGGGCGAAACGGTTAAGAACTATCAGGTAATTACGGACGCTAAGCAGATTGCCAGCGTGACGCAGGATATCACGGGGGAGGTGAGAAACCTTACCCAAGAAGGCCTGGCCCTGCAACAGCAGGTGCAGGCTGACTTGCGGAAAGTGCAGAGCATTCAGGATTTGCGGATTTCCAACCCGCAGGAGCTGTTTGTGCGGGCGCTGGCCATGTCGGGCCGGGGGCAAAGCAACCAGTACATGCCCGTCTACCCCAAGGCGGAACGCCTGCGGCAAGCCTTGCAGCTTACCAACCCGCAGCAGGACCTGAATACGGTATATGACGTGTTCTCGCGCTTCGGCTCCTCTACCTCGGGGGGAACCAACCGCATGACCTCGGCCCAGTACCAGGCCAAGCGGGAAGAGTCCGCGGTGTCCTCGTTCGCCTATCAGGAAATGGCCAATAAGCGCAAGATTGATACGGCCTTCGGCTACTACAAGATTGCCGACGAGATGACGCAGCAAAGCATCGAAATGAATGCTACGCTGAAAAATCCGGGCCGCTACTCGATGACGGAGGGGGAGCGGATGATAGCCCTCAACACGTCCAACGATAATATGATTAAGGCTATGCAGCTGCGCCTGGAAGCTGACCGGCTGTTGTCGGAAACCTCGCAGTCTACCCCTTCGCAGAGTGCCGCCGAAGCTGTGTACTCCGATGTGCTGGTGCAACAGTCACTCATCAAAATGGACCGGGCGCGGCCCCGCAACTAAAGTATGAAAAAGCTCCTGTCCGTGGTGCTTTTACTGGCTGGGGCCGGCTCGCTGCCGGCCCTGGCTCAGCGTCACGTTAAGCATATCGCTGGCCTGGGTGCTTATATCGGGCGCTCCGATAAGGGCAACTACTACGAGTTGAGCTATACACCCATGCTCACTGACCATTTCGCCCTGCGCCTGGGCGGCGTTTACGAGTATGGCAACCTGCCCGATACTCGCGGCAAGTACGCTTCCTACAGTGGGCGGCTGTTCATCTCGCCTCAGCTGTTCCGCATTGGGGAGTTTGCTTACTTCCACCTGCTCTTAGGTGCTGGGGCCGGTTACGAGCAAACGAATGTCGATGGCAGCGGCGACCTAGCCTCGGACGCTACCAAGCCGGGCCGCTTCACCTACGGCCCGCAAGCTGGCTTAGAAGCTGATTTCTTCCTGGGCAACCGGGTTTCACTGGTCGCCACGGCTACCAAAAGCTATCTGTTTAATAATCCCCTGATTGACGAGTGGCCGGGCCTGGGTAGTGTGGGCGTGCGGTATCATTTCCGCTAGTATTCTTCTCTATTTTCTTTTCATCCTAGCTGACTCACGATTATACTATTTATAACTGGCAACAAAAAGGCCACTGGCACCATGCCAGTGGCCTTTTTGTTGCCAACAGCTTTGTTCAACTCCATACTTTTTAAACGAAGCCGTTGGCTGGTGACAACAAAACGTATCGTGCTAATCCAGCTTGATAATAGAAGCGGAATCAAGCTAAATGTTACAGATAACTTTTATTTGCATAGTTCAATTCTCTGATGCTTCTTAAGGCTCGCTGCTAATTTCTCAGCGCCCTTTCTGATGACTGACCAACCCTTACAAGTTCTTGAACAAGAGGTCACTACTTTACAGTGCCCCCTATCCTTACAAGAATTGCTCTATGCACGCGGCCTGCCTCAAGCCAAAGTGAAGCTTGTCCGACATCGTGATACTAGTGGTACGATTGACATACATGACCTCTACCGTAACTACCGGGCGGATTTTCTCAATTATCAGCGTCAGCAAGTTAGGCCCGTGTTTCACGAGTGCGATTTCATTGTGGCCTGTCTTGGTGAGTATGGCAGCCAGTCCCGCTTCGTCGGCGTATTCCAAGTATTAAGCTTCGAGCAGAAGCCCGACAATAATTTCTATTATAACCTGCGCGAAATGCCAGGTTTTGAAGACCTGAAAGAGCGGGTTATTTTCGATTGGGGCAAAGCTGCTATCAGTTGGCACCAATGGCTACGACCAAATGAACTCAGGACCGTGCTGGAAATCCAGCCTAAACCATTCAGTCAGCCATTCACCGATTATCTAGATTTCACGCTCTCCTTTGCGGAATTAGCAGAGTTAGTTGCCAACCAGTCACCACGAGATGAGTGGTCACGAATGCTCTCGGCTACAGCTGGAGTCTACCTAATCCTAGACCGGTCCAGCGGGAAGCAATACATTGGCTCCGCTTCCGGCGCAGAAGGCATTTGGGGCCGCTGGAAAGATTACGTGGCTACGCAAGGCCACGGTGGCAATATGGAGTTGGTCAAACTGCTAGCGGTTGATGCTTCCCACGGCCAGCATTTTCAGTTCACTATATTAATGACCCTACCTAAAACAATGACCCGCACCGAAGTCATTAAACGTGAATACCTATTTATGAAAAAGCTTGGCTCGCGCGCCTACGGCCTCAACCTCAACGAAAAATCACCTCCCAGCGTTAAAGGCGTCTAGCTAAACTAGCAACAAAAGCCCACTGGTACTATGCCAGCGGCCTTTTGTTGCTGTTAACTACTATTTATAAAGGTTGCGCTAAAATTAGTTCAGGGTTACTATTTAAAAATGATCAGGTATGATAAGCCTATCGTTTCAGTGTCCAAACTACCTAAAGTGCGAAGTCTTAAGATATCTACTCGGTGGCAGCAAAGGCCCGGCTGATGCGGCGCTGTTCATCGCGGCCCAGGTTATATTGCTCGGCCACCATCCGCCAGCTACGCACCGCTTTCAGCACTTGATCGATAATGGCATCGGCTTGGGCCAGCGTTAACCGGAAGTGTGGCGCTTGTTGGCGGGCTAGGTCTAGGTCGAGGGCGTTATCAGTCTGGGAAATATTAAGCCGCAGGCCTCTGTCGTAAGGGATAGGGTTCAGATCGTAGGCGGGGGCCAACCGCCAACCCTTGGGCGTGAGCAGAAAGCCGTGGTTGCGCAGGTGGTCGTCGGTATTGGAAATACAGATATTGTACACGATGCGCCGCCACAGCTCGGCCAGGTCCTCCGCGACGCTGGCCCCCTGGGTCATGAGCAGCTCGGCCAGCTCCAGATAACTGGCACCGTCTTGATGGCTAGTACCATCCTGGTAGCCGAGCAGGGTCATGGCGGAGGCAAAGTGCCGTCGCTCGCCGGCAGCGGTGCGGTCAAATCGTCGCGAGAGGTAGGTATGGTGGCGGGAATTGAAGCGTTGGGCCCGCCCCTCGGCTACCTGTAGCCCGGCCGCCATGGCTAGCTGATTCACCACGGCCTCCCAGGCGCCAACGTCGTGCTCATCCTGCGCGCTGGGAAACTTGGCCATCCACAGTCCCTGGTCGGGGTCGACCACGCTGGCCTTGGGCCGGGCCCCGCCCAGTGAAGAGCCCGGCGCCACGAGGAGCGTGAGCCACTTGAGATAGTCCGGGTTGTCGACGGCCCCATCCCGCTCGAGTTCCAGGCTGGCCTGCTCCAACTCGCGCAAGGACGCCCAGGGGGGAGCCGCCATCGTGCGGTTGTCGTTCAAAAACGGTCCGTCAATTTGCTCCTTGAATCGAAGCCCCCCAAGGCGGTGCCCGTCGTAGACCCCGAGCAAATAGTCTGATTCGAACAGCTTGCGTTCGGGGCGTTCTTCCTGGCGGGCCAGCGCTGCCTCCCGGCGGCTCATCAGCACGCGGCCCCAGCGATCGGGTGCCGAATCAAGAAAGAGTCCGAAGTTACTCTGCTCCTCGTCGGCCACATACTGCGGGCCGGAGTAGAGTTGCAGGGCGGGGTCGAGGAGTTGTGCGTAGGACGAGGCCAGCCACTCCCGGGCATACGCAAACGAGAAAATCTCCTTGCCGCGCACAGGGGTGGCAGACAAGGTGCCCATGAGTTGCGGACCGGGCATGCCCTGCCAGTCGGCGAACACCAGCACCTGTTTACGAGCGGGGCTCTTAGCCATGCTGCTAGTTTTCTTCTTGTTTGGGGGCCCGTTCCTTCACGACCAGACCCGCGTCTTGCAGCTTCCGCCCCAGCACATCGTCTTCGGCTACGCGGAGGATAGTTTTTTCCAATCCCAGGGTAAAAAGCACTTGCACGTACGTGCCGATGCTGACGTTAGGCGCCCCCTTTTCTACCGCGACCAGCGTAGTACGGCTGATCGCCGCGCGCTCCGCAATTTGCGTGGTGCTGAGCTTACGGCGCAGCCGGGCCAGGCGAATATTTTCGCCGGCTTCGGTTAGGTACTGCTGTAACCGGGGTAGTAGAGGCTTGGCTTGACGTCCCATAATGTTCAATAGTTTAAACAAATATAATATGTTTTGTACAGACTATTGAACATTATTGCGGCTATTGGGCTGGGGCGCTTATATAAAACAAAGGATAGGGAGCACCTTTGAAGCTTGTGGAGCGAGGGTAGTACATTTTGTCGTCCCCTGCTTACTGCATATTGTGTTGGAGATGGGTCGACTCCTGCTTTACCAGGTGCTATGCTATGAAATCAGGTGTTCAAAGCAAGGGCCTTGTACTAAATGCATAGGTTGGAATATATATGAACTCGGCCGAAAGAGGTGCACAGGACTCGCACATTCTGATCGGTAAGTTCACTTTCCGCATCCGTGACCACCTTAGCCTGCTTTCAGTGGCAAAGCAATTTGAAACAATTACTTAGCTGCCAGCTAACAACAGGTGTCTCGACCAATTCAGTCTTTCATGATGAAGAGAAGCCAAAAGCCTATTCTGTTCAGATGTAGCCGACCACCTCACTTGCTTGCCCAAGCACTTCGAAACCAATTCTAGACTGCGTTCCAACTCTGTGCGGCTTAAACAGACCACCTCAAGAACAAAGCCCGGTGTAGAACTTCTCCACCTGCGCTACATTCGTTACGAATTGTAGCATGATATCGGCGGCCTATAGGCTTTCGGTGATGAAGGTAATAATGTCCGTTTTACGCTTTCCAATCAATTCTTTACTCCAGACACCAGAATCTAGGCTTAGGTCCTGAATTTCTCGCTGCTGGGCCAAATGGTTGTAGGTGGCTCGCTTTTTCAGAAATGGCTGGTTTCCGATGGAGCAGTTATGAGAGGCAGACAGTAATAGGTAATTGCCCAAACAGTCGATAAACTGGTTCTTGAAGTCATCGTCATACTCCGGGTAACCGGCCGCTACGGGCTCGCCTTTCGTCGGCGTTTGCGGGGCAATATGCTCCAGGTGAGGCTCGGAAATGGCATCGAAGCGCATCAGGGCGTACCCACTTTTCCCTTGCCCCTGCAAGTAATTCTCATATTTCCACAGTAAAAACCTAGCAATGGAATGAGGCACTTTGCCTTGTAAGGCCTTGTCCAGTTCGGTCTTATTCCAGTATGCATACCACCAGTCAGTTGTAGTCTTAAGGAGGTTTACCCGCTTGATAATTGGCTGAATGCTGGGCATGACGTTGGGCTCCTTTTGAATAAAGCCCGCGTAAACATCATTCAGACGGGACGTCAAATCAGCCCGGGTGCCAATTATCCGGCTCCGGAATACCAGAACTTCCAGTGCAGCGCACAACTCCTCAATTTGGCCTATGGGCAGATTAAAAGAGTATGCCTTTATAATGAAGGGCAGGGCTAGGCTTATGCCTCCCAGGGTCACCAGCGAATGAATGGCGAGGTATCTGGGCTCATCGACGCTGAAAAAAGTTGTCAGGTGACGAAAGCTGGTGGCCAGCGACTCCGTAAATTCTTCGATGAATGGAATTGGGTTGCTGTCAGATAGCTGCTTGTTGATTTTATCGAGCGCGCCGCCCTCCCACAAGGAGTTAAAGTATACTTGTAGCGTGTAGACCAGCACATCATCCTCTTTCACCTTGTTTTCAATGGTGGAGATTGATTGGTAGATATTTTCAAATCTATCCTTGATGACATCAATCAGGTCGTTCTTTGCCTCTCCACCCTGCAGATGCACGGCAAACATGAACTGGGCCTTGATAATCTCCAGATTAGACGGCTTTTTTCCCCGGTTATTCTGGAAAATGAACATTTGAATAGCCTCCGACTCATCCTCCACCGGGTGAGTTGTGCAAGTGGCAGTACTTACTATTTCCAGCATCTTCACCAGATAAGCTTCCTCCTTGTTCGCCAGGCAGGCAGTGAAAAAATCAAATGCTGCTACGATGCGCTTCGCAGAAGTCGTCTTCAGGCCGTACTTATCGGTGCGGCTCTGGTTGACTACGTAGTCCTTGAACAGCTGGCGGTCATAATCCACTGTTTCAAAGCGATAGGCAGACCGTCGTTTGATCAAGTCTTCGAAACAGGTTTCCTCGAACTCCGTCCAAGCTCGTACCTGCTTCAGGCGAGCAAAAAGGGCGGAAAGAAAGATAACCAGGGTTGTGAGCCGCTGTTGTCCGTCGATTACCCCAAATTCCGTTTCTCCCTTCTGTTCAAACAGGAAGTGACCAAAATAATAGGGGGTTGTTGCCGAGCTTTTGTTATAGTCCTCTAGGTCACTTAGAAAGACATTAACCTGTTTTGAGGTCGTGACATCTGGCTTTGCTTCTGTTTCCCAGGAGTAGGCTCGTTGGTAGGAGGGAACCACTATCGTGTTACTCGACAGCATTCCTTTAATGGTAGTTGATGATTTCATAGAGCAGTAAGGGTTGTCAATCTGTTTTGAGGGCGTTCTGAGATACTGTTACCACTAAGTTTTTAAGCTTTGAAAAAGCTCATATTCGCGGGGACCACCCGGCCGGCTGGTTACTTTGTCACGGAACAAAACCCGGAATGATACGGGAGCAGACCATGATACCCGCAGCTTTTGCTGGGTTAATAGCCGGTTGCCCGCAAGTCGGTAGGTACCAGGCTCCATTTCGGAAAGGTCGGCATGAGCAAGCTCATCACATTCCAACATAAGGTCGTGGGCATCGACGAAGTCTGTATCCACGTCAATATGCGTGTCAGAATAGCCGCAGTCAACAGCCCTGTTGCCACCATGAAAGGTAGAATTGCCAATTTGAACCCGCTGGGCCAGGGGATGGTCAGGGCCAATAAGGTTAAGCAATTCGTTATAGGCCCAATCATTCGGAACAATAATGTCTACCGTGTCGAGCTTCGTGATATCCAAACTGGGTTTGAGAAGAATTTCCTGTTGAGAGACGTCCTTAAACTCAGGAAATTTATCTCCTAAAAAGCCGTCGGTATCTAGGCGATAGAAAAGAAGGTAATTAGGGTTGAAGCGACCAAACATCTGTCGCAGCGGTCCATGCGTGACCGCACTGCGCTGCATATTGCCATCGCTGATGTGAAAGCGGTCAGGTTGAGTCGCTAGGATTTCGGAGAGTCTAAAGCGGAAATAAACGGGTATTGGACATTTGGGAAAACCTAGGCTTTCGGCAGCCAAATAATGTTTCTCGTTATCGTCACGCCACGAAGAATCTAAACCTAACCGTTCAACATAAAATTGGGTGAGTGTGTGCGGGCGGTAATAAAGCCGGGCGTAATTCCAGACCTCTGATGGAGAATGGTTGATGCTACCTGACGCATCAGCCAGTTTATGACTGGTTTTAAGCACTTCGCTCCGGCTCAGCAGCTGGCCAGAACGGATGATAGAAGCGGCATTAGTAAGATGTGTACTGTGGAAGGCATAACCGGCCCAGCGCGGCGCGTGAGGCGCGTGGCGCTCTAAGGCATAGAGGTATGGCAGAATACGAGTTTCATCAGCCTTGATGAATGCTTTTACCTCTGATTGTGCAGCTTCGGGCAACCCAGCGTGAACAGCTAGAACCGGAAAATCCCAATAGGCGCAAAAAAGCTGTACCCAGCCCAGCTCAAAGTGTACGCCCCAAGGACGGCGCGAAAGTGTGGGCCAGTGCAGGTACTCAGCAAGCCTATCAAGCAGTTGGGTGTTATAGCGGATATCGGAGCGAGCGCATAGATGAGGCCAGTCCCAAGGAAGATCAGCGGTGGGCACTAGCAGACTGGCAGGTTGGGCTGGCCGATGCGCCGGGTCTGCAGAAACGGGTGGGTCAGCAAGAGCTTGGCTGTGAGAGAGGGCTGTAAAGTCCCAGCGCGAGGCAAACCCACGCAGTAAATCGGCGGTGAGGATGAAAGGCGGGCTACGGGAGAGAACGCGCCAATCGAGGTAATCCTGAAACTCGTGAATGAAAGCGGTCGACCAATCAAGGCGGCGCAGTCCAGACAGGTATGTCCAGTCGAGAGCATATCCGGCGAAATCACGGAGCATTTGTGGGTTCCAACTGAGGTCAGGGCGGCGAACAAGTGCGTCCCAATCCCAGGGTTGGTTGGCAAGGAGCACCAAAGTAGGATGGTCAAACGACACACTGCGATTAGCAGAAAGTGCTGCCCAATCCCAAGGCTGGCTGGCCAGCTGCTCCACAATAGGGAGCGTGATTTTCACTCCCTTGTTGGCAGAAAGTGCTGCCCAATTCCAATACTTGTCCTGTAGATTAAGTAAATCACTATCAGACAGACGCAGAGCTGGCGAGGCTGATAATACAGTCCAATCCCAGGGCAGGCTATCGTAAGCATAAAGCAGCTCACCAAAAAAAAGCAGATCGTGACGCAGACTTAAAGCTGGCCAGTCAATAAAGCGAGCGAAGCGCTTGAAGTGTTTTCTAGCCTTGTTGCACTCCTGGTAAGGACGGATGAACGCACTATGCTGCGAAATGTAAGCCCAATCCCAGCGTTGGCGTAAGCTCGGATGTAGCAGGTAAGCGGCATCGGCATTGAGTTCCGGGTTGCACGAAAGGGTAGGCCAGTGCCACAGAGACTGGTAACGCCGCAAAGTATCTACAGTGAGGCGGTGAGCTACGCGGGAGTCGCCGGATAACACTGCCCAGTCGAGAGGCAAGGCAGCCAGTTCGCTGGTGGTGAGCGGCGGGTAGGCAAGACCGTCAGTGTTAGAGTCGGAAATGATGGACGCGACTGGCAGTCGGCGGGTAAACGCTGCGCGAGCGACGGCGCTTACGTCTGGGGCAGTGAGCAGCAGAAGGCGGCGCGACCAACTTAGCAGGTTGTCGGCAAGGTCACTGGGAGTGACCATCATTTCCAGCACGTGGTCCCAGGGCAGACGTTCACGCACAATCTCATGGTCTAGCAGTCGGGTCAGCACCAGGGATGCAAAAGCAGGCTGGCGGGCCAGATAATCCCAATCCAAGTGGAAGGCGAGCGTATCCAAATGAGCCTCGACCTGGGCGGGAGCAAGCAAGCGGCTGACCATAGGCCAAGACAGCCACGGCTGGACTCGGGAGTCAAGTACCCAAGCACTTTTAAGCAGTGGCTGCATGAGCGGCCGCTGCACAATGAGATTCCAGTTAACCTTAGCTGCTGCTGCCGTCAAGTGAGCATCAAGCTGCTCTGGAGCAATATGTTCGCTGACGTAGTTCCAATCCCAGGGGAGCAGCAGTCCAGGTGCGATGGACAGGCTGAAATCGAGAGGGAGTCTAGCCGCAGCAGCCCGCGACAGATCGGCTAGTCGTGGGTCTGGGATGTGCTGGTAATAAATATCAGCCTCGCGCAGTAGGTCGGTCAACTGAGCGGGTGGCAAATGACTGGCTAGGGCTGACCAATCCCAGGCTAAGTCAAAATTGGGACGGGCAAGCAGCTCCTGCGCCACTGCAACGGGGTCGCGGCGGCTAAGCTCAGTAAAGTCAAGATGAGAAGTATAGCCAGAAAGCCAACCCAGGAGTGTAGGCACAGGCAGCGTGCGATTGGCATAGCGCCAAAGGTCAGGCAGCGCGTCAGGCCGGGCTTCGAGCAGTTGGGTATGCAGGTCTGGCAGGCGACTTGCTACCTCGCTGGCCCCGAAGCGGGCAAGTAGTTGGCTCCAAACAATGCGGCTACGGTAGCGGGCCGTAAGTTGACGAGTCCAGGTTAAGCGCGGGTTGGCGGACAATTTGACCCAATCCCAGGCGAAGTCAGGGAACTGAGCAACCAGGTCAAGGCTGCCGATTTGGGCACTGACATGAGCGGCTCCCTGAGCAGTGTGAACCCGGTGATGGTAGCGGGTGAAGTGCTCGGCTGTCCAGGTGACAGAGGGATGGCACTCAAAGCCAGGCGCCAATGAGCTGGAGGCCCAGTGTAGCAACTCTAGATTATCGAAGAAAGCGACCAACTCAGGTGTCCAGGCAAGATTTTGAGTGGTTAGCGGGTTGATGTCGTCGTGGTGGGTCTGAACGAGTTTTAGCAGGCGGGACAATGCGAAATTTACAGGTGTGGGCTGACCGGACCCAAGCAAGCGCTCGAGCACCTGCGGCCAGGGGAGGTAGGCGGCTAGTGAGGGCAACTGGTCCCATAGGAACTGCTGGGATAGGGCGCCCGCTACGTAGCGCCAATTCCAATGCCCAAGCTGGCTGGCTGCGATTTCAGCCTGCAGGGCAGCTTCCAGAAAAGCAGACCCGCGCCTAAGCAGTACGGCGCGGCTGAAAGGCAGCACGCCAAGATGGGCGAGAATAAAGGCTTCTGATAATCTCTCAGCTAGGACAGCCCAATCCCATTGGAAGCTTTCGGAGCGACCCATCTGGTCGGCCCAAGGCGAGCGCAACAGTTGGGTTAGCCAGTTTTCGATGGCGTCCGGATTACGGCCTGACAGGATTTCAAAATCCCAGGAGTAAAGCGGAGTGCCCTCGGGAGCAACGCTGGCAAGCTTAGCCGTGATGAACTCCTCAGACAAGCGCGTTGAAAGCACAGTCCATTCCCATAAAGCAGGGTAGCTATCCACCTCGGCTTCAAGCAGCGTGAGCGGAATGAGCTCAGAAAGTTGGCGACGTTCTGGAACAGGAAGCAGGCGGAGCAAGGCCAGCAGCGTGTCCGGAGCAGACCAAGCCAAGCGGGGGTCAGGTAGCACCAGGGACCAACGCCAGTAAGAGGCAAAACGGGTCAGCGCAGGGGCATCAATAAGCGCGGCAGGATTATCCCAGAAGGCAGCGAACTCGGCGTCATGGCCCCAGCGAAGCCGTAGGGCAGCATTGACCGGCTCGTTGAAGGCAGCGGTCAGCGCAGGGCTGACCTGACCTGACAACGTTCCGGTAATGCGATAGTCAGGAGCGTTCTGCCCGGTTGGTGTACTGGTCAGCCGGTAGCAATAGGCAGTTACCGGAATGGAGCGAGTGAGTGGGTAAGTGGCGGGGCGTGTGACAGGCACCAGCCCCAGCACTTCGATAGCATCAGCGGAGCCGGAATCTGCCAACTGAGTGCTAAGGATAGAGAGCACAGCAGCAGTGTCGTTCAGATCCTCAATAGGTGGCGCACTGCTGGGAGGTGCGGCGTTGGTCTGACGGCCAGGGTGCGGCTGGTTGTGTTCACCATTGAGGATGGCTATAAGGCCTAAGCTGGCAAATGGAAAGCTGGCAGATACCGTCAGCCCGGAGAACTGCCAATAAGCGCACCTAGCGGTGAAGTACTCGTACTTAACCTGCTGCTGCAGGGCTACTGCCGCGAAAGCCGTCCGGCGCACTATGCCGGTCTCCAGCCTGTTAATCAAGCCAAAATCTTCCAAGTCCTTTAACAGGTCATTCCACAAGGCAACCTCTGCAGGGTCACGGTAGCGTAGCGGTTTGGCTGTAAAGTCTTCGGTAAGGGCAAAGCCCAAGGCGGTACCCAGGGCTTCGGCTTGTACTTCTCCACCAAAAAAATCGAGAAAGCGCAGAATCACTTCCTCTTCGGGCAGTATCGGGCGAGCACGGCGGCAGCTTATCTGTACCTCAAACTGAGTTGCTGTCAGCGAATGATTGGGCGAAAAGAGAAAGGAAAACCCGGGGTATGGGCTGGCAACTGCCGGAAAAACAGGCATGGTAGCTTAGGCTTAGTAAGGTTAAGCAGGCAGATAAGGCAGCAAAGCAGTATAAGGCACGACACGTCCACGGGCTTGCACCGTTTCGTACACGCGACGGTAGCAGTCGTTGCGGCTGAAGTGACGGCTGTTACCCACAATAATTAGCAGGCGCTTGGCGCGTGACAGTGCAACATTCAGTCGGTTAGGAAACTGCGCGAAGCCAAGGCTGGGCTGGGAAGGGTAGCCACCGCTATTAGGGTAGGTGTCTATGTCGGGCGCCTGGGCGGAGGAGTGAGCCAGCTTGTCGCTACGCACCAGCGACACGACTACTATGTTACGCTCCATCCCCTGGAACTTATCCACCGTCTGCACCCGGGCGGGTAATCGGTCAGCAAACTGCGCAGCCACGTCCTGCAGCAGTTTCACCTGGCGGCCGTAGAAAGTAATGAGCGCAACCTCTTGCTCTTCGGGCTTGGGCCAATGCGCCTGAAACTCAGCGAAGCCCTTGCTTTCGGATAGGCAGGCAAGCACTGCCCGCACGGCTTGAGCTTCGGCCAAATTGACGCGGGAAGTACCGGCTAGCATCTCGGGTGCGTCCACTTCTACCCAAACTAAGTGGTCAGTTGCAGCGAGCAGGGCAGAATGGCTAAGGCCATGGTAGCGGCTGAGTGGATGTGTCAAATCGGGTACATCAGCCAGTGCTTCTGGCACACCGCATTTCAGGCCACCGTCACTTATATAGAACTGCTCTATTACTGCGTTGATGTCGGGGTGCATCCGGTACTGCGTATCGAAGCGCGAAACGACGCCGGGCTGTACTCCGGGCTGCGTGAAAAGGCGCTCGAACTGTGAGGTTTCGGCATCAGCACGGGAAAACTGCCGGGCCAACTCTGGTTCACCCGCTTCTATCAGCGTGTTTCTAAACTCTTCCTGGTCGAGCAAAGGCGGCAGTTGACGATGGTCGCCGATGATAATGGCTCTGTGGGCGTAGATCATAGCCAGGGCCAACTCGGGTGGGGTGGCTTTGCTGGCTTCGTCCATGACCACCACATCAAAACGAATGCCTTTAGGAGCTGGCTCATCAGCGGGGTGCGGCCCCAAAGGGCTAGGCTCTGGCTCTGCAACTTTGGCTGCCTTCCGGAACTGTTGAACTGCTTTGTCGGTAGCGCACAAGCCCGAGCCAAAAACCTGCTGGTATTGACGATAGAATTTGGTGGGTTTGCCAAGAGTGGTTTTTTCTCCGAGCGCGCCACCGGTAGCCCCAATAACATTGGTGTAAGTCAAATACTGGTTCAATACCTTAACCCTGGTAGCAGATGATGGTGAAGCAAGCGCCGCGGCCCAGGCATCATGCAAGGCGGCAGGCACGTCAGCAGGCGCCTGAGTTCTGGCACGTCGGGTTATATTCCGCAGCCAGCGGGGGAGTGCGTTGTCATGCTGCTCCTCGGTCAGGTCAGCGGTCGGGGTTTCGACCCAAGCTGTAAGTCGGGTTAAGGCGTAGCGCGCGCCCTCACGCTCTAGCTTGCTTTCATCGCCGATGCGTACTGGTTTGACCAGATTGTGGATGCTGTGCTCAAGCTTTTCAATGGCGTTGTCTACGGCGGTATTGGTCTCAGATGTAAGCAGGACGCGGCGCTGTGGATCCTGGCGCACCAAGTGCCAGATAATCTGTGAAATGGCAGTGGATTTGCCCGTACCGGGTGGACCCTGCACCAATGCCAAGTCTCGGGCAAGCAGGCTGGCTACCACAGCCGCGTGTTGCGCCGGATTGAGGGATAGATATGAATGTGTATCTACCTCTTGCCAAGTGGAGGAACCGGACTTCAACTCGTTAGGGTCGGCAGCACCACCAGCTGCAGTAGCATCAAATAATGCCCAGCGTGTTTGCGGATTGAGTAGTTTTTCTTTAGGATCGGCCACTCGCCGTAAGGCCCCAGAGAGACGGGCCAACTTTTCGCGGTCACCGGTCAGATTAGGGCGGATTTCGCCGGAGGTCTTGAGGCGCACCAGCATATGTGCACGTTGCTCGACAGTAGTATCGGGGGGTAAGGTAATGTGGATAAATGGGTAGCTTACGCGCACTATTTCACCCAGTAGGAGCCGCTCTGGCCCCTCACCGATATTGACTTCCTCGCCCCGCAGTTGGCGTAACCGTTCTGTTTCGTCTTCTTTGAACCGTTGAGGCTCTTCTCTGGCCTGAAACAGCAACCGGTCCTGCGGGGACAGCAGCAGTTGCAGGTGCGCGCGCTCCAAGTCAAGCCGGCAGCTGTCAAGCAGGTTCTGCAAGCGCAGATTTTCGGTAACACGCTTGGCGAAAGACAAGTAGTACGTGAACTCCAGACGCCGACGGTCAGTATCCAAGTTCAGCTCCACGGTGGGAAACGCTGATTTAAGACGGTCTACTAGTAGCTCAAGACAAGCAGCCTGGGCTGTTTTATCTACCGAGGTGGTGCGAAAGCAGTAAAGTACGTCCCGCACTTGCACAACAGTTTTCCGCTTTAATCCCTCGAGATGCGCTATCAGCATTGCATCTCCATAATCCTTTGCTTTCAAAAGCCAAGGCTTGTCTGGTTCGCCGGTCGCGCACATGACGACATTAACTCCCCTCCATGCAAAGCCAGCATTGGCCATTGTTCTTCGGAGCGTCAAGGCGGCCTCTGCCCGGGCCCAGCGGGATAAGTTACGCTCGAAAGTAGTGACGTTGGGCGCTTCGGGTGCGATCAGCAGTCTGATTTCAATTTTAGTCTGGTGGTCATCGGTTGCTTCGGCGCAGGCAATCTGAAAAGGCAGAGCTAAGTCAGCCTGACCCAAAGACAATTCGACTTGTCTTTTTACAGCTAAGGGATCGTCGCTGGAGCGCCTGCGCACAGTGCCTTGTACTACTGGCTCTGGGCGGTATGTAAAATAGTATTTTACGGCTGTTTCAGCCAGATTGCTAAGAATCGAAGGCGATACGGTAGTATCCCATGAAAGCGAGAAAAGCCCCTGCCGGATGTCAATATCAGTCTCCCGGACACCGAGCAACGACTTGGCTTGCTCATAAAACTGTGTCTTGTTGTCGACCGGAATAATTTCGAGCCGCAGTTCGCCCCCAGAGAAATTTTCATCCTCGGGCAACCTGATTTTAAGAGGTCGCTCCCGATGGCGAATCACGGCTTCCTGGGCCTGGATAAACGTCTGCCAACTGCGGCGGTGGTCCTGTAGTTCGGAAAGTTGACGGGAGCGTGCAGCCATAGCAAGAGGAGTAGGCACCAGCACAGTATCATGCTAATGGAAATAAGCATGGCAGCGCTACTGCCACACTACGAACGACTTAATAACAAATATGCGACTGTAAACTAGTGATGTCATTCTCAACGGCAGTTTGTGCTCAAGGCTACCTATTGTGGTAACTCGTGTCTTGTATTAGTAGCTGGGCATGGACGAGTTGATGACCATTACTGAGGCCTTTGCCAGCCTAGAGTAGAAACATGCCTTTAACCATGGCATGGTGCCCGATCAGGCAGAGAAGCTATACCTAAAATTCTCTTGAAGCCCCGTGCTCAGCATTGGTATACCACATGGAACAGCCTCTACTCAGGTTCACAATACAGTATGTGAAGAGAGGGGCTCCAAGTAAGTTAAAAGAAACACCCCCTCAGTAACTCTAAAGCGTTCTACTTAAGCAGGTAGGGCCGATTCCATAGCGGATGGAGCGTGGATCCGTTAATAGTCTCCCGCAAACGAAGCAGGAGCCTGTTTCAACGCCTGAGTAGAATGCTGGATTTTTGCTGCTTTTGAGATAATCACAAAATATTAACAAGGAGGGCTTTACTGCCATGACTTTGGTTAATGCGTTCCCCGATGCATCGAATGCCTCTCCTCGAAAGCCAATAGAACCCACTTTAATTCGGTTTCTGAATATCTGCACGGGCCTCCGGCCTTTACTGCCTGCCATAGCTAAATGAAAGGCCAGCGTAAATTCATTTCCGCCGATGGACTGGAAAGTAAGCGTGGGAAAATCGACTTCGGTGGCGAGAACGTTCTGAACCGGCACGAACCGTTTTATCGAGTATGCAGAAGTATTGTTAAATTTTAAGGGACGCAAGCCGGCTAAGAAGGTAAGGACCGCCCCGCCGTAAATGGCAAGTGCCTTGTTTGCCAAATAATGTAATTGATACCGGTAAATGCTTCCCTGCACCTGGTGAGCGACTTCCGGGTACTTTAAGGCAACATTTCTGGCATAGGCATCAGCCATTTTCCCGCAGATATTAGCGGCCTGATTATCCGTGAACTTGGTGTGAACGGTATGCTCGTTATAGGAGATAGGCCCCAGCACCTTCCTAAAATCATCCGCCTCAAATTGGTAAGTACCACTGGTGCTGGTGATTACAGCCGGTTTGACCGCCTTGGTAGGTATAGGCTTTTTGTCTTGTTTTCTTTCGTTTGACACGGCATCCTTAAGCATTTGGACATCTCGCCTAATGTCGACGGCCTGCTGTTTCAATTGCTTCATGCTTTGAGACAGCCTTCTACCAGCCGCCGCATTCCCTTGATTGCACCACTTGTCAAAATCTCCTTCCAAGGAAAAAACGAGGTCCTGCAGTTGGTTAAAAGGATTGTTCATGAGGAAAACTTGCAACGTTAAATGCCTGCTGCCTGAACACATGGACCACTTGACTCCGTCCAGAACGAGTGCAGAAAACAGGCTCCTAATATAGTGTTTTACAGCCGTAGAAAGGGCTGCTCATGTTCCTGCACTTTCATACCATTTAGAAAATCTTGTTTTGCGGCATAGACGGCCGCAACGGGCTCTGCTTCGGTGAAGACAATAAGCCAGGGGCTGACCAACCCGAGGAAGGTATTAGCATGCAAGACCATTAAGCGAACCGAAGGCCACGAGTCAACTTCTTAGTTAGTGATGGCCACTCTTTGGACAAGATGCTGTTTAACGGCCTACAGTTCTACCTTGCTGCATTGACTGTTGAAGCAGCGGTCATGCCCATGAACCCGCATGGCGGTGCTTTGCTTAAATATCCAAGCTGGGCATAGGTTCCGATAAAGTTTACTTATCGGAACCTATCTTGCATCACAGAAAAGAGCCCCAAATCGGTGCGCTACTCCGTATTATATAGGCTACATGGAAAACGTCACCCTGCCGGCCCTAGCGCACTCGACCGCTGCCTCGCTTGCGGGCCTCTCTGAGCAGACCGCGCGCTACGTCGAAGCCGGGTTACAGGGGGCGGCCAACACGGCTAAGGCCTACGCGTCGGACTTGCGGCACTACTCGCATTGGTGTCGGGCCAACCAGGTCGAGCCGGTCCCGGCTACGGTAGACACGCTGGCCGGTTACGTAACCTATCTGGCCGATGCGAGCAAAAAGGTCGCAACCATCCAGCGGCATTTGTCAGCACTTAAAAAAGCGCATGTGCTGCGGGGGTTGGAGTGCCCGACGGATAATGCGCAGTTCAAGGTGCTGCTCGACGGTATCAGCCGCGTGCACGGCATCCGGCAAAAGCAGGCCCCGGCTTTTACCCTGAACCAACTCAAACGGCTGGTGCGGGAACTGGATATTGAGACCGTAACGGGTTTGCGCGACCGGGCTATCCTGCTGCTGGGTTTTACGGGGGCCTTTCGCCGGTCGGAACTCTCGGAGTTGAATATAGAAAACTTGCGCTTCACGGAGGACTGCTTGATTGTCTCACTGGCTCGTAGTAAGACCAACCAGTTAGGTCAGCACGAGGAAAAAGCTATTTTCTATTCGCCCGAGGCTAAGGTTTGTCCTATCCGGTCATTGCAAGCTTGGCTGCGTCAGTTGGGCCGCGCGGTAGGACCGGTGTTCGTGTCGCTGCGCAAGGGCGAGCGAATAACGCAGGGACGACTTACCGATAAGAGCATCAACGCCGTAGTACAGCGCTACTTAGGACCTACTTACTCAGCACACTCATTGCGCGCCTCCTTTGTGACGGTGGCCAAATTGGCCGGTGCAGATGATTCGGAAGTCATGAACCAAACTAAACACAAGACTAGCGCGATGATTCGACGCTACACCCGCATCGACGATGTGCGTCAACACAACGCAGCTCAGAAGCTAGGCTTGTAATATTGCTCAGATAATATTTATTATCTGAGCAATACTGAAGGTAAAATGCTAATAAGTAGCCATTAGTATATTATACCCAGTAATCCAACGAAGGCTCGACAGCCAATCTGAAAAAGAACTAGAATGTGTTACCGTACCAGCCTATAGTTGCAGGTCATGCCTAGCTAAGATAAGGCGCTAGCTGTCAGAAATGGAATCCATAACACCTTCATTTTGAGTACTTACAGATTCAGGATTACTCTTATCTTCGAGCAGAAACTGTACTGTGCCACAAAGCGATCGCCATCGCTTTAGTAGATCTCGTAATAATGGATCACTACCGGCTGCCTCTACTAAAGGTGCCTCTGGTAGCACAATGATTCCAGTCAGTTTGCTCAACAGCCGATCACTCATTTTTTCGTACTGGCTGCGACGATTAAGAAAAGCCTCTAATTCTGCTATTCTACGACGCTGGGTTACTTCTAGGGGAGTAGTAGCGGCCTTCTTTTGTTTTGTAGTTGGTTTACTTTGAGGGACTATTATAATGGGCGCCAAGGTCTCATTTATTACTACATCTGTAAAAGATATCGCTGCCTCTTTAACTAGTACCGCTTCTACCTCAAAGCGTACTTTATCGAGTTTCCTGGCAGGCTTCATTTCTGGATGAGTTAGAATTTGGTACATTTCTCGTACCCGATGGCGTAGTTTTTGAATAATTTTTCTCGCATCCTGCAATTCTATTACGGGACTCTGCCGCTCATCAGCCAGATGCGCAGTCTGTTTGCGTTCAAGGAGCAACTGTTCGCTCACACGCTCCAATTCCCACTGGATTAAGTCGCGTTCTTGCCGAAGGGCATCAGTGCGGCTCTGCTGTGTAGTCTCCTGATAGAGTTTTGCAGCGAGATTAAGGGCCGCATTTGCCTCTGCCGAGAAAACTCCGGCTTCCTTTAAAGCTTCCTTTGCTCGTTTAATGTGTGGCGGCTCCACAAGCATGTTTGGCATATATTAGGCTCATGTAATGAGGCTTACTCACCCTCAGGATATTACTGTAAGTGCAAGCAGTTCTCAAAAATTAACGCAATCAGGGCTATAGATGAATGATTGTTTCATCAGTTAATTCCTAAGCAACATCAAACGTATTTTTGGCAGGATTAAAAAGGCGAAAGGTTATATCTCCTTCATGTACTAACTTATATAGAACTCCTGGTTTAAAGAAGCCTGCCATCCAAAAGCAGCACACTTTTTTAACATCACATCTTATTTCACCTACTCACTTCCCCCACCTGCTAACCCTATTCTATAGACATGTGCTTGAAGTGCTTCGGCCGCAATAAAGCGCTCAAAACGCAGCACGAGTTGCAAAGGCAGAGGGCAATAAGGTAACTCCGTTCTCCAGGCTTCTAGTCGGGCAAATGCTTCGTGGGGTGGCGTTCCGCTTAGCAAAGTGAGTACGCGTCCACGTTCCTGCTCCAACCAAGCCAACTGCTCGGCATTCAGCAGAAAAGCTAATGCCCCGCCAATAGGCAACTCGGTTTTGACACAGGCATGCCAATACGGTACATTTTCGGTGTATTGGACGGCAATAACTTCGGAGTTGACAGTGTCCTGAATAAAATCCTGCAAGCCCTGCGGCAGCGTTGGCGCATATCGGAAGGTAACATACGTAAGCCACGTTGTACCCTTATGGGGTTGATAGTTCCGATTAGGCGCGCCCGCATAAGCGATACCATCCAACTCCCGCCGAGCGTATTCCATGGCCGTCAACATGTCGCGCATACCAAGCCACATACTACCGGGACAGATGTCAACTGCTAAGTGACGCCTCAGAAATTCGCTCGCAAACTTCACTGGGGGGTTAGCGAGCGAAAAGCCATTAAAGACGCTCAAGAACTCTCTCCTATTAGCTTCGCTCACAGGAACAACGTTCCATTCTGCTTCTTGGTCAAATTGGGTAGCACTCCCCTCAAATGGAAACCCTGTTAGCATTAAAGAAAAGTCTTGCCCTACAGGATTAATTTCTAGTTGCTTACGGACGAGCTGTCGATGGGGATCCTGAATATGGTAAGCCGTGAGCACTTGCTCTACGTGGGACTGCAATTGCGCTTTAGATGTGTACCTATGGTCCACGATTTGAGGCCGTAGAGAGTCAGAAATCTCTTGGTAGAGCCAGCGTTGTTCATAATGGTACGCCAGACTGGATTCCTTCACTTGCACGATAAACGCCTGCTGCTTACCCGGTGCAAAGCGTAAACACCGACCTGCTACTTGCATCAACTGAACCATGCTGGTGGTTGGATAGGTAATGACTACAGCATTAACGGCAGGATCGTCAAAGCCCTCGCCAAGCATTTGCCCTGTGGTGACGAGAATGCCGCGCGGAAGAGCGATGAACTCGTCTAAATAGTCCTCCGGCCGAGCCTCGCTAGCACTACCGCTACCGTGTACGAACCCAACATCGTCGGGCTCGAGCACAGAACCGCCCGTACGTTGCAATTCAGCGATAGCAGCAACGATAGCTTCGTGCATCTCAGCCACCTGCTCCACACGTGAGGCGACGATGATGGTTTTTACAAACTCTTCTTGTGCCCGTTCTACGACGTAGTCTGCAAGATCCTTTAGGCTAGTTGCGTCGTGCCACCCGCTCCCTGATATAACCAGGGGCTCTTCAAAGCGAGGCTCTATCAATACACCTCGCTCGAACAACTCCCGGTAGGTTATAGTGTACGCAATCTCATCAACCCCAATGCCAAGACCGTCTGTGCGAATGGGTGTAGCCGTCAGAAACAAGCCACGCAGGGGTTTCCGCGCAAAGAATGGGGCATAGACTGGCGCCGCCGCGTGGTGGGCTTCGTCAATGACAACGAGTGCTACGCGGTCGCCGTACTCGTCCAGGGCGCGAGTGAGGTCGGAAACCATGGTAATTATTACCCGTTCGTGCAGTAATTTGACTGCATCCTGTGGTAGATCAGGTGTGCCCTGGGTCATGGCCCGCTGGACTTCTCTTCGGGCTTGGGTACCCAAAAAGCGCCGGTGAGTTACCCACAGCACTACAGCATTGGGTTGCACGTTATCTGCAAGTACGCGTAACAGGATGCGAACACCGATTCGGGTCTTTCCACCTCCTGTCGGTATTACCAAACCCGTCTTGCGGTTCAAATCAGACCGCAACGACCGCAAGGCCGCGTGGTAGGCGTCATCCTGGTATGACCAATCGGGCATTACTCTATCTCGCGTAGTCAACGTAGTAAAAGACCCAATAGCGCTACTGCTTGCCTGAGGAGTACGGCGCCCTCCCTGCAAAAGGAGAGCGCCCACTACGGCGGGTGGATACCCGAGGGTATTGGCTAACTTGACTATTGACTGCGCATCAGTGGCTTCGCTAGATGTCACGGTGGCATCCCAACCTTTCAGTACGCGCGCACGAATTGCGCTGGCCTTTGAATCGCGATTAGAAGTAGTAGATGTCTGACTAATTCGATTAAGCAGCACTTCCAATGTTTCAACCGTTTGTGGATTCACCGCACGCGAGGAGTCTTCACTAAGAAGCGCATGCAGACGATTGGGATAGATTGGGCTTTCGCCTTCATTTAACACCTCTGCCAAGCGACGGTGTACTGCATTTACGCTTCCTTCGATTAAGAATAAAGCGACCAGGCCGTCCACAAGTGGCCGGATGGCTGGATCGGTGATGGTCTTGCGGGCTGCTCCCCCCTGAGAACTAATGGCCATTAGCTCTTACCAACTTTCATCATCGAAACAATCCGGCCCGAGCGCTCGTGCAGCTTGCTGAGTTGGCGAAAAAGGAAGTCTCCTTCGCTCAGCAGGGCATCAGCAGTTAGCCGGTCCAGTTGCTGCAGCAACTGTTCAATAATGTCCCCAGGTTGACGACTTGCCTTATGACTCCGCCACTGTGCTTCGACCTCTTCCATACGTGGGGCAGAATCGGGGTCATCCACGTTGAATAGCTTGGCGAAACCGGTGCTGTGCGCATCGTCGTAGCGTTTCATCTGTTCCCAAAGAAGTACGTTCTCGTGGCGATAAAACACATTAGGATTATCGTCGCCCTTGCGGCCGCGTTCTGCCCTGAACACCCACTTCATAAGCACCTCTTCCCGATCCTCCGCTAAATGGACGGCGCGTTCCGTTAACCCAAATTGCTCGCGCAACCAAGGCTTTTTAACGATATTTTCAAATAGGTAATAGTCGCTAGGCGCAAATTCCTCATCGCCAGGGAGGGCATCTTCGAAACGCATCTTGAAGTGGCTAAAGCAACTGGCTGCCCAAATTTGGCGACGTGCTTTGACCTCACTAATTGCCGCCTCTAGGGCTAAGCGCTTGATGAGCGGCGTGTCCCAATAAAGTTCTTCACTAGAATGTACTACTTGGAAGAGGTGTTCATAGCGAATTAGCAGCCAGAGATCTTCGGCGTAGTTTCCCCATCCCTTAGGTCCAGTAATGTGGCGTACAGCCAACACGCGTGGAAGTTTATCGAGAAGCTCTTCAACAGTTTTTGCATTTAACGTGACCACCGTGAGCTGGTCAGTGTCGGCAACGATTCCCTCAAGGTTAGCCACTAGTTGCTCCAAGTTGGTGATATCGTGGGGCGCATATCGCTTACGACCTGCTTTTACTTTAGCAAGCTTTTCCCGTTCTCGTTCCAAACGGCTACGAATCCTTCGCAAGGCAACAATTCGAGTGTTACCTTCTACTACAACGAACTTATCGGGCGCGTCGGGGTGGCGCCAAATTACGATGCTGTCAATGTTCAACCAGCCTTGGCTTTCAATGGCAAGTTGCAATGCATCTACATCGTAGAGTTTCTCTACCTCCTCTTGTAGTTGGAGTTGTAGGTCCGAATTAAATAAGTCGGCTGGGTTATAATACCCTGGTTGCTCGTCAAGCGCAAGGCGTGGATTATTACCGTCTAAATATAGAGATGAGAACGGAACCTCAGTCGGCTTGCTGATTAGATGGTGCATTATTTGAAAGGTATAAAGGCAAAATTGGTATTTGATTCACAAATATAGAACGCGATCTTGATATGTTCCAAATTAATGGAACAGGCTATCATTATGTTCCGTTTTGAAACGATGTGATACCCCTAGCCAATTGAGTTCAACAGAAGACAGCCCCATCCTCCCAAACGTCGGCGTTATAAAGCCACCTTTCGAGTCAAAGCATGAGCAAAGCCGCTCGACGCAGGCCGCCGTACTACTTCAACATTGACTCCAAGCGAATCTACCAGTGGCAGCAAGAATCGCTCACGCCGGCGGCCGTGGCTCAGAGCACCGAGTTGGACCCAACTGGGACGACTGAATTTCGTCAGTTGCGAGCCACTAATTGCAGTTAGGTGGTCGGGTAATTGTGGACAGAATAGGGTCTTATCTTTCGATTGTTATGAAAGACATTCTCCCACCTGCGCAACGTCGGCGCTACGACGCCGCCTTATGGGCCGAAGCCTTGCGCTTGGCCTGTGAAAGTCGCTCGACCCAAGCGGCTTCCCGCGCCCTGAATATCGACTTCAAACGCCTCTATAAGTGGCAAAAGGAAGCCCTTACCCCAGTGGCAGCGGGCCGAGGCGCAGAACTCGACTCGGCCACGGCCACCGAGTTGCGCCAGCTGGCGGCAGGCGCAGGAGTTAGAAACTTCAAAAAAGCCATCGCCAGTTGCCTGCTATGAGCGCAGGCTCTCGCAGACACCGGACCAATGAGCCATTACCGTTTCATCGAGGCGAAACGAGACCATTACGCCGTGCGGCTGCTCTGTCAGTTGGTGGCGTGCCGGCCAACGGCTACTACGCATGGCAACAAGCTTAGCAACAAAAGGTAGCACAGCGCGAGCCGGCTTGGGAAACAGCGCTGATCAAGGCGTTTGGGGTGCATAAGCGCTGCTATGGTACGAGTCGGCTGCGCGTCGAATTGCGAGGACTATCGCGTGGGGTAGCAGCGGCTACGCATAGCCATGCACCGACGGCGCTTGCACGCGCTGCGACCCAAGGCCTTTACCCCGCGTACTACCAATTACACCCACAGGCTGCTCGACCAGCCAAAGCCTACCCAGGCCAACTGGGTATGGGTCAGTGATATTCCTTATCTGCCGCTGGCCAACAGCAATTGGGCCTATCTAGGCGCCTTTCAAGACATGGCCAGTAAGCAAGTGGTGGGCTGGCAAGTCGGGGCCAACAAGCCCTGCGCTCGCAGAACCGCCGCGGCGATTGCTACGATAATGCGCAGGCCGAGAGCCTCTGGTCGCGCCTCAAGACCGAAGTACTCGAAGTTCACGACCGACCCGTGTTTGCCGACCTAGCCGACGCCCAAGCCAGCGTCGCCGAGTATTTTAACTACTATAATCACGGGCGCCTGCATTCCAGCATTGGCTATCAGACACTTTATCACACTCACCAACAGCTTCTTAAACTTAACGCTCTAAACTATTCAGCGCAATTGGTCACCTCATTTTTCACTTTGCTACTTCTCCCGAACTGGAACAAGTTGTTATATATTATCTACCTCAGTGCAAGCAATGAGAAGCCGCTTATGCGTGGCAAATTGCCCAGGCTGCTGAGGTAATGGACGGTCATTAAGCCTCTAGACAAGCTGATGCTAATGGGTAATTATCGAAGACAATTTGATTGTGATATAGGTATTTCAACTGACTTCGTTGCCCGGGGCTAAGTACCTGCGCAATCTGCCACACTTGGTCGCATGGTATGCTGATTCGTGATCGACAATCAGGCTGTAGCCGGTTTAATAGCACATCAACTAAGAAGTGGTCGCCTTCAATCATAGGATCCCATACACTGCCTTTGTTCAACTGAACAATAGCAAGATACCACACTCGCCCATCGTGCTCGTAGCAATGCGCCTTTAGCAGATAGTGGTTGGTTGGGTCGCCAAGACCAATGAGCAACTCCCGCAACGCTGCATAGGCATCAAGAGAACGAATGGCATCAGTCATACACTATTTTATTCAGATTGAAATCGATCGAAAAAGTGATCCGCTGCCCAGTAGCCTACATATGTCGGCTGCTAATTAATAATATTACTTGCTTTCAGCAGCGCGGCAAGCCCATCAAATCTTTTATTGAAGGCGTGAATCAATCATGCACGTTGTATTAATCCCGCCTCTCACATTATAGATAGTGGTGACAATAAGGTAGTCGGGATCTACGAGAGCCTGCATTACATCTTCAAATACATACGCTGTTATGTCTTCCTGTGCAGCACCAATATTTCGCCAAGATAATAGGTAGTATTTTAGACTCTTTAACTCAAGCAATGAGGTATTGGGGACGTACTCTACCTTGACGACGCCGAAGTCGGGCAACCCTGAAAAAGGACACTTCGCTGAGAACTCTCCTCTTTCTGTTTCGTAAGTGACCTGTTGCTTTGCGCGGTGGGTATAAGGCAATCGGTGGATTTCTTGCTGACGCGCACTGGGTGGCGAAAAGAGGCCAAACTTACCTTCGGGCTTGATGCCATACTCCGCCATATAGTCTAGAGCAGTTTGCGTATGCGCCAACTGCTGCTGATACTGCTTCTCTAGCTGTGCCTTTAAATCTACTGACTCTGGTAATGCTGTCATCGTACCTTTAACTAACGGCGTTACGCCTTGCAAAAGAGTGTAAAGGTAAGTTGGTAAGCCGTTTCCTTCCCACGTTTTTCCTGGCGATAAGAGGTCAAATCTTTGATTGACCCTCACTAAACCGCTGGCTCGGTCTTCCCCAAGAGGCAGATTTTAGCTACCTTAGTGGTACCTGAAGGCTGCTATACGCTGTCTGGAGACATAAATTATTGAAGAATCAGAAAGTTATGAGGGTTGCGAAACAATTTCGGTGGGAAGGTGCTCACCGGCTTCCTTGGCACACAGAAGGCTGCCAACATTTGCATGGCCATTCGTATCAACTTTGGGTAGAATTATCAGGTGAAGTTCTAACCCAAGGGATGTTTATCGACTTCAAGGAAATAAAGTCTGTGCTCGGGCCCCTAATTAAAGCATGGGATCACGGCATCCTGGTAGCCGACAATGACACGCAACTCCTCTCTGCAATTGACCTGCTGGCATCCAAGCACTACGTATTGCCTTACGACACAACTTCAGAAAACATCTGTCAGTTTGTAGTGGATTACCTGTTAACACACGCAGCGGACGTATTGGCGGCTCGACAGATAACGGGGATTAAAGTAAAACTTCAGGAAACTGAGACCTGCTTTGCCGAATTGGAGGTACTAGTCTCGGTGCCCTTTACAAGTTCTACTCCACGCCTGCTTGAACGGGTAAAAACCCTTTAATATGTCATTACAAGCCATTTCCAATACCAAATGCTTAGTCCTCTTCTCAGGTGGACAGGACTCAACTACTTGTTTATTCTGGGCCAAAAAGCAGTTTGCTCAAGTCGAGGCCTTAGGCTTTCGATACGGGCAAAAGCACGACGTGGAACTCACCCAAGCGGCACTCATTGCCGAATTGGCACAAGTTCCATTTAACGTAATCGATGTTACTGGCCTGCTTAGTGGTTCTGCTTTGACCGAACATGATAAGGATGTAGCGGATAAACACGAACTTAACGAGAGTTTGCCTGCTTCCTTTGTGCCGGGACGAAACGCTCTATTTTTAGCCATTGCCAGTAGCTACGCCTATACCCGAGGTATCAATGACATCGTTGGGGGCATGTGCCAAACAGACTTTTCGGGGTATCCTGACTGTCGGCGGGTATTCGCTGATTCAATGCAAACGACTATGACCTTGGCTTTA
This sequence comes from Hymenobacter sp. BT559, assembly GCF_016427535.1. GTDB lineage: Bacteria > Bacteroidota > Bacteroidia > Cytophagales > Hymenobacteraceae > Hymenobacter. The sequence continues at coordinate 39,885 of NZ_JAELXV010000012.1, read as the reverse complement.
GATCAAGATGTAAGGATTCATACACCGTTGATGTATTTAACAAAAGCAGAGACCTGGAAATTAGCGAACGAATTGGGAATATTGAGTATCGTACGGGACTACTCGCACACGGACTACAACGGCGACAGAACCACTTATAATGAGTGGGGATATGGCAAGCTCGACAATGATGCGTCGCGGCTGCGCGCTAAAGGTTACCTAGAAGCAAAAGACAACGGATGGATCGAATAGTAAATGAGCACGAGGTAGTAGGAGATATTCAGAAAAGGACTTATCGGGTCAAAAATGTTTGGAAGACCCTGCAGGGTGAGGGATTGTTTGCTGGCCGGCCTGCTGTATTTGTACGCTTCGTAGGGTGTAATCTGTGGTCGGGTTATGAGGCCTCGCGCGAACGGGATATACAGCGCACGGGGGCCAGCTGTCCGGGCTGGTGTGATACCGATTTTACGAAGGAAGGCAGTACATCGTATTCAGCGGCTCAGTTAGCTCAAACTATCCGGGAGGTAGGAGGTGACATTCGATTTTGCGTGTTGACCGGTGGCGAGCCTTTGCTTCACATTGATGCTGAATTGATGAACGCCTTGCATGCCGAAGATTTTTTTGTCGCAATTGAAACGAATGGTACGCTTAGCCTAGCCGGGGCTTGCTGGAGTGAACAAGAACAGCAATTGATGGCGCCTGACTGGATAGTTTGCAGCCCGAAGCTGGTGCAAGAGCGCTTAGAGTTAGAATTTTTTGACGAGCTAAAAATCGTCGTTCCTGATTATATGCCCCGCGACTTCACATCCTTCACAGCCAAACAAAGGGTACATACTGCACAAAATGCTCCTTTGCCGCTGCTTTGGATTCAACCAGAGGATGGGCCTCGTTTACGAGAAAATCAACGCTTAGCAATTGAATTAGCGTTAGAACAGCCCCAATGGCGTGTATCAGTTCAAACACACAAAATATTAGATGTAGAGTAAACAAGCACCGATTGGGATCTGTAGGCCCGGTTCGTTAAACCTAATTCTGCTACTTATTTTTTTAATAGCTCCCCATTGAGGTTGTGACTTAAAACTTGCACTTTTCTTAATTTGATCCTAATATATTAGCCCTTTGTCTAATTGAGGTGGTCTATTTGAATAGGATATAGTTAGGCAGTGCTTTTCAAGCTCATGGACAAGCTTGACAAATGCCTCATAATATGAGGTAGTATTCAAAGCTGAAGCGCTATATACCGCCACCGAGAGTCATTCGACGTGGGCGGCAGTTTGTATCCTGGGTATCAACCCTAAATTGCGCTACAAGTGGCAGGAAGAAGTATCGCCTGCACTACGCACCGACTCAGTGGAGACTGTCGAGATGTATGAACTGTGAGCCGATAATAAGCGGCTAGCGTAAGAATTACAGTTTTTAAAAGCTAGGGCAAGAAGGCATACATAATGGTTAAGCCCCTGACCACTTACTTAAAAAAGGGTACTTTTCACCCTGTTCTCTAGTGCAGTAGAGCTTATCTTTAATACCCTTTGGATTTTCCTAGGGTTAATAAATGAAAATACTTATTGTTTCTTCTTGTACTGGCGAAAAAGACGCTAGTGGAAAATATGAGCTTTCCATTACGGACTTTGAGGCCGGGCTGGAAGCCGTAACAGCATTGGAAGCACGCTTCCCAGAGCACCTTAAATCAGCCGGCCAGATGTACACTGGTCAGCAACACTTACGCTTGATGGACGGAGTCCAAAAGGCTAGGGCACAGAGCGACTTGGAGGTGGAACTGCACATCTTATCGGCAGGTTATGGGTTAATCTCGGAGATGCGCTCGATTTTACCTTATGAGGTGACTTTCGCTACTATGGGTAAAAAAGAGATTCGGTCCTGGTCGAGTTATCTCCAAGTGCCCCTATCTTTTCGTAACACAGTTAGCGCGCCATACGATTTAGGACTGATCCTGCTCGGAGACAATTACTTAGAGGCATGCCAATTGGATAGTACAATCTCTTTCGGGGGACCCACTCTTATCCTTTGTGGAAGCGTGATAGCTAAGCGCTTACCAACCATGGAGCAGAGTAAAATCATTACTCTCAATAACAACGAAGCTCGTCAGTTTCGCTGTGGAATCATCGGATTAAAAGGGGAACTTGCAAAGCGTCTTTTGGGCAAAGTAGTGGCTGAAGGTGTGGCCTTTATTGAGCAGTTCATTGCCTCCTCTACGCCGCTACCATTGCTTACCCTACCCGAGGACACCAAGCCAGCTAAATTAATAATCCAGAAAAAACTTCCAGTCGCCAACCCTAATGTAGACCAGGTCATAGCGCTGGACCAGAATTGGGAGGAAAGTCCTCACAAACAAAAGCTACGTTACTTCATCCCGGACTGGGATGACTTGGTTGACCCCGACTTCGATTTCGACCAAGAAGTACATGCCGGCGGCGTATCTCATTGGAGCAATGAAGTATATGCGCACCAATTGTACAACTCGCCGAATTACGACGGCATACTGGTGTCCCGTGCAGTTGTTGAGCACAATAAGAAGCGAAAAGCATTGATTGACGCTTTGGGTATTCACCGATCCTTACGGGTTCCTACTCACTTCCCCGTAATGGGAGACTGCGGAGCCTTCGATTACATAAATTTAGAAAAGCCCCCGTTCTCCACAGCGGATGTATTGGATTATTACACCCGTTACGGCTTTGATTTGGGTGTGTCGGTAGACCACCTTATAGTAGGCAAAAACTCAGCGGTTGCGCAGGAACGTTATGATCTAACTATCCACAATGCCGAAGAATTTCTGGTTGAACATCAAAAACTAGGCTTGCCATGGCGCCCCATAGGGGCTGTACAGGGATGGGATGCTAATTCTTATGCCAAGGCCGCGAAGCAATACATTCAGATGGGGTACGACTACATCGCCCTTGGCGGTTTAGTACGCACTTCCACCAAGGACATGCTCAAAATTGTAGAAGAGGTTTCCAAGGTGGTTCCCCAGGGCATTGATATGCACCTCTTTGGCATCGCGCGCGTGACAGCATCGCGCACGTTTGCCGAACTTGGGGTAACCTCTGTTGATAGTGCTTCGCATCTGCGCAAGGCCTGGATGGGTGCTAATGATAATTACTGGACTTTGGATGGCCACAAATACGCTGCGATCCGCATCCCCGAGATTGGCTTAGGTCAACACGCTAAGATCAAAAACCTTGTGGCTCGCGTTGGTATGACAGAAGCGCGGCGGTTAGAACAGGAGAGCCTACAGGGCATTCGCCAATATGCTAAAGGTCAGTTAAGTAGGCAGCAGGCGTTGAATATGATCCTGCCTTATGATCGCGCTTTGCAAGACGCAACTAATAAAGCACTTGTAGATGAGGGGAAAGCACCAAAGCCATTCGTTGACCGGAGCAAGGCTTACGAAAAAACCCTGCTAGTTAAGCCCTGGCTGACCTGCCCCTGCGAACTATGTCAAAATGAGGGCGTTGAGATAATCATCTTCCGGGGCAACAACCGAAACAGAAGAAGGGGGTTCCATAATACTTACGTTTTCTATTCCTTGTTGAAAAGGGTGTTGACAGACGACCAATTCTTCGTGGATAAAGGTCACGAATTATTCGAGTCTACAGCCAGGTCCATGGCTCCACAAATGGACCTGTTCGATTACTAATAGCGAAAGCATTAAAAAAGGCCTTAGGAGAAAATCCTAAGGCCTTTTTTGGCGTTAAAGCGGCTCGTTGACACTTTTAGTAAGGTCCCGCCAAGATTCAGATAAAATCTTATCCTTCACTGTCTTAACATAAGCAGGATTGTTTTGTGCCATCGCGACCACTACTGGACCATCCGGTTCGCTCTTTAACTTGATCGTGGCCTTTTTTCCCTTCTTCATGCTAGAACCGGTAATTTTTACCCAGTGTTTGCGATGTCGGCGCCAGTCGATTCCCTGTAAACGCTCTTTGAATTGAGTAAAGGGGATAACGGGTGACGGACGAGACTCTTCCACAATCGAAGCAATTGCACTTTTGAATGCTTCCTCCTCGGTTAGAGTCCCGTCTTTGAAATTGATCGCATCAGTGAGTGGCTTAAGTTGGTCCCTCCGCGCCTCGTAGTAGGCTTCGGCTAGTGCCTTTTGGGCAAATGCCCACCCGTGAACGTACACTTGCCGAAAGGGATCAGAGTCGGCAGCAGGCTTCTCAACCCATTGACCTGCAAATAGTTTGTGGAGCAGTTGAAAAAACTCCCGTGCATATGGGGTAAAAGCCTCTATATGGTAATGCTTTAAGCGCTCGGGTCGTTCGCGATAATTTCCAAATACAACTGCTAACAACATTTGCTCCATGGTGGACAAGTCAACGATCCACTGGGTATTATTTTTTGAAACTCCTCCATCACGGCCATCCGCAATTCTCGTTTGAAAAACGGTACCACCTACTGCCCGGTTCCGCAGCTCGCTGAGTGCTGAGCTCTGATCCAAAGCAATAACTAAGTTCTTGTCTTTTTTTGTTCCTCTGCCATTGCGGTCAGCGAAACTCTGTCCTGCTTTAGTACTATTAACGTTAAGTTCTATTTCCAACGTAACCAGCAGACTTTTCAAGAAATTGCTTTCAGTGGCTTCTTTAGTCGATGCTAAACCGAACAAGGCAGCCGTCTGTGTCTGGCCGTCCGATTGCATAATTGGGCTAGCAGGCAGATAGAGATAGCCGTACAGTGCATTGGGATCACTCTCGTCGAGGGCAACGAAGATTGTTTCTGTAAATACTTTATATGACTGCCAGCCGGCAATTGGGGGCAAATACAATGGGCGGTATCCTTTGGCCCCTTCCAAAAGGTAGGTTTTGAAATTGTCTTTGTTTTTCATTTTTTGCCCCTTGAAGTCACTTTGTGTTTGATCATGCGCTTGCATCATCTCCAAAGAGTTATAGTCATCCAGGGGCGGATTGGAAGGGTCGTATTTAACGACATCTACAAATTGCTTAAGCGTTAAATGGGCATATGCTACAATACGTTCTTTCCCAAACCCACCTACCATGCCTTTTCGCGTGAGCGTGGCCCGAATGAATCGTTGACTTCCCAGGTCCTGCTGAAACTCATAAGCTTTGTTCTTGTAGTTTAGGGCATCTGTTTGATTGCTCTGATAGCGTACAATTCGCAATCCCTGATAATCAGAATCCTCTGTAATATCCCGATTCTGAATAATTTGGGATGTAGGAATGTTAAAAGCACTAAATGCTGAGTCCATGCAGAAAATTGTTAAGAATTGTATTAGATCAAAGAAGTGGGTATTTGCGGAGGCCCTTCCGGCAAAGTAGCACCCAAATTGCCCGCGTTCTGTAAGTGCCCCGGGATGGTATACAACTCAATCCCTAGATTCATCGCCTCTATGGTGTAAACAAGGTTTTCAGGAAACGTGAAGGCAGCCAGCACACCCCGAACTAAGCGCCTATACTGGAATTCTTTACGAGCCAACGCAACATAAACGAGTATTTGACCCAAGGCAGAGTAGTCTGCTTCAATTTTGAATTCCCATTCCCGAATGATATTATGATGGTCGACGGTGCGCATATCTGCCCGCGCGCCGGCTTCAATGTACTTTACCTCTTTTTGAGCTACCCGCTCATTTTTGCGATAATCCCGGAGCACGCTGGCAAAAGCATTCCGAATTCTGGTTTCATGAGCATAGATAGTAGGCTCCATAAGCGGCAATAATAAGTTAAATAGCGAGTATAAATATAGGGGTACAATTTAGAGGGAATTAATATATATTAATTCATATTCATTTATGCAATTCATAAAACGCTTGGAAATTGCAGAAAGGAGCGTTTTATTCGTACCGTCCCTTAATAGGTAATTATTCTTTTACCAATGAATATCTCTTCCAAACTGCGATTTGACTTCCGGCAGGCCCCCATCCTATGAGGTTTTACCCTGAAGATCCCTTGGATGAGAGCGAGCCTCAGACCCGGGTATGGCAGGCAATTCAAGCTGCCTTTATGCATGAAGAAGGAGTTGCTTTTTACCGCTACCCTATCTTCGACTTCCGCGGACTACGCCACTGCGAAGCCGATTTTGTAGTAGCCCTGCGTGACTATGGCTTGTTTGTAATAGAAGTCAAAGGTCTAAGCATTAACAATATTCGTGGTATTCAAGGCCACGCTTGGCAAACACAAAACTGGTATACTGTGGAAGAGCATCCCCTCGCACAGGTACAGCAGCAAGTCTTTGCATTGAAGAAATGGCTACCTAAAAACTCCCCCGGGGGGGAAGCACCTTTTGTGCACTTAGCAGTAGCTCTGCCCTTCGTATCGAGAACTGACTGGAACGCTTCCCTTTGGCATTCTCTGCCTACCACGCAGTGTGTTCGTTGCACTGAGGACCTAACCCCCGAAGCCTTGAAACAGTGGGTAAAGGCCGCGGCTACGGAAGTGTCTTTTTCTCCATCCTCTGAAACCTGGCAGCAGATTATAAATGTACTCGGGCAAACTACGCCCCTTTCCCCTCCTATGACTGGCCCCCAAACTACTCTGATTCAGTTCAATGGAGCGCCCTTAGATTCCTCGCACCTCCGCGAGGTTTTACAATTAACGCCTGATGGCCAAGTACCTTCTACTCCTTACTTATTTGTAGTTGCCACTTCGTTTCTAGAAGTATTGCGAGGCAAAAATGCTAAAGGCGCAGGTGACGCCTTTTTCCCGGCGCTGCAACTCAAACAGTTGGTGGATGAAGAAACCAAAGTAATTGAATACCGGCCCCAGCTACTTTTTGATAATGCCCTGCGACATATGATGCGTCCTTGGCTGCCAAGGAAAGGGTTGCGACTACCTAAAGTCAAGGCTTTGGAACGAGTGTACTTATACCAAGCAATTGATCAGGTAGCGGGAACCGATATGCGCCAGCGGCAGCAACTCCGCCACGATGTAGCCACCTGGCGTGAAGTCCTTGGACGCTTGGATGAGGAAGGTATCGATCTACAAATAGATGATCCGACCCCCATTTCGGACCGTTTGGCTCAGCCCGAAATGATTACCTTGATTGCCGCGTTACAAAAAGCGTTTCACGAAAACTATCCTGCTGGTGAAATTTCTTTCGAGAGGGCCGCACGGCGCTTCATTGCAGAAGGCCTACCGGCAGCCCCACGAGTCATCCTTGAAGGCTTTAGTTTTATAAGACCGTTACAGCTTTTTTTCGCCCAGCGCTGCCAGGAACTCGGGGCTCAAGTTACGTTTATTCATGCCTATCGTGAAGAACAGGAATTTGGTTTTGAGGCTCTGAAGCGTACTTATGCGTCCACAGGTAACTCGCTCTTTGCTAGAATAAATAAGCATCCTGTTGATAATTACGCGGCCCCTCAAACTGATCTCGAATTTCTAAGCCATCACTTGTTCGCCACAGCCAGCGAGCCTTGGCAGCCACAGGGTGATGGCACTGTATTTATTAGTGCCTTTCCGCACCGGCATACTGAAGTACGCACGTGTGTCCAAGAAATAGCTGCTTTACTTGCTGGACCCAAGCCCCGCTACCAACCCCGTGACATTCGGATAGTGTCCCGAGACCCCGATGCTTACCGGGGACTGCTAATTGAAGAAGTAGAGATGTATCGGCAGGAACAGAAAGCGGCAGGAATAGTACCCGTTTTAAGACCCGATTTGCTGCGCGTACCGCCCCGGCAGTTGCTGCTTACCCCCTTAGGTCGCTTTATCCTGACCTTGTACGAAATCTGGGATGCGGATGAGAAGGACAAACTGTGCCTACTTCCTGAGCACTTCGTAACCATCCTTAGCTCAGGCCTGCTGAGCGTGCCTGAGTTAAATATGGTTTCGTTCCGCATTCAGCAAAGCGCCAAACGTTTTTTGGCCTGCCGGGACCAACTGTTTGCACGGTGTAGAACCAAGCAGGATTGGGAGAGAGCGTTTGCAGTTTTGCCCACACTTTTAACCCTCGACAAGAAGCTTCGGCTGCCTTCCTCCGGCTTGCTGGCTGAGGACGTAGCAGATTGGCAGAATGTGTTTCTTCTTGTTGAGAAACTGTGTTTTAAACTGTTTAACACCCCCGACCGGACCGTTGCCGAGCACATCAGAAACTTACAATCCGGTCTGGACACTTTCGACCCGTACGGCATGGCTGATTCGGAGCGGAAACTTTTAGTCAAAATCCAAGCGGTGCTGCTGGAACTGGAGACGGCAGATACTACTGCTATCTCAACTGAACAGTTCCGGGAAGTGATCAACGGGCTGGTCTCTGAGCGCCCTGAAGATGACCCTTGGGCCAATCAAATAGCAGTTATTGGCCCAGAAGGACTTGATAACTCCAAGCAGCCTATTGTTTTCTTTTTAGGCGCCGACAGCAGCCGACTACCGCGGCCACACCGGGAGCCCTGGCCTTTTTACGACCTAACCCTTGGCCCAAACCTTGCTCAGGAGCGCTACCTCTTTTTGGCTGCCATCCGCGCGACGGTTGGAACCGTGCAGAAACCGGCGCGCTTCTTTCTGTCTTACGCCCAAACCGATGGCACCCAGGAACTACTGCCCTCACCCTATTTCCAGGAAGTCATGGCCGTATTGGGCAAAGAAGATGTTCGGGTCTTCCCCTATCGGCTTCCCACACCCGGCCCAATGAGCCAGCCGCCGCTGGAATCGTTGCCGCCGACCTTGATGAGCGAACTCTACGAACGGGATTATGGGAGTGACCCCTATACCGTAGCAGAATTGATGCACTACGATTTGTGCCCCTATCGCTATCAACTAGAGCGCCTTGATTTTACCAGTACATTCTACACTACGAACTTCCAACTGCGCTATCTGGCCAAGGGAGTTTGGTTACACTTGCTTTTGGATGAATGGCATATGGCCAACGTCTCAAGGCCAGGAACTAATGCCAGCATTCAGTACGCGGAAACTCTACGCAAGCAAACCGAGCCGCGCATGAAAGAAATTTTCCTGGGCTTCACTGAACAGGATTGGGAAGAGGTTACTCGAGGGGTAGTCGGAGATATCGAGTTTTGGTGCCGGGCCCACTTGCACAATAATAGTAAAGGCAAGTACTCTGAGGAAAGTGATCTTCGCTTTTTTAACATACCGCCTATTAATGTTCCTATACCTAGCGATCGGGGGCAGTACCGGGTGGTGCTGGATTTGTTCCGTTACCGACAGGTGACGACCGCCAATGGCAGGTACAAAAACCCGATGGTATTCAGTAAAGATGCTTTGATATTAAATTGGTTAAGTAATGGGCACAAACCAGACACCAAAAGTGCCGCACGCTCACTAGGCCTACGCAGTCATTACAACCAGGTCCGCAAGTGGGATAGCATTACAAATGACGTGTTCAAACAAACATATGGAGGTTTCAAGCAGACCAGCCCTGGCGAAGATCCTTTGGCCAAGATTAAGAAACACTTGTTGGGTGTAATTGAAAGTGTGGAAAGCGGGAAATTTCCCAAATTCTCTGGTGAGCACTGCCAGCACTGCCCCAATATATCCACTTGCCTAGGAGTCAGTGTAAAGCAAGACACTTTAGCTCCGCAATTGGCCTTCTAGAAGGCTGCCTCCATTTCATCGTAATATGAGCACAACTAGAGCGGGTTTTCCCGTCACTCATCAACAAGCCGACGTCATTGACCACGTCGTCGGGCACCAAGTGACCGTGACGGCCGCCGGGGCCGGTTCAGGCAAAACGTACACATCGGTGGCAACTGTGCTTCATCTGATCGAAACGCAGGACGCTTCGATTGACCAGTTTGTGCTCATCTCTTTTACTAATAAGGCGGCAAATGGCTTACGAGAGGATATCCAGAATGCTATCAACAAGCGCGCGAAAGAGGCTCTGACGGCTGTCGAACGCTATAAATGGCGCGCGCAACAGGAGCGATTAGCTGCTGCTTACATCGGTACTATTCACGGTTTTTGCCGCCAGATCCTGCAACTGTTTGGCTACTTAGATCATATCGCCTACGAAACCGGCATCACCTTTGCCAAGAAACTGCGCGATGAGGCCTTTAATGAGGCCCTCCTGGCGCATTATCAAGCAAGCGGCACGGGGGCGGTGTACGGTGGACGCAGCCAAATGCCGGATTATGAGCTGCTCAAACTCATAGGGCGTATTTATGAGCACGCTCGCAACCAGGGACTCGACTTTACCGACATCTCGGAATGGACTGCCCAACAAGCCGAGGATATGGGCAAGCCTTATCGGCTGGCTATGGCTAAGTTGATGCAAGAAGCGGCGGCAGCATACGCTGAGAAAAAACGCGAGATGCAGGTGCTCGACCCCCATGATTTGATCGAGCAAGCCGCTAACTTGCTGACAACATCTAAGTACCATGGTTCAATCGCCAAGCAGATCGCTCTTCGCTACCGATATCTTTTCATTGACGAGTTCCAGGACACCGACGCCATCCAACAGCGTATGGTGGAGGCGCTCATCCCTCACTTGAAAGGGCTGTTAGTTGTCGGCGACCAGAAGCAGTCTATTTATGCTTTCCGCGGAACGCAGGACAACATCTTGCTGCAAATGGCCAAAAACTACATGGCCACCAAAAAGCCACTACCCTTATACATATCGCGTCGCCCAACCCTTGCCTTTTGCAAAGCTGCCAATACCTTGTTTGAACATATTGGCCATACGAAGCAATACGATTTTCTAAAAGAGCCATTAGAGCCATTTGAAGAAATGAAGGAAGGTAAAAATGACCCGCCTCCGTTTATCTATGTGGCTGCTGACCCTGCTGATAAGCGCGACGGGCGGATTCGCCGGACAGCGGAAGTGATTCGAGGCATGTTGGAAGGCCGCGGCATTACTCCCCCATGTACGATAGAGCGCAAACGCAACGAATTCTCAAAGGTTGAACAAGGCGATATCGTCATTTTAACGCGTTCGAATAACTTGCAGCAGTCCTATGTAGAGGGCCTGCGAGAAATATTTCAGGAAGAGGGGTTCTCCCAGAATAAATTTGCTGTGCAAGCCGACGCTGGTGAGGCGTTTTATTCGCTTCCCGAGGTAGTATCCGTCATTTACATGCTGCAGCTGTTGCTCGGTTACCCCAAGGATGATGCGGCCCTCGCGTTAGCTCTAGACACGCCGTTTCTCCGAGAGGTGGATCATCGAGTTATTTTTGACGAGAAAGTACGGCAGGTGCAAATGCCGGTTCGCAGTGGAAGTCCCTTATCCGCCGCCTTTAAACGGAAGCACGCGCACTTGCACAATCATCTTTTGAAGTTGCAAGGCATGGTGAGCATTGCAACGGTTCCTCAATTACTAGAGCAACTGTACCGCCTGTTTGAAATCCGGGGATATTACTTCGCACAGGAAGACGAACAAGCCATACAGAATCTCGAATTCTTGCGGGAAATCGCTCGGAACTTGTTTTGGGAAGACCAGGCCCTGACCTTGCATACTTTCGTCGAGTTTTTACGCCGGTCTAGCCGCACGGGGCGCGAGGAGGAAATGATCTCCGTGGCCAGCGGACCTGAGGATGCTGAAAAACGCAAACGCCCCCCGTTCATTCGGGTTATGACAATTCACCGTGCGAAAGGATTAGAGTTTCCGATAGTCATTGTCCCCGAGGCCCAGGTGCCCTTGATTGCTGCAAGCGAAGAGCAACAGCCCCCTTTCCTTATACTTGATAAAGCGGACCCCAAAACGGGAAAGCCCCCCCACGGGTTGGAGGTTAAAATTAAAATCAAACAGGAAAGTGCGGACAAACAAGAAACGACGTCTCCCGTGTACCTGCAGTCACTCCGTTTAGATGACGATAAAGTCCGCCAGGAAGAAATGCGCATATTGTATGTGGCCGTAACCCGCGCAGAAAATGCCGTCATCTTTATCGGTGATGCGATAAATTCCCGTTACCGTATAGGCCATGATAGGTATTCATGGCAAGACGAGATACTTGCGTCCAAAACGAAGGAAGCTTTAAGGGCAGTAGGCGCGCGCTTTTTGGGAGTTGCCGCCCAGTCCACCCCTGCCTCTAGTCCTAACGCTACTTAACTAGCCCGTAGCGCCTCACTCCACACCAGGGACTTGTATTGCACCAGCAAGTAATTGCTTAAGATGCGAATGTCCGTAGGCGTATTCTGAACTTCGTTCCACTTACGCTGGTCCCCTGGCCCCAACTCCCAGAAGCCGTGCGTCCATTTGCAAGCAGGGACAATATAACTCAAGTCTTGCTGGAACGCAGAAACGGAAATAGTGTCTCCCATGGGTTGGCGGTCAGCAATCGCATCCATGATGAAGCCTAGGGAAATAATGCCGGCCCCATGGGTGAGGCGTGACTTTTTTGGGGGCAAGTTCCAGGCAGATGGAAATGTGCGGGCTACTGCTTCCCAGTAATGATTGAGTACCTCTAACATTTGAGTAATCATGACTTTCGCCTGCCCAGCGTATCGCTCCTGTATAACGTAGAGCGCGCCGTCCGAAAGGCTATTCTCTAGCATTCGGAGCACGGAATTGTCCTGAATAATGCCGTTGGGATTAGTAGCAGTCTTGATCCTCGCGTAAAACGGGGATCGTTTATCTAAATTTAGTAAGGTTAATAGGTCGGAGGGCAGACGTTTTCTTTCCCAAGATGCTGGCAACAAGCAATTGGTTTGCGGCAGCAATTCATATAGTAGGCTTTTCGCCAAGGGCTTGGCAGAATTCACGAGCATGAACTGCTCCCGCTGTTCGGCATCGTTGCTTGCTATAAACCCTACCACACAAACCATGAAGCCGCTTACTCCGGCTTTTGTTAATGCCGCTGCCCGCTGTTGCCCATCCACAATCCAGGCCGGTTTGCGCGTACCCTCCTGGCCCTTCGCCATGATTGGAATCTTCAAAATTCCCATGTTTGCGCCTTCTGAACGGCTATCAAGGCTTGGCAGGAATTCAACGACGTCATCGAAAGCCACCACAATGGCATTTGGCAACATGGATCCCTTGGTCACCAAGTAGTTAGCAATATTCGCGATATGCGAGGCGACCTCGGGCCGTTGGTAACCATAAATTTTATCGTCTTCCCGCCGGGCAATACGAGATACGGTCGCGAACTCATGAAGCATCGATCCCTCCACAGCAAAAGTGAAAAGGGTTCTGCCTTCACTCTGTTGAAAAGCAATAGCGGGTATGTGGAGAAAACGTTCTTTTGCCATGGGTTGAAGTGAGTTAATACCAATCAGATGGGAATGTGGCCTTTAACTTATTAGAAAACACATATAGGTTGTGAAAGCCTCGTCTAAGATTTAGCTCCCTATTGCGAAGCAATACAATTTCAATCCCCGTGCGGGAGCACATGATACATGCGCACCGGCGCCATGGCCGATCGTGTAGGAGCCGACGGTATTGGTCTGCATAGTCGACTTCCTGCCGGTAATCGCTGCCGGCCTTCAAAATTTCCAGTACATCCTCTAGACACATTATGCCTTGGTCGAAATGGCGTAAGCTGGCTAAGGTCATTTGTTCCAACTCTTGGACTCGATCAGCCGAGAGGATTTGTGATCGGATTAGTTTCTGCAGCCGCGGACTACTTTCGGTAGGCGGCAATTTTATTGCTGCGTAATGCCCTTCCTTGCCATGAAAGTTATCCTTGTCATCTTTGACGGCCTGGCGCATGGGCATGGTACTGTCGAAACTAGTAACCCCCAATTGAGCAAACAGAGCCATGTGCTCCGCTCGGCTCACTCCTAGCAAGTGAAATTCCGTTTTCTCGGCTTTTGCTAGGAAGCAGGCTGTTACACATTCAACGATGGCGGCGCTCTTTAGGCAGTTTAGCCCTCCCAAAGCAATGTAGCAGTATCCCATCTGCTGCAAAGCGGCCACACTAGCCTGATACGAGTCCGGGTCCCAGCCTTGCGCCACACCAATGGGCTGCCAGCGAGGACTCTTCTTCCGATATAAAGCGAGAAAGGTTTCCGCTAGGGCATGGGTCCGGTGCCATCGGTGCCGCCAATCCAGGTATTGGCTGGGCGAAATACGTGCATCTCCAGCACTACCACTAATCATGTTGTCCGGGGCCAAGCCATAATCTACCCCGATAGCATTATAAAAGTTGACCACTGCCAAGCACTGATCAATTAGATGGCCTTGACAGTCGGTGGTTGTGTTATTGGTATAGGCCCCTGAATCACCCATGATAGTAAGCGCCGCTGGTTGGGTGCGCATAAACCGTTTGGCACCCTCCCGCAAGAAGCGATTGAGTTGAGCCGAATTCCACCGGGCATACCCTTTTTCCGCGTGGGCTTTAGAAATCATAAAGCCATGATAAACAGGCTCAGGAAATACTTCATGAGGGTACAACTGGTGTTGGTGCTTAGCCGCTCCATAAAAACCACCATTCTGGACAAAGTTGTAGGTCGGATCAATCAGGTCAAGGGGCGCCGGCCAATAGAACTTCATAAGAATCTAGATAAATGGCGATAGGTGAAAACTGTGAGAATAGTAGAACTGCCTTCGGTCTCTCGTAAACGCCACTGCTTTATAGTAGTATGAAGGTATTCACACGCAGTAACTTCTTGATTTCACTCAAAGGTAACAAGCCAATATTGTTCCACCAAAGTTTCACCAAAATTCTACTAGAATAACTTCTTAGGAACCACTTATTAATTTTACCAGGATTGCTATGATCTTGTCTCAGCATCAGAGAACTCTCAGCATGCCCCTTACTTGTAAGTTGCTGCAACGCATTGTTATTACTGTGTTTAATACGCAGCTCTCCCTATGACCAGGGCTTTACCTGACCGTTCGTTAATGATCCCGTATGCGGATGGATTGCGGTTTGTACAAATTGCACTGCGCTCCTTCAATCACGGAAAATTGAAGCCATGGGCACTTAGCCGCCAGCCGCCAGTTCGCTATACTTTGTTAGTTAGTCTAAAAAACAACAAGGTCGCTAAACCCCTTCCTAACTTGGTTCAACAACTTCTAGAGGAGTTCGGATACGTTACTACAGTTGTTCTTGATCACGACGCCCCAGGAGGACGCCACCTGTTTTTGTTCGCCGATTTCAAGCAGTTGAGCACGTTTCGGCAGGAGTTACCTCCGTCAACGACTTTATTGTCTAGCCCGATGCCATCTGAGTGAATCCTTCGCGACAGAAACACAGCCTACACTACAGCATGTATCCAAAGTCGGTTGTGGCAATCCAGGTAGCAGTTTAGCTTGATGGCATGGAATCTCTATTCCTCCTCGTTAATTCGAATTCCTTCCAGAGTTACTCTCAAGAAGGTTGCTGCCCACCGCACATTTAGAATCTCATACACGGACAATAAAGTGCGCTCTTCGATCCGCTATAGTTCAGTTTTCTCTAGCCGAGCCAATAACCTCGAACCAGCAAAGATGCTTGCACAGAATATTTAGTTTAAGGTAAAACGCAAGGGGACGCCTATGACTAGGTAATTGTGACATAAGAATAGCTCTACTATAACTGTGTGATATGCATATAGTTAGCGAGTACGAGCCTGATTTATTAACTACCCTACCTTTACAGTTTTGTTCCGGCTCCTTTACGTCGGCAACTTTTGTTTGATGACTATTACCCACTCGCTCAATGTTTTTCTCTACAGTCTATTCCCGGAAGCTGAAGTCTTTGGCCAGAACCCGGCGCGGCTGGTTGAGCACCTGACTGACTTCTACACGTTTGGCCCCTACCGCCCCACCGTCACCATCAAAGGAGAGGTAGTCGAAGTAAAGATCGATACCAAGGCCATCAGCAGCCAGAATGCGGAGTACAATAAGATCTTGCAACTCTGCGAGAAAGGGCAGTTTCAGCAAGCCCTGCCGCGCCTGCGCCAGCTGCTGGCGCAAAACCCCACGGTCTCCGAGTATCACCGCGTGCTGGGGCAGGTACTGTCCGAAACCGGGGACCAGAACGGGGCAATTGACGCCCTGATTGATGCCCTACGATGGGATCCGCGCAATGGCTACGCCCTGATCATGCTGGGCAACATCTACGCCCGCCACAAGGACGACATTACTTCGGCCAACAAATTCTACGACCAGGCCCTGGCCATCAATCCCCAGGATTTCATTGCCATCAATAACATCGGGGGTAACCTGATGCAGCTGGGCCGAGCCCAGGAGGCCGAGCGCTACTTCGAGATTGCCTACGAGATTCAGCCCAAGTACCCCAACGTGCTCTACGCCCTGGCCATGGTCCGCCAGCAGCGTCGGGATTACACCAAGGCCTTCGAGTTCGCCCTACAGGCCCTGCGCAACGCCAGCAGCGGGGATCCCATTCGCCGGGGCGCGCTCGCGCTGGTGATGCAGGTCGCCCGCCAGCAGCTAGAAGCCACCAACACCTTCGCCCTGGCCGATGAGTACCAGGAGCAGCTGGAAGCGGCGACCGGCAAGGAGATCCGCGTGGACGCGGACGAACGCATCCCCACGGCCGCCAAGCTGGAGGTCGCCGAGAACTACGGCCGCGCTTACCACCAGATCTGGTTCAAGCCCAGCTACCCGGCCGTCGATCACTTGGTCATGCACGAGATGGTGCACCTGGACTTTATGGGGCAGGCCCGGCAGGCAGGGAACAACCTCCTGTTTACGTCGACCGGGGCGGGCAAGCAGGCCTTCATCAAGGCAGCCCTGCCGCAGCTCAAGAAGCTGGAGAAAGCTGGCTACAGCGATGCCAACGTCACGGGCTTCATCGAGTCGGTGTACGAGGGCATGATGCGCCAGCTCTTCAACGCGCCCCTTGACCTCTTTATTGAGGACTTTCTTTACCAGCAGTACGAGGAGTTGCGCCCGACCCAGTTCCTGTCCCTGCACAAGCTGCTGCTTGAGTACATCGAGTCGGCACGTAATAAACAGGTAGCCACCTACTCCCCGCCCGCCGTGCACCGGGCCAATACCGTGCTGAACCTGGTGGCCGCCCTGCACTTTAAGGATCTGTTCGGCTACGATCTGACCCCCGAGTTTAAGGCTTCCGTCCCTGATCTGCGGGAAGCCCAGCAGTTGTGGAAGGAATACCAGGAGTACCGGGTGGACCGGCAACCGGGCGAGGAATACGAGCTGGTGCAGCACTGGGGCAAGGACCTGGGCATGGCCGCCTACTTCGAGCTGCGCGATGAGGCCAGCATGCGGGGTGATCTGGCCAGCGGGCGTGCCAAGACTGAAACCGCGGCTACCCCCACCGA
Source organism: Hymenobacter sp. BT559 (assembly GCF_016427535.1). GTDB lineage: Bacteria > Bacteroidota > Bacteroidia > Cytophagales > Hymenobacteraceae > Hymenobacter. Next base: position 22,819 of record NZ_JAELXV010000012.1, on the reverse strand, counting down.
AGAACCCAACGGCGCCACTTCGCCGGAAGACCTGCTGGCCGCCATCGAGCGGGATCCCCTAGATCTCGATGGCCCCGTGCCCGCCGATGCCCGCAAGGAGCCCGTGAGCTACGACGACAGTCCGGCCGGGCAAATGGCCGTCATGTTTTACTGCCTGGATGCGCTCAAGTACCTGGCGGGCAAAACCCGCGACCAAGTCCAAGAGGTAGCCTTCGAGATCGGTATGCTGGGCCGCTCCGGCATTGACCCCGACAATCGCACCAGCAAGTTCAGTCTGGCGTCAGTACCCGGCAAGTCGTTCTCCTCCCTGCAGCTGCTGGCCTGGATGTACACCAGCTTTCAGGAGCTGGACCCTGGGCTGGATACGGGGCTGCAGTTCGCCAAAGAACTGGCCCTAGCCCGCACGATGTTCACGGAAGGCCATGGATAACCCGATCGAGGAGCTGCTGCAGCAGCTGCGCCGGTTTCGCGACGAGCGGGACTGGGCCCAGTTCCACAATGCCAAGGACCTAGCCCTGGCCCTGAGTATCGAGGCTGCCGAGCTCAACGAGCAGTTCCTGTGGAAGACTGCCGAGCAGGCGGATGTGGGTAAGGTGCGCGAAGAGTTGGCCGACGTGCTGCTCTACGCCTTCCAGCTGGCCGATAAGTACCACTGGGATATCGCGGAACTGATGCGCGAGAAGATTGCCCGCAACGCGGAGAAGTACCCGGTTAACCTCGCCCGGGGAAATGCAAACAAATACGATGAATTAACGGCTGAGTAGGCCCCTTTCCATGCTCATCTACCAGGCCTCCACGGACGAGTTTCTCCAGGCTATCGAGCAGCAGCAGCTCAAAGGCCTGCTTCTGAGTGCATTTGAAACTGCATTCGGCCACGCCCCGGATCCTGGGGAAGTGCGGTCCTGGCAGAATTCCCTGCCGCAGGTCGGGCAGCTGCTGGCCAGCGCCGGCCTGCGGGACAGCTACATCGCCCTGGAGTACGAAGTGCCCTACAGTCAGAACCGCATCGACTGCCTGCTCTTTGGTCGGGATGCGGCCGGGGTGGACTGCGTGCTGCTGCTGGAGCTCAAGCAGTGGACCCAGGTGCAGGCCACGGAGGACGAGGGCAACTTTGTCGAGACGTACACCGGCGGGCTGCAGCAGCGGGTGGCGCACCCGTCGCAGCAGGTAAAGGGCTACCACAACTACCTGAAAGGGTTTGTGGACGAATTCGAGCAGGCCCCTCCCCTGCTGCTGTTCAGCTGCGCGTACTGCCACAACTATCACCGCACCGCGGAAGCAGGGTTGTTCGCGCCCGTTTACCAGCGCCTGCTGCAGGACTTTCCGCTCTATACGGCCGACGACCTGCCGGCCCTGGCCAGCCGACTGCGGGATCTGCTGGCCGCGGGGCAGGGGCTGGAGGTGTTCAACCGCTTCATGAACAGCCCGACCCGGCCCTCCAAAAAGCTGCTGGAAAACTCGGCTCGGGTCATTCAGCAGAAGCCCGTTTTTTCCCTGCTCGGCGAGCAGCTGGTGGCCAAGAACCTGATCTGGTCCAAGGTGCGCAAATCCCTGGATTACCAGCGCAAGGCCGTAGTCATCGTGCACGGGGGACCCGGCACGGGCAAATCCGTGATTGCCCTGAACGTGCTGGCCGAGGCGGCCGGTCGTCACTACCAGGCGCTGTACGGCTGCAAGTCCAAGCCCTTCATTGAAGGCCTGCAGAACCTGGTGGGGCGCGAGGACAGCAAGCTGTTTTCCAACCTACACCGGTTTCTGCCCTCTCGCATGGCCGAGAACCAGCTGGATCTGCTGCTCATTGACGAGGCCCACCGGGTAGAGAAAACCAGCAATCACCGCTTTACCCGCCCCGCCGACAAAACGGACCTGCCCCAGGTGGACCAGCTCATCCGCTGCGCCAAGACGACGGTCTTCTTCATCGATGACCGGCAGAGCGTTCGCTCCCAGGAAGTGGGCAGCTCCGCGCTCATCCGCGAAGCGGCCAGCCGGGCGGGCTGTGAGATCGAGGAAGTGACGCTGCATACCCAGTACCGGTGCATGGGCTCGAACAACTACCTGCACTGGCTGGAATTCGTGCTGGGCTATACCACCACGCCGCGGACGCTGCGCGACAACGAGGTGTTCGACTTTCAGATTTTTGACTCCCCCGACCAGATCTATGCCCGCCTGCAGGAGCACGAGCAGCGCAAGCCCAACTCCGCCCGCCTGGTCGCCGGGTTCTGCTGGCCCTGGTCCGACCCCAACCCCGACGGCTCATTGGTTGACGATGTGCAGATTGGAGACTTTCACATGCCCTGGGAAGCGAAGGACGCGAAGGATGCGGCGGGCAAGACCATTCGTCTGCAGCCGGGCATCCCGGCCTGGTACCAGTGGGCGTTCCTACCCACCGGCTTCGGGCAGGTAGGCTGCATTTATACCGCGCAGGGCTTTGAGTTTGAGTACGTGGGCGTCATCATCGGCGATGACTTTCGCTATGATGCCGCCCAGGACCAGCTGGTGGGCAACGTGGCGGCTAACCGAGACCCTATGTTACGCAATAATCCGGCGCGCTTCGAAGAACACGCCCGCAACATCTACTGGACGCTGCTCACCCGGGGAATGAAGGGCTGCTACGTGTACTTCACCAATAAGGAGACGGAAGCTTACTTTCGGCGATTCCTGCAGCCGGGATAATGCGCGCCATGGCGTTTGACAACGGCTATTTATCCTGATCCACTCTTTCCTTTGATCCCCGCTGGCGTGCTATTTACAATCGATATTTTCTGTGACCGAGTAGCCGCCGACATGAACGGGCTGATTGACGAGCTCATGTTTACCACGGGCCGCGACACCCCCGCCGAGCGGCAGGCCTGGCAGAAGTCACTACCTCGCATGTCCGTGGTGCTGGCCCAGGCCCAGCATCTTCACCAGGCAGTAGGCGCTGCCCATCTATACCTGGGCAATGTCACGCTGGAATACAAGCTGCCGGCCGCCTCCGCCTGGTGCGACGTAGTGCTGCTGGGCCGCAATGCCCAGGGCCAGGCGCAGGTCGTCATCGTCGAGCTCAAGGACTGGGACACCAAGGAGGACGAGCCGGGCGCGAGCGAGGCGCTGATCCGTCACCACGGCCAGGACCGTCTCCATCCCTCCGATCAGGTACGCGGCTACACCCTCTACTGCCAGCGCTTCCATTCGGCCGTGCACGATTATCAGGCCCGGGTCGACGGCTGCGTGTACTTCACGACCACGACCAGCGTGGCCGCCTATACCCAGCCGCCCCACATCACGCTGACCAGCTCCTATCCGGTGTTCAGCGCCGGCAAGGACGTGGGCACGCTCGCCGGCCACCTGGCCGGGCTGCTGCACGAGGCCGACGAGCAGTTTGCGCAGGACTTTGAGCGGGGCACCTACAAGCAGGACCGCAACATGCTGCGGCAGGTCGCCAGCAGCCTGCGCAACACGACGGCGCGCCCTTTTGAGCTGCTGGACAAGCAGCGCCTAGGCTACGAGCTGGCTCTGCAAACCATTGAGCAGGCCAGCCAGCAGCCCGGTCAGAAGCACGTGGTGCTGGTGCTGGGCCCGCCCGGCTCGGGCAAGTCGGCGCTGGCCACCAACCTCTGGGTAGAAGCCGCCCTGCGCCACAACGAGCGGGGCAACGTGGCCTTCGTGACCACCTCCAGCTCGCAGAAGACCAACATGAAGCGCGTCTTCGACACGGCCAGTAAGATTACCGGTGCCGAGTACCACGTGCTGCCCGCCAACCAGTTTAACCCGGGTCTCTACGGCAAGCTGGTCAAGCAGCTGCAGGGCGAAGGCTACACGATGAAGCCCTTCTCGTGGCGGGACAACCTGCGGGTGCTGGAGGGGCAGATCGGGCACTTCAAGACGCCCGACAACATGAACTTTCTCTCAGTTGTGGACGAGGCTCACGCGCTGATTAATCCTGAGGGGCATGACATCGGCTTTTCCGCCGGTTGGTGTCTGCAAGCCGGCCCCCAGGCCTGGCACATCATGCGCTGCTCCCAGGTGGCCGTATTCCTGCTCGACGCCCGGCAGAGCTACCGGGACAACGAGACCACCACGCCGGATGATCTGCGGCGCTTTGCCGAAGACTTCGGGGCCCAGGTGCACACCGTGGACCTGAGCGGGGCACAGTACCGCTGCGGCGGCTCCACCGAATACGTGGCCTGGATGGAAGGATTGTTCGGCATCCACGACGAGCCGACCACCCTGGACTGGCGCCGGACGCCGGCTAAACCGGACGCGCCCTTCGGCCTGCAGCTGGTGGACTCCCCGGCGGCGCTGGATCAGATCCTCGGGCAGCACCATGCCGAAGGGCAGCTGGTGCGCCTGCTCTCCAGCTACTCGGTGGAATGGAAAACCAAGAAAGTCAGTGACGTGCATGGCGTAGCGCCGCAGAACCAGGACTTCTACCTCCCCTACCCCGATGCCACGGGGAAGCTCCAGTCCTGGTCGCGGCCCTGGAACTACGCCCCAGCAGAAGACTATACTCTGTACGTACAGGCCCCCGAAGGCTCGCAGATGCACCTGAATCCGCTGGCCGAAGTTGGCTGTCCCTACGTGGTGCGGGGCTTTGACTTCGACTACATCGGGCTGCTGTGGCTGGACGACCTCGTGTGGCGGGAGGGGCGCTGGACCGTCGATCCGGCGCACGTGCACGAGACCGCGTTTGCCAGCACCAAGTCCAAAAAGGCGCTTAAGCAGGCGGATGGCCTGGACCAGCTGCTGCTGGCCGTGCTCAAGGGCTACCGCATCCTGCTGACCCGCGCCACCCGGGGCGTTTACCTCTACGTGCACGACGCGCCAACCCGCGCTCACCTGCAGCTGCTGCTTGCCGATGCAGACCTCTGAGCTACTCACTTACCTGGAGCGGGAAAAGGAACTGGTGGAGGCTGACATTCGTCGCATCGACGCCCTGGATCTACTCGAGCGGGTGCAACGGGGTCTGGCCGTCGTGAACCTGCAGCTGGTGCGCCAGGAAGGCATGGAAGTGCTGCTAGCCTGCGAGGAAAATCTGACCCGATGGAAGCCCGGTGACTGGGTCGAGATCAGCCTCAACGGACACTGGAGCACGGCCACGATCGCCGAGAATGGCTTTAGCGAAATCCTGGTGCTGCTGCACACGTACTTCGAGGTGCGGCCGAACACGGTCATTACCCTGCAGTCCAATAAGAGCCAGCTGCTGGACCCCATCATCCAGGCAGTGCGCCGGCTCGAGCCGGGCGCGCCTGGCGCAGCCTTTCTGGACCTGCTTTGGGGGGAGCGGCAGATTAATCCTCAGCAGTTCGGCGGGCTGGTGCTGAGCGAAGAGCAGTTGCTAGCCATCGCCGGCCAGCTTAACGAGTCGCAGCGCCAGGTGGTGCGCCGGGGCGTGCGGCGGCCCTCCCTGCTGGCTGTGCAGGGACCGCCAGGCACGGGCAAGACCCACGTGCTGGCGCTGACGGCCCAGCAGTTGGCCCGCAAAAAGCAGCGCATCGTGGTGCTGGCCCACACCCACCAGGCCGTCAACAACTGCCTGAATGCCATCCGGGCGCTGGACCCGCAGCTGAGTGTGTTCAAGATCGGGGAAGCCCTCAAGGCCGACGGACTCGCTGAATCCATCCCGTCGCTGCCCTACGCGGAATTTCAGCGGCTTTACAAGCAGAAGAAGCGCCCGGAGTTCTGTGTTATTGGCATGTCGTACTACGCGGCCCTGATTCACCTGGGATTACGCACCACCGGCTTCGCGCCCACGGTAGTGCTGGTGGACGAGGCCGGGCAGATTCCTCTGACCTATGGGCTGGCGGTGGGCACACTGGGAGCCGGCTCGGTTATGCTCTTCGGTGACGATGCCCAGCTGCCACCCATCTATCACCCTGATCTGGATAGAGATCCGCTCTCGCGCTCCTTGTTTGAGCAGGTCCGACAAATGCAGCCCGACGCCGTGGTCGCGCTGGACACGACTTACCGGCTTAATGAATCGCTCAGTAACATCATCGGTACGCTTTACTACCGCGACGCGACGAACTCCTCTTTTCTCAAATCTGCACCAGCCAACTTCGGCCACCGCCTGCACCTGAGCTTACCAACGCACACCGCGGCGGCCATTACGCGGGTATTGCAGCCAGCTTCCACGCTGGTTTGGATCAATAACATGACACCCGTACTTTGTGAGCAGGAAAACTACCTGGAGGCGCAGGCCATTGCCGAGCTCGTGGCTACCAGCCTAGCGGCCGGGTTGCCGGCGCGGGAAGTGGCCGTGGTGACGCCCTTCCGTCGGCAGGTGCTGGCCATTCGCCAGGCCCTGCGCGAGCGCCTGGAACTCGTGCCCAAAGAGTTGATTGTGGATACCGTCGAAAGGGTGCAAGGCGCCAGCGTGGAGCTGATCCTGGTTTCCCTGGCTGCCAACAGCCCCGAATACCTGCGCCAGGTTCGCCGCTTCCTGCTGTTGCCCAACCGGTTGAACGTGGCCCTGAGCCGCGCCCGCGCCAAGGCCGTCTTTTTCGTCAGCGACGAGTTGCTCGAGATGCCCCCCGCCGATGCCCTGCGTAGTCAACTGGCCTACTTGCGGGAAATGAGCGATGACTACCTGCTGCTTTCAGAATTAATCTGATCACTTAATTCTGACTGATGTGACTTTACGTCGGCAGCTCCTCAACTTTATCACGGCTACAGCCACAAGTTTACTGGGGGCTTGCTCAATCAGACGCACTTTGATTATACGATCTCTATAGCTGCAGTTCGAGTAGCTGATTTCCGGTGCTCTGACCTTTATCGTTGGTCGAGACGAGGGCGTAGAGGGCGACGGTTGTCATGCCCGGAAGGTACTCCAATAAGGGTCAGCAAAATAAGGCTCAAAAAGGTGCCTCTACGGGCTGGAAACGCCTTGTCAAAAAGCATCCAATAAGGGCCCGTGGCTGTTGCAGAACTCGGCGTGACGCCTTCCTACGAGGATTCGAGGAGTTGAACCAGGCTAGAAAGGCTAACAAACGGAGCGTTTACGCGTGCTCGTTAGCTAGTTTATACGGTTGTCGCGCCAGCCAGCGGGTTCTGCAATAGCCACGCCCGGATGTATGGCGCGGACTTGCCTCGCAACAGAGAGATTTGAATGAGGGACATCTGGTAGGTGGTGGGAAGAGATGGAGAAGCAATAGATGTGGGAGACGTTCGAGCAGGCGAAACCCGACAAGATCTGGGAGGAGCTGGCGGACATGCTGCTCTACGCCTTCCAATTGGCCGATAAATACAGCTGGGATATAGCCGAGCTGATACGAGAGAAGCTAGCCCGAAATGCAGAGAAGTACCTAGCTGATAAAGCAAAGGGAACAGCGGCCAAGTATAATAAGATATAGCCGAACCACATCAATTAGCTTCTCAAAAAAGCTTAGTCAGCAGTCCAACAAAAGCTGACGCCTTTTTCCGCTTAGAACAACCAGTTGCCTTAACCACGCCTTATTTGCGCCAAACAGCCTTTTCCATCCATTGCTCTATTGTAATGCTTGTTCAAAGTCGCCAAGTGGGAACAACTCATCCTTTGGAATCGAGTGATTCTTTATGGCAAGCATTTCTATCGCATTCAGCGGCACTGTGCCGGCTAGCTGAAAATCGTAGTAAACACTCATTTCGCCTGCCACATCACTCCAAGAGCAGAGGATATGGTAGTGGGAATTATGATACGCCTGTAAGTTTTGTAGCGCGTTCGGCATAATAACTGATGGAATGATCTACAACTGTGAACGGATATTCTTCATAGTTTAAAGGACATCCTTTTGCGCCAAGCTTAACGCAACGAGCGCTTCTCGAATTGACGAATAACGCTGGTCTTCAGCTTGTGCAAGCCGGGTGACATTCCCCCAGAACAATTGAATATTTTTCAATATATCCGGGACGGCGCTCACTTCTGCTAATGCTTCGGTCATCACTGAAGAATTAGGTATCAGCTTAGAATTAATTACGACAGGGTCACTGTAGATTCGAACAGCCGCAATCTGGGTTAATTGCTCGTGCGCATCGGCATAGCCAGGAACTTGCGCAAGCAAGTCGATCACTCCGTCGTGCCCCGCTCCAATATCGGCATCGTTCAGATACACCGCCCGGCAGGCGTTATCATGCCCCCCAAAGAAGGTTACTTGGCGAAACCCAGTAAAGGGATGCACTCCTTGGCTAAGTAGTTCAGCAGCCGGAATCAAGAAATTTGAAGTGCTAAAGGCATCCCCATAGGCAATCCGGTGCCGCTTGGTTATTTGCTCAATGGTTTTTACCCCAGACCGACGATTAGCGTAGAGTTGTCCCAAATAGGTATCCGCCTCCACCCCGTTTATTTCTCGCCAAGCCACGGCGGCCGGTGTTAAGGCGGGATTTTTCATTTTGGCAAAAACATAGGATACTGGCTTCATCAAGCCGATCGAACAGGTTCCTTCGATCATGGCCTGAGTCTGTTCGCTTACGCTCATTACTGGCAAGACCTTGATCTGGGTGGCCTCCCCCACTTTCTTGCTGTAGGAGGTACTAACCGCAGCCGCAAAGCCTTCAACAGCTCGTTTCATGTCACTAGGAGTCTGGTATTGTGTGATGTCAGGGTAGTAGCTCAGAGTGAAGGTGCGCATAACTTAAAGCGTGTCGTGGAGATGAGTAAAGTTGCGGGCAGCAGATTGAAGTTGATCAAGGGCAGTGGACGACTCAGCCAAACTTGAAAGGCGATCTTTGAGTGTAGCGGATCGCTCTTTAATTAACCGAATGGCTAGCCCAAAATCGGCCGGCAATGGAACGTGGCGACCGAGGGTAAAGGCCGGGCCGGCGCTTCGCCCAGGGAAAAGCCGCCCAGCTGGCAGGAGCATGAGAGCATCACCCAGTGGCTTCACTACCATCGGCATCATGCCAATCGCATAGCGAGCTAAATCTCGTCGCCTTGGCTCATCTATGGTAAAGGTGAACTGAAGCACCCGCATCATCAGCACATACAAGTCATCAAAGAGGTCTGCTACTTCTGCAGTAAAATCATTGGTAATAAATGCTTGATTTGCATGATAGTACCCTGGCCGCGGGGCAAGCGCTGGGTTAGTTACTGCTGGGCGGACAGGCTGAAACTGCGGCTCGGCTGACTTCGTGAGCTGTTCGTACTCTTCCAGTATGGATTTAAAAATACCATAATGGCTATCTACATGGTCTATTGCGCCACCCTCACCCTGCTCAACAATTCGACTAATTGCCTCGTGTGCATCGGCCAGTTTGGTAACTGGAACAATTTCGGGAAAATCGATTAGCGCGGGAGTGGCCTGAAGGGCAGGCTTTCCAATAAACAGATCAGGTCCGTCTAACGCCGTAAATCCAGCGTGAATCAAGTCGTACAGCTCCCCAACGGTGCGATAATCCAGACTGTCTTCATTGACGAAGCCTAGCTGCCCTTTCCGCTCCATGCCACGGGGCATTTCGTAGGCGATAAAACGCTTTATTGACTGACGACTAAACGGCTCCAACGCGATACCTAATCCCAACGGGTAGTATTTGCTAACCACTGGGAAGTTTGGCCTCATGTAATAAGGCGTTCCACCAATGGCTACCTGCAGATTCCATACCTGAGCCAGATGGAACATTTCCTGCGAAGCCACCAAGTATAACTGAGCCGCCCACCGCCGGACTACATGCAGCTGCTCCCAAGTTAACCCACCCTCTTCCAGCTGCTGCTTGAGCGAGAATGCGGCGTAGAGATAGGAGCAAGCCAGACCGTGTTCCAACTCACAGGCTTCGTTGAGCAGGGTCAGCAGATCCGACCGGCTGCTAATTTCAATTTTGTACTGAAAGCCAGGAGTTGTCATGGGACTAGTAGCTGGAGTAAGCGGTCAGCGGTACGAAGGGCCAGCGCGACGGCCGTGAGGGTTGGATTGGCGGTGCCAGCAGTTGGAAATAGGCAGGGGCCGGCCACATAAAGATTTGGGTGCTCGTGAGCCGCGCCAAAACTATCCGCAAAGGAGTTGGAAGAAGCAGTGCCCATCCGAGTGGTGCCAATAATATGTCCGGCACCCGAGGGCTCCAATTTGTCAAGCGGCCTTTGGGTCCACCCTGTCTGCTTGTATAACCATTCGGCCACCCGTCCAGCGTGCAGAAAGGCCCGTTTGTTATAGTCCGGAAAGCTGAAGGTGATTTTTGGGCGGGGCAAGCCGAATGCATCCACCTTTGCCGATAATTCAACTCGATTGGTTGCTTCCGGCAGCATTTCTGTGGAGAAGCTTATCCGGTGCATACGCGTGAGGCGATCGCGCACCGCGGCGCGAAGCCCGGGGCCGAACTTATCCTCGAGCAATAATTTCCAGGTTTCTTTTGCTGGAGAGCCTTCGCGCCCCCACCCATCATTGCCAATTGATATACGAAAAGCGGCCGATTCACTGCGGAATTTTCCGTCCCGAAAGACGTCAATACCCGAAGTGGTTATCGGCCCCCGAAACGGATAGATTGGCTCACTAGCTTCGGCCAGGGCGTAGCCCTGCAGGTGATCCATCAGATGGAGTCCAACGCCGCCTTTGCTTATTCCAGACATTAACAGCAAGCGGGGCGTCTCGATGGCATTGGCCGCAATGATTACCGTCTTATTGCTTATGTCTAAGCTTTCTTCTCGGGACTCAGCGGTAGCACCGTAGCGTAATACCGATAAATGGGTGATAACACCAGTCTTGGGGTCAACTTCAAGTTTTTTTACGAGGGCGGACGAAATCAAATGAGCACCCGTTGCAGTAGCTTTCTTGATGTGTACCGACGCGTCGTATTTAGCTTGGATTGGGCAAATTGGGGTACAGGTGGAATTCCCCGCGCAGGCGGGCCTACCATCATAAATAGTGGAGTTACGGGCCTGGGGAGTCCGCAGCACCTGCACCACCCTTGCGGAGCCATCCGATTCGTCTTGATAGGAACGGCCAGAAATCGAATCAAAGAATTTGTCGCCATATGCCGGCCAGATAGCATGCATGGGATAAGGTTTTGATCGAAATGCACCTAAATAGTCGTTCCAGGCGTCATGGTCCCCCGCCACTCCAATCTCTTTCTCCGCTATCGTGTAGTAAGGCTCCAGCACCTCGTAGCTTATTGGCCAGTCAACTCCCTTATGGTAGCGCGAGTAAAGCTCGAAATCACTTGGAACAAAACGGGGCATATTGCCAAGAAAATGCCAGGTACTCCCCCCCACTGTGCGCTGGAATGTGCTCTGCAACTGCTCGGACCGCACCGATGACTGGTCGTAGTAACCCTTCGAGCTATCGGGGCCCAAGATGTCCGGTGGCACTATTCCATCAAAGTACGGCGCGGATAGATTCCGATTTGCACTAGCAACATAGGCACCGGCCATTTGGATGCGATTCGCCCGCTGATCGGGCCCCGCCTCCAGCATCAGCACTCTGACTCCGCGTTGACTGAGTTTATGGGAGATCAAGGCCCCACACACACCCGTGCCAACGACGACCACATCAAATGCTAGCTCATTCAGGGGTTCCATTAGCGGTATCAGTTTTCAGGTTGGTAGTGCCAGTGACCATAGTATCCGCCGCTGAGCGCGGGTGGGTGAGCGCTGATGGCCTGCCACATAAGCCCCGCATAAAAGTCGGGTGGAGTAGCAGCCGTTAGCAAGCTCTCGGGCCGCAACTCATCATGTGCCAACTTGGTCCATTGCAACAGATCGCCCGTGTACCAGAGATAGGTCAAGCCCCGCGCCAGCAACTTGCGATCAGTGGACGCCTGCAGCAACTCTAGTAATTCTTCTTCCCCTAAGGGTGCGCCCCACCGCTGATCTGACAGCAACCCATCAAGGACTGCTTGGTATTGACCATCTCCTCCCCGAATACGTTCGAAAAGGTTGAGAGCATGCATGTCAACCGGGATAGAAAACCCCGTTAGCAGCATAGATAAACGCACAAAAGCTTGCAGGTTTTGGGACGGCGAAGGCATGGGATCGTAAGGACTAGTCGTTCAGGCTGGCCAGTAAATCAGTGACTAAAACCTTGCGGTAGCCCGCGGGCACCATCGCGTTACCAAGATCAGGACGGAAAGCCCCCAACGGTTCAGATAGCCGCTGAAATGCTAGGTATTCCCAGTCGTAATTAAATATCTCTTCGAAGTAGGTTGCGACCTCCGGATCCCGCACGAGCAGACTTGCATCCCGGTTGAATAGAGTGCCTCTGTTGGTTAAGTTGTGGCTGCCCATTAATACTTCTTTTGCGTCAATAATAAGAGCTTTGGAATGACACCTCTGCATCAAGCGAATGCAGCTCGTGTCAAAACCGGTCTGCTTGATTCGCTCCAGAACTTCTTGCTGCGACACCTTGGACTTTTCGTCAAACTCTCCCCCGTCTCGCGTAATGATTCGGATCTCAACCCCCTGCTGTTGCTTATTGAGAAGAGTATCAAAAATAAGTTTGAACTCGGGGGTATTGTCAGCCAGAAAAGAGAAGGATTGATTCTGCAATAGAATTTTACGATTGGCTCTCTTCAGCATTTCTACGAACGCTAAAGCGAATAGTCGGCGTCCTCGTGAATCCCGATCAGGGGTAAGCAGCGGCTCAATATCCAACTCCCGGTCTAACACCAATGGTTTAAAGTAACGGGCCTTTGTTGGGCGCGGCGGCCCGGGGGGAGGCCCTTCTGGTTTAATGGGTACCAACACATACTTCTCCTCCGCTACTATGCTCTCTTCTACACTCTCAGCAGCAGCTACCCGCGTGGCTTCCTGAAAGTCAAACTCGATAAACTGCTGAAAAATAGTAGCTAAATCCTTGTTCTCAAGTACGACGTGCCACTCGCGATTATGGCCTCCAAAATATTTTGGTGCCTTCGCTTCATCAATGGGGGGAAGTTCTTGTGGCTGGTTGGAATCTTTCCAGTTTCCACTCGACAACCACACTTCCTCTCCGTCACGGGCGGCTACCTTTATATGGTAGGCTCCAGTAAAAAGCTTATTCGATCCCGTAACCGGTGCCCATACATGCTGGATTCGTTCCCCAAGCCGATTTTTTAATGCCGCAATGGTACCCTGCGTGCCACTTTTCATTGTGAGCCGCTGCGTAACCATTCGCAATGTTCTTCCTACTGGCATCATGGCATCACAAACGGCTTTAGCAATGTGATTAAATTGCTCCGCCGCGGCGTTACGAGGGCCTTCGTCCCATTCGTACATGGTAGCCGTCAAATGCTCGCGTACTCGACCCAGAAACGCTTCAAGAACTGGAAATCCAGACTCGGGGCTAACGTGAAATATAGCCCGCATTTTCTCTTTGATGCGAACTAGTTTGAGGTTCGTCGGCTCGCGATAACCAGCCGGCTTTGGTGCAGCCTCCTCTTCTTTACTTACCAAGCCAAGGTGCGCCAATTGGCGTAGGGCAGCAGCTGTTCTAACGTCCACTCCTATTCCCAGGATTTGCGCGGGAATAGGTAGTATGCCTTGATCGGAAAGTTCGGCACTGGTGAGCTTCTGATTAAGCTCAATCACAACGACGCGCTCATCAGTAATCCAGCCATTTTTGAATCGAAAGCCCGGATGAATGGCAATCACTTCAGGGATTCCAGCCAGCAAGCGGCGCGCCTCCTGACAAGCCTGGTCGATGTTCCCATTACCTGCTCCGGGCTTCATTGTCACATTAGTCGCGTTACTGCCACCACTCGTGTCCAGCGCTAGGGCTTGCGGGGATGGCAACTGAAACGATCCTAGTCTGATGGAGACCTCCAGGGGAATCTGCAACTTAAACGTCACTTCATTGCCCCCCCCTGCAGCTGTAAGAATAGTGGTTGGCTGTTCTCCCCGGTACTGACCTGGCGCCCCTGTATTTGCTGCTGGGCTTGGCCGTCGACCGATTTGCTGCTTAGCTTCTTCCAGCAGGCGCCGGATTGTAATTGCTGGTACCGCGTAATTGGCTTGTTGGTATAAGCCCGCGAAGTGCAAGCCGACCGCTTCGCCAGTTGCCAAGTCAATGAGGACAGAGCCAGAATTGCCTCCCAGAGTGGAGCAGTCGTGCTGTAGTTCATCAGCTTGCACGTGGGTTATTTGACCAGGCGCTAACCGCTTCTTTTCGTAAACTTCCCCGAAAATTTGTTGCACTAGGCCTTGGTCGGGAATATCCGGGTCGCGGGCCGGATAGCCGACAGCGGCTACGAAAGTGTCAACCAAAACTTGCTCCCTAGCTAGAGGAATTGGCCGGGGGAGATTTCCTGAACTGGGGCGCGCCAGACGTAGAAAGGCCACATCAGGCTGATCGGGTGCCGCAATCCAAACGACTTCCTGAATAGCATACTCGGCGCTGTTAGAACGCTGACTTTCCTCTAGAAAATCAACTCGGCATCCGATGGGGTTATCGTTCCGTCCAAGTTGAAAAACAAATGTCTCATTGCGCTGACTTGAAAACTTGCGAGCTACGTGCTGATTAGTCACAATCAAATCGTCCTCGACTAACCAACCAGTACCAACCCAAGGATAACCCTCAGGGTGACCCATTAGCTCAATTCGGCCTACGGCAGGAATTGCGGCATCTAGCAATGACTTGGCCTCCGTGACGCGCTTACGCCATAGCTCACTTGAAGGACCAATGAACTGCGGAACAACACCATTATCTTGTATTAAGAGCACCGGCCGTGAGCTGGCTTCAGCGGCGATAACGCTTTCGGTGCGTAATAGGGCCTTGGAGACCTCTTCCATTGGAAGCAGTGACTTTGTCTCTGGGTCGATCGCCACCTTCTTTAAATAGGGTAGACTATCGAGCTTTTTCGTTAAGTCTGAACCAACTAAAAGTGATATTGAGCGCATCCCTGTTGGCCGCAAATCAGGGGTAGTGCCATGAAGTATGGCTTCGTCCCTTTTCTTGATAACTTCTTCGTGAAGTGCTGGGTCCCGCTGACTTAAGCTATCAACGCTCGCTTTTAGGTTAGCTAGTACGGGATCCATGGCACTTTACGGAAACAAAGAATCGGAAACTATCTGGGATAAATGTATGCGATAAATAGCATTACTCATATAATTAATTTTCACTTATTGTGCCATTGAGGTGGTCTAGCTGAAGCGGACAGAGTTCGGACGTACTTTTCCTGACCGCTGGCCAGTACACTGTCCGTGAGTAAATCCGACAAGCGCCGCAAATACGACGACGCGTCTAAAGCCGAGACCTTGCGTCTGGCCCGCGAGAGCCGCTCAACCCGCGCGGCGGCCTGCTAGTTGGGCATAGCGAGAAGCTGCTCTACCGCTGGCAGCAGGCGCAGGCCATGACCGAAGCCGGCAGTGTGGGGCAGGACCCAGCTTACCACGCCCTGCGAGCCGAAAAGCAGCGCTTGGAGCGCGAGCTGGCGAATTTAAAAATGGCCTTGGTCAGCGCCCACTTGTGATGCTGGCTCGGCCGCGAGACCCGGTGAGTACCTACCGCTTTATCGAGTTTCGGCATTAGTACTACGCTGCGCGCGAGTTGTGCCAGGCGCTGGGGCCACGCCCAGCACCTACTACGCATAGCGGCAGCGCCGCTAGCGGCCGGCCTCGGCTTGGGAGCGGGCCGTGTGCCGGGCCTTTGCCCGCCACGCCCGGTGCTACGGCACCCGTCGGCTGCGAGCTTAGCTGCAAGCCGCTGATCATCAAGGCAGTCGCTACCACATCCGGCGCGTAATGGGACCTACGCGAGACCATGCCCAATAACTTGGTCAGCAAGGCGCTGCGTCGGGCCTTGGCGGTGTGCCAGTTGGCCGCGAGGCTCCTGGTTCACTCCTACCAGGGCAGCCAGTACTCGGCCACGTGCTTCCGCGACTTGCTAGCCGACCACGAGGCGGAGCATAGCATGAGTCGGCGCGGCAACTGCTATGGCAACGCGCAGACGGAGTCGTTCTAGAGTCGACTCAAAAAGGAGCTAATCAATGGGAGCAGCTTCGCCGGGCTGGAAGAGGCCCGGCTCGAAGTGGCCTACTACAACGCCGAGCGCCGACACTCCAGCCCTGACTATCAATCACCTAATCACTTCGAAACCTACTTTCAATCCATGTCCCAACTCAGTCCAGTCTACTTAGACCACCTCAAGTAGTCGATGCGTAGCTACTCAAAATATTGACCAGCAATACAAAATACTCCAATAAGGGCCCCAATAATGGTGCACACTTATTTACCTTCAAGCTGAGGTGCTGGCCGTTGCTGCTGGCATCTGCTAAGTAGTGCTCAATGCTCAGGCTAGTTCTGAGCACGAGCTGACTGCGGGGGAGTCCAATCAAACCAAGTGCGCGACGTTTGGCAGTGAATACACTGCATCTTGAGTTCAGTGCCAACGGGTAACACGTCTATTATCTCCTCGTGAGCATGTAGGGTATCCTCGCCGCAAGTGCTGCAATGCAGCAGCTCATTGCTGGCCAGCATTTCCTCAAAAAATTCTAGCTCGTCGTCTTGCATGTCTTGAGAATAAACAGATTAGCGCTCAACTCCGCTGCTCTCGCGGCTGGGGTCACTCTGGCCAGTGCCGCGCTCCTGAGCCGGAGGCTTCTCCAGAACGCTGACGGCGCTTTTGAGTTCGCCTAGTTCCTTGCTATTGCTTAGGGATGGTACTTTATCAGCGGCCGAAATAGCCTTCACGACATTCTCCTGGTTGATGCCGCCGAGATGGACCACCTTCTCCACAAAGCGGGCGGTATCCTGCAACCTGGCGGCGGCCAGTCCTTCGCCATTCGCACGTAAGCCCTGCGCTACCGGCCCAACGGCTTGTAAAAACTGCTCTTTGGCTTGCAGCTTTTGTTGCTGGGTAGCGGTTGGGTCGGAGATAAGCGTGCTGGTGGCAAGCGTTGGGGTACGTGCTTGGTCCTGCGCACGAGCGGCAACTGGTACGGTGGCACTCCGCTGCACGTCGGGCGTAGGACCATGGCGCTCGTGCATCGGCTGCTCTAAGGCAATAGCTGCCGCCCGAAGCTGTAGCAGCTCAGGACTGCGGGCTAGGCTCGGCACCTTGTCGGCGGCGGCAATGGCTTTTTCGGTATTTTCTTTATTCAAGCCGGCCACGTAGGGTACTCTTTCTACAAAGCGGTCAACCTCTTGCAGCCGAAACGCCGCTTGCTTATCGGCGGCCTGGCCCGTGGCCTGCAAACCAGCTACCACATGGGCCGCTGCATCCTTAAACTGCTGCTGAGGCGGTGGCCCTTCCCGCTCTACCTGGCGGATATGGTCTTTAATAGCTGCTACCCACTGCGGCAGACTCGGTGCTTGCTGCACAATCTTACCCTGCTCAATGGTCAGTAGCGGCTCCCGGTTGCGTCGGCGGTCCGAGCTGCTGTTATCCAGTATCGTTACCTTATCGGGAATATGGTAATTTTGCTTAATCGTTTCTAAACCTCCTACATACCGCTCTTCCACCTGCTTATCCGGTATATCGTGGCCTCCTTTGGCCACGCGGGAGGCTACCCGTTCCTTGCATAGCTCGGCGGATTGCAAGCTCACGAACGTTACTTCTACCCGGTAACCGGCTTCCTGATACCTGGCTATTGGGTTGAGGTTGCTGCTCTTATGGAAGTTGTTCTTAGTTGAGAAAGTGGCCTTTTGCTTCAGTAGCTCCTCAATGCGCCGGCCGGCCTCAATGCCGGCGCGACGCGGGGTAAATGCGGGATTCTGCTGCTGGATTGCATCGGCATTCACCTGCGGAATCTCCCGGTTACTGGCCTGATAGATAGTGGTTTTTCCGGCTCCGTTGGGGCCGGCGAACATATATACTACTGGTTTTTCCGGCTGCATTTCCATCTGCCTACTGCCCGGCCAGTACGACTGGCGTAAGTCGATGAGGAGTAGCTTCTACTTCTATAGGCGCAGCTGCTTCAACCGCTTTGCCATTCAGGGAAAGTAGCCGCATCGTTTTACGGTCAGCGCTGGGCTGAAAGACTTCCCCGGTAGCCGGGTACTCGCGTACCATTCGCCCCTGCTCATCCAGATAGGCGATAAAGGAGTGGTTGCGGCGGGCTTCCCCGCTTACTTCATCTACAAACCTTTCCTGAAAATCAGGGTCTTGCAACATTCCGCTAAGATTAGTAAGTGAGTTCATCGTACAGAAAATAAGGGTAAAAGCAGAGCTACTGGCTGGCCCCGGCTAACGTGTTCGGGAACTGCTGGATAGTCTCCAGTACCTGCTGCCGCACTTGTAGAAAGTTCTCCTGCACGGTCTTGGTCAGGGCGGCGGCGGGGTCGGCTCCCTCTGCGGCAAAAGTCATCATCGGGTGCAGGGGAAACCGCTCGTTCGTGGAATCCGTCCGGTCGATGATGCCCTGAAAAAAGGTGCTGTTGGTTTCGACCGTCTGGCCGATAAACTCCCCCTGCTGCAAGCTGATAGTATCCTGCACCCGTACCAGGCTACGCTCCTGGTAGCTCGTGGTCTGGTTGGTCGTGTTGCTGCGATTGCCCGCGCTGCCCTGGCTGCTACCCGTGCTCGTTATTTCTTTCTCCTCCCGGCCCACCAGCTCCGAAATGAACTTGGCGGTTTCCAACGAATTCACCTTACCGAAAAACTGGTTACCCAGGCTGGCAATCATCACGTTCATTTTCTCCTTGCCGTAGGCATCCGTCATCTGAGATAGGTCCTGGGTCATGTAGACCGTGGCAATCCGGTTGCTGCGGCCGGTGTTCGGCAAATCCTCCAAGCCGGGCACGTAGATGGTCGCGGCCTCATCCAGGAAAACATAGCTCCGGTGCTTGTCCTGCTGATTCATCAGTTTAATGGCCACCGTGATAATGCAGCTGATAACCGGGGAGAAGGTAGTTTTCAGCGTCGGGTCGTTGCCCAGACAAAGCAGCTTCGGGGCCTTGCGGTCATTCAGCGCCAGGGAGAAGCCTTCACGCAGGTTCTCATCGGGGTTAAATTCATCCGGGGTCAATACCCACACAATCTCCGGGCTGTTAATCTTGGTTAGGATTACTTGCAACGTACCCACCACGGCGGCTATCTGCTTTTCCGCCTTCTGCTTCACGGCGGTAATCAGGGAACGGGCCATATCACCGCACTCCAAATCCGTATTCAGCATACTAAGAACGTGCTTGAAGTCGTCGTACATGGCCGTGGCTACGACGTGCGGAATGGTGCAGTACTGGGGATAATTCTTCCGATAAAACCAGATGATGCTCGTCAGGTAGGCTACCGCGCTGGTATCGAAGAATTCCATCTTCTTGATACTGGTCGGGTTCAGGTTATTGATGATAGCCCGGCTGTACTCCTCGGCAAAAGCTACGACGGGCATATCTGCGGCGCGGAGCGGGTTCACGCGCTCGCTGCGGGTAAGGTCGCGGAAGTTGATGATGTGCAGTTGCACCGGCTTTTCATCCGGCTCCTCTTCCTTCGCGCTGCTCAGCCTGGCGGCGGCTTTGCCAAGGGCACTGCCGGTATACTTGTCGGCCTTCTCTTTCTCCGCCTTTTTTCGGCGCTCCGCCAGCACAACGGCTTTCTGTGCTACTTCGGCCAGCACCGGAAACTTGAAGTCATAGATGAGACCCGCGAAGTTTCGGTAAGCAAACTGCTCTACCATCGGCTCCCCTATCGAGTAGCTTTTGCCGGCTCCGGCCCCGCCTAGCACCAGGGTGCCCCGGTACGGATTAGCGATGGTTATCCAACCGCCGTCGGCCGTCGCAAAGTAGATGCTGTTAGGCGTTTCTACCTTTTTTCGCTCCGTAGTCAGCCCAAAATCCGGCCGCCTGTTGCTGGCCCAAAGCAGGCCGGCTAAGCCGCCGCTGGCCAGCACGGCCGCTGCGGTTAGCGGATACCCCAGCTTGATAAAGCCGACGGCATAGTGTTGGATATCCAGCAGGATAAAGCCAGCAATCAGCATGACACCCGCGCATACTCCCAGCACGATGCGCAGCGTCTTCCTGGCGATGGGCTGGCGCTTGGGCTTGCCTGGCACCTTGGCCGGTGTTTTCTGCACGAATACCAGGGCAATGGCTGTCAGTAGCAGGAGCGCCCGTAGGTAGACGCCTGCCGGGCCGTAGAATTTTGCGGCCCGCACTAGCAGCTTAGCCTTGATGCTTTGGCCAGCCTTGGCTACCGTTGCCGCACTGTCCACCTGCTGCGTGATAGCTACCTCGGTGGCATGGGTCGGGACGCTGGCGCGCTGAGGCTGGCCAAGCGCGGTGGCAGCCTGTAGCTGCTTCGCGGCAAGGATGCGCTGGCGCTGCTGCTCGGCAAAAGCGGCCCTGCGGGCTGCAAATTTCTCTTGCGGGCTGAGGGCTGCTATCTCCGGCTCGGCCAGTTGCACGGCTCTGGCCTCGGCTATCTCTTGCCTGTGCAATAGGGTGTAATACTCACCACCGATAACAGCGAGCATAACTACTACGAATGCTAGGCCGGCGTTCTGTAAGCTGCTCGCCGGCTTGGGGGCTTGATTGCTCATGGGGTGGGAAAGCGCTGATTAAAGGAAGGTTTTTATCAGGAGGTGACAGGCAGCTTGATTGCTTATTGCGGGATAAGACTGAGGCGAAAAAGCACGTCTGCCCTACATTTCAATATCCAATTCGTCTTTGTGGTGGCCTTTTTTCTCCGCTAGGCTCTCCGTCTGTTTGTCCTGGCCACTACCCGACCGCAGTACTTGCTGCAAGGCTCGTAAAGTGGCCGTGGCTCCCTGCTGCTGCTCGGGTTGCTCCCGGCCGGTGCTCAGCAGCTGGTAGGCGTTATCTATCGGTAGCCCCTCCCGCGCCCGGCCTTCTACCCTGCTCAGCATCCGGTAAAAGCTCTTATCATACTCGCGGTCCTCGGCTATCTTCTGCACCCGCTGCGGCGCTAGCTGCTGCTCCTTTGGCACCAGCATATTGATGCCTTCTACCCGCTCCCCTATCCGGGCGGCGCGGGCAGCATCACGGCTGGCGTCGCGTTGCTTCTGTTGCACTTTTTCGCGTTCCTGGGCAGTGTAGCCGAACTTGTTTTCAAACTGCTTGCCCGCTACTTTTTGCCACTCCACGAGGTTGAACCGGTCCCGGCGTCCGGTCGGGTTCAGCGTAATTTTCTGCTCAGTGTCGCGGGCACTGACGATGACGTGAATGTGGGTCTGCAAGCCCGGCCGCTTCTCCCCGGCTTTCGCCGTGCCGGCATCCACCTCCGGGTCATTGCCCCGGTAGCTTCTATCCTGGTGAATGGTGGCTCCCCAAACGAGGTCTTCACTAGCTAGCGTGCGCCCGTTTTTCAGCTTAAAATTCTCCGCGTAGTGCTCCATCACTTCGCGGGTGTACGCCTTCAGCTTAGCTTCGCTATTGCCAATGTGGGTCAATTCATCACTGCTCGGACTGATAACTAACGAGTAAAATTTGGCGTCATCAGCACGCAAACCCTTTACATTATTATCAATATTCTGCATCAATTCAGCTGCACTTATCCCGTCCTTTTCGGCTCCGAAAAAGGCGGCTTCTTTCCCGTCTTTGCCCGCTTCCTGCTTCAGATAGTTGAGCGTTTGCGCGCTGCTGCCGCTGTTATTATAAGCGGCTTTTCCGTGGGTAGCGGGGTTGATTACCTTGACGTACATGGCAGATTAGCTGCTAA
This sequence comes from Hymenobacter sp. BT559, assembly GCF_016427535.1. Lineage (GTDB taxonomy): Bacteria > Bacteroidota > Bacteroidia > Cytophagales > Hymenobacteraceae > Hymenobacter. The sequence continues at coordinate 1,352 of NZ_JAELXV010000012.1, read as the reverse complement.
GTCCTGGCGTAATTTCTCCTGCCTGCCCTGCTGCATTTACCTGACCGGGGCCGGCTCCCCGGGCGGTGGTAAGCGCCTCGTTTACCTGCCGCTTTATCATTTCCTCGTTCTGCTGCCGCAGCTTCTTTAGGCTCTCCCGCTGCACGGCTAATTGTGGCTCGGTGTAGCCGCTGAGCTGCTGGGTGAGCTGGTTTACCAGTATCTCGTTCATGCGTAGCAGCCGGTCCAAGGTTACTCGGGTGCGGAGCATTTCTTCCAGCATCGGAATAAGCAAGCTGCGCTCTTCTTCCTGCAAATAGCTAAAAACCCGGTCGCCCAGCTTCTTCACCTGCTGCATTATCAGCTGGCCTTCGCGGGCGTCGGTATCGAGTGGGTCAAGCCCGCGCTTGGCAAAGTAGCTGACGCTGGCCGCTGTGTATTCGCCCTGGTTAATGCCGAGTCTTTTCGCTTCTTCGCTCAGTAGCTTATGAACCGGCGCAGGCACGTTGACGCTTTTCGTTTCCGGGTTGGATGGCATAGGGATTAAGGCTACTTTGGAACTAGATTAGGTTACAACTATTCTAGAAATCAATAACTTAAGTTCATTAACCTACTAGTTTCAGCTCTGCTGAAACCTAAACAACACATTACCATAGCTTTAGCTATGGTAATGTGTTGTTCTTCTTGCTAATACACTATTACGGGTCGCTGCATATGCTCACGCCTGCCCCTACCCTCATTGTGGTCGGCTGGTCTAATTATATTATGAGGCTAAGCTAAGCTAAAAATCTCTAACTAAACTATAACTACTCTATAACTATCGCCACGAACTATTTATGCCCCTCCCCTCCCCCACTACCTCCCGCAAATTTGGCTACTGAGCTACTTCTGTTTAATCCCATTTCCTATCCAATTCGACCAGCCAATTGCCTCAGTATACCTGTCTCACTAGATTTTTAACCGATTATCATCTTCCTTCTGACGCTGTGGCACACACACTCTATTCTATTTCTACTTACCACTTTACCACTTTACTACCGCTAATTATTACCACTGTCCTTGCTCCACAATAGCTCACTTATTCACAATGCACTATTATTTAATCTACCACTTTACCACCTTACCACTTTTTATAATCAATAGCAATAATTAGAACTGTATTTTTATACCACCTTACCACTTAACTGGTACAAGTTCGCTAATATCTAGTATCACTATACCGCCTTTTGTAGGCCATTATTTCTTGGATGTATTTTACCACTTTACTACCTTACCATTTTACTACCTTACCACTTTACTACCTTACCACTTCACTACCTTACCACTTCACTACCTTACCACTTCACTACCTTACCACTTCACTACCTTACCAC
>NZ_JAELXV010000011.1 GCF_016427535.1 Hymenobacter sp. BT559 | reverse complement strand
CGGTGCGCCTATGGTACTGCCTTCACCGGTGGGAGAGTCGGTCGCCGCCAACTTTACAACGAGAGAGCCCCCTGCCCTTGCGCTTTGACCAGCGCCCGGCAGGGGGCTCTCCGCATTTTAGCCCGTCCCGCATTCAACCTCATTGTTGAATATGGTTCATTTAATTCAATGATTTCGCAGGTTATGAGCGTAAATACTAGATTGCTTATATACCCACACTTGCGCGTAGAATAAAGTTGTGCTTATTTATTGCGCATAGATAAGTTGTGGGTATTGTAATTTGCAAGAAATAGTTTAGCCTCTTATTCTCGATTATGAAAGACACAGTTGTTTTAATCACGGGTGGTACATCTGGGATTGGCCGAGCTTGCGCATTTGAGTTTGGCCGTGCAGGGGCGCATGTAGTTATTACAGGGCGTGACGCGGTGAAGCTAGCAGTTACGATTGCTGATTTGACAGTTGCTAACATTAAATGTCATGCGGTGCAAGGCGATGTAGGTATATCAGCCGATGCTAATCGTGCAGTTGTTGAGACTATAACCACTTTTGGCCGCCTCGATGTACTTATTAATAATGCAGGACTAAGTATGCGCGCAAAGTTTGCTGATGCTGATGTAAAGGTTTTAGAACAGCTTATGCAAACTAATTTCTTTGGTACAGTATATATAACCAAAGCAGCTTTGCCGTACCTATTGGCTTCTAAAGGTACAATTGTAGGAATTAGCAGTATCGCAGGTTATAGGGGGCTGCCAGGACGCACAGGCTATTCAGCATCTAAGTTTGCAATGAATGGTTTTCTTGAGGCATTGCGTACTGAGTTACTACCTCAGGGTGTAAATGTGCTTACTGCTGCCCCTGGTTTTACAGCGTCTAATATTCGACACACTGCATTGCTTGCTGATGGGCAGACTCAGAATGATACTCCACGCGATGAGGAAAAAATGATGACAAGTGAAGAAGTTGCTCATCATTTGCGTCGGGCAGTGGAAAAACGCCAACGCAGCTTCGTACTTACCAATGAGGGTAAGCTGGTCGTTTTCTTAAATAAATGGCTACCGGGATTAATGGATAAAATGGTGCTAAATAAATTTCGTAAAGAAGAAGGAGAATTATAAAAGATATATGGTTAATTATTGATATTGCTGATGTTCTATAGCCTGTGTCTTCTTTTTTCTTTTGATATAATAGGAATAGGACTTGGTATAAATTTATTATTGTTAACTCTATTTGATAAAGTTAATAATAGCTACATCTTGCGCTGATAGATAATTTATAATAGAAAAATTAAGTGCACTTCGTCTAAGCAGAGGTATTCAGCTATATATTTTTAGCTGATAATACGCCTCATGTTATAAGTATAATCATTCAATTACAAAAGTGTCGCCGGCGCGCACATAGGCTACGCGCTCTTGCCAGCGCACACGTAGCCAGATATCCTGGCGCCCAAGTACGGGCAAGCGGTCACCAGGGGCTGCAGTACTTAGCCAAGCTGCGCCTGCGCCTGGGCCAGCCATCAAGGCTACGCCGGGGCGTGCGACAATACTAGTTGACGACGGACGCAGCAAATAGAGGTAAGCGATGGTGCCAAGTAAATATACACTGTAGAAGAGCCATATTCCTTGGCTAGTGCGCCTGCGTCGTAGCATGAGCCCTACTGCTAATAGTACTGCTACACTCAGCAGCCCCTGTAATATCGGATAGTAATAGCGCTGTATTTGTACCCTTATTTCTTGCTGCCAAGTGGTAGGGTAGCCTACCAAGCGCTGCCGCTGTGCAAGGCTGGCTAGCTGTCGCCATGTACTCAAGCGGGGCTGTCGCACTAAAGCCATATTAAGGTACAGTATCTCGGCAGCATAGTGCATCTGCTGATGCTCAGCGTACGCTAGTCGTAACAAAAGGCGCGCTGATACCTTTCGCTGTTGCCAAATTTGGGCTCGATAAAGTGGTAGTACGGTCTTGAACTGCCCTTGCTCAAATAACGAGTCGGCTATTTCAATCTTTGCGGGCTGTGAGGCATTAGTATCAACCGCAATTTTTTTAATGTCTGTTGATGAAGCCAAGATGCAGAGAGGCAATACAATAAAGCTGCTCAGCAATGTAATGGCTTGGAATAGGGAGGTTTTTTTTAGCAGCAAGGTTGTCAGATTCAAAATGATGCTGTACTTTTGCACCCACAAAAACGGTAATACACCGCGAGTTGTGAACGCAAAGGTATCGGTTCTGTAGCTCAGCTGGTAGAGCAGTACACTTTTAATGTACGGGTCCTGGGTTCGAATCCCAGCGGAGCCACTAAAACCCCCTCAGATAAGAGGGGGTTTTTTGTTGTAGTTAGTTCCTTTGGAAAAACTGTTGTGTCTTCGTGTTATGGAGAAGACGAAAGCGTTTTTTAAGAGCATGTACGTTAGTGCTCGATTGAAGATAATGCTTGACATAGAGAAAGCCAAGTGTGGTTAGCTATGAATAGGATGCTGGTTAGATAGTATCTAGGGTATTGTCACCGATAAAAATCATCTGAGATGAATAACTGAGCACGAATTGAAAAACGTCGAAGCTTGCCAATACAGTTAGCGCTATGTAGATTAGTAAAAAAAGCTATGGCAGCTAAGAACATACGGTATGTGTCTGAAGAACAGGAACAGGAGTATGAAGAGATAGATTTTGCAACGCACGCCGATAATAAAACGGATTTTGAGTCAGAAATGAGCGAGCCGCGTTGCCCGGATTGTAACAAACTGCTAGCTTGGCACGAGAATACTTGTGCCGTAGTGCCACTTGAAGCTGTGGCGATGCCGGCAACGGTTGTAAGGGCTAGCGTAACATGGGTATTTGCGTATGAGTTAGGGCATCAGGTATTGCCGGTGACTAGTACTGCGCCCCGAATAGTTACCTGGCGGAGCAATTAAAAGAACGGCATCCGAAGACGAGTATAGTGCATCGCGTGCTAGTGTATAGCCTCGATGAGGGTTACTGGGACTGCTATCGCGAGGAGGAGTTGCAAGTCGCCTAGGGGCTGGGTAGCGGTTGTGTATAAACTATGTGAAAGCGTTAGACTGTGAATACTAAGAGTTTATAACGTAGAGTGCAGCATGCGTAGCCTAGGCGGAAATTCGGCGACTGCGCCTTGATAGAGTATGCCAAGGCCTGCACATGTACTTTCGCACCTATGCATCATATTATTTACTTGAGCCGGGCTACAAAGCGCCCGACAGACGACGAGCTAGCTGCTCTACTAGCACAGGCCCGGACTGCGAATGCCCAGCAAAATATAACAGGCGCCCTAGTATATGGCGATGGGCAATTTATGCAGATTATCGAGGGTGATGAGGCTGCTTTAGCCATGCTCTACGCGCGGCTACTTCAGGATGGGCGCCATGAGCAAGTATTCAAATTCGCTGATAAACCCATTGCGCAGCGCAGCTTTGCCGATTGGTCTATGGCCTTTCGGCCAGTGTCAGCTGCTGAGTTTGCCGAGTTGGCGGGGTATGTTACGCCGGAGCAACTAAATCTGAGCGCTCCTGGGCTAAGCGCCACCGATGGCATGCTCCTACAAATGATGAAGTCCTTTGTTCTCAATCCGGGAGTTTAAAACTGACGGTGTGCAACTAGAGCCCATAACTCCGATGCTGCCCTCACGTACAAGCTAGCCCACTTTCCTTTGCCTGTATGCAGCCACATCCGCCCCAACTACCTACTGACGATGCTAGCCGCCCAGTGCCAAAAAGGCTGAGAAAAGGTATGCTTTTGTTTCTGCTTGCCATTGCAGTAGCTGCGGCTCTCATTGCCTATGCATTCCCCAGAATGCAAGGCAAAGCTGCCCAAGGACCAGCCTCCGCGCAACCGGCAACCCCGCGGGCACAGCAGGCTCAAGCTGACGCTTACAAGAGCCCCGCCGCTAAATAGCCGCTTGCTAGGTGAACGGTCTGGTGACTTGCCTAGGTAAAGGGCACATAAGCAAATTATGCTAACCTAGGCAGTTTATACTGGCTTCTGCATTAACTAAGCGTATGAGGTCAACCTGACTTAGTGAGTGCCTGTTGGTTGCTTGCTTTTAAGCACAAGCCTACTAGAGATTAACGCGCGAAGGGTAATAACTTACTTAAGAACCAGCCAACGTACATTGCATGAGTTAGCTAGTGATTAGGTATGTTATTGAGCCAAGAAGTTCCTGACCGGCGGGCTTATGTGATGGCCATCTGGGATGAGAAGAGGCAAAGACTGTGCTCGGTAAGCGTTGCTCGCTAAAAGAGTCAGGGCTTGAGGAGGATAGGTGCAAAAACTGTGTAACAACTGCCTCTGTATTAACGGCGATAGGGTGGGAGGCAAGTAGCTAAAAGAGAAAGGAAGCGATGCGGACTATAAAAGGTGAAGAAGCGTATTTGGTCGATTTGATATGGCCGGAGTTGATGCCTGGGAAGCTACCAGAGCCCCCGCCGATTCATGATACCCCTAGTACCTCTGCCGACCCTGATTCTGGGCAAACCTTTACGCTGATGGGGTGGCGTGGTGCCGGTTGGCACATAGTCTTTTTCGACAAGCCTGCGGGTTAGCGAGGCCCAGGTATATGTTAGCGGGCGTAAGGCCACTTACTGCTTGCTGAATACCAGCTAGCTGGTAGAAGTAGGGCGTTTGTGTACTTATGTTGCGCAGAACGTAGGTCTTGCGAGACGCAGTGAGTATTTAAGTCGTGATAAAGCGGACAATCACAATCCGCAAGGCAGATTTTTTTCGTAGTTTGACAGGAATTGACCCAACTGCAGATGTCTCTAATTAGCTTTTTAGTAAATAATTGCTAGTTAGAACAGTAACGAATTCAACCTGTGTATACGACTACGTCTTCTACAGTTCACATTTATTTCGAGAATTCGGTTGGTCGCTTGCTAGAGCATCCGGCAGGACACTATATCAGTGTAGAATATCGCACAGGCCCGCGCCAAATAAGTGAGCTGCAGGCTTTTTTAACACACGCTGGGCAGCTTCTAGCCCACAGAGGGTGGGACAAGCTTCATAGCCATCAAGGCTCGATGACTGCTCTTACGACCGAGGAGGTAGAGTGGCTAACAGGCTATTGGCGCACCAAGCCGCAGCAGCGTACTGATATGCTCTATGGCGCGTTATTGCTGCCTCACGACGTATTTGCGCGACTTTCTTGGAAGGGTAGTAGCGGCTCGACTGCCACGGCAAAATAAAAGCATGTGCCTTGTGTAGTAACCTTCACTCACACCGATTACTATTTTAGAATAGCGAACTTCCTTAGTTGATAGCTATCTTAAAATAGGCAGTGCACTCGGCCGCAATGTCGGCAGGCAAGGCGGGGTCTACCCAAAGTACAGGTTGCAGATTAACCCACTGTGGCTGTACATACTCGGCCAGCGTGGCGGAGCGGTGCTCACCTTCTGCGGCGTACCTAGACCTCTGGCTAGCAAAATAATCCTGATGCTTTTCGGCTAGCACTTGCATGGAGTTTTCGATTGCCTTCATTTTACGGGCAACCACTTTGCCATAAAGAAAGGCGTTGATGTCTTTCATAGCGCATATGCAGATGGCGCCTTCCCTGTACGCGAGTAGGCAAGGCGCTAGTACTTGGTATCTGCAATATTAAGCGACTAACTCAATAGCCGCAACGTTGACTGTTGTGCAACAGCCATCTCGTACCGTAGTTATAGCCACGCTGTTACTCTAGCGGCTCTTGGGAGAGAGTGCTATGTTGCACTAGTGCGAAAGCAAAGAAGCTGACAATAGAAGCAAGAATGAATAGGACGAAAACCCAAATGGCTAAATAGCAGTAGATTGCCAAGCCGCCGATTACCCAAAGTAGGGTAACTAATAAACTGGTGAACATACTTCGAAGCGTGGTGGGAATGAAAAGAAGAGCTAAATACGGAGCTACTAATCCGTATTATACAGGCAGAAAGTTAACCCGTAATTGAATAATTTCAAGTAATAGGATGGGAAAATAAAAACAAATTTTTAAGAAAAGTGACTTAATAGTGCTAACATCTCAGAACTAATGGGTCTGCGTATGTAGCATAATAGTAACAAGATTAGATAATAAGATATTAATAAACAATCGAATAAATTAAGCATATGAGGAGGTTTTAAGTAGTATGCGCACGCTGTTGTTTTTTATATATGCTTTTTGTTAAATAATGATTTATGGCCACGTTACCTTGTAAATTGTCTAGCTGGTGGATAATCTTATCCCTTCTTACAACTGCATCTCTAAAGTAGCCAATTCGGCTAAGCATGGGCGTTTCAAATGAAATAAGATGGCATCGCTTAGCTCTGCTTATCTGTCTGCCAGAATATTATGGCAGCGGCCCCTTTTGCATCGCGCAAAAGGGGCCGCTATAGATAACGTTGAACTTAAGAGAATGCTGTATATATAATTAAAATACTTTGTTGAATCAATTCAAAATTGCCTTGTATTTATCGACTATATCGTGCTTGTGAAAACCCAAAGCCTTAACAGGGTATAAAGACAACACTGTAGCCAGTAGGCCATATAAATTAAAGGGTAGCGGCCGATACTGCTGCTATGCGTAGTAATGGCGCCTGTGCGGCTTTGGGGGTGGCTAAGGCCGGCTCATGAGGAGCCCGGGCGCGTAAAAAAAAGAACAGCCCTACTAGTAGAATCAACACGAAGAGAACACCAACGAATGCAGTACGGAGAACACCAAAAGATAAGCCTGGGGCTTCGAGTGGAGCAGTGGATTGATGAACGAGAGGATGAGCCGAGCGTTTCATAAGAGAGCGGGGTGGGATTACATACCCTGCTAACGGTAGATTTTAAACGCCGGTTCACTATCTGAGGGAAATCTGATTAGTATTAAGGCAAGAGTTGTGTCGTTGGTAGACTTGCTTGGATACTATGGGTAGATAGGGAAGAAATACCACCTAGATGATTAGTATGATAGTTTGCTTAATATAATATCCTGTTTTATTTATTATTATATAGTTAAGGCATTCAGAAGGTTGTAAAAAAAATAGTCATTGTTTTATGAGGTAGTAGCTTATGGCTGATGCGCTTGAGATGGTAACGTTTCATGTTTATACACCATTTCATAGCCAACTGTGATACCACTGTTGCTAACAACTGTTAGTGAGACAATACTAAGCCTGAGCCTGACGAGAATCAAGCTAATAGCCTTGCAGTTTTTAGCTGACAAACGTGTTGATTAGCGGTGCTTAATAAAAATGAAAAAGTCTTTACACTGCACCCTTACTACTTTAAGTAACCCAGAAGCCGGTCATGTGCGTAGAATAACTTGATGACCACTCAGCCACCCCCCCCTAATTACCTGCCAGCGGTAAACTATCAGCTCGAATACCAAGCCGGGTTGTTGCCTAATAAGGCGGGTCCTGTTCCAGCCGCTACAGTAGCGTCGGTGCGAGAACGTGCGTGGCTGGGAGCCGATTTTACCCACGTGATTGTCACACGCTAAGGATACGCTCTTCTCTTGGTATCCTCTACGGCCCAATACAGGGTGGATATAGAAAGTAGCAGGACCACTAGTTAATAACGAGCGCTTACGGATGCGAGATAGCGCAGAAGCGCCAAAAGTGTACATTTATTATTGGATATCAAGTTATTGGATATTTAGAGTAGTAGAGTGGCTGACTCTAGTAGGATAAAATGGATTCGTTTAGCGGGTAAATAGTTCGCGTTGCTCAACTGACTAACGTTTAGAGCGGGTTGTTATAGATGCACTACTTGCATTAGATTTGTCCAAATAAGTAGCTTCCGAGTACCAGCTTTAGTGGTGGATGATAATTGGCTTGCTTATATAGCAGGAATCTACGACAACGATATCTATGTTTAACCGCCACAGTAGCGATAATGCACTTTATCTGCTCATGCTTATTACGCTGGCGGTTATCAGCTTATGGGTATATCGGCTAATATTCTGGCTTCTAGGACAGCTGTGGTACTTCTTGCGTGCCTTATAGCTGACTTTTGAGTTCGTGAATAGTAATAGGTGCAGTAATAAGAGTATGGTTATTAGCTAGTAAGCTCCATTATGTAATGGTTAGGCAGAGTGGAGCTTTCTCAGTTGGCAGCCTCAATAGCGAGAACGTAGTAGGCAATTATGAAGCCCCTGAAAGCCGGGTCAGCCAGAAGCAGGAAGCTAAAATTGGTACGCAGGCGATATACCCTGTGATTAAAACCAGATAAATAAAAAAAATGCAAAAACGCTTTGCTTTTACGTTTTTTGATAGCTTAAATTTGCGATGTTGTTGATAAGTTAATTATTGTATTATATATGGAATATTCGTGCTACAAAGATGCGTTCGATGTTGTTGTAAAGGATAATGACGGGGTATTGCCGGATTTATATGAGGTGTTCGATTTTATAATTTATTCTCGGCCATCCAATTTAACGGAGCCACTTACTGTAGCTGAGATAGTGGCTTATGCTATTATAGAGGCCAGCGAAGCGGAAGTAATCGAAGCAGCAGTTAAGGCAACTGAGCGAGAGCTTACCAGCGTACCCGTTGTGGTTGGAGAGCCGTTGTACTTAACCAAGCTGTTTGACCAAGCGTCGGTATCGCTCAATTAAGGTCATAGTCTTCGTGCATCCTGTGCATGCCAACAAAACCCTGCGGCCCCTAGGTGGTGCGGCAAAGGGGCTCTAGCAAGCGCAGGATGCAGTACTTGGTATGCTGCGATGATAGACACACAGACTAGGAGATACGAAGTATAGGGGGTAAGCTTAACGCTAGGTACCTTCGCGTATGTCTGAATACCTAGACCTACTCCGGCCGCTGTTCGAGCATCGCAATGAGATATATTTCGCTTACGACCTAGGCGCGCAGCGGGTAGTATACGTGAGCGCTGCCTACGAGCGTATCATTGGTGACCCCGGCGAGCATATCAACGACGATTTGCCTTACTTGCTGACACGGGTGCACGCTGACGACTGGCAGTTTTTGCAACAATGCGTGGCGCAGGCCGCGCTCGAGGAGCTAGTGCAGGACGTGGAGATACGCCTCAGCAGAAGTAACCAAGGGCCTCAGTGGATGCAGGTGAGCGTGTGCCGGCGGCAACTGCCCACTGGTGCTCATTACTTGGTGGGATCGGCGCGGGACACCACGCGCGAAAAGGAAGTGCTGATTAACGGGGAAAAGTTTAACTCGAAGAAGAATGCGACGCTCGAAATATTGTCGCACGACTTAGCTGCCCCTTTGGTTTTGCTGCAGCAGCTAACCGAGCACCTCACATGGGAGCTGCCTACGCCTGACGACAAAGTGCAGGAGGTACTGCACCTGATGCAGCGCACGTGCACGCAAGGCATAAACCTGATTCGGGACTTTGTAGATAACGAGTTTCTAGAATCGTCTAACGTGGAGATGCGCTTCGACCGGGCCGACCTAGTGGTGTGGCTGCGCACCTTGATGGAGGAGTATCAGCACTCAGAACAGCATATGCACCTGAACTTCGGCTTTGTGGCTAGCGAGGAGCCCATTTACGTCAGCTTCGACATTAATAAGCTGCAGCAGGTTGTCAACAACTTGATTTCTAATGCTATAAAGTTTACGCCCGACGGCGGGCAATTAATGGTGAGTATTGAGCGCCGGGGGGAGCATGCCTTATTGCAAGTGGCAGATAACGGCGTCGGGATTCCTGCGGACTTGCAGGGAGTATTATTTGAGAAGTTTACCAAAGCGCGGCGGCCCGGGCTGCGTGGCGAGCGCAGTACAGGGCTGGGCATGTCGGTGATAAAAACGATTGTGGACCTGCACCAAGGGCGTATTTGGTTTGAGAGCACCGAAGGGCAAGGCACTACGTTTTACCTGGAGCTACCCGCACTGCCGGCCTAGGGCCTTATCAGCAAGCCCCTAGGTGGGCTACTTGCCGGTTTCGGTGGTAGGAGCATCTACTGGCTTGGACTGAGGCGAGGCCTGCTGGCGCAGGAAAATCGACAAGCCCACCAGCGAGAAGATTGAAACAAACTCGCTTTGCCAGTTCTGAAACGACTCGAACCAGAAGCGGGCCGTGTGCAAGTAGCCCCACACCGTGACGAGGGGCTTGCCTTCGTGGGCTTGTTCGATGTTGTAGACCGTGGCTCCGCCGCGGGCGTGCAGGTAGAAGGCCCCAAAAAACAACCCAAACAACGCTAGGCTCAGCGAGTGCCGGTAGAGGAGCAGCCACACACCGCCCCGGCGCACTGGCCAGGGCGCGCCGGGCTTGGCGGGGTCGGGCTGCTGGTCTACCTCCTCGGGCTCGTCAAGCTTTTTAGATTCGGGCGAGCCTTTTTGGCGCAGCCAGATGGTAAGCACCACGTACACGCCCATCTGCAGAAACTCGCTTTCCCAATTCTCAAATGTGGCTTCGAGTAAGTGACCCGAGTGCAAGTATTGGCCTAGGGTGAGGGGGACTAGCCCCATTTGCTGCAAGTCATCGTTGTTGTCGTGCCAGCCCGTAAGCACCTGGCCAAGCAGCGCGCTCGCAATGAGCCCAAACGTGACAAGTAATAAGCCATTCTGATAAAAGAAACGAGATAAGCGGGACATGAGGAATAGGAAAGCTGATAGGATGAACCAGGCTGGTAAAGCGGCCTAGGTGCCAGGTACGCCTACGGCCAAGCGAAAGCCAGGGATGGCGCATAAGCTGAAGCCTAGCCATAAAAAAAGTCCCGGCCAGTGGCCAGGACTTGCTGTAAGAAAACCCAAGCTCGGCAGCTAGCGTGCCGAGGTGGTAGTGGGCGTTAGAGTTGGCTCCAGCGAGTCGTGGTAGCCCAGGCCGTTAAGCATAAAGCGGAAGTTGCTGAAGGCCCGCACAGCTTTGGCTTGGCAGGTCAGATTTACGTACACGGCGCCGGTAGCGGCGCGCTGCGCGCTATTGGGGAGCGGGCCGGGCTTGCAGGCAGCATCGCGCAGCGTTTTGACAATGACATTGGTGCTCAAGTCGGCCGCGCCGAGCTGATACACGCGCACCGAGGCCACCTGCGGGCAGCCGCCGTCGGCCACGGTAGTCCAGTCAATCTGCACCGGTACGGTTACGGTTTTGCCAGTGCCCACCACAATATCGGTGGTGTAAGAATAGGTGCGGGGCTGCTGCGCCGGGGTAGCGTAGGTGGTATCGTAGCACAGCGTTTTGGTGGCCGCGATGGGCTCGGCCGAAGGAGCGCTCTTCACGCTTGTGTTCGACTCGCGGCAGGCAGCCAGCGCGGCGAGCGCCGCCAAGCCAAGTAACGACTTTTTCATAACAGAATAAGGTGGACCAATAGAAGTAGGTACGCCTCAAACGTAAGAAAAACGGGCTGGTTATGACCAAAAGCCGCCCGCCAGATATTATCTGAGCAGTGTGCAGTTTTTAAGCTGAATAGTACCGCTAAAGCAGTTGCTAAGGCCGAGTAAACTCATTTCTGCCACTGCGTAGCAAAGCACACCTATGTTAGTAAGCTTACAGGCTGGTTTGAAACACGCGGGCCAGTACTTCGTCTTGCAAGGCTGCCCCTAGAGGCAGGCGCCGGCCCGCCACGGCCAGGGCATTGCCAACTACGGCCGTAGTGTGGCCCAGGGCCACGGTACAGGTGGCGTTGATGCGCAGAAACTGTGGCTCGGGCAGCTGGTCGGCCAGCGCGGCAAAAGGCTCTTCGGTAACTAGCTCGTAGTGCAGGGTTTTGATGCGCGTGCGGCCGCCTAGGTCCTCTACATACAGCACTTCAGACAGGCGTAGCTGCACCAGTTGCTTATCTACCCACAAGTACAGGCCATCGGGGCGGGGCTGGGTGTGCAGGCCGCCCGCGAGGGCCGGGGCAGCGGCTGGGCGCTGGGTGTGCAGGCGGCCCGCCACTTGCCGAAAGCGCGTCGGGCAAAAGGGCTTCAGCAGGTAGTCGACCACCCCGTAGGTGCCATAGCTCTGCAGGTTGTAGTCGGGGTAGGTAGAGGTGAGCACCACGGCTGGCCCCTGGCCTGCCGGGCGCAGCAGCCGCAAGCCCTCTAGCAGGGGCAGCTCGATGGGCAAAAACAGCACATCGACGGGCTGTGTACGCAGGTAGGCCAGCGCCTGCGCCGGGCTGGTGCAGCTGGCCACCAGGGTAAGAAACGGCGCCTGCTGCACGCAGGCCGCCAAAGCGGCCGCCGCTCCGGGGTCGCTATCGACGACAAGGCAGCGAAGAGCCGCAACGGGGGCCGGGGCAGCAACGGACGAATAACGCATGGCGGACAGCATGGCGGGGCTGGGTTTGAGGTCGCCACCGATGGCGAATTGCACTTAGCTGACGCAAAACTATTGGGGCGTTTTTCGGCCTGTCGGCTTTTTAGGTGAATAATCCAAAACGGGCGGTGAACGGGCTATTTTCTCGCTTAGCCTGCCTATAGCGCTTAACCAATGGTTCGGGTTACTTAAGGTTAGGGCAGGGGTTACGGCTCACTGAATGCCCACCTGCTTGCTGCCCGTGCGGCCAAACTTGGTGGGGAAGTACACCAACTCGGCGCGGGCGGGATTAAGGATGTATTGCCCGCGGTAGCGTGGCTGCAGCGCCACCCGGAAAGTATGCCGCCCCACCGGCAGCCGGTCAATAAAAATGCCGGTCTGATGACGCAACTTTTCGCGGTGGGTTTCGAGTGGGTGGCGCGCTGGGTTGGGGCCGTATGAGCAGCCCGCCGGAACAGGCACTTCGAGCAGCACGTAGCGCGCCTCCGCTTTCACATCCACGGTCACAACAAGTTCGGCGGGCTGGCCGGCGCGTAGGCTAATACGGTGGCCAGTTTGGCCACCTAGGGTAGTAGTTACGGTGAAGGGCTTGGCAGCGGGCGTGGGTGCGGGATTCCAGCGAGTTTGATAGGCGGTGGCGTACACGAGCAGGGTGCCGGTTTTGTGTAGGGTAAGTGCGCCGGTAGCGGGTAGCTTCAAGGTGAAAGGAAACTTGCTGATGGTGCCCGCCGCCTCGGCGGCCGGCGCACTTTCCAGGCGCACTTGAGCCGTGGCCGCTTGCCCACCAGGACCTAGCAAGTCGGGGCCGATGGTGGCCAGTATCTGAGCGGCCTCGTAGGTGCTGCCCCAGTAGCTACCGCCCCGGAGGCCTAGCAAAAACGTGCGCAGTCGCGCTAGCTCGGCGGCGTGACCGCCTTGGGTGCGTAGTACGCGGTAGGCCAGCAGAGTAGTGCCCACGCGGTCGGGCAGCAGGTAGCGGTAGTAGGTGTTGCGGCCCGCCGTATCGGCATAGAAGGCACCGCCCAGCTCAGTGCGCAGCCGGTAGCGCCGCAGGCTGTCGAGCTGGTAGGGCAGGCCCAACTGCTGGCGCAGTTCTACGCTGGCCAGGTAGCGGTCGAGGGCGCGGCGGCCGGGCTGAGCACGGTCGAGGCGATCGAGGTAGGTGCGGTAGTCGGTGGCAGTGCCGAGCTGGTGCAGCAAGCGCAGTAGGCGCAGGGCTTCGTCGGCGTCGGGGTTAGGCGGGGTGGGAAGCGCAGCGGTGCCGCGCCGTTGGGCAGCCAGCACTACCGGTGGGGTGGGGGCACCTAGGCGCTCATCCAGCTCGCGCAGCAGGCGGGCTTGCAGCTGCGGCTTGTCGAGGTCGATTTTGAAACCCGCTTTTTCGGCGGCTAGCAGGGCCTCCAGCGCGTGGGCCGACACCCAGACGCTGGGCGCGGCCCCCGGCCAGGTACCCCACAGCGCCTCGGGCTGCGGCCGGCCCTGCTGCAGCTTGCGAATGAGCGCCTGCACCGCTCGCTGCCCCCTAAATTCTTCGCCCCGCGCCGCCCGAATGCGCTGCTCTAGCAGCAGCGCCAGCAGCTTGGAGGCCAGCTGCTCGTGGCAGAGGTAGGCGTACTCCTGCACGTGCCGAATCTCGGCCAGCAGCGTGGGCAGCGCGTCGCTTTCGAGATGCACCGCGACCTCCCCTAGGGTGGGATTTAGGGGAAGCGTCAGGGTAGTGTCGGGGGCCATGATGGCCGCGAAGGTGCCCAGGTGCTCGCGGGTGCCGGCCGGCAGCACCGGGAAGCTGCGCTGCTCGCCATCGGCGTAGCCCGAGGGCTGCGCGAGGCTAAACGTAACCTGCACCGAATCGGCCCCGGTGGCCGGGGCGGCCACCGTCAGCGTATCAACGACCGAGGTACCCACGCGCCGCGCCTGGCTGCGCACGGTTTGCGTGCCTATCTTAAAGGTGGTAGTCACCTGCGCCGTGTCGGGGTGGTAGTTCAAAACCTTGCCCAGCACCTGCGCCCGGTCGCCGGCCACCAGAAAGCGCGGCCCGGCCAGCTCGGCCAGCAGGCCCTTAAACGAGCGCAGCCGCCCGGTAGCCGCGCCCGTGCGCCGGTGCCCGTCCGAGCCAATCACGAAGGTGTCCCAGCTGGTTACGTCGTCGGGCAGTACCACGTCGGTAGTGGCGCGGCCTTGCGCGTCGGTGACGAGGGTGGGCCGCCACCAAGCGTAGTCGCGGAAGCGGCGCCGCAATGCCAGGCGCGGGTCGCCGGTGGGCACGTCGGGCAGGGTGGGCGGGGCCGGGGTGGGTAGCAGCTTAAGCTTGCCTAGGTTAGGGCTACCCGTGGTGCTGATAATGAGCACGCCGCTGGCGGCCTGGGAGCCGTAGAGGGCCGTGGCTTCGGTGCCCTTCAGCACTGTTACGTTGGTGATATTATCGGGCGAAATATCAGCGAGGCTGCCGCTGTACACTTGGCCATTGACCACGAGCAACGATTGATTATTGCCAGACAGAGAGCTACTACCGCGAATCCTAATACCACTGTGGACATAGCCGTTGCTGGAACTAATGCTCACACCGGCTACCCGCCCACTTAGACCTGATACCGTGGCTATTGATGCGGATAGATTACTCCGCATTTGTGTTCCGTAGCCCACTACTACCACTTCGTGCAGCGCCGAATTTAGAGCCGAGTTACTTATGCCCAGCTTGAAATAGATTTCATTAGTAGTGGTGATGTCCTGTTCTTCAGATGTATAGCCAACATAAGCGGCGAGTAACGTAAGGCTGCCTGGTGGTATGCGCAGCATGAAACTGCCATCGATAGCAGTAACAGTACCGAGGGTTGTGCCCTTCACCAGAATCGTTACCCCTGCCAAGCCCTCTTCGGTCTCAGCATCCAGCACCTGCCCGCGCAACGTGCGCCAGTTAGGCTGGGGCGGCCCCGACCGCCTAGGAAGTAGCTGCGGTGCGGGCACCGGCCGAGCGGGCGGCGTCGCAGCCGGCTCCTGCGTCACGCGGAAGTAGCGCGCCCGCACCAGCCGCCCAATGCGGCGGCTAAGTGCCCCGGCTGGCTGCCGGTCGGCCCAGCGCAGTTGGAAATACAGTTGGCCGTTGGCTTGCACACGGGCCAGCTCCCTAGGTGCCAGGCAGGTGCTGTCGCTGAGCAGCACGGCTACTCGGTAGCGGCCGGGGGCCAGGGCGGGTAGCTGCCCCTGCCGGCTCAGGCGCAGGTACTTGGGCTGGTCGGGGCGCGTGAGCAGCACGTAGCGCAGCGTGGGTAGCGGGTATCGGGCCGTATCGAGGCGCGGCGGCAGGCGCAGGGCTAGGCGGCCCTGGCCGGGCAGCGTACGGGTAGGCTCGTCGAGCTCGGGTTCGGGCTCGAACGGAGCGGGGTAGAGCTGAGACCGAATGTCGGCCTCGGTGAGGGCAAAATCGGCTAGTGGCAGCGCAGCCCGTAGGCCCGACCCATCGAGCCGGCCAAAGCGAGCCGGTGGCACGGCCACCATTTTTAACAGCTTGGGTTGCGGCGTATAGGCAAACAGCGGTTCGAATAAAAATTTGAGGCGCAGCCCATTCGCGTGGCGTAGCAATAGTGAATCGGGCCGGAAGGGGCCGGCCTGGTGGCGACCCAGCCCGTAGCTGTAGCCTGGCAGCACCCGCAGCAGCCGGCCCTGCCGCAGTGCGGTAAAGGCGGCGTTGCGGGGCTCATCGACCAACAAAATAGTACGACTCAGTGTGAGCTGCTCGGCGGGTGTGAGCAGGTACGGGCGCCTTTCCACTGTCAGCTCGGGGCTAGGGTGGTGGAGGTCTACGCTCAGCGTGAGTTTGTGCTGCGGGCGCAGGTACACCTTGCGCAGGGTAATGAGCTGACCGGGCAGGCGCAGGCTCAGCGTGTGGCGGCCGCTGTCGGCCACCATCGTGTACGGGTCGTGCTCGTTCACGTCGTGGATGTAAGCCGGCTGCCCATCGATGTACACCGCAATGGGGGCCAGCACCCGCCCCGAGTCGACCACGAACGGCGCTACCTGCGTGAGCCCACCCGGCGCGGGCCGATACTCCTGAAACGCGCCGCTTGCCGGATATAGGAAGCGGTAAAATTGCAGCGAATCGAGCCCCAACTGCGTGCGCCAGCGCGCCCACGGCAGCGGCTGATGGGCCGCCGCACGTTGGTCGAACGCTGCGCCCAGCTTGAAGCGCCGCCGGGCCGCCCGCCCCACCACCGGCCGCGCCAGCGCGGGCACGGCCGGCAGGGTCGGCGCGCCAAACTTATGGTTGTAGGCGTAGGCCGTGAGGTCGGCATCGGGCACGGGCCGCCCGCGCTCGTCGGTGACGGTGAAGCCAAGCTTGATTTTCTGGCCGGGGTAGGCCACGGCGGGCTGGTCGGTGGCTACCAGCAGCTGGCGGGGCGGCGCGCCCACTGTGTATTCGGCCACGCGCAGGGCCGCGCCCCAGCGATAGTGCATCGATACGTGCCAAGCCACCGCGCTTTTATCCTTGATTTTTAATTGGTACGCCGACCCGTAGCCTCGGTAGCGCAGCGCATTTCCCCGGTATACGAAGTACCAGAACGGCACTTGGTGCGGGTTGTTCACGGCTAGCACTACCGAGTCGGCGGTGCGGTCCGAGCGTAGGCTAAGGTTGGCGTTGCCAGCGTCGAGGTCGAGGCTGGCCGAGCGGCCCGCCGCATCGGTAAGGCGGTAGGTAGCGGCAAGAAAATCGACCGGCACACTGAGCGGTAATTGCACGGCGTGGGCTGGGGTGGCGGCCCGGCCAGGCTCCTCGCGGCCACCTAGGTGTAGCGTGGCGCGGTGGGGCCGCGCCACGCCCAGCGAGTCGTAGCTCAGGCGCACCGAGTCGGCGCTGAGCGTGAGGAGCAGCCGGCCGGGGTCGCGCTGGTAGGCTACGGCAGCGGTTTCGAGGTGGCGCTCGTTGTCGGCGGTGAGGAAGGTGGCCTGCACCGCGTAGCTAAAATCCACGTCGGGGAAAATGCCGGGCGGCAGGTTGATGCGGGTTTCGCCCACCGGGTCGAGGGCCTGGGTGTGCGTCCAGAGCGTATCGGCTATGAAAACCTGTTGCCTAGGTAGCGCCCCCGGCTCGCGCTGCGGCACTACGGCCAGCCGCACCCGCGCCTCAAGCAGGGGAAGCTCGTTGGCATCGGTGCCGCGCAGGTACACGGCCTGCGGCTGGCCGTGGCGCTGGGTTTTTTCGGCTACGCGCAAGGTGTAATGCGCATTATCAAGCTCATAATCCTCCACCTGAAAGTCGCCGCTAGCCAGCTCGGTGCCGCGCGCGTCTTTCAACTCGAGGGAGGCGTAAGAATCAGCCCGCAGCCCCAGCGTATCGGCCAGCGGCAGCACGTACTCGTAAGAGCCGGGGCGCACCGGGCGCAGCTTGGCTATTCGTTTGTCGTCGCCCCGGCCCGACAGCCACAGCGTAAGCGGCCCCCGGTAGGGGTGGCCACTGCTGCGGCGCAGCACCCGCGCTTTTAGGCGCAGGGTGTCGGCGGTGGGCCGGTAGCGTGGCTGGCTCAGTACCAAATAGCTAACCCAGCGCTGCTTGCGTTGGTACTGCCGCGTGCGCTGGCGCTCGTCGCGTACGTCTTCATCGAAGGGCGAGCGCAGTAGTCCCACCAAACCCGTAGTGGTGTTCGATGCGTGCCCTAGGTCGCGCCCCAGCTGGTACAGCGGCCTCGCGGCATAGCCCAGCGGCCAGCCAAATACCACTCGCCGCCACACCCGGCCGCCCAGCGAATACAGCCCTTGCCGAGGCTGCTCCAGCGCGTGAAACGTAGTGCGCCCGCCGTAGCACACGGCCAGCAGGCCCGCGTGGCCGCGCCGCGCCTGGCGGTAGGTGCCGGTAGCAGCATCGAAGGGCACCGGGCGTCGGCCCAGCCGCACCTGCGCCCCTGGCAGCAGGCGGCCCAGCGAGTCGCGCACCACCAGCGCCAGGTCTATTTGGTTGCTGAGCACCTCCACGGTGCGGTTGGTTTCGGTGCGCAGCCAGTACACTAGTTGCGCGCCCTCGGTGTGGGCCACCAGGTAGTAGCCCAGCGGCAGCCGCCGGGGCCGCAAGCTGTCGGTGGGAAACGAATCGACGGGTACCGCAAAAAAATCGGGCCGGGCAGCACCTAGGCCGTGCTCGTAGAGGTGCCGCGTCTGGGCTTCGGTGAGGCGAAAAACCTTGGTGAGGTAGCTGCTTTGCCGAGCCGCCGCGAGGCGCTGCTGCGCCTGGGCGGTAGAAAATATTCCGCAGAAAAACAGGAAGAGTAGCAGTCGCGGCATAGGGTAGGGTACTGGCGTGCGCCAGTACGATGCCGATTTGGAGCGGATTGCACAAGAAGGGCATCCGACAGGGTAAAAAGAAAAACGGTTGTCCTTGCGAGCGTAGCGAGGCAATCATACCCTGACGGAGCCTAGGCAGCCCGTCCTGCTATAATTACTTCGCTGCGCTCGCAAGGACAACCGTCTTCGCGCGTGCTTACTCGCTATGGGTTAGTCGACCACATGCCCGCTTCCTTAATGAAAATGCGGCGGTTCAGCTTGAGCTGCGCAATCATAAACTCGGCCAGGTCTTCGGGCTGCATCACCTTGTCGGGGTTGCCGTCGGTGAGGTTGTTGTTGATGGCCAATTCGGTAGCGACCGTGCTCGGCGTGAGGGCCGACACCCGGATATTGCTCTTGCGCACTTCCTGCATCAGCGCTTCGGTGAGGCCCATGAGGGCGAATTTAGACGCGCTGTAGGCGCTGCTGCCCGCCGAGGCGCGTTGCCCCGAAGTAGAAGCCACGTTGATGATGTCGCCGCTTTGTTTGGCCAGCATGTCGGGCAATACAGCGCGGGTCACGTAGTACACGCCCAGCAGATTGACGCGGATAATGCGCTCCCATTCGGCCGAGGGCATCTCCAGGAACTTGGCAAACGTGCCGATGCCCGCGTTGTTGATGAGAATATCGGCTGGGCCTAGCTCGGCTTTGAGCTGTGCCACAGCAGCGGTTACGGCGGCTTCGTCGGCCACGTCGGCCGAGGCTACGGCGGCTTTCACACCTAGGGCACGCAGTTCAGCAGCCACTTCTTCTAGCTGATTGGTAGAGCGGGCCAGCAGGCCCACGTTTACGCCTTCTTTGGCCAGGGCCACAGCTACGGCTTTGCCGATGCCTTTGCCTGCGCCCGTTACGAGGGCAGTTTTTCCGGTTAGGTTTTCCATGAGAAATGATAAGAATAGGTGGCCGTATAACTAGTATTCGGGCCGCGAGGTTGGCGGCCGGGCCGTAGCACGGGCTTTTAGCCCGCGAGTATTAGCGGAAGTATTCGCGGACTAAAAGTCCGCGCTACCTTGCTACCCCAATGCCCGACAACGCCACCCCGTGGAGCGCGCTCACCGTGGCCCAGGTGCGCGGCCAGTCGCGCCTGGTGGCCAGCCGCAGCCTCCAGCCTCTCAAGATTATCAACCCCGCCGCCCCGGCCGGCCCCGCCTGCCACGCTGTGCTGGCTAGCTACGGCGGCGGCCTGCTGGCCGGCGACAGCATCCGGCTGCGCGTGCGCTGCGAGGCTAGCAGCCGCCTGCTGCTCAGCACCCAGGCCAACACGCGTATTTTCAAGAGCATCGACGGCCGCCACGCCGAGCAGCTTACCGAAGGCTACGTAGCCGAAGACGCCCTGGCCGTGGTGCTGCCCGACCCGCTAGTGCCCCAAGCGGATAGCCGCTATCACCAGGCCCAGCACTGGCACCTGCACGAAAGCGCTACCCTACTGCTGGCTGACTGGACCCACGCCGGCCGCACCGACCTAGGCGAGAAATTTGCCTTCACCTCTTTCAATACCGAGCTGCGCGTGACGGTAGCCGGCCGCCTCACGCTGCTCGACCGCTTCGCCCTGCTGCCTGAGGAGCACTTGGCTACTTCGCAGGCCACGTTTGGGCCGTATCATTCGGCGCTGTCACTCTACTTGGTGGGGCCGCCCGCCGGCGCGCAGTTTCAGCGGCTGGCTGCCGCGCTACGCCAGCTGCCGCCGCCCGGCCAAACGGACTTGCACGCCACACTGGCCGGCCGGCCCTACGTAGTAGCCGTGACCCAGGCCCGCGATAATGTGCTGCTAGTGCGCGCCCTAGGTATGTCGCGCCTCGATTTGGAGCCACTATACCAAGCTGTGTCAACAGCGCTGGCGGGGGCGGAGCTGCTAGGATTCAATGCCTTGCAACGCAAGTATTAGACTGCTATGCATTATCGTCCTTCCTGGCTCAGAAAAATAAAATATGGCCTGGGTCTGCTGGCGGCCTGGGTGCTGGTGCATACGCTGGTCATCACTTGGGATGGCCTGCGCGATGACCAGCAGCGGGCCGACCTAGGTGTGGTTTTGGGCAATAAGGTCAATGAGGATGGTACGCTGTCGCAGCGGCTAACCCAACGCTTGGCGTGCGGGCTGGCGCTCTACCGCAGTGGCTACGTGCGGCAATTGCTAGTGAGCGGCGGGCTGGGCAAGGAGGGATTTTATGAGGGCACCAAAATGCGCGACTACCTGCGCGCTCACGGAGTGCCCGATTCTGTTATTATCGTGGACAATGCCGGTAATACTACTCAGCAAACCGTGCGCAACACGACCCGCCTGCGGGCTGCGCAGCCCATTCGGAGCGTGTTAGTTGTGTCGCAGTTCTACCACATCAGCCGCACCAAATTGCTGTTTCGGCAGGCTGGCTTCACGGCAGTGAGCGGCGCGAGCCCCGCTTATTTTGAGTGGCGGGACATCTACTCGCTGCTTCGCGAATTTGTAGCGTATTACCACGCCTTACTCTTGCCGCAGGCAGACTAAGCACCTAGGGAATAACCCTAGCCATAATGGCTGCGTTTAGGCTCATTTCTAATTGTATGAAGAACTTCTCCGCGTTAGTAATTGCTGGCACCCTAGGGTTGGCCAGCGTCCCCGCCTCTGCCCAAAAAGCCCCCTCGCCCTACCACACGCGCTTTGCCGTAGATGCGCCCATTATTGCCGGCGAGCTGGCCGTGAGCGGCTTTGGCCTCTACCGCTCCATGCAACGCAGCGGCCTGAATGCCACCGAGCTGGCCGCGCTGCGCAAGGAAGACGTGCCAAGATTCGACCGCTTTTCGGCCGGCTACTATAGTGCCCGCGCCCAAACGGCCAGCGACCTGCTGTGCTACCCTTCGTTGGTGATAGCCCCCGGCCTGCTGGCCCTAAACCCGGCCATTCGCAGCCACTACGGCCAAACGCTGGCGCTCTACGTGCAAACCGTGCTGGCGGCCGACGCGCTATTTACTACCTCCATCAGTAATATTCCGCGCTATCGGCCCTTCCTCTACGGCTCTGAAGGAGGCGATTTGCGCACCAGCCGCATCCAAACCAACTCATTCTTCGCGGGTCACACGGCGCATACGGCCGCCGCTACCTTCTTTGCGGCCAAGGTCTTCCACGATTATAACCCCGACTCACCGGCCCAGCCCTACGTGTGGGGGGCGGCCGCAGCCGTGCCCGCGGCCGTGGCGTATTTCCGCATTCAGGCCGGCAAGCATTTCCTGTCCGACAACATTGTGGGCTACGCTGTAGGGGCCACGGCCGGCATCGTGGTGCCGCAGCTGCACAAGGTAGCCGCCCGCCAGGGTGTCTCGTTTGCGCCGCTGCAAGGCGTGAACATAAACGGCTATTCGTACAGCGGGCTGCTTTTAAGCAAGCAGCTCTAGGACTGGCTGGCGGACCAGCCAGGTAGCAAAATGCCTGTGCCTACCGTATGCCCGCGAGTATCAAACAGCTCCGTGCCTTTTCGCAACTCATGAAAATCCTCCTTCTACTACTGGCGTGCAGCCTCTTTAGTATCAGCAGCTTCGGTCAGTCGCAGGCTCAGATGAACCAAGAGGCCGATGCTGCCTACCGCAAGGCCGACCAAGAGCTAAACCGCGTCTATCAGCAGATTTTTAAAGAATACCGTACCCAAACTGCCTTTCTGCAAAGCCTGAAAACCGCCCAAAAGCTCTGGGTTCAGTTTCGCGATGCCGAGATGAAAGCCCGCTACCCCGCCGCCAACTCGCTCGTCGAATACGGTAGCTTCTTCCCCGTGTGCTACTCTAATGGCCTCGAAGAGCTCACCAAAGCCCGCACTAAGCAGCTTCGGCTGTGGCTCACGGGCATCCCAGAGGGCGATATGTGCAACGGCTCAGTGAAGGTGGCTGGTGCTAGGAAGTAGGTTGGCTAGCTAGGCCGGCCCCGACTTGGCAACTCTGGCTAGCGCTAGCGTGCAAGCCGGAGTTGCTAAGCGGACTAAATTCGTCCTAGATGGCTTTCCGAGACCTTGAATACCGCACGGCACAACCCGCGCCTGAACTGGCCGAGTTTGTGGAAAGCTTCTGGATGCTAGCCAACTACTCGGATGCCGCCCAAGCCGTGGCGCTCGTGCCCGATGGCCGGCCCGACCTGGTGTTTGCCGACTCAGCCACCGAGCCCTACCACGTAGTGCTGCTGGGCCTGGATAGCCGGCCGAGTGCTCCCCTGATTCCGCCCCGCGCCCGTATGCTGGCTATCAGTTGGAAGTTGCTGGCGGTCGAGTACCTGTTGCCGGTGCGTATCGCTGCTTTGTTGCACACGGGCACTTATCTGCCAACTGACTACCTAGGCGTAACGGTCGGCGACTTAGACGATTTCGACGGTTTTTGCGCCAAGGCGTCGGCGGCGCTTCTAGGTCGGTTGCCGCCCGCATTAGATGTGCGCAAGCGCAAGCTCTTCAGCCTGCTCTATGCTTCTGGTGGGGCCATTACGGTAGAGGCGCTGGCCGACGCGGCAGGCTGGAGTAGCCGCCAAATCAATCGGTATTTCCAACAAATGTTTGGCTTGTCGCTCAAGGCCTACTGCAATATTCTGCGGTTTCGCGCCTCCTTCTCGCATCTCAAAGCCGGCAAGCTTTTCCCCGAGCAAAACTTCACCGACCAGGCCCATTTTATTCGGGAAGTCAAGAAATACGCCGGCGTAGTGCCCAAAGAGTTGGCCCGCAACCAAGACGACCGATTTATACAATTCTCCACCTTGCCCCAAAAATAGTTTTGTGCTGAATCTCACTCGCATTCAGCCATGCTCCTCCTAGGTAAGAAAATAGTCATTATCGGCGGTGGTCCCGGCGGCCTTACGCTGGCCCGCCTTCTTCAGCAAAGCGGTGCCGCAGTGCACGTGTACGAGCGCGACGCCAGCCGCCACGAGCGGGTGCAGGGCGGCACCCTCGACCTGCACCACGACTCGGGTCTAGCTGCCTTGCGTCAGGCTGGTCTGCTCGATGCCTTTCGGGCTGCCTACCGTCCCCGTGCCGACCACATGCGCCTGACCGACCAGCACACCACCATCTTGCACGACGACCACGCCGAAGCCCAAACGGCCACCTTCGGCGACGCGCACTTCCGGCCTGAAATCGACCGCGGCCCCCTGCGCGACCTGTTACTTGATTCACTACAGCCCGGTACCGTGGTCTGGGACCAGCAGTTTGCGGCAATGCAGCCGACTGGGCTAGCCTGGGAAATTGCCTTTCACAACGGTACTACCGCCACGGCCGACCTAGTGATTGGGGCCGACGGCGCCAACTCGAAAATCCGGCCTTTCGTGACGCCCATCCGGCCGTTCTACTCAGGCATTATGATAGTGGAAGGCACCGTGCCCGACGCGGCCCAGCAAGCGCCCCAGATTAGCCAGCTGCTACAGGGCGGCAAACTATTTGCCCTAGGTAACGAAAAAACGCTGGTAGTAAGCGCCAAAGGCGACGGCAGCCTAAACTTCTACCTCGGGTTTAAAGCCCCCGAAACCTGGGCGCAAGCCAGTGGCCTCAGCTTCCAAAGCGCGGCCCAGTTGCAAGCTTGGTTTCGGCAGGAGTTTGCCGGGTGGGCCAGCCTTTGGGAAGAGCTATTTGCCACCAAGCCCGCCGCCTGCGTGCCCCGCCCGCAATACTGCATGCCGCTCACCCAAACCTGGCCCGCCCAGCCCAACCTCACCCTCCTAGGCGACGCCGCCCACCTCATGCCGCCCTACGCTGGCGAAGGCGTGAACATGGCCATGCTCGACGCCCTGGAGCTAAGCAACTGCCTCACCAGTCCACAGTTTCCTGACTTGCAAGCCGCCATCGCACACTACGAGCAGCACATGCGCCAGCGTGCCTCCGCTGTAGCCCAAGACACGATGGCGCAAACAGCGGTGTTGCACTCGCCGGGCGGGTTGGCGCACTTAGTGGGATTATTCAGCAGGGTAGGGTCAGATAGAGAAACAGCTGGAAAGCTATCTGATAGTGATATAATCAGCATAAATTGCTCGCAGCTTCTCCCTACTATTGTAGCCAAAATTGCGGCACTAGCTTTTCAAACAATACACCTTACCTCGCTATGGGATTCTTTGACCGGTTTAAAAAAGAGGAAAAAAACGAACCAGAAGAGCGGCTAGAGAATGTGCCAGAGATGCTGAATGTAAAGCTGCTGTTTACTGAAAAGCCAGTTATCGATTCGCAAGTAGTGCTAGCTGAGTTGCGCAAGTACTATCCAAGCGTTGAGCATCCGCAAGAAGGTAAATCGCTCTTGTTCTTCTTCCCTGAGATTGAGGTGCCGTTTACCAATGGTACAGTTGCTGCGCAATGCGCCATCTTTTTGCCCGACGAAAAAAGCGCACATGCAGAGATTGAGGAAGAGGCTTTTCAACAAAACTGGCATTGGAAGGAAGCCACTGTAGCTGCCCGTAGTTGTCACTATGAGGTGCTACTCACGGATTTTATGACCAGGACCCTCGATTATAAAATCCGCTTCAAGCTATTCATGGATTTCGTGGCTGCCGTAGCTAAAGCCACCAAGCCGCAGGTAGTCTATGCTGTTACAGCTCAGAAATTGTTGAAGCCCGCAACCCTTGTTGAAGATTGGGATGGTAGAGAAAACGAAGACTTATCTACTCTTGTTAATATCCGTCTTTATAATATAAGCAATGGCAAAGCAGGCGAAACGCTTATGGATACAGTTGGGCTCCACCAATTCGGTTTGCCAGACTTCCAAATTCGTTTTATCGATTACAATCCCAGCGAAATAGGTGGTCTGCTTTGGGGCTATGCGCACTACATTTTTGAAAATGGCGACGTTATAGAAAAAGGCAATACGTTAGCTGGGTTAGGGAATGGGTCTAAATGGGTGTGCGACCGGCAAATTTCTATGGTTGGACCAGAGCGCGTTGTGCTTGATGTCATGCCGGTATAATATTGTGCAGTTGTAGTTTATATAAAAGAGAAGCCCCGGAAGCAATTGCTTCCGGGGCTTCTCTTTTACTGTTCATTCTAAACCTCTCGTTAAAACATTCCCACCGCGTTCTTGCTCGGCAAGTTGGTCTTACCCATCAAGTACATGTCAATCTGCCGAGCGGCCTCGCGGCCTTCCGAAATGGCCCACACGATGAGCGACTGGCCGCGGCGCATGTCGCCAGCCGCGAACACGCCGGGCACGCTGGTGTGGTAGGTAGTTTCGGGGGCGTGCACGTTGCCGCGCGCGTCGAGGCTTACCCCAAATTGGTCGAGCAGGCTGGCGTTGGCCGGCCCCGTGAAGCCCAGGGCCAGCAGCACCAGTTGGCATGGGATTTCGCGGTCGGAGCCAGGTACTTCCTCGAAGCGGATGCGGCGGCCCATGTCGTCGGTTTCCCAGGTTACATCGCTCACGAGTAAGGCGCGCACGTCGCCGTTTTCGTCGCCTAGGTAGGCCTTAGTGTTCACGCCCCAGTAGCGTTGGCAACCTTCTTCGTGCGAGCTGCTGGTGCGGAATACGGTGGGGTACAGCGGCCAGGGCGTATGGGCGGGGCGCTCTTCGCCGGGCTGGTGCATCATGGCAAACTGCGCTACCGACTTGGCCTGCTGGCGGTTGGCGGTACCCACGCAGTCAGAGCCCGTGTCGCCGCTGCCGATTACTACCACGTCGAGGCCATCGGCCAGAATGTGCTCGCTGTCCAAGGGGGTGTCGCTCACGCGGCGGTTTTGCTGCGTGAGGTATTCCATGGCATAGTGAATGCCCTTGAGGTCGCGGCCGGGCAGGTTGAGCTCGCGCGGGGCCGAGGCACCGCCGGCCAGCACTACCGCATCGAAAGCCTGGCGCAGCTCGTCGGCCGACAGGTCGCGGCCGATTTCGACGTTACAGCGGAAGGTTACGCCGGCGTCTTCGAGCAGCTTAATGCGGCGCTCAATCACCCATTTCTCCAGCTTGAAGTCGGGCACGCCGTAGCGCATGAGGCCGCCTGGGTGCGGGTCGCGCTCGAATACCGTAACCGTGTGGCCGGCTTCGGTGAGCTGCGCCGCCACGGCCATGCCAGCCGGGCCGCTGCCTACTACGGCCACTTGCTTGCCGGTCTTGAGCACCGGCGCAGTGGGCTGCACGTAGCCTTTCTGGAAGGCGATTTCGATGATGTGCTTTTCGATTTCCTCGATGGCGACTGGCGCGCTGTGGATGCTCAGCACGCACGCCGACTCACAGGGCGCGGGGCAGATGCGGCCCGTAAACTCGGGGAAGTTGTTGGTAGCCGATAAAATATCGTAAGCGGCCCGCCAATCTTGCTGATACACAGCTTCATTAAACTCTGGGATAATATTGCCTAGCGGGCAGCCCGAGTGGCAAAAGGGCACCCCGCAATTCATACATCGGGCCGACTGCTTGTGCAGCTCCGGCTCGGGGTAGAGGCCGATAAACTCCTGGTAGTGCGCCACGCGCTCGGTCGGGGCCGCCTTAGGCGGCGCAGTGCGCGGGTATTCTTTGAAGCCGGTGATATTGCCCATTATAAACGAAGTAGTTATTTCCCAATTAAAAACTCAACAAGGCCTGGCTCAGGCGGCGTGCCTCTCATCCCTAGGCCCGTTTATAGAACCTAGGGATGGGACGCCTGCGAGGCGGTCAATTACTATTATCCCACCTTCACCATCTTCTCTAGTACCCGCTTGTACTCCAGCGGGAATACCTTCACGAAGCGCCCGGCTTCCTCCTCCCAATTGCCCAGCAGGAAGTTAGCTAGGTGGCTGCCAGTCAGCTCATGGTGGTTTTTGAGCAGCGTCTGAATCTCGGTCTCATCCGTTTCGGTGAGGCCTTCGAGGGCCACCATGTCGGGGTTGCAGTTCACGGGGAACTGGCCCTCAGGGTCGTAGACCCAGGCCAGGCCGCCGCTCATGCCGGCGGCGAAATTGCGGCCCGTGCGACCTAGGACTAGTACTCGGCCGCCGGTCATGTACTCGCAGCCGTGGTCGCCCACGCCCTCGACTACGGCCGTGGCGCCCGAGTTGCGCACCGCAAAGCGCTCGCCGGCCTTGCCGCGCACATACAGCTCGCCCGAGGTGGCGCCGTAGAGCGCCACGTTGCCAATGAGAATGTTATTCTCAGGGATGAACGTACTAGCCGTGGGCGGGAAAATCGCTAGGCGTGCGCCGCTCAAGCCCTTGCCCACATAGTCGTTGGCTTCGCCTTCGAGCTTGAAAGTAAGGCCGCTAGCCGAGAACGCGCCGAAGCTCTGCCCGGCCGAGCCGGTAAACTTATAGCGAATGGTATCGGCAGGCAGGCCAGCCGAATGGTAGCGTTTGGCAATCTCGTTGGAGAGCAGAGTGCCAATAGTGCGGTCGGTGTTCTTCACGTCGAACTCGGCCGTTACGGCTTTCTGATGCTCTAGCGCCGGCTGGGCATAGGCCAGCAGCTGCCAATCGAGCACCTCGTCGATGCCGTGGTCTTGGCTTTCGCTGTTGTAGAGCGTGCCACCCGAAATATTCGGGGCTGGGTGCAGCACGGCGTCGAGGTCGATGAGCTTGGCTTTCCAGTGGCCGGCTTCGGGGTTCACTTTCAAGAATTCGCTGCGGCCCACCATCTCGTTGAGCGTGCGGAAGCCCAGCTCGGCCATGATTTCGCGCAGCTCTTCGGCTAGGAAGCGGAAGAGGTTGACAATGTGCTCAGGCTTGCCGCTGAACAACTTACGCAATTCGGGGTCTTGGGTAGCCACGCCCACCGGGCAGGTATTGAGGTGGCACTTGCGCATCATGATGCAGCCGCCCGCGATGAGCGCCGCCGTGGCTACGCCAAATTCTTCGGCACCTAGGAGGGCCGCTACGGCGAGGTCGCGGCCGGTTTTGAGCTGGCCATCGGCTTGCAGCACCACGCGGCTGCGAAGCTGGTTGCGCAGCAGCGTCTGGTGCGCTTCGGCCAGGCCGAGCTCCCAGGGCAGGCCGGCGTGCCGGATGCTGCTGAGCGGCGAGGCGCCCGTGCCGCCGTCGTAGCCCGAGATGAGAATCACGTCGGCGTGCGCCTTGGCTACGCCAGCCGCAATGGTGCCCACGCCCGCCTTGCTCACCAGCTTCACGTTGATGCGAGCGGCGCGGTTAGCGTTTTTGAGGTCGAAAATCAGCTGGGCTAGGTCCTCGATGGAGTAGATGTCGTGGTGCGGCGGCGGCGAAATCAGGCCCACACCGGGCGTGGCGTGGCGCACTTTGGCAATCCACTCATCTACTTTGTGGCCAGGTAGTTGTCCGCCTTCGCCGGGCTTAGCGCCCTGGGCCATCTTGATTTGCAGCTCGTCGGCATTGGTCAAGTAATGTGCCGTCACGCCGAAGCGGGCCGAGGCAATCTGCTTGATGGCCGAGCGCATCGAGTCGCCGTTGGCCATGTGCTCGTAACGCAGCGGGTCTTCGCCGCCCTCGCCGGTATTGCTCTTGCCGCCGATGCGGTTCATGGCAATAGCCAGCGTGCTGTGCGCCTCGTGCGAAATCGAGCCAAACGACATGGCACCCGTCGCAAAGCGCTTCATGATGCCCTCGATGGGCTCCACTTCTTCGAGCGCGATGCTGGGCCGATGCTTGGCAAAACCTAGCAGCCCCCGAATGGTGAACAGCTGATTGGGGTGCTCGTTGAGCAGCTTGGCGTACTTCTTATAGGTGTCGTACTTGCCAGTGCGGGTGGCGTGTTGCAGCAAGTGAACCGTCTCGGGGTCAAACATGTGCGCTTCGCCCTTGCGCCGCCACTGATACACGCCGCCCGTGTCGAGCAACTCGGGACCAACGGTGCTTTCCTGCTTGAAGCCGTGGAAGTGCTTGTAGAGCGTTTCCTTGGCAATCTCATCCAGCCCTAGACCCTGAATACGGGTTACGGCGCCGTTGAAATACTGGTCTACTACGCTCTGGTTGAGACCCAAAATCTCGAATACCTGCGCGCCGTGGTAGCTCTGCAAGGTCGAGATACCCATCTTCGAGAAAATCTTCAACAGCCCATCGCACACCGCCTTGATGTAGTTGTAGGCTAGCTTTTCGGCGGGCAAATTCGCGCCCAGCAGCCCTGCCGCGTGGCGAGTTTGAATAGTAGCCAGCGCCAGGTAAGGATTGATAGCAGTAGCCCCGAACGACAGCAGGCAGGCGAAGTGATGCACCTCCCACACATCGCCGGCCTCTACCACCAGGCCTACCGAACCGCGTGAGCCGCGCTTGATGAGGTGGTGATGCACCGCCGACACCGCTAGTAGCGACGGAATAGGGGCGTGCTCCGAGTCCATGGCCCGGTCAGACAGAATGAGTACCTCAAAGCCATCATCTACTGCGTCTTGGGCGTAGCGGCACAGGCGCTCCAGGCCGCGCTGCAACGCGCCCGGCTTGCCGTCGGCCTTGAAGTAAGTCTGCAAGGTCTTGGCCTGAAACGAGCCCGTGTCGATGCTGCGTAGCTTCTCTAGCTCGCGGTTGCCGAGAATGGGCTGCTTGGCGGCCACGCAGTGGCAATGGCGCGGGTCTTCATCCAGGATGTTACCGTTGTTGCCGATGAAGGTGGCCAAGCTCATCACCAGCCGCTCGCGGATGGGGTCGATGGGCGGGTTGGTAACCTGGGCAAAGAACTGCTTGAAGTAGCTGCTCAGGTGCTGCGGCTGGTCGGAGAGCACGGCCAGGGGCACGTCCACGCCCATCGAGCCGATGGGTTCCTTGGCTTCCAGGGCCATCGGGGCGATGATGGTTTCGAGGTCTTCGCGGGTGTAGCCGAAAGCCTGCTGGTATTTCAGCACGGCCTCGGCCCCTAGGTCAGTAAAGGTGAGGCGCGGCTCGGGTAGGTCTTCGAGGCGAATCTGGTAGTTGTCGAGCCACTGGCCATAGGGTTGCTGCCCGGCGGCTTGTGCCTTTATCTCGTCATCGGTGAGGATGCGGCCGGCGGCCATATCTACCACGAACATCTTGCCTGGCTGTAAACGGCCTTTCTTGGTGATGCTCTCGGGGGCCAGCGGCAGCGTGCCCGCCTCAGAGGCCACCAGCACGCGGCCATCGTTGGTGATGGCGTAGCGTAGCGGGCGCAGGCCGTTGCGGTCGAGCATGGCGCCCACTAGGTTGCCATCGGTGAAATTGAGCGCGGCCGGGCCGTCCCAAGGCGCCATAAAGGTGGCGTGGAACTCGTAGAACGCCTTCTTGAGCGGGTCCATCTGCTCGTTGCCGTCCCAGGCCTCGGGCACCAGCATCATCATCACGTGCGGCAGCGAGCGGCCGCAGTGCGTGAGCAATTCCACGATGTTGTCGAGGCAGGCCGAGTCCGACTGGCCCGCGTCAATTACGGGCAGCAGCATCTCCATTTCTTCGGCCGAGAAGTAGGGCGACGTGTAGGTCGGCAGGCCGGCGTAGAACCAGTTTAGATTGCCGCGTAGCGTATTAATCTCGCCATTATGCGCCATGTAGCGGAAGGGCTGCGCCAGCTTCCACGACGGCATAGTGTTAGTGGAGAAGCGCGAGTGCACCAGTCCGAAGGCCGACGTCACGCGCTCATCGCTGAGGTCGGGGTAGTACATGCCCACCTGAAATGTGGTGAGCTGCCCCTTATACACGATGGTGCGGCACGAGAGCGAGGCGAAGTAAAACGCATCGAGCGCGGCCGGCAGCTGCTCGTTCAAATTCTTAATAATCAACCGGCGCAGCACGTAGAGCTTGCGGTCGAAGTCGGCCTCGGTGGCCAGCCCCACCGGCCGGCCTAGGAACAATTGCTCAATGACTGGCTCGGCCGATAAGGCCGTGACCCCAATGCCCTCGGTGCGCACGGGCACCGGCCGGTAGCCCAGCACCGGAATACCTAGGCGCGCCGCCGAGGCCGCGATGATTTCGCGGCAGGCCTCGCGCAGCTTTTCTTTCTTAGGCAGAAAAACCATGCCCACCCCGTAGTTGCCCGGCTCGGGCAGCCGAATGCCGTGCTTCACGCACTCTTCCAGCAAAAACCAGTGCGGCAGTTGAATGAGCACACCTGCGCCGTCGCCCGAGTCGGAGTCGCAGCCACACGCGCCGCGGTGCTCCATATTAGCGAGCATGGTGAGGGCATCGGCCACAATCTGGTGGCTCTTGCGCCCGTCGATGTAGGTGATAAAACCCGTGCCGCACGCATCGTGCTCAAACTCGGGCCGGTAAAGGGTGGGCGTGGTCATATTTAAAAAGGGGATAGTTACAAAATAGCTAGTGTCCGCGCAGACCTTTCCGCCAACCCCGGCGCCCTAGGCGTGGTGGCTGGTGGGTAGCCACAGCTTCGCGGCGCTAGTCGGTGCCCCTAGGGGTGGGGCCAGACTAGTGCCCAAGGCGGGCATTCGAGAAAGGGGGTGGGGGAGGGGTGGGGAGGCGCGGCCGTAACCGTGCCAGAGGCGATTGCCCGCAGTGGAGGCGGGCTAAGGAAGGCGGGTGGGCGAGCCGGCTGGCGTGGGGAAGCCGGGTGGAGGCCGGTCTTCCCCTATCGTCGGTCTTCGCGCACGGCCGCTAGTGCTTGGACTTTAGCCATGTGAATGTGGTCGATAATTGCGCCTAAGTTAAAGCCATCTGTGGCTCTGGCAAAAATAAATGGTCCTTCGCCGCGCATTCTTCGCGAATCTCGCTCCATTACGCCTAGGTCAGCCTTAATAATTTCGGCCAGGTCAATCTTATTAATGACCAGCAAATCGGCCTGTGTAATGCCTGGGCCGCCCTTGCGCGGAATTTTGTCGCCGCCCGATACATCAATGACATAAATCGAGTAATCGACCAGCTCGCGGCTGAAGTGCGCGGCCAGGTTATCGCCGCCGCTTTCCACAAATAGGTAGTCGATTTGATTATCAAACTTCTGCATCAGGCCCTCCAGCGCGTCCATATTAAGCGAGATATCCTCGCGAATGGCGGCGTGGGGGCAGCCGCCGGTTTCGACGCCCACAATGCGGTCGGCGGTGAGGGCGCTTTCGCGGATAAGAAACTCGGCGTCCTCGCGGGTAAAAATATCGTTTGTAACCACCCCTAGGCGGTATTCGTCGCGTAAGCGCTCGCACAAGGCCTTGAGCAGCGCCGTTTTGCCCGTGCCTACCGGCCCCCCAATGCCCACCGTAAATGCCCGTTTGCGGAAGTTGCGGTAGGGAGGCAGCCGGCGCGTCTCCCGCTCCGCAAAGCTGCCCGGCGACTCCAGCACCTCGTGGCTGTGACTGTGAAGTAGCAAGGCAAGTTTATCGACGAAAGCCATGTGATGAATGGTTGGACTGTTAAACGGCTAGATGGCTGGACTGCTGAGGAAAATGCGCAAAGGACAATTCAACCCTGCAACAGTTCAGCTATTCAGCCATTTGACCAGTTAATTCTGAAATAGCCGCGAGTAAATGTCGTCGTGTAGCATTTGGGCTACATCGAGCAGCACGGTGCAGCGCGTGGCCTCCGTGTAAGGCCGAATATCGGCCGCGCTTAGCAAATTTTCAAAAACGCCGTAAAAATCGTGTTGCAGCAAGTGCCCCGCCATCGGCCCCATAAAGCCCAGGCGAATGGCCGCGCTCAGTTGGTCGCGTAGGGCCAGGTGCAGGTAGGCGTGTTGAATATCAGCGGTTGCGAAGCCTACGCGCCCCAGGCTCAGGCCGTATAGCGGCACGAAGTGCGCGGGCAGCGCTTGCCGCGCCAGTTCGATACTCAGCTCACCTAGGGCCGCCTCGGGATAAAAAGTGCTCAGCAGCTTCAGCCAGTTTTTGCCCTGCGTGAGGCTGGCGCGGTGCAGCGCGGGCGTGAGCAACTGGGCGTCGTACTCTAATAAGAGTGGCCCTAGGTCGGCGTTGGGTACTACTGCCGCCGACGTAAGGAAAGGCAACTCAAAGCCAACCGCCTGCTGAAGAAATGAATAGAGGTAGGCCCGAAATTCAGTTTCGGTGCGCAGCAAGCCAAAGGTGAGGCTGCTCTCTAGCCCGTAGGAGTAGGCAAACGAGCCCGTGGGCAGGGCCGAATCGGCGAGGTGAAGCAGGCGGGCTAGCTGAGACATGCAAAGGGCTTGAAGCCGCAAGCTACATCACCTAGGTTGCTACTAACGTGCAGCCTTGGGTGTTCCTGGTACACGTTATTCCTGCCTACTTTCGGCACGTCAGATTAGCTGTTTTCTTGACCTTATGCACGACAACATACTGCTTTGTTTGGGCCTAGCGCTGGTTATCTGCCTGCTGGTAGGGCTGAGCCGCCGCCTGCGAATAGCCTACCCCATTTTGCTGGTGCTGGGTGGCCTAGGGCTGAGTTTAGTACCGGGCCTGCCCATCGTTCGCATCAGTCCCGATATTATTTTCCTGATATTTCTGCCGCCCTTGCTCTACGAAGCGGCCTGGTTTACATCATGGAAGGACTTTTGGCGCTGGCGGCGGGTTATTCTGTTTTTTGCGTTTGGGATGGTGTTGCTCACGGCGGCTAGCGTGGCCTGGGTGGCGCACGCGGTTATTCCGGGCTGCACGCTGGCGCTGGGCTTTTTGCTAGGGGGCATTGTGTCGCCGCCCGATGCGGTAGCGGCTACCAGCGTTATGAAGGGCATGGGACTACCCCGGCGGCTCCTCGCCATTTTGGAAGGCGAGAGTCTGGTAAACGACGCCAGCGGGCTTATCGTCATTCGGTTTGCGGCCGCCGCGGTGGTGTCGGGTGGGTTTGTGTGGCACCAGGCGGCGGGCGGGCTACTGCTCATGACGGTGGTGGGCGTGGCCGTGGGGCTGCTGGTGGCAATGGGCTTCTACGTGATTCATCGCTGGATTTGTCCGACGGCCAACCTCACCACTGTGCTCACCTTGATAGCGCCCTACAGTCTCTATTTACTGGCTGAGGCGGCCCACGGCTCGGGTGTGCTGGCAGTGGTGACGGGCGGCCTCTTTTTATCCTACCACAGCCACACGGTTTTCTCGGCCACTGCCCGGCAGCAGGCCTACAGCACTTGGAGTACCCTAGGCTTCGTTTTCAACGGGGCCGTGTTCATGCTTATTGGCCTGGAGCTGCCCGAAGTCGTGGCCGGCCTAGATGGTACTTCGCGCTTGCAGGCAGTGGGCTATGGCCTGCTCATCAGCGCAGTGGTAATAATAGTGCGGCTGGTACTAACGTTGTTGGGCTCGCCATTCAGCACGTTTATGGGGCGGTTTATTACGGTGGCCGACGACCACCCCGGCTGGCGCGGGCCGCTGGTGGCCGGCTACGCGGGCATGCGCGGAGTGGTGTCGCTGGCGGCGGCGCTGGCCATCCCGCTGCTAGGGGCGGGAGGCCAGCCTTTCCCACTTCGCAATTTGCTCATTTTTATTACGTTCGTAGTCATTCTGGTAACTCTCGTGGGCCAGGGTCTAACGCTGCCGCTACTTATCCGTTGGCTGGGCGGCGTGGAAGACCGCGACCAACTGCGCCCGGCACACGAGCAACACCAGGCGCTGCGTCAATTGCTGGCCCGCGAATCGCTCGCCGAACTAGCCCAGCACTACGACGCGCAGACCCATCCCAACAAACTGCTCGACCTGCTTCAGCAGCACTACGAGCTAACCGCCCACCCCGACAACTCGCCCGCCAGCCATGAAACAATAGCCACCTACAATGCCGTGCTGCTAGAGCTGCTAGGTGCCCAGCGCCAGCGGTTGATGCACCTGCGCCAGCACAGCGAGTACGACGAAGAGGTGATTTACCAGCTCGAAAACGAGTTGGATTTGAGAGAAGAGCTAGCTACTTCAGCATTGTCAAAGGAATAAGCCACTACACCTGTGGCCAAGCCTGGCGCAGCATATTAAGTAGCAAATCGGGGTAGCTCCAGCCGATGGCGCGGGCCGCTAGGGCCGAAAGACTGTCTTGGTCTTCGCGGCCCGGCCGGGCCGCTCCGGTCATGTTGGGCTTCATGTTGAGGTCAAACAAGTAGTAGTCACCCCCAGCCACCCACTGGCGGCAATCGATGCGAATGGGCGCTTTAGCCGCTACCAACTGTGCGGCGGTGGCGCACTGCTGCATGGCCTGGCGCACGGCGGCAGTGGCCAACTCTTC
The DNA here is from genome assembly GCF_016427535.1 of Hymenobacter sp. BT559. Taxonomy (GTDB): domain Bacteria; phylum Bacteroidota; class Bacteroidia; order Cytophagales; family Hymenobacteraceae; genus Hymenobacter. The sequence goes on along the minus strand of NZ_JAELXV010000011.1, from coordinate 65,770 downwards.
CTTGTGCAGCACCGCGCTGTTTTCGGTGACGGCAACCGTACCGTTGTAGGGCGCAATGCCCGCTTGGTGGTTGAAGCGTCGGACCGGCGGCAGGCTCCAATGCTGCGGCTGCACCCGCTCGCGCCCGTCGAGCAGGTAGTGGCCCGGCGGCATCACGGTTATCGTAATTTCCTGGCCGGCCAAAAATTGCTCTATTAGTATAGCACTGCCAAAATCGCCGGTTGCGAGCACCGCCTGCAGGCGGTTGGCTAGCTGGGTGGCGTCGGGCACCAACTCCACGCCGGCGCTACCGCGGCCCCGAATGGGTTTCAGCACCACCGGAAAGGAGAAGGCGGGCGGTAGTGCTTCAGGCTTCTCTAGGATGCAAGCGGGCGGAATAAGTAGCCCCTGTTGGCGCAGAAACTCGTTGGTGGTCCACTTATCGTCGTAGCGCTCGACCAGCGCGGGTGGCTGGCCGACCACGCGGCCGCCCTGCGCCAGATACGCTTCGATGGGATGGCCGCTGAACAGGATAGTATTGAGCCAGAGCACTTGCGCGCCACTGGCCTGGGCCTGCGAAATGCCGTCGGTGGTGTCAGGAAAAACCCAGTCTAGGTCCCGGTCGGGGCTGGGGGTAGCCGTGGGGGTTACAACTTGCACGCCCGCCTGCCGCAGCACGTAGGCAATGTCGGCGCCGCTATCGGCATAGCCGCCGGGCTTCATGGGCTTGCGAATGCCACCGATAACGGGCGGCTCCTGAGCCTGATAAAGCACCGCTACGCGCGGGTAGGTGGTAGCCATTATACTCTAAAACAGATTATACAGCTGCGCCAGCGGTAGCGTCTGTGCCGGCTCGCACGTTAGGTGCACGCCATCTACCAGCACGCGGTACGTTTCTGGGTCTACCGAGATATTGGGCAGGTAGTCATTCAGCGCCATGTCCTTCTTGGCCACCGTGCGACAGCCCTTCACCGCTAGCACGCGCTTACTCAGGCCATATCCGGAAGAAACCTTCTCCACCGCAGCACCCGACACAAAGGCCACCGAGCACGGCCCAGTAGCCTTGCCATACGCCCCGAACATGGGCCGCGAAAACGACGGCTGCGGCGTGGGAATAGAGGCGTTCGGGTCGCCCATCTGGGCCTGCACGATGACGCCGCCTTTGAGAATCATCTCGGGCCGCGAGCCAAACAAAGCCGGTTTCCAGAGCACCAAATCGGCCAGTTTGCCGATTTCGACCGAGCCGATTTCATCGGCCATGCCGTGGGCGCGGGCGGGGTTGATGGTGTATTTGGCCACGTAGCGGCGGGCGCGGAAGTTGTCGTTGGGGCGCTGGGCGTTGGCATCCTGGGGTAGGGGGCCGCGCTGCTGGCGCATCTTGTGGGCCGTTTGCCAAGTGCGCGTGATGACCTCGCCCACTCGGCCCATAGCCTGCGAGTCGCTGCTGATGATGCTCAGGGCACCTAGGTCGTGCAGAATGTCTTCGGCGGCAATGGTTTCGGGGCGGATGCGGCTCTCGGCAAAGGCCACGTCCTCGGGGATGTTTTTGTCGAGGTGGTGGCACACGAGCAGCATGTCGAGGTGCTCGTCGATGGTGTTCACCGTAAACGGCCGCGTGGGATTGGTGCTCGACGGAATGACGTTGGGCTCGCCGCAAATCTTGATGATGTCGGGCGCGTGCCCGCCACCCGCGCCCTCCGTGTGGTACGAGTGGATGGTGCGCCCCTTGAAAGCCGCCACCGAGTTTTCGACGAAGCCGCTCTCGTTGAGCGTATCGGTGTGGATGCACACCTGCACGTCGTACTTGTCGGCGATAGTCAAGCAGTTATCAATCGTGGCGGGGGTAGTGCCCCAGTCCTCGTGCAGCTTAAAGCCCAGCGCCCCGGCCTCTACCTGCTCGGCTAGCCCCTCGGGTTTCGAGGAGTTGCCCTTACCTAGGAAGCCGAAATTCATGGGGAAGGCATCGGTGGCCTTGAGCATCATTTCGATGTAAAACGCGCCCGGCGTGCAGGTGGTGGCCGTGGTGCCCGCGGCCGGACCGGTGCCGCCGCCCACCATCGTGGTCACGCCCGAGGCCAGCGCCTCGGTTATCTGCTGCGGGCAAATGAAATGGATGTGGCAGTCGATGCCGCCCGCCGTAAGAATGTGCCCCTCACCGGCCACCACTTCGGTAGTCACGCCCACCACCAGGCGCGGGTCCACGCCAGGCATGATGTGCGGGTTGCCGGCCTTGCCAATGCCCACGATGCGCCCGCCCTTGATGCCAACATCGGCCTTGTACACGCCGGTGTAGTCGAGCACCAGCGCGTTGGTAATCAGTAGGTCGAGCGCGTCGGCTTGCCCGATGCCGGCCGCCTGCCCCATGCCATCGCGCAGAGTTTTACCGCCGCCAAACTTACATTCCTCGCCGTACACGCAGTAGTCGCGCTCGACCTCAATCAGCAACTCAGTATCACCTAGGCGCACTCGGTCGCCTACGGTCGGGCCATACATCGCGGCATATGCTTGGCGGGGAAGGGGTAGGGACATAATAAGTGTGGTGTAAAGACTAGAAATTCTGCATTAATTCAGCAATGAGAGCAGCAGAATCAGCACTCAATCTGCGGAAATGTCCCTGTAGGGCAACATGTGAAAGCTTGCCGGCTTTGTCACGCGAAAGCCCTTTTTCCTGTCCTGCTTTTGGGCCGAATCGGAGTTCGTCAACTACGTCAGTTGGTACTTGAAAATCAAACCTGAAACCCGTGCCGCTACCCGTAGCAGCAGTGTCGACGCAGCTTCTTGGAATTCTATGCCCTAGGTCGGGTCGCTCCTTAATCAGCCTTGGGGCGGTAGTGTCCCACAAGTCATTATCAATTCTAGCAATAGCCTGCTTCGTTAGGTAAATAGTTGCATCTGTAATGTGCTCAACCTGCATTCTTCCTAGAATAAATAGCTGACCGCTTTTGATGGAAACGGGATAAATAAAATCACCGCTTTTAATCTTACCTAGGGATGGCACAGAGGTATGAGGGCCACCATAGATTACCTGTAACGGCCCGTAGTCGTTTGCTTGGGCGAGGCTTTTGCACCAGTCATTAGGCCAGAGTATAAAATAAGAGTTCATACTTCACAGCTTGATTACCCCAGCTTCCCTAGCGCCTGCTGCTTGCCGGCTTCATCGAGCGGGCCATCAATCCAGCCATTACCGCCGTACACGCGGCGCTCGCCGGCCAGCGCTACTAGCTGCACGCGCTTGCGCTCGCCCGGCTCGAAGCGCACCGCCGTGCCAGCCGGGATGTTAAGCCGGAAGCCAAAGGCCGCTGCTCGGTCGAAGTCGAGCCCCGCGTTGGTTTCGAAGAAGGGGTAGTGCGAGCCCACCTGCACTGGCCGGTCGCCCCGATTGAGCACCTCTAGCTCGATTACTTCGCGGTTGTCGTTGAGAATCAAGTCGCCGTTGGCCAGCAGGTACTCGCCGGGCACCACGGCGGGCGCGGGCGGTGCGGCCCTAGGTGCCACCCGGCTCAGCCCACTGCCGTAGAGGGCCAGCTCGGGTGCACCGTACTCGCGGCAAATGGGCTGATGCACGGTCACGAGCTTAGTGCCGTCGGGGAAAGTGCCTTCTACCTGCACCTCGACCAGCAGTTCTGCCACGCCCTCCAGCACGTCGGCGAAGCCTAGGAGCTGCTTGCCCTTGTCCATGAGCGCGGCCACCGATTCGCCGTCGCGGATAAACTCTAGCAGCTGGGTGGCGAGCAGGGCAGCGGCCTCGGGGTAGTTGAGGCGCAGGCCGCGGGCGTAGCGCTTCTGGGCCACTACGCCGGCCTGGTGCAGCACGAGTTTGTCGAGGTCTTTAGGGGCGAGGTGCATGGGGGCGGTTTTGTTGCGAATGTAGGGATTGGCCTAGCAACGCCATCACCTCACCCCCCAGCCCCCTCTCCTTGGGGAGAGGGGGAGCCGACCGTAAGCAGACATAGCTTAGTAGTAGAAGTCGTCAGGCTCCCCCTCTCCCCAAGGAGAGGGGGCTGGGGGATGAGGTTTCCGCGTCAGGCGAGCAAATGCATATAAACCAGCCACCCGCCATACCCTATGCTCAGCGCCGACGACAGCACCACCGCGCTGGCCCGTAGCCGCTTGCCTAGCCGCATCCGCTGGGTAAAAGGCAGGTGCATCAGCCCCACGGCCACCAGCATTCCCAGCACCGACCCTAGCCCAAAAACCAGGATGTACGCCACCGCCCACGCCGGCTGCGGGATGGCGCCCAGTACCGCCAGCACCAGCGCGCCGGTGCCCGCCAGCCCGTGCACCAGCCCCACGGTGTAGGCAAAGCCCGCCTGCTGCTTCGGCTTCTGAAAAGACTGATACGAGTTCTTATCCAGCAAACGGCCAATGCCCAGCCCGATGAGCATGACGCCCACCGCTGCCTCGAAGTAGCCCGAGTGCAGCCAAGTAGCGCGGCTGAAAATGATGACGGACCCGAACAGAACCAGCATGGTAGTGTGGCCCAGGCCCCAGAAAAGGCCGTCGCGCAGGGCCGGCCCTAGCCGGTCGTGGCGCGTGACGAGGGTGCTCACGGCCAACAGGTGGTCGGGCTCGAAGGCGTGGCCCATGCCGACTACGGCCGCAAATAAAATGGGAATAATCGGCTGCATTAGGCACAAAGAAAGTACCGTGGCCCCTGCGGGTTCGCGCGTGTAGTGCAACCAGATGCTACCACGCGCGGACCTGTAGGGGCCACGGTACCCCAGGCTACACTGCCCGAATCATCCAAATCTGGCAGCCGAAATGGCCGCTGTCGCCCAACGGTGCGGGCAGGTAGCTGAAGCCCAGCCGCTCGTAGAGCGGGATGGCCTGGGTGAGCTCATCGGTGGTTTCGAGGTAGAGGCGGGCGTAGCCAGCGGCGCGGGCGGCATCGAAGCACTCCATAATCAGCGCCTTGCCGACGCCCCGGCCCCGGCCGGCAGGTAGCAGGTAGAGTTTCACTAGTTCCACGGTGTCGGCGGGCAGGCCCTGGGTGGGAAAGATGCCGCCGCCGCCCAGCACTTCGCCGTCCAGTTCGGCCACAAAATAGGCGCTGCGGGGCGTCTGGCTGAACAGTTCGTAGAGATGGTCGGTGGCCTCGTCGTAATAGGCGGTGCCGGGCTTGGCGGCGCCAAACTCGCTGAGCGTGTCGCGCACGGCGCGAGCCAGCGCCGCGTTGTCGCCAGGCGCGATGGGGCGGATGGTGATGGTTGGGTTCATAAATGTGCTAGCGTGCTCGTCGCTCGTGCGACCCCACCCCCTCCGGGACAGGGGAGCCTGACGACTGAATGACATCTGGTTACGTCAGTTAGCGGTCGGCTCCCCTCTCCCGGAGGGGGTAGGGGCCAGGGGGCCGGGGGTGGGATAGCTGCGGTTGAATAATTTATTTCAACAATTCATGCAGCACGGTCTGCATCGAAAACGTGCGGTTGCCCGCCTCCTGGATGATGAGCGAGCCCGGCGCATCTAGCACCGCGTCCGATACCTCCACATTGCGGCGCACGGGCAGGCAGTGAATGAATTTGGCCTCGTCGGTGAGGCGCATGTGCTCGGGCGTGAGCATCCAGCTAGGGTCGTTGCTGAGCACCTGGCCGTAGTCGCGGTAGCTGCTCCAGTTTTTGGCCTGCACGTAGTCGGCGCCTTCTAAAGCCTTGCGCTGGTCGTACTCGATGGTGGCGCCCTTCGTGAATTTGGGGTCCAACTCATAGCCATGGGGGTGAGTAATAACAAAGTCTACCCAGTCGATTTCCGAAAACCAGTCGGCAAACGAGTTGGGCACGCACTGCGGCAGGGCGCGCACGTGCGGGGCCCAGGTCAGCACCACTTTCACGCGCTCCTTTTGCTTGGTTTCGGCCACCGTAATGAGGTCGGCAAACGACTGCAACGGGTGCAGCGTGGCGCTTTCGAGGCTGATAACAGGCACCGTGGCGTATTGCAGAATCTTGCTTAGCACTTCCTCGCTGTAGTCGGCCTCCTTGTCCTTGAGCGTCGGGAACGTGCGCACCCCCAGCACGTCGCAGTACTGGCTCATCACCGCGATGGCGTCCTTGATGTGCTCCTGGGTGGTACCGTTCATCACGGCGCCGTCGGCCATTTCGAGCGTCCACGAGTCGGCCCCAGCGTTCAGCACCCAGGCTTGCGCGCCGAGGTTGTAGGCGGCTTTCAGGCTGCTCAGGCGGGTGCGCAAGCTGGGGTTGAAAAATATCAGGCCTACCGTTTTGTTCTTGCCCACGTGCTGATAGCCGTAGGGATTCTGCTTGATTTCCAGGGCTTGCCGCAACAACGCCTTATAATCGCCCGCGTCGGCGAAGGAGAGGAAGTTTTTCATCCTGCAAAGGTGGCTTGCAATGCCGGTACCCGCCCCGGCCCACGGCAGCAGCAACGCCCTCGGCCGCCCCCGCGTACTGCGTACCCGGCCGCGCCGTACCCTTTTTAAGCTGATGAAGCGGCGGCTCCGGTAGCCGCCAGACCCGGCGGGCCGCCCCCTTGCTTTCTCCCCAATGCTAGACCTGCTCGTTAAAAACGCTCACCTCGACGACCACCCAACCGGCGTGGACATCGGTATCGTGGCCGATAAAATCCAGCTGCTGAAACCCGGCATCACGGCCCCGGCCCACGCGGTGCTCGACGCCGAGCACCAATTTGTGTGCGCCGGCTTCTTCGAAACCCACATTCACCTCGACAAAGCCTGCATTCTCGACCGCTGCCCAGATGCGCACGGCAAGGAGGAGGCCGCCAACATAACCAAGGAAGCCAAGGCCGATTTTACCGAGGACGACGTGTTCGCGCGGGCCAGCCGGGTAGTCGAAATGGCCATCAAGAAGGGCACGATGGGTTTGCGCACCTTCGTCGAAACCGACCCTAGGGCTGGCCTACGCTCGCTGGCAGCCCTGCGGCGCGTGCGCCAAGCCTACGCCGCCGCCATCGATATTGAGCTATGCGCCTTTGCCCAGGAGGGGCTGACCCAGGAAATGGCCACCTACGACCTGTTGCGCCAGGCCCTGCAGCAGGGCGCCGACCTAGTGGGCGGCTGCCCCTACACCGACCCTGACCCCGACCGCCACGTGGAGCTGATTTTTGACTTGGCCGAGGAGTTCAACGTCAATGTAGATTTTCACCTCGATTTTGACCTGGAGCCCAGCCAGTCGGGCATCCCCAAGATAGCCGCCGAAACCCGCCGCCGCGGCTACCAGGGCCGCGTGTCCATCGGGCACGTCAACAAGCTGAGCGCCATGCCCCCGGCCCAGCGCGCCGAGCTGGCGCAGCTGCTGCAAGCGGCCGACATCGCCCTTACGGTATTGCCCGCGACTGACCTGCTGATGATGGGCCAGGAGCAGACCCACCTCATTCCGCGCGGGGTGGTGAATGCCAACGAGCTGGCGCAGTTGGGCATCACTACTACGCTGTCCAGCAACAACATCCTCAACGCCTTCACGCCCTACGGCGACGCCTCGCTGGTGCGCCTGGCCAATATGTACGCCAACATCGCGCAGCTCGCCACCGATGCCGAAATCCGGGCTACGTATGAGATGATAACCACCCACGCCGCCCGGCTGCTGGCCCGCCAAACGGGCCTGCGCGTGGGCGGCCCGGCCACCTTCGTGCTACTAGAGGCCAGCAGTGCCGTCGAGGCCATCCGCACCATCGCCCAGCCGCTGCTGGGCTACAAAAACGGCCGCCCCACGTTCAGCAATTCCAAGGCCATTCTCCACCCCCAGCCCTAACGCGCCGCCATGCCTTCCAGCCTCATTTCCGTCGATTTAGCGTACCTGCGCCGCTGCCTCGCCCTGGCCACCGAAGCCCTGGCAGCCGGCGATGAGCCTTTCGGCTCGCTGCTGGTCGGGGCCAATGGTGAGGTACTGGCCGAAGCCCGCAACCGCGTCAACGAGCTCAATGCCCTGGCTCACCCCGAGTTGGCCCTGGCGCAGTGGGCGGCGGCCCACCTCAGCCCCGCCGACCGCGCCGCCACCACGCTCTACACCAGCGGCGAGCACTGCCCTATGTGCGCCGCCGCCCACGGCTGGCTAGGCCTAGGCAAAATCGTCTATCTCAGTTCGGGCGAGCAGCTGACCCAGTGGCTAACTGACCTAGGTGCACCGCCCGCCCCCGTGCGCCTGCTGCCGATAACCACCATCGTGCCCGCCGCCGAAGTAGCTGGCCCTGCCAGCGGCGAGTTGCTGCTTGCCATCAAGGCATTGCAGGTAACCTATCACACCAAGCGGCTGGCGGCTGGGGAGTAGCCGCATTGCGTATGACTTGCAAAAAACAAGGGGCAAAGCCAATCGGCCTTGCCCCTTGTTTTTGCGCTAGCTACTGTAGAGTTACCGCGGCTATGACATAGCCTTATACTCGTTCCAGCTCTTAATTTTCAAGTCCTTCATCTCCAGCGAGCAGAAGGCGCGGATGAACTTCGAGGCCAGGCGGGCATTGGTCAGCAGCGGGATGCCGAAGTCAATGGCAGTGCGGCGGATTTTATAGTCGTTATCCAGCTCGCCCTTCGATAGGTTTTTGGGCACGTTGATAACCAGGTCGATTTTCTTTTCGCGCAGGTAGGTTAGCACGTTGGGCTCCTGGTGGTCGTCGGGCCAGAAGAGCAGGCTGCTCGGCACGTTGTTTTCGGCGAAGAAGCGGTGCGTGCCCTGGGTGGCGAACACCTGGTAGCCCTTTTTCACCAGCAGCTCGGCGGCCGAGAGCAGGGCCACCTTCGACTTGATGGGGCCACCCGAGATGAGCACCGATTTCTGCGGGATTTTGTAGCCCACGCTCAGCATCGACTTCAGCAGGGCCTCCTCAGCGGTGTCGCCCAGACAACCTACTTCACCGGTGCTCACCATGTCTACGCGCAGCACCGGGTCGGCGCCGGGCAGGCGGGTAAACGAGAACTGCGGGGCCTTCACGCCCACGAAGGGCAGGTCGTACACGCGCTCGCTGTCGTCGCGGGTGATGTCTTTCTTGCCCAGCAGCACCTGCGTGGCTTTGGTAACCAGGTTATTACCCGAAATCTTCGACACGAAGGGGTAGCTGCGCGAGGCGCGGATGTTGCACTCGATTACCCGAATCACGCCGTTCTTTTCCAAGAACTGGATGTTGAACGGGCCGCTGATTTGGTAGCGCTTGGCGATTTTCTCGGCGATGTCTTTGAGCTTGCGGATGGTGCCCACGTACACCCGTTGGGGGGGGTAGTACATGGTGGCGTCGCCCGAGTGCACGCCGGCAAACTCGACGTGCTCCGAGATGGCGTAGCTCACGATTTCGCCCTTGTTGGCCACCGCATCCAGCTCTATCTCTTTGGCTTCTTGGATGAACTCCGATACTACCACCGGGTATTCAGCGCTCACCTCGGTGGCCGTTTGCAGGAATTCCTCCAGTTCCTGGCGGTTTGACACCACGTTCATGGCCGCGCCCGACAGCACGTAGCTCGGGCGGATGAGCACCGGGTAGCCCACCTCGCCCACGAAGGCGTGCATGGCTTCCAGCGAGGTCAGCTCGTTCCAGCGGGGCTGCTCGATGCCCAGCTCGTCCATGATGCTCGAAAACTTGTGGCGGTTTTCGGCCATGTCGATGCTCGCGGCCGAGGTGCCCAGGATGGGTGCGCCGGCGTCTTCGAGGCGGGTAGCGAGGTTGTTCGGAATCTGCCCGCCCGTGCTCAGAATCACGCCCGTGGGCTGCTCAAAGTTCAGAATGTCCATCACCCGCTCGTAGCTCAGTTCCTCGAAGTAGAGGCGGTCGCTCACGTCGTAGTCGGTGGATACGGTTTCGGGGTTGTAGTTGATGATGAGCGTCTTGTAGCCTTCGGCGGCGGCCGTTTGCACGGCGTTTACGCCGCACCAGTCAAATTCTACCGACGAGCCGATGCGGTACACACCCGAGCCCAGCACTGCAATCGACTGCTCGGTTTCGGGCGCGAGGTCGTTTTCGGTGCCGTGGTAGGTAAGGTACAGGTAGTTGGTCTTAGCTGGAAACTCGGCTGCTAGCGTATCAATCTGCTTCACCACCGGCAGCACCCCTAGGGCCTTGCGGTGCGCGCGTACGCGCAGCTCATCGGCCTTCACGTCGGTAGAGCCTAGCACTTGCACGGCAAGCTGCTGGTCCGAGAAACCGGCCTTTTTGACCTCGCGCAGCAAGTCCGCGTCCAGCGACTCTAAGCCCTGCTCGCGCCCGGTAGCCAAGCGCTGCCCCAGCTCGAAAATGGTGTACAGGCGCTGCAAAAACCAGAGGTCAATCTTGGTCAGGTCGTGCACGCGCTCGATGGTGTAGCCGGCCTCAAACGCCTGGGTGATGGCGAAGATGCGCTCCTCGTTGGGCTCGCTCAGCAGGCGGTCAATGGTTTCGTTGTCAGCTGCATCGGGCGCATTGCCCACGAAGCCGCGCTTACCGGTATCCAGCATGCGCAAGCCCTTCTGGATGGCTTCCTCAAACGACTTGCCGATGGCCATTACCTCGCCCACGCTCTTCATGGCCGAGCCAATCTGCCGCTGCACGCCCGAGAACTTGCCTAGGTCCCAACGCGGCAGCTTCACCACCACGTAGTCGAGCGCCGGCTCGAAAAACGCTGTCGTGGTCTGCGTCACGCTGTTTTTAAGCTCGGCCAGCGAGTAGCCCAGGCTTAGCTTGGCCGCCACAAAAGCCAGGGGGTAGCCCGTAGCCTTGGAGGCCAGCGCCGACGAGCGCGACAGGCGGGCGTTCACCTCAATCACGCGGTAGTCTTCTGATACCGGGTCGAGCGCGTACTGAATGTTGCACTCGCCCACGATGCCTAGGTGCCGAATGGTCTTGATACCAATCGAGCGCAGCTTGTGATACTCGCGGTTGCTGAGCGTCTGCGACGGGGCCACCACGATGCTCTCCCCGGTGTGGATACCGATGGGGTCGAAGTTCTCCATGTTGCAGACCGTGATGCAGTTATCATATGCATCGCGCACCACTTCGTATTCCACTTCCTTCCAGCCCTTCAGCGATTCTTCCACCAGAATCTGGTCGGAAGTCGTGAAGGCCTTCTCGGCCAGCGACCGCAGCTCGTCCATGTTGTTGGCAAAGCCGCTACCCAGGCCACCTAGGGCAAACGCCGCACGCACGATAATCGGGAAGCCGATGCGCTCGCCGGCTGCCAGGGCGTCGTCCATCGTCGTCACGGCCACGCTGCGGGCCGTGAGCACGCCAATTTGGTCGAGCTTCTCCTTGAAAATATCGCGGTCCTCGGTGTCGATAATCGACTGCACCGGCGTGCCAAGCACCGGCAAGTTGTACTTCTCAAATACCCCAGCCCGGTACAGCGCCACCGCGCAGTTGAGCGCCGTTTGGCCGCCAAACGCCACTAGAATGCCGTCGGGCTTCTCTTTCTTGATGACTTCCTCCACGAAGTAGGGCGTCACGGGCAAGAAATACACGTCGTCGGCCATGCCCTCCGAGGTTTGCACGGTGGCAATGTTGGGGTTGATGAGGATGGTGCGGATGCCTTCCTCTTTCAGCGCCTTCAGCGCCTGCGAGCCGGAATAGTCAAATTCGCCGGCCTCCCCGATTTTCAACGCGCCGGAACCGAGGATAAGAACTTTAGTGGGTTTGTTCATCTATCGTGTGGGCTGAAAAAAGCTTCCAGCTATTCTCGCTAGTAAGAAATTAGTTAGTTGTAGTAAGAGCCGTGCAAAGCCTCAGCAGGTTAAAAAAAAGGCAACTAGCGTTAGTTGCTAGTTGCCTTGTGCTTCTTAACTGCTTCAATAAAATCATCGAACATGAACTCCGTGTCCTGCGGGCCGCCGGCGGCCTCCGGGTGGAATTGCGTGGAGAAGAAAGGCTTGGTCTTGTGCTTGATACCTTCGCAGGTACCGTCGTTGAGGTTCTCAAAGAGCATTTCCCACTCGGCGGGGAGCGTGTCGGTATCAACGGCGAAGCCGTGGTTTTGGCTAGTGATATAGCTGCGCTGCGTGCCAGCCAGGCGCACGGGCTGGTTGTGGCTGCGGTGGCCATACTTCAGCTTGAAGGTGTCGCCGCCCGCCGCTAGGCCCATGAGCTGCGAGCCGAGGCAGATACCGAAAATCGGCTTGTCCTGCTGTAAGGCGTTTTGCAGGTGCTGGATGGTAGCCTCGCACATTTTGGGGTCGCCGGGGCCGTTGCTTAGGAACAGGCCGTCGTAGTCGATTTGGCTGTAGTCGTAGTCCCAGGGCACCCGAATCAGCTCCACGTCGCGCTCCAGGAAGCAGCGGATGATGTTGGTTTTGGTGCCGCAGTCCACGAGCACGATTTTGTGCTGGCCGCTGCCGTAGTGCTTCACTTCGGGCGGGCTCACCTGGGCTACTAGGTTGTCGAGGTTAGGGTCGTGCAGGGGCACGTCTTCCTCGGCCACGATTTTGCCCAGCATGGCGCCTTTCTCGCGCAATATCTTGGTAAGCATGCGCGTATCCACGCCTGCAATGCCGGGGATGTTGTACTCTTTTAGCCAGTCGCCCAGGCTCTTGGCGGCGTTCCAGTGGCTGTGCTCGTCAGAGTAGTAATTCACTACTAGCCCAGCAATGTGAATTTTGTCAGACTCGAAAATCTTCGAAATCGACTCGTACAAATCCTCGCCGGGCACGCCGTAGTTGCCCACGATGGGGTAGGTGAGCACCAGAATCTGCCCCGCAAACGAGGGGTCGGTGAGGTTTTCCGGGTAGCCCGTCATGGCCGTGCTGAACACAACTTCGCCCGCCACCGAGCTAAACGCGCCAAACGATTGGCCCTGAATCTCAGTGCCGTCTTCGAGGATGAGTTTTACTGTTTTTGAGTTTTCCACTGTGCTAACTAAATGCCTGTCAGGTATGTAAGGGTAAGAAAAATCAAAGCCACTCGGCCAGTGCCCGCCCCGTTAGTCCAGCGCGCTAGGCTCCTGAATAACGGCCACCGCTTTTTCGGTGAGGGCATACAGCGCCTGCAAAAATACGTCAACCTCAGCCTTAGTTATGTTCAATGGCGGCAACAAACGCAGTACCGTGGGGTCGGAGGCGTTGCCCACAAAAATGTGGTGCTCCGTGAGCAGCTTGTCGCGCACCTCCTTCACGGGGAAGTCGTACTTGACCCCAATCATCAGGCCGCGACCCCGAATTTCTTCGGCCCCGGCGTGGGCTAGTAGCTCGGTGCGCAGGTAGTCGCCTAGGGTACGGGCGTGCTCCACGAGGTGCTCTTGCTCAATAACTTCGAGCACGGCCAGGGCGGCGGCGCAGGCCAGGTGGTTGCCGCCGAAAGTGGTGCCCAGCAGCCCGTACGACGCCTTCAGGTGGGGCGCGATGAGGATGCCGCCAATGGGAAAGCCGTTGCCCATGCCCTTAGCCACCGAAATAACATCGGGCTGAATGCCAGCCCACTGGTGGGCAAAAAACTTGCCGCTGCGGCCATAGCCGCACTGCACCTCATCGGCAATGAGCAGCGCGCCGTACTGCTGGCACAGCGCCGCCAGCCCGCGCAAGAAGTCATCGGAAGGCATGATGATGCCGCCTACCCCCTGAATTGGCTCGATGATGGCGGCGCACACGTCGCCGGCTTGCAGCGCCTGCTCCACGGCCGCTAGGTCGTATTCCAAGAAGGAAACAGCGTGCCCGGCGTTGAAGGGAGCCACGATTTTAGGGTTGTCGGTGGCAGCCACCGCGCCGCTCGTGCGCCCGTGAAACGCGCCCTTGAAGGCCAGCACGCGCGTTTTGTCGGTGTGGAATGACGCCAGCTTCAGCGCGTTCTCGTTGGCTTCGGCGCCCGAGTTGCACAGAAACAGCGCGTATTCGGGGTAGCCCGACACCTCGCCCAGCTTCTCGGCCAGCTCGCGCTGAATCGGAATCTGCACCGAGTTGGAGTAGAAGCCGATGTTTTGCAGCTGCTTGCTGAGGCGCTGCACGTAGTGCGGGTGGCTGTGGCCGATGGAAATCACGGCGTGGCCGCCGTAAAAATCTAGGTATTGCTGGCCCTTGTCGTCCCACAGCGTCGCGCCCAGCGCCCGCACCGGCGTGATGTCAACCAGCGGATAAACGTTGAAGAGGTTCATGGTTTTACTAGCTTTCTTTTAACGTTATTCTGAAAAATGCTATCTAGATAAAAAATGGCTCTATCGTCTTGATAAATACTATCGTTTCGCAAAGATTCTATTAAGCCCCTTCCATCAGGAAGCTTCATCAAGTACAATTGCCAAGAATTTCCATCTGATAATAAAGTAGCATTGCACGTGTATAACTGATTTTTGAAATTTATGAATTTGCGAATAATTAGCTTTCTATTAGCTATATAAAAAGCAGCTTTACTAATTATGACTTTATCTTCAATTTTTACGGTGTCAATAATATTATAAAGCTCTGGGCTTCTTGAGCCGGTTAACCAAATCTGGCTAACCCTACCGTTGTGTAAAAGCGATAGCCATCTCTCACTTGCATCTGTCGTGTACGGGCTTGTGAAGTAAAGCCACGCGATAAATGCAAACGCAGAAGTGATAAACAGTGCAATGAGGTATTTACGAATATTTGCTCCTGTCCCCATCTCGCTCGTGTTTGCTAGGTTGTAGGTTAAAAAAACGAAGCCTTTATCCCTAGGCCTGCCGTTTCCTCGAAACCGAACAGAAGGTTCATATTTTGAATAGCCTGCCCCGACGCACCTTTCAGCAGGTTATCCAGCGCCGTTGTGATGAGCACTTGGTCGTCGTGCTTGGCCACGTGTACCAGGCATTTGTTTGTGTTCACTACCTGTTTGAGGTGAATTTCCTTGTCCGACACGAATGTGAACGGCGCGTCGCGATAATAGTCGGAGTACAGCTTTTGTACTTCTGGTATTAAAAGTTCGCAGGTGGTATAAACGGAAGCGAAGATGCCCCGCGTGAAATTGCCACGGTAGGGGATGAAGCGCACGGGCTGCTTAAAGCCTGTCTGCAAGCCCACTAGCGTTTCGCCAATCTCGCCCAGGTGCTGGTGCGTAAAGGTTTTGTAGGTCGAGATGTTGCCGGTGCGCCAAGTATAGCCGGTGGTTTCGACCAGGCCGCGCCCCGCGCCCGTGCTGCCCGTGATGGCCGACACATGCACGGCATCGTGCAGATGCCCAGCAGCAGCTAGCGGCAGCAGCGCCAGCTGAATGGCCGAGGCAAAGCAGCCCGGATTGGCAATGCTGTCGGCCGTGCGAATCTGCTCGCGGTTGGCTTCGGGCAAGCCGTACACAAAGTGTCGGCCAGCTACGTCGCGGTCGGCACCTAGGCGGAAATCATTGCTTAGGTCAATGACTTTGGTGCTAGCGGGCAGGTTGGCTTCGAGTAGCCATTTGCGCGAGTTGCCGTGGCCGAGGCACAGGAATACGACGTCCTCGTCGCCGGTCAGCTCGCTGGCAAAGGTGAGGTCGGTATCGCCCAGCAGGTCGTCGTGCACAGTATGCACCGGCTGCCCGGCCTGGGTCGAGCTCACGACGGTGGCTACGCTGGCGTACGGGTGGTGCAGCAGCAGGCGCAGTAGTTCGCCGGCCGTGTAGCCCGCGCCGCCCACGATGCCGACGGTGATTTTTTGGTTTTGCATGGCTTGATTGCCAGTGCTGTCTACCTCACCCCCCGGCCCCCTCGCCTTAGGAAGAAGAGGGGGAACTACGGCGTAGGCGCTGACAGACAGCTGGGCTAGGACTGAGACTAAAAACTAGACCTAATCCCCCCTCCCCAGGGAGAGGGGGCTAGGGAGTGAGGTTACTCGTTGAAGCTAGCGTGAATCTTCAGCTGATTGCCGAAAATCTTGATAAACCCACGCGCATCGCGCGAATCCCAAGCGTTGTTCTCCTCGCCATACGTCGCTACCTTCGACTGCATCATGTCGTATTTCGACTCGATGCCGAGCAATTCAAAGTGATAAGGCCGCAGCTCCACGAACACCGTACCCGTCACGCGCTCCTGCGACGAAGCCAGGAAGGCCTCAAAGTCGCGCATCACTGGGTCGAGGTACTGCGCCTCGTGCAGCAGCGTGCCATACCAGGTGGCAATCGACTCTTTATTGAGCTGCTGCCAGCGCGAGAGCGTGTGCTTTTCCAGCAGGTGGTGCGCCTTGATGAGCAGCAGCGCTGCCGGAGCCTCGAAGCCCACGCGGCCCTTGATGCCCAGAATCGTGTCGCCCACGTGCGTGTCGCGGCCGATGGCGTAGGCGCCGCCTAGGTCATTGAGCTTTTGGATGAGAGCTACTGCGTCCATCTTCTCGCCGTTCAGCGCCACTGGCTCGCCTTTTTCGAAGGTGATTTCCAGCTGGCTAGGCTCGGTTTTAGAAAGCTGGGTGGGGTAGGCGCTCTCGGGTAGGGCTTGGCGCGAGGTCAGCGTTTCGACGCCGCCCACGCTGGTGCCCCAGATGCCACGGTTGATGGAGTACTTAGCCTTTTCCCAGCTCATCTCGAAGCCCTGGCTTTGCAGGTACTCAATCTCAGCCTGGCGCGACAGCTTCTGGTCGCGGATGGGCGTGATGATTTCGACGTTGGGCGCAATAACGGCGAAAGCCACGTCAAAACGCACTTGGTCATTGCCGGCGCCGGTGCTGCCGTGCACGATGTACTCGGCATTTTCGCGCTTGGCGTATTCGGCAATGGCCAGCGCCTGGAACATGCGCTCGGCGCTCACGCTCAACGGGTAGGTGTCGTTCTTCAACACGTTGCCGAACAGCAAGTAGCGTAGGCAATCGTGGTAGTAGCGCTCGGTAATGTCAATTACCTCATGCTTCACCGAGCCCAGCTCGTAGGCGCGCTTTTCGATGGACTGTAGTTCCTCTTCCGAAAAACCGCCCGAATTCACGATGACGGTGTGAATTTCGAGGTCGTGCTCCCGCGAGAGGTTTACCACGCAGTACGACGTGTCGAGGCCGCCGCTGTACGCTACAATTGCCTTTTTCTTCATTATCGGTTGGCTGTGCTGGCGCGAGTTTGGGCGAAGCCGTGACCCGTGCCTGTTGTGAAGTGGAGGCTTTACCTCCGCTGCCGCGCTAGCGGCAAGCTTGCGTTTAAGGTTAAATAAAGCGATGCGAATTTGCCGCTGCCGCGGCAGTGGAGGCGCAGCCTCCACTTTATGAAAGACCCGAGTTTAGGCGAAGCCTAAACTCGCGCCAGTGCCACCTACTGCACAATGGGCAGGCGCATTTCTTCCGGCATCTCGTGTTCGGGTAGGGGCGCATCGAGCTTATCGAACAGCATACCGGTGCAGAGGCACATTTTGCGCTCGTTTTCGGTCAGGATGCCGTAGTTTTTGCAGCTTTTGCAGCCCTTCCAGAAGTCCTCGCTCGTGGTTAGCTCCGAGAACGTAACCGGCTCATAGCCTAGGTCGGAGTTGATTTTCATCACGGCCAAGCTGGTCGTGATGCCGAAAATCTTAGCGGCGGGGTACTTGGTGCGCGACAAGCGGAAAATCTCGCGCTTGATAGCACGACCTAGGCCGTGCTTGCGCAACTCAGTATTAACGACGAGGCCCGAATTGGCCACAAACTTGCCACTCTCGAAGGTTTCGATATAGCAGAAGCCGGCCAGTTCGCCGTCGACGAAGGCGATAACTGAATTGCCCTGGCGCATTTTTTCGCGCACATATTCCGGGTCGCGCTTAGCGATGCCCGTGCCCCGCTGCTTGGCCGACTCGATGTACCACTGGCACAGCAAATCCGCGTAGTGCGTATCTGCTGCCGTTGCAACCCGAATTGTCATGATATAAAAAAGGGAGGAAATACTTACGGAAAGAAACGTAGTTAACCGGCCCCCGCGGTAAGCGAGTTAGCGGCAGAAAACCCGAACTCTATCGGATAAGCGGTCGGGCAACCTCTCAGTACGAGGATTTGCCCGGAAAAGGCTGACTTGCAAGTCAGCGTCCGGCCATTGAAGCCGGCTAGGGTCGTCGCAGCATTGCGCAGGTCAGCGAGCGCACACCTTCCGTGGCCCGCTGGGGGGCCAAAGTAGAAAGCTGAAGAACGGTGCGAGCCAAGAGCGTCATTTGCGGAGCAGCCAAGTGGGCTAGTGATGCACTAGCAAACCAGGGGCCATAATGGAGCCGCAAAGGTAAAAGTTCCTACTTTTGCGCGCAATAGACTGAGCTGTTTTTTTCGCGGCCGGGGCCACGGCGGCGGTTGAATACGATATGGATAACCTTGAGGTAACGGTGTATAAGATTGGCGGCGGCATCATTGACGATGCGGCTGAGCTAACGAAATTTCTGGGCCTATTCGCGGCTAGCGCGGGCCCTAAAATCTTGGTGCACGGCGGCGGCAAAGGCGCCAGCGCGATGATGCGTGAGCTGGGCCTGACGCCCACGATGGTAAACGGCCGCCGCGTAACCGACGCTGCTACCCTCGACATTGTGGTGATGTTTTACGCGGGCAAAACCAACAAAGAAGTAGTTGCCACTTTGCAGCGTCTAGGTGTAAATGCTTTAGGCCTGAGCGGGGCCGACGGTAACGTAATTCGGGGCGTGAAACGCCCGGTGAAAGACGTGGATTTTGGCTTCGTGGGCGACCTCAAGGCAGCAAGCGTTAACAAAGAGTTAATGTTGAGCTTGCTGCAAGCTGGCATTACGCCGGTGCTGTGCCCCATCATTCACGACGGGCAAGGGCAGCTGCTCAACACCAACGCCGATACCATTGCCTCGGCCGTGGCAGTGGCGCTCGCTCCGGTGGCCGATGTAACGCTGCACTATTGCTTCGAGAAAAACGGCGTGCTGCGCGACGTAAATGATGACAATTCGGTAATCCTCGAAATCGACGCGGCGCATTACGAAACGCTGAAAGCCCAGGGCATCATTGCCGACGGCATGCTGCCAAAGTTGGAGAATGCCTTTGCGGCGCTGCACCAGGGTGTGCGCCGGGTTGTTATCGGGCACGCTTTGCATATCAATTCTGAGCTGCGCACGGTGCTATGTCTGAAGTAATTGCCCGGCTGAGCGACGACGCCATTGCGCTGCTGCAACAGCTCATCCAAACGCCATCCTTTTCGCGCGAAGAAGCTGGCACGGCCGACTTGCTTATGCAGTTTCTGGGGCAGTACGGCATTCCCGCGCAGCGGCAGGGCAACAACGTGTGGGCGACCAGCAAAACCTGGGACGCCTCCCGGCCCACGCTGCTGCTCAACTCGCACCACGACACCGTGAAGCCCGGCCCGAGCTGGACATACCCGCCCTTCGGCGCGACGTTGGAAGGCGACCGGCTGACTGGCCTGGGCAGCAACGATGCAGGCGCGTCGGCGGTGAGCTTGCTGGCCGTGTTTCGATATTTCTACGAGCAACCCACGGCGTTCAACCTCATCTGCGCCATCACGGCCGAGGAAGAGGTCTCGGGCGCGAATGGCGTGAAAAGCATTTTGCCCGAACTAGGTAAAATTGACCTAGGTATCGTGGGCGAGCCCACTGGCATGAATGCCGCCGTGGCCGAAAAAGGTTTGCTGGTGCTCGATGGCGTGGCGCGCGGCCGCACCGGTCACGCCGCTCGCAATGAAGGGGATAATGCGCTGTATAAAGCACTTGACGACATCAATTGGCTGCGCACGTATCAGTTCCCGAACGTATCGGAAATGCTCGGCCCGGTGAAGATGACGGTGACGCAAATAACCGCCGGCACGCAGCACAACGTGGTGCCCGACGAGTGCCGCTACGTGGTAGACGTGCGCCCCACGGAGTGCTATTCCAACGAGGAAATTCTGGAAATTATCCGCGCCCACGTGCAGGCCGACATCACGCCGCGCTCCACGCATTTGCAGTCGTCGGGCCTGCCCCTAGGGCACCCACTAGTGCAAAAAGCCGTGGCAATGGGTAAGACTACCTATGGGTCGCCTACGCTTTCTGACCAGGCGCTGATGCGCTTCCCGACGCTGAAAATGGGGCCGGGCGATAGTGCCCGCTCGCACGCGCCGGATGAGTACATTTTGCTCAGTGAAATTCGCGGCGGCATTGCCGACTACATCGAATTGCTGACTGATTTTAACTTCTAAATTTCCCCACTTGTTCTACTAAGCTTGCGAAGCATCTTATCACCCTAGGGTTATTAAACCAAACACGATAGGATGCTTCGTAAGCTCAGCAGGACAGGCGGGGAGTAGTATCTCTACCAATGAAAATCTGGGAAAAAGGCTTTTCGGTCAACGATAAAATCGAGAAATTCACCGTCGGCCAGGACCGGGAGCTGGATATGTATCTGGCACCCTTCGATATGCTGGCTTCGAAGGCGCAAGCCAAGATGCTGGCGAGTATCGGAATGATTTCGCGGGAAGAAGAAGGCCAATTGCTGCAAGGCCTGGACGAGCTGCTGGCACAGGTTGAAAACGGCACGTTTCAGATTGAAAAATATTTTGAGGACGTACACTCCAAAATCGAGTATTACCTGACTGAGAAGTTCGGTGACGCGGGCAAGAAAATCCACGTAGCGCGCTCGCGCAACGACCAAGTGCTGACAGCCATTCAGCTGTTCATCAAGGACTACTGCGAGAAAATCGGCGCGAAAATTCTCGAGTTGACCGAGTTACTCTTGCAACAGGGCGAGAAGTATAAGAACGACCTGCTGCCTGGCTACACGCACTTTCAGGCGGCAATGCCGAGCAGTTTTGGGCTGTGGTTTGGGGCGTATGCCGAGCACCTGCTGCTCGACCTGAGTTTGCTGGAAGCAGCGCACACTGTGGCCGACCACAACCCCCTAGGGTCGGGTGCAGGCTTCGGCAGCAGCTTCGCTATCAACCGCGAGCAGACTACGCGGGAGATGGATTTTGCCGACGTAGCCGTTAGCTCGGTGGGTGCGCAAATGCTGCGCGGCAAGA
Source organism: Hymenobacter sp. BT559 (assembly GCF_016427535.1). GTDB lineage: Bacteria > Bacteroidota > Bacteroidia > Cytophagales > Hymenobacteraceae > Hymenobacter. Next base: position 45,064 of record NZ_JAELXV010000011.1, on the reverse strand, counting down.
CTGAAAAAACGCTGGCTTTCGCCATTGCGAGCGTGGCCGGCACGCTCAGTAAGCTGGCATATGACCTGGTGCTGTATAATAGCCAGGACCTAGGGTTTGTGCTGCTGCCTAAGGAGTTTACGACGGGCTCCAGCATCATGCCGCACAAGAAAAACCCCGACGTATTTGAGCTGGTGCGCGCCCACTGTAACCGCCTACAAGCGCTGCCCACCGACATTATCCTCACTATAAACAATCTGCCCAGCGGCTACCACCGCGACTTCCAGATTCTCAAAGAAATTCTGTTCCGGCCGATGGTGCAGTTTGCTGACATTCTGGATATTCTGCTTTTTGCCGTGCCAGCCTTGCAGGTAGTGCCTGGCGTTATTGACCAAACGAAGTACGACGCCATATTCTCGGTTGAGAACATTAATCAATTAATCCAGAGCGGCGTGCCCTTCCGCGATGCTTACAAGCAGGTAGGCCAGGCCGTGGACAACGGTAGCTATGTGCCGCACAAGGAGTTTGCAACGACGCACCTAGGTAGCGTGCACAATCCTGGGTTAGATGTGCTGACGCAGCGGCTGCAAAGTACCCGCGAGCGCCTAGCGTGGGCGCGGTAGCACGGGCTTTCAAGACGTAGACTGAAGCAGCGTAGAAAACTTCTGTCCTTGCAAGCGCAGCGAAGCAATCGCACCCAAACGGAACCTGGCGAGTCGCGCTCAACAGGTACGATTGCGTCGCTGCGCTCGCAAGGACAGACGCGGCAACCTAGCGCAAGTACACCGCCTCCAACCGGGCCAGCGGCGTGGCATCGGGCTCGGTGGCAGCATAGAGCCTTAGTGTATCGCCGCTAATGCGGAAAGAATGCGCGGTGGCTAGTGCCTGCGTAAACGCCTGCTCGGTGGGCAGGGCCGGGCAGGCCATGCGCGTGCTCATCAAGGGCGTAAAAACCAAGTGGCTGGTGCTGTCGGTAGCAGCCGTGCTACGGAAGCGATTGCAACTGCCCTGGCCTTCGGCCGCGCCGGTGCGGCGTAGCAGCAGGTAGGGTTCTTGGCCACCTTCAGGCACTGTAACCTGTTGGGTCCCGACTTGACGTAGTACCCAACGAGTCTCAAAAAGCGCCGCGCCCGGTGCAGGTGGGCGCGCCTCGGTAGTAGGAGTGCTAGTGGTAACGGAGTTGGTAGTTTGGCAGCCCAGGCAAAAAAGCCCGAGCCCAGTAACCAATGCGGCAGCAGAGCGAAGCATAGCGATAAGCTGGTCGGAAAATTCCCCGCCCAGCGGCTACCCATACGACAGCCGGTGCCGAAAGTATGCAGAGCAGTCCGGGTAGACTCACCCCGCAACTGGGGTCGCTAGGCGGTGTGTAGAATGAGTATAAGGAGTAAATAAATGTAACTCATTGTAAAGACACAGTCAGAGTAGCGAGCTAGCGCCAAACTGCATAGCTATCGAGCGCGGTAGCTGGCTTGGCGTAGGCTCTTTGCGTACTGAAAGTGACCGTAGAACAGTCACATGCGAGTGTTTACAAGGTGGAAGTGCTTGCAATAAAGCATTATCGTATTGCTAGTTATAGCTCTGCGAGCTGTTCTGCTTGAGCGTCGTATAGATACGTAGTAGGGCCGCCGCAGATAAGGCCTAGGCAACCACAGCAGGCACACTTACGGCCAATGGCAGTATAACGCAGCCTATCTCAATCAACAGCGATTAGGGATTTATCTTTGTCGTAAGCTTTCCGGTGGGGTGGAGTGTCGAACTAAGCCGCAGTATTGGGAGTTATAGTTTACCAGTACCTTTTCTAAGCCGCGTCATTCCCGCATGAGACAGTTAAAAATCAGCAAGCAGATTACCAACCGCGAAAGCCAGTCGCTGGACAAATATCTGCAGGAGATTGGCAAAGTGAGTCTGGTGTCCATTGACGAGGAAGTAGACCTGGCCCAGCGCATTCGCGACGGGGACCAGCAGGCCCTCGAGAAACTTACTAAGGCCAACCTACGCTTCGTAGTGTCGGTGTCCAAGCAGTACCAGAACCAGGGTCTGACACTAGGTGACCTCATTAACGAGGGTAACCTAGGACTCATCAAGGCCGCCAAGCGCTTTGATGAAACGAAAGGCTTCAAGTTCATCTCGTACGCCGTGTGGTGGATTCGCCAGAGCATTTTGCAAGCGCTAGCCGAGCAGAGCCGCATCGTGCGCCTGCCGCTGAACCGGGTGGGCTCGCTTAATAAAATCAACCGCTCGTTTGCCGAGCTCGAGCAGAAGTTTGAGCGCGAGCCTTCGCCCGATGAGATTGCCGAGCTGCTGGAGCTGACGACCTCCGAGGTGGTGGACACGCTCAAGGTCTCGGGCCGCCACGTCTCGATGGACGCGCCCTTTGTGCAAGGCGAGGAAAACGGGTTGCTCGATGTAATGCAGGATGAAGGAGCAGACACGCCGGATGCGGGCCTGCTGCACGATTCGCTACGCCGGGAGGTACAGCGCGCTCTCTCAACTCTGACGCGGCGTGAGGCTGACGTGCTGACGCTGCACTTCGGCCTCAATGGCCAAGCGGCGCTAACGCTAGAAGAAATTGGCGAGCGCTTTAGCTTGACCCGCGAGCGGGTGCGGCAGGTCAAGGAGAAGGCTATTCGCCGTCTCAAGCACACCTCTCGTTCGCAGTCGCTCAAATCATACCTAGGCTAGCCCTTTTCGTGAGGTCGCCGACGGCCGGCCTGCCACGAGTTCATTAGGTTCAATGGGGTATCCATGGCTAGTGCTCGCGTAGGGCATGCGATGCTTTTGTATTACATCTCTATCTATACTGGTCAGCCTTTCCAAGCTTGAGGAGGCTTAAGTAGATAAGTACAGGTTGCCCACGTCTCTTCCCAAAGGTTCCTATTCTACTATAGGGGCCTTTAGGGAGAATGCTTATGTGGAAGTAGCTATTATCATTTGTAGTATTGCAGATAGCAAAAAAAGACCCGTTCTACTTCAAATACGCCATGCAGTAAATAGAGCCAGGCGCAGCATATAGCCTATTCACAAAAGCCGGTTATTTCAACTTGATTTCCACCGTCGCATTATTCAGTATTACCCGTTGAACTATCACTTTGCCCTGTTGAACAACTGTTAACTGAAGCTTATTTTTACTTTTACGCAGGTCAATATCAAAACTTGTGTTGAACGCTTTGATGGCGTTTATAGCTAAGTGGTCCCACTTACTTGGCAGATTGGGGCGCAGGGTGAAAGAATGAAACCCAGTTGGTTCGAGACCTAGGATGCCCTCGGTAAAGAGACGGCAGTACAAGGCACTTTCAGCCGATAGATGCGCCATCCCGTTTTCTGGCCAAGCCTCCACAGCATAGGGCACCCGAAAACCCGTTAAGCGTGTGGTGGAGTAGGACAGCAGGCGTTCTAAGGCCCGGTCAGATGCCCCCGCTTTGAACGCGCCGCGGAAGGCATATAGGGTACCGCGGTCCCAAAATACAGGCGCATCATTAGCATTTGGCTGGAGGTCAGTCAACACACCGTTGGCCGACCACAGCTTATCGAATAGGGCGTCCAAGGTGCCAGCTTTGCGGGAAGTTAAGCCCACGACCAAGGGCAGGCATATCCAACTGCGTAATGTAGTGTTCTCCTGATAGTACTTATACGTGTGCAAGCCCGCTAGCTCGGCCCCGAAGTACTGCTCAATGGCTGTTGCTAAGCGCTGGGCTTGATGGTGATAGGTTGTGCTTACGGCAGTAGGCTGGTGCATCGTCTGCGCCAACCGGGCTGCTTGCACTAGCGCTCCGTAGTATAAGCACGAGGTGGAGAGATTGGCCGAGCCAGCCGGAAAACGACCCTCTAACTCGTCGCTTTCCGAGGCTACGACCCCAGCGGCCGTGGTCCGCTTTTGACAATAGGCCAAGCACCACTCGACTAAAGGCCAAAGCTCAGCGCTTTTTTGCTGGTCGCCGGCCGCAAGCAGAAAATGAGTAGCCCCGAATGCAATCATTGCCGCGTCTCCACGGTCGCGCTCCCCGAAGGGAAAAGTAACGTCCATTTCAAACGAGGCCCAAATCTTGCCTCCGTCTTTAGGCAGATTACGTTTAAAGATGCGGTAGGCATTCATTGCCGCTTGGTTACCGGTTTGATAACCCAGATACGGAAAGAAGGGGCCACTGTATTCTGCTTGGTCATTGGCCCAGATGCCGACGTAATAGTTGCCGCCGCCCGGTGAATGTACCAGCCCATAGCGCGAGCGAAAAATGCTTTCCGCGGCTCGAACTTTGGAAAAATAAAACAGGGTATTTATGACTGGGTCTGGGGAGTGCAGCTGCAGATTGGCTGCGATGCTGTCCAAAAACGTATCCCGGCTGCGTTCGATGGCAGCTACTGAAACGGCGGGCGTTACTTCATTCTGGAGCGTGGCCAAGAAATAAATGCCAAACTCGTAATGCTCCTGAGGTTGGATAGTGACCGTGCGCTTCGCATCCGTAAACACGCGGCGGTGGTAGGTTCCTTGCCAGCCAGCCTCCTCTTGTTGAAGTTCGGTAGCCCCAATGCTGACCGTGCGAGGCGTTTGGCTCATGTTTAGTAAGGTCCATTTCTCCACCAGGCACCGCTCATGCATAGAGGGGAAGAACGAGCGGACTACGGCTAAGCCATCATGTGTTTGGAAGTAAAAGCTGATTTTGCCTTTTATCCGAACAGAGTCGAGTTTGCCAACTTCGTATTTCTGGTTTGCTAGGGTGAGCACAGGTAGAATGTCATCGCGGTACTCCCCACGCAGATAGGCGCGGTACGGCGACTCGGCCGGGGTGGTATAGCGGCGCAGTTGAGGAAAGATGACGTCGCGGGTTAGGTGCAAGTGCCGGGCCGCATCTACTTCGTAGCGGACGATAGTTGAAATCTGCGTGCCCGAGAGTTCGATGTTATCGTGATGAGGCAGCCGGGTTTCCTTAGTAAGGTTCCAGCTAATGCTCTGGTCGCGATGCGGCTGCCAAAACAGCTCATTTTGGTGTGAGAAGTCCTGCGCTTGCAGGGGGCTGAGTAAGCCGGCTGCTAAAACGAAGAAGATAGCTAGGCAGGCTTTCGGAAACAGCCGGTAAGTGGACCAGGTCATCATAAGGCAGAAAACGTAGTCGGGTAGGAACAGTCAGCGAACAAGGTCACGCTGTGAAGGTAGTTAGCAGCAAGGAGGCTATACCTAATCGCTCAGCTAGAACTATAGCTAAAACGGAATAAGATAAGTCGAGCAGCTAAAGGAAGCAGTACTGAGCAGATATGCTTTCATTTTGCCCCTTCGCTACTCGTTCACTTGACCCACAGAAACAAACGGGAGCAGCGTATAGAGCAAGTAGTCAAAGGCTTCCTAACATCTGACGTAAAGCAGTTGCAGAATATCAAGCTCATGGCATTGAGGCTGAAGCTGAGCGATAAGCTGTTGACTAAGAACACCAGCGCAAACCAGCACGCGAAACACAGCAACACGGACGCTACCACCTACCACCAATTGGGGCTAGCCAAGAAGCACGGCCCAATCAGCAGCGCCAAAAGGGGTACCACAACCACCCGGAAAAAAGCCGTGAACAGCCCAAAGCGAATGAGCAGCCGCCTCAACGGCAGTCGGGCTATCGACTGGGTACTCGTCTTGAGCAGTACCCAGATGCTCTATCAAGCGCTTAATGCGTATTGCCGCCCAGCCGCAGACCTAGGCCTACGCCCACCGTAGTAGCGCCCGCACCCAGGCCGCCTAGTACACGGCCCACCGTGGCATCGAAGCGCAGCCCGGTCCAGGGGCGGTAGTAGAGGCCGGCGTTGGCCCCGGAGGTCAGCTGCTCGCGGCCCCGGCCATAGCCCTCTACAAAATAGCCGGCGTTGTCGGTGATGGGGGCGGTGAGCGCCAGCGACCCTAGGTACTGCCCACGCGATACGTCGGCAGCCGTGAGGCCATACTGTGTAAAGCCAAAATTGCCTTCGAGCGCGGCGCGGCGGCCAAGCTGCTGACTTAGCAGCAGGCGGGCGCTGGGCGCCCACGAGCTGCGGCGCAACCCCGCCGAGCCGGTATTGGGCAGCGCCGCCTCTACGAGTAGCGACGCCTGAAAGCGGCTGGCGCGGTCGGGGGTCAGCATCAGCTTGGTGCCCACCGTCACGGGAGCCCAGCCTACCGAGTCGGGACGCAGGCCAGGGTTTTCATTGTTTATCAGCCGGTTGCTTGGCGTGCCATATACGTAAGGCTGCGTCACGCGAAACTCCATGCTGTTGAAAAAGCCAATGCGCAGCGTGGCCGTGCTGCTCGTGAGTCCCGCTCCGGCGGCGGGCGCGTAGCGCTGCAGGCCGGTTTCGAGTTGAAACTCGCCGGCCCGGAGCACGCCCGCCGTAATGGTTTGGCCGGGGCGGTCGGGGCGCACGTGCTGCACAAAAGGCGCGTCGAAGTTGGGGTTGTTCTCGTCGGGCGTGTTCTGGGCCAGGGCGGGGGTGAGGCGGCCTGCAAGCAGAGCTGCCAGCACCAGCGGTGTGGTCTTGCGCATAGACTTACTTCGACGCGAAACCTTTCGGGATAGTTCAACGTAGCGCGCGGCCCGTAGCGTCGGGCCAAAAGAAAAGCGCGAGCTCCAAGGAGCCCGCGCTTTTCTGATAGCGCAGTTCTGCTTTACTCGCAGTGCCTACGGTATGTGACTTATTGAGCTGCCTGAATGGCTTTCACAGCCGCCTCTACCGTGGCTTGGTTTTGGGCTGCGTTGGGCTTGCCCTTCTGTGCTTCGGCACCTTTTTGCAGGGCGGTAATCATCGCTTTATCAATGCCGTAGGTTTTGAGCTGCGGTATCATGGCCAACTGCTGAATGCGCGTCACATCTTCCGAAAACGCTTTGGGGTCGTCGAGGCGGCCGAGCATCTGCGTCATCGGCGCGATGTAGCGGTACTTGGCCTGGCCAGTGGCCGCGTCGTAGCGGTCGCGGATAAATGCCCACTGCGCTGGGCCACCCTGCTGGGCATATACATTCATCATGGCGGCCGTCAGCGCGGCTGGGGCATCTACCTCATAGGCCTTGGCGCGGCGCAGCGCCTCGGTGGGGTTGAGGTCACCTAAGGCGCGCAGGGCCGCGCCCTGCACGGCTAGCGACGGGTTATTGGCCAGCTCCTTCGTGACGAGCTTCTCGTCTTTTTTGTCTTTTAGGCTACCTAGGGCACGGAGTACTGCTGCCAGCACGTGGGGCTCTTTCTCGGTAGTGGCAAGCTTGCGCAGCACAGGTGTGGCGGCTTTGGCCACATCCTTGTTATCCATTTTCAGGGTGCTGATGGCGGCCACGCGCATTTCGTAGTACTTGTCCTGCATGGCGGCCAGCACTACGGCCCGCGCAGCGGGGCTCGTTGTTTGCTGGGCCAGCGCAGCTTCCAGCGCTTCGGCGCGGTCCACGAGGCGCGGGGCGTGCTTGTACTGGTACGCATACTCGGCCAACTGCTTCTTGTCGGTTTTGTCCCAGAGCAGGTTTTTGTCGGCGTCCACGTTTACTAGGTCGGGCTTGGCGGCCAGCGGCATCGTAAACGTCTGAGTGGCCTCGGTCATCATCACCTGCTGGTGCACGGGCTTGCCATTTACATAGTAGTCAATGGTAAACGGCAGTAGAAAGGGCTTGCCTTCCTGGGTCTGCTTCACGGTCACGCTCTGCTTCTTCGCGGCCGCATCCCAAGCGTAATCGATAGTCACGACGGGGTGGCCCGCGCCGTAGTACCACTGGTTATAAAACCAGTTCAGGTCCTTGCCCGATACGGCTTCCATGGCGAGACGCATCTGGTGCGCTTCGGCGTTGCCGAATTTGTTATCCTGCAAGTACTTCTGCAAGCCCGCGAAAAACACGTCATCGCCTAGGTAGGTGCGCAGCATCTGCACGATGGCCCCGCCCTTCTGGTACGTGACGAGGTCGAACATGTCTTCCTTGTCGTTGTAGTAGAAGCGCACCAGGTTTTTGGTCACGTCGCGTTTGCTGGTGAGGTAGCGCTCGGCGTTGCGGAAATTGTGCATATCGGCCGCATCCTGGCCGTATTTGTACTCGGCATACAGCCCCTCGCCAAAGTCGGCCATCGACTCGTTCACCGTCAGGTTCGACCACGATTCGGCGGTCACGTAGTCGCCAAACCACTGGTGAAACAGTTCGTGCGCAATCACCGACTCACCGCTGTACTCGCGGTCTATCAGCTCCTTGTCGGTCATTTGCACCTGCTCGCCGTGCAGCGTGGCGGTGGTGTTTTCCATGGCGCCGCTCACGTAGTCGCGGGCCACTATCTGGGCGTATTTATTCCACGGATATTCTACCCCGAGGCGCTTGGAATAGAACTCCAGCATATCGGGTGTGTTGCCAAAAATCTGCTTGGCGAAGGGCGCGTACTTGGGCTCTAGGTAGTAGCTCACCTCCTTGCCGCGCCACGTGTCCTTGTAGATTTTGAAGTCGCCCACCGCCATCATAAACAGGTAGGGCGAGTGCGGCTCGTCCATCTTCCAGGTGTCGGTGCGCAGGCCAGGGCCGGCGGGCGTCTGGCTCACCAGCTTGCCATTGCTGAGCGTCACGTACTTGGCTGGCACGGTCATGGCGATTTCCTCGGTCGTCTTCTGGTTGGGCCGGTCGATGGTCGGAAACCAGGCCGACGAGCCTTCGGTCTCGCCCTGCGTCCAGACTTGCACCGGCTTGCCCTTCACTGTGCTATCCGGGTTGATGAAGTACAAGCCCTTGGCATCGGTAATGGCGGCCGAGCCCTTCACTTTTAGCTCGTCGGGCTTGGCCGTGTACTCAATGTATACCATGTACTGCTCGCCTGGCTTGAAAAGCCTACCTAGGTTAATGCGCAGGTTCTCCTGGTCGGAGTAGTCGTATTTGAGCGGCTGCTGGCTGCTGCCATTCATCAGGGCTACAGTTTTGATGTCCATGCCCTTGGCATCGAGACGCAGCGAATCGGTGGCATAGCCATGGGGCTTCAGCGTCACCCATTCCTGGCCGTAAAGGTATCGCTTGGCGTAGTCGAAGCGCACGGCCAACTTTGTGTGCACTAGGTCGTTGATTTTGGTGGCCGAAGCGCGGTAGGGGCCAGGAGCCGAAGCCGGGGCGGCGGGTGCTTGCGCCCGCGCCACGAAGGCTACCAGCAGGCAGCCCGGCAGCCCGGCGAGAAAAGCGTATTTCATGCAGTAAAACAGACGAGATAAAATTCGTGCTGTCAAAGATGCGCCCTAGGTCGGTAAAGTTGCCGCCCGCCCCACCAACCCCAATTAAAACGGGCCCGCCGCTACCAGCGACGGGCCCGAAGGATATGAGCAGTAAACGGCTTTACTTAACTCGCACGTTGGCGCGCAACTCACCACCGGTGTTAGCCGCGGTGTGAATGTTAGCGTAGATGCGGCCCGCGGTCAGCGAGTCGGCCTGCTGAATCGTCAGCGTGGCTGTGCCGCTAAAGGTGCCGCTGGTAGTAGTCGGCAGGCTGGCTGTGGGGAAGGGCACAGTAGGCAAAGCCGTTTTATGCTTAGCATCGCCGAAGTGCAGGTGCGCGCCAGTGGGGGCGCCTGAGAGGCCAGTATAAGTTACGGTGTAGTCCAGAACTCTGGTGCTAGGTACATAATTACCCGTGAAGGTGCCAGAGCCCGAAGCCGTAACGGCTGGTACCTCGTTGCTGCCGCTGAAAGTGCCCGAGTATTGCTGGGTCGGTACGGTGTCGTTGTCTTTTTTGCAGGCGCTAAATAGTACTAGGCCAGCAAGAGCGGGAAGTAGAAGCTTTTTCACGAAGAAATAGGGTTAAAAATGAAGATGGATTAGGTATGAAACTGCTACAAAATTATTAAGCAATAGTTTATTAAAGCGATATAAAGTTCAGATATTTTCTTGGATTAAATAGGGATTATAGCTGTGCCTACACTAAGCTGACTAAGTATGAATAAGTATACAGTGGGTGATGGCTATCAATGGAGAAATAAGCGAGGGTAAGCAGAACCCTAGGTAGCTGTATTGGTAGACATCCTGCTAAGAAGGCAGGCTCGGCATGCTGACATTGAGGTTTGGTTGCCGCCCTGACAGGAATAATGCTGCAGCCCCGCCATTGTGGCAGAAATAGCAGGCTGGTACGGGCCTTGTAACAGGGTGCCCGACGGCCGCGTAGCTGTCCACTCCAACCAGACACCTCATCTCTTTTAAACTTTAGCACCCACCTTAATCATGGGCAAAATCATCGGTATTGACTTGGGCACCACCAACTCGTGCGTCGCCGTAATGGAAGGCAACGAGCCGGTTGTAATTCCCAACTCGGAAGGCCGCCGCACCACGCCGTCTATTGTCGCATTTCTCGACAATGGCAAAGGCGAGCGCAAAGTAGGTGACCCAGCTAAGCGCCAGGCCGTTACCAACCCTACGAATACTATTGCTAGCATCAAGCGCTTCATGGGCCGCCACTTCAACGAGGTCGGCAATGAAAGCAAATACGTGGCTTACGACGTTGTGTCGGGCCCCAATAACACGGTAGCTGTTAAAATCGGCGACCGCAACTATACGCCCCAGGAAATCTCGGCCATGATTCTGCAGAAGATGAAGCAGACGGCTGAGGACTACCTAGGTACCTCTGTAACCGAAGCCGTTATCACGGTGCCGGCTTACTTCAACGATGCCCAGCGCCAGGCCACGAAAGAAGCTGGTGCCATCGCGGGCCTCGACGTGAAGCGCATTATCAACGAGCCCACGGCCGCTGCACTGGCTTACGGCTTGGATAAGAAGCACAAAGACCAGAAGATTGCCGTGTACGACCTAGGTGGTGGTACGTTTGATATTTCGATTCTGGAGCTGGGTGATGGCGTATTTGAAGTACTGAGCACCAACGGTGATACTCACCTCGGTGGCGATGACTTCGACCAAGTTATCATCAACTTCCTGGCCGACCAGTTTGCCAGCGACAACGAAAACCTCGACCTCCGCAAAGACCCGCTGGCGCTGCAGCGCCTCAAGGAAGCTGCTGAGAAGGCCAAAATTGAGCTGTCGAGCTCAAACGAAACCGAAATCAACCTGCCGTACATCACGGCTACTGCCAGCGGCCCCAAGCACTTGGTAGTGAAGCTGAGTCGCTCGAAGTTTGAGCAGCTGAGCGACGAGTTGGTGCGCCGCTCGATGGAGCCTTGCAAAAAGGCGCTGCAAGATGCTGGCCTGTCAGCTTCGCAGGTAGACGAGGTAATCCTAGTAGGTGGCTCGACCCGCATTCCGCGCATTCAGGAAGAGGTTGAGAAGTTCTTCGGCAAGAAGCCTTCGAAAGGTGTAAACCCTGACGAGGTAGTAGCCATTGGTGCGGCCATCCAGGGCGGTGTACTCACCGGCGAGGTGAAAGACGTACTGCTGCTCGACGTGACCCCGTTGAGCCTAGGTATCGAAACCATGGGCGGCGTGATGACCAAGCTCATCGAGTCGAACACCACCATCCCGACCAAGAAATCGGAAACCTTCTCGACGGCTTCGGACTCGCAGCCTTCGGTAGAAATCCACGTGCTGCAAGGTGAGCGCCCGCTGGCCAGCCAGAACCGCACCATCGGTAAGTTCCACCTTGACAGCATTCCGCCCGCACCCCGTGGCGTACCGCAAATTGAAGTAACGTTTGACATTGACGCCAACGGTATCCTCAACGTAACGGCCCGCGACAAAGGCACTGGCAAAGAGCAGAAGATTCGCATCGAAGCCAGCAGTGGCCTCAGCGATGCCGACATCGAGCGCATGCGCCAAGAGGCTACTGCTAACGCCGAAGCTGACAAAGCCGAAGCCGAGCGCATCAAAAAAGTAAACGATGCCGACTCGCTCATTTTCCAGACCGAGAAGCAGCTGAAGGAGTTTGGTGACAAGCTGAGCGGCGGCAACAAAACGGCCGTAGAAAGCGCACTCGCTGACCTCAAGAAGGCCCACGAAAGCAAGGACCTGGGTGCCATCGACGCTGGCGTAGCCGCGCTGAACAAGGCCTGGGAAGCTGCTTCGCAAGAGATGTACGCAGCTGCTGGCGCCCAAGGTGGCCAGCCCGGTGGCCAGGGCTTCCCCGGCGCCGACGGCCAAGGCGGTGGCCAGCAGGGTCAACCCGCTGGCGACCACGTGACCGATGTAGACTACGAAGAAGTAGACGGCAAATAAGCTGCGGATTAAAACGCGCTTTTAGATTGTCGCACAAGTGCCTGCCTAGTAGGCTACTTACAGCGAAGTAATAAAAGGCCAGAAGCTTAGCTTCTGGCCTTTTTGCATGGCAATATGGCGTAAGTTGTATATATTCGAAGGATAAATTAAATTTTTGTGGGTCACTCACTAGGCTCGGTACGATTTGTGCGATGCTGGCAGCCCATCCCCATAGGCAAACGGTTTACCTCGGCAGTGTTTTGGACCATTATGGCCCCTAGGCTGCCGACCCACTAACGAGCTAGTTACGTATCTACCCCTAATGAAATTTGCGCTTTCGCTACCCCGTATTGCCACACTAGTATGCTTAGGGCTCTGGCTGTGCGCTAGCTGCACTAGGCGCGAAACCCGCCAAGAAAAGGGCCCCAGCCGCGAGCCGGAGTTTCGGGTGCGGGTTATTGAAGCCGCTTCGCTCAATGGCCTCGATGTGCTGCCGCTGCACGTGCCGGCCGACCTAGACCTGCCGCGGCGCAACCAAGTAATAGCAGGCTACGTCAACAAGCAGCTGCCCCTGCGCGTGCGCTTGCAGCTCAACGCCTACAACCCGGGCTTAGAAAATGTAGTCTTGGCTGGCCTCGACTACGCCGTGCTGCTTGATGGCCGGCAGCTTGGTACCAGCCGCTTGATATCGACCTTGTCGCTGCCCCCTGGCGATTCGGTACGCGTGCCGCTTACGTTTGAGTTTAACACCTACAGCTTTTTAGGCGACGATGCTATGCCAGCCCTGCGCAACTTTGCCCTCGGCTTCGGCGACCCACGCCGCCAGCGCCTGGCCGTGCGGGTGCGGCCACTGCTGCGCTCGCCCCGCAGCCACGTTAGCCAAGCCAACCGCTACTCCGAGCCTGTTGTGATGGCCCCCGCTACGCCATCACGCTAAGTGCAATGCGACTGGGCCGCGTTGCTTTCGGGTAGTTAGAACTGTCGTTCGGCGAACCCGGCCAGCAGTTTGGCTAACTAACTGCGCGGCGCTTCTAGGTACCTAGTTAGTTTGTATAAGCTTAAGGCTGAGCATGAGTGCTCGCCGGCTATTACTATATGCCTCGTGTTATTCAATTGTCCATTCGGTTTGCGTCCTCACTGCTTCTAGGCGGGGGGCTGCTCCCAATGGCTAGCTGCGCGCTGCACGAGGCTGCGCCGGGCGCCTTGGCACAGCGCGAGCCGGAGCTTCGGGTGCGGGCTATTGAGGCGGCCTCGCTCAATGGCCTCGATGTGCTACCACTGCGCGTGCCGGCCGACCTAGACCTGCCGCGGCGCAACCAAGTAATAGCGGGCTATGTCAACAAGCAGCTGCCCCTGCGCATGCGTATGCAGCTCAGTGCTTACAACCCTAATGCGGTGCCGGCTACTATAGCAGGTGTTGCTTATACCGTGCTGGTCGATGGCAAGGCCCTAGGTACGGGGCGGCAAGCGGCGGCCGTTAGTGTGCCCGCCGGCGACTCAGTGCGGGTGCCACTCACGTTTGAGTTTAATACCTACAAGTTTTTAGGCGACGATGCCATGCCAGCTCTGCGCAATTTCGCTCTCGGCTTTGGCGACCTGCGCCGCCAGCGCGTGACGCTGCAGGTGCGGCCCCTAGGGCGCACCCCTAAAGGGCATCTCAGCGCGCCTATTGCCCGCCCGGCGCTGGCCTACGATGAGGCGGCCACGGTTAAAACGGCGAAGAATAATTAACCTGCTAACAATTATCCCCCCGTTAGCGGCTCGCTCTGGCCTGAGAAGGGTGCCTTCAACGGTCGGGGCGAGCTTTGGTTAAGCAAGCGCTGAAGCTAGTCGAGAGGCTCCGTAGCTGCCTCCTGAATTTTTTCGCGGGCTTCGAGCCGGTCTTCGGCATCAGGCGCTTCTAGCTCTAGCTCCTGGGTTTGCCATCCCTGAGGCTCGTAGCTAAGGCGTATATAAATAGGGTAGTGGTCAGAGCCAATGTGCGGCAGGCGCTCTAGTTGCTGCAAGCGAAAGTGCGCCGAGTGAAACACGTGGTCGAGGGGCCAGCGCAGCAGCTTATAGTCGGCGTGGAAGGTGGGTAGCATGCCCCGGCCCACGCGCGGGTCGAGTAGCCGCGCCAAGCGCCGAAAAAGCTCGGACGTGTGCGACCACGCCACATCATTGAGGTCGCCGGCCACGATGGTAGGCCCATCGTGGTGCTGAATGGCGCGGCCTACCAGCAGCAGCTCGGCATCGCGGCGGGTGCTGGTCTTCGACTCCTTAGGGGCCGGGGGCTTGGGGTGCACAAAATGCAGCGCCACCGATACGCCGCTCGGTAGCTCTACCCGGCCGTGGAAAGACGGAATGCCGGGGTCCAGAATGTATTGGATTTCCTTATCGCGCAGCGGCAGCCGCGAAAAAACCAACATGCCGTAGGTATTGGGCAGCGGAGCGTGGCAGGTATGAGGATATTCCTTGCCCAGAAAAGCAAGCTGGCTTAGCCACCAGTCGTCGGTTTCGACGGCCAGCACAATGTCGGGGTTGTACTGATGAATGACACCTAGGCAGCGCGAGGCATCACGGTTATACATCAAGACGTTGGTTACTAGCAGGCTGATGTGGTTAGCCGTGTCGTCGGACGGGCGCTGAGCGTCGCGCACTTGCTTGCGGTGCAGCGGGGTATAGGGCCAGATGCGGGTGCCCTGGTAGGCAATAGCCGCCAGCACCAGCACGGTGGGCAGGTAGGCAGGCAGCCAGGTCAGCGCCAAGCCAGGGGCTTGCAGTAGGATGAGGCTCAGGACCAGACCCGCCACGATTTGCAGGCGCGGGAAATCGAATACGCGCACCCACCACGCAGTTTTGCGCAGCAGGGGAATTAGCGTCACAAGCACACCTACCCCGCCGATGCCCAGCCCCAGGCCCCGAAGAACTAAATAAAAGTCAGTCACAGAAGCAAAGGTAGCAGCGGAGGTAGCGGGAAATAGCAAGTGGAAAATAGCACTAACCTGGTGGTTAAAATGCCTGAAATAAGGAAAGCCAGTTCGTTTTGTATTCTATTGGTACGGCCTTACTTATCGCGTTCCAACCCGTTAGCTCCCGCCTACCTTTGCCGCATGGAAGTTCTGATTGCCACCTTCACTACTATCTTCTCGGTAGTCAACCCCTTCGGGGCGATGCCCGTGTTTCTGACCCTGACCAGCAACGACAGCGGTACCGACCGTATGCAGACGGCTTTGCGGGCATGCCTGTATATGGTGGCTATTCTGAGCGTAGCGTACCTAGGTGGGCAATATATTCTCAACTTCTTCGGAATCAGTATTCAACACCTGCGCATCGCGGGGGGTATTTTGCTGATGCGCTCGGCCTTTGACCTGCTTACGCCGGGTGCCAACCGCGACCGCGTGGGGCCCGCCACGCTGGAAGAGAGCGCACATAAAGATGATATCAGCTTTACGCCCTTGGCCATGCCCATGCTATCTGGGCCGGGCTCAATGGCCATTTGCATCGGCCTCATCCGGCCTACTTATTACGACAAGGCCATGACCATCCTAGGCTTCGGGCTGGTGGCGCTGGCCAGCTTCGTGGTGCTGCTATCGTCTTTGCGGCTCACGCGGCTGCTGGGGCGGCCGGGCATGGCGGCGCTGGCGCGCATTATGGGCTTTATCACGCTGGCCATTGGGGTCAATTTCTTTGCTTCGGCCATCGGGGCATTATTTCCGGGCCTAACGAAGTAGGCGCCGGGGCAGCCGTACTTTTGCGGCCACTTTATGCTGAAAAACGATATCCTCCTCCGCGCCGCTAAAGGCGAAACTACTGAGCGCACGCCCGTGTGGCTCATGCGCCAAGCCGGCCGTATCCTGCCCCAGTACCGCGAATTGCGCGGCCGCCTCTCGGGCTTCAAAGAGCTGGTCGAAACGCCCGCACTGGCTGCCGAAGTCACCATCCAGCCTGTCGATGCGCTCGATGTGGACGCGGCCATTATCTTCTCCGACATCTTAGTGGTGCCCGAGGCCATGGGCCTCACCTACGAAATGGTAGAGGCCCGCGGCCCGCTCTTCCCGGAAGTGGTAAAAAGCGCCGCCGATGTCGAGAAGCTGCGCGTAGCCAACCCTGAGGAGCACCTAGGGTATGTGCTAGAGGCGCTACGCATCACCAAGCGCGAGCTGAATGGTCGCGTGCCGCTCATCGGCTTTGCGGGTGCGCCCTGGACCATTTTGGCATATATGGTGGAGGGGCACGGCTCCAAAACCTTCAGCAAAGCCCGCCGCATGCTCTACCAGGAGCCCGCGCTGGCGCACCAGTTGCTAGAGAAAATTACCGTTACGACTATTGCTTACTTGCAGGCGCAGGTAGCAGCCGGGGCCGATATCGTGCAGATTTTCGACTCGTGGGCTGGCATTCTGCCGCCTGCGCACTACGCCGAGTTTTCGACATCTTACATCAATCGCATCAGCGCAGCACTGGCGCCGCTGGTGCCCGTTACGGTGTTTGCCAAGGGCGCATGGTGGGCTGTGGAGGACTTTGCGAAGTCGCCCGCCCGCACCATTGGCCTCGACTGGAACCAGTCGCCGGCCCAAGTCCGGCAGCAAGCTCCTGGCAAAACGCTGCAAGGCAACCTAGACCCCTGCGCTCTTTACGGAACGCCCGACCAAGTGCGCGCCGCTACCCAGGCCATGCTGACTGAGTTTGCTGGCGGCCCTCACATCGCCAACCTAGGTCACGGCGTGTACCCCGATACTAACCCCGACAACGTGAAGGTATTCGTGGAAACGGTGAAGGCTTGGCAGGGGTAGATGATTAAGTAATAGTTTGCATTAAGGCCCGCTCGTTCTGCTGAGCTTGTTAAAGCATCTTGTGCGGCATAGTAGTTTAGACGCTAGCGGCGAACTAGGTATTTCGACAAGCTTAGTAGGATAGTAAAGTGGTTTAAAGACTATCCATTCGTATGGACGTAAAAGACAGCAACGGCAACCTGCTCGCCGAAGGCGATTCGGTCACCCTCATTAAAGACCTTAAAGTGAAAGGTTCATCGCAGACATTAAAGCGCGGTACGCTGGTGAAGAACATTCGCTTGACCAACTCGCCGGCCGAGATAGAAGGGCGTGCTGGGGGCAGCACCATGGTTCTCAAAACAGAATTTTTGAAGAAGGCCTAAGCTTACGATGGAATTAGTACAACCAAGCGGCATAGGCTTCTACGTACTGTCGATAGTCATCTCCGGCGGCCTCTTTCTGCTATGGCGGCGGCTGTTTCGGCGGTTCTTTACGTCGGAGGCCGTGGTAGTTATTGCCACTGCGATGGCCGCCATCATCACCACGCCCATCGTGCTGCTGGCTGTGCTGTGGCTGGTGGCGCAGTTTAAACGGGCCTAGGTCCTACCAATTTGCGTATGCGTAGCGAAGAAGAAAAGATGCTGGCTGGCGAGCTCTATGCCGCCTTTGACCCCGCGTTGGTGGCGGCCCGCACCCGCACCAAGCAACTGCTGCACCGCCTCAACGTGACGGAGTATGTAGTAGGCGATGCCGCCCGCAGTATTCTGGCCGAGCTGCTGCCGCACACCGGCGAAAACTTGTGGGTCGAGCCGCCCTTTCACTGCGACTACGGCCAGCATATCTATTGCGGTGACAACGTATATTTCAACGTTAACTGCGTGGTTCTTGATGCGGCCCGCATTACCATTGGCTCTAATGTGCTGTTTGGGCCCGGCGTGCAGCTTTATGCCGCTACGCACCCGCTCGATGCCGTAGTGCGCCGCACACTAGAGCTAGCCAAGCCGATAACCATTAGCAGCGATTGCTGGATAGGGGGCGGAGCCATTGTGTGCCCCGGCGTGACCATCGGCGAGGGCTGCGTTATTGGAGCAGGCTCAGTCGTAACTAAAGACGTGCCAGCGTATTCGCTGGCCGTGGGCAACCCAGCGCGGGTAATAAAAAGCCTACGCTAAAATTTGCGTGGGGCAAGCTGAGCAACGCGAAGCCGAAACATCTCAGTAGAATTCATTCGGCTAAAGAGATGCTTCGGCTTTGCTTTGCTCAGCGCGGCCACTGTTTTTTGAGGCGGCTTACAGCGCAGCCTCTGCTGCCTCTGCTAGCAGCCGCTGCTTTTCTATCGGCACCACGCCTACCTGCTCGCACACCAAGCCGCCGCCTAAGTTGGCTAGCGCAGCAGTGAAGGCGGCCGGCTGCCCTAGGGCTACACAGCACGCGGCAATGCTAATCACCGTATCCCCGGCGCCTGACACGTCAGAAATAGTGCGCAAATGAGCTGGCAAATACGTTTTCTCATCGGCTTGCTGGGCAAATACGCCATGCTCGGAGAGGGTCACCAGTACAATTTCAGGGGCTAGCACCTCGCGTAGGCGCGCTACGGCGGTTTCGAAGCCCGGGCGGTCTACGTCGGGCGTGCCAAATTCTAGCTTCAAGCCTTCGCGCAATTCTTTCAAATTGGGCTTAAACAGCGTGCAGTGGCGATAGGCCAAGAAATTCTTCTTCTTGGGGTCAACTACCGTAGGCACGCCGCGCTCGCGGGCGCGGGCTATGCACTGGCCAATGATGGTTTCGCTGAGCACGCCTTTATCGTAGTCCTCAAAAATGACTACATCGGCGCGCGGTAGCAGGTCGTCGTAGGCAGCTAGCAGTTGGGCGGCCTCGTCAGCATTGAGGTCAGTTTCAACCTCCGAGTCAATGCGCACGAGCTGCTGGCCCTGCGCCAGAATGCGCTGCTTAAAAGTGGTGGGGCGGTACTGGCTACGGATGATGCCATCGGCCGGTAAGTGGTGCGTGTGCAGTAAGCCAAGCAGTTGGTCGCCGCCTTGGTCATCGCCCACCACCGAGCATAGCAGCGGCGTGGCACCTAGGGCCTGCACATTGAGGGCCACGTTGGCGGCGCCCCCTAGGCGCTGCTCGGTACGCTCTACATTCACTACCGGCACCGGCGCCTCGGGCGAGAGGCGACTGGCGCGGCCCCACACGTAGGCATCGACCATGACATCGCCCACGATGAGGACGTGCAGCTTATCGAATTGTTGAAAGAGCGTGGTGAGTGGGGTAGGGGCAGGCATGAGATAAAATTAGGCGTAGCCGTCGAGGTCAGTGAAGCGGCCAGTTGGGCGGGCTACCTAGGTAGGCCAGCGCAAGGGTATTGAAATCAAGGGTATTGAAATACGGATAAGGCGGCGAGCTTAGTCCGCGAGCGAATGCTTTCCTCACAGACTAATAGCCCGCGCTATTGCACCTGGGTTAGCCCTAGGGCCGCACCACGCTGGAGTAGCAGCGCGTAGGCGGGCTCCCATTCGTTGGGTACTTCGCCTTCCAGGATGGCTTCGAGCACAGCTTCTTTCAGCTCGCCTACCTGGCGTGAGGGTTTGAGGCCGAAGGTTTCCATGATGACTTCGCCGGTAATAACAGGCTTGAAGTTGCGCAGGTGGTCCTTGGCTTCGATTTCACGCAGCTTCTCCTCTACGATGTCGAAGTTTCGCAGGTAGCGCGCTTTGCGCTGGTGGTCTTTGCTGGTAATGTCGGCCCGGCAGAGCAGCATGAGGCGGTCGATGTCGTCGCCGGCTTCGAAGAGCAAGCGGCGCACGGCCGAGTCGGTCACGATTTCCTTGCTCAGCGCGATGGGACGCAAGTGCAGGCGCACCAGTTTCTGCACCATACGCATTTCCTCACCTAGGGGCAGCTTGAGGTCGGTGAAGATGCTGGGTACCCAGCGGGCGCCCTTGTCCTCGTGGCCGTGGAAGGTCCAGCCGATTTTGGGGTCGAGGCGCTTGGTGGCGGGCTTGGCAATATCGTGTAAGATGGCCGCCCAGCGCAGCCACAGGTCGCCCCCGGCCGCCGCTACATTGTCGAGCACTTGCAGCGTGTGGTAAAAATTGTCCTTGTGTGCGTGCTGGCCCACCTTCTCCACGCCGTGCAGCTGCGCCATCTTCGGGAAGATGAGCTGCAGCAAGCCCGTCTGAAATAGCAGCTTAAAGCCGTAGCTTGGCACCGGCGACTCCACAATCTTATTGAGCTCTATCGTGATGCGCTCCTGCGACACGATTTTGATGCGCTCCTTATTGCGGGCAATGGCATCGTAAGTATCAGGCTCGATGTCGAAGTTGAGCTGCGAGGCAAAGCGGATGGCCCGCATCATGCGCAGTGGGTCGTCGGAGAACGTAATATCGGGACCTAAGGGCGTGCGGATGGTCTTGGCGGCCAGGTCTTTCATGCCGTCGTAGCGGTCTACGAGCGCGCCAAAGTCCTCGGCATTGAGGCTGAGACCTAGGGCATTGATAGTGAAGTCGCGGCGAGCCAGGTCGTCTTCAAGCGTGCCAGCTTCGACCTCAGGCTTGCGGCTATCAGAGCGATAGCTCTCCTTGCGGGCCCCCACAAACTCAATTTCGCCTGCTTCCTCGGTGGGCAGCATGGCCGTCCCAAAATTCTTGAACACCGACACACGGCCCCGGCCCGGCAGCTTGCGCCCCACGGCCTGCGCCAGCTTGATGCCATCGCCCACCGTCACCACGTCAATGTCTTTGCTGCCTCGTTTCAAGGCTAGGTCGCGTACGTAGCCGCCAATGACGTAGGCCGGTTGGCCAAGCTCGTGGGCCGCGTCGGCAATGGTGCGAAAGATGGGGAGGTCGGGCAGCGTGGGCGTGGTCATGGGCGCAAAATTACGCCCGGTTGTAGTGCGAGCTTTCAGCCCGCGCGTTATTACGTGTCGAACTCGCGGGCTGAAAGCTCGTGCTACTTACTCGCGCACTACTTCAAGATTACCGCCAGCCCCTAGGCGCACCACTCGCGAGGGGGCCACGCGAGTGGTATCATCTTGGCGCCAATTCACCACGTAGTCGGCCCCGCGCACGATGGCTGGCGAAACCTCAACAAAAATGGCCGGTGTGGGCTCGCCGCTTTTGTTGGCCGAGGTCGAAACTAGGCCGTGGCCCAGGCGGCGCACCACTTTGTGGCAAAATTCGTCTTGTGCAATGCGCAGGCCCACGGTGCCATCGGGGGCTACCAGGCCCGGTGCCACAGCGCGGCTGGCAGGCAGCAGATAGGTGGTGGGGCGGGTTTGAGTATTGATGGCGGCCTCTAATTCAGCGGGCACTTCGCTGGCGTAGCGGGCCAGCATCTCTAGGTCGGCTACCAGCACAATGCTGGGCTTGCCCTCGGGGCGACCTTTTAGCTGGTACAGTTTTTCGACAGCGCGCGGCACTTCGGCATCGCAGCCTAGGCCCCACACCGTATCGGTAGGGTACAGAATAATCTGCTGCGCGAGCAAAATGTCAACGGCAGAATCAACTTCTTGGCGGAAAAAACTAGTGGACATAAATAAACAAGAGCGGAGTGGGCACTACAACTACTACGGTACAAGGCCGGGGCTGGTGGCAACCCCGCGCCGTTCACTGTGCAGCTACAAATATTGCGCCGCCCCCTGTCCTCTCACCTCATTAAACCCGACATGCTGCGCTGCGCCTCGCTTATAAGCAGCGCGGCCCTCTCTAGGTCCCAGTAACGCTGCTACACGCCTGCATGAAGGCCGGCGAAGCCGCCCTACATCCGAATAGTCAGCCCGCCGCCGGCGGGCGTCTCCGTTTCATCCGACTAATCCGTTCGAATCTGCGGTCTGGCAAAGCTCGACCAGCACGCCGCCCGCGCTTTTGGGGTGCACAAAGCACACAAGCTTGTTGTCGGCGCCGCGCTTAGGTTGTTCATTGAGCAGCGTAAAGCCCTCGGCGCGCAGCCGAGCCGTTTCGGCCACAATATCATCGACCTCAAACGCGACGTGGTGAATACCCTCGGGCTTCTTCTCCAAGAATTTGGTAATGGCACTATCAGGGCTAGTGCCCGCCAGTAGCTCAATTTTGGAGCCGCCAACTTGAAAGAATACCGTGTCTACTGCCTCGCTGGCCACGTGCTCGGTTTTATAAGGAGCTTGGCCTAGCAAGCGAGTGTAGAGGTCGGTAGCGGCGGCGAGGTCGCGCACGGCCAGGCCTAGGTGTTCAAGATTGGTGAGCATAGCGAGCAAGCGAGTAAAACACGAATGTAGGCCGACGCCCGGCGGGGTAGCGGCAAGCCCGACTGCAGTTGAGTATTATTCAGCTATTTTTGTGAGCTAAAAAAACTGTTTAGGCCAAAATTCTGTTTCAGAAGCAGCCTACACCTAACTTTAGCTTTTACTCGATAAATCCAGCCCAGCGCCATGCTTAAGCTACCTATCTATCTGGACAACAACGCCACCACACCGCTCGACCCGCGCGTGCTGGAGGCCATGATGCCCTACCTCACCGACGTGTTTGGTAACGCGGCTTCGCGTAACCACCCCTTCGGCTGGGCCGCCGAAGAAGGCGTTGACTACGCCCGCACGCAAATCAGCCAGCTCATCAACTGCGACCCCAAGGAGATTATCTTCACCAGCGGGGCTACCGAAGGTGATAACCTAGGTATCAAAGGCGTGTTTGAAATGTATAGCCAGCGCGGCAACCATATCATTACCGCCACCACCGAGCACAAAGCAGTGCTCGATACCTGTAAGCACATCGAGAAGCTCGGCGGCAAGGTGACCTACCTGCCCGTAAACGAGCAAGGCCTCATCAGCCTCGATGAGCTAGAAGCCGCTATGACCCCCCAGACCATTCTGGTGACCATCATGTACGGCAACAACGAAACCGGCACTGTGCAGCCCATCCGTGAAATTGCCGCCATCGCCCACAAGCACGGCGCGCTGTTCATGACCGATGGTACCCAAGCTGCTGGCAAAATCCCGGTGGACGTGCAAGCCGACGGCATCGACCTGATGGCCTTCACCGCCCACAAAATGTACGGTCCTAAGGGTGTAGGTGCACTGTATGTGCGCCGCAAAAACCCCCGCGTAAAAGTTACCGCCCAGATGGACGGCGGCGGCCACGAGCGCGGCATGCGCTCGGGTACGCTCAACGTACCCGGTATCGTAGGCTTCGGCAAGGCGTGCGAGTTGGCTCGCCTCGAAATGGCCGCTGATGCTGAGCGCTTGAGCAAGCTGCGCGACAAGCTCGAAGCTGAATTGCTAACCCTAGAGGAAAGCTACGTGAATGGCTCGCGCGAGCACCGCTTGCCCCACGTTACGAACATCAGCTTTAAGTATGTAGAAGGCGAAGGCCTGATGATGGGCGTGAAGGACCTGGCTGTATCGTCGGGCTCGGCTTGCACCTCGGCCTCGCTTGAGCCTAGCTACGTGCTCAAGGCCCTAGGCCTCAGCGACGACCTAGCTCACAGCAGCCTGCGCTTCGGCCTAAGCCGCTTCACCACCGACGAGCAAATCGACTACGCCATCAACCACGTAAAAGAAGCCGTTACTAAGCTTCGCGAGATGTCGCCGCTGTGGGAGATGCACAAAGAAGGCGTTGACCTCAGCACCATCGAGTGGGCCGAGCACTAGGTCTCTAGTTAGAAACTAGGTAGTTGACAATGGCTACTGACCCCATCGGCAACTACTCCATTTCTAATTCATGATTTTTAATTTTTAAAATTTCAACATACCATGGCTTACTCCGATAAAGTAATCGACCATTACAGCAACCCGCGCAACGTGGGCACGCTGGACAAAAGCAAGAAGACGGTAGGCACCGGCCTGGTTGGTGCCCCCGAGTGCGGCGACGTGATGCGCCTGCAAATTGAAGTGGATGAGACTACTAACACCATCACCGATGCCAAGTTCAAGACCTTCGGCTGCGGCTCGGCCATTGCGTCGTCGTCGCTGGCTACCGAGTGGCTGAAAGGCAAAACGGTTGACGAGGCCTTGGCTATCGACAACATGGAGATTGTGGAAGAGCTGGCCCTGCCGCCCGTTAAAATCCACTGCTCGGTACTAGCCGAAGACGCTATCAAGATGGCCATCAACGACTACCGCGTAAAGAATGGCCTACCGGCTCTTGAACTAGAGAAGTCGCACCACTAGGTTGCCAATAGCGCCATGCGCTAGGTTACCCTGAATAGTAGTAAGCTCTCATAGTCACCCTGACTATGAGAGCTTACTTTTTTCATTTATTTAGAATCCTTCTTAGCAGTATCTTTGTTATACAAGCGTCGCCCGCTATAGGTAATGCGTTCGGCGACTATTCTTCTACGCACACCTGCCAACTAGCTATATGATAACCGTTTCGGATAAAGCCAAAGATAAAATTGAGCATCTGATGGAGGATTCACAGCTCGATGCCAGCTACCGCCTGCGTGCTTCGGTGGCCGGTGGCGGCTGCTCGGGCCTGAGCTACAAGCTGGATTTTGACAACGAGACCCGCCCCATGGACCAGGAGTTTGAGGATAAAGGTGTGCGGGTAGTAGTTGACATGAAGAGCTTCCTGTACTTGGCCGGCACTGAGCTAGACTTCTCGGATGGCTTAAATGGTAAGGGCTTTCAGTTCCATAACCCCAATGCCTCGCGCTCGTGCGGCTGTGGCGAAAGCTTTTCCGTATAGACTGCAGATTCAAACGGATTTTAGGATTTAACGGATACGCTTGCTACACAGGCTGACTAACTGATATTGAAGAAGAAAGGCTGCCTATAGGGCAGCCTTTCTTTTTTTGGGTAGAGAGCTCCTAGGTGCTCATTTGTGGCTACTGCTTGGTAAAGCGTAGCGTGTGAGGCTGGCCGCCGAGCGATAGGCGTAATAAATAGGTGCCGGCGGGTAGGGCTTGCACACTTACTTTGCCTGAGGCAGGTAGGGTGCTGGTTTGTAGCACGCGGCCGGTCAAGTCAGTGACCTGGATTTGCTCACCTGCGCTATTCGCTATTGTTAGGTAGTCGTAAGTAGGATTGGGATAGAAGGCTAAGGTGGTGGCAGAGGCAGCTAGTAGTGAAATCGGCGAGAAGAACTCTCTTCCGTCTACATCAACTTGGTGTAAGCGGTAGTAGAGCGGGGCAGCAGGAGCATTTACGTCGAGGTTGGTGTAAGTATGAGCTTGGCTGGTAGTGCCTTGGGCCGCTACCTTATCAATAGTTGCAAAAGTGCGGCCGTCGAGGCTGCGCTGGACTTCAAAGTACGCGCTACGTTGCTCAGAAGCAGTAGCCCAGGTTAGCTGCACGGCGCCGCCGGCTTGGCGCACGGTGCCAAAGCTGATTAGCGTTACGGGTAGCGGATTGGCAGTGGCATCGGCGCTGGTGCTGGCTAGTGCGAAATCAGAGAAGCTGGTAAACGTGCCCGATGTGAGCGTGCCACTGGCGGCTGTGCCAGTGGTAGCGCTGCGACCAATATTGCTCCACGGCTGCGTGGCATCGGGGCGCTTGGCAAGCACTAGCGAAGTGGCTGCTAGGTCAGTCACGCCATCGGTTGGGCCGATAGGCATCGTGAGCGTTCCTGCGAAATTAGTCGGCTGCGCCACGGTAGAGCCGCTGAAAGGCGTAATGGTAAGCCAGCGCGCGGCGCTAACGCGAGTGAGGTCGCTGCCCGCCACATTCTGGCCGGGGTCGCCCTCAAACTGCTCGACGCGGTAAGTAGTGGTACCGGACTGGGTGTTGATGTTAAGCGTGATAGGGCGATAAGCGTTGCCTTTGCCTACTGGGAAAGTATAGGAAGTATACATGTTCGCCCCATTGGCTACGCTGGGGATGGACCGGGCTACCGGGCCATTGACGAAGCTGCTGCCAGAGCCCCCAGCGACGGTGGCGGTCGGCAGCATGGTTAGTATGTTAGACGTAGTAGTAAGCCGACCATTGCTGAGTACTAGCCCATTGCTTAGCGTGAGAGGTGTTTGCAGCGTAACGCCCGCGGCATTGTTGATTTCCAGCTGCGCATCGGACCCTAGGTACGACGTAGCGCTGGCAGGGTCGCCAAGCGGAGTGCCTGCCAGCACCTGGGGCGCGGTGCCCTGCAGCACCAGCCGGCGGCCAGTGGCGGTTGCAGAGGCCGGTTTAAGTTGAAAATTGCCCGCGTTTACCAGGTTGCCCTTCAGTACCGTAGTGCCATTGATAGTGACCGAAAAGGTAACGCCGCTTTCAATAGTTAAGGTGCCATTAATAGTGAGCGTAGAACTGCCGCTCGTGCCATAAGAACTGACGCCGCCCCGCTGAAAAATCAGGTTGCCGTAAGTGCGCCCCGAGCCGCTGATAGTGGTGCTGGAGCCCGGAATGCGGTAAAAGAAATTGCCGGTTTCGGTACCGGCCGCGCCAGATAGATTTTCTACTAGTACGCCACTGCTGCGCGCCGTACGGTGGTAAAAGCTGCCACCATTCAGCAAAAAGACGGTGGGGTTACTGCCGGCGGGGTCGAAAACATCGCCGGCGGCCGCGCCCGACAGATTAACAAAGGCGCCTTTGTTAGTGATATAAAGGGCCGTATCGCCGGTAACTGTGCGCGACAAAGTAAGCGCTAGTGCGCTGTTGGCGCTGGTAGAAATGGTATTGGTCGGTGGGATGACGCACAAGATAGAGTCGCCCGCCGCGGGCCGGATGCGTAGCGAGCTAACCGTAACGGGCGAGGGTGCCACGGTGGCGCTGTTGCCCAGCGCTACCGTGTACTTGCCTGCCACGTAGCGGTGGTCGAGTACCACATCGTCGGTGCTGGCGGGTACCGAGCCATTTTCCCAGTTGGCGGCATCGAACCAGGAGGCGGTGCCTGCCGCACCCGTCCAGCGCTTGGCGGCCAGCGGCGCTACAACCACGCCACTGACGGTTAGGCTGGTCGTGACTGCGCCGTTGGTGTGCGCGATGGTGCCACTGGCCGACCCTAGAGGCGCCCCGCTGGCCAGCCGCACGTAGATGGTAGTGGCAGCCAAGGTAGAACTGCCGCCTAGGGCAATGCTGGCCGAGGAGCCGTAGTTGCGGCCATCCAGCGATACTTCAAAGTTGGCGTTAGATACACTGATGGTAAGTGCGCTGCCATCCAGCGAACTGCCGCTGACCTGGTACGTTTGGGCCGCCGAAGCAGCGCCAGCCGCCGCGGCAAAGCCCGGCAACGAGGTCGGATTGACCACCACCGTGGGCACGGTGACGGTGTAGGGTGCGGTCGATGTGGCCGTGCCGCCCGAAGTACTGACGCTGACGGCCCCGCTGGTGGCGCCGCTTGGTACGGTGGCCGTAAGCGTCGTGGCATTGGTGACGGCGACGTTGGTAGCGGCCACGCCATTGAAGGCCACGCTGGTGCTAGCGGTGAAGTAGGCGCCCGAAATAGTGACACTGGTGCCCACAGGCCCCGAGGTAGGCGTGAAGCTGCTAATAGTGGGCGCGTTAGTAGCAGTGGCAGACCCGGTGATTTTAACGTCGTCGATGCTGAAGGTGCCACTTGCGGCCTCTGCGTTGAAGCCATAGAAGCGGAACGTAACGGCACCACTCACATTGGTATAGCCCGGACCACCTAGGGTAATGGTGCTGCCGCCCTGCGCGGTAGTAGCGACATCGGCCACTTGAAATACGTTGCTCGCCACTACACTTAGGTTAGCGTTGGCGGGTGCAATGGAAGCGGGCAGATTAGCGGCGTAGCCGTCGGCGCTTGAGCGCACCACGTACTGCCGCACACCAGAACTCGTGCGCTGCAGTGTGAAGGTGATGCTGCTCAGGGAAAAGGTAAAGCCTGCCTGCGGTGTCAGCGTAATGGCATAGTACTCACCCTGGCTACTGCTGCCCGTAAAGGTGTCACTGCCATCAGTGGCACCTAGGGGCCAGCTAGTGAAGCTGAAGCGGCTGCCCGCGTTGGGCTGGGCCGGTGTCCCGACTGCCGAGAAAGCTCCAAACGTAACTCCGGTGGCAGTAGGCACGGGAGTAGGGTCGGAAGTGCCCGTACCCGAGCTGCCCGAAACAACGCTGGTGAATGGGTAGGTGCCCGTAAAATTCTGGCCATGGCTTACCAACGGCAGAATGAATAGCAGCGCATGGAATATATGAGTAAGCCTAATTTGTCTTATTAATGTATTTATCGGATACATCAGGTATAATAGAAGTGGTGCAATAGTAGTAGAGTAAAACAGCTAAGAAGTTGAAAGAGTATCTGCTACCTAAGTGGTAGCAATCAAAGCTACTATAAATTTTGAGTGTATAAGTAATGATTCAAATAGTTGATAACCAATCTTAAAATTATTCTTTGTTTTCTTATATAGAGGAAATCGATTCAATTGTACAAAAGATATAAGAAAGTATGCCGGTGAGCAGGTTTCCTAGCTGATTGTGCACAAAAAAGCCGCCTTAGGTACTACCTAGGGCGGCTTACGAAAGACCACGTAAAGCACCTGCCTACTCCCAGAGCGGATAGTGTTCGAGCTGCACTTCCTGGCCAAAGAAAATGCGCGTACTTTCCTCAAACGAGCGCGTGAAATCGCTCACGTAGAAGTGGTGTGCGGGCGCAGTATCGGCCGGGGCGGCGAGCAGCTGGCGGGCCGCCAGAGCTTCGGCCACGGTGGCGGCTACCACATCGGAGGGGTCGAGCACGGCCACGCGGCCTTGGTAGTGGGCCTCCATCTGGGGTTTGATGAGCGGGAAGTGGGTGCAGGCCAGCAGCAGCGCATCAATGCCGTGCAGGGTGGGATGGTCGAGGTAGGCGCGGATGATTTCCTCCGACACGCGGCCCGCAAAAAAGCCTTCCTCAATCATGGGCACGAGCAGCGGAGTGGCCAGGGCGTGGAGGTCTACGCCTAGGTCGAGCTGGTCGATTTTCTTGCGGTAAATGTTGGAGCCCACCGTTTGCTTGGTGCCGATGAGGCCCACCGGCCGGCCGGCGTAGTGCTGGCCCACGTGCTGCACTACGGGGTCTATCATGCCCACTACCTGGGCTTTAGAGCCCACGTACTCGCGCACTAGCTCGTAGGCGGCGGCACTGGCCGAGTTGCAGGCAATGAGGATGAGCTTGCAATGCTGGCGCAGCAGCACGTCGCAGATTTTGATGGAGTAGGCTTGGATAGCAGCGGTGCTTTTCTCGCCGTAGGGCAAGTGGGCCGTGTCGCCGAAGTACACCAGCCGCTCGTGGGGCAGGCGCTGGGCCACGGCCCGGGCCACAGTGAGCCCCCCAATGCCGGAGTCAAAAATACCGATGGGCCGGGCCGCGCCGGCAGTAGCAGCAGTAGTCATAAGTAAGGGCAAAGGTCGGGGAGGGGAAGGGCTTGGGGCGAGCGGTGCAAAGCCGATAGTTGGAATATTGCGGAGCTTTGTTTAGCTTTAAGGCGCTTCCCACCTTAGGCTCATGTGATTATGAGTATGGTTTTGCGCGAGATAGACCAGGCCCTGGCGGGCTACGCGACCCAGCACCGGGCCCGCCCCGTAGCTGTGTACCTAGGCGAGCGCAAGCTCACGCAGCTTATACTCGACATTGCGCTGCTGGGCGAACTGCCCGCGCTGAGCACCGCAGAGGGCCGCCCGCTGGCTTACCGCAACCTCGATTTACTGCGCGACGAAGTAAACGTAGATGGCGTGCGGGTTATCTAAATCACGGGTGCGGTGGATTTCTCAGTTGCGGTAGTCGTTTTTTCAGCTACTAGGTCGCTCAGCCGCCCACCGCTCCAGTAGCACCACCGCGATGCCTTTGTAGCTCACCCGGTCGATTTCCCGGTAGCCAACCTTCGCCGCCAGGCGCAGCGAAGCCGCATTGCCTATATCGATGAGGCAAACTGTGCGAGCCTGGGGCAACTGTGCGTCGCCCCAGGCCAGGGCCGCTTGCGCCGCTTCCAGGGCGTAGCCCTGGCCGTGCGTGTGAGGCGCCAGCACCCAGCCCACTTCGGGAAAGCCCTTGAGGGAAGGCGTAATGTCGCGCTGCCACTCGCCAAAGCCCACGGCTCCAATATACTGACCCGTAGCCTTTTCTTCTACGGCCCAGAAGCCGTAGCCACACAGGTGCCACACCCCCATATGGCGAAGCAGCTTGGTCCACACCTCTTCTTCGGGCAGCGGGTGGCCAGCGAGGTACTGGTAGAACTGCGGCTCCTGAAACATGGCTACTGCGGGGGCCAAGTCGCTGGGGTAGTGGCCGCGCAGCCGCAGCCGCGCGGTTTCGATTACCGGGATTTCCATGCCGCTATACTACAGCAGCGGCTGCACAGTGCGCCACACGGTGCGGGCTACTAGGCGGTGGCCTTCGGGGGTAGGGTGGATGCCATCGGCCTGGTTGAGTTTAGCAATGCCGCCCACGTTTTCGAGCAGGAACGGAATGAGTGTGAGCTTGTTCTTAGTGGCAATATCGGCGTAGAGCTGCTTGAACTCGGCGGCGTAGGCGGGCCCCATGTTGGGCGGAATCTGCATGCCGGCCAACACGATTTTGGTTTGCGGCGACGTTTGACGCACCGTGTCGATGATGGCTTGCAGGTTTTTGCGCGTGTCGGCCAGGGGGAGGCCGCGCAGGCCGTCGTTGCCGCCCAGCTCTAGCACAAATACGTGCACGGGCTGGCGGCTCAGCACCCAGTGCAGGCGCGAGCGGCCGCCGGCGGTGGTTTCGCCGCTGAGGCCCGCATTTACCACGGTGTAGGGCAGGTGCAGCGAGTCGACTTTGTTGCCGATAAGGGCAGGGTAAGCCTCGTCGGGGTCCACGCCCAAGCCAGCCGTGATACTGTCGCCAAAAAACAGGA
The DNA here is from genome assembly GCF_016427535.1 of Hymenobacter sp. BT559. GTDB lineage: Bacteria > Bacteroidota > Bacteroidia > Cytophagales > Hymenobacteraceae > Hymenobacter. Next base: position 14,532 of record NZ_JAELXV010000011.1, on the reverse strand, counting down.
TGGTTTGCTGCGACTTCGCGGCCGGGGCTTTGGTGGCCGCGGCAGTGGCGGGCGCAGCCGCAGTAGTGGCGGGGGTGTCGGAGTGGCAGCCAGCGGCCAGCAGGGCCAGCAGCAAGGCGCTTCCAGGCAGGTACTTCATAAGAGAAAAAAGCAAAAACGAGCGAAAGTATAGGCCGCTGTTGTGCGTCCTACGTAGCTTATAACCTCTGGGGAGACGATTTTCTTCCCGAAATATCTTTTCCTCGCGCACAATGCAAAGGCAGTCATGCAGCGCGTAGTGAAGCATCTCGCTCGCTTCGTTGTTTACTCATTGAGTACTGCACCACGCGAGATGCTTCGCTACGCTCTGCATGACGAGCGTGTTTCCATTTAAGTAGATGACCAGCCTCCAAGTCGAAAACCTCACCAAGACCTATACCAGCGCTGGCCGCCAGCTCACGGTGCTGCACGAAGTCAGCTTTAGCCTGCAGCCGGCCGATACGTTTGCCATTGTGGGGCCGTCGGGCAGCGGCAAAACGACGCTCCTAGGCCTGTGCGCTGGCCTCGACCGGGCTAGTAGCGGCAGCGTTACGCTGCAAGGCATTAAGCTAGATGCGCTGAGCGAAGACCAGCGGGCGGCGGTGCGCAACCAGCACGTGGGCTTCATTTTTCAGAATTTTCAGCTGCTGCCCACCCTCACGGCTCTTGAAAACGTGCAGGTACCTCTGGAGCTGCGCGGCGAGCGCAACGTGGCCCGTGTAGCGCAGGGCCTGCTCGAGCGGGTGGGCCTGGGCGAGCGTGGGCACCACTACCCGGCCCAGCTCTCGGGCGGCGAGCAGCAGCGTGTGAGCCTGGCCCGCGCCTTTGCTAACCGTCCGGCCATTCTCTTTGCCGACGAGCCTACTGGCAACCTTGACCCCGACACGGCCGAAACCGTGCAGGGGCTGCTATTCGACTTAAATAAGGAAGCCGGTACCACGCTTGTGCTCGTGACCCACGACCTGGAGCTAGCCGCCAAAACTCAGCGTGTGATGCGCATGAAAGGCGGCAAAGTGATAGAGGAAACTGCGGGCAAATCCAGTGTCAGCCTATAGCCGTGCGGCTGGCGCGCGGTTATGTGGCTGGTTGTGCAGCTGGCGCGAGTTTAGCGAAGCGTAACTCGTGCCGATGATGACGTGGAGTTTTCAACTCCACTGCTGCGAATGCGGCAAGCGGCGTTAGGCTAGCAATAAATATTTCCAACAATAGTGCCGCTGGTGCGGCAGTGGAGGCATAGCTTCCACGTCATCATCGGCACGAGTTACGCTTCGCTAAACTCGCGCCAGTAAAAAGTGATATGGATTTCAAGTGGTTAATAACGATGGCGTGGCGCGACTCGCGCCGTAGCCGCTCGCGGCTGGCGCTGTTTATGTCGAGCATTGTGCTGGGTATTGCGGCGCTGGTGGGCATCAATTCGTTTGGTGATAACCTGGCGCGCAGCATCGGCGAGCAGGCGCGCGAGCTCCTAGGTGCCGATTTGGTGCTTTCGTCGAGCCAGCCCTTTGATGCCAAGCTGGTGCCGACCCTGGCCACGCTGGGCCGCACGCGCAGCGAGGAGGCTTCGTTTGCGTCGTTGGTGTCGTTTCCGCGCACCCAGGGCGTGCGGCTGGCGCAGGTGCGGGCTCTAGGGCCCGGGTTTCCTTACTACGGCGAGTGGGAGACGCAGCCGGCCGCGGCCGCCGCGCAGTTCAAGTCCGGCCAAAGCGCCGGGGCGCTCGTGGATGACGTGCTGCTGGCGCAGTTCAACGCCCGCGTGGGCGACTCCGTGAAGGTGGGTACGCTGACCTTGCCCATCGTGGGCCGGGTGCTGAGTACACCGGGCCAGACGGGCTTTAGCTCGGCAGTGGCACCCAAGGTGTTTATCCCCAAAAGCTTGCTGGCACGCACCAACCTCATTAAGCCCGGCAGCCGCGTGCAATACCGCACCTACTATCAGTTTGCGCCCGGCACCGACGTGGCCGCCACCATCAAGCCGCTAGAAAGCAAGCTCGAAGCCAGCAACATCGACTCCGACACTGTGGCCAGCCGCCAGCAGCAAACTGGCCGCGCCTTCCGTGACCTTACGCGCTTCCTGAGTCTCGTGGCCTTCGTGGCGCTGCTGCTGGGCTGCGTGGGCGTGGCTAGCGCCGTGAACCTCTACGTGCAGGAAAAGCTGGCCTCGGTGGCGGTGTTGCGCTGCCTGGGCGCCAGCGGCCGGCAGGCGCTGCTCATTTACCTCATTCAAACGTCGGGGTTAGGGCTGCTGGGGGCCATCATTGGGGCGGCCCTAGGTGCCGTGGTGCAGCTAGTACTGCCCAAGGTGCTAGGCAGCTTTTTGCCGGTAGCCGTGAGTGTGGCGGTGTCGCCGGGCGCTGTGGCCATCGGGCTCGTGACGGGGCTGGCCATGGCGGTGCTATTTGCGCTGCTGCCGCTGCTAGGCATCCGGCGGGTATCGCCGCTGCGCGTGCTGCGCGCCTCGTTTGATGAGGATACCGCAGCCCCCGACCCGCTGCGCGGGCTGGTGCTAGGCATCGTGCTCATTTTTATTGTGGCCTTCGCTTATGCCCAAACCCGCGAGTGGAAGCAGGCGCTTGGGTTTGCGGCGGGGCTACTAGTGGCCCTAGGGGCGCTGGCAGGGCTGGGGCTAGGGCTGCGCTATTTGCTGCGGCGCTACTTCCCGGTGGGCTGGAGCTACGTGGCGCGGCAGGGACTGGCCAATTTATTTCGGCCCCAAAACCAAACCGTTACGCTCATTATCTCGCTGGGGCTGGGTACGTTTTTGCTGGCTACTCTTTTCCTTACCCAAAGTCTGTTGCTGAGCCGGGTGCAGTTGTCGGCTAGCGGGCAGCAACCCAATCTGGTGCTGTTTGACATCCAGACCGAGCAGCAAAAGGGCGTCGAGCAGCTGCTGCTCAAGGAAGGCATTCCTGTCATGCAGCGCGTGCCCATCGTGACCATGCGGTTGGCCTCCATCAACCGCCGCACGGTGGGCGAGCTGCGCAAAGACACCGCTAATGGCATCCCGCGCTTTGCCCTCACGCGAGAATACCGCGTCACGTACCGCGATACGCTCAGCGCCAGCGAGAAGCTGACGGCTGGCACGCCACCTAGGCCCGCGGTGGCCGGTGGCCTGCCCCGCGTGTCGGTCGATGGCGATTACTTCAAGCGCGTCAAGCTGAAGCTCGGCGACACGCTGACTTTCAACGTGCAGGGTGCGCCGCTCAGCGCCGTGGTGGGCGGCACCCGCGAGGTCGATTGGGCGCGGGTACAAACCAATTTCTTAGTCGTCTTCCCAACTGGCGTGCTCGAACCCGCGCCGCAATTCCACGTCATTCTGACGCGGGTAAAGGACAACCAACAGCTCGCCGCCGCCCAGCGGGCGTTGGTGCGCGACTTCCCCAACGTGTCGGCCATCGACCTAGGGCTGGTGCTGCAAACCGTGGATGAGATTTTGAGCAAAATCTCGTTTGTCATTCGCTTTATGGCGGGCTTCAGCATCCTCACCGGGCTGCTGGTGCTAGCCAGCTCGGTGCTCATCAGCCGCTATCAGCGCACCCGCGAAAGCGTACTATTGCGCACCCTAGGCGCCAGCCGCAGCCAGATTTTGCGCATCACGGTGCTCGAATACGCCTTGTTGGGCACCTTGGCCGCACTGGCGGGCATGCTGCTAGCAGCGCTGGCCGCGTGGGCACTGGCGTTCTGGGTCTTCGAAACACCCTTCGTTAGCAGTAGCCTCCTGTGGCTGCCGGCCCTGGTGGCACTGGTAGCGGGCCTTACGGCGCTCATTGGTGGCCTCAATAGCCGTTCGGTGCTCAGCCAGCCGCCGCTGGCGGTGCTGCGAGCTGAGGGTTAAGTTGTTGATAGCAAGTGATTCTTAACCGGGCGAGCATGGGAACACAAGTTTCCGCGCTCGCCCTTTTTACTATCAGCTTCACAGTTGCGGCTCGGGGTAGCGTAAGCCGGGAAAATCTACCTAGGTAGCTAGTTAGCCGTATGGGAGCTGTGAACTCGCCCGTGCTAGTTTTTATGCCCCCTCCACCTGCTACCACCGCGGCCACGCCGGCCGCCCCATTAGGTCGCCCCCGCCTGGCTTGGCGCCGCGAAATCTTACTGGCGCTATTGCCCACCGTCACGGTGCTGGGGCTTCTGTGGCTGCTCAAGCTGCTGAGCAACCAACAGCTGCTCTTCGCGTCGCTGGCGTCGAGCTGCTTTTTGATTTACCTCGACCCCGGCCACCCAGCCAATAGTGCTCGCACGCTGGTCATCAGCCAGCTGTCGGGGGCGATGCTGGGTTTTGGTTTCCACACCTGGCTGGGGCCGGGCTACCCAGGGGCGGCGCTGGCGCTGGTGGGCGTCATAGCCGTCATGATACTAACCAATACTATGCACCCGCCCGCCGTGGCTACGGCCTTGAACTTTGCCTTTCGGGCCGGCACCGGCGAGGGCAATTTGCTGCTGTTTGGGCTGGCCGTAGGGCTGGTGCTCGTGCTGCTGGCCGTGCAGCGCGGGTCGGCGTATTTGGTCCGGCGCTTTACGCCCGTTAGTTGAGGAGCACTCTATGAAAGCTTTTAGTACAGCCTTCGTCCAGGCCGAAAACCTGCGCCTGCCAGCGCCTAGCACCGCCTTTGCCCGCACCGAAGATGCCGTGGTGGCCGCCGTGCAGTGGCTCAAGCTGGGCGTCGAGTTGGTGGGCGCTACCATCATCGCCCTAGGTATCATCACGGCGGGCGCACTACTGGTAAAGGCCTTGTTAAACCGGCGCACGGCCGACTTCACGGCCATTCGCCTCACGCTAGCGCGCTATCTGGCGCTGGCCCTGGAGTTTCAGCTCGGAGCTGATATTCTGTCCACGGCCATTGCGCCAAGCTGGGAGCAGATTGGCAAGCTCGGGGCCATTGCTATTATCCGCACCGCGCTCAACTTCTTCCTTTCCAAAGAAATGCAGGAAGAACGCCGGCAAAGCGGCGATGAGGAAGAAGTAGTGGGGCGAGGTGCGAAAGAGTAGACCTAGGCGCCCACACCCAGTCGGAGCAGAGCACGGCGCACATCCTCGGGCGTGTCAATGCCAAAAGCGTCCAGCTCAGTCACGGCGGTTTGAATCACGAAGCCGTTTTCGAGCCAGCGCAATTGTTCTAAGCTCTCGGCCACTTCGAGGGGCGAGGGCGGCAGTTGCGTAAGCTGGCGCAGCACGTCGGGACGGTAGGCATAGAGGCCTAGGTGGCGGTGGTAGGGGTGGTGCAGCAGCCACTCGCCCTCGGGCTGCTGGCGCTGGTAGGGCAGGGAGTGGCGGCTGAAGTACAGCGCCCGCCCGCGTCGGTCGGTCACGACCTTGGGCAGGTGGGGGCTGAACAGCTCTTCGTCGGTGATGACGGGCTTAATGAGCGTGGCAATGTCGGGCGGCGTGTGCTGGTCGAACAGCGTGACGAGCGCCTGAATCTGGGCGGGGTGAATGAAAGGCTCGTCGCCCTGGATGTTGACGATGCAGCTCACTTCAGTGGGGCTGCCTAGGTGCTCATAGGCCTCCCACACGCGGTCGGTACCGCTGGGGTGGTCGGGCCGCGTGAGCACGGCCTCGCCGCCAAACTCCTGCACATGGCGTAGGATGCGCTCGTCGTCGGTGGCCACCACCACGCGGGCCAGGCCGGCCTGGTGCGCCTGGCCCACCACGCGCTGAATCATGGTTTGGCCCCCTAGGTCAACCAGGGGCTTGCCAGGCAGGCGGGTAGATGCGTAGCGGGCCGGAATGATGCCAATAGCCAGGGACATGCGATAGAAAGAAAGAGGGTAGGAGAAGAATGCAAACAATTAAGGGCGCAATGCAGCGTTTAAAATTCAAGCCCAACGGTTGCTTTCGGCGTCGAAACTACGGCTGCCCAGCCGTTAGCTATTTACTTTGCCAGTTGCTGGCACCCAGCCAGGGCCCGTTTCAGACGGGGGTCGCTCTTATTCACCTCGCTTCCGCGCATGAGTCTGTTTGCTTCTTTGTTGATTATTAGTTCGCTGCATGGCCCATTGGCGCCCGCAGGCCACCCGGCGCCCTCCGATTCGATAGGGCAAGAATTTCGGGGTGGCCAGCGCTTTGTGCGCCACCGCGTGGCGCAGGGCGAAACCTTATTTGCGCTGTCCCGCCGCTACCACGTTAGCGTCGACCAGATTACCGGGGCTAACCCTCAGCTCAAGAATGGCCTTGCTATTGGCGAGGTAGTGCTCGTGCCGCGCCCCGGTGGCGGCGCCAAAGCCACCGCCGCCGCACCCGCCAAAGCGGCCGCGACTCCTGCTACGGCGGCCGCGCCCAGCAGCGCCCCCGCCCGCTACACTGTGGCCAAGGGCGAAACGCTATTCGGCATTGCCCGCCGCTACAACCTCTCGCCCGCTGAGCTGATGCAGCTCAACCACCTGCCCGCTGGCGGCTCGGTGCGCGTGGGCCAAGAGCTGCTGCTGCGCGCCGCCGAAGCCGGCGCTGCCCCAGTGGCTGCTACCCCGGCTCCTGCCCGCACCCCGGCCGATACGCCTGCCCCGGCTCCCGCCCCGCGCGTAAACCCCAACGCCCCGGCCCAGATTGCAACCATCACCACGGCCAAGGAGCCCGAGGCCGAAGCCCCCGAAACCCGCACTCCCACCCGCGCCAGCGAGGTAGTGACCCGCGTGACGGAAAGTGGCATGGCTGCGGCCATCGCCAACAGCGGCACCGACAAGTACCTGGCCCTACACAAAACAGCGCCCGTGGGCACCATCATGCAGGTCAAAAACCAGATGAACGGCCAGTCGGTATACGTGCGCGTCATTGGCCCGCTGCCTGACACCGGCGAAAACAATAACATGCTGGTGCGCCTCTCGCCCCGCGCCGTGCAAAAGCTCGGCACCGCCGACTCGAAGTTTCGGGTCGAAACCAGCTACGTGCCCTAGGGACTTATTTCACGCTCTCTACTCGTTTGTCATTGCGAGCGAAGCGAAGCAATCGCACCAGAGCGAAGCCCGAGCGGCCCGTATGAGTGCGATTGCTTCGCTTCGCTCGCAATGACAAACGCATTTTATGGACGCTATCAAGCTACAAGAAGTACGCGCCCTGCTCAACGAGCGGACCGACCAGTACAACCAACCTAGTTTTATTGCCAAGGACCCCATCAGCATTCCACACCAGTTCAGCCAGCTGCAGGATGTGGAGATAAGCGCGCTCTTCGCCGCGCTGCTCGCCTGGGGACAGCGCCCCACCATCCTCAAGAAAACGGCCGAACTGATGCAGCGCATGGACAATGCGCCCTATCAGTTCGTTACCCAGCACCAAGATGAGGACCTGAAGCGGCTACTTAAGTTTTGCCACCGCACGTTCTGCGATACTGATTTGCTGTACTTTGTGCACTGGCTGCGCTGGTTTTACGAAAGCCACACCTCGCTGGAAGACGCCTTTTTGCACGGTGCTACCATGCGCGAGCGGCTAGCGAATTTTCACGACTTGTTCTTTAGCCTGCCCGATGCGCCGGCCCGCACCCGCAAGCACGTGGCCACACCCGCCCGCGGCTCGGCCTGCAAGCGCCTCAATATGTACTTGCGCTGGCTGGTGCGCCGCGACGACCGCGGCGTAGACTTCGGCTTGTGGCAGCGCATCTCGCCCGCCGAGCTCATCTGCCCCATTGATGTGCACGTCGAGCGTCAGGCCCGCCTCCTAGGTCTGCTCAAGCGCGAAAAGGTAGACTGGCAAGCCGCCGAAGAGCTCACTGCCAACTTGCGCCTGCTCGACCCGCTCGACCCGGTAAAGTACGACTTCGCGCTGTTTGGCGAGGGCGTGGGGTAAGCAAAACTGCAAGCTCCTTCATCGGCCGCAGAAACGCGCCTAGCTTACTGGCGAGGGCTAATAGGCGCTGGCTAATGTGGTAGCAGAAACAGCGACCCAATGGCCAGTAGCAGCGGCACGGTCATGACGAGGGCGCCGAGCTTTAGGAACTGCCAGGCGGTGACTTTGATATTTTCGCGCCGGAGGGCCGTCAGCCACAAGATGGTGGCCAGCGAGCCGGTTACGGACAAGTTGGGCCCTAGGTCAATGCCAATGAGCATGGCGCTCTTGATGGTTTCGGAGACGTGCGCGCTTTGCAGCACGTTGCCCACAATCAGGCCCGCGGGCAGGTTATTCATCACGTTGCAGAGCAGGGCCACGCCCACGCCGCTAGCCCACACCGTAGAGGTGGCCGCCTGCCCGGCGCCGTGCGTGAGCAGGGTGGTGAGGTAGTGCGTAAGGCCCGTTTTGCTGAGGGCCTCCACCAGCACAAACAGGCCCGCTACCAGCGGCAGCACCGCCCACGAAATGCCTTTCAGCAGCTCGGCCGGGCTTTTGCGGGCGCTCACCAGCACGATAAGAGCCGTGAGCCCCCCCGTGATGGCCGTGGGCAGGCCCAGGTCGAGGCCCCGCGCCGAGGCAAACAACAGCGCTCCCGCTGTGACCCCAATGCCCGCTAGGGCTACCTGGCCGCCGCGCCCGAGGGTGGGCAGCTCAACCTCTTTCTCAATCTGGCTGCCTAGGTCCTGTTTTTGGGTGAAGAGCAGCAAAAAGTATGTGGCCCCAATAGCCACCGCCGACGGCAGCAAATAGCGGGGCAGCCAGGTGAGCAGCGGCGGCATGTGCTTGCCGTAGATAACCAAGTTGGCTGGGTTAGAGATAGGCAGCACAAACGAAGCCGCGTTAGCGATGAAGGCGCAGATAAAGAGGTAGGGCAGCGGGTTCTTGACCTTGGCGGCGCGTACAGCGCTAGCCACGGCCGGGGTCAGCACCACCGCCGTGGCATCGTTGGATAGGAAGGTGGTGACCACTACCCCCACCAAGTAAATCAGCAAAAACAGCCGCTGGGCCGAGCCCTGCGATAGCCGGGTGGCGTGCGCAGCCAGCCAGTCAAAAAGCTTTTCCTCGCGGGCCGTTTCAGCCAGCAGCATCATGCCAATCAAGAATAGGTAAACATCTAGCCCCTTGGCCACGCCCGCCAGGCCCTCGGGCCACGTGAGCAGCCCGAGTACCAGCAGCAGCAGCGCCCCGCTCGCCGCCCACACAAACTCGGGCACGCGCCAAGGCCGGATGATGACCAGGGCAATGGACAGGGCTGAAATAATCCAGATTAAAAGCGTACTCGTGGCCATTGCGACGAAAGGGGGCGGTAAGGAAGAGAGTTTGCGTTGCGGTTAGCGTTTGGCCACCTACCTAGGTTGTTGGGGCACCCTAGACGCTAATGCTAGTCGCCACCACGCCGCGGGCCAGCACGGGCTAGATGGCCTGGGTTGCCAGTGGTGGCTTAGGCTGCTGCTACCTGTGGCTGGTCAGCTGCTTGGTCGCGGGTTTCGGGCATGAGCAGCAGGAAAACTACGAAGCCCACTGCCGCGATGCTGGCCAGCACGTAAAAAGTGAAGTTGTCGCCGTGGGTTTTGGCCAGGTAGCCGGCCACCGAATTGCTAAGAAAAGCGCCGATGCCCTGGGCCGTGGCAATAGCGCCCTGGGCGGCATTGAAGCGGCCGGTGCCCTTGGTGAGGTCGGCAATGATGAGCACGCCCACCACCCCAAAAATGCCTGCCCCCAGCCCGTCCATGCACTGCACCGCAATGAGCGCGGCCGGGTGGTGGCTGACCGTGTAGAGCACGCCCCGCGCCGCCAGAGCCGCAAACCCAAACAAAAACAGTGGCTTGCGCCCGAGCTTGCCGGCTAGCTTGCCGCTCACGGCCGCCACCACCATAAACACCAGCTGCGAGGCCAGCATGTAGCCCGACGTAAACAGCACTGCCTACTTGGCCCCCACGCCACGGGCCAGCAGCTGCGTCACGAGTGGCACCATGGCCGCATTGGCGAAATGAAAAATAACGGCTGCCACCAGAAATACTCGCACTGGTGGCTGCTTCAGCAGGTCGCCCAGGCACGCGAATACGTCTTTAATAGTGTGCCACACGCCGCCGGCGGGGGCGGGCGGCGGCGTGTGGCACTGCTCGCCTCCGGTGGCGGCGCTTTCTTCGCCGCCCCTGGCCGCGTTAAAATCGATGTCGTCGGCCTTGATGCGCAAGATGCTGATAATGGCACCTAGGCCCAGCAGCGCCACCAAAAAGAACATCCAGCGCAGGCTGAGGTAGTAGCCGATAGCCCCCAGCGCCAGCGCCGCAAACATGTTGCCGCCCGCGTTGAAGGCCTGGTTGGTACCCTGCACCTGGTCGAAGCGCTGGCGCCGCACCAGCCCTAGGGCAATGGCCGCCAGGCAGGGCGGAAAAATAGCCCCCGCAATGCCCACCAGCGCCTGCCCGCCCATCACCACGGGCCGTACCGTGAAAAAGGCAGTGCCCAGCATGCCCGTCATTATCAAGGCAATGCCCACGATGAGCAACGCCCGCTTCTGGCGCAGGTTGTCGGTGAGCGCGCCGGCCGGCGTTTGGGCTAGCACCTGGGCGATGTTGCCCGCCGCAAGCGCCGAGCCAATCTGGGCCGGCCCCCAGTGCACGCTGCTTTGCAGAAACAGCGCCATGTAAGGGCCCATGCCGTTTTGAACGTCGGCAATAAAGAAATTGACCGCCTTGAGCGCCCGCAGGCTGCCCTTTTTGGCGTCGTCGGGTGCGGCGGGCGGGGCCGAAGAGTCGTGAGAAGCAGCCATAGTGAAACGAGTTGGCATCGGTACGCCCACATGGGCGAAAGGTTGAGCTTACTTTTTTTGCTTAGGCACGCGCAAGCCAAGCCGCTAAGCCGCACCCTAGGGTAGGTGCGGCCAGTCGGCTTGGCTCGGGTGTAAGTGGGCGCCGCGCGGCTAGCGCAGCAAAAACGATTCGTCGCCCACTGTCAGTAGCTCAATCTTTAGCGGGGCTGGGGCTTCGGGGGCAGCCAGCACCTCGCCGGGGCGGAGTGTGCGCCGCTGGCCGCTGGCCACCACGGCGACGCCCACGGCTAGGCGGTCGGCTAGCTGCTCGCCTAGGTGGAGCGGCAGGCGCAGCTCAGTAGCATCGCCTGCCAGGCGCAGGGCCCGCAGGTGGCCCTTGGGGTCGAGCTCTAGCTCGGCCACCGGCCCGCTGATGGTGGTTGCCTCGGCTGCGCTGGGGGCGGCGGGCGGCGCAGGCGACAGGGGGCGGGCACTGGCCCCATCTGCATCGAGGCGGGTCAGGTGCAGGTGCTCATCGCCCTTGGGAGTGGTGGTAAGGAAGCCAAGCACGGCCACCTCGCGCCCCACTTCGGCTAGTTGCTGCAGCGCCTGGCCGAAGTGGGGCGGAAACTTGACGGTATGGACCTTGTCGGCTGTTTCGAGCTGAAAGCGGTCGAGTACGCCGTCGGGGTTGGCTGCAAACTTGCCCACCCGGCCGCTGTAGCGCTGCAAGGGCTGCAACTGTTTGTCTTCTTCCTTTTTAGGCTTGGTTTTTGGCTTGGCGGGGCCTTTCTCTTTGGAGCTGGTATCGGTTTGGGGCTGCGCGGCAGCGGCCGTGTTTTTCGATTTAGTAGCAGACATGGTATGGAGTAGCTAAGGCAAAAATGTATTGCGCCACAAAGCACTCGCACCTGGCTGAAGGTGGTCTGAAAACAAGATTAATTTTTCATCAGCTACATGGCGGCTACATGAATGAGGAATTCTAATTTTATGAAAATTAGATTCTTAAATACGATAAGGTGGGTGTTTGTCTCTGTATATGTGGCAGCATGTAAAGCGCAACTGCTGCGTGAAGGCCATATCCTTGAAGTCCTAGATAATGTGATTGTGAGCTAACAGCGCTGCGGTGTTGAAACCATGCTGTTTCGCATCCGAGGCTGCGGGTAGCGCGTACAGCCCATTATGCTCAAAAACTCCAAAGGCCCCGAACTACCCGCCTGGGTATTCTTGGCGCTGCGCCTAGGGTCGCTGGTAGTGGTAGCGGTAGTAGCGGTGCTCATTGCCCGCTGCAATCCCTAGGTCGCTTTTCTGCCGCAAAAACTTCTGCGCTACTTGCGCCGAAAACATAGGCGCCGCCGAATCTTCCCGCCCGCGCTAGTGTTTTACTTTTGCGGCTAGTTAGTTCGATTTCCCCGCTCGTATTCGATTTGTTAGTACCCCAGAATTTTGAAGCCAAAATTGGCTTTTCTACCCTCCGCGACCTGCTAGAGCAGCTTTGCCTGTCGGCCCTCGGGCGGCAGTACGTGGCCAAGATGCAGTTCACGACCCAGCACGAGCAGCTCAGCAAGCTGCTGGCTCAAACCGACGAGTTTGCCCAACTGCTGAACAGCGGTGCCGAGTTTCCGGGCGCACACTACCACGATGTGACGGTGCACCTTAAGCGCGCCTCGCTGCCGGGTGCCTACCTCGACGTAGCCGCGTTCTTCGAGATTAAGATGAGCCTGCGCACCATCCGCGAGGCGCTCACCTTCTTTACGCACGCCGCCGAAGGGCTATACCCTACGTTGCGCCTGCTGGGCATCGGTATTCAGGCCGACCGCAACCTGCTGGCGGCCATGGACCGCGTGGTCGATGACGAAGGCAAGGTGCGCGACGATGCCTCACCGCTGCTGCGCCAGATTCGGCAGGAGCTCATTCAGCGCCAAGGCCAACTGCGCAAGCAGATTGCCACCATTCTGCGCCACGCCAAAAGCGAGGGCTGGATACCCGGCGATGCTGAGCCCACCATCCGGGGCGGGCGCCTGGTGCTGCCGGTTATTGCCGAGCATAAGCGCCGCCTGCGTGGCCTCATCCACGACGAAAGCGCGTCGGGCCAGACCGTGTACATAGAGCCGTCGGAGGTGTTTGAGCTCAACAACGACATCAAGGACCTAGAAAACGCCTATCAGCGCGAGCTGATTCGTATTCTTACGGCCCTCACCGACCAGCTGCGCCCCCACCTGCCCGACCTGCGCAAGGCCTATAATTACCTAGGGCTGATTGACTTCATCCGGGCCAAGGCGCGCCTGGCCCGCGAGCTCGATGCCCAGCTGCCCGAGCTTAGCAGCCGCCCGCTGCTGCGCTGGCGCGGCGTGCGTCACCCCGTGCTGGCGCTCACCTTCCGCGACCAAAACAAGGCCGCCGGCCCCGACGCCGAGAAGCGCGAAGTGGTGCCGCTCGACATCGAGCTGACGCCCGAGCAGCGCATTCTCGTTATTTCGGGGCCCAACGCCGGTGGTAAGTCGGTGTCGTTAAAGACGGTGGGCCTGGTGCAGTACATGCTGCAATGCGGCCTGCTCATTCCGTGCGACGACTACTCTGAGGCCGGCATGTTCGAGGATATTCTTCTCGACATTGGCGATGAGCAAAGCCTCGAAAACGACCTCTCGACCTACTCGTCGCACTTGCTGGCCATGAAGCAATTCGTGACCGTGGCTAACAAGAAGAGCCTGGTCTTGATTGACGAATTTGGTACCGGTACCGAGCCCAGCCTGGGTGGCGCCATTGCCGAAGCCGTGCTGGAGCAGCTCAACCGCGAGCGGGCGTTTGGCGTGATTACGACCCACTACACCAACCTCAAGAACTTTGCAGAAAAGACGCCGGGCCTCGTGAACGGCGCCATGCGCTACGACCCCGACCGCCTGCAACCGCTGTATCGCCTTGAAATCGGCAAGCCGGGCTCGTCGTTTGCTATTGAGATTGCACGTAAGATTGGCCTACCTAGGCAGCTTGTGGAGCGCGCGTCGCAGCTAGTAGGTAAGGACAAAATTCGCTACGACCGCCTACTCGAAGGCCTCGAAAAGGATAAGACCGAGCTCGAAACCCGCCTGCGCGACGCCGAAAAGCAAACCACTCGCCTCAAGCGTTCGGCCCAGGAGTATCAGGAGTTGAAACAGCACCTAGAGGACACCAAGCTCGAAACGCTGCGCGAAGCCAAGCAACAAGCCAAGAAGCTGCTGAAGGACACCAACCAGCAAATCGAAGCCACTATCGGTGAGATTCGCCGCTCGCAGGCCGACAAGGAAACTACCAAGCAGGCCCGCGAGAAGCTCGAAACCTTCGTGCGCAAGGAACTGCAAATAGAGCCGCCCAAAGCCCGCCCCACCCGCGAGCTAGCCGATGCTAACACCCTAAACGCCGGCGACCGCGTGGCTATCTTGGGCCAAGACGGCCACGGCGAAGTGGTGAGCGTGAAAGGCAAAACGGCCGAGGTACTCTTCGGCGGCATGAAGACGCTGGTGAAAGTCAATCAGCTCGAAAAGCTGAGCCGCGCCGAGGTGCGCGAGCGCGAAGCCGCTGCCCGCAAAACCGCTGCAGCCAATCACAGCGGCCAAAGCCTCGACCTCACTGGCCGTATGGCGGGCTTCAACCCCACGCTCGACCTGCGCGGTGAGCGCGCCGAAGATGCCCTCACCAAGCTCATGGCCTATGTCGATGATGCCGTGATGTTTGGCGTGCCCGAAATGAAAATTCTGCACGGCCGCGGCAACGGTGTGCTGCGCCAAGTGGTGCGCGACTACCTCCGCCAGACCCGCGCCGTAGCCAGTGTAGGCGACGAGCACGCCGACCGAGGCGGCGATGGCGTGACCCTGGCCGTACTGAAGTAATTCAGTCTAAGGTTCTGCTGCCATTAAAAAGGGAAGTCCGACTAGTACTAGTCGGACTTCCCTTTTTAATGGCAGCAGAA
>NZ_JAELXV010000010.1 GCF_016427535.1 Hymenobacter sp. BT559 | reverse complement strand
CCCCCTTTTTATCTACGCTTATGGCTACTTCCCCCGCTCCCTCCCCCGCCCCGGCGGCCACCTGCATCCCCTATGACCAGGCGACCCCAGCCCAGCTGGCCCTCGCCCTGGCCTACCTGATGCAGGAGTTGGCCGACCACTTTCCGACGCTGGATTTCGCCACATGGGGCAATACCATGCTCGCCTACCAGCCCGACCTCTGGGTGGCCGGCGAGCAGGTGTACCTCGACTATGCGGATGTCACCCTCCTGACGCAGCGCCTGGCCACTTCACCTAGCTTGCCGGAACTCGACCCACCTATCTACCCAGACAGGGCCTGCTACCTAGCCAAGCGCATGGTCAACTACCAAGACGAGGCCCTGGAGGCCCTGGACGAGATGGCGGAGAACCCGCTTGCCTACGGGCCGCGCGTCTTCGCACTGGTCACGAGTCTGGCCCTGGGCAATTCGGTGGCTGATAACGTATTCGCCGCGACGCACCGAGGTCCGCAGGGGCGGCCCGGCAGTGCCGACCCGGCCCTGGCTCGCGCCGCGGCTCCGGAGCGGATACGGGCGCTGCGTGCCGCACGCGGCGCACTGGGTCATCTGCCGCTACCCTCCCCGCCGGCCGCCTCGGCCCCCGGCGCTACGCCCGGCCAGTAGCGGGGTGTCCTGCCGTGCCACAGCCCGGTATAGGCGGGCGCCTGCGCTGGGCAGCCTGGCATTTTCACGTACCTACCCCCTTCTCTTTCCGTTTCTTCCTCTCGCTTATGCTACTCATTTTCCGCGCTTCGCTGGTTACCACAATGGGCCTGGCCCTGCTAGGGGGGCTGCTAACCGGCTGCTCCTCCCCTAGCCCGGCCACCAGCGAAGTCCCGGCAACCGTCGGTACTCCCCCTACCCCCACCCCGCAGTTTCCCTTCGGCAGCCAGGTCGATTCGCTCAATGGCATCGCGGGCCACACGTTCGGCGAGCCGTTGAGCGCCTTCCCCAAGATGCGCTTGCTGCCCCCCACCTCGGGCGAGTTGACGCGCACGTATTCGTATGAGGGGAAAGAGGGCTGGTTTGGTAAGCACCAGGCCCAGGTCTCGACCCAGCTCTACTATTTTCTGAATGGCAAGTTCTGCCGCTTTCTGGCCATTGGCAACTCGACCGTGCTGCGGCCGGAAGTCACTTACCTATTCGGCCCTGGCCAGGCGGAAGGCAAGTACCGGCTCTTCTGGGAGGGCAGCCGAGCGCGGGCCGCGTATGTGGAGCAGGCGCGCGGCTTTGGCATGGAGGGCCGCCTAGACGTACTGAGCAAGGCGTTCGAAGCCGAGCAGGCCGCTCAGGAGAAGGCCCGGCTCAAGGCCGAGAACATGCAGTAGCTGTGCCTTCATTCTCCCGGCATTGCTACTAACGGCCTTGTTTAAAAGCTTGGTACAAATGTCACACGGTGTTATCCGTTTTCCACTCGACGGTCATGTACCTTACTCCTGCCGCTATCGGTTAAAGAGCTCATCATCGAGTCCCTCTAATGTGAAAAGACTATTTGTTACCCCTGAACAACTTAGTCAATTCTGGTCCTACCCCGATGACCCATTGGAATGGCAAGGCTACGTCGGAAGTAGTGAGATTGATGGGCTTGATTCCCCCTACGTAAGCCCAGCCGCCCAAATCAACCAACAACCCTGGCGTGGCGGACTGCAAAACGTAAAGCCCAGCATTATCCCTAGCGGAAGACAAGGCATAGCCCAGAATAAATGAACCTCCGACGTAAAAGTTGCTACTCGTAATGTACTTCGTTCCTACAGCCAGGCTTACAGGCAATGCTGTAAACTTGATGCCTTCGTCAGTACGACGCAATGGAGAAGCAAACATGGCAAAAGGCACCCAAAAACCGACCGTACCCTTCCCAATATATCCTTGCCATTTCTCATAGAAGCCAAAATAGGCATGCGTTGCGCTACCACCACCGCGAGCTACAGTAATATCAAGTACAGAGTAGAGCTGCGGGTTGTCGCGAACAATCTCCTCGACATCAATGAATATATAATCACGGTCGTCATCAGTATATGCTACGGACGGCTTGAAGACGGTTAATACTTTACTACTCTTATTCTTAGTATCTGTTTCCTCACACTGGATGGATGTTACGTTGGCGTCTTTAATCTTTATTCTAGTACCATCAGACTTGGCGAATAGAATGACAATGTAATTGCCCTTTACGCCCGTGTGTTCTCCCATTTCTTGGTCGGTCGATACTTTATATACGTTGTCACTATAGACGGGCAATTTAGTTTTATCATCCCTCTCTTCGGGCGACATTTTACTCTCTTCCCCGCGGGCAACTTTGATTGCTGCTGATTTAATGGCAAACAAGTAAATACTAGGAACTACGGGACTTGAATCAGCGGCCGTGCCGTTTTGTCTTGCGGATTCCCCTTGACCGGCCTGTCCCGTTTGTGCTCTTGCAGGGGAGCAAATGAGTGATAGAAGGATAAAGAGCAATGTAGAAGGCAATTTCATGTCGGTGGTGATTTGGGGTAGCGCAAGCAAAAGTTCATGCCTTGTGTCTGCCAAAAGAATTCTGGTTATCAAATATATAAATATATACTCGCTAACCAGAATCAAAAAACAGTCGCGCAAACCTAGTTTCTCTGCTGACACGGGACATCCGTGCTAGCACGGATGTAGCTACACAAATAGGGAAAACCCTCCGACTCGGAAACTAAACAGCTCGAATGCTGCTGATAAGGCACAAATCACGTGCAGCCCTGGATACACAGTGGCCTCGAATACAACAGCTTGCAGCTATCCCCTTCCTATAACGTCGCCTTAAATGGCCTCGGCCCTCATCGCTGCGGTGCACTGCGCCCGCGGGAGCCTTAGTTTTTGCTAGCGCTTTACCGACACCAACTGGCTTCTTCGAGCCTATACCCATCTACGTTAGTCGCGCTCATATTCGTCTGTCTTCTGCGCTGGCAACTCAATTCTCTTAGCAGGGGTGGGCAGTGTGTCCGCCCCTACTTGGCGGACCTCGGCCCGGACTAGGCGGCCGTAGGGTGTTTCTAGCACTTCCACCTTATTACTAGCTGTCTTCCACTTATCCAGCATTCCACTTAGCGCTGGAAAGTCTGGATGCTTCGTCCGGTAACCCAGCTCTAATTCTACCGTGCCGTTTTGCTGCGGCCGCTCCGCGTTTATCCAAGCGCCTCTCTCATGTAGCAAACTGGTAATCCCTTTCACCCGCTCTGCCGCCGTGCGCTCACTAGTAGCCGCTATGACAAGCGTGGCTCGGCCTTCCTCACCAACTCGTACTGGCCACTGCGACTGGGGCTGCTGAAAGCCCTCGCTCTGCTCCCGAACGAGGACTTCCGGTGCCGATTGTACTTGCCGCAGGGCCTGATTTACGGCTTCCAGGTTTGCCCCCTTCCACTCGTAGCGGTATTCCAGCATCGCCTTGCCCGCCACCGGTAACCCAAGGCCCGCAATAACTTGTGCTCCGGCAGCCTCCAGCAACTGTTGAAACTGCTTAGCCCGTTCGGCGGCCGGCTCGCCGGCTCCAGGCCCTACCTCCACCTGCCCGCGCACCAACTCCGTTTGCCTGCGCGCCATCGCGGCGTCGACCTGTGGTTCCAGCCGCTGCCCATTCGGTAGCAGCTCGGCCAGGATAAACTGCCGACCGCTCGGTTCGTGCTCCAGCCAAGCTTTCCCATCTGGCTGAATCGTCCGTTTATAGGCCTGCTTCTGCAATTGCTGGTCCAGCTCGGGATACGAAGTAAATTGGCGGGCTTTTAGCACGTCGACCAGCATCCGTTCTGCTCGCCAATGGCCCTCTTGCTGTGCTGCTCCTTCCTGCTGCACCTGCTGCCGCAGCCTCGGTGCGGTTGCTCCCCCAGGCTGCAGCAGTGCCAGGTCGAATGTTTCGCCGCTTTTCACATGCAGCAGCTGAGCTGGCTGCCCGGTGGGTTCCAGGATAGCAAAGCCCGCCTGCTCCACCCGCGCCTCGTATTCAGCCCAGCTTTGGCAGCTACCTTGCTTCTTCGCTAAAGAATGTTCCAGCACTCGCTGCCCTTCCGGCTGTAGCTCCCGGCGCGTGGTTTCTCGCGTATCAGCCAGCTCTTTCAGCACCAAGCGCCCTGCTTCGGTAGCCTGCGCCTGTTCCTTATAAGCAGCCAGCTGCGCGACGGCCAGCGGTAGTTCAGTATAGTTAATAGTGGATAGCTTCTCGTATTCACCTTGTTTTTCCGCCTGTTTAGCCTGCCATGGCAACTGCGCTAGGTGCCGCTCCTGCTGGGGAATCAGCTTGCGTAACTCCTCCGCTTCGCGCTGCTCGGCAGCCCGGCGCACCGCCTCCTGCCTGGCCAGCGTCTGAGTAAGGGCCCCCGCCTCAAATTGAGGGCTTAACGCCTCACCCGGTAGCTCCCGTTTTGGAAATGCCGCCGACGCGAAACTGATTTCTTTTAGCTGCCCATCAGCGTGCCAGTGGGGCCGGACCGCAACCCCTTCTCTCGCCAGGCCCAGTTGCAGCTCCGTTAGATTCGTTGCTCCCGGCACGTGCTTCTCCAGTGCTGCCAGTAGCATTGCGCGCAGCTGTACTTCTTGCGCCCGCTTTTCCTGCGCTTCCAGTGTCTTGAATAGCTCTTGTGCGCCGTACTGCCGGTCTATTTCAGACCCCTTTATGTGCAGTCCCGGGTAAGCCTCCGCCGTAAAGACCGCTCCCCGCGACTGCTCTTGCTGTTGGATAATCCTTAAGTCAAGGCCTTTTGTCCGTAAGGTCTCCTGCAGTCCCGTCATTGTCGTAGCTGTCGGCAAGTGTTTCTCCAACGCCTGCGTCACCAGCGCTTTCAGCTGCAGCCGGTGAAGTTTCTCCACCGGTTGTCCAGGCTGCTCCGCCTTCGCTAGCTCTTGGGCCGCCCCCAGTTTCTTGGCATCTACAAAGCCCATTTCGGCCTCCACCTGCCGACAGGCCGCTAGACTGTCCTCCTTGCTGAACTTATCAGGCAGCAAGCTGCCATCGTTGGTTACCCGATTCAGCAGCAGGTGGCAGTGCGGATGGTCTTCGTCATAGTGCCGAGCCACTACCCATTGCGTCTGCTCTGGGTCGATGCCACGTGACTGCATGTAACGCATGGCGGCCTGCGTCATGACTTCATTCGTCAGCTTCTCTGTTTCGCTGGGGGGCCAGGCCAAGGAAACGTGCTCCGCCGCCATCGTTACGTCGGGCCGGGTACTGCGCTGAAACGCGAAGTCAGCTGCCATCTCCGCAGGGCTGCTGACGCGCACGCCGTTCACGGCAAGCACCTCGGCTAGCTTTCCTTGCTGTTGTAGCACGTAGGCACTGAGTCTATCGAATGAGTCATTGTAATACAGCTTACCTATCATAGCGCATCTTTCTTTTATTCTATTCTGGCTGGCACCAGTTCAGCCAGCAATCGTAGCATCTCCGCGTACAGCGTCTGCAATTGGCTTCGCTCGTACGGGTCCAGGTCCTCGCGCTTGGACTGCTCATTAAAGTTGTTTGCCGCCTTGACGAGCGCCCGGTAGTCGACCCGCTCTTCCTGCGTCCACACCCGGCTCAGGACGGCGCGTAACTCTAATCCTAGTGTGCCGGCCCGCACAATGGCCGTGGGGGTATCGCCGGCTAACGTAGCCTTCAACACAATGCCGTCCCACTCACTTTGGGTAAAGCGAAGGGTGAAGTTTTTTCCGTGCACCAGATGCTTCGGCTTCGTCGGTGGCTTATCCAGTGCGTTTGGGTCACGCTCATAGACTGCCTTGCGGGGATGCTTGCGGCCGCCTGTTTTGTCTTCGCTGGTAGCGTTGCTCATGCGTTCTGTAAGGGGTGTAACTACTGTGGTTTCTGAAAGGATGGGAGGTGGCACGAGTTAGCGTTCCGGAGCGGGAACGCAACGCAAGAACGCTAACTCGTAAGTTCTGCAAGGCAGAACACAACATTGCCCCTCCCCCACTGCCTATCGTCTGGCTACGTTATTTACCGTTCTTTCCATATTCTCCAAGTTGCGTTCCCTTACCGTTCGCGCTGCTTCCGACTCACTACAGGGGTAGCTTCTTATGTGGAACTACTAGCCCAGTCCTTGCCTCGAAAGCGTCCCAGTTATACATCCGCTGAGTCATATCGAACCCCTCAACTTCCATTCTGACCTCGTTATGAAACGCGTTACTGGTGGCTTGTTTGGTGAGCGCTATTATTTCGTCGACGATTGGGCACCTTTCCAGCTTCTCCGCCAGGTCCTCGATTTTCCACAAGCAAATATCCGAATCTCTGATAATCTTGTTCAGTACGCTCTCTCTTCGTGTGGGTGCCCAGGGTTGCTCAGAAGCGGATACCTCCTCCACTGGCGTACTGGTTACCGCTGCTTTCTTCTCTCTCTTATGAGATTTCGAACGACAAGCATCTGAGCAAAACTTACTGGTGTCCCTTTTCTGCTCGTACTGTTTACTACAGTAGCCACATATTGCTGTCGTCGTTTTCATAATTTCTACTTCTTCGCTGAGTGCAAAATCCTATGTTGTTCTCAAGTTAAGTAAGCAGAGTTGATATCTCCTATTCCATCAATAAAAATCCTTTAACAAAATCATAATTTATAAAATATTTAATAATTAATTACTTTAATACAAACACCCTCATTACACTTCTCATTTCACATGATTTTATTACTTCAGATTTGGTAAAATTTTGGTCCAAATATTACTAGTGAATACTTGTCAGCAGGCTCTCTATAAAATGTCTCAGCTGTATGAAGAGGCCGCGCTATATCAAAAACGCAAGACAACGATGAGCCCATTCGACTATTAAACATGAGCTATCTTGTCTCATTATGTCAGTAGTTTAGGCTAAGATTAGTAGAAGCTGCACGTCAGCTTGACCATAAGCTAACCTTGCTCAAAAATTGCCTCAATTGCGTTTAAACACCCGTATTCTGAGACACCCCAACCTGCTAAAATTTCGACCGCCCGACCTCAGCGTTGTTTTCCGCTCTTACTCTAGTGCGCCCCTTTGTTAGTCTTCAAGGCCAACGGCTTTAAAACCTCCGGAAAGCTGCCTTCTTGACACGCAGGATAATGCGCCCACAAATATTACCGTTACATGTATTTGCGATGCTCAGAACAGTCCTAATGAATACATAGCCACTCATTTGCTTTAGTCTAGCTGCCTTTCGCTAATCAGCCAGTCAGTTTTGATTGTTGGATACTTCGTGACTCATCTCAGTCACCGTACCCAAGGAGCCTGCATATGTGGTCAACCCAAATCTTTTTATAAGCTAGGTTGGATTGGCTTACCAGTGTTACCAACTCATTAGCTACCAAATAAACGCTAATTGGTAAGCCAGGGAAGATTACATTACCTGTGTTACTAGATTTAGTCTTGCACTTCTGAGCGTCAGCTTACCTGTGTTACCTATTAGCCGATTGAAAGCAACGTCGTTTGAACTGCTCGGCCTACTGCGCACACATGGAAACCAATCGCTGCATCTGGTTCACGCGGCTACCGCTATCCTGCATGAACCAGCCCTCTCGTGTGAAACGATAGGCGCCACCCCCATTCTACCATGTCCCAGTCCAGCTTGCAGGACCTTACTAAGTAGTAATCTTCCGTCACCTAGCTGGTGCCTGACTTCGGAGAGTTCTGAGCCGAGGGTTCCATCGTCGCATTACGCTGCCGACCTTCCCGCACGCGTACCCGAAATTGCTGCTCCCGTTCGTGGGCTTCCGGCGGGCGCGGCTGAGCTGGCTCCCGGGCGGCCAGGAATTCGAGGAGGGCTTCCTCCAGCGCCTGTTTTTGGGAGTACGCGTAGTCTCCCTTAGCCCGGCGAGCATGCACGTAATCGCGCATCTGCTCTAACAGGTGCCGGCGTACCACGAACGTCTGGCGCGCATCTCCTGCCTCAGGTAGCTGGGTAACTATCGGTGGCAAAGCCGACCTGTCTTCGGCCACGGCCTCATCGTTTGTGCTGCTGAAGTCTGTCGTGCCACCGGCCGTGCGAGAGGTATTGGCTGACCGGGGTTTGTGGACGCGCTTACCTGGTTTGGCCGTGTTACCTAACTTACCAGTCTCACCAGCCGGCGTAGGTAATCTAGGGTTACCTGGTACTACAACCTCGCTTGGTTTTGTTACGGGGGACGGACTACCCACTTGCGGGGCAGTTAGTCCCCCGGCTGGCTCGTTGAGCAAGTCCAGAAAATCCCGTCCTGTTGTCGGCGCTGGTACCACCCGCTGGGGCAGCGTTGGCAGTTGCTTGAATGACTTGGCCATCGTTCGTAAGGAGGCTAGCGTACTAGTATTTCCTGCACCAAGGCTGCGTAATCTACCGCCCCCGCACTCTCCGGCGCGTAGCTGAAGATATCCTGCCCTAAGTGCGGAGCTTCCCCCAGCAAGATGCTTTCCCGGATAACGGTCGTGAGCACCAGGTCTGGGTACTGGCTGCGGAGTTCTTCGGCCGTTTCCCGACGCAGGATTTTGCGCTTATCGAACCGCGTGAAGAACATCCCCTTAACTTGCAGCTGCGGATTCAGCCGCTGCCGGATTCTGGCGACTAGGTCGAGGACTTTGCTTACCCCGTCGGCAGCGTAAAGTTGTCCTTCCAGCGGGATATAGAGCTCCGTGGCGCATGCGTAGGCGTTAACGGTAAGCAGGTCCAGGGAGGGAGGGCAATCCAATACCACGAACGCACACCGCTCCCGCCAGGGAGTCAGCAGCGTACGCAGCAAATATTCTCGGTTGGGTACCCCACTGGTCAATTGCTCCAGCCCCGAAAGGGCCTCCGAGCCGGCTACTACCACCAGGTTGGGCATCTGCGTGGCATGTGCCTTCAGGGGGTGCTCTCCCAGCAGCGCGCCGTGCAGAGTAACGTCAACCCCGGTTACACCCAGCCCGCGGCTGGCATTCACCTGGGGATCTAGGTCTATCAGCACCACCCGATGTCCCAGACGGGCTAAACCTGCCGCGATATTGATAGCGGAGGTAGTCTTGCCGACCCCACCCTTACGATTTGAAATGGCTAGTACCCTTTGCATGAGGGCCAAATTACATGCCAAAATCGCCCGTTTTCCCGCATTAAGGAAACAATCAAACTAAAGCTTTTATAAGTTATAGTTTAGGTCGATATCCACTGCTACGCATACGCTTTTTACCGCACACCGGGTGCCATTTATCCGCGCTGCCACCGACTGAGGTGGTCACGTGTTAGTGGACAAAGAGCTAGAGTGGATTGAAAAATGACGTAGTCGACTATAACGCTCAGTGGGAGGTTCTCTGTTTCTTTTCCGCAGTAGTTGAGCAGGTAGCCTCGGGCAGCGGCCGAAAGCCTTGAATAGATATTGCTGGTGCCGGGCTCAAGGCGGCTGCAGGTCGTGTCTTTGCGCATTGCCCTGCTACCTGATTAGTGCGATGAAGTACTAGGATAGAGAATCTGCTTTAAGCTTATTGCGCATAAACGCCTGCATAATCAACATTTCCGCTTCCACCTTTTCGGCGCTGTTACGTTGCTTGGCATCCTCCAGCGCTTGTTTGCCTGCCCGTATAAAGGCTGCATTGCAGTAGTTGGTTTTATCAGTGATAGGGTGTCTGGAGCGGCGCTTGCGCTCCCAGGCCTGGAGTAGTACTAATGTGCCCTCTCGTCGGAGAACGGGTGCGTACCTGGTTATATTCCCATCCATGATCTGCCAGTCTCGTAGCTGCTGAATAATATCGCTGGTAGCGTAGTCTTGTAACCAGGCGTCGGGTACTGCTGTGAGGGGATTTTTTTTCTTTAACTCAAACCGAAACCGGATAATCTTTTTGCGGCCCTTAGTGAGGCGCCCTGTCTCATAGACGGGGATAAAGGCAAACTCAAAATCGGTATCTGTCAATTCTTTAAGTGCTCCTTCTATAGTATTCTCAATCAGTAGTGGGGTAGTGGGATACCTCATTACTGGTTTACCCAGCTTATCTTTTACCACTTGTCCGCGCTTGTCGACCTCGTGCCAGCAGTCCATATACTGGCGGTAATCATCGACGGACACTTCCCAGTAGCCTTTGTCCTGCCAGGCGGCTAGCATTTCGAAGAACCGCATACTGTACCAGCTTTTCAAATTCAGGTAGCCGTAGAGCGGAAAGCGGCTGTCATGAGCAGCTTTTACCAGATAGGGGGCGAGTTGCGGGTTGAGCAGAATCGTGATAATACCATTCTTATATCCTACCCGCTGCTCTTTAGTGGTGTCCAAGAGGTGCCGGAAATACCACTCTTTATGGTCAATGCTCTCAAACTCCCACTTCACGTCGGCTAATTCGTGGAGAGCGCCCTTGATTTTGGCGTAGGCTGTGGTAGCGTCTACATCGGTACCCTCCAGAATGGCGGCAATGTGTAATTGATAAAAATTTCGCAGCTGATAGTCGTCCTCTCGTATCTGGTCAATAACCCGGGCAAGAATACGCTTGCTATAGACTGAAATTTTCTTCTGGCGAGCGAACGTGACATGCCAGTGCTGCTTAACTTCTCCCAGGTATTCTGGAATGTATTGCAAATCAAGTTTCAGTAGAGGAACAGAGCGACTAGGATGATTATCGGCCACGGGAGATAGTAGAGGGGTTGTTGATTATGGAATACCCTCGGCCAACAAATGGTAAGCCAGAAAATTTATAGCTGTTAGCATTATATTTAAAACACTGTTAAACAAGTATTAAAACATTTTTTAACTCTTAATTATGTATCTGCCAACGCACTTGTCTAAACCTTACTTTATTACAAATATTTTTAAACACGAAATTTGGCACGATTATTAACAAAAACCATACCAAATTATGAATGTGTTGATGCTTTCTGAGGTAGTTTAGCTGGAATGGATAGAAAGCAGTCTTAATTTCCTTTGCCCATGCTCGACAAGAAAGTAGTTGAAGGTCCGTCTGCCTTCAAAGCCGAGTGTGTGTACT
This sequence comes from Hymenobacter sp. BT559, assembly GCF_016427535.1. Classification (GTDB taxonomy): domain Bacteria; phylum Bacteroidota; class Bacteroidia; order Cytophagales; family Hymenobacteraceae; genus Hymenobacter. Next base: position 91,241 of record NZ_JAELXV010000010.1, on the reverse strand, counting down.
AAGTGGCCGCCGGAGCATATTGCTCGTCAGCATCCAGGTGGATGCGTGGACGATAAGCTACCTGTGCCGGGTGCTAGGCGTGAGTTGCAGCAGATAGCATCACTGACGGGCTGCCAGTACGCCACCAGTTCTTGGCTGGCAGCCGGCCGCGCAGCAGGCGTTTACGTGCTATGCTGGCGGCATGGCCCCCCCAGCGCATGATGTAGCTCGACCTGGTCGCCGCGGTGACTGAAAACCGGCTGCTGGGTCGGCCTGTGCCTACGCAACCTAACTAGGTCTGGGTGGATGACATCACTTACTTGCCGCTGGTAGTACCTGGTCAGTTGGAGTGACGCTTGCTCGCGGCGGGTCGTGGGCTGGCACTTAGATATGCAGATGTGGACCAAATTGGTGTTTGGCCTTCTTATGGCAGCGGGGTGATAAAATTACTAAGCCCTCACTGGGCTGCTTCCGATGGCTTTCGCACGCTGCGCAGCCCGTTGGGCTTTACTTCTACCTGACTGGGGAAGGTGTACTTGCCCAGGCGGTTGCTGTGCTCGTAGCGAGCGGGCGAGAGTCAGGTCTAGTCTTCGGCGCGCACCTGTACGCCTGCAACAGGTAGCGTTTGCGCTACCTGTTGCAGGCGTACAGGTGCGTGGATGACCCAAAATAGGTCGGATAAGAAACGGCAACGAGTTGGCCTTTTCGAAAGTCGCAGGGCTTGACCACTAATCGGCTATAGGCCGCGCGGTCATACCCGGTTAAAACAAAATTGACGGTATCTGCTAGATTAGGGGAGGTATGGGCTAGGCTAAGTGGCCGCAGCACCTGACGCACCAGCAAGGAGCCAAAAGATTTAGTCGATTCATGCTCCATCTGCTGAAGAAGTTGTGCGGAGTTATCGCTGTTGTAGCCAAATCTTTAACCCGGTCGGAAGCTATTGAACGTATTTCTTTGCGCGATATAGGTGAGCAAGTGCTTGAGTTGGATGCGCGGGTCATTTTCCCAGCGGGGTCCCAGGTGAATGTAGTACTTGGTCATCGGGTGGTCCAATTTGATTTTACCTGCTTCCACTAATTGCAGCAGCACGATAATCCCAAGGTTTTTGGTCAGCGAGGCCAGGTGATACACCGTATGCGGGGTAGGTCACAGTTGGTGTTCAACATCGGCATAGCCCAAACCTTTGTACCATACCAGTTTGCTCTGCTGAACAAGGCCCACGGAAAGCGACGGAATGTGGTAGCGCTGACGGAGCGCTTCTACTTCTTGGGCAAAGACCGTGGTATCCGCCAGCGATATGGTGGACGGCTGAGCTGCCAGTTGGCTACTACCCCACAACAGCCAACTGGCCACGGCCAGGGCTGCCAGGTAGCGCGGCCGACGAAGCTGCAGGTGTCCGCTACTCCTGCACATAGGCTTGCAGCCACTGGATACAGGCAGGGGCGTCGATAATGGACCACTAATGGGGGAAAGGTCGCTTGCCAATGTAGCCTTTCCCACTGGTTTCCACATAATCAGCCCGACTATTTCCTTGGCGACGTAGGTACTCTATCATGGTCTTGAGCATGGCCGCATTCAGGTGTACAGACAAAGTCGAGTTCCTGTCTCACGACAAGGTGTCTATTAGCCTAAGAAAAGTCCGATTGGAGGTAGGTCTCGGTGTTGTTTTGGTACCTGTCTAAAACTTACTTTTTACCTTTTATCGCTTTGCGCCCCTTATTCTGCATCATGTAGGTCCAGGTGTATGAACTCGACTATCTGTTCTATTGGAGAAACGAGACAATCTTATAAACGAGATAATTGCGTCAGTTCAGCTTGCGATAGTTTAGAGATAATGAGTCTAGGTATTGTACTGACTTTATTCAGGAGTAATAATTGTGAGGAGGTAAGCTAATTGTCTTATAATAATAGCATAAAATAGTAGAAAAGTACAATCCCTATTTTTTGCTATTTTATGCTCCGCTGTTTGTTGTTTTTCCGTTCCGTTGTACTACGCTGCATATAATCTACACCTCTGAATGCCTTCGATTGTATGGCGGACTAGATAGTAGTAATTTACAAGAATAGTTGAAAAGAACCTAATAGTATACTATAAGGAGTAAACGGCTATAAACTAAGTTTTGGACAGGTAAAAACTAAGCTTTAGACAGGTAGGTAGGCTTTAAAAGCTAAGCTTTAGACAGGTGGGGCGTCTTAAAAGGTAAGTTTTGGACAGGTAAAAGCTAAGCTTTAGACAGGTAGTTATCCACATTGCATTTAGGTCTCTTAATGGGCGAATTCTGTTTGAAGCCTTAATAAAGTAAGGTTTAGACAGCTGTTCCGCCGATACTAGAAGCCGCATCTAAAAATGAGGTCTCAGCAATCGCACCGAATAAAGTAAGGTTTAGACAGGTAAAGGGTAGTAGAGCGTCAAATAAAAGATGGCCGACAAACCAGAGGATAAAAAAAGTAAGATGCGATTTCCAATACCTTACTCTTTTACTTTATTTAGTCTATATTGCGTAACCTTCCCGCCACCGTTCGTTGTGTAATCTCATGGCTGACAAACGTATCACTCGCGCCCCTATCACCCCGATGCTGGAACTTGACCTCAAATATGAGCCTGAATTTCGTGGGGAAGTAAAGCAACACTGGAATGTGACGTTCGCTCACCAGAAGCGTATCTCTGTGTATGGCAAGCGTATTATGGCGCGGGTGATTGACCAGATTCGGGATAACGACTTTCAGCTGCGGGACTTCTACCAGCTGCACATCTCCTCCATCCTAGAGGGTACCGATATCGATACGGAAACTGCCTACGCCAAAATCAAAGGTGCTCTCTATGAATTGGCCGACGTGAAGTGGGAGTTTGAGAGCATTGACCATAAAGAGTGGTATTTCCGGCACCTCTTGGACACCACCAAAGAGCAGCGGGTGGGCTACAAGGAGGGTGTCATTACTATTTTGCTCAACCCGCAGCTGGCCCCCTATCTGGTAAAAGCGGCCCACTACAGTCGATTTCCGCTCCACGGCTACATGAACCTGAAAAGTTGGTACAGCATGCGGTTCTTTGAGATTCTGGCTGCCTGGCAGGACAAAGGCTACTGGGAAGTGTCCGTCGATGATTACCGCCAGTATATGGACTGCTGGCACGAGGTCGACAAGCGCGGGCAGATTAAGAAAGGCAAGAACGGGCAACCACTAGTGAAGTATGCTAATACTATGCTGCTGATTGCAAACACCATGAAGGAACCACAAAAGGAGTTGGCCGGCACTGATTTCGACTTCGACTTCACTCCCATCTACGAAACTGACCGACCCGGCCGGGGCCGCAAGAAGATTATCCGGTTTCGGTTCGAGTTGAAAAAAGGGCCGGCGCTGAAAGATATTCCTGCCTCTTGGCTGGAACATGTTGATACGGGGAGTATCATTGTGCGACTGCGAGAATGGAAAGTAACGGATGCCAATATTGTTAAGTATGCGCCTATTCTCAAGCAGGAAGGGGCTTTGGAGTTACTTAAGGCTTGGGAAGCCAAAAACCGCTCGAACCGGCATATTGACGATAAGCTGCGCTACTGCAACGCGGCTTTCGTGCGGGCCGGCAAGCAGGCGCTAGAAGATGCCAAGCAGGCGAAGATTGACGCAAAAAATGAGGCAACTGAGGCTAAAATAATAGTGCAGCAGGCACTTAAGCTGTAAAGCCAGTTTATATTAGGTTGCACGGACAATTAAAGGCTGTCGATTTTTCAATGCTCTTGCGCTTCTTTTGCTCCTTATCAGGAGAGCATCAAAAAGTGTGGAGTAGTCGGCTTAAACGGTGTAGGTAGGCGTTCTGCCAGTTGTGTCAAGAGTTTGGTGTCCTCGACCGCCTCACACTTTTTGATGCTCTCTTACACCAGTAGTTCGTTTTTGGTGGCCGCGCCACACACGTTCGTAAACCCCGCCATGTTCACCCCAGCCAGCCTCGACTACCTGCGCCTCTTGGTCATGTACGCGGGTATGTTGCTTGCCTAGGCCACCTTCTTTGCTTTCCAAGCTACGTCCCCGCACTACAGCCGCACGCTCCGCCTATGCGCACTTGGTGTGGAAGCTGTTTGGGCTACTGGTGCTGGTGACAGTGCTGAACAACGAGACGGAAAATTGCGGTAAGGGTCTCACTATCTCACTAAGCTACCCTGAAGCGGCTCATGGATTCGTGAGACGCCAATAAGGGTCATGTATTCGAGTATTTGAGGCTACTTTTTGCTTGCCTATGGCTTATCTCCTAAAACGAACGTTGCTGTTGCAGAATCCTCCTGTTTGTTCGAACGGCAGTCGCAGGCAGTCCCGAGACCTAATAATAGTTGCCCTTCGGCCAGTTTGCGAGCCCGATTCGGTTGCTAATGACTAGGCGCGAGATACTAGATTGAGTTGTGCAACAGCCAAGGACAGTTAGTGGGACACTAGCAAAGTACAGTGATTTAAAGCTTATTGTAAGCTTTAGTCTCGTTGTAACGAGAACACCTAAATCGAATTCTCGTACGATTTGGCCTTCTTATAGCAGCGGGGGGATAAAATTACGCTAAGCCGTTTCCAACGGCTTTTGCAGGCTGCGCAGGCCGTTGGGCTGTACGTCCACCTGGCTGGGGAAGGTGTACTTGCCTAGGCGGTTGATGTGCTCGTACCGAGCAGGTGAGAGGCGCGCCAGGTCCTCGTCGCGCACCTCCACGCCTTCGGCCCGTAGCGTTTGCACCACTTGCTGCAGGTAGACCGTATTCCAGAGCACGACCAGGTTGGTGACCAGATTGAGGGCGCCGACGACCTCCTGTTGGGCTTCTTCCTGTTTGCGGCGGATGAGGCCGTCGCCGCCAAACCAGAGAAACACCCGCAGCGCGTGCAGCCGCTCGCCCTTGTTGAGTTGCGTGTGAATCTTGCGTCGCAAGGGCTGGCTGAGTAGGTAGCGCAGGATAAAGTTGGTTTTGATGAGCCGCCCGTACTGTTGTAGTACATACGTCAGGTTGTGCTGGCGCGGGTAAGCTTGGAGCTTGCTGATGAAGAGGGAGGCCGTTACGTAGCCGAGCTTAAACGAGCCGGCTACCCGCAGCAAGTCGTCGAAACGAGCCGCGATGTAGCCCGGCTGCACGTGGCCGGTGAAGTGCAGGCCCGGATAGCTCAGCTCCCGGCCCCGGATGCGGCAGAGCTTCTGGTCGCCGATGTCGCGCAGGCGCGGCGAGTACTGCAAGCCCAGCAGGTCAAAGAGCCCGAACACCAGGTCCGTGTAGCCGTGCGTGTCGGTGGCGTGCTCGACGATGACTACGTCGGTTTCGTTGCCCAGCACTTCGTCCAGCACGTAGGTGGCGTCGCGCTCGGTGGCGGGGATGACCTTGCTGCCGTACTGGGCGTAATGGTCGGCCGTGTGGGTGTAGAAGGTCACGCCCCGGCCGTAGCCGAAGTAGCGCGGCAGGGCCTTGGCGTTGCGCACGGCTCCGCTGACGGGGAAGCGCTGGCCGTCCGAAGAAGACAGGCCCCCGCCACCCCAGTGCTGGGCCAGCCACTGGCGGTGCTGCTGGTTGACCACACGGGTGGTGGCTGCCCGCAGCGGCTGCTCGTGCAAGAACTGGTGGGTCGCCCACCAGACCGTTTGGTATGGCAAGCCGGTACTGCGCGCCATGTCGGACAAGGGGATGTTGCAAGCGGCGGCCAGCAGGGCCGCATAGACCGGCGCCGGCGTCTCGTTACCCCCGGCCGACGCCTCGCACAGCAGTCCGGAGAAGCCGGTCCAGCCATCTACCTCGACCAGAATGTCAGTTAACTCCACGGCCGGCATGCGGGCCCGAATCTGCTCGTCCAGCGCCTGGAGCGAAGCTGGTAACTCCTCGGCCTGCAAGGCCGTGAGCACCAGCTCGCCGTCCTCCAAGCGCACCTCGCCGCCTTCGGCCAGCAGCGCCGTGACCTGCGGCAGCAGCGCTTCGAGCTCGGCCAGGCGGGCCTGCAGGCGCTGGCTGGGGTCTTCGGGCAGGCCCAACTGGCGCAGCACCTCCCTGCGAAGGCCGGGCCACTGGGTAGCCGGAATCAAGTAGCTTTCCAGGTCGGCGAATTTGCGCGAGCCCGGCACGAATACATCTCCCGAGCGCAGCCGCTCGCGCAAGGTGGCCAGTACGCACAGCTCGTAGGGTAGGCGCTCGGGGGCCTGTTGCGGGTGCACGAAGCCCTGCCAGGAGGGCGTGATAAAATCGGTCGGGGCATCGGCCGGCAGCTTGCGCCGGGCCCCGGTCTGCAGTTCCACCACCAGGGCCAGGGCCTCGGCGAAGTGGTCCCCGGCAAAGGCGCTGGCAAATGAAACCTGCCGCAACAGGCTGGCGGAAAACTGCTTCAGGTGCGCGTAGCGCCGCAGCAGAAAGGCCAAAGGCGAATCCAAGTGGGTATCGCTCAGGGCGTAGTAAGCCTGTAAGGCCTGCTCCACCTGTTCCCGAGGGACCGTCTCGAAAACAGCTTGTCGCACCTGCCCGGCTGGTATGTGCTCGTCGACCACCGTGCGGGCGACCTGGGCGAAGACGCGCAAAGCCGTCTCGCGGGCCTGGCGAATAGCCAGCAGGTGGGCCTCGTACTCGCGCTGGGCTTTGCGCTGGGCCAAGGCCCAGTAGTCGCTGAACATGGTCAGCACCGCGTCGAGCACGTCGCGGTAGCTTTCCAGCACGAAGGCCACCAGCAGTGGGTAGCGTTTGGCTGGGGCGTAGCGGCCGATGGCTTGGCTGGTGCGGTGGCGCGCCCGGTGGGCCAGGCGCTTGCGGCGGTTGGCGTTCAGCCCGCTCGTGTCCCAGTCGACTAGCCCCAGTTGGTGCAGGAAGTCGAGCTTGGCCAGGGCCTGGTTGATGGCCGTGGGCGTGTTGGCCGTCGCCGGCTGGCAGAGCCAGCGGTGCAGGGTCACGCGCCGGGCGGGGTCGGGTACCAATAGGGCGTCGAGTTGCGCTTCCACCGCCGGCGTGAGCAGCGGGGCCAGGCGCTGGTAGGTGGCTGCGTCGGTTTGCAGCAGCGCTTGGCTCACCAGCAGTTCCAGCACCGAGATGGCCGGCCGCAGCAGGCGGTCCTGATGCAGCTTCTGACAGGCGGCCTGCAGTAGCAGGCGCGGCTGGTCGTGCTTCAAGGCCCGTTCCAGCAGCCAGGCTTCCAGGTCGGGACTGTCCAGCGGCTGCCACTTACGGTAGCCCAGGTGCCGCAGCACCAGCTGCAAGTGTTCGCTACGCGTCGCCGCTCGTTCGCCGTAGCTGGCCAGCGCGTCCGACGCGATGCCCAGCTGCTGGCCGACAAAGGCGGCCACCTGTACCGGCACCTGCTCGAACCAGTCTTCGGGCAGATAGCCCATCAGGCGCACCAGGCCCAGCTGCACGGCGCAGCCCAGTCGATTGCTGTCGCGGCGCTGGCGCTGGATGAATTCACGGTCTGCTCCCGTCAGGTGAAAGTGCTGCCGCAGGTCGGTTTCGCTGAGCGTGGCCGGCACCTGCTGGTAGCCCTGGCGTTCGGGCGCGGTGAGAAAGGGCGAAATCATGTGTGGGGGCGTGGGTCAAAAAGCCATAGCTTCTTGGCCCTCATCCGGAGCCGACCCACTGGGCCTTGAGGTACTTGAAAACATAGGGTCAGAAAGTAGGACCAAAAATAAACGATGGTTTATCTTTGTGAACCTGACTTTCTGACCCCGCATGAACAAAACCTTCGGCTACGCCCGTGTCTCCACCGTCGACCAGAACCTGGATACGCAGCTCGACATCCTGACCAAGGCTGGCTGTGACCGCATCTTCCAGGACAAAATCACGGGCATGAGCCTGCAGCGGCCCGCGCTCGATGAGTTGCTAGGGCTGCTGCGGGAGGGCGACACTGTATTAGTAGCGCGTTTCTTCCGCTTAGGCCGCAGCCGCGACCACGTGATTCACCTAGTCAACTCGTTTCACCAGCGGGGCATTCACTTCAAGGCCCTGGACCTGGGCATCGACACGACCACCCCGGCGGGCAAGTTCATGCTCTCCATCTTTGCCTCGTTGGCCGAGTACGACCGCGAGAGCATCCTAGAGAAGACTAGGGCCGGCCAACAGCTGGCAGCTGCCCAGGGCAAGCACATCGGCCGCCCCAAGGGGCTCGACGCTGAGAACCTGAGCAAAGTCAAGAAGGCGCTGGATAAAGGACTCTCTGTGACCGAGACTGTGGAACTGACCGGCATCAGCCTCTCCAGCGTCAAGCGCTACCGCAAATATTTACAGGCTGCGCTTACCCAGTAGCACAGCTGACGTTGGTCAATATGCTGCATGGGTTATGCGGTCCGATTCAATCAATTGCCTTCAAGGGCTTTGATATGAGTCATCGCGTTGGTATTCGCTGGATTCAACGCCAGCGAACGCCGGTAATTTTTTAAAGCGCCAACCCGGTCACCCGTTCCTTCTAACGCCTCGGCCAGACTATCGAACGTATTCGCGCTGTGCGGGTAGAGGGCTACGTTTAGCCGAAAGATGGACACGGCCTGCGCGGGCTGCTGCTGTTCCAGCAACTTATACCCCCACGCATTCAAGTCGTTTTCGGTTAATTGAAAGGAGGCATCTTTCTTCTTCAACCGGGCGGCAATGACCGGCGCTTTGTCGAAGCCTTGGTGGAGCAATGCCGCCCGTAGTTTTTTGATGGCGGGTGGCAACCCAAACCCGTGGGATTGCTTCATGTCAGGGAGGTAGTACCCGGCGATGTCATCAATGAAATACTCCGGATTAGCGCCTTGCACGTTGCTCAAGACGATGATGGACAACTCATCTTGCGGATACACGAAAAAGGCGGACCGCATGCCACCCACCGGGCCGACGGCCGGATGCTCCGCCCGGGTAACGGTCGGCCAACCCAGCGCGTAGCCGTTCACCAAGTCATTGAAGCCCCCGACCTGCCCATTGGGGAGCCGGGCCGGCGTCCACAGGGTGCGCAAACTGGCCTTGTCTTTCAAGAGGCGCCCATCTTGCAGCGCCAGCAGCCACTGCGCCATGTCTTGGGCGGTGGAGAGAATGCCGGTGGCCGTGCGAAAAAAGACCGGAAATTCGGCGTAGGATTCGCTTAGCTCGCCCCGGTCCACCCAGCGGCCGTCAAGGTTGCGCTTGGTCGTGTACGCGCCCGCCGAGTGGGGGATGACGTCTTGCGAATCGCCGAACCGGGTTTGCGTCAGGTTGGCTGCTTTGAACTGGCCCTCTGCAATGAATTGGGTGAAATGCACGCCGCTCACCTGGGTAATGATTTTGCCCAGCATGACGTACCCGGTCTGGTTGTAGCTGAATTTCTCGCCGGGTTTAAATTCCAGCGGCAGGGTTTTGACTTTTTCCCACGCCGCCGCTTCCTGACCGCCAGCCAGCACGTGCTCGGACTCGTCAATGATGTTGGGCAGGCCGGACGTGTTGGTGAGCACTTGCTGGAGCGTAACCGCTTGCCAGGTGCTGGGCAAGTCCGGCAGGTAGCGGGAAAGGGGGTCGTCGACGCGCAGTTTGCCGGCCTCGACCAGTTGCATGATAGCGACACCCACAAAGGCTTTAGTAATGGAATTGACGGAAAAAACGCTCTCCTTGGTCGTGGGGACGGCATGTTCTACGTTGGCCAACCCGTAGCTACTCAGCTTGACGAGTTGGCCGTGCCGAATAACGGCTACTTGCAAGCCTGGAATGTGGAGTTGTTGCATGCGGTCTTGCAAAAAGACATCAATGCTGTCGGGGCGGCTCTGCGCGTGTGCCCCAAAAGCCAGGAGCGCACTGCTCACCGCCCAGCTGAGTTTTAACAGGGTACTTTTCATACAAACACAAAAAGGTGATTAGCCATGCAACACATTGCCAGACAATGAATAGCGTCGGACATAGAGTGCTAGTCAGTTAAGGCAACAGCCTGTCAGATGCGAACAGCTATGATAAGGTTGCCTACAGACGTGTAGCTGCCGACAGCAGAATGCATTGCCACCCTTTCTAATGCCCTTAGAGGGCCTCAAAATCCGCCCTTATTGCGAGAATCGTTCTCCACCTGCTTGTATTAGTTGGTTTTTTTGGAAGCCGCCAATGTCACCTTTGAACAGCGCTTATAAACAAGGCCGCAAGCGCCGAAAAAAGCTTAGAGTAATTTTATCCCCTTGCTACTATAAGAAGGCCGATTTAGCACTACTTTTTTGCTGACTTGCTAGCTTGCTCATTTTTTAATTTGCAAACTTGCTTAATTGCGTATTTGCAAACTTGCTAGATTGCTTAATTTTATGTTTGCTAGATTGCTTTTTTGCTAATTTGCATCATTTCTTACTTGCTTTCTTGCTAACTTGCCGACTGTATTCCCTTTTACTTCAGTGGCCGCCATTCGAGCCACCACTACATCACCCTATCCAGTATGCGCACTTTGACTTTTGCGAATAACAAGGGCGGCGTGGGCAAAACCACTTCCGCACTGGCAGTCGCCCATCGCCTCGCCGAGTTAGGTAATCGCGTGCTGTTCATTGATGCCGACCCGCAGGCGAACGCCAGCACGGCTTCCGGTCTGCCGAAAGACAAACCCCACCTAGGTACGGCCCTGGTACCGGTGGAGGAGGGTGGCCAGGCCCCGGCACTCGGCGACATCTGTTATCAGCTAACGCCGCAGTTCAGCATGGTCCGCTCTGCCCCAATTATGGCGCAGCACGAGAAAACGTTTGGCAACTCCGCCGACTACCACTTTTTTTTCCGCCAGCAGCTAGAAGGCCTGGGCAAGCGCTTCGACTACGTCATCCTCGATACGGGTCCTAACCTGGGCCCCCTGACCGTGGCCGCCTTGGTAGCTAGTGATGCCGTCTTCATCCCATTGCTGCCAAACCTGTTCGGGAACGAAGGCATGACGGCCCTAGTAGACATGGTGGCGCGCCTGCGCCGCAACTTTAATCCGGGTCTGCGCATCGGCGGCATCTTCTTTACTAAGTACTCGCCGACCTACCGCAAGGCGCTACACCACCAGATTGCCCGCGGCATCCAGAATGACCCAGCGCTCCAGCACCTCGTCATGAAGCAGACCATCCGCGAAAATGTCGCTTTGGACGAAGCCCAGAGTATGCACCAGCCCGTCTATGACTGGGCACCCGCTTCTAACGGGGCCGCCGACTACCGTAGCCTGACCGACGAGATTCTCACCCGCCTACAGAACTAGCACGATGGGTAAACCAGATATGGCCGCCAGCCTCGCACGGCCGCAAACAAGTCCGGACGAATTGATTTACGGGCCGGAGGCAGTATCGGCTCCCCGGCCGGCCCCCGCACCGATGGTGGGCGACCAGCTGGCTTCAGGTCTGGCCAGCACGGGAGCAGTGCCCAAGGTGGAGCAACCGATGGAGCCCCACGGGCCGGCCCCGGCCGCCCGGGCAGTGTTTACCAGCCAGCTTAACCCGGACTTGTACCGCCGGGTGCGGCAGTACGAGTACTGGGCGGGACTGGACTTGAATGAACTGCTATCGGAGGCGCTGGAGGCCTATCTGGTCGATAAGCCCGAGGCCGGTCGGGAACTGCCCCCGAAGGTCGCGGCCAAAAAGCTGAAGGCGCTCCTCGGCAAGTCAGCTGGCAAGTAGGTGTCAGAGCTGAGTTGCCGGGTAAGGGAGGGGGATAAAAAGTGAATAATAGATGTTTTTCTATCCGCGCTACCCCCTTATCATGTCAATTTATGGTTAGTTGAGCGCATGCAAAACTGCGACTCAAAAAGTATGGCTCACAAACGCAGAAGCCAAAAACTTTCGGAACCCACTTCTTGACCCGCTGAAAAGCGGCTTTTCGTCTACTTTATTGGGGTAGGGGAGGGGGTATCAGAATGGCGCACCTTTCGGAACCTACCCCTTGAGCAACTTTAAACTCCTGGGTGGACCAGCCTTTTTAATCTTGCGCCTGCCTCTGTACTTCCACTCCTACTGCCCGGCAAAGTGTTGCGCCAGCACGCGCTCCACTTGCTGCTGCGTCAGGGGCTTGTCGAGATAGTCGGCGATGGGCATGTCCTGGATCAGCTGCTGGTCGCGGGAACTGACGGAGGTGGTGAGCATCACGACGACCACGGCCTGCTGCTGCTCGACGGGCAACTGCTGGTAGGCCTCCAGAAACTGAATACCGTTCATCACGGGCATGTTGATGTCCAGAAAAATTAGTACCGGGCAATCCGCCGGCTGCTGCTGGCAGTGCGCCTGCATTTCATGCAAGGCCTCCTGCCCATTGAGGGCCACGCGGACGTTGTCGGTCACGCCGAGGCGCAACAGCAGCTTTTTATTAAGGAAGTTCGTGGTAGGGTCGTCATCCACCAATAGCACCGCGGGAATTTTGCTCATCGGTAGCCCTATACGGCGCGGGGGCGGACTGACTGGGTTACTGTTGAAAATAAACCCGAAATGTGGAGCCTTGCCCCAGTTCACTGGTCACCTCGATGCGGCCCCCCGCGTTTTCGACAATGCGCTTGACCATGTAGAGGCCCACGCCCGTGCCTTCGACGTGCGTATGCAAGCGCTGGAACATGGCAAACAGCCGCTGCTGGCCCTGCGCCAAATCCAGCCCCAGGCCGTTGTCCTGCACTTCCAGCACGGCGTAGTCGTCGGCCTGCCAGCTGCGCAGCTGCACCTGGGGCGCGCGGTCGGGGTGGCGGTACTTGAAGGCGTTGCTGAGCAGGTTGTACACCACCGAGCGTAGGTTCTTCTCGGCAAACGTGATGGTCAAGCCCGCCGGGATGCTCACCGTCAACTGGCCCTGGACCAGCAGCGGGGTCAGGTCGAGGCGCACGTCCTCCACCACGCCTGCCAGCGGCACGGCCTCGTTGGCGGGCGTGTGCTCTTTTTGCAGGCGGCTCAGGTCGGTGAGGTGGGCGATGGTGCGGCGGAAGCGCTCGATAGCGTCCTGCATCAGGGTCAGCATCAGGGGCACGTCGCCGGTGCGGCCGGCCTCGGGCAGCTCGTGCTCCAGGGCCAGCAGCAGGCCCTCGATGTTGGTAATCGGGGCTTTGAGGTCGTGCGAAGCCGTGTAAATGAAATTATCCAAGTCCACGTTGGTGCGCGTGAGCTGGGTGTTCAAGCCGAGCAACTCCTTGTTGGTGGCTGTCAGCGCCTGGTTCAGGTGCTGCACCTGCTGCTGGGCGAGCACTCCCTGCGTCACATCCACGATGAAGGCGAGAATGCCCGTCACCTGCTTTCGCTCATTGCGCAGGGCCTGGTAGCTTAAATCGACGTAATGCTGGACCATCTCCCCGGACGGCCCCGCCAGCAGCTGCACCGGGACCGCCCGACTCACGTACGGCTGCCCCGTGGCGTACACCCGGTCGAGCAGGTCGATAAAGCCCTGCTCGCCCGCCTCCGGGATGGCCTCGCTCACCGGTTGCCCCAGGTGCGCCCGTTGGTGTACAATGGTTTGGTAATCGTCATTGAAAAACGAAAAGCGGTGCGCCGGGCCGCTGAGCGTGGCAATGGCGGCGGGCACCTGCCCGATGATTTGACTCAACAGCAGCTGCTGGTCCGCTAACGCCTGGGTTCGCTCTGCCACCCGCCTTTCCAACTCCTGGTTCAGCTGCTCGACCTGGCGGCGGGCCACTACCTGCTCGGTAACTTCAATGGCCGAGGTGATAACGCCCGTGCGCTGCCCCTGGCCGTTATAGCTCGGCTGATAGACAATGTTAAAATACCCCTGGCAGGGCTGCCCGGCGCGGGGAAGCGTGACGACCTGCTCCAGCAAGTAGTGCGGCTCGCCCGTGCGAAATACGGTGTCGAGCACGGCTTCGAACCCCTGGCCGCCCAGCTCGGGCAACGCCGCAAAGTGCGGCTGGCCGACTACCTGGGCTAGGGGACGGCCCCAGAGCTGCGCCATGCGGGTATTGGCAAACTCGATGACGTGCGCCGGGCCTTGTAGCAGGGAAATGGCCACGGGCGCTTGCTCCAGCACGGCGCGCAATTCCGCCTGCTGGGCTTCGGCCGCCGCCCGGGCCGCTTGCTCGCGGGCCTGGCTAGCGAGTAAGGTTTCCTCTACCTGGCTGCGGCCCTCGTCGCAGGTGTCGGCAAAGACCACCAGGAGTCCTTCGCCTAGGCGCTGGGCCGTGACGCGAAAATAGCTGTCGAAGCCATCGACGTCGTAGTAAAATTGAAACTGCGCCGGCTCCCGGGCCAGCCAGCTGCGGCGGTGAAACTCCCAGACGCCGTTGGCGTCGGTGGAGGGGAATTGCTGGCGGTAGGTGGTACCCGGCTGGGCGGGCAGCCGGGCCAGGCGCTGGGCGGCCGGGTTGAGGTAGGCCAGCGCCAGGTCGGTGAGCGTGCCCATGGCATCGACTACGGGGGTGTAGTAGATGACCCCCATCGGCAGCAAATCCAGCAGCGTGGAGAAGAGAGCGGGGTCTGCTGGCAAGCCTGCTGGCAGCGAAAAAGTAGCATCTGCCATACAAGCCGGGGAGCGATAAGCTACGAAGGTAGCAGGTAGGGTTCGACTAGTGGTCCCCGCTTAGCTAGCCCCGCTCCTCGTACGGTTTAGACAACCCGGTAGGGCGGCGTCGGGCACGCAGCAGGGGTAGACGCGAGCAGTTGGCAGAGGCTGAGGGAACACGTGCCTTAAGTCTGGATGCTGACTTAATTTGTTCACTCCGGCCGCTGCTACAGGGAACGCCGCTCCCAAGCGGGCCGTAGCGAGCTACCGAGCTTGCAGCTCTTGCTGAGCGCCGGCCTTGGCTTCTTCCAGGGAGGCGTAGTAGGCGACGCCCAGCGTAGCCGCCCGCGTTTGCGTCTGCTGGACATAGCGCTGGGTGGCAATCTTGCCGAAGATGGTCTCGGCTACCACGACGCTCACCACGCGCAGGCCTGCTGCCAGCGCACGCGGGTTAAACTCGTCTTGCAGCCAGCGCTGCGCTTCCTCCGGAATGGCGCCCATCTGCCGCACGTCGCCCACCCAGCCCCAGGGCTTGGCGGGGGTAGAATGCTGCTCGAAATACGTCAGGGCCGCGCCTTGCAGGGCGACAAACTCGGTCTTGTTGGCGAAGCCGTGCCACTGGGTCACCACGCAGGGCACGGTGTCATCCGCAAAGGCCACTCCGTAGGCCGTAGTTAAGATAATCTGTTCACGCATGGCAGCCAGCCAAAAAAATGTGGGGCGGTATACGGTAGCGCTTGGGGAACGGCCATTGCCCGCAGGACAGCAGCCGTTCCGCAGCGCCCCGAAAGTTGGGCGGGCAAAACTAGGCCGTTTCGTCCGTTCGACCAGCGGAAGTAGCCGCCGTAACTTGCCGCCCTTGCCCCACCAGTTCTTATGGAAATTCTGTTTAGTAACGCCTACCTCAACATCCTCCTACACCGCACCACCCACCAGACCCTGGAATTGCAGTGGCTGGACTTCGTGCCGAGCGCAGACTTTCGGGCATCGCTGGTTGAACTCATGCGCCTGGCGCGCCAGCACCAGGCCAAGGCCCTGATTGCGGATAACCGGCAGCTGCGCGCCCTGCGCCAGGCCGACTTGCAGTGGAGCGGCGACTTGGTGTTAAAGGGCCTGAGTGAGCTGGGCGGCCGGCGCTTCGCCGCCGTCGAGTCGCTGGACGCCATGAACCGCATGGGGGTGACGGCGCTGGTGGACACGGTGATTCCGCACACCCAGCTAACCAACCACTTTTTCGCCACGATTGCCGAGGCCCGCGCCTGGGCCACTGCCCCGCTCTAGCGCCCGGGACGGGGAACGCGGGAGGTACCGGCAATCGAGCCGCCTAGGCTAGCCTGCTCGCTGCCAGCGCCGCCCGCAGGCTACGCAAGCGCCGCTAAGGCGGCGTTGACCTGCCGCCCCAGCAGCTGCGTCACCAGACCGGCCTCCTCCCGCGACTGCTGGTAGCTCAGGGCCGTCGGCGTAGTGGGTGACTCCTGTAGAGCTAACCCCATCACCTATAACAGCTAGGCAGCCGCGAGGCATCAACCCACGTTTGCCCGCTGTTCGACAATTGAACAAAAGGACGAAATTTGTTTGGTGTGTGCCAATAGTTATTCCCTCTTTTGGTCAATAACATAATGCCTGTTATAAACTCACTCTTGGAATCGTAACAGCGATAAACTCCTACTGATAGTGTCGCTAAAATAGCACTCCAATGAGGTAGTGAGCCCACGACAACCTGTTTTCTTGCAAAGGGCTTGTTTCCTTACCGGTTCTCCTTTGTTTTGTATGATGCGTTGTTTTATTTCTTGCCTGCTGACCCTCGGACTTAGCTAGGCCGCCTTTCTTACCTCTGCCCAATCGGCCCCCACCCCATCGGCAGCCCCGTCCGCAGCAACCGCGCTGGCTGCGTCTATGCCCGTGGTAGCGGCCTTGACGCCCCAACAGGCCGATAACGTGGCCGCCCTAGGTCAGGTCTGGGGCCTACTCAAGTACTTTCATCCGGCCGTGGCGGCGGGCCAGCACGACTGGGATGCCGAGTTTCTAGGTCAGCTACCTGCGATGCTGGCCTGCCGCGCCACCGCTGAGCGCAGCCGCATGTTGAGTGCTTGGGTCAGCAGCTTAGGGCCGGTACCGGTCTGCCCGGCTTGCGCTGCTCCTCCGCCCGTGCCCGTGGGCTTGGCCCCCGACCTGCGCTGGAGCCAGGACCACCACCGTTTTAGCGCGGCGTTGCGCCAACAGCTGGCCTTTATCGTGGCCAACCGCTACCAGGGTACGCCTTACTACGTAAGCGCGGCCGAGGCGGGCAACCCGGTCTTTGCCCATGAGGAAGCCTACGCAGCGCCGGCCTGTCCCCCGCCGGGGTTACGGCTACTGGCCATCTGTCGCTACTGGAATATGGTCCACTATTTCTACCCTTACCGGATAGGAATCGCGCCAGCGTGGGCCAGTACGCTACCGCAGTTGCTGCCCCGCTTCGCGGCGGCAGCTACTCCGTTAGCCTATCGCCACGCCGTACTGGCGCTTTGCACTCGCCTACAGGACGGGCACGCAACCTTGCGCGACCCATTGCTGGAAGCAGAAGACGGCGACTACTACCTAGCGGCGGCCTTACAGTTCCTCGACGACCAAGCAGTGGTCATTCGCGTGCGCCGCGATGGCCTCACCCCTGCGCCCCCCCTAGAGCCGGGCGACGTGCTCACCCACATCGACGGTACATCGGTCGCGGAACTAGTGCGGCAGCGCCTGCCAGAAACACCAGGCTCCAACCGGGCGGCGCAGCTGCGCACCATTGCTCAAAATCTGTTTTACGGGCATACATCGCAGGTCAGCGTACAAGTGGAGCGGGCGGGAAAATCCTTACGGTTAGACTGTCCGCGCTTCAAGCTGGGCACCGTCCCCCCAGTGCGCCCCCCAGCCGCCGATAGTATGTATCGGTTTCTCACGCCCCAAGTGGGCTACGTGGACCTGGCCCGCGTGCAGAAAGCGAAGCTGCCGCGCATCGTGCAAGCCTTTGCACAGACAAAAGGCATTGTTATCGACTTGCGGGGCTATCCAGGCGAGTTTGTCACGCGCCAACTGCCGGGCTACTTCTTGCAGCAGCCAACGCTATTTGCCACCTATACGCAGTTCGACCCCCAGTATCCCGGTCGCTTTCTAGCCACACCCGCTGACACCCTGTTGCCCCAGGCGGGTACGCCCTATGGCGGTCGCCTGGTGGTGCTGGTCAACGAGGGCAGCCTGAGCCAGGCGGAATACACGGCGATGGCGCTGCGGGCTACCCCTCACTGCCTCCTACTTGGTAGTCCCACGGCCGGGGCGGATGGCAAGGTGTCACGCATTAGCCTGCCCGGTGGGCTCGCTACGGGCTTTAGCGGCCTGGGGGTCTACTATCCCGATGGTCGGGCGACCGAGCGCGTCGGCCTGCGCCCAGATATCCGGGTGCGCCCAACTAGCGCGGGCCTCCGGGCGGGCCACGACGAGTTGCGCGACCGTGCCGTCGAACTCATTACCCAGGCACTGCCCGTAGCAAAATAGCTGACGGAATGCCCCAAGTACAGAAGCTTTCTATAGGCGAATTTTATTCCTTGCCCTGTTGACCAGCGGGCTGCTTAGCCGTAGTGAACGGGGTTGGTCCCAGGCGGTGGCTCCCTTGGTCATCACCGCGGTAAACGTGGTTCCCCTGAACCAAAACACCGTGTTACGCCGGCAGACGGTGCTCATCGAACGGGGGCGAATCAAGGCTATCGGGGCGGCTAGTCAGGTCTCGCAGAGCCTGTTCGCCGTTCTCGGCCACCAGCCCCCTAGGACCAGCTGGGCTGGCAAAACACAGTGATTTTCAGTCGTGTTAGGACACCGAGCCGCAAACCCGCCCTCCCATCCTCCCGTAAGCTAGACCAAGCAGTTTCCATTTTTCCTCAGGTTTAGGGGCTGTGTTCACTAACCTACTCCCACTACTACCTGATGTTTACTCTTCAACCCTTTCGGGTACCCGCGCTACTTGCGTCGGGCTTAGCCGTCGTAGCGGCCGTGGCCTGCAACAGCAGTGGCTCGACCGCCACCACCACCGAAGCGCCCACCGCCCACGAGGCCGTGGGTGATACCACCCAAAGCGGCGCTACCAGCACCGCCCTGCACGCGGGCAGCATCGAGGCGGGCCGCGACGTGTACCGCTACGAAACCTTCGGCGACGAAGGCTTCTGGACCGACGCGGCCCGCATGCCCCAGGGGATGAAGGCGGCCAAGCTGACCGTGCTGCAAGCGCTGCAAGCTGGCGTGAACTTCGACGCCGACGCCATTCCGGCCAGCTTAAAAGCTACCCTCGCCAGCGAGGTCAAGACAGACCACTCGCCGGCCAAAGCACCTCACCTCAACGACCCTGGCATCCTGGACCAGCTGGTGAAGGCCAACGCCGTCATCGGCATGGTGCCCAAGGGCGGCAAAGTGGGCGTGACCTGCGCCCTGTGCCACGCCGTCACCGACAAGTCGGTATATGAACTCACGGGCAAAGGCACTATCGGCAAGCGCATCGACGGGCCTACTCAGCACTCGCTCAATGTCGGCAAATTACTGGCTACCTGCGGCAACACCCGGGCCTTTTTCACCACTGCCCAGTTGGTCGGGCCCGATGGCAGCACCATCGGCCGCGCGCCCAAGGGCCTAACGCCCAACTCGACGGAAGCCGAGTTTGACGCCTATTTCAGCAACCCCAAGTACTACCCGGTGGGCATGTTCGATGACTCGCCCGACGGTAACGGCAACCCGGTACACATCACGCCCTTTTTTCGGCAAGATTTGGCGGCGCCCTACGGCTCATCGGGTCAGAACAGCGATTTAAACGACTTTAACAACACCGTTTACACCGCGCTGTTTGACCAGAGCAACCTGCTTTCGCCCGGCGGCCGGCAGTTTATCCACGGCCTCGGGGCCACGGCCGGCGACTCGATGCTGGCCGGCTACCAGCGCGTGCTGGCCGCCACGGGTGTCACGGGCTACCCCTACGTGACGGCCCATTTGCAGGGCAAAGCTGGCGACCCGCCGACCCCCACGGGTAAGCGCGTAGACGAGCAAAAGCTGCGCGACCTGCAAGCTTACGTCAACAGCCTGCAAGCGCCTAAGGGAGTGGTGACCAGCCCGGCCTTGGTCGCCCAGGGTCGCGCGCTGTTCATTTCGGCGAAGTGCACGGACTGCCACAACACCAACCAAGGCATCGCCGTGCAGAGTAAGCTCGTGCCGATGAACGTTATCTGGCCGGGCTATGCGCCCAAAGTATTGGCCCAGCGCAAGCCCCCACTCACACCCATCCAGAACGCCCCCGGCACCTTCGACGATAAGATGATAGTAGTCGATGCCAGCCCCGGTGGCGGCATCCGCGGCAACGCCCTCCCCCTGCTGCTCGACCTAGCGCGCAAGCCCGTGTTCTTGCACGACGACTCAGTCCATAGCCTCGACGAGCTGCTCGACCCTAAGCGCGGCAAGACGTCGCCCCATCCCTTCTACGTGGTCACGCCCACGCAACGTGGCGAGTTGGTAGCGTATCTGAAAAGCTTGGATACGGCTAGCAAGTAAAGTGGCTGGCAAGTAGCGCTCGCTGCCAAGAATAGCCTACCAGTTAGTTTTAACCCGATTTCAAAGCCCTCCCAGCCCCTATGGTCGGGAGGGCTTTTTCGGTTTTGCGCGGGTATGCAAAAGGGAAAGTGGGTAACTAAGCTTCCCGTTAAAGAAGGCTAGTCCAGCGCGTGGAGGGCTGCTGGAAATGGTACTTGCTTGGCTGCGGCGCCAATCATTCTCGCGAATCACCTGCATGTGATGGGCACACTTCCCCTGTCCGGCCTTTTCAGACCACCTGCTGAGTAGGGGAAGGGCCGCGAACGCGACGGGTCGGCGGCTGGTCCTGGAAAGGCAGTAATTTCTACTGCTTTCGTCCTTGCGGGGCCGTTCTGCGTTGGAGGGGAAACGGGGCCCGCCGTTTCGGCGAGTCGGTAGGTACCGCCCGGCGGCTACTTCCTTGATTACTTCCCCCTTCTACTGTTTTATGGACCTGCACTTCGTTCGCCGTGGCACCGGCCGCCCCCTGTTACTGATTCACGGCATCGGCGGCAGCTGGCGGTCCTGGAACACCATTATCGACGCCCTGGCCGCCGAGCGCGACGTCATTGCCGTGGACTTGCCCGGCCATGGCGAAACGCCTAAGCTGACCGGCGAAAACTCGATTGCTACCTTAGCCGACGCGGTGACGGGCTTTCTCACCCAGCACGAGCTGCTGGGGATTGATGCCGTGGGCAGCTCCATGGGCGCGCGCCTGGTGCTGGAGCTGGCCCGGCGCGGCGGGGTGCTCGGCGCGGTAGTCTCCCTGGACCCGGGCGGCTTCTGGCAGGGCTGGCAGATTCCCTTTTTCTACCACTCGGTGGATGTGTCGGTCAAGCTCGTCAAAGCCCTGCAGCCGGTGATGCCCGCCCTGGCCGGCTCGGCGGTGGGGCGCACGCTGCTGCTGCCCCAATTTTCGGCCCGGCCCTGGGCCGTGGACGCGCAGCAGGCCATTGACGAGATGTATACGTTCGCCCACTCGCCCGCCTTCGACGAATTGCTCGACCAGCTGGCGCACGGCCCCGTGCAGCAGCCTGCGCCCCAGGGCAGCATCCCCGGGCCCCTGGTCATCGGCTGGGGCCGGCAGGACCGGGTGTGTTGGCCGAGCCAGTCGAAACTGGCCTTGGCGAAATTTCCCGATGCGCGCCTGTACTGGTTTGCGCACTGTGGTCACTTCCCGCAGTGGGACCAGCCCGCCGAAGCCGCCCGCCTGATTCTGGCCGTGACCAGTCGCCAGCCCTTTACCGATTCGTCCATTGCCCAGGCGAGACCAGCCAAGGCCGCGCCCGCTTGGCCCAAAGCGGCCGTCGTGGGGGCCGCCCTGGCACTAGTGGCGGGTGGCCTCTGGCTGCTCTCGTCGCGTCGAAAAGGGCGGCAGTAGGACAGCTGTCAGCTTCTCTTAAAAGAAGGCTAGTCTATACTGGAGCCTGACATCTTAAGCGAGGTTCCGAGTGGCAGATTTTATCGAGCTATCGCTGAAGTAGCTGGTTTCACTCGGGACAAATAGGTAGCAATAAGTAAACCGCGTCGCTACCTATGACCAATGATAAGGACAGATAACGCTTACTTATCGGTACTAAGTTGAAAAATAGTTTTGTCCCTGTTTTAGTGCGCGTTCCTACTATATGATAAAAAAGTACAAGGCAGTCTGGTGAAAACAGTGAGTAGCATCACCTTCTATGTCCTGTTTATGCTATATCACCACAGCTAAACCACTAGTTCAGCATACCGACTATCTATTGGTCTTAGGCCAAGACCAGCCGACCCATCAGTTCAAAGCATTTCTTGATTAAAGTCAAGGAAACTGCTTGCTGCCTAGGCACACCTTTGCGTGGCTGCCCCAATACGGGAGGCAATTTGTGCTCATCAGTAGCTACGGTGAGCACTTCATGCTAGCGCAAGGTGTTATGCAAATTGGAATTGATAGCTTCGCGGCGGCGCTCCTCGACAACGGGACTGGCCGCACGCCGAGTGGGGCCGAGGCCATGGGCCAGCTGCTGGACCGCATTGCCCTGGCCGACCAGGTAGGGCTGGATGTGTTTGGAATTGGCGAGCACCATAAGGCTGAGTTTCTAGATTCGGCGCCCGCCGTTATTCTGGCGGCCGCGGCGGCGCGCACCCAGCGCATCCGCCTGACTAGTGCCGTGACGGTGCTGAGCGCCGCCGACCCGGTACGCGTATTTCAGGAATTTGCCACGCTGGACTTGATTTCGCAGGGCCGGGCCGAAATGGTGGTGGGGCGCGGCTCCTCTATTGAGGCGTTTCCGTTGTTCGGGTTCAACCTGGATGATTATGACGCGCTGTTCAAGGAAAAGCTTGACCTGCTACTGGCCATTCGCAGCGAAGAACAGCTGCATTGGAAAGGCAAATTCCGGGCTCGCTTGACCGGGCAGGGCATTTACCCTCGCCCGATGCAGCCACAGTTACCCATTTGGCTGGGGGTAGGCGGCACGCCGCAGTCGTTCGTGCGGGCCGGCACGCTGGGTTTGCCACTCATGGTGGCCGTAATTGGCGGCGACACCCATCGCTTCCGGCCGCTGGTAGACCTCTACCGGGAAGCTGGCCAGCGGGCCGGACACGCACCCGAACAGCTGCAAGTGGGCTTGCACTCGCTGGGCTACGTGGCCGATACTACCACAGAGGCCGTAGAGAACTTTTACCCGGGCTACGCCCGCACCTTCACCAACCGGGCTAAAGAGCGCGGCGGCTCCCCCATTACCCGGGGCCAGTTCAATGCGCAGGTCGGTCCCCTAGGGTCGCTATTGGTGGGCAATCCGGAGGAAGTGGCCGCCAAAATCCTGCGCCACGGCGAGGCCCTGGGCGGCATTTCGCGGGTGACCTTCCAATTGGATGTGGCGACGCTACCCCACGCTAAACTCTTGCAGGCCATAGAGCTGCTGGGCACGCGGGTGGCCCCGCTACTTCGGCCGGAGCTTGAGAGCTAGCTAATTGGCCATGAAGAAAATAGCATATTGCTGCTGTGCGGGCATTATCGGCCTGCTCACCACCGAGTTTGGCGTAATTGGTATCTTACCCCAGCTCGCTAGCTACTACCATCTCAGCATGGCAAAGGCGGGGTGGCTGCTGAGCGCGTTTGCGCTGGTTATTGCCGTGGCAGGGCCATTTACAACCTTGCTGGCCAGTGGTTTCAATCGCAAAGCCGTATTGCTGCTGAGCTTGGCCCCTTTCCTGCTGTCTAATGTCGTTTCGGCCCTGGCGCCGCCTTTTTGGCTGCTGTTGCTGGTGCGCGTGCTGCCAGCCTTCTTGCAGCCAGTGCTCTATGCCACCGCCCTAGGGCTGGTGGTGGGCGGGAGCGAGCCCGAAGAAGGGCCGCGCCTGATGGCCATCGTGCTCAGTGGTATTGGTATCGCGACGGTCACGACCATTCCGCTAGCCACTTATGCGGCCAGTGCCTGGGGCTGGCAGGCGGCTTTCGTAGTGCAGGCGGTGGTGAGTGCCGGGGCGCTGGCGGTGGTGTATTGGGGCGTGCCAGCGCTGCCAGCCCAGGGCCGGGCCAGCTATGGCGAGCAGCTGCATATTTTGGTCAAGCCCGCTTTTTTGGTCGGCGCGGCGGTGGCCTTTCTGCTGGTGGCGGGCTGGTTTTGCACCTACAGCTACTTTGCCGACTACCTGGGCAAGGCCAAGGGCATGAGTGCGGCGGCTATCAGCTCGCTGCTGCTGCTCTTTGGCGCGGCAGGCCTAGTGGGCAACTGGCTGGCCGGCAAGCTCCTGAGCCGCAACCGGCGCGGGGCCACAGTGGTGCTGGTACTGGGGCCGCTGGTGGTGGCCGGGGCGCTGGCGGCGGCCGGCACGCTGCCGGTGCCGGTTACGCTGGCCGTGGCGGTGTGGGGGCTGCTGTACGCGCCCTGCTTTTTACTGAGTTCGTCGCTCATCAGTGCAGCGGCCCCAGAGGCTGTAGAGTTTGCCAACGGCCTAGCGGGCTCGTTTACCAATCTGGGCGTCACGGTGGGTACTACAGTGGGCGGCTGGCTCTTGCTCCACTATAGCTTGCGCTACTTGCCGTGGGCCGGGGCGGCTTTTGGCTTGGCTGCGCTGGGGGTAGTAGCGTTGCAAAGCTGGTTGACAACGCGCCGAGCAACCGTGGCTATAGCCTGACAGCCAATTGATTTTCTAGCAAAATACTTAGATTTTCTCCCATTCTCCACTGTGCCTGCTGCTGAAAGCAGGCCGCATTCTCTCTTTGTATGGCCAGTACCGTCACCAAAACCATAAACATTAAGGCCAGCCCCGAGCGGGTGTGGGATTTCCTCAACGACTTGGCCAACTGGCCGCAGTGGGCTATTCATAATGTATTCAGCGCCACGCCCGGCGAAAACGGGTACTGGCTCATGGAAGGCCCTAGGGGCACGCAGCACGTAAAAATGTTGTCGAACAAGGAATTGGGCATTCTAGACCAGGAGTTTAACGACCCCGTGGAAGGCAACTGGCTGGTGCCGTGCCGAGTGGTAGCGGGCAGCGAGGGGGCGCACTTCCTAATGACCTTCACCAAGCCGGCCGTGATGCCCGACGAGCCGTTTTACAAAGCCGTCGAGTTGATTGAGCAGGAAATGAGCAAGCTCAAAGAGGTGCTGGAGAGCCGCTAGGCTTAAAATCGCTGCTAACGGCCCAGTTGTTTGTGGTTTTTAGCAGAAACGACCCCGGCAAAAATCCTTGGTTTGCTGGG
Organism: Hymenobacter sp. BT559; assembly: GCF_016427535.1. GTDB lineage: Bacteria > Bacteroidota > Bacteroidia > Cytophagales > Hymenobacteraceae > Hymenobacter. The sequence continues at coordinate 66,665 of NZ_JAELXV010000010.1, read as the reverse complement.
GCCAGCAGGGGGTAGGGCTCGTATTTTACGGGTTGTAGTAGCTTGAGACATGGTAAATGTATTTGAAGAGTACCTGCGCCCCCAGGTGCAGCTGACCGCCGAAGAGTGGACGCGCCTGCAAGCGCTGAGTAGCGCCCAGCACCTGCGCAAGCGGCAGTTTCTGCTGCACGCGGGCCAGGTGTGGCAATCCTACGCCTTTGTGTGCCGGGGCTGCTTGCGGCAGTATACCATTGATGCCAAAGGCGTGGAGCACATGCTCAAATTCTCTATCGAAAACTGGTGGGCCGGTGACCGGGAAAGCCTGGTAACCGGCCAGCCTTCGCGCCAATACATCGACGCGCTGGAGGACACCGACGTGCTGCTGTTTCCTAAAGTCGACTTCGACCAATTTGCCCGCGAGGTGCCCGCCTTTCACGCGTTTATTGATGGGCTGCTGGGCCGCACCTACCTGGCCAGCCAGCGCCGGGTGCAAACGGCCATCAGCGCCGACGCGGAAACCAAGTACCGGGAGTTTGTGCAGACCTATCCCCAGCTCGCCCTGCGCGTACCGCTGCGTATGATTGCTTCTTACCTAGGGCTCTCGGCCGAAACTCTTAGCCGCATTAGAGGACTGAATACCAAATAGGTAGCCTTGGCTGCCGACTCCGCTTGGCTAATAAGCTTGACTTATGTCAAGGTGTTTTTCCCGCAAATGTCAAGAAAGGCCCGCTAGGGGCAATTCTATCTTTGCATCATCAGTAAGGTATCTGATTATCAACGAAAAACACATGAAAATTGGAATCATCGGCGCCGGCGCTATTGGCCGCGCCTTCGCCACGCAAGCCGTACGCGCCGGCTACGAAGTCATCCTGAGCAATCGGCGTGGGCCGGCCTCCCTGGCCCCACTTTTGGCCCAGCTGGGCGGGCGCGCCAGCACCGGCACCGTAACCGAAACTGCCCAGGCTGAGGTCGTCTTTTTGGCCCTGCCTTGGGAGCAGGTAGCTCCCGTCACGGCCAGCGTCGCCTCTTGGCAAGGTCGCTTGGTCATCGACCCCACTAATCCCATTCTACTGCCCGGTTTCCGGCTGGCTGAACTGGGTGGGCGGACATCGAGCGAGGTAGTGGCCAGCTTGGTACCGGGCGCCCAGGTAGTGAAAGCTTTCAATACCTTGACCCCCGCCGTGCTGGCGGCCAACCCGCGGGAGAACGGCGGCCAGCGCGTCATTTTCTATTCGGGCAACGACCACGCCGCCAAGGCCAAGGTTGCCGGCATGCTACAGCAAATGGGCTTCGCCGGCGTCGACCTAGGGCTCTTGCACGAAGGCGGCAAGCTCCAGCAGTTTCCGGGCGGTCCCCTACCTACGCTAAACTTACTAAAAGTGGCCTAACGGCTTATATGACAGCTAAAAACAGTCGCTGCAACTAGCCGCTTCTTAACTAAACAGCCTTTTAATACCCTTTTTATGACACCCTCACCCACCAAAACAGCCTTCGTTACCGGCGGCAGCCGGGGCATCGGCGCGGCCATCGTCAAACGCTTAGTACAAGATGGGGCCGCCGTGGCCTTCACTTACGTCAGCTCGGCCCTCAAGGCAGAAGCGCTGGTCGACGAGCTAACCCAGCAGGGCGGGCGCGTGCTCGCCATTCAGGCCGATAGCGCCGATGCCGCCGCCCTCACAGCCGCCATTGAGCAGGCAGCGGCCGCTTTTGGGCACCTGGATATATTGGTAAATAGTGCAGGCATCGCCAACAACAAGGCCGTGGAAGACCATACGCTGGCCGAATTTCGGCAGATAATGGCGGTGCACGTGGAGGCTCCTTTCGTGGCGACGCAGGCAGTGCTGCCGCACATGGCCGCCGGCGGGCGCATCATCACCATTGGCAGCAACTTTGCCGAGCGCGTACCCGCCGCCAACACCACGCTTTACGCCACCAGCAAGGCTGCTTTGCTGGGCTTTACCAAGGGCTTGGCCCGCGACCTAGGGCCGCGCCGCATCACGGTGAACCTGATTCAGCCTGGCCCCATCGACACGGACATGAACCCCGCTGATGGCCCGTTTAGCGACTGGATACGCAACCAAATGGCCATTCCCGAATTCGGTCAGGGGGCCGATATCGCCTCGCTGGTGGCGTGGGTAGCGGGCCCAGAAAGCCGGTTTATGACGGGCGCCATCCTCACCATTGATGGCGGCATGAACACCTAATTAGCTTATCTTGAGCCTGCAAGTAGGCGCGTTCAGTAGCTCGCGTTTGGCGCGGACCACTGAACGCGCCTGCTTTAGTTGTCCTGTCGGCATATCCTTATTAGCACGCTGTGAAATACTTGTTGGCCCTCTTGTTTTTGGTTGCCCTTACCAGCCAGGCGGAGCCTTACTACCCTATCCTGAGCAAGACCGAAGTTGATGGCCTGCGCCGCCAGATAGGGCGAAGCGCGCCCGATACCAACCGAGTAAAGCTACTGCTACAGCTTAGCAATGATTTGTCGTCGCGCTACTACTACATGCAGAAGCCGGACACCATCGCGGTGTGCATTCGCCAGGCGCAGGCCCTGAGCAATACTTTGCACTACGCTGGGGGCCAAATAGATAGTGACTACGCGCTAGGGTATCTGCTACGCAAGGACCCGGGAGGACGGGAAGCTGTATTACGGGCCTTGGCGCGCAGCCAGCAGCAGCACGACCAGCGCCGGGAAGCCATTGGCTGGTACCTACTCAGCGAAACCTATGAGAAGTCGATGGCGCTCCACCCGCAGCGGATTCGATATTTCGAGCAGGCTATCCGGCTGTTTGGGGCTGTGCGTGACCAGGTGCAGGAGGCCCGGGTGCTGCGAGAACTAGCGGATGCCTACTTGATGCAGGGTAAGCCCGCACGGGCGCGAGAAGAACTGCTGCGCAGCCTGGCCCTCTATAAAGCGGCCGGCTACCGTAAGCAGCATTCTTCTCTCGACCTACTAGCCGCCACCAACGATGCCCTGGGCAATTACAAAGACGCGCTCCAATACGCGCTGGCGGCCGTAGCGAGTGCCAAGCGCAGCCAAGACACCCTGCTGCTGTGCACCTATTATATGCGGGTGGGCGCTGTATACCAGCAGTTCGACGAGCGAGAAAAGATACTTCAGTACTATCGGCTGGCGTTGCGTAGCGCGGAAGCCAACCACTACAGCCAAACGGCGCTGGGGCTGACCTCTACTATTGCCCGAATCTTGCTGGCCAAAAACCAGCCTCAAGCGGCGCTGGCGCTGATTCTTGCCAAGAGCAAGGCATATCCACCCCAGGATGATTACGCTCGCTTAGCGGTAGCCCAAGGGCTGGTGAGTTGCTACCTGCGTACCAAACAGTATGACTTGGCTACTGCCCATTGCCAGCAAATAGAATCCTACCTCAAGAGCAAGAATGTTGTTGATAACACCCGGGTGCTGCACGGGGCCTACCTAACCTTGGGGGCTTGCTACTTGGCTACCAAGCAGTACGCCAAAGCGCGCTCTTACCTTACCAAATCATTAGCGGCGGGCCAGGTAGTGCTTACCCGCAACAGCTTGGCGCACGCTTGCTTACTCCTGTATAAAGTCGATTCAGCCCAAGGAAATTTGCCTTCTGCCATTGCGTACTACAAGCGCTACAAAGCCATCAACGACAGCATTTTCAGTGAGAAGAACAGCAAGCAAATGGCCGCCTTGCAGGTGCAATTCGACACTGAAAAGCGTGAGCAGAGCATTGCCTTGCTGACCAAGCAAAACCAAGTGCAGCAGCTAACCATTGGGCAGCGCGAGTTGCAGCGCAACGCCATGCTGGGGGGGGCGGCCCTACTGGTTTTGGTGTTGGGGCTAGGCTACAACCGCTACCGCCTCAAGCAGCGCAGCGCCCACTTGCTGGAGCAAAAGCAACATGCGCTGGAAGCTCAGCAGGCGCAAACCAGTCGCAAGAATGAGGAACTGGAACAGGTGCTGAGGGAGAAGGACCAACTGCTAGGAGAGCGGCAGGAGTTGCTGGTAGAAAAGGATTGGATGCTCAAGGAAATCCACCACCGGGTGAAGAACAACCTGCAAGTGGTGAGCAGCTTGCTGGCAACTCAGTCGCGCCACTTGCTCGACCCGCAGGCGATGGCCGCCATCCGCGAGAGCCAGAACCGGGTGCAGGTGATGGCCCTGCTTCACCAAAAGCTTTATCAAACCGACAACATTGGCCGCGTGAACATGGCTGAGTACAGTCGCGAAATCGTGACATACCTAGTACAGTCTTTTGACCGCCAGCAGTCAGTACAAACGAAGCTAGAGCTGGCCCCTATTGAGCTGGAAACCACGGTGGCAACGCCCCTAGGGCTCATTATCAACGAGGCCGTGACCAATGCACTTAAGCATGCCTTTCCACCGCCGCGACGCGGCACGCTCACAGTCGGCCTGGCTTGCCTGGCGCCGCAGCACTACCAGCTCACCATCTCCGACGATGGGGTGGGTTTGCCACCGGGCTTTGACTTGAAGCGTAGCCGCAGCTTGGGTATGGTCATTATTAAGGGTTTGAGCCGCCAGATTGACGGTCAACTGACCATGAGCACGGCCGACGGTGTGTGCCTCAGCCTGCAATTTGACACGAGCAAAAAGCCTGTTTATGCCGAAGCTGTGGCCTAGGTCATTGCTAATCGGTGCGGCTTTCCTTGCGCGAGGGAATACCGAGCTTTTTCATGCGGGCTTCCAGTGTAGTGGCCTTCACGCCTAGCAGCACGGCGGCCCCGCGCGACCCGCGGATACGGTAGTTGGTTTGGGTGAGGGCGGCCATAATAGTCTCGCGCATGGTGTCTTGCATGGGCTTCACCTGCTGGCGGGGCGGGACGCTGGACACCAGAGGCGCGGCGAGTACAAGCGTCGGGGGGGCGGACAGAATGGCGGCCCGCTCCAACACGTTTTCCAGTTCCCGGATGTTGCCCGGCCAGGCGTAGTGCTGAATTTGCTGTAGGGAAGCGTTGGCAATGCTCGTAAAGGGCTTGCCGAGCTTCTGGCTGAGCTTACGCAGAAAATAGGTGGCGAGGGGCAGCAGGTCGTCGGGGCGGGTGCGGAGCGGCGGCAACTCCAGCGGAAACACGTTGAGCCGGTAGTAGAGGTCAGCGCGGAAGCGGCCAGTAGCCACTTCTGTGGCCAGCTCGCGGTTGGTAGCCGCGATAATGCGCACATCTACCCGGAGCGGTCCTTTACCACCTAGGCGCTCAATCTCTTTTTCCTGGAGAGCTCGCAGCAGTTTGGCTTGCAGCTCTAAGGGCAGCTCGCCGATTTCGTCCAGAAAAAGGGTACTGCCGTGCGCTAGCTCAAACTTGCCGATGCGCCGCTCGGTGGCGCCGGTGTAGCTGCCTTTTTCGTGGCCAAATAGCTCCGATTCCATGAGTTGCGGGGGTAAAGCGGCGCAATTTACCTTCACCATCGTGCGGGCGCTGCGCGGCGAACGGTCGTGCACGGCGCGGGCAATGAGCTCTTTGCCAGTGCCAGTTTCGCCCAGCAGCAGCACGGTGGCATCGGTGGGTGCCACCTGCCCTACCCCCCGCAGCACGGCCAGCAGCGCGGGGCTCGTGCCAATGATTTCTTCGAAGTTGTGGCTGGTTTTCAGTTCCTCGCTGAGGTAGGTATTTTCCTGCTCCAGCTGCTCGCTCAGCAGCCGGATGCGCTCGTAGGCCAGTAGATTGTCTAGGGCCACGGCGAGCTGCTCAGCCAACTCTTGCAGGAGTTGCAGGTCTTTCGTTGTAAACGCGTAGGCCGCCTTACTGGCCACGATGAGCAGGATGGCGGGCTGGTCTTTGAGCCGGATGGGCACCGACATAGAAGACTTAAGCTGGAGCAGGTTGCCGTAGTAGCGGGTCACGGGGTTTAGGTCGCGAGCTTGCGCGGCGGCCTCCCCTACGTTGAGCAGCGGCTGTCGCAGCCAGGCATCCATACCGTCTAAAAGTCGGGCTGCCTCTTCTGTACTGTCGGGCAAGGGCATGGCTTCCAAGGGCAGGAGTTGAAAATGGCCGTCTTGGTTGCCGACGGTGGCATCCATCGCGCTGGGGTGGCGCAACACGCGCCCTACCCGGTAGAAGCTGAGCAGGTTGATGGGCAGCAACTCGCTGATGGCCGCCGCGACATGAGGCGCTATTTCGGCAATGTTGCGGCCGTTGCGGAAGGCGCTGGCCACGGTTAGCTCGGTGGCCTTAATCAGCCGCCGGCTTTCCAACTCTTCGTAGGCCAGCAAGTTATCCAGCGCCAGCGCAATCTGCGGAATGATGAGACTGATGGCGGCGTAGTCATCGGTCGAAAACCCAGCGGCGGCCGTGGTACCAAATTGCAGGCTGGTAAACGTGCGCTGCTGCAACACCACCGGGAAAAACGCCATGGATTGCACCCCGAAGGTCTCGCCCACCGCCCGGGCCATGCTGAACTCTTGGCTCAAAGCCTCAAAATCCGGTCCGCTAAAAATGCCCCGCCGCTCGCCTAGCTCGGCGGCCGTGGGGTGAGCGAGCATACTTAGCCGTTCCGAAGGCGTATCGGGACCCAGTAGCTCCGGTAAGCGCACCCGCTCAAACGTACCCTGGGGCGTGCGGCGCAGCAGCATCCAGTAAAAAATCTGCTCTTCGGGCTGGCTCAGGCACAGATTGAGCACGTTGATGGGCACGGACTGATTTACCTGCGTGGCGATGGCGCGGCACAGCTGCTCACGGTCGTGCAGCGTGGCAATGGCCTCGTTCACAGCTATCTGGGTTTGCTGCTGCTGGCGCAGCTTGGCCTCCTGGCTGTGGGCGTGGCGGTAGCGGGCTATTTCAAGAGCCGCGAGCACGTCGCGCTCGCGAAAGGGCTTGTTGAGGAAGCCGTACGGCTCGGTCACTTTTGCCGCCGCCAGCACGTCGTCGGTGAGGTTAGCCGACAGAAACACGAAGGGAATGTGCTGCTCATTCAGCCAGTGCGCCAGCTCAATACCCGTCTCTTCGCCTTTCAAAAAGATATCGAGCAAGACCACGCTAGGCCGCGTTTCGGCCACCATCGCCCGCGCCTCCGCACCCGATTCAGCCAATCCCAGCACTTGGTAGCCCGCCGCTTCCAGGATGTCACCTAGGTCATTGGCAATCAGAAACTCGTCTTCTACAATGAGAGCGAGGGCGGCAGGTTCGGCGGGTGCGGGCATGTGCGATTGGGCAGGGGTAGCAAGTGGCTGCCTAAGCGACCGGGAAGTTTAGAAGGCGTGGTAGCCGGACTTGTTGGCTAGGACACCTAGCTGATGTAAGGTAGGCTGCGAAGCTGAATTTCATAGAACATTTATCCAAAAAAATCTCCAATATATTGGATAATCCAACACGATGGAGAATTTTCCACGTACTTAAAACTTGCATTTTGTCATTGTTAAGTAGCTGTTTTTTAAGGGTTTTTAGGATAACAACCAATTTAGATTGGGCTATTGGCACCCATTTGGCAACCTGCCAAGTGACTATAGATTCTCCGCCTTTTTCGCTCATGTTATGCAGGTTCTCCGCGACTACATCGACCAGCAAACCTGCTCCACTATTTCCAATGCTGATTTTGACCTGGTTACGGCCGAGCTGTTACCCTATAAACTTCAGAAGAAGCAATTTCTGTTGCGGGCAGGCGAAGTGTGTCAATATCAGGCGTTTGTGGTGCAGGGCGCGTTACGACTCTACTCAGTAGATGCGCGCGGCAACAAGCACATTCACGTACTGGGGGTAGAAAACATGTGGATAGGCGACCGGGAAAGCTGGTCGCAGCTCACCCCGTCGCCCTACTATATCGAGGCTCTGGAAGACTCGCAGCTCCTGCTCGTCAATTGCCCTCAAGCCCAGCACCTCGTGCGCACCGTGCCGCTGGTAGCCGAGCTGGTGCGCATCCAAGACGAGCGCAATGCCATTGCGACGCAAAAGCGCCTGCACGATGCCATTTCGTGCTCGGCCGAGGAGCGCTACGCTGCCTTCATTGCCCAGCATCCTACTTATGTGCAACGGTTTTCGCAGCTCATGATTGCCTCTTACCTCGGCATTTCACCCGAAACCCTGAGCCGCATTCGGGCCAAGCTACCACTCGCCCCGGCTACGGCTGAAAGGGACGATTTCTGACCTGGACGCCGCTTGCAAAGCGCCTAGGTCTGCTTCTAACCCTTATAGTGATACCGATGCATACCTCCTTCCGCACGTACCTCGACGCTGGTAGTACTACCCCCGTTTCCGACGCAGATTTTGCGCGTATCTGCGCCGCGTTTATGCCCAAAAATCTGAAGAAAAAGGCCTTTTTGGTGCGAGCGGGTGAAATTTGCAAGCACCTGGTCTTTGTGCTGACGGGCGCGCTGCGCCTATACAGCGTGGGCGATAAAGGCAGCGAGCACGTGCTCAGCCTAGGGGTCGAAAACTGCTGGGTAGGCGACCGGGAAAGCTGGGTTTTGCTCACGCCATCGCGCTATTACTTGGAGGCAGTGGAAGATAGCAGCTTGCTGCTGATAACGCACGCCCAAATGCAAGAGTTGCTCAGAACCGTGCCCGCCTGGGCCGAGCTGATGCGGGGCGTAAACCGGCGCCAAAGCATTGCCACCCAGAAGCGCTTGGAGGCCACCATCTCCAGAACGGCCGAGGAGCGCTACGTCGCGTTTCGGGCGCAGCACCCTAACTACGAGCACCGCTTTTGCCAACACCTGATTGCGTCGTACCTCGGCATTTTGCCCGAAACCCTGAGCCGCATTCGCATGCGGCAGCTGGCGGTAAAAACCCCACTCGCCGAGGTGCTTTCTTGATATAAGTCAACGAAACGCCCTCACCCAACTGACCACCTTTGCAACAGCAGCGCTCCAGTATAGGCCCTGCAAACTAGCACGCACGCCATGGCCAAATCCATCATTGCGCAGGTTGGGGGCACCAATGCTAAAGTGGGCAAGCTACTCGTCAACCGGCTGCTGCCCAGCCGCATGGTGGCAGCCGTAGGCCCATTCGTTTTCCTTGACCACGTGTACCCCACCCGGTTCGAGCCCCAGGTGCCCAAGGCGCCCACCGGCGAAACGGCCCACCCGCACCGGGGCATTGCCACTTTCACCTACGTGCTGAGCGGCGCCCTGGAGCACTACGATAGCGCCGGCCACCACGGCGTGGTAGTGGCCGGCGGCGCGCAGTGGATGAAGGCCGGCCGGGGCGTGCTACACGACGAAAACCCCAGCCTGGATTTTCAAGCTAAAGGCGGCGTGCTGCACGCGCTCCAGTTCTGGCTAAACCTGCCCGCCCGCCACAAAGCAGAAGCCCCCGACTACCTGGCCCTGCACTCGACGGCGGTGCCCGAAGTGCTGCTACCCGAGGTAGCTGGTAGCCTCCGGGTGCTGCTCGGGGCGCTGGGCGATGCCACCTCGCCGGTGCCCACCAGCAGCCCGCAGTTCTTGTACCTCTTGCAACTCAACCCTAAGGCCACGTTTACCCTAGCTACCAAAATAGGCCTGGACTACGCCGCCTTTGTCCCGGCCGAGTCGGTACGGCTTAATGGCCAGTCGTATGGCCAAAGCGAGTTGGTGCTGTTTGGTGCGGAAGTTGGCCCTATCATTTTCACCAATCCTAGTATCGAGCCGGTCAGCGTGCTGGTATTCGGCGGCGAGCCGATACCCGAGCCCATGGTGGCCCAAGGGCCCTTCGTGATGAACAGCCACGCGGAAATAGCGATGGCTTACGAAGATTTTTTCGCTGGCGAGTACGGGCAAATCAAGTACGAAGTCGTCACGTCACCGCAGGACTTATCCACCCGCATCACCCTGCTATGAACCCCGCCTATCAAGCCATACCCCTGGTAGACAACACCTACGACCAGCAATTTGAGCTGGAAGTGGCGGACGCTACTGCTTTGGTACAGTACCAGTTGCATCTCCAGTACCTAAGCCTGATACACACCGAAGTCCCCCCCGCCCTGCAAGGCCAGGGGGTAGGCAGCGCCCTCGTGGAAAAGGTGCTGCACCAGGCCGACAAGCGCCACCTGACTATCATTCCGCTGTGCCCGTTTGTGGCGCGCTACATCCATCAGCACCCCGATTGGTACCGGCTGGTCGCCCCCGGCTACCGGCCCGCCGGCGCGCACTAGGCACTCCGCTTTTCTTCAAATACTTACATTTCACCTCATCCCAAACTCTATGAAAATAGGAACTATCGGCGCGGGCAACATTGCCCAGGCGTTTGTTCGCCACGCGGCCAAAGCGGGCTTTGAAGTTGTCATCAGTAGCAAATCGGGGCCGGCCGCCCTCACCGAGTTGGCAGCGACCCTAGGGCCGGGCGTGCGAGCTGGCACGGTCGAAGAAGCCGTGCAGGCCGACCTCGTGCTGCTGTCGGTGCCGTGGGATGCTGTGGCCGACGTGCTGGCCCACGTGCCCGCCTGGCAAAACCAGGTGGTCGTAGACACGACCAACGCCATTCATTTCCCCGACTTCAAAGCGCTGGACCTAGGCCCAAAAACGTCCTCCGAAATCGTGGCCGAGCAAGCCCCCGGCGCCCGCGTCGTAAAGGGCTTTAACGCTATGGGAGCGGCCATTTTGGCCCTCGACCCTAGCGAGGGAGTAGGAAAGCGGGTCATCTTCATTTCCGGCGACGACGCTTCGGCCAAAGCGGAAGTCATGCACTTGCTCGACGCCATGGGCTTTGCCGGCATCGACTTGGGCGGGTTGGCCACGGGCGGCCGCTTTCAGCAGTTTCCCGGCCCGCTGTCGGGCACTAATCTGGCCCGGTTTCCGGCGTAACGGCGGGCCACTCTACTACGCTGTTTCTTTTTCACCATGTGCCATTAAGCGCACAATCCATAATTTGCCAAGCCTATGCAAGCCTCTCCTTTTGCCACCGACCAGCATATTGACCCACAAGTCACTGAGTTTCTCAAAGCCCTGAATACCGGTGGCCCCGGCCTCGAAACGCTGCCCGTGCCCGACGCCCGCCAGGTGCTGGCTGGCGCGCAAGCTTCGGTGAAGGTGGACCTCTCGGGCGTGGAAACCACGCAACGCACCATCGAGCAGGACGGCTACACGATACCCCTGCACATCGTGCGCCCCTCCAGCACCGCTGGTACGGTGTTGCCCGTGTTCATCTTCATTCATGGCGGTGGCTGGGTGCTCGGCGACTTCCCCACCCACCAGCGCATGGTACGCGACCTAGTGGTGGCTTCGGGCTACGTGGCCGTATTCGTGGACTACACGCCTAGCCCCGATGCGCAGTACCCGCAAGCCATCAACGAAATCTACGCCGCCACCAAGTGGGTAGCAGAAAATGGTGCCGAAATCAACGTGGACGGCCAGAGCCTAGCTATCGTCGGCAACAGCGTGGGCGGCAATATGACGGCCGTAACCTGCCTCATGGCCAAGGAGAAAGGTGGGCCGCGCATCAAGCTGCAAATCCTGATGTGGCCCGTGACCAGCGCGGCTTTTAGCACCGAGTCGTTTGAGTTGTATGGCCAGGACCGGTTCCTCACTGCACCGCTCATGAAGTGGATGTGGAGCACCTATACCACCGACCCCGCGCAGCGCCAGGAAATCTACGCGTCGCCTCTCAACGCGACTTCCGAGCAACTGGCCGGTCTCCCCCCGGCTCTCATTCAGGTAGCCGAAAACGACATTCTGCGCGACGAGGGCGAAGCCTACGGCCGCCAGCTCAGCGAAGCCGGCGTGCCCGCCACTACCATCCGCTACAACGGCATGATTCACGACTTCGGCCTGCTCAACGCCCTAGCTGAGGTACCGGCCGTCAAGTCGCTATTTGTGCACGCGGCGGCCGAACTCAAGAAGTACCTCGGCTAGACTCCCGCTTTGCTTTCGACTCCTTCAGCCCCTGCTTTTTACCCAAGTTAGGGTAGAAGGCAGGGGCTGTTGATACAGGGGTAAGGCGCCCGTTCGCGGTGCTCTCTTTACTAACCTATCAGTTCTAATTCATGAACCAGTCTTTCTGGCTTTTGGGCACCCTCACGCGCATTCTGGCCGACCACGAAACGACCGAAGGCCGCTACGACCTCATTGAGGGCACTTTTCAGCCCGAGGTAGCCACGCCGATGCACCGCCACACCATGTATTCCGAGCACTTGTTTGTGCTGGAAGGCGAGTTTAGCGTGCACACCGAAGCGGGCGTAGTAGTCGTGCAACCGGGCGAAAACTTCTTCATCCCGCGCGGTACTATCCATGCCGTCGTGAGTGGCCCGGCGCAGTCGCGGGGGCTAGTAGTCGCCTCGCCCAGTGGCTTTGCCCAACTCATCAAAGCGGCGGGCACCGCGGCCGACCCATCGGGCCTACCCCCCACCACACCGCCCGACATGGAAGCATTTGCCCGGGCTTCGGCCGAGGTGGGCGATGAAGTAGTTGGGCCACCCCCAGCAGTCCGCAACCGGTAGGCCAGCCACCGGGTAACTCCCCTAGGGGGGTGCAACTAGCACATGGTTCATCGCCTACCCCTGTCTAAACGCATTGTATATGAAGCTCACCCTAACATACCTACCGCTGCTTGCGCTGCTGGCTGCTACGCTAGTGGCGGCAGCACAAGCCCAAACGCATGAGCACCACGGCATACCGGCGGCAAAAAGCCACTCTTCACAGGCCATGCTCGCGATGAGTGGCATGGTGATGCCCGCCCTACCCCCTGGCTCGCCTGCGGCGGCTTTTCACCAGCAGATGGATTCGGCAATGACCGTGATGGACAACGGGATGCACCAGATGGGTGGCGTGTCGCCTACTGATATCGACGCCAGCTTCGCGGCCATGATGGCACCTCACCACCAGGGCGCCGTGGACATGGCCCGCCTGCAACTCCTCTACGGCAAAGACCCCGAACTGCGCCGGCTGGCCCAGAGCATTATTGCCGAGCAACAGGTCGAGATTCAGCAGATGCAGGCTTGGCTGCGCAAGCACCGGCCCGCCACTACCAGCGCCGCGCCGACTCCTCACCACTAAGTTCTTGCTTATGAAATACACACTTTCTGGGCTGCTGCTGACCAGCGCCCTCGCCACCCACGCCCAGGCTGTGAGCCACCGCGACCGGGTGTACACGGCCGACCAGATTTCGAATACCGTCTCAGTTATTGACCCAGCCGACAACAAGCTGCTAGGCCAGATTATCCTAGGCAAGCCCCAGCCTGATGTGCTGACGCCACTCTATAAAGGCCAGGTGATGGTGCACGGCATGGGTGCCGCACCCGACCATAAGACGCTGGCCGTGGTATCCATTGGCTCGAACAACGTCACCTTTATCGACCCGGCCACCAACGCCATTAAGGGCAGCGTGTATGTGGGCCGCGCCCCGCACGAACCTACCTTCCGCCCCGATGGCAAGGAGGTCTGGGTGACGGTACGCGGCGAAGACTACCTCTCGGTTATTGATGTGGCCACCATGCGTGAAACGCGCCGCGTGCAAGTGGCCAACGGCCCCGGCATGGTGGCCTTTAGTCCCGACAATAAGCTGGCTTTCGTGTGCTCTAGCTTCTCGCCCGAGCTAGCAGTGGTAGACGTGGCTACATACAAAATCATCAAGCGCATTCCGGTCGTCAGCCCCTTTTCTCCCAACATCTTCGCCAGCAAGGACGGCAAGCAGGCCTGGTTTACGCACAAGGACGTGGGTAAGGTGTCAGTGCTGGATGTGAAGGAGTTGCGCATCGTGGGCGTGCTCGATACCGGCCCCATCACCAACCACGTCACGACCCTGGAAACGGGCCTGGGAAAAGTTGCCTACGTGACAGTGGGCGGTGAAAACGTGGTGAAAGTGTACTCCCGCGAGCCCGGCTTCAAGCAACTGGCCACCATTCCGGTGGGGGCGCTGCCGCATGGTATTTGGGCCTCGGGCGATGCCAGCCGCGTGTACCTGGGCCTGGAAAACGCCGACTCGGTGGTGGCCATCAACACGGCGACCAACCGGGTAATCGGCAAAGGCAAAATCGGTCAGGCGCCGATGGCGCTGGTTTACGTGCCCAATGCCGTGCTAGCCGGCGTCCCAGCCGCTACGGCCCTAGGTCGTCAGTTGGTAGACCAGCCGGCCGTGGTGCGCCAGTTGAAGCCCACGCAGCCGGGTGCGGCGGCTGGCTCGCTAGTCACGCGCTCCGAAGGTTTGGTCGACCTCGTGTCTTTTTCGCTGGCCCATCTCCAGCCCGATACCGACTACGACGTGTACCTCAGCCGCGCCACGCAGGCCCCGTATTCCCGCGACTACCCCCTGCTCACGGTGCACACCGATGCCAAAGGCGGCGCCATGAGCCAGACCTTAGGCCCCGTGCAAGCCGTGCAAAATGTGGACCTAGCTACCGCAAGCAAACCCTATCAGCGGGTAGTAGTGGCCCCCAAGGCGGCGGGCAGCACCCCAGTACTGCTCAGCGAGTAGCGCCGTCAATTCGCGAGTGTCCTCCTCACCGAACACTTGTACCCTGCCCAAAACCTGCTATGCAGCACTTCCTAGACGTTTCATACCGGCCGCAGGAGCACGTGCTAGTGGCTCGCTGGATACAGCAAATGCGCACCGACACCGACTTCAAAACTGGTTATCACTACCTGCTGCAAAAGGCTAGGCACTACAACTGCCCCTTTTGGCTGCTCGATGTGCGGCGCTGCCCGCCCAATTGTGCCCGCCAAGCCCAGTGGCTGGTGGAGGAGTTTTGCCCGCTTGTGGCCTCAGCCTTCAGCTCGTCAGAAGCCATCTACAGCGCGCACTTGGTTTTCCCGTCCCACTTGGTGCATTACACCGACGTCGTGCTACCCATCCTGGCCCACCCGACCAATCGCTATTACCAGGCCGCGGCATTTATCGATGAGGGCCCGACCATTTCCTGGCTGCACGGCCAGCAAGCAACCCCAGCGCGCAGGTCAGTGCATTAGCGCCAAGATGCTCCTCTCGCTTTTGCTTTATTAGCCAACTACTTACATGAAATTCGCTTGCTTAGGTTTAGCAGTTACCAGTTCTTTGCTGGCTGGTACGCAGCCAAAACCCAAAACTGCCTTGCCCACTGGCTACATCGTGACGGGTAATCTACCCGCCAGCCGAGCTAAGATGGCTTACCTACGCTACATTATCAACGCTAAAACTCAGTTCGATTCCGCCCGTGTAACCAATGGCCATTTTCAGTTTAAGGGCCGGGTGGCGGTGCCAGTCAAAGCCCGGCTCACGCTACCGCAGGCGGGCACGGTGGCTGAGGCAACGGCCGTAACCCTGTACCTAGAGCCGGGCAGCATCACCGTAGCCGGACTTGGCGCAGTGAGCGGCGCTACCGTGAGCGGTACCCCTCTCAACCGCGAAAACCAACAGTTTCGGACGCAATTGAAACCGGTGCAAGACCGCCTGAACGGCATCTACCAGCCTTTTTACGCCCAGGCAAACACTGAGCGCCCCGATACGGCCCTGCAACACCGGGTGGCGGTGCAGGCTGCGCCGTTTTTGCAGCAACGCCAAGACTTGTACGCCGCCTATATCAAAGCCCATCCAACAGCAATATTTAGCCTGCTCGTGCTGGAAGAGTACGATGGCCTGTTGCCCAAACCCGATGGCTATGTTGCCCTATACGAAGGCCTAGCGCCCAGCGTACGAAACTCGGCGCTCGGGCAGCTGGCGCAGCAAAAAGTTGAAAAGCTGCGGCAAATCGGCGTGGGCACCCCCGCGCCTGCTTTCAGCCAGCCCGATTCTACGGGTAAGCTAGTGCGCCTAGCCGACTGGCGCGGCCACTACGTGCTGGTCGATTTCTGGGCCTCATGGTGCAAGCCCTGCCGGGCCGAAAACCCGCACTTAGTCAAAACCTACGCTACCTATAAAGCGCAGGGATTCATGATACTAAGTATATCAGTAGACAATGAAAAGCAGCGGGCTGCCTGGCTAAAAGCCATCCGCTATGATGGGTTGACCTGGCCTCAGGCCTCGGACCTGAAAGGCATGCACAATGAAGCTGCCCGCAGCTACGGCGTAGTGGCGGTACCGCAGAATTTTCTCATCGACCCGCAAGGCCGCATTGTGGCTACCAACCTCACTGGTGAGGCCCTCACCAAAAAGTTGACTGAACTGCTACCCGCCGCTAAGTAAGGAAGCCAGCACCCCTGCCCCGGTGGGCAAGGAGCGTTAGCGCGTTCTTACACCGTCCTATCTGCTAGCCGGAGTATGCTGGAAGCCGCGGCATTGGGGCCGGCATTGTACATCGGTTGGCTACAGCAGGAGCCGGTTTGGCCTACACCGCTTCTATACCGATGCCATCGTGGCCGAGCTACCTGGCTCGGACCACCGGGCACTGGCTATTTGGACTAACAGTGGCGACACAACCACTATTTGGGCAGCTGTGGCCGAAACGCAGGGCAAGCCGTGTCAGTAGGTGAAAGCGCCGCAACTCCTCAACCTGCTTGAGGAATAGCCTTTCTTGATAAAAGTCAATGAGTGGGGGGTAAGCACACCGACACCTTTGCGCAGTGCCTGGTGGCTTAGGCCCGGCCTCTCACTACCTTACTTTTTACGCTTTTGCTATGGCCTCTGTTTGCTCCCACTTATCAGCGCTCGATGTGGCGCACCTGAAAACCGCCCCTCAGCACGTCTGCCCCGAATGCGTGGCCCTAGGCGACACCTGGGTGCACCTGCGCGTGTGCCAGGAGTGCGGCCACGTCGGCTGCTGCGACCAGTCCAAAAACACGCACGCTACCAAGCATTTCCACGCCACCCAGCACCCGGTAGTAAGCTCCGCCGAGCCCGGCGAATATTGGGTCTATTGCTACCCCGACCAAGAGTTTGCAGAGTACTAGGCTGTCGGGCAGTCGTTTCGTTCGCACTCATATGGCTCAGCTATTGCCCGCCGACCCTAGTGCCCTTGACCGCATCACCGCATTTCGGGGCCTGCCCCCCGAGGTGCTTGCCTGGCTACTGCAAGCGGGCGAATTGCGCCAGTATGCCGACGGTGAAACGGTAGTGCTGGCAGGCGCCCCCGCCGATAAGCTGCTGGCCGTAGTGCGAGGCGGCACCTATACTCAGCTACCGGGCAACCCCAGTGCCCGAGGGTTTCGGCTAGTAGTCGGCGATGTGGGGGGGCTATTGCCGTATTCTCGGCTCCAGTTCTTTCCGGCGCAGGGCGTGGCCGTGGGCGAAACGGTGTTGTATGAGCTGCCTCACCATCACTTTTCAGCGCTAGAGCAGGTAAGTCCCGAACTGGTGCAACGCCTGGTTGGCATCATGAATGACCGGGCGCGCGACTTAGTGCGCACGCAAGAGCGCGACGATAAGCTCCGGGCCCTGGGTAAGCTCTCGGCCGGCCTCTCGCACGAGCTAAACAACCCAGCCGCGGCCATCAGCCGGGCGGCGGCTTCGCTTACTACCGCGTTGCAAGTTGCTCCGGCGCAATTGATTGAGCTATTAGCTACTTGTCCGCCTGCCGAAACGGTGGCAGCCATCACGGCGCTGGCCGTACTGCCGGCGGAACTGCCCCCGCCCTTGTCGGCCCTGCAAGCTGCTGACCGCGAAGACGAGCTAGCTACCTGGCTCGAAACGCTAGGCTGCCCCGATGGCTATAGCTTGGCCACGGGCTTGCTAGATGCCGGCATGGGGGTGGCGGACCTAGCCCCGCTGGCGGCCCAGCTGCCGGCCCGCGCCCGGCCCGCCGCCTTTACCTGGCTCAGCGGGCACCTGACGGCCGCGCGCCTCACCCGCGACATCAGCGAGGCTGCCCGGCGCATTAGCACGCTGGTGGGCGACGTGAAAACCTACTCGCACATGGACCGCGCCACGGGCCCAGACAAACTGGCCGTGACCACCGGGCTCGACAGCACGCTCCACTTATTTGCGCACGCACTACGCGAAAAAAACGTGCACCTCACCCGCGATTATGCCCCTGAACTGCCGCTAATAATAGGCCAAGCCGCCAGTCTTAACCAAGTCTGGACTAATTTGATTGACAATGCGTTGGATGCGCTGCCCGCCGCTGGCGGGGAATTGACAGTGCGCGTCGAGCAGTGCGGAACCTGCCTGGTGGTTGGGGTGCAAGACAATGGCAGCGGCATCACGCCCGAGGTATTGGCGCACCTGTTCGAGCCCTTCTACACCACCAAGCCCCTGGGCGAGGGCAGTGGCCTAGGCCTAGACATTGCCCGGCGCATTGTGCAGGAGCATGGCGGGCGGCTGGAAGTCTCCTCTGAGCCGGGGCGCACCGAATTCACCGCTTGGCTGCCCATTGGCTAGCCCTCCTCCCCGAGGTGCTTTCACTCTGCTCATTATCAGACGCTGAAGCGAGCCATTCGCATCCAGTGAGTCGCCCTAGGGGTCTTGGCCCTTCAGATACTGATGCTAGTGGCAATACTTAAAATAGCCTTGTTCATCAGCTACTTATCTGCTACTTTTTTATATGCCTGATTCGTCTGTTTTTGCCCCTGATTATCAACCTACCCCGCAGCAGCCCCTAGGTTCAGGCTTTGCCGCTGCCAGCACTGCTGCCGACGTTATTCGGGGTCGCGACCTCACTGGCCGGGTGGTCCTCGTGACCGGGGGCTACGCCGGCCTCGGCCTGGAAACTGTGCGGGCCTTGCACGGCGCCGGTGCCCATGTTATCGTGCCGGCCCGCGACCCAGCCCGCGCAGCTCAGGCCATGCAAGACCTAGCTGGCGTCGAGGTGGAAACACTGGATTTGCTCGACCCCGCTTTAATTGATGCCCTAGCCGCCCGGTTTTTGAGCAGTGGGCGGCCACTGCACTTGCTGGTACTCAGCGCGGGCATCATGGCTAATCCCCTCGCCCGCGATGCCCGCGGGTACGAATCACAGCTGGCTACCAATCACCTCGGACACTTCCAGCTAACCGGCCGCCTTTGGCCGGCCCTGGTGCAAGCGCAGGGGGCGCGGGTGGTGGCGGTTTCCTCCCGGGGGCATCGCCTCTCGCCGGTTTTGTTCGACGACCCTAATTTCGAGCGCCACGCCTACGACCCCTGGGTTGCCTATGGCCAGTCGAAAACTGCCAACGTGCTTTTTGCGCGGGGTCTAGACCAACGCGGGCAAGCAGCGGGCATTCGGGCTTTTTCGCTGCATCCGGGCAGTATTGCGGGCACGGGGCTAAGCAAGTACGTCACGCCGGAACAACTGCGGCAGATGGGCGCCGTGGATGAGGCCGGCAACATCGTGCTGGACCCCGACCGGGGTTTGAAAACCGTGGCCCAGGGCGCGTCAACCAGCGTGTGGTGCGCCACTAGCCCGCAGCTGGCTGGCCTAGGTGGGGTGTATTGCGAAGACAATGACATTGCGACTATCTATACCCCAGATAGTTCCGTTGCCCCTCGCGCTATGACTGGGGTTATGCCCTATGCAGTAGATACCGCGAATGCCGACCGCCTGTGGGCTCTTAGCGAGCAGCTCACGGGCACTACTTATCCCGTTAGCTAATCGGTAGCCCCAGTAGCAAACGAACCCTTAGCCCTCACCTGATTCATGAAAAAGCCCGCCATCTTGGTAGTTGACGACGACCCGCAAGTGCTCGCGGCCATCAGCCACGACCTGCGCCGCGAGTTTCGGCAGGATTACCGCATTCTGAGCGCCAACTCGGGCCCAGAAGCCCTAACGACCCTTGACGAATTGCGCGCCCGCGCCGAGCCGCTGGCTCTGGTGCTAGCCGACCAGCGCATGCCCGAGGTTGAAGGCGTGGAAGTACTCGCGCATGCGCTGGCGCTTTTCCCCGAGGCCAAACGGGCGCTCCTCACGGCCTATGCCGATACCGCGGCGGCCATTCAAGCCATTAATTCGGCCCAACTCGATTACTACCTGCTCAAGCCCTGGGACCCGCCCGAGCAGCTGCTATACCCGGTGCTGCACGACTTGCTGGCGAGTTGGCAAGCCACCTATCGGCCGCGGTTTGCGGGCCTGCGCCTCATTGGGTTTCAGTGGTCGCCGCTCTCGCACGAGCTCAAGGATTTTCTGAGCGGCTACCTGGTGGGATACCAGTGGCTCGATATTGAAAAGGACGCAGAAGCCGCTACCCTGCTGGCCACCACGGAGTTCACAGTTGATGAGCTACCCGTTGTTATCTGCCCTGATGGGCGGGTAGTGGCCCAGCCCGACAAGCTCGACCTGGCCCGGCACCTCGGGCTATTGGTTGCGGCCCAGCAAGAACTCTACGATGTGGTCGTTATCGGGGCCGGGCCGGCCGGGCTGGCGGCGGCCGTGTACGGCGCGTCGGAGGGGCTGAAAACGCTCATTATCGAGCGGCAAACGCCCGGCGGGCAGGCAGGCGCCTCGTCGCGCATCGAGAATTACCTGGGGTTTCCCACTGGCCTCAATGGTTCCGAACTGGCGCACCGCGCCTGGTCACAAGCCATTCGCCTAGGTGCCGAATTTATGGCCCCGCAGGAAGTATTGGACTTGTGCGTGCAAGATGGCTACAAGGTATTGACAATGAGCGACGACACTACTATCCGCGCCCGCGCCGTAGTTCTAACAACGGGTGTCAGCTACCGCAAGCTCGACGCGCCGGGCCTCGACCGCCTGAGTGGGGCCGGCGTGTACTACGGGGCCGCCCGCACCGAGGCGCGCAGCTGCGCGGGCCAGCCGGTTTACATCGTGGGCGGGGGCAATTCGGCGGGCCAAGCCGCCATGTACCTCGCTACGTATGCCGCGCGGGTGTTCCTCGTCATTCGAGGCGCCACGCTGGAAGCCAGTATGTCGGCCTACCTGATTACGCAAATCAGCCAGACGCCCAACATCGAGATTCTGCCCCACACGCAGATTATAGAAGCCTGCGGGGGCCAGTCGCTGGAGGCCGTAGTGGTGCAGCGCGACGGCCAAGCACCCGAAAAGCACCCGGCGCGGGCGCTATTTATCTTCATCGGGGCCAAGCCCAGCACCGAGTGGATTTGTCACCTCGCCATTTGCGACCCCAAAGGCTACCTCCTCACCGGCCGCGACCTCGTGAGCGACCTACGCTACAAAGAGTCCTGGAAGAAAGACCGCGAGCCCTACTTGCTCGAAACCTGCGTACCCGGCCTGTTTGCCGCCGGCGACGGTCGCGCCGGCGCCATGGCCCGCGTGGCCTCGGCCGTGGGCGAAGGCAGCATGGCTATCAAGTTCGTTCACCAGTATCTCAACGAATAATCGGGCAGCTACTCCTTATCCTTTGATTCAGTAGGAGAATGATTAGAAAGTGCTTTACTTAAGTAGCAGTCTTTTGTGTTTTTGCGCTAACTACCGGCTTACTACTTAATAGTATAAAGCCTCTCTTCAGTGAGTGAAATAAGTGGCTTTAGGCCATTCAGAATGGGTAGCGGTAAGTGAAGGGCAGTGCTACCGATTTCTACTTCTGGGCACCGACCGAATTAGGTCTCGTCACTCAGTATTATATAGGTCACTCGTACTGCGCTTATCAGCTACTGGTAAGCGCTCATAGAGGCGTTGCACTTGCTTCTGATTGAAGGTCCCCCCACGTGGGGCCATAAAGCCGAGGGCATTCAATTCCCCCGCCAGCTGCCGAAAGCTCACCCCCTGCGCCCGGCGGGAGGCAATAAAAGCCGCCGTTTGCCGCAAGCCCGGGTGCTGCTGCAGGTGGGCTCGTCGCACGAGCAGACTCTGCTCTCGCGCCGCAGCTGTCAGATTAGCTGGCGTACCCAACTGCGCACCCCGCGCCTTCTTGGCGGCAAGTGCATCTTTGGTGCGCTTCGAGATAGTCTCGCGCTCGTGCTGGGCGAGCACGGCGAAGAGACCCACCGTAAGGGTGTTCGCATCGGGCATGTCGCAGCACACGAAATCCACCCCCGAGTCACGTAGGGCAAAGATGAAACTGGCATTGCGACTGAGTCGGTCGAGCTTGGCAATGAGCAGCACCCCACCGGCGGCGCGAGCCGCCGCCATGGCCGCGAGCAGTTGGGGCCGCTGATTCTTCTTGCCACTCTCGACCTCGATATACTCGCCTTGCGGCTGGCCGCCTTTCAGGAAGCTGACCACCGCGGCTTGCTGCGCTTCGAGCCCGAGCCCAGAGGCTCCTTGCTTCTGGGTCGAGACGCGGTAGTAGGCAAAATAGGCAGACATGACAGACCAAATCGTGATTTGAAGCGAAGATAGCCCTTATAGTCATTTGTTAAACGTACGTTTAACTTTTGTGACAAACAGGAAAAGTAGGGTAGTTTTGTACCAATGACCAAGTTTGTCGCCTACTTCCGGGTGAGTACCGTCCGCCAGGGCCAGTCCGGTCTTGGGCTCGAAGCCCAGCAGGCAGCGGTACAGAATTTCTTGCGTGGCGACGCGCAACTGGTGGCCACCTTTCTAGAAATCGAGAGTGGCAAGAAAAACGAGCGACCCCAATTAGCGGCGGCGATTGCCCAGGCCCAGCGGGAGGGGGCGGTACTACTGGTGGCCAAGTTGGACCGCCTCGCTCGGAACGTGGCTTTTCTCGCTACCCTTATGGAAGGTCGGGTGCGCTTTCAAGCGGTCGACCTGCCGGCGGCCGATGAGTTCACCTTGCACATCCTGGCGGCAGTGGCCCAGAAAGAGGCGTCGGCCATCTCTACTCGGACTCGGGATGCGCTTGCCGCTAAGAAGGCTCGCGGAGTGCAATTAGGTACCCCGGCTAATTTGACCCAGGCCGCGCGCGAGAAATCTTGGGCCGCGATGACCCAGAATGCGCAAGAGAATTTGAATAACCGGCAAGCCGCGCAACTGGCTGCGTTGCTGCGGGCCACGGGAGCCACGCTGCGCGCTATCGCCGAGCAGCTTAACCAGTCAGGGTACCGCACGCGGCACGGGAAGGCATTCCACCCTATGGGCGTGCAGCGTTTACTGCCCAAACCGGCCCGGTAAGCTATTGTACGTGTAGCAAGGCTTCCTTTATAAGATATAAAAAAACTCAACCGTTCCTAAAACAGGACTGCCACGCTGAAAGCCGTTAGCCCTTCTAATTGTCAGTTTGTTGCGCTCAAGATGCCACTTGAGTTGAATGGACGTTTAACGTGTGTAAAATAAGATCTATTTAGTATTCTAATAATAGCAAAACCCTTGCTAGGTAGCGATAGCTTTTTTGAATTCTCTAAAATGAACTGTTAGCCTGCTGTACTAACACGAGTCTATTGGGACTTAATGGCTCTGCCTCATTGAGTCAACCGCCTAAAATATAATGAGCCATTGTTTTGTGAGACAAGAAAATGGGACGTAAAAGGTGCTTCTTAGTAGTGCATTTCCCAGCCTAGTAAAGTGTCAGCTAAAACGACCGTATTGCGAAACATAATAAGTATGCTTTCCTATACATCTCACAATTGAAGTATGGCATGCTTTCTTACCATACAAAAGTGATATTTACTTATTTTTAGGACTTATAATGTTTGACAGAATAGAATGGTATGAATATGCGAAGCGACTTTATATATATTGAATATTTAATAAGATAAGGTGGGAAAGAATCCTGGTCGGTCTGTTTCAGGATTACTGCCAAAATTGATAATATTGATTTTCTCCCCCTTTGGTAATAATGGTTCTTTGTTTTCAAAGACAATTATTTGGTCACTAGCGAAGTCACGTGATAATTCACGAAATATATAATTTTGGATTCGATTAATATCCTCATATTTTTTAGAATTTTCTCTATAATTTGTGATTGGCGAATCAAGTATTAACATTCGAGTGTGTGGTAGTGATTTTCGCTTGCAATATTTCATAAGAGAAACCATAAAGGCAGAACGGGTAATTGCTCTAAGCCCTTTGCCATCAGCTTTGCGGTCTTTTCCATTTATTGTAATATCAATGGTGTTATAATTAAATGTAACAGGACCATCGCTTATACCCCATGACTTCAATAGTGATTGCGTCTCCGTGCAAAATTCATTGACTTCATCTACTGGTAACTCTTTGTTTTCATTCTGCTTGTTGGGCTTTTCCTTCGATTGAGGAGCGCACTGCTTACGCATTTCGATTAAGCTATTTAATCGGTTCTCAGTGGATTCATATAAAATGGAAGCAGAATGTTGTTGCTGAAGAAATTGTATTTCAGACTGTAATTCTTTTATTTTAGGAATAAAAGTATCTGATATCAATAGCGCAGCTAATTTGAATGAACGAGTAAGTGAAAGAAGGTTGGCAGTTAATGCTTCATGCTCCCTATCCACCTGCTTGATAGTGTCTTGTAAGTCCTGTAACTGTGCGGTTAGTTTTTCAAATTCACTCTTGCATGAATTATATAATACTTCAGGTGCAATTGAATTTGCTATGCATGCCTCATGACGGGCGTACGCGGTTAATGGATTAAAGCAGAAAGGGCAGCTTGTAAATTCTAGTTGTTCAATTAAGTAACTTCCTTCGCTTATAAAGTCTAGACGCTTAATATCTGATTCGTAGTGCTGTTTTAATACTTTGAATCTGTTGAGAAGCTCAACTCGTAGTGTGATTTCAGATTCAATGCTGTTAGCCTGTTGCGATAATTCTCTGCGCTCTAATTCTAATGAAGAAGTTTGATTTAAATTATACTCAAGTTCCTCTGATTTAGCTTTAATCTTGCTTTCCGTATCTTTGTTATCCCCTTCTTTTGCTAAAGATGCTAACTCTATAGAAGTGGTTTCAATTAGCTCTGATAGTAGATTGTATTTAGCATTATTACTTGTAAAGACTTTTTCATCCTTGATTTTCTTAAGTCCAGAATCATCTTGTCCGGATAGCAGGAATTTAAATAATGAAGTTGATAAGGTCTTCGTGGTATTTTGACCCAGCCATGTTGGAGATCCTTCTTCGAGTATCTCCGTTTCGCTTACAATAAAGAAATGCCGTATTGTTCTAAAAGAAACAGCTACGGTTTTGTTATTTTGATTACTTTTAGCGCGCACAGATTCTGCGCCACATATAGATAGTATGAAATCAGCTAATGATAAACCTGCTTTTTCACTACTTTTTTTGGGAAGTATTTTTCCTACTAGCTGATTTCTATCTGCTAATTGATTAAAAGTTGAATAATAAATTATAGGATTAGTATCTGCGAATTCTCTTTTAATCAAGATAGGGCCATATAAGCTATTCTCTATTTCAAGATAAAGCGTATCGTAGTTTTTGCTTTCAGGGGTTTCCTTGGGCCAATCATTGCCACCTAATAGGAAATTAATTGCTTGAAATATATAAGTTTTACCTGTATTAGATGCGCCAGTTATAACATTGAGGCCATCGGAAAATTCAAGACTAGCTTGTGGGACATCCGCACCTGTTGCAATAATTCGCTTAATTTGAAAGCCGATATTATCTCTGTTAACTAATTCCATGCCTTTACTCCTTAATATTGAATGGCTTTAAATTCGTTGCCCCAAGAGGTTAAATTTAATTTCATGAACTCATTGATTTGATTTGAATTCATATTATCAAATTTAAGTTTTAGCCATTCGGCTCTTGTGTATAGGCCCAAAGCATATTCCGATTTCAGGTGCTTGAGAAAATGCTTTGTTAAAGGAGAGGCGCTGAAAGTGATGCCATCATTAGACAAATGCTTGCTGAGTAATTCTTTAGAAAACATCAACGCTAATCCTGCTTCTAATATTTTTCTTCTCACCAGCCATTCACCAGTTCTATAGGGCATTGCAGCGTGGAGGCTAGATGGTCCCCCGGCATCTGCTGAGTGGACAAGCAAATAGTCCATATAGAGTAGATGCTTTATGTCAAATGAGCGTGGGTGAAAAACATTAAGTATATAGAGTAGCCTTATACCGACCTCAACAGGATGGTTAAATGGGCGTTCTAGCTTTGCTTCATCTACCATTTTGAACCCAAGATTGAATGCGCCCTTCGTTGACTAAATGGTGACACATGCCAGCACGATCATCGGGCGTAAGTTGTGGTTTTAGAATGCTACTATCGACAGCGAGTTGTACAGCACTGTCACATACATTTATCATTCTTTCGAAACCTGTATTGCAAGGGCGACAAAAAGAATGAAAAGTGCCTCTTTCGAAGTCTGTTAGCAAAGAGTCAAAATGACTGTTATCGGGAAAATTATCTCTAACAAACTCTTTTAACGTTTCAACCGAATAAAAACTAATACGAGAGTTCTCAAAATGCTTTTTAAGCATAGGATAAGCGCTAAAACTCTCAATTTTAAATGGTTTTATATTAGCATGTTCTCCATATGCTTCAAGTATACATTTGATATACCTTACTTCTTTCTTATCGTCTATATTCGCAGGTGGAGTAATTGGCGTTGGTCGAGCTTTTACTGTTATGCCAAATACATATGGGTGAAATCTAGTATTTGAATGTTCTGTAATAAGACGGCTTGGGCTTAGTGTCTTAACGATTGAAAAATCAAAGTTGTCTACCCAATCTTTTAGCGGGCCAACCAACTTACCCGGTATATTTTTTCCAACTTTACCTACACATTTTTTGTCCCACTTGTCAATAAGTTCTTTTTTAAGATTTGACGGTTTGTCAATCAAATCTTGTAGCGAATTGCCAACTCCTTTGCACGTGACTATATAGTAGTTATTTGGTATAGGATAATCTCCTATAAATGAAAAATAACATACTTTGGCGAGTTCCTTCCAAATATCCTCGGGTGTAACCGGTGTATCATAATGTTTGCATTGGTAGATATCACACTCTCTGACGGGCGAATTTGAATGATTAAGCCAGCCAACTACGTCTCTCCCCTTATCCCCGGCACCTCCACGCCATTGAACTTCACTATACTTTTGTGACACATGGCCTTCAACCCATTGTAGCACAAATATTTCAAATTCTTCCGGAGAGAAAATGCTAAGCCTTTTTATAGGTTCTATGTAGGCTCCTGGCCCCATTAGCCTGTTTAGATTGCCGCCAGGCCAAGGGGGTGCAACAGGTACAGGAGCAAACTGAGTCGGTACAACTAGCATATCAAAGTCGTTGTTGAAAATAAAGTTAAGACTGTCTGTATCAAGTAAGGGGCATTCTATATGAAAGCGATAACGACCATTCGTTGAGCATATAAAATAAGCCCCCTATCTCCATATAGTAGTTGGCAACGTATTTCTTCACGGCTTCAGATAGTCGTTCGGTTAAGGCTAAGACAGGGGCGAGGCTAGTTGGTCATTTTAAGCACGAGCGTTTGCAAAATGATCAACCTTTTGCGCTAGCTGCCAAAGAGCTTGTCAAGTTTCTCTTCTGTCATACTTGCGTAGCTTGATACACAACCGCATGTGCAAGGCCTGTTATTAAAGGTTATTCCCTTTTCAAATAAACCTCCTGCACGTAAGGCATTGTTAAGTGCACCAACCGCCTCACTGAATCGATCAACGCTTGCTGCGTTTGGTCTAGCCCTTTTAGGGTTATCTAATACGATTTTCTTTAAATAAGGAAGCATTCGAACACTGCCGCCTACATTCCTTAGTACACAGTGTTGCTGAAAAGCATACCTGTCGTATCTGGTTTGTAGTTCTTCAAAAGAATTGAACCAACGCTCGTTGGATGGTGTGTCCGTGCTCCAACGTATGGGATTGTCTTTTGTCATCCATACAGTAGGTGCCCAATCCTGTTCTAGTAACGATAAGTCGAAGCATAATAATACTGGCCCATACTTATTGTAATTACTGCTTCTTGCGTGAATATCGCAGGAATCGAAAAATAAATCATACCATATCCCAAGTTTTCTATCTAGCCTATCCGAAGGTTGGGTAGTTTGGTCCAAACTCCTTTCGTGCACTGAGCCACGGGCCAGTAGATGGCCTGTGCGGAAAAAAGTGCAGGTCGTACGTACTGTATTAGCATGGTATAGGTATTCTACGCCTTTTTCACGCATAAGCGCTACAACATCTTTACTTGAAAGCTCCATAAAGGTCAGTTATTTATATCTTCTTAAGATGCCAAGCTAAGTAGCGAATGTCCTGCCACTTAATAAGATTATTTATAAGTCGAATATAGATATAACTATGAAAAACATCCGTTTGCTTTCTCACGCCTTCGTGCTTAGTGTCATTACTAGCGGGTTGGTATGTGGCAGTTTGAGCTACTAGTAGGCGCAGCCATTGTATTGCAAAAGGTCTCAAGGTAGCTATTACTAACCATGAGACCTTGTGTACTGAGACAAAGTATCAGTGTATGATGAAGCCTTAGGAGAACATTTGTACGTTTCAAATAATCGTACCTGAAAAGGCTCCAAGCAATGTGTAAAATTTTGCTACTTTTATTTGTGACAAATATTGATAAAGTATTGATTATTAGTATTCAAAGACCAGGTATCAATCCTTGAGCATGAAATTACCTAAAATAAAGTTGACTAAGAAAGTATTTTTTTCGCCCATATGCTTATGCTCGGCATCTCAGCGAGCTTGTTGGGAGTAAAGACAAAATTTCCTTATTAGTAGATTAGGTGATTGGTTTGATTGAGCTTAAATAGTCTTAGGTGGTTTCTTGCTAATCACAACTCTTCACAAGCGCTGAAACACTAACTGTTGCCGTAGCAGCAGTGATGTCATTATCATTGTTGACGCAGATGTAGATACGGCGCGTGTTTGGCGCTAGTAAAATCTCGCGGGTTTCTGCGCAGATGTTAGCGGCTTGCCGATAGCAAGGCTTGCCCGAGATAGTCCCCTTGGTCTGCATAAATTCTTGCGCGGCGGCTAGGTCCGGCACGATATACCAGTGGCACTTCGTGCTAGCTACCGGACTTGCAGTTGCCCCCTGGCTTAAGGAACGCGCACCGGTGCTCAGCATACTGGCTAAGGTTGTCGTCGGGCTGAAGTACGCCGCCCCTAAGGCGAGCGCACTATCCCACGAGATGAGGGGGGCACCTTCATCCCGAATGTCTAACCGGTAAACGACGCCCGCCGTATTGGCGGGTAAGTCCACCGGAAATACTTGGCGGCTGCTTCCGTCATTGTAGTACGAGTGCAACTTGCCCGTGCTCAGCGCTAACGCCTCTTGATAAGTGAAGCGGCACGTAATCAGATGTCCATCTTCTGCCCATCGTTGTGGCTCGGTCTGCAATTTTCCTTGGGCGTAAGTTCCGCGTGACTCCAGGCCACCTGCTTCATACCAACTAGTACAGAGTCCGTGCGGCTGGTCCGGCTGCTCCTGCGTCAGCTTTCCTTCCCACTGCTTTTTCCAGGAGGGGTAGTAAAAATCTCGTACCGTACCGATGGTTTTACCATCCTTGGCGTGATGAGCGACTCGAGCGTAGCTGCGGTCTTCCGGCAGGGTAGTACGCTCCCAATCTCTATCAAAATAGACGGTATCAGCCGGGGGAATGGGGGGAGCGGTTGCTTTGCGCTGAGCAATTCCGGGTAGCGCGAACCCGATAAATAACGTAAGAAGGGGTAATTGTTTGAGCATAGATAGCAACTACTTAGTTTTTAATTTATCAAGGATGGCATGGCCGCTAGTGCCTGAATTCCGCGGCTGTGCAGGGTGCCACAGGAAGCAAAAAAGCCGCCGCACAGCTCCTTCACGCCACACCCTTCACAGGAAGGCAAATACACGTTTTTCCAGTCCGAAATAGAGCGCCGGGCAAATTGCCACAACTGGTCGGGTAGTAAGCAGAGCTGATGGTTGTAAATGGAAACGTGTAGCTGGTGCGCGGCCAGGAACTCGACGGCGTCAGTCAACTCCGGCACATAGTCCACCGGGTCCAGCCAGAGCTTGTCCCGGTTATGGGGCGTATACCCCGTGTTTTCCAGGCCCATGAAGGTGATATGCTCGACAAAGGGAAAGTTGCGGTAGATGAACCGGGCCAGCTTGCCGAGCCGCGGGACGGTGAGGCGGTGCACCACGACGCGAATCTCCACTCGTTGCCCAATGGCCGCGAGTTCGTGCAGTCCCCGCACGGTTTGGTCAAAGGCTCCTTTAGCCTGGACGACATAGTCGTGCAGCGGTGCGTGATCCGCGTAGAGTGGGATGCCTAACATCAACTGGGGCATGGACAGCTCGCCGAGCCGCTGCGTAAACTCTCGCCAAGCAAAGCTGCGCCCGTTCGTCAGGCAGTGCAGTTCCGTCGTGGGCAGGTGCTGCTTGCAGAGCTGCAGCAGTTCCCAGAAGCCGTCGCCCAATAGGGTAGGCTCGCCCCCCGTAATACCTAATTCGGGACAGGAGTTCGGAATTAGTGGGATAACTTGCCGGTAGAGCTGAAGCAGATAGCCCGTATCGTCGCGGTCCTTTGGGGGCTGCGAACACATCAGACAATTGCTATTGCAGCGTTCGGTAGCCAGCAGGAAGTTCTGGGCCGAGTCAGCCCGGTACTGCCGGATAAGCTGTCCCGACGGGGCCAGGGAGACGACGTCGCCTTCCGCCAACTGCTCACTATTGAGCAGGTGGGTAAGGCCGGGACCCGTCCATGCCGCTGGTAAGGCCGGGGCTTCGGTCAGCACCGCCCCATAAGTGTCGGTGACCGGGCAGGTAATTCCCGCCTCCTGCACTAAGAAGTGCGTAGGACCGGTGTTTCCTGTGTGCCGGGTGATAGTTCCGACTAGGGGCTGCTCGAATTGATGAGCAATTCCACGTAAACGCAGCATGAGAAGCGGTTAAGTAAAGTCAGCTACCCAACTCCGAAAAATGGCTTCAATGCGCGGATCGGCATCCATCAATTCGAACAGGTAGCGAATGATTTCCATATTTTTCTGACAGAACACGCTCGTTGGCCGGTGCCCGTACATATCTCCCTGTGTGGCGTGGTGCAGCACGGGATCAGCGCCACAGTAGGGTTGAAAGGCACACTCCGAGCACCCGGCCAGCGCCTCATTGGCCCAGGCGCCGGCAATCTCGCGGGCTTTTGGTCCGTAGAAGAGCTCTTCGTAGGCGTGCGTATCGAGGTGCCCCAGCTTAAAGGTCACATCGCCCATTTCGGCCAGCATGCGCGCCTCATCCGAGGCATACACGGCGCCATCGTAGTTGAATACTACCACGCTATTGACCAGTCCGGCAGGCGATTGCAAGTCTACGTAGCCGACGGAAAAAGGCGTCAGAATTTTGCGTAGAATGATGGTGGCATAATCCTCGCGCAGAAAGTGCCCCCGGAAATTGTAATCGAGGATATGCGCTAGGGCCGTTTTGTAGAACGTCAGGAAGGCATCAGTGGCGTACTTGTTCTTGCGGTCGTGCCGCAGGGCAAAGCCATAGGGCGAGATGGGCCGCAGAAACACGTTGGCAAAGCCCTGCGCCACGTACTCATCGACAATAGCCAGCGGATGCTCCAGCGACAAGGTCGAGGTCGTCATCAAGGCTGACACGCGGTCGTAGCCCACGACTTCCCGCGCCCGGGCAATCCCCTGGATGGTCAGCTCGTAGCTATTGCGCTTGGGGCGGTGCCGGTTGGCGTTATGAATAAAAGCGGGACCATCCAGCGAGGTAGAGAGTAAGATGTTATGCTGCTGGCAGTAGAGGAGTATTTCGTCGGTGAGTACGGCTAGATTCGTACAAATAACGAAGGTGATCTGCTTATCGTGGCGCACGGCGAGCCGCTCGGCTTCCTCCACCCCGTATTGAATGACCTCAAAGGCGAGCAGCGCTTCTCCACCCTGAAACTCCATCGTCACGTGCGGATTAGGCGAACGCATCATGTGCGCAATGCCCTGATCGAGGTGGTGGCGCGCCATATTGAAGGCGTTCTTATCGGCCGTGACGCGCGACACCTGACAATAGTGGCAGGTATGCTCGCACCGGAGCGTGACGACGAAGATGTGCAGGGCCGTGAAGTGTTCTAGAAACGCCTTCTTCGTCCGGTAGCGCGTGGCCAGCACGTCCAAGAGTGGTAGCTCCGGGGAATCCGTAATAAAGAAGCCCGCCAGCAGGTCGGCGTACAGGTCCGGCTCCTCGGCATACGTCAACTGCCGCCCCACAACGCGGGCCACCGTACCCCGGGGTACCAGCAAGTAGTCACCGACTTCGCTTACCAGCAACTCCTTCTCGGGTGTGAGCACGTGGAAGCGGAAGGGCAGTAGGGTGTAGGACCCAGCGGGAGCGTAAACCGCCAGGTCCTTGAATTTGCGCGTTGCGCGCTCAAGCGTGGGCTGCATCAGGGCGCGGGAGCTAGGGGATGGAAGCCCACTGGGTCGGAGATGGGAGCCGTTAAGGGCTGCGGCGGGGCGTAGTGGGCGAAGGCTTTCGCCACGAGCAGTTCGCGGATGGGGCGTGTTTCCTCGGCAATCAACTCGCGCAGGCGAAAGTCTAGTAAGTCGTTGTGCACTTGGTGCTGGAGCGCCGTGACGTCAACTGCTACGTGCTCTTTCGCCACCAGCCGCACCTGCGTCTGGTGGTTGATGCCCGGCTGAATAGTTACCTGATAATCGCGGGTGTACCAGTAAAAGCATTTGTGCAGTGTCGCCTCGCTGAAAGTTTGGGCGTCCACTACCACCTCTAGTCCGTTGGATAGTAGTTGTACCTGCATAGCACCTTATTCCTGTAACGCGCTAATGGTCTGCGGACCTACTATCCCATCGGCGGGAAGCTGATGGGCCGCTTGAAAATCTTTCACGGCTGCGTTGGTAGCTAAGCCAAAGACCCCGTTTGCGCTCACCTCGTAGCCGACGCTAATGAGCAGCTGTTGCAAGGCCGTGACATCCAAGCCACGGTCGCCAAGCTTCAGGACCCGGTCACCTAGCGCATGAGGAGTCGTGTTGATAGAGGGATAGGTAGTAGTTGGCGTACTGGACCGATGGGGCGTCGACAGGGTTGGGGTCGTGAGAGACGGACTGGAGTAGGATGGAGAGGAATAAGAGGGCGTACTGCTGCTACCCGAGGAAGGTGAGTAGTTTGAGGACGAGTAGTGCGAACTATGGGAACTGTGCGAAGAATGGGAACTATGCCCCCCAGAGGACGAGTAGTGTGAACTATGGGAGCTGTGCGAGCGGTGCGACGTGTGCATCATCGCTTTGCTAGCTAAAGGATTCGCCCGATTCAGCTT
This sequence comes from Hymenobacter sp. BT559, assembly GCF_016427535.1. Taxonomy (GTDB): domain Bacteria; phylum Bacteroidota; class Bacteroidia; order Cytophagales; family Hymenobacteraceae; genus Hymenobacter. The sequence continues at coordinate 33,936 of NZ_JAELXV010000010.1, read as the reverse complement.
AAGCACAAGTTGCGGCTTGTAGCGCATGCGGCGCAGCCGCGTAACGAAGTCCTCATCCAGTGGCAGCACAGTGCCCTTAGTAGGCGTCGCGGCGTGCGCGTGGCTATTGGTAAAAGCCAGTAGCCCGGTATACAGAATGAGCAGGGTCTTCGTGAAAAGATTGTTGCGGCCAGTTTCAATGTGGTCTAAGTTGTCTTCCATAGTGGGGAGTAGATAGGGAAGGCTAAATGTAGTGGCTTTTGCTTAAATGTTTCAGCTTAGTTAGCTTACTGCAAAGGCATTATGAAAAATATCTAAGTAAGCCTAATAATTGTACTAGGCAAGTAGCACGCCACCCGAGCTTTACGCTTGCTAGTAGACATAACGCAGACACTGTGTGGCTTACCTTCGAACCGTACTCTATTTTTAGCTACTTCCCTATGCTCGTTACGTTCCGCTCTTTTCTCCACCAGTTGCTAGACTACCACGATGGGGGCCAAACGCCGGCTGAGCGAGTGCTGGATGGTATCCTGCTCACGTTGGTCAGTCTCAATGCTACCGCCGTAGTACTCGATTCGGTAAAGGTGTTGGACCAACAGTATCACGCCTTGTTCGTGGGAGTAGAACTCGTGTCACTTTATGTGTTTACCCTAGAGTACTTGGCGCGGGTATGGTCCTGTGTAGAAGACCCGCGTTACCAGCAACCATGGCGTGGCCGGCTGCGCTTTATGTTGACGCCGCTAGCCTTGATTGACTTACTGGCCGTCTTGCCGTTCTTCCTGGCCTTCGGCGGGTTGAACTTGCGATTAGCTCGACTGTTGCGCGTGGTACGAGTACTCAAGGTAGCCCGCTACGTCAAAGCTCTTCACCTGATTGAGCATGTCATTCGGCGCAAGCGGACGGAATTACTCGTGGCAATGGGTGTCATTGGGGTGATGCTCCTACTGGTCTCCACCTTAATGTACGCCATCGAGAGTGAGGCGCAACCTGATAAATTTGGCAGCATTCCCGACACGATGTGGTGGGGGGTGGCCACGCTCACCACTGTGGGGTATGGTGATGTCTTCCCAATTACGCCAGCGGGTAAAGTGCTCAGTAGTATTATCGCCGTACTTGGCTTAGGCCTATTTGCTATTCCCACGGGTATCCTTGCTTCCGGATTTAGTGAGCATTTGCAGGAGCCATCTACCGACACCAACAGCTTCACTTATTGTCCGCACTGCGGGAAAAAGCTTGGCTAGTTTTAGTAAGACTCCTATCCACTATGTCAAAATTACCAGTTGGGCAAACGGAAGCCGTTTTGTTGCGGGCGAGATATACTTTGTATGTCACCGTCTGCCACAAATTGCCACATTTTGTGTTAAAGTGCCACAATTGAGAATGAGCTAGTTACTAAAATTAAATTTTGGTGACTGCACCTTCTTTTCCTTGTGTTACGTTACTTTGCAGTGTAAAAACAAGGGCCGCACCTTCCGGCACGGCCCAAGTCCTACTTAACCCAATGAGAGAAGCCCGCCGCGATAGCAGTTCCTCCCATTAGAAGCCAGAGAAGCCGCAATGCAAGCTTATCTGACATGCGGAGTTTAAGCCCAAGCTCAAACTCCGATTTTGCACGTTCCTTTTTCATTTTGCCGATGAAGTAAAGGGGTGGCCGAATCTCCCCCGAACTTCTTGAAGCCCCTTGGTTCGCGAGACCTTGGGGCTTCTCTTTGTAACAGCGCATGGGTCTCGGGGGCTAACCCCGACGTGCCAAGCAAAGATAGGGTATTTGGTAAGTGAGGCAAAGCACCTGAGGTAGCTTGCATTTTTTAAATTAAAGTATCACTTTAATTTATGCTATATAACTAACAGGAATAAAGTTAATTTTAATAAATTAAAGACGTTGCTATTTTAGCTAACCTTAGTTAAAATCAGGTATCGCTAAAAGCGCGTAGCATAACGAGAAGTAGCTATATCGGTAATGAAGCTAGCGGTATGTTGGGCAAGCTGCCCGGGGAAATCCATGGTGTTCTGAAGGCCAGTAAATCGTAGCGCTGCATCGGCTCGAATAGCTTGATTGAGGACAGGCGCTGCTAGGTAATTCGCATACGCACTCGTGAAATGGGGCACCGCACTAGCTAATCGCTGAGCCGAAGGCACGCGGTCGCGCTTTGTTCGCTGGTTGAACTCGCGGTCGACGGGCAGCAGATTCCAGAGTTCATTGATGGGATAGAGGGAGAGCGGCACGAGATGGTCTAAGTCGTAGTGTTGCGGCTGCGTCAGGAGCTTTTGCGTCCAGGGACAAGTAAACACGACGTGTTCCTGCAACAAAATGTCGATTTGGTTGCGCTCCCACGTAAGTGGTCGGCGATTATCTGGGCGAGCGGTCAGCAGCGTGTAGATAGCCCCGCGGGTCGTAGCGTCAGTTGACACTTGAGCAACCCCTTCCGTAAAGAGACTCCACTCGTGAATGCATAGTGCTTCGACGTAGAGGGAGAGGCGGTGGAAGGCCTGCCATAAGGAAGCAGTGATCAGCACGCACATATCCGTAGGCAGGCTACCGGGCAGCGCCAGCGTTGCAGGGGGCAACTGCTGGAGCTGTGTAGGCAGCGGGAAGATGCTCCACTGAGCAGGCCCCGCGTAACGGATAGGCATTTTAATCGCCGTGGCGATGGCGGCAATGGCTTGATTATAGGCGCGAACTAAAGAGGCTGGATAGGTCGCCCGCCGGCGCGGCGTACGCATCTCGGTGAGCAGGAAGAAGCCATCCGCAGCTTCGGGAACCAGCAACAGCGCGCGCTGCCACTCCGCGCGCAAGTGGGTTAGCGCAGGGCGGAAACTCACGTCGTGGCGTTGACTAGCGCCACGTTGAGCCCGGGCCCCTTGGTAGATGGGCTGCTGCTCATCCATGAAGGGCCAGTAATAAGCCACCCACAATTCGGCTAGACGGACCAGCGGAACCGCCACCGATTGGTTGTACTGCGCCAGACCGGGGTACGAGAGGACTAAATCATTGAGCGCCCGCAGAAGCGCTATTTTGTAGCTAGTGGTCTTGTTATCGTGCTTGAGGATAGTGGCGATCAGCTGATCACCGGCGAGTGGCGGCATGCGTGTAAAGCTAACTGACTACCCCTGCTAGTACAGGATAACGAGTCCTGTCTATTGACCTGCCTCACGCCTAAAAGTGACAAGATAGCCAAACCTGCTTAGCTAGGAAGAGTAGGTGCCAGCGTTGCCGCAGAGAGCCCAGCCGGTAAGGGTCTCCCTGCTTAGGCAGGCTGCGTCATTCGCCGACGTAAATAAGCCGCTGTTTCCGGGTCCGTGCAATAGACGTAACAGCCCTTCATCGCCCGCGTCAACAGGGTCCGGTAGGTATTCTTGATGACTAGGTCGAGCAGTTCCCGCCCCTCAGCCGTGGCCAATAACCGCTTGCGGCCTTTGACGGTCGTATCGTACTGATCGCGGGCCATCGCGTCCGTCACGACTTCCCCGGCGCGTACCACCAAATCAGGGCCGATAATGACGCCAATATAGTCCAGCTCTAGTCCTTGGGTGGTGTGGATACAGCCGATTTCCGTCACGGAGTCGGGTTCGTTAATCCAGTGGTTGCCGTACTTTGCTAGATTCCAGCGGTGCCGGAAAGTAGGCGAAAGCTGAAAATCCATTTGCGCCGCATCCTTTTTGCTGGTCCACTTCCAGCAGTAGCCCGCGGCCATGCGGGCACGGTTGTTCACCTTGTTTTTCGCGTAGATAAGCTGCTGCAACTCGTCGGGAGAGTCCACGACGCGAAAATCGTAGTCATCGGCCTCGAGCGTCGGATTTGCCGTCTCGCGGATAGCTAAGACGTTGTCGAGCCAGGCCATGTAGGCATCCGAGCCATTGCACCGGAATTGCGCGTGCAGCTCCTTGACATGGACCTGCGCCCCCACCTGCAGCGCCCAATGCCGGATCTCGTCCTCGCTGCCGATATCCTGCACGGCCACGCGCTGGTCCTCATCTAGAAAGAAGATAGTGCAGCGGGCCGAGGCAATCAGTTCCTTGACCTGGTTTTCTCCCAGGTTGCCGTACATGCCGGAGAGCTCATTGAGCCGGTGGGCCTCGTCGACCAGCAGGACGTCGAACGTGTTGGCGGGCGTATTGATAAAGGCGCCAGACCCCACGAACAGCGAGTCGAAGCGCGACCCTCGAATGGTACCGGTGAGCTTGCGCTTGTAGACGTGCCGGGGTGCGGAGTTTTTGCTGACGTACTTGGTATTCAGCGCCTGTTTAGTCAGGGCGACCAGCAGGTTGATAGCCACCACCGTTTTGCCCGTGCCCGGGCCGCCGCGCACGATTAGCACCTGCTTGGTCTCGTTCGTCGCCTTGGCCGCCAGCTTGCGGGCCGTTTCGTATACTACCTTCTGTTCATCGAGTAGAATGAACTCCGGCTTGCCCTTCAGCAAGCCAGCCAGCGCTTCGGCCAGCTGCTTACTGGGCCGAATGCGCCCGCCCTCGATGCGGTACATGATGCCCGAGTGGTCGCCGCGCTGGACGTGCTGCCGGATGAAGTCGCGTAGCTTGGCCGCATCCGATTTGAAGAACAACGGGGCTTTCTCGACGTAGCCGGTGTACTGGCTGCTGGTCAGCTCCCCATTGTCGGGGTGGTTATGCAGATAAGCGCACGGGAGCAGCTTGATGTGCTCCGCGTAGACCGTTTCGTTGAAGCCCTCGAGGTAGGCCGCGTAGGACCACGCCTGGTAAGAGGGGTGGTTGACTTCCTGAATCCCGCGGCCCAGAAAGGTCGTCACGATGCCATCATCATCGGTGGCCGTGGCTTCCGACCACTGCTTGAGCTCAATGATGATGGCTTTGTCGGTACCCGCCTCGTCCTGGCCGGTGAGCACGAAGTCGATGCGCAGCCCCGAGTACGGCAGCTGGTACTCAATGCCAACGCCGCTATCCTCCGGGATTTGACTGTCGCTCAGCACCCGATCCATGTACTGCAGGGAGTTGCGCCAGGAGTTGATTTCGGGTTGGCCCGTGCGCTTACCCAACTTCTGGAGCACCTGTTCCTGAATGATGTTCTCCACGTTGTTGGAGAAGACATCCTCCCGAAACGCGGCTTTGGTTTTTTGGTAGACAATCATGGGCTGCGTTAGCGCGCGTCGTATTTAGTGGCGTTACCCCGGGCTTTGCTGACGGGATACTTTTCGGCGTTGCGGGCCATCTTTTCCAGCATGAGCGCGCGGATGTCCCAGCCATAGTGGTCAGCCAACTGGAAGGCGTAGAGCAACACGTCGGCCAGTTCCTCTTTCACTCGCGCTGGATTGGCCTCGGCGGCGGCTTTCCAGAGGAACTGCTCGTTGAGTTCGCCCGCCTCTACTCCCAGGGCCAGCGCCAAATCCTTGGCATTATGGAACTGCGCCCAGTCCCGCTCGTCCCGGAACTGGCGCAAGGCTACGAGTACTTCTTGAATCGGATCAGCCATTCGGATACGCGCCCCCATGAGCGGGGTCTTCCACAAAGCTACGGCGGAGCCTAGCCCCTCGCCCCCCCTGGTAGACGCGAAAGCCAAGTAGCGTAGCTACTCGGACCAGTGGGCTTGTTCTGGTTGAATAAGCGCTGGCAGGTCGACTGCGGAAGGCAGGTTGAGGCGGTACTTCTGGACAAGCAACTGCTCGGAAACCGCTGGGGAGTAGCAGCTAGTGCTGCATTAGCTGCTACTCCCTGCTCCTTCCTAGCCTCTTACCGGTAAAGTCCGCAAAGGCGGTCAAGTGATTGCCTAGCTTCTCTACTGGGTAGACCCACTCGCAGACCGATGCAGGCGCACTTATACCTGTCCTTTAATGGGGGATAACTCGCTATCTTGCAGCTTATACCAATCAACTATATGATTAAATTACTACTACTTTGGACTGCTTGCTTGGTACCCGCCTGGGGGTTCGCACAAGTTGCGCCGGCGGATAGCCTGCGTCAGTCGCCTACCCTAGAACAGGCACCTACCAGTTCGTATCGCTACGTAAATGCGACCTCGCTCACCCTGCGCTCCTCCCCTACTACCACCGCGGGGGCCGCGGCCACGATTGCGGGAGCGAGCCGGGTGCAACTCCTGCAAGAACGGGCGGATGGGTGGAGTCAGATCCAGGTAGCACAGGCTCGTGGTTACGTCAAGTCCGACTATCTAGTGGAGACGCAAGAAGCCGTAACGGCCGACGTAGACTGGCCGGAGATAGCCGCAGCGGGCGGGGAGACTTATAGCAGCCTCTCCCCTTTGGCTGCTTCGACCGTTGCGCCGGCTCACTCGGCAACGATTCGCCGAGTAGCTCCCAAAGTGACAACCGGCCCGAAAGTGTACGTCTGCGGCAACGGACGCACCGAAGTGTACCATAGCACGGAGTCCTGCGCCGCCATGCGCCGGTGCACCTATCAGACCTTAGTCATGAGCCAGCGCGAAGCCCAGGCGTCGGGCTTACGCGGTTGTATGAAGTGTGATTGACCGAGCGAGGTAAGGCGGTACTACTTCAGGTCGCCCCCTGCCCTGTCACATACTTGGCCACGGTGCTGGCTGAGAGGCTGAGCGCTTTGCTGATAGCGTAGTTAGACAAGCCAGTCGCTTTCAACGTGCGGATCTGCTCAATGACCGCCGCACTCTTGGCGGGCGGTCCTATCTGCGCGCCCTCGGCCCGGCGCCGGGCCATGCCGGCTTTCGTGCGCTCGCTGAGGCGGACGCGCTCTTGCTTGGCCAGCGTAGCCAGCAGGGAGATAATAGCCTCCTGAAACAGGCCGACCGAATCGAGGTATTGCTCCGTGAGCGACTTGTAGCCCACGCCCCAGCCTTGCAGTTGATTCAGGTATTGTAAGGTGGGCAACGCGCCTTCTCTACTGAAACGGTCCAGGCTCCAGAATAGCACTAAGTCGAAACGTCGTTGGTGCGCATCCGCAAAGAGGGCCTGAAACTCGGAGCGCTTTCCCGTCCCACCCGACTCCTGCTCCACGTACTCCTTGTAGACACTATAGCCGTGGGCCTGGGCAAAGCGCCGCAGTTCGGGCAGTTGGTTTTCGGTACTCTGACCTTTATCCTTGGTCGAGACACGAGCGTAGAGGGCGACGGTTGTCATGCCCTGAAGATACTCCAATAAGGGTCAGGAAAATACGGCCCAAAAAAGGGCCTCTACACACTGGAAAGGCATCCTCCAAAACCATCCAATAAGGGCCCGTGGCTGTTGTAGAACTCAGCCGAGGACTTGGCGTGCGGCTACTAGTAACCAAATCAGGCCTTCAACCTGACGAAGATGCTTTTTGCATGTCTTCTTACTAGCCACGACCGCTTATCGAAATAAGTGTTCGAGTTCTGCAACAGACACGCCTCTTTAATAACTGCTTGATGAGCTTATAATGTTAAGCTGTTCTTCGTTTAATAAACGTTGTAAACTCGGCATTACACGACTGGGTTCTCAAAACACAGCTTTCCTGCCTGCTCCTGATAGTGAGCCGAGCTTACCCCAAATTAGCACCAAGGTGCCGCTGATAATGAGTAGCGCGCCCACGCCGGCGTGCCAAGTCAGCTTTTCGCCCAGGAATACGACCGATAGCACGATGGCGATGGCCACGCTGCGCTTATCGACAGGGGCCACCTGCGAAACCTTGCCCAGCTGTAAAGCGCGGAAATAAAATATCCACGACAAGCCGGTGGCTACGCCTGACAAGCCCAGAAAAATAAGATTGGTACGAGTAAGTAGGTGGATTTTCTCCAGGCCGCCCTGGAAGTACACGATGCCCCAGGCTAACAGCAGAATGACTACCGTGCGGATGGCCGTTGCCAAATTAGAATCAACGCCCTTAATGCCAATTTTGGCTAGTATGGCGGTGAGTGCAGCAAACACGGCCGAGAGCAAAGCATAAATCCACCACATAGTCAAGTAGTTAGGCAAGAGTAAAGCAAAAGGCCCTGGCCGGTTCTCGTTGGCGGGACCGACCAGGGCTTAGCACGTAGGCAACAATAACTTATCAACCGTTACCTCCCAAACTCCAGTACCCGGAACGTGCCGGGCAGGATGCTGGGCCGGGGCTTCGGGTTCTCAGTAGTGGCGGCCGGGGTGGGGCCGAGGTCGGCGGTGCAGGTGTAGAGGTGGTGGTTTGTGGGGTCTTCGGCCACGGTGCGGGCTCCTTTAGCGGTGGGCACGGTGGCCACCACGCGGTACTTATCGGGCGTGTCCTGGTGGATGACGGTGAGCGTGCCGTCGCCACCGTTGGTGGTCACAACGTTGCCCGTCGTAGGGTCGAAGGCCGCCCCGTCTACTCCCTTGCCGATGGGCAGTACGGCTACCTGCCGACCGGTTTTACCGTCAGTAACCACTAGTTTTTCGTTGGCACAAGCGCTGAAGAGACGGTTGTTTTTAGCGTCGAACGCTAGGCCGGTGGGCTCCGCGCCGGGGGCTAGCGAGTGGCGGTGCAGCACGGCCAGAGTTTTAGCATCGAACTCAATGACCTCACTCTTATCTTCGAGATTTACAAAAATGTGGCCCTTGCCGTCGGTGGCGGGTACTTCTACGTCGCCGCCTAACTCGGCCATACCCACAGCTTTGCCAGTGTTGGCGTCCAAGACGGTGCTCTTCCCCCCGTCGTTGCTGAAGGCAAACACGCGCTGAGAAAACGCGTCGTAGAACATCGCATCAGGCTTGGGGCCGGTGGGGATGGTGCCGAGGTTTTTTAGCGTTTTCAGGTCAAACTCTACGCAGTAGTTGTTGCGCCCGCAGCTCACGTAGCCGCGGTTCGCGGTGGGCACGATGGCGATGCCGTGCGCAGCGGGCGTGTTGAGGACAGTGCCGACCAGCTTCTTCGTTTTGAGGTCGATGACGTCGGTTTGGGTGCCGTGCGCCACGTAGAGCCGCTCGCCAGCGGGGTCCACTTCCAGAAAATCCCAGCCACCCTCACCGCCAATGGGAATGGTGCGGAGCAGGCGGTAGGGTGCAGTAGCCGTCTGGGCCGGGGCGGCAGGGGCGATGCCGAGCAGGGCGAACGCCAGTGGCGCGGCCAAAAACAAGTTTTTCATTCGTAGAGGGGGGTAAGCCAGAAATATTAAGCGGGCTCTTTGGCCGAAACTGGCTCGGCCGGTTGGGGCCGCAGAGTGGCGTAAATGATTAATGCCACGAGGAGGCCGAGCAAAATGAGCGACGAACCTTGGGTGCCAAAGCCCAGGCCGTTTTTGGCGACGGGCTTAGTGAGTAAATCGCCAAACGTGGCCCCAAATGGGCGGGTAAGCACGAAGGCAATCCAGAACAAAAGCACCGACGAGAGGCGGGTGAAGTAGTGCGCCAGTATCACCAGTACCAATAGGCTACCAATAAGCAGGGCCCCGCCACCAAAACCCAGGCCCGAGTCGTCGGCCAGGAAATCGCCCAGGGCCGTACCTAGGGTGTTGGAAAACAGGATGGCCGTCCAATAGAACCATTCACCACGGCGGGTCGTGATGTCGCTGACGGACAAGGATTTTTCGCTCAATCGCCACGCGCCTAGGACCACGATAAGAATAGTGACCAGCATGGCCGTGCCCGTGGCGTAGCCCAGCCCGAGGGTGCGGTCCATGTAGTCGGACATGGTGGTGCCGGCCGTGCTAGTGGCCAGAATTACGGCCCAGTACAGCGCCGGGAGGTAGCGCTTGGCCGCCAGCTGCCCGGCCAGCGTAACCAGAAAAAAGCCGATAAACAGCAGCGAGCTGAGGCCGTAGCCCACGTTCAGGGTTTGGGCCAGCAAGTCGCCCCCGGTTTCGCCCAGGGTGGTGGCGCAGATTTTCATTATCCAGAACAGCAGCGTAACCTCAGGTATCTTCTTCATGACAAGCTTGCTAGGTGGATTTATCAGCGGCACTAGTGGCTCGCCCTTAGTGCGTCGGGTGCCAGCTCAGCGTCAGCCCCGTGGCGCCGCCGTAGTAAAGTGGCGTGACGTGCCAGGCCGCAGCGCTGCCCAAGGGCTTGCGGCCCCAGCGGTTGCGGTGGGTGAGGTAGGCCAGGTGGGCAGACAGGATGCCAAAGCCGGCCCCGGCAAACACGTCCGATTCCCAGTGCTTGTCGTTGATAACGCGCAGGGCGCCCACGCTCGTGGCGATGGCATAGGCCCCAATGCCGTACCACTGGCTTTTGTCGCGCAGCTCGGTGTGCACGATGCTGGCGGCCAGAAAGGCCTGCGCCGTATGCCCCGACGGAAACGACAGGTTATCGGACCCGTCGGGCCGGGTAATGTGGGTTAAATTTTTGACGGCAAACACGCTGGCTAGCATAAAGACTTCGCCCTTGAGGATGACTAAGCCCAGGTTCACGCGGTCGTTTTTGCTCTCGACGCCCGCCAGCAATACCCCGCCCAATTCGAGGTAGGGCGCGTACTGCAGGAAGTCGTCGACGTGCGTGTGGCGGCCGGCCCCAAAGGCGTGGTTCACATCGCTTTTGAGGTCATAGCTGGAATAGAAGCCGTGGCCGTTGATGGTGCTGATGCCATAGCCGATGAGCACCGCCGGCACGATGGCCGCCTTAAAGCCTTTGCTTTGCAGAAAGGGTTTTTTGACCGGTGCGGGCACCCCAGTAGGGTTTTCGTACTTGTGGGTAGTGTCGGCCGCCGAAGCCGGTACCTGCGCCAGGGCCGGCGTAGCTACGCCAGCGAGCAATAACCAGACGTTCAGTTGTAAAAAAAGAAAAAACCGCATCAGACAAAGACCAAAGGCAGGGGAACTACTGAACCAGGCGCCCGGCCGGGAAGCAGCATAGTGGCAAACCTACCGGCCGATTCTGGCGAAAATCTGACCCTGACGAAAAAGTGTCAGCATTAAGCTAATCAATAACTTACCTAAATTTTGCGTCAGAACAACTCCTCCAGATTAGCGCCAGAATCAGCCGGTAGGTTTGCCTGAAAGTTGAACCTTACCCCATCTGCTTTTATGAAAACCTTGTTGCTGACGCTAGGGGCGACCCTACTGCTAGTAGGGGCGGCCCAGGCCCAAAAAATGACGGCTGCCCAAGTGCCGGCCGCGGTCAAGGCCACTTTTAAAGCCAAGTTTCCGACGGTTCAACGCATGACTTGGGAGAAGGAAGACGTTAATTTTGAGGCGGGCTTCCAACTGGGCGGTAAGACAATGTCGGCCGTTATTACGCCTGCCGGGGCGTTGCAGGAAACCGAAACTGACTTGCGAGTCAGCGAATTGCCGGCCGCCGTGCGCGCGACCCTGGCCCGCGACTACAAAGCGTATAAAGTCAACGAAGCGGCGACCATCGCCAGGGCCGACGGCACTACGGTGTACGAGGCCGAAGTAGCCAAGGGTGGCAAGCAGCAGGATGTGCTGTTCACTGCCGATGGCAAAGTAGCCCCTCGATAACCTGCTTTTGCTGGCTAACGGGGCCAGAATTTTCACTTGAGATTAGAAGAATGTTAGGCTTGCGCGGGGGATGGCGGCTGGGGCTGTTGGTAGTAGTTGGGGTAAGTAGTTCGGCCACGGCCTGGGCCCAGCAGGCAGCCGTGCGAGGCACGTTGCAGGAAGTGGGCACCAATCAGCCCATTTCGTTCGCCAGCGTGGTGCTGCTGCGCCGGGCCGATTCCACTTTCGTTGGTGGGGCGCAGGCCGATGAGGCGGGTGTTTTTGAGCTAACCCAGCTACCGCTGGGCCAGTACATCTTGCGCGCAACGGCCGTGGGCTACCGTACCGGGCGGCGAGTTATTGCGCTCACGGCCAGCGCCCCGACCCTGGCGTTGGGTACGCTGCACCTGCGCACGGCGGCCACCCAGCTCACCGACGTAGTAGTGACGGCCGAGCGCCCGGTGGTGAGCGGCGGCCTCGATAAGAAGGTGGTGGACGTGACTAAAGACCTGACCGTGACGGGCGGCACGGCCATTGATGTACTCCAAAATGTGCCCTCCGTAACGGTGGACCAGACCGGGGCCATCAGCATTCGGGGCTCAGGCGGCGTCACTATTTTTATTGATGGTAAGCCCACGGGCACGACGCTGGACCAGATTCCAGCCAGCAGCATCCAGAGCGTGGAAGTCATTACCAATCCCTCGGCGCGTTACGATGCCAGCGGCGCGGGCGGCATTCTCAACATCATCCTAAAAAAAGAGCGCCGCGACGGGCTGAACGGCCAGGTGAGCGCCACGGCCGGCACGGGCGATAAGGCCAACGGCTCGCTAAGCCTCAATTACCGCAAGGGCAAGGCCAATTTTTTCGGCTCGTATGACTACCGGCGCGACCGCCGCCGCATCAACGGCACGCTCGACCAGACCACGGCGGCCGGCGGCGTGAGCCTTTTGCTACACCAGGACCGCCAGGGCGTGAATCTCCAAAATTCGCACGCCGCCCGCCTAGGCTTTGACTACGACTTCACGCCTGAGCAGTCGCTCACGCTGGCCGTGCAGCCGCGCTTTAATCCGCTCACAGCCGATGAAACCCTGCGCTCGCGCCAGGTCGACCAAACGGCCGGCGACCAGCCGGTGGTGGCCGGCACCAACAACCGCAGCAACGCTACCACGGGCACTTTCCGCTCGGCTGATGTGACGCTGGACTACCGCCACACGTGGGACAAGTACAAGGGCCGCGAACTGACGGCCAGTGCGGTGTACACACCACTACTGGCCGATAACAACGTCGCCTCCAACATTCTATACCTGAATAATAGCCAGGTCGCGCAGCAGCAGCGTACCCTCAACCACACCACCCAGGGCACGGCCCAGGTTGACTACGTGCACCCGCTGGGCGAGAAAAGCCGCTTTGAGCTGGGCGCCCGCAGCAGCCTGCGGCAGTACGACCTCGACTACCGCTTCAGCAGCGTGCCGGGCCTGGGCTTCGACCCGTCCAACCGCTTTCTGTATAAGCAGTACGTGCAGGCGGCCTACGGCATTTACGCCAGTGCCTGGCAGAAATTCAGCTACCAGCTAGGGCTGCGGGCCGAGAAAACGAACCTGAACGGCAACCAGCTGGCCGGCAGTAGCCCCGCCTTTAGCCAGCACTACTTCGACTTGTTTCCGAGCGCGGCGCTGACCTACGACCTGCCTCGCGACCAGCAGGTGCGCCTGAGCTATACCAAGCGCATCCAGCGGCCCGACGCCAGCGAGTTAAACCCCTTCACCGACCGTTCCGACCAGCTCAACCTGGTAACGGGCAACCCCACCCTGCTGCCCGAATACGTGCACTCGGTGGAGCTGGGCGATGAACTCACTTTTGCTGGGGGGCGCAGCCTGAGCACCACGGCATTTTACCGCCTCGAAACCAACACGGCGCAGGGCTTTCGGCAGGTTATCACTGACCCGCTCACGGGTAACGTAGTTACGAGTACCACCCGCCAGAACCTGGGTCAGGAAACCTCTTACGGCTTGGAATTGGTGGGTGCTACCCCTGTTACTCCTTGGTGGAAAACCAACGTTACAGCCTCCACGTTTCGCCGCCTCATCAAGGGCGGGGTAGCCAGTACGCCCATCAACACGGCCAGTCAGGTGTACACGGCCCGGCTAAACAACACGTTCAATATCAGCAAGAAGCTCGGCGCGCAGCTGGCTCTCAACTACCGCTCGCCCATCAACTCGGCGCAGGGTACGCGCAGCGCTAACTTCAACATTGACTTCGCGGCCAAGTATAACGTGCTCGCCGACCGGGGCACGCTCACGCTGCGCGTAGCTGATGTGTTCAATACACTGCACTACGACTTCACCGCGTATGGCGCTGATTTCTCAACGTTCAGCCACTTCAAGCGCGAATCGCGCATTGCGTTTTTGGGCTTCACTTACCGTTTTGGCCAAAACCAGGACAGCCGCGCCAAGCGCAAGAACGACCAGGAAGAAGGAGGCGGCTTCGAGTAACCGCTCTCAGGGCGAGTAGTACTCCTGATTGTGCACAGAATTGGCGGGTACCTTGCGGGTCAGCTAGCAGACCGATGCAGCTAGTTATCAAGGTCTTGTTGGTTGCTGTTGATGAAAGTGTCGCCTTTTTTTCGCCTACCCCCACCTAGTACCGCGGGTGCGACGGCAGCTGCCAAGCCCGTTCGCTACCCCTACCACGACGATAGCGATTGCCCGGTGGGCCAGGAAGTGCAGCGTAGCGGCCACTGGCAAACCTATGAACCGCGGCAGATAGCAGACACGCGGCCCCGCTGCGCCATCTGCATCGAACTGAACCGGCCGCGCCGCGCCTGAATGCGCGGCTAGTTTTTCGCCTTGTATGACTGCAAATCCCTTCATCACTACCAATTGGCGGGGCCTGGGCTGGCTACTGGCTTTGCTGGCGCTGCTGAGCCGGCCAGCGGCGGCCCAAGTGCCGCCCACCCCTACCCGCGACCTGGCCTACTACCTCGCCCAGGCGCAGCAAAACAGCCCACTGAGCGCCGATGTCAAAAACCAGGGTCGGGCGGTGCAGCTTGAAACGGAGCGCCTGCGCGCCTTTTACACCAAGGCCACGGGTACGCTGGTGGGCAACTATACCGGCGTACCCGTGCTGGCCCGCGACAACGGTCGCACCACGCTGCGCTACTCGGCCGACAACAGCAGCAACTACGTGGGCTACGACGCGGCCCTGAGCAACGGGGCGCTCTACCAGGGCTACGCCCAACTCACGCAGCCGCTCTTCAATCAGAAACGCTTCGAGGCCTACGCCCAGCAGGCGCAGGGATTTGCCCTGAGCCAGCAAAACCTCTCGCAGCTTTCACTGCACGACCTAGAGAAGCTAGTGGGCGACCAATACATCCTCTGCCGGCAGGATTTGGACCAGCTCGCCTACGTGCGGGAACTGCTCGGCATCCTCGGCAAGCAGCGGCTGCTGGTGCAAAAGCTGGTGGCCGCCAGCCTGCTCAAGCAGTCGGACTACGCATTACTTTCCATCGAGGTCGAGACGCAGGAGCTGTTTCTTAACACTTACCGCACGGCCTACCACCGTGATTTGCTTGACCTCAACGTGCTCTGCGGGCTGGGCGACACCACGGAGGTGCAGCTGGCCGCGCCCGACCTGCCGCTGCGCCGCACGGGCCCCGCGCCAGGCCTGTCGGGCTTCACCACCCGCTACCGCCTCGACAGCCTCACGCTGGCCGCCAATCAGCGGGTATTTGAGTTGCGCTATAAGCCCGTGCTCAACGCCTTTGCCAACGGTGGGCTCGAAGCCGTCAATTTTGCCGACATTCCGCAGCGGTTTGGGGTGAGTGCGGGGCTACAGTTCAGCGTCTACCTCTTCGACGGGCGCCAGCGCCAGCTCAGCCGCGACCGCACCAGCGTGCTGCTCGCAACTACCCGTGCCTACCGCCAAAACTTTGCTACCGTGAACCCCGTGCGCCAGCAGCGCCTGCTCTACGAGCTGCGCCAGCTAGACGAGCGCCAGCGTCTGGCCCGCGAGCAGATTGCCAGCTACCGGCAAGTGCTCGACTCTTATAAGCGCGAGGTCATTGCCGGCCAGCTCTCGGTGGTGAGCTACGTGCAAGTGCTCAAGAACTTCTCGGCCGCTACCCGCGACCTGGTGCTGCTGGAAAACAACCGCCTGCTGCTGATTAATGCCTATAACTATTGGACGTGGTAGCCGGCGCGCGGCGATTCCTACTCAACGTATGCTTTTACTATCCCGCTTCTGCTGCCTCGTCCTGGCGGCCTTGTTGCTCGCCGCCTGCCACGGGGCTGCCCCCGACGAAGAGGCGGCCGGCCCGCCGCCCCGCGCTCAAGTGCAGGTCGTGACCGTGCAAACGCAGTCGCTGACGCAGTACCGCACGTTTCCGGCTACCTCGACCTACCCCCGCAAAAGCACCGTGACGGCCCCCGTGGCCGGCTACGTCACCGGCGTGCGGGTGCGCCTCGGCGACCGCGTACGGGCGGGCCAGGTCTTGTTCTCGCTCGAAACCAAGGAGCGCCGGGCCCTAGGCAACGATGCCGAGCGCATCGACCCCTCGCTCAAGGGCTTCGGGCTCGTGTCAGTTACGGCGCCGTCGGCGGGTATTGTGAGCGTGCTCAATATCCAGCAGTCGGGTGATTATCTGCTCGAAGGCACGGCGCTGTGCACGGTAGCCGAAAGTAGCCAGTTGGTGTTTCAGCTCAACCTGCCCTACGAGTACCACGCCCTGGCCCAGGGCAACCCCAGCTGCACCATTGTGCTACCCGACAGCACCCGCCTCGCGGGTACGGTACTGGCCCCGCTGGCCAGCGTCAGCCCCGGCCAATCGGAGGTGTACCTGGTGCGGCCGACCAACCCGCAGGGCGTCATTCCCGAGAACCTCATCGTGCAGGTGCGCCTCACCCAAACCAAGCGGCCCAACGCCCAAACCCTGCCTACCCCCTGCGTGCTGGCCGACGAGACGCTGCACAACTTCTGGGTGATGAAGCTGGTCAACGACTCCACGGCCATCAAAGTACCCGTAACGCTGGGTGTGCAGCAGCCCGACGAAACGGAAATCAAAAGCCCGATTTTTCAGCCAAAAGACCGAATTTTAAGCTCGGGCAATTACGGGTTGGCCGACACCGCTAAAGTAAAAGTGGTCCGATGAGCGAGCCCACCACCCCTACCCCGCCGCCCGTGCCGCCTAGGTGGCGCCAGCCAGCTACGCCCATGCTGGCTAGCCCCGACGAAACCTCTTACTTCCAGACCTACCGCAAGCCGATTTTGCTCATCGGCCTGCTGCTGCTGGCTGTCGGGCTGTTTGCGTATTCGCGGATGCAGACGGCGTTGTTTCCAGAGGTTACGTTTCCCAAAATCACGCTCATCGCCGACGCCGGGCAGCAGCCCATCGACCGAATGATGATAACCGTGACCAAGCCGCTCGAAGCCGCCGTGAAGCGGGTGAAGGGCGTGACGGTGGTGAAAAGCAGCACCAGCCGGGGCTCGTGCGTGATTCAGGTGTTCCTGAACTGGAATGTAGACGTATACAGCACCAAGGCCCAGCTCGAAAGCCGCGTAAACGAGATAAAGGGGCTGCTGCCGGCTGGCGTCACCATTGCCACCGAGGCCATGAACCAGTCGCTGTTTCCAGTGCTGGGCTACTCGCTGGAAAGCAATTCGCGCTCGCCCATTGCCCTGCGCGACGCGGCTAATCTGCTGGCCCGGCCGCTGTTCTCGCAAGTGTCCGGCGCTTCCAACGTAGTGGTGCGCGGCGGCAAGGCTAAAGAGTTCGTCGTCATTCCCGACCCGGCTAAGTTGGCGGGGCAGCGCATTACGTCGGCCCAGCTGCAAGCCGCGTTTGCCACCACCAATTTCGTGCAATCGGCCGGCAATTTGGCCAGCTTTCGGCGGCTCTACCTCACCCTCACCGACACCCGCCTAGGTACCCTCGACGACCTCAAGCAGGTAGTGGTGCGCGCCGACTCGGGCCGCGTGGTGCGCGTGCAGGACGTGGCTACGGTGGACATTCAGGAGCAGCAGGAGTTCGTGCTCATCAATGCCAACGGCCACGCCGCCGTGCTCATCGACCTGGTGAAGCAGCAGGGCGTAGACCTGGCCACTTTCGCCCGCGACGCCCACGCCAAGGCCGCCGAGCTGCGCCGCCTGCTACCCCCCGGCATGACGCTCAAGCCCTACTACGACCAGTCGGTGTTTGTGACGGATAGCATTGACAGCGTGCTGCATAGTATTGTGGAGGGTTTGGCGCTGGCTATCCTGGTGATGATAGTATTCCTGCGCTCGTGGCGGGCCAGCCTGGCGGTGCTGCTCACGATTCCAGTCACGGTCTGCTTCACTTTGCTGGTGCTTTACCTGTTCGGCATTACGCTGGATATCATGTCCCTGGGGGCCATTGCGGCCTCGGTAGGGTTGATTATTGACGATGCCATCGTCATCATCGAGCAGATATACCGACAGCACGAGGAGAACCCCACCCACAGCAACATTCGGGTAGTGCGGGAGGCTATTCGCAGCCTGTTTCCGGCCATGGTGGCGTCGTCGCTGAGCACCATCGTCATCCACTTTCCTTTCCGGCTAATGAGCGGGCTGGCGGGCAGCTTTTTCAAAGAGCTCTCGGATACCATGCAGATTACCATGGTCTGCTCGTTTCTAGTGACCTGGCTTTTGCTGCCGGTGCTGCACCTGCTCATCGGCTACCGGGGCACTAAAAACGCCCCCGACCACCATAACGTGGCCCAGGAGCAGGCCGCCAAGCTCAGTTGGCTCACCGGCTTGTTTGCCCGGCCACTGCTGGCGACGCTGTTGGTAGTTGGCTTGTTGGCCGGGGCCTACCTGGTTTCTGGCAAGCTCGAAACGGGCTTTCTACCCGACCTCGATGAGGGTAGCATCGTACTCGATTACCACATGCCGCCCGGCACCAGCCAGGCCGAAACCGACCGCGTGCTGCGCCAGGTCGAGCGCGATATTATTACGAAGCACCCCGAAATCGAGAGCTACTCGCGGCGCACCGGCATCGGCCTGGCTTTCGATACCCGCCCACCCGAGTACGGCGACTACCTCATTCAGCTCCGGCGCGACCATAAGCTCAGCACGCCCGAGGTCATTGCCCAGCTGCGCCAGCGCATCGAGGCCAGCGAGCCGGCCCTCACCGTGGACTTCGGTCAGCGCATCAGCGACCTGCTTGGTGACTTGATGAGCAGCGCCAAACCCATCGAAATCAAAATCTTCGGCGACGACCAGGCCACCCTCGAAAAGCTTTCCAACCAAACCGGCCAGGTGCTGGAGAAAATAACCGGCGTGGCTGACGTCAACAACGGCCTGATACCCTCCGGTCCCAGCATCGTGTTCCGGCCCGACGTGGCCAAGCTCACGCGCTACGGCCTCACGCCGCTCGACTTTCAGACCCAGCTCGGCAACCTAGTGGGTGGCCAAATCCTGGGTAATGGCACGGCGCAAGCTAGCATCTCGCCAGCGCAGGCGGGCTCGCTCGGCGGCTTGCAGGTGGGGCAGGTACAGGACGGCGAGCAGCTACGTCAGGTGCTGCTGCGTTTCGTCGATTTCAACCACAATAGCTTGACCCAGCTACAAAAGCAGGTCATTTTCCTGCCTAATGGCAGCGTGCGACCGCTCACCTTCTTCGCTACCATCGCCGTGGAGCCCGGCAACGTGGAGCTGCGCCGCGAAGACCTCAAGTCGGTGGCCATCGTCACGGCCCGCCTCGACGGGCTCGACCTGGGCACGGCCGTGCAAAGCATCCGGCAGCAGGTGAACCGGCAGGTGGTGCTGCCGCCCGGCTACACCATTGTGTACGGCGGAGCCTACGCCGACCAGCAAGCCTCATTTCGGGAACTGGAGCTTATTCTGCTAACGGCTAGCTTGTTGGTCTTCGTAGTGCTGCTGTTCCTATTTCGCGAGTGGCTGGTTTCGCTGCTTATTCTCTTCATCTCCGTCATGGGCATTACGGGCTGTTTGCTGGGACTATTTTTTGCCGGTATCCCCCTGAACGTGAGCAGCTACACGGGTATCATCATGATAGTGGGTATCATCGCGGAGAATGCCATCTTCACGGTGCACCAGTTCTACGAATCGCTGCGCGAGACCGGCGACGTGGACACGGCCATTCGCTACGCCATTGCCTTGCGCATCCGGCCTAAGCTAATGACGGCTATTGGGGCCATTTTGGCCCTCTCCCCCTTGGCCCTAGGTATCGGCCTGGGCGCGCAGATGCAGCAGCCGCTAGCGGTGGCCGTGATTGGCGGCTTCGTGGTGGCCCTGCCCATGCTGCTGTTCGTACTGCCCACGGGCATGCGCCTAATTTATCACCACGTGCGGCCCCCCGAAGCGGTGACGACTACCGACCCGACCACAGCTGTCAGTTAGCCACGGGTCCGGGCGGCCTGCCAGAGCTGCTGCGCCAGGCGGCGCACCTCTCCTAGGTAGCGTGAGGACACCAGGTACCAGGTCCCAACCCAGGCCCCGGTTGCCAACCAACCCGCCAGCACGTCGGACGGGTAGTGCGCGGCCAGGTACAGGCGCGCCCACGACACGCCCAGCGCAAACAGCAGCCCTACGCCCCAGGCCACCCAGCGCCAGCGCGTGCGCCAGCACACGATACCCAGCGTACTGGCCAGCGCCACCGTCGCCATGGTATGGCCGCTGGGAAAGCTCGGGTCGGGCAGCTGCTGCACGGCTTCGTGGCATATCTGGTGATAGAAGTCGGGCCGCAGGCGGTCGAAGTGGTACTTGGCCAGCAGGTTAAAAGCCATCGTGCCGCCCACCGCGCCCACCGCAAACACCAGCGCCCCGTAGCGCCGCCGGCGCGCTAGCAGCCCCGCGCCTAGGGCCGCCAGGGCGTACACGGCCAGCCACACCGGGCCACCCAGCGCGCTCAGCTGGTCGGCCAGCGCGCAGCGTCCGTCGCCTTCATGCTGGTGCAGGAAGTTGAGAATAGGCCGGTCGAAGGGAAAGCCATGGTCGGGTTGCAGCCGGTCCTCACGCAACTCGTGGGCTACTTCCACAAACAGCCCCCCCGCCCCGACAATAACCGCCAGCAACAACCAGAGGAGCTGATGGCGACGGGCCAGCCGCCGGAGAGTGGCAAAGAAGAAGCGGATAGACATCCTTGGCTAATGAACAGCAATGGAAGAACTGGACGTATAAATGCGCCTTTTCCAGCGGTACTGGCCACCGCTCAGCTTAGGGCGCTGACGGTCCAGCAAGCTGGCAGTACGCCGGCTAGAATTCAACCCGCAGGGTGTGGCGCACCGGACTGGCAGCATAGTCGTAGCCCACCCGGAAATTATAAAAGGTGCAGATGTGTTGCACGATGCTCAGACCCAAGCCCGGGGATTCGGAAGCGGCATTGTGCTTGCGGAAGCGCTCAAAAAACCGCGTGGGGTCACCTAGGATAGCTGGCCCGGTATTGCTGACTTCGAGCGCCGTCTGACTTAGCGACACAGCAATGTCCCCGTCGGGGTAGTTGTGCTTGATGGCATTTTGCAGCAGGTTGTGCACCAGCGAATCGGCCAGGCCAGGGTGTAGGGGGCGGGCAGTCAGGTTCGGCGCTACGTGCAGCGTCAAGTGCAGATTACGGGCTTCGAGTAACGGCTCCAGCATGGCTACGCGGTCGCGCAGCACCTGGTCGAGGTAAACGGGTACCACCTGGGCGGGAGCAAACTGATGGTTTTCAAGGCGGCTCAGCAGCGTGAGGGCTTGGTGCAGGCGCGAGAGGCGTTGCGAGGCCTGAAGCAGCTCGCCCAGTAAGGTCATCGTCGCCTCATCTTCAGCTAGCGTGGGGGCTTGCAATAGCTGCTCCATCTTGGCCTGCATGATGGCCAGCGGCGTCTGGGTTTCGTGGGCCGCATTTTCGGTAAACTGGCGCAGGCTTTCGTAGTCTGCTACTAGGCGCTCACTCAGCTGATTAAGCGCTTGGTTGAGTTCCGCAAACTCCACGATGACGGGCAAGGGTAAATGCAGCGGCTGGTGGCGGTGCAGGTCGTAGGCCCGCAGCCGCGTCAACGTATGTTGAAAAGGCGCCCACAGGCGCTTGGCCAGCCAACGATTCAGGCCCACTACGCCGAGCAGCAGCAGCGCCAGCGCGCCGAGCATCACGCCCAGCACTACCCGCAGCACATCCTGGCTTTCCACTAGGGACTTGCGTAACGTGAGCCACTCGGCGGCGTGGCTAGGGGTAGCCGGCAGCCGAAACGTCAGCTGTCGGAAGGGCACTAACTCCTGTTCCACCGGGTCGAGCAGCAGGGTATCGCTAAAGCCCGTGAGTCGGGGGCTGGTACTGCGGCTAAGCTGGTAAGCAAAAAGGCTGGCCGGCAGACTTTTGCCGCCCGCCGCCAGGTGTTGTACGTACAGCCGCTCGTTGTGCAGCTGCTCATCAGCCTCGTGCCGCAGGGCCCACTCCAGGCCGAAGTACAGCAGGCCGCTGGCCAGCACAAATAGGCCAGCCGTCAGCAGCAGGTAGTAGCGGGTAGTAGCGGCGAGTAGCTTCATGCGTGACTAGGCCTTTACTCCAGGTTGAGCTTATAGCCTACCCCATAAAGGGTACGGATATAGTTCTCAGCCCCGTGCTCCTGGAGCTTCTTGCGCAGGTTTTTGAGGTGGGTGTAGATGAAGTCGAACGAGTCAGCCGCGTCTACCTGGTCGCCGCATAGGTGCTCGGCAATGGCTTCTTTGGTGAGTACTCGCCCGGGATTAGCTAGCAGATAAAGTAGCAAATCGTACTCCTTACGCGTCAACGTCAGGGCTTCGCCGTGCACCAAGACTTCATTCTGCTCGGGCCAGACCAAGAGGTCCCGAAATGCGATATGATGCTGCCCCTGAAATTGCCGCCGCCGAATGATGGCCCGTACTCGCGCATTCAATTCGGACAGGTGGAAGGGCTTAACCAGATAATCGTCGGCCCCTAAGTCCAGGCCAGTGATGCGGTCTTCGAGCGTGTCGCGGGCGGTGAAGATGAGCACCCCGGCCGGCGAGCCGTCGGCCTTCAGGGACCGTACCAGGTCAAGACCATCACCATCGGGCAGGGTCAAATCTACCAGCACGCAGTCATAGCGGTAGAGCTTGATTTTTTCGTAGGCCTGGGCAAAATTTATGGCTACCTCCACAACATAGCCGTTCTGGGCGAGCGCCGGTACCAGCGTGGTACGTAAGGCCGCTTCGTCTTCGACAAGGAGTAATTTCATGATTGATAGCGTAAAAGCGTTTTGTCCGGTAGCTCAAAAGACGCTTTCAATCCTGAAGTAATCCTGCTAACAAAAGTGAAGTTGTTTAGCCAGTAAAGAGAGCCACTAAAAACTGACAATTTGAAACTTCACAGTGCGTCCGAAAGGCGCGCAGTTCCGACACCCCCTCCCCTACCCCCGCTAGATAGACCGAAAACCCACTTTTTGCTGGGTCAAGAAGTAGTTTCCGAAAGAACTATTTAAGGGCCGTACTTTAGCACCCTTAATTAGTTGTTTTTTGCGCCTTATGTCTGCTCACACTCCGGCGCACCCAGCCCCCGTGCCGGCTTCCGAAGACCTGCTGGAAGTGCTGTTCAACGTCTCCATGACGGGCGTTATCCTCTTCCAGCCCGTGTTTGCGGCCGATGAAGTGGAGATAGTAGACCTGGCCTACGTGCGGCTCAACGCCGCCGCCCAGCAGATGCTGCAGCTGCCGGAGCGGCCCGAGCAGTCGTTTCTGACGCTTTACCCCACTGCCCGGCCCACCGGCGTGTTCGACTTTTACTGCCAGGCGTTCCAGGCGGCCACGGTCAAGCGGCACCAGTTTAATTACCAGCACGACGGGCTCGACGCCTACTTCTACCTCGCGGCGCAGCGCAGCGGGGAGGTGCTGGTCGTCAGCTTCACCGACACCAACGACCAGCCCCGCTCGGCGGTGGAAGAGGCGTTACGTGCGAGCCAGGTCCGCGAGCAGGCCGCCCTGGCCGCCGCCGAAGCCCGGCAAGCGACGCTCTACGCCATGTTTGAGCAAGCGCCCGTGGCCATTAGCCTGCTGCAAGGCCCCACCCACGTTATCGAGTTCGCCAACGCGCGCATGGCGCAGCTCTGGGACCGGTCCCTGGCGCAGGTAGCGGGGCAGGCCCACTTTACGGCCCTGCCCGAGCTGGCCGGCCAGGGGTTTGAGGAACTACTCGGCGCCGTCTGGCGCACGGGCGAGCCCCATTATTTGCAGGAGCAATTGGTTTCCCTGCGCCGGGCCGGGCAGCCGTACCAGGGGTACTTTAACATCACCTATCAGCCGAGCTACGACGGGCAAGGGCAGCGCACGGGCGTGCTGACGTCGGCCATCGACGTTACGGAGCAGGTCCTGGCCCGCCAGCAGGTCGAACAGCTCAACCAGCAGCTCGAAGCGGCCCGCGCCGAGGCCGTGCGCGAGCGGAACCAACTGCAAGCCCTTATCACGCAGGCCCCAGTAGCCATTAGCTTATATGAGGGGGAGGACCTGCGCATTACGACGGTGAACGCCGTTATATCGGCGCTCTGGGGCTACACCCCGGCGCAGGTCCTGGGCCGGCCGCTGCTGGAGGCCGTGCCCGAGCTGCAAGGCCAGGGCTTTGACGACTTGCTGCGGCAGGTGCTGCACACGCAGGTGTCGTATATTGGCACCGAAACCCCCGCCACGCTGCGGCGTGATGGCCAGCTTCACACGACTTATTTCAACTTTGTTTACCAACCGCTTTACGAGGTTGACGGCCAGGTGAGCGGTGTACTCTGCGTAGCCGTGGACGTGACCGAGCAGGTAGTGGCCCGCCAGCAGGTACAGACGCTTAACGAAGAACTGGCCGCCATCAACGAAGAGCTGCGAGCTAGCAACGAGGAATACCAGTCGGCCAACGTGGCTTTGAGCGAGGCGCAGCGGCAGTTGCGACACCTGAACGAAGAGCTAGAGGCGCGCGTGCAGCAGCGCACCCAGGCGCTGCAAGCGCAGCAAGCAGCGCAGCAGCGCCTTTTTGCGCAGGCCCCGATGGCGATTGTGGTGCTGCGCGGCCCACAGTTTATTATCGAGCAGGCCAATGCGAACGCCGAAATTATCTGGGGCGTGGCGGTGGCCGACGTGCTGGGCCGCCCCCACTTCGAGGCCATTCCCAGCTCGGCCGGCCAGGGCTTCGAAGAAATGCTGGCTGGCATCCTGGCCACCGGCGAGGCCGTGGTGCTGCGCGAAGTGCCCATCAAGTTGGCCCGCGCCCACACCGGCTTGCCAGCCTTAGGATACTATAATGTCATCTTTAAGCCTTTGCACGATGAAAACCAGCGCGTGAATGGCGTCGTGGTGATGTGGACGGAAGCCACCGACCAAGTGCTGGCCCGCCAGCAGGTGCAGGGTCTCAACGAGGAGCTAGCGGCCATCAACGAGGAGCTGACGGTCACCAACGAAGAGTTGAACGAAAGCAACACCCGGCTTACGCGTACCAACGTGGACTTGGACACCTTCGTCTACACGGCCTCCCACGACCTTAAGGCCCCGATTACCAACATCGAAAGCATTACCCTAGCCCTGCGCGAAACCCTACCCCCCGCCGTGCAGCAGGACGAGCTGGTGGCCCACCTGCTCGACCTGCTAACCCAGACCACGGCCCGCTTCCAGTTCACCATCGGCCAGCTCACGGATATTTCCCGGTTGCAGCTGGTACATGCCGGCCCGGCTGAGCCGGTGCACCTGGCGGCCGTAGTGGAGGCCGTGCGCCTGGATTTGGCCCCGCTTATCGTGGCCGCCGGGGCGCAGCTCACGGTCGACGTCGCGCCCGAACTGGTCGTGTCCTTCTCGCCGGCCAACTTACGCTCGGCCATCTACAACCTGCTCAGCAACGCGGTGAAGTACCGCGCCCTCGACCGGCCCTGCCAGATACGGGTGCACGCGGCCCGCACTGGGCCGCGGGTAGTGGTACAAGTGCAGGACAACGGCCTAGGCATAAGCGAGGTACAGCAGCGCCAATTATTCGGACTGTTTCAGCGCCTGCACACCCACGTGGAGGGCACGGGCGTGGGCCTCTACATCACCAAGCGCCTGGTGGAGAATGGCGGCGGCACCATCGCCGTCGAAAGCCAGGTAGAGGTGGGTACCACCTTCACCCTCACGTTTCCCGCCTAGGCCGGCGGCCGGTGTGCCCTAGGTCAAACTTCAAGAACGAGTTGGCCGGTAGGCAGCCGGCGCAGGGGGCAACTTAGCCCAGGAACTTTTCTGACTCCCGATGGGCTAGCGGGGCGGGCAGCCCCTATCTTTGGCTAGTCCTACCCAATTAGTTTTTTATCCTACGCGCCACGCACCGGCTGCTCGCTGTCCTCGTTCCTGCAACGCGGTCAGCAGCGATGGTTTATCTGTCGTTCAGGGCTTTCCCCCGGTGTCGCAATGGCTTCTCCCGCCGATTCTTTTTCGGCCGATTTGTCGGCTATTTCTCCAGCTGCCGCCTTGGCTGATGCCCAGCGCCTGCTGGCCCAGCGTCAGACCCTCTACCGCTTCTACGACGACACACCGGCGGCCGTGTGCGTGCTGCGCGGCCCCGCCCACCACTATGAATACCTGAACGCTGCCTACCAGCGGCTGCTGCCGGGCCGCCAGCTGCTGGGCCTACCGGTGACCGAGGCCCTGCCTGAGCTGGTGTCCACGGGCATTCTGGCCCTGCTCGATGGCGTGTACCAGACCGGCACTACCTACCACGGCACCGAGCAGTCCGTGGCGCTGGCGGCCACCGCCGACCAGCCGGCCGAGGAGCGGTTCTTCACCTTTACTTACCAGGCTATCCGCGAGCAGGGGACGGTGGTGGGCATCAGCGCCTTCGCCACCGACGTGACGGAGCAGGTGCGCGCCCGCCGCCAGCAGGAAGCCCAGCGCCGGCAACTGGCCGACTTGTTTGAGCAGGCCCCGGTGGGCATTGCCACCTTTCGCGGCCCGCGCTACGTGATTGAAATGGCCAACCCGGCCGTGTGCGCCCTCTGGGGCCGCACTCCGGCGCAAGCCGTGGGCACGCTGCTCTTCGAGCTGCTGCCCGAGGCGGCCGGCCAGGGCTTCGAGGAATTATTGGATGGCGTGCTAGCCACCGGCGAGCCCTACGTGGCCCACGAGCTGCCTTCCATTATCGACCGCGAGGGCCGGCGCGACACCGTGTACTGGGACTTCGTGTACCACCCGCTGCGCGAAACTGACGGGCGCATCACCGGCATTACGATGGTAGCTACCGAGGTGAGCGCGAGCGTGCTAGCGCGGCGGCAGGTCGAGCAGCTCAATGCCGAGCTGGAAGCCCGCGTGCGAGCGCGCACCCGCGAGCTGGGCGAGCAGCAAGCGCTGCTCAATCAGATTTTGGGCCAGACGCCCGCCTACATTGCCACGCTTAGCGGACCGGAGCTACGCTTTTCGTTCCTCAACCACAACTACCAGCGCCTGCTGGGGGGCCAGCCCGCCCTAGGCCGCCCCCTAGCCGAGGTGCAGCCCGATGCCGTGGCTCAAGGCTTTGGCGAGATGCTCGGGCGCATCGGGGCCGGCGGGCCGCCGGTGGTCAGCCCCACTACCCCGCTTTGGCGCACGCAGTCGGTGGGGCAGCAGCAGCTCGGCTACTACGACCTCACCTACGCCCCACTGCGCAACGCCCAGGGCGAGCCTAGGGGCGTGCTCGCCTTCGGGGTGGAGGTGACCGAGCAGGTACTGGCCCGCCAGGAGCGCGAGGCCCAGCGCCAGTTGCTGCAAAGCGTGTTCGAGCAGTCGCCCACGGCCCTGTTCGTGGTACGGGGCCCTGACTATGTGCTGGAAGTAGTGAACCCGCTGATGGCTCGCATCCTGGGCCACGCGCCAACCGAGCTGCTGGGCCGACCCTACCTGGAAGCCGTGCCTGAGCTGCAAGGGCAGGGCATTGCCGAGCTGCTCGACCAGGTATGGCACACCGGGCAGCCCTACTCCCAGCAGGAGCGGCCCGCCCGCCTGGCCTACCACCAACCCGGCCAGCCCGGCTACTACACCTTCGTGTACCAGCCGCTGCTTGATGAGCAGGACGTGGTGGCGGCCATCGCCTGCGTGGCCGTGGACGTGACCGAGCAAGTCAGTGCCCGCCAGCAGGTGCAGGCACTCAATGAAGAATTGACCGGCGCCAACCAGGCTTTGCAGCAAACCAACCAGCAGCTGCGCCGCACCAACGCCGATCTGGACACCTTTGTCTACACGGCTTCGCACGACCTCAAGTCGCCGATTACTAACCTGGAGGGCTTGCTGGTCGTGCTACGCGACACGCTACCCGTGGAGGTGCAGCAGCAGTCGCTGGTGGCTCCGCTACTAGACCTGCTCGATGGCACCGTGGCCCGCTTCCGCCTCACCATCGAGCAGCTCACCGAGTTGATTCGCTTGCAGCAGACGCCGGCCGGCCCCGCGCAGCTAGTGCCCCTAGGGCCGCTGGTAGCCGCCGTGCTGGCCGACCTGGCGGCCGAGGTGACGGCGGCGCAGGCCCAGGTGCACGTGGCCATTGCCGATGGGCTGGGCCTGCACTTCGCCCCGGCCAATTTGCGCTCCATCGTCTACAACCTGCTTAGCAACGCCCTCAAGTACCACGACCCCGCCCGCCCGGCCCAGGTAACGGTGCGGGCCGAGCGCCAGCCCGCCGCCGTAGTGCTCACGGTGCAGGACAACGGCCTGGGCATGAGCGCCAGCCAGCAGGAACGGCTGTTTCAGGCTTTCCAGCGGCTGCACACCCACGTGGAAGGCACGGGCGTGGGCCTCTACATGATTAAGCGCCTGATTGAGAATGCCGGGGCCCGCATTGCGGTAGCCAGCCAACTCGGCGAGGGCGCCACCTTTACCGTTACGTTTCCTAGTTAATTCCTTGATTTTGAATACTCCTATCCTCAACGGCGTGCTGCTCGTGGACGACGACACCACGACCAATTTTCTTAATAAGCTACTCCTGCTTACCACCATGCGGGTAACCAAGGAGGTGCTCGTAGCCGAAAACGGGGCCGAAGCCCTGCGCATTTTACAAGAGCGCTGCCTGCTTCCCGACGGGCCGGGCTGCCCCGAGCTGATTTTGCTCGATATGAACATGCCCATCATGAACGGGCTGGCGTTTTTGGAGGCCTACTTCACCCTCCCGCCCGAGCGGCGGCAGCACACCGTGGTGGCCATGCTCACTACCTCCCTCAACCCGCTCGACCAGGCCCGCGTGGAGCAGCTGCCCATTACCGGCTTTCTCAACAAGCCCCTCACCAGAGAGAAAGTGACGACGCTGCTGGCCGAGCACTTCGCGGCCAACTAAACAATCGTGGCACTCTCCCGGCGGTAAGCCTAGGGGTCCAACCTGCTGAATACCTCCCCAGTAAAACATCCCTGCTTTATGCCCCTCTCTTCACTAGCGTCGGCCAAGCTGCTGCTGCCTGCCCTGCTGGACCTCTCCGTGAGTGGCGTAGTAGGCTACTTGCCCGTGCTGGATGCCACCGGGCAGCTGGTAGATTTTTCCTTTGCCTACCTCAACCCCGCCGCCCAGCGCCTGCTCGGCTTGCCGGCCCAGCCCACCGTTACGTACCGCCAGCAGTTTACCGAGCCCGAGGCCGGCTTTTCCTTTCACTGCGCGGCGTACCTGGCCGGCGGCGAGCCGCGCCACCTGGCCGCCAACTACCACCAGCCCGGCGCCTACGATGCCTACTTCCGCCTCGCGGCCCAGCGCGTGGGCGAGCTGCTGCTGGTGAGCTTCACCGCCTCGACCGAGCAGGAGCACCACGAGGTCGAGCAGGCCCTGCGCGAGAGCCAGGCCCGCGAGCGCGCCGCGCGGGCCGAAGCCGAGGCGCAATGGCAGCGCTTCTACGAGGTGCTGCAGCAGCTGCCGGCCCAGGTGGCCACCTATACCGGGCCCGACCACGTGTTCACTTTCGTGAATCCACGCTTTGAAAGCTTCGTGCCAGCCGCCGCCGTGCTCGGCCGCCCCGTGCGCGAGGCCTCTGCCGGGGCCGTGGGCGAGGCCCTCTTTGCCCTGTTCGACCGGGTGTATACCACGGGCGAAGTAATCCAGGCCTACGAGGTAGAAGTGCAGCTCGCCCCGCACCAGCCGGGCAACGCTAGTCCGCTGTTCGTCAATACCTCGTACCATCCGCTGCGCGATGCCGAAGGGCATATTTACGGCATCCTGGATTTCTCCTACGACGTCACGGCGCAGGTGCTGGCCCGCCGCCAGGTCGAGCAGCTCAACCAGGAACTGGAAACCCGCGTGCAGCAGCGCACCCAGGCGCTGGCCGGGCAGCGGCAGCAGCTGCGGCAAATCTTAGCGCAAGTGCCCGCCGCCATTGCTACGCTGGAGGGCCCCGAGCACCGCTTTGCCTTTGCCAACGACATTTACCGCACCCTCGTAGGCAATCGGGCCGCCCTAGGGCAACCCACGGCTGAGGCCCAGCCCGAGCTGGTGGCCCAGGGCTTTATCGACCTGCTCGACCGCGTGTACCGCACCGGCAAGCCCTACCTAGGCCGCGAGATTCCGGTGCAGCTGCACGACGCGGCCACCCAGCAGGCGCAGACGCTCTACGTCGATTTCAGCTACCACCCCCTGCGCAACGAGCAGGGCGAGATTACGGGCATCCTGACCTTTGCCGTGGACGAGACGGAAAAGGTGCTGGCCCGCCGCCAGGCCGACACCCTGCAAACTGCTATGCTGGCCGTGGCCCAGCGCCAGGTGCAGGAGCGGCAGAACGTGTACCAGCTCTTCGAGCAAATGCCGGCGGCCATCGTGCTGCTGCGCGAGCCCGACCACCGCATCGACTACTTCAACCCCGCCTTTGCCGAGCTGTTTCCGCCCGAGGAGTGGGCCGGGCCTATCCAGGGCCACTCCATTGCTGAAGTGTACCCGCGGGTGAAGCTGGCTGGCCTGGTGGACCTGCTGGATGGCGTGTACCGCACCGGCGAAATGCAGGTGGTACCTGAAATGCCTCTGGCCAACTTACAGCCGGGCAGCCCGCGCTTTATAACCCTTGCCTACCAGCCCTACCGCGAGCAGGGGCGCGTAGCCGGCGTAGCCACCTTCGTGTACGACGTGACCGAGCAAGTGCAAGCCCGCCAGCAGGCCGAAGCCATGCAAGCCGCCCTGCTGACGGCCGCCCAGCGCCGAGCCCAAGAGCGCGAGGACCTATTCCAAACCTTCGAGCAAGCACCGGCCGCCATCATGCTGCTGCGCGAGCCGGAGCACCGCATTGAGTACGTCAACCCGGCCTACCAGCAGTTTTTTCCGGGGCAAGAATTACGGGGCCACCGCTTGGCTGAGGTGCACCCATTGGCCGAGGCCAGCGGGGCGCTGGCGCGCCTTGACTGGGTGTACCAGTCGGGCGAAACCTTCGTAGGCCAGGAAGAGCCCGTGCTGCTAAATCTGGAGGCCGGGCAACCGCCCCAGACCCGTTATTTCAACTTCACGTACCAGCCCTACCGCGAAAACAACCAAACGGTGGGCGTGTCGGTGTTTGCTACCGACGCCACCGCGCAGACCCTGGCCCGCCAACAGCGCGAAGCCCAGCAGGGCGAGCTACGCCGCATCTTCGAGCAGGCCCCCGTGGCCATTGCCATCCTGCGCGGCCCTAGCCTGGTAGTCGAGCTGGCCAATCAGGCAGTAGGCTTGATTTGGGGCCGTAATGCGGCACAGACCCTGGGGCGACCCTACTTCGAAGCGGTGCCCGACACGGCGGGGCAGGGCTTTGAGGAAATCCTGGCGGGCGTGCTGCGCACCGGCGAGCCATTTTTTGTCCGCGAAGCCCCCATTATGCTCGACCGGGCTCACCTGGACCTGCCCCCGCAGGCCTACGTCAACTTCGGCTTCCATCCGCTCTACGACGAGCACGGCACCACCTGGGGGCTGATTGCCGTGGGCACCGAGGTCACCGAGCAGGTGCTCGCCCGCCAGCAAGTGCAGGAGCTGAACCAGGAGCTAGCGGCCCTCAACCACACGCTGCAGCTGACCAACGAAGAACTGCACCAAAGCAACGTCCACCTGACGCGCACCAACGTGGACCTGGATACCTTCGTGTACACGGCCTCGCACGACCTCAAAGCGCCCATCACCAACATTGAGGGCTTGCTTATGGCCCTGCATGATGTTTTACCTGCCCAGGTGCAAAGCGAGGAAATAACCGCCCAACTGCTGCAGCTGCTGCAAGGGGCCATCGAGCGGTTCAAGCTCACCATTGACCAACTCACCGATATTTCGCGCCTGCAGCAGGCCCAAAACCTGCCGGCCGAGCAAGTGCCCCTCGGGCCGGTAGTAGCCGACGTACGCCTAGACCTACTGCCGCAACTAACGGCCGCCGACGCGCAGCTCACGGTGGACATTGCTCCCGACACTCAGGTATTATTCGCCCCCAAAAACCTACGCTCGGTGGTGTACAACCTGCTCAGCAATGCCGTCAAATACCGCGCTCCCGACCGAGTGCCCATCATTGCCCTGCGCGCTACCCGCGAGCTGGGGGCCGTGGTGCTGACGGTGCGGGATAACGGGCTGGGACTGAGCGCGGCCCAACAGCGACAGCTCTTCGGCCTGTTTCAGCGGCTGCACACCCACGTAGAAGGTTCGGGGGTGGGCCTCTATATGGTCAAGCGCATAGTCGAAAACGCCGGGGGCACCATCACGGTGCAGAGCCAGGAAGGGGGCGGGACAACCTTCACCGTCACTTTTCGTGAGTAAAGACAAGCCCACCCAATGACTACATTTACCGCAGGGCTGTTAGCCTGTTAAACTTGCAGGATATGGCGACGGCTTCACTTACTTGAAGAAGCAAATAGTGCCCCTATAGTATACCTGCAAACAAACAGGCCTCATAAGTGCTTGACTTACAAGGCCTGTTTAAGTAACTGAATAGTTTGTTGGTGATTTCTCCAAGAAATGCCTGAATAACGGGGTCTGAAGGGAAGGTTCTAAGAGTCCCAGAAACGCTGTTTTTTGGCGCCTCATTAGCTACCATTTTGGGAGTGCTAGTAATAGTAGCAGCTTCGAGAGTTTAGGCAGTTTGCGTGAGGCTGAACTATCGCCGCGACCCTGCACTTGTAGCAGGTGGTTGGCACGAGATATAAACGTTTGATTACCAACGGCAATTAGTCCAATAAAGGCCCCATAATCAACGTACTACTTCTGTAAACATGAGAAAGCCCAACCGATTGGTTGGGCTTTCTCATGTTTGACGAGTTGCTTTAGCTTCTATATCTTGAATAAGTAGCATTCGGACTAATGCTGCTAAACTCAAGCCTTTGCTTTCAGCATGGGTTTTCGCTTTTTCAAGCAAATCGGCTGGTAAGCGCATGTTTAGCGCCGCATCTTTAGCAGGCTTGGCTTTCATTCGTGGTCCTATTGTGTAGTACAAAGGTAGTCTTATGCAATGCAATGCGATACAAATGACAATATTTGGCTTTTTTTGTAATGCATTTGTGTAGTACATTTGTAGCGCTTCAGTTAGAAGCTCCATCTGTAAGTAAGCCAAAGAGGCCATCTCCAGCAAGAGATGGCCTCCGATATAGCACCTGTTAAGAGCAGGCACTACGGGTGGGTCTTTTGTCAACCCTAATCCAAAAATACATGGCGAACCATGTAACTGGGACGAGTGTGCTCTTTAGCGTACCCCAACCCTCCCTGGGCGAGCTGCGTCAGCACGTCCTAATGCCCCTCATCGGCCACCCCCTTTTCAGCGAAGCGGAACAACTGCGGGCCAACCATTTCGTGCATGAAAGCAACGATATCGCCCATCTAACTCGTTGGGGCGCAAACGTCCTAGCCGAAATCGCCCGTCGTCAAGCCGAAGCCGCCCGCCAGCGCCGCGACCTCGCCACGGGTACCACGTTGCGTGAGTTGCGTTCCGGCAGCTTCCGTGGCCACCGCTCCCGCCTGTGCCAGCCCACTCCAACCTGGGTACCCGGTGCTTTCTTCCCCGACAGGTCCGACCGCTGGGCCGGCACGTTCGACCGCCGGGCTGTCGCCAGCTTTCAAATGGCCGACGCGCTAACAGTTGCCGACCTACTTAGCCAGCGAGCACGATGAGCTACCGTCGCGACCTCCAGCTGCTACGCCGCGCCCAGAAGCAGGCCAAGCGCCAACTACGCCAACTCGCCCAGCTGGAGCTCACCGGACTGACTGCTGTCACGCTCCACGCGCATACCCGGCAGGTGACCATTATGCTCGCCTCCGCCACGGGGGCCCCCTTTACAGACACACTCCGGGAGGTTCTGCGCGAGCGCCGCCAAGCCCTGCGAGCCGAAGCCCAGCAACTCCTGCTTACCTGGTTGGCAGATGAGCGGCTGCGCGAGCGCCCTGCCCCGGCCGCTGGCGCGGTACTGCCATAACGGCTCCCTTACTTCAGCGAATACTGCTCCGCGGCTGGCTCCCCAGTGGCTGGCCCCCGTCTGTCCTTTTACTACTTCCTATTTATGCTTTCCCCCACTGCCTCCCCCCTGCCCTACCGGCAGGCGACGGCTGCGCAACGCGCCCAGGTGCTGCACTACCTGCAAGCGCGCTTAGTCCACCACTTTCCGACCCTGCCGGAACGCGCCCGGGCCCCTGTCCTGGCCCGCGCCCTGGATGAATTTCGCCCCGACCTCTGGTTCACGGGCGACCAAGTGGCGCTGGCCCCGCTGGAGCTGTGGCAATTTGTCCACCACGTGGCCGCCAGTGCGGAGCTACCCGCACTAGACCCGCCCATCCATGACCAGTCCACCCG